>CAWGNR010000001.1:0-19558 GCA_963823985.1 uncultured Chloroflexia bacterium
TTAACTAAATGAGTTTCAACGAACCGCCCAGAAATAGACTGTAAGGTTTTGTATATCCGAGGCTGCAACTGCATCACGGCTGGTTTTAATATCATTAGACAGGATCACCATCCTCCGCCGAGTCGGAGGGGAACAAAGCTATCCTCAGGCAGATAGATCCCGCCAGATGAGTTTGGTTGGTAAAAGAGACAGACGAAACCAGCCCCATCTCACTTCCCGGTGACATCAAGCGCTCAACCAGCACAATCGCCCCAAACAAGACATAACGACTTGGTCATCATCTTCCATTGCACGCAGGGCACCTTGTGAATAATCTATTTGGGCAGCGAAGGTGGCAGGTGGCGTACTTTCTCCGAAAACTTTCGTTTGATCGCTCGCAAATCGAAGCATCTGGATGTGGGCACAAGCGAAGAAACTTGAACTCCTAGTAGAAAAAGTTTTCGCATGGGGACAACTGGTTCAGTTTTAACTGCGCTGGTAAATCGCTTTAACTGAAGATCTGTCAGCCTTTAATTGTACTCTTTTCATCCAATTTTGAACGTGGTATTCTAATAATGTGGATGAGCCCCTGCTGCAAACTAAACTCTATATCCCTACGACTCGCGCTGACCCCATGGCCGGACTTAAGTCCAGCCTCATCAATCGTCCGCGCCTGGTTGAGCGACTGAATGAAGGTCTGCCTGGTAAATTAACTCTTATTTCCGCCCCGGCCGGTTTTGGTAAAACAACGCTGGTGAGCTATTGGCTTGAGCAGGTTAAGCTCAAAGCAGCCTGGCTTTCGCTCGATGAAGATGACAATGACCTGGCTCGTTTTTTCACCTACATTATTGCAGCATTGCAGACCATTTCGCCCGAACTGGGGATGGACATGCTGCCCTTGCTCCATTCATCACCGCTGCCAAGTAGTCATATACTGCTCGCGAAACTCCTCAATGACCTGACGGCCATATCGGAAACATCTATTCTGGTTCTGGATGATTACCACACGATCGAAACAGAAGCAATCGATGAAGCTCTCACCTTTTTCATTGAACACATGCCAACGCTTTTACATCTGGTGATCACCAGCCGGGTTGATCCCAACTTATCGCTTTCACGATTGCGCGCTAATGGTCAGTTGAACGAGTTGCGCGGTGCTGATTTGCGCTTCACCCCGATAGAGACGGCCCAGTTTCTACAGCAAATGACAGGTCTAAACTTCACTGCGGAGGAGATATACGCCCTTGATCTTCGTATCGAAGGCTGGATTGCCGGCCTGCAAATGGCCGCTCTTTCACTGCAACAGCGAGAAGAAGCAGATGCGACCCAGTTCATTGAAGATTTTACAGGGAGTCATCGCTATATTATGGACTACCTGGTAGATGAGGTGTTACAACAACAGCCTGCCGAAGTGCAAACCTTTCTCCTATACACCTCCATTTTGGATCAACTCTGCGGCCCATTATGCGAGGCAGTCTTGAAAGGGAGTGAGGCACCTCGCAAAGCGCAAGAGCTATTAGAGTACATCGAACACGCCAACCTGTTTATCCACCCCCTGGACAGTCAACGTTATTGGTATCGTTACCATCATCTCTTTGCCGACCTGCTGCGCCATCGTCTCATCCTAACATATCCCGATCAATTAGCCGCGCTACATCTTAGAGCCAGTGTATGGTACGAGGAAGCGGGCTTGAATGGGCCGGCCGTGCAGCATGCGCTAGCAGCTCAGGCGTTTGGTCGCGCGGCAATGCTGGTTGAGCAAGTCGCACCAGCGATGATCCAGCAGAGCAAATTAGCAAGGTTGCTCACCTGGTTGGATAAATTACCTGAGGATGAGGTACAAGCCCGTCCATTTTTAGGACTCCAAGAGGTCATAGGCTTATTTCTGAATGGGCAAATTACGGAGGCCGCAAACCACCTGGAATCCATTGAGGTCAGGCTTGAAGCGGATGAAACAAAACGGACCCCTGAAGTGCAAGGTTATATCGCTGCCATACAAGCTTATCTTGTGCGGTTGAATGGCGAATTTGCCTCAACCGTCAACTTATCCCTCCAGGCGTTATCCTTCCTGCCTCAGCAAGCCTTACTGCCCCGGGCTATGGTCAACCTTAATTTGGCCATTGCTTACTATTTTCAAGATGAGTTCGAGCCAGCCTTGAAACTGCTCGAGGAAATCATTGCTACCGGCCAATTGACTCAACTTATGGCAAACACCTTGTTTGCTATTTACCTGAATACCCGATTACTTCGAGCCCAGGGACACCTGCAGCAAGCGCTCGAGCTCTGCCAGGATGGGCTGGAGTTGGTCGCCCGTCGCGGTTGGCAGGATTTCCCAGCAGCCGGCATTCTGTATGTGGCTTTGGCCGACTTGTTACGTGAGCACAATGAGCTAAGCGCTGCCGCAGAGTACCTGGAAAAAGGAATCAAGCTGGGACAAGAAGGTGGGCACCCTCATATCTTGATTACCGGCAATGTTTGGCTGGCCTGGCTGCGTCAGACTCAGGGTGACGTAACCGGCAGTCAGGAAGCCATTCGAACCGCTCTTCAGCATTCCCAGCAAAGACAGGTGAGCCGTCTTTGGCCGATCCCCCCTGCTACCTGTTACCAGGCTTGGCTATGGATCGCGCAAGGGAACCTGGTCGCTGCGAGCCGTTGGGCGCAGGAAAACGGCTTGAACCAACCTGATACCCCGCTTACCTACCTATATGAAATAGAGAATCTAACCCTGGCACGCTTGCTGATCGCACAAGGGAAACTGGATAACGCCGAGGCTCTGCTTCTGCGACTGCACCAGGCAGCCATAGCAGGCGAACGCAACGGTAGTCTGATCGAGATCCTGATCCTGCAAGCCATCACCTTTGCCGCCCAAAAACGCGATGAGCAGGCTTTATCTCCTCTAGAACAAGCTTTAAGGCTGGCCGAGCCGGAAGGGTTTGTGCGGATTTTTCTGGATGAAGGCGAACCTATGACTAAGCTGCTGCGCCAGGCAGTGGCCCAGGACGTGCACACCTCTTATGCCCTGCGCTTGTTGAATGCTCTGGGTGAAACCGCAGCAGCTCCTCAGCCGCTGATTGAACCGCTCAGCGAGCGCGAACTGGAAGTCTTGCGGCATGTGGCAGCCGGTTATTCCAATCAAGAGATTGCGCAAGAACTGGTGCTAGCTGAAAGTACCGTGAAAAAACACATCCATAATATTTACGGCAAGCTCGGTGTGAAGAGCCGGACCCAGGCTATAGCCCAGGCCCGCGAGTTAGGGTTGCTCTAACCGACAGATCCGCAAATCAATCAAGCGTCCATCCTGCTGATGGACGCTTTTTCTTTTTCATTTCACCCCTCATTTCACCCCCAAATACATCCTTTGATGGTTTCTACATACCCAGCTTCTTGTTACACTGCGGCTAGGTTAACAGTTGCATGTTTTGGTTCTAAATTTTGATTTACGAGGTCGATGAAATGAAACGTCAATATTATTTCACGTTAGTTGTTCTTCTACTTGCCGTTTTTTTTGTGTTTGGCCAGCAGAAAATTGGATTGGCAGTCGTAGCGATTGTCAGTGGAGCAGGTATTCTGGCGTTGATCGCCTGGTGGTTAACAACCTACCGAATGCCTGCCTCTCCACAAATCGTGCCAGTGTATCTATTAACAGTGGTCTGCCTTCACCTCCATATCATGGAGGAGTATTTGATGGGCTTTGCTCCGAGGATGAGTCATTTGTTTGATATCCCAATCTTTACGGAGCCAACGTTTCTAATCTCATTTGCTTTTATTGGGATAGCCTTATGGATCCTAGCTGGCATCGGCTTGCTTTATCGTAATCCGCTGGCGAATTACGCCGCTTGGTTTATGTTTATGATTCCAATAATGGAAACCTCCCACTACATCTTCCCGCTGATCGAAGGTGGACCGTATCATTACTTTCCAGGGATGTGGACAGCCTGGCTGCCCATGCTGCCCGGCTTTTACGGCATTTACCGCTTGTGGACAGAGTCAACACAGAAGTCCAGTACGGGAAGGCAGCCATATCCGGCAAGCTCAGGTATCGCTCGATGATGAAGTAGAAAGGAATGGGAAAAAGGAAGATGAATACTAGCATTTCGCAAGGGAATAGGCTCATGTCATACTTCGTCCTGGTCTTCGTTCTTTCGATTCCACTCTGGGTAATCGGCGCGACGGATCTCGTGGCTCTACCCGAAAATACATCGCTTTACATCCCTAATTTGCTCTGGCATATATCGATCGCGGTCCTCCCTATGATCGCCGCGCTGATCCTTGTTTACCGGGAGGGTGGCTCCAGGGGCGTGAAACACCTGTTGAGGAGGCCGTTTGCTGAAGCAGACATCAAAAGGAAAATCTGGTATGTGCCGATCTTTCTGCTCTTTCCTCTTCTCATGATCCTGGAATATGAACTGCTAAACTTCAGAGACGTAGAGTTGCCGGATCTGCAGTTTCCCGGTGTGACGGTGCCGATCTTTCTCGTGCTGTTCTTCGCCCTGGCGATCGGTGAAGAGCTCGGCTGGTCGGGCTGCGCCCTTGATCCCCTTCAGAACCGGTGGAACGCACTGGGAGCCAGTATCCTTTTGGGAAGTGTATCGTTACTGTGGCACCTTATTCCGCTGTTGGAGGAACCCCACACGACTGCGTGGATCGCCTGGCACTCAGCCCATATGATCCCGCTGCGCGTTCTTATGGTCTGGCTCTACAACAACGCCGGAAAGAGTATATTTTCCGTGGTTACATTTCATGCTACGGTGAACATCGGTGAGGTGGTGTGGCCCTTTTACGGCACGACAGGGTATTACGACCCCTTCATAACAACCGTGCTTCTGTCAATCATAGCTGCTATCGTAGTCTTCCTTTGGGATCCCCGGACGTTAGCTCAGTATAGATATGCCCACTCAAACTCACAATAGAATCAGCAGGCAATGTTATGGATACAGAGGAGTGATTCAGATGAAAGTTTACAGGTATTTAACCCCGTGGGTGTGCCTTCTGCTGGCGGGCATGAGCCCGCTCCGGGGGAACACCCTGGCCAGCAAGGATCAGACAGACTACCAAACGGTTGACGAATACATCACAGCACGCATGCGCTCAGACCACATCCCCGGCCTCGCGCTGGCGATCGTAAAAGGCGACCAGATCGTCTACCTGAAGGGTTACGGCCGGGCAGATCAGTCCGGCCGTCCGGTGACGCCGCAAACCCCCTTTCTCATCGGCTCCATCACCAAATCCTTCACGGCGCTAGCTGTGATGCAATTGGTCGAAGCCGGCAAAGTGGATCTCGACGCGCCGGTCCAGCGTTACATCCCCTGGTTCCGCACCGCTGATCCAAAGGCCTCGGCTCAGATCACCGTGCGCATGCTCATCAACCAGACCAGCGGGTTGCCGCTGGGTCCCACGATGGTCACATGGACCTGGCCGGATGAACCCGATGCGATCGAGCGCCACGTCCGTTTGCTGGCGAACGTGAGCCTGGCCTCGCCGCCCGGGGGTGGCTTTACCTACTCCAACGCCAACTTCGTGACCCTGGCGATGATCGTGCAGGTGGTGACCGGGCAGTCCTATGAAGACTATATCCGGAGGCATATCTTTGCTCCGCTCGACATGCAACATAGTTACGTTTCACAAGAGGCAGCCATGCAAGACGGGATGGCTACGGGGTATCGCTGGTGGTTCGGGTATCCCATCCCGGTCACCATCCCCTTCAACCGGGCCAACCTCCCGGCTGGATTCGCGATCTCCAGCGCGGAGGGCATGGCCCACTTTCTGGTGGCTCAGTTGAACGGCGGGCGCTACCAGGATGTTCCAGTGCTCTCGGCCGAGGGGATCGCCACCCTGCAGGCTGAGCCTCCGCCTGGCGCCTACGGCATGGGTTGGGAATTGGTCCGCCTCGACGGGCGCAGGCTGATCAACCACGATGGCGCTACGGCCAACTACCAGGCTTCGGTCTTCATCGACCCGGAAACTCAGGTGGGCGTGTTCGTCGCCGCCAATGTGATGAACGGCCTGGATGGCTTATCTTCCCCTCGCAGCTCATCCTCCCTGGGCGCGAGCACGACCCGGGAGCTGGTCCGCCGCCTGTTGGGGCGTGGTAACAATAAAACGTTCCTGGCCAGCGCCCTGATCACCACGCGCGGTATGGCACATAGTGTCTTGAATCTTACCACCCAGCGACCCCTGCCCAGGCAGGGACCGGGCCAGCGGCGGGTATCTCTGCTCGTCGACCTGCTGCTCCTGGCGCTGACCGGCTGGCTGGCCTTGACGCTGCTGCGCATCCCGGACTGGTACGGGGGATTGGCGCTGCACGGGATCGCCAGCTCGTCTGACTTGGCCTGGCGCATGGGACGGATCGCGATCTTACACTTTATCTGGCCTTTAGCGCTGCTGTACGTGGTACTCAAGGTCCCTTACTGGATCGAGCTCGTCCTGTACCTGCCGGATCTGGTCACCTGGCTGGTGTCGATGGCGGTGGTAGTGTCTATCAAGGGATTGCTCCAAATCGCGCTGGCCTGGCGGGTATTCTGGCAGATCCACTAGAAAACGTTCGGTAGCCAATCGAATGGTTTGACGATCTTCCCAAATTAGGTTGCTGATATATTGTGATGTATACTCAACCGCATGGACGAGCCTCTGTTACAAACCAAGCTCTATATCCCGCAAAATCGTTCAAATTCAGGTGTCGAGTCCAGAGTAAGTCGCATCTCACGTCCACATTTAATGGATCGTCTCAACGAAGGTCTGTCAGGTAAATTGGCCCTCATTTCCGCTCCAGCTGGCTTTGGTAAAACCACACTGATTAGCGACTGGTTGGAGCAAGTGGACCTCACAATCGCTTGGCTCTCGCTCGACGAAGATGACAACGATTTTGCTCGTTTTTGGATCTACTTCATCGCGTCAATACAAACGGTCCGGCCAGAAATAGGTGCAGGCGTATTAGCTATGCTCCGGTCGTCACCTCTACCACATAGCCACACCCTGCTTACTCCGCTTATCAACGACCTGACAAAGATCTCAGAAAGACTTATCCTGGTGCTGGATGATTATCACTCCATTGAAACGGAAAGCATCGATCAGTCTCTGGATTTTTTCATTGAGCATCTCCCGCCCAGCATACACCTGGTGATCACTAGCCGGGCTGATCCCAACCTATCTCTGGCGCGCAACCGTGCCAATCGGCAGCTGAATGAACTACGCGGCACTGATTTGCGCTTCACCCAGGCCGAAACCGCCCAGTTTCTTGAACGAATGACTGGCTTGAGTTCTCACCGCGGTGGAAGTGGAGGCACTCGACCGGCGCGTCGAAGGTTGGATTGCAGGCCTACAGATGGCTGCACTCTCGTTGCGGAGGCGAGAGTCAGTAGATGCCACCCAGTTCATTGAAGAACTTGGTGGCAGCCATCGCTACATTATGGATTACCTGGTTGATGAGGTCTTACAGGGACAACCTACTGAAGTTCAAACGTTTCTGCTGTACACCTCCATTCTGAACCGGCTTTGTGGTCCTCTTTGTGATGCAATCTTGCATGTTGGCGATACGCTGGGCAAAGGTCAAGATTTAATTCCGCCTCTCTCTGCCCCTAATGCGTCCACAGCACAAGAGATATTGGATTATCTGGAACATACCAATCTTTTCGTCACTCCGCTCGACAACCAACGACACTGGTACCGTTATCATCGTCTCTTTGCCGATCTGCTGCACCAGCGGCTCCAAAACATGTATCCTAACCTCGTAAGTCCACTGCATCTGGCTGCTAGTCAATGGTATGAGGAAACTGGCTTGGTTGGCCCAGCCGTGCAGCATGCACTGGCGGCTCACTCGTACGATCGTGCTGCCACCCTAGTGGAGCAGGTTGCGCCGGCCATGATTGAGCACATCGAAATCACCAGGCTGCTCGCATGGATTGAGGCTATACCGAACCAGGAGATCCAGCATCGGCCGCGGTTGGGGCTCTATTACGTCTGGCTTTTGTTTTTTAGCGGGCAGATTCAGCAGGCTGAAACCCGACTGGAAGACATCGAGAGCTTGCTGGCAACAGATGAAACTAAACATACCCCAGAGGTGCAGAGTTATATCGCTGCCATGCGAGCCCGGCTGCTGCGGGACACCGGCGATTTTGCCGCGGCGACCGTACTATCCCACCAGGCCTTAGTCCACCTGCCCAAGCAAGATACTCTATTCCGGGATATGGTCACGCTTAGTCTGGCCACCGCTCACTATTTACGGGGAGAGTTCGATCCAGCCGCCCAACTGCTCACGGAAACCATCACCGCTGGTCAGACGGCTCAGCTCGCGTTAAACACCTTCTCGGCCACTTACATCAAATCACAACTACTCCGGGCCCAGGGCGCCCTGAGACAAGCACTGCAGCTTTGTCACGAAGGACTGGCTTTGGTTGCCCGGCGAGGCTGGCAGGATCTCCCGGCAATCGGGTTTTTGTATGTGGCCCTAGGAAATTTGTTATGGGAGCGAAATGAGCTCATCGCGGCGGCGGAGTACCTGGAAAAAGGTATCAAGCTAGGACAGGAAGGTGGGCATCCCGCTATCTTAGTGGGCGGCAACGTCCCGTTGGCCTGGTTGCGCCAATCTCAGGGGGACGAAAGTGGCAGCATCGAAGCTATTCGGGCTGCCCTTCAGTTTGTCCAACAGTATAAGGTAAGCCGCTTTTGGCCGATACCCTCGGCTACTTGCGCCCAGACTAAGCTATGGATTGTGCAAGGTAACATAGCCGCTGCGAGCCGTTGGGCGCAGGAGAACAGTTTGAACGAGATGGATAGTCCGGTCACCTATCTTTATGAAGCAGACTACTTAACACTGGTTCGTTTGCTGATCGCACAAGGGAAACTGGATGACGCCGAGGCTCTGCTTCTGCAACTGCACCAGGCAGCCATAGCAGGCGAACGCAACGGTAGTCTGATCGAGATCCTGATCCTGCAAGCCATCACCTTTGCATCCCAAAAGCGCAACGAAGAAGCCTTATCCTCGCTGGACCAGGCTCTGGGTCTGGCAGAAGGCGAAGGGTTTGTCCGTATTTTTCTCGATGAAGGTCCGCCTATGGCTGGGCTGCTGCGCCAGGCAGTGGCCCAGAACGTGCACACCTCTTATGCCCTGCACTTGTTGAACGCTCTGGGTGAAACCGCAGCAGCTCCCCAACCGCTGATTGAACCGCTCAGCGAGCGCGAACTGGAAGTCTTACAGCATGTGGCAGCCGGTTATTCCAATCAAGAGATTGCGCAAGAACTGGTGCTAGCTGAAAGTACCGTGAAAAAGCACATCCATAATATTTACGGTAAGCTCGGTGTGGGGAGCCGGACCCAGGCTATTGCCCAGGCCCGCGAGTTAGGATTGCTCTAACCGACAGAGCCGTAGATCCATCGAAGCGTCCATCAGCAGGATGGACGCTTTTTCTTTTTCATTTCACCCCTCATTTCACCCCTAAATACATCCTTTGATGGTTTCCGGCTGCCCGGCTCTTTGTTACACTGAAGTTCGCTTGACAATTACTTTTATCTATGACTCGAATGACCGAGTACAAACAAGGAGATTAATATGCACTTCACAAATATGAAGAAGGATGGGATGAAGACAACCTATACGAAGGATATCCTGGCTTGGTACGACCGCTCCTCAGCGATTCCGCTGGTATGTTACACGATCGTCAGCTTTATGATCTACCGGCTGATGGGGCCGCCCATCCTGATTCTCATCGTCCCATTTGGTATCGCTTATGCCTACTGGTTCGCCTTTATACGGCACCGGCCGGTGACTTTTACGCGTCGGTTCATGGTCCTTTTTTTGGCCATGTACTCATTCCAGTTTTTCCACCTCATTGAGGAATGGAACACGGGTTTTTACCAGGCATTCCCGGCCCTGTGGGGGCAGCTCATTTTTGGGAACCCGGCGCGTTTTGCGAGTTGGGATATGCACGTCTTCATAACGGGAAACTTGCTAATGGACGCTTTGTGGGCAATTGCGCTCGGCCTTTTCGAGAGGAAGAACGCCTGGGCCAACTACACCCTGTATTTGTTCTTGAGTGGAATGGTGGTGAACGCTATTGGCCACCCCTTTTATGCGCTCTACCTGGGTCTCAACCCCAGCCTTCAGCATTATCTCCTGACGGCCTTCGGACTGAACTACCACTGGTATTTTCCGGGATTGTTCACCTCTTTCGGCCATGCCATTCTATCAACTCTGATGATCAGGGAATTGGTCACACAATATAAGACGGTCAAGGTGCCAACCCGGCAGGCGGCTATTGAACCGATGAAATAACCATATTGGTTCCATCAGAGGATCAGCAACCGGTAAAGGCGCCCATGATTTAGACGGACGCCTTTTTGATTTTAAATTCCCCCTGCTACCCCGAATACGTCCGCGATAGATGAGGAGATTCACCCTCCACTACACCCTCGAATACACCCTTTGATTGTTTCCACTCGCCTGGCTCTTCGCTAGACTGCAATTGTCTTATTGATTTACTGTAAGTGAAAGGAGTTCTTGATGATGACTACTGGAAATGCTTGGACCAGGGCTTCTGAAAAGAAGAAGCGGGAACATGAGACTTCTTGAAATCCTGCTGACGCTTGCCAATCTGTGGACATTCTTCGTCCTGGCGGTCCCGCGGCTTCGCACGCTGAGCTGGACGCGGTATTCAGCGCTCATCACGGTAGTGATAGCCAGCGTGCAGGCACTCGGTGAGGGGGCACGCTGGCAAATGACCCCGGCGTACGCGCTAGCCGGGATGTTCTTCCTAGTCTGGCTGCTACAGAAGGTTGCACCAGCTCAAAAGCCTCCTAGAATGAGTTGGCTGAACCGACTTATCGCAGGGCTGGTACTTGCGCTCGGCATACTCGGGATGGCTGTCTCCATTGCTTTGCCAACGATTCTCCCCGTGTTCCACTTCCCGCATCCAACTGGGCCATACGCGATCGGTACGCTGACTTACCACTGGGTGGATGCTAATCGTCCAGAGGTCTTTACCGCAGATCCAAATGACCATCGTGAACTAATGGTGCAGGTTTGGTATCCGGCTAACGCAGATCCATCATCGCCGCGTGCTCCCTGGGTGCAGGACGCCGACGCTCTAGCAGCGGATCTGGCGCGATTCCTCCATGTGCCCGGATTCACATTCGGGCACTTAAAAGTACATCGCCAGCAACGCCATCCCATCCGCACCAGTGGCAGAGGTAGCGCCCAACTACCCGGTGCTGATCTTCCTGGAGGGGTTTACCGGTTTTCGGCAGATGAATACCTTCCAGGTAGAGGAGTTGGTGTCGCACGGCTACATCGTCGCAGCCATTGATCAGCCGTATACCGCCGGGTATGTGATGTTTCCGGATGGGCGCCAGATGGCCGGGTTGGCGCGCGACGATCTGGAGGCCCTGGTCAGGCAGAACTACATTCCGGTCGAAAGAGCGCCAACACTGAACGGCCAGGCATTCGAGAACGGCATCATCCCTTATCTCGAGCAAGACGTCAGCTTCACGCTGGATCAGCTTGCTGCTCTGAACCAAGCCGACCCGAATGGCATCCTGGCGGGACGGCTGGACCTGCAGCATGCAGGCATGTTCGGGATTTCGCTGGGCGGCATTGTCGGTGGAGAAGCCTGCCTGCAGGATCCGCGCTTGCGAGCCTGTCTGGTGATGGATGCCCCTATGCCTACCGACGTTGTCCGGGCCGGCTTGAAGCAGCCCAGTATGTGGATCACCCGGGATGCCGACACCATGCGGCTCGAAAGACGGGTAGCCGGCGGTTGGCCGGAGGATGATATCTACGCACACCAGACCACCATGCGGGCGGTGTACGAGAGCCTGCCGGGAGATGGTTACTTCGTGCGGGTGCCCGGGATGTTTCACATCAACCTGACTGACATCCCATTGTTATCGCCGCTCGCCCCCAGATTGGGCTTCTCCGGGCCGGTTGGTGCACAACGGGCTCACAGGATCATCAACGCCTACTCACTGGCATTCTTCGACCACGAACTGAAGGGTCAGTCCGTCCCACTGCTCGATGGGCCGGCCGGACAATATCCTAAAGTGGTTTTCGAATCGCGTCGGCCTGGTTCCACTTCATCAGTGTGCAAGTCGACAACTGTTTCCTCGATTCCAGAGACCGCACAGTGCAAATAACAAAAAGATAAAGAAAGGAAAAAATCATGAACAACTATTCGATTGCTTTGTTCTTACATATTGTAGGAGCGTTGGGGTTTTTCGTATCGCTTGGCCTGGAGTGGACAAGTCTGCGTCATTTGCGACGCGCCACGACGGCCGAGCAGGTCGGTGAGTGGATGCGAGTCCCAGCTGAAATGAGCCGGGTGGGGATGCTCTCTATGCTAACACTGCTTATTGCCGGATTCTATATGATGGCGATCACCTGGGGTGCTGTAGCATGGATCAGCGTGACGCTGGGCGCGATTGTGCTCATGATCCTCCTTGGGATGGTACTGACCCGACAACGGATGGCCGCAATCGGAAAGACAGTCAGCACGGAACGAGGATCGATATCTTCAGCCCTCAGCCAGCTACTCCATGATCCTGTACTTTCGATCTCTCTCCAGATCCGAGTGGCCATGGCCCTGGGCATCGTCTTTCTGATGACGGTCAAGCCGGGCTTAGGCGGGTCGCTGCTCACAATCGGCATAGCGATCATCCTCGGGCTTATCCCAGCTCTGCCCATGACTCGACGCGCGCGAGCGCAAGAAGGACAAGGCGACCTATGAGCGAATATTATGATCTGGTTTTGATCGGGTCTGGCCCTGCAGGTGAGAAGGGCGCCGCCCAGGCAGCCTATTTTGGTAAGAAGGTAGCCCTGGTGGAGCGAGCGTCCCAGCTTGGTGGCGCTAGTATCCGTTGGGGAATTCCTTCGAAGCCGTTGCGCGAAACTGCATTATATTTTTCAGGGCTGCGTCAGAGCGGCTTATACAGTATCGGTTCTTCGCTGAACGATGAACCGACTGTTAGCGACTTAATGTACCGGGAACATGAGGTGGTCAATCAGGCTGAGGCTATGTTGCAGCATAATATTGACCTGTGCCCAGGCCCGCGAGTTAGGATTGCTCTAACCGACAGAGCCGTAGATCCATCGAAGCGTCCATCAGCAGGATGGACGCTTTTTCTTTTTCATTTCACCCCTCATTTCACCCCTAAATACATCCTTTGATGGTTTCCGGACATCAAACTCTTTGCTACACTGCAATCAACTCAATCACGATGCATAACTGAGGACTGTTGGAAGGAAGTTGCTAGGATACCTAGGCCCACCTTGTCCATCGCAGCCTAAAAACGGTTTGGAGTGGATACGCTGAAGCGGTCAGGGCAGTTGTTCCAGCGGCGTCATATATGCAACCCCCAAAAGGTATTTATTGAACGCGAAGGAAATTTAATGATGACAAGAGAAGTTGATTACGAAAATGAAGCGCGCAGGAAGCCGGGCGTAGCGCGGGTCTATCGCAATGACCGGATTGCTGTCTCTTGGGAGCCGAAGCTGTGTATTCATGCCGGTAATTGCTTTCGCAACCTGCCCGAAGTCTTCAAGCCACAGTCGCGCCCCTGGGTCCTGATTGATGCGGCAACAGCGGATGAGATTGCTGAAGTCATCATGACTTGTCCAACCGGCGCCTTGCACTTTGAGCGGTTAGATGGCGGTCCCCAAGAACCTCAGCCAGAGGCAACAACGATCGACGTGCGTCTCAACGGGCCACTCTACATTCGGGGTCGATTGCGAATTGTAGGATCAGCCGGCCGCCTTGTTCGAGAAGATACCCGTCTCGCGCTGTGCCGATGTGGTCACTCCGAGAACAAACCCTTTTGTGACGGAAGTCATCGTCAAGCAGGGTTCCGCGCGACGAATGTGCTTGGGAGTTCGAAATAAATGACCCCAGGAAGGGGCAGTGCTAGCCAGGTTGGATGGATTGTATTTGCTCGGAGAGAATGAAGATGAACTCATCGGCATTGAAGTTATGACGAAGAAACAACCTACAACTCACGATTCTAACGGAGTTGATATCTATGAGATCGTTCTACAAGGTCATCTAAGCATCCAATGGTCGAGCTGGTTCGATGGTTTTACGATTACGCTGGATCAGCGCGGATGGACCATCTTAGTTGGGCCTGTGGTTGATCAGGCTGCCTTACATGGAGTGTTGAAGAAAATCCGTGATTTAGGAATAACGCTGATATCCGTTAATCGAATTTATCCTGGTAAGAAAGCTGCAAAGCATTAATTGATGAGCAAATCATGTCAACACAATTGAATTTCGAGAGCTTATGTTCTACTCCTTGCTGAGCAATCATGGATTTTCGATTTCAATCACAATAGGAGATTAACAATGCAAATGCTTTACAAGAATGGTTCTTATGATACAGAGGATGAAAGGCAAAGCCTGACCGGTCAAAAAGTCAGGGACAAGAGTTGGGCTGAGCGCCCAAAGATTGTAGTTCTCGGAGCGGGTTTTGCGGGCTTATGGGCCGCTCGTACACTTGCCGATGGTCCTGTCAATGTCTTATTGGTCGACCGCCACAACTACCACACGTTCTTCCCGCTCTTGTATCAGGTAGCAGCAGCCGAGCTCGAGCCCGAAGACATAGCTCAACCTTTGCGGAAGATTTTTTGGAAACATCCGAATGTACATTTCTATCTGGGACAGGTACTGGACATAGATTTTTCCGCGAAAGTAGTAAGGATTTCCGATCATGAAATCCATTACGACTACCTGGTTGTTGCCCTGGGCAGCAAGCCGAATTACTATGGCGTTCCAGGCGCAGCTGACTACGCCTTTTCTTTGAAATCACTCGATCAGGCAGTAGTGCTTCGTAACCAAATCTTGCGCTGTTTTGAGCGAGCAGCTTGCGAACTAGATTCAAAGTCGCAACAGAGTTGGTTGACCTTTACTATTGTTGGTGGCGGTGCAACGGGAGTCGAATTCGCTGGTGCGCTGATGGAACTCATCAATGGCTCGCTGAATAGAGACTTCCCAAACCTGAACTTCAACCAGGTGCGCGTTTTGCTTTTGGAAGCCTCAGATCATCTGCTCCAAGGTATGCCGAAAAAACTGAGTGATTATGCACTGGCGCGTTTGCAAAAAATGGGGGTAGACGTGCGCCTGAAGTCCGAGATCGTCAAGATCGCTCCCCGGGAAGTTCTCTTGAAGGATGAGACCAAGATTGCCTCTCGAACAGTGATCTGGACGGCCGGGGTTCAGGGGAATACTCCGTCAACTCAATGGGGATTGCCAATAAATCGCCACAAACAGACGGAGGTTCTTCGTACCCTGCAAGTTCCTGGTCATCCCGAGACTTATGTAGTTGGGGATTTAGCGGGAATCCTACAAGGTGGGCGGCCTCTCCCGATGGTATCCCAGGTAGGGATCCAGAGCGGCCGTGCAGCCGCTCGAAATATCCTCAGGCAATTGGCAGGCCAGCCACCGCTGCCGTTTCGTTATCATGACTATGGTACATGGGATGTAATCGGCCGCAACGCCGCTGTTGTCAGTCTGTGGGGATTATCATTCCGAGGCTTCGGGGCATGGCTAATGTGGGTTGTCCTTCACATATACCGTCTGAATGGACTTCGTAACCGGTTGGTTTTGCTTATCAGCTGGGCTTCGGATTATCTCTTCCGTGAACATGGCATTCGATTAATTGTTCCGTCCGATGTTTCCCCGGTAAACAGATATGCCGGAAAAGGGATCTCTGATCAGGCCGGCGTTTCCGCAGAGGCCCATTATCAGGAAACTGCAAACAGGGAAAGAGTTCCTCTAAAGTAAGCAATGACCAGGAATGGGCCGATGGCGGCTGGTCATTCCGATCAGAAGAATGCTCAGTCGAAATGTTCATCCTGCTGTTCGCCCGCTTTGGGCAGAAAGGTCAATATGAATAAATATATTTTTTCCTCCAGGTCGTCGGAGGGCATGGGCTTGGTAGGCGTCCTCACCATCGTATTTATCGTCCTAAAACTTCTTGGCTATATTTCGTGGTCCTGGTGGTGGGTCCTATCCCCCCTATGGATTGCTGCAATTCTTCTTGTTACGGTCATCCTGTTTGTTGTTTTCATGATCGCCTTGATAGGGCGCTAACAAAACATGCAACCGATGTTGAGAGCGGCTCATGTACTGCTCATCTCGCTGATACATCCGATAGAAACGTTTTGTTTGCGAATTCAGCCTTCGCTACATCTCTGAATACACCTTTTGATTGTTTTCGGCCGCATGGCTCTTGGTTACACTGCAAACAGCTTACCAATTAACGTGAATAAGGAGATATCTTATGATTGAATTCGACAACACCATCCTAATCAATCGCCCAATCGCTGAGGTTTTCGCATTTTTATCGGATCTTGAGAACATTCCGAAATGGAACTACTACGTTCTCAAAGTAATAAAACTCACAAATGATCCAATAGGGATTGGAAGCGTATATCACCAAATTAGAAAGACGGATGAGCAAGATTTGCTCATCCTCGAGTTCGACCAGAACCGTAAGATTGTGGTCAAGACTCTGCCTCGATCCTCTCCGGACTTCGAGATGGCGCTAACACTACAAAAGGAGGGAAGCGCAACTCTCCTTCGAGATGAATGGAGACTGGATACGGGATTGCCCGCACCGATCGAGTGGTTGGGGGCAGGAAAAGTCAAATCAGCGGTGGCTGAGAATCTTGCAAAGCTCAAGGAACTTTTGGAAGATGGCCAGGTAGTTCTGCAGGACGGCAGGCCAGCCAGCCGATAACTCAACTAGAGACATTGTGTCAGCTTTTACCGCAGGTAGTGCTTGGTTTCCATGGCGAAGAATGAAGTTGTGTTCCTCCTCACGCATGTGGTTAGTAAACTAACCTGGACCAAATCACGCAAGCGGGTTATTCGGACGCCCTTCAGTAGCATTTCCGTTGCTATTTCGATGCAGGGCCGTTTGCGATGAGAATATTACATATCATAGTTCCCTGGAGGTGCTCTATGTTTACTTTAAACAAACGTTTGATTTACTCAATTTTGGGATTAGTCTTTCTGGTCTTTGCTGCCTGTAAACCTCAATCTGGGTCTATACCAACCACGGGCGAGAGACAAACGTCAGAGCCTCAGAGCGCCTTGGTGAATACGAAATGGATATTGGTATCGTTCAGCCAACAAGTGAGCGGTGAGATACCGGTTGTAGATAGTTCTACCATTACGCTCGAATTGGGTGCAGAGGGACAGGCTATTGGTTCAGGGGGCTGTAACTCGTATAGTGCTCATTACGACGTGCAGGGAAATACGGTTTCCTTCGGCGAGATTACCCGTACCTTGATGGCCTGTGATCAAGAAGGTGTTGGGCAACAAGAAGAGGTTTACATTAAAGCTTTGGAAACCGCTGGCAAGTTTGAGCTGACTGGAGATCATCTGACGATCTGGTATGACAATGGGCAGGGCAAGCTTAATTTTGTCAAAATGCAATAGACTGTGAATGATTTTTTTGCTTTGTTCTTACATATCCTAAACGTGCCCAGGGATTTTCATGGTGTTTGGACCGAAGTGAGAAGGTGAATCAATGTTTGCGTTGAGCTCAAAATTTACTTATGTCTTTTATGTACTGTAATAGCTTCCGTAATTAGCCATTTACATAATCGAAATTAGTCTAATCAAGATGATTCTAATTTCAATTATTCAAAAAGAGCCAGTGATTTCTTCCTCTGACTTGATTTAGGGAGAAGTGTTTCAGCATGAGGAAACTAAACAAAATCCGCTTTCCAGCGGATTTTGTTTAGTTTATTATTCGATTAGCCCTTTTGTTCAAGAAAATCAGCAAAAGCGGATAACTCCAATTTCAACTGCATGAACAAATTTGGGACTTTATCGACAAGTTTCTCTATTTTCTCGGGATCAAAATGATACGTATACACGTTACGAACGACATGTCGAAAACCACGATATTCGTTCAGATCTTTGCTTACCGACCCGGATATGATAGCAGGACGTACGTTTGGAATTTCGGCGGACACTTGCTGTAGTAAGAGCAAATGCCAATTCTCACCCTGCGGAATTGAACCATCTATAGTTTCAGCAATAAGACTGAAGATACGTTCCAAGCCAGAATAGAAACCATGTAGATTTAAGGCAACACCGTCCAGATAATAATCATCATCTGAACGGTGCGCGCGTTGCCATCCTTCTTCGATACGTGTTAGCACAAGTACTAGTGGGTCGTTTGGCATGAGAGTTGCCATTTCTGGATGATAGTTGGATCACGACGTAGCGGGCGGCGGGTGCAAGCACCGGAACCACCCAGAGCATGCCTATGTTGCCTACTTCGTTGGCGGCGAACCGCGCGCTTCCCACCCCATTCAAAAGGAGTAGGGTCCTGGTTCCAGGCGCGAGCAACCGCTTCTAACGAAGAGATAATTTCAGTTGGTGACTGTGGATACTGGCCTGCCAGTCCACGTTGAAACAAGATGCGCTGCATGGACTCAGCCATATTCAACCAGGAGCCTCCCAATGGCGTATACAAAGGCATGATGCCATGTTCGAACAACCAAAGGACCATATCTGTTGTATAGTGACCGCGCAAGTTGTCCCAGATCAAGAGCATCCGCAAAGCCGGGAGGGTCTGAGGTAAGGTGATGGGCAAAGATAACCCCTCCTGCCACATTTCCCAAAGCTTGCGGTTGGTTTCGGCATCCAACTCTTTGGGAGGTGGCAAGGTTTGCAAAATCGCGCTCAGTTCTTCCTTGAGCCAGGGATGCAAGATCGCATTGGCGCTGCTGGTCACGCCTTTGACCCGGACTTCTCCATTGGCAGGATGAAAAAGTGTCAGCAATTTGGCCGTTCCATTACGAATATATTCATGAGGCTGGCGGTCTGGTTCTCCTTCCGGTTGCCAACTTGCGCCTGGATAGGGTTTGGTCTGGTAAGGTCCGGCTTCATCTTGGTTCCACACCGCCAATTCCAACTTTTCACCCATTTGATGCGCTTGCTCGATCAAGTTTTTTTCGCAGTCGCATCTGGATCCGTTACAATCACCTTGCCTCGCTTACGCTTGCGCACCGCCTGACCGGTCTCGCACCAACTACGCGTGTTTTGCCAACTGAAACCCGCTTCCAGCAGTACCGTGCGGATCGTGTCTTCACTGATTTCCGGCAAAC
Source organism: uncultured Chloroflexia bacterium (assembly GCA_963823985.1). GTDB lineage: Bacteria > Chloroflexota > Anaerolineae > Anaerolineales > Villigracilaceae > JAABUE01. The sequence continues at coordinate 19,082 of CAWGNR010000001.1, forward strand.
CATCCGGCGCTTTGCGCAAAGCCTGACACAAGAGGCTCAAAGACCAAGTTGCTGTCCCATCCGCTTCCGGGGTCGGTTTGCGCCGCGCTTCCTGCAAAATACGTTCGCGTTCTTCAACACCATATTTGATGGCTGGCCCGCCTCCATGTCGTGGCAGGATGGCGTTCAAACCTTCCTGGTTGAAGCGGTTTACCAGATGCGAAACAGCATCGCCAGATTTTCGCCCGGATTGCTGGGCAGCTTCGCTATAATTGTATCCATCTGCTACCGCCAGAAGCTGTTTGGCTCTCGCCACATGGCTGGCGGGCTCCACCTGGGAACGACTGATGCGTTCTAGCCAGTCCCGTTCCTCTTCAATCAATGTGCGTAGTGGGTCTTTCTTTCGTCTGCTCATTCGTTTGCCTGTTTCGATCGGTTATCAATGCATTCTATCGCCATTTGCTATTTATGGTTATGCCCGTGCCAAACGACCCACTA
>CAWGNR010000002.1:0-23082 GCA_963823985.1 uncultured Chloroflexia bacterium
ATCCGCATTGAACGGCCAACGTAATTCCAGGTCAAAGGTCTGTAAGTCAGTCTTACGCAGTCGCTTAAAACCAATGTTGCCCCCGTGCCATAAAATCTGCGTGGTCAGCCAGTGGAAAAAGTAACTGAGCAACCCAGGCGGCAGGCCAGCCATGGAGACAGGCGGGAAGGCGCGCGTAGGCGCAAAGATGGGGAAGGTTTGGATGGAAACATCCGGGATGTCCAGTTTAGGGCCAGCGAATGCCCGCCGGTGGTGAACAGGAAAGAATGGATGATCAGATCGGTTTGATCACAGGCAGCAAACGCTTCACGAGCTACCTGATCGGCGATGGAGAAGATGTAGTCGCTGATCGCACGTACCATGGCAAGGGGATTTGCACCCTAGTCGTTGAGCCGCTTGCTGATCACCTCGGGATCGCCTGCCAGGGGCAGGAAGGGCGCGCCGGTTTAAGCTCCCACGAACCCCTCAAAACGATGCGGCGCGGCCAGCTTCACCTCGTGCCCGGCATTTTGCAAGCCGATCGCCAGCGCTAGAAAAGGTTGAACATCACCTCTCGAGCCATATGTAAGAATTGTAATTCGCATAAAAAGCCATTTTACCGCCATTGCGCTCATAAAGGCAGGAAAAATAAATTTTTTCAGCTGGACGAAAGCCAATTCATGTTTACAAAATAGGGGCAGATTTTATTAAAGATACAGTGACAGAATTGAGCATAGAGTGTAACCGTTGCATCGTCGGCCAACTCATCGACGTGGAAGTTTTATAAAACAGCAATTAAGAAAACGATGACCATCAAATATACTGATCATCGTTTTTACTTTTATGACATGGGTCGTACAACGAAATGGCGGTTTGTTTGTATCCTAATCCATCTCTTGTCTTCCCGAGAGGGCTGTTGCAACAAGGTGTTTTGATCGGCGTACTCGAGGTCGCCGCCTCCGGGCAGTCCGCGCGCCAGGCGGGTAACCCGGACATCATACGGTCCCAACTGTTGCTGGATATACATGGCCGTGGTGTCGCCTTCCATACTCGGATTGGTCGCCAGGATGATCTCTTTCACGTTGCCGCGGGCAACACGTTCAATTAAAGGCCTGATCTTGATGTCATCAGGGCCAATGCCCTCGATAGGAAGAGTACCCCCTGCAAGACGTGATACTTGCCGAAGTATCCGCCGGTGCGTTCGAGCGCCAAAACATCCAACGCTTCTTCGACAACACAGATCACCCCAGTATCGCGCTTGGGGGACTCGCACACTTCGCAAAGCTCACGCCCGGCCGTGGTGATGTTGAAACATTCCTGGCAAAACGCGACTTTATCCTTCAGGCTAGTCAGCGCTTCGGCGAGATCGTCCGAGAAGGAGGCATCGGCGCGTAAAAGGAAGAACGCCAGCCGGGAGGCAGACTGAGCCGATTCCCGGCAGCCGCTCGAAGGCGTAAACCAGTTTCTGGATGGGTTCGGGGAGGAGCATGGTGTAGAGACTTGGAGGTTAGTCTTTGTACTCTAGTCTCTTTTCACTAAAAGGGCAATCCGCCTGCCAGCGGGCCAAGTCGCTGGGCGGCCAGTTCGCGGGATTGGTCCAGTGCCAGGTTGACTGCTGAGAGCACTAGGTCTTGCAGCATCTCGGCATCGGCATCTTCCAGCAGGGCGGGATCAATGACGACTTCGCGGCATTTCTGGTCGCCGGTCATAGTGACTTTGATCGCGCCGCCGCCGGCTGTGGCGGTGACCGTTTCTTCTGCCAATGCTTCCTGGGCCTCGGCCAGTTGTTGTTGCATGCGTTGTAACTGGGCCATCATGCCGCCTGTCCTTTGCCTCCAGCGGGAGGACGATTGAATCCTTTTGCCATAATAAACTCCTATAAAACTTTACACCTTCGATTACACGCGTTCCACTCGCTCCGCTCAGCCTGAATTTAATCTTGCACGTCCACAATTTCGCCGCCATTCTGGATGGCGGTGGCAACCATGCCATCAGGGTTGACATCAGGCGGGAGCTGACCTTTGGCATTGATGATAACGCATTTGATCGTTAAGTCCACTCCTAAAACCTCCGCAATTGCCTGGCGCGCAACAGCAACTCTTTCTGGGATCTCGAATAACTCACGTACTTTGTTTGACTGAAAGCCAAGAAACAACTGACTTCCACGGACATCTAAGGGCTTACAGGAATTGAGCAAGGCTTCGATGCTGGGATGGTCAGGTTTGACCAATGAACGGATGTCTCGCCAGGCTTTTATCACATCTGCAAGACCAATAACAGCCAAATCTTTCTTTGGCGCTTTGACTTTTCCTTCGGGTATCGTTTCACTCGAAGCATGATTGGAGGTTGCTTCGGTTTTCGAAACCTTTGTTTCGACAGAGGGGTCTTGTTTGGCCGTCTTCGCAACCCTTTCAAACTGAGCCTTCAGTTCGGCATCCTGAGTCGATATTTTCTCGGTCCTGGTTTCCTGCACTCTTGGTTTCTCTACTTTGGCTTTACCCGGCTTTTCTTCTTGCGTAATCAGGGGAGCCTGGGCAGGCGTTTCCAGCACTTCGGCAACAGCCAGTTCCAGGCTAAGACTGGGTTGCCAGCCGCCGCGTGTATCAACCGCGGCAGCGTTGAAGGCTTTCATCATGCGCAACACCTCTTGTGTGGAGAATCCCCTGGCATGTTCAACCATCGTGGTTTTGACATCTTTCGTCACTTCAACCTGGTCGGCGTTGCCCATTTGGACCAGCATCAGCCCGCGCAGGTAGTCCACGATCTGGCGGGCCAGGGAGCGCGGATCGGCGCCGCCGTCAAGGGCGCGGTGGATGGCGTCCATAGCGGGAGCAGGCTGCTGGTCCCGGATGGAAGCGACCAGATCCAGAACGGTTTGAGAGGTGGCCGTGCCCAGCACCGTCTGTGTGAGGGCCAGGTCGATCTTTTGGCCGGTCGAGGAGAGCTGGTCAAGCAGCGAGATGGCATCGCGCATGCCGCCAGCAGACTGACGAGCGATCAGCGTCAGAGCATCGTCATCGGCTTTGATATTTTCCTCTTCGGCAATCCGCTTAAGCTGGGCGACGATTTCGTCCACGGGAACACGGCGGAACTCGTGGCGCTGGCAGCGCGAGAGCACGGTAGCCGGGATTTTATGGATTTCGGTCGTGGCAAGCACGAAGATGGCGTGCGGAGGCGGTTCTTCGAGGGTCTTGAGCAGGGCGTTGAAGGCCGCGGTGGAAAGCATATGGACTTCGTCGATGATGTAAATCTTGTACTTGCCCTGAGAGGGAGCAAAGTTGATCTTGTCCCGCAGGTCGCGAACGTCGTCCACGCTGGTGTTGGAGGCGGCGTCGATCTCGATCAGGTCGAGGAAACGATTCTCGTTGACGCCTTTACAGTGGTCACACTCGTTGCAGGGACGCTTGGCGGGGTCCTCATTTAGGCAGTTGACAGCCTTCGCGATGAGACGTGCGATGGTGGTCTTGCCCGTACCGCGCGGCCCGGCAAACAGGTAGGCATGCCCGACGCGGTCTGCACGGACAGCGTTGGTCAGCGTTTGGACGATGTGCTGCTGTCCGACGACTTCGTCCCAAAGGAGAGGGCGCCATTTGCGGTAGAGGGCTTAAGTCATATTAATTCTAGTATTCGCTACAGATGAACGAGGATGAACATGATTCTTGGATGAAATTCTCTTCTGCGTTCATTTCATCTGCGTTAACTGTGGCTAAGGTACGCGATAGATCGCGCGCAAATTATCCTGCGGGTCATATAGACTGGCTTCTTCACCCAATTCCCAGATGGGATCGCGCAAACCCATGTAGAGGTCGATCACGGCATCTGAACCGGGAGCGGTGTGAATTTGTACAGCCCCATCTTTGTACAGGACCAACTGCGGAAAGGTAAAGGTATGCCCGTTTTCGTCCTTTAGCTGCCAGTTTGCCATCTCGAGTCCGCCGTCACCCTTGTAACTGATGAGAACGACTTCAGCGCTCAAGTTCCCGGCGCCAGCCACGCTAACAATTTCAACGGGCACATCCGCATCCGGAGGCAGGGTTTCGAGCGGGGTTATCGTTTCTCCCTGTGCGGGAAGGGCCGCCTGCGAGGCCGGGCCGAGCGTGGCGCGATAATTTCGGTCATACCAGAACAACATTCCGCCAGTCACACAGGCAGAAACAAAGACGTTCAGGAGCAGGTAAAGGAGCAATCGGCGACGGTCCATTCAGACTTATGATAGCACAAAGTGCAGGCTGCGGAAAATATTTAAACGAACTTCAAGTCAACCCAGCGAAAAAATATAACCAATTTTAAAACCAATTAACTTTACCCGGCAAATACCATGTTAAAATACCCTGACAAACCGGAACGAAGAATTTGAAGATGAAGAATAACAGTAACGACTCGGGGATCTTCTGTCCCGCATGCAAAATGAGAAATGAGACAGGCGCTTATCAGTGCATTTATTGCAACACGCCATTGAAAACGGAGAAAAGCAAAGATACGGTAATCCTGCGAAGTTTTCGGGAAGTAACTGGTATGCTGCCAGACCGCTACGAGGATTTCCTGCATGCGCCTGCCCCAGCCACAGAACCGTTTATGGACTTCGAGATCCCATCCAAGGGGATTGTGCTCATCCACCTGGAAAATGGACAGATGATCACAACCCAGGAAGAAAGAGCTTTTGTCCTCGGGCGAACCTCTAACGGTGTTAAGCCAGAGGAAAACATGGTCGATTTGACTCGATTTGGCGCCCTGGAACTCGGGATTTCAAGAGTTCATGCCATGATTCGCCGGTTAAAGGGTGGCTACGAACTCATTGACCTTGAAAGCAGCAACGGGACCTGGCTCGAAAACCAACGATTGGTTCCCAAACAAGCTTACCCGCTTGAAAGCGGAAACCGCATCCGGGTGGGTCGCTTGAATATCCTGGTTTTCTACATGCACAGTCCCAAGTCGTAAGCAAAAGATAGTTCTTAGTAAAAATCCTGCGTCTCACAAAGAACGCAGGATTTTTTGATGGAGAACGCTATGTCATTAGGGAAGTTCGCTCATCACAAAATCATCGAAGGAAACGTCGGTCGCGGTTGCTTCCTCCCCACTCCAGACGAACAGGCCAACGCCGCCGCCGATATAGCTGGAATTGGAGACGGAAGCGATCTGCTGGCCATCGACATATAAAGTCAACCTGCCATTTCCGCAGTCTGCACCGACGCGATAGGAAGCGGCATTTCTGGGGATCTGATCAGAAGATGCCCACTGGTCGTTGTTGGTGAGAAAGACATCGATCTGCCCTTCAGCGGCTTTTGCAATTCCATATTCCCCTGCCGGTGTCATCGCCAAATAATAGAAATCGTTATCATTGGGTTGCATGGCGCACATAAAGCCAAACGCTGTGGTGGAATCTGTGCCGTGATTGAGAACGGTTACTTCCATGTGGACATTATCATAAACCTGATCGTCAGGTGTGCTCCAGACAAAGTAGTTGGTGGTATACACGATTATTTGCAGGGCATCGTTGGCGTATTCCACCGAACTATCCGAGTCAGTCCCTGTTCCCCACTGGGCAGAAGAGAAATCATCGCTAAGAATAACCGTTGAAGTGGGGACATCCGGCGTAGGATTGTCGCTTCCCCCTCCACCCGTCACTGCCTGACATGCCAGGCTGGCTAGTATGAGACAAGCAACCGCCAAAACAACTTTAAATTTACTGTCCAATGTATGTCTCCTTTGTCAATAATTAATTAAGGTATCTTAACATCGAACAACAGGATTATGACGACTGCCCCCGTGAATTTATATGAATTAACGGCGCAAAGCCAGCGCAACCCAATCCCCCATTTGTCTCTGTTCGTTTAATTCCAGACCTTTGGCCTGGGCTGCCTCGATGACGTTTTGGGCCTGCTCCCGCAAGATACCGCTTAAGACGATGGCGCCGCCAGCTTCAACCAAATCGGCAAGACCCGCATCAAAGAGACGGATGATCACCGGCGCGAGGATATTGGCAACCACCAGCGGTGCATGCCTGAGCGGGAAATCACCCGCCAGAACTTCTGTGACCGACCCCTGCGCGATGAGGAATTCAGCGCCAATCCCATTTTTCTGGGCGTTCTCACGTGCGTTCTTGACCGATTCGATGTCGATATCGACGCCGAGGGCAGTTTGCGCGCCGAGCTTCAGGGCGGCAATGGACAGGATGCCGGAGCCACAGCCGACGTCTATGATTTTGGATTTATGATTTACGATTGGCGATTGCTCTTCAAAAAACATTTCTATCAGTTCTAGACAGAGTTGAGTCGTGGGATGGGTCCCGGTGCCAAAGGCCATGCCGGGATCGATCTTGATCGGGATGCGCTCCGGGGAGGCGAATCCAGCCAAACTGGCAGGATGAGCAGCCGCTTTCCGATGGGAATCGGCTGGTAGTGCTGTTTCCAGGCCTCCATCCAGTTCTGATCCGCGATCTGTTTGTAGAGCGGAACAGGCAGAGGCTGGATCATCCCCAAATAAAAAAGCGACTCTTCCAGCTTCTGGCGCGTGTCTTCGATCTGCTCGTTCATCTCCAGGTAAGCGCGCACGATCACCGGTCCGGTGGGTGTGCCGTGATCTTCTTCATCCAGGAATTGGACTCCCTGTTCGGTCATTACGCCGTTGGGCGCAAAACGGGCCAACACCTCGGCAACTGCTTCTGCCAGTTCGCCGTCCACGGTCAGGGATACTTCAAGCCAATTCAACTATCCCCCCAGCGTATCATTCAGCCAATCCAAAAACCCTTTTTCTTGCGGTTTGACTGTCGTCCCCAGCGACTCAGCCAACTGCTCGAATAAATCGCGCTGTTCTTTGTTCAGCTTCTCGGGGATGGCAACATTAACGATCACCAACTGGTCACCGCGCCCGTTGCGACGTACATAAGGTACGCCCTTGCCTTTGAGGTTGAAGACTTTGCCCGGTTGGGTCCCGGAGGGAATTCTTAGCTTCTCATCGCCATCCATCGTTGGGACTAACACTTCCGCGCCCAGCGTAGCCTGCGCCACATTGATATCCAGGTTGAGCAAAATGTCGTTCTCGCGGCGCTTGAAGAACTTGTGGGGCTTCACGTCCAGAACGAGGTAGAGGCTGCCGTGCGGGCCACCGTAAATTCCCGGTTGGCCTTCGCCCGCCAGACGGATCTGTGTGCCTCGATCGACACCAGCCGGGATTTGAACCTTCTTTTTGACCGTTTTGCGTTCCAGCCCGGTGCCGCGACAGGTATGGCAAGGCGTCGAGATGATTTCGCCGCGCCCGTTACAGGTCGGGCAAGTAGCGGTCTGGACCATCTGTCCGAGGAAGGTCTGGCGCACCTGGCGGACTTCGCCCTGCCCGCCACAAGTGGCGCACCGTGTTGGAGACGTGCCCGGTTCAGCGCCTGTTCCATTGCAGGTGGAACAGGTCTCCTCGCGCTGGAACTCGATTTCCTTTTCTACGCCAAAGACTGCTTCCTCGAAGGTCAGCGCAACGGCCATCTGGAGGTCACGGCCCCGGCGAGGGGAACGGCGAGACTGGCGTCCGGTCGAGAAACCGAAGCCTCCCAGGATCTCCTCGAAGATGTCGCCAAAGTCCATGGTGGCGAAGTCGGGCATACCGCCCAGATCTCCCAGACCGGAATGACCGAATCGGTCGTAGCGAGCGCGCTTGTCCGGGTCGGACAGCACCCCGTAGGCCTCGTTGATCTCTTTGAACTTTTCCTCGGCGTCCGCGTCTTTGTTCACGTCCGGATGGTACTGGCGCGCCAGCTTACGGAACGCAGCCTTGATCTCATCAGCGGAAGCGCCCTTGGAAAGCCCGAGAACCTCGTAATAATCGCGTTTTGCCATAGCAATAAAGAGAGTAGAGACTAGAGAATTAGAGAATAGTCACGTTATGAGCAGACTACTCGACTATATCTCCACTCTCTAACCTCTTCCTACTCTTTCACTTCTCCGTCGATGACATCCTCATCGGTCTCACCGGACGGTTGGTCTGTCTCAGCATCCGAGGGGGCTGTACCGGCTCCCTCGGTTTCGTACACGCTGGCGCCGATTTTCTGGATCAGCTGCCCGAGTTCGTCAGTAGCCGTCTTCATGGCTTCCACATCCTCGCCTTCGACGACTTTACGTAGGTCCGCCACCTTGGCCTCGATCTCAGACTTCATCTCGGCCGGCACTTTCTCGCCAAAATCTTTCAACGCTTTCTCGGCCGCATAAGCGGTATTTTCCGCGTGGTTACGGACTTCGATCAGTTCTTTGCGCTTGAGATCCTCTTCGGCATGCGCTTCGGCATCTTTCTTCATCTGCTCGACTTCCTCATCGGACAGGCCAGACGAAGCGGTAATGGTGATGTTTTGGCTGCGTCCGGTGGCTTTATCTTTGGCAGTCACTTTCAAAATGCCGTTTGCGTCGATATCGAAGGTCACCTCGATTTGAGGAACTCCCCGAGGGCCGGCGGGATGCCGTCCAGGATGAACTTGCCTAACGACTTATTATCCAGCGCCAGGGGACGTTCCCCCTGCAACACGTGGATTTCCACCTGGGTCTGGTTGTCAGAGGCAGTCGAAAAGACCTGCGTGCGGCGGGTTGGGATGGTGGTATTGCGGTCGATTTGCGGGGTAGCTACACCGCCCAAGGTCTCGATCGAAAGCGTGAGCGGGGTCACGTCGAGCAGCAGGATGTCTTTCACTTCGCCGCCCAGCACACCGGCCTGGATCGCCGCCCCAATCGCAACTACCTCATCCGGATTGACGCCTTTATGGGGCTCTTTGCCAAAGAAGGCGCGGACCCGGTCCTGCACGGCGGGCATGCGGGTCATGCCGCCGACCATGACAATCTCATTGATATCAGCGGCATTCAAATCGGCATCCGCCAGGGCCTGTTTCACGGGAGCAATCGTCCGGTCGACCAGGTCGGCGGTCAGTTGTTCCAGCTTGGCGCGGGTCATAGTCACAACCAGGTGTTTGGGGCCGCTAGCGTCGGCTGTCAAATACGGAAGGTTGATCTCGGTCTGCATCACCGTGGAAAGCTCGATCTTGGCTTTTTCAGCGGCTTCCTTCAAGCGCTGGAGCGCCTGGCGATCGTGGGACAGGTCGATGCCGTTGTCTTTCTTGAATTCAGCAATCAGGTGGTCCATGATGCGCTGGTCGAAGTCGTCGCCGCCCAGGAAGGTATCGCCGCTGGTAGAACGCACCTGGAAGACGCCATCGCCCACTTCCAGCACGGAAATGTCGAAGGTACCACCGCCCAGGTCATAGACCGCGATGATTTCGTTGTCCTTCTTGTCGAGCCCGTAGGCCAGCGAAGAAGCAGTCGGCTCGTTAATGATGCGCAACACCTCGAGACCGGCGATCTTGCCGGCATCTTTGGTGGCGTTGCGCTGGGCATCGTTGAAATAGGCCGGGACGGTGATCACAGCCTGCGTAACCGGCTCGCCCAGGTAGGATTCTGCGTCCGCTTTGATCTTGGACAGGATCATGGCCGAAATTTCCGGCGGGCTGTACTGCTTTTCGCCCAACTCCACGCGCACATCACCATTCTCTGCTTCCGCGATTGTGTAGGGCACACGTTTTTTGGTGCGTTGGACTTCTTCATCCTCAAATTTGCCGCCCATCAGGCGCTTGATCGAGAATATCGTATTCTGCGGGTTGGTAATGGCCTGATTGCGCGCTACCCGTCCAACCAGGCGCTCGCCATTTTTGTTCAATGCCACCACCGACGGAACCAGCCGTTCGCCTTCCGCTGAGGGGATGACGACCGGCTCACCGCCGGACATTACTGCGGCAACCGAGTTGGTGGTGCCCAGGTCGATACCGATGATTTTTGCCATGAAATAAGTTCTCCTTGAAGAATGTAATTACTGCGCCACCCTCACCATTGCCGGCCGGATGACCCTTTCGCCCAACATGTAGCCGTCCTGGACGACTTCGATCACGTGACCGCTTTCCACATCTTCACTTGGCTCGCTCGAAATCGCCTCGTGGAAATTGGGGTCAAAAGGTTGGCCTTTGGCTTCGATCCGCTTGAGCCCCTCGGCCTCGAGAACATTCTGGAATTTGCGCGCGATCAGCTCCATCCCGTTTGCCCAGGAGCTGTCTTCCGGGCGGTTCGCCAGGGCGCGCTGCAAATCGTCCAAGACGGGCAGCACCTTCTTGACGATGTCGCCCTTCATGGAAGCATAGTCCAATTCGCGGTCCCGTTGGACGCGGTTCTTATAATTGATAAACTCCGCCTGGGCTCGCTGCCATCCATCCAGATTTTCGGCAGCTTTGGCCTTTGCCTCTTCGAGTTCCGTCTGCAGCGCCTCCGTCTCCGCCTGGAGCTGGTCGCTGTCCGAAGGGATCTCTTCCAGTGCGGAGGCTCCACCAGCCTCAACGGGAGTTTCAATATCTTCTTCCGGTTGGGACTTTTTGGTTTTCTTTTCGTTCATAGCTTCACCATTTTCCGTTTAAGTACGTCGCAGCATGGTTCCTGAGTTTTTAAGTGCGACGTGTTTGAATTTTGTTATTCTCCAGCAATCGTATCGTTCACCAGGTTACTCAACAGACCCGCCACGAAGCGGACCGTTGGAATCGCTCGCGCATACGACATGCGCATGGGACCAAGCACGCCCAGCATGCCCGTCGCCAGCCCCGGCACGCCGTAACGGGCCAGGACCATCGAACATTGGCGCAATTCTTCCCAACCGCCTTCCCCGCCGATCAGTACCTGCAGGCCTCCGACCATGCTGCCGGTTGTCGAGCGGGCCAGCAAATCCTGCAAGATCGAGCGCTCTTCGAAAAGGTGCAACGCACGGCGAGCGTCGTCAGAGTCGGCAAACTCCGGTTCGGACAACACGTTGGTCAGGCCATCCGTGTAAATGTTGCCGGAAAGGCCTTCCGCGGCGCGGCGCATATCCTGGGTGATCAAGGTCAGAACGTCCTGATCGAGCGAATCGGAGCGGGCGGGCAGCTTGGAGATCGCGTCCACCGCCAGGCCAGCCAGGAGGCCGTTGAGGCGCGCAGCCGTCAGGCTCAGTCTTTCCTGTGAGACGGGCTCCGCCAAAGTCAGGATCTGTTGGGAGACTTCCCCTCCAGCTAACACTATAACCATCAGCACCTGGCGCCCCTGTGTCGAAATCAACTCCACGTGCTTGAAGCGCCCCTGTTCGGCATGTGGGGCTGTAATCACCGACACGCCCTGCGACTGGTGCGCCAAAACAGACGCAGCCAGCGTCATCCACTGGTCGACGTCGGGACTGGCCTGATAGAACTGGTGGGTAATGGTGTGCTGAACAGCTTCTGGCAATTCAGCCTGGTGCATCATCTGACCGACGAAGAAACGATAGCCCTCTTCGGTCGGGACACGGCCAGCCGAAGTGTGAGGCTGGCGCAGGTAACCCAGCTCGTCGAGCGCCGACAATTCATTTCTAACGGTAGCAGAACTCAGGTCCAGGCGGTAGCGTTCAACCAGGGCTTTCGAACCGACAGGTTGCGCCGTCTCGATATAGTCCCGGATTACGAGCATGAGGATGGTTTTCTGGCGTTCAGTCAGATCAGGCATATCTATCTCACAGTTTCCGGAAATCACGAAAGTTGAGGGAGTAACCAATCCTTCGCTAAGCTCAGGACAAGAAACAGGGGTGCGGGCTTCCCTTAATAATTCTGTGATTTACCGAATTTAGCACTCTCGAATGGAGAGTGCTAAAAGATTGACAACAATGATAACATGGCTAAAAATGAGCGTCAATAAGAGGAGTATAAGAAAATCTCCCGTCATGGAAACGGGAGATCAATTCTTTATGGATTTGTGACCGGCCTCCAGACCGGGTCGAAGTCATCTTTAAGGTCTTTCGTCAAGCGCGTCCGCGTCGCACCGCTGGCCGTCATGTAATAAACATCCTTGTTGTTGCGGTCGTCGATGCCTTCGTAGACCATCCAAAATCCATCGCTGGAATAGCTGATGTTTTGAACGCCAACGACACCCAAGCGTACGCGGGAGGGAAGCTGGGTTTCCCGGTCCTCGAAACGAATCTGCATCAACCAGGGCAAGGAGCCCGGATTGACCGGAACCTGGTTGAAAATGATGGACTGTCCATCCGGCGTCCAGACAGGGAAATAATCCCATAGCGTCTGGCCGCTGCGCACCACCTGTTCCTGGTTTTGACCGGCATCCGTCATGGTCCAGATTTGAAGGGCGCCAAAACGTTTTTTCACGAATACGATCTGATTGCTGAACGGCGACCAGGCTGGCTGGCTATTTTCTTCATCCGCTGTCGTCGAGGTTGTCAGCCGGGTGACCTTGGAGGTGCCCATATCCAGGGAGTAAATTTCTTTATGACCGTCGCGTAAGGAGGTAAAAGCGATGTGTTTGCCATCCGGTGACCAGGCAGGATCGAAGTCGCCGCCTGGAGCCGTGTTCAACGGCGTCAGGTCACTTCCGTTTGCATTGATGAGATAGAGGCTTGATTCTCGGTAGGAATCGGTGTTGATCTGGCAGGGCGAGGTAAACACAAGCCTTGAGCCGTCCGGCGACCAGGATGGCTGGCAGGCCCCCCCAGAAAGATTAGTGATCGGATGTAAATCGGTTCCATCTACGTTGATCAAATAAATCTGCGGCATCCCGATCCGCTGCGAGGCAAAAGCGACCTGGCCATATCCACCCCCGACCGGTGTTTCGGATGGGGTAAGCGTAATTGCCGGTGTTTGGGTTGGCTCCTCTGTTGGCGAAGGGACGGGTGTAGAGGTCTGCGTAGGCGCATCGGTGGGAGAGAGTTCAATAGGGCTAGCAGAGAGAGTTAGTGTTGGTTCAGCGGTTGGCGTCTCTGTGGAGGCTAGCGGAATGGCTTCTACTGGGGTAGACAAGATCCAGGGGAGATACGGAGAAACAGAAGGGGGCACCAAGTGTGGATAATAATAGGAAGCAGCGCCAACTCCACCAACCAGCAATAACAAGATCAGTAAGAACTGCAAAAAACAGCCTCGTCGGCGCTTCTTTTTCCTTTTAGGAGGTTTAAACTCGTTCTCCGGCTCGGCCATAAATACCCCCGGTTGCTTACCAGCCGACTTCTTCGGTGGTCCATCCTGCTCACCATCCCGGCTATCTCCACGATCCAAGGGAGGCGGCGGAATGGTGTAACTTCCGGGTAAGTGTTGTGACTTGGACTTAGATCCAAGCAAGGCTTTTTTAAAATCCTCAGCAAATTGATACCGGTCAGCGGGATCAATCGCCATGGACTGTTCGATGGCAGCCGCTAAACGCCGGGAGACCTTGCTGTTACGCTTGCGCAGCGGGGTCAGCTGGGCATTGTCCATCGCGCGCGCCAGCCCATCTTCCGGGATGATACCCGTCAAGGCCGCATAAAGGGTTGCGCCCAGCGAGTAGATGTCCGTGCGCGGATCGGTGCGGGCCGTGCCGTATTGTTCCGGCGGAGAATATCCCGGGGTCATCGCGCGCGCGCCGGTCGTGGTTGCCTGGCTGCCCTGTACCACCTTGGCCAGCCCAAAGTCCACCAAAAAGATCTGTCCTTCCGGCGTGATCTTGACGTTACCAGGTTTAAGGTCACGGTGCAGGATCGCGGGTTTGCGCGTGTGCAGGTACGTAAGCGCATCGCACATGGCTGCACCGATCATCACGGCTTCGTCTTCTGAAATCGTACCCACCCGCTCCATACGCTGGCGCAAGTCTTCGCCATCGATGAAATCCATCACCAGATACTGGCCCTGGTCGCCGACCACGAAATGGTCCGAAACCCGGGGCAAATTCGGGTGCCGTAAATTCGCCAGGATCACGGCCTCTAAGCGAAACTGGCGTGCATATTCATCTGTCGTAAACAGGTTCTCTTTTAGCGCGACATCAACGCCCAGATTTTCATCTACAGCGCGATATACCGATCCCATGCCTCCCTGACCCAGGATTTCGACGACCCGGTAACGCTTATGCAGTAGTGTTCCGCGTTCTAAAGTCATTAAGTGAAGAAATCTCCCGTACGATGGCTTTGAGCCCCAGACCTGCTGATTATAACAGCTAGCCCCCCACGGGTAGGGACTACGATAATTTCAATTTCATAAAGAAAAGCGGCGCGCCTGCTGCAACCCAGAAGCCGAGCAAGGCGTAACGGGCAAAGCGCAGTATAAAAGGAGCCAAAGACTCGCCTCGCGGAAAAACCAGCCCTAAGCCATACCAGAAGACGAGCACGCCCAGTAAACCAACCGGATAACGCGCGGCACGGTTCCAAACCGGACCCCATGCCTGCCAACCGCCTCGAGGGGCCATCCAGGCCACCCCGGCCAACAACCCGAACAAGGTGCCTGCTGAGGTAATGAGTCCGCTCAAGGTAAAGGGAGCAATTCCCTCGTCCCCGATTCGGGCCGCGTTGGTGATCCAGACATCAGGAAGCGCAAAGTCTTTCTTCACCACGACCAGGACCCAACCAAGCAAAACTATCCCGACAGAAACCAGAAAAGCGGAAAAAAATTGCCTCCCAAGAGATTGCTTGCCCGCCCAGAATGCCACCGTATCCCAATAGCGCAAGAAAAGCCACAACAGCAGCGCGCCCAGCAACCAGCCGGCAACCATGTCCAGGAAGAAATGCGCCCCTAGAAACACGCGAGAAAGTCCGATCATGACCATCAGGAAAACTGCCAATCCCCAGGCCCAACGACCGCGCACATAAGCAGCCAGGCTGCCCCACACGGCGACTGCATTTTGGGCATGACCGGAAGGAATGCCAAAGAAAACCTCGGCCCAAAGTGGTTTGACAGCGGTGCTCACCCAATACGGGCGCGGTCCCATAAAGGGCATCTTGAAGATAAAATTCAAGCCGCTACTAAACAGCATGATCGTGCCTACCTTCAACCCCAGACCTGCATCGATGCACCAGTACAGGATGGGCATGATGAGAATGTAAAATTCTTCGGTTCCTAAAAAACTAAAAAAATGCATCGGCTCGACCAGCCAATCCCCCAACGCCTGAAAGGCAATCACCCAGGATAGATCAAGCTCATACGGGAACAAGAGAACTTCTCCTCTACATTGACGGCGGTGTGCTGTTATTGTACACTCATTGTATGAACAATTTACCGTCTCGGCGCTGGAACTGGCCATCAGTCCTGTTGCTCGTGCTTATGTTACAGGTAGCTACAGCGCGGCTGGGGATCACCCACTGGACAGAATTTCTTTATTTCGCACAAACCTTAGCGGCATTGGGCCTAGTGCTGGGCCTGGCGTTGGGGCACAGTCATTTTAAAATCCGAGCTGTAAGACTGCTCATTCTGGGCTATTCGCTCATCCTGATTCCCTGGCAGCTGACAATGGCCATCGAGGATGACCTGCTTTCCGCCCGACTCGCCAGCGTAGGCGGACGGCTGTATTTCTCCCTGGTACAGTTCTTCCAACGGCAACCGGTCGAGGACGGCTTGCTCTTTGTGGCTTTCATTTCCACGCTGGTCTGGTTCATAAGCATTGCGTCCGGATATTGGTGGGCCCGGCATGGCAATTATCTTGCAGCGGTCCTGCCGGGCGCGATCTTTACTCTGGTCATTCACCTCTACGATCAAATCTACGTCAGTCGCATCTGGTTCTTGGCCGCTTATCTGTTGTTTGCCATATTACTATTAGGGCACCAGTATTATTTGAAAAATCGAGAACTCCTGGCGTGAGCGGCGCATTTTCATGATGCAAGAGAGCACCTTTGACCTGACGCGAGGCATGGTCATTGCCGCCTCTCTTTTCATCGTCCTGGCCTGGACCGCTCCTGCTTCTCAGGCTGGTATCGATGCTGCTACGCGCGCCTGGGGGCAGCTGACAGCCCCCTGGCGGGATGTGCAAGAATGGTTCTCCAACGCAGTCGAATTGCTTCAGGGATCCTCCGTGCGCCGGCCAACTGATTTTTACGGAAACCACCTCAGCCTCGGGAGCGGCACGCCGTTATCCAACGATGTCCTCTTTAGCGTAGAAGCTCCGGACGTCGAAGACAAATCGCCCCGTTATTACTGGCGCGGATATATCTATGACCTATACCAATACCACGATTGGTACGCCGCAGCCGGTGTCAGCGAGGAGTTTTCCCCTTCGGAGGCTCCCTTGCAGATTCCGGACGCGAGCGAACGGGTGGAAGCCAGTTTTATCTTCAATATCGCCACACAAGAGAGCCTGTTATATACGCCAGCCCAACCGGTTTGGGTCAGCCGTCCGGGGCGCGTCCAAATCGTCAACACATCATCCGGCGAGCAAGATTTAATCGCCTGGGCTGCCGTTCCAGGCTTGTTGGCCGGTGAGCAGTATCAAGTTACATCTTCGTTGATCGATCCTTCGATCCAGCAACTGCAGGAGGCCGGGACAGCATACCCGCAATGGGTAAAAGACCGCTACTTGCAGCTCCCGGAAGATTTTTCTCCCCGAGTGGCCCAACTGGCAGAGCAAATCACCCAAGGACTGGACTCCCCATACAATAAGGCGACCGCCATTACCCAATATTTGCGGCAAGAAATCGAATACGCTAATCCGCTTCCTGAGCCTCCACCCGCCGGAGCGGACCCAATCGAATGGATCCTTTTCGATCTCAAACAAGCCTTCTGCAATTATTACGCCTCTGCCGAAGTACTGATGCTACGGTCGGTAGGCGTTCCAGCGCGCATGGCGGTCGGTTTTGCACAGGGAGCTTTCGATGAAGAAGCGAATGTGTACATTGTGCGCAGCCTGAATGCGCACGCCTGGCCCGAAGTATATTTCCCTGGCATCGGTTGGATCGAGTTCGAACCAACCGGGAATCAAGATCCGCTGCTTCGTCCCAACCGGCCGGAAGATGCCACGTCACCGGACTCAAGCGGGGATGCCGAAGGCTTGATCAATCCTTCCCGACTTAACCCTGCCGGAGATTTAACGGACATCAGGCCCTCTTTGCAGGAAGGCACAGGCCAGGAAAATGCTTCCCAGGCCGCAGGAAACCAGCGGATGCTTCGGTGGCTTTTGTACTCGGCCCTGGCAGTTCTCTTACTTGCATCCGTTTGGCTGCTCAACCGGCAATACGCCGTCTTCCATCAAATCCCGATCCGCTTACAAGCTGTATACGAGCGGAACGGCGGACGAACGCCCGCCTGGCTGGCCAACTGGGCGCGCTGGTCTACCCTGACCCCCATCGAGCGGTCCTTCGAAACGATCAACCGCAGCTTGCGCCTGCTCGGCACCCCCCCGACTTTTTACGCCACCCCGACCGAGCGTGCAAAGTCCTTGTCGAAGGAGCTTCCGATGGCAACCGACTCTATTGAAACATTGCTGTCACAACACCAGGCCTCGCTCTTCACGCCGGAACCCGGGAATCCCGGTCTCGCAAGGCGTGCCAGTCTCGACATCTGGTGGCTTACGCTGCGGAGCCTGATCCAAAAAGTCCTCTACGGACAGCCCATCGAATAAGAATATATCGAGATAGTTCCCATGATCAGCGATAAGACCCGACCCACAACTTTACATCAACAGCTGCTCATTTTGAGCAAGCAGGCTGGGGCTGTCCGCGAAACGTTGAGCAAGGAAGAAGTAAAACTGCCAGATACATCCCTGGAACAACTAAACAACCTCGAAACCGTCCTGGATGGTTTGAGCAAGGATATGGCGATCTTCGAAACCGAGCACAGTAA
This sequence comes from uncultured Chloroflexia bacterium, assembly GCA_963823985.1. Classification (GTDB taxonomy): domain Bacteria; phylum Chloroflexota; class Anaerolineae; order Anaerolineales; family Villigracilaceae; genus JAABUE01. The sequence continues at coordinate 17,570 of CAWGNR010000002.1, forward strand.
CCTGCTCGAGTTAGCCGGGATCGGACAGGTGGTCAATTCCACGCTCGATCTGGATGCAGTCCTGCAAATCGTGATGGACACGATCATCCGTTTAACCCACGCTGAGCGCGGTTTTCTGATGCTGCGGGATGAACGCAATGAATTGATAACGCGGATCGCGCGCAATTGGGAGCAGGAATCCATCAACCCCAATGAGTTCGCCATCAGCCGGACGATCATGCAGAAGGTCATCGATTTAGGGGAACCTGTCCTGACGACGAACGCGCAGGAAGATCCTCGTTTTGGAGGCCAGGAAAGCATCGTCGCTTATAGTTTGCGCTCCATCCTGTGCGTTCCGCTCAAGGTCAAAAATGAGCTGATCGGTTTGATCTATGCCGACAACCGCATCCGCAGCGGTATCTTTACCGAAAATGCGCGTGACCTGTTGACCGCTTTTGCGAACCAGGCCGCTGTTGCGATCGAAAATGCGCGCTTGTTTTCCTCCCTGAAACATACGCTGGCGGAAGTGATCGAGCTCAAAAGCCTGATGGACAATATCTTTGCCTCCATTGCCAGCGGAGTCATTACGGCGGACATACAGGATCAAATCACGTTGTGTAACCGCGCAGCGGAGAATATCCTGGGATACGCCGCCGTTGATTTGATCGGGCATCCCTTAAGTAAGGTTTTGCCGGAGCTGGCGGAAAATATCACCCCACACCTGCTCGAAGTGCGCAACAGTGATCAACCCATTATGGGCTTGGAGATCAGGCACACGTTGCCCAAACGGGGCCTGGTAGACTGGCGATTGAACCTGTCGCCACTCAAGGACGCAGACAAGACCACACAGGGCGTGGCCATCGTGCTGGATGATTTAACCGAGCAAAAACGTCTTGAGGCGCAACGTCGCCTGTTCGAACGCATGGTCTCCCCGGCAGTGATCAACCAACTTGACCCGAACAGCCTTCAACTGGGCGGCAAGCGAGTTCGATCTGACTATTTTATTTGCAGACATCCGAGGCTTTACCAGTTTCAGCGAACAGGTCTCTCCAGAACGGCTGGTATCCGTCCTAAACCGGTATCTGGCTGCCATGGCGGAAGCAGTGCTTTCCCAGGAAGGAACGATCGACAAGTTCATGGGAGACGCCATCATGGCCTGGTTCAATGCGCCTATCCCACAATCAGACCACACCCTTAGAGCCGTCAAAGCAGCACTGCTCTTGCGTGAAACGGTGGAAAACTTATACAAGGAACTCCCCGAAGATTCCCATCTTGAGTTTGGCGCGGGCATCCACTATGGCGATGCAGTCTTGGGATTGATCGGCACCGATCGCCGCCTGGAATACACGGCCATCGGCGACAGCGTCAACACCACAAAGCGGATCCAGGAGAATTCTGGCCGGAACCAGATCCTGATCACCAAGGATGCCTACGAGCGCGTCAAAGATACGGTGGAGGGGAAATATTCCGAGTTGATGAGCGTAAAGGGCAAAAGCCAGCCCTTGGAAGTCTATGAAGTGTTTGATCTCAAGAAGGTGGACCCTGAGTAAGTCCTGGCGCGCACGCTGTTAGGAAGTTTTCCAAGTAGAAGTTTCGTAATAGACAGTAGAATGAGAAAAGCCTGAAAGTAAGGGTGTACTGTAGTTGAAGAAGTACCCAAAAACAGGAGTGCGGGCGTACACCCGCACTCCTGTTTTCGGGCTTCCCTTTGTAATTCTGTGATTTACTGAAATTTTAACAGGTCTGGGACAAGTAATGCGGCTATAATAAGCCCACAAACGGGTCATGAAATGGTAGATCAAGAGACGAAATCCCAAGTTTTTATCAGTTACTCGCGCAAAGACGTCAATTTTGCTCGCCGTCTGGCTGCTGACCTGGAAGAGGCCGGCTTCGATGTCTGGTGGGATCTTTCCGATCTGAGGGGCGGCGACGATTGGGTAAAGTTCATTCCATCCGCGATCGAGGCCAGCCAGTATTTTGTGGTTTTGCTCTCCCCGAGTTCGCTCCAGTCCGAGTGGGTAGCGAAAGAATATAGCTATGCCTTGCGGCTTCACAAGAAAGTCGTCCCGGCGATGATCAAACCCTCCGAAGTGCCGTTTGCCCTGAACACAATCAACTATGTCGATTTTGTGCACGAGGAATATGACGTCGCTCTAAATAAGCTATTGTTGGCCCTGGACGGTATCGCACGGCCTTTGGTCCCCGTTACAGGATGGAAAAGGTTCCTCAGAAATTTATCTCCTGTGATCACCAGGAACCCGTTATTAGCCATTCCAATCGTACTTATTCTCCTGGCAATCCTGCTCTATCCTTTTCTAAAACCTTCTGCGCCGCCGCCCTTGCCCCCTACTGATACCCCAACCGCAACGTGGACAATCACCCCCTCCCCGACCGAAAGCGACACGGACACGCCTACTGCTACTCCGAGCCGCACGTCTACTCCAACGGAGACGTTTACGCCAACCATATCTGCCACGCCTAGCACCACACCGACCAAAACTCTCATCCCGGCCAATTATGTGCTCCCAACGGTTTGCGTACGGCCGACCCAGCCGGATATACAGGCTGTGTATGTACGCACCGGTCCAGGTACGGATCGGGGAGTCTGCCAAGTGCACCGGCCATGGATGTAGGGAAATGTCCTTTAATTGGCGGACAAAACGAAGCAAATACCTGGCTGATGATCGCCTACAGTCAAACTGCAACGGAGTTTGCGCCATACGAAGGCGGCTGGATCAGCAAGGAGCTGTTCGACCTGAGCGTACCCGTCATTATTCCTGAGATTACGTTGACTCCAACGCCCACCATAACGTTGACCCCGACCATCACTCCAACTCCAACGGCAACAGAAACCTTTACTCCGACCCAGACGCCTTCCCCAACCATCGCGACGGAACCGACGAATACTCCTTAAGTTCCAATTCGGGAAGGCGGGGTTAGCCTCATATTATTTCTCGGGATTCAAACATGCAGCCTGATCATAAAATTGCTCGTTCGGGGAATGTCCGAGTCCGGTCTAAGCGTAGCGCGAATAAGTGGCCCTACCTGATCGGGGCTTTTTTGATTCTGATCGTTTTCACTTGTATGCGGACAGAACGAACAAGCGGGTATATCTACGTAGCAGACAGATACCACCAGTTCCAAAAAAACCTGATCAAGCTCAAGTATATTTATGAGTCCCCATGATTTTGGCGCCCCCAAACCAAACATCATCACCAAAAACGTGGCATCGCCAATCGATGGGATGACGATGATTACATACCGGCAGGGGATTTTTTGATGGGCGATGATCGAAGTCCGGCAAAAGCTTCCCCCAACACCTGGTCTATTTGGATGCCTACTGGATGGATCAGACGGAAGTCACCAATCGGATGTACGCGTTGTGTGTGAAGGCCGGTGTTTGCATGTTACCAATTCAATCCGGCGGCGTTAATCCATACTACGATAACGCACGCTACTTTAATTATCCAATCGTATACACTGACTGGAATGACGCAGAACAGTATTGCGCCTGGGCCAACCGGCGACTTCCCACCGAAGCAGAGTGGGAAAAAGCCGCTCGCGGCACGGACGGTCGCAGATACCCGTGGGGAAACGAAAAGCCAAACTCGAAACTGTTGAATTATCAAGACAATATAGGTACGCCGCTTCCCGTGGACCGCTACCCTTTGGGCGCAAGCCCTTATGGGATCTTGAACATGGCCGGCAACGTGCGGGAATGGATTGCTGACTGGTATGACAACGATACGTATAAAGAAGATCACTATCTCAATCCGCTTGGCCCAGAAACCGGAACGTCGCGAGCCTTACGTGGGGGTCATTTTTCGGATTCCTGGCAGCAGGTTTCAACCTATAACAGGTTCAGTCACGAACCCTGGTCTGCCGGCCTGGCGCGTGGCTTCCGCTGCGCAGCGGACGGTAGGGTAGTTGCCCTGCCAAACAGATAACAAAACCGGGCAGGTTTGGTATCTCCTGCCCGGTTGATGCGTATATTTTTCTTTTAGGGCGTGTGCGCCACCGCATTGTATGCATTCACCTGACCATGGCCGAAAAAGCCATTGTAGCCAGCGCCGCCCTGACACGTGGCTAAATAACTCCCGGTCCCGCTCGGGTCGAAGGGATTTGGCGGACAAGCCACTGGGTCTGCCGTTCCAGTGAGAAAAGCCTGCACTCTTCCCTGAGGCATCTTGCCAAACTGGCTAATGATCAGAGCGGCTACGCCAGCAACATGGGGTGATGCCATGGAGGTACCTGAAGCAGACCCATAGCAAGCCGTGCCAGGACCGCCACAGTAGTAATATGGGATTGTTGAGAAGATACTTCCACTTGGTAGCGGGGCCGGTGGTCTCTGGAATGGGTTGTCGCCGCCCGGTGCAGTCACCTGGACCACCCCAACACCGTAGGTTGAGTAATAGGCTTTTCTTCCGTAGAAGCCGTTGGCGGTGACACCAATCACACCAGAGATTTCAACCGGAATGACAACACAAGCGTTAGTGACCTCGCGATCTACCTGGTTGTCAGGCGGCCAATCGGGGCTTGTATCATCAAAATTCTTCTTAGACAGGTCTATATTCTCATTCCCTTGTGCCGCCACGACCACCACGCCTTGCGACATCGCATAACGGATGGCTCGCTGCTCAGCTTTCCATAAAGCGCGCTGCTCAGCATCGTTGCGGCAGTTGAACAACCACGGTTCGGCATAGTAGCTATTATTGGTCACATCTATCTGATGGGAACCGGCCCACATAAAGGCACAGATTACCGCTTCCGGGAAGAAATAACCATCATCGTTGCCGGCTTTGATGGCAGCAATCGTTACATTCGGTGCAACGCCTACGATGCCAATGCCATTCGCCGCGGCAGCAATCGTCCCAGCCGTATGCGTACCATGGAAATGGTTATCGAACCAGGCATCCGGATTTTGGTCCGGAACGCCGCCGATGCAGGAAACGCTGCGGGTGAAGTCAATGTTCGGCTCCAGGTCAGGGTGAGTATAGTCGATCCCAGTATCAATATCCCCGACAACGACAGACGGGCTGCCAGTGGTAATTTCATGCGCCTCGGGTACGTGAATTTGACGCATATCCCATTGCCGCCAGCCCAGGGGCTCATCATCAATCGGTGAGGCAGCCAACTGATCAGCTGTGAAGGCCTCTAATCCAGCTTCAGCATCAAAACCATTGTCAACCTTGACCCCAAAACCGGACGTGGAAGAAACTCCTTCGATACGCTTATCTTGCATCAAATTATTTCGGAACAAGTCGTTGTCAGAACGTGCAATGACAACGCCAATCTTGTTATAACTGTAAACCAGGGTTCCACCCGCTTTGGCGATCAGCTGTGACCGCATCGGACGAAACGGAATTTGTCTTATATAAGACAACGTAAGTTTGTGCGGTTCCTGCCCAAAAATGGCTGTTGTGCGGACAGCTGTGATGGAGCTGCTCCCACTGACAGGATACCTGTCATACTGATCAAGGTGACCAGCACAGAAACCAATGTCAAAATCCTTTTGACGCTCATGTTTATGGTTC
>CAWGNR010000003.1:0-11121 GCA_963823985.1 uncultured Chloroflexia bacterium
CGGGTATGCTGCCCTGGTTGGCGAGGATGATACTAGGCGCCTGTTTGCCGAATTGTATGCTGATCCGGACCGCCCGGAAGTGCGCCCGCAGGAGGCCTATCAGGCTATCCTTTCTTCCATGCAGCCAGGTTGGATCCTGCGCTTGCTCCAACTATTCTGGCCGGACCCTGCGCCGCGTTTGGCCTTGCAGGAGCAGGCGGAGAAATGGGGTGTTCCAACGGAAGAAGGGCTGGACATCTTCTTTCAAGGGTTGTCCATGTCCATCCAGGAGCAGCCTCTACCATACATTCGCCGCACGATCCTTGAGTTTCTCTTTCCAGGCAATGAGGGGGTTGCCTGGTGGGAGGGGGGTTGAGCGGACTGTGCCAGGGATTTGGGGTGCGCTTTGCTCCCCTGTCTGCCGAGGAGATCGTTGTGCTCTCCCGCCGGATTTTAAACCTCATTCGAGTAAGCGATAAGAAAAATGAATTGAAGATTTCTTGGGTCAGTCGGCTATCGGGCTCTCTGCTGGTATGAGGCTCGTGGAACTGATAGGCGCACTCCATCAAATAACGGCTTCATCTGGCTAATTGGCTGGTTCTCCATGAAGGAGAACCAGCGGATTGCCAGCAAACCCAGAGTCACTTTGCCGTTTTCAACACTCTGGAATGATGTCTTGAAATAATCTGCAACTCTTTAGTTGGCTTATCTATGGCATCAAACCGGAAACTCCCAGACGGTCATGAATATTGGTGAATGCATCTGTTTGGACCTGGGTGATAACATCTAACTCAACCAGGGATGTGAGGATAGCAGCTTCCTGCTCCATAAATCGCCGCTGCGATTGACAATTTCCGGATGCTCTAAGCGATATCTTTCAACCGCTGTGTGGACGAAATCAAATGTATCCGCTTCTGATGGGCTGATGACATCTTGCTCCACAGCCTGCGCCAGGAGTTCTGCCTGTTGCGCTGCTTGCACTTCCGGATCATAACTTTCGCCGCCCATGCTGCTTGCTGGTTCCACTGCTCCGGTTCCCAGAGCGCGCATGTAATTGATCATATCCCAGCGAGCTTCTTCATCGAGCGTCTTCCAGGCCCGGCATGCTAGTGCCAAAAGGCGCGCCCCCTTCGCTAAGGCGCCAAAACAAATAGTCGTCTGCCAGCATCTGGCTGGAATGCGCTACCGGCGCAGGAGCAGGATCGAGCGCCGAAGCGGGCCGGCCCATCGCCCATGCCGCCATCCCCGTGACAACTGGCACAGTTTGTGGCGTACAGCTTCCACCACGTTCCCAGGAAGAACGACATCAGCCGGGATCAGGTCATCAGCCCGGCATATTCAGAAGGAACCGCGGCATGGTGCCGTGCCATAATACCGTTATCTCCCATACCCGTTGCAAGAACATCCGGGGCCAAATCTTCGGGATTCATTTCACGGCAGCTAAAATCAAAGCCAATCCAACGAATAGTAGATGTTTTTTCATATCTGTGTTTTCCTATACCACATACGAGCCAGGAGACGATCCTTGAGAAAAAGCTGGTGATAAAAGCCGCCCCGCGTGCAGAATAAAAACAGCAGGACCGGCGCGATGATCCCATGCAGGATGTGTCATCAACAGGACAAACAGGTAAAGAGCGTTGTGAACGAGTTTGGCAACGTTATCAAGAACGGAGTTGCCTGTGGACACGGGGGAAGGTTTGGGAAGGCGCAAGCGTGCGACAATCCGGACCATCATTGCAATCAGGGTAGCGAGCCCAAGTGCCATGTGGAAACCAATCAACGGAATTTTGTCCGCTTCATTGGGCTGCCCGCTCATGAATTTACCCAGGACAAAGGCCGCGAAGACCAGGAGCACGATCAACCAGTGCAGGCTGACCTGAAGGGGAAGGTAATCAGCTTGAGATATTTCAGGCATGACAACTCTCCTTATAATTTTCAGCTTTGTTTCTTTTCAGTTGGAACAGCAATAATGCGAGGATAAGGAACCAGGCGGTTAGGCGAACCGTCATCGCCACGACGCTGTCCAATACAACCACGTCGTGATAGGCGGTCTGCAAAACCAGCATGACAACTGCATGGAGAGCGAAGGTTGCCAGGGCTGCGGGCAGGGCAAGCCGGTTGCCCGCCCAAATCAAGGCAGAAGTGATAAAGATTGTAAGGATGCCCACTGTATAGTTATAGACCGGCAGCCAGTTGATCACGTAGTAATCAGGGATCTTCCCCAGAAGAATCTGTATGCCAGCGAAGGCCGCCATCGCGCCGATGACAAAAGCAAGTACGGCGGCAATTCTGAACAGAATGGTTTTCATATTCCCTCCCTATGCCTCAATCCTGCTTAGCCCTGTACGCGCGATTTCGGCCAGTTCCTTGAGCGGGTGGATGATCGCAAGCGCGTACAACACGAAGCCGATTCCGTATAAGAGTCCACCGGCTTCTCCCGCAAATATGCTCACCCAAACAAGAACGCTGCCAAGGGCCGCTGCTGCCAGGCTGCCCCAACAGCCTCCCAATTGCGGATTCTCCTCTTTAAAGAAGCGGCGAGCAATGTACGGGATAAGGGCAATTCCAAACGGCAGCACCCAGCCATAGATCAGGGCCTGCGGAGCTGTGGCTTCAATGGGACCGCCTTCCAGGTAACCGAGCAGGATCAAGGGCGCAATCAGAACAGGGGCTAGAATCCATAAATAGGAAGACACCAGATGCCAGGCGCCCGGGCCAGCCAGCTTGCCACTTGCATGGAAGGCGCGCACCATCAACACGATCAGCCAGATCGTGGCAGTCAGATGCAGGATCAAGCCTGAAACGGTGGGAGGCAGGCTGCCCCCAAGCCAGGGACCCAGCACTAGGCCGAAGGCGCCGAGGGTCATCCCCCAGTAAATCAGGGAAACGTCCCGTGGTGAGCCAAGTGGACGTCCGGTGATCATCGGGATGAAGTCCACCAACAGTCCGGCGAAGACCAGCGACATGAACCCCCAGGAGTTGGCGTGGATGTGCGTCTCGAGCGGAACCTGTATGTATAGCGCTTCACTCCAGTTGAGCCATAGTCCAGTGCCGATGATAATCCCCACCAGCAGGTAGAACAGTCCGGTGAGGTAGAACTTCAGGCTGGCGGGTGCACTGCCACCACGCATCTGCCAGAGTTGAAGCAGCAGCAGTGCAGTTGCAGCAAAGACCAGGGTGCCGCCCGCCAGGATCATCGGTTGATTCGCGCCTGCAAAACCAGCGATCAACGCGACCAGACCGGCGTTGAGCAGCAGCCAGACATCCCAGCGCATGGCTGGCCGGGTCTTTTTGGTTAAGGAAGCAATAAGCCCCGGTAGCAGGCCGAAGACCACCTGCGAAATGATCCCCAGGGTGATGAAGTGGACGCGCACCCAGCGTAGGGCTACAAAGGGGCTGGCCAGTCCCATACTAACCAGCGCAGCGTCTATTGCGGCGAGCAGGGTCACAAGAACATACAACAATGTTGTGATGAGATAAGCAACAGGCATGGTTATTCTCCCTTGGAACCCAAAAAAACAACCCGCGTTTTGGCATTGATGCCACGTGGAGCGTTTGCGGGCGCGATGACTGTCACACCGGGCCGGATGGCAAAGGTTTCTTCGCCTACGGTCATCAGTCCTTCCCCCTCGAGAAAGTGATAGAGGGCAGCCGCGCTGGGATGTAAGGGAATTTGCCGGCCTGCATCCAGGCCAACGATCAATGCCTTGAATTGGGGGGTGTCTATTAGGAATTTTGGTTGGGGAGCATCAGCAACAAAAACGGCCTGTCCCCTTGTATCTGGAAAATAGATTTCGGAAACTGTATCAGACATATCAAACTCCTTCGTAAATATGCCTGACTTTATCTTATTCCCCAACTTTCTGTCCCGACTTTTGTCGGGTTTTTCTCATAGATTTGCTACTCGTCCTGTATCAGGGCACGTTCCGCCAGGCCGGCTCTGTTTAAAATCCGGATCTGTTGTTTGTCGATTTCCACCAGTCCATCCTTCGCCAGCTCCCGCAGGATGCGGCTTAAGACATCTGGCACAGTCCCCAATGCGCGGCCATCTCGCTCTGGGTTGCCCAGCGCTGCCGCGGGATGACGTCGTTTTCCGACTGTTCGAGAAGCATTTTTGCCAGACGGGCTTCCACCGTTCGCAGCGAGAGATCGGCTGTCAATGCCACCAGGCTGATAAAGCGTTCCGCCATATTCTCCATGATTTGTAGAGCTGTGTGCGGATGATTGAACAGGACTTGTTCCAGGGCGGCGCGGGGGATCAGCCAGATGCCTGAATTCTTCCAGGGCCATCGCCAGTCGCCGGATTGGGGCGTTTTGCAAAGACGCCGATTTCATTGAAGATCTCACCGGGACCCAGGAACTTCAATATCTGCTCACGTCCATCCGGTCCCGACTTGATCACCTTCAGCCAACCGTACTGCAGGTAAAACAGGTCCGTTTCGATATCCCCTTCCCAGAATATGACCGAATCCAGTGGATATACCTTCCAAACCCCACTGGCTGCAACGGCAGAGATGGTATCTTCGTCGAGCCCGCGCAGGAATTCGAAGGATTGCAAGCGCTTGAGCAGGAGATCCGTTTGGACGAGAGATTTTTCCATGAATCAAAGTCTAACATGAAAAAATAAATTACAACGAAGCTGCCGTGAGAGAGTTAAAGTACTTTTTATCGTCAATACCTTTGGGCAACATACATCACTTACTTGTCTGATCTTCCAAAAAGGACTTGAGCACAAGCGCGCTGTTATGTTCGATATCGCGAGCGCTGTAAAGCAAAGTTACATTTCCACCCTCGAGCGCGTCATGGATGGATTGCAATCCGTCCGCGTGTTTTTCCAATTCACTTCTGTATCTCCGTTGGAACTCCTCCCACTTTTGAACACCATGCGCCTACCAACGCCGAAGGTTATCGCTCGGAGCGACGTCCTTCAACCAGGCATGCATCACCAGGCTTTCTTTCTTCATTCCGCGCGGCCACAACCGTTCGACCAGGAATCGCGTTCCATCGCTATCTTCCACAGCCTCATAAACGCGTTTCAACCTTATCATGTCCAACTCCTTTCTTCTTATTGCCTTACATTCCCGGATTGTAAATGACTGGTTACAATAGCTATCAAGGCGTACGAAATTATTACAAAAACCTACAACAGGCGCACAAATCGTTTGGCGTTTTACCTGGGCCGATTTGAAAATCAAATTTCGGACTTCTTTTCTGAATAGGGTAGCGTTTTGAAGATCATATCCACAAACACAATTTTATACTGCAAAAAATGGAGTGAGACAGCCGCTTTCTACAAATCAGGTTTGAAACTACCGATAATCACATCGAACGATTGGTTTATGGAATTCAAACTTAATGCCACTGCGCGATTGAGCGTTGCCGATAAATCCCAGGCCTCCATCAAAAGTAATCATGGCAACGGAATCACGATCGGGCTGCAGGTGAAAAACGTTGAAACCACCCGCATGCAATTGATGGAAGCTGGGTTGCACCCAACAGAGATCAAAAAGGTGTGGGGCGCCAAAGCGATCTACATTTATGACCCTGAAGGAAACAGGATCGAGTTCTGGGCAGGCTTGGCTCATACTTGACCTTGAAATTATCAAACCCGTAACAAGCGCATCCCGTTCAGGATGACGATCAAGACCGAAGCTTCGTGGATCAACATCCCGCCGGCCATATGCACTCTGCCAAACAGCACACCCAGCAGCAGGACCGATACGGTCGCGAGCGCGATGAATACGTTCTGGCGGATGTTGCGTAAGGTTGATTTCGAGAGGCGGATCGCTTCGGGAACTTTCATCAGATCATCAGCCATCAAGGCGATGTCGGCTGTTTCAATAGCCACATCCGTCCCGGCCGCGCCCATCGCGATGCCGATGTCTGCAGCGGCCAGCGCGGGGGCGTCGTTGATCCCGTCGCCGATCATGGCAACCACGTGCCCTTGTTCCTGCAAGTCACGGATGACGGCCAGTTTATCCTCGGGCAGCAGTCCGGCGTGGACTTCTTCGATGCCTGCCTGGCGGGCAATGCTTTTGGCGGTTAACTCATCGTCGCCGGTCAGCATCAGGATGTGCTTGACTCCGGTTTCTTTCAGGCGCTGGATCATGGAGCGGGACGTTTCACGGATCGGATCGGAAATCCCCAGCGCGCCGATCACCTGACCATCCATCGAGACCAGCACCGCAGTCTTGCCCTCGGACTTCAAGCCTGCCAGTGTCTCCCCGGTCTTGCCATTGACCAATACATTTAAGGCTTCCATCAATACCACCGAGCCGACTCCAATTGCCTTTCCCTCATAAGTTGCTTTGACGCCGCGCCCGGTGCAGGTTTCGAAGTCCTTGGCAGCCGGAACGTTGCCCAGGTGTTCGGCTTCCGCCAGGATCGAGCGCGCCAGGGGATGCTCAGAGCCGGCTTCGACGATCCCCGCCCAATACAAGAGATTTGCCTGGGGTGCGTCCCACTTTCCGTTGACGGTCAGCAGGCCTGGGCTCGGGATGGATGCGAATGGAATCGCGTCCGTGACCTGTGGTTTTCCCCGGGTCAATGTCCCGGTCTTGTCGAGCGCCAGAGCCGTGATTTTTCCAGCGTTCTCCAGGTACTCGCCACCTTTGATCAGAATTCCGCCCTTCGCCGCCCGGCCAATCCCCGCCACCACCGACACCGGCGTGGAAATGACCAGCGCGCCGGGGCAGCCGATCACCAGCAGGGTCAAGGCCAGCTCTATATCCCGCGTGATCAGGTAGGCCACCAGGCTCAGCCCAATGATGAATGGCGTGTACCATCTGGCAAAGCGTTCGATGAAGCGCTGGGTGGGGGCTTTTTCTTCCTGCGCTTCTTCCACCCGGCGGATGATGCGTGCCAGGGTGGTCTCCGAACCCGCGCCAGTGGTGCGGACTTTGAGCAGCCCGTTCTGGTTGACCGTCCCGGCAAACACCAGGGAAGCCGGCGATTTCATCTCCGGCATCGGTTCCCCAGTGATGGTACTCTCATCTACGTCCGAATGACCTTCGATCACTTCACCATCTACGGGTATCTTCGCGCCCGGTTTGACCAAGACTGTTTCGTCCTGTTCTACCTCATGCGGCATGATCTCCAACTGTCTGCCATATCGGATGACAATGGCGGTTGTAGGAGTCAGGTCCAGCAGGCCTTTGAGCACCTGGCGGGTCTGGCTCAGCGTGCGGGCTTCCAGATAAGCGCCGAGGATGAACAGAAAGGTCACCGCGGCCGCCTCCCAGTATTCCCCGATGACGAGTGCACCGAGGGTGGCAATGGTCACCAGCAGTTCGATGCTGACATATTTGTTGCGCAGGCTGGCAAAGGCGCGCACAGCGATATCCCACCCGGCGATCACTGCGGCGGCGATCATCGCCAGGTTGTAGAGCGACTGCCAGCCGAAGAAATAGTCAGAGCCTAGAGCCAGCAGGATCAGGCTCCCGCTGGTGATGGTCAACACTTTACGGCGTTGTTGCAAGTTGCTGAATAATACGCGAACCTTATTCATGATTTCTTTCCTTTCCAGAACAGACAGCCGCAATCAAAAACGGCTGTCCCTTCACCCACTGTTAGAATGCCGATACGCTGGCTTCGTACCCGACCGAGCGGACCGCTTTGACCAGTTGATCGGCCGGTACCAACTGCGCGTCGTGCTGGACCTCGATCTTGCCCGTGTTGAAATGGACTTTGGCGTCCGAAACGCCGTCCAGTGCTTTGAGGGCGGTTTCAATCTTGGCCACGCAGGATGGGCAGGAAAGTTCCTGACTGCGTAAGAGCGTCTTTGGCATGGTTTGTTCTCCTTTCAGAACTGGTTCTATTTACATCCCCACTATACCGGTATGGAAGGCTTCGTTCCATGATGCAGATCAATTAAGCGCATTCCCATAAAAAAATGCGGATTGATATCTGCATTCTCTACAATATTTCAAAAAATTGCTCTGAGTTACGTTATTCGCTGCCCGTGATCGTCTCCAATTGGGTATGGTCGAGAATCGCTACCCATTGCCGTCCGGCATCGACCAGACCGTCTTTCTGGAACTGGCTCATCACCCGGCTGGCGGTTTCAGGAGTTGTGCCCGCCATCGAGGCCAGATCTTCGCGCGTGAGCGGAACCTGGATCAGCATGCCAACTTCGCTTGGCCGGCCAAACTTCTCACTCAATAGAAGCAAAACGTGTGCAACGCGGCTCTCAACCTTTGAAGTGCTCAACTGGCGCACGCGTTCATGCGCTGCGCGCAGCCTGGCAGCCATGATGTCCACCACTTTCAACGTTACAGATGGATGTTGATCGAGAATGTGCCGGAAAGCATCCTTACTGATCGTCAGCACGCAGACCGGCGTCTGGGCCTGGGCTGTTTCCGGGTAAGTATTATTACCGAGGCTGGCAAGCGACCCAAAGAATTCTCCCGTCGTCAGCATGTCCAGCAACACATCCTTTCCGGCCATCGTATGCCGTACCAGCTTGACGCGTCCATCCGCCACTACGAACAGGCGCTCGGCCGAATCTCCTTCAAAGCAGATGATTTCGCCGACATCAAAACCGACTTCGTGGAAGGATTGGTTTATTTTTTCCAAGGCATCTTGGGACAAGCCCGTAAAGAAAGGAAGTTGCCCGAGGATTTTCAGGCGTAAGTCCACCGAACACATGTGGGATTCGGTTACCTCGATCCGGAGCGGTGATTTTCTTCTGGTGGGCATGGTGTTTAAATTATACCGTTGGGACTATCTTCCATGCGGTTTGATTCGTTTCCAGGTGCCAAATCCAAAACCAAAGACAGCTAACACTTCCATTTAACGGCCTGCGAACTTCAACCCGTCGACATTCACATAAGGTTGCAGGGCGACTAGGCCAATCCCCAGATTGAGTAACCAAAACGCAAGAATGATCAGATAAACTTGCCCTCGCGGCTTCGCCCCCGAGAATCGGGGAGCAATCCAGAAAACCATGCCCATCGCCAGTTGTACCATCCAGCCGATAAGCAGGAATTCCATATGGGCCGGCAATAGCATGAACAAGAAAGGAGAGATCAAAACTCCTTTGTTGGCCAGCATCAAGCCGCCGAAAGTAAACCCGACAGACAGGTAGGCCAAAGACGCTTTTACGAACCAGACGCTCTGACGCGGCATTATTTCTCCTTGACCCTGCCCCAGGTGTTGAACAGAAACATCAAACCAGCCAACCATTGCAAGGTGGCCGAAAGGATCAACAGCCAGGCAGACGTCATGTTCGGATGTCGGGATTGCCAGGGCTCGGCGATCGCGTGCAAGATCAAGCCTGCATTCAAAAGAATATAGATCGCCCAACCCATATTCTCACTCGCGCGGGGTTTCTCCCGACTGTATACCGGGAACATCCAATACGCAACACCGAAAATGAGTTGTGTAAGCCAGCCAATCACCAGCAGGTGGATGTAAACCGGGAACAGGTCGGCTAACGATAGTTGTTTAGCAACAACATCTTTAACAACAAGCAGTACGCTGACAAACAGGGTCAGTACAAGATAAACCAGTGATGTTTTGACGAAATAACGGGTAAGTGGTGGCACTTATTGATGCGCTCCTTTCCAAATGGAATGCCCCGTAACAACAAGAAAAAGCAGGATCGCCACTTCATTGAGCAGCCCGCCCCACTGCCGCATCGCTTGCAGGGAGACCGCATCTCCGACCACGCGAAGAATTAACGATAAATGCAGCAGCGCGAGATGGATATAGAAAACAGGCCGAAATACGATTTGAACATGAACGATGGCCGGGAAAATAATAGGTGCGTGGCCAAAAATCATCGACATGACAAAACCAACAAAGACGATATGAAGCGTTGCGTCATAATAAGGACCGGCGTATTGCGCGTCGATTGCGAGCATAATTCCACCCCCGATGATCAACCAGAGGAAGCCCGTAAACAAACAGAAAGCAATGTAACGTGTCAGGGGTGCAGGGTGGCGCAGATTGCGCATCGCAATGTCATTTGGGATAAACCACAACCCAAGCAGCAGCATGCCTGCCCCGCTAATCCTTGTGCCCACGTCGAGATGGAATGTAGCGGCAGCAGCGCCTAGCATGACCATCGTGGCAAAAAAACCAAAAGAAATGATTCTTGACGTCGATGGTCGCAGGACTCTGCTTAACTCGAGGCGCTCTCCTGCAATCGTCAAGACGAGGAAAGCCATCCACCAGAAAACAATCTGGAAAATCGGCATGCCTATCATCCACAAGATGTTTCCCACCAGCCAGGCCAGGCTCCCTAAGGCCATAATGGCCGTGTAAGTTTTGGGCTCTTGCCTGTACATGTATGTCAAAATCGCGACAGTAATCAAGCTCCCCAGGGAAAAGAGGATCGCTCCTATCAAGCCAGGGGTTGCAATTAACAGAATCCAACCAATCCCAGTTAATATGGGAGCACTGAACATCCATCTCTGGCGAATGGCCACCGCGCGTTCCAGAGGGATGAGCGTGCCCAGAAATCCGCATACCATTAGCGGTCCATGTGCCGTCACCAACTCAGGGAACGATAGCAGGGGCCATCCCATGCGCAACAGCCCTGCCCACATGGCAAACAATAGGGCGAATAGAGAAAGGGCAATAAAAGGGAAATAGCGTTTTTGAATGCTCATGTTGGAATTCTATTTCGAATGAGGATTCTTTTCTTTGCGCTGGGACAAACTGGAGCTAGCCCGTCCGCTCATACTATGACAGATCCAAATGGCTCATCACTACACGTGTCAAGTATCCTCCGCTACATCCGGTTAAAAGACCTTACTTCAGCAGCGTACTCGTCTGATTGCAAACAATGACTATCTTGAGAAATGCACCTGTGTCGTTCCCACTCTGCCTGCAACTCTCCTTCATTCGGTCGCTGTTTCGCTTCTCGCAATCCACTCACGAGTTTTCAACCCTGGCCTTAAGGTGATGAATTTTGCAGTCGAACGCGATGCCGGAAATATTTCTGTGATGGTTTGTTGTCGGATTAGTAAGAAAGCAAAGGCCGCTAATACATTCAAAAAATAACCTCACGAGAATTCGGGAACGACCCATTCCAGAAAATATCGCTTCGACGATAATCCCCCCAAAGATTTTTCTTGGGCATCACGATTATCATTAAACGACAGGCTAAGTCGAGTTCCTTCGATGATCCGATATTTA
>CAWGNR010000004.1:0-194817 GCA_963823985.1 uncultured Chloroflexia bacterium
GCCAAGATGTACTAGCCACCTGCCACCTTGTCTCAATAGCAATCCGTTGGTCGAGTAGGCGGTGTTCGTCCGCCGTATCGAGACCAAAAGTTCATAGAAAACGAAGGGTTTCCCTGTGATTTGTGGTCTCGATATGCCCCTCGACAAGCACTCGGGGCTACTCGACCAGCGGAATTTGCCAGAAATCCAAAATTGCCATGTAGCTAGATTTGTTTTTGAAGACTTTGTGTTTTCAAGCAGCCCAAAGAAGTGGGCTTGTCAAATACATAGATTGTTATAATGAGGAACAGCAACCCATCCATGGAGTAAAGAATGAAAAGTCTTCTCGAAAAACTGAATATCGACGCGGTCAATCCCGGCGCCTGCACCGGCCCGGACGGCTGGCTGACGGACCCCAACGGAACGGAACTGGTCTCGTACAATCCCGCAACAGGGGAAGCGATCGCGACGGTGGTCCAGGCGACGGCAGAGACCTACGAAAAGGTCGCTGCGGCGGCGCAGGAAGCCTTCCTGAGCTGGCGAAATGTCCCGGCGCCCAAGCGGGGCGAGCTGGTGCGTGACCTGGGGGACGCCCTGCGCGAGTGCAAAGAGCCGCTCGGCGACCTGGTGACGCTCGAAATGGGCAAGATCCGGGTCGAGGGGCACGGCGAGGTGCAGGAGATGATCGACATCTGCGATATGGCCGTTGGCCAGTCGCGCATGCTGTACGGCCTGAGCATGCACTCCGAGCGGCCCGCCCACCGCATGTACGAGCAGTGGCACCCGCTGGGCATCGTCGGGCTGGTCACCTCCTTCAATTTCCCGGTGGCGGTCTGGTCGTGGAACTCGGCCCTGGCGGCGGTTTGCGGCGACACGATCCTGTGGAAGCCGTCCTCCTACACGCCCCTGACGGCCATCGCCGTGACGCACATCGCGAACCGGGTCATGGCCGACCACGGCCTGCGCGGGATCTTCAACCTGGCGATCGGCTCCGGGCGGGGCGTGGGCGAGCTGATCCTGAACGACAAGCGCATCCCGCTGGTCTCGTTCACCGGCTCGACCGAGGTCGGTGTGCACGTTTCCGAGACGGTGGCGCGCCGCTTCGGGCATACCATCCTGGAGCTGGGCGGCAACAACGGCATCATCGTCAGCGAAAAAGCGGACCTGTCGATGGCGACGCGCGCGATTTTATTTGGCGCGGTTGGCACGGCCGGGCAGCGCTGCACCTCCACCCGGCGCATCATCATGCAAAAATCGATCGGCGACGATTTGACCGGTCGCCTGGTCAAAGCCTACCAACAGGTCAACATTGGGAACCCGATGGAGGCCGACACGCTGATGGGTCCGCTGGTGGTCAGCACTTCGGTGGAAGAGATGATGGACGCCATCGACAAAGCGGTCGCTGATGGCGGGGAAGTGGTCTATGGCGGGCAGATGCTCCCTGACCTGGGGCCGAACTTCGTTGAGCCGACCATCGTCAAGATGCCGGCCCAGACCGAGATCGTCAAAACCGAAACGTTCGCCCCGATCTTGTACTTGCTCGAGTACGAAGACATCGAAGAGGCCATTCGCATCCACAACGAGGTCCCCCAGGGCTTATCGAGCGCCATCTTCACCGATTCGCTGCGCGAGGCGGAAGCCTTCCTCTCGGTCGGCGGCTCGGACTGCGGCATCGCCAACGTCAACATCGGCACCTCCGGCGCGGAGATCGGCGGCGCGTTCGGCGGCGAGAAAGAGACCGGCGGCGGGCGCGAGTCCGGTTCGGATGCCTGGAAGGCCTACATGCGCCGCCAGACCAACACCATCAACTGGTCGAAGGAACTACCGCTGGCCCAGGGAATCCAGTTTGGCGATTAATGCCCTCTTCCAAAAGAGGAAAGCTGCAAGGGGAGGAACGGTTTAAACGCGAATTGCGCGAAAAGAACGAATGCCGCGAAGGATCTTCAGAATTTCGCGGCATTCGCTTGATCGGCGCTCTTCGCGTTAAAGGGTATTGTCAAGGAAATGCTTGGAAAAAAAACAGGAAATCCGTCACGGCACTGTGATCCATCTAAATGCTAGGGGAATAGAACCTCGCCTTGTAATCCATCAAGCCCACATCGGGAATGAGCGGTGGAAAGTACAGGTGTAGTAAGTTTGTTCGATAGTCGGATAGTTCGCGCGGTTCACCGAAGGGGAGATAGCGCTGTTGGCTGAGCACATTAGGGTTATGCCGAGAATCTCAATCAACCTTTCAACTGATCTAGAATCGCTAGAATATTCAACTTCAATTCTGGAATATCCCGTTCTACCACAGACCAGACGGCATCCCGGTCAATGCCAAAATAATGATGGACAAGGATGTTACGCATAGCGATGATATCCACCCAAGCAACCTCGGCATAGTGCGCCTGAAATTCATCCGGCAAGGCGCGACAGGCCTCCCCGATCATTGCGATGTGGTTGACCATCCAATTTTGGATCAGTTCATCGCGTTCGAAGGCTTGCCGTCCTCGTGAAGCATATTTCTCGATCCGCTCGATGGCTTCCAGAATGTCGAGCAACCTTTCTCGTTCGCTTCTCATAAGGGACGTGCATCTCTAAGCACTTGAGTGCGGATACGGGGGCGCAACCCTGCTTCGGTGACAACATCTACATTTCGCCCCAAAATAGTTTCCAGCTCGCGCAACAGGCGCGCCAGATCCATCAGACTGCGTCCTAACTCGAGGTTGACCAGGAAGTCTATGTCGCTGTCAGGGCGAGCCTCTCCGCGTGCCACTGATCCGAACACACGCACATGATAAGCCCCATGTTTGCGCGCAGTCGCCAGTATTTCTTCCCGGTGAGAGACCACGATATCTTCGATTTTCATGCCACACTACTTTCTTGATGGATTCAATTATACAGCATCTCAATTTGACTGCTATGTTTTTTACCCGAGCGCCTGTGGGCCTGCCCCGGCAGTTTTTGGCAGGGGTTCCGTTGCGGAGCAGGGAATCGCGTATGCATTCCTTGCTCTCTTTTTGGTTCCCTGTTTCTGCAACGGACAGGATGCGATAAACTCGTACTTGAAGAATATTTCGAAGCTTGCTCATGTTCATAAACTACAAATTAGAGAACTATTTTGGAAATTCACGGAGAGTAGGCTGCAACATAGTGGTCAGTGATTGGAATAATCAATATTTCATCTGTTACGGTAGGACTTCTATCTGGCTCATGCAGCATTGGTGTATTTGTTTGGACGGACATTCGACCGATTTCCCGCCCCGAATCTAGATCAAAGGCATACAACGCAGTATCTGTATTTCGAACATAAATACTATTTTCCAATACAACAGGACATTCTAAGTCCCCTATTTTGTCGCTTGCCCATATCATTTGTCCGTCATCTTTTGTTACTGCCATCAACAGTTGTGCTGCAATATAAACGACATCATCATTTATAACAATGCAATTAATTATTGTATTATTGATCGCTTTATAGTCTACGCGCCACAGAATTTCTCGATTATTTTGATCAAACGCAATCATTCCCGATTTCCTATTGTCCGAAATGAGTAGAACATCACCATCCAATACAATTTGTCCAATACTTGCGTTTATGTCCTCCTTCCACAATAATGTTCCAGTTAATGTGTCAAATGCAATGATTTCAGATCCTAACCCCAAATATACAACCTGGTGATTTGCGTATATACTGGGTGGATAACGATCTGAGTACTTTTGCTCCCAAACAATTTTTCCATCGTTAATTTTATAAGCTGTAAGAGCCCAATCGAACCTCGCAACGTATAGAGTTTTGTTAGAGAAAGCAATAGATTCAATCCACGGGCTATATAAACCAGCATCAACAGTCGATATCCGCCACATTAATTCTCCTGTGTTCGCATGAAAAACTGCAATACGAGAACCCTTTTCGGGGACTACTAAATAGTCCCCGAATACATGTGGTGCAATACTTAGTGGAGTATCACTCGGTGTCTTTGATAACCAGAGTTGGTGTCCATTATGAAATCAATTGCAATAATTGAATCCGAAGTTCTTATAAAGATACGCCCATTACTATCAGCTATGGGTGAAGAAGTAATCGGATTTTGAGTTTCGATATCCCAGATGGGGGAGGATTTAAATACACCTGACTTAACCGAGGATGGAGAAGAACTTTGTTTTTTAATATAAATAGTAAATATTGTCAGTAACACACACATAATCATAATCAACAAAATGAAGATTATATTTTTATACTTCAAGATCATTTCTAAGCCTCCAAGGATTTGGATATTTCCATTTAAATTTATAGGCTCAACGACAACCATTCACTAATGCAATATGTTTAGCAAACAGCCTACAGTTGTTGCAAAATATGATAATTCAGATTGATATTTTGCATCTGCGAAAATATGCTGAACCGCAGCAAAAGGAGAACCCGCTGAAATTCCTCCCCCAACGCCTGTGATATCCCCATTAGGTTCTCCGGACCAGCGATCTACTGATCTGAAATATTCACCCGCAACCCCTAACCCTCCTAACAAACTTTCAGGTTGAAGGCCACCACCAAATATTTCAGAAGGTCCCTGGTAGGTTTCAACACCAACTTCCTTTAGTACATTTCCCCAAAGGGCACCGCCAAATAACGTGGCTCCTATTTGAGGTGAAACCAATGATGCGTCCATTCTTTCTTGTCTAATAGATCCCGGAATTTCATTTGGATTAAATCCTGGTCCAAGGCTAAAGACGGAAAAGACAGCGATTTGTCGATCGGTAATTACGAGATCAAAACTCCATGAGGCATAGAGGTGGAACCAACCAGCAGTGACGTTTAGAGCAGAATAATATGCATCTGGACAAAATATGCATGATGGCCCGATGTATGATGGTTGTTCACTAGTTACAAGGTCTCGATCTCTTGATTTTCCACCACTATTGTTTCTTTTACTCGGATGCCAACCAGTCTCAACAATGGGGTTTCCATATTCATCCTCATCAATGATTGGTCTGTGTCCAGTTGGGTCGGTATATCGAATTGGATTATTTAGCGCGTAACTGTACCTGTTCCAAACCTGAGGATTTCCGGGGTCTCGTACAATCGTATCAGGTTGGGTCATGTGGTTAAGATAAGATCGTACCAACGCGCGTTGTAATACATCAGCCCGAAGTCTTCTGTGTAGCTCATCTGTCCGGTATAAGTGTAATCCGTGGGGGTCAGGCCGGCATTGTGGCGCACATCGCCAAATTCGCGATTAAAACGAACTGATTACTGAGTCCACCCAGAAGACAACCCTGGCGGCAAGTTTGAGCGTTTCCCGGTATTCTTCTTTAGTCACTTCTTCAGCCCAACCAGGATAGCGCGATTGCACCGCATATTGTGTCAGCGTATCCGCATCTTTCACCCCATCAGGGACATCAACTCCACCAGCAACCAGGATATCGATCAAATGACCTATGGAGTGCGTCTTGGGGAATTCCAATCCTTTTGCCAGACAGACCGATTTCAATGCTTTCTCCGCTGCTTGCTGGGCGTTGAAACACAGATCTTCGAACAAAATACCCTTCAGCCTTCCCCCTTTTTTAGCAAGGTTGAGATTGCTTTTCGCTCGCAATAGCCAAGCCTGTGCATCGGCTGGGTCTTCAGGCTTCATAAATAACTCGCCCCTCGCGCAGCGCTGGTTTCAAGATCGTGCCAGCCCGTCCCCCGTAGTTTTGAAGGTCTTCTTCGGTCGCAACCACCACATCCACGGACACCCCTACTCCACGCAAACTGCGGTAGATCTCCTGCGCCATTCGCCGGCGGTGGACTGGACCGCGTACCACAACCAGGATATCGAGGTCGCTATCTTTTGTCATCCGACCGCTCGCTGCCGACCCAAAAAGGAGCAGGCGTGAGGGCTTTGCCACGCGCACGATCCGGCGGGTCACTTCTTGTAGCGCCTGTTTGGCGCTTTGTGATTGAGCGGAAGATGTTGGCATTTGGTATCTGGTTGTATTATACAATACCTGTGGCTGCTCTAGGTGCGCACCCGAGCGCCTGTGGGCCTGCCCCGGCATGCTTGTGGCCGGGGTTTCGTTACATATCATCCCGGTGCTCGAGCAACAGGCCCTATCCGTTGAATAGACTGGCAGGGTCTTTTGTTGTCGCAACGTAGTTCCGGTAGGCTGCCGTTTCCTCCAGCAGGCCTTTGAGTGCCATATACAGCTCTTTGCGGACGTATGGATTGCCTTCGCCGTTTCCCGGGGACAAAAGAACCGCATCCTCCTCGACCTGAACTGCTACGTGACCCCCGGCCGCCAGCCACTCCAGGCCGATCCGCACTGTGGCTTCCCGTTGGGCGGTTGCCGCGGCCAGGTCTGGGATTTTCGTTTCCCCGCCTTTTTTGGCAATCACGAATTTCGTCATGCCCGCCAGTCGGTTGAGGAACGCGTCGGCTTTTTCGACGGGCGGATTTTGCGCGATGATATACACCTTCTTGGGTTTAACCGCTTCCAAAATGGAATTTAGCTCCGTTGGACCCGGTGGCGTAGTGTAAATTGCCAGTTCATCGGAGGGCTGTAAACCACTCCTGTACACACCGCCTGTTATCTTCTTGTCGTCTCCCTCCGCATAGGTCTGAACGGATAAACGCGAAAACCGCTCAACGTTTGCCCGCAGATCGATAACTTCTATCTTCTTTCCTCTTACTTCAGCCTGTGCTTCTTCCACAACCCGAAAGTCGACGAACTCCAACGCCAGCTGTCTCTCGCCGCGATAGGTGCTGGCGCGGACGGAATAGGCCAGGTCGAACTTGCCGCCTGCGTTGAGCGGTGACGAAGCGTCCGGCGAGATTTCTCCTCCGCCGCCCCACCACAGGATGCTTTGCTGGTTTCCGTTTTCATTTTCCACGTTGAGGCGCAGGTGTTCTTCCCCCCGCCCGATCTTTCTCACAGATCTCAACCTCAGGTTGCGGCTGGCGAACGTCAGCGCCGGGTTGCCTGCGCCGAAAGGAGCCAGCTGTTGGATGGATTCGGCCAGATCCAGGCTGAGCGCATCCAGGGACATCCAGGCGTCGATTTGCAGCGCCGGTTCCTGGAAGGCTGCCTCTCCCAGCATATCTTCGATGGTTCTACCAAGTCCCTTGCGGAAAGCGGGCAGGTTTTCCTGCGCCAGGGAGAGCCCCGCAGCCATGGGATGCCCGCCGAAGCCGAGCAGCAGATCCTTTTGGGAGGCGATCGCTTCGGTAATGTGCACCCCCTCGATCGAACGCGCAGAGCCGCGCGCGGGCTCGCCTTCGGCGGTGTTGAACAAGATGACCGGTTTGTTGTAGCGCTCTTTCAGCCGGCTGGCGACGATGCCGACCACGCCCCCCGGCCAGGCTGCGTTCCCCAGGAGGATGGCAGGTTGGGTTAGCAGGGAGGGATCCGCGCGCAGTTGCGCTTCGGCCGCCTGGTAAACCTGGCTGGTAAGCAGTTTACGCTGCGCGTTCAAGCCCTCCAGTTGGGCCGCCAGCACGCGCGCGCGGGACGGGTTGCCGGTCAGGAGCAACTCGACGGCCGGGTTGGCATCGCCCAGGCGACCGATGGCGTTCAAACGGGGCGCCAGCACAAAGCCGACGTAATCTTCGGTGGCCAGGGACAGCGACTGGTTGGCCAGTTCCGCAACCGTTTTCAACCCCAATCGTCTCGAGTTGCGTAAGGCTTTCAGGCCCTTTTGGACCAGGGCTCGGGTTTCGCCCCGCAGCAGGGCCACATCGGCGATCAGGCCGAGGGCGACCAGATCCAAAAGATTTGTGATTTCCGATTTGTGATTTTCGATTAAGAGCGCTTCTGCCAGTTTGTAGGCTACCCCGACGCCCGCTAAAGTGGCGAGTGTGTGATTTTCAGGCAGGAGCTTGGGATTTACGACTGCGACGGCATCTGGCAAATCGAAGCGCTTCGACTGCGCTCCGCTCCGCTCAGCGAGAAGAATTGGTTCATGATGGTCGGTGATAACGAAATCCACCCCGCGCGAGCTTGCGTACTCGACCGCCTCGTGGGCGCTGATGCCGGTGTCGCAGGTCAGGATCAGGGTTGCGCCGCGGTCGATGATTTCGGCCAGCTCCGGGATGTGGACGCCGTGTGACGATATGGCGCGGATTGGGATGTGGTAGGTAACATCTCCGCCAAGAGAGTGGAGCGTCTGCACCAGCAGGGCGGTGGAGGTTTGCCCGTCCACGTCGAAGTCGCCCCACACGCAAATTTGCTCCCCACTGCGGATAGCCAAAAGGGTGCGTTCCAGGGCAGCCTGCATCCCCGGGAGCGCAAAGGGAGACGTCAGGGGTTGCGAGTCGGGGTCGAGGAAGGCGCGCGCCTCGTCCGGCGTGACGATTCCCCGCCGGACGAGGGTTTGCCCAAGGAGCGGGGGCAGGCCGAGGTCCTGGAAGGAGGCGGGTATGTTGACAGGGGAGGGGTCTATCCAACGAGGCATCAGGTTTGGTGTATTCTAATCCAGTTTGTGACTACTAGTCTGCATTATAAAAAAGTGGCAAAAATCACCCAAATGGGGCTTGATTTTTCCCGTGTGAAGATTATATTTGGATTGATTGTATCCAATTTTAATTGACGGCAAAGGAGGTTATACATTTATGAATAGGGTGTTCAAATGGATTGGCATCGGACTTGGCTCGTTGGTTGGGCTGGTCCTGCTCGTAGCCCTTGTCTTATTTTTTATCGGCAATGCCCGACTGACCAAAACGTACGATTTCCCAGCGTCCAATCTTGCACTGCCCACCGATGAGGCCAGCCTGGAATTCGGCAAACACCGCGCTGAGGTGTTGTGCGCCGGATGTCACGGAGCGGACTTGAGCGGCGTCGAAAACTGGTTCAGCGCCGGGCCGCTGGGGACCATCGACTCAGCCAACCTGACTTCAGGCGAAGGCGGTTTTGGGCGGGAAGCGACTTCAGCGGAAGATTATGTGCGCGCGATCCGGCATGGCATCGATCCCAGCGGCAAGCCTATCTTCATGCCGGCGGTCGTCTCCACTGCAAACTTGAGCGACGAGGACCTGGCTGCCATTATTGCCTATGTGAAAAGTGTCCCGCCGGTTGACCATGTCACCCACGGGCGGAGTTTTACGCCGCTGGCAAAAATAATGCTGGCCGCCGGTATGCTGGGACAGTTACCGGTTGAATTTGTCAGCCATGCGACCAGCGTTCCTGCACTGGCGCCAGGAGTGAGCAAGGAATATGGCGAGTACATGGTCAACACCAATGATTGCCGCGTCTGTCATGGACCGAAACTGAACGGCGGTCCATTTCCTGATCCGACCGTCCAGAAGATCTCCCCCAACCTGACCCCAGGCGGTGAGCTCGCTGCGTGGACGGAAAATCAGTTCATCACAACCATACGGACCGGGGTTACGCCGGGAGGGCATACCCTTGACAACCAGTTCATGGCCTGGAAGGATTACAGTAAATTCTACGATGATGAATTGAAGGCCATCTGGCTGTACTTGCAGTCACTCCCGGCGGAGAGCCAGTACACCGGGTAGTTTCATCCGAATAGCATAAAATCAATCGCTGTAAACTCAGTTCCTCTGGTTTTCTATCGGGATGGAGGCCCGAAAATTGGGTTGTGAGCCCGCGTACGCGGGCTCACAACCCAATTTTCGGTATTTTTCCCGTCGGAGAGGAAGGGATAGGGCCTAAACTTAAAGCGGCTCGAAACGGGCCGTAAAATGCCTCAGCAGTTCAGGCGCGTAGGTAAATTTGTATCCGCGCACATCCGGCGCGCGGTCCTTGATGCGCGCCAGGGAAGCGGCCACGTAGTCCAGGTGGGTCTGGGTGTAGGTGCGGCGCGGGATGGCCAGGCGCAGCAGTTCGAGTTTTGGATAAATCATATTGCCGCTGTCCGGGTCGGGATAGGCGAACATGACCGAGCCGATCTCCACCCCGCGAATGGCCCCTTCCCGGTAGAGCTCGACCGCGAGGGCCTGCCCGGGGAATTCCCCTTGCGGAATGTGCGGAAGCACGGCGTGCGCATCCAGATAGACCGCGTGTCCGCCAGCCGGCTGGATGGTGGGAATGCCCGCCTCGTTGATTCGCCCGGCCAGGTAAGCGGTTTGGGCCAACCGGTAAGAGAGATAGGTTTCGTCCAGGCCTTCGTACAGGCCGACCGCCATGGCTTCCAGGTCGCGCCCGGCCAGGCCGCCGTAGGTGGGAAAGCCCTCTCGCAGGATCAGTTCGTTCTTGACCTGTTGAAAGAGCGACTCATCGTTCAGGCACAGCAGGCCGCCGATGTTGACGATGGCATCCTTCTTGGCGGACATGGTCATACCGTCGGCCAGGCTGAACATCTCATGCGCGATCTCAGCGACCGGTGTGTTCTCATAGCCCTTCTCGCGTAATTTAATGAAATATGAATTCTCGGCATAGCGAGCAGCGTCGATGAAGAAGGGGATCTCGTACTCGTGATAGAGCGCAGCGACCCCCTTAAGATTTTCCATCGAAACCGGCTGCCCGCCGCCGGCGTTGTTTGTGACGGTGATCATCCCGAATGGAATATTCCTTGCGCCGGTCTGCTCGATGAACGCGCGCAGCTTTGCCAGGTCCATATTGCCCTTGAACGGGTGCGGGTTTGCCGGGTCGAAGGCTTCCTCGATCACCAGGTTGGTGGGCCGTCCGCCGCGGGCGCGGATGTTGGCATCCGTCGTGTCGAAGTGCATGTTCGACGGGACATAGTTCCCCGGTTTGACCAGCACCGCAGACAGGATGTTCTCTGCGGCCCGTCCTTGATGGGTTGGGACAAAGTGTTTGAAACCAAAAATATCTTCCACCGCGGCTTTCAGGCGGTGATAGGAGCGCGCGCCCGCGTAGGATTCGTCGCCGCGCATGATGGCCGCCCACTGTTCCTGGCTCATCGCGCCGGTGCCGGAATCGGTCAGCATGTCGATGAAAATATCTTCCGCCTTGACGGCGAACACGTTGTAACCGGCTTCTTGTAGCTTCGATTCGCGCTCTTGCCGCGAAATCAAGCGGATGGGTTCGGTCACTTTGATGCGGAAGGGTTCGGGCGGGTAATGGGGCATTTGGGTTCCTTTGGGACGGATCTGGTTTTGTATCTGCTCAGGCTTACAGAAAAGTAGGGCAAAAACGGTGTGCGTGGGGCGTACGCCCCACGCACACCGTTTTTGCCACCTCTCTAAATGCAGGCTGAGCAGGTACCTGTTTTTTTAATTTTATCAGAATCCTGGTGGACAGCCGGAGTTCCTGTCGAAAAGGCGCGCAAGCGAGCCAGGGAGAACCCTACTCCATCCTAGGGATATTCAGGATGGAATTCGAGAGCGCAACTCTCTATAATATTCATAGAAGAGCGAGTGCTTTTCAAAACTTTATGGCGCACGTTGAAACAACTTTAACAGGCAAAGGAGCAAAAATGAAACTCAAAGAGATCATGACCCGCGAGGTCGAGCTCGCTCATCCCGATGATAGCGTGCAGACTGCGGCAGAGAAGATGCGCTTCCGGGATATCGGCTTCTTGCCGGTGTACGATGGCGAGCAACTCCTGGGCGTGCTGACGGATCGCGACATCGTGATCCGCCTGGTAGCAGAAGGGGTAGATCCCAAGAAAAGCCTGGACAAAGATTGGTTCACGCAACCCGTCATTACTTGTTATAGCGACCAGGACGTGAGCGAAGCCGGAAGACTGATGGAAGAGCACCAGATCCGTCGGCTGGTGATTCTCGACCGGGATAACGAACGCATTGTTGGGGTGGTCTCCCTGGGAGACCTGGCCACCAATGTAGAAGAGAAAAGGTCTGGCGAAGTCTTGGAGGAGGTCTCCAAGCCATAAAAGCAGCCGACTTTAGCGAGCATCTGCTTACTTTGATGGGTTCGCTTGAAAAGAAGAAAAAAACGAACGCGGTTCCGCGTTCGTTTTTTTGTATGCATCCATGGGTGGAGTTGTGTTTCACTCGCCCGACAGGATCTTGGTTTTGCTCGCCTGGGTCACATGTCCCGGCAGGTCGCTGGCGGTGACGGTCACGGTCAGCGCGCCGTGCAGGGACTGCGTGAGCGTGTACGCCCACCACAACGCCCCGGCCTCCGCCGCCCGCCCGCCTCCAGGATGGCTCCCGTTTCGTCGGCAATCTCGACCTTCACCTTCGCCACCTGGACGTCGTCCTGCGCGCGGGCGCGGATGAGTTCCATCTCCCCGCCGTGCCAGCCGTCCAGGTCGATCTCCAGGACCCGCGGCGGGGTCAACCAGTCGCCCAGCGCCACATTGTACCCGGTCCGCGCCGTGCCCTCCGCAAGGGACAGGTAGATGGAGTCCCGCTTGTGCTCCTTCGCATACGCGGAGGCTTCCCGGAAGGCCTGCTGCCGGGCAAGCTGCGCCTCGCTGAAGGTGCGGTCCGGCCCGAAGGTCGGCCTGGCGCAGATGATCGTCTGCCCGCCCCTGATCCTGCGGATGATCAGCTGGTCCCCGACCGAGCCGCTCATCCGATCCATGAAGAGGTTTCCATTTACTTTAGCCATTGTTCTATGCTCCTTTGTGTTCCCGGCCTGCCGGGTTTCGATGGCTGTTGTCTTCAGGATACGCTATGCCTGATACGCCTTGCTTACAGTCATCCTTCAGTCAACCTACAGTCACCGTTCAGTCAACCCTAGCAACCTCAGTCAACCCATTGTCACCGCACAATCACCGGACAATATGCTTGTTACGATTATCGAGATTCTGGCCAGGAACGCAAGGTCCGCGAGCATACGGTTCTGTTAGCAGCGGACGTTAATGACAATTGTGTAAGCTGATCCCCCAAAATCCGGGTTTCTCTCACCCCACCACCTCGACCCGCGTTCGCTGCAGGGAAAACTGGCGGCCCCTACGGCGGAAATTCCCAAAGAACCCAACCCCTAAAGGAAGTTGCGGCGCGAGCGTGTATAATTGTTAATATGACGCGGAAACTCCGAATATTTCTGGGTCTTCTGATCCTGGCCGTTTCCTTGACCATGCTGGTGTGGAGCCTGTGGCCAGTGGACTATGAAACCCGTACCCAACCGGTCCAGCCGGCCCAGATGCAATTGCCGACGCCCTCCTCGTTCTCCCCGGAACCCTTGCCTGTCTGCTGAACCGACGATGCGCCCACGCCGAAACCTTTCTCTGATCCTTGCCGGGTTCGCCCTGGTCCTGGCCAGCCTTGCCTGCGGGGCGGGATCGGCGTCGCAAGCGGCTGCCCCGGAAGAGCCGGCTGTTGAAGAGTCGCCTGCAGCGGTCCCGCAGCCGACGCAGGTAAGGGGTGCTTCCGGAAGCAAGCGGAGGGGAGGGCGAACCGCAGCCGGCCATCCCCGAGTCGCGCCGGCTGACGCTGGAATTCCCACCGGTCATGCGCACGGGCAACTCGACCCGCATCCGTTTGCAACTGGAGGTGGACGACCGGGGCAACATCACCCCGACTGCGGTCGTGGAGGGGAATGAGGTCAAGGGAGAGGTGGTTGAAATTCCCAATTTATATGAAACGCATCAGGTCATCGCTGAAGCGCGCCTGGACATGGCCGGGATGGAAGTACAGCCGCCCGGGACGATCAGCGAGCCGTTAGCCCAGGGTCAGGCGGCCACTTTTTATTGGAGCGTTCGTCCCAACAAATCGGGAAAGTATGAGGGGACTGTCTGGCTGCACCTGCGTTTTGTTCCAAAAGGCGGGGGGGAGGAAAGTCGTATCCCTGTTTCTGTCCAATTTTTGGAAATTAAGTCCACGTCCTTTCTGGGATTTATCAATGGCAACATGGCGCGTGGGGTCGGCGCGCTGGGGTCCGTGCTGGGCGGCGTTTTGGGTTTTCCCTTTGTAGACGACATATTGAAATGGTTTTGGAGAAAGTTGAGGGGAACTGGGTAGAAATCATAGCGAAGTTTCACAAAAAATACGGCTACTGTACTCTACAAATTCGTGACGAATATCACCTGATTTATTGACAAGCATTGGTACGCCCCGATTGGGCTATATGGTACAATGCCAGCGACCCAAAACAGGGCCATCCTTTAACTTTGGGAGTGCTTTATGCAAAATGAATGGCTTTACATCGGACTCTTCCTGATCGTTGGAGTGGCTCTCCCGGCTGCCGCGTTGGTTCTCGCCTGGTTGATCTCGCCCAAGAAGTCAAACCCCATTAAAGATAGCACATACGAATGTGGTATGGAAACCGTCGGTGAAAGCTGGGTCCAGTTCAAGGCGCAATACTACATTTTCGGACTGGTCTTCCTGGTCTTTGACGTCGAAACCGTTTTCCTGTTCCCATGGGCTATTTCCCTGGGAAAGTTGCCGCTGTTTGCGGTACTGGAGGGGATCGTCTTTATCCTTATCCTCCTGGCCGGATTGACCTATATTTGGCGCCAGGACGCGTTAGAGTGGGTTTGATTTAGTTCCAGAAACAGAAAGGCTGATAGGAAAACTTCTCCTCTTCAGCCTTTTATTTGTGCCCCCAGCGGAAACGATATCCGTAATGGGGATGATACAGCAAGGAGCGTTCCATGAATTTTTGGAAAGACCCAATTCAAGTGACGGCTGACTGGTTGATGAGTCTTTTCAGCGGCTGGGGCCTGGCTGAAGGCCTGTCAAGCGTGCTCATTAACCTGCTCGGGATCGTTATTTTGGTCAGCATCATGCTGGTGATCGATATCCTGTTGGTCTGGATCGAGCGCAAGGTGGTTGCGCGCTTCCAGGACCGGCTGGGGCCGAACCGCGTGGGTCCGTTCGGCTTGATCCAGCCTTTTGCCGACATCATCAAGTTGTTCATCAAAGAGAACATCACCCCCGTAGGCGTGGACAAGGTAGTCTACAACCTGGCCCCGGTCCTCTCGGTGTTCTCGGTGCTGATCTTGTGGGCGATCATCCCACTGGCGCCAAAAATTATCGGCGTGGACCTGAACGTCGGCCTGTTGTACCTGGTGGCCGCCGGCTCTATTGGGACCCTGTCGATCATCATGGCGGGTTGGTCATCGAACAACAAGTTTGCCTTGCTGGGCGCCTTCCGCCAGGTGGCCGCCATGATTTCTTATGAAATCCCGATGGTGGTGGCCCTGCTCATCCCGACCGTCCTGGCCGGGACGATGGGCATGCTCGGCATCAGCCAGGCGCAGCAGGGCATGTGGTACGTCTTCCTTTCGCCGCTGGGGGCCTTGATCTTCCTGATCAGCGCCATTGCGGAGCTAGGGCGCGCGCCCTTCGACCTGAGCGAAGGCAAATCAGAGGTGGTGGCGGGCTTCCATATCGAGTATTCCGGAATGAAGTTCGGATGGTTCTACGCTGGCGAGTTGTTGCACGCTTTCACCTTCGGCGGCTTCTGGAGCATCCTATTCTTCGGCGGCTACCACTTTTTTGGGCTGGAAAACTGGGGTCCATTGGTGGCGGCTGCGATCGTGCTCTTCAAGGCGCTGTTGGGCTACTGGGTCATTATGTGGATCAAGTACACTCTGATGCGCATCCGCATCGACCATATGTTGGCTTTCAACTGGAAATTCCTGGTGCCGCTCTCCCTGGTTGTCCTCATGGTAACCGCACTGCTCAACACGCTTCTGCGCGGGACTTCAAACTGGGTCATCGGCATCAGCATGTTCCTGTCAAACGTCCTGATCGCCTGGATCACCATCGAGATCCTGCGCAGCCGTGGCCGGACGGAGCGCGAAAAGGTGGAAGGCTCCTCTCAACCGACCTTGGAACCGGCACAGCATTAACAGGCGGGAGGAACAGATATGACAATTCTCTTTCTAATAACAGCAGTGGTTATCCTGGCTTCGGCTGTGATGGTGGTGAGTTCTCGCAACCTGGTGCACGCCGCCTTGTGGCTGGTCTCTGCCCTGTTTGGCGTTGCAGTGTTATATGCCATCCTCAATGCCGGCTTCCTGGCAGTGGTGCAGGTGGTAATCTACATCGGCGCGATTGCGATCTTGTTCATCTTCGCGGTCATGCTAACCCGTCGAGAAATGCGCGACACAGGTCCTGGCTTGAACAAGAATTGGTGGGTTTCTGCCCTGATGAGCCTGCTGACGTTCGGCGGGCTGGCGTACCTGCTCTCGAGCTGGAGCGGCTTCTCGCAAGCCTCAGCAGACCTCCCGGCCGGGTTCGATGCGGTGGCCGCGCTGGGTGAGGCATTGATCTCTCCGAATGCGTTCGTCCTGCCGTTCGAAGTGGCCTCTGTCCTGCTGGTAGCGGCCTTAGTCGGCGCGGTTTACATCGCGTTCAACCGAAAATAGGAGCGAACATGATCCCACTTTCCTGGTACCTGATTCTCTCCGCCGCGTTGTTCAGCGTGGGTTTGTTTGGCGTGCTGGCCCGCCGGAATGCGATCGCCATCCTGCTGGGCATCGAACTGATGCTGAACGCGGTGAATATCAACCTGGTCGCTTTCTGGCGCTATTTGGACCCGGCCCGGATTACCGGCCAGGTATTTGCTATTATCGTTTTCGCCGTGGCGGCTGCAGAAGTTGCAGTTGGCCTGGCGTTGGTAATCTCGGTCTTTCGCAACCGTAAGACGGTGGTGGCCGATGAACTCGACATGATGAAGTGGTAGGGACACGTTATGGCGACTGAAACTCTCATCTGGTTAATTCCCCTTCCTCCTATCCTGGCTTTCGCCCTGATCGTCCTGTTCACGAACAAGTATAAGGCGCTCAGCCATACGGTGGCCGTTGGCGCTGCAGCTCTTTCGTGGCTGGGCAGCATGATCATCTTCGTCAGAGCGCTGGGCATCGAGCATTTTGGGGCGCACCCGTTCGAATCTTCAATTCCCTGGCTGCCTACTGGCGACACCTGGTTCCGCATCGGCGTCTTGATCGATCCGGTTTCGGCTGCGGTGTTGTTCTTCGTTGCCTGGACGGTTTTGATGATCTTCCTGTACAGCGTTGGCTATCAGAATTTTGGCCAGCCCAAGGGTGATCATGACCGACCAGGTCTGCCACCGCATGGCGCGACCGTGACGGACGAGCATGGCCACACCCATACTGTGCCTTCTATCGAGCCGATGTATTCGCGCTTCTTTGCTTTCATCAGCCTGTTTGCCTTTGGAATGTATACGCTGGTGGTCTCGGATAACTTGCTGACCCTGTTCGTCGGCTGGGAAATCATGGGCTTGTGCTCGTACCTGCTGATCGGCTTCTGGTATGCCAAGGAAAGCGCCCGGGATGCAGCCGTCAAGGCCTTTATGACCACCCGCATCGGCGACGTGTTCATGCTGTTGGGGATCGCTTTCCTTTACAGCGCAACCGGCACGCTTTCCTTCCGGCAAATTTTTACCGAAGAAACGCTGAGCGCGCTGGCTTCCACGCCCGCCTTCTTGGGGCTTTCGGCGGCTGGCGCGATTGCGTTGCTGCTCTTCATCGGTACCATCGGCAAATCGGCCCAGTGGCCCTTGCACGTCTGGCTGCCCGACGCGATGGAAGGTCCGACCCCGGTCAGCGCGATGATCCACGCTGCTACGATGGTTTCGGCTGGCGTGTATGCAGTTGTCCGCATGTTCCCGCTGCTGACGGCCGGCTGGCATGAGGGCGCGGCTTTGACCCCCACGATGAGCATTGTGGCGTTCATTGGCGCGTTTACGGCGTTGTTCGCGGCCACGATCGCAGTTGCGCAGAACGACATCAAGCGTGTGCTGGCCTATTCGACGATCTCGCAGCTGGGTTTCATGATCGCAGCCTTAGGAATTGGCGCGTACATTGCGGCAGTCTTCCACCTGATCACACACGCTTTTTTCAAGGCGTTGCTCTTCCTGGGTTCTGGTTCGGTTATCCACGGCATGGAACACGGGGTTCTGCACACCGGCAACCATCACACAGACCCGCAGGATATGTTCAACATGGGCGGCCTGCGTAAGAAGATGCCGATTACCTTCTGGACCTTCCTGATCGGCGGGTTTGCGCTTTCTGGTTTCCCGGTCTTTACCGCGGGGTTCTGGTCCAAGGATGAAATCTTTGCGGACGCATTCCACAACGGGCACATGACTGTCTTCATTACGCTAGCAGTCGCTGCTTTCCTGACGGCTTTCTACACCATGCGCCAGATCACGCTGACCTTCCTGGGTGAGCCGCGCACCAGGGAAGCCGAACACGCCCAGGAAACTCACTGGACGATGACGACCCCGCTGATCGTGCTGGCTTTCTTTGCCATTACTTACGGCTGGGTTGGGATTTCTGAGCATTTTCCCCTTATTGGCGGGTTGTTCCCGAACTGGTTCCACGAGTTTGTGGGAAGCACCTTGATCGAACCCCCGCTCGCGCTTCCGTTCAGCTGGGTGCCGTTGATCGTATCCATGGTCGTGGCCCTGGGCGGGCTCTTCTTTGGCTGGTTGATCTATCGCAGCGTGAGTTCTCCTGCGGAAGATAGGCTGCAAATCCCGGTTTTGAAAAATAAGTGGTATTTCGACGAGGCTTACAGTTTCCTGTTTGTCAAACCGGCTACCTGGTTTGCTGAAACGTTCGTCTATCGCTGGATGGATAAGGGCGTGATCGATGGGATCTTACATACCTTTGGCAAAGTGACGGCCTTTCTCGGAACAACCATCCGCACTTACTTCGATAAGCTGATCATCAACCAGCTTATTGGGGATGGGATTGCCCGCGTAGCCCAGTGGTTTGGTGGCCTCCTACAGCCATTGCAATCGGGCCGCATACAGCAATATATGCTGGCTTCTTTGGGTCTGCTGATTATTGTCGGCGGCATATTATTCTCCATGCTGGTTCGATAGGCGCTACCCTTCGGGTACGATGTAAGGAGCCCATAATGGATTTCATCAACAACTATCTTTTGAGCCTGATCCTCTTCTCACCGGCCTTGCTTGCCCTGGTTATCTTATTCCTGCCCTCAGGTGAAATGAAGCTTATCCGCTGGACGGCGCTGGTGGGGAGTTTGTTCCCATTTGCGCTTACCTTGCTACTCTGGACGCGCTTCAACCTGAACGGGTTTGGGTTTCAATTCCAGGAACAATACAAATGGTACGAAGCGATCAACTCCACCTTTCACCTGGGCGTGGATGGTCTCTCCCTGACCATGGTCTTGCTGACCACCCTGCTAACGCCGCTGGCGATCCTGGCATCTTTCAACATCACTGACCGGGTCAAGCCCTACATGATGCTATTCCTCTTCCTCGAGACCGGCATGTTGGGCGTTTTCATGGCGCTCGATTTGCTGATCTTCTTCGTCTTCTGGGAGATCGGCCTGGTCCCGATGTATTTCCTCATCAACCAGTGGGGCAGCGCCAACCGGAACTATGCCTCGCTGAAGTTCATGATCTACACGATGGGGGGATCACTGGGACTTTTGCTGGCCGTCCAGATGTTGGGCGTCACGTTTGGGACCTACGATCTGCCTCGCCTGTATGAGCTTTGGCCGACCGCTACGAGCTTAGCGAACCTTCCCGCCTGGCTTGATATAAATACTGTAAAAACGGTGGCCTTCTGGGCCTTCGTGATCGCCTTCGCGGTCAAAGTCCCACTGTGGCCGTTCCACACCTGGCTGCCTGACGCGCATACCGAAGCCCCGACTGCCGGTTCCATGATCCTGGCGGGCGTGCTCTTGAAGTTGGGCGCCTATGGTTTCCTACGCCTGATCCTGCCGTTGTACCCGCAGCAGGCCCTTGTCTACGCCGGTGTGTTGGCATTGCTCGCCACGGCTGCTATTGTTTTTGGCGCATTCGGCTCTTATGGCCAGACCGACTTCAAGCGCCTGGTCGCTTATTCATCGGTAAACCATATGGGCTTTGTGGTGCTGGGCATCGCAGCCGCTGCCGCCGCCTACGGTTCTACCGACCCGGTTGTGCAGGCCAGTTATCCAATAGCCCTGAACGGCGCAATTTTGCAAATGTTCAACCACGGGCTTTCGGCGGCGGGCATGTTTTTCCTGGTCGGCGTGATATACGAACGTACGCACACGCGCAACCTTAACGATTTCGGCGGGCTCTTCCCGCTGGTCCCAATCTATGGCGGCATCTTGATCTTCACCAGCATGGCTTCTCTCGGTTTGCCCGGTTTGAACGGCTTCGTGTCCGAATTCCTGGTTGTCCGGGGCAGCTGGCCGATCCTGACCGTTTACACAGCTATCAGCATGCTCGGTTTGTTGTTCACCGGCGCTTACATTCTGAAAGGGATCAGATCTGTGTTGCACGGTCCGCTCAACGAACACTGGGCGCATGGAGAGCATCGGCTGACCGAGATCAACTTCCGTGAAATCCTTGTCATGGCTCCGCTCATGGTGATGATCCTTTGGATTGGCATTTGGCCAGCCTGGATCTTGAACGTGATCAATAAAGCCGTGGTTTCGTTGTTCTAAGAGGTGGATCATGACATTTCCGATACTGAGCATTATTGTTTTCACCCCCATCGTCGCAGGAATGCTGATCCTGTTGATGCCGGCAGAGCGCAAGAACGAAGTGCGCGTGACAGCGCTGGCCGCGGCGACTTTTGCCCTGCTGCTATCCATCTGGGTGTTCTTCACCTATAACTCGGGCGCAGGCGGGTACCAATTCCAGGAACAATACAATTGGTTGCCGGCGCTGGGCATCGGTTACCACGTCGGCGTGGATGGCATGAGCGCCCCGCTCGTGCTGTTGACGGGTGTAGTCATGTTTACCGGTGTGCTGATCTCCTGGGGCATCAACGACCGCCCTCGCGAGTTCTTCGCCTTTCTGTTCATCCTGGCCAGCGGCGTGTTCGGCGTCTTTGTCGCCCTGGATCTGTTCCAGTTGTTCTTCTTCTATGAAATCGCGGTCTTCCCGATGTACCTGTTGATCGCTATCTGGGGCTGGGTCGTGACCCGCGAATACGCGGCCATGAAGCTCACCCTGTACCTGTTCATCGGTTCGGTGGTGGCCCTGGTCGGCGCGCTAGCCATATACTGGGTTGCTTATCAGAACACGGGTGTACTCTCCTTTGATATGCTCCACCTGGAAACCGCCGGCCTTTCGGAACAATTCCAAATCATCTGGTTCCTGCCGGTCTTCCTTGGGTTTGCGGTGCTGGGCGGTATTTGGCCCTTCCACAACTGGTCGCCTGACGGCCACGTTGCGGCGCCGACAGCCGTTTCCATGTTCCATGCTGGCGTATTGATGAAATTAGGCGCTTTTGCTGCTTTGCGCGTTGGCATTATGCTTCTGCCGCAAGGCGCGCAGTACTGGTCCTGGCTGATTATGGCGTTTGCCGCCATTGCTGTGGTGTACGGCGCGTTTATCGCTTTCATGCAAGAAGATATGAAATACATGATTGGTTTTTCGTCGGTGTCGCATATGGGACTGGTCATGCTTGGCCTGTCTACATTGAACAAGACCGGTCTCACCGGTGCAGGCCTGCAGATGTTCTCACACGGCATAATGACGGCCCTCTTCTTTGCTGTTACCGGTATGATCTATGACCGTGCACACACCCGCCAGATCCCTGAGCTGGGCGGTATGAGCAAGGTAATGCCGTTCGCTACGATCGGGTTTATCATCGGTGGTCTGGTCTCGATGGGCATGCCCGGTTTCTCCGGTTTTATCGCCGAATTCCCCATTTTC
The DNA here is from genome assembly GCA_963823985.1 of uncultured Chloroflexia bacterium. Taxonomy (GTDB): domain Bacteria; phylum Chloroflexota; class Anaerolineae; order Anaerolineales; family Villigracilaceae; genus JAABUE01. The sequence goes on from CAWGNR010000004.1 coordinate 21,436, forward strand.
ATGGGTGTCTGGCAAATCCAGCCCTGGGTTGCGATCATAGCCAGCATTTCAATCGTTATCACGGCCGCTTATATCATGCGAAACATCCGCGATGTCTTCTTTAGACCAATGCCTGAAAGCCTCGAGGGGCACATCACGGACGTCAACGTCCTGGATAAAGTCGCCATTGTTACAGTCTGTATCCTGATGATTGCACTCGGCCTGTTCCCGGCCCTGATGGTGCCGATGGTGCAAACCGGCGTCGAAAATATCCTGCGTCTTTTGGGAGGTGCATAAATGTTATACACTCCAACCATGGTCTTCTCGATCCTCCCAGAGATACTCCTTCTCGTGCTAGGCGTGCTTCTCCTGGTGGTAGAACCCTTTTGGAAAGGGGAAAGCCGCCGCAACGCCGGCTGGCTCACGGCCGGTGGTCTGCTGGCGATCCTGCTGGTAAGTTTGTTTGCAGGCCGTCCGGGAGAGCCGTCGATCGTTTTTGGCGGGATGCTGCGCTTTGATTGGCTGGGCTTCTTCTTCAAGATGATGTTCATCTTCGGCGCGGCGGTCACGGCCCTGTTCATGATGGACCATGAGACAATGGGAAAACGGGGCGAAGCTTACGTTCTCCTGATAGCATCCACGCTCGGCATGTGCCTGATGGCTGCTTCCGCCGACCTGATCATGCTCTATCTGGCAATCGAAACCACCTCGATCCCTCTCTATGTTTTGGCCGGTTTTATGTTGTCGGACCAGCGCTCCACCGAAGCCGGGTTCAAATACCTGCTTTACGGCGCCCTGACCTCGACCGTTATGCTATATGGTTTCAGCCTGCTCTTCGGCTTTGCCGGGACCACCAACCTGTACGAGTTGGCGTCCATGACGGTGGCAGGCCAATTGCCCATCGGCGTTGCGCTGGGGCTCGTAGTCCTTATCGTAGTAGGGTTGGGTTTCAAAGTCTCGATTGTCCCGTTCCACTTCTGGGCTCCTGACGTATATATGGGCGCGCCAACTCCGATAGCCGGTTTCCTTTCCACAGCCTCAAAAGCTGCCGGATTTGCTGTCCTTACGAGACTGTTCATCGTTGTTTTTCCCTCTATTGCCTACGATTGGGCTTCCATCCTGGCGGTTCTGGCGGCGATCACGATGACCCTGGGCAACCTGGTAGCGATGAAGCAGACCAACATCAAGCGCCTGCTGGCGTATTCCTCTATTGCACATGCCGGCTATGCCATGATCGGCGTTGTAGCAGTTTCTGAACTAGGTGTGACCAGCGTGGTGTTCTACCTGCTGGCTTATATTCTGACCAACCTGGCGGCTTTTGGGATCGTGATGGCCTTTGGGCGCATTACCGGATCGGATGAGATCAAGGATTACGCCGGGATGAGCCGACGCGCTCCGGGACTGGCAATTGCGATGCTGGTAGCCTTCCTGTCGCTGGCAGGGATGCCGCCCTTTGGCGGATTCGTGGCCAAGGTGTTTGTCTTTGCAGCGGCTGTACAGGTCAACATGGTCTGGTTGGCAGTCGTCGGAATTCTCAACTCCATCGTAGGCCTTTACTACTATTTGACAGTGTTGAAGTTTGTTTACCTGTATCGAATGGAAGGAGAGAACGAGGAAGCGCATCCCATCCCACTGACGCGACCATACGCCATTGGCCTGGTGGTGCTCACCGCCGGTATTTTACTGGTCGGCACCTTGTTTGCACCGTGGTTCGGTCTTTCCGGCGCGGCGGCGTTGAACCTCTTTTAATTGACGCTCGTTAAACCCTTGTGATATAATCCGCAAACCAATGAGCCAGCCGGAGAAACAGGGAAAAGACCGTTTCCAATATGCCATGAACCTGACGCTGGCATCGATCGCCGGGCAGGTGGGCTGTCTGACCCTTGTTATCATTTTCGTTGCTCTGTTTGCGGGGCTGTGGCTGGACCGTAATTTCGGCACCAGGCCACTCTTTACAATCGTTCTCTTAATCGGCAGCGTGCCGGTGACGCTCTTCCTCATGTTTCGCTTGGTGAAGGCAGCCACCAGCCGTATTAAGCCAGCACAAAATTCAGAAAAAACAACAACCCCCAACTTTGAGGAGGATGCTGACCGTGAGTGAAAACCAAGAAAAGAAAGGTGGATGGCGCTGGGGTGCAAATCGCTGGATCGTGCTTGCGTTAATCGTTGTAAGCGTGTATGCGGCCAACTTATACCCGCCTCTCCAGCCCCATGTCCAGCTGCCGGCAGAGGTGATAAGTCATGCCCCCCTGTTTACCATCCCCGGGATCGGCGAGATTTACATGACCAACACGCTGCTGGCGGTTCTGATTGCGGACCTGGTTCTGATCGTAATTGCTTTTTTTGTCAACCGGGCTGTCAAGACTGGAGCCCTGGTGCCGAAGGGGATTTCCGGCGCCGTGGAAGCTTTGTTGGAAGCGCTCTACAATCTAACCGAAGGCACTGCCGGAAAGTGGACGAGAGCGATCTTCCCCTGGTTTGCAACCATCACGCTCCTGGTTCTCGTGGTCAACTGGATGGAGCTATTTCCCGGTGTGGATAGTATTGGCATCATCGAGCCACATGGAGAGTATGCCGTCCAGGATTTAGGCTGGGCAGAGACGATCGTTCCGGCACCGGAAGAGCAGGTCGAAGCCCACGCAGTCGAGGGCGGGGAGCCTGAGGGATACACGCTTGTTCCTTTTGTGCGTGTAACATCAACTGACTTGAACTTCACGGTAGCCCTGGCTTTGATTGCTGTGGTCATGGTGCAGGTTATCGGCTTCCGAGCGCAAGGGCTGAGTTACCTCACAAAGTTCTTCAATGTAAAAACATTTTTCAGCGTACCCATATTTGGTCTAATTGACTTTGTGGTTGGTCTGCTGGAATTGATTTCCGAATTTTCGAAGGTTCTGTCGTTTGCCTTCCGTCTTTTCGGCAACATCTTCGCAGGTTCGGTCCTGTTGTTCGTGATGGGAGCGCTGCTGGGTGCAGGTGGTCTGGGCTTTTTCCAGGTCGGCTTCCTGATGCTAGAGTTCTTCGTTGGCTTGATCCAGGCCATCGTGTTCGGTATGCTGACCATGACGTTTATGGCTCAAGCCACGCAAGGTCACGGCGAACACCTCGAAGAAGAAGCACTCGCGTAATTCGGGCGGACTCGCGCCCGGGAAACACACCATACATTGTGGCGGTTCCCCCGCCCGAAACTTGAAACGGAGGTATTTCGAAATGGAATTAGAAGCTGCTGCCATCCTCGGCAAATTGATCGGTGCAGGCCTGGCCATGATTGGGGCCATCGGCGCTGGCGCTGGCATTGGTATCGTCACCAGTGGTGCGGTCCAGGCCATGGGCCGCAACCCGGATGCGACCGGCACCATTCAGACCAACATGATCCTTGGCATCGCCTTTGCCGAAGCCGTAGCGATTTACTGCTTGGTTGTCGCTCTATTGATCCTGTTCGTGTTCTAAGCCTGAGAACGGGAGGAGGTTACATTGGAACAATTAGGTTTGAATCTGGGGTACCTGTTACTCCAGATCATCAACTTCTTGATTTTGTTTGTCGTCCTGCGTGTCTGGGTGTACCAGCCAATTCTTGGCTTGCTTGATAGACGACGCCAGACAATAGCCCAGGGACTGGAAGATGCCCGCGTGGCAGCTGAAGCCCGTGCTGCCGCCGAAAAAGAAGCCGCCAAGATTATTGCGGATGCGCAGGCACAGGCCAGTAAAGTGGTCCGTGAAGCCACGGAACGCGCGCAAGGCGTTGCCAAAGAAGTCAAGGCCGAGGCCGAAACCGAAGCCGCCCAGGCGCACGAAACTGCTTTGAACGAGGCGGAAGCGGAGCGAAACCGCATTTTAGGCGACTTACGCGGCCAGGTGGCAGCCTTATCGATCGCCGCAACTCACAAGCTGGTCGGAGATGCTCTAGACGAGAAGCGCCAGCGCGCATTGTTGGAGGAGTTTTTCTCCGGAGTCAAATCTGGCAAGGTGGTTGTGCTCGAGGATGGAAATTTTAAGGGCGAATCGGCCGAGGTGACCAGCGCGTTGCCGCTGACCGAGAGTGAGCAGGAGACCGTCAAGAAAGACGTCCTGTCCAAGGTCGGCGCGCAGGCGGTTTCTTTCCGCGTGGACCCGTCCATCCTGGGTGGATTGGTTATTAAAGTAGGTGAGAAAGTTCTCGACGGCTCTGTGGCTGGCAAGTTGGATGGCCTGCGCCAAAACTTGAAATAAACGAAATCGATCCAACGAAGACCTGACAGGGTTTTGAAACCTGTCAGGTCTTTTTATTGGCTCTTTGGGAATTTCCATAATAGATACCCGGATTTGGGGTGCGAGCGTGCGTACGCACGCTCGCACCCCAAATCCGGCCCCTTTCACGCGAAATCCTAGAGAACTTTTTTATAATATGGTAAAACGAAACAATGCGTGAAAAAAAATTATCCAATTTGTTTTCAGATTTTCCTTTCGAAATATTTCCCGCCATATCTTCCAACGTCACCATTACAGGGATAGCAATCGACAGCCGCGTTGTCAAACCCGGAGATTTGTTTGTTGCCATGCAAGGTGGTTTGGCGGACGGGCACAGTTACATTTCCAAAGCAATTGAGAATGGGGCATTGGCGGTGGTGGGACAGAAGAACATAGCAGCCTTACCTGTTCCTTATATCCGCGTTGAGAATCCGCGACAAGTTTTGACCTACCTGGCTGCCGCGTTTTATGGTTGGCCGGGCCGCCAACTGACGGTAATCGGTGTAACCGGCACGGACGGGAAAACCACCACCTGTAACCTGATCTATCATATCCTGGTCGCAGCCGGATACAAAACCGGCATGATCTCCACCGTCAATGCGGTGATCGGGAACGCGGTGCTGGACACCGGATTTCACGTCACCACGCCGGACGCCCATGATGTCCAACGTTATCTGGCCAAAATGGTAGAGGCCGGTCTGACGCACGTTGTGTTGGAGACCACCTCTCATGGCTGGGCACAGCACCGTGTGGATGCCTGCGAGTTTGATATTGGCGTGGTGACGAACATCACCCACGAGCACATGGATGAACACGGTTCTTACGAAAATTACCGTGCGGCAAAAGCGCGCCTCTTCAGGAGCCTGGAAAGGACAGGGCCCAAACCGCAGGGAAACCCGCGCCTGGCGGTTCTCAACCGGGATGACCAATCCTTTGAATTTTTGGATTCGTTTGTGGAAGTAAATAAGTTGAGTTATGGACTGGGCGAAGGAGCAGACGTTCAGGCCATTGATGTTAAGTACAACTCGAGAAGAATGCATTTTGTTGCAAAAAACACCCAACTGCGTGTAAGTATAAGGGTAAATCTGACCGGTATATACAATATTTCAAACTGTCTGGCAGCGCTGTGCGCAACTACGTTCGGATTAGGAATTGATCCGGAGATCGCCGCGAAAGGAATTTCAGCGCTGCCCGGCATCCCGGGACGCATGGAAGTGATCGATTTTGGACAGGATTTCACCGCCATCGTAGATTTCGCACATACGCCCAATGCGTTGAAGGTCACCCTGGAAACGGCCCGGGAGATGCTTGACAACCAGGGGATAACAGAGAGAACGGGAAAGGTGATTGCGGTTTTTGGCTCGGCGGGCTTGCGGGACAAAGAAAAGCGCCGTATGATGGCGGAGACTGCTGCCGAACTGGCGGATTTAACGGTGCTGACCGCAGAGGACCCCCGAACCGAGTCCTTGGACGGAATCCTCGCCGAAATGGCGGCAGGTGCCCGTTCCCGGGGAGGGCGCGAAGGGGAGACCTTTTGGCGGGTAGCGGACCGGGGGGAAGCGATCAAATTTGCGTTGAAGCTGGCCCATCCTGGAGATATCGTCCTTTCCTGTGGCAAAGGACACGAGCAGTCCATGTGTTTTGGAAAAACCGAGTATTCTTGGGATGACCGCACCGCAATGCGTGCCGCATTGGCTGAATTTTTAGAAATAGATGGGCCGCAAATGCCCTATCTGCCCACGCAGGACAAATCCGAAAAGGAGTGGTTGAAGCCATGATGGATTGGAGAACTCCGGTAACATTGACTGGTAGGTACGTCCGGCTGGAGCCGATGTCAGAAACGCACGTTCCGGGCCTGACTGCCGCTGGACTGGATGACAGCATTTGGGAACACATGTTATACGGCGAAGTGCGTTCGGAAGATGATGTCCGGCTTTGGGTGCAAGATATCCTTTCCAGGCCTGATCTACCCTTCGTTGTTATACATCTTAAATCCGGGCACCTGGCGGGGGCAACCCGCTACTTGAATATGGCGCCAGAACATCGCGGCCTTGAGATTGGTGGCACCTGGTACGGGCTGGAGTTCCAGCGAACCGCGGTGAACACAGAGTGCAAGTATCTCTTGTTGCAATATGCCTTTGAAACGTTGAACTGTATCCGTGTGCAGTTCAAAACCGACATGCGCAATGAGCGCTCTCAACGTGCTATCGAGCGAATTGGGGCGAAACAGGAAGGCGTGTTGCGTAACCATATGGTCTTGCCAGATGGGCGTTATCGCGATTCTGTGTACTACAGCATTCTGGATACAGAATGGCCAGGGGTGAAGAAGAAATTAGAAGTGAAATTGGCTCACTAATGCAAATCTTCTATCATTCAAGGGAAAAACCCCACTTTCCTTAGGAATTCTCCTAACATTTTACATGCATCTTCCTCATTGAATTTGGGAACTATCCCCATAGGAAGATAAGGTTAGTTTGAGTACAGTAGCTGTGTGGCACACGCGCAGTTATTTTTTTGGTGCATTCATTAATTGCAAGGGCATAGCATTTCGGATTTTTGTCCAAATCTTGTTTATGATCGAAGATCTATAAGCGAATTCTTGCTATTTTCCTGAGGACAGGGTTGTTGGCACATCACCGAAGTCACATTTTTAAAAATTAGAGAAAGTTTTGTTTCAACAGTCAATTATGGAAGGAGACTCAAGATGAACCAACAACAACATAAAATGGTTATAGGGAAAACGCATACCTCTGGCGCAGAGGAGTGGTACTGTCCAGCATGTGGACGAATTTTGCTCATAAACTGGCAACCGAGGTTTATGAAAACAGTACTCGAACCTGGTGATGAGATTGCCATTCATAGCGGTGCAAAAGGCGGTTTGAGCTTAGGATCGGCCCGGCTTGAGGCTGGAAATGAAGTTGCCCTGAAAGAAAATCCTGGAACGATGCTGGAAGAGGAGTGGCTGGCGCCCTGGGAAGCGTGGTTCGACGAGGTCGGGTTCGATAGCCTTTGGAAGGACTAGCGTTTTTTTCTGCCTTTGCCGGTGATCAGCTTACAAGAACCAAAATTGCGCCTCCGTGGCGCAATTTTGGTTTAAGAGCGATCCTCTTTACAATCCAACTTCTCTCAATGCTGCCCGGACAGTCTGGGTGGTGCCAACCGGGACTTGTCCATTTTTCGTAAGCAGTCTTGCTGATTCGGCAAGCATAAAGGCGAAATCATTAAATAAGGCGTCTGGCCAGAGTTTCTGTAGCGTCGTATACCAGATCAGGGCGGCTTTATCCGTTCCAATGTCCATTGACACCAAGTAAAACACTTTGTTTGGAATGCCGCTGTTGATATGCACGCCTTGGTTGTCGTTCGCGCCAAAGTAGTAATCGTTCATGTGATCCGGTTGTGGATCGACTCCCATGAGGTAGTTGTTGTAAGCGGTCCCAGGAGCTTTCATCGAACGGAGCGCTTCTCCGTACAATTCAGGACCCATGATGCCATTGCCAATCAGCCAGTCTGCATCGTGGGCAGTTGTTCCGTCGATGGATTGCTGAATCACTGTGCCAAACACATCTGACATGGACTCATTCAACGCGCCGGATTGGCCATAGTAATTTAGGGCGGCAGTGTGTTGGGTAACGCCGTGCGTCAACTCGTGGCCGATCACATCCGGATCTTTCGAAAAATCCATGAAGATGGCGCCATCACCATCACCGTAAGTCATTTTCGTGCCGTCCCAGAAGGCGTTCATGTAATTCACACCGAAATGGACAATGTGAGTTTGATTCATCCCCAAGTTATCAATCGAGTTTCGCCCAAGCTTATTCTTATAATAATCACGCACCGCTCCGCCGGCATCGTAGGCGGCGTTGACGGAATCATCGCCAAAAACCGGATCGCCCTCGCCACGGGCCAACATATAGGGCGGTGGCTGACCCCATTGGTGACCTGCATTAAACACCTCCCGGCCCGCGGTCCCTGGAGGAGGTGCCATAATGGTCTCAGTCGTTCCAAAGAATGTGGCCACATCGGATATCTGGCTTGCTCGAGCAGTTCGGAGCTGATTGTCCTGAATCATGCTCAACCGGGCTGCTTCGCGAACTTCTTCGCCGACAACTGCTTCGCTTGCCTTCGCCATATGTTCGAGAACATGCGGGGGAATAAAGGCGCAGAAGCATGGATAAAAATTGTGATTTTTCTTCATGAATTTATCCCTTTCGACTCTGAAACTTCACCATCATGATATTCAAATAGATAGCGAGTCAGCGTGAATCCAGAGTTGGTTGAATCGCGACCTGGATTTTTGCCGGTGAAATTGCGATGAATTAGATTGTATTATGATGGATTATTTATCTCAGTATAGCACTCCGGAGATCGGAATTCAACATCCAGTTTATTGAAAATTGCATGGCAGCTTTCCCCGTGCTCGAACGTCAGCCACGTACGGCTGCTCTGGGTGGATGTAAGAAATTCGTAACATTTATATCATCCCCCTTTCATTTTTATTTCCTAAAATATTCTTATAGGGGACACCGCCCTCCAGATAGAAATAGGAGGAACAGCACCAAACCATTTCAATGTTTCATCCTCGGTTCCCTCGGTTCATTCGATTTCTGATGAAGTAGGTCGGTCGATACGATTTTGAAAGGAGACGAAAATGAAGCGTAAGAGTTTATTTATTGGTTTTGCGTTGGTGCTCATCTTGGCGCTGGCTCCTTTGTTCAGCGTTGAAGCGGGGAAGTCCAAGCTCCTGTATCTGGACCAGCATGAGGTGGTTCCCGCCGGGACCGGCGACCCGAACATGTTCGGCGAAGCAACCATTGATGTAAACGCCGGGCATGCCCAGATTTGCTACTGGATCCGGGTTTTTATCTATCCGTCGGGTAGTGAGTGGCCGCCGACAAGCGCGGGCATCTATCATGCCCCTCTTGGGGAGAACGGCCCGCTGGTGGTAGACCTGAACCCGGATTGGGGACCGCTTGGTGATGACAACGTCAGTGGCTGTGTTAATATTGAAAACAGCCTGGCGCACGATATCCAAAGACACCCGGCCCACTATTATTTGCTGCTCACGGATGAAAGCTATCCGGACGGCGCGGCGCGGGCACAGCTGGCTAAATAATAGTCCGGTCCAGATAAAACAAACTCCCACTGTTTTCAGCGGGAGTTTGTTCTTTTAAATTGTACTCCTTAATTCAGTTTGTCTTCACCAATATCAAATTGGTTCTCCAGGATTTCGCGTGAAAGGGGCCGGATTTGGGGGTGCGAGCGTGTCCCTACGGCGCACGCTCGCACCCCCAAATCCGGGTATTCACCACGGAAATTCCCAAAGAGCCTATCAAATAATACCGAATCTCGCCAACGTCGAATTCAACTCATTCAGGCTGGGTTCAACTAAAATTTGCCCTCCAATTTGTACAGTGGGATGGCTGAGCGAGCCTCCGGTCCACCATTGTACCTGGCGGGCCGCAGCCTGATCGGTTTCCATGTTGCGATAATTGTAGGGGACACCCAATCGATCCAAATAGCGGCGGACCTTCTGCGTATGGGCGCACCAATTCGTCCCATACACTACAACCTGGGCATTGCTTGATCCGCCCTGGCGAGATGGCCTTGATGTAAACATAATCGCCTCCTTACTTGGTACCGGTGCCGCTCGCGCTGGGTTGGAGTTTTTCCAATTGATCCAGTAGTTCGTAAATATCAGGGATATGATCCAGCTGGGGAGATACATGAGCGTAGCGAATCTTGCCATCGGCATCGATGATATAAAGCGCCCGCTCTGCAAAACCATCGGAATCGCGCATAACGCCGTACTGGCGGGCCACTTCCCCCTTGGGATGAAAATCTGCCAGCAGAGGAAAAGTTAATCCTCGTACTGCTGCCCAGGCGCCGTGGCTGTAAATGCTGTCCACCGAGATAGCTATTAAATGGACATTGGCGCGTTCAAACTCCTCGATGTCCTCCTCATAGAGGCTCAACTGATCGCTGCATGCCGGACTCCAGTCCAGTGGGTAGAACACCAGAACCACGTTCTTCCCTTGATAATCCGACAACTGGACGAGGTCTCCGTTGGCGTCGGGGAGCGCGAAATCGGGCGCTTTTGTGCCGACAGATAGGCCAGTGTTCTCTGCCTCGCCTTCCATGGCTGGGGCTTCTTTATAGAGATTGGCAATGTGTTCCAGTGTCATGTCAGACGTCTGGCTTCCGCCGTTCTCCGATGGGGCAGCCTGCCCGTCTCGTATACTTTCCTGGATCATTCCATGCAAAACCGAGAGGGCTTCTTTCTCGGTGGTATCGGGCAATTTTTGTTCAAGCTCGACGAAGCGCGATTGTAGTTCTTGAAACCGTTTTTGAGAGGAAGAAATCATATTTTTCACCTTCTACATTTGATAGTTCAAGCCGTCTGGCGTTTCGGTTGGATCCAACGCGCCACCCGACTGCGAAGCGCGTTCTCAGGCAACGCGCCAACCCAACGATCGGCTTCGCGACCGTCGACCACTACGATCATGGTTGGAATACTCATCGCGCCGTACCTGGCGGCCAGACCCGGGTTTTCGTCGACGTTCACTTTCGCAATTTTCAATACATCTCCCTGTTCATGCGCCAATTTTTTTAGGGTCGGCTCTACCATCCGGCAGGGACCGCACCAGGGGGCCCAGAAGTCCACCAGCACGGGGAGGTCCGCGCGCAGGACTTCACTGTCGAAATTGCCCTCGTTTACGGGAACGGGAACATTGGCGCTTGCCTGCCGGGAACCCGTACTCGCCTGTTCCACCCTGCGAACGTCTGGCTTAGGGCCTTCGCCCAGAAGATAGGCAAGGTGCGGTTTTAGATCTGACGACCTGACATTCTCCTGATGGGTTATCGTTTTCCCATCCTTCACGGTCACCAGGGTGGGGAATTGGCGAACGTCGAAACGAGAGATCGCTTGCGGCGCATCGCTCTGCGCAAGCATCACAATCAGCGCTTTCCCGGCATACTGCTTCGCCAGGTCATCCATATCCTGGCGCAGGTCTGATGGTAGTTCCTTTGGATAAAAAACCAGGGCCACTGGCAATCCTGCCCCCAGGACACGGTCCAAACTCATATCATTGCTGGCAAGAACAACGTCGAAAACTCCCGGCATGTGTATTCTCCATAACTCTCTACAATTTTTGATACGTCGGCAATTACGCGAGTAAATGGGAGAAGTTCAACGACAAGGCTGGCGCGCAGCACGCCAGCCTTGTCGTTGAGTTCTTTCCGTGAACTGCGTAAGTTCTATAGGATTAAAAATACCAGATGATACTTAAAAGAAGATTGAAGAATCGTAAAAGGTTTGTAGGAGAATTGATAGAATTGTATTAGCGGGCCGATTTTCAGGCTGCTGCTTCCGGTGAGATTTGCTTTTTATCGAAGGCGCGTTCGATTAAGAAGAACGTCAGGGCACTGACGAGACCGATTACGAGACCCCCAATCCAGGTGGCTGTCGGGCCGAAGCTGTCGCTCAGGAAGCCGCCGAGCAGAGGACCGATGCCGATGGAGAGACTCCAGGTCAACCCGTAGATGCTCATGTAGCGACCGCGCATGTCAGCCGGCGCCAGATTCGCCACATAGGTGCTGCTGGTTGGAACGATGATCAGCTCTCCAAAGCTGATAATAACCATACTGATCCAAAATCCCCAGAAGCTGGTTCCCAGAACCACACTTCCCACGCCAACCGCATAGAAAAGCATGCCGAGCGCGATCATCCGCAGGGGAGGGCGTTTCTTGGTCCATTGGGTGACCAATACTTGTAAGAAGACGACCATGAGGGCATTTGTGGTGGGGATGAAGCCATACAACTGCTTTGGGATGCCAACCACTTTCGTTGCATAGACCGGCAGCAAGACCCACATCAAAGAGGCTGTAATCAAGCCGAAGGTGATGTTGATGACCGTGGTGATAAAAGGCCAATCCCTGAAGATGCGGTCATACCCGCCCCAACGCTCTTTCACGACCGTTGGGCCTGCTTCCGTTTTTGGAAGCGTTTCTCTGGCAAACAGCAAAATCAGAATCCCGAACAGGAGCAGGCCTGCGGAGGCGATATAAAAGGCCAGGTACTGTGAAACTGCTGCCAGGAAGCCGCCAACCGCGGGTCCAATCGCGATGCCAGCGTTGTTGCTCATGCGCAGGACGGAATAGGCGTCAGCGCGTTTTTCCGGCACGATCAAATCAGCCATCATGGCATCCGCCCCGACGCGGTAGAGCGGGTTACAAGCGCCCAACAGGACCATCACAATGGCAAAATGGGCATACGTAGCCGCGTGACTGAAGAACAGGTACACCACCGCATTCGCCAACAAACTGACGACCATGACCAGCTTGCGCCCAACCCGGTCGGTGATCTGGCCGGCGGCAAAGGTCATGACCAGGCTGGCGGCCGAGTTGAGGGTCACGAGCGTGGCTGTTTGGGTCAGGGGCAGGTTAAGCCGCTCGCTGGCGTACACCATCAGAAAAGGCCAGATCATGCTCGAGCCAATCGTGCTCAACAGCATGCCCCAGAACAGCAACCAGAACTGGCGCGGGTATTGCCTGGTTTTTGCAAAGAAATCTGGCATGTGATCTTTAATCAAAGACAGGGAACGGCACATAGGCCGTTCCCTGGTTGGTTTCAAGTCCCCGATCGACTAGCGGCGACCGCCACGGCGATCATCGCGACGACCACCGCCGCCGCGGTCGTTGCCACCGCGGCTCCCACCCGGACGACCACCACCGGATCGGCCACCGCCGCCGCGAGGTTTGTCGTGCTCGCGGGCTTCTTCAGCGCTCCAGCCTTCGAGCACGGCCTGGCGCGAAAGGCGGATTTTGCCCATCGGATCGATATCGGTGATCATGACAGTGATTTCGTCTCCCATGCCGACGATGTCCTCGACCGAGTTCACCCGTTCGGTATCGAGCTGGGAGATGTGGACCAGGCCATCGGTGCCGGGCAATATTTCTACGAAGGCGCCAAAGGGTTCGATCCGTACCACCTTGCCGGTATAGATGCGCCCGATCTCGGGGCTTTCCCCCAGGGCCTGGATGCGTTCGATGGCCAATTTGGCGCCCGCGCCTTCCACAGCCGCAATGTAGACCGTGCCGTCTTCCTCGATGTCTATTTTAGTGCCGGTCTCTTCCTGCAAGGCGCGGATGTTCTTGCCACCGGGCCCGATCAGCGCGCCAATCTTGTCCACCGGGATCTTGACGGTGGTAATGCGCGGCGCGGTATCCTTCAGGTCGGCGCGCGGCTGGGGAATGACCTCGAGCATCTTGTCCAGGATCGCCTGGCGGGCCACGTGGGCCTGTTCAAGCGCTTCTTTCATGATCTCGGCGCTCAGGCCGCTGATCTTGATGTCCATTTGCAGGGCAGTGATGCCCTCAGAGGTGCCGGCCACCTTGAAGTCCATATCGCCCAGGTGGTCCTCGGTGCCCTGGATGTCGGTCAGCACTTGATAGCGGCCATTCTCGTCGCTGATCAGGCCCATGGCGATACCCGCTACCGGGGCCTTGATCGGCACGCCGGCATCCATTAAAGCCAGGGTCGACCCGCAGACGGAGGCCATCGAGGTCGAACCGTTGGACGACAGGACTTCCGAAACGAGCCGCAGGGTATAGGGGAAGGTCTCCTCGGCCGGAATAACCGGTTCGAGGGCGCGTTCTGCCAGCGCGCCGTGCCCCACCTCGCGTCTGCTCTGGCCACGAAGGGGCCGCACCTCGCCGACGGAATAGGGCGGGAAGTTGTAGTGGTGCAGGTAGCGTTTGCTATCCGTTGGGGAAAGCGAATTGATTTCCTGGGCTTCGCCCAGAGTGCCGAGAGTCGCCAGGGTCAGGACCTGGGTCTCGCCGCGGGTGAACAGGCCGGAGCCATGCGCCCTCGGGGACAGGTCGACCTCAGCCCAGATGTTGCGCAGGTCTTTCGGCCCACGGCCATCCGGGCGTTTGCCCTGGCTCAGGATCCGCTCGCGGACGATGGCCTGTTCGGCTTCGTCAAACGCCTCTCGAATGGAGGCAAGTGAGGGGTAGTCTTCTACGTTAGCGCCTTCAGGTACGGTGCCAAACTCCTCGACAATCTGATCCTTGAGGGTTGTCATCCCACCGTAAAACTCGGACTTGGTCAGGGGCCTGTCAAGAAGCTCGTGCATCGGTCCGCTGACGCGCTCGAAAACGCGCCTGGCAAGCTCTTCGTCGGGCAGGTTGTATGTGGCTTCGCGTTTCTCTTTGCCAACTTCGGACTGCATCTGGAACTGCAGGTCGATCAGGGGCTGCATGGCCTTGTGACCCAGTTCCAGGGCTTCGACCATAACGTCTTCGGGCACTTCGTTGGCGCCGCATTCCACCATCAGGATGGCGTCGCGGGTGCCGGCAATGCGCAGGTCGAGATCGGACGCGTCGATTTGCTCGAACGTGGGGTTGACGACGAATTGGCCGTCCACCCGTCCAATGCGGACCGCGCCGACAGGCCCGTTCCAGGGGATGTCAGAGATCATCACGGCGGTAGAAGCGGCGTTGATCGCCAGAATGTCGAGCGGGTTGATCCCATCGGCCGATATCGAGAACATGATGATCTGTACTTCGTTGCGCATGCCCTTGGGGAAGAGCGGCCGCAGCGGCCGGTCAGTCAGGCGGGCGGTCAGGATGGCTTCGGTGCCGGGGCGTCCTTCACGGCGGAAGAACGAGCCGGGGATCTTGCCGCTGGCATACAAACGCTCTTCGTAATCGACGCTGAGCGGGAAGAAATCGATCCCTTCGCGCACGCCGCCCATGGTGGCGGAGGCGAATATGATGCTGTCGCCAAGGCGAACAGTGACCGCACCACCGGCCTGGCTGGCGAGCTTGCCAGTCTCAACCGTGACGGTCTGGTTGCCTACGGTTGCGGTGTAGGTCTTTGTTTCGGGTTTCATGTATTTGGTCTCCTATTGCGGGCCGACGTTTGCCGTTGGAATGCAAACAGCGCGAAGGGTTGGACTTCGCGATATCAGCAAACGTTTATGATTCAATTTCAACGACAAATAACGCAAGCCCCTTGAATGGTTTCCCGCCTGGTCAGGGACTGAAGAGCGGCGGCAACGGAAGCGATCCTGGTTGCCAGCACTATTCAATTCCTGACGGCGGACGTCTAAAAAGAGACCCTAAAGATCTACAAGACCTTTAGGGTCTAACAACAACCTTACTTTCTGCGCAGATTTTAACTGCTCGGTCAGGCTCAGGTAGCGCGGGTACTCCACTTTGCGCAGGTATGCCAGTAGGCGGCGGCGCTGTCCTACCAGTTTGAGCAAACCACGACGGCACGATTCATCGTGCTTGTTGGCGCGCAGGTGGTCGGTCAACTGGGTGATGCGCTTGGTCAGGATGGCAATCTGTACTTCGGGAGAACCGGTGTCACTGTCGTGGCGGTGGTAATCCTGAATGACCTGGGTTTTTACTTCTTTATCGAGCGGCATGACGTGTGCTATTCCTTTCTTTAGAGTATGCAGGTCTCCTTGCCCACAGCCAACTCCGAGGATGGAGGTCAACCGTATGGCAGGACCAGTCACGAATTGAGATTATACCAGAAAAAAGATATTTCATTTGGTTGTGGATATCTGTCGATATCTGTGGTAAAAACGCGAGAGGGGCGGATGGCGCGAACTACAGCACTCGGACAAGCTTACTGGTTTGCATTCGGGCTCGTTTGGGTTGCGCTTTTCGCCCGACAAGTCACCAGCGTGGCCGGGTTCCCACCCCGCCCTGCTTTTGAAAGCTATGCCAAAACCGCTTCGATCATTCCTTGATACCCCAGGGCGGCCTTTTCCAAATCCTCTAAGCTGATCTTTTCATCCGCCACGTGCGCATCCCCCTCCGCGCCGGGACCAAAGCCGATGGTGGGAACCCCGGCCTCGCCAATGCTGTAAGCTGCGTTGGTGCAGAAGCGGTAGGCGCGCGTATCCGGGTCGAGCCCGGCAGCGCGCAGCCCGCTTAATGCCTTTTGGACGTAGGGATGGGTTTCCTGCAGTTCCCAGGCCGGTAAAAACTTATAGGCGTTCAACTTCTTGCCCGTGTAGGCCTGGTGTTCCCCTTCTGCAATTTTGGCGCTGAAATTGATCTCTTTCAAACCCGGTAGGGACGTGATTTTCCCCAGCACCCCTTCGGCGGTTTCGCCAGGCAGCAGGCGGCGGTCGTAGGTCGCTTTACAGCGGGCCGGGATGACCGAGTAAGCGGGATACGGCTCGGAGATGATGTCGGTGAGCGCCTGGATGCCCGGGCCGAGCAGGGGGTGCGCGCCCATTTCAATTTTGTCTACGGCCTCGATCACTTTGATCATCAAGTGGATCGCGTTGACGCCCAGGTGCGGCGAGGAGGAGTGCGACGGCACCCCGATCGTCTCCAGGTGGATCTCGGCCCGTCCGCGCCCGCCGCGGACGAGGTTGAGTTCGCTGGCTTCACCGATCACCACGAAATCGGGATGGACTTCATCCATCACGGTTTTCAGCGCGCCGCCCTCGTACACTTCTTCCATGACAGAGGCGGAAACAACCACCTTCCCGGCCAGTTTTTCTTTGTCCACGCTGGCGGCTGCATACACCATGGCAGCCAGTGCGCCTTTCATATCGGCCACACCGCGCCCGTACAGGAACAGACCGTCTATTTCCGCGCCGAACGGCTTGCGGGTCCAGACCGAGCCGGGGGCAATCCCAACCGTATCGGTATGGGCATCGAACAACATGGTTGGGCCGGGACGAGAGCCTTCGATCACTCCGATAGCAGAGCCGTTTTCGTCTACCCAGGCGCGGTCGAAGCCCAGGCGTTTCATTTCGCTCAGTACGATGAGGGTCACAGCGCTTTCCTCACAGGAGAGGCTGGGTTGGCGCACCAGTCGTTGGGTAAAATCGATCAATTCCCTTTTGTTCATTGGTACTCCTCTTGGTTCATCCTATCGTAATCCGGTTGCGCCCGTTGGCTTTGCTCTGGTACATCAAGCGGTCGGCGCGGTCCACCAGGGATTCGAGGCTGTCCTCTTTTCGGTTCAGCGTTCCGCCGATGGAAATGGTTGTAGACAGGATCCGTTTGTCGGGCAACGTCAGGTGAGAGTGGCTGACCAGCTGAAGCAGTTTTTCGCCGATCATCAGCAGGGCATCGGGATCGATATCCTGCAAAATCACCATAAACTCTTCCCCTCCCCAGCGCCCCATGGTGTCGCTTTCGCGGATGTTTGCTCGTAACGTTTGGGCGACAGCACGCAGCATTTGATCCCCCAGATTGTGCCCGAAGGTATCGTTGAGTGCCTTGAAGTGGTCGATGTCGCAGAACAACAGCCCGAAGGGGATGTTGTTCTCCTTGAAATCCAGCAAGCGCAGTTTAAGCCGGCTTTCCAGGTGACGGCGGTTGCCGATTGCGGTCAGCGGATCGAGCAGGGCGGTTTGTTGCAGCTTGCGCAGCCGGCGCTCGGTATTCTCGGGCGAAGTCCCCTTGCTAAAAGTCTCCACCGCCCCGACGATCTCCCCGTTCGGATCGCGGATCGGAGAGGAGCGTATCTGCACGGGAACGCGGTGACCTTCGGCGTGGTGCAGGTAAACATACACTTCGCGGGGCTTGCCATCTTGCATGGTGGCAGCCATTGGGCAATGGTCTTTGCACAGCACAACCCCTTGCGCGTTGACGTGGTTGAGGATGTTATTTCGGCAAGACCTTCCAATCACCTGCTCGCTGCTGTAACCGGTGATCTTCTCAGCAGCCCTATTCCAATAGGTGATGACCCGGTCGCGATCCAAATAATAGATGCCATCTTGCAGGCTGTTCAGAATCTCCTTGTAAAAATTTTCATCCATGCTCGTTTTCTCCGGTTACAGTGTTGGAATATAGTGTGGGTAAAAGACGGACATCGGAATCAAACCTCTACCTGGATCCCTGAGCCGCTCTCGTAGCGCCTCAACCCCAGGCGGAATACTGCTACCGCCAAAGCAAGGAAGACCAGCGCTCCCAGGAAGATCTCCGTCAAAGTGCTCCAGGAGAAGGCGTGTACGAATTGGGCCGGAAGCGCGCCCATCAACGCGGCCGGGATGAGCGTGAACAAAACCAGTTTGGCCGCGTTGTCGAACAGCGTAATCGGGTAAATTGCAAACGTGATGATCGCATTGAGCGCCATCGCGCTCAGGTACGAGCTGTTCCCCATCCAGAACGCCAGGCTTTGCACCAGGATCATGAAGGCGGCAAAAATGGCGGCCGCGCACAGCGTTCCAATGACAAAGCGCCCTAGCCCGCCCCAGGAGTATTGTCCCGAGAGCGCGTAGCTCACAAAACCGTAGCTGAAGTCGCCCAGTCCGCTGGCGATGCTGCGGCTGGCGATGGTATGCAAAAGCACAGGCCTCGGCATGGACAGGTAGTAGTCTAGGCGGCCCTTGGCGATCACCTCTCCCAGGTTGAACACGTTGCCGAACAACAACGAGACCAGCCCAAACCCGCTGGCGATGATGCCATAGGTGACGAACATGTCGTTGATGCCCCAACCGCGGACTTCTTGGAAGCGGTCGAAGTAGATCACCCAGATCAGGAAATAGATGCCGTTGTTGATCATCATGCCAAAAACTTGCAACAGGAAAGCCACCCGGTATTCCATCACGGATTGCAGGTTGGCCTTCCAGACGGCGAGGAGGAATTTCAGTTCACGCATAGGTTCTTATCCGCTGACCAGCGCCAATCTCCACGAAAGCAGAGCGCGGCGTGTGAAGTTTCCTGACCTTGCACCGCAGCCAGACCTTCGGCTTCCAGCAGCGCATTGGCGTTTATTCGCGAAAATTTGCGGATTCATTAACCTCCGTTCACAGTTAAATATGCTAACCCGCGCCGGTAAGCAAGGGTCAGCAAACCGCCTAAGACCAGCGCCCAGATGGCCTGCTGGCCGAGAACACTCAAAAACAGGCCGATGTCTGGCGTGACGAACAAGCGCGAAGGACTGTATGTCATCGCAGGGAAAGGCAGCGCAAAGGCGATTTTCTGCAGCCACTGGGGATAAAAATCGAGCGGGATGAGCAACCCGCCGAAAATGAACGCAAACTTCTGATAGATCCATTCGAAGGGCGCCACTTCTTCCGAGACAAAGGCTGCCAGACCGATCATTCCATTGACCAGAAAGTTCAAAACCCAGGCGCCCAGCACGGCGACGATCGTCAGCGGCCAACTCACCAGGCTGGGCGGGGATCCTGCTAGCCACCAGACCATCGCGCCACCAAAGAGCGCGGTCATCAGGGCGCGAAAGATGGTCTCGCCCATGGAGGTGCTGAACTGGTAGATCAAAAAGTCGTAGGGTTTGTTGAGCAGGTAGGCAATCGAACCGTCTTTCACGTTTTCGGCGATCGTGCGGGCCACGCGCGGGCGGCTGAGCTCAATGGTCTCGGCCATCATCAAGTACCACATCGTATCGTGCAGGGTCAGGCCGTTGATCGAGTCCGTCCCCGAAGCGGCGAACGTGACCTTCCACAACTGGTAGAAGATCCACATGAAGGGCAGGATCATCAGGCTGCGCCCAATCAACTCCCCGGGATAGGCCAGCGAGTTGACCAGGGTGGTTTTGAAAATGGCGAAGTATTTTTTCATGGTTTTTGGGCCAGGACAAAAAGATGGTTCCCGCCATAGGTCTCGTCAGGAATAAGCTTTTCTAAAAGGATATTAAATCCAATACCCCTGAGCATCGACATGTTAGTAGCCGCGTCAAAATGACTCCAATACATCTGATGCCCGTGGAAATCTTCTTCGATGTCGGTCTCCAGGTCTTCCGCCCCAAGACAAAGCAGAGCGATGCCGTCAGTCATGAGCAGGTGATAAAAATTCTCCAACAACAGTCGGTGTTCTTTTCGAGGGATGTGAATAATGGAATAGAAGGAACAAATCCCGTTAAAGGATCGGGCGGGGAAGTCAAGTTCGGTCATATCCTGGCAGATGAACCTTGCCCCAGGGACGTTTTTCCTGGCGAGCTCGATTTGTTTTTCCGAAAAGTCCACGCCAGTGACCTCAAAATGTTCGCTCAAGATTTTGGCCACCGGGATGCCCGCACCGCAGCCTGCATCCAACACCCGTACATTGGCGGGCAACCTTCGCATAAACTCGTCCAGCTGCTGCAAATCTGCCGATTTTCGTGTGCGAAATGCAAGATAGTCGTTGGCGATGGCGTTGTAGCCATCTTTGACAGTCTTTTTGGGTTCCATCACTTAGAAGGGGCGCAACTCTTGAACCGTTTTATACATCATACGCTCCAACTCTGACTGGAGTGGCAGGTTATCTTCAGCTACCACTTGTAAATACAGGCTGCGCAAAAAGTTCCGCACGTTGAAGAAAGCGCGCGCAGATTCTTCCTGCGTCCACGCGCCATTCCAGGAGCCATCTTCTGTCTTGAGAAAAGAATCCAGCCAATTTTTTAGAAAGGCCTCTGATAAAGTGCTTCGTTTCAATATTTCCACGATGGCGCGGGATAAGCGGTCGTCTTCGCCGTAGATATAAAGCACGCTTGTGGATCGAAGCAGCTTGTTACTGATTTCGTTCAAGATCAGCTGGTGTTCCCTGTTTCCGGTGTTCGAGCTTTTGCCCAAGACGAGCAACAGGTCAGCAGTGTGCGCCAGGGCGTGCGCCCAGCCCTTCTCTTGTGCGAAGCCGCGCAAATCTTTTTCGGCGTCCAGATACCATAAGGCCCTCTCCAGGATGGTTCTGATAAGCGGCTTTTTAAGGCGTGGGGTTTTATTGTCGTTGTGGACGATCTCGGCCAGGAAAAGGGCTGAAAAAGAGCGCAAGAAGACGCTGTCTGATTCCGTTTCGCCGATCCCGATCTCTAAATTTGCCAGCAGGCTGGCGATATAGATCTCGATCTCTTCCAGGCTGAAGTAATCGCGCTCCAAGAAATTGGCGAACGTTTTGTAGGCAATCTGGTCTCGCAGCTCGGGGTCCGTGCTGCCGAGATAGGTCAGCAGTTCAGCGGTCAGGGAGGTGGGCGTTTGATCGTTGGGGATGGCATAGCTGTTTTCCTGGATTGTTTTCCAGAAGAATTTGTTCATAGTTTTACTCCTAATATTACAGCGCGAGGTTGTATTTCTAATGCGCGTTGACTGGTTGTAATACTAATTGCCTTCTCCCTTCCGTGATGATCTAATCGGTCCCCTCATCCCAGCGCCATCTGCGTTTCCATGAGAGAAGGCGACTCTGTTTCATAGATTTTGGCGATGACCTCTTCCAGGGGCGGGTCGGAGATAGTGATGTCGACCACCTGCCCCCTCGCAGAAAGGGCTGCCATCACCCGGTCCACGGCGAACTTGCGGGTGTCGAAGCGGAGCTTGACGCCATAGTGCCCGACCTTGAGCACTTCCGCGCCCTCCAGGGAGAAGTCGGCCGGCACTTCGTCCGCGTAGCGGACTTCGACCAGCTTGGAAGTCAGGAAGCGGCGTTTCAGGTTGGAAACTTTATCTTTATAGACAATTTGCCCATGGTTGATGACGATCACGCGTTTACACAGCGCTTCCAGGTCACCGGCGTCGTGCGAGGTGAGCAGCACGCCCACGTTCTCGTCCTGGGCCATGTGGCGGATCGCGTCCCGGATGCGTTGCTTGGCAACCACGTCCAGGCCGATGGATGGCTCATCGAGCAGGAGCAGCTTGGGGCGGTGTAACAGCGAGGCGGCCACTTCACAGCGCATGCGCTGTCCCAGGGAAAGTTTCCGCACGGGCGTCTCTAGCAGGTCCCGAATTTCGAACGCTTCCGAAAGTTGGTCGATGCGCTTCACCGTTTCGCGGTCTTCCATTTCGTATATTTTGCCGAACAAGGAGAAGGTATCGATTGCTGGCAAGTGGTACCACAGCTGCGGACGCTGTCCGAAGACTGTGCCGATGTGATACGCCAGCTCGCGCCGTTGTTTCCAGGGCGTATACCCGAGCACCCGGGCTTCTCCACCGCTGGGCAGCAGGATGCCGGTCAACATTTTGATGGTGGTGGACTTGCCGGCGCCGTTGGGACCGATGAACCCGAGCAGCTCGCCCGCTTCCATCTCGAACGAGAGCTTGCGCACTGCTTCGACGGTGACGTACTGGGGATGGACGAGCGCGCGCATCGAGCCGCTCAGGCCGGCGGCTTTGCGTTTCGTTCTAAACGTTTTTTGCAGGTCGGTGACTTGAATGGCTGGCATATTAATTCCGGCTTTTGAGTTGAACTTAATAGGCCTATTCTACTCGCTTAATATACCATTTCAGGAAACCACGGCGTTAGGTGTTGTAGACCGGCTACGCTTGTCTACAACACCCACGCCCCGTTTTTGTTAGGAGATTTGGGTTAATGTTTTGTTCATATTCCAGTGCTATAATAACCGATAAAGTTGATACGAAAGGAGGTAAATGCGAATGAACGGTTTTATCGAAGCGTTACAGAAAGGCTGGATGGTTTCAGAAGTGGCGACCGTACTTGCCCGCGGAACCAATGACGAAGGCCGCGGCTATCTGGTGACCTTGTTGGAGCCAGGCCGTTATTTGTTGCACGAGCTGTATCTGCCCTATTCGGTAGAAGCAGAAGCGCTCTTGAACCAGGCATCCTTGCCGGTTATCAAGTAAATAGGCTGATTTTCCAGGAATTCGCTACACCCCGTAAGGGGATTTTTTGTTTAATAGGCATAGATGAGTCTACTGCAAAAAGGCTGTCTTACCACGGAGCGCACAGAGTACACAGAGATTTAAATTAAAGAAGAACTCCGTGCTCTCTGCCCGCCCCGGTAGAGCGCAGCGCCCGTCCCCCGTCTCGGACCGACGCCATCACGGGGCGGACGGCCGGCTCCACCACGCTGGCCGGGGGGCTGGGGTGATCTCCCTGGCCCCCGGCCAGGACGGGCTGTGGTGAGTTTTTTCAGTGGACTAATAGATGGTTTATCAAGAATCAGTGTTGACTAGGGGTATCCCCATTTATCTGTGGTCAAATTCCGCTCGAAACGGGAGGACCTTTTTTGAATATAAAAGAGGCCAGGTTTGATCTGGCCTCCAACTTCGAACGGGGATATCTTACTTGTTTCCAACTTTGGTGACGCTGCCTACCCCGCTAATTTGTTCGTTGACCTTTGGGTCGCCGTAGTACTCGATCGAGCCGGCGCCGCTGATGCGCGCGTCCAGGGTATCTTCCGCCCAAACGTTAGCAGAACCGGCCCCGCTGATCTGCACGCTGGCATCCTGGCTTTGCAAATCGGCACCTTTGAAGTTGCCCAGACCGCTGATTTGCAGTTGCAGGCTCTCGCTCTTGCCATCTACGGCGATATTGCCCGCACCGCTCAGGCTGAAATCGAGATTGTCGGCTGTCAGGTCGGTCAATGTGACATCGCCGGCCCCGCTGACAGAAACCGAGAGGGAATCGGTCTCCAGGCCTTCGATCTGCATCTTGCCGGCCGTTGGGAAGTGGACCTTGTTCAGGTCGACGACGGTGATCGTAACCAGGACCGGATCATGTGGATTGACCCGATCCCGCCAGTTCTGTTCGCTGTTTTCAAAGTACAACGTGCCGTTGCGGACCTCCGCAGTCAACTGCGGCAGCAGGTTATCTTCGGCTTTGATTTCCAGCAACTCGGACGATCCCTGCCGGATGGTGATCTGGCCAGGATATTCGATGCTGATGGCGTTGAAGTCCGCCAGCTGGCGGGATTCGGTCGAGACCACGCCTGAGCCTGCTACCCCGCCACCGACGTCCGCGCCGAAGTTCAGGAAGTCCCAGCCCCAGTTCGGCGGGGTATTCCAGCCGAGCTGGGGAGCGTAAACAACTGCCAGCACAGCGCCGGCCACAACCAATAGCGAGACCAGCATGCCCGCAGAGCGCCAGTACGCGCGCAGGATCAGCCCAAAGCCAAGCAGGATCAAGAGGTAGGGTAAGGTATTGGATAAAGCCCACAGATTGGCGCGCGGGATGGTGCCAAGGGCGATCAGGATCCAGAGCGCGCCGGCTGCAATCATGACCAGCGGCCAGAAGATGGAACGGTCTCTCATTGTATTATTCCTCCAAAGTATTGTCGTTCGATTCGGATCTGTTGTCGGTTGTGCGCTCCGGGAGCAAGCCAGAGCGCGATATGACAAGGTAAATGCCAAGCAGGATCAACGCGGCCGGAAAGACGATCGAGCGCAGCCCGAGAGGCGCGCCGGCAGTAAAGATCAGCTCGAAGAAAGCGCCGAAGATGATGAACAGCACCAGCCCGATACGCAGTACCCGCAAACCGGCTGACCGCTGGGACAGGTTTTGGCCCCACAGGCCCATGATAAAGATGCCCACGCCGACCGCCATCAATATGACTGTCCAGCCATATGCCCAGCTTTCCCAATGATTGGTGATGTTTTGGTAGAAGAGCATCAGGCCGATGGCTGTGAAGATGGAGCCTGGGATGGCCAGCCCGGAAACGGACCGCCCGCCGGCAATCATTCCGACAAAGAACAACAGTCCGAAGCCAATGATGAAGAAGGGCCAGAAGGTGTTCCAGAAGTTGAAGCCGCGAAAGAGCTGCCCGGCCAGAGCCAGTAGGCCAAAGATGATCAGCAAGCCGCCGCCTACCAGCGCGCCTGCGTTGCGTTGTGAAGACATATGAACTCTCCTTTGATTTGGAAAAATCTTGCTGTTCTATATACGTGAAAAGTCCAGAAAGGTTTTGCAATTCGCAGTTTCTATAAGAGTCCAATAGCGCATTTGCCTCAGGATTGCGCAAAGGGGCAACCCTGCTGCGGGTATAATTTGAACAGATCAACTTTTCGAGATGCCAGGAGTCCTTTCATTCGAGGAATATGCTGTGATAAAAAAAATAACTTGTAGCCTTGCGTTGATGTTCGCATTAACAGCTTGTTCCATGAATGATGTGGTCGCACTGCTGGTCACGCCCACAGTTCCGCCGCCCTCTTCTCAAGCGGAGCAGACTCTGGAGCCAACCGCATTTTCCACGCCCAGCCAAACCCCGACCAGCACGCAAATCCCAACCTTCACCTCTACGCCAACCCTGATTGGCGGAAATAGCGCGGTCGATGCGCCCACGGGCGAGGTTCAGCCCCTGCCCACGCTGGTGCTGATCCCCACCGCGACCAGCGGGCCGCAAATGTCATTTTTCAGCGACCCAAGTTCTCTCATCGTTTCCATCTCGGTAACCAGCGACACCCTTTACTGGGGCTATTGCGATGCGCCAAAATTCGTGGACTTCGAGGTCAGGCTGGCAAACAACCTGCGGGTAGGGTACGTGCTGCTCTTCCTGCGGCTGGTCGACAAAGGCGGGGGCCAGTCCACGGGCTGGGGTGCGGGGGCGATTATGACAGAGGTGAATGATACTGACTACACCTATCACGTTACGAAGGAGAGCCTCACTCACTATAATCAATTTCGGGATGCCTGGATCGAGTATCAGGTGGTCGTTTCGACGGGGGGATTGCGGATTTTGGAGAGCTCGCCGGTATACGAGCGTTCGCTTTCCCTCATGCATTGCGTTCCGGTTGAAGTAGACGAGTAGCTCGTGGAAATTAATTTCCCCCAAGATTTGATCCGCTTCTTGGGCAAAGCGGAACGCGTCGCCGCGCTGACGGGCGCGGGCGTTTCGCAAGAATCTGGCTTGCGCACCTTCCGCGACGCCCAGACCGGCCTGTGGTCGCAATACAAGCCGTCCGATCTGGCCTCTCCCGAAGCGTTTGCGCGCGATCCAAAACTGGTCTGGGACTGGTACGCTTGGCGGCGGGAAGCGATCAAAGGGGTACGGCCCAACCCCGGCCATTATGCGCTGGCGGAAATGGCGACTTCACTTCCCGGAGTTCAGCCTGATCACCCAAAACGTGGATGGCTTGCACCGGATGGCGGGCAGCCCAACCGTCATCGAGCTACATGGAAGCCTGGGACGGGTAAAATGCTCCTCGTGCGGACAGCAGGCCGAGGACTGGGAAGAATCGAATGGCGATGTACCTCGCTGTAAATCGTGCGGCGGCCTGCTGCGCCCGGATGTGATCTGGTTCGGCGAGTCGCTGCCCCGGACAGCGTTGGAGGCTGCAGTGGAAGCAGCGCGCGCTTGCCACGTCTTCTTTTCGATCGGCACGTCCGGTTTGGTGCAGCCTGCCGCCTCCCTGGCTTACGCTGCCCATAACCGGGGCGCTGTGGTGGTCGAGATCAATGCCGAGCCAACCCCTTTGACAGAAAAAGTGGACTTTGCGCTGCATGGCAAGTCCGGGGAGATCCTGCCGGCCCTAGTGCGGGCGGTTTGGGGGTAGTTATCAGGCGCCCCATTCGCTGAAACGTTCGCTGATCTGTTTGAATCGGTCGCGCATGATAACCGCAAATATGCCAAGCAGGAGCAGTAGCATGCCGGTGCAGCCGATCAGGACAACGGTCAGGATGCCCTGGAGCAATCCGTAAGCCACGGTCAGCACCGACAATACCAGGAACACAAGCGGGGTAATCACCAGGCTGCGCGAGCGGATGACAACGCCGTATGCGAGCACTGCCAGAGCCTGGAAGAAAATCGCAAAGAAAAAGACAGTGTCCTCTGTGGAGAAGAACTGAATGTAGGTGGTGCTCAAGAGGACCAATTGGGAAACCATGCCGGTGACAAAAGCGCCTGTGCGGCTGCCCGCGCGGGTCAACAGGTAGTGCATTAACAGGCCTAACGCTGCGGCGGCGATGGAGAAGAACTGCGGCTCGTCCACGTTCAACTCCAGCAGCAGGATGAAGTAGGAGGCCAGGTAAAAGGCGTTTGCCGGAAAGCCCAGCCAGACGTTGCGCCTGTCAAAGGCTTCTACGGCGATCATCGTCGCGGTGACTGCGGCCGGGATAGCGGCGGAGAGATCACCTTGGGCGGGAGAGGCAAGCGTGGCCAGCACCCCGGCCCCCAGGCCGCTAGTCCATAGAATGAAGGGCCAGCGAAAGGAGCTGTCGGCTGGCTGCGAGCCTGCTCCGCTTGCCGGGCTGTTTTTGCGCAGGAAATATCCGCCAGCGTAAAAGACAGTTGCCAAAAGCGTTAACGGCAGGGCCCACTTCGGCTGGTCGAAGGTTTGTAGCGCGAAGATCAGCGTCAGGATGGAATACAGGCTGAAACTGTAGCCCAACAACGGCTGGCGGTAGAACCAGGTCTGCGCCAGGAAGAACAGCATGTAAAGGGCAAAACAGATAGCGGCAATTTGTGAGTCAGAACCATTGAATAACAGATCGAATGTATTCAAGGACGCAACCAGCGCACCCAGCCCGCGGAAAACCCAGGCCAGGGTCCGTTTCTCGGTGTAAACCAGCTGTAGGGCAAGGTCCGTCCCCAGGAAGGCCAGGGCGATGCCCAGGCCCTGATAGCCACGTTCTACTCCCGCTTCCCGCAGGAGCAGGAAGACGCTGCTGGCGAAGAACAATTGCAGACCCGCTTCCGCCAGATTCAACCTGCGCCAGAACATCTCGAATCCAAATAGGAGAGCGGAGATCAGTACGAACCAACCGCCGCTTTCTTCGAAGGTAAGGGTCGCCAGGATCGAGACCAAACCGGCCAAGCCCAAACCGCTGTAGCGGAGCAAGTCTGACCACGAGGAGGAGATTCATTTCTAGCCAGGAGGATGCCGGCCAGATAGTAGACTGCAGCAAGGGATGTTAAGGTGACTAACCAGGCGTCCAGCTCGAAATACTGCAGGGCGAAGACCGCAGCCAGGGCTGCGGACGCGGTGGCAATATATCCCAACCAGGCCCGCTGGAATTTCAAGGCATAAGCGGCAAAGAAGATTGTATAAATGCTGTAGACAACAGCAGTCTGGCCAGTGTGCCCGGTCGAGATCGGCAGAATCCATGCCAGGTTGAAGAAAGCCAGGGTCAGGCCGAGGACTCGCAACGGCAGGCGCCAGGGTTTGTCGCTAGAAAAATCAGGGATCAAAAATAGATCAGGCGCCAACAGAAGCAGGCTAGCGCCGAGCAACTGGTAGCCCGCGAACACATTCATTTCCTCCATGAATGGCAATAGAAAGAAAGTGAAGTAAGCGCCCAGGCCAAGCAGCAGCCCAGTTATCCACAGATAGATACGCGGCTTCAGGATGTGAAGCAGGCTGTACAGAAGGGAAGAAGCCAGGATAACGAAGAAGCCGTAAGATATTTCTTCTTCGTATCCGATAAAAATGGCGGTCAAGGTAACCAGGAGCGAACCTGCTAAGGCTGGAAATACATAAGGATGGAGTTTGTCGTTCCCTGCGCGACGGAAAAACTCGCAGCCGAACGCGAGTAACAATCCCCATCCCCAGGTTGCAATCGCAACAGGAAGAGGTTCGACATCGAAGGCAAGCATCAGGTTGAGCGGAAGCGGATAGAGCGCCGCAACTGCCAACCAGGGGAATGGCCTAAATGGAAAGATCGCATTGCTCACGACGTAGAAAAGCATGGCAAGCAACCAGAAGGATGTGCTCACCAGGTTCCATTCTCGTGGGGGATCAAACTGGCGGGCGGCAATGGCAATGAGCGTCAAAGCCGCAAGTCCAAGGTGGGATACCTGTACCAACCAAAAAAGCGGTAGACTGAACTTTGCAGAACGCCAGCGTTTGAGCCTGTATGCGCCGCCTAAGCCGAGAAACATGACAAAGCTGAGCAGGATCAAATAGACTTCGGGCTCGGCTTGGAAGAACTCACCCAACTGGGCGGTTGAAAGGGCCAGCGCGATAAAGGCAGCCAGGCTGAACAGCCTGGAATTGTAAAACCACGTGCCAAATCCCCAAATGAGCGCCAGGATCACAAGGGCGGCAAACCAGTAGCTTGCGCTGGCTTTTCCGGACCAGTCGAGCACGTCTGCCAGAACGTTGGCATCGGTGGGCAGCAGGAAGGAAAAGACGATGAACAGGGCAAAGCTTGGTTGTGGCAGTCTGGCTCTCGTAAGAACTGCCCCGCCCGCAAACAACGCGGTCGCTCCTAGAAGGATCGGCAGGCGGGCGGCCTCCACCAGGGCGGCTAAAATTGCAGCCGCTGCAATCACAAAGAATGCGCCCAGGTAAAGGGCGATCTTGATGCTGGTTTCGCTTAGAAGGGTTTGTGTCAGGCCGGGACGGGGCGCCGCAGGTTGGGGTTGCACTGTCGTGTTTTTTAACGGTGGCAGGCAACGGCTGGGATGGAAGCGCAGGAGAATCCGTTGGCATAGCGGCAGGTTTGAGGTCGAAATCGTAGCGTTGGCGGATCACGTCTGCCTGGTCCATCGCCATCAGTCCCTGCTCTTCCCAGGCGGCCATCTCGGATAGGATGATTTGGCGATCTTTGCGATCGCGTTTCGAAATGCGCCCCTGGATGTAGCGATGGGTGGGAGACTCAAGCGCCTGGCGGGCCGCCGCGCGCACGGCCTTGCTCTTGTCTTTCAACGCCAGTTGCTCCAACCTGCGCAGGATGGCGGGACTGCTGAATGTTTGCACGGCCAACTTGTGCAGTGCGGCCAGGCGAGTTTGCATATTTTCGTTTTGCAAGCCGGTTTGAATCTCAGCCAGGATTTCTTCTGGCGACGATGGTGTGGTTCCCTCTGGTGGTTCAGGCATGATGGAGTCTCCCAAAAAGGTGAGTCTGATGCACTGGATAAAACAGCCCAGGCAGGAAAAAGGTGCGTCCTCCAGTACCTAAGATGGAAGCCTGTCAGCGGTGAAGAACCGAAGGTTTTTCGCACAAGAATTTTCGCACAATGGGGTAAGGTTGGGGGATGAGCAAACCAAATGGACAACAAACACACTTGATTGACGAAGAGAAGCAGGGTCAAGCATTGGATGAGCAAAAGGCCTTGCTGAAAGCCTTTTGCGGCACGCTGTCTCAATATTTTGGAGGCTGGCAGAAGCTGTTCCGGAGCGTCAGGGATGGACGCAATCCTGCGTTGGTCACGTATCCACTGGAAGGGCTACTGAGCGCAGGGGTGCTGATGTATCTGTTTCGGTTGGGAGCGCGGCGGCAAATCAACTATCAACTGCGGGGGAATGTGCCTTCGCAAGTCAAGTTTAGAGCCTGGTTTGAGGTAGAAGAAGTGCCGCATGGAGACACACTCAACTATGCCTTCAAAAGAATAGCGCCAGGGGAGGTGCAAGAAGTCGTTTGCCGGATGGTGGAGAGCCTGATCCGTAAGAAAATCCTGTATCGCTGGCGACTGTTTGATAACTTTCTGGTTGCGATTGACGGAACGGGGGTGCTGACTTTCCGAGAGCGTCATTGTGAGTATTGCATGACCAGGAAACTCAACAACGGGGAAAGCCTCTACTATCATCCGGTCTTGGAAGCCAAACTGGTCACCGTCAATGGATTTGCTTTTTCGCTCATGACCGAATTTATCGAGAACCTTGATCCACAAGCGGATAAACAAGACTGCGAACTGAAAGCTTTTTATCGTTTGAGCAGACGTCTGAAAGCCCGTTTTCCTCATTTACCAATCTGCCTGTTGCTAGATGGGCTCTTTGCAGGTGGTCCAACCTTTCAACTTTGCCACGATTACAACTGGCGTTACCTGATCGTACTCCAGGAGGCTGATCTTCCCCAGGTTCACCGCACGTATCACCTGGTATGCTCTCAGACACCTGAAAACCATAAGCAGATCCGACTGGGTCAGCAGCAGGAGATCATTCAGAAATATCACTGGGCCAGGCAGATCGATTATCGCGATAGCCAGGACCGTCACCACGCTTTGAATATGCTGGTCTGCCAAGAAACCCGGTCAACTTGCCAGGCAGATACAAACACCACAACCTTCAAATGGCTGACCAACTTCATCCCGACCACCCGCAATGTCGATACGCTGGCCAATCAGGGCGGACGACTGCGCTGGAAAGCCTGTACTGAGCCTGTCGAAGTGTCGAAAACGAAGGCTTCAATATCCAGAAAAACGGCGGCTTCCATCTCGAACACCCTTACAGCCAAAATGAGACCGCTCGTAAAGTCTTCTACTACTTGCTCCAGATTGCCTACTTGCTCTTCCAATTGATCGAGAAGGGCTCCTTGTTTCGTAAGGCTTTCCCTCAAGGTGTCGGCTCGCTCAAGAATATCGCTTTCCGCTTGTTGGAAGCCTGGCGTAACTTGCACCTGAACCCCACTGCTTTCTGTGCTCTTTATTCTGGCCGTTATCAGATCCGCTTTGACTCTTCCTGATCCCAGACGGCATGCCACCTCACCCGAAGCTTCTACCTGCTGATTTGGCCTCTACCAGGCAGAACCTCTTGGTAAGTGTGACATGCCGTAGCCGTGATTCTACCTTGTTTCGAACCTTTTCCTTTTTTGACATCCTATGAGGCCTCCTCTACCCTCTTGCTGAGGCGCTGGTTGCACGCCTATTGCTACCCTTCTCTTTCTGGCTCCCTTGCATCCCTTTTCTTCTCAATAGGTGTTCTTCACCGCTGGAAGCCTGTCATAGCGTTTGCGGGGATTTCTGCGGTGGAATATAATGAACTGTCCAGAAAGTCTGTGGTATCTTCTTTCCGAAGGCAGGTTATGATTCAGCGTTTCGCCGCTCGTTTTCCAGATAAAGCAAGTATTGTCAACCTGTTTGCGACCGCTGCTTTTCTTGTTTATGGCTGGACCCTTTATGCCTCTTTCTGGAAAGTCCCGTCCTGGATCTATTTTCTCAGGCTAAACGAGATTTTCTCAGTCTATGCTTATTCGTTCATCGTAAATTTTATGGAAAGCATTTTGCTCACGCTTGGCCTGGTTCTTCTGGGATATTTTCTTTCCGGCAACCTGTGGAAAGATGGTTTCCTGGCGGCCAGCGTTGTCATGCTGATCGTTTTCGTCGGGTCCGCGCTTGTGCACATGCGGATGTACGATGATCCAAACTTACGGGTAAGCTTTATCAGCAGCCAACTGCGCTGGTGGCTGGTTACAGTTGCGATCGCGTTCGTTGCCAGTTTTATCAGTGTCCGGGTTGCCTGGCTGAGAAGGTTGCTGGAGACCCTGGCCGACCGTTTTACTGTGTTCTTGTATGTATATCTGCCGTTGACGGTTCTTTCTCTCGGAATTGTCATCGCGCGGATTGCCTTGTAGGAAATCGCATGTCAAAGCCATCACGAAGAGATTTTTTGAAGATTGCTTCCCTGGCGGCCGCCGGCGCACTGCTGCCGCGCTCGTTGGCTTCTTTAGAAAATGATGGCGCAACCCCGAACATCATCATCATTTTGTTCGATGCCATGTCCGCCCACAACCTGTCGTTGTACGGATATCCGCGCGAGACGACCCCTTTCCTGAACCGGTTTGCAGAACGGTCCACGGTGTATCACAGCTATTATTCCGGCGGGAATTTCACCACGCCCGGCACGGCCAGCATGCTGACGGGCATGTTCCAATGGAAGCACAGGGCTTTCAGCATCGGCGGGCTGATCCGATCCGATCTCAGCTCCAATAATCCGTTCACCTTGCTGGGCGATAATTACTTCCGGACCATGTTCGCCCAAAATTTATATGCAGATCGCCTGGTGGGACAGTTCTATAGTGACGTTGACCGGTTCCTGCCGATGACCTCCTTCAGCTTCCGGGGGGATACTCTGGTCCCGGATAAAACCGGCCAGGACCGGTACCTGGCCTCGGTCGCTTTCGACGAGTATTTGTTGCCTCTCCAACTCGGGATGCCGGCCTCTTCCATCTTCGGCTATCTCTATAAGAGCTTCACCCTCCGCACCATCCTGGACCATGAAAACCACCCGGATTATCCCAGGGGCGTTCCGGAGGCAGAAAACTTCTTCAACTATTTGAATGAAGATGTCTACCAGGGAGTATTGGGTGAAATTTTAGCCCTGGACAAGGGCAGTAAACCGTTTTTTTCTTATTTCCACCTGTTTTCGCCGCATGCCCCTTATAAGCCCGGCCGTGACTTCTGGAAGTTGTTCGAAGGCGATGGATTCGAACCGCCCCATAAACCGATGCATCCCTATACGCCCGGGTTTTCGGATGCGGATTTGCTCGACAAACGTTTGAAATATGACCAGCAAATCGCCCACATCGATGCGTTATTTGGGAAGGTGATCGAAGGGCTGGATTCAAACGGAATCCTGGAGAACAGCTACGTGATCGCCACCTCGGATCACGGGGAGATGTTCGAACGCGGTTTCTTCGGGCACAGCGGGCCGTTGTTGTATGAACCTGCCATCAAAATCCCGTTGCTGATCCACGCTCCCGGGCAGAAAATGCGCCAGGACGTTCACGCTCCCACCAGCAATGTGGATGTGTTGCCCACCATTCTCTCGTTTGCAAACAAAGCAGCCCCCTCTAATCTGGATGGCGGACTCTTGCCAGGGTTTGGCGGGAATGAAGATCCGGACCGGCCCCTTTTCTCGATGAACGCAATCGAGAACTCGGCGTTTCTGCCGTTGACCAAAGCCGCGATTTCGATGAACAAAGGTCCAAATAAATTGATCTCCTATCTTGGCTATGATGCCATGGAAAGCCCTTACGAGTTCTACAACCTGGAAAGCGACCCGGAAGAACTGCATAACCTGGCGGAAAAAGATAGCGTTGCATTTGCCGGGCTGAAAGAAGAATTCCTCGACCACCTGGCGGATGCGAACCGCCCTTATGAGAGAGGCGGGCAGACCGGCGAATAAGAATATCTATATTGCTAAAAGGGAAGCGGGTACTTCTTCGACTTTCGGGAACTCCTTCAACTTTTGTGATTTACTGAATTTAAGAAAAGGGCAGTTTATCCTGGCTTATAAAAGGATAATGATTCCCGTTCGCGCGGGCACCTCGACGTGCAGGCGATTGTTCTCGATCTGCGGCCCAAGGTCTGGGCCGAAAACGGTGGAAGGGGTCGCGTTTCCGGCATTGAGCGCTTCGATGGAAAAATCACATGGATGGGGTGCCTCGTCGTTGTTAACAACCATGACCAAAGCCTTTCCTTCATGCTTTCTGCCCATGGCAAAAGCTTGCCCTTCGCTATACAAACGGTGGTAGGAGCCGCGCCGTAGTGCGGGATATTCCTTACGCAGCGCGATGACTGCCTTAGTGTAGTTCAGCAGGTCGTAGTTCCAGCGCGAATCGTCCCAGGGGAAACCCCGGCGGCAATCCGGGTCGTGCGCGCCTTTCATACCGATCTCGTCGCCGTAATACAGGCAGGGCGCTCCCGGATAGGTGAACAAAAAGAGCAGCGCCAGTTGCAGGGAAGTGACGTCGTTGCTCACGCAGGTCAGGAAGCGCGGCATGTCGTGGCTGTCCAACAAGTTCAACTGTGATCGGGTAATTTCCGGGCTGTACAGGTTGGTCAGGCGGTCGATCTCGTTGGCGAACCAGTTCGCGTCCATCTCGGGGTGAACCCGGCTCTGCAGACCGCCGGCCTGGTTGACGATGGTCATGTCCAGACGCCCGTCGCCAAAGAAACTGAGGGTTGCGGCGGTAATCAAGTAGTTCATGACTGCATCGAACTGGTCGCCGCGCAACCAGCGCTCGGCTTCGTGCCAGATCTCTCCAACGATATAGGCTTCGGGGTTGATCGTTTTCACCCGGCGGGAAAATTCCTGCCAGAAAGCGTCGTCGTCGATCTCGGCCGGGACGTCCAGCCGCCAGCCGTCGATGCCGAAACGGACCCAGTATTCGGCCACCCCGAACAGGAACTCGCGCACCGCCTGGG
Source organism: uncultured Chloroflexia bacterium (assembly GCA_963823985.1). Classification (GTDB taxonomy): domain Bacteria; phylum Chloroflexota; class Anaerolineae; order Anaerolineales; family Villigracilaceae; genus JAABUE01. The sequence goes on from CAWGNR010000004.1 coordinate 56,150, forward strand.
TATTGGTGTTGAACTTGGGCAGGGCGGGTAGGTCCCACCAGGCCTGGTACCCAAGGGCGTTCAGGCTGCCTTCGCCGCTCTTCAGCGCGTGCAGCTCGGCTGTGGCCGGGTATGCGCCCCAGCGGCGGCGTCCCTTTAAGCGTTCCGGGTCGAAGTAAAACCAGTCTTTATAAGGAGATCCCTCCCCGTTTTCCAGCACGTGGTGGAACTGCCAGAACCCGCGGCTGGCGTGGTTGAAGACCCCATCCAGCACCACGCGGATATTGCGCTGGTGGGCTCTGTCGATCAGGTTGCGCAGGGCGGCATTGCCACCCAATAGCGGGTCGACGTTGTAGTAGTCGTAGGTATGGTAGCGGTGGTTGGAAGCGGAAGCAAACACGGGGTTCAGGTAGAGGGCCGTGATCCCTAAGTGACTCAGGTAATCGAGGTGCTCGGCAACACCGTACAGGTCACCGCCTTTGAAACCGTTGTACGTGGGGGGCGCGTTCCAGGGTTCGAATTCAAGGTCTGGCAGCCGTTCGCTGCGCGCGAAGCGGTCCGGAAAAATTTGATAAAAAATAGCGTCTTGGACCCAGTCAGGTGTGGACATAATGCTCTCTTTCTCAAGTGGATTTTGGCCGGCAGGCCAATGGTTCGTTCAGGGGATCAATTGCATGATAAACGTGCTGTAGGGGGGGAGAACCTTCAGCGGAAGGTAATCGCTTACCTTTCCATCTTCTACGCGGAGTGGAGCCGTTTCCCCTTGGCCGAGCAACAGGTTGACATTGTAAGTCCCATCTTGCAGGACCGCATCATCCAGTTCCAATGTATATGCGTCAATTGGTTCCCCGGTCAGGTTGACCAGGACCAACACAAACTGGCCATGATTGTACCGCAAAGCTGCGTACAGGCCGGGATTGCCCGCCCCAAGCAACTGGATGCCGTCCCCTGACAGGGCAGGGTTCGCCCGGCGCAGGTGGATCAGGGTGCGGTAATGGGAAAGCAGGGAATCGGGATCGTTTAACTGCGCTTCGACGTTGACCTGTGGATAGCCCACATCGGGACTCCGCCAGGGCTTGCCAGCGCTAAACCCGGTGTTCGCCTCCCCCGACCATTGCATCGGCAAGCGGATGTCTTCGTCCGGTTTGCGGCCCTGCATGCCGATTTCTTCCCCGTAATAAAGGAACGGGGTTCCGGGGGAGGTCAGCAGCAGCGAGGCGGCCACTTTGGCCTTATCCACATTTCCGTTAATACGCTCATGCCCCGGTTCTGGTCGTGGTTGGTCAGGAAGGTGGCGAAGTTGAAATCGGGCATGTCCGCCAGCGCAAACCGGATGGCGCTGTTGATCCCGGAGCTGGCCCCGGCGTTCGCCCCGTTGACCATCCCGCTGGACATCTCGAAGTTGAAGACCTGGTCGAGCTGGTCGCCGGTGTAAGATTTCACCACCGAGGAGCCGGCCCCGAACACTTCCCCGACGGTGTAAGCCCGCGGGAAGTCCGCTTTGTAAAATTGATAGAAGTCACGATACCACTCGTGTGTGGCGGAGGTATTCTCGCGCTGGTCGCCTTCTTCGATCAGATGTTTGGCTGCATCCACCCGGAACCCGTCCACGCCGACTTCGTCGAGCCAGAAGGTAACCACGTTTTCCATGAATTCTGTTACCTCAGGATTGCGGTAATTCAGGTCGGGCATGCAGTCGCAAAAGAGGCCGAAATAATAGCCTTCGTTCCCCTGATGCCAGCCGTTCCCTGGATCTGTTTCGGACCAGATGTACCAGTCCCGGTAGGGTGACTGGGTGTCGTTATTGGCTGCCACAAAGAAGGGATGCTTGTTAGAGGTGTGGTTGATGACCAAATCGATGGTGATGTGCATGTCGCGCTGGTGGGCTTCTTCCAGCAGGCGTTTGAAATCCGCCATCGTCCCGTAATCGGGATTGACATTGTAGTAGTTGAGCACGTCGTAGCCGTGATAGGAGGGGGAGGGGTGGACCGGCATCAACCAGATGGCATCAACGCCGAGATCCTGCAAATAGTCCAGCTTTTGGGTGATTCCATTGAAATCGCCGATGCCATTCCCGTCCGTGTCGTAGAAGCTGCGCACGAAGATCTCGTAGAAGACGGCCTCCCGCCACCAGTCGCTGGGTTCGGCAGGCGTCGCTGTCGGTGCGGGAGTGGCGGGTGGCGCGGTAGCAAGCGGAGGCGGGGCCGGTGCGCAGGCGCAGACCACTGTCAAAAGGAGGAAGATAATGAGGAGTCGTCTGGTCATATCCACAAAAAAAACAGGGGCGGTCCATTTAACCGACCGCCCCTGTTTGTGTTCGTTTGGGGCTGCCTAACCCTTAACGCTGCCCGCAGTCAGGCCGCCGACGATCTGTTTCTGCAGGGCGATGTAGGTAATTGCGACGGGCAGCGCAACGATCATTGCCATCGCGGCAAAGCGGTTCCAGGGGATGGCATTGGCATACTGGCCGGTCATGTTGTAGAGCGTCATCGACAGGGTGTAATCTTTTGGCTGGCTCAGGAACAGCCAGGGCATAGCAAACTCCTGCCAGTGACCGATAAAACCCAGGAAGAACGTGACCGCAAGCTGGGGAACCGCGAGCGGCAGAACGATCTGGAAAAAGATCTGGTTGGGCCCGGCGCCATCGATAGCGGCTGCCTCTTCCAGCTCCTTGGGGATTGTGTCCAGGTAGCCTTTGAGATTCCAGACGGCAAACGGAAGCGCAGTTGAGATCATGGCGATGCCAACCCCGTAGAGTGAGTCGCGCAGGTTGAAAAGCAGCTTGCCGGTGCCATCGCAAACGGTGATCGGGTTGATTGCCATGACCCCTTGCCCACAATCGAAGATCCGGAAGCTGTTCATGAGCAGGTACAGAGGCGTGGCCAGCCCGATGGCAGGCATCAACAATGGGATGAAGACCATGATCATCAGCACCTGGCGCAGCTTGAACTTGAAGCGTGAAAAGGCGTACGCCGCCGTTACCGCGATAAGCAGGGCAATAATCCCAACGCTGAAAGAAAGCAAAAAGCTGTTCTTCAGCAATTCGATGAAGGTAACCGGATTGGCGGTTGGCCGGTCGAGCACTTGTTGGTAGGCGGTCAGCGAAAGTTCCTTGGGGAAGAGTTCCAGGCTTGAGGGGCGCGTGGTCCTGGAACTGAATGAAAGCGTGATGATGTACATGATTGGGAACATCACCGTTGCCAGGATGAACAACGCTACGAGTTGCAACAAGACCTGCCGCCACAAGGGCAGATCGCGGCCTCCGACTTCACCGGAGGTGTTCATCGTCATAAACCTTATCAGGAAATTTTTATGTTCGGGAGTTTGTACATTCGTTGTCATCTTACGCTCCCTCATCAGGAATCCGTTGCGCGTGTGAGCCAGTTCGTCACGAGAAACACACCTAACGCCACAAAGAAAATAATGACAGCAAAGGCTGCGGCCACGCCAAAAAGACGAAGGTTTCGGACCAGGTCATAAGCAAATGTGACCAGGATCTCAGTTGAACGGGCTGGACCACCTTGGGTCATAAAATAAACGAAGTTAAAGAGATTGAAAGACAATGTAAATCCATAAATAGCCGCGGGGATCATCGCCGGGCGGATCAGGGGCACGGTAATCCGGCGGAATTGTTGGAATCCGGTAGCGCCGTCGATCGAGGCGGCCTCATATAAGTCTTTTGGAATACTTTGTAATGCGCCGGTGGCCACCAGGGTCATAAAAGGCCAACCCAGCCAGAAATTGGCGATCATCATGGCATAGTAGGCCAATGGCAGGGGACCAGTAGGGAGAAGCCAGGGAATAGGAGGTTTGTACTCGGTCATCCAGCGAATACGGACCGGATCGGCTTGTCCCAGCCACATGGCCGCCGTCGTTAAAAACTGGTTCATCGCCCCGTACTGCTCGTCGAAAATGTTGCGCCAGACGGTAGCAACGACTAACGGGGGAACCACGACCGGCAGAACGTAGATGGCACGATAGATGCGCTTGAACCACAATCCCTGTGTGTTCAAGATCACCGCAATGATAATCCCTGTGGGAACGTGGATGGCAACATTACTAATTGCCCACCAAAAATTATAGACCAGCACACGGAAAAACTCGAAATTTTGAACGGGCAAGCCGCCCGTGAAAATGTCAATGTAATTTTTCAGGCCGACGTTTTGTAAATCTGGCGAGGCCAGGCCTAGTAGCAGGTGCTTGGTTTGGAAATCTGTAAAGGAGACGATGACCTGGTACACTAGCGGGTAAAATGTGACAACCCCCATGACCAGAAATGCAGGCACCAGATATAGATAGGGGAGGATTGTGCGACGAAAATTAGCCCGGCGGGTGCTCTGTTGCATTTTTCCAACAACGGGTTTTCCTGTAATGGTCGCCATAACTGCTTACTCCTAAATGTTTGGACGCTCAAAAAGGAATGAGAGAAAAGCGAACAGGGAATTCCCTGTTCGCTTTTCGTCAACTAGAAGAACTTATTTGTTTGAGGCTTCTGTGGCGGTCTGAACCCACTCGTCGGCAGGTGTACCGGCCAGGAAGACATCATCTGTATTGCAGAAGTTGGCCCAATAGTTGCCCAGTTCGGGAACCTGCGGGCGGATGGTGGCGCCTTTGTTGAAGGCATCTACCAGTCCCTGGATTAGGGGATCGGTGATCTCGACATCGGTGCGCACGGGAACGTGACCAGCTTCGTTCATCATGATTTCCTGCGCTTTAGGGCCGGTCAGGTAGAGGGCCACATCGAGAGCAGCTTCAGGATTGGCGCTGTTGGGGCTGAGGTAGAAGCCATCCACGCCCAGGAGCGGCTGCGCCACTCCGTCCGGACCAGCGGGCAATGGAGCTACAGCCAGCTTGTCGCCCAGGGCGTTGCGATAGTCACCCATGGCCCAGTTGCCGTTGGTAATGGCAGCCACGGTACCTTCGGAGAAGGGGGCCAGGCCGTCGGTGTCGGTTCTCGGCCAGCCGTTCTCAAGCGAGATTTGATACAGGTCATTCAAATATGCCATCGCCTTGGCAACGCCTTCCCCGGCAACCACATTCCAGTCCTCATCGAAGACCTGACCGCCAAAATCGTTGTAGAAGCCCCATTGGTGGTAGCAGCCAAAGCTGATTGAAACCGGCGTGCCTTCTTCCATCATGGCCTTCAACTCATCGGTGGTAGCAGGCGGGGTGGGCATCAGATCGGTGTTGTACCAGAAGGCGAGTGCTTTCAAGGATTCGGGGACACCGTACAGCTTGCCGTCGACGGTCATGCCGTCGATCCCGAGCTGGTTGACGCCATCGAATTTCCCTGCGGCAATATCGGTAATGTCAGCAATCAATCCGGCGCGGGCATCGTCGCCGAGCGAGTCGTTGGGGGCGATGAACATATCAGGGCCGCCGCCAGCAGCAACGTCGGTTCTGTATTTGTTGTAGATGTCGTTGAAGGGTACCTGCAAAACATTGATCTTGTACTGCGGCAGATCCGTTGCGGCCTGATCGAGCACCTTGGACAGGGCAACTTCTTCCGCCGAGCCGGTGCCGTAGGCATGCCAGAAGGTGACTTCAACTGGTTCAGCAGCGGGCGCTTCGGTTACGGCGGGCTCTGCTGGAGCGGTCGTTGCTTGTGGGGCGGCAGGTTCGGCGGGTTGTGCCGGTTCAGCGGTTGCTGCGCCACCGCCACAGGCGGTCAGCATTACGGAGGCGATCAGCAGCAAACTAGCCAGTGCGAACAGAGATTTTCTCATTTCTCTTTCTCCTCTAAATTTTTTGGAATGTTCCTTGCTTACAGAGCTTACGCTGCGAAATTTCTGTCTTTTCTGCGACCACCTCCTTTTGGATTAACGAATGGTTTCCTCGGTTTCCGCGTCGAAAATTTGGATGCTGTCCATGTCAAAGGCGATTTGTGCTTTTTCTCCAACTTTCATGCTGGAGCGAGGATCGACGCGGGCTACAAACGTGTTTTGTCCGCTGAGCATGTGCAGGAAAATTTCGTTCCCCATCAACTCCGTTACGTCTACCTGGGCTTCGACGGTTTCGGTGTGCACGTTTGGCGGGGTAAAGTGAGGATCGTGAATGTCCTCAGGACGGATGCCAAAAATTATGTTCTTGCCGGCATGGCTCTTGTAGGGCTTGGCAAATTCTTCCGGTATGGGAAGTGCGAAAGAGGTTGCTTCTACCACCAACTGGCCGTTGTCCTGGCGCAGTTTGGCCGGGAAGAAGTTCATGGCCGGGGAGCCGATAAAGCCGGCTACGAAGAGATTATTGGGGTTATCATACAGGTGTTGCGGGGAGTCGATCTGTTGTAATACGCCCTTGTTGATCACTGCGATCCGGGTCGCCATGGTCATGGCTTCTACCTGGTCGTGGGTCACGTAAATGAAGGTGGTGTTCAAACTCTGGTGCAACTTGTTGATCTCAGCGCGCATGGCAACCCTGAGCTTTGCGTCCAGGTTTGAGAGCGGTTCATCGAACAGGAAAACTTGAGGCTCGCGCACGATGGCGCGACCGACTGCGACCCGCTGGCGTTGGCCACCGGAAAGCTGGCGCGGTTTGCGGTCTAGTAAATCCTCAATCCCCAGGATATCTGCGGCCTCGTTCACCCGGCGTTTGATTTCTTCCTTGGGAAACTTTCGCAGCTTCAGACCGAAAGCCATGTTGTCGTAAACGGAGAGGTGTGGATAGAGCGCATACGATTGGAAGACCATGGCAATGTCACGGTCTTTCGGGGCCACATCGTTTACGGTGCGGTCACCGATCAATATCTTGCCTTCACTGATTTCTTCGAGCCCTGCAAGCAGGCGCAGTGCCGTGGTCTTGCCACAGCCCGAGGGGCCTACAAGCACCAGGAACTCCTGGTCAGCGACTTCAATGTTCATATCGTTGACCGCGGTGGTTTCACCAAACCGCTTATACACGTGGTCGTACGTTACACTTGCCATGAAAACCTCCAGTCATTGTGAGTATAGTGATTTAATTATACTCACAATTGCAAAAAAGAATACATTGATTACTGTCGGTTCTCTAGGATTTCGCGTGAAAGGGGCCGGATTTGGGGGTGCGAACGTGCGTACGCACGTTCGCACCCCCAAATCCGGGTATCCACCACGGAAATTCCCAAAGAGCCTTACTGTCTTTGTAGAAAAAGAGTTTTAGAGCCACAAGGCCTCAAAACTGGAATAACAAGCTGCTCCCGTTTATTTGCCTTTCCTTCGCGTTGCCTTGAAATTCGGCTATTACATGCTGGCATAAAAGTGTCTTTAGTGGTATAGCATAGGGTATTCCCGAGTAGGAGAAGCCTGATGCCCATACCGAAAGCGCAAGAAGTGAAATTATCGGATGCGGAACGACGAGGATTAGAAAAACTGGTCAAGCGGCATCAAGTTGGACAGCAAATAGCCTTGCGAGCCAGGATCATTCTGGCGGCAGCGGAAGGACTAAAGAACAAAGAGATTGTTGCGAGGTATGCAGTCACAGCAGATACAGCCAGGCTATGGCGTAATCGTTGGGTCAAACTGCAAGACATATCGCTGAGCGATTTGAGCCTCGAAGACCGGTTGCAAGATGCGCCTCGTCCGGGAGCGCCAGCAAAAATCACAGCCGACCAACGCTGCCAGATAGAAGCCCTGGCTTGTGAAAAACCAGAAAACTCAGCGCGACCAATCACCCAGTGGAGTGCGCGAGAAACCGCTGATGAAGTAATCAAGCGCAAGATCGTAGCAGAAATTTCACCGCGTCATGCAGCCAGGCTTTTAAAAAGAGGCTGATATCAAGCCACACTTGAGCCGCTACTGGTTGACACCAGCATATGAAGAAGACTTTGACGAAAAAGTCACAGACATCAACGCTGTCTACAAACAAGCGCCTGAGAGAGCAAAACAGGGACAACGCACGGAGAGCTTGGATGAAATGACCGGTGTGCAGGCTTTGGAGCGCAAACATCCAGACTTGCCGATGTGTCCAGGCAAAGTCGAGCGGCGCGAGTTTGAATACATCCGGCACGGTACGCTGTCTTTCATCTGCAATTTTGATGTTGCGAGTGGCGAACTGGTCGCTTGCACTACCAGCAAGACCCGCAACGAAAAAGATTTCGTAGAACACATCCAGCGCCGGGTTGCTTCAGACCCATTGGCAACCCAATGGCATTTTGTCAGCGACAATCTCAACATTCACCTGTCCGCATCCTTGGTGCGCTATGTTGCAGAAGAATCCGATATAGACATCGATCTGGGTGTGAAAGGAAAATCGGGCATCCTAAAATCCAAAGCATCAAGGGCTGCCTTTTTGAGCGACCCAACACATCGTATCGTTTTTTACTACACACCCAAGCATGCTTCCTGGATGAACCAGATCGAGATCTGGTTTAGTATTTTGGTTCGCAAAGTCTTGAAACGAGGCAACTTCACCTCGGTTGACGACTTGAAACGCAAGGTCCTGGCCTTCATCGAGTATTACAACCGCACGATGGCTAAACCGTTCAAATGGACCTATCAGGGTAGAGCGCTTTCTGCATAGCTATTTATGCCAAGATGTACTAGAGACCTGTCACCTGTCTCAACCTGATCGCCACTCATAATTGTCTCCAATCAAAGTATCATTTGTGAGCCTGATTCCCATCGATCATGAATCCGTTTTTGTGCATAGTGCAACGGCCTCCATTAATGGCCAATGGGTACGTATCGACTCGGGTTGCCTACTACATCGGCGCAGGTGAAAATAGTATAAACCCAAAGCCAGAAAATGCCTATAAATCGTGCAGAAGCTCAGCGGTGAAGAACACGTATTGAGAAGAAAAGGGATGCAAGGGAGGCAGAAAGAGAAGGGTAGCAATAGGCGTGCAACCAGCGCCTCAGCAAGATGGGCAAGGAGGCCTCATAGGATGTCAAAAAAGGAAAAAGGTTCGGAAGCAAGGATAAAATCACGGCTACGGCATGTCACACTTACCAAGAGGTTCTGTCTGGTAGAGGCCAAATCAGCAGGTAGGGCTGCGGGTGAGGTGGCATGCCGTCTGGGATCAGGAAGAGTCAAAGCGGATCTGATAACGGCCAGCAATAAAGAGCACAGAAAGCGTGGGGTTCAGGTCGCAAATTGCGCCAGGCTTCCAACAAGCGGAAAGCGATATTTTTGAGCGAGCCGAGGCACCTTGAGGGAAACGCCTTGCGAAACAGGCTGCCTTTTTCGATCAATTGGAAGAGCAAGTAGGCGATCTGGAGCAAGTAGTAGAAGACTTTACGAGCAGTCTCATTTTGGCTGTAAGGGTGTTCGAGATGGAAGCCGCCGTTTTTCTGGATATTGAAGCCTTCGTTTTCGACACTTCGACAGGCTCAGTACAGGCTTTCCAGCGCAGCCTTCCGCCCTGATTGGCCAGCGTATCGACATTGCGGGCGGTCGGGATGAAGTTGGTCAGCCATTTGAAGGTTGTGGTGTTGGGTTGTGGGATCTGCGCTGGTTCGACAAGTTGACCCGGCGGGCGGTTTCTTTGCAGACCAGCATATTCAAAGCGTGGTGACGGTCCTGGCTATCGCGATAATCGATCTGCCTGGCCCAGTGATATTCCTGAATGAGTCTCCTGCTGCTGACCCAGGCAAATCTGCTTATGGTTTTCAGGTGTTTGAGAGCATACCAGGTGATACGTGCGGTGAACCTGGGGAAGATCCGCTTCTTGGAGCACGAACAGGTAACCGCCAGTTGTAATCGTGGCAAAGTTGGAAGGTGGGACCGCCTGCAAAAAGCCCATCTAGCAACAAGCAGATCGGTAAATGAGGAAAACGGGCTTTCAGACGTCTGCTCAAACGATAAAAAGCCTTCAATTCGCAATCTTGTTTATTCGGCGTGTGGATCCGAATTCTCGATGAACTCGGTCATCAGCGAGAAAGCGAATCCATTGGCAGTCACCAGTTTGGCTTCCAGCACCGGGTGATAGTAGAGTATCTCGCCATTGTTGAGTTTCCGGGTCATACAATACGCACAATGGCGAGCCTGGAAAGTCAACACCCCAGTGCCGTCGATGGCCAGGAGAAAATTGCCATACACGCGCCAGCGATACAGGACTTTCTTGCGGATCAAGGTTTCTACCATCTGACACACCACTTCCTGCACCTCCGCTGGGACTATTCTTTTGAAGGCATAGTTGAGCGTGTCTCCATGCGGAACTTCACCCACCTCGAACCAGGCTTTAAATTTGGTTTGCGAAGGCCCATTCCTACGCAGTTGGTAGTTGATCTGTCGCCGCGCTCCCAGCCGAAACAGATACATCAGTACACCTGTGCTCAGTAAACTTTCCAGGGGATACCGGATCAACTCGGGATTGCGATCATCTCTGACCCCCTTGAATAGCTTCCGCCAACCTCCAAAATAATGATGGAGCGTGCCGCAAAAGGCTTTCAACAAGGCCTCTTGAGCCTCATACTCTCGTTCCTGGGTCTCCTCCTCTAACAAGCTTCTCTTTTGGCGTTTTGGATCGTTCATCCCCCAACCTTACCCCATTATGCGAAAATCCTTGTGCGAAAATCCTTCGGTTCTTCACCGCTGGCAGAAGCTTTACCGCCCAGAACACGTGGTGAATGCCATTCATCAGAATATTGATTGAACCCATAAATGCTCATTCCGTTTGCGTCGCCGCCCACCGGCCCGCGTTACCGGCGGCTGGATGGATGAGACTCGCCCTCGAAACGGACAAAACCTGAGACCACGAAAAATGCCAATTTGACGGTGTGAATCCAGCCGTCCGCGTGCATTGTTAGCCAGCTAACCTTAGGTTTTGATATCTTTGCGAAGGATATGACCGCTACTTTCTCGAACTATCACTTGAACCTCTACCCGCGAAGTAACCACTAATTAATCCGATTACCGCTGTGATTATTGGAAAGACAAATTGAAATACAGGTTGCTGGTTATCAGTCGCAATCAAGTAGAAAGCGAAAAGTAATGCCCCAAGAAATGCAATGGAAAACACATAGATAACTATTTTATCTATGTTGAGCCGTGCCAATTCAACTTGAATTCTGTCTTTATGGGTTGTACCCACAGTCTCGCTTATTGCATTTGTAATGTCTCTAATTCCATCAGAAACGATACCTGGCCAAGGGTCATCACTACTTGCAATTGCATTTCCCTTTGACACCACTATTTCACCAGTCCGAAATTCTTTGATTTGTATCGTCGGGTTGTAAGATTGTAGAATCTCAAGAGGAATTCCAAGCTCACTGGCTATGCGCGATAACTGATATTCGAGTTGGCCCCTTGCCACCAGTTGGATCTCTTGAAAAGATAAAGGTGAAGCCAGTCATGGAATTACCTTCTTCCTAATGCCTGCGAATAATATACAGAAAGAATTTCCTAAAACTTGTAACACCGAAAACAACTGATAGAATAATTTTTTCTGCGCAACTGGTTCATCTCTGGCAGTAAAACAAAAAGAACCAATTCCCAATTCTTACCAATACTATACCCATTTCCCTCCCCAAAATCAATTACCAATTGTCATGTTTAAATAAGGTGATAGTTGATTTTTGAAATAAAGCCCCGAACTCGCGAGGCTTTATTTTTGTAAGCTCTCTGAATTGAACAAATCCCCCTGTCAGTTTTTATCTACATAACCCTAAACCAACGGAGGTATGTATGGCCGCATTGTATCAAGTCGGTACCGTTACGAAAGCGCACACGCACTCCCAATCATGTTCACAAAAGCCAAAAAAGAAGAAAGTTTTCTTCGTCTGGCAATTTTATTGCCCATCCCGATCCCGAAGATGGCTAGGATCGCGATCACGAGATTATCCTGATTTTGCTGGATACCGGCGAACGCGCGTCTGAACTATGTGGCCTGGAGACCGTAACGCATCGCCGGTTGAAAACTGGCGGTTTTAAGCACATGGATATAACCGTATTGAGATCATCCCCCGTCGAAAGGCGGGGGTTTCTTTATTTCCAGTCCGCCAGGGGGATTTCGCGTAATCCCGTTAAAGTCTGAAGATACTCATATGCTTCGCTCACGAAGACCAGCTCATACCCTTGTCTTCTTAGTTCTGCAACCATTTTGTCAAAATAATCAAATGCGCGCTCGGCGTTCCGGGAGAGAGCAAGCCTCTCAAGGCCGGCAGGATGAAAACCTGCCACCAGATGGAAGTAAAAATCGTAAGGATGTGACAATACCAGGGTGATATCCGGCAAGCCTAAAGTCCGCCAAAGAGATGCGTAGAGACCCCACCCAAGCAACTTAACGTAGCTCAGCGCCAGGACGATCCGGACTCCGGACAGGCTTGTAAAGGGGAACTCGACCAGGCTCTCGTTTCCACGTTTTATTCTGAAGGGAGTATTGGGCTTATCCAGGTTCCGGTAGCCCAACTTCCCCGGACGGTACGATGGGTAAAGGCTGGCGTCATACCGATAGCCGAAATCCATCAAATGACCGAGTCCCTCCTTCGTGATTTGACCGAAAGGGGCACGGTAACCAAAAAGAGTGTTGCCCTTGATCTGCTTTATCACCTGGGCAGATTGTTCTATTTCCTCCCGGCTGGCCGCGTTGTACGGATCGTGACTGTGTGAGTGGGCGGCATACTCGAGCGGTATACGGTTCGCAAGCCGTTCGAACTGTGATCCAAAACGCTCGAACAACGAGGTGACCGTGAACATGGTCACCTTGGCATTATATTTTTGGATGATAGATACGTAGCGATCAAAATAATCCTGGTTTTCCAGCAGTCGGATGCGCCCCTGCGGATCGCCGTAATCCGGTTCCATATCGAGCGTGAGGCAGGCAATTTTACGGTTCATTCTTCAAAATTCAGGCTCTGGGCAAGTTGGTGACGTAGTAGAACTCGTCATGTTGTGCTACCCAAAGATTTTTGAACCCGAAGGGTTTTGCCAATGCGGCAAATTCTTCCATACGGTAGAGATATACCCCAGGCAGCTTGTTGACCCGAATGTAAATCTGGCGCAACTGCCAGGTGGGAAATTGTCTGCGTTTGGCGATGTCGGGAAAATCCAGTAAGAAGAATTCTGTTTGCAGGTTGCCAAGGAAAGATGTCACGGCCCTGGCGTCGAAGTACTCGATCACGCCGAGAGCAGTTACCAGGTCTGATTTTGGAAGCGGGGTTTCGGGGTTGATCACGTCTGCTACGGAGAATTCCAACCGCTCTTCCAGACCTGCCTGCCTGCGCTGTTCCTGTGCGATTTGAACGGCTTGTGGAGAAATATCCACACCGTAGACTTTTGCCGCGCCAGCATTCAAAAGTTGGAAGGCAAAGCGACCCGATGCGCAGCCCACGTCCAGGACGGTTTTGCCATTCAGATGGGGTTTGAGCAGGTCGAGTGCGGCCTGCATGCGCACGTACATGGCATCGCCGCGAAAGACGGTGGAGAGACGGTCCCAAAGGTTGGCTTTTTGTTGTGTGTCCTTGTAGTATGCGCTGGCTTCCCAACTGAGCAGGTGATCTTTCCAGTATTCTCCACTTTCGGAGATGTGCTTTGAATTCATCTAAGGTTTGCTCCTGTCAAAAATGCTGGCTGATTATACTGCTTCTTCAGGAGATGGAATCGTAACTCGAGGAAGTCCGAAAATAAAAGGCCGCGCGCAGCACGACCCTGTATTCTCGGTATTTCCTGACGTTATTGCTCGGCTGAACGGTAGCGGTCGATCAGCGCTTTGGTTTGCTCCTCTTTGGGGTTCGAGAACAGTTCAGCCGGCCGACCCTCTTCGACGATCTTGCCCTCCCCTAAGACAACAACCCGGTCGGCAACGTCGCGGGCAAAGCCCATTTCATGGGTGACGACCAGCATGGTCATGCCTTCCCTGGCAACCTTTTTCATCACGGTGAGAACTTCACCGATCAATTCCGGGTCGAGGGCGGAAGTTGGCTCATCGAAGAGCATGACGCGCGGTTCCATTGCCAGCGCGCGGGCGATCGCGACCCGCTGTTTCTGCCCGCCGGAGAGACGGTTAGGGAAATCGTTCTTCTTATCGAGCAGGCCGACGCGGTCTAAATTCATTTCTGCCATCTCGATGGCTTTCGCTTTGTCAATGTTTTTGACGGTAACCGGCCCTTCGGTCACATTCTGAAGTACGCTCATGTGCGGGAACAGGTTGAATTCCTGAAAGACCATTCCGGTCTTGAGGCGGATCGCGTGTACAAGTTCGCGATGTTCCTTGCCTTTTGCGCCCGCTTTTGCAACCAACCCCTCTACCTCGATCGTGCCTCCGGATGGCTCTTCCAGGAAGTTGATGCAGCGCAAGAGGGTGCTTTTTCCGGAGCCGCTGCGACCGATGATGCAGACGACTTCACTGCGCTTGACTTCCAGGCTGACATTGTGCAACACGTGCAAACGGCCGAAGGTTTTTTCGAGGTGAGAGATCTTAACAATAGTGGACATCTCAGCGATCTCCTTTTGCCAGGTCTGTCTCAAGTCGATTCTGGAAATAGGTAAAGATCAGGGTCATGATCCAGTAGAAAATGGCCGCCATAATCAACGCTTCCAGGCTGTGGAAGGTAGCCCGGCCAACTTTCGTCGCCCGCCACATCAGTTCGTGGACGAAGCCGGTGATAGAGACCAGGGCGGAATCTTTTAGCATGGCGATGAATTCATTGCCCGTCGGTGGGATGGCAAAGCGCAAAGCCTGAGGGACCACGATGCGTTGCATCATTTGTCCCGGGGTCATGCCGATCGCCAGGGCGGCCTCTCGCTGGCCTTTCCCTACCGAGCTTAACCCGGCACGGAAGATTTCACTCATATAAGCCCCGTAGTTCAGGCCGAGCGCCAGGACGCCCGCCCAGAGACCGGGCAGGTTGATGCCTAATTGCGGCAACGCTAGAAAGAAGAAAAAAATTTGGAGAATGAGTGGTGTGCCGCGGATGAGCGACACATAAAAAGTACTTAACGCATAGATCGGATGGAAAGGTGGAGAGGCGCCCGAGGGCTGCCATCAATGCCAGGATGGTAGCGAGACCGATCGAGAGCAGTGAAATGCCGATCGTAACACCTACGCCGCTGGCAACGAATGTCAAATTTTCTCGAATAAATTCACTATCAAGCCGTACGGTTCTTAAATTGAATTCCCCCAACCGATAAGGAAGTTCCGCTAAAAAGATATGCCAGGATTAATAACAGGACGATCCAGGATATCGCAACGTTTGTGGAGAAGGCGCGTTTTCTTCGCTGCTGCTGTTCATAAAGCTGATCAGCAAGTCCTTTTTCAACACCTTGGGGTTTGGTTGTCTCCATTGCTCCTCCGCAGTCCCATAATAAAACATACTGGAAGCGGCTTGAAAAAGGCCGCTTCCAGTGAACTTTCAAAACTTTATTGGGTGGGCGCCATGGTGATATCTTCGCCGAACCATTTCATCGACAGGTCGGTCAGGGTGCCGTCGTTGTGCATGCCGGTGATGATGTCGTTGACCTTGGTCTGCAGGGAATCGGTGGGCAGGGTGGCGTTTTGATCGAAGGCAGCAGCCAGATCTTCAGAGAAGACCGGCGAATCAAGCTGCTTCACTGGCAAACCAGCGGCCACGTTGGCGTTTACAACAGTCTGAGAGGTCACGTAGGCAGCGAAATCCTCGCGGCCAGCGGCCAACGCCTGGGCACATTCCTGGTCCGTGTCCAGCGGGACGACGGTGATGTCAGCCGGGGGCTGTCGGTAGATCGAGGATGCGGGTAATCCCAGATCGCCCTGGCTTAACCAGGTTTCGTACGTGGTAGAGGCACCGGCGCAAACGGCTTCCCCAGCCAGGTCGTCGATCGAGTTGAAGCCGGAATCGGTATGGACGGCAAAGACAGCTGGCGTGTAATAGTAAGGCACTGAGAAGTCGAGCACCTGTTGGCGTTCGGTGGTAATGGTCATCGAGCCAACGCTGAGGTCCCATTTGTTAGCCCAGTTACCGGCGGTGATGATATCCCAGTTGGGGGTGGCAAAGCAGGTTTCCACGCCCAGTCCATCGCCAATCGCCTTGGCGACATCTACATCGAAGCCCTGCATTTCGGCAGTCGTGAGGGTGTCAGATGGGCATTTTGTGTCAGATGGGCGGCTGCCCTCGGTGTTCAGGAAGGACTGTGGTTCGTAATTCGGGTCCGTCGAAACCACAATGTACCCGCGGTTTTGGATATCTTCCAACAAGGTTTTGGCAGTCGGCGCGTTTCCGCCCCCACAGGCAGACAACACAAGGGCAACGACAGCCATGAGGCTGACGAGCACGATCATTTTTTTCATATTCTCCTCCGGGTGAAATTTGAATCAATAGGCGTTTATTGGGTGTCTAAAGGGATATATTTTGAAGCAGTCTCCTCCTTTCAGGACCGGTTTTTTGATCCCAAAATTCAGGAAATCACGAAAGTTGAAGGAGTTCCCGAAAACAGGGGTGCGGGCGTATGCCCGCACCCCTGTTTTCGGGCTTACCTTAGTAAACCTATGATTTACTGAAATTAAGAATAGACTATTTTTAGATTTCTTGCAAGTCTTTTAGAAGGCTTTTTTTTGCTTTGTTTATTGTGCAATCTCATATCTATCAGGCTATGGTGGCGGATATTTCAGGCTGGGGATGGCATCAACATGGCTCATGTTCCCCGTCTGGCAGAGAAGAGGCAGGCGTGCAATGGTAAAATCACTTTAATTATTTCACAGGAGGCAGGTGTGAGCGCTACATTCCCTTCGTTACAGTGGCTGGAAGGATTGGAATCAAAGCTGAATTCGGATCAAAAATATGCCCAGGTTGCCAGAAATTGGGAGGGCGATCTGTTTTTTTTCATCGAGCCGGAGGGCGGTCTTAAAGAACAACTGACTTTTTATTTAGATTTGTGGCATGGCACCTGCCGCGCTGTGGACTATAACCCCGATCCCGAAAAATATGCCAATCCGGTTTTTACGCTGCGCGCAAATTACAAGAACATCACTGCCATTTTGATCGGAAAGCTTGACCCGATGACGGCCATGATGACCAACAAGCTCAAAGTCCAGGGGAGCCTGGGCTATATGATGCGCAATGTGCCCACCGTGTTGGATTTCGTCCGTTGTGCGCGCGAAGTCACGACCGATATTCGCTAAACGACAACTATCATGCAGCCCGTCCTCAAAATCGATCTGACAACCGGCAAGACGGAAGAATATCGCATCCCTGAGGCCTGGGAAAGGGACTTCCTCGGCGGCGCCTCGCTGGCAGCGCGTTTGTTGTACGACGTTCTGACCCCGGAACTGGACGCCCGCTCGGCGGAGGCGCCTCTGCTGTTCATGAACGGTCCCATTACAGGCACGGCCGGGCCGACGGTTGGACGCTTCGTCATCTGCGGGAAGGGGCCTGCTACCGGTTTATGGGCCGAATCTCACATCGGCGGATTCTGGGGACCGGAGCTGCGGTTTGCGGGATACGACGGGTTGTGGGTCACGGGAAAGGCCCGGGAACCGGTCTACCTGTGGATCAACGAGGGCAGGCTCGAGGTCCGTAAAGCAGCGCACCTGTGGGGGCAAGGACACTTATGAAACGCAAGCCCTCGTCAAAGAAGAAGTCGGTCGCAGCAACGCGCGCGTGGCGGTGATTGGCCAGGCCGGGGAACGAGGCGTTCTGTATGCCGGCATCTTTTGCGATCACGGTCGCACTGCCGGTCGCACGGGTCTGGGGGCGGTGATGGGGGCCAAGAATCTCAAGGCGGTTGCGGTTTATGGCAAGAAAAGCACCTTGCCCTTGGCCCGCTCTGGCGTCTTTGCAGGCCTGCGTTCCGCCTCCAACCGCGAATTGAAGCAAGATAACCAGTCGCAGGTGATGCACGAGTTGGGCACGGCCAGCGCAGCCAATTATTCCGAGTACCTGGGCGCCATGCCTGCCAAGTACTACCACCAGGGCGCGTTTGAAGGGGTAGACAACGTCTCCGGGGCGAAGATGTCGGAAACGATCCTGAGCGGGACCAGCGCCTGTCACGCCTGCGTGATTGCCTGTGGGCGCGTGGTGACGCTGGAAGACGGCCTGCGCCGCAAAGGCCCGGAGTACGAGACGATCGTTTCCTTCGGCCCAAACCTGCTGGTCGACGATCTGGCTGCGATTACCCACCTGGGGGAGTTGTGCGACCGCTATGGCATGGACACCATCAGCGCGGGCAACACCATCGGCCTGGCTTTTACCCTGTACGAACAGGGTGTCATTAAGCCACGAGATACTGGCGGACTGGAGCTGCGCTGGGGCGACGTAGACGTTATCGAGAAACTGGTCCATCTCATCGTGCGCCGCGAAGGGATCGGCGAAGTGCTGGCGCACGGTTCGCGCTTCCTGGGCCGTTATTTCGGCAGAGAAGAAGAAGCGGTGCAGGTCAATGGGCTGGAAGTGGCCTACCACGATCCGCGCGGCGTTTCAGGGATGGCGCTATCCTATGCCACCAGCCCGCGCGGCGCCTGCCACAACCAGTCCGATTACTTTATGGTCGATTGGGGCAACACCAACGAAGAGGCGGGTATCGGCTACTTTTCGCGCCACGACGGCGGGGAGAAAGCGGCCAACGTGGCCCGCCACCAGGACTGGCGCACCGTCTACAACTCGCTGGTAATGTGCATCTTTGCCAATGTTTCCCCACAGACCCAGGTGGAGCTGATCAACGCCGCATGCGGCCTGCACTGGAACGTGGAAGAAATGCTGCGCGCCGGCGAGCGCGGCTGGAACTTGAAGCGCGCCATCAACAATCGCCTGGGTTTGACGCGCAAAAACGATAGCTTGCCAAAGGCCTTGTTGGAACCCTACCGCGAAGGCGGCTCGGCGGGTTACGTCATCCCGTTCGATGACATGATCAGGGCCTACTACGCCGCCCGCGACTGGGACTTGCGGACCGGCCGCCCGAGGAGGGAGAAACTCAGGTCTTTGGGATTGGATGATGTTGCAAAGGATTTGTGGGGATAAAGCCAGGCGGGGGTTTTCATACTTTTCTCTTACACAATCTTGTTACAATCCAGTTGGTTATTTTCGCACATAGGGAAAGTGGGATAACCCCACTTTCCCTTTCAACTTGAAAAATGCAGATCAAAGAAAAATTCCCGAAGGAGTTTCGCATGAAACTGGTAACTGTCCCTGAGATGCTGGCGATCGAAAAAGAAGCTGACGCTAACGGTTTGTCCTATGCTGAGATGATGGAAAACGCCAGTGGTGGCCTGGCGGATGCCATTCTTGAATTATTTGGAGAAGAGGGTGAACTCGAAGCCTTTGGCCTGGTCGGGCCGGGGAACAACGGCGGCGATACACTATTGGCGTTGGAACATCTGGCCCAGAGCGGCTGGCGCACGCGCGCCTATCTGATCAAACGCAAAGCTGACGAGCTCGTCAAGCGGATGGAAGCAGCCGGGGGCGAAGTTATCTACGCTGAAAAAGACGAAAAATTCGATGCGTTGGCGGCCTTCGTCGAAACCTCCAATCTGCTGTTGGATGGGGTCCTGGGTACGGGTATCAAGCTGCCCCTGAAAGACGATATTGCCAAGTTGCTCATGGCGGTCAATGATGTGCTGGATACAGCGGAAACACCGCCCTTCGTTATAGCGGTTGACTGCCCCTCGGGTGTGGATAGCGATACAGGCGAGGTCGCGGACGAATGTATCCCTGCCGATTTAACTGTCACTATGGCAGCGGTAAAGCAGGGCTTGCTGAAATTGCCTGCTTACGAATATGCAGGTAACTTACTTGCCATCGATATTGGTTTGCCGGATGATCTGCCTTCCATGGAGAAAATCAAGACCGATGTGGCAGATGAAGAGTTGGTTTCAGGTCTCCTGCCGGAACGCCCTGTTGATGCCCACAAAGGCACGTTTGGAACGGCGTTGATCGCTGCCGGGTCGGCCAGTTATACCGGAGCGGCCTTGCTGGCCGGAAAAGCCGCCTACCGGGCCGGCGCCGGGCTGGTGACTATGGCGGTCCCAAGCATGTTGCACAGCGCCCTGGCCGGTCAATTCCTGGAAGCGACCTGGTCCTTGCTGCCGCACGAGCGCGGGTCGATATCTCGCGAAGCTGTCAAAAAGTTGACTGAAGGGTTCGAACGCGCAACCGCTTTGCTGGTTGGTCCGGGCTTTGGCATGGAAGATACCACCCAGGGGTTTTTAGAGGATTTGTTCCTGGGAACTGCTCCTAAAAAGGCCTCCGCCCGGATCGGCTTCTTGCAAGAACAGGAAGCCTTAAAGGAAGGAGCTGCCATACATTTGCCCCCGCTGGTTGTCGATGCGGATGGGTTGAAGTTGTTGGCCAAGATCAAAGATTGGCAAAAATATGTACCCGCGCCAGCGGTGTTAACTCCTCATCCGGGTGAAATGAGCATCCTGACCGGCGTCTCCATCGAGGAAATCCAGGCGGATCGGACCGGTACCGCTGCCAGGTATGCAAAAGAATGGGGGCATGTCGTGGTCTTGAAAGGCGCTTTTACAGTTGTTGCCGCGCCGGATGGGAAATCGACCGTCATCCCGGTGGCTTCCCCCGCCCTGGCTCGCGCCGGAACCGGCGATGTGCTGGCCGGGTTAATCGTAGGCTTGCTTGCGCAGGGCCTGGACGCTTATGACGCGGCAGTGGCCGGGGCCTGGATCCACGCCCAGGCGGGTCTCATGGCTGCCGATGACCTGGGTTCGTCTGCTTCTGTCATGGCCGGGGACCTGCTGGAGGCAATCCCCGAAATCATGTCGGATTTGGAGTAAGAATCTCTACAAGAGTTCTCACCGCTCGGAAACGGTAGAGCCGAATTGCTGGGTCAAGAAGATACGCCCATATCCCCCACAGGGCAAACATAATCACGCCGATTCCAAACCGCACCAGGAAGGCCAATCCCCAGCCCGTAAGCAGCGCCTTGACCACCGCTTTGGCTTCTTCCGAATCTCCAAGGCGTTGTAACTCCAGCAAATATAGCACCAGCGGCGCTGCGATGATCCCGCCGATCGGCGGAACAACGATCGTCCCGATGAGGCCAGCAACCAACGCCAGTACGATTGAACCCCAGGAAGCGCCCTTCTCGCGCGCCTTGGCGCCCATCAGGAAGTTATCGGCTAAAACGGCCACAAGCATCAAAACTGTAATGATCGCGAACATCAAGACGCCCAGGCGGCCAAAACCGAATACCAAGCCATAAACCAGGGCAACCAGCCACATCACCACGTTGCCCGGGAAAATGGGGATGATCAGGCCGAACAAGCCGACCAGCATGGTCAGGAAGGTGAGGATATGGATGGTTGTTTCAAGCCAGGGTGGCAAGAGGATTTTCCTTTTGGCGGTTATCAACCCGTCCTGAGCCTGCCCGCTCTTGTTCGCAGAGAAAGGTGTTCTTGAGATGGCCGGGGCGGGCAGGCTCAGCACGAAGGTTTCTTAAAAAATTGGTCGTCCCTGAGCCTAAGGGACGACCAAATTTAATTTAAATGTATTAGCTATTCAAAAACTCTTCCAACGCCGTCTTGCTGATGCGATAGGCATTGCCGAGCTTTTTGGCTTTGAGAGAACCGTCGTTGATGGCCGCGATCACGTCTTCTTCGGAAACCTTTAAGATAGAGGCTGCTTCGGAGGGTGTCATGACATCCGGCATGCTCCTGGAAGACGCGCCGCTTGAGGAGGCTTGCTGCCCGCCCTGCATCGCGCCCGAGGTGGCTTGCTGCATAAGATTACCGATTCCCATCCCAGCCCCGATGCCGGCCGTCAGGCCCGCGCCGCCGCTGGGATTTTGAGCCGCATCGCGCATGGCGTCCGCAGCCTGGAGCTGGGTATATGTCGCCATATCCAGCATGCCCATATCGCGCAACTCCTGAGCCGACTTGCTGGAAGGCTTCAAGTTGCCGATGTAGAAGGATTTGAGAGTCAGGCCGATGGCGGCGAAGTCATCCTGGGCCTTGGCGCGGACAGCAGCGCCGAGCTCTTCGGTCAGGCCAATAAGCTCCACCACGCTCCGGGCTGCGGTAGTTTCGCCGAGCACATCTTGAAGGATGGAGAGCATCATGGTGCGCAGGCGGTCTTCGATCTCAGCGGTGCCATAGGCGGCCTGCGCGCCGACGAGTTGGGTGACGAACTGCTGTGGGTCGCCCACCTGGAAGGAATACGTGCCAAAGCCCTGGAGCAGCGCCACGCCCAGTCCCATCCCGGGGTTGCGGACGATGATGGGCTGGGGGGTGCCCCACTTACGGTTGGCGAACTCCTTCATCGAGACGAAGAAGACTTCCGCCGGGAAGACGGTTTTGCCGCTGGCGAACCAATTCTCCAGCGTTTGGGTTAACAACGGAACGTTGGCGGTCGCGATGGTGTGACGCCCGGGGCCGAACACGTCCAGCGCCTGGCCATCCCGAAAGAACACTGCCCGCTGCGATTCGCGCACGATCACCTGCGAGCCAAGACGATAGTCCGCTACCCCTCCGCCCTCCGGAAAGCGGTGGACGATCTCCTCCGCCATTTCGTTAGGATACTCAATGACATCAATGATTCTGGCCATGACTCTCTCCTTGTTTTTTAACCATTCGAACTCATTATATCCGATGGAGTTTGCTGATTCAAGATACCTGCTCCGCCTGCGTTTAAGAGGTGGAAAAAATGGTGTGCGTGGGGCGTGCGCCCCACGCACACCGTTTTTTCCCAACTTTTTGCATACGCCTCAGCAGATACGAATCAAGAAGCTTATGAT
The DNA here is from genome assembly GCA_963823985.1 of uncultured Chloroflexia bacterium. Taxonomy (GTDB): domain Bacteria; phylum Chloroflexota; class Anaerolineae; order Anaerolineales; family Villigracilaceae; genus JAABUE01. Next base: position 78,698 of record CAWGNR010000004.1, read on the forward strand.
ATATTCTACGGGAAAAGACCTGACAGGTTTCAAAAACCTGTCAGGTCTTTGTTACGCTTTCATCGGTTTCCCGCTTCCACCGCCGCGCAGCATCAGGATCTCGGCCATAATGCTGACCGCGATCTCTTCCGGCGTCTCGGCCTGCAACTCCAGCCCGATCGGGGAGTGGACCCTGTTAATCTTCTCTTGCGGAATGCCCATCTCTTTGAGCTTGTCCACGGTCATTTTCCAGCGGCGTTTCGATCCAATCACGCCAATGTAGGCGGCGCCCGATTCGAGCAGCGGGGGCAGGCCGGGGGCGTCCACCACCACGCCGCGGGTGGTCAGGACGAGATAGGTCTGGTTATTAATCTTAAAGTGATTTGGAAGATCTTCCATCTTGCACTCGTAAAAAGCGTCTGCGTCCGGATTGGCTTCGGGGGTGAGGAATTCCGGCCGGTCGTCCGTCACCGCTACGCGGAAATCCAACCACCTGGCTAAGTGCGCCACGGCTTTTCCAACGTGACCGCCGCCAATAACCACCAAGGTGGGAGCAGGAAGGATCGGTTCCACAAACACCTCCACGGTGCCGCCACACACGCCGGGATCCCCGCGCGCCGGGTCGGCCATGTTGTATTCCAACAAGCGAGAGCCCCCGTCTTTGAGCGTTGCCAGCGCCTCCTGGAAGACGCGGTTTTCCAACTCTCCGCCGCCGACCGTGCCGATGAAATGTCCGTCTTCATAAACCAGCATCTTGCTGGTGCTGTGACGGGGCGTGGATCCCTGGCTGCGCACCACAGTGCACAGGGCGGCGGATTCATTTTCGTTTTCTAAGTCTGCAAGCGCCTGATAAATTGATTTCATGCCAACGTGCTCTTTGTCATATGTGGTTCTCCCGTTTTTGGTGGGATAGGAGCCCGACAATTGGGGGATGAGCGCGCGTACGCGCGCTCATCCCCCAATTGTCGGTATTTTTCCTGTCGTAAGCGGTAGAGCCTGATTTGTTGTAAGGCGGGTAAATCATCCTTGACCGTATCCCAAACAATGGCAAGATTCACCTCTCCAACAATCCTAACACCACCGGCAGTAACTGCTTCTTTCTCGAAACCACGCCCTCGGCGCGGCGCGTGCCGTCGGGGAGATGAGGGTAGGGCAGGTCGCTCAGCTCGGGCGGCTCGTCAGTGACCAGCAGCCGGCTGGAGCCGCGCACCACATCTGTAACCATCAGCATGGCAAAGTCCAGGGCGCGTTTGTCACGCAGGGCTTTGAGGGCGTTGCGGAGCTTGTCGAGGTGTTCGGAAAGCTGCACCAGATCAGTGACTTCGGCCTGGGCGATGGCGAAGCGGTAACTGTCGGCTTCGTAAACTTTTAAGTCGGTATTGACTACTTCTTCCGGTTCGCGGGATGTTAACCCCGCGCCGGCATCCAGCACCTGCTTGCCATAGGATTGGATGCTTTCGCCTGCCAGGGGACTGTTTCTTACAAACGCCCAGCGACCGAGCCGGTCTGCGGCTCGTTTGTCGCGCTCCGTGGTGGTCGGAGAGGCCAGGATGAGCGTATCGGAGAGCAGGCCTGCCAGGAGCATCCCGGCGAGTGGCGGCGGCGCGGACAGGCCGGCTTCCTCGATCTGTTCGGAGACCAGGGTGCTGGTGCTGCCGACCGTGTCCACGGTGAAGCGAATAGGGGTATGCGTGGACGGGTTACCCAGGCGGTGATGGTCCAGGATTTCGAGCAAGTCGGCATCTTCCAGATGGGCTAAGGCCTGGCGCGGCTCGTTGTGGTCCACCAGCACGATTTGCAGGCGCGGCGGGTTGAGCACGTCCCGCTGGCGGCAGACGCCCACGTACTGGCCGGCTTCGTCCACCACCCAGAAATCGTCGCCCTCCTCGCGCAGGATGCGGTTGAGCAAATCGCGGATGCGGCTGTTGATCTTGAACTTGGGCACCTCGGTGTCACACACGTCCTTGCAGGGCAGTTCCAGGATTTCGGAGATGGGCGTTTCCTGCCTGCGCGGGTGCGGACCGACCGCCTGGCTAAGATACGAGAACAGGCTGGCGCCGTTTACCAGGCCGAAGGGCGATCCATCCTCGCTTACAACGGGAGCAACCCCCCAGGTCCGCGAGGCGATCGCCCAGGCATCCCGTAGCGGGGCGTCTGGCAAGGCGGTATCCAGCCTGCGGGTGACGGCTTCGAAGCGCGGCGAGGCGTCGTTCAGCAGCATTGGCGCGTCCAGTTCCAACTTCTTGAGCACCCAGAAGGTCTGCGGGTTAACCGCGCCGGCCCGGGCTGCGAGGGCGTCCATTTCGTCGCGCTCGCGCAGGCACCAGGCATATCCCATCGCAGCAGCAATGGAGTCGGTATCGGGATTGACGTGTCCGATCACATAAACACGAGCCATAGTTACCTTTCTGATCCTTCGAGCGTATAAAAACGGGTGGTGGGGTAAGCCAGGTCGATGTCAGCATGCTTGGCAAAAACGCGCAGGACTTCTTCCCAGATTGCCTCGGTTGTGCCCCTGCGTTGACGCGGCTTGCACAGGTAGCGGATGGTGAGCATTACACCGGAATCGACCACGCTGGTATACACGATCGGCGCGAGCTTATTGTACTTGAAGAGAAATCTGCGCGTGGCAGCTTCGAATTCTCTGGCCGTGCCGGCATCTTGGGAGACGTCGTGTGCATTGGCGACCTCCTGCAGAATGCCTTTGGCCTTTTCCCAGTCGCTTTCGAAGGTGACCAACACCGGGATCTCGTTCCAGATGAAATCAGGTCGATGCGAGAAGTTGGCAACGCCGTGGGTGAAGATCATCCCGTTCGGAATGTGCAGGATGCGCCCGGTGGATTGGTCGGCAGCGACCCAGTTGCCAATTTCCATCATCAGAAACTGGAAGATGCGCTGGTCGATCACATCCCCGGCGTACGGACCGACCTCGATCCGGTCTCCGACCGAAAACGGTTTCCGCCAAAGGATAAAGATCCAGGCGACGATATTGGTAATGGGGTCTTTCAGGGCAATGGCAATGCCAGCGGACAGCAAACCCAGGTAGGTGGCGGCGTATTGCACACCTTCCACCCAGACCATGCTGATCATCAACACGCCCAGTGTTGTCAAAATATAAGTAAGCACTTTACGCCACTGGTAGCGGCGCTCCGCTTCCTGAATGCGGTCGGTAATGCCGATGCGCAGGAAGCGGTAAATCAGCCATAAAGCCGCGATGATCAGCGCGGAATAGAGCAGCTTTTGCTGCGCCGCCAGGTCAATGCCGAGGTTGGATTGTAACCACTCGCTAAAAATTTCCATTCATTAATTATCCCACATTCCGCATCCGGCGCACTTGGCATCCCGCCAACAGCGGCGGGGCATGCCTGTCACACCGTCCTGGCGTTCGGTGCCAGGGAAGGGCGACGAGACGAATCGCGGGAAACCCAAACGAACCAATAATCGTGGAATGTGGTGGTCTCGCTTGATTAAGATTTATGCTTGAGCGCTGCCCACACCTTTTCAGGCGTGATCGGATTCTCGTCGATATCGACGCCGACCGCATCGCGGACCGCATTGCCAACCGCCGGCGCGACCCCGTCCATCGGGATCTCCGCCACGGCCTTGACGCCGAACGGGTGGCTGGGCTCGAAGGTCTCCACGAAAATGGTGGTTAGTTCCGGCATCTCGTCGGCGCGGAAGATGTGGTAGCGGTCGAAGTCGCGTTCAATGGCGTTACCGTTCTGATCGTAGCGCATCTCCTCGCAGACGGCATATCCGAGCGCCTGGGTCATCCCGCCCTCGATCTGGCCGCCGGCCGTCAGCGGGTTGACGATCACGCCTGAATCGACGGCCATCACCAGCCTGTCCACCGTGACTTGGCCGGTTTCCGTGTCTACGGTCACTTCCGCGAACTGAGCCCCAAACGGCGGCGGCGACGATGGCGAGACGTATGAGCCGATGCCCATGATCTGTTCCTGCTCGTTGCGGTGCAGGGTATCGAGGGCGATTTCGGAGAGCGCAATGCTCCTTCCATCCGGTGCGATCGCCATGCGGTCTTGCAGGCGGATGTCAGTAGACTGGTATACAGCTACGCTCGTGCTCTGTTTGCCCGGTTCGCTGTCTACCCCCTCATTGAACATCTTCGCCGCGCGGACCTTGATGCGCTCCGCGGCCTGTTCCGCCGCTATGACGACTGCCGTCCCAGAAATGTAAGTTGTGGACGAAGCATAGGCACCCTTGTCGAACGGCGTGAAATCGGTATCCGAGGAGTAGCAGAGGATATCTTCCAGCGGCACGCCCAGCACCTCGGCAGCCATCTGTGCCAGGACCGTGTCCGAGCCGGTGCCCAGGTCTGTCGCGCCGACCAGCAGGTTGAAGGATCCGTCGTCGTTCATCTTGATCGAAGCGCCGCCCATATCAAGGTAAGGGATGGCCGTGCCCTGCATGACCATCGCTACGCCGATCCCTTTGCGCTTGTTGGACAATTTGCCAAATTGTCCAACGCGCCACTCCTCATTATTGAACTTCTGGTCCCATCCAATCGCCGCCTTGCCCTGTTGCACGCACTGTTCCAACCCGACTGTATGGATGATCTCCGGGCGCGGCTCGCGCCCCTCGTTCCAGGCGGTGCTGAACGGGTGGTACTCTCCCGGATGGATCGCGTTCTTCAAGCGGAACTCGATCGGGTCGAAGTTCATGGCGCGGGCGATCTTTTCCATGTGGCGGTCAAGCGGCCAGTAGCCTTGCGGCACGCCGTAGCCGCGGAAGGCCCCGGCGGGCGGCGTGTTGGTGTACACGATGTCCGCATAGAAGCGGATATTGGGCGACTTGCGGTACTCGCCGTCGCCGACGTACAGCGCCATGGCCTTGTGCCCGGTGTTGCCGGTCACGGTCAGGGCGTGGGCGCCGTTCGCGCCGGTGTCTGAGAGCGCGTACATCTCGTTGGCCGTGATGGTGCCGTCCTTCTTGACGCCGGTCTTCATATGCACCTTCATCGGATGGCGCGAGCGGGCTGCGATGAACTCTTCCTCGCGGGTGTACTCGTAGATCACCGGCCGCCCGGTGGCGATGGTCAGGTGCGCGGCCACGTCTTCCATCAGCACCTCCTGCTTGCCGCCGAACCCGCCGCCGATGCGCGGCTTGATCACGCGGATGCGCTTGACGGGCAATCCCAACACGGGCGCCAGGATGCGCCGGGCGTGGAACGGCACCTGGGTGGAGGTGCGGATCACCAGCCGGTCGTCCTCGTCCCAATACGTCACGCTGACGTGCGGCTCGATGTGTGCCTGCTGCACTTTCGGGACGGTGTATTCCGCCTCGAAGATGCGATCCGCCTCCGCAAATCCCTTCTCCACGTTCCCGATATCGATGCGGATTTCGGCTGCCAGGTTGCGGCTCGGGTCCGAATCGGCGAAGTTGACGTATTCGGGCTCGTCGTGGATCTGGACCGCGCCTGGCTTCAGCGATTCTTCCGGGTCCAGGATCGCCTCCAGCGGTTCGTACTCGACCTCGATCTGGCTGAGCGCCAATTCCGCGATTTCCGCCGTTTCGGCCGCCACGAAAGCCACCCGGTCGCCCACGAAGCGGACCTTGTTGTCGAGCGAGAAGCAGTCCAGCGGTCCAGGAATGGGGTCGGACTGCCCGGCGGTGGAGTAAACCACGCGCGGGATATCCTGCCATGTCAGCACGGCAGCCACGCCGGGGATGGCTTTGGCCTTGCTGGTATCGATGTGCTTGATGGTCGCATGAGCGTACGGGCTGTGCAGCACCTTGGCGACCAGCATGCCGCGCTTTTCGATGTCTGCGGTGAAAGCGGGTTTTCCCTGCGCCAGCTTAACTGCGTCCACTTTCTTCTCGGGCTTGCCAACGGTTTGGTAGGGAGATGTTTGGGGAGCAAGGACGATTTTGGGGCGCACGTCGGTGAACGTCTGTGGAGAACCGGTTACCGGTGAATCAGGAATGGGCTCTTCACCAGAATTGCGAATCTCGAATAACGAATCCCGGTTCCCTTCGATCGGTTCAATCAGTTCTCCGCGCAGCACCGCTGCAGCCCGTAAAACGGCTTGCACCGGCTTGGCATACCCGGTACAACGGCACAACACCCCTGCAATCGCTTCGCGGACTTCCGCCTCGCTGGGATTGGGATTCTCGTCCAGGAGCGATTTCGCAGCCAGGATTTGCCCCGGCGTGCAGTACCCGCACTGGATCGCGCCGGTTTCGATGAAAGCCTGCTGGAGCTGGTGCAATCCTTCGGTTTTCTTCCAGCCCTGGTCGGGGTGCTCGCCCAGGCCCTCGATGGTGACCACGTTGTGACCTTCCGCCTGCGCGGCCAGCATCGATCCTGCGTTGACCGGCTTGCCGTCCAGCAGGACGGTGTCTGCGCCGGATAGGCCGCCTTCGTCGCCGAACTTGACGCCGTGAAAGCCCAGTCCGCGCAAGGTTGCGAGCAGGGTATCGCTGGGGGATATTTCTATTTCATGGGTGGTGCCGTTAATGGTTAGAGTGATGTGCATATGTGCTCCTGATTTACCCTCTTCCCCGGAGGGGAAAGGGCAGGGTGAGGTAATTCATGTAACCAACCCTCACCCTAACCCTCTCCCCTGAAAGGGAGAGGGGATTCTCATCATTTATTGATTTTTTCTCGTCTCCGCCGCGTCAATTGCTCCGCCGATTGCAATGCCAAGGGCGATACCAAGCCCGATATTGCCGAGCGCCGCACCGAGCGCAACGCCGAGCGCAATGCCGATGCCAATCCACTGACCCGATGAGCGACGCACTTTCGAATTTTTCTTTTCTTCAGACATGTCTTTTTCTTTTCTCCGGCGTTTTTGACATTTCTCTCAACAGCAAAAACAACGGCAGCGCCAGCGAGAGACCCACCGCGAGATTTGCAATGGGCGCCAGCCACCAATATTGGATCTGGCGCTTGCGGACTTCGAAAAATATGAAGGCCCACAGCGCAAACGACGAGAGCATCAAGTCGGCGCTGAGGAAGGAGGCTACCTGCGTAGCGAACATCTCACGGACGAACAGTCCCATGTCGAGTCCGTTTTCGAGGGCGAACGGCACGAATACGGCCATCGGAATGAGCGCGCCGAGGATACAAAAGACGATGTAAACGTTCTTTTTCATGTCAGCCTGCTCCAGTTGAGGCGGGGTGGACCCGCCCCTGACGAAAGATTTACATCACTTTTTTGACTTCCAGGAAGCCCTCTTTTTCCTGATTTGCCTTTTCGATCGCCTCCGCCGAACCCAACACCACTACTTCGCCAGCTTGGTTCAGTTCGGCCAGCACGCGAGCAAACTGTTTGAAATCGTTCACATCGGTGCTGAGCACCTCGTCACGGATGCGCTGGCGCTCCTCGTCGGTGTAGAGGGTAAGGTAGCGAACCATGGACGACCAGCCTTTGGCGTCGGGGAGCTGGTAGGCGTCTATCTCGCCGATGGTGCCGATGATGGTCTTCTTCAATTCATCAGGGCTGAGGTCCAGATGTTCCAGGAAGTCCACGGTCTTGTCGTAGGTCTGCAGGGTGCTCAGCAGGTTGGGATCGCGGTAGGACAGGAAGGTGAAGGTCCCGGCGTTGTAATCGAAGGCGCTAAAGCCGCCGTACGCACCGCCCTGCACGCGGACCTTTTCCCACAGCCAGGTGGTGCCCAGGTAGTTGTTGATGACGCTGACCGAGCCGTGCGGTTCGTAGCCAAGTTTGTACAGGTTCGCGCCTTTGCCCACGTAATTGACCTGCGCGGGGATGGTGAGCCCTTCGTTGGCCCCGTTTTGGCCGGCGCCGTTACCTGGCTCGAAGGAGGAGGAACCGACGGGAGAAGCAGGTAACGCATCCATAAGGGAAGCAAGCTGGGGGGAGAACGAAGCGAAGGAGTTCGCATCCAGTGTGACGTTGGCGATCATCCCGGTGCGGTTGATCAGCAGGCGGCGCACCGTCTCCAATTTGGCCAGCACGGAGTCCCAGTCCTGCTCGATCTCATTGGCCAAATGGCGCAGGAAGAAGAGATTGTCCAGGCCGTTGATCTGCTCCGCAACCCAGCCGGCTTCGCTGAAGCGGGACCGCAAACGGTTGTTGACTACAATGTGCCCGCCCGGGACCAGCCCGGCTTCGGCACGGGCTTTATCTTCTAGCAAGATCTGCTTGAAGCGTTCGCGATTATCGAGTTTAGCGGTCAGCAGCACGTCTTTCAGGATGTCCAACATTTCGCCGGCCTGCGAAGCGACCGCCTTGGCGCGCAAGAAGAACCACAAGGCGCTCTCGCTGCTCTCGCGGATGGTGGAGGTGATCGTCGCCGAGCCAATCCCACCGGTCTCGCGGCCGATGCGCTGGGTGAGCTGGACGTAGTTCTGCGTTTCGGTGCCCATCTGGAGCAGCACCCGCCCGAACAACCCTACAAACGGCAGCAGGTCGGCGGGCAGGCTGTGCAGGTCGAACCCAAGGTCCAGGTAGACGATCCCATTGATGAACAGGTCGTGGAACAATACCTGGCTCTCGCCTTCTTCCTGGACTTCGAGCGGGATGAGCTTGTTGGTCTTCTCGAGGTCGTCCAGGGACAAGGAGGGGATGGCCGCCAGCGCTTCGGCCGGATCGGGCACATCTTGCAGCGCCTTGAGCCTGTGGACCGTTTCGATGGTTTGTTCGAGGTCCGAGCGACTCATTCCAGCCTTCACCCGCGCCAGTCGCTCCGTTTCGACGCCGGCGATGCGGGCGCCTTCCTCTGGATCCGGGACCAGCTGCACGGTGGAGCGGTGCGGGTTGTCCAGCAGATATTCTTGGATGAGATTCTCGAAATACTTACCCTGGTCGGATTCTTCCTTGATGGCATTCAGCGGTGCTTCGAAGGCCAGCGCGTCCATGGGGTCGCCGTCGTACAACCATTCCGAGAGCGCGGCCAGCATCAAGAACAGGCCGCGCGGGAAGCGACCGGTGTTCTGCTCGCGCAAGCGGAACTCGATGGTATTGAGGGAAGCGGCCACCGTGTCGGGGTCGATGCCGTTTTTGGCAAGATCCTCGAGCGTGTCGAGGATCAGCGGCTCGACCTCCTCCAGGTTTTCCTGCTGCACTCCCTTCAACCCGGCCGAGAACATCGTCTGGCGCAGGTGATCGTCGTGGCCGCCGATCACGTCCTCGCCCAGGCCGGAATCGAGCAGAGCCTTCTTGAGCGGCGAGGCCGGGGTAGCCAGCAGAATATGGGACAGGATGTCCAGGCTTAAGCCAGTTTGGATGTCCTTATGCTCGTCCAGCATCCAATTGACCGAGACGTAGGCTTTGGCATCCTCGGAGTCCCCGAATCGTAGGGGATGGTTTTGCGGATGGGCTTCTCGAAGCGAGGTTGTAGCTGAACTTCAGAATCGACTTCTTTCCGCTCAAAATTGTTCAGCCAGGTGTCGAGGAGGCGCAAGCGCTCGTCCTCGGGGTCGTCGCCGTAGAACCAGATGTAGGCGTTGGAGGGATGGTAATACGTATCGTGGAACTCTTTGAATTCTGCATACGTCAGGTCGGGGATCACAGACGGGTCGCCGCCGGAGTCCAGGCCGTAGGACTGGTCCGGGAAGAGCGAGCTGCGCGATTTATCCCCGAGCAAATCGTCGGGCGAGGAGTACGCGCCTTTCATCTCGTTGAAGACCACCCCTTTGAGCGTCAGCGGCGCCTCCGGGTCCTCGATCTCGTAGTGCCAGCCTTCCTGCTGTAAAATGCGCTCCGGGATGAGCGGGTAAAAAACGGAGTCGAGGTAGACGTCGATCAGGTTGTAAAAATCCTGCAAGTTCTGGCTGGCGACCGGGTAGCAGGTTTTGTCCGGATAGGTGAAGGCGTTTAAGAAGGTATTAAGCGACCCTTTGGCCAGCTCGATGAACGGCTGCTTGACAGGGTATTTGCGCGAGCCGCACAGCACCGAGTGTTCCATGATGTGGGCAATGCCGTTAGAGCTCTTGGGCGGCGTGCGGAAGGTAATGCCGAAGACCTTATTTTCGTCATCGTTGGTTACAGACATCAGACGGGCGCCGGTTTTGTCGTGCACGAATAATTTGGCGGTGGCGTTGATTTCGGGGATTTGTTCTTCTTTTTGAAGGGTAAATGACATGTTTCCTCTATTTCTAAATCTATACTTTCGCAATGCAGCGTTTTGCCAGCGTGGCCGCCACGTCCATACGGTATTCCGCGGATGCCCACATGTCGCTGGCTTCGTGGAAGGCATTCCGGGCAGCGGTCTCGACTCCTTCGGATTCGGTGCCGTCCATCGCCAGGAGGGGCGCTTTGCCATATCCTCCCAGCGCCAGGCGCGTGCGGCCGGAGGGCCACTGGGCCAGCGCCGCGCACACGATCGGCTTGTCCGCCGGGGTGCGGGCGACCGACTCAAAGGCCAGGGTTACGTTGAGAGGTATTTCTATGCCGGTAATCAGCTTGCCTTGCAGGTTCTCAAGCCGTAAGGGGAGAAAATCGCCCAAACTGGTTGCTGATACCTGCCCGCCGGTCACTGTTACTTTTGCATCCAGCGCCAGCAAGATCGTCGCAAAGGTCGAACGGCCATCCGCTGCGACCAAGGTGCCGGCCACGGTGGCGGCGTTGCGCAAGTTGAGCGGGGCTTCCAGTTTTATCGCTGTTTTTAGCGCTTCAGGTGTATTTTGACTTTCGAGCAACTGCTGCAGGGTGATGGTCGCTCCGATTTCCAGCGCATTTCCTTTTTTTTCGATCGTGCTCAAGCCGAGGGCCTGCAAATCGACGACTTCAACGGGATCAGGCCCGGGTTTCGAGAGAAGCGTCCCGCCGCCAAGGGGCAAGGTGCCCGGCTTGGCAATTAAAGTCAGGGCCTCATCCAGGGTTTCAGGTCGGTAATATTTCGTGATCACGGTTTCTCCATGGGGAACTGGTTCATTTACATCACCATTATACAAGATGCCCGCTTAATGGACAGGAGCAATTGTCCCTTTAAGGGGACATGCTGTATAGTTTAGTTGTATTTCCATTGTAGCAAATGACATTTTACGGTTGCCAACATGACAATGGCGACTACTCCCCGATATGGATCATTGTTATCATAATTGTATCAATATTGTGACAGGGGTTCCGGTGTGAAGGGGATTGGCGGAAACAAGAAGAGCGGCGCTTGAGGGGGCGCCGCTCTTTTGTATTCTTTCTATAATCTCGAAATTGTCAAGGGACCACTTTCAATCTTCGAGATTTGCTTGATTTACCCAGGCGGCTCGACCGTCTCGACTTCGGGCAGCAGGAACTCATCTTTCAGCGCCTGCACCAGGATTTCGAACTCGCTACCTTCGCTGTAATGGCCGTAGAAGCGCCAGACAGGCTGGATGTAAACAGGGCTCGCGCCAGATTCGGAGGGTTGGTAGCGCTTGTCGGGCGTATAGTAAACCAGCTCGACCTTTTCAATCGCGGCAGTTGGCGGCTCGGCAAACTGTTCGCTGGGCACAGGTCCATCTATGACAGAAGGTTGGTCGGCAACGACTTGCATGTCCATCGGTTGCCCGTTTTTAGGGTTGATCGCCATCGCAAGACTGTACACACGGACGGCTGGATATCCACCAAACGATTTGCCGGGCACGATCAACGCTTCTGCCAGCACTTCATCGCTCGGGTTCCCCACAATTGCCCTGTCAACGTCTCCTGCTAATGAGAATTGCACGTAGGGTTGCCCGTTTGTCGTGAACAGGACAGCCTCCTGCTCATCGAGCGTGACCTGCTCCTGTGTGCCGCGCAAGATCTGGAATTGCAAATCAGGGAAGGGGACTTCATAATGGTCCACGTGCACGACCATGCCGTTGGTGTTATCCATGCTCTCAACCGTACCCCAAATATCGATTGGCCGGTTGTGATATTTTTGCAGTTCTTCCAAGCCATCGCCGGTGAGCTGGACGTAATTATATTGGCTGGAGAGAGACGACAGCAGTCTGTAGATGGTTTGCTGGTTTCCATCAGATTGGCGATAGATTTCCACCAGGGCGATCCCGCGCTGGCCTTCGATGTTCTGGCCGACCGGGGATGGTTCCGGCGGCGCACCGGGGACAACCAGCTTCTGCCCAACGAAGATGGTTGCTTCAGCCAGACCGTTCAATTGCATCAGCTCGTCTACCGTAATTCCGTAAACTTCTGCAATTGCGCCGAGGGTGTCGCCTTCCTGGACCGTGTACTCGCCGCTATTCTGCGCAGTCACTTCCTCCATTGTTGGCAGTGGGACAGGGGTACCGCTCAAATTGAGCTTGTAGAAGCCCAAGCCGCCGCCCCCGCCGCCACCGCCGCCCATGACCCCGGCCGGCATATATTGGATCAGAGACCACTCGAACTGCCCGTTGACCAGGACGCCGCTGACGTTCACTTCTCCCTGCTCGGGTTGCGTGTCAAAGGGAGCATCCGCAGGAACATCCGCGAGGGCGTATTGATTATGGTCATAGTTCATCATAAGCGCCTGGTCGCCATTCCGGGTAAGCGTTCCCATCAGGCTGCTTTCCGTTCCCTGGCTGACGTTCCACGAGTTGACAGTGAACTTATGGACGCCATTTTCAGTAGAAAACGATCCGGTCGCTTCTACCACGGTATTGTCTTCCAAGGCCTCCATGCCGGCGAGACTGCCGGTGACCGTATGGTCGCCGATGGAGGCGAAGGGTGCCCCACCCGTCTCAGCCGGAGGGTAGTATGTCAGGCGGCCGTAAATGGTGACGGGCTGGTTATCGGGATAGGATCGCTGCCAGAGATACTCTTCCAAAATGCCACCGCCGCGCATCCCTTCCTGGATCCCGGCGCCGCTGTTGTCGGTGAGAACCTTTTGAAAAGCTTCTTCCGCCGTGCGCAGGCCGAACGTGCCGACCTGTTGGTAGTTGATCAGGCTGGACTGCGCGAAGATCACCTGGCCAGAGCTATCCAGCTTGATCTCCAGGCGAACAGGCAGCAAGTAGTCGTAACGCAGGGGTAGTCCGTCCGGGGAAAGCGGTACCACGTAGTAGCTGTTGACGATCTGGGGGGCATGTTCTACCTGGTAGGCAAAATCGAACCCATGTATTTTAGGAACCGGTCAATATAGCTCTTGGGCTTTGTCTTCCAGCGGTTCCTTGTAGGAGAACATGCCGATGGAGTAGTTGGGGTAGTCCGCATAGTACGTAAAATAGCGGTCCGAGCGCACATATAGCCTTTGCTTGCCGTCGGTGACGAGATAATTGGTCGTGTCTGGCAGCTCGCCGGGGGCGAGATAGATTTCGCCATCAACCCCGAAGCGCTGGGCCAGGACGCGGACGCTTTCGAGCGTAGCCGGTTGTTCCGGGCTTAGCTGGTACAGGTTTGCTTCGGCGGGCTGGCTTGGAAGGAGAGCGTTCAGGTACAGCTTGATCCCGCGCCAGTCGTACTCTGTTCCGTTCGAGGTGGGAGTTGCTTCGCTTTCTATTGGCGGTTCGGGCGCAGCGGACGTTTCTGCTGCTAGCGTGGATTCGAACGGAACGTCGCGGTTGGGAGTCCCATTTGCCGCAGGTTGCGGAGCGGGAGCCAATGAGCGGACAGCCCAGTTCAAGACCAAAAATGCGCCAATCGCCAGGATTGCCCAGCCGAGGGCCGGGAGGATTTTGAATTTCGGAGCCGGTGGTTCGATCGCGCGGTGGGCCTGTTTCAAACGCGCCTCCAGGATGGATTCAAATTGTGGGTTGATCCGAATAGATTGCGCCTTCGATTGCAAAGCATCGGATATTCTTTGATCTTCAGGGGGGAGTTGGTTAAAAACCGGATTATTCATAATCCACCTCCAGCGCAAGGGAGCTGCGCTCGCGCAGATCGTGCAGGCCTCGCGATAGCAACATTTTGACAGCCGCTTCGCTTTTGTCGAGCACGCGTCCGGCTTCGAGGGCGTTCAGCCCGCCAAAATAACACAGAACCAGCGCTTCCGCTCGTTCGGGGGTGAGCTGCCGGAGGGCGTGGCGGACGCCGTCCAATTGCAGCCGTTGAGAGGCCGCGTTATCGGTCGACAGCTCGGGGGTCGGGATGTGAAGCGCCGCCTCCAACGGGACCTCGGGCCTGCTCCCGCGGAAGAACAAGGCCCGTTTCCGGGAGGCGATCCCCATAATCCAGGCCGCGAAGGAGCCGCTGCCGCGAAACGAGCGGATGCCTTCCAGCGCGGCCATGAACGTTTGCGACGTCAGGTCTTCCGCGTCTTTGACATTGCCGGTGTGCGCCATGTGGTAGCGGTACACGCGCGTGACGTGCCGCCTGTACAGCTCTGCAAAGGCTTCCGCATCGGCGTGCGACTGCTTGGCCAGCTGCAGGTCGTCAGCAGGCGCAGTTTGGGTTTTCAGGGACATGAGGGTGCTCATAGACCTCCTGCATAGAGTTGCGTGCTGTTAATAAGTTGCAGGAAGGCGCCGAAAGGTAACAGGGAATTCGAGAGCGCGGCTTTGCAATCAGTCCGGATAAACTTTCCAGCCCAGATCTTCCAGGTTGGCAAAATCCAGCAGTTCATCGGGTACATCGATCAGCAGCGTGGTGGCTTCGGCCAGCAGTATTCCGTCTTGATCGTAAATCCCCGCCCAGCCTTCGGCCATCTTGCCTTTGGATTTCCCCGCTTTTCCCACGATCTTAAGCGGCTGGCCCACAGGAACGTTTTTGCGATATCTCACCTCCAGCTTGCCCGTGAACAGAAAGCGCGGCTCCGACGGGTCCCCCATATGGGAGCGGCTGGCCATTTCATCCAAAATCGAGGCCACGATCCCGCCGTGCAGCACGCCCGGATAGCCCTGGAAGTGTTGCGGCGCGGTGTAGGTCGTTTCGATCACGCCGGGCGCGGTTTGGTAAATGCGCAGTTTCAGGCCGATCGGGTTCTCCAACCCGCAGACAAAACAGTGACGGGAGTTGGGTTGTAATTGGCGCGTGGTTTTGCTGATTTGCATGGATGGAAATACCCTTTCCTAGAAGGACTGGATTTTTGGGGATTATAGATCCAGGGATAATAAGGTTTTCTTGGTGCTTGACATGCCCGCCGTTTATGCACACGTGTGCATAAACGGCGGATCGATGATTATGAGTGGAAATTTCCGGAAAGCGCCTCAAAACGGACCTCGAAGCTGCTCCCGTTTCCGGGCGTGCTCTCCACGTGAACCTCTCCGCCGTGGGCCTGCGCGATCCACTGGATGATCGACAGTCCCAGGCCGCTGCCGCTCGGGGCCTCGGAGGCTTCGTCCGGGACGCGGGTGCGGGCCTGGTCCACGCGGTAGAAGCGGTCGAACAGGTGCGGCAGATGCTCGGGGGCAATGCCCGGGCCGTTGTCGGAAACGCGCACCCAGGCGGAGCCGCCCGTCAGGCCGGTTTCGATGCAGACTTTTTTCTGCTCCCCCTCGGTATATTTGATTCCGTTTTCCACCAGGTTGCTGACCATCTGCAAAATAGCCTGGCGGTCGCCGAGCATGCGCGCTTCGGGCAGGTCGCCGGTTTCCAACTTGACCTGTTTGCGGGCGGCCAGCGGCGCCAGCCGCTCGATGGCCTCTATGGCTATATCGCTCAGATCCAACGGGACCTTCTCCAGCGGCACCTGGTTGTTGTCCATGCGCGCCAGGGTGAGTAAATCGTTGACCAGGTGCGACATAAAATCGTTCTCGCTGTGGATAACTCCCAGCGTACGCTCATATTCTTTCACGGAGCGATGGGCTGCCAGCGCCCGGCTGGTTTCCAGGTTGACGATCGTCAAAGGGGTGCGCAGCTCGTGGCTGGCGTCCGCCACGAACTGCCGTTGGCGTTCGAACGCCGCTTGCAGGCGTTCTAGCATGTTATCGAAGGTTTCGGCAAGTTCCCCAAGCTCGTCCTTGCTATTCAGGTTCATACGCCGGCTCAAGTCCGTTTCGCTGATGCTGCGCGCCGTGTGCGTGATCGTCCTGACCGGACGCATAGCGCGGTCTGCCAGCCAGAAGCCGCCGCCGGTGGCCACGGCCAAGGTCAGCAGGCTCCCCAACAGCAAGGTCGCGACCAGGCCCTTCATTTGATCGTCGGGGTCGAGCGGGCTGCCGAGCACAAGCAGGCTGGTCTGGCCCGATTCGCCAAAAATGGGGATTACCGCATAGGCATATCCAACATTCCTGTCAATCCAGGAGGCGGCATATTCATATGGCTCGTCATGACCGGACGGGTTTTGGAGCGTTTGCAACGCTATCTGGAGGACATCCTTGGTCGGGAAGGTGCCATAGCTCGCCAGGACCTGGCCGGTGGGCCCGACCAGCGCCAGGGCGTCCGATTCCTGCAAAATGGTATCCGGCAAAACAATTTGCCCGTTTTGCTGGTGCAAGGAGACGCGCACCGTTTCCTGTAAGCGGCTCAGCCTGCGTTCCAACTGTCCCAGGGAATCCCCTTCCAGATCCCGCGCCTGATTGTAGTAGATAAAGGCACTAAACAAAAACAGGACCAGGGCCAGAATGGCCGTGAACCAAAGTACCAGCCGGAAGCGAATGCTGTGAAAAAACGATCTCATTGCTCTCCCGAAGCTCCTTTGCGGTCTCACGACCTGGGCTCCTCAGGAACACGCAACCGGTACCCGGCGCCGCGTACGGTTTCGAACAATTTCTCCTCATACGGGTCGTCGATTTTGCGCCGCAGGCGGCGGATGTACACATCGACCACGTTCGAAGAAACAACATGGTCATAACTCCACAAATGGGATTCTGCCATCTCGCGCGAGATCAGGTGGTTGGGGTGGCGCATAAAATACTCGAGCAATGAAAATTCCTTGGCCGTCAGCTCGATCGGGTTGCCCGCGCGTTCCACCTCGTGGGTGGCCGGATCCACCGTCAGGTCTGCCACCTGGAGCAGGGGCGATTTGCTGGACGATTCCCGGCGCAGCAAGGCGCGGATGCGGGCGCGCAGCTCGTCCACCTCGAAGGGCTTGACCAGGTAATCGTCTGCGCCGCTGTCCAACCCGCTGACCCGGTCGTCCAGCGCGTCGCGGGCGGTCAGCATGAGGACGGGGGTGTTGATCCGTTTGTTACGCAGGTCCTTGCACACGGCGAAACCGTCTTTGTGCGGCAGCATAACGTCCAGGATGATGACATCGTAGGATCCCATCAGGGCCATTTCTTCCCCGTCCAGCCCGTCATAGGCCGTGTCGATGGCGTAGCCGTCATCTTCGAGAGTCATCCGCAGGGAATCGTTCAACCGTTTGTTATCTTCAACCACCAGAATCCGCATAATGCTTGCTCCAATATTCACCACAGATGAAAAAGGATGAAAAATTTCTTTTAGAGGGATTTCCAATGTTTATCGAGAGCCAAAAGTTCATCTGCGTTTATCTGTGGTTCATTTCCTATCCAAATTCTAGCACGCAAACATGACCCCGACATGAACAATTTACTGTTTGATAGCTCAATCGTCTCCATATTTTCCACACAATTCACGGTTTGGATTTCATCCAGGCGTCATCTTGGGTTTGTATACTACGGACATCATAACGAATGAGGTGAACCATGAAAAAACAACTTCCTGCTTTTGTCGCTGCTCTTGCAATCACCGGTTTCATTGCCCTGGCAATGGTCGTCACCAGCGCCAACGCGTTGATCAACACGAATGGCACGGCAAATTCGAATGACCCGGCCATCGTTTCTTCCTCGACAAACGCGAGCCAGGTCCAAATCGACCAGTTACAGGCGCGCATCAACGAATACCAGCAGCGCGAAGCGCAGTACCAGCAATTGCTGCAACAGGATCAAGAACAGATCCAGCAGTTCCGACAGTTCCTTTTCGCCATGCAACAGGCCGGGCTGATCCAGATCCGTAACGATGGGACCATTGTGATCACAGGGCGGGGCCGTGGCGGAGACGATTGAGTTTGTGGAGGCATCTAATGAAACTCTATAAAGGCTTTTTACATTTTTTGATCACGCTGGTCAGCACGTTTGCCTTCCTGATGGGCTGGGCCACCCTGGCTCATGCGCTCAAGCCGACCCAGCCGTCGGTGCAGCAGGCAGCGTTGGCGCCGCTCGATCCATTGCCACCGGTTGGCGTGGGGAGCAGCCCATCCGCCTCCAGCGGGTTGCAATTTTTCTCGCAATCCCCGCAGCCGCGGGCGCGATCCCTCTTTGTGACACGTGGTTCGTAACATGGAAACCTTTCGCTTTCGGGCGATGAACACCGCTATCCTGCTGGCCGTGCAGGGCGAGCCGGCCGGGGCGCGGCGCGGGTTCGAAATGGCGCAGCAATATGTCGAAGAAGCGGAACGCCGCTTCACGCGCTTCTCCGAGGACAGTGAACTTTCGCAACTCAACCGCGCTGCCGGGAGTTGGTTCCATGCTTCCGCTGACATGACCTTCGTTGTTTCGCTGGCCAAGCAGTACGTCGAGCAAACGCAGGGACTGTTCAACCCATCCATTTTGCCGGACCTCGAGCGCGTGGGATACGACCGCAGCATGGACCTGATCCGCGCGGAGGAAGCCCTGCTGCCCCCGGTCCGCTTCGGACCGGGACCGCGAGCGCTTCCGCTTGATAGGCTGCTCGTCAACCCCGATGAAAACCTGATCTTCCTACCCCACGGCATGCGCCTGGACCTGGGCGGCATCGCCAAAGGCTGGATCGCCGAACAGGCGGCCCTGGTGCTGGCAGAACACGCGCAGGCATGCCTGGTGGATGCCGGCGGTGATATGTTTATGGTCGGGTTGCCCGAGGGCGAAGGGTCCTGGCGGGTTGACCTCGAAGACCCGCGCAACGCCGGTTGGTCGCTGACCAGCCTCAACGTTCCGCCCGGTGCGCTGACCACGTCCTCAGTGGTCAAGCGAAAATGGATGCAGGGCGAAACGTCCCGCCACCACCTGATCGATCCGCGCACCGGCGAGCCCGCCGAAACGGACTGGTTGTGCGTCACAGTCATCGCGCCCCACGCGGACATGGCGGAAGTCTTTGCCAAGGCGCTGCTCATCGCCGGGCCGGGAGAAGCCGAGATGCTGACCGTCAACGCGCCAGAAATCGCTTATCTGGCTGTGGACCGGGATGGCAAGATTTGGGGACCGCTGGAAAGCTTGGAGTTTATCGATGAAGACTAAAATGACACCGAAACAAAAAAGGGGCTTAATCAACGCGCTGCTATTATCTCTCACGCTCATCCTGGGGGCTGGGCTGGTCGCCGCGCTGGTGTTGATCCCACAGACCGCTGTCGGGCAGAGCGCGCTTGGTGGATTAAAACAACTGTTCGCGGCTGATAGCACTCAGATCTGGTGGTATGTCACCCGTTCAGCCGGCATTATCGCCTACCTGCTGCTGTGGTTTTCCACCGTGTGGGGGCTGGCGGTGCCATCCAAGCTGCTCAACCCGGTCTTGGAACAGGCTTTTACCTTTGACTTCCACGAGTTCATTTCGTTGCTGTCGATCGGATTTATGCTCTTGCACGTGGGTGTGCTCATGCTCGACCGGTTCCTGCCTTATACGCTGTTGCAGGTGCTGGTGCCGTTCCTGTCGCCGTACCGCCCGTTCTGGGTCGGGCTGGGCGTGATCGCCTTCTATATCAGCCTGCTGGTGACGATCACATTCTACCTGCGCAGCAAGATCGGCGCGAAAGCCTTTCGCAGCATCCACGTGCTCAGCCTGCTCGGGTATCTGGGCGTTACGTTGCACGGACTATACGCTGGAACGGACTCCCCGCTGGTGACCATGCAATTGCTCTACAAGGGAACCGCGCTGGTGGTCATCTTCCTGACCGTCTACTGGCTGTGGATGAAATACGTCCAGTATCTGGAAGCGAAGCCGCAACCCAAGCCTTCCTCGCGGCGGTTGTCGGGCCACCGTCACATGAGCACGCATTCTTGAAGAAACTATCATGAGAATGTCACATTCGAAAAAATAACCGAAAATTGGGGTGTGGGCGGGCGTACGCCCGCCCACACCCCAATTTTCGAGCTTCTCTCGGATAATGTGCCATTGTCGAGCTATTCCAAATCAGACCTGACCCCTTGAAAAAGAGCCGGCCCCGCTTGTGGGCCGGCTCTTTCTGTGTAAATCTGGTGAAACCTGTACTCAGCATGTCGAAGTATCTGTGGCTAGAAAATCGGATAGTCCCCCCTTTGGTGTGGTTATATTTGAACCGCGAACACCGTTCCGAAGGCGGTGTCCCTTCAGGGCGCAAAGCCCGCTAAGGTTAAAACGGTTTTTCGTAGTGTGCTTTGCGATAAATTCATCGCGCAATCCATCCAACCACACTATTAAGGGAGACTACCGTAAATTGAAGAATTAAATTTCAGCTTGATTTGTGTTTGTTTTGTAAGATGAATACTGCACCTGGCCTATTTCGTCCCCCAATGGATGGCAATCGTGCCGAACATGTGGCGCTCGAAATTGATCTTTTTGAACCCCACCGCCGCCATGCGGACGGTCAGTTCCTCGGCAGTGACAAATTCCTCGGTAGAATTGGGCAGGTAATTGTATGCATCTTTAAAGCCGGAGACCAGCCCGCCCAGCAGGGGGATGACGGCATGCATATGCAACCAGATGAACGGCGAGAGCGGGTTGCGCTTGGGTTTGGTGGTGTCGAGGATCACGATCCGTCCGCCGGGTTTCAAGGTGCGGTATTGTTCCTGCAACGCCTGCTGGATGTTTCCGACGTTGCGCATCAGGAAGCCGGAGACGATTGCGTCGAAGGTTCGATCCCCAAAAGGAAGGTTCAGCGCATCCGCCGCGGACCAGGGCAGGCTCCCGTTTCGGTTACCGACCCGCATCATCTCGAGGGTGAAGTCGGCGGCAACGACGTCGAGCTCGGGCTGCTGGGCCAGCGCCTCGCGGGCCAGGTCGCCGGTGCCTGCCCCCAGATCGAGCAGCCGGGCGTTAGGCTTTAACCTTGCCTGGCGGATCACCGCTTTGCGCCATTCCACGTCTTGGCCGGCCGTCATCAGGCGGTTCATCAGGTCATAACGGTGGGCGATGCGGGTGAACATCTTCTGGACGTATTCGCCGCGTTCTTTTCCGGTTAGGTGGGTCATAAAGCTCCTGTAAGATGAGCTATTATAAACGGTGATATACTCGCCCGCATTCGTTCTGCAAACAATGGACAAACCGGATCAATTGCTCTCTCCCTTCGAAGTCTGGATGCTGGCCTCGCGACCCAAAACGCTGCCGGCTGCTGCCGCAGGCGTGATCACGGGCACAGCCCTGGCTGTTCGCGATGGACATTTTCGGTTAGGCCCGGCGCTGGCAGCCTTGTTCGTGGCGTTGTTGCTGCAGATCGGCAGCAACCTGGCAAACGACGTCTATGACTACGAGCGCGGCGCGGACGCGGGCGAGCGCCACGGTCCCACCCGGGTTACCCAGGCCCGGTTGCTCACGCCGCAACAGGTGAAAATAGGGATGCTGTTTGTGTTTGGTTTGTCAGCTTTTCTAGGGGTGTACCTGGCATTTCAAGCCGGGTGGATCGTCATCCTGATCGGGCTGGCAGCTATTTTATCGGCGATTGCCTACACGGGTGGTCCCTTCCCGCTCGGGTACTACGGGCTGGGTGATCTGTTCGTGTTTCTCTTTTTCGGCGTGGCCGCCGTTGCAGGGTCCTATTTCGTCCAGGTTGGAACGGTCCGCGTAGAGGCCTGGTGGATGTCCCTGCCGGTTGGCTGGTTAATCGTCGATATCCTGGTAGTCAACAACCTGCGTGATATCAACGCCGACCGGGCCGCGAACAAACGCACCATGGCGGTCCGGCTGGGGGAGCGGGGGGCGCGCACCCAATACATCGCTTTGCTGGTGGCCTCTTATTTAATTCTGCCTGTGTTGGCTGTGTTCGACGTCTTACCGTGGACCAGTTTGCTGACCTGGCTATCGCTCCCGCTGGGCTGGCGCACCTGGCAGATCGTGCGGAACCAGGCCGGGCGTCCGCTGAACGCGGCGCTGGCCGGCACCGGGCAGACGGCGCTGTTGTACAGTCTCTTGTTCTTTGTAGGGATGTTGTTGGGTTAATTCAACCCACAGAGTAAACAGATTTTTTATCTGCGGAATCAGCGAAATCTGCGGATCAATTCACGAACTTCCACGGGCACAACTTTTTTTCCATCCAATCCACCGTGAAATATAGCCCAAGTCCCAACAAGCTCATCGCCAGCACCCCCGCATACATGGCGGGATAGTCCAGCAGCGTGCTGCCGTTGTAGTAGATATAATATCCCAGCCCTCTGCGTGTAGCGAACAACTCTGCAATGTATAGCACTGCCACTGCCGTTCCCACCGACTGCCGTAAAGCGGTCAGGATGGCGGGCAAGCTGGCTGGCAGGTAAATAAAACGGAACAGCGCTCGCCGGCCGGCGCCCAGGCTGCGCAGGCTTTGCATCAGTTGCTGGGGCAGCCCCATTGCTTGGTCACGCACCAGGACCACGATCTGGAAAAACAAGATCAAGAAGATCACCACGATTTTGGCCAGGTCGCCGATTTCCAAGGAACAACAGCACGACCGGCACAAACACCACTTTGGGGATGGGATACAAGAGATAGATGATGGGGGAGAAGATGCGGTTCAAACCTTTGGACCCGCCGATTGCCAGCCCCGCAGGTACCGCCGCCAGCACCGAGAGCAGCATCCCCGCCACCACCCGCCACAGGCTGGCCGCAAAGTGGACGGGCAACTCCCCGCCCAACTCCCTGAAAAAGACTTCCAGCACCACCACCGGCGTTGGCAAAATCGGACGGTTCACTAGCATCGCCGCGATTTGCCAGAGCAGCAACAATCCCAGGCTGGCGAGCAGCACGTCACGCCGTTTCATGAGTGTACTCCGGAGTTCAACCACTCCAGCCATTGGAGTTCAAAATCAGGAGATTTTGGACTCCTTTATGCCTTTTCATGGGATAACTCCCTGCGAAGGGTCTGGCAGATTGTCTGATATTCCTGGCTGCCTCGATACTCTGGTTGCCCGGCGTTCGGGTTCTCAAAAGCGCGCGTTTGTGTGTTTGGGGGTTCGCCGAGCAGCAAAATGTTTCGCCCCATTGCAGCGGCTTCCTCGATATTGTGCGTCACGATGACCAGTGTGATGTCCTGTTCGTTGCATAGCTCGAGCGTAAGCGACTGTAAATCTTCGCGGATCACTGCATCCAGGGAAGAGAAGGGTTCGTCCATCAGCAGCAAATCGGGCTGTAGGGCGAGCGTACGGGCAATGGCAGCTCGCTGGCGCTGCCCGCCTGAGATCTGGGTAGGATATTTCTCAGATATGGCCCCGATGCCAAGGCGTTCCAGCCAGGGGGTGACGTCTCGGCCGGCGGAATAATCTTGGGGGGTATGGACGCCGTCCGCGCCGTAGAAGTTGCGCACTTTCAATCCCAACTCTGCGTTCTGGCGGACAGTGGCCCACGGAAGCAGGCCGTAGTCTTGCAGAATCAGTCCCGTGCGGGGGCGGGGCCGGGTCAGCGGCTGGCCGTTGATCGTGATCTGGCCCGCCACAGGACGCTGTAAACCGGCGAGCAGATAAAGCAGGGTAGTTTTGCCGCAGCCGGACGTGCCAAGGACAGCCCAGGTCTCGCCCCGTTGAATCTGCCAATCGAAACCCTTGAAAAGCAGCGTAGACTGCGGATAGCCAAAAGATAGAGCGTGGAGTTGGATCATTGGTACCATTGGGGTGGGTCGCGCCTGCTTGATGGATGCAAGCCATTAAACGGGAGGTGGTCCAAACCCGAATCCCTTCCGTAAAACAAGGGCGCGACGGACGTTTGCCGGAGTAAAAATTAACGGGAGACCGCTTGGGGGACGGCCTCCCGCCGATTATAACGGAAGCAGCTTTCCCTCAGGGCAGAAGCGTTGCGTTAACCGAATCCGCATACGCGACGTCCCCTTCCAACATGCCCTTTTCTTTGGCCCAACTGAGCGCGTCCTTCCACTCGGCTTCTGTTGGCACACCGGCGGAGGGAAAGGGCGGGACTTTATAAGCCTCCAGCAGCGGCGCGGGGACGATTTTGGCCTCGCTTAAAATTATCGGTAAATGCGGTTGGGTTTGCATTGATCATTTGGACCGCTTCCTCGATGGCTGCCAGAAATCCACGGATCGCTTCAGGGTGGGCGTCGATCACATCTTTGCGGAAGGTGTAAACGCTAAAACCATATTCGGGATGAGCGGAATTGTCCAGCACGATCGTCGCGCCGGATTGCACGGCCAGCGCGCCGAGCGGGTCGGGCAAGGTGCCCGCCTGGAGTTCGCCCGAAGCCAGCAGCGCCATGCGGTCAGGCATCTTCGGCACCGGGAGGGTGACGATCTCGTCCGCTTGCAGGCCTTCGGCTTGGAGAAGCCTCTCGGTGACATATTCGATCACGGTCCCCTGCGAGACGCCGATCTCGACGCCCTTGAGTTGCTCAGGGGAAGTAATTCCGCTTTTGCCGGAGGCCAAAATAAAGAAGTGACCGTAACCCTCGGCGGGGCGCAAGGCATAACGGACAGCCTGTACTTGCACGTTATCCTTATTAAAGAGCATGTCCGAGATAGTCTCGTTGATCATTCCGTCGGCTTGTTGGGCGGCCACCAACTGATCCCGCTCCGGCGCGGAGGCCACGGAGATGAGTTCTATCTGCACGCCATATTTGGCGAAAAGACCCTCTTGCTGGGCAACGTATAAGGGTAGGGCATCGATGATCGGCAGAACGGCGATCCTGACCATGGCGGGTTCCTGTTGTGCCGGTACATTCTGGGCTGCCTGGGTTGTCGTCATTTCTGCAGGCTGGCAAGCTACCGTAACCAGTGCAACCAGCACGATGAGAAATAAAATTTGAATGAGTTTCATATTTGAATTTGCTCCTGATAATTTTTAAAACCGCAAAGCACGCGAAGATCGCGAAGAAAAACAAGAAATTTATTGTTCACTTCAACTTTGCTCAGCGAAGGCTGAGCAATCCTTTCAGCTAATTCTCTTCAAGTTGACTTATTCTCTCCTTGGGAATCCCCACACTTTGCAGCAGCAATCTACGCAGTGCAGGCAAGGACCGTACCGGGTCGGGCTGGCCGCTGTACACCCAGCGCAGCACGATCTCGTTCAAGGCCCCAACCCAGGCGCAGGCCGCCACTTCGCTGTCCAGTGGGGGAATGCTGCCATCAGCCACGGCGGAATCGAGATTTTCTTGCACGATCTCGATAAATCGCTGGTTCACTGCCTGTCGCTTCTGCTCGAAGGCCGCGCCCAAACCCGTCGCCTGGACCAGGGCGATTTTCGCCAGCGCGCGATACTGCCCGAAGGTCTCCAGGCAGACCCGCAAGGCGGCATCCACGCGGGCGGTGCCGCTTGGTTCAGCGGACAAGCTTTCGCGCAGGCGCGATTCGAGCAGGTTCGCAAAGGTATCAACCAAGGCCAGGAAAATATCCTGCTTGCTGGGAAAATAGAAATAGAACGCGCCCTTGGACGTTTGCGACCCGCTGACGATGTCATCTACTTTCGTATCGTGATAGCCCTTGGATGCAAATACTTTCACCGCCGCTTCGAGGATGCGGTCGCGGGTTTCTTGCGTGGGATCTGGGAAAGCGTTGTTCATCATGCACCCTATAGACCGACCGGTCGGTCTATACGGTGGTGAAGAATATCACAATAGGGATGGGGCGTCAAGAGATGGGGTAGAAGGAAGCAGATTTTCCTGCATTGCCCGGTACTGGGATCACCCTTGCATTTGAATGGTCTATGTTCATAAAAATAGTGTAAATTATTTGTCACTTATTTTGAAGCTTGCATTATAATATTATGCATATATATACATAAAATAATACTGAGAGGAGGTGCTTGACAGTTGATATGACGATGCTTCCAGTAGAATGACTTCGAACCTGGATAGATCGTTATCCAGGGTGGCAATTTTAATAATGAAAGGAAAATGGAGATGCCTAGAAAGCAACTTTACGTGTTTCTCAGCATATTTATCATTGGCTCCCTAATCCTCACAGCATGTGGGCAACCGGCAACGCCCACCGCCGAACCCGCTACTTCATCCCAACCAACAACTTCAACCGAACCCACAGCCCCCTCCGAACCTACAACTTCATCTGAACCCACCGCTTCATCAGAACCTGGGCTGACTGAAGCTCCAACCATGCCTCCGGGTGAATTCCAGACGGTAGAAGTCCCCAATGCAGCAGAATCGTATCCGGACGGCACAGAGCTGCGGATTTTACAATGGAGCCATTTTGTCCCGCAGTATGACGTTTGGTTTGATCCCTTCGCGCAGGCCTGGGGCGACTCCAAAAACGTTGATGTGACCGTCGATCACATTGCCCTGGGAGAATTGCCGGCCGCATTGACGGCCGCCATCGATGCAGGCGAAGGCCCCACGCTGGTAGAAATGGTCTTTGCGCCGCCTCAATATATCGATGGCTTGCACGATCTTACCGACCTGAACATGCAGGCGCAGGATCTTTTTGGAGAACAGGCCGAAACCAGCAAGATGAGTTCCTACCTGCCGGCAACCGACACGTATTACGCCTACAGCCCCGGTTGGGTGCCCGATCCGGCCAACTATGACATCGGTATGTGGACACAAGTCGGTTATCCCAATGGCCCTTCCACCTGGGCGGATTTGCTGGATGGCGGCACGAAAATCAAAGACCAGTTAGGGGTGCCGATGGGACTTGGCATGTCTCCGGAACTGGATTCCAGGTTGGCCATGCGCTCGATCATCTGGTCCTATGGCGGTTCTGTGCAGGATGAAAACGAATGCGTGGTCATCAACTCGCCTGAAACAATTGAAGCGGTCAAGTTCGCGTCTGAACTTTATAACAAAACCATGACCGAAGAGGTGTTTGCCTGGCAACCTGCTTCGAATAACCAGGGATTAATTGCGGGCGAGTTGTCCTACATCCTCAATTCCATTTCGGCGTACCGGTCTCTACAGGAAATTGACGAAGAGGCTGCCGCCAACATCGGCCTGGGACCGGCGCTGATCGGCCCCAACGGGGACCAGTACGCTTCCGCCCACGTTTGGTCTGTGTACGTGATCCCGAATTACGTCGAGGGTCCCGAGCTGGAAGCGGCGCAAGCGTTCCTCTTACACCTCACCGCGAACTATAACCAGGCGGTCTACAACAGCAAACTGTACAACTTCCCGGCTTTCGCGAGCACCGTACCGGAGTTGGACGGCTGGCTGCAACAGGATCCGTTTGGATCCCAACCTGCCGACAAATTGCTCGTGCTGAACACCGCCAAAGACTGGGTCACCTGGCTTGGCTATCCTGGCCCGGCCAACCCGGCCATCGGCGAAGTATTCGGCACCAACATCATTGTTACCATGATGGCGGAAGCGGCCAGAGGGGAAAAGACGCCCGAGCAGGCCGTTGCGGACGCTGAGACCCAGATCAATGCCATCTTCGACAAATGGCGTGACGCCGGGCTGGTGGGCTGCGCTCAGTGAAACGGTTTCCAGCTTTAGATAAAAGTTTTGTTCCTGTCAAGGTTGGAAGCTGGCTCACAATCTCTTAAAAAAACGCTCGTCGAGGGAGGGCAGAAAGGAAGAATTTCCTCTTCTGCCTCCTGCTCGTAAAAGACGGATTTAGGCGCTAAGAGCGCCCATATAAACAAGAAATTGTCGATCAAGTCGCCGGAATGGCGACGCCGAGAACATGGAACAGATTTTGCAGATCGGTTTGAATCGTTCGGTACAGAACATCCAGTTGGGTCTCCCGAGTGGGCTGGGAATACGAAGCGGATTGTTTCGTTCCCGCCAGCACTGGCTTGAGGATCTTCTCGCGCAAAACCAGCAGGGCAGTCATAGCGCGCAGTCCTTCCGGAAGGACTGTATAGCTGCGAGATTTACCGATCATGTGCACCCAGTTCTTGCCGCGCAGTTTCTTCAAATCGTAGGAGGCGTGACGAGGCTGATAGGCTTGCGGGCTGAAATTCAGGATCTCACGCACCTTGGCAGCCAGGGCAGAGCTATTAAACCCTTTGGGCGAGGCCGACAGCGCCACAACCGCTTCCATCACCGCTCGCATGCGGGGTTTGTTCAGATCGATCCCAGCGACCCGTTTGTGAGCTACGCTGCCCGGCTGAGACAGGTTTTCGAAGCTGTCTTCTCCAATGAAGGAGCTGTCAACGCAGTCGAGTACTTCCAGAAAGCGCTGCAATATTTGCTCCAAAGCGACAATCACTTGTGGGAACTTGGGCAACGAGCGCCCACAGGGCAAGCTCCTGGTGTTATGAACAATCGCCTCGCAACGAAGCACGCGTTCGCCTTTGGTATAGAGCTTGACGGTCAATTTGCCGAAATGCAGCTTAAAGACCGTCAGATCATACACAGGTCGCTCGACCACGACTTCCATGCGGGGCGGCTTACGTTTCTTATCATGATAGAAGGGGCGCCGCTTATACCCGAAGATGGTTTGCAGACGCTTCACGTCCAGCCAGGTGCGGGTCCGCTCGACGATCCCCTGAAAGAGTTGCTCCATCTGGCTACCATGCTGAAAGAGCAGGTTACGACTGAACTCAGCCTGGTACACCGAGTAGGCATAGCGAAAGTTGCTCTGTTCCTGCTCTTCCAGATCCAGGGCAAAGCACAGGCAGGCCGAGTAGAGCCAACGTTGGCAAACCTGGTTCAGTTGCCCTATCGCGTTGGGAGAACGCAAGGTATCTGCAAGCTGGGCCAGGTGGGCTGCGTTTGCCACATTCGTGAAGCAGTTGTCTTCCTTCTCAAAGTCCAGCCCGGCTTTGCGGGCCTGGCAAGCTACGTACTCGTGACCGTTGAGGATCACTTGCGCTCCAAACGGAGGATGCCCACTCATGCGGATGGTGACATGACCCCAGTCCGGATCGAGCAGGTGAAAGTAATAGTGGTTGACGAAGCCAGTCTTACGCTCGATCTGAACAATCTTGCCGCCCTTGCTGCGCTGGACATCCCAGATCGGGGCAGGAGCACGACCAACCAGGATAACGAACACACCCACAAAATTCGGATCGCCCGGCAGGTATTGGTTGGCAATTTCATACTTGCGCTCTTCGGCCTTACAGTCAATCACCGGAATCTGATGAGCCAGCGCGTGCGCCCGCAAGCGGCGTGCAAAACGACCAGCCAAACGCATCAGATGGGCGTTATCCAGGTCCTCATCAGAGCCCCTCAGACTGCGCCACCACACGCGGAAACCGGCCGGCCTTTGCCCAAGCTGAAAATAGGCATTGAGCACAATCCGGTCAACGCATTCGTATGTGCTATTCAGAAAATCGGCGTATCGCATGCTGAGCATATCCATCATGATCATCACTCCATGCTCTACCTGGTTGGGTTAATAGGAGCGTACATTGCTTGGGCTAACTTGTCAACGGCCCCGCAGGGGCCTTATCTTCCGGGCGCAGTCCCGGACGATGCGTAGTTTCTATCCGAAAAATGCTCAAGCCGCCGAGAACGTATTTTAAGGATAGAACTCTTAGCCTGGCGCACGGCCGGGCCGGATTCGGAGGTGCCGGCCGGCGCCGGCAAGATTACATTCTAAACTTCTGAGGTGAAACGTATGGCCTTGATTGAGATCAATCATCTGACCAAGCATTTTGACAACGTGCATGCGGTCAATGGCGTTGACCTTGCTATCCCAGAGGGAGAATTGCTGGTGATCCTGGGTCCTTCCGGGTGCGGAAAAACGACGCTCATGCGCATGATTGCCGGCTTGGAAAAACCGACGACCGGGGTCATTTCGATTGGCGGACAGAATGTAACGGATTTGCCCCCACGCGCCCGGCCAATCGCCATGGTCTTCCAAAGTTATGCTCTTTACCCCCACATGACGGTTTTCAACAATATCGCTTTCCCTCTGAGGGCTCATGGAAATTTTTCCAAAGAGGCGATCAAGGAAAAAGTGGAATGGGCTGCCCATACGCTCGGGATCGAGAGACTGCTTCAGCGTAAGCCTCGCCAGTTATCGGGCGGAGAAAGACAACGCGTCGCTTTGGGACGGGCTTTGGTAAAAGAGCCGAAGGTCTTACTGCTCGACGAACCGCTGTCCAACCTGGATGCCAAACTGCGCGCCTCTGCGCGCGATGAACTGACCCGTTTCCAGCGCAGGCTGGGAATCACGACCATCTTTGTTACCCACGATCAGATCGAGGCCATGGGCATGGGCGATCGGATCGTTGTCATGTCAGGCGGGAAGGTCATGCAGATCGGAACGCCGCAAGAGGTTTATCACGATTCCGCCAATACCTTTGTTGCCTCTTTCCTGGGCTCACCGGGTATGAATTTCATCGAAAAAGACAGTTTCCTGATCGGCTTCAGGCCTGAGCAATTCGTTCCCATTGAACTTTGCAGGGAAAATTCCGACTTGGAAATATTCTCGTTTGACCTTGCGCGGGTGGAATACTTAGGGGCAGAACAACAACTGTATGGGAATGTGAAAGGGAGCAGCGAGGAGCAAAAAGTGATTGCCAGCATCGATTCCGGGACGCATGTGGAATTGGAACCCGGAAAAACGTATTCGTTTGCCGTGCTTAAAAAACAACTGCGTTTCTTCGATAAGGAAACAGGCTTGCGCATCGAGCCCCAACCTCTCTAACGGCTCTGAGAAGGAGATCTTTTATGGCAGAAAACGTAGCTGTAAAGCAGCAAAACCAGTCCAGGTTTCGGTACTGGACCGACAGGCAGGACCTGTTAGGCCCCTTGTTTTTATTCCCTGCCGTTGTCTATATTTTTGCTCTGGTAGGAATACCTTTTCTGATCGCCCTGGCCTACAGCTTTTCCGATGTTACCGCGGGAAATACCAGCCTCGATTTTGTCGGGTTAAGGAATTTCCAGGCGATCCTCAAAACGCCGCAGTTTACAACCAGCCTGATCAACTCGGTGGTCTTCACGATCATTTCCCAGATCATCATTATTGTTTTGGCAAATATCCTGGCTTTGATCCTTTCAACCGATTTTAAAGGCAAGTGGTTTGCACGTTTCTTGATCATGCTGCCCTGGGCTACCCCCATTGCTCTGGGAACGATCGGCTGGTTGTGGTTGCTTAATTCGAAGTTCAGTCCCATCGACTGGACCTTGCGGTATTTGCACCTCTTGGGGGAACCGGGGGCTTTGCTCGGCGCGCAGAAAAACCTGTTCTACCTGGGGCGTCTGGAGCTGGCAAAAGCATCCATCATCGTGGTATATGTCTGGCGCATGCTGCCTCTCGCAGCGGTCATCTTGATGGCAGGCCTCACCTCCATCCCACAGGATATCCTGGATCAGGCCCAGGTAGATGGGGCCAGTTTTTGGCGCACGCTCTTTCAGATCAAACTTCCGCTGATCGTCCCGATTATGAGCATTGCGCTGTTATTCAGCATGATCTTTACAATCGGGGATATGGCTGTTGTCTATGTGTTGACGCGCGGCGGACCGGTCTACTACACTCAGATCCTCCCCACCTGGGCGTATTACAAAGGGATCGAGAGCGGAGCGCTGGCCGAAGGGGCCGCAACCGCCCTGTTCCTGTTCCCCGTTTTGCTAGCGGTGGCGATTTTCGTGCTCAGGTTTTCTCGCCGGACGGAGGTGGCCTAAACATGGAAAAATTAAAACGCTGGCTGAAGCGTTTTCTTCTCTACGTCGTCGTAGCCGCATTCTGTTTTTTCTCCGCATCCCCGTTCATTTGGATGCTCATTACCATGTTCAAGCAGGATCGCGACCTCTACCGCTCTGCCAACAACCCGTTCATCTTCAATTTGCCGCCGACGCTTGACCATCTGCGCTTGCTTCTCAACCAGACCAACTTTCCAGTTTTCTTGCGGAATTCCCTGTTTATCGGCGTTGCAGTTGTCGTCATTACGCTGGTGATCAGCCTCCCGGCTGCGTACAGTCTGGCCAGGCTGGTAGGCAAGTGGGGTGAGCGAGCCGGGATTGCCATCTTTCTCGTTTACCTGATTCCGCCCACACTGCTCTTTATCCCCATGACGCGCGTGGTGGTGGCACTTGGATTGTATAATTCGCTGTGGTCGCTGGTGCTGGTCTACCCGACGATTACGATCCCGTTCAGTACCTGGTTGCTGATGGGATTTTTCAAATCGATTCCCAGAGACCTGGAAGAAGCGGCCAGGGTGGACGGTTACAGTCGTGTGCAGAGCTTCATCAAAGTCATCCTGCCCCTTTCCCTTTCAGGCGTGATTGCGGTGATTGCCTTTTCGTTTACGCTCACCCTGCACGAGTTTGTCTACGCCCTGGCGTTCGTCACTTCTTCGGCACAACGGACGATTAGCGTCGGCGTGCCGACCGAGCTGGTGCGTGGTGACGTCTTCTACTGGCAATCCCTGATGGCCGCCGCGGCCATCATCGCGCTCCCGGTCGGGTTTATTTACAATATTTTTCTCGACCGGCTGGTGGCGGGATTCACCCTGGGCGCTGTTAAGGGCTAAAGGACCGATATGAAGAAACTGATTGTATTTGATGTGAATGAAACCTTATTGGACCTGTACGCGCTCGATCCTTACTTCGAAAAAGTGTTTGGCCGCGCCTCGATGCGGACCCTTTGGTTTGCTACCGTTTTGCGGAATTCTCTCGTCTCGACGGTCACCGGTCATTACGACGACTTCGGCAAGATCGCCGGCGCCTCCCTGGACATGACCGCCCGCCAGAACGGGCTCGTGCTGAGCGATGAAAATCGGAACACCATTTTAGGGGCCATTCGCAGTCTGCCTGCTCACCCGGATGTGGTCCCAGGGTTGGAAAGGCTCAAGGAGGCCGGTTTTCGCTTGTTCACCCTGACGAATTCTCCTCCACAAGTGGTCGAGGCCCAGTTGAAGAATTCGAACCTGGTAGGTTACTTCGAAAGAAGTTTTTCAGTAGACGCGATTAGGATGTTCAAACCTGCAGCCCAGGTTTACCAAATGGCTGCCAGGGAACTGAACGTTCTCGCAGAACAGATC
The DNA here is from genome assembly GCA_963823985.1 of uncultured Chloroflexia bacterium. Classification (GTDB taxonomy): domain Bacteria; phylum Chloroflexota; class Anaerolineae; order Anaerolineales; family Villigracilaceae; genus JAABUE01. The sequence continues at coordinate 111,418 of CAWGNR010000004.1, forward strand.
CGCCTGGTAGCCGCCCATGACTGGGACGTAGTCGGCGCGCTCAACGCCGGTTGTGCCGCGGCCTTCATCGCCCGCCCGGGCAAAGTCTTGAACCCGCTCCTGCCCCAACCCGACATCATTGGACTCGACCTCGTCGATGTGGCGGAGAAAATCGTACAAGCCGATTCCTGATTTTGATGCGAAAACTTAAAGGATAAATAGAAAACGCCCTCGCAAGACGGCGCTTCTATAGAATATTTCGTTGGTCGAGTAGCCCATTGTATTTTTCGTGGGGCGTATCGAGACCAAATAGTGGATATTCATTAGAAAGGGTGATCTCGATACGCCTTCGACTACCACTTCAGGCTACTCGACCAGCCATACCACTACTTCTGCGCAAATGTATCGATCAGTAGCTTGAAATTCCCACCTACCGGATACAAGATCGGGCTGGTGCAGCCGCGCTTTTTGTACTCTTCTACCTTAGCCTTGGCCTCCTCCGGAGTGCCAGAAGCAGTGATCCTGTCTACCAGATCGTCGGGGACGAGGTGCTTGGCCTGGTTGATTTGTTCTTTCGTAGCCGGCCAGCCTAGGATGGACTGGATATCCTGCACGACTTCATCTGAAACGCCCGATGCTTTGGCAATGTGCGGCTGCTGCGCCAGGTACTGGCACAAGAGCATCTTGGTGTAATCGATAGCTGTGTAGTGATCATGATCTACTGAACAGACAATCAATTGCGGGCGGTCGATCTCTTCCAGGGTACGTCCGGCTTTTTGGGCGCCCTTCTCCAGCAATTCAAGCGCCTTATTGTTATATTCAGGGGGAACGCAGTAATTCATCACACAGCCATCGGCGATTTCGCCGGTCATTTCCAACATCTTGTCGCCGGTGGCGCCAATCATGAGCGGAACGTTGCGCGGTTCGCGGCGGCCATGGACTACGTCCAATTCGATCTCGTCCACGTGATGGAATTCTCCATGAAAGGTAACCCGTTCCATGTTTAGCAAACGCCGTAGCACTTCGATGGTCTCGCGCATAGCCGTCAGTGGTTTTCTGCGTTCGATGCCCACGTTCTTTGCTAATGGATCCCACCAGGCGCCGATCCCGCAGATGATCCGGTTCGGCGCCAGGTCGTCTAACGTCAAGAGCGTGGCCGCCAGCAGACCGATGTTCCGGGTCCAGTTGTTGATCACGCCGGATCCCACTTTGATATGCTCCGTTACGGCCGCGTATGCCGCCATCGGGACTATCGCATCGCGGACCAACCGCGATTCAGCCTGCCAGACCGCTTCGAAGCCACGCTGTTCTGCATAACGGGCATAATCCAGGCCATCCCTGAGATCGTGAGAATCTTGTAAATATAACGCTACTCGTTCCACTGACTACCCTCCATCGTTTTTTGGTCTTGAAGCTTCACCACACCGGAGTCCCAATTGGGAATATCCTATGCGGAAACGCTCGTAGTGTCTTTTTGTCTTGCCTGATGAGGCGAAATTGTATCATATTAGGATAAATACACCCGAAAAATAGAGCGAGATATTCTCTCGCTCTATGTCTGACTTGCCGATGTGTTCGCTTTTTGGGAATTAAGCGAGTTCTTGCAGCCGTTGCCACACTTGCGGCGCAACTTCACGCGCGCGAGCCGCGATTCGCTCTTCGTCCAAAGTCAGGATTTGCTTGTTTCTCATCAGGATCTTCCCCCGGCAGACGGTAGTGTCCACGGTCGCATCCACCAAGCCGAAGATAAGATGGCCGAGGAAGTTGTTTTCGTCGAGCGGGGTAGGAGGCCGGTAGTCCAAGATGGCTATATCGGCAGGGTGGCCCTCGGCCAATTCCCCTACGTGGATACCAAATTGTCGTTCGACAATGTCAGCATTGTTCGGGAGCAGCATTTGCGGCGCTTCCATGAAAGCCACCCGCGGGTCACGATTATCCAGTCGGTGGAGCAAGTAGGCGCAACGCATCTGGGACAGCATATCGGAGGACATGCCGTCGGAGCCCAGGCCAACCAGGATCCCTTTCCCCAGCATTTTCAAAACTTGGGTGACGCCGACCGCGTTGTTCATATTCGACTCGGGGTTATGTACGATGATCGTGCCGCTGGCTGCAATGGTATCCATCTCGGCCTCGTCCACGTGCACGCAATGGACAAAGATAGATTTCTCACCGCTGACGCCCAGCCTGTGCAAGCGCTCGACGGTGGGAACGCCATATTTTTCCAGCGAATCTCTGCCTGTCCGCGAGATCTTCTGCCACGTGAATGTGGCACCCTACTCCGGCATTCTCTGCGATATCAACACAGGTTTCAATCGTTTCGTCCGACAGCGTGAAGGAGGCGTGCATGCCCATCATAGCCGCAATCTGGCCGTCGCCCTGCCCGACCTTTTTGATGAAGCGTTCGTTTTCCTTGATTCCGCCGCCGGGCTGGTTGCGATCTGAGACCTCGTAACAGAGTGATGCTCGTAACCCAGCCTCTCTAACGGCGGAACTCGATGAGGTCGAGGGAGCCGTCGCGCATCGAGGGGGATGCATGATGGTCGATGACGGTGGTCGTTCCGTTGCGGATGCATTCAATTAATGGAATCTGGGCTGAAAGGGTGATGTCTTCCCCTTCGATAGCCTTGTCCACCTTCCACCACAATCGCTCCAGGATTTCCACGAAGTTCGAGGCGGGCTCGCCCGGGATGGCCATGCCGCGCGCCATGGTGGAATAAAAATGGTGATGGGCACAGACGAAGCCAGGCAGAACGATCTTGCCCGCACAATCCACCGCCTCCGCTTCCGGGTAACGATTTTTCATTTCCGCAGCGTCGCCGACTGCGACAATGCTCTCTCCATCTGTAACGACCGATCCGTTCCAGATGACGCGGTTATTCTTTCCGAGCGTGACGACGATACCGTGTTCAAATCGGGTTGCCATGTTCTTTACCTTTCCTCAATTGTAATTTTTTGTCGCTTAATTTTCCTGTAACACCGCTAACTCTTCTGCGGTACGCGCACGCATGCTGATTGCTCCGGTCAAACAATTTTGAGCGCAGATCGAGCAGCCGATGCACCGGGCTGGGTCCGTACAAAGATGGCCTTGTGCGTCGAAGCCAATCGCCAGGTATGGGCAGCGGGCGCAGTTTCCACATAAAACACACAGATCCCGGTCGATGCTTGAAATTTTCTTGACCGGGGAGAGCGCCATAAAATCCGTAATTGGATGGGGCTGGGCAATTCCAATCAACTCTCTCATAGACCCGATGCCGCGCTCTTGCATCATAAATGAGGTGCCAGACTCAAGTTCCCGGATGATCCCCACCCCGTATTTCATAGCGATCGTGCAGAATTGGACTGTTTTGACGCCCAGGGCCAGGAAGTCCATCGCAGCTTTGTAATGCATCGGGCCGCCGTTTCCGGAGATCTCAATGCCCTCGGGGACCGCATGGGCCAACGTCAGGTACGAAATGGGCGTTACGCCTTCGCCGCTCATGCCAACAACAACGCCTTCCTCCCATCTGCGCCCGGTGGATGGACGGAACGCCAAGGTGGGGAAGGAGTTTGCGAGCGTAATCCCCGCTTTCTTGTCCGGGTACTTGTTGAGCACCCTCCGCATCGCGCGTAGGATCGGCACGATGGACGTGACGGCTGCGGTCAGCTTGAACAGCTTCGGAACGTCCGGGTCACCGACTTCCATGATCCAGTCTATGATCTTGGCTGTCAGGGCCGCGTTCTGAGAAACAATGTCGCCTTCTGTGCCGTCGCCGCCTTGCGGACAGGAGAGTGAGTATTCGATGCCCATAGCCCCGGCCACTTCCAACTTCTGGGTGTTGGACTGCCATCCCGCACGGTCGCTTTCATCGTGACCTGATACCGGACCGCCCGTCGAACCGATGGTCAGCCGGTCAGGCCATCTTTTGACGAGTTGCTCGATCTCCCGGCAGACCCGGTCGAGCGGATGTCCGGATACATTGTCTGAGTTGGCATAAGTATAGGGGTCGAACGTGAACATATACTCTGATGGAATGTGAATCGGAACGTTGTCAAAGGCCGTTTTCATGATAGCACCGGCCCATCCCGCTTCGTATGCTTTGTTCATTTGCTCCAGCCCGTCAGTGACCGGCGAGGCGGAAAGCAGGTATGGTGAGCGGATGGTGTGGCCAAAGAAATCTGCTTCCAGCAACACGGGCGCGGAATTGAATCCCGGTAGGGCGAAGTACGATTTGGTCGGGTTTTCAACGACGGGTTTAGGTTGTTGGTTTAGATAAGCGTCTATTTCCAGGGCAGCGTTCTTTCCGCTTGCCACCGCTTGGACGACTGTTTTCGGACCGGTCAACATATCTCCCGCGTAAAAAAGCCCTTCGGTGTTTTCAATAGGGAGGCTGGAACGCATACCAATCGAAACGATAACGGCTTCGATATCTGCGCACAGGCAATCGGTCCCGTCCACGTCGCGGATGTTGGCGGGACTGAAAGGCTGGCCATTGGGGAGTTCAACTTTGAGGGTCTTGATCCCCCACAGTCCCTGGCTATCCTTGAGCAGCCGCGTTACGCGAACCCGGCTATTGACCTCGATATCATAATCCAACAGATCCTGTCGTTCTCGGGCTGTGAGCGGCATTTCAGAAAGTTTCTCGAGCATGAACAACCCGACCTGTCTGGCGCCCCGCATCTTGGCGGTAATGGCACAGTCAACCGCCGTTGCGCCGCCGCCAACCACGGCTACGCGCCCGCTGAAGCTGTAGTTGTGCGGTTCTGAGAGCAGGTCTTTCATCGAAATTGACAGGTCTTCGTTCTCAACTCCAAGATAGATAGGCTGCCACAAGCCCACCGTGACGCAAACCGCGGCATAACCCTGGTTAATCAAGGATTTTGGATCCTCGATTTTTATTCCCGTTTTTGCCGCGATCGGGCCGAGGGAGAGCAAGAACTTGATATCTGTTTCGACTACATTCTTATCCAGGCGGTCAGCGGGGATCTGATTGAGCATACCACCCAGCTTTTCGCGGGCCTCGAAAATGTCGACAGCATATCCCAATTGGGCCAGGGCAGCTGCCGCGCCCAACCCGGCGGGTCCACCGCCAACAATAGCAACTTTCTTCCCGTTAGGTGCTGGCGTGGAAAATCTTGGAATGCCGCCTACCTGCTTTGCCCGTTCAATGACTGTTGCTTGAATGTATGGGATGTGGATCGCTCCATCAAAATCTTTGCGCGTACAGGCTGCCATGCACAATGTGTCGGGGCAGACCATTCCACAGACTCCACCAAGCGGATTGTTGCGCATGATTTCCCCGGCAGCCCGCTTAATATCGGACGGATATCCCACTCGAGCAGCCATGATGAAATCAAACGGCGAGCAGTTTGCGGGGCAGGCCGTCTGACATGGCTTTGACTGGCAATATTCACATCTTAGAAGTTCCGTCTGAAGTTGATGATCTGTCATTGTTCCGCCGATTGCATGCGGGGTCGTTAACGCATTTGTGGTTTCATGCTTCTTCATGGAACACCTCTTCTTATTTAGATGTGCGCCTTTTCGTAAAGCGAATGATGTTCACTTATTAAAAAGATGCAGGATAGTTTGTGAATTACTACACTAATGATTATAGCATCTAAATAAAACGGCAACCTTAATAATGTACCCACAGTAAACTCTTTCCAGTATACATTGTGGAAGATTAGACTGGTACGAGGAAATAAAAATGCCCGGCTAGATCACCAGGCATTAAAGCGGATGGGGAAAAGCTGCTTACAGATCACTTATTGTGGGGGAACCGTACTATGGATAGTCACCATCTCTTCCATGCTAACCGGTTCCTCGAATTTGAGGCCTTCCATTTCCACCACCATTTCCAGGTCTTCGGGCAGATCCAGGTCCAGGCTCAGGGAGGGCAGGTTGACCACTTCCAGCTGCGCGCCTGCCTCCCGGGCGCGTTGACAGTGACGTTGGAAGGAACCCGGTCCAAAGTCATATTCGATCAGCCCGGCTGGGCAGATCAACAACGCGTTGGTGCCTTCCTGACGCCGGTCAGGCGCAATCACCACCACCGGTGGCTTTTTGGCGCGCTCGACCAGCGCAAGGATGTCCTCGCGTGTGATCAAGGGTAAGTCGGCAGGCAAAACGAGCACCCCGCGCGTGGCGTACAGTTGTGCCACTACCGTTGCGCGCTTGAGGGCCGTGTTGAGCTGGGGCGCGCCTGCCTCGCGCACGGTCCGCGCGCCGTGTTCGCGCGCCAGCGCCAGCGCAGCTGGGTCACGGCTGACGACTAAGATCTGCTCGATCTCTTTTAAATTTGTGAGTGTATTGAGGGTGTGTTCTAAAAGCAGCTGGTTGAGGTGCGTTCGTTCGTCTTCCGATAAAGTTCCAGAAAGGCGCGATTTGCCGCGCCGTAAAGGTTTTACAGGCACAATTGCCCATAGTGTCATTTGTTTATCCTCCTAAGAAAGTTTAGCACATCTTCTGCAAGCCTTGCCCGTTTTGTTAAGGAATCCATCAGGGTTTCGGTGGTTAGCGTAGGGATATCGATTATTCCGGCCAGTTCTTCGTCTACAGTATCCAACACAAATCCACCCAGCAGACCGCGATAATGTTCGGCGACTGCCAACGCCGAAGGCTGAATGCCCAATTCTGCGTACATCTTCGCCGCCGGTCCTTTGACCGTTTTTCCACCGATGATGGGCGATACTGCTACAACAAGTTTTGCTTCGACGGCGCGCCGGATGCCTTCTACCCTCAGGATGGGATCAATGCTCACCCAGGGGTTAGACGGGCAGATCACCACCGCGTCGGCCGCCCGGATCGCTTCGCGCGCCCCCGGAGCTGCTTCCGCTATCTCGATTCCCTCGAAGCGAAAGCCCCTCACCTGCGGCTCGCATTTGCGATGGACGAAATACTCCTGGAAAGCCAGCTCGCCCTCCTCTGTTTCGACTATGGTCCGCACGCTGTGGTTGGACATGGGCAGGACGCTCTGCTGGATGCCCCAGGCCTTACAAAAATCGCGCGTGATTTCTGAGAGCGCCTGTCCCTCTTTCAAGCGGCGGGTCCGTTCGAGATGCGTGCCCAGGTCCCGGTCGCCCAGGTTGAACCAGCCCGGGCCGCCCAACCGGACCGCGTTTTCGATCGCCTGCCAGCTCTCGTCTACCCGGCCCCAGCCTGTGGTCAGGTTGGCCAACCCCGCCAAGGTATAGCAGACCGTGTCGAGGTCGGGGCAGATGTACATGCCATAGAGTTCGAAGTCATCGCCGGTGTTGACGATGACTGTCAGGTCTTCAGGATTCAAGATCTGCGCCAGCCCGTGGACGAGTTTGGCCCCGCCCACGCCGCCGGCCAATGCAACGATTTTTAGATTATTGGATGACACGATTTTTACTCGAGTAAAACATGCGTAGCTCTACGGTATTACCCTCAAACAGACCGGATCATCTCTTGCAGCGGTTTCAAGAACTTTTCCTTCGGTTCCGCGTCCGCATAACCCAGGATGAACATTCCCTGTGGTTCCCAGTTAAGCGGTAAATCCAGCGCCTTGCGCGCAGCTTCTTGCGCGTACAACGGCCAGCAAATCCAGTTGCCGCCCAACCCTTCAGCCTGCGCAGCAAGCAGCAACTGCAGCCCACACGCCGCCACCGATTGGATTGCCATCGTCACTTCTTCCGGTTCCTGTGTGCGGACGGCGGTCGTATCTCGACAGAGCAGAATTGCGACGGGAGCTTCCTTCAGGCGGCGCTGAGAACGCTCCTCGCGAGTCCGGATCTCTGATTCTGGCGCGCCTGCAGCGGTCATGTCGGCGCTCATTTTGGCGGTTAATGCTTCGCCAAGGCGTTTTCTGCTAGATGCGCCTACTACCATGACGAAACGCCAGGGCTGGAGGTTATGGGCGGAAGGGGCATACCTGGCAGTTTCCAGGATGCGATCGATCACGGAAACTGGCACAGGCTTCGATTTGAAGCGGCGGACAGAACGACGGGATCGCAATAAAACGTGTATTTCGTCGGTCCCGCTTCGATGTTCAACGGTCATTAATGCTCGTATATGCTTTCAGGCAGGATTTTGTAGATGATGCGCTGCATACCGGGTTGGTATTTATCATATTTGTTGATCCCCCGGTACTTCCATGCCAGATTGTCGATATGTTCGTTGGCTCCCTCGGTGATGTGTTCGACCACCTTGCCCCGAATTTGCAGGTAGCGGTAGGGATCATTCGGATCTGTGAGGCAAAGTGCAACGTGCGGTCGTGCTTTCATATTGTGGTCTTTGATGCGCCCAACCGCTGTATTGATCAAAATGTACTCGCCATCTGTGTTGATCCAGACGGGCGTAACCTGTGGCGTGCCGTCGTCCATCACAGTGGCCAGATATGCAAATGCTTTCGTTTCATCGTTTAATAAATCACGATATTCTTCTGGAAAATTCATGGTTTTTCCTCCTGAGGTTTTCGTAATAATTTTCTGGCAGAATGAGGAACAAGCGTGGTTGCGCTCGGTTTCCGTTTTTGCCACCTCTAAATGCCGACTGAATTATTACTCCCTATTTATGAACCAAGGCTTGTTCTCAACGTTAAATTTGATTGTATCCAAAGTGCATAAGATTCCCGTTAGAACGACATATAGGTGATATCCCTAACTGATAAGCGTGGAAAGAGCAAAGATCAGCGAAACAAATCCTGATCCTTGGGGCGCAAGAGTTCGTCGAGCGAACCTTCCCGCAACGGATAAGGAAATCCTCGCACATGGACTACTGGCTTGCCCTCGGCAGCCTGTCCCATGACCAGACTGGCTGCTGCGGCCAGTTCATCTGCCGCGCCGACCTGGGTAATTCGCAATTTGAAGTCGAACAGGTCGGGCTGCCCGCGCAAGTCTACCAGGCCGGGCATGCCCGAAATGCCGATGGCTGCGCCAACCGTACCGTTACGCCATGCGCGCCCGTGTGAGTTGATGATCAGCAGGCCGATTTTTGCGCCAGTTGCGCTTTCCAGTTTTTGGCGAATGACAGCAGCAGAACGGCCGGGGTTTTCGGGGAGCAGCAGTACCCATTCTTCGCGATTTTCAATATCCGTAGTTGTTCCTTCCCTGGCAATACCTTCCTCGGCACGGGCTGGCGCTTCAAAGGAATTAGAGTTGTTGTCCAAAGGGGAGACGTTGGAGTGATCAATCCCGGCATTGGCGCAAACAAATCCAAGCTTGTGTTCTACAATCATGGCGCCTGGCCGGGTGCGCAGGACTTCGTTGCTTTCTTGCAAGATCAACTCAACAATACGGGGATCTTTTTCAGTCGTCTGGGCGAGATCCAACGCTCTTTGGGAGGGCGTAACCATGTCCAGATTCACCATTCGCCCTTCGGCTTTGGAGACGATTTTCTGGGCAATGACAAGGATGTCTCCATCTTGCAACTGAACGGCTGTTGCGCGGAGGGCATGGACAATAATATCCGCCAGGTCGTCACCTTGGCGGATGAGGGGAATATCGGTCAGAGGAGTAAGTGTAAGCATATGTCAGACAGGTAGGGTACCTGTCTCATTGGTTCAATCTGTAGATTGTGGGAGGATTCCTGTGATCTTGATGCCTGCGTGGGTGGAGCCATACTTCTTGTTGATCCCGATCAACACGCTGGTCAGCCCTTCGACCACGACCGAATTTTCAATCGGACCGGCGTCCCAGCCAATCAGACCAGCAGCCTGCACCAGCTTGAGGGTCTCAGCACGGGCGTCTTTGCTCGTGCCGGTGACCAGCACGTCACATTCGACTTCGTTGCCTTCCAATAAGAGTTCATGGGAAATGTTCTGAAAGGCAGTACACACCTCTACCGCCTCGCCCAGAATTTGACGTGTTTCTTGCGCCGCCGATCCGGCCTCGGGCATCTGGACCGTACTGACTTTCGGCGGCACGATCGGCGCGGTTACATCGATGAATAATTTTCCCTGGACGAATTCCTTCACGCTTTCCAAAGTAGCCCGGTGAGCGGCGTAGGGAACGGTCAACACGATAACGTCCGCGGCCTGTGCAACCTCGGTGTTGTCCATGCCGGTGATGGAAGCCTGTCCGCCCAGCATCATGCTGACGTCCTCGGCTGCCCGAACAGCTTTTTCTGCTGTGCGCGATCCAATCAAAATTTTATAGCCGGCTCGCCCCCAGCGATAAGCCAGACCTTTGCCTTCTTTTCCTGTGCCGCCCAAAATAGCGATTGTTAATAGAACCGGTTCGTTCATAAAAAAATTCTCCCTTGTGCGATGTAAGTTGTGCGGTGTTCGTGAATGTTATTCAGTGATCCCCAGGTATTGGAAAATAACCCTGGTGGTAGTATCCCCATATTATATGCTAAATCAACCCAAGCCAAACTGCTCCGGAACGGGCAGTTTTACACCTCCGGCTGCCCATTGACATAAGACCAGGAATACGGCTTCGCGGACTTCCGGGTCATCCCGGTACATGGCATGGTACAAACTTTGAATGACCCCTTCACTCGGCGTTCGTTTCAAATATGGCAATGCAGCCAGGCGTTCTTCCTCGATTTCGCTTTTAAGCGCGGCAGCCAGAATTTCGATAGCGGGGGATCCCGGTGAAATACCCACTCCTTGCTTTCCCGCGAACTCGATCAGCCAGGGTGTTTCAGACGGCCTTGTCAGGGATTGTGGCACCCGGGGGTCCGGATCATTTTTGCTGTCAAGTACTTCGCTGGCCGAATTGCGCACGACCCATTGGTCGTCATCTACCCGAATGTGCTCCAAGGCTTCATCGGCCCATTCTTCATCAACGCGCGCCAACCCGTAGACCACAGCCCGGCGCAACAGGATATCTGCCAGGGTGATCCCTTCTCTGAGCATGGCGTAACCTTCGTTCGAGTCATTGGCGAGAGCCTCCGCTGCCGCCCGGCGTAAATCTTCTTCCCCGTGCAATAGACCACGGGCAACCGATTCCATAGCAGGCGGAGTGCCGATCGCTACTAAAGCGAGGCAACTCGCTCTTTGTGCTGAAAGACTGGGGGCAAGCTGAACATTGGACAGTTGCTCAATCGCCCTTAAGTCACCCACCGCTCCACTTCCTAATGCCGCCAGTTGCAAAAGTTCGAACGAATTGGTTTTCAAAAACTGGCGAAAGAGAGGCGCCGCTCCGGGATCGCCGCTCCAGTAAAAGGCAGCCACGGACTGGGCTCGCAGAGTGAAGGGAATGCCCTCAGATTGTAACAAGCTGGCTAACTGCGCAAAGACCCTGCCTCGCCAGCGCGCCTCCCGAGGGGCATCGCGCAACCAGCGCGCCGCAGTGAACAGAGCGCTTTGAAGCGGCATTTGAGACTGGTTGAGCATGTCACTTGCCAGACCGGTTGCATCGCCGCATGCGGCCAGGTAGCGCATGGCCAGAAGCTTTCCGGTCCAATCCGGTTGCTGAAGCAACGCGCTGTCTGCGTTGACAGCCGCCAGCGCCCGTCCGGCCAGGTAGCCGCCCAGGACAGGGTGGATGAAGCGCATGCGGTTATCCGGCTGGGAAACCAGCAAACCGCTATCGGTCATTTTATTGAGCAGGCTGGAAGTAGTAGCCGGTATCACTAAGGGTTTATTAAGAGACCTGGACTTGCCAAGCGGCCCCGTCTTCTCTTTTTGCCAAAGCGGTCCGGTTGGTTGCTTTTCGCTATTTCCTACTCCGTCTTCAACAGTTTCGTTCCCATCTTTGTTCTCATCTTTGTTCTCAAAGGTGTCATCTTCCTCTGGTAATTCAAAATTCTTTACCCATTCTCGCGCAGAACGATAATCAAAGAGGGCCTGAGCCGAAAGCGCAACCTGCATCCCCAACGTTTCAAGAGCAGCCAGCGGTGTTCCCTGGGGGGCCAGGCGGCGTATATGAGTTGCGATCGCGTCTAAAATTCCCGGTCCCAGACTGTCGCCTGCGTAGCCGGCCCAAACCTTCAGGGTAAGCTCGAGCGGGGTCAGCGTCCGGTTCTCGGTGCTCAACCAGGTGCTAATCAGCAGCGGATCAACCTCATCCTGTCGGCTTGCTGTATCTTCAGACCAGGATTCTATCGCTACGGTCTGGGTCCAGAGCTGTCCCCACTTTTGGATAAACGCTTCCTGCTGTTTGACCTTCCATGGCATAAGAGTCACGGGTTCAAACCCCAACTTGATCAGCCCGTCCAGTTGTTCGGGGCAGCCGGTAGTCACCACCTGAAGATTTTGATACGCTTCTAAGAGGACCTTCAAATAGGAAGAAGCCCTGGTCTGCTCTTCAGGAGACAATTCGTCGAAACCATCGAGCAACAGCAACGCTTGCCCGTTTTTGAATGCGTGTTCGACGAAATTTGGCAATCTTGTAAGGTCCAGAACAGGCGCCTGGGCTGAGACCGCATCCAGAATGGGATTCAGGGTTTCCTTTAGTTCTCCCTCGGGCAAGCGCAGGTCAGCGACGTGGTAGAAAAACGGGACGGCTTCGCTCAGATTCCCCAAGGCCGGATCCCGGTTGGCTGCCAGCGAAGCAAGGTATGCCAGTGCCACGGTTTTGCCCGCGCCCGGTTGCCCGATGATCACCAGATTGACCTTACCCGAAAGGGCTTGTTCGAGACTTAAGTCCGGTGCCTGGTAGACGGCCGCCAGCTCGGGCCATGAAGGCATGTATGGAAGCGTTTGGGAAACAATATCTTCCGTAATCGCCGGCGTACCGGGGACAACCCGACGGGGCGGCGCCAGCAAGCGTGGCGTTTCGATAATTTCATCCAGCGCAAAGAGCGAAGCTGCCAGATGCATCCCCTGTGCGCGACGTAAAGTGGAGCGGCGATGATTTTCTTCCACGCCCGAGGACCGGCGCGCTTTCGCTGCTTCGCGGCTTATTCTCCAGTTCTCCCGGATCTCAGCCCAAAGTGGCCGCATGCGACCTACCAGCCACCAGAAAACTGTGGCAGCAATGAAACCAAGGAAAAATGAGAATGTTGGTCCGGAAAATGGCATGCGAGAGACTAGTTCGCGAAAAGAATGCGCCCACAGGTGGGGCAGTTATAGGCTTGAGGCGGTGCTGCGCGCCGTTTGCCATTGAGCAGGGGTGAGGGTTGTGCCACAGGCTGCGCAGGCGCCATCGCTGACGGCTGCAACCGCCAGGCCTCGTTTTTGCTGGCGGAGCTGTTCGTAAACGGTCAGCAGGCTTGTATCCAGAGGCGAGACCGCGGCCTGTCGTTCGGTTTCCAGGCGCTCAAACTCTTTGTCCAGGTTCGTTTGTTCAACCGTCAGGGTTTGATTCTGTTCCGCCAACCTGGACTTGATCCCATCCAGGGTATCTAACGCGGCTTGCTTTGCCTGTTCCGAAGTTTCTACATCCAACATTGCATCCAGTTGCCGGTCTTCCAGCGTTACCAGATGACGTTTGAGCGCTGCGATTTCATTTTGTAAATCCTGCAACTCTTTTGGATTCTTGACATTCCCACTATACAGATTCGCTTCTGATTGTTCGATCTTTATCTTCTGCCTGTCAACTTCCGCCTCTGCCTGTTGTAAGGCAAGTTCGGCTAGTTTCAGTTTCGAATCGATTTCTGCAATCCGTTTTTTGGCCTGAAGCACTTCTTTGTCGTTCTCCAACGTCTGGCGTATTTCTTTCAAACGCTGGCGGACCTCATCCATACGGCTGTCGAGCAACTGCAAGCGATAGAGACCAAGCGAAGCACTCATATTCCAATTATATATGAACTATCCCACTTTCCTGTCCGGATTTGAAGATTGTTATTGAATTGGAAGGTTGAAATAGTTATAGACGATCTGGGAAAGCTGGGCGAACAGCGCCGAAACCGGTTCCCACACAGCTTGGACCGGGTGGTAAGCATACATCACCAGCGCGTAGTTTCCGCCCGGAGTATAGACGATGGCCGAGTCGCTGATGTTCTTGATCACGCCACTGCCGGCATCGCTGATCCAGCCATGCTTGTGCGCCACTTGCGTCCCTTCCGGAACACCCGCTTCGATCAGAACCCCGATCTTGTCCGCCGCCAGGAAGCTGATCATCTGCTGACAGACTTCCTGCGTGATCTGTCCCGGGTAGGCGGCAACCAATGCGCCTCCGCCGCTGGTAGCGCACTGGTAGATATCGCCCAGCAGCATGCCCATGTCAGAGGTGGTGGTCTGGTTGTAGGGGTCGGGATCGGTAAATACATCGACGCGCTGGTTGGCAGGCGTAGAGAAGCGTTGCAACAACGGACAGGGGTTGAACGGGTCGCAGAAGAAACCGGCAATAAAGGTGTTTTCCAGGCCGATCCGCTGCAGGTCTTCGGTCACGATCAGGGGGCCTTCGAATGCGCTCAAGCGTTCCATTAACGCGTCGGCAGGCGGGTTTTCGGACTTGCGGATCATGTTCAGGATCAGCTCGTTCGTGCGTTCGTCCAGCGCCGACGGTCCATTTTTAATGTAGTAGGAAAGCATGATCGGGATTTTGATCGTGCTCGAAGCGGTAAAGGCAACATCCGGCTCGGTCGAAATGGTCTGGCCCTGGTCCATCGCAAAGTGGATCTCCTGTCCGGTCTGCAGGTCCAGCATGTACAGACCGAAGACGCCGTCGTACTCTGCCAGGTTTATCGTCTGCTGGAGCAGGATCGCGAGATTGTCAATGGTCGGGCGCGAGGGCGCGCTGCGTTGGAAGGTCAAGGAAACAGAGCGGTTGGAGGGGGAGCGCAGCGCGTCCTCGATCAGGATCACAGCCCGGTCGATATCCAGCACCTGGCCGGAACTGCCCGGGGCGAAAGAAGCGCTGCCAGGGATCGGCTGGGCAGGCTCGGGCGGGACGTCGTAGCGGGAAGCAATCTCGTTTTGCAGGTACGTACGCAGGCTTTCTTCGGAGATGGTAGCGCGCAGCGGGATTTCACTGGTTCCGGTTCCTGGTTCCACAAATAATCCCAGAATCCGCCCCAAAAGGAGCCGCCGGTGCGCGAAAGGTCGGCGGCGGCCAGCATGGATTCCATATCCAGTTCAAACCCGACCAATGCGGGATCAATATGGATGATTGCGTCCCCGTACTGGGCTTCGATGGGGGTAGTGTAGACCAGCAAGACCCGTTCGGACACTTCCTGGGGAGTCAGGCCGCCGACGGGCACGCCGCCGATGGTCATCCCGGCGGGGAAATTATTTCGCTGGCGGCTGTAGCCAATTAACGAGATGATGACCAGGATGATCGTGGCGCTCAGAAAAAGAATCGAAAAGATGCGAACAAGAATGGATGTATTACGATTTCTCACACTGCCTCTAAGGAGTTTGCATTGACGGTTGTGTTTTTGCCAGGACGATCGCAGTTGTCAAAACGTAAACGATCCAAACCAGGTCAGCGGTCAGCAGATGTAATATCTGGGTTGGAATCGGAACGAGCAGTAACATGATTGGTCAAGCCAATGCTCAATTGCAGTACGCCTACAGCGACCAGCGCTACCAGAAATTTGCGCGCCAGTCCGCGGTTTTGGTCGAGCAGCATGCGGACCAGGTACAGGGAATAGACAGCAATCGATGACAGCGATGACCGGATGATACACCCGTAACCTTACAAGAAAATGAGCGTTCGGGTCTAGATCGGCAACGAACCCTTCCGCCAGAGATTTGACGGGGAACAGGGTGTCGCCCAGCGCAGTGATAGCGCCGCTCATGCCGATGACCAACATGCCGAGCAGTCCAGCGCCGAGCAGCCAGACCTTCAGTCCCTGTCCTTTGACTTGGATTGCACTTCCGCCCGATGCCCAGTATGCTGTGAGGGCCAGGCTTCCAATCAGCAGGAAGGTATTCGCCAGGTGTAAAGCAACCGCAATGGCCCGGAATGCGGTTGAGTTTTCTTCCACCAACTCAAATAAGACCAGTCCCGCGCCGAGCAGCGCTTCAGTAACGATCAGGGTCCCGGCAGCAGTCAATCCCTTGCGGACGGGGCTGCCTTTGGCTGTCACACGGTACCCCCAAATCACCATAGTGGCAATCAATAGAAGTGCTCCGCCGGATAACAGGCGGTGGGTAAACTCGATCTGCATTTGCATGTTTGGAGCCTGAGGGATGACTTCCCCGTTACATAGGGGCCAGTGCTGGCCACAGCCTGCCCCTGAACCGCTGGCCCGTACGTAAGCTCCCCACAGAATGACAAGTAAATTCCAACCGAGTACGCCCCAGGTAAACGGTTTAAAGAGGTTTCGTTTCATGTTTTTGCCGTTCTTGGAAGAATTGTGACTTAAATCACCCGAAGAGTATAACACACTCAACTCTACCAGTTATGCTAGAATAGATTAAGCTTCTCTTAATCTTCCTTGTTAAGGATGGTCTCCCACAATGCTTCGTTCATTCCTTATATATTTGTCAAAAGCTGGCTGGGCCCAGCGCACGGTTACAAGCTGGAAAATTGCCTGGAATACGGCTTCTCGTTTTGTAGCGGGAGAGAGCATCCGGGATGCAATTCGTGTGACTCGCGAACTCAACGAAAAGGGAATTGTGACCACATTAGACCAGCTGGGGGAACACACGACGACAGCGGCGGAGGCCGCCCAGGCGGCGGAAGGCATCCTTACCGTATTGGATGGAATTGAAAAAGCTGGCGTCAAGTCCAATATTTCGATCAAGCTGACCCAGATTGGGATGGGTTTGGATGATTCGCTTTGCTGCGAAAACTTGATCCGCATTCTCAATCGCGCCAAAGAGTACAAGAACTTTGTGCGGATTGACATGGAAGATACGCCGTACACGGATACCACCATCGAGTTGCTGAAATGTGCGCTTGACGGAGGCTTCACCGGTCGGACCGTTGGCCTGGTCGTGCAATCCTACCTGTACCGCACCGAAGAGGACACCCGCAACCTGCTCGAGCGTGGGATCCGTTTTCGCTTGGTCAAAGGGGCCTACAAGGAACCTCCGGAAAAAGCCTTTCCCAAAAAAGCGGACGTGGATGCCAATTTCGATCTGCTGACCAAAATCCTGATCGATGCCGCCCTGGCAGCAAATTCTCCCAAAATCAGCGAAGATGGGCGCATCCCGCCCATCCCGGCGATCGGGACTCACGATGAGAAACGCATCGATTTCGCCAAGCAGTACGCCGAAAAAGTAGGTTTGCCGAAACAGGCCATGGAGTTCCAGATGTTGTACGGCATCCGGCGTGACCTGCAAGACCAGCTGGCCGCCGAAGGCTATCCGGTGCGCATCTACGTCCCGTTTGGCACGCACTGGTATCCCTATTTCATGCGCAGGCTGGCAGAGCGCCCGGCTAACATTTGGTTCTTTATTTCGAACTACTTCAAAAAATAAACCTGACTGCTCAGCCTAGCCTACAGAAGAGAACCGAAAAACGGTGTGCGTGGGGGCGTACGCCCCCACGCACACCGTTTTTCGGGAATTCCTAGCTAGACCTGAGTAGACACAAATAAACTTTCGTTTTTCGCTTGCTTGCGCCGCCGTCCTTGGGGCGATTTTTGTGGTAAAACAAGCGTATGGCGAAATTTCCGCTTGCTGTTGTGACCGGCGGAGCCCACCGGTTGGGGCGCGCTTTTGCGCTGACCCTGGCCTATCAGGGCTTCGCCGTGTTGGTTCATTACCATCGATCAGCCCACCTGACCAATAAAACCGTAGCGGAAATCAAGTCATTTGGCGTTCCGGCGTTTTCCGTTCAGGCCGATTTGACCCAGCCAGATCATGTCGAAGCGCTGTTTGCTCTGGTAGATTCCCTGCTTTCCCAGCCTGATGCGCAACTTGAAGCGATTGTCCGTGCTGGTCAATTCTGCTGCGGTGATGCCGCGCGGGAAGGCTCAAACCCTCCCGGTCGAAGATTGGGATGCGGCGCTCGACCTGAATTTAAGGGCCCCCTTCCTTTGCGCCCAACAGGCCTCCCGGAGAATGGCGCGCGGCGGCCTGATCGTCAACGTATCCGATGTAGGGGCGGAAAAAGCCTGGAGCAGGTTCCCCTCCTATACGGTCAGCAAAGCTGCCATCGAGTCGCTGACCAGGGTGCTGGCGCGTTCGCTGGCCCCCTCTATCCGGGTCAACGCTATCGCTCCGGGTTTGGTCCTGCCTTCAGAAAACGTATCTCCTGAAGAGTGGGAAAAGTTGATCCAGCGGTTGCCGCTAAAACGCGCCGCCTCCACCGAAGAAGTTACCTCTGCGCTCGAGTTTTTGATCAAAAATGAATATATTACCGGCCAGACCATCGTTGTGGATGGCGGCTATTCTCTGGTATAGAGGAGCATGATGAGCGAGACATTACCTGCCATGCTTGCTGAACGCTTGAAAAAAGAGGGGGATAAAGTCGTTACTTACTTCTCTGGCCTGACCAACGAGCAATGGATACCGAAGTGTACACCGAAGGCGACACCTGGACGATTCGCAACGTGCTGGCCCATTTTGTCACTTCGGAACGTGGCCTGCTCAAGCTGTTTGAGAGGATTCGCCAGGGCGGGCTTGGCGCAGAGGACAATTTTTCGATCGATCATTACAATGCCCGGCAGAAGCACAAGACCAAAGACCTGACACCGCAGGAGTTATTGGCAGCAATATGTGGAAGTGCGTGCAAACGCCGTTGATTGGGTCTCCGGTCTGGCTGATGAAGAACTTATTATTGAAGGCCGCCATCCTTTTTTGGGACAGGTGCCTTTAACGGAAATGATCAAAATGCTTTACTTGCACAATCAAATCCATTTTAGGGATTTTCGCAAGCTGGTCGAATAGAGGTTCTACCGGGTATTTCCCCAAAATTTCTCAAGAGCCTGGATAGAAACAACAATTCATGGATTTTGACCTCTGGATGTATTCTCCTGGGGTAGATCCTGGGTGGCGATTTTCCGTTGTATACTTGAACCGGCACCCTAATCCCGGTGTTGAAACAAATGGGCAATTCTAGAAGGCAAATGTATGCACCAACTCTATAAATTTATTACGTCTTTCTCGGCCCCTTCCACATTATCTTCGCTGTGCTGGCCTATGTGCTTGGCGCCGGCATCGCCCGCTATCTCGGAATTTCACAGGACTTGGCTGCTTTCTGGCTTGGCCTGGTCGGCATCTCCCTGGCTCAGTTCAGTATGGGCTTGCTGGCGGAAGCTCACCGTCCCGTAGAGCAACCCTCGGAAAATGACGAGACACCGGGCGGAGCGCGTCAACCTGCGCAAAACCGCTTTGACCCTCTCTTTCAGCGCGCTTGCCGCCAGTGGCGTTGATCGCCATTTTACTCGGGCAGGAGGGTTCGCTGACGCCGGTGGTTTTGCTCTTCTTGGGGCTTTCCTTGGTTGCGGTGTTGACCTATGCGGTTCCGCCTGTGCGTTTGGTGGACGTCGGGCTTGGTGAGTTCATCTTGGCCGTACACATCGCGATGATTTCCCCCGCGCTTGGCTTTGTTTTGCAAGCGGGCGAATATCACCGTTTGGTAGCAATCATTTCCTTCCCGTTGACCTTGCTGGCGCTGGCCTACTTTATCGCTCTTGATTTTCCTACTTTTGCCGCTGACGAAAAATACGATCGTCGCACGCTCCTGCGCAGTATGGGCTGGCAGCGGGCTGTCCCGTTACACCATATCTTCGTATTAGGGGCGTATGTTTTATTTTCAGGCGCGCTGCTGTATGGATTGGCCTGGGGCTTAATCTGGCCCGCTTTCTTGAGTCTGCCCTTCGCCCTGCTACAAATATATCTGCTCCGTAATATCGGCCAGGGCGCCAGACCCATCTGGCCCCTGTTGATCGTCAATGCGGTGGCCGTCTTTGGCCTGACCGCGTATCTTCTGACCTTCGCCTTTTGGCTCCGTTAATGGACGCCTGAGACCCGACATTCGCCTCTATGCCCGAATTCCTGACCTTACTGCCGCCGGATGAAGCCCGAGAAAGGCTGCTTTCGCATCTCCCCGCTCCTCAAATCGAAGTGGAAACGATCGAGGTTGCCTTGTCCCTCGGCCGGGTGACCGCGGAAGACATCCGTGCCCCGCATCCGTTGCCCGATTTCCGCCGCTCTACCGTGGACGGATTCGCTGTCCGCGCAAAGGACACCTACGGAGCAAGCAATTCCCTGCCGGCGTATCTCCTGCTGGCGGGCGAAGTCCCGATGGGCGATACGCCGAACGAAGAGCTGGAACCGGGCCAGTGCATGGCCATTCACACTGGCGGGATGCTGCCTGAAGGTGCGGATGCGGTCGTCATGTTGGAATACACCCAAACGGTTGGGGGAGATGCATCCCACCCGAAGAGCGAGATCGAGATTTCCAAGTCTGTTGCTGAAGGGGAAAATGTAATAGCGATCGGCGAGGATGTCGCCCGTGGACAAGTGGTGCAGCCCAAAGGAAGCCTGATGCGCCCGGCCGAAATTGGCGGTTTAATGGCCTTGGGGATCACCAAACTTCGTGTATCCAGAAAGGTGCGTATCGGTTTGATCTCATCCGGGGATGAAGTCATCCCTCCCGAGGGAACTCCCCGGCCGGGGCAGGTACGCGACATCAACTCGTACACGCTGGGGGCGCTGGTGACCCAGTGCGGAGGCGAACCGGTATTGTATGGCATTGTGGGGGACACGTTCGATGCTTTGAAAGAAACCGCAGCCAAAGCGCTGAACGAGTGCGAGGCGGTTATCATTACGGCCGGTTCATCGGCCAGCACGCGCGATATGACTGCAGACGTGATCGACCAGCTTGGCCAGCCGGGCGTGCTGGTACACGGAATCAACACCCGTCCCGGAAAGCCGACCATCCTGGGCGTCTGCGATGGCAAAGCCGTGATCGGCCTGCCGGGCAACCCGGTCAGCGCGCTGGTCAATGGTTACATGCTGGTTGTGCCGTTGATCGGGCACCTGCTGGGCGCGAACCCCCGTCCCCTAGCTACAGTTCAGGCCCGTTTGACCGTCAACCTGCCCTCCCAGGCGGGTCGTGAGGATTGGTGGCCGGTGAGGCTCACCACGGAGCCTGCCCCGGCCCGACCGGCAGCGCGGGGGCGGGCAGAGTCCACAGAGAAAAAAGAAAATAAAAACTCTGTGGTCTCCGTGGACTCTGTGGTAAATTACCAAGCTGACCCAGTTTTCGGCAAATCCAACCTGATCTTCACCCTGGCGGCAGCGGATGGGTTGCTGCGCATCCCGCCGGACGCGACCGGCCTGAGCGCGGGCGAGACGGTGGAAGTTCTTTTAGTCTAAATGCGAATTTGTTTGCTAGAAGTGACTATTCTTTCCTCTCCAATTTCCTGGTAACTCCCAGTAACACCACTGAAACCCCCACCAGAACCACTGATAACGCCACCGCCACTCCCAGGCTTCGCTCAAAGCCCAGATAAATCGCCAGCGGCATGGTCTGCGTCACCCCTTGCAAATTTCCCGCAAATAAAATGGTCGCCCCGAATTCGCCCAGCGCGCGCGTCCAGCACAGGATCGCGCCGCTGACTAGCGAACGCCCTGCCAGGGGAAACATCACTTCGCTAAAGAGCTGCCACTGGTTTGCGCCTTCTACGTGGGCAGCTTCCTCCAGTTGCATGTCGATCTCTGCAAACCCGATTCGCGCCGCCCGCACGTATAAAGGGGCAGAGACAAAGGTTTGCGCCATGACTACTGCTGCGGTCGTGAACGGCAGGCTGACCCCAAACATGCTCAATGTGCTCCCCAGCAATCCCTGGCGGCCAAAGGCGATCAGCAGCGCCAATCCTGCCACAGAAGGGGGCAAGACCACCGGCAAATCTACCAGCAGTTCGATCCACGATTTCCCTTTGAATTTCCAGCGCGCCAGCGTATAGGCCAGCGGCGTGCCGAGGGCAATGGCAATCCCTACGCTGACGAGGCTGGTCAGCAGGCTAAGCTTCAATGCAGAAATGGCTTCCGGCTGAAAGCGCATAGGCCAGGAAAGTTTCGCCCATCGCCTGCATGACCAGCGCCAGGATGGGCAGCCCAAATAAGCCCAGCAAGACCAGGCTGGGCAAGATGAATAGCCAGTCTCTGCGGCCGTTGGGGGCCAGGTGTTGGAAGTAGCGGCGGAAGGTTGACATTCAGACTCTTTACCACCAGGTCACAAAAACACGAGGACACAAAATACCGAAACGTTTTGACGTCACATCCTGTGTCTTCGTGGTTATTTTGCCGGCGAGAACCCCCATTTTTCTAATATCGACTGCCCGTCCGGAGAAAGCACAAAGCTGACAAAATCAGCGGCTAAATCGGGTTGGGGGCCATTTTTCAAGGGCGCAATCGGATACAGAGCCAGCACATTCCATTCAACTGGGATCTCGATCTCGGCAAATCCCGGCGCAGCGACCGCATCCGAGGCATAGACGATGCCGGCATCTGCTTCGCCAAGCTGGACTTTGGCCAGAACCTGCTTGACGTCGGTCTCGTTGGAGACCACGTTGGCCAGCACTTCTGTTCCTTGAAGTCGAGCCGACGTTATCCAGCATCTGCCGCGCGTACCTGCCGACCGGGAACTTCTTCGGCGGCTAATACCAGCTTCAGTGCCGGGACGGGCCAGGTCTTCGAAGGTGGATACGTTTGCGGGGTTCTCCTCCGGCGTAATGACTACCAGAGCGGTTGTTCAGGAAAGATTTGCGGGGCCCGCTTACCAATCCGGCGGCCACCAGCGTTTCCATCTCTTTCGCATTGGCGGACGCGAAAACGTCTGCCTGGGCGCCGGCTTCGATCTGGGCGCGCAGCGTATTCGAGCCGGCAAAATTCAATGAAATATCGACGCCGGGGTGAGAAGTTTCGAAATCAGCAGCGATCTCCCCGAAGGCTTCCGTCAGCGAGGCGGCGGCAAAGACGGTTAATGTCCGCGGGGAGGATGGTATAGCGGAAGCAGGCCCGGGGGCGTTCGTGGCGCAGGCGCACAGGAAGGACAGAGTCAGGACCAGCGCAGCCAGGCGTTTCATTCGGCGGTTTCTTCCGTGATGTCGAACTGCGCCTGGATTTCGCGCATCCAATCCAGGATCAGCCGTAACTGGCGCAGGCGCAGGTCGAGGCTGAGCCGGTTATAAGGCTGGTCAGGCGGCAGTTCCTCGAGCAAGCTTTGCAGCCGTTCGATATTGGCGCGGATCTCGGCGTACTGTGCGTTATAAATATCAAGCGGCTCGAGCGGGATGATACCGGCGGGTGAAGTACAGGCGGGTGAGGAACTCCAGCCGGATGGAGCGAGCGTTGTGTCCGGCGTTTTGCAGCCACTCTTCGAAACGCTGTTTGCCAGATGATGTAATATATAGGATTTGCCGTGCGGGCAGCTTGTCTTGCTCGACCAGTCGAGAGGAAATGTCGCCCCGGGCTTCCAGCCGTTTCAAGATGGCGTAGGCCTGACTCTGGCTGAGATGCCAGACGTTGCCGAGCTCAGCCTGGAACGTGATGGTGCAGGTCATAGCCGTAGCTTGGCTCGCCGATCAGGAACCCCAGCAGGGCAAACTCAGGCGAGATATTGCTCATGGGAAGATACTCACCGGGTGAGTATATCTGACTCCGGTTGGTCTGACAAGTTATTTTCAGGCTCGAATTTACGCCCGTCCTCCAATTATTGGCTATAATCATTTCCCGTATGGACTTCCTCACCCGCCTCAAAAATCCTGAACCGATCTTGCTGGATGGCGCAACCGGTACCGAACTTACCCGCCGTGGCGTGGATACCGGGTTGCCGCTCTGGTCTGCCAACGCTTTGCTCACGGAGGAGGGCACACGCGCCCTCCAACAGATCCATGCCGATTATCTGGCGGCAGGGGCGGAGGTGATTACCGCAAACACTTTCCGCACCCATGTCCGCAGGCTGGCGCCGAGCGGGAACGGCGGGCGCGCGCTGGAGTTGACCCGCCGCGCGGTGGAGATCGCCCGCGCCGCTATCGCCGAAGCGCCGGGAGAATAGGCCGCGCTTCGTGGCCGGTTCCATCTCGACCCTTGAAGATTGCTATAGCCCCGAGCTGGTCCCGCCCGATGACGAGTGCCGCGCCGAGCACTCCGAGCGGGTCCATCATTTGATCGAGAGCGGCGTGGACCTGTTCCTGCTCGAAACCTTCAACACGATCCGCGAAGCTGTTATTGCCGCCAAACTGGCAACGGTTACGGGCACGCCGGTCATCGTCAGTTTTGTGTGTAACCGGGAAGGGCGCATTCTTTCGGGCGAAATCGCTGAGCGAAGCAGCCAGCCAGTTGCTGCCGCTGGGCGTGGTTGCCCTGGGCGTCAACTGTGGGCCGACGCCCAGCCTGCTCGGCGCCGCTGGCCGAGTTGCGTTCGGCCTGTGGCCTGGATTTTCCCCTGATCGCCTATGGCAACATCGGCTACCCGGACGACGAGGCTCGGCTGGGTCAACACCGATGCCGAAGATCCGCTTGTGTATTGCCAACATGCCGCTGGTTGGCCAGCCAAAATCATCGGAGGGTGTTGCGGGACCACGCCGGCACATATTGCCAGATTGAGGGATGTGATTTGATAGCTATTCATAGTGGACATTTTCCGCTCACTCCCCCCATCCCCGGCCCTTCCCCCATAAGGGGGGAAGGGGAGTTTTGCTCATGAAAAACGTTTATCCACGCCTGGAAATACCTGATTCTTTGCGACGCCAAATGGTGGAGGTTGCTCGCCAATTTCGTAAAGAGGCGACCAAGAGCGAGCTGATTCTCTGGCAGGCGTTACGTGGTAAGAAATTGGATGGTTTAAAATTCCGACGCCAACAACCGATTGGTCCCTTTGTTGTCGATTTCTACAACTCGCGTTATCGGTTGGTCATTGAGGTGGACGGGCCAATTCATGATTTTCAAAAACACGCTGATCAGGAAAGGCAGGCAATACTGGAAATGCTTGGTCTTAACGTTCTGCGAATCAAGGCCAACCTTGTTGAAAATAACTTAAACGCTGCCACTGAGATGATTCAGGCCAAAATCCGTGAGCTTGATTTACAAGGAGCAAACATACCCTCCCCCAGCTTGGGGGAGGGCCAGGGTGGGGGCAGTTGATGTCCGTCTACCTGCACGATATCCCTCTCTCGCAGGCTCAATCTCGCCTCGAATCTGCTCTCCGTGACGCCGGTTTATGGCGGGTGCTGGAGAGCCGAGACGATTCCCCTGGACGAAACCGCGTTGGGACGGGTGCTGGCTGAGCCGGTCTGGGCCAGAACCTCCTCGCCGCACTATCACGCCTCGGCCATGGACGGGTTTGCTGTCCGCGCTGCTGAGACAGCCGGGGCGCTGCCTTCCAAACCGGTCTCGCTGCAAATCCCGACCGCGGCCTGCTACCTCGATACGGGCGACCCCTTACCTTCCGGCTTTGATTCCGTGATCCCCATCGAAAACACGGAGGCGCTCGATGAGCTTGGAAACCTGACCGATGCCATCCGCGACCCGGCGACCATCCGCATCCGGGCCAGCGTCGCCCCGTGGACGCACGTCCGCCCGCTGGGAGAAGACATCGTCGCCACCGAACTGGTCCTGCCCGCCGGTCACGTCCTGCGTCCCGCGGACCTGGGCGCAATCGCGGCCGCCGGGCACACCGAAATCCAGGTAGCGCGCAAACCGCGCGTGGCCATCCTGCCCACCGGCACCGAGCTGGTGCCGATCGGCTCGAAACTCAAACCGGGGGATATCCTCGAATATAACTCGCTGGTGCTGGCGGCGCAGGTCAAGGCGATGGGCGGCGAGCCAACGCGTTACTCCATCACAAAAGACGATTATGACTTGATCTGTAAGCGCGTTCAGGAAGCGGCGCAAGACCACGATTTGATCCTTCTCAACGCCGGTTCCTCCGCAGGCGCGGAAGATTTCTCAGCGAAGGTGGTTGACAAGCTGGGAAAATTATTGGTTCATGGAGTAGCGGTTCGGCCAGGCCACCCGGTCATTTTGGGAATGATAGAGCGTAAACGGAAAGCAGATAACGATTCACTTTCCAATCTCCCGTCTCCAATCCCTATTCTTGGCGTTCCCGGCTACCCCGTCTCCGCTGCCCTGACCATCGAGATTTTTGTCGAGCCATTGATCGCCCGTTGGCTGGGACGACGCCCTCACGAACTGCCCACCGAAACTGCCCAATTGACCCGCAAGATCACCTCTCCCGGCGGGGATGACGATTTCGTGCGCGTGGCGGTGGGTCGCGTAGGAGAAAAACTGCTGGCGGCACCGCTCTCGCGGGGGGCGGGAGTGATCACCTCGCTCGTCCGCGCGGACGGGTTGGTGTTGTTGCCGCATGGCACGCAGGGCGCAGAAGCCGGGGAGCAGGTGCAGGTGCGGCTTTACCGTCCGCGGGCGGAACTGGACAAGACCATTTTTTGCATCGGCTCGCACGATATGACCCTCGACTTGATCGCGCAATTCCTGGCCGAACATGACCGGCGGCTGGCTTCGGCCAACGTCGGCTCGCAGGGCGGGTTGGTGGCCTTGCGACGCGGCGAAGCGCATCTGGCCGGCTCTCACCTGCTCGACCCTGAAACGGGGGAATACAATATTTCCTATATCCGGCGCTACCTGCCCGGTGTAAAAGTCAAGGTGGTAACGCTGGTGGGGCGCGAACAGGGGTTATTGGTGAAACGGGGCAACCCGAAGGGCATCAATAGCCTGGGGGACCTCAGTAGGCCGGGGGCCAGGTCAGAGGCGGAGCGCGTCCATTTTGTGAACCGCCAGCGGGGCGCCGGCACGCGCGTTCTGTTGGACTATCATCTGAACAATCTGGGGATCGATACTGATAGTATAATGGGCTACGATCAAGAGGAATATACACATCTGGGTGTTGCTGCGGCGGTCGCTTCCGGAAGAGCGGATTGCGGACTGGGGATAGCGGCCGCGGCGAAGGCGCTGGATCTGGACTTTATCCCGCTCTACCAAGAACGGTACGATCTGGTCTTTCCCAAAGAATACGCTGAAAGTGAACTGCTCGCCCCGCTTTTCGACGTGCTTCAAAATCCTGAGTTCCGCGCAGCAGTGGCAGCTTTACCCGGATATGATGTGAGTGAGATGGGAAACCTGGTTCTAGAGGATTAGTGAATGTCAACAGCGCTTATCATTGACGACAACCGACGAACTGCAGACGCCCTGCGCCAGATGCTGGATGTGTTGGGCGTAGAAGCGCGTGCTTCCTATGGCTCCAGCCCGGCGTTGGAAATCTTGCGGACGATGACGCCTCGTCTCATCCTGTTAGACCTCAACATGCCAGGCGTGGATGGGCTGGAAGTGCTGGCCTATCTGCGCCGGGAACCACGACTTGCTCCCGTTCCGGTGATCGTGATCACGTCTGATGACCAACCCGATACCCGAGACCGGGTGATGAAAGGCGGCGCGACTGCCTTGCTCATCAAGCCGGCCACGTTGGATGCTTTGGAAGGCGCGCTAAAGATTGCAAGGATCCTGTAAACATATTATGGCTCTACCGTTTCCGGCGGGAAAAATACCGAAAATTGGGGTGTGAGCGCGCGTACGCGCGCTCACACCCCAATTTTCGGGCTTCAATCCCGTTAAACGGGAAAATCCATATTATTTTGCCCTACTTTTTTGGAGTAAGCCGGGAGATTGCCCGGTTTATCTTTTTAACGCTTGATATAATCAATAAGAATCGAATGAGCTGATCATTTTCTGCCACACAGGTTTCCATTGATCACCGATTTTGGAGGTGTTTATGCCGATTGAAAGCGGGATTCCCGCTCCTGACTTTGAACTACCGGATGAAACCGGAACAATCCGTCATTTGTCCGATTACCGTGGTAAGCCGGTCGTGCTTTACTTTTATCCCAAGGACGATACACCCGGTTGCACGACCGAGGCCTGTAATTTCCGAGATGATTATTCGGATTATGAAAAAGTGGGCGTCGAGATCCTCGGCGTTAGTCCGGATACGGTTAAGTCACACGTTAAGTTCAAGAAAAATACGATATCCCGTTCCCTTTGTTGGCAGATGAGGACCACCAGGTCTGCGAGCTGTATGGCGTTTGGGCTTTGAAGAAATTCATGGGGCGCGAGTATATGGGCGTGTTGCGGACGACCTTTTTGATCGATGCGGAGGGCCAAATTGCGAGCGTGTTCGAAAAGGTCAAGCCGGCCGACCATAGCGCCGAACTGTTGGCCGAACTGAGCGTTTTATAAGCCACAAACCGATGCCAAACCTGACTTCTGAGGACGAGAACGATGATGTTCGCCAGCAACTGAGCGCCAGCTTTGCGCTGTCCGGGTATTTGTTGGAGGCCCACAGCGAGGAAGCAGTGATCCTGGCGGCGATGAAGGTCAGCACCGAACTGCTTGGCGCTGAAGGTTCCGCCTTTGTTCCATTCAATGAATGGAACAAATCAATCCCTGCATTGCAATATGGCCAGGCCGGTTTCCCGCAAGCATAGGGAATGGCAGGAACGCCTGACTGCGCCGGAAACGCGGCACGCCTGCCGTAGTTGCGAAGACAAAAGAAGCCGGCGGGGAGTGCATTTTACTGGAAAGCGCGATCGGAGCTCGGAGGTGTTTTGCCTCAGCCTGCGTTGTGCTGGGGACGGGAAGTTGGCGTGGTCAGCTATTTCTTTGGGATGCTGCCAAAAATAAGCCCCGACCAACACGTTTTCCTGTCAGAAATGGTGCGGTTGACCGATCTGGGGCTGGTCGCTGTGATGGCCCATGCCCAGGAAGTGGAAGCCTCCGGCTTGCACAGGCTGCCTCTACGGATTATAAAGGAAAAACTGGTCGCTCTGGACGCGAAAAATATGGAGTTGCTGGAGCAACTGGAATACAGGCTGATCCTGGAGGAGCGTACCCGTCTGGCGCGGGAAATCCATGATGGACTGGCGCAAACTCTGGCATTCTTGAAAATGGAAACGGGCCGGATGCAGACCTATGTTTCGAATGGCGATCTGGATGCGGTCTCTCGGGCGCTGCAAGCCAATTACAAAACCCTGTCGGACGCCTACCTGGATGCGCGTCAGGCGATCGATAACCTGCGCCGTGTTCCGGATGAAATCCTCAGCGTTTGGTTGCAAGTGACCGCCGCTGATTTCACGACATTAACCGGGATCGATGTCGATGTTTCGAACGTTCATTTGAAACATGTTTTTTCCGCGAGCGTAAAAGCGCAATTGGTTCGAATTATCCAGGAGGCGCTGACCAACGTGCGCAAACATGCCCAAGCTTGCGCGGTTACGCTTTCCGCTTTCGAGCGCGAGGGTGCTGTTATTCTCGAGGTGTGCGATAACGGGCGTGGTTTTTCGCCCGAGGAGGCCCAACCTGCCTCCCAATATGGCTTGCGCAGCATGCGCGAGCGGGCCGAATCCGTTGGCGCTGATTTTCAGATTATCAGCACGCCGGGAGCCGGAACGACGGTCCGGTTACGGATTCCCATCCGTGAAAAAGCCAGCCTGTGAGCACGGAAATGGGTTTCGGGATGAGTGCCGATGTCCGGATCGTTGTAGTAGATGACCATACCCTCTTCCGCAGGGGGCTGGTCGGGTTGCTGGCTGAGATGGAAGGCTTTCAAGTTGTCGGCGAGGCTTCAAATGGACCGGAGGCCCTATCTGTTGTGGAGCTGCATAAACCGGACATCGTCTTGCTGGACGTCAACATGCCGGAGATGAGCGGCATCGAAACATTGACAGCTTTGAGGAAGCAGGGAATGGATGCGCCGGTGCTCATGTTGACCATTTCCCAGCAGGAGGAGGACTTGATAGGAGCAATCCGGGCGGGCGCTAACGGGTACCTGCTCAAAAATGCCGAACCGGAAACCCTGCGACAGACGATCAGGCAGGTGGTGGCCGGGAACGCGGTCCTCGCTCCGGAGGTCACGGGACAGATTTTTCGTCTGGTGCGGAGCGGGCAGTTCGATCCGTTCAACCTGCTTACCGAGCGCGAAATGGAAGTGCTGCGTTGTTTGTCACAAGGCCTGACAACCGCACAAACCGGGAGCGAAATGTATATTTCCGAGAACACCGTCAAAACACATATCCGTCACATCCTTGAAAAGTTAGACGTAAGCAATCGCGCCGAAGC
Organism: uncultured Chloroflexia bacterium; assembly: GCA_963823985.1. Taxonomy (GTDB): domain Bacteria; phylum Chloroflexota; class Anaerolineae; order Anaerolineales; family Villigracilaceae; genus JAABUE01. Next base: position 141,204 of record CAWGNR010000004.1, read on the forward strand.
GGTTGCGCGGGCGACCCAACTTGGCCTGATTTAATTTCTTGTTAATAAAAAGGGCTCTACTGTTTTTAGCGAGATAGGGGCGGTATTTTTCCCGTCGCGAACGGTAGAGCCATAAAAAGTAGTGTCAATCGGATGATGACAGCGGGTGATAGCAATATCACCCGCTTGTATTTTAAAGATCCCTCGATTGCTCCGCATAAATACATGACAAACAAGAGAATATTTGGTAAATTTATGAAGTTGTATCACACAATCATTGGGTCTTTTCAAGTGAATCAAATATCTGAATTTTCACGCCGGCTGCTTATTGCATCAGCAAACCCTTTATTTCGGGAGGGTTTGCACAGGCTCTATGCGAACCAATGGAATGAGCAACATGTCCATGTGGACATGGCTACTACCATGGAGGAGACCCTCAACTACCTCGAGAGCCGCCAGCCAGACCTGGTGATCGTGGATTACGATGACAAAACCATCAACCGAGGTGAATTTTTGAATCGCTTCGTGACCGGCGAGATGCCTATGAAAGTTCTCCTGGTCTCTCTCGTCTCGTCAGAACCGATTGTCATCTACAACCGCAAGCATTTGACGGCTGCCCAGGCAGAAGACTGGCTTGCGAATCCTTGGGATGAATAGTTAATCATTTAGCAGGAGAATTCTATGCGCCACTTTGTGATCGTAGCAATTCTAGTCATTGCCATGACATTTTTGGCATATTTTGGCCTGATCGCAGCAAATCTGATGCCGGTCGAGGCCAGCGCTCAGTCCGTGTCGGTAGACTGGTTGTGGAACCTTGAACTGATGATGATCTCCTTTTTGTTTTCTCTGATCGTCGTCCCCTTGTTCTATAGCCTGGTCGTTTTCCGCCGAAGAAAAGGGGAGACGGGTGATGGGGAGTATATGGAAGGCAACAAAGCCTTAGAGGTGACCTGGACCGTGGTCCCGCTCTTCATCGTGTTGACCTTTGCCTACCTGGGCGCGTACAGCCTGGGAGAGACGCGGCGGTTGAACCCCGATGCGATGGTCATCAACGTCACGGCCCAGCAATTCGCGTTTTCCTTCGACTATTCCGACCTCGGCTTTGTCTCAAAAGAGCTGTACTTACCGGTCAATAAACAAATCGTGTTAAAGATGACTTCAAGGGATGTGATTCACTCGTTCTGGGTGCCCGAATTTCGAATCAAGCAGGACATCGTGCCAGGCCGGATCACCGAATATCGCATCACCCCAACGCTTTTAACGGGTGACAAGCCTTTTAAGGTGCGTTGTGCGGAGTTGTGCGGCGCCTCGCACTCTTATATGCTTGCAAATGTGAACGTTGTTACTCAGGAAGATTTTGATTCCTGGGTATCTGCACGCCAGGAGGAAGCGGCGACGGCTGCCCAAACTCCTGAAGGACGGGGAGAAGCCCTGACCGTACAAAACGGCTGCCGGGGTTGTCATACGATCGACGGCAGCGCTGGAACCGGCCCAACCTGGTTCAATTTATATGACGAACAGGTCCAACTGGCGGATGGCACAGCAGTCATTGCAGATGATGCTTATATTCACAGAATTGATTTTGCACCCCCAGGCCAAGATCGTCGCCGGGTTTGAGTCCGTGTTGATGCCTACCTATGATTTTACGGACGAGCAGGTTGCAGACATCATCGCCTACATCAAGACCCTGAAATAGCGGAGGAGCAATAATGAAAACGAAGAATTCTGTTCGACGCGGCTTCTTGCTGCTTTTGTTGGGGGGCCTGATCGGGTACGGATTAGGAGTAGGTCTAGATGTGCTGGTCACCGGGCAGCTCGACTTTGCCGCACCGATAAGTGGCATGTTTACACTGCTTTTTGCAGCGGTAGCCTTCTTCTTCGGACTGGTCGGCTATTGGGGGATTACCCGTGGGTTAGTGTGGCAGGTAATTGGCACGCTGGTCGGTGGCTTGTTTGTAAGCGGCATCCGGGCCCTGATGGGGTTACAAGTCTTTCGGTGGTTTTTTCTTCAGTGAGCCGGCCTGGGTTGTCGGCGGCCTGGTCGGAGGGCTATCCTTCCTGGTTGGAGTGGGCGCGGTGACCGACTGGTTCAAGTGGGCCAAGGGGGAAGAAACATCCGACCACCACCAGGATCCCGGAAGGATTGATCAAATATTTTGGCGTTTCGCTCGATCACAAGGTAATTGGGATCCAGTATACAGTCACTGCTCTCCTATTAATGGGGATCGGTGGCCTGTTTGCGATGATTTTCCGGACCGAGCTGGCTTCCTCGCAATTGCAGTTCCTGACGACCACCTTCCGGGCCTTCGACCAGAACGGTTTGCAGTTCTATAACACGCTGATGAGCCTGCACGGCATGATCATGATCGTTTCGATCTTGCTCGGCGTGGCGGGCATGATCAACTACCTGACGCCGCTCTTGATCGGCGCCCAGGATATGGCTTTCCCACGCCTGAACGCATTTTCGTACTGGATCGCTGTTCCGGCGGCGGTTTTGTTGGTGTCTGCGCTTTTCCTGGGCGGTTTCGACACCGGCTGGACCGGGTACCCGCCGCTTTCCACCCGCTCGCCGGTTGGCATCCAGATGTTCTTCCTGGGGGTATTCCTGGCCGGCTGGTCTTCCATTCTGGGCGGTTTGAACCTGCTTGCCACCGTTGTCCGTATGCGCATCAAAGGCATGACCGCCTTTCGCATGCCGATCTTTGCCTGGGCGGCGATTGCTACCTCGTTGATCTCTTTGACCGCCACCCAGTTGATCGGCCTTTCGTTCCAGCTGGTTATGTTCCAGAGATTGTTGGGAATGGGATTCTTCGACCCGACCAAAGGCGGCAATCCGGTCCTTTTCCAGCACATGTTCTGGTTCTACTCGCACCCGGCGGTATACGTTTTCGTGCTCCCGGGTCTGGGTGTGATCTCCGAGCTGTTGCCGGTTTTTGTCCGCAAGCCGTTGTACGGATATCGTTGGGTTGCCATGTCATCGTTGGGCATCGCCCTGGTTGGGTTCCTGGTATGGGCCCACCACATGTTCGCGTCCGGCATGAACGAGTACCTGCGGGTTCCCTTTATGTACAGCACGCTGCTGGTGGCTGTCCCGACCGGGGTCAAGTTCTTCTCGTGGGTCGCGACGCTTTGGAAGGGGAAGATCGATACTCCCACGCCAATGCTCTTCGTCCTGGGAGCGATCCTGGTGTTCCTGCTGGGCGGTCTTTCCGGACCTCCGCACGGCACCATTTCGGTGGACCTGCACCTGACCGATACCTACTTCGTGGTTGGACACTTCCACGACACGATGTTCGGCGGCTATGTGTTCCCGTTCTTCGCGGCCCTGTACTTCTGGTTCCCCAAAGCGACCGGTCGTCGTTTGAACGAAACGCTGGGCAAGATCCATTTCTGGTTGATGACGCCCTCGTTCCTGGTATTGACTTTGACCATGATGCGAGTTGGATTGTTAGGAATGCGCCGGAGAATTGCAGATTACGATCCACTGTTGGGCTTCGACCTCTCCCATCTAATTATGACGATTGCGGGTTATCTTATCTTTATCTCCGTGGTCATCTTCGTATACAACTTCTTCCATAGCTTGAAGTACGGAGAGAAGGCGGAAGGCAACCTGTGGAACTCGCGTTCGCCCGAATGGCAGGTTCCGTCGCCGATGCCCGCCCACAACTACGATCGACTTTTTGAGGTGGTTGGCGAGCCTTACGACTACGGCCTGGCCGGTTCCACGTACGTTCAATTCGAAGACCAAGAACAAAGTAATCTAGGGACAGGAGACTAAAACATGGCACATCTTGACAAAAAGACTGCCCTCAACCAAGGCGTGATTATTTTCGCCTTCCTGGCAGTGTTGACGGCGCTGGAGTTTTTTATTGCAATCACGGTCGGGGTCGGTTGTGTTGCTGGTCGTCATTGCGCTGGTCAAAGCCGGGCTGGTTGGATATTACTACATGCACATCTATCGCTTGAACATGGATGATGAAGGCAACCACGGCTCTTATTCCTACAAGACCGGCACGAATCGCTTCGGCCTGTGGCTGTTCCTGCTTTCGGATGGCTTCGTCTTTGCGGGGCTGGCGGCGGCGCGTTTCAATTTGTTGGGCCTCACACGCCCGCACCTCAATCAACTTCTCGGCCTGACCGTAACCGCCGTGCTGCTGATTTCCTCCTTCTTCATGAACCGCGCCGAAGTTTCGATGGAAAACGGTGACCGCAGGGGCTTCATTCTCGGCATATCGATCACACTCGTCCTGGGAGTTGGCTTTTTACTGGGCGTAGTTGGCGTGGAATGGCCCCAGGCAATTCGCGAGGGTGTCACACCTTCGTCCGGGGCCGAGGGCGCAATCTTTTTCATGATGACTGGGATGCACGCTTTTCACGTGTTGACCGGCGTCATCTTGTTGAGCGTGGTCCTGCGCAATGGCGCACGAGGCGTATATTCCGGTGAGAAACACTGGGCTGTGGAAGCCGCAGCCGTGTACTGGCATTTCGTTGATGTAGTCTGGATTTTCTTTTACCCGGCGTTGTATTTGATCGGTACGTTGTTGGCATAAGATTATGGAGTAAAGGGGCGAAGCAGGTTTCGCCCCTTTCTGAGGAAAAAATGAATACGAGAGTGTTACAGGTGGGGTTGGGGCTGTTGGTTTTGATCGGGGTGGTCATGGCGGCCGTACTGTTGCTTCCGCAAGCGGATACTTTCCGGGGCACGCTCTATGACCCGGCGCACCCGGCTCCGGAGATTGAATTGGCTCGAGATAACGGAAGCAGTTTCCGGTTAAGTGAGATGCGGGGGAATGCCGTCTTGCTGTTCTTCGGCTACACTTCCTGTCCGGACGTTTGCCCGACCACGCTTTCCGAATTGCGCCAGGTCCATGATGAGCTGGGCAAGAATGCAGAGCGGGTCAAGGTCGTTTTCGTGACCGTGGACCCAGAGCGCGATACCCCCGAAAAAATCCAGAAGTACGTGTCGATCTTCAACCCGACCTTTATCGGTTTGAGCGGCTCGGAAAGTGAGTTGCAGCCGGTCTGGAACGAGTATGGCGTGTTCCGGGAAATTGATAAGACCGTTTCTTCAGCCAGCGGATACGCGGTGACGCATTCGGCTCGTTTATATGTGATCGACCCGGATGGAAATTTGCGTTTGTCGTACAGTTATGGCACACCAACCGAAGATATCGTGCACGATTTGAAAAATTTGTTCAACTAATGGATACATCTATGTTCAAAGCTCGTTTTTTGCTTGTTTTTTTAGGCATATGTCAGCGTCCTGGTTGCCTGCGCTCCTGCAGCTGGCCAGTTAAAGGTAAGCGACGTTTGGGCGCGGCCGGGATTGGCCGGGGGCAACAGCGCCGTCTATTTTGTGATCACGAACGAAACTTCCGAAACGGACAGCCTGCTTTCCGCCTCGAGCGATGTGGCCGGCGCGGTCGAAATGCATATGACCACGATGCAGGATGGCAACATGCAGATGGAGCAACAAGCAGCAAGTGCCGGTCCCGGCCGGCAAGACCGAATTTCAGCCCAGTGGCTTGCACGTGATGCTGATTGACCTGAACCAGGACCTTAAGCCGGGGGACACTTTCCGGCTCACGTTGGATTTTGCGACAGGCCGGTCGATGCCGCTGGACGTCACGGTCAGCGAACCTTAAACAGGATGAATACGATGAACAGGTCTGCTGTCAGACGAGTGCTGGTCTCCATCTTGTTGGGCGTGCTGATTGCTACCGTTACTACGGAAATTTCCTACCAGGTGCTCAAGCGTGAAAATCGGGAACCCCGGGACGTCGAACTGGTGATCCCGGCTGGCACAGCCCAAAACATTGCCAAGGGACAGACGCCGCCGAGCATCCCGGAAGACATGACTTTTGTTGTTGGTGATACACTTGTAGTCGTCAACAAGGACGAAGTCGACCACCAGCTTGGTCCCTTGTGGATCCCGCCGGGCACCTCGGCCCGCTTGCCCCTCAACACCGAAGAAAATTACATCCTGGATTGCTCTTTCCAGTCCACCAAGGTTTTCGGCATAGACGTACACCAGCCCGTCACCTTTGGCACCCGGCTAACCGGTATCCTGTTTGCAGGGTTTCCCGTTAGGCGCCTTGTTCGCTGTGTACAGTATTTTGCTGACACCGGATAAGAAGAAGGAGAAGGTTGCGTGATCTGGCGTGCCATGTTTTCTCGCCAGTGGATCCTTACTACCCTGTTGGCCCTGGCCGGTGGGATGGTTTGCGTCCGTCTCGGAATCTGGCAGTTGGACCGCCTGGAGCAGCGCCGTGCTTTCAACGCGCAGGTCGAAGCGATGTGGGCGGCTGAACCGTTGAACTTGACCGGGAAACCGGCAGACGATTTGACGACGATGGAATACCGGGCTGTTACCCTCAGCGGAACGTATGACTTCGAGAACCAGGTCGTATTGCGGAACCGCTATTATCAAAACCGGTACGGCTACAACCTGCTCACGCCTCTTCTCCTGGACGATGGGACTGCGGTGCTGGTCGACCGGGGCTGGATCCCTGCCGACGGGAACGACTCCCCGCCTGCCTGGCGCAGCTACGACCAATCCGGACGGGTCGACCTGCAAGGGCAGATCCGGCTTGGGCATGCCAGACCAGAGATGGGCGGGGTCCCCGATGCGACACTCGCCCCGGGGCAGTCGAAACTCGCGTTCTGGAACAATGTCAACCTGGAGCGAATCGGCCAGCAGTTGCCGTATCCTTTTCTGGATGTGTATGTTCAGCCTGCGGTGGATCCCGCAGATGAAACTCCGCCCATCCCCTACCAGCCGGAGATTGAGTTAAGCGAGGGACCACACATGGGTTATGCGGTGCAGTGGTTCACGTTCGCCGGTATTTTGGTGTTGGGTTATCCTTTTTACGTGCGGAAAGAGTTGTCAAAGCCTTCCGAAGGCTCCAAGGAGGAAAAATGAAATTTTCGCTCAGTTCATCTTTTGCCCGCTTGACGTTATTTGTGCTGGTGGCCGTATTTCTGGTCACGATCGGCGGTCGTCTGGTGTCTATCAGCGGCGCGACCGAGGTTTGTACAGGCTGGCCGCTGTGCCAACCGGAAGGAAATTTGGGATGGATGCAGTTATTCCATCGCGCCTCGGCCGGTTTTGCCAGCGCCCTGATGCTCTACCTGCTCTACCGCGCCTGGCGAGATGTGCGCGACCATCGCGTGCTGCTGCCCCTGGCCACCCTGACGGTGGTTCTGTTCTTTGCGCAAGCGTTTGTAGGCGCCATGCAGGTCACGCACGGGTTTCCGCTCTACTTGAAAGTTCTGCATGCTCTGACGGTGGTGACGTTATGGGCCGGTTTGGTGGGACTGGTGGTCGCCTCCGGTTTCCTGGCGCGGGAAACGGTGGCTTTTCCGCCGCTTGACGTCCGCCAGCGAATGCGCGACTTCGTGACCTTGACCAAACCGGTCGTCGTCCTGCTCCTACTGGTAACGACTTATGCCGGGCTGGTGGTCGGCGGGAAAGCCTGGCCGTCCTTCTCCTTGACTTTCTGGACGCTGCTGGGCGGTTTTATGGCCGCCGGCGGTTCGTCCGCGCTCAACCAGTACATCGACCGCGACCTGGATAAGAACATGCAGCGCACCCAGAAGCGCCCGCTGGCTGCCGGCCGGATGACTCCCGCTGAAGGCCTGGCTTTCGGGTTGGCGGTCTCGGTATTGAGTTTTTACGTTTACGCGGGGTTTGTCAACTTGTTGGCTGCCTTCCTGGCCTTGGCCGGCATTATCTATTATGTGGTGCTATACAGCATCCTGCTGAAAAAAGCGACCGTGCAGAACATTGTGATCGGCGGCGGCGCGGGCGCAATCCCGCCGCTGGTGGGCTGGGCCGCCGCGACCGGGAGCCTTAACATCCCGGCGTTATTCCTGTTTGCCATTATCTTCATGTGGACCCCGCCGCATTTTTGGGCGCTGGCCATCGTCCGCAAGAACGATTACGCCCGTGCCGGCGTCCCTATGATGCCGGTGGTGCGCGGCGAAAGAGAGACCCGCTGGCAGATTTTGATCTATACGTTGGAATTGGTCGCGGTTTCGCTGCTGCTGCCGGTGTTCAGGTTTACCGGCACGATCTATCTGGTCTCAGCGCTTGCCTTGGGCGGCAGCCTGATCTATACGGCATGGAAGAGTGTGGAAAGTACCTGGCAACAAGGTTGCCTGGACGATGTACCGCTGGTCGAGCATGTATCTGGCCTTCATTTTCCTGGCCCTGGTGCTGGATGCGGTGATGTAGATTTACTCTTATTTGGAAGAGACTGTCATTTTTTAAATGGCAGTCTCTTTTGGTTCACAATTTGGGAAGGATTTGCGGATTTCTTCCAGAGGTTTACTCGACCTTTTCGAAAATCAACGTCTGTTCGTTCTCAAAGACCGGCTTGTAATTTGGGTCTTGTTGCAAATGGACCGTAAGGGGGAATTGGGTGGGACCTTCCCGATTGAAAATGTAAATATGTGAATACCCATCCATTAAACCCGGGTTTAAGTTTTCCAGACAAGAGATATCTTTGTCAGCGCATTCCTGCAAATTTTTGTACATCTCAAGACGCTCCCCAAAATTCCCATCATGGACCCATTCGTACCCGAATACCGTGGCCTTACTGCGCCTGGCCGCCAACACCGGAAACCACTCCGACCAAGCATCGCGCAATGGTAACTGGTCCGTCACCAGCAAAAACTGGCTGTCTTTTGGCGTGTTCATTTTCACCCAGGCGAAGGCTTCCAGGTCTGTGGGGCCCAGGCTGGATGCCTCTTTAATGTTCATAGCGGTGCTGTAAGCGGATAAGGTGCTGTAGGCGAAGAGGAATAGCAGCAGAGTACGTGCAGTCTTGGCGCGCAGCATGCTTTCCAGCGCTTCCCTGGCATTTTCCGGAACGGGGTTATCCCCTTTGGGGCGTAGCGCGGGGATGATGACGTTATCCAGAGCGTACCCGATCATCAGGGCCAGGGGAATCATCAAGTATAACGGTCCGCCGCGCGGCTCTACCAGGTACAGGATCAGCATCCAGGCGGGCAGCAAGGTCTGCCGGCGGGACAGGCAGGCGAATAAGCCGATCAGCCCGAGCACGGCCAGCACCGGCAGGAACGGTTCATTTGTGAACAGGAAGCGCGAGAAAAGGATCAAGCTGATCAGCGGATTGGAGCTGTCCGTAGCGGATGCGCTCAACGCTGCCAGGAAAGGGGCCGCGCCAAAGCGGCTGATGACAAGGTGCCACCAGGGAGATGTCAATATCCCAATCCCGGTTACCATGAGCAGGGAGAGCAATATTCCCTTGAAAGAACGGTCTTTCCACAGGAAGAAGACCAGGGCTGTGATGGCGGTGTGGATGGTTGCCTCGGGGTGCGTGAGAACCGTCAGCGCGCCGAACAGGATGCAGGCCAGGAAGTGACGCATCCGGTGCCGGCTGTAAAAACGATAAGCGGCTGCCATGGTTAACAGGGCGAAGAACAGTCCGAACGAGCGCGTGATCCCGCCGCCCATGATCAGCCAGGCAAAGTCGCGGGGCAGCACGGCAAAGGCAAAGACAGCCAGTATGATTTGTGTTTTAGAATTTGTGATCTCTCTGGCTAATGAATAAAAAGCAGGGATAGTCAAACCACTAACCACCGCGGGGAGCAGCCGGACAAGGTCGAACAGCGGGAGCTGCAGCCAGTCCGCCAGCCCGCCGGTCAGGTAAAAGGCCAGGGGTGGGTAAGCAAAGGGAATCGAAGCGGCATTATAGGTTACATAAGCGGGCAGCAAATACCCGGCTTTTTGCAGGTCGACGATCATGGCATAGAACAGCCCGCCATCGTTGAGCGGGAAGGACGCCTGTAATGGCGCAGACAGGCGGATCGCCAGCCCGATCACGGTGAGGAACAGAACGACGATCGCCATGCTTAAATCGCTTCGTTGGTCAGGTGAGGGTGATTGGAGAGATCCGTTTATCATGGCTGGACTCTATTGCGCGTGCATCATTGTTTCTTCAGAATTGGTATGCTGGTATCCCCAGTAAACCAGGAACAGGTTTACTGCTAAAAAGGTGGTTCCCAGCAAGTTGTTTTCCGGAAACCAGACCCGTGCCACAATCGAGCCGATCAGTCCGAGGAACTGCACTCCCAGGACCCCCATCCAGCGTTTATAAGACAACTGGTTGCTCCCCAGCAAAGCGATGAGCGGAACCAGCATGGTTGTGGCCATGTGCAGATGAGAATGCCAGGTGACGGCAAATGTCCCCGCCAGGTTGGCTAGCAGCGCCAGTTCAAAGTGCTGTTCCGTTTTGTTCCTGGGCCACGTACGGAGCACCCCATAGGTGGTGATCAACATACCAAGAAGTCCAACCGTCCATGCCAGCCAGGAGGGCGAAAATTGTTCGAGGTGCAACACCAGGCTCCTCCAGTTCATCATAGCGAGCGGATTGGTAGTGGCCAGATTTTGTGGATACAGGATCAGTAGTTTGAACCAGAGAATCGGCCAGTCCCAGCCGGCCAAAATAGTGGATGCAAGGAAGATGGTCAGCGCGCCGATACAGAAACCGGCCAGGTTACGCCCTTTGCGCGAAAATAGCAGCCAGGGCAGGATGAACAGGAGCGCTTGTGGCTTCACCAGCCACAGGCTCAACCACAAACCAGACCGATAACCTTGTTCCCGTTTGGCAGCGAGGAGAAACTCTCCCAACGCAACCAGCAGCAGGATGTTGATTTGTCCGTAGAACAGGTTGAAGAAGACCGGAACCGCTGTCAGGGACGCGGCGATTACCCAACCTTTCTCTTCACGAACACCAAATTGTGTGACCAGTCTTCGCATGTATAAAATAAACCCTGCGATGTTGAGAAAGGTAAACAGGGAGAAGCCTGTTGAAGGGGAAAATGGCAAGAAGATAAAAAATGGCAGGAGGAAAACGGGGAAATAAGGCGTCGGCACCGTTTCAAATGCGGGCACGTCCGCATTTGTCCTGTAATCTTCATACAACCGCAGTTGATATTCTTGTTGCGTTTCCAGGTTATAGATACTAGCGAAGCCCTCCGATTGTGCGATCTGCGCTGAAGTATAAAAAGTGCGGAAGTCCAGACCCACATAATTAAACAACCCCAGCAGCCCAACGTTCAGCATGGCGATCAAAGCATACGTCACGAACATGGATGCGACTGCAAGCCGCCACCATTGGTGGGACTTCAGCCCTTGGAACGGAGACTTCCTGGTCAGTTTTATTTCCATTTCGATTTTTTTATTCGTCAATTTGACAGGCCGAGTCCACGTGCGCGGTGACGTCTTCGAACTGGTACATTTCTAAAGAGTCTGAAAAGAACTGCCGGTTGGGAAGATATTCCAGATTTGTAGAAAAGTACTCGTTGAAAACCATTCGAAAGGTGTTGACGGGGTTGATGTCAGCCGGAATAGAGTCCGGGTCGACCCCGGGCAGGTGATAGGCGTTGAGGATAGAAAAACGTTCGTAAAGGCATGAATTTTCTGCGGAATGATAGTCGACGTAAACACCGGAGCCATGGTCGCCTTGCAAGATGATAACCGGAGGCTGGGGCGAGCTCTCAAGGATTGCGTCGATGGTTTCGATGGTTTTTTTATTGATGTAAGTCATCTGTGCCAAGTAACCTGACCTATATTTTGAGGGCGGTGAAAGGAAGTAGCGGTCGTCCGAAAAAGTGAAGGGGTAGTCAGGCGTCAGAGGAGCTCCTTTTTCATCGAAGATGAACGGGGCGTGCGGTGAAATTATGTGGACGAAAACGAATTTTGGCGATTGGAACTCATCGGGAAGTTTTCCCAATTGCTCGAACGCAAACGACACAGTTTCGCGGTGGGTATCATAGGAGGGGGTAGAAACGCCGATCTTGTTCAAAAAAAACAGTACCGAAAGATTGGTAGATTGGAAATACAACTCTTCGAATTTGTTCAGGAACACGGGAAAAGGCTTCAAGAGTATATTGGCCACACCAATGCTGGTGAAATCCCAGCCGTTGGCCAACGAGACGGTCTGGTAGCCTTGCTTCTCCAGGAACATGCGCACCCGATTTTGCGTAATGGTGCCCATTAGTGGCCACCAAAGATAGGAAGTCCCCATATTCTTGGAAACCGAGTCCAAGTATTGCATGTTCAGGGACGAACTCAGCGAGAGAATCGTCCGCATGTAATTAGACTTGCTTTGCTTCGCAACCGTAAAACCACGCGCTTCGAGGGCCCCGATGAATTCGGAATTATCGTACCCGTGCATCCTCTCCAGCATCTCGGCGCTACCGTACCCGTCCAGGATAATATAGTAAATATCTGGCTTGCTCTCTGATTGCGCCGCAGGTTCCAGATCAACCGGCGCAGTCAGGTTGGTTTTACTGTCCCAAGGCGCGTTCGTTGCCAGCCTGATGTACTGGATACCGGAATATGCAGAGATGGCTACACTGATAACCGCCATAGAAACTTGAAGCTGTGACAACTTGAACTTTTTCCCTAAAAATGCCAGGGCCAGCCAGGCTAATCCACCAGCAAAGGATACCAACAAAAAGGTCCGCCAGATATACATCAGCCCTAGGACGAGAATGTTTGCAACGAGGCCGGTTGTCTCATGGTCGCGCGTCAGTGCATAGAGGATGAGAGCCAAGAATGCGTAGACAGCAATCGAAAAAACCGTTGCCCGCCAGATTGCATCCGGCGGAGAGTAGATGTTTGCATCCTGGAATGTGACATAGGCGGCCATGCTCGCAAATGCAGAAAATATAGCCCCGGGCAAGTAATAATGGGTATTTTTCAAGGGTACCTCTTGTACAACGAATTGGTTCTTCGCAAGACCATTGCGGTTGCATCGTTATAGAGAACGTTCCAACCTGAACTTTCCGTCAGCGCACGAGTCAAGACAGAGTCTCTGGGAAGCAGCGCCCAGGCCACATTGTAGCGCTCCAAGACGCCTTCCCAGTTGTCAGCTAGTGTAAAAACCTGTTCATACTCCCTGGTCAGGTTTTCCCCGTAGAAATCGGTCTGCCCGTCGATAAAAACCAACCGCTGCGGCCATTGACGGTACAGCAGGTAGCCACCCCAGGGGAAATAATTGAACACCTTACCGTCTTGCGGGTGGCTTTCCAGCCAATCGACCGCCTGGACGGGAAAGACAGCCGCATCGAAGGAATTGTACGCCTGCATGACAGGAGTGGACAAAGCGATGTATGCCAAAAGGATGATGGCCGAAATCCACACCCCGCTTCGCAGCGACTGCTCAATACGAAGGAGGTTTGCCTCGATTTTGTTCCAGCGCCTCGCGCCTGACAACAGGACTGCCACCGTTTCAGATAGAATGGGCGCCGCCACAATCGCAAACAGCGGAATATTGCGCGCACTGTATAATCCCAGAACGGCCCAACCTGCTAACAAGAGACTGTGTGAGAATGGAATTCGATTTTTCTTAATCGCCAGCACAAAAATAATCAACCCGATCAAGAGCAGGAATGGCCAGGTGCCCGGCGTATGGAAGTTGGGCGGCAGATATTCCTGTGTATGGCTGACCAGGTAACGGTTCCCAACAAATCCGAAGCTGGTGCCCCATAAGTGAAACCCGGCCGGATTTATGAACGTGACGAGAAGGGATATGATCCCCATTAGCCCCCATGATTTAAAGCTGGCGAGGTCCCAACTCCCCTGAGTGCAGCGTTCTAATATTTGACCGGCCAGGTAAGCTCCCCAAGTGACAAATCCCGCAATGAAAGCGCCGTGGGTGTTCGCCCATACAAGCATGACGATCCCAAACAACCAGACGGGAGTCCGCTTCGCGGTACGCACTCGTTCCATTAGCAAGACCCAGATTGCTAAATAGAGGAAGGTAAACACGTGCGGACGCGCCAGCCAATGCAGGCTGGAGGCCGCCGCTGCTAGTAGGGTGATCAACAACGCCATGAATGGCATCCGGCTACGCTGAACGCTTTCATGGAATACCAATGTGAAAGCAGCTGCGACAACCAGTGCGGTAAGAAACACTGTGCCGGCCAGGGAAAGTGCATTCCCTGCCAGAGCAAAGGCCACCTGCGCCAGCCATTCGTGCGGCGTGAGCGGCTGGCCAAACATGGTATGGGAAAATATATCGCTGCGCGGTATGCTGAAGTTGTCTAAAATGTAGTTGCCAATGGTGAGATGACGCCCCAGGTCACCGTCTAGATTGAACGTGCGGGGTCCAAATAATAAGATAACGGTGAATATGCTTAGGAATAAAATGTCACCGAATTTTGGCAGCAGGTATCTTTTCACCTTTCTATTGTAATGAGATTTCTAAGGAACGCCTGGCATTGATTCAAAGTGGCAACGTTTAAAAAACAAGAGAGCGGCCAGCGCTCTCTTGTTTTAGGTCGATATTGGATTATTCGCCCAAATAATCACGCAGCTTCCTGCGGACAGTTGGATGCCGCAGCCGGCTCAAGGCCTGGGCCTCGATCTGGCGCACGCGTTCGCGGGTGACGCCCATTTTGCGGCCCACTTCTTCGAGCGTGTATGCCTGTCCATCCAGGAGCCCGTAGCGCAACTGCAGGATGCGGACCTCCCGCGGGGGCAGGCCATTCATGACCTCGCCCAGGTGTTCGCGTAACAGGTTATACGTGGCGGTGTCGTCCGGCGGGGGAGCCTCGTCATCTTCGATGAAATCGCCCAGGACGGAATCTTCTTCGTCGTCAGTTGGCGTTTCCAGCGAGAGCGGACGGCGCGCAACCTGGATCATGTTCTCCACCTTCTTGGGTGGCACTTCCAGAGCTTCGGCCAGTTCTTCCACCGAAGGCTCACGCCCCAGGCGTTGGGTCAGCTGGTGTTGTACGCGCAGCAGTTTATTGATCTGGTCGCCCATGTGTACGGGCACGCGGATGGTGCGTCCCTGGTCGGCGATGGCGCGTGTCACCGCCTGGCGGATCCACCAGGTGGCGTAGGTGCTGAACTTATGTCCACGGCGATAATCGAATTTCTTGGTCGCGCGGATCAAACCGATATTGCCTTCCTGGATCAGGTCCAGGAACGGTACCCCGCGGCCCATATATTTCTTGGCAACGGAAATCACCAACCGGGAGTTGGCAGTAATCAGGTGCTCGCGGGCGGCCCAGCCATCTTCGATCAAACGGCGTAACTCCGTACGGCGACGCTGGCTGACCTTGCCTTTGGCCAGTTCCTCGCGCGCCATCCGGCCGCGCTCGATGCGTTGGGCCAGTTCTACCTCTTCCTCTGCAGTAAGCAAGGGTACGCGGCTGACTTCCTTGAGATACAGGCCAATCGTATCATCGGTATCGATGTTAGCCAGGTAATCTTCAAGGGCCGCCGTCTCGTCTTCTTCCGGTTCGGTTTCGGCTTCTTCAGCGGCCAGGTCGTCTTCGCTCGGCTCGCTGGTGGTGACATCCTCGACAAACGGGATGCCTGCGCTAAGGAGCGCTGAAAACGCCTCCTCCAGTTGTTGAACGTCTTGTTCGGCTTCGGGGAAGAAATGCAGAATATCGTCCAGCGTCACGTATGATTTCTGGCGTCCTAATTCAATCAAACGCGCGATTGCGGGAAATTCTTCATCTTCCACGATCAACAATTTATCCATATCCATCAAAAAATCTACCTACCTTCTCGTTTCGTTGAGTCCAGAATACTCTTTTTTTGTGTTAATTCAATACCCAATCATCAACTCGTAACGATTCTGGGGAGCGGAAACGCAATTTATTGTGCTGGTGTGGGTGTTTCTGCATACGGCGGCGATGTAACCATGGTTAGCAATGCCTCTAGGCCAGTCTTATCCACGATCAGGACTTCATCGCTCCCGTTGATATTCGTGTAGTATCCAATACTAGTCGGGGTGAGATCGCCAATTCTTACGACTTCTTCCGTCCCGCCCGTCAATTTAACGGTCATCACATAGGATGGCTCGACCAGGCCGGCTTCCGCGGGAGCAACTCCGGGCCTGGAAAGGATGCGCAGCGCCGATAATTGCGAGGCCGCAGCTTCCGCGGACCCCTGGTTTGCCTCCGTTGCAACCGGCTGTTTCAACACCCATTCGCCCGCGTCGTTGCGCTCGATGGCTACTTGTTCCCCGGTTCTGGCCTCGATACGGATGCTGGTGGGCAAACCGTCGGTTGGGCTGAACAGATACTCGACCCTTTCCGTCGGCGTGACATCCGCTACCTCTGCCGGGACTTCTCGCTGGTTCAAAAACAGCAACAAACCGACAAGCCCGAGAAAAATGACCAACACAACCCAGGTTGTTCGTTTCACTGCTAACCTCTCCTGCGGCGCATGACCCAGGCGTACACGCCGGCAGCGATGACCACCAACGGGATGAGGCAGACGGCGCTCACAATGGTAAGGATGAACTGCGCCGAACCGGGTGGGTTGAACGTGCGTTCCTGAGCAGAATTGGCCGTTAGATTGATGAGCGATTCTTCTTCGGAAACCCAGTCCACAGCGTTGGCGAACATATCGCCGTTGCCGGAGAAATCGAAATTTTCATCCTGGGCGAAGGAAGAGCTTCCAAAAACGACTACGCGGCTTCCGGTGGTGCTGTTCTCTGCGGAAGCGGCCAGGGTCATGGGGCCAAGAAGATCCTCTCCTTGGTTGAACTCCAGCGTCTGGCCTCCTTCCAGGGCAGTAAAATCGGTCTCGCCCCAGGATTGGTCGATGGTGAGCACCAGGGCTGTTGGGGCAATGTCAATATTCTCGGCACCCACTGTAAGGCTGCGGGAGTAGGGGAAAATCGCTGCAACGCCCTGCATCTTCTCGGTAATCGGATGGGCTGCATACTGGGCGCCAACTGCAAAGAAGGGCGAGGAGGGGGAGTTGGTATCGACGACGATGTCGTTGTCCAAAGTGATGCCCCAATCCGATGCCAGGTAATCGGCCAGCAGGTCAGGTTGGTCGCCGAATTGGGTCAGCGGCACCGGATTCGACAACAGCATCAGGCTGCCGCCGTTCGCCAGATATTCCTTGATGAGATTTAAGCTGCTTTCTGAGAGCGGGACCAGCGGTCCGGCCACAACGATAGCGCGCGCATCATCGGGGATAGCATTCTCGGCTTGCAAGTTCAGCATCTGCACCACGTAGTTTTTGCTTTCCAATACCGCGCGAGCACGGGTATAAGAGCCAGTCCCACTATTTTCTGTGTCGTGTTCGCCCTCGCCGCTCAGGAAGTAAAGCACGGGTTTTTCTGGGTTGAGCAGCCGGATCAAGCCGCTGGCCAGGTCGGTTTCGGAGGCAAGGGTAACAATTTCCTGCTGTTCGCCCATTTTCAGCAAGATTTTGCCATCGCCGGTAATGCCAAGCTGGTTGACCATTACCGGGTTGGCATCGGGATCCACGAACTGGTAGTCGAACTTGCCATTGCTATTGGCTTTGAAATCCTCTAACAGTTGCGCGGCGCTTTCCGCGTTCAGGCGCGTGCTGTAGAAAGCGGACGCCTGGACGGGTTCCGGCAGGCTTTGCAACGCCTGAATGGTTTCGGGAGCCAGCGTGTGCTGCTTGTCTTCGGTGATGTCCCAGCGTTGGGGATATTGCTCTGCCAGAATATTGACGACAACCAGGATGCCGATGAACGCAATGAACAGGATGAAGGAATTGCTTCCGTAGCGCGCCTGGCGTCCGGTCAGCAGTTTTCGCACGCGCTCGGGGTCGAGCAGGGCATAGACGGCCAACCCGACTACCAAGACAGCAGCGCCGATGATGAGGATCCGGTTGAGCAGCTCCGCATCGGGCGGCGTGTAAAGTCCGAAGGCGGCGAAAGCGCGGATAACCAGTACGACGATCACCGTCAGGAAACCAAGGCCAGAAAGGATCAAACCGAGCGGAGCAAAGCGGCGTGGATCGTTATTCATTAGCGCCACCTCCGCGATTCGATGGCGAGGCTGCCAATGAACAACCCCAGCGACGTCACGCTCAGGAAATAAACGATATCCGACAGGCTGATGATGCCCTGGTTGAGGGAATTGTAGAAGCGATCGTTCATGTTAAGGTAATTGAAAATTTCGCCGCCCGTGAATAAGACCTGTCCCGGGATGCCGATCAGGAACCACAGGATCACCAGCAGGCCCATCGACAGGAAAAAGGCAGCGAACTGGTTGCTGAACATGGCCGAGATGCTGACGCCAATCGCCAGGAAAGCAGCCGAGACCAGGATGATTCCGAGGTAAGCGGACAACATCAGTTGCTGGTCGATGCCCGGGGTGACCATGCCGTCCAACATGAAGGGGAAGATCAGGGTGACGGCGATGATGGTCAAAACGAACAGGAACGAGCCCAGCCATTTGCCTACCACCAGCTCCCAGTCCCGGACCGGGGCGGTGAGCATCAGTTCCAGGGTGCCCATGCGCTGTTCGTCGGCGAGCAGGCGCATGGTCAGTGCGGGGGCAGAAAAAACAAGCATAAATGCCATCGGGCCGGTCACCACCGAAATGTCCGGCGCCTGGTTCAATCCGAAGGGATTGCTGGTCAGGTTAATGATGTTGAGCGCAAAGATCACGCCGACCACGCCCAGGATGATCAGCATGACGATATAGGCAAGCGGGCTGCTGAAATAGATTTTGTACTCGCGTTTTGCGATAGTCCAGATATTTCGCATTCTTGCCTCACGCTTCTACTTCTACGTTTTCTTCGCGTGTCAGTTGCAGGAAGATGTCTTCCAGGCTCATACCGATGGGGCGCATTTCCAGCAAGTCGTACCCGGCTTCTATGGTAGTTCGGGCCACGTTCGCGCGGACGTCCTGACCGGGTGCGAACTGGTATTCCAGCACGCCGTCTTCTTTTGGCTGCACGCTGGTGATGCCCTGGATCTTGCGGAGATCGGCGATCAAATCGTCTGCTTCGCCGCGCACGCGCAACAGCCCCCGCTCGGAGCCAATCAGGCTGGCCTGCAGGTTTGCTGGCGTATCCTCGGCAACGATCTTGCCCTTGTTAATAATAAGAACGCGGTCACACAGCTGCTGAGCTTCAGACAAGACATGGGTGGAAAGCAGAACGGTGCGTTCTTTCCCAATTTCGCGGATCACTTTTCGGACGTCCACCACCTGACCCGGGTCCAGCCCGATGGTTGGCTCGTCCAGAATCAGGACTTCTGGCCGGTGGAGCAGGGCCTGGGCCAGCCCGACCCTTTGGCGCATCCCCTTGGAAAGGTTGCCAATGTAGCCTTCCGCGCGATCCCCGAGGCCGACGACCTCGAGCGTCTCCTCGACGCGTTCTTCCCCATTCGGTAAATGGCGCAGGTCGGCCATGAACTTGAGGTAGTCGAAGACCGTCATATCGGTGTACAACGGGACCGTCTCAGGCAAGTAGCCGACGCGCTTACGAACCTCAATCGATTCGGCAACCACGTTGTAGCCTGCCACCGTTGCTTCTCCATCGGTTGGAGGCATGTATCCGGTGAGAATGCGCATGGTGGTCGTTTTGCCTGCGCCGTTCGGCCCTAAAAAGCCCACGATTTCACCTTGATCGGCTTCGAACGTCAGGTCATCGATGGCGCGACGGGTCCCATAGTCTTTTGTTAGACCGCTTACTCGAATCATCAAACGCTCCTTGATTGAGAACTTTCGTGTTCTGTATCTACTCAGGTCTAGCAAGGAATTTCGGTTCTCTTCTTTACAGGATAAGGTGAGTAGTCACCCTATTCTTTTTCATAAAGCGGGTGTGGGCAGCCCCACATCCCCCTTTGTTTGAGAAGATACGAACTGACGAAACAAAAGGCACAGCAGCCGGGTGGCGGCGGTGCCAATATTTCGTACCGTGATTACTATACAGTAAATCGAGGGGCAAAGTCAATAAGCTTTTAACTTTCTAATAAAACGCTAATATTTGTTGTCTTTATCGCATTTTTATTGTACACTTTGCCTTGTTCCTGGCAGAAAACTTCGGATCTTTGGGATTTGTCGTGAAAGAGGCCAGATTTAGGGGTGCGGGCGCGTACACGCGCCCGCACCCCTAAATCTGGTAGCTTCCCCGGAGATTCCTAAAGAGCCAAAACTTCTTATAAGAAGGATAAAAGGGGGCGCACTGCACGATCGAAAGGAGAAATCATGACCGAATTGCTCTACCAGACCGATAGTTACCTGAAAGAGTTCGATGCGACCGTTACAGGTGTAGACGAAGAAGCCCGTGCGGTTATCCTCGACCGGACAGCCTTTTATCCGGGGGGAGGCGGCCAACCAAATGATACGGGACAGCTTATCTTTGGGGGTCAGGTATACCGCGTCGAGAAAGTGAAAAAACAGGGGCAAGATGTATTCCATTTCCTCGGCGGCAATACGCCTTTGCCGGGACCGGGCGTTCAGGTTCACGGACAAATCGACTGGGACCGGCGCTATCAACTGATGCGCACCCATACCGCGCTGCACGTATTGTGTGGAACCGTCTTCCGCGATTATGGCGCGCTGGTGACGGGAGGCAATATGGAGCCGGGGAAAGGCCGCATGGATTTCGAATTCGAACGCCTGCAGGCTGAATTGGTAGGCGAGATCGAGGCGGCCGTCAACAAGGAAGTGGAAGCCGGACGGAATATCCGTGTCAAGATCCTGCCTCGCGAAGAAGCCTTCCAGATCCCGGATCTGATTCGCACCAAGATTAACCTGTTACCCGAAGGGATTACTGAAGTCCGGACGGTTGAGATTGTCGGGCCTCGATTTGCAGGCCGACGGCGGAACGCACGTTAGAAATACATCCGAAGTCGGAAAAATCAAGGTTGTAGACTACAAAAGCAAAGGGGCGATCAACAAACGGATTTACATGGAACTTGATTGATCATAAGTAACCCACGGAAATTCGTTTTTAGAATACTTTTAGAGATTCACTTTAAGGGAGAATAGAGATGAAAAACAAATACGCCGCTTTGTTGGCCCTGCTGGCGGTTCTGGTTGCAACGCTGGCTTGTAGTTTTGGGTTGGGCGGTGCCGAGGGGGCGAGCCTGGAGAATTTACACATGGCCTTCGATCAAGACGGCAACAATTCGACCACAGTCTTTTCCCCTTCGGACGTCTTTTACGTGGTTGGCGATTTGAACAACGCCCCGGCCGGCACAGTAGTGC
The DNA here is from genome assembly GCA_963823985.1 of uncultured Chloroflexia bacterium. Lineage (GTDB taxonomy): Bacteria > Chloroflexota > Anaerolineae > Anaerolineales > Villigracilaceae > JAABUE01. The sequence continues at coordinate 162,171 of CAWGNR010000004.1, forward strand.
AGGCGCAGTGGCGTGCGGCGCAGATCGAGGGGTATCAAGCCGATGAATTGATTTATGAGCAGACGATCAGCGATTTTACCGAGGAAAGCTTTACCGGGACGATTTACTTCCAGCTATCGAATGACAGCAGCTGGCCGGCGGGCGATTATAAAGTGGACCTGTATCTGGATGACAACTTCGTGGAATCGGTGCCGTTCAGCGTTCAATGAGTAGACGTGACTGCTCAGCCTTTCCGATACAGAAGAGGACCGAAAAACGGTGTGCGCCCACGCGCACACCGTTTTTCGGGAATTCCTCGCCAAGCCTGAGCAGATACGAGTAGACTTTTAACGGATACGGCCGCGACGAAATCTTCAATTCCGTCGCGGCCGTTTCGACAATCAGATTAAAGGAAGCACGCAAAACGGCGCCAGAGCAGGATTACTTTCCAACTTCTTCTTGAAGCAAAGCTTTAATGATCGAAACCAGTTCATCCACGTTGTAGGGCTTAATCAAATAATCATCCGCCCCGGCGCCAAAGGCGACAATCCGGCTGTCCGTATCGTCCAGGGCGGTAATGATGAGGATCGGGGTTAGCAAAAAGCGAGAATCGGCGCGCAACATCCGGCAGACCTTAAACCCATCGGGTTCCGGCATCATCAGGTCGAGAATGATCAGATCCGGGCCGGTCTCTTTGGCCACGTCAAATGCTTGTGCGCTTTCGTTGACCGCAACAGTCTGATAGCCCCTTGAGGAAAGAAGCATTTCTAACAATGTTGTGGCCTGGGGTTCGTCGTCTACGATCAGGATTTTTGCCATAATTTTTTTCTTAGACAGCCTACCTTGCCCCTTACTATTCCCCGTCTCCGCCACTTTCGCCAGGTGTCTAGTTCTGTTCCGCCTTTTCGATCAAGGATTGAATTCGTTGCATAAGGTCTTCAACGCGGAAGGGTTTTGTCAGGAATTCATTCGCGCCGGCTTCCAAAGCGATCGTCTTGCTTTCATTATCTCCCATCGCGGTAAAGATCACAATGGGGGTACGGGAATACTTTGGATCTGCGCGTAACATTCGGCAGACTTCAAAGCCGTTTGGCTCTGGCATCATCAAATCCAGGATGATGAGATCCGGGTTTGTGGAATTTGCTGTCTCGACAGCGATGGCGCTGTCATTGACAATAAAAGCATCGAATCCTTTTGCAGTCAGTATGGTTTCGAATAAAGTGGTTGCGTGGATGTCATCGTCTACGACCAGGATCTTTGCCATTATACGCTCTCTATCAATGAAAACTCATCCGTGGATGAAGGCTCTTTGGGAATTTCCGCCGTAGGGCCCGCCGGTTTTCCCTGCACCGAACACAGGATGGTGTGAGCGTGCCTATGCACGCTCACACCCCCAATCCGGTCCTGAGCCTGTCGAAGGGTCCGGCCCCTTTCACGCGAAATCCTAGAGAACCTGGATTACTGTATGAATAACAGGGAGAACTCGATATTACAGTGATTATATGTGGAATTGAGAGATTTGTCATCTAGGAAGTAGGAGATTTCCTGTCGTCAAGGGCTCGGGGCTATTCGACCACCGGAAACTGTAGAAATGCGCCCGCCGCTGTGCGTTTACTTCCCCATTAGCAGATCGTTCCCTTTCAGGGAATCGGAGACGGCCACCCGGAAGGGCCGCCGGTTCTGCTCGGCGGCCCTTCGCTCGTACAAGGCCCGCACGTCCGGGTCGGCCATGGCCGCATGGGCGTAGGCGGTTGGCTCGCTGAAGCGCTGGCGCTGCGCTTTTTGCGCCGGGCTCCACTCGACCCTGGACATGTCGGGTTTTTTGGAGATGTAGGTTTCCCCGCTCGGGGAAGTGCGGAAGACCACATCGCCCATCTTGCCGCGGATCTCTGTCATCCAGGGGGAGTTTTACTTTTGCCATGCTGGTATCTGCTTTCTTCCGGACGCTCGGGGTAATGAACCATAGTGCTCCCATACTGCTCCCATGGTGCTCCCATACTGCTCAACGCAGGCTGGGTAGAACCTGGCTTCAGCCTGCATTGATCCTGCATTCATCCGGACGATTTTGATTGTTCGCGATTGTACATGCGGTTTTCCCCCGCGCGGTTTACAGTTCTGTAAATCGGAGCGCCTGCAGCCTGCAAGTGCGTGCGGCTCGCCCTCACTCTTCGGGCCGCTCCACAAGCTGATGCGCCTTCGGTGAGCGTGCGAGCAGTATACATGAATCCGGGAGAGGTATACCTTACAGCTGGTTTACTGTTGTCGTTATGCATACGCATTCCCCTCTCGCAAGACATTTCCGGCGCCGGAAAATTGCCACCTCTTAAATGCAGGCTAAATCGTTCGTTTGCTTGTATGTTTTTAGCTGTCCCCCAAATATGGTGAAGCCTACGCTGATAACAGGGTATCCACCGCGGCGGCCAGCTCGTTCAGGTTGCTGACTTTCAACACGTTGTTGCATAAAGGCGCGTACTTCGGCATGTCGCTGTCGCCGTGCCACAACTGCGGCGGTTCCGGATTTAACCAGATGGTCCGCACGGCGCGGCGAGACATGGTGGAGAAAATGTCAAGGCGCGGGTCGTTGTAGTTGTTGCGCCCGTCGCCGACCAGGATGAGCGTGGTCTGCCCGTTGAGCGTATCCATGAACTCGTTCTGGAAATCGTTCAACGACCAGCCCAGGTCGGTGTTGTAGTGCCCGCTGGGCATGCGTAACAAAACGGAAGCAATGGCCTCGTCCGCGTCCGAGCCGGTGAACTCGTCTGAAATATATTCGAGGTGGTCGATAAAGGCAAAGGCATGTGTTTTGCGGACCTGTCCTTGAAGAGCGAACAGGAAGCTGAGCATCAGCTCCGAGCAAAAGCGCATCGAGGTGCTGATATCGCAAATCACCACGATGCGTGGCTTGCGGGTGCGGTCGCGGTGGCGCAGTTCCATGGGCACGCCGTGATATTTCAAGTTGGCGCGGATGGTGGCCTTCGGATCGAGTTGCCCGCTTTTGGCGCGCTTCTGGCGCAATGCGATGCGCGTGCGCAGCGCGGCGGCCAGCCGTTGGACTTCCCGTTGCAGCGCTTTTTTGTCGGCATCAGACAGCGGAGTGGAACGGCCGGTTCATCAGCCCGTCCACGCCTTCCGCGGGCGGTTTCTCGCTCAGGTTTTCGGCGATGCGCTCTCCGGCAAACTGGTTGATCTGATGCTCCATGCCCTGCATGTTCTGCTGGATCCGTTCCCGGATCTCCTGGATGCGTTCGGCGCTCATGCCCATTTCTGCCAGCTGTTCCATCAGCTCTTTCAATGCCTCGCGGACCTCCGGGAAGGCCAGCGCGCGCATCATGCGTTGCGCCATCCAGTTCTGATGGCGCAGGTCGTCGCTCTGGTTCAACCCGACCATTTGCGCCAGCGCCTCCAACTCGGACTTGGTGAGCGGTTCGCCGTTCATCAGCCGTTCCATCTGCTGACGGAGGTTCTCGGTCATCTGTCGCAACGCATCCGCCAGCTGTTGGGCTTCCTCAGGCGTCAGATCGTCCGACAGGTCGCCGCCCATCGTGGGGGGTTGCCCGGAACCGAAGAAGAGCGGGAACAGTTTGTCAAAAACGGGGATGTCGCGCACGTCTTTGATCAGCGTTGCGCGCAGGGACAGGCGGAAGTGCTCGCGGTCTTGAATTCCCATCAAATCACGGCAGAAAACGCCTCGGCGCTTTCCGCCAGGGAGACGCGCACCCCGCTGGCGCGTAAGGCTGAGATCAACTGTAAAATGCGGGATTCCATTCAACTCTTTCTAATTTCCTGAAAATCTGCCCGAAATCATCCGGCTTGTCGCCGGCGTGTGGAGGCGGGGGGACATCAGTTGCCGTTTGGCCTTTTGCAGGTCGGCTTCATGCTTGAGCAGCACGGACATGGTCTCGTCCAGGACTTCCTTGTCGATGCTCTTGCGCGTTGAGCGCCACCAGCGCATTGGCCCAGTCCAGCGTTTCGCTGATGGAGGGGGATTTGCGCATTTCGGTGCTGCGCAGCCGCTGCACGAATTCCACCGCCTGGCGGGCCAGCTTGGGATTCAAATCAGGCACCTTCAAACGGACCACTGCCAGTTCGGCCTCGAGCGTGGGGTAGTCGATGAACAGGTACAGACAACGCCGTTTGAGTGCTTCGGAAAGCTCGCGGGTGTTGTTCGAGGTCAGCACCACGAACGGTTTGTGCTTGGCGGCCAGCGTCCCCAGCTCGGGGATCGAGACCTGGAAATCGCTCAACACTTCCAGCAAAAAAGCTTCAAACTCAGCATCGGCGCGGTCGATTTCATCGATCAAAAGCACGGTCGGCTGGTCGCATCTGGATGGCGCGCAACAGCGGACGCTGGAGCAGGAAACGGTTCGAGAAGAAAACATCTTCCTCACCGGCCAGCCGGTCTGCTGCTTCGGCCAGGGAAGCGGCTGATCCCAGTGTGTCATTGAGCTTGTCTCGTAACAGTTGGGTATACAGCAACTGCTTGGAGTATTCCCACTCGTACAGCGCTTTGGATTCGTCCAGGCCTTCATAACATTGCAAGCGAATGAGCTCGCGCCCGGTCGCGCTGGCGATAGCTTTGGCCAGCTCGGTTTTTCCTACTCCGGCAGGCCCTTCGGTGAGCAGGGGTTTGCCCAGTTGCTGGGCCAGGTAAACGATCGTTGCAAGTTCGTCCGAAGGAATGTATTTTTGCTCTGAAAGCGCTGATTTTACTGAATCTGTAGACGTAAAAGGATTGTTCATGCATCACCTATTTTGGATGTAGTATACCCTTTTTGATTGGAAAGATGTTAACAGGGGATGAGAAATAGGGGTTAACCACTATCTTTAGTACAATTGGCCGGGCTGCAAGCTGACCTGAGCCAAGCTGACCGATACCGATTGTTATGGGGCAGGCCTTCGCTTTACACGTGTTGCGACTGGGAACATTTACAAATTACGTCTGCGTTTATTGTTGGGCGTACTTCTGACCATGGTTGCGGCGAGCGGAATTCCGAGTAAAATAATCGTATGGTTGCCAAAGTCATCTTAAACCCATATTCCAACCGCTGGAAGTCGCAGGAACGCTGGCCGGAAGCGGAAGCCGCGCTGAAAGCAGCCGGCGTCGATTTCGAAGTGGCCATTTCCGAGCGAAAAGGCCAGGTGATGGAGCTGGCGGAGCAGGCGGCGCGCGCAGGCTGTTCGCCGATCATTGCAGCCGGCGGCGATGGCACCATTAGCGAAACGGTCCAGGGCATGGTTGGGGTCGCCAAATCTGACCGGGATCCGGTCGGTCCGTTTGGGATTATGCCCCTGGGCTCGGCCAACGACTTCGTCTTCAATGCCGGTATGCCAGCGGATTTGCATGCGGCGGCTCGAGTCATTGCGGCGGGAAAAACCCGCCTCCATCGATTTGGGCGACTTGAACGGCAGGTGTTTCGTCAACAACTCCGCTGCGGGTTTGGAGCCATACGTGACGATCAAACACGAGCGCATCCAATGGATCAAGGGCATGGGGCGTTATCTGGTCGCCGCCATGTGGGCCATTATGGACAAACCCGAATGGACCGGCGTGGTGACGTGGGATGATGGCGAATACGCGGTCCGCTTACGTTGGTAACCATTGGCAATGGCAGGCGCACCGGCGGCTTTTTCATGACCCCGCACGCCGACCTGACCGATGGAAAATTAACCCTGGCCTACGGATATCGCGACACGCGCCTCGGCATGTTCCAGGCCTTACCGCGGGCCTTCAACGAAGACAAAGGCAGTTATATTGAAATGGAAGGGATGTACGAGCTGGATACCACCAAAGTGCGCATTCACCTCGACCAGCCTTCGCCTGCGCATACAGATGGCGAGCTGTTCCCTGAATTTGTGCAGGACTTCGACTATTCGATCCAGCCCGGCCGGCTGCAACTGCTCGTTCCATAAATGACCGACTTAAAAAGCCTCTCGTTTCGCCCCCTGACCCCCGACCTGTGGGCCGATTTCGAGCGTCTCTTCGGCCCGCGCGGGGCCTGCGCCGGTTGCTGGTGCACGTTCTGGAAGTTGCGCGGCAAGGCCTACGAGGAGAATACCGGCGAACCGGCCCGCCAGATGCAGCAAAACATCGTTGAATTCGGGCACGGTGCCGGGCCTGCTGGCTTTCAACGGCGATGAGCCGGTTGGCTGGATTGCCGTTGAGCCGCGCTCGGCCTATCCAAAACTGGCGCACTCTCGCATATTGAAGCCGGTTGACGAGGCAAACCCCTGGTCAGTGACCTGTTTCTTTGTCGCGAAACAAGCCCGTCGTCAGGGCCTGACCGTGGAATTGCTCAAAGCCGCGGTGGCCTATGTCCGCGAGCAGGGCGGCAGAATCGTGGAAGGGTATCCGGTCGATGCGGAGAGGGATCTTCCCGACGTTTTCGTTTACCACGGTACCGCTGCCGCTTTCCACAAAGCGGGGTTTGTCGAGGTGGCGAGGCGATCTGAGACCAGGCCAGTCATGCGCTTTTTCATCGGGGATTGATGTCGTTCCAGGAATTTCAAAAAGCTCCCCAACAAACTGACTGGAAGGGAGATCCTTTTCTTGGCCGCTGCCGGGATCGTGTTCGTCCTGGTGTTCTACGGGCTGGCTGTTGGGAATGATTATCTGGCGGGGCAATTGCCCGCAGGCGGGGAATTTACCCTTTTGCGCACCGGGGGGCGGGCTTTCCTGTTCGATCACATCGAGCCCTATAGCGGCGCCGTCCCGGCGCTCGTGCAGGAACAGGTTTACGGCCGGCCTGCGCAATCCGGTGAAGATGCGTACATTCTGGATATTCCCTTTCATTTGTTGATCTTCTTTTTCCCGCTGGCGTTAATTTCCGGACGCTTTAATGGCGCGCGCCGTCTGGATGGCGCTCTCCGAGATAGCACTTCTTGCCTTCATTTTCTTTTCTTTCCGGTCTGACGGACCGGCGCATTTCTTTTATCTATATCGGTTTCATCGCCATCGCTGCTCTAAGCTCTTATTATGCCTTTCGCTCGTTTCTCGAGGGTTCCCCTGTCATCCTGCTCGGACTGGCCTATGTGGGGATTCTCGTCTCGTTGAGAACGGGTCACGATGAAGTTGCCGGCGCATTGATGTTATTTTCTGCCTTCCAATGGGAAATCGGCGGTTTATTCCTGCTCTTCACCACCTTGTGGGTGTTCTGGGAAAGACGCTGGCGGGTGTTTGCCGGCGCCGGTATGCTCGCGTTTGTCCTGTTGGTGCTCTCATTTTTCTGGTATCCGGGCTGGTTCATGCCCTTTTTACGGGCCTCCTGGAACAGTTTCCGGGTGGGAGTTGGATTTTCCACGCACGATCTTTTTGTCCAACTCTGGCCTCAGTTTGGAGATATCCTTGGCTGGGTTTTGACGGCGGTCCTGGGCATCACGCTCTTCTATGAGTGGCGCGCGGCCCGTCAGGAGCACTTCAACCACTTTATCTGGGTCGTTTGCCTCACCTTGGCGGCAACCCCGCTGATGGGATATCACGTAGAAATGGATCACCTGTTTCCGCTCACGTTGCCAATCATGTTTATCGTTTTGGTTTCGCGCGAGCGCTGGAAAAGATTCGGTGATGGAATTGCATTTTTGCTCTTGTGGTTCTTTTTTGGTTTGCCCTGGCTCCTGTTCCTGGGGGATGCGCCCCAATGGATTAACCTGGACAAAGAGGAAATCCTGTTTCTTTTCTGGCCCGTTTTCACCGTTCTCGGTTTGTTCTGGGTGCGCTGGTGGATGATCCGCGCGCCGCGCACCTGGCTGGATCACTTCGACCAAAGGGAGCGCGGATGAGCCGGCGGATTTCCATCCTTCTGTTTGTGCTCGGCTTGGCAGTCGCCCTGGGGACTGCCTCCCTCCAACAATTGCCCGGTTATCTTGATTCGGATTATTACTTTGCCGGCGGCCTGCAATTGGTAGCAGGGAAAGGTTTTAGCGAACCCTTCCTGTGGAATTATCTGGACGATCCGGCAGGAATTCCGCATCCATCGCACACCTACTGGTATCCGCTTTCGTCCATCTTGGCGGCTTTCGGTATGCTCGTGACCGGTCAGCATACTTACGCAGCTGCCCGTTTGATCTTTATTCTGATCGCGGCCTGCATTCCACCATTGACGGCCGCTCTGGCGTTTGACATGACCAAAGACCGCCTCCTGGCTTTTGCGTCTGGCCTGTTGGCCGTTTTCTCGGTCTATTACCTGCCCTTTATGCCGGTTACCGATAATTACGGCCCTTACATGCTACTGGGAGGCGCGATCTTTTTACTTGTAAAAACGAAGGGTTGGTGGCCCTTCCTGCTCATGGGCCTGCTTGCTGGCTTGATGAACCTGGCCCGCAGCGATGGGCTTCTGTGGTTGGGCCTGGTTGGCCTGCTCGCGCTGTGGCGGTCCCTCGCGCTAGAAGGATCCTTGCAAGAGAAAATCCAATCATTTCTCCTGTTTGGCGCCCTGGTGGTGATCGGTTATTTGCTCATCATGGGACCCTGGTATGCCCGCAACATAATCACTTTTGGGTCGCCCATGCCACCCGGGGGGAGTCGAATCCTGTGGTTGACGAACTACAACGATACGTTTGCTTTCCCAATTGACCAGGTCAACATGCGGTCCTGGCTGCAGGCGGGTTGGGGAGCGGCTCTTAAAGTCCGTTTGGGGGCGTTGCGGCTGAACCTGCTGAACGCTTTCGCTGCACAGGGAGGGATTTTGCTTTTCCCTTTTATTTTGATTGGCTTCTGGCAGCTTCGCCATACGATCCGTGCGAGGCTGGCCGCGACCGGTTGGATCATTTTACTGGTCGTGATGACTCTTGTCTTTCCACTGGCCGGTGCGCGCGGCAGCTTTTTTCACGCCGGGGCAGCTTTTCAACCGTACTGGTGGGCGCTCGCGCCTATCGGCTTAAATCGACTGGTAGTTTCTCTGTATCATCGAAAGATATTGACCGTGGCCCATGCGGGCAGGGTGTTTCAGGGGTTTTTGGTCTTGATCAGTATGCTCCTTTCGGTTGTCATCCTTCAGCTGCGTGTCTTACAGCCTGGCTGGCAAGCGGAGGAGGAAATGTACGTAAAAGTAGAACAATTTTTGGTCGAGCAAGGCGCCGGTCCAGATGAGATTGCGATTGTCCGTAACCCGGCGGGATATTACATTGTCAGCGGGCGTCCGACGGTGGTCATGCCTCCCGGAGGGCCGGATGTCATCCTGGCGCTTGCGGCGCGTTATGAGGCAGCCTACTTTGTCCTGGAGCCGGGCGGCGTCTTGAGAGAATATCAACAGCTTTACGAGCAAAACGACCTCAACCCGCGATTGGAGTACTTGGGGGAAGTGGAGGCTGCGCACATTTATGCGGTTCACCCTACCGAATAGGAAATTAATATTGGTATTGGCGCTGGCCAGCGGGATCAGCATGGCGGTCTATCTGGTTGCAAGCGCGCTGTACTTTCGGGTTGGTTTTCCGCTTGACGACTCGTGGATCCACCTGACGTATGCGCGCAACCTGGCTTTGCATGGCGAGTGGGCCTTTCAGCCCGGCAAGCCCTCAGCCGGGTCCACTGCTCCTCTTTGGACAGCGCTGCTCTCGGTTGGATTTCTGCTCAAGCTGGCCCCTTATATTTGGACGTATTTCCTGGGTGTGATCTTGCTGTGGGGCACAGGCATCCTTGGAGAGATGGTGATTTGGAACGTCAGTCCGGCGTACCAAAGGAGATTTCCGTGGGTAGGGCTTTTCCTTATATTTGAGTGGCACCTGGTCTGGTCGGCGGCTTCCGGGATGGAAACCCTGCTGCACGCGTTGCTCGTCACGATAGTTTTGGGCATGCTGATGAGCGGATCGCGTCGCTTCTTGACCCTCGGCTTGTTGGCCGGATTAAGCGTCTGGGTGCGGCCAGACGGGGTCACCTTGCTCGGGCCGGTCGCCGTCTATGCGCTGGCAGGCCAGGGGTCCGGAACGAGGCGGTGGCGGGATTTGAGTCAGTTCTTGATCGGGTTTGCCTCCCTCTTTGGACCCTTCCTTTTGTTCAACCTGGTGTTGGCAGGAACACCCATGCCAAATACGTTCTACGCCAAGCAGGCAGAATATGCCAGCTGGCAAGCGCGTCCGTTTTTCCCACGATTTGGGGAGTTATCTTTGCAGTTTTTGGCAGGATCCAGCCTCGCTTTACTTCCCGGTGCGATCGGCTGGTTTGTTCTTGCTGCGCGCAGGCGTGATTGGGGCACGCTGGCCGGGATGGCCTGGTTTGCCGGTTATCTGTTTTTATACGTTCAGCGATTGCCCCTCTACCAGCACGGGCGTTACATCATGCCGGCTATGCCCATTTTTTTCTTGTGGGGTCTGGCAGGGCTTTGGGGGTTTGTTAAATCGAAGGCATTCGGGCGGTATCATTGGGTTGCCACCATAGGGTGGGGTTCCCTGGTTGGTGTGATGAGCTTTGCATTCTGGTTGTTTGGAGCGTTTACATATGCCCAAGATGTTGCCCTGATCGAGAGCGAAATGGTTGCAACCGCAAAGTGGGTGGCCGGGAATATACCGGGGGACGACATCATCGCTGCGCACGACATTGGCGCCCTGGGCTTTTATGACAGCCATGATTTGATCGATCTGGCCGGCTTGGTCTCGCCCGAAGTCGTTCCATTCATCCGGGATGAGAAAAGGCTGGCCGAGTTTTTGGATGAACAGGGAGCAAGCTATTTGATCGCGTTTCCTGATTTTTACCCGTTTTTGAGCGCTCGGGCGGAGAGCGTTTTTGTTACGGATGGAATCGGGCCTGAATTGGGCGGAAACAACATGACGGTCTTTCATTGGCGTTGAATTGCAATCAATACCCGTATCAGCACTCCTATGCTATACTTTTGTATATCAAACTTGATCAGGGGTTGGGATAAGCATGAAAGATATTACTTTACTCATTGTCGATGATCATCCACTATTCCGCCAAGGGGTGGCGGATGCCCTTGCGTTAGAGCAAGGATTCCGTGTCGTTGGACAGGCTGCCGATGGCAAGCATGCCCTCGAACTTATCCGTGATCTGGAACCCGATATTGCTGTATTGGATGTAAATCTGCCAGAGATGAATGGCCAACAGATCACGCATCAAGTTCACCAGGAAAAATTGCCCACCCGGATACTGTTGCTGACAGGATACGATGATATCGAGCAGGCGATCCACGCTGCTCATGCAGGCGCGGCTGCGTACTGTGCTAAGGATATCCAACCGCAAGGCCTTGTCAGCGTGATCCGGGAGGTGGCCAACGGAAAATACGTCATCGGTGGGAACGTGTTTTCGCGCCGAGAACTTGATGAATGGTTGGAAAGTCAGATGGAAGGCGCCCGCCGCTCATATAGTGAACCGGGAAGCCCATTCCATCCACTTTCTGACCGCGAAATGGAAGTCTTGTCCTGCGTGGTTCGCGGTATGAGCAATAAGGAAATCGCTGGCCTGTTAGGGATCAGCCATCAAACCGTTAAGAACCACGTTACTTCCATACTGCGCAAGTTTGGTGTCGAAGATCGGACGCAAGCTGTTGTCTATGCACTCAAGCGTGGCTGGGTCAAGTTGCATGAGATGGATTTAAATAAACCGCAGGAGTAATATTGGTATGATGTCAGAAGTGGATGGCATTCAAGAGCAAGAACAGGACGCTGCGTTTGATGTTAAGGCGGAGTTACAAGAAACCCAGCGTGCCTTGCGCGAGACCACGCTCATGATTGAACAAAGTCAAGCGGAAATTACCAAGCTATCTCATCGAAACGCTGCTATTACGTCTCATCTGCAGCAGGTTCAAAACCAAATTGGCAACACGCCTGTAGAAGAAATTCGGATGGCTTATGATTCCGCGTTAGATGCCCAGCAACGCTTATTTGTCATGCGCGGGCAGCTAGAGAAACTACAGAGTGATAAGACACATCATGAGCGCTACAAATCTGTCTTGGAATGGATGCAAAATGGCGGAATAGGAGGATCGGCTTTAACTTCCTCCCAATCACCCGGCGCTGGGAAGGGGACGCTCGCCAGCGTGGAAATGCTAATCAACGCGCAAGAGGCCGAACGTCAGCGTCTTTCCCGCCAGATGCACGATGGTCCGGCGCAAGCGCTTTCGAACTTCATTTTGCAGACCGAAATTGCAATGCGCCTGTTGGATGTCGATCCAGTCCAGGCCAGGGATGAGTTGGGGAACCTTAAGGGTTCGGCAATGAGCACTTTTCAAAAGGTGAGGAACTTCATCTTTGAATTGCGTCCAATGATGCTCGATGATCTTGGATTGATTCCTACCATCCGGCGTTACGCGGATACGTTCAAGGAGCAGACCGGACTGGAAGTGAATGTGACCATCAGCGGAAACGAGCGCCGACTGGAATCATATCTGGAAGTTATGGTTTTTCGAGCTATTCAGGAATTGCTGGGAAACGCAGCCCGTCATAGTCAGGCCACCCTCATCAAGATTTAACCTGGACTTGACAGACGATCTTATTCGTGTCAGTGTGGATGATAATGGGAAAGGATTCGATATAGATACCGTCCAGGAGCAGAATCTGGGCTTGAAGTTAATTCGTGAGCGCACCGAGATGTTAGGAGGGACTTTTGAGATTGATAGCGCAGCGGGTAAAGGGACGCGTATTATGTTCTCTTTGCCGGCAAGAAAATAATTGTTGGGGTTATGTAGCATTACTTTTTCGGACTTTGGACAAGACAGAGCCTACCAAATTTATCAATCATGATATTGCTATTTTTCCTGTATAATCGATGTGATAAATTTGTTCCGATATTACTTACGTAGAGAGGAGTCAATATGCGCCGCGGACGAATTTTCATTTTTTTGGCTTTGATCCTGATAATAGGGTTGGCTGTTGTAGCTCTAGTATTTCGCCAGTTCCTGGTTCCTGGAGGAACACCGAGTCTTCCAGCGGAACAATCGCCAACTGTCCAGGTGTTCATCGCCGGGCAAAATATTCCCCAAGGGGAACGAATTACTGATGATGTTATTTCAACCATCAGTGTTCCTCAGGATAGTGTGGTTTCGGTTATGTTTACGGCTGATCAAAGAGCTGAGTTGGTCAATAAAGTAGCACGATATCCTCTTGATCAAGGCGTTGTCATCACAAGGTCGATGGTCTCGGATGGATCAGTGGCTGCTGGAGGACCTGAATGGGCCTCCCAAATTCCACAGGGTATGTCCGCAATGGCAATACCGACAACCCGTTTGGAATCCGTTGCGTTCGGCGTTCGCGACGGTGCGCATGTTGATGTTAATGCCTGCTTTTTGTTCGTGGATGTAGATCCTTCCTATCAAACCATTCTTCCGAACCATATCAGCCAGCTTATCCCTCCGGATACAGGAGTGGAAGGACAGTTGCCCGGGGTTACGCTCAACGTAACCGGCGATAATGGCGTTCAAGGTCGCACCGAGGTGGAGACGGCTTTTCAACAGGGTATTTATGTAATCCCTTCAGAGCCTCAGCGTCCGCGGTTGGTATGCCAGATGGTTTTACAAAACGTTCCTGTACTAAAGCTGGGTGATTTTGATCTGCCACAAGCTCAGGTTGTCACTGATCAACAACCCGCTCCAGAAGGCCAGACAGTAACAGCGGAACCTGTGATTCCAGATGTGGTTACGCTGGTTGTTACTCCTCAGGATTCTGTGACCCTGTCGTACCTGGTTTACAGTGGCGCAAAGATGAATTTAACCTTTAAGGAACGTGTTGGATGAGTCTCGCGTGTCAACTGAGGCGGCTACCTTACAGTTCCTGCTAAGTCAATACAATATTCCTGTGCCCGCAAAACTGCCATATGCGATGCAACCCCGGATCGACGGGCTGACTTATCCTCCCACAACCTCGGATCAAGTGACGCCAGCAACGCCAGTGCAGGAATAACAAAGATTATTGAGGTCAAACCGTATGGCAGTAAGCCAAAAAGTGCGCGTTATTATCGTTGATGATATCGCTGAAACCCGGGAGAACGTTCGCAAACTCCTTCAATTTGAATCGGATATAGAAGTTATTGGCGCAGCAAAGTCAGGAAAAGAAGGGATAGAATTTTCGAAGGAGCAAGACCCGGATGTCGTCTTGATGGATATCAATATGCCAGATATGGACGGCATATCCGCGACCGAGGCGATCCTTCGTACCCAGCCGCACGTGCAGGTGATTATTCTATCTGTTCAAGGTGACCAAAACTATATGCGGCGTGCCATGCTTGCGGGCGCGCGCGACTTCCTGACCAAACCCCCGATGGCGGACGAATTGATCTCTGCAATTCGTCGCGCTGGTGAAATGGCTCAACAGGATCGTGCAAAAAGTGCACAGTCTCGCTCTCTGCCTGCCATGCCGGGGATACCTGTTGGTGGCGGTTTCGCCCTCACGCAAGGAAAGGTGGTTACTGTCTATAGCCCGAAAGGGGGGACCGGTTGCACGACAATTGCTGTCAATCTGGCTTTGGCGTTACACAATGAAGACACGCGCACAACACTGGTTGATGGGAATTTTCAATATGGGGATGTGGCCGTCTTTATCAATGAACAAGGCAAAAATACGATTATAGATCTTGCCACGCGGGTTGACGAACTGGACCCAGAAATAGTCGAAGGGGTAATGATAAAACACATACCGTCGGGTGTGCACGTTTTAGCGGCTCCATCCCGACCAGAACATGCTGAAAAGGTCAGCGGCGATCAATTTGCCCAGTTAATCGACTATTTGCGTCAGCTGTATGCCTATGTGGTAATTGATACAGCGACAGCGCTGAATGATATTACTCTAACGGCGATAGACAAGAGCAATGCCATTGTATTGGTTACCACACAAGATATCCCATCTATAAAAAATGCCCGGCTGTTTCTAGATCTGCTTCATACAATTGGAATTGGACGTGAGCGAATTGTTTTTTGTATGAACCGTTATGATAAACGAATTGCGATTACGCCGGAGAGGGTGGGAGACAATTTGAAACAGCCAGTCTCTGCGGTGATTCCTCTGGATGAGAGAGTGGTTGTTCCTGCTGTAAATCGCGGAGTGCCATTTGTCCTGGATAACAAAACACAACCGGCAGCACGTGGTATATTGTCTTTAGCAGGCAGCGTGCGTGAAACCCTGGCAGCTGCAGAATTAAGTGAATCTGAAGCGGTGAAGTGATATAAAATTAGAGTATAGGAGTATAGGTATGTCATTACTTAAACGTATAGAGCAAGGACAAAGCTCTGAAGCAGGCTCTAAATTGCCGGGTCAAGGGCAGCCGGGTGGAAATTCGGATAACTCTCGCCTCTCATCGTTGCAGACCAGACGAACAAGTGCTCCCATCACTTCGCCTCAGGCGGGTTCTTATTTTGATCTTAAGACCCGTGTTCAAAACAAACTTCTGGCAGAACTTGATCCATCCATGGACATTACCAGAACAGATGAAGTAAAGCGCACCATTCAGGACCTGTTCGAACAAATTCTTTCCGAGGAAAATATTGTGCTTTCCCGTCCGGAGCGAGCTCGACTTTTCGAACAAATTGCCGCGGAGATATTAGGCTTAGGCCCCCTTCAACCTTTGTTGGAAGATGACACGATCACAGAAGTGATGGTAAACGGAGCGAAAAACATATATATCGAACGCAAAGGTAAGCTCCATCGAGTTCCGGTTACCTTTGAAAACAATGAACATGTTTTGCGTATCATTGATCGCATTGTTGCGCCGCTAGGCCGTCGTATTGACGAGTCCAGTCCCTACGTGGATGCGCGTTTACAGGATGGATCCCGCGTGAACGCGGTCATTCCACCGATTTCTCTTGTGGGACCTGTCCTAACAATTCGTAAATTTTCAAAAAACCCGATCACTGTCGACCAGTTAGTGCAGTTTGGCTCCATTTCCATGGAGGCACTTCAGTTCTTAAAAGCGTGCGTAGAAGCTCGATTGAATATTATTATTTCTGGTGGTACAGGTTCCGGTAAAACAACTTTGCTAAATGTCATGTCCGGGTTTATTCCGGATGACGAGCGCATTATCACAATCGAAAATGCGGCGGAATTGCAGTTGCGCCAGGAACACGTTGTAACCTTGGAATCGCGACCGCCTAATATTGAAGGCCGGGGCGAAATTACAATCCGCGACCTGGTGATTAACTCTCTTCGTATGCGTCCCGAGCGGATTATTGTAGGCGAGTGCCGAGGCGGTGAAACGCTGGATATGCTGCAAGCAATGAACACCGGCCATGATGGGTCCATGACAACCGCCCATGCAAACTCTCCAAGGGATACCCTGTCTCGTATTGAAACGATGTGCCTGATGGCCGGGATGGATCTGCCGGTGCGGGCAATTCGCGAGCAAGTGGCGAGCGCTATTGATATTATTGTTCAACAGGAACGTATGCGCGATGGCACCCGTAAGGTTGTCACTGTTACGGAAGTAAGCGGCATGGAAGGCGATGTCATTACCATGACTGATATTTTTTCCTTCGAACAAACGGGTGTGGAAGCCGGAAAGGTTATCGGCCGGTTGCGCCCAACGGGTTTACGCCCCAAATTTATGGATAAAATCGAGGCCGCGGGAATTAATTTGCCGCCATCGATATTTGGCGTTGGAGAAAGACGCCGATATTAGAGGCTTCGTTTAGTAGAGTAGGAACGCTATGACCTGGATTTTGATGATTGGCGGTGGATTGGCCGTACTCCTATTGATCGTAGGGGTGATTGAGTCTGTCAATAGCGAGCGCGCATTGGTAGAAAAACGCCTGGGCAGATACCTGGGTGAGGAGAAAACCAGCGAGAGCAGAGAATCTGACCGCTCCATGGTTACAGACTGGGTCAACAAAAGGGTAGAAAAATCATCCTTTGGCGACCGGATTTCTAGAGAACTTGCCCGCGCTGATCTAAAACTAAAAGTTGCTGAATATTTCGCTCTATATTTTATTGCAATATTTTTTGGAGCATTAGTATTTGGGTTTCTTGGAGGCTGGCACCCGGTATCTTTTCTCATTGGTGCCGTTCTTGGCGCATTTGCCCCCCGCTTCTACGTTAAACGTCAACAGCGTCAGCGCCTTAATCGTTTCAACGACCAGCTAGGTGATATGCTCAACCTGATGGTGAACGGTTTGCGAGCCGGATATTCTACGATGCAAGCTATGGAAGCGATAAGTAGAGAATTGCCTTCGCCGATTAGCGACGAGTTTCTACGTGTCGTTCAAGAAATGCAATTGGGTGTATCGATGGAAGCCGCGCTCGACAATTTGTTACGGCGCATCCCCAGTGAGGATTTAGATTTTGTAGTCACGGCTATCAACGTTCAACGAGAGGTGGGTGGTAACCTTTCGGAAATCTTAGATTCGATTTCTTTTACAATCCGGGAACGGGTTCGTATTAAAGGCGAGATTCGGGTGATGACAGCCCAGGTCCGTGCCTCTGGAACGTTGTTGTCCATCATACCGATGGCTTTAGCGCTCATCCTTTGGTTCATGAACCCCGAATATTTGATGTCGTTTTTTGACGGTCCATCCCCTCTTTGTGGCTGGGCAGCAATTGGTTTGATTGTCATCATGATAATTGCTGGTTATTTCATCATGATGAAAATAGCGGATATAGAGGTTTAGCGATGAATCCACTTGTGTGGGTCGTTATCGGCATAGTACTTGTTGTTGGCGCAATCGCCCTGGTGATTGTAGGCAGGCGTACTGCAACTGCTTCTCAAAGCGATGTAGATCCTTTGATGGCGCGCCTGGCTGAATTTACAGAGCGTGGGGATATGGTCTCGCTTGAGGAGTTAGAGTTATCCCAACCCTTTAGCGAACGTGTCCTCGTTCCAATATTGCGAGCGCTGGGGGAGTTTTCCACCAGGTTTACGCCCCAAAAAGTATTAGAGGATACCAACCTGAAAATGGAACTGGCAGGTAATCCGGTCCGGATGGATGCTTCCACCTTTCTGGCCTCTCGTTTTATCGTAGCTGCTTTGTTTGGTGGCTTCTTGACGTTGATTTTTGTCATTTCGCCTCCCACCTGGTCTCTTGGAACGCGAATCCTGGTGGTTTTGCTTTTCGTGGTACTGGGATTCGCATTTCCTCAACTGTGGTTGCAGAGCAAGATCAACAGTCGACAGACGGAAATTCGTAAAGCGATGCCGGATGCCCTTGACCTTTTGACAATTTGCGTTGAGGCAGGCTTGGGGTTCGATGCTGCCATGGCAAAGGTAAGCGAGAAATGGGAAAACCACCTTTCGCTTGGGTTTGCGCGCGCCATCCGCGAAGTCCAACTTGGTAAAACCAGACGGGAAGCGTTACGGGTGATGGCGGAGCGGATGGGCATCGCCGAAATGACCAGTTTTGTCGCAGCGGTCATCCAAAGCGAAATGTTGGGTGTGAGCCTGGCGAAAGTCTTGCGCATTCAGTCCGATCAGATGCGGCTGAAACGCAGGCAACGTGCAGAAGAAGCAGCCCATAAAGCCCCAATCAAGATGTTAATCCCAATGGCCCTGCTGATTTTCCCGTCCATTATGATTATTTTGATGGTCCCTGCTGTGTTCCAGATCATGGGCGTATTTGGCGGCGGTTTTGGAAGTTAGTTTGACCCTCTCTAACAAATGGAAATATCAGATACTACACGGCTCGTGGGTTGCGCTTGATTGGCTGTTCCCGCCATCTTGTGGGGGATGTGGAAACCCGGGTATACGCTGGTGCCCAGACTGTCAGAAAAAAGTTCAGGCAATCCTTGGTCCCGTTTGTGACGCTTGCGGATTACCGCAGCCGCACTCCGGTTTATGCGAGCGTTGCCAACAAAATTATCCTGCCTTTAAGTTGCTTCGTTCCTGGGCGGTCTTCGAGAATCCTATTCAGGGGGCGCTGCATCGTTTGAAATATCGGCGGGACATTGGTATGGGGGAAGCGCTATCGAATCAGATGTCAGGTTTCATTCGGCAATTGGGTTGGCCTGTAGACACACTGGTTCCGATACCTTTAGGAAAAAAACGCCTCAAGGAACGAGGGTATAATCAAGTTGCGATGGTTGCTATGCCGCTTTCGATCCAATTAGGTTTGGAGTATTCCCCCTTGGCATTGGTTCGCGCCCGCGAAACCAGATCCCAGGTGGGTTTATCAGCACACGAGCGACAGGAAAACGTACGCAGCGCGTTTCACGCAGACCGGAAGAAAGTAAACGGGCGAACGATTTTGCTGATGGATGATGTTTCCACAACGGGAGCAACTTTATCGTCCGCGGCCGAGGCGCTGTATGCATACGGCGCCAGAGATGTGTTTGCCGTCACAATCGCACGGGCTTTATCTCATCACAGTCTTAAAATTGTCTAGTTGTTGATCGCCCTTTTAGGGCGTTTATCCTATTAACCTGAGGAGGTTCTATGTCACCGGAATTGGATATTCAAGCTCGAAACATGGAAGTGACCGACCGAATCAATGACTATATTACGAAAAAAGCTAGCAAGCTTGACCGGTTTCTCCCGGCCATCGAAGAGACCCGGGTTGAACTGTCGCATGAAAAGTCCGCTCGTAGCGCCTCAGACCGACACATCGCCCAGATCACTGTCCGCGGAAAGAATTTGCTCTTACGCTCAGAAGAGCGGGCAGAGGACATCTTTGCCGCGTTTGATACCGCTCTGGATAAAATGCAGCGCCAGATAGACCGGTACAAAGGTAAAAAATATCGCGGCCGCGGTGACGGGCGTTCGGCGGCAGAAGTGGTTTCCATGCCAGAACCGGAAATAGAGCCGGACGAAGACTTCATCGTTGTCCGTCGTAAAAAATTCGCGCTCATCCCCATGAACGAAGATGAGGCGATCGAACAGATGAAGTTGCTGGGACATGACAACTTCTTTATTTTCTTCGATGCGGATGCCAACCGGGTAAAAGTGTTGTATCGCCGCCGCGATGGAACTTACGGTATGATCGAGCCAGAAGTCGGTTAGAGTAAAACCTTGCTGGAAACCGACTGGCCTGGCAACATGCCGGGCCAGTTTTTTTGGAGCAGATAATGAAAGAATTGCTTGACTTTGATGACAGTTTAAACGAAGAAAATCTCGAGCAAAACGGTATTCAGAACGATCTTCTCGAAAGCGCAGTTTTACAGCTACTCAAGGCGGTCGGGGAGAATCCTGAGCGAGAAGGTTTGAAGTATACCCCTAAGCGGGTTGCGCGCATGTATTCGGAGTTGCTCAGTGGCTACCACGTTGACCCGGTCGCTATGATCAACGGTGCGCTGTTCAATATTACATATGATGAAATGGTTTTGGTGCGCGATATCGAATTTTATAGCTTATGCGAGCATCATACCCTGCCATTCATGGGCCGCGTTCACGTAGCCTATATTCCTGATGGCAAGGTGATCGGACTCTCAAAAATTCCACGGATCGTAGATATGTATGCTCGCCGTTTGCAGGTGCAGGAGCGGATGACCCGCCAGATCGCCGACTTCTTGCGAGACCTGCTCAAACCACAGGGTGTGGCGGTGGTGGTAGAAGCTGTCCATCTCTGCTCGATGATGCGCGGCGTGAAAAAGCACGACGCCCGCATGACCACATCCGCCATGCACGGGGCCTTCCGGGCGAACCTGGCAACCCGCCAGGAATTTTTGGACAATATCAGCAGGGGAGCGGTGCCACTGCAAATTTAACCGCTTCTTTCTGGACTTTGTGTCTGCCTCCGTTTCCTGGCGGATTCACCCTCCGGATGCGTTTTGTCTCTTCCCCTTTAAGAGGAAGACCGGCGCCTCCGGATTTTTTACAAATATTCGCTCTACCGTTTCTGGCGGGAAAAATACCGAAAAATAGGTTGCGAGCACGCGTACGCGTGCTCGCAACCTATTTTTCGGGTCTCTATCCCGTTAAAGACGGGAGAACGCAACTATTTTCATGTTGTGCGTATAACCACTTCAGAATCGGAAGAAGCTTGCCCCTTTCTACGTTCCAAAAGAAACAATGAAAAGGCCAATACCACCCAGGCTATCATTTGTGCCGCTCGGAATCCACCCAGGATCAACGTGCTGTCACCACGGAAGGCTTCCAGGAAGAGGCGCGCAGCGCTCGTCAGCGCGGCGAAGTTCAGGAAGTGGACGCCGGGGCGCAGAGTCGCTCGTTGGAACCAGAGCAGGCCCAAGATTAGGACCGCGGCGAGAATCTCGTAGATTTGACTGGGATGGCGCGTCGCGCCCCAAAGCTCGATTCCCCAGGGAAGGGTCGTTTCCTTGCCAAAGGCGCTCCCCAAGGCCAGGTGCGCCAGCCCCAATCCAAGGGCGAAAACCGCAAAGAAGAGTGTCAGCGCATCCAGGGTCGACCAAAACGGCAGGTTCCTGCGTTGTCTGTAGACAAGGGCGACGATCCCGGCTACGGCCAGCCCACCAAATGGATCGAACAACTCCAGGTTGAGCGAGACCAGGCTGGCAGGGTTTTGCGAAAAGGCCCCCAGATTTTCAAGCGCAAACAAAACCCGTCCGCCGAGCAGGTAACCGATGAGCGGAAAAAAGACGATATTATTCAAATCGTCGTTGTTGAGGCCATGCCGCGCGTTGCGCTTTTCTGCTACATAAAGACCCAGCCAGATCGCAGCCACGATTGGGATCATATCACGAGGAGGGGCAAACAGATTTCGGTAGAGTGTCAACATATTATCTCAGGATGGATTCGATCCGCGTGCGCAGCAGCACCTCGGACATTGGCCCGCCAATCACGACTTCTTGCACGAAGCCGGCGCGGTTGATAAAGAAGCTGGAGGGCAGGGAGCGCAGCTCGTAGCGGCCAGCCATTTCCCCGTTCTCTTCGAGCAGGATGGGGAAGGTCAGGTTGTTTTCTTGCGCAAATGGAACGACAGCTTGAGGATCATCCTGGTAGGTCATATTGACAGCCAGCACCTCGAACCCCTGGTCTTTGTATTCTTCATACAGCTTTTGAATGGCCGGCATTTCTGAGCGGCAGGGCGGGCACCAGGTAGCCCAAAGATTGACCAGGACAGCCTGCCCGCGCAATTCCGACAGGTTGACCGTTTCTCCTTCAGGTGTCTGCAGGCTGAAATCGGGCGCCAGAAAGCCCTCTCGAGGCGCTGGAATTTCCCCGGCAGTCGAAGTGCCCGCTCGGTCTGCGCTGATGAAGATCCAGCCCAGGGCTGCTATAAGCAGAGTAACATACATCGCGCGTCGTTGAATTAGTTGCATAAGTTCCTTTTTTCGGCTACACTACTTATAGAATTGAACCACAGCTTGTGCGCAAAAAGATACAAAATCATCTAAAATACTGTTTGCCTGGCCGGGTGATATCTTACTATGAATTCAACTGACCGCGTCTATATTGGCGTTGATCCCACTTCCGGTAATAAAGATTTCATTTACGCTGCTCTGGATGGCCATTTGAACCTGGTCGCGTTGGCAGAAGCGGATATGGAAGAAATGGTGGATTTTCTTGCAAGGCAGAAGGCCGCTATTGTAGCCGTCAATTCACCCTCGGGGGTCAATCGTGGCCTGGTCAAACAAAAACTCAGAGAGGAGCATTCCGGGCCAAGGCGTTCTGTGCGCGGCGCGGACATCCGCCTGGCCGAGTATGTGTTACGTGAGCGCGGCATTGCAGTAGCTGGCACGCCCGCCCGGGAAGAGTTTTGCCCGGCCTGGATGCAGGTCGGGTTTGCTTTGTACGAAAAGCTCTTCGCGCTTGGGTGTAAAACGTTTGGTTCGAGCGACGCTGATTGCCAGATTTTGGAGACACACCCTTTTGCCTGTTATTGCACACTCGCTGAAAGTGTGCCTTTCCCTAAACCTTCTCTGGAAGGCAGGCTGCAACGACAATTAATTTTGACTGATAAAGGCCTGCAAATCAAAGATGGGATGGTGTTTTTCGAGGAAGTCACACGCTTCAAGCTCATGAAGGGCATTTTACCGACGGATACACTCTATTTGCCGGATCAACTGGATGTGCTGGTGGCTGCCTTTACGGCCTGGCTCGCGGCCAACCGGCTTGACGAAGTGACCAGGGTAGGGGATAAAGACGAGGGGCAACTGATTTTGCCCGTCAGCGAGTTGAAGGCAAAATATAGTTAATCTTGGCTCTCCGGTACTTAATGGGAAGAAATCGGAATACGAATCACGATCAACGACTTCCTTTCCATCTGGCCAGTTGCCTGAAAAAAAGGCGCCCCGCATTTCAGCAGGGCGCCTTTGCGTGTACTCTCCGGTCTTTTTTCAGGCCATCGAGGGGTTCCAATGGCCTAATGCAGGGGCGCAGACGCCTTCGCTTGACGCCGGCACTGTCTGGCGTTGATTGGTCAGTTTTCGAAACAGACGAGCTTCATCCTGGGCGAACGGTGTTCCGTCGTGGTGGAAAAGATCGTGAAACCAGAGCGCAGGTTCGGGCGCGCCCTGCTCTGATCCCCAGGGATAGATCGTTTGCGTCTTCCCGCTGACCAGGCCCTAGTTGCAGTAACCCACCTGCTCGTTATGGAAGGTTGGCAGGCAGGGTTCGACGTCGCTATATCCCCGCCGCAGCCACTCCGTGCAAATCAGCGGACGCCCATACTGGCGCAAGTCTGCGATTTGGGTTGTCAGGTTGCTGGCGCCGTAGTAATTATGGAAGGTGATTACGTCCGAGGCTTCGGTCTGGAATGTGTTCAAGGGCTTGTTTCCATTCCACAGGCCGGCCGTCAGCGGTTGGGAAGGGTCCGCGCTCCTGGCCCATTCAAAAGCCTTACAAAGAAGCGGCAGGGATCGTTCCCCCTGCTCGCAGTTGCCCGGCTCGTTGTAGAGATCCCACATCAGGATGCGGGGGTCGAGCCGGAACGAAGAAATGACATCCCGCACGTAATATTCCAAGGGCCCCCAGGTGGCAGGATTATTGACGGAGGCAGGTCCGGGGCCCTGCAGCCAGCCGGAGTTATGCACCCCGAGGACCGGTTCGGGCTGTTGGCCCACCCTGGGGTTCGGGTTCCAACAATCGTCGAACAGGACCAGCATGGGCCGGATTCAAACCTTTGCCGTCAGGTCGAGGAAGCGATCCAGGCGGCCCTTGAACCCAGCGGCGTCAGGTTCCCAGGCCAGATTGTGTAAGAAAACCCGGGCCGTGTTCATGCCCAGGCTGGTTGCCCAGCAGAGCTCACGTTCCATGGTTTCTATGTCAAATGTTTCTGCTTGCCACATCTCCAGTTGGTTAATGGCGGTACTTGGTATAAAGTTGCATCCGACAAGCCATGGCTGCTGGTTGTACCATGCCCATGCCTTGTCCGCATCCCAGCGTTGCATTGATGTTCTCCTTAGCACTACAATGTATTCTGTTATTTATCGGTTGGGCTTACCAACATCCATGAACTATACAATTTTATAACCCCACGAATTATTGTAATTGCGTCGCAAATGAGAATACGGGAAGAAGAGGGATCCGAAACAATTGATTAACGGAAAAAGCCTCGTCCTGTTTCAAAAGAGGACTTGTCTTGTTTGTCTGGGGTCTCTTGCTATGGATTCCGGCCCTGGTGGGCAGATTCGTGTAAGATGCGAAAATGATGCGCGAGGTCTGCTAACTGGTAATGGGCGTTCAGCCCGCTTGGGTTGGGCAGCACCCAAACCGTTGCACTGGCTAATAGCTCGGACTGTTGGCCCAGAGTTGCTTTTGGCTGGCGGAAGGCAGTCCGGTACGCGCCAATCCCCAGGATGGCGACAAACGCCGGTTTGTAGTCCTCAATTTTCATGGCCAGCCGTTGCCGACCCGTGACCAGTTCCTCTGCGGATAGTTCGTCGGCTTTTGCCGTCGCCCGCGCCACCAAATTGGTAATCCCGTAACTTGCGCTTAATAATTTCTTTTCATCTTTTGGGGCGAGCAACTCCTCGGTGAAGCCGGCCCGGTGCAGGGTTGGCCAAAAGCGATTGCCAGGACGGGCGAAATGGTGACCGGTAGCGCCCGAGTACAAACCGGGATTGATGCCGCAGAACAGGACGCGCAAGCCGGGCGCGATCACATCTGGAACGGTCTTGTTTTGGGCAGCGAGCAAGTCGCTGCGGCTCGGTGAAAGACTAGCTTTCATTTTCTTTGCTTTCCACATTCATTTCTTGAATCATTTTGTCAAGTGCTGAAGGTCGTTTGCGTTTTTTCCATGCTTCTATTAATAATTGTCCATTGCGTTCCACTGGGGATTCAGAGTTTAGCTCTAAGTCATAAGAGGTTATCTTATGGACTGTCTGGAAATCGATACGCGCCTCCCCGATGCGACGATTGCCTCGCTGAACTTCCCGTCGTTCCAGTTCTGGTAAGGAACAATGTAATCCGACAAAGAACACGTCTAAATCCGATACGAGCTGAATTAGGTGTTTCAACCACGGCTTTGTCTCAATGATGTGATCGAAAATGATATTGTTTCCAGCAGTTGCCAAAACTGGTAAGCATCGATGAATACCGCTGAAAACGGATAGCCTCATCAATTCCCAGGAAAACGTGCCGTTTTTGATTTGCTCCATGGGTAAAGCCTTATTTTCGAGAAAAAGATCAAATGAAAAACGCAGAAATGGTAGGTCGAATTGCTTTTGTAATGCGAGCGCCAACGTTGTTTTGCCGGAACTCGATGGTCCGTTTATTATGATGATTTTCCCAGCGGATGAAGTATTGTTCATGATTTGCTGTAAGGCCTGACGGCTTGCGTAATCGTCCTGGCGTTCTTTCTCGGATGCCGCTCGGAAAGGGGCAGCGGTGAGGGGGCGGGTGGATTCCCTGCGAAACGAAGGAAGAGACAATCAAAATTCGGGATTCCAATTGCAATTATAATTATTAGATGCGTATTCAACGTTTCCTTCGCTGGTCGATCACACTGATCATGCTCATCGTGTTGGGAATCGGAGCGTTCTATCGTCCACAGGCTGTCTGGGCTGACGAGAGCCATCCTGCCCCGTCGCACCAGGCCAGTGCTTACGATTTGATCCTTGCGATGAACACCTTACGCGTTTCAAGCGGGCTTCCGGCTCTCATCGAGGACCCAATTGTCAATGCTCTTGCCCAGTCGACGGCAGCGACCATGGCTGCTAACAACATGTCCTGGCATATTGGCGATGTGCGCGGTCGATTGGCTGCTGCTGGATATGGCAACGGCGGCACCGTGTGGGCGACGGAAAACTTTGCTGTGAGCAGCGGGGGTATGGGCGTCGATGAGATCATGGCGGCCTGGGCGGACCCGGATCACATGCGCCCGGCAGTCAATGCAGCTTATTGCCATATAGGAGCGGGCGTGGCCAAAACATCGGATGGGAGAATCTATTACGTCCTGCAGGCTGCTTATATTTCCGGGCAGGAGTGCGGGAGTGTTTCCTCATCAGGGGGCGCTTCTGAACCGGGCGCCGTTCCGAATCCCGTGTCGCAGTTGATCATACCAGTAAAAATCGCCACACCGGATGCGGAAGGGAAGATTTTTCATGAGATCCAGGCGGGGCAATCCTTCTGGTCGATTGCGATTGCCTACCAGATCACCATCCATGACCTGGAGGTCTGGAACAACCTGTCCCGTACTACGCCCTTGCAAACCGGCCAGCGCTTGTTCATCCCAGGGAAGGAAACGGAAGGCTATGCCACGCCAACTCCTTTCGGTATGATCGTGCCCCAAACCCCGGATGCAGATGGGAAAATTGTCCATGAAGTACAGCCTTATCAGGCGCTATTCACCATTGCGGAAGCTTATCATGTCTCTATGGACCGGATATTGGCATTGAACGGACTGCAGGCGGACTGGCCCCTGCAAATTGGGCAGAAACTTGTGATTTCCCCGGGCAACGTCACCCCCAGCCCTACATTGACCATCATCCAGAAGCTCACCCCCGAGGGGGATGGCAACTACTACCATACCGTGCGGAGCGGCGAAACGCTTTCGTGGATTGCTGGCGTGTATGATATCCCACTATCAGATCTGATGGCCTGGAATGGGCTGAACAACAGCTCGGTCATCCGTCCTGAACAAAAACTGCTACTTCTCGTCACCCCGCCTGTCACGCCGACCGCTACGCAAACACCCAGTCCGACAACGATGCCGCCCACTCCTTCTCCATCCATGACTCAACTACTGGCAACGGAAACCCCGCCCCCGACTGTCACTAGATCAGAGTCCCCGCGCAGATTGGGCTTAAGTCTTATTTTAGGCTTGAGCACTCTTGCAATTGGTGGATTGCTCTGGTGGAGATTTTCACGCAAAAATTAATTACTTTCATTTTCAGTAGATCACGAAAGTGCAAAACAAGGTTGATGTTGGAGGACATCAGTGATGCCCCAAAAGCGTTCAATGGCACGGCCCAGCATGAGAGCCAGGCGGCGTAGAGAAAGCCAAAAGCGCTTTTGAGATTTTATTGGGCTTTTGAGCGCCGAGGACAAGTTTTGACGTAAGGCGATGTAGAGGTTGAACAAGACAAAAGCCAACCCGACCAACAACAAACGGACAACAGGATTACGTGTCGAAGTACGCGCACGCACCTGGTTCATCTGGCGATAACTGGATTCGATGCCGAAGCGTTGACGATAAAGTTCAAAGACTTGGGCAGGCTGGATGCCTGCCGGCAAGCCAGAAACAGCATAGACAAACCACTTGCTCTGATGTCTTCCATAACGACCTTTAGAGTAGCGTTTCACGACCACTGCCTGCACTGTGTATGTGCCATATTTTTGGCTGTTGAAAGTGTAAGTTGTTTTGCGGGACTTACCTTGGAACAAGCGACGCACTCCACCAGACTTGCCTCGTACTGGGATGGGTACGATGTAATTCAATTTGTGCTGCCGTAGAACCTTGAAAACCGGTTTGGAACAGAAACCCTTGTCTAAAAACACCCGTCGCATGCGGATTTTGAGCGTTTTCAGGCGTTTCAGCAACCAGCGGACGATGTCTGCCATCTCTTCACCATATTCGATGAAATGCAATGCAACCACGTAGCGCCGATTGTCTCGCACAATCGACACAGTAGCATAACCATGAAAATGCGTTGTGCCGGATTTCGGAGCACCGCGCACGATCTCCTTTTTGTCTTCGTAAGGTTGCCCATGATATGGGATCAAGGTCAGATCAATGGCAACGTTGAAAGCTCGCTTGCATTTCCATAGGCTCGGGTGCAGTTGTTGGCGAAACATTCTATTCAACGCACGTTGCATGCCTACCCGATCTGGCAAAGATGCCACGAGTACTTCACGCAAGCGATTCCCGGAAGGGGCAGCTTTCAATTCTTGGCAAGCTGATTCGATACTCAGGCAATGCACATTGGCATACCCCAGCGCATAAATGATGTCTACTGCTGTGATATGCGTGTTCTTCAAACTCAGTGGCAGGTTCTTGCGAACTACTTGCATAAAGGCACTTAGCACTTGCTCGGAATGAATTGTTCGGGTAATCTTGGTTGTGGGCTTGGACATGGCGTTTGGTCTCCTTTGTCAGAGCCAACTAAACCATGTTCAAGCCTTTTCGTGAAGTACTGATTTTGTCCCTATTGGTAAACCCCTTATCTCCATTCACGAAGCTCAGGCTCTGATGGTATCTTTTACCTTCGCAACTTTTCGATCCTCCCAGTGTACAACCTTTGTTAGCTGGCTGCATGACTACAGTATTTAAAATAAGATTTCTTGCCTTGCCATTCAGAGGCCAGCAAACTATAAACCACCAGATTCACATAACGATCTCTCGTCCACAACGATTGGCGTAGGATGCCCTCTTGAGTGAAACCTAACCGTTCAGCAACTTTCCGGCTGCGGTCATTTTCAGATTCACGCTGTATCTCCAAACGGTTTAATTTCAACTCGCGAAACGAATGGTTAATTAAAACACAGCAAGCCTTTGTCACAAGCCCTTGCCCTTGAAAAGAAGCACCCAACCAGTACCCGAGACTCCCCTTTCGATCAACCCAAACAAGATTATGCAAGCTCACTACGCCCGCTTAAGTGGTCTTTCAACCAAATGCCTGTCCGCAAGCCATTGTTGGCCGCGAAACGTTCAAGACCAGCTCTAATGTACTCTTTAGCATCATTAAGAGAGAGCTGCTCGATAAGCCATGGAAGTTCCGACTGTAAATGGTTGAGATTTTGTACTAGTACATCATGGCATAAAAGTGTCGTTAGTGGTATAGCATAGGGTATTCCCGAGTAGGAGAAGCCTGATGCCTATACCGAAAGCCGAGGAAGTGAAATTATCGGATGCCGAGCGACAAGGATTAGAAAAACTGATCAAGCGGCATCAAGTTGGACAGCAAATTGCCTTGCGAGCCAGGATCATTCTGGCGGCAGCGGAAGGACTAAAGAACAAAGAGATTGTTGCGAAGTATGCAGTCACAGCAGATACAGCCAGGCTATGGCGTAATCGTTGGGTCAAACTGCAAGACATATCGCTGAGCGATTTGAGCCTCGAAGACCGGTTGCAAGATGCGCCTCGTCCAGGAGCGCCAGCAAAAATCACAGCCGACCAACGCTGCCAGATAGAAGCCCTGGCTTGTGAAAAACCAGAAAACTCAGCGCGACCAATCACCCAGTGGAGTGCGCGAGAAATCGCTGATGAAGTAATCAAGCGCAAGATCGTAGCAGAAATTTCACCGCGTCATGCAGCCAGGCTTTTAAAAAGAGGCTGATATCAAGCCACACTTGAGCCGCTACTGGTTGACACCAGCATATGAAGAAGACTTTGACGAAAAAGTCACAGACATCAACGCTGTCTACAAACAAGCGCCTGAGAGAGCAAAACAGGGACAACGCACGGAGAGCTTGGATGAAATGACCGGTGTGCAGGCTTTGGAGCGCAAACATCCAGACTTGCCGATGTGTCCAGGCAAAGTCGAGCGGCGCGAGTTTGAATACATCCGGCACGGTACGCTGTCTTTCATCTGCAATTTTGATGTTGCGAGTGGCGAACTGGTCGCTTGCACTACCAGCAAGACCCGCAACGAAAAAGATTTCGTAGAACACATCCAGCGCCGGGTTGCTTCAGACCCATTGGCAACCCAATGGCATTTTGTCAGCGACAATCTCAACATTCACCTGTCCGCATCCTTGGTGCGCTATGTTGCAGAAGAATCCGATATAGACATCGATCTGGGTGTGAAAGGAAAATCGGGCATCCTAAAATCCAAAGCATCAAGGGCTGCCTTTTTGAGCGACCCAACACATCGTATCGTTTTTTACTACACACCCAAGCATGCTTCCTGGATGAACCAGATCGAGATCTGGTTTAGTATTTTGGTTCGCAAAGTCTTGAAACGAGGCAACTTCACCTCGGTTGACGACTTGAAACGCAAGGTCCTGGCCTTCATCGAGTATTACAACCGCACGATGGCAAAACCTTTCAAATGGACTTACCAGGGCAGAGCCCTTTCTGCATAGCTATTTATGCCCAGGTGTACTAGTTGAAACTTATTGATGCACGACATGGCGCAAATTGATCATAGCAAAGGCGATGAAATGAGCGCCGAGAAAGTAAGCATCTTTCCGTTCGAACCTTACCAATAGAGCTTTGAATTTATCGATCCAGGCAAACGTTCTTTCAGAAGCGAAGCGATGTTTGTAGACTTCGGCATTGAACAGTCGTTTCCGGCCTCGCTTGGTGGTCTTGCGGTTGCGGGTGTTTTCATCCATATTTGGGATCAATCCATGATTGAAACAGGTTTTACGAGCTTCCTTGGTATCGAACGCTTTGTCGGCATTGAAGAAAGCGCCCTGAATGGCAAGCCCCAAACGCTTCATGGATTTGAAGGCAGTCTGTAAGTGGCGCTTCAACTGGTACGCATCATTGTGGTTATCAGCGATCAAGCCAGTGGTGGCCAGGATGAACCCATCGCCATCGGTGATCGGCAAGATATTCGTAGTTTTGGCTTTCTTGCGCCCTTGATAGGCAACTGCTTCACCGCCTTTCTTGGCAAGGGCGTGACTGCCATCCAGATTGAGTTCAGATAAATTCAAATCCGCTTCAATGGTCATAATACTGCTCTGCCAGACCTTTTCCAGGCTACCATCCCGGCTCCATTTCCGAAAATGGTAGTAAATCGCATGCCAACTGATTTCTTTTTTTCTGGGATCACCTGGATCCGGCTCAATCGGGAGTTGCTTCCATTGGCAACCTGTGTGCAACCGATAGAGAATGTAATTGAAGACTTTATGCAAAGTAATTTTTCTGATACTGCTGGAATTTGTGGTTAGCGGCTAAACCCGGACATGGAAAAAGTGTATCCTTCGCCGATGTTTGTAGGAAATAATTCTGGATATGTCACAATCATTTCATCCAGCCATTGTCGATAGGTATGGCTATCTTCCACAATCTTGTTGTATTTCTCGGTTTCGATTGGGAGCGATATTCTCTTGGCAGAGTTTTAGCCCTATCATGCGGGTATACCGCAAAACTGTCGGTGAAATCAATCGAGAGTTCAAGATAGCGACTGCCAGGTAGTTTCGAAACGTTCACTGTGCAATTCGCTTAGAGCAGCCAACATGGATTGTGCATTTTGGTGTTGCCACCCACGGCCTTGTCGCTTCATTCGATGATGAACAACTGTATTGATACCGCTTTCAACCGTTCCGCTGCCAATAGGGTATCCTGATTGGCGGAATTGGTCATAAGTCATCTTGTTTTGTCGGGTTTCAAAATAGTCTGGCGAATTACGAATGTCATCCAGGCAAGGGATGCGAGACCAGTCCAGGGCATGTAAGTCTCTCACTACCTCAGCGACACGCCCATGCCATAAGCGATCTTCTTGTTGTCTGGCCCAAGTTTGTGAACGAACTGTTCCATCCCCAAAAGCTGCCTTGGCGACTTTCCAAAGTCGTTCACTGGCATGTCCCCAATCGATCACTTGTACGGCTTGTGGATAGTTGGTCATCGTAATCCGATCAATCCATACTGCACCATCATTGACAGAACCTAAGCGCTGACACAGGGCGAATTGCCGCCGCCCACCTTCCAGGTATTGGTACTGCCCCATTTCATCTGCATCCCATAAACCAACCTGGTAGCTGTGTTGTTGCAAGCTTACCCGTGGTTCAGGATTTGGCTCTTTGGGGGATGGTATAGATTGAGACACTTCCACCTGTGAAAAGACGCTCATCTTGACTTCTTTCCAACCTTCTTCCCGCAAAAGAACCATGCCACCATCGCTGGAAACATTACCTTGTCCTTAAATCGGCGCATGTCCCTCCACAACTCGCTCCACTGCTTCTGGTTTTTCTTCTGCATACACCCGCTCTGCTTCGGCCTTGCGTTGTTCCTCAACCAGTTCTCCCCATCCCTCTGTCACTCGCCGCAGACTATCTTCCAACATGCTGCCCCCCACTGCATCCTGGTAGGCTGCTGCTGCCAGAGTAAACGATTTGGCTTGCAATCCTTGCCGTTTCGCTACGCGTCCCGCTCCTTCACTCCAATGATCTTCCCGCAAGCACAACTTCTTATCCAGGGGGAAAAAGCGTCTCCCCTCTACACTCCGGGCAAACATAGTAGGCTCGCTCCAATTCCGTGTCCCCTTCCAAACCGTGCACTTCCCAACGTCGATACCCTTCAAAGCTCATCTCCTGCCCACACTGGTCACATCTTGGCGCTACTGCTTGTTGCCCCGTGTCTCGTCCATTGATCAGGATGCCAAGCGTTTCGCCCATCAGTTTTCGACGTTGCTGTCGCGCTTCCCTTTCTATCTCTCCAAAACTGGCTCTCTCATGTCCATCATACCAGTTTTCCATTTCGTCATACATCTGCCCGGCTTTCTCGAAAAATGCTGCCCGCCGTCGTTCTCGTGATATTCTTCGTGTCATCTTATCTTCCCTTTGCTT
>CAWGNR010000005.1:0-750448 GCA_963823985.1 uncultured Chloroflexia bacterium
TTGTTAGTATTTATGAGGATTTACCAGAAAGCCATTATTTTTGGATCAAAATCGCGCGCACCGGGGCCCCATCCGCGCCAAGCAGTTTTAGCGGCAGGCAATACAGATCGTAGAACCCGCGCGGCACGGCAGACAGATCCAGCCCTTCCACGATAACTACCCCCGCTTGAAGCAGAACCGTGTGGGTTGGAATCGAATCGCCATATGGGGCAACAGATAAATAGTCCAAGCCCACCAGCTGGATGCCGCGCTCCACCAGCCATTCCGCGCCGTCCTCTGTAACGGCCACAAAGTTTTCTTGGAAGTCGGTTACACCCTGCGCCCAAAACCGGGAGTTGCTCGTTCCGAAAAGGATCCGCTTTACATCAGCGGGCAAAGAAATAGTATCCAGGGCTTCAGCGGTAATCGCCTCTACGCCGTCTGGCAACTGGGTCACATAACAGGGCCCGGTCAGCACCTCCAGCGGCAATTGTTCGACTGTGCGCCCATCGTTCAGGAAATGGTGCGGCGCATCCACATGCGTGCCGATATGCACACTTGCGCTTAGCCGGGAAATATTGACATGAGCGCCTTCATCCATGGACGTGATCCGCTCCAATTCGATCGCGGGGTCTCCCGGCCAGATCGGCATTTCAGGCGAGATCGTGAGCGAAATATCGAAGATCTTCATTGCTTGTTCCTCAGTAAGTTCTGGCGCGTGGCTCCGAAATCATAAAATGACACAAATAATTACTCAGCTGGCGCCTGGACGGACCATCCGCTGGCTCCAAAGATCTTCGTCAGGATGGCGATACGTTCGTTCGAGAGCATGGGACGCGGGCGGGCAAAATCTTCGAGCATGGCGGTAACCAGTTCCGTGCTGATGTACCGCCCGTCATAAAAGACATCCCTGTCCAGGAATTCGCGCCGGGAAGGGCCATCCATCTGGTCGAAGAACAGGTTGCCCAGGCCATAGTGGATAAAGGCGCCATCGTAAAACTCCATCGCCTGAGGCACGTGGGCCTGGCTGCCGTCCACGATCGTCGCGCCGGCTTCGGCAATGGCTCGGAAGTCATTCATATGTTGTTCGGTTGGCTCCGCAACATAATACTCTTCGTACTGGAAGGTTGCAATCACAATATAGCCCTGTTCGGCCAGGCTGGCAATCTCCGTCTTGATCCACTCGTAATCACCGCAATCCGCAGCGCCGGGTTGTGTTTCGGTGGCCCAGGCGAATCCCGGACCGATCGGGTTACAACCGATGAAAGCAAAACGGTTGCCATTGTGGGTCAGCAAAGCCGGCTTGCGAGAGTCCTCCAAGTTGGCGCCACCACCATAATATGGCCAACTCCGTTCGTTGTACATGTCCAGGGTCTGCAAGGTGGCCACCGAACCGTAATCCTGGAAATGATTCCCGGTCAGCTCGATCACATCCACCCCGACCTCTTCCAGCAACTGGATGTACTTCGGGCTGCTACAAAACACCAGGCCCTCCTGGCGCGGATCGGGATAGGGACAGCCCGTATAAAACGGCACCTCGTTGCTGATGTGGGTAATATCGGCGTCTCTGAGGATGTCGCCGATATTCCAGGCCGGGTAATCCAGGGAGACAATTTCCATGCGCGTTGCGGTGGCGCGCACCAGAGCAGTGACGCCGGTCATCAAGACCACACTCAGCTTGGAAGGATCGCGGTTGGTGGCAGGTACATCGAAGGATGCGGCTTCGTCCCCGGTCAACGCGAAGTCGATTTTTAGCGGATACGCAGAAAGATCGAAATTGTTACGAACCGGGGATTGGCGCTCCACGGTCAGAACTTTTAATTTGGGATCCAGGGCCTCGAACGGGACGATGCCCCAAGAAGGCTGGTTTTGCCAAAGGGTATCAATCAGCTCGTCAGCGGACACGGTCCGGACCGCGTCCTGGCCTGGTTCGCCGAAGAGGGCGGTCAGCGCCTTGAGCGTGGAGTCCGTCATCCATAACGGCGACTCAGGCACGGGTCCGGAGGACGGGTCGCTCCAGGCTGCTTCCAGTTCCTCCAATGCGACCCCGTCCATGATCGTTGGGAAAGGGGCAACCAGGGCATACACCCAGGTGGAGGATTTGGCCTGAGACGAGTTAGCCGATCCGGCCAGCCCCAGTTTCAGGCCTGCCAGGGCGACGCTGCCTGAAGTGGGCAAGTTCCACGATTGGGCCGCATCGCGTAGGCCATCCGGCACAGCCGGGTCGATCCACAGCGGATGGGATGGTAAGGTGGCTGTTACAACGGAGGATGGATTCCTGGGAAACGGGCGGGGTGACGGCATCCGTCAGGGGAGCTGGTTGGGTAGCGGTCGCCAAAGAGGCGCTGACCGGGAGAGAAGTGGGGTGATTCCGCAACGGAATTTCGAGCGATGGCAATTGGAAGCCCCCCGATCGGGGCAGGCAGGACGCCAGCAAGGCAACCAGGAAAAGGAAGGAGATGAAATTTGGAATATTTTCTAACCATGACTATCGTACCGGAGTGATCGTCGTGAACGGTTGCGGCAGCTGCATCGGTGTGAGGGTAACCGTCGGCTGTGGGGCCGAAGTGGGAATAAGCTCGCCCCAACCGCTGTCGTAGAAGTATTCATTGAGGAAACTGGCGCGCTCTTCAGACGTCATCAGGCGCGGGCGAGAATAATCCACCAACATGGTGGTCAACAACTCTGCGCTGATGAGTTTGCCGTTGTAGATAGTATAACGGTCAATGAACTCGCGACGGATGCCGGGATGGTAGGGGATATCCCCCATTTGGTCGAAGAACAGGTTGCCCAGGCCGTAGTGAATGAAGGAATCTCCGTAGAACTCCATCATCTGCGCAAAATGGGCCTGGCTGCCGCTGACAATGGACGCGCCTGCATCTGCCACGCGATGGAAATCTTCCAACTGGTTGGGGCGGGCCTCCGGAGAATAATACTCAAAGTGCTGGAAGGTGGCGATCACCACGTACCCCAGCTCGCTCAAGTCTTCGATCGCATTGACCTCATAAGAATGATTGCACGGAGCCGCCCCGGGCTTGTTCTCGGTTGCGACCGGGGGCTTGCCCAGGTCGACCGGGTTGCAGCCGATGAAAGCGATCTGGTTGCCGTTGTGACGGAGCAACGCCGGCTTGAGCGCGTCGTCCAGATCTGCGCCGCCGCCATAGTAGGGAATGCCATTCCGGTTGTATATATCGAGCGTCTCGAGCATCGCGCCCGCGCCGTAATCGGCAAAGTGATTGCCGGTCAGTTCGACCACATCGGTCCCCACATCTTTGAGCAACTCGATGTATTTCGGGTCACTGCAAAAGACCAGCTTCGAACGGCTGGGATTGGGAAAGTCACAGCCGGTGTAAAAGGGGATTTCGTTGCTGATATGGGTAATGTCAGCAGCGCGCAGCAATTCGCGAATGTCGTCCGCCGGATAGGTGACGCCTTTGGTTTCCATCGTGTAAGCCGTTGCACGGACCAACGCGGTGACGCCGGTCAAGATAACGGTGGTCATTTTGCCCGGGTCACGATTGGACACTGGTAATTCCAGATTGAGCGCGGTGAGCTCACGGTCAAGGGAGCGCAAAACAAATACGGCTTTGAGCGGATAGGATGCAAGATTGAATTCCTTATGAATGGGAGCTTGCCCATCAACCGTCAACACCTTAAGCCTCGGTTCCAGCTTCTCGAACGGGACAATGCCCCAGGAAGGATGGTTATCCCAAAGCGCGTCAACAACTTCGTCTGGCTTCACAACGCTGACCGCACCGGAAGCCGGTTCCCCCCACAGCGCGGCAAACGTCGCCAGCGTGGATGTGCTCATCCACAACGGGGACTGGCTGAAGTCCTCGCACTGCACACAGCTCCCAGGAAGCGATAACGAGCCCTGCCAGGCTGCCATGAGCTCATCGAATGGTACCCCATCCGTGACGGTTGGAAAAGGCGCCACCAGCGCATAAACCCAGGTGGACTTAGAGGCGATCGTGGATTCCTCACCGGCAGAGGCCAGTTCCAAATGGATCGAGGCCCGGTCTGCATCATTGACAAATGGAATACCCCAGGTATCCGACTTTTCTGCGAGTGGTTCGGGAACTGTTGCAGCCCTGTACAGCCCGGCTGCCATCGGCGTAGATGTAACCGTAACGGTTGAGGATGGCTGCGGTAAAGCTGTAGGAGTAGAGGGAGCTACAGGCTGTGGCGCGCTCATCGCACAGGATACGAGAATCGCTGCCAGCAGCAGGGAGAGCAAGGCACGCAAGCGCTTTGTCATTGGGTGTTTTTTTCTCACATCAATAAGAATCAGGACAAGAGGCTCTCCTGTCCTATGGGGTTTGATCGGATTTTTATAGGGTGATTGTAACGCGATATAAGCTTTGTTTTCGAGCCCAATCAATGCGCTTTAAGCTCCAACTTTGCCAGCGTGAATTGCCCTAATGCTTCCTGGTCTATCGTAACGCCCAGGCCGAGGCCGGAGGGCACGTCAATGGTGCTGTCAGGGTTTAGCGTAAAGCGCTCGTGGGTGATGTCGCGTGAAAAATAGCGATCGGAAGCGGAAATATCACCGGGCAGGCTGAAGCCGGGCAGCGAAGCGATCGCCAGGTTGGAGGCGCGCCCAACGCCGGTCTCGAGCATACCACCGCACCAGACCGGCATCTCTTGCGTGCGGCACATCGCATGGATTTCGATTCCCTGGCTCAATCCGCCCACACGCCCCGGCTTGATGTTAATGATGCGGCAGGCATCCATCTCAATGGCATAACGGGCGTGACGCGGCGAAACGATGCTTTCGTCCAGGCAAAGCGGCGTTTTGAATTCTGCCTGCAGCTTGCGATGGTCCCAAATGTCGTCTTCGAAAAGCGGCTGCTCGATCAGAAGTAAGTCTAACAGGTCTAAAGGTTTTAGCGTCTGACTGGTCTCTAACGAATACGCAGAGTTTGCATCTACTTGTAATCGGATCCTTGGGAAGGCCTTGCGAACAGCGGAGGTATCTTCCACATCCCGTCCAGGTTTGATCTTGATCTTTATCCGCTTGTAGCCCTGGCCGACATATTTCTCTGCGGTACGGACCAGGGCCGAGGCCAATTCCTGAATCCCAATCGAAACGCCGACTTCTACCTGATCCCTCACGCCGCCAATCATTTTCTTAAGCGATTTACCGTCTCGCTTTCCAAGCAAATCCCAGAGCGCCATCTCCACCCCGGCCTTGGCCAGATGATGCCCGCGAATGCCAGCGACGCGCTGCTGAAAATCGGCTGCATCGGTTACATTTTGTCTCAGGATCAATGGGGCAATGAAGACCTTTAAAATATGCCAGGCAGTGCCGGTGGTTTCGTAACTATAGCCGGGATCATGTTCGACGGCCAATTCGCCGTAGCCAGTCAACCCCTCCGCGTACAATTCAACCAGGATACATTCTTTGTGGTCAATGCGGCCAAACGAAGTTTCGAAAGGCGCCACAAGAGGCAGGCGGAGATGGTAGAGAGTGAGCGCTTCGATCTTCATTCTTCAACTTTGACTTCCCCATCTTCGTCGCTGATGCCCAGCTCACGCAGGGCTTCCTCCATGCTAACCGCGTTCTCGCGGCGCATCCCGGGCGCAGGCGTGCCACAATACGGGCACAGGTTCCAGGGCAGTTCCATCAGCTTGCCGCATTCGTTGCAGGTCTTTTTCAGCTTGGTATGGCAGTTCGGGCAAACCTGCCAGTCGTCCTTGACCCGCCGTTCGCAACCGGGGCAAAGCGGCAAGTCCTCGAGCGCCTGCAACAACGCTTCTTCCTCCAGCGTGCGCTGGTATTCTTCTTCCAGCGTTCTTTGCGGGCGCAGGATCAGATACACCAGAATTCCCGGCAGGTTCAGCACCGCCACAAGCAACGTTGAAAGAATTTGCACCAGCGGGTCACGGGTCCGGCTGCGGATGTCGCGGTATGTCCAGATGACCAGCGCGATCCACAGGGCAGCCAGAAAAGCTCCCCCGAAACCGGTCAGGATCAAAAGCAGGTTGCTCAGGAAAGTGGGGTCAAAGTTCATATTCTCAATTCTACCCGCCGCCGCCCTCGCCGACAATACCGCCCTCGGTCAGCTTGCGCAAATCGGTGAGCGCGGCTTTGATTTCGTAGGTGGTCACCGGGCGGTCCTCATCGCGGTGCTTGAGTTCTTCGTTTTCAGCTTTTTCCAGTGCCACATCCTTGATGGCCATATTCCGCGCCAGGGCTTCCTTGACCAGCGCCGCCCCCTGTGCATACCCGATGAGCGGGTTCAAGGCGGTCACCACGATGGCGTTCTTCGCCAGCCAGCCTTCGGCTTTTTCACGGTTGGCAGTCACGCCCTTGACTGCCCGCTCGGTGAACGCCGTTACCGCGCCAATCGTGACCTGCATCATCTCGAACAGGTTGTGGCCGATAACCGGCATCATCACATTCAATTCAAGCTGCCCGGCCTGGACCGCCAGCGCTACGGTCGTGTCGCACCCGATGACGTGGAACATGGCCTGGTCCAGCATCTCTGCCATGACCGGGTTCACCTTCCCCGGCATGATCGATGAGCCTGGCTGCACGGCGGGCAAATGGATTTCATCCAGTCCCGTCGAAGGGCCGGACGAGAGCAGGCGGAAATCGTTAGCAATGCGGATCAAGGTTAATGCCAGCGTTCGCAGCGAAGCCGAAAAATCGGCTGCATCCGCCATGGATTGCATCAATTCGAACAGGTTATCAGACGTATACAGTTCCAGGCCCGTCAATTCGGACAGCTTCTCCACCATACGGGCATGGTATTCGGGATGCGCGTTCAGGCCCGATCCGACGGCTGTCCCGCCGATCCCCAGCCGTCTCAGCCCTTCAGCCGCCCGGCGGATGCGCTCCGCGTCCCGGCGGACCGCCGTTCCGTAAGCGCCAAACTCCTGTCCCAACCGGACCGGGACGGCATCCTGCAAATGAGTACGCCCCGATTTGACGATATCGTCGAACTCGATCGATTTGGCTTCTAAGGCGGTCGCCAGCCCCTCAACGGCGGCGAGCAACTCATCCAAGCGCCACAGGCTGCCCAGACGGATGGCCGTCGGGATGGTGTCGTTGGTCGATTGGGCCATGTTAACATGGTCGTTCGGGTGCACGTGATACTCCCCTAAACGGCCGCCAAGCAGCTGGGTAGCCCGATTCGCGATCACTTCGTTGACGTTCATGTTGTGGCTGGTGCCGGCGCCCGCCTGGAAGGGGTCCACCACAAACTGGTCATCCCACTTCCCGTCGATCACTTCCTGGGCCGCCTTGATAATGACCCTGGCAAGCTCTTCGTCCAACAGGCCCAGGTCGCGATTGACTTCGGCTGCGGCGCACTTGATCGTCGCCATGCTCCAGATAAATGCCCGCCAGGGTCGCAAACCCGAAACGGGAAAGTTTTCTACTGCCCGCTGGGTTTGCGCGCCGTACAATGCTTCCGCCGGGACCTGCAAGCTGCCCAGCGAGTCCTTTTCCACTCTTAGAGATTCTGAATCCATTCTTGCTCCTACCGGTAATTTCAGTGAATCACGAAAGTCGAAAGAGTTCCGTGAGGAAATGTGTGATTTACTGAATTTAATCAGGACTTATGCAAAGGGGTGAGAAATGCGCGAAAGTAAGTCCTAATGATATTTATTACCGGTATTGTACCCCCTTACGGAGCTTGCCATTTGAAATACCAGTCTTTATCTACCTGCCAGGCCCCCGACGTTTCACCGATCACCTGATAAAAGGTTTCGCCGGGTTTCAAGTAAACCGGAGCGCCCAGGGAAGACGTCAACAAAATCGGTTGATCGAGCTGCGCGCGATTCCAGCTCGCTTCGATCGCAATCCCATCACGGAAAACATAGGCGTTGCCCGAGCCGTACAGGTCGATATTGTAGACCTCGTCTTCTTCATTGAACTTGTTGGCAAAACGGTGCTGGACGAAGAGCACAACCACGTTATCTGCCATGACGGGCTGGCCAGTCAGATCATCCGTCAGAGGGGCATACGCCGGAGCTTTACCATTCCGCTGGTCATCCACTTCCTGGTAACGCTGGTAACGGTTCTCCCCGGGCATATATTCCCAATAATTGTAGTCATACACCGAATACTGGGTGTATATGCGTTCAGCAACCTGGTCAGACCTGGGGACCAGATTGCTGAAAAAACTGCTGCGCACGGTAGGGCGGTTGTTATTGATGTCCGGATGCCTGGCGATACAATCCTTGAACTTGGCTGTATTAAAAAATACGTTGTTATAGGCATCGCGTTTAGTGGGGCCCATGAAAAAAGGCGGGCAGGAGGCGATCGTCGGTACCACCAGATAATCCTTCAGGTCGCTATCCTGATAATAACTATAAACGCGCGGGTCGGCATATTTGAAAACAAAGAAGGCCTGGTACATGCGGGCAATATGCTCATCGAAAAACCGGCCTGAGCGCACCGGTCCGGCCATCTCGGCATCGTTGCCGTAAAAAACAGCGATGAAACGGGTGAGACCGTCTTCGATGTAATATTCGTACACCACATCTGCCAGCGTAAGCCCGGACTGCGGCCTGACCAGACGCGGGAACTGGGTAATCTTGACCGCAATCGGCCGGCGATCCAGCAGGGCAGGGTTGGAGGCCGTTAAACCAGTCAGCGGGTTGGTGTTTGTGGAAAGGACAAATACGGGCATCCCCTCAACACCGGAGGAAAATGGGGTGGGCAACAAGTTATCTTCTACCAGGGGGGTGCCGGGTGTAACAAGTGAGGGGAGAAGCGTAGCAGATGGCGCAGGAGAAGGGGAAGAATAAGGGACAAAATAGGGCGATTCGTTTTTGCCGTTTCCCGGTTGAAACGGGGTGGCTGTCGGATGGTCCATGTCGGGGGTGAGCAGGAGGTTCTCATCCACTTGCACTTGTGGGGTGGGACTACTACATCCCCCGGACAGAACGAGAAACGCTAAAAT
The DNA here is from genome assembly GCA_963823985.1 of uncultured Chloroflexia bacterium. Lineage (GTDB taxonomy): Bacteria > Chloroflexota > Anaerolineae > Anaerolineales > Villigracilaceae > JAABUE01. The sequence continues at coordinate 8,895 of CAWGNR010000005.1, forward strand.
AATCAATGTCCAGCGGCGAAAGCTTTGATAACTCCCAATTCTGGTTTGCAACGCAAGCATGTCCCCGATTGTACAATAAAACAGTCTGCCCAAACTCAAACCTGATAAAATTGCGAACACACTGCAATGTTAATCATTCTCACAGTATTGTTGCTCTTTCTTGTCGCGGTAGCGCTAATCGTCCTTTACCGGTTGCGTCCCGGGATAAGGTATTCCTGGATGCTGGCTTCAGGCGGCGCGCTGATTGCCTGGTTCAGCGTTTTATTCTGGCAGTTAAACTTGCCCCTCAGCTTCCAACTACCGCCCTGGGAGCCGGCCAGTCTCTTCCTCGAATCCCTGTCATTTACGGCAGATGCGTTGACCTGGCCGCTTGCCCTCAGCATATCGACGCTTACATTAGCTGTGATCCTGACCGCGACCGCGCGTAAAAACTTTCCCGACCCGTTGCCCTGGGCAGCCACGCTAATCCTGGGAGGGCTGGGTCTGCTGGCAGTTCTTGCCGATAACCCGCTGACCCTGCTGATAGCCTGGTCTGCGATCGACCTGACCGAACTGGTCACCCAGTTACGCTCTGTGGATGGGCCACAACCCAGTGAAAAGGTTGTGACCGCTTTTGCAACCCGTGTGGCCGGCCTGGGCGTGCTGTTGTGGGCCAGCATGGTCAGCATAGCGGCGGGCGCGCCTATGAATTTCCAGGATGCGCCGCCGCAAGCCGGTCTCTACCTGTTGCTCGCTGCAGGACTGCGCCTGGGTGTGCTACCGTTACACTTGCCTTACGCTTCCGAAGCCGCTATCCGGCGCGGCTTCGGAAGCGCACTGCGCTTGATCTCCGCTGCCTCCAGCCTGGTCCTGCTGGCACGGATCCCGGCTGCCAGCGTTAATTCGGTATTCACGCCTATCTTGCTGTCTTTTGCAGCCGTGGCAGCTGTCTACGGCGGTTGGATGTGGTTGCGCGCCCCGGATGAACTCACCGCGAGACCATTTTGGTTGATCGGACTGGCTTCCCTGGCGATGGCCTCGGCTTTGCGCGGCAACCCGGTGGGGGCAGTCGCCTGGAGTTGCGCTTTGGTTCTTTCAGGTGGAGCTTTGTTCCTTTCATCGGCACACAGCATCTGGTTAAGCCGGGCTCTTTGGATCGGGATATGGGGCCTTACAGCCCTGCCATTCTCCGTCTCAGCTACCGGCTGGGGAAGTGTAACCCCGTCTTTCCGGCCAGTTTGGCCTTTTTTGCTCTTCTCCCAGGCCCTGCTTCTCACCGGGTATCTCCGCCATGCCACTAGACCAACCTTGCGAGATAGCTTCGAAACCCTCGACAGAGCCGCGCAATACGTGTATCCGCTGGGGATCGCTATTTTGTTGGGAATTGGACTGCTGTTGGGGTTTTGGGGGTGGGAGGGCGCTGCCCGGTTCGGATCCTGGATCATTGCGCTTCTCGGCATCGTGCTGGGAGGGGCCATCGGTTGGCTGGCGCCGCGTTTGCGCATTTTGACGCCTCTCCGTGCCCATTGGGTACGGCCGGCTGCCAATTCCTGGATGAACTGGCTTTTCCGCGCCCTATGGAGCACATACAAGTTGATTGGCCGTCTTAGCCATACCATTTCCCGAATCCTGGAAGGTGAGGGCGGTTTCATGTGGACGCTGTTATTTATGGTGCTCTTTATCTCCCTGATCATACAAGGCAGGTCCAGGCCATGACAGTCCTTGCTTGGATCGTAGCCGGCCTTCTCCTGGGTACTTCAGTTGGAATCCTCGTCAGCCAAGACTGGCGCTTAGAATTGGGATTTCTGGGCGTGCAATACCTGGGCGTCTTCTGGCTGACCAGCCAACACTGGCCGATCAGCATGTCAGCTATCAAGCTGGTCACCGGTTGGATGGCCATTGCAACCCTTGGAATCACCAAGCTTAACATCAAAGAAGCGGAGCAAGATTTAAAACAAATCTTGCCTCAAGGGCGCCTGTTTCGAATTTTTACCGCTGGCATTGTCACCGTGATCGTTTTCACTGCCGCTCCCAGCGTGGAAGATACCATTCCAGGAATTGGCATGTCGGTCATTTCCGGTAGCCTGATTCTGATGGGATTGGGAATGCTGCACCTGGGCATGACCGTCGAACCGTTTCGCGTTATCCTCGGGCTTCTAACCGCCTTGTCGGGTTTCGAGGCCTTATATGCCGCCCTGGAAAGCTCGGTTTTGGTGGCAGCAATGCTATCCACGGTCAACTTGGGACTGGCGCTGGTAGGGGCATACCTGTTGACAGCTCGCAAGCAGGAGGAAAGTTTATGAGCGCTCCCCTGCTATGGATTGTTCTACCGGCAGCTTTGGGAGTGCCTGCCTTGCTCTTCAAAAATGGGCGCGTTCTGTCTTTGTTCGGGGGAACCGTGGCAGTTCTGCTGGCCCTGGTTGCATTGTTCGTACCGATCGATCAGGCTCTCGAAGTTGGGGGCATCTCCTTTAAGATCGCCCCGGATATCGATGTCTTGGGCCGCAGGCTGATCCTGACACCGGCTGATGGATCGCTTTTGGCGATCTTCTATGGGTTGGTTGCCATGTGGTTCTTCGGTGCGGATGTAACTGGAACAGCCCACCGCCTGATCCCCCTCGGGCTCGTGATCAATGCGCTACTGGTCGCTTCGCTCGCGGTGGAACCGTTTCTCTACGCAGCCATTCTTATCGAGATGGCCGTGCTGCTGGCAATCCCGCTTATTGTTGCCACTGAACCAGGCTCCGGGTCCCGGGGTGATGCGCTTTTTGATCTACCAGACCCTGGGCATGCCCTTTATCCTGTTCGCCGGTTGGCTGCTGGCGGGTGTAGAGTCCAGTCCCAGCGATCTGACGTTGGCTGTTCAGTCTGCGACTATTTTGGGGTTGGGCTTTGCTTTCTTGCTGGCCATGTTCCCGTTGTACGTCTGGTTGCCGATGCTGGCAGAAGAAGTGTCGCCTTATACGCTCGGGTTCCTATTCTGGGTGTTGCCTACGATCACCGTCATTTTTGGAATGGGCTTTTTGGACCGGTATTCCTGGTTGCGAACATCTGGACAACTCCCCCAGATTTTATCTGTGGGAGGCCTGGTCATGGTTGTTACAGGCGGCCTATGGTCGGCGTTTCAACGGCATCTCAGCAGGCAAATGGCCTACGCTGTGATTGTCGAAACCGGATTCAGTTTGCTGGCGTTCAGCCTTGCGCCCGAAAAAGCGGTGGATGCCGTCTTTCTGTTGATCGTGCCACGGTCGCTGGCATTGCTAGTCTGGGCGATGTCGCTTACCCAATTGAAAGAACGGGTCGAGCCTTTGCGTTTCGGCGCCGTACAGGGACTAGCTCACAAACATCCAATCACAGCTGCAGGACTGATCCTGGCCAATTTTTCGGTTGCAGGTTTTCCATTGTTGGCCGGTTTCCCTATTCGGTTAGCGCTTTGGGAGGGGCTGGCAAGCCAATCTTTAGGGGTGGCTTTCTTGTTCCTGGTTGGCATCCTGGGATTGTTGACCGGTGCAACGCGCACCTTGGCCGTACTGGTTATGGCCCCGCAAGGGGCCGGTTGGGAACTTCAGGAGCGCTGGAGACCCGGGATCTTGATCGGGATTGGCGTGGTCGGTCTCTTTCTGCTGGGAATTTTTCCCCAAATCTTCAGACCGATCATGGCGAATCTCCCGGCCATGTTCGAGCATCTCGGCAAGTAGACTATAATCTCACGATATGCACCCCACATTAATACTCTCCGGAGGTTTGCATGGACTTTGAACAAATCGTCAAACGCCTGGAATGGCTGGATGACGAACACCGTAAAGATAAAGCAGCGCTTACCAAGTTCGAAGAGCGCATTGCTTCGATAGAAATTAACATCAAAGCGCTGAGCGAAGACATTAAGGATTTGAGCAAGAAGGTAGCGGATATCGGGCCGGTTAACCAACGCATCAGCCTGTTCGAAAACAGTTTAGCCAAACAGCGCGCTGATATTACGGAATTGATCGACGTTCTGGAAAAAAAGCACCAACACCGTGAAAAGGACATTGTCAAGCGTTACCAGGCCGGTTTGGAAGAGATCAGCAAGGCGCTCCCCCCACTGGACCAGTCCAAAGATATTTCCGAGCTCAGGAAGCTGATCAAACAGCGGGTGGACGAGGACATAAAATTAAATATCGCTGTCACCGAACTCAAACCAAAAATCGACGCTGCCGTTCGAAAAAGTGAAGATACCGCCATATCGGTAAAGCTGGTGGAAGATAGCCGCCGGCAGGATATCAAGCGGGTTGCCGATATGCAGGGCGAGATCACCGCCGTGCGCAAACGCGTGGATGATTATCGGCAGAAGGTAGAACTGCAAAACGACACGGTGCAAAAAATTGAAAATCGCTTCACGGAGCTGCTCGTCTCGGAAGCAGACCGCAAGAAGGCCCAGGTTGCGTTCATTGAACAGCAGTCTCTTGCCCAGATCGACCGGGACCACGCTTATAAAGAATGGGTTTCGAAGATCCAAAACTTCAAAAATCAAAACGATACCATCGATACCCAAACCCAGGCTTTGGATGAAACACTGCGCGCAGCCAAACGCGCCCAGGAAACGTATCTGGAACTGAACCAGAGACTCGAACGCCGCATCAACGAGATCACCGAAATGCAACGCCTTGGTGAGGATCGTTTACGCCAGGAGTGGGTCACGTTCAAGGCCGAAGATCAGAAACGCTGGACCGGTTATACCCTTTCATCTGAAGAGAACATCCGCGAGATCCGCAAAACCGTCGATAAATACGAGGAACGAATCACTTCAATGGATGATTCTTCGCAAACCGTCCAGGACCTGCTGCACCAAACCACCGATGCCACCGAACAACAGCTCCAGGAACTTATGAACGTTTTCCACCAATGGCTGACCGCGTATGAACGCATTATGGGCCATGTGAGAAAAACACAAAAGTAAATGCGCGTTATCGGCACCGCCGGTCATGTTGACCACGGCAAATCCACCTTGATCGCTGCGCTGACGGGCAAACATCCCGATCGCCTGAAAGAAGAGCAAGAGCGCGAGATGACCATCGAGCTCGGCTTCGGCTGGCTGATGCTGCCGGACGGCGAGGAGATCGGGATCGTGGACGTCCCCGGTCACCGCGACTTCATCGAGAACATGTTGGCCGGCATTGCAGGCATCGACGCCGCGCTGCTGGTCATCGCTGCCGATGAAGGGGTCATGCCTCAGACAAAGGAACACCTCGCCATCCTGGACCTGTTGCAGATTCCGAGCGGGATGATCGTGCTGACGAAGACCGACATCGCTTCGGACCCCGAATGGCTTGACCTCGTTGAAGCAGATATTCGCGCCGCCGTAGCCGGCACCGTGATGCAAGACGCCCCGATTGTGCGCGTTTCCGCCAGGGCCAAGACAGGCCTGGACGAGTTGCTCTCCACCCTGGCCGACATCCTGGGGGAAAAACCCGCCCGGCTTGACCTCGGCCGCCCGCGCCTGCCCATCGACCGGGTCTTCAGCATGTCCGGATTTGGGACGGTGGTCACCGGCACGCTCAGCGATGGGAATCTCGCCCTGGGTGACGAAGTGGTGGTGTTGCCTTCTGGCGCTAAGGGACGGATTCGAGGGCTGCAAACGCATAAGAAGAAAGAGGAAAGAGCGGTGCCCGGTTCGCGCACTGCCGTCAACATTTCCGGCATCGCCGTAGAGCAGGTCACTCGAGGGGAAGTGGTGGCACAGCCGGGACAGTACCAGCCCACCCGCCGCGTGGACGCGCGCATCCGCCTGCTGAAGGACGTCAGCCAGCCAGTCAAGCACGGCAATGAAGTCAAGGTTTTTGTAGGCGCCAGCGAGACCATGGCCACTTTGCGCCTGCTCGGGGTGGAAACGCTCAACCCCGGCGAGGAAGGCTGGATCCAGCTCGAGTTGCGCGACCCTGTCGTTGCTGTGCGCGGCGATCACTACATTTTGCGCCGCCCCTCGCCCGGCGAGACCCTGGGCGGTGGCGAAATCATCGACCACCTGCCAAAAGGCCGTCACAAACGCTTCGACCAGAAAGTGCTGAAGTCACTGGCTTCGCTGGCAGAAGGCTCCCCCGCCGACGTGCTGTTGGAAGCCGCACTGGCGCTCAACGCCGCTCCAGTGAAGGAGGTCGTATCGCGCTCGCGGCTCGAAGCCCAACCCGCGGCGCAGGCCTTGCAAGAAAACCTGGAAAATGGCCAACTCCTGCAACTGGAAGACGGAAACCTGACCCTTACCAGCGACCTGCTGGTTATTGCCGCGCCGCACTGGAATGCCCTACGCGACAAAGCATTGCAAATCGTGCAGGCCTATCACAAGAATTTTGCCCTGCGGCGCGGCATCCCACGCGAGGAACTCAAGAGCAGGCTCAAGCTCCAGCCGCGCGTGTTCAACGCGCTGGTCCGGAGATTGGTCGCAGCGGCGACGATGATCGAAGCAGGCAGCGCACTGGCCATCCCCGGGCACGAGATCAGGTTCGATAGCGGCCAGCAGGCCAAGGTCCAGGGATTGATGCGCCGCTTTGCACAGAGCCCGTCCAGCCCGCCCTCCGTCAAGGAATCGCAGGCGGAGGTTGGTGAGGAAGTCCTCAACGCGCTGGTCGAGCTGGGAGAGTTGAAGCAAATCAACTCCGACGTCATCTTTCGAACGCAAGATTTCGAAGAAATGGCTGCCAACGTGCACAATTTCATCTCTGAAAAAGGCCAGATGACCGTAGCCGACGCTCGCGACCTGTTCGGCTCCAGCCGCAAGTATATGCTGGCGCTGATGGAGCACCTGGATGCCAGCGGCGTGACGGTGCGAGATGGGGATTTTCGAAAATTGAGAAAATAATCAACACCACAGAGAACACGGAGAATAAAAAATCTCTGTGAGCTCCGTGCTCTCTGTGGTAAATCCGGAGGTATCATGTGTGGAAGATTTACTTTGACAGTTGACCCAGCCGAATTAAAGGAGAAATTTCCCGGCTATGAATTCCCGCCGCAGTTTGCCCCGCGCTTCAACATCGCCCCCACCCAGCCAGTGCTTGCAATCCCCAATGATGGTCTCAACCGGGCCGGTTTCTTCGTCTGGGGATTGATCCCCACCTGGGCCAAGGATCCGTCGATCGGCAACCGTTTGATCAACGCCCGCGGCGAGACGCTGGCCGAAAAACCGTCCTTTCGGGGCAGCTACAAGTACAAACGCTGCCTGGTGCTGGCCGATGGTTTTTACGAGTGGAAAGCCCAGCCGGGGACAAAGGCTAAAATCCCGCATTTCATCCACATGAAAGACCGCCAGCCATTTGCCTTTGCCGGGTTGTGGGATGAATGGAACAGCCCGGACGGCTCTCAAATCCGCTCGTGCACGATCGTGACCACTGAGCCGAACGAGTTGATGGCATCCATCCACAACCGGATGCCTGTAATACTGGCGCCTGATGCTTACGCGCAGTGGATCGATCCCGCAGTCCGGACTCCGGATAGTCTGCAAGAGTTGATCAAGCCCTATCCCGCCGAGGAGATGGACGCTTACCCCGTCTCGACGCTGGTGAACAGCCCCAGCAATGACCGCGCCGAGAACGTAGTACCAGCTTAGCCGGTGCGTCGCACCAGACCGATTTGCAATTCCCGATAAACGGGATTCATTTTCATCCAAACCATCGCCCATTCTAACGGTTGCGACGCACCTCCTGATGAATCGATTCCAAACCTTTTTTGCCAGCCATTTTCCCGCGCTTACCTCCCGCGATTATGTCATCTTCTGGGTAGGTCAGTTCCTCTCGGTCATCGGAACGTGGATGCAAAACACGACCCTGCCCTACGTGGCCTACCAGATTACGGGCAGCTCGCTCGACCTGGGACTGATCGGATTCGCCGGCACGCTCCCGATGCTGTTTGTGACCCTGCCGGCCGGCGTGCTGGTGGAGCGCTGGAACAAACGCTACACTGTTATCATCATGCAATCGGTCATGATGCTCCAGGCTTTCCTGCTGGCTGCGCTGACCTTTAGCGGACGGTTGCAAATCTGGCACATCGGCGTGCTGGCATTTGTGCTGGGCACGGCCAGCTCGATCGAGATCACCGCCCGCCAGGCGATGCTGATTGAGCTGGCGGGCCGGGAGGCGCTCCCCAACGCCATTGCCGTGCAGACCACCGCCTTCAACCTGGGGCGCGTAATCGGCCCCACCGTAGCGGCAGCGTTGTTGACCCTCGCAAACGGTTCCGGTTTGGTTTTTCTTTCGAACGGGATCAGTTATATTTTCGTGATAGGGGGGCTGTTTTTTGTGCGGACCCGGTACCAGGTGCAGAGAGAGATAGGCGCCGCAAAAAGCTTACGGGCCGAATTCGGCGAGGGCCAGCGCTATATTCGCCAGAACGCGCTGGTCAGCCACATCATCATCATGATGGCCGTGGTCGGCTTCTTTGGTTTTCCCTTGCTGCAACAGATCCCGGCGGTCGCAAAAGATGTGTTGGCGCAAGCGAACGATACCGAGCAAATCGTAGCTGCGCGCAACAGCGCTCTGTACACCTTCCAGGGGATCGGCGCCCTGATCGCGGCGTTTTCCATCGCCTTCTTCACAACCTATAAGAAAAAAGGCATATGGTTGACAATTGGGCAATATACGTTCATCCTGGCCGTAATCGCCTTGGCCTTTATCCGCACGGCTGCCCCAGCCTTCATCCTGCTGATGTTGATCGGCTGGGGCACGGTGACACAATTAGCCATTATGAATGTCTTGATCCAGATTCAGGTGCCAAATGGGTTGCGCGGGCGGGTTTTCAGCACCTATCTTTGGGCCATTCAAGGGGTTGCACCGTTTGGAAGCCTGCTGATTGGCTGGTGGGCGCAGGCCTGGGGAGTTCCGCGCACATTGCTGGTTTGCGGGATCCTTCTCCTGGTCGTCTTGACCGGGATGCATTTTTCGACCCCGGATATCCGCAAATCGGAGGCTTAACGCAGGATTAGCGTTTAGGAAGCCAGCTTGAAGCTTTTTTTAGCCCATGTTATGATGCTCAATCAACGGAGAATGTCACTATCATGAAAAATGAATTCCGGGAAGATGCACCTGCCTCTTCAGGGGATGTGAAAGAGACCGGGAATCCCCTCAACATTGAGGAAAAAGAAAAAGGCGCCCTGTCTCGTTTGGCAGATACTCTGCTTCAAATGGGATTGGGCGAGTTTATGCTGCGTGTGGGCACCAGCGTGCTTTCGTTGCTGGTCATTGCAGCCGTGGTCTGGCTGGCACAGATGTTTTTCAATCGGGCGCCAGACGGCCAGCTTAACACCGCCGCAGCGCAAGCGCCAACCGCAACGCCTGCTGTTACGATTGAAGAAGTCGTCCCTGTAGCAGCCGCTGTAGACTATGATGGTATCCCGCGTATGGCGCTTCCTTTTACAACCATCCCTTCGAGGCCGCGCCAGGAACTTAGCACCTATACGGTGCAAGAAGGGGATACGATTTTTGGGATTTCGGAAAAATTTGGGTTAGAACCGGAAACTATTTTATGGGGGAATTACAACATCCTGCAAGACAATCCGCACGCTTTACAGCCCGGGCAGGATTTGAATATTCTGCCGGTCAACGGCACCTATTATGAATGGCAGGACGGTGATGGGCTAAACGGCGTCGCCACTTTCTTCGGCGTTACCCCTGAAGATATCATCAATTACCCCGGTAACAATCTGGATGCAGCCTCGATTGGCGATTACACCCGCCCGAATATCGAGCCGGGGACGATGCTGATCGTGCCGGGCGGTAGCCGTGAGTTCGTCTCGTGGAGCGCGCCGCTGGGCATCACCCGCGAAGATCCGGCGCTGGCGCGCGTGCTCGGACCGGGAGCTTGCGATCCAATCTCGGGCGGCGCGGTCGGATATGGCGCCTTCGTCTGGCCGACCAACAAGCACTTTCTCTCCGGGTTCGACTACTCTCCCAAGTCCAACCACTGGGGCATCGACATCGCCGGATCGGAAGGAGAGGGCGTCTACGCCGCGGACGCCGGCGTGGTCGTTTATGCTGGCTGGAACAACTACGGGTATGGGAACATGGTCATGATCGATCACGGCGATGGATTCCAATCGCTCTATGCTCACCTGAGCGCAATCTATCGATTCTGCGGCCAGAGCGTGGGACAGGGCGAAGGCGTCGGCGCAATCGGCAGCACCGGACGGTCGTCGGGCGCGCACCTGCACTTTGAGATCATGACTGCAACCTTCAAGATCAATCCTTGGGACGTGTTGCCGGCACCATAGTGAGCGACCAGGGATCGGTATTCGGTAAACAAGTAAGGAAAGGCCCGTTTTCCAGTACTGGAAAACGGGCCTTTTGTTTGGCTACAGTGTTAAAAAGCGCGTCGAACCCGCTTTACTCAGCGGGCCAGGGAAAGGAAGACATCTTCCAAGGTTGGCTCGGCGCGTTCTATGGACCTGACTTCGATCCCTTTTTTCTGTAGAGCATCCTGCAGTTGGTCCGCTGTAACACCCTGCTCGGTGATTGCACGCAACGCGTCGCCGGCCATGCCCGCCTGCAAGACCCCCTGCAAGGTAGGTAGAATGTCTAGAGCGATTTGTAACGGAAAAGCGGCCATCTTCCAGACTTTCCCCTCCAACACATTCTGTTTCAGGTTGCCAGGCGTATCCATTGCCAATAGCTTGCCTCCCCGCATGATCCCCACCCGTTCGCAGTACTCGGCCTCGTCCATGTAGTGAGTGGTGACGAAAACGGTCACACCGCTAGAGGCCAGGTCATAGATCAAGTCCCAGAAGGCCCGCCGGGCGGTCGGGTCCACGCCGGAGGTTGGCTCGTCCAGGAACAGCAGTCTTGGTTGGTGGACCAGGGCGATCCCCAACGCCAGCCGTTGCCGCCAACCGGCCGAGAGCGATGACGTCAGCGTGGATTCGTGCCCGCTCAGGCCGAGCAAACCCAGGGTAGAGGCGATCCGGTCCTTGTCCCTGATCCCGTACACGCCGCCGTAAAACTGCATATTCTCCCAGACGGTCAGGTCGTCGTACAGGGCAAACTTCTGTGACATATAGCCAGCCCGCGCGCGGACTTCTTCCGATTGGCGGAACGCGTCGTAGCCCAACACCGTGGCGCGTCCGTCCGACGGTTCGAGCAGACCCAGCAGCATGCGGATGGTGGTGGTCTTTCCCGAGCCATTCGGGCCCAGGTAGCCGACCACCTCGCCTCGATTGACCTGAAACGAAACGTGGTCGACGGCGACAAAATCGCCAAACCTTCGGGTCAGGCCTTCGGTGATGACGACGGGTTCAGTCATGTGCTTGCTTCTGCACTCCAACATCGGCTCGCCCCAGTAGTCGGGCTGGAGAGACGTTGGAGTCCGATTCGGACAAGGCGATAAAGACGTCTTCCAGGACGGGCGGGACCACGCGCAAAGCGGTCACCTCGCCCCCCTCGCTTCGGATCTTGGACTCGAGTTGCTTCAGGACCACCTCAGCTTTGCCCTCGCCCACACGGGCGTGCAGGCGGTCACCGAAGGCCTGCACGTCTTCCACATCTTCATCCTGATGGGCGATATGACGCAACAGTGCGATCGGCTTTCCGCGCAGTTCGAGTATGCGACCGTTGAGGGTCGAGCGCAGCTCGGACGGCGCTCCTTCGGCGATGATCTTGCCATCCCGCATAAAACCAACGCGATTGCACCGGGCCGCTTCGTCCATGTAGGGAGTGGTGAGCAGGACACTGACACCGCTCTCAGCGGAGGGCTGAGCGCTTTTCGCGAAGTCTGTCGTCACTGCGCTCCTTTCAGTCGCTCCGCTCAGCGAGGATGAAACCAACCGAATTACTAACCGCCAGAAATCCTGGCGGGTGACCGGGTCTACGCCGGTGGTCGGCTCGTCGAGCAGCAACACGCGCGGACGGGTGACCAGCGCGGAGGCCAGCCCTAATTTTTGCTTCATCCCACCGGAGAGCTGCCCGGCACGGCGGTCTTTGAACTCGGCCAAACCGACGAACTCCAGTATCTCCATGCTGCGCGGCAGCCATTCACTGGCTGATAGCCCGCGCACCTCCGCAAAAAAGCGGATATTCTCCAGCACGCTCAGGTCTTCGTAGAGCGAGAAGCGTTGGGAGAGATAGCCGAATTGGGCCCGGCCTTCCTCGGTCTGCTTTCTCATGTCATATCCGCAGATCGTGATTGTGCCGGAATCGGGCAGCAAGGCTCCCACCAGCAACCGCAGGGTGGTTGTTTTCCCGGCCCCATCGGAGCCCACCAACCCATAGATTTCGCCTGCGCGGACGTGCAACGATATGTTTCTCACGGCGTGGGTCTCGCCGAAAGATTTGCTGAGATTTTCGGCAGAAATCAGCAGGTCAGTCATTGTTCTCGTCAAAGGTGACGTCTGCCGGCATACCAATCTTCAACCTGCCCTCAGCATCCGTTACCTTTAGCTTGACAGCATAAACGGTGCTGCTACGCCCTTCTACCGTCTGGACGTTGCGCGGGGTGTATTCCGCCTGGTCCGCAATGTGGGTGACTTCAGCCTGGAAGGTGGTACCGGGGAACGAGTCCACCGTCACCTGGGCCTGCTGTCCAAGACGAATCTGCCCGTAACGATCCTCCGGCACGTACACAGTGATCGTAAGATCGCTTAAATCCGCCAGGGTGAGCGCCGTTGCGCCCGGTTGGACGAACTCACCCGGCTCGACGTTGCGCGTCAATACGGTGCCGCTGGCAGGGGCGTAGGCGGCCAGTTTGTCAACCTGGACCGCCAACAAATCCAGGTTGGCCTGCGCCTGGGAGACGGCCACATTGGCCTGCTCTGCGGCAGCTTTGGCCTGCTCAAGGTTATATTGTGCGCTGACAACAGCGGGTGAATAGAAGCCTGTTTTCAACGCGGAGAGGTGCGCCTGGGCCGCATCATAGCGCTGTTGGGCCACGACAACTTTTCCGCGAGCATCTCGCACTTCCCGGGCAGACTTGGTGGAAAGCTGCGCGTTATATTCATTCTGGGCAGCGCGAACTTCATCGAGGGCCGCGTTGTAGGCATCGTAGGCAGCATCTTGCAAGCCGCCGCCTTCTGCCGCGTAATCCGCGTTGATCTTGACCTCATCGGCTACCAGGAAGGTGGCGCGGGCGTCGGCAAGCCGTTTCTCGGCGTCCAGAAAGGATCCGTTTTCCAGGCTGGCCGTCACCTGCTGGAGCTCCCCGATGGCCTCGTCAAGCGCAGATTTGGCCGCACTCAATTCTGCCTGGGCTGAGTCCAGTTGCTCAGGCTGCGTAAAGTACCAGGCCGGCTGGTTGAACTCCCTGGGGGCAGAAGTGCGCCAATCGATGGACTGAGAAGCCTGTTCAGCGGTCAAAGCCGATTGGACGGCCAGGTCGTATTGGTGCTGGGCAGTCGCCAGGGCAGCGCCAGCAGTGATGGCTGCCGCTTGGGCGGAGTTTAATTGGGTGGAGGCTACCGCTTGTTGCGCGGTCAGCAGGCTATCGTCCAGCCGCAGAAGCGGGTCGCCGGTTTTGACGGTCCCGCCTTCTTCGACCAGGACTTCGGTCACTTTTCCGGTCATTTCAGGCGAGACGTTCACGATTGTCGCTTCGATGCTGCCGGAGGCCTTGAGTGCTCCGTTTGAACCATCATTCAAATAGCGAATACCATAGTAAGCACCAACGGCTAGAAGAACAACGATCAGCACAATCGCAGGAACGGGGGGACGTCTATGTTGCATATTAATCTCCTAATCAAGTCGTTTGCGGAAACGGGCAGCGGCCGCGCCCATGATGACCACGCCAAAGATGGCCAGGGCGATCACCTCGTTTTGTATGGCCACCAGCCCCACTCCCTTGAGCAGTAAGGTTCGGATGATGACCAGAAAATAACGCAAAGGGATTGCATACGAAACGATCTGCAAGAATTGCGGCATCGCATCCAGCGGGAAGAAAAATCCGGATAGAAAAATACTGGGTAACATGGTGAACATGACCGTTAAAAAAGCTTCTTGCTGGGTATTGGCAATCGTGGAGGCAAACAGGCCGATGCCAAGGCTTGAAAGCAACAGCAACCCGGAAGTAGCAAAGATGAGACCCAGATCGCCTCGAATCGGGACCTGGAACCAATAATGCCCGATCAGCAGCACTTCCAGCGTATCGAGGAATCCCAGGATGACGTAAGGGATGATCTTGCCGACGATCAGTTCCCAGGAACGGATTGGCGTAACGATCAATTGCTCGATGGTCCCTCGTTCTCGCTCGCGCACGATGGCGCTGGCCGTCAACAGGGCCGTGATCATATATAGGATCATGCCGATCATGCCGGGGATCATGAAATACGCGCTGACCAGGTCCGGGTTGTACCAGACGCGCGTGCGCACCTCGAGCGGCGGTCTCACGGTGGTCGCCCGTCCCTGGCGGGAGGCTTGCTCCGTTAAACCTTAATCGAGTAAGACTGGCCGATCAAATTGGCCGTTGAAAGGGCGGTGGAACCGACGGTCGCGTCCGAACCATCTAGAACCATGGAGACTTGCGCGTCTCCTTGCAATAAGCGGCGGTCATAGTCGGGCGGGATGATCAGCGCGGCGCGCACGTCACCACGTTCGATCAGGATGCGGATATCATCCTCAGAGCGGACGTCGTAGTCGATCCTGAAATAGTCGGCAGCGCGGAAGGCGTCCAGCAGGGCGCGCGATTCAGGGGTGCGGCTTTGGTCCCAGACGGCGATCGGTACGTTCTTCACGTCGGTGGTGGCAGCGTAGCCGAGCAGGAACAGTTGCACAATCGGCATGACCAGGATCAACCCCAACGTGCGCGGGTCACGGAAGATTTGAATGAACTCCTTGCGGATGATGGAAAACAAGCGAGATGTCATAAGGCTCCTGGGTGGGTCACCACCGAGAACACAGAGAGCACGGAGTTTTTTTAATTTCTCTGTGGTCTCCGTGCTCTCTGTGGTTGATCGGTACGGTAAATGTGGCGGATATCGGGCAGCTCTGTGAAATAAAAATGGACCCAGATATAAAGGTGGTTGAAGGCTACTGCCAGCAAAGCAGCCTTTGACAGGGTGAAGAGCGCAATCGACCAGAGGATCAAAAAGCCAAATTTGTACATGGCGTTGTCGGTGTACTTGAACATACCTTGCTTGACAAACGGCTTATCGCGATAAGAAGGGTCAAAATGATCGATCCCGTAGGCGCGGTCCACGCCAAAATAATGAACGACCGAATACATCGTGTACAGGCCGGGAATCAGTGCCAGGACCGCCGCCGTATACATCAAGGCGGGAGGGCATCCCAGCGTATCGTAATTGGAAATTCCTAACAAAAGGATCGAGAGCGGGCGGGCAGCGAAAAGGATCGTGAATCCAATTTTATAAAGGAGGAAACCGCTTCCACCAAACCAATGCGTGATCCAGCCATGCTGCAATTCAGCGCGCCAGAAGAACCAAACAAAAACCTGGTGGACCACCGGCACCGTGATCGCAATCCACAGCCAGGCCTGGGTGCTCAGTCCCCAAAGTTGTCCGGCCAGCACATCCCCATGCGCCAATAAAATGACGCCAACCAGTAAAAGCGCCAAGAAAATGAAATGCCAGCCTTGTTTTTCAAACATCGCTTAATCCTTGTCCGCTAATATTCCATGCAAGAAAATGTCCACGAAATGATCGAGTGCGTCTGTCTGTGTTTCTACCAATATAGTGCGGTTGAGCAAGAGTTCGGTGATGAAATAGGAAAAAATCATACCTAGAAAGGCTCGGACCAGCACAAATTCCGGGATCTCGCGCATATCGCCTTCCAGGCTGGAAAGACGCTGCGCCAGTTGCTGGATCATGGGGAACATCTTTTCAAAAACGATCGGCACGTGCGCGCCTTTGAATTCGACGATTTCGATCAGGAGCAAGTTAAGAAATTCGGGATGTTGGCCAACTTCTTCGATCAATATATGGGCCGCATTGCGGGCAAACGCTTCGGCGGTTTCCCCCTCCATCCAGTTCAAGAGGGGAACGATCTGGAAAATGGGATGTCGGTCCTCAATAATGGCAACAAACACATCCTCCTTGGAGGAAAAATGGTTATAGATGCTGCCTAAAGCCAACCCGGCCTTGTCCGCGATCTGGCGCATGGACGTGGCAGCATAGCCTTGCTCGGCGATTAAATCGTAAGCAGCGTCGACAATCGCCCGGCTGGTGCGTTCTCCTTTGGATAGGGTTTCTTCTGTCATCTCAGCCTTTCTAAAATGAACGAACGTTCGTTTTTATTATATAAGAAATCTCGCGATTGTCAAGAGCAAGTGCGACGGTGTACAATGCAGGCTATGTCGCCTTCCCCGTCCAATGAGCCATTTATCCGGGCTCATTTGCGTTTCAATTTCACCGTCAATCTCCTGGACGGTGGTTTCTTTGGCTTTGCCCTGGGGTTTGCCTCTTTCATCACGGTCATTCCGCTCTTTGTTTCGCAAATGACGGAGTCCGCCCTCCTGATCGGGCTGGTGCCGGCAATCCACAACGTTGGCTGGTTGTTCCCCCAATTGCTGACCGCCGGCTGGGTATCCCGCTCGAAGCGCGTCAAGCCGCTCGTTTTGTGGACAACGGTCCACGAGCGGCTCCCCTTCCTTGGGCTGGCCATCGTCGCCTGGTTCCTGCCCCAGCTCGGTACGGAAACTGCGCTCATCCTCACCTTTGTTCTGCTCATCTGGCAGGGATTTGGCGGCGGTTTCACCGCCAACGCCTGGACAAACCTGATTACAAAGATCATGCCGTCGAATTTGCACGGCACTTTCTTTGGGACACAGATGGCTGCCTTCACCGGCCTGGAAGGGCTCTCGGCTGTTGCGGCAGGCTTGATCCTTGACCGTTTGGATGGCCCGCTCGATTTCACGATTTGCTTTCTGGCCGCTTGCGTTTCGTTTGTAGTTTCTTTCGTTTTCGTGTCCCTCACGCGCGAACCGGATGGCCGGCCGCGTTCCATCGAAGGCCAGCCGGAAGGGTTTTGGATGGAATCCAAACGCATTTTGAAAAATAACGGGAATTTCATCGCCTTTCTGGTCATGCGTTCGCTCAGCCAGTTTGCAGCCATGGCTTTTTCGTTTTACATCGTCTACGTTGTGTGGACGTTTGGGGTTAGCGAAGCGCAAGCTGGATTCATGACAGGCCTTTTTCTGATGTCGTCCATCGTCGCCGGGCTGGTCATGGGGCGGCTGGCCGATCGCTGGAGCCCGCGAGCAATGATGGTCATCGGCGCGCTGGCAGCAGCCCTGAGTGCTACCGTAGCGATGCTGGCCCCATCGGCAAACTGGTTTTATGCCAGTTTTGTCCTGACCAGCATGGCAATCGTCGCCATCTGGACCCTGCCCCTGCCCCTCACCGTGCAGTTCGGCACGGAAGAAGAGCGGCCGTACTACATCGGCCTTTCCAGCACGATCACGGCCCCAGCCACCCTGCTGGCCCCCGTGATTGGCGGTTGGCTGGCCGATGCGGCCGGCTTCCAAGCCACTTTCCTGGTCTCGATCTTCTCCGGGCTGCTGATGGCCGCCATGCTGGTCTTTGTGGTGAAAGACCCGCCGCGCGAGAAGTTAAGTCTTTCACAGCCGGTTCGCATGCCGGCCGAATAATTTACTCTCTCTTTTACCCCGCTTAGCGGGGCATTCCTCCCCTTTATCCTGATGGGCCTGCGTTTCTCAGGGAGAGGGACAGTAAAGGAATATGCATGTCCCTCTTACAAGAAAAATCAACCCAGGCAATCGATATCCTGAAAGAAACCGGCATCGACCTATGGCTGACTTTCGTCCGTGAAACCTCCGGGGTACGGGATCCGGTCCTGGATTTCCTGATCGGTCCCGGGGACCTGACCTGGCAGTCGGCGCTGATCTTCACAAAATCGGGCGAACGCATCGCCATCGTCGGCAACCTGGAAAAGGACGCGGTGGAGCGAATGGGCGTCTTCGAAACGGTTCAAGGCTACGACGAAGGAATTCGCGGCCTCTTGCTGGAAACGCTCCAACGCCTCGACCCGGACCAGGTGGCCGTCAACACCTCCCAGGACAATGTCCAGGCTGACGGTTTGACCCACGCCATGTACCAGATGCTGACCAGCTATCTGAGCGGAACGCCTTACGCCGAACGGCTTGTCAGCGCCGAGCCGGTCATCAACGCTTTGCGCGGGCGCAAGACTGTCGCCGAGCTGGAACGCATCCGCAAAGCGGTGGCGCTCACGGACGAGATCTACCGCCAGACGTTCGAGCACGTCCGCGTTGGGATGAGCGAGAAAGAGGTTGCAGACTACATGCACGCACGGGTTGCGGAAGCAGGCCTGGGCTTCGCCTGGCCGCGCGAGTCGAATCCCGCCGTTAACAGCGGACCCGAATCCCCGGTCGGCCACAGCGGTCCAACGGACATTAGCATCCAGCCTGGGCACATCCTGCACTTTGATTTTGGCGTGAAATACGAGCAATACTGCTCCGATATCCAGCGCGTGGCTTACGTGCTGCGAGAAGGAGAAACGGCTGCCCCGCCTGACGTCCAGCGCGGCTTCGAGACTATCCGCCAGGCAATCGAAGAGGCGCGCGCTGCCATGCAACCGGGCGTCCGGGGCGTCGAGATCGACACGATTGCCCGCCAGGTCGTTACTGCAGCCGGTTATTCCGAATACAAGCACGCGCTCGGACACCAACTCGGGCGCGTGGCGCACGACGGCGGCACCCTGCTCGGCCCGCTGTGGGAGAAATACGGCGACTCTCCCAAACTGCGCCTGGAAACCAACCAGGTCTATACCATCGAGCCCAGCTTGACCGTCCCCGGTCACGGCGTGATCGGGTTGGAAGAGGATGTGGTTATGACAGAAAAGGGAACTGTATATCTGGGACCTGCCCAGAAAGAATTGATTCTGCTGAAAAATTAGCAGACCATCCGAAATAATCACTTATAATCCATCCTGACGAAACCTTCCGGTTTGATGGAGTGGGAACCAGCCATGGATGAGCATCGCGATCGTAGACAAGAACCGCGCAAGAAATTAATGGCCTATACCTCGGTATATGACCTGAAACAAAGGAAATTGTTAGGTTACATCAGAGACATCACGTTACAGGGAATGCTGGTGATTGGCGAAAGAACCCTGGATGTCCATACGCAGACCACGCTGGCATTCGAGTTGCCCGGCGGTTTGCCCGGTATTTCAGCAACCCATCTGTCCATTCCTGCCCGCGTTGCTCGCTGTGAGATTGATGAAGACTCGCAAACGTATCAAATCGGATTCGAGTTTATGAATGTCAAGCCGGAACAGACGGAAATCCTTCAAGCGCTTCTGGAACGCTATCATTTCCGCGAACATTTCCAGTAAATCACGAAAGTTGAAAGAGCACCTGAAAAATGGTAAAGACTGGACAACCCACTTTTATCTAGCCATCTACCAGAACGATTTCCCCTTGCCTGTTCGGGTTCTTCCCCACGATTCCGGAGTAGAACGAGCGGATGATCTCAAAATCGGCCTGGATATCGCCGCTAGGCGTGAAGCTGGGGCCTACGCCTATGATCCTGTTTCCATAATCCAGATAGGCCATCGCGACCGGAACATTGGCCTTTTGTGCGATGTAATAAAAGCCGGTTTTCCAATGCGAAACTTTGCTGCGCGTCCCTTCCGGGGCGATGCCGATGATCAGATCGTCATGCTCTTGGAACCTGGCAGCAATTTGATCGACCAGGTTTGTGCGCTCCAGCCGGTTGACCGGGATGCCTCCCAGGGAACGCATCAACGGCCCCAACGGTCCGCGGAAGAGGCTGTCTTTGCCCATGAAACGGATCGGGAGCTGTTCGGCGGCGATCAGGAGCAGCAGGAGTCCGAAGTCCCAGTTCGAGGTATGCGGCGCGCCGATGATGACATAGCTGGAAGTATGCGGTCGAATAGCGTGGGTCCGCCAGCCGATCAGGCGCAGAATGATGTGCGCCAGACGCTGGGATAAGGGGGATTTTTGAAGACCGTAAGCAAGAGCCATGAATTTTCCTTTGAGACTTCAGAATGGCTCATTCTATACTACTTTCGTGCAAATCGATGATTTTAATATGGAGATGTAGGGTGCAACGACATATCAAATAGCACCCCCGAGCACTGACGGTTCTCACTGGATTGTCAGACAGGCTATGCTATACTCATCTTGTGACTATTTTCACGAGTTGATATCCCATGCTCCCGCTTACAGAACATATGACAACAAGGACCAAGAGGGATGGGGATGCCCCGCAAACCGGAACCTGATCGCTTTGCGGGATAAAGGGAGATGAAATGCCGGAAGATCCCCGCATCCTTGAGCTGCGAGAGATGCGCGCCAAAGCCCTGGCCGGCGGCGGCGAAGAGCGCATCAAAAAACAAAAAGCCAAAGGGAAACTCACTGCCCGCGAGCGGGTCCAACTGCTGCTCGACCCCGGTACCTTCAACGAACTGGAGCCGTTCATCACCAGCCCCGACGACGAGCTTGGACTGGCCAAGGAAAAGTATCTGGGCGATGGCGTCATCACCGGATACGGGCAGATCGATGGCCGCACCGTGTACGTTTATGCCCAGGACTTCACCATCTATGGCGGGACGCTGAGCGAGATGCAATCCCACAAGATCTGCCGGGTGATGGACCTGGCCTTGCGCAACGGCGCGCCCTGCATCGGCCTGCTCGATTCGGGCGGCGCACGCATCCAGGAAGGGGTGCGCGCGCTGGGCGGTTACGCCGAAATTTTCCGGCGCAACGCCCAGTTCTCGGGCGTCATCCCACAGATCAGCATCATGCTCGGACCGTGTGCAGGCGGCGCGGCTTATTCCCCCGCCTTGCAGGACCTGGTGATAATGGTCGAGCAATCACTCCTTCATGTTCCTGACCGGGCCGGAAGTGATCAAAGCCGTGACCGGCGAAACGATCGACGCCGAATCGCTGGGCGGCACAGAGGTCCACATGTCGATCAGCGGCGTGGCGCACCTGGCAGCCGGGTCCGAGCAAGAAGCGCTGGCGCTCGCTCGCAAGGCGCTTTCCTATCTGCCATCCAATAACGTCGAAAACCCGACCTACGTTCCGCCCGTCGACGATCCGCTGCGCATGGACGAGGCCCTCAACCATATCGTCCCGCTCGAACCGACCGAACCCTACAGCATGCACGCCGTCATCCGCTGCATCGTGGACAAGGACAGCTTCCTCGAAATCCAGCCAGGTTGGGCGCAGAATGCCATCGTCGGGCTGGCGCGCATCGGGCGGGCACAGCGTGGGCATCGTGGCGCAGGAGCCATCCTGCATCGCGGGCGTGATCGACATCGACGCCTCCGATAAGATGACCCGCTTTCGTGCGCATGTGCGACTGTTTCAATGTGCCGCTGGTCACGTTCGTCGACTCGCCCGGCTTCCTGCCCGGCGTTGCGCAGGAACATGGCGGTATCATCCGGCATGGCGCGAAGCTACTCTATGCCTACTCGGAAGCAACCGTTCCCAAGGTTACCCTCATCACCCGTAAGGCCTACGGCGGCGCGTACGTAGTGATGTCCAGCAAATATCTGGGCACCGACGTGACCTACGCCTGGCCCAGCGCCGAAATCGCCGTGCTGGGTGCGGAAGGCGCGGCCAACATCCTGTTCAAGAAGCAGATCGAGGGCGCCGAGAACCCGGTTGTCGAGCGCAAACGCCTGGCCGACGATTACCGCGCGAAGTTCAACAATCCCTACTACGCCGCAGGCGCTGGTTACATCGACGAGATCATTGAGCCGCGCGAGTCGCGTCCCAAGATCATCGCTGCCTTGGGAGCCCTGCGCGACAAGTACTCCCCCGCCCCGCCGCGCAAGCACGGGAATATTCCGGTGTGAAATGACCGATTACCTCGTTCGTAATTGGAAAATGGGAATTGGTACGGAGCACGCATGACCCTACTCATTACATCGTTATGGATTACCGCTATCGGCATGGGGCTGGTCTTTGGGGCCATCCTGCTGCTATGGGGCCTGATGTTCCTGATGACGCGCATCCTCGCCGAAAGGAAATCAAGTCCTGAGGTCCAGGACGAAGCGCGTGCACAGAAAGCCCGGGCTGCGGCTGCCGCCGTCGCCGTCGCACTGGCCGAACAGGCCCAGAACCGCATCGGTCACTTCCCCATGCCAAATACTGCCCTGATCAGCGCCTGGCAGTTAGGGATGCGCAGCCGTCAGATGTACCAAAAAGGAAGCCTGAAACGATGAAAGTCAGCGTAAAGATTGACGATCACATTTATGAGGTGGAGATCCGGGACATCAACAAGCGTCCGATCGTGGCTGTTGTGGACGGTGAGAGGTTCGAAATCCAACCCGAAACGGAGCTCGGCGCTTCGCCCGCCTCCGAGCCTGCCACCCTCAAACAGAAGGGACCCGTTCCCCAATCTGGCTCCGCCAAAGTCATGCTTGCGCCCCTGCCCGGCACCGTAACCGAGATCTTCGTGCTGCCCGGCGCGCAGGTGGAAACAGGACAGCCCGTCTGCGTGATCGAGGCCATGAAAATGAAAAACACCATCCGCGCCGCCCGCAGTGGAACGGTGACCAGCGTGCTCATCAGCCCAGGCCAGTCGGTGAAGCACAAGCAGCTGCTGGTGGAGTTTGCGGAGTAATTCGTCCTGAGCGCAGCGTAGCGAAGTCGAAGGGATGTTTCAGCACTGCCCTTCGACTTCGCTACGCCCTCCGCTCAGGAAGGAATCTTTTATGAACCTAACCGATCTCCTCCCAGAACTGCTCAAAGGCCTGAGCAACTTTACGCCCGGCAACGCCATCATGATTGCCATCGGCGCGGTCTTGATCTACCTGGCCATCGCCAAGGAATACGAGCCGGTATTGCTGCTGCCGATCGGCTTTGGCTGCATTCTGGCTAACATCCCGCTCTCGGGAATGACAGCTACAGAGGGAACGACCGCTGTTTCGGGTGTGATGAGCGTTTTGTACAAGGCAGGGATTTCTACAGAACTCTTTCCCCTGCTGATATTCATCGGCGTCGGCGCGATGATCGACTTCAGCCCGCTGTTAGCCCAACCCAGGATGGTCCTGCTCGGCGCGGCGGGACAGTTCGGCATCTTCGGCACGCTGATCCTGGCTATCCTGCTTGGCTTTCCCCTCAACCAGGCTGCTTCGATTGGTGTGATCGGGGCCATTGACGGTCCAACCTCTATTTTCGTGGCATCCAAGCTGGCTCCCGAACTGCTGGCGCCGATTGCGGTGGCGGCTTACTCCTACATGAGCCTGATTCCCATCATCCAGCCGCCGTTGATGAAATTAATGACCACCAAAAAAGAGCGCATGATCCGCATGGACTACGCACCCCGGCCGATTTCACAGCGCACACTGGTCATTTTTCCGGTTGCGCTGACGGTGGTCGTTGGACTGCTGGTGCCGGAGGCCACGCCGCTCATTTCCATGTTGATGCTTGGGAATTTGCTTAAAGTGAGCGGCGTAGTCGATCGCTTGAGCAAGGCTGCCGAGAACGAGATCATCAACATCGCCACGCTCTTTTTGGGCCTGGTGGTCGGAGCGACCATGACCGCCAGCGCTTTCCTGAACTGGGACACGGGCAAGATCATGCTGCTCGGCCTGCTGGCCTTTGCGCTGGACACGGTCGCCGGGCTGCTGTTCGGGAAGCTGATGTCCTTCTTGAGCGGCGGCAAGATCAACCCGTTGATCGGCGCGGCGGGCATCTCCGCCTTCCCGATGGCGGGGCGCCTGGTCGCCAGAATGGCCCAGGACGAGGATTTCGACAACTTCATCCTGATGCACGCCATGGGCGCGAATACAGCCGGCCAGCTGGGCTCGGTCATGGCAGGAGGAATTTTGATGGCGATTGTGAGTAAATTAATCTAGAAGCGGGTGTCCATACTTGGGCCACGCTGCAGCTTGCGCGTGGCACTTTCTTTTTAGGCTCTACCGTTTCCGGCGGGAAAAATACAGAAAATTGGGAGAACCTCTTTTTATTTAAGCGGAAAGAGGATTTGGGTTTGTAGCTTCGTCGGCGGGGTCTCTTCCGGGTCATTTAGATAGAACTCGTATGAAACGCCGGTTGGTTCGTAGCCACGGTCTTTGACGAACTGGGTTAGGGCGTCGTAGACGGGGGCAATATCGGCATAGCGGCCGGTGTGCAGCGCGGATCCCAGTTTCCCGCCCGGAACCTGGCCAGCCTGGATTTCGCCTTTCCCTTCGACCGCTTTTGTCACCGGGAAACCGACCTCTACGTCCAAATCGTGCAAGTCCATGTTGTAATAGGCGGCAAAGGGAGCCCCGGCTGGCTCTTCTCCAAGTTCGGCCAGGTATGCGCCAATCTTGGCATACGATTCATCCAACAGTTTGGGTAAATCCTGGATAGGCGTCCGTGCCCGAATGGACAGCGTAGGAAGCGTTTCTTGTTCCTTGATCTCGCAATGGAAGGCCATCAAATCCTCCTCAATCAATAGTAGAATATGCGTTCTATTATACCCAATGCCGATTCAAACCACAAGTTTGGAACCACGGTTCTCCCGTCTTTACCGAGTAGAGACCCGAAAAATAGGTTGTGAGCGCGCATACGCGCTCACAACCTATTTTGATGAAGAAGTTCTGTCTCGACGGGAGGACTATCAAAAGATGGCAACCCAGGCCAGAGAAGAACTCAAACGGGGAGGCGCAGGCACGGATGTGCCCGAAAGAGATCCCCCTGAAACAGAGTAAGGGCCAGGCGTCTTCCCAGAGAAATCCGTTCCCTTGCGCTGGTGAAAGCGGGGTATCTTCAAACTGGGAGTCACAGTTGGTTCCACCCGCCAACCCTTCAGGCGGACTGTATCGCTGGTCCGGGGATCCTCTTAAATAAACGGTAACCGGCCTCTTTTCCCAGCGGATAAAGCGGCAGCAGGTCGGCGCGGTAGCCCTTCCCTGCGTAGCCCTGCATCAACTGGACCGCTTTGCGCAACAGTGCGCGGTCCCAGCCTAACGGCAGGCTCATCAGCTCTTCTATTGCGGGGTGCGGATAGCGCTGGTGCAACCTGTAGTAAATGTTCCATTCGAGTTGCCACGCATCCATTTCGCCGTATATGGACAGCGCGGTGAAAAAGCCCTGCTGTAAGTGCCTGACTTCGTGGATGATCAGTGTAAAGACCCGTGTTTCCGTCAAAGACGTATCGTAAGAATAGTAGAGGGAATTCAGGTTGATATTTCCGCCAACGGTCCACCATGCGCCCGTGCTCGGCTTGTTCTTCTTGAAGGCGATTTTTGTGCGATGAGCCCGCAAGTATGCAACCGTAGCACGCCCTTCTTGCTCAAAATTCTCCAGGTTTTCGAACAATCCGTTCAGCCAAGTCGAATGCCCCATATATGCCTCCACTTTGTGTACAAAAAAGATACACTACCTCTTTATAACACAACCTGCTTGAACGAAATATATTCATTTTCGATAGTCCTTGATAGCCTAATCAAGTAAAATTCTTAGTGCTTACACGGTTCGTAACCCTATACCGAAATATTACGAGGCGAAATGCGACAAGTTGCGATTTTGGGAATCGGTCAAACCACAGTAGATGAACACTGGGATAAGTCCCTGAAGGAAATCGGCGGGGAGGCCTGCTTTGCCGCCCTGCACGACGGGGGCGTGGACAAAGTGGAGGCGCTCTTCGTCGGCAACATGCTTTCGCCGCTCGTGGACGGGCAAAACCAGCTTGGCACGTTCTTTTCGGACTGGATCGGCCTGTGGGGACACGAGGCTGTCAAAGTGGAAGCAGCCTGCGGGTCCGGGGCGGCTGCTTTCCGCGCGGGGGTCATGGCTGTCGCTTCAGGGGAGATTGAGTCTGCGCTGGTGCTCGGCGTTGAGAAGATGACCGACAAGGCCGGCCACGATATCACGGCGGCGCTGGCAACCGCCGCCGACGCCGATTACGAGGTAGACCAGGGTGTTTCCTTTGTGGGACTCAACGCGCTGATCATGCGCCGCTATATGTACGAGTACGGCTGGAAACACACCGACTTTGCGCCCTTCTCGATCAACGCGCACGCGAACGCCATGCACAATCCAAATGCCCGCCTGCATATGCAAATTAGCACCCAGGAGTTTGAGAAGTCGAGCATGGTGGCTACCCCAATCAACCTGCTGGACGCTTCGCCAGTTGGGGACGGCGCCGCAGCGGTGATCCTGGTCCCGGCTGAAAAAGTGAACTCAGTCCCCGGGCGGCCTCGCGTGATTCTTGCCGGATCCGGGGCTGCGACCGATACGATCGCTGTCCACTCGCGCAAGGAACCGCTCTTCCTGTCTGCGGCCTTTGCCTCAGCCAGGCGCGCCTACGACATGGCGGGCGTAACGCCGCAAGATGTCGATCTGTTCGAACTGCACGACGCCTTCTCGATCATGAGCGCACTTTCGCTGGAAGCCTGCGGGTTTGCCGAACGCGGCCTGGGTCCGCGCCTTGGCCTGGAAGACCAGATCGGACCCGGAGGCAAGATACCCATCTGCACGCGCGGCGGTTTGAAAGCCCGCGGCCACCCGGTCGGCGCAACGGGGATGTACCAGATCGTGGAAGTCGTCCAGCAATTACGCGGTGAATGCGGAAAAACCCAGGTAAACGGCGCAAAGATCGGCATGGCCCAAAATATCGGCGGCAGCGGCGCAACCGTTCTCACCCACCTCTTGAAAGTGGAGTGAGCAACCTTACAAATCTTCAAACCCTTTCTAATGAAAACGAGTTGATTTTCGACTAAAATTATCCTATACTTATTGATATCATAAAATCGCTCCCCTGCATTTAAAGAGGTGGCACGGTGTGCCCTACTTTTTGTATAAGCCTGAGCAGATACGATATCGTTTAGATGGATTCAAGAAAGGAGCCCCGATGGACGATCGAAGACATCTGGAACGAAAAGACTTTTCTTACTACATGCGACTTATCAACAATGATACCCAGGATCTGGTCGGGCATCTGGTGGATATCAGTTCTGGCGGTTTCAAGCTGGACAGCCAGTCCCCCATCTCCCCTAACAAGGATTTCCGCCTGCGCATGGACCTCACCAGCGAAGTAGCCAACAAGCCAGCTATGGTGTTCGTAGCGCGCAGCAAGTGGTGCGAGATCGACCCGCTTGATCCATTTATTTATAACGTCGGTTTCCAACTGGTCAGTATTTCTCCGAGTGACCTTGATATTATTAATCGTATGATGGAAATGTACGGGAAAAAGATCGTAGACAAGCGCATCGACAAGCGCCGCACCAATCTGTGGTAAATCCTTTTGTTCGGTATGATAAAAACTCCCGCGATCTTCTTTGCGGGAGTTTTCGTTGCAGCATTCCTGCAATTGACATACAATAAAACAATGCGAAATTTTCTAACCCGGCTGATTCGCTTCGTCATAGACCTGATCGCGCGCGTAACGATAGAGGGTTTGGAGAACATCCATCAAAGCAACGGATTTGTGATTGCCACAAACCACCTCGGTCGCCTGGACGTTGCCCTGCTTTATTATGCGCTGGAAGGGGATTTTATTTTGCCTGTCGCCGAGAAATACGAGCATCATTGGCTATTTGGGCCGGTTGGGAATGCAATGGGCGCCCTCTGGCTCGACCGCTTCAATGCGGACGTAAGGTCTATGCGCGAGATGTTGGCACGGATGAAGTCAGGGGAAATCCTTGTGATCGCGCCGGAGGGAACTCGCTCGAAAACAGAAGCCATGGCGGAGGGGAAACCGGGCGTAGCCTACCTAGCGATGAAGACAGGCACGCCCATCGTGCCTGTGGCGCTGGCCGGGACCGAAGACCGGGTAGTATTGAACCAACTGAAGCATTTAAAAAAATCGGACATAAAAATTACCATCGGAAAGCCCTTCCATTTGCCACCTGTCCGGGGAAAGGACCGTGAAGCAGCCCTGAAACAATACACCGATGAAATCATGTGTCGCATCGCTGCCTTGCTGCCTGAGAAATATCGTGGCGTGTATGCGGAACACGCACGATTAAAAGAACTCCTGAGTTGATAAAAAATTTATGCGTTATATCCTTCGTTCTATCATTCGTTTGCTTTTCAACCTCATCGCCCACGTGGAAATTTACGGGTATGAACATGTGCCCGAGGAGGGGAATTTCATCATCGCTACCAACCATTTGGGGATTGTGGATGTGCCGCTGGCCTTTTATGCGCTCGCACGCCAGGACTTATTCGTCTTGATTGGGGAAAAGTGGGAAAAGAACCGCTTCTTTAAGTGGCTCGGGAAATACTTCAATTTCGTCTTCATCGACCGTTTCCATCCTGATATCAAGACTTTGCGCAAGGTCATAGATTTGATGGATCAGGGTAAGAACCTGGTCATTGCGCCTGAAGGCACCCGCAGCCGTACCGGCGCGCTGATCGAGGGCAAGCCCGGCGTCAGTTACCTGGCGACACGCTTAAGGCAGCCTATCATCCCGGTAGCGATCACAGGGACGGAGGACAAGGTCATCTTCGACAACCTCAAACGCTTGCGGCGCAGTCACATCACCCTCACCGCAGGGCCAACATTCACCCTGCCGCCTTTGCCGCGAGAAAACCGCGATGCGGCCCTGAAACAGTATACGGATGAGATTATGATCCATATTGCCGCCCTGCTGCCGGAGAAGTATCGCGGCGTCTATCAAGACCATCCGAGATTGAAAGAATTGCTAACTGTGCATTGACTTTCGAATCCAATGTTTCTAGGAAACACATGACTACAGATGAGTTGCTAACAGAATTCGAGATCTTCCGGGGTGAATTGAAATCTTTTATTCTGCGTATGACCGCGAGCGTGCAGGACACTGAAGATATCGTTCAAGAAACCTATATAAAGGCTCATTCGAAGATCCATACATTTAGGGGTGAATCAACCTTGAAAACTTGGCTCTTCAGCATTGCTTCCAACCTCGCCAAGGACCTGCTGAAAGCGAAACAAAGGTGGCCTGAAACGGTGACCGATATTTGCAAAGAGGCAGCCTTGAATAATCCACAGTTCTTTCGAGAGGCTTTACACATCCGCGAAACATCGCCGCAAGGCCAATTTGAAATCAAAGAGCATATTGCTTTTTGTTTTACGTGTGTTTCCAAATCTCTGCCTCTCGAGCAACACCTTGCGCTCCTACTCAAGGAGGCGTACGGTTTCAAAGTGAAAGAAATCGCCCAGATCATGAACCAGACCGAAGCGATGGTAAAGTATTATCTCCATGAGGCCCGCGGAAAAATGATCGAGATTTTTGACCGTCGTTGTTCATTGATTAATAAACAGGGAATCTGTTACCAGTGCACAGAGTTGAACGCTATTTTTAATCCTAAACAAAAGGAACAGGAAGAGCTGGTAAAAATCGAACTGGTAAGAGCTGCCACAGACGAGAGCAAGGAGGAGTTATTCGATCTGCGCATGAAAATCCTACAAGAGCTGGATCCCTTCGAATTGGGGGCTGCCGAACTGCAACTACATCATCTGGAGCATAACAGGCAGGTAATGGAAGATTACCTGAAAGAAGAAGGGTGAACAACTTCCTATCATTTTTTCACTTCCGGTCGTCTAAAAAGATAAAGGAGCCTAAAGATGGAAAAGAGAACGAAAGAAAATCCCTGGAAGTTGAAGACCCCTCCCCAGACGTCCGAGTACGAGATGTACGTCGACGAAAAAGATGGGAAGGAAATTATCGTCTGCAAGGTCGGAAGCACCATCTTGCACTATGACTATCGCAGCCTGGCCGACTTGCATACGATGCTCAAAGAACACGGCGATTGGATGGAACTCGGCAGCAAAGACGAAAAGCAGGAAACAAAACCAGGCACCGTAGAGCACTGGGCTCGATCCGCTGAAAATCCCATTGGCGGCTGGTACGGTTTGAAAAAAGGATTCCGGGGCCGGTTTGCGATGTATATCCCCCCGCTCATGGAAGAGCTGGGGCTTGCCGAGGTGGAACATAACGCCCGCAACAACAGGATGCGGGCCAAATAGCGGTTGCGCCAGCCAGAAGTTGCTCAGGTTATGAAAATTTCTCTGAGGATGGTTTTGTGAGTTCAAAAAGATCGAAAAATAACAAAGCCCAGGTCAAATTGCGCCCGGTAAACCGTAACAACTGGCGCGAGGTTGCAAACCTAAAGGTGACCGAGTCACAGCGTGAATTTGTGGCTGAGCCAGCCTACTATCTGGCGCTGTGTTGCTATGGAGAACTGTGGGAATCACTCGCAGTTTACTTTGGCGAGCAGGTCATCGGTTTCCTCATGTGGGCACTCGATTCGGAAGATGAAAGCTGTTGGCTTGGCGGCATCCTGATCGACCACAATTATCAGCGGCAGGGCTACGGACGGCAGGCGATCCAGGCGGCCATCGCAATGCTGTCAGAGAAACATGGGTACCAACAGTTTGCGCTTTCCTATGCGCCTGAAAATGCTGCAAAGCATCTTTATCATGCACTCGGCTTTGTGGAAACAAAAGAATGGGAGGGTGACGAAGTTGTAGCACGCTTATCGCTCGGGGGAAACAAAAAACATTAGAATGGGAGACTTCTTCCCTAGCGACCAGACAGTTTTAGAAATAGGCACAAAGAGAGACGCGAATTGAAAAAGCGTTGACAAGACATCTCTCGGTAAAACGCAAACCGATCTGAAAGATACTCAGATCGCGACGATCTTTACGGTCCACGAGATGACGCAAACCTTGATGGATAGTGCGACCGCCAGATGAAACCAGCCAGACGTACAGAAAGGCTACTGCCAGGGTCAATCTCGATAGCCGCAAAAAGCTGTGAAGCATGGAACACTCCAGATCAAAACCATGTTTTTTCATATCACCGAACATTTCTTCAATCCACATCCGGCGTTTATAAAAGCGGAGAGCGGTTTGCAAATCAGGCAAATTGGTCGCCAGGCACCAGGGTTCTTTTTCACCAGATTTCCAATGCACCAGCAAGTTAGCCGGATAAATGTGTGTCTGTGACAATTCTCTTTTTCCAAGCCATACGCTCTGACCGGCTTTTTGGACGTAACTTCCAAAGGGCACCCACTGGTTTTCAGTCTGTGACCAGACCAACGTATCTGATTTTTGGCGTAAAACGTAGTACCAATGCCATTTGTCCAGTTGTTTTAGCACTTTGACAGCTCCAAATTCGGTATCACCGACCAGAAAAACGGCGGCTCCACGCGGAATGAGCGTTTTTACATAAGCAAGTAACGCGATCTGTTTGCTGCCTGTGCTATGTCCGCGCACATACTTGACCCAGGTCCAGGCGATCGGGATGGCACGTTTGCGATAGGCCAGGCTGACCATCAATAATTGATGACCAAAACCAATTTTGGTACCATCTACGATCAGATGGATTTCTCCAAGGCTCGCCAGCTGTTCTGCAAGCCATTGAAGAGCGACCGGCTTATACCAGTCACGAACACGAATGGCTGGATTGTCGAGAAACCGCTCCAACCGTTTCACCGTACTTTGCAACTTTGCTTTCCAGGTATTTTTCCAGCGATCCGGCTCAGGTAAACCGAACGGCTCTGGTAGATCCCGTACATGAGCAAAACAAAATTCCGGACTTGGGTAACTCTTTGCTCTGGACGCAATTCACGAATTCGCTGAATCCATGTATGATACAGTTGGTTGGTCGGCATGGTTTTCTCCTGGCAATCTGTTTTCTCGCAAAAACAACTTTACCCGGTTTTGCCTGCCGATCAACCTTTTCATTTGCTAAAGTGTCTGGTCGCTAGTTCTTCCACTTCTTAAAACAAATGATGCGCCCCTTCTCCCACGTTAGTTGGAAGGGGCATTCATCCCAACCGGTTCGAGCTTGACAACTGTTCGAATTCCCCGTCCAGATGCAAGTAATAGATTTCTACATCCAAGCCAGGAAACAGGGCTTTGATCTTGCGTTCTGCCGCTTCCAGATCCGTTTTGTGGCGTTCGTAGGTACCGACCTCCCCATACGCGCCGCAATCCTCGTGATTGATCAAAATCGCCTTTTTGATATTGTGCAACCGCACCGCGACATCTACCTGCCGGAGAACGTAAAACACATCATTAACCCCGCCGGCAATCGCCACGCGATCATACCCTTGGGCAGGCACGTTGCTCTCCAACCATTGATTCAAATATCCTTGCAGCCGATAATCGATACAATGTACCACTAAAGCTTCACATTGAAGAGGCATTCTCAGAGGATCTCCCCTGTTTCACGTCTCAAAAAATGACCCTCGCCGCGCTTCCCTAGCCAACGTTCGCCGTCCACAATTAACTGCCCGCGCAAGAAAACCTTCTCCGGGTACCCGACCAATTCCCAACCTTCGTACAGGTTGTAATCGGTGCGATGCTGGGCGTGCGCCAGGCCATATTTGACCTTTTTCTCGGGATCCCAGATCACGATGTCGGCGTCGGAGCCGGGCAGCAGGGCGCCTTTGCGCGGGTACAGGCCGAAGATTTTGGCCGGGTTGGTCGCGTTCAGCGCTACGAACTGGTTAGGGGTCATCTTCCCGGCGCGCACGCCATACGTCCACATCACGGGCAGGCGGTCGCCTACGCCGGGCAATCCGTTTGGGATCTTAGTGAAATCGTCCGCGCCGAGTTCCTTGCCGGGGATGGCCACTTCCTTCCCCTCATACAGGATCGGTTTTGTGCCATCATAGAAGAAGGCGCAGTGATCGGTGCCGATGGTCTGGATGGTGCCCTCCGCCAGGCCCTCCCACAGGCGGGCGTTGTCTGCTTCCGTGCGCATCGGCGGGGAGCAAACCCACTTGGCGCCATCCGGACGGCGCAAATGGTCGATCGTGAAAAAGAGATATTGCGGGCAGGTCTCGCCCATGACCTTGACCTCGTGCTCACGCGCATACCTGAGCATATCGACTTCACCGGCGGCGTTCATGTGGACGATGTAGAGCGGCGCATCCGCCACGGACGCCATGCCTGCTACCCTTAAACCGGCCTCCGCCGCACCCCAGGCCGGCCTCGTCAAGGCGTGCCATTCGGGGGAGGTGTGCCCCGCCGCCAGCGCTTCCGGGATCAAGGCCTCGATCACGTCCCCGTTTTCGGCGTGCAGCATGACCAGCATCCCGTTCTCTTTGGCAATCCGTAAAGCTTTGAAGATGCTGCCATCATCCAGGCGCAGACGTCCGTTGTAGGCGGTAAATACTTTCAAGGTGGTAATGCCCATATCCACCAGCGAAGGGATATCTTTCGCGACCTCTTCGTCGAAGTGCGTCAGGTTCATGTGGAAGGAGTAGTCGATGGCGGCTTTTTCGGCTTTTTTGAGCCAGAGGTCTACATCGTGTCTAAATCCACCCCCAGCCCCTCTACCCTGACGGGCACGCGTCCCTAAGGGCGAGGGGGGGTCTGAACTACAAAATCCATCACCGTGGTGGTGCCGCCGAAGGCGGCCGCTTTATGGCCAGTGTAATGATCGTCCGAGGAGACCGTGTCGAACATCTCCAGGTCGAAGTGGGTGTGCGGGTCCACCCCACCGGGCAGGACCAGTTTGTACGAAGCGTCTACCACCTCGGCGTCCGGGGCTTGAAGCGCCTGGCCAATTTGTACGATTTTCTCATTATCCACAAGGATGTCCGCCTGGAACGTGTCGGAGGCGGTAATCAAAGTTCCGGATTTGATTAACAACATGGGATTGCTCCAAATGGGTATAGTTTAAGTCACGCTTAAGTGTACTGCAATTTTTCTCTTGAGCAGGAATGTATAATTGGGATTTGTGAGTACCCAAGCTTTCATTACGCTGACAATCACCGTCCTGGCAACCATTTTGCTGGTCAGCAACTGGCTGCGCGCCGATCTGGTTGCCTTACTGGTTCTGGTCGCATTAGGGCTGAGCGGGCTGGTCGCCCCGGACGACGTGCTGGCCGGGTTCAGCGGTTCGGCAGTGATCACGATCCTTGGCATTTCTATTATCGCAGAAGGCCTGCGACAGACCGGTATTACCCACTGGCTCGGACAAAAAATGAAAACTCTGGCTGGGCAGGGAGAAACCCGTCTGCTAATCGTTGTCATGCTTTCCGGAGCGATCCTTTCCCTCTTTATGAACAACATCGCAGCGATGGCAGTTTTAATGCCTGCTACCATGGGATTGGCGCGCCGGGTGCGCATCCCGCCTTCCCGGCTGATGATGCCTTTAGCCTATGGGGTGATCGCCGGCGGAATGGCCACCTTGTTTACCACCTCAAACATCATCGTCAGCAGCGCGTTGCGGGATGCCGGGCTGGTGCCCCTGGGCGTGCTGGACTTTTTGCCCATCGGCATCCCCATGATTGTCATTGTTGTAACTTATGTGCTCCTGGTCGGGCGCCGCTTGATACCGGACCGAAATCCGCTCGGGCAGGCTTCCTTTTTCCATCGCATGCGCGAACAGCTGCTAAAAACGTACTCGATGGAAAGTTCGCTATGCGAGATCGATGTTCCCCCGGGTTCAGCTATGGCGGGGCTGAGCATCCGGCAGGGAGAATGGCGTAAAAATATTCGTTTGAACGTGTTAGGGATCGTCCGCAACCGGAATTTTATCTCCGCGCCCAGCCCCGAGACGGTCATCAGCGAGGGCGATATCATCCTGGCGCAGGGGAAACCACCTGAGAAAGCATTGTTCAATTATGGCCTCCGGCGATTGGATGAAGCGCCGGTCATTTCTCAGGCCACCAGCGGGGAGGCCTTTCTCAGCGAGCTGGTGCTGCCGCCTCACTCCAAGTTAGTCGGAAAAACGTTGCGGGAAGTTCACTTTCGGGAGAAGTTCCAATTGACCGTCCTGGCCCTGTGGCGGGCAGGCAAACCAATCCATATGGGATTCGGCAGCTTGCCATTACAAGTGGGCGATGGGTTATTGGTCCAGGGCGCTGCTGAAAACCTGCGTATGCTCTATCACGAAAACGACTTTATCATCATGGAAGAGGATCCCGAAGCGATCCTGCACCCTCAAAAAGCGCGCATCGCAACCACGATCGGCTTGATCACGCTGGCAGTTGCGATTATTGGCACGCTGCCCATTTCCGTGGTCAGCCTGGCAGGCGGGGTAGGCATGATTCTGACCGGTTGCCTGAGCATGGACGATGCCTACCAGTCAATCGACTGGCGAGCGATTTTCCTGATCGCCGGCATGTGGCCGCTCAGCACGGCCATCCAGACCAGCGGCCTGAGCGGTAATATAGTACAGTTTCTCTTAAGCCTGGCAAATACAGCCTCCCCGCTTGTTTTAGTCACCTTGTTATTGTTCGTGACCATGCTATTGACGAATATTATGGCAGGCCAGGCAGCCGCCCCAATCGTGCTGGCGCCCATCGGATTAGCCATCGCCAAAACAACAGCCACCGACCCGCGCATGATCCTGATGGCCATCGCCTTGGGTTGTTCTTTAGCCTTTCCCACGCCAATCGGCCATCCGGTAAATGTCATCGTCATGGGGTCCGGCGGCTATACGTTTAAAGATTTCTTCCGCGTCGGCTGGTTACTGACCTTGATCTTGATCCCCGCGATCTTGCTTGGTTTGCATTTGTTCTGGAATTTATAATTTCAGTAAATCACGAAAGTTGAAGAAGTACCCGAAAACAGGGTGCGGTCGCCTTCGGGCGACCGCACCCTGTTTTCGGGCTTCCCTTTGTAATTCCGTAATTTTCTGAATTTAGGTGCTCCGGTTTTCAGCGGAATAGGAGCCAGGTTTCCCATCGTAAACGGTAGAGCCAAAATTTAGGGTGTCGCTTCATCCAGGGGGAAAAAGCCTTTCCCGAAAATTTCCTGGGCAGGGGAAACAATCACAAACGCATTCGTGTCTTCCGTGGAAACCAGCTCTTTCAGTTGGGGAATTTCTGTCACTGTCAAGGCAACCATCAATACAGAGTGTTCTTTCCCAGTATAAGCGCCCTTGCCTGCAAGGACGGTTGCCCCTCGGCTCATGTCCTTGATAATACGCGCAGAGACTTTCTCAGGCTGGTCTGTAACAATAAAGGTCAATAATTGCTTCCGCTTCGGGCTTTGCGGACGAAACCAGGATGGGGGGTGTTGCAAACCACGTTTTCCCGCATTCGCGATTGAGGTCAGGAATTCCGGGGACAGGCCTTCAAAACGAGGCAACACCTCCCCGGAGGAGTGCCGCAATCCGACGGTTGCCAGGGCAATAACAAGGACAGCCGCGTACATGAACGAAGAACCGAGCACAATCCACCGTCCGCTGACCGGGCCTACGCCGGCACGCGCGACCAACTCGGTAAGATTGCTTGCAAGCGCCGGAAAGAGCCATAACTTCGCAATCCAGGCAGTCCCAACAATAAAATAAATCCAGAGGTAATTCCGGCGCAGGCGGCGTCCCAACGCCTCCAAGTTGGAAACCGGGAAGTGTGGAAGCAACAGGTTTTCAGCCAGGGCTTCCGCCCAATCCGGAGAAGGATGAAACGGGGGCACGAGCATGGCAGCAAAGAAGTCCGTTTCCATCAAACGCACTCGTGAGCTCCACAGCTCGTAGTATCGGTAGCGGCGCGTTTCGATCAACAGGAAAACGGTAACCAGCAAGAGATTGAGGATGAGCACAATATGGCTGATGGAAGACTCGGTGAAGGCCAGCGAGATCGACGCGCCCGTGGTGACAACCGCCCAGTTTGTGGTCGTATCCAGCCGCATGCGCCAGACATTGGCGCGTGATACTTCAGCGCGAAACAAATGCACCATCGCGCTGGTGAACTCACTCGCCTTGAGCTGGTAACCGCGGTACGTCCAGACAGGTTCTTCAGGGGTTTGAGAGCTTTCGTCTGTTTTCTTCTCTACCATTCGACCTCATTCGACTCATAACTTCCTCGCAGCTCTTTGATGCCAAGCAAGGCCATCAAGACAGAGGGATCGATATCATCCGGCATATCCACATGATACCCCTGGTTCTGCTCAGCCCTCTCGCGCAAAGATTGCCACAAGGAAATCCTCTCATCAGAATGAACAACGAGATCGTTGATTGTCTGCGCCTTGAGCAAGTATTCGCCAGTGGTATATAAGAAGGTGAGCCGCCGCCACTTTTCTGCGACGATCGGCCTGCTGAGGCGTTCGAGTGGCCCGATCTGGACCTTGAAGTATTCCTCGTTGGCGCGTGGGTGATTGGCTTCATCTTTGAGCAACTCGGCTCGCGTGGCCAGTTCATGTCCACGCACCGGCGCGGTGAATTCGATCCGTCCAGCGCGCTCGGCAAAACTCCCCGGTTGGTAAAAAGCCAGGGTATCCACGGCTACCACTTTGGGCGCCGTCCGCAGCGGGATGCGGTACCAGCCCAGCAGCCGGGCGATATCCATATCCCGGGGCGCCGGCATCAGACAGACAAGGACCAGGTCGGTTTCTGAAATCATAGCTCTATTATAGCCTTAAGAGTTCCAGGCACCGAATTCAGCGAGACAGCATCGTGCTCCACGCTCCACTGAAATTGTGATTCAAATACGGGAGCTAACGCTCCCGTTTTGCTTTTTCATTCGAAAGGCGCGGTCTGGCTGACCCTCCGTATCTTGGCAGCAAGTTTTTCCTTGTCTGCCTTATTGCTTGTCTGCGCAATCTGACTGCGCAATTTCTTAACCTTTGCCTTGCGATGCCGGCGCCGTTTGATCTCTCTTTTTCGCTCACTAGCCATATCTACCTCCTGAATCTGATTTGTCATTCTTTTTATAGAACGAGGAGGAGAATTTGTCAAGGCAAATAGATAATAAGTTTACAGAAAGAAAGACCTATGTGCTTTCATCGTTATAGTTGCGGGTAAATTGAATGAGAGCCATGTATCCTTCACCGAAATCAAAATTTTGCTGATTTTAGCACCGACGCATCGTATCAGACAGCACAAATTAGTTATGTGCAGGTTTCGGATCAGCGGATGAAAAAACCAGGCTGATTTTGGTCAGCCCGGTTTCTGGGATCTAAAGGAGCCCTACTTCCTCATTGAACTCTTCGATCAGGTTGTCGATCTCTCCAACCTGCCCCTGGACCGCTTCCCAGTAATTCGGCTGGTACCACATCTCCTGAATTTCTTCGTAGGACTTGCCCTGCTGCTCCACCCAGGTAAAGTACTTCAAATTGTGAACACGCCGGCGGTCGGTGTAGCGCAGCTCGAGCAGGTTATCGGTAGACTGCCCATGCAAGTAACGCGCGAAGTCGGCAGCAGCGTCTTTCTCGGTGTACTCGCCAAATTCCTGGTGCATCTCGTGCAGGCGCGAGCGGTAGAGTTCCATCGAGTTGGTCAGCACGGTCAGCATGATGTCGTTCTCGCCCATCTCATAGTACTTCGCGGCTTTGATGGCGGAAAGTACATTGGAAATTCCGGAGAAGCCTAGAAGATCTAGATTGGAGATTAGGGATTCCGGCACACCCTTTTCGGCCAATACAGCCCGGCCGGATTCTTCGTTGAATAACCGCGAAAGGTTAACGACCGCCTGGTCATCGATCGCAACGATCATATCGGTGTTCTTGGAATTGTGGATCCAGGGGACGTGCTTGTCGCCGATGCCCTCGATGCGGTGCGCGCCGAAGCCGTTTTCGAGCAGGGTCGGGCACTGCAGAGCCTCGCTGGCCACGATCTTGCTGTCGGGGAAGACCTGCTTCATGTAGTCGCCGCTGGCAATCGTCCCGGCGGAACCCGTGGCAGAGGCCATACCGCGATAGCGGTCGTTGGGTCCCATAACCTGCTGAAGGACTTCTTCCATGGCATGGCCAGTTACTTCATAGTGCCACAGATAGTTGCCAAACTCGTCGAACTGGTTGAAGATCATCAGGTCCTGGCCGGAGTTGCGCAATTCCCAACACTTGTCGAAGATTTCCTTTACATTCGATTCGGAACCGGGGGTTTTGATCGTCTCGCCGGCGATGCTGGACAGCCACTCGAAGCGTTCCTTAGACATACCTTCCGGCAAGATAGCGATCGACTCGCAGGCCAGCAGAGCGGAATCGTAGGCGCCGCCGCGGCAGTAATTGCCGGTCGAGGGCCAGACCGCCTTCTGGGTGGTCGGGTCGAACTGGCCGGTGACCAGCCTCGGGACCAGGCAACTGAACGCCGCCCCTACCTTGTGCGCGCCGGTCGGGAACCACTTCCCCACCAGTACGATGATACGCGCATCGACGCCGGTCAGTGATTTGGGCAGTTCGAGATAGTTGACGCCGCCAAACCCGCCGCCGCTGGAAGTAGGCTCGTTGTGCCAGGTGATGCGGAACAGGTTGCGTGGATCCACGTCCCACAACCCAACGCCTTTCAGCTCTTCTTTGATCCTGGCCGGAATCTTGGAGGGATCCTTCATCTGGGCGTAGGTTGGAATAATGATATTACGCTCGCGGGCCCGCTGAATAGCACGCGCGCGGCGTTCGTCTTGGATAGTGAGATCAATGGTGGTCATTCTGGGAAGCTCCTTAAGGGGGAAGAAGTTGTCAGACAACTTGTATTATATCGCACAATTAAACATTGCGGACCAATCGAATAATGAAGGAAGAAACTCACAAGCGTAGGGAAATCGTTTACAAAACTGGCAGGAATTTTTAATGTATCTCACAGGATTCTATTGTATGATGATTTTAGATAGTCGCTTTCTTATTTCGAAAGGAGGTGCGTATCGAACCGATAATACAACTAAGAGGAAAGACCGGGTGAACTTCATCTTGGGATTGGGCTGCTCTACTGGCCCAAACCAAACGTCCCCCTGACGAAAACA
This sequence comes from uncultured Chloroflexia bacterium, assembly GCA_963823985.1. GTDB lineage: Bacteria > Chloroflexota > Anaerolineae > Anaerolineales > Villigracilaceae > JAABUE01. The sequence continues at coordinate 48,399 of CAWGNR010000005.1, forward strand.
AGGTATCGCCACTCTTTCCTCGGCAAGAATGGATATAAAGTAAGAGCTGGCGGACGGGTAAAACAAACCCGTCCGCCTTTTTGATTAATCGTTAGGGAAGGCCTTCTCGTAGGCAGAAATCATCCTGTCCCAGAGTTGGTCGGCCTCGTGATCGACCGTCTGGCGAGCGGGATCGGCCTCGAACCAGGCAATTGATCGACGTATACCTTCCGCCCAAGAAACCTTACATTCGAATTCAGGGACAAAGCGTTTGATCTTGCTGTTGTCAAAGACCACGCTGTTGGATTTGTCGCCGATCAAGCTTCCGAATTTGTGTTCGTCATAGGCGGCAATTAAATATGACGAGATGTGGGCAAGCTGAAGATCCACGCCGAGCGCTCGCCCGACTTCTCGATAGGCCTGGTTCCAAGTCAGAACTTCATCCGATGTGATCTGGAAGTCTTCGCCAACCGCTGCCTTATTTCCTAACAAACCGAGAAAGCCGATGGCAAAATCTTCGTTCCAGGTGAAAACCCACAGCGAGGTGCCATCGCCTGGGACAATCACCTTTTGTCCGCGCTTCATCCTGTCGACGATGGTGTAGGGATGGGACCAGCTTCCCATGGCAAGCGGGATCTGGCTCGGGCCGTACGTCAACGAGGGGCGCACGATCGTGACCGGGAAGCCGTCCTGGTGATATGCCTGCATCAGGCGTTCTTCGCAGGCGATCTTGTTCTGGGAATACTCCCAGAAGGGATTCTCCAAAGGGAGTTTCCTCGGTGATGATGTAATGCTGCGGGGGCTTTTGGTAAGCGCTGGCAGAACTGATGAAAACGAACTGATCGGTCGTCCCACGAAACAGGCGGAGATCGCGTTCGATATCGCCCGGGAGTAAATGCGATCCAGTCCACGACGGCATCGAAGTGGTGCCCTGCGAGCAACTCAGCCACGCCATTTTCATCGTTGTACACATCCCCCTGTAGCAGGGCTGCGCCGTCCGGCACGGGATGCTTCTTCGAGACGACCCCGGTTCAGAATGAACAATTCCATACCACGTTGAACCGCCAGGTCTGAGCAGGCCGAGCTGATGAGGCCCGTGCCTCCAATGAAAAGTATTTTCATTTCTTATTTTCCTTCGCCAATTAGATGATTCAAAGATGATTTTTAAGTTTTCTTCCAAAGGATGGATAGCATCTATCATTAATCGTTCTTCATCCCACGGCACGTAATGGTTCTTAACTCGTTGTACTTCAGACCATTCAAGTTCATGCCATCCGGGAATGCCACGTTGGCGATTTTCCAAGCCGCATACGGTGGATCTCCTCATCCGAACAGATGCATTCGATCACCACCCAGCGAGCATGGTATTGTTCTGCCAATTGTTTCCAGGCTGTGCGAATGGAGTTCGTACTGGTAACACTATCTAAAATGACAGACTGTCCAAGCATGAGCTGTCGTTCCGCTAAAACCGTAAGAAGTTCATAACCGGCCGATCCTAACGGCTTATCCTGCCTCATGGGCGTCAGCTCACAGCGCACCAGCGTGGCTTCCAGCCAATCTTTTGCGAAAACTGGAATGCAGCATTCGCGCGCCACCATCTCAGCCAGGGCGCTTTTGCCTGTGCCGGGCAAACCGGAGAAGACAATCAATTTCATTTTTGCGCCAACATCACTATCATTTCAGTGAGGGTAGCCGGTTTTCCGGTTAAAGAAGGGTAGAAATCCAGCGCTCGGAACCCTGCCCGGAGCAGCATATCCGCCAGCTCATCGTTTTCATAGGCCTGCGTGCTGGCAGAGTGAGATGTCACCTCCCCACTGGCAGCATCGATAATATAGTAGCGCTCAATGGCCACGGTTTGGTCATCGTCCCAGAAGGATTCCATCAGGCAAAGATGTGGCCCTTCGGCGAAGAGCTCGTTCTCAGCCGAGTACCAGGTTGCAGGCTGGTTGCCCAACTCGTATACAGCGTCGTAGGTTGTAACCTCTAGCAGCAGCTTTCCGCCAGGGTTGAGCGCCCGGCAGGCTTTATCCAGGATCTGTTGTGCCTCTTCCGATTTGAAAACGTTGAACTCGCCAAAGATCAGCATGACCAGATCGTAGCCGGATCCAAAATCCGTGCTGCGCATGTCCGCGAGGGTGTAGGTACAGCCCTCCGAGGCGTTTTTAAGGGCATACGCAATGGAAGCGGGAGAAAAGTCGATTCCATGGCAGGCATGCCCGAGCGCGGAAAGTCGCGCGCAGTACAGGCCGGGACCGCATCCCAGATCGAGGATGCGAGATGGCTTTTCGTCCAGGGCAAACCTATGGATCCAATCCACATGCTTTTTGATCAAAGCCGTGCGCCGGCTGGCGGCATCGTGCTTCTGGGAGAGATGTTCTTTGAGCATGCGCCGGCTGAAGTCGGGATCGTTCCAGGGAATTTTTTCAGCCTCTTCCCAGGGTTTTGGAACTTTTTTCCGGTGGACAACGTTTAACAGTGCAGTTTTATCCATACTTCCATTGTAACCAAAATTCGCAGAGAAATTTACCAATTGAAAACCAGGTGGTATACTCGCTGCTCGTTCCAATGGAAAGATCTCACCTGAAATGGAGATTTAACGATTTGATAGAAAAGAGAAACCTTCTATGCTGGTTTTGGACCGGCCTCTTCCTGTTGACCAGCTGTGCGGCGCCTGTGTCTAGCGCAGCTCCTTCAGCCACAGCTACGCCTCTCGAAAGGGGCAACTTGAACGTCAGCCTGCTCTATCCAAACGAAAGCTCGGCAATCGATATGGGCCAGACTACCAAGGCCATTGTGCGTGTGACAGATGAGCAGGATCAACCTGTGGAAGATGCGGTCGTGACGGTCACCTTCAATGACCCCGCTGGGCAGGTGGTAGCAACTATACCTGCTACCTTTGGAGATGGCCAGGTATATCGCAGCGATTCCTGGACAGTCCCCCATCATATGCAAGAAGGATTGTGGAAGGTAGAAGTAGAAGCGGAGACGCTCGAGGAGACAGGGAAAAAGGTTAGCGATATTCAGGTCAACTATTCAGATAGTGAAATCCTGTACCACAAATATGGCTTCTGGCTGGACGCGCCCACTTTAATGGGCATCACGCCATCGATTGTGGGCGAGCGTGGCGATACCGAAAACGGATTGATCCGCTGGGGCGGACAAATCCCGTCGCAACACGTCCTTCCGGAAAATTGGGTAGAAGTCCAGTGGCGTAAGGGAAATTTCAACCTCGATAGCCCGGAAGCCGTGCGCTCGTTCTTGTTGGATGAGATAGGCTATTTGGGATTCACCCCGGTCCGTGAGATCGGAGAGTTCAAGCGCACGCAGTTCAAACACTGGGATGCCTGGGAAGCCCCGGCCCGCGGGCAGTTGTATTACACTGTGATGGAGTGGACGGTCTTTTATGCTCCCGAAGTGGATAAGACCTACGCCCTTTCCACCACCGTTGTTAATGCGCCTAAAGGCTTGGATGCAAATGAAGCGTTGTTAGAAAGTTTTGACATCGACCCGAATATCCAGGTTGAGGGTGTCGCGCCGGAACCCTTGATCGCGTTGCTCCCCCAACCCAGGCTGGTCAGCCCTGAATTAGGAGCCATCTTTACGGGATTGGAACAGCCCATCGTCCTACAATGGGAGCCGGTCAAGGAATTGGCTGCAGACGAGTACTACCAGGTGACGGTGGATTATGACTACGAGGAAACCAATTTCCTGGTGAAGTATTCCACGCGCGGAACCCGGTTTACCTTGCCGGAAGAGCTTTACCACCTGCCAAATTGCTCCGTGTTCAACTGGCGTATCACCTTGATGCAGCAGACCGGCGTTGACGAAGATGGAAACCCGGTCGGCCAGGCGCTCAGTTACGACAGCCTTCATTGGTACGTGCGCTGGTTTTATCCCCTGGATGAGAAAGCCCCCTTCAATCCCCTCTGCCCGAACGCGCTGTTTTGATCTTTCGACCATGATGTAGATAAGGGAAGTGGGGCGGGATGGCATCCCGTCCCACTTCCCTTATTTTGACCTGGCTCCTGTTACTTTTTGTGGTTCTCCCGTTTTTAACGGGATAGAGGCCCGAAAATTAGGGTGTCAGCGCGCGTACGCGCGCTGACACCCTAATTTTCGGTATTTTTCCCGTCGGAAACGGTAGAGCCCTTTTTGTAAGCGACAATGAGACCATCGCGCACAGGCAGCAGCGAGACGATCCAATCGGAGTCACCGGTGATGCGGCGGGTCAGCTCGCGCACGCCTTCGGTGGAAGCAGAATCGTCTGATTCGTCGAAGACCCGTCCGCTCCACAGGATATTATCAACAATCAAGACGCCACCGGGTTTCAGTTTTTCCTTGATGGACGGCAATGAATTAGGGTAAGCCTGTTTGTCTATGTCGTTGAAGATGAGATCGAACGGTCCGGGCATTTCTTGAAGCGTTTCTACCGCTTCTGCAACGTGGTAATGGATCATCCCTTCATATCCCATCCGGGACAAATGGCCGGCCGCCATTTTAGAGAGCGTTTCATCCCAGACAGTGTGATGGACGACTCCACCCCCGTTTTCTGCTACCGCTTTGGCAAACCAGGCGGTGGAGTAGCCGTAACCGGAGCCCATTTCAAACACGGACCTGGCGCCGATCATGCGCGCGATCTGGTAACAGGTGTATCCGGCAGCCGGGCCGATAATGGGAAAGTCATGTTCTTCCGCGTATCTTTCCATTTCCCCCATCTCGGCTCCCCGCTCCGGGACAAGCTCGATCAAAAAGTCCTGTACCATCGAATAGTTAAGTTTCTCACTCATTAAAGCTCCAGTGTCACAACCACGTTTTAAGGTTCTCCCGACACTAACGGGATAGAGGCCCAAAAATTGGGGATTGAGCGCGTGTACACGCGCTCAATCCCCAATTTTCGCTATTATTCCCGCCAGAAACGGTGAAGCCCATCTTGAATTAACAGTTGGAATTATAGTCTACGCAAGAAAAGCTGTTGGAAACATTATCAGCGTTAACGAAGTTTTCATCCTCAGCAACGCTTGTTCTAACAAGCTGCGCGGGCAACCAAAGTTCAGGCGCACGGTCCCTTCCCCACCGGGACCGAATTGAGCGCCGTCGGTTAAGGCCACCTTTGCTTCCTGCAGGAAGAAATCAAAAGGAGAACCGCTGATCTGGCCGGATTCGATCAAAGGGTTACAATCGAGCAAGCTCATATAGGTCCCTTGTGGAACCGTCAGGCGAATGCCCGGCAGGTTTTCCGTGACGAAGCGGGTCACAAAATCGCGGTTGGCGGTCAGGTAAACGAGCAGCTCTGCGAGCCAATCATCGCAGAGGCCCGAAAAGGCGGTTTGGACAGCGATCTGTCCCAGGCTGTTGACGTGCAGGGTCATCTGCTCGACGGTTTTGCGGTAGCGCTCACACAGCTGGGGGTCAGGGATGATGGCAAAGCCGCAAAACAGCCCCGCCGTGTTGAAGGTTTTGCTGGGCGCGATGAGCGTGATGGTTTTTTCCTCGATTTCAGGAGCAAGCGTGGCAATCGGGACGTGTCGGGTATCGCCCAGCAGCAACTCGCTGTGGATTTCGTCTGAACAGATCAGAACGTCGTTGTGCATGCAGATTTCGGCCAGGCGGGATAATTGTTCTGTTGTAAACGCGTCCCCGGTCGGGTTGTGAGGGTTGCACAACAGGAACAGGCGCGTGCGCGCGTCCCCCGAGCTGATGGCCCCTTCAAAGGCCTCAAAATCGATCTCGTAGTGGAGGATGTTCCCATCGGTTTTCTTGACAAGGGGAGCAAATTGACGCGTAAGCCCGATATTTTCGTGGACGCTCAAAAAGGGGAAGTAGACCGGCGGCTGCATCAACACCCCTTCGCCAGCAGCGCACACCGTCCGCGCGGCGGCGTTAAACCCGCTGACCACGCCCGGGGTAGCGACCACCATCTCCGGCTCGATCTTCCAACCGTACAAGCTGTCCATGCGGGCAGCCACGGTTTCGAACAAAGCCCGAGACGGAATTTCGTAGCCCAATACTCCTTGCTTTAGAGCAGCATGGAGCGCATCCAGGATCGGTTGCGGGGTCTGGAAATCCATGTCCGCGACCCATAAAGGCAGCACGTTTTCGGGATATTGGGTCCATTTAATAGAATTGGTGGAACGACGGTCAAGGACCGTATCAAAATGATATAGGCATGTAGCCCTCCGTATTTTCTCCGAGTATACAACACCTGCAATTAACTGCAACACAAGAATAAGGGAAGAAAAGCAGCCCTGAGGTTCAGGGCTGCTTTGCCAAAAAGGAGAAATTGCTAAAACGATTTAATTTTCCACCACAGCGAGGGGATCCGGCTGATCTTCTCCCAGGCGCTTAAGCTGGCGCGTTTGTTGAACACGTCGTAATCGTTTGCCTCGATCGCATCCAGGATGCCCTGGTAGAAAACAGCGGCTGCGCCAATCGCCAGCTGCCCTTCGCGCTCGAGCATTTTTACGCCCGGCCAGGCTTCTTCATATAGCGTTCGCGTGCGCTCGATCTGGAACTTCATGAACAGCCGCCAAGCATCGCTGACGTTGCCGGCGGAAATATCCGATTCGCGGATGCCATACAGGGCCAGCTCATCCCGCGGCAGGTACACGCGTCCGTTGCGGAAGTCCTCGCCTACGTCGCGTAAGATGTTGGTCATTTGCAGGGCTACTCCCAGTTTGATCGCATAGGGGACTGCCTCGTTGGATTTAAACCCGACGATATACATGCTCATCAATCCCACAGTGGAGGCAACGCCGTAACAGTAGGTGGCCAGATCCTCGAAGCTCTGATAGCGGGTCTGGGTAATGTCGCGTTGGACGCCGTCGATCAGTTGCAGGGCGTAGTGGCGCGGGATGTGATACCGGGTCAGGGTGTCGGTCCATGCGGCTGCGACCAGGTCATCGTCCGCGTAACGAAGCGGATTGGACAGCCTCCCGCCAGTAGTCCAGGTGCGCGTCTCGTTCTTCTACGGTATCTTCGTCCACAATGTCGTCTACAATCCGGCAAAAAGCATACAGGGCACGGACCGCGGAACGCTTCTCTTCCGGCAGGAGTTGGGAGGCCAGGTAAAAGGATTTGCTGTGCTCCCGGGTGATTTCCTGGGCGTGTGCGTATGCATTGCGTAGGGAGGCATCGCCAGCCCAGTATGAAAAGAACGGCCGACTGGAAGGGTGAGGAACATTTCCGGCCAGGGCGAGCAGTTGGTTTTCCCAGCGAGCATCAATTTGCATAAGTACCTCCAAGGATTGAATGGTTTTACCTTGACAAGATGAGGGGGAAATGGGGCGTACGCCCCCACGCACACCGTTTTTACCCTACTTTTGTACAAGCCTGAGCAGATATCAATAATCTAAGTATACAGGTTTTGTCCAATTTGTCAAGGTTTTGTTTATATATTACTTGACAAAATATAGACAATGTGTATAATACGGGTAACAAGATCGACCCCATCCGCCCCTCCCCTTTCAGGGGGAGGGATTGTAAGGAGAAACATGCAACAAAAACCAAATGCTATTGTGATCGGGGCCGGGATAGGCGGGATCGCGACCGCCGCCCGGCTGGCCAAAAACGGGTACAACGTGACCGTGCTCGAAAAGAACGAAACCCCCGGTGGCCGCTGCAACCAGATCGTCCAAGACGGGCACCGCTTTGACATCGGCCCGACCCTGTTCTTGATGCCGGAGGTCTGGGAAGAGACCTTTGCTTTCCTGGGCGAAAGAATGAGCGACCATCTCGACCTGCGACGGATCGACCCCACTTACAAGGTCCATTTCGGCGATGGCCTGCAACTGGAACTGACATCAAACATCGGCGACATGCAAACCCAACTCGAAGCCGTGGAAAAAACAGCTTTTACCGGCTTCCTGAATTACATCGCCGAGGGCGCGAAGCACTACAAGATTTCGCTTGAAAAATTCGTGGGGCGGAACTTCTTCAGCATCTTCGATTACTTTAGCCTGAAGAACCTGCCACTGATCTTTAAATTGAAAGCCCTGGGCAAGCACTACCGCAACACCGGGCGCTTCTTTAAAGACGAGCGCCTGAAAGCCGCCTTCACCTTCCAAAACATGTATTTAGGGCTTAGTCCGTACGATGCCCCAGCCACCTATTCCCTGCTGCAATACACCGAACTGGCCGAGGGCGTGTGGTATCCGATGGGCGGAATGTACGCGGGTATCCAGGCTTTGGTGAAAGTTGCCGAAAAGCTGGGTGTGAAGTTCCTCTACAACATGCCGGCAAAAAAAATCTTGACCCAAGGGGACCAGGCGACAGGTGTGATTACCCAGGACAACCGGGTGTTCGAGGCAGATATCGTCGTCGGCAATGCCGACCTGCCCTACATCTACAAGGAACTGCTGCCAGATGCCGCTGCGGCCAAAGAGCTGGACGAGAAACTCTACACCTGCTCCACGATCATGTTCTACTGGGGGGTGGACAAACAATACTCGCAGATCGGCCACCACAACGTCTTCCTGGCTGGCGAGTACAAGGCCTCCTTCGAACAGATCTTCCAGGATCACAGCCTGCCGGATGAACCCAGCTTCTATGTCCACGCGCCGGCCCGCACCGATCCGGCCGCCGCTCCCGAGGGGCAGGATACGCTCTACGTGCTGGTCCCGGTCGGCCACCTGGACGCGGCTTCCGAACAAGACTGGGACGAGCGTGTCAACAGAGCCCGGAAAACCGTTTTCAAGCGGCTGTCCAAGGAGATGGGCATCAATGACCTGGAGAACCATCTCAAATTCGAGATCGTCTACCAGCCTAAGGTCTGGAAAGAACGGTTCAACCTGGAGAAGGGCGCCGCCTTTGGACTGAGCCACAATTTCTGGCAGGTCGGTTACCTGCGGCCGCAGAACCGGCACAAAAAATACAAGAATTTGTATTTTGCCGGCGCTTCCACCCATCCCGGTACCGGCCTGCCGATCGTGCTGCTCTCCGCCAAGTTAACCACCGAGCGGATTCTGCTGGAAAAGGGTACAATAACTGTACAAAATATGGTCAACGCAGTTGCAGCTGCCACCGATTAATCCCCTTTTCCGGAGGAACAATGCCCATCAGCACTACACCCACCTTTAACTTGAAAGCCGTTTTACAAGAGACAGGCCTGGCCGCCGACACACTGCGCGCTTGGGAACGCCGCTACGGGTTACCCATGCCCGATCGCACGCCCGGTGGGCACCGTCTGTACTCGCAACGCGATATCGCAATCATCAAATGGCTGATGGCCAGACAGCGCGAAGGGCTGAGCATTTCCCACGCCGTGGACCTGTGGAACGAACTGACCGAATCCGGCCAGGACCCGCTGCCTGAATCCGTCAACGGGACTTTTTCCATCCCCAGCGCAAACCTGGACTCCATCCGGCAAGTCTGGCTGCAGGCCTGCCTGAATTTCAACGAAAATGGCGCCGAACAGGTATTGAACCAGGCCTTCGCGTTACATCCCACGGAAACGGTCTGCATCGAAGTATTGCAACGTGGTTTAAACGAAATCGGCGAAATGTGGTACCGCGCTGAAGCCAGCGTCCAACAAGAACACTTCACCTCGGCGCTGGCCCAACGCCGCCTGGATGCGCTGATCACAGCGGCGCCTTCTCCTACCCGTCCGCAGAGATCTGTAATCGGCTGCCCGGCAGGAGAGCAACACACCTTCACCCCGCTGCTGCTCTCTCTCCTGCTTCGCCGCCGCGGGCTAAAAGTCGTCTACCTGGGAGCCAATGTGCCGATCCAGCGATTTAACGAAACCATCCTGTCTGTCAGACCAAACCTTGTGATTCTCTCAGTCCAACAGCTTCAATCCGCCAATGGACTACGTGAAACAGCAGGCTACCTGAACGCCACCGGCGCACGGGTCGCGTACGGCGGCCGTATTTTCAACCTGCTTCCCGCCTTGCGCGAACGCATCCCGGCCCATTTTTTGGGAGAATCCATCGCAGAAGCAATGCAATCGACCGAAACCCTGCTGACCTCGGATCTGCCTCTAAAAGGCGTTGTGCCGGTCAGCGAAGAGGATATCAAATTAAGTAAATCGTTCCACCGCAACCGGCCGATGATCGACACATATACGCTCACGGAGACCATCAAAATCGGCATTCCGATCGAATTTTCAACGATCGCCATCCAACAGACGGGAAACAACTTATCTTCCGCTCTTTCCCTGGGATATATAGATGGCCTGCGTCTGGAAATAGAGTGGATCAAAGGATTGTTGCAGGAACACCTCCAAAACGCTGAAAGCCTGAGTGGATTTTTAACATCGTACGCCCAAGCCATTGATTCGACCATGGGCAAGGAAGGCCAACCCATCGCGGAGTGGTTGAGAAATCAGGCCAATGACTTGGGCGAACCCCTGCCTGAAAATGTTTAGACAGACTGACCTATGAGCCTTCTCTTAAAATTCACCAGCTGGGCAACCAAAAAAGCTCTTGCGAGAAAGAAACTCACACCCACATATCCAGACCACGACAACAACCAAGCGATGTCCTGGTTGGCTGGCCATGTTCAAATTAACCACCTCGCGCCCGATTTCAGCTTGATCGATTACAGTGGACGAACTGTCCGGCTTTCAGCCTTTCGAGGGCAAAACGAACGTCTTGCTGGTCTTCAACCGCGGATTCATATGACCTTTCTGCCAGCGGCACATGGCGCAGTTGCGCCAGGATTATCATGAATTCCAGGCTTTGGAAACAGAGATCATCGCGGTTGGACCCGAAGATGCAAATTCCTTCGGGACGTACTGGAACGCGCACCAGTTGCCCTTCATCGGTTTGCCTGACCCCACACACAGCGTCTTGAAACGCTACGGGCAGGAAGTCAACCTGTTCAAACTGGGGCGACTGCCGGCCCAGATTCTGATCGACAAAGATGGAATCGCTCGCTATGTCCATTACGGACGTTCTATGAGCGATATTCCTGATAATGAGGAACTATTTCAAATTTTGAAGACGATCAACGCCGAGAAAATTCGAAAGTAAACATGAAAAACAAACCACTTGCATCCATCTTCTTAATCGTGTTCATCGACCTGCTCGGCTTCGGGTTGATCCTGCCCCTGCTGCCATACTACGCCGAAACTTTTGGCGCCAGCGATACGGTTGTCGGACTGCTGGTGGCATCCTATGCCGCCGCACAGTTGATCGGTGCCCCCATCCTGGGACGTTTCTCCGACCGGTTCGGACGCCGCCCGATCCTGCTGCTGTCCCTGGCCGGAACTCTACTCGGATTCTTGTTACTTGGCTTCGCCAACGCACTCTGGATCCTGTTCGCCGCCCGTATTCTGGATGGTCTGACCGGCGGCAACATTAGCGTGGCGCAGGCCTATATCTCGGACGTGACTGACGCTAAGAGCCGCGCCAAGGGCCTGGGGATGATCGGCGCCGCCTTCGGGCTGGGCTTTATTATCGGTCCGGCCAGCGGCGGGTTGCTCAGCCAGTGGGGTTATGCCCTCCCGGCCTTCGTCGCCGCCGGGCTGGTGACGGTTAACCTGCTAATGGTCGCGTTGTGGCTGCCCGAATCGCTGCCGCCCGAAAAGCGCGAAACCGCCGCGAACAAACACCCCGCCGTGACCTTCTCCGCCCTGTTGGAAGCGCTCCAACGCCCCTTCAGCGGACCGCTGCTCATCACGCGCTTTTTCTTCGGGTTAGCCTTCTCCACCTTCCAAACCATCTTTGCGCTCTACGCCCTGCGCCGCTTTAACCTGGACGCTACCCAGACCGGTTTCATCCTGACTTACGTCGGCGTACTGGCCGCCATCGTACAGGGCGTGCTGGTCGGTCGTTTAAGCGAGCGCTTCCGCGATGATGTGCTCATCTTCGTCAGCGTGGGCATCATGGCGCTCTCTCTGCTGGGCTGGGCTTTGGCTCCTTCCGTGATCGTACTGCTCATCATCCTGGCCCCGACTGCATTTGCGGGCGGGGTGCTCAACACGGTCCTTTCCAGCGCGCTGACCAAAGCGGTCGAGCCGCAGGAAATTGGCGGCATTCTCGGTTTGTCCGCTTCCATTGAGAGCTCCACGCGTGTCATTGCTCCTACCCTGGGCGGCATCCTGCTTGGACGGCTCGGGGCCTGGGCGCCCGGCGCGTTCGGCGCCATCCTGCTGGTTGGGCTGTTCTTCTACGTCTGGAATAAGATTTTCAACCACCCGATCCTCGAGAACGAGGACAACACCAACTCGATTCCTGTAGAAGCAGGACATTGATCGTCAGGATATCCCATGAACGCGACTGAAACCACCCGTTACGAACTCCCGCAGGAAGGCACCAGCCTGCTCGGATACATTGTCCGGCGCATGAAATCGATCTGGTGGATTCGACGCGATTTACGGCTGACGGCGACCCCGCGGCCAACAACGGCGGCCGGCAGTGGACAGCCGACACCGGGACGGGCGCTGCAAGCTTACAAACAGGCCAGATTCATCTCAAAAGGGCAGTCATGAGCGCTTATCAAAAGCGAGACATATCTATTTCCATGGCAAAAGCGAATTTATTTGGCGTCTTCCTCGGCATACCAACGGCAATTCTACAAGTTGCCAGTTTTATCGGAATCCATGGAAACCAGGCCCTGGAAGCACAATTGAACCCTGTGCTCCTTGGTACTTTAATACTGGCGGGGATCCCGGTTCACGAGCTCATTCACGCACTTGCCTGGGCGTTCTTTGGCAAGAAACCGTTCAGCACCATCCAGTATGGATTCATGTGGAAGACGCTCACTCCCTACGCCCACATGAAGGAACCGCTGGAGGTGAACACCTATCGTTTGGGTGCCTTCATGCCCGGGTTGGTGCTGGGAATCATTCCTTTTCTCTTTGCAATCGTCACCGGCAGCGGCGATCTTCTCTGGTTCAGCCTGCTCCACGCCACGGCGGCCAGCGGGGACTGGTTGGTCCTGTGGCTGATTCGTGCTGTGAAACCCGGCTCACTGGTCGAAGACCATCCTACCAACGCCGGTTGTTATGTCCTGGAGAAAGACTGAGATGAATGCTATTCCTACCTCCCAGGTTGGCCTCGCTGCTCTGAAAGCCTTCCTGGCAGGCCGCTCCCCGCTTGGGCCATTGAAGGTGATGGCTGAACAAATCGGGCGTTTCTTTCAGATCCCGCTGCCCGGCTTCAAACCGTACGTTGTGTTTGGCCCCGAAGCTAACCGCAAGGTGCTGGTGAGCGAACGGGACAAAGTGCTCTGGCGTAACCACGACCCAGTCACCAACCTGTTACGGCGCGGCGTGCTGGTCACCGACGGCGAAGAGCACGACCACTATCGAAAGCTGATGGAACCATCGTTACATCCATCCCAACTTGAAGGGTATACCCAGATGATGATCTTTCAGGTAGAGCGGGTCACCGCGGGATGGAAAAACGACCAAAGCGTGGACATGCTGGTCGAAAGCCGCAAGATCGCCCTGCTGATTATCATGCAGGCGCTCTTCAGCGTGGACGCCTGGGACGATTTGCCGCGAATTTGGAAGCCCATTTTGAAAGCCATCCAATATATTTCCCCGGGGGCTTGGATTTTATGGCGAAACATCCCCCGGCCAGGGTATCAAAAGCATTTGCGGGTTTTGGACGCATATTTGTACGCCATTATTCAGGAAAGAAGAAAGCTTGTCCTGAGCATTGTCGAAGGGAAGAAAGAAGGACAAGATCTGCTCCAGCACCTGATCGAGGCCGGGCTCGACGACCAGACCATCCGCGACCAGATGCTGACCATGCTGATCGCCGGCCATGACACCTCCACCGCCTTGTTGGCCTGGACCTTCGCCCTGCTCGGCCAGCACCCCGATATCCACCAACAGCTCGTAACCGATCTCGAACACGAGGACCGACCGCCATTGCTCGACCAGGTCATCAAGGAAGCGTTGCGGCTGTACCCCCCTATCCACATCGGCAATCGCATGGTGGCGGAGGATATGGAATTTGAGGAAGGCACGGTTCCGGCGGGTTCGCGCATGTTCTATTCGATCTACCTCAGCCAACGAGACCCCTCAATCTGGGAAAACGCTGACCAATTCTGTCCAGCACGCTTCGAGCGCGGCCGCAAAACGCCGCCCTTCTCCTACGTCCCATTCGGCGGCGGGCCGCGAGCCTGCATCGGCGCGGCCTTTGGCCAGGCGGAAGCGCGCGTCGTCCTGGGGCACCTGCTGAATAACTTCTCCTTCACCCCGCGCAACGCGGATCAGATTCATCCCCACATGGGCGCCACGCTGGAGCCGCGGCCGGGGGTGGTAATGCAAGTGGAACGGAGGAACAGAGACTAGAGATTAGTGGCCAAGGCCAGTCTCTAATCTCTAGTCTCCCAAATCTACCCTATTTACACTATGACATACTTTGGCTTTCTCCTACGATTTCTCATCCTTCCCATCCTGCTCCTGCTCTTTGTCTATTGGCGGGCTAGGGATCGCGCGTTGACTGGTTTCGATCGGGCCAGGCTCTGGCGTGGGATTGTTATCCACATTATCCTGGCGCTGGTCTACACCACGCCCTGGGATAATTACCTGGTAGCCACCGGCGTGTGGTACTACAACCCGGGCCTGGTGACTGGGATCGTCTTTGGTTATGTCCCGCTGGAAGAATACACCTTCTTTGTGCTGGAAACGCTGCTGGTTGGACTGTGGTGGTGGACACTGGCACGGTTGGAAATATTCGTCCCAAAGACCCCGTTCCAACCCAACAAACCGCTTCGCGCCTGGACCCTGGGCCTGCTGGCCGTCCTTTGGTTTACCTCCCTTCTCGCGCTGCTCTCGGGCTGGCAGCCCGGTACGTATCTCGCCATCACGCTGACCTGGGCGCTGCCCGCCATCGCCCCGCAGCTCGCCTTTGGCGCCGACATCTTGTGGCACCAGCGCCGGTTGTTGGGAACCGTCATTTTAACGGGAGCCGGTTATTTGTCCGCGATGGATGCGCTCGCCATCGGCGCCGGAACCTGGACCATCGATCCGTCCCAATCCACAGAGGTATTCATCGGAGATCTGCCCGTTGAGGAAGCGGTCTTTTTCCTGATCACCGTTATCCTGATCTCGTTCGGGATGACGCTCTTGCTGTCGGATGCCAGCCGGGAACGACTGGAAGAACTCAAATCGCTTCTGGCGCGTTTACGAGGTCGTGGATCCACTTCCGCGAGAGATAGCGCCGGACCAGGACAAACGCTTTAACCACTTCTTCCGACAGCACCATCATATAGACACCGTAGACCGGCAGGTGCAAGACGAACCCGCCGAGCAGCGCGGCCGGAACGCCGATCAGCCAGATGGAAAACAGTTCCATGAACATCGCGTAGCGCGTATCCCCGCCGGCCCGTAATGCGCCGATGAACAGGATGAAATTGATTCCGCGCAGCCAGACCGTCAGCGAGAAAACAGTCATCAACCGGAAAACATTCATAGCCGCATGCTCGGAGATATCGTAAAGGCCGATCACGGGCATCCGGACCGAAAGGATCACAGCGCCGGCAAACCAAGCCATCAGGACAATCAGGATGGTAAACCGCCGGCCGTACTCGAAGGCGATCTCCTTTTCGTTCGCACCGATCTTGTTGCCAACCATGATCGCGCAGGCGTTGCCCAACCCGATAAAAACCACGAAGGCCAGATCTTCGATTGTGGCGTTGATCTGCACAGAAGCGATGGCGTCCGTTCCGATCCTGGCATAAACCATGTTGTAGACAGTTATCCCGACAGACCAGAAGACTTCATTGGCTGCAGCAGGCATGGCCGTCTTGAGGACTTTGGCCAGGAAAGCGCGCTCGAACCGGAAAAAGGTCAGAGGGTTGGCGGCCAGGGGCGTTTTGAGGACATATACCAAGACGATGATCAAGACGCATTGAAAGATCCAGCCGAAGGTTGTGGCGACAGCAGCGCCGCGCACGCCCAGCGCAGGCAAGCCGCCGATCCCGAAGATCAATAGATACCCCAGCAGGGTTTTGAGAATGATAGCAATGACACTTACGACAACCGTCATTTTCACAAAGGTGATGCTGCGCAGGACCGCAAAGTAGGATGTGGTGACCGCCATGAAAATGTAGGAAAAACCAACGATCCGCAGGTAACTGCTGCCGATTTCGATGACTTCGGCGTCTTCCGTGTAAAAGCGTAAAATGGTTTCAGGCTTCAGGATTGCAGCCAGAGTGAACAGCAAGCCGACGGCCATGGCAACCGTCAAGCAGATCCCCAGCACTTTGCGGATACCTTCCTGATCGCCCTTGCCCCAGAATTGGGCGGTGAAAATCGCCATGCCGCTGGTCACGCCGAACAGGAACAAGATCAGCAGGAAAAAGACCTGGTTGGCAAGCCCCAATGCAGCGATGGAGGCTTCGCCCAACTGCCCGACCATCAGCACGTCCACCATGTTGAGACCGGCCGTGATCAACTGCTGGAACGCAACCGGGATCGCCAGCGACAGCATCGAACGGATGAAAGTTTTATCGCGAAGGAATGACAGATTCATTTTCGTCCAGGAAAATGCGGCTCCCGGCCATACAGGTTTCCCTGATCGGAGAACCGCTTGTAATTAATGATAAGTGATTATTCTTGACTGGTTACTGTTTACTGGCCACTGGTTACCGATTGGGGCCTACTACTCTCCCGGCGCTTCACGCACAATATACAACGGCCGGCCCTTTGCCTCGTCATATAGACGACCGATGTATTCGCCCAAAACGCCCAGGGAGATCAACTGCACGCCGCCCAGGAAAAGCACTGAAATCAAGGTGGTTGCTTGGCCGATAAAAGCCTGCACTTCCATCATGCGCATGACAATGACCACCGGGATCGCCAGAATGGCAATCCCCGCCGCGAAAAAACCGATATAAGTCGCCACCTGCAAAGGGAAGTAGGAAAAACTGGTCACGGCATTCAAAGCCAGGCGTAGCATTTTCCTGAAAGGGTATTTGGTTTCCCCAGCCAGGCGGGCGGCGCGCTTGTATTCCACGCCGACCTGCTTAAAACCGACCCAGGCGGACATCCCGCGCGGGAAGCGATGGCGCTCGCGCATGGTCTTGATCACCTCTACCACCTTGCGATCCATCAGTCTAAAATCGCCGGTATCGAGCGGGATCTTGACGTCCGTGATGCGGTAGATGATGCGATAGAACAGGGACGCGGTCCATAGCTTAAACCAGGATTCCCCTTCACGCTCTGTGCGCACTGCATAAACAACCTCATACCCCTCTTTCCACTTTTCGATCAAATCGAGAATCACCTCGGGCGGGTCTTGCAAGTCAGAATCGATGGTAATGACCGCCCTACCACGCGCGTAGTCCCAGCCTGCGGTAATTGCAATCTGGTGCCCAAAGTTGCGTGCAAAGATGACCGGCCGGACGCGTTCATCCGCTGCAGCCAGTTCGCGAATTTGGTCGGTGGAACCGTCCGTAGAGCCGTCGTCCACGAGCAGGAGCTCCCAGGTTTCGACTGTCGAATCCATCACTTCCTTTACCCGGCGGTAAAGCTCGGGAAGGTTGACAAGTTCGTTGAAGATCGGCGCGACAATCGAATAAGTAATAGCCATAAATTTCATTCTTTCACGGGCTGAACCGGGATGACATCTTCCGGTTTTTCTTCTACAACCCCAATTTCAAGAGGCGTAATCTCTTCTTCCGGTTCAAAGAAGGGCTGCTGTCCCAGAATACGATTGCGCACATACCGGCCGATCACCATGGCGGATGCCAGCACCGGGATAATGATCAGGACCAAAAGCACTCCCTGGATCAAGATCGCTACCACGATTGCCACAAAGACCAGCCCTTCGTGCATGTGGACCGTGGATCCCAAGATACGGGGCTGGATCCAGATAGTCTTAATGTAATTCAAGAGCAGGTACAGGCCGATTGTCAATATACCAAACCAAACATTTGAGAGCGGCAGAAAATAGGATCCTTCCACCAGAGCAACCATAAAGGCCAGCATTGCGGCAATGAAGGGGCCCAGTTCAGGTACAATGTTTAATAAACCGGTCAGGACACCCAGGATCAAAGCACCGGGCAGGCCGATGATAAGCCATGCAAACGTATAAAGCACGCTCAGGAAGAACATGAGCGCAAGCTGTCCGCGCAGGTACGCTGCCCAGATGGTTTTGACCTCGAGAAAGAGGCGGCGCGCATCCTTGCGGTACCCCCTGGGCCAGAGTCGTATCAACCACTCACGCAGGCTTTCCCAATCTTGTAACAGATAATAAACGGTCACCACGATCAGAATCACCCACAACACGTTCCGGGAGGTTGCCTCCAGAAAATGCAGGGCGGTTCCGGGCAAAGGAGCAATCCAATTCGTAAAGCTTTGCCCGAAATCGGGCAGATACCGGCTCAGGCTGAACTGGAGACCCAGAATTTGGATCGGTTGCGCCAGAAAGGTTTTCAACTGGTTGGGGAAATCCGCCAGGTCCACAGTCAGGGTTTCGGTCTGGTTTAATAACACCGGCACCACGGTGGCCGGAATGGCTAACAACACAGCCAGGCTGACAAAGTAGACGACATTGACCGCGGCCTTATGGGACCAGCGGGTCCGTTGCTTCAGCCAGCCGACCGCCGGATTGAGCAAATAAGCCAGCAACCCGGCAACGATCACAGGCTGGAACATGGCGCGGGCATACCAGCCCAGCGCAATCATCAAGACCAGCGCTATGGCCAGCACAAAATAGCGGGTTTGCACGGACCACTGTCGGTTCATAACAGTTTCTTGACGGCCTCCAGGGTGGGCTCGATCACGGGAGCACCGGATACGGCCTGCATCGCTGCCTTGACATCCTTCAGCCCGCTGCCGGTATTTAACACCAGGACAGGTTCATCGCTTCCCACCACGCCCGAACCGGCTGCCTTGACCAACCCGGCGTAAGCCGTCGCCCCGGCCGGTTCCGCAAAAATGCCCACCTTACCGAGCTCCGCAATGCCAGACAGGATCTGCTCGTCTGAGACCGTGATGTAGGTTCCGCCGGTATCGCGCGCCGCACGGACGGCGCGCACGCCGTCACGTGGCAGGTCCACGGAGATGCTGTCGGCCAGGGTATTTGCCGAAACGGGAACAATTTCCTCGGTCCCCGCTCGAAACGCATTGGTCACCGCTGCGGACCCTTCGGCCTGCACGCCGATGATGCGCGGCACCTGCTCGATCCAGCCTAATTCCAGCAAGTCCTTATATCCCTTGTGGATGCCGGAAATGATGTTGCCATCCCCAACCGAAACGAAGAGCGTGTACGGCGAGGTTCCAATGGTTTTCTGCATAAACTCCCAGATTTCGAAAGCCGCGGTCTTTTTGCCTTCCGCTGTAAAGGGATTGTAGCCCGTGTTGCGGCAGTACCAACCGAACTCCTGTGATGCCTTGATAGAAAGATCAAAGGCGTCGTCGTAGGTGCCATCCACCAGCATCACCTTGGCGCCGAAAATAAGCAGTTGCGCCACTTTAGCGGGCGGCGCAGACTTTGGCGCAAAAATGACCGCCTTTTGCCCCACCGCCGCTGCCATGCCGGCCAGCGCCGCGCCCGCGTTGCCCGTGGAAGCGGTCACTACTACTTCGGCTTTGATTTCCTTGGCGCGCGCCACAACAATGGCGCTGGCGCGGTCCTTGAAGGAAGCGGTCGGGTTGCGAGATTCGTCTTTTAGCCAGAACTGTTGCAGGCCGAGTTTCTCTGCCAGGCGGTCCATTTTGAAGACCGGTGTCCAGCCTACGGCGTGCAACGGCGTGCCACCGCCTTTTACCTCGGGGACAGGCAACAGGGGCGCATAACGCCAAAGCGAAGGATCCGCCCTGCTGGTGATGTCCTCCGGTTCGTATTTTTCTCGGATGCTTTCATAATCGAGAATCACGTTCAGGTTGCCGCCATCCCGCGGGCAGACATAACTCACCTGCCCGGGTTGGTATTCTGTCTTACAAATCGAACAGCGATAGCCAGTGAATTTGCTCATCAGTTCCTCTCTTGATTCGCTCTATTTTACCCTGATGTACTGATATTTCATCGATTTATAGCGAGCCTTTGCCCTGCCCTAGTTTTTCAGAAAAGCGTTGTACGGTAAACAAAATCTCCGAGTTCACAGTTTACTGTGAAGATTTTTCTAGCACAGAATTTTCTATAATGTAAATATTTCTGTCTTTTACAAAAGAGTAAATTATTATCATATTGACTTACATAAAACAACTTGATACACTTCCCCGAAAAGGAGTAACTATGGAGACTGTTACCACATCGAAAGGACAAGTTGTCATCCCTGCCAAAATCCGGCGTAAGTTAGGCATCAAAGAGGGAACCTATATTCAGATCGACCTGGATGAAGCCAACAAAAGAATTATCCTGACTCCTGTTACGCGAGAATATATTGACAGCCTGCGTGGCAAGTATAAGGGTAAAGGTTTGATGAAAGCGCTGAAAGCCGAAAAAGAACTGGAAAAGGACTATTGAAATGCCACCTAAACCCAAGGCGTTTGTGCTGGATTCCTGGGCTGTGATTGCTTATTTCGAAGACGAACCCGCAGGCGGAAAAATTGCCGACTTGCTTGCAAGCGCTCACGAAGCTGGGATTCCCGTCTTTATATCGGTGGTGAATGTTGGCGAGGTGTGGTATATCACGGCACGTGAAATTTCTGTAGAAGATGCCGATACGATTGTCAAAGAATTGAGAGATTTACGGATTCAATTCGAAGATGCAGACTGGGACCTGACCCGGGAAGCGGCATGGTTCAAATCGCAGCACAAAATGTCCTATGCGGATTGTTATGCAGCCGGGCTGGTAAAGAGAAAGGGAGCCCATTTAATCACAGGAGACCCTGAATTCAAGGGAATAGAAGATCAGATCAAAATTCAGTGGGTTTGAAATTTCAATAAAATGTGCGCAACTTTTCCCCGCTATGAACTATTTCAATGATCGCCAGTGTCCTGGAGCGCCTGAACCATTCTCATCTATATCGAAGAGCCGTATAAAGGATGAGAGTTACGTTTTTATCTCTACCCCATAGAAAGAATCACAGAGTCACAATGAAGGTATGAACCTCAGTGACTCTGTGATTCGTGGTAAAAACAGCTGTGAATTTACCGCCCAGCTAACTCCATCGCGATCTTCTCTTGATCCACCGGCAGCGTATCCACCATCACACCAACCGCATTGTAAATGGCGTTGGTGATGGCGGGCGTGGTCGGGATGCTGCATATCTCCCCCACTCCTTTTGCGCCATATGGCCCTTCCGCGGTGGGATGCTCGACCACAATCGAAATGATCTCCGGCGTATGCACGATAGACGGGATGCGGTAACGAGCAAGATGGTCTGTGATAACGTAGCCGCCTTCGACGATGAAGTTCTCAGTCAGGGCATTGCCCAGGCCCATCATCACCCCGCCTTCGACCTGTCCTTGCAGGCCAAGCGGGTTGACAGCGGTACCCACATCGTTGGCGGCGATGACGCGCAGCACACGGACTTCGCCGGTCAGCGTGTTGACTTCCACTTCGGCTGCCTGCGCGGCGAATGAAAAGGCAAAGTGCATGTCCCCGCCCGTGCCGAGCGGTTGGGTCTTAGGGGCTTCGTATTCGTACAGGGCGCGCGGCTGCTGGCCCGAAGCTTTCATTTCGCGGGCAACATCCGCATACGAGAGCGTGGTTCCATTGACATGTACGTTTCCGTTCTCAAAGCGGATCTTTTCAGGAGCAATATCGTACTTTTCAGCCATCGAACGCGAAATCGCTTCTCGCAGGGTAATGGCCGCCAGGCGCGAGGCGTTGCCTGTCACGTACGTCTGGCGGGACGCCGTGGTCGGGCCGCCGTTGGGGGTCAGGTCGGTGTCCATCACCAGCACTTTGACCTGCTGGGGGGGAACAGCCATCTCTTCGGCCACCATCAGTTGCATGACCGAGACCAGTCCCTGGCCGAGCTCCGCGGCCGAGCTGCGGATTTCAAAGGTCCCGTTATCGTAAAGCTCCAGTTCGGCGCCTGATTTGTCGGGCGCGCCGCCGCCCAGGCCGGTGTTCTTATAGGCTGAGGCAAAGCCCCACGAACGTACCAGGTGTGGGGTATCAGGTGTCACGTGTGGTTTGAACAGCTCATCTTGCGGCAAACCTGACGCCTGGCACATGGCACTTGATACTTTGTCGATACATTCCACCAGTCCCACGCTGTCACGCAGCAACTGTCCTGTATTGGTAATGCTACCCACGTGCAGCGCGTTCATACGGCGGAACTCGACCGGGTCAATGCCAAGCCTTGCAGCCAGGCGGTCCATCATGGTTTCGACCGCAAAGGCCGATTGGGTGACGCCGAAGCCGCGGAAGGCCCCGGCAGGCGGATTGTTGGTGTACATGGCGTAGCAATCGGCGCGCACGTGCTCGATGTCGTACGGTCCGGCCGAGTGCGTGGTGGCGCGCGTCATGACTTTTTCGCCCAACGAGGCATACGCGCCGGTGTCGCCATACAGTTCGGTCTCGGCGGCCACAATGCAGCCGTCCTTCATCGCGCCCAGCTTGACGCGGATCTGGGTGGCGTGGCGCTTTGGATGCACCACCAGGCTCTCGTGACGGTCGAAGAGCAACTTGACCGGGCGTCCGGTGGCGTCCGCCAGCATGGCCGAATGGATCTGGCCCATCACATCTTCCTTGCCGCCAAAGCCGCCGCCCATCAACTGGCCGACGATGCGCACGCGCTCTTCCGGCCAGCCCATCACGCGCGCCACCTGCGTGCGGTCCTGGTAGGGGATCTGCGAACCGACGTACACTTCCATGCGCCCATCTTCGAGCGGCACGGCGATACTGCACTCCGGCTCCAGGAAGGCATGGTCGGTAATGGCCGTGTGGAAGGTATGCTCCAGGATGACGTCCGCTTTGGCGAAGCCTTCGTCCATGTTGCCCTTGCGGACCTTGATATGCTTGAGCAGATTGCCGGACTCGTGCAACTTGGGCGCATCCGGTTGATAAGATTGGACGGCATTCGTGATGACAGTCTGGAGCTCGAACTCCGCTTCGATCAACGCTGCGGCCTGCTCGGCGATCTCCTGCGTTTCCGCGGCGACGAGCGCGAGCGCGTCCCCGACATAACGGATCCGTTCCCCGATCCCGACCAGCACCGGCCAGTCGTATACAACCAGCCCATGGGTGCGTTCGCCGGGGATGTCGTCAGCGGTTAATACCGCTACGACACCGGGAAGGGCTTTGGCTTTGCTGATATCGAGGCTTTTCAGGAGGGCATGCGGCACACCGGCGCGGTGAACGCGGGCAAACAGCATATTGTCGAATACCAGATCATCAGTGTAGAGGGCATCGCCGGTCACCTTCTCGACCGCATCCGGGCGGACCTGGCTTTTGCCGATCAAGTTCTTGGCATTGACCGAATCGGGGATGTGCGGCGGCCGGACAGGTTCGCCGGTCTGCAAGGCATGGGCCGCGTCCATAATCGCGTTTTCGATGGTGGGATACCCCGCGCAACGGCATAAAGTATCTTTCAGCGCGTGGCGCAACTCGTCCGAGGAGGGGTTGGGGTTGCGTTTGAGCAGCGCATAAGAGGTCAAAATCTGGCCGGGAATGCAAAATCCACATTGCACCGCGCCGTGCTGGACAAAAGCTTCCTGCAGCGGATGCAAAACCAGCCTGCCGTCTTGCGTGTTGGCCAGGCCTTCGATGGTCAGGATTTGCTTGCCGTCCGCGCGCGCGGCGGGGTAGACGCAGGAGAGCGTCGGCTCGCCGTTGACCAGGACCGTGCAGGAGCCACATTCCGCTTCTTCACAGCCGATCTTGGTTCCGGTCAGTTTCAGGCGCTTGCGCAGGGCGTCGGCGAGGGTTTCGGTGGGAGTGACGGTGAGGGTGTGGGATTGGCCGTTAACAGTAAGGGTGATTCGATTTTCCATAATTATTTCCTTAAGAAGCTGGTGGTTGAGTAGCTCTGAGCGTTCGTTGCGAAGAGCGTATCGAAACCACCATGTATCAAGTAGTCTTTTGCTTTCTTCAAGCGGATTGGTCTCGATACTTCCCGCGGCAGTCACGCGGGACTACTCGACCAACGGGTTCTTATCCAGCCCGTTCCCAAGCGGTTTCGAACGTATCTTTTAATAACGAGGCCACCAGGTGATAGCGATATTCAGATGAAGCCCGCATGGCGCTGGTGCGGAATTTGACTTCCCCAACCAGGGCTTCCAAAGCAGAATTGAATATTTCTTCAGAGTAGGGCTTACGCGCCAGATAGGCTTCCGCCTTGCGAGCACGGAATGGCACCGCGCCGCCCGGCCCCACTGCAATCCGGATCTTGTTGATCGTATCTCCATCCCGCTCCAGCCAGATGGAAAGATTGATGATCGGCAGAGCAACTCCCTGCGGACGCATGATGCGTTGGAAGCAAGAAGCCTGTCCTGGTTTTCGTTGTGCGATATAAAACCCGACGATAATCTCGCCGCTTTGCAGCGCCGATTTGCCGGGACCCAGGAATAGTTCAGGCAGAGGCACGCAACGATTCCCTCCCGGGCCGGCCACTTCTGCTTCGGCGTCCAAACACAGCAGGCCAATGGTCCCGTCCGCAGCGGGCAGGGCATGCGCAACGTTGCCGCCCAACGTGGCCACGTTGCGGACCTGCGGTCCGCCGACCAGGTCACAGGCTTCGACCAGGGCCTGGGCATGGGTTACAACCAACGGGTCCCGGGCGAGGCGAGAGAGCGGCATGCCCGCGCCGATGAAAAGACGCTCGTCTTGCAGTTCGAGACGTTTCATCTCCGCGATTTCGGTCAGGTCTACAATTGTGTGCACGGGGGAATGACGACCTTGTTGCAGGTCGAGCAAAATGTCCGTCCCGCCGGCGAGGGGCAACGCCGGGCCTGGAGCGGATGTGAGGGCAGTAACAGCCTCAACAACAGATGTTGGACGGATGTATTGCTGCCAAAGGTTCATGGTGGAACGACCTCCTTCGTCAGGACGGCGGCACTTTTCGAGGACTTTTGTCCACGCCGCTGAGGGGGATTCTTCCGCAGCGACCACCGAACCAATGGTGATGTTATTGTAGCATTATTTTCTGTCAAATTCCCTAAAAAATGTAATAATTATGCAGTTACTTCTTTCACGCCGGCCATCAACAAGCCGAGTTTTTCAGGCGTGGCTTGCTCACGCGGGACAATGTCCATAATCTGGCCTTCGTAGATGACCGCAATGCGGTCGGAGAGCGATAGGATCTCGTCCAGGTCTTCGGAAATAAGCAGGATGGCCGTGCCGGCGTTGCGCTGCTCGATCAACTGCTGGCGGACATATTCGGTCGCACCGATATCCAGTCCGCGGGTAGGTTGGGCGGCGATGATGGCGCGCGGTTGGCGAGAAAGCTCACGCGCGATGACCACCTTCTGGATGTTGCCGCCCGAAAGGTTCTTGGCCAGTGTTTCCTGCGAAGGCGTTTTGACATGGAATTGGCTGATCAGCTTGTCGCAGTGGCGGGCGATCGCGCCCAGGTTGAGGAACCCCGAGTGCGAGTAAGGCGGCTTGTGATGCTCGCGCAGGATCATGTTCTCAGCCACAGTAAAATCCTTGATCATGCCGTCCCGCATGCGTTCTTCGGGAATGTAGGACAACATTCGTTCCGTCAGTTCGGCAGGCAGCAGGTTGGCAACGTTCTTCCCCTCCAGGCGGATGTGCCCGCCTGTCACCTTGCGCAAGCCTGTCACGGCCTCGGCCAGCTCGCGTTGGCCGTTGCCCGAAACGCCGGCGATCCCCAGGATTTCTCCTGCATGGACGTTCAGGCTGACAGTGCGCAAGCCAGGCGTACCGCGGTCGCTGCCGCAGGAAACGCCTTGGAGTTCCAAACGGACTTCGCCGCGCTTCACCTCGCCCCGGTTGGGGGCGAAGCCGACTTCACGCCCAACCATCCAGTTGGCCAGATCTTGCTTGGTGGTCTCGGAAGTGGGACGGGTGCCGATCTTGCGCCCATCGCGCAGCACGCTGACCCGGTTGCTGATCGCAACCACCTCGTGTAATTTATGAGAAATAAAGATAAGTCCATGGCCGTCTTTGACCATCTGGCGCATAATGACGAAGAGCTCGTCCACTTCTTGAGGGGTGAGCACCGCAGTGGGCTCGTCCAGGATGAGCAAAGCTGCGCCTCGATATAAAGCTTTGATAATCTCGACCCGTTGCTGTTGCCCCACCGAAAGCTGCCAGATGTAAGCGGATGGGTCGATCCTCAGGCCGTAGATATCGGCAAGTTCGATGATGCGTTTGGAAACCCGATCGAGGTCTGTGAGCAGCCCCCTTGAGGAGGGCAACCCCAGCGCCACGTTCTCGGCCACGGTCAGCGTTTGGACCAGCATAAAGTGCTGGTGGATCATCCCAATGCCCAGGTTGATCGAATCGTTCGGCGATGAAATGATAACCGGCTTGCCATTGAGCAGGATTTCCCCTTCGTCTGGATGGTACAAACCATAGAGAATCTTCATGAGCGTGCTCTTGCCGGCGCCGTTCTCTCCCAGCAAAGCGTGGACCTCACCGGCTTTCACATCAAAGTCGATATGGTCATTGGCAAGCACGCCGGGAAAGCGTTTGGTGACGCCACGCATTTCGAGGCTGTCAATGCGCGCCTGGCCGGAGGGAAGTCTATTCGCTTCTGACATCTGGGTACCTTTCTAATCTCGATCATGACAACGTGAAATACAAAAAATACCGAAAATTGGGGTGTTGGACGTGCTTAAGCACGTCCAACACCCAATTTTCGGACTTCTTTCGAACAACATGGCAAATAAGTATGTGACATTGTCATCGTAAGTTTGTTTCCATAGAGGCCTGACGGCTTCGAGAGCGAAACCGTCAGGCCAGTTACTACATGTTATTGGCCCAGGTCAATCGTGATCGAACCGTTACTGATGCCTTGGATGGTATCTTCTGCTACCGTCATGACATCTGCAACGAGCGTATAGTCTGGGTTGAATTCAATCACCTCACCACCGTTTTCCAGGTTGATACTGAAGGAAGTTCCACCCAGCGTGCCGTTTTGGATGGAGTCGATGATCTCTCGGAGCACCACTTCCCAGTGATACACCTGGCTGGCAACCACGATCGAGGGTGCCAGGGAGGCCTGGTTGGATTGCGTGCCGAACCAGAGCACGTTGTTCTCTTCGGCCACGCCAATGGCGCCCACAACCATCTGGGCCGTGCCGGTCAGCACGTCCGCGCCAGCGGAAACCTGGGTGTTGGCTGCTTCGGAAGCCAGCGCGATGTCCGAAAAAGAACCGATGTAGCTGACACGAACGTCGATATCGGGTTTGATGGCCTTTGCGCCGGCCACAAAGCCGTCCACGTAGAGCTTGGCATCGCCGGTCTCGATCGGGCCGACCACACCCATTACATTGCTTTCTGAGAGGCTGGCTGCGATCGCGCCATTAACGTACCCGCCCTGGTCAGCAGCCGCTTCATACGCGAAGATATTCGGCTCGCCGAAGGTATCTACGGTCGTGCCCCAGGCAAAGCTGGTCTCGGGGAAATCGGGAGCAATTTCTTGCAGGGATGAACCGTATTGCGAGCCATGCGCGATCACCAGGTTATAGCCCTGGGAGGCGTAGTCCCGGATGGCGGCAGCAGCATCATCTACTACGAACATGTTTTCCGAGTAGACGAAGTCGAAATTGTCAGGACCACCCATCTCGTCCTGGATGCGCAGCAGGGCATCGTACATGCTCTGGCTGAAGGCCAGGTCATTGATGGCGCTGGGCATGACAACGGCCACGCGGAAAGGTTCTCCCGCGGCTGGTGCTTCGGTCATCGCCGGTGCTTCTGTGGCAGCAGGCGCTTCCGTTTGGACGGGAGCCGCGGGTTGGGTGGGCTCTACGGGCGCGGGCACCTCTGTAGCAGCGGCACCGC
Source organism: uncultured Chloroflexia bacterium (assembly GCA_963823985.1). Classification (GTDB taxonomy): domain Bacteria; phylum Chloroflexota; class Anaerolineae; order Anaerolineales; family Villigracilaceae; genus JAABUE01. The sequence continues at coordinate 76,146 of CAWGNR010000005.1, forward strand.
AGGCGCTTACCACCATGGCAAGCAAGACAAACAAAACGAACAGGCGTACAGTTTTCTTCATTTTCTTCTCCTTTTCGAGCATTGATTTGAACGAACTGTTTTGGAGCCAGCAAATTTTTTTGCCAACGCACCTCCTGATTTAGGGAAGCTCAATCTTCCCGTTCAAACGGTTTTGTCAAAGCCGACGGGCCGCGCACTCTTGAGACAGAAGCGACCAACACCAGGATTGTCAAAACGTAGGGCATCATCACCGCGATATCAGACGCGATGGGCAGGCCCAATACCTGGATCCATAATTGCAAAGAGTTGACCATGCTGAATAACAACGCGCCACCCAACACCCCCCATGGACGCCAGCCGCCAAAATAAACCAGGGCGACGGCAATGAAACCCAGCCCGCTGGTCATGTTTTGCTGGAAAACGTTCAACAAAGAGATGGACAGCGACGCGCCAGCCACGCCGGACAGGGTCCCGCCCAACACGATCGTAAAGTAACGGATGCCTGCTACCGATACCCCAAGCGAATCGGCTGCTTCAGGATTTTCGCCCACCGAGTGAATTTTCAAACCCAGGGTGGTCTTGTTCAGAATAAACCAGGCAATCGGCACCAACAAATAGGCTGCATAGACCATCAGGTTCTGGCTGAAGAAGATCTGGCCCAGGCCGGGGATGTCACTCAAGAACGGGATATAAATTTTCGGAAACCCTTTGACCGTTTCCACGGTACCAAGCATTTTTTGGAACAACAAATCGCTCATCCCAAGGCCGAACAGGTAGAAACCGATCCCGCTGATGCCCTGCTGGGCGTGCAGGTTGACGGTCACAAAGGCCATCGCTAAGCCCATGACCGCTCCGACAAGCATAGCAACCAGCACTGCCAGACCCAAATTTCCGGTGGTCAGTGCCACATAAAACGCCGCAAATGCACCCAGGAGCATCTGACCTTCCACGCCCAGGTTGAGCACGCCGCTACGCTGGCCGAAGGTCTCGCCGATGGCAGCGTACAGGTAAGGGGTAGCCAACCGTATGCCGGAGGCCAGAATGCCAACTAGGACGGTGACGGAGAACAGATCGGAAATCATGCCCGCACCTCCGTCTTGACAGGGGTATCGGGATCCGGTTCGGGAGGCACATCCTCCTCTTTGGCGGCAGCCAGCCTGCGTCTTTGTCTGCGGCGTCGCCAGATCTCGCTGCTGACCACAAAGACCACCACCAGTCCGTTCAAGGCAGTCACCAACGCAGATGGAATCTGCACCATGCGCTGCATGCTATTGGCTCCCACCAATAATGCGCCGAACAAAACGGAAGCAGGGATTGACCAGATGGGATGCAACTGGCCGAACAAGGCGGCCACGATCCCGTTGAAACCAGCGCTGCCGGTGAAGCCGGAAGAGGAGCCGTCTGTAATCATGCGATAGTTCACGCCATATACCTGGATCATCCCAGCCAGTCCTGCGAAGGCGCCGCTCAGCAGCAGGGCCAGGACGATATGTTTTTTGACGTTGATGCCGGCGTAGCGCGAAGCATGCGGGTTCTGGCCGACAGCGCGGATGCGATACCCGAGCGTAGTGCGCCACAGCAGGATATATACCAGCACAGCCAGGATGACCGCGATCAACGCGCCGAGATGGAGGCGAGTGGGCGCCCAACGCGGCAGGCGAAAGGCTTCCAAGAGGCGGGCGGTCTGGGGGATTTTCGAGGCCAATTGCGCCTGGGAAGGGTCGATCAGCGGGCCGCGCAACAGGAAGTTCATCAATTGGACAGCAATGGCGTTCATCATCACCGTGCTCAGGATTTCGTTGACGTTGAAGTAGGCCTTTAGGACGCCCGGAATGCCGCCCCAAATCCCCCCACCAATGAACCCGCCAAGCATCGCCAGCACAACAACCAACCAGCCGGGGAGACCGGTAAAGGTCAGCCCCACCCAGGTCGCCAGAATGGCGCCAACGATCATCTGGCCTTCTCCGCCAATGTTGATCACATCCCCTCGGAAGGAAATACAGATGCCCAGGGCAACCAACAGCAACGGTGTCGCCTTGACCAGAGTCTCCGCAAAGGCATTCGCGCTGCCAAACGCGCCCTCCCACAAGGCGGCGTAAGCTTCCAGTGGATTTGCCCCGAGGATAAACAGCATCACCGCGCCAACGGCTAATGCGGCCAACGTCGCTAAGACGGGCAGCAAAGCATCAAACAAAGAGCTTAGTCGAGATCGCATCAATTCCCTTTCTCCTCAAGAGCAAGCAGAAAAACACACCCTTTTCCTTCGAAATCAACTCCATGCCTGCACCAGACTGAGTCGCAAGACGTCATCATCCAGATAATTTGACCCCAAAGCCAGCGGCAGGTTTTGATTGCTATAAAACCCTACCCTTAAGGCTAGAACAGCCTGACCCTGTTCTTTTCCAAGCAGGTTGTGAATATCTTTTTCCACCAACACGGAATGGATTTCCGTAATTGCAAAGGCAATATACTGATGGCAATAGTGCTTCAGAATTTCGCTGATGTGGCGCTCTCCGTCGATTTGATCAAAAGGCTCGCGCAGAAACGCAGCCGGGATGATATTCCTGGCCAAAATGACAGGGCGCTCATCTGCGTAAAACAAGCGCGTCAGGGATAACAATTCATCGCCGCTGTCGATTGCAAGAATGGACGCTTCTTCCTCGGTCGCTATTTTCTTCTCGATAGCCACTGATTTGATGGTTGGTTTATACCCGTTGGTTTCAATGATGCGCACAAATTCCCATAAATATCCCTGATGCGCATTGATCTCTCTAATCTTGATATTGACGTACGTGCCATCCCCCTGTTTCCGCAAGATAAGCCCGTTTACAGATAGTTTCGCCAGCACCGTCCGTAACGTTGCCCGGCTCACGCCAAACTCATCAGACAACTCGCTTTCTGACGGCATGCGGCTTCCGGGAGCATAGGTGCCATCCCGAATTCTTCCGCGAAGGAGCTCTTCGACCTGGTCTGCGATGGACTTCGTATGGATTAAACTCATGTGCTCTACATGTTAGTGGACAATCGTCTGACGTTTACTGTTATTTTGTACCATAAATCACAAGCAATTACAAGTGTCTATTTACACTTACTCAGAACTCAAACGGTATTCCCAATGCTGCTGGGGGGGAAGCGCGCATAGCACGTAAGATTTTCAGTGCTACCCGTCTGGTGCCTTCCGGCATAGACGCAAGCCAACGCTGCACCCATTCAGCATTACCGATATTGACCAATAACAGGGTCAGAATCATAAGGGGAAAAGGCGCAACCTGCAAGACCTGGGATGGGATGCCAGGAAGACGGGATTGTAGCACCAATCCAAGCCATTGCAAAAGGGCAAACAAGTATGCGCCAAAGGCCGCTCGCAAAGGGCTCCAGCCGCCAAAGATAGTGATCGCAAGCGCAATCCAGCCGACCCCGTCCAATCCGGTTTGGGTTCCCATCCATCCGGCCTTGACGTTCAATGTGTAGGCTGGCCCGGCCAATCCGGCAAACGCGCCGCCCACCATCGTGTAAATGTAACGAAGGCGGTTGACGTTCGCACCGCGCACGAAAGCCGCGGCCGGTCGCTCGCCAATTCCCTGTAACATCAGGCCAGGCCGGGTGCGATAAAGCCACAGCCAGGCCAATATGATCACGATATAGCTGAGGTATGTGATGATGTCTAAACGGAAGAACAACGGCCCAAGGAAAGGAATGTCCTTCAAGAAAGGAATTTGCCAGGTCGGCAACGTGGGGCCGGGAGTGTTCATGTACGGAACACCAAGGAAGTAGGCCAGGTCACGAGCGGCCAGGGCCAGCACGAAGCCAATCGCCACCTGCGACTGGCGAAGTGTGATGCTACCAAAAGCGACGACAAAGGCCACCAATGCGCCGATCAACATGCCGGCCAGGAATCCCACAAACAGATTCCCGCTCAAATACGCGGCTGTAAATCCCCCCATCGCCGAAAGCAGGATGCTCCCGTTCAAGGAGAGATTGATAATGCCGGCGCGCTCGGTAATGGTTTCACCGATCACGGCAAACAGCACCGGGGCTGCCGCCGCTAAAACTCCAGCCAGGCCAATCAAAGTGGTACTATCCATCGTGGCTCCTAAGTCTTCTGCAAGAAACGCTCGCGCACACCCTGGGCGAGCAGCACCATCAACACAAGCAAATCCTGTAAAACGCCGGCAAAGGAAGAGTCCATCTTATACACGATCTGTAACTGGACACTGCCAACGTTGAGCGCCGCAAAAAAGAAGGCAATGGGAATGACCCAGATCGCCTGGTAATTGATCAACATCGCAACCAACAGACCGAGGAACCCGTACCCGTTGGAGATGTTGGGCAACAAGCGATGATAGACAGCCAGAACCTGAATGGCTCCGGCTAGCCCTGCGAATGCGCCGCACAAAAGAAATGAGAACATACTGTACTGCCAGGTAGGCACGCCGAGCAGGTATGCCGCTCTCATGTTTTTCCCCACTGCCTTCAAGCGCAGGCCAAAGTACGTCCCTCGCAACAACAGGAAAACGACCACCACAACCAAAATGGATATTCCCAGCGCCCAGGGACTCAGTCCGGATCCCGGCAAAGTTGGCAGCCAGAGTCTCTCATCAAAAGGTTGCGTCCCGGACATCGACCCTACGCCGGGTCGCTTCCAGGGCCCGAAGACCAGATAGATTGTCAGCGCGGTGGCAACGAAGTTAAGACCCAGGCCACCGAAGATTTCGTTCACTCCGCCGAAGGTCTTCAACGCCCCGGCCAGGGCTGCCCATAATGCCCCGCCAACCATCCCAAAAAGAATGCTGAGAAAGATGATCAAAGCGGGCGGCAGGCTGGTATCCTGGAGTAGGCGCAACATCCAGGTCGCGAAGATCGCGCCCAGCACCATCTGCCCTTCCACGCCGATATTCCACAGCCCGGCCGCAAAGGTGACCAACACGCCCGCGGTTGTTAACAACAAGGGCGACCAGGTGATCAGCACGGCCATCAGGTTTTTTGATGAGCCAAAGGAACCGCTTAGAATACTTCCATAGGCTTTGAGCGGCGGCGCCCCTGCGGCGACCAGGATGAGCGTAGTGATCACCAGCGCCAGGATGAGCGCACCGACTTGAAATCCAACGTTAATCCACAGGTTCTTTTTCATGCGCTCTTTCCTGCATTCAACTCATTCCAGCCCACGCCACCTATCAGCTCACCAAGCTTCTCCGTGGTCAAGGATTTCACATCGATCGGCGATGTCACCTCACCGCTGAAAAACACCACAACCCGATCGCTATATTGCAGGATTTCTTCCAGATCGGAAGAAATAAACAGGATCGAGGTCCCCGACCGGCAGCGCTCTTTCAGCTTGCCCCAGATATAGATGGCCGATTCGATATCCAGGCCGCGCGTCGGATGCTCGAGAAGCAGCAAAGCAAGCGGGTCGCGCAACAGGGCCAACAGCGCGCGCTGCTGGTTGCCGCCGGAAAGCGACTCCACCGGGCTGGCAGGCATGCCCCGAATATTGAAGGCTTGAATCCTTTCTTTCGCCAGCTTTGTCCCTTTTTCCCGGTCGATAAACAGGCCCTGCGTTTCCTCAGCCAGCACAAAATGTTCGGTCAGGCTCAAACCGGATACGAGGCCTTCTTCCATGCGCGCAGCGGGCACAAACGATACGCCGTTGTGCGTAAACGTATGGTACGACTTGCCGGTCAGGTTACGGGCATTCACCAGCACACGCCCATTGACCGGGCGCAACAATCCGGCACACGCCCGGATGAATTGTCCCTGTCCGCTGCCTTCCATGCCAGCCAGGCCAATCACTTCCCCCGCGCACACGTCCAGATCGATCGCGGAGAGACGCAAACGGACATCTTCCACTGCCAGGTCACGCAATTCAAGCACTTTCGGACCCGGCTGCAACGGTTGTCGCGTGCCAAGCGCGATCTCCTTGCCGAACATCATCTCCACCAGTTTCTTCTTGTCGAAGGGATTCTTCATTTCGCCAACGAGTTTCCCCTGTCGCAGTACCGCTGCCCGGTCGCAGAGATTTTCTACATCTTCAAGTTTGTGCGAAACAAAGATCACAGTGATGGCGTCTTCAGGAAATTTCTTCAACGTCTCGAAGAGTTTTTCTTTCTGCGCGGCGCTGATGCCGGTCGTCGGTTCGTCGAGAATTAAAACCCGCGCACCCAAAAACAAAAGGCGGATGATTTCAAGTTGTTGGCGTTCTCCTACCGTAAGGGAGTCGACATAGCTTTCCGGGTCGAGAGAAAATCCAAACTCCTTGATCAGCAGGCTGAAGTCTTGTGTGGCTTCTTTTCGATTTGGAAAGAAACCAGCCGGGATGCCGAGCAAAAAATTATCCAGAAGGCTCATGGGAGGAAAGTCAAGCGGGTCCTGGTGCAACATGCCGACGCCGTGTTTAATGGCATCCGCAGGGGATTTGATGATGACTGGCTTTCCATCCAATAAAATTTCACCCTCGTCAGCTTGAATGAAGCCCGACAAGATTTTCATCAGCGTGCTTTTGCCCGCGCCGTTTTCACCGAGAATACCTTGAATGGTTCCAGAGGGAATCACCAGCGAAATATCATCGTTGGCGTGATTCGTTCCAAAATACTTGTGAATGCCGCGCAGCTCAACTCTCATAGATATATCCTTTGCACCGCGTTTTTGTCATCCATTTGACGTATCTGCTCAGGCCTGGTGAAGAATTCCCGAAATATGGTGTGCGTGATAGCGTCCCCCCACATATACCATGTTTCGGTTCTCTCTTTTAGATAGGGTCAATAGTCATCTATTTGGCCGTATAAAAAATCGAGGGAAGGCAAGTGCCTTCCCCCGTGCGTACATCGTTGTTATTGGGAAACGCTCTGGCCTTCCATGCCTTCAAGCAACTGTGGCAGGTACCAGATCTGCTGGTCGGTGGCATCCTCGCCATCTGCGAGATATTCCGTGCCGTCTTGCAGGTTGAGCGGGCCCTTCCACAGGTTCAAGCCGCCGGCCAGTTCGGAAATGAATTGATCCAGGTTGGCGGAAGCTTCATCACTCAAGCCGGGACCCTTGACGAAACCGATTGCGCTGGTATCCGGGTCGTTGATGTCGTTCCAATCCGGGCCATTCCACTGGAAGTCTTCCTCCCAGGTGCCGTCCATGGCTTTCTGGAAAGTATCGAGGTAAGCGGGACCCCAGTTGAAGTACGGGACACCCAGGCAGATATCGGGGGCAACGTTGCAGTTATCTTTGTAGTCGTAGGCAACCGCATAGGTTTCTTTGCCAGCGTCGTGCATCTTCTTGGCCTCGACCAGGGCTTCAGTGGTGTCGATGCCCGAAATGACCACGTCAAAGCCGCTGTTGAAGAAATCGTCAGCAACCTGACTGGGATCGGAAGTAACACCGGGGATGTTGAACCAGAAACCAATCCAGGTGACCTTGAAGGTCAGGTCGGCGGCGTCATTACCCAGAATGTTGGTCCAGCAATAGTTGGCGCCGAGGTAGGCCGAAGAGGCCAGGCGGCGGGTCTCATCGTTGATCAATGGCCCAAGATAACCGATCTGGCCAGTCTGGGTGGTCAGCGCTGCGGAGCAGCCAGCCATCATCTTGCCGAATTCCATGCGGCCCATGATATCGACCTGGTTGGGAGATTCGGTATAATTTTCGCCTTCTCTCCACGTCCAGTCCATAGACGGGCCAACAACGTAGATATCAGGATTTTCGTTGGCAAACTTCAGCGCTTCATCTTTCATGTCGTCTGAGTTGAAGACGATCAGCTTGGCGCCCTGGGAAACCAACTGCTCGGCCAACTGCGAAGCGGTTTGGCCGGGATAGGAAGGGGAACCGGAATAGACATTTTCGAGATAGAGCATCTTCGAATCAGGCAGGTTCTCCTCAATGTACAGTCCGGCATCGTAGTGAGCCTGGCTCCAACCCTGGTCATTATGAGCGCCAACCAGGAGGATGCCGAAAACAAGCGGTTCGGCCGGCGCTTCCGTCATCGCTGGCGCTTCGGTAGCTTCGGGGGCTGCTGTATCCGCAGGTTGGGCCGGCGCGGCTGGTTCCGTGGGCTGGGCAGGCGCAGGGGTTTGAGGCGTGACACCGCAAGCTGAGGCAATTATCACAAATGCCAGCGCAATCGTTAAGATTCGCAACATCGTAAGGCAATTCATTTTTTACTCCTCGAAAGTTTTAGTTTAGTGTTCCGACAAACGAGCATAGTATAGGTGGAAATTTGGGTAGCGCCACCTCCTTTCTACGAGAATGTCTAGACAATGCGCGCTATTCTAATCGTTAAGGTACAGTTTCAGCAACTCATTTTGTCCTAAAATATCCATGAGCGCAAGTCACAAGTCTCACTGATTACACACGAATAATGTCTTAGCTTGCCGGATAAAGTCATCTTTTTGGGAGGATTGGGGGGTTTTCCGCTCGATGCGCTCCCATAACCGGCACAACAACGGGCCAACGTAGTTCTTCGAAAACCGGTAGGAATCCTGAGAATATGCAACTGCCTGTTCCCAGTCTCCAACGTGTGCATACCCTTCGATAAAAACAAACCGCTCAAGCGGATCCGAATGCTGTTCTAATTTGAAAGCCTTAGCGCCCAAATCCGCGACTTGTTCCCAATCCCCCATCTGCCGTGCCAGGTCCGCCTGTTCGAAGTAGTAGCACCAACCATGGAGTGGCTCGGGGCCGTATATTTCCGGCATACGCGCATTCGATTCAGCCACCAAAACGGGCCTGGTAGAAGAAAGCCCGGCAGCTTTTCGCATCAAGCTATCTGTAGGGATCAAGCGATTGTACGGATCGATTTCCGGGTCGAGCAGGTGCAAACAAGCCGGCGGCGCATAATAAAAAGCCACCACCTGGGAAGTATTTCCCTGGAACTGTCCGGCCAAGTAATCGTATTCGACCGGCTGTCCCGGCTCCATGCTGGCCAATGTGCCGCCCAGCCGGTTGCTGGGATAGAAGAGCACATATTGCACGGGTTCCGCCTGGTTGTCAGGCGCGTAGATCCAGTTCAAGGCCGCGCCCAGTGAATTATCGGCGTAAAAGTCCAGTTCTTCGTTCATCAGCACGATCGTGCCTGGTTGCAGGCCCGGCGCGCGCCAGGTCATCTGCCAGAACAGGTTTTTCTGCGCGTTCCAATCGCGGCGGAAGTCGTTCCCCCACTGGAACTGGCGCCCGACTGCGAGCGCAACCAGAACCCCTAAAAGGATCCAATTCAGGTGCCGGGGCAGCAACGCCAGCAGCCCGGCCAGCAGCAAGCTGACGCCCAGCATAAACGACAACGTCGCACGGTTGGCGGGATATCCCAACGAGACCGGCACGCCCGTCAGCCAGAACGGCCAGCCCGCAAGCAATACCATCAAGACTCCCAAACCAATCGCCCAGAAAGCCTCTTTCCTCCCGTTTCTTTCCTCGACCCCTGCCTGCCTCCCGAACAAGACAATGACCAGCACCCCATACGTGACCAGCGTCACCGCCCCGTAAGCCAGCCTGGTGAGGGCACCATCAGGCAACCGGAAGACCTGCGCCCAGGCTGCCACCGTGACCGTCCACAGGCTGGAGGGGATCGTCGTGAGCATATGAAACGGGCTTGTCACAGCCGGGTCTCCGCCGATATCGTAAACCTGGTTGTTGAAGAGGAATAAACGGGAAAAAACTGCGGCCACGAATACGGCCAGGTAGGGCGCCCACAATTCCAGGGTCCGGCGCAGACGCGCGCGGAAGCTCAGGTCTTCTTCCCGAAGGGCGGTCCATATCACGGCCGGGCGCATCAACTCCAGCACGAAGAAATATTCGTGCATCCACAGGTTGAGGGCGGAAAAGAGCATACCAAGACCGGTCAAGAGCCAGGAACGGTTCCGCCGGGCACGCAGCATCAGGTAAATTGAAAACAAGAAGAAACTGAGAACGATGAAAAAATGGCTGTACAGGAAAGCCCCCGATTGTTGGTTGAAGCCTGGGTAGACCAGGAACAGCAGTGCGGCGCCGAGCGCCAGCCTGGGCTGCTTTGGGAACAGATCCCGCAAAATCAACCAGACCAGCAGGCCAGTCAGCCAGCGCCAGAAGAGCGCAAAAACCTGCCAGGAGATAGGGACATGGGGGATAATCCGCGTGGTGATTTGGTAGAGCAGGCCCCACACCGGGCGGTTGGTAGAAAAATAGCGCGCCATCGCCTCCGGCCCCAACTGGTAGCGAATCCAGGAAATCCCCAGATCGTCCCAATAAAAACCGAGTTGCGGCAGCAATAGCCCGTAGGCAAGGACTGCTATGATTGCCAGCACCAACGGCGGGGATGAGAGGAAGGAGGCGATGCGTTTCAAATGATTGTCCAACCGGTCTTGATTGTCTCACAAGTCTAACAGGTCAAAACTGAAATTGCATGACCTGTTAGACTTGGGAATGATTCAGACTTGGAAGACGGTTACGGAACGATCCACGTTCCGGTCTCACCCTTGAGGGCGCGGCCGATGTTTTCCGGGTTGGTGATCAGGGCCTGTTTGCCGCCGTTTTCCAGGAACCAGATGATGGCCTGGATCTTGGGCGCCATGGAGCCTTTGGCGAAATGAGTGCCCTCTGCCAGGTACTGCTTGGCTTCAGCCAGGGTCATTTTGTCGAGCCACTTTTCGTCCGGTTTGCCGAAATTCAAGGCTACCTTTTCCACAGCAGTGGAAATGACGAACAGGTCGGCATTGATATTTTGGGCCAGCAAGCTGGAGGCAAAATCCTTGTCGATGACCGCCGCAACGCCTTTGTAATCGCCGTTCCCCGCGTCGATCACCGGGATGCCGCCACCCCCGACCGTAATGGTAATAATGCCATTTTCCAGCAGGATTTCGACGGTCTCCAGTTCAACGATTTCTTTGGGCAGCGGCGAGGCCACCACCCGGCGCCAACCACGGCCGGCATCCTCGACCACGCTCCAATCTTGCTCCTCTTTGCGGCGCATGGCTTCGGGCTCTTCCATGAAGCCGCCAATCGGCTTGGTCGGGTTCTTGAAAGCCGGGTCGTCTTTGTCCACCAACGTCTGGGTGATAACGGTGACGACTTTTTTCTTGATGCCGCGCTTGTAAAGCTCGTTCTGCAGAGTTTGTTGCAGTGCATACCCGATCGCGCCTTGTGTGTCCGCTCCACAAACATCCAGCGCGACTTCATGCATGCCCTCGGCTTTGGCTGCGATCTCCGAACGACGCAAGATAAAACCGACCTGGGGACCGTTCCCGTGACCGATAGCCACGTCCCAGCCCTGCTCGATCATATCGGCAATGTGGTAAGTTGTCTCCTTGGCAGCCTGGTACTGGTCTTCGATGGTCTGGTGGGTTTTGTCCTTGATAAGGGAGTTTCCACCAATGGCGATTACTGCTAGTTTTGTCATGTGTGCTCCTATCGTGTAAACAGGTAATCATGTAAATAAGTAAACAGGTACACAAGCACGTTCGTTTTCAGGTTTTCTGGATCAACTCATCCTTTGCGTCATCGTCAGGTATTGCATCGTACTCCGCGTAATCTTCGTGAATCTTTTTATTACCGAATTCCTGAGAACCAGCACGCTGACGGCGGATATAGGCCATATAACCATTTAATGTCTGTTCTGTTTGACAAATCAGCCGATAAAGTGACTCGAAGGCAGGCTGGTCTATGTATTTCAGAACGCGAGCATCGATCAAGTGAGCAAGTGTCTCGTTGAGTTCGCCACGAGCAATTGAGTAGTAGTGCAGACTATCGAGATAGTGATAACGTCCGTAAGCCTCACCAATATTGCCCGTCACACCTTTCGATGAACGTCTGATTTGAGCATATAAGTCGTACTTTTCATCAGGAGGCAGAGTTTTAGAAAAAGCATGTATCTTCGCCATCGTTTCCAACGCGAGTTGGTAGCATTCTAAATCTTCAAACCCTCGTTTCCCTTTCTCGCCTGGCGAAAAATATAGCGGTTTTCTTTCAGCCAACTTTGTCTCCTTGTTTACCTGTTTCCTTGTCTACCTTTTTATCAGTACATTTGTTTTCTTACTAACCTTGTGCCGACCTAGCGCATCGTCAAGGCCATCACGGCCTTCTGCGCGTGCAGGCGGTTCTCGGCTTCATCGAAGACGACCGAGTTCGGGCCATCCATCACTTCGCTGGTGACCTCGATATCGCGGTCGGCGGGCAAGGGGTGCATGTAGACGGCGTCGTCCTTTGCCTTGCCCATCAGCTCGGAGTTGGTGATCCAGTGCTTATACTGGTCCTGGATTTTCTTGCCCTCGTCCTGATCGTCCGTGACCAAGAGCGGTCCCCACGATTTGGCGTAGACCACATCCGCGCCTTCCACTGCCATCTGCATGCCGTCCGGGTCGCTGATGACCTCGAAACCGGTGTGGTACTTGCGGGCCTGCTCATGGGCCTGGTCCATGATCTCGGGCATGAGCTTGAACTCCGGCGGGTGGGCCAGCACTACGTCCATGCCGAAGCGGGGCATCTGCAAGATCAGCGACTGGGGCACGGAAATCGGCTTCAAGTAAGAAGAAGCGTACGCCCAGGAAACAACCATTTTCTTCTTGCGCAGGTCCCGTCCTTTCTTTTCCATGATGGTCATCAGGTCGGCCAGGCACTGGAAGGGATGGTAAATCTCATCCTGCATGTTGAGCACGGGCACGCGCGAGGCCTCGGCCACCAGGTTCAGGTAACGGTTGCCCGTCCCCCAGGTGACGTGGCGGATGGCGATGGCGTCGAAGTAACGGCCGAAGATTTCGCCCATTTCCCGCTCGGTGTCGCCGTGAGAGATCTGGGTGGTCTTGCTGTCGATAAAGGCGCCGTGCCCGCCCAACTGGGCGATTCCGGCTTCGAACGAGCCGCGCGTGCGGGTGCTGCTGAAGAAGAACAGCATCGCCAGCACCTTATCGCGCAGGTAAGCGTGCGGTTCCCCTAAAGCGCGTTTGCGCTTCAGATCCCAGGCCACGTCGAGCACGGTTTCGACCTCTTCCTTCGAGAAGTCCAGGTCGCCAATTAAATCTCGGTTACGTAAATCAGTTTGCATTATTGGTCTCCAGGTTAAAAAGTCTTACATGTCTAACAAATCCGGATGTCTAACAGGTCCGGTTCGTCGATATCGACTTGTCAGACCTGTTAGACCCTTCAGACCGATTAGACTTATTATTCCATCTTCCCAAGCACCAACGCCAGCAGCGCCATGCGCATGACCACGCCGTTGAAGGCCTCCTGCCAGTAGCGGGACCAGCGGGTAATATCCACATCGGTGGGAACCTCGTCCATGCGCGGCAGGGAGTGCAGCAGGATGGCATCCGACTTGGCCTTGGTGGCGAGCAGTTCGCGGGTGATCTTGTAGTTGGCGGGGGTCAGATCCAGTTCACCGGTGCGCTCGTCGCGAGCCTTGGTGTAATCGGGTTGCACCACCGGCTCGACCAGGATCACGTCGGCATCGGCGATGGCCTGTTCGACGTGTTCGGCTTCGTTGAAGTCCACGTTGAATTTATCCAGGTCGGCCTTGAATTCATCGGTCAGGCTCATCTCGGGCGGCGAGACGAAGGTGATCGGGCAGTCGAACTGGCTCAAGGCATAGCCAAGCGAGTGCATGGTGCGCATGCGCATATCGCCGACCGCCAGCCAGCGCAGGCCGTCGATAGTGCCTTTTTCGGTCAGGACCGTGTACAGATCGGTCAGGATCTGGGTGGGGTGCTCGCCCCAGCCGTCGCCACCGTTGATGATCGGGATCGAGGCCCATTTGGCGGCTTCGTGCGGCGCGCCCTGCTGGAAGTGGCGCATGACGATCACGTCGCCGTAGTACTCCAGCATCTTGACGGTGTCCTTGATCGACTCCTGATAGAAGTCGCCGGCGCGGGTCATCTTGGCATCCGCAAAACCGGTTACGTGGCCGCCCAGGCGGTGCATGGCGGCTTCGTGCGCCAGGCGGGTGCGGGTGGACGGCTGGTAGAAGGCCGTTACCATGGTCTTCTCGGCGAGAAGATCGGTGTTGCGCCGGTTGCGGGCAATTGGTTCCAGCTCATCGGCTACTTCAAAAATATGAAAGAATTCATTCCGTTCGAATTCCTTGAGTGACAGAATGTCACGACCTGCAAAACTACGCATGTTGAACCTCCAGATAACTGATTAGATATTTTGTATCTTTTCAAAAAAGCTGGGTGTGGGTGTATTGGGCGAGCATAGCTCGCCCAATACACCCACTTCCCCTCCCCTCGAGAAGATACGATTTTCAGCAACAATGATCTCCACAGCGTGTGGAATCATTGGAAACTGCTTAGCCTTTCCCAATCCGCCGGATGACGTGGAAATTGAAGTACCCGGGAATAAAGTTACTGACCGTGTAATCCACCACGCTGCCATCGGCAACAAAAAGCTGGGAAGTGAATTGAAGCAGGACGTCATCCCGCTGGATTTCGAGCACGCGGGCCACTTCGGCTGTTGCACCCGTAGCGCTGATCTCCGCGCGCGAAATCGTCAACGGGGTGCCGCGAGCAATCAAAAAGTCCAGGACCGAACCGTTGAAATTCTCCGGCAAGTCTTCCGGTTTGAGAAATTCTTCGGGCAGGGTGTCGACCAGGTAAGCCACAGGACGTCCGTCCGCGCAAACTACCCGGCGGATGCTGACCAGGCGCGAAGCCAGGGGCAGCTTGAGCCCTTCTGCCAGATCCTGGTCGGCATAGACCCGCTCGACGTTCAGGTCACTAACGGTGACCTCCAGGTTGAGGCGCTTGGCAATGGTTTCCAGGCTCTCGAGCACTTCCAGGCCGCTGTCCAACACCGAGACCTGTCCGACCACAAAGGTGCCAGCGCCCTGCCGCCGCCGGATCATGCCCTGCGTCTCGAAGGTCCGCATGGCCTCCCGCAGGGTAGCGCGCGATACCCCCATCTTCTTTGCCAGTTGCGGCTCCGATGGCAGTCGCTCCCCTGCCTTGGTACCCGAAATCAAAATGGCCAGTTCTGACTGCAGTCTTTGAAAAGGAAAATTCGGCAGAGTTAACTCACAGAGTTACTCCAGATCCTGAATGTCTTGTGCCCGGGATCAAATTGAAAGGGTAGGGCTTCACCGTCAAAATTGACGGGTAAAAAACGTAGCCTGCATTCAGTCTGGTTCTTGCAAGACAGGCACCAGGCTGAAATTCTTCACATCCACCAACCCCTTGTCCGAAATTCTTAACTCGGGGATGACCACCAATGCCAGCAAACTCAACTGCATGTTCGGGTTGTTGAGCGTGCAGCCGCAGGCGCGGAACCCCTCCAGCACGGTAGCCGTCTTTTGCGCGACAACTTCTGCGCGCTCGGTGGACATCAACCCGCCGATCTGCAGCTCCACCTGGCCGATGGCCTGACCGTCTTTGACCACCACCTGACCGCCCCCGCTGCGCGCCAGACGGTTGGCTGCTACCGCCATATCGACCTCGTCCGTGCCGACCACGATCATGTGATGGCTGTCGTGGGCCACTGTAGAAGCGACCGCACATTTTTCCGTAAAGCCAAACCCGCTGACCAGCCCAACCGTCACGCCGCCGGTGCCCCGGTGGCGCTCCACCAGCGCAATCTTGGCCAGGTCGCGGCTTATATCCGCGTGGACTGCTCCCGCGTTGGTGGTGACCGGCATGCGAAGATGGCGCGTCGGAGCCTGGTTTTCGATCACGCCGATCACGTTCGCATCGAGCTCGACACCGTGGTCGGCTTCCGTTTTCAGCGCAAAATCAGCAGCCGTTAACGCGCTGCGCAGATTGACCGACTGCCTGGCCCAGGCGGGATATTCCACAACGGGCAAATCCAGCTTCCATTGGCCGCCTTCTGCAAGAACCTGGCCTTTGGCGATCACCAGGTCGGCGCGGAAATCGCGCAAATCTTTGACCAACACCACGTCTGCCCAGCGGCCGGGGGCGATCATGCCCATTTCGCGGGTCAGGCCGAAGTGCTCGGCCGTGTTGAGCGTGCACATCTGGATGGCGGTGAGGGGCTCGAGCCCTTGCGCAATGGCGTGACGCAGCACGCGGTCTATGTGACCGTCCTGCGTGAGCGTTTGGGCGTGGGAGTCGTCGGTGCACAGAATAAAACGGCGCGAGTCCAGGCCCTGCTCTGTAATCGCCTTGACCTGTTTCTCCACGTCCAGCCAGGCAGAGCCGTAACGCAGCATAGCCTTCATGCCCTGGCGCACGCGCGCCACGGCGTCTTCCATGCGCGTGCCCTCGTGGTCATCTTCGATTCCGCCGGCGGCGTAGCCGTGGAACGGCAATCCCAGGTCTGGCGAGGGATAATGCCCGCCGATCACCTTGCCGGCTTTGTGCGTGGCCGCCAATTCGGCCAGCATCTTCTCGTCGCCGTTGTACACGCCGGGGAAGTTCATCATCTCGCCCAGGCCGATGATCCCGTCCCATTGCATCGCTTCGGCCACCTCATCCGGGCCGATGGAGGCGCCCGGCGTCTCCAGGCCGGGCGCGGACGGCACGCAGGAGGGCATCTGCACCCACACGTGGATCGGCTGTTGTGCGGCCTCATCCACCATCAGCTTGACACCTTTCAAGCCGAAAACGTTGGCGATCTCGTGCGGGTCCACGAACAACCCGGTGGAGCCGCGCGGCGCGACCGCGCGCACGAACTCGGTCACCGTGACCATGCCCAATTCGACGTGCATATGCCCGTCCAGCAAGCCGGGGACCAGGTAACGGCCGTCAGCTTCGATCACTTCTGTCTCGTTTCCAATACAATGCGAAGCATCCTCGCCTACAAACGCGATATGACCATCGATAATCGCGATATCGGTCTCCGGGAGGATCTCCCCGGATTGCACGCTGACCCACTGTCCTTTGCGGATGACCAGGTCGGCTGGTTTCCGCCCCATAGCCACGTCAACCAGGCTGCGGGTGAGTTCGACGGACGACGGCATTTAACCTCCTGAGAAATTCCTGTTTTGAGCCATCACTAAAAATGCCAGCCACGCGCTGATGATGAGCGGTGGCATCACCAACAACAAGGCCAGCCGAAGTTTATCTTTTTTGAGGGAATAGGCTGCGCCCAAAAGGGAGAGCGGCAACAGCATCCCGAATCCGCGGATAGCCGGGTAACCGCTCAAGTACCAGGCCGGGGGCGCGAAAAAGATCGCGCTTGCGACCAGCAAAGCAGAACGCTTGAGCAGGATCCCTGCGAACGCAAGCGCCAGGGACAGGATGATAAAAGGCCAGCCAAAAACGATTTGTGCGATGATTTGCTGCATTGCGGACGGGTCCTAGGTTGGTAACGGAAATCGGATCACATCGATAATGCGCAGCAGGTCCGTGCCAGTGTTTCGGAAGCGATGGTTCTCATAGGCCGGGACAAAGATGGCCGAGCCTTCTTCCAGTTCGGCAGAGTTTTCGCCCGTTTCCACTTTGCCGCTTCCGGCCAGCACAAAGGCTTCATGTTCGTTCTCGTGCTTGTGGAAGGGCAATTCCTTTCCGGGCTCCAGTTCAAAGATGCGCATTGCGAAATTCGTTGCACCCTGCGAAGCATTGATCACCCAGCGCATGGTCAGTCCATCCGCCCCGCCGGGTTCGGACGAGACGTCGCGATAATTCTTGACATACATGGTGGTCTCCTTTCTAGGGTAGTGCTTACCAAAAACCTTGCGAAGGCTTATCCAGAGAGCGTCGCCCGAAGGATTAGCCTTCGCAACGATAATTCATACACCTTTTGGACGGTTTTTGATCTCTTCCTGGGTACGAGCTAACAACTCACGCCATAATTTGCCAGTTCGCAATCCCAGACGGGCTGCTTCTGCCTGTACCGTATCGATATCGACAGACAAGTCACTAAATCCACTTAAGATAAAAACCAACATGCTATAGATATCAGCAGGATGTTTTGCGGATTGACCTTCAGTCCATGCCTTAAGTTTTCCAATCATAATATCGGTTGGCTGGGCGCACCATGCCTCGAAACTTTTTCCTTCTGCATCTGTAAATGTTCTGCGAACTCGCCTTTCAAAAGCGACTTCATAGTCCGGTTCGCGTGTGATGGGCACCAGGTCTGCTTTCACGCCTTCTTCCGTATCGATCAGGTTGAACATGATACCCATTTTTACAGAGTTCCGCATCATTTTCGGGTCCGCATAATAACGAGGAAGTGGAAATTTATCAGATAGCTTCTCGAAATCATCTTCCTGGAGATCAACAAGGATATCTACATCAAATGTTGCACGACTGACACCAAAAGCCAATCCTGCGAATGCACCAACGATCATATATGGCGCATTGATATCATCTAGAGCCTGGACAACTTGAATGTAGAAATCAATAGCGCTCATTTTTGCCTATTCGCACAGGCGTCAGATAAGCCAAAACCTTCATGTTGATCTCTGGTAAAGAAAGTTCAGGATAACGTGTTTGAAACGTGCCTCGCAAAGCCGCCATGGCAAAAGCCTGGGCCTGTAATCCCGGTACAATGCGTTTTTCGGGTGGCAAATTAGCAATCAATTGCAATTGTACCCAGTCGATTGGATCGAGGCCTCGGACAATTTCTTTCGTATCCAAAGTTACCTCTCCCCTGCCAGCAGCCGTTTCGCAGCCCGGTTATGTTTCTCAACCAGCCCCTGCTCATCGAGCGTGATTACGTTCCCCTCGCGGACCACGAACCTGCCACCAACCACCGTGTAGTCCACGCGAACGGGCTGGCAGAAAACAATCGCCGCCACCGGGTCGTGTACGGCAGCGCCGGCGTACTCGATCCGGTCCAGGTCGATGGCGAAGAAGTCGGCGCATTTGCCGGGTTCGAGCGAGCCGATGTCGCTGCGGCCAAGGACCGCCGCGCCGCCGCGCGTGCCAAGATAGAGGGCATCCCTGGCGGTCAGCAGCTTGCGCTCCGGATCGTTCGAGAGCGAGAAACCGGTAATACCTTCCTGGACCCGCGCCAGCAGCATCGCCTGGCGGATCTCGGCCAGCAGGTGCGAGCTGTCGTTGGAGGCCGAGCCGTCCACGCCCAGGCCGACGTTAACGCCCGCGGCGCGATACTGCTTGACCGGCGCAATGCCGGAGGCCAGGCGCATGTTCGAGCTTGGACAATGCGCCACGCCACAATGATGTTTGGCAAACACGCCGATCTCCTCATCGTTGACCCACACCGCGTGCGCAAACCAGACGTCCTCGCCAACCCAATTTACTTCCTGCATGTATCCGACCGGGCGGTGGCCGAACCGTTCCAGGCAGAACTGCTCCTCGTCTTCGGTCTCGGCCAGGTGGGTGTGCAGGTGCACGCCGTACTGGCGCGCCAGTTTCGCGAATTCGCGCATCAACTCGCTGGTGACCGAGAAAGGCGAGCAGGGCGCCAGCACGATCTGGGTCATCGCGCCGGGACTGGGGTCGTGATAGGCTTCGATCACGCGCTGCGAATCTTTCAGAATGTGCGCTTCGCTGTCCACCACGCTGTCGGGGGGCAGGCCGCCCTCGGATTGGCCCAGGGACATCGAGCCGCGCGAAGCCTGCAGCCGCAGACCAACTTCTTTGGCGGCAGCAATCTCATCGTCCAGCTTCGAGCCGTTGGGGAACAGGTACAGGTGGTCGGAGGCGGTCGTGCATCCGGATAAGGCCAGTTCGGTCAGCGCTGTCTGGGTCGAAATGAAGATATCGTCCGGCGTCAGGCGGGCCCAGATCGGGTACAGGGTGGTCAGCCAGTTGAACAGGTTGGCGTCCTGCGCGGCAGGGACAACCCGGGTGAGGGTCTGGTAGAAATGGTGGTGGGTGTTGATCAGCCCGGGCAGCAGCACGTGGCCGCTCAGGTCAAGCACTTCGTCGGCTTCTGTGGGAAGCTCAGCAGTAGGGCCAACCTGCTCGATAAATCCGTCCCGCACAAAAAGACCACCCTCGGGGAGTTCCCGCTGGTGGTCGTCCATCGTGACAATGTAGGCGTGCTTGATCAGAAGGGTGGGCATGGGTTCGTCTCAGATGGCTTACAGGTCGACAGGTCTCACATGTCAAAACGGTCACTGACCTATCCGACTCTGTGAGACTGTAGGACTTGCAAGACCGCTAAAATTTGTCTGACAACTTGTGAACATAGTTTAGCAAAGATTGGAAAGGATGTCAACCTAAGCCCGTCCCAAGGCTGCCTTTAGGGTTAATTCACCATCCGACATGTGACAAAATTCACTTGACGGATGTTATTATAAACTCTATGATGAATTAAGGAAAATATGAAATAGCAGATCCCAATTTTCCAGCATACGTTTAGAACAACACAATTTAATATCCGCTGCAATTCACTGCCTTGACAGGACTACCATGGAAGAAATTTGGTTGTATCTGGAAAGGCATTTTGCTTCGGAAGGAGGTAGAAAGCGTTCCGTTGAAGATAAATCTCTTTCGCGTTTCATTCGGATTCGATTTATATTGAGGAGGATGCACTATGTCTGGCAAAAGGACACTACTGGCAAGTTTGATTACTGTTGTGGGGTTACTGGTGTTGTTTTCGGTTGCAGCGGCCCAAACTCCGGGCCTGTCTCCGATGGAGGAGTTGGGCAGAGCGATATTTTTCGACGAGAACCTGTCCGCCAACGGGAACCAGGCCTGCGCGGCCTGTCATGCACCGGAGGCCGGTTGGGTGGGACCAATTGAGTCCATCAATGAAGGTGGAGCCGTATATGAAGGTTCCGATCCCGGGCATTTCGGCAACCGGAAACCGCCCAGCGCAGCGTATGCAACCACGAGCCCGGTCTTCTACCTGGACAAGAAAGGTCTGTTTGTGGGCGGCAACTTCTGGGACGGGCGTGCGACCGGGGAGAAACTGGGCAATCCCGCAGCCGATCAAGCGCAGGGCCCGTTCCTGAACCCGCTCGAGCAGGCCTTAGGCGCACCCGCGGACGTGGTCACGAAAGTGTGCACCGCTCTTTATGCGGATCTTTTTGTAGAGGTCTGGGGAACCGAGGCCTGCGATCCGGCCAACGTGGATACGGCTTATGACGATGTTGCCTTGTCCATTGCCGCGTACGAGGCTTCAGCGGAGGTGAACGCCTTTACCTCGAAGTATGACTATTCCTTGACCGGACAGGCGAAGCTGACCAAAGAGGAACGTAAAGGTTTTGCGCTGTTCCAGGGGAAAGGCAAGTGCAAGGCGTGCCACCTCAGCAGCGGGAAACAACCGCTTTTCACCGACTATACCTTCGACAACCTGGGGCTTCCCAAGAATCCCGAAAACCCGTTCTATTACGCTGATCCGATCTACAACCCAGAGGGTCTCGACTGGATCGATCCGGGCCTGGGCGGCTTCCTTGAGTCGAGACCGGAGTATGCGGAATTTACCGAAGAGACCCTGGGCATGCACAAGGTCCCAACCCTGCGCAACGTGGACCTGCGGTCTGATCCCGCTTTCGTAAAAGCGTACGGGCACAACGGCTACTTCAAATCCCTGGAAGGCATCGTACACTTCTACAACACCCGCGATGTGCTGCCCACCTGCCCCGGAGATTACACCGAAGCCGAAGCCCTGGCTGCCAATTGCTGGCCCGCGCCGGAAGTGGCTGAAAATGTCAATACCGCCGAGCTTGGTGATCTGGGTTTGACGCTGGAGGAGGAACAGGCCATCGTCGCGTTCCTGCGAACGTTGAGCGACGGGTACATGCCGTAAATCCGTAAATTGGAGAGAGTCCCCGAAAACAGGAGTGCGGGCGAATGCCCGCACTCCTGTTTTCGGGCTTCCCTTCGAAATTCCGTGATGTACTGAAATTTGTAAAGAATGCTGCTAAAGAATGTCGTCACAATGTCGCCCAGATGACATTGTGATTCCAACAAAACTTTTTATAATGGGGGCACAGTGATGGAAGGAGAAAGTGATGAACCAACCCGATCTCGGCCTCAAAGTCAGCGAACTGCGCCAGGGAAAGAATCTCACCCAGGAACAATTAGCAGAATATTGTGAAGTCAGTAAGCGCACCATCCAACGCATCGAGAACGGCGAAGTGGAACCGCGTTCCTTTACCCGTAACAGTTTGAGCAATATGCTCGAATTTGATTTTGGCAAAGACAATACCTCCAACGAAGACTTGTGGTTGACGATCTTGCACCTGAGCAGTGTCATTCCTACTGTCTTCATCCCTTTGCTGTTGTGGTCGTGGAAGAAGGATCAAAGCTACAAAATTGACAAGCAGGGACAGGAAGTGCTCAATTTTCAGATTACGATGGCGTTCGTTCTGTTCGCGTTAGTGCTGGTATTGATTGTTGTTCCCAGCGCCTTGGGAATTGCTTCCGGGCTGGACCGAGAGGCCGGTATTCTGAGCGACATCTTCACAATAACCGTGTTGCCATTTCTGCCCATCGTAATTATCGGGCTGTTCATCGCCTATCAGTCCATAGTCAACACGGTCCGCGCGCTTTCGGAAAGACCGGTCCGGTATGCCCTGAGTGCGCCTTTTATCAAATGAATTTTAAAGGGACAATTCTCAAGCTGATTCTCGTATCGAGAATTGCTGCAACACTGCCCCGTCTGGGGCCGGAATGTGTGTTACACTAAAGTAGTAAGAAATAAATGGATCTCTGTCAAACCTTGACCGCCGACCCGCTTATGGGGTTGCGGTCATTTTATTTCCGGCCGAGCCGGAGAAAGAAGTATCGAATTGGATACCAGAATTTATGTAGGAAACCTGAACAAGTCGACCACACAAGATGAGATTAACACCCTGTTCGCGCAAGCTGGCGCGGTCACTGCGGTAGACCTGGTCAAGGATAAGGGTACCGGCATGTCGAAAGGTTTCGCTTTTGTGACCATGCCCGAACAGGTTGAGGCAGAGAAAGCCATCAGCATGTTTAATGCTTATTCCCTGTCCGATAACGAACTGAAAGTCAATGTTGCCAAACCGCGCGTCGAGCGCTAGAATTTCAAACCACATCGCCAATCAGCCCTCGTTCCGCATGGAACGGGGGCTTTTCTTTTTCTAAGACGGGGCCCATCTGTAACGCAAGCCCTGCTTACTCGTCTGATGAAAGCCATGGTCGTTCGTTCGAAAAAAAGGGGAAAAGGTCTTGACTTACCCAACACCTATGGTAAACTATGGCCTGCATTAATGAAATTCTAAGGAAAGGAGCGCGTCTTATGTCTAACAAATCAGGATCGGTTCTTGTTCGCACATTCGTATGGGCGCGCTTCCGTTTCGCAGCGTAAGACCAGTCTTTTTGCACACCTGGACTTAGCTGCCACGGGCGTCCCCATGCCCGTGGCTTTTTATTTAACAGCCGCGTCTCCCTGTCCGGCATCCTTTATCAGACAGTGACGGACCAGCTGTTGCTTTGACCCTTCCACCGGCCACGGGAATATCCCTGGCCGGTTTTTTGTACCAATTGAACGCAGGTCGGGCTTTTAGCCCGACAATTCCGGCAAAGGGCAGATTGAAAACCTGCCCTACCATCAGTAGAAAGGAGCGATTTATGTTAGCCCAAGTGTCCAAATCCACCTTCCCTTTTGACCTTTTCCCTGCCCGCACCGGCGGGAGCGGACAGATAAGCACTACCTTTTATCAATTATTTCGTGCTCCACGGGGCACGTCTACAGGAAACCTTAACAATGTCTACAAATTCCAACGAAGACGGCCAGGGCGTCGTCTTCCGCAAAACGCTCGGGCATTACACCGTCCGCGCAAACGGACGAGAGATCGATTGCGCCATCTCGTCCCTGTTACGTAAACAACTGATCTACCCCATCGCCGCCCCCACTTCACTGCGGCACCGGGTGCGCGAAGTGCGCGAGGTGGAACACATCGACCCGGTGGCGATCGGCGACCGGGTCAGGTTCCTCGACGCCGGGGATGGCACCGGCATGATCAACGAAGTCCTGCCCAGGCGCTCGGCGCTCTCGCGCCCGGCGCCGGTGCCCGGCCAACGGGTCTTCGAGCAGGTCATCGTCGCGAACGCCGACCAGGTTGTTCCCGTTTTCGCGGCGGCCAGCCCAACGCCCAAGTGGGGCTTGCTGGACCGTTACCTGGTCTCCGCTGAAGCCTCCGGGCTGCCGGCCTTGATCGTCATCACCAAGCTCGACCTGGCCTCCCAGAACCGCAATCTGGAAGCTGACCTGGAAACGTATCGTCGGATTGGCTATCCGATCTGCACGGTCAGTTCGGTGACCGGCCAGGGGCTGGAAGAATTCAAGGAAGCGCTGGCAGGCCGGACGTCGACCCTGCTCGGCAAGTCCGGCGTGGGCAAGACCTCGCTGTTGAACGCCCTCCAACCCGGGCTGGGGCTGCGCGTCAAGGAAGTCAGCCAGGGCGAGCTCGGCAAGGGCCGTCACGCCACCACCCACCTGGAGATGTTCGATCTCGATTTCGGTGGCGCCTTGGTGGACACGCCCGGGATGCGCGAGTTCGGCCTGTGGGATGTCTCCAGCCAGGATCTGGCGCTGTATTTTCCGGAGATGGCCGGGTACGTGGGCCGCTGCAAGTTCGGGCTGAGCTGCCGTCACGACGGCGAGCCGGGCTGCGCGATCCGTAAAGCGGTCATGGCCGAAAAGATCAGCCCCTACCGCTACAAAAGCTATCTGAACCTGCGGGAGGAGCTATGAATCGCCCGCAATCGTTCGGAGATTTCAGGTGCGCCCATTGCCACAACATTGTTTCCAGCGCGCACCTGCTCTCCGGCGTCAACAACCGCAACCATTGCCCCTACTGTCTGTGGTCGCGCCACCTGGACCTGTACGCGGCCGGCGACCGCCTGTCGGCCTGCAAAGCGCCGATGCAGCCGGTCGCGTTGACGGCCAAACGCAGCCGGAACAAATACAACCGCGGGCGCGGCGAACTGATGCTGGTCCACGTCTGCACGGACTGCAGCCAGGTCTCCATCAACCGCATCGCCGCCGATGACGATGCGCAGACGCTGCTGGAGGTCTTCAACGCTTCCCTGGCGCTTCCCGTCCGGATGAAGAACCTGCTCCTGAACAATGGGATTGGGATCCTGCCTCAGGAGTCGCTGCCCCAGTTGCAACTCCAGCTTTTCGGGAGCGCGGCGTCCCTCCGCCAGGCGGAATTTGTTTAGCATAAGACACGCTCTGGCGGGCGTCCCTCGCGCAGCATCCCCAAAAGGGGGCGCCGCCGAGGAACGTGCCCCAACGGGGTAAGGCGGCTTGCGCATTTTTCGGGTAAAGTCTTAGGAAAATATGGTTGTACCGTTTCCGACGAGACAATTACCGAAAATAGGGTTGTGAGCGCGCGCCGTAGGGACGCGCTCACAACCCTATTTTCGGGCCTCTATCCCATTAAAGACAGGAGAACCGTAAACGTGAAAGTCAAATCGTCTTAACGATAAAACGGGACAGCGAATTCGCTGTCCCGTTTTGGTTTCGTACGTAATTGAAGACGCTTAGATGACGGTAACGTTCTCTGCTTGCAAGCCCTTCTGGCCTTGCACTACGTTGAACTCTACGCGCTGGCCTTCTTCCAGGTTGCGGAAGCCATCACCAACGATCGCGTTGAAATGGACGAATACATCCTGGCCACCGGGGCGCTCAATGAAACCGTAACCTTTGGTGCCATTGAACCATTTGACGACGCCTTGTTCTTTCTCAGACATGATTTGGAACTCCTTTCTTTAAGAATATTGCTAGCTCAAGCATGGGTTCCAAACCAAAAAACAAACTCTTTGTATCAGAACTTCTGTTAATCAAGCAGTTTAGTATACCCTACTATTCGGATCCTTGTGTTAACGTTTTATTAGAATCTGGGCCGCTCAGCTTCCGTGTGCGGTTCTGCCCTTTTTCAACAAGACAGTGATCTCGTGAGAGGCCTCCAGCACAGATACTTCTTCGACAACGGCCCATTCCTGGTTGAGGACATTCTGGATCACACGCTGGAACTCCGCCATCGGTCCGTACAGCGGTTTTCGCCAGCCAAACGCATTGAGATCCCTGACCACCTCACAATGGGCAGTCATCGAACCCTGGTTGATATGTCCGATCAGGCTGGACAACAAGCCGCGCTCTGCCGTGAGGGGTCGCGGAGTGGCTTGCAACACGTCGCGGCACTGCTCTAATTCGCTCATTTCGCTCAACTTGCGCAGGCCCGAAGTGGGCAGATCCACGGGAACCCACACAGTCGTGTCCGGGATTTGGATGACGTAGTACAGGCGCGGTCGGTTCGGTTCGAATTGCTTTTCTTCCAGGTTCGCCACATAGCCCACCCCTTGTTGCGGGTGGACGACCCGGTCTCCCACCTGGAACTTCAGATCCAACGTTTCACCCATTGTCATTTGCCTGCCTGCCTTTATCGAGCAGCGATTCAATCTCGTTGGCAGCCTCTGTCAGGCTGATCTCCTCCACGGCGGCCCATTCCTGGCACAAAACGTCCTGGGTTACTTTAAGAAAGGCAGCCATTGCACCGCTGAGCGGTTTGTGCCAGCGCGTCGCAGCCAGATCGCGTACAACTTCACAGTGCGCGGTGAGCGTTCCTTCTTTCAAATGATCCCTCAGTTCTGACTGACGCTGGCGCGGGTCGTGATTCAGCGGTTCCGCCGGTCCCTTGAGCAACCGGCGACCGTCGGCAATTTCACTTTTCACCGTCAGCTTTCTGATCCCGGTGCTGGAAAGGCTCAGGGGCACCCACAGGGTGCTGCCCGGAAAAGAAATTTCGTAGAAAGGACGCTTCTCTCCTTCTACAAACTGTTTCACAGCCAGATTGGTCACCTGCCCCAATCCATGCCGTGGGTGAATCACTTGATCGCCAACTTTGAATGACATTGTGCCTCTAATAGCGCCGCTGCCCCCCGCCTCGTTTTTGGTTTCGGTTGCCGCGCTGAAAACCGCCGCCCCCGCCGCTTCGTTCTTCGCGCGGGCGAGCAAAACTTACTGATAGCGGGCGATCGTTCATGTTGTAATCTTTGAACATCGTGATCGCCTTCTGTGCGCTTGCCTGTGAATCCATCTCCACAAAAGCAAAGCCTTTCGACTGTCCCGTCGTGCGGTCCTTGATCAGCGCAACCGAATTGACTCCGCCTGCCTGGGAAAACAACTCCCGTATGCTCTCTTCGGTCGCGTTATACGACAAATTCCCAACATAGAGTTTTACTTCCATCGCATTGCTCCTTTGAATTCGGTCCGAACTCAGACAAAAAAGCCGCCAACCCATAATCGGGCTGACGGCAGGATGAGCGCGCTTGACCTGTTATAAGATAATTCAATTATATCACAGCCCCGGCTAACCGGACTTCCCGCGATTCGGATCTCCGGGTATCCACCGCTATGTATCGCACCCTTCTCCCGGCCCGCTCCTACAGGGACCCCGCCTGCGGGACGGGGTGCGGGAAGGTGTGCGCTTGTCGGAGCGAACGGCGGAAATTCCAAAAGCGCCACAGCCCCACAACGCGACCATTTGAGAGTATAATAAGGGCTCCAATAGTAATAGGAACCGTATGGCATCCTGGCCGCTGTCCCTCTTATGGGACCACGGCCTTTTTTATTCCGTTACCCCTGGCACAGTTGCCCTTTGGACTGTATGCCGGTCCACATTGAGAAAATTGTAATTATGCTACACAAGGAAATCACATGAGCGCCTCCTCCCGCACCACGCGCGAATGCACCTTCAAGGAGTTGTCCCTCGAGGTGCAGGCCGCTATCCAAAAGCACGTCGAACAGTACCAGTTGGGGGCGTTTGAAACATCTCTCCTGATTTGCTGCGAGACAACTTCCACAGGCCAGAAAACAGGTTTTTTCGGATCTGGCAGTGAACCCACGCTCACAGGGATGTTCGTTACGCCGCATCTGCTTGTCTGGACAAACGGCAGCGGAAGGGGAAAACCTACGGCTAACTCCGCTTTGCTGCGCAACATCGATGCGCACGATTTCGAGAACACCGCCATGTACCGGGTCAAGCCAGACTCTGGCCTGAATATTACCGGTCGCTATACCGATGTAAACAAACAGGGACAAACCTTCCTCGGGCTCGGACCGGATTCCGCCGGGGAGAAATTCCGCCAGGTATTACAACACGCCATCCAAAAAGCGCAATTCTGACGAGGATTTCCTTCCTTGACAGTCCTGCCCTCATCGGTTATCGTATTTATCTTATTTTATTCGTTCAGCAAGTCGTTGCCGCTGTTATTTCCCTTGAGCGTTCGCTCGATCCCCCTTTGACATCCGCCTGACTTCTGAAGAAAAGGAACATTCGTGAACTTCAACCAGTTCAATCTGGATTCTCGCCTGGGCGAAAGCGTCAAACGCGCAGGTTACAGTACACCGACGCCCATTCAAGTACAAGCCATCCCCGCAGCGCTGGCCGGGCACGACCTGATCGGCACCGCGCAGACTGGCACCGGCAAGACGGCCGCCTTCGTGTTGCCGATCCTGCAGGCGCTCCTTTCCGGACCCCGGAACCGCTCCCGCGCCCTGATCGTGACCCCCACCCGCGAGCTGGCCGAGCAGATCCACCAGACCGTCCGCCAGCTTTCCGTGGGGACCAACCTGCGCAGCACTACCGTCTATGGCGGCGTGGGCGCCACCCCGCAGATCCAGGCCCTGCGCAAAGGCTTCGAGATCCTGGTCGCCTGCCCCGGCCGCCTGCTGGACCTGGTCGCTCAGGGTCACGCGGACCTGTCCAATATTGAGATCCTCGTCCTCGACGAGGCCGACCGCATGTTCGACATGGGCTTCCTGCCCGACGTACGGCGCATCATCAAGGCTGTCCCGTCCCGGCGCCAGACCATGCTGTTCTCGGCCACCTTCCCGTCCGAAGTGGAGCAACTGGCCAACCAGTCGCTGCATAATCCACAACGCATCGCTGTCGGCCTCAGTAGACCGGCGCGTACCGTCTCGCACGCGCTCTACCCGGTGCCCCAGCATTTAAAGCGAGACTTGCTCCTGGCGCTGCTCAAGCAGACCGACACCGACTCGGTGCTGATCTTCACCCGCACCAAGCACCGCGCCAGCCGCTTACAACGCCAGATCAAGAATGCCGGCTACAAAGTCACCAGCCTGCACAGCGACCGCACGCAAGGCCAGCGCCAGTCGGCGCTCAACGGCTTCAAGAGCGGCGAGTACCAGATCATGGTCGCTACCGACATCGCCGCCCGCGGCCTGGACGTGGAAAGCATTTCCCACGTGATCAACTTCGACATGCCCGATACCGCCGACGCCTACATCCACCGCATCGGGCGCACCGGGCGGGCCGAACGCAGCGGAGATGCCTTCACCCTGGTCACGCCGGATGACAACGACATGATCCGGGCCCTGGAAAAGATCATGGGGCACAAGCTCGAACGCCAGACCATCAAAGGCTTCGACTACCAGACTTCCCCCCCGCCCAGGCAGGTTTCTGCGCCGCGCCAAGAAAAACGGGCTCCCTCTTCGACGCCGCGCGAAAATGGGCCCCGTCCCTTGCGCCGGCAGCATGCCAGGAGCGGCAAGAATTCACAGAAACGAACCTAAAACACACAACGCCCCTTCCAAAACGGAGGGGACGTTTCTTATTTATGCCACCTCTTAATAATTACGTCCCCATTCCAAGGACAGTGGTGTCTATGAAAATCCTCGCCCTCGAAAGAGAAACTCCCGTTAAGACCAGCGAAGAGTTCGCCCCGCATCTCAAAGCCGAAGCCGCCCACATCTGGAAACTGGTTCAAAGCGGTCAGGTACGCGAGACCTACTTCCACCAGGACCGCAGCGAAGCTGTACTGGTGCTGGAATGCGCAGATACCTCGGAAGCCCGCCAGTTGTTGGACAGCCTGCCGCTGGTCCAGGCCGGCCTGATCGATTTTGAGATCATCCCACTGGTTCCCTACCCCGGGTTCGAGCGCCTGTTCGAGAAATAACTCGCAGATGTTTTGTTCCAGCTAAGTACACCTATTTTTCTTGGCTTCTTTGCAAAAAGTTTAGCGTTCTTCGCGCTCTTGGCAGTTTAAACTCCGTTATACTCAAAGACATGGACATCTCCCAAACCATCCACCTGTTGGGCGATTTGCTCGGCAAGGCCATCTCCGAACTGGAATCGCCTGTCATCTTCAACACCGAAGAGCGCATCCGCGCGAGCGCCAAGGCGCGCCGCGCCGGGGATGAGAACGCGGCCAGGGAGCTACAGGCGGAAGTCGCTGCCCTCAATCCGGACAATGCCCGCGCAGTGGCGACTGCCTTCACCACCTACTTCGACCTGGTCAACCTGGCCGAGGAACTGCACCGCGTCAGCCTGTTGCGCCAAAAAGAAGATAAATCCTACCCGGAACCCCTGGCAGGCTCGATCAGCGAAGCCGTTGCGTCTTTGAAATCCCAGGGGGTGACAACGGGGCAGATGTCCACTCTTTTGCAAAACCTGTCCATCGAACTGGTGCTGACTGCGCATCCCACCGAGGCGCGACGGCGCACTATCCTGTCGAAGGTCCAACGCATCCACAACCTGGTGGAGCAGATCAACAATGGCGTGCATACCCAGCAAAGGCGCGAGACCATCCTGGCTTCCCTGTACGCCGAGATCGCCAACATGTGGCTGACGGAACGGGAGCGCGCCGTCAAATTAACGGTCACGGACGAAGTGCGCACCGGCCTGTTTTTTGTCGATTCGGCCTTTTGGGACACGCTCCCCATCTTGTACGAAAACCTGGACCGGGCGCTGGAAGAACATTACCCCGGACTGAAAGCGGACCACCCCTGGCTCCAGCTCGCCTCCTGGATCGGCGGCGACCGCGATGGCAATCCCTTCGTCACCAGCGAAATTACGGCCGAGACGCTGCGCCTGCACCGCGGCCTGGCCGTCGAGAACCACCGCCAGATGCTGCAGGAACTGGCCCGCCATATGAGCATCAGTTCCCAACGCGTCCCGCCGCCGGCCGCCTTGACGGAATGGATCGAAAGCCGCCGGCCATTTCCTTCGCGCGTGGCGTACATCGAGGAACGCTACGTGGTCGAACCCTACCGCCTGGTATTGTCCGTACTGGCGGCCGATTTGGCCGAAGCCTCCCGGGAAGACATGAAAGCGCGCCTGCTCGAAGACGAACCGCACCAGGCCCATATTTACCTGGAAGACCTGCTGGGACCGATGGATATCATCGCCAGCGCCTTGCCCGAGTCCCTGCTGCTAGGCGAATTCCAGACTGCTCAGGATAAATTGCGCATCTTTGGGCTGCAGAGCGCCCGGCTGGACATCCGCGAAAACTCTGCCCGGGTAAACCGCGCCCTGGGCGAGCTCTTGCGCGCGCTCGAAATTGCTCCCGATTTCGAGCGCCTGGATGCCGGAGAGCGGGTCAACCTGTTGACTGGCCTGCTCCAAGACCCCATGCCCGAGCTTTCCAGGCATGCCGGTGTGACATCTCCCACCGCCGAGACCTGGTCGCTGCTCAAACTGATCAAGCGCACGCGCGAAGTGTACGGCGACCGGCTGCTCGGCCCGTTCATCATCTCCATGACCGAATCGGCTGCTGACGTGTTGGCCGTCCTGTTGTTGGCGCGCTGGGCCGGCTGCAACCGCGGCTTGCAGATCACGCCGCTCTTCGAAACCATCGAGGACCTCGAATCTGCTCCCAACATTCTGACCGACCTGTTCACTTCAGGCGTTTACCGCCCGCATCTGAAAAGCTGCGATGACCACCAGATGGTCATGATCGGCTATTCCGACAGCAACAAGGACGGCGGCTTCCTGCGGGCCAACTGGTCGCTATACCAGGCCCAGGAGCAGATCAGCCGGGTCGCGCGCGAACAGGGCGTCACCCTGACCATCTTCCACGGGCGCGGCGGCACCATCGCCCGCGGCGGCGGTCCAGCCAACCGCGCCATCCGCGCCCAGCCCGCCGAGAGCATCCAGGGGCGCTTCCGCCTGACGGAGCAGGGCGAGATCATCGCCTCCCGCTATTCCGACCCCGACCTGGCGCACCGCCACCTGGAGCAGATCGTGAACGCCGTCCTGACGGCCTCCGCCCCCTCGGCGCGGGAGCAGGACCGGGTCCCGGAAATGTGGCGCGCGGCGCTAGACCGCATGTCCGCCGAAGGGCAACGAGTCTATCGTGGGTTGGTCTACGAGACGCCCGGGTTCATCCAGTTCTGGCAAGAAGCAACCCCACTCGAAGAGATCAAGCGCCTGCACATCGGCTCCCGTCCGGCGGCGCGCGCCGACGATCCCGGCGTGACCAAGATCCGCGCCATCCCCTGGGTCTTCTCCTGGATGCAGAGCCGCTTCAACCTGCCGGGTTGGTACAGCCTGGGGAGCGGCTTGAATGCGATTTCCGATCTTGGCCTGCTGGGAGAAATGTACGGCGGCTGGCCCTTCTTCAAGACCATGCTCGATAACACCGAGATCTCCCTGGTGAAGGCCGATCTCGCCATCGCCGCCCTGTACGTGGACCTGGTGAAGGATCCCGCCTTGGCAGATCAGCTTTTTGCTGTGATCAAGGAGGAATACGAACGCACCCGGGAAACGATCCTTTCGATCAGCGGGCATACATCCCTGCTGGAGCTGGAGCCAATCAATCAGAACGCGGTCCACCTGCGCAATCCGTACATCGACCCGTTGAACTACATCCAGGTCGAGATGCTGCGCCGTTTACGCGGGCTGTCTGACCCTGAAAGCAATGAAGCGTATGATCTGCGTGAAGTGGTTTTCCTGACCATCAACGGGATTGCGGCGGGGTTGAAGAATACGGGGTGATTTTCCTGGCGGCAAGTTCGGTTTCCCTGCTATAATCTCGCGGTTGCCTTCTCTCGGAAACGTACCCGCCTATGAATACACCTTCCCTCAGCAAACCTGTCAACAAACTGGTCCTCACGGCCGCTTACTACCTGTCCTTCATCGTGCTCGGCCTGCTGACCGCTGCCGAAGGACCTGCCCTGCCCGGCCTGGCCGAGAACACCTCCAGCACCTTCGACCAGATCAGCCTGATCTTCGTCTTCGGCTCGCTCGGCTACCTGCTGGGTTCCCTGCTTGGCGGCCAGGCGTATGACCGCCTTCCCGGTCACCGCGTAATTGCGTTCACGTTGTTGACGATCACGGGTTGCACGACTCTCATCCCGTTTATGCACAGCCTGTGGTCGCTCCTGCTGGTCTTGTTCGTGATGGGTTTTGCCAAGGGCGCATTGGATGTGGGCGGCAACACGCTGCTCCTCTGGGCACACGGCGAGAAAGCCGGACCCTTCATGAACGGGCTGCACTTCTTCTTCGGCCTGGGCGCTTCGCTGGCGCCGCTCATCCTGGCCCGGGTGCTGCTGGTCACGGGGGGCATCCAATGGATGTTCTGGCTGTTTGCGCTGTTGAGCTTTCCGCTGGCGGTCTGGCTGTGGTTGCTGCCCGAACCGCTCGCAAGGAGTGCAGCGCCTGAAAATGGACGTGCGCCCTTCCCGATCGTCCCCGTGGTGCTGCTGGTGTTGTTCTTCATCATGTACGTCGGCGCGGAGGTCGGCTTCGGCAACTGGATCTACACCTACGCCCTCACACTGGGACTGGGAACAAGCATCACCTCCGCTTATCTTACGTCCGCTTTCTGGGGAACGTTTACGCTGGGACGCCTGCTCGGGATCTGGATCTCGACCCGTTTGCGCGCCGCCACGATCCTGATCGTGGACCTGTTCGGCTGCCTCGCCGCCCTGATCCTGATCCTGCTCTGGCGGGACTCCGCGATCGCCTTGTGGGCGGGCGCGATTGGCCTCGGCCTGTTCATGGCCTCCATCTTCCCCACCACCCTGATGCTGGCCGGAGAGCGCATGCCCGTGAGCGGCGCGATGACCGGCTGGTTCCTGGCGGGGGCAAGCATCGGGGGCATGTCCCTGCCGTGGGCCATGGGGCAGGCCTTCGTCCGGCTTGGCCCTGGAACGATGCCCCTCCTGGTGCTGGGGAGCATGGCTGTCAATTTGCTGGTCCTTCTGCTCTTCCTGTCCCGGCCAGCGCTGGAGCCTGAGCCCGCATAAAGCTGTTTTTCCACCGTCTGGATTATTGACAAATTTGTTCTAAATTGGCAACAAGACGTTGAACGCAAGAAACAAAAATTGTATATAATATTGCTTGGTTCTGCCCGACCTGCCCCCCTCAGGCCGGGCAGAACCATTTAAGGCCAGAATTATGAAATATACCGGTCGCTAACATTTCGGTTCTCCCGGATTTGCCGTGAAAGGGGATGTACTACGGAAGCTCCCAAAGAGCTGACATTTCCCTACTGGGGGAAATCCCTTTCCATTCTAGGGAACACACCTCTCTTTAAAGAGAAGATAACTGGCTAAATTTGATATAATTCAAGAAACCGGGGGCATTTTATTCGTTTTTCCAGGACAGGCAACTTACCACGCCCGGTTTACGGAATTTGAACTGTTAACCACATAAAGCAAATAGCCTCCTCAAAGAAAAGGAGTTTTAAGCAAAATGCTCGGAATGATCCTTGATATTAACAATTTTCCAGATTGGCTTCGATCCGAACTCGACAAGCGCGACTGGTCTCAGGCTGATCTGGCCTACTCCGCCGGGATTAGCAGAGCCGTGGTCAATAAGCTGCTCAACAGAAAAACCTATCCCCAGCCTGACACATTACAGGCCATTGCGCGTGCCTTTAAAATCCCGGTCGAAACCATCTATCGCGCTGCCGGCTTGCTGCCACAGGAAACAGAGCCGGAAACCTTCGAAGCGGAAATTATCCATAAATTAAACTGATCAAGAGCCCAGAGCGCAGAAAGACGGCGGTCCGGTTGCTGAAAGCGTTGATCGACGAAGAGGAGAATGAGAATTCTATGAATTTATAGAATTTGAAAGTCTCTCAATAGACTCTGACAGCGCCTCCTTTGTATGCTATAGACGTGACTGCTCAGCCTATGCTGATAGAAGAGAACCGAAAAAGGTGTGCGTGGGGGCGAACGCCCCTACGCACACCTTTTTCGGGATTTCCTCGTTAGGCTTGAGCAGATACCTATGGACAGTTTACAGAGGAGGTGCTGCATGAAAGTCTTATCCATCCTTTTGGCGCTGGTCAATTCGCTGATGGCGGGCCTGGTATTGCTCTCCTGCATCTCGGTCAGCAACCCGCAAGGGGACGGGCTCGGCTGGCTGGCGGCCCGCGTCGTGACCGGGACTGCGGTCATTCTGACGGGGGCGCTCACCTTCCGAGACGGGATACAGGGCGTCGGTCTGGAGAAGATGCTGGCTGCCGGTTTGCTGCTGGTCCTGCTGGGGACGGGCAGCGCGATGTGGGGCTTGCATCTCTCGCTTGTCAGCGGGGACGTCAAAAACGTGATGATCCTGTTCGGCGACAGCCTGGCCCTGCAAGGCATCGCCTCCATTGTCGGGTTACAAGCGTCCAGAGGGACGGCTGTATAATCAAGGAATGCGACAAAAGATACCCATCCTTATGACGTTCCTGTTCGGGCTGGCAGCCTGCGC
Source organism: uncultured Chloroflexia bacterium (assembly GCA_963823985.1). GTDB lineage: Bacteria > Chloroflexota > Anaerolineae > Anaerolineales > Villigracilaceae > JAABUE01. The sequence goes on from CAWGNR010000005.1 coordinate 111,379, forward strand.
CTCCCCGTCGGTGAGCACGCCTCTTGCTACGTCCGCGCCTGCCACCGTTCCCCAAAGCCCGGCTGTCCCCCCATCTCCTACCGTGACCTTCCCCCCGCTCCCCAGCGCTACCCCCGCCCCAACGAACACCGCGACGCCCGTCCCGACCTATACCACTTTGATCGGCGAAGTGAACGCCGATAAACTGGCCTGCCGCTATGGACCTGGCTGGCCGTACCTGTACTTCGCCGGCCTGCGCAAGGGCAACCGCCTGGAGGTCATCGGCCGTCTCGAGGATGCCAACTGGATCTGGGTTCAGGCCATCGGCGGAAACAAGCCGTGCTGGGTGAAAGCTGAGTTTATGGACGTGCAGGGGGACGTGATGAGCGTGGAACCGGTCTATCCCGGCAAGGCGAAACTGCCAGTTACCCCTTACTATGCGCCCACAACCGTTTTGAGCGCCACGCGGGATGGGCGATGTAGTGACCGTCTCCTGGCTCGATATTCCTCTAAAGGCGGGCGATGAAGAAGACGCGCGCATGAACCACTACATCATCGAGGTCTGGCGCTGCGAAGACGGACAGGTCCGCTTCGAGCCGCTGGCAACCAACAGCCTGGAAATTTCATTTGTAGACGAATCCGGCTGCTCCGAACCTTCGCATGGGCGGGTGATCGTGCAAGACAAACACGGTTTTACCGTCCCGGCTGAAATCCCCTGGCCGCCGCATGAAAATAGCAGCTCTTCTTAACGTTTATCTCCCTTCACCTCCGGTGAATGGATCAACTGCACGCTCCGAAACTGCTCAAGATATTTCTCGATCGCCGCACCCAGCTCCGAAGGACGAAACCCAAACGGCCCCAATCCACCGGCATAAACCACCTTTCCATCCGCGCCAACCAGGTACAGGCGGTCCGGATAGGCGGCGTAGGCCTCGCTGACGGCATCATCCATCTCGTCCACGTAGATGCGGATCTCATATAGCAGGGCATCTTGGCACTGCCCCGCAGCTTTGCGTCGTTCTTCCAGGGTCTTGTGAGCATAGATGTCCATAGACACCCTGGGGCTGTAGAGCTTCACCAGCCACTTGCTGAGGCCTTTCCCAAACCACCAGCCGTCTACGGGGTGCGCTTCGCTGATATAAACGCTCAGAAAGCAGACCTGGTCGTGATAGGTTTCGTATAAATCCTGGAGCTGCACGGTTCCCTTCACAAAAGGGGGTCAGGTAAAGCTGCCAAAGACCAGCGCAACGGGCTGCTTTCCACGGAAGTCCGCAAGCGTCACCAGGGTTTCCCCGTTCACATCGCGCAGCGTGAAATCGGGCGCCATGTCGCCCACCCCTGGCGCGCCAGGGTTATATTTCTTTTGCCAGGCGCGATATTCCTTCTTTTCGAAAAGCGAGTTGAGCATCTCTGCGCTCCAAAAGACAATCCCGCCTTTCGGCGGGATGATGATCAGTGTTGATGTCCGTTACCTGCTGCATGCACGTGACCGTGCTCTATTTCTTCGGGCGTGGCTTCGCGCAGGCCAACCACCTTGACATTGAAGTGCAGGTCTTTGCCTGCCAGCGGATGGTTGAAGTTCAGCCGCACGTTTTGATCCTCAACTTTTTCGATGCGCGCAAACATGGGTTGCCCGGCCTGGTTCTGCACCTGGAGCTCGGTGCCGACCTTCATCGGGATTTCATCAGGGAACTGTTCGCGCGGCACGTCCATAAAAGCCTCTTCATCCCGCTCCCCATAGCCCTCTGCTGCCGCTATCATGACTTCCTTGCTATCGCCGACCGACATACCGGTCATTTCGCGTTCCAGCCCGGGGATGATGTTCCCGGCGCCGTGCACATATTCCAAGGGCTCATGTCCTTCTGAGGAGTCCGCAACTTCGCCGTCTACTTTCAACGTATATTCCATCGAAACAACCTGCCCATCTTCTACTTTTAAGTCTTCACTCATCTGGATCCTTTCTTTGCCCCAGCCTGGATATTGGTGTGCCAGAGCGCATTTCTATTGTACCCGCAAACTGTCGCCATCACCTTAACGTGGACTTAGATTTGAAATCCGCCTGGGCTGAGCCAATCTGGAAGGTGGACTCTCTATCTTATCCCTCACCGCAAGCTACTATTCATCAAGCTGGACCGTTGTGCTATGATTGCAATCCTGCAACGAAAGGAGTCCATGTTCTCCAGGCTGAGCCATATTTATAACGAGTATCCGTCCCGCTTCTGGATGGTCGTCGGCGTCAGGTTCATAGACCGCGTTGGCGGGACGATGTTGTTCCCCTTTTTCTCGCTGTATATCACCGAGAAATTCAGCGTCGGCATGACCCAGGCGGGCGTCATCCTGGGATTCTTCTCAGTTTTTGGCATGCTGGGCAGCATGATCGGCGGCGCCTTGACCGACCGGTTTGGCCGTCGCAGCCTGATCCTATTCGGACTGGTCTTTAGCGCGCTGAGCACGCTTTTGCTCGGCCTGGTCAACCAGTTCTGGATGCTCTACCCGCTGGCGGTGCTTACCGGGCTACTCTCCGACGTGGCAGGCCCCGCCAACCAGGCGATGATCGCGGACATTCTGCCAGAAAACCAGCGTGCCGAAGGCTTTGGAATCATGCGCGTGGTGGGCAATATGGCCTGGATTCTGGGCCCTACCCTGGGAGGTTTGATCGCCACGCATTCTTATTTCTACCTGTTTCTCAGTGATGCGGTCGCCTCCTGCATTGTTGCGGCGCTCTTCTACAAGCTCATCCCGGAGACCAAACCCGAAGCGCAGGCCGGGGAAGAGGGCCAGAGCGTGTTCGCTTCCTTTGCCGGCTATGGCAAAGTGTTGAAGGATCTGGCCTTCGTTGCCTTTATCGCGGCCGGCATCCTCATGCTGCTGGCCTACCAGCAAATGTACAGCTCGCTCTCCGTCTACCTGCGTGACAACCACGGCGTCGACCCACAGGGCTACGGCTTCTTGATGTCCACCAGCGCCATCACCGTCATCCTGTTCCAGTTCTGGGTCACCCGTCGCATCAAACACCGGCCTCCCTTCTTGATGATGGCGCTTGGCACGCTTTTCTACATGGTTGGGTTTGGCTTGTTCGGCTTTGTTAACGTCTACTGGCTGTTCGCGCTCAATATCGTCATTGTCACGATCGGCGAGATGATCATCATGCCCACCAGCCAGGCGCTGGCAGCCAATTTCGCTCCCGAAGCCATGCGCGGGCGCTACATGGCCTTCTTTGGGCTGACCTGGGGCATCCCTTCCATTTTTGGGCCGGCTCTTGCCGGCGTGGTGCTCGACAACCTGAACCCGGACCTGCTCTGGTACGTTGCCGGCGGGTTGTGCGCTGTGGCAGCATTCGCTTATTACATCCTGCACCTGCGCCTCGGCAGGCAAAAACGCTTCTCGCCAACGCCAACAGACCCGGTGCCTGCGGATTGAAACTTCCGCCAATTTTCGGTAGTTTTTCCGTCGGAAACGGTAGAGCCTCTTTCGACTAGAATAGAGAATATCAATTTCAGGAGGTACCTATGACGGCCAAGCTGCGCGCCCGCGATCTGGGGATTCCCTTGGAAGGGACTCCCGGCCCGTACAACGCCATCACCGACGTTCCGAACGTGGAAGTCGGGTTTGCCACCCTGATCGAGGGCGAATCCGTGCGGACGGGCGTGACCGCTATCCATCCGCGCGGCAAAGCGGATCACGACCCCGTTTTCGGCGGCGTCTTCTCCTTCAACGGCAACGGCGAGATGACCGGCGCCCTGTGGGTGGACGAAGGCGGCTTCGTCGAGGGTCCCATCTGCCTCACCAACACCCACAGCGTCGGCCTGGTGCGCGACGCGGTCATCGACTGGCAGATCCGCGAACACCGCCATGCTGCAGAAATGGTCCTGCCCGGTGGTGGCCGAAACCGCTGACGGCTGGCTGAACGATATGTACGCCTTCCATGTGCGGCCGGAACACGTCTGGGAGGCGCTCGAAAGCGCGCAGAACTGGACCGCTTCCGGAAGGCAACGTCGGCGGCGGGACGGGGATGGTCTGCTACGAGTTCAAGGGCGGCACAGGCACCTCATCGCAGGAAACTGCCTGAAAGGTTCGGCGGTTACACGGTCGGCGCGCTGGTGCAGGCCAATTTTGGCCTCCGCTACCAGTTGACCGTGGCCGGGGTCCCGGTCGGGCGGCACCTTACGGAAGGCGCATTCTTGACGAAAGGGAGAGAACCCCTTCCAGGAGCAGGGCTCGCTGATCGTCATCCTGGCCACCGACGCGCCGCTCCTGCCCTACCAACTAAAGCGGGTCGCCAAACGGGCCACGCTCGGCATGGCCCGCACCGGCAGCCTGGGCGGCAATTACAGCGGGGACATCTTCCTGGCCTTTTCGACCGCCAACCCGGGTGTTGCCTATCCGGCCAACGGGCTGGGCCAGGCCGATCTCCTCCCCAATAACAGGCTCGATCCCATCTTCGGCGCGGCTGCCCTGGCCGCCGAGGAAGCCATCCTGAACGCCCTGCTCGCCGCCGAGACCATGACTGGGCGAGACGGATTGACGGTACACGCCCTGCCACAGGAGCGTTTACAGGTTCTCCTGCAACAACACAACCGTTTACTTCAGCAGTAGTGTGACCAAAGATCTCGAACACAAAACCCCGCTGGGAAAGTCCCAACGGGGTTATTGCTGGTTGCGGGTTACTGCTTAATTACGCGGGAGCCTTATCCTTCACCATCTCGTCCTGGATTTCCGCAGCACGCAGGGTATTGGCCATGAGCATGGCAATCGTCATCGGACCGACGCCGCCGGGGACGGGGGTAATGTAGCCGGCCACTTCCTTGGCTTCTTCGAAGTTCACGTCGCCGACCAGCTTCTGGCGTTGCTTGCCGGTCTTCTCGCTGATCAGCGGGGAACCGTCCTCGTTGAAGAGCGGGATGCCGTTGATGCCTACGTCGATGATGGCTGCGCCGGGTTTGATCCAGTCGCCGCGCACCATCTCCGTGCGGCCGATGGCGGCAATGATGATATCGGCCTGGCGGACGACGTCCGGCAGGTTCTTGGTGCGCGAGTGGCAGACGGTGACGGTAGCATTTTCACCGATCAGCAACAGCGCAGCGGGCATGCCGACGATGTTCGAGCGCCCCAGCACAACCGCGTTCGCGCCTGAAATCTGCACGCCCGCTTCTTTGAGCAGATAGATGCAGCCGTAAGGGGTGCAGGGCACGAACAACGGCTCGCGGCCCTTCTGCGCCAGGCGGCCGATGTTGATCGGGGAGAAGCCGTCCACGTCCTTTTCGATGCTGATGAGCTGTAACACGCGCTCTTCATCCAGATGGTCCGGCAGGGGCAACTGCACCAGGATGCCGTGCACTTTCGGGTCGGCGTTCAACTCTTTGATCAGGTTTTCCAGCTCTTCCTGGCTGATATCCGCCGGGACGGGGTGATGGAAAGATGTCATCCCCAGGTCAGCGCAGGCTTTTTGCTTCATGCGGACGTACGCGGCCGAGTCGACGCGCTCGCCGACCAACACGGTTGCCAGGCCGGGCTGGGACTTGCCCTCAGCCAGTCGCTTGGCAACTTTTTCTTTCACTTCATCGCGGACTTTTTGCGCAATGGCGGTTCCGTCAATTAACTGAGCGGTCATGTGTTACTCCTTCGATAAATTTCTGTGAAGAATTGTACAAGTATTATACAATCCCGTCAAACCTGCCGAAAGTGACGAATGTCCCCCCTTCGCAGGAACGTTAGAACGTTGGAACGATCTCGCCTGTAATTTTCTCGCCCGCCACGTCTTGCAGTTTGACTTCCGAAATTTGATTCCATAACGGTGCGGGGGCGCTGGCAGTGACGCGCAAATAGTTGCCCGTCAGGCCTTCCATTTGCCAACCCTGCCCATCCATCTGCGTGACTGATTCCCATAGGACGGATGTTTGCCGGCTGTGGAAGCGCTGGCGGAAGGACTGCGCCCCACCTTCGAACACCCCTCGCAAAACGGCATTGCGTTCTTTCCGTACCTCGTGCCTGACCTGGCCCCCCATCCGGGCTGCCCCGGTCCCTGGCCGGGGTGAGTAGGTGAAGGCGTGCCCGCCCGCAAAGTCCATCGTGCGGATGAACGCCAACGACTCGCCAAACTCCTCGTCCGTTTCGCCGGGGAACCCGGCGATGACGTCAGTCGTGATGGCCGCCTCGGGCATGATTTGACGGGCAGCAGCCACCAAGTCCCGGAACGAGGCGGGCGTGGTTTTACGCGCCATGCGCTTCAAGGTGGCCGCGCATCCCGATTGCAGCGGCAGGTGCAGGTGTTGGCACAACCGCTCGTCTTCCCACAGCGAAAAGAAATCCCCATCCAGATCCCACGGCTCCAGCGAGGACAGTCTCAGGCGCGGCACATCCGTTTGCGCCAGAATGGCTTTAACCAGATCCCGCAGATGGACGTTCCATTCCTGCCCCCACGAACCCAGATGCACCCCGGTCAGCACGATCTCCTTCGTTCCGCCGTCCAGCGCGGCTGCCACGTCGCTGAGCACATCTGCCAGCGGGCGGGAACGGCCTGCGCCCCGCGCCATGGTGGTGACGCAGAACGTGCAGTGGTTGTCGCAGCCATCCTGGGCCTTGATGAAAGCGCGCGTGCGCTGGCGCAACCCCGGCAGCGGCTCGCGGGCGATCGGTTCGAGGTCGAAGTTCTCAAGAGGAATTTCGAGCAGTTCAGCTACCAGGCTATCTTTGTGAGAGTTATTCACTACACGCAGAACATTCGGGAGAGAGGCCGCTTTTTCGGGCCGGAGCGTCGCCCAACAACCGGTGGCGACGATCTCGCCCACGCCGGCGCGCGCGATCCGGCGAATGGTTCCGCGCGAATCGGCTGCAGCTTGCGAAGTGACCGAGCACGTATTGACAACGGCCAGGTCCGCCTCCCCCGCCGAGCCGACGATTTCGTGCCCGGCTGAACGGAACTGGCGCGCCATGGTCTCGATTTCAGATTGGTTGAGCCTGCAACCGATGGTATCTAAATAAACTTTCATCCGTAACAATTTACCACAGAGATCACAGAGTCCAGGGAGATTTAATGATTCTTTCTCCGTGTTCTTCGTGTGCTCAGTGGTGCAGACCTAGGGCTGGAGAACCACAAAATTATCGAAGATCACGTCCACGCCCGGCTGGTCGAAGGTGCCGGCCAGCAGGCCGACGTCGCCCTGGGTGAGGTCGCTATCGCGCGCCTGCGCCACCGGGGACCCGTTGATATACAGCGTAATCGTGTCCCCGATGCAGTCCGCGCGCAGATGATTGACCGCCAGGCCGGTATGGATGGCGGCGTTAAATTGCATCTCGCTCTGCGCCAGCTGGATGGCATTTCCACCGATGTACTTCCCGATGGTGTAATAGCCGTCGCTGCTGATCATGAAGAAATAGTAATTGTCCTCCACGAAACGGCACAGCAGGCCAATCCGGTTTTCATCCGGGCCGCCCAGCTTGGCCACGTCCACTTCCATGCGCACATCCTGGAACGACTTCCCCGACGTGGACCAGAAGTTGGCCTGCAAGGCATTCACCAGGAAGCGGTAGCCGCTGCCATCGTAGTCCATCGTCCCTTCGGCCGAGCTGAAACGGTCCCATCCGGTGGCCGGGTCGGTGAAATCATCGAAGAATAGCGTTTCGCCGGATAGCGCCGCAACCGGCGCCGCTGTGGAAACAACCGGCAGGGAAAGCTGGCAGGCCATAGCAGCCAGAGCCAGGACAAGGACAAAAAGCAGAAATGCGCGCATACGGAACATGGATGGATTTTATCAGATTAGAATGATGACTCCAACCTCTTCACAGGTTGGAATGTGAAAATAAACGAAAGTCAGGCCTTTACAGGACGCTCTGCGAAGATATTCAACTCCGTTTTTTTAACTCTACCGCTTACGCCGGGAAAAATACCGAAAATTGGGGTGTGAGCACGCGCCGTAGGGACGTGCTCACACCCCAATTTTCGGGCTCTTATCATCCGCTAAAAACAGGAGAACCGTTTTTACGGAAAATACTGGTTCAACAACAGTTGCGCCTGCTCTCCCAGCGGGCCATCCGGGTCCAGGTCGCGCGCCTGCCGCAGGTGCTCGTGCGCTGCTTCCCATTCGCCCGTTTGCATAGCAACGATGCCCAGGTGCAAATACGCCGGCGCAAAGTCCGGGTCCAGCTGGAGAACGTGTTCCAGGGCCTCGTTCGCCTGGTCGTACCGCTCCAGGAGCGCCAGCGACCAGCCGAGTGCATCAAATGCATATGGGTCCTGCCCGTTCAAATCAACGGCCTTCCGCGCGGCGGGCAGTCCTACATCTTCGACCTGCATGTTGTAGCGGGTGCTGAACGCCGCCAGCAAGCGCCACAGGGTGGCATCCGTTGGATCCATTTCGATGGCGCGAAAATAGGCTCGTAGGGCGGCCTGCAAATTTCCGCGCTGGGCGTAGGCATCGCCGATAGAGATCTGCCAGGCGGGGTTACCCGGGTCGTACTCCGCCGCCAGCAGATATTCCGCCAGCGCCTGATCGCCGCGACCCTGGCGGGTCCAGTACACTCCGCGCAGGCTGCGGACGACAGGGTTGGTACGCTCTAGCGAGAGAGCCTTGTCCAGCTCTGCGCGGCCGTCCTGACCCAATTGCTGCTCGGTCTCGCCCAGCCAGGCCCAGGCTTCGGCATTGTCCCCGTCCGCTGTGACGGCCCGGCGAAACGCATCCTCTGCCAGCTGCCAGTCGCCCAGCAGCCCCAGCCCGCGCCCGACAATCACCAGCCTGTCGGTTTCTTGCGTTTCGAGCGCGGCCAGGTTAAGCGTTGTTCGCATGGTCTCGACGGCAGGTTCATACGCGGGGTCGAGCAAAGAACTGGTTGTCAATTCTTGCAAAGCGCGGTCGGGGTTTGAAGTTGCCAGGAGTTGGCCAAAACGATAGTGAAAGGGTGCAGCAGTTGCACCAAAATGATCCAGGTAAGCCTCGGCTTCCTCCTCGTGCAAAAGCCAATTTTCAAGAGCATCTCGTTCAGCTGCAAAATCTCCTTTTTCCCGGTAAGCCATTCCCAGGCGCGAATAGAACTCAAAATATTCCTGATGTTTTTCCAGGCCATTTTCCCAGAGATCGAGTGCTGTCTCGTGATCGCCCATATCCCAATAGGATTGCGCTAACAGATCCCATCCAAATCCCGATAAGGCATTAGCTTTCCTAGCTTTTTCTAAGTACGGAATAGAATATGAAGAATTCCCCGAAACGAACATCGCTTCGCCTGCCTGTCCCCACAAATCTTTACGCCAGGGTAGCAAGCGAGCGGCCCTCTCATAAAGAAGCGCCTTTTGCACGTTGTCTGTTTCGGCTTGCGCCTTTTCAATTTCGGCGTAGCCGGTTACTACCGGGGGCGTGAAGATCAGCCCGAAAACGGCGAGCAGGATCAGGGCGCGATAAAGGAGCGGACGCATCAACCCATTATACCCATGCCGGCCTAGAGAAAGAGACTCCCGTCAGCGGGAGTCCCCCGGGAGTGTAACGTCTGAAATCTAAATTCAGCAAATCACAGGTTTACTAAGGGAAGCCCGAAAACAGGGGTGCGGGTGTACGCCCGCACCCCTGTTTCTTGTCCTGAGCTTGTCGAAGGGTCGGGAACTCTTTCAACTTTCGTGATTTAATGAAATTTTATTCCCGGTCCATCGCATCCATCACGGCGACCGAGGCGATCTGCACGATGTCAGTCACTTCATCGCCGGTCTGCATCACGTGGACGGGAGCGCCCATGCCGAGCAGGATCGGGCCAATCGCCTTGGCATTGCCGAGCCGGGCCAGCAGTTTGTAAGCAATATTGGCCGACTCGAGCGAGGGGAAGACCAGCACGTTCGCGTCCTTGACCGCGCTGAACGGATAACGCTCGTTGATGATCTCGGGCATGACGGCCGTATCGGCCTGCATTTCACCGTCGAACGGGAAATCCGGGCAGCGCTCTCGCACAAGTTTGACTGCCCGGGCAACCTTCTCCGAGAGCGGGTGCGGCGTGGAGCCGAAGTTCGAGAACGACAGGAAGGCCACCTGTGGCTCGAGGTCGATCTTTCTGGCGAAGTTGGCCGCCAGGCAGGCAATCTCGGCCAGGTCCTCGGCCGTCGGTTCGATGTTGACCGTGGCATCCGTGAAGAGGTAAACCCGGTCGTCCACGATCATGATGTACACGCCGGCAGCGCGGGTTGCGCCCTCGCGGGTATGGTGAATGCGCAATGCTGGCCGAATGACATCAGGATATTCGTAAGTCAGGCCTGATACGAACGCATCCGCGTCGCCCATCTTGACCATCATCGGGCCGAAAATATTGGGATCGCGCACGCGCTTGCGGGCAATCGGGTAGGTGACGCCCTTCCGTTCGCGCAGCTCATGATACGCCCTTGCATAGCGATCGTGTTTGTCGGTTTCAAGGGGGTTGATGATCTCCGGGTCACAATTGAGGCCAAGTTCTTCTACTGTTTTCTGGATCACAGCCGGGCGGCCTAGCAGCACCGGAATGCCGATCTTCTCGTCCATGATCTGGGCCGCAGCGCGGATGACCTTGGGTTCCTCTCCCTCTGCAAAGACAACCCGCTTCTTGCCATCCGACAGGCGCGCCTGGTTCTGGAAGAAGTAGCGCACCTGTTCGCCCTTGCCCTGGCGGTAGGCCAGCTGCTCGCGGTACTCGTCGATGTCGATCATCTTGCGCGCAACGCCTGTTTCCATGCCCATCTTGGCCACAGCCGGGGCCTCCCACAACAACACGCGCGGATCGAGCGGCGTTGGGAGGATGTACTCACGACCGAACTTCAGGCTTTCTTGCCCGTAGGCGCGCAGCACGGAATCGGGCACGTCTTCTTTGGCCAGCGCAGCCAATGCCTGGGAGGCGGCGAACTTCATATCCTCATTGATCGCCTTGGCGCGCACGTCCAGCGCGCCGCGGAAAATGAACGGGAACCCGAGCACGTTATTGACCTGGTTGGGATAGTCCGAGCGGCCGGTGGCGATGATCACGTCGTTGCGGGCTTCGTGGGCCAGTTCGGGTTTGATTTCGGGGTCGGGGTTGGCCATGGCAAAGATGATCGGGCTTTCGGCCATGGTCTTGACCATTTCGGGGGTCAGCACGTTGGCAATCGACAACCCGTAGAACACGTCCGCGCCCCGGATCGCGTCCGCGAGGGTGCGCGCATCCGTTTCGACCAGGAAGCGTTCCTTATACTTGTTCATGCCTTCGGTGCGGCCTTCGTAAACGACGCCGCGGCTGTCCACCAGCATGATGTTCTCGCGCTTCACGCCCCAGCGGATGGCCAGTTCGGCGCAAGAAATGGCAGAAGCGCCCGCACCGGAGATCACCAGCCGGACCTCGCTGTGCTTTTTGCCGACGATCTCCAGCGAGTTAGCCAGCGCTGCCGAGGAAATAATGGCGGTCCCGTGCTGGTCATCGTGGAACACGGGGATATCGAGCATCTTCTTGAGCTCTTCTTCTATATAGAAACACTCCGGCGCTTTGATATCTTCCAGATTGATGCCGCCAAAGGTCGGGGCAATGGCAGCCACCACTTTGATGATCTCATCCGGATCGTGGCTGTTCAGCTCGATGTCGAAGACATCGATATCCGCAAACTTTTTAAACAGCACGCCTTTGCCTTCCATGACCGGCTTGGAAGCCAGCGCGCCCCGGTCTCCTAACCCTAAAATCGCTGTGCCATTGCTGACCACCGCTACCAGGTTCCCTTTGGACGTGTATTCGTAGGCAAGTTCGGGATCTTTCTCGATTTCCAACACAGGGACGGCCACACCTGGCGAATACGCCAGGCTTAAATCCCGCTGTGTGTCCATCGGTTTGGTAGGGATAATCGCTATCTTGCCCGGCTTGCCTTTTAATCGATGATATTCCAGTGCATCTTCACGAGTGAATGTTGCCATGAGACCTCCGTTTTTCAGTTTTATACGAGCGCCGCAAGGGGATCGACCTTTTGTAGGGTATTGTCCATTATCGCATGGTTATAAAGCAATATCGCTCCCTTGACTGCTTGCGGTACCCTATGATTATTCCACGAGAAATACAAACTTGATAGTTGCATTTGTCACATCTAATTGCGATTCCTGCCAGGAGCGGGACAAGCCAATGGGGACTATTACTTTACCACTTATTCAGTAGTTACACATAACAGCGTAAAAAGTTTTGCACAAAAAGGGGATTTTACACAATTTTCATGTATAATACTTATAATTATTTAATTATTTCTGCCGCGCTCTGAGCGGCCACTGGTTTGCTAACAGAACTCTGGAAACTGCCGTACGATCACCCTGGTAACGGGAGATTTTGGAAGTCACGTGTCCTGGTTTAGTTGGTTTAGGACAGACAATTGAAATTACGACTTCTTTGAGCGACATGAACTTTGTCGTGACTTGAACCGTCACGCTGCTTAATCTACCTGTACCACCCCGCATCTTTCCGGACCCTTCAAGCGGGCTCCCCTTATCGGGGACAAGCTGGAAAAGCCCGGGGGTTGCTTGCACAACCCAGACTTTCTCCGCAGCCGAGGCCACTCAACGCGCTTCGGCTGTGTGCTTTTAATGATGAAAAAAATTTCAGCGATCCAGGTTCAGAAGAACAACCCAAACCGGGTCAACGTTTATCTGGACGGAGAATTCGCCTTCGGCCTGGCCCGCATCGTAGCCGCCTGGTTACATACTCGGGCAAGAGCTGGACGACGAAAAGATCGCAACGCTATTAGCGGAAGACGCTCGTGAACGCGCCTTGCACCAGGCCCTGCTCTTTCTGAGTTACCGGGCGCGTTCAGAAAACGAGATTCGAAAGAACCTGAGCAAACATGAAATACCGGATGTAGTCATCGAGGAAACTCTGGAGCGACTGCGCCGGGAAGGGTTTGCCAACGACAAAAAATTTGCCAGCGCGTGGGTCGAAAATCGCAGCACCTTTCGACCCCGCGGACGCCGGGCGCTGGCCATGGAACTCCGCCAGAAGGGCATCGACGACTTTACCATCGAATCCGCACTGGAAGAGGTAGACGACGAAGCCCTGGCCTACGAAGCAGGCCAAAAAAAGGCGCAGAAACTCGTCCTGAGCTTGTCGAAGGACGAGGATTGGATGGAATTTCGCAAGAAGTTGTCCGAGTTCCTGGCCCGTCGCGGTTTCTCCTACTCCGTGATTACGCCGATTGTCAAGCGCTTGTGGAGTGAATCCCACGCGGAGGGAGAAGAACAAATCATTGATGACGAGGAAATCGCATGAATCTGATCATTACCATTATTACAGCTATTCTGGCACTTGGGTTAGGGATCGCAGCCGGATATTTGTTCCATAAATACCTGTCCGATAAAGCGATCGAGAACCAGGAACAGAAAGCAGAAAGCATTCTCAAAGGCGCCAGCGAACAGGCGCGTCTGATCGAAGCACAAGCCCGGGAAAGCGCCGCCAAGGTGGTGCAGGCCGCCGAAGGGGAGATCAAGGAACGGCGACACGAGCTCAGCCGCGAGACCGAACGCCTGGACAAGCGCCGCTCCGAGTTGGATAGTCGCGCTGACCGCCTTGAACAACGCGAACAAGCCCTGAATAAGCGCCAGTCTGCCGTTGACCGGCGTGCCAACGAGGTCGAGAACATGGCCGAGTCGCAGATGGAGCGCCTGGAACAGGTCTCGCAAATGACCCAGGATGAGGCCAGAAAGGACCTGTTCGCCGCCGTCGAGAAGGAAGCCCGCGCCGACATGGCCCGCATCTACCGCCAGATCGAAGCGGAGGCGCGCGAAGAAGGCGAAAAACGGGCCCGCAAACTGATCGCGGACGCTATCCAGCGGGTGGCCTCCGAGCACGTCTCCGAGGTGACTTCATCGGTTGTGCCGCTGCCCAACGAAGAGATGAAAGGCCGCATCGTGGGCCGTAACGGGCGCAACATCAAGGCTTTCGAGCAGGCCGCCGGCGTCGATGTGATCGTGGACGACACCCCCGAAGCGGTGACCATTTCCTGCTTCGACTCAGTCCGCCGCGAGATCGCCCGCCGGGCGCTCACCCGCCTGACCGTCGATGGCCGCATCCATCCTGCCCACATCGAAAAAGTCGTGGAGGACGAAGTCCAAGGCTGTCGACAAGATCATTGCCGAAGCCGGCGAACAGGCCGCCTTCGACGCCGGCATTGCCGGACTGCATCCGGAAGTGCTGCGCATGATGGGGCGGCTGAAGTTCCGCACCTCGTACGGGCAGAACCAGCTGGCCCACGCGGTGGAAGTCTCCAAGCTGGCCGGCATCCTGGCCGCCGAGCTGGGCGCCAACATCGAAATCTCCAAGCAGGGCGGCTTCCTGCACGATATCGGCAAAGCCATGGACCACAACCAGGAAGGCACCCACGCCATGCTGGGCGCGGAGTTCTCCAAACGCTACGGCGTGAACCCCAAAGTGGTCAACGCCATCGCCTCCCACCACCACGAAATGGAACAGGAAAGCATCGAGGCCGTCATCGCCGAGGCCGCGGACGCCATCTCCGGCGCCCGTCCCGGCGCCCGCCGCGAGGACCTGGAAGCCTACATCAAACGTATCAAATCCCTGGAAGAGCTGGCCACCTCCTTCGACGGCGTGCAGCAGGCCTTCGCCATCCAGGCCGGCCGCGAAGTGCGCGTCATCGTCAAACCGGAAGATATCGACGACCTGACCTCCACCCGCCTGGCAAGAGACATCGCCAAGAAGATCGAGGAGACCATGCAGTATCCCGGGCAGATCAAGGTGACGGTCATCCGCGAGACCAGGGCGGTGGATTACGCCAAGTAAAAGCTAAGAGGTTTTAAGAACAGAATTTAATGAAGGGCAGCTAAAGCTTGCCCTTCATTTTTGTTTATCATTTGCTCCAATATCAGGAAAGGCGGATTTCCCTGATTGTATAATTCAGACAAAAAAGCTATAAATATCTATCATGCTCTTCGGCCTGCAAATCCCCCAACTGCTCTTATTCGCCATCCTGATTGGCGCCATCATCCTGCTCCTGACGGAATGGATCCGCATCGACCTGGTGGCGATTTTGATCATCCTGGCGCTCAGCCTGTCCGGCGTGCTCACGCCGGAAGAGGCCTTGTCGGGGTTCAGCAGCGAGCCGGCGATTATGGTGGCGGCCGTGTTTGTGTTGAGCGGGGCGCTGTACCACACCGGGTTGTCGGAAAGGCTGGGATACTGGGTCCAGCGGTTGGCGGGGCGGAGTTTCGAGCGCATCATCGCGGTGATGATGCCGTCGGTGGCGCTGCTCTCGGCCTTCACCCACCACGTGACCATGACCGCCATCATGCTGCCGCCGGTGATGAACCTTTCGCGCGAGAGCAAGATCCCGGCTTCCAAGTTGCTGATGCCGCTGTCGTTCGCGGCTTCGTTGGGCACCACCATCGCCATCATCGGGGCGCCGGCCTTCCTGATCGCGAACGGGCTGCTGCGGCAAGCCGGCGAGGGCAGCCTGGGCATCTTTGCGATTGCCCCCATCGGGCTGGCGCTGCTGGCGGCAGGCACCCTGTTCGTGTTGCTGACCGGACGCTTTCTGCTCCCCGCGCGCGCAACCGGGGATGAGGATATCGACCACTTCCGGCTGGACGGCTATTACACCGAGCTGGTCATTTTGCCGGAATCGACCCTGGTCGGGATGACGGTCTCCGGAGATCGAATCCAAGCAAAAATTCGATTTAAGGAGTCATCAACTGGTACCGGGACAAGCGATCCCGGGCCAAGCCATTCGGCAGGAAGAAGACCAAAGCCGGGGACGTGCTGGTCGTCCGCACGAACCCTGATAAGCTGGCCACCATCCAGGCGGAACGCGGCATCGCGTTGCAGCCGGTCCAGAAGTACGAAAACGATTTGTATCTTTCACAAAACAACCATTCGAACGGGAAAAACGGCGATGAAGACGATATCGTCTCCCAACTGGTCCAGTCCGTGGTGGCGCCCAAGGCGGACATCATCGGCAAGACCATCGGGCAGATCGATTTCCTGCGCACCTACGGCGTGATCGTGGTCGGCTTGTGGAGGCAGAAAGGCTCGCTGCAGACGGAACTCTCCCGCATCCGGCTGCGGGAAGGGGACGTGCTGGTCATGATGGGCGACAGCTCCTCCCTGAAGCGCATCGCGGACGACCGCTCGTTCTTGATGCTGGTCCCGTTCAAGGGAGAACCCAAGATGCAGCACAAGGCGCCGCTGGCAGGCGGGATCATGCTGCTGACCGTGCTGGCCTCCGCCCTCAACCTGGTCCCGGTGGTGATCGCCCTGCTGGCCGGCGCGGCGGCCATGCTGCTCACCCGTTGTATCTCGACCCGCCAGGCATATCAGTCGATCGACACGCGCATTTATGTGTTCATCGCCGGCGCCATCCCGCTCGGCCTGGCAATGGAAAAGACGGGCGCCGCCGCGCTGCTGGGCGGCTGGCTGCAAGCCCTGGTAACGAACTGGAGCATTCCCTGGATTTTGTTTACGCTCTTTATGCTTTCCGGGCTGCTCACACAGGTCATGTCCAACTCCGCGACCACGGCGCTGCTCGGGCCGATTGCCCTGGCGCTGGCGCGCGGGCTGGGCGCCCCACCGCAGCCGTTCGTGATCACGGTGGCGATGGCCGCGGTGGCGTCGTTCTTCACCCCCATCGGCCACCACGGGAATTTGCTGATCTACGGGCCGGGACGATACCAGTTTTCAGACTTTCTAAAAGTCGGCATTCCCTTGACCATTCTGATTGCGATCCTTGTTTCGATCCTGGCCCCCATGGTTTGGCCGGCCCAATAAGATTATCAGCGAAATAATCACAACAAAATAAAGAAGTTCGTTCCGTAAATTGCATTTCCGAATAAACATTCGGGACTTTTCAATCATTGATTTATCCCTCCACCCAAGTTCATCAGGAATTTTTCTGGTTCCACATCCCCCTGTTCCATACGAAAGGCTCTCGAAACGTGGAGATTTAAGAATTATCTGAGCGTTGTCATGGCGATGGATCGCACTTCTAACACTCTTGCTCCAATGGAAGGAAAGCTTCAAGTCTGAACTCCCGTAATAGCAGCATAGTGGTTTATCACGGAATTTTGCTAAGGTTGCACGGTTCTGCCTCACTTCCATCGTGAAAGTCCGTTTTGCCGAAACGTGCAAGTTCTTCATACATTTCAAGATTTATTTAAAATACGCTCAATGCGGTTTAAGTGGTCTTCCAGCTTTTCCCACTCGATGGCATCTTCCCAGGCAGGATGACTATAGACCTTGCCTTGCTCAATGTTGATGCGCAATTTCTTCGCCGTCGTGACCCCGTAACGGTCTTGAAAATCGGCTGTGTCCATTTGGACTGCACGAATTTCTTGTCTTAAAAAAGCCTGTAAACTGCGTTGTATTAACCCTTCTGGAGGCAGGTTCAACTCCCTTGCCACATGCTCAACTTTCGCAGGTATAGATATAGAACTCATCTTTATCCTCCTTTACAGACCGATTGTAACATGCGCCATCCCTTATAACTCCCCCAAATACGGGTTGGAGCGCTTCTCCTCCCCCACCGTGGTCTCCGGGCCGTGACCGGAGAGCAGGCGGGTTTCATCCGGCAGGGTAAAGACCTGTTCGTGAATGCTTTTCAGCAGGGTCTCCCAATCCCCGCCGGGAAGGTCGGTGCGGCCGACGCTGTCGCGGAAGATCAGGTCGCCGCAGAAGCAGATGCCTTCGGAGGCGACGTACAGGATGCACATGCCGGGCGTGTGCCCGGGCGTGTGGCGGACTTCGAAGTCGACGCTGCCCAGTTTCAAGATCTGGCCGTGCTGTCAGATCGATGGTCGGTTCGGGGCCGGGGTCGATCTTGTAGCCGAAGAACGGCGCGCCGCCCTCCGCGCGCCAGAGCACGTGGTCGGCGGGGTGCAGGGCCACCAGCGGGAGCGGGTTGAGCGCATCGGCAATCGCGCCCGCGCCGCCGATGTGGTCGAAGTGGGCGTGCGTGTACCACATGTGCCCGATGCGCCAGCCGCGCCTGAAAGCTTCGGTCAGGATGGCGGCGCCGTCCCAGGCGGGGTCGATCACCGCCGCTTCTTTGGTCTCGGGATCTGCCACCAGATAGGCGTTGGTCATGGCAGGGCCAAGGGTAAACGTGACAATTTCCAGCATGGTCATATCCTCAACGACTTTTTGGCGACCCGGCGCTTTTCGCGGGGCGCAAACACAAAGCTGACGATCACCCCTATTGTAATCAGAAGCAGGCTGAGGGGATAGATGGAAGCGGGGTCTCTGTCGTACAGAAAGCCCGCCAGCAACGGGGCCAGGATCAAAGACATCGAGTTCCCGGCTTCGGAGATCCCGTAGGCCAGGCCCATCTGGGATTGGTGGATCAGCAGGCGCACCTGCGCCATGGCCAGCATGCGGGCGGCGCGGTAACCGCCCATCAGGAAATAAGCCAGCATGTACCAGGGTTGTCCCGTGCCTTTCCAGATCAGGAAAGCGAACAGGGCCACACAGGCCTGCCCGAGGGCAAACCCGAGCCCGGAATTGAAGCTGCCCTAAGACCAGGTTAAAGACCACATTCCCAAGGTTGCCCAACGAACCGATGGCCCCCATCTGGCCGAGCGCGATGCCGCGCTCGTTTTGCAGGAAGTTCGGCGTTAGCGTTTGCGGCAGGTACATGGCAAACATGACGAAGAACACGACGCCCACATACCCCAGAAAGCGCGTATTTTTGAGCAGGCTGCGGGAATTGTGTTGCGCGTCGTGCAGATCGCGCGGCTGCGGTTTCAAGAACAGGACCAGGGCCGTCGAGACCACAAAAACAAAGGCTGAATACAGGAAGATCGTCCGCAGAGCTGTACTGTTCGCCAATCCAGCCTCCCGAGACGGGACCGAGCACCGCGCCCAGGTTGTACATGGCGGAAGTCAGGGTCATCGCGCGGCCGGCGGACATCTCCCCTTTCGCCGCGGTCACGTAGCTGAACAGGGGCGAAGAGACGAAACCCGGTCACACCGTACAGCACGAAACCCGGCCACGAAAATTTCCAGCGAAGGGCCGAGCGCCATCACCCAGGTTGCGATCAAACCCAGGATCCAGGCCGCGCGGATCAACGGCCTGCGGCCCAATCGATCGGACAGGTACCCGGCGGGGATGTGCGCCAGCAGCATGAAAAACCCGAAGGCGCTGTAGACCGTCCCGATCACAACCGGCTGCGCGCCCAACTGCTGCAGGTAGAGCGGGACGAAATACAGGAACATCCCCTCGCCAATCCCCCAGGTGAAGAGGGAGACGCTAACCAGGACCAGGCTGGGATTCACGCCGCAGCCTCGACCCGGCGGATGAACGCGGCAGCCGCCTCGAACACCTGCTCCCTGGCCGCATCGCGCGTGACCACGTGGCCTGATCCCGTGATATACAGTTTGGTCTTGTCTGACGCGCCGAGGTCGGCATAGATTTGCTCCATGTTTTCCGGTTGAACGTAGGTATCGTCCCTGGAATGGATCAGCAGCACCGGCACATCGACCTGCGGCAAAGCCGCGCGCATCTCCGCTCGCCAGCAGCTTCAGCTCCGCCGCCGAGCGGACCGGGTTTTGCGGATAGGAGATTTGGGCCGCGTAGGCGTCTTTATCGAACCAGCTTGCGCCGGGCGCTTCGTTGCTTTTTCGTTGGTACGGCATGAACTTGCTGATCAGCTTGATCATCCAGACCGGATAGCTGTAAGGAATACGATAGAGCGTGTCCATGGCGACCACCCCCGCCACGTCCAGCCGGGTGGACATCAGGAGCGCCAAAACCCCGCCCATCGAGAGGCCCATAAGATAAACGCGGTTGGTTGCACCGCATAGCAAATGATACCCGTCCTCGACTGAGGCCATCCAGTCCGTGTAGCGCGAGTGGATCATATCTTCCGGGCGGGTGGCGTGACCTGCCAGGCGGACGCCCAAACAGGAATAGCCCTGCGCATGCAAGTACTCGCCCATCCAGCGCATTTCCTTGGGCGTGCCGGTAAAGCCGTGGATGAGCAGGCAGCCCGGTTGGCCGGGTTGGCCGGGGAAGAAAAAGGGTTCGGCGGTTGGAATGATCATTATTAGCGTTTAGGGTTTAGCTATTAGCGGTTAGCTTTTGGTGAGTTCGAGGGCGGAATATTTTCCGTCCAAAGCGGGCGGCTCGGGCCATAAGATGTGGTAAAGGCGGGAGAGGCTCTCGGTTGCATCTTTAACAAAGCGGTCCATGTTGTCTTTCGAGAGATAGATCATCGGGCGGGCCATCATGGTTTTGATCTCTTCGTCATCACGCTGGTAAAAGGATTTGATGTGGGAAAGTTGGCGGGGCAGGGCTTGGCAGAAAATCCAGTTGAGCGGAAACGGGCTTGTCCGGAGCCCGTCGAACGGGTTTGGCTCCTAGAAAGACGCGCCAGTACAGGCTCTCAGGGTGCTCCCGCACGTAGATGTGGTCCAGCCCGTACCAGTCTTCCTTCACTTCCCAGATAAAGGACTTGTCCGCAGCAAATTGTTCGGCGTAGCGCTCGGAGGTCGGTTTTCCGACTGCAGTCGTCCACAGGTTGTCGCTGATCAGATGGAAGAAATAGCCCAGCCGGAAGGAAAAGCGGCCCACGTCCTCGGGAGAAACGTCTGCCAGGTACCCGCGGTAGAAATCCAGGTCAGCGATGTCCTTGTGGACGCTGGTGCTGCGCTTGAAGTGGGTTACGGCGGGCGGCGGGTCAAACTTCTCCCACTTCTCGTCCGGGATGCCGGAGTCTGGCGCGATGTTGCCGATGGCAAACTGCCCGGGGTCCAGGCCGGGGAGGCGGGCGAGCAGGTTTTCGGCGATGCGCAGGTGCGCGATCCAGGTGGCCATACCCCGATTATACCCAGGGCGGTCAAAATTGCGCTTTTTCTCTGGAGTAGTGAACGCGCAATTAGTGACCGTCGGTGATCTATATAGCCCAGGGCGGGCCTTGGGATTTCACCTGCGCGAAGACAGGGCAGTCTTCGTCGTGCGCGCCCGGCAGGTAGCCGCTGGAGGTCAGGAACTCGTTGACGATTTCCCCGCCCACAAACTTGAAGTTCTTCTTGAACAGTTTGACCCACTCGTCCTTTGTCAGCGGGTGATGGGCATCCAGCCAGCCTTTGAACGAGCCGTATTCTGTCCTTAGTTCCAGGATCCGGCGGGCGTTCTCGATGGCCGCGTCCACCTTCAAGCGGTTGCGGATGATGCCCGCATCGGACAGCAAACGCTCCCGGTCGGACTCCCCGTAGCCTGCCACCGTTTCGAGGTCGAATCCGTCGTACGCGCGGCGGAAATTATCGGCCTTTTTGAGGATGGTGATCCAGGACAGGCCCGCCTGGTTGATCTCCAGGATGAGGCGTTCGAAGAGCAGATTATCATCCTGGAGGGGAAAGCCGTATTCAGTATCGTGATAGCGTTTGTTGAACGCGTCTTCGGGATGTTCGAGAACATACTGGCAGTACGGTTTCATCTGATCCTCCGCATGGCCTGGCAGGGTTTCTGCCTGCATTGGGGTACGGAATGTTTCATAAAATCTGACAGCTCTATGAGATTTCGATTTCCAAAACCGGCAGCACGCGCCGTTTCCCCTCTACTTCCCCGACCACCTCGCCCACCTTTTTGGCGCCCATCCGCTCGTAAAATCCACGCGCGTTTGGGTCGGATTCGATTTCGAGCACGCGCGCTCCCAGCTCTTTGCACTTTACAAGCATGTGCTCGAACAATGCGGCGCCGATGCCCTTCCCGATGTACCCGGGCTGCACCCATAAGTGCTCCACGCTCGCTCTTTCATCGTTCTGTGAAATGGCGTAGAACCCGACCGATCCCTCGTCCACCCAGGCTACGTAGGTTTCGTGTTGCTTGATAAATTCCGGCGTGATCGTCAGACCCGGCGACCAGAGCTGGATCCAGGCATCGGGATAGCCCCAGTGTTGTTTGGCGGCGAAGGCGATCTGTGTGAGGGCTTCGGCCTGTTCAGGGGTGGCACGGGCAATTTTTTTGCCACGGATATCACGGATGGACACGGAATTTTTTCCTTTCTCACTTGATAACTCGTATCTGCTCAGGTCTGGGTAAAAAAGTAGGGCAAACGTCAGCTCTTTGTAAAGCAACTCCGCCATAAAACTTATCCAAATAATCGGTGAAAATCTGCCCGCCCCGGCTCTGCCGGTCGGGCCGGGGTGCAATCCATGGCTAAGAAATTATCCCACCACACGGATCTCGCGCGGCATATCGCTCAAGCTCTCTGAACCGGTCTCCGTCACCACTACGTTATCCTCCACGCGCACGCCGTTGCGACCGGGCAAATAAATTCCCGGCTCGACGGTGTAGGCCATGCCTGGCTCCAGAAGTTGCATGTTATCGCCGCGGATATAGGGCTCCTCGTGGCCTTCCATGCCGATGCCGTGACCGGTGCGGTGGGTGAAGTATTGTCCGTAGCCGCCGCCCTCGATCACCGCGCGCGCGGCTTTGTCCACGTCCGCGCAGGGAACGCCGGGCCTGCCGGCAGCGCGGCCGGCCGCGTTGGCTTCCTGCACGATCCTGTGGATCATCTCATATTCAGTCTCCACCTGCCCCACAGCGAAGGTGCGAGTCAGGTCGGAGATGTAACCGTCGACAGCGGCGCCCCAGTCGATGACCAATAAATCGCCTCCCTGCAACGGACGCTCGGTCGGGCTGGCGTGCGGGTTGGCAGAGTTGGGTCCGCCGGAAACGATCGGGGAGAAGGGCAGTTCGGGCTCCGAGCCGTGCTTAAACAGCTGGATGACCAGTTCGCCAGCCAGTTCTTTCTCGGTCATCCCGATCTGGATCGCTGGGATGGTCGCTTCGAGCGCGTCCTGGGCCACCTGGACCGCCCGGCGCATGGCTTCGATCTCTTCCTTATCTTTCCGCACGCGCAGCGAGCCCAACGCATCGCTGGCGTCGGGGTAATCGGCTCCGGGCGCGCCGCTTTTGACGTAGCGGAACTCCAGCAGCCGCATCTGGCGTGGATCGACGCCGATGCGCTTCCCGCTTGTGCCCTTGAGGGTATCCAGGCCGAGGGATTGGGCAGCCTTCCGAAAAACCGCCTCCCACGCGGACGGGTCTTCCCCGTAGGAAAACGCCTGCACGGGATACGGCATTTGCTCCACCTTGAGCATCTCCAGCTTAGGTAGGACGATGGCGGGGTCCTGTCCCTGGGCGACCAACAAGACGACCGGCCGCTCCATCAGGTGGAAGTGCAGGCCGGTCAGGTACGTCAGGGTAGGACCGGGGTTGAGGGCAACGGCGTCCAGCCCCGAAGTCCGGAGAGAAGCATTCAGTTTTTCCAGGCGAGCAGAAGTCATTTTTTCTCCAAGGTATGGTAACGGTTAGTGTAGGCTGTTTGAATGATCCAGTCCGCAATTCCGGGAAAATGAGTATCTCCCCAGGCGATCAGCCCGAACCACCAGGGGATGATGACAGCCCGGCGCGGATTCTGCGCCAGTTCCAGGACGCGTCGAGAGACGTCTTCGGACGGGATGAAGAAGACATCGAACCATTTCGGCCGGCTTCTTCGTTTCGCGCCACCGCCCCATGCAAACTCGGTCCGGGCCGGGCCGGGATAAATGCCAGAAACCCGGATGCCAAACGGCGCGACTTCACGGCGCAGGGCCGTGGTAAAACCGCGCACCCCGTACTTGGCCGCCGCGTAGACGGTATAAGAGGGAGCGGCCAGCCAGCCGGCAATCGAGGACATATTGATGATGTGGCCCGTACGGCGCGCCATCATGTGCGGAAGCGCGGCCCGGGTCACCAGAATCATCCCGGTCAGGTTGACCTGGATCTGGGTTTCGATATCGCGCTCGGGTTCCAGCCTTTCGAGCCAATCCAGGCCGCCGAAGCCGGCGTTGTTGAAGAGCACATCGATGTGCCCATAAATCTCGATGACCGTGCGCACCATCAGGTCGATCTCGGCCCGCTGGCTGATATCGGCGGGGACCGCGATCGCCTCGCCGCCGGCCTTGTGGATTTCGTCCGCTAGCAGTTGCAAACGGTCCAGACGGCGGGCGACAAGAACAACCCTGGCCCCCTCCCCGGCAAAAAGATGCGCCGCGTCCTTGCCGAAGCCGGACGAAGCGCCAGTGATAAGGACGACCTTGTTTTTAAGCGGGATCGCCATTTACTCGTCCTCAATTTCATCCTGTTCTTCGGGCCTCCTGCGCGGACGGGGCGGCTCCACCACCACTTCCGGCGAGAGCGCGATTTCGAGCACCTGGTCCTCGTGGGTGATCGGGATGATCTTGAGTTCAGCGCGCGCGGTCTTTGGCACGTCCACCAGGTCTTTCATGTTCTTTTCGGGCAACAAGACCACTTTCATGCCCGCGCGATGGGCAGCCAGCACCTTCTCGCGCACGCCGCCGATCGGCAGCACCCGCCCGCGCAAGGTAATTTCACCGGTCATCCCCACATAGCGATAAGCTGGTCGCCCGGTCAGCGCGGAGAGCATGGCGGTTGCGATGGTGATGCCCGCCGAGGGACCGTCCTTGGGGATGGCGCCTTCGGGCATGTGGACGTGGATATCCATGCGGTCAAAGACGTCGATATCGATGTCAAAGAACGGGGCCCGCGACTTGACATAGGTCAACGCCGCCTGGACCAACTCCTGCATCACGTCGCCCATCTGGCCGGTCATTTGCAAACTGCCCTTGCCTTCCAGCACCGCGACCTCGACCGGCATGATCTCGCCGCCGTTCTCGGTCCAGGCCAGGGACTGCACCACGCCGACCTCGTCCTCCCGCTCCGCTTCCGAGGCGAAGAACTGTTGCGGGCCGAGGAATTTTTCGACCACCTCCGGCGTAATATCCTGCGGATATTTCCGGTGTTCCGCTTTCAAGCGGGCAACTTTCCGGCAGATGCGGCCGATCTCGCGCTCCAGGTTGCGGACACCCGCCTCGTAGGTGTACTCGCGGATGAGCTTCTGCAGAGCAGACGTCTCGAAGTGCAGCTCGACGTCTTCCACACCGTTCTCCTCGATCTGGCGCGGGATGAGATAGCGGGTGGCAATCTCCAGCTTCTCCTCCTCGATGTAACCGGGGAATTCGATGACTTCCATGCGGTCGAGCAGGGCGGGCGGGATCGGCCCCAGCGTGTTGGCCGTGGTCACGAACATAACCTTCGATAGGTCGAAGGGCATTTCCAGGTAATGGTCGCTAAAATCGTAGTTCTGCTCGGGATCGAGCACCTCCAACAGCGCCGACGAGGGGTCGCCGCGGAAGTCGGAACCGAGCTTGTCGATCTCGTCCAGCATGAAGAGCGGGTTGCCCGTCCCGGCGCGCTTCATGGTTTGCAGGATGCGCCCGGGCAACGCGCCAATGTAGGTGCGACGGTGGCCGCGGATCTCGGCCTCGTCGCGCACGCCGCCGAGCGAAACGCGCACGAATTCGCGTCCTAAGGCTTCGGCAATCGAACGCCCGAGCGAGGTCTTGCCGGTGCCGGGCGGGCCCACAAAACACAAGATCGGCTGGCGCTCCTTCTTGGGTTTGAGCGAGCGCACCGCGATGTACTCTAAAATGCGCTCTTTGGCCTTCTTCAAGCCATAGTGGTCGCGATCCAGGATCTTGCCGGCATTCCTGACGTTCAGGTTGTCGTCGCTCATCTTGGTCCAGGGCAGGTCGACGATCCAGTCCACGTAGGAGCGGATGATGCCCACTTCGGGGGCCATGGGCGGCATCTGGTTCAGCCGCTCGATTTCCTTGAGGGCCACCAGCCTGGGCTCATCCGGCAGTTGCGCTTGTTCTACTTTTTGTCTCAATTCACTGACATCCTGAGACCAAACGTCGCCTTCGCCCAATTCGGTCTGGATGGCTTTCATCTGCTCCCGCAGGTAGAACTCGCGCTGGCTGCGGTCCACCTCGGACTGCACCCGGTTGTGGATTTCATCCTCCAGCTCGAGCACGTCCACTTCCTGGGCCAGCAAGTTGTTGATGCGCTGTAAGCGTTTGCCCGGCTCGGTCATCAGCAGCAGGCTCTGCTTTTCGACGTAATTCAAGGAAAGCGCGGTGGCGATCATATCTGCCAGCCAACCCGGCTCAGAGATGTTCAGCGCAAAGAGATGGGCCTCTTCCGGGATGGCGCGGTCCAGTTGCACGCAGCGCTCGAACAGGTCCACGGCTGAGCGCATCAGCGCCTGGACTTCGCGGTCGGGGGTTTGCGACTCGTAAATCGGGCGGGCGCGCACCTTGATGTAAGGGGTAGTGCGCACGAATTCGACGATCTCCACCCGACGGCGTCCCTGCACCAGGGCAGAATGCGCGCCGTCCGGCATTTGCAGCAGGCGGCCAACAGCCATTTCCACGCCCAGTTTCAGGAAGTCGTCCACGCCCGGTTCGTCGATCTCCGGGTCAGACTGGGTCAGGCCGATGACGGTCTGGTTGTTCATCTGCGCTTCCTGCACGGCCAGCAGCGAGGCCTCCCGCCCGACGAAGATGGGCGAGACCATGCGCGGGAAAATGACCAGGTCGCGCAGCGGCAGCACAAAGGCGCTGATCAAGCCATCCGCGTCCGGCACCATGGTGGGGATGCGATAAAGTTCTTCGGTACGTTGCGATAACGCTAAATTGAAGTTATCTTCTTCTTCGTTCCAGTCGTTTTGATTATTCATGATTTCATGCCATTAATTTCAGAAATTTACACTGTCATCGAGCGTCCGGTAAAAAGGCGCATCTTTCAGCGAAACGCCTGAAGAATCAGTGTGCTGATGATTTTATCCTATCCCATGCCGTCATCACTTCTGCGGTGACGAACATCGAACCTGCAGACAGGACAATGCTACCATCTTTTTCGGATAATTCCAGTGCCCGGCGGAAGGCCGCCTCGATCCCCTGACGGGACAGGCGGGTTCCACCGCCTGCGACTCCACCCCGGCCTGTTCCGCCACCTGACAGCTTTATCTGCTCCTCTTTTGCCACGCACCGCTTACTTCACCGGCAAAGGCGACGCTTCCAGCCGTTAAAAGTAGCTTATTCTTTCCGGCCAACACCAATGCTCGCTCTAACGCAGCGGCAACAGGCGTAACCGCTTCTACAGGGAGACCCACTTTCTTGACCTGTTCCGCTATCCATTCTGCGGAGGGGGCTCGCGGGTGATCTGCCTGCGTTGCTACAACTCTTTCCAGCCGTGGAGACAATTCCGCTAACATGCCAGCAATATCTTTATCTTCCAAAGTACAGAAGAGCAATATAACAGGGATCTCCGGGAAGAAAGTATCGAGTGTCTCTCGCAAGCGCAGAGCTGATTCGCGGTTATGAGCAACATCGATCACAACAGGTGGATCGCGCCGGATAATGTCGAAACGTGACGGCCATTTGATCTCAGCAAACCCCTTCTGGATGGCTTCGTCCGTGACGTTCAGTCCGCTGGCTTTGAGGGCCGCGTACGCCACGGCGGCGTTCTCCACCTGGTGCTCGCCGAGCAGAGGGATTTTTAATATTAAGCCTCCCTGAGCGGAGCCTCGCGGGTCGTTTGCGCTAGCAGAATGTGAACCTGATTCGCGGGGCGCAGTCGAAGGGCCGTTAACGTCAGCGCTTCGACTGCGGGTTTCGATATGGTCTGCCCCGTGCGCAGACCTGCTCGACCCTCCGCTCAGCGACACTTGCAGCGTCTGTCCATCAATCGTATGCGACAGTGGTTCAAACTTCACTTCCCGCCCAATCAGGGTGAAATCGCAGCCGCGTTCTTCCGCAACCTTGACCAGCACCTCCAGCGCCTCCTCCCTTTGGGAAGAGGAAACCACCGGCACGCCAGGCTTGATGATGCCCGCCTTTTCACCCGCGATCTTCGCCAGGGTATCGCCCAATACCAGAGTGTGGTCGAGCGAGAGAGAGGTAATCACCGAGACGCGCGGCGTGACGATGTTGGTCGCATCCAGCCGGCCGCCGAGACCAACTTCGATGACAGCGGCATCGCAGTTCTGGCGGGCAAAGTGCAGGAAGCCGAGCGCGGTGGTGATCTCGAAGGTGGTCAAGTATGGCACGCGCGCAACGGCAGGTTTGATCTCTTCGACCAAGTCGCGCAAACTCGCTATGAGAGATTCTTTCCTTGTCTACCTGTATACGTTCTACGAAATCCTGTAAATGCGGGGATGTGTATAAGCCAGTCTTGTACCCGGCCGCTGTCAAAGCGCTGGCCGCCAAAGCGCTGACCGAGCCTTTGCCCTTCGTCCCGGCCACGTGGATGATCGGGTATTTGCTCTGCGGGTTGCCGAGCGATATCCATCAGCGCAAACATACGGTCGAGGTTGAAGTCGGCCTTGGCCAGCTCCGAGGCGTGTTTGAGGCTATAATCGACGAAGGAATACAGGTAGTCGAGGGCGAGGTTATAGGCTGTTTCGGTGTCCATGGAAGTGGATTGTAAATCGTAATTCGTAAATCGTAAATCAAGATTTGCAAGATTTGCAAAACGGAGGACAAAATGGATTGTTTCCTCTGTCAAAAGCACAAAGGCGAAGTTGCCCGGCCGCCCGGTGGATATATCTATGAGGGGGAGCGCTGGCTGGTCTGCCACGCGCCGGTGGATTTGGGTCCGCTGGGGACGCTGTTCATCGAATCCCGGCGGCATTTCCTGGACTTTGCTGAAGCCAATGAGGAAGAACTGGCTGAATATGGACCGCTGCTGAAAAAGATATATGCGGCGCTGAAATCTCTGACGGGGGCGGAACGCGTGTACCAGGTTATCTTTTTGGAGGGCATTCCTCACTTCCACGCCTGGCTGGTCCCGCGCAGGGAAGGCGATGAAAAAGGGATGACCTTCCTTGCGAAGGACATTGTTTGCGAACAGGAGGAGGCAGAAAAACTAACCGAAAAGTTGCGAGAATTTTTGGCAGTCATCGGCCGCCGAGGACGGCGGCCAGAACATGGTATTAATTTGAGATGATCGGACTGCTCACCATCCACCTGCACCTGCCCGGCTGCGCTTCTTTGAAAGAAAAGCGCGGACGGCTCAAGCCGCTGCTCAACCGCATCCACCGCGAGTTCAACGTTTCGGTGGCGGAGATGGACCGCCAGGACATGTGGCAGGAAGCGGTCATTGCCTGCGCGCTGGTCAACGCGGACGCGGCCCAGGTGCAGCGCTCGCTGCAAGCGGTGGCGCATTGGGTCAAGGGCAACTGGCCGGACGGGGATGTGATCGATGAGAAATTTGAAATCATCTGACAGAAAAAATATAGGTTCTCCCGTATTAGCAGGATGGAGGCCGAAAATTTGGTTGTGAGCGCGCGTACGCGCGCTCACAACCAAATTTTCGGTATTTTTACCGTCCGAAGCGGTAGAGCCAAAATATATCTTTAGGCCTAATGAGGAATTCCCTTTTGTGTAGGAGAGGCTGAGCGATCACAAGAGAAAAAACGATCAACGGAGGTAGAGACATGAAAATCGCGATCATGGGAACCGGGGGCGTCGGCGGGTATTACGGCGGCTTGCTGGCGCAGCAGGGTCATGACGTCACCTTCATTGCGCGCGGCGAGCACCTAAAAGCCATCCAGGAAAACGGGTTGCAGGTAAAGAGCGTCCACGGGGATTTCCTGGTCAAGCAGGCGCAGGCAACGGACGATCCGAGCCAGATCGGGCCGGTCGACTTGGTGCTGTTCTGTACCAAGACCTATTCCATCGATCACGCCGCCCAGCAGATCAAGCCCATTGTCGGCGCACAGACGACCGTGCTGCCGCTCGAGAACGGGATCGACGCCGCCGACCGGATCAGGGAAGTTGTCGGGATGGAACACCTGATTGGAGGCGTGACCTGGATCTCGTCCGCGGTGGAAGCGCCGGGGGTCATCAAGCAGATCTCGCAGTTCAGGCGGGTTGTGATCGGGGAACTGGATGGGCAGCTGACGGACCGCGTTCAGGCCATCCACAAAGCGTTCGAGGAAACCGGGATCACCGCCGAGCTCTCAGAGCACATCTTGAAAATCATGTGGACCAAGTTCGTCTTTATCGCCGCGGTCAGCGGCCTGGGCTCGCTGACACGGCTGCCCATGGGGGAATATCGTGCCGTCCCGGAAACCCGGGAATTAATGACCGACTTAATGAGAGAAGTCGAGGCAGTGGCGCGGGCGCAGGGAGTGGAGCTCGATCCGGACGTTGTCAAGAAGTCGCTGGACTTTACCGATAACGCGCCTGCCCACATGAAACCGTCCATGCAACTGGACGTGGAAGCAGGTCAAAGGTCCGAACTCGAAGCGATGGTCGGCGTGATCGGGCGTAAAGGAAGGGAACGAGGCCTCCCCACCCCGGTTGCAGATATGGTTTATGCTTCCCTTCTGCCGGGTGAACTCGCAGCAAGGCGAGAACCATAAACAGTTCCAGAACTCAGGAGAGATACGATGGATTTAAGATTGAAAGGAAAAGTCGCCCTGGTCACCGGAGCCTCGCGCGGACTTGGGTTTGCCACCGCTTCGACGCTGGCCCGGGAAGGCTGCCGGGTGGCCGTCAACAGCCGCAGCGAAGAGAACGCCAATCAGGCGGCGCAAAAAATCAGTTCGGAAACCGGCGCCCAGGCAACCGGTCTGGCCGGTGACGTGGGCAGGGTAGGTGTCGCTGAGAATCTGGTCGAGGGCACGCTCAATGCCTTTGGGGGCCTCGACCTGCTGGTCACGAACGCAGGCGGTCCTCCCGCCGGGTCGTTCGAATCGTTCGACGAGGGTGACTGGCAAAAGGCGATCGACCTGTCGTTCACCAGCCACGTCCGCCTGATCCGCGCGGCGCTGCCCCACCTGCGCAAATCGGAAAGCCCGAGCGTGCTGACCGTCACATCCTATACAGTCAAGCAGCCTTTGCAAAACCTGGT
The DNA here is from genome assembly GCA_963823985.1 of uncultured Chloroflexia bacterium. Lineage (GTDB taxonomy): Bacteria > Chloroflexota > Anaerolineae > Anaerolineales > Villigracilaceae > JAABUE01. Next base: position 142,073 of record CAWGNR010000005.1, read on the forward strand.
GCTCTCGAACAGCATCCGCCTGGCGACAATCGGGCTGACCAAGTCCCTGGCCTTGGAGCTTGGGGTGGACGGGATCCGGGTCAACTCCATCCTGCCGGCCTGGACAGAGACCGAGCGCGTGGCTGACCTTATGGCATTCCGCGCAAAGAACAACAACACCACCGTCGAAGAAGAGACCCAGAAACTAGCCGTGGAAAGCCCGCTGGGCCGTCTGGGCCGCCCGGAGGAGTTTGCAAATGCGGCCGTGTTCCTGTTATCCCCGGCGGCTTCTTATATCACAGGCGTGATGCTCTCGGTGGATGGCGGGTTTTACAAAGGTACAATGTAACCAAAATATGACAACTTATACCGCCTGGAGGGATTAACCCCCTCCAGGCGGTATTTTATTGCGTATAAGCCTTCATTCTCCCCTCTTGTGGGTTTCATCACACAGTACTATGATTGGCGAGTTTTGGCTCTCAAATAGAGCAGAAAGAAAAAATGGCTATTACAACTACAAGCGAAAAAGATTTATTTCAGTCGGTATCTCGTTTCCTGATCGGTAAACCCCTCTCCTCGAACGAAGCTGCCCATCAAACCATCAGCAAAAAAGTCGGCCTGGCCGTCTTCGCCTCGGATGCGCTTTCTTCTACAGCCTATGCGACCGAAGCGATCCTGGAAGTGCTGGCTTTGGCCGTCCCGGTAGCCGGCGCATTTGTACTTGGGTACTCCATGTACATTGCCATTGCCATCGTGATTTTGCTGGCCGTCGTGACCACCTCCTACCAACAGACGATCCATGCCTACCCCGGCGGCGGCGGCGCCTACATCGTCGCGCGCGACAACCTGGGCGAATTGCCAGCCCAGGTCGCCGGAGCAGCTCTGCTCACGGACTATATCCTGACGGTTTCGGTGAGCATTTCCTCCGGTATCGCCCAGCTGGTTTCCGGGTTCCCGGCGCTGCTTCCCTATCGGGTCGCCATTGCTGTCTTTGTGGTTGGCATCATGATGGTTGTCAACCTGCGTGGCGTAAAAGAATCGGGGACGGCTTTCGCGATCCCAACCTATTTCTTCCTGGGCGTGACCTTGCTCACCATTGGAATGGGTTTCTATCGCTATTTCACCGGCACGCTTCACCCGGTGACCGGGGTCACGATGGCGGAGGTAGAAGCCATCCAGGGTGTGAGCATGTTCCTGATCCTGCATGCCTTTTCCAGCGGCTGCACTGCCCTTACGGGCGTGGAAGCCATTTCCAATGGCATTCCGGCTTTTAAGCAGCCCAAAAGCCACAATGCCGGCGTGACGCTGATCTGGATGGCCGTCATCCTGTCATCCATTTTCTTGAGCTTCACCTTTCTTGCCAACCAGATCGGGGCCCGCTTTTCCGTAACAGAAACGGTAATTTCCCAGTTGGGTCGCACCATCTGGGGAGCGGGGACCATGTGGTACATATTGCTCGGCGGGACGACGTTAATTCTGATCATGGCGGCAAACACCTCGTTTGCGGATTTCCCGCGCCTGGGCGCCTTACAGGCCGGGGATGGTTTCCTGCCCCGCCAGTTGACCTTCCGCGGCAGCCGGCTGGTGTTCACATACGGCATTGCCGCGCTGGCCGGGTTTGCCTCCCTGCTGATCGTCGCTTTCCGGGCGGAGACTACCGCGCTCATCCCGCTGTATGCCATCGGCGTGTTTTTGTCCTTTACGATTTCACAAACAGGCATGGCGGTCCGTTGGTGGAAGTCGGGCCATCTCAAGCCGGGAGAAGAGATCGTAGAAAAAGGCAGCACCGTCGTCTATGACCCCAAGTGGAAGCAAAAACTGGCGCTCAACGGCTTTGGCGGCTTGCTGACCTTCGTGGTGATGGTCGTGTTTGCCGTCACCAAGTTCCACGACGGCGCCTGGATTGTCGTCTTCCTGATCCCAACCCTGGTGCTGATCTTTTTCCGCATCCACCAGCACTACCAGGTTGTTGCTAAAAATTTGTCCCTCGAAACCTATGGCGAGCCGAACCGCATCGTGCGGAACCGGGTTGTGATCCTGATCGGCGGCGTCCACCGCGGCGTGTTACACGCCTTGCGCTACGCCCGCTCGCTCTCCGACGATATTACTGCGGTCTATGTTGCGGTCGACCCGGTTGAAACCGAGAAGGTGATAAGGAAGTGGCAATACTGGGGCGACGGGGTTCGCTTGCAAATCATCGAATCCCCCTATCGCCGCCTGATGGAGCCGTTGATCGGTTATATCGATCAGCTCGCCACCCTGACAACCCCGCGACAGGTGCTTACGGTGGTTGTGCCATCCTTTATCCCAAAACAAGGCGCGTATAAAGCGTTGCATATGAATACGGCCGATCTCTTGCGCAAAGCCCTGATCCAGCAGCACGATATCGTCATCATGGAAGTGCCGTACCATATCGACGAGTAAGCGCGTTATCGAGTAAAATACCCTCTATCCGGTCATCATTTGAAGGAGGCGCTCCCAGCACGAGCGCCTTTCTTATCGGATAAGAGGAGGACCAATGCCCAAAACCATTTGTCTCAACTGCGGCGCAACCGAAGAGCAAAAGCCGTTATTGACCATGCAGTTCCAGGGAGACGAGATTTTCATCTGCCCGCAATGCCTGCCGGTGTTGATCCATAAGCCCGCCAACCTGGCCGGGAAGTTGCCCGGCGCCGAGAAATTTGGGTCACCTGCGGAACATCATCATTAACAAAGAGGTGACTGTCACCTAAAACCCCTCATGAAAAAGATATCCTTCCTCGGCCGCACCTCCCTGCTGATCGGGTTCTTCTTCGGGCTTGATAAAGTACTGGCGTTTGTCCGCACCGCCATTTTTGCCCGGCTCTACTCGATTGACCTGCTCGATACCTTCAACGCGGCTAACAACCTGCCGGATGTGCTGTTCGCGCTGATCTCCGGCGGCGCGCTGGCGATGGCTTTCATCCCGTTGATGAGCGCATACCTGACCCAAAAAGGACGCGCCGCCGCCTGGGACCTGTTCTCGCGCGTTGCCAACCTGGCTTTCATCGTCACCGCATTCGCCGCAGTGATCATCGCTATTTTTGCCCAGCCTATCATCGACTCGGAACTTGGCATCGCCCCGGGCTTCGGTCCCGCCCAACGCCAGCTGATGGCTGAGCTGATGCGCCTGAACCTGGTCGCCACCCTCATCTTCTCCATCAGCGGGCTGGTGATGGCCAGCCTCCAGGCCAACCAGCATTTCCTGCTCCCGGCGCTGGCGCCCATTCTCTACAATGTAGGGCAGATCATCGGCGCGCTGTATTTCACGCCGCGCTACGGGATCTATGGCCTAGTGTACGGCGTCATCCTGGGGGCGCTCATGCACCTGCTCATCCAGGTCCCGGCGATGATCAAATATAAATTCCACTGGACGCCCGCGCTCGACCTGCGCGACACCGGACTGCTGGCCGCGCTCAAGCTGCTGGGGCCGCGCCTGCTCACCATGGGCGGCATCCAATTGATCGTCATCGTGCGCGACAACCTGGCCTCGCGCACGGGACAGGTCGGGGCGGTCACTTCGCTGACCTACGGCTGGATGATCATGCAGGTTCCAGAAACCTTGATTGGGACCGCCATTGCGATCGCCATCCTGCCGACCCTCTCAGAACGCGCCGCGGGAGGAGACTGGGCTGGATTCCGTCAAACGGTCGAAAAAGCAATCCGAATTCTGATCTCGTTAACCCTGCCGGTCGCGGCCGTGATCGCCGCCGGATTGCACCCGCTGGTGCGGGGCGTCTTCGGGTTTGATGAAGCCACCTCCACCCTGCTGACCTGGACGGCGCGCGTTTACCTGCTCACACTGGCCGGATATGCAATACAGGAAACCCTGGTGCGCGCTTTTTATGCTCGCCAGGAACCCTGGCCGCCCTTCTTCAGCGTGCTGATCCGGCTGGTCCTTTATCTGGCGCTCGGCATCTCCGCCCTGCTCTTTTTCCCGCAAACCGGCGCACCGGCCATCGCCTTTGCCGAGATGGCGGCCACCGTCGAAGCCGTGGTCCTGTACATCTGGCTCAACCACCGGCTGCCCGAACGGACCGACGTAGGCAGGTCCCTGCTCAAGGGACTGGCTGCCAGCCTGATCGGGGCCTCAGCAGCCTACGCCCTGGCTTTGTACCTGCCCGGCGGGGCCATCGTCACAGCCATGATTGGGATCAGCGCCGGTGGCCTGATCGTACTCCCCATTATCTGGAAGGAAGCCCGCCTGCTATTCAATTTATAGCGCTGGGGTATAATCTGCTCCATGTCTGAAACCGTCGAAAACACGCAGCCTAGTAAGGCGACACAACCTGTTAAAGCACAAAGCCCGGAACCAGTGCAGGCTCCGGAGACGAAACAAGAAAGAAAGCCCCGGTCGAAAATGAAATTGGGGGGGCGGATTGGGCGCTTTTTCCTGTACTTCTTGATCTTCCTGGTCATCATCGGTCTTGGCATCTTTGGCGGATACCAGAGCGGGATTGGCATACGCCAGCGGGCGCAAAGAGATCTGACCAGCCAACAACTGAATGACCAGTTTTCCCGTGCCCTGGTGGATATGCAGTTTGGCAATTACAACGCGGCCCAGACCCGCCTCGAATATATCCTCAAGCTCAACCCGTCTTACCCCGGCGCGATGGAGAAGTTGACCGAAGTGATGGTCATGTTAAATATGCCCACCGCCACACCAGTGGTCTCCCCCACCCCGCAATTGATCGTGGACGATTCCAACTACGAAGCCTTGCTGGTCCAGGCACAACAGCTGGTCGCTGCCGGACAATGGCAGAATGCCCTGACCGTGTTGGATACGTTGCGCGCCAGGGATTCATCCTTCCACACCGTAGAAGTGGACGGCATGTACTATTTCTCGCTGCGCAACCTGGGCGTGGACCTGATCAAGGCCGGCAACCTGGAGGGCGGCATCTACGAGTTGACCCTGGCCGAGCGCTTCGGGCCTCTGGATAGCATCGCACATTACCTGCGCGATAACGCCCGCTTTTATATCAGCGCGGCCAGCTTCTGGGGCCTGGACTGGAAGACTGCGTCCGAAACCTTTGCCCAGTTAAGCGGCTCCGGCATCTGGGACGGCACCATGACGGCCAACGAACGCTACCGGGTTGCGACCATCAATTACGCCGACGAGCTCTACGCTGACGAACAATTCTGTGAAGCGTATGAACAATACCAGGCCGCCCAGGCAGTCGGGCAACTTGAAGCCGATGTCGCCGGACGTTCCAACCAGGCCTATCTCGGTTGCTATCCGCCGACCGGAACAGCCGCTCCGACGCTCCTCGTGACCGAAACCCCTGCCACCTCTGTGGTTCCCACAGATACGCCAGGCGGTGAGGCAGCTACAAACACTCCTGAGCCGCCTACAGCAACGCCGGAGACGCCTACGGTTACAACAGAAGCGCCCTGAAACAAGTAGCTCCTACCCATGCTCGAAACCCCGCCGACCTGGGCCATCGCGCTCGTCTTTTGGCTGCACATGTTAGCCACCGTTGCCTGGCTGGGCGGGTTGGCCGCGCTCGCCATCCTGGTCCTGCCGGCGGCCAGGCGGGTGCTGAAACCGGCCGACCAGTTGGCTTTTATCGAAGGCATCCAGAGGCGGCTCGAACCGCTGGCCTGGTTTAGCCTGGCGATCCTGGTGGTGACCGGCCTGTTCCAGCTCAGCGTCAACCCCCACTACGACGGCTTTCTCTCCACCACCGGGCAGTGGTCGCTGGCCATCCTGACCAAACATTCGCTGATTGTCGTCATGATCGTCGTCAGCGCGATCCAGACCTGGGAAGTGTTGCCAGCCATCCGGCGCGGCCTGGTGCGGATCGAAAAGGGACTGGCAACGGAAGAAGAAGTGAAACGCTTGCAAAAAAAGGAAACCCTGTTGTTGCGGCTCAACATTGGCCTGTCCATCTTAATCCTGGCAGCGACAGCGTTTGCAAGGGCCTCCTAAAATCGGGCGCGCCAAATGGTGCGCCCTTTGCTTTTATTTTCACAGAATTTCAGTATCTAGATTTTGCCCAAAATAACCGACATATCATTGCCGATTGGCGCAACGAAACCTTTTTTAGACACGGATTTGACGGATTCTCCCGGAAAAAGCCTTGAAAAAACGTAACAACTCAGCCTACCTAGACCTGAGCAGATACGAAAAATCCGTGTTTGTCCGTGAGATCAGTGTTATCCGTGTACAGAATTCAGCGATATGTGCTGAAATGTAGCCTGATTTGGGCAGAAATTAGGTCAGTAAATCACAGATTTGCTGTACCTGATCGGTGGATTCGCTGGCGCCGCGCACAGTCCCTTCGTGCCGGGCAGAGGGCAGGTGTGGCAATCCGCCGGAACAATACCTGAATTCAGGCTTTAACAACCGCCAGCCCTTCCAACACCTTCTTGTGCAGCAGGCCGTTGGTGGCCAGCACCCCGCGGTTATTCCTAAGCGTACGGCCCTGTTTGAAATCCAGCGCTTTGCCAGAAAGGTCCGTGATCTTGCCACCCGCTTCTTCCAGGATGATCGCGCCGGCGGCCTGGTCCCAGATCTTTTCGCGGTAATCCAGGCGGTCTGGCGAGAGCAGGCGGATCATGGCCTCGCCGCCGCCCGCCGCCAGCACGGCGTACTTGGCCTGGCTGTCCATGCGGATGGGTTCCACCTGCACGCCCAGCCAGCTGGCCAGTTCATCGATCTGGCCGACGTTGGTGTGGCCGGCTTCGAACGAACGCAGCAAACGCGCCTGGGAGGGGTCGCTGCGCGTCGAAACCCGCAGTTGTTTCCAGGGACGATCGTCGGCTGCCATGCTCGTGCTCCAGGCGCCCTCGCCGCGGACTGCCAGCACAATGGAGCCAACGCCTTCCATGTCCGGGACGGAGGCATCCCGCAGGTTGGGGCAGCCCAAAATCCCGAGTTGAGGCCGGCCATCTTCCACCAGCGCCAGCGCGACCACGTACTGGTCGCCGCGCAGGAAGCCCTTCGTCCCGTCGATCGGGTCGAGTACCCAGAACCGTTCCCCCGCGTCCGCCCCGCCCAGATCGATCCAGTCGCAGACAGAATCGCGCGTTGCACCCGGAACCACTTTCCCAACATATTGGGTCACCTGGGCCAGGGTTTCTGCCTCCCCCGGCGCGCGCAAGGCGCTAGAAATTTCTTCGGCCACCAGCGGGATGTCCGGGAAGGCCTGGGACAAAAGTCGACCGATGATGGCTTGAGAGCTAAAATCTGCAACCGTGACGGGGGACTTGTCGATTTTTGTCAGGGATGACACGACCGTTTCGCGCTGGATCAACCGCATCAGCGCGGCTGCCTGACGGACGGCATGCAAAGCGGTTTGGACTATGGGGTTGGTAAGTTCAATCATGAATTTTCCTTGAAGAAGTTAGATTTACACGAGAGCATCAGGTAATTCGTCTCAGTTCCTTTTTAATTCAAAAGAGGACCGAAAATTGGGGTGTGGGCGTACGCCCACACCCCAATTTTCGGCTATCCTTTTGCAAGGGTGACATTGCTAAAGGAATTGACGCATCCTCGTTCGAGGCTTTACAAACTGCGGCTGTGCCCCATGCCGGGCAGGATCCACTCATCCTGGTAATGCTCGCCTAGCATCTCATAGTAGAGCAGGGCTTCTTTATTTGGTAAGGTGTAATCCCACTCCCGCTGAAGGCGCTCCTTTTCCCGGCGGAAATGCGCATCCGAAACCTTTTGCCCGGCGCGCTCGGCCAGGATATCGGAGGATCCCGCGCCCTTGGAGAACTTCATCTTAGGACGGTAGACGATCTCATCCGGCAGCAGGCCTTCGAACGCGCGCCGCAACAAGGCCTTGGCCGGGCGGCCATTTTCGTGCAGCTTCCACGCTGAGGGCAGGCGCAACGCCATCGCAACGGAGTCCACATCCAGGAACGGGACGCGCGCTTCCAGCCCGTGCGCCATCGACATGCGGTCGCCGCGCTGCAGGTTGGTGTTGTGCAAGGCTTCGGTAATGTAGAGCAGCTCCTTTTGCAGCGTTTCGGGGGCGTCATAGCGCTGCAAATAGGAATAGCCCGCGTAGAGTTCGTCCGCGCCTTCGCCGGTCAGCATGACCTTGACGTAATCCGAGGCCATCCTGGCCAGCATAAAGTTCGGGATCGCGCTGCGCACCAGGGCGGGGTCGAACGATTCGAGATAATAGACAACTTCGGGCAGCACCTCCAGCATATCCTGCTCATTATAAAGATATTCGTGATGCTGCGTCCCCAGCGTTCTCGCCACCAGGCGGGAAGCTTCCAGGTCTTCTCCGCCCTCTACCCCGACTACGAACGAGTGCAGGCCGGCCGTCTCCTGGCTGGCGATCAGCGAAACGATGCTGCTGTCCAGGCCGCCGCTCAGGCTGACGCCCAAGGGCACGTCAGACATCAAGCGTTTGCGCACCGCCTCTTGCACAGAAGCGCGGATCAGCCGCACGGCATCTTCTTCATTGTGAACGTCTGGCAGCGCTTCCGCCAGCGCCTTTTCCAACGCGTAATATTGCCCCCAGCCCTTTTTGCTGTGAAACCAGTGTCCCGCCGGGAATTCGTGGATGTCATCAGTCACCAGCGAGAGCGCTTTGACCTCCGAGGCGAAATGGATCCCGCCGTCTTTTTTTCCGTAATATAGCGGCTTGATGCCCAGGGGATCGCGCGCCAGGAACAGCTCGCCCCGCCAGGCGATCGCAAACGCGAACATACCATCCAGCAGCTCGACGCACTTGGGACCGAACTCCTGGTACAGGCGCAACACCGTTTCGGTATCGCTGCGCGTTTTGAAGCGCTGTCCGTTCAATCGTTCCCGGCGCAGGTCCATGTAGTTATAGATTTCACCGTTGAACGCGATCCACGCTTCGCCGTCTTGCAGCGGCTGGTTGCCCCCGGCGATATCCACGATGGCCAGGCGCGTGTGACCGAGCGTGGCATCTATAGTCGGCATCACTCCCTCCCCATCCGGGCCGCGATGCTTGAGTTGCATCACCATCTTGTCTACACTTTGATGCGAATTGCCCTGCCAGGTTCCTGCAATTCCACACATTGGCTCGTACCTCCTTTGTGTTTTTGCAGCCGCACTCCCCCGTATGCTTTGTAGTACGACGTACAAACAAAAGGTGTGAAGCTGATTTGACTTCACACCATCTAAACTTAACTACTTAGCCTATGGCCTAGAAGAGAGCCGAAAATGGGCGTGCGGAGGGGCGTACGCCCATTTTCGGGATTCCTCGCTACGCTTGAGCACATACGGTTAAGCGTTATTTTGCCAGCGCGGGTAATTCTACCATACCGGACTTTTGCGGCGCGGGGACGGCGGTCAGGTCGTAGGCCATCGCCCCTGTGATGCGGACCGGGACGATCTGTCCGATCTCGAGCTTGCCCTCGACAAACACCAGCCCGTCGATCTCGGGCGCGTCCCGGTAACTCCGGCCGATAGAAATGCCGTTATCGAAGCCTTCCACCAGCACGTCCAGCGTTTTCCCGACGTACGACTGGTTGATCTGCATCGAGATGCCCTGTTGCAGCTCCATCAATTGCTCGAAGCGTGCCTGTTTCACGGAAGCAGGCACGGGGTCGCCCAGGGGCGCGGAGGTGGTCCCCTCCTCGAACGAGAACTGGAAGGTCCCCACCCGGTCGAAGCGGATCTCGTCCACGAAGTCCACCAGCGCCCCGTACTCCTCGTCCGTCTCGCCCGGATACCCGACAATGAAGGTGGTGCGGATCGACAGGTCGGGGACCCTGGCGCGCATCTTGCCCAGCGTCCTGTGGACCCAGTCGATGTTCGACGGGCGCCGCATGCGATACAGCGTTTTGGGATGCGCGTGCTGGAGCGGCATATCCAGGTACGGCAGGATCTGCTCCCGCTCTGCCATGACGTCGATCAGCCGGTCTGTGACGTAGCCGGGATAGGCGTACATGATGCGGATCCAGTCCATATCCGGGACGGCATCCGTGAGCCGCTCGAGCAGGACAGCCAGGCCTTCTTTCAATCCCAAATCGTGGCCGTAATCGGTGGTATCTTGCGCGATGAGAACGAGCTCGCGCACGCCGGCCTCGCGCAGGCGGCGGGCCTCGTCGAGGATGGTTTCCACCGGGCGGCTGACCGCCGTGCCCTTGATCAAGGGGATGGCGCAGAACGCGCACGGGCGGCGGCAGCCATCGGCTACCTTGAGGTAAGCGCTGCTCCCGGCCACGCTGGCCCGCAGGGCCTCCCGTTCGTCCGTACCGACGGTTGCGGCTTCGCCGGGCAGGTGGTAGAGCGGCTCGGGGTGCGGACCCTGGCGTAACTCACGCACTACCCCCACAATGTCCATCCAGCGCCGCGTGCCGAGCACGCCGTCGATGCCGGGGACTTTCCGGGCCACTTCTGCGCCGTAGCGCTGGGTCAGGCAGCCGGCTGCGATCAGGATCTGGCCTTTCTGTTTGATCCCGGCCAGTTCGCGCAACACTTCGAACGATTCTTCTTTGGCCGGGCCGATAAACCCGCAGGTATTGACGATCAAGACGTTGGCTTTTTCCGGGTCGTCTGTGCCCCGGTAGCCATCGCGCATCAGCAACTGCGCCATCGAGTCAGAATCGACGGTGTTCTTTGCGCATCCAAGGGAAACAAGGTGAAAGATGTTAGACTTTGCCATTTTCAAACCGATAAATCTTCCTTCTATACATAGTCATCATATTTCTAGATATCCACCGGCAAGTCAGCCGCCGTCGGCGTAGGAGAGGGCGTAAGCGTCGGGGATGGCGTGATCGACGGCGTGGGCGAAATGAACGGGGTATTGGTCACGGTCGGAGACATGGCGGGCGTCGGCGTCACGACTTCCTCTGCCGTATAGATGAAACTGGCGATTTGCCCAAAACCGCCCAGCAGGCCCATGTCCCGCTGGTTATAGATGACGCGCAAGGCTGATCCATTACCGGCCAGGATCTCGATGCTCTCATCGCCTTCGAACGGATACGCATTCCCGGGGATCGTGCGACCTTCAAACACAAGCTCGCCATCAACGGTCACCTGCAGGAACGAGCGTTCCAAGGCCACGACATTGATCTGGACGTTGGCGTTGGTCTCCACTGTCGGGATTTCGAGCGTCGCTTCCCCTCCGGCCAGGCTCGGAATTGGGGTGTCCTCGGCCGGGATCAGCGTGATTTCCGATTCGACCGTTGGCCCCTGCGTGCCGATCAACGCTTCCGAAATGGACGGGCCGCCTGCTTCAGGCTGCGCTCCCGTCGCCTGTTCCGACTGCAGCGCGATCACCCTGGAAATGCCCCAAATCGAGAAGCCGACCAGCAACAAAACCATTCCGATCCCGAAAACAACATCCCCGGCGATGAAGGTGCGGAAGGGGGGCAGGTTCTCGGGGATGATCGGTTGCCCGCGCCGCCTGGACGGTTTCACCGGATGCCGCTCGCGGTGCCGCGCCTGCAACGCGTCCGCAAAGCGCAGCAGCAGCGCATCTACTTCCAGATCCAGAAAGCCGGCATAGTTTGCCAGCATCCCGCGGGTCTGGACGGGCGAGGGCAGCTCGTCGAAGTTGCCCTTTTCCAGCGCTTCCATGATCTCGGTGCGCAGGCGGGTGTGGCGCTCGATTTCCTCCAGGGTCAGGCTGAGCATCTCACGCCGGCGGCGCAACTGGGTCGCAATTTCGTTGATGATCTCCTGCGAGGAGCTGCCCGGTTCCGGGGGCGGTCCGGATCCCGGTTCCGGCTTCAGCTCCGGTTTTTCCGCGCTCTCGACCGCGGGGGCAGGGTTTGCCTGCTTGCGCGGGATGCGGGACCTGACCCGTTCGAGCAGCGCCGTCCAGGGCTTCGGTTTCCGCTCCGCCCGGGGTTCAGGGGCCGCCGCTTCGTTTTCGACGGTCGGGGCTGCTTCCGGTTTCGAGGCCGGATCCGGATCCGCGCGTTCGGCCCTGTGCGCTCCAGGCGCACGTGAGCGATCAGAACCGGTCGCGCTGGCCTGGGAAGCAGCGCTGGTTGGAGATGGCAGCCCGGAGCCAGGTTGTTCCGGCCCTTCGAGCTCTCCGATCTCGCTTTTTGTGCGCCGCAGCCAGGTCTGCCAGAAGGGTTCGCCGGGGACTTCTTCCGCAACTTGCTGTGACTCTCCGCCAGGCGGAGTTTCTTCCTGGGGTTGGGTGGGAGCCGTTTCTTCACCCTCGAAATACACCGGGGGCTCTGCCCCTGGCTTTTGTTCGGGGTGGGCAGCCCGCAACTCCTCGGTGGCCTGGTCGAGGTCGAGCTCCAGGTACTGGGCATAATTGCGCAAAAAGCCACGCGCATGGACCGGCGAAGGCATATCGGAATAATCGTCCGCCTCTAACGCCTGCAAATACCCCTGCCGGATACGGGTTGATTCCGCTGCCTTTTCAAGGGATAACTTACGCTGTTTGCGCGCTTTTTTGAGCCTTTGGCCGATTGTGTCCATCATGCTGTGGTTATTGTACTGCGTTTTGCGCACCAGCCCGTAACGCAACATCACCGGCACCCCCAAACCTCGGGAAGGAACCGGTGATGCAGGTTAAGAGTTGTCTCAGGATGATTATTCTTCGATTTCGGAAGCGGCTTTGGGGACTTCTTCTTCGCTCTCGTTCGCCGGCGCTTCTTCCATCGCCGGTTCTTCCGCTGGCGTTTCTTCTGCCGGCGTTTCTTCCATCGTCGTTTCTTCTACCGCTGCTTCTGGGGCCGGGGTTTGCTCGGCAGCCGGCTTGGCGGCGCTTTCCAACACCTCGCCCTCGCGGTGGACGATCACCTTGATCTCGGGCACCAGGTCCATGGTCAGGCGCACGCTGGCGGTGAACTCGCCCAGGTTGCGGATCGGTTGCAAATCGATCTGCTGGCGCTTGATCTCGTAGCGGATTTTCTCCTGCAAAGCATCTGCGACGTTCTGGGTGGTGATCGAACCGTACAGTTTCCCGGTCTCACCGGCTTTGGCAGCGAAGGTCAACACCACACCCTCGATTTGGTCTGCCAGGCCCTTGAGTTCCTGGTTCTGTTCCGTCCGGCGGACTTGCGCCTGCGAGCGGATGCGCTCTACCTGCTTCAATGCGCCGGGCGTGGCCAGCACAGCCAACCCTTGTGGAAGGAGATAGTTGCGGCCGTATCCATCGGCGACCTTTTTCACGTCGCCTGCCCGGCCCAGTTTGTAAACGTCCTTGGTCAGCATTACTTTCATTTTATTCAAGCCCTTTCTGATAATGAATGTAAGCATCTTTTCAAAAAAGAGGGGTTCGAGGGGTGTTGTGAACGGGCTGTGCCCGTTCACAACACCCCTCCCCCATTTTGTTGAAGAAGATACATTTTCGCCGCTACCTGCGGCAGGATGCGAGCGAAGGGTACAACGCTCGGCGGCGAATTGTACCAGAGGCTTTCCGTCTTGCCAACCTTTGCAACAGAGGGTAAGATAAACCCATGAACCGCATACACATCGATTGGCGCAGGGTCGCGCTTGTCGCAGGAGTTCTGTTCCTGGTGGTGCTGATCGTCGATTTCAACGCCCGGCTGGAAGAACTCAACCGCCTCAACGACCAGGCTGTGATCACGCGCCTGGAAGCCACCCAGGCCGGGCTGACGCAAATGGCCTATCAAACCCAGATCGCGAACGCCAACTCCGGACAGACGATCGAAGAAGAAGCGCGCAGCAACGCGGGCATGGTCCAGGAGGGCGATCATCCGGTCGTCGTGATCGGCGATGGCAGCGAGGTACCCCTTACGCCCCCGCAGCCCAGTCCTGTCCCCACCCCCAAACCCAACTGGCAGGCGTGGTGGGATCTGTACTTCGGCGAGGAATGAAGCGCCTGCAGCTGTTTCCCGATACAACCACAATCGAAAACGATTCCCTGGCCATCGCCGGTCAGGACTTAACCGCCCTGGCGGAGAAATTCGGCACGCCGCTCTACCTGTATGACCGCGCGACGCTGGACAACGCCGTGGCCGCCTACAAAGCCGCCCTGGCCTCCCACTACCCCGCGCCTGCGTCCATCACCTATGCCGGGAAAGCCTACCTGAGCACTGCCCTGGCCCAATGGACGAAAACACATGATTTGTGGGTCGATTGCACCGGCCAGGGAGAGATTTCGATTGCGAAAGCCGGGGGCGTCGAACGCGAGCACCTGCTCGTCCACGGGGTCAATAAGTCGGACGAAGATTTGCAAGCCGCCGTTCGATCCGCTGGCACGATTGTGGTCGATCACCTGCGCGAACTGGGCCGCCTTGCGGCCCAATCCGAAATTACAGAGTCCCGGTTGCCCGATCTCTGGTTGCGCCTGCAACCGGGCCTGGCCGTCCAAACGCATACCTACACGCAGACCGGCCAGTCCAACTCCAAGTTTGGCATGGACGGGGAAGAGCTGCTGGAGGCGGCCTCCTTCTGCAGGGAAAAGGGCCTGCCCCTGAATGGGCTGCACTTCCACCAGGGCTCCCAGTTCCGCGACCCCGCCCCGCTCCAACCGGCGGTCGAACTGGCGCTCGAGCTGGCAAAGCAAGTCGGTTTTTCCGGCGGCTGGCACTTCTCGCCCGGAGGCGGCTGGGGCGTGGCCTATCACGAAGATGAGTTACCCCACCCAAACCTGGCGGAGTACATCCGGGTGATAGCCGAGACCGTGGTTCGAATTTGCCAGCAACTCAAGCTGGATTTGCCCCACCTGCACATCGAGCCGGGGCGCAGCCTCGTGGCCCGCGCTGGCGTGGCGCTCTATCAAGTCAACACGGTCAAGAGGCAGGGCGGCCGTACCTGGCTGCTGGTAGACGGCGGCCTGGCAGATAATCCCCGGCACGCGCTCTATGGGGCCAGGTATTCCTGCTTAACGGTGGCAGGCCCAAACCGGGAAAGGTGCGAACGAGTCCACATTGCCGGCCCGTACTGCGAGTTGGGGGATGTCCTCATCGAAGATATCCCGATGCCGAAGGTCGAAGAAGGGGAACTCATTGCCATCCCGGTGAGCGGCGCGTACCAGCTGAGTATGTCCGGCAATTACAACGGGTCGCGGCGCCCGGCGGTCGTATGGCTGGACGAGGGCCAGGCGCAGCTCATCCAGCGCCGCGAAACGCCGGAAGATCTGCTCCGCAGGGACGCCACCTTAGAAGGCTCCTCACGGTTTTCTTAAAGTCGCGATTTTGATTGAAGTTCCTAAATCATGAACCGCAAAGCCCGCAAAGAGCGCGAAGCTTTTCGTTTTTCTTAGCGATCTTTGCGCTCTTAGCGGTGAAAATGACCGAATGGATGCGAACAAGAGTTGTCAGACAGGACTTTAAGAAAGCCCTGAAGGCTCCTTCAGCCAGGGCCAGGCTTCCGGCGTGTGAGGTAAAATAAGCGGGTTGTCCGGAGCTTGTGCGCGAACCAGTTTAGAGGTCTTTCATAGCAGTAGGAGTAAACCATGGCCATCTTGGCTGCCCGATCCCCCTCTTAAGTCTAAAAACGAAGGCCAAACTGTATTGGCCGCTCATCAAGGGAACCCAAACCGGTTTATTGCTGGCCACCGGGATTGCGGGGTACATGAGCGCTCACAGCAAGCCGGAGGCGCCGGTGCTGCTCATGCTGTCTGGCAGCCTGTTTTTGTCGATCAGCGGCTCCACCGTCCTCAACATGTGGTGGGACCGCGACATCGACGCCAAAATGAAGCGCACCCAAAAGCGCCCGACCACCAACGGCGCCGTGACGTCCGGCGAAGCGCTGCGCCTGGGGTTGGTCCTGTCCATCCTGGGCGTGGGTTGGGCGGTGGCCCTGAACCCGCTCTACGGGCTGGTGGTGTTCGCCGGGTTGTTCTTCGACGTGGCGGTCTACAGCATGTGGCTCAAGCGCCGCACCTGCTGGGGCATCGTCTGGGGCGGGATTTCGGGCGCCATGCCCATCCTGGCCGGGCGCGTGCTGGCGGTCGGGCAGATCGAGATCGTCGGGCTGCTGTTGGCCGCGGCCGTGCTGTTCTGGATCCCCACCCACACGCTGACCTTCAGCATCAAGTTCCAAAAAGACTACAACGCCGCGGGCGTGCCCACCTTCCCATCCACCTACGGCCTGGAGACCACCCGGGCTGTGATCGCGCTCTCCTCCATCATTGCCGCGGCCAGCATCGGGGTAGCAGGCGTGATGATCGGCGTGCAGGCCGGCATCCTGCGCCTGATGACCGTGCTCTCCGTCGGGCTGCTGCTGCTCTCCTTCGCCACCATCTTCCGCCCCTCCGACCAGGTCAACTTCAGCCTGTTCAAATACGCCTCGCTGTACATGCTGGCTTCGATGATCCTGCTCTCGATTTGACTTTTATTGTAGGAGCGACTTCAGTCGCTGCCTGCTTGGGAACGGCGAAAGCCGTTACTACTACCTCCTGATCTCTATGAAAATGACCCCTACCGACCGCATCCTGGTGTTGGTCACCGCCCTGCTGGCAAGCTACCAGATCGCGATAGGCATCGACGGACTGGGGGCAGTCCCGATCACTGCCTACACCATCGCCTTCGGGGCGCTGCTGGTGGCCATGTTGATGCTGATCATCCTGGGGTTTGGGGCCCTGGACAGCCCGATCGTGGCGATCGTCTCGACGGTGATCCCGCTGGCGCTCTCCTTGGGACTGGTCTGGGAGCACCTGGCCTCTTTCCGGACCCCCTACCTGCTCTTCGCCCTGATTGGATTCGCGGCGGTCGGCCTGACCCGTTTCCTCCCCACCCCGGGAAGGGCCTCTACCATTGTGTTGGCGCTCGTCCACGGCGTGGCCGGGCTGACCATTTTCCTGCTGCCCAGCATCCTGGCTGCCGACGGGACGATGGGTCCCGGTTTTGCGCTGGTCGGCCTGGGCGGCGCGCTGATCGGCCTGGGCGGGCTGTTGCTTTCCTTCCTGAAGGCGGGCAGGCCGGTGCTGCCCCGCAAAACGGTTCTCAAGGTGTTGCCGGGCCTGTTCCTGCTGATGACGGCCTGTTTTGTCACCGGCTTCCTGCTCGGCTGACCGGGAGCTGGCCCGATTCGGAAGAATAGGGCTTCATAGCATGGGGAGAGACAATTCCGGATTGCTCAAAAACCAGGCAGTTCATGGGTACATTATATTCCCCTCCCCCATCCGAAGTACGCGAATGGGGGAGGATGGGAGGGGGTCACGCTACCTCCCGGCATCTCATCTTTCATCGCCACTGCATCTTTTTGGATTAAAAACCCTACAAATTCCCGTTTTCCCCTTCTTCCAGCGCCTCGTATATCGCCTGCAACACGGCCTCGATATCATTCGTCACCTGGTTGTTCCAAAAGCGTAAAACGCGATACCCTTTAGATTCCAAAAATGCAGTCCGCTCCGCATCGTAAGCTTCCTGCTCCAAATGTTGGCTTCCGTCCAGTTCGATGATGAGCTTCCGGCGAGGGGCGCAGAAGTCGACGATATAGTTGCCAATGGCATGCTGGTTCCGAAAATGGACATCTTTCATCCGGTGGGCCCGTAAATAAGCCCACAATTTTACTTCTGCTGGGGTCATATGACGGTGCAACTTCTTAGCATGCCCGAAGACGTTGGGAGTGGTGCGTTTATGCATCTGACCCCCTCCGTGCTCCCCCAAAATCAAAAACCGATTTTGGGGGAGAGACAATTCCAGATTGCTCAAAAGCCAGGCTGTTCATGGGTACATTATATTCCCCTCCCCCATCCGTGGTGTCCGGATGGGGGAGGATGGGAGGGGGTCACGCTCCCTCCCGCTCAAATGGGACAACATCTTTATAGAATACCAGTCGCCATCCCTGATTCAGGGATGCACTACCTTCAGCCCCAAGTGTGTCTCGTATCCATCGAAGTTACTGTCATGATGCAATAGATCGTGTTCGTTTTCGATGCAAAACGTTGCAATGAAACTATCGATTGTCTTCCGAACGGTCACGCCTTTGTGCCTCAATATACGGTAGTTGCGGGCACTTTGCAATGCCAGCCGGTGATTGAGCATAGCTACTTGAGTAAACTGATCAAAGGCACGGCGAGCCTTTTCAAAATAAGCATCTTCGCGAAACCCCTGCAAGACTTCCGCTAGAATGATGTCGCCTATCAAAATCGGCGTTTTATCGGCAATCTGGTAAAGATAATCCGTCTGCGGATTTTCAACGCCATTAAAAGTAATCGATCCAAACCGTAGAGTCAACGACCAGCATGTTTACTTCGTTGTGAAGCGCGACTGGCGCTGTTCATCAAGATCGCCTTCCCATTTCAACTTCCCGCGCAAATGGCGGATCTCGCCTTGCTCCTGCAAAAGGATGAGTGTGCGCAAGGCTTCATGCACCAATTCCCGCTTGGTCTTGATCCCGGTCAATTTTTGGGCGCGCTCAACGAGTTTGTCGTCAAGCACAATATTGGTTCGCATGTTCGTCTCCAGGTTGTGTGTATAAGTCTGTATGTTTATGTGTATAAAACAATAGAATAACCATCCATCACAATGAGACAACACGGTTCTCCAGGATTTTCCGCAGTAGGCTCGCCGCTGTCGGGCAGGATGAAAAGGATGCCGGTTCCTTCGGCAGGCTCAGGACAGGTTTGGGGGTGCAGGCGTGTGTGCGCGGGCGGTCCCAGGGAATCCGGGTTCTTTCTGTCAGGGGTTCATGTTCGGCGCATATTTCTCCCCAAACGCCTCGATGACAGTCCAGAGTTCAAGCGGGATGCGCTTCCTGACTTCAGCGACAATGTCTGCTGGCACGCCGCCAAAGTAGGCCTCGGCAATGGCGCCCGTAATTGCAGCCAGCGTATCCGCGTCGCCGCCCAGCGAGACGGCCTTGCGGATGGCATCTTCAAAATCGTCCGATTCCAGAAAGGCAAGGATGGCTTGCGGGACCGTTTCCTGGCAGATTTCATTGAACTCGTAGGACGGGCGGATTTCATCCAGGGTCCGGTCCAAATCGTAGCCAAAGCGCGTTTGGATCTCGCGCTTAATCTCCCCCTTGTCTGCCCCTTTGCGCGCCAGATACACAGACAGGGCAGCGGCCTGCGCGCCTTTGATCCCTTCCGGGTGGTTGTGCGTAACTGCGGCGCTGCCTTCCGCCTCGCGCAACACCTCGTTCACGCTATCGAATGCCCATCCCACGGCGCTCACCCGCATGGCGGAGCCGTTGCCAAAGCTGTGATAAGGTTGCGAGTCGGCCGAAAACATCCAGGCGCGGAAGCGCCCTCCATAGCTGTGATCTGGATAGGCCAGCGCATATTCGCGGATGCACTCGCCATAACCGCGCTTGCGCAGGATGGCTTCTGCGACGGCGATCGTCAAAACACTATCGTCGGTCATCCTGCTGCCTCGACCGAACAGGGGAAACCGGTACTCCTTTTGCCTGCTGAACTCGTACACGGAACCAATCACATCCCCCGAAACCGCGCCAAGCAAACAGGTTGTTGTGGATGAAGCCATCTCGTCTCACCTGCCTATCGAGGAAGCAACATGTAAAAGCTTAAACACCCTATCGAACACGGACCAGCCTTGCCTGCTTCCTGTTGAAATCGACGCCCTCCACCTTCCAGCCGGCATTTGCCCAGGCGCGCGCAGTGACATGGTTGCCCTCTTTCTCACGCTCCCACCATCGCCGGTCCTCATAAGCAGACGCCGGTAGTTTGTCATTCAATATACTTTCGATCTGTTCAAAACCAAGCGTGACTTCTCGTTGTGCAGCCGGTAGGTCGCGCAAGTAATCTTCGAGCGGGGTATATTTGCCGGTCATAACGATTCCTTTTTTTTATCATTCACATTTCCCTTCCCCCGGCTCTGCCGGTCGGACCGGGGTCGAAGGGTGGCGAACCTTTTTGGTAGCGTACAGGCATGCGCTTTGACATCGAACTATGGCTCCGGCTTGCCTGTCCCCGGCTTCAAAATTGTTTGCACTTCCAAAAACCTTGGGGGGGGTGCGTTTATGCATCTGACCCCTCCCTGCGGTTGCAACACAGACGGTAACAACACATCCAACTCCACCTGTGACTTGGCTTGCAGCCGTCGCATCACGTTGATCTTCGCCTATGTGTCATTGCGAGCGATAGCGAAGCAATCTCCTCGTTCATTAGGGGATTGCTTCGTCACACACCTGCCCTGTCGTCTCCCCGGCCCGCCGTGGTTCAGGGCGGGCGCACCGGCGTGCGTGTTCGCGGCACGAACGGTGGCGGGCGGTGCAAGGGACGACCGCTCCTCGCAGTGACGTTTTCAAGCCAGCCATCCATGGCTCTCTATTTTTGCTCTTGGGCGCTAACGGATTGGTCATCCGCCTGTTTCTTCAACCGGTTGAAAACTGTATCAAATCCGACGCCAGCAGATACGGCTACCAGAACAGCCGATACAAATTGGATCTTGTCCGTTGCCATCACTTCTGTCGCCGAGGATTCCAACACACCGGGGGCACCAATCCATTGTGGAATCAGGTAAGCCAGCCCGACCACAAGTCCGGCAAATCCACCCAGGAGGAGAGAAGTACTAGGCGGTGTCTCTTCCGCTCCCCATCGTACGGAACGGGCAAGGGCGCCTGTCGCCCCAGCTAGAACCAAGCCAGAAAACGTGAGAAAGGGATACGTTTCCGGATTAGGCGTTTTGCTTACGCCGATGAAAATTGCAATAAGGAAGGCAATAAAGGCTAATCCTGTCCAGCGTATCTTTGCCTGCTGAGATACGATCCTTAAGTAGTTGATTTCGTTGTTGCGCACCAGGTCGAGTTGCGCCGCCCGCGCATCGCACTTTTCATTTAGCCAATCCACCATTTTCGGGATCGTATGCGTTGTCGCGGAAGGATACCCTGCTGTACTCGTGGCGAGTTCTGTTCGAATGACTCCGGCCGAGCCGTCGAATTTGTCAACGGCAAGTACAGGCAATTGACGGGCCAGGGCAATCTGTCCGGCGATCAGCGTGGATCTTGCTCCTGCCATCAGCAATACGCCATCGACCCCTTCCGCATCGACGAGCGATCGGTAAAACGGCGCTTCCCATTCTCGACCGGGAAAGAGAACGCGCTCAAAAAGCTCATTCCGTGTTGCCTGTTCGGCAAAATACACCATATTCTTTTGTGACTCTGCAAAGCGAACCCGGATCGAACCTGCGCCGGTCCCTGGAGGAATTGCTTGCACATATCCTGATACCACATAGGGTTCCAACGAACTTGGATCGGAAAAATAGACTACGAGCCCCATCCCTGCTTTGGCAAGCGCAGCTCCGATCTGTTTTGCAGTATCTTGCGCCTCGGTAACCGCGAGCGGATCCTGCATGTGGTAGAACCCACCAACAATTGCGACGTACGATATCCTTTTGCTTATCAATGAAACCTCCTTGGTACGTTTTTGATTCAGAGTTTCTCGTCTCTCGTTTCAACCATACTCTACATTCACCTTCCGAGACCCTAAGGGTTTGTCTCGCTGACCCTGGTCACGTTGGGCAAATTTGTTTTGCAAACGATCACCAAAGTTGGTCAAGGAAACCCTTAGGGTCTGATTTACAACTCTCCTCGCAAAGCACCCTGTAAGGGGTTAAACGCCCTATCCAAAACGGGCAGCAGCAACGCATCCAGTTCTTCCTGTGACTCGGACTGCAGCCGCCGCAACTCATTGACCCGCTCGCTCAGGCCGTCAAGATAGGCCACGATGCGATGCTGTTCGTCGAGCGGGGGAACGGGAATTATTGTCCCCTTTGAGGGCCGTATACTTTAAAGATACAAGGAAATCCCGAATTGGGCAATATGGAAACCATTGCGATTTGGGATTTATCAAAAGACCTGACAGGTCTTTTCTTCTATATCCCCGCCCCACCCAAAGCAAAAGGCCCCGGCCATTGCCGGAGCCTTTTGCTTATCGCCTCGGGAAGGGGCGCCGCGTTTACTGGACGTAAGTCAGCGTGCCCTTCAGGCCTGGATCGATGGACGACCAGGCGTGCACGATCAGCATCGCGGCCGTGACATCCGCATCGTCGCACCCGGGTTCTCCCCTGAAATTGATCCAGCCCATCAGCTTGTTGCCGATCTGCTGGACCAAAACTGACAGCCAGACGATGTCGTAGTGCAGGTAGGTCGGTTCTTCGAGGGGGGCTTCCTGCATCCGTTCGAAACGCAGATCCTGCATGGCCGGATTCGTAAGCAGATAATTGACCGCTGCCCCGACTTCGTCTTCGGGATCCGGGACGAACTTCCCCTGGATGGAGAGGGCGAACTGCTGCCAATCCGCCCGGACACTGCCGGGGCTGTGCCCGGGCCGGGTAAACCCGGCTCGCAGCAGGGCCCCCTCGAGCGAGTGATAATAGCCCAGGTAGTCGAGGGCCAGCGCTTCGTCCAGGTTGTCGGGATCTGCGGTCTGTGGGGGGATAAGATCGTTCATGATAGAAAGGGTCCTCACAAGGATAGGGTCGCCATCGTCCGGTTAGAGGCCAGATCCCAGGCGGTGACTTCGAGCGTGCCTTCGGCGCGGGGGGCATACTCCCAGCGCTCCGGGTCATGGAACGGGTCCGGTTGGGCCGCATAACCATCTTCCAGGAGATTGCCCTCCCCGTCCAGGATGCTGACCACCACCCTGGCCACCAACACATCGTCGCTGGCGATCACACAGACCCGCCCGCCTTCCCACTCGACCTTGTGGATGACCGGCGGCTTCATGCCGTCTGAGAGCGCCAGGTGGTACGCGTCAGTGCCCGCCGCCTCGGCTAGCGCAATGTAGAAAGGGTCGTCCTTGGCCACACGCGCGTGGGCTTGCGCCAGCTTGAACCGGTTTTGGTTGTCCTTCTGCGCCGGGCTGGGCTTCGGCCGTTTGTAAGCCGGTTTGGCGCTCACCCGCATGCTGCCGTCCCGCATCTGCCGGAAGACCATCTCCCCCACGCTGCCGCTTAATCCCTGTAAGAAGATGTTTTTCTTGACTCTTGCCATCGCTACCTGCCTTTCTTGCTCCTGTCTGTCCAGGTTGATTCTAGTTGCGTGCTAGCCGGACGCGAACCGGATTTATCGTGATGCTTTCGTTATGCTTTCGTCTTTCCTTCGTCTTTCTTTCGTCTTTCGTCCGGTCATCCTCTATTTATCGTTCTTGGTCCCGTTATCGCTCCGACGGATCGTCTCTTTGCGCCAGGCAGCCATCCTTCCCTGGCCGCGGGACGAACCGCATCGCTCCCGGGTTTCCCCCGCTGGGAATATTTTACGGAATCCGGGGCCAGCCGTCAATTCTTGGGGAATTACAGCTTTGAAAGGTTTGGGGGAATGGGGAATTGGGCAGGCCGGCGGCTACCGCATCCAGCGCCTGGCGATCCACAGCCGCCAGCGCAGGCGGGTCCAGGCCCGAATGCCCTGGTTGACCCGCTCCTGTCCAGGGGGGCGCGGGCTGAAGGCCTGGGCTACCTGAAGGGAGACGATCTGCGCGATTTCGCGGTCCGCCGGGGAGAGCAGGCGCTGCAACAGCCGCGGCCGCGCGCGCCTGCAGCTTGTCACCAACGCCCCCGCCAGCATGTGCGGGGTGTGCCCGCCCGGCAGGTCAGGCAGCAGGCCGGCGGCGAAGTTCTGCATCCGCGAGTACATGCGCGCAACCGCCCTTGGGGCAGGGATCAGGTGTAAGAACCCGATCTCTCCCCACTGCCACAGGCCGAACAAGAGGACAAATCCAGTCACAGCAATGAGAAGCTGGCCTCCCAGGCTGGCGACCAGGGCGCGCCAACCCGTTTTCAGCCAGGAGAGCGCCCGTTGACCGGCGGGCAGCTCCGGGGGCGGTCCCGCAGCGCGCTCCTCCCCCGGCCTGGCGAGCGCGGGCTGACCGGCTGTCGGCTCGAATTCGACCCATCCAATCCCTGAAAAGTAGATTTCCACCCAGGTGTGAGCGTCCTTCTGCCTGACGATGTACTCGGCCGCCAGGGCGTCGTATTCCCCGCTGGCGTACCCGACCACCACCCGGGCGGGCAACCCCACAGCGCGCGCCAGCACGACCATGGACGTAGCGTAGTAGTCGCAATAGCCCTGCCGGGCCGTGAACAGGAAGTAATCGACCACGTCCCTGCCGGACGGAGGCGGTTCGACTTCCAAGGTATAGGGAAAGGTGCGCAGGTAGGATTCGAGGGTGAGCGCGCGGTCGTAGGGGGTGAGCGCGGCCCGGGTCACTTCCCTGGCCAGCCGCAGCACGCGCTCGGGGGTGGAATCGGGCAACTGCAGGTAGCGCTTGCTGATCTCGGGGGGAACCTCGCTGCCCGCCTGGCGCAAGCGGGAGACGTCGGTCTGGGAAAGATACGGATACGACCTCGTATTCTTCGAGCGCGGTCAAAGCGCCGAGCATGTCGCCGCTGTGCGCGGGGCCAGGCTCCGCCGGCGGCTGCGACCGCCAGGCGATCTCGATATCGACGTTGGCCCGGGCAAGCAGCCCGCTCCAGAAGACGGTCGTGCTCTGGCCCGGGGTTTGCTTGATATGCTGGTTGAGAACCCGATAGCCGGGGGGCAACTCCAGCAGCTGGGCGCCGGCAGGCAACAAGACGTTTTCGGCGGCGCTGCTGCCCCAGCCGGCGCCGGAGTAGAAATCGTAGGTGATCGCGCGCCAGTAGTGGCGCTGGGGATGGATATCGTGGACCATTTCCGGGATGGGCGGCAGTTCCCCGGTGCGGATGAGCAGGACCACGTCCTGCAACTGTTCCGGCGGCAGATCGAGCAGGTGCTGGCGCGGCAGCCCGCCGGACAGGTACGCCTGCTCCAGAGCGGCGTTGGGCGGCGCTTCCAGCCCCAGCGACTGGGCAACCCGGTCGTCTCCGCCTTGCCCGGCTTCGCGCAGCCTTTCGACCAGGTCCCGCCACGAGAGCGATGGGGCCAGGGCCGCCGCCGAGACTAGCACCGCCGTCACCAACCCGATCATGATCAAGCTTTCGATCGCGATGCTCTCGGAATAATCCAGGGCCCGCCGCCGCCAGCCTGCGTGCAGCCCTTCATTCCGCGCCAGGCCCATCAACGCCAGCATGACCGCCAGATAGACGACCATCATCCCGGTATCCCGGCGGGTGTAATCGAGCACCAGGGCCAGAACCAGGCCGCCCGGCGCAAGCGCCATCAGCGCCCGGCGGTTCCTGCGCAGCTGCCAGCCCGCCCAGGCGCCGGCCGACCAGAGCACCAGGCTCCATGCCAGCCCGGCAGCGACCGGATCCACAACTGGTTTCCCAAGGAAAAGCGCGGCAACCCACTCCCCCAGACGCCCAAGCAGGCTGGCAACCTGAAGGGAAAGGTCAGCCCCGGCTGCGAGCACAGGACCTGTTTCGATGAAGGCTCTTTGTGAGATCCACAGAAAGAGCTGGGGAATCAAGGAGAGCACAGACAGGATCAAACGCCCAAGCGGACGGGCCAGCCCGGCAACGTAGAGGGTGATCCCGGTTATCCCGATCGCGCCCAAAGCGGCCCCGGATTGTTTGGGGGTCAACCGGCTGGCGCCGATCCCCCATCCAATCCCTGCGGCGGACAATGAAACCGGCATCAGCAGCGACCAGGTGATGCCCCGCACCAGTTCGCCAAGCGCCAGCGCCAGGCAGCCGGCAGCCGCCGACAGCAAGAGCAGGTTGAAATGGTTGCGGGTCCAGTTCCAGGCGAGCGGTATCATTTGGCCAGCTTTCGCCAGCGCTGGTCCCGCGGGGCATGGACCGGGATGGCGCGCCCCGTGGCCGTGACCCGCCATTCCCACTGGCCCCGGGTGCCCGGATGCGCTTCCGGGCGGTCCAGGAATTCGCGGGGGATGGTATGGCAGGTCACGTGCAGCCGCTTCAGTTCCGCAGCGACGTTGGCATTCTCCCGGGTTGGGTCGAAAGAACCCAGGTCGAGCAAAATGACGGTCGCTCTGATCCCGCGCCGGTCTAGCAGCGGCAGCGCCCGCAGCCAGTCCAGGCTGGCCGTCGGCGTGACGATCAGCAGGCTGGCGTTGCGGCCCAGATTGGGGCGGATGTGCTCGAGCACCTCCCCCAGGGAGGTCCGTCCGCGGGCCGCCAGCGCCAGCAAGCGCAGGATCTCCCACCGATGCCCGGCGCCGGCGCGCGGCGGCAGCCAGTCCAGGGTTTTTCCGTTCAACACCAGGCCCACCCCGCGGTTGGCGCGCAAGCCCCGGTCCGCCAGCGAGGCCGCCAACATGACCGCGTGTTCCTCGGTAGAATCCGCGCCCCGGCCGGCCTGTGACGAGGCCTGCAGGTCCAGCAGGATCCACCAGTCGCTGGCGGGAGTGCCCTCGAACAGGCGCACGAACGGCTTTTCGAGTCGGGCAGTCGTCTTCCAGTGCACGAGCCGCAGGCTGTCGCCGGGCAGATATTCGCGCACGCTCCCCGAATCCAGCGTGCGCTCGGGGGCGTGCGGGACCGGCCGGCCCTCGCCGCTGTACCCGCCCGGGATGATCTCCATCTCCGGCAGGGGCACCACCGGCGGCATGACCATCAGCGAAGCGCGAGCGGGATCTGTGACCGTGACCGAGTACACGCCGAACGGGTCCCCCGTGTGCAGGCTGCTATCCCCCAACCAGTACAGGCCGCGCCGGTTGCAGGTTCCCTTTTTGCGCCACTGAGACGTCCCCAACCCGTCCACGCCGGTCGCCAGGCTGGCGTTGTAGCCGGGCAGCGTAGAATGGTCTTCGAACTCGACCCAGGTGGCCGGGAAGCGGCTTTTGTTTTCCAGGGTGAATCGTTCTTCCAACAGATCCCCCACCTGCACCCAACCGTAGCGGACCTCGCGGGTGAGCGTCAAATGGTTTGCCAGGCCCCGCGCCCACAGGAACGAGAGCAACCACAGTCCCCCCAACCCCACCAGCAACACCGTCCACACCCTGGAAGGGTCGATCAACTGCATCAGGAAGGATGCAATCACAAGCACGGGCAAGAGACGGGTTTGGAGCTGCAGATGCGCTTTCACAGCTTTATTGTAGGTGTTTCTTGGCTACATTTCCATTCTTCCCAGCCAGACTTCCACTTCGTGCTCTTCGCCGGGCAGATCGAGGGGGATGAGGTTCCCTTGGACCTCTTCCCCGTCTACCTTCATCTTGACGACGCCCTGGCAGACTCCCTGCGGGTTGCGAACGGAGATCCGCAACAACCTGCCCCTGAACCTGCGCGCCGCCGAAAAACCGCTCCAGGCTGACGGGATGCACGGGTCGATCCGCAGGCCGCCGGCCTCGGGGCGGATCCCCAGGATGTACTGTGTGGCGCTGAAGTAGCTCCAGGCCGCCGCGCCGGTCAGCCAGGAGGTGCGGGTGTTGCCCGGGCGGGGCGAGAACGTCGAGTAGGTGGTCTGGGCTTGCACGTACGGCTCGCACTGGCGGACCTCGGCCCGGGTGTTGTACGCGGCCGGCATGGCTGCGCGGAAATACTCGTAGGCGCGGTCGCCGTCCCCGAGCAGGCACTCCGCCATCACGCCCCAGCCCTGGGTGTGCTGGAAGATGCCGGCATTTTCCTTGATGCCCGGGTTGTACACCACGGCCCGCATCACTTCGATGGGCGCATGCACGAAGGGCGGGGCAGCCAGCATCAGCCCGTACGGGGTGGCCAGCTTCTCATGGACGGTTCCCATACAACGCTGGGCCTGCTCGCGCGAAGCCGCTCCGCTGATGACCGACCAGACCTGCGTGTTCAGGTAGACCTGGCCTTCTTCATACTCTTTCGTGCCATAGACTGTGCCGTCTTCGCCGATGGCCCAGATGAACCAGTCGCCGTCCCAGCCCGTGGAATGGATGGCGGCGTCCAATGTTTCTCTTTGCTCGAGCGCCCAGCGGGCTTCTTCCGGATTCCCCATTCGCCCGGCGATCTCAGCGTAGACGCTCAGGCCCAGCCGCAGTTGGAACGCGACGAACAGGCTCTCGCCGGTATACCCCAGGCGCAGGCAATCGTTCCAGTCGGCGGACAGGCCGCAGGGCAGACCGTGGCTTCCGGTCCGTTCCAGGTTGAACTCCAGGGCGCGCCGCAGGTGGGCGAAGACGGTCGCCTCGCCCCGGTCGGCGTAGGGCAGGATCTTGTTGTAGAATTCGAAGTCCCCGGTCTCATTGACGTAGGCCGGAACGGCGTTGAAAAACCACAGACAATCGTCCGAGCGATAGTCTTCCTCGGCGGGCGGGGATTCGTGGCCGGGCCGGTGCTCGAAGGGCTTGACCACGGGCATCGCGCCGCCGTTGGCGAGCTGGCCGGTCAGCATCAGTTCCAGGCGCTGGCGGGCTTCCCCCGGGATGGCGGCCACCACGCCGAGGATATCCTGGACCGAGTCGCGGAACCCCAGCCCATCGCGCTCGCCGTTGTAGACCAGGCTGGCGGCCCGCGACCAGGCGAAGGTGATCAGGCTGTTGTACAGGCCCCAGACGTTGAGCGTGTGGTTGAACTCCTCGTCGGGCGTTTCTACGATCAGGCTGCCCAGCTTTTCATGCCAGTGATCCTTCAGCTTCTGCAATTCGGTCGCGGCGCGCTCGAGCGAACCGAAGGCGGCGAAGGTCTGTTTCCCGACGGTGCGGGCCTCGCCGATGCCGAGCAGGACCAGCATGTCGCGGCTCTCCCCCGGCTGGAGAACCAGGTTCGACTGCAGGCTGCCGCAGGCATTGTCGCCATAGGCGCAACTATTCGTGCAGTGTCCCCCCTCGACGGCCTGCGGGTTGTGGTAGCCGCGGTAGGTCCCCAGGAAGGACTCGCGGCTGGTGTCGAAGCCCGCGATCGCGGAACCAGCCAGACCCATCCAGGCCTGGCGCGCCCTGTCGTGCAGGTAAATTCCATCCGCGGCAGAGGTCAGGTGGTCCTGGATGGCGATGCGGAGCAGGTTGTCTTCCGTCAACTCGCCGCGTACGATGAAGAGCGAATATTGCAGGTTGACCGTGTCCTGGTAGGTGTCCCACTGGTTGGTGAACTCGCAGAAGGTGAAAACCGAGAGGTCGCGCGGACGGTCGCTCTCGTTGCGGATCTTCAGCCGCCAGTATTCAAAAGACTGGCCGAGCGGGACGAAGTAGGTAGCCTCGGTCGAGATCCCCGCATAGCGCGATTCGATGACCGTGTAGGCTGTCCCGTGGCGGCAGGTGGACCGGTACTGCTCCAGCGGCTTGCCGACTGGCTGCCAGGAGGCCGACCAGTAGTCGCCGCTGGCGTTGTCGCGCAGGTAGAAATAGCGGCCCGGCTGGTCCACCGGCACGCTGTTGAAGCGCAGGCGCAGGAACCGTCCCCTGGCCCCGGACTGGAAGAAACCATAACCGCCCGCGTTGTTGGTGATGATCGCGCCGTACTCGGTGGAGCCCAGGTAATTGCTCCAGGATTGGGGCGTGTCGGGCCGGGTAATGACGTATTCTTTGGCTGTATCGTCAAAATGGCCGTATTGCATGGAATCTTCTCCTGTTGAGCGACATTTATGTCGCTTGCCGTTTTCGCGACATCAATGTCGCGGTACGAACTAAAGAATTGCGTTCGCGCGAACAACCTGCGCGTACCACTTCGCGCTGGATTTCAAGATTCGTTTCTGGCTTTCATAATCTACGTAGACCAGCCCGAAGCGCTTGGAGTAGCCATGGGCCCACTCGAAATTATCCAGCAGCGACCAGACAAAATAACCCTTTACGGGCACGCCAATCGCAATGGCCTGGGCCACTTTTTCCAAATGGCGCTGGATGTAATGCAAACGGGCAGGGTCGTCCACCTGGCCCTCGGGGCCGACCTGATCCTTGAAGGCCGCGCCGTTCTCGGTGATGTAGATAGCAGGGAAGCCATATTCGAAATGCAAGCGGCCGAGTAAATTGTATAGAGCATCGGGATAGACCTCCCAACCCATTTCGGTATGTTCCTGGTTGGGGTAGACCGTGGGCGGGGCGTTTTCATCTTCGGGAACCGTTTTCGAGCGGGCAATGTTGCGGGTGTAATAGTTGACGCCCAAAAAGTCGACCGGGGCCGCGATCTTTTGCATGTCTCCCCCTTGGAGGAATTCCATCTCGTCGTCAAAGCCCTGCAGCATGTCACCCGGATACCCGCGCCCGATCAACGGGTCCAGGAACCAGCGGTTGACATAGCCATCCTGCCAGTTGGCCTCGTCCCGGTCGGCGACGCTCGGAGAAGCGGGCGTCTGCGGGCTGAAGTTCAGCGTGATCCCCACCCTGGCATCCGGCACGTTGGCGCGGATGAGCGGCACGGCCAGGCCGTGCGCCAGCAACAGATGGTGCGTGGCTGCCAGGGCTTCGTGCAGGTCGGTGTGACCGGGGGCATGGCGCCCTTCCTCATAGCCAACGAACGCGCTGACATAGGGCTCGTTAAATGTGATCCAGTGCTTGACCCGGTCCCCCAGCGCGCGGCTGACGGCGTCCGCATACTCACAGAACGCATCCACCATCGTGCGCGCAGGCCAGCCACCCTCATCTTGCAGTATCTGCGGCAGGTCCCAGTGGTAGAGAGTCAAATACGGATCGATCTTCGCTTCCAGTAAAGCATCCACCAGACGGCTGTAAAAATCAATCCCAGCCTGATTAACTTTTCCACGACCAGCCGGCAGGATGCGCGGCCAGGCAGCCGAAAATCGGTATGCATCTAAACCGATCTCTTGCATGAGGGCCAGGTCTTCTGGCCAGCGGTGGAAGTGGTCACAGGCCACGTCGCCCGTGTCGCCGTTGAACACTTTTCCCGGCGTGTGGCTGAAGCGGTCCCAGATGCTTTCGCCCTTGCCGTCCACGTCCCACGCGCCCTCGATCTGATAGGAGGCCGTGGCCGCCCCCCAGACAAAGTCTTTTGGAAAAACAATTTTATGATCCATCAAAATGAAACTCCTTTAGGGATTCTTCAAATGCCGGAGAGAAAGAGTCCCGATTTTGGGTGGAGCGTGTGCCTACGGCACACGCTCCCACCCAAAATCGGGTTATCTATCACGACATCTCGCTAGAAACATTTTAGGCAACCCAGAAATTAAAGCTGAAGAGCATGGCCTCCACGCCCATCAAGAGCACGCTGGCCAGCGACCAGACGCGGTCGAAGGCCGGCCGTTTGCCCCAATCCGCCAGCACCCAGAACAGCGCGGGCGCCACCAGCACGTAGCGGATCATGCCCTGGGCTGCGCCACTGGTAAAGGCAAACACGATCATGGCCAGCCCGAAGACCGCAACCTCGGGGCTGCGTTTGAACAACAGGATACAGGCAACCAGCGCGAGCAACACCGCAGCAAATTCGAGGGTGTAATAAAACCTGGCTTGAAGATTGTCCATCGAGAATACCATGAACGCCTGGCTCCAGGCGGCCAGGCTTTGATCGAGCGCCAGCAACCTGCGGCTGAAATACAGCTTCTCGATCAGGAAAAACCGGTCCGCAAAGGGTGTCAGGGACCAGCAGGCCGTAAGAGAGCGCAGGCGAGAGAGCCGCCAGCCCGCGTCCCACCACCGACTTCCACTCCCCCTGCCAGGCTTTGTCCCTGGCCCAGAGCATGGCCATCGGCAAGAGCAGGAGCGCCCCGCCGGGCCGCGTCCATGTTGCCAGCGCCGCCAGCAAGGCCGCCCAGCCCCATTTGCGGGCCAGCAAACAGGCCAGCGCGCCGAAGGTCAGGCCGAGGAACAGCCCTTCGGTGTAAACCTGCGCCAGGAAGAATCCGCTTGGGAAGATCAAAAGATAGAACGCCGCCCGCAGGCCGCCATCCTCGCCCAGCGATTTGCGCGTCATCGCATACAGGGCCAGCATCGCGCCAAGCGCCCCCAAAAGGGAGACGATCACCCCTGCCAGCGTCGAACGCGCGATCGGCGTCAGCGGGAAAAGTCGCAAGGGGACGGCCAGGATGCGCGTCAACCAGGGATAGACCGGGAAGAAGGCATAATTAAGCGCGGTGCAATCCGGGTTCTCGCCGGGCATGCAGGGTTGTTGCCGCCCGCCCCACGAAAAATCAGGGGGACGCCTCGCACCGCAGGGTCGTCATACCCCATGCGTGGCCGCTGACAGGTAGAACTCCGAATCCCAGGCCACCTGTTCGTTCAGGAACGGCTCGTTGAGATACGGCTTGCCGTCCTGGCTGCCCGGGGTCGTTTCGGCGGGCGTCCAGAATAAGGCATGGTCAGGCGTTTTTAGATCAAGGCGCGCGCCGATCCAGCCCTGGAAGGCCAGCATGACCAGAGCCCAACCCAACCAGATCCATACATATCGTACGAAATGACGAATTAGCTTTCATCTCCCAACCCCACCACAACCTGAACCTCCCGGACGCCTTCTCCAGGGTACGGGATCACGGTACCGTCGATTGGTGTTCCCTCCACCTCGAGCCGGACCCGGTTTCCCGGGCCTTTTCTCTGCACCCGGATGACGTAGCGGACTCCCCGGTAACTGCGCACCGCTTCGAAACCCTGCCAATCAGAAGGGATGACCGGCGCCACTTGCAGACCATCGTACGTCGGGCGGATGCCCAGGATCCACTGCGTGATCGCCACGTAGTTCCAGGCGGCCGTGCCCGTCAGCCAGGAATTCTTGGCCTCCCCGTGCGTGGGCGCGTCTTTGCCGGCGATCATCTGGGCATATACATAGGGCTCACACTTGTGCACTTCGCTCAGTTCCTCGCGCGCCGAGGGGTTGATGCGCCGGTAGTAATCGAAGGCCTGGTCCCCGCGCCCGGCCAGCGCTTCGGCGATCATGATCCACGGGTTGGTATGGCAGAAAATGCCCGCGTTCTCCTTGTAGCCCGGGGGGTATGACGAGATCTCGCCCAAATGCAGGTAATATTTGCTGAAACTGGGCTGGAGCAGCACGATCCCGTGCGGCGTGGCCAGGTGCTCGCCTACTGCGTCCAAGGCCTGTGCGGCGCGACCGTCCGCCAGGCCAAGGCCCGCCATGGCGCACATGCCTTGCGGCTCGATGAAGATTCTGCCTTCTTCATTTTCCCGCGAACCCAGCACGTGACCGGAATCATCGTAAGCGCGGCGGAACCACTCCCCGTCCCAGCCGTGCTGCCAGATGATGGATTCCATGTTCGCCGCGTGTTGCTCGTAATTCTTCAGAGGAAAGAGGAAAGAGGAAAGAAGCCAATTTTTCCTCTTTCCTCTTCCGTGTCAACTCCGCCATTTCCTTACACGCCAGCACAAACAATCCCGCAATGAACACGCTTTCCGCCACCTTGCCTTCTTTATTGGTGGTGGTCTGGAAGGACTGGCCGGGGCTGTCTGAGAAACAGTTCAGGTTAAGACAGTCGTTCCAGTCTGCGCGGCCGATCAAGGGGAGACCATGTGGGCCAAGCCGGTCGAGGGTGTATTGGACGGAACGCTGCAAATGACCGAGAAGCGGTTCTTCGCTGCCAGCCAGGTTGTCATAAGGGAGGAGCTCATCGAGAATCGCCCAATCTCCGGTCTCTTTAACGTAGGCTGTCACGGCCAGCACCAACCACAACGGGTCGTCGTTAAAATCGCCTCCCACCCCGTCGTTGCCGCGCTTGGTCAGCGGTTGGTATTGGTGGTAGGCGCCGCCGCTCGGTAGCTGGGTGGCTGCCAGGTCCAGGATGCGCTCGCGCGCCCGCTCCGGCGCCAGGTGCACGAACCCCAGCAAATCCTGGTTCGAATCGCGGAAGCCCATCCCGCGCCCGATCCCGCTCTCGAAATAGGAGGCCGAGCGGCTCAGATTGAAGGTGATCATGACCTGGTACGCGTTCCAGATGTTGACCATACGGTCCGTGTGGACGTCCGGCGTGCGCACGCTGAACTTTGCCAGCAGGCAGTCCCAATATTCGCGCAAGGCCACAAATGCCTTTTCAACCTGCTCCGGATCCAGGTAGCGAGCGATGATCGGCTGGACAGTGCGCTTGTCGATGATCTGGGAACCAGGCGGGTCGAACTTGGCCTCTTGGGGGTTTTCGTGATACCCCAGGAGGAAAATGACTTTTTTCTGCTCCCCCGGCTCCAAGCGGACCTTGACGTGCTGCGCCCCGATGGGCTGCCAGCCGTGCGCAATCGAACCGGACAACCGGCCTGCTTCCACTGCCGCGGGCGAATCCCAACCCCGGTAGGGACCCAGGAAGGCTTCGCGACTGGTATCGAAACCGGTCAATGGCGCGGAACAGGCGAAGTACGCGAAGTGGTCGCGGCGCTCGCGGTATTCGGTCTTGTGGTAGATAACCTGGGTTTTACCCCCATCCCCGGCCCTTCCCCCTGGGAGGGGGAAGGGGGTGACTTCCACCTCGCCGATGGAATAATTACGTTGGAAGTTGGTGGCGTCGTCGTGCGCGTCCCACAGGCAGAATTCGATGGCGGAGAAAACGGACAGATCGGCAGCTTGGGGGCGATGGTTGTTGAGGGTTAGCTCCCAGATCTCCAGGTTTTCCCCGATGGGGACGAAGTAGCGCGTCTGTGATTCGATCCCCGCCAGCCGGGATGTGATCACAGTGTAGCCCATCCCGTGGCGGCATTCGTATGCATCCAACGGGCGGCGGACCGGCATCCATGACGGCGACCAGACCAGGGGCAGGGATTGGTGCGGGTCGTCGTCCCGCAGGTAGATATACCGTCCACCGGCGTCCAGTGGAGCATTGTTGTAACGGTAGCGTGTCAGGCGTCGCAGGCGGGCATCCTTGTAAAAGGAATATCCGCCGGCTGTATTGGAGATCAGCCCATAATAATTTTCGCTGCCCAGATAATTGATCCAGGGGAGGGGGGTATCTGGCCTGGTAATTACGTATTCGCGTTGTTCATCGTCAAAAAGTCCGAAACGCATAATCCCTCAGCAGTTTTAGAATTTGGTCAAACTTGACCTTAAAAATTGTTGACACGCTCCCGGAATTGTGCAATAATAGACATGCCGGGAACGTTACCGGTAATGATACCGAGAACGTTCTCATATTATAACTCGAAAATATAAATGGCAACCAGAAAACGCGCAGTCACCATCCAAGATGTAGCCAAAAGGGCAGGCGTATCCGTCTCCACTGTTTCACGCGTGCTGAATAGCAAGGTCGACGTGGCCAGCGATACGCAAGACCGGGTGGCTGCCGTGATCGACGAGTTGGGCTATACCTCCAACCTGGCGGCACGCAGCATGCGCAGCCGCAAAAAGAATCTGATCGGGCTGGTGGTGCCAGATATCGGTTTCCCGTACTCCATTGAAATCATGAAGGGCATCAACCGGGCCATCGCAGAATCTTATTTCGATTTATTGGTTTACACCACCGGGGGAATTCAAAAAGACGGCACAATCACGCGCGAACAACATTATGTTTCCCTATTGAATAACTCCCTCGCGGATGGCACCATTGTGGTGGCCTCTTCGGCCGCGGAATTCGTGACAGACGCGCCCATTCTTGCGGTGGACCCGCATAACATCAGCCCGAACTACCCTTCCGTGCAGGGGACGAACTACCGCGGTGCGTTACAGGCCATGGAATACCTTTTGCATTTGGGACACCGGCGGATCGGGTTTATCAACGGGCGGCCAGAGATTGCCAGCTCGGGACGCCGTTTGAAAGGGTACCAGGATGCGCTATTGAACGCCGGCATTCCTTTGAATGGAAGTTTGTCCGTTCCAGGCGATTTTTCTACCGAAACCGGGTACGAGCGCGCACTGGAGTTGCTTTCTATGAAAGAACCTCCTAGCGCCATCTTTGCCGCCAATGACATGTCTGCCATCGGCGTGTTCCAGGCTGCAGACGAGTTGGGCGTGCGCATTCCGGAAGACTTGTCAATTATTGGGTTTGATAACATCACGGAGGCCCAGTATCTGGGTCTTACCACGATCGACCAGTTTCTGGCCGACATGGGCTATGTTGCTGTACAGATGCTGATCCAATTGATCAACGAGGAACCCATGGATGTGCACGTGCACAAAATGTCGACCAAGCTGGTCGTACGCAGTTCCTGTCGAGCGTTGACGGGCGCTGGTTAGAGGAACAACAGGTTTCCGGTTTCTTTATTCCTGTTCCGGCATCTTTTCGGAAAAACGCATAAAGAAAGGAGGTGGTATCCAATTCACCCTGAACGAAATAGCAGGCCTTCTCTTCAGCCTTGACACAACGGAAGGAAGACCTGCGTCATCGTGCGGACCCTGGTCCACACGAAAACAGTATAAACTATTCAAAAACGATATTGAAGGAGAAGAAACATGCGTAAGTCATTTTTAGCGCTCTTGAGCTTGATGATGGTTGCCAGTGTACTTTTAGCCGCTTGCGGTGGCGCCCCAGAAGCTCCTGCCACAGCCCCTGTAGAACCCGCCGCTCCCGCTGCAACGGCTGAACCCGCTGAACCTGCCGCCCCTGCCGCGTCAGGCGAAAAAACGGTTTTGAACGTATGGTCGTTCACCAATGAAATCAACACCATGGCCATTGCCTTCGAAGGCAAACACCCGGACGTCGATGTGGTCTACACCATGATCCCGATGACCAACGGCGAATACCAGACCAAACTGAAGGCCGCTATTGGCACCGCCGATACCCCGGACGTGATCGCGCTGGAAGCTGCCTTCGTGAAAGAATACGTCGAAGCCGACTTCCTGGCCGACCTGAGCGATTTGCTGCCGTATGCGGAAGAAAACAAAACCTACCCCTTTGTTACCGACGTAGGCACCGAGCGACGGCGTGATCAAGGCCTTTGCCTATCAGGCTACCCCGGGCGCCGTTTTCTATCGCCGCAGCCTGGCAAAAGAATACTTCGGCACCGATGATCCCGAAGAAATTCAGGCGATGATGTCTGATTTCGACAAGTTCGTCGAAATGGCTGCCGTGGTCAAAGAAAAATCCGGTGGCGATACCTACATGGTCGGCTCCAGCGGTGACTTCCAGAACCCGTTCTTCGCCAACCGGGCCCAGCCCTGGGTTGTCGACGATACTCTGGTCGTCGATCCGATGGTGGAAAAGTACGTCGAGACCGCCAAACTCTTCCGTGACGAAGGTTACGAGGCGCAGGCGCAACAGTGGCAAGAGGGTTGGTTCGCGGGCATGAACGACAGCCTGGTGGATGCAAACGGCAATCCCAAGCAGGTCTTCAGCTACTTCCTGCCCACCTGGGGTCTCCCCTACGTGTTGGCACCCAATGCCAAATCGGCCGACGGCGCCCATGACACCAGCGGCGACTGGGGCGTTGTGACCGGCCCGTTGCCCTACCAATGGGGCGGCACCTGGCTGGGCGCAATGGAAGAAAGCCCGAACCTGGAACTGGCCAAAGAGTTCATCCGCTTCGCCACCCTGGATCAGGAGAACCTGACCAATTGGGCCACCGGCGTCTACACCAATGAATATCTGAAGGCCATCGATCCCAACGTGCCCGACGATCAAATGCAGGCTCCTGGCGACTTCGTTTCGAGCCAGGTGGTTGTCGAGAAGATCACCCCGTCCTTCGACGATTCCGAACTCAGCGCTTTCCTGGCTGGCCAGAACTCCTACGCCGGCTTTGCCGAAGCAGCGCCTTCCGTCAACGCCAAACTGATGACCGGTTCCGACGATGCCATCCAACGCGCGCTCAACGACCCGATCAACCAGTACCTCAACGGCGAGATCGATCTCGATACCATGTGGTCCACCTGGAAAGATGCTCTTCGCATCGAATTCCCGGATCTGACCATCAAATAGCTCGAACTAGCACGAAAATGTGGGTCAGTGTATTGAGAATACACTGACCCACATGATAATATAAGAGAAAGGTAACTACTCAGCCTTTATATAATAAGAGTTACGATGGATGTAACTACCGCAAAAATGAGCCTGAGGAGTACGACAAGGAGTAATAATGAATCAGGCTGCATTCAAAAGAAACTACTATGGGTATTTGTTCATTGCCCCGTTCGTTATTGCTTTTCTGATCTTTGGGCTATATCCGGTTTACAACACCCTCGCCCTCAGCTTTACGGATACCACGCTCATCAGCAGGACTTCAAACTTTATCGGCCTTGATAATTTTCAGCGCCTGTTTGCGGACAATGTCTTCATGAAAGCGGTGAGAAACACCTGGCTTCTTTGGATCCTGAACTTCATTCCTCAAATTGGCATTGCCATGTTGCTCTCGGTCTGGTTCACGAGTACCAGGTTGCGGCTTAAGTTCGTGGGAACCTGGCGGGCTTTGTTTTTTCTGCCAAATTTGTTGGTGCCCGCCGCGGTTGCTGCGCTATTTTTCAGCTTGTTTTCTTTTTACGGCCCGGTCAATCAGTTTTTGGTTCGCGCCGGATTTTTGCCCGAGGCAATGCAGTTTTTGCAGAACGTCAACATAACGCGCGGCCTCGTTGTTTTCATTCAGTGGTGGATGTGGTTTGGGCAAACCATCATCATCTTGATGGCCGGCATGACGTCGATTCCGATCTCTTTATATGAAGCGGCCATGGTAGATGGCGCAACCTCCACCCAGATGTTCCAGCGCATCACCTTACCCTTGTTGAAACCCATCTTGATCTATATATTCGTTACATCGCTGGTTGGCGGGATGCAGATGTTCGATATCCCGTTCCTGTTAACAGATGGCAGAGGCTCCCCCAGTTCGTCGATCTTGACCAACAATATCCTGATGTACTTAAAATTCGCCAGCAGTAAAGGTCACATCGGGGCGGCTTCGTCCGTTGGCGTTCTGGTTTTCCTGATGACCAGCCTGTGCGCGTTGGGCATCTTTTATTTCTTGAGAGAAAAAGAACCTGCGCAAAAGAAACCAAAAAGAAGTTTTTTCAAGGCTTTCAATCGGAAAACCATCGCTAAGGCAGAAAGGTAGCCATCATGTTCAGCAATTACAGATTTACAACCAACCTAACCCGCGTTTTTGTTTACCTCGTATTGTTCATCTTGCTGGTCATCACCGTTGTCCCCATCTGGTTGTTGATCGTAAACGCTACCCGCTCCACAGTAGAAATCCAACAGGGCATCAGTTTTCTCCCCAGCACGCATATGGCTGAAAACTATGGCATTCTGGTGGGCAGAGGCCTTGATCTGATGAGAGGCTTCAGAAATAGCCTCTTCGTAGCGGTGATGTCAACGGTTGTGACCGTTTATTTCTCTTTGCTGACTGCGTACGGTGTCGTCGTTTATGATTTCAAAGGAAAGAAACTGTTTTCTAACTTTATCATTGTCCTGGTGATGATCCCCATGCAACTTTCCATTATCGGTTTCTTCCAGTATATGTCCCGTTTAGGGCTTACTGATAATTATGCCTCGCTGATCTTGCCGCTGCATCGCGAATGCGGGAGCCGTTTTCTTTGGCGTGCAATACCTTGAGTTCGTGGTTGTTCAAGATTTGATCGACGCCGCCCGGATTGACGGAGCCAGCGAATTGGGCATTTTCCACAGGATCATGATGCCTTTAGCCGTGCCCGGCGCGATGACCATGGGCATCTTCGCCTTTGTAGCTGCCTGGAATAACTTCTTCAACGCTTTCATCCTGATTTCTTCCATCGAAAAATATACCCTGCCGATGTTGATCCAAACCCTGCGAGGCGATGTATACCGGACCGAGTACGGCGCGATTTATCTCGGGCTTGCGGTCACGGTCGTACCGATCATTATTATCTACGCCATCTTCTCGCGCTATATCGTCAGCGGCATCGCCATGGGCGCCCTGAAAGAATAACACAGACCGAACAAAGCTCTCTCCCTGTGACCACATCGCATATAGCCCTCTTGTGGGGGCGATTAAGGAAGAAATCCAGATAGCTGGCACTGTTGTTGTATCGCGCCTGTTGTCAAATCAAAAGCGGCTCGCCAATCTGATAACCAGCAATCAAGTGTAGAGGACCCGATGATAGCGATCGAAGGACGTGTTGAAACCCTGCTCTCTCAAATGACCCTGGAAGAAAAGCTCGCCCAGATCGGGTCATACTGGATGTACGAACTGCAGACAGGCGGAAATCCAGATTCGGAAAAAATCAAATCCAAACTGGGCAATGGCATAGGCCAGATCACCCGCGTGGCCGGCGCATCCATGCTGGACCCGGTCGCAGCGGCGAAAGCCGGGAACCAGTTGCAAAAATTTCTGGTTGAAGAAACGCGCCTGGGAATCCCGGCCATTTTGCACGAAGAAAGCTGTTCGGGGGCTATGCTGCTCGGCGGGACCGCCTTTCCGCAAATGATCGGGCTGGCCAGCACCTTCCAGCCGGAACTGGCCGAACAGATGACAAAAGAGATCCGCAAGCAGTTGTTGGCAATCGGCGCGCGCCAGTCCTTGGCCCCGGTCCTGGACGTTTCCCGGGACCCGCGCTGGGGGCGCACCGAGGAGACCTTCGGCGAAGACCCGACCCTGGTCAGCCATTTTGGCATGGCCTACGTGCGCGGCCTGCAAGGGGAAGATCTCCGCCAGGGTGTGATGGCGACCGGCAAACATTTCATCGGTCACAGCCTGTCGCAGGGCGGGCAGAACTGCGCGCCCGTCTACATGGGCAAACGCGAACTGTATGAAACCTTCCTGGCCCCCTTCCAGGCTGCCATCCGGGACGCCGGCCTGGCAACCATCATGAACTCCTATCCCGAGCTGGACGGCGAGGTGGTGGCAACTTCCCGCCGCATCCTGACCGACCTGCTGCGCGGCGAGCTGGGCTTCGACGGCCTGGTCGTCTCGGATTACGAAGCTGTGCTCATGATCCACAACTTCCACAACGTGGCCTGCGACCTGCCCACAGCAGGACGCCTGGCGCTCGAAGCGGGCATCGACGTCGAACTGCCGACCGTGGTGTGCTACGGCGATCCGCTCAAAGCGGCCCTCGAAGCGGGCGAGCTGGAGATGGAAACCATCGATACGGCCGTCCGGCGTCACTTGCAGAAGAAGTTCGAGCTGGGCCTGTTCGAGAACCCCTATGTGGAGGAAGGCCGCGCCCTCGAAGTGTTCGAAACCCCCGCGCAACGCGACCTGGCCCGTGAGATCGCCCGCCAGAGCATGGTCTTGCTCAAGAACGACGGCCTGCTGCCGCTCGAAAAAAGCCTCTCCACGCTGGCCGTGATCGGCCCGAACGCCGACCACGCCCGGGCCTTGCTGGGCGATTATTCCTACCCCGCCACGGTCGAGTTGCTGGATTTCCAGCTTTCGAAAGAGGCCGGCTTCGCAGGCGGATTCAGAGAAACTGAAACGCCACAGCCCCGCCGTGACAACCGTTCTGGACGGGATCAAAGCGGTTGTCTCGCCTGAAACAAAGGTGCTCTATGCCAAAGGTTGCGACAACCTGGATGCGGACAAGAGCGGCTTCGAAGAAGCGCTCGCGGTGGCCCAGCAGGCCGACGTGGTGGTGCTCGTCCTGGGCGACCGTTCGGGATTGGTCCCAAGCTGCACGACCGGCGAAACCCGCGACAGCGCCGACCTGCGCCTGCCCGGCGTGCAAGAAGAACTGGCCAAAGCCATCCTGGCGACCGGCAAACCGGTGGTTGCGGTGCTGGTCAGCGGACGGCCGTACGCCATTCCCTGGCTGGACGAGAGCGCCAACGCCATTCTCGAAGCCTGGATCCCCGGCGAGGAAGGCGGCGCGGCGGTTGCTGATATTCTTTTCGGCGATGCCAACCCCGGCGGCAAGCTGCCGGTTACCTTCCCCCGGCACGTCGGCCAGGTGCCGATCTTTTACAACCACAAGCCTTCCGGGATGAAATCCCACTGGTACGGCGATTACGTCTCGGAGAAGGCCGCCCCGCTGTACCCGTTCGGGCATGGGTTGAGCTATACAACCTTCGAGTATAGCGACCTGTCGATTAATCGGGCGCAGGCTGGGGCCGGTCAGAGCGTGGACGTCTCGCTCAAAGTGGCCAACACAGGGCAGGTCCCAGGCGACGAG
This sequence comes from uncultured Chloroflexia bacterium, assembly GCA_963823985.1. GTDB lineage: Bacteria > Chloroflexota > Anaerolineae > Anaerolineales > Villigracilaceae > JAABUE01. The sequence continues at coordinate 183,575 of CAWGNR010000005.1, forward strand.
GTGGTCCAGTTGTACGTCAGAGATGAATACGCCAGCGTGCCGCGCCCGGTCAAAGAACTGAAGGGCTATGCGCGCCTGAGGCTCGACCCCGGCGCGTCCAAAACCGTGACCTTCCGCCTGCCCGTCGACCAACTGGCCTTTTACGACCCCGAGCTGCATCTCGGTCTTGAGCCCGGCCGGATTCTCGTCATGGTGGGGAGTTCCAGCGACGACATCCGCCTGACGGGCGCGTTCGAGATCGTAGGCGAGGGCAGGTTGCCCGTCAAAGAACGGGTCTTTGTCTGTCCTGTGGATGTCCAGTAACCCCTCCCCGAAGGGGCGGGCGGAGGATAAGGGCAATTCAATGGGAGAAAAAACCATGGCATTTACACGCACGCTCGGCCGCTCCGGAATCGAACGTCAGCGCGCTGGGGATGGGATGCTGGGCGATCGGCGGCCCCTTTTGGGAGAAAGGCACTCCGCACGGCTGGGGCGAAGTGGACGATGTAGAATCGATCCGCGCCCTGCATTGCGCCCTGGATCTGGGCGTCAACTTTTTCGACACGGCTAACGCGTACGGCGCCGGGCACAGCGAGCGGGTGCTGGCCCGGGCATTTGCGGGGAAGCGCGAACAGGTGGTGATTGCCACCAAGTTCAACGCGCTGTTCGACGAGGCCAGTCGCGAAGTAACCGGCTCCAGCGCCGCGCCGGCCGACATCCGCCAGGCCTGCGAAGACTCGCTGCGCCGCCTGGACACCGACTTCATCGATCTGTACCAGTTCCACGATAACGGCTACCCGGCCGAGAAGGCCGAGCCGGTCCGCGATACACTGGAAGAACTGGTCAGGGCAGGCAAGATCCGCGCCTACGGCTGGAGCACCGATTTTCCCGACCGCGCCAGGGTTTTTGCGCAGGGTGAGGGTTGTACGGCAGTACAGCTCCAATTGAACGTGCTGGACGATAACTCCTCGGTCATTGCGGTATGCGAAGAATTCAATTTGGCAGCCATCAACCGCGGTCCGCTGGCCATGGGCCTGCTGACCGGCAAATACACGCCCGCCAGCAATCCCTCAACCGATGACGTGCGCGGCGAGAAAAGCCCCAGCTGGATGAAGTACTTCCGGGACGGGAAGCCCAGCTTGGAATGGCTCGCAAAAATGGAGTCCGTGCGCGAGATCCTGACCAGCGGCGGACGGACCCTGGCGCAGGGGGCGCTGGCCTGGCTGTGGGCGCGCAGCGGGCAGACGATTCCGATCCCTGGCTTCCGCACTGTGGCACAAGTGCAGGAGAACTGCGCTGCGCTCGATTTTGGCCCGCTGAGGAGCGAGCAGATGCAGGAAGTCGAATCGGTCCTGGATAGAAATTAATTTTTTAGGTATTCCCATCTCTTTCTTCCCAGGCGCCTCATCCCCACCCTGAGGGATGAGGGCCAGGGGAGACCTTCTCTAAAAAGGAGCAACTTATGCCTGACTACACCCCCAAACCGGAAGATAAATTCACGTTTGGATTATGGACGGTTGGCAACATCGGGCGCGACCCCTTCGGCGGCCCGACGCGCGAACCCAAAACGCCCGCCCAGCTGGTCTACCTGCTCGGCGAAGTGGGCGCCTACGGCGTCAACTTCCACGACAACGACCTGATCCCCATCGACGCCACCCCCGCTGAAACCGAGGCAATCAAGAAAGACTTTCGCAAAGCGCTGGATGACACTGGGCTGGTCGTGCCAATGGCCACCACCAACCTGTTCAGCGACCCGATCTTCAAGGATGGCGCCTTCACCAGCAACGATCCCAAGGTGCGCGCCTACGCCATCCAGAAAACGCTCAATGCGATCGACCTGGGGGTAGAATTTGGCGCCAAGGTCTACGTCTTCTGGGGCGGGCGCGAAGGGGCCGAAACCGACTCTTCCAAGAATCCCCTCGACGCCATCAAGCGCAACCGCGAAGCCATCAACTTCCTGTGCGAATATGTCCTCGACCAGAAGTACGATCTCAAGTTTGCCCTGGAGGCCAAGCCCAACGAGCCGCGCGGCGATATCTACAACCCCACCACCGGCCACATGCTGGCCTTCATCGGGACGCTCGACCATCCCGACATGGTAGGCGTCAACCCCGAAGTGGCCCACGAGCACATGGCGGGTATCAACTTCACCCACGGCGTGGCCCAGGCCTGGGAAGCCGGCAAGCTCTTCCACATCGACCTGAACGACCAGTACCCCGGACGTTACGACCAGGATCTGCGCTTCGGCTCGCGCGACATCAAGGCAGCCTTCTACCTGGTTAAATTCCTGGAAGATGTGGGCTACCAGGGCTCGCGTCACTTCGACGCGCATGCCTACCGCACCGAGGATTACGAGGGCGTCAAAGACTTCGCCCGCGGCTGTATGCGCACCTACCTCATCCTGAAAGAGAAGGCGGCCCAGTTCAACCAGGATCAGGAAATCCAGGCGCTGCTGGCAGAGATCAACGCCGACGACAGTTCGGTTTCCCAGTACTTTGGAAATTACACCCCGGAGAAGGCCCGTGCGCTCAGAGCCGAGACGATCGACCGCCCGAACATCGGCGCAAAAGGCCTGGGCTACGAGCGCCTCGACCAGCTAACGGTCGACCTGTTGCTCGGGGCGCGCTAAATTGCGAATCGTTTTTTCACCACAGAGCACACGAAGAACACGGAGAGATCATTTTTTAAATCTCTGTGAACTCTGTGTGCTCCGTGGTACTCTCTCCATTTCGTCATAAGCGAATTATGCAAACAACCAAATTCCTCGATCTCGACTGCGTCCCTCTCGAGAACGCTGCGCTCAGCCTGCTGGTCACCCAATCGGTGGGGCCGCGCATCATCTCCCTGCGCTTCCACGGCGGGGACAACCTGTTCGCTGAGCTGCCCGAGTATGTGACCGAACGTTCCGACGGCCAGGTTTACCACTTTTACGGGGGGCACCGCCTGTGGCACGCGCCCGAGAGCATGCCGCGCACCTATGCCCTGGACGACGAACCGGTAGAGATTTCCTCAACCAACGATGGCCTTTCCGTCAGTAAGCCGGCCGAGCGCGAGACCGGGATCGAAAAGTCCATCCAGATTTCGCTCGTGGAGCAGAAGCCGCAGGTCATCGTGCGGCACATGCTGACGAACCGCGCTCTATGGGCGGTGGAGTGTGCGCCCTGGGCGATCACCCAGGTCAAGACGGGCGGGGTGGCGATCCTGCCGCAGTCGCGGGAGCAGACCGAATTCCTGCCGAACCGGGCGCTGGCGCTCTGGCCCTACACGGACGTCACCAGTCCGAACGTCAGCTGGGGCGACCGAACCATCCTGGTCCGCGCTGAGATGCCAGGTCCTTTTAAGGTTGGCTTCCCCAACCCGCGCGGCTGGCTGGCCTACTGGCTCGACGGGACGTTGTTCGTCAAGCGGGCGGCCTTTGATCCGGGGGCGCAATACTACGATTTTGGCAGCTCGAGCGAGTGCTACTGCAACCAGCGGTTCCTCGAGTTGGAAACGCTGGGGCCGGTGAGCCGGCTGGAACCGGGCGAGTCCGTCACCCATACCGAGACCTGGGAGCTTTACGCAGATGTGGATTACCCTGCGGATGAGGACGTGGCGCAGAGAATCGTGGAAAAACTGGGGTTGGAGTAATCGTGGCCTATTTCATCGGCATCGACACCTCCACCACCGCCACCAAAACCCTGTTGATGGATGAGGACGGGCGGGTGTTGGGCGTAGCTTCACAAGAATACGCCTACGAAACCCCGCACCCGCTGTGGAGCGAGCAGGACCCGGCCTTGTGGTGGCACGCCACGCTGGCGAGCCTGCGCCAGATTCTCGCCCAAACCGGGGCGGATGAGAAAGCAATCCGGGGCATCGGCCTGACAGGACAGATGCACGGCTTAGTCCTGTTGGACGAGAATGGGGAAGTGCTGCGCCCGGCGATCCTGTGGAACGACCAGCGCACCGGGCCGCAATGCGACACGATCCGCAACAGGCTCGGACGGGAAAAGCTGATCCAGATCACCGGCAATGACGCGCTGACGGGTTTTACCGCTCCGAAGATCCTGTGGGTACAGGAGCACGAACCCGAGATCTGGGAGCGGGCGCGCCACATCCTGCTCCCCAAGGATTACCTGCGCTACAAGCTGACCGGCGAATTTGCCTGCGACAAAGCCGGCGGCTCGGGCACGATCCTGTTCGACCTGGCCCAACGGGACTGGTCGCCGAAAGTGCTGTCCGCGCTCGAGATCCCGGCCGATTATCTGCCCAAAACCTATGAAGGGACAGCCGTCACTGGCGCGCTTTCGTCCGCTGTGGCGGAGGAGCTTGGTCTGCCCGCGGGCATCCCCGTTTTCGGCGGAGGCGGGGACCAGGCGGCTGCCGCAGTGGGCACCGGCGCCGTCCGCGCGGGGGTGGTCTCGCTCAGCCTGGGCACGTCGGGCGTGGTCTTTGCGACCGCCGACGGACCGACCATCGAACCAGAAGGACGCTTGCACGCGTTCTGCCACACCGTGCCGGGCAAATGGCACCTGATGGGCGTGATGCTCTCGGCGGCCGGCAGCCTGCGCTGGCACCGCGACACATTTGCCCCTCAAATGCCTTACGACAAACTGCTCGAACCTGCAGCAGATATCCCCGCCGGGAGCGACGGCCTGTTCTTCCTGCCTTACCTGACTGGCGAACGCACCCCACACCCCGATCCGTTGGCGCGCGGGGCCTTCGTCGGGTTGACTGTGCGGCACGGATTCCCTCACCTCACGCGCGCCGTGCTGGAAGGGGTTGCCTTTGGATTACGAGACAGCTTCGAGTTAATGAAGAGCGCCGGCCTGGAGGAAATTTCCCAGGTGCGGGTGACCGGGGGCGGCGCGCGCAGCCCGCTCTGGCGACAGATCCTGGCGGATGTTTTTGGGGCCGAGATCGTCACTGTCAACGCCGAAGAGGGCGCGGCTTACGGCGCGGCGCTCCTGGCTGCTACGGGTTCCGGCGTTTTCGAGAGCGTCGGGGCTGCCTGCGATGCTACCATCCAGATCAGCGGTGGAACTGTTCCAGGGAAAGACCGGGAATTGTATGGCGAAATCTATCCCCTCTACCGCGCGCTCTACCCCGCCTTGCGACCGACGTTCCAGGCGGTCACGCTCAGATCCTGATTCATCGCCAGATATTTTGCTCCCGGCGGCGTCCCTCGCGAAGGTCCCCGAAAGGAGGCGCCGCCGAGGAAAGTGCTCCGTATGGGATGCAAAATTGGTAAACAAAAAGCCAGTCATCGTGACTGGCTTTTTCTCTGCGGGTGTGGCAAGGGTGGGGGTTGAACCCACGACCAAGAGCTTATGAGTCTCCTGCTCTACCACTGAGCTACCTTGCCGAGCGGGGGAAATATTAACATGGAGTATATCATTTGTCAACATTCGCGTGCGTTCGCGTAGAAAGAGTATCCCGTAAACTTTTGCTGTTGAGGGAAAATATTGGCAAACCCCTGTATAATGATTGGGAGAGGCGCCTATGAAGATACTGGTCATCAACGACGATTTGCTGGAGCGGTCCGTCATTCAGCAGGTTCTGGAGCACAGGGAGCACAAGGTCACCTTTGTCGAGCATGCCCGGGAGGCCTGGAAGCCGATCAGCGAAGACGGCTTTCGCTTCGTAATCGTGGATGCTTCGCGCGAAGAAGGCAGCGTGCAGCAGCTTATCAAGCACGTGCGGGATAATCCGAACCTGCCCGGGCGAATCTATATTCTGCTGCTGATTAACAAGGGTCAAAACGGAAAGCTGCTCTCCGACGCGGGCGCAGACGATTTCATCAACAAACCGGTCGTTCCGCAGGAACTGAAATCGCGCGTGGCGCTGGGGGTGCGCATCCTGTCGATTGGCGACACGCTCCAGCAGGCCCGCGAGCAGTTAGACAACCTGGCCCTGTACGACAGCCTGACCGGGCTGATGAACCGCCAGGCGTTTACCAAGGTCGCCGGGGGAGAGCTGGAGCGCGCCCGGCGCGGTTCGGAAGGGTTAAGCGTCATTGCCCTGGACATCGATCATTTCAAAGACATCAACGCCGAGCACGGTCACCAGGTGGGAGATAACGTGCTGCAGATCGTGGCCCAGGTCATCCGGGAGAAGTGCCGGCCTTACGACTGTATTGGGCGCTGGGAGGGCGACCAGTTTACGATCGTCCTGCCGGGGGTGGTGGGCACGGATGCCGAGAAGATCACCAAACGGATCCTGGCCGGCGTGCAGGCCAGCGGAATTTCCCTGGCCAACGGGCAAGCCCTGGAAGTCAAGCTCAGCGCCGGGATCGCTTCTTCCCAGACCATCAACGCGTATACGGAAATCGAACCCTTCATCCAGGGCGCCGAGGCAGCGTTGCACAGCGCCAGGCAAAACCAGGACGAGGAGTTTAGCCTGGTCTTTGTGTAGAAACGTGCCTGCCCAAAACGCCCGCCTCGAAAGGCGGGCGTTTTTCATTTTTACTGTATCCTTGAAGAGAAAGGTGACTGCTCAGCCTATAGCACAAGCTCCAGCAAGACCAGCACAGCCATCCCTGCCAGGATGGTCAGGAGCGTATTTCTCGTCCGCCAGGCAACGAGGACCGCCGCTACCCCGGCCAGCAGACGAAAGTTCCAGAGCGAGAGGTCGACCTGGCCAGAGCGGATCAGCAACTCTGGTACGACGATCGCGGACAGGACCGCCGGGGGTACAAAGCGCAGCGCCCTGCGCATCGTTTCCGGGACCTCGAACCTGCCCAGCAAATAAATGAAGAGGAAGCGCATCCCGAAGGTCAGCAGCCCGCCCAGCAGGAAAACCAGCCAGACGCTCACCGGGTTTCCTTTGTAGAGTTTCGCCCCTCCACCACGGTCCCGACCAGGATGCCCAGCAACCCGGCAAGCATCAACCCCAATTTGTAAGGCAAGTTGTAGGCAAATAAAGCCACAATGCCGGCCGTCGACGAGGCGGCAACGGCGGGGCGGTCTTTGAGGGCGGGAATGACCAGCGCAATAAACGTGATCGGCAGCGCAAAGTCCAGCGGCCAGGATTCGGGCAAGGTGGCCCCCAGCAAGATCCCCGCCGCGGTGCTGACCTGCCAGGAAAGCCACAACGTCAAGCCAGCCCCCAGGAAGAACCAGTGTCCGTAAGGCGCACTTTCCTCCTTTTCGTAGTGGATGATGCTCACGGCATAGGCTTCATCGGTTAACAGGTACGAAAGCAGGACTTTCCAATGCATCGGCAGGGCGCGTACGTACGGCGCGACCGAGGCGCTGTAGAGCATATGGCGCATGTTGACGACCGCGATCGTCAGCACAATCACCAGCCCGGGGACGGATTCAGCCACCAGTTGGGCAGTGATGAACTGCGCCGAGCCGGCAAAGACGATAGCGGACATCATCTGCGCGGCGGGAGGCCTGAGACCGGCGTTGAGCGCCAGCACCCCATAGATCATCCCAAACGGGACGACCCCCATCAAAAGCGGGAGCTCCGCCCGGACTCCCGCCCAAAACGATCGTTGTGGACTGTTCATCCGCTGAATATTATCAGGGTTTAGATGATCGAAACAGGGAAGACCGAAAAAAATCTGGCTAGTACCGCTTTACAAAGCTTGTTCTGCCAGCGCGATCGCGCCCAGGACTCCCGCCCGCCCGCCGAGGGCCGGGGGGACGATGTAGGCGTCAATCCCTTGGAGAATGGCCGGGGATTGAACGTAACCATTCAAGGAAGCAACCGTTTTGCTGCGAACCAAAGGCAAGAGCTGGGGCCGTTGGGCCACGCCGCCGCCGAGGACGATTCGTTGCGGGGAGAGCGTGCAGATCAAACTTCTCAAGGCCAGCGCGATGTACTCCGCTTCCAGGTCCCAGGCGGGATGGTCAGGTGGCAGCGTTTCGGCTTTCTGGCCCCAGCGTTTTTCCATGGCCGGGCCGGAGGCCAGCCCTTCGAAGCAGTCGTCATGAAAGGGACAGATGCTTTCGAAGGGATCTTTGTTCTTGTCGTGCGGGAGAGGGATGTGCCCCATTTCCGGGTGCAACAGACCGTGCAGCAGTTCCCCGTTGATCAGCGCCCCGCCTCCGATCCCTGTGCCGATCGTCAGGTAGAGGAAGGTATCCAGTCCCTGGGCCGCGCCCCAGCGCCACTCGCCCAACGCCGCGCCGTTGACATCTGTGTCGAAGGCAATTGGAATGCCGAAGGCAGCGTGCAGCGGGCCGACCATGTCGGCGTGGGACCAGCCGGGCTTGGGCGTCAGCAGGATGCGGCCATAATCGACGGAGGCAGGCCGGGGGTCCAGGGGACCGAACGAGGCAACGCCGATCGAAGCGAGCGGGCCATGGATTTGGACCTGCCCTTCGAAGAAGTCCACGGCCCGGGCCAGCGTCTCCTCCTGCGTCGTCGTCGGGAAGCGCATCTCGGCCAGGATTTCGCCCTCCCCGGTCCCCAACGCGCAAACGAACTTGGTGCCGCCGCCCTCGATCCCACCGATAAGAAGGCCAGGACCCGCGCCCATCTCAAACCAGCCAGAGATACTGGCGGGGAGTCATTTTCAAGGTCAACGTCCCGTCCTGGACCGGATACTCCTTGCCGGTCAGGATGTCCGTCAGGGGACCGGCAAGATCCGGCATGGGGATGGAGAAGACCTGCTCCCTGGCGCTCATGTTATTGAAAACGTAGATGGTCTGGTTTTCATAGCTCCGGGTGTAGGCGGCAATGGCCTCGTTGTAACAGTCGATCCACTGGAAATCTCCCCGCCCGAAGGCCAGATACTGCTTGCGGGTGTGGATCATATTGCGGACAGCGTGCCAGAGCGAGTATGGATTTTTCTGCTGCGATTTGACGTTGACCTGTTTGGCGCCGTACGTGTCATCGTCGATGATCGGCAGATAGACGCTTTGAGCCGGGGCCTTGGAGAACCCGGCGCTGGAACTGTCGTCCCATTGCATGGGCGTGCGCACCCCATTGCGATCGTACAAGGAGATATTGTCACCCATCCCGATCTCGTCACCGTAATAGAGAATCGGCGAACCGGGGAGTGTGAAGAGCAGCGAGTTGGCCAGCATGATCTTGCGATGGTCGTTATCGAGCAACGGGGCCAGCCGGCGGCGGATGCCCAGGTTCAGGCGCATGCGCGGATCGGGCGCGAATTCCTGCCACATCCATTCCCGTTCTTCTTCGGTGACCATTTCCAGGGTGAGCTCATCGTGGTTACGCAGGAACATGCACCACTGGTTTGTCTCGGTCAAAGGCGGCGTACGTCCCAGGATCCAGGTAAGTTGTGTGCGGTGTTCCTTGCGGATGGACATGAAAATACGCGGCATGATGGGGAAATGAAAGCCCATGTGGAATTCGTCATCGCCCTGTCCGAAATAGGGGATGATATCTTCGGGCCACTGGTTGGCTTCTGCCAACAAAACCCGGCCCGGGTAGCGCTCATTGATGAACGTCCGGATCTCTTTCAAAAACTCGTGCGTTTCCGGCAGGTTTTCACAGCCGGTGCCCTCTCGTTCGAACAGGTATGGGACCGCATCGGCGCGGAAACCGTCTACCCCCAGGTCCAGCCAGAAGCTCATGACCTTCAACATCTCGGATTGCACCAGCTGGTTATCGTAGTTAAGGTCGGGTTGGGAAGCGTAGAAGCGGTGCCAGTAATACTGCTGGGATTTCTTATCCCAGGCCCAATTCGATTCCTCCGTATCCAGGAAGATGATGCGGGCATCGCGATATTTCAGGCTGCTGTCGCTCCAAACGTAGTAATCGCGGAAGATAGAGTTGCGGTTGGAGCGGGCCGCGCGGAACCAGGGGTGCTGGTTCGAGGTGTGGTTCAGAACCAGGTCCATGATGACGCGCAACCCGCGTTTGTGCGCTTCCTCGAGCAGCTCTTCGAAATCGTCCAGCGTGCCGTAAGTGGGATGGACGTCGTAGTAGTCCGAAATGTCGTAGCCATCGTCCTTGAGCGGGGATGGGTAAATCGGCAACAACCACAGACAGTCCACCCCCAGGTCTTTCAAATAATCCAGTTTTTCGATCAGCCCGCGCAGGTCTCCGTGGCCGTCGTTGTTGCTGTCACAGAATGCGCGCACATAAACTTCGTAGAAAACAGCGTCTTTGTACCATAATGTTGGGTCCATAAGCTAAAAATCTAAGTTTTTCCTTTCATAAGATATTTGTAACTACCTCGACGATGTCACACTATCCGAGAGAAGTCCGAAAATTGGGTGTTGGGCGTGCGTACGCACGCCCAACACCCAATTTTCGGTTATTTTTTTCGAATGTGACATTGTCATGCTACTCAGCCCACATATTAGGAGGTGGCAAAAACGGTGTGCGTGGGGGCGTACGCCGCCCACGCACACCGTTTTTGCCCTATTTTTTGCATAAGCCCGAGCAGATACGATATTTTCCATAATTCACAAAAATGGAGCGAATCCCCGGCTTCAAAGAAAGCCTGACTTTATAACCAGTTCCCAAGCGACTCATTATAAATTTATGGCCTTTCAAGCTTTGCCGGGAAGGGGTATCTACGACGGAAGCCTCTACACAGGCGCGCTTGCCCGGATTGCCAGGTCAATAAAGACCGCGGCGCTCCAGCCAAACATGGGGGCCGCACTGACGGGCGGCTGGCCCGTCTCCGGGTTGTAATACTCGTAGATACCGGCAGCCTTCATGATCAGCTTTAAAGTTTTATCACGTAATTCAGCCGCCGCCTCTTGCAAATTCATGGTTTCGAGCGCCTCGATGAAAAAATAATTGATATTAGTCCAGATCGGCCCGCGCCACATCGTCTCGGGCGAATATTTCGGATCGTTTCGGGCCACCGTGGGCAGCATCAAGTCGCCCCAGAACTCGCCCGGGTTTTGCAGATGATCCAGGAGGCGGGCGTTGATCTCCGGGGACAGGTCGCCGGTCCATAAAGGGTACAGGTTGAACGGCGTCAGGACGTTTACTGGATGTCCATTATGTAACGCATGAAAGACCCCGGCTTCTTCATCCCATAGTATTTCGACCATCCGCCGGACGAGAGCATGGCTGCGCGCCCCCCATTGGGCTGCTTCCGTTTCCAGGCCGAGTTCTGTAGCGATGTGCGCCAGCGCTTTCATTTGCAGGCACAGATAGGTGTTCAACTCGGGCGAAACAACCGGCATGCCCTCGTCCCACAGCGGGTTGTCGTCCAGGCCGGAAGAGTAGGGATGGTTATAGTGCGCCAGGCCTTCCACGCCGCCGTCGCTCTGGTTGAACCACCAGGCGTTCCAGCGCGTGAGCGGGCCGTAGATTTCTTTCAGGAAATCCAGGTCGGGGGCAGCCCGGTGGATCTTGAGCGCCGCCCAGGCCAAAATCGGCGGTTTCGTGACCCTGGCACGGACGGGGTGATCGATTTCGGTTACCGCGCCTTCGTCGAAGACCACGTCGGGAAACATGCCGTCCGGCAGTTGGTGCGGCAAAAAGACCCGGATCTGGTCCCGCGCCAGCTGCGCATCCACATGCCGGAACGCGATCGCGTGCAGGGCGCTGTCCCACAGCCACAGGCCGATGTACTTGGCCTTGGTCGGCATGGCAGCTTCATATTTGATCTGTCCCTGCGGGCTGACCAGGTTGTTGGCCAGGACCCACCAGGCGTAAGCATACGTCTGGCGGTACGGCTCCGCCACCGCTGGAAGGCCTTCGAACCACGCTTGCCAGCACGCAATCGCCGCTGCCCGGATGGCAGAAAAGGGCGCGGGCTCATCCGCGCTCCTGTCTGTATTGCTTACACGCAGTGCGAGAGATGAATCTTCATTGCTTCGGACGAGGATCTCAGTCATTTCCCCTGCAACGGCGGGTTTTGTCTCATTTTTAACAAAGCGGCTGTTCGTTGAATAAGAAATCATCCGTCTGAGGGACGATTCTCCGCCAGTTCGCATCAGGTAATGCTCTTTGAGAAGCGTGAATCGGATGCCGCAGGTGGAATCTGCCGGCAAGCCGAAGGCCAACGTCAACTCATCCTGAAAAGTAAGCTCGAATCTTCCAAGCTCCGTGCTGAACGTCAGCACAGCGGGAGAAGTTTCCAGATGGAAGTCGAGGGCCTGCCCATCGGAGCCGAGCAAGCACAGGTCCCGGAGAAACGGGGGCCGGTGGACGTGGGCCTCCAGGGCCGGGTCCACCTCCATCAGGCGTTCTGCCAGCTTGAGGGACAACCGGCTTTCGTCCTTCTGCTTAAAAATCAGCAACCGCGAACCGCGGTCGCTGAAAGGGACCTGGGTGACATCGATCTTGTTGCGTAGCAGGTCAAGCATATTTGGTTATAAATGACTTTGTCTCTGCTCAGCCTCTTCTCTACCGCATAGCAGAGGCTGAACAGTCACAGAACTTTAGCCTTTGACCGCGCCGGCCAGCATGCCGCGCACGAAGTAACGCTGCAAGGAGAAGAACACGATCATGGGGAGCAGCATCGAAAGAAATGCGGCAGCTGTCAACACCTGCCAGCCTGAGCCGAGCGAGGTGACCATGTTGCTGATCTGGTACGTCATGACCGGCGTGGTGCCGCCCAGGAAGACCAGGGAAACCAGCAGGTCGTTCCAAACCCACAAGAACTGGAAAATGCCCAGCGAGGCAATGGCCGGCATCGCCAGCGGGATGACCAGCTGGCGAAACGCCGTCCAGTGGGAGGCGCCGTCCAGGTAGGCCGACTCGAACAGGTCGCGCGGCAGCGTTCCCAGGAAGTTACGCATCAGATAGATGGCGTATGGCATGCCGAAACCGGTGTGGAACAGCCATACGCCGAGGAAGGTGCCGTTCAGACCGACCTGGGCGTAGAAGCGCGAGATCGGGACCAGGGTCATTTGCAACGGGACAACCTGCAATCCGACCAGGATCGCAAAGAGCACAAAGCGCCCTTTGAAATCTAGCCAGGCAAACGCATACCCGGCAAAGGCAGCGAACAGGATCGGCAGGAAGGTCGCGGGGATGGTGACGAACAGGCTGTTCAGGAACGCCCGTCCCATGCCACGCTTGTTGAGCAAGTCGCTTAAGTTACAGTGGATATCCGATGGCTGGGTGCCGGCCGCACAGGCTTCCGTGTAGGTGCCCGTGCCCCGGTAACCCACCAGCGCATCGACGTAGTTGTTGAAGGTGAAGTTTGCGCCAGCTGCGGCCGTGTCTCCTCCCGAAAGGACATCCAGATAATCGGTGATATCGGCTGCTTCCTGTGGGCTTGGAAGGGGATTCCCCGCCATATGAGGTTGCCCATTGATGTCCCGCCGGAGCAGTGCCAGAAGCTGCAAAGAGCGCGAATACTGGCGGGCAAACTCCGGGTTCGTTAAATCGGCCCCCGTTAATTCCTGCCCATTGGCCCCATGGCAGGAGGCGCAGTATTGATCATAGGCCACGCCGCCAGGTGCTGGAGCGGTGGAGAAGACGGTCCACCATCCAGAACTGTTTACCGCCTGAGGCGGGCGCAGGGAAGTAATCAATAGCCCCAGGGTAGGAATGATCCAAATGGCGATCGTAAAGAGGATGATGACGTGCGTGGGCACTTTGCTGAAAAACTTATTGATCTTATCCCGGTTCATCGGATTGCCTCCTGCGCCAGGAAGCGCTTGACGTTGAAGTAAATGAACGGAATGATCGCCAGCACCAGGATGACAGCCACCGCAGTGCCTCTGCCGACATTGAAGTTCTTATACATTTCGGTGTACATCCGGTTGGCAATCACGTCCGTCTGGAAGTTGCCGCCGGTCATCACGTACACGAGGTCAAACAGCTTTAAAACGTTGATGACCATGGTGGTCACCACCACTGTGATGGTTGGCAGGATGATCGGCACCATGATCTTCCAGAAAACCGTCCATTCGGTGGCGCCGTCCACGCGGGCAGCCTCGAGAATCTCATCGGGAACGGATTTCAACGCCGCGGCCAGGATGGTCATACAGAACCCGGACCAAATCCAGATGCCGACGACAATGATCATAAAGGTGTTGATCGGCGTTTCAGACAGCCAGGCGATCGGCTTCCCGCCGAACGAGGTGATGATGGCGTTCAGCAGGCCGATCTGAGTTTGAGTTGTGCCGTAGTCGTAGACGAACTTCCAGATGACGCCCGCGCCGACGAACGAGATGGCCATTGGCATGAACAAGACAGCTTTTGCCAAGGCCTCATATTTGACCCTGTCTGCCAGCACGGCGAACCCCAATCCGATGGCTACCGTTCCACCCACCATGACGATAATCCACTTTATCGTGTTACCGTAGGACGAGTTCCAGAAAGACCTCCAGAAAGCCCCTGGGGAGCTGGTGTTGAACTCGGCTGTGAGTGCATAGCGATAATTTTCAAATACACCCCAGCACGGCCTGCCTTCCTGGCAGGTAGTAGCAGCGGAGGCGGTCCCGTTTCGATTGCTGAAACTCAAAGCGATGGTGTTGATCATCGGATAAACGATAAAGAATGACATCACCACCAGGGCGGGTAGGAGATACAGCCAGGGAGCCAGCCTGCCCTGTTTCATGATCTGGGGCACTTGTGGGGAGTTCTTCTTTTTCGCCGGTTTATCGACCGCAGCAACTCCGCTTGGACTGATTGTTGTAGAAGCATCCTGCGTGGCCATCTCATCCTCCTTCATCGTTTATAAAAGCAAAGGGCGAAAAAAGATATCAGCACCAGGGCAGGCAGAGGGCACAGGCAACCTAAGCACACCTGAGTTCCCAATCTCCAGTACGTTCTGCGGTGCCATGATGTTATCTTGAATTACTGGGGACGCCTCCATTGAGACGTCCCCAGTTTTGTGCTGTCTTACTGGTTCAACACTTCGGCTTGCTTGGCAGCCAGATCGCTGAGGATCGCGTTCAGGTCGCCTCCGTTCACGTATTCCGTGACTCCGTTGAATTCAGCTGAACCAAACCCACCAGGGATGGTGTCGCCGATGTCAGGAGTAAAGCCTTGCGTGTTGGAAAGCGCCTCATCAAGCTTCTGCAAATCCGGGGCAGTGTAATTGCCGCTTGCACCTTTGTTGGGAGAAAGGCCGAAGGTAGCCTTTGCCCAGTTCTCGCCACCTAGCGGCGAAGCGAGGTATGTGACGACGGCTTGCACAGCCGGTGTATCGTTGAAAGCCATCAGCCAGTCTGCGCCACCCTGCAAGCCTTGCGCGCCAGGGACAACGAAGAAGTCGTAGTCAGTTCCTTGCTCGAGATCGGGGAATTGCTTGGCGACTTCAGCACCGGCGAAACCAGACTGTTTGACCATCATCGCTTCCGGCGGATCGGAGAAGGGCTTGTAAATGGCTTCCAGGAACGGAGTGGAAACTGTACCTTGCGCGCCACCGACAGTGTACGCGGGATCTGTCGCCCATGCGCCGTAGGTTTCATACGCTTGTTGGACGCCGGGATCATCGTACGGAACGCTGCCGTCGATAACGCCGTTGACGAAATCAGGGCCTTGTTGTACGAGCATCAGGTCCTGGATAAAGTCAGTGCCGGTCCAACCGGTGGCATCACCAGATTCAAATCCCATGCTCCAGGGTACCTGTCCGTCCGCAACCATTTGCTCTACCAGGGAGTTAAGTTCATCCCATGTGGTAGGAACGGTATAGCCGAGAGCTTCAAAGTTCGCGGGGCTGTACCAGATCAAGGTTTTCACGTCTGCCTTGACAGGTAAACCAAGCCAGTTACCACCGATGGTGCCCGGACTCGTAAAGAAGTCGGGGTAATTCGCGGCGTCCGCACCGAGCTGATCCATAGGTATCAGTTGATCCTGATACTGGACAAGCTGCGATACGTTCCAGAACGCCAGGTCGGGCGGTGTGCCAGCCTGGACGCGCGTATCCAGCAGCGCCTGATCGCGCGTAAACTCGGGCTGGAGGACAATTCCACAGGCATCCACAACCGGTTGTAAGACCCGATTGAGGGCTTCTTCCTCTACACCAGACCACTGGTAGAGCATACTGATCTCATCGCCACTCTGCGCGCCTTTGCAGTCGATCTCGCCCATCGCGGGCGCCTCGGTCATAGCAGGTTCCGTCATGGCTTCGGTCATGGCAGGTTCCGTCATCGGCGCTTCTGTCATGGCTTGCGTCGGCACAGGTGCAGAAGTGGGCGCTTCCGTTGCCTGACCGCCACAAGCGGCTAAGGCCATAGAAGCAAGAAGTAAAATGGTCACGAGTGACCAAAACTTACGGGTTGTTTTCATTTTTCTCCTCTTATTACAGTTGGTTAAGAATAGTCTCGCAAAGTAAGGGTATTTGTTGCAGCAACCACCTCCTTCCAATTCAACTGTAAGGCTATAACTTGCGGCAGGACTTGCGCACAACAAGTTCGGTGTTCAAGACCAGGTTCTTATCGACCGGGTCGGCCCCTCGCATTAAATCCAATAAGAGCAAACACGCCCGCGAAGCCAGCTCCTGGGCAGGCAAACTGACGGTTGTCAGCGGCGGGTCCGAGTACTTAGCCCAGGGGATATCGTCGAATCCCATGATCGAAATATCTTCCGGAATGCGCAGGCCAGCTTCGCGCAGCGCTGACTTTGCGCCCATAGCGACATTGTCGCTGGCCACAAAGACAGCCGTGAATTCTATTCCAGAGGCGAGCATTGATTTCATACGCTCAAATCCACTTTGCGGGTCAAAATCCGCATATTGAATCATTTCTTCTCGGGGAGCGATCCCGGAGGCAATCAAGGCTTCCTTATATCCAAGCACCCGTTCGTAAGCGGAACTGAAAGTGACAGGCGCATTGGAAATACAGGCAATCCGGGTATGGCCCATGTCAATCAGATATTGCGTTGCTTTTCTGGCAGCCAGTTGGTTGTCTACATCAACGGAGTACAGGTTGGAATCCGCTAATTTCCCCATGACGACAGTGAAAGTATCGATTTCTTCCAACCGCCTTAAGGCTGTATCATCAATACGTGGCGTTAATAATATCATACCATCAATATGTTTTGCACGGACAAGTTCCAGATACACGCGATCCTGGTGTTCCGGCTCAACGGATTCGATCAGCAGGCGCAATTGATGCTGGTTGACAACGCTCAGCAGTCCGCTGAGGATTTGGGGTAAAAATGTGTCCGAGGCGATATGGTGCGGGCTACGGGTCATGACCAGGCCGACGGCTTTGGCGCGCCGGGTAGCCAGGGCCTGGGCAGTTGCGTTGGGAACATAGCCGAGTTGTTCAGCCGCATCGCGGACCTTTTGGCGCGTCTCCTCGGTGATTTTGATCCCACTTACGTCGTTCAAGACAAGGGACACCGTCGTTCTGGAGACACCCGCCAAATCCGCTACGTCCTGGCTGGTTACTCGTTTTTTCGACATGCGTAAGCCTCACAACTGGTTGACCGGTAAATCAATTAACGCGCGTTAGTAACACGCGTTAACAGTGTAGCAAAAACAGATTCTGTTGTCAATACTTTTTGCTTCCACCACCAGCTTGTTGCCACTTTCTACGATCCCGCTGCCGATCGGCCAGCCTTGTGCTTGGAAGAACGGATATTGCAGTTGCGCTTTCCGTTTTTTCAAGTAGGCCAGGTTGCTGGAGATTACCTGGATGTCAGGAAGTTTTCGTTGCAGCGTTTCGAACTCGTTCAGGAGAACATCGGGACCTTCATGTTTGAGCAGGTGCAGACGCTCCTTCAGCCATGCCTGGCTCTCCTGGGTATGCTCCCCATGCAGGTGTTCCCCGATCGGATTGATGTGCTGCGCGGCATGTGCAAAATCCAGGATGCGCACCGCTTGTGGACAGTGAAAATCAATGAAATTCTGCTCCCAATCTGCCCCATCCATGACAGCCGCCACTGCTCTGGCATTTTCGACACCCCGCCGCTGGACTTCCACCAAAGCCTGGCGTTGAAACTCCTGGGCGCTCACTTTTCGAGAAAAATAACTCAAATTACGCGCATGGATCTCCCCTTCGCCCTGTTCTCCTTTGCTTGCTTCTACTTCCCCAATCACCAGCGTTCTCACTTCTGCCCAGACCCCATGTAACAGGGGAACCATTGCCCCATCCGCGCTGATCTGCATTTTCTCCGCTCCCGCAGCCGCCTCGGGCATCTCCCGCTCCAGTTGTATCACTTCCTCTTCCTGCTTTTGTACATACACTGCCCCCGCTGTTTCCGTGTAGCGCTGCGCCATACTCTTATCAACCGCAATCCCTAAAAATTCTTCCACTAATTCTGCTGCCCGCTCAAACGCCAGCCAGCCTGATAAGCGCACTAAACGCTCATGCTCTCGCGGTGTCAGTTTGCCCGGCAATAGTTCCAACTCTTCATCCAGGGGGAAAAATCCCCTGCCCGCAAGCTGGGCAGACCGCATACTCCCGATCTAACTGGATCTCCCGCCCATCCCGGGTTAGCAAGATCCGCTTCTTCTTCCCCTTCTTGATCAGCTTTGCACCACAATCCGGACACTGCACGCCCTCTGCTGTTTCCCACTTCGCTCGCTCACTCGCATTCGCTGTATCCGAGATCATCTTCGCACGGAGCGCCGACAGACGCTTATCGATTTCATCCTCGATCTCGCGCATCGTCGCCCGCGGATGTTCCTCCCGCCATTGCGCTACCCCTTCCAGCACCTCCTCACTCATCCCGGGCAAACTGCTCGTATAAAACGGGGAATTCCTGGCCAGGATGATCTGCGCATCATGTAAAATAGAGGTCATTGACTTCTATCCCTTTTTCATGAGAGCCCCCATGCCATTTGCCGCCCGAACCCATCATTTGACCCCGGAAGGCGCCTACGAAGTGCTGGCGCGCGCCAACCAGTTGGAAGCCGCCGGGAGAGAAATCATCCATCTGGAAGTCGGCCAGCCGGACTTCCCTACCTTCGAAAACGTCAGCCGGGCGGGGATCGAAGCCATCCGCACCGGAAAAACCCGTTACACCCCACCAGCAGGCATGCCGGCGCTGCGCGAAGTGATCGCGGAAAAGGCAGGGCAGCAGCGAGGGATCGTGATCCATCCCGACCAGGTGGTGGTCAGCCCGGGCGGCAAGCCCAACCTGTTCTTCCCGACCCTGGCGCTGGTCGAGCCGGGCGACGAAGTCATCTACCCCAATCCCGGATTCCCAACGTACGAAGCCATGGTCCAGGTGGCGGGCGGGGTTCCCGTGCCGATCCCGCTGCTCGAGGAGAACCAGTTCTCGTTCGACCTGGACGCGTTCGATGCGTTGGTCAACGATAAGACCAGGCTGATCATCCTGAACTCGCCCTCCAACCCGACCGGCGGCATCATCCCGCCCGCGGACCTGGAACACATCGCCTCGCAGGCCGAACGCTATGGCTGCTGGGTCATGTCCGACGAGCTGTATACCCGCCTCGTGTACGATGGTCTGCAAGCGCTTTCGATTGCCAGCCTGCCCGGCATGCAGGAGCGCACCATCATCGTGGACGGCTTCTCCAAAACCTACTCGATGACCGGCTGGCGGCTGGGATTTGGAATCATGCCAAAAGAATTAGCGGCCCGCGTCGACCTGTTGCTGACCCACTCCATCGGCGCGACCGCCCACTTCACCCAGTTCGCCGGGTTGGAAGCGCTCACCGGCCCGCAGGAGATGGTAGACGTTATGGTGAGCGAGTTCCAGCGCCGCCGGGATGCCATCGTGGACGGGCTGAACGACCTGCCCGGCTTCGTCTGCCAGAAACCGCAAGGCGCGTTTTACGCCTTCCCCAACATCAGCGGAACGGGCACAGGCTCATCGGAGCTTGCGGACCTCATCTTGGACAAAGCCGGCGTGGCCTTGCTTCCGGGAAATTCCTTCGGGGAGTACGGGGAGGGATACTTGCGGCTCTCGTACGCCAACTCGCTTGAGAATATCCACAAAGCGCTGGAGCGGATCAAATCGATTTTGTAAATATTTCCGGTGGTCGAGTAGGCGGTGCTTGTCCGCCGTATCGAGACCAGCGAAGTACGTTGAAATTCGCGGAGGGTTTTTATGCCAAAATACGTTGCAGCCATCGATCAAGGCACGACCAGCACGCGCTGCATCCTGTTCGATCACGGCGGGAATATTGTTGCCGTCGACCAGAAAGAACATCGCCAGATCTATCCCAAGCCCGGCTGGGTGGAACATGACGCGCTCGAGATCTGGGAGAAGGCGCAGGAAGTCACCCGCGGCGCGCTACAGAAAGCGGAGTGCAACCTCTCCGACGTTGCTGCCATCGGGATCACCAACCAGCGCGAGACGGCCCTGGTCTGGGAGAAAGACACCGGCCGGCCGGTATATAACGCCATCGTCTGGCAGGACACCCGCACCGACGCAATCTGCAATGAACTGGCGAAGGAAGGAGGCACTTCGACTTCGCTCAGCACAGGCCAGGACCGCTTCCGAGCGACCACCGGCCTGCCTCTGGCGACCTACTTCTCCGGACCAAAGGTCAAATGGATCCTGGACAACATCCCTGGCGTGCGCGAACGCGCTGAAAAGGGAGAACTGCTCTTCGGCAACATGGACACCTGGCTGATCTGGAACCTGACCGGTCAGCACGTCACAGACGTGACCAACGCCTCCCGTACGCTGCTGATGGATTTGAAAAGCCTGGCCTGGAGCGAAAAAATTCTGGAAATTCTCGGGGTCCCGCGGGCCATGCTGCCGGAGATCCGCTCATCGTCCGAGATATATGGGAACGCCAAAGGAGTTTTGGGCGGCGTTCCTGTGGCGGGTGACCTGGGAGACCAGCAGGCTGCGCTCTTCGGCCAGACTTGCTACCAGGTTGGCGAGGCCAAAAACACCTATGGCACCGGCTGTTTCATGCTGCTCAACACCGGTGAGCAACTCATCCCCTCCGAGCACGGGCTGCTGAGCACGCTGGGATACAAGATCGGCGACCGGCCCGCGGTCTACTGCCTGGAAGGCTCGATCGCCATCACCGGCGCCCTGGTCCAGTGGCTGCGCGATAACCTCGGTCTGATCGAGAAATCCTCCGACGTGGAAGCGCTGGCCAAAACGGTCGAAGACAACGGCGGGATTTACTTCGTTCCCGCTTTCTCGGGCCTGTTCGCCCCCTACTGGCGCAGCGACGCGCGCGGGGTCATCGCCGGCCTGACGCGTTACGTCAACAAGGGACACATCGCCCGGGCCGCGCTCGAAGCGACCGCTTACCAGACCCGGGAGGTGCTCGAAGCCATGGAAGCAGACTCGGGCGTGGAGTTGACCGCCTTGAAAGTGGACGGCGGCATGGTCTTCAATGACCTGCTGATGCAGTTCCAGGCAGACATCCTGGACGTGCCCGTCATCCGTCCGAAAGTCGCCGAGACCACCGCCCTGGGGGCAGCCTACGCCGCCGGCCTTGCGGTCGGCTTCTGGCAGAATTTCGACGAGCTGCGCACCAACTGGGGCCAGGACCGCGAATGGCAACCGCAAATGGACCCCGAAACGCGCCAGCAGCTCTACGCCGGCTGGAAGAAAGCCGTCACGCGCACGTTCGATTGGGTAGAATAATTACAGGGAGCCGCTGGTCGAGTAGCCCTGCACGCTCTTCGCAGGACGTATCGAGACCAGCAAGTATCAACCAAACGAAATATTTCTTAAACCCTTGGTGGTCTCGATACGCCCCTCCAATCTTGTACTGAGCTTGTCGAAGTAAGCCTTCGGGGCTACTCGACCACCGTTCACCGAAAAATACCATGAACCGAAACGAAATCCTGAATTCTCTCAAGACACAATCCCCGGCCGTGCTCATCATCGGCGGGGGCATCAACGGCGCCGGCACCTTCCGCGACCTGGCGCTCAACGGCGTGGACGCCCTGCTGGTCGAGCGCGGCGACTTCTGCTCCGGCGCCTCGTCCGCTTCTTCGCACATGGCCCACGGCGGCATCCGCTACCTGGAAAACGGGGAGTTCCGCCTGGTGCGCGAAGCCGTGCAGGAGCGCAACCGCATGATCGAGAACGCCCCACACATCGTCAGCCCGCTGCCGACCACCATCCCCATCTTCAAGTTCTGGTCCGGCCTGCTCAACGCGCCGCTCAAGTTCCTGGGCTGGCTGGATAAGCCTTCCGAGCGAGGCGCCTTCATTATAAAAGTCGGCTTGATGCTCTATGATGCATTTACTCGCACCCAGGCGCAGTCCCGCACCGCTCTTCGTGCGGGGAGAACCGTTCCGCCGCACCGCTTCGAAGGCCGGGCCGCCTCGCATGCGCGTTTCCCTCAACTCCACCCGGACGTGCGCTACACCGCTACCTACTACGACGGCTCCATCCGCAGCCCGGAGCGGTACAACATCGAGCTGATCCTGGACGCCGAGGCCGAAGGACCGCACGCCCGCGCGCTCAACTACGTCTCGTTCGCTGGCGTGGAGGGAAAAAACGTAATTCTGAAAGACGAACTGACCGGTAAGACCTATCAGACCAGTCCGACCTTGATCATCAACGCTGCCGGCCCCTGGATCGACCGCGTCAACCGGGACCTCGGGATTGCCGACCGTTATATCGGCGGGACCAAAGGCTCGCACCTGGTCCTCGACCACCCCGGGCTGCGCGCGGCCATCGGCGAGAACGAGTTCTTCTTCGAGAACAAGGATGGCCGCATCGTGCTGATCTTCCCGCTACTGGACAAGGTCATGATCGGCACCTCTGACATCCCCATCGAAAACCCGGACGAAGCCCGTTGCACCGAAGCGGAAATCGATTATTTCTTCGGGATGATCGGGCGCGTCTTCCCGGGGGTCAAGCTCGCACACGAGCAGATCGTCTTCCAATTCTCGGGCGTGCGCCCGCTCGAGTACAGCCACGCCAAGACGGCCGGCCAGATCACCCGCGACCACAGCATCAAGGAGGACATACTGGGCGATATCCCGGTCTACTCGCTGGTGGGCGGCAAATGGACCAGCTATCGCGCCTTCTCCGAGCAGACGACCGATAAAGCGCTGGCCTTTCTGGGCAAAACCCGTGTCGCAAGCACCCAGCAACTCCCCATCGGAGGCGGACGAGATTTCGCCCAAGTGTAAGGATTCCCACGAGTGCGATCCCCAACTTTTTGCGCGCTACGGCTCCCGCTGCCGTGAAATCAGCGCTTACCAGGCCGGCGACGACTCGCCCCTCCGGCACTACCCGGCCATATCCTGCCGCGAAGTATCTTTCCTGGCCGATAACGAAAAAGTCGTCCACCTGGACGACCTGGTGCTGCGGCGTTCGATGATGGCCTACCTTGGCCAGCTCAACCGGCCGTTGATCGACGAGCTGGCCGGAATCGCCGGCGACGTGCTGGGCTGGGACGAGACGCAGAAACAAACGGAAACCGTCCGAACGCTGGATATCCTGCGCGAACAGCACGGCGTAACGTTGTAAGGGCGACTTCAGGTTGGTCGGCGATTTATGCACACGTGTGCATAAATCGCGCTCAGCTTGCTATCATTCTACAGATACCCAAAGCTTTCGACCAGCAAGGCCTGGAAGAAATCTTCCATCCGCGCCAGGCGTTCCGTGGCTATCAGCCTGGCTAATGGGAGCGTGAACCGGTCTTTGATCAATTCCTTACGCTTCAAGATTTGCTGGTATGACGTTTGGATGTTTTTCGGACCCTTGGCAAATTCCCGCGCGATCCCGATCACGCCTAGAAAATCGAGAAAATCAGCTTCTCGCAGCAACAGCGCTTCAACAGACAGGACCGGGCGCGGATCGCGATAATCGTGTAACTCGATTGCCTCCACAATTTTCACTTTGATCTCTTCCGGCAGATCGACCTGGGGAAGAATTTCCTCCACTGCGATTTGCCTGGAGCGCAGGGCATGTTCGCACTTTGGCTGGGCAAACTTAGGAAAGGCGCCCCAGTCGTGCAGGTATACCGCCCAATTTATGGCCTGCCGATCATAGTCCAGATCAGCCCCTATTTGGTCGATCAGCCTGAGCACGCGCTGCACGTGGGCAACGGCCCAGTTTTCACCGTATTCCCGGGTAAGGGTTTCGATTTCTGTGAGAGATAGAGCGTTCATTTCCCAATCCTTATTTGGTTTGAACGATTTCAGTACGCCACGCCTAATAACATCGTCGCGAAGAACAGATCCATCAACGCATGAATGACCGCCATATATGGCAACAGCCTCGGGCGCCAGCGCAGGACGATTCCCGCCAGGAAGGCAAAGGGGACGAACATCAACCCGCGCCAAACAAGGTAGCGAGAATTGAACAGAAACGGCACACCTATGTGCTGGAATCCCAACATGAGCGCTGCCAGGCTGACCGCCATCCAGCGCGACATCCCTTGCATTTCCAATCTCGGCATGACATAACCAAAGTACGTTGCCAGTTCCGCCAATCCCTGGGTGAGCGGGAACAGGAGGATAGCGCCATAGGCCGCCCACAAAGGCAACGGACGGATCAATAAATCCAACGTGCGCTGTGGGTCTCCGAACAACAACCCGCCCAGCCAGACATTGGGCAGGTAGGAGACAGGAACAAGCAAGACAAGCGTTCCCAACAACGCCAGCAGATCGGTTTTGACGTGTTCCTTGCGGAAGCGAAAAATATCCCAGAAGCGTTTGCCTTCCCGCTGAAACAAACGGACCAGCAAGGCAAGACAGATGAAATTTGCGATGGTCACCACGAACGGCCACCAATTGGCCGATACGTTCCAGGCGCTTGAAGAGCCTGCCAACCAAAAGCCGAGCGCGAAGATGGCCTGGATTCCGATGAAAAGAATGATTCGCGCGAAGAGCATGATCCAGGGCCAACGAGGGGAGGGTTGGTTTGGCATGAAAGAATCCTTTTTGTTCAGAAGTATATTAATTCTACTTCCCATTTAGAAAGACTCCCCCGCCAAAGGGGGAGTTTTGTACTGGTCAAGTGGACAGGATGCCATTTTTTCTCAGGATTGCTCCTGAAAAGGGATTGAACCCCATGGGACAGGCGGTGCCCGTCCCATGGGGTTTGAAGTCCAGCCGTGGTAGGGGTTGGAACTTTGACGCTTACATACCAGGCATCATCGGATGCATGATCATGTAGTTGCGCATCATGGTCATGTCTTCGTGCTCGAGGATGTGGCAGTGGTACATGTACATGCCCGCGTAAGAGTTCGAACTTCATCGCGACCTTGACGCGTTCGCCCGGCCAGACCAGGACGGTATCCTTCCAGCCGCTATCCACGAATCCCTGGTTGACGGTTGCATAGCTGCTAAAGGTGGAGGCTGTGCGCTCGACCACCTGGAACTGGACATTGTGGATGTGCATCGGGTGCGGAATGGGAGTATTGTTGATCCACTGCCAAGCCTCCGTATCGCCCAGGTAGACCATCTCATCGTCAGCTACTCCCATCATTTCATAGACTTGCCCGTTAATCGTCCAAACCATCTGGCGCATGTCCAACGTAAACGTACGCGGAGAGGCGTAGTTGGAGACATTGGCGGCGTTGTAGTGGACTGGCAGGTCAGGTAGAGATCCCAGAGCGGGCCTCGAGGTTGCTTTCCGCCCAACGTTCACTTTTAGAATGTCGAAAGCGGCGCCCATGGACATTCCAGATCCCATACCGCCCCCTCCACCACCGCCTCCGCCGCCCATACCGCCCCCGCCCCCTCCCATTCCACCGCCGCCTCCACCCATCATCCCCCCGCCGGGGTCGAAGGAGAGGCTGCGCAAAATCACTTGCTTTCGCGCCAGCGAGGTGAAGTCCGCCCAGATGTCAACCCTTTCGCCCGGCATCAGCATTACATAATTCCTGGAAGCTACCGCGGGCAGCAAACCGCCGTCGGTGCCGATAACGTCCAGGGGCATACCGTTGCTCCAGGCCAGCTTGTAGGTGCGGGCGTTCGAGCCATTGAGGATGCGCAAACGATATGCACGCGGCTCCAGCGAGAAGGTCGCGTTGAGCGTCCCGTTGACCAGGATGCGATTGCCCAGATAGCCCCACATGTTGTTCGGCTGGTACAGGATCTGGTTGTAGCTGTCGAATGTCCGGTCCTGGATGATGACGGGGATATCATTGGCGCCGGTGCTCGCGCCTGGTACAGCTAATTCCTCTTCATCTTCCCAAACCTGGAACAGCCCGGCCATGCCCATTGCCACCTGCTCTGCGGTGCGCATGTGCGGGTGGGGATGGAACCAGTACGGCCCAGCCCGGTCGATCACCTGGAACTCGTACACCTTGGTCTCGCCCGGACCGATGGCCTGCATCGGTGAGCCATCACAGTTCTCCGGCACGCGCAGGCCGTGCGGGTGGATGACGCTGTCTTCGGCAAGGTTGTTGTGGAAATAGATGCGCAGTTTCGTCCCGCTCTTGACGCGCAGGATCGGGCCGAGGTAGTTGCCGGGCAGGTTTTGCACGGTCACGCCAGAGCCGCTCAACAATTCCCCCGCATAGCTCCATACGCGCGTCTGGGCGCCAGACAGGATCTGCACGGTCTTCTCTGCCGCGGTGATAGCAATCTCCGCTTCCGGCACAAAGGGCTCATCCATCAGTGCCGGGAATCTAAATCTGACTCCGAGTAATGCTGCGGCGTTAACACCAGCAATGCGTAAGAAATCACGGCGGTTAATTTTTCGCGGTGTC
This sequence comes from uncultured Chloroflexia bacterium, assembly GCA_963823985.1. Classification (GTDB taxonomy): domain Bacteria; phylum Chloroflexota; class Anaerolineae; order Anaerolineales; family Villigracilaceae; genus JAABUE01. Next base: position 209,940 of record CAWGNR010000005.1, read on the forward strand.
ATTGTAAATCTCCTTTTCTAGATTTATGCTGAAACCGGGTTTCGACTGGTTTCAACAAAGGCATTGGTATGTAAACTGGGGAAGGTACGTACCTCCCCAGAACAGGAATAGTCTATTGTTGATAACCGTCCGAAAGGGTTTTCAGGAAAGCCACGATATTGTCGACCTGCGGACGGGGGAACACCGGCAACTCGGCCCGGTTCTGGTCCACTTCGGGAGGCGGGAACATGCCAGCCATCCCTTCGCAGCCTCCGCCCATACCACCTCCCATTCCACCACCCATGCAGCCATTATCCATCATCCCGCGCCAGTGGTAAAAGAGAACGATTTCATCAAGCGATTTGAAGTAACCGTTATGCCCGTAAGCTTTCACAAAATCGTCCGAGGGACGCAAGTCTACGTTGCGCAGGGTGGGCACCTTGACTTTTCCCAACTCTGCTTCGTAAATTTCCACTGGGTATCCGGCGCTCTTAAGGAAACCGCCCAGGCCATAGTCCACCCAGGTCTCGCCATCAGGATTCCAGGCAGGTGGCATAGCATAGAAAGGGTTCTCCGGGTTTTTGGGAACGCCAATATTGTCGTAGCCGAAGTCGGTGAACAACGGGTAACCATCGGGTCCCGGCTGGAGGCTGTGGCAGGAGGCGCAGTCCGCCCGGCTGGGATCGTTGAAAACGGCCAGTCCCTGGAGCTCGGTATCAGTGAGTCCAAAGTTGCGAAAAGCCATCCAACGATTGGGATCCATCCCACCGCCAGGGCAACCCTGAGCGCCGCCCATGCCGCCACCCATTCCACCGCCCATGCCGCCCGTGCCGCACTTGATTTTGGTCACGTCTTTGCCAGCGGCTTTGGTGTTGTCCCAGAACAGGTCGAACTTCGAGCTGAATGGGTTGACCTCCGCACTGCGCTCGTAAGCTGCAACGGAGCGACCAATGCGCTCATAGACAGCATTGAGATCTTTAGCGCAATTAAGCGAACCGGGTCCCCAAACCTGCTCGAACAAACTGGCGTAGTCGGACTGCTTGACGCGGACACACAAGACCTGGGGGTTGGCAAGCGCCTGCTCCAATGGATTCAGGAACGGACCCTGACCCTGCTCGGCTAGCGGATCGTGAAGCGTCCAGCCTGTGGCGCGACCGTCCCAGAACATGCCGCCGAACCAGCCCCCGTCCTGCTCGTCGAAATAGAGATCGGGGCTATCGCCTGCATAAGCGGAAGCAGGCGGCTTACGGTTACCAAAATGATTCGGCAACGAGCCCTGATAAATGACAGTGCTCGCGTTCACCTGCGAGTCCGGCCCGGTGAAACCGGTTTCCGGAGCATGGCAAGACGCGCAAGATTGGGTGCCATTTATCGACAGGTTCTGGTCGAAGAAGATCGCCTTCCCTAAGGCAACCATATTATCAGGCGCGGCGCTTGATTCCTGGGCCAGTGCGGGCGCTTGCTGCCCGGCCAGGAACAGGCCAACGACCAGGGCCAGCGCGATCGTGATGTATAACAACTTTTTCATGTTGATCTCCTTTTGTTGTTTGTCTCTGGGCTTATGGGCAACAGAGGTGGAAGGAAGAAACATCCTTTATTAAGGACACTTTGTGATATCTTTGTTACATCGTTAAGGCAAAATTTTTTCGTTATACGCTGTGGGAGAGGAGCCCCCTCCCAGAGCATTCTTACTTTTAAAATAATCTGCTCGTGATAACTATAAATATCTCAGGAAATGAAAAAATCTAAATCCACCCTTTTAGCTTGGAGCATCTGGATCTTTCGGACCAATACGGTAGGGTCGCATCATTTCGTTGTCCTCGTGCTCCACGATATGGCAGTGCCAGACAAACTGGCCGGGAGTGTTGAACTGGGCTCGAATGCGGGTGACCTCCCCAGGGTAGGCAATGACCGTGTCCTTGAAGCCGCTCTCCCACGCTTCCGGTGGTCGCGGGTCTCCAACCAACCTGGCAGGCGCTTCGGTTTCGCCATCTTCATTTGTAACAAGCGCCTGACGGTTCACCACCTCAAACGTCACTTCGTGGACATGCATCGGATGCGCATCCGCTGTGAAGTTATAAAACTCCCACACTTCCGTATCGCCGACACCCGGGTTTTCGGTGACCGGGTCCATCCACATCTGGTGCATGGGATTGCCATCGATGTCTACCATACCCAAAACCGCTTCCGCCGGGCCATCGTGAAAATCGGACATCATCTCGAGCAGTGCCAGGGGCCGCGTCTTTACTGGCGCCGGAAGCGGTGCGAGCGCCGGGAGTTGCAGGAATTGCGGAGGCGTAGAGGGGTCGGCCGCGACTGCTGGGACCACGTCGAAGGCCATGATCTGGCCAGTCGTGTCGGGATCGGCTGCTTCAAAATCATCATCTGGGTCCCCACCGCCAAATGGTTCATCCGGGCCAACGTTGGCAAGAATGTGTCGACCAAGTGGAACATTACTGAAATCGACGATCACATCCGCACGCTCTGCCAGGCCCATAAGAAGCCGGTTATTGTGGTCCGCGGTGATGTTGACTGGAGCAGCCAGGAAGCCGCCCTCGTTTCCGATCATCCAGACTTCCACGCCCGGAATCTGGTTGAAGTCCAGGATCAGGAAGCGCGACTGGCAGCCATTCAGGAAGCGGAAGCGATAGCGGCGCTGCTCCACGGTCTGGAAGGGCCAGGTGTTCCCGTTGATCATCATCATGTTGCCGAAGAACTCAGGGTTCCAGATCGGAGACAGGTCTGTCTCGGGGATGTAAGGTCCAAAGTATTCGTCAAAAAAGGCGCGCGTATCCGGGTAGAACAGGGACCCATCCGTGTTGAAAGCGCGGTCCTGGATGGCGATCGGGATCTCGTAGTAAGTCGTACCGGGCGCATCACCGAGAGCCGGAGCCGGACCAGGCAGGACAGCCGCTGTTCCAGAACGGGAGTCAAGCACAGCATCTGATGGCCCGCCGCGGATGATGTAGAACCCCGCCGGGCCGGCGTACACGTTCAGGCGCGTCATCCCTAAGGCATGATCGTGATACCAAATGGTAGAAGCGCGGTTCAGGTTGGGGAATTGGAATGTGGAAAAGCCGGAACCCCAGGTTTCGCCGAAAGCGGTCTTGGCCTTACCAGCAAAGTAGTCATACCAGGTTCCTACGATGGCATAACCGTTCGGGATATTTCTCGCGTTTGGCAGGTACCATGCTTCGGTATACCCGTCGCTCTCATCGCCAACGCCCACCGCACCGTGAACGTGAGTGACTAGCGGCACCGGGCCGGTGTACGGACCTGGTATCTCAGAGAAAGTGGGGCGCTTGTCGCGGCCGGAGAGGCCGCCTAGTGGGTTGGCCCAATGCAACGTCTGGTCGACCGGCAACAGATGCGGTAGATAATCTCCGTTCGCATCCACCAGCTCGTTGATCCATTTGACGCGCACCGGCTTGTTGTACTTGGCTTCGATCGTCAGGGAAGGCGCATTGAAGATAGCAGGCCCGTTCTGGGCGGTTGCCGGACCATACCCCCACACCGTCGTGGCGGGATATCCAACCGGCAAAATCTGCTGCTGGAACTGGCGAACAGCGATCTCGTAATAATCGATGTTCTTGGCCATCTTCTTTTTTACTTTACCAGCCCGGGGCATGGCCGGCGGGATCAGCATGGGAGTCTGGAATTTGGGAACGGACAAAGGATCGAGTGTTCCCCCCGAAATGGGAGCGGCAATAACACGCTGAATGAATTTGCCACGCGGAGCGGCATACAATGATAGGATGCCTGCACCGCTAAGTTTTAGAAAGTCTCGTCTGGTTATCATGATGGCTTCCTTTTGAAAAAATGAACGAGATATGGTGTTCGAAAAGGGTATTTGCGTTGATCATTATCTCTGTTTTGCACCTCCTTCCCCGTCAAAAAGTAGGGATCGAACAAGTTCGAAATATCCTTTGGCAGAAGCCTCCAGCTTGGGGGAGGGATGGCTCCCTCCCCCATAATTCTGTGTAAATTGAGCTATTTGTTGGAAGTTCTCACCTGTAGTGTTGTCGACCACGGCCCTATGCCAATGGCGCTGAAGCCTCGGATGCGGACGTAGTAGCGGGTGTTGCGGCTCAGTCCGCTGATCGCCAGCGAAGTCAGATCCGCGCCAACATCGGGGAAGGTCTGCACGATGGAGTTGAAGTTGCTGTTCGTAGAAACCTGGACCTCGAAACCGTCAGGTTGGGTGAAGGGGTACTCCCAGGTGAGCGTGAACCCAGACCGTGTGATGTTGCTTGCCGACAAGTTGAGCGGGGCATCCGGAACGGTGATGCTTACGCTGGCCTGGTTCGAGTAGCCGGACTGGCCTGCGCCGCTTGTGGCAGCGACCTGGTAGGTGTAGCTATTGCCGGCTGCCACCATCCCATCGACGTAAGTTACAGCGTCGGCAGGAAGATTGGCGATGACAGCGAACGCTCCACCGTTGTCGGACCGCTCGACGATGAAGCCTGTTTCATTGATGGCGTTATCGGTCCAGTCGAGTTGCACCTCGGTAGCGGACAATATGCTGGCCGCCAGGTTGGTCGGTGCTGCAGGAGCAGCTCCAGTCCAATCTACTGGGACAATATTCGAGTAGCTGGAGCCTCCGCCGTTCACAGCGGCTACCCGGTACTCGTAGACGTTGCCAAAAGCCACTGTCGTGTCGGCATAGTCCACGCTGTCTACAGCAAGTGTTGCGATGGGTGCGAACCCTGCGCCGTTGTCTGAACGTTCGACTACGTAGCCGGTTTCGTCGGTGGCGTTGTCCGCCCAGCTCAGGTTGACTTGCGGAACGGTTTCATCCAGCGTGGCTGTCAGATCGGTCGGCGCTGCAGGGGCAGATACTCCACCAACGATGAGCACTTCCGAGTTCGAGCTGACGGTGATGTGCGGGAAGCCCGTGTCCGGGGCCGCGATCTCGTTGACGCCCGGGTTGGCGTAGTTGAAGTTATCGCCCACGGTGTTCTCGGCGACGACGCGATACTGGTCGCCATTCGCAAAACTGGAGAGGTCATAGCTCATCGGACCGGTAGAGTTCGGGCCCATGGTTAGCGGTACATCAATTCTGTCAACCTCAGACCAGGCAACTCCATCCGTCGATGTTTGGATCACGTACGGCTGTTTCGGCGACCGAGTTGTCGGTCCATGCCAGCGTTGCCGTGCCGTCCAAATTATCGGTGAATGTCAGACCAGAGGGTGCTACTGGCGGCATGGCCACCGACACCGGCTGCATCATGTCCATCTCCTCGTGGGAGAGGATGTGGCAGTGGAAGACGTACTCCCAGCCGAAGTTGACCAGGTGGTTCACGATATCGACCGGCTCGCCCTGACCGTTGGAGGGCGGGATGCCGATCCCGAGCAGGTCACCCAGTGTGGCGCTGGCGAGCACGCCGTGGTCGCCGATCTGGGGGTTGAGCGGGTCAACTCCGTCGAACAGCGGATCCATCGGGCTGAGTGGCCGGACGCTGTTGGGTAGCTCCCAGGGCAGGGTCGGGATGATCGGCCGCAGGGCAACAGTGGTGTCCTCGAGCGGTGATACCCGGATCGTATCCTTCCAACCCAGTTCATTGGGATCGTTCTGGATGATGATATTGTCCCAGGTCACCCGGTTGAGCAGCTGCACATCGTACAGGTGGAAGTGGATCGGGTGCGTGTCGACCCCGTTGTGGGTGATCCTCCAGATTTGCGACCCATCGTCGCCGGTAGAGATCGGCGTCACCTTCACATCCTGATATTCCTGCAGAGCCTCGTCAAATACGGCGGCCATTGGCAGGTTGGTGGCGTCGATGATCGCATTCGACGGGTACACGTAGGGCATTGGGTTGAAGTTGGTCAAGCCTGGCGTTGGCGGGGTTGCTTCGATGCCCAGGTTTGCCGTCATCCGGCCATACGGATCGAAGGTGGTGGAGTTCATTTCGTCGTGGATCGCCTTCGGCTCGACCATCACCTTGAGCTGTGGCCCAAGCAGCGTGTCGAAGCGGAACGGCTGGCCGCCGTACTGGTTGATGCGCAGGAACCCGTCGCACTTGTTCGTGCCGTTGAGGTCAGAGCAGTTGCCGCTGGCGGCGAAGTTGGTGCCGTAGGCAGAGTTGTAAGCCGCCTGCCCGACGATGATCGGGTGCTGGCCAGCCTCGAAGGCGCCGGAGCCGTCAGCCTTGTGGAGAAAGGCAGACTGCAGTTTGGATAGGTTGAAGGCGGGTTGTGGCGTGCCGGCGATCTTGACCTGCATGATGGTGCGGGTGTTGGGGCCATAGCCCGGCAGGATGGTGGAGGGGCCGTTAGGCCACTGGTCCGGATAACCGGTGTAGTAGTCGTAGCTCGGCACCCGGGCCGGGAAAGCGGCAGGGGCGTCGTTGTACAGGATCAGGGTCTGACCGGCGAACTTCGAGAAGTCTACGATCACATCGGCGCGTTCCGCCGGAGCGATGGTCAGGGAGTGCTGGTCCACATTGCCGACGTCGAAGCGGGTCGGGTCGGTGATCCAGGTGGTGACCTGCTGGCCATCGATGACGGCCGGCTTGGGCAGGAAACCGCCCTCGGTGCCGATCTGGATCCAGTCGGGGCCAGCCGGGCTCAGGTTCAGGTCCGGAGTCGGGAAGACCACCGGGTCGAGCTGGGCGGCCGCCACTTCGTCGGCCTTCAATGCGACTTCGGTCCCACCGATGACCTCACCGTTGGCGTTCAGTCCTGTGCTGGCCGAGGTTGCGTCCGCTACGTACCACTGGAAGTTGAAGAAGCGGTCGTTGGCGGCGTTCAGGATGCGGAGGCGATAAGCCTTCGGCTCCAGCGTGACGGTCGGGTAAGCCGTGCCGTTGATGATAGGGGTATCGTTGAACTGCTCCATGCCGGCCGAGAGAAGGGTTGTGCCGGGGATCTGTGGCGGCTCGCAGAACGGGTCGGTGTCGTACTGCCAGGTGGCCGGATTGTCCAGGTTACAGCTCGCGTCATAGTACGGGTTGTCGATCGGTCCGTATTTGAGGTCAGTCTGGGGCGGCCAGAACCAGGCGCCGTACATCCAGCGCCCGTAGGCGCTCATGCCGCTCGGGTCATTGGGGTTCTGTGCCGGCATGTAGACGTGCTGGTACCAGAAGTTACCTTTGGTGCCCCAGCGGGCGGTATCCCAGGTTGGGTCCTGCAATAAAGCTGGGCTTCATCCGGGACGAAGGTGCGCTCCTGCACGATCAGCGGAATCTGGTCCGCAGGGATGGTGCCATTCGCAACCAGCGCCTGTTCTACCGGATCCTCGATCAGATAACCCGCAGCCTCACCGGCATATACGTTCAGTCGGGTGATGCCCCAGGCATGGTCGTGATAGAACATCAAGCGGGCGCTCTGCTGGTTGGTGTAGTAGAAGCTCATGCAGCCATCGTCTGGCTCTGAGCAATCGGGTACGCCAGCAGCAACAGCATCTGCGCCCACCATATCGGGCACGGACTGCACGCTCACGCCCTGCGGGTAAGGGGTGTTCTCATTTTCAGGCGTGATCCATTGATGAGGGGTGCCATCGCTGATCCAGGGCGTGATGCCGCCGTGCAGGTGCAGCGTAGCGCGATTGTCTTTGAAACAATCCGCAGGCTTGGGATACTGGTCGCACATCGGGTTACGTACCATATCTGTGACCGAGCCGCCGGTCGTCGCGCGTGGATCGTACCCCTCCATCATCGAGTCTGGACCCATGCCGGAGCCCATGAAGGTGGAATCCACCGGCAGGAAGAGGTCGCCATCGGCACCGGTGGGCAGCAGGTTGTAAAAGGTGATGCGCACCGCGCGGTCTTTCTGTGCTACGATGACCGGGCCGAGGTAATGAGGGTCATCAACCCCTGTATGACCTGCGATCAACTGTTGTGACCCATCAAGCATCTCATTATAGAGAGCAACTTGCTTGCCGGGAACAACGCCTGTAGAAATTTGCACGTACTCACGCAGCAGCGTGCCTTCCGGCAGGTCGGAGTGCATCTGCTCGCGGTGCTGGACCAAAGCAATCTCGTAGTAGTCTGTGCCGGGGAAGGTGGTCGTGTCAGGCACAGCTACCGGCAGGTACTGCCCCAGGTTGTTCATGCCAGCCTCAGTGAGGCCTGGCAACGTGTCGACGAACTTGCGCATACCAGGGATAATGTAGCCCGAGCCGGGTTTCTTCAAGGTAATCGCAGAAATGATCCCGTTATCGAGCACGGCCGTGGCGGTCGCCCCCGTTCCGGTCGGGTCGCTGATGGTCACATCAGGCGCCTTGTTGTAGTTAGCGCCGAACTCTTCCAGCCCAATCGATTGGATGGACAGGGTAGTGGTCGCCTGGGCCGGAGTTGCGCCTGAGATGGGGTCGAACAGCGTGCCGTTATGGATGGCGACGCCCGGCGCGAACGAATAGCCGGAGCCGGGGCTGTCTACGATGACGGCCGTGATCGTGCCGTTCGCATCCATTTCGGCATGGCCTTTGGCCTGCACGCCGCCCGGTCCATCCGGCAGGTCGAAGTCGACCACCGGCATGACGTAGCCGCTGCCGCCGCTGGCGACGAAGACTTGTTCAACGCCGCCATACGCAATCGCCGCCGCGCCGCCGTTCCCACTGAAGGAAACCGCGGGCGCCGTATAGCCTGAGCCGGGTGAGTTCACTGTAACGGAGACGACAGCACCTTTCTTGACGATGGTCAAATCGGCCATCGCGCCCGTACCGGAGCCGGTGATATCGGCCTTCGCGTTGGTGTAGTCGTGCCCGGGATTGGTCACCGTGATGGACGTGATGGCGCCGTTGGCGCCGACTGTGGCAACCGCCTCAGCTCCGCTGCCGTTGCCTGTGATTGTGACCGTGGCATCCGGAAGGGTGAGCGGGCTGTTGGCCCAGTTGGGGTACGGGCCGAAGTAATGAGGAACTTTCGACTCGTCCGTAGGACTCATCGGCATCGCAGAAGCGCTGCCGTTGCCTGCTCCGTCCGGCGCCTGCACCTTTTGGGCGCTTGCCTGGAAGGTCCCCGTTAGCAGGAGGGACAGAATCATCATGGTTGAGAGCATGATGTTTAGATGTTTTCGACTTAACATGGTTATCTCCTTTTCTGGTGGGTTCAATGATTTTTGAAGCAAAAGTTTGAGTCACTTGCTCCCCGTGGGTACAAGTGGATAAAGTGCATTTTTTCTTGACCTCCTTTCCGTTCTAACTTCATAATGGCTGATAGCGGTTGTCGCAATTTGAACACGGCTGGAAGCGCGACCTGGACCGGTCGTTATCCTTTTCGAACTGGGACTGCCATTCCTGGCAGAGAGCCCGGATTTCCGGAAGTTGCAAAAGATCCGGATTTTCGGATTTCTCAGCGATTTCCAATAAATGCCGGCCATCCTCCCTGATCGATTGAAAGCTGGCGGCGATGTTCTTGGATACGCGGGAAAAATGCCCTGAGGTTTGTTTGTAGTAATAACGCCTGTACCAGTGTGGCAATGCAATGGAGCGCAACCACTCTGGGTGGCTGGCTGCCAGGGCCTCGACGGCGCTATTCATGGTCCCGAAAACGGTTTCCCAGCGGCTGATCGCGCAAATGGCGTCGATGATCAAATCCGGGTCCGAAGGGAGCTTCTCCGGGTTTCCGATAAAACGGTCCAGGCGGCTTACTACTTGCTGGAGCGCCTCTTTCCCAGTTTCGCTGCGCAACACCCGCTGGCGAAAGGAGCACAACCCGGAAGGTCTCATCCCTGGAAAGACCAGTGGCAGGTGGAGCGCATATTTCAGGTCTACGCGGGTGCGGGTGGCGTTCGCCATTTGGCGGTCGGTCAGATCCTCCCAATACTGCAGGACAGTCGCCAGCGAATAAGGCCAGAAAGCCTCCGCCAGCGCAGCATCTACCGAAGCGAGCCCTTCCAGATCGACGTCAGAAAAGACCACCGTCAGCCCGTCTCCAATCTTGAGATAGGGGTGGTCTTTTCCAAAAGCCGCTTCGGAGGCTTGGGCGGTATCAGGGGGGATCGGTGGGAACGGAATGGACGTCATCTATTGCACTCAATTTTCTGGCGCGGGCAAGGAGCAGGCTGCCTGGAGCAAATCCGCGGGAGGGTATCCATATTCAATATAGCGATTTCAAGGTCGCTTCGTAAGCGTAGAAATTAAGGGATTTTGAAACAGGAAAGCTGGGGAAAAAATACGGAGCAGGTTGTGATTAAATACCTACGCAGTTCCTGCAGGAACCGCGTAGAAAATACCTGCTTTTATCGGATAAGCAGCTATTTTCGCGGATTCGAGATATACGAAAAAGGAGTGCGTGCTGGGCACGCACTCCTTTTTCGGGATCTTTTCAGGAAATGGTTAAGTCCTCCGATAAAACCTAATCCAGGAGTCCCTGCCGTTCCGCATACTCTACCAGTTCGACCCGGCTGTGCAGGTTGAGCTTGTCCATCAAGTTGGCGCGATGGCCCTCCACGGTACGGACACTCAGCGACAACCGGGAGGCGATTTGGCTGTTGGTATAACCGCGCGCGATCAGGCGCAGCACGTCGATCTCGCGTTTTGTCAGGGTTGGCTGGGGATCCGGATTGTTTTTCGGAGGCTGCTCAGGGGTGAGTTCTTTTAGCAGGGAGCGGGTCATAGCGGGATGGATGTACATATCGCCGCGCGAAATCGCCTGGATCGCAGCGATCAACTCGGTCTCTGCGGCGCGCTTGATCACGTAACCGGAAGCGCCCGCCTGGATGGCACTGCGCAAGAGCGTTTCATCTTCGTGGACAGTCAGGATCAATACACGGGTTTCAGGCAGGATTTCCTTGAGGCGTTTCGTCGCCTCGATGCCTCCCAGGCCCGGCATACTGACATCCATCAGGACCAGGTCGGGATGCAGGGCGGAAGCCAGCTGCAAAACCTGGTTTCCATCTGCAACTTCTCCGACCACATCGAAGTCGGGTTCAGCATTTAGCAGCGCTCGCAGGCCAGCGCGCAGGATGCTATGGTCATCCGCTAACAGGATACGTATCGGCATTGGGGACCTCCACAACGAGAATCGTTCCACTTCCTACGATGCTTTCCAAGGTCAGGTTTCCTCCCAACATTTCGGTCCGCTCCCGCATACCGATCAGCCCAAGGTGTTCGTTACCGGGCGAGAAGGTTACATCAAACCCTATTCCATTGTCTTCTACAATAAGGACGATTGCATTCCCTCGCAACTCCAGAATGACATCCACACGAGTCGCTTTGGCGTGGCGGGTCACATTTGTCAGTGCCTCCTGGACGATCCGGTAAAGCGTCGTTTCGACCTCGTTCGACAGGCGGGTAGCCTCGCGAAGCCCTACCGATTTGAACTTCATTTCTAATTGCTCATGCCCCTGGAATGAGTTGACCAATTGATCCAGGGCTGGGACTAACCCGAGATGGTCCAGGCTGGCCGGGCGCAAATCCACTGCCAGACGATGCAGGTCTTCCAGGATGTCATTCGTGAGTGATTTCAACTTCCTGGTCTGAGCCTGTGTGTCCGGGTCCGGCCCGATTCCTTTTTCCAAAAGCCCCAGGCCAAGCATGAGCGAGGTGAGGCTTTGCCCGGCATGGTCGTGCAGCTCACGGGCGATGTAGCGGCGTTCCAACTCCTGCACTTCCACCAGCCGCCGGGAGAGCAACTGCAGGCGCTCGCGCCCGGCGCGGACCTGCTCGAACAACCAGGCATTTTAAATCGCCACCGCCGCCTGGCTGACCAGCGCTTCGGCCGATTGGGCATGTTCCCTGTTGAAGAAGCCGCGCTCGACCTTGCCTAAAAGCACCACCCCAATGACCTTTTCATTGACCAGGATCGGGACCCCCATCCAGCTGCGGACCGGCTCGACGCCCGGGTAGTTGATCCAGTCAGGATCATTGGTTGCATCCCGGACGATCAAGCTTTTGCGCGACCTGGCAACCCTTTGGAAAAATAAATCCGTTTTCGCGTCAATGGGGAAGATTGGAGCGCGGTCCGCTTTTGCACCTTTATCGCCATCTCGTGAAACGTGTGCTACAAGGCGTGTTTCATCCTCGACGAAGCCAATGCTGGCCAAATCAGTTTCAACCAAAGCGGTGACGTGTTTTAAAAGGGTGTTCAACACCTTGTCAAGGTCCAGTGATTGAGTCAGCGCCTGGGTGGCGGCGCGCAAAGTTTCCGCTGCCTGGCGCTGTTTCCGTTCTGCATAACTGGCAACCTGCAGTTCCTGATTCCTTTGTTCAAGTTCCTGTTCCATCTTTTTGCGCTGGGTGATATCGTGCAGAAGCTTTAATTTGGAAAGGCCGCCATCCGCATTGACCAGCGGCGCATCGAAGATCTCGTAGGATTTATTGTTCTTGGCATAAGTATATTCTCCCTTGAACGGCATACCGGCAAAGACTTCCTCATTCTTACACCACGAACATGGCTCCGCCAGGTCATGGAAGTAAGCAAAACACCTGCGCCCGTTTACTATGCCGAACTCCCGTTCGATGACCGGGTTGGTGTACTCGACTTCGTATTCCTGGTTGACGATATAGACCCCATCGGGGATGGTGTCCAGGATATTCTTCAGGCGGGTCCGCTCCCCTACCAGTTCCTTCGTCCGTTCCTGGACGCGCAACTCCAGCTCGTCGCGCGCAGTGCGCAGCGCCTCTTCCGCCCGCTTGCGTTCGGTGATATCGTGCACCATCCCGGCGGAGCGAATGATACGACCGGATTCATCCCTGAAGTGCTCACACTTTTCATGGACGATGCGAACCTCCCCGCTTGAGCGCTTGACCACGCGATGTTCGATTTCGTAACTGTCTCTTCTTTCTTCTATCGAACCAGAATAGGCCGCGTCTACTGCAGCGCGATCGTCGGGATATACGGCCTCTAGAAAGGCTTCATAGGAGGCGCCAAACTCCTGTGGCTCAAGGCCAAAAATCCGATAGACTTCGTCCGACCAGGAAAGCCGGTTGTTGAGCACATCGAGCTCCCAGCTACCAAGATGAGCGATTTCCTGCGCCCGCTCCAACCGTTCCCGGCTCTCGCGCAGCGCTTCTTCGGCCAGTTTGCGCTCGGTGACATCAAAGAATACGACCGCAAACTGGTTCCTCTGGGGAGAATAACAATAGGTTTCGTACCAGCGTTCCAGCGGAGCAGCGTAGTTTTCATAGTGAACCGGTTTGCCGGTCAGCGCCACTTTGCCGTATGTATCGACCCAATAAGGCTCGACGTCCGGCAGGACTTCTTTGACCGTTTTACCGACTGCTTTCTCACGCGAAATACCGGTCAGCCTTTCGAAGGCATCGTTTAGTTCCAGGTAACGGTAATCGCACAGTTTGCCGTCCATGTCCAGGATGATCTCGTGCAGGGCAAACCCCTCGCTCATGTTGTTGAACAGGCTGCGGTATTTTTCCTCACTTTCCTTGATTACCTGCTCCGCCTGTTCACGCACGGCGATCTCGTCCTCCAGCTCGGAATTGGCGATCCGCAACTCCTCGGTGCGTTCCTGCACGCGCAGTTCCAGTTCATCGTAAGCTTGGCGCAGCTTTTCTTCCGCCCGCTTGTGCTCGGTGATGTCTTTGCCCGTGGCGACGAAGTTGATGATATCGCCGTGCTCGTCCCGCAGCGGCGTCACCGTTTTCACCGCGTAGTACAGCTCCCCGTCCTTCTTGCGGTTGGAAATCTCGGCTTGAAAGACCCGCCCGCTGAGGATGGTCGTCCATAGATTCTCGTAGAACTGCCGGTCATGAATGCCCGATTTGAGGATCCTGGGAGTCTTTTCCCGGACCTCTTCCCCGGTGTAGCCGGTCATGTGCTCGAAGGCCGGGTTGACGTATTCGATGACCCCGTCGCAATCGGTCACCATCACCGTGTCGGCGGTCTGCTCGACGATGCGGGAGAGCTGGCGGTTCTTCCGTTCGGCGCGGACGCGCTCGGTGACGTCGATCATGCTGAGCACAACTTCCTCGACGACGCCGCTCGTCCCTCGAACCGGGAGCAGGCTCCAGTTCCAGTAGGTGACCCCGCGCTCCGGCTGCTCCGGATACTCGAACGGCTTTTCGTGGACGGAATAGGCCTCCCCGCGATCGACCACCCGCTGGAAGATGGCCTGGTTTTGCGGGTGAGGGTACAGCTCGAAGTGGTTCCTGCCCACAAAATCCTCGGGCTGGCGCCCGTCCGACCTGGCATAGGCCTCGTTGACCCGGATGAAGTTGAAGTCACGGTCCATGTAGGCGATCAGCGTATCGATGCTGTCGAAGAATCTTTCTTGCAGGGCCAGCGAACGCAGCAGATCCGTTTCGGCGCGCTGGCTCTTCTGGATGTAGCGCAGCAGGGGACGAAAAGATAGAAAATAAAGCAGAGGGGTGATCATCGCCGTCATGACCCCGGCGTCGATCAGGGTAAGCTGGACGTAGGGCAGCGGCGCGAGAAGATAGACGATCACCATGGCGACCACTTCCGCCAGGAAGATCCCCGCGATAATGACCACGAGCAGGCGCAAGGGAGAGAGCTGCCTGGCCGAAATCCGGGGCGCTTGCTTGGTATAAGAGCTTGTATTTTGAAGGGAATGGATGGAATCCGCCTCGATGGGACGAACAGCGTTGGTTTCCCGGCCTTCCGTTGTCATATGAACCTCGTGCGATGCAGGATTGCGGGCCGGCCAAGGATTGCGATTTGAGCGACCCCAGTCTTATTGTACAAACTGCGTTGAAAAATACAACTATACAATTCGTCCTCAATTTTCTCAATGTTTTTCCGGTCCGGTTACAAATCAAAGTTCCCATAAAATCCCGAAAAAATGGGTGTGCGTCGGGGCGTGCGCCCCGACGCACACCCATTTTTTCGGTTATTTCTGACAGTGAACGCGCATCAGAAATACAACCTTGCGGTGTAATACTGTTCGAAGTTAAAAATGTGTGTTTGTACTATAACAAAATAATTTTTTGAATGTATTTGGAAATTCCTAGGATTTGTTAGGCCCCCTAGCGGAGTAAAAAAGAGCCTCCCCTTTGGGGAGGCTGCCGGTGCTCAGGCCGCGGTCGTCTGGCGCGTTGGGGTTTTGCGCTCGCTCATGCGCGTCCCGCCGATCATCTCGTACTGTGACGAGTCGTCGCCGTAGATGGCTTTCATGCCGGAGCGCGCCCGCTTCAGCATGCTCCACAAGTTCGCGTTGACCGCATCGCGCCGGTTGCGCAGGTCGACCAGTTGGGTCTCCAGATCAGTGATCTGTTTCTGGACCCCGATCGCGCTCGAAAGTTCAGTGTCCAGCACAATGGGGGTCAAGGTGCCGAAGGCCTGGGTAGAGTTGATCTGCATCCAGGCGCTGAACACCGCCTGAGCCTGTTCGAGCACATCGTTTGGGTAGGATTTCCTGGCCATAATGGTTTTCTCCTTTTCAGAGGGGTAATGGTTTTTCCGGGGTTGCCCGCCAGAATGGCAACAGTATCGCGGCAAACCGGTCAGATGTCAACCTACATTTGTGTAATCTTGTGAAAGAAAACACGAAACGACAAACCTCCCACACGTGATGACAAACCCATCACGTCTCATGACAAACCTATCACGCGCGATGACAAAGTCATCAAGCTCGATGACTAACCCATCACGCGCAACGACAAAGTCATCACACACGACGACAAACCCATCACGCGTGATGACTAACCCGTCATGCGCGACGACAAAGTTATAAGACTTGATGACGAACCTATCACGCGTGATGACTAAGTCATAAGGCTCGATGACTAACCCATCACGCGAGACGACAAAGTCACAGGGCTTGATGGCAAAGCAATAGGGCTCGCTGATCAACAAGTCACCGGGAAGTTATTCTTACACAAGCCCTTAGCATCCCGCTAAAAGCTTGCCGGAACGGTTATTTTCTTGTATGAGATCTTTCGGGAAATCGCACGCAGCTAAGCTATCATAAGATCGGCGGGCTGGAAGCCTCACCCACAACCTTCTACTCTGGCGCGAACGCTACGCCGCGCAGTGTGCGTGCTAATTCAAGAAACTCCTCATAGCTCGAATCCCATTTCCAACCAGGGATCCGGCAGATAATCCGGCTAAAGACCGGGTGCTGCCTCCGATAGGCCAGGAACGCAGTGGTAATCTCTTCCGGCGATACGTTGCGCTGTTTCGGGATGTAACGGACAAATCCGCTCTCCAGTTGCAGGGCGGGGGATGCCTTGATGTTGAAATACCAGTCACTCCCTTTCCAGGCGGAAACTGCCAAAAGCTCTTTGGATTTCTCATCGTACCGCAAAACCGCCAGGATGGTCCTGCGCACCTTTCCACTGCGACGGCCAACATGCGTGATCTGCATGAAGCGCATGCCCAATAACCAGCCCAGGTTAAGTCGATAGAGGAAAACAGGCAGCTTGAAGATCGGAACCATGAACGAAGGCGCCTTTTCATTCTTCTTGCCGGACCTGGTTTGTGACACAGTATTCATGACCTGGTTTTGTTTTGACATCGGATCACCGCCGAGGCGATCGCATACCCATCGGACACCGTCCGTTTGGCGTTTTCGCCTTTGAAATAGGTCTCGTGCAGGTACTTTGCATCAGCGTCGAGCACGTTCGTAAAGCCGCGCTGCTCCAGGAATTGGGTCACGGTGCCCTGCGGGATGCCGAAGGTCATCATCTCGCCGCTGGCCCAGCGCTTGCTCCGCATATTAGATACCTCGCCGTGTTTGACCGTTCCGTCCAGCAGGGTCGGGTACATGTAATCGAAAACCACCGCGCTGCCCGGCCCGGAATGGTCCGCGATAAAGGCCAGGGTGGCCTCGACCGCTTCGGGGGTCAGGTACTGAGTCACGCCCTGCCAGATGAACAGCGTTTTGAGACGTTCATCGTAGCCGGATTCGAACAGGCGCCGGTCGAGACTCTGGCTGTTGAAATCGACCGGGACGAAGACCACGTGCGCAGGCCAGCTCCCGAAGATCTGCTCCAGCTTTTCGAGCTTGACCGCCTGGGAAGCGGGGTGGTCCACTTCGAAGACCTTGACCCCCCGTTTGAGTTCTTCGAATCGATAGGCGCGCGCGTCGAACCCCGCCCCGAGCAGGACCAGCTGCTCCAACCCTTCCGCCAGGAAACATTGGAGAAACTCGTCGATGTGGCGCTCGCGGGCAGTGAGGAAGCCCATCACGCCCGGGCCTTTGATCTCGCTGTACCCGATCCTGTCGAAGAAGCGCACGAAGCGGTACAACCAGGGGTGGACGAACTGGCGCGCGTAGGGGTCGTAACAGATGCGCTGGCCTTCCGGCTTTTCCGATTCGATCCCGCGCACGATCGCGATGCCGATTGCAGTCATACTGGATTGGTTTTTTCTCATGACGTACTCCTTTTCTCATTGCAGGTTCTTCTATCCTTGTCGTATAAAAAATACCAAATCGGCAGAAATCAACTTCATTATTATTCGATGTTCAGGGGGATCTCCACCAGCTCGTCCCAATGCAGGCCGAAGACCGCCGCGCTCTGCGGGACTTCGAAGCCAAGCGTCAAGACGCCGGAGGCGTTCTCATAGGTGGAATACGCGTAGGAGGCGCTTTCGCCGCCTTCCATCGCCAACGCTGACCGGCGGCAGACTTTTGTAAGCCAGCATGTCACCGGCGGGCAGGTCGCGCGGCGCGAGCCTGACCGATAGGATCTTGAACCCGTCCTTGGCTCGATAGCAGGCCGGTTCTTCGCCCGTACAGCCGGCCGGGAACGATGGGTCCAGGCTGGCTCCGGTGACGTCCAGATGGACGCCTTCGAGGGTTATGCCGAAATCGGGGATGGCCTTCTCGAGCGGGATGAAGATTTCAGGGGTGGGCGTCACTTCGACCGCCAGCGGCAGGCTCCCGGTCCGCGCCAGAAGCTCGGCCCGTTCTTTGATCCCGTTCAGCATCTCCCGTTCCATGATAAAGACACCCGGATGGATGATCGTCCAGAAACCGCCGACCACCATCGTGCGGGTGCGCAGGATCAGGCGGGACGTGCCGTCCGTTCGCGGTACGATGACGAACTGGTACAGGTCCACCCATTCGCCGTTTTCCTGGTGGCCCATCACGATGGCCTGGTTCGGGATGGATCTCCGCTACGATGTACGGCGGCGGGGCAAACTCGCCCGGGCACATCTGGACTTCGTCTCCGACCTGTAGGTTTTGCCACTCCGGGTGGATGCGGTCCGCGTTGACCATCTGGACAGCGCAACAAATTGGTTTCCAGCCAGGAATAGCTGTACCAACCGCCTTTTCTGGCGTCCAACTGCGACGATCCAGGGATAGATATACTCGGGCGCTGCGTTGATGGTAATGGCGCGGTTGAGGAAACTGGCCGGTTCCGGCACCAGCGCGTCGCCGGGGAAAGAGGCGGCGACCTCTTCGTCGGTCGCGCCCCAGCGGTCCATCCAGGGGGTGAGCAGGGCGATGGCGAGGACAGCCAGAACGGCAAGCCCTGCCAGAATAGCGGTGAACTTGAGAAACTTCTTCATGCCTTTCTCCTTGTTTTTATTATCTAATTCACGAGAGCGTTCGGTCATTCGACTGTGTTCCTTTGCCTACATCGTCAAAAGAGGTGGTATCCTTTTTCGCAAGAGACAGCGCCAAAGGAATTACTGTACGCTTTCATTCCCATAATATAACAAAGGGAAAAAAAGACTCCCCCGCCCGAGGGGGAGTTTTGAACTGGTCAAGTGGACAGGTTGGGTCCACAGATTAACGCATTTTTCGGGCCTCTATCCGCTTAAAGACGGGAGAACCCGCATTTTCGATCTTCCGGTTAACACCCAGAACAGCTTGGCAAATCCCTGCACGTAATCGGGGACCGATCCCACGACCATCAGGATGGCGACGTCGCTTAGCGTAGAGGTCATATGGAGAACCTGGTAGGTCAGGTTGAAGCGATAGCCAAAATAAGCTTTGATCCCGCTGAATACGGCCACCAAAATAACGGTAGGGATCAGAAAACTAAGGGCAATATCCGAACTCTTTTTCTGACAGTCCAGCTTCGGGCGCGGTCCACCCAGCCCCGTAAGGAAAGCAAATTGCGGACCTGGAAGATGCTCAACCCAAAGACAAAGACCAGCAGCACCCAGCCGATATGTTTGACGGATGGGCCAGCCGCGACAGGGATGGGGGCATTCCCCAGGACAATGGCTTCTACGCCCTTGAAAATTTGCCCGGCGGAGATGTACTGGTCGAACATATAGCCCTGATTGATCAGCAAAACGATGCTTTGGTCGCGCAACGGGTAGACATCCACAAAGGTTTTGAAGGTTTCGTTCGCGCCGCCGTGGAAGATATGTCCGTGGTCAACAAACCACCCCATCCCGTAGCCTTGCACGGAGTAGAAAAGCAAGTCCATTCCGGCGCGGGATAACAACTGATTCCCTTCATACATCCCGGCATTGTCCATCGCAATGGCATAATGGGCCAGGTTTTCAGCGGTCGAAATGATGAACCCTTCACTGATCTCGTAAGCACGGTGGGGCTGCTCTTGCGGAACGATAAATCCGAAGAAGCGGCTATAGCCCTGCGATAACCCGTTTTCGCGCGCAAGGGCGGGATCCGTATACGTATTTGTCATCTGAAGCGGCTCGAAGATGTGTTCCTGAACGTATTCTTCATACGGCTGACCGCTAGCTTTTTCGATTACCAGCGCCAGAACAATATAACCGTAGTTGAAGTATTGGAACGTGGACCCGAGGGACGCCGTCAACCGCGCGGAAGCAAGCATACGAACCGCGTCTTCCTTCGAGGCATTCTCCGGAATGACCGCAGCAAATCCCGACTCGGAAAGTCCGCTGGTATGGTGAAGCAGATGGGCGACGGTGATCTTCTGCGAGGCCTGCTCGTCCGCAACCTTGAACCAGGGGATATATTTCTGCACCGGATCATTCAGGCGCACTTTTCCCTGTTCGACCAGCTGCGCCATCGCCAAGCCCGTAAATGATTTGCTCTGTGACCCGATGTACATCGGCGTTTGCGGGGTCATCGGCCGGCCTTCCCCGGCAGTACCGTAGCCTTTGAGATAAACGATCTCGGTCCCGGAGGTGACAGCCAGCGAGATGCCTTTAATCCCTTGTTTCGCCATCTGGCCCTCGATGAAAGCATCCAGAGAAGCGAAGTCGACCTCGTTGGAGAACGTTTTCTTTGCAGCAGCAGACGGTGGTGAGGCAAACAAGGCAACGAGCAACAGGAAAGCCAGCAAACCATGCAATCTCAGCATGCAAATTCTGGCATCTCTTCTTCTTTTCAATTTCATCGGTTATGCCTTTTTCTTCCGGTCAGGAATTACGACGGTTGGCGGTCCATGTTTGCGACCGCTGGAACGAGCATTTCTTTCTGAATGGGCCTCATCCCAAACAACCAGCGCGTCAAATTCCAGCGTCGCACCAGCTCATAAGCAAGCAACGTCAATCCGGTAGCGCTGAAAACAATCAATAGGTACTTCACCGCTACAGGCGCGCTGAGTTTGATGACAAAATATCCGGCCAACACGCTGAAGGTCATGTGTAAGAGATAAAAAGGCATCGCGGCTGCCCTGGCATAGCGCAGAAAACGGTTTGTGCGATTAAGGAAGCGATGTCCCAACCCGAGCATGGCCAGCGTCAATGACCAGCGCCCCATCTCATACATCAGGCCAAGCGCTGCCCACTGCCAGGTCCATTCCGTATAATGCCATTGCGGCACCATTACCCGGAAGACAGCTTCGAAGAGCCCGTATGCCAGCGCGGCCCAGGTTAACTTGTCGATCGCTGGTTGGAAGCGCTTGTCACTTGCCAGCACGTATCCATACATGAAGACCAGGAGGTAATACAGTGGATTTTTATCGCCCAGGCTGTCGAGCGAGGCGACCAGCGCCAGCGGGATACACCAAACGATCAGACTCGCCGGGGCCTGCGCAGCCGTTCCCAGGGCCCTAACGGCCCTTCGGCCTGTTTCCGTGCGCAAAACCAGGAAGAGCGGCAGGGCGACCAACGAGAAGACGAACAAGAACAGGATGAACCAGAGGTGGGCGGGCGTGAACGTTCCGGAGTAACCATCCAGGTGTTCCAGATCGAAGCGGAAGAAGCCGAGGTAGTGCTCCCAAAAAGAGAGGGTGCCCAGCCGACGGACGTACGTTGTGAACGGGATAAATGTCAAAACGCCAAACAGGAACGGCACCAGCAGAAGCACGGCCAGCACGCGCAACCAATCCAGATCGTAGCGACGTTCATGAGAGGATGTCATCCGATGTTTCCTTTCTTTCCATCTTAATCTTGAAAAATTAAAAATTCCCCCATCAGTGGAAGAGTTCGGCACTGGTCAAGTGGACAGGTTGTATATTTCTTCGCCTACACCCTTTGCTCTCTGTATCTGCTCAGGTCCAGGTAGAAAAGTAGGCTGAGTAGTTTATGCTCACTTGAAGATTACAATGATCCCTGCAGACGACAACAAAAGTGCAACGTTAATCATATGTACAAGCGGCGGATAATGCTCTATTATCAACCAAATTTCACCGAACCATTTTTATGAATTGAAGCTTTGCGTATGGAAAGAACAACGTACCGGATTCTGTCCCTCATCCTTTGTCTAACCTTCGGTCTGGCAGCCTGTACGCCAGTTTCTGCTCCCCCTTCGTCGCTCACTGCTATCACAGTACAGCTCTCCTGGACAAATCAGGCCGAATTCGCCGGACTGTATGCTGCTGATCAACTCGGCTACTTCGCCGACGAAGGTTTGCGAAGTCTCGTTTCTGGAAGGCGGGCCGGAAGTGAACTTTATCTCCCCGGTTGTTGACGGCACGGCCCAGTTTGGTATCGCCCAACCAGCCGATGTCATCCTCGCGCGCGCCAACAACCAGCCTGTGCGCGGTATTGCTGCCATCTACCGGCGCAGCCCCATCTTGTTTTTTGCCCTGGCCGACTCCGGCATCACCCGTCCCCAGGATTTTGTCGGCAAGAAAATTCGCAGTACCCTTACCGCCGATGAGACGCTGCGCGCGATGATGGCGCGGGTTGGCATTGGCCCAGACCAGTACGAAACCGTATACCTGCCTTCGGATGTCTCGGTGTTTGCCTCGGGGGATGTGCCAGTTTGGGTCGGATTCATCAACGGTCTTGCACTGGAAGTCGAACAAGCCGGTTACGAGCTGAATATTATCTATCCCGACGACTATGGCATTCATTTTTACGGCGATGTTTTGATTACAACCGATGCATTGATCGCTGAGAATCCCGATCTGGTGGGACGCTTTACTCGCGCAACGATTAAGGGCTGGAAATACGCTGTGGAAAACCCGAAAACAATCGGGGCATTCGTCAAGATGTACAACCCGGAATTGGTCCAGGCAGTGGAGATCGACAAGATGATTTCCAGCATTCCATTCATCAATACCGGCGAAAACTACATCGGTTGGATGGAGCCGGAGGTCTGGGACGCCATGGCGCAAACGTTGCGGGATCAGGGCGTGTTGTCCAACCCGTTGGATATTGAGCAGGCATACACCCGGCAGTTTCTCGAGGAAATATATATAAAATGAAACTCACCCTCAGGCTCACTTTGGTTTTCGTCTTATACGCGGCGGCGTTACTGGCAGGGGTGGCCTGGCTGGCTTATAACAGCGGCAAAGAATCCCTGCGTTCAGCGACTGTCTCCGAACTGCAGTCCACAGCGATTGAAAAACAGGCGTCTTTGAACGAATGGGTCGATGAGAAACGGATGGACATCACCACGCTGGCCAACTCCCCGGCGACGCTCGAAAGCGCAGCAGCCCTTTTTGCGGCTTCACCCGGGTCAGCACAGGCCCGGGAAGCGCGCGAATGGTTTGTCCGCGAGGTCCAGCCCCGGGTGGATGGCGGAGAATTCCTGGTGATCATGATATTGGACCCTTCCAGCGGGCAGGTGATGGCCGCCACCGACCCATCCGAAGAGGGGAAGTTCAAGGAAAACCGGCTCTTTTTCCTGAATGGCAGGAATGCTCCATACGCACAAAACGTTTATTACTCGATCGCCTTGCAAGGGCCTGCGATGACAGCTTCTGCGCCCCTACTTTCCAAAGATGGCAAATTACTTGGCGTTCTGGCGGGACGGTTAAACCTGGATGAGATGAATGCCATCATTAACCGGCGGGCCGGCTTATGGCAGACGGACGAAGCATTTTTGGTAAACACTTCCAACTTTTTTGTGACTCAGCCTCGTCTAAGTCAGGATCCGGCCGTGCTCCAACAAGGCGTTTATACCGAAGCTGTCAACCGTTGCCAGGCTCAAGCCAGCGGAACGCTTTCTACGCTCGATTATCGCAGCGTCCCCGCCTTAATCGTATATCGCTGGTTGCCCGAACATGAGCTTTGCCTGATTGTAAAAATAGATCAAGCAGAGGTCCTGGCCCCAGCGTTCGCATTCGGTCGCAAGGTTGCCGCCATCAGTATCATAGCATTGCTGGGCGCCACTGCCTTAGGAGTTTTATTATCACGCGGGATTACCAGACCCGTTCGAGTGATGCAATCTGCGGTAGTTCGGTTTGGACAAGGCGAAGGTGAAATACGGCTGCCTGAAAGAGGCCAGGATGAGCTCGGCGATCTATCTCGTGAATTCAACAGGATGGCCACCTCGTTATCCGAAAAAGATGCCCGCTTGCACGAATATGCTACGGAATTGGAGCGCAAAGTCGAAGAACGGACGGCTGTAATTAAACAACGAGAAGAGCGCTACCGTTCTTATATTGAATTAACCGGTCAATTAGGCTGGAGTACTAACCCTGAAGGAAATGTGCAAGTAGATGTTCCCTCATGGATGAATTATACCGGCCAGAGCGAAGAAGAGGTGACGGCCTGGGGCTGGACAAAAGCGCTGCATCCCGATGACCTGGATCACGTCAGCTGCGGCTGGAAAAATGCTGTTGTCGCCGGGATACAGTATGAGGAAGAATGCCGCATACGCCGGCATGACGGCATATACCGGGATTTCCTGGCACGCGGGGTACCTATTTACAAAGATGACGGGACAATTCAAGAGTGGATCGGCACATGCATCGATATCAGTGAGCGTAAACAAGCCGAAGAGGCGTTGCGCCGCTTCGAGCTGCTCTCGGAGCACAGCCGGGATATCATCCTTTTCATGCGTAAGGAGGATGGCCGAATTCTGGAAGCAAATGCCGCCGCAATCCAGGCTTACGGGTATAGCCGTCAAGAATTGTTGGCGCTCTCCATCCAGGATTTGCGCGCGGACGATGCCAACAACCTGACAATCGATCAGATGGCCCAGGCAGACCGTGGCGGAGTTCTCTTTGAGACCGTTCACCTGCGCAAAGATGGAAGCACGTTTCCGGTCGAGGTCAGTTCCCAAGGAGCAAAGATCGGCAACGTGCGTACGCTGGTCAGCATTGTGCGCGATATCAGCGAACGGAAACAGGCTGAAGCCGAAATTGCCAGCCTCTCGAGATTCCCAACCGAGAATCCCAACCCTGTCCTCCGCGTACAGAACGATGGCCTGATAACCCACGCCAATGCAGCCAGCCGGGAATTGCTTGAAATGTGGAACTGTGAAGTCAACGCTTATCTTCCACCAGAATGGAAAGAACTGATTGCCCAAACAGTGAAGATCGGTTCAAACAAAATCCTGGATGTCCACTGCAACAAGGTCCTTTACTCATTTATGGTTGTCCCCGTTTTGGATGCCGGGTATGTAAACTTGTACGGCCGCGACATCACAGAGCGCGAACGGGCCGAGGAGGCTCTGCGTAAAAGAGAGGCGGAAATCCGGTCTCTGTATGAATCGATGACCGAATTGGTTGTCCTGCATGAAGTTGTATACGATGGTAACGGCAAGGCCATAGACTACCGTATCATCGAATGCAACCCGGCCTTCGAGAAAGTGACCGGCATCCCGCAAAGCCAGGCGGTTGGAGCCCTGGCGTCCGAAGTATACGGAACGGGAGAGCCTCCCTATCTGGATATCTACGCGCCGGTGGCTGAGACCAGTCAGCCAGTGAACTTCGAAACGGAGTTCTCTCCGCTGGGGAAACAATTTCATATTTCCGTATTCTCTCCGGAGAGAGGCCATTTTGCCACGCTCGCTTCTGACATTACAGATCGCAAGCGCTCCGAACAAGAGTTACACCGGACCCTGGAAGAATTGAAAGCGTCCAACACGGAACTCGAGCAATTTGCTTACGTAGCTTCTCACGACCTGCAAGAACCTCTACGCGGTATCGCAGGGCTTGCTCAACTCCTGCAACAGCGATATCAAAGCCAGCTCGATAGCCAGGCGGACGAGTATATTAACCTGATCGTCGATGGGACGCAGCGGATGCAGACCCTGATCAACGACTTGTTGGCATATTCCCGCATTGGGCGGCGGGGTCAAAGTATCCAATCTACTGAGGTGGAAGCCGCCTTGAAAGCAAGCAAGGAAAACTTAAGCGTGGCCATCCGAGAATATGGAGCCACCATCACAAACGAAAGCCTCCCGCTCGTGCAGGCAGATGCGACCCAATTAATCCAGCTGTTTCAAAATTTAATCGGAAACGCGATCAAGTTCCGCGCGGAGCGGCCGCCGCAGATCCACATCGCAGCCGCCGACGCGGGAGATTTCTGGCAATTCTCGGTACGCGATAACGGGATTGGCATCGAGCCTCAATATTTCGAGCGTATTTTCCTGGTCTTCCAGCGCCTGCACACCCGCCGGGAATACAAGGGCACCGGGATTGGTCTGGCAATCTGCAAGAAAATTGTCGAACGGCATGGTGGAAAGATCTGGGTCGAATCCGATCCGGAACAAGGCTCAACGTTCTACTTCACCCTGCCAAAAGGAAACTGATTCATGATCACAAAATCGCTCCCCAGATTTATCGAAATCCTGCTCGTCGAAGACAGCCCAGCGGATATTCTGCTTACACGCGAGGCTTTCAAAAACAATAAGCTCGTAAATGAGATCCATGTAGTGGAAGACGGGATCCAGGCAATGGACTTCCTCTACCGACGCGGCAAATACGCATCCGCTCCCCGCCCGGACATGATCCTGCTCGATCTGAATCTGCCGCGCAAGAACGGACGTGAAGTGCTGTCCGAGATCAAAGCCGACGAAGACCTGCGCTCGATTCCGATCGTGGTGCTGACCACCTCGGATGACGATGAAGATATTCTCAAAGCCTATCATCTCAACGCAAACTGTTACGTCGTGAAGCCAGTGGGGTTTGACAACTTCATGAAGGCAATGCAGTCGATCCGTCATTTCTGGTTTAGCGTTGTGACGCTGCCGCCGGAGTAATACGTTGTCCAGCCCCATCATTCAGGTTTTGCTGATCGAGGATAACCCAGCCGACGCGCTGCTGTTACGCGAGGCGGTCCGAGAAGATGCGCTTTCTATATTTGAATTTACTGTTGCAGAGAGCTTAACGGAAGGGCTGGAACAGCTGCGCGATAAGCAATTCGATGTGGTTCTGCTCGACCTCGGTCTACCGGATAGCCAGGGGCTGAAGTCGTTCGAAACGGTGCACAGCGCGTTTCCGGAAAAACCGGTCGTGGTGCTCTCCGGCTCGGCGGACCAAAGGTTGGCGCTCGAGGCGGTCCAATCTGGCGCGCAAGATTATCTGGTCAAAGGATCGACCGGCTGGGAAATCGCATCCCGTTCGATGCGCTATGCGATCGAACGCAAGCGAATGGAAGAGCGTCTGCATTACATGGCAACCCATGATGCCTTGACTGGGCTGCCCAACCGCCAGTTGTTCCACGACCGGCTTGTCCATGCGATTAAGCTCTCCCGGCGTTTGAGTTCCAAAAAAAATGAGAAGTGGGAACTGGCTGTAATGCTGCTCGACCTGGACAACTTCAAATCCGCGAATGACATGTACGGCCATCCCCAGGGCGACCTTCTCCTACAATCGGTTACGGAACAGCTCAGGAAATGTGTACGGGAATCAGACACCGTGGCAAGAATGGGCGGAGATGAGTTCACGTTGATCTTCGAAAACATGAGCGGTGCAGATGATGCCGGACTTCTGGCAAAAAAGGTTTTAGCGGTGTTCGACCAACCTTTTCAGTTGGGGGGCCATGAGTTTCAGGTCACCGCCAGCATCGGCATCAGCCTGTATCCACGAGACGGACAGGATGCAGAAACCCTGTTAACCCAGGCAGATATCGCTATGTACCGGGCAAAGCAATCCAAGAATACTTACAGGTTCTACGATGAATCCGCTTCCTGGAATGGTACGGGTTGACTTAACCAGAATTAAACGCATTGCAGCCAAAAGCCACACGTCGGAGAATCAGCATGAACAAACCCACCAATCACATTTTAATGATCGAAGACAGCCCAACAGATGTTCTTCTCTTAAAAGAAACACTCAGCCGGGATGCGTTCAGTTCATTTGAGCTGACGATCTCTGAATGTCTTAGCTCTGCATTAGAAACATTAAGAGAGAAAAAGTTCGATCTTGTCCTGCTCGACCTGGGCTTGCCCGACAGCCAGGGACTTGAAACTTTTCAGAAACTACACCAGGCCTACCCAGAAACACCTGTGGTCGTGCTGTCCGGTTTAATGGACGAACGGTTAGCGCTCGAAGCAGTCCAGTCAGGCGCGCAGGATTATCTCGTTAAAGGGTCAACAGGCTGGGAAATTGCCTCTCGGGCCATTCGCCACGCCATTGAGCGTCAGCAAGCGCAATCCGCTTTGCGTGAAACCAATGAAGCCTTGCAAGCCTTGATTCAAGCCTCGCCCATCGGCATTGTTGTCTTTGACCCCAATGGAATCGTTAAGTTATGGAGCCCGGCAAACGAGCAAATCTTCGGTTGGAGCGCATTTGAAACAATGGGAAAGTTCCTACCCTACATCCCGGAAGACAAACAGGAGGAACACAAGGAATTACGTCAAAAAGTGCTGCAGGGAGAGGCATTTACAGGGGTGGAGGTCCGCCGGCAAAGAAAGGATGGTTCCACCGTTGATATCAGCATTTCGACCGCACCCCTGCGGGATGGGCAAGGGAATATCACCGGAATTATGGGCTTGAATTTGGATATCACCGGGCGTATTAGGGCCGAGGAAGCGCTGCGTGAGAGCGAAGAGCGGTTCCGTAGTCTTTATAACAACGCAACTATCGGACTGTACCGGACGACACCAGATGGACATATTTTGATGTGCAATCCTGCGGCCACACGATTGCTTGGATTTGAGTTTTTCGATGAACTTGAGAAAAGGAATCTCGAAAAAGACGGCTTTGAGCCAAATTATCTGCGCGAGGAGTTCCGTAAAAGGTTGGAACGCGACGGCATGGTCATTGGCCTGGAATGTGAGTGGACTAGGAAGGATGGCACGCCGATTTTTGTTCGAGAGAGCGCTACAACCGTTAGAGATAGCGAGGGGAAGATTTTATATTATGACGGTACCTTTGAGGACATAACTTCCCGTAAACTGGCTGAGAAAGCAAAACGTGAAAGTGAGGAGAAATATCGCCTTCTCTTTGAAAACGCGCCTGTGGGAGTCTTCCAGTCAACGCCTGAGGGGCGGTATCTCAGCGCCAACCCAACTTTGGCTTCGATTTTTATGTACGATTCCCCTCAGGAAATGATGTCTCAAATTACCGACATTGCCAAGCAGATTCACGTGGACCCTATTCAAAGAGAAAGGTTTATAGAACTGTTGGAAGAAAAGGGTGAGGTTCGAGAATTCATCAATCAAAATTATTGCAAAGACGGCAGCATTATCTGGACCATGACCAATGCTCGTGCAGTGAAGGATAAATCAGGAGACATCCAGTATTATGAAGGATTTATGACGGATATCACCGCACGCTTACAAGCAGAGGAAGCGATCCGCCTGAGTGAAAAGAAATTTAAAACCTTGTTCGAAATTGCGCCTGTCGGAATTTCGGTGCTGGACCGCGAGCACAATATTATTGACGCAAATTATGCCCTCCAAAGGATTACCGGCTTACGAAAAAATGAGTTGGTTAATGGAGGTCAACGTATGAGAACCTACATGCGCCCTGACAAATCCATCATGACCGTACATGAATTGGCAAGCACGCGAGCCCTGAAGGAAAACATGCCCATTTTTGATGTGGAAACCGGCATTCTTACGGAGGATCGTGGCGTGACCTGGACACTGGTCAGCGCCGCCCCTTTGGATATGCCGGATGCCAGTCTCGTCGTGATTACACAGGATATCAGCGAACGCAAACTGTCGGAACAAACGTTACACCAACGACTGGCCGAGCTCGAAACGCTTTATGAAAGCGGCCTGGCGCTCAGCCAGTTGTTGGAACCGAAGCAGATTGGTCAAAAAATCATCGACGTTCTGGCAGAGAAGTTAGATTGGTACCATACCACCATCCGCTTGTATCATCCCGAATCGGATAGCCTGGAATTGTTGGCCTATAATCTGGCTCATAAAACAACTAAAAGAGAATGGCAACGCACGGGAGAAAGATTCAGAACTTTGATCGCGCGATCCGGCCATGGATTGAGCGGCTGGGCTGTACAACATTGCGAAACAGTTCGATGCAACGACGTTTTGAACGATCCCCGTTACCGGGAAACTGTTCCTGGCATGCGCTCCGGCCTGTATGTGCCGATCAAGACCGGGGAAAGAGCGATCGGTGTGATCAGCATCGAGAGTAAAAACCCCAATTACTTCACGGCTGAAGACGAGCACATGACGGTCACCCTGGCTGCCCAAGCCGCAGTCTCCCTGGAAAACATCCGCCTGTTCAAAGACCTTCAGAAGTCCAACGATGACCTTTTCCTGGCCTATGATGAGACCATTGAAGGCTGGTCCCGCGCCCTCGACTTGCGGGATAGGGAGACGGAAGGACACACGCAACGCGTCACGAGCCTGACCGAGGAACTTGCCTGCAGAATGGGCATCCCCGAGCTGGAAATGATCCACCTCCGCCGCGGTTCGCTTCTGCACGACATTGGCAAAATGGGCGTTCCCGACAGGATTCTGCTTAAACCGGATAAGTTGACTGAAGAAGAGTGGATCATCATGCGCGAGCACCCTGTCTATGCCTACAATCTGCTCTCACGGATCGAATTCCTGCATCCTGCGCTAAACATCCCCCACTACCATCACGAGAAGTGGGACGGTTCCGGCTATCCGGACGGGCTTATGGGCGAACAAATCCCTCTCGAAGCTCGTATCTTTGCAGTCATTGACGTGTTCGACGCGCTGATCTCTGACCGGCCCTATCGCCTCGGCTGGCCGAAGGCCAATGCAATTAATTACATTCGAGAAAAATCCGGTTCACATTTTGATCCTAAAGTTGTGGAAGCCTTTCTTGAGATGCTCAGCCCGCAAGTTTGAACGCGAATCTGGTCAAAAACATCAAACGAAAGAACTTTCATCGCGGTGTACCCGCCGCCGAGGACGGCGGCTTGAGCAGCCGTTGTTACTTAAAGGATTTTTTGCAATTTACTTAACGGGATAGAGGGCCAAAAACTGGGTTGTGAACGCGCGCCGCAGGGACGCATTCACAACCCAGTTTTCGGTAATTTCCCCATCGGAAACGGTAAGGCCTTTTTGCATAAAAAGAGCAAATATGGATTTATTAACGATTAAAAAAAGGGAGTAGGGAAATCCCTGAGGAGAAGTAGGAACATTCTCCGTTGATGATGTCTTTGTTCTCCGATATAGTTGTCCCAATACTATTATTATTTTGCGAAAGGTATAAATCCGCAATGCTCAACAGGCGCCGCCTGGTTCTTTTCCTATAAAAAGAAGCAGTGGCAGTGCAAGAAACAACAAACAACTCGAGACGCTTAATCCCGCGGCAGCTCCAGTCAAATCCTTTGGTAGCTCTGACTGTCGGTTTTGCCACATGATCCTCTTACTTCCTGCAGTACTCTGCTGAGTTTCTGGTCATCCAGAACTCCAACGAAACCCTTCCCACATCCGCCGCAAATCAAAAATCAACTCTGAAGCGCAGCAGCTCGAACATAATCCTGCTAACCCGCTATACAGACCGAGGCATATACCAAGTTCAACGTCATTGGGCTGTTCGGAATAGACGCATCCCCGGGTTTTACCTTCCCGTTAATTTTCCCTTGCAGGCAGTCAGAGCGCCGTCGGGCGAACAACGACCAGCCTGCTCCCACCGGTCGCCCCGGTGTTAGAAAAGCGACGGCCGATCTAACTCTGACCTGATGCAAGAAAAGTAATAACAATATCAAGGACAGAAAGGTTTCCTGAGACTTATGTTGAATACGCACCTCCAAAACTATATCAACGCATTTTCAAATCTGAAAGTGTTGGTGATCGGTGAGGCCATGCTCGATAGTTATCTGAAAGGGCCTAGCGAGCGCCTGTGCCGGGAGGCTCCGGTGCCGGTCGTTTTTGTCGAAAGCTGCGAGCACGTCCCTGGCGGAGCAGGTAACACTGCCGTAAACCTCAGCAGCCTGGGCGCTCAAGTTTTCTTCGTGTCCGTTGTGGGCGCCGACGCCGAAGGTGACCAATTGATCCAGGCGCTCGAGGCGAACCAGGTTTCTAGCGAACATATCATCCGCCAGTCCGAAAGACGCACTCTGGCAAAACAACGGGTGATCGCTACTTCTCAAATCGTAGTTCGCTTCGACCAGGGCAGCAACGACAACGTCAAACCAGAGACAGAAGATAATCTCATCCACTACCTGGAAGATCTCTTTCCGCAAGTAGATGCTGTCATCGTTTCAGACTACGGATACGGCATTCTCACGCCACGTGTCATCCAGGCCCTGGCAAGGCTTCAAACCAGCCAGCCGCGCCTGCTGACAGTCGACTCCAGACGCCTGCTCGACTACCGATCTATGCCGGTCAAGGCGATCAAGCCGAACTATGAAGAGGCCGTTCTTCTGCTTGGTTTAGAAAAACCGCACCTGCAAAACGAGCGCATTCGACAAATCGAAGCACAAGGTTCTCGCTTGCTGGACATGGCGAATACACAAATCGCTGCCATTACTTTAGACAGGGAAGGCGCGCTCATCTTCGAACGTGGCATAGAAACGCCCTACCGCACCTACACTCGTCCGGCCTCCCATTCGCGGGCAGCCGGAGCCGGCGACACCTTTATGAGTGCACTCACCCTCAGCCTTGCGGCTGGCGCCCCGACGGAAAACGCGTCCGAGATCGCCTCTGCCGCTTCTTCCCTTGTGGTGGAGAAAGAAGGCACATCCGCCTGCCACCAGGAAGAGCTGCTCCGATACTTTTCCAGCGATGAAAAGTTCGTTACAGATGTCTTTCAGCTTGCCGCTCGCCTGGCAGCGTATCGCCGTGAAGGAAACCGGATCGTGTTCACCAACGGGTGCTTTGACATCCTCCATCGCGGCCACATCACCTACTTGAACCGGGCCAAGTCTTTCGGCGACATTCTGATCGTCGGCCTGAACTCGGATGACGGCGTGCGCCGCTTGAAAGGACCTTCTCGTCCCATTAATTCAGTGGAAGACCGCGGACAAGTCCTGGCCGCCCTGAGCTGCGTGGATCAC
This sequence comes from uncultured Chloroflexia bacterium, assembly GCA_963823985.1. GTDB lineage: Bacteria > Chloroflexota > Anaerolineae > Anaerolineales > Villigracilaceae > JAABUE01. Next base: position 242,240 of record CAWGNR010000005.1, read on the forward strand.
ATCGTCCCGTTCGATGATGATACCTCCCACAACCTGATCCGCATCATTCAACCGGATGTATTCGTCAAAGGCGGTGATTATACCCACCAGACCTTGCCCGAGGCAAAGTTGGTGGATGAATTGGGAGGCAGCGTAGAAATCCTGCCTTACCTGAAAGATCACTCCACGACCGGAATCATTGAAAGGATCCGGGAATTGGAAAAAATCGACCAGGATAGAAAGAGAGCTTGAAGATCAAGATGCACCAACCGTCGAACTGCTGTCGTAAGGATTGGATCGAACACGGAACGAAAGGCGCTGTATGAGTTCCAAAAGAATCGATATATTGATTCCTACCTACAACCGGCCGGATGCCCTGGCGGTCACGCTCACCAGCCTGGCCGCACAAACCATGAGCGACTTCCGTGTTGTGGTCTCAGACCAGTCGGAAAGCGAGAACGTGGCTGAGGTCGGCGTGGTGAAAGCGATCCGTCGCGTGCTAAAAGTTCACGGTAACGAGGTAGAAATCTACAAGCACCTGCCCCGCAAAGGAATGGCAGAGCAGCGCCAGTTCCTGCTGGAACAGGTGCAGGCTCCCTATGCTCTGTATCTGGACGACGACCTGATCCTCGAACCGTTTGTGCTCCACAACATGTTGCAGGCGATAGCGAGCGAAGATTGTGGGTTTGTCGGCAGCGCTTTGATCGGCCTCAGCTACCAGGAAGATATCCGGCTCGACGAGCAGAAAATCGAGTTTTGGGAAGGACCGGTGCAGGCGGAAACGATCCAGCCCGGGAGCCCCGCGCGGGAACGCTACCGTCTGCATAATGCGGCCAAGCTGCGCTCCGTGGGCGGGTTCGACTTCTGGAGGGATTTGCCCGTAGAACACTGCGGAGAAGACGTCCTGGCTCAGATGAGGGTCATGGCTAGCTACGGAGGGTTTGGATTGATCCCATCCGGGGTGTACCACCAGGAGCTGCCAACCACGATTCCAAACCGCCAGGTAGATGCCCCACATGTACTTGATCTCTTCCCTGCCGACTTTGAGAGCTTGCATGAGCAAACCGAGAGAGTCTAAAATGACAAAGGGACATACGACGTACTTAGAAAAAGATGGCAGACATCCAACCTATCTTAATTTCCTTCCCGGGATGCAGGCCACCTCAAGCAACAATCCACTTCCGCAGCGCTACGAGCCCGAAGCCGGTGTACGCAAGATTGCTTTCCTGCGCAGCAACGCGATCGGCGATTTCATCTTTACGCTGCCGGCGCTGGAAGCATTGCGGCACACCTATCCGCAAGCAGAGATCGTGCTGCTCGGCCTGGATTGGCACGCCGACTTCCTACACGGCCGCCCAGGCCCGGTGGATCGCGTTGAGGTCGTCCCTCACATGGAAGGCATTCACCTGTTTCCCGGTCAACAGGTGAACCCGGCGGAGGTAGAAGCGTTCTTCCAACGGATGCAGGCCGAAAGGTTCGACCTGGCTATTCAAGCCCACGGAGGCGGACGAAATTCCAACCCTTTCGTCCAGCGCCTGGGAGCGCGTCTTGCCGTAGGAGCGCGCAGTTCCGGCGCCGCCCCGCTCGACCGGTGGGTCGCATATACCCTTTATCAGATGGAAATCCTGCGACAGTTAGAGCTCGTTTCCCTGGTGGGGGCGCGGCCCGTCACGCTGGAACCCCGGCTGGAAGTGACAAGCGAGGACCTTGAAGAAGCCAACGAACTTGTGCCGCCATCTCCCTCTCCTCTGGTGGTGATACACCCCAGCGCAGGTGACCTGCGCCGCCGTTGGCCGGTAGAAAAATTTGCGTTTGTGGGTGACGCTTTGGCCGAGGCCGGGTGCAAGGTTGTGGTCATCAGCAATCCTGCCCAGCGATACCTGGCTTCCCGCGTAACCAGTTCCATGACTGCCGAAGCCACCAACCTGGGTGGCCAAACGACGTTGGGCGGGTTGGTGGGATTGCTGTCCCGGGCCGATCTTGTTATCTCCAACAACTCCGGGCCGCGGCATATCGCTGCCGCGGTTGGAACGCCCACCGTCGGGATCTACTGGGTAGGAAACGTGATCACATATGCGCCCATCTTACAAGACCGCCACCGTATCGTTGTTTCCTGGCGATTAAACTGCCCGGTGTGCGGTCTTGACTGCATGCAGCACGATTGCGGGCATCAGGACTCGTTTGTTGCCGATATTTCAAAGACCGAAGTCCTTCGCCTGGCTTTCGAACTGCTGGAGACGATACGGGAAGGAAGTAAATAATGCCAAAAGTTACCATTGTTATGCCCACCTTCAAGCAAGAACGCTTCATTCGCCGGGCCTTGGACAGCCTGCTCGGCCAAACGATATCCGACTGGGAGTTGTGGATCATCGATGACGGATCCCCCGATGAGACGAAGGCGGCCGTTGCCCCTTTTCTGCAAGACGAGCGCATTCACTATCATCGTCTGGATTGCAATGTTGGCATGGGGGCTGCCCTGAACGTCGGCCTGGAGCGCGCCCGCGGGAACTTGATCGGCTATCTTCCCTCAGACGATCTCTACTACCCGGAACACCTTGCCTCACTCCTGGATTGCTTGGAAGAAAATCCCTCTGCTGTGGCGGCATTCAGCGGGATCGATTCAATTACAACCGCCAGAGTGCCGGACAAATTGAAGGATACCCGCTCCAGCTTGTGCAGGTATTGCACCGGAAAACCGGCGAAAGCTGGATGGAACGAGATGAGCTGGTTACAGATGATTTGGAGCGTATGTTCTGGGCCAAGCTGCGAGTGGACAGCCCACCCAGGACAGCGCCACAAACTGCTGCGCGAGCCCGAAGGCGGCATCAACCCTTACCGCCAGTACACCGGCGCCAGCCAGCCGCTGCGCTTCCACACTACCGTCGGCAACTACATCGACGAAGTGGAGCACTATCGACGGTTCCGGGAGCGGCCCGATACACCGCCGGCGCCAGACGGTCTTAAGATCGTCCTGGTCGGTGAGTTGGCTTATAACCCGGAACGGGTCCTGGCGCTGGAAGAACTCGGTCACAAACTCTATGGTTTGTGGATGCCCCAGCCTTACTGGTACAACAACGTTGGCCCGGTCCCGTTCGGTCACGTAGAGGATATTCCGCCCGAAAACTGGCAGGAAAGCCTGCGGCGCATCCAGCCAGACGTGATCTACGCCCTGCTCAACTGGCAGGCCGTCCCGTTCGCCCATCACGTGCTGATGGAAAATCCCGGGATACCGTTTGTCTGGCATTTCAAGGAGGATCCGTTCATTTGCCTGGAAAAGGGCACCTGGAACGAGCTGGTTGATCTGCACCGGCTGAGCGACGGGCAGATCTACTCGAGCCCAGAAATGCGCGACTGGTATGAAACGGCCATCCCTGGTTCGGTCAGCGGGGGCATGCCTTACGTGTTGGACGGAGACCTGCCCAAGAAGGAGTGGTTCGCCGGGGAACGCAACCAGCGTCTTTCCGAACAGGATGGCGAGTTCCATACGGTTGTCCCCGGCCGCCCGATTGGTCTGCACCCGGAAACGGTCGCGGAACTGGCCCGGTGCGGGGTCCACCTGCACTTCTATGGGGAATTTACCCACGGTCAATGGCTGCAGTGGATCGAGAAAACCCGGAACCTTGCCCCTGGTCACATCCACCTGCACCGTCACGTGGACCAGGAAAATTGGGGTAAGGAGTTTTCACAGTATGACGCTGGCTGGCTGGATTACTTCAAGAGTGAAAACCGGGGCCAGCTCCTGCGTTCGAATTGGGACGACCTTAACTACCCTGCCCGAATCGCCACCCTGGCTGCCGCCGGGCTGCCCATGCTCCAACGCGACAACCCGGGGTCGCTGGTCGCCACCCAGAACCTGGTCCGTTCACTCGACTTGGGGGTTTTCTTCATCGAGATGAGCGAACTGCGCGCGCAATTGGACGACCGGGAGCGCCTCGAATCGGTGCGCAACAGCGTCTGGCAGCAGAGAGACCAGTTCACCTTCGATGCACACGCTCCCGCTTTGGTGGATTACTTCCGCCAGGTGATCCAGGCGCATGGCAGTAGGAAAAGGAACGCGAGCTCGTCCCATCCTGCCCATGAGTCCGAGGCAAAGCTTGAACCAACTCCAACGCCTTCTCCGGCGTTTTAGATAAATGAGGAAAGGTAAGATGCAGCAGATTGAAACAAAAAGGAAAAAGATAAAAAATACAAAGGCCGAGACGGTCCCAATCGACCTGGTGTGCTTTTCACACCTGCGCTGGAATGACGTATTCCAGCGACCGCATCACTTGATGAGCCGTTGGGGACAGGAACGCCGGGTGTTTTTCATCGAAGAATATCATTTCGATTCCGGGCCGCGCCGGCTGGAAGTGCATCAACCTGTGCCTGGCGTGCACGTGGTCACCCCTTACTTATTAACCTGGAAGCCGGAAGAGCACCCCTTTCTTATAGAGTTGTACGAAGGCCTGTTTGCCGATTATGCGATCGAGCAGTACATCTTCTGGTACTACTCTCCCATGTTCACGCGCTTTACCGGGAGCTTCCAGCCTCTCTACACCGTGTATGACTGTATGGACGAGCTGGCTGCTTTTAAAGGCGCTCCAAAACAGTTGCCATCCCTGGAAAATGACCTGCTGGCGCAGGCCGATGTGGTCTTTACGGGTGGGTATAGTTTATACGAGGCGAAAAAGGACCGGCATCCAAACGTGCGTCCCTTCCCCAGCAGCATCGACGCCAAGCACTTCTCCAAAGCGTGTTCCCTTCTCCCCGACCCCCAGGATCAGGCGGGCATCCCGCATCCTCGCCTGGGGTACTTCGGCGTGATCGATGAGCGTATGGACCTGGAATTGCTCGCCAACGTTGCAGAGGCTCGCCCTGACTGGCAGCTTGTCATGCTGGGTCCTGTGGCAAAACTGAAGGAACACGAGCTGCCCCAAGCGCCCAACATTCACTTCTTGGGAAAGAAACCCTACGAAGACCTGCCCGCTTACCTTTCAAGCTGGGACGTAGCCCTGCTGCCGTTTGTACTGGCGCCTGCAACCGAACATATCAGCCCCACCAAGACGCCCGAATATCTGGCGGGCGGGAAGCCGGTGGTGTCCACACCCATCCGAGATGTGGTTCGGACATACGGAGAAGCTGGCCTGGTCTGCATTGTCGGCCAGACGGACGAGTTCATCCAGGCGGTCGAAGCTGTTCTCCGGGAAGGCTCTGCAGAAAAGGAAGCCCGCCTGGAACGCGTGGATGCCATGCTGGCCGAAAGTTCCTGGGATGGCACCTGGAATAGTATGAAGTCTATTGTTTGGAGCGGGTTGGAAGAGCAGACAGATGGCCCAGAAATGGAGAGCGATTCTTATGCTGCTGTCTCAGCCCTGTCAACCCGACAGGACGAGCCTGCGCGCAGTGGGCGCTCCAGCGGAACGGGTGGCAACCATGCAAACAACAGCATGAAACCGTTCAGCAACGGTGGATTTCGTTACCAGTTCAAGCGAAACAACACCAACGGCAACGGGAACGGGAACGGCAAAAACTACTTCGACTTTCTGATTGTCGGAGCCGGGTTTGCCGGCAGCGTGCTGGCCGAGCGCCTGGCCCGCGGTTCAGGGATGAAGGTGCTGGTGATCGACCAGCGCAATCATATCGCGGGCAATGCCTACGACCACTACGATGAGCAGGGCCTCCTGGTGCACAAATATGGTCCGCATATCTTCCACACCAATTCGAAAGAGGTATTCGACTATCTTTCGAGGTTTACAGATTGGCGGCCTTACGAGCACAGGGTGCTTGCCAGCGTTGATGGCCAGCTCATCCCCATACCGATCAACCTGGACACCGTCAACCGATTGTACGGTTTGAGCCTGACCTCCTTTGAACTACAGACCTGGTTCGACTCTATGGCCGAGCCGGTTGAAGAGATCAGAACGTCGGAAGATGTGGTGGTAAGCAAAGTCGGCAAGGAGCTTTACGAAAAGTTTTTCCGGAACTATACCCGCAAACAATGGGGCCTGGATCCGTCCGAACTGGATGCTTCGGTCACCTCGCGCGTCCCTGTGCGCTTGAACCGTGACGATCGCTACTTCGGCGACACCTACCAGAGCATGCCCTGCCATGGTTACACGCGCATGTTCGAGAAGATTTTGGACCACCCGAACATCAAGGTGATGCTCAACACCAGCTACTGCGAGGCTGTCAAGCTGGTGCCTCACCGTAAGGTGATTTTTACTGGTCCCGTAGATGAGTTCTTCGATTACCGCTTCGGGCGGCTGCCCTACCGTTCGATCCAGTTCGAGTTCCGCACGTTCGACGAGGCCCGGCTTCAGCCAGTCGCCGTAATCAACCACCCGAATGAGCACGCCTATACCCGGGTAACCGAGTTCAAGCATCTGACCGGCCAGGAACACAACAAGACCAGCCTGGTGTACGAGTATCCCTGCTCGGAGGGCGATCCTTACTACCCCATTCCCCGCCCCGAAAACGCCGAGCTGTATAAAAAGTATAAAGCCCTGGCAGAAGCCACACCGGATGTGTACTTTGCCGGGCGACTGGGCACGTACCGTTACTACAATATGGATCAGGTGACTGCCCAGGCGCTCAGCCTGTATGCGCGCATTATGAGCCTTAAGAAAACGGAGGCGGCCGACTGCTTTACTCCGGCGCGTTTTCAGGCCGACGTACCCTGCCCGGTGCCGGTAGGCCAGGTGGTGGATTAAAGATGCACCGGTTGCACAGAAAGCAGACGCCGCACTGCCTGATTTCGATTAATGATCCGGGTGTGCTGCGGATCGATTTTCCCGGCTACGGCGGCGAGGATTCGCTCGAACGCATCGAGTTGGAAGATTTCTTTGAAAAGTTCGATGAGAACGAGCTGGCCTTCCTCTACCAGTCCGAAATGCGAGACGGCGACGAGAGCCGCTTTTTCAAGTTTGTGAGCAGAGAGAGCTAGTACCGCAACCAGATCGAGCGGGCGTTTCTCAAGAACGCGCCTGCTATTTCGCCAAATTCAAGTTAAATGCCAAGTCTGCGAGGGCACAAGCTCGCAGACTGTTTTTGGTATTCTCCAATTGAACCGTCGAAATTTTGATGCTGCTCAGTTTTCGCGCACTTGTACGACTACCATTCCTTGATCCAAGGTTCCAGCAGGTCGAACTCCGTAAAGCCCATCAAATCATACAATGCGTGAGCGCCTTTTCCATAGGAACTTACGGTTGCCAGCGTGGCGCCCAGCCGTTCCGCGCGGCGCAGGCCTTCAGCCATCACGGCCTTCCCAAGCCCGCGTTTTTGATGAGCAGGATGTGTGCCAACCGGCTCGAAGACCGCCGTGCGGGTCACATCATCGAACCAGACTGTGCAGAAGGCGGCCAGCTCCCCGTCCGCGGCTACAGCCACAATGTCGAGGTCGCGACGATAGAGCGGGACACGCTGCACGTTCCGGTACCACTCCCAACCCTGGTAGTCTTCGTCGGGCTCGTCGGGGTGGAAAACTTTCCAGGAGAGCCAGCTGCGGGCGGGGAGTTCGTCTTCGTCGCCCAGCGCACGGACGGTGTATCCGGCCGGGGGAACGGAAGCAGGCACGGGTCCGGAAAAGGGGCGGCGGCGCATGTGTTCGGCCAGGTATTTCGAGCGGGCGTATCCGCATCCGCTGAAGAGCTCCTTCATCCCTTCGTCCCCCTCGTTGACCCAAGCTAGCAGTTCTTTTTTGCCGCCATCCTTCGTTTTGGCAAGTTTTCCCTCGGCAACTTCCAGCATCTCTGCGATCAAGCCTGGCTCGCGATAGGAAGGGTGAATCTGGAAGAAAGCCTCTCCGGGTGTGTCCGGAGTGAGGGCGGCGACAATCTGTCCAGCCTGCTCCCAAAGGAAAACCACATCCGGCAGCGATAGCTTACAAATATTTTCATTGACGTGCCAGCGCCAGTAGTCCCAGCGCAACAGCGACCAGGCGTACTCATGGCGGTCATTGCACAGGTACGCTTCCCGTAAAAACTGGCGGACCCGCCAGTAATCGTCTTCGGTTTGGTAAGGCCGCATGGTTGCCTTCATTTTTTCTCCTTATTCGAACTCCAGCGTTGTTGAGAAGAAGGGGAACATAAAATCGCGGATACGGTTGCCCAGAACGCTTTGGTGAGAACCGCTGTAACTTTCCACTTTTACGGGGATCCCGGCTGCTGCCAGCTGTTCCCCAAAATATTCGCACCCCTTGGGGATCCAGTTATACTCGTCGTAGCGGCCGTAATCCACCACGATGCCTTTGAGCTTCAGAAGGTTCTCTTTGTACTGCTGCGTTTCGGCGGCAATGCCGCCATAGCCGCTCTCCCAGGTGCTCCAGACCTCGTCATCGCGCACAAGCTGGCCATCGACCTCGCTGAAAGGATAGTCGAGATAGGGCGGCTGCCGGTCCGGATTGGGGGCAAACGCGTATCCGTAGGACAGGGCAAACTGTTGCGACATCGAAAAAGTCCTCTTTTGCGCCTCTTCCAACGGGAGGGTCACCAGCCCCTCTTCGAATTTGACGAAGCCCTTGATCAGGCTCTCGCTGGCGAAGATCTGCGATTCGGCCAGGCCATTTTCATCGAACAGGCCGGGGCTCATACTGTACACTGCGCTGAACACGTCCGGGTGGTGCATGGCGATGTTCAGCGCGCCGAACCCGCCCATCGAGTGACCGGTGATGCCGCGCGACTCGGCTCGCGCCAGGGTGCGATAGTGATCGTCCACGTAGCCGACCACGTCCTGGACGATGAAATCTTCCCAGTTCCCGGTCACCGGCGAGTTGACGTAAAAACTGCCGCCGAGCTTGCTAGCCCCGCTGGCGACTACGACGATCATTTCGTTGACTGCGCCACTTTCGACCAGCGCATCTATGCTGTCAGGGAGGTTAAAACCGATCATGCTCCTGTCGCCATAGCCGGGCAGATAATACACCACCGGAAAGCGTCTGGCCGGCTCGCCATAGGAAGGCGGCAAATAGACGAAGATATCCCGTTTGGGAGGCTCGCCCACCAGGTTGTTTTCCAGGGAGGGGGCGGGGATTTCATCCAGGTTCATGGCTTTAAAAACTTCGGTTGGGACAGCGATGGTTGGAATGCTCTCCTCCGTTGGAGGAGCTGCCGCCGAAGTTGGACCTGTTGCGCCTGCAGGAGCGCAGGAACTTGCCAGCAAGGCGAACAGAACGAATAAAGCGAAAGTTAGTTGCTTCACGGGTCTTCTCCTACGTATCTTTCTGCACAAATCGATAGACTGCAAATGCTGCTAATGCGACCACAGAAACCACAACGGAAACCCACGGGTTCCACATGGCGCTAAAGAGGACAATCAATGCGGCGATGGTCGCCAGCGCACCTTCTGTTTTTGTGTTCATTTCACATCCTTTCAAAATTTGACTTTCGCGTTGAGCGTTCCTTGTAAGGAAGTTACGGTTTTTGCATTTTCCCTCGATGGTGAGGGTCGCTTCGTGTGTGCTCTTTGTTGTTGGTTCAGGAGTAAGTTTACGGTTTGCTCGATCTGACAAACTGGAAGGGAGCATTCACCCCTTTTTCAAAGAGAACGATCGACGGGTTTCCATCTGAATCCGTTTCGAATTGCAGCCTCCATTGACCAAGCACCACCCAGGGGATATCGGAGAGGACGAAAACCGTTCTGCCTGTTACGGAGAGGGGACGAATTTCGCTGGTAAGTCCGCCGGTGGTTAACATCAGTTTGTCGTTTTCCAGATTCAGGCTGATCTCTCCTAACTTATCATTTGTAAACGTTCCCAGATAAGGAGTAACGGCTTGAAGATCAACATTCGGCCGAAGAACCCCTGCAAAATTAGCAATCCCTTGACTATTGGCCTGAAGATTATGCCGGAAAACCACGTCATAATGGGGAGGATATCCGAAGGCGAGTTCCAACAGGCGATAGCGGATCGCGTGTGCGAAATCGCCCGCGCTTTCCGCGTTGGTCAAGGTCACCACTCCGAGACCGGAGGTCGGCAGGAAAGCGACATCGGCAGAGAATCCCATGCTGTTGCCGCTGTGATGGATGAGTTGCATCCCGTGATACTCCTCGAGGATCCAGCCCAGGCCATATGCCACTCGTCCTGTTTCAATCTCAACCTGAGGCTCCCAGGTTTTGGCTATGTTCTCCGCCGAAACCACCCGCTTTCCATCGGGGGCAATGCCTCGATTCAATTCCGTTATCAGGAAACGAGACATATTGTTCGCAGTGGACCAGGCGCCTCCGGCAGGTAAAATGGAGTTGATGAACTTTTCCGCCGAAAGGTCGAGTGGCTGGTATTCGTTATGTAGATTGAGTCCATGCGGAAGGGCATAGTTGTTGCTGGCCAGCACTTTTTCAATGGAGAATGTTGTGCCCGTCATGCCGAGCGGGTCGAAAATGAGTTCCTGCATAGCGGAAAGATAGGCAGCGCTTAAATCGTCCGTTGATCCATCCGCAGCATGGGCGGCGATATAGCCGCCGGCTGCAACCATCTGGTTGCTGTAATTGAACTCTTTTTCAAATTCTGAAACGGGGGAGATCAGTTGCGCGGACCCGAGGAGTTCCTCGGCTGTATTTAGATCCGAAAGGAAGAGAGCGGAATCTTCGCCCGGCATACCGGAACAGGCGCACACCAGGTGACGCATCGTCAGCTTACGGGTCAGATCAGGGTCAGCCACTGCAAACGAAGGCAAGACCGACGTTACGGGCGTATCCCAATTTATCTGGCCCTCATCCACGACAGTCGCCATCATCAAAGTGGTGAGCGGCTTCGTAGCGGAGGCGATCATAAACAACGTATCTGCAGAAACCGGCTCATTCCCTTCAAGGTCACGAACCCCGAATCCCTTAACATAGATCACCTCGCCGTTTTGAACAACAGCAATAGACAAGCCTGGAATCTTTGCCAGATCCATGCTCTCAACAATATAGGTTTCGAGTTCTGCAAGTTTGACAGCATCCAACTGCTCTGGGGCATCGACAGCAACCGGCGAGGGCTCAAGGGTCGCTACCGGAGTTGCTGCGGCTGCAGGAGCACAGGATACGACCAGCGATATCAACATCAGCAAAGAACAAGAAAAGTATTTTTTCGTCTTCATCATGACGCCGCTCGAATGGACAAGGGCTTTCAAGGATCCCTGCGAACGATTTTGAGCAAGTTCAACGCGGTGATCATTATCCAGATTTCGTAGGCGCCGATTGTCATGCGCTCAAATAGGCCGAACACCTGAACGCCTTGTCCTGCCAGGATGACTCCGCTCAGCCCGGATACAAAGATGATGGCAGAGGAGACAAAAGAGTAAATCGCATAGCGCCTAAGATCAACCGATTGTCGAAGCCCCAGTCCCAGCAGCAGGGGCATCACGATCGTTGCAAAAGCCACGACACCGCCCAGAACGTTGTGCATGGTTCCTGCGAAAGTAGCCTCGGCGCCCAAGGGATCCATCGGGAAAAAGCCCCAAGAAAAAGATAACATCTGCACGGCGATTAAAATTCCCATCGCAGACCGGCTCAAACGCGGCGCATTTTTCAAAGCAGAATATGCACCAAGTGCAAACGCCAGCAATAAAACGTTATAGATATTGAAAACGATGTCAAGGATGGCTTTGTTAGGAGCGCCGTTGGAAAGCAGTTCGCTGATGGCGTTGACAATGTGGCTGTAATCCGGGCGCAGCGCAGCCCCTACAATCGCCGTGGCCACATATAAAAGGGGCGCAGCGATGCCGAAGTAGAGCAGTAGATTACGAAGAACAACGATTTTCTCCAAACGAGAACTTCGTCCCACATTTTGCCTGGCAGAGATATTGAGTTGTTTCATCGCAAGCCTTCCCAAGAAAAAATGTATCTGCTCAGGTCTGGCGAGGAAATCCCGAAAAATGGTGTGCGTGGGGGCGTACGCCCCCACGCACACCATTTTTCGGTCCTCTTCTATGAGCATAGGCTGAGTAGTCACGAAAAAATTTTATATAAATGAGGATTATTTCTTTGCCGGGGCTGATCCACCGAAACCAGCCCCCGGCACAAAGGAGGAGAAATGTAACTGTTCATAGTATATAAGCCCTCAACAAAAAACTCCCCCGTCATTGGAGGAGTTTTAAGCTGGCCAAGTGGACAGGTTCAACCGCTTTGAATTTGCCTTCTCCGTCCGACCACTGCCAGCAGTACCAGGATAACGCTCAAGAGCAAGTAGACAGTCCGATAGTCCGTAGTGTGCATACCGATATAGTCCAACTCGAGCACTTTATTCAACGGCCCCAGATACCAGAAGAGCGCATATATCACTTCAAAGGTTTTGCTGCTTCCCGTCCAGACGCCCAGACAAAGTGCGAGCGACGGGACGAACAGCAGACCCGCCAGGAGGGAAACCGCCCCCGACCACTCCCCCGCCAGTAGGAATCGCAGCGCGGCGCCGGCGCCCATCAGGGCTGCTACCGTCAAACCGGCCAGCCAGGCAGCCGGGAGCTGGTTCCGCAGCGGCTGCGGCGCGGAGAAGACCATTTGGCGCGTAAAGTGACGGGTTTCCCGGCAGCCGAGGCCGCTCCAAACCAAGGCCGGCCAGATCAAAGCAGCCGGCAGAAGCCCGCCGCGCAAGGTTTCAAACGGCGCAAAGAGGGAAGCGAGAATCAATCCCAGCGCCACCAGATACCACCACCAGGGCAGGCCCTTGAGCAGCATGCGCAATTCGGCCAGGTACAAGGCTGCAAAACGAAACCCCGGGCGGGAAGCCGGCAGTGCCGAAAGCTGGACCGAGGGCAGCGGGCTCCGTCAGAATAACGGGATCAGGCTCGGGCAAGTTCGAGGCGGGGTCCGGTTTCGTGCGCGGACGCGCTCGGGAGGGATCAAACCGGTCGAAGAAGAGCGCTGCGAGCAAGACCAGTCCAATGGACAAGGCGTAGGTGGTCATGCGGGTCAAAACCACCGGGAGAGTCCATGCCACCCCAGCCCAAGGAAAGGTGAGAATCTCCTCCGCCTTTGGGGACATGTTGAGCATAAAGCCGCCTTGGTAGGCGGGATAGACAGCCCTGGCTGCCGCGCCCATGCTGTCGCTAAACAGGCCGAAGCCCATCCAATCCAGGACGGGAATTTTCTCCCCAAGCAGGATGGCTACCATCGTGATCCCGCTGAGAAAAAGGAAGAAATAAGCTACGTTTCCCAGACTGCCGCGCAGCCAGCGGATGCTCTCGAAGAGCACGGCCAGCGCCGCGACCAGCGCCATGAACGGCAGAGCCACAAACAGGAACGGCGCGATCAGGGTCCACAGGTGGATTTGCGAGTCTTCGCTTTGCAGTACTTGCATCGCAATCGCCGCCAGCATAAGAATAAAAACCATCACGCCCAGCACGGTGAAGTTGCTTAGCCATTTCCCGAGCGCATACATCGGCCGCGAGAGCGGCGTGGTGGCCATGATCTGCCCCACACCGGTTTCGTAGTCGCGGGAGATGGCGTTCTTGACCAGGTAAAAGCCGAACCAGCCCAGGAAGAAATTGACCACCAGCGTCATCATGCTGCCCACCCAGGCCGAGTTGAAAACGCCGCGATAGCCCTCCAGGGTTAAGGCGATCTGGCCGGCGTTGACCGTGTATCCCAGATAGAGCACCAGCCCCAACATGATCAGGAAGCTATACCGGCGCGTGCGCTCGAGGAAATCGGCGCGGATGATGTGGTAAAGAGCGTTCATGGGTGCGCGCCGTTCGGCGAGACGAGATACAGGTAAACGTCTTCAAGGGTGGGCTGGATCGCCTGCGCCTCCGCTGCGGGGCTTGATGCGCTGACAACGCGCACCTGTACCCCTTCGTTGCGACGGACAGTTCCGCTGATAGCGAGTTTTTCCTTCAGGGCGGGCAACTCCGTGCTGGGGACGATCCACTGCCAGACCTTGCCCTCCAGCATGCTCAGCAGTTTCTCCGGTACATCGTGTTGGAGTTTGCAGCCCTTGTTGATGATGACGATCTCGGTGGCGGTGGCTTCCACGTCCGAGACGATGTGGGTGGACAGGATCACGATGCGCTGCCCGGCCAGGTCGGAGAGCAGGTTGCGGAAGCGGACGCGCTCCTCGGGATCCAGGCCGACCGTCGGCTCATCCACGATCAGGAGCTGCGGATCGTTCAATAAGGCCTGGGCGATGCCGACGCGTTGTTTCATCCCGCCCGAATAGCCGCCCAGCGGACGCTTGGCTGCTTCTTTGAGATTAACGACCAGCAGCAGCTCGTCGATGCGGCGGCGGGCAGACTTGCCGTCCAGCCCTTTGATCGCCGCCATATATTCCAGGAATTCGACCGCGTTCAGGTTGGGATATACGCCGAAGTCCTGCGGCAGGTAGCCCAACACGCTCCGGAGCGCGTCCGGGGATTTAACAATATCGACCTCATTCCATTTGATCGTGCCTTCCGTTGGCCGGGTGATGGTCGCCAGCATGCGCATCAACGTGGACTTGCCGGCCCCGTTCGGGCCGAGCAGGCCGATCACGCCGGGACCCAGTTCGAGGGTCAAAGTCGCGCAGGCCCCAGAAGTCGCGGCGGTATTGTTTGGAGAGGTGTTCGATGGTCAGTTTCATGGATCTTTTCCTTTACAGGTAGTTGATCATGTATGCAATCCCAGAAAAAAAGAATTACCTTTGAAAAACGAACCTCAACCCACGGTTAAAAGCTTCCGGTTTGTTGCTGGCACATCCTTCCCCTTCCACAATTCGTGTTTCCATTTCAAGCTCGGGATAGTTGCGTTCGGTGAGAGTCTGCGTGAACTCTTCCACTGGATGCGCCAGATTCTTCTCCAGTTCCCCAGCGCTCACAAACAACCTCACCGGTAAATCCATGTGGCTTTCCGCATATTCGGCCTCCTGCTGGAACGCGAACCGGTCCCCATAGGTCACAATCGGGCTGGAAGCGATATATCCGCTAAAGAGCGCCGGCTCGCTGAACATGGCATACAAGGTGAAGGTACCGCCGAATGGCCCGCCCAGCAGGACCCTTTGGGAGGAATTCACCCGGTAACTGGCTTCTATCAAAGGGATTAATTCCCGTTTGAGGAAAGTGTGGAATTTGGGCGTTTTACCGGAACCCTTGATAAATACAGTGTAGACCGGGGTATAGTCCATAGAACGCAAGGCGACAATATCCGGATTGTCTCCGGAGTAGGTGACGCCAACGATAATCAATTCCGGGATAAAGCCATCGTGGAGCAGTCCGCCGTAGATAGAATCGAGCATCTTGAAGTCCCATTGCGCATCGAGCACGTAGAGGACGGGGTAATGCTTCCCTGTATCCTTGGCGTAATCGTCGGGGAGGCGGACGTAAATATCGTAGTCGCGGCCGGTGATGGAAGAATTCAGTTGTCTTACTTCCGTGAACGGGATGATTACACTTGTGCCATCGGCCGGGCTGGGTGACATTGATGTAGAATTTGCACAGGCGCTGATCGGTTGTACGGAAAACAAAATAACGAGAAATATATATGTTCGAGTTGGAATTTTCATCGCCGGAAATCTCCTGTAAGGAAGCAATACAGTTACCGGTTGAAAATAAAGAAGAAGCCTTGATATACAATCGCAGCCACCAGTCCAACGTATACGGCAGGGCCAGCTTTGATTTTTTGGGAGGCGCCTACTCCCTTAATAGACAACAAAAAGAGCATGAACAGGCCAATTCCATAGAGAGTAAACAAGATGGTCCGCCAGACCGTTGGGGAGTTCAAAGCCTGCTCATACCATCGTAAGTCAAGAACCCCAATGGCTCCCAGGAAACTGTCCGTCAGATCATGCAGCGCTGCGAAGAAAGTGGCAATTGTGATCCCAAAACCCAGAGCGCTGAGCGTATCTTCAAACGTGCCTTTGCCTGAAAAGAATTTACTGAGCAAGTGCGCCACACCTGCCGCCAGGATCCAGCCGCCGAACATGCTGGGAGCCAGCCAGAACTGGTTGTAAAAATAATAAACGTCTTTAGGAACTGCCAGCCAGGGAGTAAACGAGGAGGGGGCTCCCCCGCCCATGGTCAAGAAAATATATACGCAAGTGTAAACCACAGCGTTGATCGAAATGGCGGCAAACCCGAATTTTAATCTGCGGGGGTCACTCATGAGGAGATCAAACGTCTTGCGCGGCCGCAGCAGCGTACCGACCAGGTAACCCTTGAAAGACATTGTGTTTGGCGAAGCTGTTCTGCTCATTGGGAACCTCCTGTTCTGACGGATTAATTGCATTGTTCAGCGTGTTTCTATCGTAAATTGCAGACCCCAAAAACTCCCCCACCATTGGAGGAGTTTTGGACTGGTCAAGTGGACAGGTAAAGTATCAAGAGCCTGTCAGGGAAGAAGCAACCATTTCTATCGTTTTTCCACGCTCTTCCTTATTAGGTCGTGGATAGCGACGGGCAACCTGGATGGTGCCCCACAAGCCGATCAAACCAAAAACGGCAATGATTGCTTCGATTGTCCATAGCTTGCCAGCCGTGTTGACGCCCCAGAAGGAGGCAAAAGCAGCCGGAGTATCGAGCAGGGTTTTGTAAAGAACCGCGAGCCAGGCCCATTTGGGTTCGCCAATCGCGATGGCGTAAAAGATCAACACACAGGCGAAAATATGAGCGAAGATCACCGCCAGGCGCTCGATCACCGGAGCCAATCCCATGACGAGCGTTGCAGTATGCGCCAGGCTGCCCAGGGTGGGAATCGGCAAAACGTTAGGAGAGGTAAGGCCAACCATTGAGGAAAACAGGTTGGCAAAACCAAGCAAGAGCGCCTCGATGCTTCCGAACCCAATTCCAAACGCCAGCGCTTGATGCCAGGTGGCCGTTCCCCAGCGAATCTTGCGCAAGATGAGATAAGCCAAGCCTGCTTCGAAAATACCGGTCAACGCGCCGATGTAGAAGTAGGCTACCAGGTTTCCTGGTGAGAAAAGGTTCTCCTGCGTCACACCCAGCGCGCGAAACACAACCGGGTTAACCGGGATCGCAAAGGCAAATTTGACCGCTACCGTCAATACCCAGAACAACGCGCCCAATAACAGAGAGCGCCAGCCCAGCCATCGCCGGCGGGCAGCATAGAATACAAATGCCAGCGCTACCAGGATCATGCCTGTTCCCGGCAAAAGGACGCTCGGTCCGAGCTTGATCGCGTGCCAGCCTAGATTGTAGGTGGCGGATATATTGTCACTGTAAACGATTCCAAGCTGATAGGTCCCAGGCTGGGCGGATGACAAATCATATTCCGTACTGATCGAGAAGTCGCCCGGACCAATCGTTCCTGAATTCCAGACAGGCTGTCCATCCGGAGCGCGCAATTCGAAGCGCAGCAGGCCGCTTTGAACGTTCCCGCTAACCTGGATCTTGAGTGGTGTCCCTTCTTTGATCATCCCATCGTCGGCAAAGATGTTGAAGTAAAACTGTTCGCCAGCTTGCACTTCTTGTAATTGACTGCCTTCCACGTTCGCCCAGCGATCATCCATCGGCACACTTGCGCTTTGGGAGGCACAAGCGCTTAACAGGATCAGCAAAGCACATACAATTGACAGATATAAAAACTGCTTCATTTTTTTCCTTTCGTTGCGTATAAAGGGATTTTCTATTTTACGTCAGCGAGATTGTTCGTTCCCGCCAGTACATCCTCGAGCAATATCCGCTCCATTCTTTCAGGCTCTTCGAACATCGGGCTGTGCGCAGAGTGCTCAAACGTATAAAATCCTTTTACCGGCGCATCGAGTTTCTCAAAATAATCCCTGGCCAGCGGGTAGGCGCAGGTGTAATCATAGAGGCCGTGCAAGAAATAGACGGGAATATCAAGTTGGGTCACCTGCTGGGTCAGATCCGTGATTTGCATCTTGTCCCACAGACTGAAATTGCGCGAGCGGGAATAGAATTTGCCACGCCACAGATTAATTTTTTCGCCCAACGTATATTCCCGGAATTGCCAGGACGGTAGAAAAATACCGGTAACAACCGATTTCATGTCACGGATGGTGCCAATTCCCGCGCCGTGCATATATGCGTCACGGAGAGCATCGTATGCGGATGGAAGGGGAACGGTTAGTGTCGGGGGCGCCGCTTCCAGTTTTCGCACCATGTTCGCATTTCCATTCTCCTTGTAATATGCCAGCGCATACTGATACGCCAGCTGTTCCGATTGGATCTGGTGGGAAATTTGCCCTATCCCAATGTAGGCATAGAATAATTCTGGTTCACGCGCTGCTGCCTGAATCCCGATGTAACTCCCCCACGAATGCGCCATCAGGTAGATTTTTTCCTGGTGAAATCGCTCCCGCAAGTAGTTCGTCACTGCGATCAAATCATCCACAAACTGTTCTGCATTCATTGTCTCCGGGGAGACGTCGGAACTGTAGGAGAGACCTGCGCCGCGCTGTTCCCACCAAACAAGAGTGAAATGGTCTTCAAGACCCGTCGGGTAACGCTGTGTCAACCAGTACTCAGGCATGCCAGGACCGCCGTGAATAAAAAGCAAGACGGGATTCGTTGATTCTTTGCTCTTGATGAACATGCCCTGAGTCACCCCGTTGATGTCCACAAAGATTTTTTCCGAAATGCTCCCCGCCAGCGGATTGCCGTCCACGTCTAAAAATGGTGCGGGTTTCCCCGGGCTCCAGGCCAGCAAAAGGGCTGCAAAAATGAACACAACAACAAGCAAAATAGAAAGCAGGTACACCATAGAACGTCGCATCTTTCGCAGAAAGGATTTGAATGGAAACAACATCATCGCGATGCTCCAGTAAAATTTTGTCCCTTCAATCATATACCCATCTCAAACAAAACTCCCCCGCCGATGGGGGAGTTTAAAGCTGGTCAAGAGGACAGGATGTGCTTAAAGAGTGAATTACGCCTCAGTTGCAGGCAGTGCCGGAGGCCCTTCCTGGTACCGTTGATAGCCCAGCCGGCCGCGGGTCAAGATCAGAACGAGCAACGCCAGGCCTCCAAAGGAGATGAGCGCGGCTAAATTCAATTTTGTAACGTCTACGGTGGGGAAGAGCGGCACCAAAACAAGCTGCGGGGTATTAACGCTGGCATGCGCAAGGATCGCCAGGAAAACGCTCCCACTGGTGTTATTGAAGATCCAGGTGAAGATGATCGCGAGCGCGGTCACCATCGCTAGGAAGAATGTAAAGTTCGTTAGGAAGGTGTCGAACCCGGTCCCTGGGCCTCCCCCTTGCGCTGACGTCAGGAAGTCCGGCAGATGCCAGCAAGTCCACAGGAGGCCCAGCAGCAGGGTGCCCCACAACGGGCCAAAGCGCGACTGCAGGCGGGGCAGAGCGAAACCGCGCCAGCCGGGTTCCTCCCCCAAAGGCCCGCCTCCAAAGAATACGAGAACGTAGGTGATCAAATAGCTCACTAGCAAAGCGGGCTGCAGGCCTTGAAAGCTCGCCAGCGTTCCCGGCTGGAGGAGGATCCCAAGCAAAATCAGTGCTGGGATCCCCAGCAAGACGAATAGATACCAACCCCAGCCGGCGCGCGCCTGTCTGATGCTTCTCCTCAAGCGATGCACGCCTTCCTTTCCTTCAGTGACGCGGAACATGAGGTAAGCTGCCAGGAACGGTCCATAAGATTTCAGGATAAACGCGATCGTGAAATCTCCGGACATGAAACCCCATTCTGAAAGAATGAAGGGCAGCACTATGATCCAGGAGAAACCATACGCGAGGAGGAAATAGAAGAACAAGGGATATTGCCGCAGGAGCCGTCCCCGGTTCCTGGAAATTGAAACTTCTGGTTTGGATGCCTGGTAGGGTTCCATCTTATTTCTCTTTTCCTATCTCTATGGCAGCCGCAGCGGCAAACCATCCAATAAAAGCACCAGTGAGAGCGCCAGTCCCGAGGCCGAGAATAAGATTCCCTTCCGTAGCCCATACAATTCCAAAGATAGCCCCGAGCAGCATACCGCCAAAAATGTAGTAGCCAAATTTTTTATCCATTTCGATTCTCCTTCGTCAAGCTCAAGCTAACAAAACGGAACAAAGCCATCCCAATCAAATACATCGTAAACCGATTCGCCAAAAGACTCCCCCACCTTAAGGGGAGTCTTAGCCTGGTCAAGAGGACAGGCCAGCCCGGTACGTTGTGCGAGTACAAACGCGGCAGGAATCAGGGACAGATTACAGAGCCAGCAGAAAAATCAAACCCAGGATGTCGCCGAGCAGGTGGGCCGCCCAGGAGACGAGCAGGTTTTTGCTGCGGGCGAAGATAAGCCCGTACAGGACAGAATCGATGAAAATGGTGGCGAGGTCGATAACAACGATCACGAACACCCCCGAAGAAAGGTGCGCGATGGCGAAGAGGAAGGAAGCGATCAGGATGGCAATTGCATTCCCGACAAAGGGCGCCAGCCTGCCCTGGATCAACGAGCGGAAGGTCATCTCCTCGGCGAGCAGGGAAAAGGCCAGCAAGGGCAAGAGCACGAACCAATTGATATCCTGTGGAAAAGGCAGGCGCGAGATCACGTGTTCCAGGTAGGCTGGAGCGAAGGCCATGGCCAGCAGCGCGGTCAACGGCTGGACGATGATTCCTGCCAGCGCGAACCAAAACCAGTTGGCGCGCAGATCTCTCCAGAAGGTTGAGAATCTGAACCCAATCTCAGCCCAGCTGCGCTGGCGCAGGCGGCGCTCGACCAGCAGATAAGCAGCCGGAATCAGCGCAAAAAGCGTTCTGGCCGGCGGGACCAGCAGCATACCGCCGATTGCGATCAACGCCACCAGCATCGATTCGAACAAAATTCGCTTTTCTCTCATTTGGACCTCCAATCCCGGGACAATTGCCCGGTATCCCTTATCCTAAGGGAACTGGCGCACAGCCGCGCAATTTGCTGAACAGTATTCAGTCAATCGTGTAGAGTGGACGCCGGTGGTTTCAGCGCTCAAAGTAGACGATCTCCTTTGGGGTGGTTCCGTTACGCCTCCTGGCAGTCCGCTGATTTCTTTGAAAGACGATGAAAGCGGCCAGGATGGCCACGTAGGTCGCGATCCCGGAGGCAGCCGGGGAGAGGAGTTTGAGCGCCATCAAGATGGCCCCGAGGTTGATCAGGGCGTGAAATCCGACTGCTGCCAGATATCCGGTTAACGCTTTTCGTCCCCCGTCATGGAATCCTAAAGCGGTGATGGATGTCATAAAGCCATGCGCGAAGGTGACCACCAGCCGTTCCACAGCGAATCCAGTGAAAACATACCAGGGCAGGGTGTTGAATTCCGGGCTTTGCGCAATCCCATAAGCCAGGTAGGCTGCCTCGCCCAGGCCAAAGCCCATGCCTAACGCCAGCCCGGTATATAGCGAACGGGACGGATCTTGCAGGAAGCGGCGTACGCCGGGCAGCGCCAGCGGCAGGACCTTAATCGCCTCTTCGAAAACAGGCGCATTCAGCCAGATCAAAACGATGAACCAGGCTGGCATGGCCGGGCCAAGCTTCAAAGGAATGCCCGCCTGCGTGGCAAGCGCAGTCAATACAGGAATCTTGATCCAGCGGTTGACGATCAGGCTGAGAGGCAAGCCGGGGACCAGCAACCAGTAGTAACGGCGGTCCGAGCCCGTCAGGTGGTTGAGCATCGCGAAACACAGGATGGCCGTCAGCAGGATGGTCAAAGCCGCCATCGGGAGGATGCCGGTCATGTTATTGCCTCATGCGGCTCTGGACTTCTGTTACAAACCCCTGCTCATCGAGGGGCGTCAGTCCATATTTTGTCGAGCCGGTTTCGATCAGCAGAATGCCGGTGCTGGCTGCCGTGGCGCACATCTTCACCGATCCAACCTCCGGATAGTGCACGCTGAAAAGCGCCAGGCCGGGAAAGCGGAAGCTGGACAGCAATCCGATCGCCATATCCCGCCTGCGGATGCTTTGGATCTGGTCGATATCGATGGTATAGCGCAACAACGGGCCATAGCGCAACGAAATCCGGTTCTCCTCGATTTCGTAGCGCATGGCCGGAAAGAAAACAGCGATAAGCAAGAACATCGCGCCGATCGGGACCGTGAGCAGGATCGTGAGCAAGAACGGTCCTGACAGTCCGGAATTGATCAGCAGAATAAGGCCGATGGCCAGCCACACGAGTCCAAGCCCGCCCGGCCAGAGCCATCCGTTGGACGGGCGGGGTAGAAAAACTTTTTTTCTCCGGGTACGTTGTCATCCGTGCTTCTCCCTTCAAAAAATTTCAGCAAATCACGAAAGTGGAAGGAGTTCCCAAAAACAGGGTAGGGGCGCCCGAAGGGGACCGCGCCCCTGTTTTTGGGCTTCCCTTAGTAAACCTGAGATTTCCTGAATTCACTGTATCGAACGGATGAAATCTTCAACCTTATCCTGATCCCATTCATCGATCGGACCGGCAACCATCGCCAGAGCCGGCCCGCCCTGACCTTGAAAGGTGGCCGTGGCCATGCGATAGGTCTCACCGTCCGAGGAAGTCCCTTCGCTGATGTTGAGCGTGGTCTCCTGTCCGCGGACGGTAACCGGTTCTTGCTCGATCAGCATCATATCGGTGTTATACCAGATGCTGTTCGGATCGCCTGAACCTTCCTTAATCAGCCTCAACATTTCATCCACATTGATGCTGGTTCCCTGTGGGAACTGCGCCAGCAGCAGGTGCGAGTGCTCGCTCGCGGACTTGTACCCGATCACGGTCAAATCCCCGACGTGGACACTGTACGGGGATCCGAATCCCGCCGGGACCACGTAATCTGCGATCTCCGCCCCAACCCGGACTGCTTCCTGCGGGCTTTCGCTGACGCTTTGCTCGGCAAAATAAACGAACCTGCTAAACGACCACAAGCCAGTGGCAAACACAGCCAATACCCCACATGCGCACAACACCAGGATCGAACCGATGACGATCAAAATTGTCTTTGTATTTTTATCCATGAGAATCTCCTTTTGTATTTCTTCAACCTCATCATAAAGGAAGATACAAAAAGACTCCCCCACCAAGGGAGGAGTCTTTTCCTGGTCAAGTGGACAGTTTGGTTCTTGCCAGGCTGCGCGAGATGATTATGGGGCAATCCACATGGACTCGATCAGCGCATCCAATTGGTTTATCGTCGGAGAGAACGCCTCTGGAGAGGTAGTCTCGAGCAAGGCGGTCACGGCGGTGTAGTAAGCATGCATATCGGCGTCGGGGTCGGCAAAGTAAGGATACGGGACCCCTCCGGCAGGCAGGACTGCCCCGGCGTTGCTGGTTTCCGCCAGCACCGGGACGCTGACCGGCAGGATCGCAACAATATAATATGGGTGCATCTCTGAAACTGTGAGGACATTTGAGCTACCCAAGCTTGACAAAAGAAGAACCTCCATGCAAAGTAGGAATCTTAGCCGAGATTCCCCATTAACACGGAGGTTACGATGGAATTGTGCCACAAGAAGCCCGTCTTGCAAAGCCCCGCCTTTGAGAAATTGGGACAATTTGTCCTGGACTGGCAGAGGCGATGGGAAACGAGTACACCGGACTTCGAACGCTTTGAGCACGAATTGCATGAACAGATCATGGCGCTGGAGTGCGAACTGTTGACGGAAGAACTGGCTCACTATGATGTAGAAGCCGAGCTGATTGAGGTGGGTGGCATAAGCTACCGCCAGGCGTTGACCTCGTCGGAAACGTATTTGTCGGCGGCTGGTGTGCTCACTCTTGAGCGGCATCTGTATCGTCCGGCTGGACGCGGGAGCCGCAGTATTTGTCCCTTGGAGTTGCGAGCCGGGATCATCCGCGGCTATTGGACACCGCGCGCGGCTCGTCAGGCGGCTTTTGCCATCGCCCATTTGACGCCCGGCGACAGCGAAGCCCTGTTCGCTGAACTGGGTGGGATGCAGCCCAGCCGGCCCAGTCTGGACCGGTTGCCCAAAGAGTTGTCTGCCCATTGGGAAGTCCATCGCCTCGAGTGGGAGGCTGCCTTGCGCACGGAAGAGAGCGTTCCCCACGAAGCCAGCGTGATCGCCATTTCGGTGGATGGCGTGACGCTGCGCATGAAAGGTGACGGGCGGCAGGTCAAACGCGACCAACCGGGTAAACACGCCAGTGGTCCGGCCGGACAGCGCGAAGCGGGTTGCGGAACTGTGGTGCTGTATGACGCCAAAGGAGAACGACTGCAAACGGTCCGTTATGGGCGTATGCCGGAGTACAGAAAGGCAACTCTTCGAGAGCAACTGGAGACGGAAGCCAGCCGTGTTTTGGCCACGCGACCGGATTTGAAGCGCGTGTTGTTGGCCGATGGGGCCGAACCTAACTGGAACTTGCTGTCTGAAGTGGACCGGGCTTGCGGTTTGCCTTCCCCAGCCTAGTGTCGAAATTGTGGATTTCTACCATGCCTGTGATCACCTGAAGGAAGGCTGTGATGCCATCTGGGGGGAAAGCACCCCGCGCAGTAAAGCCGAGTTCGAGCGGCTGAAAACGTTGCTCAAGGAAGACGATCAAGGTGTTGACCGCGTCATTCGCATGTTGAAGTATCACCGCGGACAAGCACAGGGACGCAGGCGCAAACGTCTGGAAACCCAGTTGACCTACTTCCGCAACCAACGATCCCGCATGCGCTACGCCGAATACCTGCGTGACAACCTGCCCATTGCCAGTGGGGTGATCGAAGCCTCCTGCAAAACCTTGGTTACGCAGCGCATGAAGCAATCCGGCATGGCTTGGACCCAGACGGGTGGCCAGGCCATCTTGACCTTGCGTAGCCTGATCCAAAGCGACCGCTGGCTGCCAGCCTGGGAATTGCTGTGCTCCGACTTCCGCAAAACGATCAGCCGGTCCCACGCCCAGATTGCTTTGCCGGCAAACCCCCGTCAAAGACAATCTCAGCGTCTCCATCCGGTTATTGCCCATCTTGATTGCCCTACCCTGCCTTTGGTAGGATAACGCGAACATTTGTGCTCACAATTTGGGAGATGCACCCATATAATATTCTCCGTCGCGGGTCACACCCTCGAAGTGGTAGAACAGGTCGTGGTTGTTGGCCGAGGCGGCATACTGGGCGTACTCGGTCAGGAAGCGCACGCCGCTCCCATTCTGAAACGAGATCACCTGGACGTTGGAGGCAAACAACTGCGCGGCCTGGAAAAACGGTACCGTTGGAAGTTGATCTACGCTGATCGGCCCACCAGGACCATACAGAATGTTATCCAAACTGTGGATGCTTTCGAAGGCCGCGGGGAACATCTGGGCATAGTCTAGCGCCGGGTACACGTAGATCTGCGGTTCGTGGAATTTTCCTTGCAGGAAATATCCTTCCAGTTTGATCTGGGTGTGGCCAGGGGTCCTTTCCCAAGGAGCAACTGTATCGCCGTCAGCGCGCGGGGGCTGGTCCCCGCTAAACCCGCTGGCTACCCCGAATGGCAAGACCAGGTTCAATGGCCGGTAGGTCACGGTCATCCCCTCCAGATAGGGCTGCTGCGAGGTGGCCGATGGGTTGGGAGCAGACGTCACCGGAACGGGAGTGGCAGAAGCCGCAACAGGAGTGGCGGAAGCCGGAATCTGAGTGGCTGTCTCCAGAACCGGGATCGGGGTATTTGTAGAAACAGGCGCCGGGCTGGTGGGAGGCGCGACCGTCACCGACAGGTCGCACGCCAGGGTCACGACGATGAATACGGAGAGGAAAAGCAAAGCTTTTTTCATGGTTGAATCTCCTTTCACACCCTATCATAGCCAGCCGAAATGAAAAACTCCCCCGTCGTTGGGGGAGTTCGCTCCTGGTCAAGTGGATAGCTCAGTACTGGCCGGCAAAATCATAGAACAAGCGCAGCCATTCGATTGTGGGAATGCCAAAATCGGTGCCATTCCGGACGATTACCAGGTTTTTATGAGGCGAGACGTAAATGAACTGGCCTTTATCGCCTTCGGCCGAGAAGTCGTAGGAACCGTCCGCGCGGGTCATCCCCCACCACATATACTTGTAGTACCCGCGCCCGGGCATCGAGTTGAAATACACGGGGTAGTACTCGTCGTAGTTCTCCGGCAAGAGCGGCTGCGTCGATTCATTCACCCAATCTTGGGAAACCACCTGCACTCCCTGCCAGTTGCCGCCGTTCAAGTACAGGACGCCGAATTTGGCAAAATCGATGGCGCGGGCATTCACGCCGGTCTCCATTTTCTCGAAGTCGCTGGCAATGCTGTCGGTGGACCATGAGCCGTCGAATTCCATCCCCAGCTTATCCCAAATCCGGGTCTGCAGGTACGCCGCGACCGGCATCCCGGTCGCGCGCTCGAGGATCATCCCGAGCAGCTGCGGGTGGTACTTGTTGTAATGGAAATACTGTCCGGGTGGATCGATGATATGGGTGTTCTGCAGGGAGATCTTGCGCTGGTCCGGGTAGTACGTGGTCAGGATATCGTCGCTGTTGAACAGCAATGGCCGGAACTCCTCGTATTCCAGACCGGAGGCCATCAGCAGCAGGTGGCGGATCGTGATTTCCTTGAAGCCTGGATCGCGTTCGGCCAGCTCTGGCAGATAGGTGGTGATGGGATCGTCTACGCTGCCAATAAAGCCTTCATCGATCGCAATGCCGATGAGCGCCGAGGCGAAGGATTTGGCCACCGAGAACGAGGTCACCAGTGAATCGCGCCGGGTATCGTTGAAATAATTCTCGTACAGGATCCTGCCATCTTGGATGACAAGGAAGGCCTGGGTGTTGTTCGCTTCCAGGAAGTTGTTCCAATCGTCAGCGCCAGATAGTTCCTGGAATATTTCTTCCACGCGCGGGTCCGGCGCCGCGTCAAAGCGATATATCGCAGGCGCTGCTTCGAGCGGGTGGGAGGGGAATTTTTGCCAGTCGAAGGCATCCGATTCCCCCCAGGCCAGCGTGCGAAAGATATATTGTGGCGGGTAGACCAGCATCGCAATGACCAGCAAAAGCGCAACCAAGCCCAGCAACGAAGCAATGATAGCCGCAAGTATTTTGATCCATTTCATGATCGGTTTCCTTTTCACTTTGGTGAATTAAATTTTAACAAATCACAGATTTCCTCAAGGAAGCCCGAAAACAGGGGTGCGGTCGCCTTCGGGCGACCGCACCCCTGTTTTCGGGTCCTCTTTCAACTTTCGTGATTTACTGATTTTTCCAGGCGAATGCCCATCTTGGCCAGTTCACCGTGCGCTTTAAGATCCGCAACGGTCAAGGGGACAAAAGTGACCGGCAGAACGAGGATGAGAATGAGAATACAGGCAAACATTGGAGCCTCCGATCTTTGGGTTACATGCACATCATACTCATCCACAAAGCAAAACTACACCACCAGTGGTGGAGTTTTGGTACTGGTCAAATGGACAGTTCAACACTGGCCTATGAGCCTGTCCCGGTATAACTGTTCACGCCTAACGTCCAGATCCAATAGGCAAAAGCGAACATTCCCAGCCCGACCAGCGGGGAGAAATAGATAAAAAGCGGCACGTCCTCCGGATGCAGGAACAACAGCGATGGGTAAAAGGCAATGAACCCGATTGGCAGGATATAAGTAAACGTGAAACGGAACACCCCGTCGAA
The DNA here is from genome assembly GCA_963823985.1 of uncultured Chloroflexia bacterium. Lineage (GTDB taxonomy): Bacteria > Chloroflexota > Anaerolineae > Anaerolineales > Villigracilaceae > JAABUE01. The sequence goes on from CAWGNR010000005.1 coordinate 269,609, forward strand.
GATGTTCATCGGGTAGGGAGCGAATTCGCGCAGCTTCCAGGCCAGTCCCAGCACCGGATAAGAATCGATCACCCAGAAACAGGCGCTCCCTGCCAGCAGCGTAATGGAGATCAACACCAGTGCGGCGCTGAATATCGAGATGACCAGCAGGATGAACTTCCCTACCGTCCACAGAATGCCAAGCTGAAGGGAAGCGTAAACCAGTAAGCTGATCCCCACCGCCAGTTGGGTCAGCCCTTTGAGATCAAACATCTCGGACATATAGTAGAACATCATGTTCAAAGGGCGAAAATAATATTTCAGAAATGTCCCTTGCTGGACGTGGAAGCGCAACTGCCAGACGTGGTCGAACAGGATTTGCATGGGGGAAATGGCGATCAAATAAAAGGCGTAGATGAACACCATTTCCATGAAGCTCCAGCCAGCCAGGTTGGGAACGGTGTCGAACAGCACCCAGAAAATGCCCAGGGTAGCCAGGCTGCTGAAGAACATGCCGACCGAGCTGATCAGGAAGTCGGCGCGGTACTGCATGCGCGCTTTGATGTACTGCGCTTCGATGATGAAATACAAACGGACGTATTCGCCGAGCGTGCGCATCTCAGCCTCCCGCCACACGCAGAACCTTGACCGCCTGGTTATAAAACAGGCGGGTAACGAGGAAAGCAGCGATCACCCAAACGGCCTGCACCCCCAGCATGGCTAGGAGCACATCCCAGCCCTGTCCCGGGCGCGTGACCATCATCAGCGGGATGTGGTAAATGGCCTGGAACGGCAACAACAGCAGGATGCGCTGGAGCCAATCTGGAAAAAATTGTAGCGGGATGAGCGCGCCAGAGAGCACCGTGATAAAGATTTCCTTGGTAATGCTCATCCCCCAGACCGACTCGCTGTAGAAGCCCAGAATCCCAATGAAATAATCGAAGCAGAAGCTGAGCAGGAACGCCAACAGCAGGCTCAGGGGGAAGAGCAACAATCCCGGTCCAAGTTCAAACGGCACCTGGAACACGAACACCAACATGATCATTGTTGGGAGGCTGACGGCGGTCAGGTTCATCAGCGCCCAGCCAGCGCTGACCGACAGGGCATAGAACTGGTAATCGACCGGCTTGGTCAGGTAAACGGCGATCATCCCCTCACGAATTTCATTCGAGATGAACCAATCGGCGTACGTCTTAAGCAGGATGAAAATGGCGCTGCCGAGCGCCACGTATACGAATGTCTCGTGGAAGGTCATGCCGCGTAAAACAGCAGAGCCGGCATAGATGCTGCGCCACAGGTAGTAGGCCACCGCCATGTAGATGATGCTTCCCAGGATGTTGAACAAGAACCCGAAGCGATACATGACGCCCACCATGAACGATCCGCGCAGGATGGCAAGATAAGAGCCAAGCTTGTTCACTGCAAGGCCCCGTCGTAAATTCTCTGGACCACGTTTTCCATCGAAATCTCGACGATGCGCACGTCGAAGACCGGGAAGTTGGTCATCACGAAGTTCAACACCTCGGAAAGGTGGGTGCGCGCCTGGTCAATGGTGACGTCAGTCCAGAACTCCTCGGTCTCGGCCACGACGATGCCGCAATCAGCGCCAAAGCGTTCATTCAATTTGTCCTGCAACCTTTGCATGGTGGAATCGTCGAAGTCATCGATCTGGAGCTTCAGGGTGCGGTAGGCCCCGAACAGGGCGGTTACGCGTTTGATCCCGCCGTCGTATAGGATCTTGCCCTTATCGATGATGATAATGCGCCGGCAGAGCGCTTCCACGTCGCCCAGGTCATGCGTGGTCAGGATGATGGTGGTCTTGCGCATCTGGTTGAGCTCTTTGATTACCGCGCGCATCTTTGCTTTGACGGAAATATCCAGCCCGATAGTGGGCTCGTCCAGGAACACCACCTGCGGGTTGTGCAGGAAGGAGGCGGTGATGTCACACAACATGCGCTGCCCGAGTGAGAGCGTGCGCACCTGCTGGCTGTATAGCTTTTTCAGGCTGACCAGTTCGTTGAACAAGCCCATGTGGTCGTCGAAGGTTTTCTGATCGACCTTGTAGATTTCCTTGAGGATCTTGAACGATTCGATCACCGGCAGGTCCCACCATAATTGAGTCCGTTGCCCGAAGACCACGCCCATAATTTGCGCCTGGCGGATGCGGTTGTCGTACGGCGCGAGGCCATTGATCAGGAGCGTGCCGTCGGTCGGTTTCAGGATGCCGGTCATCATCTTGATGGTGGTCGATTTCCCGGCCCCGTTCGGGCCGATATAACCGACGATCTCCCCCGCCTCGATGTCGTACGAGATGCCGTCCACCGCCTTGACGGTGCGATAGTTTCCCGAGAACAGATCCCGGAAGGCGCCGCACAGTCCTTCGCGGCGGTTGAGCACTTTAAAGTGCTTGTTCAGGTTTTCGATGTGGATCAGGCTCATAGGAATTCAACCCAAATTAGGATATCTTACTGGAACCATTGCATCTTGGGCCACATTGTATCCCAAGGTTCACGCGGTTGGGAGCAGACGTACAGGCCGGTGTGGCGGCTGGATTCCTCGTTCTTGACGCCGTAGCGGTTGGTCACCATCCCAGCCTGTCGACAGGAGCGGAAAACGGTACCCGCAAATTGGCGCTCGAAACCGACCACGATCACCGTTTCGGGCTGCGGGTCACCGTAACCACGGTACCACAGGCTGTTCGCCCCGCTAATGACCCGCGGCAGGCCGTACTCCGGGCCGTATAAATCCAGCGCGCCGGCCTCGCCATAATTCCCCGCCAGGATGGCCGATCTTGATTTCTCGCTCTCGGGCAGGGATTGGTAGACCTCGGCCACCTGTGCGGTCAACTCCTGCCAGCCGATCATTTCGACGAATTCCCCATTGACGCCTGACGTGAGCTCCCACAACGGAGAATTGATTGGAACAATCGGCTTCATCAACATGATTCCGATCAGACTCCCGAGGACCTGCGCACCCCACAACAGGCCGAATCCCAGCCGGCGGGTTTTCTCTGCCCGCTCCCCGAGCCAGTTCTCGAACCAGACGCAGCCTGACGCCAGCAACACCACGTACGATGGGCCCGTGTAATAACTTCTTCCCTTACTGACGAGAAACAAGGCAAACGTGGCGAGGAACATCCAGCCCAAAGCGCGGAAGCGTTTCATCGAAACGGCGAACAGGCACGAAGCGAGTCCGACCGTCCACAAGGGCAGGGAAAGCGGGTTGGTTGTTTCGATGAGCTGTTTGGGGAGAAAGTCTTCTGCACGTCCCCAGGAAATATCCCGCGCATGGATCGAGGAGAGATACTCGAGTGAAATAAAATCGTGTTGGATTTGCCAGATCAGATTGGGGAGGAAAATGAGCAGCGCAAGCGCTGCGCCGAGATAGAGCCATTTCGAGCGCAAATATTTGCGCGCGGACGTGAGCAGCACCGCGACGATCAGCCCGGCAACCCAGAACGCCATCGTGTACTTGGTCATCATGCCAAAGCCAATCCCCGCGCCGATGCCCAGCCAGTAACGTGGATCGTCTGTGACCAGCAAACGAACCGTAAAAAACGCGACCAGAACCCACCACAGATAGTCGAAAGCAAAATACAGGATCACGGTGCCGCCCATGAGCGAGACGGGCGCGATGAACACCGCGAAGGCGGTCAGGACCTGGGCCGTGCGCTTGCCGCCCATGTCGCGCGCCATTAATCCGGCCAGGACCATGACAATCCCTTGCGCGATCGCCGGCAAGACGCGCAATCCTCGCAGCGATTCTCCGAACAGCGCCAGCCCGACGCGCGCGAAGAAGGGGGTGATCGGCGGATACGAGACATAGCCCCAATCGAGATGACGCCCGCTCAGGATAAAGTCGAGTTCGTCGCAGTGAAAGCCATACTGTCCGTTGAGCAGGATGTGGAGCATCACGCCGCAAAAGGCGAGCAAGAGCAAAACCTGGGTGTCACTGACACCGGTAAGTTTCGAGGCCGTGGCTTTCGCGGGAAATTCCTCGGGGACGATTTCAGTCATTCGTAGCCTCCTTCCTCTGGTTCCTTGTTTCTGATCGTAAGCCAGAGCCATACGCCGGCTGCGATCAAGACAAAAGCGAGCATCTCCACCAGGATGACATTTCCGAAGGATATTTCGGCCAAGGTCAGCGGGCCTTGGTACCGCGTTATGGCGCCGACCAGGTTTTGGTTGGCCGAATCCGCCGTCAGGTTGAACACGTCCGTCTCCATAAAGTTCCACGTGAAGTGCAAAACGACCGGCAGCCATAATGAACGAGTTCGCAGGTAAATGAAGCCGAACAACAGCCCAAACAGCGAGGCCAGCAGGATGGCCAGGGTCAGCGTGCCCGAGCGTAACCCGCCTTCAAAATACGCTGGCAGGTGGAACAGCCCAAAGATGACCGTCATCAGCGTCAGGCCGGCCCGTTTTCCCCAGACCGCTTTCAGCGCGGTGAGCAGATAACCGCGAAAGACAGTCTCCTCTCCGATTGCCACGCCGATGTTGACCAGCAGTCCCACCCACAGGGTGCGAAACCATGCATCTGTTGGCAAAGTCCGCCAGTTCCAGGAGTCCACAGCTAACCAGCCAGCCCTTACTTCGATAGCAAAGAATGCAGCTATGAGGCCCGTAATCAGCGCAAAACCAAACAGCATGTCTTGCCATCAGCCTCTCCGCAGAGGGAAGAAGATTTCCCTGGGATCGATGCCGAGCTCGCGCTGGAGGGCCAGCGCCGGGCATAGAATGTACGAAAAGATCCCGACGCCATAGTTCAGCGTGCTGGCGACGTACGCGCGGAAATCCGGGCTTGCACCCAGCCAGCGCATCAACATGTTTGGAACAACGCCCATGATGACCCGGACAATCCAGATGGCTGCATAGAGTATGAGGAAGCCAAAAATCACACGCAGGCCTGCACGCCAACCTTGAGACTGGAATTGAGGGAATGCAGAAGTTGTTTGAGACATTATTTCCTTATTCCATACTCCGCCACCTTGGAAAGGAAGGAAAATTCGGTTTGATTCTTCTCAACCCCCAGGAGCCAGGCCGAGACGACGCCCGTCAGAAAGTTCTGGCATAAAATTTCCACCGTACTGGCAGTCAGCAAGAAGAACGGCAGGCTGCCCATTTGTATGATGATCGGAACAATCCCGCCCACGGCGAACAGCACCCAGCCCGCTTTACGCATCAGTTCGCGCTTCGTGCCACGTTCCGAAAGCAGGAACAGCAGGATGCTGAGCACGATCAGCGGCGCCCGGACAAGTTCGGCCAGAAGGACCACTTGCGGCGCAGGGGCAGTCAAGCCTCCCGCATGGGATTCGTAATAGGGCCTGGTGACCCACGAATAATTCAATGAGCCGAAGATGAAATAGAACGTCAGATAGCTGAAGGCGCTCAGCAAGAATCTCCACATCCAGGAAAGCCAGGGACGCGCCTGCAGAGCAGCCAACCACGAAACCTGTTGGCCTTTCTTTGCGCAGGTCAGGGTGATCACCAGCGCTGCGCTCGCTGAAGCGAACAGTTGTTGAGCAAACAATGTGGATAGAGGAAGTGGCACCAGATCAGGGACAAAATATTTACCTTCGATGGCGACCGATCCCATATTGAAAAAGATCACGCTCCACCACAGGATGAAATGCTGCCAGCGCGCCAGCGACAGGCGCAAGGCAATCTGGCAGAGAATGAATCCCATGGCGATGCTGGCCACGACGAACCAGAGCATCGCTGCACCGCTGCTTGCACCGGACGGCGCTTGCGCACCCAGGATGGCGCTGACCACTCCGGCTAACAGGATGCCAAAAAAATATCCCAGCGCGACCAGAATGCTGCGCCAGGATAATCCGAGCATGGAATAAAGTTGTTGCATAGGTAACTCCTTTAGATTTCAATTTCTCTCAGAATCAGTGTATAACCGTAAGAGAAAAAACTCCCCCATCGCTGGGGGAGTTCTACACTGGTCAAGTGGATAGGATAATCGTTGGACGTTTCGCCCGCGGCCTTGCGGGTGCGAATCGAACCAGTAATTCTTTTATGGCATTTGAAATTTGGATAGTCGCCCTTTTGCGTGTTGTTTTTGGAACCGCCAAGTTCGCCAGGAACGCAAAGGCTTGATTGAGACCGCCAAGCAAGGTTCTTGGCGTCATAAAAGAAATCTTGGCGTACTTTGTGTCTTGGCGGTTCGATAAGCGACTTAATTTCGCCAGCAACACTTGATAGGGACACTACTGAAATTTGCAAAAGAAATCCCTGATTCTAACGGAATTTGTGGTTTAGGTCGAAATGAGGCATGATAGGGCTAAAACTCTGCCAAGAGAACAGCCCACATGCCTCAAAGACAGTGTACCAAAACAAAGACGCAAGTTACAAGGCCAAGCAAGAGAATAACGCTTCCAATCGAAACCGAGAAATACAACAAGATTGTGGAAGATAGCCATACCTATCGACAATGGCTGGATGAAATGATTGTGACATATCCAGAATTATTTCCTACAAACATCGGCGAAGGATACACTTTGCACGATGATCGTTTTTCTGGGAAGCTGGAAAGTATGCGACTACGCCGCATTTGCCTGAAAGCCCGGACTATCGAGGGCAAGAGACAAGTTTTCACGATTGCGCCCAGTACGGTGATGCCTTATTTTGTTGGTTTGACAGATGAAATCGAAAAAGCCTTGTTCCTGCGCCGTTTTGACGTTCCATTTTGGGCCTTGAGCTATGTCTTTGGCCGAGATGACCAGTACTGGTATCGACTGGAGAACCAATTTGGGCGTTACAACCTGGTGCAAACGGTCGTCAAAGACCAGGAAAAGTTGCCCAAGCACTTGTTGGCTGATGAAAAGGTCACCTGGCTAAATGGCGAAGAAATCGTAGTGGCTACCACCGTTGGAGATGATTGTGTATTGGGCGCATCGGTCGCGTTGGGTATAGATACACCGAACCTGGAAGAAGCTTACCAACATTTCAAAGACGAAGCCTTGCAACTCAACCCGGAATATCAGCCTGAAACCGTCAACACCGATGGCTGGGAAGCCACCCAGAAAGCCTGGCGACATTTGTTTCCGCTGATTGTCATCCTAGAGTGTTTCCTGCATGCTTTCATCAAGATACGCCAACGCGGCAAACACATGAAAGATAGCTTTCACCTGCTTTCCCAAAAGGTATGGGAGGTCTATCATGCAGTAGACGCTGCTGCTTTTCGTCTACAAGCTACAGAGTTATTGACCTGGGCCGAAACCAACACCACCGATTACGTTTTGGATGCCGTGCGGAAACTCTGCTCAAAAGTCGATCGCTTCATATTGGCCTATGACCATCCGCTCGCCCATCGCACCAGTAACATGCTGGATCGCCATATGAACTTGATGGATCGTTGGTTGGATAGTTCACGCTTTTTTCACGGGCATTGGTCATCTGCCGAGCGTTCCATTCGAGCTTGGGCATTGCTGCACAACTTTGGACCCTATTGCCCGCGAGCCAGGCCCAGGCAAGAATATACTTCACCTGCCCATAAGCTCAATGGCTTTGTCTATCATGATAATTGGCTTCACAATCTGATGATCTCCACTTCCATGTCCGGGTTTAGCCGCTAACCACAAATTCCAGCAGTATCAGAGAAATTCTTTCCGTTGCGTGTTTGCTCCACGGCTTGAAACCCGGTGCTTTCCGCTAAGGCAACAAAATCGTCCTGCTGGATTGGGTTTTCAGTATACGGTGTTCCGTATCTGGTTGAGGGATGCATCTCGTCTATCAGCCAAGTGCCAGAAATGATTTCCCCTGTTCCTTCTTGCGGGCAACGTATGCCTTGAAATAAATATCTTTATCCTCTGCCGGGTACCGGAAGGCGACAAATTCAAGCGCTTTGAGCAGTCCAAAACCATTTTGTTCCAATAACCGCTTTATGGTTTCCTCACTATGTCGAAACAACAGGACGGCCTCTTCTTCGTTGGGCTGTACAGAGACCTCCACCCGGTTGATCGGGTAGCTGCCCTCCTGGCCCACTTTTTGCTCTTCCACGGTAAAGGCTAAGACCCCGTTCGGGTTGACGATGCGGGCAACTTCTTCGAAGAGCGGACCCAAATCCTGGAAAGAATTCAGCACTGCAATCGAAACCAGGTGGTCGCAGAATTGGTCAGGATACGGGAGGGGCAGGTCACGCAGGTCGTGTTGTTTGAGCCCGGCTGCAAAACCCTTCGACCTGCAGAAGGCGAGCACCTCGCCGGAGCCGTCCAGGCCAAATACCTGCAAACCGGCTTTGTGGAACAGGATCGAGCTAAGACCGCTGCCAATCCCCAGGTCAAGGATCGAGTCCTCGGGCCGGACAAATTCATAAGCCAGGCCAAATACGGCCTCCGGACCAAACCAGTTGGTTTTGCGGGCCTGGTCGTCGTACTCGCCTGCGGACTGGCAATCCTGGATGATTGTGCTGTTTGTCTTCATATCAGTATGATATATCTTTAATGAAAAAACTCCCCCGCCCCTGGGAGAGTCTTGACCCTGGCCAGGCGGACAGGGCCAAGTTTAATTTTGGTAAATCACGAAATTTGAAAAGATATCCGAAAAAAGGATGCGGAAGTTATTCCGGGACCGGGATCGTGATGGTAACCAGCGTTCCGGACTCGGGTTCCGATTGCATGTCCATTTGTCCGCCAAAGAGGCTGAGCCGGTGACGGATGGTTGGGAGGCCGAAGCTGCGCGGCTGCCCTTCCTCTTCGCCTCCGTCATCAGCAGTGCCCCAATCGAGGGAAGCGACATCGAACCCTTTCCCTTCATCGCGCACTGCAACCCGATAATCACCGTTTGCCTGTTGCAATAAAACCACGGCCCGATCGACTCCGGCATGTTTGACCACGTTGAAGAGCAACTCGCGCACAAAACTGAAGAGCAGCATCTGAAGGTCTTCATCGGGAACGGCAAATGAATCCTCGGCCTGGAGGTCAACTCGCAGACCATAATGTTCTCGCATTTGGGAGGCAAGCCATTCAACTGCCTGGGGCAAACCCTCGTCCCTGAGAATAGGAGGGCTAAGATCGACGCTGAGATGTCGAGTAATCGACAAGACTTCGTTCATTTGCTTTCGAATGCTGTCCAGATCCTGTTGTGTGGCCGCGTTTTCTTTTCCAAGCCCGTTCAACAAGAATTCCACCTGCATCTGGATCGCATAAAACCGTTGCTGCACGTCTTCATGCAGGATATGAGCGATCCGGCGGCGTTCGCGCTGCTCCGCCTTCGTCAGGTCTGAGGCCAGCTTGCGCACCTCTGCGGTCTGCTCGCTGACCTTTTGCTCTAAGGATTCGTTCGAGGAATTGCAGTTGTTGCTGGCTCTCGCGCAGCTCTTTCTCGGCCCGTTTCCGTTCGATCAGGTCGGCTGCCTGTCGCGCCAGGACGTCCAGCATGCGCAGTTCCCGTGCGGACGGCTCATGTGGCTCTCTCCAATGGGTGGAAATCATGCCGACAACGCGCCCGCTGCGCGAAACCAGGGGCGTCGTTTGAACAGCTCGAATGCCGGACAGGCGGGAGAAGGCCAGGTCTTCTGTCCCCGCCATAAAATCAGAGGTTTCCACATCCGGCACAATCACCCGCTGGCTGGTGCGTAAGGCCAGCCCACAAGAACTGCCCGAATCCAGGTGCACCCGTTCCCAGAATGCTGCTGAGGCCAGGTCGAATCCTTTCCAGGCCAGGAGCAGAAGCTCGTTCTTTTCCGGATAAAGCATCTGCATGCTGCCCATATCGGAATGCATCAAAGCCAGGGCGCCATTCAGAATCTCTTCATAGAGAAGGTTGATGTTATCCTCTTGAATCAAGAGGCTGCTTATTTTTTGCAACTTTTTGGTATCAGCCAGTTCAACGGCAAGTTTCGCCTCGCTCTCGCGCAGCGCCTGCTCGGCACGCGCGCGTTGAATGCCAAAGGCGAGCTGGCGCGCAATAGTTAAACTGAGTTCAATTTCATCCGCCTTAAAAGTGCGGGGCATATTGAAATACATCACGAACTTGCCAATCAGCGTTCCATCGAAAACCAGCGGGACGAACGCCAGTGCGTGGATTCCTTCCGCCTGGGCGGCAGCTTTGTGGACTTCCTCGAATTCAACAGCGCTAATATCATTAAAGAAAAGCACCTGCGGATCTTTCTCCTCCGGTTTCCAGGGCAAATGGTGCTCAACAACCTTACGATACCCTTCCGACAGACCACGCCAGGCGACAACACGCATGATACCGGTATCATCCAACAGTTGGATCGAAGCGCGATCGCATTGCAACGCGTTTAGAATGGCATCCAGCGCGGCATCATAAGTGTCCTGACTGGAACTCGTCCGATGCAATTTGTCTGCTAACTTAAATAGCGCCTCTTGCCGTCGCGCAGATTCAGCCAGAGCCTGCTCATCTCGCTTGCGGTTTGTGACGTCCTGGATAACCACGTTCAGCCCCACCACTGTTCCGTTCTTTTCCCGCAGGGGATACCACGATTCCAGCCAGGTGTGCGGTACACCCGGTTCCGCTTTGGTTTCTCCTATCACTTCATAGTTATATACTGGCTCTCCGGTTTGTATCACCCTCCGAAAGCCTTCTTCGATCTTTGTCGCCACGTCCGGCACGATTTCGTGAATCGACTTCCCGACATGTTCAGCGGCCGGGATGCCATTCATCGAGGCCAGAGTCTCGTTGACCCGGGTATAACGCAAACCGGTATCGAGCTGGGCCAAGCCAATCGGGGATTGGTCATAGGTCATCTGCAGCTCCGAGAAAGCCTGCTGCATGCGGCGGTAGAGGCGCGCCCGCTCGAGCGCCTGGGCCCCTTGCCGTGCAACCGTCAGGGCAAATCCGAGGTTTTCCGGGGTTTCTGGCAGGACCTCGTCAAAGCTGAGCGTCAGAACGCCGATGGTTCGCTCTTCAATGATTATCGGGATTGCAACAGCAGCCTGTTGGCCCCAAGCGATAATTTGTTCAGCAAGATGGGGGTATCGTTCCAGGTACTGCTGGCGCGACTCCAGCCAGACGGGCTGACCGGTACGAGTTGCATCTGCGGCTGGAACTTGCAGGGTCAGCGAGAAACGTTGATACGGGCGAGTGATAGGCTCCGGAGCAACAGATTGGACCATCTCCAGAAATTGACCGTCGTCGGTCAATAGGCTGATTGTACCGCTTACGGCTCCGAGAGCTGGCAACCCCTGTTGCACTAAAACTTCTGCAACCTGGGCGGGCGTCAGGGCTTCTGAAAGCGCCGCTGTGACCGTTTGTATCCGCGTAAGGCGGTCGGACGTTTGCTCGGCGTACTCGCGCGCTAAGCGCAACTGCTCTTCAGCCTGCTTCCGTTCGGTGAAATCGGCGTAAGCTGCGATCACTTTCTGGACTTCCCCATGGCCGTCAAAAACGGGCGCAATGCTGGCGTAAAAGGTTTTTCGGGTTTGATCGGGATAGAGAAACTCATGCTCGAAGTTGTACATGGGCTTTCCCGTGCGCGCTACCGTTTGCATCGGCGCGTTTTCCGGTGACACTTCCTTCCCATCGACAAAGATTCGCAGACCGAGGGGCATCCCGGATTCGGGATTGGACAACGAGACGTTGATCCCCGGCGCTAAACCCATAATGCGATAGGCTGCGGGATTGCCGGTGATGACGGAGCAATCCCTGTTTCCGATCCAGATGCTGATCGGAAGAATATCCAGAAGCGAAGTTTTTTCATCCAACTGGGACTGGAGTTCCGCGTTCAACAGGCTGATCTTTTCATCTGCCTGTTTGCGCTCGCTGATGTCGCGGTGCACGGCCACATACCCTGAAAAGGCACCCTGCTCATCGAAGAACGCGCGGGCTGTGTAATCAATCGAGATCATAGAACCATCTTTCCGGCGCGCGCTGTACTCCCCCTGGATGGTTAATCCATGGGCAAGATCGATCAGCCTTTGTTTTTGATCTTCTTGATCCCTGACGGAAGTAATAGGCCAGAACAACTCTGCGGGACTCTTATCCAGGGCCTCGCTCGCCATCCAGCCATACAATTGTTCTGCAGCCGGATTCCAAAACGTGATTTGTTCTCTGGAATCGAAACCAATAATGGCATTAAATGTGATCGCCGCAAACTCTGACAGGTAGGCAGGCATCAAGACGCCCCTCAAACTGCTGTTAAACAACGATCCGTTCTCTGCGTTAGGATTCATCTCTTCCCAATATTCGTATTTTGTTGTGTCAGTTTTGTAGGGGGCGTTGAAAAAAAGGACTAATTCTCTCGTATTATACCCGCAATTCATCCCATCCGGCGCCGGGCTGATGAGCTATAGTACAAAAGCCCCATCGATCATCCCCCAGATCACGTGGAAGACCACATCGGTCCAAAAGAAGAAGTACCGGAAAACAGGGGTGCGGGTCCCCTTCAGGTGCCTGCACCCCTGTCCTGAGCCAGTCGAAGGATCGGAATTCCCTTTGTAATTCTGTGATTTACTAAAATTTCCTTCATAGTCCTGTTCAATCAAAAACTCCCCCGTCACAGGGGGAGCTTGGGACTGGTCAAGAGGATAGGTTAGAAGAAGTGAAAACAGGCGCCAGGCTATGCCAAGGATTCTAAGCCCGATGATCCAAGAACGCTATACCAGCCTGTGTTCAGGCCTGAGCTATCCTCTTCCGCGGGAGCGCCTTTGCGCCCCAGCTGGCGGCGATGAAGAGCGCTACAACAAACCACAACAGAGTGGATAAGGTATCCGCCCGCTCGGACAGCGCAATCAGCTCGCCGCTAAAGTTGACCATGGCGTGGAACAGGATCACTGCCAGGGTGCTGCGGCCCGTATGGTTGTAAATCCAGGTGAAGGCGAATGCAAGAGGAATGATCCCGGAGAAAAACAACCAGAAAGCCGGCGTGCCAATCCCCAAACTGGCCTGATAAGAGTTCACGGATGAAGAACGTGGGCAGGTGCCATAAAGACCAGACCAGGCCCAGGATCAGGGTGGAAACCAGAGCGCTGCGTTTCTCCTGTAACCGGTCCAGCACATAGCCGCGCCAGCCCAATTCTTCGATGAAGGGGAACAACGATGCAAACAGGATGGACAGAACAATGGAAGAGGGGTTTGTGAGAAAATTGCGCGCAGCCTCCCCCCAGGTCGCGCCGCTGCCGCCTGTCAACCGGTCCAGAAGAGCCGCAAGGCCGTTCAAGGCGGGTACAAACAGAAATATGACCAGGTACCATTTGGCTGGAATGCGTTTGAAGTCGATAACGCGCTTCCAATAATCTCGTCGCCCGGCTTGATCCCGCGTAAGATAAGTAAGGGCAATGCCAGCGACCATCGGCCCGACAGCGGCGAGCAAGACCAGCACAAGCCCAACGGCGCTTTCCATGCTGAGATCCATCCAGATTGCGATCCCTCCGAAGATCGAGGACCAGATATAGGTTGCGAGAAAATAAACCCATGGGGAAGCTAACTGGGGCCGTGTCGTTTTCAAAGGTTCGTTCATTTCGATTTCTCCTTCTTGCTTGCACTGTGAAGATGGGATTGGTTACGAGTGCCGCAACTTCCTAAGCTGGTGGTACTCTGCTAGATTTCGAGGGATAAAATGCATTGTGACCCTACTACCTAATATGGTTGCGGTATTAGAATGATAGAGCGTTTTGACCAAGAACTCCCCCGCCAGAAGAGGAGTTCTTGACTGGTCAACTGTACAGTTTGCTTATTTTCCCCTTTGATGGATATATTCGCTCACATCCACGTTGTAATTGACTTCTTCGAGTGTGAATGTAGCCCATGGCTTTCCCTGGTCCAGCCAGGTGGCCGAGCCGACCGCACCGAGCTTCGTGCCCGGGATAGTGATCCCCGGCTCTGTCCTGGTAATCCACAGGATCTTCTTTGCCTGGTCGCCCGAATCTCGGTAGCGCATAGCTTCCAGCGAGTCGATCATGCCGGTCTCCGGGTTGAAGCGCACCACGAAGTTTTCCATTTGGTCTTCGAATGGCACATACAGCAAAGCGGTCACGTCGTCCACCGGCTCCCAACGGACGCGTTCGTCCCTTAACCAGATGGAGGGAAACCAGCTTGCTTCCGCCCAAACGGCCAGGTTTGCCGCCTGGTTGGTGCTGGCATCGTCGTAGATATTGCCCATCGGGCTCTCGAAGAAGCTCTTCTGGTCCACGTAGCCTTCATCAACTTTCATGACCGGCAGCCCGAACCAGGTCGCTTCGATGTAGTGGCGGTAATCTTTACCAGCATTATGCACGAAGACGAACCGCGCCGGCAGCCTGACCCCGAACGGGCTAATCCAGGCGCGCCCCTGGAACACGGCCGATTCGATGGCCGGGATCTCGTCCCCATAAACTGCCCTATAGAACCGCTCCACGGGCGCGGGCAGGCCCTCCGGCACAGAGATCGTTTCCAGTGCCGGCGTCCCATCGGGGTACGGAGAAAACGCAGCAGGCTTGACTTGCAATCCCAGCCAGCCGAGCAGAAAGAGACCGACGAGAACGGCTGAAATAATAAGCGTAGCTTTCATCAAAAACTCCACTTGCGTAGGATGGTATCGTTACTGTGCTTGCGAAATAGCGGTGAGCAGGAGCACCAGGAGTCCCGTGATCGCCATCAGGTTGGAATACTGACGGAAGCGGGCCAGGGCCTGAGCTGCTCCCGTATTCGAGCCCATCAATGGCCCCACGTGCAGGATCCCGTTAAACCAGAACCCCATTGCAAGCATCCCAAGGATTAGGAGGTGCTTGACCAGCATCAGGATGGCCCACAAGTTGCCGAAATTGCCGATCCCGAGGTAGTTCGGATCTACAAATGTGAGATAAACACCAGTCAGCGCGAAAACCACCAGGGACGCGTACAGCCAACCCCGGCTGCGCTTGGAGATCTGGCTGAGCATAGTGGTGCTCAGCGGCTCTGACTGGTTTTTCTCGAAAACGGGCAGGTAGACCAGGGAGAGCAGGAGATAGTGCCCGATCAGAACCACTGTTGCCAGGGCATGCAGCCAGAAAGAGAAAGCGGTTAGAGTTTGTGACATACTATTTTCCTTGCTGAACAAAAATCTGTTGCTTTTTGGATGTTATCAAAGGCGGAAGATTCCGCAGAAAAGCGATCGAGAACCAGACAGCGATCCCACCCATGACCACCCAGGTGGCAACCTTGCCGATCATCTGGCCTGGGCTGAGCTCAACCCCGATGTTCAACTGCATGACCGTCTGCCCGATCACCATCGCGCCGATCAGCGTCAGCATCATGGTCAGGACGCCTGTGAGCAGGATTCCTAACGGAGCGCGACGGAGCAGCAGGAAGCCGGCCAACAGCGCAGAGGGGGCAATGATTCCAACGTCGAGCGTGTACGTGATCAACGAAATATTTACTCCCAATGCCTCCGGCGCGCCCCCGTTGTTAAGGGCATGAATCACATCGCTGAGCCAGATGAATGCCATCCCGATCCCAACTACGAACATAAAGATCGCCATCTCTCGCGCAGGCAGCCGCGGCGCGATACTGGCAGACAAAGCCGGCAAGTCGAACATTGTAAGAGACAAAATGAAGGCAAAGAAGCTGGCCGAGAATAGCGCCAGATACACCAGATACAGGTTGTTGTAAGCCACCACCAGTCCCAGCGAGGCGCCGTAATAGAAGAAGTAAGCCAGCGCGCTCGCCATAAGAAACCCGCCGCGCAGCGAACCATGACGGTACATTGTGAAGGAAATGAGCAAAAGCGACACGGCGACGAAGAGCGCAACCAGGTCCGCTCCCTGGGAGGCCCCCGCCGAAAAGGTGGTGTCGTGCTCGTACACGCCTTGTCCGTAAATCTGGACCGTCTCGCCGTACAACGTTGTAAACGTGTGCGAACCGTCCCCGCCTTGCGCGAACAGACCGGCGCTGGCAGCGATAATTACCAGGATGGCGATCAGGGGCACGAGCCAGTTAAGCACAGGTTGATTTTTCATGGATACCTCTTGAATAAAGTTTTCTTGCCATCATGGTAAATCAGGAACAAAAAAGACTCCACCTCCAAACGGGGAGTCTTTGCCCTGGTCAACTGGACAGGTTCGCTTTAAATATCCTTCCATTACGTTTGTATGGTTCTCCCGTTTTTAGGGGGACAGGAGCCCGAAAATTGGGGTGCGAGCGTGCGTACGCGCGCTCGCACCCCAATTTTGGTATTTTTATCGTCATAAGCGATAGAGCCATTTGTATCTATGGGAGCTGTGCCATGGCAGGCAGTAAAACCGTCCAGTGGATGAAATCTTTTTCGTCGATCTTGCCGTCCACCTGCGCGCTCTCGCGCAGGGTCAGATCGCTTTCCAGGGCGTGGATCTCTTTGGACACATGCCCGCCAAGATCTAACGTGCTGCTGAACAGAAATATCTTTCCATCCACGGAAGCCCCTTCGTCAACCGTGACCTGCGCGAAGTAGAAACGCACGTCTTCCTTTAACGATTCACCCTGGCGGATGTGGTAACTTCCACCCAGAACGACCATTTCAGGTTGCGCCACCGAGATGGGAGCAACCAATCTTGCCAGCATTCCTGCGGCAATCGACAAAAGCGCGAAAATGCGGAACATATCGTTTTTCCTTTCACTTATGAAAGAGTTTCAACAATTTGGACCTGGCCCTCGGCCCGCTGGCCGACGACTATTGGCGTGCTTTGAGGCAGCACCCAAACGGTCACTTCTGCGTCGATGGCGCACCTACCTAACGCATGGGCCACCGAGATACGGTGGTGCCCGTCTTGGACGTAGTAACAATCCTCTATCTGGATCAGCTCTACTGGTTTCAGGCCGTTGTTATACAGGCAAGCCATGGCGATGCTTTGCCAGCGGTCGCGCAAGCGGCTGTCAAGCGGGTTGAAATCACAATCGAAGTCAGCCGTCCTGCCAAGGGATCCGCGTATTTTATGGAGCGCCACCGCTCGCACCCCGCCATAATATTGGGCGCGCATATGCGTTCCGAACAGATTGTTGAGATCGAGCAACCGACCGGATTTGCGGATGAACAGCCGTTTGAAGCGCGCAAAACGTCCCCGTGAAAGCGCTGCGTTGAACAACCGGACAGCACGGAATACCAGGTCAGCATGATCGTTAAGGCGATGAGAGTGATCGAAAAAACCGCAATATTGGGAGTGATTGGGGTTGGATTCAAACATGTGACCTACTGTTCCTTGAAAATAGCCAGGATACGCTCTGGCGGATCCGTTTTGTTGACGAATGCATCGGCGCCTGCGGCCAACCCTGCCAGACTCGGGACGGGCGCTGATAACGATTAACCTGACCTTGGGCGCCACGCTGCGGACCACGACCACCCGGTCTGCTTCCGGTTTCCCGGGCAGTTCCCAATCGAGCAGTACGATGTCGGGTTGGGTGATGGCAGCCTGCGATAGCAGGGATTCCATTGTGCAGGCTTCCCCGACAATGGTTGCACCCAGGCGGGTCTCCAACAGGAGCGCCAGCGCTGAACGTAAATTTTGGTTATCGGCAGCAAGCAGGATACGGGTCATTTTCGTTTCCATTCTGCCCCCAGTGTAAGGCTATGGAAAGAAGATTACACCCGTCTTACGATGAGTATCCCCCTGGTCAAGTGGATAGGTTATGAGGATTTTGGGCGGAATGACAAAGTACCCTACAGGGGTATCCCGCCCTACGGCAATGCGTCTACACCAGCTTCTTCTGCATCGCAGTCGTGACCGCCGCGACACGGTTTTCCACGCCCAGCTTCATCAGGATGTTGCTGATATGGTATTTGACCGTTGAAAGGCTGACCACCAAACGCTCGGCGATTTCGAGCGTTGTTCAGGCCGTCCACCATCAAGCGCAATACATCTTGTTCGCGCTCGGTCAGGGTCTTCGGTTTCGTCGACCTGTCTGAGCGGCATGTACCAGCGCCTGCGCTGCTTCCGGGGAGAGGGTCATCTTGCCCATTTGGGCGGCGCGGATGGCTGCGGCCAGTTCCTGCGCAGAAACATTCTTCATTAAATAGCCGATCGCCCCGGCATTTCATCGCATTCTGCACCAGTTCATCTTCCTGAAAGCTGGTCAGGGCAATCACCTGGGTTTGCGGATACTTCTCTCGAATGAGTCGGGTGGCGGTAACGCCGTCAGTGCCGGGCATCATCAGGTCCATCAAGATCACGTCCGGGTGCAGGTGGCCGCAGCGTACCACAGCCAGGTCCCCGTTTTCGGCCTCGCCGACCAACTCGAGGTCCGGGATGACCGAGAGGAAGGCGCCCAGCCCCGAGCGGACCACGGCATGGTCGTCCACGATCATGACGCGGATTTTCGTCTCTTCATTCATGGTCTCTCCTTAATCCTGCCAGGTGATGGTCACCTGGGTGCCCTCGCCGGGCTCGCTGTAAAGATTGAATTTAGCCCGGATGGCTTCCGAACGTTCGCACATGATCTTCAACCCAAGGTGATCGGCGGTAACGCCGGTTGGATCGAAGCCGGCGCCGTTGTCGGTCACGCTCAGCCGTACCTGCTCCCCGAGACGCAACATGACGGCTGCCTGAGATGCTTCGCTGTGCTTGACCACATTGTTGAGCGCTTCCTGGGCGATGCGGTAGAGTGCGACCTGCACATCGGGTGGAAGTTTTCGCTGGCCTTCGAAAGCTGAACTGGATATCGATCCTGGAACGACCTGTCAGCGCCTCGCTCAACTGGCGTAAGAGCGTTGGGAGGGGCACTTCGATCAGGGCGTTCGGGCGCAGTTCTACCAACAGTGTGCGCATCTCGGCCAGAGCACCGCGAGTCAGTTGGCGTAGTTCACCCAGACGGCGCATGCCCTCCTCGTTGTTCATTTGCCAGATATCGGGCAAGACATCGGCGATGAGCGTGGCAGAAAACAGGGTTTGGGTAACGGCGTCGTGCAGGTCGCGCGCCAGACGGGTGCGTTCCGCTGAAACCGCTTCCTGGGCTGCTTTTTGCTGGAGCAACTCGTTGGCGTTATTAAGTTCCTGGGTGCGTTCCGCAATGCGCTTGTTCCAGGATCTGGCGATGTTCTGCTTCCTGGGCAGCCAAGCGTTCGGAGGCCCGTTTTTGGTCGTCGATGTCCTCGATCATGCCGATCAGATAATCCGGCTTGCCCTGCGGGTCACGGACCAGCGAATAGTTGATGCGCGCCCAAAATATCGTGCCATCTTTGCGACGGTAGCGGCGCTCCATCACGTAGGATTTGCGCTTCCCGGCAATCAGTTCCGGAAACATCTCGTTATCCACACTCCGGTCTTCGGGGATCGCCAGGTTGCGAGGATCCATTTCATATAACTCTTTTGCGGTATAGCCAACGATCTTCTCCGCCACCGGGTTGATTTCCAGCGCTTTCCGGTCGAGGCCCATCACGGCGATGCCTACCGCTGCATTTTCGAACACGGCCTGGAAGCGCGCCTGCGACCGGCGCAAGTCCTCGAGCATGTGTTTTTGCTCGTTGATATCCTCGATCATGGTGACAAAATATTGTGGTTTCCCATCGGCCATGCGAACCACCGAGTTGGTCAGACGTACCCAATATATTTTCCCGTCTTTGCGGACATATCGTTTTTCAATCTGGTAAGAATCCAGCTTGCCAGCCAGTACCGCCTGCAATTCAGGTATACCGATATTGGCATCTTCGGAATAACTTAAATCGGCGCCAGTCATTTGATATAGCTCTTCAGCGTCATAACCGGTCATTTGGGCCAGCGCTGCATTGACGACCATCGGCCGGCGGTCCAGTCCGATCAGGCCAATGCCGATGGCAGCATTCTCAAACATGGCCCGGAAGCGCGCCTCAGACTGTTCCAGTTCTTCGGCAACGCTCCGCAGCGAGAGCCTCTTCCGCCTGCTTGCGTTGTTCGATCTCGACCTCTAGCTGCTTATTCGCCTCGCGTAGCTCCGACGTGCGTTGTTGAACCAACGCTTCTAACCTGCGAGCATTGTCCTTGATAATTCGCACTCGCCACTGGAAACCATAGGCAATAGCTCCCGCCAATACGATAACGAGGATGATCCCGAACTGCCAATTCTGCCAGAATGGGGGTTCTGTATTGGGATAATTGAGATCATATTGTGCGTTGTTCCAGGAGAGGAAGTCCTGGTGCTCTTGCAACAGCGCCGCTCCTGCATTTTGGAACAGGGCATCTCTAATCGCCAAAGGCTCGAACACGAAGCTGGAAGTGAGGGCCTGAGAAAACGGGAACAATTCAGGTGTATTGGGAATGGCAAGCGCAGGCTGAATGCGGAAAAACATAACCAGCATCACCCCCAGCAATACAGGCAAGCGGAGAAAAAGACGCATTATGAGCTCCGGAAACAATTCTAACTTTGATTGTAGCGAATTCCCGCCAGTTAGCAAATAACATCAATCTCTTGATTCCAGGACAGATGTCACCTAAGGTTCAGTAATTTTTCCTGTCTTCCGGCTCTCTGAAAGGCTTCCGCCCACCATAGTTTTCGATTTTCCTTGAGATTAAGGTGATTCTCTAGTATTACAGCGCAAGGTTGTATTTCTGATTCGCGTTCGCTGCCAGAAATAACCGAAAAAATAAGTGTGTGGGGGCGTGCGCCCACACACTTATTTTTTCGGGATTTTATTGGAACTTTGCATTGTAATACTAGGATTTCGCGTGAAAAGCTGTGACTTAAGTTAGTGACTTACATCAATTGACTTTCATATCCCGTTGTGATAAAAATTTAATAGTGAAAACATACACAATCTGTTTAATCGGGTTGCAGACATGGCAAACAGTTGTGATAGGGGGAGGCGAGGTGGCTGCCCGAAAAGTAGAAGGCTTATTGACTGCGGGGGCCTGCGTGAAGTTAATCAGCCCGTTCCTTGTTCCAGAATTGCAATTGTTGGCAGATTCAGGCGCTATTTCCTGCGTTCAACGTTCTTACCAACAGGGTGATCTGGAAGGGGCATTCCTGGTGATTGCTGCCACAAATGAAAACTGCGTCAACCAGGCTGTTTGGGCGGAAGCAATGCAATCGGGCTGCCTTATCAATGTCGTCGACGACCCCGCGCATAGCAACTTCATTTTGCCAGCCGTTTTGCACCGCGCTGAAATGAGCCTGGCTATTTCTACCGGGGGAGCCAGCCCGGCTCTGGCGCGTCGGTTGCGCGATCGCCTTGAAGGAATCATCGGGCCCGAATACGGGACGCTTACCGAACTCATGGCCGAGTTACGACCAGAGCTCATGGCAAACTTTCCCCCAGGAACGGGTCGGCTCCGGGCAGCTTTGCGCGTTGTCGATTCTAATATTTTGAATGTCATTCAAGAGCGTGGAAGGGATGCGGCGTTGAGCTATGCCAGACAACAATTACACAAACCCGATTAAATCCCCCTCCGCCGGGATCGTTTACCTGGTCGGCGCCGGGCCGGGCGACCCGGGCCTCTTGACCTTGCGCGGCTTGGAGTATCTGCAAAAAGCGGACGTGGTTGTGCACGATCGCCTGGCCAACCAGCAGCTGTTGGCGTATGCCCCACAAGCACAATTGATCGACGTGGGCAAGCAGCCCGAGCACCATCCCGTCCCACAAGAGAGCATCAATGCGATTCTGGTCGAAGAAGCGCGCATGGGAAAAATTGTGGTGCGCTTGAAAGGTGGCGATCCCTTTGTATTCGGGCGCGGCGGGGAGGAAGCGCAGGCCCTCGTCGAGGCGGGGATTCGGTTCGAAATTGTCCCGGGCGTGACCAGCGGAGTTGCGGTCCCAGCATATGCAGGCATCCCGGTCACTCACCGACAAACGGCCTGCAGTGTTGCATTTATTACCGGCCATTGTGCCGGCTCGAAACCGCTGGAATTGAATTGGGAAGCGCTGGCACAAGGCATCGATACGCTGGTGTTTTTTATGGGCGTGCATAGCCTGCCAGTGATCGTTAAGTCGCTAGTGGAAGCCGGGCGCTCCCCGGAAACGCCTGTTGCCTTGATCGAGCAGGGCACCCTGCCAGAGCAAACAGTATTTACAGGCACGCTGGCGAATATCCTCGAAAAGGCTACCGACGTAAAACCACCGGCAATCGTGATTGTCGGCGAAGTTGTCAGCTTGCATGCAAAGTTGGACTGGTTCAAACCCAGCTTCGAACCTTCTCTTATTGGATGAACCTGAGGAAGTAGCAGCATGACACGCGCGTTGGTCACCGGTGGCACAGGGTTCATTGGCTCGAATATTGCCTTGCGACTGGTCGAACGCCACTGGGACGTGCGCATCCTACAAAGACCCGGCAGTTCGCTTGAACTGTTGGAAGGAGGGCCGTTCGAGTTTGTCCGTGGGGACGTGCTCGAAGCGGATACGCTGTCAAACGCCATGCAGGGGATCGACGTGGTGTTCCATGCCGCCGGAGTGGTCGATTACTGGAACCAGGGCCTGGAACGCATGGACCAGGTCAACGTGGAAGGCACGCGCCAGGTAATGGAAACAGCCCTGAAGTCCGGGATCGAACGGGTCGTTCACGTCAGCTCAACTGCGGCGATGGGCATCCACCCGGACGTTGTCGTCGATAAATCCTACACGTTCAACGTCAAAGGGGAACGTTTCCCTTACGGGCACAGCAAATATCAAGCCGAAGAAATCGTGCGCGATTACGTCAAGAAGGGGTTGCCCGTAGTGATCGTCAACCCCACAACGGTGATCGGTCCGCGAGATGTCCGCAAGGTTTCCAGTGGAATGGTGGTGGAGGTTGTCAAGCACTGTGTGCCCCCGCTCATTCCACCCGGCGGAATCAACATCGTGCCGATCTGCGACGTGGCGCAGGGAATTATCGAAGCCGCCCACAAGGGAAGAATTGGGGAGCGATACATCCTGGGCGGCGAGAACATGTCTCACCTGCAGCTTTACCAGAAGATTGCGAACGTGGTCGGCTGCGGGATGAAGTTGAAGGCCATGCCCCGCTGGCAGGTCTCGCTGATCGCCGGTCTCACCGACATGCTGCAACCCCAGACCAGCGGGCCGGTGCCGTTGACCGGGACCCGGCTGCGGCTGAAATCGCAATTCTTCTACTATGAAACCACCAAAGCCCGCTCGAGCTTCAATATGCCCCAGACACCCTTACGGGTCACGATCGGACGAACCTATGAGTGGTACAGAGTCGATGGGGGAATTCGAAGGGGTGTATGAAAACCTGGAAGCCGATGGAACCTGCAAATATTGCAAGCGCACCCGGTATTGCACCTGGCCGCCTCCCGTGATCAGCGAAACAAGAGAAACGGAGGGGAAGTAAATATGAAAATCCTCGAAATCCTGCCCGCTGGCTGGCGTCGCAGGTTCCAAAAGTGGACCGAGCGCATTCTGCTGCGGAAATGGTTCGACATCGGCTTGCGCGCCAAAATGTCTGCCCTGGTCACGGTCGGGCTGGCTGGCCTGGTTTCCATCTTTGCATTTATCGCCCTCTCCAATGCCCGCCAGGCGACTCAACAGTTGCTCAACGAGCACGTCCTCAGGGCGCGCATCCTGGCAGAAAGCCTGGACTCGAGCATTAGCCACGTAGCAGGGATGCTCACAATCCTGTCCTCCCAAATCAATATGGAAGATCCGCACGCCAGCCTGGAAGAATGGGGATTGGTCATCGGGCAAGATTTCCGTCCGGTCCAGGGCATCTACTTGTTTGAACTCTTCCAACCATTTATTGACAGCCACGGCGGATGCGCCCTCCATCGGATGGAACGAGGTGCCAGCGCTCCGGAAGTTGGACGGCAGTACTCCACGCCTCATTTCGACCGATGGACTGCCCCGGCCTTACGCGCTTGTTGCCGTCCCCATCCTTGGTTCCGATAAAAACCAGCCTGACGGGATTCTGGCCGCCCTCCTGGATCTTTCCAACCCGGATATTTTTATCTCCGGCGGTTCGTTAGAACTGGAACACGGGGGAACACTACAGGTACTGAACTCCGAAGGTCAGGTACTGGTGAGCACACATCCCGACCGCTCGTTGACAGAGAGCACGGTAAAAAGGATTACCGAACAACTCTTCACCCAAGACCAGGCCACCTTCGAAGCCTGCCTGGGATGCGCCACAGACGATCTGGATTCGGGAACGGTGATCGCCTTCGCTTCCCTCTCACAGGCTCCCTGGGGGGTACTGATCTGGCACGAATCACAGCAACTGTTTGCGCCAGTAAGGTTGATCGGGCTACAAACCCTGGTGCTGGGTTTTCTCGCTATCCTGGGAGCGCTGGTGCTGGTTATGTTAACTACACGCAGTGTAATTGCTCCCGTCCAAGCGCTCACAGAGGCAACCAGAAAAATCGGCGAGGTTCAGTTCGACCCGTCTACCTTGAAGTCGGTGGAATGCACCCTCTCCACCACCCTGGCCAGGAAGGCCATTCGCCGCCGGGACGAAATCGGCGCCCTGGCAAACAGCTTCATCACCATGTGCACGCGCCTGCAACAGTCCATGGACGAGATCCAGTCATGGAATCGGGAACTGGACGCCCGTGTACAGGATCGCACACAGCAGTTATCCATTCTGAACGCGGTGGCGTTGACCGTCAACCAGTCTCTTAATCTGGATGACATCCTGAATCGCGCCCTGGATGAGGTACTCCAACTCACCGGCATCGATATAGTTGCCATTTATCTTCAAAATACAACGCGCGGACAGTTGGAACTGAAGGCCTACCGCGGTCTTTCGGAAGAAGCCGCCTGTACAGCGTACCAGGTCGGCCTGCTTGATAGTTCCTGTGGCGGCGTGATGGAACTTGGTAAAACCGTTGTCGTAGCTGATGTTTCTTCCTATCGGGGTCGTGGCGCCCGATCGCTTCAAAGAGAAAAAATTCGCTCGCTGGTTCACGTACCCCTCATGACCAAAGGCTGGGCGCTGGGCAGTATGTGTGTTGGCACGCACAAAAACGCTCAGTTCAACGATGAAGAAAAAAAGCTGCTGAACGCCATTGGCAATCAAATTGCGATCGCGGTTGAAAATGCCAGCCTTTATGCTGACGTGCAGCGCAAAGAGCGCGTCCGCGGTGAGTTGTTCAAAAAAGCGCTGGCAGCCCAGGAGGATGAACGGAAACGAATTGCGCGGGAACTGCACGACGAGGTCAGCCAGTCCCTGACTGCGTTGCTCTACGATGCCGAAGACGGCCTGGAGTTGGAGCATCTCCCCATAATCAAGCAACGCCTGCAACGCATATGTGACTTAACCCAGCATACGTTGGACGACGTCCACAAGCTGATGTTCGATCTGCGGCCTTCGATGCTCGACCAGTTGGGGTTGATTCCCGCAGTGCGCTGGCTGGCCGAGACGAGACTCGAGCCAAAGGGTGTCCGGGTTAATGTAGTTGCGAATGCAAAGCCAGAGTTGATCTCCGGGGAAAACGATCCCCGGCGCCTGTCGCCTGAAATCGAAACCGCCCTCTACCGGGTCGTGCAAGAAGCCATTAATAACATCGCCCGGCACGCTGCCGCGCGAAATGTGGAGATCGGTCTCTTCTTAAACGAAGGCGTCGCCGCGGTAAGCATTACCGATGATGGAATTGGCTTTGACCTGACAGAACTCAGCCTGGGAACCATCCAGGATCTGGACAGCGAAGATTTCCACCTTTCGGAAAACACCCGCGGTTTAGGACTGCTCGGCATGCAAGAGCGGATGGAATTACTCGGCGGAGATTTGGATATCGTTTCCGAGCCTGGAAACGGAACACAGATCCAGATTTCCATTCCGATTGAAGAAAGGAGCGTGCATTATGATTAGGGTCCTGATAGCAGACGACCATGCCATCTTACGAGACGGGATCCGCTCTATTTTGGAGAGCCAGGAAGATGTCATCGTGGTGGGAGAGGCAAGCAACGGAGAAGAAGCGCTCGAACTCGCCAGCACACTCCTGCCAGATATTGTGCTGATGGACATTTCCATGCCCAAGACAAACGGACTGGAAGCTACGCGCTCGATCAAAGAACGATTTCCCCAAATCAAGGTTTTGATCCTGACCCAACACGATAACCGTGAATATATTGCACCTGCTTTGAGCGCCGGCGCCTCAGGATACGTGCTGAAACGGTCCGGCCGGCGCGAAATGCTCAATGCCTTAAGGCAAGTGCACGAGCAAGGAGCCTTCCTGACAGGGAACGTGACCCAAGAGGTATTAAGGGAATATTCTCAAAACGGCCATAATAAAAAAGAGGATGAACAGCATTTAACGGACCGCGAGCGCCAGGTCCTTCACTGGATTGTAGAGGGAAAAAGCAATAAGGAAATTGCACTGGAGCTGGGGATCAGCCCGAAAACAGTTTCTGTCCATCGCACCAACTTAATGTTGAAGTTAGACGTGCAAAATACGGTTGAATTGATCCATTACGCAGCGAGAAATCTGCTGGTCAGCCTGCCTGTAACTGACTGATTGTTTTGCTGATATGTTGGCACTGTTTTCTAGAAAGAAAGGGGACGTTGGGTGCCCTGGACGAGCGCCGCCCTCGCAAATTCCCTGCACCCTCTTCATTAAGAAATGACAACCGGTGTTTGTAACCCAGAAATTAAAAAAGCACGATAAGGAGAGCGACATGAACGAACTTGAATTGAACTTTGTAAAAATCCCCGCTTCAGAATTTACGATGGGGAGCAAAAAATCCCTCGATCGCGATGCCCATGACGATGAAATGCCCGCGCAGGCGTTAAACGTCAGCGATTACTTCATGATGAAATATCCGGTAACGAACGCCCAGTACTACCAGTTTGTCCAGGCAACCGGCTGCCGGACGCCTCTGACATGGACGGATGGCAATTATCCCGCTGACAAAGCGTACCATCCGGTTGTGGGCGTCTCCTATTATGATGCCCTGGCATTTTGCGTCTGGGCCGGTCAGGTTACGGGATTGCCGATCCGTCTGCCGACCGAACCGGAATGGGAAAAAGCTGCCCGTGGCCCGCAGATGCGCATTTTTTCCTGGGGCGATACATGGGAAAAGGACCTGTGCAACACAAGTGAAGAAAAGCTGGGTGGAACGACCCCGGTAAGTCGATATTCTCCTAGGGGAGATAGCCCCTATGGGGTGGCGGATATGGGCGGGAACGTACAGGAGTGGTGTTCTTCCCTGTTCGGGCCTTATCCCTACGATCCGACGGATGGTCGTGAGGAGCAAGTTTACGATTTACAGGCAGACGGCTTGCTGCCAAAACTGATGGATACCGGCTGCACTATGGTGATTGAATCAGACGAAGCCTCGATGGGCAAAACGACGCTCCGCGGTGGTTCCTGGCGCGAGGCAAAGGACAGGGCTCGCTGTGCCTACCGCAGTTGGGCAGCTCCCATGCACCGTGGCGCCGATACCGGCTTCCGCTGCTGCTACGAACCAAAAGAATAGATATTCCATCGTTCGCAAAAAGGCGCCAAAAATAACGGGGCGTGCAGCACACGTCCCGTTATTTTTGGAATTCCTATTCAGTCATTAAATTCAGTACCCGGATTTTGCCCAAAATAACCGATATATCATTGCGGATGGGCGCAACGAAAACTTTTTTGGCCACGGATTTGACGGATTTCTCAGATTTCTCACGGAAAAAGCCCTGAAAAAGCGGATAAAAAATCCGAATGCGATCACCCTAGCGCATCCCTGTTTTTGGGTAATTCTTCAACTTTCGTGATTTAGCGCAAGTTGATTTTATAAAAAAATGCTGGCTATCCCCCAGCCAACGGCAGCAATCAAAAAAGTTCCCAGCCCAATCGCCTGCAAGTACAACAAAATGAGAACAACCCGACGCTGGTCAGGTCGCAGTTTCAGGTAAATGCGGTCTAAAAACCACCTGACCAGCTTATGCCGCCAGTCATCCCGCAACTCGCTATACCGCTTAATATTGGATAGCCACTCGCTGATTACGTGTTGCACTGTGGAAATGAAATTTTCATCCCGGACATTTTCATCACAGAACACTTCCTCGTAATTGACGCGCGTGCCAAAGGGAATGCTCTGAAAACTCCAGGTCACGATCGTCTCACAATCCTCGTTCAAGAAATAGCTTAACTTGTGAGGCGGTTGGTATTCTTCGATAAAATACTGCTGCTCAACAAACGTTTCCTGCTCTTTTTTTTGTTCGCTAACATCTGCCGGCTGATCGGTTAAGCCCAGCTCAACTTGGGGTGCATTTGCCGGGTCAGTTTGCCCTAACTTCAAAAATAACGCCTGGGATAACCCGGACAAGGCGCTGTGTTTCGTATTCAACGTGCCCTGCGCCAGTCCAAATGGCTTGCCGATCAAAACTTGGACCCGGTAGCTGCTCCCCGGCTCCGGAAAGTCAGGAGAGATTTCCAGCAAACGGCTCAGCCCCCACAGCGGGCTAAGCTGCATGCGCTTTTCAATATTGACAACGGTGTCAAAAACGTCTTGACAGGGGGCTTTGATGTCAATTAAATTTGTTACTTTCTGCATAACTTTATTTTACACCCGTCAAAGCCCGTCATTGTGGTTTCTAGGAATGCTCTAAGGTATGCATGTTATTGAAGGCAAAGGATTGATGCAGATTGGCACCCATCCTCTCTATTAGGAGGGTACGCCGCTGGCGCAGCGGCGTACCCTTATTTTTGTATTCTTAAATTGATCAACTTGACCGCTTCTGCTGCCAGTGAAGGGACGAGCAGCAAGGGTAGCAACACTTCCCATTGCCGCCAACCAAGCGGGACCGTGTTGAAGATCGGGTTAAAGAACGGGATGTAGATGACCGCAAAGATCAGAACTGCTGACAGCAAAATCGCCATGTTCATGTTACGGTTCGTAAAAATTCCGATCTTGAGCAGAGGATAGTATTCCGAACGGGCCGTATAAGCGCGCACCAACTCCGATAGGGATAATGTCACGAAAGCCATTGCTTCGGCAAACTCCGGTTGTTCGGGGTGCATTTTCAAACCAAGGAAATAAGCAGCCAGGGTTACGCCTGTGATTGCAATGGTTTGAATCAGGATGCCAATTTGCATGAAGCGGTTGATGATCGGCTCGTTCTTGGGGCGCGGTTTACGGCTCATGATGTCCGGGTCGCCCTTCTCCGTTGCCAGGGCTAAGGCAGGCGCGCCATCGGTGACCAGATTGAGCCACAGCAGTTGGATGGCTGTCAGTGGCGAATTTTTGGCGATCAGCGTTCCCAGGAAGATGACCAGGATCTCAGCCACATTGCAGGACAGCAGGTAATAAACGAATTTGCGAATGTTGCTATAAATAATGCGGCCCTGTTCTACTGCAGAAACGATGCTGGCGTAGTTGTCGTCCGTGAGCACCATGTCGGCCGTTTCTTTGGCCACGTCGGTGCCGGTGATGCCCATCGCCACGCCGATGTCGGCGCGCTTGATAGCGGGTGCATCGTTGACGCCATCGCCGGTCATAGCGACCACTTCGCCATTGGCCTGCAGCGCGTCCACGATGCGCATCTTGTGTTCAGGGGAAACGCGGGCGAAGACGTCCGTCTGCCGGATTTCGCGTTTGAGCGTCTCCGTGTCCATTTTGTCCAGGTCCGCCCCGGTGGCCACTTTGTGCCCGGGCCGCAAGAGGCCGATCGTCTCAGCGATGGCGCGCGCGGTATTAGGATAGTCGCCGGTGATCATGACCGTACGGATACCGGCGTCACCTGCTTCTTGTAAGGCAGGCCTGACTTCAGGCCGGGCGGGGTCGATCATCCCGATCAAGCCGACAAAAACCAGGTCCCGCTCGAGCTCGTGCACTTTGAGTTCTCCTTCGTGGAAGGGAACTTCCTTTTCGGTTCGGTATGCCACGCCCAGGACGCGCAGGGCATCGGCGGTCAGGTTGTCGTTGGCGGCCAGGATGCGCTCGCGCTGCTCACCTGTCAGCGGTTCAGAACGGTCATCCATGGTTTGGTAACGGCTGCACAGGTCAAGCACCAGATCCGGCGCTCCTTTGACGGCGATGACAGACCACTCGCGCATGTCGTCGCTATAAAACGGAGAGATATCCTCCGGGCAGGGTTTTCTGACCTCGTGGACCGTGACCATCCGCTTGCGCTCTGAATCGAAGGGGACCTCGTTCTCGCGGGGGTAAGCCTGCTTCACTTCGACCGGCAGCGCCCCGGCCTTGGCCGCCGCCACCAGCAACGCACCCTCGGTCGGGTCGCCGACGATGCGGTACGTTTGCTGGCTGTCGGATGCGCCGGTGATCTCGACATCGGCGTCGTTGTTGAGCACACCCAACCAAAAAGTCGTCAACGCAGCGGGATAACTGCTGATATCGACCGGTTTTCCGTCCACCAGGAATTCACCTTTGGGAACGTATCCCGAGCCGGTTATTCCAAGATATTGCCCATCGGTCCAGAGACGGGTCACCGTCATTTCATTTTGCGTCAGGGTGCCGGTCTTATCGGAACAGATCACGGTGGCGGAACCCAGCGTTTCCACGGAAGCCAGCTTGCGGATGAGCGCGTGGCGCTGGATCATCTCGCGCATCCCCAACGCCAGGCTGATGGTCACCACCGCTGGCAGTCCCTCCGGCACGGCCGCAATCGCCAGGCTTACCGCGATGATAAAGACGTCGGTGATTTCCCGGCTATAAGACTGGAAGTAATCCAGCGGTCTGGTGAAAAGTTCTACAATATTGGTGTAATCTGCCAGCGCCACCACAAAGACAATCGCCACCAGGGCCAGGGAGGCAATGCTCAAAGTTTTCCCCAACTGATCCAGGCGTCGTTGCAGCGGGGTCTCCTCCGTATCCACGCCTTGTAACATCGTGGCGATCAAGCCCAGCTGGGTGCGCATCCCGGTGCTGACCACCACGCCCCGCCCGCGTCCATAAGACACCAACGTGCCCATGAAGGCCGTATTTTTACGGTCGCCAAGAGGCACATCCTGGTCGATGACGGTCGCAGCGCTTTTTTGCACCGGGAGGGATTCGCCGGTCAGCGAAGCCTCTTCCACCCGCAGGTTGATCGCCTCCAGCAGGCGCACGTCCGCCGGGATGTAGTTGCCCGCTTCCAGGAAAACAACATCCCCGGGGACAAGGTCCCGGGCAGGAATCACCTGCCGCCTGCCGTCGCGCAGGACTTGCGCATCCGGTGCAGCCAGGCGTTTGAGGGCGGCCAGGGCTTCTTCGGCGCGTTGCTCCTGGACGATGCCGAGCACCGCGTTCAGGACCACGATGGCCATGATCGCGCCGGCCTCAATGTAATCGCCCAAAAGCGCAGAAACGACCGAGGCAACGATCAGCAGGATCACGACGAAATTGTTCAACTGCCCCCACAGCATGTGCCAGAAAGTGGGGCGCGGCGCTTCCTGCAACTGATTCTGGCCGTATTGAGCCAGCCTGCGGGCAGCCTGATCCGTGCTCAAGCCATCTTCTCTAACTTCGAGATGGCGCAGGACATCCTCAGCCGTCAGCGCATGCCAGGCTTCATCCTTGATCTGCTCTCTTGTAACGGGTTCATCTTGTTTGGTGATTTGCATCGCATTCCTCGTGAAATAAACTTCGCATATCTTGAGTTCTAAACACCCAGCATTTTGTAACAGTGACGGCAGGGAACAGGCGGCGGTGGCAGTTCGGCGTCACTGTTCTCATCGGTCATGTAAGCGAACATTGCCAACGGGTTGCTGCCCACGTTGCGACGTTTAAAAGCTGAAATAAATGTTTTACGTTCGCTTCCGCGAAGCGCCCGATCCAGGCCGGTGGAAACATTTCCAAAAGATATTGTATCAAAGGGGTGGGCCTCGCCTTGATTGTAACGCGGGATTTGGCCTTCAACCGTCAGTCCAAGATAAACGCAGGGAGTCACCTCGCCACGATGGTTGATGTAGACGGTGTTGACCGGGTCCGCATCGCAGACCAAGGTGTTTGGCTCCGTTTGCAACGGGTAAACCCGCAAGGGCAGGTTCAAGCGTTCCGCGTTTTGCCTGGCTTGATTGATGATCTCCATATCTTCGGTTAAGGGATTTTCACCAAAAACATGTTTGCCATCTAAGGCCAGGCTGGGGGAGTAAGTGAGATTGGTCGCTACCATTTCATCCGCACCCAACGAGGCTGCCAGTTCCACCAAAGCCGGAAACTCGCCCAGGTTGGCGCGCGTCATCAGGAAGTGTAACTCCAACCAGGGTCGATCATACCCTTGTTGTTTCTTTAAATTTGCCAGGCTCTCGAAGTTCCGGCACAGTTGGGAGAACCTGGAGTTGGTGCGCAGGGATTCGTGGACGGGGGCAGTTGTCCCGGCAAATGAGACGGAGATCATGTCCACGCCTCATCTCCAGCAGCCGCCGGTTCTGTTCTCCCTCCAGCCTGGCGCCATTGGTGGTAAAGCCTGTGCGGCAACCCTTTCCTTGAGACAGTGCCAACATCTCCCAAAGATGCGGGTGCAGCATTGGTTCGCCCCAGCCCTGCAAGTAGACCAATTCGAATAAATCCAGGTAGGGTGCAATCCGCTCGCGGAACAGGCCAAGCGAAATATCACCCTCCACCCAGCGATCGGACAACGCATCGTGCGGGCAAAAAAGACAGCCCGTGCTGCAGCGGCTGGTGACTTCGATCTGCACGGCGCGGAAAGGGCGCCTTTCACCAGGCGACTGCTCCGGACGAGAGCGCATCTTCGGAAAAAAATGAGCGATGTTGAATACCTGTGGCCGTTTCATTGAATCCCGTATAAATCCTGGATCAGCTCCAGGTAGGTGGAAAGGTTGTCACCCGTTGATAATTCATGCAGGTGGACGGTTGGTTCATGCAGCAACTTGGCGGTAATGGCTTTGCCCATCGCCTGCACCAGGCGTTCCTGGCGCGGGGTGAGAGAGCCTAAACGGCGCAAGGTGTGCTCGACTTCTGATTGGCAAATGGAGTCCGCTTTGGTGTGAAGCGCCTGGATGACCGGAACGCAACGGCGCGCATTCAGCCAGCGGCAAAAGCCGTCAAGCTCCTGCCGGACGATGGCTTCCACCTGCTGGTATATCGCTGCGGTCAGGGGATGGCCCGTTTTGACGATCATTCCCAGATCGTCGATGTTAGCCAGCTCTACACCGGGAATAGAGCCAATCTCCGGGTCTGCATCACGCGGGACAGCCAGGTCTGCGATCAGGAGCGGGCGGTTGCCGCGGGAATTTTGTGTTTTCGCCACTAAGTCCGCGTGCAAGACAATGTGCGGCGCGCCCGTCGAACAAATCACGATATCCGCCTGGGTCAAGACTTCTTCCAGAGCATCAAAGTGGACTGCCGTACCGTTCAAGTTTTTCGCTAACTTTTGGGCATTTTCAAACGTCCGGTTCGCGATCAGGATACAGCGCAACCCGGCTTTGACCAGAGCCCGCGCGGTGATTGAACTGATTTTCCCGGCCCCGATCAGCAGCGCCGTCCGTTCGTGCAACGGACCGAAAGCCTGTTCGGCCAGCTCGACGACCACGCTCGCCACCGAGATCTCCCCGCGCCCGATCTCCGTTTCGGCGCGGGCCCGTTTCCCGGCCTGGATCGCGTAGCGGAAGAGCGCTGAAAGGACCGGACCGGTCGCACCGGCAGCCTGCGCCAACTCCGCAGCGGAACGCACCTGTCCCAGGATTTCGTTCTCTCCCAGGACCAGCGAATCCAGCCCGGCGGCTACCTGCATCAGATGTTCAGCCGCTGGCTCTCCCCGCAGGACATACAGCATACGGCGCAACTGCTTGAGGGACAAACCGGCATATTCAGCCAGGAATTCATCCAGAGTAGTCTCACCCGCGGATGAATCGCAAGTACAGATGTATATTTCTGTGCGGTTGCAGGTGGAGAGAAGGACCGCTTCTTTGATCCCGTTCGTCCCGGCACGTGTCAGTTCACGCAAAGCAGGAGGGATGCGCTCCGGTCCGAACGCCAGGCGTTCGCGCACTTCGACAGGAGCGACCTTGTGGTTGAGTCCGATCATCAGGATTGCCATAGAGGGCAAGGGCGTGCTCATTCCAACGCAACTCCTTGCCGGGCTGCTTGATACAGACGCGCCTTGCGAACCAGTCCGCTTGCCCAATCCGGCGCGCCGCCGACGTGCAGGTGGGTGTAGGAAGCGAGCACATTGTGGTAAATAATTCCATCCCGGTTGTTGCCCAATCGCTTGCCGCGAGAGAGATGATAAGTGGTCATTGGTAAGTTTTCGGCGGAGACCGAAATAAGCCGTGAATTATGAAATTCATGCCCACGTAATACCGTACCGGGTGAAAAGAACGGGTTCTCGCTTTCCACTTCAGCAACCACATAACCGTGTCCCTGGGGTTTGGCGGTCATCTCGACTTCGCAGGGCAAGGCGCCAACCATTTCCGCCGATCGATCGCCCCACACGATACGTTGCGAGAGGTACATCAACCCGCCGCATTCCGCGTAGACCGGCAGGTCATTTTCTATCGCTTCACGAATGCCGGAACGTAAAGCGCTGTTTGCGGACAACTCCTGCATAAATATCTCGGGAAAGCCGCCGCCAATATAAAGGCAATCTATGGCCGGCAGAGTTGTGTCCCGAAAGGCATCGATGAAGACCAGGCCCGCGCCCGCGCGCTCCAGCGCTTCCAGGTTTTCAGGATAATAGAACGTGAATGCGCGGTCGCGGAGAATGCCAATTTTTACACGCGGCGATCGATCCGCCGGTTCCAGGGCTTGGAAGGGATCAGAAATGGGAAGGGAAGGAGCGGAGCGAGCGATCCGCAGGACAGAGTCCAGGTCGAGATAACGCTCGACCGCCTCATGGCAGGCCGTGATGGCGGAAAGATGCGCGTCTTCCTCTCCGCGCGGGACCAGCCCCAGGTGACGGTCCGGGATGGTCAGCTTTTCATCGCGGGGGATCGATCCGAGAACAGGAATATGGCAGTAGCTTTCGATCGCCTGGCGAACGCGGGCTTCGTGACGCCCATGGGCGACGTTGTTGAGCACTACCCCCGCAATTTTGGTTTCCGGCTCAAAGGTCTGGCAGCCGTGCACGATGGCGGCGGCGCTGCGGCCTGTTCGGGTTACATTCAGCACCAACAGGATAGGCGCATCGAGCGTGCGCGCGACTGCGGCCGTGCTACCAACGCCGCATTCATCGAACGAATCGAACAGGCCATGGTTGCCCTCGACGATGTTGAGATCCGCTTTTCCCGCTGGTTCGACGAATGCCCGGAGGAGCGCTTCGGGCTGCTGGTAGAAAAAGGGGTCTAGAGAGCGACAGGGACAACCGGCAGCCTCGCTCAGCCAGGACGGGTCGATGTAATCGGGTCCCTTCTTGAACGGTTGTACTGCCAGTCCGCGCGCCTTAAATGCCGCACATATTCCCAGAGTCAAGGTGGTTTTCCCACTCCGTCCCTGGGGGGCTGCAATGACCAGGCGAGGTACACGTTGCTGTTCAGACATTAGATAGCATGGCCATCATCTGTAAATCTACCACTGCACAAACGTTTAGTATTCTTCGATCGTAACAGCGCCCTCTTCGCAGGTCTCACAAGACATGCAGCCAATACAGTCATCCGGGCTGCCGGTGAACATGGCATATTTCTTGCCGTCTTCTTCCACCATAGAGATAGCTTCTTGCGGACAATTGTCGACGCAATCGCCGCAGGCTTTGCACTTTTCAATGTCGATGGTTACGATGAACATAGGTCCTCCAAATATTTAACAGCGGATTAGAAGCTTAGAACCATATCGGATTCCAGACCTCTTTTGGTCAAAAAGGTGCTGCTGACCAGATTATCGACGTCTTCGATTAAATCTTCCGGTGACATGTCGTTTAGTTCCAGAGAAGCCGAACAGATAAAGAACTTCACGCCCGCGTTCAGGGCGCTGCGGATGAACTCGCTCAACGGGCGCCCGCCTTCCTTGGCGCAAATGCAATCAGCCACACCGCACTTGAGCAGTTGGGTGCCTTGCATGGTGAAGAACAGGCTGACATCGTGGCCCATTTTGGCGGCCCCGATCGCAAAGAAGAAGGGAGCCGCGCAACGCTCGGGCGTCGCTGGCCCGGAAGTGAGCATCATGAGAATCTTTTTCGGTTCTGTGGCCACGAAACCTATTCTCCTTGCTCGTGCTCGCTGTTTTTCGGTTTTTCTGGCCAGACAATGGCATTGGCCACCAGCTCGCTCAGATTCTGCACTTTGACCTTGAGCTTGTAATGGCGCTTGACTTCATCCAACTGGTCGAGGCAGTTATGACAGGAGGTAGCCAGGATCTCCGCGCCGGTGGCCAGCACCTGGTCGGCTTTGGCTTTGCCGGCCGCTTTGCGCTCGCTGGCGAACTCGGTCATCGAGAGCATCCCTCCGCCCCCGCCACAGCAGTAGTTTTCCGCTCCGTGCGGTGTCATATCGACAAAGTCCATGACGGTATTGCGCAGGATATAACGCGGCTCGTCGATGATGCCGCCGTTGCGCGCCTGGTTACAGGGATCGTGGTACGTGACCCGCTTGGGGTTTCGGGTCGGATCCAGCTTGAAGCGGCCTTCACGGATATACTGTGCCTGCAACTCGACGAAACTGATCACTTTGAAGGGATAGCGGTGCCCGAGCCAGTTCTCGGCTTCCCAGCGCTGGGAGCGGTAGCCGTGTCCGCATTCAGCCATCACCAGCGTATCCACGCCCAGATGGTTGACAGCCTTTTCCAAATTGGCTGCGATCTGGCGGGCGGCAGGGTCATCGCCCGAGAACAGGCCGTAGTTGGTGGCGTCCCAGCTCTCGGTGCTGAGGGTCCAGTCTTCGCCGGCGGCGTTGAAAATCTTGGCCGCGGCCTGAATCAGATACGGGAAATACTTCACTTCGCGCGGATTGAAGGTGTACATGACGCGCGCATTCTTTTTATTGAATGGGATGGTCACGCTGGGATCGTCCAGCTCGGCCTGCAGTTCTTCTTCCATCCACTTGACCGTCTCGACGTAATCCTCTTCGGTGACGCCCATGTTGTTGCCTACTTCGAGATGGACGTTGACCGTGGCCTTCAGGCCTTCGGGGGTCATATCGATGGCGCTCAGCATGGCGCGCGCGGTGCGAATGATCTGGCGCGTGTCCACGCCCATTGGGCAGTTCAGGACGCAACGCCCGCACATGGTACAGGACCCGAAAGCGGTCATGACCAACTGTTCGACCATCTGCTGGTCGAGGTCCGCCGCTCCGACCCAGCCCGGGGCTGCCCCCGCGAGCGGATCGAACAGCTTGCGATAGACTTTTCTCAGCTGCTCGGCACGGTACGCCGGAACGTGTTCGGGCTTGGGGTTCGAAACGTAATAATGGCAGGAATCGGCGCATATGCCGCAGCGCACGCACACTTCCAGCGAGGCTTCCAGTTGGCGATTGAGGCGCTGGCGCAGGATATCGATGGCGAGGGCCTTCTTTTCTTCCGTGAGAATGAAACGTTCGTCCGTGAATTTGTCTTTAAACATGCTGCACCTTTATTCCGCGTATTTTCCTTTGGGCTGGCCGATCACACCCCGGTGTCCAAAACTCATGCCGAAGAAGAATTTCGAATAGAAGAAATAGGCACAATGGCGAATTTTGCTGATCGGGATATAAGCTCCGATCAAGCCTGTCACAACGTAAAAAGCGGGCAGAAATGCCGGCCAGAGCAAAGTCGCAAAGGCAAGGGTGATGAACAAAGATGTGAGGAAGACCGAGAAATAATCGTCTGGTAAGCTGAGCATGCGCTCATTGGGGCCGGCCAGGCGCATGAAAATACCTGCGAAACCGAACAGCGCGCCCAATCCTGTGACGGCCAGCGCGAGCCAAATGACAAATTTCGGCATCAGGCTGAGCCAGGGGCTGGCCAGCAGCACGCCAAAGGCCATGAAAATGCCAACATGGAAGAAGATGCCGCGCAGGTACGCCACCCAATGGATGCGCGTGGATTCCTTCTCCCAGGGCGCCATCCCCAGCGTGAACGCGAACAGGACGGCCCGTCCCACGGAACCGCGCTGCCGGGCGAGGTCCTTTTTAAACGGCCGGTCCATGATCTCTTTGAGCTTCAGGATGATTCCCAGGAGACCGATTGCCAGGCCGATTACGGCGATGATGCGGGTGATTGCGAGAATGTTCATATCGTTTCTATCTCTTTAGTTTGAGTATAGTTGCGCGACATTCATGTCGCCTTACAGTTAACAGCGACATGAATGTCGCTCTACGATTATTTTATTGCGATCCTCTGCGCCGCCTCGTGGGCCTGTTGCAGCGTGGCCTGCGCATCGGTTTGGTTCACGTTCCAGAGCGCCTGAGCAAGATTCAACGAGGCCTGGGCCGGGGCAAGCGAGTCGCCACGTACTCTGGCAGCCAACGCCATCCCCTGGGCTTGCTCGATAAGCGACTGGTCTTGCGAGGCAACAGCGATAGCCTGCAAAGCAATCGCCTTATCGGCTTCGCGGTCCATTTGATCGATCAGGGCCAGCGCGGTTTGCGGATCTTTCACTGCCAGCTTTACGGCTAGCTCCACCAGCGGATAAGGATCGCCTAGTTCACTGGCCAGTTCTTGCGCGGAGGCGTAATCGCCAAGCGCGGCCAACGCCTGGACTTGATAGTACGTCGATGAGATCGAATCCACCAGTGCCGCATTTCCCGATTTGCGGATGACATCCCGCAACGCCAGATCGCGATAGAGCGGAACTTCGATCTCCTTGGCAAGATACCCGTCGTTCCAGGCAACTGCGATGGCAGCCTGGGCACGTGCCCGTTCGAAGGGATCAGCAATTTGTGCTGAGGCATCCCAGGCGGATTGGTACGCCCCTAAGCGCAGCAACGCACTGGTGCGAGCCTCGGGGTACGTGGAAGGGATTTGCTCGACTAGGGCTTCGTTTCCCGAAGCGGCGGCCAGATCGCTCAGGGCGTAAGCCAGCGAGGCGTCGCTCACGTCATCGAGCGCGGCCAGGGCCTCGTTGAAGAGCGCGGATTGTCCGGAGGCCAGGTCAATCTCGCGCAAAGACCGCGCTTTTTGGACCGGATCGGCAACCCGGCGGGCAGCTTCGACCGCCTCATCGAAGAGCGAACTATCGTTGGTCAGGACGGCCAGTTCGCGGAGAGTCCAGGCGCGCAGGGACGGGTCGTCGATGTGGGCGGCAACAGGAGCGGCTTGCGCGGCATCCACATTTGCCCAGGCCAGGGCCAGCCCGCGCAGTTGCAGGTCACGGTAGAGGCCGGTTTGGTTCTCAACGGCAGCCTGCTCAGCCTGCAAAAGCGCGACGGCTTTTGCAGGATCAAGCTTGTTCCACTCCACTGCAATCAGCGGCGCAGCCCAGGCGCGTCCACGCGCGGCGTTCAGATCCAGGGCGATCAGGTCGGCCAATTCCATGTCGATGCGGACGCCGATGGAGGTTTCCTGCACCGCCAGGCTTTGCCCCCACAGCGCTTCTTCGTCCTCGCGGGCGGTTTCCAGCGAAGTCAGCGATTCGCCCAGCAGGGTTTGCGCCTGGGCAGTGTCGGTTTCGCTCCAGGCGGTCCCCACCCGGGCCAGCATCCAGGCGCGCGCCTGGGCGCGATCGGCGGCGTCGGCGGCGCGCTGGGCAGTATCGAGCGTGGTCTGGGCGGCCTGTTGCTCGGGGGTGGTCATTTCCACTTCGACGGCCGGCACGCGGAAGATGGGCAGCGCAAAAAAGATCAGCACCGCCAAAACAAACACAACCCGCCAGAAGGTCGCCCAGGACTTGCTGACCATCCCGGCTTTGACCGCGCGCGTGTTGTAAAGCCCCCAGGCCAGCGAACCAAGCAGAATCAGCGTTGCGATGCCAGCGTAGATGAGCACCGTGCGCAGCTTAGCGGCTTCGGCCATGTCGTTCAAAACGGTATAGGCTTTGTTCAACTGGTAACGGGTCGTCTGCGCTTCGCTAACGAAAGCGTCCAGGCTGGTGACTGGGGTGTCCAGCATGCGGCTGTAGCGCTGAGTATAGCCGTCCAGGCGGGATTGGCTCTTTGCGGGGAGCGCGCCGACCGACCCTTCGGCCCGGTCGATCATGAGCAGCAGCCGCTCGGTGTAGTACAGTTCCTCGTGGATCTTTGTCGCCGCCGGGCAGGGACTGTCCGCTTCGCGGGCGATGCTCCCCTTCCAGGCAGTGATATCCGCCAGGCGTGGATCGTCCGCCAGGTGGCAGGAGATGCAGTAGTTGCCGGGGACGAGAGTTCGCTCCCTTGGGGGCTGGCAGGCTTGGAACGGAGGCAGAAGCAGAGACGGTTGAAACAGCTAGCAACAAAATGGACAAAATAATCAGGATGGGGGGTCAGGATTCGTCGGGTCATGCGTCTACGCTCACAGTACCTTCTTCAGGGGAGGGCGCTTCGGCCCCTTTTCCAGCCGTCACGATCCAGCGCACCAGGAAGTAATACAGAGAGCAGGCCCCGCCCACGATGATCAGGGCGAAGATCCCGCCAGGGCCGGCGTTGTTGAAAAATGTATGGACTAAACCACCGATATCCATGTCAATCTCCAGGGACGGTGACTACAGGCCCAGCTTCCGCAGAATGAACGTGGCCGGGCAGTTCCTGTGCTGTCTCCCAGATCGGAACGATCGGGAAGAAGCGCGTGAAGACAGCATAAAGTAGAACCAGTCCGGCGAAACAAGCGACCGTGATCAGAATTTCGGGCAGCGCGGGCAGATAATGCCCGGAGCCCATCACGGGCAGCATGCGCGGGCTGACTTCGGTCGGGATGATGACGATGAAACGCTCCATCCACATGCCGATGTTGATCAGCACGCAGGCGAACACCATCCAGCCGACGTTGTTCTTCCCTTTGAAGAGGAAAATCAGCAGCGGGACGACAAACACCAGCGAAGCCATGCTCCAGAAGACCGCCGCATAGGTGCCGCTGAACTTATCAGTCAGCACAACCATCTCCTCGGTCATGCTGCTGTAGCCGATGGTCAGGTGCTCGGCGATCATCATGTACAGCCAGCCGAGCAGGAAGGTGATCAGCAGTTTGCGCAGCGAGTTGAACAGCCCAATGTGCAGGACTTTTTCCAGGTGATAGCTTTTGCGCAGCACGGCCAGGACGATGACGACTGCTGCCGTCCCCGAAAGGATGGCGCCCAGCAGGAAGAACGGCCCGATCAGGGCAGTGTGCCAACCGGGCTGGACCGTCATGCCGAACAGCCAGGAGACCACGGTGTGCACGGTCACGACCAGCATGGTCATGAAGACGGCCATGGCGTCCAGCACTTTTTCGAGACGGTGGTACTGCGCGGGGCTGTGGTTCCAACCCAGGGCCAGGATCTCGTACATGCGGTGCTGCCAGCGCGGGACGTCGGTCAGGCGGTCGCGGCACATGGCGATGTCCGGGAGCAGCGAAAGGTAGAAGAAGACGATGCTGGAGAGCATGTACAGGCTGACCGCGGTCACATCCCACATGATCGGCGACTGGTAGCGGCCGAAGAAGAGCAAGTTGAACAAGCGCTCCGGATGACCCATGTCGATGATGATCGAGCCTGCGCCGAAGGGCAGGCTGAAGAGCGTGATAGCTTCGGCCGCGCGGGTGAGCGGGGCGCGCCAGCTCTGCCCGGCAATGCGCAGGATGGCGGAAATGAAGGTGCCCGAGTGCGCCAGGCCGATGAAGAAGACAAAGTTGGTGATGTACACGCCCCAGTAGACCGGGCGGTTCATGCCGGTGATCCCCAACCCTTCGGTAAACTGCCATGCCCACATCGCCAGACCGGTCAAAAGCAGGGCCAGCAGTGCGCCCCAGAGCAGGTAGTCGCCTGTGGAAAGTTTTCGGATGGGAGCAAGGATTGCTTTTGTATCTAGGTTTTTTGGTTCCATCCTGATCACCCTTGCTTCAAGTAGAAGACCTTGGGCTGTGTGCCCAACTCTTCGAACATGCGGAAGGCGCGCGGGCTGTGCGAAAGCTTCGACACCAGGCTTTCGGGATCGTCCAGGTCACCGAAGTAGCGCGCATGGCCGGTGCAGGTCTGCACGCAGGCCGGGGTGTAGTCAGTGGCCTGGAAGGTGCGGCCTTCGGCTTCGGCGGTCTCGCGCGCCTTGCGCAGGCGCTGGTAGCAGAAAGTGCATTTTTCGACCACGCCCTTGGGACGAGGCTGCACTTCGGGCTCCGGGTTCAGGTGCGCTTTCAATTCTTCCGGCCACTCGGGCGGGTACCAGTTGAAGTAGCGCACGGCGTACGGGCAGGCCACCGTGCACATACGGCAGCCGATGCAGCGGTCGTAATCAATGAGCACGATGCCTTCTTCATTCTTGTAGGTGGCCTGTACCGGGCACACTTTGATACAGGCCGGGTTGTCACAGTGCATGCAGGGACGCGGCAACATGGTGGTCTTCACGTTGGGATACTCGCCTTCCACGAAAGGCAGGACCTCGTTCCACAGGATGGCGCGTCCCATCTCGGCCTGGTCTTTCCCGGCGGGGGGCGTGTTGTTTTCCATGCGGCAGGCTGCCGTGCAGCTCTGGCAGGCAAAGCATTTGTCTAAGTCAATCACCATTCCCCAACGGGGCATGTTTTACCTCCAAAGTTTTCGCATGAAGGAGTTCCCGAAAAAATGGGTGCGTGGGGGCGTGCGCCCCCACGCACCCATTTTTTCGGCTTTCTTTTGCATATGCTGAATAACCAAAGCAAAATTTCCTATCATCTCTCAAACCGGATAAATCCGCACGCGGGTCGGTCCGGCGACGGCCAGACCGGTCAGCGGTTCGCTCGTGAATTCGGTCAACGCGTTGGGATTGGCGCCAACCACCATGTTCTCGGCGGACTTGCGACCCCAGCGCACGAAGGTGTGATGCCCCATGCCGGGCGGCAGGAAGACCGCATTCGGCCAGAGGCCCGCATAGATCCGGACGGTGGCCTGCACTCGACTAAGCGTCGATTCCACCCAGACGCGTCCTCCGTCTTCCAACCCCAGCGCTTCGGCCGCTTTCTGCCCGACTTCCACCCAGCTGTCCCATTTGACGTATCCCTGTAAGCCAAAGCTTTCCTGCAAGGTCGGGACGATGCCCTGCCACTGCGCGGACTGCGTGATCAGCGGCTGGGTCACTAACAGGAAGGGATATTCGATAGAGTCAGTGGTGCTGTCCATCAACGTGGCGGGAATCTCGAAGTGCGGCAGGCAATTCTGAACGGAGTCCGATCTAAATAAGGCAAAGAGCTCGCGCGAGAAGAAGTCAAAGCGCCCGTCCTTGGGGGCGTTCAGACGGTCACGCCCGACCACATCGCTCCAGGCGGGACTGCCGGGCGCAGCGTTGAAGTAGACCAGCTCGGACCAGTTGCCGTTGGCTTCCAGCTTGTCCCAATCGAAGACGGAGAGCCGCTCTGTGATCAAATTTTTGTAAGAACTCCAGGGAAAGGCATCTGCGACAGAGCCGCCCAGGCGCTTCGCTACATCGAGCAGCACATCGCCGGGTTCGCGGGTGTCGTGCACGGGCTCGACAGCCGGGCGGCGCAGGGAAATCCCGGCGTAGCCGGTGCCTTCCAGATAATCGTCGCCCCAGACTTCCAGGAAGGTACTGGCGGGCAGGATCAGGTCGGCGTAGGCGGCGCTCTCGTCCAGCGTAGAGGCAAAACTGACCACGAAAGGCACTTTCCCCAGCGCTTCCAGAGTGCGCCCGCCGTTGGGCATATCGTAAAGCGGGTTGGCGTTCAGCAGGAAGAGCATTTCCAGCGGATAGGGCTGCCCGGCCAGGATGCGCTCCGGAACGTTCTGGTAGGCCGAAAGCGCCAGCGGGAACTGCGTCCCGGCCCCGTCCACGCGCTCCAGCGTTTCGCCTTTGCGTGCGACTTCATCGAGCGTATAAGCCGGCCACTCCTTTAGTTCGGGGAAACGCTGGAGGATGACGCCGCCCTTGGCATCGATCGAGCCGACCAGCGCGTTCAGGGCATGCACGGCCAGCGCCGTGTAAAGTGCGTTGCCGCTGGAAAGCTCCCCCGGCTCGGTAGGCAACACCGCAATTGCCGGGCGGTTGGTGGCGAACTCACCGGCAATGCGGGCGATCTTGTCGGTGGTGATGCCGGTGATGGCTGAGACGCGCTCGAGGGTGTAGGTTTCCAGCACATAGGACTTGAAGCCCTGATGCTGGAGGCCGTCCGCATCCTCGAAATCCTCGAAGCCGAAGGTAAAGTCGCGCACGAAATCTTCGTCGTACAGCTTGCTGTTGATCATGACATTGGCCATGCCGAGCGCCAGCGCGCCGTACGTGCCAGGGCGGATCGGCAGCCACTCGTCGGCTTTGATGCCGGTCAGCGACAGGCGCGGATGGACCGCTACCAGCTTGCCGCGCTGCGGGCGTCCGCGGCGCATGAAGGCTGTCGCGCCCAGGGAGCCGATCACGTTGCGGCTGGACTCGAGCAGGTTGCCGCCGAAGGCCAGCACGTAGTTGGAATTATTGATGTCATACACCGGCAGCGCGTTGACGCCCTGCGAGAGCCACAGCGCCAGGCGGGCCGTGCCCTCCCCCAGGCTTTCGCGTGAGATCACGTTTGGGGAGCCGTAAGCGCGCATGAAGCGGTTGACAGCCTGGCGCATCTGCCCGCGCAGCTCGCCGTGCATCAGCGCTACGGTATGGGATTTCCCGTCTGCGCGCAAGTCGGTCAGCTTGTCCGCAACCAGACCAAGCGCTTCGTCCCAGGAGATTTCCTTCCAGTCCCCTGAGCCGCGCTTCCCTTTTTGAACCCGCGGGTGCTGGAGCCGTTCCGGGCTGTAGAGCACTTCCAGCGAGGTTTGTCCCTTCAGGCAGCACACGCCCTGGTTGAGCGGGTGCAGCGGGTTGCCCTCCACTTTGACGGCTTTCCCGTTCACCACGCGCACGTCCAGCCCGCAGCCGGAGGGACACAGCGCGCAGGTCGTTTTGACAATGGCCTCGCTCAGTTCGGTCTGCGCGGCCAGCGGCTGGTTTGTTGGGCGCAACAGGCTCAATCCTGCTCCGGCAGCGACGGCCGCGGTCCCGA
The DNA here is from genome assembly GCA_963823985.1 of uncultured Chloroflexia bacterium. Taxonomy (GTDB): domain Bacteria; phylum Chloroflexota; class Anaerolineae; order Anaerolineales; family Villigracilaceae; genus JAABUE01. The sequence continues at coordinate 314,234 of CAWGNR010000005.1, forward strand.
CCTTGAGAAAGTCCCGGCGGGAAAATTTCGATTTGAAGTCTTTGGGATTGGGATGTTTCCATGCGGACTATCCTAAAAGAATGCGCTAGTTGCCGTCATACTGGCTCAACCAACGGTGCAAGTTTAGACTCTGTCCGGATGCCGTCTCCAGCGCCGCGGGAGCCTGGACCTGTGGATCTGTCACCGTGAAATAGGCCGGATCCACGCTCAGTTCGACGCCCAGCAACTCCAGCGCCTGGAGCGTATCCGGCACAGCGCCGGGCTTGCTGGAAGCGACCCAGGCCTGCCCGCGCGGACCGCGCGGTCCGCCGCCCGAGGGGCTGACGTGGCAACTGGCGCAGGGTTCGCCGGTCTGCGAGGCATATTCGGGCAGGGCTTTGGCTGTCGAACCCGGCATCAGGGCCATAGCTAGAGCCGAAACCAGGAGCAGGGAACCGAAGAGTATCAAAAAGCGTTTCATTTTTAAGCCTCCCCTACAATGACGGTCTCGCCTTCCAGGCGCACGGGGAACTGTTCCATCGGGATGGGCGGCGGCCCGGCCAACACATCGCCAAATTCATCGTAACGGCCGTCGTGGCAGGGGCAGTAGAATTCTTTCTTATCTCCTTGCCACTGCACGATACAGCCCAGGTGGGTGCATACCAGCGAAAAAGCCCGCAGGCTTTCGGGCGTGCGCACCACCAGGGCCGAAACGCCGCCATAGGAAATGGCTTTTGTCCCGCCGACGGGCAGCTCGTTCAGCGGGAAGGAGACTGGCGTGGCTTCCTGGGACGTGCTCGTGGAGGGGAACAACCTTGTTTGCAGCCAGGTCCCCAGCCAGGCGGCGCCCACGGTCAACAGGCCGAGCTGGATGAACTGCCGGCGGCCGACAAAGGCGGAAGGTTTAGGGGAGGGAGGAAGTGTGGTTGTCATGGCACAATCTCATCCACGCCCGCATAGTTGTGGCAGTTATTGCACGAGGTTTCCGGGTCGTGGCATTGCAGGCAATCGGCTTGCTCCAAATCGCCGCGGTTGACCACGTCCTTGTGGTTGTTCTGCCACCACTCGAGCGGGCTGTGGTATTCGGGCGCCGGCAGGCTGGGGTCCAGGTAGACCGCCAGCGGGCCTGTCCCGTCCTTGACCGGTCTCTCTACAAAGTGCGGATAGAAGACAAAGACCAGGATCACAATTCCGAGTGAAACCAGAGACAAAGCTATTTTTCGCATGTGTGTCTCCGCAGATCAAAGTTTGAGAGCGTTTGCCAGCAGGTCGATCACGCCGCCAACCTTGACCGGCACGTCCCAGTAGTGCATCGATTCGGGCAGCTGCGCCTTGCAGATCGCGCAGACGGTGGCCAGGTAGTTGGCGCCGGTATGCTTGACGGCCAGGGCGCGCGGTTTGCCGCCAGCCATGCGGATGGGCATGATCTCGTCGGTCAACAGGCCGTTGCCGCCGCCACAGCAGAAGGTCTTCTCACGGATCGTGTTTTCCGGCATCTCGACGAAGCGGTTGCAGGTGGCGCGGATGATCTGGCGTGGCTCCTCGATCAGTTGCCCGGCGCGGGCCGAGTTGCAGGGATCGTGGTAGGTGACAAGGTATTGATCGTTGGCCGATTTGTCGATGCGGCCCTCGAACGCGCCCTTGTTCATCATGTCCACGATGAACTGGCTGATGTGATAGGGATAGGGGGGATCGAACATGTCCATCGGGCCGCTGAGGGTGGGGGTGAGGATTCCGGCCCGCCAGGCGTGTCCGCATTCCCCCCAGATGATGGTTTTGGCGCCCAGCATGCGGGCCGCGTCGATAATACGCCGGTTGACCTTTTGCAGGTTGGCGAAATTCAGGAACAGGCCGAAGTTGCCGCCCTCGTCGCAATAGGTGCTGGTGGTCCAGCTGATGCCGAGGAAGTGGAATAGTTTGGCATAACCGATCATGGTATCGGTGTTGGCGAAGTTATCGGCAGAAGGCGGCACGAGGAAGACATCTGCCCCTTCTTCGTCCACCGGGAAGCGGATAGGCAGGCCAGTCTCCTCCTCGATATCTTCCTCGAGGAACTCGCAGTTGTCCTTCCAGGCGGCCGGCGGGATGCCCAGGTTGTTGCCCGTTTGGTAGACCTTGGCCACCACTTCGGTGACGTACTTGGTCGAGATGCCGATCTCCGCCATGATCTGGCGGGCGGCGATGGTGATCTCGGCGGTGTCGATGCCGTAGGGACAGAAGACCGAGCAACGCCGGCACTCCGAGCACTGGTAGAAGTAGGTGTACCACTTCTGGAGCATCTCCTCGTCCAAATCGGCAGCGGCCCCAAGTCCAGGGAGGAGGCCGGCGGGCGTGAAGTAGCGGCGGTAGACCTGGCGCAACAGTTCCGCGCGCGCGACCGGGAAGTTCTGCGGGTCGCCGGTCCCCAGATAGAACTGGCATTTGTCGGCACAGGCGCCGCAGCGCACACAGATGTCCAGGTAGACGCGCAAAGCCTGGTTCTCGTCCAACAGCTCGCCCAGCTTGGCAATCGCGCGTTCCTTCCAATTGGGGACGAGTTCGCCGGGCAGGCCAATGGCGGCCGTATCCTTGGGTCTGCTGGGATAACAGCGCACCTCGGCCGAAGCGCCCTCGCGCAGCTTGGGCGGACGGAGCACGCCGTTCACCGCAGGATCTTTGATGATAGGATTTTCGTCAAATTTTGCCATTTTGCTTCTCTACAACCACTGTCCGTTAGCGCTCAAGAGGGTTGACATAGCGTTTGCCGCGCACCTGGACCTGGAAAGGCTGGTGCCGTGACGGGCTGAAGAAGACGCCGCCCGCGTGCAGCAGCTTGCTAAAGGGAAAATAAATCATCAGGGTCAAGACAAAGAATAAGTGCAGGAGGAAAAGCGGGTGGTGGGGCACTTCCACCGGATGGAACGTCATCAGGCCGAGGATGAAAGCTTTGACGTCCACAATGTAGACGTGCAGCCAGTAGCTCACCATCATCCCCGTGCCCGCGACCAGCCCGAGCAGCGCTAATGCAAAATAATCGGGCAGGTTGGAAATGTAAAGCGTGCGCGGCAGGCCCAACCGCCGCCAGAACAGGAACAGGGCCGCGGCCCCAAACAAAACGCCGAAGAACAGCGCCACCGGTTCCATATATAGAACGAAACCCGGCACTGGGTAAGTGAAGTAGCGCAGATGACGGAAGAGAATTGCGGCCAGGGCGGCGTGGAACACCCAGGCGCCTCCCCACAACCATTTATCCGCTTTGAATAAACTCCGGAAAAGAGTGGCTTCCCCAAAAACACGCAGAACGGCACCACCCTCAGTCGTAGGCGCCGGGGTCAGGGCATGGGGCAGCGGCATCGGAGTGCGCAGGTAGCCGTACAGCTTCCACACCAAACCGGCAATGAAAACGAAGGTCGCAAAATATGCCAGACCGGTGAAGAACAAGGAAAGCAAAGTCCACACAATATCGCTTGAGCTCATACTTCCTCTAAATGTACTTTTCCAGGAAAAGGGGAAGGGGGTTATCCCACAATCCTATTTACCGGGAAGGTGCTTCAAAACAACAGAAGGGATAGGGGGCAGGGAAGATGGCTTTTGGGCACATCTGCTCCCCCCTATCCCCAGTGGATAGTATCTTGTTGTGTAGAGAATGAACTAAACGCAGCCGGTCGGTTTCGGCAAGCCGGCGATCTTGCAGGCGCCTTTGGCCGGGCCGCTGGGGAACAGCTCATAGATCGTCTTGAGATCGTAACCAGTCTCTTTGCACAGCTTGCGGATCATGGGAGCGATCCCGAACTGCTGGTAATAGTCTCGCAAATAGGTGACGATTTTCCAGTGATCCTCGGTCAAATCTTCCACATCTTCGGTCTTGGCAATTGCGACCGCCATGGCTTCGTTCCACGTAGCAGGATCCTCGATGAAACCATCCTCATCCACCTCAACCTGGACACCTTCTAATTCGAGTACGGGCATAACTACCTCCTAATAAACTGGTTTCTTTCGACTGTAGCAAAGTGCTGCGGTCTATTGCGCTTCGGGAAGCTTGATGAAAGTAGCGCCGCCAAAAGAGGTGAACTCCAGGGTGCCGGCATTGACCAATTCCGTCAGCGCCTTCTTGATCAGTTTTTGGTCCTGGTTAAGTCCTTTGGCCACATCGCGATGGGTCATCATCTTCCCTTTTTGCTTGAAGTACTCAACAACCTGGGTCTTCAATTCCTCAGTCACTTCGTCGCTCATGTCTTACTCCTTACCACTTGAAGGCAGGCGTCGACCGGAAGGTTTCGGATGCCAGGGTGAAGTCGTCGATATGTTGGACGGTGAATGGGATACCCGTCAGGCTGAAGAAACGTTCCCAACCGATGCGTTCGATCCATTCGCCCATGCGCTCGTGCTTGTGTGCATGGCTGGCCCACGTTTCGACGATATTGCGCACGGCGACGGTTACTTCCGGCCAGCGCGGCGGATTGTTGGGCAGGAACGGGATGGCCAGCCGGGAGAACTTGGGTGGCGTGCGCGCGCTCGAGATCTTGCCGCCCACCCAGATGGAAACGCCGTCACCGACCGGGTCAGCCAGCGGCATGCCCGGGCACATGGTGTAGCAGTTGCCGCAGTACATGCACTTTTCTTCATTGACCGTGAGCGATTTTTCCTTGGGATCAGGCCGGATCGCGCCCGTCGGGCAGGCTGCGATGACATTGGGGATTTCGCACTTGGCGCGCACGACGTCATGGTTGACCGCCGGCGGTTTGCGATGGATACCCAGGATGGCAATATCCGAGCAGTGTACTGCCCCGCACATATTCAGGCAGCAGGCCAGGGAAATCCGGCAGTAGGCCGGCAGTTTCGAGTCGGCAAAGTATTCGAACAGGTCATCCATCACGGCCTTGACGATGCCCGAAGCATCCGTGGCGGGCGTGTGACAGTGGATCCAGCCCTGGGTGTGGACCGGGTTGCTGATTGCGTGTCCGGTGCCGCCAACGGCATATCCCTGTTCTTTGAGATGGTCGACCAGGGGCTCGACCTGTTCCTTGTCGGAGACCAGGAATTCCAGGTTGTGACGGCTCGTGAAGCGCAGATATCCGCCACAATATTGGTCAGCGATCTGGCTGACATCCCGGATCCAGTCCGTGCTCACCAGGCGGCCGGAGCCGACGCGGACGGTGTACAGCTCATCGCCGGACTCGGCAACGTGCTTCAACACCCCAGGTTTTACCTGCTCGTGGTACTTCCACTGCCCGTAGTTCTTTTGAATGACAGGCGGAAGCATGTCTTGATAGTTTGGAGGGCCAAAGTCAGTGCGGCTCATTATTTCACCTCCTCAGGATCCCAGAAGTAATAGGGGTTCGCGCGCGGGACGCGGATCATTTGCGGTACCGGCGGCAGGTCTACGGCTTTGAGGAAGGCGCGCATGCCCACACGTTTGATCAACTCGCCCAGGCGTTCACGCATCTTGCCGTTCTCATCCCACCATTCCCAGGCCTTGCGGACGAATTCCTTGAACTCATCGTAGGGGGGTTCCATCTTCATGAACGGGATCACCACCCAGGACATCAACGCGCCGTGCACGATCGGAGCCTTACCACCTACCAGGATGGTTGCTCCCTTTTCCACCCCGGGTCGCAGGGCTTTGGGCATGACGTTGATACAGTGCATGCAGCGGTTGCATTCACCGTCGTCTATGGTTAATTGTTTGGTGTCCGCATCCCATTTCATGCTACCCGTCGGGCACATATCAATTACTTCAGTCTCAATATCGATGCCATCATTGGCATAGTTAGCGACTTCCACGGGATCAATGCGGATATTGTCTCGCCAGGTGCCGATGACCGAGAAATCAGAGCGGGCCACGGAGGCTACGCAGTCGTTCGCGCAACCCGAAATCTTGATCTTCGACTTGTAGGGGAACATCGGGCGGTGCAGTTCATCCTGGAATTCGAGGGTGACCTCGCGCAGGATGTCCAGGGTATCGATGCAGGCGAATTCACAGCGCGCAGGCCCAACACAGCAGGAGGGTGTGCGCATGTCGCTGCCGGAGCCGCCCAGGTCGAAGCCGATTTCGGCCAGATCATCAAAACATGGTTGTAGCTCTTCTGTGGGTGCGCCGAGCAGGATGATGTCGCCCGTCGCGCCGTGCATGTTGGTCAGGCCGCTGCCATGCTTGTCCCACACATCGCAGAGCTGGCGCAGTTTGTCGGTGGTGTAGAACCAGCCAGCCGGCATATTGACCCGGAAGGTATGGAATTCAGCGATTGCCGGGAATTCTTCGGGCAAGTCGGAGTAACGTCCAATGACGCCACCACCGTAGCCTCTGACCCCGACAATGCCGCCATGCTTCCAGTGACCAATTCTGTCATTGTAAGAGCGTTCCAGTTGAAGCAGCAAGTCTTTGGCCGAATCTTTCTTTTCAGCAGCCCTTTTTATCTCCGTTACAAAGCTCGGCCAGGGCCCTTCTTCAAGTTGGTCTAGCAAAGGAGTTTTCGAGTCCTCAGCCATATTTCTACCTCCAGTGACCTTTTTTGTTTTCTATGCAAAGGGGAAAGCGGCGTCTTTGGGTCGCTTTCCCCTCGACAAAACTCAAGCTGTCAATGTATGAAACAATAGGTTGTTACAGGCTCGCGGGGAACAACCAGCCGAAGATCAGCCAGGAGACACCCAAAGCCAGCACGGTGTTGAAGACCGTCACGATCAGGTATACAATGACCGGCGCCCACCCCATCTTCTTGAAGCCGCTCGCAGAGAGTTCCAGGCCCATGCATACAAAGGCCAGGCAGAAGGCCCAGTCTTTCATGCTGCCGATGGCTTTCCCGGCCACATCCTTGTCGATGAAGCCAAAGGTAAAGATCAGCGAAGTAAGGATGAAGCCCAGGACGAACTTGGGGAAGCGCTGCCAGATGATCGAGGCAGAGGGTTTTTCCTTCTTGCCTTCTACCACAGTGGTGAAGTACAGCGCCAACAGGAAGGCCACCACGCCGATCAAGGCGTTCTGGGTCTGCTTCACAATGCTGGCGATCTTCTGGGCAGTCTCACCGTAGATCGTGCCTGCGCCGACAACCGCTGCAGTTGTATCGACGTTGCCGCCGAACCAGGCCCCTGCAATTGGCTCAGGCATATGCATGGCCTGCGCAATCAGCGGGGCAATAACCATGAGCGGCAGAGCGGTCACGATGACCAGGGCAGTGATATAGGTGATTTCTTCTTTCTTCGCCAACACAGAGCCGGCCGCCGCAATGGCAGCCGAAACACCGCAGATCGAGACGGCAGTGGACATCACAGCGCGCAGCGAGTCAGACAGACCAAACTTACCGCCCAACCACCAACTGAAGAAGTACACGCAGGTGACCATGATCACGCCCTGGATGATGGCGCCCGCAGCCGCGGTGGCGATCACTTTGAAGCTGATCCCGGCGCCGAGCAGCACCAGACCAATCTTAAGGAACAGTTCAGTGCGGAAGCCCGATTTCGCGAAATCGTAGACTTTGAGCCCCTTCAAGATGGGATTGAAGATCAAGCCCAACAGCGCTGCCCAAAGCGGGAATTCCAGGACTTTGCCGGGGACGCCCCATCCAAACAGATCCTCAACGCCATAGACCTGGCCTTTGAACCAACGCGCCAGGAAGGCCAATACCACAACCAACGCAAGACCAACCAGGAAGTTGACGGTGCCCGGGCTGGCAGCTTTTTCTCGTTTGATAGCTGAAGTAGTCATCTTCGCTTCTCCTAGAATTTCATCCAGCTGGGATTGATAACATTGAGCATGGCCAGGAATAGCAGCACAAAAGCAAGGATTGTGGCCAGCCAGTCCTCATTGATTTTGACTTTCATCGTTTCTCTCCTTAAAATTCGCATGTGATAGGGTACAAAGTGGACGAGCACAAACCTGGTTTTATTGCAGCGCAGCCCTATGCAAAATTAAATTGCAACTTGCATCGGGAGGCCTTCTGCGCATTGCACCTCCTTCCATAAAAAGTTCGCTGTTTTTGGACTGTTAGGTCCTGTGATTTTATAAAAGTGCGTTAAACAATTTGACTGTCTATTACGACAGTCAAATCTGATTTCATTATAGGGATTTAGAGGGAGGAAATATCTAAGACATGTCTTAAGCCATCTAAGAAAAGTCTTAAGCCTAAACCGGTTGTTTGCTTACTTATTTTTTTGTTTTTCCTTGCTGGTATTGCTTATAGAACTCCATTCCCAGCAAGATGGACTCCAATAAAACCCGTACCTATTGCGATGATCTGGGCTGCCAGATTGAGCCACGCTAACGTGACAAGGTCAGCAATTGCCAACAAACCCCAGCCTGCCGCCAGCGACCAGCGCTTTTGAACAGCATTCGAAGCGGTAAAGGCAAGCAGGAAAAAAAAGATTCCAACCGTAACCTGCGATTGGGGGTTCCCCAACAACTCCAGGTCCAGAACCCAGGCGCCAATCAAAACAACCCCGATAATAAAAGGCACCAGCGTGAGCGCTAGAAATACATTTTTCCCGGGCGATGGCTTTTGCTTTGGGGAAGGTTTCCTATTGTTTTTTTGCGTTTTTTTGGGCATATCATGCTCCAGTGAGGTGTAAGGAATTTTGGGCGTGAAGCATAGCTGATTCAAGTATAATCGAAAGTATCCCCCTGCTTACAGGTAATCCCGGCCGACTGTTCCATTTTTTGACGTATAATAACCCTCATGAGCGAAATGGTTGATAAAACTCTTCGCCCCATCCACATCTTACTCGTTAACGAAATCCGCTTGATGGGCAACGTCATCGCTGCCGCCCTGGAAGACGAACCAGACATCGATGTCGTGGGACGTGTCACTACGCCGGAAGAAGCCTTGAAAATCGTACAGGAAAAACCGGTCGATGTCGTCCTCGTCAGTACAAGATTGCCCGATCAGGGCGCGCTCAAGCTGACCACCGCGATTTCCGAGGCCGCCCCTGATACCAAGGTCCTGGCCCTCGGCCTGACCGAGGAAAAAAAGCGGGTCCTGCGCTATGTGGAAGCGGGTGCAATAGGTTACGTTTTAAAAAACGACTCACTCAATGACCTGATTGACACCGTCCGAGCCGCGCAGGACGGACGGGTCTTTGTCTCGCCGAAAATCGCTGCAGCCATGATGGAACGCCTCTCCGACCTGGCGCAAATGTTTTCCGATGTTGAAAACAGCGTCACCGATTCGGCAGGGCTTACCCCGCGCGAATTGGAGGTGCTGGAACAGATTGGAAGGGGTTTGACCAACCAACAGATTGCAGAATACCTGGTGATCGAGGTTGGCACAGTCAAGAATCACGTCCACAGCATCCTCGAAAAACTCAATGTCAGCAGCCGGGGGGAAGCCGCAGCTTACCTGGCCTTTATCAAGAAGTAATCGCTTACCGCCATCAAATAGGCCCACCGGGGTGGGCCTATTTCATTTTAAGGGTTCTCCGTCTTTAACGGGATTTTTGCAGTAAAGGAACCCGAAAATTGGGGTGTGAGCGCGTGCCGCAGGAACGCGCTCACACCCCAATTCCTGTCCTGAGCCTGCCCGCCCCGGCTCCGCCGGTCGGGCCGGGGTCGAAGGGTTCGGTTTTTTTCCCGTCGTAAGCGGTAGAGCCATTTTAAGCAGTTCTCTGGAAATTTCCATCGTAGATACCCGGATGTGAAAGGCGATGATTGGCTTGCAGAACTCACTTTTAATATGTATCTTAATATGTATCCCCTGCTTATGACCCTGCACATAGAAGTTTTCAATTTCTGGTGCTATCCTGTAAGCATAACTTTGTGCATTGGAGGGCTACAATGTCTGAACAACGAATCATCCTGGCAAACGGATCACGCCTGCTGCATGAAATGCTCAATCGCATCCTCATCAAAACAGGAAACTTGAAAGTAGTGCAAGAAATCACCAATCGCGAAAATTTGCCAACCGCAATTGAAACGTCTGATGCAGAGTGGGTCATTATGTCCTTACCAGCGGACAGTACCATACCGGAATGGGTAGATAACTATATTGTCGGTCATCCTCAGATACGGTTCATGGCTGTTGCCGCAGATGGAAGCTGGGTAAAAACAAAATGGTTGGAAAACCATGAAGAAGAGTTGGACAACTTATCGTTAAAGGATCTTATCCATATCCTGGGCGGTATTATGGATCCTGCCTAAAGGTGAAGCGGTAGAGGTTTAGACTTGTTATCAAAGCAAATCAACGAGTGGTATCGCAGCGTTAACCAAGTCAGCGGGGGACGTCTCAATATTTTCAGGCATGCCGTAAAGACATTCTCAGTTACAAATGCCAGCCAGGCCGCTGCTGCTCTGGCATACTATGCAATTTTTTCACTGTTCCCCTTGTTGCTCGTTGGTATAGCCGGTGGAAGCTACTTTATTAGCACCCAGCGAATTTATCAAAACGTTACCCAGCTGGTTCACAGTGTGATTCCGGTTTCAAACCAGTTGATCGACGAAAATTTGCGCCAGGTTCTGGACGCGCGCGGAACCGTGGGGATCGTCGGCCTCATCACCTTGCTCTGGTCAGCATCCGGGGTATTTACCAACCTGGCGACCAACATCAACAGGGCCTGGCCGAAGGCCTCCCGGCGCAATTTTCTGCAGAACCGGCTGGTGGGCCTGAGCATCATCGCAGGGATGAGCGTGCTGCTCCTCCTTTCCGTGGTTGTAAACTGGATCCTGCAACTGGCTCCCTTCCTGGAGAGCTGGACCGCAACCCCCTCGACCGAGAGACTGTGGAGGCTCATCTCCAACCTGGGTACCTGGTTGATGATTTTCCTTATTTTTTTTGGTCTCTATCATTGGATACCAACTTCCGATGTTCGCTGGAGCGCGACTGCCTGGGGGGCGCTGACCGCCTCAATCGGCTGGAAGGCTGCCACGGCCGGATTTACCTGGTATCTGAGCAGCGGGCTGGGGCGCTACCAGCTGGTCTACGGTTCCCTTGGAGCAATTGTCGCTTTATTATTTTTGATTTTCATCGTCGCGATCATCACCCTCTTTGGCGCACATCTGAGCGCAGCGGTGGATCTCTGGCAAAAGAACAGAAATGTTGGACTTTAGAAAGGAGCGTTACGGATGGACATCTTTAAACAAGACGACTTAGAACAACTGATGGAAACCTCTGGAGAATGGTGTGTTTCGCTTTATATGCCCGCCCATAAGGTGGGGCGCGAACAACAACAAGACCCGATCCGCTTAGACAACCTGCTCACCAGGGCCCAGGAGAAACTAATCGAGTTTGGCCTGCGCAGGCCCGAAGTCCAGGAACTCTTGCGCCCGGCCAAAGCCCTGTTGACGGACCAGGAAGAGTTCTGGCAACATCAAAGTGACGGGCTGGCGATTTTCCTGTCCGATGGTTTTTTCAAGGCGCTCCGGCTACCAGTCAAGTTCGAAGAACTGGCCGTGATTGCCAACGGCTTTCACCTTAAACCCTTACTCCCGCTGCTCAGCAAAGATGGCAAGTTTTATATCCTCGCCCTGAGCGGGAACGAGAGCCGCCTCTTTTTAGGGACGAAGGATTCGGTCGATCAAGTGGACCTGGTGGACGTGCCGACCAACATGCAAGAAGCCCTGTGGATGGATGACCCCGAAAAGTTCGAGGGCTTCCATACCAGCGCCAGCAGCCCGGGCAGGAGTGGGGAACGCCGCGCGGTATTTCACGGACACGGGGGCAAACCTGCCGAAGATAAAACCAATCTACTTCGTTATTTCCAGTATATAGACGCCGGTTTGAACGATATGTTGGAAGACAAAGAAATTCCGATGGTGCTGGCCGGGGTGGAATATCTGCTGCCCATTTATCACGAGGCAAACACCTATCACGGACTAGTGGAGCAAGGTTTGGAAGGCAACCCTGAAGAATTAAGCGCAAAAGAGCTACGCGATGCTGCCTGGAAATTGGTGAAACCTATCTTTGAGGAGGCCCAGGAAAATGATCTAAACCGGTTCGAGCAATTCCATGGACAACAAAATGACCTGGCTTCTGCTGACCTGAAAACGGTCGTAAAAGCCGCGCATTTCGGTCAAGTGGAAACGTTGTTTGTTCCGGTGGGCGTTCAGAAATGGGGCTATTTCGATCCGCAACAAAACCATGTCACGCTGGATACAAACGACAAACCTGAAAACGAAGATTTGCTGGACTACGCCGCCATGCAAACAATCCTTAATGCAGGCCAGGTATACGCCCTTGAGCCCAAAAAAATCCCCGGTGATGGCGAGTTGGCAGCCATTCTGCGCTACACGGCCTGATGGTCTCGACCGCGGTTGAAATGTATCCAAAACTGTATCTCATTCCTATCTCTCGATACATAGCTCGATTCCGCTCCTTATGCTATCTTTATATTGCAGGCGTGTGAGAGCTTTCTTTACCGGTATCCCTCGAACGTTTGTCAATTGTTGTGCAAAGGGGGCAGGATTCATTCTCTCCCTTTGAACAACGTAATTACTTGGATACTAGAAAACACAAGTTTGCAAGGTAAGGAGAGTGATGATATGAACGGCTTTCGGGTCGGAAAGATTTTTAACATCAATATCGATATTGATTGGAGTTGGCTGCTGATCTTCGGATTGGTGAGTTGGAGTTCTCGCCTCTTCCTTCGGTCAGATGCACCCGGAATGGACGCCTCTGATGCAATGGGGAATGGCTTTACTGGCTGCGGTGTTATTTTTCCTCTCGGTGCTGGCACACGAATTGGCCCACTCCCTGGTGGCGCGGGCACAAGGGGTGCCCGTAAAAAACATCAAATTGTTCATGTTTGGCGGCGTTTCGAACATACAAAAAGAGCCGGCCTCCCCGATCAACGAACTCCTGGTTGCTATCGTCGGTCCGTTGACCAGTTTTATTTTAGGCGGTCTTTTCCTGTTATTGGGGACCGGCGGCATTGCCCTCAATAACGTGGCTGTAACAAACATGAACCAAATGCTATCCCAACTTGGGCCGGCGAACACGATTTTCCTGTGGTTGGGTTCGATCAACATCCTGGTTGGATTGTTCAACCTGATCCCCGGCTTCCCCCTGGACGGTGGGCGGGTCGTCCGCTCGATTTTCTGGGGCATTACCAATAACTTGAAGAAAGCCACCCGCTGGGCCTCCTGGCTCGGACAGGGCGTTGCCTGGCTTCTGATCTTCGCTGGCATGTCCATGCTCTTTGGCGCACAAATCCCGTTCCTGGGTAGTGGCTTCATTAACGGCCTCTGGCTGGTCTTCATCGGTTGGTTCCTGCAGAATGCGGCCGTACAAAGCTATCTCCGGGTGGTGATCCAGGACATTTTGGAGGATGTGCCCGTTAAACGGCTGATGAATCCAAATGTCCCGACAGCGCCGGCCGATATTTCGGTTGAGGATTTTGTCGATAATTACTTGATGCAATCCGACGAGCGAGCGTTCATCGTCTTCGACCAGGACAGGATGCTGGGGCTGATCACAATCGAAGACGTCCGTAAACTGTCTGCCGAATCCCGCAAATCAACGCTGGTCCGGGATGTGATGACCCCTTCGGAGAAAATGGTCGTGGTGGCGCCCGAAGAGGATGTCACTGACGCATTCGACCGGCTGCAAACAAAAGATATTCGCCAGTTGCCGGTTGTAGCTGGCAATAAGATTGTGGGACTGTTGCGCCGCAAAGACATCATTCGCTGGCTGCAGTTCCAATCTCAGTCTGGATAGTTGAGCACAGTTTAAATTATACATTTCAAAAGTTGGTCGTTCTTTATCGGGTCAAACATAGATTGACCCGATAAAGAACGTATTTAGGGAAAACGAAAGGAAGAAGAAATGGCGCACTTTAGCGGGAAAGTAGCCCTCGTAACCGGGTCCGGCTCGGGGATCGGGCAGAAAACAGCCCAGTTCTATGCACGTGATGGAGCCAAGGTGGTTGTGAGCGACGTGGATGAGAAAGGCGGACAAGAGACCGTGGATATGATCGAATCGGATAATGGAGAGGCTACCTTTGTGAAAGCAGACGTATCCCGCCCGGAGGATTGCAAGGCCCTGGTGCAGTCCGCAGTGGACAAGTTTGGCCGGCTCGATATTGCCTGTAACAACGCCGGGATCGCCGGCGAGCAGAACCCCACCGCCGATTACAGCATCGAGGGCTGGCAGAAATTGATCTCGATCAATCTTTCCGGGGTTTTTTATTGTATGAAATATGAAATCCCGGCTATGTTGGAGGCCGGCGGCGGTGCAATCGTTAATATCGCTTCTATTTTGGGCCAGGTAGGGTTCGCCGGTGCGCCGGCCTATGTGACCGCCAAGCACGGGGTGGTCGGATTGACCCAAAATGCGGCCGTGGAATATGGCAAGAACGGGATCCGCGTCAACGCGGTCGGCCCGGGATTCATCCACACGCCCATGATCTCGGAGTTAGAAGAGGACAAGGAGACGAACGAACAGCTTATCGCGCTGCATCCCATTGGCCGCCTGGGGAGACCGGAGGAGGTCGCAGAGCTGGTCATCTGGCTAAGCTCTGAAAAAGCTTCTTTTATTACGGGATCCTATTATCCGATCGATGGAGGCTACCTGGCTCGCTAGTGCCTGCCGCGCCCAGTTATTTTTCAACAAGTTAACCTGTAGAAAGGAGATGCGAAACGATGGATACCTTGCGAGAAAGAGTACAAAATGCACTCACCGATGACCCCCGTACGCGAGATGCGGGCATAGAAATCATCAACGAAAACGGCATCATCACCCTGGGGGGAATCGTTCCCGATCCAAAGGTCAGTTCAGCTGCAGAAGCCATTACAGAAAATGTGGATGGGGTTGTATCGGTTATCAATGAAATCCAGGCTCGAGAAGGTTTTGACGATGATGCGGATGATATTGCAGAAGAGTTTAAAGATGAAGATGATCCCTATGATGTTTCGGGAACCCTCGATGAAGACATTGTCGTAAAATGAGTGAAGAGAACCAAGTTGTTATAAAACGTTCCGGTTTTTGGAGGGGGGCGCTGTTCGGAATGCTGGCCGGGATGGGCTCTTTGCTCGCCTACCAGTATTTCAGCCGGATTTTAAGACAACCGCGACTGATCTCTAAAGCGATTCTCTCCGATGAAGGTGAGTTCGAGAACCAGGAAGCCCTTGCCATGTTCATTGCAGCAGAGAACCTGCGTTCAGCGGTTCAAACTTGCCTGTTGACGAACGGCGTGAGCAAGGAGATCTTGAACGCCGGCTATCGCAACTTCCGGGAGAGCTGGGCGCGTGATTTTGGATTTGCTACCTTCGGGTTACTTGCTCTGGAACAGTTTGATACGGTCAAGGACACGTTGGAAGCCTATCTCTGGCACCAGGAGGACGATGGCAGGTTCCCGGTTAAGCTGCATTCTATCGATGTAATGACCCGATTCTTTCACTCTTTCTTTGGGCGCGAACAGCCGGTCGAAAAGATGCTCAGGCCAAAATTTGTCACCGGCCACGGAACGGCCTCCCTGGACGGGCAAGCCTTGCTGGTGATCGCCGCCCAGAATTATGCCCGGGAGGCGGAGGACAGCGAGTTCTTACGGCAACACTGGAGCCAGTTCAAACTGGCCGTCCAATGGCTGCAGCTGTATCGAAGAGAACCCGGCGATCCTCTCTTGTATCAGTCCGCCTATTCCGACTGGGCAGATTCCGTCGCCCGCCGTGGTCGCGTGCTCTATACCAACGTGGTGTATTGGAAAGCCTTAAGCTCCATGGCGGAAGCGGCTGCTAACCTGGATATTCGACAGCAAGCAAAGTTCTACGCCGAAGAAGCAGATCGGGTCGCTCACGCCATCCGGGACCACTTCTGGCGGGAAGACCTGGGCTACTTTGTCACCAGCGCGCGACTACATCAGTTAAGCAGTGACGGTAACCTGCTTGCCATCGCCTGGAGTTTGGCCACAACGGAACAAGCGAATAGCATTCTAACTATTATGGCGGAAGCGCGGATGGCGGAACCCGTCCCAACACAAGTAGCCTTTCCACCCTATCCGCCTGCGCTGATCGCGATCGAGAATCGGCTTGGCGGGATGGGAAACTATCACACCAGTGCCGCCTGGTTGTGGATCGGCGCCTGGCACGTGATCGCGCTGACCAAAACTAACCGCCTGGAGGAAGCGCAGCAGTTCATCAATCGCATCACCGAAATTATTGTCCGAGAGAGGCAATTGAACGAAGCCCATGGGTTGAATGGCAAGCCTCTATCCAGTATCTGGTATAAATCAGAATCCCCTCTCACCTGGAACGCGGGTATGGTCCTGTATGCATATAAGGTTTTTGAGGACCATCCGCGCGTGGAGAAAAGCGTGATTTCCCTCTTAACAGAAGTTCCGGAGTAATGTTCATTGCATATCGCCTTTTTCACCAATTTTTATTTGCCGGTTGTAAACGGCGTAACCCGCTCGGTGGAATCGTTCCGGGAAGAGCTAACCAGGCTGAATCACAACGTTTTTATATTTGCGCAGGCGGACAGCAACTATGAAGACGAGGTGCCATTCGTCTTTCGCTATCCGAGCCTGACATTGCCGGTATACGTGGAGGTCCCGGCTGTGATTCCGGTGTCCCCGTTTATCGATCAGCTGCTGCCTGCGCTGAAGCTGGATGTGATCCACACACATCACCCGTTCTTGCTGGGACGCACTGCGGCCCGCAAGGCGGAAGAGCTCGATCTGCCGCTGGTGTTCACGTTTCACACCCAGTACCAGGAATATACCCACTATGTGCCCATTCCGCAGGAAGCCTTCCAGGATTTTTTGAAAGGCGCCATCCAAAACTGGATCATGGATTTCATGGAGCATGTGCCAGCATATCGTCATTCCCTCCGAGAGCATGAAGGAGATCATCATCAACGATTACGGGCTGCAGGACAAATATACGGTCATCCCCACAGGCATGGATCTGGAACCGTACCGGAAGGCTGACGGAAAAGCGCTTCGCGCACGGGAGGGCTGGCAGGATGATAAGGTATTGGTTTCAACCGGCAGGCTGGCGATGGAAAAGAACTGGCCCGTCTTATTCAAGGGCATGCAGAAAGTATACCTGGAACACCCGGACATGCGCCTGATCATTATTGGGGACGGGCCTGAAAAAGGCGCGTTACAGGATCAGGCCGCGGAGCTTGGCTTTGCGGAACGGGTCACATTTACCGGTGAGATTCCCTTCGAGGAAGTTCCGGCCTATTTGAAAGCAGCGGATATGTTCGTGTTCGCTTCGGTGACCGAGACTCAGGGGCTGGTAACCATGGAAGCGATGGCAGCCGGACTGCCAATCGTTGCGGTGGACGGCAGTGGGACGCGCGATATCGTCGAGGACGGAAAGCAGGGGTTCCTGGTCCCGAACGATCCGGACGCCCTGGCTGATGCGGTCAACCGCTTGCTGGACGCGCCCGAGACGATGAAGAAATTCCGTCGCAACGTGCTCAAACGGGCCAAAAAATTTGACATGAAAAACTGTACCAAACAATTGTTGAATGTCTACCAGCAGGCCATCGAAGCCAAAGCTGCCGGCCAGTATGTAACGATCGAAAAAGAGGAAGAAAGAAAGGAACAATGAAATGCTCTCACACGTCGATGTAGATAAAATGGAAAAAAGACTGAGAAAAAAGCAAAATGTGTTGGTAGACCAGATCGAAGAAGAGAGAAAGAAAGTGGAACCCTCTTTGACTGCAAACCCTGACCGCACCGAAATAGCCATGGAATATGCCTATCGTGGACGCCAAATGTCTGTTCTCGACCGGATGCAAGACCAACTGCTTGACGTAAACAAAGCCTTGGAGCGGATTGACGAAGGAACCTATGGCATTTGCACCAACTGCGGAAAACCGATCCAGGCGGAGCGCCTCGAAGCGCTCCCATCGGCAGAATTATGCATCGACTGTCAACGGAAGGAGGGCTCACAATAATGCAAATTTCAGTAAATCAAAGAATTACGAAGGGAAGCCCGAAAACAGGGGTGCGGTCCCCTTCGGGCGCCCGCACCCCTGTTTTCGGCTACTCTTTCAAATTTTTGTGATTTCCTAAATCTAGAAGAACAAGACAGGTAAGGCAGAATAGGCCAAGGGGCGTAAATTCACGAGTAGCCTGATCAGGCAAGGAGGATCGATGACCGTCAACGAAAAATTATACGCAGTGGGAGATTGGATGGTCCACTCAACTTATGGCGTGGGCCAGGTAAAGAAGCTGGAGAAGAAGCCCATCGGTGGTGCGGAACGTTTGTGTTACCGCGTGCGCACCGATAATGGCACTTTCTGGTTGCCGGTCGACAACGATGACAACGGACGAGTCCGGCCGATTGCCAGCCCAACGCGAATTCAACGGGCGTTGGAAGCGTTGAAAAGGGCTCCTAAGAAAATGGCTGCTAAATTTCAAACCCGGCGTAAACGCATCCGGGAAGTAAGCCATGACGGCGATTTAAGCACAGACTTGAAACTCTTGCGCGATCTGAGCGCCCGCCAACATAGAAAGGGCTTGAATATGACCGAGCAAGATGCTTTCGACGCCATCGAGAAGCGGTTCTTAAAAGAATGGTCCTTGAGCAAAGGGATCAAAAAAGAGGAAGCCCGTCAGAGGCTGAACCTTTTCCTACAAGAAAGCTGGAAGAAAGAAAAACAAGGCCAGGAACAGGTGACTGCTTAGGCCCTGATATTTCACCAACCATTTATAAAAAGGAGGTATCTGCTCAGGCTTATGCAAAAAGTAGGGCAAAAACGGTGTGCGTGGGGGCGTACGCCCCCACGCACACCGTTTTTGCCACCTCTTAAAATGCAGGCTGAGTAGCTACAAAAGGAGAAAAATTATTAATATCCAAACGAAAACTAACGATTTTGCAGAATTGCTGGAGGACTATGAAAACGTTCGCCCTCACCGGGGGGATATCGTCAAAGGAGAGGTTCTCGAAATGACCGAAGACTCGGTCCTGCTCGATGTCGGCGCCAAACGTGACGCCGTTGTCCCGCGCAGGGAACTTTCCAACCTGGACGAAACGATGTTCGAAGACATCTCCATTGGGGACCAACTGCCCGTCTATATCATCCACACATCCAGTTATGATGATGAACTGCTGGTTTCCATCGAGAAAGGCCTGGAACAGCAGGACTGGGAAAAAGCGGAAAGTTATCTCGCCAGCGAGCAAACCCTGGAGCTTAAAGTGATCGGCTATAACAAGGGCGGCTTGCTGGTCGAGTTTGGCAGATTGAACGGATTCGTTCCGAACTCGATGACTCCCGGCCTGCCACGCGGTTTGAGCGGGGCTGATAAGCAAACGGCGAAGTCTAAGATGATCGGAAAGACGCTGAAGTTGACAGCCATCGAGGTCGACCAGTCCAAAAAACGGCTCGTCTTTTCGGGGCGGGCAGCCGAGGAAGCCCTCCGAAAACAGCGTCTTCAGGAGTTAGAAAAGGGAGAAAAAATCACCGGCATCGTCTCCAATGTAGTCAAGTTCGGCGCCTTTGTAGACTTAGGCGGGGTAGACGGTCTCATCCACATTTCACGGCTTTCCTGGGATAAAGTAGACCATCCCTCCGAGGTTTTGCAGCCGGGGGATGAAGTCGAAGTGCTGATCCGGGAAGTGGACGTCGAACGGGAACGGATCGGATTGGACCGGCGCGCGCTGCTCCCCGGTCCGTGGGATGACTTTGCCCGCGACCACAATCCGGGAGACATCCTGGAAGGGACAGTCGTTTCCTTGACCGATTTCGGCGCATTTGTCCGGCTCACCGATCAGGTTACCGGGTTGCTCCACGTCAGCGAGCTGCTCCCCGGGGTTTCCCGTGAACCGACGAAAGTCCTTAATGAGGGCGATGAAGTCCTGGTCAGGATCATCGACATCGATCCGGAACAGGAGCAGGTCAGCCTCAGTATGCGGCGTGTTCCCGAGGATGACATCGCGAACTGGGTGATCGAACAATAAAAATTGGCCCAGGCTAACGCAGATGAAATAAAAGTTCACCGGAACACAAAAAGGAGGAAACGGTGTTACGTAGTTTGGCAGAATTGCTCGGATACAAATTATGGGCAAAAGATGGCCATATGGGAGAAGTCCGCGATTTCTGATGCCATTGCCTCCATTGTGATCGGCTTTATCCTGGCAGCCATGGCGATCTTTCTGGCTTTCGAAAGCAAGAGCTTGCTGGTCGGTGAAACGGCGAACCGCAGGATCGTGGCGGGCGTGCGCCAGTTGGTTCAGGAGCATCCGGCCGTGGAAGAGATGCGCAACCCGCTGACCATGCATTTCGGACCCGACGATGTGCTGCTAAACCTGGACGTCCAGTTCCAGCCCGATTTACGGGCGGCCGAACTGGTGGGCGTGATCGACGAGTTGGAAGAGCAAATCCACGATCAATATCCGAGCGTCCGGCGCATCTTTATCGAAGTCGAAGGCCTGAAAGGGTACGGTAAAAGTCCTAAGCCAGATTAGTACGCGCCAATAAAAGTAGTCCTTACCCAAGGAGGATCGCATGGCAAAGAACATTTCACAAAAGCTGATCGAAAGCCACCTGCTCTCGGGAGAGATGATCCCCGGCGAAGAGATTGGCATTCGCATCGACCAGACCCTGACCCAGGACGCGACCGGCACGCTGGTGATGCTGGAGCTGGAAGCGCTGGGTCTCGAGCGCGTCCAGACGGACGTCTCGGTTCAGTACGTTGACCACAACCTGATCCAGGCCGATTTCAAGAATCCCGACGATCACCTTTTCCTGCAATCGGCCTGCGAGCGCTACGGCGTGTGGTTTAGCCGCCCGGGGAACGGGGTCAGCCACCCGGTGCACATGCAGCGTTTTGGCAAACCAGGGGCGACCCTGCTCGGCTCGGACAGTCACACGCCGGCTGCCGGATCCCTGGGCATGCTGGCCATCGGCGCCGGCGGCCTGGACGTGGCCATGGCGATGGCCGGCCAACCGTTTAACCTGCCCATGCCAGCAATCTGGGGCGTGAAACTGACCGGCCAACTGCCGGATTGGGTCAGCGCCAAAGATGTCATCCTGGAGATGCTGCGCCGCCACGATGTGGACGGCGGTCTGGGTTATATCCTCGAATATTATGGTCCCGGCCTGGAGGCGCTCACCGCAATGGACCGGCATGTCATCGCCAATATGGGCACCGAGCTGGGGGCCACCTCCACGGTGTTCCCGTCCGACGAGACCGTGCGCCAGTTCTTGCGGGAGCAGGAACGGGAAGAAGATTGGAGCGAGCTGCTCGCCGACCCGGGCGCGGAATACGACCGCTACGAGGAAATCGACCTGTCCGCGCTCGAGCCGTTGATCGCCAAACCCAGCAGCCCCGGGAATGTGGTACCGGTCCGTGAAATCGCGGGCGAGCCAATCTACCAGTCCTACATCGGCTCGTCGGCCAACCCCGGCTACCGTGATTTTGCGATTGCCGCGGAAATTGTCAAGGACCGCCAAGTCGTGGAAAGCGTTTCGTTCGATGTCAATCCCACCTCCCGCCAGTTGTTGGAAGAACTGATGCGCGAAGGCCAAATGACGCATTTGATCCACGCAGGAGCTCGTTTACACCAGGCTGGCTGTAACGGTTGTATCGGCATGGGACAGGCGCCCGCCAGCGGTAAGATCAGCCTGCGGACCGTGCCGCGCAATTTTCCCGGACGCACCGGCACCAAAGAAGATAAGGTCTACCTGTGCAGCCCCGAGACGGCAGCCGCTTCCGCTTTGACCGGCGTGATCACCGACCCGCGCACGCTGGATATGCCTTACCCGCAGGTGAAAAAGCCCGTAAAACGGATCATCAATAGGGAAATGTTGCTGGCGCCGTTGCCGTTGGAAGAAGCCCGCAACGTTGGTCTCTACAAGGGACCGAACATCGCCTCCCTGCCCGAGCTGGACCCGCTTCCCGACGAACTGGAACTGCCGGTTTTATTGAAGGTCGGCGATGACTTGTCCACCGACGAGATCATGCCGGCCGGGTCACGTGTGTTGCCTTACCGCAGCAATATCCCCAAGATCAGCGAGTTCGTGTACGACATCGTCGACCCGGAATATGCCGAAAAAGCCCTGGCGCTTAAACCGCTCGGCGGCCATGCCATTATTGGTGGCGATAACTACGGGCAGGGCTCGAGCCGCGAGCACGCCGCCCTGGCGCCCCGTTACCTGGGCCTGCGCCTGGTGCTGGCCAAAAGCTTCGCCCGCATCCATCGCAAGAACCTGGTCAACTACGGCATCCTGCCGTTGGTGTTCGATGACACTTCGGCGTATGACAAAGTGAAAAAGGGAGATGTGATCACGGTGACCGGGTTGCGCCAACAACTGGCGGGAAATGACGGGCTGGTCGAAGTGCATATCCAGGAAGACAACCTGGTCATCCCAACCAGGCACGACCTGTCCCCGCACATGGTCGAGGTCCTGCTGGCCGGTGGGTTGACAAATTGGGTAAAAAGGAGATGAAGTCCCTGAGCGGAAGCCGAGCAGCCCGAGGGGCGCGGGCTGCTCGGCCGTAGTCGAAGGGCCATTCTCAAGTTATTACGAGATCATATGTGGAAATAATCTTTCCCTTCGGCTTCTACCCAACATCTTCAGGACTTACGCAAATGGATGAGAGAGGCCCGGATATAAGGGTCGCATGCTGCGCCGCGACCCTTATATATCCGGGTTCTTTTCGCGAAATGTGTAAGTCCTATTATTTCTGTTCCAGCAAATTATTCCCTGCCAGAAAATCAGACACCGCTACCCGGAAGGGCTGTCTGTCAACTTTCTTCCCCAGTGTTTCATAATGTGCGCTGGCTTCCGGGTCTGCCATCGCCTGCCTGGCGTAGTAGATCGCCTGGGCGAAGCGCTGGCGGTTTGCCTTCTGGGCCTTGCTCCACTTGACCTTGGACATATCGGGGGTCTTCATGACGGTCTGCTGGCCGTGCATCCAACGGTATGACAGTTTTCCAATCTTGCCTGTTATCTTTCGAAAGGGTGCGTCGAGTTCTACTTTGGCCATAGGATCCTCACTTGTGGTCTCTGTGCTCTGGCTGAAATCTCGTATCAATCCTACATTGATGCTCCATCAACTCTACATTATCGCGGCTGATGGTGTTAGATTGTAGCCGGAATGCTCTGAATCGACAAGCCAGACCAGCTTACAAAAACGCAAAATCTCTCAGCGTATCCAACCAGCCCAGGTGATGGACCATTAGACAGCACTTGTATAGATTTGGTTTGTATTCCCTGAGATCAAGCCATCGGATTGAGTTCGTTTAGGAAAGTCTTCAGGAGAAAATCAGAAGTCATTAAAGAGATGGCTAGAAAAACGAGCAAACCCTGAGTAAAAAAGAGAACTCCGAAATTCGTTTCGGAGTTCTTTTTGATTTCACCCTTCCAGCAACAAGCTCTCCGGGTCCTCCACCAACTCCTTGATCTTGACCAAGAACTGGACCGCCTCGCGCCCGTCCACGATGCGGTGGTCATAGCTGAGGGCCACGTACATCATCGGGCGCACGACCACCTCCCCATCCAGCGCGATGGGGCGTTCTTCGATCTTGTGTATGCCCAGGATGCCCACCTGCGGCGGGTTCAGGATGGGCGTGCTGAGCAGCGAGCCGAACACGCCGCCGTTGGTGATGGTGAAGGTGCCGCCGGTCAGGTCTTCGATGGTCAGCTTCCCGTTCCTCGTCTTTTCCACAAAATCCTTGATCTGCGCCTCGATCTCGGCAAAGCCCAGGCGGTCCGCGTCGCGCAGGACCGGCACCACCAGCCCCTCTTCCGCGCCGATGGCGATGCCCATATCATAATAATGTTTGAGCACGATCTCCTCCCCGTCGATCTCGGCGTTCACGCGCGGGAAGGCCTTCAACGCGCCGATGGAGGCTTTGACGAAGAACGACATGAAGCCCAGCTTGATCCCGTAGCGCTCCTGGAACTTCTCGTTGCGGCGTTTGCGCAGGTCGATCACCGCGCTCATGTCGATCTCGTTGAAGGTGGTCAGCATGGCGGTGGTCTGCTGCGCTTCCAGCAGGCGGGACGCGATCGTGCGGCGGCGGCGGGACATGCGCACGCGCTCTTCGCGCCGCGTATCCGCAGCCTCCCCACCCGTCTTTTCGACCGGCGCTGCGGAGCGGGCCGGAGCCTGTTTCTCCGGTTCGCGGGGTTTTTCTCGTTCCTGCAGGAACTGCTCCACGTCCGCGCGGGTGACGCGGCCCTCGGCGCCGCTCCCGGAGATCCGGCTGACGTCCACGCCCTCTTCGCGCGCCAGGCGGGAGGCGACCGGGGTGACCTGCGGCACGGCCCGGCGGTCCCCATTGCGCCCATCGCCGCGTCCGGCTTCTCTTTCGGGCGCGGGCGCTGTTTCCGCCTTTTCCAGCTCGGCCTCGTTGGCCGGTTCTGCAGTCTTCTCGTCTGCCTTTTCATCGATCAGGGCCAGCACGTCGCCCACCTTGACGTCCTCGCCGGCTTGGGCCTTGATCTGCGCCAGGGCGCCGGCGTGTTTGGCGCCGACCTCCAGGTTGACCTTGTCGGTTTCCAGCTCGACGAGCACGTCCCCCACGTTGACGTACTCGCCTTCCTGTTTCAACCACTCGCTGACGGTCGCTTCGAGCACCGACTCGCCCATTTCGGGAACGACAACTTCCACGGTCATTTAGTCTCTCTCCTTGATTACGCTGCGCGTCTCGGTCTTTTTTTCGAAGGCAAAGGCCTGCTCGATCAACGCCCCCTGGTTGAGGCGGTACACCGTGGACGAGCCCTCCGCCGGACTGGAACTCTCCGGCCGGCCCACATAGTGCAAGGGCAGTTCTTCGCTGGCCAGCAGCTGGCGCAAGCGCGGGCGCACGAAGTCCCAGGCGCCCATGTTGAACGGCTCCTCCTGCACCCAGATGACCCGCTTGAGGTTCGAATACTCCCCGACCACATCCGCCAAGGCATCTTTCGGGAAGGGGTAGAGCTGTTCCACCCGGATGATGGCGTCGTCAGGATTTTCGGCGCGCAGGTCGCTGGTCACCAGGTCGATATAAATGCGCCCGCTGCACAGCAGCAGGTTTTCCACGTCTTTGCGTTCCCCGGGCAATTCCGGATCGTCGATCACAGACTGCCAGCTGCCCTCGGACAGGGATTCGGCTGGCGAGGCCACCAACGGGTGCCGTAACAGGCCTTTCGGGGTGAAAACGGCCAGCGGCAACGGATCGGTCTCCAGGAGCAAGGCCTGGCGGCGCAACAGATGGAAATATTGCGCGGCCGTCGACGGGTAGGCAATGCGCACGTTGGTCTCGGCAGCCAGGCCGAGAAAACGCTCGATGCGCGCGCTGGAATGGTCCGGGCCCATGCCCTCGTTCCCATGCGGCAGCAAAAGGACCAGCGAAGGGGTCAGGCCCCATTTGGCGCGGCCCGAAAGCAGGAACTCGTCCAGAATGCTCTGAGCGTTGTTGATGAAGTCGCCGTATTGCGCCTCCCACAACACCAGCCGCCCGGGAGCCTGCACGTTATAGCCAACCTCGAACCCCAGCGCCCCGGCCTCGCTCAAGGGGCTGTTCAGGATCTCGAAAGAAGCCGTCGACTGGGGAAACGACTGTAACGGCACGTAGGGTTGGCTGTTTTCCACGTCGTTGAACACGGCGTGGCGCTGGCTGAAAGTGCCTCGCTCGGTATCCTGACCCGTCAGGCGGATGGGGATGCCGTCCTGCAAAATGGTGGCAAAGGCCAGCTCTTCGGCCATGGCCCAATCCACCTGGTTGGAGGCTTTATCCAGCAGCACCCGCCGCCGTTCCACCGACTTCTTCAGCTTGGGGTTGAGATCAAAGTCGTCGGGGAACTTCAACAACGCCTGGTTCAGCTCCTTGAGCTGCTTCATCGAAACAGCAGTCTTGACCTTGCGCGCGGCTCCGCGGGGAGGCGGCTGCGGGACCGGCTCATACAGGGCCTGTTCCGCGTCCAAGGCATCGTTGATGCCCTGCAACTCTTTCAAGCGTTCCTGCACCAGCGTCTCGGCTTGTTCCGCTTCCATCACACCCTGCTTTTCCAGCCTCGTCGCCCATAGCTGTCGGACGGTCGGGTGTTGGTCGATCTTGCGATACATGACCGGCTGGGTAAAGCGCGGCTCGTCGCCTTCGTTGTGGCCGTAGCGCCGGTAGCCGATCAGGTTGATCACGAAGTCCTTGTGGAACTCCTGGCGGTAGGCGAAAGCGGTCCGGGCGGCTTCCAGGCAGGCGGACGGGTCATCTGCGTTGACGTGGACCACGGGCATCTCGAAGCCTTTGGCCAGGTCACTGGCGTGCAGGCTGCTGCGCAGTTCGTCTTCCGTGGCGGTGAAGCCCAGCTGGTTGTTGGCGATGATGTGCAGGCTGCCGCTGGTGGTATAGCCGGGCAGACGAGACAGGTTCAGCGTTTCCGCGACAATCCCCTGCCCGGTAAAAGCGGCATCCCCGTGGATTAGGATGGGCAGCGCGGCGTTCTCGAAAAAGATCGGGCCGCCGGGCTGGTCCACGTCTTCGTCGGCGGCGCGCGCCATGCCGAGGATGAACGGGTCGACCAGTTCCAGGTGGCTGGGGTTGGCCGGCACCCGCACGACCAGGTCCGCCCGCTGGCCTTCCTTGGGCGACTTGTACCCGCCCATGTGGTATTTCACGTCGCCGGTCCAACCAAGCTCGTCCCAGGTGGTGGCGCGGCCCTGCGGGTCGTTGAACTCGGCAAAGATCTGGGTGTAGGGTTTCTGGAGCACGTGCGCCAGCACGTTCAGCCGTCCGCGGTGGGCCATGCCAATCAGGATGGCGCAAATATCTTCGACGGCCGCAGCGCCAACCACCTCATCCAACATCGGGATGAGCATGTCCAGGCCCTCGACCGAGAAGCGGGTTTTGCCGGGGTACAAACGGTGCAGGAACAGCTCGAAGGCTTCCACCTGGGTCAGGCGTTCGAGCAAGCGCGTTTCGTCAAACGGTTCGCGGAAGCGCCCGCTTTCGGCGGCCTGGTACAACCACTCCCGTTCTTCGGGAATGCGGATGTGACCGTAGTCGTAGCCGATGCTCTGGCAATAGATCGAGCGCAGCGCCTGGATGGCCTGGTAGGCGTTCTCCCCTTTCAGGCCAACTGTTTCCGCCGGGAGTTGGCGCAGCTGCTCTTTGTCCAGGTTGTGGAATTGCAGTGTCAAAGAGGGGTCCCCTACAGGTTCCGTGTCCAACGGATCCAGGTGGGCCGCCAGGTAGCCGCGCGAACGAATTGCCTCAGCCAGGTCCGCGGCCCCGGTCAACGGAGCCAGCTCGGGGGCGGTACGAGGCGTAAGTCCGGCAGGGGCGGGGGGCGTCCAGCGTTGGAAAAGCCTGCGGGCCGATTCGTCTACAGAATCCGGATCATCCCGGAACCGTTCGTACAGTTCCAGGACGTATCCGAGGTTGGGGCCATGAAAGTTTCGCTCAGAAGTCATGTATCTGGTTCCTCGCCGCCGGTGTGGGGCAGCGGGAGCATTTGTCCGATCAGGGCGCGGGAGCGGATTCGATCAGCTCAGATTCAATTTGGATATTCAACCCGTTCCGCAAAAGGTTGGAAACGGGGCAGTGCTCATCGGCCGCCGAAATCAGATCGTTTAGAGAAGCTTCCTCGAGCCCCGGCGCGTACACACGGACGTGCAAGTTCATGTCTGTAATTTGGTTGTTCCCATCTTCGGAGGATAACGTAATGGTAGCGGTCGTCTCGATCTGTTCGGGATCATAGCCTTTTTTCTTGAGGGTGCTGGCCAGAGCCATGCTGAAACAGGCGGCGTGGGCCGCGGCGATCAACTCTTCCGGGTTGGTGCCGGTCATCTCACTTTGGAAGCGCATCTTGTGCGTGTACGGTTCCTCGAAAAGCGCCTTGCTCTCGGTGCTGATCAAGCCTTTCCCGCTGCGCGAATCGCCTTTCCAGATGGCGCCTGCTTTACGATTGATTTGTGCCATTTTTAACATCCTTTCTCTAGGTTTGAGGGTGCGTCCGTCAGGCCGTAATGAAATCTGCCTGTTTTTCTGCAATGGTTTCGATCAACTTATCATAGGGCTTATTGAACTTCTCAAGGCCTTCGTCAAGCAATTGACGGGTGACCTCATCCAGGTCAATTCCAAGCTTTTCCAATTGCTCCAGTTGGTCGCGCGCCTCGTCCAGGTTGCGGTCTAAGGTAACCTCGACGGTGCCGTGATCCAGAAAGGCTTCCAGCGTCTCGGGCGGGACGGTGTTCACCGTATCAGGGCCGATCAAGTTTTCCACATACAGCACATCAGAGTAGGCCGGATCTTTGGTGCTGGTGCTGCCGTAGAGCACGCGCTGCAATTGGGCGCCTTTTTCCAGCAGGTAGACCCAGCGCCGCCCGCCGAAAATCTCTTTGGAGCGCAGATAGGCCAGTTTTGCACTTGCAATCCCGATCTTGCCTTTGAGCGCCTCGGCTTCGGGCGAACCGATTTCTCCCAGCATCTTATCGACTTTGCTATCTATCCGGCTGACGAAAAAGGAGGCTACCGAAGCAACTTCTCCGACGGTAAAGATTTTAGCAGTACGCTGCTCCAGAGCCACCAGGTAGGCCTCTGCCACCAGCTCGTACTGGGAGATCGCAAACAGCAGGGTAATATTGATATTAATGCCGTCTTCGAGCAGATCCTGGATCGCCAGCAGGCCCTCGTCTGTGGCAGGAACCTTGATCATCAGGTTAAGGCGATCGACCAGGTTGAACAAGCGTTTTGCTTCGCTGATGGTGCCCTGTTGGTCGTGCGCCAGGTGCGGGTTGACCTCCAGGCTGACAAAGCCATCTTTGCCATCGCTTTCATCGTAAATGGGCCGCAACACGTCCGCAGCGGAGCGGATATCCTGAATTACCAGCGCCTCGTAAATTTCCTGCGCCGTCGCCCCGTCCAGGGCAAGTTTGCGGATCTGGTGATCATATTCGCCCCCTTCGGAGATGGCTTTCTCGAAAATGGCCGGGTTGGAGGTCAGGCCTCGTAAACCCTTCTGGACATATTGCGCCAGTTCGCCCGAATCGAGAAACGACCTGTCGATGTAATCCAGCCAGATCGACTGTCCAAGTTCGTTCAGTTTGTGTAGCTTTGTTTTCGTCATGAACTTGCTCCTTTCAATGGATTCATTCCCCATCTATGTTTTTTTGTTCTCTAATTGGATATCTTTTCAAAAGAAGAGAGGAGACGGGGTGTTGTAGTCGAACGCTATTCAACAGCAACACCTCACACTCCAAATTTTCAAAGACTATCTCATCATTAAGATTAACATGAGTCCGCGGGCGGGGAAATGTGCCCGGGTACATCGGGAGGATACAAATAGAGATATATTCTTTGGTTCAACCCAAACGAGCAACCATTGCTTCAATCAGATTGATGAGCGGAGCCGGGAAAATGCCTAAAATGAGCAACCCAAGGCTGAGCAGAGCCAGGGTTATATCCGCAAGCGGGCTGATGGACGGCGCAGTCCAGGCAGCAGATTCGTCTTCCGGCTGGCGGAAGATTGTGATGACGACACGCAGGTAATAGAATATGCCAACCACGCTGCCAATCACCAGGGCAGCCAACAGCAACCACAACGACGATTGCACGCCGGCCGCAGCCAGGAAGATCTTGCCGACCAAACCGCCCGTTGGCGGCAGGCTGGCCAGGGAGAGCAGCGCTATGCCCATGAAGAGAGCCGGTCCACGATATTGATGGAACAGGCCGCGATAATCTTCCAGCTCTTCGAATTCTTTCTGGGGGCTAGAAAGCAAAGTAATGACGCCAAATGAAATCAAACTGGTGATGATGTAAACCACCAGGTAAAAGGTCATCGAGGGGGCGGAAAGCGTGTTGCTCGCCAGAAACGCCACCAACAAATACCCGAAATGCGCAATAGACGAATAGGCCAGAATGCGCTTCACATTGCTTTGAATGACCGCCAGCACATTCCCGGCCAGCATGGATAAAATAGCGATCACGGCAATCACGTTCCACAGGCTACTGCCCAACGTGAGAGGGACAAAGGTGAACAACCGCAGCATCAATGCAAAAATGCCGCCTTTGGAAACCGTCGCGACGAAAGCCGTTACGGGGGCAGGCGCACCTTGATACACGTCCGGCGCCCACATGTGGAAGGGGACCAAGGCCAGCTTGAAGCCGATCCCAACCATGAGCATGGCCAGCCCGACTGTCAACAGTGCGCTATCCGGCGCCGATAAATCAGACAGAGACCCCATCTGATCGAATTGCATCGTCCCAAAGACGAGGTAGGCCAGCGCCATCCCGAACAATAAGAAAGAGGAAGCCGCCGCTGCCAGGATCAGGTATTTGATCGCTGCTTCAACGCGGTGATGCTCAAAGCGGGTGTAGGCGATCAGGGTATAAAGTGAAATGCTCAAGGTTTCCAGACCAATAAAAAACGAGGCAAAATGATTGCTGACAACCAGCACAACCGCCCCAAACGTAGCCAACAGGATCAAGAGGTAATATTCTTCCTTATGGCCCGCGACTTTTTCGAGGTAATTGAAAGAAAGCAAAACAACAACCAGGCTGGCAGCCAGGACCAGCCCGATATAAAAGATGGCGAAGCCGTCTACCATAACTAGGGCCGTGATGGGACGAGGCAGTCCGCTGGCAGAAGCCAAAGGCAGGGCAGCCAGCGAAAGCGCCAGCCCGAGCAGCGTGAGAGCGAACGTCAGGCGGTGACTGCGCTGGAAAGCGATCACCAGCATCACGATCACGATCGAAGCGGCCAGGACCAGCAGCGGGAGGAGCGGAATTAAATCCTGTAGTGTCATGGTCAACCTTGCAGCTCGTGAGCGGCGTCCACGTCCAGCGTTTTGAACTGCTGGTAAAGACGCAGGATCAGGGCCAGCCCGATGCTCACTTCCGCAGCAGCCAGGGTCAGGATGAACAGGAACATAATCTGCCCGTCGGGCTGCCCCCAGCGCGTGCCGGCTACGATGAAAGCCAGTCCCGCGCCGTTGAGCATGATCTCAATAGACATCAACATGAAGAAGACGTTCCGGCGCGCCAGCAGGCCGATCAATCCCACCGTGAAGAGCATGGCGGCTAAGATAAGCGTGTGGTTCAACGGGATAGCAGTCATTTTTTAGGCCTTTCTTGTTCTCGCCTGCCCAGGTGATATGCGCCTACCAAACCAGCCAGCAGCAGCATGGAAGCCAGCTCCACGCCCAGCAGGTAGGGGCCAAACAGCGAGAGCGCAACCTGTTGCGGCGTTACTTCCGCCGCATTCAACGGCTGGGGGAAGCCAAGCCGGAGCGCAATGATCAACTCAAGCAGCAGAACGCCAGCGATAAAAACCAATCCACGCCAGGCGCTCAGGTTGAACCAACCTCGTTCCTGGTCTGCAGACTGAGGGCCCATATTGAGCATCATGACCACGAAAACGAACAGTACCATGATCGCCCCGGCGTAGATGATGACCTCCAGGGCAGCCACAAAGGGCGCTCCCAGCAGGAAAAAAATCAGCGCCAGGGAGAGCAGGGCCATGACCATATACAGCAGGGCATGCACCGCGTTCAAACGGGTGACGACCATGATGGTAGAGACGAGCGCGATGATTCCCGTCAGATAGAACAACCAAACCATAGGCAACCTCCCTGAACTAAGGCAGCAAACTGCGGATATCGACTGGCTCGTTCTCGTTGACCGCCTCGCCCTTATCCTTGTCAGCGATTTTCAAGCCGGAGACCCGGTAGAAGTTATAGTCATGGTACTTGCCCGGGCCGTCGATCAACAGCTGCTCCTTCTCGTAAACCAGGTTTTCCCGGTTCGCTTCGCTCATGTAGTAATCCGGGGTAAGCTGGATGGCGAAGGTGGGGCAGGCTTCTTCACAATAGCCGCAGAAGATACAGCGTGAAAAGTTGATCCGGAAAAATTCCGGGTAGCGCCGTCCATCTTCATCTTCAGTCGCTTGCAGGGAAATGCAGTCCACCGGGCAAGCCACGGCGCACAGATAGCAGGCAACACAGCGCTCTTCGCCGTCCGGGTCGCGGGTCAGCACGATGCGCCCGCGCCAGCGCGGCGGCAGGTAAATTTTCTCTTCAGGGAACTGGACGGTATCCGGTTTTGTAAAGAGATGTAAAAAGACTTTCCAGATCGTTTGGAGTGCGCTAACAAACATTAAAACTCCTTTTTACTTTTGTCCCTGAGCGGAGGGCGCAGCCCGCAGTCGAAGGGCAAGTATCTACTAATCTTGCGCATCCCCGCAAAAAGGGCGCTTCGACTACGGACCTCACTGTCGTTCGGCCCTCCGCCCAGCGGCACAACTTGTTATCCAAACGCCAACACCAGCCCACCCGTAACAACCAGGTTCAACAGGGTCAGCGGCAGCATGGCTTTCCAGGCAAAGGACATGAGCTGGTCGAAACGCGGGCGCGGCAGCGCGGCCCTGATCAAGATAAACAGGCAGATGAAGGCGAACGTCTTCAAGCCGAACCAGACAATCGGCGGCAGGAAAGGACCCAGCCAACCGCCGAAGAAGAGCGTGGTAATAAAAGACGAAATCAAGGCAATGCCCAGATATTCGCCTACAAAGAACATGCCGAACTTCATACCCGAATACTCGGCGTGGTAGCCGGCAATCAATTCGC
Source organism: uncultured Chloroflexia bacterium (assembly GCA_963823985.1). Classification (GTDB taxonomy): domain Bacteria; phylum Chloroflexota; class Anaerolineae; order Anaerolineales; family Villigracilaceae; genus JAABUE01. The sequence continues at coordinate 346,616 of CAWGNR010000005.1, forward strand.
TCTCAGCCTCGGGCAGGTCGAAGGGCAGGCGGTGTGTTTCGCCCAACCCAGCGAGCAGGAAGGTGATCAGACCTAAAATCTGGGGGATGAAAAACCAGACCTTCCTCTGCGCCTCGACGATATCGCGCAGGTCGAAAGAGCCGGCCATCAGGACCACCCCCGTCAGCGAAAGCCCCATAAAGACCTCGTAGCTGAGCATTTGGGCTGCCGAGCGCATCCCGCCCAGCAAGGAATATTTGCTGTTCGAAGACCAGCCGGCCAGCATCACGCTATAAACGCTCAACGAGGACATTCCCAGGAAAAATAAAAGACCGATGTTGAAGCTGGCCACGCCAATCCCCGGCGTAAACGGCACCAGCGCGAACGACATCAGCACGGTCGACATCACCACCGTAGGCGCCATGACAAAAACAGGCTTGTCGGCGAAAGGCGGGATCCAATCCTCTTTGGTGAAGATTTTGATCATATCTGCTACCACCTGCAAGAGCCCAAACGGCCCGACCCGGTTTGGTCCGTAGCGGTCCTGGAAGAGGGCCAGCAGGCGGCGTTCCAGCCAGATCAGCATCGCCGCAACCGTCAGCGCGCCGAACATCACCCCGAAAATGTTCAGCCAGGTGATCAGGACGCTCATGCGCTCCCTCCTGCCTGGTCATCTGTAATGCGTCCGATTTTGCTCAAAGCCGGCAACCCAACGGGGATACCGGGCAAGCCAGCCGGCAGGCCGATTGCGCGATCGGGCAGCGATTCCAGCAAATGCGCCGGCAAACGCAGCGAACGGCCAAGCACCTCGGCTTGTAAGGGTTCGCCCTCCTGAACGCCCAGCCGCTCAGCGAGCGCCGGGTTGAGCGCTACGTAGGGAGCAGGCGAACGCTCCTGGATGGGCGGGGACATGCTGCTGAGCTCTTCGGAACCAAAGATATGGTAGAGCGGGAGCGCCAGGTAGTCGTTTTCTCGAGGGGAGAACATACCCGGAAAATCCTCGAAATAGGAGACCGGCCCCTCTGCTGACGGCTCGATCAGGCGCCGCCCGGGGCTGCCCCCGATTAACAACCCGCCCACTTCCTGCTGGAACTTGTTCAAAGACTGGACCGAGTTCCAGCCCGGCGCCCAGTACCGAGGGATCAAGCTGGACGGCGGGCGGCCTTTGTAGCCTTCCATCGAAAAAGCCAGCGGCGTATCCGGGTCTTGGGGCGGCATTGGCTCGCTGATGTTGACATTGGCATGGATAGCCGTCCGGCCGCTGTAGCGGTGCGGCTGCCGCGGGATCTTTTGTTCGATAATGCGAAACTCTTCTGGCGGAGCGATCTCAAGCACGGGCGCAAACAGCGGCACCTGGCTGCCGAGCGCCTGGAGCACATCGTCCAGGGTATGCCACTGGCCGGAAAGTTCATGTCCGCTTACATCCATCATCTCACTGATCCAGCGCCAGCCTTCGCGGATATCTCCCACGGGCACAAACACCTGGAAAAATCGCTGGGCGCGGCCCTCATTATTGACGAAGGTGCCATCGCTTTCGGCGTAGGTGCCGGCTGGCAGGACCAGATCGGCTTTGGCGGCCGTCTCGTTTTCGAACGCATCGAGTACGATGACCCGCTCCGCGGCGGCGAATATTTCATCGACCAACTGCGCATCGGTCCGGCGGTACAGGTCATTTTCCAAAATGATGAGCGTAGCACCCGGGTTGTCCTGGATGGCCTGGTGCGCCTGCTCCAGGCTTTTATCTTCGAACAAGGCCAGGCCCATACTGTTACACTCGGCGAAGGTGAATGTCAGGCGGGCTTCGTTCTTCCCCGCAGCCCGCAGCGCCCAGGCCACCGAGGCGGCAGCCTGGATCACGGCTTCGCTCCCCAGGCTAAGACCAGAAACAACCAGCGGTTTCTCAGCCTCTTTCAAACCTCGCGCGATTTCTTCTGCCGTAGTTTTCAGGTCCTCGGGCAAGTCCTTCACGGCCGGTGAAGCAGGGTCGAGAGCATTCGCGACCGCAAAACCCAAGGCGGCGATCCTATCGGGAGCCAGGTAGGTTTGGGTAGTGGCAACGTCATCGAGGCGGGTCACGGACGGTGTCACGCTATAGAGCGGTCCCTTGCGGTCCTGGACGATCTCACGGATGGCGGCGTCGTTCCACAGGTCGATGTTTTTCTGGGCGGCCATTTCATTCGGCTGGTTAGTCACCGCCTGCCGCAGCGACAGCGCCAGCATGGGAGCCGTGTTGGTCAGATCTTCGCCCAGCACCAGCACCGCATCCGCGCTGGTTGCCTCCTGCAAGCTTGCGGTGGGAACCGGGCCATCTCGCAGGATGGAGAGAGCGCGTTGTTGCAAGCGGGATTCGTCCGCCGATATCCCGGCAAAGAAGCGATCGGTGCCGACCAGCGAGCGCAAGGCGAAATTCGATTCCAGAGAAGCGCGGGGCGAGCCAATCCCGATCAGGGCCGCGCTGGACTGGAGCATCTCTTTCAGGTGCAAGGCCGTCTCTTCCGCGGTAGCGGGCCGGCGTGGCGGACCTTGCAGCGATGCAATCACAGGTTCGCGTATGCGCTGCGGGCTGTTGACAAATTCGTAACCGTAGCGTCCGCGATCGCACAGGAAGTAGCCATTCACATCGGCGTTGTAACGGTTGCGAATGCGGCGCAGGGTGCCGTAACGCTCGCCGGGAATCGTGTTGCACCCCAAGCTGCAATGCACGCACACCGACGGGGCGGTTTGCAGGTCCCACTTGCGGGTGTAGTGATGCTTCAGGGTCTTGTCGGTGAAGACCCCGGTGGGGCAGACCTCCACCAGGTTACCGCTGAACTCGCTCTCCAGAACGCCATCTTCCTGACGGCCAAAATAGACGTGGTCGTGGGCGGCGAAAACATCGAGGTCGCGCCCGCCGGCAAAATCACGGTAGTAGCGCACGCAGCGGTAGCACTCGATGCAACGGTTCATTTCGTGGTTGATGAACGGCCCAAGATACTGGTTTCGAAAGGTGCGCTTGTTGAAGCGCTTTCGACGGTACACGTGTCCGGTCATGACGGTCATATCCTGCAGGTGGCACTCACCGCCCTCGTCGCACACCGGGCAGTCGTGGGGGTGGTTGAGCATCAACCACTCCGTGACCGAGTTGCGGAAATCTTTGGCCTTGGGATTATGGATGGAGATGCGCGTGCCATCGGTTGCAGGCGTCATGCAAGCCATGACGATTTTTCCTTTTTCATCATTTTCGTCCCTGAACTGGACCACCGCGCATTGCCGGCAGGCGCCCACCGAACCTAACGCCGGGTGCCAGCAAAAATAGGGCAAATCCAGCTTCAAGGAGAGCACAACGTGTAACAGATTCTCACTGCCGTCTACTTCGTATTCTTTACCGTCAATATAAATTTTTGCCATATCAAGTTACCTTAAATCGTTTCAGCACAGGATTGCAGGATAAAAAGGGTTCCTAAGCTCATCACTTTGGAAATCCAACAACAGGAGCTGCCGGACTTGGAGAATCATTTATTTCCATGGGCAAGCATGTTCTTCCACATGCCGCTCGAAATCTTCGCCGAAATACTTGAGCGCGCTCTGGAGGGGTTCCATCGCACCGGGAGCCAGGGCGCAGAACGTGTGTCCCGGGCCGAGCAATTCCGGATGTTCGGCCAGGATTTCCAGGTCTTCGGGCAAGCCATTGCCATCTTCCAGGGCTTGTAACGTACGGGCTACCCAGGGTAGTCCCTCCCGGCAGGGCGTGCACCAGCCACAGGATTCCTGGGCGAAGAAGCGTTCCAGGTTCAGCACCATGCCCACCGGACAGGTTTGGTCGTCGAGCACGACCAGAGTGCCGGTTCCGAGGCGGCTGCCGGCATTCTGGACACCGCTGAAGTCCATCTTCACATCGAAATGTTCCTCGGTCAGGAAGTCGGTAGAAGCGCCTCCCGGCAGTAGACCGCGGAATTGATACCCCTCTCGCATGCCCCCAGCATGCTCGAACAAAATCTCGCCTAAGGTTGTGCCCATGGGCAGTTCCCACAAGCCGGGACGGCTGACCCGCCCGCTGGCCCCGTAGATTTTTGTGCCGCCATCATCGCTCAGGCTCAGCCGTTTGAACCAGTCTGCTCCGTTGCGCAAGATGGGCCCCACACAACTGACCGTCTCCACATTGTTGACGATGGTCGGCTGGCCCCACAAGCCGCTGACCTGCGGGAAGGGCGGCTTTGCGCGCGGGATTGCACGGCGTCCCTCCAAGCTGTTGAGCAGCCCTGTTTCCTCGCCGCAGATATACCGTCCGGCGCTGACATGCACGTGCAGGTCGAAATCAAAGCCCGAGCCCAGGATGTTCTTTCCCAGGTAGCCGGCCTGGTATGCTTCCGCAATCGCCTTTCGCAGGCGGCGCTCCGCCTCCTTATAGGCCCAGCGCAGGAAGATGTACCCGACCTCCGCCTGGATCGCATAGGCGCTGATGATGGTGCCTTCGATCACCAGGTGCGGGTCGCCTTCCAACAACAAACGATCCTTGAAGGTGCCCGGCTCCATTTCGTCGGCGTTGACGATCATGTATTTGGGGCGTGGCGCGTCCTCCCCCATTGGGACGAAGCTCCACTTCATCCCGGTCGGGAATCCGGCTCCGCCGCGTCCCTTCAGATTGGACCGTTTAACCATGTCCGTTACCTCGGCGGGAGACATCTGCGTCAGCGCCCTGCGCAATCCCTGGTAGCCGGCCGCTTGCTCAAACGCTTTCAAGTCGAGGGGCGCCTCGCCTGGACGGATGTTTTGGGTCAGGGGTTTTTCCATCAGGCAGTATTCCGGTAGCTTTCCAGGATCCGGTCGATCTTTTCCGGATCCAGGTTGTTGTGCAGGTCGTTGCCCACCATCATGACCGGAGCATGATCACAGTCGCCCAGGCATACCATCGGGAGCAGGGTAAACTCTCCATCCGCGGTCGTTTCGCCGAAGTCGATTCCCAAACGCTCGCTCAGGTGCTGGCGCATCTTCTCGTACCCCATCAGCCAGCAAGAGACGCTGTCGCACAGCAGGATCACATGGCTCCCGACCGGCTGGCGGAAGATCAGGTTGTAAAAGGTGGCGACGTTATCCAGCTCGCTGGGCGTCATCTCGAGCAGGGCAGCGATATCCTTCAGGCTCTCATCCGAAACCCAGCCGCGCTCTCGCTGGACGATCTTCAGCGCCTCGATGCAGGCAGCGCGCTTATAAGGATATTCGGCCACGTGGTCTTCGATTTCCTGTCGTTCTGCATCTGTCAGCATAAATATTCCTCATCTTTTGCCCATGAGCGGAGCCGCGTGCTTTTGCGGCGTAGTCGAAGGGCAATGCTTCAATTCACTCCAACTCGCTTGTTACCTAACGACAGCCCTTCGACTGCGGTCGACAGGTCCGAAAACCGCGAACATATCGACCTCCGCTCATATCGTCCCGATGTCCTTCGGGAGGGTCACATGTCATCGATCTACGTCCGCTAACACAAAATCAACACTACCCAAAATTGCCAGCAGGTCAGGCACCATCAGCCCGCGGCTGATCGACGGGACCTGCTGCATGTGCGCGAACGATGGCGTGCGGATGCGGGTGCGGTAGGATTCGGTGCCACCGTCACTTACCAGGTAATACCCGTTGACGCCTTTTGTTGCTTCGATGCTCACAATCGCCTCGCCCGCCGGAATGACCGGACCCCAACTGACGTTCAGGAAATGGTCGATCAGGGTTTCGATGTCGAACATGGTCCGGTCTTTGCGCGGCGGGGTAGTCAGGGGGTGGTCGGACTTATAATGCCCGGCAGGCATGTTGTTCAGGCACTGCTCGATGATGCGCAGGCTCTGGCGCATCTCCTCCACGCGCACCACGCCGCGATCATAGCTGTCGCCGTGGGTGGCAGTCGGGATGTCGAATTCGAAGTTCTCATAGCCCGAATAGGGCCGCTTCTTGCGGAAGTCCCATTCGAGGCCGGTGGCGCGCAGACCGGGCCCGGTCACGCCCCACTCAATGGCTTCCTCCGTCGAATACGCGCCCACACCCTTGGTCCGGGCCTGGAAAATGCCGTTTTCCATGACCATTCCATCATATTGGTCCAGACGCCCGGGTAAGTAATCCAGAAACTCGCGCACCATCTTATCCCAGCCGTTCGGCAGGTCTGCAGCCACGCCGCCGATGCGGAACCAACTGGGATGCATCCGGAAGCCAGCGATGGCAGAGATGATCTCGAAAATGCGTTCTCGATCGGTGAACATGTAAAAAACCGGCGACATCTGGCCTATATCCTGGGCAAAGGTCCCGTACCAGACCAGATGACTGGCCAGGCGGAAGAACTCGGCCAGCATGATGCGGATCACCTGCGCCCGTTCAGGAACCTGGATGCCGGCCAGCTTTTCGACCGCCAGCACGTAAGGGAAGTTATTCATCACGCCACCCAGATAATCCACCCGGTCGGTATATGGGATGTACGTGTGCCAGGTCTGCCGTTCGCCCATTTTTTCAGCGCCGCGGTGATGGAAGCCGATCAATGGCACGACATCCAGAATGACTTCACCGTCGAGCTGCAAAACCAGCCGCAGCACGCCGTGGACGCCGGGGTGCTGGGGGCCCAGGTTCAGGAACATGAAATCGGACTCATCACTGGCGCGTTCCAGCCCCCATAGCTCCGGATGGAACTGCAGGGCTTCCATTTCGCGTTCCTGTTTCTCGGGAAATAACTCGAAAGGTCCCATCTCCGTAGCGCGGGCAGGGTGTTCCTTGCGCAGCGGATGCCCGTCCCAGGTATCCGGCATCAGGATGCGCACCAGGTGGGGATGTCCCTCGAACTTGATCCCGAACATGTCCCAGACTTCGCGCTCGTACCAGTCGGCGTTGGAATACACCCCGGTGGCAGTAGGCAAGGACGGGTATTCCCCTTTCAACGGCACCTTGACGCGCACATCCTGATTGCGGTCTAGTGACAAGAGCTGGTAAACCACGCTGAAGTCGGCTTCGGGCTGGTTATCGCGGTTGACGCGCGAGCGTTCGTCGATCGCAGTCAAATCGTAGAGCATCCTGAAAGGCTGGGCAATCTCATTCTTTAGAAATGCCAGCACTTCCGCAACCCGGGCGGGTGACACCCAAACCGTCAGGATATCGTCCCTGGTTGCCTGGGATGCCAAAACGGCTTCCCCAAACCTGTCCGTCAATTCCTGGTAAATATCCGGCACGTTTATACCTGATCGGGCGGTCGTAAATAGGTTACTTTTTTGCGTTCTTCTTGAAGGAGATCCCGCCGGGAGATTTTTTCCGGTTTGATCACTCCCTGCGGACCGAGCGTCCAGCTCAGCGGGCGTTCCTCCGCGCCAACTCGATCCGCAAGCAACATCAACCCTTCGATAAACGTGTCAGGGCGGGGCGGGCAGCCTTGCACGTACATATCCACCGGCAGGATTTTGTCCACACCCTGCACGACGCTGTAAATGTCGTACATGCCGCCGGAGTTGGCGCACGAGCCCATGGAGATCACCCAGCGCGGCGACATCATCTGCTCGTACAGGCGCATAATGATCGGCGCCATCTTGATAAAGACCGTCCCCGCGATGACCATCACGTCGGCTTCGCGGGGCGTGCCACGGATGACCTCCGCCCCAAAACGGGCAATATCATAGCGGCTGGTAATCGCGGTCGCCATCTCCACATAACAACAAGACAGGCCAAAGTTGAACGGCCACATTGAATTCTTGCGACCCCAGGCCAGCAAATCCTGTACACGGCTCATCACAAAGGTCCGGCTCATCATCTCACCGAAGGACTGCTTGTCGTTTTCGGGAGGAGTCTCATCTCCCGGTTTACTCAACCACCAACGCATGGACAAATCTCCTGATAGGCTTTTAACTTATTCACGGATCTCTTCAACGCCATTGCTTCGTTTCCTGATCTCGGATGTCGGGCTGCCCCAATCCAGCGCCCCCAGCTTCCACAAATACACCAGGGCTGCCAGCAGCACACCGATAAAAATCAAAATTTCGATATAGCCGGCCCAGCCAAGCGGGCGCGCCGCCAAGGCCCAGGCAAGGATGAAGACTGCTTCCAGGTCGAAGACGACAAAAAACATAGCCACCAGGTAGAACCGGGCGTTCAACCGTTGCCGGGCCGATCCGATGATAGGGACACCGGCCTCATAGGGCTCGTCCGTGGCGTGCTCTTTGTGACGCTCTCCCAACACGTAGGAAAGCGCCAGGATGATGGCCATCAAGATCACCACTACAAGAAAATACGCGCCTAACGGCCAAAGCTCACTGACAAAGCTCATCTCAACTCCTGTGCAATCTGTAGTCGGTTAAGGCCGAGGTTCAACAGCATCCAGAATCACAACGTCGCCTTGGAACAATGGCGTGAGACTTGCTGACTGTAATGTACTTGGGTTCGATGGTCGCTTTATTGCACATTTTGTACGCCCCCGGCCTCAAAGACTAGCTGGGTGAAATTATAGCACACTCATAAATCGCCGCTATTTAACTGCGACTTCGAGATCAGGGAGAATTACCGTCTGCTCTCTCCTTTTCACCGTTCGGCGAGTAGGAAAAGGACTTGACTTTCTGTGCCAACTCTTTCAGCCTGTTCTGGACCGCATCATTCACCGTTCCCTTGGGATAGTTCCCCTCCTCATCCTGCTTCCCGGCTTCGATTCCGGTCAGGATGGCGATGCCTTCATCGATCCTGGAAACCGGGTAGATATGGAATTTTCCAGCCCGCACCGCATCCACCACTTCATCCCGAAGCATGAGATGAATGACGTTGCTCTCCGGGATCAAGACGCCCTGCTCGCCGGTCAGCCCCTTCAATTTGCAGACTTCGAAGAACCCTTCGATCTTTTCGTTCACGCCGCCGATGGCCTGTACCTGTCCGCGCTGGTTGACGGAACCGGTCACAGCCAGATCCCTGTTGGATCGGGTAGTCCGACAGGCTGGATAAGAGCGCGTACAGTTCGGCGGACGAGGCGCTGTCGCCCTCGACATCTTCGATAAAGCTGCTCGAAGGTGATGCTGGCCGAAAAGGCCAGCGGCTGGTTCCGCGCATATTTTCCGCCCAGGTACCCGGTCAGGATCAGGACGCCTTTGTTATGGATGCGCCCGCCCAGCTCGGTTTCGCGGTCGATGTTGACCACACCAGCTTTACCGACGTGCACCCGAGCGCTGATGCGCGACGGTTTGCCGAAGGCGTAATCACCCAACGGAAGGACTGAGAGGCCGTTTACCTGCCCCACCGTCTCACCCTGGGTGTCGATCAGGATCGTGCCTTCGTCGATCATTTCCTGCAGGCGCTCCTCCAGCTGATTCGAGCGATAGACTTTTTCTTCGACCGCCCGGCGGACATCTTCGGCTTTTACCTGTCCGTTGCCGTTCTTGCTGGCCCAATAGCTCGACTGGCGGATCAAATCGACAACGTCGCCGAATTTGGTCGCCAGTTTTTTCTGGTTCTCGACCATCCGGGCGCTTTCCTCGATGACCCGGGCCACCCCAGAGGGGGCAAAATCCATCAGATTTTCTTTCTTACAGACCGTGCCGATAAAACGGGCATACTGTTGCTGCGCTTCTTCCGTCCAGTCCATCTGGACTGAAAAGTCGACCTTCACCTTAAAGAGCTCGCGGAAATCCTGGTCCATGTTGTAGAGCAGGTAATAGACCATCGGATCGCCGATCACGATCACTTTGATGTCCAGCGGGATCGGCTCTGGGTCCAGGCTGCGCGTCGAAATGGCGCCCAGCGATTCGTACATGGATTCGATGCGCACTTCCCTGTCTTTCAGCGCCCGTTTGAGGCCATCCCAGGCCATCGGCTTGGTCAGGATGTCGACCGCGTTCACGATCAGATATCCGCCGTTAGCGCGGTGTAAGGCGCCGCTCTTGATCATCTGGAAGTTGGTGACCAGCGCGCCAAAACGGGCCTGGTGCTCGATGCGGCCCAACAAATTCGGGTAGGTCGGATTGCTTTCCACAATCACCGGCGCCCCTTCTGAATGGCAGTGATCGACCAACAGGTTGACCCGGTACTGTTCAAAGTTTGGTTTCTCGCCAAGCCCCCCGATCTGGAATGGAAGCTGCTTCTGGGCCTCTTCCATTTCTTTCGCCTGTTTATAGGCATCTACATTTTTAAGGATGTCTTCTCGCACCTTGTTCAGGAATTGAACCACCGGCTCAAGATCGCTGTATTTCTCGACCAACTTTTCGATAAGATGTTCGACGGCATACCCAACAACTTCCTCATCAAGCTTGCGGATCTCTTCCTTGGCTTCTTCCTGTAAATCCTGGATGCGGCGGATCGTGTCGCGCATCTCTCCTTGCAGTTGGGATTGCTGCTTCTCGATTTCCTCACGTTTTTGTTCGTCCAGTTTATTGTACTCTTCGTGGGTGAGCACCTCCCCCTCTACCACCGGCGCGAGAATGATCCCGCGAGGTGTCTGCAGCAGGGTAAATTCCGCCGAGGTTGCCTCGTTTTCGAGACCTTTGAAAAGGGCCTGGCGTTTTTCCTGAAACTTCGTCTCGGTTTTCTCCTGCTCTTTATCGTAATCCTCGGTCTTGAACGCGCTGGGAATTTCATTGCTCAAGTCTTCGACCAGCCGGTCTGTATCGTCCTTCAGCTTGCATCCCGTGCCCGCCGGCAGGCGCAAGGCTTTTGGTTTGTCGGCGTCTTCGAAATTGTTAACGTAGCACCAGTCGTCCGGAACCTGCTCTTCGGCGCTTTTCCTGTCGAGCAAGTCCTTGAGCATTGTGGTCTTGCCCGTCCCGGTCGGTCCCAGCGCGAACATGTGATATCCCGGGCTTTCGATATCGACCCCAAAAGATGTGGCCCTCACCGCCCGTTCCTGCCCGATAATTTCCTCCAGCACAGATAGTTCTGCCGTGCTTTCGAAGTCGAATATCCCCGGGTCGCAAACCCGCCGCAACTGCTCCACCCGCAACTCTTTATTTTCCTTCACCGAAACCATTGGTTTTCCTCTCTTCGCTCAACTTTTTATCACGAGATTTGATCGTGAGCTGATTTCCCGATATAAGCTCCATTTCGCTTGGTGTACAGTAACATACAAGCTTTTAAGAGAATATATACCGGTACACAAGAACCGGGTACAAGTTTAGATACATCTGGCTCTGGCGATCCATCCCGGTATATTGATTTGTGATATGTTTAGTATTGGAGGGTTATGGAGGAGGACAAAGAATTTGCGTGGACAACGTCTGATCCCAACAGTGTTTCCATATTGTGGAAAACCTGAAACGGAAACCTTTAAAAACGAAAGGAGAAATAATTATGGAACCAAACTCGCTTACAGAAAGAATAAACGTATTAGGAATTGGTGGCAGTTTGAGAAAAAACTCGTACAACCGCGCCCTGTTACGAGCCGCCCAGGAATTGGCGCCAGAGGATATGAATATTCGCATCTTCGACAATGAAACGTTGTCCAAGATCCCGCTCTACAATGAAGACGTGCGCCAGCAGGGTGAGCCTGAAACGGTGGAGATCTTGAAAAAAGAAATAAGCCAGGCAGATGCGCTTCTCTTCGCGATCCCAGAGTACAACCACTCTTTTAGCGGCGTCCTGAAGAATGCGATCGATTGGGCCTCCCGGCCGGCGAATAATTCACCTTTGAACGATAAACCCATCGCCATCACAGGTGCCTCCATCGGCATGGCTGGAACGGTGCGGGCCCAAATGCATTTCCGTCACATCTGTGTTTTTACGAACATGCATCCGGTCAACAAGCCCGAAGTGTTGGTAGCCAATGCGCAGCAAAAATTCGACTCCGACGGCGGGCGCCTGATCGATGAAGATTTGCGTAAGTTCCTCGGCCAGCTGCTGGAAGCGCTGCTCGCCTGGACGCGCCGGTTAAATTATGGCCGCATGATGGTCGATATCGGCGAAAAAACGATTCCTGCGCGAGAAAGTTGATCTTAGAGATAATATGATGAATTCAGACTTAAAAAGCGGGTTAATTCCGTCAGCTCTATCCGCGATGATCTGGTCAACGCCGGGGCGGAATGGGTGAACGAAGAAGTGGTTCAAGATGGCAACCTGATCAGTTCTCGGGGGCCGAAAGACCTGCCTGCTTTCTGCAAGAGAATTATCGAAACGCAACTGGAAACTGTCCCTGCTCAGGAAGCAGGATAAAGATCACGCACCAGTTCCTGCTTCAAGTTCCACAACCGCTCCGTTAAGGAAACATGGTAGATGTGGGGGAACATGATGCGCTTGACGCCAGAATCCAGCTTTTCCAGGTCATGGTCACGCAAGGCGCGCATCTGCTCGATCGAAGGCTGCTCATAGACGATCTTCCCATCTGCGATCACATCCACCAATAACGGCTCGATCTCTGAGATAGAGCCCGCCTCCAGGCGCCGAAAGGCCTGCGGGTGCGAGGGATGGTGCAAGACCAGCGCCTCTTTCTGGCGAGGATCTTCATCATCCAGACTGAGCAGGTCCGCGGTGGCGTTGCCGCGCTGGTCGTACACTCGCCAGACGTTTTTATGGCCGGGGTTGGGAATCTTGGCCGGGTTCTCGGAAAGTTTGATGGCCGGCACCCAGCGACCATCCTCGCGGACAGCCACCAGTTTGTATACGCCGTCCAGGGATGAGTCGCCGCTGGAGGTGATCAGGTTGGTCCCCACCCCAAAGACCAGGCGGTTGATGAGCTTGTCCGGATCAAGGCCGTATTTGCCTGCTTCCTGGTCCAGCTGGGTCAGGACTTGCCACAGCACCAACTCGTCCAACTGGTTGGAGAGCACGATGCTGGCATCCGGGAAACCGGCTTCGTCGAGCATTTGTGCTGCCCGGATGCTTAAATAAGCCAGGTCGCCGGAATCCAGACGGATCCCGACAGGTTTGTGGCCTTTACGCCGTAGTTCTTCGAAAACGGTGATTGCATTCGGGATGCCGCTCTCCAGCGTGTTGACCGTATCCACCAGCAACAGACAATCGTCCGGGTAGACTGCGGCGTAGGCGCGGAAGGCGTCCAACTCGCTATGGCCGAGGGCCATGAAGACCTGTACCATGCTGTGGGCGTGGGTCCCCTTGGGTGGATATCCCAGCACCCGCGAGACCCCCACGTTGGACGTGAAGTCGGCCCCGCCGATCAGGGCGGCGCGCGCTCCGGCGTTGGCACCCTTGTCGGGTCCACGACGCAGGCCGAATTCCAGCAAGGGGCGTTTGCGGCCTCCCAAACGGATGCGGGAGGCTTTGGTCGCGATCAAGGTCTGGTAATTGAGATGGTTGAGCAGAGAAGTCTCCAGGATCTGGGCCATCGCCAGCGGTCCCTGGACGACTACAATCGGCACATTGGGATGGATAACCCGTCCCTCGGGAATGGCGCGCAACGTCAGGCCAGCGAAGTTCCCCTCTTTCTCAAGCCAGGCGAGGAAATCATCATCGAACAGGCGCTCCCCCATCGGCCCTTGCTGCGAGCGCAGATATTCGATATCGTCTTCTTGAAAATGGACCTGGTTCATCCAGTCCAGGAGCCACGCAAGGCCGGCGTTGATGCAATAGCCGGCCTTGTGCTTGCCATAATCCGGGTAGCTGCGAAAGAAATAATCGAACTGCGCCTGCCGCTGGTGAAGACCGGTGCGAAAATAAAGCTGGGCCATGGTTAGCTGGTATTGGTCGGTGTAAAGGATTCCCTCTGCGATTTGCTGTTCTTTTCGGTTCATAGGACTCCCAACCCAGGCAATCCAAATCACTCGGATGTACATTCGCCTGGTTTATTTCTGGATTATTATACAGGCTCGCGCAACCGGATGTGGGACTGGAACATAAGATAGTCCAAATTTCAGGAAATCAAAGATTTGCTAAGAGAATCCCGAAAAAAGGGGTGCGGGCGTCCGCCCGCACCCCTTTTTTCGGGGACTCCTTCTGGGAACGCAGCACAGCTTGCTTGTGTTGAGGTTCCCCGGTTTTATGGAACATCAACTTGCGGGTTGATACTCTGGCAAGCGGTCAAACAAATCAGATGGGACGGATAACGTGATCTCGTCTTCGTCCACCTCCATGATCCAAATGGTAGGGACCAGTTTTCTCTCTTGCAGGAAGAAGCCTTCGCTAACAACGATATGGGTGGCGCGATATTCATCCGTTTCGACAATCACTTCCTCCACGTTCCCGATATGCTCGCCATCCACGCTGACCACTTTGGCGCCTTCTTCCAGCGCGACCGTTTCATCGGGTATCACATCTTCTGTTTTTACGTATTTTGGTTTCGGATACCACTCCGAAACGTCTCCGGCGGTTCTCCACCAGGACGTATATAGCGGCGGATACCAATAGACCGCATCCAGGTTTTGATCTTCATCCGGATAATTCGTTCTATCGAGTTCGATGTGTGCATCGGGGTCATAGAAGGGTAAAGCTTCCAACTCCTGTGCATTCTTTTCCAAAGCGATCCGATCCCCCACTTCCATGTTGACATATTCAACCGGAATCACCTTGTTCGTGGTAAACAAAATCCCTTTTTCGACCACCAGGTAGCTTACCTCTTTGGTCTCGGGATTGAGAACCACGCGATCCAGCACTCCAATTTTTTCGCCTTCCGATGAAAATACTTCAGCGCCTTTTTTCAACTTCATGGAGACCTCCTTTGATTGTATGCGTGCAATAGAAACACTACTATCGTACTCCGTCAGTCCTTGACGGAGTACGATAGCAGGCCGCTCAAAAAGACGTGGAAAAAACGCTACTTCCTGAAGGCGTCATTGAGAATGGGCCTACACTTTTTACTTGTTTTACCCGGCAACACTCGGCAGGGGAGACTGCGGCTGTTAGCTTCTAGGTGTAGTAGTCGTCGTAGGATTTGTGGTCGTTCCGGCTCTCATGGCAGTCTCAGGCTGCAATTCTTCCGTTTCCTTGACCACTTTTTTTGCTTCGGAATAACCTTTCTTAAGGCTTTCCTTCTGCTCTTCCAACGTGTTCCCTGCAATCTCTTGTAGCTTGCTGATTCGATCCTTGGCCTCCACGTTCAAAGCTTCCAGGCGAGTCTGGTTCTCACGGATCGCCGCCAGGGCTTTATCTTGCGCTTCCTGGATTGTAGCAGTTGCTTTGTCCAACATCTCCTGTCCTTCGCCGGCCAGAATCTGTCGGGTTTCTTGTCCTGAACGGGGGGCGTATAGCAAGCCAAGGGCTCCACCAATCAACCCGCCCATCAGGAATGCACCAAAACCACTTCCTTTGTCACTCATCGTTTCTCTCCTTTATTCCCCTGTCGGGAACAAATCCCGCGCAAGGCAAAATTGTTTTTTTATAAAATAACATAAAGCTCTTCCGGTGAACATGCATCTCGACATATAAATCAGGTATAGGTTTGGATACATATTCCCCGTTTTTGCAATTTCGGCTCTATCCCTTTAAAGAAGATAGAACTGCAATTTCTGCAAAAATGAGTGCATATCTGGTACTTAACGGTGCTCCTTTAAGCTACCAGTAACCTCTTTGCTCCTGTACACATCCTGAATAGCATTCAAAAGTTGGATGCCATCCTCCATAGAACGCTGGAACGCTTTCCGCCCCGATATCAGGCCCATTCCGCCGGCGCGCTTGTTGATGATCGCGGTGCGCACCGCGTAGGCCAGGTCATCTTTCCCGGAAGAGGAACCGCCGGAGTTGATCAAACCGGCGCGGCCCATAAAGCAGTTGATGACCTGATAGCGCGTCAGATCGATGGGATGTTCGGAGGTCAAGTCTGTATAGACCTTCTCGTGCGTGCGCCCAAAATCGACCGCTTTGAAGCCGCCATTGTTGTTGGGCTGCTTCTGCTTGACGATATCAGCCTGGATGGTAGCGCTCAGGTAATTGGCCTGGCCGGTCAGGTCCGCCGAGGCCTCGTAATTGGTCCCATTCACTTTGAAGCCGGGATTGCGGAGGTACGCCCACAAGATGGTGACCAGACCCAACTCGTGAGCATATTGGAAGGCTTGCGAAACTTCCTGGATCTGACGCCCGCTCTCCTCTGACCCAAAGTAAATCGTCGCTCCTACCGCAACTGCTCCCATTTCAAAGGCCTGGTTCACGCTGGCAAACAGGATCTGGTCGTAGTTGTTGGGGTACGATAACAGCTCATTATGGTTGAGCTTCATGATGAACGGGATGCGGTGGGCATACTTGCGCGACACCGCGCCCAAAATCCCCAAAGTGGACGCCACAGCGTTGCAGCCTCCCTCGATCGCCAGCTCCAGGATGTTCCCGGGATCGAAGTAGATCGGGTTGGGGGCAAAGGCCGAACCGGCGCTGTGCTCGATGCCCTGGTCGACCGGGAGGATAGAGACATAACCGGTCCCGGCCAAACGGCCATGGTCGAAAATAGTTTGCAAGTTACGCAGCACCACCGGGCTGCGGTCTGATTGGGATACCACCCGCTCGATAAAATCCGGACCGGGCAGATGCAACTGTTCTTTTGGAAAGACAGGCTGGTAATCCAGTAAATCATCCTGCTCTTTTTCTAACAGCTCGGTAAAATTCGTTCTCATGATAATCCTTCCTTGAAAGGTTCTACGGGCGCTGGATGCGGGGCACGAACCAAAATCCCTGGGCAGAAGCCACATTCGTAGAGCTTGGTTCCATTCCCAGGATAAATTGGACGCTCTGGCCATCCAGGTTGCTTAAGTCGATATCGATCACAGAGACCTGGCCATCATACACCTCATGCCAGGTGCCCAGGGTGGTGGTACGGTTATCTTCGCCAATATAGGCCAGGTAAAAGGTAACGTCGCAGCGCTCATATCCGCCCAGGCAACCCACCCAGGCCCTGAAGTGGTCGCCGGATCGAACGGTTATAGGCGGATAGGTCCCCTCAATCCAACCGTCGGGGGCTGCATTGGGATGCAACCAGAGCGTGGCTTCGTTTTCGTGCCGGTTTTCCAATTCAGGCGAGATTAAGAACTGGACCGATCCGTCACCAAGGCTGGCCTCATCCCCACAAGAAATGCGGTTGAGCGCGGTGCGCCAGATCGCGGAGCAATATTCCAGGGCAAAGTTATATTTGTACTGATCACTATCTCCCACCACTTTAATCTCAACCCAGAAGCTGTCGCCGGCATCATCGCCGACCCCGAACCGTTCTCCTCTGGCGTTGCGAAGCATCCAAAAGCCTCGATAGGTGCCGGGAGCCTGGGGAGCCACCATGGGCGCCCCCAACTCGACCGATTCTCCCGGCATGACGGTCTCGGCCAAAGGGATGGCGAGCTGCGCGTCTAATCGGTTGCCACCCACAAAGACAAGATCGTAATCGGTTGTCCAGGTGCAGGAACCCCCGTTTCTCAACCGCCACACTTTCAGGAATCTTTTCCCAGGCGGGAAGGTTGTGCCATCCGGGATGGTTACATCCTCAAGAAAACTGGCGTCATTACAGGGAACCGGGAAGGGAGTAGAGGTCGAAAGGTTGGGCGTACCCGTTGGGAATGAGATCACCGTGGGGATGACGGTAGCGGTTGTGGGCATAGGCGTGCCCGGCAGCCTGTCCATGTGGGCAACCTTTCCATAGGCATCCACCAGACCGGCCCATTGAAATCCATCCGCTTCGTTTAACACGACTACCGTAAAAACCTTTCTTTCTGGCACAACCTGGGGAGAAACGACAGCAACGTTCCAGTTTTGATATTCGTAAAGGAACGTTTGGATGGTGATGGCTTCCTCCGAGGAAATATCTTTGCCCTGCCAGCTCACCTCGGCTGAGGGGACGGCCGGATCCTCCTGGCGGAGATAGGCCAGGGCGGCATCACGTGCCTGGTCGGGCGACAAAACGGCAAGGTCAGGAGGGGGAGCATCCGCGCTGACTTGACCGGGGCTACAACCCGCAATAATAAGCAGGCTTACTATTAAGCTTGTTGCCAAACCCACTATTAAGTTTCGATTTGAGCTCATATCTCCTCATCCCTTCGTCGCCCCGGTCAAGCCGACCTATATACGTATCTGGGTCTTCATTCCCAAATCCATTTTAATAAAAGATTGAACGTAACTACTTACCCTGCATTTAAGTGGTGGCACGGTGTGCTCTACTTTTTTGCATAAGCCTGAGCAGATACGATTGAACATTTACAATCTTATGCTGCGCTCTGCCTGTATCTACGCAGGAACAGGCCAGCCAGCACCATTAATCCGGCCCAGCCGAACCAGTAATCAAACGGGCCAAAGAATTTCCTGGCAGCCGGCTCTGTTTCTTTACGGGTCTCCAGTTCATCAACGAAGGCTTCTGCAGCGTCTTCATTATCAACCTGGCCCATATTTATGCCAACCGGCGCCAGGCGTAATCCTGCTACACGCGGCCACATCCTGATCAGGAATTTATCCTCATCCAATTTGGCATTGACGTCGCTGACGTGAACCGGACCGGAAATTCTTTCTTTAAGTTTCATCAAAACCGGTTTTGCCTTGGATTTCGCCAGATGGAGCAATTCCTTCGGTTTCGATTCGGACTTCATCACAGTGTCGGTTTCGTCAATCAGACCGGTGAGATTGACCCGCATACGTTCATCGTCGAGGGTAAACGTCACAACTTTATCAGGATCCTCTATGTTGCGGGCAGTATAGGTGTAAGTATCTATGGTTTTTGTTCATAATCTATCTCCTTTTCTTGGAGCGCTCTCTTTCGGGTAAATATTTCTAAGCCGTAAAAGCGAAGCGCGTCCACTATCTTACAAGCCTAGCATAAAGCATTGCTTCCATTATTTCCAGAGATAGGTATACAAAAAGGAGATATATATTTCGATACATATTGCCCGGAGATATTGAAAATGTACCTGAATTTATGTCTTCTCTATGTGTACCTGTACATGGAAACACAGCCATTTCTGTACTATGGTGTAGAAGAGATATTGCGAATGGAGGCCAACCCAAATTTAAACTTGAGTGCGTACTGGAGATAAATGGATGAAACGATATTTAAAACTATTTGCGATCGCGGTTTTCCTGGTGCTCGTTGGCGCGGGCTATTTTGCGTTAAGGAGTGGTTACGCAGAAACGCTTTCCCAACCCCTTCCCGGGTCGGTTGCCCAACAAACAGAAAGCGTAACCAGGACAATACAGGTGACAGGAATGGGAGAAGTTCAGATTAAGCCCAATTCCGCAGTCATCAGCCTCGGGGTCCAAACGGATGCCAGCACCGCCGAGGCGGCCTTGAGCCAGAACAACACAAAAATGGAATCCCTATTAGAAACCCTGGATAAAGCCGACGTTCCATCTAAAGATATTCAAACCCAGGCCCTTAACCTGGGTCCGCGCTACGAGTCCAGCAATGACAATCGCAAGTTGGTTGGTTATACGGCCTCCAATATCGTTGAAGTCCGCATCGATAACCTGGATTCGCTGGGAACCCTCATCGATGACGCTGTCAATGACGGCGCAAACACAGTTGAAAACATCAGGTTCGAGATCAGCAACCCGCAAAAGGTCACCGATCAGGCCCGCGAAACTGCCTTCGAAAATGCGCGCCATAAGGCCCAGGAACTGGCGGACCTGGCAAATGCCAGCCTCGGCACGGTCATGGAAATTCAAGAAACCAGCAATGCTCCCGGCCCTGTCGTTCGCTCGGTTGAAATGGCCGCGAACCCGTCAGCTGTGCCGATTTCGCCCGGGAGTCAAAGCGTAAGCGTGCAAGTCCAGGTGACTTGGAGCCTGCTTAACAGCAGCGGGCAATAAAAGTAGAAAGGAAATATATGGCCAACACAGATTTTTATGTCGACTTTAATGTAGAAGTACCCAACGTTCAAGAAGAGTTCAACTGTTGATGCCGAGCGACAACTCAGGGAACTCACTTGCTGGCATCACTCTGATATTGTAGGTGCCGCCGTTTCATTGGAAAGCCTTGTGAAAACAGAGACCCAATACCTCTACCAGGTGCGGATCGTGGTTTACAAACGGCCCGAAGATCTTGTCGTCATAGAAAAAGACGCCGAACCGATGATCGCATTGAACAATGCGCTCGAGGTTATGAAAGAAAAAGTCCGCGCCTCGCGGGAAAAGCTCAGGCAGGATGACAGCCACCGGGACGAAGAGATCGAAACGGTTTTTTATGAATTAACCCCCGATGAAATCTACGCAACCTACGCAAAGAACCAGAAACCAACAGAAATGGTCGACAGAAACCGGGATGAGATTGCAAGTGAATTGATGGTCGAGCAAGGCCTGACAGAAGAAGCGGCGTACTTTGCGGCCGACCAGATTCTCTTCGTCGCCCAGAAAAACACGAACGCAGGGGAAGCATAGTTCTACAAGCTGGGAAGGTTGCATGACATTACCAAATCCAAAGCAAGAATATCAAAAGAAGACCGCAACCAGGTTAAAAACAATCAGAACGCGGATCGGCGCCCTGGAACAATGGGCCGGGAAAGCGGAAGCCGACATCGGCGTGAGATACTATCAAAAAATAAACCAGATTCGCGGCCAATACGCCCAGGCAAAAGAAAAACTGGAGGAATTGGGAAAAGCCAGGCATGACGCCTGGCTGGATCAAAAAGCCGAGCTTGATCGGGCGATCGAGATGTTAAGCGAAGCAGTAGACAAGGTTGCCGATCAGATTTCGGTGTAGGCGTGGTTAGAAGGACCACGTTAAATGATTGATACAGGGAGTAAACAGATGGAAAGTGGAAGATGGAAATTCTTTTTAGCAGGCTGCGGATGCGCTACCTTGCTTGCCGTTTTATTGATCTTTGGTGCCGTTTTTTGGTTCCCGATTACGGGACAGTGGGCATTCAGGTTCCCGGGAAACCAGGTCACCCCCACCCAACAAGCTTTTGGTTCACTGCAAGATGGGACACCGCTTGTCACACCGAGTACGATCCAAACTTCCGTGGCGCCCGCGCCTGTTGGCACACCAATCCTTACGCAAGGCGACCCGGCCCAGAATCAGCAAATCGTCTCATCTGACTTTTTAAGCCAGCTCTATCAGACAGTCAGCCCGGGGGTTGTGAGTATCAACGTATTAGTGAATAATGCCGGTCAAAGCGGCCAGGCCGCCGGGTCAGGTTTTATCATTGATGAAGCAGGCCACATCGTAACAAACAACCACGTTGTCGAAAATGCAACCCTCGTGATCGTTGTCTTTGAGGATGGAAGCGAATCGAAAGCCACGTTGTAGGTACAGACCCGTACAGCGATCTGGCCGTTGTCCAGGTGGACCAGTTGCCCGATTCTGCACGCCGCTCCCCCTGGGGATTCGGACACAATTGTAACTGGCGATTGGGTGGTCGCCATCGGGAACCCCTTTGGGTTAAACAGCAGCATGTCGCTGGGGATCGTAAGCGCTGTCGGGCGGACAATCCCGGCCAGCAATTCCTTCTCGATCCCCGAAGCCATCCAGACCGATGCGGCTATCAACCCGGGCAACTCCGGCGGTCCGCTTTTGAACCTGCAAGGACAGGTAGTGGGCGTAAACGCGCAAATTGCATCGAACGGCGTGCGGGCCAACGCCGGCGTAGGGTTCAGCATCCCGTCTAACATCGTGCGGCGCGTGGTGCCAACTTTGATTGATACAGGCACGTTTCAATGGCCGTGGCTCGGCATTGAAGGCACCAGCGTCAATCTATTTATCGCGCAGGCAAACAATGTCTCCGTAGAAAAAGGCGCTTATGTGGTGAATGTGGTCCCCGGAGGGCCTGCAGACCAGGCCGGATTGCAGGGTGGGGCGGAACTGGTTAGCGTCAATGGGGTGCAAGTTCCCACCGGCGGCGATATCATTATTGCCGCGAACGGAGAACAGATTAACGATTATACTGAACTGTTAACGATGATTGCAAACCAGGAGCCAGGAACGAACATGGAACTCACCATATTGCGGAACGGGCAAGAGCAAAGCGTTACCGTAACCCTTGGTCCACGCCCATCCAGTTCCCAATAGATTTTATTATAAATCAACGTCAGGACTTTCGTAGTTCGCGAAAATGTACCGGAAATAGGAGTTGCGTGCTGCGCGCCCAACCTATATTTCTGGCCTCTCTCGTTCGTTTGCGTAAGTCCTAACCGTTAAGGTGAATTTTCTGGCTCTTTGAAAATCTCGTAGCAGATACCCGGATTTGGCAGGAGTATGTGCATGCTCCTCCCAAATCCGGCCCTCTTTCACGCGCAATCCTAGAGAACCGATTTTTGAACGCATTGAGGAGTTTGGAGTTATGGTTAGCAACGCACAACAAAACGGAGAAGAACGGCTGGTCCTGGCAATCAAGGAGGAACAGATCACCGTTGCTCCCGAAAGTACGGTCAAGATCCATGTCGCCATCATCAACCAGGGTCCGGAAGAGGACTATGTTGATATCCTGGTGAAGGGCGTGCCGCCTGAGTGGACAAGCATCGAGACTCCGGTTGTCCATCTGGCCCCGGGAGAAGCCAAGCAAGTCGTCATTTCGGTCCAACCGCCTCCTGTGCCTCAAAGCCGCGTTGGCCAATATCCATTGGACGTGCGCGCGGTCAGCCAGAGCGACCCAACCCGCTCGGTGACCGTCCGCAGCATGTTGACGGTGGCAGCGTACCAGTCCCGCGGCCGGATCGGGATCATGCTTGGTTCGATCCATTTTTCCATTTCCCCGGCTCAAGCATCACCATTCCGCTCCTACTGCAAAACCGCGGGTTGGAGGAAGACAATTTCAAGCTGTCCGTAGAAGGGATTCCTGCGGGCTGGATTTCGACGAACTCAGCGCTTGCGCAGCTGGAACCCTCCGTCCAACAAGGAAATTCAAATCACGATACGGGCGCCTCGATCATCCGAGGCGGATGCCGGACGGAAACCTTTTAGGATTAAATTTGCCAGCCAGGATTTCCCCGACCAAGTTGCTGAAGTAGAGTGTATTTTAACCATCTCGGCGTTCTCGCAATTTTCGGCTTCCTTACAGCCGGAGAGCCTGCTGGCTGGTCAAACCGGGAATTTGATCGTCAGCAATGAAGGCAACACCGTTGCCAGCTATAGCCTGAACTTCCAAAGCCCGGGCAATACGCTTGTCTTCGAAAAAGGAGTGCCGGTTGCCAGAGCGGGATCGCAAGGGGGGCGCAACAGGTGGAAGTCGCTTATTATGAGATCCAGCAGGGGGAGAAGTTCCAGGTCGCGCCCGGGGAGAGAGGCATCTTTCCATTCCGGGGCAGGCTCAGGTCCAGGCCAATGGTGGGCAACGAGAAGGCCTACCCCTTTAGCGTTAGCAGTACTCTCGAGTGAAAATAAGTCCATCGAGCTTCCCGGGGAAGTCAGCGAAAATGGCCTGATTCCGCCCTGGTTGCTGGCTACCTCGGTCATCGGATTATTGATCTTATGTCTTTTGCTGCTGATCCCCATCACCCGCATCCGAAGCTCAGCCCGCGCGACCCAGACGGCCGCCTTCAACCAGACCCAGGCAGCCCTCTCGGGGCAAGATGATTCCGACGGCGACGGCTTGATCAACAGCCAAGAGCTCGTGCTCGGGACCGATCCCTTCCTGGCAGATACCGACAGCGACGGGCTGTCGGACGGGGATGAAGTCAACACCTATTTGACCGACCCGCTCGTCCCAGATACGGACGAAGACGGATTGCTGGACGGTGAGGAACTCCGTTATACAACCAATCCGCTCAACCCGGATACGGATGGGGATCTGCTGACCGACGGGGATGAAGTCGAGCGTCGAACCGTACCGGTCGATCCGGATACCGACAAAGACGGCTTGAACGATGGCCTGGAAGTCAACCTGGGGAGCGATCCCCTCCAACAAGACACGGACAGAGACGGGCTGCTGGACGGGCAGGAAAACCAGACCTGTCCGAACCTGCTCAAACCCGATTCGGACAGCGACGGGATCATCGACGGGAACGACCTGGAGCCCTGTAACCCGAACAACCCTGCTCTGACAGCCACAGCAATCGCCGCCAATCCAACGCCGGTCGCAACCAATCTCCCCACCCAGGTAGTTGTCATCACAGCTACTCCGCCTCCGCCCACGCCCGTTATTCCCACCGCTATCTCTTCGGGCACGCCCATTCCCACCAATCCGGTGGTTCTTACCCCCACACCGGTCCTGCCCAGCCTGCAGGGAATCATGCTGTTCGAATCGAACCGGGACGGCAACCCTGAGATCTATGCCTGGAACCTGGGCAACCAGTCCTTTCTGCGGGTGACCAACAACCCAGCAACCGACATCCAACCTGCCCTCGCGCCGGATGGTCTGCGCGTTGCCTACGTCTCTAACCAAAACGGGAACAACGAAATTTTCATCACCGGCCTCGACCGACGCACGCCGGTGAACATCACCAACAATGCGGCTGATGACCAGCAACCTACCTGGTCGCCCGACGGTAACTTTATCGCCTTCACCTCCAACCGGGAGGGCAACCAGGAAATCTACATCATGCGCAGCGACGGCACCGAAGTCCGCAACCTGAGCGGCAACCCCGGCAACGACTTTGCGCCATCCTGGTATTCGGTCCGGCGCTTGTTGGGCACCGAGGACTGGATCACGTTCACCTCTACCCGGGATGGCAATCTGGAAATCTATAAGATCAAACCCAACGGAACCGGGTTGGATAACCTGACCCGCAACCCTGCCAACGATTATTCTTCGTCCGCGAACGCAAACGGCTTGCTGCTTACCTTTGTCACGGACCGAGACGGAAACCCCGAAATCTACACCATGACCGACACCGGCGGCGCGCCGAGGCGAATCACCAACAATTTCGCTCAGGATCTGGACCCTAACCTGGGTCCGAACGAGGACTGGATCGCCTTCACGAGCGACCGGGATGGGAACCTGGAAATCTACGTAATCCCCGTGGAAGGCGGCACCGCCTCCAACCTGACCAACAACCCCGCCCAGGACCGCACGCCGGCCTGGTAACGCTGCACTATAAAATGCATAAGTCCTGCTAAAAAACGCTTCAACCAGAATAATATCAAAACGTGCTGCGCCGCTTCTCGAACTGGTAGATCGCCCACGAGTTGTATACGTGGTGATACACGATATAGAACATGGGTCCCAGCGCGACCAGCGGGTTGATGAAGGTCAACGCGATCCAGATCACGAACGAAAGATTCTTCTGCCCGAGCGATTGGCTGGCCTCCTGCCAATGATGCCGGCCGCCAAGGAACGCGCCCAGGCCAAAATTGAGGACGCAGATACTCAGGGAAACGAGCGCGATCACGATCAGGTTGAATCGGGAACCCGTATTTTCGTTCCGCAAAAAATTCGAGGCGTTCGCGCTGATGATAAACAAGTTGACCAGCCAGATGGGAAAGGAATAGTCCTTCCCTTTGCGAATGACATTTTTCGTTTTAGAGGAAAGCCGTGAAACGATCCCGGCCAGAACCAGCGGGACAAACATGACAACCAACACCGGTTGTAACACTTCCCAGATGGAGATTTCGAACGCTGCGCCGGTCAAAAAAGGCAACGCGAGCGGAATGATTACCGCGCTGGCCAGATTGGTGACCAGCACAGCCGCGACCACGTATTCCACTTCCCGGCCAATAAAGCCAATGACGACCGGCGCCGCAATCGCGGTCGGTGCGATGGCTGTCATGAAGGCGGATAGCGCCAGCATAAGATCGAACGGAGCCAAGGCCATGTACGCGCCAAAGGCTATGGCGGCATTCGCAAGCAAGACCCAGATTACGCTTTTTTGAGATTGCTGCGGCTTGAACTTGATATCCAGAAACGCAAAGAACAGCATCACCATCAAGAGATACTGGATCAGGAACGAGAAAAAGTGCGCTTGAGGAAAGAGCGCGCCAAACAACATCATCAGCAAAAGGGCCAACCCTTTTCCCTGGGTTTCGAGAAAGCCCCTGGTTCTGATCCACATTCTGTTTTTACCGCTTCCCTTTCCCAATTTTCTTCAACCGCGCCAGCCTTTCAGGCTCTTGTTCGGGCAGCCACGGGTCTTGGGACAGGATCTCGTAGGCTTGTAAAAAATAAGGCTGCGCTTCGCCTGGATGTTCCAAAGCCAGGAGACATTCGCCGATCTCCTCAAAGACATAACCGTCCCTCTCTCCCGCGGACGCGAATTCCTCTTCCAAAGCCATTTGTCTGGATAAAGCCTCTTGCATGCGGCTTAACGAACGCAATGTGCGCGCTACGCACCAGGCGGCGATGCGCGTTTCACGGACGCGTCCTTGCGACCTTTGCCATGCTTCCGCTTTTTCGAAGATCTCCAGCGCTGCAGCATAGTCGCCGAGATCATGATAAGACCAGCCGGTGTTATTGTATAAGGATCCAAGCCAGTTGTGCGCTCGCTCCTCCTTCGATGATTCGGCCGATTGGATTGCCTGCAGGTTCAAGCGCAGGCTTTGGTCTGGCGGACTGACGATCGCCAGCATGTGGAGCGCGTCCACTGCATAAAAATCTTCTGAGATTTGCTTTGCCAACGCAAGCGCCTTCTCGAAAAGCGAATACGCCTCCTCAGTCTTCCCTGACGAGTTGAAAACCCTACCGCGTTCCAACAAATAACGGACTTTGGGGCGCGAGGAGGCATTTCCCACTTTCTTTTCGACTTGATCGAGCGTCCGGTGGGCTTCTTCGAATTTTTGTTGCAGCCCTTGTGTGCGCGCGATTTGCGTCAACAGTTCCATAAAAGCTGGTCTATCCTCCGGAAACTGCGAAAGGATTTCACGGAATTTTACTTCCGTTTGATCAGGACGGTCATAATCCCAGAGCGCGTCAAAATCAGTGAACTTCGGTGATGACATGGGGAGCCTCCATAGCTGGTCGATTTTCCATTCCCATCACGTTCGATGAGAAGAAGCCGAATATTCCCATCAAAGCACAGGAAATCCCGGCGATCAAAAACCAGAGCTGGATCCCGAACGAATCCGCAAACGGACCCGCGATCATCAGCGCGATGGGAGAAACCAGCATCGCCGCGCTGAAAATAAAAGCAAAGACCCGGCCCTGCATTTCCGGCGCAATGACTGTCTGGAGCGTAGCGCCGAACGAACCGTTGATGATCGGCAATAGCAGCCCCACTACTGAATTGGCAAGCAAGCCGGCCCAGAACAGATCAGCCGGGACGATGCCAATAGCTGCTGTGCTTAAACCCATGAGAACCAGGCCGCCTAAGGCCATGACAACTTTACGCTTAGCCTCCCCACGCGCCGAGGATCAACCCTCCCAGCACGGTCCCCGTTGAAAACAGGGCCAACCATAACCCCAGCATCTGCGCATCCCCGTGGAAATGCTTGGTGATCAACAGCGGGGTCAATGGCTCGGTTGCGCTGTAGAAGAAGTTGATCACCATCACCAATCCCAGCAAAATGATCAGGCCGCGCCAGGCGATGATATAGCGGAACCCGGCCTGGAAGTCCTGCCAGAACGTCAACGGAATCTGTGATGTGCGTTCAGGTTGAGGGATAGAAATAAAGAATACGATAAAAACTGCCAACAAAGCCGTCCCAATGTCGATCCCGAGGATCGCTTCCATCGGCAGGACAGAAAGAAGGGTAGCGCCTATGGGGGCGGAGAGAATGTTCATTCCCCCGTTCAATGCCTGGTTGAAACCCTGCACGCGGGCGAGGTGCTCCTTGGGGACAAGCAGTACGACCGAAGCGCCGAAGGCGGATTGGTGAAACCCGCCGGCCACTGCCCGGACGAGCAGGGCGAGGTAGATATGCCAGACTTGTACACTGCCGGAAGCGAACAACAAAGCAAGGACCAACGTCGCAAGGGCAACCGTGCTATCTGCCGCGATCAAGATCAAGCGCCGGTTGCCTCGATCTACCCAGGTCCCAATAAAAGGAGATAACAGCACCTGCGGCAGCAGTCCCATCATCGAGGCGATTGCCAGGGTGGTAGCTGAGTTTGTTTCCTGAGTGAGATACCAGATAATGGCAAACTGGACCAACTGGCTTCCCAGCAGGGAAATCGCCTGTCCTGTCCAAAGCGTAAAAAAACGTGCTGCCCAGTTCTTATTGAATTTATTCATATCGATAAGACGCACTCTATTGGATGCATAGCTCCTTTTTTTAAGGAGAGCTGAATGTATCACAAATGTATCAGAATGTATATCTGCGATATATATCGCGGCACATTGACCGCGGCCTGGAACTTCCTTTAAGATATGGTTTTACTTAGCGTTGTGCTTTTGAATCTGCAATAAAAGAGCGCGCAAGATTTGCCCTTCAATCAATCCTGAGAAGGAAACGGAAGGAGCGATATTCCATGGCGGACGATAAAGAAAAAAACCAAGGGGAAGATGAAGCAGTTGATCCTTATACAGGGGAAGTGACGCCTCCTGCCGAAGATGCGGGCAAAGTTGATGAAGTCGTTCCGGTGGATACCGGTGACCGCTCCGGGGACGAATATCTGCTTAAGGAAGAAACCAGCATGGACTATCATGGTCGCCGACGAGCACGCCGACGCCGTGGCGGAAGAGGAAGCTCATTTTACGCAGGACGAACAAATCGAAGATGTCTTCGAAGACCGCCAAAATCTCTCTATGGGCGGACGGAAAGAGCTTAAAGAGGAATTGGAAGAACATACTGCCACATCTCCAACGCTTTCCGGTGGCGACCTGGATGCCCAGTGGCAGGCAGCGGAAGTGTCCGGAGAAGAAACCGTTGGCGGAACCACTCCAACCCCCGATCAGGATGTGGTCGAAGAACTTGGCGAGGCAATGGGCATAACGTACGAAGACGACGAGCCTTTGCACACCGAAGAGAAGTTGCGCGAACGGGATCGCAACCGCTGGGAACTCAATCCAGAATCCTCCCGTGAAGAGGCAGAAGCCGGATACAGAGACCAGAGGAAGAATCTAACGCATAAAAAAGGAGAAAATGATATGGGATTTAACCAGTACCACGAACCCCCCGAAGAACTATCACAGGAAACGCGTACATTTGCGCGCATGATCGTATCGTTGATCGAGGAGGCGGAAGCCATCGATTGGTATGCACAGCGATTGGACGTAGAGAAGGATGAGGAAGCACGCGCTGTGATGGCGCAAGCGCGCAAGGAAGAGTTCATCCATTTCGGCATGGATCTTGAGTTCTTGCTGCGGCGCACCCCGCAATGGCGCACGATTTTGGAGACCATCCTATTCCAGGATGGAGATTTGGTTAAGCTTGCCGACAAAGCGGAAAAGGCGGTTTCCAAAAAGTAGAAAACCAGTCATGGAAAATCCATTACCAGTTTTTCAGGCGCCTTCCACAAGGATCGTTCTTGCGGGGAATAAAGCAAGCAGCAACCCATCACAGAAACTAGAAAATGAATATCTACCCAGCAAATTGCTCGACAAAATGATTATATTTTTTATACCTGAACGATGATTGTTCCGACTAAGTCCAACTAGAGAATCGAAGGAGGAATAGATGTTTACAAAAAAATGGTTAAAAAGCCCATACCTGATCCTGGCGCTGGTTGTCGCCGTTTCGGTATTGGGACTGGGCGTCCAACATGCGCGGGCGATCGAATACGGGAATTGCACGCATTTGTATGCGGTCCAGCCTGGCGACACATTGAGCGATGTTGCCAAAGTATCGGCAACCACCGAAGATTTTGTCTTGTCCCGGAACGACCTGGCCAGCGCCGACGATATTTATCCGGGTCTGGTCCTGTGCCTCGAGTCAGGCGGCAACGGCGGTGGAATCATACCGCCTACGGGCGGACCACGCTCGGGCGTAGAAGTAACGAGCGTGAACACCGACCAGTCAGTGACCGTTCGAGGTATGGATTTTCCGTCCGGCGCGAGCATGAACGTGTATATGTTCCAGCTAGGCGCAGGCACCCCGAACGTGGCCCAGTTGGGAACCGTTACTATCCCTTCCAACGGGACATTCGAACGCAGCTTCCAGATCCCAACCCAACTACGAACGTTCCGGAACCTGATTTTACGCTTCAGAAACCCGGATGAGAACGTCTCCGCCTCCGCAACTTTCATCAACGCCAACGTGGACCGGGTGACCCCGCAGGATTGTGCTGAGTATTACACCGTGCGTTCGGGAGATGTGCTGGGCGTTATCGCCCAGGAGCAAAATGTTTCCGTGAGCAGCCTGGTCGCGCTCAACAACTTGATGGACGCCAGCGTCGTTTTCCCCGGACAGATGCTCTGCATCCAACAGCAATAAACTCATCCCATAAAGATAGGAATACGATTGAAACTTTTTTCGATTTTGATCCTTCTCGAACTCGTAATGGTTGCCTGTCAACCAGGGGTCTCGCCCGCTACGCCGACCAGCCAACCGGGAGAGACCCCACCCCCAACAGCCGCCCTGACCGAAACCCCGGCCCCTGCGCCAAGTCCCACGCCGGAGGCTACGCTCACCTCTACGGCCACCAACGTAGCACCGGCGCGCCCCGAAGAAGCCATCCTGATCCAGGAACCTGGACCAGGTTCACAGGTAACCAATCCAATTCGAGTGGTAGGCTTCGCCGACCCTACCTTCGAACAAAACCTGGTCATCCGGATCGTCAGGGATGACGGGACCGAACTGGCCCAGGCGCCGACCACGATCGAGTTCGGGCGCTGGGCAACGAGGCAAGTTCGAGTCGGAAGTCCCGATCGAACTGGATTCGGAAAGCAACATCTTCATCCAGGTGTATGCAACCAGCCCTCGAGACGGCGGCGTCACCCATCTCTCATCTACCGGGGTGACGTTTTCCCCCGGGGCAGAAGAAAATATTGCCGTCCGGGAGCCCCGCCCGGAGCAGATAGCTATTTCCCAAACGCGAAACGGAGAAACGATCAGCGGCGGCGTGGCACATGTCAAAGGGTTTGCGCTGGCAACGTTCGAACAAACCTTGCTGGCCGAAATCGTGGACACCAATGGGAACGTTGTCGGCTCGCAAACGATTATCGTACAGGCGCCGGATGTAGGGCAACCGGGCCCTTTCAGCGCAGATATTTCTTATTCCGTAGCGGAAGCCGGCCCCGGACGTGTCGTCATACGCGATCCCAGCCCGGCGTTCGATGGAAATACCCATCTCAATAGCGTGGAAGTCACCCTCGAGCCGTAACCTCGTGATTTGTTGAATTTGATTGAAGACCAGGAGAAAAAATGTTCAGAGATATTCCATGGCCAACAGTTTTTATTCTTGCTTTAATCGGTCTGATCCGCTCCTTGTTAAGCCTTGCAGGCCTGCTCGACATCATTGGGCCGGCCGGTTCTATCCTTGTGTCGATTTTAATCGCCATCATTTGGATCGGGTTCGCCGTCTCGATGAGAGTGATAAACCCTGTGGTCACCCTCGCTGTAGCTGGCGCGGTTTATGCCGTTCTGTCCATTCTTCTGGCAGCCATCGTCCAAATCTTCTTTCCGGCAGCGGCCGGGGAAGCGCCCGTTCCCCTTTCCCTCTTGCTGACCGCCGGGCTGGCTGGCGCGCTGGTCATCAATATTATTTGGGGTGCATTCCTCGGGCTGACGACCCAAGTTCTTATGAGAATGAGCACGCGCTAACATTCGCCTTAATGTATCTTTTTTTGTATCTGGGGGACATATCGGGATACATAGCCAATCTCTATTCTGTTTGTTACCGTTAGAGTGTATTTTTATTAAGTTGAATTCGATGATTCCCTCATCGGGAACAAGTACTGTTCTTATGACTTACGCAGTTCGCAAAAAGAACCCGAAAATAAGGGTCTCTCTTATCTGTTTGCGTAAGTTCCTATTCTAAAACCAGGGGCGTCATCTGACAACGAAGCAATTTCAAGGCATCAAACCAGAATCCATCAAAGCCATGATAACAAATCAATTCGACCTGTGGATGTGTAAGGAGTTACAAAATGAAAGGAAATGGAATAAACCGCGGTATTTTGCTCGGAGTGCTAACGAGTGTGATCGTGTGCGGATCTACATCCCCAACCATTTTGGGATGAAACAGCCGAAATGGATCACCCGCATGGAAGTGATCGACGATCAGGGGGCCGGCTACTGGGTCGACCGGGGCTGGAGCGAGGACGCCATTGTAAAGACCACCTCGGTCATCGATAACATCGAAGTGGAAGCCAGCGACGGCGAGATGATGCTCTCGGGCGGCATCGCCTATGCCGGCGCGCGCGGCATCAGCAAAGTGGAGCTTCAGGTGGACGAAGGGGACTGGAACGAAGTCGAACTGCGACTCCCCCGCTGAGTCCGCTGATGTGGGTGCAGTGGCGCTATCAGAGCCCCGTCCAATCGGGCAGACATATCGCCCGGGTGCGCGCCTACGACGGGAATGGCGACTTACAAGTGCTGGAGGAGAGCCCGCCACACCCGAACGGCGCGACCGGCATTTATACATACTCTTTCCGCGTGTAATGGCAACAAGCACAGGAGCCGAGCACGGAATTTTTAGAAGATAAGCGAAACACGAGGAGCAACTTGATGCAGAAAATTAAACAGTTAGAGAAACGAGAATTTGGCAATACCGGCATGCAGGTCTCGCGCCTGGGGATGGGACTGTCGGAGATCGGGAATGATAGGGGGCGGGATGCCGATGAGCGCGCCCGGGAAGTGCTCAACCTGGCGCTCGATAACGGCATCAACTTTCTGGATACCGCTGCCTGCTACGGGAACAGCGAGGAGCTGATCGGGCGCAACATTGCCGGTCGCCGGGATGAGTTTGTCTTGTCGACCAAAGCCGGTCACGTTGCCGGGGATTATGAAGGACAGCCCTGGACCGCGCAGACCATACGAGACAGCATCGAGCGCAGCCTGAAGCGCATGCGCACCGACCATCTCGACATCGTCCACCTGCATTCCTGCAGCGTCCGCGTTTTGGAACAAGGGGACGTCATCCAGGCTTTGCAGGTTGCCAAGCAGGAAGGCAAGACCCGTTACATCGGCTACAGCGGCGACAATCGAGTCCGCACGATGGGCCGTCGATAGCGGTCTGTTCGACAGCTTGCAGACCAGCTTCAACCTGGTGGACCAGAAGGCCCGCCGCACGGGGTTGCTTTCCGCAGCGCAGGAAGCCGGCATGGGCGTGATCGTCAAACGACCGATTG
This sequence comes from uncultured Chloroflexia bacterium, assembly GCA_963823985.1. GTDB lineage: Bacteria > Chloroflexota > Anaerolineae > Anaerolineales > Villigracilaceae > JAABUE01. The sequence goes on from CAWGNR010000005.1 coordinate 379,442, forward strand.
CCAACGCCGCCTGGGGGGCGGACAAAGCGCCCAGCCGCTATGCGGACGAATATTACCGGCGCGCCCGCCTCATGTCGGAACCCGGGCCCCTTCCCGACGCCCCGGACGATCCCGTCCTGTTAGCGTTGGGATTCGTGCTGGCCCACGGTACGGTCGACACGGCCATCGTCGGCACCAGCAATCCCGACCACATGCGCAAGAACATCGAGTGGTTCTACAACGAGCTGCCGATCGACGAAGAAGCGGTCCGCGTGCTCCACCAGCGCTTCGACGAGCTCGGCGCGAATTGGCCCCAGGAGGGATAGATGAAGGTTGAAGTGAAGAGCGAGATGGAAGGAAAAGTCTGCCTGGTTACCGGCGCCAGCCGTGGGATTGGTTTCTACGTGGCACGCGAGCTTTCCTTGATCGGCGCATTTGTGGTCATTGCAAGCCACAACCGGGAGCGAGGCGAAAACGCCCGCCGCCGGATCGATGCCTACACAGGCAAGGACTCCACAGCTTTCATGCTGGTCGACCTTTCCTCTCAAAGCGATATCCGTGCTTTTACCGGGGCTTTCAAGACAGCGCTACGACCGTTTGGATGTGCTGGTCAACAACGCCGGCGGGATTCTTTCTGAGCCGGCAAGGAAAGCGTCGATGGGATCGAAATGACCTTGGCCCTGAACCACCTGAATTATTTTATGACCACATTGCTGCTGCTGGAGCCCCTGCTCGCCGGCGCGCCTTCCAGGATCGTGAACGTCGCTTCGGAATCCCATCGCAGCGCGAGAATGCGCTTCGACGATCTGCAGTTCGAGGGCGGCTACAATGGCTTGAAGGCCTATGGCCAATCCAAACTGGCCAACCTGCTCTTTACCTATGAGCTTTCCCGCCGCCTGGCCTCGACAGATGTGACTGTCAATGCGCTTCACCCCGGATTTGTAAATACCTACATGGGCAAACAAAACCCGTTCGTGCAGGGTGTTCCTGAGCGCGATCCACTTTTTCTTCGCGAAGAGCCCCAAAGAAGGCGCTGAAACGCCTGTCTACCTGGCAAGCTCTCCCGAGGTGGAAGGGATAACCGGGAAATACTTCATCGACGAGAAGCCGGTCCGTTCTTCGCCTGCATCCTACGATAGCGGGGGCTGCGAAAAGATTGTGGAAATCAGCGAGAACTTTGCGACCTGGATGTCTCCGAAACCGCGATGGGCAAATCAGGAAGCATCGTTAGAAAATCAGGAGGCAATGACACTTTCAATGAATGGAGAAAAGGCAACTGCTCAGCGTATCCTGAACGGAGGAGAACCGAAAAAGCGGAGTGGCGGGGCGCACGCCCTCACGCACACCGCTCTTTGGGAATTCGCATCGCTGGACCTGAGTAAATATCCTGGAAGTGTTGAAAAGGAGAATTTTGAAATGGCTAAGACGATCAAAAATAAGCGACCGAAAACGGAAGTGGAAAGGATAGAAGATCCTCCATTTACCCGGGCGTCTTGTTTGGTAGCGTGGGCCTGGCCTGGATCTGGTTGATCGTACGCCTGTACGTCGGCTGGGAATGGTTCCAGGCGGGCCTGGGAAAGATCACTAGTCCGGCCTGGACAGGCAGCAACGCCGGGGCAGCCTTATCTGGTTTTGTGAACGGCGCTTTGGCGAAAACCGCCGGCGAGCACCCCGACGTGCAAGGCTGGTACGCTTCGTTCTTGCAAGCTGTGGTGCTGCCCAACGCTGCCTTTTGGAGCTACCTGGTGAGTTGGGGCGAATTCTTGGTCGGCATCGCGCTGTTAATCGGCTTGTTTACCGGCATCGCCGCCCTGTTCGGTAGTTTCATGAACATGAACTACCTGCTGGCCGGCGCCGTGAGCACCAACCCGATCCTGTTCCTGGGCGCGCTTTTCCTGATCCTGGCCTGGAAAACCGCCGGCTGGTGGGGATTGGACAGGTGGGTCTTGCCCGCCCTGGGGACGCCCTGGAGTCCCGGTTATGTTTTCAAAGGAGAACCCCAATCAAGGCCTTCTCCCGAAGCCGGCCTTGACTGATGTAAAAGGATAGATGATGAATAAACAGTTAACAAAAGAGGCTACCACCGTCCATCGAAACATGGACGAGTTGTTGGATACTTCCTGGCGCTTGAGCCGCCAGATCATCGAGATTACCACCAAAGCTGGTTCCGGGCACCCCTCCAGCTCGCTTTCCGAGATCGACGTGCTGGTGGCGCTGTACTTTGGCGGGATCATGCACTACGACCCGAACCAGCCCGCCTGGCCCGACCGGGACCGCTTCATCCTCAGCAAGGGGCATGGGGCGCCGGGCCTGTACGTGACCCTGGCCGAAGCCGGATACTTCAACCCCGAGTTGTTGCCCACCCTGCGCGAGTTTGGCAGCCCCCTGGAGGGACACCCGAACGTGCGCGTCCTGGAGGGGCTGGAAGCCTCGACCGGATCGCTCGGGCAGGGATTGTCCCTCGGGGTAGGGCACGCGCTCGCCGGGCGAGTTGACGGGCGAGACTACCGGGTCTACGTCATGATCGGCGACGGGGAAGCAGACGAGGGTCAGATCTGGGAGGCCAGCATGTCTGCTGCGAAATTCAACCTGGATCACCTGACGCTCCTGCTCGACAACAACCGTTTCCAGCAGACCGGCCCGGTCCGGGAAGTGATGCCGTCACGTCATGCCGTTCGCGGACAAATGGCGGGCATTCGGCTGGCACGTTGAAGAAATCGACGGCCACGATATGCAAGAAATTCTGTCCACGTTAGAAAAGGTTCAGAAAATCGAAGGCCAACCGCAGGTCGATCATCTGCCATACCAAGAAGGGCAAAGGACTGTCTCCCTTCGAAAAGGACGACGTCAACCGCAAGCATGGCGTTACCCTGAGCGAAGAAGAGGCTAGGATCGCCCTGGCCGAGTTGGACCAACGCTACGGACACACAGGAGGTCAATAATGGAGATCGGAAAAAGTATCGGATTAGAATATGGACCGCCCACGCGCAACGCCTTCGGGGAAACCCTGCGCGAGATCGGCCGCGAAAACACCAATCTGGTCGTGGTAGACGGCGATGTGGGCAACTCCACTCGGACCGAGTATTTCGGCAAAGAGTTTCCCGAGCGGTTTTTCAACGTTGGCATCGCGGAGAGCAATCTGGTCGGCGTAGCAAGCGGGCTTGCCATGTCCGGTAAGGACGTACTGGCATCCAGTTTCGCTTGTTTCCTGTTGTGTAACGCTTACGACCAGATCCGCATGAGCGTGGCGTTCCCGAACGTAAACGTCAAGCTGATGGGCTCCCACAGCGGAATTAGCATCGGCGAGGACGGCCCCAGCCAGATGGCAATCGAAGACATTGCCCTGGCGACATCCTTCCCAAATTTCACCGTGCTGGTGCCAGCCGACGCGCCTTCCACGAAGGCCGCAACGCGGGCGATGTTCGCGCATAAGGGCCCGGTCTATCTGCGCACAGGTCGTCCGAAAGTTCCGGTAGTATACAAAGACAGGTTTGATTTCGAGATCGGCAAGGCCAATCAGCTGCGCGACGGGAGCGACCTGACGATCATCGCCTGCGGTCTGATGGTTGCAGCGGCGCTCGAAGCTGCGGCCGAGCTTGAAAAGAAGGGCGTCAACGCCCGGGTGCTGGACATGCACACGATCAAACCCCTGGATGTGAGGGCGGTCGAACGGGCCGCGCGCGAGACGGGGGCGATCGTAACGGCCGAAGAGCATCTCTTGCAAGGCGGGCTGGGCGCCGGCGTCGCGCGGGCTGCATCCGAACGGTATTCGGTGCCGATCGAGTTCGTTGGATTGGAAGATACGTATGCGCAATCAGGCGAGCCCGAGGAATTGCTCGAAAAGTACGGCCTGACCCCTCAACAAATTCAGGCCGCTGCTGAAACCGTTCTGCAACGAAAGCAGTTCTAAGGGATCAGGGAACCTGACAATAGAAGAACGAGGCTCATTTGTAAGCCTGGGAGCTAAGGCCGACCCACGTAGCGGAAATCGCTTTCAAACGAGTTCAACAAGTCCAGGTAATTTTCCAGCAGGCGGGTCATCAAGAACTTCTCGCGCACCTTCTCCCTGGCTTTCTCCCCCATCTTCTTGCGCAGCCCTTCATCCTCCACCAGCTGGACGATGCGCCGGGCCGCCTCTTCGACCGAATCGACCAAGAACCCGTTCTCGCCGTCGTCGATCTGGTATTTGATCCCGCCCACGTTTCCGCCGATCACAGGCGTGCCTTTCCACATCGCTTCCGCGACCGTAAGACCGAATCCCTCGCGGATCGACTTCTGGAGCACCACCGCTGCCCGGCTTTGCAAGGCATTGACCAGGGCCGTATCTTCGCGGGAAAGAATGATAATGCGCTCCTCACGCTCGTCCAGGAGCGATTGGTATACCTTTTCCCCTTCCGGATCGTCGGTGGCAACGTTCCCCAGCAATACCAGCGTCGCGTCCACATCCTGGCGGGCCAACTTGAAGGCATCGATCACCCCTTCCGGGTCCTTCCAGCGGTCGAACCGGGAAATCTGGGTGACGATCGGCAAATCGGTGGGAATGCCGTGGTATTCCAACCGTTCCTGGATATCGCCCTGGTCCATTTCCTGGTTTTTAATGTTGAAAGGATCGATGGTGGGGGTGAAAAAAACCTGAGGCGTTTCCAACGACTGCCTATATTCTTCCAGGCTGAAGATGACCGCGTCATACGCTTCGACGAACTTACGCAAATACAGCCAAACCTGCTCATTCCGATCAGTCGGGTCAATGTGGCAGCGCCAGATCCACGGGCCCCGTTTGCGGTAATGCAACACCATCGGCAGCGGCTGTGGATCATGGATGATGACACGATCGTGGTCCAGGTGGTTGCGGATCGAGTTTTCATAGACCACGTCTTCGTAAATATCCTTCTTGAGCTCGGTCAGGTTGATGTCTTGTCCCTGGAGGGCGTTATGGATCTTTTTGGTGACGCTGAAAAAATCCGGGCTGCCCTGGATCACGCGCCAGCCAGTCTTCACCCCAACCGAGTTCATCAGCAACGTAAGCGATCCCAAGAGGGTAGCAACGCCCCCACCATAGTAAGTGGAGTTTACGTTCACCACGTGCAACCCCTGAAGTTCCCGCGCTTTCTCTTTGATGCGCTCGATGACGTGGCTGTCCACGTATCTTCTATAGTCGTCGACAGTAATCAAATGGTTTGAGTTCATGTTTTTGTCTTATCTCCCCGAGAAAATTACAGGCACGCTTGCACTTAGCATGGTGATGGCCACCTTCTCTATCTGTCATAAAGTTAGCTTCAAGACGCTTCTTTTACGTCCGCGTGGAGCAACTCAAGAACCCTGTCGCCGCTAATAACCTCTTCCTCCAGCAACGCATCGACAAGGCGGTCTAACCCATCGCGGTGTTCGCGCAAAACATCCTCAGCGCGATCGTAGGCCTCAGAAAGGATCTTGTGCGTTTCTTCATCCACCTCGTACGCGGTGGTCTCGCTGTAATCGCGGCGGTGAGCGAGCTCTTCCCCCAGGAAAACCTGTTCGCGTTGGCCGCCATACGCCACCTGCTTGAATTTTTCGCTCATGCCCCAGTCGAGGATCATCTTGCGCGCCAGGTGCGTGGCCTGTTTGAGGTCATTTTCTGCGCCGCTGGTCGTGGTATGGAAGACCACCTCTTCCGCTGCACGGCCGCCCATCATCACTGCCATCCGGTCCAGGATGTACTCGCGCGGGTAGATGTACTTCTCTTTTTCGGGCAGTTGCTGGGTGACTCCCATTGCTCTGCCGCGAGGGACAATGGTCACCTTATGGATCGGGTCTGCGTGCGGGGTAAAGGCGGCGACAACGGCGTGCCCACCCTCGTGATAAGCGAGCAACCGGCACTCTTCTTCGGAAATTGCAAGGTTGCCGCGTTCCAGTCCCAGGATGATTTTGTCTCTGGCATCTTCGATATCGTCCATCTGGATCACGTTTTTCCCCTTACGCGCGGCCAGCAGGGCAGCTTCGTTGAGCAGATTTTGCAAATCGGCGCCGCTGAAACCAGGGGTCCCGCGGGCGATCTGTTCCAGGTCGACACCCGAATCGAGCGGTTTGTTCCTGGAATGGATTTCAAGGATCTCCTCGCGGTCTTTTAAGGTTGGCAGGTCAACCGTAATACGGCGGTCGAACCGTCCAGGGCGGAGCAGGGCCGGGTCCAGGATATCGGGTCGATTGGTGGCGGCCATAATAATGACGTCCAGGTTGGGTTCGAAGCCGTCCATTTCCGAGAGTAGCTGGTTCAAGGTTTGCTCGCGCTCGTCATGTCCGCCGCCCAGGCCCGCTCCGCGCCGACGACCGATCGAATCCAATTCGTCGATGAAAATAATGGCCGGGGAGGCTTTTTTGGCCTCCTCGAACAAATTTCGCACCCGGGATGCGCCAACCCCAACGAACATTTCCATAAAGTCAGAACCGGTGATGCTGAAAAACGGAACGTTCGCCTCGCCGGCCACGGCCCGAGCTAGCAGGGTTTTCCCCGTTCCAGGCGGGCCAACCAGCAAAACGCCTTTCGGAATTTCACCGCCCAGCTTTTCAAATCGGCCGGGATCACGCAGGAATTCGATCACTTCCACAAGTTCCTTTTTGGCCTCATGGGCGCCAGCAACGTCGTCGAAGGTAATGTGCTCTTGTTTTCGGTCATATAGACGTGCATTGCTTTTTCCTACCGACATGATGCTGCTTCTCTGGCCACTCATTTGCCTCAAGAAATAATACGCGACCCCTCCCAGAAGCAGGAAAGGCAGGATGTTGAGCAAAAGACTGGCCCAGGAAAAACTTTGCGCCGGCTGTGTTTCTACCGTCACATCGTGGGCTTCGAGCAAGTCCAATAAATTGTTGTCTCCAAAAGAGGGAATAATGGTTGTGAATGCTTCCAGCGTAGTTGCCTGATCGCCCTCTCCTTCGTTAACAGGCTGTTCAAAAACCCCGCTGATTTTCTCCCCTTGTACGGTGACCTGGGTAACGTTATCGTTTTGGACTTGCTGGCGGAACTCGCTGTAGCTGATCATGGAAGCATCGTCAGTGGCGCCCAGACCTTGAAACATCCAAAACGCAAATGCCATGGCAGCAAACAACCAGAACAAGGACGTGACAGAGCAACCTGCCTGTCTCAGGCTGTCCTGGAATTTTTCGCTGTTCTTTTCCTCTTTATTCTTTTTATCTGGCATCTGTAAATTTCTCATAAGAAAAACATACCATAAAGGGATGTTTTGTTCTATGTACATAGTTACATGAGAGATGCACAGATTTGGATATAGAGTTTGCTTTCTCTTCCTTAATGTATCCCTTTTTGTATCCTGACGTTGTTCACAGGATACATAGTAAACCGAGGGCCCCTATGTTAGGGTAGGGTTGTAGGTTTATAAAGGACGAAGGAGATGAATAATGGCAAAAGTTGGGATTAATGGATTTGGCCGCATCGGCAGGGCTGTCTTCAAGATCATTCTCGACACCCCTGGACTGGAAGTGGCCGCTGTGAACGATATCGTTCCAACAGATAAATTCAGTAAATCACAGATTGCGGTGATTGGTGAGTAGGAATAGCGGTAATTGTGCCATAGAGGTCTTCAATTGAGCGGATGAGCAACTTGCTAAAGCGATGCAAGCGCAAACGAGCTTCATCCACACGTTGCGGGCCACGGGAGAGTAAGCGCGCGAACTCCCAACGGAGGAAGACCCAGGCATTGGTCAAGATGAGGCCGATGCCCAACAGGAAGAAACGCAAGGCAGGGTTGCGAGAAGTGGTAGTAGCGCGAACACGGCGCAACAAGCGGTAGCTGCATTCGACACCAAAGCGACGACGATATTGCTGGTAAATTTTGTCTGGCGACCAGTCAAGCAGGATGACGATAAAAGACAGCCACTTGCGACGGAGCTTGCCTGTTTTATCGGGGACCAAAGAAGCCTTCATTGCAATGGTTGCCTGGGTGCCATCGCTGAAGGTATAGTCCGTTGTGTAGCTTTTGCGACCACGACACAAAGCACGTGTACCACCTTTCTTTCCCCGGATTGGATTGGCGATAATGGTAGGCTGATGTTGACGGATCAAATAATTCACAATGGATGTCGCGGCAAAACCTTTGTCCAGATACAGGATTTTGGCTTCAAAATCGAGACTTTTCAGGCGTTTGAGCAGGATTTTGAGCACATCCAGCGCTGATTCACCCGGTAAAACGTAATGAACCGCAAGCGTCAGCCGCACTTGCCGCCAGATGATATAGACCGTCGCGATGCGAACGAAATGGGTTGTGCCTTTCTTGGCTTGTCCACTGCATGTCACTGCTCGCGTGCTTTCTTGTTTTCCATAAAACGGTTCATCATGAAAATCAATCGCCGCCTCGATCCCTTTACGAACCATCCTGCTTGGAATGCAATGCGCCAGAGCCTGATTAATTTGCCTTTCTTGTTCACGCAGTTCTTTCACAGGTAAAGCCTTGTTAATATATTCTCGCAGTGTATTGCTGTCCGCTACTTCTTCTAAATCTGCACAGGCTGCTTCCAGACTGCTGCATTCGGCACTGGCTTTCATCAGCACATCGAAAATCATGTCCGTTGTGCAACAATAGCCATCGGCTGGTATCTCTATGTGCTCTTTCATCGTTTGGAGTGTGTATGCGCGAATGTCTTCTGCTTTTAGCTCATACTGGTGTATCATCTCAGGGGGCTCCTTTGGTCTAGGTTTTGGGTGGTGCCTAACCTTTTACCAAAGTTGCCCCTTTTGTCAATCAAATCTGTGATTTACTGAATTTAGCTTACCTGCTCAAATACGACACCGTTTACGGGCGTTACGGAAAAGAAGTCAGCAACACCGAAAACAGCCTGATCGTGGGCGATAAGGAATACCCTGTTTACAATATCAAGGACCCCGCACAACTCCCCTGGGATGATTTAGGGGTGGACATAGCAATTGAAAGCACGGGAGTGTTCACGAACAAAGAAGGTTTAGAGAAGCATATCCAGGCTGGGGCGAAGTACGTTCTGCTATCCGCTCCGGTAAAAGGGGAAGGAATTGGCACAGTTGTGCACGGTGTCCATCAGGCCGGGGAACCTGACCGGATTGTTTCCTGCGCGAGCTGTACAACCAATGCGATAACCCCGCCTATGGAGATCATGAACCGTCGCATTGGAGTGAAAAAAGCCATGATGACGACTGTTCACGCCTACACCTCTTCGCAGGAGCTGGTCGATTCTCCCAGCAAGAAGTTCCGCAGGGGCCGGGCGGCGGCGGCCAACTTCGTCCCCACCTCGACCGGCGCGGCGATCGCTACCACAAAAGCTTTGCCGGAACTGAAGGACAGGTTTGACGGCGTAGCCATTCGAGGCCCGGTTCCCGTTGGATCGATCGCCGATATTGTTTTCGTTGCTGGCCGGGAGACCTCCGTCGAGGAAGTCAACCAGATTTTCCGGGATGAAGCGCAAAGCGAGCGCTATACAGGCATCCTGGGAGTGAGCGATGATCCGCTGGTATCCTCTGATATTATCCAGGATTCGCGGGCCGCGATCATCGACCTGGAAATGACCCAGGTGGTCGACGGAGACCTGGTGAAGATTATGAGCTGGTACGATAACGAATGGGGGTATAGCAACCAGTTGGTGCGGGAGGCAGCCAGAGTCGCCCGCGACGCCAAGGATATCGAACAAAGGTGAAAATGAGACGAAATAAATTAGTGCATCTCTTAATTGGGGCGTTGATCCTCCCCCTGGCGGCATGCGCCCCTCTCAGCGTTGGAAACCCCACAACTGGGGATGACCGCTCCGAAACCAGCCTGGCAAACACCCACTGGAGATTGGTGTCCTATGGCCGGCAGGGTTCTGAAACCCCGGTGATAGATGGATCGGGCCTCAGCTTGCAGTTCGAAGAGGGCAGCCAGGCTGGCGGTGCCGCCGGCTGCAATACCTTTGGCGCGCAATATGAAGTGTCCGACAGGAACCTGCTTTCCATGACTGATATCGTTTCTACGCTGATGGCCTGCAGCGACGAGGCATTAATGGAGCAGGAAGCTCACTACCTGGATGCGTTGCGATCGGTAAAAAGTTTCGAATTAAACGGGGAAAGCCTTACGATCCGCTATGAAGGCGGAGTGCTCAACTTTTCGCGTGTAACCTCCCACACTCCCAGCACGGTCAACCTTTGATTGTCTGACAGGACTTACACAGGTCGCGAAAAGATACCGAAAATAGGGTCGCGTGCTGCGCACGCGACCCGTATTTTCGGACCTCTCTTATTCACTTGCGTAAGTCCTATCTGATTAAAAAGGAGCCAGCACGGATCAGAAATCTAATGGATCCCTCTTGCTACTGTTCAAGTAGCAGTTTCTTCAAAGAATAATCGCTTGGCTCTGCCTTATCGAAAATATATCCCACCCCATGGATGGAACGAATGTAGCGCGGATTCCTAGAGTTCTGTTCGATCTTGCTGCGTAAGTGCGAAACGTAAACATGTACATAACCGTACTTGCCTTTATACTCCCCTCCCCAGACATTAGCAGAATCTGCTCGTACGATACCACCCGGCCCTCGTTACCGGCCAAAAATGCCAGTAAGCGGAATTCAAACGGGGTTAACTTGACTTCTTTCCCTCGAACCTGCACGCGATGTTTTTCAACATTAATTTCCAGACGACCATCGTTGTAATTTAGTGCCACCTGATGGTTGGTTGTTTGGTCGCTCCTGCGCATCACCGCCCGCGCCCGTGCCAACAGGATTTCGGGGTTGACTGGTTTTGACAGAAAATCATCTGCACCTGCTTCTAACCCTTGCAGCATGAGCTGATCCTGATCTAGCGCCGACAGCATAATCAGAGGCGTGTTCGAAAATTGCCTGATTCGCTGGCAGATCTGAAAACCGTCTATGCCTGACATCATGGCATCCAAGATGATCAGGTCCGGCCGGTGTGTAAAAAGCTTTCCCATCCCTTCCAGGCCACTTGGAGTCTCGATGACTTGTGCTCCCAACTCTTTGAATATTAAACCGGTTAACCTTAAGAAAGTCGGTATCGTCATCAATAAGTAATATTGTCTTCCCAATCATACTATTCGATACTTTTTCATCTACACTTGCTCTCATCACCCTTTACCAGCTCCAAACAAACATCACTTGTCCACTACCGGGACAAGTGATGTTTTCATCTCGATCTCGAATATAAGAGGCCCTGCGAATATACATCAACTCTCACAAGTGAACTAGATCTTGAAAATTACCAGTATTGCAATAATGCCGAAAATGTGGCGTTTCGTTAATTTTACCTAAATCCTCTTAATTACTTCTGTAAAAATTCTTATAATATTCTTAATATTCAAAATCCCCTCTGAAGTAACGGTCAAGATTGCCCTCTCTATTGACCGGGAAGTACCTCTCCAAAATTCTGCTTCTCGAAGATGTATCCTACCCCGTGGATAGACAAAATATAGCGTGGATTTTTCGGATCCGGTTCGATCTTGCTACGCAGGTGCGAAATATAGACGTGGACGTAATCGTCGTTCCCCTTGTACTCACTCCCCCAGACGTTATCCAGAATTTGCTCAAAAGGCAGGACCCTCCCCGCGTTAGTAGCCAGGTAGGCCAGCAAGCGAAACTCGACCGGGGTCAGCTTAATTTGTTTCCCGCGAACCAGCACCCGATGTTTTTCGAGATCGATTTGCAGGCGACCATCGTCGTAGTTATAAATATCTTGATAGCCGTTATTTTGCTCGCTCCGCCGAAGCACTGCTTTTGCGCGCGCCAGCAGGATTTCGCGGTTAACCGGCTTGGATAGAAAATCGTCTGCGCCAGCTTCCAGCCCTTTGAGCATGTGCTCATCGTGATCCAGGGCAGTCAACATAATCAGCGGCGTATTCGAATATTGCCTGATACGCTCACAGATTTGAAACCCATCGATTCCCGGCATCATAACATCCAAAATGATGAGGTCAGGCCGTTGGGTGAAGAGCTTCCCCATCCCTTCCAGGCCATCCCGAGCGGTAAAAGCCTGAGCCCCTGATTCCTTGAAGATCAGGCTGATTAGCTTGAGGAAGTCAGGATCGTCATCAATGAGTAGTACTTTTTTTCCAATCATATTAACAAAAATACATTCTCGAACCTTAAAACCGATTTAAACGGTATACAGCGACTGGAAATAAACGTCACTTACCCGTGCGACAGGCAAGTGACGGTTCCGAATATAAGAAATAAAACGAAAACACAAGAAGGATGCAACTCCTATTGCACATCTAAAAATGATTTTCTTGAAACGTTGTTCGTTTTCTACCTCAACATGATAAGAACAACATCCCAACGACTTCCATCATTGTTCTTAATGCACCCTCATTATACACTACCTTCGGTGACAGCCGAATGTTTCGTTTTTGTTTGACGGTTGAACGCTTCCACAAACGTCTGCTTCTCGAAGATGTAGCCTATTCCATGGATTGACTGAATGTAACGCGGTTCTTTAGGATCTTGTTCGATCTTACTGCGCAGGTACGAAACGTAAACGTGCACGTAATCGTCATTCCCCATATACTCGTTCCCCCAAATGTTAAATAAGATTTGTTCATAGGATAGAACTCGACTGACGTTGGTCGCCATATAAGCCAACAAGCGGAACTCGACAGGGGTTAGCTTAATTTCTTTATCCTCAATCAACACGCGATGTTTTTCGAAATCTATCACCAGGCGACCATCGTCATAATTGAAAACATCTGGACCCGCGTTCTTTTGTCTGCTCCGGCGCATCACCGCTCGGGCGCGCGCCAACAGGATTTCCGGGTTGATCGGCTTTGAAAGAAAATCATCTGCGCCGGCTTCCAATCCTTGTAGCAAAAGCCGGTCCTGTTCGAGAGCCGATATCATCATCAAAGGGGTATTTGAAAATTGACGTATTCTATGGCAGATCTGAAAACCGTCTAAGTCTGGCATCATGATGTCCAGGATGATCAGGTCGGGCTGTTGCGTGAATAGAGTTCCCATCCCCTCAAGACCATCACGAGCTGTAAATGTCTGGGCCCCGGCTTCTTTAAAAATCAAGCTGATCCACTTAAGAAAGTCAGGATCATCATCGATGATTAATATTTTTTTTCCAATCATAGGTTTAGCATTGTCCTCTAGATACCACATGAATATCTTTGACTATATAATCTATAAAACAAAACACACGCTACCTGCCAAGAGAGAACAAATAAGGCGAAGTGCGTTGTGCGCTATTATTTCGATGTTTTTCAATGTAGAGGACAAGGTTTGCTGTAGTGCGCTTTCGCGACGCAAACTCTCCCGAGAGGTGTACCAACTGAAACGCTTACGAAGAGATTCTCATCTAATATCCTTATTCCCGCCCGGTGTGATGAAATCTCTATAGAGGGAGTCTAATTACAAACCGTCATTCTGGATTGTACCATAATGGGGGCAATTCATTGGATCATATCATCCGAAAACGAAAGACTCTCCGTATGAAAGTGTAGTTTAACGAACTGGGGATTGCGGCAATAAAAACTGGCGTTCGATGATTTCTATCGAACGCCAGTTTGTATTAAAAGAGCGGTGAAGAAGCGAAGGTTTTTCGCACGAGATTTTTCGCATGATGAGGTAAGGTTGGGGGATGAAGATTTCAAAACACCAAAAGAGAAGCTTGTTAGACGAAGAGACCCAGGATCAAGAGCATGAGGCTCAAGAGGCCTTGTTGAAAGCCTTTACCGGCACACTTCATCATTATTTTGGAGGTTGGTGGAAGCTATTCAAGGGGGTTAGAGATGGTCGAAATCCCGAGTTGATCAGGTATCCCCTGGAAGGCTTACTGAGCACGGGCGTACTGATGTATCTGTTTCGGTTGGGAGCGCGGCGACAGATCAACTACCAACTGCGTGGAAATACGCCATCGCAAACCAAATTTGAAGCCTGGTTCGAGGTGGATGAAGTTCCGCATGGAGACACGCTCAACTATGCTTTCAAAAGAATAGTACCAGCGGAAGTGCAAGAAGTGGTGTGTCAGATGGTAGAAACCTTGATCCGTAAGAAGGTCCTGTATCGCTGGCGAGTGTATGGCAATTTTCTCCTGGCAATCGATGGCACTGGGGTGTTAACTTTCCAGGCCGCCATTGTGAGTATTGTATGACCAGGAAACTCAACAATGGCGAGAGCCTCTATTATCATCCGGTGCTGGAAGCCAAACTGGTCACTGCCAATGGATTCGCTTTCTCGCTGATGACCGAGTTCATCGAGAATTCGGATCCACAAGCCGACAAACAAGATTGTGAATTGAAGGCTTTCTATCGTTTGAGCAAACGCCTGAAGGCTCGTTTTCCCCACCTGCCGATCTGCTTGTTGTTGGATGGGCTGTTTGCAGGGGGACCAACCTTCCAACTTTGCCAGGATTACAACTGGCAGTTCATGATTGTGCTCCAAGAAGCAGATCTTCCCCAGGTTCACCGCACCTATCACCTGGTATGCTCTCAAACACCTGAAAACCATAAGCAGATTTGCCTGGGTCAGCAGCAGGAACTCATCCAGGAGTATCACTGGGTCAGGCAAATCGATTACCGCGATAGCCAGGATCGTCGCCACTCATTGAATATGCTGGTCTGCAAAGAAACCAAACCAACGCAATCAGCAGAACCCAACACCACCACCTTCAAGTGGCTGACCAACTTTATCCCCACTGCCCACAATGTGGATACGCTGGCCAATCAGGCTGGAAGACTACGTTGGAAGGTTGAAAACGAAGGCTTCAACATCCAGAAAAATGGTGGCTTCCAACTGGAACACCCTTACAGCCAAAACGTCACCGCTCGCAAAGTCTTCTACTACTTGCTCCAGATCGCCTACTTGATCTTCCAGTTGATGGAAAAAGGCAGCCTCTTTCGGCAGGCTTTTCCTCAGGGCGTTGGCTCGCTCAAAAATATCGCTTTCCGCCTGCTAGAAGCCTGGCGCAATTTGCGACTGAGCCAAGAAGCTTTCTGTAACCTCTACAGCGGCCACTACCAGATCCGCTTCGATACTTCCTGATACAAAACGACATGCCAGTTCACTTCTGCTGCCCTGCCTGTTCTTGGCCTCTACCAGACAGAACTTCTTCGTGCATCTGACATGCCGTCTTTCTCATTCTAGCCTACTTTTGTTCTTTACCGTTTTTAACCTGCTGATATCTTTTGAGGCTATAACTGGTGCTGCTGGTAATTGCCCTGCTGGTGTATGGCTGCCCGATCCAGGCGATTGTGCAAGCCTTTGAGTTTGATGAACGCACGGTCAGAAGCTGGTGGCAGCGAGCGGGACAACACTGTCAGGCCTTGCATGAACGGCTGGTGGAAGATCATCAGTTGGATCTGGGACAGGTCCAGGCAGATGAGATCAAGGCAAAGACACAGCAGGGTACTGTTTGGATAGCTATGGCGATGATGGTCTCTACTCGTCTGTGGTTGGGAGGAGCAGTGAGTGCATCTCGAGATACCTCACTCCTGCAGAAGATGGCACAGCAAGTGCGTGCCAGTGCTCTCTGTCGTCCACTCTTGATCGCTGTGGATGGGCTAAACCGCTATCCCAATGTCTTTCGAAATGCTTTCCGTACCGGGATCCCACGTATGGCGGGCCAGATCGGTCGAATGATCCTGGTGGAATGGCCCAATATCGCCATTGTTCAAGTTGTGAAATCCAAATCCTCGGGAACCTGATTTCTCTGAACGCCAGTTTTTTATAAAGGGGGACGTTTAATCTTCATTGACAGACTGTTGCTCTCAGCTTTGCTTTTTGGACCTTGCCCATTGCATTACGCGGCAGGTCGTTCACGAAGATGACGGACTTGGGGGATTTATATGCTGCCAGGCGCTCGCGACAGAACGCGATCAAATCGGACCCGGAAACTGCTTCGCTTCGATGGAACACCACCACCGCTGTGACCCGTTCCCCCCATTCCTGGTCGGGACAGCCGATCACCGCGCAGGCCGCCACCGCAGGATGTTCGACCAGCACCCGCTCCACTTCGGGAGGATAGATGTTGAGCCCGCCGCTGATGATCAAATCTTTGGAACGCCCGCATAGGCTAACATAGCCGTCCTTTTCGCGGAATCCCAGGTCTCCGGTGTGGAACCAGCCGTCCGCTGAGAACGAGGCGGCCGTCTTTTCCGGTTGACGCCAGTAGCCTTTGAAAACATTCGGCCCGCGAACCTGCACTTCCCCGATCTCCCCGTCTGCAAGCGCTTCTCCGGATTTGGCCCTTACAATCCTGACCTCCACCCCCGGGAGCGGAAGCCCGACGGAACCGATCCGTCGCTCACCGTGCAGCGGATTGGAGCAGTTCATGCCCGTCTCGGTCATGCCGTAGCGTTCGAGCAAGGTGTGTCCAAAGGTGTCCTGAAAACCGGTGAAAACTTCGTCGGGCAGGCGGTCGGAGCCGGAGGTGATCAGACGCAAATGAGAAAGGTCGTAGCTTCGGGCATCGGGCACATGCAACAGACGCTGGTGAATGGTGGGGACCGCCATGAAGACCGTGCAGCGCCGCTCGACCAGAGATTGCAACGTCTTGAGCGGGTCGAATTCGCGCATCAACAAAGTGGTCGCGCCTGCGTCCAACGCGCCGTGCAGCGCGACAAACAAGCCATGCACGTGAAAGATGGGCAAAACGTGGAGCAAAACGTCATCAGGCTGCCAGCCCCAGGCTGCATGGAGGGCCTGCAGATTGGAAGCCAGGTTTCCGTGGGTGATCTCCGCACCCTTTGGGCGGCCGGTTGTGCCGCTGGTATAGATGATGACGGCCGTGTCGTCGTTGGAGCTGAGGTCGAGCTGAAAGTGATCCCCAGGATTGTTACTGTCAAGCGGGAAGTGGTAATTGGAGACCAGAGATTGAAAACGATTCGGATTGGCGGGATCGATGAAAAACACATTCCTGCAGATCAGGTAAATCAGGAACAATACTCTCGATTTTTTCTCGGGAGGACTTCGAGGGCGAAGAATAATTTTGCGGCTGAATCTTCCAGGAAATATTTCAACTCATCAGGTGGATAGGCCAGGTTGAGCGGCAGGGTGATGGCTCCCAATCGCACAGTTGCCATATGTAGCAGGATGAACTCCAGAGATTTAGAAAGCTGCAGCGCCACCCTGTCGCCGGGCTGTATCCCCAGGCTTTGCAAGTAGCGGCTGTGTGCCCTACGAGCTGATCCAGCCCAGCATAGGTAATTTGCTGCAGCGGCGGGTCAATGAATTCCAGGGCGATTTTTTCAGGGTATTTGCGCACATTTTCAAAAAAAGAGTGAAGGAAGGGCATAGGCACGCTCAGGTCTAAAGGATAATCAGTTCTAGGCTAGCTCAACGCCAGCGGGAAATACGCTCCGGGATTTTTTCTTCGCCTAAATCGGCGCACATGTCCTTCAATTGTTCGTGCGCACCTCGCCACTCCAGATCATCAACCGTCTCTTTGAGCGGAACATCTTCGCGCAGCGTGGCCAGCTGCCGGTAGAGGAAAGCTTCCTCGCGGCGCTCCGCCAGGTTCTCAGCCAACCGTTTCGCCCGGCCAGGGCTCATCCCCCATGTCTCCGGGTCGTCCGGGATCAACTCGATGTGCTCGAAGCGAGAAAGTACGGCCGCAGCGGACTTGGCGCCCCAACCCGGGATCCCGGGAAAGCCGTCTGCGGAATCGCCGACCAGGGCGAGCCAGTCCGGAATGGAGACCGGTTTCACGCCGTATTTCTCGACCACGGCGGGTTCGTCGATTACGAGGTCTCGCCGGCGGTCCCAGCACACGACCCGATCGCCGGATACCAACTGGGCCAGGTCTTTGTCCGGGGAACAGATGACGATCTGTTCCACCGCCTTTTCCCGTTTGAAGCGCGTTGCAGCGGTCCCGAGGGCATCATCGGCCTCGAACTCAACCATTGGCCAGACCACTATCCCTAGAGCGGAAACGGCCTGCTCTGCCAGCGGGAACTGGGACAGCAGATCCGGGTCCGTGCCCTCGCCTGTTTTGTAGCCGGGATAAAGCGCGTTGCGGAACAATTCAATCTCGTGATCGAATGCGCAAGCGACGTGGGTCACGTCCGGGTTCGATAGTAACAGGAGCAGGCTCCTCAGGAGTCCGAGCGTCGCGCCGACATGGCGGCCATCAGGAGCCTGCTTGGGCGGAGCGCCAAAGTGGTTCCGAAACAGTTCGTAAGTGCCATCGACCAGGTGAATCTTCACTTTTACTTCGACTCTTCGTTGAGCAACTGGTAAGCCCAGCCTTCCCCTTTACGTTCCAGCCGGAAGATGCCTTCTTCGGTCAGGAACTTGACGTTGCTGTACTTGGCATCGCGGTAATCGCTTACTTTCCCGCTCTGGATCGCATCGATCACCTGCTGTACACCCCTTTCTACCGTCCACTCGGGGGCAAAACCAAGCGTATCGTGGATCTTGCTAAAATCTACCCAATAGTTACGCAGGTCGGCGTTTTCCATGTTTTCCACCACGGTTGCCTCCGGCACAAAGCTTTCAATCATCTTCCCAATCTGGCGGATGGTATAGTTCTGCTCGCTCGAACCAACATTGAAAATTTGATTGCTGACCAGGCTACGCGGCGCTTCCAACGCCATCAAGATTGCGCGGGCAGCATCGCCCACGTGCAGGAAGGGCCGCCACTGATCTCCGCCAAAAATGTGGATTTCTCGATCAAAAACTGCCTGGGCGGTGAGCAGGTTGACGACTAAATCGAAGCGCGTCCGTCCCGATAACCCGTAGATGGTTCCGAAGCGCAGAGTCACCGGGGCAAAATGGTCGTCCGCCATGCTCAATAATACCTTTTCGGAGGCAATCTTGCTGCGCGCATAGAGGGATACCGGATGCAGTCCGGAACGTTCGTTCAACTGTTCTTCACTGGCGCCGTAGACCGAGCAACTGCTGGCGAAGATAAAGCGTCCCACTCCGCTGCCTTTGGCCACTTCGGCGATCATGCGGGTGGCGATCAGGTTGATGTCTATCGTGAGGCCTTCGTCGAGGGCGCTGGCCGGGTCACCGACGATGCCTCCCAAATGGATGACCGCGTCCACGTCCCGCATCGCCTCCACAACCTTGTCGATCTGGCGGAAATCCGCCTGCATGATCTCCAGGTGGGGATGGTCGAGCAGGTCCTCGATCGGCTCGGTGCCATAGAGCAGCAGGTCCAGCAAGCGGACTTGATAGCCCTTTTCCAAGAGCTTCGGCAGAAAAGCCGAACCAATGTACCCCGCGCCGCCAATGACCAACACCAGTCTGACCTTATGGTCTTCCGGCTGATCGATCAGCAGACGCTCGATATTGACCACCTTTTTCCACAAGAACGACCAGGCGCGCGCCGCCGACAGAAACAAAAGGCTAAGCCCCCAGGAAAGGACCAGCGCGCTGCGCGGGAAGTTGATCTTGAAAAAATAGATGATAAACCCGAAAATCAAGTAGCTTAGGGTCACGGCCTGTACAAGAACCAGGGCCTTAAAGCGGCCCCGATAAAAGCGCCCGTAGGTGTAAAAACCGCTCAGGAAAAAGATTGTCAGGCAGATCAAGGTGAGCAGCCAAAACCCTTCCCCGAAAGTAATCCAGATACTCCCACAAGGTTTCCCGGTAATTGATATTGGCAGTCGGATTCCCGTAAGCCACAATGTATAGCAAACGAGCGGCGAGACCGCTGATCGTCGCTACATTAATCAGCACCGTATCTGCCAGGAGCCTGATTAATCCCTGAAATGAAAATTTCTTACTGATCCACGTTGGTATCGTCATGTTGTTTACGAAGCGACCTTACGCGATATGGATTCGGCGTTCAAATGAATTTGTTCTACGGCAGCGCAAATGCGCTCCAGCACCTCCGGATCCATCTCGGACCAGATGGGAAAGCTCAAACTATTCGCCGCCAGCCACTCGGTGTTTGGAAGCGGTTGCCCATCGTAATACTGGCGGTAAGCCGTCTGGCGGTGCACAGGAGGGTCGTAATATTTGCGGGTATCGATATTTTCAGCAGCCAACGCATGTGCAAGCTCATCACGGGAAAGGCCGAATTTTTCAGCGTCCACCGTAATGGAGAAATCTTTGTAAGAACAGCGGTCGCCGGGGAAAATCGTTTGAAAGCCAATCCCGGGCAGCCGGCCCATGACTTCCTGGAACATGCTGGCATATGTATTGCGGCTTTCAGCTGCCGCTTCCAGGGCTTCTAGGCTTTTCAAGCCCAACAGGGCGTTGAATTCGGGCATGCGCGCATTCAATCCCGGGAAATCGCTGTTGTAGTTGCCGTCATTGCCGTATTCCCTGCCCTGGCGAATAAAGGCAGCCAGCTGGTCATCTCCCGTGGCAACGATGCCACCTTCCCCCGCGATCAGCAGCTTGGTCGGGCTCAAGCTGTAGATCTGCGCATCTGCCTGCGAACCAACCGGTTGTCCCCGGTACAGCGCGCCAAACCCGTGGGCCGCATCGAAGATCAGCTTCAGACCATGACGGTCAGCGACCGTTTGGAGGCCAGCGATATCGGCCGGGTTGCCGAAGTTGTGCACCGCGACAATGGCTGTCGTTTCGGGAGTGATAGCTGCTTCGGCCGCGGCGGGATCCAGGTTGGTCGTCCCGGCGTCCACATCGGCAAAGACCGGGCGCAGGCCACACCAAACCAGGGCGCTCACCGTCGCCATAAAGGTGAAGCTGGGGACGACCACGTCTCCGCTCAGGCCGAGGCCGCGGTAAGTGAGTATCAGCCCGGAAGTGCAACTCGAAACGCCGATTGCATGTTTTACGCCCAGGTGTTGGGCAACGGCGCGCTCGAATGCTTCCAGGTGCCGTCCCTTCGTCACCATACCGGTATCGAGCATTTCTGTAACGCCAGCCGTTAGCTGATTGAACTCAGGCAGAACGGGGCGAACGATGTGAATTTTGTTTTCGAAAGCAGGCTGTCCGCCTAGGATTGCGGGGAGAGGGGTCATATCAGGTTTTCTCTTTGAGAATGTGGGGTTTTTATTACATGATTGAAGACAATTATACATCTTTCTCTTGACGAACCGTTCCTACCTGGACGGGATGCCTGCCAGCCATGAAATTGCCCCCGTTTTCTAATAAACAAAACAATCCGATAAAAAGATTTTCATTGCCCGTACAGCGTTTGTCTGCATCCTGAAGCTGCTACAGTGTAACATGGAACAGGGAGAAGAAATCTGTTTTTCATCAGCGGATTTTCCTGCCCTTTTCGCGCATCAGACCAATCAGACCTTCATCTTGCATCCACTTTCAGAGCCTGCTCGATGTAATACTTAAGAATTGCTTCATCAACGTCTGCGAGATCCTTGAATTTTAGGTGCTTCGAGACCTTTCCAACCCCTTTTAGGAGGCCATATTTATCCTCAAACTTTGCGCCTTTCGAGAAAGCAAAGGTAATATCTTTTTTAGTGGGACTGGTGACTGCCAGCATCCGGTTCCGCCTCCAGCCTGGAATCCCATAGGTGAGGACTTCTTCTGCATCCGGAGCCGCTGCGCGCATCACCTCTCGCAGCGCCTGCACGATTGGACGGTGTTCTGGCTGGACTCGATTGGCTAGAAACGCGTCTACGGTCGTGATTTTCATGTTTGACCTTCTCTCGAGATAAAAAATCAGGCGGCCCGCCAATTGACGGGCCGCTACACCATTTATTTATGCCTGGTCGTAGGCTTGCTGCAAATCCGCGATCTCGATCTTGTTCATTTTGAGCATGACCTCCATGACCCGCTTTGCTTTCTCGGGGTCTTTATCCCCGAGCATCGTCCCTAACTCAGAAGGGATGATCTGCCAGGAAAGACCATATTTGTCCTTCAACCAGCCGCACATACTTTCTTCGCCGCCGTCAGCGGTCAATTTTTCCCATAGTTCATCGACTTCCTCCTGCGACTTACAGTCGACGAAGAGCGAGACGGCCTCATTGAACTTGAATTCCGGACCCGCGTTGAAGCCGATGAATTCCTGTCCTTCCAGTTCAAAGTTTACCGATGAGGCGTTTCCATCAGGCCCCCGTGTCACGCCAAGTACTTTGGCGTTTTTAAAAATGGAAACGTAAAAGCTCATCGCTTCCTCAGCCTGGGTATCAAACCATAAGAATGGGGTAATCTTTTTCATTTTTTATCTCCTTTACTTCTGTTGCCTGATTCCGTCTTGGTATTGTTTGAATTGTCAGCGATGCGAAGTTCGATAACTTTGGTGATCAGTTCCAGCGGCAGTGGTTTGTTCAGGGGAAATTTCAACGTGCCTTTTCCGTCAGCATATTCCTTGATCGATTCGATTAAACGCTTCGTTTCCGGAGAGGATCGGATAGATGGAAATATGATTTTTCCAACCCGCGAAATGGATCAGATTTTTTCCGTTCAGTTCGAATGCGGCAATTTGATAGCTGATTTTCTCACGCGCTTCCGGAGCAGCGGCTTTTACGAGTGCACGAATTTCCTGCAGGCGTTTTTGTGTTTCTTCCGGGAAGGTGACAATATATTCACTGACATTTGTAAAAACGATTTTGTCTTTTGGCATAAGGTTTTCCTGGTTGTTTCTGCGCAAACTATAACTCCAACGGAGGATCCTATTTCTCCATTGTTGTTAGAACTTCATCGAGGCGCTCATAGCCTTCTCTGACGCCGCGCTCCATTCCAGACTGGACCATGCCGTCCCTATCGGAAACAGACTGAAAGACGGATTGAATCGTGATCCTGGTCCGGCCACCGGGTAATTCTTCGAGCCGCATCGTGTCGAGGGTCACATGGCCGGGTTCGGGAAGTCCTTCAAACTCGAAGGTCTGGATCAGCCGTTCCTCAGAGATTTCATGAAACACGCCGTGAAAACCGTACTCGTTTCCAGCCTGGTCGATGTGAATGTAGCGGTACCTGCCCCCGCTCTCGGGTTCGAACGTTTCCAGCCTCATTTCGTACCCGCGCGGTCCCAGCCACTGAACATACAAATCCGGATCGATATGCGCCTTGTAAACAAGTTCTCGGGGTACGTCGAACTCCCGGGTGATGAAAACTTCCTGTTTGCCAGGCTCTGCTGTCACAGTCGTCTGATTCTTGTTTGCGGACATCCTATTTCTCCTTTTTTTGAACTTCCTGTAAGACTTCGTCAAGGCGATCAAACCTGTCGCTCCAATACCGCTCAAAAGGACTGACCCAATCATAAATGGGTTTAAGACGTTCGGCGTTGATCCGGTACAGCCGCTGACGGCCAACTCGCCTCTCGCTCACCAACCCGACCTGCTTCAACACCCCCAAATGCTTCGAAACTGTGGGTTGGTTCCAACCGAGCCGTTCGACGATTTCGCTGACTGAGAGTTCCTCAGTACCGATGGTTTCAAGAACTTTTCTTCTCTTGGGTTCTGCGACGGCATTAAAGGGGTCGTGCGTTGTAGGTTTGCGCGCCATGACTTTATTATATTCCTATATAGGAATATGTCAATACCTTATATTAGAACGCAGCGGTGAAGAACACCTATTGAGAAGAAAAGGGATGCAAGGGAGCCAGAAAGAGAAGGGTAGCAATAGGCGTGCAACCAGCGCCTCAGCAAGAGGGTAGAGGAGGCCTCATAGGATGTCAAAAAAGGAAAAGGTTCGAAACAAGGTAGAATCACGGCTACGGCATGTCACACTTACCAAGAGGTTCTGCCTGGTAGAGGCCAAATCAGCAGGTAGAAGCTTCGGGTGAGGTGGCATGCCGTCTGGGATCAGGAAGAGTCAAAGCGGATCTGATAACGGCCAGAATAAAGAGCACAGAAAGCAGTGGGGTTCAGGTGCAAGTTACGCCAGGCTTCCAACAAGCGGAAAGCGATATTCTTGAGCGAGCCGACACCTTGAGGGAAAGCCTTACGAAACAAGGAGCCCTTCTCGATCAATTGGAAGAGCAAGTAGGCAATCTGGAGCAAGTAGTAGAAGACTTTACGAGCGGTCTCATTTTGGCTGTAAGGGTGTTCGAGATGGAAGCCGCCGTTTTTCTGGATATTGAAGCCTTCGTTTTCGACACTTCGACAGGCTCAGTACAGGCTTTCCAGCGCAGTCGTCCGCCCTGATTGGCCAGCGTATCGACATTGCGGGTGGTCGGGATGAAGTTGGTCAGCCATTTGAAGGTTGTGGTGTTTGTATCTGCCTGGCGAGTTGACCGGGTTTCTTGGCAGACCAGCATATTCAAAGCGTGGTGACGGTCCTGGCTATCGCGATAATCGATCTGCCTGGCCCAGTGATATTTCTGAATGATCTCCTGCTGCTGACCCAGTCGGATCTGCTTATGGTTTTCAGGTGTCTGAGAGCATACCAGGTGATACGTGCGGTGAACCTGGGGAAGATCAGCCTCCTGGAGTACGATCAGGTAACGCCAGTTGTAATCGTGGCAAAGTTGAAAGGTTGGACCACCTGCAAAGAGCCCATCTAGCAACAGGCAGATTGGTAAATGAGGAAAACGGGCTTTCAGACGTCTGCTCAAACGATAAAAAGCTTTCAGTTCGCAGTCTTGTTTATCCGCTTGTGGATCAAGGTTCTCGATAAATTCGGTCATGAGCGAAAAAGCAAATCCATTGACGGTGACCAGTTTGGCTTCCAAGACCGGATGATAGTAGAGGCTTTCCCCGTTGTTGAGTTTCCTGGTCATGCAATACTCACAATGACGCTCTCGGAAAGTCAGCACCCCCGTTCCGTCAATCGCAACCAGAAAGTTATCAAACAGTCGCCAGCGATACAGGATTTTCTTACGGATCAGGCTCTCCACCATCCGGCAAACGACTTCTTGCACCTCCCCTGGCGCTATTCTTTTGAAGGCATAGTTGAGTGTGTCTCCATGCGGCACTTCTTCTACCTCAAACCAGGCTCTAAACTTGACTTGCGAAGGCACATTCCCCCGCAGTTGATAGTTGATTTGCCGCCGCGCTCCCAACCGAAACAGATACATCAGCACCCCTGCGCTCAGTAGCCCTTCCAGTGGATACGTGACCAACGCAGGATTGCGTCCATCCCTGACGCTCCGGAACAGCTTCTGCCAGCCTCCAAAATATTGAGACAGCGTGCCGCAAAAGGCTTTCAGCAAGGCCTTTTGCTCATCCAATGCTTGACCCTGCTTCTCTTCGTCAATCAAGTGTGTTTGTTGTCCATTTGGTTTGCTCATCCCCCAACCTTACCCCATTGTGCGAAAATTCTTGTGCGAAAAACCTTCGGTTCTTCACCGCTGATTAGAACGTATATTCTGTTTTGTCAAGAGGGAAATCGATGAGTTTAGGAAATTGCGGATTGCGTCCAACACGCAAGCGTACCGATAAACCCTGAAAGCGCATCGGCTCCGGAGGTATGCCCGACGGAAAGTAGGTTCTCCGTTCGCAATTCGATCTCGGAAGGATCAGCGGAGATTAAAGCCTCAAAAAAATCATGCCATAAGATACCCGCCTCTCCCCTCCCCGCGGACCGCAGCCAGGCAGCAGAAAGCGAAGTTGTCAACGGCGCAGCGATGTCCGTTATTTCTCTGGCGAGTTTGCTTGCAATTTTTGCCGGATAAATGATCTGCAAAGCAAACACTGCACCTAGAATGTAATCATCGCCTGCTGGGGTGAGGCCAGCGCCTAAGCCGGCTAGCTGGGAAGCGAGTGTAATTGCCGAGAATGTTTCTTTTTTTGCAAGTGTTGAGGAGAGATTAGAGATTAGGGATTGGTAATCGGTAATGGAGGTTATGGCTGGGGGATTGTTCTGTTGCGCTTTGGCTTCGCTCAGGCGCGCTCGCAAAGATCTGATTCGATCGATAACCGTTTCTCTGTGGTTGTGCAAGCTCCCCCAGTCGGGTCGAGGAGACCAGAGCCTGCCATCTGTTGTGTTGATATTTAAACCTTCAAGTTGGAGTTGCGCCTGAGAAATCGAGATAGGCGATTTGATATTAAGGTGCCCGGAGAAACAAATATCTTCTTTAATAACAAGGTTGAATGGACCATTCCCCACTTGTGAGGTAACAATGGATAGAACCTCTTTGCGCTCGTTTGTCAAATTGCAGGCGCGTTCAAAGACATGCAAAATACGCGGCTGGTATGAAGATGCCAGCCAGTCTTTTACTTGGGCGGTGCAGGAAAGAGCGTTGAGAGATAGCATTCCTATTCAGGCAACGGCATAGAAGAGATATTAATTAAGGATTTGTTGGTGTGGTTGGTGGCACGATTACAGGCGGCAAAGTTCCAAACGCGGTCGGAGAGGGAATTATGGGAGTAGGTGTTGTCCGGTAATAAGTATCGCTCATGTATAAACTGCTCGACTGAAATGTCAAAAATGCACACAGGAAACCAAATATAAATGCCATGCTCATGAATATTGCTAACCATAGATCCCGCTGTGATACGCGTTTTTGGAAAAACCTCGACCCGATGAACCAAGCCACCCAGAGTAAGATCGTGTAGAACAGGAAATCAACAAAAAAGCCGGTTGGTCTCACGCCTCCATTGGGAATATCAACCAACGTAATTTTTCCCCAACTGCTGGTGGGCGATCCTCCTCCCCAATCATCACAAATGAAGAGCACCGGAAAGCCGGCCCCCAGCATTCCTCCACAAGACCGGTGCTCAGGGTAATGAACATTCGTAGAGAAAGCCATAGCGCAAATTGCTAACAATGTGATAACCAGATTGATGAAGCAACCACGCGCCCCCCCTCTAAAGATTTGGTTCCCGTTCATGATCACAATCCTCCAACAACTTTATCAGGGTTATTTTGAAAGAACATCTCCGCTGAAGTTGGATCTCGTCTCAAGAGCCAGCGTAAAACGTTTGGGTTTCCTGGCAGTCCCCACTGATCATAGTATCCAAACATCCTAACCAGATTTTCAAGTGCATACTCGCTCATCCCCTTCGCTCGCAATCTCCAATCTCTGATCTCTTCTTCCATCGCGCGGACATCCTTCTTTAACACGGGCCTTAAGATTTCTGCAATATCCACATGTGACATCGGATCTGTGCCAGCAACTTCATAAACCACATTGGTATGCCCTGCCTCGGTCAACACAATTGTAGCTGCTGCGGCAAGGTCTTCCAGGTCGATGAAGCTGAATTTCGCATGCACGGAATATGGAACGCGCAGCACGCTCTCTTCAACGATGTTTTTCCAGCCTGCCAGCCAGTTTTGCATATATGGCGCAGGCTGCAGGATTGTGAACGGCAATCCTGACTCGAAGATCATCTCTTCGACCCTCATCTTCTGCCAGTGATGCTTCATCTTCTCCGTCTGTGGATGCAGCACAGAATGATAGATAAAATGCGCAACACTACGGTCGCAGGCCGCCTTAATGACCAATTTACCAATCAGGACTTCGTCCGGGCTCATATTCGGGCAAATATGATACACCGCACGGACGCCTCTCATGGCGGAACGAATTCCAGCTTCATCGCGCAAGTCACCGACGAGGACTTTCTCCGCCCCCAACGATTTTAGAAGCGGAACATGTTCTTCGTGATGAACGAACGCGCAAACACTCCCAACGTTCGAGAGCGTCTTGACCAAAGCCCTGCCTGTTTTACCGCTTGCGCCTGTAATAAGGATCATCCGTTTCCATCGCGTATAATTCGAAATATGGTCTATTATATAGAATTACGCCAAAAAGGAGTCTTGTTATGAGCGAGAATTTTCTTGAGAAGTTGTTTGAACATAATAACTGGGCGAATCAAAAAATCATCGAGGCTTGCTCCAGCCTGAGTGACGAACAGCTCGACGCGGAACCGCATTCCGTCACGAAGGGGACCATTCGCCGCACATTGGTTCACCTTGTCGGCTCGCAGCAAAGTTACCTTGGAACCCTGACTCTACCCCTTGAAGAGAGATTGGCTTCATCAAGCGTAGTCTTTGCCGATTTGGAGGAGTCCGTGAACAGAACCGGAGCAGGGTTGCTGGCTCTGGCGAGAGGGGAGCAAAAACCCCTCAAGTCTCAACTCCAGACAAGGGACGGATACTATGTAAAACCTTGGGTGGTTATGCTTCAAGCGATCAACCATGCACACGAACACCGCGAGCAAATCAGCAGCATGATGAGCGCTCTTGGAATAACTCCTCCAGACCTTGATGGTTGGAGCTACGGGGAGGCTACAAACGCGCTCATTCCGATCTCGAAGGAATCATAACGATTTTAAGGAAACATATGAAAGCCATTGTATATGAAAGATATGGTTCGCCGGATGTTCTTCAGCTCCAGGAGGTTGCAAAACCTACGCCCACAGA
Source organism: uncultured Chloroflexia bacterium (assembly GCA_963823985.1). GTDB lineage: Bacteria > Chloroflexota > Anaerolineae > Anaerolineales > Villigracilaceae > JAABUE01. The sequence goes on from CAWGNR010000005.1 coordinate 407,546, forward strand.
TGATGAAGTGCTCATCAAGGTTCATGCAGTATCCATCAATGGATCTGACAGAGAAGGATTGATCGGCAGGCCGCTGTACACCCGCATGAGTGGGCTTCGAAAGCCGAGCAATTCAATTCTCGGCTCGGACATCGCCGGGCTGGTGGAAGAGGTGGGCAAAAACAACACGGAATTTCATCCAGGGGATGAAGTATTTGGAGAAATCCCGGGCTATCACGGCGGATTTGCGGAATATGTTTGCACCCATGGAAAAACACTGGCACGCAAGCCAACCGGCATGACCTTCGAGGAAGCAGCAGCTATCCCACAAGGTGGCGTAATCGCGTGGAATGGCATTCAGGAAAAAGGACAGGTTCAGCCGGGTCAAAAGGTTCTCATCAACGGCGCTGGTGGCAGCGCAGGGACGTTTGCCATCCAGCTTGCCAAGTTACGCGGGGCTGAAGTGACCGGCGTGGACAACACGGACAAAATAGACTTCCTGCGCTCGCTTGGCGCAGACCATGTCATCGATTACACACGGGAAGACTTCACCAGAAACAAAAATCAATATGACCTGATTTTAGATCTTATTGCGCATCGTTCAGTTTTTGCTTATGCGCATTCCGTAAAGCCCAATGGAACCTATTTCTTCACCGGCGGTTCTGTCACAACCCTTTTCCAGATTTTGCTTTTGGGCCCTTGGATCAAGAAAAGGACGGGGAAAAACATCCGTCTTTTGATGGTTCCCCAAAATCGAAAGGATTTGCTCGCTATTACTGAGTTTTGTGAAGCTGGAACAGTCCGCCCTATGATTGACAGGAAGTATTCGTTTGACGAGATTCCCGAGGCCATGCGCTATGTTTCAGAAGGACATGCCAAAGGAAAAGTGGTCATCATGGTGGAATAGATTCGTTCCTCTACTCTCCAATCTCTAATCTCTACTCTCCAATCTCTCACTCACCAACTCCCACAATCGATTCGAATTCAGCGGGATCTCTAAAATCTCAAAATTTAAATCATAGAAAGCATCTTCCAAAGCCTGCGCAAACAGCGGTCCTACCGGGATCGCGCCTGCCTCGCCTGCGCCTTTCACCCCCATTTCGTTGAGCGGGGAGAGCGTTACGCCATGTCCCGTTTCGATGCGCGGTACGTCCAGGCTGGTGGGCAGGTGATAGTCCATGAACGTGCCGTTGAGCAGTTGCCCGTTTTCGTCGTAAATCAGTCGCTCGTAGAACGCATTACCGATGCCTTGCGCCACGCCGCCGTGAATTTGCCCATCCAGGATGAGCGGATTGATCACCCTGCCGCAATCGTGGACAACGACATACTTTTGGATTTTGATCTGCATCGTCTCCGGATCGACTTCCAGGATCATGGCATGGATCCCGCTCGCGGTCGCGCCCCGTTCCGGACCGAAGTAGTTGGTCGCCTCTAAACCGGGTTCGGTCCCGGGTTTGACCGCTCCCCTGGTCGGGTTGGCTTTATCCGCCAGCTCGCCCAGCGATATCGACATACGCGGTATATCCTGCACCCTTACCATGCCGTCTTCCAATTCAAGCTCCTCTTCAGGCGCGTTGAAGTGTTCGGAAGCGAATTTAAGGACTTTTTTGCGCACAACCTTTGCAGCTTCATTAATGGCATTGCCGGCAACCACCGCGCCCCGGCTGGCAAACGTTCCTGCGCCCCAGTAGAACTGGTCGGTATCGCCGGTAACGACATCGATCTTATCCACGCTGACTCCAAGCTGCTCGGCAACGATCTGCGCAAAGCTGGTGAAGTGGCCCTGTCCCTGCGTGCCGACGCCGGTAACCACCGAAACGCGCCCGCTGCTCATTACCTGCACCTTGGCGCCTTCGTAAGGTCCGATGCCCGTACCTTCCACATAGGCGACAACTCCAATGCCAACATGTTTGCCTTCGGCGCGTAATTTGGGTTGGGTCTCCCTGATAAATTCCTGATACTCAATTTTTTCGAGCGCAAGATCCAGCAACGGCTCGTAATTGCCGCTGTCATAGACCAGCGGAGCAAAATCCTGGTAGATCAGTTCGTTGTTATATGGGAACTTCTCCGGTGGGATGAAGTTGCGCCGGCGGATTTCGGCGCGGTCGATATTTAATGCTTTCGCCGCAAGATCCAGCATCCGTTCGATGACGAACACGCCATGCTGGCGTCCCGCGCCGCGATAGGGGGTGACGATGGTTTTGTTGGTAAAAATAGCCGTGAACTCACTGTAGTAATTTTGAATGTCATAGGGTCCGAGCAAAGTGCACTGCGCATTGAGCGGCACCGTCAAGCCGTACGGAGCATACGCGCCCGTATCGTGCAGAAAGACGTCGTGCACGCCGAGGATGCGTCCGTCTCGATCGAAGGCGGCTTCTGCGTCGTGGATTTGCCCGCGCTCGTGGGTGGTGGCGACAAAATTTTCGGCCCTATCCTCGATCCATTTGACAGGGCGGTTCAACTGCATCGCGACCCACGGGACGAGCACTTCCTCCTGATAGAACATCATGATCTTGGGGCCGAACCCGCCGCCGATGAACGGCGCGATGACCCGCACCTGCCGCTCCGAAAGTTCGAGCATCCCCGCCAGCCCGTTGCGGATCACGACCGGGGCCTGGGTGGTGTCCCAGACGGTTAACCGGCCCGCGCGCGGGTCCCATTCCGCGACAATGCCGCGGTTCTCCATCGCTGCCGCACAGCCGTGCTCGTAGCGAAACCGGCGTTTGATTACGAGCGCAGCCTCTTTCTTGGCTGATTCGTAATCCCCTTTCTTCTGCACGACATGGGCGGCAACGTTCGATCCGATTTCGTCATGGACGAGAGAACTGTCGGGGTCCAGAGCCAGTTCCAGGTCCACAACAGCGGCGAGGGGTTCGTAGTCCACTTGGATATCGGCCAGCGCGTCTTCCGCAATATATCGGCTTTCCGCTAACACCATCACAATCGGTTCCCCGGCAAATTTGACTTTGTCCTTTGCCAGGGGAACCTGAGTGCGCTCGTTGAAGACAACGTTGTCGACGGGCGGCGGCGAAACCAGCAGCGGACCAGGCTTCCAATAATCGCCTAAATCGTCCGCAGTGAACACGGCAACCACGTCCTCCCGTTGAAGCGCCTGCGAAACGTCGATGTTGTTAATGCGCGCATGCGCATATGGGCTGCGCAAAAACGCCGCGTGGAGCATATTCGGCAAATCCACGTCGTCCACGTATAAAGCCTGCCCCGTGAGCAGTCGCGGGTCTTCGTTGCGTTTGATCCGTTCGCCGAAATATCGAGTTGCCATATAGCCTCCAGTCTCTGCTCTCCAATCTCTGCTTTTGTCGGTAGTTGAGATTGGAGACGAGAGATTACGCCCACGCCACCGCGCGACAAAACGCCGCTTCCCCGCCTTTGAACTTCCAGGGAAACACGCCGAGCGTAATGCGCTTGTTATGCAGTTCCTTCAAGCCAATGTCACCGCCCATATTCTCCACATGAATACAATCGTGCGGGAACAGGGCGTTGTGGGTCAACTGATAGGCTGACTCAGGGAACAACTCATCCATTTTGTCCGCGCCATAAATGGCTTCCGTTTTCGCACGGACTTTCTGCCAGTGTTCTAATCCGCCTTTGCCGAGAAAGCGCCCAATGGGCAGGTTCATGGGGTGGTCCGTAGAAATCATGTCCACGCCCCAGATGTGGATTTTCTTGTCCAGCAGCCACTCACAGATACTGTGATGCGGACCTGGATGGCGCAGAATATATCTCTCCTCATCGGCTTCCTCGCTGAAGTATGAATATCTATGCCAGCCCGTGTTAATAAACAGAATATCGCCTTCCTGCACATCGGCCCGCTTCTCGATATCTTCAGGCGTGAAGAGGCGCAGGTCATCCAGCATGTCGCTCATATCCACAATCACGCCGGGGCCGTAGCACCACTCGATGGGAATCTGGTCGATGGTCTTGCCCTTGGTCACAAAGTGCCGCGGCGCATCCAAATGCGTGCCCATGTGGTTCGAAGTCTGGATATACTGTGCATTGACGCCTTGTTCCGATTTGCGCTTGATGTACTTCACTTCGAACGGTGGGTAGAAAGGCCAAAACGATGCGTCTTGGTTGAGGTCTTGGGATAGGTCGTAGATTTTCATGGTTTCCTCCAGAGATTATAGAATTAGAGAATGTTGAATTAGAAATTGGAGATTAGAGATTTGAGATTAGTTCTCCAGCCGATGAAGATCGGTTTCATCAAATAAGGTTTCGGGGTATTCATCAGGTGAATCAACTTGGTACTCTGCTGCCAGTTCACGAATTGTTTTGGTTTTACTTATGGAACGCTGTTTTTTGAGACTTTCGGCAAAGGCATTCAATTGTCTAGCAACGTCTGTTAGGCGTGATGCATATTCCCTTGTTTCAGCAGAAGAAATAAGCTCGCGAGTTTGAGCGCGATTGAGCCAATACTTGGCTTCGAACAGGCTGCCTCTTGCATAATAAAGAAACTGGAGCTTTTCCCCATAATTGAAACGCCCATACGACTCGGCAATATTCGCCCCAATAGAATCAGTCGCCCTGGCAAGTTGTTTTCCCACTACATCGCGAGCAAACCCATTCCCATTGCACAACACGTTTCCAAACAGAGTCGGCAACTCCTTCTGCCGCCTTCAAAATTCTTAAATCCTCCAATGAAGTCGCCATGACAATCTCTAATCTCCAATCTCTTTTTATAGATCATACTTCTCCGCAAACGCCAGCAACGCCTCCTCAAAGATCTCCAACGGCGGCCGCACCAACCCTGCCCCTACCTGACCCACGCCGGCATTCTTATGCGCGATGCCGGTGTTGATGCGCGGGGTGATGCCCAGTTCCACGACTTTGCGCAGGTCGATTCCCGTCGGCGTACCGCGGAAATCGAGCGCGGGCATGGTGAAATATTTGCTCTCGGCAAAGGTGATCTCGTACATTTCGAGGGTCGCGTTCATGGCGTCCTTTGGCGTGCCGCCCACGAAGGTGACGATCGCCGGAGCGGTCGCCATGGCAAAGCCGCCGATGCCGGCCGTTTCGGTGATGGCGCTGTCGCCGATATCCGGGTTCGCATCTTCCTGGGAAAAACCGGAGAAGAACAAACCGACCGGGATTTCCGCAGGCGCGGTGAACCATTGTTTCTCCCCCAGCCCACTGACCCGGATCCCAAAATCCGTGCCGTTGCGCGCCATGGTGGTGACGATCGTGCTGCCCTCCACCCCGTGCGCTGCATCGGTCATCGCTTTACAGGCCGCCATGACCGGATTTAAGACGCTCAGCGCGTTGTCTCCCAAGAACGCAGCACTTCCGCTTCGGTCGCGCTGTCTTTGACAACTTTGGCAATCAGCGGAGAAATTAATTTCAGGTAGAGCAACGAGCCCGCCTTGTTGCGGTTATGTCCCTCATCGCCCATGTGTAGGGCTTCCGCGATCAGCGCGCGCAGGTCAAGGCCGTCGAGCCCGCCAGCGCATCAGCCAGCGCCGAGCCAGCACATCGTTCATCCAGTGCAGTTTCTTCAGCACCTCTTCGCTATAGGCGCCGTAACGCAGAACTTTTCCATAGCCTTCATTAAGGCCGGAGAAAGCTTTGTTTCCACGTTCGGCATTTTCCACCACATAGACCTTCATCGAAGCGGAGATGACGCCCGCCATCGGACCGGCCGCCCCATGGTGATGACAGGGGTCGAACTCGACCTCGCCTCTTTCCACCATGGCAGTTGCTTCCGTTTCATTCGCCGCCAGCCCTTCGAACAACATCGCTCCGATGATCGCCCCCCGCAGCGGACCCGACATCCGCTCCCACCCAATGGGCGGACCAGCGTGCAGGAACAGGTTATCCTTCATCCCCGGGATCACATCTCTCGCCGGGGCAACAGCTTTCAAAATAGGCCGACGACTCCATCAGACGGTTGACAGCCATGGTATTCGCTTGATCAATGTTCATCTTGTTCTCCATCTCCATCAAAAGAAGAACAAAGACTGGAAATTAATTTCCCTATTCTCTATTCTCTACTCTCTATTCTCTACTTTTCATCTTTGCCAGTAAAGAGGCAAGCTCTCATTCCCGCCCGCCGGCGGACGCCAGTCTACTTGAACGGCTTGTGCGCCCTGCGAGATCAGGCTTTCGTAAAACGACTCCAGTCCCACGTTAATCGCAGCCAGGGGTTGTTTCAAAGTATCGAGATCGACGGTTGGATACTCGCCCTGCTGCCCGCTGATCGAATCGCAAGCTCATATACTCGACTGCTTCGCTGACATTGCGAAAGACAGTCACTCCTACATTTTCCAGTTGGTCAATTTGAGATTGCAGATTTTGGGGGTCCTCCTCCGTTCCGATCACAATAGCCAGGATCTCCAATTTTCCAGTCTTCAATTCTCTCTTCTCTGATTTCCCTAATCAGCGGAGCCAACTCCCCCGCCGGGTCGGGATGCGCGCCTTCCCCGAGGACGACATCGAACAAAATCATTCCCACTTCCGGGTCAGCCGCTTCCTGACTCATCCGCCGGATCCGCAAATCGTTGTCGATCATCGGGTGCAGCCGTCCGACCATGAAGAATTCATCGCCCAGATCAATGATGCTGTGGGCTTCGCTCTTGAGCGGATCGGCAAGGGTTTGGTTTTCCGTTATTGGCGCATTGGAATAAATGGGTGTCAACGTTGCCTGTAAGCCAAGCAATGTTTCATAAGCAAGTGTGCCGCCCGAGAACAGGCCTCGTAAATAGAGAGTGGAGACGTAGAGAATTGCTCATAGTCTCCGGCCCCCGTCCTCGATCTTTCCTCCAATCTCCACCGCAATTCCGGCCGCTTCCATCAAACTAACCGCAAAATGCAGGTTGCCAATCCTTCGACCTGGCGCGGGATAGCCGATGAAATAGACCACAACCGGTTTGCCCGCCATTTGGGCGGCGGAGAGCAATCCGGTAGCCACATCCGGGGAGGGCGGTTTGGAAACCAGTACAATGACTTTCGTATCGGGATCGCGCGACAAAACGCCAAGGCCTGGCGGGCGGTGATCGCGCCGACTTCTGATTTGAGATCGCGCCCGCCTGTGCCGATCGCATGCGAAATGCCCGAGCCAAGGTTGTGGATGTGAGCCGTGACAGCCTGCGTCCCCGTCCCTGAAGCGCCGACCAGCCCGATCGGTCCGCGGCGGACGCGGTTGGCGAACCCCAGCCCGACGCCGTTGATGATGGCCGTGCCGCAGTCTGGCCCCATCACGAGCAGCCCTTTCTCGCGGGCAGATTGCTTAAGGGGATTTCGTCCTCGAGGAGACGTTATCGCTGTAGAGAAAAACATGTTTGCCAAGCTCAAGCGCTTCCCGGGCAACGCCCGCCGCATAGCGGCCCGGGACCGACACCAAGACCCAGTTTCGCTTCGGGCAGTTGCTTTAGCTGCGGCTTCCAGGCTGTGCGGGCGAAAATCTTGCGAGACGGTGGATCGATTTCCGGCGGGCAAGCAACTCATCCACTTTCTCGATGGCGTCCGTTGCTGACGTTTCCGTGTCCGCTTTTACCACGATCAACAGGTCGTCCGGTTTGGCGGCGATGGAAGCGGGCAAGAGGTCATTGGCAGCAAGCAGGTCGCGGTTGGCCTGGGTGGCCATCACCACGCCCGCGTCTTCCACACCGGGCAGTTCTATCAAACCTCGCTGCAACTGCATCAACACCACCGAGTCGTAATACGCCCCAGCGCGGACATCCCACTTTATGACGCTCATGCCTGGCTCACCACCTTTTCAATTCCTGCGGCCCATGCAATAATTCTTCGTCCATGGTCCCATTTGCCAACGACTTGCAGCCCCATCGGCAAGCCTTCATCGCTTTTTACTGTGGGAAAATTGAGGGCAGGAAAGCCAATCTGGGTCCAGGGAAGATCCATCACCGGATCGCCCGTGGCTGTGCAATCCTTTCGGGGCGGGACCGGCCGTTGGCGGGCAAATCCACAGGTCGATGTCGTTTTCGTTCATCGTTTCCGTCATTTGGTCACGGAATTTATTGCGAGCTTTGAGAGCAGTTTGTAACCGTGGAATGGGAATTGGTTGACCGCGTTTGATCAGTTCGCTGAACTTTGGCGAATACAGGCTTTCATATTTTTGGTACCAGTCCGCATGTACCTGTGCAGCTTCGGCAGCGAGGATCAGATCATGCCGGTCGCGAATCTCCTGGTAATCGTACATAACGTGGACGCGGCGCAACTCGTATCCCGCATCAGACAGGGACTTCGCATGATTGCGCGGAAGCAGGCCAGGGCATAGTCGGAAGCACATTCAAGGTACGGTCCGATCGGAATCCCAAGGACCGGCTTCCGTCCACTCATCTCTAATCCGCTACGCTGAGCTTGTCGAGCATCCAATCTCCAATTACAATCATTCGCAACCACTTTCCGTATGCAACATCGGGCGTAAAAAATCCCACATGATCCAGCGAAGGCGAAAGCGGGATCACACCGTCGCGAGAGACACGCTCATAGGTTGGCTTGAACCCAACGGCGCCGCAAAACGCAGCCGGACGGATGATCGAGCCGATGGTCTGCGTCCCCAGCGCCAGCGACACAGCCCCGCTCCCACCGCCGCCGCGGACCCGCTGCTCGATCCGCCAGGCGTGTGCTCCGGATTGTGCGGGTTGCGCGTGGGACCGGGCGTGAAATACGCAAATTCGGTTGTGACAGTTTTCCTAGAACAAGCGCGCCAGCGTCTTTGAGCTTGCTGACGCTCTCAGCTTGCGGCCCTTGCAATTCTTCGGATGGCAACTGGCTGCCTGCTTGGGTAGAAAATCCGTCTGCATGGAAAATATCCTTCACACCGACCATCAATCCAAAAAGGGTCGGACGAGTTTTTGGGATCCGGATAGCGAGATAGCAGTTCTTCCGCTTCCTGGCATAAGCGATCGAAGCGCCCTTCTTCCGGCAGAAAGGCCAGCACCGATGGCTCGCGCGCGGAAAAAACATCTCTCCACTTGAGAGATATACTCTGCAACTTATACCGCGCCCTCGCGAAATCCGCGAGCCCACTCAGCCTGCTCCATCATCTCCAATCTCTATTCTCAAATTGCAATCTCTCCTGCCATTCGAAACCACTCAGCCACTGGAACCCAACTAGCGCATCTTCTCCGCCGCCAGCTTGACCCCATCCACAATATGCTGGTACCCCGTGCAACGACACAAGTTGCCGGAAAGCGCGTGGCGGATTTCATCTTCCGTCGGGTCCGGGTTGTCTTCCAGGAAAGGAACGAGGGTCATCAAAATCCCAGGCGTACAGTAACCGCATTGCAGTCCGTGCGCCTCCCAAAAGGCCTGCTGGATCGGGTGTAAATTGTCTTTGTCCTTCGCCAACCCTTCGACGGTCCTGATATGATGGCCATCGGCCTGGACCGCGAACATCAAGCACGAACGGGCCGACTGGCCGTCGTACAAAATGGTGCAGGCCCCGCAGACGCCGTGCTCGCAGCCGACATGCGTGCCGGTCAGGCCCAGCTCGTGGCGCAGGAAGTCGCTGAGCAGCAGGCGCGGCTCCACTTCGCGCGTGTATTCTTTTTCGTTGACAGTAATGGTCACAGGAAATAAGAGCGTCATGGCAGGCTTTCCTCCGCTCGACCCAGCGCTTGTCGCAGCGCTTTTTTCGTCAACACGTTTGCCAGATGTCCCTGGAATTCCGGCGAAGCGTGCACATTCCCAAAAGGGGTGATTTCGGTTTCGCTCGCTTGTGCGGCAACGGATTCGATCAATGTTTCATCGACGATTTCATCTTCCAGCAGTTTGACCACTTCCTTTGCATCCACCGGCCCGTCTCCGGCGTTCAAATACACCAGCTTTGCTCGCCTGCATTTCCCGTTTTCCGCCAACGTCAGGAGCGCGGCAACACCCATCAGGGCATAATCTCCCGCACGCGGGGCCACCTCCATAAAGGACCAACCGGTCTGGGAAGGCATCGCCGGCAGCTCGATCTCAACCAGGATTTCATCCGCTTCGAGGGCCGTGGTGAACATGCCTACAAAAAAATCGTTTGCTTCGATCCAGCGCTCGCCGGAAACATTGCGCGCCTTCAGCCGGGCGTCCAGGGCCAGCATCAGGACGGGCAGTTCCGCCGCAGGGTCGGCGTTGACCAGGCTCCCGCCGATAGTGCCGCGGTTCCGGATCTGCGGGTGGGCGATGAACGGCAGCGCTTCCGCCAGGAGCGGGGTCCGTTTCGCGATCAACGGATCGAATTCCAACTGCCTTTCGCGCGTCATCGCCCCAACCCGGAGCACATCGCGCTCTTCCCGGATGTACCCCAGGTCCGGCACACGGTTGATATCCACCAGCATAGATGGCTGGACCACCCGGAAATTCATCGCCGGCACCAGGCTTTGTCCGCCCGCCAGGATTTTAGCTTCCTCGCCGTGCGCACGCATCAACTCCAAAGCCTGTTCGATGGAATCGGGAGCGTAATATTCGAATGGAGCTGGTTTCATGAACGAACCTCAATGATTAACTGGATGTAGAACCGCTTCAACCTCAGCCTTTGCCTGCTCCCGCTTTCGACGGCTTTCCACCGACCTCGGCCATGATCGCCAATGCAATCTCCTCGGGCGATCGCGCCCCGATATCCAGGCCAATCGGCGCGTGCAGGCGGGACAGTTGCGATTCGCTGAGGCCCTGCGTTCAGCAACCTCTCGCGACGCTTCGCGTTGGTGCTCTTGCTCCCCAGCGCGCCGACATAAAATGCGGGACTGGACAGGGAAAACTTCAAAGCGGGATCATCCATCTTGGGATCATGGGTGAGCATGACGATGGCTGTCGAGCCGCTTACTTCGATTTGTCCAAAGGCGTCGTCCGGCCAGGCCCGGATCAATTCATCTACCTGCGGGAACCGGCCCTCATTCCCCCAAGCCTGGCGTGGATCGATGACGACCGTCCGGTAGCCCAGCGTTTTGGCCATGGACGTCAGAGCGACAGTGATATGGACTCCGCCCACTACGATCAGTGTCGGAGGCGGCAAGATTGCCTCAAAAAACAGGTCGATTTCATCGCTCAAGGCAACCAATCGAGATGTTCCAGAAGCCAGGATTTCTGACGCCAGTTTAGAAACTTGTTCATCCCACCCATTCCCTAGCCAATTTGTAATTTGATCGCTATCCTCTAATAAAGTTTCACTGCCTGAAATATCAACCGGACCGCGGACGACCGTGGCCGTTATGACCGGTCGCTCCTCTTCTATGAAAGACAGCAGATCCTTAAAGAAACTGTTAGCCAGTGGTTTAACAAAAACATCGATGCTTCCCCCGCACGCCAGCCCCACTTCCCAGGCGGTTTCGTCTGATACGCCAAAGTGCAAGAGCTGCGGCTTGTTGGTTTTCAGAGTATGCATTCCCGCTTCAATGACCGCATTTTCTACACATCCCCCGCTGACCGAACCGGCAAACTTCCCATCGGAAGTGATCGCCATCTTCGAACCGGCGTCGCGCGGAGAGGAACCCCAGGTTTGTATGACAGTTGCCAGGGCAATGGACTGACCTTCTTCTAACCAACGTTGCAGTTCATTAAGGATATCCCGCATTCTTTATTCCGTTCGCCTGGGCTCAGGCTTGCGCATCCTCCATCTCGATCCGTTTGCGGACTTCCTCGTAAAAAACGGCGGCAAGTTTTTGCGAGACCGGGCCCATCAACCGGGAAGCCAGGCTGGCCAGTTGTCCCGAAACCTTGACATCCGCGGTCCAGTGAACAAGGGTGGCGCCATCCGAGCCGTCGCTGAGGCGCATTTCGCTGATCACGTCCGCCGCGCTTCCGGTAGCAACCCCGTGGGCTTTTAATTTAGCATAATCCGGCTCATCGAGCACAAGGATTTCGACCTCCCCGTTAAATTTGGCTTTCACAGAGCCAAGCCCGACGGACATGACCCCCCGGTACCTTTTGTCTGGCTCGATGGTTTCGATCTTCTCTACACCGGGCGCACATGGTCCTATCTGGTTCGGATCGGTAAGAAAATCCCAGACTTTTTTGCGGGGTGCTTGAATCACAACGTCGCCCTTCAGTAACATGTCTCTCCTCGTAAGGTTTTGATGGCAACTGTTTTAGATAAATATGAGCAGCTTTGTAAGATTATAACGCAACGAAGGCAGGATTCTTTACTTTCATGGAAAATTAGATAAACAACCGCGTCTTTCTCGCATTAGTGGGGTTATTCCCTGTAACATGCACCATCCCCCGCCGTTAATTATTCCAGGACAATTGCCACACCACCCTATCATAGCAAGTGTTGCTTCTTTTCAACACCATGCAGGAGCTTGCGGGGTCGTTTTTTATTTGGAGGTGATGATAAAAGTTGATGTAAAAAAGTAATATCCTGGTTTCCCTCTTATAAAAGAAAAACGAAAAGGAGCTTGAAATGGCTAAAAATAGCGTGAGCGGCTATCTACCGAACGACACCCCTCCCCCCTTTCAACTTGTTTTGTTGGGTTTTCAGCACGTCCTGACGATGTTCCCGGCCACGGTGCTGGTAGCAGCCCTATGTGGTTTCCACATCGGGACCGTATTGACCGTCTCCGGCGTGGGCACGATCGTCGCGCTCCTGCTTGCAAAATGGCGCATCGGGAAATTCATCCCGCTGTTCTATGGCTCCAGCTTCAGCTACATCGCCGCCTACCTTGCCATTGCCCAGCAAATGACCGGCAGCCTTCCCGAGTTTGGGGTGCCGGTGCCTGACAACGTTATCAGCACCATGCAAGCCGGTATTGTTGTCACCGGCCTGTTTAACATCCTGGTCGGGATCGTGATTCGCACGCTGGGCAAAGACAAAATCGACATGGTGTCTGCCTCCCATCGTGACAGGCTCGGTGGCAGCCATTATTGGTTTTGGCCTGGCTGCATCCGCATTGGGCATGGCCGCCGCAAACTGGACAGTGGCCATCATCACCCTGCTGGTAACCATCTTGTTCTCGGTTTACTTGCAAGGCCGCGGTTTCATTGGCATGTTGCCGGTGCTTCTGGGCGCGATCGTCGGTTACGTTACCTCTGCTCTGATCGCGCCCGGTTCGGTCAACTTCGAGCCGGTTGCCAATGCAGCCTGGTTTGCCTTGCCGCACTTCACCTTCCCCAGTTTTAGCGGCGCGTTAGTGGGCACAGCCATCTTCAGCATCGCCATCATGGCAATTGCCACCGTCCCCGAATCGACCGCCCACTTGTACCAGATCAGCCTGTACGTAGACCGATACGCCAGCGAAGCCAAGCGCGAAAAATATGGGCTGGATAAATACATCGGCTTGAATCTGATCCTGGACGGTATAGACGATACCCTGAAGGGTCTGTTAGGGGCCACAGCAGGAACCAATTACGGGGAAAACAACTCGCTCATGGCCATCACCCGGAACTATTCCGGCCCTGTACTGGTCGCTGCCGGGATCATTGCCGCATTGCTCGGGTTTATAGGCAAGCTGGCCGGGTTGGTGCAGACCGTCCCGCTGGCCGTCAGCGGCGGGCTGGCAGTCTATCTGTTCGGTGTGATTGGCATGCAGGGCATCGCGCTCATGCAGGAGCATAAGGTCAGCATGTTCGACCCGAAGAACCTCGCCATTGGAGCGACAATCATGATCGTCGGCATCGGCGGCCAGATCGGCTATGAAGGCGGCTTCCTGCCCATCCCGATCCTGCAGGGCATCTTCCCCAGCGGCCTGCCGGCCATTGCCACTGCCGCGGTCCTGGGCATCCTGATGAATGGCAATCTTCCTGGTCTTCAAACCCCCGGTGATCGCAAGCGACGGAAGCCGAAATCCTCGAAGAAGCGGTTGTAGCGGCAGATTAGCCAGAGATCAAATCGATTGAAAAGCGGGATAACCCACATTCGGTTATCCCGCTTTTAGTAAAACGAAGCGGTCCCCCCCTCCTAAACTGGCGTACAATGTGCGCCATGAAACAATCTTTCTTCATTTGTCCCCGCTGCCATACCAGCCTGGACAGGGTTTCGTCCGACCGCCTGGTCTGTCCGCATGACGGGCTGGAATACTGGAACGTCGAAGGCATCTGGCGCTTCCTCCTGCCGGAGAGCCAGGCCCACTACCATCGCTTCATCGAGGAGTATGAGACCGTCCGTCGCTCTGGGGAAGTGGCTTCCTCCGATGCCGACTACTACCGGGCTCTGCCCTTCAAAGACTTGAGCGGCAACTCCCCGAAAGACTGGGCGGTCCGCGCCCGTAGCTTCAATACGCTGGTGAGGAAATTGCTTACCCCGATCCAGGCCCAATTGCAACGCCCGCTGAAAGTTCTCGACCTGGGAGCGGGCAACGGCTGGCTCTCCCACCGGCTGGCAGCCCAGGGCGACCGGGTGGTTGCGGTCGACTTATTGGTCAACGAAAAAGACGGACTGGGGGTATGGAAGTACTACGAGCACGCGTTCACCCCTATCCAGGCCGAATTCAATCACCTGCCCATCATGGATGGCTTCGCCGACGTGGCCATCTTCAACGCAGCCTTCCATTACTCTGAGAACTATGCGGAAACCCTCGCAGAAACGCTGCGCGTCCTTGACCCGCAAGGAGATGTCGTGATCATGGACACCCCGCTCTTCCGCAAGCGGGCTTCGGGAGAAAAAATGGTCGCGGAACGAGAAGCGAAATTCCTGGCGCAATACGGCTTCGCCTCCGATGCATTGGAAAGCGAAAATTTCCTGACCTACGACCGGTTAAGCGAACTAAGCGATTTGCTGCGGCTCCACTGGCTGACCTTCCGCCCGTTCCATGGGTCTGGGCCAGGCCTCTGCGCCACTGACAGCCTGGCTGACAAGAAAGCGCGAACCGGCTGAATTCCCCTTGATCGCCGGGTACAGAAAAGAACCCTAGTCCAGCAAAGCCCTTAATCCCAAGCGCATACAGATTGCCAGCCAAAGCCGGTGATTTTGCCCTTACAGACCGCCGAAAGCAGCGAAGTATGTCGGAATTCCTCCCGGGCATACACGTTCGACAGGTGCACCTCAATCACGGGGATGCCGATCGCAGTCACATGCATCCCGCAGCGCCACCGAGGTGTGGGTATACCCGCCTGGGTTGAAGACCACGCCGTCCGCCCAGGAACGCGCTTCGTGCAAGCGCGTCGATCAAAGCGCCCTCGTGGTTCGACTGACGGCAGGTCACCTCGGCTCCCAACGTTTTGCCCAACTCCACCAACCGGGCGTCGATCTCGTCCAGCGTCAGGCTGCCATAGACCTCCGGCTCGCGGGTGCCGAGCAGGTTCAGATTCGGGCCATGGAGGACTAGAATTTTCATGCCACATCCTTTTCAAACGCGAATGCCGCGAAAGAACGAACTGCGCGAATGTTGGAAAAATATTCTTGAAATTCGCCAATTTCGCGCAATTCGCGTTAAGATTTTTCCAGCAGAGAAAGAACGTTCTCTAAATCATTCACTTCCACGCCAACCTTCACTTCGCCGATTTTTACCGGCAGCGCAAACCGGACCACACCTGCTGCCTTTTTCTTGTCGAGTTTCATCGCGCGGATGATTTGAGCGCGATCCATACTCTCGGGAATTTCAACGGGCAATCCCAAGCCCTGCCAGCGTCTCTGCCAGCGCCTCGGACGAGCCCGCGTCCTGCCACCGTTAAACGTTCCGCTAGCCGGGCTTCGGCAACCATCCCGATCGCCACGGCTTCGCCGTGCAGCAGGCTGAACCCGCTGACCAGCTCCACCGCGTGCCCAACGGTATGACCCAGGTTGAGCGCAGCGCGCAAACCTTTTTCGTACGGGTCCCCTTCGATGATTTTCACTTTGACCGCCATAGCCCGCCGCACCACTTCCGGCAGGGTTGCCACGATTGCCTCCCAGCCCTGGCTGCACAGGTCGAATAAGGCCGGGTCTGCGATCACCCCGTGCTTGACCACTTCCGCCAGCCCCGCACGCAGTTCCCGCTCCGGCAGCGTAGACAGCACCTCCGGGTCCGCCAGCACCAGCCGCGGCGGGTGGAAGGCGCCGACCAGGTTCTTGCCTTCCGGCAGGTCGAAGCCGGTCTTGCCGCCCAGCGAGGCGTCCACCATCGCCAACAACGTAGTTGGCAGGGCAACCCAGTTGCAACCGCGCATGAACGTGGCCGCCGCGAACCCGGCCAGGTCGCCCACTACGCCGCCTCCCAAGGCGATGACGGTGCTCTTCCGGTCGAGCCCCGCCTCCAGACAGCCGCGCCACAAGGACTCGACCGTTTCCAGGTTCTTATGCGCCTCCCCCGCCGGAATGACAAGTTGACTGGCCGCATAGCCCGCTTTTTGCAAGCAGTTCCGCACTTGTTCTCCATAAAGGGGAGCAACGTGCTGGTCGCTCACGACCAAAACCGGCCCGGCCAGGCTGCGAGCTTGCAGCATTTCGCCAATTTGATCCAGTCCGCCTTCCCGGACGATCGCATCGTAACCCGCTCCCATCGCGCTAAGGTGATGGCGGCCCAGCAAGCGCTGGAGATCCAAGCTGACCTGCTCGGGCGATTGAGAGGCGTCCACGCGCAGGGAAAAGGAAGCGTAATGCTCTCGCCTGCGTTCCAGCAGGGCGGCAAGCTTCGTTTTCAGTTCCCCTGCCAGCAGCGGGCGCTCGTTCTCGTCCTGGGAGAGCCGCCGGACGAGCGTCCGGAGGTCCGTTTCGAGCAGGATAACCTGTCCCGTCGCTTCAGCCAGGGAACGGTTTTCGTCGCACAGCAAGGCCCCGCCGCCCAGGGCAACCACCGTTTCGGGTCCGGAGGCAACCGATTTAAGGGCAGCAGTTTCCAGGTCCCGGAAGAGCGCTTCCCCCTTATTCGTGATGATCTCTGCGATTCGTTCTCCCGTCCTGCGCTTCGATCTCGGTATCCAAATCCAAAAAAGGCAGGTTCAGGTTCGCCGCCAGCGCCTCGCCAACGGTGCTCTTGCCCGAGCCGGAAGGGCCATACAGAAAAATGTGCATGTTCACTCCCACCACACCTGCGGACGGTCGTCCATGGGCAGGTCTTCGAGACGGGCTTGGCGCAGGGTTTCGAAGCGCGGCTGCATCTCGCCGAGCGAGTCGCCGCCCAGTTTTTCGATCAGCGCGTCGGCCAGGACGAAGGCCACCATCGCTTCCAAGATCGGAACTGCGCGCGGGACGGGACAAAAATCGGAGCGCTCGTACTTCGTCGGCCCTTCCTGTCCGCTCGCCAGGTCGACCGTGGTCTGCGGGGTGAGCGTGGTAGCGATCGGCTTCATCGCGGCCCGGATGACGAGCGGCTGGCCGTTGGTCACGCCGCCCTCGGTGCCGCCGGCCCGGTTGGTAGGGCGGGTCAGATTCCCCTCTCCCTTGTAGGGAGAGGGGTTAGGGGTGAGGGTAGAGGGGAGCAAAATCGCATCATGCGCCTGTGTTCCCGGCAACTTCGCATTTTCAAAGGCATCCCCGATTTCCACGCCCTTCATCGCCTGCACGGACAGCACCGCCTGCGCCAGCCGGGCTTCGAGCCGCCGGTCCCACTGGGCATAGGAACCCAGCCCGACCGGCAGATTTAAAGCGACGATTTCGAGGACGCCGCCCAATGTATCCTTTCCGTGGATGATCTCTTCGATGCGGGCGCGCATTTGCTCCGCGGCGACCGGATCGGGACAGCGCACGTCATTTTGCTCCGCCGCCTCGAACCGGGACCGGTAATCGCTCCCGTCAAAATGGGCCTCAACCTCGCCGATGGACTTCACGTAGCCGCCCACCAGGATGCCAAATTGAGACAGAAAATGTTTGCAGATCGCCCCTGCCGCCACCCGCATGGTCGTCTCGCGCGCCGACGAGCGTTCCAGGGTGGGGCGCAGGTCGCGGTACCCGTACTTGACCGCGCCGGTCAGGTCGGCGTGGCCGGGCCGCGGTGTGGTGAGCGGGTCGATAGCTTTGCCCTTCCACTTGACGTGGTCGGCGTTCTCGACCAGCATCGCGATCGGCGCGCCGGTCGTCTCGCCAGCCATCACGCCGCCCAGGATTTGGACGGCATCCTTCTCGATCTTCATCCGCCCACCGGAGCCATAGCCCTTTTGACGGCGAACCAGCTCATGGTCGATGATAGATGCGTCGAGTCGCAAGCCGGCGGGCATGCCGTCCAGGATGGCGATCAGGGCGGGGCCGTGGGATTCTCCGGCGGTCAGGAAGCGTAGGGGCATGTGGGTCTCCAGGTATGAGTAGGAAGGAATTGGTGAACAGTAACCAGTAATCAGTGAGCGGTGAGCGGCGATCCGTTTTCGGCGGCGTTCCGTAAAACATCACGGGACGGCTGGCAGCCTGTCCAGATTTCGAAGGCCAGGGCGGCTTGCTCGATGAGCAATCCCAGGCCTGTGGTGGCAGGGAGGCCGGCAGCCCGGGCGTGTTTGATCAGTTTTGTCTCGCGTGGATTGTAAACCAGGTCATAGACGGAAGCGTTTGAGGGAAACGACAAACCGGCCGGCCAGGGAGAGGCATCGCTGTCAGGCGACATGCCGACCGGGGTGGTGTTGACGATGAGAGAGAAATTAGAGATTAGAGACTGGAGATTAGGGGGTTGGTATTCGATCATTGAGAGTCGAACATTGGAATTTGAAAATTGAGCAAGGAGTTCCCGCGCTTGTTGCAACCGGCGGGCAGCGACGGTGACAGCCCAGCCATCATTGATTAATGCATAAACCACAGCACGCGCCGAGCCACCCGCACCGAGAACTAAGACAAATTTCGTGTCTCTGTGTCTTCGAGTCTCCGTGGTTAAGAATTTTTGCAAATCAGCCAAGAATCCCGGCGCATCGGTGTTGTGGCCGGTTAATTGGCCTTCTCGCATATAAACGGTATTGACCGCACCGATCGCCGTCGCTGTTGGGGTCAGCTCGTCCAACAACGGGATGACGCTCTGCTTGTGCGGGATGGTGACGTTCAACCCCTGAATGTCGCCGCTGCGGACGCGGGCGAGCAGGTTTTTTAGGACTTGCAGATCGGTAGGAGGAACAGAAAACGTGGAATAATCTCCATCCAGACCACAGAAATGCAGTGCCGCCTTGTGTATTTTATGCGAGAGGCTGTGGCCAAGCGGGTAACCGATTAGACCGAGGTTGAAAAATGCAGCCAATTTCTTATCCGCCTGTTCCCTGTCTACCTGTTTCCTTTAACTGTTCCAGCACCTCAAAAAAATCTGGAAACGTTTTCGAAACACAGGCAGGGTTTTCCAGGAAGATCCCCGGCACATGCAAGCCGATCAGCGAGAAGGCCATCGCCATGCGGTGGTCGTTGTAGGTCTGGATAGTCGCCGGGTGGAAGTCGTCGCACGGATAGATCGTCAGGCCGTCTTCGTGCTCATCTACATTCACCCCCAATCGGGAGAGCTCGACGCAGGTCGCGTGGACCCGGTCAGTTTCCTTGAGGCGGGCCGAGGCGATGCCCCGGATGCGGGTGGGCGTGGAGGCAAAGGGCGCCACCACTGCCAGGGTTTGGGCCGTATCCGGGATGTCGCGCATGTCTACGTCGAGGCCGCGTAAGTCCGATTGACCGGTGACCAGTATGCAGGGGCCGGTCTCTTCGAGGGTGCATCCCATTTTTTCGAGGATGTCCAGGAAGGCGATATCGCCCTGCACCGAGCGCCGTGAGATGTTGCTAACCTTCACTGTTCCACCGCAGATTGCAGGGGCAGCGAAGAAGTAGGAGGCGGCGCTGGCGTCGGATTCTATGGGATACGTTGCTCGTGGTTGGTAATGGGTAAGGGGGATTCTGAAAAATTTGTAACCATCCCGTTCTACCTCCACGCCAAAATCGGACATTACAGAGAGGGTCATATCCACGTAGGGTTTGGAGTTAAGCTCGCTCGTGACCTCGATGTCAACAGGCAATTGGGCATAGGGGGCGACCATCTGCAGAGCGGACAGGAACTGGCTGGAGATATCTCCGGCGATTTTTGTCTTGCCGCCGGGGAGGCCAGAGGACGTAATTTTGAGGGGAGGGCAAAGCGATCCCTCACTCCGAACATCTCCCTTGAAGGGAGAGGGGGCAATCGTAGCGCCCAATTGAGTCAAGGCAACCACCAGATCGCCGATGGGGCGTTCGCGCATTCGCGGATCGCCATCGAGGATATATTCACCCTGTCCCAGGGTGAGGAAGGCGGAGAGGAAACGGGCTGCGGTGCCTGCATTGCCAATGAAGAGCTCGGCCTGGCTGGCAGGAATATGTCCGCCCAGGCCCGTCACGGTCATTTCGGCGCGGTTGGGATCGAGGTTCACATCAAAGCCCAGGGTTTGGAGTGCACGCGCAAAGTAGCGGGAATCGTCGGAGAAGAGGGCATTGGCGAGCGTGGTCGTCCCATCGGCCAGGGCGGCGATGAGCAAGGCGCGGTTGGTCAGCGATTTGGAGCCGGGGACGCGGACCATGGCTTTCAGAGGGTGCAAGATTGGAGAGATGAGCATTTTAGGAAACAGTAAACATGATCAGTGATCAGTAACCAGTTCTTGGTAGCGAGCTTTGGCTGCATCAAGGATAGATTGGATTTGTTTTGCATCATTCGACATGAGAGCAAATTTGATTTTTGCAACTTGATCTTGTACTTGGCCAAGAGCTTCTATGACATTGTCCAGGTTGGATTGGAGCACCCCCAGCATCATACCGGACGGGGTGCCTGCCAGCCGCGCCGAGGAGCGGAATCCCGGCCCGATCAAGGAAGCAGCGTCTTCGGGCATAGTTAATACCAACGCGGATGACAACAGATAAGGCAGGTGACTGGTAGCCGCCAAAATGCGGTCGTGGTCTTCTGCGTTCAACCAGATGGGATTCGCCCCAAGCGCTGCGACAATCTGCAAGGCGGCAGAACGGGCATTCTCGCTGGTGCGTTTGAGCGGGGTTAGAACGAAAGGCGCTTCGCGGTACAGAAAACGTTCGGCGTTCTCGAGCGATAGCCGTTCCCGGCCACAGATCGGGATGGCCGCCAATGGGGTCGAAATGAGCCGGAAGAGATTCGAGCGCGGCAACGATCGCCCGCTTGGAGGAGCCGATGTCCAGCACGATGCAAGGGTGCTGGATATACTCCGGTAAACGATCCAGCCAGTCCAGGATGGCAGGGACGGGACAGGCCAGGATCACCAGGTCGGCACTGGCCAGGACTTTAGCGGGATCGCTATCAGCAAAGTGGACGATCTCCTGGCGGCGAGCAAGCTCAAGCGTAGGAAGATCCGGGTCGTAGGCGCTCAGGCGACGGCAACGCGGTTTAAGGGAAAGCGCCAGGGAGCCGCCCATGAGTCCCAATCCAATAATGGCAATGTTGGCGTCTTTTAGATGAAAGCCAGGTTGCATAAATGGGCCCTTTGCCTACCCCTGCCCCTAAAAGGGTGAGGGGACCATGGAAACAAGACAGCGGTCGACGGCCTCGGCCACCGCTTTCAGTTTGCCCACCATCGCCGCGAAATTCTCCGGGGTGAGCGATTGGCGCCCATCGGAGATGGCATGGGCCGGGTCGGGATGTACTTCGACAATGATGCCATCGGCTCCCGCCGCGACAGCCGCTTTGGCTACGGCGGTCACATAATTGTAGTGGCCGGTAGAGTGGCTGGGGTCGAGCACGACAGGTAAGTGTGTCAGGCTCTGTAAGACAGGGATGGCGTTGATGTCTGTCGTATTGCGGGTGGCGGTCTCGAAGGTGCGGATGCCACGCTCGCACAGCACAACCCGCTCGTTTCCACCGGCCAGGATGTACTCGGCCGCCATCAGCAGGTCTTCCACTGTAGCGCTCATACCGCGCTTGAGCAATACCGGTGTATGGGTTTCCCCAACGGCACGCAACAGGTTGAAATTTTGCATATTACGGGCGCCGATTTGCAAAACGTCCACGTATTTGACCATCACCGGAATCTGTGAAACGGCCATCACTTCGACGACGATAGGCAGGCCGGTCTGTTCGCGGGCTTCGGCCATGTACTCGAGACCTTGTTCCCCCAGACCCTGAAAGGCATACGGGGAGGTGCGCGGCTTGAAGACGCCGCCGCGCAGGGCATTGGCTCCTGCCTCCTTAACCGCCAACGCCGTCTCGATGATCTGCGCGCGGGACTCGACCGAGCATGGACCGGCAATAATCGGAATTTCTTTGGCCCCAATCGTGAACCCGTCCAGCGGAAAGATCGAGTTCTCCGGGTGGAACTGGCGCGAGGCGAGTTTGTATGGCTGGGAAATGCGCTGCACCGCCAGGACGCCTGACAGGGTTTCGAACGTGCTGGTGGGAACCGTGTGGCTCTCCCCGACCGCGCCAATAATGGTTTGTTCGACCCCGACAATCACGTGAGCCGATAAGTGATTCTCTTCGATGTGTTCGATCACGTGATCTATCTGTTCCTGGGACGCGCCGGGTTGCATAATGATCATCATCGTATTTCTCCTTGAAAGTTACTGTGTTTCCGCTATAAACTCAACTCCAACCTGTCTCCTTCATGGGGAGGGAGGGAAGAGAAGACAGGCGACGGCCCATGATCTCGCCGATCTGGCCCACCTGCTTGACCATAGCGGCAAACTTTTCGGGCTTGAGCGATTGGCGTCCGTCCGAAAGGGCGTGAGCAGGGTCGGGGTGGACTTCAACGATCAGGCCATCTGCCCCGGCGGCGACCCCGGCCCGGGCAACGGCCGCCACGTAATCAAAATGACCGGTCGAGTGGCTGGGATCAAGGATGACCGGCAGGTGGGTCAGCGATTTGAGGACAGGGATGGCGTTGATGTCGGTTGTGTTGCGCGTGGCTGTCTCGAACGTGCGGATGCCGCGCTCACACAGCATCACCTGCTGGTTGCCGCCCGCCAGAATGTACTCCGCGGACATGAGCAGCTCCTCGATGGAAGCCGAAAGCCCGCGCTTGAGCAGAACGGGCGTCCGCGTTTTGCCGATGACGCGCAGCAGATTGAAATTCTGCATATTGCGGGCCCCCACTTGCAGCACATCCACGTACTTGACCATCACATCGATCTGCACTTGTGACATGATTTCGACCACGACCGGCAAACCGGTCGCTTCCCGGGCCTCGGCCAGCAATTCCAGGCCTTCCTCGCCCAACCCCTGAAAGGAATAGGGAGACGTCCGCGGCTTGAAGACCCCGCCGCGCAGGGCATTGGCCCCCGCTTCCTTGACAGCGTGAGCCGTCTCGATGATCTGCGAGCGGGACTCGACCGAGCAGGGCCCTGCAATTAAAGCCAGTTCCTCGCCACCGACGCTGAACCCGTCGAGCGGGAAGACCGAATTTTCCGGATGGAACTGGCGTGAGGCGAGCTTGAACGGCTGGGTAATCCGTTGCACCGTTTCGACCCCGTTCAACACTTCGAACTGTTCGGTGGAAAGGTTGTGCGTTTCACCGATGGCACCGATTATCGTCGTCTCGACCCCTTGCGAAAGATGGACAGACAGGCCAGCCGCTTTGATACGTTCAATCACGTGCTCCACATCTTGCGGTGTGGCATTCGATTTCATGATGATCATCATAGCGATTTCTCCTTGGGCGAAAATGTAAACATGTACAAAACGTACTTGTTTCCTTGCATACTTGCTGACTTTTTTCCTTGCCTACCTGCTTCCTCGCGTACCTCGCATGCTTCCAACCAGATCGAGCCGCAGCGCGACGGCCTCGCGCAGATAGACATGCTTGATGGTAGACTGCTCTTGCTCGGTATTCCAGTGGATGAGCACACGGATACAGAACGGCAAACTGCCCGGCACGGGAATCTCGCGGGCGCACATCATCGGAACCTGGCTCCAGCCCATTTGACGGGCAGCCAGCGCGGGATACGTTGAAGTGATATCTTCCGTTGTGGTGAAGATAGCGCTGGCAATATCCTTTAAATCCAGGCCAGTGTTCTCTGCAAGAATTTCCTCGAGCAACTCGCAAGTCGCTCGAAAGACAAGATCGGCGTCATCTGAAGCGACTGTCGTCGCTCCGCGAATTCCACGGATGGGCATCGGCAGCTCCTTTTGGGGTAATAAAAAGAGCGAGACCGTTTGGCCTCGCTCCTTTTTGTACCAGAATATTGCTTCTGTCTACTTAAGCGCCACCAACGGCAACCGATTGCGGAGGCCGTAAAAGTAATACGCAAAGAAAAAGCGGACAGATTTAAGCATGTTGAGCGCTATTCTATGCCAGTCGAATGCTTAAGTCAAGGGGCGTGTTCTTTTACAGCCTGGGGTAGGTCAATGCAATGCGCTTCGAAACCCCGCCGAAAACTGTTTCGCCGTTTCGACGGGCGTTTCGCTGCCTCCAATCGCTTTGACACAGGCTGATCCGACGATGACGCCGTCCGCCAGCGCGCCGACCTCCTGGGCCTGTTCCGGGGTGCCAATTCCAAACCCGACGCAAACGGGCGCGGAGGTGTGCTCACGGACTCGCCCGATCAATTCGCCCAGCCCCTCGGAAAGGGATTTGCGCGCTCCGGTAACACCGGTTACCGACACGAGATACACAAATCCTTTTGCGTTGCGCGCAATCGCCTCCATGCGATCACCAGGAGTGGTTGGCGCGAGCATGGGAATGAGCGGGATCTCGCCGCGCGAATCCGAAGCGCCGTTGAGGGCGGCATAGAACTCATCCGACTCCTCCATCGGCAGATCCGGAACGATGAACCCGTCTACGCCCGCCTCGACCGCCTCGCGGACAAACTGGTCCAAGCCATAGGCCAGCATCGGGTTGTAGTACCCCATCAAAATTAACGGGATGTCCACGCCGCGGCGGCGTAATTCTTTCACAGCTTCCAGCGACTTCCGGATCGTGATGCCCTGCTCCAACGCGATCTGCGTGGCGTGCTGGATCACGGGTCCGTCCGCCAGCGGGTCGGAAAACGACAACCCCACCTCCATCAAGTCCGCGCCGTTTTTGGCGATGGCCTCGATCACGTCGATGGACGTTTCCAAATCGGGATAGCCCAGGGGGAAGTAAGGCATGAAGATTGGTTTGTTGGCAAATGCAGCTTTGATTCGATTCATATGTTCCTCACCAGAGAGACTGGAGATTGGAGATTAGATGAATGGGCTCTTTTCGATTCTCTAGTCTCCAATCTCCTTAATGACCGTATTCAAATCCTTATCCCCCCGCCCCGACAGGTTCACCAGCACGATTTGATCCTTCCGCATCGTCGGCGCGCGCTTGATGACCTCCGCAACCGCATGGGCCGACTCCAGGGCAGGGATGATCCCTTCCACGTGGCATAAGGTTTGGAACGCGTCCAGGGCCTCCTGGTCCGTGGCGGAGGTGTAAAAGGCACGTTCCAAATCTCGCATCAGGGCGTGTTCCGGTCCCACCGCAGCGTAGTCCAGGCCCGCCGAGACCGAATGGGTTTCCGCGATCTGGCCGTCTTCATCCTGCAAAACATAGGTACGCGTGCCGTGGATCACGCCGATGCGTCCCTTCGAAGGGTCGCCAAAGCGCGAGGCATGTTTGCCGGTCTCGATCCCGCTGCCGCCTGCCTCGACCCCGATCAGTTCGACCTGTTCATCGTCTATAAAACCGCTAAAAACGCCGATCGCGTTTGAACCGCCGCCGACGCAGGCGATGATCGTATCGGGCAGCCGGCCGGCCTGTGACAGGATCTGTGCGCGCGCCTCCGTTCCGATCACCGACTGGAATTCCCGCACCATGGTCGGGTACGGATGCGGACCCAGCGCCGACCCCAGCAGGTAATGGGTATCGCCCACGTTCGCCACCCAATCGCGGATCGCTTCGTTGATCGCATCCTTCAGCGTTTGGGTGCCCGAGGTCACGGGACGCACTTCGGTGCCGAGCATCTTCATGCGGAAGAAGTTCGATTCCTGCCGGGCGATATCCACCACGCCCATGTAGACCACGCATTCGAGCCCGAGCAGCGCGGCTGCGGTGGCAGAAGCCACGCCGTGCTGGCCCGCACCTGTCTCAGCAACGATGCGCGCCTTTCCCATGCGCTTGGCGAGCAAGGCCTGCCCCAGGGCGTTATTGATCTTGTGTGCGCCAGTGTGCGCCAGGTCTTCGCGTTTCAAATAAATCTGTGCGCCGCCTAACTTTTCCGAAAGACGCTGGGCGTAGGTCAACGGCGTCGGCCGGCCAACGAACGAAGCCATCAATTTATTGAACTGGGCTTGAAACCCAGCATCGTTTTGGGCGGATACGAAGGCCGCTTCCAGCTCGATCAACGCGGGCATCAATGTTTCCGGCACAAATTGTCCGCCATAATTTCCGAATTTTGTTGGTAACAATGTCATCGATTCCTCTCATTCAGAGACTTGAGATTGGAGAATTTCCAGTCTCAAATCTCCAATCTCCTGACCGATTTTACAAATGCGGACATCTTCGTTGCGTCCTTCCCGCCAGAGTACGGCGGGACTTTCCCGCCAGAGTGCGGCGGGGCTTCCACGCCAGAGTGCGGCGGGACCTCCACGCCGGAGGCCACATCTACCCCCCAAGGCCTGACCTGCCGGACCGCCTCGGCGACATTCTCCGGATTCAGTCCACCAGCCAGAAATAACGGATACCGTTTCGCCAGTTCCGCCGCCGCGGACCAATCCCCTGTGACGCCGGTGCCGCCATAGGAGCCCTTCACCGCAGCGTCCAGCAACAATGCAGGGGCAGTCTCTCTTGCAAATCCGTTAATCTGCTGAGGAACGCCGCGAAATGCTTTGAAAGCCCTTCCATCGAGCGCTTGCAACAGTTCGGGCGTTTCATCGCCGTGCAGTTGGGCCAGGTCCAAAGAGCAGGCTTCCAGGATCTGCCGTATCTCCTCCAGCGGCGCATTCACAAATACACCGACAAGGCCGATCTCCGGGAATTCACGCTTGACAACAGAGGTGATTTGCGCGCAAGCGTTCCTTTCGATAAAACGCCGGCTCCTCGGATAAAAATTGAATCCCAGGATGTCGGCGCCTGCTTCAATGGCAGCCAGGGCGTCGGGCAGGGTTTTGAGGCCACAGATTTTGATTTTGGTCATGCGCTGTCTCGCCCTAACCCTCTCCCAAAGGGAGCCCCAATGGGGTGCTTCACAAAGGGGACTTCTGTACTCGAAAGTTCTCTCACTTTCGCAGCAACATCTTCCGAAGTCACCAATGCTTCGCCCACCAGAATCGCATCGACATTTGCGTTTGCCAGGCGTTCCACGTCTTCCGCGCTGAAAATCCCGCTCTCCGCAACGACGGCGATCCCTGCGGGGATCAAGGGACGCAGGCGCTCGGTAGTTGCAAGAGAGACCTCGAATGTAGCCAGGTCCCGGTTGTTAATGCCGATCAGCTTCACATCCTTCAAGCGCAAAGCTCGCTCCGTTTCCCCTTCGTTGTGGACTTCGACCAGCGGGGTCAGGCCCAACTCCAATGCACACGTGTGCATAAAACCGAAAAGGCCGTCATCCGGCAGGGCAGCAGCGATGAGCAGCGCGGCGTCGGCGCCGTTGGCCCTGGCTTCATAGAGTTGAACCTCGTCGATGATGAAATCTTTGCGGAGCAACGGCAGTTCGATCTGGCGGCTGAAGCGCAGTTCATGCAACGTTTCGAGCTTGCCCATGAAAAATTTTTCGTCCGTCAGGACGGAGATCGCTGAAGCGCCATTTCGGGCGTAGATCTCTGCCAGCTGGAACAGGTCGAGGTGCGGGGCGAGCATCCCTTTGGAGGGCGAAGCGCGCTTGAGCTCGGCGATCAGGCCGGGGCGGGGTCCGCTGCGGCGGCGCTTGATTGCGGAAAGAAAATCTCTGGGCGCAGGGCTTTGTTCTGCGGCGCGGCGTAAGGCTTGCCGGTCGAGCGCCGCAATTTCCGTTCGCTTGTGCGCCAGGATCTTTCCCAGAATCCCGCTCATGCCGCGCTGACCGGCGCAAAATATTGGCTGAAGGCGACCAGCGCGTCCAACCGGGCCAGGGCCTGCCCGCTGTCGAGAGAGTCCTTGGCCTCTTCCAGAGCGGAGTGGAAGTCGCCGCTCTCGGCAGCCAGGGCAGCGGCGGCGTTGAGGATTATCGCGTTGCGGCGGGCACCGTTTCGTTGGCCGCTGAGCAACTCGCGCATCATCACAGCAGATTCGCCGGGCGTGCCGCCGCGCAGATCCTGGATGGTTGCCAGGGGCAAACCGTATTCAGCCGGATCCAGGTCATACGTGCGCACCGCCCCATCCTTGAGGTGGCTGACGCGGTTGACTCCGCACGGGCTGAGCTCATCGGTGCCGCCCGCGCCGTAAATGACCAGCGCAGCCTTCGAGCCGAGTTCGTTGAGCACGTTGGCGAGCGGCTCGGTGAGTGTGGGGTCGAACACGCCCGTAATTTGCACGTTCGCGCCGGCGGGGTTGGTGAGCGGACCCAGGATGTTGAAGATCGTGCGCTGCGCGATTTCCCGGCGTGGACCGATGGCGTACTTCATGGCGGGGTGGAACTTGGGCGCGAACATAAAGCCGATCCCGATCTCGTCAATCGCCTGGCCGACCTGCTGCGGGGAAAGATCGAGATTGATCCCCAACGCATCGAGCACGTCCGCGGAGCCGCACTGGGACGAGGCGGCCCGGTTGCCGTGCTTTGCAACCCTGCGCCCCGTGCCCGCCAGGACGAAGGCCGCGGCCGTGGAAATGTTGAAGGTGTGCGCGCCGTCGCCGCCGGTACCTACGATGTCATACACCGGCTGATCCGACGGAGCGAGTTCCACGCGAACTGCATTGGCGCGCATCGCGCGGACCGATCCGGTGATCTCGGCGATGGTCTCGCCCTTCATGCGCAGGGCAACCAGGTAGGCGCCGATCTGGGCTGGCGTGGCCTGGCCGGTCATGATGATGTTCATGGCCTCTTCGGCTTCCACAGCGCTCAGGTCACTGCGGTTGATCGCTTTAGCAATAAAAGGTTTAATAAGCATGATGTTTTCTCCTTTCGTGGCTGGAACATTCATGTCCAGAAAGTTTTTGAGGATTTGTTTGCCGTGCTCCGTCAGGATAGATTCGGGATGGAATTGCACGCCGTAGGTGGGGTGCTCGCGATGTTTGAGGGCCATGATCTCTTCTTCCGGCGTGACGGCAGTCACCTCCAGTTCGGAGGGGACCGGGTCGTAAACTACTAAGGAGTGGTAACGCATAGCTTCGAATGGCGAAGGGACATCTTTGAAAAGATCCTTCCCGTTGTGAGACACCGCCGATGTTTTGCCGTGCATCAGGCGCCCTGCCCGGTCCACCCTGCCGCCAAAGACAGCGCTCAGGCACTGGTGTCCCAGGCAAACCCCGAGCACGGGGATTTTGCCGGTGAAGTGTTTGATCGCATCGGGAGAGATGCCGTCATCTTTGATCGGTACGCCGGGTCCCGGGGAGATGACCAGATGAGCCGGGTTCAGGGCCACCAACTCATCGAGCGTAACCTGGTCGTTGCGGAAGACCTTGATCTCCGCGCCAAGTTCGCCGAAGTACTGGACGAGGTTGTACGTAAAAGAATCGTAGTTATCGATGAGAGCGAGCATACGTTTCTCCTTCAATAAGAACCGGTGGATGGAAATTTGCCAGTCTTTGATTGAAATTGGTTGTGGTACGTCATATAATTTCCTTTCCTTTACCGATAGGAGGATCGTCATGAAAAACAGTTCAGAAACCAATTCGCTGTTCAAACAGCCGAGCGCCTGGATCCCGTTCGCGATGTCGTTCGCGGCGCTGGCTTTGATTTTGGGCTACGTGGCCATCTTCGGCATTGTCCGGCACGCGGATGAAGGCGGGCCTGCCCACATCTTCCAACTGATCATGGTTGCGCAACTGCCGGTCGCCGCTTACTTCGCACTCAAGTGGCTGCCCAGGCGACCCAAACAGGCGCTGCTGGTGCTCGCGCTGCAGGCGGTTGCGTGGATCGTGCCAATTGCTGCGGTTCTTTGGTTCGAGGGTCTTTAATCGACTCTCCAGCAACCAGCTTGTCCGCGACAAACCTGCCCGATCTTTATTCATTCGTCTCCGCAATCTCAATGGCGCGTAACATCGCGCTGGCTTTGTTGACCGTTTCTTTGTATTCGTTGGCCGGATCGGAGTCCGCGACGATGCCGGCGCCGGCCTGCACGCTAAAGGTCTGGCCGTGCCCGACCATGGTGCGGATGGCGAGACAGGTGTCCATGTTGCCGTCGAAGCCGAAGTAACCGACCATGCCCGCATAAGCGCCGCGCGCTTCCGGTTCGAGCGTAGCGATGATCTCCAGGGCGCGGACTTTCGGCGCGCCGCTGACCGTCCCGGCCGGGAAGGCGGCCCGCACCAGGTCGAAGGCGGTCAGTTCGGGTTTCAATTTGCCTTCCACGTGCGAGACGATGTGCATCACGTGCGAGTAGCGTTCCACGCTAAAAAACTCGGAAACGTTGATCGTGCCGTACTCGCAAACGCGCCCCAGGTCGTTGCGGCCCAGGTCGACCAGCATGACGTGCTCGGCGCGCTCTTTCGGGTCGGCCAGCAGTTCCTGCGCCAGGGCAGCGTCGGCGTCGGGGTCGGCGCCGCGCGGCCGGGTGCCGGCAATCGGTCGCAGGGAAGCAACGCCGTCCTCCAAACGGACGAACATTTCGGGCGAGGCGCCAACCAGGGTAAACGGTTCGCCATCCAGGGTTCCAAAGTCAAAAAAGAACATATAGGGCGAGGGGTTGAGCCGGCGCACCGCGCGGTACACGTCGAAAGGCTCCGCAGAGGTTTCGCGGCTGAAGCGTTGGGAAAGCACCACCTGGAAGATATCGCCCGCGGCAATGTGTTCTTTGGCTTCCTGCACCATCGCCTCGAACGTTTCCCGGGTCATATTCGAGCGCGAGACAGACGCGCATCGCTTCGCGCGCTTCAACGGGGGGTAGCGTCCCCTGGATGCGAGATTGGATTTGGTCGAGCTTGCGGTTGGCCGCCTCCACATCGCCATCGAGCACGTTCGCAATCAAAGACAGGCTGCGCCGGGCGTGATCGAAAGCCACAACAGTATCGGCCAGCAAGTACATGCCATCCGGCGCAGTGGCGGTTTTCATGCCGGGTTTGAGCGTCGGCTCGAAGTGTCGCACCGCCTCGTAGCCGAGATAGCCGACCAACCCGCCGATAAAGCGCGGCATTCCCGCCTGGCGCATGGCCTCGAAGCGGCGCATTTCCTCCTGCAGGAAGTAGGTCGGATCGACACCCTCTTCCAGTGGGACGACGCGCTCGGACGCGCCTTCCAGGATCCGGATTTCGTTCCCGCGCAGGATGTACTGGGCGCGGGGCTTGACCCCGATAAAGGAGTAGCGCGCAATCCTTTCGCCGCCTTCGACGGATTCCAATAAAAAAGAGGGACCCTGCCCGCGCAGCTTGAGATACACGCTGGTAGGGGTTTCCAGGTCCGCGGGAAGCTCGCGGACGACAGTCACACCGCGCTGCGGATGCAGTGCAGGTGTGGTCTGGTTGGTAGTGGTTTCGAGTAACATGTAGGCTCCTTTTTTGAACCGCCAAGCTCAGCGAAGACGCTAAGAATTCACAATTACAGTCAAACTCTTTGCGACCCTTTGCGTGTCTTCGCGGATAGTGCTTACAAATTGAAATTAAAAATCCCCTCCGTCCATTGGGACGAGAGGGGACTTCCGTGGTGCCACCCAGGTTAACGCCTTTTTAAACAAAATTCCCTGTTGTGAGGCAACAGGGAGAGAAAGCCAGCGTCACTCTTATCAGGTACGGGCTAACAGCTGAAATACAAGCCACTGCTAACGTTATACCCTTGCCCAATAACGGGAGCGCCCGGATGAGACTACTGTGCTTGTGGTCTCGATACTCGACCACCGGCTTTCGCCGCTCAACTCGGAGGTCCATTCGGCTTCTGCGCTTTTGCCCGGCTCACACCCATTCTGCCCGGCTCTCTGAAAACCGCTTCGAAGCGTACTCGTCCTCGTCAGCGTATTTGGATATTGTTGGTCCTTATTCTATGTCTAAATCGTAGATTGTGTCAAGGGGGAATTTCCTTCCCGGTTTCAAAGAGTGCGACGACCTTTTTAAAGGTCTGGTGCGACGCGTAACCTCGAGGCTACCCGTTTGATATAATCGAAAGTTGCGAGGAAACCACCATGTCCTTCCCCAACAAAATCGACGAATGGATCGAAGAAGCCAAAGCCCGCCCGGAATCGGCGCTAACGTTGATGCGTTTGACTGCCAGGCGCTTGCGCGAGCTGAGCGAGCGCAACGAGGAGCTGCTAGCCGAGAACATCGCCCTGCAGAACGGGACGCGCGTAGAAGAATACCAGCGGCGCATCGCTCACCTGGAATACCAGCTGGACCTGCTCAAGCGTCGCTTCGGCGCGGATGGCGTAGCGTTGGCCGAAATCCCGGCTGAACCGGAGAAGTCC
Source organism: uncultured Chloroflexia bacterium (assembly GCA_963823985.1). Taxonomy (GTDB): domain Bacteria; phylum Chloroflexota; class Anaerolineae; order Anaerolineales; family Villigracilaceae; genus JAABUE01. The sequence continues at coordinate 439,696 of CAWGNR010000005.1, forward strand.
ATCACAACCAGCCTGCTGGTCTACAACGGGCGCGGCCGGGTCTTTCGCGTCGAGCTAGCCCCCGGCGAGGGGGAGCCCGGGCGCATCGCGGACAAGATGAACAAAGGCCAGGAGCCGCCGCGCCTGCTGGCCGTCCCTTCTAACGAAGAATTGCTTCTGCTCTACTCGTCGGGGCGGGTAAGGGCGCTTTCGGTGGAAAGCCTTCCTACGCTGCAGCCGGGCGCTGCCTGGAAATGGGAGGCGGCCGCCCTGCCGGACGAGCCGCGCGCCGGCGAAACGCTGGTCTGTATCACGCCCTTCTCGAACCTGCCGGTTTCCAGCTACTTCCTGCAGGTCAGCCGACGCGGCTGCGTCAAAAAGACGATGACTTCCATGGCGGAGACGGTCCTGTCGAGTCACTACCTCGGCAAAGGCGCGCTGGGCAAGTCCGACCAGCCGTTCGACCTGCAGCCTGTGCGGCGAGGGCGCGCGCTTTGCCTTTGTCACCTACGAGGGCAAGCTGCTCTGCCTGGAGGTAGACGACCTGTCTTACAGCGCGGAGGAGCGCATCAAGCTCTCGGCAACCGATTATGTGATCGCCTCTTTCATCCCTGACCCCGCGGATGCGCTCCTCTTCGTCACCCAGACCGGCAAGGTCGTGCACCGCGAGGGCGGCATGCTCGAACCTTCCAAGTCGCCGTCCGCAAAGGGACAGGCGCTGATCTCGACCAACCGGCTGGAACAGGGAGTCCGCTTTATGGGGGCGGCCGCGGTCCGCAAGGATGACCGGGTCGCAGTGCTGGACGCTGCCGGACAGATCCGGATTTACGAAGCGGGAGCAATGGCCGGGTCCGGCTCGATCGGGACCGGAGGACTGATCCTGTCCATCGGCCGGATCCCGTCCCCGGGCGGAGAAGCGTCAACCCCATGAGCCTCAAAGTCGGCCTGGACTTCGGGACGTCCAACTCGGGCGTGGCTGTCTACGACGGGACGCGCGTCCGGTTGCTGCCGGTCGATCCCAAAAACGTCCTGCCCGAGGTGATCAAGTCGGTGTTGTACGTCACGCGCGAATACCGGGCGCTGATCGGGCAGGAGGCGGTGGAGGCCTATTACCGCGACAACGTGGACCGCCAGCGGCGCTACGTCAAGCAGTGGGCCGGCGAGATCGACGTCTACAACGCGGACATGCACTACGTGCGCGATATCTACGTCTACGTGGACGAGCTCCAGCCAGGTCGCCTGCTGCAATATCTCAAGACCGCCCTGCGCCGGGATGGCTACACCGGCACGCGCATCTTCGAGCGCTATTTCACGGTCGGCGACCTGGCCGAAACCTATTTGGGCCTGCTCAAGCGCCGCGCGGAAGAGGTATTAGGGGAGCAGATCCGGGCGGTGACGCTCGGGCGCCCGGTGAAGTTCTCCGAGTCGCCGGAGCAAGACCGGAAGGCCGAAGAGACCCTGCGCCAGGCCGCTTACGAAGCCGGTTTCGAGGAAGTGGACTTCGAGCTCGAGCCGGTGGCCGCGGCCCTGGCCTACGAGCAGTCCATCAGCGAGCCGGAAAACGCGCTCATCTTCGACTTCGGCGGCGGCACACTCGACATCGCAGTCATGCGCATCGGCGATCCGCGCGGGCGGAAGGTGTATGCCAGCGGTGGCGTAGACATCGCCGGCAGCGATTTCGACCGGACGATCATCGAGAAGCGCATGCTGCCGCATTTCGGCGGCGGGCAGGTCGATCTCATCCCCGAGATCGTGGAGATGATCCAGGCCGTCCCCGATTGGATGGCGCTGCCCGAGCTGGGCACGCCCCACAACCGCAACACGCTGGAAAAAGCCATCCAGGCCGGGACCGCCCCGGTGCGTTTAAAGGCTCTGGAGAGCCTGATCTACAACGACCTGGCCTTCACCTTCTACAACCGGGTCGAGGCGGCCAAGATCGCGCTCTCGAGCGAAGGCGCGACGGTCATCAGCCTGGAAGACAAAGATATCGCGCTGTGGGAGCTGTACGCCCGCCACCAGTTCGAAAGCGATATCCGGGGTTACCTGGCTGCTGTAGAAAAGGTGCTGCTGGATACGGTCGCCGCTTCGGGCCTGGAACCGGCCGAGATCGACGCGGTGGTGAAGACCGGCGGCTCGTCCGGGATCCCCCTGTTTACCAACATGCTGGAGCGGGTCTTTGGCGCAGAGAAGATGAAATCGTCCAGCCAGTTCAGCAGCGTGGTGGCGGGACTGGCGATCAAGGCCAGGGGTAAGCAATGATTGATACAAGAATCATCATTGTGCATGGATATGACCAAGTCAAGCTACAAATCGTGTGGGAGATCCTTCAACCGGACTTGGGGAATTTGAATTCTGAAGGTATCCGCTCAGGCTTTTGCCACCTCTTAAATGCAGGCTGAGCAGTTACGTCTGAAGTTACAGATGTTATAAATCGTATATGAACCCTTTCATCACCAACTTCGAATCCCACCTCCCCCCACCTCTGCGCAAGACCTTCAACCAGCTCGATACCCCGTTCGCCATCCAGAATTACCTGGAGGGTATGCCCTACAAAGGCGAAGCGCGGGACCGCTCCCCGCTCAACGTCATGTTGGACAGGCAGGCGCACTGCCTGGACGGCGGCTTCCTGGCCGCGCTTTGCCTGTGGCGGATCGGGTTCCAACCGCTGCTCATCGACCTGATGACCGATCCCGGCGTGGACGACGATCACATCCTGGCCTTGTATCAAATCGAGGGGCGCTGGGGGGCGGTGGCGAAGAGCAATTACGTCAACCTGGGCTTCCGCGAACCCGTGTATAAAAGCCTGCGCGAGCTGGTCATGACCTACTTCGAGCATTACGTCAACACCCACCAACAGAAAACGTTGACCGGCTACACCCGCCCGTTTGATGCCTCCCGCTACACCAACCTGGACTGGGCCTGGGACGAGGCCGGGGCCAACAGCTTGTATCACGAGCATTTTTACGGGCGCAAGGCCATCCCGTTGCTCACAGATAGCATGAAAGAACGCCTCAGCCCGGTCACGTACCGCGCTTCCAAGTTGGAGACGTTGCACACGGACCTGAACGAAGCGTTTGGGAACCGGGCCTGATCGCTTGGAAACGGCAAAGTTTAAAACAAGGTCGCGCGCTGTGCACAGCGCGCGACCTTTCTTATCGGGGACCCGGGTACTCACACCGGCAGTTATCCGTATTCCAGTACGACCCTGAGGGGCAGGTTGTCGGGGCTACGCACACCAGGTATGGAAACAGTTCCAGCAGCGGGGGTTCATAGATGGTTATCCCGGGAGGAGGGTCTCCGGAAGGTGGCGCAGCGGGTGGTGGATCTTTGGGCGGCTTTGGCTTTGGGGACGGATTTTGTTCTGAGGGGAGGGGCACGCTGACCATCGCAACGCAGCTCAGGTCACCTTGCGCATCCACAGCCGGGCCGTTCCACACCCAGCAAGGATTGCGAAAAGACTGGGGATGGTCCACCATGAACCAGGAACCCGTTTCATTGACAGCCAGAATATCGACCGTTTGCCCTTGAAACAAGGTGCCGTATACTTCGAACAGCGTGGACGGTCCAACCCGGCAGTTGGCATCCTGCAAGCCGGTCAGTTTTGGCGTGCAGGCCAGAACTCCGGTGGTCCCCTGGTCTGGCGTACCGGTGGGGGTCCGGGTCGGTCGCGGCGTTCTAGTCGGGGTCGGCGTCCTTGTCGGTGTAGGCGTTCTGGTGGGCGTCTTCGATGGTGGAAGCGTGGGAGTGCTTCTGGGTGTAAAGGTCTTCGTTGCCGTGGGGTTCCGGGTTAGGCCTACAACGGGGACCTGCGCGGGTTCCGCCGGAGCGGACGGCGAGTAGAGCGCGTTGACCGCCAGGTAACCGCTCAGCGCAAGCGTCGCTCCGATCGTGATCGCTTTCAAGAGGAACTTGAACGGCTTGCGGGTTGAGAAAGGTCTGCCGGTGGGGGCATCGGGCGGGCTACCGCCATCCTCGCCTGACAAAGTGGGAGGAATCAGCGAATCGAGATTGTGTTGTGTATAGGCCATGCCGACCTTGTCGCCGAGCGCGCGGCGCAGATCGAGCGCCTGGCGCAGGTAGTCGATTGCCTGGGCCGTCCAACCGGCGCCGATCGCGCGGGTACCGAGCTGGTGCAACGCCCAGGCCTCGTTGGCGCGGTCCCCCAACCGGCGCGCCGCCTGCAACACCGCCTGGATCGTTTCCTGCCAGGCTTCCCACAAGCCATGCAGGGTCAGGTAGGGGTCGATCCCGCGTCCCAGGGCAACCACATCCTCCAGGCGCCGGTTTCTCGCGGCCCAGGCGATCATGCCGGTGATGTTGCCCAGCTCGTCGGCGCAGAAATCCCATTCCAGGGAACGCGTCGCGAGCATTTCCTTGAGATAGCGGATCAACCGTTCTTGCAGAGAGGCTTCGCCCAGCGCCGGGCGCGCCAGATCGCGAATCGCGGGATGAATGCGCAAACGTGGACTGTTGGCCCTGAGCAATCCCATCGCCTGTAAGCGCGCCTGCGCTTGCTCTGCTTCGGCTTCGTCTCCGGCCATTTGATGCAGATAGGTTGGATCCACTGAGACCCCTGGTGCGAGGGCAGCCGCCGCAAGCCATTGTTTCTCCAGTTCGGTCAGTGTGGATTGGGCCAGCGCGTAGGCTCGTTCGATCCCGCTTCGGTGGGCCTCGGCAGATCCCGGCCCGGTTGATGCGAGGAAATCGCGCGCGTACTCCGGCGAGAGATCGTTCTCACGGATGGCGCGGGCAGCAAGGACGATCGCCAGCGGCACATCCGATAGCAACGCACAGATCGAATCCAGGATCGGCTGTGATCCTTCATCCTGCATCATGCCGGCTTTGGCCGCCAGCAGCGCGATTGCCTCGGTGCGAGGCAGGGGACCCAGACGGATCCCTGCACTTCTATCGTCGTCTATCCAAAAGGTTGATTCGATCAGGACTGCGCCGCGCGGATAGAGGTCGGGCATGCGAGCAACCGAAGCAACCGGGAGGTCCAGGCCATTCAACACAACCAACGGCTTGAGGTTGCTCAGGTAGGTTTGCGCGACGTCGAAGTTGACTTTCAGGCGCGGTTCGGATTCAAACGACTTATCGAACAGGCGCTGGATCACGTCTTCCGTCCCGAGCGCCCGGCCGCCTTCATCGATCCCTTCCATGAAAAGGACGCCATCCGGAAGCGCTTGAGCTGCCTGGCTGTTCGCGGCCTGCTTGAGCAAGGCCGTCTTGCCCATCCCATCCGAACCGTGGATGGTCCCCACCTCGCTGCCAGCAATGATCTGTTCCAGCTGTCTCAACTCGTCCCTGCGATTGACAAATCCTCGCAGCGGCCGGCTGGGATTCGGCGCTACATCCCGTTTCTTGACCCGGGGCGGCACGTCGTAGAGGTTGACGATCGCCCCGTGATCGGCGTTCACCTCCATCTTTTTGTTTTCGACGTAGATACTGCCTTCCACGTTCCCCCGGACCAGGATGCCGCCAGCGCCAACGGCCAAACCCTCTTTCACCGCGATCGCGCCGGAAACGGGATGGTCGCTCAATTCAAGGTCGACTTTGTTCGAACGAATGGTTTGTTTCATGGTCCGGTCCCTCCTGACGAGTAGCTGCTGCCGGTGTTTCGGACGGAAACCTCGCCTTTCACGTTCCCGCCGACGGCCACACCGCCGGCGCCGGCAGCGATGCCTCCTTGCGAGGCGACCGCGCCTGATCCGACTTCGATGCCCGTCTCTTGGGAGGCAGCCGCCTGCTGGTACGCCTCGATGAGGACCGACAGTTGGGCGGAGAAGTCGGGATCGGCTCCTAACTTCTCAGCGACTGCATCTGCGATGGGAGCTTGATAGCCTGCCGGATTCTCTTCAAAACGCTCGGCGTTCCTGGCCTCGGCCGGGTCGGACTTCAACCGCGCCAGGACAAGTTCGTAGAGTTGGGAGGCAGCCTGCGCGGCGGCCTGACCGGCCTCCTTCAGCAAAGTGGCGCCGTTGTCAACGACGTATTTTCCGAGAATGTCTACGACGACCATGGTCAAAGCTTCGATTGTCATGATGAACTCCTTTTTCTTTTACCTGTTAAACGAAGGTTGGATCAAAATTCAAGCAGTAGAGAAGATTGGTTCTCCCAATTTTCGGTATTTTTCCAGCCGGATTTGAGCCATGCAAAGGAAAACAAAACCCTCTGGCTTCTTTGCCAGAGGGGGAAGAGCTATTTCTACTTTGAAGTATCTGCTCAGGCCTAGCGAGGAAATCCCGAAAAATGGTGTGCGTGGGGGCGTACGCCCCCACGCACACCATTTTTCGGTTCTCTTCTATAGGATTGGCTGAGTGGTCACCATTTTGAAAAATCATGTTTGGATGTGACCAGTTGCTCTGGGCACATCCAAAACATAGGGGATCGCGATCAGGAAGAATCTTCCGGCACCCGCCTTTTCTGCACGTGCAGTCCTAGAAGGCTCAACCGCTTCCCTACCCAGGCGCGCACCAGGCTGAGCAGGTTGATGCGATCTTCCTCTTGAACGCTCGCTTGGCGGATGAGACGATCTACCTCCGTTTCGCGCATGCGCTCTTCCCGATAAATCTCTGCCATGCGTTCATCCTTGTAATTGTAACCAGCCATGGTAAACCTCCTTTCCGCTTTGTTTTGACCAGTGCTGTATAAATTGATAAACGAAGGTTAGATGAAAATTCAAGCATCAAAACAAAACCCTCTGGCTTCTTTGCCAGAGGGTGAAGAGCTATTTCGGGATGAGAAAGGCTTTACGGTGGGTTACTAGCTGGTGGACCTTGAACGACGGTTAATACATCCTCGTGATCATTGGTAGTTTTTGTTTGTGCCTTGAACACTCTTAAGATGGCTTCTTCCGTAATGGCTCCTGGCATTTTACTAAGCACGGCTGCCGTTATTCCGCTAATGATTGGTGTGGCAAAGGATGTGCCGCTCCACCAGGCCCATTAGAATTTCGCTCCCACTCTCATGCAGGCGTGGGAGGAGGCTCATAAGGATAAGATTGGGTCACAACCAAAACATCCTCTCCGGCTCGTGTAAGCCCTGCTCCACCAGCCTGCGAACTATCTGCAATGATCTGTTGCGCGTAAAGTCTTTCAATAGCGTCATGGGTTGTAGAAATTTGTTCAGGACCGCTCATGACAGCAGCAACAGCTCCGGTAAGAATGGGGGTAGCAAAAGATGTGCCACTCCACCAAGCCCACTTCGACAAATTCCTGGGACCCGTCACTCTGCCGATCAAGAGAAACATAAGCCAGTTGAGAATCTTTTGCCAAAGAGAAGGGTTGGGATCCGCTGGAAACTCGCCAATATAAACACCAAGGACTCCCTTACCTTCTCCTTCGTCCCCTCCCAAAGTCACAACGCCTTCGAACTCCGGATCGTCAGCCAGATTCGAATAAAGAGCCGGTTGGTACATTCCGGTAATGGTGTTTCTCGATGTATCGGCCAGCGCTCCAACTCCCTTGACGTTTTCGAGGGCAGCCGGGTAACAAGTCTTGACCCGTGCAGTATCTCCCTTTCGACCATCGTTACCTGCTGCTGCAATTGCATGCTCGCCTCTTTTAACTCAGGTCAGAAAACTGATCAAACAGTAATTCCAGCAAAGCTGCTGTCACATTGTCTTCCTGGGCAAACAGAAATACTTGGCGCTCAAACTCTGCATCTGGATCGGGATTTGGATCCATTACGTTTGAATGGCGACAATGAAATTGGTCTCGCGGAAATTCAAGCATCCAACTACAATTTATAACAAGCTTACGTTCTGGATTGTAAAGATCGTTTAGCGCGACCTCCAAACCGCGGACAAAACTTGACAGGTCACCAACCCCATACTGGTTCAATACTTCGATCAGATGGATCTCCGCTTTTGGCGCAATACTATGTATGATGCCTGCTATGAACAAACCGTGGTCAGTCATGATGTAATCATGGTCGTTGAGCGAGGTGTTGCCCAGGCGCAGAGTCTCATCGTAAGGCGCAGGATATAAGTGCAGTTTGCCTTCCGGTCCTAGCAAGGTTTTAATGGCGGGATGATCCGGCCATTCCTTAGGCGCTGCCACGAGGGCATGAGCACTGGGGGCGGTATCGAGAATTGCAATATCTATCCCACTTCCATCCCCACATATTTTTTTATTATTGAGGTTGGTGATCAAATCACCAAATCCAGCCGGCGCATCCTTACTGCTTCCATGATAGGGAGATGGCCTGCCGCCCGGTCCGCCTGTGCCGGCGCCCTGTGAAGCGATGCTGGTCAGCCAGTTAGGGGAAGCGCCTATGATCTGGAAATCAGACGTTTCTTCTTGTTGGTTGTTATCTTGATCAGAATCAGGACTTCCTATTGATCTTTCATCCCCCTTTTGATAAGGATGGAGGCGTTCCTCTAATATTTTATTGTACACAGCGATTGCATCAAGTAAATAGGAAGGATTCTCAGGCGCCTCTTCCACCTGATATGTCAGCATGGATATCGTTCTGGGTTGGGCGCCTTGCTCTACATTCTTCGGCAACCTTCGAATCGTGTCTACTCGCGGTTCTGGATCGACGAAAGCATCCGTTTTTTTACTTTTCACAGCCTGGTTGAGAAAATCGTGATTGGAACTCAGGATTTCTTCTGGGATCACATCATTTTTATGAGTAACAAGCACAATGATCTGATCGTCCCGAAAATAGCCATATTTTCGGTAGGGCAATCTAAGGGGGTTCTTGCTTTCCTCCTGCCTATGCTGACCCATTGTTACCATTTTTCTCTCCTTTCAAACTTGGATCGATTCTTTTGCCTGCCGCCATCGCGTTCATGGCGAGCAGATAACCTGATACATCTAACGACCGGAGGAAAGCGGCCGGTCATCCCCGATCAGTTGGAAGGCGCCCCAAAAGGCGGGATGAAGCCCGGGGTTTTCCATCAGCATGGATTGCTGGGCCTCTCGCACCGCTCCGGATTTTGACGCCCCCCTACGCAAAGCTTCGTACATGCGCTCCATAAAATAGAGTGTTGAGTCGTCAGCCACCTGCCACATGCTGACCAGCAGTGCGCCGGCGCCCGCATAGAGAAAACCGCGGCCTAAGCCAATCAATTCATCGCTGGCTGCAACATTTGCTCGACCGGTTTCACACGCGCTTAGCGTCACCAACTCATAGCTCAAGTCCTGCTGCAGCATGTCGTCCGCATACAACTGACCATCTGCGAGTTGCAAATAGGACAGGTCCGGCTGATCCAGGCGGTGTTCCCCATGGGTAGCAATATGTAAAATTTGTTTTGGCGCTGCATGCAAAGCGGCGCGGTTTGCAGTTTCTCCGGCAAATAAGGTGCCATCAAATAAGCGCTGAACCATGTTTGCTTCGTCAAGCGTATGAGGCAGTCTCCCTCCCCAGGAATCCGCCAAGATCAATGCGCCTGGATTTCTTTTTTGCGTTGTTCGGGTCGCCAGTCCAGCAGCTGGTAGGACGACAACTTCATGGTTTTGGATCAGGAATTCCGAACCGTCAAAAAGAATTTGAAAGGGAAGGTAATGCAGCTCGCCATAGGGGACAATAACCAGTTTTTTCAAGTTCCCATGGGGTAGCATCAACGGCTCGATGAGCAAGGAATGGAGCCTTTTCAAAATGCGGTGCGCTACATGGAGCAGATTGCGAGCCATTGGAGACTTCGGATCAACCGTCAAAGCCGCAGCTACATTTCCTCGCAATTGAGCTTGCAATTGTCTGATCGTTTGAATGTTCGTTTGCAACGGCTGTACGTGGACGCTCTGTCCATCGAGGAGGAACGCCCAGAGGTTGGACCTGTCATAATAAAATTCGATCAGGGCTGTCCCTTCCTGCAATGTTCGTTGGACATCGCTTACGCATGTAAGCTCCACCTGTCTGGCTTGATAATTATCGCCGCTATCCAGATAAAGCTGTTCTGTAATAGCACGCATTCGCCGCTCGCGAACCGCGACTTCAGCCAATGCCTGTTCGGGTTGAATCGCGTGGGGGCGCTCTGTGTTTCTGGGCGGCTCATGTGCCAGGCGGTAGAACCACTGGTGCTCAACGCGCAAGGCATCTAATTCCTTGATCATTCCTTGAATGCGGGGGTTGCTGCGCGCCCAACGGAATTGCTCCCGATTTGCCAGATATCCCAATAGCACCTGCGACTTAACCTGCTCGAGGGCATGCAGGGCAGGTTCGGCCTGACCCATCCGGAGGTGTAACCCGATCAAATTCCTGATAGCTTCTTCCTTGTCTTCTAGAAATCCAGGGCGGAGCGTGATGGTAAGACCACGCTGAACGCGCTCAACGGTCGCCGTTGCCGCTTGATAGTGACGAACAGCCCGTGTCGTTTTTAGCTCGGTTTCCGAAACCTGTCCCAGTAAAAGATGAGAGGCATAACGCACGAATGGGACGTTATAGCGTTGGGAGATTTTCAGGGCGCGCGTCGCAGCTCGGGAAGCATCCCTAAAATTACCCATGGCCAATTGGGCTTCTCCGTGTAAAAGGATGGCGGTCGCATAGTTGACCTGTTGGCCATGCTGTTCAAAACACTTCGCTGCGACGGTTGCTAATGCTCGCGCTCTTCCAATTTCACCTTGTTTCAGAGCGATGCGACTGTTTCGCAACCGGGCAGTCGCCACCCAGGTAGCTGCTCCAAGAGATGCAAAAATCGACTCGGCTTCCTCCAGCGCGGTCTGGGCAGCGGAAAAATTTTCAAGCTCAGCCTCCGCGATTGCCAGGTGCAACAAGTTGCGGGCAATGTCATGGGTAGAATCGAGCTTTCTATACCCGGAGATAGTCTGCTTTGCCAGGTCCCGGGCTTCGGTGTACCGGTTTAGATAGAGAAAACATTCGATCATATCCCGCTGGACAGCCTGATATTCCACCGGGAACTGTTCGATCCCTCGCTCGAGGATTCCGTAAAGTAACTGGAGGCTACGCCGGTAACGGCCTTGTGATTGGGCGATATAGGCGATATTCAGCTCAGTCACGGCAATATACAGGGTTTCGTTTCTCGCGCTATATATTTCTCGCGCACGTTCATAGTACGCTAACGCCTGGGCAAAATCCCCCAAAGATTCATGTGCTAGTCCGATATTTGTCTGTAGCGCTCCAAGATATTGTTCTCCATCCTTGCCGAGCGATTCGGCGATTGCCAGCGCAGCACGATAGAGTTGGAGCGCCTGGGACTGGTCACCCAATAAGCTGTGGACCAGCGCAGTATTGAGATAAAGCCGCAGGAGTTTATCGTGCTCCTCGTGGTTGATGAATATCGCCCGGGCGGTTTCCGCCTCGGCCAGGGCTTCAGGGACCGTGTTGAGCATCGTACTTAAATAGAGACGACCAATGCGAGTACGCGCCCAACCGATCTCATCTCCAATGGTCTCGTAGAGTTTGCCTGCTTTCTCTAAAGTTTCCCACGCTTCACGAGTACGGGCCAGAAGTTTGAGCGCATCTCCCCGCGCCATCATACCAAGTGCAGTTTGACTTGTATTCCCCTGAAGTTCACCGATCATAACAATGCGGCTGGCAAAATCCAGCGAACGGTGAGGGTCAATATACCAGTGCCGGTCTGCCTCATATTTCAGGCGCTCGACCACCATTGCGGCAAATTCACTGGAGAGAGGCGACTCGAACAATTCGGATGGAATCTCCTCCGCCAACCACCGTTCTACCTGGCTTTCCATTTTCGCATTGGTACTCATAACTTGCTTTCAGATATAAAGATCAATACTTGGAATACGCACCTCGACGCCATGCTGGGATGTAATCGTGATTTGAGCGAAACCGGAAGGAGCCTCCTCAAAACGAAAGGCTCCTAAATCATCTAAAAAAACTGTAGTTGTTAATTCATCGTTATACTGGAGTTTGACCGTGGCCCCCGTCCAATCATCCTGGTCTTCCGCTGCCACCTGACCGAGAATACCCATCCTACCCTGGTTCGTTGGTTCGAAATCTAAAATAATCATCATTCCATTGGCTTCGAAGGTCAAGGGGCTTTTCACTCCCCCCCGCAGCGCATAGGCCGGTTCCCCGGCCGGGCCGGATGCCTTTCCCCCGCCCACCAGCCGGGCAATCAGCGCTTGCGCCATTCCTCGCATGCCCCTCTCCGGGACCGGCTCAAGGTCGGACAGGAATTCACCCAGCTGGGCAACTTCCTGTGTGCAATACGGACAATCGTGCAGGTGTTGGGAAACGACTAAGGATCGATCGGGCGATAATAGATGCAGGTGATATTCCCCCAACTCTGTCGTAGATGGACAGGTAATGCGCAAGAACCGGGAGGCGTAAAGCTCCTGCTCGCGCGCCAGGGCGTCGGCTCTGTCACGGCAGTGCTGGCACCCTTTGAGGTGAAGGACCGTTTCCGGGTCCGCTTCACCGTCCAGGAAAGCCATCAGAAGCCTTTCTTCCGGTTCAGGAGGGGAGATACAAGTCATCATTCCCTTTCATAAGTACACCTTTTCTTTCTATCGACATAAACGAAGAAATCCAGGATTTTCAATCATATTCACCGAGGAGTTTGCGAAATGCAGCGTCCCGGCGCAGGCGCGCCAGCACGTTCTGTTTGATCCGGTAGACCTCCTCGACATCCGAAAATTTGTCGGCATAATGGTCGCACAGCTCGCGCGGTTTCAGCGCCAGGACGAATACCCCATGCATGACCAGCCGTTCTTTTTCATCGTTCAACCTGTCGGTGAGCTGGCTCCATAGGGCCCGATTATCGAACCCGGTCATCACGATTTCCTCGGTAGCGGGATCAGCGTCTCTCGTGTGCAAACTCAATTGGTCCAACGAAACCTGCTGGAAAACGCCGCCAGCCACGCGGTTGTAGTCCGTGATCACGCTGTGCACGCACATTTTCAGATAATACAACAAAGGCTGTAGATCGGAAAATTTGGCGAACTTTTCGGATGTCAGATTGCTTGAAATTTTTGCAAATGCGCCCGTGACGAAAAATTGCGCTTCTTCCCCGCTGGCTTCAAATCCCCGGTGTTGCCTCACCCAGCCAGCGACCAGCGGCTCGTACTGGTCGTAGATCGTTTTCCAGGCGGATTGGTCACCCTGATGAATGGCCCGCCGGAACAACTCGAAGCAATATCTGGTGTCGTGGTCTCGATGCTGAAAAAAGAATTCGGTTTCTTCTGCGCAGTGATGGGCCAGATCAATAAGGCTGAGATTTTTTGGTTCCCTTTCTTCGTGGGACATAAAGATCCCCAGGACGTGTTGCTAGGCCAGGTCACATCCTAAATTTAATCCATGATTTTACCCTATTCTGATTACAAAAGGTGGGTTCTCCCGCTCCCGGCGGGAAAAAGGATGGTTCTCTCTCCGTTCCCATGCCAGAAAAATAACAAAACGTTCGTTCATTAAAACAAAAGTAACTACTCATTTTGCCCTCCTTTTGGATAAACCTGAGCAGATACAAACGAAAGAAGAGACGATTTTGAAGGCACGGAGATGAAAATGGAACAAACCTTTATTACCAAAGGAGACGACCACGCCTGTAGAGCATCCTGGCGTGAATACCAGCAAGCGCGGGATGCCTTAAAGCGGGCCGACCGCGACCTGGGCGAGACGGTCGGGTTCCTGGTCGCTTCCCTGACCACGGTAACGGCCATCCAGGCGGTGATCACCATCGGCCTCGACAAGCTTGGCTTGCCGTCAGCAACGCTGCTGGTCGCATTCCAGGCCTACCTGGCGGTCTTTCTTCTGGTCCTGCTGCTCGGGTGCGCCCGGGCCACGAGAGCCATGCTGAGGCGGGCCCGGGCGGAGCGCGAGATCGACCGGACCAAGAAGGGCGTGGTCCAGTTCTGCCCGATCGACCAGTGGACCCAGCTCGCCGAATAGGAGGGGTCGATGCATTGGGAGAAGAAAATCTGCATCCGCATCACGACCCGCCGGCTGGTAGTGGGGCTGCTGGTTGCCTCCATCCTGGCAAACCTGGTCATCGTAGGGGTGGTGTTCGGCGCGACGGACCTGACTCCCCTCGCCACCTCGACCGCAGCCTCGCAAACGGGGCTTGCGGCCAGCGCCACCAACACCCTGACCTCCCCCGCTCAGGGGAGCGATACGCCGCTTCCGCCCCCCAGCCAGACGGCCTCGCTCCCCTTCACAGCGACCGAAACACTGACCGCAACGCCAACCGAGACGCCGACCGTGCTGCCTACCCTAGAACTGTGTACGCTGCAATCTTCCTGGCCGCTCTACACCGTCCGTCCGGGAGACACGCTCGAACTCCCTGGCGCGCGCCATCGCTTCCAGCGTGGAGGTCTTGGTCGCGGCCAACTGCCTGAAGGACCCCCAACTCTCCCCCGGCCAGGTCCTGTACCTGCCTCGCCTGCCGTACGTGCCTCCCGCCTTCACCGCCAGCCCCACGCCGACGGATACGCCCAGCGCAACACCTACGCCGACCGGTACCCCTAGCGCGACGCCCCCGCCGACGGTCACCCTGGACGTTCGCATCGGTTTCATCCGGCCTGACGCTGTGCTCGATACCTGTCCTACCACTCTCGAAAACTTCTCCGTCTCGGTCAGCCTGGAAAGCGCCCAGGAGATCCGTTCCGTGACGGCCCTCTTCAACATCAACGGAGTTCCAGCCGGCCAGGTCGCCATGAGCCCGAACGGCGCAGCGTATTCGGGGACGGGCCAGGTCAGCCTGGAAAAATACCCGAAGGTCGAGCGTGTCACCTACTCCTTCAGCGTCGTCGACAGCCTGGAAAACTGGGTGGAGAGCGCCCCCTATCAGGCAGCGATCCTCGACTGTGGCGCTGCTGCCCGATAAAAAAACAAAGAACATGACACCTCCCGAATTCAAGGAATGAGGCAATGGCAAAAAGACAGACCTCTGGTGTACGCTTAGTTTGGGCGAAAAACAAGCGAAACCGGAGGTCTGTTGTGTCTAAAGATGAACGAGCAGATGGATCGTCGGTTGGTGGGGACTTTCCTTTTCCTTGCATGTTTTAAGGTAAATTTTGTCTTTTTTGATGTATTATAAATACACTTCAGGACTTACGCAATTCACAAAAAGGGCACCGGAAATATTGGTTACGTTCGTTCTGGCAAAAATAAATAGGTCAGGACTTACGCAGTTCGCGTAAGTGCTATAGGTAAGTATATTGGTTTTTGCGAAGGGAACTGAAAATGGAAAATATAACCGCAGCCAATGCCGAACAGCCCATTATCGAAAAAACGGTCATCGCAGGAGAAACAAAGGCGGAAACAAATCTTCCACAGGGCAAGATCTTCGCCCGCATGCACCTCGATAAAGTATTAAACCCGGCAGACGCCAAATGGACCGCAGGCGTACCCTATCGAGTGAGCAATCGATCCAAACGGCGCATTACTCTGAAGAACGATAAAATGATTTTGCTGGAAACCATTGACGCTAACAGCGCGAAAACGCTGACCGGAGAAAGACTGCTAGAGATCGACCAAGACCTGCTTAACCGATTTATAAGTGTGAATCACATCACCTGCAGAGCATTAGAGTACAAGCACAACAATTCCTATGTGATCAGTAATCTGACTGCAAAAAGGATATCGATCAAGCATAATTATTTCCCCACTGGACTGTTTCTGCCTGCGTTCGGATCAAGAACCATCGCCGGGAAGACACTCATTGAGCATGATTACAGCGACTGGGAAAACCAGGGCTTGATCAAGATCGAGCCGGCCAACATTACAGAAGAAGATGAGAAATCCTATGCCCTCCTTGGGTTTCTGATCGTCTCCTTGAGCATCTTCTTGCTGGTCAGCATCCCGCTCGCGGCCCTGTTTCAGGCGATCCGCTGGAGCACGATTGGGATCGTGACAGCAGCCGGTTTGGTGATGATGGTCCTGTCCCTAACACTGGTCGTAAAAAACTTGCGAGGCGCCTTCAGTAACTTGATCGGATGGCTGAAACTCCTTCCCGGCATTCTGCTCGTGCTGGCCACGGGAATTGGCTTGCCAATCATTGTGGTCTACGTTTTTGGGGACGGCAAAAGCATGATCACCAGTGAGCGCTTGTCTGAGTTGGGATCACTTGGCCGGATCATGCAAGTAGGTTTTATGGCCATTGCCGCTATGTTGCCTGCATTTTTGTTTTATCTCTTTGGCCGGCAACAGGTAGAAACGCAAAAGGAAAACTTTTACCGGGAAGCCATGCTGCTCGACCCGAATGTGTGGTCTGATAGCGAGGCAAAGAACAAGTATGAGCCTCTCTTGAACTCGGTTTTCGACACCGGTAATTCTCCCTTCTCTGTCCTCCTGCTTGTGATCTCAACCATGTTACTGGTTATGGGATGGATCATGTCATTATCTCCCGTCGGAATCGTAGATGAAAAATTTACAAGCCTGATCGACTTCTTTACGCCTGTCCCTACACCGTTTACGTTCGGCTTCCTTGGGGCTTACTTTTTTACGATCAATATGATTTATCGCAGGTACGTACGCGCGGATTTGACGACCAAAACCTATGCCTATATCACCATGCGCCTGCTCGTCACGTTGGTCCTTGTATGGACGATCAACACATTACCGCAGTTCAGCACCCATTCAGCGTTCGATACCGGTCTGTTTATTGTTGCTTTCATCATAGGAATTTTTCCGGAAACCGGTCTGGCCCTCCTCCAAGATCAATTCAAGTGGATCACCAAACAAAAACAGGAAAGGGACAGTTTCTCTTTGAACCGCCTGGAGGGCATGAATCTGTATGATCGGGCCAGACTTTTGGAAGAGGGAATCGAAAATATCGAAAACCTTGCCCATCATAACCTGATGGAGTTGATCGCCCGAACCCGCATCCCCACCCCCCGCCTGGTGGATATGTTCGACCAGGCTATTTTGTATTTACACTTGGGCCTGGAGATCGATAACAACGCTGAGAAGACAGAAAATAGCGATCCCAAAAATAATGTGAGAACATTCCTGAAGAGCCTGGGCATTCGAACTGCTACCGATTTAATTAAGTGTCAAAGCGCGATCAACGCATTCTGTGCGGATGATGAACGCAGGGCCATCGCTACCAAACTCAGTCTTATCATCCGCACGCTTAAAGATGATGAGTGGTTCAATTACGTTCAGAACTGGCGCTCGTACTCGAGTTCTCAAGATGAACCGCTCGATAACCCTTTCAAGTTTCACGAGATGGCCACGAAATCAGTGAAGGGCTGATGATTTTTCCGGCAAGGACTGTTACTGAGTGAGTTGAGGGGATATCTGCTGGGAGCGGAACATTGCTGTGCGGGGAGCAGGAGTGATCGAACGCTTTCTCTGGCTGACACACCTCCCTGAGCGGAGCGATAGCGCAGTCGAAGGGTCGTTTTGTTTGGGTACGTGATCTACCCGGTCAGTTTGGGTTCGGCTTTCGGCTGGACAGAAGCGGAACGTATATTAAGCTCAATGGCCTGCCGGCGGCAGATACCCCGAAGAACAGTCTCTTCCATCTGAAGTTAAGTCATCCAAACTATAATGCCCTGTATTCGCTCGCCCTGGTGGTTGCGGTCAACAGGCTGGAGCTGCAGATCCGCATCGATGGAGACAACCCGATCAACCCCTCGGGGGATTACCCATCCGTGTTGTATATGACCACCAGCTGGTAACGGAACCGCCGGGTTCGCCCCGGGAGACGTTCCTTAAAAAAAGGATGGCCGTGCTGCGCACGGCCATCCTTTTTTCGGCCACCCGTTCGGGACCTATTTCGCCAGCGCCAGGATCTTGTCCTTGCCGCGGGCGATCAGGTCGGACAGGAGGGAAGCCACTTCGCCGGGGTCCACGCCCCGGTCGGCGGGGTCGGGGATGTCGTAGGGCAGGCCGTCGACGACCTCGGAGAGCAGGTACACCCGGGGACACGCGGACGGGAACTCAGCGCAGATGGCTTCCTTGTGGCCGCTTTCCATCACCAGGACCAGGTCGAACCCGGCCAGCAACTCCCGGTTGAGCTGGCGGGAGCGGTGGCGTTCCAGCCCGTCCAGGCCGAGGGAGGCCGCCGCCAGGGTCATCCCGGGCGCGCCCAGGCCGTGAACGGCCCAGGTGCCTGCGCTTTCCACCCGCCACTTTTTAGCTGTACTATCGTGCCCGATCCGCTCTAAAAGACAAGCGGCTGCAATGGGAGAACGGAATTGGTTAGCAGTGCAAACAAACAAGATAGATGGCATATGGCTATTTTACTTGCAATACCAAATGCAATCCCTCGTCAGCCGGGCAGACTTCACGGAATCACGTTCAGTTCTTTCAGGCGGTTGAGAACGCTTGTTTTATCCCAGAGCAAGGAACCGGTTTGTGGGCCGGGCGAGGTCCATTCCTGTTTAACTCCCTCCTGGAGGATCGATTCCCTTGGGACTTCCTGCAACAAACAGGCCAGGTGATTGATCTGTTCAGGGCTCAAATCGGTCACGATGACTTCTTTAAATTGCGTATACAACTCTGGTATTTTTATCCACACAGACGGGTCGAGAAGTTTTTGTTGCAAGGCAAGCAACAACCAACTGTTGCGCTGAATGCGTGCCAGATCCGAATCAGGGATTACCCGGGCATAGGCAACAAACTGAGCACCGTTGAGGGTTTGCTGTCCGGCATAGATCGTCATTCCAATCCAGGGGTCAGTGATCGTTGCGGGAATGTCGATGGGTACGCCGCCCAGCGCATCGACCATAGCCGGAACCTGGGCCATGTCGATCGTCAGGTAGTGATTGGTAGTGATCAGGAAATTGTTCGAGAGCATGCGCGCGGTAGCGTTGGTTCCCGCGACCATGGATTCCTTGACGCTCGTGCTGGTAGAGCGGCTGCGGGCTTCATAGAACACCATCCCTAACTGGGCAGCATCGATAGTGGGGTTGGTGAGACCTAATCCGGCTGTATCCACCCAGAGGTCCCGCGAGAAGGCAAACATTGTCACCTGCTTGTTTGGAAAATCTACCCGCACGACACGGGTCAGGTCAGATCCTTTATCGCCTCGCAGGTCAGCGGCATCTGAGCCAAGCACCAGCACATTCCAGACCGCAGTCTCGCCACATACGGGCTCTTGCTCAAGAGCAGGCTCTCCGGCTGGGTTCGAGTCGACTTGGCCGCTCACTGGAATCACGTTCGTAACGGACGTAACTTCCAATGCTTCCCCTAGCGGCGTTCGATACGCTCTCACCGCCCATGCACCTATCCCCAAAATCCCGAGGATGACCAACCCCAGGAAGGATATTCTAACCACCTTTTTGGTATTCATTTGTTCCTCCTTTTTGAACGAAGAATACGCTTTCAGAGCGCAAGCTGCTATCCCTCAGAGAGCTTCTTACGGTCTTTTCGATACAACTGGCCGGTGAGTTTCCTCAATAAGCCCCTTTTTGCAAAAATACCACCTTGATCGTTTTTAACAAAATAAAAATATCAAGCCAGACCGACCAACACTGAATGTACTCGATATCCAACTCCGCGCGGCGAGTGAATGTGGTTTGGTTTCGCCCAGAAACCTGCCACAGGCCGGTGATGCCCGGCGTAACCTGAATGTAGTTTCCAAAAGGCCCCCCATATAAATCACGTTGATCAAGAAGTATCGGGCGCGGACCAACCAGGCTCATCTCGGCATTGGCGACATTCCAAAGTTGCGGTAACTCATCCAGGCTAAATCTACGTAAGAATCTGCCTACGCGAGTAATGCGTGGATCGCCCTTTAATTTCTGGTAGCTATCCCACTCTCGCCTTAGGGTCGGGTTGCTAGCCAGCTTTTCATCTAATATCTGTTCAGCATTCTGGTGCATGGTGCGGAACTTAAGCAAGTGGAATGCCCGCCCATTACGGCCTAGCCGTACCTGGCGGTAAAAAACACCACCTGGGGAGTCGAGTTTGATCCACAGCGCGATCAACCCCAGGACCGGAGCCAGGCACACCATTCCCAGAAAAGAAAACAGCACATCGATCAATCGTTTTAGCATCTGAGACCAGGGATTGAGCAGGTTGTTCTTAACCTGCAATCCCAGGAAGTTCGAAAAGTCCAGATACTTAAGACCATTCAACCCATACCTGCCATTTTTATCTTTCACCAGGATAACACGGTGGAAGACGGTGCGGAAATGTTCCACAAGTTCGTCAATCTGGTTCAGATCGTTGATCACGACCAGGGCCGTCTTGAGCGATAAGCTGCGCGCCTCAGCCAGAATCGAACAGGTTGCCTCCGACCTATGAACACCTCTGATACAATCCGCGCACTGATCATCGCTCAACACCGCCACGGGGCGCAGACCAAGTTGAAGATTAATCTTGAAGTGCTCCACCAGGGGCAAAACCTTTTGAGCATGACCAATGATCACCACGGGCTCCCCCCAAAGTTGTAAACGAATCAGAAATCTGCGCAAAAAGTAACGATTGAGAGGAATGAAGCCCAGGCATAACAGCCAGGTAATACTAATAATCATGCGCGAGTAGTAGTTTGTTGTTTTTAGAACGAACGTAATGGCGATCATCATCAGGAAGGTGTAACTGGTGCTGGAGACAATCTGCCCCAACTCATCGATATAATTCAGTCCTATCCCGGGATACAAGCCTTTACGAGCAAACATGATCGCAAGTGTCAATGCAAACAGGCTGAAGAGACCAATATAGGAAGGATCTATGATAATACCCGGCTGGCGGATCTGCGAAGCGATCAAAATCGCACCAAACAGGCTGAACAGGTCAGCTGCAATCAAAAAACCGACCATCAACAGTCTGATATGCTCCCTTAAAAACTTTGAGGGGATTTTCAAGGTTCTTTTTTCTAGCTCTTTCGCCTGTCTTTGATCTGCAATATAACTACCCGTCGTCATAAGGCACCTTTGTGTGAAAGATTCAAATCTGATTTGAGTTTCATCTTTTAATCAGCAACGTGCTTCCCATCTTTTTAGATTGTCTTGCCACCAATTCCTGCAAATGTTGTTCAAAGCCTCCCAGGATGCGCTCCGCATTCCAGTGTTCGCATGCAAAAGCACGCCCCTGCCAGCCCATTCTTTCACGCATTTGAGGGGATAGTCCCAACTCGAGGATAGCTCTACACAAAGCTTGTAAATCTCCAGGTGGCACGAGAACACCCACCTTTCCAACAATATTCCCTATTTCGGTCCCTTTGTTTGCAGTGGCGATAATGGCTTTTCCGCTTGCCAGCATCCCCAACAACTTGGAGGGCATAACGAGATCGGCCGCATCTGCTCGTTGCGGCAAAATATGAATATCAGCGGTATTCAGCAAGCGATTTAACTTTTCGGTAGGCTGTAAGGGCAGGAACTGGACATTTTGCATCTCCCTCGTCTCACGTTCGAGACTTTCCCGAGCATTGCCTTCGCCACATAACACAAAGTGAAAGCTCGAATTCTTGCGCAAACACCGAGCAGCCTCCGTTAGAATTTCCAGACCCTGTTTGACCCCCATGTTGCCCGCGTACAGCACGATGATCTTGCCCGAGGGAATTCCAAACTCCTTTCGCAAGGACTCAAGCCCATGAGAGATTGGGAAGATTTTGTCCACATCCACCCAATTGGGGAACAGGTAAGTTCGCTCAGCAGCAACGCCCTTGCCTTCCAGGTGGACCAACATGCGGCTCGAGATAGTCGAAGCCCGGTCGAAGGCGCGCAGGATGCGGCTCTCCATGCGGGCCACCCCGTTTACCAGGGCACGACCGAAGCCAAGCATCCCCAGACGCGCGGCCGCATCCAACTCGAAATCCTGGATATGCAACCAGGTTTTGGCCCTCCTCAACCGCCCCACAAGCAGGGCAATTGGAGCTGAAAAGAGGGAGGGCGCAACACATAAAACGATCTGCGGACTCCAAAAAAACTGCCCGAGCACCAGCGGAAGGCTGGACAAAGCAAAGGAAAGCAGATGCAGAATGCGTTTGAACCCTGAAGGCTCTCGCGGTACCCAAAGCGGGCAGCGATAAACCGTTACCCCAGACCATGACTCGCGCCGGTATGCCCACCAGCAATAACCGGGCTGTACCTTCCAATAGGGATAGTAAGGCGGCGTAGTGATAACACGTACCTGGTGACCTGCAGCACGCAGATACGCCACCATTTCGGCAGTATATTTGCCGATCCCGGTCAGTTCGGGTTGGAAGTTAAGACCCACAATCAATATGCGCATGGTTAGAACCTTCGGATCTTCCTATAGGAAAGGGAATCCCCCAACGATCAAACCCTGTTAGCAAAACATCATTGAAAAGAGCAGCTACCGGTTTATCGGACGGAGAGAACACAGGTAACTGCTCAACGCTAAATTGAATAGGTCATCTTTGTTCTAAATGAACATGATTTCTCTCGAACAGCTTTGCATCCACCAAAAAACGGAACCAGAAAGTCTGCAGGACGAAATATATCAAACCTTCCCTGCCATCCAAGAATCCCATTCTCAAAATATACCGGTAAAAAAACAGGAGAAAAGCGCGGAGAAAGAGGGGTAAATAATAATATCCCGCCTTGAGCGCCCGTTTTTTCTCAATAGGACTGCCCAATAGTCTAGCCTGCACCACGTTTTCTCTCGCAGGCTTGATAATTTCATTTACTTCTGCATCTGCCCATTTATTATGCCTGGAGGTCCATTCGGCAATCGTCATTCTATGATCGTCAATCATCGGATGAGATAAACCGTTGGGTCTTTCCAGTAATTAAAAAATGCTGGTCGTAGCGCCTTTTTTCGCACACCCCGGTCCCGTTTCGGAACAAGCGCATATGCCAGATAGGGAACATGCCACCATGGTAAAGGGGTCGCCCCAGAAAATAAATTAGTCGCGCAATATAATATCCGTCGATATCATCAGGGGGAAGCAATTTCTTTAGTTCTTCGATCAGCCCATCAGAAAGTCTCTCATCGGCATCCAAGTGTAATTGCCATTCATTTTTAAAAGTGGTATTTTGGATAGCCCAATTGCGTTGAGCACTGTAGTTTAGAAATTCATGTTGTACAACGTGGGCGGCATAATCTCTTACGATCTCAAGCGTTCGATCCGTACTATATAAATCGACAACGTGAATTTCTTTCGAAACCCGAGCCACGCTCTTCAGCGTACGTGCAATTGTTGCTTCAGAATTAAAAGTCAGGATGATGACAGCGAGGTTATCCACTTTTGTCACACAACTCTTTTTCAAAACGCAAGATCCATAGCTCAATCCCCTGTCGTAAGCAGCATTCTTGAATGAGTGGATGTGTTGATCTTCCCCTGGCCGTTAGGATGTTCATTTCGTTTGCGTGGGTGGTTTCTGAACCCGGCAAACCATTGATTTCCACAACCATGGTAAACGACCTGCATTGCTGTATATGATTTCTCCAAAACCTGCCTCTTCAAGGAGTAGTTTGATCGTTCTTTCGGAAAAGAACTTTATGTGTCCTCCTTCCCAATCTACTGTGTGGTGTTTATCCCACTGATTCGTAATGCTCAGAGCCAGGTTCTTAAGATAGCCATGATAAGGCGTGGTCAAAATCAGATAACCCCCAGGACGAACCACCGAAAACATGTTCTTTATGAAGGTTTGGGGTGAGTAAAGATGTTCGATAACTTCAGAAGATATGACGACATCGACATCATCCATAAGGTCTGACAAATCAGCATATACGGACCGGGTCTCAAAACGGCAATTGGAATACGCCTTTCGAGCGATATCAATCCCATCGGATGAGATATCGATGCCAACAACTTCATAGTTTAAACTCGCTAAATATGCAGCGATATACCCGTTTCCACATCCCGCATCGATAATTTTTTCCACCCCATCCGGTAGGAGTTTTATAATTTTCGGTAGGATATAAGCATGGTGCAATAAAGGATCTGGGAATTGCCAACCGTATTTTGTTTGTTCTTGATTAATCAACATCATTCAGGAATTTCCAATCAATACAGTATCTCGAGAATCGAATTTAGAAATTTATCGCTATTTTGTAGCGATGTCTTTATATGCTTAAATCCAGCGCGGACCGATTGACTGCCAACTATACCGTTCTTGCACAAACTTCCTGGCTTGGACACCCCGTGCCAGCCGTTCTTTTAAGTGACCATTGTGATACCCAGTGCAGCGCTTGCGTCAATTGACTTACATCGGCGTCAATCAATACTCCGCCGCTTTCGGTCCAATCGTGAAGTCCGGTATCTGATGTAGTAATCGTGGGTGTTTGCACAGCTGCTGCCTCGATGTTGACTAGGGCTACTGCTTCCGAGTAAGATGGTACTACCACCGCCCAAGCTGCTGCTAACAAAGCGTATTTATCTTGCCCATATATCGGCCCGACAAATTTCACTTGGTTGGTCAAGCTTAACTGTTTTACCAGCCGTCGGAGCAATTGACCATATGCCGGATTGAAATCCGGTCCGGCGACTAGCAGCTGCCATTCCCCATCAAACAGGTTTTTTGCAAACGCCTGGACCAGCAACTCAACTCCTTTTTTAGGGTGCAAACGTCCCAGAAACACAAACTTTCTTTCGGGCAATAGATTCTGGGAAAATTCGGGGATCAGTTTCATATCGATAGCGTTGGGAATCAATATTTGTGGGTTTCGCGGAAATTCTTCGGCTAAATAATTGGCTTCGATAGGGGTTATGGCGTGGATATAAGTAACTTTTCGAAGAATAGGATTCATTACCCTTGACCAGTAAAGCTTTTTTAGAACAGCATATACATGACCGCCCTGTTGCCACGACCACGGATTGAGCATCCCGTGGGAGCTCAACAAAGTTGGCACCTTGGCTTTTCGGGCTGCCTTAACCGCCGATCGTTGGATGAGGGTAAAAACTCCGTGGATATGGATTATGTCAGGGTTAAAGAAATCGATTTCTTTTTGAAAAAACTTCAATTGCTGGGGGTGCCACAGAAATTTCTTTTCCATATGAGGTATGACTGCATAATCACCAGTACACAAGAGACTCTCCGTATCATCTACAAATGGAGAAAGGATTTTTGTTGATATTCCATTTTCTTTATAAAGCCTGACTAGATGAGACAATACTTTACTAACGCCAAATCCTTTGGGACCAAACGATTCAGTAACAAGCATGATTTTCATAACTAATTTAGTGCTGGGCTGAAAACAATCTAAAGATTCAGGTTTTTACAGGGTAATCATTTAATAGCGGTCGCTCATTCTGAAGGCGAAGGCAATCCGTTCCTGATACCATCGACAAGACGAGCCATGGTTACAATCGGGTCGGACAAACGATTGAAAGCCCAAGCGGCCTTTCGCTTTATATTATTGTTGGGGTTAATACCGATCTTTTTACATATCCTGGCATGCTGTCTCATAAATTCTGCCTGGTAATGACCTGATCCCGTGATAGAGTCTTTATGAACGCGAAAATCTGCCAGGAAATCATAAATACGATAAAACTTTCCACCTGCTAAAGCCAGATCCACCCAGAGCTCGCCATCCCAATTGATTCGGTTGTTGGGGTTGAAGCCCCCCACTTCCCAGAATGCAGCCCGCCGGAAGAACGAGGCCTGTTGGACCAGTATACACGCTCCATAAGCATATGCTTTTATGCTAAAGCGGTGTGAAAATACCTGCTTCCGAATATTCCCCGTAGCATCGATGATAAAACCATGACCACTAATCACGGAAGCATCATTTACGTTTTCGAATTCCCGCATGATCCTGGATATCGTGTTTGGCCGCAATCGATCGTCCGAATTCAAATAGCCAAACACATCACCTGTAGCCGATCGAAAGCCTTTGTTAAGTCCGTCTGCAGGACCATTATCAGGCTCAAAGATAATTTGGTCGATTTGTTTGCGATATTTTTCGATAATCTCACGGCTGTCATCCGTACTACCCGCATCTACGACAATATATTCGACGTGTGGATAATCTTGTGTCAAGACAGAAAGGATGGCTTCTTCCAAATAAGCCGCCTGATTGTAGGAAATGGTCACGATGGAGATTTTCATTTTAGGGGACTTGTGGTTACAGAAGTTGGTATCGATTCATTCTACCTTCTTACATGTTTGAGCTCTTTCTCCTCGGATTACTTGTTTTCCGAATTGCTAATATTTTCGGTACGATTGCGCCTAATACACCATAATCAGCAAAGTTTTTAGGATAGAAATTGTCTCGACCGTTCAAGTTGTTGGCTCTGATAATAGGCAGTAATAAGAATTAGCAATCGGAATGCCCAGCGCAATCGCATGATAGAACCAAAAGGTGAAAAGAAAATATCCCAGACGGAGTTTACGCAAATATAGACAACAAGGATGTATAAGGAACTGGGAAAGCGATTGCTTTGTATAAACCCCATGAGGATGATTCCCAGAATGACGAGCCAAAACACCGCTCCCAATATGCCGGACCATACCCAAGCCTGGAAAAAATGGGAATGGGTAGGAATCAGGTCGGATGCATTTATATACTGATCCAGTTCATCCCTTGGTGGCTCGTACCCCAAATCGATCAGACGGTATAAAAATAAACGGTAGGCTGGATCTCTTGCCCACGAACCATGACCGATAAGTGGAGAATCTTGGATCGCAATCGTGCTTGCCAGGATCTCGCTCCTGCCCCCCAATAGTATTCCGAACTCTCCCCCGCTTTGCATTGCATATTTCTGTTTTGCTTCGCTGCCCAGGTAACCATTTTGAGCTGCAAACCCATACAAAAAGCTCAACCCCCAAAGAGATAGCACAAAAATCGTCCCGCCAGCAAGGATATTCTTGAGATGGAGATGGGTTAACATCGCCCTTCCAAATTTGAGACTGCGCAGCCACAAGACAAAAGCCGTCAGAATAACGATCGCTCCTAAAGCTCGCGCGTTTAAGTATATCGACAGCGACCCCAAAACCAACAGGGGTATAACCCATTTCTTTATATTCTTCAATCCCTTACTACTGGCATAGGAAATGATTAACAATACTAAGAGTATTGTAGGGTGGCCAAATCCGAACTTCCAAGGTTCTTGCACAAAGGAGTAGGGTGGTTGGAGAGATAGAACGGCAAGCGAACCAATAATATAGCCCAGCAGGAAGGCATGGATCCGCCGGATTTTTTGCTTGACCAACACATACAGTGAACTAAAAGTAATGATTAAAACCAAAATCCCCGCCCACCCGCGCAACATATCATTGATTGGTGTACTACGAATCAAATCAGTGAATACCTGGCTGAGAAACCACAGGCACCCGAACAATAAAATCCTGAGGATCAAGCGATCTTTTAGCAGCGCGCCCCAATTGCGAAGCCACAGAAAAGGAGAAAGCAAAATCAAGATGATTTCGCTGATATAGAGCTGACCAATCACATCCACATAGAATGACGAGAAAATTCCAAGGAAAAGAATAAAGGCCTCGATGCTTAATGTTCTCTTTATTTCCCGGCTTCTAAGAATCGATGACGCGGAACTGCTACGTTGTGGAATGAAAATACTGCTCATACCGTTAGATCTTCTGCCATTTCTTTAATGTTTTTCACATCACTGACAGTCCAGCTCTCTCTGGAAGTAAAGCGTGGCGCCAGCTTTATCAGGATTTCTGTTGGAAGGTTCCACCATTCCCAACGATTTAAAAAGTCGATTGTTTCCGGGAGAAAACGATATTTGATCAATCTCGCCGGCACACCTCCCACAATTGCGTAAGGATCAACGTCTTTTGTAACGATCGCACCCGCTGCAATAATTGCCCCATTTCCGATCTTTATTCCGTCTAGGACGATTGCGCGCGTTCCAATCCATACATCGTTTTCAATCGTAGTTTGAGAGAACTCCGCATATCTGCTTTGGTTCGTGAATGTAAGACCTGCCTGGTCAAGATTAGAATAAAAGGAAGGGTGTGTCGATATGAAATGAGTAGGATGTTTACCCAAGCCGCCGATGATAGATTCAGGTCCAACACTACAAAATGCTCCAAATGTAGTATTTTTTAACTTTGGCCCCCGCAACATAGGTAAATCTTCCTACCTGCGCGTTGAATAGCCACGTATACTTGTGAAGCCTTGAATATTCAGAAAATTTAAGCTCGCCTCCTGCATTCGTATTCCAATGGGCATAAAAGCCGGTGACAGTCCGTGAAAACAAAATCCTTTTATAGAAAATCCATTTAAGTCTGTCGGGAATCATTTGCTTCATCACTGTTCTTTATAGCCTAATTTTGCTAATAAACAACTCCAATGGGAATAAATCCGGTGCGCTAAGTGCAAAGGCAAATCACTTCGCCAAGCGCCTGACTTTCCTATTCGAAAAAATAACTCATCTTTTCGAGTACCATCTAAAGCCTTCCACTTCGAAGCTTGCTTTATTTCCATGCCGTGTAACATACTAAAGGTTGATTGTTCGATTGTTCTCAAAATTTCGTCAGGAGAAGGAGACAAATTTAAATGCGAGGCAATTTCTTCCACTTCTTTTTGAGGGTTTGATAATAAATCTTCATATCTGACCAGCAAAAAATCCGGATCATTTTCCCGTGCTCCCAACCAACTACCTACATGCTTTCCCCAGGTACCAAAAGCACCGCCTATTTCCCCAATAACAAACCCTTCAACAAATTTTTCTAATGGATAATCCTTAGGAATAAATCTTTTCTTGATTTGAAAGCGCCAATAGGAAATGACTATGTCGCGCGGATCTCTGACAATGTATATTACTTTTTTATAGCTTGGATCGAAGCATTCATGGCTTTTCAGGTATCTAGGGCTGCGATATTTATGAAAGTAATAAATGTTATGTAAGTATATATCAGGTA
The DNA here is from genome assembly GCA_963823985.1 of uncultured Chloroflexia bacterium. Taxonomy (GTDB): domain Bacteria; phylum Chloroflexota; class Anaerolineae; order Anaerolineales; family Villigracilaceae; genus JAABUE01. The sequence goes on from CAWGNR010000005.1 coordinate 468,291, forward strand.
CAAGCTTCTCAATATTTGAGAGATCCACCTTCTGGTTACTTTTTGTCAGCAGATTAGCGACCAAAAAACGCACCCACGTATTGCCAGACTTTGGGTACGATACGATGAAAACATCATCATCTCGAACATCAACCCACTTCCCTGCGTTGCGAACGGCCAACAAACATTTTGTGTAATCTATCAACCCTTGGTTCACTTGATTGCCTTCCACAACATCTTGGGTTGTAAAAATAATCTTGGATTAGCGTGTGTCCAGACCCCGGTTTTCTTTCGGGCGTAGATCAGCACAACAGAGTTATGAATGACTGTTGCTAAAGCAATCGAAAAGGCTGTTCCGTTATAACCAAAGCTTGGTGTTAAGAAATACATAAGGATTAAGATTAATAGCACCTGTTATCAAGGTGATCCTCATAAAAGTATTTTGATGACCACTCATCGCGAGCGTCAGGCCACAGGAACCTACATATACGTTGATAACCTGGCTAAAACTCAACATAACCAAGGCTAAATAACCTTGTTGATAATATATTCCAAATAATGCATCTAAAATATGTCTGCCGAAAATTAAAAACACAACCCAGGCAGCCAACGCAGGCAAACTAATCGCGGTTGAAAACGATCTAAGCAATTGTTCAAGTTTGTAAAACTCATTTTTTGCAGAAAGTTCGGCAATCAATGGAGGAGTAAAAGCATTGATGACCAAAATAGGCGTCGATGTCAACATTGCCAATCTCCATATAACACCATAAATGGCTACTTGACTTCGCAGCCTGCACATTGCCTAATATCCACACATCTGCTTGGTTCAGGATAAGCATGCCAATCGAATTTACCCAAAACGGCCAGGTAACCGCAACTATCTCGCGAGGCATGATTCCTTCTGCCGCAGGGAGTTTCGATAAACGCCGCATGAGCATAAGAGCAACGAACGATACAGTGATCGCATTTGCTGCAATGCTCAACAATATAACTTGGCGCAGATTGCTGATGCCTTGCCAGAACCAGATGATTGTTACGAATATAAACAGAAAGAAGCGGGTCAACGCACCACCGCCACTGAGAACGGCCGCTAGCCGAATATCGTGAAAGCCGCGGAAGATTTCTGCCAAAAGAGTCTGAAAAGTGGAAAGCACCATCCACAGCGTAACCAGACCGATTAGATTACCCAGCAAAGAGGAATGGAAGATGCGCTCTGTAATCCATCTGCCACCACCCAAAAGCATAAGTCCCACCCCCAGCAGACAACCAATTGATAAAAAAGTTAGCGCCCATTGGATTGCTTGGCGAGATCGGCCAGGCTGACCAATGGCCATTGATTCGGCAATGAGCCGCACAACGGCCATATCTAAACCCAGTAAAATAAAAACGCCTGCTACCGCAAGAATACTCGAGATAATAAAATAAGCGCCTATCTCTTCCGGCGCGAGGAGACGCGTCAGGATTACATTGACCAGCAGCCCAGTTACCGAGAGGGTCGCCTTGCCTACCAAAGCCCACAAACCACCGCCTATTATTCTTTTTTGAATCGGTGTAGCATTTAACAAATGAATGGTTACAGATTTTATTTTAGAGACCAAATAAACCATCCCCTTAAAGGTAGGTAACAACTTGAAAATGCAGGAAGGCAGTAAAATCTCCACCCATTCCTGCCATCAAACGGACACTTTCCTGCCTCTTAGTTTATTTGACGCCCTTTTTCTGTCACCATCGCTGTAATAATTCGTATATTTCGAGTAATAGCGGTTGTAATAATAGCCATATTTCCGGCTATGTGGATTTACTTCATTGAGGACTACGCCCAGCACGCGCGCTCCCCCAGCGCGCAATTGTTCGATGGCGCGCTGGAAATCTCGTATATGGGTCATGCCCGGTTTGGCCACCATAACTACGCCGTCCACGCATGGCGCCAGGGCGGCTGCATCGGTCACTGAGAGAACAGGGGGAGTGTCGATCAGAATTAAATCGATACTCCTGGTTTAACAAATCCAGGAATTGGGACATCTTCTGGGAAGTAAGCAGTTCGGCCGGGTTGGGAGGCAATTTTCCCGACGTGACGACAGCCAGCCCTGCGGGCGAGCTATACTGGATCGCCCCTTGCGGGATGCCTTCAAGCGGGCGCATCAAGAGGAATAGATCGCTCAATCCCACATGGTTATAAAGTTTGAACTTACGATGGATTTGAGGGCGTCGCAGGTCGGCATCGAGCACGATCACTTTTCGCTCGCTCTGCGCCAGCACCACCGCCAGGTTCGCCGAGACAGTGGTCTTGCCTTCCTGCGGTGTGGCACTGGTAACCAGGATCCGGGTTAGAGGCTTATCTACTCCAGCAAAAATTGTGTTCGTACGCAGAGCGCGAAAGGCTTCTGCGATCGGCGAGCGCGGCTGGACCAGGCTGATTGGCATTCCGTCCACCGATTCATGGCTGGCAATCATCGCCAGGATGGGCAAGTCGAAGGTACGGCGGATTTCATCCGGGTTTTTGATGGTATCGTCTAAGCTATCAACCGCAAAGACTGCTACAGCGGCAATGAACATGCTTGCCGCCACCGCGAGCAAGCTGTTACGCACTGTCTTGGGGCGGATCGGATCCGTGGACATTGTAGCAGGTTCGGAGACGACTACATTGGTACTGTTTTGTGCTTCGGCCAAACGCACCTGTTCATAGTTTGTCACCAGATTGGAATATAGGCGCTGGTACTCTGTCAGACGAGCCTCGAGCTGCAATTTCTGGTCCGTATCGATTCCGTTGGCAAGAGCCTGGTTGGTCAGCTCAATCTGCTGTTCCATGTCACTGACCTGTTTCGCCAGTCCCTCCCGGGTGGCTGCATAGCGCTCTGACTGAAGTTCCCGAATTCGATCGGTAAAGACCCTGGAAATGGTATTCGCGATGTCGGCAGCCAAGGCAGGGCTGGGGTGTTCTACGCTAACCACCAGGAGTTGCGTGTCGCGTACCAGCTCAACGGAAATGGTCTCTTTTAGATCTTCCGGAGTGGTTGAAAGTCCCAGTTGCTCGATCACTCCTTGCAATACTGGCCGCTCCAGCATCATCTCCGCATACGTACGCACTACGGTCTGGGAGCTAACGATACCGGAATAGTCGATGCTGCGGGTGGCCGGCGGGTCGCTGACCAGCAATCGAGTGGTCGATTCGTAGATGGGAGCGGTTCGCAAGGAAACAACCAGTGTAACGATTTCGGCAAGCATCCCGGCCAACACGATTAACCACGCCCAAGACCAGAACAGATAAATCACCTCTCTTAGACCGAACGCGGAATCAAAGTCATCATTATTATCAAATTGGTTCATAAAAAACCTCTTGACTTGCTTCCGTTTGTCAGAATGCGCGAACCAACAATGCTCCGCCATACCGACAGACAACAGAAGGTTTGTGAAAAAGACGGGAAAAGAAATCAAATTTTAGAACAGCCAAGCAACTCTGATCGCGTTCTTCGCTTCGCTGTGCTGGCATCTGTCACACCGCTCTTATGCCAGACTAAGTACAACCTTAAAATTGAGCCCCACAGATATAATTTAGGAGGCCAAGCGCGCTCTCGATAAGAGTCAACACCGCCTCCCGGATTCTCTGCCCGCTCAGAGCCTGATGTCAAACTGTCAAACTATAACGGCACTCTGTTAAGCCGTTATAGCAGACAGAATTGTAACTCTACAAATATTATATGCTTTCAAAGCCTGTGAAGCGATAGGAAAATTGTCCTGCTTGTTTGAGTTGGGGAACCGGTTACGTATACGGCTCCCCTGTGGTTATGGGATAAAGGAATTCTATTCTGTTTTCAGGTAACGGTCGAAGAACTCGACCGTGCGGCCCATGGCCATGGTGAAAGAATTCGAAAGGTTGTGGTTATCCCCCTCGTAAGTGTAGAACTCCACAGTTTGTCCTGCCTCCCGCATTTCGGCATTAAGCATCTCCGAAAACGCCAGAGGCACTTCCTCATCGGCTGTCCCGTGATGGAGCTGGATCGGCCCGTTCAGGTCGTGCAGGTAGGCGTTGGCCGAGATGGAGTTCCAGAAATCGGGGTTGGTTTCCACCGAGCCGTACTGCCCCTCCAGCGCGTACACAAAGGAGCCGGGCGCTGGGGCTGCAAACTGTCCGCCGGGATTCCAGCGCGTGAACAGGTCCGGGTAGGGCGCCACCACCCCAGCCCAGATCACCCCGACCTTGATGTCGGGGGAAATGACCATCGCGCGCAGGGTGACGAACCCGCCCATCGAGTGGCCCCACATCCCGATCCGGTCCGGGTCCGCTTCGGGCAGCCGTTTGACCGAGGCGACCGCGTTCAACACGTCGACCGTGTAATTGTCCTGGCTGTAGACGCCCCCCGCCACCCCTTCCGAGCGGTCGTGCCCGCGATAGTCGGAGCGAAAAACGATGTAGCCGCTGCGCGCGATCTCGTCCACGTAGGCGATGTAGCGCTCGGTGGTGCGGTAGACGTCCGGCGGGATATAGCCGTGGTTGAAGATCACGACAGGCCAGCCGGTCGATGGCATGTTTCCGTTCGGGATCGTCATCAGGGCATAGATTTTCAATCCATCAGAAAGATAAGACGCGTAGTAACGGTTATAGTTCTCGCCTGGGTCCAACACCTTCTCGATGACGATGTCGCTGCCCGGGTACTCACGCGCGCGCATCCCGTCGATCTGGAGCGGGTGTGACTTTGGGTGGACCGCGGCAGGAGGCTGCACCTGGAGAGCGTTCCTCGAAGGTGGCAAAACCGACACGGACGAAGGGGAGGAAGAGAACCCGGACGGCAATCCCGCCCCCGGCTGGTTCACAAAAGAAGCCGGGTCGCTGGTCTCGCAGGCCAACGCCGCCAACAGGAGCGTGGCCAGGAAGAGATAGAGGCGTGTTTTCTTAGGCGGTGTATGCATTTGTGCGGTTCCAATTGCAGGCTTGTATTATAGCACAAATGTTCTAAGCGCTTGCGCGTTGCTTTGGTAGATGTCACCCCTCGGTCGCAGCGAACGCTCCCTCGAGACGAGATGGGAGGGCACCTCACCCTTATTCTCGGGCCTCTCTCGGCCATTTTGTGATTGACTGAAATTGCGATTTAAATTGGTATGACTTTAATCAAACCCCGCCACTTTAGAGGTAGTGGCAGCCTATGAATATTATCCCCGTTCTTGTCGTGATCCTGGTGGTCGCGATCCTGATCGGCATCAACGCCCTGTATGTTGCCGGTGAGTTTGCGACCGTCAGCGCGCGCCGTCCGCGCCTGACCCAGATGGCGGAAGACGGCAACCGCCTGGCGAAGATGCTGCTGGGGGTCATCAAGGATTCCCGCAGGATGGATAGTTACATCGCCGCCAGCCAGGTCGGCATCACCCTCTCCAGCATCGTCCTGGGTATTTACGGGCAACAGGCCGTAGCACCGCGGATCGAACCCTGGCTAGCGGGGATTGCTGGCGAAGCAGCAGCCGGGTCTTCGGCGGTCATCGTGCTGCTCTTTTTCACCATCCTGCAGGTGATCTTCGGGGAACTGCTGCCCAAATCCATTGCCATCCAGTACCCGGAACGGCTGGCCCTTCTGACCGCCCTGCCCATGCGCTGGTCGGCGGAAATCCTGCTCAAACCGTTGATCGCCCTGCTCAACGGTAGCGGGAGAGCGCTGCTGAAGCTGCTGCGCGTGCCTCCCGGTGGGGAGCATGCCCACGTCCACTCGCCGGAAGAGATCGTCCTGCTTGTACAGGAGAGCCACAAAAGCGGCCTGCTGGATGCCGATGAGCGCCGAATGCTGAACAACGTATTCCGGGTCAGCGAGACCCGGGCGGCCGAGATCATCGTGCCGCGGCCGCGCATCGTGGCCGCCGAAGTAGACCAGCCGCTGAAGGCCATCCTGGAGAAGTCGGCCAACTCCGCCTACAGCCGCCTGCCGATTTATGAAAAGGATCTGGACCACATGCTCGGCTACGTCCACTTGCAAGATGTCTTCAAGCTCTACCGCCATGACAGGAAAGCCAGCGTACGCAGCGTGATACGCACGGCGCCTTTCGTGCCCGAAACGGTTCCGGTGACCCAGGTGTGGAACGAGATGAACCGGACCGACTCTTTCCTGGCATTCGTTTTCGACGAGTTTGGCGGGACCACCGGCCTGATCACGCGGGAAGACGTGATCGAAGAATTATTTGGCGAACTGCAAGATGAGTTCGACCAGGAACCAGCGCTGGTCCGCCATCTTTCGGAAGGGCGCATCGTCGTCCGCGGGAATATGTCGATCAGCACCCTGAGTGACCTGCTGGAGACCGACTTTCCTCAGGATAACGTTGTCACCGTTGCCGGCCTGATCGAAAACAAGCTGGGCCGCATCCCGGAAGCGGGCGACCGGGTGGAGGTTATGGGGTATCAATTTGAAGTGGAGTTCCGCCGCCGGGAATACGGTCACCGCCGTTTGCATCGTTCTGGCGGAGAAGGACCGGCCGAAGGATGGCCGTGGCGCGGGGGAGGGCAGAATGAACCTGCTCTTCCCCCTGCTCGCGATCCTTTTCCTGATCCTGATCAACGGCCTGTTTGTTGCCGCGGAGTTTGCCATAATCGGGGTGCGGCCCTCCCGGTTGGAGCAGCTGGCCTCGGAAGGAAACGCCGCCGCCCGGGGGGTGCACGCTGTCTTGAGCGATCGCGCCCATGTAGATCGCTACATTGCCACCGCGCAGCTCGGGATTACCCTGGCCAGCCTGGGCCTGGGCATGTATGCCGAACCGGTCATTGCCCACCTGATCGAAGGCCCTTTGCAGAGCTGGTTCCAGGTAGAGGAGACCCTCGTCCACACCATTGGATTTATTCTCGCGCTCAGCATCATCACCTACCTGCACGTGGTCGTCGGCGAAATGGTGCCCAAGTCGCTGGCGCTGCAAAGCAGCGAGCAAGTGGTGCTGGCGCTCAGTGGACCGATGACCCTGGCCGGCAAGCTGTTCCATATTCCCGTGCGCGTGCTGAACTGGATTGGGATGTTTTTCCTGCGCTTGTTCCGCGTGCCGCCGCCCGCACACGGACGCGGATATACTTCAGAAGAACTCGAGTACATCGTATCGGAAAGCCACGCCGGAGGCATGCTGGACGAAAATGAGCAGGAAATGGCCGCCAATGTGCTCGATTTTGGCGAGCGCCTGGTGGCCGAAGTGATGACGCCCCGCCCGCGCATCAAGGCCATCCCGGTGAACAGCAGTGAAAAGGAAGTGCTTGACCTGCTGGATGAGCCGCGCTATAACCGCCTGCCGGTGTACGAAGGCAGCATCGACAATATCATCGGCATGCTGCACTTCAAAGATTTCATCCGCCAACAGATCTCCGGGAAGCCGTTTGACCTGCGCACGCTGCTGCGCCAGGTGCCGTTCGTGCCTGAAACGCTGTTGATCGACAACCTCCTGGGAGTCTTCCGCCGCCAGCACCACCACATTGCTGTCGTGGTCGATGAGCACGGCGGCACGCTTGGCGTGGTGACGTTGGAAGACCTGATCGAGGAAGTGTTCGGGGAAGTGCAGGATGAATTCGACCCGCAGGAGGAGAAACCGCTGGTGGAAGTCGCGCCCGGCGAATTACTGGCCCGCGGCGACCTGATCCTGGACGAGATCCAGGAATATGTTGACCTGGGCGAGCACGGCCACGAGGTGTATACCATTGGCGGGCTGGTGATGGCCGAGCTGGGCCACGTCGTGACGGTGGGGGAAGAAGTCCAGGTGGGTGATGCCCGCATCCGGGTAGAGGCGGTCGAGGGGCGCTCGATCCAACGGGTGACCGTCCGGTTCACGCCCGAGGCGGAGGAATAGGGGGCTTTTTTGGACGCTGATAAACGCTGATTTTGAGGATTAACCCAAAAAGTAGGGCGTGCGCAGCACGCCCTACTTTTTGGGTTCGTTTTATAGGCCAAACTTTCTAAAGAAGAAAAATCAGCGTCCTAATTATCTACTCCGGCAAATCCACACAGTTGCCGGTGTTGAGGCGGACCGAGTGGTTGGCGTTGGCCACCAGCGAGCACATCTGGGTGGCGCCGGCGGGCTTGTTGGAAACGCCGTATTGTGTGAAGGGCGGGTCGCCGTACGGGCCCCAGGTCAGCTTCCACGGGCCGGACCCGGGCGAGCCGGCTTGCTCCGGCGGGACCGTGTTGAAGAACATGTGAACGTGCAGTTGAGGCGATTCCGGGTAGTTGTGGACCTCGTAATCCACGACGTAGGTGTCGCCGTCCAGGCTGATATCGGTGATGAGCACGTAAGGCGTATCCGGCGTGGGGCTGGCCGGGATTGGCGTCTCGGTGGGGGTCAGGGTAGGCTCTAAGCGTCATGGTGGCGGTCGGCTCGGGGGCCAGGGTCTCGGTGGCGCTTTCGGTGTTTGCCACGACCGGGACGACCGGCGCCTCGGTCGGCTCGGGGCCGGGGTTGGCGAAGATGCGGCTGATCCCGAACAGGCCTAGGCCCAGCAAGCAGAGCACGCCGATCAACGCCCCTGCAAACAAGGGCAGAGACATGCCGAAGTATTTGCGCCCCCCAGCGGGGACCTCTGCGGGGTTGCGGCCGGCATGGGTCCGGTGGCCTGGCCCTCGGTGGCAGACGCTACCCCGGCAACGCCCGCCGCCGCTGCCGGACGGCAGGGACGGCTCTTCTCGGGTCCCTTCGAACCGCTTCGGCGGGCTCCCAGGCGGGGTAGCAACCGGCTCCACGTAGGTGCCGCCCAGCTGCTCCTCCGCTGCTTCGACGATGTTCGCTTTCGGCCGCAGCGTGTCGCGTTCTGAGGGTTGCTCGACCATGGTGGCGCCCGGCCCCGTTTCCACCAGGGTTTCCCCGGGAGGCACAGGCGCCGCGCTGGAGACGCCGGTTTTGAGCCGCCCCAGCACGTTGCGCAGGGCAGCAGCCATCTGCGCAGCAGACTGGTAACGGTCGGCCGGGTCTTTGGCAAGCGCTTTGTTAATCACCGCCACCAGGTCATCCGGAACCTGCGGGTTGAGATCTTGCAGGTCCGGCACCGGGTCGTTGACGTGCATCATCATCAGGGTCATCGCGGAATCAGCTTCAAAAGGCGGATGGCCGCTGAGCATCTCGAACAGGGTTACGCCCAGGGAGTAGATGTCCGCGCGCCGGTCCGGAGTTCTCGCCCTTGATCTGCTCGGGCGCCATGTACATGGCCGTTCCAACCACTGCGCCGGTCGCGGTGTGACGCTGTCCGCCAACGATCTTGGCAATACCGAAATCCATCAGGATGGCCTGTCCCATCACGTTGAGCATCAGGTTGGCCGGCTTGATGTCACGGTGGATCATCCCGCGCTGGTGAGCGTAATCGACCGCATCGCAGATCTCGGCGATGTACTCGATCGCCTTGGTGACCGAGAGCTTCCGCCCGGCCGCATTCAAACGTTTTAAATGGTCCTGGATGGTTTCGCCCGGCACAAATTCCAGCACCATGTAATAAACGTCGTCATCGTTGTTGAAGTCGTAGACCTGGATGATGCCGGGGTGGCGCAGCTGGGCTACGGAAGCCGCTTCTTCCTCGAACCGGCGGACGAAGTCCGGGTCGCCCGAGAGGTGGGGGTGAATCAACTTGACCGCCACCACCCGCCTAAGGTTTGGGTCGGTCGCTTTGTATACAGCCGACATACCGCCCTGCCCCAACAGTTCTTCGATCTGGTAGCGCCCGCCAATTTTTTTTCCAATCCAACTAGAATTTGCCATCATGACTCCAAGTTATTTTTCTTTTCAACAAAAATGGATGGGTGGGGCTTCCCCACGCCCCATCATGCTTTAATAAATCCGTTTTTGGGATGAGCATGGGTGCCCTCGTCTCACCTAAAATTCGGTATTCCTTCTTTTCCTTGTCATTTCGACGAGCCCTTCGACCCCGGCCCGCGCGGCGGAGCCGGGACGGGCATGCTCAAGATAAACTCTGCGAGGAGAAATATTTCCATGCCAGAGCAAAGATTTCTCCTCCGGTCGAAATGACAAGGAAGCGGTCCATATGACAAGCTTCACAGCACCCAGTCCGGCTTGAGGCCAGACAAGTGCTTACTCGATCAGCCACAGCCAGGTGTTGTCGAACTTGCACTGGCTGCGGCCTGATTCGCTCAACACCACCAGCGCCACAAAGCCCCGCTGGAAGAACTTGTCGGCTTCGTTCGCCTCGCGCTGCCGGTCCTGATAATCGGAGGTGATCTGGGTCGCCACGGCCTGCTGTTCTGCCAGTTGCTGCCGGTATAAATTCATCGCGTCGAGGTCCCCTACGTTGGCGGGCGCTTTGGGCGGGGGCGGGATGCCCGGCAGGACCACCGGCGTCGCCGGGGTCGATCTCACCGATCAGCGTGTCGTTTGAGTAAATGCTGAAGGTATTGCCGCGCCCGACGACCGTCAGGCGGTTGGTGGCGTTGTTCTGCCAATTGAAGTTCGGGATCGATTCCGTAGGCATAGATATCCCGGCCGCCCACGATCTTGCCCTGCGACATGGTGACGAACAACACGTGCCCGCTGGCGCCTCGGGTGGCGATGACCATATACTGGTTCAAGGCATTTTTGTTGCCGTCGGAGCGCAATACAAACCCACAGCCTGAAGTTCCATACTGGGTGTTCCAGGTGATATCAGAGGAGACCACGAAAGTCTTGCGCCACAGTCGCCAGGAACTGGTTGACGTAATCATACTCCATGTATCCGTCCACTTCCAGGGTCGCAGGCGGGTGGATCCAGCCCGGCCGGCCCGCTTCCGGGTCCACCCCGTAGCGCGGCAGATTCGCGATGTAAGGCGCAAATGCCGTGGCCGTGGCCGCGCGGGCCTCGTCGCTGAGGGCGGATTGGGCAGCCTGGGTTGCATCCAGGGCGAGACCGCGGGCAGTGGCTTCTGCCTGGGCGGTTTGGATCGAGGGCATTCGGATTCCACTTCCGGGCTGCTTCGACGGTGGCCGTCCCGCGGATTGCGGCGCTGATCGCTTCCACGGTGGCATCCCGCGGCACAGGGACGCCCGTCCCGCCTCCGCAGGCACACAGGAAGACGGCGAGGAGGAGCAGGGTGGAGAGCACTTGGGCGTTTCGCGTCGGCCTTAATACCAGGTTCCAGGCGGAGATCCTCGCCGCCGGGGACGGCGGCGAGAGCAATTTGTGGATGGCGTCGGCCAATGCGGGCCGGGGAGACAAGGGGACAGCGGATGGAGCCACTTAAATGACATCTTTGCGCTTTTGCAGGAAGAGGATGGCCACGAACAAGATCATGATGATCGCGGATTGCACCAACCAGGTCTTGGTGAGCTTGCCCCAGTAGGCCTTGCTGTCGGCCTTGTCTACGTAGATGTAGGGGAAATTTTTATGAAACTGGTCGACAATCGCCTCCGCCGGCGTCACCGCCGAAGCCTGGGCGATCTGCCAGCTGGCCAGCTCCGTCTGGTAGGTGATGACTTCGCTTTTATACACTTGGGACTGGGCCTGGTACGGCCTCGATCTGGCGTTTGTAGTCATCCTGGATCTGGCTGGCCTGGCCTTCCCAGACTTTCAGCGCGGCGAAGAAATCGGCCATCGCCACCGAGTCGGACTGGTCGGCCGGCTCCACCGGCCGTTCAGGCAGGACCGGCTCCGGGGGCGGGATCGCGCAAACGGGGCTGGCGCTTCAGGAGGCGGTTGGGCGATGGCCGGGTTGTAGAACTGTCCCAGGCCGGGATAGTTGCAGGATTCTTCCTTCAACATGTTCAGGCCCATACAGCGGCAGCCGTAGTCCTGCTTGTCCTTCGGCGGTCATCGCCTCTCGGACGTCTGGGGGCAGCGACCAGCACACATCCGCGGCAACGTCCGAGCCGGCCCCGCTGATGCTCATCAGGGCCTCGAACGCCCAGCGGGTGGAAGTCGGCGCGCTGATGAAGTTCGGCAAAGGGATCAATGCGCCGCCCAGCACGATCTGCGGCAGCATCAGGATGATGACCAGCAACGGCGCGCTGTTCGAGTTAGGCGCCAGGGCGGAGGCGAACAGGCCCAGCATCATGCCGGCCAGCGTGGCCAGCGCCAGCGTGATGTAGATCTGGACAAATTCAGTAATTCCCCCGGGTACATCAAAGGCCAGATAGTGGACAACCGTATAAGCGGCTGCTTGGTAGAGCGCCAGCAAACCGGCCACCCAGACCTTGGATAGCACGTAAGGCAAGATCTTTAGATTGACCAGCCGCTCTCGCTTGTAAACTTCCCCTTCCTTGACGATCTCGCGCATCTGCGAGATGCCGCCCACCATCACCCCGTAGACGGTCAGCAGGAACAGGGTGATCATGACATTGGCCATCAGGCCGGTCTGGAAGTCGAGCGGGTTCCGCCCCAGCAGGAACGACAGGATCACGTCCAGCAGGCTGACGATCGGCGCAGTGGCCAGCATCAGGGCCAGGCCGAACTTGTCGCGGGTCAGGATTTTGATGTTGCGGCCAGACAGGATCAGGAACTGGCGCAGACCGCGATACCTGCCGGCTCTTGGGGCGCTCAACTTTGCGAGCAGCCGCTTCCGGCCCCGGGACCGGGATCGTCGCCCCGGATATTTTGCCTTCCAACGGCTCCAAAATGTATTTGCGGAAGGCCGGATTCTCCCGGTAGTGCCTCGGCCCAATCTTCTGGCTTCCCCTGGCTGGGATCGTCCAGGACGGCGTAAATCTCGTCGAACTCCATCGTCCCGGCCCGGCGCGCCCGTTCCGGGCGGAAGGTGTCGAAGTACTCCAGCGCTTCCTCGGGCGGGCCAAACCATGCCAGATACCCGCCGCGCGCCAGGAAGACTACCTTGTCGGCCAGCATGACGTTCTTAGTAGCGTGGGTGATCAGCACAATCGTGCGCCCCTGGTCAGCCAGGCGGCGCATCAGTTGCATCAGGGCGGTTTCCGTGCCGGGGTCAAGCCCGGAGGTCGGCTCATCCAGGAAGAACAGGCCCGGTTTGGTCAGCAGTTCGACCCCGATCGAGACCCGTTTCTGCTGTCCGCCGCTCAAGCCGCTGATCTGGACGTCTTTGCGGTGCGCCAGGTCCAGGTTGTCGAGCACTTCCATCACCCGTTGATGCCGCTCCTCGCGGTGGTATCGGCGGGCATGCGCAGCTGGGCCGCGTAGTCCAGGGCCTGGTACACGGTCAGCTCCATGTGGATGATGTCTTTCTGGGGCACGTAACCGATGTCGTTGCGGATGGCGTCGAAGTGCTGGTAGATGTCGGTGTCGTTGACGTAAACGTTGCCGTGGGTGGCCGGGCGGTAGCCGGCAATCGCGTCCAGCAGGGTGGACTTGCCGCCGCCGCTCTGCCCCACCACCACAATGAACTCGCGCGGTTTGAACACCAGCGAGATGTCTTGCAAAATATTCAGGTCTTTGCGCACCCACTTGTTCAAGTGGACGGCTTCCACCTTCAGGCCTCCGCTTTCATCGAACTGGGCCAGCTGGTCGGCCCCCACCACAAAGCGGCTCTGGCCGATGCGGATGGTATCGTTCGGCTTCAGCCAGGTTTCCGCCTCGATGCGTTCGCCGTTGACAAAGGTGCCGTTCGAGCTGCGCAGGTCGCGCACCCGGAAGCGCTGTCCCACCTTCTCGACCTGCGCATGGTAGCGGGAAACGGTCGGGGAGCTCAGGACCACGTCATTGTCGGCATCTCGTCCGATCTGGACCAGGTTCTTTTCCCCGAAGAGAATGTCCTGTGCAGGGCGGCTGGCCGCTTCCGCCGGCGCCTGGTACGTCAGCGTTACCATCATACCGGGATCAACGCTGCCGATGCGCATGATCTCGCCGTGCTTGAGAACGTGAGGGCCTTGCAGCGGCTGGCCCTCCACGAAAACCGGGTTCTTCGCCTGGGGCATGAGCACCAACTGGTAGCCCCCGTTCGCTCGTTCGAGGCGGGCGTGCTGCCCGGAAACAATCGGCGATGGAATGACGATGTCGTTGCCGTCGACACGGCCAATCGTCAGGACCGGTCGGGTCAGATTGTAGGTTTGAGAACTGCCCCCGGCAATCGAAACGAGCAGTTTCGGGGGGGCAGTTTGCATTTCTTCTACATTGATGTTTTCTTCAAGCTGGGTCTGTAAGGCGGGCGCAGCCGGGGACCGGGAAACGACCGTCTTTTTTAAATCCGCGGGGGCTTCGTAGGTGAGGGTAATCGCCTGCCCCAAGCGAATCTGGTCGCCGGAGTGGAGCGACTGGCGTCCGGTCAGCCGTTCCCCGTTGAGGAACGTCCCATTGCTGCTTCCCAGGTCCTCCAACGAATATCCGTTACCATCGCGCGTTAATCTGGCGTGGCGGCGGGACACGGAGGGCGAGGGTAAGGACAGGTCGACGTTGGGGTCCCGGCCAATGATGATTTCCGGCCGAATCAGTTCGAATTCTCGCGAAGGAGTCGTACTGTCGTTGATAATCAGTTTAAATTCGTTTGCCTGGGTCACGGGCGATTCCTGGATGCTGGAATAGATTACAGGCGCACTCTGCGATCGTTGTGAACTGGGTTGATTTTGAATCCGGATTGTTTTCGCTTGTTCTTCCACACCACCAAACCGTTTGAACAATGAGTGCGGAGGTCTTCATCCCCTCGCACTTGACAAAACATTAAACTTGAATTAAGACTAATAAGATGAAATTATACCGTTTTGCTAGATCGCTTGTCAAGTAAACTGCGGCATGAAACCTTAAAAGTTACACACTTCGTGATAAACTGCTGTTCAAGCGCCGAAATCTGAGCTTTTCAATAAATTGGGGAGCGGGTTGTCCCGAACTCTCCCCTACTCTTAAAAAGATCGTAGCTACTCAGCCTACATTTTTGCCCTACTTTTTTACCTGGACCTCAGCAGATACAAAAGATCGATAGAGATGTTCAACCCTAGAATATAAGGCGGAATCCGTCATGAAACAACCAACCCTATCGGACCCCAGTTTGCCTGTTAACCCCGAAACCCTGGTCGATCTTCTCCGATGGAGGGCCGATCGACAACCCGAAGGACTGGCATACAGGTATATCAGGAGGAGGAAGCCGATGTCGCCACGATCACATACACAGAGCTGGACCGCCGCGCACGCGCGATTGGTTCCTGGTTGGAACGTTTCGATGGGCGCGGTGAACGCGCCCTGCTTTTATATCCCCCGGGGTTGGATTACATCGCCGCCTTTTTTGGCTGTTTGTATGCCGGTGTAACAGCCGTACCGGCTTACCCTCCCAGGCTGAATCGTCCGGTGCCGCGCATCCAGTCCATTGTGGCGGATTCGCGGCCTTCATTTGCGCTGACCACCTCGACAATTTTACATGACATCGAGCCAGCGCTTCGAGCATGCTCCCGATCTGCAGGCGCTGCGCTGGTTAAACACCGAGCAGGTCCCGGCCGGATTAGAAGCGGACTGGCGCTATCCGGAGATCACGGCGGATAGCCTGGCATTCTTACAATATACTTCTGGCTCCACCAGCGAGCCAAAGGGCGTCATGCTCAGCCACGGTAACCTATGCATAACCTGAAGGCCATCCGGCACGGCTTCCAGATCGACTCGTCCGATTCGGGGGTTTTCTGGCTTCCCAGCTACCATGACATGGGGCTCATCGGCGGTATTTTGGAACCAATGTACATCAGCGGACCTTCTACCTTGATGTCGCCGGTCTCTTTCTTACAACGCCCGTTCCGCTGGCTGGACGCGATCAGCCGTTACAAAGGGACGACCAGCGGCGCGCCTAACTTCGCCTATGACTTGTGTGTTGACAAGGTCAGGCCGGAACAGATCGAAAGCCTGGATTTGAGCCACTGGTTCCTGGCCTTTTGCGGCGCCGAGCCGATCCATCTAAGACGTTGGAGCGCTTCGCGCAGGCCTTCGAGCCGTGTGGCTTTCGAAAAGCGGCGTTCTACCCCTGTTTTGGGATGGCGGAAGGCACGCTGCTCGTCTCCGGCGGCCAGGGGCCAGCAGAACCGAAAACAATCAGCATCGCCCGTAAAGCGCTCGAGGAGGACCGCGTCTTGCCCATTCCGCAGGGCGATCCTGGTTCCGTACGCCTGGTGAGTTGTGGCGGGGCCATCGTCGACCAGCAAATCCTGATCGTCGATCCAATCACGTTGGAACCATGCGGTCCCGATCAGGTTGGTGAGGTTTGGGTCTCGGGTCCCAGCGTCGCACAGGGATACTGGGAGTTGCCGGAGGAGACCCACCATGCGTTCGAGGCCCACGTAGCCGGCAGCGGCGCAGGGCCCTTTCTTGCGCACCGGCGACATGGGGTTTTTACAAAATGGGGACCTCTACATTACCGGCCGTCTGAAAGACCTGATCATCATTCACGGAAGCAACCATTACCCGCACGATATCGAATTGACCGTAGAGGCTGCTCACGCGGCCCTGCAACCCGGGGCAGGAGCCGCTTTTTCCGTCACAACGGATGGCAAGGAACAGCTGGTCATTGTCCAGGAGGTCACTCGCCAGCACCGCCGGCCCAACGTTGACGAGGTAACAGCCGCCGTTCGCCAGGCGGTAGCCGAGAAAGCACGATCTGCAAGTACACGCGATCGTGCTCGTCAAGCCGATGAGCATTCCCAAGACCTCCAGCGGCAAGATCCAGCGCCGGGCGTGCAAGGCGGCATTCCTGGAAGGGACGTTGGAGGTGGTGGGGGAGTGGAGAGGCGCATGTCCCTCACGGCCCTGACCCCGAAGGCCTCTCCCGAAGGGAGGAGGGGGAGAACTCCCTTCCCTCGGAGGGGAAGGGCCGGGGATGAGGGAGCCAGTCCCCGTCAGCGCAGAAGCCATCCGCGCCTGGCTGATCTCCCGCGTCGCCGCCGCCCTCGAGCTGGACCCCGCTTCCAATCGACCCGCGCCAGCCCTTCAGTTATTATGGACTGGGCTCGGTCCAGGCAGTCAGCCTGACCGGCGACCTGGAAATTTTCTGGGACGTAGCCTCTCCCCCACCCTCGCCTGGGATTATCCGACCATCGAGCTGCTGGCAAATCACCTGGCGGCCGATGGGGAGCCTGCCAAACAAAGGAGCGCCTCTCCCGCAGCGGTGCCACCAGCCTCGAATTTTGTTAGAGAACCAATCGCCATCATTGGCCTGAGTTGTCGCTTCCCGAAAGCGCCGAATCCGGCCGCCTTTTGGGACCTCTTGCGCAATGGAATCGACGCCATCAGCGAGGTCCCGCCCGAGCGCTGGAACGCGGATGCTTTCTACTCGCTGGATCCCGGCGCGCCCGGGAAAGTCAGCTCGCGCTGGGGCGGCTTTCTCGACCACGTGGACTTGTTCGACCCCGAATTCTTCGGGATTTCCCCGCGCGAGGCTGCCCGCATGGATCCCCAGCAGCGGCTGCTGCTGGAAGTCAGCTGGGAAGCGCTGGAGAATGCTTTCCTCCCGCCCGCGTCCCTGGCCGGGTCGCGCACCGGCGTCTTCGTCGGCATCAGCAGCTACGATTACTCCCGCTTGCAATTCGAGGATCCGGATCAGATCGATGCCTATGCCGGTACGGGCAACGCGCACAGCATCGCTGCCAATCGCCTGTCGTACGTGTTCGACTTCCGCGGGCCGAGCATGGCGGTGGACACGGCCTGCTCTTCCTCGCTGGTGGCTGCGCACCTGGCCTGCCAGAGCCTGCGCAGCGGCGAATTGGACCTGGCCCTGGCCGGCGGCGTCAACCTGGTCCTGACTCCCGAACTGACCATCACCTTCTCCCAGGCGCGCATGCTCGCGCCTGACGGTCACTGCAAGACCTTCGACGCCAGCGCCAACGGATACGTGCGCGGCGAGGGCTGCGGCGTGGTGGTGCTCAAGCGCCTCTCGGACGCGCTTGCGCGACGGCGACACATCCTGGCGCTGATTCGCGGCTCGGCGGTCAACCAGGACGGTCGCAGCAACGGCCTGACCGCGCCCAACGGACTGGCCCAGCAAGAGGTCATCCGCCGGGCCCTGGCAGACGCGCAGGTCCTCCCGGAGCAGATCGGTTACGTCGAAGCCCACGGCACCGGCACGCCGCTGGGCGACCCGATCGAAATCTCCTCCCTGCAGGCCGTTCTCGATGAGAACGGAACGAACGGCCGGGTTCTGGTCGGTTCGGTCAAGACCAACATCGGCCATCTGGAGTTGGCGGCCGGGATCGCCGGGTTGATCAAGATCCGTGCTCGCCATGCAACACGAAGCCATCCCGCCTCACCTGCACCTGAAAGAAATCAACCCCTATCTTTCCCTGGAAGAGTCCCGGCTCGAGATCGGGACCTATCTGCGCCCGTGGAAACGCCGCGAGGGACAGCGCTTTGCGGGAGTCAGCGCGTTCGGCTTTGGAGGCACCAACGCGCACGTCGTGCTCTCCGATGCGCCGCCGGTTACCAGCCCCGGCCTATTTTCAAGCGAAATGGAACGACCACGCCATGTGTTGGCTTTATCCGCAAGGAACGAGCCAGACTTGCGGAAGCTTGCCAGCCGGATGCTGGAAACGCTCGATCCCAGCAGGGCGCCGCTCCCTGACGTGGCCTTCAGTGCGAACACGGGCCGTGTCCATTTCGACCAGCGACTGGCAGTCCAGGCTGGTTCGATCGAAGAGCTGAAAACTGCTTTGCATGGATTGATTACCGGTGGCGTGGAGCGGGATGACATCCCGCAAGCTCTTGCTATGGCGGGATATCATCCCGCCCCACAAATGGTCAACTTGGGACAGGTACGTCCTGGCGCTCTGCCGAAGATCGCTTACTTGTTCACCGGTCAGGGCTCGCAATACCCTGGCATGGGCAAAGGCCTGTACGAAACCCAGCCGGCCTTCCGGGCCGCGCTGGACGATTGCGCCCGAATCCTGGATGCCGTGTTGGACCGTCCCCTCCTGGAAATCCTCTTTCCCGCCGGCACGGACGATGCCATCCACCAGACCCGTTACACCCAGCCTGCGCTCTTCGCCTTCGAATACGCGTTGGCGGAAATGTGGCGCTCCTGGGGCCTCGAGCCGGGCGCCGCCCTCGGTCACAGCGTTGGAGAATATGTGGCTGCTTGCATCGCCGGCGTCTTCAACCTGGAGGACGGTCTGCGCCTGGTCGCCGAACGCGGGCGGCTGATGGGCGCTCTGCCCCAAAACGGGAGCATGGCCGCCGTCTTCGCTGATGCGGCCCGCGTGGCGCAGGCCCTGGAATCTTATCGGGATCAGGTTTCCATCGCGGCTTCGAACGGCCCTGAAAACACCGTCATCTCCGGCCCACGTTCCGCGCTAGAGTCCGTCTTAGGCGAACTGGCGAAACGAGGGGATAGAATCCAAGGCCTCTGACCGTCTCGCATGCCTTCCACTCGCCCCTGATGGACCCGATCCTGGCTGATTTTGAATCGGCCGCCCGAAGAATCCCCTTCTCCGCTCCCCGCACCCCCCTGGTCTCGAACCTGACCGGCGCGATCCTTGAGGCCGGTCAAATCCCGGACGCGGCGTACTGGCGTGACCACATCCGTGCGGAGGTTAAATTCGCGCAGGGGATCCAATCGCTCGCCAGCTCAGGCATCGACGTTTTCCTCGAGATCGGACCCAGCCCAGTGTTATTGGGCATAGGGATGCGCTGCCTGCCGGAGTCTCAATCCGACTGGCTGCCCTCCCTGCGACAGGGAAAGGATGACTGGCAGGTTATTTTAGAGAGCCTCGGGAAAGTCTATGTACGTGGCGCACATATCGACTGGGACGGTTTCGACCGGGGATACGCTCGCCACAAGGTGTCCCTGCCCAATTACCCGTTCGAACGGCAACGGTATTGGCTGGAGCCGTCCCAACAGCAGGGTAACGGTCAGCAAAGCCAGGCACCGGCTGGTATGGTTCCGACGGCGAGGGAAATCCCCTTAGCGCCATCGAACAACGGAAAGCGCGAACATATTGTGAACGATCGCGAAGGCGTCCGAACATGACCCCAGAACTCCTCGCACCCTCCCGCTATCCATCCCGGAGAGGGGCGCTGAAACAGCAGATCGTGAAATCCTGCTGCGGACCGACCCGCCTTGCGCCAGGCGATCTTGGAGAAGTTCCTCCAACAGCAAGCCGCCCGGATCCTGGGAATGGAACCCTCCCGCCTGGACCTGGACCGCCGTTGGACGCCCTCGGCCTCGATTCGCTCATGGCGATGGAAGTCAAAAATACGCTCGCATCAAAGCTCGAGCCTCGACGTTTCGATTGCCAGCCTGCTGCAGGGACCAACGATGCACGGTCTTGCCGCGGAAGCGCTTGCCTCTCTGGAAACACCCCCATCCGCAACACAATTACCACTGACCATTTCGCAAGCACTACCGCGAAAGCCCGCTCTCTTACGGCCAACAGGCGCTGTGGTTCCTCCACCAACTTTTGCCTGAGGAAATCTCGTTCAACGTGGCGGGGGCAGTCCGCATCCGCGGCACGCTGGATATCCCTGCCCTCGAGCTTGCTTTTCGGCAGCTTACTGGAACGGCACAAGTCCCTGCGTAGCACCTTCCACGCTGCGAACGGTGAACCGCTCCAGCGCGTTCACGAAACAATGGAGTGGAATTTTCAGCGTTGAAGACGCCATCCCGATTGGGCGAAGCAGACCTGCACAACGGCTGGTCAAAGAAGCGCATCGCCCCTTCGACCTGGAAAACGGGCCGGTTCTACGCGCCCTGTTGTTCGAGCGAGAAGATACAATCGGAGCACATTCTTTTGCTTTCCGCGGATCATATCATGACCGATTTCTGGTCCATGTCGGTACTGGCTCGTGAATTGCTTGCATTGTATGAAGGGAACAGGAGCGGCCAAGAACGCATCTCCTCGCGCCGCTGCCGCCCGGTACGCGGATTACGTTCGCTGGCAAAAAGAGTATGCTGGAAAGCCCGCAGGGTGAAAAGCACTGTGGGAATACTGGCGCGAGGAGCTCAGCGAGGAACTGCCTGCCTTGAACCTGCCGACCGACCGTCCACGCAGGCCGTTCCAAACCTATCGGGGCGAATTCGCAGCATCTATTCCTCGACGCCGGACTCACCAGCCAGTTGAAAGCCCTTGCCCACGAACAGGGCGCTACCCTGTTTATGACCTTGCTGGCCGCCTTTCAGACTTTGCTACATCGTTACTCGAACCAGGAGCAGTTCCTGGTTGGGTCCGTGACCGCTGGACGCAATCATTCCGAGCTGCGGTCTCGTTGGCTACTTCATCAACCCGATCGCCTTGCGAGCTGACTTTTCAGGAAATCCGAGCTTCCTGGAACTGATACAGCGCGTTCGAAGGAATACCTTGGGCGCCTTCGAGCACCAGGATTACCCGCCCGCCCTGCTTGCCAAACGTTTGGGCATCCAGCGCGATTCGAGCCGCCCGCCGCTGTTCGAAACCATGTTCATCTTGCAGAAAACCCAGCAGGCGGAGATGCAGGCCCTCAGCCCGTTTGCGCTGGGGATCGAAGGCGCGCGTATGGACGCGGACGGTCTGGCCCTGGAATCCATTGACCTGGGAGGCGAGCCGGCCCAATTCGATCTGACCCTGATGATGGTAGAGACCAGCAAAGGACTTGCGGCCTCGTTCCAATACAACTCCGATCTATTTGACGCCCGGACGGTCCAGCGCATGTTGGAGCATTTCCGTTCTTTGTTACACAGCATCGTCACTGACCCGCGCAAACCCGTATCGGCCTGCCCGCTGTTGAGCGCTTCTGAACGCAGGCAGTTGCTGGCCGACTGGAACCAACCCCAAACCGAGTACCCGCGAGACCTTCGCATCCATGAATTGATCCTGGAACAGGGGAAACGAACCCCGGGAGCAATCGCCGTCCAGTTCGCAGACCAAAGGTTAACCTACCTGGAACTGGATGAGCGCGTTGAACAGGTTGCGCGCGTATTGGCCGGTCTAGGCGTCACACCGGGAACGCTTGTGGGCCTCTTCCTGGAGCGTTCCATTGATATGCTGGTGGGCCTGCTCGGCGTGCTCAAAGCCGGCGGCGCCTACCTGCCCCTGGACCCGTCCTTCCCCTCCGAGCGGTTGACCTTCATGCTTGCGGATTCCGGGGCAACCGTTCTTCTTACCCAAACAAGCCTGACTTCGGAATTGCCCCCGGGTGCCGCACAGGTTATTTGTGTAGATGCTCTCGAAATAACTGCTCCCGGCGGCGTAACCTTGTCGGGCGCTCTCCCCGCCGACGAGGATAATAAGAAAGGGTATCCCGGGACGGAGAATATAAAAACGCCTTCCCCCAGCTCTGACGACCTTGCCTACATCATTTACACCTCCGGCTCCACCGGCGTACCGAAAGGCGTGCAGATCCACCACCGGGCTGTGGTCAACTTTTTGTGCGCGATGCGCGAAAACCTGGACCTCGACGCACAGGACACCCTGCTCGCGGTCACCACGCTCTCATTTGATATCGCGGTTTTGGAACTGTTGCTGCCGCTCAGCGTTGGCGCGCGGGCCGTCATTGCCGGTTCCGAAGTCGCTGCCGATGGCGCTTTGCTGGCAAATGCCTTGCAGGAGTTTGACGCGACCATTATGCAAGCCACGCCCGCAAGCTGGCGCTCCTTGCTCGAAGCGGGCTGGACAGGGGAAAAAAGATCTCAAGATTT
This sequence comes from uncultured Chloroflexia bacterium, assembly GCA_963823985.1. GTDB lineage: Bacteria > Chloroflexota > Anaerolineae > Anaerolineales > Villigracilaceae > JAABUE01. The sequence continues at coordinate 490,727 of CAWGNR010000005.1, forward strand.
TATGCGGCGGCGAAGCGCTGACCGATGACCTGGCAGAGCGTTTGTTAGAGTGCGGTTCACAACTCTGGAATTTGTACGGCCCGACCGAGACGACCATCTGGTCCACGCTGTACCAGGTCTCCCCCAACGAAAGCCGGGGGATTTCTCATACGGTCCCCATTGGCCGGCCGATTGCCAACACCCAGATCTACATTCTCGATTCGAACCTGGAACCCCTCCCGCTGGGCGTGATCGGGGACCTGTACATCGGCGGGGACGGGCTGAGCCGCGGTTATCGCAACCGCCCCGAATTGACCGCGGAGCGTTTTATCTCCAACCCATTTGATCCGTCTTCCATGATGTATAAGACCGGCGACCTGGCCCGCTACCTCCCGAACGGCAAACTCGAATTCTTCGGGCGGGGCGACCAGCAGGTCAAGGTTCGCGGATTCCGGATCGAGACAGGGGAAGTGGAAGCGGCCCTGGCCCAGCACCCCTCGGTCCGCCAGGCTGTGGTCGTGGCCTGGAAGGAAAGGTCGTCAGACGCGAGCCTGGTCGCGTACCTGGTGGCAGCTCCGGGCGAGGACGAGGCGGACCCAGGTCAGTTGCGAGAGTTCCTGCGGTCGAAACTTCCCGAGTACATGCTCCCGTCCATGTTTGTGCAGCTCGAATCCTTGCCGCTGACCCCCAACGGGAAAGTGGACCGCAAAGCGCTGCCAGCGCCCGCCCAGTCGCGGCCCGATCTGCGCGCCCCGTATGTTGCGCCGCGCACACCTCTGGAACTGGAGCTGGCCGAGACCTGCGCGCAGGTCCTGGGGTTGGAAAGCCCCAACGGGGAACCTGTCGTTGGCCTGCACGACAACTTCTTCGACCTGGGCGGGCATTCGCTTTTGGGAACGCGACTGGTTTTCCAACTGCGCGAGAAATACGGTCTGGAGGCGGCCGACCTGCCCTTGCGGGCGCTGTTCGAACAACCGACGGTTGCGAACCTGGCCCGGACCATCGAGCTGGCCAGGAGGGGCGAGCGCGGGGAGGTCCAATTGGGCCGCAGCAACTTCATCCGCCGCGGCCAATTGAGCCTGGACAAATTGAACGCGGAAGCGCAGCTCGACCCGCACATCACCGCCGGGGGTCTCGACTACGAACACGTGGAAAATCCGCAGCATGTTTTGCTGACCGGCGCAACCGGATTCGTGGGCGCCTTCCTTCTGCAGGACCTGCTCAAGAACACCGCGGCCCAGGTCCATTGCCTGCTGCGCGCGGACGATCCGGAAAGCGGATTCCTGCGCCTGAAACACAACCTGGAAACGTATTTATTGTGGGACGATTCTTTTGGCGGGCGGATCGAACCGGTTTTGGGCGACCTGGGCCAGCCACAACTTGGCCTGAGCGCTGAAGTTTCCGGGCAACTGGCAAAACAAATCGACTGGATCTACCACAACGGCGCCATGGTGAACTTTGTGTACCCGTATCGCGCCCATAAAGCCTCCAATGTGCTCGGCACGCAAGAAATATTACGGCTTGCCAGCCAGTTGAAACTCAAACCCGTTCACTTCGTTTCCACCTTATCGATCCTGTATTCTGGCAGCGTGGACGATGGGCGCGTCCTGCGCGAAGATGTCGGACCTCGACAGGCTCGGCGCGCCCTTCGGCGGCTACGCCCAGAGCAAGTGGGTGGCGGAGAAACTGGTCAGGCAGGCAGGCGCGCGCGGCATCCCGTATGCCATTTATCGTCCCGGGCTGGTTTCAGGGCACAGTCTGACCGGCGCCTGGAACACCGACAACCTGATCTCCAGCATGACCCGCGCCTGCGTGCTGTTGGGCTGCATCCCGGACCTGGACGTGACCATCAACATCGTGCCGGTGGATTTCGTCAGCGCAGCCATCGTCCAACTTTCCAAAAATCCTGAAAACCTGGGGCAAACCTATCATCTGGACAACCCCCAGCCGGCCCATTTCAGCCGCTTAGGTGACTGGCTGGAGAGCCAGGGGCTGGAAGCCCGCAGAGTCTCCTTCGACGACTGGCGGGCGGAGTTGTTCCGGCAGATCCCTCACATCCCTTCTGGTGGATGGGAGCCTTACCTGCCGTTGATCGAAGAAGTGGAAGAGCAGCAGGTGTTCATGCCTGCATTCGATCTCAGCAATACGTTGACCAGACTGGAAGGCAGCGGGGTCCAATGTCACCCGGTGGACGACGAACTGTTTTCTGCCTACCTGCAATACTTCCTTCCGCGCGGTTTTCTCGAAAAGCCTCCGGTGAAAGCAACGTGAGCCGCAAATGACCTGGTCCCATCCGCCTGACAACCTGGATTTGCAACCCGATCAAGTGGACGTCTGGCGCATCGCGCTGGACCTTGCGCCTGCCACCGTTAAAGATTTCGAATCAACGCTTTCAGCGGACGAATCACAACGCGCTGCCCGTTTTCATTTCCCGGTCGATAGAAACCGCTATACTGTAGCGCATAGGTGTCTGCGTGCGATCTTAGCTTGCTATCTCAATTGCGAACCCGCGCAATTGTGTTTCTCAACGAACGATTACGGAAAACCAGCTTTGGAGGGACACGATCTGGAATTCAACCTCTCCCATTCCGGAAATTTTGCTTTGATTGCCGTAACCCGGGGCCATAAAGTCGGCGTAGACGTGGAGCACATTCGTGCGAACCTGGACCTCGAACTGTTGGCCGAGCGTTTTTTTTCGCCTGGCGAGGCCGCTGAACTGGCAGGCGCTGCCCCCCGAACACAAAGTGGCCGGCTTCTTCAACGGATGGTCTCGCAAAGAGGCTTATATCAAGGCGCACGGGTTGGGCTTATCGATGCCGCTGGACAGCTTCGACGTTTCGCTAGCCCCCTTTGAACCGGTCCTGCTGCGGGCCACCCGCCCAGACGGAAACGAAGCTGCACGCTGGACACTGTTCTCTTTGGATGTTGATCCAGAACATGCGGGAGCGGTTGCGGTCGCGGGAAAAAATCTTGCGCTCAGATTGTGGGATTGGGGTACCTAGAGAGGCTGCGGCGCATCTTCCAAAGATTTATTCTGTTACGGAATCATTTCCCAGGCACTCGCGGGCGCTGCTCCCTTTTTGGTAGATCCGGTACAGGTCGTTCTCGGGGGTCACGCAATAGGCTTCGAGGATCTGGGAAGCAGCGTAAAACTTCTCGCTCAGCGATGCCAAATAGACCGGTCGCGCTGGAAACGATGTTTCGATCAGATCAAGGGGAAGCCGGGAATCGAATGAAAACGGGTCCTCTGTCGGCCAGCCTACCACGTTGACATCCGGGCGCAGCCTGTCAATTTTTGTAAAATAGCGCAGGATAAAGTACTCGTCTGTGTCCGTGTACCACTCTGCGATCACCAGCGAGTTGGGCGCTACTTGCGAAATGGCCTGAGAGCCAAACTTAAAAGCGCTATCATCCCCGCGTTTGTTGGGGTTGAGATAGTAAGCCAGGCCATTTCGCACGCCCACCCCGATGGCGGGGATTCCAATCGAAGCGTCGTCCAAACCGTTTTTTTCTGCCAGAGCTGGAAGAGCCGTATAAAAAAACGGAGTCGCCAACAGCACGGATCCGAGCAGGATTGGGGGGAGAAAACGCACTTTTCCCGGGAGCAGGCTGAGGGCGTAGTCCAGACCGATCCCCATCAACAGCGCCCAGAAGATATAAGAAGGAATGAAAAAGGTGAACTGGTCCGTCACGCGGTAGAAAATTCCAAACATGACAAAGACAATAAAAAACGGAACGATCTTTTGGAAAGATCTGTTTTTATCAGCGAAAGCTTTCCACATCCCGAGTCCTCCCAGAACCAAACCCACCGGACCAAATTGCACCGTCAGAAAGAAAAGGTAGCTCAACACGCTTTCCCCCAAGAGGACGGGTGAGAACGTTCCAAGCCGGCTCAAGAAGGTTGAGCCTACGACCGGCCCCATGATTTCGCGCAGAGGAAAATTCGCGGACATGCGGGCGAATTGGAGAAGATACAGGGAAAATCCGCCCAAAAACCCAATCATGGGAAAAACATACTTCCCGGTCAACCGGGGGGTAAGGCCTTGCCGTTTATAGATCAGGAAATATATCCCCACGGCGGGGAAAGCCAGAAAAGCCATCACATGGGTGGAGGCTGCCAATCCTAAAAAGAAGGCGCTGTAGACGAGCAGGAAAAGTTTTTGTTGTTTTTCGAATTGATCGAAGAAGTAAAAGCTGGCCAGAAGCAAGAAGACGAACAGCGTATAAACTTCCGGCGTAGAGGCATGCCACCAGAAGGTGTGCGCAACGGCCAGGGAGAGACTGGCAAAGCAGGATGCAAAAATCGAGCCGGTAAACCGGTGAGAAAGCAGGAATACGAGCGTAACGGTTGCAGCCCCGAACAACGCCGACAGGAAGTTGACCAGCCAGAGGGGTTCGACAGAGGCGAAGCTTTTCACCAGTACATGCCCGAGGACGATGTACAGGGGATGGTCCCAGGCAGCAACGCCTACTTTAGAAAAGGGAAACGTGTCAGGGGAAAATTCAGCGGGGTCCATTTCGGCCAGCACAAACGACTCGCCCGAGATGGCTTCGCTCTGCAGTTTTACGCCGTCTCCCCAGGCAAGGGAGGGCAGCAGGGTATACCCGTAAAAAGAGAGCGTCACGACAAAGACGAGGAGTGCACTTAATCTTCTGTTTTGCATGGGAAGAAATCGCACAGTCTATTTTGGGGGAAATCAGGAAAAAAACCGGCCTTTTGCGCAGCAAAGGCTGAAAAACTCAAAAAACTATTTTATGCACACGTGTGCATAAACCACTAATGCCCATTACCGGGTTCATAGGTCCCCACGATCAGCACCGCGTTGCTGCCTCCAAAGGCAAACGAATTGCTCATAATGTTTTTTAGTTGCACCTGCCGTTTGCCTTCCGTGACATAATCCAGGTCACATTCCGGATCGGGCAACGAGTAATTGATCGTCGGCGGCACGACCTGGTCGCGCAGGGACAGGATACAGCCGATCAGCTCGAGCGCGCCGCTGCCTGCGATCGAATGCCCCAGGGCGGCCTTGTTGCCCACAACCGGGATGTGATACGCGCGCTCGCCAAAGACCTCTTTGATGGCATTGGTTTCGTTCCTATCATTCCACTCCGTTCCGGTGGCATGAGCGTTGATGTAATCGATCTCCTCCAGGCTCAGCTCCGCATCTGCCAGCGCCCGCCGCATGGCTTTTGCCGGCCCGTCCTGGGTGGGCTGTGTCAGGTGGTTGCTGTCGGCGGAGGCGCCGTAGCCTTTAAGTTCCGCCAGGATGGGAATGCCGCGGCCCAGCGCGTGGCTTTCCGCCTCCAGGATCAATATCCCTGCCCCTTCGCCTAAGACCATCCCATCCCGGTCCGCGCTGAACGGGCGGCAGGCCTCCGCCGGGCACTCCTCGCGGATGGAGATGGCGCGCAACGCGGCCCAGGCCGCTACCACGCCGGGGGCGAATGGGCTATCGGCGGCTCCCGTCACTGCTACCTGTAACGTGCCGCTGCGGATCATATTGAACGCATTCCCAATCGAATGGGCCGCAGTCGCGCAGGCCGCGTCCACGTTCACCAAAGGTCCTTGAAACCCATACTTGATCGAAACATTAGAAGCGGGGCCACTGTTCATCGAGATCGGAATGGTGAACGGGCTCATGCGGTCACTTATGTAAAAGTTTTTGAAGAAGTGGTCGGCCGCGGTGTAGCCGCCAATGGAACTGCCGATTAAGACGCCCACTTCCGGCTGATCGACGCTTCCATCGTCCAGTTTAGCCTGCGAGATCGCCTGTCCGGCGGCAACGACGCCCAGTTGAGAGGAACGGCTCATTCGCCGCGCCTCTTTGCTCGCAAAATGCTGGCTCTCATCGAAGTCCCAGACTGCCGCCCCGATTCTGGTTTGCATCCCATCAAAGCTGCTCCCCACGAGCGACTTCACCCCCGACTTGCCCGCCAGCAAACTCTCCCAGAACGCCGGAACACTGCAGCCCAACGGGCTGGCTATGCCCATCCCGGTTACCACTACACGTTCCCTTTTCCCTGTCATCTGATCCTCCAACGGGACTACTCAGCCTATGCTTATAGAAGAGAACCGAAAAATGGTGTGCGTGGGGGCGCACGCCCCCACGCACACCATTTTTCGAGATTTCCTCGCTAGGCCTGAGCAGATACCCTTCAACAGTTATTCTCCACAGCAGCGAGACCAGAGTCAGCTGCAACCCTGATGTCAAGGAATTCGAAATCTCTGAGAAATTCTAACATAATTCATCGAATTGCTCTCATACTGGCAAGTCGAACTTTACCAGCCCTGCGTATGTTGTATGCCCAAACTCAGGCAGCAATCAAACGCAACATCTTCCATCAACCGGCATACAAGAAAGGGTTGACCAAAATCGCCAGGATTCCCCAGATCGAACCCAGTACCGCGCCTCCAAATACATCGCGCGGATAATGCGCCCCCACATAGATGCGGGTAAACCCAACCAGCGCGGCAACACAATATAAGGCTACGTTCACTTCCAGGCTGAACTGGAAGCGCAGGACAAGTAGCGTGGTCATGAAAAATGTTTGGGCCGTATGCCCACTAGGGAAAGAATCGCCTCTTTCGCGCCAGCCGATGACCCGCGTTTCTGCAAGAGCGAGAAACGGACGATCGCGATCGGCAATGGCCTTGATCGTCTCTACCAATAACCACAACGTGAAGGTGCCGATAATAATTTCAAAAGTCAGGCCGCGACGACCGAGCAGGAAGAACCAGAACGCCAAGAGGAACGCGGTTACCATATTTCCAAGCTGCGTAGCCAGCCACATGAAGCGGTCCAGCCACTTGGGATAGCTGCGCAGGTTCAAGAGCAGGAAAATCCGGGAATCCAAGCGTTCTCCCGCGGACCAGATCAAAGACAGCGTCACCATGGCGAACAGGAAGAGCAAAGCGATCAGCCCACGTTGCGCTCTCAATGCCCTCCACAAAGACGCCCTTGCCCCAGCCGGCATCCAAACCAGCGCCAGCACCAACCCGAGGACCAGAAGCACCAAGAACACGGGCCGTCGCCGGCGGGCAGACCAAATGGGGTCGGGCGCTTGTGCTGGAGGCGGGGATGTGTCTTCTGAAATGCGCTTACCCATCGGGAGTCAACTCTCGATCGTGGTCGCCCTTCGTTTCAGACTGGTCCACCAGTTTTTCACCAGCCATCACCTTCAAGGCCCGCGGATGAACGTGAACGGATACAGTCCCCTCGGCGAGAAGAACTCCGTCGGCAAGCACCGGCATTTGCGGATTCGAAACGATCTTTACCTGTTTAACGCGAAAGTGCTTGGTGCCAGCCTCGTGAACAAGTCCCCCACCGGACAAAACGGCATACGTGAGCATGCTCAATTTGTCCATGTCCGAAAAGGTGAAGACATCTAACCGGCTGTCCTTGAAGGATACGTCGGGGGAAATCTGGAAATGTGGCCCAAGATAGGGCATATTCGTGATCAACATCATATGGGTGGTTGTACCGAACTTCCTGTGCCCGTCCAAAACCACGCGCAGCTCGGAGGGCGTTGCGGAGATAAATGTTGAAAGGATGCCGCCGATTTGCGCCAGGTCGCCGTGCTGGAAATCGTCCGCCATTGGGTACAGATCAGAAATAAGGCCAAGCGCAACGGCTTCAAGAAACCACTGGCGTGAATGCCCGTAGTGGACCCTGCCTACATCGATCTTGATCCGGCGTCCCCGGCGCAGTAAGGATACAGAAGTAGCGATATCCTCGCCGATCCCCAGATTGAAAGCGACATTATTGCGTGTACCGGCGGGGATAATGCCAAGGGTGGCCTGGCTTCCAACCATGGCCCCTGCCACGCTATCGATGGTGCCATCGCCGCCCGCAGCTACAATTAACTTAATCCCGGATTTGATGGCCCGTTGAACGGCCTGTTCCACTTGACTTTCAGGCTGCACGATAAAAACTTCCGGCAAGATGTTCTGGTTCTCCATTTCGGAGAGAATCCTGAGCAGCTTCTGGGCCGAGTCTCCCGGTTGACCAGAGCCGGGATTAAAGATAAGTTTTGCTCGAAGGGAGCGGAGAGAACTTGTATCCAGTTTCATCATCTTCTCGTTTGAACTTGCAGTCTATCCGTAAAATACGCTCTAGGCGGCGTACCCTATACGGGGCACTTTCCCCGCCGCCTAGGACGGCGGCTTGAGCATTTTTCGGATAGAAACTTATTTCGTATCTGCTCAGGCTTACACAAAAAGGGGTCTCCCGTTTTTAACGGGATTTTTGCCACCTCTCTCAATGCAGGCTGAGCAGTCACCTTATTTTTTAAGGAATGTTATCATACCTCGCACAAGGCAGCGATCATCGACTAAAATTATGGCTTCCAACTCGGTAGAAGCGCATAGAAGAAATTCTTGGAATATTTCCGATCGAAACAGGGATAAGCATGGACCAAGAAAATAAAATCTCAGGAGCAAGTGTATTAGTTGTTCATAACCCCGTGGCCGGCACCGCCGATCACGACGTAGTGCGGAAAGAAATTGAAGAGCATCTGGTTGGTAGGGAATATAAAATCTATGAAACCTCTGGAGAGGAAAATGTCCCGGAGGTTGTCAAAGATGCCGTCAAGCAAGGGTATCAGATGGTTTGGGCAGCCGGCGGGGATGGGACCGTTTCGGCTGTGGCAAACGGGTTGGTACAAGGAGAAGTTCCCATGGGAATACTGCCCCTCGGCTCCGGAAACGTCCTGGCCAAGGAACTTGGCATCCCCCTGGACCTCAACGCTGCCTGCGATTTGTTAGTGGGCGATCACCGGACCCGCATGTTGGACCTGCTCCGGGTTGGAGAAGACTACTTTGTTCTTTCCGTCAGCGTTGGCATTAGCGCATTTATGATCGCGAAAACAGCCCGGGAGCAGAAGCGACGGCTTGGACAACTGGCCTACCTGATGAACGGCGCACGCATCATCCTTTCGAAATCTCTCTGGCCTTTCCGGGTTTCGATCGACGGCCAGCCATTCGTCATGCGCGCCTCAGAAGTGATCGCGGCAAATATCGGGGCGATCGGGTATAAACCGATCCGCTGGGGGACGCAGGTGCAGCCCGATGATGGCAAAGTCGACCTTTGCCGCGTCCGGGTGGAATCCATCTCCCGGTTGCTCGCCGTGCTCAACGGCGTGCTGTTTGGCCAGCAAGACCATGTAAAAGAACTTACCTGTAATTCAGCCAGTGAATTTATCGAAATCGAGAGCCGCAGGCCCATCCCTGTCCAGGGGGATGGGGAAGCGATCGGTTTCACCCCGGTGCGGATCGAAGTCGTTCCTCACAGCTTGCCTGTCATCGTCCCTTCCAAAGAAGAATAGGGCAACAAGCTTCTCGTGCCAGAGGAAGCTTACAATGGGATTACTCCGGTTGCCATTGAGCAACGATCTGGGTGCCGGTTCCAATCTGGCTGTTCACGTTCAGACGGGCCCCAATTTCCTGGCTCCGTTCGTTCATGATCTTTAATCCCAGATGCTCGAAGGAAATGCGGGAGGCATCGAACCCACGGCCGTTATCTGTAATAGATAGCTCAATTCCATGGCCATCGTTCCGCAAAGTAAGTTTTACCTGGTTTGCCCCGGCATGTTTGGCAACGTTGTTCAAGGCTTCCTGCGCAATCCGGTAGAGTCCCACTTTGACGTCGGGCGGGATCTGGATGTCGCTTTCAATTTCCAGCTGGACGGGGATGCGCGACCGGCCTGTAAACGCCTCGCTCAGCTGGCGCAATAGATCGCCAGGCTCTACTTCCGCCAAAGCGGAAGGGCGAAGTTCCAACAACAAGGTGCGCATTTCAGCCAATGCACCCCGGGTAAGCTGGCGGAGCTCCTCCAGCCTGCGCCGTCCTTCCTCGGGGTTGCGTTCCCAGATCCGGGGCAACACGTCGGCAATCAAACTGGAGGAAAACAGAGTTTGGGTAACTGCATCATGCAGCTCGCGAGCCAGGCGTTGTCGCTCCTCGATAGTGGCTGCGAATTGGGCCTGTTGATAAAGTTGCGCGTTCTCGATCGCCATGGCGGCGCGTTGCGCGAGGGCAATAAACAGGCGGCGTTCATCCTCGCTAAAGGTATGGGGCGCCAGATAATTGAAATTGAACACACCAAACAGCTGGCCTTTGATCTTGATCGGTACGTACATGAAAGAGCGAATCCCCTCGGGACCGTGACACGCACATCAACCCCTTGTTCGTTGTGTGTATCTTCCACTATGGCAGGTTCGCCCGTAGACATCACCGTTCCGATGACACCATCCTCCGTACCAAAAGAAATATTCTCAAAGGCTTCCGGGCTGAACCCGCAGGCTGCTCCCAGGACCAGTTTCTTTTTTCCGGCATCCCAGACCAGAAGCGCGCTCTTGTCCGTTTCCAGGATGTTCACGGCTACATTGACCAACGCTTTTAGCAGATCATTCAACTCCAGATGGGAAAGCATTTCTTCATCGGCGCGGTACAACACGGCCAGTTCTTTAGTCCGGTCGGAAACGCGCTGTTCCAACTGGGCGTAAGAAGCGCGCAATTGGCCTGCCATATAGTTGAACTGGTTCGCCAGCTCCTCAATTTCATCGTTCGTCTGAGCGGTGATCGTCTGATCGAAATTGCCCCTTGCAACCTCCTGGGCTGCATCCGTCAAGGCGACGATTGGCTGCATGATCTGCCGGATTCCGATGTTAATCAAAACGATAGGGATCAAGATGCCCAGGCCCATCAACAGGACCAGGAACTGGCTATACCCCTGGAAGGCGCTTGCCAGCGAGACCCAATTTTCTTCATTCACCAGCAGCCAGGAAGTTCCGGGAATGGATGCATACCCGGCCACGATTTTTCTGCCGTTCTCATCGTTGGAACGGACGGCGCCGGATCCGCCTGCCGTGGCCGCCTGTACAACACTGTTGGAGGAGATATCCTTTCCAATTTGGGAAGAATCCTGGTGATAAATAGCCCGTCCCAGGCCGTCCACGATATATGTGCTGCCGTTCTCACCAATGCGCTGCTTGACAATCCCTCCATAGAACGCACTGACCTCCCTGACGCCTGTGCGAAACATCCCGGTCAGCACTCCAATCAACTCTCCCTGGTCGCCCACGATCGGAACCGCAGCTACTATCACATCGGCACCTGCAGGTCCATCTGGCAGGATATTCGAGAATACCGGTCTGGAAGCGTGTACGATCTGGCGGAAATATTCACGGTTAGACCAGTCCTGGCCGAGCTCTTCCGGGCGTTTGGGTAAGGCCGCCACGAGCACACCGAAATTGTCCAGGATCACAACACCGCCATCGAAAACCACCAGGCGGTTTCTGAATCGTTCCAGGGCAGCGCGTTGCAGCGCATGGTCGGCCTGGCGCAGGTCTGAGGTATTTGCGATTTCTGTCAGCAAATCGGTGTATGCCTTCATCTCTGCCGAGAGCTGGCTGGCGGAAAGGCGGGTCAGTTCCTGGTCTTTGGCCAGGACCAGGTCACCGATCACATTTTGATAGGCTGCGTAGGTTACCAGCGCCACCGTTGCTAAGATAAAGAGAGTGGGGAAAAATGACCAGGCCAGGATCTTGGTACGCAGGCCCTGGCGTTTGAAGCGTCTGTTCATGCTATTGGGGCGCCTTCTGAAATTCCTCCACCTGCCGAGAAACTTCCTTCATCAAGTCAACCGGCTGTTCGCCGAGCAGGAAGATCTGGTCCCAGGCAGAATAAACAATCTGCTTGGCCTCGACCATGTTTGGAAAGACCTCAGCCACGACTGAATATCCCTGAGTCTGCCCCTCTGCAAACACAGCCAAGTCCATTTCCTCGGTTTTTTCAGGAAACTCTTGATGAATAATCTCGACCCAATCCTCCACCAGAGACGCTCGCGCCGGCTGCAGAAAATTGGCTTGCGCCATTGCCAGGCCATATTCTTTGCTGATCAGGTATTTCAACATTTCCCAGGCAGCCTGCGGGTGACGCGTTCCGCGGTAGATACCGAACCCATCGGTCGTTGCGAGCGTAACCCGTTTGACAGGGCCTGCCGGGAGCGGCGCCACGCCAATTCTGAAGTTTGCATTCGACAAAATATTCTTGAGCGCCCAAGACCCGTCCTCCGCCATGGCAACCTTCCCGGAAATAAAGGCTTGCTGCGGTCCCACATTTTGCACGTCGAGCGGCCGGGCCATCACCCCGTCGTCCCACATGCGGGCGCGCAGCCATTCCATTGCTTCCAAAGCCTGCAGATCGCCCATGCGGCTGCGAGTAGGATCGTCCGGGTCAGCAAAGGAGCCTCCCCACCCGTTCACATGGACCTGGATCCGGTCCCAGGAAACGTCAAGAATGCTGCCCCACAGGTCGATCCGTCCATCGGAGTCACGATCGTGGGTCAGCCGTTTCATCGCCTCCAGATAGTCATCCTGATCCCAGGAACCGTCTGGATAATCGACTTTAAATTCATCGAAGAGGTCTTTGTTATAGAAGAGCGCCAGCGCGCCGTGATATTTGGGCAGGCCATACTGTTCCCCGTCCCGCTTCTGAAGCGCATGATACTGCACCGGGTCCCAGTCCTGGATCGTCGCCTGGTCCAGGTCGGCTTCGATATACGGGCGCAGGTCGAGGGTCTGGCCCTCCTGGGCGAGGATCGGGAAGAAGGAACAACAAGCCGCAAAGACGTCCGGCGCGACGCCAGCCTGCATGTCCTCCAGCAGGCTTTCCTCCACGTCGACAGGGTCCGGTACGTAAAAAACGCGAATATCCGGGTGCGCCTTGTGAAACTGTTCCAGCATCTGCTGCGCCATCAGAGGGAACCATTCGGTGCGCCAGTCTTGATAGACCAGCTGGATTTCATTGGAGGCGCTGGAGGTTGGGGTGCTGATCACAGGCCTGCAGGCGTTCAGCAGCGCGCCACCGGAAACAAGCCCGGCCAGTTTAAGAAAATCGCGCCGGGAAAGCGCATTAATGGCCGCATTGTCGTTCTTCGCAAGCCGTGTTTTTGGGGCTCGAGCCACGCTTGGGGATTTCATACCAGCTTATTCTGCAAAGCCAAAGTGACAGCCTGGGTGCGGCTGGAAACGCCCAGCTTGGAGAGGATGCTGCTGACGTGGAACTTGACCGTGGAGCGGCTTACCACCAGTTGTTCGGCAATGTCTGGGTTGGACATGCCCGAAACCATCAGGGATAGAATTTCATGTTCGCGCGCTGTCAGGTCGCTGCCAACGGCCGGAGGAGCCTGGCTGGCCTGGATCAGCACGTGCGCGGCTTCTGGCGCCAGGGTAGGCCGGCCGGCGTGGGCAGCCCGGATTGCGTTTACCAGCTCATTGGCGGAGACATTCTTGAGCAAATAGCCGATCGCTCCGGCCTTCAGCGTCCGCTGGACCAGGTCATCTTCTTTGAAGCTGGTCAGCGCAATGACCTGGGTTTCCGGGCAATTTTCGCGGATGGCCTGGGTCGCTGTCGCGCCGTCCATGCCGGGCATGACCAGGTCCATCAGGACCACGTCCGGGTTCAGGCTGTTGCACAGCCGGACCGCTTCTTCGCCACTGGCTGCTTCGCCGACAAAATCCAGGTCGTCAAAGACCATCAAAAAGGCGCTCAGGCCGCTGCGTACCACAGCATGATCGTCTACAATAATGACTTTAATGGGTTTTGGGTCGTTCATGACTACCTTCCTTCCGAAATACTGGCTACCGTTTTCATAGTACCCGATTGCATCCTAAAGAATAAGGGATACTTGTTCTGCTCTAAAAATGACAATCATCTTAAGATTTTTGGATGATGTTCACACCAGCTTTGTCATCCGGTTCCCGCAAAGCAGGCGGAACCTTCTAACTGGTCAGTTGGCGAGGAGGAATCCCCTTCTATCGTCCAGTTTTGTCTTCCCCCAGTTGCCGGATGTATGTGCGGGTTATTTGTTTTATGCTGTTATCAACAAAATCGATTTTTCAACCCGCACATGAAAACTGGAGGATTCTGATGGATACTGCGATTAATCATTTCGGGCAATGGGGAAGCGTGGCAATCTGGATTCTGATGGGCGCGGTCTTCCTGTTCTTCACACCCCTCTATAAAAAGAGCCAGCGGAAACCCTCCGGCGTCTACCTGGCATTCATTGTCGCAATGGCGTTCGAAATGTTCGGCATCCCGATGAGCATGTACATCCTGGCCTGGGTTTTCGGCCGCAACCTGCCGGATGGCATCCTGTGGGGTCACACGCTGTACAGTTACATCGGGCATACCGGCATGTATATTGGCACGCTGTTGAGCCTGGCAGGCGTTTTGTTGGTGGTGCTGGGGTGGAGCGTCATCTTCAAGCGCTATTGGAGCAAAGAGGAAGGCAAGGGCGAGCTGGTGACAGGCGGCATCTACGCTTACATCCGGCACCCGCAATACACCGGCTTCATGCTGATCACTTTGGGCATGCTCTTCGACTGGGCCACCCTGCCCATGCTGATCATGTGGCCGATCCTGGCAATGCTGTATTACAAGCTGGCGAAGAAGGAAGAAGTGGATATGCAAATCGAGTTTGGAGCACAGTATGAGCCATATCAGCGCGGAACGGGTATGTTCCTACCTCGCTTCATCCGAGGCTACCGGCCGGAACGGATCAGTCCGCTATCCTGAAGGCGTACATCAGCGTGAAAGAACCGGTTCTGGTTCGCTTCGGAAAAAGTCAAAAGGTAGCTCTACCGTTTCCGACGGGAAAAATACCGAAAAATGGGTTGTGAGCGACAGAGTAGAAAAAACCATCGAGCTTCCCTGACCATTTGACCAGGTCAAAAACTCCTCCTTAGTATAGATAGAAATCTCCCCTTTCACCCGAGGTGGAAAGGGGAGATTTCTTTTATGCTTGGAGTACAAAATATGCCCACGAGATAAAGGTTCACCATGATGATTTTACTAGCCGATGACAACCCCGAAGTCCGTTCCGCGCTACGACTGCTGCTGGAGCAGGAACCTGTATCGGCTTCGGTTATGGAAGTTGCAGATGGGAAATCTTTGCTTTCGCACATAAACGAAAACTGCGCGATGGTCCTCTTGCTGGATTGGGAATTGCCTGGACCCCAAAGGAGCGTCCTTTTGAAGCTGGTTCGATCACGCTGTCCGAAGATGAAGGTCATTGCTCTAAGCAGCAAGTTCGAAGCGCGCCAGGAAGCACTGGCAGCCCGGGTAGATGCGTTCGTCAGCAAGGCAGAGCCGCCCGAGAAAATTTTGTCTACCATATGGTCGTTCATTCCGAGCATAACGAAGGAATGAAACCATGAATAGCAACCGGGATCGATTATTCCCGTACATTAAGAATGAGATGTGCGAAAAAGCACAAAAAAAACGCTGAACAACTTTATCGAGGAAACAATGGATCACAATCCCACCGCCAGCCATTCCCTGGCTGCAGCCATAACCAAAGCAGCCAGCAAACAGACATACTACACCATCCGCTTCTTCGCGGACCGGGACCGCGTTGCCGATGCCTACCGGGCCTACGGCTACTTCCGCTGGGTGGACGATGTCATTGACGCGGAAGCAGGTAGAAGACCCGAAAAGATGGCCTTCATCAATCGACAAAAATCCCTTTTGGAGGCCTGCTACCGCGGTGAAACTCCGGACGAACTATGCGCTGAAGAATGGATGCTGGTCGACCTGGTCCGGGGCGATCACGAAAAGAACAGTGGATTGCAGTCCTACCTGCGTAACATGATGGCGGTTATGGAATTCGATGGGGAGAGACGGGGCCGGGTCATCTCGCAGGCGGAACTGTCCGCATATTCGCATGCGCTGGCCGTGGCGGTGACCGAGGCGCTGTACTATTTCATCGGTCACGATGACCCTCCCCTCAGCCACCAGGCACGCTACCTGGCCGTCACCGCTGCCCACATCACCCATATGTTGCGCGACGCCCACGAAGATGTAGAGGCCGGATATTTCAACATCTCCCAAGAATATCTGGAGTCGCGCCGAATTTCGCCACAAGACGTGGACAGTCGTGCCTACCGCGAGTGGGTGCGTGGAAGGGTTCAAATGGCCCGAGCCTATTTCAAGGCGGGCCGTGAGTGTACGGCGCGGGTCAAGAACCTGCGCTGCCGTCTGTCAGGCTTCGCGTACACCGCTCGTTTCGAGTGGATGCTGCACGCCATTGAGCGCGACCGCTATTGCTTGCGAACGGAGTATCCTGAGCGAAAGAGTTTACGAGCAGGAATGTGGATGATTGGCCTGACCCTGGCGTCCATGGTCGGCTCGCCCTGGCTGCGCCCCAAATCACAATCCGTGCACCTGCATAGACTTCGGATCAAAGAACTATGAAGACGAAAACCGTCCTCGTGATCGGCGCCGGCATCGGCGGGATGACCGCCGCCACGCACCTGGCAAAACAGGGCCTGCACGTGACCGTCGTCGAGAAGAACGCTCGCCCCGGGGGACGCTGCGACCGTCTCAGCCGCGACGGCCACCATTTCGACACCGGTCCCACCCTACTGGTCATGCCCCTGCTGTACGAAGCGGAATTCACTGCCCTGGGCAGGCCTATGCACGAGATGCTGGATTTGCAGCGGGTTGACCCGACCTATCACCTGGTCTTCGACGACGGCAGTCAGCTGGCGCTCACATCCGATATGAAGTCCTTGCAGGAACAGTTGGAGAAATTCGAGCCGGGCAGCTTCCAGGGCTTTTTACGCTACATGAACGAAGGCGGCCGACATTACCGCCTCGGGATCGAAAAACTGGTCAGCCCTGATTTCCGCAAGGCGAGCGACTTTTTTAAACTTGAAAATATCCCCCTGATCCACCAGGTAAAGCCGCTTGTGAAGCACTACGCCAATATGTCAACCTACTTCGACGACCCGCGCCTCAAGGCGGCCTTCACCTTCCAGGACGTTTACATGGGGCTGAGCCCGTTTGAAGCGCCTGCCACCTTCTCGATGATGCCTTACACTGAACTGGCGCATGGCGTCTGGTATCCCAAAGGCGGCATGTACCAGGTGGTAGAGGCGTTGATGTCCCTGGCGCGCGAAGCCGGCGTAGAATTCATTTTCAACGCCACAGCCGAGCAGATCAACGTTAATGGCACAAGTACGCGTGGAGTGGTGGTAGACGGTAAGTTACTGGAAGCGGATGCGGTCCTGGCGAACGCTGACCTGCCATATGTCTACCAGAACCTGCTCCCGCAGGATGGCCAGGCCAAAAAGCTGGAGCGCAAACGCTATTCCTGCTCGGTCATCAGCTTCTTCTGGGGACTGGACAAGCCTTACGAGGCGCTGCCCCCGCACGCCCTCTTCCTGGCACACGACTATCGCGAGAATTTCGACAGCATCATCCGGGACCTGAGCCTGCCAGCCAACCCCAGCCTGTACATCCACGCCCCGGCCCGGCTCGACCCGTCCATGGCCCCGGCAGGAGATGACACCCTGATCGCCATCGTCCCGGTTGGGCATATGTCCGCCAACGCGGACCAGGACTGGGCCGCGCTCCGCGACCAGGCCCGAGAACATGTCTTCCGCCGCCTGCGGACTCTGGGCATCGATGATCTGGAAGAACACATCAAATTCGAGGTCAATTTCAACCCGCTCTCCTGGCGCAAACGCTACAACCTGGCCAAAGGCTCCACCCACGGCCTGTGTCACAACCTGAGCCAGTTGGGCTACTTCCGCCCTGATTTCCAACACTCGCAGTACCGCAACCTGTACTTCACCGGCGCGAGCACGCGTCCCGGCACGGGCATGCCGACTGCCATGGTTTCGGGCCGTCAAGCCGCCCGGCGGATTATGGACGGTTTAAAGAATCAAGCCATAGGAGATCTAAATATGTCACAAGAAATCCTGGTTACCTACGCTACCCGCACCGGTTCCACGGTCGGCGTGGCAGAAGCGATTGGCAAGACCCTGGCCGAAGGCGGCGCGCAAGTGGATATCCTGCCCATGCGGGATGTCAATCATCTTTCTACGTACCAGGCGGTGGTGGCGGGCAGCGCCATCCAAAACAAACAGTGGCTTCCGGAAGCTATGCAATTTGTTCGATCGAACCGTGCTGAACTGGCCCGCAAACCATTCGCTGCATTCCTTGTATGCATGACGCTTGCCATGCGCAACGGTGAGAATTACCGTTCTGCCGTTTCTGAATTTCTTGCCCCGGTGCGGGTGTTGGTCCGACCGGCCAGCGAGGGGCTCTTCGCCGGGGTCCTGGATATCGCAAAAATCCCCTCTTTTGGGGATCGGCTGAAATTCCGGATAAGCGTCAAGTCCGGCGTCTGGACGGAAGGCGATCACCGGGATTGGAACGCCATTCGCGCATGGACAAATGGACTCCAGGTAAAACTGGATCAGTGAAAGAGCGCTCAGGCTGTAATATCTTCCTCCTCTTGGGGTGCTCTGATTCTTAGGATTGCCAAGAAGGACAAGCGAACTATGCATCCATCGATTCCCTGCATGTCCATTCAGCTAGAGTTCTTTTTAACTTTCCCCGGATCGGGTTGCGCCACTGGTTGGTGCACAAAAAAGCGGTTCTTGCCCCAGCGGTATAAAAAAATAATTCCTGCCAGGAGCAGGCCGCCTAAGAGATAGGCTCCCAATACATCGCTGGCCCAATGCTGGCCCAGATAAATGCGCGAGACGCCTATGAGGGCCACCAGGCTTCCAAGGAAGCCAAGGAGAAATATTCTTCTGATCGAGTGTTTGAGGAGGGTATAAACCAGGAACCACAGGAAGCCAAAAAAGCAAACATAAAACATCACATGCCCACTCGGAAAGCTGTAACTATCCAGGATTCTGAACACGTGCACCAGGTCCACGGTAGGACGGGATCGGGCGACCAGTTGTTTTACAAGCAGGTTGACCATTGGAGACAAGAGCGCGGCGATTGCCGCGACAAGGCTCTCCCAATGCAGGCCCAACATGTAGATTATTAAAATAATGAGCGCTGAAATGATGTAGGATTGAATCGGAAAGCCCGGCCAACTGATCAGGCGCATGAAGATTGCAAAGATCGGGGAATGGATCGATTGTAAGGCGCGCGTAATTTCAAGATCCAGGGGAAAAGATGGCGTTGTCTTCACCATGTAGGTTAAACCGCCAAAGGCAAGCAAGGCCAAAGAAAAGGCAATCTGGAATAAAAGCGTCCGGTATTCGCGTTGCGGAGCAGCTGTCGTCTCCGCCCTGGCCGCCTGGTGGGCAGTATCTTTGATTTTGTTGACTGGCCGTTTATTGGTTGCCTCAGACATACATCCTTCTTTGATAGTGCTACTTCAAATAATTATAGGGACCTAACACTATATTTCCTATGGAGGAACCTTCCAGCAAAAACCAGGGAAACCCCTTGCGCGGGAAAGAGCACTCATTTTTTGTCAGCAAACTATTTACAACATTCATCCAAAAACCGGTGGTATGATGTTTTTCAAAATAAAGAAAAAATCCATCCCAGTGGAGGAGCAACTATGTCATCCAAACCAACAGTCAACTCCCCAACAAGCAAGACAGGCTCCATGTTAGAAGACTTGGAATGCTCGCATTGTGGGAACCGATTCCCGTCAGACCAGGTCCAAACGTTTTGCCCGGACTGCCAATCGCCACTTCTCGCGCGCTATGACTTGAAAAAAGCGCGCGGCCTCGTTGACCGAGACGAAATCCGGCGTCGCCCCTCCGGCATGTGGAGGTGGCAGGAGTTGCTTCCCGTGAAGGATCCGCAAAATTTTGTTTTTTTGGGAGAAGGGGATACAGCCTTGTTGGAAGTCCCAAATCTGGGAAAGCATCTTGGGCTGGCCAATTTATTGGTCAAAGATGAAAGCACCAATCCAACCGGCTCCTTCAAGGCGCGCGGCCTGGCCGCGGCTGTTTCGAAAGCGAAGGAACTGGGGATCGAAAAAGTGATCATTCCAACCGCCGGCAACGCAGGCGGGGCGATGGCGGCTTACGCAGCGCGCGCAAACATGAAGGCACTGATCTATATGCCCAAGGACACCCCGCGCGCTAACGTTGAAGAAAGTCGCATTGCTGGCGCAGAAGTCATCTTGGTTGATGGTTTGATCAGCGATGCAGCCAAATTCGCCCGTGAAAAAGCGCAGTCCGAGGGTTGGTTCGATTTGTCCACGTTCAAAGAGCCTTATCGCGTGGAAGGCAAAAAAATCATGGGCTATGAACTGGCCGAAACGTTCGACTGGTCGTTACCCGATGTGATCATTTATCCCACGGGCGGCGGGACTGGCCTGGTAGGCATGTGGAAAGCCTTTGCCGAACTGGAAGCGCTGGGTTGGTTAGAGACATCCAAAAAACCACGCATGGTGGCAGTGCAGGCCGAGGGCTGTGCGCCAGTCGTCAAAGCCTTCGAGGCAGGCGCCACAACCTGTGAGTTTTGGCCGGGTGCGCAGACCATTGCTTCCGGTTTACGCGTTCCCAAAAGTTTTGCAGACAGGCTCATCATGCATGACATTTACGCCAGCCAGGGGATCGCGGTGGCCGTCAGCGACCAAGATATCTTGCAAGCACAGAAAAAGCTGGGCAACATGGAAGGAATATTTGCGGCGCCCGAAGGCGCGGCCACCCTGGCTGCCCTTGAAAAACTGATTCAAGAAGAGTGGGTACAACCTGACGAGCGTATTGTGCTGTTCAACACCGGATCCGGTCTTAAATATCTCAGCTAAAAGCTATTTCCTGTCCAACAAATAAAAGAGGCTCTTTGGGAATTTCCGTGATGAATACCCGGATTTGGGGGTGCGAGCGTGCGTACGCACGCTCGCACCCCCAAATCCGGCCCCTTTCACGCGAAATCCTGGAGAACCATAAAAGAAAAAAGTCTACATTACACGCATATCCGTTATAATCTCCTCCACATGACCACCCGTACCAACGAACAATGGCTTTCCGATCTACAAGCCGAGGGGGCAACGAAAGAGGCTGCCCTGGCAGACCTGCGCGCAATAATTGCGCGCGGCCTGCCGTTTGCCCTGTCGCGTTGGCTCTCCCCCTCCTCCCCGCAATTCGAGTCCCTGACCGAAGAAGTGACCCAGGAAACGCTCCTGCGGGTGCTGGACCAATTGCACACGTTCGAGGGACGCAGCATGTTCACCACCTGGGTGCACAAGATCGCCATCCGCATCGCGTTGACGGAGTTGCGCCGGAAACGCTGGCAGGACTCGTCCCTGGACGAGATGGTGGACAATGAAGAGATCCTGGTTTCGCCCCGCATCCTGGAGGATTCGGGCCCGACCCCCGAACAGACTGCGGAGCGCGCCGACATGTTAGCACGCATCCGCCGGGTGATCAACGAGGAACTGACCGACCGCCAGCGGCGAGCCCTGGTCATGCTGGGCGTGCAAGGCGTTCCCATGGAAGAGGCTGCCCGCCGGCTCAAGACCAACCGCAACGCGCTCTACAAACTTTTACACGATGCACGTCTGCGCCTGAGACAACGCTTGCAAGCCGAAGGCTTGAACGTTGACGAAGTTTTTTCTGCTTTCGAAAACGTGTAAGAAAGTCACAGACGTCCACGTCAGTACATTGGCCCTTATGAAGATCATGCAATTCTTTAAACTCCAAATCGGAAAATTGCGCGGCAAGCCTGAGCTCTCTGATGAGCTGGTGACCAGGATTATGCACAGGCTGGTCGTGGACGACAATCAAGAAATTTCTTGCGATGAAGTCTTTGCAATCGTCGACCAGTACGCAGAGGCCAGCCAGCGCGGAGAGGATGTCGCCAGCCTGAAACCCCTCATCCGCTATCACCTGGACATGTGCCACGAATGCGATGAAGAGTACAATGCCCTGCTGCGCGTCCTGGAAGGGTGTGAATCAGAATAGAGAAGCTGATAAATGAGGTTCTCCCTTTTTTCCCGCCGGAAACGGTAGAGCCATAAATGATAAACAGGCTGCCTCTCGGCAGCCTGTTTTTTTATTGGCGGAACTGTTTTTCCCCAGCCCGGATGGGCACCTTCAAACGGTTTTCCGGCGGGGTCAAGGGACACGACCACATCTCGTTATAAGCGCAGTACGGGTTGTAGGCCAGGTTGAAATCGACCAAAAAACGGTCACCGGGCAAGGGCTCCGGTTCAAGGTAGCGCCCGGCAGGATACGTCTCTTTTCCGGCCAGGGAATCCGCAAACGGCAGGAAGAATCCATTGTCACCGGCGAAGAGGGTGAGTTCTGCTTCCTCGTCATCTACGTTGAACTTGAATTTGCCATAGCGAGTATAGGTCTGAGTCTGACCGGTCGAAGTTTGGATGGTTACCGGTTCTTGTTCTGAAAACTTCTCAACCTGAACTTCCAGTTCCAGGTCGGGATTTTCTTCGTAATAATCCAGTCCGTGAAAATCGCGTTTTTGTTCGGGTGTCAGTGGGCTTTGCGGGTGGCTGGCGAAGAAATCGTCTTTGCTGGCGCGGAATTCTGTTAAATGGGTCATGCTACCTCCAGTACTATGTCGTTCAGACCACCGCTCCCAAATAATTCTTACGAGGCCTGGAGTTGACCAATGGAAGAGAAGAATTGGTACATTTTCTCGCAGATATCTTCTCAAGAAGACACCAAATCGATTGCTGAGGCTCTTGCCTTTTCATACATCTTGTGCTATTTTTACCAAGATAGGAATATCTTTTTTAATGAGCGATGACCAGAAAACAGTAATCGTTGTTGAGGACGAGCCGGACGCTGCCGAGCTGTTCGCCGAAATGATGCGCGTCAGCGGATTCCGGGTCTTCAAAACGTACAGCAGCACGCCGGCCATTTCCCTGATCGCCCAGGAACGGCCCGATGTGGTCATCCTGGACATCATGATGCCGGATATTTCTGGCCTGGAGGTGTTGCGCTTCATGCGCCGCGACCCGCAGTTGAGAGATACGCCTGTCATCGTTGTCTCTGCCCGCAGTATGCCCTCCGACATCAAAGAAGGTCTGGAAGCAGGCGCAACGATCTATTTGACAAAACCGGTTGGCTACCTGGACCTGAAAAAATCTGTCGACCAGGTGATGCAAGAGCAGCAGTCTCATAGTTCAAGCTTGGACCTGCCGAAGTAATCGATGAGTTTGTTGCGCGCCTTCATCGCCCTTGAAATCCCTCCCGGAATCCACCAGGCAATCGAACAGAAGACGGCCCCCATACGGGCCACGCTGAACGCATCGCTGGTGCGCTGGGTTCCGGCCAAAAACGTGCACCTGACGCTGAAGTTCCTGGGCGACGTCTCGCCCTCCAACCTGGAAATGCTGGAGCAAATGCTCAGCGCGGAAGTCTGCCAGCACCAGCCATTCGAAATGAAGTTCGAAGGATTGGGGGCCTTTCCCAACCCCAAACGGCCGCGCGTGATCTGGATCGGGATCCAGGCCCCGGCGGGGTTCAGCGCGCTTCAACACGGGATCGAAGCTGCTACCGCTACACTGGGATATCCCGACGAACAGCGGCCCTTCTCGCCCCACCTGACGATCGGCCGCGTCAAGCAAAACGTCGGCTCGGCCGGCATGCAGCAGATTCGCAGCGCATTGGAAGGGACAAAAGTCGGCTCGCTGGGAACGGTCCGCGTGAGCACCGTCCATCTCTTCAAAAGCGACCTGAGGCCAACCGGCGCAGTTTACACGAGGTTGTTTTCTGCGCCGTTAAAAGATTAACATCTCAGAACCAATTTATGTTATTACGAGGTGACTACTGAACGCACTTGAATTAGCCCGCTCCATCGTGGACGCCCTGGAAGATAAAAAGGGCGAAGACATCTTGTTGTTAGATCTGAAAGACATTGCATCTTTTACCGACTATTTCGTAGTCTGCAACGGCACCAGCGACCGCATGCTGGATGCCCTGGCCAAAACGGTCAATGAACAGATGCGGTCGCAATACAAAAAGAAAGGCCGGGTGGAGGGCGAATCCCGCGACGGCTGGCTGGTGGTGGACTACGGCGACGTGGTCGTCCACCTGTTCTCCCCCGACCAGCGCGCTTATTACCAGCTGGAAGAGTTGTGGAACGAGGGAAAAGTATTGGTGAGATTGCAGTAAGTATCAAGCTGACAGTCACTTTTACGGAGCATCCTCGAAGTAAAAGTGGCCGCAACCTTATTCATAAAAGGAGCCAGTATGCCTGCCGGCCCGCCCGAAAAAATCACCCCGCAATCCTTGAACGATTACCTGGAAATCATGAGCAAATCGGTCTTTCAATCCGGCATGTCGTGGAAGGTGATCGAGAGCAAATGGCCGGAGACGCGGGAAGCCTTCCACGGCTTTGACATCCATGACGTGGCAAATTTCAACGAAAGAGACATCGAGGATCTTACAAAAGACGCGCGCGTTGTCCGCAATTACCGTAAGCTAATGGCAATTGTTTTCAACGCGCGCAAGATGCTCGAACTGGAAAAAGCGCACGGTTCGTTTCAAAACTATTTACGCTCGCACGGCGACTTCGACGCAACCTTGAATGCAATCCGAAAAGATTTCAAATTCATGGGCCCATCCGGAATCTATGTATTCCTCTACGTAGTCGGGGAAGAGGTGATCCCACATCCGGAGTTTGAGGAGCGCTATCGAAAATAGAAAACAAACGTCCCGCAGACAACTTTGCCCGCGGGACAATTCTCCAATCTCTAATCTCTATTCCTTTACTTCTCAAACACCCACCTATCCACATCCCGCGACCAGTCCACCAGTTCTTCCGGTTCGAACCACAAGGCAACTTCCTTCTCGCCGTTCTCGTCCAGAGTCCGAAGCGTGGGTCAGGTTGCGGCCGACTTCCAGGGCAAAGTCGTGGCGCAACGAGCCGGGAGCAGCCTCAGTCGGGCGAGTGGCGCCCATCGTCTGGCGGATTGCAGCTATTGCGTTCGGCCCTTCCCACACCATTGCCATCACCGGCGCAGAGGTGATGTAAGCGATCAAACCCTCGTAAAACGGCTTTCCTTTATGGATTGCATAATGCGTTTCCGCCAAGTCCTGGCTGACCGCCATGAACTTGGCTGCCACCGGCCGCAATCCGCGGCGCTCCAGGCGGGAAATCACTTCCCCGATCAGTCCACGTTGGACGCCATCCGGTTTAACAAGCACGAGCGAACGTTCCACAATTTCCTCCAAGGTACAAAGTAAGGTACAAAGTAAAGTACTGCTCAGCGCAATAATTCTTCGGCTTTAGTATAAGCATCCAGCGCATCCTGCAAACGATTGGAGCGCATGTAAGCATCGCCCAACGCTTGCAAAATGGACACATCCACGGGATAACGGTACAGGGCTTCGCGCAGGTCAAAGATGATCTCGTCCAGCATCCTGCCTTTCCGGATCAGCTTCTCGTACCCTTTCAGCGCGCCTGAGAGGTTGCCGCGCGCCAGTTCGAGCTGGGCTTCGGACAAAGCCGGTTCTTGCTCAGAGGATGGCACAGCTGACTGACCAGCTGCCACCGATTCCTCACCGGGTTCCGGCTCGGCGGGTTCCGGCGTTTCAACCTGAACGGACGGTTCTTCCATTACCGGCTCGGGAGCTGGCTCCTCCTGTGGCTGTGCTTGGGGCTCTTCCTGAGCAGGAAATTCGACATCGGCAGGTCGCCAATCGGTTGGAGCGGTTGGCTCAGCTTCAAGCGGCTCTTGCTGGTCGACTCCACGGAGCCACTCAGGGAGATCCTCATCCACGGCTGCAACCGGCGTTTCCGGCTCTACCTCTGGCACTCCTTCCTCTCTTCCAACCCGGCCAGCCAGGACGGTACGTCCTCGGAGGCTGATTCTGCGGCAACCGGTTCTTCAACCTCTGCACCTGTCTCCTCGGTCTCTATGCTCTGTAACCAATCCGAAAGGTCGGGTTCATCCGATTCAGCCGTCGTTCCGGCCGCCTGAACTTCGACTTCCTGGCCGGATTCCAACAACGTTTCCTCTTCCGACGGCAGGGCGGACAAGGGCTCCGTTTCTGATGGCTCTGTCTCCACCTCGCTCAACCAGTCCGGGATTTCTTGCGCCTCGCCCTCGGACGTTGAGTCCGGTTCTGGTTCCTGAGCTTCTTCCCCGGGAAGGGCCGGGAAACGCTCCGCCTCCGGCGCTGGGGTTTCAAGCTCGCTCAACCAGTCGGGGATTTCTTGCGCTGCCTCTTCAGGCGTTAGATTTTCCTCTGATTCCAAAGCTTCTTCTTCAGCCTGTGCAGGCTGCAAGCTTTCTGCCTCGGTCGGTTCTGCTTCAACCCCACGCAGCCAATCCGGCACTTCTTGCGCCTGCTTTTCGAACATTTGGTCTTCTGCTTCTGGCACGGAAGCTGTCTCCGCTTGCGAGGATTCTGCTTCCACCCCGCGCAACCAATCAGGTATACCATCATCCGTATCCGCAACAGGAGACTCTTCGGCCTCGGCAACCGGCTCCTGCTCGCCAGCAACGCCGCCTTCTTCTTCCAGGTCACGCAACCAGATGCCGGTTTCATCCGCACTGGCTCGTGAAACTGCTTTGTTAGGCTGCGTGTCTTCCAGCTCAGGGGCTAGCGACCCTTCCTCTTCCGCAGCCGGTTCTATCCAATCCGGGATGCTTTCCTGCGGCTCTTGCGACAAGGCTTCTTCCATAGCCTCTATTGGCGTGTGCGCAGCACCGCCCACTTCTGAGGCTTTTTGAACCCATTCGGGCGCCGTTTCTTTGCGCGCATCCGGGTCTGTAACCAGCTCTTCGGGTCTGGCGCCGTGCTTGGACGCCAGGCTCTCCAGCCAGGCGATGGCGTCATCCTGCTCCTCAGCCGAGGTGCCGAG
The DNA here is from genome assembly GCA_963823985.1 of uncultured Chloroflexia bacterium. Classification (GTDB taxonomy): domain Bacteria; phylum Chloroflexota; class Anaerolineae; order Anaerolineales; family Villigracilaceae; genus JAABUE01. Next base: position 517,315 of record CAWGNR010000005.1, read on the forward strand.
GTTGTCAGCTGGCGCAACTTCGGGGCCAGCTTCCTCTTTTGGCTCTGCCAGCATCTCAGCAAGGAAGTCGGGTAAATCTTCGGAAGGCTCGGCGACGGGCTCCTCTTGCAGGGCAGGCGTCTCAGGGGCCTCCTGGCTCTTGAAAGATCTCGCCTGTTGGACCCAATCCGGTTCCGTTTCGTTGCGTTCGTTAGGATCGGTGACCAGTTCCTCGGGTTTGGCGCCGTGTTTGGCCGCCAGACTCTCCAACCAGGCGATGGCATCATCTTGTTCGTCGGCTGATGTGCCCAAAGTGCCGGTGTCGGTCGCATCGAAATCAATTACACCGGCAGTTTCTTCCTCATCCATCTGCCAATCGGGCAAAAACTCCGCTGTGGCTTCCGGCACATCTTGCGTCGGTTCTTGAGGGGTTTCCAGGGACATTTCTGTTCGGGATTCTTCCACAAACGTTTCCTGGACAGTAAATTTTTCGTCTTCCGGTTGATCGGCCTTCAACCAATCGGGCAGGTCTTCGTCGCCAGCAAATTCCGTCCCCCTCTCTTCTTGCGCTTGCGGCTGCAATTCTTGACTTGTCTCCTCTACTGGTTTCATGGCTGATAGCCAATCCGGTAGATCTCCCTGTTCCACTGGCTGCTCTTCGATCGAAGTATCCTGTACGTGACCAAGCCCTTGCAGCCAATCGGGAACATCGTCCTGGGTCAGGTCTTCGTCCGTGATGTCTTGCGAACTGGAATCAGCTACCCCGGCGTCCGTGGGAGCCATGGCCTTGATCCAATCGGGCAGATCGCCCTCGGCAAGCTCGGGTTCTTCGGACGATTCGTCGGAGGTGGCAATGCTGCCCGGGCCTTCCTGAAAAGCACCGGTGTCTTTCCCCCAGCCGGCTTCACGCAGAAAATCAGGGATGTCATCCTGGCTGCTTGAAACGGAGGCAGACTCCTCGGTCGGCGTGGAGGCGCCAAAATCTCCGGAAGAGAGGCCGGCCTTTAACCAGTCTGGTTCTTCTTCGTCAACGGCCGCTTTTTCCCCACGTTCGACCCCAAGAGACTGCCTCCATGCCGGTCCAAGGTCTACAGGTTGACCGTCCCAGACCAGGCGTTCCAGGCTGACAGCCGCATCCGCGACTTCGTCAGTATGGAAGACAGATCCGGTCGCAAAGGTGGCATAGGGATCGAGCTCGTTCACCCGCTGGCGAGCTGCTTGCGGGCTCTCGCCATGCTCCGTTTCGGGAAGCAGTTCCACCAGCACGCGGTTGGCGTCAAAGCAATAGGGATAACGGCGCAACAGCTGCGAACACATTTCGGCGGCTTCATTCTTCTGACCGGCGCGGAAGTAAGCCAGCGTCAGCAAAACCTGCATATCATGCCGCTCCCCATCCTCTTCAAGCACGGCTTTGATCTCAGAAATTGCCTGGGGATATAACTCCCCCTGCACGTACATATGCGCCAGCGCTCCCCGGGTGAGGCGGATTTTGGGAGGCTCGATCCCGTCCCGGCGCCCAAACAAACGTTGTAATTCAGATTGAATCGCCGCATTGGATGGCTGGACCTCGAAGGCCCGTTCCATGTGCCAAAGGGCGGCGTCCACTTCATTTTGTTCGTCGTGAATAATGCTCATGCCCACATGAGCGACAAAGTCATCCGGCACAGACAGGAGCAGGCGCTCGAAAATATCGGTGGCTTCGTTATAACGCTTGGCTTCCAGGTAAGCCTTGCCGAGCAAACGATACGTTTCCAGGTTTTTAGGGAATGTATTCAGGATATGGCGGCAGTGCGCAATCGCTTCGTCCAACTGGCCCTGGTCCACCATGGTCTCTATCTCTCGATTATAGCTACGCAAAGATACTTTCGCCATATCCGCTACTCCTTACATCCTGCTTATAAGTTTTCTCGTATCTGCTCACGTCTAGCGAGGAAATCCCGAAAAATGATAGGGAAGTGCCCGTTTTATTGGGAAGATACTCTTACGCTAAACTGCAATGAAAAAAGCCAACACTTTTTGTAAGTATGCCCGATTCTCAATTTTAATGCAAGACTATACGACCTATTTAATCGTAGAACAATGGTAATGCCGGGACAGGCGCATCCGACCAGCGAAAGGCAGCCAAAACGGTCTGGCGCGCTTCTGCCAGTAAACTCTTTTCATTAGCGTGGATGGTGAACAGCGGCTGACCTTTTTCGACCTGATCTCCAACCTGGCAGTGGATGACAAATCCTACCGCATGGTCGACGGGGTCGCCTTTTTTTGCCCGACCGGCGCCCAAGGCCACCGCCGCTTCTCCAATGATCCGGGCCTGGATCTGCTCTAAATAACCGCTTTCGGGCGACTTTACCGCCTCGATAAATTTTGCATTGGGAAATTTGTCAGGATTGTCGACATAACTGGCATCCCCTCCCTGGGCTTCCACCAAGGTCCGGAATTTCTGTATCGCGCTGCCATCGTTGATCGCCCTCTCAGCGAGCAGGCGAGCGGCTTTTGTATCGCTGGCGCGCTTTCCCAAAACCAGCATGTGCGCAGCAACGTGCAGGCAGTGTTCGCGGAAGTCTTCCGGGCCACTTCCTTTCAGGGTGTCAATGGCCTCTATCACTTCCAGGGCATTTCCTACCGCGTTGCCAAGCGGCTGGTTCATATCGGAAAGCAATGCCACCACTTCTCGCCCGGCCAGTTCGCCGATCTGGACCATCAAGCCGGCCAGTTCGCGCGCATCGGACAGGGTTTCCATGAATGCGCCCTGTCCAACCTTCACATCCAGCACGATGGCGTGGGCGCCGGCAGCAATTTTCTTGCTCATAACGGAGGAAGCGATCAAGGGAATGGACTGTACCGTCCCGGTGACATCCCGCAATGCATATAGTTTGCCATCCGCCGGAGCCAGGTCTTTGGTCTGGCCGCTCAACACGATGCCAATGGACTTCAGCTGTTCCAGGAACTCTTCGGTGGTCAGATCAACGCGATAACCGGGGATCAATTCCAGCTTGTCCAGCGTCCCGCCGCTAAAACCGAGCCCGCGACCGGACATTTTCCCGACGGGTAGCCCGCAGGCTGCGACGATCGGCAGGACGGCGATGCTGGTCTTGTCGCCGACGCCGCCGGTAGAGTGTTTATCCACGGCGATATCCACCACATCCTGCAAGTCCAGCGTTTCGCCGGACTCTGCCATGGCAAGCGTCAGATCGGTTGTCTCGCGGGGGGTCATGCCATTGAGCAGGATTGCCATCGCTAAGGCGGATGTCTGGTAATCAGGGATGCTTTCACTTGAAATCCCCTCCACAAAAAAGCGGATTTCCTCCCTGGTCAGCTCATTTTTATCGCGTTTCTTGATGATAATATCGACAGCCCGCATGGGATCACTCCTGAGTCATGTTGCCTGCTGTATTTTATCCCATTTTGACGGACCCACCCCCACCCGCCCTATCGGGCACCCTCCCCCATTTTCGCTCACTGTTTTAGAGCAAGACTGAATCTTATTACAGCGAAAATGGGGGAGGGCTGGGGAGGGGGTGGGCGGGAGGGGGTCAGTTTTTCACCAGCTTTGCCCCCTCGGGCGTGTCCTGTACCTGCCAGCCGAGCGCTGCGATCTCATCGCGCAGGCGGTCGGATTCGGACCAGTTTTTGTCCGCGCGGGCGGCCTGCCGTTGGTCTACCAGGGCCTGCACTTCTTGCGGGGGAGCATCATCAGTCGTTTGGCTTGCGGTTGTCACCATGTCCCATACTTTGGCAGGGATACCGGCATTGAGCGGCTCGGGAATCTTAATTTCACCGAGTTGCTCTAAAGGGAAGGATGCGCCAGTGGCATAGATCTCCGGGTCGCACTCGCGCACAAGCGACACGCTGCTAACGCCCAGCACCTGACACTTTTGGGTTTGAAAATCAATAATGATTCCGGTATGCTCGTCCAAACCAAGGGTTGTATTCTCAGCAGGCACCATCCCGCACCACTGGTTGAACCGGTCCAGGCCAACGAAACAGCGGCTGGTATCCAGGTCGATGCCGCCTTCGGCGTTGTTCCAATGAGGGATGAAGGACAGGGTTACGCCAAAGTCGGCGAACAGGTTAAGCCCCGGGGTGCTGAAAACGTCTTGTCCCACCTTGAAGATTTCATACACGGGCAGGGCCCAGGCGCCGACCGAGATCGTTGCAGCGGAGGCAAACACCAGGGTGGCCCCGAGGCGATGTCTCGCCCGCAGGATGTCCCAGGCCAGGCTGCCCTGCAGCTGGCGGATGGCATAGGTAGGGCTGCCCGGCCCCATAAAGATCATATCGGCCGAAAATAAGGGCTTCAAAATTTCAGGATCGTCGGGGCTGAAGTCTGTGCCGCGCTTGCGGGCGGGGATCACATGGATCTCCGGTTTATAGTTCTGCAAGCGGTTCTGCATGAATTCCGCCACCCGTCCGGTCACCTGGGCGGAATTCAACTCAAAACCGGCCGGGGTTTCGAGCAGGGCGATCTTCAACCCTTCGGGGTGGTTGCGGGCTAGCGTTTCAAAAATGCGCCCGCCCGCTAAAGAGGTTTCCCCGGAACCAAGGAATGCAATTTGTCCGATTGGCATACTTATCCTGATGAGGCGTTGAGTTCTTCTATTACATCGAGAAGTGTCTCGTTATTGGGAATATCAGACATGCTATTACCGTAGTGGATATAACGGATACGCCCGTTGCGATCAACGATAGCATTCAGCGGCATCCGGCCCAGCTTGAACAAATTGACTTCTTGCTTGTAACGCTTGGAAACCTGTTTTTCTGGGTCAGGCAAGCCGGGAAATGGAAGCTCGTTCTCCTCCCAGTAGCTCCGGAATCTTTCCGCGGAGTCCGGCCCGATCGCCAGGATTTCTGCGCCATGCGCCGTAAATTCGTTATACCCGTCTCGCAAGCGCGCCAACTGCGCACGGCAGTACGGTCAGAAGAAGCCGCGCAAGAAGGCCAAAACAACAATTTTTTTGCCAAGATAATCTGAAAGGCAGAACATTTTTCCCGACACGCCCTTTAACTCGAAATCCGGAGCCGGTTGGCCTGCAAGCAACATCTTATGGATCCAGCGAATCCAGGAAATCCACGGTGGCGCTTACCACCAGGGCCTGTTGGTCTGCCGCGCTCACGGTGGCGGTGTTATCACCAGGTTGGGCGCCATAATCGCCAAACTGGGCATGGTTCCCGCCTTCAATCACAACCCAGGTTGTAGCGGAGGGGAGAAGCGATCGCGAAGCATCAAATGGCTGCATACCGCCCATATCCAACGAGCCATAGATCGAGAGCACCTTAATGCCAGATCGGGACAAGTCGTTGTTCTTGGCCGGATAGGAAGCCCACAACACCAAGCCCTCGGCCGCGCCAGGATGGTTGTACAGGTAACTGGCCGCCATCGCGCCACCCAGGGAATGCCCGCCGACAGCCCAATGCTTGATTTGCGGAAATTGGGGGATGATCTCTCCTGCTCGATCCGGATCAAAGACCATTAAATTCAACGGGGCCTGTACCGCGACTACCAGGTAGCCTTGGGAAGCGATCCGACGCAAGGGCTGCGCATACGAACGGTAGTCTACCCGCCCGCCGGGATAGAAGATAAAGCCGGTATCGGGACTGGAATCGCTTGGCATAAAAATAAGGGGGTCGCCAGCATCTACGCTGACTTCATTGCCCGTCTCCAGCGCACCCAAGGCCGGTTCGCCCGGCCCGAGCGGTTTCGCAGCCCAGACGACGAACCCGCCAACCGCCAGCAGCAAAACAGCAACCAGACTGATCAAGACGGTACGAAATCTTAACTTCATTCCTTCTCCAGAAGAGACCGAACCTGCGCCCACATCGCGTCGAACATCTCGACCGTCAATTTGCCGGTCAGCGTATTCTGCTGGCTGGGGTGATAGGAGCTGACCAGCCAGGGTCCCGCATCCAGGCGGAAGACCGCGCCGTGGGCGAACTTCTTGCCCGCTTTCGGTTCCGAATACAGGCGCATGATCCTGTCGAACGCGATCCTTCCCAAAGCGACGATCACCTTCGGTTGCAGAATTTCGATCTCGCGCTCCAGGAACGGCTGGCAATTGTTCAGTTCTTCTGTGGTAGGCTTATTGGCGGGCGGCGCGCAACGGGCGGAAGCGGTGATGTACATATCGGTCAGCTTAAGACCATCTCCGCGCGCATTGGATTCCGGCTGGTTGGCGAACCCGGCCCGGTACAAGGCCGAGTACAGGAATCCGCCCGAACCGTCGCCGGTGAAGTTCCGCCCGGTCCGGTTGGAGCCGTGCGCTGCGGGCGCCAGCCCGACCACCAGCACGCGCGCCTGGGGATCGCCAAACCCGGGCACGGGCTTGCCCCAGTACTCCCAATCCATGAAGGCTTTGCGTTTGGTCCGCGCCACTTCTTCGCGCCAAGCCACCAGGCGCGGGCACCTGCGGCAGGCGATCACTTCGTCTTTCAATTCTTCTAAACTCATGACACCATTCTACCCGATGCCTTTTGCGTTTGTGTCCCGAAAAAGTATCTGTGGTTATCGAGGAGGTAGATATGAAACCTTTCCAGAAAAACCTGGCCATCGCTGTGGATGGGGGCGGGATCCGCGGCGTGATCGTAACCAAGGCGCTCAGCATCCTGGAAGCGACGCTGGGAACGTCCATGTTTGATCTTGCTCGGCTGATGGCCGGCACGTCCACCGGCTCGATCATCGTGGCCGACCTGGCGGCAGGGAAAAGCGCCGCAGAGCTTCACCAGCTCTACCTCGACCACGGCCCGAAAATTTTCGAGAAATCCTGGCGCACGTTCTTCTGGCCGCTCACCCGCTACCGCTATCCCCAGGAACCGCTCGAGGAAGCCCTGCGGATGTACCTGGGGGAACGCGTCATGTCGGACTACTGGACGGCTGACCCACCCACGGACCTCATCATTACCACCTATGATGTGTTACAAAACCGGCCGCGCTTGATCAAATCCTGGAAATCAGAATACGAGCATTGGCCGGCGGTCAAAGCAGTGCTGGCATCCAGTTCGGCTCCGACTTACTTCCCCGTGGTAGACGGCCAGTTCGTGGACGGCGGGTTGGGCACCTTTTCGAACCCCTGTTACCTGGCAGCGTACGAAATTTTATTCGTCCTGAAGTGGAAATTGGAGGAGACCACCCTGATCAGCCTGGGAACGGGCCGCGATCCGAACGCCATCCAGCCTGGGCAACCTGGAAATTTTTACAGCTGGCAGTGGCTTGAACCGTTGTTCGACGCGTTCCTGGCCTCGGCCTCGGACCAACAAGTCCATCTGGTAGACACCTTGTTTACCGGGTTGGACTTCCGCCGCTTCCAGGTGGACCTGCAAGAGTCGATCGAAATGGACGACCCGGGCGCGATCCCAGAGCTGGTTAAGTACGGGGAAGCCATGGGCCAGATGATCCTGAACGATCAATATGACCGCGCCCAACTGGTGGAACCCCCGGAAATCCCATAGAAGCGCACAGAAAAATAGCCAACGAGACACGGCCAGGCTTTGATCATCCATTCATGCACACGTGTGCATGAATGGACAAATCGGGGGGTTTTTATACAAAATCCCGCTTTCCGAAAAGAATGTACGGCCTAATACAACCTGACATGTTCGAACAGGTCATCCAGTCTGGCTTCTTCCACGGCACCGCCGCCCTGGGCCAGGGATGAATCGCCGCCACCGCGCCCGTTGAGCGGCTCCAGGTGTTTCTTGAGCAGTTCGCGCGCGTCCAGGCCGCTGCCTTCGGCGCAGGTGACTACCAGGGAAAGTTTACCTCCGTCGTAGGAGGCCAGCAGGGCGACCATGCCGGGCAGGTTGCGCAGTTTCATCCCGAGTTGGCGCAGTTCTGTCGCGGGGCGGTCGCGGAACAGGGCTCTGACCAGGCGCAGCGAACCAACCTTCTCGGCAGAGGCAGCCAGTCGGTCGGCCTCCGCAGCCAGAAGTCCGGCGCGAAGCGTATCCAGCTCTGATTGGACCGCTTTGAGCTGGTCCAGCTTGCGCGCTAAAACGGCGGAAATCCCGTCCATGCCTGTCTCCAGCAGCGCAGCCGTTTGTTGGACCGCATCTTGGTAGGCGTTGAAATAGTCGAGCGCCTGGTATCCGGCCACAAAATGCACGCGCAGTTTCTGGTTGACGCGCTCCGTTTTGACGATTTTTATCAGTCCCACCATACCCGTATGCAGGCAATGCGTGCCGCCGCAAGGCGTCACATCGAAACCGTCCACCTCCACCACCCGGATACGCCCGCTGACCTTGGGCGGCTTACGGAAGGGGATGCCGGCGACCTCGGCGTCGGTCACGTAACAGCTCTTGACAACCCGATTTTCGAACAGGATCCGGTTCGCCACCTCTTCAGCCTTGCGCAGAATCTCGGGCGCGACTTCGCCGGCTTCGAGATCGATGGTGGAAGGGCTGTCGCCGTTGATGTTGGCCGAAACGCTCTCGATCTCCGCCACTTCCAGGAACGAGGCCGAAAGGATATGCTGGCCGGTGTGGTGCTGCATGGCGCGCACGCGGCGCTCACGATCGATGCGGGCCGGATAATCGCCGGCCGGGAGTGCTTTGTTAGTGACATGGATGATGTCCCCGTTTTCTTTATAGACATCCAAAACGCTTGCCTCACCGATGGAGCCGGTGTCGTGCTCCTGGCCGCCGCTGGTGGGATAAAAGTACGTCCGCGGCAGGACCAGCCCGAACCTGCCCCCGTTTAAGGGGCGGGAACTCGGTCACCCGGGCAGTGAATTCGAGGGTGAGCGGGTCGTCGAAGTAGAGTTGTTCGGTCATGGGGAAGAATTAAACCACAGATACCCTTTCGGGCACAGGTGAACGATGATAAACACGGATTGTGGTCAGAGAATCAGCATAGCATCACCGAAGGAATAGAAGCGGTAGTCTTCTTTGATAGCGGTTGCATACGTTTCCAGGATCTTCTCGCGCCCGGCAAACGCGCTGACCAGCATGATCAGCGTGGACTTGGGCAGGTGAAAGTTGGTGATCATGGCGTCCACTACCTTGAACTGGTAGCCGGGCAGGATATAAAGAGAAGTAGGGCCTATAAACTTTTCGACTTTTGATTTTCGATTTTCGGTATTCGATTGGCTTCCCGCTGTTTCCAGGGTTCTCACTGACGTGGTTCCCACCGCGATCACCCTCCCGCCGGCGGACTTGGTTGCGTTGATCGCATCCGCTGTTTCCTGGGAGAGTTCACACCACTCGGTGTGGATCTTGTGTTCCTCCGGGTTCTCCTCGTTGACAGGCGCGAACGTATCCAGCCCGACGTGTAAAGTGACATAGGCAGTCTTTACGCCTTTGGCCCTGAGTTCTTCAAGCAATCGCGGCGTGAAGTGCAGGCCGGCGGTCGGCGCGGCGGCGGAGCCAGGATCGCGCGCGTAGACGGTCTGGTAGCGCTCGGGGTCGTCCAGCTTCTCGTGGATGTAGGGCGGCAGCGGGACGTTGCCGATTTTCGGAAAGTACGGCTCGATCGGTTCTGAGAATTTGACCAGTCGTTCGGAACCATTCAAGATTTCAATGATTTCTGCCTGTAGGCCGTTTTTTACTTCAACGGTCTTTTCTACGCGCAGTCCTTTGCCGCCGACCAGGCATTCCCAGGTCAGCTCGTCTTTCTTTCGCAGCAGCAGTAATTCCACTTTCCCGCCGGTCGGCTTGCGAGCATGGATCCTGGCGGGAATCACGCGCGTCTGGTTCAAAACCAACAAATCGCCCGGATGCAGATATTCACCAATCTGGCTGAAAATCTTATGTTCCAGGTTTCCCGTTTCCCGGTGGAGAACCAGCAAGCGCGAAGAATCGCGCGGCTCGAGCGGCGTCTGCGCGATGGAAGATTTGGGGAGGTGGTAGTTGAAGTCGGAGGTTTTCATAAAAAATAAGGTAATATAGCATCTTATTAGAGCAAAGGAAAAGCCCCCTATTGAAACTCTTATACGCTTTCCAAAAAACGAGCAAAATCCAGTAAATCACTCGTTACAGCGGCAAAACATTCCGGCAAATCGTGAATTAACTCGTCCAATCGGGCTGAACGCAAATTGAAAGCATATACATTTCTCACTACGTGTCGCAGACCTCGAAATTCATCCAGGCAATTTCTCGTTTCGCTTTTTATTATTGCAGGACGTATTGTCTCTATCTCTTCGTTCATTTGCGTAAGAAGGTCAATGTGCCAGCCAGAACCAGACGGCACCGAAGTTTCTATCGTTCTCGCAATATCTTCGAAAACATGCTCAATCCCGGTATAGAAACCATGTAAATTTAAAGCAACTCCATCCCAGTACCCGTCATCGCCAGTTGCTTTTGCTTTATTCGCCAATTCAAGGGAACGTTCAACACTTCGATTCACATCTTGCAACGAGACCCGAATACGGCTGGCCAGCGCAGAGTAATCGCTCATAGCTCTTTCCCGTCTCGCTGAATGACCTTCTGGAGAGCAGGTAATGCATCACCAAAGGATATCAGATCGATTGTAAACTCGGGGTCCAAACTTTGAAGAAAACCAACCGCCTTAAAATATTCTCGTCCAGACAAATCCCATACAGCAAGATCAATGTCGGATGTTGCGTGGAACAGGTGTGGCTGCAAAGCTGAGCCAAATAATACAACTTTCTTGACGCCGAATTTATCTTTTAAAATCAAAGAAGCTCGGTGTGCAATCTCATGCGCCTTTTCCAACCGTGCAGAGCCGGAATTCTTCATCCGCTGGCGTCTTTTTAAAGAGCGTCGGTAAGACGCCAGATCTGTCGTGGAAAGTGAGTTTACAGTTCGGTCCATCGTTCTATTATTTTACTCAATTAAAACAGCACTTACAGAAACGAATATTAATCATTTTTTCCACAAACGAAGAATAATATTCAAGAGAACCGTCAATACGATCGAAATCAAAATCGAACTCGCCAGCGGAAAATAAAACGAAAACCCATCGCGCTCGATGCGGATGTCGCCGGGCAAGCGGCCAAAAGGGAGGCCAAATTTAGAACCCAGAAATACCAGCCCGCCTATCACGAACAAGACAATGCCCCCGATCATCAAGAAACGGCCAATGTTGTCCATTTCACACCTTCATTCCTAACATCAACGGCTGGAAGAATCTTTCTCGAAGGATAACCACTTTTTGGAAGCCAGCCTGACCCATTAACTTCTCCAACTTCGGGATGGTGACGCAATAATAGCGCCCACCCCGGATGACCGATGTTTCTACAGTTTCTCCGCCCTTGTCCAACACGGCATAGGTCGTGAAATCGTAGAGGTCCCCATCGAACTCCCACAGATCGAACATGAAGAGCTTGCCATGCTCCGTCTCATGCACGGTGCGCGGATTGAGCCGTTGGCCATGCCGTTCGATATTTTCATAATCCCGTACGGTGATCAAACAGCCGCCTTCCGGTGTTGTACAGCGGTAGAACTCTCGAAACGCTTGCAGAATTTCATCATCACGCAACAGATGTGGAATGGCATTATCACAGGCGATTACCAGATCGAACTTTTCCTGGTACTTCGCCGGTAGCGTCCGCATATCGGCGACTTCGAACGCAACCTTCAGATTTCGCTGATCCGCTTCCCTGCGAGCGTGCTCCAGTTCGACAGGAGAAATATCCGAGGCAGTAACCCTATAGCCAAGTTGAGCGAGGCCAATGCTTTGCGTGCCGATCCCACAGGCGGCATCCAGGACCCGTTCCATTTTGTCTCCGAAATACTCACGGATCACACCGTCCAGAATTCCCGCCTGGCGTTGCAGACTGGCTTCCCAATCGGCATAGATATATTTGTAGTAGGGAGTGAGGCGATTGTAGTACGACTCTAACATGGAACAACCCACTGTCACTAATCCAGCATTTTGTGCTTTGACTGCGTCCCGCAATGGAGCTGTCGCCTCATTGCGGGGCTCCGCTCAGCGACTAAAGTAACCTCGGCTGCTCCCCCTCGACGTAATCCAACCCCAGGTGCTCATATGCTGACTTTGTAGCAACCCGCCCCTGAGGGGTGCGGTCGAGGAAGCCCAGTTGCAACAGGTAAGGCTCAACCACGTCCATGATCGTGTCGGATTCTTCGCTGATGGAGGCCGCGATGGTGTTCAAGCCCACTGGACCGCCGCTGTATTTTTCGATGATGGTCTGCAGCACGCGCCGGTCGACGTCATCCAGGCCGAGCGAGTCGACCTGCAGCAGGTCGAGCGCCTCCTGCGCCACCTGGCGTGTGACCACCCCATCGGCGCGCACCTGGGCGTAATCGCGGACACGACGGAGCAAGCGCAAGGCAACGCGCGGGGTCCCGCGGGCGCGGCGGGCGACTTCCTGCACGCCTCCATCTTCCGCCGGAACGTTCAGCATGCCCGCGGCGCGCGTAACGATATCGCGCATCGCTTCGATACTGTAGTAATCCAACCTGTAGACCGCGCCGAAGCGGGCCCGCAGCGGCGCCGTGACCAGCGCCAGGCGGGTGGTCGCGCCCACCACCGTAAAACGCGGCAGTTTCAGGCGGATGGAACGGGCAGACGGCCCTTTGCCAATGACGATATCCAGCGCGAAATCTTCCATGGCGGGATACAGCACTTCTTCCACGGCCCGTCCCAGGCGATGGACTTCGTCGATGAAGAGCACGTCGCCCGCGCGCAAGTTGGTCAGGATGGCGGCCAGGTCGCCGGCGCGCTCGATGGCAGGCCCCGCCGTCACCTTCAGGTTGACGCCCATCTCGTTGGCCAGCACGTGCGCCAGGGTGGTCTTGCCCAACCCCGGCGGGCCGTAGAACAGCACATGGTCGAGCGCTTCCTGGCGCCGGCGGGCGGCTTCGATCAGGATGGACAGGTTCTCTTTCACCTGCTCCTGGCCGATCAAATCGGCCAGTCTCTGCGGGCGCAGGGCATGGTCGACGCGGTCGTCGGGTTTGGCTTCGGGGTCAAGGGGGTGTCGCGAACGGGGTCCGGTCATGGAGAGATTATAGCAAATTAAACGGTGGCAAGCTTGGGACAAGTCGGGGGCGTTTATGCGTTTAGAAAGAAAGCCACACAGTCAAGGAGACACAGAACTTTCTTTCTCTGCGTCTCCGAATCCAATACGCGCCTGGGTCAAGTCACTTCCACATCGTGGGGGTGGGAATCTTTTAAGCCGACCGGCGTCATGCGTACAAAAACAGCCTTCTCGTGCAACTCGTCCACGGAATAGGCGTTGGTGTAGCTCATGCCCGATTGCAACCCGCCCACCAGTTGGGAGAGCACATCACGGGCCGCGCCTCGGTAAGGCACGGCTGCTTCCACGCCCTCGGAAACGTATTCTTCGATTTCTTCCTGGGTCACGTCCCCTTCGCCTTCGCGGGATTTACGGGCCACGTTGGCTTGCAGGGAGGCCATTCCCCGCGAGACCTTGTAACGGTGTCCCTTGCGGGTGATCAACAGGCCGGGACTCTCGTCCGTGCCGGCCAACAGGCTTCCGATCATGACCGTGGAAGCGCCCGCTGCCAGCGCTTTGACGATATCGCCCGAGGTCCGCACGCCACCGTCGGCGATGACGGGAATCCTCTGCGGACGGGCAACTGCCGCACAGTCCATCACCGCGGTAAGCTGCGGTACGCCGGCGCCTGCCACGATGCGGGTGATACAGATCGAGCCGGGCCCGACGCCCACCTTCACGGCGTCCACGCCGGCGTCGATCAGCCGCTGGGTGCCCTCCCCTGTAGCGACGTTGCCGCCAATGATTTGCGCCTGCGAAAAGTTCTTGCGGATGCCTTTGATGATCTCGATTTCCTGCTCGGAATCGCCGTGGGCAATATCCACCACGATGCAATCGGTGCCCGCTTCTAACAGACATTCCACGCGCTTCAATTCGCTCTCTTTTACCCCCACCGCCGCCCCAACCGCCAGGCGACCGCGCAGGTCTTTGGTGGCCTTGGGGTATTCCTGTAGTTTCATGATGTCCTTGACCGTGATCAAGCCGGTCAGGCGGCCGTCCGGGTCCACCAGCGGCAGTTTTTCGATGCGGTGCTCGTGCAAGATTTTCTCGGCCTGCTTGAGGGTGGTGTCGGAAGGAGCGGTGATCACCTCGCGGGTCATTACCTCCGCAAGCGATCTGTGACCATTTGCCTCGAAGAGTAAATCGCGCGTCGTCACGATCCCGGCCACCCTCCCGGCCTCGTCCAGGATCACGATCCCGCCCGTGTAGGTCTCTTCCACGATGCGCTTCACATCTCCGACGGTATCCGATACCTTCAGCGTAAGGGGATTCTCCACCACAAATGACTCGGTCTTCTTGACCCGTTGCACCTGCCGCACTTGCTCGTCGATCGACATGAACCGGTGGATGATCCCAATCCCTCCGGCGCGCGCCATGGCAACCGCCATTTCGCTCTCGGTGACCGTGTCCATGTTGGCGGAAACGACCGGGATTTGCAAGTCTAATTTAGATGTCAGCTGGGTCTCGGTTGAGAGTTTCTTGCGAGATCTTACATCCGAATATTGGGGTACGAGTAAAACGTCATCGTACGTCAGAGCAACTTCAGGCAAAATTTTCATATCAGCCTTCCTTCGTAAAATAAAAGCCTTAAGGTGACTACTCAGCCTATGCTTATAGAAGGGAGCTTCGGGATTTCCTCGCCAGGCCTGAGCAGATACGCCTTAAGATTATATCGCGTGTCTGATTCACCCAACGTAACGTTATAATGAATTAATGGAAGAAAATAACTTACTCGCGCTGACCACGCTCGATGGGCGGTATGCCAGCACAACCGAACCGCTGCGCAATTTTTTCTCCGAGTTTGCCTACCTGCGGGGACGCGCGCGGCTTGAGATTCAGTATCTGATCGCCCTGTCTGAAGTCGAGGGTCTTGTGCGGCAATTGACGGACGAGGAAACCCAGCTACTCGAAAATCTGGCCAAGGATTTTTCCCTGGCCGATGCAAAACAGATCAAGAACCTTGAGCAAACGACACGCCACGACGTGAAAGCCGTCGAGAATTTTTTACAGCTCCGCCTCTTGCGGACATCACTGGCTGATACCGTTTCCTGGCTGCACTTCGGCCTGACGAGCGAAGACCTCAACCTGACGGCCCAGGCGCTGGCGTTACGCGATGCGCGCGAGGGGATCATTCTTCCCGCGCTGGACAAAGTCATCGCGCAACTGGCAGAGTTCGCTCGCCGCACCAAATCCACGCCGATGCTGGCCCGCACGCACGGACAGCCCGCCGTGCCAACCACGTTCGGCAAAGAGATGGCGGTTTTTGCGGCCCGGCTGGAAAAACAGCGCGAAAGGCTGGCGGCCCATCGATTTGAATCGAAATGGAGCGGCGCGGTCGGGAACTACAACGCGCTGGTGGCCGGCGCCCCACAGGTGGACTGGCTTGCCTTTGGTGAAAACTTCTTGCGCGGGTTGGGGCTGGAATCCGCAATGGTGAGCACCCAGCTCGTCCCTTACGAGAACTGGCTGGAATACTTCCAAACCATACAACGGATCAACGGCATCCTGCTCGACTTATGCCAGGATCTGTGGCGCTACATCAGCGACGAATATCTGAAATTGCGGGAGGTCTCCGGTGAAGTTGGTTCTTCGACCATGCCGCATAAGATCAACCCGATCGACTTCGAGAATGCCGAGGGCAACCTGGGCCTGGCGAACGCGCACTTCGAGCATTACGTCCGCAAGCTGCCGGTTTCGCGCTTGCAACGTGACCTGTCCGATTCGACCGTGCGGCGCTCGTTCGGCGCGGCGTTCGGCCACACGCTGGTGGCATGGACCAGCATCGCCCGGGGCCTGGAGAGGGTCGAGGCAAACGAAGCAGCCATGCGGTCCGCTTTGGAAGCGCATTGGGAGGTAGTGGCCGAGGGCGCGCAAACCATCTTGCGGGCAACTAACGTCCCGTCCGCGTACGAGCAGCTCAAGTCCCTGACGCGCGGGAAAGAGATTACGGAGGAACGCTATCAGGCCTGGATCGAATCGCTGGAAGTAGATCAAGCCGTAAAAGCAAGACTTCGATCTCTCTCGCCGCTGACTTATGTTGGCCTGGCCGAGAAGATCGTGGAACAAACATTGAACCACAGAGAACACTGAGCACACGGAGATTTTAATCTTTTAAAAGAGAGAAAAAAGCTCTGTGATCTCAGCCTGCCCCGGCACTACCGGTCGGGCCGGGGTGTACTCCGTGGTGAATTAATGGAGCAACTATGAGCGTCACAATCGTTTTAGGCACGCAATGGGGCGACGAGGGCAAGGGCAAGGCCATCGACACGTTCGCCGGAGATTACGACTACGTCGCCCGCTACAACGGCGGCAACAACGCCGGGCACACGATCGTCAACGCGTATGGCACGTTCAAGATCCATTTAGTCCCTTCGGGCGTGTTCTACCCGCACGTGACCTGCCTGATCGGCGGCGGCGTGGTGATCGACCCGGGGGTGCTGCTGGAGGAGATCAAATCGCTGCGCGATGCGGGCATTGCCTTAGACGGGCGCTTACTAATCTCGCCTCGTTCCCACGTCATCATGCCCTACCATAAGCTGCTGGACGGCCTGTACGAAGAAGCCAAAGGCGCCGGCGCGACCGGCACCACGCGGCGCGGCATCGGCCCGACCTTTGCGGATAAGGTCAGCTACCACGGCATCCGCTGGAGCGACTTCGCGGAAAAAGAAATTTTCACCGAAAAGTTGAAAACCCAGATCTCGATCAAAAATAAAATCATCACCGCGCTGGGCGGCGAACCGCTGGAATTCAATGCGGTCCGCGATGAGTATATGGGCTACTACGCCCAGATCAAGCCCTTCATCCAGGAGTTGTTCCCGATTGTGCAGGGCGGATTGCGGAGCGGGCAGAAATTCCTGCTGGAACAGGCCATGGGAAGCTGTCTCGATACGGACTGGGGCACGTACCCTTTTGTGACCGGTTCCACCACCATCGCCTCCGCTGCCACCACCGGCCTGGGCGTGCCGCCGCGCGCGATCAGCGAGATCGTCGGCGTAACCAAGGCTTACACCACCCGCGTGGGCGCTGGCCCCATGCCGACCGAAGTGCTGGACGATGAGTTCGTCATGCAGACCCTGAGCGAAGTAGCGGCCACCACCGGGCGCATCCGCCGCGGCGGCTGGCTCGACACCGAAGTGGTGCGTTTCTCGGCCATGGTCAGCGGCATCGACACGCTCTTCCTGACCAAGCTCGACATCCTGAGCGCCTTCGAAGAGATCAAAATTTGCAGCGGTTATGAACTGGACGGGAAGGAAGTCCATTATTATGATCTGGATTCGTACCAGCTTGGACGGGCAACACCCGTTTATGAAACCGTAAAGGGCTGGCACAGCGATATCACAGGCATCCGTCAGTTTGCGGATTTGCCCGACGAAGCGCAAGCCTATGTTGAAAAGGTGGAAGAACTGGTGGGCGTGAAGGTTGGTTGGGTGGCCAACGGTCCCGAGCGCGAGGCGCTGATAGAACGATCCGAAAATTGAGATGCCGGGCATGGGCATGCCCGGCATCTCAATTTTCGGTTATTTTTTAAATTTCTATTTGCCGCTAGTCCAACGGCTCGAACGTCACTTCGACCGTCATCCCCCAGCGCATGCGCGGATCGACGTCGTCCACCTTGATGCGGACCGTGTACAGGATATCCCCGCCCTGTGATTTGAACGACTGGCTGATCTCTCCTACCACGCCGTGCATCTCCACATCCGGCAAGGCGTCCGGCAGGATGGTGACATTTTGTCCGAGGGCTACATCTACCACTTCGAGCTCGGTCAGGTCGCTGGTTTCGACGTACCACTGGCTGGTATCCGCTATCGTGACCGCCGGGACTTCCGGGCCAGCCATCTCGTTGACCGAAACATTCACATCCGTCACCTCGCCGTCAAACGGGGCTACGAGCTCATAATTTGCCAGGTTGTTTTCTGCGGAGGCTACCTGCGCCTTGGCGTTGTTCAGCTGTGCGTCCAGCAGCGCCAGCTGTTCGGCGTTCGGACCATCGAGACTGATCTCGTACTGGTGCTTGGCTTCCGCCTCGGCAGCCTGGGCCTCATCCAGAGCGGCGCGAACGGTATCGCGCTTTCTAATCTCCGCTTCCAGGTCACGGACCGCCTGGTTGTAATCTTCTTGCGCGTCTTCCAGGTCATCTTCGGCGTTCTTACGCTTGGTGTTGTCCTTATCCAGGTTAGCATATTTATCGAACTCATCTTGCGCATCATTCAAATCATCCTGGCGATCTTTAACGTCGGCCTTGGCGTCTTCGATATCGTCATCGATATTGTCCAGGTTGAGCGCTTCCCATTTTTTCTCAGCGGAGGCGCGCGTCACCTGCGCATCCATGAAAGCCTGCCAGGCTTCGGAGCGACCCATGCCTTCGGTGCGAACGAACTCATCGTAGGCTTGCTGCGCACTGGTCAGATCGAGCTGCGCCGCTGCCAGCGCGGCCTCGGCCTGCTCCCGGTCCGCCAGGCGGATGAGCACGTTCCCTTCACTGACGGTATCCCCTTCATCGACCAGGATCTCGGCCACTTTCCCGCGCACTGTGAAGGACAGCGTCAGGTCGTCGTTTGGGACCAGGTGTCCCTCCGCGATAACGGCCTCCACAGGTAAGGGGTCGGTGTGAAGCGGCGCGGGGGTTGGCTGTCCTCCACAAGCGGCCAGGAGTATGGCTGGGATGACCAGCATCAAGGTTAATTTAATCCATTTCATTGTTACCTCTTGTTTATGCCCTCACCCCCGGCCCCTCCCCCTATGGGGGAGGGGTTGGGGTGAGGGAGAATTTATTCGTAAGCCAGCACCTCGCGGATCGTCAAACGCGCCGCGTTGCGGGCCGGCAAAATGCTTGCAATCGCAGATAAAACCAGCACCAGCGCCAACCAGATGGCATAACCGCTCAACGTGAAGACCACCTGGATAGGCGTCTCGAACACCGCCAGGCTGACGATGGTTGAAAGCAAATACGTAAACGGGACCGAGAGAACAATGGCAATCCCGAACGAGATCAGGCCGATCACGACGCCCTCCGCAATAATGGTGCGCATGATGATCGAATCCACGGCGCCAATCGAGCGCATGATGCCGATCTCGCGCGTGCGTTCCATCACGTTCATGCTCATCGTCCCGGCCAGCCCCATACTGCCCACCGAGGCGGTTAACAGGGCCATGATCAACAGGAATGTGACCAGGATATCCAGGCTCTCCAGCGCCGAATCCAGGGATGCCAGGCCGGCCTGGGCTTTGCGGACTTTGAAGCCGTGATCGCGCAGGGAATGGTCGAGGCTTTCCGCCATACGGTCTTGATAGGCCCGGTCATGCTGGTCGGTCACGATCCGGAAAGAATAAGAGCGGTTGGTCAGGTTGTTTTCATAAGAGATATATTCATAAGGTGCATACCCGATGTTGCCCTGCTGGCCCACAAACTTGAAGATTCCCACCACTTGCCAGTCTTCTTCCTGCCCGTTGACCTTCAAACGCAGCGAATCGCCCGCCTTCAGATCCGGGAACTCATTGAAAATCGCCTCGCTGACGGTCAGCTTGCGGACGTCATCCGGGCGGATCCAGCGTCCCTGCACCAGGATGGGCTTAACCAGCGTGCTATCCCCGGGCGGCGCAAGCACCGTGATGTTGTCGGCGACCGTCCCGTCCGGCAGAAGCGCTTCCACGGAAGCATACTGCCAGCCTTCCACATACCCCACGCCGTCCACCTGCATCGCATATTGCTCTACTTCCCGTAGGCGGTAGGCTTCATCAAAGTCCACGGTCACATCGGCAATAAAATATTGACCTATGGAACTCATGTAACTGCGCAAAGTGGTTCGAACATTAAATACGCTAATAAAGATCGCGCCGCCCATCGTCAGCGTAAACAGGGTCAAAACCAGGCGTCCGCGCCGCCGGAACGTGTTGCGCAGCGAGATCAATAACGGCCGCGGGATGTGGATGCCGCGCCGCGCCAGCCCATTCGTGACCCGGGTTTGGAAGCGTTCCCATCTCAGATTCGCCTTGCAGGGATGACTCGCGTCCCGGGCTCCCCTCGTCCTGCTCGCCGCTTTCGAGGGCCAGGTCGCCGCTGATGGCTTTCAACACGGTCGTGCGCGAGCCGTTGATGACCGGCACCAGCCCCGCCACCAGCGGGACCAGGATCCCGACCACGATCTGGATTACGAACGCCAGCGGCACGATCCGGTAGCCCAGCAAGCTGAAGCTCATCTTGTTGGCAATGAATTCTGCCAGCCCGTACGCGCCGATGCCGCCAAACGGCACCGCCAGCGCCAGCGCCAGCAAACCAAAGACCAGGATCAAGACCAGGTACATGTTGATGACCTGGCGGCTGCGTCCGCCAACCAGCTTGATCACGCCAATGTGGCGCAAATGCTGGTTAAGCAGCGCATTCAGCGTGTTGGCGATCAAGGAGCTGGACAGGAAGACAATCAACACGCCCAACGCCATCAGAATGCCCAGCACAGCGTTGATGGTGGAAGCCATCGGGTGCTCGTGCGTTTTCGAGAAGCGCGTCCTCTGGACTTCAACGCCTGCGTTTTCAATCCTGTCTTTTAAGTCGGCACCCAATTCACGGATGTACGCCATGTTGTCCTGGTTTTCGGAGATGGTAGCGTAGACCCGGTTGAACAATTCCGGCTGGCGCAGCGCCGGCAGCGTGTTCATGCTGACGTAGCCAAACGGAGGCGCCAGGAAATCGTCCGCGCCAGTGGTCGGATCCTGAACGATGCCCACGACCTGCAGCGTCTTGGTCATCCCGTCGGGCAGTTCGAAAATCAGTTCCTGCCCGACCTGAATATTCAACTCGTCCAAAGCCTCCCGCTCCAGGACGACTTCGTTCTTCTCAGGTTTGGCCTGTCCTTGTAATAAGTCAAGCAAATTCACTTTGTTTTCATCGAAATCATCCACCCCGATGATATCGAGCGTGGTCCATTTCTGGCTATCCGGCGTGCGGACGCGCATGTTGAACACCCGCCTGCCCTCCGCATCTTCGATCCCGCGCGTGTTGTGGATGGTGGTGAGCATATCCTCGTCGAAGTCGTCCATGCGGAATTCGATGTTGGCCGGGTTGTTGGCCGCATAGGTGACGCTCATGTCATTGGAAATGATTACGTAGGTCCCGGCGATCACGCCAATGGAAAAAACGCCCACAGCGATGGACAACACCACCAGCAACGTGCGGCCTTTGTTTTCAAATAAATCGAGAAATACTTTACGCCATCGAGGTTTCATAATTAATCATATTGGCCCTGAGCGGGGCTAGGAGTGCTCGCCCGCCCCAGCGCTGCCGTGATTCTCCCGCGCTCTTTGCGGGATCGGGCCGGGGTTGAGGAGCGCATTCGAAGGGCTTCCTCCCTATGCAGGGCGCTTCGACCACGACCTCGCTGCGCTCAGCAACTCCATATCATCCAAACAACTTCCAGCTTCCGCGCCGGTCCACTGCCTTGTGCTCCATAAGGCGTTCCTGCACCACGTCGGAAATCGCCTCCTGAGTCAGGGGGACTTCGTCCAGCATCCGGTTGAAATCGGTTCGGGGGAGCACCAGCAGTTCCACCGGTCCTTCGGCAGCGGCGCGCACATTGGCGATCGATTTGCCACCGCGCACCAGTTCGATTTCTCCAAAGTAATCGCCTGGATCGAGACGAGCTAATAGTTCATCTCCGCGGCGTTTGCCCTGCAAGACAATATCCACTTGCCCGCGTGCGATCATGAAGAAATACTCTACATGTTCGTCCCGGCGAATAATCGTCTCGCCCGGTTGGTAGACGCGCCGTTCCAGCTTTTGGGAAATTTCCAACATCTGTGGATGGGTCAGTAGGGGCAAGGCCTGTGTTACGATTTCGTTGATCAACACACCGTCAGAAATCGTGATCGTGCGCGAAGTTCGGGAGGTCATCGAGGGGTCGTGCGTCACCATGACGATGGTTTTGCCGTTCTGCACCAGGTCTTCGAACAAATCGATCATTGCGTCCGCAGCGCGCGAATCCAGGTTGCCGGTCGGCTCGTCCGCTACCAGCAGAGGCGGGTCTGTCGCCAGGGCGCGGGCGATGGCAGCGGCCTGCTGCTGCCCGGTCGAGACCGCCAGGGGCAGCGTATGCGCCTGTTTCTCCAGGCTGACCATTTCCAGCAAGGCCATGGCGCGCTTGGGGCGCTCTTCGAAATCGTACATGCCCACGTAGTCCATGGGCAGCATTACGTTTTCGAGCAAGGTCAGCATGGGCAGCAACTGGAAGAACTGGAACACGATCCCCAGGTTTTTTCCACGCCACAACGAGCGCTTGCTCTCGGTCATTTTGTAAATGTCTGTGCCATCGATGACCACCTGACCGCTCGTCGGGTGGTCGATGCCGGTGATCATATTCAGCAGCGTCGACTTGCCCGAACCGGATTTGCCCACAATGGCCGCGAACTCGCCGCGCTCGATGGTCAGGTCGATGCCTTTCAGCACCGTGAACTCGCCGGCCGCGTTCTTGAACGTCTTGACCACGTTGCGCATTTGAATCAGTTCCTTTTCCCATCCCCCTCCGGGAGCCCCCTTCGGGGATGGTAAGGGAGCAGGGGTGAGGGCGGTCGCTACCATAGCCATCGTCGCTTCTTCCTCGATCCCTCGGCCCCGCGCAGGGCAGGTTTTTGGCCGGCTACCGTTTCAGGAACGGATTCGTCCTCTTCCACGGGATCAGCCAGCTCCCCGTCCGCGATGCGCAGGACCCGGCTAAATCGGGGCGCAATCGATTTATCGTGCGTCACCATCACGATGGTCTTGCCTTGTTCGTCCACCAGGCGTTCGAAAAGTTCGAAAATGTGGTCAGACGTAACCGAGTCCAGGCTGCCGGTCGGCTCGTCTGCCACCAGGAGGGGCGGATCGTTGGCCAGCGCACGCGCAATTGCCACGCGCTGCTGCTGTCCGCCGGAAATATAGGCAGGCAGCTTGCTGGCGTGCTCTTCGAGCTCGACCATTTCCAGCAGTTCCAGCGCGCGTTCCCGGCTCTTGCGCGGATGATATAAACCGCATAAATCCATGGGCAGCGTCACGTTTTCGATCAGGGTCAGCATGGGTAGCAATTGAAAAGACTGGTAAATGATCCCCATCGTCTGGCCGCGCCAGAGGGCAAGCTCATCTTCGTTCAGTTGGTGCACGGATTTTTCTGTCCCATTTGTGCGCACGACCACTTCACCGGTGGTGATATCGTCCACGCCCGTGATCATGTTGAGCAGGGTCGATTTGCCTGCGCCGGATTTGCCGATGATGCCCAGGAACTCGCCCTTTTTCACCTGCGCGTTGATGCCTTTTAAAGCCGGAAATTCACCCGCGACGGTGGAATATACTTTCCGTACATCACGCAGGTCGATCAAGGGATTGGTTGAATTATTTACTTGTAATACTTCGCGAGAGGCGGTCACAACATCCTCGAAATAATCATTTTATCGGCTGCTCAATAAACCGGGGTGGCGTAACCCCATCTTCCACTTCTACCTAGAAAATGCTCTTTTTCTTGAAAATTCAAAGCCGCTTAAGAAAGCAGATTATAATAGACTTTGTTCAATAATAGACTTTGTCTATTATAATAAGGTATCATTTTTTGTCAACCTGGAACAGGGATTTAATCAAAATAGACGGCTATGCAAACGAAAAATAAAACCGACCGGCGAATCCAGCGCACAAGGCAGGCCTTGCGGAAGGCTCTGCTGGAACTGATCAAGGAAAATCGCTATGATTCCATCTCTGTGGAGGAAATTACCAGGAAAGCCAATTTAGGCAGAGCGACATTTTACCTTCACTACAAAGATAAAGAAGATTTGCTGGTGGACGAATTCAATGAAATCGTTAACGAGCGGGCACGTATTATCTCGGAAATTCCTTTCTCCACCTGGTTGCCAGAGCTGGAAAATCCGGACCCGGCCTCTGAAGGCAAACCTGCTCCCCCACTGCTCATGGCTTTCCAACATGTAGCGAACCACGCTGACCTTTATCGCATCCTGCTCAAGAATGAAAAATCGGACCGCATTCTGGAACGCATCCGTAAAATCGTGGCGCAGTCCATCACGGAATTCCTACAATCAAAGATCAAGAACGATCCTATTCCCATCCTGTTCGAAGTCCCCATCGACCTCTTAGGGGCCTATTTCAGCGGGGCGCTGTTAAGCTGCGTGGACTGGTGGCTGGAGGGGGGAAAATCTTATTCGACGGAAGAGATGACCCGCATGTTCCAGCGCCTGTTCTTTCCGGGGGCGCGGAAAATTTTAGGGGTATCAAATTTTAAATCAACTAGACAAGAATAGCCCTGATAAAAAGTGATGTGGGGCGGGATGGCATCCCGCCCCACAAATAGCACTTCTTCCTTTTGAGCACTATTCCAAATTCAATTCGTTCTTACCCGTACAAACATTCGCTCTTTTGCCAACCGAGCCGCGTCTTCAGGATGCGGCTCGCCGTTTTCCACGCGCACGCCCAGCGCCCGAGCCGACATGGGAATCCGGCGAACGTAATCCATCATCCGGGTTGTTACTGCTAATTCATCCAATATCGCTTCGGCAAAACCCTTTAAGTCCCTGCCCTTGATTCGCATCTCGACCTCCGCACCATCTTTTACACTGCGCCACCAGGTGCGCTTGCGGCTGGAGAGAATCCAGAAGCAATCCCCGTCACGGTAAAAACCGACCGGTGTAGTATATTTCTTTCCAGTTTTCCGTCCTGTAACAGTGATGAGCATAGTATCGCCCATGAAAACGTACAGCGGGGTGCGCAAAAAGAATTTCAGTAAATCACAGATTGCGGTGATTGGTGAGTAGGAATAGCGGTAATTGTGCCATAGAGGTCTTCAATTGAGCGGATGAGCAACTTGCTAAAGCGATGCAAGCGCAAACGAGCTTCATCCACACGTTGCGGGCCACGGGAGAGTAAGCGCGCGAACTCCCAACGGAGGAAGACCCAGGCATTGGTCAAGATGAGGCCGATGCCCAACAGGAAGAAACGCAAGGCAGGGTTGCGAGAAGTGGTAGTAGCGCGAACACGGCGCAACAAGCGGTAGCTGCATTCGACACCAAAGCGACGACGATATTGCTGGTAAATTTTGTCTGGCGACCAGTCAAGCAGGATGACGATAAAAGACAGCCACTTGCGACGGAGCTTGCCTGTTTTATCGGGGACCAAAGAAGCCTTCATTGCAATGGTTGCCTGGGTGCCATCGCTGAAGGTATAGTCCGTTGTGTAGCTTTTGCGACCACGACACAAAGCACGTGTACCACCTTTCTTTCCCCGGATTGGATTGGCGATAATGGTAGGCTGATGTTGACGGATCAAATAATTCACAATGGATGTCGCGGCAAAACCTTTGTCCAGATACAGGATTTTGGCTTCAAAATCGAGACTTTTCAGGCGTTTGAGCAGGATTTTGAGCACGTCCAGCGCTGATTCACCCGGTAAAACGTAATGAACCGCAAGCGTCAGCCGCACTTGCCGCCAGATGATATAAACCGTCGCGATGCGAACGAAATGGGTTGTGCCTTTCTTGGCTTGTCCACTGCATGTCACTGCTCGCGTGCTTTCTTGTTTTCCATAAAACGGTTCATCATGAAAATCAATGGCCGCCTCGATCCCTTTACGAACCATCCTGCTTGGAATGCAATGCGCCAGAGCCTGATTGATTTGCCTTTCTTGTTCACGCAGTTCTTTCACAGGTAAAGCCTTGTTAATATATTCTCGCAGTGTATTGCTGTCCGCTACTTCTTCTAAATCTGCACAGGCTGCTTCCAGACTGCTGCATTCGGCACTGGCTTTCATCAGCACATCGAAAATCATGTCCGTTGTGCAACAATAGCCATCGGCTGGTATCTCTATGTGCTCTTTCATCGTTTGGAGTGTGTATGCGCGAATGTCTTCTGCTTTTAGCTCATACTGGTGTATCATCTCAGGGGGCTCCTTTGGTCTAGGTTTTGGGTGGTGCCTAACCTTTTACCAAAGTTGCCCCTTTTGTCAATCAAATCTGTGATTTACTGAATTTAACAAAATCCTTTCCGTTCATCATATTCCTTCACCCCAACCCCTTACCATCCGCGATGGGGGCTCCCGCGGGGAGAGGGGCCGAAGAAGCCTAAAACTTTCCGTACATCTGATCCGGCGCCAAAATCGAGGGCAAGCGTTCCCGCAGCGCCATCCGCGCTTCGTAACACAGGTGACAGGCATCGGCGTAGTCTGATCCGTGCGGGAGGCCGTACTCTGTTACCAGCCCGACCGGTCCGCCGTTCATCAGCGGTCCGCAGACGGGATGCGCGTCCGCGTCGTACTCGGCGCAGATTTGTGTGAGGGGTTGCTCGAACAGGTTGCCGATCGAAATTCCCTGGCAGATGTGCAGGTTGCCCAAGGGATCGAGATGCACGCGGCCCGGGTCGTGAAAATCTTCGTGCGGACAGACGGTGAACGTTTCCCAATGTTTCTTTCGCGCGCGGGGGACCAGTTTTTCGATCGCCCGCCCGCGGTACATCACCGCCGCGCCCAATTCGATCTGGCCGTGGCTGCTGGCGGCTCCCGTTTCTTCGGGCTGGGCCACGCCAATCGTCCCTACCGGGATGCCCAACTGGATCGCTGCTTCGACCGCATTCTGAGCTTGTTGGAACATGTCTTCACTGGAGTGGAACAGGTCACAGCTTATGGAGAGATCTTCCAGTTTGCCTGCCATCGGCGTAAGCCACTCGAGCGCGTCATGGACTGTCTGCGCCCAATAACCGTTGGAGACGACGCCAACTGCGAAGCCCATTTGATGGGCCATCTCTACACCGCGCAGCAACAAAGCATAGTACAGGAACGGTTCTCCGCCCTCGAAGTAAATGCTGGATACGCCGGCTTCCTTCGCCTGGTCAAGAATATATTTGATCTGCTCCATCGTCAACGTGCCGCGCTGCCAGGGACTGCCCCACGCAAAGCAATGATCGCACTCGAAAGTGCATTGGTAGGTCAACAAAATGTGGATGCCTTCCAGTTTCATCGAAACCTCCTTAATGCTATTCCAGTGTAGCGAAAATCCAAATGAATGTCATGGGTCGAATATCACCTTCGAGGCTATAATTAAATAACTTCACAGGAGGCCCCATGTCCAACGTTTATGAATCCAAACACCCGCTAGTTGCCCACAAACTTTCCCGGCTGCGGGACAAAAACACCAACCCGAAAAAGTTCCGCGAGCTGGTGCGCGAAATTGCCGCCCTGCTGGCTTATGAAGCCACCCTAGACCTGCAAACGGTGCCCCGCGAACTGGAGACACCGTTGGCGAAGATCACCGGGCAGGAACTCCAGGAAAAAATCGGACTGGTCCCCATCTTGCGGGCGGGATTGGGAATGGTGGAAGGCGTCTGGGAACTGATGCCCAGCGCCGAGGTCTGGCACATTGGGTTGTACCGGGACGAGCAGACCCTGCGACCGGTAGAATATTACAACAAACTGCCGCTCGAGCCGACTGTCTCGGTTTGCCTCATCCTGGACCCGATGCTTGCTACCGGTGGTTCGGCCACCGCCACCGCGGACGTGTTGAAGCGCTGGGGCGTCAAGAAGATCAAGTTTGTCGGGTTGATCGCAGCGCCGGAAGGCCTCAAGGTGATGCAAGCAGCCCATCCGGACATCGATATCTTCATCGCCGCCATCGACGACCATTTGAACGAGCACGCCTATATCATTCCTGGGCTGGGCGATGCGGGAGATCGGCAGTTTGGAACGGGATGAGTAGTAATCAGAGACTAGAGATTGGAGGTTGGATGGCTTACAACTTGGATCTGGCTAAGCGGATTCGTTTCCAATTAAGCGGACTCCCCTTCGTCGAGAAGAAAATGTTTGGCGGTGTTGGTTATCTTCTCCATGGGAACATGGCCTGTGGAGTGAACAAAGACGACCTGATTGTCCGTGTTGACCCGAAAAAGTACAGCGATTTGCTTGAAAAGCCGCATGCAAAACCCTTCGATATGACCGGCAGGCCTATGAAAGGCTGGATCATGGTTAGGCCGGAAGGACATGAAACGCCACAACAACTCAGTGATTGGGTCAAAGAAGGCGTGGAGTTTGCCCTGACGCTGCCTCCCAAATAAAGCGAGAAGCAAAATGAATGCAATTGCAGAATTCACCATCATTCCCATCGGCGTGGGCGTTTCGTTATCGGAATATGTAGCCGTTTGTGAACAGATCCTGGAAGAATTGGGGTTATCTTATGAACTGCACGCCAATGGCACCAACCTCGAAGGCGATTGGGACGAGGTGATGGACGCCATTAAGGCCTGCCACGAAAGGCTGCACAAGATGGGCGTGCCGCGCATCGCCACCCAGATCAAGATCGGCACCCGCAGCGACCGCGAACAAAAAATGCAGGACAAGGTTCAAAGCGTGAAGTCTGCGTTAGGAAAGCGAAAAGAAAGTTTATGAAAGCGATGGTACTGCGAGAATTGGGGAACGTGAAATCGAATCCCCACCCGCTCAGCCAGGAACGGGTGCCTGATCCAACTTCCGGCGAAGGGGAAGTGCTGATCCGCGTTTTAACCTGCGGGGTGTGCCACACCGAACTGGACGAGATCGAGGGGCGCACGTCGCCGCCGGAGTTGCCGGTGATTTTGGGACACCAGGTGGTGGGGGTGGTCGAGGAGACTGGCAGCCGGAACGGAATTCAAAGTCTCCAAACTTTGGGGTTTGCAGACGGGTCGCAACGCCGGGAGACGTTAGATTTCACCCCCAGGGTTGGCGACCGCGTTGGTGTGGCCTGGATTTTCTCGGCTTGCGGCGAGTGTGAATACTGCACTTCCGGTCAGGAAAACTTGTGCCCGTACTTCAAAGCGACCGGGCGCGATGCGAACGGCGGCTACGCCCAATATATGACCGTCCCGGCGAGATTCGTGCATCCTATCCCCGACGTTTTATCGGATTCCGAAGCCGCGCCGCTGTTGTGCGCCGGGGCAATTGGCTACCGGTCCTTGCGGCTGGCTAATCTCCACGATGGCCAGTCGCTCGGGTTGACCGGATTTGGTGGATCCAACCACCTGGTGCTCAAGATGGCCAGGCACATGGTTCCCAACACGGAGATCTTCGTTTTTTCGCGCAACCCCGAGGAGCAGGAATTTGCCCGCTCGCTGGGCGCAGTCTGGGCCGGCGCAATCGACGCCACCTCCCCCCGGAAACTGGACGCGATCATCGATACCACCCCGGTCTGGAAGCCGGTCGTGGAGGCGCTGAGAAATCTGGATAACGGTGGCAGGCTGGTGATCAATGCGATCCGCAAAGAGGAAGTGGATAAGGATTATCTGCTCAAGCTGGACTACCCGACCCATCTCTGGATGGAAAAGGAAATCAAGTCCGTCGCCAACGTTACCCGGCAGGACGTGCGTGAGTTTTTGGAACTGGCCGCGGAGGCAGGCATCCGGCCGGAAACCCAGGAGTACGCCCTCGAAGATGCCAACCAGGCGCTGGTAGAATTGCGCCAGGGTAAGATCCGGGGTGCCAAAGTGTTGCGAGTAGAATCTTCAAGCTAACGCAATCCGTGAATCAATACCGAAAGTAAGTGGGACTTCTCCGATTTCAAGCGCGGAATTCAAATTCTGGTGAGAAAGTGGAGAGTGAGAATGAAAAAGTTTCAAAACCCCGAAACCGTACACCCACCTCTGGCAGGATATAGCCACCAGGTAGGCCTTACCGAGGTAAAACGCTGGTTGGTGTTGTCCGGTCAAGTAGGCATGCTGGTAGATGGCACGTTGCCAATCGATCCGATCGAACAACTCAAGCTCGCCCTGGATAACATCGATCAAAATTTGCAGGCCGCTGGTTTGGAGATCAAAGACATCGTCAAAATGACCCTGTATCTGGTGGGCGAGATCGATACCGATAAACGCCGCGAAGTTTTGGCAGAGTGGTTGGCAGATCATACGCCCTGCTCGACCCTTTTATACGTGGCCGCCCTGGCCACCCCGGACATCAAAGTGGAGATCGACGTGTGGGCCTG
This sequence comes from uncultured Chloroflexia bacterium, assembly GCA_963823985.1. Lineage (GTDB taxonomy): Bacteria > Chloroflexota > Anaerolineae > Anaerolineales > Villigracilaceae > JAABUE01. The sequence continues at coordinate 547,181 of CAWGNR010000005.1, forward strand.
CGAGTAGAGCGCACAGATAAGAAATAACCGCATGCTTGCATCAGCGCCATCCACCATCCCCGCCGAAATCCGAGATTACCCCGAATGGCGACGCGGCAGGGAGACCTACGCCGTATGGGCGTTGATCCTGGAAGATGAATTTATCCTCGAAAACTTTAACGCTGCCAGAAACCATCTTTCAGGTTATTTACTAGAGCCGTATCGCCGGCAGCCGCATATCACGCTTTTCGTATGCGGATTTCTGGTTGGCCATCTACGCTACAACGATGATTTCACCATAGCGCAACTCCAACGCCAAATTCAGGCTTTAGAAGAGACCGATCTCGAGCCGTTCGAGCTCGAGATCGGCGGCCTGGACAGCTTCGCTTCCGCCCCGTTCCTGGAAGTCAGAGACCCAGCGGGTGGGATCGCTCGCCTGCGAGAGGTTTTGTCCTGTGGGGCCAGGGAGTTCCGCACTGCGCCCTACGCCCCGCACCTGACAGTTGGCCTTTATTCCGCTACATTTCCCAGCGCAGAGGTACGAAGGCGGCTGGAAGAGTTTCCGCGAAAACCAATCCTGTCGAGAGTGGAGCATATTGCGTTGGTAACGTACCGGGCGCAGGAAATAGCCGGGCCGCTGCTTCACAGGCATAAGTTCGTGCTCAATCACAAGCGCTAAAATTACGTTGATCCATTGCTCGTCCGCCAATCGCTCGTAAAAGGGAATGGGTTCATGAGTTTTCAAAAAGACGCCGAAAAAACCGAGACTAAATTCCTCGAGAAAGTTGTCGATTTCACGGGCAAACGCATCCTGGAAGTCGGCTGCGGCGAGGGCCGCCTGACGTGGAGATACGCCAGTGTTGCGCGAAAAGTCACGGGGATAGATCCGGATCGAGACTCCCTGCGCGTTGCTTATTATGATATGCCCTCCAATCTTCGCCAAACGGCTTCCTTTACCTGCGCCAACTCGATGCATATCCCTTTCCCACGCGAAAGATTCGATATTGCGCTGCTAGCCTGGTCGCTGTGATGAATGGAACACGAGGGCATGGTCCATGCCCTGCAGGAAATCCACCGGGTAATTGTCCCGCACGGACTGTTGATCGACCTGCGCCCGTTATTGGGGCGTTGGCCGGTGGAAATTGCCTGGGGCAACGAGTACCGGGAAGCAGGCCGGCTGCGCGACCTGCCTGAAGGACTTTCCGATGACGAAGCCGCGAATCGTGCTATGGATGAAGCTGCTCGCCGTAACTGGTTCGCGCTTGAACAGAAAGAACATTTTCCGTTGTTCTACTCCTGGGATACGGCCAACGACATGGAAGAGTTCGTCCGCGAAGAATGGGACAGTTTCGTGCAATTGGATGATGCGGTCAGCCAGGCTGCAAAATCAGCCTGGGCGGTCGCCAATGCAGATGCGCGCGTCCGTGTGCGGGCAAGCATGATTATTAACCGCTGGAAGAAAGTGACATGATTCTGAAAGTTTCTTGTCCTTTAGTTTCCGCTAAGAATTGACAACATCATCAGCCGAAAGAAATGGCCGGTGAGTTTGAACCTTACAAAACGAGCAGTGATTGCGCCAAACAGCCTAAACGGGTGCAGGTTGAGGCATTTTTGTGTTTCGGGCCAGGTTTCCTTTGGGCAAATGAGCCGTTACCGACTTCTTTTCTCGAAGTTGCCCAGCTAGCTTGGCATCTTTGGGAAATGGTTGGCCCATCAACAGGCGACGGAAGCGTCCCGGGGTTCGTCTGGGATGGCGATCCCAAAACCCGGTTGGGGTGGCTGGGAAAGTAGCTGCCAGGAAACTCAGCACGGAACCAGCCAGGAGGGCCAATTCTGGCAAGCGCTGAATACTTTCCGGATTGTGAACAAACTGGCGGTGGCTACCCACCATCTGTTTGGCGCTGAGAGGGATCTGTTCCACCGGCCAGCGATCTTTGTAAATGGCGTACACGCTTTCCGATTTGAGTTTGAGGGATATGGCAAGTAGCCAGGGTTTGTCAAAGTCAGGGTCATAAATAGCGTACACATCAAAGGTTTTGTTGTTTTCGTCGGGTATCGTTTTGTTCAAGACCAGGCTGCGCCAGATTTCCACGCGAAGGATACGTCCGCTCTCGACCCAGGTGTAGGTTTCGTCCGGAGGCGTGGCTTCCAGAGTCTTGTCCTTGTGTTTGCGGGCCAAAGGGCGCACCAGCGCCCCATACTTGGGCTTGCGCCCTTTGATGTGCTCCGGTAGAAAATTCCGCCGCGCCGTAAAATTGGTCGCCAAACGCACCTCGTAGTGTTTGATCCGAGCTTCTTGCAGGGTGCTGAGTTTCACGCCTGCATCTAGCACCAGGATTTCATCGTCTTGCAGGTTCTTTTGGGCGCTTTTGAGCATTTCTTGCCACAGACGGGTCTCTCGCATGTCTTTTGGATGTACTCGCTCGAAAGCAAGTGGCAAAGCGATCCTCTGTCCGTTGATTTCACCAACTTCTGCCGTGATCCCCATGATTATCGCTGGCAAAGCACAGTTCGCAGCCGGATGATAATGTTTGCTCGGACAATTCTTCAACGTTGGACGCCAGAAAGCCGTGACATCTGCTGGAATGGGACGATAGCCTTCATAGCGATGTTCTTGCCAATCAGGCATTCGTTTGACCTGCTCTCGCCATAAAGTCAGAATGGCTGATATTTGCCAAACACCTTTGCTAAAAGCTGCCCAGGCTCGACGCGTTGCGGCATCTGACAACCCTGTCGATTTCAATGCAGGAAAGATGGCCCCTCGATTGGGCAGGAGCGCACCGCTCACCAGCATCCACATGAAATGTAAAAGTCCCAGATTTGTCCCAACGGGTAGTTTTTGCGTCAATATGCTTAAGATCGTTATGATATGATTTGTCATGGTAATGGGTTCTTGTGAAATTTGTTTCGGCAAAAACAAGATTATCACGTTTTGAGCCCATTACCCCTTTTTTATCTACACCAGTTAGCGGAAACTAAAGTTGTCAGCACACTCATTTTCCTGTATAGTGTTTTAGAGTATTTTTGTCACATTTATAGAGTACTACGTAGATGCCTGAACTAAATCCCACCTTTCATTGAGAGCATTTGCAGAGATTCATTCGAATTTCCCCCAGTCCGGGTATCAACCACGGAAATTCCCAAAGAGCCTTTGCAACAAGTTTAAAGATTTAGTAACTACTCAGCCTATACTATAGAAGAGAATCGGAAAATGGTGTGCGTGGGGGCGTACGCCTTCACGCACACCATTTTTGCCCTACTTTTTTACCAAGGCCTGAGCAGATACAAAGATTGATACAAAAAGTAGTAAAAGGATTTTGCATGCCTCTGAGATTAATGGAAATTTATCTACCGGAGAATGACAACAACACAATCAAAGAGCTAATCGAAAATGAAAACACCCTGGATACCTGGCAACAAGAAGGCACGAATGGCGGCGTAGTGATCAAGTTGCTCATCTCTGCCGACAAAACCGAAAAGATCCTCGACCGGTTAGAAGAAAAATATACAGGCAAGGATAATTTTCGCGTGATCCTGCTTTCGGTTGAAGGAACCATCCCTCGCGCTCATGGGATCGGCGATAAAAGTTCATCAAACGGGAACGAAAGCGACCAGAGTGCCCAAGATGATAAGGATAACCAGGAACGGATCAGCCGGGAGGAACTGTATTCAGGAATCGTAGATAGCGTAAGGTTATCCCGAAATTACCTTACCCTGGTCGCGATCTCCTCGATCATTGCAGCTTTGGGCTTGCTCCAGGATAGCGTAGCAGTCATTATCGGCGCGATGGTCATCGCGCCATTATTGGGGCCTAATGTCGGGCTGGCGCTTGCGACTACGTTGGGAGATGTTAATCTTGGAAAAACCGCCCTTAAAACGAGCTTTGCAGGAATGGGGATCGCCTTGGTCATTTCAATCTCTGCAGGACTGCTCTTCAGGATCCAGCCTGCTATTCACGAGATTGCTTCTCGAACGAACGTCCTACCGGCTGACATCGTGATTGCGCTTGCCTCAGGCAGCGCCGGCGTACTCGCCTTCACAAGCGGCGTCGCAACGGCTTTAATTGGGGTCATGGTTTCGGTGGCTTTGTTGCCCCCACTGGTTGTTTTCGGGCTGTTACTTGGATCGGGCCACATGCACGAAGCTTTTGGCGCTTCTTTATTGTTTATTACAAACATCATTTGCCTGAACCTGGCCGGGGTTACGACGCTAATATTAAAAGGCATCAGACCGCGGAGTTGGTGGGAAGCGGATAAAGCCGGAAAAGCTTCGCGGCTGGCGATTGTATTATGGTCTGTCATGCTGGTGATTTTTATATTTATTATCTATCTGGTACAACGATAATTCGGCTGCCTGCAGCAGGCCTGGAATAGCGCAGCTTATTCAAAAAGGAACCGAATTGAGCTTCTTGTTGATTGAGCTTCTTGTTGCTTGAACGGGAAACACGTTTCCACAAAAGATTTCGGTATGGATAAATAATGGGAGTTGATATGTTCTTCAATGGTTGGGCAGGAATGGCCAGAACAGCTGTGGTTGGGGTGCTGGCTTATGTTGCGTTGATCTTCTTTTTGCGGATTTCTGGCAAACGGACGCTTTCAAAGATGAATGCGTTTGACTTTGTTGTCACCGTTGCCCTGGGATCCACCCTGGCCACCATCCTGCTTTCTAAAGACACTCCCTTGGCCGAGGGCTTGCTGGCGTTTGCGCTCTTGATTTTGTTACAGTTCATCATCACCTGGCTTTCCGTTCGTTCAAAAACCGTCAGTCGTTTGGTCAAAGCCGAACCCAGGTTGTTGTACTATCAGGGCGAATTCCTGTGGAACGCAATGAAAACCGAGCGGGTCAACCAAGGAGAAGTTCTTCAAGCTATGCGCAGCCAGGGAATGAACCACGAAGACGTCGAAGCGGTTGTGCTCGAAACCGATGGCAACTTTAGCGTGGTCAACAAAGTGACCAGTGACGAACCGAATGTATTATCGAACGTTGCTCGGCGTTGAAATATTACACGTTCTATTCTTGTATTCTGGAAATTTCGATGATGGTTATAAGGAAATTCACCAGTGTCAAATGACCTTTTAGGCCCAGTTGAGGCAGCCCTCGTCATCCTTGTTCCGGAGGTAGAGCCTTTGGTCAGTCCATTCCGCCTCGAATATGATCCTTCCGCAGCAAAAGGGTTTCCCGCCCATATCACGATCAACTATCCGTTTCTTCCGGGGGTCAATCCGGACATGAACCTGGATCGAGCGCTCGAAGAACTGTTTGGGCAGGCCGATGCGTTTTCATTCACTTTCCGGCGATTAGCCAGGTTCCCGGATATCCTTTACCTGGCTCCCGAACCGGACACTCCCTTCAAGCAACTGGTCGACCTGGTTGCAAAGCGTTTTCCCGCTTCGCCACCGTACGAAGGCGCGTTTGAAGAAATCATCCCGCACCTTACCGTTGCCCAATTTGAGAATGAAAAAGTGCTCCAGAAGATTGAACGAGAGTTGGCGGTTCATTTGCAAGAATACCTTCCTTTATCAATTAGAGCAACACACGTCACATTAATAAACAATCGAGCCGGAATGTGGCAGAGAACAAGTTCCTATCCACTGGGCAAAATTTTCGAACAGGGGTCAAGGTAATCCAGGCAACAGGCTTGTCATCGAGTTTTTCTGCCTTGCCTGCGGGGGGCCATCACTGCCATCCTTTTCCATTTTTTTCCGGTCAGAAGTTCCGTCCTCGCAATCACCTAATCTCAGCGACATCAGTGATCGACCCAGCCTTGCTCATCGGGCTTGGATTCACGGGAGCAGCCGTCATTACCGGTGCTCGGCTCATCCTGGCCGGTTTTACGAACGGAATTCCGCTCGACCGGCACAAGTTCCCTGGCGGTCGTTTGGGTTCTACTCCTGTTATTCTTGATCGGTTACTATAGCGAAATAGCCAGCATCTGAGGCGGGCAATAAATGGCCTGTTGAGAGAGTCCACAAGCGATAACACATTTCAAGCCGAGAACGGTGCGCGTCCAAGCAGCACAGTGCGAACTGCCCAATTCGGCCTTTCATTTGCGCATCTTGCACACCAAATATGTGACTTTTTGCACTTGCAAAAGCAATAGTAGTTTTGTAGAGTAGTATTGGTGGATTTTTAATAGATTGTCAATGCGACGATATAGAGTCTCGAGGGAAATTCTTCTGAACAGCATTCAATTTCAAAGAAAAGATAATCGGCTAACGGCATTAACCTATCATTTATGTTTACAAGGAGAGTGAATTGATTACAAGGAATATGACTCAAGTTGCTGTAAGAAAAATCTCACAAGTTGAGGTTCAGAAATTTGGAATTCTCTTGATGGTGATAAGTATCATACTTTCTTTCGTTTATCCACTCTTCAATCAACAGATTATTCAACTCTTAGAACGCCATTTCTCTAACGACCACGAAATAACCTCAAACGGATTATGGGAATTTATATCTACATATTATTTTGGGATCGTCCTGTTATTTGGTATCGGATATTGTTTTCTCAAAGCAAAAAAGGCAAGTTGGCGCAAAAGAATTAGGGAAGTAATCTTAGACGAACCATTGTGTCTCTCTGACTCCGTTTCGCCATCGCCCCGTCTCATACTCATCGTCTCATCGTTGATTGGATTTTTGCTGATTCTCAGTATGCGCCTGGCTTATCGCTTCCCGTTTATTTATACGTTCTTGTACGCAAAAGATCACGGTTTGATCGATCTTTGCGTGCCCGCCACAATGGCCATATCTGGGATATTGTTAATTGTAGTTGTGTGGAAACTATGGAAAGAATCTAGATTTATCGAGCATCGAGCCATCTCAAGCACAGCCTACTCATTTTTAGCCCTTCTGTTGATATTCTACGCTGGAGAAGAAACAAGTTGGGGACAAGATTTTTTTGGCTGGCAAACCCCTTCCTTGTTCTTAGGAAATGTTGAACATCAAACAAACATCCACAATTACTTCAACGCTTACTTCAATTACGGATATATTGCTCTCTCCTTGATTCTAGTTGTCGTTATTGTTTCTGTCTGGTTAGAGTTTAATCAACAATGGCTACCATATGGCAGGTTGTTTTTGCCACATCCCAGTTTAATTGGATTGAGTTTGTTGATTGCATTTGTATCCGTTGCATGGTTCCCTGAACAAGAGCTTTTGGAAGAGATGGTTGCAGCTTTTGTATTATTCTACTGCTTGCGGATTTTCACTTGCTTTCGTTCTGAAAGCATATCAATTGGAGCGTCGCCGGCAAAAAATAGTTCACCTGCGTATTGCAAGTGACGGGTTCCTCTTCTATAGAGCCTGCTATACCATTCTTATCCCACATCCCAGCCCAGCCAGCGGGCAAGCAATTTATGCAACAGCATCACCAGAGGGATCAAAATCCCGTGCACGGCGGCGCTCAGACCAAACAAGGTTGCTACAGAGCGCAGGAAGGCGTTCAGCGGAGGCGCCAGGTTGAGCATCATCCAGCCACCGGCCCCGGCAAAGAGCGCCAGCAAGAGCAGCACCGCTACCGAGATTCCCAAAGGCAGCCAGGCATGCCGGTCAGACTGGGAGGGCAGCATGGTGCTGCTGATGGCGAAAGTCAAGTAGAACCACAACGCAAAATCCGGAACGCTCGGCAGCAAGGTGACCCCCATCCAAAACAGGTTCATCTGTCCGTGGCGCAACACTTCCCATAGCGGGATCAGATGAAGCCGGTAAATGGCGATATAAGCCACCACCAGGTTGCCAAAGATCAACGGCGCGGCGCCAATCAGCGCATCGCGTACGATGTCGGTTTCGGCGACCTCCACGTAACCCATCCGCAAGTAACCCGCCGGCATCATCTTGGGAATAATCGAAAAGCCGCGCGTGCGCACGAACAACAGCTTCGCCATCAAGAAATGGCTGAACTCGTGCAATAGTACCCCTGGAAAGAACAGTATAGAGAAGACCGCCATGGTCAGCGGAGCATTTCCCCCAGAAGCAATATATAACGCGGCCTGAATCTCGCGATGGAGCATACGCTGAAGGATGTTCAACGGCACCAGCATCAGCAAGAACCATAACAGGCCAGGGAAAGAGGAAAGGACCTCCATCACATTTTGGACACGGAGGACATGGAAAAGGAATCAGCCTCGACCGGCACTCCGTCTTATCCGCTTCTTCCGTGTCCCCAGGTTTCCCGCCTATTTCGATCGAGCCGCCGCTCTAACAATCCCTACGAACTCATCCTCCTTCAGGCTGGCGCCACCTACCAGTGCGCCATCGATTTCGGGTTGGTTGAAGAATTCATCGGCGTTGGCAGTGGTCACCGAGCCGCCGTACTGAATACGGATGGCTTGGGCCGTCTCTGTTCCATATAAATCAGCCAGCGCCAGTCGGATGTGATCCGCTAAAACGGCGTTGGCGTTCTCGCCGCTGGAAGCCTTGCCCGTTCCAATCGCCCAGATCGGTTCGTAGGCGACCACCAGGCCCACAGCTTTGGCGGGATCGACATTCGCCAGTCCCCGGCTGACTTGGCGGCGAACCACTTCCCCTGTCCGGCCCGATTCGTATTCTTGCTCTGTCTCGCCCACACACACGATGGGTGTCAGGTCGTGCACGAGGGCGGCGTGAACTTTCTTGTTTACCGTCTCATCTGTTTCACCAAAGTAAGCCCGGCGTTCTGAGTGCCCGATGATGACGTACTGGCAAAACTCGGCCACCATGTTCGGGGCGACTTCGCCGGTATACGCGCCTTTCTCCTCCCAGAACAGGTTCTGCGCGCCGAGGCCGATGTCGGTGCCTTGCAGCATCGCGGAGACGGCCAGCAACGCCGGAAAGGGCGGGCACAGCACTTTTTCAACGCCTTCGATCTCACGTAGCTTAAGGCTCATCGCCAAGACCAGGGAGCGGGCTTCCTCGACGGTTTTGTTCATTTTCCAGTTTCCAGCAACGATTGGTGTACGCATCATTCTCCTTGCTCCGTAACAGCCTTAAATGAGCTGGTTACAGTACACAATTTTCCCTTCTTTTGTGAAAATTTCACCCATTATAGCCGAACTTGTTTCGTAACTGCTCAGCCTGCATTTAGAGAGGTGGCACGGTGTGCCCTACTTTTTGTATAAGCCTGAGCAGATACCTTGTTTCTATGCCAAAAGTGACAGTCACCCCTGGGTGACTGTCACTTCGTTTTCCATCAGATTTACTTATCTTGCAATGCCGCTACGCCGGGAAGCGTCAGCCCTTCGAGCATTTCCAGAGAAGCGCCACCGCCGGTCGAGATGTGGGTGATCTTGTCGGCCAGGCCGGATTGTTTGACGGCTGCTACCGATTCGCCGCCACCGACAATGGTGACCGCACCCGACTCCGCCGCAGCCTGCGCAACGGCAAAGGTGCCTTTGGCAAACTCCGGAAATTCGAACACGCCCATCGGCCCATTCCAGACCACGGTTTTCGCCTCATGAATGATCTTAGAATAGTGCTCGATCGTTTCCGGACCGATATCGAGGATACGCCAGCCATCGGGGATTGGACCGGTGGGGATCGTTTTGTGTTTGGCATCTGCCTCGAACTTATCGGCGATAACCACGTCGACGGGCAAGCGGATCTTTGTGCCGCCTTCCGCCAACAACTCCTTGGCTGTATCCAGGGCTTCGTCTTCTACCAACGAATCGCCAACCGGGTAACCCTCGGCTTTGAAGAACGTGTTGGCCATGCCGCCGCCGATCAGGATGCTGTCCGCTTTGGTCAGGAGGTTCTTGATCACGCCGATCTTGTCGCTGATCTTGGCCCCACCCAGGATGGCAATAAACGGCCTTTCCGGGTTGGCAATCGCCTGCCCAAGGTACTGGATTTCCTTCTCGAGCAGAAAACCAGCGACAGCCGGCAAATACTGCGCTACGCCTTCCGTAGATGCATGAGCGCGGTGAGCGGACCCAAACGCGTCGTCGACATAGATATCGGCCATCGCAGCCAATTGTTTGGCCATCTCCGGATCGTTCTTGGTTTCCCCAGGGTTGAACCGGGTGTTTTCCAACACTAATATATCGCCGGGTTTTAGAGCTTCCGCTGCTACCTGCGCCTTGGGGCCAACCACTTCGTCCACAAATTGGACGGGCCTTCCCATCAATTCACTTAAATGGTCGGCTACCGGCTTGAGGGAGTACTGCGGATCGGGGCTGCCCTTGGGGCGGCCCAGGTGCGAGGTCAGGATCAGCGCTGCGCCGTGTTCGAGCAGGTAATTCAGGGTCGGCATCGCAGCTAGGATGCGCGTGTCATCCCCCACTTTTCCATCTTTGACCGGGACGTTGTAATCGACGCGCACCAGCACGCGCTTGCCCTGCACGTCGATATCACGGATCGTTTTCTTTTCAAACATATCAGCCTCCGGCTGTGTGCGAAGTGCGGGGTATGAGTTTATATCGCATCCCGTACTTCGCACGTCGCCCTTAGAGCGACTTCGCCATCAGAGCGGCCAGATCGGCCGTGCGGGCCGAGTAGCCCCATTCATTGTCATACCAGGTGACGATCTTCGCGAAATTGCTTTTCTCCTTGCCAAGCACCTGAGTAAATTCCAGGTCTACGGAGGAGGAGTGCGGATCACCCTTGTAGTCGATGGAAACCAACGGTTCTTCCACCGCCTGCAAAATTCCCTTCAGGCGAGGGGTTTGGGCCGCATCGCGGAAGGCCTGTCGCAGTTCTTCGGTGGTTATGGCAGTTCCAAGCTCAACCGTCAGGTCGATGATGGAAACTGTGGAGGTAGGAACGCGCAGGGCATAACCGTCCAGTTTACCGGCCATGTCGGGGATGACCAGCTTCAGGGCCTTGGCTGCACCGGTGGAGGTCGGGATGATGCTCAGCCCGGCAGCGCGAGCACGTCGCAAATCCGAGTGGGGCAGGTCAAGGATCTTTTGGTCGTTGGTATAGGAGTGGATGGTGGTCATGAAGCCTTTGACGATCGTGAATTTGTCGTGGGCTACCTTGACAGCCGGAGCCAGGCCGTTGGTCGTGCAGGAGGCGTTGGAGACCACATTATCGGTTTCCGGATCGTACTCGTCCTCGTTCACGCCCAGGACGATGGTCAGGTCCTCGCCTTGTGCAGGCGCAGAGATAATCACTTTCTTCGCGCCGCCCTTGGTGATGTGGTTATCAGCGCCCTTGACCATCTTGCCCTTCTTGTTCAGGCCATCCGATTTGATCGTGAAGATACCTGTGGACTCGATGACGATATCCACGCCCAGGCTGCCCCAGGGAATGTTGCCCGGGTCGGTCTCTTTGAACGCCTTTACTTTCTTGCCGTCAATGACGAAGCCATCCTCAGCAACTTCGACGTTTCCGTCGAAGCGTCCGTAGTTCGAGTTCATATTTGAGCAAGTGCGCCATGGTCTTCAGGTCGCCGATGTCGTTGAACGCCACCACTTCCAACTCGTCAGGGTGGTAATCGCGGATCGCTTTCAACACCTGTCGCCCGATGCGGCCAAAGCCGTTGATACCTACTTTTGCAGTCATGATAAACCTCCAGAGAGATAGGGATATTCCGTATCTTCTCAAAAAGAAAGGGGAAAGTTCCCCGCTTTATTGAAAAGGTACGATATTCTAACAACGAACCGAAAATTACTTCCGCAGCCTTGCGCGTTATTTTCGGGTGGAACCTGAGCGAAAAGCTCATTTGTTAATTTTATCACAATCGGTCTTTTTCGTTACTCGCCTAGCGGACCGGTACGCTCGTAAAACAAATCCATCACCACCTGCGCCAGCTTGAGCGAATCATGTCTCCAGGCGTAATCGTAGTCTACCAGATCAGCCGTGTATAAACGCACGTCGGTGCGGGACTTTTCATCTGCCTGCACCCAGTGAGAACCATCGATCAAGTTGCCCTCATAATTGTCATTACACAGGACGATGTCGAACAAATCTTCGCCGACGTGCTCCTCCAAGGCGCGGACATGGTCATAACACGAGAATGCCTCCGTCTCGCCTGGCTGGGTTGCAATATTACAGATGAACAATTTGAGCGCCCGGCTGTTCCGCGCTGCAGCCAGCACATCCTTTACAAGCAAGTTGGGCAGCAAACTGGTAAACAGGCTGCCGGGTCCCACAATGATCATATCCGCGTTGAGCAAGGCCCGGATCACGGGCGGAAAAGCCGGCGCATCATTGGGCTCCAGCCAGACGCGGCGCACACGCCCGGCAATTTCTGGGATATGGCTCTCTCCCGCCACGCGCACCTCGTTGACTATGTAAGGCAGGCGTACGTCCGCGACCAACCTGACGTTGTGCAGGGTGGATGGCAGCACCCGGCCATTGACAGAGAGCACCCGGCCCGATTCTGCTACGGCTTCTTCAAAACTGCCGGTGATGTCGCTCAAAGCGGAAATGAAAAGGTTGCCGAACGAGTGCCCGTTCAAGTCCGGCTCGCCGCTAAAACGGTACTGGAACAGTTGTGTCAGCAAAGCCTCATCGTTGGAGAGCGCGGCCAGGCAGTTGCGGATGTCCCCCGGTGGGAGGATTCCCAGGCTCTCGCGCAAACGCCCGGAGGAACCGCCGTCGTCCGCCACCGTCACAACCGCCGTCAGGTTGTGGGTGTACGCCTTCAAGCCGCGTAACAGGGTAGAGAGACCATGCCCGCCGCCGATGGCAACGATTCGCGGTCCCCGCCCGCGGCGGCGGAAATCAGCCAGTTGATCGACCACATGCGAGCCCGGGCGCATATAGGGGCGCATGAGCGAGCGGTTCATTTCCCAGATCCCGAAGCTGATCATACCGGCGCCCAAACCGGCGAAAATCACCACCCGCGCCCAACGCGGCAGAAAGCGCAAGGAGGCATAAGAGAGAAAGGTGAGAACGGCCTGGTTGGTGGAATCGGTACGGTACAGGTCAAGCAGGAATATAGCCAAGCCTACCCCCAGCAATGTCATGCCGGCTAATGCCACCAGTAACCAGCGCTTCACCCCAAGGCCAGGGGTAAACCAACGCAAAAAACGCCGGAAGTTCTGATAATTCCTGTTATCAGGCAACCCGTTCATCCTGATGAGTTTAGCAGCGATTGTAGGAAACGTCAATCAAGGCATATCAATTTCATTGGGAAGAGCGCTAAGCCATTGCCGCCTTACTATCCCCCCAAGTATAATATCCGGCATGAGCCCTTTCGTTGTAGTGGATATAGGCGGAACACACATCCGCGCAGCCGCATATGAATCTAACAATATCACCCCCTTAACACACGAACGCACACGCAGCCATGCTAAAGAACCGGGCACATTCGACCGATTGGTAAAAGTGATCGAATTTGCCTGGCCGGAAGACCGATCCGTCGCGGCGATCGGGATGGCCTCCCCAGGACCCCTGGATCCGCAGACGGGTGTCATCCTGGCCACTCCTAACATCCCGGAATGGGTGAATTTCCCCCTTACCGAAAAGCTCTCGCATCACTTTGGCGTGCCCGCTTATCTCGACAACGACGCCAACCTGGCGGCACTAGGGGAATGGAAGTTTGGCGCCGGACGCGGCCATCACCATATCCTTTACCTGACCATCAGCACAGGCATCGGCGGCGGCGTAATCATCAACGACCGCCTCCTGCACGGACATCACGGCCTGGCTGCCGAACTGGGGCATGTGGTTGTGCTCGCAGGCGGACCAACCTGCTCCTGCGGGTTCGATGGACACCTGGAGGCGCTGGCAGCGGGCCCCGCTATCGTGCGCTACGTCCGCGAACAACTGGAAGCAGGTACAACGTCCGAATTAAGCAGCGTGGATAATCTGAATGCATATGAAGTGGCTGAAGCTGCAAAACGGGGCGATGCTCTGGCCAGGTCCGCTTACGAACGGGCCGGCAAATTTCTAGGAATCGGGGTGGCCAGTTTTCTACACACGTTCAATCCATCCATTGTTATATTTGGCGGGGGGGTTTCACGAAGCGGATCCCTGCTTTTCGAGCCTTTCGAAGCCAGCTTGCGATCCCACGTCTTTAATCCTCATTATCTTGATAACCTGGTCATTACCACTGCCGCCCTGGACGACGACGCCGGCCTGCTCGGCGCGTTGGCCCTGGCACAAATGAAACAATCGAACTAATAAAGGAGTTTCCCTGAATGGAAGCAATGAAGCTACCGGGGCCGAAAGCCCGAGCGCTGATCGAGCGCGACCGTATTGTGATCTCACCATCCTATCCGCGCGGTTACCCGTTTGCAATGGATCATGGCAAAGGCACCGAAGTCTGGGACGTAGACGGGAACCGCTTTTTGGATTTTATGGGAGGCATTGCGGTGGTCTCAACCGGCCATGCCAACCCGAAGGTTGTTAAGGCCATCCAGGAACAGGCAGAAAAGTTCATTCATATCTCTTCTGACTTTTATCACGAGAAATGGATCGAGTTGGGAGAAAAACTGGATGAAATTGCACCATTTCAAGAACAGGCCGTTTCGTTCATGACCAATTCAGGGACCGAAGCCATAGAAACAGCGATCAAGTTGGCGCGCTATCATACCGAACGCATGAACTTCATCGGTTTTACCGGCGCTTTTCATGGAAGAACCATGGGCGCGGTCACCTTTACCGCCAGCAAACCAGCCTACCATGGCGGCTTTTACCCGCTGATGAACGGCGTGGTGCATGCGCCCTTTCCCGATCCTTACCGCCCGGTGCTGGACCGCAGACCCGGTGAAGACTACGGCGAAACGGTCGTGCGTTATATCGAGGAGCAGATCCTCGAACACATCCTGCCTCCGGATGAAGTGGCCGGGGTGTTGGTAGAGACCATTCAGGGCGAGGGAGGCTACGTTGTCCCACCGGAAGGCTTTTACCCAGCGTTACGCAAGGTGTGCGATAAATATGGCATCCTGATGATCGTAGATGAAGTCCAGTCCGGCATGGGACGAACCGGCAAGTGGTGGGCTATCGAGCATTATGGCGTCGAGCCGGATATGTTCACCACCGCAAAAGGGATCGCGTCCGGCATGCCGCTGGGGGCTTGCGTAGCGCGAAAGTCGGTGATGGACTGGGGCAAAGGGACCCACGGCAACACCTACGGCGGCAACCCTATCTCCTGCTCAGCCGCAGTGGCAACGATTGATCTGATTGAAAATGAATACATGGAGAACGCCGCTCAAATGGGGCAATATGCGTTCGACGCCTTGGAGGAAATCATGCATCGCCACCCCAGCATCGGTCATATCCGGGGGAAAGGCCTGATGATCGGAGTTGAGTTCGTGAAAGACCAGAAGACCAAGGAACCAGCAAAAGAACTGACCGAGCGGGTGGTGGAGCTGGCCTTCCAAAACGGGCTGTTGATGCTAAGTTGCGCCAAATCTGTCATCCGGGTAGCGCCGCCGTTGAGCATTTCCAAATCGGAGATCGACGAAGGTCTGCAAATCTTCACCAAATGCATCTCGCAGGCGGAACAAGAAGCCGGGATGCTGGTCAAATGAATTGACAGGCACCCTCTCTTCGGGTATGCTTGTGCCTGTCCGGGCAGGTCCGGCGCGGCGGAGCCTTTCGAACCCCGCCAGGACCGAGAGGTAGCAACGGTAAGGAAGCGTTTCCGGGTGCCGCCGGTCCCCTGCCCGGATATCGGAAAAAAAGAATCAAAAACGGCTCACGTTTCGGTGAGCCGTTTTTTGTTCTGGGTTCCGCTAGCGATCAAGTTGTGTGTGGACCAATTCCGCTTTCACCGTCAGGCGTTTCAGGTATAACTCTACTTTTTCGTTGTAATCAGCGCAAGTCACCAGTGTCAGCCAGGACGCATCCTCATGCTGCAGGATGGAGAAGTCCGACGGATATAAATTTTCAACCGACCTGACCTCGTAAATATATAAGTCCCCAAAGGCGTGAACGAAAATCTTGTCGCCAGTTTTCAGTTTGTGCAAATTGGCAAACGGCCCGGGCTGCCCGTAAGATAGTGTTGCATGGCTTGTCAAAACACTGTTACCGGAGAAACCCGGAAAGGCGCTGCCTTCCAGCCAACCGGCCTGGTTCAACAACCAGTTGACATCCCAGGTTCTGTTTTTCATCGGGATCCCTACCACCGGCAGCTCAAGCTTGAGAACGGGGATTTCGAGGCTTACACTATTCAAAGCGCTGTATTTGGTAACCGGAAGGCCGCTCAGGTTTGTGACCTTGCCTGGGGCAAAACCAGTAACCGGAATCAGGCCGACAGGGTTCCCGCCTCCGGTACCGCCTCCTGTGCCACCTCTTCCACCGCCTCCGCCCCCACCTCCACCTCCGCCCCCAGGTGTGGACGAGGCAATCGTTAACGTATCGATAGCGGGCTGTGTATTGGTCGTACTTTCATTATTTGAGAGCGCTCCAACGGGAATCGTATTTTGGTAAGCACCCGGTGTATCGCCGGTTACTGCGATCACCATTGAACAGGAAGAGCTTGCAGCCAGGTTCCCGTCCGTCAACACGATATCCTGGGTTCCGCTCACCGCTGAAACTGTCCCGCCACATCCATTGACCGGGGCTGGGCCTGGCGCCCCGGCAATCGTAACACCGGGAAGGAGCGTATCCCTTAGGCCCATTCCACTCAATGGGATGTTGCCAGTATTTTGAATCGAGATCGTCAACAACGAATACTCTCCCGGAGCAATGCTCTTAGGGGAAAAGAACTTGCTGATGCTCGCCCCGGCCAGGTTCGTTAGGGTAGCTTCGGCCGGGTCGGGGTTGGTCCTGCCGTTCGCGGTGGTCACAGCGCCGCTCGGAATGGTATTGGTAAGGTTGCCATTCACATTGGTTGTCACGCTTAGTGTTATGGTACAGCTAGTGTTCGTTGCCAGGCTCCCTCCGGAAAACGAGAACGAACTGTCTCCAGGATTCCCGCTAAGCGCTCCTCCGCAGGTCCCCACCGAGAAATTGACGGGATTTGCCAGGAACATACCGGTCGGCATGTTATCTGTGAAGCTGATATCGGTCAACTCTACGTTGTTGGGATTAATCAGTTCAACGCTCATGGTTGAGGCTGAACCGCCGAATACAGTCAAAGGATTAAAACCTTTCACCATCGCAATCGCAAGGTTTTCCACCACTAGGCGGGCAGAAGCATTTTGCGTGGGGCTGATCGTCGTCCCAGTACTCTGGATCGTTCCGCTAACGTTTGTAACCGGTATTGTATTGTTACAATTCCCTGCGAGAAGGCTTCCCTGAACATCCACTCGAATCGTGCAAGCTCCCGGCACACCTCCAACCTGGGCAGGTATTGTGCCGTTTGACAATTGAATGCTTTGTGACCCCGGTACAGCCGTAACCGTACCACCGCCACAGGTGGTGCTTGCATTCGGTACAGGGGCAACCAATACGGAGTTATTCGCATTGGAACCCGGTAAATCGTCTCTAAGCGTTACACCGACCAATTGGGAGTCGTTTCTGTTTTGCAATGTGATGGTTAAGGTAGATATTCCTCTGGCAGCCACCGTACTGGGAGAAAAAGCCTTGCTCATGGACAGATCGGAAACTACCTGCACGGTCAGATCATCGGTGAGGTCACTGGCAGGCGTTCTGTCCTGGTCGTTTGTTACGTTTGCTGGCGGAATTACGTTGGTGACCGTCCCCGGGGTCGTGCTGGTCACCCACACCTCGATCCGGCACTGCGCGCCTGCATCTATTGAGGCATTCGTCAATGTAATGCTGTCAGCGCCTGTTACAGCTGTAAGCGAAGCATTTGGACCACATCCGGAAGAAACATTGGGACCGTCCGAATTACTGATCGTCACACCAGTTGGGAGTGAATCAGTCAAAGTGAAATTTGTAAGCGCCGTATCTCCAGGCGCACGCACGTTAATGCGCAAGCGCGAGTTCCCACCCGCATCGATGGTGCTTGGACTAAACGATTTGTTTGCCGATATGCCAGTACCAACTGCGTATACTTCCACCCGCGCTGAAGCAGGGAGAATATTGGTGACACCGGGTTGGTTAGCGCTCAATGCGCCCGCAGGGATGGTGTTGGTGTATGAGCCAGAGGTGGCGCCAACCGGCGCCGTAACCTGGACGGTGATGTTGCAGGTTCCAGGGGGATTTGGCGGGCTCGCGCTCGGCGGGATCGTACCGCCAATCAAAGTGACCGTCCGTGGCAGCGTGGTCGAAACTGTCCCGCCGCAAGTTGTCGCAGCCGACCCGCTCACAACCGTCAAGATGGTCCCCGGCAGGGTATCGGAAAGGTTAACTCCTGTGTAAGCAGAACCGGTCGGGTTCCTGAGCGTGATCGTCAGTGTGGACGTGCCCCCTGCTTGAAAAGAATTCGGGGAAAAGGCTTTATCGATTTCTACCGTCTGTACATTAAGTGTAGCGGTTGTCGGAGAAGCGTTTGTCAGTCCTTGTCCGGTCACGAGGGCATTCGCCGGAATAGTATTTGTATAAACGCCAGAGGTTGTTCCAACCACATTTACCCGGATGACACAGTCCGGGCTGGGTGCAACAGTCGCATTATTTAACGTGATCGAAGTTGCGCCCGGGTTTGCAGTGAGCGAAGCGGACGCCCCACAATTTTGCAGCGCATTCGAAGGCAATGCGGGATTCGAAATCTCAACATTGGATGGCAAATTGTCTGTCAGCGAAGCCTGGGTAAGCGTATTGAACGGGCTGGTGTTGTTGATCGTAATAGTAAGTACGCTTGGCTCTCCGGCGGACACCGAGCTGGGAGAAAAAGATTTTCTCACCGTGGGTAAATCCGTGCCGATAACGGTGAGAGTCGCGCTCGCCGGGGTGGTGTTCGTAACAGAAACCACATCGCCTGTTGAACTAAGCGCACCTGCAGGAATGGTGTTGATCAGGTTGCCTGCCGTGGTGGAGGTGACATCGATGCCTACGGTGCACTGACCCGGCGTACTCCCGACCTGGACAGGAACGGTGCCTTCGCTTAACGACAGGATGGTTGCTCCGGGAGTAGCCGTAACACTGCCGCCACAAGAATTAGTAACATTCGCCGGATTTGCAATAATCAACCCCGGCTGCACGCCGACGAGGTTGTCTGTCCAAGATGCGTTCGTTAAAGGGAATGAATTTGGGTTATAAATGTTTACATTCAGGCGTGAAACCCCGCCGGAAGAGATCGATATCGGTGTAAAACTTTTATTGATTTCAGCAGGGAATGACAAACCTTGAGCACGCACAGCGAATCCTGAATTTGAAAAAAACAGGAGTCCCCACAAAGCGCCAAGCGCACGAAAAATGCGATTATCTTTTTCATGCGTTCCTCCACGGGATTCCTATAGATATTTAAAAAAACAAAGCGAAACCGATACGGCCGGTTTCGCTATTTGCTCGCCTGCACCCTTCCCCTATAAAATTACAGGGAAAGCAACCAATTTAAGGCCCAGGGTCATCGCATCCGTATGTGCTACTATTCAATTGTGGTTACTCTTTCAGTTTAACCGATTAAACCAGACCGAGTCAATCCAAATTTGGGTTTTAAACATTTCGGTTCTCCCGTTTTTAACGGGATTGAGGCCCGAAAATTGGGGTGTGAGCGCGCGTACGCGCGCTCACACCCCAATTTTCGGTATTTTTCCCGCCGGAAACGGTAGAGCCAACATTTCAAAGGAGATACAGTTATTCTGGCAACAGGCCGCACCTTGGCTTACCTTCCAGCTTGCCTGTTAAAGAGAAACAACATTAATCTTACAGAGGCCCACTTTCCGGATGATAAAATAAGAAAACTTCATTTTTTACGGCGATTATAGATGTTACCTGACTTCCGCGTTCGTCAACGCGACTATCTGCTCGAGATATCACGCGCCCTGACCCAGGAACTCGACCTGGAAAAGCTGTTGGCGCGCATTCTGCGTATCTCGATCGAGATGCTAGCCGGACAAGCTGGCTTGATCGCGCTCAAAGAACAGGACGGCTGGCGCGTCGCCACCGCCCATGGAATTGCTCCCGCTTTTCTGAGCTATCTCACCCCCTTGCTGGCCGAGGAAAAAGTCCGCGAACTGGACGTTGACGAGCTCAACCGCATGCTCAAGAACCTGACCTACACCGCCAGCAAGGGATTGCTCAACGGGGTTGGCCTGCCGCTCTCTGCCCATGGCCAGTTGATCGGCGTCATCTTTATTTTCCGCAATTACCCCGACCTGTTTTCCCCCAACGACCGGCGGTTGCTGCAATCCTTTGCCGACCAGGCCGCCATCGCGGTTTACAACGCCCAACTCTACGGACAGGTGACCTACGAGAAACAGCGCCTCGATGCGTTGCTCGATTCTGCTGCAGATGGCATCCTGATCCTCAAGGCCGACCACACCATCGAGCGCGTTAATGAAGCGTTCGAAAAGATGGTTGGGAAGGACCGCCTCGACCTGGCGGGAAAACCCCACGATGAAATTATCTGCTGGGCGCGCGATCCTCAGGGCACCACCCTTGAAGAAGCAGAACGAGGTGGCTGGCCGCTTACCCCGCACGCCACTTTATATGTAGAGGGCGATCTCGAAAGGAAAGGCATGCCGCCTTTGCCGGTCGGTGTCACCTATGCGCCCCTTCTCTCGAACGAAGGCAAGTTACGAAACATCGTCGCCAGCGTGCGCGACATCACCCATTTTCGTACAGCGGAAGAAATCAAATCCACCTTCATTTCCATTGTGAGCCACGAGTTGCGTACGCCGGTTGCCCTCATCAAAGGATATGCGTCCACACTGCGGCGCGATGATGCCAGGTGGGAGCGGGCCGTGATCAAAGATAGCCTGTCGGTGATCGAAGAGGAAGCAGACCGTTTGTCCAGAATGATCGACGACCTGCTGGATGCGTCCCGTTTACAGGCAGGCGGGCTCAGCCTCAACCGGGCGGACGTTTCCCTGCCGACGCTGGTCGAACGGCTGGCCGAGCGTTTCCGCACGCAATCCAAGAAGCACAGCCTCGTGGTTGATTTCCCTGAGAACTGTCCGGTCATCCTGGCGGATGAGAACCGTCTTGCGCAGGTCATCTCCAACCTGATTTCTAACGCCATCAAGTACTCGCCTGAAGGCGGCGAAATCCGTATCAGCGGACAGGTGCGCTCCGAGCAGGTCATCGTCTGCGTCAGCGACCAGGGTCCAGGCATCGATGCGCGCGACCTGCCGCACATCTTCGACCGGTTCTATCGCTCGACCAACGCCGTAAAACAGACCAAAGGCGCCGGGCTGGGCCTGTATCTCGCCCGGGCAATCGTCGAAGCGCACGGCGGCCGGATGTGGGCGGATGCCTCGACAGCCTCTCCCATCACTGTTCCATCCCCCAAAAATCAGGATGAAGCTGCAAGTGCCCTGCAAGCACAGCGTCCAAAGTCTTCGCCCGGTGCCAGGATCTGTTTCTCACTGCCACGCTAAACTTTTACTCACATATTGGTTTCTCCTTGCTCAGTTTTTTTGAATGGAAAAGGCATTTTAAACCTTCTCATAGAATTAGAAGACAAAAGGATTTTTATGGCCACAACCTTGCCCGCTCGAAACGACGTAAACCCCGATTACACCTGGAACGCGGAAAGCCTGTTCGCGACACCGAAAGAATGGGAAGCGGAAGTCGATGACATTCTTTCCCGCCTGCCAGAACTTAAGAAGTTCCAGGGACGCCTTGGCGAAAGCGCAGCGGTGCTGGCCGATGCCCTGCAAACCCAGGAGGAACTGGTGGTGCGCGAGCAGCGCGTTAGCGTCTATGCCGGGTTCTCGTATAGCGTCGACACCACGGACCAGGAAGCCGTTGCGATGGCTGGCAAAGCCCGTAGCTTAGAAGGCCGGTTGGCCGGAGCAGCTGCTTTCATCAGGCCTGAACTGTTGAAGATCGGCAAAGAGAAATTGATGGAATGGACCAAGACCGAGCCGCGGCTGGCCCTCTATCGGCAGTTATTTGATAACCTGTTCCGGGTCCAAGAACACGTGCGCTCGAGTGAAGTCGAAGAAGTTCTGGGCATGCTGGCCGATCCGTTCGGCGGGCCATCCACGTCTTCCAGCATGCTGACCAACGCGGATTTAAAAGCCCAGCCTGGACATGACAGCCGGGGAAATCCCATCGAAGTGAATGAGACCAGCATCATAAAAGTTAATTCGGGCACCGACCGGGTTGCCCGCCAGAGCGTCTGGGAAAATTATCACGCCGCCCTGTTTCAATTCAAAAATACGCTGGCGGCCAACCTGACCACCTCCATCAAACAGACCGTCTTCCAAAGTCGCGTTCGCAATCACAACTCTGCGTTGGACATGATGCTCCACGAGCACAACATCCCGACCTCGGTGTTCTATAACTTGATCGAGGTCTTCAAGCAGAACCTTCCGGTCTGGCAGCGCTACTTTGAGATCCGGCGCAAGGCGTTGGGCCTGGAAACCCTTGAACCTTACGACATGTGGGCTCCGTTAACGAAAGACACCATCACGGTCCCCTTCGAACAGTCCGTGGAATGGATTGCGGAGGGGTTGCTCCCGATGGGCAAAGAGTATGTGGGGATCTTGCGCAACGGTTGCCTGGAGGAACGCTGGGTGGATGTGTACCCTAACAAAGGCAAGCGTAACGGCGCTTTTTCCTGGGGCGCGCCCGGTACGCATCCCTTCATCATGATGTCCTATACCGGCTCGATCTTCAGCCTGTCTACCCTGGCGCACGAGCTTGGTCATTCGATGCACTCCTACCTGACCTGGCAAAACCAGCCTCTGGTCTACTCCGATTACTCGCTCTTTGTCGCCGAAGTAGCTTCCAACTTTCACCAGGCGATGGTGCGCGATCACTTGCTCAAGTCCAATCCCGAGCCTGCCTTTCAGATCGCCGTCATCGAGGAGGCCATGGCGAATTTTTATCGCTACTTCTTCATCATGCCGACATTGGCGCGCTTCGAGTTGGAAACCCATACCCGTATCGAGAATGGCCAGCCGCTTACGGCCGATTCGCTGATCAATCTGATGGCCGACTTGTTCGGCGAAGCCTATGGCGACACCGTCCTCTACAAGCGGGAACACCTCGGCATGACCTGGGCGCGCTTCGGCCACCTGTACACGGATTACTACGTCTTCCAATACGCAACGGGGATCTCGGGCGCGCAGGCGCTATCTAACCGCGTTTTGCGCGGGGAGGACGGCGCGGTCGAAGCCTACCAGACCTTCTTGAAATCCGGTTCATCCGGATACCCGCTGGACCTGCTCAAGAAAGCCGGCGTAGACCTGACGGACCCGCAACCGGTCGAAGAAGCGTTTGCGCTCATGGCTGATTACATCGACCGCCTGGAAAAGTTACTGAATTAGAGGTTACAATAAACCTCCGCTTGTTACAATCAATTGCTTGTAAAGAAATCGTCATAGATCCCTTTTTAGGGGATGTCTGAAAAATCAAAAACCGATAAAGAAAGCTAGAAATTAAATTATGCCTCAAACTCAAATCCCTTGCCCCCAATGCCGTCAACCCATCACTGCCAATGTGGAACAGCTCTTCGACGTGACCCAGGATCCGGCTGCCAAGCAGCGCTTGCTGGGCGGCGTCTCCAACGTCGCCAACTGCCCGCATTGCGGTTTTCATGGGCGGCTGGCAACTCCTGTTGTTTACCACGACGCTGACAAAGAGCTGCTGTTGACGTATTTCCCGCCTGAACTGAACACCCCGCTCAACCAGCAGGAAAAGATACTCGGCCCGCTGATCAAGCAGGTCATGGACAGCCTGCCGCCCGAGAAGCGCAAAGCCTACCTGTTCAAACCGCAAGCCAACCTGACCTATGAATCCATGATCGAAACCATCCTGGAGAAGGACGGCATCACGCCTGAAATGATCAAGGAACAGCAGGACCGCATGCTGCTGATCCAACGACTGGTGCAGGCCTCCGGGCCGGACGTCCGCTCTGAGATCATCAAACAAAATGAGAACCTGATCGATGAGCAGTTCTTCGCCTTGTTCAGCCGAATGTTGCCACGCACCGCCAGCCCCGAAGGGGAACGCGTCGCCAGGCAACTGGCCGAGGTCCAGAAGCAGCTGCTCGAAGAGACAGAATTCGGCCGGGGGTTGCAGGAGTCGGTCGGCGAATTGGAAGCAGCCTCAAAAGCGCTGCAAGAAGCGGGCCAGGGCCTGACGCGCGAGAAGCTGCTCGACATGATTATTGAATCCCCCAACGATGCGCGCATCCGGGCCTACGTCAGCCTGGCGCGGACCGGCATGGATTACACCTTCTTCCAAAACCTGTCGGACAAATTGGAAGCTGCCGAGGGCGATGAGAAGAAAAAACTGGAAGAATTGCGTGAAAAGCTGCTGGATTACGTCAATGAAGTCGACCGCCAGTTGGAGGAACGTTACAAAGAAACGCAGGCTTTTATCGATAAGTTGCTCGAGCAGGAAGATGTCGCCAGAGCCACGCGGGAAAACATCGAGGGGTTCACCCAGGAATCGGTTGATCTGGTCAGCCAGATGATGCGCCAGGCCTCGGAGAAGAACGATTACGCCCGCATGGGGAAGTTGCAGAAAATGCTGGAAGTGTTGCAAGAAGCCAGCGCCCCGCCGCCGGAAGTGGCCTTCATCGAGCAGTTGCTCGAAGCGCCCGACGATGCCGCGA
This sequence comes from uncultured Chloroflexia bacterium, assembly GCA_963823985.1. Taxonomy (GTDB): domain Bacteria; phylum Chloroflexota; class Anaerolineae; order Anaerolineales; family Villigracilaceae; genus JAABUE01. The sequence continues at coordinate 571,608 of CAWGNR010000005.1, forward strand.
TGGAGAAAATGCTGGCTGACAATGAAGATATGGTCAACGAAGAAATGATGAACATGCTCAGCGGCCTGATGGCCCAGCTCGAAGCCCAGGGAGGCCAGGCCGGCCCGGGCGGCGAGCAGGCCAAGGAGCTGAACGAAAAGTTAGAAAAGGTATATAAAACAGCGCTCAAGGTTTCGATGAAGAAAAATATGGGATAAAAATTGCTCAACGTAGCGCCAGAGAATATCTCGCGTTCCATATGGAATAAAATGATGACCACTTTTCAGGCGGTCATCGTTTTATATTTCTTTGAATCATTTTGTTCCAACCACTGGAGATTATCTATCGCCGTCTCCATCCTTCTCCATTTTCAGATACTGCTTCCGCAATTGGTCGATGGGATATTTCTGTCCGCGCTCATCGGCGTAGTACCACTTTTCCCAGCCATTGGCAGGCGCTTCTAACAACAGCTTGGCCACTTTGTGAATGGAACCGGCTAAATCGCCCGAGAGAAGGGACGCATCCGCACGGACAACCGCTTCCTTCTCGCCGGATTCGCCCAGGTACAGGGTTTGACCGGGCAGGAGCAGGCCGGTTTCGAGCAAGCGACTGAAAGGGACCCGGCGGGCTTTTCGTCCGGACGAGGAAGCGAAGGAAGCTTCGTCATACGACTGGGCCTGAATCCGGTTAATCCGCTCTCCCGCCACCCGGACATATTCTTCGTTCCGCTCGACGCCGATCCAGTGGCGGTGTAGTTTTTTGGCAACGGCGCCGGTCGTCCCTGTGCCGAAGAAGGGATCCAGGACAATGTCCCCGGGGTTGGAGCTGCTCAAGATAACCCGGTACAACAGGCTTTCCGGTTTTTGGGTGGGATGAACCTTCTGACCGTTAAGTTTGACACGCTCCGCCCCGGTGCACAGCGGGAGCAGCCAGTCGCTGCGCATCTGTAAATCATCATTGAGCGCCTTCATATCTTTATAGTTGAACGTATAGCGCGCCTGCTTGTCCTTCTGGGCCCAGATCATCGTTTCATGCGCGTTGGTAAAGCGCACGCCGCGAAAATTAGGCATTGGGTTGGTCTTGACCCAGACGACATCGTTGAGGATCCAAAAATCCAGATCCTGCAGGATGCTCCCCACGCGATAAATATTGTGATAGGAACCAATCACCCAGATCGTGCCTGTATCTTTGAGCACGCGCCGGCAAGCGTTCAACCAGCGACGGGTGAAGAGATCGTATTCTTCAAAACTTGAAAACTGGTCCCACGCTTCGTCTACCGCGTCCACCTTGGTCAGGTTGGGACGCCAAAGGTCCTGTGACAGTTGCAGATTGTAAGGAGGGTCGGCAAATATCAGGTCGATCGACTTTTCAGGCAAAGAGTTCCAGGGTTTCTACGCAATCCCCCTGAAGGATTCGGTCTAGAGGAAGTTTGGGATCGGTCATAAGGTTTTTGATTCGAAAGACCCTAAAGGCCTGCGAGACCTTTAGGGTCTGATCTACAACGGCGGATTATCCAACCGGACGCCATGCCCGCGCACGGTGTCGATGTATTGTTGAGCGGGGTCGAGCGCAGCCAGGCGGTCGCGCAAGCGGCGGATGAGCGCATCCAGCGCCTGGTCGGATACCCCTGCAGATTGCTCCTCACCCCAGACGACCGAGATCAGGTCGGTGCGGCTGATCACCTGTCCCTGGTTTTCGTACAGCACCCATAAAAGTTTGAACTGTTGCGCCGAAAGCGGCGGCACGAGTTGTTGTTGGTTGATCCACACCCGTCTCGAGCGTGGATCCATCATCAAGCGGCCGTTGCGCCGAGAATCCTCAGAGAGCGGCATGGTTGCATCCGAGGTGAGGTATTGGAAATTCTGCGCCAGGGCAATCTGGACCATATCGCCGTCTTGCAACACCAAGGGGGCCGCCAGCGGCGAACCGTTGCAATGGGTTCCATTTTTGCTCCCCAGGTCTTCAAGGATCATGCCTTCCTGGGTCGGCGTGATGCGGGCATGATAGCGCGATACCTGCCGGTCTGGGATCACGATATCGCAGGTGGAATCGCGGCCAAGTACCACCGTCCGCATAAGCGGCCAACGTTGGTCCCGGAGCGGTCCTTCCTGTGCGACCAACATCGGATATTCTTCTAATGAAATTTCCATAATACCTCAATGATTTAAGTGCGGAAAACAATTATAATATAGCAGAAAAGCGAATTTCTGTGCAGAATCGACGCCGAAAATTCACCTGCACAGCCGGCTTTCAAAGCTAAAAGAATATGTCATTCCCGCTCAAGCACGGGGAGGTTTTGCGTGGTCGCTACCAGATCCGCGAACGGATCGGTCAAGGTGGAATGGGATCCATTTACCTGTCCGAAGATTTGCGTTTATCCGGCCGGCTTTGCGCCATCAAAGAAGTCCGCTACGATCGCAACCTCCCAGACAAAGTCCTGAAGCAGGCCCGCGAACAGTTCTTTCGCGAGGCCACTGTGCTTGCACGCCTGGACCATCCTAACCTGCCGAAGGTTTCAGATTTCTTCTCCAGCGGCCAGCGCGATTACCTGGTGATGGACTTCGTGCCCGGGGATGACCTGCGTACCTTGATGCTCGATGCCCGCCGGCATAAAACATTTCTTGCCGAAAAGGACGTGCTCAACTGGGCCAACCAACTGGCCGACGCACTGTCCTTCTTGCACAGCCAGGAACCATCCATTGTACATCGCGATATCAAACCCAGCAATCTAAAAGTCACTCCCAATGGCCTGTTGAAACTGGTAGATTTTGGGTTGGTCAAGATTCTGGCCCCGGAAGAAGTTACCATCACGATCATCCAGGGACAAGGGACCGCCCTGTACACGCCCCTGGAACAATATGGCACCGACGGCCTGCATACGGACGTACGCGCCGACATCTATGCCTTTGGCGCCACGCTCTATCACCTGCTGACCAGCGAATCCCCGGCGGATGCGCGCAAACGCTTCCTCCAGCCCGATAGCCTGGCTCCGCTTCGACAGATCAACTCGTCCGTCAGCATGCGCACCGAACGCGCCATCCTGTGGGCCATGGCCCTGCACCCGGACCAGCGCCCGGACTTCGATCGAAGCGCTGCGCCAGGCCTTGCTTGGGTACCGGGAACCTCCAACACTGCCCGTCTATGTAACAAGACAGCAAAACAATCCCACCATCTGGGAAACCATTACCTCCCCTCCGGATAGCATCTTATTACTGTTATCAGCAGGACTTTTCCTACTTAGCCTGATTACAAGCTTGATTCGTTAGGATCGCGTTTGGTGGGTGGATGTGCCTTAGCGGACGTGCAGGATTCGTCAAGGCCGCCGGGACCACATCACGCCCAGGCCCAGACCGATCAATTCCCCCAGCGCAGACATTCCCAATACGGCTCCCAGTCCGCCTGCCAAAACGATTTGCGTGCTGCCCAGCATTCCCAGCGCTGTCGCGTTGTAGCCTACCAGCCCCCCTATCAGGACGCAAACTCCCCAACGCAAGCCCCAGCGCTGCGACTGCAATAGGCTGCCCACCCAAAAGGCCAACAAAACGCTCAGGCCAATGAACAGGATGGCAAACATCCAACTGCTAAAGCGTGGGTAGCCTTCGAGCGTAACGAATTCATCTTCTTCCACGACTGTCGGTGTAACAGGAGTCGGTTCGAGGGTCTCCGTCGGGAAAGGTGCAATGACGGTAATGGCGGCCGGCTGACCGGGACTGACGTCGAGCTGGATGCCATTAGAAATGGTCGCCGGATCGCTCGAAGCGCGGATTTCAACCAACCCCGGCTTTTCCAAGGCGAAGGAAGCCTGCGCCATACCGCGCACAGTGGTTTGCTCGGATTGCTGGATGATGCCCCCCCCTTGCCCGCTGAGTAACATAGTAAATTTCACCACTGTTCCATCCGGAACGGGATGGTTGTTATGGTCATAGATGATGCCGGTGCGGATATAGATCGTATCGCCAAGACCTAACAAAGGGATGGCGGTTGGCTCCGGGGGAACGGTCGGAAGGGGTGTTTGGGTCGCAAACATCACAAAGGGGGTGGGCGGGCTGGTTGGAACGGCACTGGGCGGCAGATCCAGGGAGAGCGTGATAACCTGGTCGGGGTTCGGGCTGGTGACCTCGATCAAGTTATACCCGGTTCCCGGGATGGATACGGGGGAATATCCCAACGGCGTCAGTTCTTGGAACAACAATCGGGCTGCTACGTCAATAAAGGCTGGTTGTCTGCTGTAGAGCGCGTAATAGGCGCTGAACTTGGAAATATCGGTTGCATCGAAAAAATAAGGGGCGGTAAACGAGAACAAGATGATGTGCTTATCGCGCAGTAAACCCTGTCGTTCAGACAGGAACCGGCTGATCAGTTCCGGTTGTCCGCGGCTGCCATCGGACATCAGAAGCACGACCCAGGTTGAACGGCCTATATCCTCAACCATCGTATCCAAATCTTCCGTGTTGAGCATAACGGTCAGGTCATCGAACGTGTAAGAACTGATCCGAGCTGCTGAAATTTGCCCGGCCGCGCTGGGTCCATACAAACGCACCACCGCTTCCTGCATGCTGTACAAAGATAAGGACGAGTTCTCCGGGCAGGTGCTGCACTGCCTGTAGAGGTCGGTGTCTGTAATAATGACCAGGCGGTCCCGCAGCCCTGGAGGAGATGGTATCAACGATGTCAATACCTGCGCATCCGGGCTGATCAGGGTGGCTGCGCGGCGGGCCACGTCATAGACAAGTTGCTGGGATTGTCCGATGTCTTGAAGAGCGCTGTCCGGCGCGAGCACATTCGAGAATTGAAATCCCGCAAATAACTGGTACTTGCGGGTAAGGATGCGTAAAACTGCCGCATCCACTTGCTGCGCAAAGGCTGCATCTTCACGGTAGCGCTGAACAAAGAAACTTAAAGTTCGAATATTGGTGTCGTAGGTGTCCGCCAAATCGCTGGACACAATATTGCCAAGGTACAACAGATCATTGCCGGCCAAAAATGCGTCGCGCGCAACAATTTCGCCCGAGAAACCTTCATTTGTTGGGGAATAGAAGAAACGCACAGCCCGGCTGCCCAGGTCGTCGCTTACGATCAAACCGCCGCTCTGCCGCCAGGATGATAGTTCCTGCAAATCCAAAATTTCGCCTAAGGCAGAAGGATCGAAGCTGACCGGGCGGGTCGCTGCGCGGATATTCCCCTGAAAGCCCTGAAAGCGGATATGAGAAACCAGCAAACCATCGGCAATGGAGAGAGCATTGGGCGCCTGGCCGGTCACTGCGAAGAACGGCGCTAACTCGACCTGCTTCAATTGCTCCAACGACTTGCGCACCGTGGCCACTTCTTCATCCACCGGCCTGTCAGAACTGCCCAGGCCGGGAAAGTGTTTGGCTACCACCAGCATGCGTCCTTCGCTGCCGGCATGGAGCCCGCTAATAAAAGCCTTCCCCATCTCCCCTACCCAGTAGGGGTCGCCGCCGAACGAGCGCGTCCCGATACCGCTGCTGGCAGCCGGGCTGGGCAGATCGAGCACGTCTAAGGATGGGCCCAGGTACAGGTTGATTCCCAAGGCCGACAACTCTTTCCCCTGCACCTGCGCGACCTGTTGGGTCAGTTCCGGGCGCCAGGTAGCGCCCAGCGACATGGCGTTGGGGATGGCAGTCAAGCCGTTCAGGATCTGGTCAGAGGGCGTGCCCCCGCCTTCCTGCTCGATCCCGACAAACAGCGGCACGTACGCCCATTCAGGCAGTTTGCCGGTGATGGAATCAGGAATCGGCGAGCTGGAGTTTTCCCACTCGACGCGTTGCAAGTTGGCAATTAATTCATGGGCACTTGTAAGGGTATCCGGAGCGGGTGCAAAATTATCATTCCCGGCAAGCAAGACGACCCCTCCAATATGGTAGTTCGTGATCAGGTTGTAGATCTGCGACTCCGGGCCTGTGTCTGTTCCGGTAAACGTCACCAGGAACAACTGGCCTACCCGCTCTTCGGGAGTGAGCGAGTCGAACAAACGCAGCACTTCTGCGGGGGGGGTGCCGCCCTGAGCGCGGACGCCTGGCGTGGGCAAAAGCGTTGCCGCCAGCGCGACCAGGAGCAGCACACTTAACAGGCGTTTTGCTACCATGCTTCCCCTTCCAGGCGGCCCATAATCTCCGCATGGACTTCGGGTTGCACGTTGCCGCCTGAAACCACGACAACCACCGGGCGCTCCTCCACTTTACCGGCTAACACTGCGGCTAGCCCAACTGCCCCGGCCCCTTCTACTTTTTCTCCATAGACGCGCCATGCAAAGGCGATCGCAGTAGCAATCTCTTCCTCGCTCACCAGTACGATTTTCTCTGCCAACTGTATCGCCATTGGAATGGTCACAGAGCCTGGCTCCACTTCTCCCGCCAGCCCATCGGCTAGTGTGGGCAGGTCGGGGGTGTCATCCTGGCTTCCTCTATAGAAAAGACTGTGCATGAATGCGGAAGCCTCGGCCTGCACCCCGATCAAGGCCGGACGGTGAGCCTGCCCTCGGATCGATGCGCCAATCCCGCTCAACAGACCGCCGCCACCCACTGGCACGAGAATGGCCCTCACCCCCGTCCCCTCCCCCTTCGGGGGAGGGGAGAGCGCCCCTCTCCCGGGGGGAGAGGGGTTAGGGGTGAGGGCCTGCCATATTTCCAAGCCGACCGTGCCCTGCCCGGCAATCACCTGTCCATCATTATAGGGAGAGACCCAGGTTTTCTGCTGTTCCTCGGCATACGCTTTGCCGGCGGCTTCCGCTTCCCCATAACCGCCAGGGATGGCGTGGATCACTGCCCCGAGCGCGCCCATGGCCTCCACCTTGGCAGGGACGGCCTGCGCGGAAACGAAAATTTCCACCGTCGCCCCCACTTTCTGCCCGGCTAAGGCAAGACCCTGACCATGGTTGCCTGCCGAAGCAGCCACGAGGCCGACCTCACGTTCCCAATCCTCTAGCAGGAGCACTTTGTTGAAAGCCCCGCGCGCCTTGAACGAGCCGGTTACCTGGCGGTTCTCCCACTTAATATAAATATAACGCGCCGCATCGTGAGTGAGCGGCGTGCGCTGGATATAGGGAGCAATACGGCTGTCAGCCTGTTCAAGCCATTCGTACGGAATCATTTTCCTTCAGCGAGTACTTCCATTGCGAGTTTTGGGTCATCGGTAAAAATGCCATCGACCCCCCAGGCAAAGAGGCGGCGCATATCTTCCGCGGCGTTCACGGTCCATACATTGATGTGCCGGTTCAGCCGGTGCACGCGGGCAATTTGCTGGGGAGTGACATCTTTCAGGTTGGGATGCAGCGCCTGGTAATCGCCAAAGTTGAAACCAAACGAGCGCGCCCACCAGCCGAGCAGTCCGCCCATCGCCAGGAGTCCGCGCGGAACCCCCGGGAGCAGGATGCGGGTCCGGGTGAGATTCGAGGCGAGGAAGGAGGAGAACAACACGTTTTCCTGCAATCCAAATTTTTCTACCAGCTCACACACCTTGTCCGCCAGACGATCGCGCCGGGTGCCGTAATAATTGGTTAACTCGACGTTGATCACAGCGCGTGTTCCGATCGTCTCGAATACTTCTGCCAGGGTGGGGATTTTCTCGCCTTTGAACTCTTCCGAGAAAAAACTGCCCGCATCCAATTCGCGCAAGGCAGCCAGGGTCAATTGTGAGACCTGGCCCTCCGCCCCGGTTGTCCGGCTTACGCTTGCATCGTGAATGACGATCACTTCCCCATCCGCGCTGAGCTTGGCATCCAGTTCGATGCCGCCTGCGCCCTGGGCAAGGGCAAGCTCGAACGCCGCCAGCGTGTTTTCCGGGGCGTGCACTGAAGAGCCCCGATGGGCGAAAACCAATGGAAGCGGCCATTCGCGCATTACAGCTCCACAAAATAGGCCAAAGCGGCGCGGTCGATCATTTCACGGTTCATCACCGGGGGGACGGAGAGATAGCTGGATATATCCAGGATCTGGTCGCACAGGTCGCGCGGGTGAGAGGCGCGCAGCTTGCGGTTCCGTTTGATGTACCATTCCTGCAACAGGTAAGCCAGGCCCTGGTCACTGTACTGGACCCGCTTGGCGTCCGCAACACGCTTGAAAATCTCACGGTACTCTTCGAAAGAAGGATCCCCGACCTCGATTTTATGGCGCAACCGGCGCAGGAAGGCTTCGTCCACCAGGTCTTTTGGCGGCAGATTGGTGGAGAACACGATCAATACGTCGAAGGGAACTTCCACCTTACGCCCGTTGTGCAAGGTCAGGTAGTCCACCCGGTTTTCAAGCGGAACAATCCAGCGATTGAGCAAATCTCGTGGTCGTACCTGCTGGCGGCCAAAGTCGTCGATCAACAGGATGCCGCCATTGGCTTTCACCTGGAAGGGCGCCTCATAAAACTTGTGGGTATCATCATAGACCAGATCGAGACCCTCCAGGGTTAGCTCGCCACCGGTCATAATGAACGGGCGACGAATCTTGATCCAGCGCGGGTCGCGACGCGCGTTCGTGCGCAGGCTGCCGGTGGTGGTATTCAGTGCGCCGGTTTTTGCCTCCGTCGCCAGCTTGTGGCTGACAGCATCATAGACTTTGATGACCTGTCCATCCAGGTACAGGGCGTAGGGAATATACATTTCCTGGCTCAACACCAGGTTGCCAAAGGCGCGCGCGATGCTGGTCTTGCCGTTCCCCGGCGGACCGTACATAAAAATAGAAGTGCCGGAGTTCAACGCCGGCCCCAAGCGCTGGAAGGTCGCCTCGGACATGACCAACTGAGAAAGGATCTGGCGCATGGTCCGGCTGGTAACCGTCAGACGGCCGCTTTTCTGGCGGCGAATGGCCTCGTTATACGCTTCGAACGGGACCGGCGCCGGGCCGGCATACTGGCTGCGCTCCAACGCCTCGCGCGCACGTTGAATGCCTGCCCCCGTGATCCCGTAAGTATAAGCGCCTTCCCCTAACCCCCCCTGAGAAGACTTGACCTCGATCAGTTTTTCCCCTTTCAGCGTAACCAGGATTTGATCGGTCACGCCAGCGAAAGGGAGTGCGATTTCTTCAGCGACCTTGAACCCGCTCAAATAACCGCGGAAATATAACACCTTGAGCACCAGGTCCTGCAACCAGAGCGGATTTAAGCCCGTATCGTCCAGACTGGTTACCTGCGGGGGCAAAAAACCGCCGCCAGCAGATGGAACAAGAGGACTAGATACAGGTCGTTGTAACGGATTTGCCATCGTGCCTCCCATCGATGATTAACCGGACTTACGCAGTGCGCGGATAGAGTTCCCATCCACCGGCGTATTTCTGATTAAGATGGTAATTGGATTATAGCATGGCTACCCGAGTGACAAAGGTAGCCATGCTTTTTCGTTTATAATCCCAAACTATGAAACTTTCCGTGGTCATTCCCGTTTACAATGAAGTTGAAAGCATTCAAGAGATCGTAAAAAGAGTGCACGATACCGATTTAGCCTGGGAAATTATCCTGGTGGACGATGGTTCCAAGGACGGCACGCGCAACCTGCTCAAAGAAATGGGCGGCCAGGACAACGTCCGGGTGATCTTCCACGATAAGAACCAGGGCAAAGGGGCAGCCGTCCGGACAGGGTTCGACGCTGCCCGGGGCGACGTTTTGCTGATTCAAGACGCCGACCTCGAATACGATCCGCGCGATTATCCCACCCTGCTTAAACCGCTTGAGGAAGGGATCGCGGACGTGGTCTACGGTTCGCGTTTCCTGGGGGGACCCCGGCGCGTGACCATGTACTGGCACATGGTTGCGAACTACATGCTTACGTTCATGACCAATATCCTCTACAACACCATCCTGAGCGACATGGAAACCGGCTACAAGGTGTTTCGGCGCAAAGTGATCGAGGGCATGCCGTTGCGCGCCAAGCGCTTCGACTTCGAACCGGAGTTCACCGCTAAAGTGCTCAAGCGCAAATACCGCATCTTCGAAGTGCCCATCACCTTCAACCCGCGTGATTATTCCGAAGGCAAGAAAATCGGGATCAGAGACGCGTTCGAAGCGGTGTGGACGTTGTTGAAATATCGCTTTGTGGATTAAAAACTGTGGTATCTGCTCAGGCCCAGGAATAAAGTAGACTGAGTAGTTACAAACAGTGGCGCGGGATGATATCCCGCGTTACGTTTTAAATAACGTTACAAGCATGTGCTCCACCCCCTCCATCGCCATCTCCACGCTTCGCGACAGGCCCAGGCCTGCCTCCGTTTGTTCGGGCTGGATCGCCACCAGAAGTGCATCCGGCCTGTTCTCTGCGGGAATGGCCTTGAATAGCAACGCCAGGTTGGCCGTGTGGGTCGAAAGACCAACTCCCCTTAACTGCTCCATTTCGATCAGGGAGAGATCGCCCGGGCTTGCGCCCAGGTCGGCCGCATCGAGCACGATCACCAGGTCGGCGCCACTGGACTCGATTGGGCCGAGATAATTTTCGGGCACATCGCCGGCGTCGATAACGGGAACGTTCACTTTCCCGGCAAGGTCTTCCGCCAGGATCGAGCCAACCGCATCATCGCCTCGCAAGCGATTGCCGATGCCAAGGATGAGAACCTTTTTGCCTTGAATGCGTTGCTGGAGATCTGCTATCAAATTCTGGTTACTTTTTCCGCCCCAGGGGGTGAATCACCTTCCCGGACATAAACCGTTCCGGGTCCGCTTCGAACTCTCGCAGGCAATCCTGATTGCAGAAGTAGATCTGCACGCCCTTATATTCGCGCGATTCATAGCGGCTTGGATCTTGCAGAGACTCCACCGCAGGCAGTGATGGCTTTGCCTTTTAGTTTTTCCCATTTGTCCATCCGCCAAGTATAATCCGAAGCGTGACGGATTGGAAAGCCAAACTCGAACAGGAATTCGCGCGCGCCGCAGATGCCCGCGCGCGTGGCAACGAGGGACAGGCGCGGGTTTGCGCCCGCCGCGCGGCAGGAATCGCAGCCCGCGAATACTACGCCCGCCGCGGACAACCGGTCCGCACCCCGAGCGCCTATGACTTATTACACAATATTGCGGAAGAGCCTGATCTCTCCCCGGAAATCAAGCAGGCTGCCGCCTATTTGACCATGCGTGTGACCGAGGAGTTTACGTTGCCAGTCGATGTCGATTTAGTAGACCAGGCGCGCAAGCTGACCGACGGGTTGCTCGCAGACTAAAAAATCCGAAGTCGGCCGACTTCGGATTTTTGTTTTTCAAACGCTTTACCCCATGTTCCTGCGCCAGAACACGTAATAGAAAGCCCGAGCAAGGGTGATCAGGATCAACATCCCCGACATCACGCTGCCGAAGACGAAAAACAGGCGTTTCCAGTCGCGCAGACGGCTGACAATCAACTCGCGCTCGGGGAAATGGATGTGCTCGCGCAGGCGTTGGACCAGGTCATTGGGCGGCGCGACAGGCCGCAGGGTCCCGGCCAGATGCGCTTCCAGGTATTCTAAATTCTCTATAGAAGGTTTACTTCGCTGCTTTCCCATTCTTCCTCACTCATTCCGCAGGATACAGCACCAGTCCAACCGTCCCCGGACCAAAATTGATCGCCAGCGAAATGGAAAGATCGGTCATTACGGCATCTTTGACATTGAACCGGTTTTTTGCTTCTTCGAGCAGGGCCTGACCGGCAGCCGCATCGCGCGCGTGCACAACAGCCAGGTAAACGGGTTTTTCGCCATAGGCTTCCTCACCCATTTGCAGGACACGCTCGAGCGCCGCCTTGCGGGTGCGTACTTTGTCCGCCATATTGACCACACCGTTTTTAAGCACGGCTATCGGTTTGACGTTCAAAACCGAAGCCAGCGCGGCAGACAGTGCACCTACCCGGCCGGAGCGACGGGCGTATTCCAAGGTATCAAGGGTCAAAATAACCTGTATCTCGCCGCGTACAAATTCGATATATTTCACGATCTCTTCCACGCTCTTGCCGGCGCGCTCCATCCGCCGGGCTTCCCGGCACATAAAACCCAACCCCATCGAACCGCCAGCCGAATCGATTGTGATCACCTCGAACAAATCTTTGACTTCTTCTGCCGCAGCTACGGCTGAGGCGTACGTTCCGGAGAGCTTGCTGGTTACGTGCACAGACAGGATGGTATCGCCCGCTTTGGCGATCTTTTTATAATATTCGACAAACTGGTGTGGGGAAGGTTGCGATGTTTTAGGAAATTCCCTGGTTCCCGCCACTGTCTTGTAGAAAGCCTCGAAATCCAGGTCTACAAACTGGAGATAGGTCTTTTCCCCGAAATGAACGTTGATGGGAACGACCTCGATGCAATACTCCTCTTCCCAACCCACGGGCAGGTCGGCTGCGCCATCTGTGACGACATGAAGCATGGATCAATCTCCTTTAAATCGAGGTTGGTCACCTATCTGGTCGCGCAATGCCAGAAGTGTGCGATGGTAAAGGCTTTTAATAGCCCCTTCACTGCGCCCCATGATCTGCCCGATCTCAGCATTGGAGAGATTCTCGACAAACTTCAAGATGAGCAAATGCTGTCGTTCCGGAGGCAGCTTGCGGATCAAGCGCAGAAGCGCTTCCTGCTCTTCGGTATGGACAAGTTTGGTCTCCGGATGGTCGCCTTTGGCGGGCAGCACAGGCAGGTCGCTGATAGGAATTTCCTGCTTGCGGCTGCGGTCACGGTGCCAGTTGGCGACCAGGTTGTGCGCGATGCGGTACAACCAGGCAGAGAATGGAACGCCGCGGTCTGTATAGTTGTGAATGTAATTCATCGCCCGCTGAAATACGCGCGCGGTGAGGTCTTCTGCGTCGTGCGTGTTCCCCGTCCGGTAGTAGACGTAGTTGAAAATGCGGTCGATGTAACGCGCATAGAGCTCGCCAAAAGCATCACGGTCGCCCTGCGAAGCGCGCATCAGCACATCTGTTTCGTTGTATTCAAGTTCCGGCACTGAAAAACCCTACCGGCGGGATTTGATAACAATAACCCCGCCGGATTTGAGAAGTTTCATGCAGTATAACATGCCCGTTGGGGTATAACAGCCCGTCAGGGTATATCGTGCCCGTCAGCCTAACAGCAGCAATTCTCAATATGGCTTTGCTGGATTGGCACACCTGCCCTGGCGGGCGGTGCCAGGGAATCCAGCAAGAACGGCTCGGAATTTGCCAACACCGCACCTGCGGTGGGTGCAGGTGTCCGAGCCAGCAATAGGGCGTTTTCGCCCTTGAAAATGAGCTATCTTGTGTTTATCGGGCCAAATGGACGTTTATCTCCGTTCATCTCTGGTTGAATTTTGGATTTTCAAAACATTAGACATTATCGGTAATAGTAAAATAGCAGCATGATCACATACGACCAATTGAAAGCAAAACCAAAACAATTTCTAGCGGCGACTGGGCTCAAAGTGGAAGAATTCGAGCGGATCTTGCCAATGTTCAAGGGAAAGCTGGCTGGATTACATCCGCCAGAGCTTACCAAAAGAGGCACGCCTCGGCAACGGCGAGCCGGGGCTGGCCCGAAAGAGAAATTGCGAACGGATGAAGACAAGCTGTTGTTCATTTTGATCTACCAGAAGACGTATCCGATCCAGGAGATGCTCGGGTTACAGTTTGAGATCAGTCAACCGCAAGCCAACTATTGGATACACCTGCTCTTGCCGATCTTGAAACAAACGCTAGCCAAAATGGGTTTGACGCCGGAGCGTGATGGAGAAGCCGTGGCTGACAGCCCACTGGTAGCCGAAGCAGAGCCAGATTTCTTGATCGATGGCACGGAAAGACGACGCCAACGCCCGAAAGATGCCCAAAAACAGCGTGAACACTACAGTGGCAAGAAGAAAACCCATACCGACAAGAACCTTTTGTTGAGCAGCTGCCATACCAAGAAAGTGTTGTATCTCAGTCCAACCGTGACTGGCAAAACTCACGACAAAAGGGTAGCTGACGATCATCCCATCTCCTATCCAAGATGTTCTACTTTGGGCAAGGACACCGGCTTTCAAGGATATGAGCCGCAAGGTGTGATCACGTTTCAGCCAAAAAAAACCTAAAGGCCAGGAGTTGAGTAAAACCGATCGGTGTTTGAACAGCATCATTTCCGGAACCAGGATCAGTGTTGAAAATACGATTGCAGGTGTCAAACGTTGTCGTATTGTGAAAGATGTTTTCCGCAACACCAAAGATGGCTTTTCGGATTCGGTGATGGAAGTGGCTTGTGCCCTTCATAACCTGCGAGTGGAATGCCGCCATCCAAAACCTGTGTTGCTGTTATGCCAGCTAGCATCTTCTGCTTATTACCAATAATGTCTACTTTCTACGAAGAGAAAGGGCTGCTCCCCTTCAAGATTTACTCGATCCAATCCGGCCTGACATACCCATCGATGCCATATTTCATACCCAACTTCCGCGCCAGGCCGGGCAGCAAGGGATACAGGCCATCACCCGGGCATTCTGTCCCGTCCGGGCTCTGGTCGGGATAATCTTTGTGCCCGGCCAGATAGCGGATCCCGTAGGTATAGCGCAGATAATCCACCAGCTGTTCCAGGCTCTCGGTCTGTGCCTGCGACGGTTCCGTCTCATTGAAATTCCCGATCAAGACGACCCCAACCGAACCGGTGTTAAATCCCTGCACGTGGGCGCCACGGACCCTGATTTCCCGGCCTTCGTAAATCACTCCCTGCGAATCGATCAAGAAATGGTAAGCGACATCGGCGAAACCGCGTCTATCTATGTGCAAGTCCTGGATTTCAGCCGGGCCGGCAGCGAAGAAAGCCGAGTGGTGGACCACGATCGTGTTTAGTACCCCGCGCAAATCGGACGGATAATACAACACCCCCTCAGGATTGTTCCGCGGATCGAACAGGCCAGATTCTTCGGGCGCGAACAAGTTGAGCGGTCGAGCGCCCCAGTCTGCCCGCGCCAAAATCGTTGGCCTGGGCGGTGGGGAAGCGTCCAGAGAGATGGTTTCCGTTTTTATAAGCTGGCACAATAACCATCCCACGCCAAGCGCCACTAACACCACCGGGAAACAAGCAATCTTTTTTTTCGAACGCCTTCGTTCTAACATGCGCCGATTATACAGAAATACAGGCTGACGGATAGAATTCTCAATTCTTCGAAATTAAAAAAATCATAGATGAGCCTACAGTAAAAAGGCTGTCTTACCACGGAGCACACGGAGTACACAGAGAATTAATTAAAGAAGAACTACGTGCTCTCTGCCCGTAGAGCCTAGCGGGCCGGCCAGGACGGGCTGTGGGGTAAAGCGCAAAAGTATCGGTAGAAAAACTGCTGAGGAGAGGGTAAACTAGCCAAAAGGCAAAAAAGCAAAGGGAAGATAAGATGACACGAAGAATATCACGAGAACGACGGCGGGCAGCATTTTTGGAGAAAGCCGGGCAGATGTATGACGAAATGGAAAACTGGTATGATGGACATGAGAGAGCCAGTTTTGGAGAGATAGAAAGGGAAGCGCGACAGCAACGTCGAAAACTGATGGGCGAAACGCTTGGCATCCTGATCAATGGACGAGACACGGGGCAACAAGCAGTAGCGCCAAGATGTGACCAGTGTGGGCAGGAGATGAGCTTTGAAGGGTATCGACGTTGGGAAGTGCACGGTTTGGAAGGGGACACGGAATTGGAGCGAGCCTACTATGTTTGCCCGGAGTGTAGAGGGGAGACGCTTTTTCCCCCTGGATAAGAAGTTGTGCTTGCGGGAAGATCATTGGAGTGAAGGAGCGGGACGCGTAGCGACACGGCAAGGATTGCAAGCCAAATCGTTTAGTCTGGCAGCAGCAGCCTACCAGGATGCAGTGGGGGGCAGCATGTCGGAAGATAGTCTGCGGCGAGTGACAGAGGGATGGGGAGAACTGGTTGAGGAACAACGCAAGGCCGAAGCAGAGCGGGTGTATGCAGAAGAAAAACCAGAAGCAGTGGAGCGAGTTGTGGAGGGACATGCGCCAATTCAAGGACAAGGTAATGTTTCCAGCGATGGTGGCATGGTTCTTTTGCGGGAAGAAGGTTGGAAAGAAGTCAAGATGAGCGTCTTTTCACAGGTGGAAGTGTCTCAATCTATACCATCCCCCAAAGAGCCAAATCCTGAACCACGGGTAAGCTTGCAACAACACAGCTACCAGGTTGGTTTATGGGATGCAGATGAAATGGGGCAGTACCAATACCTGGAAGGTGGGCGGCGGCAATTCGCCCTGTGTCAGCGCTTAGGTTCTGTCAATGATGGTGCAGTATGGATTGATCGGATTACGATGACCAACTATCCACAAGCCGTACAAGTGATCGATTGGGGACATGCCAGTGAACGACTTTGGAAAGTCGCCAAGGCAGCTTTTGGGGATGGAACAGTTCGTTCACAAACTTGGGCCAGACAACAAGAAGATCGCTTATGGCATGGGCGTGTCGCTGAGGTAGTGAGAGACTTACATGCCCTGGACTGGTCTCGCATCCCTTGCCTGGATGACATTCGTAATTCGCCAGACTATTTTGAAACCCGACAAAACAAGATGACTTATGACCAATTCCGCCAATCAGGATACCCTATTGGCAGCGGAACGGTTGAAAGCGGTATCAATACAGTTGTTCATCATCGAATGAAGCGACAAGGCCGTGGGTGGCAACACCAAAATGCACAATCCATGTTGGCTGCTCTAAGCGAATTGCACAGTGAACGTTTCGAAACTACCTGGCAGTCGCTATCTTGAACTCTCGATTGATTTCACCGACAGTTTTGCGGTATACCCCGGGCTGTGGTAAGTTTTTTCAGTGGACTCACGGATGTTATAATGATTGTTTGCCTGTTAAAAATCGCTTTAATGAAACATATGTGCTATAATCGCTTCGTTTTCAATGTTAATAAGGAATCCCATGTCACCTAATGTCATTCGCGTGGTCGGCGCGCGCGTCCATAACCTGAAGAATATTACGGTCGAAATCCCGCGCGACAAATTGGTGGTGATCACCGGTCTGTCCGGCTCGGGCAAGTCGTCGCTTGCCTTCGACACCATCTTTGCCGAGGGCCAGCGCCGTTACGTCGAATCGCTCTCGGCCTACGCGCGCCAGTTCATTGGCCAGATGGACAAGCCGGACGTGGATTACATCGAGGGCCTGTCCCCCGCCGTGTCCATCGACCAAAAATCCACCAGCCACAACCCGCGCTCGACGGTCGGCACGGTGACCGAAATCTACGATTACCTGCGCCTGCTGTTTGCGCGCGTGGGGATACCGCATTGCCCGGTTTGCGGGCGGGAAGTCACCAAGCAGTCCGCTCAAGAGATCGTGGATGCAATCGAAAAACTGCCCGAGGGCAGCCGCATCCTGATCCTGGCGCCGCTGGTGCGCGGGCGCAAGGGCACCTACCAGGCGGTCTTCGAGGAGATCCGCAAGGCCGGTTTCGTGCGCGCACGGGTGGACGGCGAAGTTTACAGTCTGGATGACGAAATCAACCTGGACCGTTACAAGCAGCACACCATCGAAGCGGTGGTGGACCGCCTGGTCATCAAACAGGAAGAAAGCCAAGAAGAACAGGAAGCCGCGCGCACCCGTCTGACGGATTCGGTCGAGACGGCGCTCAAGTTTGGCGAGGGGTACGTCTCTATCAGTAACGTCGATACTGGGGAGGACACACACTTTTCCGAGCACCTGGCCTGTCCGGTCCACGGCAGTACCGTCCCGGAGATCGAGCCGCGCACCTTCTCCTTCAACACCCCACATGGCGCCTGCCCGGATTGCCAGGGGTTGGGCAATAAACTCGAGATCGACCCGGACCGCATCATCCCGGACCCGGACCGGTCTCTGAACGAGGGGGCGATCGCCAGCATGGAGTGGAGCGGCCCGAAAGAAGAAGGCGGCTACTACTGGCAAGCCTTGGAAGGCGCGGCGCGGTCGTACCGGATCGACCTGGATAAACCGGTCAACGAGCTGACGGAGCAGCAGCTCGGTATTATCTTGTACGGCACCAATGGCAAAGAGATCGAGATGCGCTACCGGAACGCGGGTGGCAACGAGTTCAAGTTCAAGCGCACCTTCGAAGGCGTGATCGGCAACCTTGAGCGGCGCTACCGCGAGACCAACTCGGAGTACATCCGTTCGAAGATCAGCGAGTTCATGTCCGACCGTCCATGCCCGACCTGCGGCGGGGCGCAACTCAACCCGGCGGCGCTGGCCGTGACCGTGGGAGACGTCAATATCATCAGGGTGACCGGCTGGCCGATCCTGACCACGCTCCAGTGGATCGAAAACCTGTCTGCCTCGCTGAACGCGCGCCAGAAGGCCATCGCCGAGCGCGTGGTCAAGGAAATCTACGAACGCCTGCATTTCCTGGTCAACGTCGGTTTGGACTACCTGACGCTCAACCGCTCAGCCGGCTCGCTCTCGGGCGGCGAGGCCCAGCGCATCCGCCTGGCGACCCAGGTCGGCTCGCGGCTGGTGGGCGTGTTGTACGTGCTGGACGAGCCCTCCATCGGGCTGCACCCGCGCGATAACACCCGCCTGCTCAAAACGCTCGAGGGCCTGCGCGACCTGGGCAACACCGTGTTAGTGGTCGAGCACGACGACGAGACCATCCGCACCGCCGACTGGATCGTCGACCTTGGCCCGGCTGCCGGCGAGCACGGCGGGCGCGTCATCGCCGAGGGCACGCCGGAGGACATCCTGGCGAACCCGGATTCCTTGACCGGAGCGTATCTCTCGGGGCGCAAGCAGGTCCCGGTCCCGGAGCAGAGGCGCACGGGCAACGGCAAAGCGCTGAAGATCGTCGGAGCGAAGGCCAACAACCTGAAGGATATCGACGTCAAGATCCCGCTCGGGAAGCTGGTCTGCATCACCGGCGTCTCTGGCAGCGGCAAGTCCACCCTGATGAGCGATGTGCTCTATAACGCGCTGGCAGCCAAGCTGATGGGCGCGCATACCCAGCCCGGCGAGTACGAGCGCATCGAAGGCATCGACTATCTGGACAAGATCATCAACATCGACCAGTCGCCGATCGGGCGCACGCCGCGCTCCAACCCGGGCACCTACACCGGCCTGTTCGACGAGATCCGCAAGTTGTTTGCCGAACTGCCGGAGAGCAAGGTGCGCGGCTACAAGCCGGGGCGCTTCTCGTTCAACGTCCACGGCGGTCGCTGCGAGGCCTGCCAGGGACAGGGACAGCTGCGCATCGAGATGCAGTTCCTGCCGGACGTGTACGTGCCCTGCGACGTCTGCCACGGTAGCCGCTTCAACCGCGAGACTCTGCAGGTCCGTTTCAAGGGTCACAGCATCGCCGACGTGCTGGACATGACCGTCGAGCAGGCGCTGGAAGTGTTTTCCGCCTTCCCGAAAATGATGAGCAAGCTGCAGCTGCTGGACGAGGTCGGGCTGGGATATATCCGCATCGGACAGCCGGCCCCTACCCTGAGCGGCGGCGAGGCCCAGCGCGTCAAGCTGGCCAAGGAGCTGTCGAAGCGCGCCACCGGCCGGACCCTGTACGTGCTAGACGAGCCCTCGGTAGGTCTGCACGCCGCGGACGTCCACAAGCTGATCGAGGTGTTGCAGCGCCTGGTGGACGCCGGCAACTCCGTGCTGATCATCGAGCACAACATCGACATCATCAAAACCGCGGACTGGGTCATCGACCTGGGTCCCGAGGGCGGCGACCGGGGCGGCGAAGTGGTGGCCGAGGGAACGCCGGAAGATCTGTGCACGGCGGAAGGATCGTACACCGGCGAATTCCTGTGTGCACATCTGCAACAACCGTCTCAAGAGTTACACAGTTGATCGAAACAAACCGTGCGCTGCCCTGATTTCTCACTCGGGGCGCTACCGTTCACGAGAGGAAAAATACCGAAAAATGGAGTGTGCGCGAGCGAACGCTCGGGCACACTCCATTTTTCGGGCCTCCTCCCCTTGGAAACTTGCTTGTTAAGCGCAGTTTTGGAACTTTCCTAAATCCTGCAACATCAGGTAGAATGTGTCCGTATGGGCGTCGGGTTGGATTTCATCCACACGAGGCAGGTTGCAGAAAAAGGATTAGGACTTACGCAGTTCGCGAAAAGACCCCGAAAAACAGGTGCGCATGCTGCGCACGCGCACCTGTTTTTCGGACACCATTCAATCGCGTAAGTCCAAAGGAAAAAACATGGACAACAAGGATAGCAAAAAATCCACACGCAGCGTAATCGACAACTACCGAAAACGCCGACAACAAAACCGGGTTGTGTTTGTCTGGGGAGGGGCCGCATTGTTGATCTTGATCGGGGTCATCTTGCTGGCTGTCTGGTTGACCGGGCCAAGCCAACCGCTTAGTACCATCTTTGCGACCGAAACCCCCACCCCGACCCTGACTTATACTCCAACATTGACCTCCACTGTCACAGAGACGCCAATTCCCACAGAGACGCTTACCCAAACGTCGACCCCCACGCGCAGCGCGCCGTATACGTATACTGTGCAAGAAGGCGATTTCCTGGCAACCATTGTTGAAAACCAGGGTTTGGGAGAAGATGGCCTGGCTTTGATCCTGTTGCTCAATCCGTACAATGAAGAAACCGGGGAGGGTATCGACCCCGGCACACAGCTTATCTACCCGGGGGATGAAATTCTGCTCCCCTACCCGGGCATGCCGGTTCCCA
This sequence comes from uncultured Chloroflexia bacterium, assembly GCA_963823985.1. Lineage (GTDB taxonomy): Bacteria > Chloroflexota > Anaerolineae > Anaerolineales > Villigracilaceae > JAABUE01. The sequence goes on from CAWGNR010000005.1 coordinate 592,148, forward strand.
CCTCCACGCCCATTCCGGCTGACCTGCCGGGCGGCACCGAATTGACTTATTACGTCCAGGGTGGTGACACGCTGGCGGGTATTGCCGCCAGGTTTAACAGCACGATGGATGCAATTGTCGATGCGAATGACCTGGAGGATCCGAACGCGATCTTCGTCGGGCAGCAGCTGACCATCCCGGCCAACATCGTCACCGCGACGGCCACCCGCCCGCCGACCAGCACGCCGCTCACTCCGGCAGCCAGCACGTCCGTTCCGACAGCCACCCCCTAAATTCAGTAAACCTGTGGTTTATTGAATTTAGGCTGGACAAATCCCGGCCTGTCAGGTAGAATAGCGTTTCGTGGCTACACAAGCCGCGTTGTAATTTTGACAGAAATTTCAGGAGAAAGACCTTGGCAAACATCAAGTCTCAGATCAAACGCAACAAGCAAAATGAAAAGCGCCGCCTGCGCAACCGCGTGTACCGTGGAACAGCCCGCATTGCCGTCCGCGAGGCGCGCTCCGCGATCAAAGCGGATAACGTGGAAGAAGCGAAGACCGCCGTGTTAGAGGCCATCAGCGCCCTGGACAAGGCTGCCGAAAAAGGCGTCATCCACAGGAACAATGCGGCGCGGCGTAAAGGCCGCCTGATGAAACACCTGGCTGCTCTCGAAGAATAGTCGCCTCTATTTGCGTATCGTTTCGCACCTGCAACGGGAGCCCTGCATTTCAGGCTCCCGTTTTTTTATTTGTTCTTATCCTGGTTCTCGAAAGTTTTCTCATAACAATGGCCGAAATTTTAGGTATGCGCGTGCGTACGCACGCGCATACCTAAAATTTCGGTGTTCTTTAACGGAAATGATTGAAGGGCCGATCCCCCTGGGGATGATATAATCCCCGCTCGGAGTAGGTAATTCATGTTTGACGCCGAACAAAAAGCCATCGAAGCGAAGATCAAAGATTTCAGCCAACAGCGCGATATTCCGCTGGCGGACCTGAAATGGCAGCCGATCCCTTTCAACGGGGAGTGGGGCATTTCCACGTCTTTCTTTAAAACCGCGGCCAACGAAGCCCGCTCTGGCAAAGGGACCGGGAAACCCGTCCCGCAGAGGGCGCAGGAGATCGCCGAGCAGGCTAGGGCGGAGATCGGAAGCGTGCAGGGCATCAGCCACGTAGAGGCAGTCAAGGGTTACCTGAACCTGTATTTTTCGACCGAAGAATACGCATCTCGGGTCGTTAACACGATCCTGGAACAGGACGCGGACTTCGGCCACGGGGAGAAAAAGTCCGAGCGGGTGATGGTGGAGTATGCCCAGCCCAATACGCACCACTCGTTCCACATCGGGCACGCCCGCACCACGCTGCTGGGCGAGTCGCTGGCGCGTATCATGGAATTCTCCGGCTTCGAGACCATCCGGGCTTCGTATCCCGGCGACATCGGGCTGGGCGTGATCACCGTTGTCTGGGCTTACAACAAGTTTTACAAAGGCCAGGAACCTGACGAAATCCACGCGCGCGGGCAATGGCTGGCGAAAATCTACAGCGAGGCGACCAAACTGCTGGAGTCCAAAGAAAACGAGACCCCCGAGGAAGTGGCCCAACGCGAAGCGTATGAGGCCGAGCGCCGCGAGATGTACCGCAAATGGGACGCGGGCGATCCCGCGGTGCGCGCGCTGTGGCTGGAAACGCGCGAGTGGAGCATGCAGGAGCTGCGCGACATCCTGGACATGCTGGACGTCAAGATCGACGTGTGGTTCTACGAGAGCGACGTGGACGAACCGTCCAAAGATATCGTTGACGAGCTGCTCAAGAGAGGCATCGCCGAGGACGAGCGCCCGAACGGCGGGCCAGTGATCGTCAAGATCGACGAAAAACTGGGCCTCGAGAAAGAAAAATATCGCACCGCGGTCATTCTGCGTAGCGATGGGACCTCTCTCTACCTGACTAAGGACCTGGCGCTGGCCAAGGTCAAGTTCGAGCAGTACCACGTTGACCGTTCGATCTACGTGGTGGACTTCCGCCAGAGTTTGCACTTCCAGCAGGCTTTCAAGATCCTGGAACTGTGGGGCTTCCCGCAGGCAGCCAAGTGTTATCACCTGTCCTACGGCTACATCACGCTGCCCGAAGGGGCCATGTCCGCCCGGCACGGACGGGTGGTGCTGTTCAAGGACGTGGCCGACGAGGCCGAACGGCGCGCGCTGGCCGCGATGACCGAGCGCACGCCGGAGATGTCCCCGCAGAAACGGCGGGAGGTCGCGCGCCAGATTGGGTTGGGGGCGCTGGCATACAGCATCCTTTCGGTGGACAACAACAAGGACATCGTCTTTGACGTCAACGAGGCCTTGAGCTTCGACGGCCGGACGGCGCCTTACATCCAGAACGCGTACGTGCGCGCGAACAGCATCCTGCGCAAAGCAGGCGGAGCGCCTGCTTTTGCCAGCTTCGGTCACGAACTGGATCCGCACGAGGTGCAGTTGATCGACCTGATCTCCCGCTTTCCAGATACCGTCGAACAAGCAGCGCAGGAGTACCGCCCGCTCGTGATCGCCAACTATGCTTACGACCTGGCGAACACCTTCCATTCGTTCTATCACAGCGTGCCGGTCATCCAGGCGGAGAGCGCGGAGGTACAGGCTTCCCGGCTGCGGCTGGTGGCCGCCTCCCGGCAGGTGCTGGCGAACGCCTTGCGACTGCTGGTCATCCAGGCGCCGGAAGTGATGTAGAACGGGATACGTGATCCATATACGGGTTACGCGTTTCTTTATGAAGCAAAATTTCACCACAGAGAACACCGAGAACACGGAGAAAAATCATTAAGTTTCCGTGAACCCTGTGAGCTCCGTGGTAAAAATGTTTGTGGTTTGAATATGCCCCTCATTTCCATTTGGAGCTACGCGACCACCGGGAAATCGTTTACACGTCACCTGGGTAAAAACGAAGAAGCTCAAATCCAAAATCCAGGGCAGCTTCGGACACTGTCCTCAGCGTGACTTGTCAAAATAGGAGAACCAATGCCTATCAAAACCCTCATCATGGGCGCCGCCGGGCGCGACTTCCACAACTTCAACACCTTCTTCCGCGGCAACCAGGACTATGAAGTTGTGGCCTTTACTGCCACCCAGATCCCGGACATCGAAGGCCGGCTCTATCCGACCGAGCTGGCTGGTGACCTGTACCCGCAGGGAATCCCGATCCGGCCAGAAGCGGAGCTGATCGACCTGATCAAGCAACACAACGTGGATCAGGTGGTCTTCGCCTACTCGGACGTGCCGCACGAGTACGTGATGCACAAGGCCAGCCAGGTGATCGCCGCCGGCGCGGACTTTCGCCTGCTGGGCACGCGCAAAACGCAGGTCAAGTCGACAAAGCCGGTCGTCTCGGTCTGCGCCGTTCGAACGGGAGCAGGCAAAAGCCAGACCACGAGGCGGGTGTCGCTCATCCTGCGTGAGATGGGCTACAAGGTAGCCGCCATCCGCCACCCGATGCCGTACGGCAACTTGATTCGCCAGGAGGTCCAGCGCTTCGCCGACTACGACGACCTGGATGAGCAGGAAACCACGATCGAAGAGCGCGAGGAGTACGAGCCCCATATCGATAACGAGGTGATCGTCTACGCGGGCGTGGATTACGAGAAGATCCTGCGCCAGGCTGAACAGGAGGTTGACATCGTCCTGTGGGACGGCGGCAACAACGACTTCCCGTTCTACGTCTCGGACTTCCAGATCGTGGTGGCCGACCCGCACCGCCCCGGCCACGAGTCGCGCTACTACCCCGGCGAGAGCAACGCCCTCATGGCAGATGTGTTCGTGATCAACAAGGTAGACACGGCCGACCCGGACAACGTCATCCAACTGCGCGAGAACCTGCGCCGGTTGAACCCGGACGCGATCCAGATCGAAGCCGCCTCCCCGCTGTTTGTGGACGACCCCGAAGCCATCCGCGGCAAGCGCGTGCTGGTCATCGAAGACGGTCCCACGCTGACCCACGGCGAAATGGCGTACGGCGCCGGCTACGTAGCTGCCCGCCGCTTCGGCGCCGCCGAGATCGTGGACCCGCGCCCGTTCGCGGTCAAGTCGATTGCCGCCACCTACGAGAAGTACCCCAAGACCGGGCCGATCCTGCCGGCGATGGGCTACGGCGAGGCCCAGATGCGCGACCTGGAAGCCACCATCGACAAAGCGGATGTGGACATGGTGGTGATCGGCACGCCCATCGACCTGACGCGCGTGATCAAGATCAACAAACCCTACCAGCGTGTGCGCTACGAGCTGCAAGAAATTGGCAAGCCGACCTTGAGGGATTTGCTGGAAAAGAAGTTTGGGAAGAAGTAGGCAGTAGCCAGTTACCAGTAATCAGTGACCAGCAATGGAGCCGGGCGAGAGATCGTCTGGCTCTTTTTGTTACAACAATATACACAAAGAACGATAACGATTTAAGATAAAATATCCATATGCCAGATGAAGGTGAAGGATTTCTTATTACAGCCTATCCGACCGATGCTATAAAAGAAGGAGAACGAGCATGGCCCAGGTAAAAGTTTATTTATAGGGTTTGTTTTTGAAAAAGAACTTGGGGAAATAAAATAGATTTTTAGGACTTACGCAATTCGTCAAAAGTTGCCGGAAATATGGGTCTGGGTACGCTTGTTCAAGCGATATCCCGTCTGTATATCTAAAAATGTGCCCCTGTGCTATATCCCGGTTTATAGACAATGTCACGAAAGCTGATAGGCTTAAAGTGGGTTTTTCTTTACATCGGATCGGAAGGTGCATATGAAGACTTTTATTGGTGGACTGTTTCAGACAGAAGAACAGGCTTATCAGGCGTATCACTCCTTGCAAGGGGCTGGCTTTGAGGACAACAATCTTAAAATGATGTCACGCCAACAAACAGGCGTCCGTCCCGTGCGCGAATCGATTTCGGTCAAATCTGTGGCCGTTAGCGCTCTGATCGGCGCGTTGATTGGAGGCGCGGTGGCTGCGTTTTTGGGATTTTTGATTGGTCAGGGCGTGATCGACGTGCCGGCTTTTATCCCGCTGTCCGGCCCGTTCTTCACGCTGAACGCGTTTGGGTTGTTTTTAGCGGAAGGGGTGGTAACTGGCGCCATTCTGGGTACCATAACGCGGCTGGCTACCGGTAGGGAAAAGCCAGCTTTTACCCGCAAAGGCATCACCCACGGCGGTGTGATCCTGGCGGTGAACGCCGATGGTTCTCAAAGGGAAAAAGCCAGAGAGCTGATGAAGCAAGCCGGCGCCCTGGACCTAGTCGATTTATCTGAAAAATGGGATCAAGGTGTCTGGTCGGAGTTCAGGGAGTTGGAACCACCTTCTGCTGTTTCTTAGTCGGCAGAATATTCCTCTAAAAGTTTCACCACAGAGACACGGAGATTAACTCTCCGTGTCTCTGTGGTTATTTCTTTCATTGGCGATATCGACACTGGATGGAAAGATTATTCGATCCCCAACACCCGTATTAAAACCTTGCGCTGGTGCGGGCGGGCGCGGTGCTCGAAGATATAGATCCCCTGCCAGGTGCCAAGCGATAAATCTCCATCATCGATGGGTACGCTTAGACTGGTATCGGTCAGCATGGCGCGGATGTGGGAGGTGGCATCGTCTGGGCCTTCCAGGTCGTGCGTGTACCAACTGTCTTTTTCCGGGACAAGCCGTTCCATAAAGGTTTCCAGGTCAGCGCGGGCGGTGGGATCCCAGTTTTCGCTCATGACCAGCGAAGCGCTGGTGTGCGGCAGGAACAGGAAGCACATGCCTTCGCGCACGTCCCAATCGCGCAACTGCGCGCGGACGGCCTCGGTGATGTCGTGCAGGCCTTTGCCGTGGGTGGAGATTTCGAGGGTGGTTTTTTGCCAGTTCATATGTAACAGGATTATAACAATTGAAATAAATTCACCACAGATGAACGATGATGTATTGATGAAGCACAAAGGGCACCGTTCGCTTGCTGTTGGGGTAATATTCATTGACAAACAAAATCAAAAGGAGCTTTTATGACAACCCTCGCCCCCGCTCTTTCCACCCGCTACTTTCCACGCATAGCTACCTGGTTACAGAACCTGTTACTCATTACCATTTCTGCATTGTTCATTGCAGCCTTTGCCCAAATCCGCATTCCGCTCCCCTTCACCCCCGTCCCGTTGACCGGGCAAACCTTTGCCGTGCTGTTGGTCGGCGCGACGCTGGGATCGAAGCGCGGCCTGGTTTCGCTGGCGCTGTACATCCTGCTTGGTGCGCTGGAACTGCCGTTCTTCGCAGGCGGCGCCTCCGGGTTGGCCTATATGAGCGGACCGACGCTGGGCTATTTGGTCGGGTTCGTCGCTGCGGCCTACCTCGTCGGTCTGCTGGCAGAACGCGGCCTGGAACGCAGCGTGCGCACGTCTTTGGTCCCGTTCCTGGCCGGGACGCTGGTGATCTACGTTTTCGGCGCGGGCTGGCTGGCAATCCTGTTCGGGTTCGAGCAGGCGCTGGCGCTGGGTGTGCTGCCGTTCCTCGTCGGGGATGCGATCAAGCTGGTCCTGGCAGCAATCGCACTGCCGGCAGCTTGGAAACTATTCAAATAGTTAACAAGTCTTAGACCTTATTTTTGCGCAAACAGAGACAGTTTCTATTCGTTAGTGCAAACAGACAGCATATCTAATCGGCCAAACCGCACTTTAGACAACTGAAAGGCTCGCCAGGGAGTATCATCAAGAAATTGCTTTTGACTTATTCCACAAGGAAGGCCCTGATGAACCTCGAAATCGACTTTACTCCCGAGCTTACCAACACGCACTTTGCGTCCCTGGCTGTGCTTTTGGCACTTTACCAAGACAAAAAACAACTCGAACCGCTTCAGCAGGTGCTGATTCCAATGCGAAATCGCTATTTTGAGCCAGCAGAGAAGCTGATCCAGATCCTGGTTAGCATTTTAGCTGGCTGCGAGACACTTTCTGAAGTGACCACCACCTTGAAGCAGGAGAAAAGCCTGGCATCCGTCTTGCGTAGTGATCACTTTGCTGACCAGTCAAGCCTGTCGCGGACACTGGACGAGCTAACTCTAAAGAACATTGATGAATTACGCTCTAGTACCACTCAAATTTGGAAGTTGCAGAGCCAGGTGATGCAGCGAGACTGGCGGAAATTTCTGTGGCTGGACTTTGATTTATCGGCGCTACCCTGTGGTCCTATGGCTGAGGAGGCCATGAAAGGCTATTTTGCAGAGAAAAAAACAGCTACGGACGCCAATTAGCCCGAGTGAGCGCCATTTTGGAGCGAGAAACCATCTGGTCGGATGTGTTTCCGGGCAACCATCACACCCTGCACTGCTTCAAACCGGCGGTGGAAGCAGCCGAAATTGCTTTAGAGTTAGCTGCGGAGCAACGCAGACGCACAGTTTGGCGCTTGGATGGTGGCTCAGGAGCCGATGATGAGCTGTGCTGGTTGCTCGCCAAGGGCTATCATGTTGTGGCCAAAGGAATATCTAACCGGCGAGCAGAGGCGTTAGCAGCAAAGGTCAATCGGTGGGATGCCTATCAAGAGAACGCCTGGTTAGGAGAGGTGGATCCGCCAATCGACTATGGTCGTCCGGTTCGGGTTTTTGTCAAACGACGACTGAAGGACAACCGATACTTGCACAGCTACTATGTTTCGACCCTTTCCTTGCCATCGAAGGGCTGCTTCTTACATCTTTATGATGATCGTGGTGGCGCTGAAGTGGAGCAATTCCGCAATGACAAGAGCGGATTGAGTATGGAAGCCAGGCGCAAGCACAATTTTCTGGGCCAGAAAGGGTACATTCTGTTGACGGATTTGGCACACAACTTGTTAGCTGACTTTTATCACCGAGCTTTGGCCGGAACCAAATTCGAAAATTACGGACCAAAGCGGATCGTACGAGATTTGCTGGCTGTGCCCGGAAAACTGGTTTTCGACGATCAAAAGCTGGTCCGAGTTGAGTTGCTAAGTCAAAACCAATTTTCGAAGGAACTGGCTATTTGCTTGGAAAGGTACTGTTCGGGCGGCTGAAACCGATTAGAAACCGCCTGTATTTGCACTAAAAGATAGAAATGCCGTGCGTTTGCGCAAAAACAAGGTTAGAAGTCTGACTGGTCTTACAGGTTTTTCCCGCTCTATACCGGAAGACCTGTTTTCGTCTTTCATCCTGTATAATCCACCTGTCAGACTTATTAGACCAAAGGACTTGTAAGACGTTTATGTTTATCGATCAGGTAGAAATCCACGTGAAATCCGGCAAGGGCGGCGATGGCGTCGTACACTTCCGCAAAGAAAAATACGTCCCGCGCGGAGGGCCCGATGGCGGCGACGGCGGCAGGGGTGGCGACGTCATCCTGGAAGTCAAGCCCACCCTCAACACGCTCAACTTCCGTAACAAGGAACGCTTCGTGGCCGACGACGGCCGCCCGGGCGCCAAGCAAAATATGTCCGGCCGCTCCGGCAAGGACTTAATCATTCCCGTCCCGCCGGGGACGGTGGTCTATGAAGTTTTGGATGAAAATGCGGACGCAGGGACTCCGAGCGGGGAAGCTCCGCCCCTACAACTGCTCGGCGACCTGACCGAAGCCGGCCAGCGTCTGACGGTCTGCAAAGGCGGGCGCGGGGGACGCGGGAACACCCATTTCAAGAGCGCAACCCACCAGGTACCGCGCACCGCGGAGAAGGGTGAGCCGGCCGAAGAAAAACGCCTCAGGCTGGAGCTCAAGCTGATCGCCGATATCGGGCTGGTCGGCGTCCCCAACGCGGGCAAGTCTACCCTGCTCACGGCGCTGACCAACGCCAGCCCCAAGATCGCGCCGTATCCCTTCACCACCCTGGAACCCAACCTGGGCGTCGCCTACCTCGACGAGGACACCTCGGTCGTGCTGGCCGACATCCCCGGCCTGATCGAGGGAGCCAGCCAGGGCGCCGGACTGGGGCACGAGTTCCTGCGCCACATCCAGCGCACCCGCGTGCTGGTCCACCTGCTGGACGGGCTCTCTCCAGACCCGGTGGCCGATTACAGTCAGATAAACAGCGAGCTGGCGCTGTTCGACCCCAACCTGACCAAAAAACCGCAGCTGGTCGTGCTAAACAAGATTGACCAGCCCGAAGTTGAGGAACGGCTCCCGGAGATCAAGCGTGCGCTGAAGAAACGCGGGACCACGCTGATGACCATTTCCGCGCTGGCGCGCACAAATGTGCGCGAGCTGCTGCAGAAGGCAGTCGCTCTGCTGGCAGACGCGCCCCCGCTCGAGGAGATCGAGCTGCCCATGCCGGTCTACCGTCCCGAAGAAGACCCGCGCGCGTTCAGCATCAGCCGCGAGGACGACGCCAGCTGGCGCATCTCGGGCAAGTCCATCGAGCGCGCCGCCGCCATGACCTACTGGGAACATTACGGCTCGGTGCGCAGGTTCCAAAAAATGTTGGAATTCCTCGGGGTGGATAAAGCGCTACGCGAGGCGGGGATCGAGGAAGGGGAAACGGTGAGAATTGGCGAATATGAGTTGGAGTGGCAGGATTAAGGAAACCGCCAAGAACGTGAAGTCCGCAAAGTTTTTTAAAAGCCGTCAAGGATTTTTTCTTGGCGGCTTCCGAGTTCGCGTGGCGCTCTTGGCACCTTTGCGGTTAAAAAACTGTCAGCTTGTTAATACTAAAACCATTGTACCAATCACATTTTCAGTACAACTCGCAGTATAATCTTTTAAGCTATGGGATTATTTACACAGGCATTTTCCTTACTCGCAGACCCTCCTGGCAATCTTCTCTACCACCTTGTTTTAGTATTTTCCATTGCCGGAGCGCTCCAGGGCGCTTTCATCCATTGGCGGATCAGCGCCTTCCCGCAAGCCCGCCGGACGGTGCTCGGCCTGACCATCTTGATGATACCGCAGGTGATCCTGTTCGTGATCAGCGGGCTGGGCTGGCAGGGCATCATCAATCTGACCGTCTTCCTGCCGCCGCTCGACCGGGCCATGACCCTGCTCGGGCTGGTCTGGATCATCTGGCTGTGGTCGTTCCCGGAGCCCAACCGGGCCGTGGACGCGGCTGCCATCCTGCAGACCCTCTTCATCCTGACCGGCCTGGCGCTCAGCCTGGCTGCCTGGGGACAGGAACCGCCCGGGACGTTGTACAACACCACCTTTCAGGAACTGATCTGGCAGATTGCGTCTCTGCTGGTGATCGCGATGGGCATCGTCATCCTGTTCACGCGGCGGCCGAACGGCTGGATCAACGGGCTGGCGGTCCTCTTGTTGGCCCTGGCCGGCCACTCGCTGCACCTGATCTTCGGGCGGACCGGCGGCAATTATCCTGGCATCGTTCGTGTGGCCTATATGGCCATCTATCCCTTCCTGATGACGCTGCCGCAACGCTTCCCTATGCCGGCTGCCGGCCGGCCGGTCACCATCAAACAAGATGCCCCGGTGGAAGAGCGCCGGCACTACAGCACGGACCCCAAAACCTTTCACGCGCTGCTGGCCCTGGCCGCTGAGACCAACCCCGAGCGGATCAGCGAGGCCATTACGCGCGGCATCGCCCAGACCTTGCTGGCCGACCTGTGCTTCCTGATCCACATGACCGAAGACAAAAACCACATGGTGATTGCCAGCGGCTACGACCTGATCCGGGAGGAGAACCTGGAAGGCGCCAGCCTGAACAAAAACGACATCCCCATGCTGACCAGCGCCTTGCAACGCGGGCGTCCTTTGCGCCTGCCTGCCAGCAGCACCTCGGCCGACATCAAAGGATTAGGGGAAATGCTCGGCTTGAGCAACCCCGGCCACATGATGTCGGTGCCGATCGTGACCGAGGACAAGGAAACCTTGGGGGGCATCCTGGTGCTTTCCCCCTATTCTGAGCGGGCCTGGCGGGCCGAAGACCAGGCCTTCCTGAGTAATATTTCGATGGCACTCGTCCCCATCATCCGGCGCAGCCAGCGCGCCTCGCTCATCGAGCAGAAGCAGCAGGAAACCCTGGCCACCCTCGACAACACGCGCGAACAAATCGACGACCTGATGGTCCAGAACAAGGAATTGCAAAAACAACTCGAGTTGGCCAGGTCGAAGGCTGGCAAGGATCCCAGACAGGAAGAAAAAATCGCCTCGCTGCTGGTCGTCCAGCAAGAATCCATGCGCAGGATCGAAGAACTGCAAAAGGAAAACGAAGAGTTGCGCGCTGGACATGGCAGGGAAGCCGTGGCCGGGGAAGACCGGGAGTTCATCGAAGCCGAGCTGCGCGCCTCGCTCAAGCAGGTCGCTCGCTTGCAAAACGACCTGGCAAATGCCAACATGAAGCTGCTCAAGATCGAAAAAGGCCAGGCCGGCGCGTATTCGAGCGAGCAGGCCGAGGTGATCGCCTCGATCGCGCAGGAGCTGCGCCAGCCGATGTCCTCGGTGGTAGGTTATACCGACCTGCTGCTGGGCGAATCGGTCGGCATTTTGGGCTCGCTGCAGCGCAAGTTCGTGGAGCGCATCAAAGCCTCCACCGAGCGGATCGGTACCCTGATCGACGACATGATCCAGGTCACCAACCTGGAGACCGGCCTGACCGAGCTCAAGCCCGAACCGGTCGACCTGAATATGATCATCGACAACGCCATGTCGTACACCGCCAGCCAGATCCGTGAAAAGAACATCACCCTGCACCTCGACCTGCCCAAGAACCTGCAGACCATCCACGCGGACCGGGAAGCGCTGCAACAGATCCTGATCCACCTGCTCCAAAACGCGGGCGCGGTCTCGCCCGACGAAGGCACGATCACCCTCAAGGTCGAGACCCGCACCCAGGACGAGCGAGAATACGTCCTGTTGCAGGTGACCGACACGGGCGGAGGCATCCCGCCCGAAGATATTCCGCGCGTGTTCACCCGCCTGTACCGCGCCGATAACGTCCTGATCCAGGGCGTGGGCGATACCGGCGTGGGCCTGTCCATCGCCAAAACGCTCACCGAAGCCCAGAACGGACGCATTTGGGTAGAAAGCGAGGCGGGCGTGGGCTCCACGTTCAGCGTGCTGCTGCCCATCTCGAATGTGAAGTAAGCATGGACACGTTTCGCCAGATCGGTGGCAGTCTGCTTTTGGCCTTGTTCTCGATTGCTTTGGTGATCGGGGGGATTTCCCTGGCGCTGGCCGAAAGTTATCTCCCGGTCATCCCGACCGCCACCGAGACCCTGGCCCTGATCCCCGTGATCGACACGGGCACGGCCACCCTCCAATTACTCGAAACCTTCACCCCAACGACAACCCCATCCTCCACCCAGACCGTCCCGCCGCCGACCAACTGCCCGCCCCCGGCCGGCTGGGTCGCGGTCAGCGTGCAGCCCGGGGACACCCTGGCGTCACTGGCAAACCGCTACCAGAGCACGCCGGAGCAGCTGCTGCTGGCCAACTGCCTGTTTTCGAGCGACCTGCCGGCCGGCTCGATCGTCTACGTGCCGCCCGTCCCGACCCAGACCAGCATCCCCTGCGGCCCGCCCCCCGGCTGGATCCGCTACACGGTACGGCCCGGTGATACCCTCACGGGCTTGGCGCAGGCCTTCCGGGTCAGCCTGACCCAGCTCCAGCTTGCCAACTGCATGGCGGCCAACCAGTTCGCGCTGACCACCGGCCAAGTCCTATGGGTGCCGAACGTAGCCACCCAAACGCCGCGCGCCACCGCGACCGCCAGCCTTACCCCGGTCTCGATCGTCTTCCCGACCCTGACGTGGACGGCCAGCGTGACCCCAACCGCGAGCAATACCCCAACCGTCACGGCAACCCAGACCGCTTCGCCCACCATCACCTCGACGGCAACCGTCCCCTCGCCGACAACGCCGCCGACTGCAACGCCCTCAAGAACGCCCTCTCCAACCGCAACCGCTACCGCTACCTCTATCCCTTAGCGGTATGATTCCGCTTTGCGTGGCCCGACTGATAAAAGCCCGATGAAAGTCTCCTTCCAACGCACGACAGTCCTCCTCAGCCTGTTCTTGATCGTCCTGACTGCCTGCGGACCAGTGCCCGCCGCCCAGGCTATCACCTTCGTTACTGCCCACCCAAACGCCAGTCCAACCGCCACACCCTTCCAACCCGCCCTGGGGCCGACCCCCACCCCGTTCCAACCGGTTTTCCCCACCCCCACCGGCACAATCCTGCCGACCCCTACGAACAACCCGTTCATTGTCCCGGCCACTACCCTCGAACCGGGTTAACCCTGGTGCCGGGTGTCGAGGCGCTGCCCACCCTGGATCTGAACCTGGAACTGACCCCGGTGGCGCCGCTGGACAGCCAGGAGACGGTCAACTTCCTGCTCATCGGCTCAGACCGGCGCCCCGGCGGCTCATTCCGCACCGACACGATGGTGATCGCCATGCTGCGTCCCCAGGAGGGACAGGTTTCGCTGATCTCCATCCCGCGCGACCTGTGGGTCTACATCCCCGATTTCGGCAACCAACGGATCAACACGGCTTACCAGCAGGGGGAGCTTTCCGGCTATTCTGGCGGTGGACCCGGACTGCTTTCCGCTACGATCTTGTATAACCTCGGCATCCAGATCGACCACACCGCCATGGTCGAGTTCGACGGCTTCCGCCACATCATCGACACCCTGGGCGGCATCGACGTGCCCATCGCCTGTCCCTACACCGACTGGCACCTGATCGACCCCAGCTACAACCCCGAGCTCGAAGCCAACTGGTCGTTGTACACCGTCGGGCCGGGCGTGGTCCATATGGACGGCGACCTGGCGCTCTGGTACGCCCGCTCGCGGATGCGCTCCAGCGACTTCGACCGCGGTCGCCGACAGCAGGAAACCCTGCGTGCCATTTACCAGCGCGTGCTGCAGACCGGCACCATCACCCGCCTGCCGGCGCTCTATCGAGATTTGACCAGCATCGTCGAGACCGACATTACCCTCTCGGAGATGCTGCAACTGGCCTTGTACGCCCCCAAGCTGACCAACGCCGACTTCCGCAGCTACTACATCCGCCCGCCGCTGGTCAGCGCCTGGACCACCCCGGGCGGCGCGTCCGTGCAACTGCCGGTCGAAGGTCCCATGTCGGCCATGTTGCAGGAAGCCATGGCGCCCTCCCAGCGGGCTGTCGAGCGCCAGGCCATGGTGATCGAGATCCAGAACGGCACCCCCAACGACGGCTGGGATGAGTTGGCAGCCTCGCGACTGAACTACGCCGGCTTCGAAACCCGCATCGCCCCCGCCGACCGGCGCGACTACGGCTACAGCACCCTGCTCGACTTGAACGCCACCCAGGATCCCAACCGGGACAATACCATCCTGAGCATCCTGGGGCTGCCCGCCGCCAACCTGGCCACCATCCCTGACGCGAACAGTCCGCTCAACTACCGCCTAGTACTGGGCTTGGATTACAACCCCTGTTTCCGGCCGGAACAGTTGTCGCATTAGTGGGAAAGATAAAATACACCGTCCCGAAGGTCCTCTGCTGGAGAATGTAAGCTTCTTCAGCGGTGAAGAACCGAAGGTTTTTCGCACAAGAATTTTCGCACAATGGGGTAAGGTTGGGGGATGAGCAAACCAAATGGACAACAAACACACTTGATTGACGAAGAGAAGCAGGGTCAAGCATTGGATGAGCAAAAGGCCTTGCTGAAAGCCTTTTGCGGCACGCTGTCTCAATATTTTGGAGGCTGGCAGAAGCTGTTCCGGAGCGTCAGGGATGGACGCAATCCTGCGTTGGTCACGTATCCACTGGAAGGGCTACTGAGCGCAGGGGTGCTGATGTATCTGTTTCGGTTGGGAGCGCGGCGGCAAATCAACTATCAACTGCGGGGGAATGTGCCTTCGCAAGTCAAGTTTAGAGCCTGGTTTGAGGTAGAAGAAGTGCCGCATGGAGACACACTCAACTATGCCTTCAAAAGAATAGCGCCAGGGGAGGTGCAAGAAGTCGTTTGCCGGATGGTGGAGAGCCTGATCCGTAAGAAAATCCTGTATCGCTGGCGACTGTTTGATAACTTTCTGGTTGCGATTGACGGAACGGGGGTGCTGACTTTCCGAGAGCGTCATTGTGAGTATTGCATGACCAGGAAACTCAACAACGGGGAAAGCCTCTACTATCATCCGGTCTTGGAAGCCAAACTGGTCACCGTCAATGGATTTGCTTTTTCGCTCATGACCGAATTTATCGAGAACCTTGATCCACAAGCGGATAAACAAGACTGCGAACTGAAAGCTTTTTATCGTTTGAGCAGACGTCTGAAAGCCCGTTTTCCTCATTTACCAATCTGCCTGTTGCTAGATGGGCTCTTTGCAGGTGGTCCAACCTTTCAACTTTGCCACGATTACAACTGGCGTTACCTGATCGTACTCCAGGAGGCTGATCTTCCCCAGGTTCACCGCACGTATCACCTGGTATGCTCTCAGACACCTGAAAACCATAAGCAGATCCGACTGGGTCAGCAGCAGGAGATCATTCAGAAATATCACTGGGCCAGGCAGATCGATTATCGCGATAGCCAGGACCGTCACCACGCTTTGAATATGCTGGTCTGCCAAGAAACCCGGTCAACTTGCCAGGCAGATACAAACACCACAACCTTCAAATGGCTGACCAACTTCATCCCGACCACCCGCAATGTCGATACGCTGGCCAATCAGGGCGGACGACTGCGCTGGAAAGCCTGTACTGAGCCTGTCGAAGTGTCGAAAACGAAGGCTTCAATATCCAGAAAAACGGCGGCTTCCATCTCGAACACCCTTACAGCCAAAATGAGACCGCTCGTAAAGTCTTCTACTACTTGCTCCAGATTGCCTACTTGCTCTTCCAATTGATCGAGAAGGGCTCCTTGTTTCGTAAGGCTTTCCCTCAAGGTGTCGGCTCGCTCAAGAATATCGCTTTCCGCTTGTTGGAAGCCTGGCGTAACTTGCACCTGAACCCCACTGCTTTCTGTGCTCTTTATTCTGGCCGTTATCAGATCCGCTTTGACTCTTCCTGATCCCAGACGGCATGCCACCTCACCCGAAGCTTCTACCTGCTGATTTGGCCTCTACCAGGCAGAACCTCTTGGTAAGTGTGACATGCCGTAGCCGTGATTTTACCTTGTTTCGAACCTTTTCCTTTTTTGACATCCTATGAGGCCTCCTCTACCCTCTTGCTGAGGCGCTGGTTGCACGCCTATTGCTACCCTTCTCTTTCTGGCTCCCTTGCATCCCTTTTCTTCTCAATAGGTGTTCTTCACCGCTGTTCTTTCTTTAAAATGCTTGACGTTGACCGGGTTTCCTGATAAACTCCCAACTCGTGCGCTCCTGGCCTCCGGGAGCTTTTAATTGTCTCAGCCTTGCGAGCGAATATAGCCTTTGGTATAATTCGCCTGCTTAATTGCTGAAGGCCCAGGCGCTTTCCCTGCCGAAGGTGCAAGCGCTTGTCTTGCCGACGTAGCTCAATCGGCAGAGCACTCGCCTTGTAAGCGAGCGGTTACGAGTTCGATTCTCGTCGTCGGCTCCATTAGTCAGTTGGTCGGTTGGTCTCATCAGCCTATGAGGGACCAAGCGACTAGTGGACTAACGCTCACTAGAAGAAAATTGAATATGGGCGGTTACCCAAGTGGCCAACGGGGGCTGACTGTAAATCAGCTGGCAGAAGCCTACGGCGGTTCGAATCCGTCACCGCCCACTTGTACCGGAACGAAGTTCCGGCGCTACCCGGGATTACCCGGCAGCACGTTAAGCCCACGTAGCTCAGTTGGCAGAGCACGTTCTTGGTAAGAACGGGGTCATGGGTTCAAATCCCATCGTGGGCTCAGTTGCTGACGAAAAGTACTCTTGTCAGAAAAGGAGAACGAGAATGGCGAAGCAGAAATTTGAGAGGACGAAGCCGCATCTGAACGTAGGGACGATGGGGCACATCGACCACGGGAAGACGACGTTGACGGCGGCGATCACGAAGGTATCGCAGATGCTGGGGAACGCGGAGTTCAAAGCGTACGATCAGATCGACAACGCGCCGGAGGAGAAAGCGCGCGGGATCACGATCAACATCGCGCACGTAGAGTATCAGACGGACAAGCGCCATTATGCGCACGTAGACATGCCCGGGCATCGGGACTACATCAAGAACATGATCACGGGGGCAGCGCAGGTGGACGGCGCCATACTGGTCGTGGCGGCGCCGGACGGTCCGATGCCGCAGACGAGAGAGCACGTGTTGTTGGCGCGCCAGGTGGAAGTGCCGTCGATCGTGGTGTACTTGAACAAGATCGACCAGATGGACGATCCGGAGTTGTTGGAGCTGGTGGAGCTGGAGTTGCGGGAGCTGTTGAACGAGTACGGGTTCCCGGGCGACACGACGCCGATCGTGCGCGGTTCGGCGCTGAAGGCGTTGGAGAGCACGAGCACGGATCCGAACGCGCCGGAGTACGAGAGCATCCGCGAGCTGTTGCGGGTGGTGGACGAGTACATACCGGAGCCGGTGCGGGAGATGGAGAAGCCGTTCGCGATGGCGATCGAGGACGTGTTCTCGATCAAGGGACGTGGGACGGTGGTGACGGGCCGGATCGACCGGGGCGTGGTGAAGGTGGGCGAGGCGGTGGAGATCATCGGGCTGCGGGAGACGCAGAACTCGGTGGTGACGGGCGTGGAGATGTTCCACAAGATGCTCGACACAGGCATGGCGGGCGACAACGTTGGGTTGTTGTTGCGCGGGATCGAGCGGACGGACGTGGAGAGGGGGCAGGTGATCGCCAAACCGAAAAGCATCACGCCGCACAAGAAGTTCCTGGCGCAGGTGTACGTGTTGAAGAAGGACGAAGGGGGGCGGCACAAGGCGTTCTTCAGCGGGTACCGGCCGCAGTTCTACATCCGGACGATGGATGTGACGGGTTCGATCACCTTGCCGGAGGGGGTGGAGATGGTGATGCCCGGAGACGACGTGAACCTGACGGTGGAGCTGATCGTGCCGGTGGCGCTGGAGCAGGGCTCCAAGTTCGCCATCCGCGAAGGCGGCCTGACCGTCGGCGCCGGCGTCGTCACCAAAATCATTGAATGATTTAGAAAGTATGGTAAGTTATAATGGCCTCTAGAAAGAAAGATATCCGCCCTGTCATTACGTTGCAGTGCAACGAATGTAAGGAGCGAAACTACACGACAGAAAAGAATCGTCGCAACGATCCAACCCGGCTCGAGTTCAATAAGTATTGTCCCCGCTGCCGCAAGCACACGTTGCATCGCGAAACCAAGTAGGGGTGGGCTCGTCCCACCCATCCTAGGCCAGTAGCTCAACTGGTAGAGCACTCGTCTCCAAAACGAGCGGTTGAGGGTTCGAGTCCTTCCTGGCCTGTATAAAGGGCAACGCCGTCCTGATGAAGGCGGCGTTTTAGCCGTAAGAACGCAAGTAAGGAGATCGGCTTGGCTGATAAAAAGGACTCCAAAAAACAAAACCCACTACGGCGTTTCAGTCGTGAAACGGTGGGCGAGTTGCGCAAGGTTTCCTGGCCCACGCGACAGGAAGCATGGCAGTTAACCCTGATCGTTCTGGTTGTGCTGGCTTTCATGAGCATTTTCCTGGGCATCATTGTGGACGGCATCGCACAGCAATTGCTGAACTTGATGCTTGGCCTTTAGAACGGATCATATTATAGGATTGAGGATCGTAATGAATATGCAGGAACCGGAAGAACAGCGGCTTGAAGAAGAGCGGCCAATGGAACCGGCCGAGGATGGTCGTGAATTCTCGGATGAACCTGTTTTAAGTGACACGGCCGCATCGGAGTCGGACGAGGCGCCTGCTTCCGCTATCTCAGTGGAAGACGAAGCGGATGAGGCCCCCGATGATGAAGAGGCGAGCGTGGAGCCCTCTCATGAGTCCGAGGTGGTTTCCGAGGAAGAGCCACTTGGAACAATGGAGACAGCAGGCGGCGAATCCTCTGCCTGGTATGTGATCCATTGCTATTCTGGTTACGAAAACAAAGTTCGCCATAACCTCGAGCAGCGCATCGAAACCATGGGTATGAAAGACATGATCTTCGATGTGGTCGTCCCCACGCAGGAAGAGATCGAAGTGCGTGAGGGAAAGCGTCGCACGGTAGAACGCCACATTTTCCCGGGCTACGTGTTGGTAAACATGACCCTGACCGAAGAATCATGGTATGTGGTGCGCAATACCCCAGGCGTGACCGGCTTTGTGGGCATGGGGAACAACCCCACGCCGCTGCGACCAGAAGAAGTAGCCCAGATCGTCAAGCGCATGGAAGCTGATGCGCCGACGGTCAAAGTTACTTTCAAGGTTGGCGAACGTGTCCGAATTATCGACGGCCCGTTCAACGACTTCCGTGGCGTTGTCGCAGAAATCGATATGGAGCGCACGAAAGTGCGCGTGATGGTCAGTTTCTTCGGGCGTGAAACGCCCGTGGAACTGGATTTCCTTCAAGTAGAGAAGGCATAAATTTGACGGTAGCAGGCCTCCAGTCAGGCCTGATGCGGTGGGAGGGCGTCCCTTAAATCGCCCGCTAAAACCACGCGTATCGGAACGAAGTTCCGGTATAAGGAGTAGAAATGGCAAAAAAATTAAAAGCAGTGGTTCGTTTGCAGATCCAGGCCGGTAAGGCCAACCCTGCCCCCCCGATTGGCCCGGCGCTTGCCAGCCATGGGATCAATATCATGGCGTTTTGCAAGGAATACAATGCGCGAACGTCCAACCGCCAGGGCGAAGTGCTCCCGGCGGAGATCACCATCTACACAGATGGTTCCTTTACGTTTATCTTGAAGACCCCGCCTGCTGCGGTGCTGTTGCGCAAAGCGGCCGGTGTCGACAAGGGATCCGGCGTGCCGAACAAGGAAAAGGTCGGCAAGGTTTCACGCTCCCAGGTCAAAGAGATCGCCGAACTTAAGATGAAGGATTTGAACGCGATCGATGTCGAAGGCGCGATGAAGCAGATTGAAGGAACTGCCCGCAGTATGGGTATAAAGGTCGTTGAATAATTTTGTGGGAGGGCGCGTTTCTGCGCGCCTGTTAGTACCACGGAGGGTACCATGGCAAATCACGGTAAAAATTATCTGGCCGCAAGGGCCAAAGTTGATCCAGAAAATCTATATTCGCCTTTTGAGGCAATGGAGCTGGCGAAGGAAACTTCCTTTACCAAGTTCGATTCTACGGTAGAAGTCCATCTCCGCACAGCGCTCGATCCGCGCCAGGCAGACCAGCAGGTGCGGGATGTGGTTGTGCTTCCGCACGGCCTGGGCAAGACTGTCCGCGTGCTGGTTTTTGCCCAGGGGGAAGGCGCTGCCGCAGCCCGCGAAGCCGGCGCCGATATGGTCGCCGATGACGATGAAGTCCTTGAAAAAAGTCGAGGGCGGCGCCCTGGATTTCGACGTTGCGATTGCCACGCCCGATATGATGGGCAGGGTCGGGCGCCTGGGCCGTATCCTTGGCCCGCGCGGCTTGATGCCAAATCCGAAGGCCGGCACCGTTGTCAGCCCGGACGATTTGGGAAGGGCAATTACGGAAGCCAAGGCCGGTCGCGTGGAATTCCGCCTGGATAAGACGGCCAATATCCACGTTGCGATCGGGAAGGTCTCATTTGAGAGCGATAAGTTATATGAGAATTTCTCCGCTTTTATGGAGGCTATCCGTAAGGCCAGACCGGCCGGTGCCAAGGGCTCTTACATCAAGCGCGTTACGGTTACGACCACGATGGGCCCCGGCATCCAAGTTGAGCCGAATGAGGCCCTCTCTCTGGAGGTATCCGGGTAGTCAGTCCCGTTAACCTGAAAAGGTACCGCAGCTTGCCGGAAAGACAGGTTGCGGTATAGCCACTTGCCAATGAAGGCGGGTGCCCCTGATTGTGGCAGGGGCTTAATTCCCTGCTCAGGTAAGGACAGAAGCAAACCCCGGTTCTTTCGAGAGCCGCCCTCCTTCCAGGAGGTTGCAAAAGTCTTTGCCTCGCGCAGCGAGTGGCAAAGACTTTTTATTAGAAAGGAGGTGAGTGTCCTTTGGCTCTTTCAAAAGAGAAGAAGAATGAAGTGATCGACCAGTACAAAGACTGGTTGAAGAACAGTCAAGCTGTGATCCTGGTGGAATATACCGGTGCGACCATGAAAGACATGGAAAATATCCGTGCCAAGATCCGTGAATCTGGTGGCGAGTTCCACGTGGTGAAAAACACACTAGTGACCCTGGCTCTTGAGGCAAGCGGGTATGCAACCCCCGCCGGCCTGTTAGAGAAAAGCTCGGCAGCATCGTTTGCTTTCTCTGACCCCGCCGCGACCGCAAAAGCGCTCTCTGAAGCCGCAAAAGGCCTGGAAGCGATCAAGGTCAAAGGCGGCTATATGGGTGTCGAACTGCTAAGCGCTGAACAAGTAAAAGCCCTGGCGGAACTGCCCCCGTTGCCTGTCGTGCGCGCACAACTACTGGGCGTGTTTCAAGCTCCCGCTGGCAAATTGGTCCGCACGATTGCGGAACCTGCTCGTTCGCTGGCTTCCGTTTTCCGGGCTTATTCGGAGAAAGCCCAGGCCTCTGCATAGCGCAAATAGCGTTTATGCAATGGATTCAACAATAAAATCTATCTAACCTTTGTAAGGAGTAACAAATAATGGCTGCTAATCTTGAAAAATTGGCTGATCAGCTGAGTGAGCTTTCCGTCCTGGAAGCGGCTGATCTTGTAAAAATGCTTGAGGAGAAATGGGGCGTTTCTGCTGCTGCTCCTGTCGCGATGGCTGCGGCCGCTGGCCGCTGCCGCTGCCGAACCTGAGGAAGAAAAGACAGAGTTCGACGTGGTGATCAAGGAAACTGGCCCGAAGAAGATCGAGGTCATCAAGGTCATTCGCCAGTTGACCAGCCTGGGCCTAGGCGATGCCAAGACCATGGCCGAGACCGCGGGCGGCAAAGTTCTGACCCAGGTCGGCAAGGACGCTGCTCAGGACGCCAAGAAGAAGCTGGAAGAAGCCGGCGCAGTGATCGAACTGGCCTAAGGCTTACAGCAAAAACAAAAAAGGACGATCCTTTCGGGCCGTCCTTTTTTGTTATTTGGTTAGAAAATTACGCTGGGACCATTTCCATTCTGCGGATGACCATGACCACCTTGCCTTTGATCTCCAACGGTTCTTCCTTGTTGATCATGATCGGTTGCATGGTCGGGTTGGCAGGCTGAAGGCGGTAGCCTTCTTTTTCCTTGTAGAAGTACTTGAGCGTAGTCTCGTCTCGGTTGGGAAGCCAGACAGCGACCATCTCGCCGTTGCGGACTTCTGAGTTGCTGTCCACCGGCTTCATAATGACATAGTCTCCATCGTTGACCATAGCGTCGATCATGGAGTCCCCATCGACTTCCAGAGCGAAGAGTTGCTTGTTTTTGTCAGGCGCGGGCAGCAGGGAAGTGGCAATTTCGACGCTGGTTTCCACATCGTAGTAGTTGAAGTCTGAAGCGGGGACCGGCATGGGGGCGCTGGCAACGATGCGTCCCATCACGGGCACGCGCATCAGGTCGGTGACGACCTGGACGACTTCCTGGATCTTGTCGGTCAGGCGCAAACCGCGCGAGACACGCCCGTCGCGTTCGATGTAGCCCATCTTCTCAAGCTGTTCGAGATAATAATTAACAACCGATGTAGAAGAAATTTGGGCTGCATCCCCAATTTCACGGATGGAAGGGGGGCGGCCATTGTCGCTCTGGTACTTGGTAAGGAACTCCAGAACACGGATATGGCGCTCACTCAAACCTTTGCTCTTGCGAACCATCATCATAAGGACCTCCTGCCAGGGATCGTCTGGCACGACGAGCATTATTCGCTCATTTGTGCTAGAAATATACCCGAACATCCGTTCTGTGTCAAGATGTTTTCGGTCCTCTATCCCGTTAAGACGGGAGAACCGTATTCTTTTTGGACCCGGATGTCACGGAATAACGGCCGCTAGGTACGCTCACACCCACGTCCTGCGGCGCATCCATAGGTACATGGCGGCGGGCAGTAAGGCGATCACTCCCAGGGTAATTTGGAACGCCTGCCGGGAGGTCCAGCCGAATAGCTGCACGACCGGCTCGAAGAAGTTCATCCCGAAGAAACCGGTGACAAAGGTGATTGGCATGAACAGGGTGGTGATGATGGTCAGAGTCTTCATCACTTCATTCATGCGGTTGTTGATTACGGAGAGGTAAGTATCCAGCGCGCCGCCGACCAGGTCGCGCAGGCTCTCGTTCAGGTCGTGCAGGCGGACGAGGTGGTCGTAAATATCGCGGAAGAAGATGCGGTCTTTTTGATCGATCACCCGGTAGTCGTCCCGGGCCAGTTTGTTGAGCACTTCCCGTTGGGGTAGCAGGATGCGCCGCATTGCCAGCAGGACGCGCTTGAGGGCAAAAATCCGTTCCAGGGTCCGGGGAACGGGGCGGTCGAAGACCTCGTCCTCAATGATATCGATGGCCTCATCGATGCGCTCTGTAATGGGCATATAGTCCATCACAATGTTGTCGATGATCCTGTACACCAGGTGGTCGGCGCCGCCTTGGAGGTGGCGAAGGTCTCGTTGGCACGCAAGCCAGGCCGCGTCCAAAGATGAGATCGAGTGGTCGTGGTGGGTGATGACATAGTTGGGGCCAAGGAAAATATCCAGTTCATCTACCTCGACGTTCCAGTCGTCTTTCAGTTCCCCGTTCAACCGCATGTAGTTGATCACAATGTAGAGATAATCGCCCCAGTCATCGATTTTGGGCGAGTGGGTTTCCTGCAAGGCATCGTCGATGGCAAGCGGGTGGAAGTCCAAGGAGCGCAGGATCGGCTCGCAGACTTCGGGCGGTTCTCCATCAAAGTCTACCCATAATAGCGCTTCGGTCTCTTGCAATACGGATTGAAATTCGTCAGCTGTCAGGTCGGTGCGCAGGGGCTGGTCAGGATGGTAGAAAAGCGTACGGATCATACGTCAGCTCCGGTCAGGGGATTTGCGCCATCGCAGGTCACTGGGGATCGATAAAAGATATCAAGAACAAAGGCGATGTGACCGCCGCCTTTGTTCTTCGATTCCTTAGGCTCAACTGCATCACTGGCACAATTGTAGTCCTGTTTCAGCGTTCTTGAAAATGCCTGTTTTTTAAAATGGTTCTCCCAATTTTCCGTATTATTCCCATCGGAAGCTTCAGCGCCTTCAAAATTTAATAAAACAAGGAGAGTTATTAATAATATTGAATATTAACTTGACAAAATTAATATAATGGCTATAATAAATTTAGAAACCGACAATCGATATTAACAAATATAAAGAATCGAGAGAAGGAGACCGTCATGAACCACTGGCTGGATGAAGAATTGACCTTAACGAGCCATGCCGAACGGCAGCGTAAGTTGGATGCTTACCGTAAACAAAGCATGATTAGCGGCCTGCAAAGCAATTGGAATGTTACGACCCGAGCAGCCCTGAAGCTCGGCGATTGGCTGATCGCCACCGGCAAGAGCCTTCGACAGCGCCAGGAAAGAATTGCTGCTGTCTCGCACTGGGAAGAAACCAGAAAATTCGCCCGTTAGATTGTAACAACGATCCTGAAGTATTCTTGGAATAAACATGTTGAGACAGATCGAGAAAGCAAAAGACGTTTACGCGGAATACCCGCGCACCTTCTGGACCCTGGTAACGGTCACGTTCATCGACCGGGTGGGCGGCGCGATGATCTTTCCCTTCTTTGCCCTGTACCTGACCAGAAAGTTTGGTGTGGGCATGACCCAGGTCGGCGTGTTGTTTGCCGTGTTCTCGCTCTCCGGTTTTATCAGCTCGACCATCGGCGGCGCGTTGACGGACCGTCTGGGGCGCAAGGGAATCGTCATCTTCGGCCTGATCGCTTCATCCTTCAGCGCGGTGGCGATGGGACTGGTCGATTCTTTCCAGGCCTTTTTCGTGCTAGCCATGACCGTGGGCATTCTAAGCGATGTGGCCGGCCCGGCCCATAACGCGATGGTCGCCGATCTCTTGCCGGAGGAGAAACGCGCTCAGGGGTATGGCATCATCCGCATCGCTTTCAACCTGTCGGTCACGATTGGGCCGGTCATCGGCGGTTTGCTGGCTGCCCGTTCTTATCTGGCCTTGTTCATCGCCGATGCGGTCATCAGCCTGATCACGGCGGTCCTCGTCTGGCGTTACCTGCCGGAGACCAGGCCCGCGCCTCAAGCCGGCGCCGTACAGGAAAGCGTGGCCGGTGCGTTCCGCGGGTACTTCCGCGTGCTGCGTGACATGCCCTTCCTGCTGTTCATGGGCGCGTGCATTTTGATGACGTTGGTCTATATGAACATGAATACCACCCTGGGCGTGTACCTGCGGGATGCGCACGGCGTTCCAGAGTCAGGGTATGGCTATATCTTGAGCCTGAACGCGGCCATGGTGGTGCTGTTCCAGTTTGGGATCACCCGCCGGATCGAGAAGCGACCGCCCTTGTTGATGATGGCCTTTGGAAGCGCGCTGTATGCGGTCGGCTTTGCACTGTACGGGTTTGTATCAAGCTACATCATGTTCTTGCTGGCGATGGTCGTGATCACCGTTGGCGAAATGATCGTTGCGCCGGTCGGGCAGGCGCTGGTCGCCAAGTTTGCCCCGGAGGCGATGCGCGGACGGTATATGGCGGTCTTCGGTTATTCCTGGGGCATCTCGTTCATGATCGGACCTTACCTGGCCGGGCTGGTCCTCGATAACTTCGATCCGCGCTTCTTGTGGTACGCCGCCGGAATCATCGGCGCGCTGGCCGTAACCGGCTTCCTGGGCTTATACCGCCACGTGGAAGCGGACGAAGAGTCCGCCCAACCGGCATCTATTCAACCTGTTTAAGAGATTTCACTGGAGGTATGCATGTACCCTGCACTCACTCGCTGCCCTGTCTGCCAGAACGAACTGGTCGTCAGCCGCTTGCACTGCCCCGCGTGCGATACGGTCGTGGAGGGACGCTTTACGGCCGGCCACTTCGCCAACCTGACCCAGGAGCAGCTTCATTTCATCGTCACCTTTGTGCGCTGCGAGGGCAAGATCAACCGGATGGAAGATGAGCTCAGCCTTTCCTATCCGACCATCCGCAACCGGCTGCACGAGGTCATCCGCGCCTTGGGCTTCGAGCCCGGCAAGGAAGAGACGACCGAGATTAGCGACGAAAAACGCCGCAGCGTGCTCGAAGATTTAGACAATGGCAAAATCTCAGCGGAAGACGCCATGCGCATCCTGCGCGGAGAGGAGGTTTAAAATGTCAAAACGAATTGCTGTGGATCCTCAGACGCAAATCAGGATCGAGTCTGTTGCCGGGGATCTGCGCCTGGTCGGATGGGATCACGATGAAATCCTGATAAAACCGGGCGATGAAGAGGCGCTAAGCGTTCAACAAACTGAGTCCCTGGTTACAATTATGTGCCGGGACGAGTTGTCGTTGAACGTGTCCCAGGGCGCTAGTTTTCATATCCAGTCGGTGGAGGGGGATCTGTCGGTCCGGAATCTGACCGGCGGACTGGACGTGGATACGGTCAATGGGGGTGTTGCCCTGCGCGAGGTGGGGCAGGTCATCATCGGAACGGTCGAATCGGACTTCAGCCTGCGAGGCGCGAAAGGAGATGTCCTCGTGAAAAGTATCGGCGGCGACGCTTCGCTGCGCGAAGTGGACGGCAGCCTGACGCTCAATTCCGTCTCCGACGACCTGGCCGTGCGCGGCGTGGGCGGCAACCTGAACGTAAACGTAGACGAGGACGTAGTGGTGCATCTCGACCCAAAACCCGGCCAGGAATATTCCGTGCTGGCCGGCGATGACATTCTGGTGGTGTTGCCGCCCGACGCGAATGCCACCTTGTCTTTACATGGAGAAGAGATCCACGCGGACTTTCCCGGCGTAGAACCACTGGATACAACCTCCCGCACGGTCACATTGGGAGACGGCTCGGCAAAGATCAACTTGAATGCCGGCGGCGACCTGGTGGTCAGCAGCCGCCCGGATGCGGCCGAATCCGCCAGCGAGTACGGCAACTTTGCCGGCATGATGTTCGACTGGGGCGATTTTGGTCGCAATATGGGCCAAACGATCTCCCGGCGTGCGCAGGAAGCCGCCGAACGGGCCGCGCGCAAGGCTGAAGCAGCCGGACGCCGCGCCGAGCGCAAGTTGGAACGAGAGTTTGGCAGGCATGCCAGCCGCCGGGGAGGGCGCTTTTCCTGGTCGTGGGATCCGAGCCAGATGGCCAATGCGCCTAAAGCAGACCCGGTTTCGGATGAAGAGCGCATGACCATCCTGCGCATGCTGGCCGAAAAGAAAATTACTTCGGAAGAGGCAGAAAAATTGCTTTCGGCACTGGAAGGAGGCAAGTGATGTCTTCTGACGAGCAAAAACAGATCCTGAAGATGGTCGAGGATGGCAAGATTTCGGCCGACGAGGCGATGAAACTGATCAAGGCGCTCGAGCTGGCTTCGGCTGAGGATGAGGTTGAAGTCATCGAACCGGAAACAAGCTCGGGGTCCGATTTTGAGGCGGGGGGAGCTTGGGAAGCAAGCGCGGCGCCGGAGTTCGAAGAGGTCAAGGCCCGGGCGCGGCGCTTTGCGATGATCCCACTCGGAGTCGGCATCGCATTGACGATCCTGGCCTCCTACTGGTTGTTCGTCCTGGTACAGAGCGCAAGCTATGGATTTTGGTTCGTATTTGCCTGGCTCCCGCTCCTGCTGGGGATTTTGCTGGTGGCGTTGTCGGCAGGCGGGATGAACGCGCGCTGGCTGTACGTAAACGTGGACCAGGAGCCGGGCCAGCGGCCGCAGCATATTACGCTGGGATTCCCGATCCCGCTCGGATTGTTGGGATGGTTGTTACGGAACTTTGGGCACTACGTGCGCGGGATGGATAGAAGAGGCGTGAATGATATTTTGACGCTGCTGGAGACGGCAGATTCTCGCGGGCCTTTGATCGTTAACGTGGACGAAGGCGAGCGCGGCGAGCGTGTGCAAGTTTATATCGGGTAACGCCGTAGGGCGGTACACAAGGAGGCTAACATGACAAGCGTTGAAGAACGAATGAAAATCTTAAAAATGATCGAAGAGGGGAAAATCAGTGCGGAAGAGGGAGCCAAGCTGCTGGCGGCCTTAGCGGAGGGCCGCCGCGGCTCTCTCGATCCGGGGATGCCGGGCAGGCCAGGGGCGCCGCGCACACTGCGCATCCGGGTGACGGATATGGTCAGCGGGCGTTCCAAGGCTTCAGTGCAGATCCCGCTGGCGTTAGTGGACGCCGGGATGAAGATCGGCGCTCATTTCGCGCCCGAAGTGGAGGGCGTGGACATGACCAATGTGATGGACGCCCTGCGCTCCGGCGTGACCGGCAAGATCATCGACGTTACCGACGAAGACGACGGCGAGCACGTAGAGATTTTTATCGAATAAATTCTCGATACATCACGAAAGTTGAAAGAGTACCCGAAAACAGGGGTGGGGGCGTACGCCCCCACCCCTGTTTTCGGGCTTTCCCTTAAGTAAATCTGTGATCTACTGTATCAAGATTTCGCTGGAACCAACATGGGGGATATTGGACTCCTTCTATCAGAAGAGCGCTAAAGCGATTCCGGTTTCCTGGCTGTAATGCGGGCGCTGTAGACAGTCTTGTAGAGGTCTTCCTGTGAAACAACCTTCAGGTCGATCTGGTCGCCGACTTCTTTGACCGCTTCGTCCACGGTTTCTTTGTCGAAGAAGGTGGGGGTGATCGAAATATCTGTGAAACCGGCTGCTTCCATCATCGCAAGGTAATCGCCTGCGTCCACAGCCCCGGCCACACAGCCGGCCCACATGCTCAGGCTCTGTTTGACGGCCTCCGGCAGAGGCCCGTCGGTGACGATGTCCGAGACGGCCAGCACCCCGCCGGGCCTGAGCACGCGGAAGACTTCGCTGAACACTTTGGCCTTATCAGGGGAAAGGTTGATCACGCAGTTGGAGATGGTCACCTCGACGCTGCTATCGTCCACGGGCAGGTCTTCCAGGAAGCCGTGGCGGAACTCGACATTTGTCACGCCCATGCGTTTTGCGCTGGCGCGCGCCTTTTCGAGCATTTCGGGGGTCATGTCCACGCCGATGACATGGCCGCTTTCGCCAACTTTTTTGGCTGCCAGGAAGCAGTCCAGGCCGCCGCCGGAGCCGAGGTCGAGCACGCTCTGCCCGGGTTGCAGGGCGGCCAGGCTGATCGGGTCGCCGCAACCGAGGCTGAAGCTGGCAACGTCGCCGGGGACGGCAGCGAGCAACTCTTCAGGGTAGATAACGTTTTTTGGGTCGCAACAGGCTGAGGACGAGTCCGGTCCGCAACAGGAGTCGCTCTTGCGGGCGCGCTCGGCGTAATGTTCGCGAACTGCTTCATGGATAGGGGTTTTTGTTGTCATTTTTCTCCTTAAATCGATGTTTGTCTATGTATGTTGTCAAAAAGAATGGGATGCCGCCGCGGACGGTCATCCCGTTCCTTTAGCCTTCGATTGATTTCTTGACGGTTTCGGCTGTCTCCGTTTCGGGAGCAAAGGTGATCATCAACTGGCCGCAACAAAACGCGACCCGTTCCTGATTGAGGGAATAAAAGGTTTGTTTGCCTTCCTCGCGCACGTGGACCAGGCCCGCTTCGCGCAAGATGGCCAAATGGTGCGAGACGGTGGGTTGCGATACGTCCATCTTTTCGACGATCTCGCTCACCGAGAGCCAACAGCAACAGCACTCGCTCATGATCTTCTGGCGGGTTTCGTCGGCCAGGGCTTTGGCAAACAGAACGGGGTCAACGGCGGTCACAATCGCTCCAAATTTTGGATTTGTTCCAGTTCGCGCGTTTCCTGCACAGCTTCAAACAGGGAATTTGTCACAGAGGCGAACTGTTCTCTTTCTTCCTCGCTGAGGACGGTCAGGTTGCAGACAAAATTTGTTTCTTGGTTCTTCATATAGACATCCTTCTATTTGATATTATATAGATAAACGTCTATTTGTCAAGGGGTTTAATGTCCGGACTTACGCAGTTTATGAAGAGATACCGGAAATAAGGGCCGCGTGGGAATTCTCGTCGGAGACGGTAGAGCCGTTATTTCTTGGTCAGTTCATCCAGCCGATCGATGTAATTCTCCAGAACCGCAAAGGCATCTTCGATCGGTTGGGCGCTGGTCATGTCTACGCCGGCGAGTTTGAACACCGCCATGGGAGATTGCGAGGATCCGGCTTGGAGGAAGTTCATATGATCCTTTGCGGCGCCCGGTGTGCCGTTGAGGATGCGCTTTGCAATCGCGTTGGCAGCCGAGATGCCGATCGCATACTGGAACGAGTAGTAATCGATGTAGAGATGGGTGGTGAACGTGCCCCAGGTGATGCCGACCCGTTCGCGGTCGAGATGCATCTCTCCGCCAAAGCCTTCGCTGAAAAGGTCGGCCATCAGTTCGATCATGCCATCGGCGGTGAGCGGTTGCCCTTTTTCGACCCGTTGGTGGGTTTCCAGTTCGAAGCGGGCCAGGGTGGGCATGATGAAGAAATACCGGTGGAAGTTGCTCATGGCCTCTTCGAGCAGGGCGATCTGGAAATCTTTGTCAGGGTTGGAGTCGAGCAGGTAGGCCCGGGTCATGGCCTGGTTGAAGTTCGAAGCGGTCTCGGAGATGATCGAGGGATAGGTAAAATAGATCATCGGTTGGGCGCGGCCGGCGTAGTAGGCGTGCATGGAGTGGCCGAGCTCGTGGGCCAGCGTGCTCATGCTGCCGACGTCGTCGGTATAGCTCATCAAAATAAACGGGAAGGTATCGCCTGGTACGCGGGTGGAGAAGGCGCCTTCTCTTTTACCTGCGTTGGGCGCCCAGTCCACCCAGCGATCTTCCAGGCAGCCTTTACGCAAGACGCTCACATATTCCTCGCCCATCGGCGCGAGCCCTTCACAGATCCACGTAACGGCTTTTTCGAAGGGGATCTTTTGCTTTTTATCGTTAAGCGGCGCCCAGACGTCGTAGGGGTGCAGCGTTTTTACCCCTAGGGCCCTGCGCCGGATCTTCCAATAGCGGTGCCACAGAGGCAGGTTCTTTTTGAAGATCGCGAGCAGATTGTGGAACATCTCCACCGGAACATCGCCGGTGAAGAGCGTCGCCTCTAGCGACGACTCAAAATGACGCGCCCGCATCTGGAAAACGTTCTGTTTGATCGAGGTGGCAAGGTTGCTGGACAGCGTGTTTTTGTACTCAAGATATTGATCACGGTAGTTCTCCCAGGCCGTTCGACGCGCCTCGCGATCAGGATGTTTGAGGATGGCATTCAACGTGCTCTGGGTCAATGGCAGGCTTTTGCCCTGGCTGTCCCTGGCAGGCTTGAACTCGAAATCAGCATTGGCCAACATGTTGGCCGTACTGCGCGTTTGGCCGAACGGATCGCGCAGCATACCGAGCAGTTCTTCCACTTCCGCGTTACGAACGTGCTCTTGTTTGCGAAGCAGGTTGTCAATGTAGTGCACGTACTGTTTCATGCGCGGATTGTCGGCCAGCCACTGGCGTAATTTGGTCTCCCCGATAGACAAAAGCTCGGGATCGAGGAAAGAGGTCGTTGCGTCGATTTGGGCCATCAGGCTCATCGCTGTTCCGTACATCGCGACAGCCTGCTGGTTGTTGCTGTCCACCGCGCTGGACAGGGTTGCGTACACCTGCACTCTGGCAGCGCGTTTCGACAGCTTGTCGATCGCTTTCAGCGCTTTGATCAGCATTTCGGATCCCTCACCGAGGCGTCCCTGAAACTTCTTGATTGTTGGCAGGCTTTTCGCGATGCTCTGCGCTTCCGTCTCGAAGGCCTCGGGGGAAGCGAATACGCTTTCGGCGTTCCAGGTTTGGTTCTGTTTGACTTTGGAGCGAGGCAGGGGAGTAGTGGGCATAGAACTTCCTTTTTGATGGTCTTAAATCCGTTCGATCGTAACTTTTTCCGGCTCGATCACGAATTCCCAGTAGCCCAGGTCGCCGAAGTTGTAGACCAGGCGTAAGTAGTCGGGTTCGCGCTCGGTTTCGACCAGCTTGATCGGGCGATACGGGCCGAAGGTCATGATCTCTTGGTCCCATTCGCCTTGCTCTGCGGGGTCATACCCTTCCGGCGATTGGTACAGGCGCTGGATCTCAGTCTCGTTGAGCAGCAGGCGCAGGATGGCTTCAGGCGCGTCCATCGTCCACAGCAGGGAAGCGGTAGCCTGCTCGTCGACGGCTTCGACTCGCTCTTCCTCGGACAACTCCCATTGGACGGGAGACCAGATGGCGGGCATTTCGTCTACGTGGATGGTTTGGGGATCGATCACAGATGGCATGGTTCTCTCCTGGGTTGGGTGTATCCAGAGTATATCTGCTTTCCATCATTCTAAACTGCAAAGTACGCCGAGACGAACGAAAATTCCACACAGTTTGCACATAGAATCTTGACATGCTTCTGACAAGTCTCTTTTATCATACATGCAGGTTGCAGCGACAACAAACTCATTTTAGAAAGGAGAACGTATCAATGAACAAGAAATTTGGATGGGCCATCGGAGCGCTGGTGATTGCGCTGCTGGCCGTGGGCCTCTACGGAACGACAACCGTCTTTGCCGATGATAGCAATCCCCCGCTTCCTTTTGGAGGCCGCGGGCCTGGCGGACCCCATGGGGGTCGTATCCTGGACGGCGCGGCGCTCGAAGCCGTAGCAAATGTGCTCGATATGAGCACCGACGATCTATCCGCTGCCCTGGAGAACGGCCAGACGATACAGGACCTGGCCGATGAAGCGGGCGTAGACGTGCAGGAGATCCGGGATGCGCTTAGCGCTGTCCGGGCCGACAATATACGGGAACGGATTGCGCAAGCCGTTGACGACGGCACGATGACGCAGGAAAAGGCGGACTGGCTGCTCGAAGGCCTGGATAAGGGCTTCCTGGAAGGCCCTGGGTTTCAGGTTTGGTCCCGGTTTTGGAATTCGTCCTGGTAATAAAGCGCCTGCTGTAACTTCCACACCTGGCGAGTGAGGACGGATTTCCCTTTGTTTATGAAAAACCTGTAACCTTTTGGCGATTTCCTCGTCATGTATATAGAGCAGGGGGAACCAACACTGGTCACAGCGCGCCGCAGTAAAATGTGGCGCGCTGTTGGTTAAGTATGATCTTGGTTGCGTAATTATTACCAGAGTATCTTCTGGGGTTGCCTGGTGATCTGTCCGTAGCGGATTATCTCGTCAGGATTTACACAGCTTGCGAAAAGATACCGAAAATAAGAGCTGCGTGCTGCACACGCAGCTCTTATTTTCGGACTGCTCCCATTCATCCGCTTAACTCCCGATCTATGTCCCTGGAAAATAGATCACTTCTTATCGATCTTCGTACTCGCAGACGGTGAAGGTCCCGCGCCGCCGCCCGAGGCAGTTGCGGAGTTGGTCAGGGAGGTTTCATTCAAGTCATCCTGGGTGAGCTTGTACACCTTCGCGCAAGACAGCATCTCGTTGGGGGCCAGGGTTTTATTCGGGTCGCCGCAGTTAAAGGGTTCCAGGCTGATCAGCCCGTCGCTGACCGTGAACTGGGTCGGTCCCAGGCTTGTAGTGCCGCTGTTGATGATGACATAGGTGTAGGTGATCTCCTGGTCGACATGGTCATAGGTCAAGGGATTGGCCGCTGTGGTCAGTGTCAGCGATGTGGTGACTGTGTTTTTATTAATGGTGGTGCTCACAGACGGTGAAGGCCCCACACCGCCGCCCGAGGCAGTTGCGAAGCTGGTCAGGGAGGCTTCATTCAGGTCATCCTGGGTGAGCTTGTACACCTTGCTACAGGTCGCAGTCTCGTTGGGGGCCAGGGTTTTGTCCGGGCTGTCGCAGTTAAAGGGCTCAAGGCTGATCTGCCCATCGCTGACCGTGAACTGGGTCGGTCCCAGGCTTGTATTGCCACTGTTCTTGATGATATATGTATAGGTGATCTCCTGGTCGACGTGGTCGTAGGTCAGGGGATTGGCGGCTGTGGTCAGCGTCAGTGATTTGGTTTGCGCCGGGGGGACGGTGGGGTTACCCGTCGAATTGCACGGTGCTGCGGGGCCACCCGCCGAATTACACGGCACGATCAACTGGTTCGACAGCACGCCCGCGTTTGCCCTCTGCAGGACAACCAGGTCGGCATTGTATTTCTGTGCGATGGAATTCCAGGTGTCCCCGGATTGAACTGCGTAGAGCCCCACACAGGGCGTGCCATAGATGGTTCCCGCACTTCCGATGTTTGGGATGGTCAGGATGGTACCCTGCAACAGTTGGCTGGGGATTGGTAGCTGTGGGTTTGCCCGGATCACGTTATTTGGGGCTGCTCCATAACAACGGGCGACCTGCCACAGCCATTCCCCACGGACCACCGTATGCTGGATGGTACTGCCGGATACAAGGTTCGTAGGATTAGTAGGCTGAACAATATTACCGCCCTTATCGATCTTAGCGCTCACAGACGGAGAAGGCCCCGCGCCGCCGCCCGAGGCAGTTGCGGAATTGGTCAGGGAGGCCTCGTTCAGGTCACCTTGGGTGATCTTGTACACCTTGCTACAGGTCGCGGTCTCATTGGGGGCCAGGGTTTTATCCGCTTCGCCGCAGTTAAAGGGTTCCGGGCTGATCTGCCCGTCGCTGACCGTGAACTGGGTTGGGCCCAGATTCCCGGTGCCGCTATTCGTGATGACATAGGTGTAGGTGATCTCCTGGTCGAGATGGTCATAGGTCAGGGGATTGGCTGAGGTGGCCAGCGTCAGTAACGATGTAGGCGCTGCATTTTTATCGATCTTAGCGCTCACAGCAGGAGAAGGCCCCGCGCCACCGACCGAAGCAGTTGCGGAGTTGGTCAAGGAGGCTTCATTCAGGTCATCCTGGGTGATCTTGTACACCTTGGTGCAGGTCACGGTTTCGTTGGGGGCCAGGGTTTTGTCCGGGCTGTCGCAGTTAAAGGGTTCCAGGCTGATCTGCCCGTCGCTGACCGTGAACTGGGCCGGACCCAGGCTTGTATTGCCACTGTTCTTGATGATATAGGTGTAGGTGATCTCCTGGTCGAGGTGGTCGTAGATCGAGGGATTGGCCTGCACGCTGAGTTCAATGGACACTATCTG
Organism: uncultured Chloroflexia bacterium; assembly: GCA_963823985.1. Taxonomy (GTDB): domain Bacteria; phylum Chloroflexota; class Anaerolineae; order Anaerolineales; family Villigracilaceae; genus JAABUE01. The sequence continues at coordinate 627,096 of CAWGNR010000005.1, forward strand.
GGACGGGGGTTCAATGGGTTGAATTACTTCGGGAATCGGGGTAGCTGTGGGTCTAAAATTGCAGGATACCAGGACCAGCCCAATCATTGCATAAAGAGCGAATGAACGAATTAACTTGATCATTTCGATTTCCTTTCTAGCGGACCCTAAAAATAGTTCAACGTTCTATAAACTGCTTCAGCGCGCGGCAATTTTCTGACAGCGCGGCTTCCAACATTTCTACAGCTTCGCTCACCGGAATCCCATCAGCCTGGAAGGTTGCTGCCCAATCCAGTTCGGCCCGGCCAGGGCCCAGTTCGCTCACGGCCATGGAAGTCCGGCAGTTGCGGAAGGGGGTGTCTGTTAGAAGGCTATAACTGAGCGCCCGGGCAATTTCATCCCACGTTTCGAGGCGCTCGACGATCATACTGCCATCGGCGCTGGTCAAGGTGCGCAAAGCGCCAACCCCTGCGCCCTCCAGCGTGCAGTTGACGATCCCGGAGAGATACTGGCCCGCCGCGCCGAAATCACTGATCACCTGCCAGGTGGCGTCAGCCGATACGTCGATCGTGGTCTTGCAGGAAGCCTGAGTCATGTTGCGGGTCGTCTCGGGATGAAATGGATGGAGGCCTGCCGGGTAACTCCCGCCAGCCAGCCAGAAAGTGGATTGGAGGCAGGAAAGAGGGCGAACAAGGATCACCCTCTTTATGCTGGGATGAGAGAGAGCATCTCCGAAACGACTGCCTCTGTTTAGGAGACGAGATAATAAAAACCTGGAGTTGTCTGATGTGCTCCGCCAGCGTTACATTTACTTGCTCTGTTTACATTATCCCCTTGTTTCGAAAACAACCCACCGCACTTGGAACACTTGTAAAAAGCCTTAGCCTGATCTGTTGGAACCATTTGCAGGATGTAGTGGCCACTTGCATTACCTGTGGGAGAGACGTGAGTTTTTTTAGGTTGGGGAGGATAACACCAATTGTGTTCTTTATCACTGGCATCAAACAGTACATGGCATCTCGTACAATAAGCCCAATTGACTTGTTGGTCAGCCCCTTGTGCCGGTATATCGTTCCAGGTTGCCGTTTTTGTCAATTTGTGGTCGGCGGCATCGAATTCATGTTTACCGCCACCCTGACAGGGGTCATTTATTGAAGTTGATTGATAAAACAATCCAGCACACTTTTTGCACAGGTGCCATCCGGATTGTATACTTGTAGGAACAGTGGATGTAGGAGAGTTTAGCGGGATTTTCAGTTTATCGCCATCCTTATATACATATGCAGGATTGGTGTCGGGTATTTGAACGTATTTCCCAGATCCTCTAGGACTCTCTATTTGAAATTGTTTCCAAAAATTCCCATTGCCCAATTTCGTTTGGGCGAGATTCCACAAGGTGTAGTCTTTGGCTTTGTTGTACGTGTGATCTTCATACTGGTTCATTATAATCTCCTGAAAGGTTTGGCATCGGCTTGCGAGCGAGCCGTGGCAAAGTGTAGCTGATTGCGCTCTTTCAACAGGCAGCCCGGATGCGGTTTGCCATGCACAGCTTCGTGTAAAGAGTGCGCGACCAGTTGACGATAATTTAAGCATATACTCATCCATCGCGCGGCGATAGACATAAACTTACTTGCTTTTTGGTCTATTTTGCTACAATAATTTGTAGCTGTAGGATGATTCGTTCAGGTATTCTCCCTTCAATACGCAGCAACACCCGCCTGGCCGGCAATTTCGTCTATAACGATTACACACACCGGACTGGCAGGTGTCGCTGGGGACGCTGGATCGTTCATCATTCTCCCATTGGCATTTGCTGGGACTCCAGAACGCTGATGCGTTTACCCTGGTGATAGATACTTGTCCAGCGTTCCTCGTTGAAGAGCAAAACCTGGGTATTGGTTGATTTTTCGGTAACGGCTTCCACACGAAGCCATAATTCCCCGTCGGCTGCCCAGAGCTCGTCCCCTTCTACAATGTCGCCATTGTTCCAGAATTCGGGTGGGCTGAAATTGCGGCTGGTATTATGCTCTGGTCGCAAGCGATGGCGGTCTCGATCGCCCGGGATTGCAGTTGCGCGGAATTTGAATTGGGTGTGTTCGATGATCTCAATCTCATCCATGTTCCCTCCTGCTGTGTACGCAGCATTGCCATACTGAGTCATATACTCGTAGGGCAGGCGGCAGTAACCAGGTGCCACTTCACCATCATGGCCAAAGGCTTTGCCCCAACTATTGCGCACGATGAAGTAGCCGCCACCCGGCACGCCAGCATCATCCTCATAGCCGACCATACACATGGCATGATAGCCTGTTAATTTTTCGTTCGGCAATGGCATGCGTACATCGCCGCCCCGGAAGCCGTAGGGTTGTTGGAACGATGAATACAACGGGACTTGAAAGGCAATGGGCGATCCGGCTGCTAATTGTTCCTTCAGCGAATTTACCCAGCGGGGTGAGATATAGGTGGAGTTGGTGATGCGATAAGGTGTGGCTTCACTGTCCGCATCCGGTGGCGGCGGTCCCTGGCCTTCGTCGCTGGCGATAGGGTACTCATTGTATTGCCAAACCAATTCCGGGCAAACTCCCAACTCCTGTAGAACTGTCATCGCAGTGCTGATATAGGTACCTGAGCCAGGGTAGCCATCGCGTTGTTTGCAAGCCCAATACAGATACTGCTCCGAAAGATTGACACCGCCTCCGCCATCACCGTTGCCGCCACCACCACCAGCGCTGGGCGCGCCCAGCAGATATTCGCGCACGGCAGTGACAGCGTGAGCCACACAGGTGCCGCGATACATTTGATTGCGCACGGGAGGCATCATGGCGCGCAGGTCTATCCTCACGGGCAGCTCGGCGAAGGAGACCGGCTCATCCTCGGGGCTGGCAACGTCTTCCACCGGCAGAGCGCCCATCGCCACGGGGATAATTTGCTCGTCAAAGGATACGCCTTCGGGCAGGACTGCTTCGACCGCGCGGAGCAATATTTCCACGTCATTAGTCGCCAGGCCAAGATAAGTGGCTAGCTGACCGCGCCCATCAGGATAATCATTTGGATCGTCTTGATCAGCCTGGATGGGGGGCTGATAGGCTGCGCTGGCGAATTCCTCGGCCGTGGTAATCCACAACTCCGCCAGACGACTGGCCGCATCCGATGAAAAACCTTCAACAGCGGTTAAAGGGGTTCCTGGTTTGTTTGCCATTTTGTTTTCTCCTTGTTTTGATTTTTTATTGGAGTTAAGAGATTGGTGCAAACCCAATCACTTTTCTTTTAATCTCGCCACTAACTTGATTTCCGATGTTCTCAAACCTCACACCAACATTTCCGCTCGTAAACAGACCGCCGGGTCGCCGATGACCACAAAGGCGCCGGCGTCGTTGCGTTGGGCCCAGTCGGCGACGAGTTGGGCAGGATCGACAATCAGACCGAACTTCTTTTCTTTCTCCAGGGTTTCACCCACACTGGCGGCCAGACTGGCAAAGCGCTGGCGCATATCGGTCAGGGCGTAGCCGATGGGCAGGCCTCCCAGGATGCGTCCCACCGCATTTTGATATGGAATCAATTGATCGCCCAGCTTTTTGGTGCTGAAGGAATAGCCCCAGGCGCGCTCGATGTGACCGATACATGCCAGCGCGCCGCCCTGGGGATGGCTGAGCAGCGCCTTGGGCAGGGCAGCTAGAAATGGCTGCTTGGCAATCTCCAACGGTTTGAATCCGCTAGCCGTGCTATGCTGGCTATACTGGTCAAATTGCGGTGTGCCAGCACTGTAACATGCGAAGAGAAAGGCGATCAGGCCATGCACGCGCACAGCCGATGTGTTGGCAAGCAGAGCAGCAGTAAATTTATCGCGGTATTGGCCGGCGATGTTCTGGCACACGAGCGCTCCGTGAAAGTGAGGCTGATCAGGGGAAGGCTGGGAACTTCCGGCGCCATGGCTGGCGCTAAAGAGAAAGGCGGGAGGCGCACTGGCAGCCGGTGGTGCGAATACTTGAGCCAATGCTGAAACGGTAGCGGCGCTGTCCCAAATACGACGGGTGGCAAAACCTTTGTCCTCCGCTACAGCGGGCTGGGCGGGCTCGCCATCCTGGGCGGGAACGCCGTTTGCCAAGGGGGCGGCCAAATGTGCAGCGCTGAGTTCGGTGGCGCGGTCATACCTGGTGGAAAAAAAGACCGCCTCTTTACCGCGCGGTTTGGCCTCGCCTGTTTCATAGGCGATCACACTGTCCACATAACGGCCATAGGCTGCGGCGTCATCAAAATGGAGCAGTCCGACAGCATATTCCAGAACTCAATAACTGGCAAAAATCGAAGGGAATGCGCTGGGGCCCGCCGACCAGAAGCAGATAATAGGGCACCCGCCAGGGATAGACGTTACCGGCGCTTACCTTGTAGCTGGCCAGCCACTCATGGGAACTGGCCTGACCGTCATATTCCAGCACTTTGACTATCCTATCTTCGCCAATTTGCTTACGGCGGTGCTCATAAAGTCGCATCACCTCCTTCTTGACTGCGGCATCCTCGTCTTTGTGGAAAACGACCGCCCAACCTGCCTTTTTGACGTCCGTGGGCGAGATACCATCGGGCAACCCCAGCGTTTTCTTGTTACGAGAACGGGAGATTGCCTTTGCTTCTGTGATTTTCGCTTTATCGACTGCCTCGCCCCTGATTATTTCCGCTAGGTCGGCGACGGAAATTGCAGGCGTTAACGGCTCACCTGTCATGCCATCGACACCATTTACATAGATTAATTCTTGTTCAGCGATTGCGCGCAGAGCAGACGGAGAAGATGTCCGGGGGTTGTTTACGATCGGGGACTGTGGCCGTGGGTCAGCCGGTTCCTTCGGCGCAGGCACAGGTGGACGGGGCCTTTTTGGTTTTGAAGCAGGCAATGAGGGTTTGGATACTCCAACATTTTGGAGATGATCCTCAGAGTGAACCTGGGGCGTCTTATCCTTGCCTGGCTTGGAAACAGTTGCGGAACGTGTTCCACGCCACCAGTACAGGGTACGCATCGTCCTATAAAAAATAGGGGTTAAGCGGGATCGCTGGCCAATTCCTCGCGGGTGTGCGCATCAAGCAAATCCAAGCCGCCAAGATTGGCCAGGGCAGTAATCGCTTCCTGGCGCAGGTAATTGCGTTGGGTTGGATTGGTAAACAACTTCTCCAATTGAGTGCCCTGGCGCCGACCGCGTGCGATCTCAACAAGGATCGGCGCATCTGACTGATCGGCGATCCGACCCAGCGCGCCAATGGCGGTTGACCACGTACTCGAATCTCCATGTAAGGGGCGTTGGTCTTTAAGTCCAAGGCATTCTTCGAGCAGAAACTGGTGCGTTTGCGGGTCATTCGAGCGCAGCAGCCCGATCAGATAGGCCAACGACTTTCTGATCTTATCGGGTCTGGCTATCTTTACAGCATTGGGAGTAGGCAGGAGAGGATAAATCACTCGTTCCATTATCAGGGTTAAATCCAATTGCGAGAGTGCATCGGCAACCGGCCAGCGCACTGACTGGCGCGTATCTGCATCGCAAAACATGTCGAAGAGTTCGCTCGAACGCCCTGTCGGCCTTGTTGCCATTGTGCTGCAAACGTCCATGTAGATCACCCAGTGCCAGCGCAGCGATGCCTTGAAGTCCATGTTCTGCCGACATTTGCGAGAATTTGATGACCGCATCGACATTTCTGCCTTTCCAGGCCTTAAAGAGCGCTGGCAGCTCCGGATTGATCTGCGCCAGTGATCTGGCTGCGGCAGCAGGGCCAAGCTTTGTCAGGCCGATTGCGGCGGCGAACCTGACACTGCTGAATTCGTAATCCCATTCATTCACCAGGTTTTTACGAACCTTCTCATAGGCTTTTTGTGCCAGTTCGATTGTGACCTGTGGCATGGCCAGGTGCGCCAACAGTTGGGTTGCCTGCAGGCGTTGCATCCATTCTGTTTCGTTGCCGCTGTCGGCGCGCCAACGCAGCGCCAAGATAACGTGCTGGTCGAGATCCTGTAGGTCGCGTTTGTGTCCATGTTGGTGGCATTCCACCAAACAGCGGGCGGCCAGAAAGATCGCTTCACCCTCCAGCAAATTTGTGCCAAAAACCAATGGCTCTAGCAAGTGACGCAAAATCCTTAGGGCTTCTGGTTGAGGCTTACCTGCCAGCAACCCACACAGAATGACAACCGTCTCTTGCCACCAACGCAACCCTGACGGGAAGCCCAGTGTCCCGATGATCTCTTCCACGAGCCGGTCACGGTCGGGCAGGTCGAGGATCGCTTCGGCACACAGGTATGCTTGTAGCGACCGGTATGCAAAGCGCAGGCTGTCTTCCCCTACCGGTTGCAGGAGATCATTTTTCACGAGCACCGAATACAACGTTTCGAGATCGTAGCCGCGGTTCTCTCGTACACGTTGCATCACGACGAATGCATCGTTGATCGACCAGAGCGGGTCGCGCCGCCATTGCATTTCCCAGGCGAGCGTACGCAGGGTGTGGAGGGCATTGGCGCGCATCCCTTCGCCCGGCGGCAGCTTGGCTACCCCTGCATCGATCACCTGTTTTAGAAAGTCGGTCCGCGAAACCGGCATGGTTCCGGTTCGGGCGCGATTGCACATCTTGATCGCGAAGTAGGGAATGCTTGCCAGATCGAAAAGATATGAATCCTGAATGGCATCGAGCAATTTTCGACCGAAGCCATCCTGTGCTTCCAGAAAATGGCGTAGGGTGCCTTGCGCCAGCGGTTGGATCGCAAGAACATGTGGCGGCGCAATCTCCTCGCCATCGAATTGTGCCCAGTTGATCGTGATCGGCTGGATCGCCAACACAAACTGGTGCCTGGGATTGTTGTGCGCCAGGCGCGCCATTTGCTCGACCAGATCGGCAGCAACCTCGGGTAATGCATCGCCGCCATTGACAAAAACACGCAGACGGACAAAGTCGGGCAGGTGGGTCAGTCTGGATGCCGACAGATACCCCCAGAAGTGTTTGAGTTTTTCGAGGATTTGTTGTTCCAGCAACTCGGCCGAGATTGCCCCCGCAAAGGGCAGTGGTTGCTGATCCAGATATATGGGTAGAGAACGGTCTTTGCCCTCCCAGGCCAGACCATTGACAATGGTTTTCCAACTCAATTGCTTGAGTTGGGTCGATTTGCTGGTTCCCGGACCACCCAGGATCATGAGAAACGAACCGGGCGGCGTTGGATCGCTGAGCCATTGCCAGGCAGCGTCGATTAACCCGACGGTGCCGGTTGCCTGCACATCCGGCGCGTCAAAGTAAGTGAATTGCTGGCCGCTGTTGATATGCATGGCATGAATCGGTAATGAAATGTATGTTGTGTCTTGGAAAATAGCATAGTCGGTGTGGGTGCTGGCCAGTTGCAGGGCGGCAAAAAGCGGGTTGACATGCATGAGCTGGCCGCTTGGCAAGCGTGTGTATAGCACCGGTGTGGCCCATTCGTCATCACTGCCATCATAAAGCAGCTTGCGCGCCTGGTTGAGCGCCAGGTCTACTGATCCATGCTCGAGAAAGAGACGGCGGTAGAATTCACCCGTCAGTTTATAGGCACCATCGACGCTCACTTTCGCCTGCATCGCCACCACGGCTGGAATCCCGGCAGCCACCAGAGTAGTCGCCAATCCCCGATCAGTATCACCGGTATCGACCTGTTTGGTCTGCACTTCTTCATCGCGCCGGGCGCTTTCGCAGGCGGCCAAAAAGACGAGCTGAAGCTGTGTACTCCCCAACCTGGCGGCCAACTCGTCTTCTTGCACAATACCAACTGTGCCATCGGGCTCTTCCAGATAGAGCGCGCCTTCCCCTTGCAAGTAGTGTCCATGGCCCAGAAAATGGAGCACATGCTGGCCGCGCATCTGCTCGCTGATGGCATCGAGTGTAGATGGACCGCTGATGATCGTACAATGTGCGGATTTGAGCATCTGGCGCACGTCCGGGGCCAGCGTCTTGCCCTCCCTGCCTGGCATGATGGTCACGCGGCAGCGCTGACTATCCAGCACTTCTTTCAAGGCAAGGGCTAGCCTGCGCAGTTCGGCGGATACATCAATATCAACCAAGCCGTAGCTGGCGAGGTTGCTGGGCGATGAAAGCACGATCAAGAGGTGAATGTAGGGCGCGTCGAGCGGCGTTGGTTCTTGGCGGGAAAGCGCACTGTGGCGTGAAAATGGAGTGAGTTCGGAGATAGCGAGAGGCAGCTTGAGCCCGGCCTCCTCTTGGCAAAGGCGCTCCCACTTGAGGGTTTGGAGGCCAACTGGGAGATCGCTGGGGAGGAGCAGCCTAACCCGCAACCGGCCCGCGCTCTGTTTACGCGCCAGCCCGCTGGCAACAGCATAGGCTGTGCCAATCCGGCCTCGAAAAAGTATCTCGAAAAGCTGCAAACCGTATTCGTTCGGTTCAAGATCGAGTGACAGCAGCTTCTGCAAATCAGCTTCCGTCAGCGCGAGTGCGCCCTCGTAGACGCTACCATCGCTCAAGGCCGCCTCGACAGGGTAGGCTGTGCCGTCGTGTGGGCGGATACAAATGAGCAGGTCGCTGTAGTCGTCGTGCATGGAGAGCCCCCTTTTGGGGTCGCAAACGAAGTTGTAAGTAAAAAGCGGGAGTCCGAACCATCCTCCGGATTTATTAATCTCATCATAGGCCTATCCAACACGCGGCGATAGACATAAACCAATCTAATTTTGGGTAGATTCGCTACAAAAATTTGTAATTGGGAGGGGATACAGTCCGAGCGCGGACTATGCGGTCAACTCGTCCAGCGCAGCCCAGCCCTGGCGCAAAGCGTACAGGGCAGCCTGGGTGCGGTTGGTGACGTGCAGCTTGGCATAGATGGTGCGCAAACGGTTGGCCACGGTATAGACCGAGTAGTTCAGTCCCTGGGCGATGTGCTCGTTTTCCACGCCCCGGGCCACCAGGCGTAGGACGGCCATCTCGCTCTCGGTCAGCGGCTCGATCCGCGCTGGTTCCGGCATGGTCAGGTGGAACTCGCTTAGCACACGCGCGGCGATGATGGGGTCGATCAGGTAGTCGCCACGGTGCACAGCCTCGATGGCCGTGATTAGATCCTTAGCATCCACGGTCTTGAGCAGGTAGCCGCGCGCGCCTGCCCGGATGGCATCCAGCATGTATTGTTCTTCGCGATACATGGTCAGCACGATTATGCGGGCGGCAGGCGTCACATCCATGATCTGGCAGATAGCTTGCACGCCGTCCATATCGGGCATGACGATATCCATCAGGATCACATCCGGTAGGGATGATTGGGCCAGCTCCACTGCTCGAGCCCCATTCTCCGCTTCTGCTACGACTTTGAAATTGCCCAGCCCCTCGCACAATTGGCGCAAACCCTGGCGCACCAGGGTATGGTCATCGACGAGCAGCAGCCTAACTGGCGGCATTGGCGATCTCTGTGCCCAGCAGCGGCAAGCTGATCAGCAGTTCCGTGCCCTGGCCAGGCGCGCTGTGGATATCCAGGGAGCCGCCCAAATCCAGGATCCGTTCGCGCATCTGGCGCAAGCCAAAGTGTCCGGAATGATCGCTCGTGCCGAGTTGATGCGTATCGAAGCCGCAGCCATTGTCGCGTAGGGAGACACCGACGACGCCTGCTGTATCCACGTTATATCGAACCAGCACCGAACTGGCGCGGGCGTGTTGGGTGATGTTATTCAACCCTTCCTGGATGATGCGGAACAAGGGCAATTCGTAGGAAAGGGGAAGAGTAGTTTGGGGTTCAGAAACTTCCAGTTGGGCAACCAGTTGATTCTGGTCGCCAAAATTTGTCACCAGTTGCTTCAGCGCAGGAAAAAAGCCCAGCGATTCCAGGTCTACGGGGCGCAAGGCGAAGATGGCGCGGCGGATGTTTTCGATGGCGGCGGTGAGCACGGCCTGCAGTTCGTCCAGCGCGGCCTGCATGGCAGGGGAAGCCGAATCGGCCAACTGAAGCCATAGCGCCGATTTGAAGCGTAACCCGGCCAGGTTTTGCGCCACGCTGTCGTGCATCTCGTGGGCAATGCGCAGGCGTTCAGAATCGATCGCTTCCACTTCGCTGCGGCGTTGCTGTTCAGCAGTGATATCTTCAACGGCGATAAGCATGTGGCCGTTATCGGTTGGATCGAGTGTGGCAACGATTCGCACAGGAAACGTGGTGCCATCTCGGCGCCGGTTGGTGGTCGTGGTGTTTATTCTCTCGCCCCGTTGGACTTGCTGCAAGATGTCCTGGACGCTTTCCCTGGATTCTTCCGGCACGAGCTGGACTGCTGGCTTCCCAACCAACTCGGCAGCCTGGTACCCGTAGACCAGCTCCGCTTGCCGGTTAAGCTCCATAATGAGGGCTGGGGAGGCTGTCAGGTCGACGACGAAGATGCAAACGGGCATATTTTCGAAAAGGTGGCGGTAGCGCTGCTCGCCAGCTAGACTGACGCTATTGGATTGGTTGGTAAGCATACCGAGATCGCCCTTTCCTTAACCTGTTGCCGGATGGTTCGATTCCCGATTCTCATGTCTACCCCTGTTGCGACGAAAGGAAAATAAGACCGAAAAATCCGTTCAAGTGTCTGGATGCAAATTATACACCTCCGGCCACACCTGACTAGCTCGGGAGTTACGCAGTTGATTGAGGGAAGCCCGGAAATAAGGGGTGCAGATGTAGCCCGCACCCCTTATTTCCGGCATCTTTTTGCGAACGCCGTAAGTCCTGATATTAATAACCCCGGTATTTTGAGCAGGTTCTTGGGGAAAACGGGATTGCGCTACACAATAATCACTCTAACCGCAGGTTGCCCCTGTCATCGAACGGGAAGAAGGGATTGTAGGCCACTTCCCAGAAAAAGCCGTCCGGGTCGACGAAATAGGAGCTATACCCGCCCCAGAAAACCTTCTGGGGCTGTTTGGCAATCTGCACACCTTTGGCCTCCAGGTCGCTGATAATCTGGTCCACTTCCGCTTCGCTGCGCGCGTTGTAGGCCAGCGTTACGCCCGCAAAGCCGCTCCCTTCGGGTGACGTCAAGGCATCCTCAGCCAGCTTCTCGCGTGTAAAGATGCTGATGACTACGCCTCCGGCCTGGAAAAAAGCAACATCATCCTGGCTGGCGGAGGCGGGCTTCCAGCCTAATATCTCGGTGTAAAACTTGTAAGAACGTTCAAAATCGCGGACACCTAACGTGATAAGGTGAAGGTGTTGTTTCATGATTCTCCTCCGGGGATGTTGGATCAATCGAAATTCAGTAAGTCACAAAAGTTGAAGGAGTACCCGAAGTAATTCTGTGATTTCCTGAAATTACATAATCTTGTCTGAGATGTTTAAGGCATTATATCTTTAGTTGGGTTGTAATAAGCTAGCCCGTTCATTTAGGGGGAAATACCTCAGATTGAACGGGGAAATCCCCACTTGTTTCATTTTTCGTTCGTTTTTATAGTTACTTATGCAGAACTTACGTACTTCGCAAAAAGATATTTCCGGTTCTTCCTCCGTATTTTGCCTAAGTCCTATTATAAAAACGAGAGCAGAAAACAAGTTTTTGAAATGAGTGAACTATGACTGAGCGTTTAATCCTTCGACAAAATGACCGTTTCGAAACTGAATTCCTTTCCACCGACCCTCACCAGCCAGACTCTGAGGAATTCAAACCAAGAGCAAATTTGCACGAGCTGACCCCCTACGGGTTATTCCTGGCCGGCCTGGCCGGATGTACATCGATCGTTCTGCATACCTATGCTCAAAACCACGGCTTAACTTAGCACCAGGTCGAATTGCGCCTGACATATGATCGCGTTTTCGACGAAGACTGTGAAAATTGCGAAGAAATTGAGCGTTACAAGGAACAAATTGAGGAAGAGATTTTGCTCGTGGGCGAGCTGGATGAACGGGAGCGCGAGAAACTCTTCTTGGTGTCCAAGCAATGTCCGATCCACAAGATCGTAGAGGATGGGATTGAAGTCCATTCGAGCCTGGTTGAAGATCCTGTAACCCAGGCAGAATGAGTTTTGGTGGCGCCGTTTGCTGATTGCGAATTGCTCTCCAGGGGGAAGATAGCAGCGCAAGTGGGTGCAAACCATCAAAGCCACTTGAGAATGGATTGCGAAATACAAATCGACTGGAAGAAGAAATTATATGACCCAACTTGGTTATCAGGCATCGCATGAACAGTTCCCGCCAGACGTGCTCCTGCAAAAAGTGCAAAAAGCCGAAGCAAGCAGGCTTCGAAGCCGTGCTTTCCTCGGACCATATCCATCCTTGGAGCGAGAACCAGGGCAATAGCGGTTTTGCATGGAGCTGGCTGGGCGCTGCAATGCAAGCAACAACGATTCCGTTTGGGGTTGTCACTGTCCCAGGATACCGCTACCATCCCGCCATCCTGGCGCAAGCCGTCGCTACGCTGGAAACGATGTTCCCGGGCAGGTTCTTTCTGACCCTCGGCAGCGGAGAGGCGCTCAACGAGCACGTCGTTGGCACGGGCTGGCCGAACAAATCCATGCGTAATGAAACTCTCAAAGAATCGGCCCAAGTCATGCGCCTCTTATGGCGGGGAGAAACAGTCACCCACCATGGAAGCATTAGCGTGGATCAGGCCAAGCTGTATATTCCGCTGTCGGATGTTCCGGATATCATCGGCGCGGCCTTGAGCGAATCGACGGCCCATTGGCTGGGAAGTTGGGCGGATGGCCTGATCACCACCGCGCGCCCGCTCGACGAACTGAAAAAAATCATCGAAGCCTTTCAATCGGGCGGGGGAGAAGGTAAGCGTTTGATTTTGAAAGCCGATCTCTCCTACGATCCGGACTATGAACAGGCCTTGCAGGGTGCGTACGATCAATGGCGGTTTACGTTGCTTTCCAACACCCTGGCTGAGGAATTGAAAACAACCGAGCTTTTCGATGAGATGGGTGACCAGGTCAGCATGGACACGGTCAAAAAATCGGTCAAGGTTTCCGATGATCTGCAAGAATTTAACGATTGGGTCCGGGAACTTGCCTCCCTCGGGTTCGAGAAAATTATCTTACACAACGTAAACCGAGAACAGGACCAGTTCATTGAAGCTTTCGGCGCCCATGTGCTCCCCGAACTGGAGAGGGCCTTGTAATCCAGATGGCAGGCATGTGGTACGAAAATGCGTTTTTTTATGGGATCGACATCCGCCGCTTCCAGGATTCTGACGACGATGGTTTTGGCGACCTGCGAGGCTTGATTTCGCGGCTGGACTACCTGGTCGATCTGGGCGTCGATGCCCTCTGGTTGCTGCCCTTTTTCGACACGCCCCTGCTCGATAACGGGTATGACGTCCGCGATTACTACCGGATCGATCCGCGCGTTGGCGAGCTGGATGACTTCCTCGACCTGGTCCAGGAGGCCAAGAAACGGAACCTGCGCCTGGTCGTCGACCTGGTGATGAATCACACCTCTGACCAGCACCCCTGGTTCCAGGCCTCCCGGCGAGATCCTGCCTCGCGCTACCGGGATTACTACTCGTGGACAGAGCAGCCGCCCGAAAAGCCTGCCGGCGGTGGCCCCATTTTCCCCGGAGAAGAGGATAGCGTATGGACCTACGATTCGTTGGCCAAGGCATACTATTTTCACCGCTTTTACCATTTTCAGCCCGGGCTAAAGTCTGCCAATCCGGAAGTGCGGGAAGAAATTTTTAAAGCGGTCGATTTTTGGCTATCGTTGGGCGTGGACGGGTTTCGCTTCGACGCGGCCCCGCTCATGACCCAGGCGAAAGGGACTGGAAGAGACAAAACCGGATCACCCGGATGAAATCTTCAGGGAACTCAATCGATTACATTACAAGCCGAAAGTCAGAGGCAGTGTTACTGGGGGAGGCCAATGTTTCCCTGGACATCAGATGGGAGACTTTTTTGGCGGCAGCTCGGAAATGAACATGCTCTTCAACTTTATGCTCGGCCCTCACGTTCTGCTGGCGTTTGCGCGCGGCAAAGCCCATCCACTCCGCGACTATTTGAAGAATATATACATTCCGCCTGAAAAGGACGTCTGGTTGAACTTCCTGCGCAACCACGATGAGTTTTCCCTGGAGAAAATGCCGGAAGAGCAGAGGCAAGCGGTCTTCGAGAAATTTGCGCCGGAGGAATACATGCGCATCTACGGGCGCGGGATCCGCAGGCGGCTGGCGCCTATGCTTTCGGAAAACGGCCATGGCATGGACAGGCAGCAAGTCGAGTTGGCCTACAGCCTGTTGTTTTCCGCCCCCGGCACCCCGTTGATGATGTACGGCGACGAGATCGGGATGGGCGATGACCTGGCGCTCTCCGGCCGGACAGCAGTCCGCACGCCGATGCAATGGTCTAAGGAGAGGAATGCCGGCTTTTCCAAGGCACAGCGCTTGATCGCTCCGGTGATCAGCGCGGGGCCGTATGGGTACGAGCAGGTCAATGTTTCCGACCAGCAGGCAGAGCCCGGGATCTTTCTTGCAGTACATCAAGGAGCTTATCGCTGTCCGAAAGAACTGCCCGGAAATTGGGATTTGTCCGGTTGAGGTCATGGATCCGGAAGAGGACGATAACCAGGTGCTTGTTTCCGGTTATCCATCCATTGAAGGAAGCCCGGAAAGCATTTCCCTGGTCCTGGTACATAACCTTACGGCGCAGCCGGCATCCGCAACCATACCTACGGGGCAGACATCCGGCACATCCTTCAAGGTTTTGTTTGGGAACGGCAGGGTGAGCGATGGAGAGCAGGGAAAGTTGAGCGTCGATCTACCTGCTTTTGGTCGCTTGTGGTTGCGGGCAAAAGAATAATGGCTCTACCGCTTCCGACGGGAAAAATCCCGAAAGATGGGTAGAAGTAGGTCCCGTTTTTAACGTGACAGTTCCCTATACAAATCAGTAGGTCACGCTGCAAGCGTGACCTACGCTTAATCTACAGTGAGCGTCTTGGACAGATTTCTGGGAAAATCCGGATCAAATCCGCGCATCACGCTCATATGATAGGAGAGCAATTGCAGCGGCAGCACCGCCAGCAACGAATTGATTTGCGGGTCCGATTTGGGGATGGCGATCAAATCGTCGGCATTGGCGCGCAGGCGGGCGTCTTCCTCGCCGATGGCAATGGCGCGCGCGCCGCGTACCTTGACCTCGTTGATGCCGCTGACGATCAGCGGTACATCCTTCGGCCCGGCCGCGAACAGGATCGGGAATCCCTTGCTGACCGCCGAAAGCGGCCCGTGTTTGAACTCGGTCGAGAGCATGCCCTCGCAGTGGGCGTAGGTAATCTCTTTCAGCTTCAGCGCGCCTTCGAGTGCAATGGGATAGGTCGCGCCGTAACCCAGGCAGTACATGTCGTCCCACTCGTTGATTTCGGCGGCAATCTGCTCAACCTGGGGGGCCACAGCTTCTAACGTTTTTTCCATCCATGCAGGGATCGTCTCTAACGCGCGCGTATCGAGGCCGGCCATGCGGTAAGCCAGGTACAGGAAGGTGATCACCTGGTTGGTGAACGTCTTCGTGGCGGGGACGCTGATTTCGTAGCCGCAGCATAAGGGCAGGCAGAACGAAGTGGCCTTCGTCAGGGTCGAGCCGACCACGTTGGCCAGCCCGTAACAGTCCATGCCGCGCGCTTCGGCAGCTTCCAGCGCGTTGAGCACGTCCTTGGTCTCGCCCGATTGGCTGACGAAGAGGCCGACGTCTTCGTGCCCGACCGCGGGCGCGTACTGGGCGATGAACTGCGGGGCCAATACCGGGATCGCCGCCCTGCCCGCCAGCTGGGCAAAGTAAACCGACCCGGCCACGGCGGCGTGGTAGCTGGTGCCGCAGGCGATGAAGTACAGGTGCCGGGCGCGCTGCATTTTCTCAATCAATACCGACACTTCCGGGCTGCCCGCCAATAGGTGCAGCAGCTCCCGCCCCACCTGGGGCTGCTCGTGGATCTCTTTGAGCATAAAGTGCGGGTACCCGCCCTTTTGGACCGCGTCCATGCTCTCGGTGACCAGCTCGGGTTCGCGCTCGATCAACTTGCCGTCCTTGACGGAGCGCAGCTCGACGCGCTCGGCCCAAAGGGTGACGATCTCGCCATCTTGCGGGCGGACGATGGTCCGCGTCAAGGGCAGGATAGAAGGCAGGTCCGACGAGACGCAGGTAAAGCCCTCGCCCAGCCCGACCACCATCCCCGAGCCTTTCTTGAACGCATACAATTTGTCGTCGTCCGCGCGGCCGATGACGAAGGCGTAGTCGCCTTCCAGGTCGCCGTACGCCAGGCGGATGGCGTCGATGAACTCGTAGCCACGGTTGATGTAGCGCTCCACTGCGTGCACGCAGGTTTCACCGTCGTTTTGCGAGCGCACGGTCAGGCCCTCCGCGATGAACTCCTGGCGCAATTCGACGTTGTTGACCACGTTGCCGTTATGCGCGCCGACCAGGTCGCCGTCCGAGTCGATGTGAGGCTGGGAATTGACCTGCGAGGGCTCGCCGAAGGTAGCCCAGCGCAACTGGGTAATACCCCGTGAGCCGGTCATTTCGGCGAAGTTGTACTTTTCCGACACCACATCCACCTTGCCGACATCTTTGCGCAGGTCGATTTGCCGTTGTTTAATGTCGCTGCCCCAACCGAGTCGTAACCGCGATAGGTCAGGCGCTCGGCGGCCTCGATCAGGATCGGGCCGAGGTTTTCTTCTTTGGTTGTTACGTATCCGAAGATACCGCACATGTATGGTACTCCTCGGTGGTTGAGTAGGGCCGAACGATAGAGAGGCCCGTATCGAAACCACCACGTTTCAAAAGATATTTTGTGACTACTTGGCTTATGGTATAGAAGAGAACCGAAAAATGGTGTGCGTGAGGGCGTACGCCCCCACGCACACCATTTTTCGGGATTTCTCGCTACGCCTGAGCAGATCCGAGAATTTGTTGTTGTGGAACCTGAGAGTTCCCCCGGCCCGTCGGCCAGGATGGGCGATACGGTCGCAAAAAACGCTCACTACTCAACCATCGGATTTCTTATGCAACGAAACTTTCTTTGCAGCAATAAACTGGGTGGCCGCCATCACTAACCAGACCACGGCCGCTATGAACAGGAAGGGGATGAACAAAAATGAGGTCCAGACCATTTCCATGCCGGCGAATTGCCACCACGCACAGCTCGTTTCTTCGTGGTTAAAACCCTGGCAGGTGCCGTCCCAGTTCCTGACCGTCGAGACCAGTCCTGCAAGCGGGATGGCCAAGCACAGGAAGATGCTAACCACCAGGAAGACCAGTTTGATGAGGCGAAAGGCGCGAGTCACGGGGGCAAGTTTACCAGAGAAAGACGGACGGGTCAGTCCGCTTCCCAGGGCGGACGCCCCATCCCCGCTTCCTGAATCGACCCGTGGATTGCCTCCGCCAAATCGGGCAGGACCTGCGCCGTGGCCGCCAGCAGGCCAAAACAACCGGCGATCATCATGTCCCCGAAGGGAGCAGCGAAGTAGGGACGGAGGACGGGAGACGGATGACGGCGAGTGGCTTCTCCAGTCCCCGGTCCCCGGTCCTCCGTCCTATACATCGATCGTCGCGGCCCTGTAACAACCACATCAAACGCATCGTTCCCAAACGCGAAGGGTTCCTCCGAATACATCAGCGCGCCGTGGCCCATGTCGTCGAACACGTCTTTGTGCTGCAAGGTTCCATCGGCCAGCCGCACGAGCAGGGACTCCAGCTTGGGCAGGTCGATCTCGCCGGTATGGTGCTCGAAAACGCCTTCAATGCTGTTTTCCCCCATGCGGAAGGCCAGGGTGTGGAAGTTGCCGATGTTGGTGATGATCGTTTGCTCGCGTTGCGCCACGGTCGAGTCGAGCGAGGCGCCCAATACAGCGGCAGGGGCCGTGTCCATCACGACCAGCGGGCAGGGGAGATCGCCGGCCGAGTTCGACCACAGCTTGCAAGCGCGTCATGATAGGGGGAATATCCTCCGCACGATAGGCAAACGCGGACAGCGAGTTCCTTGCCCCGGAATGGGGGTTGGCGCGGATGCGCTCGTCCAGGTAATCGAAGCGGAACTGGCGGTCGGAGACGCCCGGAGGCGCATCTCCGTGGTCGAAGACGGCTACCGCGACCGCGTCCAGATCGGACAGGTCGATTCCGAAGGGCGATAAAGCCGCTTGAATGGCGGGCAGGTTGAAGTCCCGGAATTCGATGCGCTGGACGGAGTTGGGCAGGGCGGCAGCTTCATCGTCCGAAATGATCTCGATCCCCGACTCGCGCACTTTGTCCAATTCATCGTTGAGCGTTTTTGCGGCCTGCGGGGTGGCGTAGACGGGCAGCCCGGCGCGGGCATGCGCTTCCACCGCCCAGGCCGAGGGGCCGCCGCCCATCATCACGCCGGTCAGCAGGATGGGCGCCCGGGCTTGTGTCGCAGCCTTGACCTTCCTGTTGACGATCATGGTCGGAGAAGGGACAATCAATTTGAAGCCGTTCTCGATGTGGAGTTGGGAGTTGTACAGGAAAATATCCTGGGTGCCGGTGCCGACGTCAACCGTTAAGATTTTCATGAGTTTTCCTTTTTGGTTCTCACGTTTTTAGCGCGATGGAGGCCCGAAAATTGGGTTGTGAGCGCGTACGCACTCACAACCCAATTTTCGGTATTTTTCCGCCAGAAACGGTAGAGATCTTTTTTAAAGTGATTATAGTGTATCAAAACATGCCAAATTTCGCATTTCCCCCTTACCACTAAATCTGGTTTAGTGTATCATCATTGTCGGTTTAGACTGTCATGTCCTCAGCCAAAGGAGATGGACTGGATGGCGGATCCCGCGTTAACAGAAGTATTTTCCAGCTACGTGCCTCGCTTAATCAAGAAACGGGTGCTTGCCGACCCTGCTCCCATCGAAGCCCCTGTTTCTGAGGTTTTTGAAGCGGTCGTTTTGTTTGCGGATATTTCGGGCTTTACCTTACTGACCGAACGCCTGGCCAAACGAGGGCCCACCGGGGTGGAAACGCTGGCCAGAATTTTGAACGAATACTTCGGGCAATTGATCGATATCGTGCACGAGTACGGGGGAGACGTGGTCAAATTTGCCGGGGATGCGGTCATCGCCGCCTGGACGGTGGAAGCAGGGACTGAAGGCGGAATCACCGCGCCCGACCGCCGCAGGTGGAGCCTGCACGCGGCCGAATGCGCCCTCAAAATCCGCGAGAGACTGATCAATTATCAATTCGAAGAATCGGCTTTATTCCTCAAGCTGGCCATTGCCAGCGGCCAAATCGAGCACGTGCACGTTGGCGGGGTGTTCAACCGCTGGGAATTTTTGCTTACCGGGTCGCCGCTGATCGAGCTGGGTATTGCCAATAACCTGGCAGACGCCGGCGATATCCTGGTCACCCCTTCCGCATGGGAAGGGATCGCGGAGGATTGTATAGCCGAGCCTATCCGTTTTCCCGTCAAAGAGAAGGTGATCGAAGCGGGCAGGTTGGAAGGCCTGAAGCAAAGGACGCGGTTTTCGACGCCCTGGAAGGAACTCACCATTCCTGAAGACGCCCAGGGTTCGCTGCGCGCCTATATCCCGGGCGCGATCGTTAACCGCCTGGTGGCCGGCCAGTCCGGCTGGATTGCCGAACTGCGTCGTATTACCGTGCTGTTCATCAATCTGCCGGATATCGACGAGGAGATGTCGCTGGAAGATGCCCAGTCGATCGCACGGCTGATCCAGCGTTCTGTCTATCGCTACGAAGGCAGCATCAATAAGATCAACGTGGACGACAAGGGCATCACCATCGTGGCGGCCCTGGGCCTGCCACCGTTTGCCCACGAAGATGACCCGGCTCGCGGCGTGTTGGCGGCGCTGATGATCCGCAAGGAATTGATCGCACTGGGCGTGCACAGCTCCATCGGCGTGACCACCGGGCGGATCTTTTGCGGTTCGATTGGCAACGACATCCGCCGCGAGTACACCATCATCGGGAACGCGGTCAATCTGTCGGCGCGCCTGATGGGAGCGGGCAAGAACCTGCCCGGCCTGGTCGATAAAGCGCTCATCCCGATCTTATGCGACCGCTCTACATATGACAGCACGAAGGACGTGATCGAGTTCGAGGCCTTGCCGCCACAACAGGTCAAGGGGCGGCCGGAACCGGTGGAGGTCTACCACCCGCTCGAGCAGAAAAAGAGCATCATCCGCTCTACAACCGAGTTGATCGGACGCCAGGAAGAAAAAGCGCTGCTCGCCAACGCTCTCCAAGAGTTGCAGCGCGGTACGGCAAACCAGACGATCATCCTGCAAGGGGAGGCCGGGATCGGGAAATCGCGCCTGACCGAGGATCTGCTGCGCCAGGCGACGGCGTTGGGCGTCAAAGCGTTTGTGGGCCACGGGGACCCGTTCGAAAGGAGCAACCCGTATTACGCATGGCGCTCTGTTTTCAACAAGCTCTTCGATCTCGAAGAAATCTTGACCCATCCCCAGCTCTCGGATAGCGACCGGGAGGATATTCGCGCAAAAGTACCGGCGAAGCTGCAAGAAATAGACCCGGACCTGGTACGGTACGCGCCCCTGTTGGATGTCGTTTTGCCGGTCCAAATTCCTGAAAATGAATTTACTTCCGTGATGACAGGGGAAACCCGCGGCGGAAATATCCGCGAACTATTGTTGCGCTTGTTGAACCATGAAGCGGCCAAACAACCGGTCCTGATCGCCTTGGAAGACTTGCACTGGCTGGATTCCGCTTCCTGGACCCTGCTCAGCGATGTCCATGACAAAGCCCGCCCGATTTTGATGGTGCTGAATACGCGCCCGCTTGCGGAGCCGGTCCGGCAGGAGTTCAAACAAATCGCAGATGCGCCCGGAACCCGTTTTGTCCGGCTGGACGCCATGTTGCTTGATGACGTTAAGTCTTTGGTTTGCCAACGGCTGGGGGTCAAGTCCATCCCGGCCCAGATCGGCCAGTTGATCCGAGAAAAGTCGGAGGGCAACCCGTTTTTTGCGGAGGAGCTGGCCTACGCGTTGCGGGACACCAGAGTTCTCGTGATCGAGGACCAGGAATGCCGGCTCTCGCAGAACTTCCCTGACCTGGAATCGATCATGCTGCCAGAGACGCTGCAAGCGGCCATCACCAACAGGATCGACAGCCTCGACCCTTCCCAGCAACTGACATTAAAGGTCGCAAGCGTCATCGGGCGGATTTTCGCCTTTCGCGTGCTGCAGGCGGTCCACCCGATCGAAACGGACAGGCCTGCGCTCGGCGGCTACATGGACACCCTGACGCGCTTGAGCCTGACCCTGGTTGAAAGCGAGACGCCCGACCTGGCGTATATCTTCAAGCACGCCGTCACACAGGAAGTGGCCTATAACCTGATGCTGTACTCCCAGCGCCGGCAACTCCACCAGGCTGTGGCGAAGTGGATTGAGCGTAATTATGAGCGCGACCTTGGATCTTACTATGCGTTACTGGCCTATCACTGGAGCCAGGCCGCACAGGACCCGGAGCCTGCCAGCCGCAAACAGGTCATTCACAAGGCTGTGGAGTACCTGGAGAAAGCGGGCGACCAGTCCTTGAACAACTTCGCAAATGCCGAAGCGGTCCAGTTCTTCAGTGAACTGCTCAGGTTCGCGAGTGAAATGCAACCGGATCAGCTTCAACTTGGACAGTGGTATCGCAAGCTGGGCATGGCTTATCTGGGCCTGGGCAAGCTCGAAGACGCCAGGCAGAACTTCTGGAAGGCGTTGACGACCCTGGGGGAACGCGTGCCGGTTTCCGGTCCGGGGTTGATCGGCGGACTCTTGGTCCAGTTGGCGCGCCAGACCGGTCATCGCCTGTGGCCCACAGCCTTCCGCTGGAAAGAGTTGAGCGAGGAGCAGGAAGCCATACGATTGGAAATCGTCTCGATCCTGGATCTCTACGCGGTGATCCTCTTCCTGATCGGCGACCCCAACCCGCTCCCGATGTTCTACAGCGTCATCGCCGAACTGAACATTGCGGAGACCATGAAAGATACGCCGGCGCTGTCGAATGTATATGCCCAGATGGGCGCCATCATGGGATTCATCCCCCTCCGTTCACAGGCCAGGCATTACACGGAACAGTGGAGCATCTTGAATGAGCGCTTCCATCATCCCGGTTACTTTATGAGCGGCGCAATCAACCTTGCCACGGTGGAAAGCGGGATCGGCATGTGGGATCAGGTCGAAGAGCGCATGGAAAAGGTGGTGAAAATCTGTGACGAGGTGGGCAATAATCGCCAGGCTGGCGAAGCGCTCAGCTTCATGGCCTCGAATGCCACCATTGCGGGGAATGTCGAGCAGGTCAATTACCATAATGCCCGTTTGATCGAGAACGCCATGCAACGCAACAATCCGGTCCAGTGGGTGTGGTGTTACCAGTGGGCGGGTTCCATCGCCTTAACTCAGGGAAAATTAGATGAGGCATTGTCCAATGTTGAGAGGGCTCTTGTTTTGATGGAGAAGACGCCGGTGGGCGAAGTCGCTGAATTCGTGATCCGTGGAATCCAGGTTGGGGCGCAGTGGAAGAAAGGGGAGCAGCAAGAGGCTTTGGAGGAAGCGAAGAAAGTAGTCGATAGAGCCGCCAAAATGCAGGTTGTCGACTATTCGGTCTACGTCGGCTTTTTTCATATCATGGATGTCATCTTCCTGGCTTTAGAACAGGCTTACCGTGAAGAACGGCCCGCCCCCGAAAAAAAGGAAATCCTGGAGTACGCCAGACGCTCTACCAAGATCATGAAGACCTATGCCAAGGTTTTTACAATCGGCGAACCGGCTTACTACCGCTATAAAGGCTGGGTGGAGTGGTACCAGGGCAAAAAGGAAAACGCGTACCGTTCCTGGGGGACGGCCTCCGAGAAGGCACATGCCTTCCCCATGAATTATGAGGAAGGAATTTCCTGCTACACGTTGGGGACTCATTTGCCCGCGGATGACCCCGAGCGGACGAGCGACTTCGAAAGGGCCAAAGAAGCCTTTGGGCGCGGCGGGTTCGAAAATTGGGTCGAGACCGTGCAAAACCTTTAATGAACATAATCAGAACCGCCGCTGCGATTCCCGGTCCAACGCTTTACCCGCTTTTTGGATGGCGGAAATTCGCCTTCGACTTTGCCCGGGATTCCGCGGGCACGCTCACTCGCCTGCACGACGAATTTGGGCCGATTGCGCGCATGGGGGATGGGAAGATGTCCGCTACCTTCACATTCCACCCTGATTACACCCGGCAGCTCCTGAGCAACCCGGACCTGTTCTACAGTTACGGTCTGGAGGATATCCCCATTCCGTTCAGCAATATCGCAGCGCTGCGCAGCCTGACCACCGCGCTGGCGATGCTGAACGGCGATCAGCACAAACGGCAGCGCCGCCTGATGGCGCCTGCTTTCCATAATCGCGCCCTGCCCGTCTACGTGGAGCAGATCACCACCCTGGTCGAAAAATATTTCAGCCGTTGGCAGCCCGGCGACGTGGTAGACATTTACCAGTCCATGGATTTGTTCACCGTGATCCTTTCCATGGAGATTTTCGTTGGGATGCAGGCGGACGAGGAAGGCCAGAAATTTGCGGATCTCTTCGAGGTGGTCCTCAATCTGCTGTTTTCCCCGGCCACCTTTCTATTTCCGTATGACCTGCCCGGTTTTTCGTACCGTCGCTTGAGAGTCCTGGGGACGGAACTGGAACGGCAGCTGAAAAACCTGATCGAGCGCCGCCGCGCAAAGGGACTGGGCGGGACCGATACCCTGTCCCTGTTCCTGCAAGCGCACGACGAAGACGGGACGATGATGAGCGATGACGAGATCGTCGGGGAAACGGTGGCCGTCTTCCGGGGCGGGTCGAAGACCAGCGCTGGCGCGCTCGCCTGGACGCTGTTCCTGCTGAGCCAGCACCCGGACGTGTACGCGCAACTTTCGGACGAACTGGCTGCTACGCTGCGAGGGGCCGCTCCAACCTTCGAGCAGCTGAGCGCCCTGCCCCTGCTCGAGGGGGTGATCAAGGAGAGCCTGCGACTCGTCCCGCCGGTGGTCTGGGGCGTGCGCTACAGCGTGGAGTCAGTTCGAGCTGGGCGGGTATCAGCTTGAAAAAGGCAGCTCGGTGATCTACAGTTCCCACGTCACTCACCGCATGCCGGAGATCTATGCGGATCCCTACCGCTTCAATCCCTATCGTTGGGAGACGATCAAACCTTCTCCCTACGAGTACTTCCCCTTCAACGCCGGCCCGCGTCGCTGCCTGGGCGCGGAGTTCGCCATGATGGAGTTGAAGATCACCCTGGCGATCCTGCTACAACGCTTCCACTTTTCCCTGGTCCCCGGCCAGCACATCGACCGGACCGGCCTGACCGGCTCCATCCCCAAGCATGGGATCAAGATGAAGCTGGGGGATAAAAACGATCAGACGGAAAATGTCCCCGTGCGGGGCAACGTTCATCAGCTTGTCCGGCTTCCTTCAATCTTTTTTTAATGAAGCAAACAAGTTTATGCACACGTGTGCATAAACCGGAGCGCCGTTAGGATCGAACCTTTTCTATTACGATAGAGCCATGCTGTCCAATAGATAGGCTATCCCCCGTTTTCAATTGAGCGAAATCCCCCGCGCTGAGAGCTACCAACGGCACCGGCTGGGCATAAAGCTCGTCCGCGACCACCGAGGCCAGCGCAAAGAAGAAGTCCGCGCCGGTGGTGAGGATGGCTGCCGGCGCCGTCCCGTTGCGGATCGCTTCGAGCAGCACGGCGGTTGTGGTGGATGAGCCGCGCGTGAACGGCAGGCACAGCACCCGTCCGGCTGCGACCTGCCCGGAGAGCGGGTGGCGTCGGTCGGTGATTTCCCCGGTCTGCCAGTCGTACCCGCCCCAGAAGGACAGCGGCTCATTGCTGACCAGGGCCAATCCCTGCGTCAGGCCCGGGATGACAACTTGTCCCTGAATCACGCGTCCCATACGGACTCGCTTCGCACGATCTTACCTGCCACGGCCGACCGCACGCAATCTTCCAGGCTGCCGAAGGTCATCTGCCGGTTCAATAAGCCCGGGGTGTAGTAAGCGAACTTGGCCGAATTGGTCATCAGGTTCTGGATCTCGGGCGGCAGCATCGGCGTGGCCAGGATGCAGGTATCCACCGTCAGCTGGCCGCCGAAAGCGCGCAACGATTCCAGCAGCCCGGCCATGTCCGCCGCAGCGACCATCACCCGGCTGCTGGTCACCAGAAACCTGACCTGCGGGTGCCGTTTCCGGCCTTCCAGCAGAGGCGCCAGCCGGCGGAACTCGCCCAGCGAAAAATGCGGGCTGCCCAATACGACCATCTCGAGCCGGTCGCCCTCGGCGCGGGTCAGTTCCCGGTGGGCCTGGCGCAGGGTCGGCATGCTCACGTCCACGGTTTTGAGCGGAGCCCGCCCCTGGAAGGCGGCTTCGAGGGACGGCGCTTCGGGCGTCAGGCCGACGATGTGGAATAGCGCTACCGCCCCGGAGGAAGCGGAAGCGGCCCCAAGGGCCTTGAGCCTGTCCTCGTCTGGGCGCGCCGCCAGCCCGTCCACCACCGGGATGCGGTCCCCGGCGATCTTGCCGAGCAGATGTCCCAGCGTCGGATAGAATTCTTCGCTTTCCTGCACCGCCAGGGGCACGTCCACCAGGCGGAAGAGCACCTGCCCGGCGCGGTTCTCCTTCAGGTGCAGACCGCTGGCGGGAGCCCGTCCGGTGATGGCGCAGCAAATGTCGAACAAATCGGGATAACGCTCGGTGCGCGCCCCGATGACCGAGTTGGCAAACACGATCGCGTTCGATTCGCCCCAGGCGATCTGCTGTCCGAAGATGGGGCGCATCTCGGTCTGGTACGGCGCGCAGGTCCAGGTCGGGACGGTCCCCATGCTGCGGTAGGCGTTCATCTGGCGTTTGGCTTTTTCCGCCCAATCCTGTGGCACGGCCCATTCCTGCCAGTGGTGCTCGTCCACCCCGCTGACGTTCAGGCTGGTCGGTACGGTCACCTTCGCGCCCAGGGACGCCAATCGCTCGGCAAACTCCAGGCCGGCTTCCCCGATGTAGATGGTGCTGTCGATGTGGGCGGCGGAGATATCGAGCAGACCCGGCGCGCCGGCCACTTCAGCCATGCGGGCCACAATCGACATCGCCATTTTGGCCGCCGGTCCGTGCTTGCCGGCCAGCATGTCCTGGTCGCGGGGGGAAAGGGAAGGGGGCAAACGCTGGGGAGAATGGGTCAACTTATTCTTGCAGCTGTTTCAGCGCACAACCGCGGACTAAACTTCCACGCCCAACCATTGGCGGATGAAGTAACCGATAATAAAGGAGAAGGTGGCCACGCCCAGGCTGAGCCCCGCCATTTCCAGGAAGCGCGACCGGAACGGCTCATCCTTGGCGACCGAGATATAGTAATTAAAGACGGCGATGATCAGCACAGCCACCGTCAGGGTGATAATGAGGTCGATGATGTAATTCGCAATCAGCAGGTAAGGCAGGACGAGCAGGGTGACGGTAATGATGTAGGCAATTCCCGTGTAGATGGCTGCACGAACCGGTTGCTTCTGGGTTTCTTCCGAACGGGTAGAAAGGTACTCAGAAGCGGCCATCGAAAGAGAGGCAGCGATCCCGGTGATCAGACCGGAGAGCGCGATCAGCTTGACGTTTTGCAGCGCCAGGGTCAGCCCGGCCAGGGCGCCGGTCAACTCGACCAAAGCGTCGTTCAGGCCGAGCACCACCGAGCCGGCGTAGCGCAGGCGCTCCTCGTCCAGCATGGCCAGCAGCTTCTGCTCGTGGACTTCTTCTTCATGGATCCACTTTTCGATGTTGGGGACTTTCCCGATCAGCCGCGAGTAGTTTGCCTGGGCTTTTTCCTCGCCGTTTTCCATTAATTTGATGCCGAACGTAAACCCAAAAATGCGGCTGATCAAATAATATTTCCAGACGTCCCACATGTTCGGCTTGATCTCCCGCTCGGTGTATTTTTTCCAATCGTGGTAATGGCGCAGCTCATCGTCTGCGATCTGGTCGAGAATTTCGCTATTCTCGGGATCTTTGATGCTCTGGGCCAGCCGCTTATAGATGTGGTGTTCGGTGATTTCGACGCGCTGAAAATTTTCGATAATCGGGCCAATCGATTCTTCTTGTACCATGCTTCCTCCTGTTATGAGGGCTTAATTGTAAGCTATTTTCAATTTGCTTTTCCAGCATCTACTTAAGGATTACACTCTAGTAGGAGGTATCGACCTTCCTGAGATTTTTTCCCTTTCCGCACCACCCTTGCATTATCCGTTTCTTATAAAATCGCTTATTGTCTCCACAAATTTTTTGGCATCTGCTAAAGCCCTTTCAGCCTCGCCCTTCTCGATCTCCCAAATTTCACCATAATCGCTGGATTGGCGCTCGTCAAACCCATAATGTATTGAGCGTGATAATTCTTTTGGAAATATACCCGTTCGAATAAACTCTTTATCAAAGAACGAAATTGCATGGGAATGCTTTGATATAACCACGTCTTTTGAAGCAGCCAAGGCTAAGACTGCATAAAACATTGCATAGTACGAACGATTAATTACACCACGCCAAAGATCGTGTTCCCGTAATGCGTCGGCTTCCTTGATGGTCTCCTGTGCTTGAGCTATTCTTGCAAGCACAGCTTTAGCGTTTTCCATTAAATTGCAATTCCCTCTGTTTCGATTGCCTTAAGGACGGGTTG
Source organism: uncultured Chloroflexia bacterium (assembly GCA_963823985.1). Classification (GTDB taxonomy): domain Bacteria; phylum Chloroflexota; class Anaerolineae; order Anaerolineales; family Villigracilaceae; genus JAABUE01. Next base: position 654,658 of record CAWGNR010000005.1, read on the forward strand.
ACCTGCTAATCTCTCACTCGAAACCAGGGTTGAAATCACCACCCCGGAATCCAGGCTGATTTCCCAGACAATTTCTCTAATCTTGTTCTTTAAAGGCAAATTGAGTGGTATATCGAGTTCGATATAAAGATCGAGATCGGAATATTGCGTTGGATTACCACGCGCGCGCGAGCCATAAACAACCAATCGCTTGACAGGTGTTATTTCAGAAAGGCGGCGCTTGACCTTGCGCGCAATACGGGCGTCTTTTTCAGAGAGCATGTTGATATTATACAGCAACGAACTGATTCCCAGCGATGGTACGCAACCCTGAGGACGCTTGGATATATCGTGATTTCAAATATGCTTATATTGGAAATTTGGTACTCTCGTCGGAAAGGGTAGAGCCGGAAATTTCAAAAGGAGAAAAAATGCCCTCTGACAATTGTCAGAGGGCATTGTCTTTGTGCAGATTGTTGACTTCCAGAACAACTAACTTCGTGCTTCTTCAATATACTCTTCTGGAAGCCAGCAACACAGTACCAGCTCGCGGGCGGCTTTGACCTCATCCATACGGCCGAATTTGGTCTTCTGGGGCGCGCTGTGCAGCAGGTCCGGATCGTTTTTGGCTTCCTCGGCGATCTTGATCAGGACGTCGGCGAAGCGATCGAGCGTGTCCTTGTTCTCGGTCTCGGTCGGCTCGATCATCAGCGCTTCGTGCACGATGAGCGGGAAGTAGTTCGTGGGCGGGTGGAAATCGTAGTCCATCAGGCGCTTGGCAACGTCCAGCGCGCGCACATCGCTGTCTTTGAATCTCCCTTCGGCCACGAACTCGTGCATGCAGATGCGGTCAAACGGGATCTTGTACGTATCCCGCAGGCGCGCTTGCAGGTAGTTGGCGTTGAGCACGGCATACTCTGCGATCTGGCGCAGCCCTTCCGGTCCGTGCATGGCGATGTAGGTGTACGCGCGTACAAGCCCGCCGCCGAAGTGACCGTGGAAAGCCTTCATCCGGCCGATCGACTTTTCGGGGAAAACGAAACCGAATAAAGGAGCAATTTCTTCGTCGCCCTCTTCCAGGATCCCCACCAGCGGCGCGGGCAGGAAGTCTGCCAGGTGCTCAGCCACGCCGACCGGGCCGGAGCCGGGTCCGCCGCCGCCGTGCGGGACGGCGAAGGTCTTGTGCAGGTTGAAGTGCATCAGGTCGATGCCCAGGTCGCCGGGGCGGACGATGCCGAGCAACGCGTTCAGGTTGGCGCCATCGCCGTAGATCAGGCCCCCGCATTCGTGCACGATCCGGATAACCTCTTCCACGTGCTCGTCGAACAGGCCGAGCGTGTTGGGGTTGGTCAGCATCAGGCCCAGGACGGTGTCGTCGCAGGCGGCTTTCAGGGCTTCGATGTCCACGTTGCCGCGCTCGTCGGAGGGGATCTGCACCACGTCCAGGCCCATCATGCCGGCGGAGGCAGGGTTGGTGCCGTGGGCGGAATCGGGGATGAGCATTTTGATCCGTTTGGCGTCGCCGCGCGATTTGTGATAGGCGCGCATGATCAGCGTGCCGGTGAACTCGCCGTGCGCGCCGGCCGCGGGTTGCAGCGTGACGGCTGCGAAGCCGCTGATCTCTTTCAGCCACTCTTGCAGCGTGTACATCAGCGCCAGGTTGCCCTGGACGGTCTCGATGGGCTGTAGCGGGTGCGTATAAAGGAAGCCCGGCAGACGACAGGTGTCTTCGTTGATCTTGGGGTTGTACTTCATCGTGCACGAGCCGAGCGGGTAGAAGCCGTCGTCCACGCTATAGTTGAACTTGCTCAAGCGGATGTAGTGACGGATCACGTCCACTTCGGCCAGTTCCGGGAGGGGCAGATCCGCCCGCAGCATAGACTCAGGCAGCTCGGAGCGCGGCACATCCGGGTCTGGGAACTCGACGCCGGTCCGCCCGGGGGAGGACAGGTCGAAGATGGTCGGCTCGACCACTTTCGGTTCTACGTTCAAGGCAACGCCTGCACTGAGATTATTCGAAGTGTCAATCATGGGCCACCTCCGCTAATACGCTAACAAGCGCGTCGATCTCTTCCTTGCTGTTCATTTCGGTCACGGCGATCAGCATGTGATCTTTGAGGGCCGGGTAATCCTGGCCGAGGTCGTAGCCACCGATGATGCCGTGCTCGAGCAGATGGGCGTTGACTTCTTCGACCGGTTGCCCGACGCACAGGGCAAACTCGTGGAAGTACGGCTCGCTGAAGCACAATCCCATGCCCGGCAGTTGGCTCAGTTGCTCGGCGGCGTAGTGCGCCTTGTGGTAGCACAACTCGGCCACCTGGCGCAGGCCGCTCTTGCCGACCAGGCTCAGATAAACGGCCGAAGCCAGCGCCAGCAGGCCCTGGTTGGTGCAGATGTTGGACGTGGCGCGCTCGCGCTTGATGTGTTGCTCGCGGGCGGTTAGAGTCAGCACGTAAGCGCGCTGGCCGCGATTGTCGACCGTCTCGCCGACCAGGCGCCCGGCCATCTTGTGGACGTATTTCTTGCGGGTGGTGAAGAAGCCCAGGGAGGGGCCGCCGAACCACATCGGGATGCCCAGCGGCTGGCCTTCGCCGACTACAATGTCCGCGCCCATGTTGCCGGGGGTCTTGAATAGGCCCAGGGCGGTGGGGTTGGCGACCACGCAGACTAGCGCGCCCTTCTCGTGGGCTAGATCGGTCAGTTTGGTGTAGTCGTAGATGCGACCGAAGAAGTCGGGGTACTGGACGATGACGAGCATGGTGTTGTCGTCAATCAGATCCGTCAACATTTCGGGGCCGGTGTCCAGGTCTGCTTCCGCGTTATCGCCGGCCAGCTCAAGGTCCATGCCGCGGGTGTAGGTGCGGATGACTTCGCGGTACTGCGGGTGGACGGTGGGGGAGATGACGACCCTGGTCCGTTTGCCGCGGAACTGGGCCCAGGCCAGGTTGACGGCCTCGGCGGCGGCGGTAGCGCCATCGTAGTGCGAGGCATTCGAGACGTCCATGCCGGTCAGCGCAACCATCAGACTCTGATACTCGAAGATAGCCTGCAATGTGCCTTGCGAGATTTCCGGCTGGTAAGGAGTGTACGCGGTGTAAAACTCGCCCCGGCGCAGGATGTGGTCCACGGCGGAGGGGATGTAGTGGTTGTACATGCCCGCTCCGAGGAAGGAAACCAGTTCACGGGTCAACTCGTTGGCAGCGGCCAGTTCGCCGAGCTCGGCTGCGGCTTCCATTTCCGTGATCGCGGGGGGTAAATTCAGGTTGGGGAAGCGATGTTTTGCCGGGACGACTTCAAACAGGTCGGCAAGTTTTTTGATGCCGACCGTCTCCAGCATCGCATCCCGCTCTTGGGGGGAGTGGGGTATATAGGTCATTTATTGCTCCTTCGGAGCAGTGACCAGTCATCAGTTTCCAGTAACCAGTTAGACTGATTACTGTTTACTGAACACTGGTTACTGACTAGTGTTCGCGCCCTTCACAATATTCTTCATATACAGCCGCGTCCATTACGTCGCCAGGCTGGCCGCCCTCGAGCTGGACCATCCAGCCCTCGCCGTAGGGGTCGCTGTTGAGCACTTCGGGATTATCGGCCAGGTCTTCGTTCACGGCTGCGACCTTCCCACCGGCAGAAGCATAGGTTTCCGCTGAGGCTTTCACGGATTCGACCGACGCGATTGGTTTTCCGGCTTCAAGCGAGTCGCCAGATTCGACCAACAGCTCGACGAAGACGATGTCCGAGAGTTGGCCCTGGGCGTAATCCGTCAGGCCCATTTTGCCGGTTTCTGGGTCAAACCATTCATCAGATTTTGTGTATTTCAAGTTAGATGGGGCATTCATAGTGTTCTCCTTTGGATTTAATGTCAACCGCCAAGGCGCGAAGAACGCCAAGGCCCTTTTTAGCACGCCAAGGTTTATCCGGATAGGATGACGCGCTTAATTCCTTGTTTTAGCAATGGTACGTTGAAGTTTATCAACAAGCCAAGTTGCAGTCCGGTCATTTTCAGGTAAGACAATAATTGTGCCTGATGGATAGGGGCAAAGGTCTCAACTGCTTTTAGTTCGACTGGTAGTATTTTTGCAACTAAAAAGTCAAGCCGGCCAGTGCCCACAGAATGGCCTTTATAAGCTACGGTGACTTTTACCTGCCTTTCGAATGGAATGTTGTTCAAGCCAATTTCATAGGCGAGTGCTTCCTCATACACGCTTTCGATGTAACCAGGGCCCAAAGCCCGATGAACTTCAATCGCTGCGCCAATCACTTTACGAGCGAAATCGTCAACCTCTTTACTTGGCTCACTACGTCTCGAAAAGCTACCTTCGCTTGGCGTCTTCACAAAATTCTTGGCCTCTTGGCTTCTTGGCGGTTAGGCAGTGCGAAATTAAAAAGAACGCACGTGGATATAACGCGCGTCCTCTGTCATGAACCTGAGAGATTCGCTCTGAGCGGAGGGTCAAGTAGTCCTAAGTGGAACGTAGTGTAGTCGAAGGACGTATCGAGACCCGCAGTCGAAGAGCTTGCACCGTCGGTGTCCGTTATGGACTTTCCAGAGAGTTCAGGAACAGGGTCCTTTTACCTGAGAGTTTCATCTGGTTTCGCCTCGTTTCCAGACTTGCACCTTCGGTGCTCTTGTTTGTCAAGAGAACTCTTCCCTGTTCCCGTTGAATTGTAGGTTTCATTCTACGGGGGAGGGGGGTGAAAGTCAAGAGGAAGAACATCCTGACTTGTGGACCGCCTATTGCTAAACCAGTTCGTCCGTATCCGATTCGGGCTCTTCGTCCAGGTTTTCCCCTGCAACCTTCCTGGGGCGAGGTTCCTTCGGCTCCACAGGGACTTCAGGAGCAGTCTCCACCGGGAACTCCGGTTCCGTAACGGGACCAGGCTCGGGGGCGGCCGGCGGAACGGGCGCTGTGGGTGCAACCGGGTAGGGAAGGTTGTTCAGGCGGGCAAAATATTCCTTGACCTGGGCGTCACTGTAGAAGACCAGTGCCAGGATCCCGACGACCATCGAGAAGACGTTACCGGTTAAAACGGTCAGGATTTCGAGGACAGCAATCGTGGTGGAAGGTTGTACAGGCTGCTGCGGGGTATTCAACAGCTTGAGCGCATAAATGATCTCGAAGACGCCCAGGATGGTGGGCAAGATGGTAAAGATGGCCAGACATGCCAATATAACCGTAGGGACGACCACAGCCGTGGCGATCAGCCCCCAGAAGATGTTGACGATCCCGTTAATCAGGGTCAAAACAGCGATGGTCTTCACCAGGCTGGGGTTTTCGGCATAAGGGAAATATGGGTTTTCGTTCATGAGGAACTCCTTTATTGTTTGCTACTGAGACTTACGAAGGGTTGCCTGGAAAGTTGCAATCTACGTTTTTAAAATAAAAACGCAGCCAGGAGAAACCTGGCTGCGTCCGATTTAATCAATATTGATTTTAGGCCATCTCGTTGTTCAGCTGTGTAAAGTAACCTTTAACCGAAGCATCGTTGTAGAAAACCAGCGCTAAGATGCCCACAATCAAGGAAACGACATTTCCCGTGATAATACAGACAATTTCGAAAACAGCAATTGTCTGTGATGGTTTTACCGGCTGAGGCGGATTGGATAACAGCTTGACTGCATACAGGATTTCAAAAATTCCCAATATAGCAGGCAAAATAGTGACAGGCGCGCAAAGTAAGCCAACACCCAGGGTGCCGAGCACAATCGCTGCTGTAAATCCAAGCGCATAAATGATATTAAGAATGCCGTTTATTAAAGTCATGATGGTGAGCGCTGTGATCATGCCGGGTTTCTGAGCACTGGGTGAGAGTGTAGTCATGATGACCTCCTATGAATGAAGAAATTGTATAGCAATCAAATGATCAGTCGAGTATGAAGCACTGGATTCGTTTTTATTTTCCTCCTTAAAACACTAGAAAAAAAGCAGGGTATCTTTTTTGTAGACACCCTGCTTTGACTTACCTGTTTATGCCCAACCCTGGTTCCTTACGAAGTTAGAAATGACTGGAATTTCAACCATCTTGCCATTGTAAGCCTGAATACCCCAGTAAATACATGCAAACCATATAAGGACGGGTACACAAGCCAAAACCAAAGTCCAACTGAGTACAATGCCAAGAATTACGTTGATTACGCCAACAACGAGAGCTTGAGCATTGTGAGCCCGGAGAAAAGGACGATTTTTCTTATCTTCCATCAACATAACGATGATTGGAACAATTGGGGTTAATACATACGCAAGTAAGGCCCACAGCTTATCGTCGCTGGTGACATCCATCATGGGTTCATTCATGGGTTGTTCAGACATAACTAATCTCCTTCAGCTTTTAATAATTGATTAATTTTTCGTATTGTACACTAAAATGGACTAAAAGTAACTAAATTGCCCGATGCATTCCCCAGATTTTTCCACAGAAGGGATGTGCTAGAATTGAAGCATGTCCAGCCAACCGAAAATCGTCTTCATGGGTTCGCCCGATTTTGCGTTGCCAACCCTGCAGGCCTTGCAGGAAAACTATTCTGTCGTTGGCGTCGTCACCCAGCCAGACCGGGCCGCCGGGCGCGGTCGCGAGCTCAAGCCGCCGCCGGTCAAGACGCTGGCACAGGAGCTTGCCATCCCGGTCATTCAGCCCGAAAAACTGCGCCAGCCGGAAACGATGGAACAGCTGCGCGCCTGGGCGCCGGACCTGATCGTGGTGGCCGCGTTCGGCCAGATTCTCCGGCAGGAGGTGCTGGATCTGCCGCCCTTCGGCTGCCTCAACGTACATGCGTCGCTGCTGCCGCGCTGGCGAGGGGCGGCGCCCATCAACGCCGCGATTTTGCACGGGGATGAAGAGACGGGCATCATGATTATGAAGATGGATGCGGGATTGGATACCGGCCCTATTTTGAGCCAGCGCGCCGTGCGCATCGGACCGTACGAGACGGCTGGTTCCCTTTTCAGCAAGCTATCCCGCCTGGGAGCGGACCTGCTGCTCGATACCCTGCCGGGCTACCTGGCCGGCGTGATCGAGCCCCAGCCGCAGCCGGAGGTGGGCTCCACCTACGCTCCGATGTTGAAAAAGGAAGAAGGCCGGCTGGATTTCTCACAGCCCGCTGAAGCGTTGGAGCGCCAAGTCCGCGCGTTCAACCCCTGGCCCGGGACGTATTTCGAATGGGACGGGACGCTGCTCAAGGTCCACCGGGCAGACACACGTCCGGGGAAGGAGCGGGAAGGGGAGCGCCTGGTGGTGGATGACCTGCCCGCGGTCGGCACGTCAGATGGATTGTTGCTTCTGGAGGAGGTCCAGCCTGCTGGCAAGAAGCCCATGCCGGGTAAGGCGTTCCTGGCCGGCGCCCGAAGTTGGGCTGAATCACGTTCAAAATCATGACTTAATGCCCCGTCATAAATAGTTGACGGGGTATATAATTTTAATAAGCGCACGCGTAAATCACGAAAGGAGGCCCTATGGCAGACCAACCGCAAGGATGCGCACGCACGACCGGCTCGGTGGTTGGCGAAAAGCCGATCGCCAGCCCGGCTTCTCAGGCAACAGAAATAAAAAAGGAGACGACCATGACCGCTAGAGTCGGGCAAAAAGCCCCTGATTTTCAAGCCCCTGCTTATTACCAGGGCACATTTACGAGCGTTAAGCTCTCGGACTACCTGGGAAAGTGGGTTCTACTCTGCTTCTACCCGGGTGACTTCACCTTTGTCTGAGCGACCGAAGTGTCAGCGGTCGCTGACAAATATCCCGTGCTGCAAGATCTGGGCGTAGAAGTAATCTCCGTGAGCGTGGACAGCCACTTTGTCCACAAGATGTGGAACGATAACGAATTGACCAAGATGGTGGAGGGCGGCGTACCCTTCCACATGGCCTCGGACCAGGCCGGGAACGTGGGCCGGGCCTTCGGGGTGTGGGACGAGAACCAGGGCATCGAGCTGCGCGGACGTTTTATCATCGATCCCGACGGCGTCATCCAGGCCATGGAAGTGCTGACCCCGCCCGTGGGGCGCAAGTTTTCCGAGACGGTCCGCCAAATTCAGGCTTTCCAGCACGTGCGTGAGACCAAGGGCGCCGAGGCCACACCCGCCGGTTGGGAACCGGGCGAACTGACCCTCAAGCCGGGTCCCGACCTGGTGGGGAAGGTTTGGGAGGTCTGGCAGCCTGCCATGGAGGCATAGCCTGCTTTCAAAATAGGAGTCCAACCGTCTCCGGACGTTGGACTCCGTTTTTGTTCTTCGGGGAGATTTGTATCGTACATGCTAACTCCGTAGTTTTTGCATATCCGGGCCTGGTCCTGCATCGACCAGGCCTGTTTTGTTCCCAATGATATAATCGCTCTGCTGTACCTGCTTAGCCTGCATTTAAAGAGGTGGCAAAAACGGTGTGCGTAGGGGCGTACGCCCCTACGCACACCGTTTTTGCCTTCTTTTTGCTTAGGCTTCTGAGTTGACGCTCTGTTTTGGTGAAAAAAGGATGAACGTCTCCGTTGTTGTTCCCGTCTATAACGGCTCCGATACGCTGCCCATGCTGGCCGATGAGTTGGGGCAGGTGCTCCCGGGCGTGGCCGAGCAATTCGAGCTGGTGCTGGTCAACGATGGCAGCCCGGACCGTAGTTGGCAGGTCATCTCGACGCTGGCGCAGTCTCACCCCTGGGTGCGCGGCATCGACCTGATGCGCAACTACGGGCAGCACAACGCCACCCTGTGCGGCGTGCGCCAGGCGCGCTACGAGGTCATCGTAATTATGGACGACGACCTGCAAAACCCGCCTTGCGAGATCCCCAAGTTGTTGCAAAAGCTGGAAGAAGGCTATGACGTGGTCTACGGGGTGGCCCCCAAACGCCAGCAGGTCTGGTGGAAAGCCCTGGCTTCGGCGGTTGTCAAGCGCGCCATTTCGTACGTGATGGGCTTGCGCACGGTGCGAGATATCGGCGCCTTCAAAGCCTTCCGCGCTGACCTGCGCAAGTCGTTTGATGATTTTCGCAGCCCGGATGTGCTGGTGGACGTGCTGCTCTCCTGGGGGACTTCGCGCTTTGCCTCTGTCACCGTGGAAGAAGCGCCGCGCGCGGTGGGGAAATCGAACTACAATCTGTTCAAGCTGATCAAGGTCTCGCTGTTGGTTTTAACCAGTTACACCACCATCCCGTTGCGCTTTGCCAGCATCGTCGGCTTCCTGTTCACTCTTTTCGGGGTTGGCGTTTTGGCGTATGTCCTGACAGTTTACTTTACCCTGGGGTCGATCGAGGGCTTCCCGTTCCTGGCTTCCACGATTACGATCTTTAGCGGGGTGCAGTTGTTCGCGTTGGGCATCATCGGGGAATACCTGGCCCGGGTTTTCGAGCGCACGGGCGGACGCCCCACCTATACTGTTTCTCGTACTACTGAATAATGAACGTTGTCATTCTGCAACCTTCCTATATCCCCTGGCGCGGCTACTTCGACCAGATCCGCCGCGCCGACCTGTTCATCTTTTACGACGATGTGCAGTATGACAAACACGGCTGGCGCAACCGCAACCAGATCAAGACTGCACAGGGTAGACAATGGCTAACGATTCCGGTCCACAGCAAAGGCGTCACCGAGGGGATTCCGATTAAAGACGTGCAGATCGACTGGAGCCAGCCCTGGCCGAAAAAACATCTCAACGCACTGACTTTTGCCTACGCCAAAGCGCCCTACTTCGGTTCTTACCAGCCCTGGCTTGACTCCATTTACCAGCGCCGGGACGAATTCCTGGCGGACTTCACGATCGAGACGACCGTTGCGTTGGCAGAGATGCTGGGAATTACGCAAACAAAGTTCGTGCGCTCCTCCGAAATCCCCGGCATAGACGGCCAGAAAACCGACCGCCTGATCCAGATCTTGCAACAGGTTGGCGCCAAGCATTACCTGAGCGGTCCCTCTGCGCGAGACTATCTCGAACCGGAAAAGTTCGACCAGGCCGGGATTTCCCTGGAATTTATGCAATACCATTACCCCGCCTATCCCCAACTCCACTCCCCCTACGACCCCTTTGTGACCATCCTGGATTTGCTCTTTATGGTAGGGGAAGAGGCGTTGTCCTACATGACCGCTCAAGAAAAGGGTACCCATGAGTATTGAAGAAACTCAAAAGAAACTAAACCAATATTTCACAGAAAAACTGGCTATTTATGGCACCACGCCAAAAGGTGTGGATTACAACGGTTCGGAAGCGCAGGAGATCCGCTTCGCGCAATTGGCGAAAGTGATCGACCCCTCCCAGAAATTTACGCTTATCGATTATGGGAGCGGTTACGGGGCATTATTCGATTTTCTTGCCAGAAAAGGCTGGGATTTTGAATATTACGGGGTCGATTTGATTGAAGAAATGGTGATTGCCGGGCGGGAAGCCCATAAAGAGTTCCCAAACGTTCACTTCACGACGAATGAAAAAGAAGCGCCGCTTGCCGATTATCTGCTGGCGAGCGGGATCTTCAACGTAAAGATGGAGACGGCTTACGACGACTGGCAGAAGTTTGTGTTGCAAACGCTTAGGCAGATGAATGCGCTTTGCTCCAAGGGTTTCTCTTTTAATTTATTGACCAAATATTCGGATGCCGATCGTATGGCCGCACGGCCCGACCTGTTCTTTGCCGATCCGCTGCTCTTTTTCGATTTTTGCAAGCGTAACTTTTCCCGCAACGTAGCCCTGCTCCACGACTATGGCATTTATGACTTTGCGATTCTCGTCCGCAAAGATGTGTAGCCAATGCAGGCGGTTTTTTAATTACCTTTCCAGCATGGAGAACTCTTTTTGAACCAGCTGCGCGTTGATTTCAACCGCCCCGTCCCCGTAGGCCGGGAACTGGAATATATGGCCGAAGCCATCGCCAACGGTCATATCTCCGGCGACGGGCCCTTCACGAAAAAAGTGCATCGCCTCTTGGAGGGGGCGCTGGGGGTCCCCAAGGCGCTGCTGACCACTTCCTGCACGCACGCGCTCGAGATGGCGGCCATCCTGCTGGAGATCAAAGAAGGCGACGAGGTGATCGTCCCGGACTTTACCTTCGTTTCGACGGTCAACGCCTTCGTCTTGCGCGGCGCCCGCCCGGTCTTCCTGGACATCCGGCCCGATACCCTTAATCTGGACGAATCCAAGCTGGAAGCGGCGCTCACGCCCCGCACCAGGGCGATCGTCCCCGTGCATTATGCGGGTGTGGGCTGCGAAATGGACGCGATCATGGATGTCGCCCACCGTTATCATGTGGCGGTGGTGGAAGATAACGCCCACGGTTTGTTCGGCCAGTACAAAGGACAGTTCCTGGGAACCTTCGGCGTGATGGCCTCGCAGTCCTTCCATGAAACCAAGAACTTCACCAGCGGCGAAGGAGGCGCGCTGCTGATCAACGACCCGCAACTTGTCGAGCGGGCAGAGATCATCCGCGAAAAAGGCACCAATCGCTCGCGTTTCTTCCGCGGCCAGGTGGATAAATATAGCTGGGTGGACATTGGCTCTTCCTACCTGCCTTCGGATTTGCTGGCGGCTTTCCTCTACGGGCAACTTGAACAGAGAGAACGGATCCAGTCCCACCGCAAAGCGCTGTGGGATACATACAATTTGGCTCTGACGGATTGGGCCCAAAAGATCGGTGTGCAGCTACCCACGATTCCTGCGCACGCCGAACAGCCCTATCACATGTTCTACCTGCTCATGCCAAATCTGGATCTACGTCAAAAATTCATTCAATATTTGCGCGAGCTGGGTATTTATTCGGTTTTCCATTACCTGCCCCTGCACCTATCGGATATGGGCCGGCACTTCGGCGGCAAACCCGGGGATTGCCCGGTCACCGAAGAGGTCAGCGACCGGCTGGTGCGCCTGCCCTTCCACAATGCCTTGAGTCAATTCCGAGCAGGAATTAGCGACCGAAGCCATCCTGGACTTCAAATTTTAGGCCATAGGGAGACAGATGGTACAGAAACGGCTTTCTCGATGGGCAACCCCGCTTGTGCTGTTGGGAATCGCCTTTCTTGCTTACGGCATGTTTGCCTTCCAACAAGGCTTCCACTGGGACGATTGGGGCTTCGCCTGGTTGATCCGCACGCTGGGCAGGCCCGGCCTGTTCGATTATTTTGCGACCAACCGCCCGTTCCTGGCTTACGTTTATTCTGTAACCACCTCCTTGTTTGGCACGCAACCGGTTGCGTGGCATATTTTCTCGCTGTTCATGCGCTGGTTGACGGCCCTGTCTTTGCTATGGGTGTTGCGCATGCTCTGGCCGGAACGCCACTGGGAAACCTTCTTTGCTGCGGTCTTCTTCCTGGTCTACCCGGGGTTCAACCAGCAGGCCATTGCAATTACTTATAGCCACTTTTTCCTGGCCCAAACCCTGCTGTTTGTCTCGCTAGGCCTGATGCTGACCTTTGCGCGCCAACCGCGTCGTTTTTGGTGGGCCGGGTTGTTGGGGGTGCTCCTTTCGGCCTTCAACCTGTTTTCGACCGAATATTTCTTCGGCCTGGAATTGCTGCGCCCGGTCCTGCTCTGGCTGGGATTGCGCGACCAATGGCCGGAGCGGAATCCGCGCTTGAAACGGGCCCTCCTGGCCTACCTGCCCTTTTTCCTGGCGTTGCTGGGATTCTTGTACTGGCGATATTTCGTACTCGGCTTCTACCTGTACCAACCCCAACTGGTCACAGAGTTGGGGTCGTCTCCGACTGCGCGGCTGTCCAACTTGCCCGCAGTGATCTGGGAACAGTGGCGGGTCGCATTCTGGAACGCCTGGGAGCAGGTCTTCCAGTTGCCGGACTTTTCGGCCTATGGCCCGCGCCTGACAGTGGTGTATGTTGCCGTGCTCCTTTTTTCGGCGGTTGGCTTGTACGTTTTTGCGAAACGCTTCAAAACCGGGGACCGGGCCAGCTGGGGATTCTCTCTCCACTGGATTCTATTGGGCTTGTTATCCATGTCTTTGGCCGGCATCCCGTTCCTGGTGACTGACCTGCCCCTGCGCCTGACCTTCCCCAACAGCCGCTTCACGTTGCCATTTGCGCTGGGGGCGGCTTTCCTGCTAGTCGCCATCCTGGAGTTGCTGCCGCAGTGGGGCAACAAGATCTTTTTGGCAAGCGCGCTGGCTGCGCTGGCGATCGGAATCCAGTTCAACAATGGCTACTTGTGGCGGGAAGACTGGCAAGGACAAAAATCGTTTTTCTGGCAGATGTTCTGGCGCATCCCGGACCTGCAGCCGGGGAGCATTCTGCTCTCCAGCGATACGCCCTTTGAATATTCCAGCGACAACTCGTTGACCTTCCCGCTGAACTTGACTTACGCCCCGCAAAACCATTCCAGGCAAATAGAATATGCCTACTTTTTCGTTTCAGTGCGTTTGGGCAACGAGCTGAAATCGCTCGACCCCGGCCTGCCGGTGCATCAGGATTACCTGGCGGCCACCTTCGACAGCTCCAGCGACAACCTGGTGGCGGTTCATTTTGCGCCGCCGGGTTGTTTCCGGGTTTTGCACCCGGTGTATGACAAGGACCTGCCCGTGGCGCCGGCCATGGGGGAAGATGCGGCCCTTTTAACGGAAACAGGCCTGCCGGTCCTGCCCCGCAGCGCGGCGAAGGCGCTGGAGCTTTCGAATCTGGGACAAATCCTCTCGGCATCTGGAAAGGATGTAATGCCTCCCGCGATCCTGGGTCCCGAGCCGGAGCACGGCTGGTGTTATTACTTCGAAAAAGCGGACCTGGCCCGCCAGGGTGAAAACTGGGACCGGGTTGCAGAGCTCGGCGATCAGGTCTTTGCTATCCCCTATTATCCCGATGATTACTCCGAGTACCTGCCCTTCGTCGAAGCCTACGCCCGAGCAGGCCGCTGGGAAGACGCCCGCGATCTGACCCGCAAGACGGCTGATTTTATGCCGATCTTAAAACCAGCGCTTTGCGCGATCTGGCAGCGGGTTGGCACTGATCCCGCAGAGTCCCATCGCGCCCGCTCAAATCGAGAAAATGAAGACAGAACTGGGGTATTGCCCGTACCCGTAGAAGGTGGAATCAGCAGTTCCAAAGTCTCCTGACTTTGGCTGCAAAATCGGGAGCCCTCCGAAAAGCTCAAAACAGGATTACTCTCCGATGAATCCGCCTCGCCAATGGTAAAATCGATTCTTGATGTGTCCTGACAATAAAGAACTAAAGGTCGACCTGGTTATCCCTGTCTTTAACGAAGCGGGCGTCGTCGAACAGACGCACGCCCGCGTTTGCGCTGTCATTCGGGATTTACCCTACAATTTTAAATTCTATTACGTGGACGATGGCTCCTCGGACAACACGCTCGCTTCGCTCCAAGCACTGGACGATCCGCGCGTGATCGTGGTTGCGCTCAGCCGCAATTTCGGGCACCAGGCCGCGCTGACGGCCGGCATGGACGCGACTGCAAGGCGACATCGTGATCACCATGGACGGCGACGGCCAGCACCCGCCGGAAATGATCCCGGGCATGATCGATCTGGTCTGCCAAGGATATGACGTGGTGCAAACCCAGCGCGTGGACCAGGCCGAGCCGGCCTCGTTTAAAAAATGGACCTCCGGCCTGTTCTACCGTTTGATCAACGCCATCAGCGGGACGCGCGTGTTGCCCGGCGCAGCCGATTTCCGCGCCCTCTCTCGCCAGGCGGTGGACGCGCTCAAGGCCATGCCCGAATACCACCGCTTCCTGCGCGGCATGGTCTCGTGGATCGGTTTTTCGATCATTATCCTGCCGTATAAGCCCGCAGAACGCATCAGCGGCATCTCGAAATATTCCTTCAGCAAGATGTTCCGCCTGGCGATGGACGCCATCTTTTCTTTTTCGTTAATGCCTTTATACATCGGCCTGAGCCTGGGCGGATTATTGTTGTGCCTGGCGCTGGCCGAGATGATCTATGTGCTCTCGTTCTGGGTGACCGGCAGCACTTCCAACCTTGCGCCGGGCTGGAGCTCGCTCATGTTCGTGATCTTGATCGTGGGCGGCATTTTGATGGTGCTGCTGGGCTTTATCGGCGTCTACGTCGGATATATTTTCCAGGAAGTCAAGCGCCGGCCGGTGTATCTGGTTAAGAAAGGGGATAAAAAATAGCATGGCTGAGAAAAAAATACACGATATCATCTTTTTGCGTCACGGCGAATTGGTTGGCAACGCAGAGTTGCGCTGGCAGGGGCAGGCCGAATTCCCTTTGACCGACCGAGGCCGCGAGCAGGCCCAGGCGCTGGCAGACCGCTGGAAAGCGGAGGGCAGGCAATTCGATAGCATCATTTCCAGCCCGCTGGAACGGGCCAGGGTGACTGCCGAGGTCGTTGCCAAAGCGCTCGATATGTCCGTTGAAACCGATCCGATCTGGCTGGAGCGCAACATTGGGGAAGTGGCCGGGATGACAGTGGAAGAAGTCAACCAGCGCCTGCCGGATCGCAAGTTCGTGACGCCTTTTTCCGCGATCGTCGGAGATGAAGGCGAAGGCGACTGGGCGCTCTATTTGCGCGCTGGCCAGGCGCTGCACGTTCTGCTGCGCCGCAAGCCCGGGAAATATCTGGTTGTTTCCCATGGCGGCCTGCTCAACCAGGTGATGTACGCGATCGTGGGCATCACACCGCAGGCCAATTTCAGCGGACCGCGTTTTCGGTTCAAGAACACGGGGTTTGCCCACGTCAGTTATCTGCCCAGTTCCCACCGCTGGCAGATCAACGCCCTCAACGACCGCTCCCACTGGAACGGGAAGGATACCGATTGGTGAGAACATGGCTGTCCCGCAGTCAAAAAACCGTCAATTGAAAATTTTGACCTTTGGCGCGGGGGCGATTGGCACCTATATTGGCGGGAGTCTGGTCCTGAACGGGCATAACGTTGTTTTCATGGAGCGGCCCGAGGTCGCGGAAGAACTGCACGAGCGCGGACTGCGTCTGGACTTGACCCTGGACAAACGGAGGGACACAAAAGAATCCTTCCTGCTCGAGCCTTCCTCGTTTGTCATCGCTTCTTCCCTGGAGGATGCCCTGCGATATGGGCCGTTCGACGTCGCCCTGTATGCCTTGAAGTCCTTCGACACTGCTGCTGCGATGGAAACGCTCCAGCCCTTTGCAGAGAAGATGCCGCCCATCCTGTGCCTCTCCAACGGGGTGGACAATGAACCGCTGATTGCCCGCGCGCTTGGGCCCGACAAGGTGATCTACGGCACGGTGACCTCGGCTATCGGGCGCCGCGCCGCCGGGGACATCGTGCTCGAGAAATTGCGCGGGGTGGGGGTTGCCACCACGCATCCGCTCTCGGACCGGTTGGTGGCTGCGTTTAATGGGGCCTATCTCAACGCCCAGGCCTTTTCCGACCCGGACAACATGAAATGGTCCAAGATGTTAACCAACATGCTGGCCAACCCGCTTTCGGCCATCCTGGATATGAGCGCGGCGGAGATTTACGCAAATAGGGGTTTGTACAAGCTGGAAATCGAGATGCTGCGCGAGTGCCTGGCGGTCATGGAGGCCCAGCACATCGAAGTGGTGGACCTGCCCGGCACGCCGGTGCGGGCGCTGGCCTTTGCCGTCAAGCTGCCTTTATGGTTGTCCAAACCGCTGCTGGCGCGCGCAGCCGGGAGCGGACGGGGGGCTAAGATGCCTTCCTTCCACATCGACCTGCATTCCGGGCGTGGTAAAAGCGAAGTCGACTATCTGCACGGTGCGGTCGTCCGCGCGGGGAAGCGGACAGGCGTGCCGACCCCGGTCAATCAGCTTCTGACCGAAACCCTGCTGGGGCTTACAAAAGGGGAAATCTCGATCGATACATATGCCCACCAGCCCAAAAAACTGCTTGCAGAGTTATAGAGGCGAAATGTAACAAGCTGGTTACTCTCATAATCCAACTTTATTACGAAAAGAAGCCGGATTTTGAAGGACCATCGGAACGGATCATTGGGAATTTCCGCCGTTCGCTGCGCGAAGACGCAGTGGTAGATACCCGGATTTGGGGGTGCGAGCGTGCGTACGCACGCTCGCACCCCCAAATCCGGCCCCCTTTCACGCAAAATTCTAGAGAACCATCGGAACTGTCAGGTTCATAGATAGAGATTGGTGATAAAATACCTGTCCTTTAGGAAGGTAATGATGAGCACGACATCCAAAATAAAACAAACCCAGCTGCGCCCTGAAGTGGAAGTCCATCTCCCCGACGGGCGTATTTTATCCGGCCCACGCGGCGCGAAAATCCGCGATTTTCTGGAAGCCGTGGCTGATAGCCTCGACTCGCCGGCTGTTGCAGCGATTGTCAACGGCGACCTGCGCGAGTTGACCTATCCCATCAAGATGGAATCGATCGTGTTGCCGGTAACGATGTCCGATGCGGACGGCGCCCGCATTTACCGCCGCTCGCTGACATTTTTACTGGAAATGGCATTCAGCGACCTGTTTCCCAAAGGTAAGCTGACCATCGACCACTCGGTCTCTTTCGGGGGGTATTACTGTCAGGTTTCCGGCCGGCAGCCTCTTTCGGAGTCCGAGATCGAGGCGCTTGGAGCCTATATGCGGGAACTGGTTGAGGAGGATATTCCTTTCGAGCGCAAAGAGGTCCCGTTGCAGGAGGCCATCGATTATTTCCGCAAACTTGGCTACGATGACAAGATCCAGCTGCTTTCCCACCGCCACAAGGATTATCTGACCCTGTACCGGTTCCGTGAGCGGATGGACTATCACCACGGGTACATGGTGCCTTCGACCAGCTACTTATGCTGGTTCGACCTGCACCCGACCAACGGCGGGTTTACCCTGCGCTTCCCACGCCGCCATGCGCCGACCGAACTGCAGCCGCCGGCGGACTATCCCAAGCTGTTGAAAGCCTTCCGCCAATATGGCGACTGGCTGACGCGCCTGGGAATTGACAACGTGGGCGCGTTGAACGATGCTATCCAGGCCGGCCGCGAGCACGAGATCATCCTGGTCTCGGAAGCCCTGCATGAACAATCTATTTCCGAAATTGCCCGCCAGATCGCCGAACGGCAGGACGAAATCTCGCTGGTGCTGGTGGCCGGGCCCTCGTCTTCCGGCAAAACCACTTTCTCCCGGCGACTCACAGTGCAGTTGCTGGCGCGCGGCATCTCGCCCTACCCGCTCGAGCTGGATAACTATTTTGTCGACCGAGACAGGACCCCGCGCGATGAAGAGGGGAATTTCGACTTCGAAGCCATCGAAACTCTGGACCTGCCCTTGCTGGCGGTGCAGTTGGAGCAGCTGGTTGCCGGGAAAAAAGTCCATATGCCCCACTACAATTTCAAGGCCGGCCTGAGCGAACCCGGGAAAATCGTCCAGTTGCGGCGCGGGCAAATTATCATCTTGGAGGGCATCCACGGTCTCAATCCGCGCCTGATTCCGGAGGCGCTCTCCGGGCAATCTTTCCGGGTCTACGTTTCGGCGCTGACCCAGGTCAACCTCGATCGCCATAACCGCGTTTCCACCACCGACACGCGCCTGATCCGCCGTATCGTGCGCGATGCCCGCGAGCGCGGCTACTTCGCGCGCGAGACCATTTCTCGCTGGGAATCGGTCCGCCGGGGCGAAAAACGCTACATCTTCCCCTTCCAGGAGAACGCCGACGTGATGTTCAACTCGGCGTTGGTCTTCGAACTGGCTGCGCTCAAACCGCTGGCCGAGCCGCTCCTGCGACAGGTAACGCACGGCACACCCGAATACATCGAAGCCAAGCGCCTGCTTGCTTTCCTCGAGTGGTTCCTGCCGATCAACATCAGCCTGATCCCTGAAAACTCGATCGCCCGCGAATTTTTAGGCGGCTCTATTCTCAAGGATTTCACCCTCTGGAAGGATAAGCATCGCTAATCTTCTTCCTGAATAGTACGAGATTGAAATCCTGCGATTTGTCATTCGCGAGGATCTTAAAAAACCCCTTTTGGAGCTTCACATGCGTCGTCTCGCTATCTTCCTGATTGGATTCATGTTACCGACCTTGGCTTGCAGGCTGTTCATCCCGGCGCCAACCGCGACCCCTGTGCCAGCTCCCGCTACAGTGACGCTACTGGCACCGACGGTTGCCCCGCCGCCGGCCACGTCCCCCGAAGCGGGCTACCTCCTGCAAGAAGAACGAATGATCAACGGCTACGCCATCCGCCTCTGGAGAAATCCGGAGGATCAGTTAGGTTTTGAATCCATTGTACTGATCGAAGCGACGGGTCGAGAGCCCATCCGGGTGGACATGGTTTCCGCTATCAACGACCTGACCGGCGGCGACCTCAACGCTGACGGTTTCCCCGACTTAGTGGTAGAAACATATTCTGGCGGGGCGCATTGTTGTTTTGGCACCCTGGTGTTCAGTCTGAGACTGGCCGGACCCGCGCTGATCCTGCACAAGCCCGAATCCAATGTGGGCGGTACCTTCGAAAATCTGGATCCTGACCAGGTCTCCGAGTTCGTCACCTACGACAACTCGTTTGCCTACCAGTATTGTCCATATGCGGCCGGGGTAGTCGTCAAAGTGATCATGGCTTATGACCCGGTCCCGGACCGCTACCTGCCGGCCAGCCCGCGTTTCCCCGAGCAATATGCCGAAGAGATTGCTACAAACGAGGAGCGCGCCCAGTCTGCCCCCAGGGAGCTGGGCGAGTGGGACGGTTCCAATATCTGCGCCGTCCTACCGCTCGCGCTCGATTACCTCTACATGGGCCAACCCGAGCGTGCGCAGACCGAGTTTGCCTCCCGCTATTCCGGCCCGGATGCTGATGTAAAATGGGCAGAGATCCTGCAAGTTGTCCAAGCCAGCCCACTTTACACCCCGTGATACCATCTACTGATCCCTGTTTATAACCGGAACCATGTCCCTCACCGCGGTCTTTCTCATTGCCATCAGCATGGCCATGGATGCCTTCGCCGTGTCCCTCTGTTCCGCCTTCAAAATTGGTCCGGGACCGCGCCCGCTCTTCCGGATCGCTTTTCACTTCGGTCTGTTCCAGGCGCTCATGCCGGCCATCGGCTGGCTGTTTGGCAACACCATCGAGCCGCTGGTTAAAAATTTCGACCATTGGTTCGCCTTTGGATTGCTGGCCTTGGTGGGAATCCGCATGATCCGCTCGGGCCTGCGCAAAGGCGAAGATGAAATCCTGAAAGACCCATCACGCGGCTGGACCATGGTCATGCTCTCAATCGCCGTCAGCATCGACGCGCTGGCAGTCGGCCTTACCCTGGCCTTCCTGGACGTGAACATCCTGGCCCCGGCGCTGGTCATTGGCCTGGTAACCGGGGCTTTATCGTTGCTGGGCTTGCGCATGGGCCATACGGTCGGCAAACGAATTGGAAAGCCGGTCGAGATTCTCGGCGGACTGGTCTTGATCGGGATCGGCGTCAGGATCGTCCTGTCTCATCTGGTGGTCTGATCTTCAAGGACCTCTTGGGGTAACTAGTTTGTTAAATCTGGTTCTCCTGTTTAACGGGATAGAAGCCCGAAAAATGAGTTGTGAGCGCGCGCTCACAACTCATTTTTCGGGTATTTCCCTCTCCTCTTGTCTTTCAAGAAACGGTCCAGCCTAACCATCATTTTCCAAAACTGGCTGTTGGTCATCTTTCCCAGCGTGCGGATGAATTCCTCCCGGTGGGCGAGCTCTTCGGGCGAAAAACTCTCTTTCAGGATCTTATCCTTGAACTCCTGAGAGTCGCCCTCCTCAGGGACCACCCATGTTTTGATCGGTTCGCAAGCTATTTTCTGATCCTCTCCCAGCGCAAACCGCTCGTTTACCACCGTGCCCATGCCTTTGGTCGCAAGCGGCCAGGTGGCATCGACGATCATTTCCCCGCCGGGCAGCTCCAGGACCAGATAGTTATGCACGTCCACGAACCGGCCCCCTGACTGCTGGAGCAATTTGCGTAGTTTGCCCTTTGCTTCGTTCGGGTCGATGTGTGCCACGGTGGTACAGGCAATCAAGCGGGAAGAATATCCAAGCTCTGCAAAAAGCCTCTTCAGCAGATAATGTTTCCCTGAGCAAGTACCACGCCACTCCTGAATTATGGTTTCGGAGTCGCGGGAGCTGGCACGGATATAAGGCATATCTCGCACCAGAGTATAGGCTGTTTCAAGATCCATTTCTTCTTCTGGCTTGAGCAGCCCTTTTTCCATGGCTTTTGATTTTAGAGTCTCAATCAGCATAGTGTTTTTTCTGAAAAACTTCGCCTGGGAAACCATATGAAATCATAAATTTACGACAAGAAATATACCAGACCCATGACGATCCCCACTCCAAACGCCCCACACGCAAAATTGACCCAGTCATTATCCAGCCACTTCCAGCCACGGATTTGGGTCGTTTCCGTGCCACAACTGTGCGTGGGATGGCGCTCTGTCTCTTTCTGGCAGGTTGGACAGAAGTAAATAGCCTGGACGGTGGCGCCCAGGTACGAGTCGAACAATGCGCCCAGCAAACCGGCGACGGTGACCAGCGCAAAAAACGTCCAATGGACCCCGGAGGGGCTGAGCAAGGCCGCTTCCAGCCCGATCAGGCCTGCTCCCGCCAAAGAAGCCAGAGTCCCGACCGTTGAAATCCCGCCCGAGGTCCCCTTTTCGACGGTTTTACGCAAGTCCGTGATCAACCGGGGTGCAGTTGGGTTCAGTACGCCCACCTCCGTTGCCCAGGTATCCGCATTGACCGCTGCCAGAGAGGCCGCAAACCCCAACCAGGGCCAAATTGCTTCAGGGAAAAAGACGTGCAACGTAACAAACAGGGTCGCGATCCCGCCATTGCCAAACACCTGACCGGCGTCGCGCTGGCCCCCCTTGGCGTATTTCTCGTTCGCTTCGCGCTTGCAATTCTTGAAGGCCCGGCTCAGGCCGCTGGAGGTGACGAAGAATGTCAACAAAAGGATCGCCCACTCCCAGCCGCCCAACCCGAAGGTCACCGTCCCCACGAGGAGCGCAGCATACGCGCCGCTTCGATTTAAGCTGCGCGCCCGATAGGCCACGTAAGCAACAAGAATGGCAAGCAAAAACCCGGTGATAAGTTGCATGGATTAGAGTCGCCCCTCTCCCTTGCAGGGACGTGTGCCCGTCAGGGTAGAGGGGCCGGGGGTAAGGGTCAAACCGGCGTAGAAATAATAAACAACACCGCCAGCAAAAGTAACAAAGCCGATAACGCGCTGGAGGCCCACAGGATCAGCGCCAGGATTCGATGCGTCTCCCAGCGATAAAAATACATTCCGGAAAACAGCCCGGCCAGGAACAGGAAAGAACTGATGATTGGGAGCAGGATCAGTTGGCTTGCCGGGGAAGCCGGGAGGGCAGCACCGGACGGCGCAAATCCAAGCGAAACCTGGCTGAGCGTGGGGATGGTCAGCATCACCCAGACCGCCAGCCCTACGTTAAGGAAGAGCGCGGACAGCCAAAGAAAGCGCGCCAGCGGGTTGCCCCAGGCGCGCGAAAAAAGAAAGGAAGGATAGACCGACTTGGCCTCAGCGGGCAACAGGCTACCCATCTCGATCGTCCGGGCGAAGGTTTGGGCGAATTTGACCGCGTTGGTTGGCGAAATGGCGTACACGCGTTTGGAGGTGGCCACCAGCAGCAGGTGTTTGGAGTCTGCGGCCAGGAACTCGACCACGCCCAGGTCCGGATGGCGTCGAAGTCCCAGCACGGCGCCCGGCAGCGGCAACCATGGCAGGCGCAGGGGCGTGGTCAGATCCGAGGCAGGCCGCAGCCATTCGATGTCGGTCAGCGGTATGTCTTCGTCGCGCAGTCCCCAGCGCAGTTCCAGGCTGTCGCGGTCCAAAATATAGTCAGCCCGCATCAAGGCGTACGCGCGGTACAGGAACAGGGGCAGTGGCACCAGCGCTAATAACGCGTCCAACAAAAAGATGACGAAATTCGGCCCAGCCCGGGCGGACGTCAGGTTCCAGATGCCCCAGCCCGAAAGGCCGGCCATCAGGAGCACGAGAAATGTATGCACAAGCAGCCCAACCTGCTTGGGAGGGGGATAATGCCCTTCGTTCACGTTGCGCTTTCAGCATCAAATAGCCGCTCGATTTCTCGCGGAGCGGCCTCGTATTCAGGATCAGTTCGAATGGATGTGTTTACCATGTGCCTGCGCAATTGTACCAACATCTTTTGTTTTAAATATTGGCTCTACCGCTTCCGATGGAAAAATTACCGGGCCTCTGTCCCATTAAAGACGAGAGAACCTGAACATTTCATCGGGATGAACTGGCCCCCCTGCATTTGGATTTAATTGGTGGCGTTTTTTGTCGTGCGAGACGATTTTTTGGCGGCAGGTTTGGCGTTCGAAGACGGTGCTTCCGGCTCAACCGGCTGTGTAGCGGACTCGGCCAGGGCGGCCTCCGCAGGTGTGGTCTCGGGAGCAGGCTCGAGGTCCAGCTCGACCGCTTCTTCCATCCGGATTTGCCCGCGCAGAAAGGCGCCGTCCTCGGTCACAAAAGCGGTGGTCACCACGTCGCCCCACACCCGCCCACTGGCGCGGATTTCGAGCTTGTTGGTGGTGATGTTCCCGCGCACGGCCCCGGCGACGATGACGGTCTGGGCGCGGATATTCTCACAGGTAACGCGCCCGGTCTCGCCGACGACCAGCATGCCGCGCAGGGCGATTTCGCCCTCGAAAGCGCCCTCGATGCGCACGCCGCCACTGCCGTTGATGCTGCCGTGCCAGATCAGGCCGGAGCCCAGCACCGAAGTGATGCGCTCTACGGCCTGAACGGGTTGGGATGTGGTCGAGGCGGGAGGGTTGTTTCGTTTGAACATACGCGTTTATTGTACCGTAGAAACAAAAAGGACGCTGAGTCGCGCGGAAATGGTCTGTTTCCCGCACTCGCCAGCGTCCCACCCGATCACTGTTCACTGTTCACTGGTTACTGGTCACTTTCTTCTTTTCCCGACATCTGAACTCCCACAATATTAAACCCGCTATCCACGTACAGCACATCGCCGGTGACCCGTGCCGAAAGATCGGATGCCAGAAAGATCGCCGCATTGCCCACATCTTCGATGGTGATGTTCTCACGCATGGGCGACATATCTGCAAAATGCTTGTACATATCGCGGAAGCCGCCCACCCCTGCCGCCGCCAGGGTACGGATCGGACCTGCTGAAATGGCATTGACGCGCACCCCCTGCGGGCCAAAATCGTAGGCAAGGTAGCGCGTGGTGGCCTCCAGCGCGGCTTTGGCCACGCCCATGACGTTGTAATGGGGTGCAACCTTGACGGAACCGTAGTAGGTCATGCAGATGATGGATGCGCCTGCTGGCAGAATGGGCTGGAACGCGTGTGCCAGCGCCACCAGCGAGTAGACGCTGATGTCCATCGCGTTCTTGAAACCCTCGCGGGTGGTATTGTAGTAGGGCCCGGTCAACTCGTCGCGGCCGGCGAAGGCGATCGAGTGCACCAGCACGTCAACCTGGCCGAAATCGTCAGCCGCCTTTTTGGCGACGGCATCGATATCTTCATCTTTTGTCACGTCGCATTCTTCGACCCAGCTGCAGCCGATTTTTTCGGCCAGCGGCATGACCCGTCGTTTCAACATTTCACCCGCGTAGCTGATGCCGATGTTCGCGCCCTCGCGCTTCAGCGCCTGTGTAATGCCCCAGGCGATCGAGCGTTCATTTGCCAATCCAAATACAAGTGCGTTTTTACCATCCAATAAACCCATATTTCCTCCAAGAAAACAGAGTGGAGAGGGTAGACCACTATTCTCTAGTCTCTACTCTCGACCTTCCAACCTTTGACCAGAAAGCGCCAGGGCTTCGAGAACCAGGGCTCCGGCACTGTGTTTAAACCCACCCTCGGCCCAATGGTCACGTTTTCGTCTGGGACAAAAACGCCCGCTTCGATCCACAGACCCGCGGCTGCTTCCGTTAAATCAACCCCGTTCTCGCTTTTGGTGATTCCCAGGGCTTGCGTCAGCTTGCCCGGACCAAAGGTATCCCGCCCCTTGCGCCGCGCGGACATCACCTCCGCGCCTTCGACCGGCTGGATCGCCCGGATCAGCACCGCCGCCGGAAACCCCTCCCGCTCCGTGACAACGTTCAGCATCCAGTGGTTGCCGTAGGTGAAATAGACGTAGGCATGCCCCGGCGGTCCGTACATGACCGTGGTGCGCGGCGTGCGCCCGGCTTTGGCGTGGCAGGCCAGGTCCGTTTCGCCGATGTAGGCTTCGGTCTCAGTGATCAACCCCACAAGTTTGACGCCCTCTGAAATGCGAACCAACCGGGCGCCGATCAGCTCCCGGGCAACTGTTAGCGTGGGGCGGTTGTAGAACTCGCGAGGAAGAGGAAAATTAACCACAGAGTCCACGGAGAGCACGGAGATTCTTATTAGGTTTAGTTGACAAGGCGCTTGATACCGTATTTGAGCATTTTGACGTTGAAATTAATAAGCAAGCCGATTTTACAATCTGCCAGTTTGAGATATGACAAAAGCTGTGCTTCGTGAATGGGCGCAAGGCTTTCCACAGACTTAACTTCAACGATCACAGCATCGTTGACAAGCAAATCGAGACGATACCCACAATCGAGTTTCACCTCTTTGTAAACCAGCGGCAACGGCACTTGTTCTAAAATTTCTAAGCCACGTTGCCTGAGTTCGTACGCCAAACAGGTTACATATGCAAACTCGAGCAGCCCTGGCCCGAGAGCGCGATGCACATCGATCGCAGCGCCAATGATCGTCTCAGTGATTTTATTCAATTCCTCCATGCTCAGCTTCTTCATAATATGTCTCCTCACTGCTAAATTAGCGCTTTCCATCATCAATCAATAAATCCATCAACCTCACCTTAGTAAAACTCAGTGCTCTCCGTGCTCTCCGTGGTGGTAAATCATTGGAAGCGCTGGTCACGCTGAAGAGTCAGACGCAAGCCATCATCCAGCTTGATCGAGGACCGGTAATTCAGCTTCTGGGCGGCCAGGGAAATATCGGCGCACATGCGCGAGACGCCGCCGGATGTCACCGCGTTGTAGAGCGAATCGACTTCGCGTCCGGTGACTTCACCCACTTTTTTCACCAACTCCCGGATGCTGGTCTCGGTCCCGGAACCGACGTTGATCACCATCCCGTTGACGTTGGGCGCCGTGGCGGCTGCCACCATGGCGCTGACCACGTCGTCCACGTAGACGTAATCGCGGGTCTGGGTGCCGTCGCTGTGCACCACCAGCGTTCCGCCGCGCTGGGCCTGGCGCAGGAAGTGCGGCACCACCGGCGGGTGCGAAGCCGGCAGGTGCTGGCCGGGTCCATAGGCGTTGAAGATCCGCAGGCAGACCGTTTCCATGCCCCACAAGTTGCCGATGGTGCGGATGTAATGCTCGGCGGAGACCTTGGAAACTGCGTAGGGTGAGCCGGGGGAGGGGATGGCAGTCTCTTGCAGCGGCTGCTCGCCCTGGTCGCCATACACCGCGCCGGACGAGGCCAGGATCACCCGTCGCACGCCCACGTCGCGCATGGCCTCCATCAGGCTGACCGTCCCGCCGACGTTGACGGCGTTGTACTCGCGCGGGTAAAGTACGGACTCAGGGACGGAAACGCGCGCCGCCAGATGATAGACGCAATCCACTTCCTGCAAGAGTGTCCACAGCTTAGGACGGTCGTTGACGTCGCCGCGCGTGAAGTGCACGTCAGGCGAAAGCATCCGCGGGTCGCCCGTGGACAGGTCGTCCAGCCCACGGACCTGGTGTCCCTCGCGGGCGAGTTGGTTGGCAAGCGCCGTGCCGAGAAAACCGGCCGCGCCGGTAATGAGAAAGTTCATAGGAATGCATTATAACGGGGATTGCAAGGGCGGCTGATTTTAGGTGCCGTCTACCCTAAAGTACGAAGATTGTCTTTTGTCTTTCAAGGCGATGGAAATAAGGCGAACTGGCCGCTTCTGGCTGGCCGGTTTATACAGCCTGCCCAAATCTCCTGGGGATAGATGATCGCATTCGTCCCGGGCAACTGCTCCATCGCCAGGCCGGTGTTCAGGTTGAGGCCTACCTGCTGGTAGGCTTTATAAACCAACTGGCTGCAATAAAAAGCCGCTTCTGTTTCGGGGTTCAAGAAGTTCAGGTTATAGGGCTTTCCCATCTGGGAAAGGCAATACTGCGCCACGTTCCTGCGCATGTGCTCCTCTTGTTCTTCGGAAAGTTCCAGCCCATCCAGCGGGTAGGCAACGCCGTAGAACGTGTCGAACAACAGGCCACGTTTGCGCGCCATGAACTCCGTATCCCAGATTCCGTTGTGGACTTCGAAGCTGATCACGCCGCGCGAACCGGATTCTACGCAGCGCCCGCCCGGCCCAACGTACATGACCACGTGATCTACATCGCCGGGAACCAGCCGTCCCACCAGGCGCCAGAACTCGCCGGGCAGGATGTCCGGTTTGCCGTTCGTGGTGCAGAGAATGTCGCCCGTTTGGAAAGTGAGGCCTTCGATTTGATAGCTGTAGATCATGGTTGCTCTGTATCAAATTATACGGTGAAAAGGTGGCAAAGTTACTGCCTGGCTCCATGTAAACCTACCCTTTTCCCGGAGGGGAAGTGGGAACTTTAGCGAGAAAGTCCATCTGGTGTGCGAGGTAGACCAACTCGCCGCTCGCGATTTGCTGCCTTCTCTTTGCAAGCCAATTTGCAAAATCATTTGAGTCCAACTCGGGATGGTTCCCCAGCAACTCTTCGAAAAAATGCAGGATGAATTGGAGGAAGTACGCCTCTTCGGCTGGATACTGGCCATGGACCGGGTACACGGCCCAATCCGAACCTCCGGCGGACACGATCTCGACCCCAGCCTGCTCCAGAAACCCGAACAGATGCCGTCCCGACCGGCTGTCCCCGCCGCCGGGACGGGCGTCCATCGTCTGGTGATACAACCGCTCGATCCTCGCGTCCAAATTCGCATCGATAACCGGTTCTAGCGAGGTGACGCCGTCGAAGTTGAGCGTCAACCAGGCCAGATTCTTCGCCAGCGTGAACAGTTTGTACAGCCCATCCGGCATGGGCAGCAGGTCGAGAAAGGCATGCGCGATCAACAGGTCTGCCGGCGCGGGTTGCCGGGCGACGAAATCAAAAACATCTGCCTGCACCAATCGGACGAAAACCTTACGCTCCGGGTCGGAAATCTCGATTTCCTCCGGTCCCCCTGCTTTCACATGTAGCCCGTTTTGGCTGGCCCATTCCGGCAGCCAGTCATGCGCAAAACGGATATTTTCTTCCATGCTATCGACC
Source organism: uncultured Chloroflexia bacterium (assembly GCA_963823985.1). GTDB lineage: Bacteria > Chloroflexota > Anaerolineae > Anaerolineales > Villigracilaceae > JAABUE01. The sequence goes on from CAWGNR010000005.1 coordinate 682,777, forward strand.
AGCGTGTATTCCGCTTGCGCAAGCACTTCCCAGCGCAGCAAACGGGCCAGCATAGTCCCGATCCCCCCGCCGACTTCGACAATCTTGAGCGGTCCTTCCGGCAGGCTGGTTTTTAACGCAGCCAGCACATCTTTGTTGAGCGCGCGGTCGTCCACGCTTCGTTTGGAAAGCAGGTAATGGGGAAAGGAGTATTCCATGGGGATCCGTGTTCGTTTGGGAGAGTGACTTTGAAACTATCATCAAGCCGTATCCACGGATAGAGCTCAAATCCAGCCTGTACATTTTCTTTTGTAGTTTACCCTGAGTTTGATCGAAATTTTCGCTTTATTCCAATGGGCGCTGATTTTCGATCATGGAGAGCAAAAATTCCCGCATCTTCCTGGCTGTCTCCTCCCAGGTGGGCTGCTCGCGGTAACGTTTTAGCGCATTGAGTGACATACGCGTCAGCAAATTGCGATCCCTCACCAACTGGGACAGCCGCTTGGCCAGCAGTTCCGCATCATCCGGCGGGATGAGGTAACCGGTCTCGCCGTCGCTGATGATCTCGGTCGCTCCCCCAGCCGTCGTGCCAATGGCTGGCAAGCCGAACCCCATCCCCTCCAGATAAACGATCCCGAAGCCCTCGTAAGAAGATGGTACCACCAGCGCGTGGGAGGACTTGAATTTGGCAACCAGTTCTTCGTTATCCAGGGAGCCGTGGAAAAAAACGCGAGACTGGAGGTTGGAGAGTTTGGCCCTTTTTTGTATTTCCCGGGCGTAGTCCGGTTCAGAATCCAATGATCCAACAACGTCCAGGCGGATCGGCGATTGCAACCTGCCGGCCGCTTCCAGCAAGGTATGCAGGCCTTTGCGCTGGATGACATTGCCCAGGAACAAAAGTCCGCAGCGGTCCCGGCTCTTTGGCGCGCGCTTCGATTTCGCTCTCTGTTAGGCCCTGTCCGAAACGGTCTGTCGGTGGATAAGCGATGATGTTCGGTTTTCCATCCCCTATTAACCGGTTGACCACATCTCTCGTCGCATCTGAGTTGAAGATAAAACCGTCTACCGATTCCAAATACCGTTTTTCGACGAGGCGATAGAACCAGTTCTGCCAGGCCGGTCTTTGCTCGGAACATCGCAAGTGGTGCACCAGGCTGACAATTGGATAAGGGTGCGGGCGGCGGTTGGCGGATAATAACGAAGGGTGGTTCAGCTCGTCCTGGATGAGCAGGTCGAGGTCCGGAGGGAGGCGGAAGGTCAGGTTGTCGCTCAGGTGGGCGGCGTAGTTGCGCCAGGGCAGGCTGATAATGTCAATATGGTCCCCTTGAGAGCGCAAGTACTCTACCAGTTTGCGGTCATATAAATAGCCGCCGCTGAGCGTGTCAAGCGAACCATAAATGATAAGACCCAGTTTCATGCGGAAGGTTGAAGGACAAGATTAACTTTCAACCTTCAACCTTCAACATTGGACCTTTTAACCGCATAGGCCGCCCACGCGCTCTGATTTTCCCATAGGACAACCTTCAAAGAGCTGACGTTGGGCGCAGCGATGCGCTCGCTCAGGGCAACCGCGAGAATACGCGCAAAGTGCTCGATGGACGGGTTCAGGCCTTCGAACTCGGGCTTTTCGTTGAGCATCTGGTCTTTGTAATAGGCCACCAGCTCATCCAGATGGTGTTCCACCTCGACAATGTCGCACAGGTAGCCGTGCTGGTCGAGCTCTGCTCCGGAAAGCTGTAACTCGAGCACGTAGTGGTGGGAATTGGGGTCGTTTTCAGGCCCCCAGTCTCCCCCGATCAGGAAATGGCGGGCGATAAAATCGCGCCGGACGGCGAGCGTATACATTCTTTGGCCTAATCCGACACTTTCATAAAACCGAGCATACCCCACAGGCCGCGCATCATGGTGTGAGCGAAATCTGGGTCCAGGAACTGGTTGGGGCACGAACCGGGGATGACCTGGATCCCGTTCTCGCGGCAGACCTGGACCGCATCCTGCGAGACGCTGGTCATGCTGGCTGCCAGCCCGGGCTTGGTCCCCATCATGCAGTGCATCCAGACGTGCTTCACGCCCAGGTCCACGCACTGCTGGACGATTTGTTCCGTCACCTGCGGGCTGGCCAGGATGAAGACCGCATCCGGCCGCTCCGGAATCGCTTTCAGGTCCGCGTAACAGGGTCCGCCCTGAAATGCAGTTATGCGCGGGTTCACGGGAAAAACCTGGTAACCGTTCTCTTTGAACTTGGTATATGCCAGGTTGGAGCCGGTCTCGCGTTTGTCGGAAACGCCCACCACCGCGATCTTCTTCTGAGCTAAAAACTCCTGAACCATACCATCTATTTTTGCCATCGTATTTCTCCTATATGAAAAAATCGAAGCCTTGCGGCTCCGATTGGCATACCGGCGTTGTGAAGTTCTGTTTGCATATAAAAATTATACACCTCTACAGTCCAAGAGCATTGGTAATTAGCACGATGGGAATCAAAGCGGCAATCGCGGCCACGATCGCGCCGCACCCCCATCCCAGCGAAACGCCCCAGCCTTGCCGCCGCGTGATGCCTGGCTCCAGCCGGCGGATGTGGCGCACAACCTGCCAGCCTGCAAACATGCCGGTCAGGAACCAGACGATCCCCAGGAGGAGCAGGAAAATGAGCCCAACAATGAACACAAACGCAAGAGCATTTCCGATAGCACTGGCGAAGATGGAGCCCAGGCATTGCCCAAAATTCGGGCTGTCACAGTTTGGTTCCGTGCTCTGACTCCCGATCACTCCAACAGCAATCATGAGCGCAGTGACCATCCCGGAAACGATCATCCCGAGCGGACCGCTAATGCCCCAGATGCGAATGGTGGGTGACATATGCTTCCAGGATATGCTGGGCGCGTTCGGACGCAAAGACAGCATGGTGAATAAGCCTGCCAGCAATCCGCCAATAAACCCGCCTATCCCACCGCTCACCAGGATGACCGCAAAATTAATGAAGTCTTCGCTCCCCAGATTATCCTGGGAAATCAGCAGGAACAACAGGAAGAGCAGTAGAACACCCCAAAAGACGATCCAACCGCTGGCCCAGGCAAAAGCCCATCCGGGAATTTTACGAAACGCGCTTGCCAGACTGACCTTAACCGGCTGACGTATGAATGGCATTTCATACCCCGCGATCTTTGCGGCCCCCGCTTCCACCAGGCCATCGACCAACTTTTTGAAATTTTCAGTGTAACTCCCGGAGCGCAGATCCAGGGTCTGGACCTCCGTGACCAGGGTTGCGATTTCGCCGGTCCATTTTCCAGGACGGTACAGGACCGGGATGATTGGTTTGCCAAGTTCCAGGGCCTTAATGACCTCTTCCCGTACGTAGCGCGAATCGGCCGCATCTGGCGATAAGATCAGGATAAAAGCGCGGCATTCCCGGATGCCATCCATGATTTCCTCGTGCCAATTCTCCCCCACTTGGATGGCGGACTGGTCGAACCACGCCCCGGCGACTTGCCTGTCCAGATCGCCCGCCAGGCGGGTGACGAATTCCTGGTCGCGCCGGGAATAGGAGATGAAGATCTCTTTTTGCATAATAGAGGACCTGAATCCTTTAATGGCTAACCGTTTAAACGCCTGTAGGTGTGGAAGCCGCTGCGCAACCCGGCCGCAACGCTGACGAACGCCACGATGGCAAAGAAACTATTGAAATAACGGAAGTAACAATCTTCCGAGCAATCTGCGATGATAAACTGTGACAGAACCTGGGTTACGATGTAATCGAGCACCGTGCCGAGCAGTAGAAATAAGATTGTGACTCCGATCCCGGTCAACACGCTGCGAATGGTGACATTCCCCTTGGCTTGCGATTGCATGACTTCCTCCTTTTATAACCTAAATGTAACTATCTCGACATGTCACATTATCCGAGAGAAGTCCAAAAATTGGGGTGTTGGGCGTGCGTACGCACGCCCAACACCCCAATTTTTGGTTATTTTTTTGAATGTGACATTGTCATGCTATTCAGCCTGCATTTAAGAGGTGGCACGATGTGCCCTGCTTTTTGCATAAGCCTGAGCAGATGCCTTTAAAGTTAGTATTGATAGCTATAACCCCAAATGCAGGGCTTTGGAAACGAATTTTTGGAAACAAGGCCGGGATTTTGTAAGGTTCTTTCAACTTTGGTCACTGCATCCGTCTGTATAATTTTGGGGCCAGATCTAATTCAGCCTCATACCAGTTCTTGCGCTAAGAGCAGGAAGATTGGAGCCCCTTTGAAAAGCAAAACAATATTCACAAACCTGATATTCATTGGCTTCGTCACTGTGTTCGTCCTTGGATGCCAGCTGACCTCTCGAGTGGTGCCTGCGCCAGCTCCAACTTCAGGCCCATCCTCAACCCCACGGCCAACTTTCACTCCCACCAGCACGCCAACGCAGACGGCTACGCCTACCCCAACCCCACGGCCTGATATTTCAGCGGCTGTGCTCACCACAGCTGATCTCCCGGACGGGTTCGAAGCATTCACCCTGGATGAGCTTGGCATGTCAAGTGAAGATTTTAGTAGCGAGGGCTTTCAGCCGGAGGATGTATTTGTGCTTATCAATACGCAAAATTTCCAAATGGTCTTTGGATTTAACTTCCTGCTGACAGAAAAAATCGATCGCGCTTCCTTTGACGTAGGCGTTTCCCAACCTGAAATTACCATCCCGGCCTTCGTCGGAGGAATAGGCTCTGAGAACGTGCGCGATGAAAAGTTGTTAGAGGGGATGGAAGACATCGGCGAAAAACAGATCGGGATGTCGATGGTGACCTCCATGGAAGAGTTATCCACCCAGGTGGAGGTAGTCATGTTTCGCCGGGATATCATCGGCGCAATGATCATGTCGATGACGCTGGAAGGACAGGACCCCAATATCAGCATCTATGACCTGGGGCGCAAACTTGATCAAAATGTGCAGGAAACTTTGCAGACCCTAGAATAATCGTTTCTGGAGCGAGAAATCGGACCTGGCTTTCCTTCTGGTTACTCGGGCATGATCCTGACATAATTGCTTTCCCTACCGCCGAATAATCCTACCACCAGGTGATAGAGCGCGTACAGTTCGAGCGCAAAGGGAAGGTAACCGCCATATCCCAGGGACGGCATTTCGAAAATGTGCAGCCAGTCGCCCCAGGGCACGTGGTAGATCCACTTGGGGTACGAGTAATAGTTCCACATCTCCCAGAAGAATGCGGTTAACAAGACGCCTAACCATAGCGAGAGCACCGGACGCCAATCTCCTTTCCGGGTCCAGTTTGCCAGCGAGCGGTTTCCCAACCAGACGTTGACCGGCTCCAGGATGAAATACAGGGACAGCCACAGAAACGGAAAAAAAATCTTCGGCCAGGCCAGCATCAGAACCAGCATCGTCCAGCCGAGGATAAAAAAGGCGGACGTTGTCCGTGTATCGGTGCCAATTACGGGTCCGGGCTTGAGGCGCCGGAGAAACCCGAAGCTGGCGACGAACTCTGCGCTCCCAAACACCGCGGGGATCACGGTCGAAAAGCTCAAGGTGGTCCAAATAGAGTATTGTAGGGAGGTGAAGATATTGGCGCCGAGGTACGTCCAGTTCTGGGTGTGCAGGTTGAGCAGTTCGAAAACCAATGGCCAGCAGGTTCAGCAACATACTCATATCTGCATTTTTGGTGGTTAGTAGTGGAGACGAGTGCGCACGAGAAACTGAGGAGTGGTTTGATGGGGAAAGTATAGCCGAGCTATAACGGATAAATTTGAACTTGTTGTTTTGTTTTTGGGGGATAACAGAGGCTTTTAATTAGTAAATCAGTAGATAAGTGTCATCGTCAAGCCCATCAAGTCAGCTTGTACCCTAATTTTGGCCCTTGCTTCAAGTCTTTCAATTCAATTTTGTTCACATCCAAATAGTTCTTATATTTTTAGGAAAGAGAAAAGAAATATTGGGAGCAAATTGAGTGGCCGTGTACTGTTTTGTTAAGGCTAGATTATTGATTTGTGCTAAATGATCTTTGAATTACTTGGCCAAGTCGTGATGAAAGCTGGACCCTGGGACTTATTGCTGCGAAGTGGTCGACATCATCAGGTCGTCAAGGTTGTTGTGAAGCGATGGATCGAGGAGTAAACATTTATTTATTTCCGAGCAGATGAACGGAGCGAAGCGGTGACAGGAACATGGCCACGCATCGCCCCCGGACACATGGATTTACGTCCATGAGCCCGACGTCCGGCTCGGCCGGGTCCAGAACTTCAAGAACTGGTCCCCCGACCTGGTGCCCGACCCCTCGAAATCGAGCCTCGGCCTCGAATATTTTTGCTTCGAGGGGGACGACCTCTGGTCGATGACCGACGAGGAGCTGGTGGCGCTGGGCGCCGCGAGATCGACGCCATCGGGCTGGTCCCGGCCTCGAGGTTGTGGACGGTTGCGTCGTGCGGATGCCGAAGGCGTACCCGGTCTACGACGATGCCTATCTCGGCCACCTTGCCGTCATCCGAGACTGGCTTGAGGAGCCTGACAACCTCGAACTCGCCGGGCGCAACGGCATGCACAAGTACAACAACCAGGACCACTCGATGATGACCGCCCTGCTGGCGGCGCGTAACATCCTCGGCCTGGGCGATTTCGACACCTGGAAGGTCAACACCGACGCGGAATACCACGAGGACGATACCGGTCAGGGCGATCGGACCGGACGGCGGTGCGTCCGGTCCCTCAACGCGGCCTGAACTGAGAGGCAATCCGGAATCGCCTGGTTCTCCCGGAAGGTACGTCGCATGGGTGGCCGGGGCAAAGTCTTCGTGCCCCGGTCGACACCCCAGAACCCAGACCGGGGCACGAAGACTTTGCCCCGGCCACCCAACTTGCTCGCTTTTCACATGAAAAATCGTTTCCGGATAGACTCTGAGACGGACGCGACCTGATCCAAAATTGGCAAGGGCCGGATGATCGGTTGGAAGACTTCCAACCGATCATCCGGCCCTTGGAGCCGCGCCGGCTCGTATAGGTCGACGAACCACGGCCTACTCGATCTGCCCGGCCTCGATCTCGCCGGTGGCGAACTGGTTGAACTCGACGTACTGGAGGTGGCGGTAGAGCTTGCTCTCGCTGATAGAACTCCCGGGCGGTCCGGTGGCCTCGACCCGGCCGTTGTGCAGGACGATGACCTGGTCACAGTTGCGGATGGTCGAGAGGCGGTGGGGCAGGAAGATCAGGGTGCGGTCGCTGGGCGAGCCGGTCGACGCGTGTCGTCGATCAGGGGCTTGATCTCGTCGTCGACGAGGCGATGCGGCTCCTCGATGATGAGGATCGAGGGGTCGTGCAGAACAGCGCGGGCCAGGGCGATCCGGTACTGCTCGTCGAGGCCGGAGGTAGTGGCCGAGGGGGCCGACGTAGGTGTCGTAGCCCTCGGGGAGGTCCTGGATGACGTGGTGGGCGTGGGCGTTCTTGGCGGCCTCGATGATCCGGGGCAGGCTGTAGCTCGGGTCGCCCAGGCCGATGTTGACGAGCGACCGAGTCGCTGAAGATCAGGTCGGCCTGGAGGACGGTGGCGACCTGGGCGCGGAGCGATTCGAGCGTCACGTCCCGCAGGTCGATGGCCGTCGATGCGGACGCGGCCCGAGCGGGGGTCGAGCAGTCGGGGGAGCAGGCAGACGAGGGCCTGCTTGCGTCCTCGTCGAGGCCCATGATCGGCGTTCCGTGTGCCGGCGCGGATCTCGGCCGAGACGCCCTCGAGCGAGCGGCCGTGCCGTCGGAACCGTCGACGGTGACGTTCTCGAAGGTCGATCCGCTCTTCAACGGCGGCAGGAACCGGCGCCCGGGCATCAGCAGTTCCGGCTTCGGTCGAGGTACTCGAAGACGGCGATCGAGGATCGGCCCGCGCGTGGAGCGCCTCGCGGCGGTCGAGCCAGCGGCGCATCGCCCACGCCAGCAAACCGATCGCGATCGCGAGAATCAGGACGGCCCCGAGCGAGAGCCTGGCAGGTCTCGCCACCGAGGTCGACGTAGCCCAGCGGCCCCAGCGCCAGGGCGATCCCGATCCCACCAGCAACAGCGTCGTCGGCCGGATCGACCCCTCGGATCGCATCCGGCGGACGTCGCCCTGGTGGTAGCTCTCCAGGTGCTCGTCGAACCGCTGCCGGTCGATCTCCTCCATGCCGAAGACCCGGACGGTGCGGACCAGCCCGAGGTCCTCGTGCAGGAGCACAAGCTGAACGCCCGCCTCGCGCATCGGCTGCGTCGGCCTCGGCGCGCGCCGAACGGATCAGCGGGAGCCCGATCAGCAGCGCAGAGCACCGATGAGTGATACAGGTAAATCGTCAGGGGATCGAGATCAGCAACGCCAGGACCAGCAGGCCAACCCCGAAGACCAGGAGCCGAACCCTCCGGTCTCAGATCGCTGTACAGCCCGTCCCGGATGTCGTTGACCTCGCGGGTGAACAGGTTGATGACCGGGCCGATACCCTCGTTCGGCAGGGCCGACTGGCCGAGCCGGTACATCTGGCGATGGATCTGGTGGCGGAGCGACTCGCCGCAAGCTCGGCCGAGGCACGATGCTCGTCCGACGGCGACCAGAGTCCCACGAGCCACAAAGTCAGGAGCATGCCGAGCCAGGTGGCGAGCAGGGTAAACAGGGCGATCCGGTTCGACTGGAGAGGCGTGATCGCGCCGATCGTCGGACGGAGCGGGCGGCCAACGCTCGGTGCGGCCAGGGGCTGTCCGGGGCGTCATTCTCGACAACGAGCGGGGAGAGGCCCGTGTCGGAGAGCCAGAGGTTCCGCGTGGTCGCCTTCGGGCGACGCGCACGACGAGCCAGGTTGGGGGCCGTCGTCACCTCGGTGCGTGTCCAGGTGGGTCACGCCGCGGGTCGCCAGCAAGGCGGCGATCAAGCCGGCCACGCCGAGCAGGGCGAGGACCAGCAGCGCCTCCAGCACGGCGAGCATCGGATGCCCCACAGGGCCGCCGGTCGGGAATAGAGCGGCTTCCGGACGCGTTGATAGGCGAGATCGGCCGGTTCCATGAGACATCCCGGGGTAAGCTCGGGGGTCGATCGGGCCCGAGCCCGCGCCACTCGGCGAACGGTGTCCGGCCCCCGCCTCGCTCCCTCGGTTGCGGCTCCTCGCGCCGGCCCGGTGTCATCGGCGGGGCCGGCTGACTCCTGCGTTGCGGATCAATCGCCGGATCAGGCCACGTCGCGGTTCTCGAACAGCAGGAACGCGAAAAACAGGGCCGCTCCACTATACAACACGCAGTATCCCAGCGCGGGAAGGACGTAGCCGAACCAGGGGATGAACACGCCCCGGTGGCGATCGACGGGCCGGCGTTGAAGAACTCCAGTGACGGCAGGGCCCACTGGAAAAGCCGGGCCATGAACCGGACCAGCTCGTTGACGTTCGCCTGCTCGGAGACGTCCACCAGGATCGGCGTCAGGTGCCCGAGGAAGAAGATCGCGATCATCACGACCAGGTTCACCAGCATCGGCAGCCGGGTCGAGATCGCCACGCTGATGGCCGTCAGCACCGTCACCTCGAAGAACCCGAGCGCCAGCCCCGGCAGGACCTGGGAGACCTGGGCCAGACGCTCCGAGATCCCTCGAGCGGTCTTCGGCCATCTCGCGGAGCGTCGTAGCTCGTCTTGTAACAGACCCCGGCGGCGAACAGGACGCCGAGCAGCACGAACAGGGCCAGCACGCCCAGCTCGATCCCCAGGAACTTGCCGATGATGAACTGGCGGCGGTTGACCGGCTTCGAGAGCAAGCGTGACGGCCGTCTTGCCCTCGATCTCCTCGGCCACCGACGAGCTGGCCGTCAGCAACGCCAGCAGCAGCGCGGCGAACGAGATCGTGGTCAGCCCCGTGTCCTTGTACATCTTGATGTCTTCGCCGAACGTGAAGTACGGCACGAAGATCGTGTAGATCAGCGAGGCCCCGGCCAGGAAGGCCAGGACGAAGAAAGCCGGCTGGCGGATCGCCTCCTTGGCGGTGGCCAGTGCGATGGTGAGTGTCTTCATGGAGCGATCGTTCCAGTCGGCGAAGAACAGGGATGAGAACAGCAAAGGCCCCGTCGGGACGACGACGCCAGTACGTCGTCTGACCATGTCCGGTTCGATTCAATACCGGATTTCGAAGCCGTCGAGCGGAGAGTCACCCGGGACCACGGGTTCCTGGTCGGCACCTTCGATGTAACCGTCGAACTCGCGCCGGATCGCCCCGACAAAGGCCGTAACGTCTTTCTCGCCACCGGCGGCCACGACCTCAACACGGCCGTCGGGCAGGTTGCGGACGTAGCCGGTCACGGGAAACGCACGCGACAGACGTCGGGTCGTCATCCGAAACCCGACGCCCTGCACGCGGCCCCGAAACAGGTAACGTCGGGTTTTGTGGTCCATCGGCAACAGGTCGCTCAGACGTCAATGCAGCGTGTCGCACTCGATGAACGAGTCATGCCTTCAGTTTAATTCCCGGAGTGATCCTCAGCAAGCATCCCGCCGTCCCGAGGCAAGCGATCCGGCAAAGATTGGGATGAGATCGCTCCGGCAAAACCGGCCCGACCGCACCCTTGTAAGAGGAGCGGCCGGGCCGTTATCGGGGGAACTCCGGTTGAGAGCACCGTCTACAGGGCCTCGAGCTTACAGGCCGTTGAACGCGATCCGCTCGACGGTGCCACTCGCGGCCGGGACGGTCGTGACCGTGGAACGGGCCTGACCGAGCCCCAGGCCCGGCACCTCCACGGTCCCGACAGCCTCCGCCCCACCGGCGCGAATTGTCAGGCTGGAGATCGTCAGAGGCAGGCGATTTTCCACCGAGAGCATGGTGCGGCCGGGTTCTCGGCGAACCACTTTGGTCCGAACGAAGTTTCCGGCCACCGCGCGATCGATGGCATCGGCGAGGTCGGCGGCCCCGAGACTGGCCGCGGCCACCGGCATGCTCATCCCGACGGTACCGAGGGAAACCCAGGCATCGCGGTTCACGGCGCGGGAGCGGACGGCGACGCGGCCGACCGTGCGCGATTCGCCGCTACCGGTCAGAGTGATGTCGAGCAGCAGGGCGGCGAGGCCCACCTCGGATTCCGGAACCTGGTCGACCACGCGGATCGGCATGCCGAACAGCGGTTTGGGTTCCAGCTCGGCGGCAAGCCGAGCGGCATCCTTCTCCGTCGTCGTGTCGCCTTGCAGGCGGACGAAGATCCGGGCCTGCTGGATATATGCCGGATCGACGATCTCGGCTCCCCCGGACAGGTCCAGGGCCTCGACGAACCGGGCCGCCAGGGCGAGCTCGTACGGGTTGAGGAGCTTGCCGGCGCGGGCCGCCAGTTGCGGGAAGGTCATCTCGTTGAACACGTTCCAGGCCACCGCCTGGGCGACCTTCCGGCTGGTCCCCAGGGTCGCCAGACTGCGCAGGGCCTTCTGGGCACGCGCGTCGGGGGTGTACTCGGCGACGTCCACGATTCGGAAGGCGTCCCCGGGCGTCGGGGTCTGGTGCGCAAAGTTGAGACAGACCGCGGGAAGTTTCAGGTCCACCGATTCGCCGGCGGGAACGGCGACGCCCCGATTGCCGGCAACTCCGTCCACGCCGACCGAGCGGAACCCGGTGTTGTCGCGGAACGCGCCGAAGGCATCCGGCTGGTCGTTGGGGGCGCCCAGCCCCATGCTCTGGAACCCGCCGCCGAACCCCTGCCCGGTGGAGGAAGCCGCCACCAGTCCGGGGGGAAGGACGACATTGAGCCGGTTGGGCGACGTACTCTGAAGGACCAGCCGGACCTGGTCCTCACCGGCGCCCCGGGCCTCGATCTTGAGCAGCCCGTCGCGCTGCGCGTCCAGCAAGGCGACGGTTCGGGTTGCCGAGGCGGGGCCGGGTAGGGGGTCGGCCGGCTCGTCGGCTCGTAACAGCGGATCGATCAGTCCGAACACGGCGATCAGTCCCGCGGCCGACGCGGCCCGGGCTAGCCAGATGGATTGCCTCCGCATCACGCTGAACCTCTCTATGTCTGAAAAGGTTGCGGGGCCGCGGCCGGGGGGAGGCGACCGCTTGGGCCCGAGGTTCGGGTCAGGCTCCCCGGCATCCAAATCCGATGCCAGGCCGCGATTCACGCGGCCCTGGCAGGCTTAGACGCAACGGCCCCTCGCTGTGTTCGAGGGATTCTACTAATCTCTGATATTCGACCAGAACGCGGCCCGGCATCGGTTCTTCTGGAGGTTCCGGTTGCTCGTCGCGCCGACCGTGCCGGTCAAGGTGGTTGCGTGGCATCTCGACGGCGTCCCCTTCGGACTGGGCCGCCGTTCTGTTGCGGGATTGACCTGGGCCATGTTGGGCCTTTAGACTTCGTGGATATGATGCAATCTGTCCCGGGTTTGACGGCTGTCGCCGGGACCCGGCCCGTGGACGGGCAACGGGACGGATGCCGTCGAACGACGAGCGAGGATCGCCCATGAGCCTTGGCGCGGGTGGGGGCAGCGAAGTCGACTTTGAGACCATGCGTGGTCGGAACTGGCCCACCGTCACGCAGTTCTCCGTCTTCCTGGAGAATCGCGTCGGTCAACTCCTCGAAGTCGTCCGGGCGTTTCAGGGCTCGAAGGTCAAGATCGTCGGGCTGTCGATCTCCGACGCGGCGGATTGCTGCATCCTCCGGCTGATGCTGAGCCACCCGGAGCAGGGGCGTGAGATCCTGAACCTGGACGAACGAGCCTTTGCCGAGAACGAGCTGGTCGTCGCGGAACTGCCGGTCGGCCCTCAATCGCTGATCGAGCTCTGCACGGCGCTCTTGCAGGCCGAGGTCAACATTCACTACGCCTACCCTTTGATCGTTCATCCGCATGGCCGGGCGGCGGTGGCCCTGCATGTGGACAACATCGAGCAAGCCGGTGTGACCCTCCGTAACATGGGCTTCGAGATCCTCTGCGAAGCGGACCTGCTCTCCTGATCGCGTCGTCGATTCGGGTGCGTGCCACCTCCAATTGGGTTGCGTTGGCCTCTCCCTGCTCGGGTCGGACGCGCATCGGAAAAACCTGTGGGTTTGTATCGGAGCGATGGAAACTCTCCCCATCCTCCGGATCACGGCAGGACGTGGCGGTAGAACAGGCTGGCGCCGTAGAGGAAGGCATAGGCGGCGCCGATGATGCCGATCCAGAGCACAAGACGACCATAGCCGGGCTTGTGTCGTTCGGCATACTCGCTGATGGCGATCACGACACCGACCAGGAGAAACTTGTACGCGGTCATGCCGGCGATGTTCCAGCGTGCGAACCACCAGCGGGCCAGGGGGTTGGCTTCGAAGAAGTGGGCCCCCTGCCAGAGCAGGGCGTAGGTCATCAGCAGGTCGCAGATTGAGAAGACGACCAGCCATCCCGCCTCGCGTTCGAGACGTAACGGCTCGCCCGCGACGGCCCGAACGAACCGACTCAGGGACCTGGAGGACGGACGGCGATTCTTCATCGGGGAACCCCGAGGGCCTGGTCCTGGCTCGACGATTTAGAAATCATCTCGCGACGACATCATGGTAACATCACGGCACCGTTTCGTCTTGAACGGGGGATGAGAACCAGAGGACCGGGGCTTGGCGGCGATGGGCCTTGGATGCCGTTGCGCGGCTTGACAGGCCGACCCGACCGCCCTTAGCATCATCGGCTCAACGTGCGGGTTGATCCCACCGCCGCGCGAGCCGACCGAAAGGACGCGCCATGAACTCTCCCCAGCGCCTGACGGCACGACATGGGGCCTTGCTGGTCGTCGACATCCAGGAGAAGCTCCTGGCCCGGATGAAGTACGGCGCCATTGATCGAGGCCAACGCCGCCCGGCTGGTCAAGGCGGCCGGTTTACTCGGCCTGCCGGTGTTCGCGACCGAACAGTATCCGCAAGGCCTGGGGCCGACTGTCCCGACCCTGGCCGAATTGCTGCCGATGCGACCCTCGAAGATGTCCTTCAGCTGCTGCGGTGCGCCGGAACTGATCGAGGGCCTGCACGGACGAGGTGTCCGGCACGTCACTCTGGCGGGGATCGAGGCCCACGTCTGCGTCTGCAGACGGCCCTGGACCTGATGGGAATGGGCTTCACCGTTCAGGTTGTCGGCCGACGCGGTGGCCTCGCGAAGTTCGATGGACTGGGAGTTCGCCCTCCGTCGGATGGAGCATGCCGGACGGTCGTGACGACGACCGAGGCGGCCCTGTTCGAGTGGACCGAGACGGCCGACGCCCCGCAGTTCCAGGCCATCAGCGCGCTGGTGAAAGACTTCGTCCCTCCTCCCGAAGAACAAAAGAACACAAGGGGCTCCGATCGTGACGATCCCGCCCCGCCGAGTAAGCCTCGCGCCCGCTGCGATCCACCCGCCCCGCACGTCCTGCTCGGGCCCCGGCCCCAGCGACGTTCCCCCCCGCGTGCTCGCCGCGCTGGGGATGCCCGAGATCGGCCACCTCGACCCCGAGTTCGTCGCGATCATGGACGAGATGCAGGGCCTGCTCCGCCAGGTCTTCCGGACCGAGAACCAGCTCACCCTGGCCGTCTCCGGCACCGGCTCGGCGGGCATGGAGGCGGTCGTCGTCAACCTGATCGAGCCGGGCGACCGGATGCTCGTCTGCGTCAACGGCGTCTTCGGCGGCCGGATGGTCGACGTCGCCGAGCGTGCCGGGGCCGAGGTCACGCCGATCGAGCGACCCTGCGGCGAGGTCTTCGACCCCGCAGGAGGTCGAGCGACGCCGTCAAGCAGGTCGGCCCGAAGGTCGTCGGCATCGTCCACGCCGAGACCTCCACCGGCGCCTGGCAGCCGGTCGAGGAGATCGCCGCGGATCGCCCACGAAGCCGGCGCCCTGCTCGCCGTCGACACCGTCACCTCCTCGGCGGCGTGCCGGTCGAGATCGACGGCTGGGGGATCGACGCCGTCTATTCCGGCACCCAGAAGTGCCTGAGCTGCCCGCCGGGCCTGGCCCCGGTCTCGTTCGGCCCGCGGGCCATCGAGGTCATCAAGAACCGCAAGACGAAGGTCCAGAGCTGGTACCTCGACATGACGATGATCGAGCAAGTACTGGGGCTCCGACCGGGTCTACCACCACACCGCGCCGATCAACATGAACTACGCCCTGCGCGAGGCCCTGGCCCTGGTCGTCGAGGAGGGCCTGGAGGCCCGCTTCGCCCGCCACCTGCTGAACCACCAGGCCCTGAAGGCCGGGCTCGAAGCCTGGGCCTGAACTACGTCACCGCCGAGGGGCACCGGCTGCCGCAGCTCAACTGCGTCCGCATTCCCGAGGGCGTCGACGACGCGGCGGTCCGCAAGCGGCTGCTGAACGAGTGGAACATCGAGATCGGCGGCGGCCTCGGGCTCGCTCAAGGGCAAGGCCTGGCGGATCGGCCTGATGGGCCACTCCAGCCGGTTCGAGAACGTCACGCTGGTGCTCTCGGCGCTGGAGACCTGCCTGCGGGACAGTGGCGTGAGCCTCAACCCCGGCCAGGCGCTGGCCGCCGCCTCGGAGACGTACCGGGCGGCCGAATGACGCTCGCGATGTCGGTGGCGGATCTCAACCCAGGGAGGTGTTGGTGATGTTCCGCTTCCGGCTCGGCGCGATGATGATGGTTGTGCTGGTTCTCGGGGTCGGTTTCGCCGCGATCCGGGCCGGGACGCCGCTCTGGGCGGCGGTCTTCGTCACGTTGGCACTGTTGGTGTTGTCGGCGGCGACGGTCGGGGCGGCCTTGCGACGGGGTCGTCCGCGTGCCGCCTGGGGTGGGTTCGCCTTCTTCGGCTGGGTCTACCTGCTTCTGAGCCTCGGACCGGGAGCCTCCGAGGCCCTGGCTCCGCACCTGTTGACCACGCATGCGATCGATGCCTTCCTCGACCTGGCCATGCCGGAGCCGGAGTTGCAACTCTATGGCAGGGTCCTCACTGAGGCCCGCCCGGGAGTCGAGCCCGATTTTGGGGAGCACGATTGTGATGCCTGCGCAGGCCGCGGGCAAGTCCGACGAAACGGCACCCTCACGGGCCGCCACAACTGTCATGCGGCCCGTCGTTCAGGCATTCCCGGTTGCTGTCCCGACCTCTCCGGTCTGGAGCTTGGCTCCGCCTGTCCTCGAAGTCGAGTCGGCCGGCACTTATCCGGATCGGTCACTCCCTGTTCGCGTGCTGATCGGGCTTGTTGGTGTTGTCGTGGTCCGGGTGGTACGACCCAGCGCGACAACCGAAGCGATGCCCGCCAACGAGAGTTGAATCCGAAGGTTTTCGGAGAGGCGGCTTGAACCGGAGGGTTCGGCGCGTAAACTCACATTGAGAACGGGCGGATTGCGCCGCACGTCCCTAACGGCGGGCATCGCCGGAACCCTGGCAAGTCGCGGCGTGGTCCAGGAGGCGCATCGTGCGTGAGTTCGACACGGTCATCGGGCGAGTGTGGCGGCGGTTGCGGTTCCAGAGGTTCCTCGGGGCGCTGGTCTGGTGCCTGGGGGCGGCGCTGCTGGCGACGGCCGTGGTGATCGCGGTCGAGACGTTCGCGCCGAGCGTCGTCGTGCCGGGGCCGGAATGGGCGCCGTTCGCGATCGCCGGCGCGTTGGGACTGGTCGTCGCGGCCCTGATCGCCCTGTTCACCGGGCCGAGCCGGGTCGATGCGGCGGTGGCGATCGACCACGCCTTCCACCTGAACGAGCGGCTCAGCACGGCGTTGACCTGCCGGACGACCTCCACGAGACGCCGGCCGGCCGGGCGCTGCTCGCCGATGCCCGGCGGCATGTCGGCGACCTCGACATCGGCTCGAAGTTCGGCCTCCGCGTGCCGCGGCGGGCCTGGGTGCCGCTGGTGCCCGGCGGTGCTGGCCGTCGGCCTGCTGTTCGTGCCCGACTGGTTCAGCAGGCGACCGGGCCAGTCGCAGGGAAGCCGACGAAGCTGGACGAGCCGAGGTCGTCGCCAAGCAGGCCGAGACGCTGAAGAAGGGGATCGCCGAGACGCGCAAGAAGCTCGAGGAGGCGGCCGACGCCGAGACGGCGCAAGCTCCTGGCCGAGATCGAGAAGATGGCCGACGAGATGGCCAAGGCCCCGCCGGCCGAGAAGGAGAAGGCGATGGTCCAGCTCAACAAGCTGACCGACGCCCTGAAGGAGCGCCCGAAGCAGGTCGGCTCGACCGAGCAGATCAACAAGCAGCTCCAGCAGCTCAAGGAGATCTCCGGGGGGCCCGGCCGACGAGTTCGCCCGCGAACTGGCCACGGGGCGACTTCGAGCAGGCCGCCGAGAAGCTCAAGCAGCTCCAGCAGAAGCTCGCCAAGGGCCAGCTCAGCGAGGCTGAGAAGAAGCAGCTCCAGGCAGCAGCTTGGCCAGATGAAGGAGCAGCTCGAGAAGCTCGCCAACCTCGAGGAGCGCGCAAGAGCTCGAGGAGGCCCGCAAGAACGGCGGCGCTCGAGCCAGGAGGAGTACGAGCGGCAGATGGCCAAGCTCGACGCCCAGGCCCAGCAACTCCAGCAGCTCCAGAAGCTCTCGCGAGAAGCTCGCCGCCGCCCAGCAGGCCATGCAGCAAGGAGACATGGCAGAAGGCCGCCGACTCAGCTGGGCATGAGCCAGCAGCAGCTCCAGCAGATGGCCGGCGCAGATCGGCCGAGCTCGAGACGCTCGACTCGGCCATGGCCGAGCTGATGGAGCCAAGGCCGGCATGACCGGCGGCGACGGACTGAACCAGTTCGGCGAGGGCATGGACGGCATGAACGGGTTCGGCCTGGGCGACATGGACATGCGGGGCAACGGCAACGGCCTGGGCCGCGGCCGGGGCCGGGGCGACCGCCCCGAGGCCCACGACGACGATCGCCTACACCGCACCAAGGTCCCTCAGCAGTACGGCAAGGGCAAGGCGGTCATCGAGGGCTTCGCCCCGCCGCACGGCAGACCGTCCGGCGAGAGCATCATCGAGATCCAGGGCGAGCTGGAGGCCACCGCCGCCGCCACCGCCGAGGCCCTGTCCAACCAGCGGATCCCGAACAGCGTCAAGAAGCACGTCCTCGGCTACTTCGAGCAGGTTCGCGAAGACCGATAAGCGAGCGGGCGGGACGGCCGCTGGTCGTCGGGGGGGTTGGACATGGGAAAGCGACTGGCGGCGACTCCGCCCTGTCTCTACCACGACGATGAGACCGCTTGGCTCGAAGAGATGGCTCGACTGGCGGCGGATGCCGGGCCGACGAACTCGATCTCGACCACCTCAGCGAGTATCTGACGGACATGGCTCGCCGCGATCGTCGCGAGGTTTACAGCCGACTTGTCGTTCTGCTCGCCCGACCTCCTCAATTGGGAGCATCAGCCTGAGAAAAGGTCCGGCTCCTGGAGGGCGTCCATCCTCGAACAGCGCCGCGAGCTGCGGCTCTTGCTGGAGAGCGGGACGCTCCACAACCACGCGACCGCGTCCCTTCCCGATGCCTACCAGGAAGCACGCGAGCAGGCCGCCGCCGAGACCGGGTTGCCGATCGAATCGTTCCCTCGTGAGTGTGCCCGTTCCATCGACGAGTTGATTGCCGCGAGGGGCAAGGCGAACCGGCCTGACGCGAACGCGGGCCGATCGGGCGATAGCCACCCGGCTGGATCGGACATCGTCAGCGGCCCGGTGTTTCACAACTCGCTGGCCGACTGGCTGCGAGGCTTCTGAATGTCGGCGATGAGCTGGCCATGCTTGAAGATCGAGACGGTGCCGGTGGACTGCGAGATGCAGAAGGAGACGGCGTCGGTGTTCACGGTGATGCCGGCGGCGGCCTCGTGGCGGGTGCCGAGGCCCTGGGGCAAGGGGACGTCCGGCTTGGCGCGGGGGATGAGATACCGGCCGGCGCTCGAGGACCACGCCGTCGCCTCGAACGACGAACGAGCCGTCGATGGCCGAGAACTCCTTGATCGTCTCCTCCAGGCGCTGATCGAGGATGTTTCGGTCTTCCTCCGGGTAGCCGTGGAAGGGGTTGATGACGAGCTGGCGGCTCTGGGTCAACACGCGGTCGCTATCGCCGAGCACGAAAAGCGTCCCGACCTGCCGGCCCTCGCGACCTTCCAGCCCCAGCTCGCCGCAGAGAGTCAGCATGCGCTCGAAGACGGCCGGGCGGATGTCGGCCGGGAGCGGGTCGGTCGCCTGGACGCTGAACAGTTCATACTCGGTGCCGAGGTCGAGCACGATCAGCGTGTCGATCACCCCGGAGCCGTCGACGCCGGTCAGCCACAGCACGCGGTCGCCGGCATGAACCAGGCCCTCGACGGCCGCGACCAGCGTGGCGAGCTTGACCTGCCCGGCGCGGGTCATCGGGATGTCGGGGATGCGCGACCAGGGAGCACAGGTCGCCCCAGCCGTCGGGAGGCTGGAAGCTCAACCGTCTCGAGATCAGGATCACCCGAAAATCGACGTCCTGGAGCAGGTCGGCTAGTTCGCAATCCTCCTCGACCACGTCGGCCCCGAGCAGGACGACCCTCGCGCCGATCTCTCGGGCGATCGCATGAGCGTGCCGGACGAAGCTGCGCGTCAGGGTCTTCACGGCGGTTTCATCCGTTGCGAGTCGGGTGCGAGTGCCGATAACGTCGCCCTCGCTCGCGAACACCGCGACGCCGAGGACATGGGACATGGCTTCACCGAGCGGACCATCCATCGTCAAGGACCAGGTCGCGGGGGGCCTCCCGGAGCGAATTCCAGGCCGATGCCCAGGAGCCCGATATTATCGACCCGGTCCGGGTCGCCTTCTTGTGCCGGTTTGATCGAACTGGAGCACGTTGTCGCCCTGGCGGAGGACGCCGTCAGGGATCGGCAGGCGGATTCGCAACGGTTCGTCGTTGCGACGGGTGACCAGGTGGTTCAGGTCGCCCAGGTCCTGGCCGTTGAGGGAAACGCGGGTCAGCAGTTCGCCCTGACGGACCTGTCGCGAGTAGTTCACGTCCCCCTCGACGCCGATGACCTGGACGACGTCCAGCGCGAGGGTCGCCGGGCCGGTCGGGACCGATTCGAGCGGGATCGTCAGCGCGAGCGTGGTGCCCTCGGGCTGGGGCGGGTCCAGGTCGGCAACGACCGAGTTGCCCAGGTGCCGGTGAGACGGGTCGAGGACCGTCCGCCGAGCCTTCCCGAGCACGGACAGGCCCACCAGGCGGTGGGACGGTACGTGGACCGTTCCCACATAAGGGACTTTCACGGTTGCGAGAGTGTCGTCGATGGCCGCCAGCACGCCCTCGACATGGTCGAGGTCGCGGTCGTCGTCCACACCGTCAGTCCGCCAGCGAACGCGGGCCCAGAGCCCCTCGAACGTCTCCGACGCCACCAGACGGCGCCGGAGATAGACCCCGGCGACCTCTGACCAGGGGAGCATCACGGACTTCCCGTCGAGGGCCAGCGTGATTCGCTCCGAATCGCTCTCGCTCACGGTGCCGAAGAGCTGATCGCCGGAGATCAGCCGCACCTCGTCCTGGACCGGCTCGACCTCGACGGAACCGGCAGGCTCGGCGAAGCGGACCAGTCGCAGGTCGTCGAAATAGGCGTCAAGGTCCTCGTCCTGGTTCCCGGAGGATGCGTCGCTGGCCAGGCGGACCTCGACCAGAGGGCCGCCCACGGCGTCGCCGTGGGCCAGTTCGATGCCATCAACGGCCACGTCCGTGCGATCCGGCCCGAACCGGACGGTCAGGCGGTGCCAGCCCGATTTTCGGACCAGGGGCTGCACGGCCATCGTGGGGCCGCTGCCGCGGGTCTGCACGCCGAGCGTGCTGTTCTCCCACCCGAGCAGCACCTGGATCGACCGCAAGCCCCCGGCGCCTCGGAACGCGAGGTCGACGAACCTGGAATGATTGCGCGCACGACGGGCATCGTCGTAGTACGCGACCTCGAACCGGCCGGATTCCACCGCGTCGGGCAGCTGGCAGGTGAGTGCGGACCCGCCAGGGGGGAGCCAGAGGCTCTGCCGGCCCTGCTTGACGGGATCGTCCGTCAGGCTCGGCGATCCGACGGACGACCATCGGGTCATGTCGAGCTGCTCGGCCTCGAACCCGTCGGCGATCGCCTGGACTTCTCCGGGGCGTTGGATGACCGCGCGGACGCCGCCGCGAACGATCGAGAGCGGCTCGCCACCGGGGCCCTCCTGGAGCTCAACCGTCTTCTCGCGGACCTGGCCAAGCTGTCCGGAGATCCGTCCCCGTGGGGCGAGTTCCACCTGGAATGCCGGGGGAGAACCGGATGGGTCGCCGGGGGTGGGCTCGAACGTGATCTCGTCGAGGCCATCCAGGTCGATCGCCGGGCCGCCGTCCGACGGCTCGAAGCGGAGGCCCGAGTCGGCCGTCCCGACGATCCGTCCCGTGCGGGGCCCACCAGCCGAGGAGATCGTCGCCACGACTGGCCCGGGATTGTCGCCGCGCGCCTCGACGACGCCCAGCAGACACGCGGCCAGCACCAGGGGCCAGACCGTGCCGCGCGTGGAAAACGTCCCGATCGATGGGGTTCGGTGAGTTCTCATGGTTGCGATTCTACGGCGACGACTCAGCCATCGGCAAGCGGGCTCGGCCGGTCGTGTGCCGAAGAACTCGGGATCGTCCCCGGTACGCGAGTTCCCGGCCCGATCGTGGTTGGCAATCGCCGGCATCGCCCCGTGCGGATCAACACGTCAATCATCGAGCGCGACAGTCGGTTCCACTTTTTCATTCGCACTGGTTGGGCGGCTACGGTATTGCTCTGTGATGGACGCGAACTTGGAACCGCAGAGATTCGAGAGGAACGTAACCATGTCGATTCGTCATGCCGTGGTCCTGTCGACTGTGCGGCGTGCTGATGGCCGCCAACGTTGGCAAGGCGCAGGATGAGGGCGGAAAACTCCGTATCATCGTCTTCGGTGCCCATCCCGATGACTGCGAGCTGGACGCCGGCGGGACCGCCGCCCGCTGGGCCAAGCTAGGGCACAAGGTCAAGTTCGTCAGCGTCACCAACGGCGACATCGGCCATCACGAGATGGCCGGCGGCCCGCTGGCCCGCCGCCGTGCCGCCGAGGTGGAGCGCTGCGCCGAGATCCTGGGCATCGAGACCGAGGTGCTCGACAACCACGACGGCGAGCTGATGCCCACCCTGGAGAACCGCCGGAGATCATCCGCCAGATCCGCGAGCTGGAAGGCCGACCTCGTCATCTCGCACCGGCCCAACGACTATCACCCCGACCACCGCTACACCGGCATCCTCGTGCAGGATGCGGCGTTCATGGTGATCGTCCCGAACTTCTGCCCCGACGTGCCGCGCTCTGCGCAAGAACCCGGTCTTCCTGTACTCCGAGGACTCCTTCCAGAAGCCCAACCCGTTCGAGCCCGACGTCGTCGTGCCGATCGACGCGGTGCTCGACCAGAAGGTCGCCGTGCATCGACGCCCTGGCGTCGCAGTTCTACGAGTGGAACCCCTGGCTCTTCGGCTACCTCGACGAGGTCCCGGACAGCCCCGAGGCCCGACTGGGGCTCGCTGGACGCGAAAGATGGCTCGCAACGTTACGGGGACGTGGCCGACCGGTTCCGCGAACGCTGGCCGAGGAACTGGGCCCGAGGACGCGGCGGCAAAGGTCGAAGGCCGCCGAGGCGTTCGAGCTCTGCGAGTACGGCGCATCGCAGCCCTCGCGAGTTCCCGCACCGAAGCTGGTGAGACGCATCGTCGGCTTCCCGCTCTCGTCAGGAGACAGGATCGTGAGATCGAGGCAGGCTAAAGCTTGCCTACGAAGGCCCGCCTTCGAAATCCCGGATCTGTAGGGCAGGCTTGAGCCTGCCGGCTCACCTCGCTCACGGCCCGACTGCGACCTCGCGGCGGTCGCGGTGCCGAGGCCCCGGTCCGACTGACGGCTCGGGGCGTCGGGAGGGCGGGGGTCTCGACGCGGGCCGTCCAGTATCGGGTCAGGGGGAGTTGGCGATCGCCGGGCCGCCGCAACGGCGGAGGTGGTCCTTGTCGATGTAGATCGACCTCGACCCGGTGGTCGAGGTGGTTGAACGGGATCGGGTAGTCGGACCAGTACAGCTCGTCGAAGTAGATGGTGCACTTGTAGTGGCAGTGAACGAGCTGGCACGGGCCGGCCAGCGGGATAGATCTTGCACGGGTCGATCTCGTCGCCGATCTTCTCGATGAGGAACCGGGCGTTGTTGCGCTGGACCTCGTAGAACGGCGGGCAGCCGTTGCGGAACTTCGGGCACCTGGCCCAGACCTCCGCCTCGCTCGGCGGGTCGAGGCAGGTCGGCGGGGCGAACTCGCCGGGGATCGGGTCGAGGATCGGGACCCGGTCGCCGCTCCTCGCGCTGCATGTCCTCTTCGAGCCGCTGCTGCTGCGACGGCAGGATCGGCCAGGCGAACGACCAGCCGGTCGGGTGCAACGGCGAGATGTTCCGGTACACATACGGAATGCCGCAGCCGACCGAGCCGGTGGACACGAAGGCCAGCAAGGCACCCGCCATCAGGCCGCGAACCCAGCGCGGGGTGAGCGGGCCCCGGTGCCGCGCGGATCGGTTCATGATGGACTCCCCTCCTTGGGATCGAGCGCAAACGGGTCCGGGGGGGGCCTCCGCCCCCCGCCGACGTCGACGCCGTGCGTGTGTCACGCAACGGGCCGATCGCCAGCCGCTGACCCAAAACGGGCCTGACCCGAAGCGGGTCGCGGCGACCGGCTGTTGTCGGTGTTGTTATCGAACCTGGCATTGCCCGCTGGTGAGGAAATCCCCTTGACTTCCTCGGGAACGCCTCGCTCGCTCGTCATGGGCGAGGCCGTCCAGCCGGCGACGGACCTCCCTTCGATCGTCATCCCGAGGGACGAAACCTCAACAATCTCCGACCTTGCGGCCGGGACTGCGAGGGTTCGCCAAATCTTCGAAGAGCCCGCGGCCCCTCTGTCCTCGGGTTCGGCCCTCCTCGACCAGAATGCCAGGCCGTCACCTCTGCCAGGGCACTGTTGGGGTTCTTCAAGGCGTCTCCGGGAACCTTGCGGTCACGTGGGTCCGATCGCCCCGAGAACAACGCCACGAGGCCAGGCGGCGGGCAGCCGTCTGGCCTCGTGGCAGCGCGAGCATGCGTTGGTTCGATCGTGGCCTGAGGCCGGGCCTCGCCGGGTGCGCTGGAGCAACGCGCCCGGCGAAGGTCAGGTCCGGCGTGGCCCGAGGCTCGTTCTCGGCTCAGTAGCCGAAGAGGCCGAACGGGTAGGGGGTGAAGAACGGCCGGGTGTAGTGCTTCTTGAAGTCGAGCCACCAGAGGCCGTCATCCCAGCGGAGGGTCACGGCCCGCCAGTCGAGGGGAACTTCGGGGTAGGGGTAGAACGGGCCGATGTTCGGCCAGGCCTGCCAGGGGTAGACGGTCGGGTAGCCGACGGCCGAGAAGTTCGGGTGCGGGGCGTAGCTGGGCCAGGCGTAGTTCGGGGTAGCCGGCATCGCCGGCCTGAGTGCGCGCCCGGGACCGGCCGGGCCTTCGGGCAGCGGACCGCCGTCGAAGCCCATCCTCATGCCCGGGCCGCCGACCATCGCGAGCCGCCCATCGGCTCCGCCATCATCGTCTCCGGACATGGGCGCACCATCATCCGCGCCGTGGCCCACGCCGTGGAAGCCCATCGCGACCTGGGTCGGCTGGGGCTGAGCAGTCATCTGGTACTGGGCCGGCTGGACCCGGGAGTCGCCGACGACGGTGAGGCGATCGACGACCGGTGACGCCGGCGATCTGGCGGGCCAGTGTGAGGCCTGCGCCTTCAGCGCCGGGCTGGCGACGACGCCGGAAGGGTGACCAGGCCGGAGACGGCCTCGATCTCGATCGGTGGAGGCGCAAGCGCCGGGCTGGCGTGAGCGCCCCGGCGACGGCGTCGGCGGTCGCCTGGTTACGGCTCGGCGGGGGCCGCCTGCGAGAGGCCCTGGCCGGCAACGAGCAGGGCCAGACAGGCCGAGCGCGGTCGAAATCCGTTTCAGTGTGACCAGCATGGGCATATCCTTCATCCCGCCAGAGGCCGACGAAATCCGGACCCGAACGACGAGCGGGAGCCGCCGTTCGGGTCGGATGAAGCCGGGCGGCGATGGGCGACGTGGCCGATCGACCTATGGGAGGTGCCGTGGCCGGGGGATGGGAGCGAGGAGAGGATCGAGCCGCCAGCGATCGCGCCGACGGCCGAACTATGGCGCACGATTTCCGGGCCGGTCAAATCGCCGGCTCAAAAAAAATCGGGGCCCGAAGGCCCCGAAGAAGCGAAGTCGTTGATCGGGAAACGAGTTGGAAAGACACGCCCGGTTCGGAAATGGTCGGAGAAAGTTTGGGCTCGTCAACCGGCCAGGCCCGCTTCGGCCGCGAACTGGGGGCCGACGCGTGCCGGTTGTCTCAACATGGTGCGCTGCCGATGGTCATGCCGATCAGCAGGGCCGTCATGGTCCCGCCGGCAAACAGGGCGAACTCCGAGTCGTGCCGGCCGCACAGGGCCCCGGCGACCCCGAGCCCGACCAGGGCGAGGACGAAGCCGCAGCCGTCCTCGGCCCTCCCAACGAGTCGTCGGCATCAGCCGAGCCAGGCAGAGGCCCAGCGACGCCGAAGCACCTGGAAGGCCATGACCACCAGTTCGAGCACCGCGCAGGCGTTGAGATTGGCACGCCGCCATACAGGCTCCTTCCTTGGGCACTGTAAGGACTGTGGGAAGAATGACCGCGACGTGGATTCGGCAGATTGGGGCATCCTTGACGCCATTTCGAGCAACGCAACTGGCGGACCAAACGGTGGAACGCCCGGAATCCACCCGCGCCCCGGCATCTCAAGATGAGTACTTGAGAAATAACGGCCCCCGGCCCGGAAATCCGGCCGGGGCCTGGGAAAACTTACACGGGGACGAAAAAAGTTACACTCGGAAGGAGGGCCTGCCGAAGGCACCGCGCATCGTGGCGATTTTGGATCAATCGCGAGAGCCACGGGGCTCGAACGGGAAACCCGGAAGGGCGACTCGCTCGCCGTACCGTCGATCGGAAATGTTCGTCGGAAACGCGTTCTCCGGGCATGGAGGCTCTTGGGCTCCGGCGTCAGTAATCGCCCGAGGAGTCGCCGGTACTCGAATCACTGCCGCCTTGCTGGTTCTGGTTGCGGTTCCGCATGTAAGGGGCCTTGAAGGTCCGGGGGCCGCTGATGTCGTTGACCAGCCAGCCGCCCTTCTCGCGACGCATCTCGATGGTGCGGGTGATCCGGTCGCCGCTCTTTTCTTGACGACCGACGATGACGCCGAGCCGAGCCGAGCTGCGGACGGTGTTTGTCCCATGACCTTCATTCCGTGGACGGACATCGTGGATCTGGTCGACCAGCTCGGCATCAATGCTCGGGGCACCCAGCGCATCTTGTCGAAGATGGGCCGGAGCTTCGGCCTGGGCCTCCTGGGGGGCATGCAGCGGCGATGGATTCGGAGAGCAGTCGGGTGTCCCTGGCCTCGGCGGCCGCGAGGAACGTCTCGGCGCCCTTGATCGGGTTGCGTGAAGTCCGGTTTCTTGGTCACTGCCTCCGGACCCACCGCCCGAGCCGGAGTCGCCCGGCATGCGCCATCTCCTCGAGCCGGCCCTCCACGACTGGCCATGTGTTGGCGGCCTCCTCCATCATGGCGCATCCTGCGAAGTGTCCGGCGCGTTCCAGGCCAGGAGGTACGCCTCCGCCCGGGTAACCGCCCCGGGCCGCGTACTCCCCTTGCATGCCCATCTCGGCGGACCCGCCGCGTGATGCCGAGGCCGTTGCCCGTCGCGCCCTGGTCCGCCTGGCTCGACGAGGCGTATGGGCTGGCCACCGGTGCCGACTTGGCCAGTGCGAGCAGATCGTCGGTCGCGACGGTGTCGGGCGTTTTCGCCGCCTTCCCTTGCTTCGGAACCGGGGTGGCGGGCCGCGGCGACCGCCGCCGGCGCGGCATCGGCCGGGACGCTCCGCGACCGCGGCCGGCGCCGGCGGGGGCTGGCGGCGGTTGGGGTGGCGGGGCCGGTGCCGGGGCCGATGCCGGTCCTGCGGCCATCGGGGCGAGGTCCGCCGGTTCGTCCGACTCGTCCGAACCGCCGCAGCCGGCCAGGGGGAACCCCAGACCGGCGACGACGACTGCGATCCACCAGACGTTCGTGCGTCTCATGCCGTGCGCCCTCAGTGCGGACTGTCCTGATCCTGGAGATGTGTTGGAGTTGATCGGCCCGTCCCGGGGCATCGGGCTCGCCGGCCCGAGGTCCGCGCGGTTCTCGGCGGGGGCCTTTCTCAATCATGCATTATGCACAAAGCACGACCCCGTGCGGAAGGGGTTCGCGGGAAGTCGCGGGGGCACCGAGTCGCCGAAGCGGTCCCAGGAAAGAATTCTGGACGTTTGATATATCAGAATGATCCGGAGATCGACCGCCTTGCCGGGCGGTCGGGACGGGTTGTATGATGAGCACTGCTGCCGGCTCGACGATTCCGGCCGGAGACGGAGACCGCTCATGCCCATGCCTGCCAAGACAGTCCTCCTGGTCGACGACGACTTCGAGATCATCGAGTCGATGCGCATGGTCCTCGAGAACCGGGGCTATCGCGTTCTGGTCGCCCGCGACGGTAACTCCGGCCTGACCGTCGCCGAGCGGGAGAACCCCGACCTGATCGTCCTGGACATGATGATGCCCAAGAAGAGCGGCTTCCTCGTGCTGGAGAAGCTCAAGAGCCGCCCCGGCGGCCTGATCCCGACGATCATGATCACCGGCAACGAGGGAAGCCGCCACCGCGCCTACGCCGAGTTCCTCGGCGTCAAGGACTACATCCGCAAGCCGTTCGCGATGGAGAAGCTCGTCCGCTCGATCGACCAGCATCCTGGGCGTGAACAAGGCCCAGGCGGTCCACGACGAGAACGGCCGAACGGGCTCGTCCGCCATGGAACGCCACCTTCCGACGGCTCGCCGGCTGGCGCCAAGCCGGCAAGCGCCCGATGGTCAGAGGGCGGTTTGGTGATCCGCCCGGTCCCTCTGTCATCGTCAGCCGGTCCCCGGGGTCGGCGTCGCGAGCCCGGCGTGTCGCTCGAGGAAGTCGACGATCGGCCGTTCCAGGGCGACGCCGTCGAGGCGGTTGATCTCCTGGACGCAGGTCGGGCTGGTGACGTTGATCTCGATCAGGCGATCGGCCAGCAGGTCGATCCCGACGAACCAGAGCCCCGCGCTCCCGCAGCCAGGGGGCCAGGCGGCGGCAGAGGGCCCGGTCGGCCTCGGTCGACGGCGGAGCGGTGGGCGGTGCCGCCGGTGGCCAGGTTGTGCGTGAAGCCGCCCGGCGTCGTTGCGTCGCAGCAGGGCGCCGATCGGCTCGCCGTCGAGGATCAGCACCCGACGGTCGCCGGCCTCGGCCCCCGGCACGATCTGCTGCGCGACGATCGGTCGGGTGCCGCCGGCGGTCGCCTCCCGGATGCAGGTCGTCGCGCCTGGGGATCACGTCGCGGACCGGCACGATCCCGAGCCCGCCGAACCCGTCGAGCGGCTTCAGCACGATCGCCCCGCCCACCTCGCGCCGGAACGACGCGATCTCGGCCGGGTCGGACGAGACGAGCGTCGGCGGCGAGAGGTCGGGGAACTCCAGCGCGGCGAGCTTCTCGTTGGCGTCGCGCAGGCCGGAGGGCCGGTTCATCAGGAACGGCCGGGGCCGCAACAGGTCGAGCAACTGCGTGACCCTCAGGTAATCGAGATCGAAGGGGGGATCGGTGCGGATCAGCACCGCGTCGAGGGTTTCGCCCGAGAGACGCTCGAACGGGCCGACCTCGAACGGAACGGCCGGATCGCCCCCCTCGTTCGGATGAAATCGACGCCCCCGCAACACGGTGCCGCCCGGGCGGTATCGGGCCCCTGACGGGGCCACATGGTAAACGGCATGGCCGCGACGAGCGGCCTCCACCATCATCACGTAGGTGGTGTCGTGGTCGAGTTGAAGACCTTCGAGCGGGTCCATGACGAAGGCGATGCGGAGCATGGGTCGGTTCCGGAACCTCGTGCGCGCGGACAATTGAACGCGGGATTGTGGATCGGTCGTGGTTTACGCGACCAGGACCGCGGCCCATTATACCGAGTTCGCAATTCGAGCCAGTTGGCTGGTCCCTGGCGGCGGGTTGTCCGGGGGGGTTAGGATGGGACCATCTCCGGCCCGCGCGGCTCGCGGCGCTGGAATGCTCGGAACCGAACCCGCCCAACCTCACCCTCGACGATACGACCGGGAGACGCCATGCGACTGCGTGCCGCGACCTTCGCCGCGCCGGCGTGCCTTGCCTCGTCCTTGATCGCCCTGTGTGGCGGGCCTTCGTGGGGCCAGGCCGA
This sequence comes from uncultured Chloroflexia bacterium, assembly GCA_963823985.1. Taxonomy (GTDB): domain Bacteria; phylum Chloroflexota; class Anaerolineae; order Anaerolineales; family Villigracilaceae; genus JAABUE01. The sequence continues at coordinate 711,942 of CAWGNR010000005.1, forward strand.
CCGGAAACCGGAGCTGGTGGCCTCGACCGACCCGCGCACGCCCGAGCAGGAGCGGGCCGCGTTCCGCCTGCCGCCGGGCTTCGAGGCGCAGCTCGTCGCGGCCGAGCCCGACATCCAGAAGCCGATGAACCTGGCCTTCGACGCCCGGGGCCGGCTCTGGGTCACGCACTCGCAGGGAGTACCCTTTCCCGGCTCGAGGAAGGGGAAACGCCCCGCGACCGCGTGACGATCCTCGGCCGACTTCGGCCCCGACGGCCGGGCGCGGTCGATCACCCGGTTCGCCGAGGACCTGAACATCCCGATCGGCGTCTTGCCGCTGGGGGACGGCTCGCGAGGCGCTGGTCCACAGCATCCCGAGACCTGACCACCTGATCGACACGACGGCGACGGCAAGGCCGACCGCAAGGAGGTCTGGTACGCCTCGATCGGCTTCCGAGACACGCACGGCATGACCAACGCCTTCACCTGGGGCTTCGACGGCTGGATCTACGCCTGCCACGGCTTCTCCAACACCTCGACCGTCGCCGGCGCGCGACGGCGAGGCCGATCACGATGAACTCGGGCAACACCTACCGCCTTCGCCCCGACGGCTCGCACATCGAGCAGTGCACCTGGGGGCAGGTCAACCCGTTCGGCCTGAGCTTCGACCGCCGCGGCGACCTTTACTCGTGCGACTGCCACAGCAGGCCGATCTACCAGCTGCTGCGCCGGGGCGTACTACCCGAGCTTCGGCAAGCCGCACGACGGGCTCGGCTTCGGCCCCGAGATGATGCCGCACGGCCACGGCTCGACCGGCATCGCCGGCATCGTCTTCTACGCCGCCGACGCAGTTCCCCCGGCGAGTTTCGCGACACGATCTTCATCGGCAACGTCGTCACCAGCCGGATCAACCACGACCGGATCGAATGGCACGGCTCGCAGCCCCGAGGCGATCGAGCAGCCCGACTTCCTCGTCAGCGACGACCCCTGGTTCCGCCCGGTCGACATCGAACTCGGTCCCGACGGGGCGCTGTACGTCGCCGACTTCTACAACCGCATCATCGGCCATTACGAGGTGCCGTTGACCCATCCCGGCCGCGACCGCGAGCGGGGCCGGATCTGGCGGATCGTCTATACCGGGCTGGAGCCGCACGCCGACGCCGGTCGCCCCGCGGCAGGACTGGACCAGAGCGTACGGTCGACGAGCTGATCGACGACCTCGGTCACCCGAACCTCGCCGTCCAGACCCTGGCCGCCAACGAGATCGCCCGTCGCGGCGGGGACGATGCGAAGCGGACCGCGCGCGAGGCGAAGGCCGATGCCGTTCAACCCCTGGCGGATCGTCCGGGGCCTTTGGCTCATGCAACGCCTGGGCGATCTGAGCGAGGCCGACCTGACCGGGGCCGTCGAACCACCGACCGCTCTCGTTCGCATCCACGCGATGCGCATCCTCGGCGAACAGGATGCGTTGCCGCGCCACTCTGGGACCTGGCCGTCGCCGGCCTCAAGGATGACCGATCCATTCGTCCGACGGGCCGCGGCGCACGCACTCGGCCGTCATCCGTCCCCCGAGAACCTGCGACCGCTACTCGACATGCCGACACGTCGCCGACCCGGTCGACAGCCACCTGGTCCACGTCATCCGGATGGCCTTGCGAGACCAGCTCCGGCCCGGCGACTCGTGGCCGGACCTCGGCGACACCGGCCTTCAGCGAGGCCGACCTTCATGCCGTGGCCGACGTGGCGCTCGGCGTCCAGGACGCCGCCTCCGCCCGGTTCCTGCTGGCGTACCTGCGACGGTTCGAGGGATCGACCCGCAGATTCGCAACGGGACGTGTACCACATCGCCCGCTATGGCGAGGAGCGCTCGATGGCGAACTCGATGGAACTCGCCCGGGGCCTCCGTCCCGACGACCTCCGGTTCCAGGCCGAGCTGGTCAAGGGAATGCACCGGGGGATCGAGGAACGCGGCGGCGCCACGCCGAAGGCCTTGCGCGAACGGGCCGCCGATCTGGCGCGGTCGCTCCTGGAGGCCAGGGCGACGAGGCGATCACGGCCGGCCTTGACCTGGCGGGGTCGTTCCGGCTCGACGCGCTGTTCGAGCCGGTGGCGGCACTGGCCGATTCGGACGATACGCCGCAACCCGCTGCGCAACGCCGCGTTGAGCGCCCTGCTGGCGATCGACGCAGGGCACGCTCTCGATCGGCTCGGCACCGTTCTGACCGACGCCGAGGCGCCGATCGACCTTCGCATCCACGCGGCGAACCTGCTGGGCAGGGGGGACCGCCGGAGGCGCGGCGCGGCTTGCTCGACGCCCTGCCGACCGCCCCGGCGCGGCTGCAGACGACGATCGCCGCCGGCCTTGACCGCGAACCGGCGACGGGGCCGAGGCGTTGCTCGAGCACGATCGCGGCGGGCAAGGCGTCGCCCCGACTGCTGCGAGAGCGGGCCGTCGAGGTCAAGCTTGCGGTCGGCCGGAGTGCCCGAACTGGCCGAGCGTCTCGACGTGCTGACCCGGGCTGCCCGCCGGTCGATGAGGCCGTGCGAGCCGCTACTGCCGGTCGCCGCGAGGGCTTCGCCGGCGCTCGGCCGGACGCCGACCCGCGGGCGCGGCCGTGTTCGGTAGAACTGCGCGGCCTGCCACAAGACTCGACGGGGAGGGGGCGCGAGATCGGCCCGCAACTCGACGGCGTCGGCGTCCGCGGGCCGATCGGCTGATCGAGGACGTCCTCGACCCGAACCGCAACGTCGACCAGGCGTTCCGCACCACGACCCTCGCCCTCGACGACGGCCGGGTCGTCTCCGGGCCTGCTGCTCCGCGAGGAGGGCGAGGTCCTCGTGCTGGCCGACGCCAAGGGCCAGGAGGTCCGGGTCCCGAAGGACGACGTCGAGGAGAGCCGGATCGACCCAGCTCTCGCCGATGCCCGCCGACCTCTCCGCGCAGATCCCGGACGCCGAATTTTACGACCTGCTGGCCTACTTGCTCGCGCAGCAGGAAGCGCCTGTGAAGGCGGAGACGCCACCAGCCCCGGAGGAGATGACGGAGACGAGGATCGTCGCCCTGAGAACGCCAGCGAGGGAGCGCGGATCAGGCGAACTCGCGGTAGGTCGCGATTCCCTGCCAGATCGTGAAGCCGCCGCCGAGGACGAACAGCACGTCGAGGACCGCGCTCGAACGGCCGAACGGGATGCCGAGGGCCAGATCAAGCAGGAAGATGAGGGTCAATAGCGAGGCGATCACCACCGACACGATGCACAGGACCTTCTCGGTCTCCATGGTCGATCCACTCCGAACGGCCTGGACAGATTGTGGAAGTGGGAACGACGAGCGAACGCCGTCCTGATACGTCCAATCTACCACATGGAACGGCTCGGGGAAGATCCACGGTGCGTCCGGTCGCGACGTGGGTGCGCCGCCCCGCAACCGCCATCCGGTTTGTTCAGGGCGACTTCACCTCGATCCGGCGCGTCCGGGCGCGTTCCGATCGGGGGAGTTCCAGTCGTAGAACGCCATTCTTGATCTCCGCGGAGATCCGATCTCGTTCGACCTCATCGCTGAGGATGAACGAACGCGCGAACTCACCGGGTTGGAACTCCTGATGGATCAAACGAACCTGGGGATCGTCCTCCAGGTCGGAGCGTGCGCAAGGACAACACGTTCTCCTCGACCTGCACGATGAGCGTTGCCTCGTGGGCGCCGGGAAGGTCGGCCTCGAGCACCAGCCCCTCGGGGCCTTCATGGATGTCGATCAAAGGCGTCTGGCAGGGCCGGGTGGGCCGCTCCGGGATCGGGCCGGACTCGGCGGCGGCCCCCGCGGGCTCGGGCGGGGCCGAACCGGCATTCGTGCCTTGCCGCGTGATCGAGATCGGGGCCTGCTCGTCGCTCATCGTCGCGTCTCGCCTTTTTGTAGGGAACCCGGCGAAGTCACCGAGGACTGGTCCCGGTCTCACGAGTCGGCCGGAGTCACCGCGATCTGTCGAGGCCGGGCCTCGGAGGTCTTGGGCAGGACGACCGTCAAGATCCCGTGTGCGCAGGACGCCGTGACCGCGGCCCCATCGATGCGCTCCGGCAGCGTCACGCTGCGCGACCAGCGGCCAAAGAGGCGCTCCTGCCGTCGGTAAAGCTCTTCCCGGATGCCCTCGGGACGGCGTCGCTCACCCCGCAGCGTGAGGGTCTCGCCGGTGATCGAGACATCCACCTCGTTCGGCCCCATGCCGGGCACTTCCGCCTTCAGGATGAAGCGGTCATCCGACTCGTAGACGTTGATTGGAGGGTAGGGCCGTACCGAGCGCCACCCGGGCATCGGCTCGAAGTTCTGCAAGATCCGTCCGACCTCACGCTGAAATTCGCGAAGCGGGTCCCAGCGCCGAGGGACATGCCAGCCCATCATCCGTCGAACCTCCACGCACCGATCCGGCACCCAGGGCTCGCTTGACCCTTGAGTTCAGGAATACCAACTCCAGGATTGCAGGCACTTCACATGCCGTTTGGGTCGACAGACAGCACTCCGATTGCCTGGGATCGCTTGCAACTTATTTGTCAAAAATGGTTTATGGAATAAAAAAACAATCGTCGCGTCGCTGAACCCAGGCGGCAGTCGATCGAATTCACGCCAAAATGGCATACAGGCGCGTTGGCGGACGCGCCCCTGATGCTGTCGAAATGGCATGGTGCCGAACGGGAAGCCCGCACGCGACCCCGGCCGCGGCACTCACCAGGACAGGAGCAGCTTGCGAATTCGGATGACACGGCCGGGAGGGGGCAAGATGGTGAGGCGATCGGGGCCACGGTCGGGAAGCATGCGAACCTTCGCGGGCTGTTCCTCAACCCAGGCACTTGTCTGGCCGGAGGGGTCGCGGTGGATCCGCACCTTGAGCCAGGTTTCGTCATCCCCCTTAGCGATCCAGGCTTCGCCGGTCAGGTCGGGCACGATTCGATAGCAGGAGAATGTACAGAGGGGCACGTCGAATCGACGGGCGAAAACCTCGAACTCCAGATCGAAGCCGGATGGAACCGGGATCGGGACGGGCCAGCCGTCGGTGCGCGGGACCTTCCGTTCATCGGAAAGCGTCAGTCGATCAATCCGGACGACGCGGGCGCCGCGCGAGCCTCGGGGGACCGCACCCTCGGCCGCCAGATCGAACCCGCGCAGGCTCAGGGTGGAGACGACCACGGCCCCAACGAGCGCCGCCAACGTCATCCCCCAGCGCCACCAGGCCGGCCCCCGGCCCTCGACCGGGAACGGGCATCGCAGGAGCATCAACACCCTCAGCACGAGGTTCGACCCGACATTCGAGGCCGTCGCGCGAGGCGCGCACGAGTCGACGAGGGCCTGAGAGCGGTTCGGGGCCGCCAGCTCGATCAACGTGGAGGCATAGGAGATCGGCGACGCCCCGAGCCGCGCCGTCGCCCGACGGTCGGCGAGGAACTCCTGATCGAGCCGCAACTGCGCGGCGATCCACCAGAGGGGCGGAACGAAGAACCAGATCGCGTGCGTCACGCGGCCGAGAAGGCAGAAAAAGCTGTCAAGACGCTCAGCATGGGCCAGTTCGTGGGCCAGGCTCATTCGCAGACGTTCCCCTTCGATGGGCCGCTCCAGGCCAGGCGGGATCAGGATCGTGCCGCCCAGGGCACCAACCAGGACAGGCCGGTTCGTCCGGGAACAGACCTTCAACCGAGGGGGACGATCGCGGTGACGGTCGACGAGACTGTCGTAGACCAGGCGGGTCGAGGGCCGGGCTTCGGCGGCCTGTCGGACCAGCCATCGAGCGAGCGCCAGCCCCAGGAGGATCCATCCCAGTCCCAGGACGGCCGCGGTCCCATAACCGACCAGCAGCGCCCGGCCCCATCGGGGGCCGATCGCGACCTCGGAGATTCGTGGCGAAGGCCACGAGTTCCGCGGGACCATCGCCCGCGCGTCCGTTTCGTTCGGGACCGCCGTTCCGGGCGCGGCACCGATCGTGATCGTCGGCGGCGCGAAGCGACTCAGCGGTCTCGACACGGCGAACCTGGGCAAGGGCGCGAGGGCGATCAGCGGCCCGCATGCGAGAACACCGACGAACGCCAGCCGAGCCAGGCGCAGCGGCGGGCGGGCTGCCGGCAACCGACCATCACCAGCGCGACCAGGCTCGACAGGAGGACCACGGCCAGGGCCGCATCAAGCCAGGCACCCACGAGCCGGTCGAGCCAGACCCACATGCCGATCCCTCCCGAGCCTCAAGGGTGGCGGTTCCCGAGTTCACGTGGCCCTCGCTCGCGGCATGATCATGCCAGAAATCCTTTCGGCGGCCGAGGCCGGCCGAGCGGTTCCGGTCATTCGCCGTCGTTGCCGGTGTCGGTGTCGCGCTCGCCGTTGAGCGACTGCCGCTGGGCTTCATCGATCATCGCGCGCAGGCGGTCGAACTCTTCCGGGGTGGGCGGCTTGGAATCGATCAGGGCCACCATCACGCGGTCCAGGGCGCCGTCGAAGACGCGATCGACAAACCGGCTGGTCAGCTCGCGGATCGTGCGATCGGAGGACTTCCTGGGGATGTAGATGAACGTTCGGCCCTCGACGACGTGGCGAACCAGGCCCTTCTTCTCCTCCATGATGTTCAGGAGCGTCTGGACGGTGCTGTACGCCACGGGCGTCGCCGACACATTGTTCAGGTCTTCCTGCACCTCGCGAACGCTCGCCCGCCCCCGCTCCCACAGGACCTTGAGGATCTCGAGCTCACGATCGGTCACCATCTGGGATTTGCGCACCGTTGCCTCCCCCGTCCCCCAACCGTCATCGTGGGGTGAGACGGCCTCGGATTGAATGTCTTTGATGCCACGATAACGGTTCGATCGACAGGGGGCAACCCGGAATCCTATCGAAATCGGAGATAAGGCCCCGAGGGGGGGCGAGTTCCCGTCAACAAGAACCCGTCGCACCTCCTGGGGGGCCGGGCTTCACGAGGTTCGGAGCACGGTCATCCGGCTGTCCCGACGTGCCAAACCCGGGGGTCGCCGCCAGCCGCTTCGCCAGCAAGCCCGGGAACAGCGGATACCAGCGCTGATTCAACGGCGACGGGTGGGGCAGGGGGGCCAGCACAATCTCCTTGCGTGCCGGGGCCCCCTCGATCTCGACCTCGATGGTGCAGGGCAGTTCGGCCTCGTAGCGGTCGTCGCGTTTCCAGAACGCCTCGGCGGCGCCGGTTCGGCATACGGGGCGAACCACTGGAAGGCCTCGGTCCCGAGCGTGATGACCCGACCGCCGTTCCAGTGGACGGCCAGCAGTTCGGCCAGGAACGGGCGGAACCGCTTGCGGACCGACTCCGGATACGCCTTGTTCCCCGGCGGCTTGTACGGCACGAGGTTCGTCAGGAGAACATGATCCAGCGCCTGGGGCAGGGCCTTGTCCGCCTTCGACGGCTCGCCCAGCCCGGCGGCCCGGTAGACACCGGCCCGGACCAGCCGTCCGGCGGCGCCGATCTGCGGCTGGGCCGCCGCCACCTCGTCCTTGCCGAGATCACGCCCGACCGAGCAGACCGGCGCGGTCAGCGACCCGGCGAACAACACCGGCACCATCGGATCGCGGCCCGACCGCTCATAAACCGGCGTGTCGATCGGGAACTCGGCGCGACGGGCCTCGCCCTCCACGGCGGCGAGCAGTTCGTCGATGGTTCGCATGGGCGTCTGCTCCTGCATCGGTCGGGCCGGAGGGCCGGCTCCCTGCCCTCACGGTCAGCGCGACGATTGTATGCGAACCGGGGCCCTCCGCGCCGTGTCCGGGGGTCTCCAGGCTCGACGGATTTGATACAATCCTCGGGTTGATCGTCCGAAATGGCGGGGACGACGAAACTCGCAACGCTCGGGAACGATCTCAAGAACGAGCAGGACAGGCTCATGACGCGGATCGCGATCTACGACACCACCCTGCGCGACGGCAGCCAGGGCGAGGGGGTCAACTTCTCGCTCCAGGACAAGCTGCTGATCACCGAGCGCCTCGACGAGCTGGGCGTCGACTACATCGAGGGCGGCTACCCGCTCTCGAACCCCAAGGACGCGGCGTACTTCCGCGAGGTCCGCGACCTCGACCTCGCGCACGCCCGGGTCGCCGCCTTCGGCATGACCCGCCGCAAGCGACGTCGCCGCCGAGGACGACACCGGCATGAAGGCCCTGGTCGCCGCCGGGACGCCGGTCGTCACGATCGTCGGCAAGACCTGGGACCTGCACGTCCGCGAGGTGCTGGGCGTCACGCCTCGAGGAGAACCTGCGGATGATCGCCGACTCGGTCGCCTTCTGCGCGGCGACACGTCCCGGAGGTCATCTACGACGCCGAGCACTTCTTCGACGGCTTCAAGCGGAACCCCGACTACGCCCTGCAAGACGCTCCAGGCCGCCGCCGACGGCCGGCGCCGGCTGGCTCGTCCTCTGCGACACCAACGGCGGCAGCCTGCCCGAGCGAGATCGCCGAGGCCGTCGCGGCGGTCGCGCGAGCCGTCTGCCGTGCCCGTCGGCATCCACACCCACAACGACGGCGACCTGGCCGTCGCCAACACCCTGGCCGCCGTCCGCGCAGGGCGCCACGCAGGTCCAGGGCACCATCAACGGCATCGGCGAGCGCTGCGGCAACGTCGACCTGGTCAGCGTCATCGCCAACCTCGCGCTCAAGTACGCGGCTACGAGCTGCTGCAGCCCGGGCAGCCTGGCGCACCTGACCGAGGTCTCGCGGTACGTCTACGAGATGGCCAACATGAACTTCCGGCCCGGCCAGCCGTTCGTCGGCACCAGCGCCTTCGCCCACAAGGGCGGGATGCACGTCCACGCGGTCCGCAAGATCGCCCACAGCTACGAGCACATCGACCCGCCGCTCGTCGGCAACGAGCGGCGGGTCCTCGTCAGCGAGCTGTCCGGCCGCTCGAACATCGCCGAGAAGCTCGAGCGGGCACGACCTCGAACACGACACGGCCCTGATGGCCCAAGGTGCTCGACGCAGGTCCAGAACCTCGAGAACGCAGGGCTACCAGTTCGAGGCCGCCGAGGCGTCGTTCGTCCTGCTCGTCGAGAAGCTCGCCGGCCGCTACCGCCGCAGTTCGAGCGGCTCGGCTACCGCGTCAGCGTCGAGAACGGCGCCGACGGCGTCCCGATCACCGAGGCGACCGTCAAGCTCCGCGTCGGCGAGGCCGTCGAGCACACCGTCGGCGAGGGCGACGGCCCGGTCAACGCCCTCGACGGCGCCCTCCGCAAGGCGCTCGAGCCCCACTTCCCCCGGCTCGCGCGAGATGCACCTGGTCGACTACAAGGTCCGCGTCATCAACGGCCGGGCCGGCACCGCCGCCCGGGTCCGCGTCGTCATCGAGAGCCAGGACCACGACTCCGTCTGGGGCACCGTCGGCGTCTCCGAGAACATCATCGAGGCCAGCTGGCTGGCCCTGGTCGACGCCTTCGACCACAAGCTCACCAAGGACGCCCGGAGCGACCCGAAAGGCGCCGCAGGGCGATCTCACGGCGGTTCAACCTTCCTTGTCAGCCCTTGCGAAAATCTCGATCCGCGTGGAGCGGCCCCTGCCATGACCGTCACCCAGGAATTCCTGATCCTCGCCTCCGGCGCCGTCCGGCATGTCTACGGAATCGGCCAGGTTCCCGATGGGACGGTGGTCGGACAGGCTGCCCAGCGGCTACGCATCGTCGGTCCGGTCTGGGTCAAGCCTCCGAACCCGGAATTGACCCCCGACCAGTGGGCGACGTGGCAGGAGCGACTTCGCGAGGCCGGGTTCTCGGTTCGCGTCGAGCCGTTCTGGACCTCGTCTCCCAGCGGTCACTACGTACCGTTGAATGAGGTTGCGGATGAGCTACTCGGTTCTGCTCGATGAGGAGGTGAGGCGGAAGATCACTGCCTGGCACCTCCCCGAACCGGCCATCCGGGCGGTCCTCCAGAGACTCGATGACCTCTCAAACCATCCCAGCCGCCATTTGATCCGGATCCAGGGGCCGACCGACGACCTTGCCTCCGATATCGTCGTCCACGACCCGGGCCCGCCGGCACGGGACCTGTACATCGTTCTCTCGGTTCGTTATGGCGTCGATGAGGAGACGCTCACGGTCGTCAATTGCGACTGCTTGACCGAAGATCGACTCGACTGAACACAAACCCGACCGGCCCCACGGCCGTCCCCGAAGCCGCGGCCCGCTGAATCCTCCGACCGACACATTCATGACCATGAAATCGACCCCCGAGCAGATCCACCGGTTTGATGCCGACGTGGAGCGGTTCTCGAACCTCGAGACTGGCCAGTCGGCAACGATCGACGCGCCCCTGGTGCTCGACCTGATCACCGCCGCCGCCGCCGCGACCAACCCCGCTGCGCGGGCCGTGCTTGACATCGGCTGCGGGGCGGGCAACTACACGCTCAAGCTCCTGGAACGCCTCCCCGGCCTCGACGTGACTCTGCTCGACCTGAGCCGACCGATGCTCGACCGGGCCTCCGAGCGCGTCTCGGCGGCGACGCGGGGGCAGGTCCGGTCGATCCAGGGAGATGTTCGGGAGGTCGATCTCGGGGAAGGCCAGTTCGACGTCATCCTGGCCTCGATGGTTCTCCACCACCTCCGTACGGTCGACGAGTGGCGGTCCGTGTTCCACAAGCTGCATCGGGGGCTCCGCCCCGGCGGCACGCTCTGGATCGCCGACCTGGTCGACCACCAGACCCAGGCCGTTCGTGCTCTGATGTGGAATCGCTACGGCGAATACCTGACCGAGCTAAAGGACGAAGCCTATCGCGACCACGTCTTTGCCTACATCGAACGGGAAGACACGCCCCGCTCGCTTGTTGATCAACTCGACGACCTCAAGATGGCCGGGTTCGGCCTGTTGGACGTTCTGCATGTGAACTCGACCTTCGCCGCTTTCGGGGCGATCAAGGCCTGGTCGAGCCACGTGACGGAGTGATCCCGCGTCTCAACGCGCGTGATCGCGTACCGGGTGCGGCTTTTTCCCAGATCCGACCATTCTCGAAGACCTTGTTGTTGTGAATGCCCGGCCGGGGGGGATATGATCGAGACGCATCGGCGTGTCCTGGCTTCCCAGCCTGGCGAACCCACCCTTTTCCGGCGGCTCACGCGATCCTGGCCGACGACGTGCCCGGGCGGATCGCCTCCGGCCCGCAGCGAATGATTCAAACATGAGCGTGTCCACGACTGCCGCGAAGTCGTCGGCGTCCCCTCGCCTCGACCCCGAGAACGACCGTCGGGGCCAAGCTCATCGTGGCGCTGACCGGAATCGTGCTGTGCGGGTTTCGTCCTGGGCCACCTGGCGGGCAACCTGCAGGTGTTCCTGGGCCCCAAGGCGCTGAACAGACTACGGCGAGTTCCTGAACTCGAAGCCGGAGCTACTCTGGGTGGCCCGGATCGTGCTCCTGGTGGCGATTGGGGTGCATATCTGGCTGACGGTCCAGCTCCGCAAGCGGGACGTTCGAGGCCCGGCCGATCCGGCTACGTGGTCGAGCGTACCAGGCGACCAGCCTCCCGGCCAGCTGGATGCTGCTCTCGGGACTGCTCGTGCTGGCCTTCATCCTCTACCACCTGGCCCACTTCACCTGGGCTGGACCGGCGGCGTGCCGTGGTCGATCCAGCGACGAACCAGGTCGAGACGGTCGGCCTGCTGGACCTCCACGACCCGCTGGGCCCGGCACACGACGTTTACTGCGATGCTCGTCCGCGGGTTCCGGCAACCGCTGGTGGTGGCCTTCTACGTGGTGGCGCAGGTGCTCCTGGCGATGCACCTGTCCCACGGGGTCTCCAGCATGCTCCAGACGTTCGGGTTGAAAACGGCAAGAACAAGCGGCTGCTGAGGCTGATCGGGCCGGTCCTAGGCGGCGTCATCATGTTGGGAACATCGCCATCCCCGTCGCGATCCTGGCGGGCGTGGTGCGGCCTCCGAACGGGGGGTCACTGCATTGGCTATCGTCGAGGAACAGACAGCCCTGGACGCCAAGGCGCCGAGCGGCCCGCTCGAGCGGAAGTGGACGAAGCATCAAGAACGAGATCAAGCTGGTCAGCCCCGAACAACAAGCGGAAGTTCCACGTCATCGTGGTCGGTTCGGGCCTGGCCGGCGCCTCGGCGGCCGCCTCGCTGGCGGAGCTGGGGTACAACGTCGACTGCTTCACGTTCCACGACTCGCCCCGGCGGGCGCACTCGATCGCGGCCCAGGGGGGCATCAACGCCGCCAAGAACTACCAGAACGACGGCGACAGCGTCTTCCGCCTGTTCTACGACACGATCAAGGGCGGCGACTTCCGCTCCCGCGAGGCGAACGTCTACCGACTGGCCGAGGTCAGCACGGACATCATCGACCAGTGCGTCGCCCAGGGGGTGCCGTTCGCCCGCGAGTACGGCGGCCTGCTCGACAACCGCTCGTTCGGCGGTGCCCAGGTCTCGCGAACGTTTTACTGCCGAGGCCAGACCGGCCAGCAGCTGCTGCTCGGGGCCTATCAGGCCCTATCGCGGCAGATCGCCGCCGGCCAGGTCAAGATGCACACCCGTTGCGAGATGCTCGACCTGGTCGTCGTCGACGGCCACGCCAAGGGCATCATCACCCGCGACCTGATCACCGGCGAAGGTCGAGGGCCACTCGGCCGACGCCGTCGTCCTGGGCACCGGCGGCTACAGCAACGTCTTCTTCCTCTCGACGAACGCCTCGGGCTGCAACGTCACGGCCAGCTTCCGGGCCTACAAGCGGGGGGCCTTCTTCGCGAACCCCTGCTATACCCAGATCCACCCGACCTGCATCCCGGTCACCGGCGACAAGCAGGCGAAGCTGACATTGATGTCGCGAGTCGCTCCGCAACGACGGCCGCATCTGGGTGCCGAAGACAGCAGGGCGACAGCCGCCCGCCGGGGCAGATCCCCGAGGCCGAGCGCGACTATTACCTCGAGCGGAAGTACCCGAGCTTCGGCAACCTCGCCCCGCGCGACATCGCCTCGCGCGCGGCCAAGCAGGTCTGCGACGAGGGCCGGGGCGTCGGCCAGACCGGCTGGGGGTCTATCTCGACTTCGACGACGCCATCAACCGGCTGGGCACGTCGACCATCGAGGCCCGCTACGGCAACCTCTTCGCGATGTACCACGAGATCACCGACGAGGACCCGTACCGGGTCCCGATGCGGATCTATCCCGCGCCCGCACTACACGATGGGCGGACTCTGGGTCGACTACAACCTGATGAGCAACCTGCCCGGGCTGTTCGTCATCGGCGAGGCCAACTTCTCCGACCACGGCGCCAACCGCCTCGGCGCCAGCGCGCTGATGCAGGGTCTGGCCGATGGCTACTTCATCCTGCCGTACACGATCGGCGATTACTTCGCCCGGGTCGGCGCCGACCGGCCGCCCGATCGACGCCCCCGAGTTCCGCGAGGCCGAGGGCGACGTCCAGCGGACGGCTCAAGGCCCTGCTCGAGGTCAACGGCTCGACCCCCGCCAGCGTGTTCCACCGCGAGCTGGGACGGCTCATGTGGGAGAAGTGCGGCATGGCCCGCAATGCCGAGGGGCTCCGCGAGGCGCTCGACACGCATTCCCGAGGTCCGCGACCGCTTCTGGAGCGATGTCCAGGTGCCCGGCTCCGGCGCCGACTTCAACCAGGCCCTGGAGTACGCCGGGCGGGTGGCCGATTATCTCGAGTTCGCCGAGGTGCTTTGCCACGACTGCCCTCAACCGCAACGAGTCATGCGGCGGCCACTTCCGCGAGGAGTACCAGACGCCCGAAGGCGAAGCCCTGCGCGACGACGAGAACTATACCTACGTCGCCGCCTGGGAGCATAACGGCGTCGGCCAGCCGCCCATGCTCCACAAGGAACCGCTTCACTTCGAGACCGTCACGCCCTCGGTCCGGAGCTACAAGTAAGAAAGCATGACGATGAACCTACGGAACTACACGCTCCACATCTGGCGCCAGAAGGGCGCGAACGACCCGGGCGGGATGGCCGAGCACCCGATTCGCGACGTTCGCGAGGACATGTCGTTCCTCGAAATGCTCGATCAGCTCAACGATGAGTTGATCCGCAAGGGAGAGGAGCCGGTCGCCTTCGACTACGACTGCCGCGAAGGCATCTGCGGTACCTGCTCACTGGTGATCAACGGCGTCGCTCACAGTCCCCGATGCGCGGTGACGACCTGCCAGGTCTACATGCGCGACTTCGAGAGCGGTTCCGACATCTACATCGAGCCCTTCCGCGCGACGCCGTTCCCGATCGTCAAGGACCTGGTCGTCAACCGGCACAGCTTCGACCGGATCATCCAGGCCGGGGGTTACGTCTCGGCCAACACCGGCGGTGCGCCGGACGGCAACGCCATCCCGGTCTCCAAGAACGACCAGGAATGGGCGATGGACGCCGCCGCCTGCATCGGCTGCGGGGCCTGCGTGGCGGCCTGCCGCAACGGGTCGGCCATGCTGTTCCTGTCGGCCAAGGTCGCGCACCTGGCGACCCTGCCCCAGGGCCAGGTCGAGCGCGCCGACCGTGTCGAGTCGATGGTGCAGGCCCACGATGCCGAAGGCTTCGGCAACTGCTCGAATTACTCGGAGTGCGAGGCCGTCTGCCCGAAGGAGATCGGCATCGAGTTCATCTCCCAGCTGAATCGGGAGATGATCCGTCGTGGAGTTCGCACTCGAAAGCGGGTTTGATCGACGAGGGACAGTTCCACTCGGGCCCTCGGTATCGTTCTCGGAAAACGGCCGGCCGGTGCCCTGACTTCCGGGCCCAGCCGGCCCTCCATTTGTTGTAGCGGTAGTCCACGTCGGGATCTCCGACAGGGCGAGGGATCGGGCTCGCCGGGAATTGATTCGTGAGAGGACGCGCGGGCGCGTTCTCGGGTGGTTCACGCTAGGATAGGTCGGCGCCCTCGATGAGTCGTGTTGCTCTCGCGAATCGGGGCCTCGTCGTCGAGGCGTTCGTCGGTCGGGAAGGGAGTTGTAGAGGGAGCACGGTCGCCCATGCCACGCAGACATGCTGTCGCGTTCCTGATCACCAGTGTCCTGGTGGTTCCCGCCGCGCGTGGGGGCCAGGAGGACATCTCCGAGCGCGTCGAGGCCATTCTCAATGTTCCGGGCTTCCAGAATGGCCACTGGGGGATCCTGGTCGTCGACCGTTCCACGGGGGAGGTCGTCCACGAGCGCAACGCTGACCAGCTCTTTCGACCGGCATCCGTGACCAAGCTGTACTCGACGGCCGCGGCCCTGGCGGGCCTGGGGGCCGACTTCCGGTTCCAGACGCCGGTGAAGCGCACAAGTGAGCCCAATAAGAACGGCGTGCTCGACGGTGATCTGATTCTGGTCGGCTCCGGAGACTTCAGCCTCGGCGGTCGAACCGGAGCGGAGGGGAGCCTGCTGTACACCGACCACGACCACTCGTACGCCGTCGGCAACTTCGACGCCACCCTGACCAGCGAGGACCCGCTGGCCCCGCTGGCGGGACTCGACTCCCTGGCGCGCGAGATCGCGGCGACGGGAATCCGCTCGGTGCGGGACGTCCTCGTCGATGATCGCTTGTTCGACGCCGCCGAGAGCACCGGGAGCGGCCCCTCGCGGGTATCGCCGATCGTCGTCAACGACAACCTCGTCGACGTGGTTGTGACGCCGGCCGCGAAACCTGGCGAACCGGCCGACGTTCGGATCGTGCCGACGACGTCGTATGTCAGCTGCGACATGCAAGTTTTGACGACACCCGAAGGCGTGGCCCCGATTCTCGAAATCGTCCCCGTGGGGCCGAGGCGGTTCCTGGTACGGGGACGGTTGCCGGTCGGGCATCGGCCGGTGGTCAAGGTCTACGAGGTCAACGAACCGGCGGACTTCGCGCGGGCCTTGTTCATCGAGACCCTGCGCCGACGGGGCGTGACGGTGATCGCCTCGCCGCTGGCGCGAACCCGGCCGACCGACTCCCCTCCCGGGCCGAGGTCGAGGCCCTGCCGAAGGTCGCCGAATACACGTCGCCTCCCCTGGCCGAGTACCTGAAGGTAATCCTGAAAGTTAGCCAGAATTTGCACGCAAGCACGCTCCCATTGATGATTGCGGTAAAATCTGGCGGACGAACCCTTGAGGCGGGCCTTCGTCGCCAGGGGGAATTGCTCAAGGGCCTGGGTGTCAACATCGACGAGGTCGCGTTCGGCGGAGGCGCCGGTGGAAGCCGGTCCGACCTGGCGAGCCCGCGGGCGACCGTCGCGTTGCTGAACGCGATGGCCGCTCGGCCCGACTTCCCCGCGTTCGAGGCCGGATTGCCCATTCTCGGTCGCGATGGGACCCTGGCCGACGTGGTCCTGGAGGAGAGCCCCGCGGCGGGCACGTCCGCGCCAAGACGGGCACGTACTGGGTCGGTAATGGACTGAACGGCAAGGCAATTCTGACGAGCAAGGCCCTCGCCGGTTACATGGAATCGGCTTCAGGACGCAAGCTCGTCTTCGCCTATTTCGTCAACGACGTCCCCCTCGATACGCCGATCGGCGACGTCACCGAAGCCTCAAAGGCCGCCGGTCGACTCCTGGGCCGTTTGTGCGAGGTCTTCTACGAGGACAAACCGACGTCGGCCGAACGCCCCCCCGCACCGCCGGTCTCGGCCCCCGGGGCCACTGCCGCCCCAGAGCGGGAACCGCGCCCGCCCGCCTCCGAGGCGTCGGACGGGTGAAGGTGGCCCTTGACCGATCCGGGAGCGTCCCTATCATTGACACGATCAAGCGCAATTGGCGGACCAGAGCACCGATTCATGGTGCGTGCGGGCCTTCTCGCGATCAGTCAATCAGGTGGCCCATGAATGGTCCTCACATCCTTGATTGCGTTCATGCGATGATTGTGATACCGGAGTCCGTGGCCCCATGACGCTTCTGCCTCGTCTGGCGCTGGCGACACCGCCGGATGGCGGCGAGCCCGCCCCGGCGAGCCTGGCGATGCTGGCTGGTCTGACCCGGGTCGGCTGGCGCGTGCAGCATTTTCGCTCGCGAGCCCGGCCCTTCGGGACGGCCTCGGTCGATCAGATCACGGGCTTGCCTGGCCGCCACCTCGATGCCTGGCTGATGCCTCCCGGCGACCTGTCGGGAGGTCTTCGCGCGGCGGTTGTCGACAGGCCGAGATCGCCCTGGTCGAGGGCGCTCGACGACATCAATCAACGGCCCGATCCCTTCCCATTCGACCGGCCGGGATGGCTCGGCCCGATCCGCGAGGCCCTGAACCTGCCCACGCTGGCGTTCGGTTCCCTGCCCTCATCTCGATCGGGGCGTTCACCTGCCGGCCGTGCCGCCCAAGGCGGACGCCGTCCTGATCGACGGGCTGGAACGCCGCGAGGATTTCGAGACGATCCGCCACCTCGTCCAGCTCCTGATCAAGAAACCAGTCGTCGGCGCCGTGGAGGCCTTGCCCGGCATCCGGGCCGGCCCTGGCGGGCACGCCGACCGATGAGCCGCTGGACGAGGAGATCGTCGACCGGCTCGGGGCGAGCTTTCTGAGGTTTGCCGACCTCCGGGCCATCCGGGCCCTTGCGGAAAGTCGCCCGTTCCCCCAGTCGAACTGCGCGGGTGGGGCGTGACGGACGCCGGTTCCGTGTGGCCTACGCCCAGGACGCGGCGTTCGGTGGCTATTACCCGGACACGCTGGAGACTCTCGAAGCACTCGGTGCGGAACTGGTCGAGTTCTCGCCGCTGTGTGACGAGGCCCTACCGCAAGCGGTGGACCTGGTCATCATCGGTTGCGGGTTCCCGGATCGTTACGCCGACGAGCTTGCGGCGAACTTAAGCCTGATCTCCGCCCTCAAGCACCACGTCTGCCGGGGCCATCGGATTTATTCGGAGGGGGGGGGCACGGCGTATCTGGGCCGTTACCTGATCCTGGGCGACCGGCACGTGCCGGCCGCGGGGATCTTGCCGGTCGACGCCGTGCTGCGGAGAAACCCGCGGGGCCCAGCCCGGTCAGCCGGACGCTCACCCGAGATAGCTGGCTGGGCACGGCGGGCACGATGGTGCGCGGTTATCGTTCCTGTCGCTGGACGCTACGCCCGCGCCCGACCCAGGGGATTGCCCCGCACGGTCGGGAACCTTGACGAAGCAGAGTGACATCTACTTCCGCCACCATGCGATCGGCAGCCTGATCCACCTCCACCTGGCGGCGCTCCCGCAGGTCGTGGACGCCTTCATCGGCCCGCACCGCCCGTCGCTGGCGATCCCAACTCCGCTGACGCCCCACTGAACCAGTTCGACCGACCTCCTCGGCGGATGCCCGAGGGGTCGATTTCCGGTTGGCAGTGGACCAGAAAGTGCCTGTGCGGCTGATCGGGCAGAATGGCTGGAGTGGTTTCCGGGGAGAGTAAGTCCCTGAACTCACCTGCGAGGAATTTCGGCCCGCTCTGCCGGCGGACATGCTCAACCTGAATTCGGGAAAAAAAGAAAAAATCGGGGGAGGAGATTCGAACTCCCGACCTCTAGCACCCCAAGATCCAAGCCAGACTCGCCGGACTACACCGAGTGCCTCAATTCTTGAGTTTAAGCGACCTCGGACGGTTGTGCAAGATCGCACACGACCGTCCAAGAAACAGCACGGAATGAGAGTATTTCTGGGGTGAAGTGAGTAGGTGGTGAGTCGCCCCACTGGATCATGCCGTCGAACTGGCCCTGCGTTCTTCGCAACTTTCCTCTCCAGGGCTCCGGTGATCCTGCCGGGGCGAATCCTCTTAGCCTCCCTCACGCGCGACGCCCGTCGGCGGGCGGGGTGGGGAAGTCCCCCAACTCCGGTCGGTCGGGGGCCATGAGGGCGGCGATGTCGAGCTGACCCGGGTCCCAATGCACGTTCTCGGGCACCTGGCTGTGGCCGTAGTGCCCGCCCTGTTTCTTCCACACCTCGGGGTCGCGGTTGTGCCCGCCCGGATTCTGGCCGTTGACGGCGGCCAGCGGGATGCCGTCCGGCCAGAGTTGCGGCACGCCGTGGGTCCGTTCGATCCACCTGGCCAGGCGGGCGGCCCGGGCGATCAGCGCCCCGGGTTTCGCCCGGGCGGCATGGGCCACCAGTTCGATCTGGACCGCGTGCCAGCGGTTCGTCTGCACGCCGCCCGGGGGGTTCTCCAGGGCGCGGCAGGCGATATCGGTGTCGACGTGCTGGAAGACGCGGAATTCATCGACGGTGAAATGAGGCCAGGAGTTCTTCCGCCGGAAATGCCCGAACGCCTCCTCGGCGGTGTCCCCCTCCGTGGTGTGCCAAACGATTCGCCAGGGGCCGCCCAGATAGCTGCCCCCATCACGGCCGGCGGACCAGCGAGCGTCGGGATAGATCGCCATGGTCGCGAGCCTCCTTGGAGAGATCTCGGTGTGATCGGATAGTCCCTCATCCGCGAATACGGGTCGAGCGCGATCCGTGACAACGCAAGCCGTTGGATTCTCGGTAATCCCGGTTCGGCAAGTCATGTCGCGATTCGAGTTCGCCATCATGCCTGCCGGGAATTGATCCTCGATGATGGCGCGGCGGATCTCTCCATGGGGAGGCTCACAGCCTTTGCAATCGGCGCGATGGCACCAGGTATGCCGTCTCCTGTGAGGAGTATGGCGAGGCCGCCGAGGTGCTGATCCAAGTTCACCGCCGCCAACCGATCGGCGAGGGTTGCGAAGCGAATTCGAACGAGGACCTGCGCCCGTCTGCCCGTACTGTCCAGCCGTGATCCACGTCAGAATCAACCGTCTGTGCTCGACCCAGGACGCGAGCGGCTTCCATTGATCGCACTGAGCACCAGATCCAGGGAGTCGTCGTCCAGGCAGTGCCAGTTTTCGAAAGACATCCGGCCGACAGACGACCCGCAGCCGGATCGCCTCCGGGATCTTCCCGGCCAGCAGCAGCAACTCGTCGGCCTCGGCGTCGAGGGCCTCGGCGATCCTGAGGATCAGCCCCTCGCCGGGGTAGCGCCGAAGTCGAGCCGCTCGTTCTCCACCTTGCTGAGGTAGCGGAACCCGACGCCGACCTTCGGGGCGAGGGCTCGCAGGGTCAGGCCCTTGGCCCGGCGTAGCTGGCGGACTCGCTGCCCGAAGGGCAAGGGACGCGCTCGAAGGCGGATGGTTGCTGACGGCTTTTTGACATCCTATGATGGTTGCACTTGCGAGGCAACAGGCCGGATCGTCGCTCGATCTGGCAGGAGGATGGAGGATTCATGACGACCGTGGCGACCCCCGAACAGGGCCAGCTCGTCCAGGTCCGCTCCCGCCGGTGGGTGGTGAACGAGGTGAAGCCGCAGCGGCCTGCCCGCCCCGGCGATGGAGTTGCCGGTCTCCCGGCCGCAGCACCTCCTGACGCTCGCCTCGGTCGAGGACGACGGCCTGGGCGAGGAACTGCAGGTCGTCTGGGAGGTCGAGCCGGGGGCCAGGGTCATCGAGAAGGTCGCCCTGCCCGAGCCGACCGGCTTCGACGCGCCCGACCGGCTCGACGCCTTCCTCGACGCCGTCCGCTGGGGCGCCGCCTCGACGGCCGACCGCAAGAACATCCAGTCGCCGTTCCGCAGCGGGCATCGACATCGAGGACTACCAGCTCGACCCGGTGGTCCGGGCCATCCAGATGCCCAGGGTCAACCTGCTGATCGCCGACGACGTGGGCCTCGGCAAGACCATCGAGGCCGGGCATGGTCGCCCTGGAACTGATCATCCGCCACCGGGCCCGGCAAGATCCTGGTCGTCTGCCCGTCCGCGCTGCAGATCCAGTGGCGGGACCAGATGCGGGACAAGTTCGGCCTGGACTTCCGCATCGTGGACAGCGAGCTGATGCGGGACCTGCGCCGGCGAGCGGGGCATCCACGTCAACCCGTGGAGCCACTTCCCCCGGCTGATCACCTCGATCGACTTCCTCAAGCGGGAGCGCCCGCTGCGGCTGTTCCGGGAGACCCTGCCCGCCGCCGGCGAGTCGATCTACCCCCGCAGGTACGACATGCTGATCGTGCGACGAGGCCCACAACTGCGCCCCGTCCGGGCCGGGGCAAGTACGCCACCGACTCGCTGCGGACCCAGGCGATCCGCGACGCTGGCCCCGCACTTCGAGCACAAGCTCTTCCTGACCGCCACGCCGCACAACGGCTACCCGGAGAGCTTCACGCGCCCTGCTGGAACTGCTCGACAACCAGCGGTTCGCCCGCAGGCACCGACGCCGGACCGCAAGCAGCTGGACGCGGTCATGGTGCGGCGGCTGAAGTCGCGACCTGCTTCGCCCAACGACCTGGGACGGCTCGCGCCGGTTCCCGCCGCGCAGTCCTGGAGCCGCTCGAGGTGCCGTACACCGACGAGGAGACGGGCGATCCACGCCGCCCTGCGGCGGTACACCGAGCTGCGGACGAAGCGGGCGGCGGGACCACGCCGAGCGGTTCGCCACCGACTTCGTGCTGAAGACGCTCAAGAAGCGGCTCTTCTCCAGCCCGGCGGCGTTCCTCACCACGCTGGAGCAGCACGAGAAGTCGCTGCGCACGGCCCAGCAAGCGAGGTCGCCAGGCCGACGCTATCGGCATCCTCCAGCGCGAGACTCGACCGGATGGACGAGGACTACGCCGACGACGACGGAGTACGACGAGGCCACCGCCGATGCCGTGGACACGGCCACCCGCCTCTTCGCCGAGCCGACCGACGAGGAGCAGGCGCTGCTCCAGAAGATGAAGGACTGGGCCGGAACGGCGCCGTGGCGCAGCGCGACTCCAAGGCCAGGCAGCTGATCGCACTGGCTGAACGAGCACATCCAGCCCGGCGGGAAGTGGTCGAACGAGCGGGTCATCATCTTCACCGAGTACCGGGCCACCCAGAACTGGCTCCAGGAGGTCCTGGCCGCCGAGGGCTTCACGGGCGGCGACCGGCTGCTGACCATGTACGGCGGCATGGACCCGAAGAAGCGGGAGGCGGTCAAGGCGGCGTTCCAGACCTCGCCCGAGCAGTCAGCCCGGTCCGCATCCTGCTGGCCACCGACGCCGCCTCCGAGGGCATCGACCTCCAGAACTACTGCTCGCCGGCTGATCCACTACGAGATCCCCTGGAACCCGAACCGCATGGAGCAGCGGAACGGGCGGATCGACCGGCACGGCCAGAAGGCCGACGAGGTGCTGGTCTACCACTTCGTCGGCAAGGGCTACAAGGAGCGGGCGGGCCGCCAGTTCGACGCGGCCGGTCGGCGACCTCGAGGCCGACCTGGAGTTCCTGATGCGGGTGGCGCAGAAGGTCGAGACGATCCGGGAAGACCTGGGCAAGGTCGGCCCGGTGCATCGCCGAGCAGGTCGAGGAGGCGATGCTCGGGCCGGCGGACGCCGCTGGACACCGAGACAGGCCGAGGCGGAGTCCGAGCCGATCCGCCGGATGCTCAAGTTCGAGCGGGACTTGCAGAAGCAGATCCAGGCCCTCATGGAGCAGTACCGGGAGACCCGCAGGAACTGCGGCTCTCGCCCGGAGAACATCCAGAAGGTCGTCGAGGTCGGCCTGGAGCTGGCCGGGCAGCCGCCGCTCGATCCCGACCAGGACCGACCGACGGCAAGCCGTGCCTTCCGGCTGCCGCCGCTGCAGGGGAAGCTGGGCGGCCTGCGCCGAGGGGCTGGCGCACCCGCACACGAAGGAGATCCGCCCCGATCACCTTCGACCACGCCGTCTCCAAGGGGCGGGACGACGTGGTGCTGGCCCACCTGAACCACCGCCTGCGTCCAGATGTGCCTGCGGCTGCTGCGGGCCGAGGTCTGGTCGGAGCGGGCCGGTCGAAGCTGCACCGGGTCACGGCCCGGGTGGTGCCCGACGACGTGCTGCGCGACCCCGGCGGTGGTCGCCCACGCCCGGCTGGTGGTCATCGGCGGCGACAGCCACCGGCTGCACGAGGAGATCATCACGGCGGGCGGGCTGCATCAAGGAGGGCCGCTGGGTCGGCCGGCTGAACGTCGGCCAGGTCGAGGAGGCGCTGGCCGCGGCGACGGACGAGGAGCCGTCGGAGCGGGTCCGAAGGCGAAGCTGCTGGAACTCTACCCCGGCCTGGCCTCGTCGCTGGCCTCAGGCCCTGGAAGCCCGCATGAGGGACCGGGCGGACGGCCTCCAGAAGCGGCTGGCGGAGCGGGCCGACAAGGAGGCGAGGGACATCGAGTCGATCCTCACCGAGCTGAAGCGGGCGATCGAGGCCGAGCTGAACGACCCGGCGTACATCCAGCCGATGCTCTTCGACGACCCGGAGATGGAGCAGTTCGAGCGGAACAAGGAGGCGCTGCGGGCCAGGGTGCGGGAGATCCCCGGCGAGATCGAGCGGGAGACGGCGGCGATCCGGGCGCGGTTCGCCGACCCGCAGGCCCGGATGTTCCCGGTGGCGGTGACGTTCCTGGTGCCAAACCGGATGGCATGAGCCAGCAGCAGGTACACATGAGCAGCCAAACGCATTACACGGTGCGTTCAGTCGAAGGCTTCAACACCCACGAGCGAACATGACGAGTTCGTCAACCTCATGAAGGGAACGACTGAACCTCCAGATTCGACACCACCAACGACCTTGTTCAGGCAGCACCTGACGGCACCATCAAAAAACTTGAGAAGGATGCCACCTGTGATCTGCGGATATTCAAGAGGAAGCACAGGCACTTCGCAGACGAGCTTCGGAAAGACTGGACGAGGACGACATTGGATCGTTCACAGAGTATGTGCAGCGACGGAAGTTTAGAATAATGTCCATCGCCCGCCACCACGCCGAATGGCTCTCGCTCGTGCCGGTCTCGGGTCCGTTCCTGAGCCTGCCGGTGCTGATGGAGGCGTTCAACGCCGGGCCTGGAGCCGCACGACCCGGAGCATTCCCGGCTCCTGCGGCAGGAGTACGGGAACTGGCTGGAGGCGATGGAGAGGCGGCGGGGCGACCCGGCAGCCGCACCGGCAGTGGATCGGGTTCGTCCTGGGCAGCACGCTCGACCTGGACGACCGGACGCTGGTCGAGGGCCAGGCGATCCCGCAGACGTTGCAGGTGGAGATCCCGGAGCATCACGAGCTGCTGAGGCCCAGCTTCGTCGTCATCGACCCCGGCACGAAGACGCCCCGGATGCTGGTGCAGGCGTACCCGAGGTCGCAGGAGCTGACCAGCTACGTCGCCAACTCGCCGTGGAAGGCATCGCCGGACACCCGGATGACGGAGCTGCTCCACGGGACGGGCGTGCGGCTGGGGCTGGTGACGAACGGCGAGCACTGGATGCTGGTGGACGCCCCGAAGGGGGAGACGACCGGATACGCCTCGTGGTATGCGAACCTCTGGCTCGAGGAGCCGATCACGCTGCGGGCGTTCCGCAGCCTGCTCCAGGCCGAGCGCTTCTTCAACGTCGCCGACGACCAGACGCTCGAAGCGCTGCTGGCGAAGAGCGCCTCGAACCAGCAGGAGGTCACCGAGCAGCTCGGCTATCAGGTGCGGCGGGCGGTCGAGGTGCTGATCCACTCGCTCGACCGGGCCGACCAGGACTTCGGCCGGGAGCTGCTGGCCGGGGTGAGGGAGGAGGTGCTCTACGAGTCGGCCCTGACGGTCATGATGCGGCTGGTGTTCCTCTTCTGCGCCGAGGAGCGGGAGCTGATCCCCAGCAAGCCGTTCCCGGTCTACGAGCAGAACTACTCCGTCTCCACGATCAGCAAGCAGCTGCGGGAGCTGGCCGACCAGCACGGCGAGGAGCTGCTGGAACGCCGGTTCGACGCCTGGCCCCGGCTGCTGGCGGCGTTCCGGGCCGTCTACGGCGGGCTGGCGCACGACGACGCCCACATCCCGGCCTACGGCGGCAGCCTGTTCGACCCCGACCGCTTCCCGTTCCTCGAAGGCCGCCGCCAGGTACGTCGTGCGGGACGACGGGACGGGACTGGACAGGCGACGGCACGCCCCGAGGCCAACCCGCTGCCGGTCGACAACCGGACGGTGCTGCACCTGCTGGAGGCGCTCCAGCTCTTGCAGGTGCGGGTGCCGGGCGGCGGACCCGCCGAGGCCCGGCGGGTCAGCTTCCGGGCGCTGGACATCGAGCAGATCGGCCACGTCTACGAGGGCCTGCTGGACCACACCGCCCGGCGGGCGACCGAGCCGTTCCTCGGCCTGGCGGGGACTCGGGACAAGGAGCCGGAGATCACTCTCGCTGCGTCCGAGGCTGGAGCGGACCTGGCGCGACGAAGGGGACGAGCGCACGACCTGCTCTGAAGTTCCTCAAGGACGAGACGGGCCGGTCGCGAGTCCGCCCTCAAGAAGGCGGCTGAACGCCGAGATCGACGACCAGCTCGCCCGCCTCTTCCGCACCGCCTGCCAGGGCGACGAGGCGCTGTGGGGGCGGGTGCGGCCGTTCGCCGGGCTGGTGCGGCTCGACACCTTCGGCTACCCGGTCGTCATCCCGCAGGGGAGCGTCTTCGTCACGGCGGGGACCGACCGGCGCTCCAGCGGGACGCACTACACGCCCCGAGAGCTGACCGAGCCGATCGTCAAGCACACCCTGGAGCCGCTGGTCTACGTCGGCCCCGCCGAGGGCAAGCCGAGGGACCAGTGGCGGCTGAAGTCGGCCGAGGAGCTGCTCGACCTGAAGATCTGCGACATGGCCTGCGGCTCCGGGGCGTTCCTGGTCCAGGCGGGCCGCTACATGGCGGAGCGGCTGCTGGAAGCGTGGGACGTGGAGCGTGGAGCGTGGAGCGATCGGAAGGAAAGAGCCGATGGCGATTCAGTCGTATCAGGAATTGGAAGTGTGGAAGGTGGCGATGGACCTGGCGGCGGAATGCTATCGGGTGACGAGGACGTTCCCGAAGGACGAACTGTTCGGGATGACGAGCCAGATTCGACGGGCGGCGGCGTCCATCCCGGCGAACATTGCGGAGGGACAGGGGCGGAACCACACGAGGGAGTTCCTCAACTTCCTGAGCATGGCACGAGGGTCGCTGATGGAAGTCGAGACCCATCTGCTGCTTTGCGTTCGGGTCGGGCTGCTGAGCGAAGATCAACTCATCCCGTTGCTGAACCTCTCGGAACGAATCAGCCAGATGCTCTCCCGCCTCCGACAGGCCCTCGAAAGGAAGCTCTGACCCTCCCACCACGCCCCACGCCCCACGGTTCACGCCCCACGCTTGATCCTCCACGCACCACGCCCCACGGTTCACGCTCCACGGGTGATCCCACCGAGGAGCTGATCCCCGACGAGCCGGCGGAGCGGGCGACCTACGCCATGCGGATCATCGCCCAGCGGTGCCTCTACGGCGTGGACAAGAACCCGCTGGCGGCGGAGATGGCGAAGCTGTCGCTCTGGCTGCTGACGGTGGCGAAGGACAAGCCGTTCGAGTTCCTCGACCACGCCATCCGCTGCGGCGACTCGCTCGTCGGCCTCCACAGCCTCGACCAGCTGCGGCACTTCAGCCTCAAGCCGGACGCCGACGATGCGGTGCTGTTCCGGGGGCCGCTCGACCGGGCCGTGGACGAGGCGATCGACCTGCGGCTCAGGCTCGAAGGGATGCCCGCCAACTCGATCGAGGATGTCGAGCGGCAGGAGGCGTTGCTGAAGGAAGCGGACGAGAAGATCGCCCGGCTGCGATGTGCGGCGGACCTGCTCGTGGCCGCCGAGTTCTGGGGCGAGAGCGGGAAGGACAAGCTGGAGCGGGTCCGGCACGCCGCCGTCGTGTCGGGCCATTACGTCGAGACGGGGACCGACCGAGGAGTTCGAGGAGAAGGCCGCCAAGGAACGGCGAGGCCAGGCTGATGTTCCACTGGCCGTTGGAGTTCCCGAGGTGATTGTGAAGCGGGGCGGGTTCGATGCGTTCGTCGGAAATCCGCCGTTCATGGGAGGGTCATTGATAACAGGAAATTTCCGGTCTGATATCGCGATTACATCCGGAGTCTTCGTTGCTTCATGGCAGCAAGGGGAATGTGGATCTTGTCTGCCTATTTCTTGCTGCGAAAGCAAGCCGACTTCTCGGCGAGAGGGTATCTTTGGCCTCCTTGCGACGAACTCGATATGCCGAAGGCGACACCCGAGAGTTGAGCCTTGAGCAACTGTTAGTCGGAACGGCACCGATGATCCGTGCAATCCGCACGCCGAAAGTGGCCTGGCACAGCAATTCTTCAAGTTGCGCAACTTTGGTGTTCCCGACGTCCGTGGAATGGAGAGCGGCATCTCGAAAAAAAGTGCGTGCAGCCAAATCTCCGTCCTACTTGAAGGCAAAGAAGTGGCGACATTTCACCATCCATTGTCGACTTGTACTGAAGGACCGGAACCATCTTAGCTTCACCGGAACGACAAGGTCTATGGGAGGGGTTTGTGCTATCGCCCGGATGACATTCGCCCAGAAGCTGCTGCGTTCAACCGAGAGAATGAAGGAACGGATGTTCTTTTCCTTACCTTAACGGCGAAGGATTTGAACTCGTCAGCCCAAGACCAGACATCATGGTCGTGGGTGATAAATTTTGGCCATTCTCATAATTCGGCACCTCTGGGTCACAGGACCTGGCGAGATTATCCGTGAATGCCTGCACATCTTGGCGGAGAAAGTCCGCACCGGAGAAGTTAAGGTCGCAAAAAACCTATCGAGAACGATGGTGGCAATACATCGAAGGCGACGTCCCGGGCTTATGCGTGCGATAGCAGGGATTGGCTCGGGTGCTAGTTTATGCTCAAACAACATGACAAGTACTCGGTTTTCTTCGTGCCAACGGATGTTGTGTTTACGATCAAAAGCCGATTGTAATTATGCGATCGACAGATGGGGCGATTTTGCTGCCTTCTATTCTCGATCTCCATGAATCGTGGGTGCGACAGTTTGGCTCGGTCTCTTCGAGACCGATACTGGATGCTACACGCCCACTGATTGTTTGAAACTTTCCATTTCCCGAAGAAAACCCCAAGCGCTTGGCGAAGTTGGCGAGAGTATGGAACCTATGCGAAAAGCAGTGTATGATGAGCTCAATCGAAGGGCTGACCGACACTTACAACCGCTTCCACAATTCCGACGAGATCTTCCGCGGACATCCAGCAGCTCCGAGAACTGCACGTTGAAATGGATCAGGCGGTTGCCACCGCCTACGGTTGGTCCGACCTCGACCTCGGCCACGGATTCCACGAAACCAAGCAGGGCATCCGCTTCACCATCAGCGAACCCGCCCGCCGTGAAGTCCTCCAACGCCTGCTGAAGCTCAACCACGAACGCTACGCCGAGGAAGTGAAGCAAGGACTCCACAAGCAAGAAGGGGGCCTCCAAGAAGGCGGCTCCAAAGCAAAAGGCGGCCAGCAAGACGGCAAACGCAACCCCCGCCCTCTTCGATGTGGAGGACGACGCATGAGCCAGGACACAGGCAGCATCTCACCGTCTCCGCATCAACTCCGTGCCGAACTCGAAGCCATGGTCCTGGGCGACCTGCTCGGCCCGGCCGGGGGCGAGGACGAGGAGCTGACCGAACGCACGGTGCGGGACCGCTACCTCGTCGGCGTCCTGGCCCCCAGCCGATCCGGGGCGTCGGCCGCCGGGCTTCCTGCGAAGAACGGACGGCCTTGCAGCCCGAGTCGAGCGGTGGCGTGTTCGGATAGAATCATGAGGACGCCGATCCGGGGAGATCTCCGATGAACCCACACGACATCGTGATCGAGGGGACGGTTCAACCCGACGGGACGCTGGTGCTGGACGAGCCGGCGAAACTGCCCGCCGGTCGGGTCCAGGTCATCGTGCAACCCCTGCCGAACTTGCCCCAGGGCGATCCGTTCTGGGACATGATGCCGTCGATCTGGGCGGGCCAGAAGGCGAGGGGGTTCGTGCCTCGCCCCGCCGAGCAGGTCGAGGCGGAACGCCGGGAGATGAGGGAACGCTGGGAGGAGCGCCTCCAGGCCATCGAGCGGCTCCGGGAGGAATCCCGTCGCCTGCGTGAGCCGCACCCATGAAGGACTGCCTCGGTGCGATCGGCGACATTTCGTTGGAGCACTCAACATCATGACGACCACCGTGAAACTGGACGAGGCTCAGGCCCACCTCAAGGAGATCATCGCCCGGCTGGGACCGGATGAGGAGGTGGTCATCACCGATCACGACCGGCCCGTCGCCCGGCTCGTCGGCGGCCGGAAGGCGGGACGCCCTCCCCGACGACCGGGGAACTGCAAGGGGATGATCACGTTGCAGTCCGAGGACGACGAACACCTCAAGGATTTTGCGGAGTACATGCCTTGAGGGTCTTGCTCGACACCCACGCCTTCCTCTGGTTCGTCACCGACGATCCGAAGCTCGGCGCCGTGGGCCGAGCCACGATCGCCGACCCCGACCACGAGATCCTGTTCAGCCCGGCGAGCTACTGGGAGATCGCCATCAAGGTCAGCCTGGGCAAGTACCCGCTGTCCGTCCCCTTCGAGACGTTCATCACGCAAGGCATCGAGTCCAACGACCTCACCATCCTCCCGATCGAGCCGAAGCATGCGGCGGCCCTCTCAGCACTGTCGTTCCACCATCGAGATCCGTTCGACCGGCTGCTCGTCGCCCAGGCTCTCAGCGAGTCGATCCCCATCCTCAGCGCCGATCTCGCCTTTGATGCGTACCCGATCACTCGACTCTGGTAACCTGGGCCAATCGTTCCGTACCCGTTGCGCCATCTCCGCTGCTGAGGAATTGTTGTGAGCCAGCCCACCTCCACTCCCTCTCTCCATCAGATCCGGGCCAAACTCGAAGCTTCACCCTCAGCGAGCCGGTGGCGCCGGGAGATCCTTCAACGCCTGCTGAAGCTCAACCACGAACGCTACGCCGAGGAGGTCGCCCAGGGCCTCCACGACAAGAAGCGGGGGGCGGGGGGCGTGAAGCGTGGGGCGAAGCAGTCCGGCGGTCGGGGCCAGCAAAACAGCGAGCAGGTGGACCGCCTGTTCGGTTAGGATGAAGGGACCTTCGCCTGATTCTTCGCGGATCACGGCCCCGGCCGTTCGTTCGAGGCACACCGACCAGTAGACCGTGGTCGGCATCGTCGGAGCGCAAACGATGAGCACACCCGTCGTCGTGGAGGGCGTCGTCAAGGACGATGGATCGCTGGAACTGGCCGAGAAGCTCCGAATCCCCGCCGGACCGGTCCAGGTCACGGTGGTGCCGATGCCCGAACTGCCGGCTGACGATCCGTTCTGGCAGCGGATGAAGGCGATCTGGGCGGGCCAGCGCGCTCGCGGCCATGTCGTGCGCAGCGAGCAACAGGTCGAAGCCGACCGCGAGCTGATGCACGAGGAGTGGGAGGACCGGATGTCGCGGATCACCCAGATCCAGGCCGACGCCGAGGCCCTTCGAGCGGCTCGGGGGCGCGGTGCATGATCGTCTGCCTGGACGCGGACTGCGTCATCTACCTCGTCGAACAGAATCCGGCCTGGGGGCCGAAGGTCGCCAGGCGGCTGGCCAACCTCCGGTCCGCCGGCAACGAGATCGCCGTGACGGATCTGGCCCGCACGGAATGCCTCGCCCGTCCCTTCCTCACGGGCGATGCCGCGATCATCGCCGACTTTCAGGCGTTCTTCCGTGATCCCGATATCCTCGTCCTGCGCGTAACGGCCGCCGTGTGCGAGCGTGCCGCCCAGCTCCGTGCAGCCTCGAGCTTCCGCCTCAAAGTGCCAGACTGCCTCCACCTGGCCGGGGCCATCGAGCACGGCGGCGGCCTGTTCCTGACGCACGATTCCCAGCTCCGGCAATGCACCAGCATCGCCGTGGAGATCCTGACGTGACGAGCCCGCTGCATCCCATCGCCTCCGAGGCGATGATCCGTGCCGAACTCGAAGCCATGGTCCTCGGCGACCTGCTCGGCCCGGCCGGGGGCGAGGACGAGGAGCTGACCGAACGCACGGTGCGGGACCGCTACCTCGTCGGCGTGCTGGCCCCCAGCCGATCCGGGGCGTCCGGCCGCCAGGCCCCCGGCGGAGGACGACGAGGACGAGGACACCCCCCTGATCCCCGACGAACTCTCGGAGGGGGGCAGCGACACGGCCGACGACGGCACCACCGACGCCGACATCCCGGTGGCCCAGGCGTTCCTGCCGTCCTCCTTCGGCCTGACCTTCTGCGTCGATGACGGCGAGCCGTCCATCCGGGTCGCCGCCTCCTGGGGGCAGTACCGGCGGGAGAAGCGGGACGACCGGGAGGACCACCGGGGCAACCCGCTGCGGGTCTGGAAGCGGTATCCCAGGGGCGGCGTCGTCGAAGTCCCGCTGGCCGACGGCCCGATCCGGCCGACGGCCCCCGACCCCCTGTTCCCCGACATCACCGTCCAGGGCCAGGTCCGCAGGCGGGACGGCCACTTCGCCGTCACGCTCTTCCTCGTCAACGCCCAGGAGGAGGGCCGCCCCAAGGACGAGTCCCACGTCTTCCAGCCGAAGCTCGTCGTCACCGGCGCCGGCGACCGGGCGATCTTCTGCAAGCGGGGCGCCGTCGGCCCGAACGACGACCTCGAAGAGCGGCTCACGGCGATGCTCTACCGCCGCCACGTCGAGTTCGCCGTCGGCCACGGCGTCAGCGTCCACGCCGAGACCGCCGACGGCTCGCCCGGCACGGCGTCGAGGATCGAGACCGAGGTCGTGCCGAGGCACGAAGTCCCCCGCACCGCCCCGCCCACCGAGGACGACGCCGACGAGAACCCCGCCTTCGGCAGGCTCGCCGGGCTGGTCCTCGACATGAAGGCGCTGGCCGAGGCCGACGCCCGGCACGCTCCCGGCGATGCTGGCCCCGCTGGTCGCCGCCTACCGGGACTGGATCGACCGGGAGGAGGCCAAGCTCGACGACCCCGCCGAGGGCCTCGCCCACTTCGGCGATGCCGGCCGGGTCGCCATCGACAACTGCCGGGCCACCCTCCGGCGGATCGAGGAGGGCCTGCAACTGCTGGCCGACGACCGGCAGGCGTTCGAGGCGTTCGGCTTCATGAACCGGGCCATGTGGCTCCAGCGGACGCACTCGATCTACTCCGAGCGGGTCCGCCGGGGCGAGCAGCCCGACTTCGAGCAGGACATCGACCTCCCGGAGAACCGGAGCTGGCGGCCGTTCCAGCTCGCCTTCATCCTGCTCAACCTGCCGGGCGTCACCCGGCTCGACCACCCCGAGCGTGGCGCCGGCCCCGAGGCCCTGGCCGACCTGCTCTTGTTCCCCACCGGCGGCGGCAAGACCGAGGCGTACCTCGGCCTCTCCGCCTACACGATGGCCCTGCGGCGGTTGCAGGGGACGGTCGCCGGGCGGGTCGGCGAGGAGGGCGTGGCCGTCCTGATGCGGTACACGCTCCGCCTGCTGACCATCCAGCAGTTCCAGCGGGCCACGGCCCTGCTCTGCGCCTGCGAGTCGATCCGCCGCAAGGCCCTGGAACACGGGGACGCCCGCTGGGGCAAGACGCCCTTCCGCATCGGCCTCTGGGTCGGCCGCCGCACCACGCCCAACCGCACCGACGACGCCGTGGAGGCGATCAAGCAGGCCCGAGGCAACCAGTTCGTCGGCGGCGGGCGTCGGCACGCCCGTACCAGCTCACCACCTGCCCCTGGTGCGGCAGCGCCATCGAGGCGGGCAAGCACCTCGACGCCAAGCCCTACCCCACGGCCCGGCCCGCACGCTCACCTACTGCGGCGACAAGTTCGGCCAGTGCCTCTTCAGCCGCCGCCAGGCCGCCGACGAGGGCCTGCCGGTCGTCGTGGTGGACGAGGAGATCTACCGGCGGCTGCCGACGCTGCTGATCGCCACGGTGGACAAGTTCGCCCAGATGCCGTGGAAGGGCGAGGTCCAGATGCTCTTCGGCCGGGTCAACGGCCGCTGCGAGCGCCACGGGTTCCGGTCGCCGGAGATCGAGGACTCCGACCTTCCACCCCCGCTCCAACCTGGGCCTGCCCTCGGCCCGGCTCGCCGAACACCCGCCGCTCCGCCCGCCCGACCTGATCATCCAGGACGAGCTGCACCTGATCAGCGGCCCGCTCGGCACGCTCGTCGGCCTCTACGAGACGGCCGTCGACGAGCTCTGCACCTGGGAGGTGGACGGCCGGAAGGTCCGCCCCAAGGTGATCGCCTCGACGGCGACGATCAAGCAACGCCGACGTGCAGGTGCGCAGCCTCTTCCTGCGGACGGTCAACGTCTTCCCGCCGCCGGGCCTCGACGTGCGGGACAACTTCTTCTCCATCCAGCGGACGCCGTCGGAGGAAGAGTCCGGCCGCCGCTACCTCGGCATCTGCGCCCCCGGCCGGCGCCTCAAGGCGGCCCTGATCCGGGTCTACGTCGCCCTCCTCTGCTCGGCCCAGGCCCTCTACGAGCAGTACGGCGCGGCGGGTCGACCCCTGGATGACCCTGGTCGGCTACTTCAACTCGATGCGGGAACTCGGCGGGATGCGGCGCCTGGTGGACGACGACGTGTTCACCCGCTGCCGCAAGCAGGACCGCCGGGGCCTGGCCAAGCGCGTACTTCAACGGCGAGTACCTCGGCGAGCTGACCAGCCGCATCCGCTCCGAGGAGATCCCGCAGACCCTCGACCGCCTGGAGGCCGTCTTCGACCCCGAACTCGAAGAGCAGCGCAAGGAGGCGTTCAAGACGAAGGACTACAAGAACCTGCCCAAGAAGCCGCTCGACGTGCTGCTGGCCACGAACATGATCTCCGTCGGCGTGGACGTGAAGCGGCTCGGGCCTGATGGTCGTCGCCGGGCAGCCCAAGGCGACCGCCGAGTACATCCAGGCCACCAGCCGGGTCGGCCGGTACGTTCCCCGGCCTGGTCGTCACCGTCTTCAACTGGGCCCGGCCCCGTGACCTGTCGCACTACGAGACCTTCGAGCACTACCACGCGACGTTCTACAAGCACGTCGAGGCGCTCTCGGTGACCCCCTTCTCGCCGGGGGCCTTGCAGCGGGGCCTGGCCGGGCTGCTGGTCTCGATGGTCCGGCTGCGGGACGAGGCGTTCAACGCCAACGAGACGGCCGGTCGGATCACGACGAGCAACCCCTACGTCCAGGACGCCATCGAGGCCATCGCCCGGCGGGCCGAGCTGATCGGCGACGGCACGAAGTGCGGCGACTCCTGCCGGGCCGAACTGCGGGGCAAGGCCGACCTCTGGCAGGCCGAGGCCCAGAACACCACCGGCGGCCGGACCCTGACCTACACGGAACCCTACGGCACGGACGGGCCGAAGAAGGGGACGAGCGTCAAGCTGCTGCACAGCCCCGGCATGGAGCGCTGGCAGGAGTTCACCTGCCTGAACTCGCTGCGGGAGGTCGAGCCGACCGTCAAGCTGATCCTCAGCGACGGCGGCCTCGACGAGGTGACCGGCGAGTCGCCCGCCGAGGCGCCGGAAGCGGCCGGGGAGGTGCCCGCATGAGCACTCTCCAGCCACATGCGGCGGTCCGAGGTCGGCGAGGTCCGGCCCAGCCAGGCGCTCACCACCTTCGGCGTCGGCTCGCTGGTCGATCTGCCGAACCTGTCGGTCCTGGTCATGGGCCTGGACGACTGGCAGGTCGCCCACTCCACCGAGGTCGCCGAGGAGCGGCTGCTGCGCTCGGCCCAGTCGATCCTCGGGCCGCAGGTCGGCCCGGTTCCTGACCCCGCCACGGGGGGCGGAGTCGCAGGGCGCCCAGACCAACTGGTTCGACGAGTCCCGGCAGATCGGCGTGCCGGTCGCCCCGTTCCCCCGCTGGATGGTCTGCTCCCGGTGCCGGCTGCTGGCGCCGATCAGCTCCGGGCTGTTCGAGCCGAAGGTCTTCCCCTACCGGCCCGACCGGGCCAGCTACGTCCACAACTGCAACGATCCAGAGGCGGGCGCCGCTCGTCGTCCCCGCCCGGTTCATGGTCACCTGCGAACACGGCCACCTGGACGACTTCCCCTGGGTGGAGTTCGTCCATCGGGGGGCGACCGACTGCAAGGGCCTGCTCTACCTCTACGAGGTCGGGGCCAGCGGCGAGGCCCTGGACGTGGAGGTCAAGTGCGACGGCTGCGGGACCCGCCGCCGGATGGGCCAGGCGTTCGGCCCCCACAACCGCACGGCCATGCCCGCCTGCCGGGGCCGGCGCCCGCACCTGCGGGACTTCGACCCCAACGGCTGCGACCAGGATCACGTCAAGCCGATGCTCCAGGGGGCGTCGAACCTCTGGTTCCCCGTCCTGATCTCGGCCCTGTCCGTCCCGCAGGCCGCCGACGACCTCGGCCGGCTGGTCGAGGAGAACTGGGTCGTCCTGGAGAAGGTGACCAGCACCGAGGTCTTGAAGGCGTTCCGGCTCATCGGCCAGCTGAAGGAGCTGAACAAGTACGCCGACGAGCAGATCTGGGCGGCGATCCAGAAGAAGCAGGAGGGGACCGTCGAGGAGGCCGACGACCCGGACGACCTGAAGTCGCCCGAGTGGCGGGTCTTCTCCGACCCCGCCAAGGCCAAGGAGAGTCGGACCTTCAAGCTCCGGGCGGTGGAGCCCCCGGCCGACTACGCCGCCGCCTTCGACAAGATCGTCCTGGTGGAGAAGCTGCGGGAGGTCCGGGCGCTGGTCGGCTTCACCCGGCTCGATGTCGCCACGGGACTTCGACAGCCCCGCCGACCTGCCCCCGGAGAACCGGGCCAGGCTCGCCCGCAAAGACCCGACGTGGCTGCCCGCCTGCGAGACCCGTGGCGAGGGCATCTTCTTCCAGTTCGCCGAGCCGGCGATCCGGGCCTGGGTCGGCCGGAACCACGCCTACGAGCGGGAGTTCGAGCTGGCCCACCGGGCGTGGCGGATGGGCAAGGGCCTCGACCCGGACACGGGCTACCCCGGCATCCGCTACGTCCTGCTGCACACGTTCGCCCACGCCCTGATCCGCCAGCTGGCCATCGAGTGCGGCTACACCAGCGCCTCGATCGCCGAGCGGATCTACTCCCGGAACCCGGCCGACGGCGACCCGATGGCGGGCGTGCTGATCTACACCTCGGCCCCCGACAGCGAGGGGACGCTCGGCGGCCTCTGCGCCCTGGGCGAGCCGGACAAGCTCGGGCGGCACATCCGCCGGGCGTTGGAGAAGATGGGCCTCTGCGCCTCCGACCCGCTCTGCTCGGAACACCCCGCCGGGGGCGGCGAGACGCTGCACGGGGCGTCGTGCCACGCCTGCTCGTTCCTGCCCGAGACCTCGTGCGAGCGGGGCAACAAGTACCTGGACCGGTCGGCGCTGGTGCCGACGGTGGAACGGACGACCCTCTCCTTCTTCCGGCCGGAGCCATGAGCCCCGGAGCGGCGGATCGTCGAGGCGTCCTACGCCCTGGCGTGCGGCCTGCCCGGCGGCACGGTGGAGGCGCTGGCCTCGGCGATCCTGAGCCTGCCCGGAGGGATCGCTGCGGTCCGAGGTCGCCCGGCGGATCGCCCACTACGAGCACCGGGATCTGGCCCTCGCCTTCGTGGACCGATGGCGGGAGGAGGCGGGCGAGATCGACGCCCGGACGGTCGCCATGGCGCTCCAGACGGCGGCCCATGCCGAGCGGGTCCACCGGGACTCGCAGTCGGTGGAGCTGGCCTGGACCGGCCCCGACGCCGGGGCGGTCCCGTTCCGCCGCACGGAGCAGGCGATCCTCCAGGTGCTCGACGCCGCCCGGAGCCGCATCACGCTCGTGAGCTTCGCCGTCTACCGCATCCCCAACGTGGCCAGGGCGCTCGTGCGGGCGGCGGGCCGGGGCGTCCGGCTGACGATCGTCCTGGAGACGCCCGACCGGATCGAGGGCCAGGGCGAGTACAGCACGATCCGGGCGCTGGGCCGGGAGGTGGCGGGCTGCTCGACGGTCTACTACTGGCCCAGGGAGCATCGCCCCGTCGGGGAGAACGGCAAGGCCGGCATCCTCCACGTCAAGTGCGCCGTGGCCGACGGCGAGTGGCTGTTCCTCTCCTCGGCGAACCTGACCCAGCAGGCGTTCACCATCAACATGGAGCTGGGGATGCTCATCACGGGGGGGCTCCTGCCCGGTCGGGTCGAGGCCCACTTCGATGCGATGATCGGGTGCGGGGATCCTGGAACCCCTCGGATCGGGGCCATCATTCCCGGTGGCTCCATGACTCGGAAGGAATGTCGGTTACCGCAGGCCGGGGAGGGCTGGCGTGATGTATGTCGCCGAGAAGTGCCTGACCTCGCTGCTCCAACGCTTCCAACGAGAGTGCATCGCCCTCAGGGGTGGGAGACCGCTACCGAACGAGCTGGACTTGAACCTCAAGTTGGTGCAGCGGTTCGAACAGAGGCTCCTGTTACCCGACTTCGACCATGCCGATGAGGGATCGCCGGACGAAGGGTTCACTCCATGAGGATCACCGATGAAGGTGGGACTGCCTTCTTGCCCCCAGCAAGTTCGTGTTGGGCCCCATTGTGTTATCAAGCACCGGGGGCTGAGTTTGTCTACTTCCACGAGACTCCTGCCCGAAAGTGGTCAAGGCTGTGAAGTCCGCACTGCGGCCGGGGACTTGACCATCGCCACGATACCGGCCCGGATCGCCCCGGGCAACTCCGGCCATGCGGCGGCGACTTCGGCCAGGTCGGGTGGCCACTGAGCGGGTAGCAGGTGGGTAGCATTTTGGGTAGCAGTCGGGGGACGGCTCGGGACGGAGCCTGGCGGATTCTCGCGCAACATGCCTTTCATTCCGGCCGATCTGCCTTGCCGTAAACCCTTGGAAATTGCGGACTTTGTCGCCTCGGGTCGGATGCTGTCGCGATGCCGGCGGTGGGAGTCGAACCCACACGGGGGTTCCCCCCCGGGGGATTTTAAGTCCCCTGCGTCTGCCGTTCCGCCACGCCGGCCAGGCTCCGAACTTCGCACCGTCCCGACTCCGTCGTCCCCGGGCCGGCGCAAGGATAGCGACCGGTCGGCCCGGTGTCCATTGACCGGAGGGGCGCGACTGGCTCATCGGCGGCCGGGTTGCGCGTCCTGGTCGTTCCGCCGTGATATACTGACAGTGGATTCAGGCGGCAGGGAAGCTCGGCCGGCGACCTGCGATGCCCGGCGGGAGGGTTCCCCGGCGTCGTCCCGAGATTGACACCATTGATTGGCTTGACGTTGCAGGCGCCGATCGTCCTGGCCCATGGGATGTTCGGCTTCAACCAGATCGGGCTGGGCCGGTTCGCGCTGGCCCATTATTTCCGCGGCATCCCCGAGGTGCTCCTCGCCGCCGCGGGCAATCGCGTGCTCGCACGCGGGTCCACCCTACCGCCGGGATCGTGCGACGGGTCGCAAGCTCGGCGATCGGATCGACGCGGCCTTCCCCGGCGAGCCGGTCCACATCATCGGCCATAGCATGGGGGGGCTCGACGCCCGGGCCCTGATGGCCGAGCCGGCCTGGGCTGGCCGGATCCTCAGTCTAACGACCGTCGGCACCCCGCACCTCGGCTCGGCCCTGGCCGACGCCGTGGACTCCGGATGCGCCCGGTCTTTCGTTGGCTGGAGGTCGTCGGCCTCGATCATGCCGGCTTCTTCGACGTGACCCGACGGGCCGCCCGGCGGTTCGATCGACTGACCCCCGCGCCGGAGGAGGTCCCTTGCTTCAGCATCGCCGGCAACCCCGACGTCGAGGAGTCTGCCCGCCGCTCCGCCGGATGCATGGCCTCCTCGAAGGTTGGGAGGGGCCCAATGATGGGCTGGTCCCCGTCGAGTCGGCCCTGGCCTTCGGCACTCCCCTGCCCCCCTGCG
>CAWGNR010000006.1:0-199316 GCA_963823985.1 uncultured Chloroflexia bacterium
TGCCTGGGCACATCACAGCTATTCGCTGGAAGATCTTGCCAGGGCTTGGCCGGAGATGGCAGGTATGTTCGGATGGAACTTGTGTTCCGCCCACCCTATCAGGCTCGCTACGGGGGCTTGGTGGAACGGTTGTTTGGAAACTTATCGGGCCAGATCCAGGAATTGTTGCCTGGAGCGATTTTCCATCCGGACAAACGTCATTGGCATAATGCCAACCAGGCTGCGTGCCTGTTATATCGAGACATCTTCCGCATCGTGCACCAGTTGATCGTTGATTATCTTCATACGCCTCACCGGGAGTTGAATGAGATGACCCCTCACGAGAAGTGGTTGCAAGGATTGGAACTGATGACCCCGCTCGTTCCACCGCTCACCCCGCAATTGGAGCGTTCGTTTTGGCGGTTGAATC
The DNA here is from genome assembly GCA_963823985.1 of uncultured Chloroflexia bacterium. GTDB lineage: Bacteria > Chloroflexota > Anaerolineae > Anaerolineales > Villigracilaceae > JAABUE01. Next base: position 410 of record CAWGNR010000006.1, read on the forward strand.
CGAAAACCCGGAGCGCCACTCGCGAGGGGTTAGCACTATTTGGTTTGCATTACTGGGCCGTTGGGTTGGCAGAACTGCGCAGCCGAGATCGCCAGGGACGGCAGAGGCGATACCATCTGCGATACAGCCCTGATGATGTGAGCCGGGTTGCCGTATTTGAAAATGGGGTTTGGCTGGGAGACGGTTATGCCCGTGAATTGCGACTGGCGGACGGCAGTTATGAAATGGTGAGCTTATGGGAACTGGAACTGGCGAAAGACCTGATTCGCCAGCGCGATCCCCAGCACAGATTGCGTCCTCATTCCTGGCTGGTTCACATCCTTGAAGCCAGGGAATTGATCGAGCAACGCCAGGCAGAGCAAAAGTTGATTCGCCGCAAACTGCAGCAATTGCGAGAACGACGTCCAGGCAGGCCGAGCAACGCTTCAACAGCCCAGCCGCTGGAAGCGGAACAAATCGCAAAGACAGAACTACTCATGGCCGAGATGCACCCTAAAATAAAGATGCCGATCCTCGAACCCATCTCCTGGAGACACTTGGGGAGGTGCTCTGATGGACGCGCCATTTTCTTCGAACATTTCTCCTCCTGCCTTGCAGATTTTGAATCTTAGATCCGAATGTGAACGTTGCACAGCGGCTGGCTGATTTGCGCGCCTGGGCGGAAGCCTGGCAGCTTGAAGACAACCTGATTGAAGCAACAAGTGGAACTTCTGGATCCCAACCGCAGAGCAGATGTGTTGCGAGGTAGCCAGTTGTCCAGCTTGCGCCGCCAACTGGCATTGAAAATTACCCAACAACCGGTTTACCTGGACCCTGATGTTGTTCGCCAGGCCGGTTTTGCCAGCCTGCGCCAGCATCTGGCTTCCCAGTATGCCTATCTGGACACAACTGATCGGTTTCTGTGGCTGACCAATCTCTATTTTCTTCTGACACCGACTTTACGGGCGCTGATCGAGAAACTGGATACCATTCGAAGATATCGCAGCATTGGGCAGCAACGTTGTTTTTTAGTGGGCGGTGTCTCAGGCGCCGGGAAGAGCAGTCTGTTGAACTGGTATGCGGTGAATTATTTGCCGGTGGTGCAGGCAAGGCGCAACTACGTGCCGGTGATCAAGATCGATGCGCCGGTTAGCAATCGTTCGCCCAAACCCTTGTTCCAACGGATGCTTCTGGCTTGTGGCGCTGCCACTTTGCGCGGGGATGAAGAGCATTATCTTCAACTTCTGGAACTTTATTTTCAGCAATGTGGTGTGGAACTACTGATTGTTGATGAAGTGGAGCATATTACCCAAGCAGGGATTGCGCCGCCGCTTGTTGGAACTATCCAACTTGACCGGCGTGCCGATTGTGTGTGCATCCTGCAATCCGATTGGGTGGGCCGCAGGCGACGCCGAAATTCAAGGGCGATGGAACGACTATTTCGAACTGACGCAATTTACAGGCCCGCGCCTGGATGCGTTCCTGACCATGTTGGACTTGTTGCTGCCTTTTGAACAAGATGGCTATCTGGGTCTGCGTGAAATTCCAGACCAGGCAAGCAAGAAGACTGTGGATGGGCCAGCTCACTATATCGAACAATGGACGGATGGCATCCTGCGTGAGGTGATGGTGCTGCTAATGGATGCCTGTTTCAAGGCAATTTCTGCCGGGCAGCCGCGTTTAACCCTGGATATCCTGAACCAGGCCTGGCGGGATATAAAACGTGCCAAGGTGGTTAGTTTTCTCGATATTCTTCGGGCGCGGAGTGGAGACGCCTATGTCTGAAAGCTGGTTTTTTGATACACTCCCGCTGCGCCCTGACCCGTTTCCCGGGGAATGCTTGAGCGGTTACCTGCTGAGATTAGCAGACCTGAACGGGTATGGTATTTTCTGGGATATGGTTGGCGATCTGTTCCCAACCTGGGATGCGCCCGAAAAGATCACAAGCTGAAATGGGAATATCCGCTGAAGGAATGGGGGCGTATTCCCCTGCGCACCGGATTGAAACCCGATGAATTGGTTCAACTGACGATGCTTCCCTGGGTTGGGAAGTTTCGTGTCCTGCCCAGGCTTGATAGTTCCATTTACATGAGCCCGGGTCACTTTCTCAAGAACCTGGTGAATCCGGTTTTGAGGGTTTGTCCTTTTCTGCCTGCAATCTCAACCATATCTACGACTGATCTGGCGACTGTTGCCTGTGACTGCCTGCCTGGAACATAGCTGTTTGCTTCAGGAGAACTGCTCCGCCTGCGGTGCTCTGCTGACACCGCTGAGTCAGGATCATCACCATTTGCGTTGTCCAGCTTGTGGTGCTGACCTTCGCTCTTTGTCCACGATCATGGCCTCGCAGGATACCCTGAATGTGCAAAGGCGCAGACAGGATGACTATCGTTTCTTGCTTGATCCCGCAACTGCCATTGCCCAAACCGGAGCAGATGCCGAACACAATCCTTCTCGTGCCATCGGTCTGAAGTTTCGCTACATCCGTTACCAGGCTGGCATCTCCACAAGAGCTATGGCCAGACAGGCAAACCTGACCATTGCTGCAATGGAAACCATTGAACAAGGTCCCCAGGCTGCCCTTCCGCACTACCTGGCCTGCCTTGAAGCCTTGCAGATGTCCTGGAAAGAATTTGCTGCATTGGATGTGCCGGATGAATTTGCGCAGGAAGTACATACTCCTCGGCACAAGTTCCTTCGGATTTGTCCCAATCCGGAATGTCCCAACTATGATTTGCCTTCCACCACTGACGTGCTTATGTTGAGAGATATGCCGGAAGAACGCTTTGCCCGGTTTCGGTGCAAAGTTTGTGGAAAGCGATTTACCCGTTCTTATGATGGCAGTTTGCGCACCAAACCGCGTCGCCCAGCGCTTCGCGCCGGTGAACAACATATTCTGATGAAGTCGCAAGCCGAGATTGCGACTTTAATCGAGATGGGATTGCGCGGTGACAACAACCGGAAAATCGCCCAGAGCCTGGGTTGGGGTGAAAAGACTGTGCGCATTTACTGGATCGCTCTTGGTATGGAAGAGCAGATACATCAGGCTCAGGCGGAGAAACGAGCTAATGAACAACTTGAAAAGCGAACAATGCTTCGTTTCCAAATACAAACAGTTCTGGAGTCTTTGCTTAAGGAACATCAGGAGATTACTCTACGACAGGTTCACGAGGCATTGGCTTCAGACTGCTTCTATTTGAGCAGTTATCCGGATTTAGCAGACTTTGTGCGTCTGACGATTCAGCAACATAATATTCGCGCCAAACAATATTTGGACGATACTGTGTCCATGCAAATCACCAAGATCATCGCCAGCTTGTGGGACACTGACCGTATTGTGAAGGTAGAAGAAATTGCCAGACGGGCTGGCCTTTCTTACAACCAATTGCGCACCAATTATCCTGACCTGCGTTTGAAAGTTCACCAGGCAATTCTAGAACATCGAGCGCGCCTCAAAGAACTGCATCTCAAAAACCAGATCAGGCAAATCGACGATGCTGCCAATCGTCTTGGCGAAAAGGGGATTCGCCTAACTTACCAGACGATTTTAAGGGAAGCAGGGTTGAGTAGTTATGCTTTTCATGCTGCCCCAATTCGTGATGCGCTTGCACGATGGGTTAGTAACTTTGCTCCGCGCGATTAGCCAACGAGTGTTCCGCCTGGAGACGTCTCCAGGCGGAGCAAAAGGGGCTTGAATGGATTTTCACCGCACGAAATCCCCGCATTCTCGATTTACGCTGGATTGCATTCTATTCCAGAGTTACATTGGACACGACACCTAGCTGAACCCGAGACCGCGTTCCTTGAGGCTTACCCAACGAGACTGCGTTACCACGATATGGTCCAGGAACTCCAAATCAAGGAGTTTGGCCGACTGCACCATTGCGCGCGTTACCGCCACGTCATCCGGGCTCGGCGTCGGGTCTTGACTCGGGTGATTGTGCACAGCGATCAAGGCGGTCGCCATGCGCTGGACAGCGGGGCGCATCACTTCGGCGATGCGCACTTGCGAGGAATTCACCGAGCCGCGGTAGATCTCCACAATGTCCAGAACGTGATTGCGGGTGTCCAGCAGGATTACTTTGAGATGTTCCTGCTGGAGCAGCCCCATTTCATGCTGGACGAGCGAAACCGCATCGGCCGGGGAGTTGATCGTCGGTCGTCTTCGGGGGCAAGATTCAACGCAGCCCGAGATTGAAAGCCGCCTTGATGCGCACAGCCGTGGCCTGGCTGATGCCCTTCACCCGGGCGAGTTCCGCCGGGTGCGCCTGGTAGAGGCGGCGCAAGTCTCCCTGGAACAGCGCCAGCAGTTCTTCGGCGATCTCGATCTGGCGCGGCCCGCCGATCACAGCGGCCAGCAGTTCGGACACATTGCAGCCGGCCGCATTCTGCGTTACCCGGTAAGCGGGCTGTTCGCGCAGGGGCAGCCATTTGAGTTTGGGCAGGTTATAGACAGGTTGTACTTGAAAGAGTTCGGGGGATGTCGTTGTCATGGTTCTCCTTGGAATCGAAAGACGGCGCTCCAGCTGGAGCGCCGTCTCAAAAAGGGTGGTTGGGAATCGTTTCGATTCCGCTAGAACAGGGTCAGTTGAACGGATTTCGTGTTGGGTGATCTCCTTCTTCATCTTAGTCATGCTTTTCTTCTTGGCTAGCGGGATCGGCTGGGTGCGCGACCAGCCAGGCATCCAGGCTCATTTGCTCACCCGAAAGCAGGCTGCGACCCAAATCGGCCATTGCCTGCGCAGCCTGCGCTTCGCGTTCGAACCGGCTTACAACTTCAGGCGTGATGGGGATCGCCTCTTGCACTGGAGATGGCACAGCCACGACCGGCTCTTCGTAAGAGGGCATGGCAGCGTGCAGTTCGTCGATGCGCAGCAGGATGGCATCCAGGTCGAATTCAACTTTTGTGCTTTCAGCTTCCGCAGATCCTTCTACAACTGCCTCTGTCCGCACAATCTCGATCGATTCCCCTTCGCCATTCTCTGAAGGAGTTGCGGTAGAGTCAGGCAGGTTTACGCCCGCTTCCAGCAGTTCCCGGTCCAGGACTGCGAGCCTGCTGGCCAGGTTGCCCAGTTTTTCGGCGTGTTCCCACTCCTCCGAAAGCACTGCCTTGAAGGTCTGGATCTGCCGGGTCAGGTATTCCTGACGCTCGACGTTCTTATCGATCTCGCCGTCGATCGAGCGGATCACTGCGTCGATGCTCATAACGGTGCCGGTTTCCGAGTCGGATACGTGCGCGGCCAGGACCTGCGGCACGCCGTAGTCCAGCAGGATATCCACACCGCCTTCATCGCATGCACGAGTTCGTACATACTTCGTTCACTGGTGGGACGGGCGCGAAGCCAGAGCGTGAAACCGCGATAGGTACCGGCCTGTTTTTTGGCTTCCTGTCCTTTGCGGTCGGCTTCCAGCTTCAGATCTTGGGCAAGCGCGATCAGGGCTTGCCCGGCAAGACGCCGCTCCGTGTGAACAGTTTTGCCAACCGTCATGGCAAATTTCTCGCCTGGGTTTCCGTCACGCACTTCGGCCGCTTTTCGGAGATACCCCACGCGCGTTACAACCTGCTCCAGTTCCTTTTCACTCATCAGCAGGCGGCGCTGAGAATCGCGGCGGTTGCTTTGCCAGGACGCCCGCAGGTGTTCTAGCTTGAGCAATTCGTTCTGGACCATCACGCGCTCGATGATCTTTGGGTTGCCGCTGGCCAGCGCTTTGATCTCGGCCATCGAGAGCACGGTTTCGCTGACGTCATCGATCTCACGCGTGTCGGTCTGGCCCATCAGGAACTGGGCGATGAAGCGCGCCTTGGTTTCCAAAATCTGCCAGATGAACCCATCGAAGCTCCCTTCGGTGATGTACACGAAGGAGAAGACTTCGGAGTACTGGTTTCCCTGCCTGAGCAGTCGTCCTTCGCGCTGCTCCAGGTCTGCCGGCCGCCAGGGAGCATCCAGGTGGTGCATGGCGACAGCCTTTGTTTGCACGTTCATGCCCGTGCCCATCTTTTCGGTCGAGCCAATCAGAACCCGGATGCGGCCCTCGCGTACAGCTTCAAAAAGCAGGGAACGCGCCGTTGGGTTTTTGGCGTCGTGGATGAAGGCGATCTCGTCCGCTTGCACGCCATGCCCTACCAGCTTGGCCTTCAGGTCGGCGTAGACGTTGTCAAAGCCGGGTTCTTCTTCCAATTCAAGGCTGTGGCCATCTTCTTCGTTCTCCCTCACGACCACGGAATCCTTATGCGGTTTTGGCGTGCCCAGGTCACAGAAGACCAGCTGGGCTGACTTGAACGCATCCGTGCGGTGGTAGATCTGCGAGATCACCCAGGCCGCAGGTATTGATCTTCGACGAGCCCAGGTCGGGCGCGCCGGGGAAGAGCAGGCGCATGTCGAGAGCGGCCTTGCGCCCTTCGCCGGTTATCTTGTAGCATGTTATCGACCCTTGGATCGACGTGCCCTCCCCGCACGGCCTCGGCCCGTTCTGCCAGTTCCTTCACGAACTCCTTCAGTTGCGCTGAGCCGGGCAGCGAAACAGTGACCGGTTTGCCGCCGTAGAGCGATGGGCGTTCCACCTCGCCGGACACCTGCTGCCAGCGGCGCATGATCATGAACTGCGAGAGCATGGCTGCAAGCTCGGGGATGTTGGTGAAGCGCGCCAGGCGGGTGTTCACGCGGAAGGCGCCGCCGTCCGGCGTCATCTCCGGCAGCATGACCGTATCGGCGAACATCTGCGCCCAGGAGTCGAAGTGCGCCAGCCCCAGGTCGCGCAGCGTGTCGTACTGGAAGTAACGCTGCATGGTGAAGGCTTCGGCCATCGTGTTGGTGATGGGCGTGCCGGTCAGGCCGATGAAGCGCCCGCCGTTTTCGAGCAGGTTCCGGACCTTGATGAACATATCGAAGGCGCGCTGCGAGTCTGCGTTGGGCAGGCCGGCGATGCGGGTCATCTTGGTGTGGAAGTACAAATTTTTGTAATGTGAAATTCGTCCGACTACCAGCAGGTCCACGCCCAAGCGTTCCCAGGTGATCGTATCCAGGCTGTCCTTGTCCATCTCGGACTTGGTCACGAGCTTGGCTTCGAAGCGCTTGATGGCCTTGACGATCTCCTTCTCCGCCCGGCGGTCGTAGCCGTCTTCGGCTTTCAGTTCCTGCAGGAACGTCTGCAGCTCGTCCAGTTCTTCTTCGATGAAGCGGTTCAAGACGTCCGGGCTTACCGGCAGCAGCTTGAACGAGGATTGCGGAACGATCACCGCGTCCCAGCGTCCCGGTGGCGATGCGGCTCAGGAACTCGCCGCGTTTGTCTTTCTTGAAGTCGTCCTTGCCCGCGCATAAGATCTTGCGCATTCGGGTAGGCCAGCAGGAAGGCGTCCCGCCACTGTTCCGTCAAGTGGTTGGGGACCACGATCAAGGCTTTGTGCGCCGTTCCCAGGCGGATGGCTTCCTTGATGCTCAGGATGGCGGTCAGGGTCTTGCCCAGTCCGACTTCATCGCCCACCAGCGCCGCCTGCGACTGCAGGGCGAACCAGACGGCATCCTTTTGGAGCGGCCGGGGGGTAACGAATTTGGACAGACCGGGAAAGGTCAGGTGGGAACCGTCATGGCGCGGGCGGGCGAACACGTTGAAGCGCGCGTTGTAGATCTGCGCCAGGTGCTCGGCGCGTTCGCTGTCCTGCCAGAGCCAGGTCTCGAAGCGGGCTTTCAATTCTTCCAGTTTGGCCTGGGCGGCCAGGGTGGCCTCGCGGTTGAGCACGCGCTTGTCTTCGATCTCGTCGTGCACCACCGGCGTTCCGGCGTTCAGCCCGATCTCGATCAGCTCCAGCGCACCCTTACGTTCCGTCCCCCAGCGGGTGGTGTTCTCCGCCGGGACGTACCACTTGTTGCGCACGCTCAATTTCCATGCGCCCAGTTGCGGCAGGTGGGTGACCTGCGCGTCCACGCCCGGCAGGATGTCGGCGATGAACTCTTCGATGTATTGGGCCGGGATCCAGCCGGAACCAAGGCGCGCCTTGATCTGGCCGGCCTTGAGCGGTTTGGGCATCGCGCCCACGAGAGCCTCGATCGTGGCTTTCAAGCGCGGCTCGACGTTCAGCATGGCTTTGGCCGCGTTCAGCTTCTCCAGGATGTTGCCGGAGAGATATTGATCTGCGGTTTCCCACCTGCCTTCCGGCGTCCACAGGATCTTGCCTGCCAGTTCGCTTTCCGCCTGCTCCACCGTCACGTTCGCCAGCGTTGCAATCCAATCGAGATCCACTTTCCCGGTCTGGTTCAGGCAGAACAGGAGCGCATCGTGACAGTTGTGGATCTCCTCTGCGGCAGCGGCGGAGCGCACAGTGGATTCGGAGAAGATGAGCGCTTTTTTGGCGGAGTTACTGAGCGGGTCGTAGTCGTATTCCAGCGCCAGCAGGAAGGGCAGGGCGGGGGAGTTGCCCAAAAGTTTCTGGTGCAGCTTGTTGGTGATGGGGCCGAAGCGGAGAAAAAAGCGGTCGTAGGCGCCATTCAGAGCTTCTCGCTGGCTCTCAATCAGATTCGGTTGAGTGCCCATTCACTTCCATATCGAGCAGCTTTTGCGCGCCGTCATAGATCTCGCGCAGGCCTTCCAGACGCCGGCGGTGGTCCAACGGCGCATTCTCCGGGATCGAGATGGCATGGGCGGGAGCGGTGATTTCGACCACAACTTCTTTTTCAGCTGCTTCCCGGCGCCCTTCCAGCAGACCATCTTCGGGCAGGACGCTGCACAGGATTTCGGCGGCAATCTCCCCGATGGGCCGTTCGCCGTCGTACCGCAAGGTGTACTCGCCGGAGCGGTACATGCCCCGCTTGGTGGTCACCTGGCCGATCAGCCATTCGGGATGCTCGCAGTAGATCTGGTTATGGCGCGCGATGCCATCGTGGTCTTCCTCATTCGAAACGGAATCTGCGTCCAGGTCGATCTCACTGGTCTCGACCCAGGACGGCATGTCGTCCGTGCGCAGTTCATGCCGCTTGCGCAGGAAGAGGATGTCGGTCACAACTTCCGTGCCGGCATTGCTCTTGAAGGTGGTATCGGGCAGCCGCACCGCGGCCAGCAGGTCGGCGCGCTCGGCCAGCCATTCGCGCACGCGCTTGTTCTTCTTGTCCAGCGTGTAGCGGCTGGTGATGAAGGCGATCAGACCGCCTGGCCGGGCCAGCGAGACGGCTTTTGCGAAGAAGTAATCGTGAATGCTGGCTTTCAGGAAGGCTTCTTTGACGGTGCGGTCCACAACAGGGTAGTTCCCGAACGGGATGTTCGAGATGACCAGGTCGAACTGGTTGTCCACCAGCGGCACATCCTGGAAGCCTTTGTGGAATACGGCGCTTTCCCCCTCGAGTTGGCGGGATGGAGCTGCTTCAGGATGCGGGCTGTCAGGCTGTCCAGTTCGATCTCCACCCAGCGCGCCTCGTTCGCGCAAGGATTCTGGCATCGTGCTGCGAAAGTGGCCGATGCCGGCGGACGGGTCCAGGATGCGCAGGGACGGCAGCTTGTGCGCGCCAAGCTGCAGTATCCCGGCCCACATGGCGCGGATGACCGGAAGCGCGGTGTAGTGGGCGTTCAACGTGCTGGTGCGGATTGCGTCCCATTCTTCCTCGCTAACCATCTCGCGCAGCTGCGGAAAACTTGGCGCGTAAAACCTGGGTATCTCCCCAGCCGGTATAGAGCGCCAGCTTCGTTTTGCTCTTCGAGCGTGGGTTCGCGCGCATCAAGCTCCAGCTGGTTGAGCAGGCGCAGGGCTTGCATGTTGTTGTCGGCTTTTTGGGTTGCGCCTCCCAGCCACAACATGTCTGTTTCGGCTGGGAAGTAGAAAGTTCGTGTCATCGTTCACCTCCTGAGTGAAACGGAAAACCGCCCGGGCTGGGCGGTTTGAATTAAGGCGATTGGTGTGAGGCATGGAAGCCACCGTGGCTATCTCCCTTCGGGAAAGACTTCCAGTGGTCTCTCTATGGGGATCGAGCCTGCCGGCAAGCGCTCGATGGGAACGTAGTGGAGATCAGATCGGAGTTCTTGTGACCCGGGCAAGTCCCAGGTCGGACGGATCCGCATCCAGCAGCTTGCGGTACAGGCGCTTGCGGTAACAGCCAGATCCTGGTCTCCAGGACACGACGAGTCGTATGCTTCTTGAAATGTTGGACGAGTTGCTCTACCAGCTCCTCGATGCCCTTTTCCGCGACGTTGCGGTTTCTGGCGATCAATGCTTTGCGCGTTCGCCCGCGAACGGTGTACAGGGTGTAGAAGTGGCAGAAAGTCGAGCCCTGGCGCACTTCGATATAGACTTTCTCACCGTTGTCCATGATCAGCCTGGCTTTGGCAGCCAGCCCTTTTGGGATAGGCATGAGAATCTCCTTTCAGAGCGTCAATACTGGCGCTTCCTGGTACTGGTTTTCAACCTTGCCGGCGAGTTCGGGGTTGCAGACTGGGCAGAACCGGGGCGAGTTCTTCTGGTTCTTGAGCAGTCGTTCCAAGCCCTGGTCGTCCACGGTCCAGGTACGAACGACATGCCACTCGATGCCGGCCTTGTTCACGGCCCGGATCAGTTTGGCGCCCTGGTTGATCTTGTGTTGGCAAATGCGGAAAGTGAGCATTTTGCTGTAACCCAGATAGTGTCCGGCGTGGTGGAGTTTTTCTTCGAAGTGGATCAGGTAAACGTGAGGCATATTGTGTTTCTCCAATGCAAAAAGACCGGAGAAGGGGTCTCCGGTCTTTTTGAGATTTGGTCCGTGAGGGACGAATTGCGTTGTATTTGAAATGGATTGGGGGATTGAAGGGAACTACTTATTCGTCATTATCAACAAACGGCGTCTCTGCCTGCCGGTTTTGCAGTTCTTTCAAATATTTTCTGATGACGCGAGGAGCGTTGTAGGCCAGGGACGTACCTGCTTCCGTGCTGACGTAGGCGCAGTGGTAGTGCAGGTCCTGCGTGACCAGCATCTTGGTGAGCAGCGTTGCGGCTGCCGAGGCAATGGCGTGGTTGATGCTCAAGCCCTGTTCGTCCACGAGTGCCAGGTCGGCGCAGGACATTTCGGAATAATCGGTCACTTCCGGCTCATCTTCCTCCTCTCGCAAGATGTCTGGAAACTGGATGGAAGGAAGGGGCGTCCAGGTGGTGACGGAGGGGAGCCGCAGTGGAGAATACTCATTGTCTGCAAATGCCCGGCCTACCGAAACCTGCCCCGAAACCTTGCGATTGCCGGTATCGACCCACCAGCCGCCGTAGCGTTCACAAACCTGGGCGACTGCCTGGCGCGGGCGATTGTGGTCCACACAGGTGATGTAAACCGTTTCGCGCCCGGCGAATTCGCGTTGGGACGGCAACTCTCCCGTGAACGGTTGCTCGATGGCCCTCACGTTCATGCCCCAGGCCAGCCCGTAGCGCTGCGCCAGGGCCGTGGCTTTGTTCGCGCCGATCTCAGCCTGGCAGAAGTTCTGGCGATAGACGTTCTTTGGTTCCACGTGGTCATGGTCCCAAAAGGTCAGGGAAACGTTCCGATCGTGCAGTTCGGTCAGCAGCCTGGCAATTCGCACCAGATGTGGCGCAAGCCAACTCCCTGTACCGCCGCAGCCGATCAGGACCAGGTGGGTCGAGTCGGAGAGTGGCAGTAGTAACTTCCGGGCATACAGGCTATCTCTGTTGAGTGTTGTCATGGAAGAAACCTCATTCTTTCAAGAATTGTGTAAGCTCAAGACACCGCTGGGCAGTTCGAACACGCTGCCCGGCGGGAGTTCGTAGAAGTGGCCATAGACGCCCACCCGGACGCGGATGGTGGGCGTGCGGTGCAGGTTGCCCAGTACGGCGTACAGGCGAAAGCCCTGCTCGTCGTGATCGTCCGCCGGGCTGAAGAAAGGCTTCATCGAGCCGTGGCTGTGCAGGTCGACCAGCGCGCTCGTCCCTTTGGGGTCGTTTTGGTCGAATGGGACAACTCTGCCCCGGCCGCGTCGCTGAGCCGGCATGTGGACGGTCCATTTTTCCGCAAGATTGAACCAGAATAAGGCTTCATTCGGAAACGCTTTCTGAGACCAGTGCAGGGCAGCCAGGAGTAACTCCGCCGGCACGTGTCGTGAGATATTCACTCGCGGGGTCTGCGCTGGCAGTCCGGCGATCCGGCCAGATAAGACCGGGATCAGCGCCTCCAGGCCGGGGCGTTCCGCGTGTACGAAGACGCCATTACCCGCCAGGATGTAGGCATACAGGCAGCCTGTTATTTCAGGCAGGCTGCCATCCGGCTTTACGATGTGGTGCTGGATAAGGCTGAACGTATCCATATCTATCCCGCTGAGCGGAGCAGCATGTTCAAACAGGACTCGACCGAGTACGCCTGGCGCACCAGTTCACTGGCTGGAAAGATTTTCTTCTCTTCCGCGGACAATTCGCGCAGCAAATCCAATGCGTTTTCTTCGTGGCTAACCGTTTTCCCGCTGGCGATGTGGCTGTTGAAGGTGGTGCCGAAGAACAGCTTCCAGGTTTTTCCGATGTTCGCCGGGGTCACTTCCGGCACTTTGTGACTGCCCCAGCAGACGCGGCCGTTCTCGTACACATTGGGGAACGGCGCCCGGTACACGGTGGCATTTGGGTCGAATTTCTTGCCTTGCAGGGTATACAGGTAGTACCTGCGCCCCCAGCCTAGAAAAATACTCATCGGGATGGGGATGTGCAACGCTTCGCCCTGGTCGGTCGTGATCCGCACGCGCTGTGGCGGAGCAACGTAGACGACCCACGAACCTCTGGAATTCCTGCCGGTGCGCACCACACCTTCCGGCAGCCAGCCGGAATCATCGTCGATGTTGGCGAATGCCCGCCGGGCATCCTGGGCGGAAATGAGCTTGCTTTGCACGTTTTCGCCCGCTCTCCATTGGAAGAGCAGCTCGTCCGAGATCAGGAAAGAGAGCCGGGCGCTGACGTCCGCTTCAAGCGGGCTGAGATGTAGGTCCATTGTGTTGTTCCTCTCTGTTTCTCAAGGAAGCCCGATAGGCTTCCAGGAATTTGATGTATGTATCCGGTTGTTCGAAGAGCAGGTCGAAGGCATCCGAGCAATCCTGGATCAGCGGCTGGGCTTTCTCCCACGCTTTGTGCAGCTCCACGAGGGTAGCGGTGTCGATCGTGGGCAGGTAGTGGTACTCGTAGTTGAAGTCGAAGAAGATGTTGCCGGTATCGCCGTCGATGGCGAGCAGGGTTGTATAGAGCGGCAGGATCCCGCGCTTCTTCAACTGCCTGCGGAATAGTTTGACGTCCAGGTAGCGGTCGTCCGGGAAGTCCGGCCAGTCAGGAACGCCCCAACCGAAGCGCTCGTTATATACCTTCCAGACCGTCTCGATCTCAGCATCGCCCTCGAACCATCCCCACAGCAGGGCGACCATGATCGGAAAGCTCAACTCTTCGGGCAGTTCGTAGGGGTTTGTCGACATCGCATCAGCAAAGTCGTCGTAGGACAGGCGCGGTCCTTGAATGGAGAGATGAACGACCGGATCCTCCCCCAGGTTCATCATTTCGTCCCACAACCAGATCTCGTCGATGGGAAAGAGATGCTCGTTGATCAAATTTGAAACGGTGACAGAAAGCGAGTATTCGCCTTCCTGGCCACGGGCAACCGGGTTGCCGAGCGTTGTCCCTGCCAGAGATTTCAGGCGTTTCCGGTAATCGCCTGGGTGTGCTTTGCCGATGGCGGCGCAGACCTGGATCGCGACGGAGAACTCCAGAACCGTCTCCACCAGTTGTCCGATGGAAGGCTTCTTGAACTGCAGGAGTTCCGCCTTCATGGTTTCGTAGTCGGTCATGGCAGCGCCTCAGAACCCGAAGGGAACGCTGCGGGCAGCCTGCGGGAGGCTCCCGACCAGATGAGCGCGAATGCCCTTGAGCGTCTCGTGCACTTCGTCGCCGGCCTGGATGGCTTTGCCGATCTGCTCGGACAGCGCCAGGTGTTCGTCCGGCTTGAGGCGGTGCAGCTTCATCTTGCGTGAGACGAGTTCGGCATGGATCGCTGCGACCGGGTTGCGCCCGTCGCTCTCTGCGACGATCAGTCCGTCAATGACAATGGATAGGCAGGAATCTTCCGTCTCCGATCCTTTGGGTGCGTGGCTCTTGACCACCTTGATCGTGGTCACTTCATCCTTCTCTTCGCGCTGCAGCACGGCGGTATCGATGTAGGGCACAACCCCGGCCAGGGCGCGCCGGACCAGGTTGTCGTCTGCTCCGATGTTGGCGGGGATGGGGAAGGTCTGGCTGGTTTCTTCGACGTGCAGTTGGTATGTCGTCATGATGTTTCTCCTAGAACAGGCTCATTTGGTTGGTGGAAGGGATGGATGCTCGAGCGGGAGATTCTGCCGTCACCGGTTTTGCGGCGGAAGTGAGGGCAGATGGCTTCCGTTTTGTGTTCCTGGCGCTTTTAGCCGCCTTCTGGATGCTTTCCATCGCGCGTCCGGGCAGGAGCGCTTTCAACTCTTCCAACATGGCCAGGATCGGGGCCGGGAAAGGAAATTTCAGATTCCAGGCAGCTTTGGACCAGGGGCGTATCACGGTTGACCCGGACGGAAACTGTTATGGTTCGTTCTTCGAGAGCTCCTTTGGGCAGCAGGGCGAAGGTTGCGGATACTTCGCTCCCCGGCCAGATCTCCCGCAGCGTATTTATCACGCGGGAGACCCGTTCCGGCAGCGGCACTTCCGTTTCGGGGAAGGTCTTGACGATCGGTGCATCCTTGTGGCTGTGGACGCTCACCGATACATTCCCGTCTGGGAGCAGGGTGTACACAATCGTGATCGGTGCACTGGTTGAATTCATACGGGTCAGACAGCAGGGGACTTTGTACTTCTTTTTGTGTCTGTGAGCGGTACGGGTGAGGTCGGCGTATCGGCCCGGATTTCTTCGACAGGTTCGCTTTCGGAAATGGCTTCTGTGCATTCGGCGGTTTCCTGCGGAACTTCGACCACTTGGGTATTGTTCTCGTCTGCCATGGGTTACTCCTTTGCAGCGGTCGTTTGGTGAAGGTGAACATGACCTTGGGCAGGTCCGCCGGGGCGAACTGCTCGTACACACCCCGGTCCACGGCCAGGCCGATCTGCCAGATCGCCGCGTGTTCGGCGACCGTCTCAAAGATGAAGCGCAGCCAGTTCTGTAAGGCGCTGGTGGATTGCGCGTTCACCACAGGATCACTGAATTGGGCCAGGGTGCAGCTCAGTCCGGGATGTTGCGGGAAGCGCACTGAAACGTAGATCTTGCTTTTGTGTGCGGTCGATGCGCAGTTCCGTTTGGATTGCTTTCCAGTAGGCCAGGTAGACGAACTGCGCGGCCAGCCGGTGCGTTACGCTGTGTGGCAGGTTGCTGCTTGGCCAGGTGACCGTGCCAGTCCTGCACGAACTGGGCCAGACTGGAGAGTAAATCCAGGGAGTCGGAATTGTCGGCCAGGCTGTATAGCGCCTGCCCGACGATTCGTTGACCAGCCTCTCGCTCGGAAAGGATGACGATGGGGCGATAGGCTTCGATCGTGGTCCAGCAGGAATTTGTCGACCAGGGGTAGAGTGGCGGTTATATCGTGGATCGGAATTCCGTCATGGTTTGTTTGCATCGTGGTTCTCCATTTTGTTGTGTCGATGTACACGTTGAGTGGTCTTTGAGTTGATCGGGCTGTCATTAGAAGAGCGACAACTGGCGGTTCAGCGCACCGGCAGGTTTCCCTGCCGGCTCGATTTGAACTGGGATGGCGGCGCCTTCGACAGCCTGGTACGGGTATTTCGCCTGCAGGCTCTGCAAGAGCGCCAGTTCACGCGCCTCGACTTCTGCCCGGTAGATGGCGTCGAGTTGTTCAGCAATGTGGTTGTCCCGCATCCAGGCCATCAGCGCCTTCTCGACGTCGGACCAGGTGTGGGCGGGACTGCCAACACACCCATATGCCCCGCCTTGCAGCACGTACTCCGCCCATTTGCAGCGTTCCCTCCAACCGGAAAACCAGGTCTCGTAGAAGCCGTGGAGGTTGTAGTGGGCGATGTGGCCGAACATGTTGCTGAGGCGCGTGTACATGGCTTGCGAGAAGGAACCCTGCTTGAAACCACCCAGGATGAAGCGGGTGAGCTTGTTGGCGATCCTTGCTTTCTCTTCGGCGCTAGCAAACTTCGTGGCGGTGAAGTCTGCTTCTGTGAAAGCGCCTGGGGTTCCTTTCAGTTTGATTTGTTTTGTGATCATTGAATTCCTTGGGAGATGGAGAAATACAAAAAGCCCCAGGCGTTTTGTGCCTGGGGCTTAGGAGTTGGTTATGAGGACCGATTAGAAGCGGCCGCTCAACAGGTGGGCGACCTCGATGCCGTCGTCGAGATCCGGCCAATAGATGGCGAAGCCGCGCGGTTCGAGCGCCCAGCGCCCGCGCTGCTCGGGCGTGGCTTTTTCCAGGAAGGGAAAGCGCGCGAGCGGCACGCCGATTTCCCGCTGGTCTTCGAGTTCGACGACCACCTTATTCTCGACAAACTTTACAGCGACGGCGCTGGCCTCATTTGTTTGAGAAGTGCACATTCCATTCCTCCAATAGACGGGTACGATGTTTCTTCGTGAGCCGGACGATGCGGTTCAGTTCTTTGTTATTGTACCCATAGTTTGCCTGAACCTCAACCGGCTCCAGCCAGATCTTGGCCTCCTTCTCGCCTTTGAAAACGTGCACGTGAGGCGGTTCGCAGCGGTCGGTGCTGTAGAAGCGGAATTTGTATCCTTCGATTTCGATGGTTGGCATGGCGGTTTCCTTTAGCCAGCTACGAAATGCCGACAAATTCCAACCGAACGCGGAAGCTTTCCTGGAAAAACGCCTGCACGTCTTTGGCTAGGGCCGGGTCTGCGCGTTCCTCTGGCAGGTCACAGATCGGGCAAACGTCGTGGTTGCTGGGGTGAATCCAGTGGTCTTTTTCTGTGCAGTCGCAGCGCCAGTAATGCAGGGCCAGCGTGTTACGGCCTTCCATCATGACTTCGAGGACAGGGATGCAGCCAAGCCCCCAACATAAGGGGCAGCGGGTGTGCAGGCCGGCTCGATCCTAGCTGCCTGGTATGACACGCTACCCTTACCCTGGCAATGTGGGCATTGAAGGATAGGGATCATCGTCGTTGGATCTCATCACTCGACCGCAGCAGCCGGTACTTCCACGGCGATGGGTGCTTCCGTCTCCTCGGGCTTCGCTTCTGCTTTGGGCGCTGGATCCTCAACAATCATCGGCATGAACACCATGCGCAGCGACCCTTCCTGCAACCCGAGCGGGCCGCGAGCGCCTGTGAAGACCACCTCCGGCGTTTCAAGCAGAGCCAGCCCGTCCGTAGTATGGGGATGGAGGTAGATCGAGATGGTTTCACCGGCGTTCCCCACCACGTTGTGATACTGCCCCATGCTGGTGGCGGCGCTCATCACGCACAGGTTGCTGCCTTCGGTATGCAGCGAGAAGTGGGGCGAGCCGAACGCTTTTACCTGCCGGACGGCCAGGTTTACCAGGTTGGCGTCTGCCATGACCCGCACGGCCTCTTCGTTCGAGAAGGTTTTTTCGAAGATGGTCTCCAGGTTGGCGTGAGGGAAGTTCTGGTGATCTCCCTTGGGAGACGACATGGTGAGTGCGCCGTTCTCGCCGTCTTTGGCGGTGACGATGATCCGCGAGCCTGACTCTTTCAATGCAACGGTTACCTTCGAAGCAAAGAGTTGCAGCCAGGAAACGAAGGCTAGCGGCAACAGGAAGCGGGCTGGCGTGCCGCCTTCAATGGCGGTCTCACAGGCAGCCGCACGGACACCGTCCGCGGTCCAGGTGGTGATCTTGCTCGCGGAAACGTCCACAAAGACGCCGTTCAGGTGCAGGGCGGTATCGCCGGCCGCGCACACGCTCACTCGCAGGATGCTCGCCAGCGCTTCGCCGCTCAGCGTGCAGATCGTCTTTGCCTTGGGGTCGTCGATCTGGGGCAGGGCATCTTCGAGGCCGGTAAGGATGGCCTGGGCGGTCCCGCATTCGATCCGTAACCCCTTGTTGGGTCTCGGGGATGAGTTGGACCGGGCCGTTCATGGCGCTGACCAGGCTCGCCAGCGTCTGGACGTTGACCAGCGCTTCGAAACCGGCGCCCTGGTCCTCGACGGACGTTTGCGCGCTGATGCCCATCGCGCCGTTGAAACACTTGGCGTACAGGGTCCCTTTGCGGACAGCCAGCTGCACCATTTCGTAGATGGGCGCGCTCCTGCTGCCCGCGCGGCTGGCGGCGTGCAGGAGGCGGTTGAGGGCGGCGGAAGAAATTGTTGCCTGGATCGTTGGGTTGGACATTGAAGATCTCCTTGTTAGGTTGATGGTGAATGAATGACGATCCCCGCGCAATTGCACGGGGTGTGGATGCATACAGACGTTCGAGAAAGACCGGTCAATTTAGTGAGTTACCTTCCGCAGGCGCTTATCGACTTCGTACTCGCCCGAAGCGACGTAGCGGATGGACTCGACCAGAAACCACAGGCCGTACAGGCCCAGGGGGATGCCGATGATGAGGAGTAGAGTTGTCATGTTGTTTTCCTTGGAAAATGAAAACTGGAGAGCGGGTAGACTCTCCAGTTTTGAAAGTATTGTTGAGATTAGATGGCGGACGGCCACCAGCCGTTCAGGATGGCTTCATCCGGGTCGAGCGTGCCGGGCGGGCACATCTGGACCACCTCAGCGCCGCCGTGTCGGATGGCCGCCGATACGGTTTTGGACCATTCCAATCCTGCCGCATCGGGATCACGCATCAGGATGTATTCGTACTCGTTGTGCTCTGCAAACCACGCCAGCATTTTGGCAGACGGGCTGGAGCCGTTGGTGTACACCGCAACCGTATCGGTCTCGCGTCCCAGTTCGTGCAGCTTCTGGGCGGTGATGAGCATGTCGAACAGCCCTTCCAGCACGATCACGGTTCGCGTGGCGCCGGTGATGCGCCAGGCTCCCAGCGGCTTCACCCGCCTGCCCCAGCTCTTGTGATTCTTTTTCGGGACGAAATTGCGCGTTCCCCGAAGGCAATTGCTCCTCGGGGATGTAGCGCACGTTCAGGACGGTTGGGTGTGTCGGCGGATCGGCATACACCACGCCGCCCGCCCACAGCCACGTGCCATCCCGCCGCAGCATCAGGGACTGGTTGGCTGCCTCGATGACGTTCTTGTGTACGGCCGGGACCGGCAGGCCGTATCCCAGGCCGTACATCAGGGAAGTGTAGGGGCGCAGGCCGCGTCTGAGCCAGATACCCCCAGGCCGGGGAGCGCTGCACGTTCGCGCGCGCCTCGGCCATTGCTTCGTCCAGTCGTTCGACCTGTGTCGGCGGTCGCTCGGAGTGTGTCGGCAGCATCGCCGATACGGGTGGTTGCCAGCCCTTGCCAAGCTTGTAGCTCAGGGACTTGAGCGAACCGCCGCTGGCGCCGC
This sequence comes from uncultured Chloroflexia bacterium, assembly GCA_963823985.1. GTDB lineage: Bacteria > Chloroflexota > Anaerolineae > Anaerolineales > Villigracilaceae > JAABUE01. The sequence goes on from CAWGNR010000006.1 coordinate 19,764, forward strand.
AGCGCAGGCACTTCCAGTAACCTTTGGACAGGTGCACCCCGAAGTTGGGATGCCCGCCTTGTCCGGCGCGGTCTGCGTCATTGTGGAACGGACACCAAAATGTTGCCCACTCCCTGTGACGCTCCACCCGAACCGCCGGTCCCAGGATCTCTTCGGCGGTGGTTAAGATGTCGGCGTCCATGCTTCTTGCGACCTCCTTTCCTGACAGGATTTGAATGGATCAAACGCCCAGCATGCGGGCGAGGGCAGCCAGGGCTTGTCCAGCCAGGGAACACAAGTGTGCCGGCTGGCCCCGCAGGAGAACGCGCGGGATCTGCGTCTGGCGGCGATGGCGACCAGGATGAGTAACGCCGCGAGGGTTCTCATGCGGTACCTCCTTCTCTTGGATTAAATGCTTCCATGAGGAGGGCATGATCACGCATCCCGGCGGCCCGGCCGGGCCGCCTTTTCCCATTCCACTTCCACGCTGGCCCAGATGGGAGCCGTGGTATAGACGGCGTTGTTCTCGCGCAGGATGGTAACGGAAGCGGTGTACAGGTAGTCCCCTTGCTGTCGGCCGGCGGGTGTGGCGGTGTTCACGAGCGCGCCATCTACAAAGACTTTGCGCTGGGCTGCGTCCAGACGAAAGGGCGCAGAGATCTTGACGGTCATACTAGTTGTGGTATTATTCTTGCAGAACATTTGTTTCACCTTGTGGCCGTCCAGTTGGCGCTGGGCGGTCATGCTTTTAACCGGGCCTTTCACCCCGGCGAGTCCTCGCTGTGGAGCAGGTTTTGTGGGACGTGTGCCGCACCGAAGGTGCGGTAATAGAAAACGGGCGCTGCCCAGGTATTAGCCTGGCGCAGCGCCCGTTTCGTGTTAAGGGATATTCAATTGTTAGATATGGATAGAGTCACCTCCTTGACTGAATTTTCAGGTTGGTCCAACCGCAATCTCTTGATTCAAATGACCGATACACATGGGTTTAGATAGGTGTGTCGGCGGGATTCGACTGCGGTTGGAGTGCGATTACAGCTTGAGAAGAACATGTGGGAGACTTCTGCAAGCAGGGGTGGGGGAATGCTGGACGGGTAGAACTGGTTCATCAACGCTCCTTATTGGGTTGTATGGGATTGGGGAATTGGAACGAGAGAAGCCCGGCGCGAGCCAGGCTTTTTAGGGCGAGAACATAGATTGTGGAATATTTAGAGTGGGCAAATTTTAGGATTGTTTACGGGAACTGTCAAGCAACGTAGGCGGCAGGTCATTCCCCAAATCACATTATGCGACGTGAATTTACACCCCCTCTTCCTATGGGTTAACTGCCGTTTCCGTGGCTGGAAACGGTTTGATTTATTGGGTCTATTGAGGATGTGGAAATCTCATTTTCTTGAGAGAGTTGCTATTTCTTGAAGGATCGTTTCCTTTTCTGTTGACGCCCGTATGTTATTCGCCTTGCTGTCTATGCCTGACGACACGAGCCCGATACCTGCCGGTCTGTTTTCGTATCATACGCAACTCAAGTAAGAAAAAACCAAATGAATGGAAAGGAAACCATGACGAAAACCAGCCAGATGATCGACCGCAGGAATCGCAAAGTAACTTTGATAATCTTGTTCCTCGCGCCACTGCTTGCACTGCTTTACTTGAACTACCAACAGGTGTATTCGGCCTGGGCGGTCTGGAGCGAGACGAACCGGCTTATAGAATTGGCAGAAAGTGCGCCCGAGGAGTATCAAAATCCGGCGCCGCTCGAAGATCGCTTCGAGGGAATGTTCTCGCAAGACCTCTGGAACTTTACAACCATCAACGGCGGCGGGGAAGTTTCGAACGACATGGCCTGGCACGCCGTTCAGATCCAGGCGGGAGAAGGCCTGAGCATCCAGCATTTTCCCGATCCGGACTTTGAGGACGAAAGTCCGAAAAGACACGAGCCTGCATCGGACCGGTACAACAACGCCACGCTCATCGGTGGAGGTGGCTTTCGTCCTTCGCCGTCCGCCGATGTGGTTTTGAAATTCACCACTCGTGTAGACGAAGACTTTTATGGCACGGCTGGAGTGATCGTCCAGCCCGAAGGAACGCTTCAAGAAGATGGTTTTTTTGCCAAGCCGTTCGATATGTTTGGGTTCTCGGTTACAGGGGAGGAATTGTCTTTCAATGGTGTCAGCGGCCCGCTCTGTTATCTGGCCCTCAACTGGGTTCCTGTGGAAGTTCAGCCGCTCTCCGTAGATCCTCATACCTGGGCTTCATACGAGATCCGGCTCCATTGGATTAGCAAGACGGAATGGCTGGGAACTGTATCGGTTGATCATATCGAAGTGTGTCGGATTCCCATGCCCGCCTTTGGACCGGTAGAAGTCCATGTTTGGAGCGACAACTTCCTGGTGACCACCGGACCGTATCGGTGGTGGGAGCTTTCACCGGCGATGGATTTGCGGTTTCAGGATGGCGGGGAGAAACAGTTCCAATTGAGATCCATTCAGATCTTCGAGGATGCACATTGATTTTGATCAGTTGTGCTGGCTCAATTAGCCAGCACACCTGTTTTTTATACTTTCAAGTAGTATACTTCGAAGTATAAAATGCCCACTAAACCAAAACGATAACGGCTTGATTGAATACACAATTCGACCGCCTGATTTCCTTGAACAGACATGTAACTCATGATAATATTGTGTATACACAATTGTTAGTTGTGTAATTCGTGGAGGTTGATATGAATCAAGTACGTGTCCAGATCCTGTTAGAAGCCCGTCAGCACGTGGCTCTCAAAAAGGTTGCCAAACGCCAGGAGAAAAGTGTTTCCGAACTGGTCCGTCAAATTACAGATGAGTATCTATCTAAAAGTTTGCCCGTTCAGGATGAAGTACTACAAGCTCTAGACAATCTGAAACATATCCGGGAGAAACAGGCTCCCTATCAGGGCGATCCGGTTTTGGAAGCGCGTCGTGAGCGGAAAAGTCAGCTGGAGTAGAGCTAGAAAATGAACATTGTCGTCGATGCCAATATCACAGTTGCATTGTTCGTAAACGTCCCTTACTCATCAGGGGCTGAGCGTTTGTTTCGTTTATGGAGGCAGCAAGATGAGCAGCTTTTTGTGCCGGCGCTCTGGCCAGCAGAAGTGACATCCGCATTGCGAAAGATGGTTTCGGTAAATCAGATGAGTTCTGATGATGCCAGGCTGGCAATCGCCAGCCTGGGACGATTTCCGATCCAGGTTATCATTCCAGATGCCGATCTGATGGATTCATCCTTCGTGTGGGCAGGAAAGCTGAGCCAGACAGTCGCTTATGATGCCCAATATATTGCGCTTGCAGAAAACCTGCCGGCTGAATTTTGGACAGCGGACCAACGCCTGTTTCGGTCTTTACAGCAGCTGGGTATTTCATGGGCGCATTGGGTTGGGGAGATGGATTAGAGAAAAATACATCTTCAATGCTCCCAATTTAGCAAGCGCTTTTAAATTCAACCGATACGCTTAGCGACACGCCCAGGATACCCCCCTGGGCGTTTTCGTATCATAGGCCCCATGAGCGAGACCTACCAGTCCAAACGCGAACGCTGGCAGCGCATGCAGGAAGCCCTTCCAGCCGACCTGCGCCCGCACGTATCCCTGCGCAACGTGGAAGCGGTGAGTGCATTATCCCCCAAAGCCCAGGCGCGCCTGGCGGAAGCGATCCGGGCCGGCTTGAAACGGTTACCGCGCGCCATCGAGCAGTTGAAGGAAAACGCCGATACACCCTTGGCCGAATTGCTCAACCCGACACAGGTTGCCGATACACAACCCAAGATGGAACTTTCTAAAAATATCAAGGAAGAACTGGCCGACCTGGTGCAGGCCTGCTACCCGGATATGCCGCGCGTATCGGCGGAAGCGCTGACCGAGGCGGAAGCCATGCATGTTGCCGGGCAAGCTTGCTGAAGCTTTTGACGCTGTGTTCGCTTCACGCCACCTGAAAGCCGACTTCGTGCTGGTCGTAGTCTATGCCCTGGTTTCGCAATCATTGGACCGTCTCGAAACCCTGATCGCCGATACACCTGCTGCGCAGCAGGTGCTCGCTCAAAGTGATCTCCCTCATATCCCAACCCAATGGAGGCATTCGAATGCTTAAACGTATCGCCAGCGCCGGCGTCAATATCGCCGTGCTGGGAGTGTCCGTGGCCGTCTTCCTGGTGGCCTTCTTCATGCTCAACGCGCTGAGCACCGCCCAGCGCCCGCCAACGATTCAGGTCCTGTCTGCCGCGCGCGACATGAACATCGGCGATGTCATCTCTCCAGACAGCTTGGTCGTCAAGACCGTTTTCCAGGATGACAATTCCAGCCTGTACATTCCCGCCGAAGAAGCCGAAGGCGTGGCAGGCGGGATCGTCGCCCAGCCGATTCATACCGGCCAGCCCATCTTCCGCACGTCCATCCTGGCACCCGCCGCCGAAGGCACACGCCTGTCGGCAGCGCTCGCGAGTTACCCGGGATATAGTCTCTTCCCCATGCCGCTGGACGCGATGAACGTGGTCGCGCCTGATCTGGCGGCGTTCCTGCCCGGGGACCTGGTGGGCGTGACGGTCGTGATCGCATCCCGCCCGCAACAGTTCTCCACGCCGACTCCCATGCCGGAACTCATCTTTCCCGATGATGTGATTCTGGAACCTACCGTCACACCTGCCCCGCAAGAGTCCGCCATCGCTGATGCCCAGAGCCGCTCCTTCCCGCCACTGGCGAAAGACCTGTTCCCGATGGGCGTGCGCGTGATCTCGGTGCAGGGTCTGCCGCCGGCTACCGATGTTGAAGATGATGGCTCTTCTTCTTTCACAACCTTCGACCAGCCGCAGATGCTGATCCTGCTGGTTCCTAACGAAGTCGCGTGAAGTGCTGTCCCTGGCCTTGCAGCAAGGCGACCGCCTGGTGGTTTCCCTGATGGCACGTGGCGAAGACGACCCAACCGCCGGCTTCACCTACTGGGACTTCGAAGACCTGTTCAAAGCGGACCGGGAAGAAGTCTTGAAAGGCGGTCACTAATGCAGGTGTTACTGCTTGGCGCGGGAACGGTCACTTCGCGCCTGAACCTGACACTGGCCGAACAGGGACATTCTGTTGTGGCGCAGATGGCCGCCTTCACGCCGCAGCACATCGACCTGTTCGACTTTCGCGCGATGGTGGTGATCTCGCCGGAGTCTTCGGTCTCCCCGGAGAGCCTGGTGCAGGCTGCCGAGCGCGGCAAGCTGATCTTCGTGGTGGCAGGCGTGGGAGACGGCATGTCCTCCTGGGCGAATGGAGTAGGTGTGCCTGCCATTTCCTATCCGCCTTCGGATATGGATATCAATAAGCTGTTGGAAGAGATGCGCCGAGGGGATGCCGGGAATCTGGCCGCGGATGATCAGTATCGCCGGGCAGTGCTGGGCAGCGATATGAGCGCCCGCATCCAGTCCGGGATGGCCGTGCGCAAGATCGCGATCACTTCCCCGAAAGGCGGGACGGGCAAGACCACGCTGGCGGCCAACCTGGCAGTGGCGCTGGCTCTGTCCGGCATCACCACCTATCTCGTGGATGCGGATGGCAACGCCGGCGCGCTGCAGTATCACCTGCGCCTGGAGCGGGTCAATACCACCATGATCGGCCTGCTCCGGCGTGAGATCGCGAAAGCCAGCAAAGGCATCATGAGTGAGGTCGCCGCAGGTGCAACCTATCCTGAACGCCTTCACCCCATTGGAAAACCTGCCCACCTTGCGTGTCTTGCCCGGCCTGATCACCGATGATCTGGGCGATGAAGTCCTGCAGCAGGAAGAGCGTGTGGCCGAAGTTATTCAGGGCTTGTACGAAGCCGGCGTTGCTGCAGGCGGGGTGGTCATCATGGATGTGGGCATCAATCCGGCGCACGTGGTCCACCGCGCTGCCTTGAAAGCCGCCGAAGGGATTGCCATCGTGATCAAGCCCGAGATCCCCGACCTGGCCGAGACCCGGCGCTGGATCGCCCGGATGATCAACTCGCTGGCCAATGTGGTTGGGAAAGGTCAGCGCGCATGAGTTTGTGGGCAGCCGCGTCAAGCTTTGCTACAACCAGGTGGTGGGGGATGGCTTCAAGTCGGCCCACAAGCTGCTCCAGCAGGCGTTAGCAGAGGACAAGATCGAACTGGCCTTGATCCCCAACGGCATCATCCCGATCGTGGACCCGCGCCTGGCAGCCCAGGCGGTGAACTCGGACCGGCGGGAAGACATCCTGATCTGGCGCTATAGCAAAGAGAAGCTGGAAGAACTGGGTCCCTTCGCGGACGCCCTGCTGGGTTTTGCTTCGCACTTCGTGCCGGCTGTGCGCGAAGGCGCATCGCGCGTTGGGCTTGCTTCCCGAATGCACCAAAAAAGCGCAAGCTGTTCGGGAGATAGGGAATGGTTTTCGATATTTCCGGCAAAACCTTGAAACCTGTGACAGAATCCCGCTCCATCGAAGAGGCTGAACGCTGGTGGGACATCCTGGAAAAGGAAGGCCGGGCGAAGAAGGCCGAAGTCGCCCGGCAGAAGTCCATGTCATCCACGGAGATCGAAGCGCTGGCGCGCCAGGTGTTCGAGGAAGTCAGTCTGCGGGCAGTGGATGCCGGCTACTCCCTGCCGGAGGAATTCCTGCTGCGTCTGATCGGGGAACTGTCCGGGATGGGGCCGCTCCTGGAACTGATCGCCCGCTCGGACATCGAAGATATCGCCATCAACCTGGGGCATATCTATGTGTACACCACCCGCACCGGCTGGGAACATGCTGGTGCTGCTCCGGAAGGCATCGGCGATGCTTTGCGGGTCATGATCGACCGCGCCGGGCAGCGCGCACCAACCCCGGATTACCCGATTGCGGATGCCATGCTGCAGGTCATGGTTCCGCTGGGAGATGGCACGGTGCGACGAAAGGGCGTGCGCATCAACTACATCATGGCGCCGGCTTCCCCCTATGGCGACACGATCACCCTGCGTATCTCCAACTACCGCACCGCGGATGATCTGACCCAGGGCAGCCTGGCTGTGCTGTGCCAGAACCGCCTGCCGCCCATCGCCAGGCCAGCCTTCGAAGCGCAGGACTTCCCGCGCGGGAACGGCCTGCTGACGCCGGAAGCGGCCAATTACCTGTTGGCTGTCATGGTACACGGCGGCACGCTGGTCATTGCCGGCACGACCGGCTCGGGCAAAACCTTCGTCGGGCAGCGCATCCTGCAGGAGATGCTGGATTACTACCCGCGCGGAGCCATCCGTCTGTTCATCGTGGAAGACTAGCAACGAGATCATCCTGAACGGTTGGAACGGGGATGGCAAGGCTGATACGGGCAATATCGTCTACACCGTCACCCGGCCGGAGATCCGTGGCGGTCCGCCGCCGGTTACGATGTACGACCTGATCCGGGCTGCCCTGCGTTCCCGCCCGCACGGGGTCGTGATCGGCGAAGCGCGTGGGGCGGAAGCCTGGGAACTGATCCGCGCCGCCGCCACCGGGCACGGGCATTCGGCTTTCACCATCCATGCCACCAGCGCCGAGCACGTCTGGCCGCGCTTCCTGCAGGTGGTGCAGGCCCATCCGGATGCAGCCCGCATGTCCGAAGTGCAGATCGCCCAGTCCTTTGCGGAGGCCGTGACCGCCGCGGTCTACATCGAGCGCAACCCGCAGCACGGGCAGATCGTGCGCGAGATCGTGGAAGTTTCCCCGATCGTGGAGCGCACCGCCGGCCGGCCCTCCTTTTCCCCACTATTTCGGTTCGACGCAGGCCGCGGCCTGCTTTCTACCGGCAACCGTCCTATGCGTACGGGCTTTCGGGCTTCGGACCTGGGGTTGTCTGAAAACATATTCAAACTCATATAAAGGAAACGAAAATATGAACACTGTAACTTCTGAAAGCAATTTACATCTTTTCGACCCACAACTGATCCAACAAGATCTTGAAAGCAATCGAGAGTTATGGAAAGGTAGCTTGTATCAATACGATGGCTTGTACTTTAACGGCTTTCCTGCACTCATCGGATGAACTGATACTGTATTTGGTTTGTAACGGTGAGAGAAAACCTGAATTGATGCAGCTGGCAGCCAGATGGAAGCCTGGAATGTTGGCCTGGATGTGCGAAAAGGAAAAGCAAGAACTTGTCAAGAGTGCTGGGGAAGATTCCCGCATGCTCAAAAAAGAGATCCTGATGGTGTCCTGGGGGGTCGAACGAAGGAAAGACAAACAAATATTCCTGTTCGAAGGATCCGAAAAAGAGTTGGATGTTGTTCAGTTCGCAGATGACTTGAATGATCATCAGGATTTATGGGAGGATGTTTTTTATGAAATGATCGCGCGCGAGAGGTTTGGGCTTGAAGGATCTTGCGTGGAAAATATTGTCATGGTAGCCTGTCCCGGTCAGAGCCAGAAAATGCTCAAGATGGCTCAGGGGTGGAACCCTTATCGGTTCAGATGGTTGGATATAGACGAAAAGGTTGCCTTGTCTTTGCATTATGAGTTTTTGCAAACGTTCATGGAGCGCGATTTCCTTTTCTTATCCTGGGAGAGATAAAGGTGGCAGACAAACAATTGGTCGGAGTCAGTCACCAATTTGTGCTTGCCCAGGGAGACTGACGGAGATTGGCAGGGCAGTATGTGCTGAAATCTGGATGAATTTGACGAAGAAGCGATCGTGGATTTGATGGAAACCGATATGTGAGATCAACTTGGAACATGGCAAAGCAACTGGCAGAAGTAGGAACCACCCATACTTTCGTGCTGGGCAAGGGCGTCGTGCAAGTGGTGCCTGCTGCCCTGCTTGGGACGACGACACGAAACGCCTGTTTGCCGAACTGTACGCCGACCCGGACCGCCCTGAAGTGCGCCCGCAGGAGGCTTATCAGGCTATCCTTTCTTCGATGCAGCCGGGTTGGACTTTGCGTTTGCTCCAACTATTCTGGCCCGACCCTGTGCCGCGCCTGGCCTTCCAGGAGCAGGCGGAGAAATGGGGTGTTCCAGAAGAAGAAGGCCTGGACATTCTCTTTCAAGGGTTGTTCATGTCCATCCAGGAACAACCTTTACCATATATTCGCCGCACGATCCTTGAGTTTGTCTTTCCAGGCAATGAGGGGGTTGCCTGGTGGGAGGGGTTGAGCGGATTGTGCCAGGGATTTGGGGTGCGCTTCGCTCCCTTATCTGCCGAGGAGATCGTTGTGCTCGCCCGCCGGATTTTGAACCTGCATTTCGAGTAAGCATTACGAAAAACAAACTGGATGTGGCCTGATGCCAGCCGGCTGTTTTGTTCTCTCTCGTTGCAGGATGAGTCGAGTTTCTTCGATGACCGATGATTTGAAACTATTCTCATTTCGGCAAAGCTGCTCTTGTCATACTGAATAAATCCACGAACAACTCAAGCAGTGATATAATTGAACAGGTCATTATGACTACTGTTAGGAGACTGAAATGGAAAATATCAGTATGTCGGAAGCCAAGAGCCGCTTCTCGGAATATCTCTCGCGCGCTGCGAGCGGCGAGCGCTTTGTCATCTTGCGGCGCCAACGTCCCCTGGCTGCGATCATCGGCGCCGGAGAGCTGGCCCGCCTGGAGCGCTCTGCGGAGATCACCCGCCGCCTGGCGCATTCTTTGGGACAATCCAGGAAACTGCTGGAGAGGTCGAAGCTGGAAAGGCTCATCCTGCGATGGCTGCTTTTGGGTTATGGAAGGATGAAGAAGATCTGGCTGATTTGGAAGACATCATAAGAAAGAACCGTCAAAGCCCGTCATCCAGGCCAGAGGTCGATCTATGAAACTGTTGGATACGGATCACTGCATTGCGCTTTTACGCGGGCAGCTCGATCTCAATGCCCATGTTTCCCCCCAAGAAGAGCTGGCGACCACTGCGATCAGTGTAGCAGAACTCACGCAGGGTGCGCACCGTTCCCGGCACAGCGAAGACAACTTGGCCCGGTTGGAAGTCTTGCTTTCCGTGTTGGTCATTTTGCCGTTTGACGAGGCGGCCGGCAGGAAGTTCGGCGCCTTGAAAGCCGGGTTGGAGGCGAAAGGGGAGCCGCTGGATAATCTCGACCTGCAGATCGCCAGCATTGCGATTGAGAATCAGTGCCCGCTTCTTACCAACAACAGCAGGCACTTTTCGCGGATTGAGGGCTTGCAGCTGGTGAACTGGCTTGCATGACACAGATGTACATGTCAAAGACAAGCTTGAGCGACTGGCAAGAGCAACAAAATCAGGATCCGGATTTCCTGGAAGAGTGCCGGCGCCTCGATCTGGGTTACCAGATCACTCGTCTGCGCCTTCTGCGCGGGATGACCCAGGCGGAACTGGCTGACAAGGTAGGGACACGACAACCTTCAATCGCCCGCCTGGAAAACGGCAGCAGCTTACCCAGCCTATCCTTTCTGGAACGCATTGCCGATGCGCTTGGTGCTCAGGTAGAGATTAAAATTACACCGAAAGTGCTCCAGCCCTGATATGTCAAAAAGGCCAATTCAAACAACTGGCCTTTTTTCATTTCTCAGGTTATGGTTTTAGGAAAGGTGGCCGGTTTCTCGCGCCACTTCCTGGTTGATGCGCTGAATGGCGGGAGCATCGTCCAGGGCTATACCCTGTTCGTTCATTTTGCGTGCCAGCAAAGTGACGATAGCGCGCAAGGCACACAGGTGGGTGAACTGTTCTCCAAAGAGCGTGCGATCCACGAGCGGTAGATATTCTTCCAACCTTCTTTCGGCATGCAGGCGGTATACGAATGCGTCGTCGAAGTGGTTGATAATTTCCACCAGGCTTTTATGGTGAAGATTGCCGTAGCCTTCCCCGGCTGTGGCCAGCCGGCAGCTGGCCAATTCACCGTTAGCCTTGATCGTCAGGGAAGGACTCAAGCGGTAGAAGTTGCGGCAATACAGCGCGTGAGCGCGTTCATCCAGGATTGGAAATTGCAGTCGTTCATCTTTGGCCCCGTTGCCGATATCAATGAAATGGCTGATTGATTGAACGGGTCGAGAGAGAGCCGCAGGGCGCGCTTATGAGCCGGGGTTTGCGGGTCGAGATCGTAGATGATGGTGGCAGGTTCAGCAAGAAAGTTTTCAACGAGCGCGTTATCCCATTCCGGCCGCAGGAGCAGGGATACACGCGGTTGGAGACCGGCCTGTTTGACCAATTTCAACCGTGCAAAATGCGTTGGTACAGACCGGGTTGTCCACGGGAAATATCATGTAACTGCCCGGGACCATCCAGGCTGAACGTCACATGGGTGACGCCATGCGCCTTCAGATCATCGAGGTAGGACAGGGTGTCCGGATAGGTCTTGCCCGCTGCCAGAAAGTTGGTTTTCTCCAGCCACCAGCCGTTGGTGTAAAGCGAGATCTGGGCTTCTTCATCCAGGGAGTGAATGTGTTGGGCCAGTTCAAGCCAGCCATCTCCATACCGGGAAACCTCGCCGCCGACAAAGTCAAAACGCTGGAGGCCCATCTGTAGGAGTGTTTTCGCAGCGGACTTGAGCAAATCCAGGTTCGTTTCCGTCTGTCTGGGAACGTGACCGTTAAAACAATGCTCGCAATTAAAGTTGCAATAGGTTGTGAATTCGAAAATGACTTTGGTGATGTGTTCGAATGGATTGCGTTGGTAACGCAGGCGCGTATCTTCCTGGCTGACACTTTCATCGATCACCTCGATCAAGCCATCGGCCAGCAACTGCTGTAAATCGGGGAGTCTGTCGCTGGCACATGCGTTCCGGTCCACAACTCAAGCAGCAGATCGTCCTGGGGATTTGCGCCCAGGTGCAGTTTACCGCTGTTTGCCAGATTTCTGGTTACCATCCATCCGTAGTGAGTTCAGGCGAAAATACATTGGGCTATTTACTCTCAGAATTTGTACATGTACTTTCTGACTATTTGTATCGGCTCAAAGTTCATAGCCTTACAAAATATCACTCGAACTTTTCGAGTTTACGCGCACCTTGCAGAGCTGAATACTGCAGGAAGGATCGGTTGAGGTAAGTTCCGCGGGGAAATTTATTAGCAGGTCACAAACCTTCCGTCCAAACCCCACTGTTCAGCCGTTCCTAAATCTCTCTGCCCAGACTATTGAGCAACGCTCGATAAGCATCGGAGTTCTCTTCGTGGCCATGCGTGAGATCGAGTTCGATTTCCTTGAGGGTTCGTACGAGAACGGGTAAATAGTCTTCTATATCAAGATTGTCACCCAGATCCCGGACAAAATCCTGGATAAGTTGAATGATCTCGGGGTGGAGTGATGCGGTCATAATCTTTTCCTTAGGAAGATTTTTCCCAAAAGACGAAACCTGCTGGAATTCGAACTTGGCTGTACCCTAAATTCTGGTTGAGCCGGTCTTCCTGATTTTACGTGGTTTTCGCGTTTTCTCGCGAGTCGGAATGAGTTTGTAAGAAAGCTTGTACAGGTCTGACTTTGAAATCATCATACTGACACCCCAAGGATACCCCAAAGACATTTTCGAATCACTGGGGCATGTCGATTGATCCAACCAATTACGTCACGTTCCCCGAAGAAGAGCAAGCTTACCGGGACGGTTACATGGAAGGCTTTGCCCGCTCGGTCCAGATGCGGGCTTGCGTTCGCATGCCGCGCAACCAGGAGCGAGTCGGGCAGGCCGCCGTGCAGGTCCAGGAATTCATGAGTGATATCGGTTTAGACAAAATGGACGCCGTCATCGGGTTCATGGAAGAAATTTGTGTCCTGGTCATTCGCAAATGATCAGTAGAGGGCGGATAGTTGGGACAACGAATATGTTTGTGTTGTCCAAGGGTTTAACGCAGGATGGAAATCATCCGGCTGTGCTGAGTGAGGACGGTGCAAAACGTTTGTTTGCAGGACTGTATGCTTTGATCCAGACCGTACTTACCAGACCCTCTTGTCTTCTATGAGGCCCGGCTGGACTCTGCGCCTGTTACAGTTGTTCTGGCCGGATCCTGTACCAATGTTGGCGTTCCAGGAGGAAGTAGAGAAATGGCGCGCGCCACCTGACGAAGGGTGGGATATTCACTTTCAGGGACTATCCATATCCCTTTAGGAGCAACCCCTGCCATATATTCGCCGTACGATCCTTGAGTTTGTCTTCGCGGGTGATGAAGGGGTTGCGTGGTGGGAGGGGGTGAGCGGACTGTGCAGGGATTTAGTCTGGCTTCTCTCCCCTGCCGGCTTAGGATATCGTTGTGCTCTCGCGCCAGGTTTTGAACCTGAACTTAGCTTGGCCAAAACGAAAAACGGTTATAATTTTTTTTGCGGGCAGAGTAGAACAAAAGACCGTGTGCTCGGATAGCGTATCAGTTGCCTACAAATTACCGGGATGCTGCGTTTCGTCGCATTGGGAACCGCGTTTGTCGAGAAAAGAATGATCAGAAGCAAAGCGATCAGGCATCAGATATTTATGCCAAAGCTCTGAGAGCAGGTGATTACACCCTCTTAGAAGACAGCCTAACTGATATCGACAGAATATTGTATGTTCGGCAAGCTGTTGATCACTAAATTGTTACTGGCTCTTGACATCAAGAAACCGAAATGTAACAATGGGGCGGATTCTCTTCACATTGGAAAACATCACTTAAATATAAAGAGGCTTCCCTTGAAGAAAGATTTCTGTGTATTTGTTGGCGATGTTGCACTTGACGAATATTATCAAGCCGCCTATTGGCCAACAATCAAAGATAAAGTCATCGTTGATACACTCCCTGCTGTTCCGGGTGGAATGATCGCGAATGCCGCCTGTGTTGCAGCATCTCTTGGACTGAATGTAAAATTCCTATCCGCGCTTAATCAGGGAGCAATTACGAAATATCTTCTTGAGGATCTAGAAATGGCTGGTGTTGATACCTCACTTGTGGTTTTTGATGACAACCTGGCGGATTCAAAAACAATGATTTTTCTTGTCGGTGATGAGCACACTATATTTATTCCCAGGCTGGGCATTGATACGGTCGAGATTACAAAGAAACAGCTTCAAATTCTAGAGAACGCCAATTTTATCTACTCTACTCCCACTGAAATTGCTGCGCTGCGCTGCGAAGACATGAAAAGTGAAGATATCATTGATCGTTGCCGTAAGAATGGGGTCAAGCTTGTATTTGATCTGGATGTCGATTACATCAGAGATGGTAGTCAGGAACATTTTAAGCGGCTTGATATTGCGTTTTTTAATGAAGTAGGATTTGATAGCTATCGGGGCCTGCTGGAATATGAGGATGCTGCAAAGAGGCTTCTGTCCTACGGGCTTGAAACTGTTATTGTTACACTTGCTGACAGGGGATGTATTGTATATTCGAACGAAGAGACGATCATCTCCCCTGGTTTCAAAGTCAGCGTAGTTGATGTAACTGGCGCAGGCGACACTTTTTGCAGCAGTTTTCTTTATGCGCTCTCACTGGGAAAGGGGAAAAAATATGCTGCTGCGTTTGCAAACGCAGCAGCATCGATCTGTGTTGAAAAACTTGGCGCGAGAGCCGGGGCGGTTTCAAGAGATACGGTTGAGAAGAGAATGCGTCTAGAGCAATCGTAGGGTTCCGTCATCGTTGAAATAATAAATGTTTTCGCGTTTGAATCCGATCCGACCGCCCTTCAAGCGGATATGAGGTTCGAAAGTAAAGGGTTTTCCTGTTTCGTAAATTGAAGATTTACTTCCACGTTCGATGTAAACTCGTTCACTTTGCTCCATCTCGATCGTATGGCCGAGATTCCCTTTAAAGTCAAGGTTCTCAAAGCCAAGATTTGTGATTTCCGCATTGAGTTGAAAATAAAGATTTTCGAAAGTCATTTCTGTGGTTGCAAGTTCCAGCAGTTTTTTGTGCAAGTACAACTCGGCGTCGAGGCCTTCTCGGAATTGCCGGGTTTTGGGATCATCTTCTTTCGCAACGGATCCCTTCTCAACAAACACGGTGCGAGCATAGTCGCCCCAAAAACCATCCACGGCCGGTGCGAGATCGATCGTTACAATGTCATTTTCAGAAACGCGATTTTCCTCGCTGGCAAAATATTCACGTCCAGGCATAGAACTCACAGAGCGTTTTCCAAGCAACACGACTGCTCCGATCCCATGATACCACCAGGAATTCGACCCTTTTTCTATCATTAGTTCAATCGCTTTCTTCTCGATCTCTTTCTCACTCATCCCAACTTTAATGAAATGGTGAAGTTCACTCATTGTTTCTATGGCGATATTTTGTGCGACTCTGTTTTTTTCCAAGCGACACCTCTTGTAAACAAGTTTTTTAGAATGATCACATTGAATGCCTTGTTGTCAGGAATTGATTACCGAACACGATTTGCGCTATTCGCAATGGCACCTTTGATAAATTTCTTAAACAAGGGCAAGTCAAGCTCAAACGCTACCTCACACATTTCTTTCTTTTCACCCTTTTTGAAAAAGAGCTCATTTGTTGCTACATAAGTATGGCCTCTGGTGTATTTTCCGTCGCATTCACAATCAACGTAATATCTCTTGGTTTTTACGATTTCTGGTATAGCTGTTACAGCCACTGCGAGGCCATCATGCATAAGAAGATTTTCGCCACCCCTGTTATAGCGAACCAACATAAAGTCGAGCAGATCTGCAACAACCTGCCCAGCATTCGTGTCCAAGGCTCGGAAATAGTCTGCATCCTCCTTGTTTAAAACCGCCTTTTCTGTAACATCAAGGCCGATCATCTTGCATGGAATGCCGCTGTTTAATACGATGCTCAATGCTTTCGGATCTGCCCAGGCATTGAATTCAGCTACGCTGGTCATATTGCCGCCCACCTTTGCGCCGCCCATAAAAACTATTTCCCTGATAAGGGTTTTGAGCTCCGGATACACCATAATTGCATGGGCAATGTTTGTCATTGGACCAACAGGGACAAGAATAAGTTCGCCTTTTAACGCCCTTGCCTCTTCAATAATGGTTTCAACCGCGTTCTTTTCATAGAATCCACCCTGTACTTTAGGAAGAACAACATTGCCCAATCCTGTATCACTATGCGTGCCGTCATCAGAATGAATAATTTCACTCATGATAGGAATTGAGGCACCAACAGCGACTTTCGTATCAAAGCCAAGAAACCGAACAAGATTGAGCGTATTCTGGCTTGTGTACTTCAAAGCGACGTTTCCTGCTACAGTTGTTATTGCTCTGACATCTAGTTCAGGAGAATATAAGGCTTCAATGATGGCAATCGCATCGTCTGTTCCTGTATCGCAATCAATAATGATCGGTATTTTTCCCATTGTTATTTCTCCCTTGCTACCTTGCTGAATTTTCCGAATAATACCACGATATAATCACACAATTCTTTTCAAATTTAATCATGGCCTGGCTGCCCACCCTTGGTAACCGGGATGGATTACAAGAAAATATATCGATGCAAAAGGAGATTCTTTTAGAAATGAACGGAATGGTAGCTCAAGTCCACAGTATCCCAGATTTGATTCGTAGCGTTGTCCACAGTTACGATGATGAAGTTCGCACCAAGATGGATCACAAACTTATCCAGGGGATTAAACGGATTTATCTTACCGGCTGCGGGGATTCGCATCATGTTTCTATCGGTTCCGAGTTGGCCTTTGAACTCCTTACTGGTCTTCCCACGGAGGCAATGACAGCACTCCAGTTTGGTCGCTATGCAGCCGACACGATGCCCAGGTCAGAACCCGGGTCAAACCTTGTGGTTGGAACTTCGGTATCAGGGGAAGTTTCGCGTACTTTGGAAGCGCTTTTGATGGGCAAGAAATTTGGCGCAAAGACAATGGCCATGACCGCTACTCCTACCAGCCGGATAGGGCGTGCTGCCGAATTCATGATTGACACAACCCAACCGCCGTTCAGGGATCCGCCAGGAATGTATATCCCAGGAGTGCGCTCCTATGTTGCCAACCAGATTGGATTGCTGCTGGTAGCAGTTCGGATCGGAGAGGTGCGCGGTCACATCCAGAAGAGAGAAGCCGACAATTTCCGGGAAGAAATTAAAGCACTGAGTGACGCCGCAGAAAAAACCATCGATTCAACCGACTCAGCAGCGAGGGCACTGGCAGAGGAATGGAAAGATGCACAAGAATTTGTGTTCGTAGGTGGTGGGCCAAATTACGCTTCCGCGCTCTTTTCTGCCGCAAAAGTACTGGAAGCCTCGGGAGATAGTGCCATTGGACAGGATACTGAGGAATGGACACATCTGCAATATTTTGCTCGAAACGTCAGCACTCCTACTTTCTTTATTAGCGCGGGTGATCGCGATTTTTCACGAGTACATGAAGCCATTGTGGCTGCTCAGCAGATCGGGCGACCCGTGGCCGCTGTGTTGCCTGCTTCCAAATTTCTCACTACACAGAAGGAGTATCAGAAGCTCCCCCTGGCTGAAGGTGTGCGAGAGATGTTCTCGCCAATCATCTCCATTATTCCAGGCAGTGTATTCGCCGCCTATCTTTCTGACGTGACCGGCGAGCCTTTCTTCCGAAACCTGGAAGGTGGGCGAGGCATTGAAAGCGGTGATGGAATCAGCCGCATTCGTACAAGCGAAATGCTGAGTTCGGATTAAATGAACTTGATAAGAGAAGAAATCTGATGATTACAAAGCCGCCCTTGTCATCATATAGCACGTTGGTAAAGAAGATGAGTAAGCTTGAAAGTGCCGCGTCCAGGCCACTGTCATTTTTAGACAGTAGCAAGAGACTTGTCTTAAAGGGCGGTCGTGTGGTTGACCCCCAAAATGGAGTTGATAAAACAGTTGATATCGTCATCCAGGACGGTTTGATTGAAGATGTAGCTCAGAATATTTTATCCGACTCTGGTGAAAGTGTACTTGACTGCAGGGGGCTTGTGGTGATGCCGGGTCTGTTCGATATGCATGTACATCTCGGAGACCTGTTCGATATTTATGAAAGCCCTATATTTAAGGCCGTAAAGGATGGCGTCACACTTGGATTATCGCCGGGTGCCGGCAACACTTTTATGGCACCTTCGCTGCTTGGCGCGGAGATTGATCGCGGACTTCCGCTAAATGTAGGTGTGTATCTTGGCGCTGCGGCGATCTTGGGTTCCCGCCTTAATCCTGGTGAGTTAATCGCATTGTTCAAAAAAGAGCTTGACGATGAAACAATGTCACAGAACCTGACAAGAAACCCCATTACAAACTCCACTGCGCATCTGACAGTGGGTTTAAAGGATCACATGGGACATTTCATCTTGTCGGATGAAGCGATTGATTCGATATATGATGTAACCTCCAGGGCCGGCCTCGTGTACATGTCTCATACCCAGGACCCGGAGCATGCAAAGAGAATGGTGCGACTTGCCAAAGGCCGGCAACTTCATCTTGCTCATGCCACTGCGGCGGGTTGTGGCACACACTCCGACGGTTTTGATGGAATGAAAGATGTCTTAGCATTGGTTGATGGAGAAAATATAACTGCAGAGTTCGTTTCATCCATGCTTCTCGAGAATCGGGGTCGGCGAGACGGGCTGAAAATGGATAGAAAAGCACAGCAACTTGCTTACAAAGCACTCCAGGATGGCAAGGTCAACATCATTATTTCTGATGGACAAAGCGGATCCACTATGAAGGGCTTTGGGAACACGAGTGACAACATTCCCTGCATCTTTACTCTTGAACGGCTGGGTGTGCTTTCGTTATCGGAAGCCGTTGCCTCTATGACCTGCAACCCGGCCAAGCTAATCTCAAAACGAACCGGCAACCCGTTCTTTGAAGAAGAATTGGGCCACCTGGGAAAAGGTGCGCTTGCAAATGTAACCGTTGCAGATCAGCAAAGTCAGAGAGCCATCTATACCATTGTCAACGGGACTCTTGTAGCATTTGAGGAGAATTTGGTGCGTTCGGGTTTCTCGGCTGGCTGTCTTGTTAGCAAGTACGGATTTTCCAGAAGAACAGGCGTTGGAGATCTGGCAATATACGATTAGTCTGTTGAAATGAATATGCCTAAAGAAGATACTTCCACCTTTTTTGAGATCACCAAGTGCACGGAACTTCTTTCGCAGCTTGTTGAAATTGATACCAGCCAACCAGATGGGAATGAAGCACGGCTGGTAGATTTCATTATGGCGCGTTATAAAGATACTCCCGCCATTTGTACACGGATCGACCATGAAGGCAAACGTGCCTCACTTGTCGTGAAATTGATTGGCAAATCGAACGTGGACACGGTTGCTTTTGTGGGGCATCTTGACACGGTTTCATGCGGCGATCCAGCATTTTGGAATTCTCCGCCTCTTTCAGCAACAGTGAACGATGGCATTCTTGTCGCACGAGGCGCCGCGGATATGAAAGGGGGGATCGCATCCATGCTTCTTGTTCTGGACCGTTATATTCACGGCAATATAGCTCCCAATGGAAATGTTCTATTTTGTTTTACAGCAGACGAGGAAAAAGAAGGCATAGGAGCACGCGCACTGATTCAAAGCGGTTTGCTCAAGGACACCCGCGGGGTAATCATTTGCGAACCCACACGGAACTCGATCGGAATATGCGAAAAAGGTGCTCTATGGATTCGTGTAACGGCCACTGGTGTTGCAAGCCACGCATCACGCCCCGAACTGGGTGCAAATGCAATTGATGCCCTATTCTACTTTGCTTCTCAAGCCTTGACTGTGCTGGATTTATCGCAGGCACACAAGTTTTTGGGGAAAAATACTTTGACTGTAACGCAATTTCATGGGGGAAACATGACCAACATTGTTCCGGCGAGCGCATTCATGGAAGTTGATATCCGCACCCTCCCGGGCGTCTCACACGAGAAAATTTCCTTGGAACTGAGAGAGATCTGCCGGGAAATTGAAGCAACGAGGGGCCCCTTGGCACTAGAGCTCGAAGTAATCAACAACCGCCCGCCTCTCGAAATTGCGGATACGAACGATTTCGTTTTGAATGTTCAAGCCTGCGCTCAAAAACGTGGGATGCCCCTGGAAAAACGAGGGCTATTTTTCTACACGGATGCTTCGCAACTAATTCCTGCGCTTGATGTGCCTTTTGTCATCATGGGACCGGGAGATGATAAGGAAGCTCATAAGACGAATGAGCGAATCAATATATCGAGCGTGGCATTATTTGCCGAGCTTTATGCATCGTACATTGAAGATTATTGCTAACAATTAATCGATTAGCGGAAGCAGCGGTTGACTTCGCCCATAAATTCAAGCACATGTTCCCTTGAGACATCACCTGAGTCTTTTCGGGTGTCCTTAAACGTGCTTCCAACGATTGCGGCATCACCGATTGAAAGCTTTTCTTTTATTGTTTCTTTGGTCATTCCGGCTGCAACAACCAGGGGAAAGTCGCTCAATGTTTCCCGGAACTGCCGGATTTTCTCTGTGTCGGTGCCAATGCCTGTGCCTGCTCCTGTGACGGCGATCGCATCGCAATGTTCCATTCCGATTTTCAAATCTTCGAGCAAGCTTCGATTCGAAAGGTATGGTTGATACTTGAACCTTACGCCGCCAATGACAGAGATTTTCTTATCATCCCGATAGCCATCGACCAACTCAAAATATTCTTTTTCGTCATTGGGATCAAGGTGGCCACAGATAGAATCCACTTGCATGAATTTGGCACCGTACCTTAGAGCAAGCTCATAACTTTTTGCGAAGTTATTGAGAACATTGACTCCAAGAATGTAGAGAGGGCGGTTTTTTGAAAGGTATGCAAGAGCATTTTCAACATCGGCTTCGCCACCAAAATAATCTTCAACGATCATGGCGTCAACGCCGCACTCGGCATATATATCTGCTTCGGTGACAGCCCGCTGTAGTCTTTCTTCGGGATCATCTCCCTTGAGATGAAGCATACCCAAAATGGGTTTTTTGTTTTCGAAGAGTTCAAGAAACATTTAGTTTTCCATTAAATCGCTAGAATTCGGCTTCGGCTTTTTCAAAAAGTTCTGCTCTTAATTCTGGGGTGAATAAGGGATAAGGACCGAACTGCATAGCATTGAGAGATGCGGCCAAATTAGCGAGAATAACTGTCTTTAAGGGGTGCAAGCCTTCACAGAAACCATACAGAGCGGTTCCGGTTGAGCAGTTGCCGCAGCCTGTGGCATCGACACTTTGATCTACACCGATGGACGGGGCAAACCAGGCATTCCCATTGTCAATCAGATAAGCGCCTTTTTCACCTACTCGGAAAAAGCATGGCTTTCCAACTTTTTTAATCGCTTCGATCAACTCTTCCTCATTTGTTGTTCCAAAATAGGTTTTTGATTCAGGAAGATTAATAGAATAGATGTCCACTTTATCAATCAAATCAGTAATGGAGTTTTTTGTCTCGGGGGTATCAATATCTGGGGTGGGAATTTCCCACATGATTTTTGCATTAGGTGCTACTTTTCGAATTTCATCCAGGTTTTTCCAAACCGGTTCCCTAGAAGCCGACTCAAAATATATTCCCTTGGTGTGTTCATTTGCATGCTGGAGAATGTATGATGCCTGAATGAGGGCTTTAGGTCCCCATTCTTTTTCAAACTCTTGGCCAAATTTCGAATATTCCCACCAGCGTCCATCTCCATGGTAATCCAGGATGTTGTAAGGACGTTTTGGGTAGAACAAAGTTTACACCTTCAGTTGACAGTTGATTTTGCCGGTAATATTCGCCAAAGTATTCATCGAAATCAGGGCCGGCTGTTGTGATGAAAAGTACCTCATCGCAAAACGGTTTTATACCAGCTACCGTATAAATTGTGCCCCCAAGAAAACCAACAGCTTTGCGCCCATCAGCATAGTTCATATCGTTCATGAGCGTACAGCCCGTAACAATGTATTTCATCACAACTCTTTCCCCCGTTAACCAGGGATTCCGTTTTCCAAAATTGCAGACCTATAAATTTTCAACAAGCTCATCACAAAACAAGATATTACCGTCTAACGACAGTTGTTTTGCAAGCTCGCCAATTGTCGGCTTTTTAATTTTGGCTTCATTGATTACCCAATCATTCCAGAAAATCTCCTGGGGAGTTCCATCGGCAATAATATTCTTGTGTGCCATTGCAACGATGCGATGGAAGTTATGAGCAGCGAATTCCATATCATGAGTGATTGTGATGACAGTCACCCCGTCCGTTTGCAGGCAATCGATCATGTTGGAGAGAATCTCAATTCCGTGTTTATCTTGGCCGGCAGTGGGTTCATCCAATATGATGTATTTCGGTTTGGAAACAATGACGGCCGCGATGGCAACAAACTTTCGAATTGGAAAGGGCAAATCGTATGGATTGGTTTTTAGAAATTCTCTTATACCCGAAAGCTCTACCGCATAATTTATGCGCTCCTCGATTTCCTTTTCAGAAAACTTGAAATAACGCGGCATGTATTCAATCTCATCTTTGACAGTCTGATTGAAAATCTGGTCGTCCGGGTTTTGAAATACATACCCAACAGTCCTTGCCAAGTATGCAGTCGTCTTTTCCTTTGAATTAATCCCATCAATAAGCACATCGCCTTGGCTGGGTTTATTTAAACCATTTATCATTTTAACCGCAGTGGTTTTACCTGCGCCATTTTGTCCAACGATCGCTACTCGTTCGCCCTCTTGAATTGTTAAGCTAATATTTTCCAGCGCGACAAAACCATTTGGATATGCAAAACTCGCATTTTTTATCTCAATTGCCATTGGGTGATCTCCTCGCCTTTACAAGAGATGTCGCTTCGTTCAATGTGATTGGAATCCTGGCAAGTGGTTTTCCTGCTTTAGCCATCGCATGTCCAAAGATCGCCGTTTGAGGCATCGTTGCGCCAGCATCCATTATCTCCATATTGCTAAGTATTTCATGTGTCGTCCCTGAGAAGGCCATCTTGCCATCCTGCATTACAATGATCTCGTCACAGTATTCTGCTATCATATCTATCTTATGTTCAACAAGAATAATCGTTTTGTCAGATTTCTTCAGAGTTTTTATGATTTCAAAAACATCTTCGGTGCCCTGTGGATCAAGCTGTGAGGTCGGCTCATCGATAATCAGCATTTCCGTCTCCATCGAGATAATGGAAGCAAAAGCCACCCTTTGTCGTTGACCACCAGATAACTCATTAGGATTATTTTTAATTAGATCTTGAATCTTTAGAAGATTACAAACATTCATAACCTTCTCGATAATCTTCTCCTTGGGCACACCGAGATTTTCAAGTCCCATTGCAACTTCTTCAAAAACGGTTGGCTTAATTCCACTGATCTGGGTGAAGGGGTTCTCAAAAACATAGCCGATTTGAGCCGAAAGCTCACCCAAATCCCAATCACGGATATCGGTTCCATTCACAATCACATCACCTTGGAGCTTGCCCTTATAAAAATGCGGGATGAGACCGCGAATAAGATTACATAGGGTTGTTTTTCCTCCACCGTTCTCTCCGATGATCCCATAAAATTTGCCAGAATCGAAGGTGTAAGTGATTTCTTTGAGAGCAAGATCTCTTGTGTAGGGGTATTTATAAGACACATCTCTGAGTTCGATTTTTGCCATGTTGACTCCATTTGGATATTTTCGTGTTTGACGTTATTCTATAAAGAGAATAACCATGTATAGCAACTTGGTTATTTTGCAAAGAACTCAGTGATGGTCGGATATAGCTTGTAGACAACGGTGCAGGCCAACCATGACCATGCAACGATACTGATAATGCCCTCTGTCTTACTAGCCGGGGAAAGTTCACGCAAAAAAGTGTGTTTGCGCTGAACTGAAAAAGCGCGTGCATCCATTGCGATTGCTTTTTGCTCCGTACTTGCAATTGCTGCAAGGATCAATGGCCCGAGCGTAGGGAAAAAGGCTTTTGCACGAATAAGAATATTTCCTTCGGTTTCAATGCCCCGAGATTTCTGGCTTTCAAGAATGACCACAGATGCTTTTTTGAGATCAATGATATTCTGCATAGAAGCGAGCATTATGAAAGAATTTTCATGCGACATCCCTTTTTGTTCAAAAGCATACATCAGATCACGCATAGGTGTGGTTGTAAAGAATAAGAGGAGACTTCCGGAAAAACCAAGGATAAATGTAATTGTGTTCCAGCCTTTTATGAAGGACTCCAGGTACCATTGCCAACCAAAAATATTGATTAATGGTGTCACATTACCGGTTCTCATTCCGATCTGGCGAATGAGCGTTACAAAAATGATAATGATTATCGCAAGTCTACCAAATAAAAGAATGAATTCCTTGAATTTACCTGAAAAAGCAGCTATAAGACAAATGAAGAGGATTAACGGTATTCCATAGCGATAATCCATCATTACCAGCGCAGAAAAAGCAAAGGCCAGGCAAATATTGAGCTTTGTCAAAGGATTGAGATCTGCCCAAAACTTGCCTGTTTTTTGATAGCTTCTAAAACTGTTGATGAAATCTGTATCCATACTAGCTCCTATATTGATAGCTGTACTTGGTAATAAAATAAGAGCACACGAAATCAGGTGTACTCCTATTTTACTAAACACGATATGCTTTTCTAAATTTCTTTCGTTGCCTGAAGAAACAGAGGCATTACATTACTGACTGCTGATTCGAACAGGAAACGGCGTGAATCTGCTAGGCTTCTTCGAGAGCAAGTTCTTCTTCGCTAATATAGTAGTGCCCAAACGGCAATTTAGCGAGGAAGCGTGTTGGTATTGACTTCAAAATCCCGTATGCAGCAATGACCGTAAGCACCTTATCGAAGATATCCATTGTAAATTCAGCAATGAACTGAGCCAGGTACTTTGGCATATTGGTTGCTTCATAGAGAGGAATAGCAAACATGGATGAGACACCTGTGCCAAAGTCGAAACCATATAGAGCCCATGTCATCAGTGAACCGATACCTCCGCCAATAAAGGCAAAGATCAGTGCGCTTGCCAGTGTTTTCCAAAAGCTCCTAAATACGCCTTTGGTAGACAGATATGCTGCTACAATACCGAAAGCAATGTTCAAGATTGCATAAAACATTGTAATCGGGTCCGATACAGAGTTCAGAAGGTTGGAAACCAAGCCAACAATGATGCCTGGCAAATATCCACATAAGGCACCAACAACAATAGTGCCAATTGCATCGAGATAAAGGGGTAACTTTAGAAGCAGAGCAATTTGGCCGCCGATAAAGTTGATGGCGATGCCAATCGGAATAAGGAACAACGACATTCTATCGAGCTTAAATCTTTGGTTCATTTTTTCTCCTTTTGCTTTTTCAAAGTTTTTTGAATGTCTAGAAGAATATGTATCTACGAAAAAATTCAGTAAAAGCGCGAACCAAGATATTCATATTATTTTAATGTTATGCAAATTATACGGTTTTCAAAAATTGAAGTCAAGTACTTTTTTTCTAGCGACCAGACAGTTTTAGAAATAGGCACAAAGAGAGACGCGAATTGAAAAAGCGTTGACAAGACATCTCTCGGTAAAACGCAAACCGATCTGAAAGATACTCAGATCGCGACGATCTTTACGGTCCACGAGATGACGCAAACCTTGATGGATAGTGCGACCGCCAGATGAAACCAGCCAGACGTACAGAAAGGCTACTGCCAGGGTCAATCTCGATAGCCGCAAAAAGCTGTGAAGCATGGAACACTCCAGATCAAAACCATGTTTTTTCATATCACCGAACATTTCTTCAATCCACATCCGGCGTTTATAAAAGCGGAGAGCGGTTTGCAAATCGGGCAAATTGGTCGCCAGGCACCAGGGTTCTTTTTCACCAGATTTCCAATGCACCAGCAAATTAGCCGGATAAATGTGTGTCTGTGACAATTCTCTTTTTCCAAGCCATACGCTCTGACCGGCTTTTTGGACGTAACTTCCAAAGGGCACCCACTGGTTTTCAGTCTGTGACCAGACCAACGTATCTGATTTTTGGCGTAAAACGTAGTACCAATGCCATTTGTCCAGTTGTTTTAGCACTTTGACAGCTCCAAATTCGGTATCACCGACCAGAAAAACGGCGGCTCCACGCGGAATGAGCGTTTTTACATAAGCAAGTAACGCGATCTGTTTGCTGCCTGTGCTATGTCCGCGCACATACTTGACCCAGGTCCAGGCGATCGGGATGGCACGTTTGCGATAGGCCAGGCTGACCATCAATAATTGATGACCAAAACCAACTTTGGTACCATCCACGATCAGATGGATTTCTCCAAGGCTCGCCAGCTGTTCTGCAAGCCATTGAAGAGCGACCGGCTTATACCAGTCACGAACACGAATGGCTGGATTGTCGAGAAACCGCTCCAACCGTTTCACCGTACTTTGCAACTTTGCTTTCCCAGGTATTTTTCCAGCAATCCGGCTCAAATAAACCGAACGGCTCTGGTAGATCCCGTACATGAGCAAAACAAAATTCCGGACTTGGGTAACTCTTTGCTCTGGACGCAATTCACGAATTCGCTAAATCCATGTATGATACAGTTGGTTGGTCGGCATGGTTTTCTCCTGGCAATCTGTTTTCTCGCAAAAACAACTTTACCCGGTTTTGCCTGCCGATCAACCTTTTCATTTGCTAAAGTGTCTGGTCGCTAGCTTTTTTTTGAATTTTTTATTCAAACTGTAACTTTAGTTTCCGCTAAGAATTGACAACATCATCAGCCGAAAGAAATGGCCGGTGAGTTTGAACCTTACAAAACGAACAGTTACTGCGCCAAATAGCCTAAACGGGTGCAGGTTGAGCCATTTTTGTGTTTCGGGCCAGGTTTCCTTTGGGCAAATGAGCCGTTACCGACTTCTTTTCTCGAAGTTGCCCAGCTAGCTTGGCATCTTTGGGAAATGGTTGGCCCATCAACAGGCGACGGAAGCGTCCCGGGGTTCGTCTGGGATGGCGATCCCAAAACCCGGTTGGGGTGGCTGGGAAAGTAGCTGCCAGGAAACTCAGCACGGAACCAGCCAGGAGAGCCAATTCTGGCAAGCGCTGAATACTTTCCGGATTGTGAACAAACTGGCGGTGGCTACCCACCATCTGTTTGGCGCTGAGAGGGATCTGTTCCACCGGCCAGCGATCTTTGTAAATGGCGTACACGCTTTCCGATTTGAGTTTGAGGGGGCTGGCAAGTAGCCAGGGTTTGTCAAAGTCGGGGTCATAAATAGCGTACACATCAAAGGTTTTGTTGTTTTCGTCGGGTATCGTTTTGTTCAAGACCAGGCTGCGCCAGATTTCCACGCGAAGGATACGCCCGCTCTCGACCCAGGTGTAGGTTTCGTCCGGAGGCGTGGCTTCCAGAGTCTTGTCCTTGTGTTTGCGGGCCAAAGGGCGCACCAGCGCCCCATACTTGGGCTTGCGCCCTTTGATGTGCTCCGGTAGAAAATTCCGCCGCGCCGTAAAATTGGTCGCCAAACGTACCTCGTAGTGTTCGATCCGAGCTTCTTGCAGGTCGCTGAGTTTCACGCCTGCATCTAGCACCAGGATTTCATCGTCTTGCAGGTTCTTTTGGGCGCTTTTGAGCATTTCTTGCCACAGACGGGTCTCTCGCATGTCTTTTGGATGTACTCGCTCGAAAGCAAGTGGCAAAGCGATCCTCTGTCCGTTGATTTCGCCAACTTCTGCCGTGATCCCCATGATTATCGCTGGCAAAGCACAGTTCGCAGCCGGATGATAATGTTTGCTCGGACAATTCTTCAACGTTGGACGCCAGAAAGCCGTGACATCTGCTGGAATGGGACGATAGCCTTCATAGCGATGTTCTTGCCAATCAGGCATTCGTTTGACCTGCTCTCGCCATAAAGTCAGAATGGCTGATATTTGCCAAACACCTTTGCTAAAAGCTGCCCAGGCTCGACGCGTTGCGGCATCTGACAACCCTGTCGATTTCAATGCAGGAAAGATGGCCCCTCGATTGGGCAGGAGCGCACCGCTCACCAGCATCCACATGAAATGTAAAAGTCCCAGATTTGTCCCAACGGGTAGTTTTTGCGTCAATATGCTTAAGATCGTTATGATATGATTTGTCATGGTAATGGGTTCTTGTGAAATTTGTTTCGGCAAAAACAAGATTATCACGTTTTGAGCCCATTACCGCTTTTTTATCTAGACCAGTTAGCGGAAACTAAAGTGTAAGAGATTTGCTTTTTTTAGCGTATATGCTAATTTCTGTGCTAATTACAGGTTCTTTGAGATTTTGTCAAACGTCAATTTGGCGTGAGTTATTTCAAGGAAGAAGGCTTGGGCGATTGTCTGCGAAGTAGTTTGAAGAGCGCACTGATACTATTGACGTTCATGTTAATCGGTTAAGTAATTTGCCCGTAAAAACCTGCGAAAATTCACAATGTACGATGGCTGAAACTTAACCAACTTTTAGTAAACATCAATAATGCATATGGTAGGACTGAAAAACACTTGGTAGTTATACTCTTGGTTTGGATATTTTTTCCATTACCGATGAATTGACTGTCGGATTCTATATCCAGCATTACAGGTCTGAGTACCAGGCTACTTCGGCAACGTTTCACAAAAAGCATTCTGAACTCTGAGAATACATGAAGATTACCGACACCCATAGAATACCCCTGTGGGTGTTTTTGTATTATCAGGGGCATGTCGTTTATTCCAACCAACGAATTGTATCAAATCTCGGTCGCTCCTGAGGCTGTGGAAGTGGGCGAAGACCACCTAGTCTTTCCAGGGGGTGTATTACTATCACTATCCGCACGTGGCAGCGGCGTGCCTGGCATGCCGGACCGCCCCTGGTCGCGCCTGACAGCCGACGTCTTTTACACCAACCTTCCGACCATCTATTCCTTGGCGCTACGACGCGAACCGCCGGATGTGCTGCGCGGTTCCCTGCGCGCCAGGCGCACGCTCTTCGACGGTTTCATGCTGGCGATGGCCGAACGTTCAGCGGATACCGCGATGGATGCCGCCGAGTTGGAACTTTCTCTGGGGAAACCGGCTTTCAAGGCCGCACTCATGGCCGGCGTCTTTGGGGAGCGTTCGCGCTTTGAGGAAGCTGAAGCTGCCAGACGGGTTATCGAATTTAGTTTGCGCGCCCGCGGCCTGACCAGCCAGCGCCTGTACTACATCGCCGAGCGCGCCGTACACCACTTCCAGCCGGGCGGCCTGTTGTTCCCCGGTCTGGATCGGAACCCATGCCCGGGATGGACGTGACATACATTTCTCCTTCACGCGCGGTATGGACGCGGCTGTGCCCCCGCCGCCGCCACCGGGCACGGGCATTCGGCTTTCATTATCCACGCCACCAGTGCCGAGCACGTCTGGCCGCGCTTCCTGCAGGTGGTGCAGGCTCATCCTGATGCAGCTCGCATGTCGGATGTGCAGATTGCACAGTCTTTCGCCGAGGCGGTGACAGCAATAGTCTACATCGAGCGCAATCCGCAGCACGGGCAGATCGTACGCGAAATTGTAGAAGTTTCGCCAATCGTGGAACGCACTGCCGGCCATCCTTTTCCCCACTATTTCGGTTTGACGCAGGCCGCGGCCTGCTTTCCACTGGCAACCGTCCCATGCGCGCTGGTTTTCGAGCCTCAGAACTGGGATTACCAGAAACAATCTTTCAAGCATATACATACTACAAGGAGAATGAATGAACCCGCCGATCATTGCAAATGAGCTGCCTAATCATTTTGACCCTGAACGCGTTCACCGGGATTTGAATGTTCATCGAGAGCTCTGGTTTTCTGTTACCTATATGCACCACCACGTTGGCGACTTGGAAAATCCGGATGAGCAGATCAGAGTAACCGAGTATTTGCTAAAGGTACAGCCGGGAAAGGAAGACCAGTTAACACAACTGGCTGCCGGTTGGAATCCGGGGATATTGGAATGGTCAACCACAAACTTACGAACGGTTCTGAGT
This sequence comes from uncultured Chloroflexia bacterium, assembly GCA_963823985.1. Classification (GTDB taxonomy): domain Bacteria; phylum Chloroflexota; class Anaerolineae; order Anaerolineales; family Villigracilaceae; genus JAABUE01. The sequence continues at coordinate 49,470 of CAWGNR010000006.1, forward strand.
ATACCGATCAAAACGCTTTCAGGGCGCATACCCAAGATTCTGAAAGTCAAATGGGTGGAATAGCAAATGACAACGGAGCAAGTGGGCGCCACCCGTACTTTTGTGCTGGCCAAGGGTATTGTTCCGGTTGGCTCCCATGCTGCTTTGATAGGCGATGATGACAGCAAACGCTTGTTTGCCGAACTGTACGCCGACCCGGACCGCCCGGAAGTGCGCCCTCAGGAGGCCTACCAGGCTATACTGTCATCCATGCATCCGGGCTGGACACTACGGCTGTTACAGTTGTTCTGGCCAGACCCTATGCCGAGGCTGGTCTTCCAGGAGCAGGCTGAAAAATGGGATGTGCAGGCAGAAGAAGGACTGGACATCCTGTTCCAGGGGTTGTCTATGTCCATCCAGGAACAACCTCTGCCTTATATTCGCCGCACGATCCTTGAGTTTGTCTTCCCGGGTGATGAGGGTATTGCCTGGTGGGAGGGGTTGAGTGGGCTGTGCCAGGGATTTGGGGTGCGCTTCGCTTCCCTGTCCGCCGAGGAAATCGTTGTGCTCTCCGGCCGGATTCTGAACCTCCGTTTCGAGTAAGCATTACGAAAAGAACTGGAGATATTCTAACGCTAGTCGGCTATTTTGTTCTCTCTACTGGTAAGAGGCTTTTGGAGTTTGGGAATGCCCCGTTACGATCATGGTAGTTTCGACACTGACGGTCACAACAAGTGTTCTTGGGCACCACGATTCTCATTTACCGGCAGGATGAGACCGTTTCTTCGATGATCTGATATTTGATAATTACTCTCGTCCTGGCAAAGCCGAATTTGTCATACTGAAAACTCCATGAACAACTTAGGCAGTGATATAACTGAACCAATCATTATGAACTGTTCGAAGACCCAAATGAAAACCATAAGTATGTCAGAAGTTAAGAGCTGCTTTTCGGAATATCTCTCACGCGCAGCCAGCGGCGAGTGCTTTGTCATCTTACGGCGCCAAGGTTCGCTGGCTGCGATCATCGGCGTTGGGGAACTAGCCCGCCTAGAGTGCTCCGCGGAGATCACGCGTCAACTGGCGCATTCTTTGGGTCAATCCAGAAAAATATTGGATGAAATTGAGGCGGGAGCAGCGCATCCCGCAATGGCTGCTTTTGCGTTATGGAAAGATGAAGAAGATCTGGCCGGGTTGGAAGAGACCACAAGCAGGAACCGTCAAATTTCACCTTCCCGGCCCGAGGTCGATTCATGAAACTGCTGGATACGGATCACTGCATTGCGCTTTTACGATCAACGTGCATGGTTGGAATTCTTGATTTCCGTGCTGGTTGTTTCACCTTTTGATTTCGTTGCAGGAAGTTTGGCGTGTCGAAAGTCAAGTTAGAGCCAAGAGGCGAATCAAGGGATAACCTCGACCTGTAAATTGCCAGCATTGCCATCGAGAACAAATGTCAACTTATTACCAGCAATACCGGGCACTTTTCGCGGGTTGCTAATTTGCAATTCACGAATTGGCACGAGTGACGTGCAGTGTGGTGTTCAATATCATGTTCAGCGAATGGCAAACCCATCACAATCACGGTTCCGACTTTATCGTAGAATAGGTGAAGGTTTGATTGAGTTCACAGATTGCCATACTATGCCTGCCAGGTGGTGCCACCCGGACAGGGAGTGAGACGGCAGCCATTGATTGTTTGTGTGGACAATGAGTGCAGGTTTCCGAGCCTCTCCACCTTGGAGCACGCTGTCGTGGCGCCGGATGCGTAGTTTGAAACAGATAAAACCCCAAAAGCACTAGAGATCTGAAAAGTTAAAAAGGCCCGCAAATTTGAGGGCCTTTTTTCTCTTAATAGGAAGCTTTATTTCTGGGCTGTGGCCGGGATATTTTCGATTGATTTTTTTCTTGTTGTTAATAGCTTTTGAATCACTTTTCTGAAAAAATCTGCCAGCCCTTCTCTGTAGAATCGCATGATAATGATGACCGTCAATGAGTAGAATACCATGTTCCAGGCACCAAGATCACGGGTCAACTCGGAAATGATTACGATGGCCGGCGCGCCGATCAGCGGTCCTGCGAAATTACCAAGGCCGCCGAATACAACCATGATCACGATCTTGCCAATCTCGTTAAAGGAAAGGATGACGGGCGATAGTATAACGATGTAATGGGCATAGAAAAAACCAGCAATTCCGGCGATCGTGCTTGCAAAGGTCATAATAAAGAGTTTCCACTTGACCGTATCAACGCCCATTGCTTTTGCAGCCAGTTCATCATCCTTGATTGCTCGGATAAAGGATCCGATTGGGGAGCGAAGCACCAAATACATTAAGAGTAGTAATCCCACCATCAAGCCGAAGAACACATAATAATATCGAATCGGTGCCAGTGAATTGAACAAGGGGGGCAAGGATAATCCTTGCTCCCCTCTCGTAAACTTATAGGCGGCAGCAATGGTCAATCTTAGCGATTCGGAGAATGCCCAGGTTGCAACTGCGAGGTAGATGCCGCGCATTTTAAGAACCAGTAATCCAAGCAGAAAACCTGTTACCGAGGTGACGACAATGGCCGCTAAAAATCCTATACCAATCGATACTTTCAAGTGATAAATGATCAGTCCTGAAGCATAACCGCCCAGACCCGCAAATGTTTGGTGGGCTAGGGAAAATTGGCCCGTATATCCTGCGAGCAAGTTCCAACTCGCGGCCATAATGATGTAATACATGCAAACGATCATGATATGTTTCCAATAGTCGTTCAGGAATAGTGGCCCGACCATCACCCCCGCGGCTGCCAGGCCCAGAAAACTCCAATTCGCTACTCTGAGAAAATTTCGACTCTTTTGCATGTCATGCTCCTATGCGCCCATCAAACATTCTTGAATGATAGCCTTGATACGATCCAGGTCAAATTCCTGCTTTGGTCCATGCACGCGGATTTGCCCCATATCAACGACGTAGACATAATCGGCTAGTGATAAAGCAGTTTCCATATTGTGGTCGACCATCAAGATGGCCGCACCTAAGATTTGCTTGGTGTGCATCAGAAATTCATATGCTTCCTCAGCGATTTTAGGCGCCAAACCGGAAGATGGCTCATCGACTAACATAAGAGAAGGGGATGTCATCACTTCTTTCGCAATCGAGAGCATGCGCAGCTGCCCACCGCTCAGGGTATTCGCTTTGGACTTGCGAAATGTGTATAAAGCCGGGAAGATTTCGTAAGTATGCTCGAGCTGCTGCTGCACGCGCAATTTATCCTTGCGGAAGATCCAGGCTCCCATCAAAAGATTTTCTTCTACACGGAGCTGCGGGAAGATATTAAATTCCTGAGGAATATAGCTCAGGCCAAGGTGTTTAATCTCGTGCGGGAGCTTGTGCGTGATATCCTGATCGTTGAAGCAGATACTTCCTATGCCGGGCTTGAGAAAGCCGTAAATGGTTTTGAGCAGGGTTGATTTCCCTGCGCCGTTCGGTCCAATGATAATGGTGACCGAGCCCGGTTGGACAACCATGCTCAGCTCATTCAGGATGTCAATTCCTTCCTGATACCCGGCTGTAATGGAGGTGATTTCCAGCAAGCTCATGCCGCACCTCCCAAGTATGCTTCGATCACCTGTTGGTGGGAAGCAATCTCATCCATCGATCCCTCGGTAATAATCGTCCCTTCCGCCAATACGGTCACTTTTTCGCACATCTGGCGGATGGATGCCATCTCATGACTGACCAGCAGGAACGTGATTTCTTTAGCCGCCATCTTGTTGATCAATTCCATAATCGTGTCCTTGACCACAATGTTCACTCCGGCAAACGGCTCATCGAGCATAAAAACGGACATATGATCAACCATAAATCCGCGCGCCATTTGCAAAAGAGCTTTCTGCCCTCCAGACAGGGTTTTGGCCTGTTGATCGCGCAAATGAGCGATCCCGGCCATTTCAAGAAGCTCCTGAGCACGCTTTTCCGCAGCTTTGCGATGTAGCCAATAGTTCGGTGAAAAATCCGCAAAACGGGGGATGAGCATGTTTTCAAGCAAGGTCATGCTTCCAAACAGTCTCGGGATCTGGAATGTCCGCAACAAGCCTCGTTGTGCAATGCGATTTGGGGACCATCCGGTAATATCTTGTCCGTTGAAAAAAATCTTACCGGAACTCGGTTCATATACACCTGTGATCAAATTGATAAGCGTCGTCTTGCCGGATCCGTTTGGCCCAATCAAACCACGTACCTCGCCCCGGCCAATACTAAAGTCCACCTCGTTGACCGCAACCAGGCCACCGAAACGTTTGGTTAGATTTTGCGTATAAATGATCTTTTCCATGAGGTATATCCAGCTTACGGAATTGATGTTTGTACAGGGAATGGGTAACTGCGCTTATCAATCGTGCTGTGAATCCAATTGGCAAAATCCACGATATCGAATACGGGCAACCCGGTTGCCTCGTAGACAGCCTGGCTATAAGGAGCCAGATTATGACACTCAAAGACGAACGCGCCAATTTTCGGGTTGGCCTCGATCAATGATGTTGCAATGCCAAGTACATCCTTTTCTATGGCATCCTTTACTAGATGAGTGCCATCCTTTAAATCGGATTGCTGAAAGCGGGGGAATTTTGTAAGCCTCCCACTTCATGTGGAACGCGGGCGCTTATGCCGGCTTTTGATACAACTTCTTCCGTAAGCCTTTCTGAATGAGCGGTTATAATGCCGACCGGCCTTTGGGTCATGGCGTACACCAATGGCACTTGAAGGAGGGAGGAAAGAAACACCGGAATTTGGACGGATTTGGCCACCGCTTCCTGAAACACCGATAAGAACCCACAACTACTGGTGATGGCAGCCACTCCTCGATTTTCTAATTCTTGAGCAGCCCTGACAAAGTCTGCCAACAGGTTGGCATCCGCTTCATAGACTACGCGTTGTACAGTAGCTCCAGTAACCGTTTTGATCATTACCGGATATTCGTATGATTTAGGATTGCCAACATCCCCATGGATACGCGGAAAAACTGTATCTAAGAGCAATATTCCAAGGGTGGATTTGCTTTTCATCAGCTCAGACGTTCCTTCTCGCCAAATAAGCCAGTCGGCCTCACGAGCAGCACGATAATGAGAAAGATGAAACCATACACGTTGCGAAGCCCGGAGTTGATAAAAACAGAACCCAGACTTTCGATAGACTCCAGTAATAAGCCGCCTAAGGCAGCTCCGGGGAGAGAACCCATACCGCCAATGATAATAATCTCAAAGCCCTTCATAGTAGTGACAGCGCCATTTTCCGGAAGACCATTGAAAACCGGGGCTAATAGGGCGCCGGCGAAGCCAGCAAGCGTACACCTAGGCAAAAGCAATCTGATCAATGCGCAAGACATCTAATTCCAGCAGTCTGAATACCCACCCGGTTTTGAGAACTTGCCCGAAAGGCGCGACCCGACCAGGTGTAGTTAAGGAGCAAGTAGAAGGCCGATAATGAGCAGCGCTCCCACAAAAGCCGCAAAGCGATTGCCGCTGACGGGCAGACCACCAATCATGATGCGGCCCAGGTCGATATCCGGGAGCACGTGTATTGGGTCCACTCAACACGGTGGCCAGGTTGCGCAGAAAAATCGCGAGGGCAATTGTAACCACCGTGCCATATTCATCCTTGCGTTCCATGCCGGTGGAAAACATTGGCCGGATGAGCAACCATTGAACGATCAGGCCTATCACAAACAGGATGACTGCGGATGCGATGACGCCGATGAACCACATGCCACTGCCTACGAAAAAGGAGACCAGGAACCACTGTGCGTAACTGCCCAGCATATAGAACTCCCCCATCGACCAGTTGATCATCTTCATGATGCTGTAAATGAAGGTAATCCCCATTGCCATCAGGGCATAGAGGGTGCCAATCATTACACCGGCAATAAGAAAGTTGAGCAAAAGTTCCGGGGAGACGTTCATAAAAAGCTCCTTAGAGGGCTATCGTTCCAGATCACTGATTGCATGATCGAGGACTTTTCGGCTAGCAGGCCGGATCTCAACCAAGGGCAAACGTAACGGGCCGCTTGCCAGGCCCAACTTCTGCATTGCATATCTTAATTGGAGCAGGGTTCGTTTCAACGAAAGCTGCCTTGAACACAGGCATGAGGCGAAAATGCAGAAGACGTGCTTGTTCAACGTCATCATTTAATGCAGCCTCTACCATTTGTACCACTTGTTGAGGAAGTAAATTGCTGACGACGGAGATCACACCCTGGCCACCCAGACAAATCAGGGGAAAAGTGATCCCGTCATCGCCCGAGTACACGGCCAGTTCGGGTATCTCGGCTAACACATCAGTCATCTGCATCATATCGCCAGAAGCTTCCTTGACGGCGATGATCTGTTCATTCGCAGAAAATATACTTTTCAGGGTGGAAGTTTCAATATTTACACCCGTACGACCTTTGATGTTGTATACCACGACCGGCAGGTCTGTTTCCTGGCATATTGCAGTAAAGTGGGCCAGGATGCCCTCTTGGGTAGGCTTATTGTAATATGGAGTGACAACCAGGAGCGCGTCAGCGCCCCAAGCCCTGGCCAGTTTTGCATTTTGAATACTCTTGCTGGTAGCGTTTGTTCCCACTCCTACCATTACTTTAACGTTTGTATTTGTGCTTCGAACTTCTTCGATAACAAGGCGAACAATACGTTCCTTTTCATCTTCACTTAAAGTTGGAGATTCCCCTGTTGTGCCAAGCGGCAGAAGTCCTGTGACTCCATGCTCGATCTGGTGACAAGTGTTACGGCGCAGGCCATCGTAATCGACGGTCCCGTCGGAAAGGAAGGGGGTAATCATTGCGGTAGTAACGCCACGAAACAAATTGTTGCGCATAAAGTTTGCTCCTTATACGACAGATTGGTTACCAGAATAGTTACAATTATGCATAATTTGGAATAGGAACAAATTGGCTAGAAGTAAGAGAAGACCTCCCAGTAACCCTGGGAGGTCCTTTAGAAAATCTTACGGAACTTTATATTCAAAAGTGTAGACTAAAGTAGCTTCGTCCTGCTTTTGATTGGCAGCCGTGTATTGGGTGATCAACACGGGGGGCGTCCACTGGTGCCAGAGCGCGCCTTCGCCTTTCGGGAAGGTGACAGTTCCAGCCCAAAACTCGAACTCATTGTTTTCCAATGCGCTGATGATTGCATCGTAATCCGTCGAGCCAGCTTCTTTAGCCGCCATTGCCAGGATTAATGCGTCTCCAAACCCATTGAACGAAGAGTAGGTTGGCGCCTCGCCGTACTTCTGCATATAACGATCGTGGAACCATTGTCCGGCGGTAGTAAGTTTCATATCCTTATGGTAGGAAGTCAGGATATAAATTCCGGTGCCTACATCCCCGTGCAAATCCCAATATTCGTCGCTGCGGTAAGGCCAGTCGGATGTGGCCACCATGGGGGTTTCAGGGAACAGGCCGATCTCATAAGCTTGATCGATGATGATATGTTCGGGGTTGCCAGTTCCGGCATTGAAGATTACGTCTGGCCCCCAGGCCTGCAGCTGGAGCAATTCAGGGGTAAGATCCACAGCCGCCTTATCATAAATTGTGCTCATCACTTCTAGACCAGCATCAGCGGCAGCGCCTTCAACAGCTTCTGAAAGACCCACGCCAAAGTCAGTATTGTCTGCAATATAGCCAATTTTCTGGAATCCCTGGCTTTTGGCAAAATCGACCAGTGCGATCGCACGCACCGGATCGATCAGGTGGGTGCGGAAGACCTGCGGGTACCCCAACTCTGTAATGGCTTTATTGGAAGCCTGGGTCATGATGACGGGGGCACCTAATTCTTTTGCAACCTCGATGATCGCGAGTGCAACCGAGCTGTGATATTGGCCAGTCGCGCCAATGATATGGTATTCCTGCACCAGGCGCCGGTATTCGGTGGCGCCTACTTCAGGGGTGCCCTTGTCGTCGCCAACCACAACTTCGACCGGTCGGCCATCAACAGATCCACCCAGTTCCTTGTTGACGTATTCTGCGCCCAGTTCGATGCCACGCAGGATCAATTGACCGGCCTGCGGTGCGCCGGGCTCCGATTGTGGAAGCAACGCGCCGATATACACAGGTTCAAGATCAGCCGGGGCAGCGACTTCTTCTGTTGCTTGAGGGGCAGGTTCTTGCGGAGCTTGTGTGGGCGCGGGAGCGCTGGTGGGCACTTCAGGCTGAGCGGCTCCACCACATGCGGTCAGCAGGAGGCTGGCTAATACCAGACCTACAAGCAAAGGTGTCAATCTTTTCATCACTTCGTCTCCTCATCACGATGGTTAGATTATTTGGCTGAAACAAGTTTGGAGAACTCCATAGGGAGCAGCGGCTTGATCTTTACCATATGCCTCCTTTCGAAAGGTGATTTCAAATACAAGAGCAGCACAGGGTTGTATCCGCAAATAGACTTGCTATTATAGCAATATAATTATTGTATATCGCAACTCTTCGACTGTCAAGCGCCAGTTATTAAAAAAATATAAATATCCCGGTTGATTAAATTGACCGGGATATTCCATGATGGATAAGCGGAAAACTGTATGGCCTAGAACCTTTAGATTATTCCAGTTTGTTATAGCTTCCCACATTTGAAATTGCCTGGGCCGTTTTTACAACTTCTGCAGCCAGTTGCTCGACGTATTTGTCATCAGGGATGCGGGCAGTAGGGACGTCCACGCAAATTGCGCCGCTAGGCATCCCCCAGCCGCCTGAATAGATTGGGGCGCCTACGGACACGATGCCTCGTGTATTTTCCTCTTTGTTCAGTGACCAGCCACGTTCGCGCGTTAATTCTAAATCACGTAATAAATTGAAACGGTTGATGATCGTGTGCTCAGTAAAAGCAATCAAATTCATTGAATCCACAAGTTTTTTCAGCTCTGCATTCGATAAATACATCAAAGAAGCCTTCCCGAGAGCGCTGCAGTAGACGGGAACGCGCCCACCTACCCAGCCCCGAGGCACCAAGGCATGTCTCGTTTCTACTACTTCGATAACAACGACTTCTGTGCCATCTCGAATTCCCAACACCACAGTCTCCCCGGTTGTGTCGCGCAGGTCATCCATAAACGGCAGGCTAACCTCTCGGATATTACGAGGTCCCGACAGAGATACGGTCAAAGCGAAGATTTTTGGGGATACCCGGTATAGCTTGGTCTCTTCATCGCGCTCAAGATAGCCCAGCTCCTGGAGGGTATAAGCGAACCGGCTGGCCGTGCTGGCGTCACATTCCAATACTTCTGCCAGATCCGTCAAGGATGCTTCCGGCTTTTCGGGCGTGAAATAAGATAACACCTGAAAACCACGCGCCAGGGTTTTTAAATAGTTTCGTTCGTGTTGAGTAGCATTCACAGATACCTCGATTTTGGATGGGGTGCTCAGTTTCAACCATTAAATTGACAAGGCTTTATTTGCGGATTATACTACCCATGTTGCTATTATAGCAATATCTGTTTTCATATACCAACCTACTCCATGTTACAACGATTTGCCAGACGTGACAAGTTCTGAGCAAAGATGGGAAACACATGAACTATCCCGCAGGCACACTTCCATCAAAAGTTGATCTGGTCATCATTGGCGGCGGAGTCATTGGAACGGTAACCGCATATAAGCTGGCAAAAGAGGGCATGCGTGTATTGGTCATCGAACGCCAGGATATCGGATCTGGTACGTCAAGCTCCGCAGCTGCAGCGGCTTTGTTGCAAACAAAGACTTCAGCTAAAAAGCTCTCTCTGGCCAATCGCAGCCTGAAACTACTCGACAACCTTCACGAAGAGCTTGAAGGCCGGTTTGAATACGCTCATACCGGAAGTCTGCTGGCGGCTACGACAGAGTCGGAAATGCAGCTTGTGTGTGAAATGAATGCCAATTTACGATCACTCGGGCTAGATGTTGTGCTTTGTGATGGTGGTCAGGCTCGTGATTTCATGCCTGTATTGGGCGATGGTGTGATCGGAGGGTCATTTTCCCCACGCGATGCACAAATTAATCCACTCGAATTGGTGGTTGCCTGCGCCCAGGCAGCAAAACAGCATGGAGCTATCTTTGCTACCTTCACTAAGCTGACAGGAATTGAAGCGACAGGCAACTCGATTGTTTCCGTGGAAACAGATGCCGGTCGCGTATTGACCGATACGGTTGTCAATGCAGCCGGGGTATGGGCGCCGCTAGTCGCTCGTATGGCGAATGTTGATTTGCCAGTCTCTCCGCTGAAAGGGGAATTGCTGGTGACCGAGCGTATGCCTCTGCAAATGCAAGGCACATTGATCGCCGCCAAATATTTGTTGAGCAAAGCACGCGCCGAAGGGGAAGCGGGCGGGCGAACCTCGAAACGCTCCGTTGGCATTACGCTGGTCCAGGTCGCTCACGGGAATTTTATTGTGGGCAGCACCCGAGAGCAGGCAGACTTCGATCGCCGCAGCACTTATGACGGAATTCGCGAACTGGTTCACCAATTGCTCGAATTAACTCCTGCCTTGGCAAACGTCCATTTATTACGCGCTTATGCTGGTTTACGCCCTCTTACACCGGACGGTTCTCCCATTATCAGCCAGACTCCCCAGCTACCTGGCTTTATTCAGGCGGCAGGCTTCGGCGGCGACGGCCTGGCCATGTCAGCCATCACAGCCGATTTGATCTTCGGAATCATGACTGGCTCAGCAAATGAAGAATTGTTGAGGGAATTTACATTGGACCGGTTTACAACTCCGGAGGTATTATCATGACAGCCGTTCGGCTTCCCAACATTATCCGAGGGGAATCCTTTGAGATAGAAGTGAATGGGCAAAGGATGCTGGCATATGAGGGAGAGACTCTTGCCACAGTTTTGATGGCAGCTGGCATTCGGGCCTTTGCATCCCATGCCCAACCTCATGCCCCAAGCCGGCTCTTTTGCGGAATGGGAAGCTGCCAGCAGTGTCTGGTAACAATTGATGATATGCCAAATTGCCAGGCTTGCAGAACGATCGCACGCTCAGGTATGAAGGTGGAGACTCATCATGAAAAGTAAAGCCTGCGATGTAGCAGTGATTGGCGGCGGGCCGGCTGGGATGGCTGCTGCCGAAACAGCTGCTGCGAACGGCGCTTCTGTGGTCTTGATCGATGATGCTGATACCCTCGGCGGGCATTATTACAAAGAGCTTCCTAACAATTTTAGAAATAGATCCAAACGCCAGCACGAAGATAGACATCGCGAACTGGAACGCCGTAAGCGCTCCCTTGCGGAAGGCGGTGTAGAACTCCTGCTCGGAACCAGCGTCTGGGGCATCTTCGATGAAAGGGGACTCACGCTCAATGATGAGGTCGATCCGTCTGAAACGAACTTCGAGTTGCATCTCGATCATTCACCGGGAAAGCCTACCTCGGTCCAGGCGCGCAGTCTGATCTTGACACCGGGGGTGTATGATCGTCCCTTGCCATTCCCCGGTTGGGAACTTCCCGGCGTTCTTACTCCGGGGGCAGTCCAGATGCAAATCGAGAAGCAGGGAATGCTGCCAGGCCAGCGCGTTCTGGTAGCTGGCAGCGGTCCGCTCCAATTGGTTGTTGCCGCTTCCCTGGCCCGGCATGGCGCCGAAGTGGTGGCAGTCCTGGACACCAGCAGCGCCTTAGACGGATTCCCCGCTGTCCTTGGCGTCTTGGGAGGGCTATGGAGCCGGCTGGGAGAAGCAGCCGGGAGCCTCAGCACTTTGGCCAAACATGGAATACCGCTCCTCTTTCGACATGCAGTGTATCGCGCCTCAGGTACGCCAGACTCGGGGGTGCAAAGCGTGACGATCGGAAGAGTAGATCATCAAGGAAATCCAATCCCTGGCACACAGCGGGAACTGCAGGTTGACACCATTTGTGTTGCATATGGTTTTGTTCCCTCCATTGCGATGACGTTGCACCTGGGTTGCGAACATAGTTATGATTCTGACCTGCAGGCATTTTTTCCAAAACATGATGACAATTTACAAACCAGTGTGCCTGGAATTTATGTAGCAGGCGATGTCACCGGGGCAGGGGGAAAGCCGCTCGCTGACATGCAGGGACAGTTGGCAGCCATATCTGCGTTGGAGAAGCTGAACATTATTACCAACGAGCAGGCGGCTAATGTAAGAAAAAGGCTTGTCCCAGCGGTACACAGGGAGAAGCGTTTTGCCAGGTGGCTTTGGCGGCGATATCGCGTTCGGCCAGGCCTATTGAAACTCATAGATGATGAAACCTGGCTTTGCCGTTGTGAGGCGGTGCGGATTGGTGCATTCCGGGAAAGCCTGATAAATGGTGGGAAGGATCTGTTTGGCATTAAACTTCGTACGCGCTTGGGGATGGGGCAATGCCAGGGCCGATACTGTGTTCCCAATGCTGCTTTGTTAATTGCGGCTCATAACGGGGAACCGGTATCCCAACTCGACCTGCCAAGTATCCGTCCGCCGATCGTCCCAGTTCGTTTGAAAGAGATTGATCTTGCAGAACAATTTGTTGATGAAAGCCAGTAGGAGAAAAACATGAAAACTGTACGCTTGATGATGGTAGGGTTTGGCAATGTGGGTCAGGGGATGTTGCAAATTCTTCGTGATGAGGCAAGCACCTTCGAAGATCATTTTGGCGTCCGTTTCATTGTCGTTGCTGTGAACGACATGCGCCTCGGCAGCCTGTATGAACCGAATGGGCTTTCGGTGCAAGGCTTGCTGGAAGCAGCCGCTGCTGGAGACTTGAGTACAGTACCAGCTTCAGAGTATGGCTGGTCCGTGAAAAGGATGGTGGCCGAGGCCCAGGCCGACACTTTGGTAGAAGCCAGCTTCACGGACCTGCAAACTGGAGAGCCAGCGTTGACCTATATCCGCCAGGCGCTCATGTCGGGCAAACATGTAGTCACCACCAATAAGGGTCCAATAGCATTACAGTATCACGAATTGCAGGCCCTGGCACATGAACACGAAGTGCGTCTCGGATTTGAGGGCACTGTCATGAGCGGCACCCCGACCCTTGCGCTGGGAATGAAGTTGTTGGCCGCGGCTGGCATCCAGCGAATTCAAGGAATTTTCAATGGCACGACAAATTTCATCCTGTCACGGATGGAGTCTGGCTGCAGCTATACCGAGGCGCTGGCCGAAGCTCAGGCGTTGGGATATGCCGAGGCTGATCCCACCGGAGACGTGGAGGGATTCGATGCGGCAGGCAAGGTTGTGATTCTGAGCAATCTCGTGATGGGAGCAGATATAAACCTGGCATCTGTTGACCGCAAGGGCATCACGCACCTAACGTTACAAGATATACAGACTGCGAAACAAGAAGGCAAACGCTGGAAATTGATCGGCACTGTTGAATATGTTGGCGATCAGGTCAAGGCGAGTGTGCAACCAGTTCCCCTGCCATAGAACATCCGCTTGCGAATGTTGGCGGAGCAACGAATGCGGTCACATACACGACTCGTTTGCTCGGCGATGTAACCTTGATTGGCGCCGGGGCGGGGAGATTAGAGACCGGTTATGCCCTGATCAACGATCTACTCGCTATTCATGGCGATATTGCCTGATACTAAAGAAATTGGAGGAATCATGACCGAACCCCGCAAGAAAATTACGCTTCCGTACCTCTTCAAGAAAGTCGCCGAGGGAGAGCCAATCACCTGGCTGACCTGTTACGATTATCCCACCGCCTACCTTCAGGAACAGGCCGGCATCGAGATGATCCTGGTCGGCGACAGCCTGGGCATGACCATGCTCGGCTACGACTTCACCCTACCTGTCACGATGGATGATATGGTCCGCCATACCTCCGCCGTCCGGCGCGGCGCGCCATCCGCCTTCATCGTCGGCGACATGCCCTACATGTCCTACCAACCCTCAGTTGAGACCGCCATCCGCAACGCCGGGCGCTTCATGGCCGAGACCGGCTGTGACGCGATCAAACTCGAGGGCGGCGCCTCCATGGCCGACCGCATCAAAGGCATCGCCGACGCCGGTATCCCGGCCATCGGTCACCTGGGATTGACGCCGCAATCCGTCAGCGCGCTGGGCGGCTTCCGGGTCCAGGGCAAGGACGCCATGCTGGCTAAGAAGATCATCGACGACGCCAAGGCGCTCGAAAAAGCCGGCGCGTTCGCCATCCTGCTCGAGATGGTGCCCGACCGCATCTGCAAGCTGATCACGGAGCGCGCGGAGAACTGCATCATCATGTCGCTAGGCTCGGGGCCGGACGCGCACGGGCAACTCCTGATCTATCACGACATGTTTGGGCTGTATCCCAAGTTCAAGCCGAAGATGGCCAAGGTGTTCGGCAACGCCGGGGAAGTCATCTTGAACGGCCTGAAGACCTACCACGATGAAGTCATCGACAAGACCTTCCCTGCCCCCGAGAACTGGTTCGGCATGAAGGATGAAGAGTACGACGAACTGGTGAAGAAGCTGGATTAGCTATCAGCTATTAGCTTTTAGCGGTTAGCAAAAGCTAATTGCTAACCGCTAAAAGCTACAAAAAGAGGAGCCTTATGCCTTTTGCCAACCGCACATCCCACCTGAAACCCGAAGGCGCGTACGAAGTGCTGGCACGCGCCAATCAACTGGAATCCACCGGAAAAGAGATCATCCATCTTGAGATCGGCCAGCCGGACTATCCCACCTTCGAGAACGTCAGCCAGGCGGGGATTGAAGCCATCCGGGCCGGCAAAACCCGCTACACTCCGCCGGCCGGGATGCCCTCCCTGCGCGAAGCGATCGCCGAGGATGCCGGCCGCAGACGCGGGATCGAGATCCATCCCGACGAAGTAGTGGTTAGCCCGGGCGGCAAGCCCAACCTGTTCTTCCCAACCCTGGCCCTGGTCGAGCCGGGTGACGAGGTCATTTACCCCAATCCTGGCTTCCCCACCTACGAAGCCATGATCAAGGTGGCGGGTGGCATGCCGGTGCCTGTTCCCTTGCTAGAACAGAACCAGTTCTCGTTCGACCTGGACGCGTTCGATGCGTTGATCAACGAGAAGACCAGGCTCATCATACTAAACTCGCCCTCCAACCCGACCGGCGGCGTCATCCCGCCTGCGGACCTGGAACACATCGCCTCGCAGGCCGAACGTTACAACTGCTGGATTATGTCGGACGAGCTCTATACGCGCATCGTCTATGACGGCATCGAAGCGCTTTCCATTGCATCCCTGCCTGGCATGAAAGAACGCACCATCATTGTGGACGGCTTCTCAAAAACATACTCGATGACCGGCTGGCGTCTGGGCTTTGGAATCATGCCGGTAGAACTGGCCGCCCGCGTAGACCTGTTGCTGACCCACTCGGTCGGCGCGACCGCCCACTTCACCCAGTTCGCCGGACTGGAAGCGCTCACCGGTCCGCAGGAAATGGTAGACGTTATGGTGGCCGAATACCAGCGCCGCCGTGACGCCATCGTAGACGGGTTGAATGCTATCCCCGGGTTTGCCTGCCAGGTACCGCAGGGCGCGTTCTACGTCTTCCCGAATATCACCGGAACGGGCATGGGATCAACGGAACTAGCCAACCTGATTCTGGAAAAAGCCGGTGTGGCACTCTTGCCCGGGAATTCATTTGGACAGTATGGTGAGGGTTACCTGCGGCTCTCATACGCCAACTCGATTGAGAATATACAAAAAGGGTTGCAAAGTATTCAGGCCGCCCTTCCGCTAGGTTTGACACGATAGATTTTCGCCCAGAGGCCAGTAACAGGCAGCAATAGACACAAAGGAATGGTGTCATCCATACGAGCGCTGGTTTCGGCACAATGAATCACTGCGCTTTCTTGAAGCGCTCGTTCAATCGCAGCAAGTTTTTGGATCGCTCTCTGCCCGGCGCGCCGCAGGATGTTGTCGATCTCACCCCGACTGATTTCGACGGCACGTAGATTGCGCAATGCATCCTGGGTGCGCACGTAGCTCCTATGTTGTTCCTGACAATAGTACACCACCGGGGCTTCCAACCGCCCACCAAAAGTCTGCTCCATTTCCAAACTGGCAGGCGGTTGCCCAACCTGTTCCTGCTCACAGTATGGACATTCAACCTGATACTGTCGCGCTTCAATTACTTCAGCATGAGTGGCTGGCAACCCGGTAGTTTGGTCCACATCAGTCAAGAACACCCGATCCTGGCTGAGACGGTTGGCACGCAACAACCATCGATTGCCCGCCTGAAAATCGGCACCAGTATGCCCAGCTTATCTTTTTGGACCACATTGCCGAGGAGACAATGGATGCTCAGGTAGAGATCAAAATCACACCGAAAGTGCTCCAGTCCTGATATGTCAAAAAGGCCAGTCTAAATACGATTTGGAACTGCCGGCAGCCTGGGAGAAGTTGTCAGGCCAGAAAATAATCGGTGTAGATAAAGTATGGGTGTATCGATAGCGGGAAAAAGAACGTGGATTGTCCCCAGAAACTTTGCGGGTTTTCTGACTGGCAACAATCCGTCGCCAGTGTTGGAGCGCCGGAAGTGGGGTACGGAACTGGTCAGGCTTCGGGCAACATCCAATCGTTTGTATCAAACTTAATAGAGCGCAGGTCAGCGATATTGTGCTGATACTTTCATCAAAAAGACTGGTAACCAAACCAGTCTTTTGTTTTTAAGCGACACCTTGTAAATACCCCTTCCCCCCAATTGCATACAATTTGCCGGACAAAATATCCACACCCATTGGACAAGGAGAACGAAGGCAAGAACACCCCAATATCAAAAACTGCTGAACGAACTGGAATCCGGCGAGCTGACCGAGATCGAGCGCAAAATTCTGGAGGCTCTCCTGAAAGCCCCGAATGGCTTGACCCGCCAAGGGCTGATTCGGATTGTCTTCGGCGTGGAACCACAACGTAATCTGGGCAATGATCCCTACGACCGCAAGATCCGCAAGGGCCTCGAAAGCCTGCGGAACCGGATGTTCCCGATCATTTCATCGTCTGGGGAAGCAGGATATCGTTTGGATACCAGTCCGGAAGCAGTCGAGAACATGATCCGGGCGTTGGAAAGCCGCATCACTCACCTGCAGCAGAAGGTACATATTGCCCGGCAGTATTATGGGTTGTAATCATGGATTGTCTATCCGCCTGAACCTGGAATGGCTTCCCATGATTGGGGACGGTCTGATTGGTATGATTATTGAAGGTCTGGTTACCTTCAAGCACAATTTAGAAATGGGAAGGTATGATGCAGTAATAAAAGTGGCGGGATGGGGGTGCAGTTGTTAACGATAAAAGCAACTAGCGGGTAAGAAAGATTTCTTTTCCGCCCGCGATACGAACTGACCGTTATTCAGGCCAAAACCGGAAAGAGGCAAATCGACGCTTCACAAATGGACCTGTCCCGACTGCGGTTTGTCTGTACGAATCGGTATCAAAGATGATCCGTGTTTGGTGCATGACGTTTGCAGTGAGAAAAAGGGAGAAAAAGTATTCCTGGTAAACCATGATGGGGTAAACCACACCATATACGAGGGTGATGATGGCAAAGATAAACGGAAACTTATACCGCCGATAATTGAGGAAATAAACGAGCAACTCAAATCAGGATTGCCTCAAAATGTTGAGGCCCCAACGATTGAAGACGTAGCCCAGAAGTTTGGGATTGATAAAAACACACTCTATCAATGGGTAAAAGTCGATGACCAATTTTTCGAAGCTCTTGAGAGCCTACAAGATGTTCAAAAAGACGATATTTTTAAAACAGGGACGATTGAAGACAATCAGGTGTACGAAGCGATGCTAGCGCTTCTCTTGTCGGAAACCATACACCGACAAAACAAGACAAGACAAATGATCCGTAGGGAAATATGAAAGAAAGGGGCAAAAATTATAGTAGGCAGAAGGCAAAAGATGATGCGATCATGAACTTTGTATCGCGCCAGGCACAAGAGGCAATCCTGGATCCAAATCTGCCGGAAACTTTAAAAGATGAGGTTGTTGATTCTGCTGTTGACAACCTATTGAAGATCGCTGAAAGACGAGGCTCTTATACTGCCCGATACAAGGAGAAAAAACAGTTTCTTGGTGGTCAGCGAGAAGGCAATAGTCAACCTTAAAATATGTAAAACTACTCCCAAACCTATTGTATTTGAAGTCGTTTTACTGTATTATATCTTTGTAAATTTAGTCAACTAACAAAGATTATTATTCTCAACAGATCCATCCTCAAGAAGACAAAATAAGCTCAAAGCAGTATCAACGGTATCAATTTGAAAACATTGTGGACTTGCATGCGCAGCCAATGCAGAGAAAGGATGGTCAAAATCTCTCAATCTAATTTAACGTCCTCAACCGTTCTAGGCGGGTTTTAGGTCGAGGCTTATCCACTATTTACTACTCATAACAATCTGATTAGAAGAAAGGATACGCTCGATGAAACACAATAAGGTTTCAATTTAACCTGATGATAATTGCGCTTCTCGTATCGTCAATTTCTAATTTCACCCCCGCCAACGCTGCGGTCGATTTTACACCAACTATCTCACCGACACCACAATATTTCGAAGCCAATGGGCGCGATGCCACAGTAACTGAAAAGAAAGTTCGTGTCATTCTTGACACTTCTGTGGATCAGCCCACTCGTGATACTGTTATCGACACTATCAATAATGCTGGTGCCGAAAAGATCGAAGTGATTCTGGCTGGTGAATCAGTAAAAGGGTCCGCACCACTTACCATCCGGATTGGCTTGTTGACTACACCCGACATCTCTCAATCACTTCAGAATATGGGTGTTTCTGTCCCAGCCGATCTGCGTCCGGAAGGATACGCCATTGCAGTCGATGGTACACCGAATGATGCCAATATAGTACTTGGAGGTGTTGATGATGATGGCCTCTACTATGCTGCGCAGACGTTGCGTCAACTTGTTTTCCCAACTGACTATGAATTTCGAATTGCAGGTGTAAAAATCATCGATTATCCGTCGATGCCGCTCAGAGGTACGATCGAGGGTTTCTATGGTAGCCCATGGACGTTCCAGGAACGTATGGACCAGTTAGCATTCTACGGCGATGTAAAAATGAACACTTACATCTACGCGCCGAAAGACGATCCATATCATCGCGACCAATGGCGGGTGCCTTACCCATCCGATAAGTACGAGGAGCTTGGTCAACTAGTGAGTCAGGCTAATGCTCATCATGTCAAGTTCACGTTTGCACTTTCGCCTGGGGTCTCGATCTGCTTTACATCAGAATCCGACTGGTCTGCTCTAATCGCCAAATTCCAGGCGATATACGATCTGGGTGTTAGGGCATTTTCCATTCCATTGGACGATATCAGCCTGTCCGCTTGGCGTTGCTCAAGTGACCAAGCCTTCTATGGTTCTTCCAGCCAGACTACCCAGGCTCGTGCACAAGTCGACCTATTGAATCGTATCCAGCATGAATTTATCGATACACACGAGGGCGCAAAGCCTTTGCAGATGGTTCCAACCCAGTATGGCGACTTAAGTGATACTGCTTACAAACAGCAACTCAGAACAGGCGGATGGAATGGTGGTCTCGATCCACGGATTGTTATCATGTGGACTGGAACTGACACAATTCCACCAGCGATAACAATCGCACAGGCTCAACAAGTTGCATCTCCAACTGTATTCGGGCGGAAGGTTTTCGTTTGGGATAATTACCCGGTCAACGACTACAGCCAAACAGCTGGCCGCCTTCTATTAGCGCCTTATCAGAAGCGTGACGCAGGCTTGTCTGAATACCTGGACGGAATTGTGGCCAATCCTATGAACCAGGCTGGGGCTTCCAAGGTTGCTCTCTTTACCGTTGCTGACTTTACTTGGAATGATCTTGACTATGACTATAATCGCTCATGGGTTGAAGCTGCAAAGTATCTAGCGCACGGCGCCCCAGCGACTGTCAATGCGTTGCTAACGTTTTTTGATCTAAACTATTATGCCCCAACATTCGGAACAAATCCCTGGCTGACTTAAGCACCTGGACTGAGCGCAGCCGTGGAAGACTTTTGGATGCGATGGAATGAAGGCGATTACCAAGTAGCAATCGACGAAATCCGGCCTTTAGCGCAGGCAATTGCTAGCGCCCCAGGCGAAATCCGAGCTGGTCCAACGGATGAAGGATTGCTTGATGACGCGAGTAACTGGCTCGATGCGACTGTGCTATGGGGTCAGGCTTTCAACCTGGCATTGGATGCAGAACAGGCGCGCCTCAACGGCGATCTCGCTAGCGCAGCCGATATGTTTTCACAATCAGACACACTTGTTGCGCAGGCATCCCTAATTCGCTCCGTTCCTGGCGAGAATCGGATTGAAGGTCCGGTCAAAATCGGTGATGGGGTGCTTGATG
Organism: uncultured Chloroflexia bacterium; assembly: GCA_963823985.1. GTDB lineage: Bacteria > Chloroflexota > Anaerolineae > Anaerolineales > Villigracilaceae > JAABUE01. The sequence continues at coordinate 69,738 of CAWGNR010000006.1, forward strand.
TTTTCATCAGAACCTTCAACAGCGTAAGCGTTGAAGTTTCGAGTAGCCTTAATCCTTCAGAATATGGACAAAGTGTCACTTTTGTCGCAACTGTAACAGCAGCGATCCAAGGCCCGAATGCTCCAATTCCGTCCGGAGGCACGATCCAGTTCAGGAATGGTAACTCGAATTCTTGGAGCGCCGATTCCTATTGATGCTAATGGTCAGGCGCAATATACAACGACTCCCACGGGCCTGGCTCGGGGAACTCGAAGTATTACAGCCGTCTATGCTAATGATATCAGCTTGAGTGGAGGCACAAGTCCTGTGCTTTCTCAAGTGGTCAATAGAGCAAGTACTACCACATCCATCACAAGCAGTATCAATCCCGCTCTCGTTGGACAAACAGTAACATTCACTACTACAGTTGCCGCTGTTACACCCGGAATAGGCACTCCCACCGGCACAGTTCGGTTCTATGTAGATGGAGTCAATGTTAGCTCGCGGACACTTTCAGGAGGTCAGGCAACATATATGACATCTGCCCTTACTTTGGGTGATCACACGATCACCGCAAGCTATACTCAATCTGGGAACTTTGCATCAAGTACAAGCCCAGAGTATATCGAAACTGTGCAATAAACATGGCTAATTCCCCAATTGATTACAAAATCAATTGGGGAACCAACCTCTTTCTTATTTGTTGCCTCTACTTTGTTTCAGGTATGAGAATACGCTTGCATAAAAAACCACCTACCAGCAGTTGAGATGACACGACGGCAACATTGTTTGAAATAATTGCGTTGCCGAGGCAGAGAAAGGAAGGTGAAAACATATTCAATCCGATAACCGCCCTCGACCGTTCTGGATGGGCAATTACGCTGAGGTGAACTGACAACCTAGAGCCCATAATACATAGATTTTATAGAAAGGAATTTCCAATGTCCCAAAAAGCTGTTTGGAGCAGGATAGCGATAATTATCGCATTGCTCATATCATCAATATCATATTTCACTCCAGTCAGTGCCGCCAGGACTGACTCTCCTGCCTGGACGAGCGGTACGGCGGATGTCGCTCCGGCGTCCTCCCCGCAAATTGTCCCATTGCCTGTGTCACTGACAACAAACGGAGAGACTTTTATGCTCTCTTCCAGTACTCGAATTGTCGTCACATCCGGTGGAAATGACGCCGTGGCCGTTGCGAATGATTTAGCTGCGATCCTGCGTCCGTCTACGGGATATGCATTGCCAATATCCGAAGATGGGGCCAACGCAGGTGATATTGCCCTCGGGCTATCAGGTTCGTCAAGTCTAGGAAATGAAGGCTACCAACTGGATGTGACCGAGACCAGTGTGCAGATTGAAGCCTTCGCGCCTGCCGGTCTGTTCTACGGTGTACAAACACTGAGGCAATTGCTGCCCCCCTGGATCGAGAGTGCAACGTTGCAACCAGGCCCGTGGACGATGCCCGGTGTGAGCATCACCGACTACCCTCGCTACCAGTACCGCGGTATGCATTTCGATATTGCTCGGCATTTTGAACCGCCAGAAGCGGTCAAGCGTCTCATCGATGAGATCTCGGCCTTCAAGATCAATGTGCTGCACCTGCATGTGAGCGACGACCAGGGCTTCCGGATCGTCATCAACGGCCGACCTGAGCTTACAGATATCGGATCCCAGTTTTCGATAAACAACGATCCCGGCGGTTACTGGACTCAAGAGGAATACATCGATGTTGTGAACTACGCGACAGCCCACTTTATGACAGTTATGCCCGAGGTCGATTCCCCCGGCCACAACAACGCGATCATCATGTCGTACAACACTGGTCCAAATCCTCCCTATCCACTTTATCCAGATATTAATTGCAGCACTAACAATCCTCCAGTGTGGAACCTAAGCGGATCCGTCGGTTACAGCGCGATGTGTCCGGAGAGCCCACACACCTGGGAGATCTTGACTGACATCATCAGCCAACTCAGCGCGATGTCCAGCAGCCCGTATTACGATTTGGGTGGAGATGAGGTTTCCTCCATTTCGGACGAACAGTACAATGCATTCGTCGATCAGGAAAGTGAAATCGTCAGGGCGCAGGGCAAAGCACCGTTCGGTTGGGCTGACATCTCTTCGGCAGGCTTCACCCCATCTGACTCACCTGCAGGCGTTGCACAATTCTGGAGCAACTCATCGCCAACCGGCTCCGGTGGCGATACTGGACGAGCTGCAGTCGCAAAGGGCATGCAGGTCGTCATGACCCCGGCCAACCACACATATCTGGATATGAAGTACCCGGACAACCCATCCGGTCCACTTGGTTTGACCTGGGCTGGTCGATTGGACATCTCGAATTTTTACAACTGGTCGGGCTCGACCAGCGACCCTGCCACGTATATCCCATCGCGCACCGTGAGCACAACGTTCGCTGCAGCTGCGACCGCTGGTGCCTCAAACATAAAAGTGAACAGTACCTCTGGTTTCCTTCCTTTCATCCCACTCACGATAGACACTGGAGCTAATCTTGAGACTGTCACTGTCACAGATGTCGGCACTGCCGCTGCAAACACCACGCTAGCCATCCCGGCCACTATTGGTGATACAAATATTAAAGTGCGAGCGTCAACAACCTCGCTGTTGGGAGCCCCCTCACAATAGATACTGGTGCTAGCCTTGAGACAGTCACTATCACGGATGTTGGCACAGCCGTCCAGACGAATAGGTCCCTCTTTGTAGAGGCTATGGCAGGCGATACTAATATCAAGGTGAATAACGAAGGCGGGTTTGTTGTCGGTCAGATGATGAGTGTCGATACTGGTGCCAACCTTGAAATACTCACAGTTACCGATGTCGGAACGCGAGGGTAGAAGCACCTCGCTTTCCTCGGCAGTGGCCGCTGGAGATTCGAATATCAAGGTGGGAAGCGTAACTGGTTTCAGCGTCGGTGTTACTCTCACAGTAGATACCGGCGCAAACTTGGAGACGCGCACGATCACGGAAGTCGGCACACTCCGGTGCAAGTGGATCGGGCGTCACACTTGATATCGCCTCTCTCCCTGGCACACGCTAGTGGCGCATCCGTCACGTATGTTTGGGACTGGAATTACTTTTACCCCAGCGCTTAGTCTGGCACATGCACAAAACGCTTCCACGAGGGGACCGGTCCGGAGTAACCTTCACACCGGCTCTCAGTTTGGTTCATGCTAGTGGCGCGGCTGTAGTCTCCGCCGGCACCGGTATCTCTTTTACACCCGCACTCACTCAAGCTCACGCAAGTGGTGCTGCAGTGTCTTCAACGTTGCCTGCGGTTACAGACACCAACATCATCGGCGTTGAAGCCGCGCTCTGGTCCGAAACATTGGTCACGATTTAGGACGTTGAGTACCAGGCCTTCCCGCCGTCTACCCGCGACCGCCGAACTTGGGTGGTCACCGATATACGACCCGGTAACAGCTCCTGATCGTACTCTCGCCTCGTTTGAAAATCGGTTGGTCTCACGAGGGGCAGCCTGGCAGATTATGAGCACAAACTTCTATGCTTCGCCCCAGGTGCCCTGGCGGGTTGATGCCTCTTCCTCCGATATGATTCAGAATCTGGCTCACTATGATGGCGTAGTTGCGTCCGTGGCTGCCCCGGGAGCATCCCTTGCAAGTTTGACAGCCACAATTGACTGGGGTGATGGCACAACTTCAGAAGGCGTGTTGAATGGTATTGAGAAAACGAATAAAACAATCAACAGCCTCTACACAGTCAGTGGCGTACATGATTATGCTGAAGATGGCGTGTATCAAGCAACAGTGACCGTGTCAAAGACAGATAGCAGTGCTACCACCAATTTCACTATGATAGTCGATACAACTCCTCCAACTATCGATGTCACTGTCTCACCAGAAACACTATGGCCCAGCAAATCACAAATACACCACCGTAAACGCTACAGTCAAGTATCGGACAACCTTGACCCATCTCCAACCCTTACATTGGTCGTCTGTGACATCGAACGAGCCAGACAATGGCACTGACGATGGCGATACACCAAATGACATTGTGATAGTAGACGATCTGACCTTCAAGCTCCGAAGCTGAACGTTCCGGCATCGGTACTGGCCGCATCTATACGATCACGTATCAGGTCACGGATTGGGCTGGAAATAGCACGATGGCGACTGCAACTGTGACTGTACCATTGAGCAAAGGAAAGTAATAGGCGAAGATCACTAAAGGAAACTAAATTCAAACACCTCAGTAAATAATGATCTACACAAAGGGAGTACCGACTAAAACCGGTACTCCCCAAAGCCAACTAAGACTGTTTCGCTCTTTGATACTCTCAGCAAACATTAAACGATACGACATTAGTTAAACAATGAAAGTGTTAGCCTTTCAAAGACAATTTAGGAATTTTATGATCTGAAAGCAAATAGATATATTCTAGGTTTACCCGCTTCAAGCGCGATGTGATTTTCAATATCAAAATGCCTGCAAAAGCTACCCACCAAAAAACAAAACTGCACAACCGCGACCTTGTGCTCAAGACGATCTTCGAACATGACTCGATCAGCCGGGCTGAAATTGCGCGTCTGACCAAACTGACGCGGGCCACCGTTTCAGATATGGTCACCAGTTTGATGGAGGAAGGCCTGGTCGAAGAAATTGGCTACGGCGAATCCCTGGGCGGCAAAGCCCCCATCTTGCTCAGCCTTGTGGCGGATTCTCGTTATCTGATCGGCCTGAACCTGGCGCAGGATAAGTTCATCGGGGCCGTGGTCAACCTGCGGGGCGAGATCAAAGAGGCGGCTGAAATCCCGATCGACAGACGCGATGGTGAGCAGGCGCTGCAGTATGTCTACCAGATCCTGGACCAACTGACCCAAAAAGGCTGGCAGCCGCTGGTGGGCATCGGCGTCGGAACGCCCGGGCTGGTCAATACCCAGGAAGGGATCGTGGTCAATGCAGTCAATTTGGACTGGCAGGATTTGCCATTAGGCTCATCTTCTAGAAACACGTTATAACCTGCCCATATCCGTCTTGAATGACAGTCAGGCCACGGCCATCGGGGAGTTCGTTTATGGGGCAAACCACCCTTCGGAAAGCAACTTAATCGTCGTCACCATCAAGCACGGCATCGGCGCCGGTATCTTGATCAACGGCGGCCTGTTCCAGGGAGATGGCGGCGGCGCAGGCGAGATCGGTCATGTGGTGGTCCAGGAAAACGGGTCACTCTGTCGTTGCGGAAAATATGGTTGCCTGGAAACCGTGGCCAGCGCTCGGGCAATCCTCAGCGTGCGATCCGTCTGGCCCCGGAATATAGCCATTCAGAACTGGGGAAAAATCCGCAGAATATCACGCTTGGTGCGATCGAAGCTGCCTGCCAGGCCGCTGATCCGCTGGCGCAACAGGTCGTCTCTGATGCGGCCCGTTATCTGGGCACGTCCCTGGCAAATTTGATCAGCGTATTGAACATCCAAAAAATTGTGTTGACGGGGGATATGGCCCGCTTCGGCGATCTGTGGCTTGAATCTGTCCGGCAGGCGATGACACAAGCCGCGTTGACCCACATGGCGCAAGATACACAACTCGAAATGGGCAGCCTGGAGTTCAGAGCCTGCATTCTGGGCGCGTCCGCTTTTATGTTGCTTGAAAATTATTCCCTGCTTTTTTTGCAACCCACTTATTAGGACAACCAAATGTTGCCCCAGATGGAACTTATTTCCCCGAAAGTTTATCCGCCTCTGGACGAGGGTTTTCGTCCGGCCGTCCTGGTAAACCGCAGCTTCCGGAAGCAGGTAAAGGCGATTGGCGTAGCGCTGGTCATTGGCCTGGAACGAAGCGCGGGAGAATTCTCCCGGTTCGAGACGAGCGTTTATCCGGCAGACCACCCAAATGCGGACACGAATTTGCAGTACGTCGAGCGGCTGGTCAAGTTCCTGCTCTGGCAGCGCGGCGGGTTCTGGGTCTACATCGGCGGGCCGCGAAGCATCGGGGAATACATCAGCACCTGTTACACGCCTGACGGACGGCAGAAGTTCGACTATCGCTTCATGGGTGAGCAGGTCTACGAGCGGACGTTTGAGGTGATCTCCTGCGAGGCGGACGAAGTGCCCGCTGCGCGCGAGACCGGGAAGCTGCTTGGCCGCCATTTGAACGGCTCCCGCATCGGGTTCGATCTGGGCGCCTCGGACCGCAAGGTGAGCGCCGTCCTGGATGGAACAGTGGTCTACAGCGAAGAAGTGGTCTGGGAGCCGCGCAAACAGTCCGACCCCGAGTACCATTACCGGGAGATCATGTCCGCTTTGAAAACGGCGGCAGGCAAACTATCCCGGGTGGATGCGATCGGCGGCAGTTCGGCCGGGATCTACATCGACAACCGTCCCATGGTGGCGTCGTTGTTCCGGGGCATTCCGCAAGAGCGCTTCGGCGAGGTCAATAACCTGTTCCTGCGCATCCGCAACGAAATCGGGGTGCCGCTGGAGATCATCAACGACGGCGACGTGACCGCCCTGGCCGGCTCGATGTCGCTGGAAGATGACGGCATCCTGGGCATCGCCATGGGCTCCAGCGAGGCCGCCGGCTACGTGGACACCAACGGGCACATCACCGGCTGGCTGAACGAACTGGCCTTTGCCCCGGTCGACTACAGCCCGAGCGCGCCCGTAGAAGAATGGTCCGGCGACCTGGGCTGCGGAGCATCGTACTTTTCGCAACAATGCGTCTTTCGCCTGGCGCCCAAAGCCGGGATCGAGATCCCAAGCGGCCTGACCGACGCCGACCGGCTGAAGTTCGTCCAGGAGAAGCTCGAAGCCGGGCACGCGGGCGCCGAGAAGATCTGGCAGAGCATGGGCGTCTATCTGGGCTATGGCCTGGCGCACTACGCCGATTTTTACGATATCAAGCATGTGTTGATTTTAGGTCGCTGCACCTCCGGCTGCGGCGGGGACCTGATCCTGGAAGGCGCAAAGAGCGTCTTGCAGGCCGAGTTCCCCGAGTTGTCCGGGCGCGTTCACATTCAATTGCCAGATGAAAAGAGCCGGCGGGTCGGGCAATCGATCGCGGCAGCAAGTTTGCCGATGATTTAGGGTTTCTTATGAAATTTCATCTCGACACCGCAGAAATCTTCGTTCCAGACGGCCTCCCCGTTAGAATCCGCCCTGGCGCGCACCACCCACCTGTGCGTCGCCGCACACCAGGACGATATCGAGATCATGGCCGCCGGGCCGATCCTGGAGTGTTTCCAGCGCGAGGACAAGTGGTTCACCGGCGTGGTGGTAACCGACGGTCGCGGCTCGCCGCGCAACGGGATGTATGAGAAGTACAGCGACGAAGAGATGCGCCTGGTGCGCTTCAAGGAGCAGCGCAAAGCGGCGGTCGTCGGCGAATACGCCGCCCAGGTCCTGCTGGACCACCCCAGCAAGGTGGTGAAGGATGGTAGCGCTACACAACCCGTCGAAGATATTGTTTCCGTTTTACAGGCCACTCGCCCGCAAGTTGTTTTTACGCACAATCTGGCGGACAAGCACGATACGCACGTCGCGGTTGCGCTGAGAGTGATCGCAGCCATCCGCAGTTTACCGGAGAACGAACGCCCGCAAACGTTGTATGGCTGCGAAGTCTGGCGCGGCCTGGACTGGATGGTCGATGACGACAAGGTTTGCCTCGATCTTTCACAGCAGGAAAACCTGCAGGCGGCTTTGCTGGGCGTGTACGACTCACAGATCAGCGGCGGCAAACGCTATGATCTGGCCTCCATGGCCCGCCGCCGGGCCAATGCAACCTACTTCGAATCCCACGGCGTCGACGTAACGTCCGGGCTGTCCTTTGCCATGGATATGACGCCCCTTATCACAGATATAGATATATCTGCTTCGGAGTATGTGCATGAATTTATCCACAGGTTCGCACAAGAGGTCAGCGATCGTTTAGAGCGGCTAGGTTGAGAACTGGATGCCTTGCTACTATCGTGTGGCTTTCAATGGAAAGGAGACAATAGAAAAGATTAAAAAATCGGAACAACCCGTTTTGACAAAGCTACAAAACACAATCTCAAAGGAGAAGAAACAATGCGTACTAAACTGTTCGTTTTTCTCATGCTCGTCAGCATCGTGCTAAGCGCCTGTGGCGGTCAAGCCACCCCGGCGCCCGCTGAACCGCAGCAACCCGCCCCCACACAGGCGCCTGCTGCAACGAAAGCACCTGTTGCCACTGAAGAAGCACCCGCCGCTGAACCAGTCGCCCTAACACTAGGTTCCTGGCGCGTAGATGATGTGGATGCCTGGGCGGCAATTACGGAAGCTTTCAACCAGGAATATCCCAACATTACTGTCAAATTCGACCCAACCAATCCGCCCGACTATAACGCGACTCTGCGCACCCAGCTCGAAACCGGCACTGGTCCGGATCTGTTCTTTGTGCGCTCCTTTGCGACTGGTCGCGAATTGTTCGACCAGGGCTATATTGCGTCTCTGAAGGATCTGCCTGGCATTACCGACAGTTTCACCGAAGCATCACGCGCTCCTTGGGCCACGGATGACGGTGAACCTTACGCGGTTCCGATCATTGCAGTTTCTCATGGTATCTTTTACAATGAGGACATCTTTGAGGCCAATGGCCTGTCGGTACCTGCCACCTGGGAAGAATTGATGGCAGACGCGCAGACGCTTAAGGATGCCGGAGTAACCCCCTTTGCCAACGGCACTAAGGACGCCTGGGATATCAATGAAGTTGTGATGATGCAACTGATCCCAAGCGATATCGGCGGATATGAAGGCCGCATGGCCTACTTGAATGGCGACCGCTGCTTCAACGATGCGGACATGGTTGAGGCCTTCCAGCGCATCCAGGATTTGAAGCCCTTCTTGCCGACCGGCTTTGAAGCCACCAGCTACTATGATTCGCAGCAGCTATTTGCACAGGAACAGGCGGCTATGATGTTCGATGGGTCCTGGAGCACAGGTGCATTTGAAAAGGATGCAACCGACTTCAAATGGAGCGTCTTCTATGCGCCCCCACCCGAAGGCAAAGATAGTTTTGTGGAATTCCACGTCGATGCTGCCATTGGTGCAAACGCCGCCTCCGACAACCTGGACGCAGCCATGACTTTCCTTGAATGGCTTGAGGGTCCCAAGTTCGCGGAACTTCTCGGCAATCAGCTCCCCGGCTTTTTCCCGCTCAGCAAAGAGGTTCCGCAATTGAGCGATCCGGTTGCTCAAACCTTCCTGGGCTTCAATAAAGAAGCCGCCGGTGTGGATATCCGTTTCGTTTGGGAAAAACTACTGGCCCCACCGTCTGGCCAGGTGGATGCCTACACCGCCATGAACGATGCAGTCATTGCAGTGTTGAAGGATGAGATGACCCCGCAAGAGGCTGCGGACAGCTTGCAGACCGCGCTGGAAGGATGGTACGAACCGGCGATGAACTGTACCAAGTAAGTTTCTGTTAGTATCGGAGTTATGGCAGGGACTTGTTATTAATGTCCCTGCCATAACATTAGGAGACCCAATGACACAGACTATTTCGTCATCTCAGGCCACTTCATTAGAAAAGAAAAAAGCAGGTATTTTTAGTAAAGCGTTCCGCACCAGAGCGACATGGATATTATTTCTTCTGCCTGCCTTGGCGATATATCTGATCTTTATGGCCGGGCCATTAATGGACTCATTACGATTAAGCCTATATCAGGGGGAAGGATATAATCCAACACAGTTCGTTGGGCTCAGCAATTACATCGATTTATTTACGAACCCCCTCTGGCGGGAACGCTTTTCAGGTGCTGTACTCCATACCTGCATTTTTTTCTCAATTCATATGATTGTCCAGAATAGTCTTGGGCTATTATTTGCAAATCTGCTGGCATCTGAATTCAAAGGGCGCAATTTATTTCGTACCATAATTTTTGCGCCAGCCACACTGTCTGTGCTGGTCACCGGTTTCTTGTGGACATTGATCTTGAATCCGCAATGGGGTGCAGTCAATAAAATCCTTATTGCGATGAACTTGGAATCCCTGGCGCTTCCTTGGCTGGGAAGGGAAAATCTTGCCCTGCCGGTTATCTCATTGACATCGGCATGGCAATGGGTCGGAATGCCAACTGTTTTGTTCCTGGCCGGGTTGATGGGGATTTCAGACGAATTGTTAGAGGCCGCCCGGATCGATGGGGCTTCAGAGTGGACGATTTTCTGGAAAATCAAAATTCCCCTCTTAAAACCGGTTATCGGGATTGTGACTATCCTGACATTCGTTGACAACTTCAACGCTTTTGATGTGATCTACGCTATGGCTGGTGCTAAGGGAGAACCGGCATATTCGACTGATCTTCTGGCCACCCTATTCTATCGTACGGGCATTGCCGGAGAACATCCAGTTGGCATCCCGAATATGGGTATGGGTGCAACGATTGCCACAATGACATTTATTATTCTAATGGCGGGTGTTTTGACCTGGCTGTACTTTTCACGCCGTCAGACAAATGATCAAGCATAGTCAGGAGAATCGCATGAGCCGCAAACAGTTAGCCCGCATCCCCACCTATATTGTTCTCACTGCTTGGTCCTTGATCGTCCTTTTCCCGATTTGGACTTTGATCATAAACTCCTTCAAACCCCAAAAAGAGATTTTTCGCGATCCTTTTGGTCTTCCTAAAAACTTCACTCTTGCTGGTTACGAAGCTGCTTGGAAAACGGGACGTTTCGATCTATATTTCACAAACACAATGATTGTCACCGTAATTTCTCTCACACTCATCCTGTTAATAGGCTCAATGGCCGCCTATGCCCTCGCCAAGTGGAAATCGCCAATTACGAATTTTTTATACATTTTCTTTATTGCCGGATTGATGATTTCAATACAACTCGGTACCATTGACTTGGTCCAACTCATCAAGGCGCTCAATCTTCAAGACACGATCTGGAGTTTGATCCCGGTTTACATTGCAATGGGGATGCCAATTGCCACTTTCGTCCTCACCGCTTTTATCAAGGAATTGCCAAGTGAGATGTTTGATGCCGCAAAGGTGGATGGCGCTTCAGAATGGCAGATTTACAGCAATTTAGTGTTGCCACTTTTGCGTCCGGCGCTGGCTACAGTGGCAATTTTCAACATGATCAAAATTTGGAATGATTTTTGGTTTCCGCTGGTTTTCATTCGTGTTGAGAAAGCCCGGACCGTCGCTTTGGGCGTTTCGCTTCTGTTCGGACAATACCGGACAGATTGGACCCGGGCGCTCGCCGTCCTTTCGCTAGCAGCTGTACCCCTATTGATTTTATATATTTTATTAGCTCGAGAATTCATCAAAGGTCTGACTGCCGGGGCAGTCAAAGGATAAATTTATGAATGGCAAAGAACGCATTACGCTCGCAATGCAACATAAACTGCCAGATCGCGTGCCCGTCATGTGCCAGCTGGCGTTGGGGCACTATTTTCTCAACACTAGTCTTGCCCCGCACGAAATCTGGTTTACGAGTGAAGGATTTGCCGAAGCATTGGTCACGCTTCAGAGGCGTTATCAGTTTGATGGAATCCTCGTCAACATTCCAGGCCGTCCACGCAATGTGCTCGATCAGATCAAGAGTGTGGAGAAAACCGAAGAGGGAGAACTGGTCACTTGGAAGAATGGGCATGTAACCATAGTTCCGTGGGATGACAATGCTCAATATGTTTACACTGCGCGCCCCGAGTTACAACAACGCGCCGATTTTCCCACAACCGATCCGGAACATCTTGAGAATATCGATCAGTATCCGGGCTATGTTTGGAATACGTATCATATCCCATATCTGGACGGTAAGAAAGATTCTGGACCGCTGAGCAAAGTTCCAGATTATTTCTTGGATACGATTGATGCTGTACGTGCAAGAGTCGGTGACACCATCTCCATACATGGTGAAGTATTCTCACCATTCACACAATATCTGGAGTTGTTCGGTTATCAAAATGCGCTCATCGGTCTGTTGGAAGATAATGGCAAGGTCAAAGCGGTGATGGAGCGTCTCACAGATGCGAGCATCGCTTGGGCGGTGGCACAGGCTCGGCATGGGGTAGACGCGGTCCTCATTTCCTCCGCATTTGCAGGTGGAGGGTTCATCTCACCAAAAATGTACGAAGAATTCGTGGTCCCCTTCGAGCGTCGAGTTCACCGAGGCAGTCAAGGCCGTAAGTGTTCCCGTTTATACCCATACTTGCGGGCGGATCGGTGACCGACTAGTATTGATGGCATCTACTGGTACGATGGGGATTGACACGTTGGATCCCCCTCCGCTGGGCAATGTAGAATTAGCTGATGCTAAACAAAGTATCGGAAACAACCTCTTTCTGAAAGGGAATATGAACTCGGTGGCGTTGCTCGAATATACCGCAAAAGAGCAAGTTATTGCTGAAGCGGGCGAGTGTCTCCGCGTTGGAAAATTTGGAGGAGGTTACATTCTAAGTTCAGCATGTTCAATTGCCCCTCATATGGAGCCGTGGAAGATTGAATTATTCACACCACTTGCTGAGGAATTGGGGAGATATTAGATAGAGTTGCATTTTAAGATGATGCGGAAGTTACATTTGGCGAGAAGTCGAGGAACAACCAGTCAGCAGATTTCCATGGAGCCCAGGCAAGAAGTCAAAACCATAGCCGGAAAAGAATTAGCTAGATGATGTGTGCAAACTTCCAGAGCCAAAAACATAAAGGTGAGCGGTAAGGTTTCACTACCCATAACCTAAGAATTCTTGAAATGCGATTGCCCTATCAACGCCTATCCGAGAAAATCAAACAATGAAAAACTTAAGAATATATGTGTTAGGATCTCCAATGGATTGAAAGAAGGTTTTAATGGCAAAAGGCGGGAGCCATAGCGAAAGCTCCATTTACTTCCTCAAGTCAAAGGGGTTGTGGTTTTCTAAAATTACTTTCAGTACGAGAACGAAGACAAACGATCCCCCTTACCGGCGGCTGGAGGGCGTGGACTCGCCTGCAAAACGATCAAAACCCAAGGATAAGATAAATCCAATTTGACAGTGTGATTCCAGTCGCCGGTCCCGCATGTTCTTAGCGGGGTGCGCGTGCACGCTGTGATAGGCAGCCTTTTTATTTGATTGAGCGGCATTATGAAAGCAGAAATGACAATCGCTTTTGCCATACATCCTTGGCAGAATCACCAATCCAAATCAGGTGCGTATCCGATAGCACTTCATAGAGTTCACTCGTAGCAATTTCGTTCGCAATCCGTCGCGCATTCTCGGGGGATACGGTTCCATCATTAGGGGAGTACATGACCAATACAGGCTTGGTAATTGTGGATAGATTCTCTACCTTGTGTTCCATGTCGTTGACGAACCCTGTACTTGCTTGGGAGGTCTGAAGCATGCGTTTGACAAAGGCAAGGTCGTCTGGACTCATCCGTTCGAGCACCATGCTGACATCGAGAACGGTCAAGTCATGCATAAGGGCTTTTATGATCATAGTTGGGAATAGTTTCAACAGGCTGTGCATGAATGCCCAGGTTATCTTTGCCGCGCGTCCAAATCCAATACGTGAGCGCCTTTTGGTTTGTTCGTCCCAGTCGGTTGTCACTGCCGACTCCAAAATTAGTTTGCGTACACGACTAGGATATTGTTGCACGAACGCCAGGGCGGTTGGTCCGGCTGCGGAAATGCCAATTACATCTACCGTTGCAATTTGTAATGTATCCAGGAGGACAGCGAGCGCATCGGCTGCTGCTTGAGCACTTTTCCCTGCCTCGGATGGTGTGCTGTCGTAGCCAGGACGGGAGGGTTAAGACTGAGAAACCATGCTCGGTCAACTTCTCGTGAGAAAGACGAGTTTCCCGGCTGCAATGTCCGCCATTTAGAACAACGATAGCAGGGCCACTGCCTTCAAGACGGTATTCTATTGGACCTTTGGCAGTTTTGGCGATCATTTGTGTCATTTAGCATATCCTGGAAATAATAAGGCTCGGCTGCCTACCCGCTCGCTATATCGTTCTCGTCAGGGGAAAGTCCCGCCTCCTTTTGGCGGGAAAGTCTCGCGCGCTGTTTGCTGGATACCGGCGGCTGGGTAGGAACGGATGAAGATTTTGCGGGCGGCCTGAAAAGATTGAAAGAATTTAAAGACGATGGCGGCTTTGTTGCGGATGAATTTGAAAATCGGGTTAACTCGCTATTGGTAGCCTTTCTGGTTCTTGATACAAAGAGCAAATACTCCCCGAAGGATTAAAGTATGATTGAATTTTTGTTGTGTCAGATTTTGGAATTAATTTACCTAAGTTATGAGTAAAAGAACTTTTAAGTTTCCATCAATTTATTAATACTAACGCTGAGAATCCAGCCGTCCGCGTGCACGCCGTGTTAGTTGCCATTTTGCCGAAATTCATACTTTGCAAACGAGCGCACCTAAGTGCTTTGTCGAATCAGATTTGATTTCAACTATCTCAAATTCATTCAAGACGGAGGCCAGTTCTTCTCTTGTAAACATATGATGCGGTAAATCTTTTTCAAAACCTTCTAAAGGCACATATGTATGTTCTTCTATCTCTTTATACATGTTATTCTTCCAGTTACCAGGGGGGAATTTTGGAACGGTAAAGTAGAAAAAGCCACCTGTTCGCAAGATGCGTTTCACATCCAATAGAGTTTCCCCAATTGCAGATAACAGTTGATGATGGATTACTTGGATAGAAATCACGCTGTCAAAACTTTCATCGTTCCAAGGTAAGCAACGAATATCTGCACACACCAATTCTACTTTCAAGCCTTCATTCTCTATCCATTCCTTAGCTCTACGAATTCCCCAAATTGCATTATCAACCCCAATCGGGATAAATCCTTGCCTGGCCAGGAAAATCAAGTGACGACCATCACCACAGCCAAGATCAAGAATCCGACTTGCGTTTTGAATTTTCAAATATTCAAGAAACTTCACAACGCCGGCATGCGGAAGTTTTTCCATGAAAGGACGCTGTTGATAGGCTGTGTTCCAATTAGCAGTCATTTTCTTCCCTGAATTGGCAACTAACGGCTCGCGTTAACGGCTCGCGTTATTAGGATGTACTTGTGTGGGACGTGGTGTCGGCGTATCCTAGGGGTGATACCGCCGCAGGAACGCAGACAGGGCGTGAGCGTTTGGGTGCCCGGCAGCCGGTATGGGAAGACTTCTGCACGGAAGTGAACCCGTCGCGTTATATGGGCACCTGCGGAAACTAATCTGGGAGATAGAGCCCGCATCGGTACCTGCCACTCAAACCCAAAAATCCACGTCCCACACTGGCCCCGATGGATGATCGGGGAACAACAGACAAGAGGAGTGTAGCATGAAATTTGCCAGGGATACAAGCGGAATAGAAAGATATTTGGCCATCGACATTCACAAGGAATACGGCCTGGTAGGGGGACAAAACGCCCGGCAGGAATGGGTGTTGCAACCGCGGCGGATCGGGATGGAGAAGTTTGGCGAATGGGCGGTGGTGAACCTACGAGCGGGGGATGCAGTGGTGTTGGAGACGACCACCAACGTGTGGGACATCTACGACATTGTAGCGCCGCTGATGAAATACGTGGTGGTAGCGCACGCCGGAGGGGTTCGCCAGATCGCCGAGGCGCGGGTGAAGACGGACAAGAAGGATATCGAGCGCCTGTTGCGGTTGTTGATCGCCGACATTGTGCCGGAAGTATGGGTGCCGCCTGCACACGTTCGCGAGTTGCGTGGGATGATCTCGTATCGTAACCGGTTAGTGAAGACCAGCACGATGATCCGCAACCGCCTGCAGAGCCTGATCCACCGTCACAATTTGAACCTACCCAAAGGTGCCCTAACGGACCCGGGCTGGTGGGAGACACAGAAGATCAGTGGGCTGGAGAAGATTCAGATCCGGCAGGAATTGGCCATGCTGGAAGAGCTTGCCAGGCACAAAGCAGAAGTGGACGCGGAGTTAGGACGGCAAAGCCTGGGAGAGACATGGAGCAAACAGGCGGTACAACTCCTGCAACTGTCTGGGTTTGGTGTGGTGCTCACTATGACGGTCTTGTCAGCCATAGGGGACGTATCCCGCTTCGAGAGTGCCAAGAAGTTGGTTGGCTATGCGGGCTTGGGAGCCGGGGTGCATGACAGCGGTCAGGAACATCACACGAAGTCGATCACCAAGGAAGGACGCAAAGAACTGCGCTGGGCGTTAGTGGAAGCAGCATGGCGTGCTATCCGCATCTCGCCGTACTGGAAAGAGCAGTTCGAGAAGTATCTGCGCCGCATGCGCAAGCCAAATCAGGCCATTGTAGTTATCGCACGGAAATTGTTGGTGGCGATCTGGCACGTGTTGACGAAGGAAGAGACCGACATCCATGTCAGTGAAGAAGACCTGGCGTATAAGATGCTAGTCCTGTCCTGGGACCTGGATGAAGACGTGCGCATGGGTTTGACCTACAAACAGTTCGCCAAATACGCGCTGATGAAATTGGGTGTCGAGACGGACATTACGCGCTTTGTACGCAAGAATGTTCCAAGACGATTGGCGCCGAGAGATGAAGTGTTGGCGCGCATGAAGGAGCTGGGCTTAGCCTGAAAAAAGCGAAAGAAAAATCGAATAGAGCGCGAACAACCCCGACACGAAGACTTGGATTGAGTTTATCGAAATCAAGGGCTGACGGGGGTGGCGAAGCATTCCCTGTAGATGAAGAAAAACCATCTTAAATATAAAAATCTGCTGTGAAAAGGAGATCTCGATCGGCAGATTTTGTTCTTGGGCGGATGTAAAACTGGATCAGGAAGGATTTATCTCAGCACTTGACAACTGCGGTAATCGGTACCGGCGGCTGGCGGGACGAGACTCGCCCACGAAACGCAACAAACCTGAGACTACGAAAAAGCCATTTTGGCGGTGAGAATCCAGCCGTCCGCGTGCACGCCGTGTTACTAGAATGAAACAGGTGGGGCGCGGTGGATGGTATCCTGGGAAGCAGAAAGACGCTTCACCGGGGATGCTATCCGGGGCAAGGAGCATCTGGGTAGACCGACACCGCCCATGGGAGAGAGTGCCATCTCAGCCTTTGGTGTTACTTGGTCGCCCGGTGGATACTCGTCTGGGACACAAAGCCCGAATCGGTGTGTATGACTCGTGCCCAACAACTGCCCTGGCGGGCGTTGCCAGGGAAATCCGCGCCCCACCCTTCAAACCTAAGGAGAGTGTAGCATGAATGAAGAGCTGTATGCAAGACTTTCTCGCCGCTACCTGGCGCTGGATATTCACAAGCACTATAGCGTGGTGGCCGGAGTGAACTTTGAAAGCCAGGTGATTGTGGAGCCGGTGCGCATCGAGCACGCGGACCTGGAGAACTGGCTGGCGAAGAATATTCAATCCACAGACTTCGTAGTGATCGAATCGACGACCAATGCCTGGCATATCTACGATCTGCTCGAGCCGTTAGCGGAGAAAGTACTGGTAGCGAACCCGATCAAGGTGAAGCAGATCGCGCAGGCTAGAGTGAAGACTGATATTCGCGATACGTTGATCCTGGCACGGTTGTTGGCAGCCAATATGATTCCGGAAGTGTGGGTACCCCCGGTGCACGTGCGGAACCTGCGTTACCTGCTGTCGCAGCGACGGCATCTGGTAGGGATGCACACCGCGACGGTCAACCGCATGCACAGTGTGGCCCACCGTCACCATCTGAGCCATGCCAGGGGGAAACGCTTCAACAAGAAGAACACCAAATGGCAGAAGGATAATGATTTGTCCGATTCGGAGCAGTTCCAGCTTGAGTTGGATATGAGCACCAAAGAACACCTGGCAGAGCAGAGGGACAAGATCACTAAAAAATTGGCGCGTATGAGCCACCAGAAACCGTGGGCAGAGAGCATGATGTATTTGATGCAGTTGCCGGGTTTCGGGGTGATCACGGGCATGACGGTCCTGGCCGCGATTGGTGACATTACCCGGTTCGAAAGCCCCCGGCATCTGGCGAGCTACTCCGGATTGGTTCCAGGCTTGGAGCAGAGCGGGGTGAAGTTGCGTGGCAAGAAGATCACCAAGGAAGGGCGGAAGGACTTACGCTGGGCGATGGTAGAAGTGGCACAGCGGGCAGTGAAATCGGACCCGCTGTGGAAGTGTCGTTTCAACGAACTCTGCCGCCGGATGCACAAGAATCAGGCGATCGTGGTAATCGCTCATCGATTGCTCGTACTGGTCTGGTATGTTTTGAGCCGCTGCCAACCCTACCGGCACTTTTCAGATGAACGGATTGCCTACAAATACCTGACCTGGTCTTGGCAGTTGAATGAAAAGGATCGGGATGGACTGACCCGCCAGCAGTTCACACGCTACTACATGATGAAGCTGGGGATCGGGCAAGACCTGGAGCGGATCGAACTCAACCCAAGATACAAGCGCAGATTGGCTAGTGAGGCAGAAGTTCTGGCATTGAGACCGGAACTGAAGCGAACCGAGTAAACCTTCGGGCAAGTTCCGTTCGACCAGCGAACCCCAGCACGAAAATTGGTGCGTGGGGGCGTGTCAGGCTGCCTGTAGACAGAAAATCCGACAATTTCAGCTTCAAAACCACCCTAAAAAGAAAAGCCCCGATGCCTTATTCAAGACTCGGAGCGTCTTTCACTCAATTTTTGCTTCAACCCTTGACACTGCTATTTATCGGTGGGCAGAGCGAATTTACCAACCATCTCTTGATAGGTTTGGAATGAGAAAAGGTGTTTTCTGCTTGTATTCTTTATACGATTCTCCTAGGCGAAGTTCAAGCTCGAATTCTTCGAAAGACTTAAGGAAAAAGATATGCACTGGAATAAGACCAAAGAGAATAGCAAGTGTTAGGAGTGTTGAACCCGAAACGAATCCAATGCTAAGGGCAAATAAATAATATCCGAGTGACATGGGGTTTCGGGTGTACTTGTAAATATTCTTATCGACAACCTGTTTTGTTAATCGAAACGATTCGCTCCTTTTCCAAGGACGCGCAGATATTTGTTTGTGATGGCAAGCAGATATAAACCTGGAATAGCAAGGCCCATACCAATAACAAGAAAGACGGGTTTAAGTGGTAAAGGCTTCCAACCGACAAGTTCATCTAAATGTGTAAGACCAGGATAAAAA
The DNA here is from genome assembly GCA_963823985.1 of uncultured Chloroflexia bacterium. Lineage (GTDB taxonomy): Bacteria > Chloroflexota > Anaerolineae > Anaerolineales > Villigracilaceae > JAABUE01. The sequence goes on from CAWGNR010000006.1 coordinate 88,777, forward strand.
ACCAACACAATAAAGGGTATACCAAAACCTGCAAAGAACAGAAAATGGGCGATGCGGCTGTATTTTTCAGCGTTTTCGATGGATGGATGTTTTCGTAACAGTAAACCTAAAATTCCCACACCGAAAACAAAGGCGAAAAGACCAATTACACCTAAGAAGAGAACAATCATTCTTGAAACTCCTAAAACTCCTTCATTCCTCCAAGTCACAAATGCTCTGCCCAACGGCTCGCATTACCGGCGGCGGTGAGAACCAAATGATTTAGCGGTAAAAGGTTTTCGTTCAGAATCGGTCATTTTAGCGGAGCCAGTACCGCCGTCCGCGTGCATGCACTGTTACTAGAATGAAACAGGTGGGGCGTGGCGGATGGTATCCTATGGTGTAGCATGACGCATCACCGGGGATGCCATCCGGGGCAGGAGCATCTGGGTAGACCGACGCCGCCCATGAGAGAGAAGTCGCAATTCTCCGCTCGTGTTGTTACTTGGTCGCCTGGTGGATTCTCGTCTGGGACATAGAGCCCGAATTGGTGTGTATCACTCCATGCCCTGAAATCCACGCCCCACCTATCCCGCAGGGATTGCGGGACATTCGAACTAAGGAGAGTGTAGCATGAATGAAGAGTTGCTTGCAAGACTTTCCCGCCGGTATCTGGCGCTGGACATTCACAAGCACTATAGTGTGGTGGCCGGAGTGAACTTTGAAGGCCAGGTGGTGCTAGAGCCAGTGCGGATCGAGCACGGGGATCTGGAAGTGTGGCAGGTGAAACACATTCAACCCACAGACTACGTGGTAATTGAATCAACGACCAATGCCTGGCATATCTACGACCTGCTGGAGCCGTTGGCGGAGAAAGTGCTGGTGGCCAACCCGATCAAGGTAAAGCAGATCGCCAGTGCACGGGTGAAAACCGACATCCGAGATACCCTGATCCTGGCGCGGCTGCTGGCAGCCAACATGGTCCCGGAGGTCTGGGTACCACCGGCACATGTGCGCAACCTGCGCTATCTGCTATCGCAGCGGCGCCATCTGGTAGGGATGCATACCGCGACGGTCAACCGGATGCACAGTGTGGCCCACCGTCACCATCTGAGCCATGCCAGGGGGAAACGCTTCAACGAGAAGAATACCAAATGGCAGCAGGATGATGAGCTATCCGACTCAGAGAAATTCCAGCTCGAGTTGGATATGAGCACCAAAAAACACCTGTTGAGCAGACCGAGAAGATCACCAAAAAATTGAGACGCATGAGCCACCAGAAACCGTGGGCGGAGAGCATGATGTACTTGATGCAGTTGCCTGGGTTCGGTGTGATAACTGGGATGACAGTGCTGGCAGCGATCGGAGAGATCAGTCGCTTCGATAGCCCCAAGACACCTGGCAAGCTATTCAGGGTTGACGCCTGGGCTGGAGCAGAGCGGGGTGAAACTGCGCGGCAAGAAGATCACTAAGGAAGGGCGGAAGGATCTGCGCTGGGCGATGGTAGAAGTGGCGCAACGAGCTGTAAAGTCTGATCCGCTGTGGAAGTATCGTTTCAACGAACTCTGCCGTCGGATGCACAAGAACCAGGCGATCGTGGTCGATCGCTCATCGTTTACTTGTACTGGTCTGGTATGTCTTGAGCCGCTGCCAACCCTACCGGCACTTTTCACACGAACGGATTGCCTACAAATACCTGACCTGGTCGTGGCAGCTAAGTGAGAAGGACCGGGATGGATTGACCCGCCAGCAATTCACACGCTACTACCTGATGCGGCTGGGGATCGGGCATGATCTGAAACAGATCGCACTCAACCCAAGATACAAGCGCAATCTGGCCAGTGAGGCAGAAGTTCTGGCATTGAGACCGGAACTGAAGCGAACAGAGTAGACAATCCTGACATGTTCCGTTTGACCGGCAAACCCTAGCATGAAACTGGTGCGTAGGGCTGTGGAAGGCTGCCAGTAAACGGGAAATTCGATAAACTTCAGCTTTAAAATCACCCTAAAAAGAAAAGCCCCGATGCCTTTTTCAAGACCCGGAGCCTTCTTCACTCAGTTTTTGCTTCTACCCTTGACACTGCTGTTTATCGGTGTTTATCGGTGGACGGCTCATCCATTGGGTGCTTCCTCTTGGGTAAAGAACTTAATCATATGAGAAACAACTATTGCTGGCGCATCCTCCTGTACTAAATGACCTGCATTTGATATTGTTACAAATTTAGATGATGGCATAGAACGATGTAGTTTTCTTCCCTTCTCAATCGGAATCCATTCATCTTGTTCACCCCACAGGATAAGTACTGGACGGGTTATAGAAGCATATATGGATTTTATCTCATCAGTGAACCGCTGATCTGCTTGCGCAATCTGACGATAAAATGCACTTTTGCCAGTCTCATTCAGCCAAGGTTTGATAATATCTGACAATGTTTCGCTTGCCAGTGGATGGTAGCTCGCACCACGAACATAGGCCAACAACATTGCTTCATGGATATAATCTGGCAAGTCAGAAAAGACTGATTGATTTTCTTTCACATGTTGAAAAAATGTAGAACCCCATGGGCCAATTGCTACAGGGTCTATCAGAATTATCTTACGAAAATCTCGTTTTTCCAGGAGATGGGTGCGCAATACAGTTGTTCCACCAAAGTCGTGTCCGATCACAAAAGGGGATTTCAACTCCCAATGATCTAAGAGAGCAGCGAGTACTTTATTCTGAATTCCTAGTGAGACATCCTGGTCAGAATACTTCTCGGATTGACCATAGCCAAGCAAATCATAGTAATATACTGTCCACCAATTTGCCAACGCAGGGATAATATGACGCCAGTTATAGGAAGACCAAGGGGTACCATGAACAAGAACAAGTGGAGGCCCATCACCTTCAATATCGTATCTTATTTTCCCAGTTGCGTAAGAGAACTCTTTTCTTAATTTCCAATCATACAATTTTTGTTCCCTTTCTCAAACTCACATTTTGCCGCCCAACGGCTCGCGTTATTAGAATGTCCTTGTTTGGGACGTGGACTCCGCGTATCCTTAAGGGTGATTGATCGCCGGGAACGCGGAAGGGACGAGAGCGTTTGGGTTGTCCGCCCGCCGGTATGGGAAGGATCTCATTGAGAGTGAGATCCAAGCCCGCTGCGTTAATTGGACACCCGGCGGAGACTAATCTGGGACCGGCAAAGTGAAGCCGAGAGCCCGCATCGGTACCTGCAGCTCAAAACCCGAAACCCACGTCCCAAACATAAGAGGAGTTTAGCATGAAAAAAGGACAAGATACAAGAGGCTACGAAAGGTACATGGCACTGGATATCCACCGGGAATACATCCTGGTGGGAGGGTGGAATGAGGAGAAGGAGTGGGTTCTCACGCCACGACGAGTAAGCATCGAGAAGTTTGGCGAGTGGGCGAAGAAGAATATTCGTCCGGGGGATATAGTGGTGCTGGAAACGACCACGAATGTATGGGCGATCTACGACATTGTGGCGCCGTTGGCGAGCCGGGTCTTGGTGGCGAATGCTGCTGAAGTCTGGGAACTCGCAGGCGCGAGGGTCAAGACGGACAAGGAAGATATCAAGCGGTTGTTGAAGCTGCTCGTGGGAGGCATCGTGCCCGAAGTGTGGGTGCCGCCGATGGAGGTGAGGGAACTGCGCGCCTTCATTTCATATCGGAGCCGGTTGGTAAGCACGGCCACAATGATCCGCAATCGCCTGCAGAGCTTGCTGCACAAACACAACTTGCTGCTGCCAGAAGAAGGCATTCTGGACCAGGGCTGGTGGAATGTGCAATCTTCGATCAGTGGGTTGGAGAAGATGCAGATCCGTCAGGAACTGGCTCTGTTGCAGGAAGTCGAGAAACTGAAGATAGCAGTCGATGAAGAGTTGGAGCGCCAAAGCACAGGTCCAATCTGGGGCAAACAAGCCTTGCAGATCATGCAGCTGCCAGGCATAGGGTTCGTTGTGGCAATGACAGTGCTTTCTGCCATTGGAGACATCTCGCGCTTTGAAAATGCAAAGCAGTTGGTAGGCTATGCAGGCATCGGTGCAGGCGTGCACGACAGTGGCAAAACTCACAAGGAAAAGAAGATCACCAAGAAGGGACGCCGGGAATTACGCTGGGCAATGGTAGAAGCAGCTTGGCGGGCAGTGCGGAGTTCGCCCTTTTGGAAGGCAGAATACGAGAGACACCTGCAGCGCATGCGCAAACCGAACCAGGCGATTGTGGTGGTTGCCCGGAAGTTACTAATCGCCATCTGGCATGTCCTGAGTAAGGAAGAGACCGATATCCATGCAACTGAGGAAGACCTGGCGTACAAAATGCTATTGCTCTCTTGGAGCTTGAGCGAGGACGTTCGCCAGGGTTTGACCTACAAACAGTTCGCCAAATACGCGCTGATGAAATTGGGTGTCGAGACGGACATTACGCGCTTTGTACGCAAGAATGTTCCAAGACGATTGGCGCCGAGAGATGAAGTGTTGGCGCGCATCAAGGAGCTGGGCCTAGCCTGAAAAAAGCGAAAGAAAAACCGAATAGAGCGCGAACAACCCCGGCACGAAGACTTGGATTGAGTTTATCGAAATCCTTGGATTGGACTTATTGAGATCAAAGGCTGACGGGGGTGGCGAAGCGTTCCCTAATAATGAAAGAAACGAACCCGAATAATAAAAAACTGCCGTGAGAAAAGGATCTCAATCGGCAGATCTTGTTTTAGATGTTTGGTGAAACCCAATTAGAAGGAATTTATCTCAGCACTTGACAACTGCAGTAATCGGTACCGGCGGCTGGAGGGACGAGACTTGCCCACGAAACGGACAAAACCTAAAGCCATGAAAAAGGTCATTTTGGCGGTGCGAATCCAGCCGTCCGCGTGCACGCCGTGTTGGCACGCCTTTTGACCTTAAGATTTTTATGTTTTACGGCTGCTCATGAATTAAGGTGTTTAATTTCTTGATAACTTCATTGAATTGTTCGGACGGCAATTTACAACTAAATCTGGCTTTCCTTGCTTTCCAATCAAGGCTTTTTACTTGATCAGATAGGATTGCGCCTTGGATTTCTAAACCTTCAGGCATCAAAACTTCAAATGGATAACCTTTGACCTGGCTTGTTATGGGGCAAAGAAGGGCTAAACCAACTTTCCCGTTATAAGCCTTTGGAGACAAAACTAAGGCTGGTCTGTGTCCTGCCTGCTCATGTCCTGCTTGTGGATTGAATGCAATCCAAACAATGTCGCCACTTTCGGGAACATATGCCATAGTTTCACCAAGCTTCATTCCCCAAGGATGTTCCGGTGTCAATTTCGTTGTGAAGATTATCTTTTGTGATCCCTGTTAACAATTCATCAAGCGTCCAACTTGGCGCTGGGACTGGCGTGATAACAATCCTGCCTTTGACGATACTGATTTCTACCAATGAATCGTTTTCCAGTTGGGCATCAACGGCAAAGGCTTTTGGTATTCGCAGGGCAAGGCTGTTGCCCCATTTTTGAACTTTTGTGAGCATAAGGTTATCTCCTATTTGTTTCTACAATAAAGATACACCTTTTTGTTCAATTAATCAAGCCCTTTTCTAATTGTTCAGGGGCGTGCCAACGGCCCGCGTTATTAGAATGTCCTTGTTTGGGACGTGGACTCCGCGTATCCTTAAGGGTGATTGATCGCCGGGAACGCGGAAGGGACGAGAGCGTTTGGGTTGTCCGCCCGCCGGTATGGGAAGGATCTCATTGAGAGTGAGATCCAAGCCCGCTGCGTTAATTGGACACCCGGCGGAGACTAATCTGGGACCGGCAAAGTGAAGCCGAGAGCCCGCATCGGTACCTGCAGCTCAAAACCCGAAACCCACGTCCCAAACATAAGAGGAGTTTAGCATGAAAAAAGGACAAGATACAAGAGGCTACGAAAGGTACATGGCCTTGATACCCACCGGGAATACATCCTGGTGGGAGGGTGGAATGAGGAGAAGGAGTGGGTTCTCACGCCACGACGAGTAAGCATCGAGAAGTTTGGCGAGTGGGCGAAGAAGAATATTCGTCCGGGGGATATAGTGGTGCTGGAAACGACCACGAATGTATGGGCGATCTACGACATTGTGGCGCCGTTGGCGAGCCGGGTCTTGGTGGCGAATGCTGCTGAAGTCTGGGAACTCGCAGGCGCGAGGGTCAAGACGGACAAGGAAGATATCAAGCGGTTGTTGAAGCTGCTCGTGGGAGGCATCGTGCCCGAAGTGTGGGTGCCGCCGATGGAGGTGAGGGAACTGCGCGCCTTCATTTCATATCGGAGCCGGTTGGTAAGCACGGCCACAATGATCCGCAATCGCCTGCAGAGCTTGCTGCACAAACACAACTTGCTGCTGCCAGAAGAAGGCATTCTGGACCAGGGCTGGTGGAATGTGCAATCTTCGATCAGTGGGTTGGAGAAGATGCAGATCCGTCAGGAACTGGCTCTGTTGCAGGAAGTCGAGAAACTGAAGATAGCAGTCGATGAAGAGTTGGAGCGCCAAAGCACAGGTCCAATCTGGGGCAAACAAGCCTTGCAGATCATGCAGCTGCCAGGCATAGGGTTCGTTGTGGCAATGACAGTGCTTTCTGCCATTGGAGACATCTCGCGCTTTGAAAATGCAAAGCAGTTGGTAGGCTATGCAGGCATCGGTGCAGGCGTGCACGACAGTGGCAAAACTCACAAGGAAAAGAAGATCACCAAGAAGGGACGCCGGGAATTACGCTGGGCAATGGTAGAAGCAGCTTGGCGGGCAGTGCGGAGTTCGCCCTTTTGGAAGGCAGAATACGAGAGACACCTGCAGCGCATGCGCAAACCGAACCAGGCGATTGTGGTGGTTGCCCGGAAGTTACTAATCGCCATCTGGCATGTCCTGAGTAAGGAAGAGACCGATATCCATGCAACTGAGGAAGACCTGGCGTACAAAATGCTATTGCTCTCTTGGAGCTTGAGCGAGGATGTTCGCCAGGGTTTGACCTACAAACAGTTCGCCAAATATGCGCTGATGAAGTTGGGTGTCGAGAAAGACATCACGCGCTTTGTGCGTAAGAATGTACCAAGGCGATTAGCGCCGAGAGATGAAGTGCTGGCGCGCATGAAGGAGCTCGGCTTAGCCTGAGAAGTAAGCCCGAAGAACAACTGAATAAAGAATGAACAACCCCGGCATGAAAACCTTGGATTGAGTTTATCGAAAACAAAGGGCTGACGGGGGTGGCGAAGCCTTCCCTATAAATGAAAAATACTGTCCCAAAAAACAAGAAGCTGCCGTGAGAGAAGGATCTCGATCGGCAGATTTTGATTTGGATGTCTTGTGAAACTGGATCAGAAAGATTTTATCTCAGCACTTGACAACTGCAGTAATCGGTACCGGCGGCTGGAGGGACGAGACTCGCCCACGAAACGGACAAAACCCAAAGCTACGAATAAAGCCATTTTAGCGGTGTGAATCCAGCCGTCCGCGTGCACGCCGTGTTAGCCCGCTTGTGTTATTGAAGGATCGCATAAATATCCTTCAAAGGTGTTTGCTTTCGATCAGTTATCCAATTTTTTACTACAAGATTTATGCATTCCATTAAGACATTTGCAATAGCTAAATCGCCAATCAAACCTTCTCTCGTGTCAGTGTTCGATTCCAACATAAGGCCATGAGCGGTCAGAGACATAAAACCATACAATTGTGTGTAAAGTTTGTCTAATCCAACATTTTTCGCTGCATCCTCGATTTTTAATCTGGGACGTATATCTTTTCCCCAGTCCGAATTGAGTAATTCTTTTGTTTTGTCTTCATTGGTAACTTCATCAACAACCCTGCCATGACCAGTATTAAGTTGTTTTCGAGCTATGCGTTTTAATTCATTCCTTGTAGCGTCAACAAAAGTTTGGGCATTTTCATTTGACTTTGTAATCCAACAAACCCATATAAGACTTTCCAACAAACCACGAGCTAGAATGTTTAAAGGTGCTGGTAAGTTAGCTTTGGCGCAAATTACACAACCCTCAGACAATTCTACTGCTCGTCTAAAGCTATAGATTAGTAGATCTTCTCGTTGAGTGTTAAAGTGCCTGTTGGAGTAATCAGACAATCTGTCCTTTGCGACTTGAATTTCATACTCCAAACCGTCAATTTCAATTTGCAAATCTGAGTCTAAGTCTGACATTCCTTTTCCCATATTTTATTCTACAAGAAGCGGGCTAACGGCTCGCGTTACCGGCGGCTGGAGGACGAGACTCACCCACGAAACGGCCAAACCCCAAGGCCACGAAAAAGCCCATTTTGGCGGTGAGAATCCAGCCGTCCGCGTGCACGCTGTGTTAGCCCGTTTTTTGAACTAGAAGACACTATTCCAATCGATGATAGCATGTAAAAGTGCACCAGTAACTAGATTTTCTGATCGGAGCATAATATAGCCGAATAAAAGACTGATAGGAAGGAGAGCCAAAGAAGATATTAATGCCTCCATTCCAGCCATATCCATAATCGTTATTCTTTGAATGATGTGTCCAAGAGCCATAATGGTTGATGCTAATACCCAACCCCACGTTTTTCCCAGCCATAGCACAAGCCGTGTTTGCAAATAACCACGAAACCCAAATTCCTCGCTAACCCCAACGACTAGAAATGTCGCCAGTGCCCAGAATTTGCTAAGGGAGATGATAGAGTGTAGCTGTCTGATGTCAAGATGTTTTGTAACAATGTTGAAGAACAACATAAAGACTGACAGGATAATGCCCAGAAAGAGTGATTTTCCAAGGTTGCGTTTTGTTATTCCTGAACTAGACCAGGTTTCATGGCGCACTCTCATCATGATCAAGCATGGACCAAAAAACACTACCGTAACAATAAGTTGACGAATGACATTTGCAAAATGAAATTCTTGACGACTGCTGCCAGAGAATCCTGTCGCTTTAAAAAGCAGGAATAATCCTGAAATCGCTACCCAACCTACAAAGAGAGTTATCAAAGCACTGATGGAAGATTTCTTCACATCGGAAAATGGGTATTCTTCATAAGTAAATTTGAACGCTTTGGTAAAAAGGTGAACAAAGCTTCCCATTCCTATAAACATGACGATCAGGAGGGTGAATTCGATTAGGTCATTGTTCACAGATGCTTTCCTGAGTATAGACCACCAAGTGACACCACTTTGGATATTGACGGGCTAACGGCTCGCATTACCGGCGGCGGTGAGAACCAACCGATTTAGCGGGAAAAGGTTTTCGTTCAGATTCCGCCAATTTGACGGAGCCAGTACCGCCGTCCGCGTGCATGCATTGTTAGAAAGCACGCCTTAACGGAACCAGTTCGAAGAGTAGATAAAAGCTCGGGAGCAGACTCCAACACGGCGGGCAAGGCAATTTGGAAGTGAAGGTACCGGTACACGGCTAACGCTCTCAACAAACTTGTTCAGGATACCTAGAGAGCGACCCCTTTGAGAAGCAAGACAACATAATTTTTTTAACATAACTGATACGCACTGCAATTTAGCAAAGACCACCATCGGCACCGCTGGCAAGAAAAGGGGAGACAACATCATTTTGCCCGTGCCCCAATTCCAAGAAAAAAAGCGTGCTTTCTAACGGCCCGCATTACCGGCGGCGGTGAGAACCAACAGATTTAGCGGAAAAAGGTTTTCGCTCAGAATCGGTCATTTTAGCGGAGCCAGTACCGCCGTCCGCGTGCATGCATTGTTAGAACGCACCCTTTAACGGAACCAGGCTGGAGATGAGAAAAAGCTGGGGAGCGATGCTCGAAAGACGGCTTGCAAGATTCATTACCAAAAACACCTTATTGCCATTGTGACACGATAGCGGGCAAGATTCCATCACCTACCAGTACCCAAGATCAGATTCACCGACCTGCCGCTCATCTTGTTGCGGACAAAACCAGATGGCAAGCAAGGCCGGTGATACACGACAACGAGAATAAAGCCATTTGCTAGCCGCCTTTTTCTAAAACCCGGGTGCGGTTCTAACGGCTCGCGTTACCGGCGGCTGGAGGGACGAGACTCGCTCCCAAAACGGACAAAACTCAAAGCCACGAATAATGCCAATTTGACGGTACGAATCCAGCCGTCCGCGTGCACGCCGTGTTAGGCGCTGTTTTGCCATTATTGTACCCATTCAAAGGTTGAAATAATACTATCTATATCATCTTGCATGTAAGGTAACATGTTGCTTGGCTCAGCATCGCCTCGATCAAAATAGTACATGGCGAGACCTGTGAAGAAATGGACGCAAAAATCAGTGCCAGAAACCATATATTCGATAGCTTGCAATTCATCTTTATCAAGGTCGGGGGTATAAACTTTGGTGAAAGGGGTCTTCCCCAAAGTAACCTGCTCTACTTTGACTGGACGACCAGAAGAATTCGTAGGACCTGGATGACAGCTATAAGTACGATTCTCAATCGACACATTAAACCATGTCATAATTTGACCACCATCCGACAAATATTTGGATGGAAGTTGAGCCGATAGTAATCGGTCATCCGTTGGATTGAAGAATAAAATATCGAAATCGGATGGTAAGGTGATAGCAAACCCATATTGTTCATGGATGAGCTTTTTTCCATCTTGAGTATCAACAAAGGCAGCAGGAATTGATGTTGTTGTGTGTTCTGGCCTCGGTGTCTTGGTCAATGTAACAATTGGATCAATGGTTGTATTCGTTGACGTCGGCTTAATTACCTGGGCCGACGTAGGTGGTTCTATTGAGTGGGGCACAACGGTATTACAAGAAGTAAACGCTGTGACCATGAGTGAAAGCACTAATGCTGTGCTGATTATTTTCACGTTGTGTCTCACTTGATTTAATGGTTTTGAACGGCGGCCTAACGGCTCGCGTTACCGGCGGCTGGAGGGACTGGATTCCTTTGCGAAATGGAAGAACTCAAAGCCAGAACCAACTTATTTTGACGGTACGAATTCCCGCCGTCCGCGTGCACGCCGTGTTAGGCTGCGTTTCTGTATCTCTCTGGACCATAGATAATCACACCTGATGTGCTGTCCTCCATTAATGTGTCAGAAGAAAACCGCATAAGCTGAATCACCATGATCAAATCGCCCGCTGCTCCGGACGCATTGAAGACAACAAAGAATAAAAGGAAAGGCACAAAGGCAGTTGGTACGACCATCATGAGTAGCAGGCCAACAGTGGTGAGTAACACAAGAGGGGACAAGCCTACAACGAGGAATTGGTTTCGCGGAAAGTATACGCCGGACGGCGCGGCTGCATAAGGAAAGAGACCCTGAAATCCAAACTTCGGGCGGTGGTTTGAGAACAGCCAGTAAAACAAGCCGTGTACAAGTTCATGAAAGATAAGCACTGCAATCAGAGCGAGTCCTAGGTTTGGAAACAATGCTGGAGGAACAACGAGTGAAAATCCGGCGGGGATGGAACGTAGTAAATCGTGAAGTCGCATCCCATCAAGGGCATTTGGTCGAATTGCATTTGCGAATAGCACGAGCAGCCAACCAACGATCAGGAGCAACATAATGCCCGTAATCACTGCAACAATCACAAATTTTAGATTCTTTGATGGTTCGAGAACAGTGTATTTGGAATAATTGGAAGGAAGAGACTTATTTGCTTTCATCAAGGAATAATAAACCTAACACCATGACTGGACAAGAAGCCTAACGGTTTGCGTTAGTGGTTGGCGGGCGGGCTTGGATAATGCCTAAGAGCAGGGAAAACCCAAAGCCAGAAAAATGCTTGTAAATCGCGCAGAATCCGGCCAATCCACTGGTAGGGTCAGGGAATGGCGCCTGGGCATAAGCCTGGTTTCCATTCCCTGCCACCTCGAACCGGACGTGAGGTTTTCCCTCACGCGAAGCGGAGCTCTCCGACAACCTTCTTCCTGCGGCTTTCAAGGTTAGACTGCACATATTCCGGGTAGGTAGAAGAATTCTAAACCCTGTTGACGTAGTAAGGCTCTAAAGGTAAGTTCATCCCAGTGTCCACGCGATCCCAGTTTTGAGCGCAGCCATTGTTCCAGACGATAGCGGACATAGCGGTCAAGTTGCTGGAATTTCAGGGTACTGTTCCCAAGCCGGAAGTAATTCCGCCAACCGCGAATGATCCGATTGAGAAACTTTATTACTTCAGATAAGGGATTACTCAACCGCATTCTTTCAGTGATAAGGTGGATTTTACTGCGAATGGCTTTCATGGCTTTAGGAGCGGGCCAAATGTAGGGCAGGAGCTTACCACTCTTTCTTGCTTTCTTCTTGTGGAAGTGAAAGCCGAGAAAATCGAAACCATCTCGACCCATGTCCACAATTCGGGTTTTCGTGGGATGAAGTGTGAGTTTCAAAATATACATGATTTGCTTGACCTTTTGCAGGGCAGTTTCAGCCTCCCGTTTTGACCGACAGATGATGACGAAATCATCCGCATATCGAAACAGTTTGCCGAGAGAAGAATATCGTTCTGCCCAATACATATCCAGTACATGCAGGTAAATGTTAGCTAACAGGGGGCTGATAACACCGCCTTGAGGAGAACCTATTTGGGTAACGTTCTGTACACCATCTTCCATGACACCCGCTTTCAGCCATAGACAAATGAGTTTCAGTACTCGCCGGTCACTAATCCGCCTCTTGAGCAGAGACAGGAGCATTGAATGGTCTATTGTGTCGAAGTAACTCTGTATATCGGCATCAACCACCCACCAGCCAGCGATGAGAGACTTTTTCACTTCGGATACGGCCTGTTGTGCGCTCCGTTTGGGACGGAACCCATAGGAATTTTCTCGGAAGTTGGCTTCAAAGATCGGTTCGATCACAAGCTTACATGCCTGTTGCACCACGCGGTCACAAACCGCGGGAATTCCCAGCGGCCTTTGTTTGCCATCAGGCTTCGGGATGAAGACCCGTAACACTGGCTTCGGGCGATATGTACCTGCTTTCAGGTCTTGCGCAATCAGATAAAGAAACTGTTCTACTCCCTCCCGTTCCACATCTTCGATGGAGACACCATCTACTCCGGCGCTGCCACCGTTCCTGCGGACTTCTTCCCAAGCCTGGCTCAGAATGTCAGGCCGGAATATGCGGTCATAGAGTGCATGGAACCGACGGTTCCTGTTCCTCTTGGCCGTCAGGTATAGTTTGCGCTGGAGTTCTCGTGATTTGTCTTGTGGTGGAATTGGCCTTGCGGCATGCACCGTCACTTACTTCCTCGCTGAACCTGGTTGAAGTAGAGACCCTTTCCTCCTGACGAGTTCTGTTGTCTCGTCAATCAACGGTACTATGGTCTCCTCCGACTTCTCATCTGGCTAAAATCTTAGGATTTCACCTTGCGGCTTATACCTGCGGTTACACTGTTTCTGTATCAGCGACCAGATGAGACCTCTCCTGTTCCATCGCCTGCTTTCACAACATCCCATACTCCCTACACCGGAGAGTTCTTGACGGCTGCTTTTCAGGGTCTTCGCCGCTTCTGTTGCCTTCGCCATGCGTGACAGGCTCGGCTCTCTCTTGCTCCCCTTGCGGGGCTAACATGTCGGTGCTGCAAGTTTCACTTTATGTTACGGACTGCTGTTTTGCTTCCCTTTCTCAAGGAGTTACAACGCTTCGGCACATCCGGTCACCCCGATGCACCGGTTGCCTGCTACCTGACGGCCTGACCCTTATCAGGACTGGACTTTCACCAGCTAGCAGACGATGACTTTCAGGACACACCACGCTTTGTTCGGCGGCTCTTATTACTGAAAGATTACATTGATAATGCAACCATCAAAAAAGCCAGACGTGCGAACGCATTGGCAAGCACATGCAAACTGATACTTAAGCGAATGTCGCGCTTCCACATAACGATATAGCCCAACGCAGTTCCCAATAAAAACACGGTGAGAAAACCAAATAGTTGCCAACTATGATAAAGTCCAAAAAATAAGCCACCAACAAGCGGAGTCCAAGCCCCATAGCGTGAAATACGAGGTAGAAGGTAGCCCCTAAAATATAATTCTTCAATCCAAGGTAGAACGATTCCCGTTACGACAAGTTGAAATGCGAAGGTAATAACCAAGATATTCTTTGTATAGGCAAGATATTGAGATTGTTCTTCAAGAAACATCCATTTGGGCAATCCAGAAAAAAGTCGTTCTGTCAAAAAGGCATTGATAGGAGTTATTAGTGTTATTAGCAAGAAAACGATAATAAATGCGCCGATAAAAACGAGAGCAAACACGCTCCAAGGCACTTTCTCTCGATAAAGTACAATGCCATTCAGGCTCAATCGCCCATTCAATTTTTTGCCTTCATAAAACATAATTCCCAATAAAACTGTCTTGGTCAGTATCATTTTGCACATTAACAACATAGTTACATGAGCCAGATTTGCTTGGCGAATTCGTTAGGGGACAAGCCTGGAATAGCCAGGCCTTGGTGTGGGCGGTTGTTATACTCTGGCTGGAATTGAAGCAACCAGAGTTGCAAAGCCTTTACGTCATTCCAGGATTTGTTGCGCAACCAATCTTTGAGCGTGAGCACAAAGCGCTCGGCAATCCCATTACTTTGTGGGCGATGGCGATAGATCGGGACGTGAACGAAATCGGTTTCCAACGCCAGATCGGCTAAGGCTTTGGAGCGGAAATGGGTTCCCTGGTCACTGATGAGGAACGCCAATTCTTTTGGTAGGACTGCGCATAAAGCCATCGCCACCTCATCGCTGGTGACTTTTGAACCGGTACGGAAGATGGGCAGTCCCAAGCACTGTCGCGTACAGTTGTCTGTGATCACCAGGATGGCAATCCAGGAACGAGATGGAGAGATGACCGTCCGAGGAACCAGTCTGGATTTCTCGATTGGCTTGATGCCAGGCTTGGTTTTCCAGCTGGCGCTGCTGGAGGGTGGCTTGACGCGTTTGGCGAACGGTTTTCCAAGCCTGGCGGGCCAACTGATATGTCGCTCGCCGCTCTTTGCGTTCTGCACGGGTCATGGCTTGATAAGCCTGACGCGTGTGACGCCAGGCGGTTCTTCGCAGCTTTCCAAGAGATATCTTCCTGTTTGCGTTGTTCTCGGACATGATAACGCTCGGTTCGTTCTTCCCATTCTTTGCGCCAACGGGTCGCTTCCTGGGATACCGGAATGCGTTCAGACTTGCGCCGAACCAGGCGGTCTCGTGTGGCCTGTGCATATTGGTGCATCGCTTCGGCATAATCCAGATCTGCTTCAGCGAATACTTGACCCGGCCAATGCGCCTCTTCGCCAGGAGGGTGAGAACGTTCGACGATCAGGTGTCCGGAAGAACCACTGACAGCAGGAAGCTTTTCTTGCGCCATATGTTCCTCTGGAACAAAGCACAGATCAATATTGACTGCTTGACCCGACTGTTCGGCCGTTCGCACTATCACTTCACGGTTTCTTTTTTCCTCACACCGCGTTCCGGCCACAGTTCTGCATCACGCAGAATGCGTTTCACCGTGTTGGGGCTGAGCAAGGGCACCCAGTTGTTGGCTTTCGCTATCTCCTGGGCAATGCGTGCTTTACCCCAGTCAGGATGCTCTCGCCGCATATCCGTCACCCGTTGCGCAATCTCTGCACTTTTGTAGTTCAGTTTATGCGCAACCCGGCTGGCAAATTCTTCCAATCCGGCATACCCGTACTCATCAAAGCGTGGTTTCCAGTAGTAGAACGTTCTTCGGCTTAAGCGAGCTTTCTGGCAAGCCTGAGTAATGCTGCCGGTTGCTTCCCACGTTTCAAATAACAGCTTCCGCTGCTGAGACGTGGAAAAACCATAATATGTCCGTTTTGGGCTCATGTCACTATGTTACCCGATTATCGGGCTTGTGTAAGATGCTCTTGACTAAAACAAATTCCCAATAAAACTGGTAAGTCTATGAAAAGAATTGCCAGAAGAAATGCAAACAACGGCGGATAACCAACTGAGTTGAGTATTGACTTTAGCGCAATAAATGCTACCGTTGCGAGTGCGCCAGGCATTATGTGTAGAAGAAATGATTGTAAGAGCGTGTGCTGAGATGCCGTAGAGGAACTTTCGTATTTATTCATTAACAATTCCCTTCAGCCTAACCGAGTTGTTCTTGATTTTACCTTGTTGTGCCGAGTGCCGCCGAACGGCCCGCGTTACCGGCGGCTGGAGGGACGAGACTCGCCCACGAAACGGACAAAATCCAAAGCTACGAAAAAGCCTGATTTGACGGTGAGAATCCAGCCGTCCGCGTGCACGCCGTGTTAGGCGTTTTTAAGATGCATAAACTCCTCCCTAAGCGTCAACATAGCGAAGGATTTCTTCCACGACGCTGACAAGTGGCTGTATTGCATCTATGACAATTCCGTTGCTGGGTATGTCTTCTTTCGTTCGATGCAATCGCGTAACGAGTTCCTTTTCTTCTGGTTTTCCGCCCCAGTCAGTCGGATCTCGCGCCACGCGCTCATCAAGCCGCCGATACAATGTGTCAAGGTCGTTGACCTCAAGAACAAAAACGCCATCCAATAAATCTATGAATTTTGAAAAATTCCTCGAACCACCACAAAAGAAAGAGATTGCTTGGCTGTGATCAGCGATCACGGATTTAACTTTGTCTATATCCCAAAGATGATGTTCCTGTTGCCATACGGCTTTGTCCCTCTCGCTCTTATGGACAGGTTCATTTACCGGTTCTCCTGTCTTTGGGTCGCCCCGATATTTCAACTCTCGGTCACCGTGGATGACGTGATAACCGCGTCGCTGCAATTCTTCAGCCACCGCGGTTTTGCCCGTGCCAGAGACTCCCTCGATAAGATAATTTCTCTTACCCATTGTCTCTTAACTTTTTGGTTGACGTACAAATCTTGCCTTTCGATAGATTTCGCTAACAGAGGGTAAGGGAGAGGGGCGACCTCTCCCTCCCCGTTGTCGCAATGGGGTTGATTCCCCATATTATACCGGCGTGCGGCTTTCCCGCGCCGGGCGACCCCCGCTGCCTTGCCCTGAATGAGGGAACACGACCTTACTCTAAGTCAGTTGCCCATATAAAGACACCAAGCCCATGCGGGAAAGGTGTTTGATCAGCCAGCGCCGGTTGTCGCCGCGCGAGATACGTTTGAACTTCATAGAACGCAGGCGAGCCCGGATCCAATTGTCGAGAAGCGTGAATTGATCTTTGACCGAGGCAAAATGTGTAGCAAAGTAACGGGCAAACCCAATGAGAACGCGGTTGAGCTTTTGAATAGCTTCCAGGCCGAAGTTATGGTGGCGAACGGTGAGGGAGCGCACCCGTTCCTTGAATTTCTCTATGGACTTTTGGCGGACAGAAACGCGACGGCGCGAGAGATGGAACCCCAGGAAGTCGAACCCTTCGACAAAGTTGGTGATCTTTGTTTTAGTGGGGGACAAGCTGAGGCCCAAGTCCTGCCGGATGATATTGTCCACGAAAATCAGAGCTTGTTTGGCTTGGGCGTGGCTGCGGCACAAGACCACGAAATCGTCGGCGTAGCGCACGAAGCGGTAGCCAGCTTGTGTCAATCGTTGGTCGAGGACATCCAGGACGATGTTCGCCAGCAGGGGCGAAATCACACCGCCTTGGGGAGTGCCGGAAAGCGTAGGGAGGAAAGAACGATCTTCCATTACGCCCGCCGAGAGAAACTCGCGGAGGATGCATAGGATATTACCGTCGGCAACCCGTTCAGCCACCTGGTTCAGGATAAGGATGTGGGGTATATTATCGAAGAAGGCTTGGATGTCAGCATCCACGACCCATTTGTAACCAGCTCTATGGGCAGTAATAACAGCTTGAACTGCCTGATGAGCATTACGACCAGGGCGGAAACCAAACGAGCGCTCAGAGAAGTGTGGCTCGAAGATGGGTTCAAGGAGCGAACGCACAACTTCTTGAGCCACGCGGTCTCTGACAGTGGGGATGCCCAACGGGCGTAGTTTGCCTTGCCCTTTGGGGATATAGGCACGGCGGAGGGGAGCGGCGTGGTAGGACCCCTTGTGTTTGAGGTCGAACATCAGGGCGGCAAGGTTGTCGTCCAGGTTGGCTTCAAACGAGCGGATGTCTACCTTGTCGACTCCGGCTGCTCCGCGATTGCGCTTAACGGCCTGGAAGGCACGGCGCATACGAGCCATGTTGATTTGTCCGGTCAGGGAATGGGATTTACGGCGTTGGTCGGGCAACAGACTCTCCTTGCAGAGAGGATGTGTTGTGAAGTAACAGAGGTTGAACCAGCGGGGCATTCTCACTTCGAGCGGCGTCTTTTCCGGTCAGCAGGATTACCCGCCTGCCCTGGCGGGCTAGGCCAGGGAAACAAGCCAGGCGGATGAGAAATGGCATCTCCATGCTGGGAAACATACCAGAACGAGAGAGTATCAGCCTTTTCTGGAAACTCCTGTTGCCTCACGGCAGACAGGTACAGCCCTTCGTTACTCTGAATGAGCAGTAACTACTATAGCTGTGCTGACTACCCCAAACTGACCGGCCAGCAGGAGTGACCGGACAGACCGCAGCATAGGGAGGTCACTTCGCACAGCTTACATCGTCCCGATGTCCTTCGGGATAGACCTCCGTTACCCAAGCCTCTGACTGACACTGTCCAGGGCAAGGGACTGCGTGGGTTCTCAGTTGGTTAGCACACTATCCTTTTATGACCGTGAAGACACCAAGCACGCTCCAGGTAGGACGACCCTAACTGCGTGTGGGAAGTCCTGGCAATTGTCGGTTACCAATGCTTCAGCCTTAGGCGCAGCCTGGCATACCTGGACCCGCCGAAACGGCCTGCCCTGAGCTTGTCGAAGGGTGCCTCCCCAGTCACCCTGTGGCTTGCCCACTTCGCGACTACTCCTTGCGGGGTAGCCCTGGGAACTATGTGGCCAGCAGTTCCGCACCGCCGCAGAGCAGCACGGATCAGACTTTCACTGATTGGATAATGTACCGTTCAACTCACGCGCCTAACGGCCCGCATTACCGGCGGCGGTGAGAACCAAACGATTTATCGGAAAAGGTTCTCGCTCAGAATCAGCCATTTTAACGGAGCCAGTACCGCCGTCCGCGTGCATGCATTGTTAGCCACCGCCAAGCCTTTAAGGGACATCGCCTATGCTTTGAGCCTCTGACAGAGCAGATGAGATGATCTCATCCTTCACGCCTTGCTTTCGGAGACTTCAATGAGAGTTGAAATCTCGACGCTACCTTCAAGTCTTTCCATATCTGCGCGCAGACCTTGTCCGATATATGCCTTGATCAAAGCTTGATATCCTGTAAAGCCAAGCAGGGGCGCAATTCGCTTTAAGTCTTCTACCACATCTTCGGGAATACGCAAGCTGACCATTTTCATCGGACGATTTTTCTGCAAACGTTGGGAAAGTTTATTGATTTTCATAAGCTTCTCTTTCTACTTTTGTTACCAATCGGGCGGAAATAATACGGATAATGTCATCACGCAAAACATAAACCACAAACAACAATTGCCAGGTCGTGGATAGGCCAATGATCGTTTCGCGGAGTTCACCATCAATGGTTTCGTCTTCAAGGTAATAAACGAACGGGTCGAAAAATGCTTCACAAGCCAGCTCGAAGGAAACATTGTGCTTGCGGAAGTTGGCGGCGGCTTTGAGACGATCCCATTCGAAGGCAATGTTATGAAGGGAATATCTGACATTCATCGTTGCAAAGTATATTGCTTCGTATATCTCTTGTCAATACGTTTGGACAAAAAGAAGAAGGTGGCTAACGGCTCGCGTTACCGGCGGCTGGAGGGACGAGACTTGCTCACGAAACGGAACAAAATCCAAAGCCACGAAAAAGGTCATTTTAGCGGTGAGAATCCAGCCGTCCGCGTGCACGCCGTGTTAGGCTGAGCCCGCCATTCTTGTTTTTTGCAGTCCAGCGATTCCCATTGTGATGCACATCATAGATAGAATCAAAACAGGCCAATGGTTATTCAGAAAAGTTACCGCTGCTTCAAGAAAAATAACCAATTGCGAAAACTTGATAAGAGCATAGGCGACCATTACCACCAAGAGCAACCCTTCAAAGGCTTTCTGGTAACTCTGCCTAAGTTGTAGCCGTTCCCATTCCTCGTAACTGTTGTTTCCAGCGGCTAGGCTGCCTAGAACCGCGACCGTCAGCATAAAAGATAGGAGTTCGAAATCTGGGATGAATAGAAATGCAATGCCGATGATCCCGACAACAAGTGTCAGAATAACCATGAAACGGTAGCTCACTCTAGCCCTACTTTTTGTGTTCATGACCCAGATCTTCTCCTTTCAGAGATTCGTCACTCGGCGAATCCCAATCATCTAGATCAACCATCACTCGTGCCTTTCCATGTTTTTTGCTTGACGATGATGCCCTGTTCACAAGGTACTAATCGTAACAGTTGACCAAGCCTTTGCTCAGCCCAACGAGACTGTCGAAAAAGTGTTTTTTCAAGAGCAAACCCCGGCCGGGCGATGACTGGAAGCGCAGTTTCCTGGCCGGAAGGCAAGGAGACTGGGGATTTGATCCCCCATGGGGCTAGTGGAGCGCCCCAAAAGAGTGGATTTTGCCGATATTATGTACTATAGCGAATAACCTCCATTGTACATCCACCTTAGATTTGGAACGTAGCGTGAATTGATTCATGCGTTTTTGGACGCAGATATTGGCAAAGACCGGTTCAACGATCCCCAGTCGCCTGCCATAAATGCGCTTGCCCTCATCACTATCGATCTTGGCTTTCATCGCATCGATCAGGTTGGGGGATTGCCTCTCAACTTGAATGGAAAGATTGCGGCGTACAGTATTTGCCTTCTTCAAGCAACGTGCCCTCAAAGGACAGGCAGCGCAATCTTCAGGGCGAGCATGGTAGAGATCATAGGTGCGATGGCGGTTGACCTGGTTGCGAGCATAGCAGGTCAATTCCTTCCCTTGCGGACAACGATACGCCTGTTTGTCTGGATCGAACGAGAAGTCAGAAACAGTGAAGAGACTCGGCTTGGCGTCTGGACGCTGCCGGCCGTGGATGCCGTCCTTGAAACGTTCTTGCTCGGCAAAGCGTGGATCGCGTGTGCGGTATTGGATGTCGGGGATGTAAGCATCGATCTTTTCATCTTTGCAGATCTTCAAGCTGTTGAGCGAGTGATAGTTGGGATCGGCGGTCAATTGCTTGCCTTGAAAATAGGTTTCATCTTTTCCGATGGCGACGGCGTTTTTTTTTGCGCTATCCAACATGGGCTTAAGATTTTCGTGATCCTGGCTGGCGAAGGCTTCCGCAGCGAGAATGACCTGATGCTTGGAATCGACCAGCGCCTGCGCGTTGTAGCCCTGGATGACCCCATGAGAAGAAGGCATCTTCACCGATTCGTTGTCGATCACATTGCTTTGGATCTCCTTACCTTCGCTGCCGCGCTTCGGTTCCCGATCCTTTAGAAATTCATTGAGCCGCTCGACCTGCCGCTGGAAGCGTTGTTCGCGCTTCTTTTGACGTTCGATTTCAACTTGAGGATGTTGATCTGCCTGGGCATGTTCTTCCATCACGCGCTGGAGTTTTTCCTGCAGCTTATCACGCTTGTGTTTGAGTTCATCGAGCGTGCCGCTCCATTCTTTGGAGACATTGGCAGAGAGTTTGACGCCATCGAGAGAAAAGTGCGTGCCGCCCAGCAAATCCAATTCATCGCAGACCGTGAGAATATCGCTGAAGATGGAAGAGATCTCTTTTTGCATGGAAGACACAAAGGCGGCAATCGTGCTGTGATCAGGAGCATACCCATAAGAGAGCGCAATGAAGAGGATGTTTTCGTGGCAGGCGCGTTCGATCTGGCGGGAACTGATCATGCCTTTGGCGTAGGCTAGCAGGATGACCTTGAGCAGGATCTTGGGATGGATGGCGGTTGCGCCGGTCTCGTCGTTGTTGTAGCGCGCATCAAAGACCGACAGGTCGATATGTTTCTCCACCAATTGGCTGATGGTGTGCTCTAGCGTACCTGGGACAAGTTGGTCCTGCAGGGAAATCGGGAGCATGACCAATTGATCTTCATTGCATGGTTTGAATTTTGCCATAGGTTCCTCTATCTCATAGAACCCCCTAGCTTTGCACTAGATTCTCCCACTTTTTCGACAGGCTCAACGGCTCGCATTACCGGCGGCGGTGAGAACCAACCGATTTATCGGGAAAGGTTTTCGCTCAGAACCAGCCATTTTAACGGAGCCAGTACCGCCGTCCGCGTGCATGCATTGTTAGCTGGCGCTTTGACCGAAAAACACTCTATTGATCTTGAAGCGCTGTTTCCAAAACTTCTGTAACCCAACCATTAAGGCTTTTATCTTTCAACTTGGCTTGAATATAGGCTTTCCGATGTAACTCGGCAGGCAAACGGAGGACGAATTTTCCCGAAAATGGCTTTTCTGGGGACTTACCACGCTGAGCGCAGAAATCAAGATAATCATCAACTGACTCCCGAAATGCCTGTTGAACTTCTTCAACCGTTGTGCCTTCAAACGTAATGACATCGCGGACATTGATCACTTCCCCGAATAAAATGCCCGCTTCCTCATCAATTTCAACCTTACCGATATACCCTTTATATTCCATCATGGCTTTACTCCTGCCGCTTCAAGAAACCTGCGAATGGACTTCACTGCACCTTTATTGATTTCTTTACGCGGATGAGGACGATGAAACACGGCCCTCACATCTTTCAAAGCAACACGAACGCGTGAACCGCTGCCTTCTGAAATTTCAGCGCCTAGAGCAACAAAGAGAGCTTCGACATCCCGCCAAGCAATGTTGGCTCGCTCAGGCTTTTCGAATATGGCTTGTAACGTTTTGCGGTGTTTTCGGTCCACGGCGAAATAATATCAGAAAATGATACTGCAATCAAGGGTTTTTATACCCCATTTTTGGAGCTGTATTTCCAAAGAAGCCAGCTAACGAATAACGAATTAAGGATTGATGCGGCGGAAGGGAACAAGGGAAAGCAAGGGGTCCGGGTGCCGCCGCATCAATCCGAGTTGGACTAAGCCGGACGAGGAAGGGGACTTGCCTTAGATTTGGAAATTAAAGCCACATTCTCTTCCTGAGAATCATACGATATTGCTCTCCACCAATATACAGGAATATTGTACATGAAAAAATTCTAGCGACCAGACAGTTTTAGAAATAGGCACAAAGAGAGACGCGAATTGAAAAAGCGTTGACAAGACATCTCTCGGTAAAACGCAAACCGATCTGAAAGATACTCAGATCGCGACGATCTTTACGGTCCACGAGATGACGCAAACCTTGATGGATAGTGCGACCGCCAGATGAAACCAGCCAGACGTACAGAAAGGCTACTGCCAGGGTCAATCTCGATAGCCGCAAAAAGCTGTGAAGCATGGAACACTCCAGATCAAAACCATGTTTTTTCATATCACCGAACATTTCTTCAATCCACATCCGGCGTTTATAAAAGCGGAGAGCGGTTTGCAAATCAGGCAAATTGGTCGCCAGGCACCAGGGTTCTTTTTCACCAGATTTCCAATGCACCAGCAAGTTAGCCGGATAAATGTGTGTCTGTGACAATTCTCTTTTTCCAAGCCATACGCTCTGACCGGCTTTTTGGACGTAACTTCCAAAGGGCACCCACTGGTTTTCAGTCTGTGACCAGACCAACGTATCTGATTTTTGGCGTAAAACGTAGTACCAATGCCATTTGTCCAGTTGTTTTAGCACTTTGACAGCTCCAAATTCGGTATCACCGACCAGAAAAACGGCGGCTCCACGCGGAATGAGCGTTTTTACATAAGCAAGTAACGCGATCTGTTTGCTGCCTGTGCTATGTCCGCGCACATACTTGACCCAGGTCCAGGCGATCGGGATGGCACGTTTGCGATAGGCCAGGCTGACCATCAATAATTGATGACCAAAACCAATTTTGGTACCATCTACGATCAGATGGATTTCTCCAAGGCTCGCCAGCTGTTCTGCAAGCCATTGAAGAGCGACCGGCTTATACCAGTCACGAACACGAATGGCTGGATTGTCGAGAAAACGCTCAAACCGTTTCACCGTACTTTGCAACTTTGCTTTCCCAGGTATTTTTCCAGCGATCCGGCTCAGGTAAACCGAACGGCTCTGGTAGATCCCGTACATGAGCAAAACAAAATTCCGGACTTGGGTAACTCTTTGCTCTGGACGCAATTCACGAATTCGCTGAATCCATGTATGATACAGTTGGTTGGTCGGCATGGTTTTCTCCTGGCAATCTGTTTTCTCGCAAAAACAACTTTACCCGGTTTTGCCTGCCGATCAACCTTTTCATTTGCTAAAGTGTCTGGTCGCTAGTATAGAATAAGAGATTAATATACTTCAGCCGTTCAATGGTTTCATACATTGGATGCAAGATGATGGTGTTATCGCTTTACGACTACTGCTCACGCCTTCGCGAATAGTGTGTTTATCAAATACTGGGGAATAATGACTGAGAATGTCGTCGTCACATGATTTTGCACA
Source organism: uncultured Chloroflexia bacterium (assembly GCA_963823985.1). Taxonomy (GTDB): domain Bacteria; phylum Chloroflexota; class Anaerolineae; order Anaerolineales; family Villigracilaceae; genus JAABUE01. The sequence continues at coordinate 113,174 of CAWGNR010000006.1, forward strand.
ATTTTAGAACTCAAAACCAGGGAATAAACGTAAATAGAACCGAAAACAGGATAATCTCAGCAGTATCAAAGTTTTCAACACATCTTTCATTCAAAATATTGTGCATTGTATAGGTAAAAATGTTTTCCCAAGGCTGGGTGAACTAGCCATACTGATAGCGCTGACACCAGTGATATGCCCGCGCCGATAAGTTGAGCTGCATCATCGACACCGCCATGAGACAGGATACTGGCGTGGATCGAGTAACGCCTCGCCGGCTCTTGGACACAGACCGTCAGTATGTTATGGACAAAAAACCATACACTCATTTATAAAAAAATGGTTGCAATGCATTTTATAGTAACAAAAGATTGTTTTAATCCCCCGAATTTTGTATCTTTAACTCCTTTTACCCTTGGATCCTCTTTAAACGAGTGCAAAACTAACTCTTTGTCAAATAAAGGCTGGGGCAATTATGTGATGACTTTTGTAAAGGTGTTCACGTTATTTCTTTATCGAGTTTATCGATACTGCTTACTCTGATTTTAATATAGACTTTCAAGTTTATCCTATTGCTTTTGAAAGAACTAGAAGAAATTGTTCGATTGTGTACATCCCTGCCCCCAAATATTCATAGCGGCCATTTTTCTCTAATCACCCCATACTTTGGCCTAGCGATTAGGGAAGTAAGTGGTCATAGCCATTTTGCCTCAAAAAATCAATTATTGCTTTTTCTGGAATGCGATACGTCCGATTCCCAAGTCGAATAGCGGGAATTTTATTATCTGAAATCCATCGATAAATGGTCTTTGTACTGACCTTAGCCCAATCAGCAACCTCCTGGATGGTTAGCAAATTGATTTGGTGAAGCTCGCTCGTTTGGAATTTTTGAGTGACCATAAAATACTCCCGACCAGTTAAACGCAACTGGCGCTCAATGAGATTTCATCGAGCGCCAGTCAGTTACTTGGGGGGCAACTAGTTACGCGTTGCGGCCCCGACGGGTTTCGAGCCCGCACTTATTCAAAATTTTGATGCTAAGCAAGGATGTTATGCGGGCACTCATTTTTAGATCTTATCGTATCCAAATGATGATATAATAGAACATACGTACTGATTAGGTTAAAAACGGTCGTTGATTAACTAACCTAAACTCTCAAGGCTCTATTGAACCAAAGACCGTAAGGCTACCCTATAATCGGTGGCCTGGAGGTCGCAGGTTCGAGTCCTGCCCCCGCTATATGAAAGGCACTCAAAGAGTGCCTTTTTTTGTTAAGTTAAGTTGTGAGCGCGCGTACGCGGGACTCACAACTCAATTTTCGGGCATCTATCCCGCTAAAAACGGGAGAACCAAATTTTATTGTGTATGAGTAGGAAATCACCGCTCCTAGGCTCGCAAAAAATATTCTAATAATTTGGCACCCTCCGGGGGAAGCGATTTGCGGACCTCGTTTGGTGGGGGCATAAACATTTTCTATAGCCAGCCATAGAAAAGAGTGCATATCGGTTGTGATAATTATCACTTGTTGAAATACTCGGTACACGGCATAGTTAAGTCGGCTCTTAATTAAGCGTTTCTGCAATTAGCTGCATGAAAGAGTTAGGATACGCAAGATGAATTTAGATTACAAAGAGTTAGCCGAGGAACACGCAGAAGTATGCAAATTATTCGGAAATGTATCTCGGATTTTGATTTTGTGGAGTTTTTCCGACCGGGAGGTTCCCGTCAGTGAAATCGCTGATGAAGTCGGCACCTCTTTGCAAAATGTTTCTCAACATCTCGCGTTATTGAAAAAACATGGCATTGTAACTGCACGGCGTGACAAACAGACGATCTATTACCGGATCGCCGACGTTGAATGGATCAGAGAGTGTCCTCTTCTGGTAAAAGCTCCCGTGCATAATGTAGCTAAAAGATAACCTATATAAACCTGAAGGAGATTTCCCATGACCACCCCTGAACTAACGAAGATCGAAGCTGCCAAAGTTGTTGACGCACGCGCTATGTCTTGCCCAGGCCCGCTCCTGGAGGCCAAGAAAGGCATCGCCACTGTAAAGGTGGGCGAAGTCCTGGAGATTTGGTCAGGCGATTCCAACACCAAAAACGATATGCCCCGCTGGTGTGAAAAGGTAGGGCATGAATTTTTAGGCGTGTTGCCCGGCGAAGGCTACGAACGGCTCTTCATCCGCCGCATGAAATAAGATTGAGAATAAAACCACAAAGACACAAAGTCACAAACCAATTAACTTTCGTGCCTGTGTATCTTTGTGGTAAGTGACTTGACGGTTCAAAAAGGATACGTTATGGCCCAACCAAAGATCCTGATCCTGGCCACGCTGGCAGGCGGCTATGCTGGCGCCGATTCCACCGGCCAGTCCCACCTGGATTACCCGGCTAACACATATATCTTGCCTGTCATGTCGCCTGTCATGTTCCCGCCTGGGTTTTTCGTACGCGCATTCGAGCGCGGCATCGACGGCATCATCGTCATGTATAGCGGCACCGATAGCCCGTATAAAGTCGAAGCCGATGGAACCGCAAAGTTGATCAACAGTGCCTACGGGTTGATGAAGGAACGCGGCATCGACATCCGTCGCCTGCGCTTGGCGGCGATCTGCACGGTCTGTGTCAAGCCCTTCCTGAAAGAAGTCAACCAGATGAATGAGCTGCTCAAAGGGATCGGCTTTGTCAAAGACGAACTCAGTCAACCCGCCGCTTCCTTGAAAGGAGCGCAGATATGAACACGCTGCATGTAGATGCGCTTGTGGTCGGCGGCGGAATTGCCGGCATGCAAGCGGCGCTCGATCTGGGGGATCAGGGATTTCAGGTGGCGTTGGTCGAGCGCGAACCCAGCATCGGTGGGAAGATGATCACACTCAGCAAAGTCTTTCCCACGCTCGACTGTTGCTCCTGCATCACCACCCCCAAGATGTCCGCCGTGGCGCACCATCCCAACATCCGCCTGTGGACTTACTGCGAAGTGCAGTCGGTGGATGAGAGTAATACAGGTTTCGATGTCGCCGTGGTGAAAAAGCCGCGCTACGTGGACGAGAGCAAATGCACCGGCTGCCGCCAGTGCGAATACGAATGCCCGATCACCATGCCCAGCCCGTTCGATCGTGGGCTTGGCTCGTATCGCGCCATCCGCGTGCCCTTCTCCACCGCCGTGCCCCAGACCGCCGTGCTTGATATCGACAACTGTCTGATCTGCGGCAAATGCGAGAAGGTCTGCCCGGTCGAAGCGGTCGATTTCACCCAGCAGCCCGAACCCTTCACCATCCACGCCACTGCGGTCGTGCTGGCGACCGGTTTCGAACTGACCGGCCTGAGTGTAAAGAAAGAATACGGCGGTGGAAAATTACAAAACGTGATCGATCCGCTTATGATGGAACGTTTCCTGGCGCCTACCGGTCCCTACGGACGCGTGCTGCGTCCCGGCGACGGTATGGAACCGACCACGATTGCTTACGTCCAGTGCGCTGGTTCGCGTGACCAGACCCTGGGCGTCGAGTACTGCTCGCGGGTGTGCTGCATGTATGCCATCAAACAGGCTATGCTCATCAGCGGCGCGTTGCCCCTGGCAGAGATCACCATCTACTACATGGACATCCGCACGTTTGGCAAGGGCTATGAACAGTTCTACCAGAACGCCCAGGCCATGGGTGTCGAATTCGTGCGCGGCAAAGTGGCCTCCATCCGCGAGGACGAGAACCATAACCCGATTGTCAAATTGGAATTGACGGAAGAAGGCCGCATCATCGAGCGGACGCATGACCTGGTTGTGCTCTCCCTGGGGATGGTTCCTGCCGTTTCTCCTTCAACCTTCAACCTGCTCCCGTCAACGGACGGATTTATCTCGCTCCCGGCGTTGAACGCTTCCCCCTGCGCTACCGCACGGCCCGGGATCTTTGTCACCGGTGCCGCCGGTGGACCGATGGACATCGTTGACAGCATCGTCACCGCCAGCGCAGTCGCTTCAGAAGCCTCGGCTTACATCCGTACTAAACAAGGCTTGCACGTCGAACAGCAGGAGGTCGTTTATGCCTGACGAAACCGTGAAGATCGGCGTTTACACCTGCTATTGCGGCGGGAACATCAGCCATGTGGTCGAGTGTGAAAAAGTCGCAAAAGCATTGGAACGACTGCCCAATGTCACCGTCTCTCACACCAATATGTCGTTTTGTTCCGATGCCGGCCAATCCATCATCGAGAACGACATCAAGGAACTGGGCCTCAACCGTGTAGTGGTCGGCGCCTGCGCTCCTTCGCTGCATGAGGGACCTTCCGCGGGACGGTCATGCGCGCCGGACTGAATCCCTATCTGTATTACCACGTAGGTCTTCGTGAGCAGGATTCGTGGGTGCACGGGGATGACAGTGTCGGCGCGACCAGCAAAGCCATCCGTCTGATGGCGGCGGGAGTTGCTAAAGCCCGCCTGCTCCAGCCGCTCGAGCCGATCCGGCTGGGGGCGGAGAAGCAGGCCATGGTCATCGGGGGAGGCGTAGCCGGGTTGCGCGCTACGCTGGACATTGCCTGTCAAGGCTTATCTGTCGTGCTGGTCGAAAAGTCTCCCTTCCTGGGTGGACGGATGGCCCAGCTCGAAACGGTCTTCCCAACTGGTGAGGAAGCACGCACCTTGTTACATGAGCTGATAGAGCAGGTGCTCAGGCATCGAAACATCAACGTTTACACCCAATCCGAGGTAACTGCGGTTTCGGGCTTCGTCGGCAACTACAGAATCCGGTTGCTCCAACATTCGCGCGGCGTGAGGGAAGAAGAGTCCGACCTGATGATCGACGCCTGCCAGCGCGTGGTGCCCGACGAGTTCAATTATGGTATGTCACAGCGTAAGGTGATTTACCGGGCGTATCCCGGCTGCTATCCCAATGCGGCGGCCGTGGATTGGGAATATTATTTTGACCATCCCCTCCAGGTGGACGGGAAACAAGTCGTTCTCAAAGATGAACCGAAAACCATCGAAGTCAATGCAGGCGCGATTGTGGTGGCGACTGGTTTCGACCCGTATGAGCCTCGTCATGGAGAGTACAGGTATGGCGAAATACCAGAAGTCATCACCTTACCGCAGTTGATTCGCCGCCTGGCGTTGACGAAGGAAGATAAAGTTTTCCAGTGGCAAGGTCGCCCAATTCGTGATGTGGCTTTGATCCACTGCGTGGGAAGTCGTGAGATCGAAGGCCTGGACGAGCCGCACGAAGACGGACAGGTCAACAATTACTGCTCACGTGTGTGCTGCACCGCAGCCCTGCACTTGACTGAGGAACTGCACCTGCGTTTCCCGGGACTGAACATCTATGATTTGTATCAGGATATCCGGACGTATGGGCGCGGCCATGAGGAGTATTACCGCCATGCGATGGAAAATGGCGTGCGCTTCGTACGCTATCACGGAACCGAGCGTCCCGAAGTGAGCGCGGCGCAAGATGGGGATACGCATCCGGTGATAGTTCAAGTCAAAGACTCGCTGACCTACAACGAAGAACTCGAGATCCCGGTTGACCTGGTGGTGCTGGCGGTGGGTATGAAACCGCGCACTATCGACGATCTGGTACAGATGCTCAAGGTCTCGCGCGGAAACGACCGCTTCCTGCTGGAAGTGCATCCCAAGCTGCGCCCGGTCGAGACGGCGGTCAACGGGGTGGTGCTGGCCGGCACGGCGCAGGGACCGATGAATATCCAGGAGAGTCTGTCAGCGGCCTCGGCAGCCGCAGCCAAAGTCGTGTCCCTGCTCGGACAGGGCAAGGTACAGTTGCAGCCCTTCGTGGCAGCGGTGGATGCCGAAAAATGCGACGGCAGCGGCGCTTGCGTGGAAGTCTGCGTTTATGAAGGCGCAATCGCTTTGCAGACGCTTGAACTTGATGGTAAGCAAGTGCAACGCGCGGTAGTCGCGCCCGCCAATTGCGTTGGATGCGGTGCGTGTGTCAGCGCCTGTCCGAATCGCGCGATCGACGTGCAAGGCTGGACCCTGGCGCAATACGAAGCCATGGTGGATGCCATTGCGATGGACAGCCTGGATCTGGTGGAGGCGGCATGATGGTCACTCAGAGCGTTCAAAAAGAAGGCCTTTCCCGTGGCGAGATGCTCAAACAATTGCGAGCACAGCACGCCGACACGGTGAAACGTACCCAGGAACTGCTGAAAGAGCAAAAACGGGTGCAGCAGGAGATTTGTAAGGCGATCCGCGAGAATCCGAAGACTGTGCCTGAAATTGCGGAGGCGACGGGCATGCCAACGCATGAAGTGCTATGGTATCTGGCTTCCTTCAAGAAATACGGGATTGTTGTCGAGAAAGGGATGTGTGGGGATTATCCACTCTACCAGAAAGTTGAGGAGAAGTGAGATGAGTACCAGATTGGATCCACACCTCCTGCGCGAGTTCAAAGCATACGGCGCCGTTGGCGTTGAGAAATGCTTCAATTGCGGTAACTGCACGGCTATTTGTCCGTTGGCGAGCGATGAGTACAACTTTCCCCGTGACGTCATTCGGAGAGTGCAAATTGGGCAGAGAGAACGCCTGACGGAAGGGCTCGATCCCTGGCTGTGTTACTACTGCGGTGACTGCTCCATCACCTGCCCCAAAGGCGCGGAACCCGGCGAGACCATGATGGCTGCCCGCCGCTGGCTAACCGCCCAGTACGACTGGACTGGCCTGGCGCGCAAGTTCTACACCTCCCTGACCTGGGAATTAGGCTCGATCGCCCTGCTCGGATTGCTGGTAGTTTGGATTATTACCATGTTCCATGGGCCGCTGGTGACCGACCGGGTGGAATTGAACACCTTTGCTCCCCTCCACATCGTCCACTTAGCGGATTGGATCATGGCAGGCATGCTGGTCTTCTTCATCGCCACGAATGTACTCAGAATGTATTGGCTTACGATGCGGAAAATTGGTCAGCCAATCCCGCTCAAGTTATATTTCACCGAGGCCTGGCAATTGCTCCTGCACGCCGTCACCCAGAAACGCTGGAGCGAATGCGCTGGAGAGGAGGCTGATGAGAAGGGGCGAAAATCCAAACGCACCTCCTGGATCATCCACATGCTACTGGCCAGTGGCTACGGCTTGATGCTGGTGCTGATCGTCTTCTTCCTATCCTGGTTCCAGACGGATAACCTTTATCCGCTTTACCATCCACAGCGTTGGTTGGGATATTATGCCACGATCGTGCTGCTGCTCGGCGCAGGCTGGGCCTTATGGGGGCGCATCAAGAAAGAAGCCGAAATGCACCGCTTCTCGCATCCCAGTGACTGGATCTTCCCCATTTTGCTGCTGGTTGTCACATTGACCGGCATATTACAGCATGCCTTTCGTTACTGGGGTTGGCCGTTGGCAACCTATTACACCTATGTGATTCACCTGTCTTTTACGGCTCCCATGTTGATCCTGGAAGTGCCGTTCGGCAAGTGGGCGCACCTGTACTATCGTCCCCTGGCAATTTACTTCCAGGCCGTAAAAGTAAAGGCGAAAAAACAGGCAGAAACCGTTGCGGGCGCGTTCGCCCCGGCGGATTAACGAAACCATCATTTTGAACGACAAAAGGAGATTCTCATGACTGAAAAAATGGCTGTCGTCTGCAATGGCGACACACCGGCGAACATCATGCCGACGTTGATCTTCTCGACCTCGGGCCTGTCCCTGGATTATGAGGTGCACGTCTTCGTCTGCCCGGCAGGCGCGCGCTGGTTCTTGAAGGGTGAGCTCGAGAAACTGGGCACGCCTAAGGGCATGCCCAATCCCGTCAAGCTCTTCAACGACATCCTCGACCTGGGCGGCGAAATCGTATTCTGTGAGCTGGCGCTCGAGAACAAGGACATCAAGCCGGAAGACCTGCGCGACCCGCGCATCAAGATCAAGAAGGCTCCCCCGTACTTGATGGATGTGGAAGGCGCCAGCCAGACATACGTTTTCTAAACCCTGGTAAGTTGGGCTTGCGTCCTTCGTGAAAGAATTCCGAAAATAAGGGTCGCGTGCGTAGCACGCGACCCTTATTTTCGGACCATTTTACCCGTGCCCGTGCGCCACGCTTTCGTCACAGGGCGCGGCCTCGCTCAACTTGCCGCCGAAATAATTCTCCAACGCATGGCGGACAGTTCCGGCAGCGCCGGTGGCAGTCTTGATCCCATATTGTTCGAAGAACTGGATGGCGCGCCCGCCCATGCCGCCGCTTAGCATCACGTCGGCGTTTTGTTCCTTGATAAAAGCGGGGATTTGTCCCGGCTGGTGGTTTTCAGCGAACGGATTGGCGATGGCCTGTGTGGTCGTCACTTCATCGTTCTCCACCTCTACCAGCATGAAATAGGGGGCGTGCCCGAAGTGCTGGGCGACCATGCTTTCGAGACCATTGTTACTTTCGGCGGTTACTGCGATTTTCATACGAAATCTCCTGATTGATGAGTTTTTCTAGATCCGCTGCGGCCAAATAGCCTTCCACAGCGATTTCTTGTGATGTGACGCCGGGCACTGCGGCCACGGCTTTCTTGACCTCCATTGCCAGCGATACGGCAATCGGGCACACGAACGAAGATGGACGGAACGTATAACGTACCTTGCCGAGCGCGTCGACCCACAGATTTTCCACCAGGCGCATGCGAAGAACGTCTGTGTTGGTCTCAGGATCGATCACGCCCCGCAGTCGATCCAACACGGCTTCTTCCAAATTGTGGCTCATGATTCGCTTTCCCACAGGGACTCGAGCACCTGTTCCCAGATCCGGGAGATGGCAACGCTGGCAGGCGCTTCGGGACGAAAGGCCGTCACCGCTTCGCCCTGCACCATCGCGCTTGTTACCGTCAAATCGAACGGGATCCTGCCCGCAAGCGGGATTCCGTTTTCTCTGCAAAACGCTTTGATCTGCTCGGCACCGGCGGGATACAAGTCGGCCTTGTTGATGCACACCAGCGCCCGCACGCCGAAGTGCCGGACGGTTTGCAGCGCACGCTGCATATCGTGCACCCCCGCCACGGTCGGCTCGGCGACGATCAGGGCCAGGTCCACGCCGGAAGTCGCGGAAATGACCGGGCAGCCAATGCCGGGTGGCCCGTCCACCAGGACCATCTGCCGGTTTTCGTCCAGGGCTTGCAGCCGGGCGCGTTGCTTGACCAGCGTGACCAGCTTGCCGGAGTTCTCCTGGCCGGGGAACAGGTTCGCGTGATAGAGCGGACCGTAGCGGCTATCAGATGCATAAAACTTGCCGACCACTTGCTCGTGCATGCTGATGCTCTCGGTAGGGCACTGGTAGACGCAGGCGGCGCAACCGTCGCAGGCGATGGGATCGATGTAATAGCCCTCACCCCCGGCCCCTCTCCCCCAGGAAGAGGGGTGAGGGAGAATCGCATCGAAACGGCAGACAGCCAGGCAGTCCCCGCAGGAAGCGCAGGTAGCCTGGTCGATGACCGCTACCTGGCCGCCTTTGAAGTCCTGCTCCTCCAGCAAGCGTGGCTGGAGCACAAGTTCCAGGTTGGCGGCATCCACGTCGGCGTCCGCCAGGATCACCTGACCGGCGTAGTGTCCCTGCGAAGCGAGATGGGCAAACGCCGCTGTCAGGCTGGTCTTGCCGGTGCCGCCCTTGCCGCTGAGCACGACCAGCTGTTTCATACGCCCGCCCTCGCCGTGATCGTTTCGAGCAGGCTTTGGAACGCCGGTCGGTACTCGGGTGCGGCTTCCACCAGCAACTTACCAGCGGCGACGGCCTCAGCGATGCGCCGCTCCATCGGGATGCGCATCAGGACCGGCAGGCTGCTTTCGGCGCAGTATGCAGCCAGAGCATTGTCGCCAATTCCATCACGGTTGACCACCACCCCCGCCGGGATGCCCAACATGCGGGTAATCTCGACCACTTGTTTCAGGTCGTGCAGGCCAAAGGGAGTCGGCTCGGTCACCAGCAGGGCGAAATCGGCTCCTCGAAGGGTTTCCACCACCGGGCAGGACGCGCCGGGGGGCGCATCCCGGATCTCGACTTCGGGGGAAGCGACGGGTGCCCACTTTTTGAGTTCGCGAATGATGGGAACAGCCATCGGCTCGCCCACGTTCATTTTGCCCTGTGCAAAATCGATTTGCCCACCAGCCGGACCCGCCTCCAGCACGCCCATCACATCGAGGCGCTCACTGATGGCGCCCTCAGGACAGACCAGCGTGCAACTGCCGCAGCCATGGCATAGTTGCGGAAAGACCAGCGTCTTTTTGCCGATGATTGCAATGGCATGGAACTGGCAGACTTCTGCGCACTTGCCGCAAAACGTACAGGTACCCTCATCTATCTGGGGGATCAGGAGGCCGACTTCCTTGCGCGTCTCCAGGTCCGGATCGAGAAACAAGCCTGCATTGGGTGCTTCCACATCACAATCCAGGAAACGCACCTGCGCTTGTTCCGAAGCGACGAGCGCCAAGCTGGTGGCCACAGTGGTCTTGCCGGTGCCGCCTTTCCCGCTGGCAACGACGATTCGCATCAGTGATGGGCTCCGTGATGACCCTCGTGCGTGACAGCTGCAGCCCGGTTCAACGCACCGGCCTTAAACATCGTCAATATTTCGGCGGCGGAATACCTTTTGTTTTCGGGAGCAAGATACAATTCAACCCCGGCTGCGGCCAGCGTGTCGAAGGCGTTCGGTCCAAATGCGCCGCTGACGACCGCAGCCACGCCCTGCCTGGCGACAAATTGTGCTGCCTGCACGCCCGCTCCGCCGGAGGCAGTGAGAGCCGGGTTGTCGAAAACCTGACCTTGCCCGGTATCCATGTCAACAATGTAAAAGGCAGTTGCACGTCCAAAGCGGGCATCGAAAGGGGAATCCGGTGTGTTCCCGGAAATAGAGATTGCGATTTTCATGCAGATTCCTTGGTTGTGAGAGATTTGAGATCAGGGATCAGAGAGTAGTGAGTGAATCGCCTGCGAACTACTCGCTGATGATCTACTCTCTAACTATCTTGCTTTTTCAACGCATCCAGGCGTTCTGTGATGCTTTGCAGGGCGGATTGCAGGGATTGGATCTGCTGTTCCAGCCAGGAACTGTCCTGTGGCTGGGCAAACCCTAAACCTCGCCCAAAGCCAAGACCTCGTCCACCGCGACCGCCGAAGCGTCCAACGCCTGCTTGCCCGGCGCAATTGCCTGCGCCGCGTCCCGTGCGTGGACCCGTTCCGGTTGGGCCGGTCCCGTCTCGATTTGGCATGCTGTCACCTCCTTTCGGGTGCCTTACAGGTGCATTCTAGTTATACAACTAAGAACTTTTCTTGACGTCATCATAAGCCGCCTCCAGCGCCTCGATCTCTTTGCGTCTCTGGCGCAAATTTTCGATCCAACCCGCGAGCACTTCTTCGCCCTGCGGGGTGATGGTGTAGACCCGCCGTTGAGGGCCCAGGCTGTTCTCGTCCCAGGTATCGCTGATCATCCCCTCGGCTTCCAGGTTACGCAAGGCGCGATAGATAATGCTGATATCCATGTGTTCAGGTTGAAAGCCGAACTCTTTCAAGTCATTCATTAAGCTATAGCCATATCCTGGCTTGCGGTGCAGTAACACCAATAAACACGATTGCAGGAAAAACATTTTGCGGCGGCCCCCGCCGCGGCCACGTCCACCGGGCATTGAAACTCCTTCAGGACTTACGCAATGGATGAGAGATAGCTTTCGCGAACCAGGAAAACCTGATTCTTGATAAATTTGTCTATAGTATATACAACTATAGACAAATTGTCAATAGATAGCGGAGAATAAATCTGACTCCTTTCAATCAGGCTTTCAGGCGGCCATGTGAAGCAAATCTGAGTTCGAACGATCGTGAATAAAACTCCAGAAGGCGTCCCTAGGCCGGTGAGGAGAGCTGATTCGTTTCCGCACCATATACACTTTCCTTTGTAAATCCAGGTCATTGACGGGGAGATCGACGATATTTCCACGCTCCAGCGGGCAGGCGCAGGCCAGGGAAGAGACGAAAGAGATGCCGTAGCCCGCCGCAACAGTCCGGACAATCGCTTCGGCATTGCCCAGTTCCATGAAAACATCCAGGTCATCCAGGCTGATGTCGTGTTTGGCCAGTTCGGTCAACACCACCCTGCGCGTGCCCGAAGTTTCCTCGCGCATGATGATCCTTTCTTCCAGGACCTCCGCTGGTTCGATCACTTTGCGCATTGCCCAGCGGTGGTTGGCTGGTACGATCAGGGCAATCGTATCTCGAAAGAACTCTTGCGAACTCGAGGCCTAGACTATCAATTTCGGAACTGACCACACCAATATGTGCTTCTCCCTCCAGCAGCTCCAATGCGGCCTGTTCCGGGCCACAGGCCAGGATCCGGACCCTGATGCCTGGATATCGTTGACAAAACCTGGCAGCCATTTGCGGGAGAATATATTTTCCGGCAGTCGTGCTGCAAGCAATCCGCAACTCCCCCACCACATCCTCCTGTAACGAGGACATCATCTCTTTCAAACTGCTGGTGTCGTGCAACAGGCGGCGCGCCCAGGGCAACAACAATCTGCCTGCTTCCGTTATCTGCAATCCCGATGTTCGTTCGGATGAACAGGGTAACGTCCAGGTCTTGTTCTAAACCCTTAATTTGATGGCTTACCGTGGGCTGGCTGAGATGAAGCCGTTTGGCTGCTTCAGAGAAGCTCAAGTTTTCAGCCGCTGCTAAAAACGTTTCGATTTTTTGAATGTCAATCATTTCATACTCTGTTTCGCATCCTTCTTCGATGCGGTGAAGTGGGAATCAATTTGAATAGCGCCTGTTTGGCAGCCCCTGCTGATAGCAACATCAACAGGGTCATCAATACGGCAGAGGTCAAGCACCAGGCGCACGTGGCGCCGATGACAAAAGGCTCCAGGAATGTTAAATAGACCGAGAAGAGCGCGCCAAAGACTGTCATCAAGAGCAGGATAATGACCGCGATATCGGCCTGTTGGCTGGGGGCATAACGGGCAAAGAACCAGGCAGCCAGGATAACCAGGTATCCAACCAACCCCAGCAGGCCGATCGGCAAGATCCCGAACAGGCGCGCATATTCGCTTTGTTGCACGGTGTTGCAATCGCCCACAGGGCCGCAGACGGCAGTGGTCTGTGTGGTTTCCACATAGGCCAGGTAGCCAGCCACCCCCATCCCAATGAGGCACAAAACAGGGATGACCCAGGTTAATTTTGTTCTTGAAGGGACGCCGCGATTCCTTTGAAAAAGAAGAACGACCCACCCAAGTGACACGAGCATGCTGGCCAGCACCAGCACGGCCAGCGTGTTGCCGGACGGATCATTGGCAAACCGATCCATCCAATTGAGCGAAAGACTGCCTGCTGGCAGGACGTCCGGTAAACCTGACGGGGAGGATGACGATGGAGAAACGGTGGCAGGCTCAGGCGTCGCTTGAAGCATTTCCGATTCGGCCTGTGCAGCCAGCATCTCATGCAAGCCGGGAATGTCGGGCCAGTCGACACCGCCTTGGCCCAGGTAGGCCTCGATCAACCCCGGGAATTGTTCGGGGATGTCCAGCGATCCTACCAGGTAGAGGTCATCGATCACCAGGAACGGAACGCCGCCGCCTTCCAGGCCGAATTTCTGTAAGGCTGCCAGGAAGAGCGTCTGTCCCTGCGCTTGGGTCACATCGACGGCAATGATCTGGAGTTGTTCCCCATACTTTTCAAGCAGGGGAGGCAAGGTTTCGGTCATCACATAGTGACAATGACCGCAAGACGGCGAGTAGAACAGCACGGCGTGCACGATTGCCCTGGAATCTTGCGCTTCAGCAGGAGAGCATGTGCTAAAAATGACGAGCAGGACAATGACAAGGAGAAACATATGGCGTGGTCTCATGGTTTGCTCCGCGTTTCATACCAACCGGTGCGGACGTCTGTGCGCTGATCAAAATCTGGAACATACGGTTTGATATCAAGCAGAGGTGTGCCGTCCAGCACATCGATGCCTTCGACGGTGAGCGCGTTTTCCCGGCGGGATACGAGCCGCACGATCGAGATGCCAAGCGGGTTTGGACGGCGCGGATAGCGCGTGGTAAACAGGCCGTGTTCCTGTTCATCCAAAAAAGGCTTGACCCGCAAATCGTAGCCATTTGATCGGTGAAATGCATAAAAAAGGTAAATGTGAGAGAACCCCTCGATATCCATCAGCCCATCAGCAAACTCTGGTTGGACTTCCACAAGTCCAATAGCCTGCGAGCGCGAAGCCTGGATGGGGGTTTGGCCTTTCTCCGTGAACGGCGAGTGGATCACGCCGATGGGATGCATCACGATTTCCATAGACTTATTTCTTTTCCCTTTCGCGTGTGAAGGTCAGCAACTTTGTCCCCTGCACCTGACGAAAGACCGCGCCTTGACCTATAGTGCGCAGAGCTGCTGCCTCGTCCACGACCAAAGTGCCGGAAAGGATGTCCACGCCATAATCGAACAGGATCGGGGACAGCGGCGTGCTGGGACCGATCAACATGACGGTTGCTTTCGGCGGGCAGAGTGTTAAGCAGATTATCCAAACTGTGATTGACAAATGTGCTGCTGGTAATGGCCACCACGTCTGCCTGGGGCAGCAGGTCGGCGGCTGCTTCTGCCGGATATTCTTCCTCTGTCGGATGTTGTTCGATGACCCACAGTTGACCGGCAGCTTCACGCAATTGGGGGATAAAGGGAAATGGCCGACGAGAGCAACGTTCTTTCCTCGCCCGCGGCTTGCCAGCACGTCCGATGCGTTGAGCTCCACTGCCAGGGATTCGTCCACTTCTAAAAGCGAGTTGATCGCAGCCACGCCAATGCTGGCTTCGAGTAAATCCGTCGAGCGGGCATATTCGGCCAGCTCGCGAGTCCCTTTTTCATGTAAACGGCCTGCATCGCGCACCTGGACGTGTCCGTGCGGATGATTCGACATGAGCGTAGCCGCCAGCCCACACCGCGAGCTGGAAACGGCCGTCCAGTGTGCGCCAACCAGAACCGAGCGTACGGGAACATCTTCAGGAAGGTTTTCAAGAAGAGCGTCGATGAGTTTCATTCTTCGTTCAAGTCCAAGAGTTTGGAACGTTGATCGCTTTGTTCGATCAGCACCTCGCGCATCAGGTCGCACACATCCACCAGTTTTGGATCTGCAATCTGATAAACCATATTGTTGCCATCTCGTTCGGTAACAACGATCCCAGCGTTGCGCAAGATCGTTAAATTTCGCGAGACCGTCGCCTGGTGTTGTTCTACAGCGGAGGCAATGTCATTGACATTCAAAGGCCCGCTCCGCAGCAGATGCACGATCTCCATCCGCAGTGGATTTCCCATTGCCCGGCACAGCTCGGCTTGAATTTCGAATATTTTTTCGTGGCTCATGAGATTTCTCCGGGGTGTGATTGGATATTCTTAATCGTTGATATAAGCATCATGTAGCGCTTTCATCAAACGTGCTTTTACTTCTACCTCAGTGAGTTTTCCGGACGCATAGGTACAGGCTTCTTTCATCAGTTGTTTTGCCTCTTCTTCGGGCAAGCACTTTAGTTTTTGCATTGTATACCCTTTGCCTTTCAGATACGTTTCAATCAACAGCTTTTCCAGGTAAGGATGGATGTCATCCAGGATTTTCTGATCGTGGTTCTTATTCGCGGACATAGACCACCTCCTCATTATGGTTAATCTATTCCTCGTATCCGATCGTAAACGTGCTTCATCGGCTTCTGTCAAAAATGTGGTGAATTCGTACTCAAATCGCCTTGTTGTGTAAACCTTTCTTTTGGTTTGATCCGGTTCGCCGGCTTTGAGCTTTATTTGGGTAGTATGCCGGCGCACCACTCCAAAAACGTATCCCGTAGCGTTCCACAATTTGGGCCTGCCCGCTGGTCTCAAGCTTTTCCAACGCCGAGCTCACCTGCTTCGGAGACCAGTGACCAAGTGTTCGCTCCAGTTCATCCTGGCGCATGGGATGGCGGGTGATGATCCCAATGATTGCATCTACCACATTTTCGTAACCACTCAAGTCAAAACTGCCCTGAGCGGGATGGACCACCTGGGCAACATCGCCCAGGATCGCTAAGGCCCTCATAAGTCCTTCGCCATCCGTTGGACCCACCCAGGTTTCAGCCGGAGGGCGTGTCGGCAGGTTGATATGAATGGCATCCGGCTTAATTCCATGCAGGACTTTAGCAATCCCTTCGAGCGCCTGCGCCGAATCGTTCAAGCCGCGCACCATCATCACTTCAATCCAAAGTTTCCCGGCATACCCAGCCCGAAAGGCAGCCAGGCCGCTGATCAGACGTTCGAAAGTCGCATCCGGATGAGGACGGTTAATCCGGCGATACAGTTCGGCGCTGCCTGCATCGATGGTCGGTAGGATGGCATCGGCCGCAGCCAGCTCTGCGCGGACCTCGGGAAGGTATAACAAGGAACCGTTGGTGATAACCGCCAACGGGAGCGGAGTTATATCTCTGACGGCGCGAACCAGTTCGCCAAGTCGACCGTGGAGAGTCGTCTCGCCGGAGCCGACGAACGTCACCCAATCGATCTTCCCATTCGCCCGGGATCCCAGGGCCTGTTTCACTTCGAGGAGAATTTCCTCGACCGGTACGTATTCCCGCCGTTCATTTGTTACCGGGCGGGTACGCCCTAACTGGCAGTAGACACAATTCCAGTTGCAGGTCTTGAGCGGGATCGGGTCAATCCCCAGCGATTGGCCTAATCTTCGTGAAGGGACGGGGCCAAAGATGTATTTCACTTGGGCACCATAATGAGCATCTGGCGAAAGTGTCGTTCCAGAGGTTGATCGCGTTCATCCGTTGGGCAAAGCACCAGGAGGATACGCGAAGGCGTTGCATCTATATTTTCACAATTGTGTGGCAGGTATGCTTCAAAGATCAAGCTATCACCTGACTGCAGCATATATTTTTCGCTTTCTACTGTGTAAACAATATGTCCTTCCAGACAGTAAACAAATTCTCGGCCTGTATGTACGATCGGTCGATTCCCGCTACTTGCGTTCGGTTCAAACGTGACCAGGATGGGTTCCACCCCAAAACGGGGCATACCGGCCGCCAGGTCTTCCATGATGCTATGTTTGAATGGAATTTGAGGTCGCTTCCCGTCTTTTTGGTATGCCAAGTTTTTCCTGTCCCCTTCTGTTTGAAAAAAATCTATTATGGACACTTGCAGGCTTTCTGCAAGTTGCTGGAGAGTGCTAACACTGGGTGACGTGTGCCCATTCTCTATTAAACTCAAAGTGTTGACATTCAACCCGCTGCTCTGCGCCAACGCGCGCATGGACAAACCTTGGTGAGTGCGAATTCTCCTTAGAGATTTGCCAACATTGGCCTCATCGTTGCTCAATTCTTCCATAGAAAGATCGCTCTGATCCTGCGTTTTCGCGCATTTTGATAGTCGATTTTAGGATTGGTGAGTTGTCTTCTGGGCATGATCGTGAGCCATTCTCAACTGTTTGCTTGTACCAATATTATAGTACTATAACACATTAAAATCAATTAGTGTACCAATATATTGTTATAAAGACAAACTCAGGCAACGTGCTGATGGATAGCAATAGCGGGGTAAGAAAACAATCCACCGCTGAACGGTGGATTGTTTTCTTATTTATTGATCAGAAGCACTGGTAGAAGCTTTTTATTTTCCAATATGGTTTACGGATGGATGATCCGAAAAGTGCCGCTTAACAGAGTCGCGGGAGGCATTCGGTGTTTGAAGAACCAAAATAAATTCTGCTTTACTTTCGAACGGGTTGCGCCATAAATGGGGTAAGCTAGCTTCGAAAATCAGGATATCTCCCTCTTCGACAAGAAAATGCTGTCCGTCGACCACATATTCAACTCTTCCCTTTAGGCAATAGACGAATTCATGTCCCGTGTGGACAACCTGTCGTTCTCCGCCGCTGCCTGCCTTTGGTTCCAGGGTGATTAAAAAAGGTTCCAACTCCTGGGAGGGAAGGGTTTTTCCTACACCCTCGATCACTACCCCTTCACTGCTTATTTTCGGTCGCGTGCCCGCTTTGATGTGTAAAACGGAGGTAGGGATCTCATTTTCGAAAAAGTAACTCATGCGGATGTTGAGCGCCGAAGCCAGGCTTTGCAAGGTGGCCACGCTTGGCGAGGTTTCATCGCGCTCGATCAGGCTGATCGAATTTGGGGACAGGCCTGCCAGCTTTGCCAGGTCACGCTGGGAGATATGGAGCTCGTTTCTCAATTGACGCAGTCTTTCACCGAGCGAAAATGAACTTTGCATAAATCGTATCCTCCATCCGAGCGAACCGGGATCGTCTTTTTTAATCATACCAGAATAGGACAAAACACACAATTTTTTGTGACATTTAGGAATACCCATTTTATTGGTTGTTTTGTCCAGAAAAGCGTTACAATCGTCAATTAAAAGTGACATTTGTTACTAAAATAATTGACACTATCAGAGCATAATAAGAATAGACGATGTAATAGCAAAAGGATGAGAATGTGTCCAGCAGACAGCCAAAAGAGAAACAGCAGGAAGTTAAATGCCCAGGTGCCTCGCATGCTAATGGTCAAGTAGGGCAGCGGCTCCGGGAGATCCGTAAAGCGCGCAATTTGTCCATTCGCGCTCTGGCTGTCCGCAGCGATCTCAGCGTGAACACCCTCAGTTTGATCGAGAATGGCAGGACTTCTCCCAGTGTAAATACTCTGTATCAACTGGCTGAAGGCTTGAAGGTTCCCATCACCGTTTTCTTTGACAGCGATGCACATAATAAAAAGGTTATCTATCAAAGAGCCCTGGAACGGAAACAGATCATCTTTTCGCAAGGTCAGATGGAAAGCCTGGGTGCGGGATTGTCCGGAATGGGGAGCGAGCCGTTCATCACACGGTTGGAAACGGGCGCAAATAGCGGGAACACGCCGATTATCTATGCCGGACGCGAGTTCATCTACTGTCTTGAGGGGCAGATCACATACACCATCGAAAACGAGGTTTATTCCCTCGCCCCCGGGGATAGCCTGATATTGGCCGCCTATACGCCTCACTCCTGGCGAAATAGCGCCTCTACAAATTCGCGTGCACTCCTGGTTTTATGCTCTGATGATTCGTTTGATAATTTTCCGGAAAGATATTTCATGCCGTAAATCGTAACAGATCAAGCTGCATGAATGAACACGACCAAACTATTGAATGACCTGGAGGTGAAAGATGTCTGTCAAAGCGGTTCGCTGGATCGTTGCTTGGACCACGATTCTGTTGGTCGCGCTGTCGCTGTTACTCAGTTTAACTGCCCACGTTTCTGCTGCGCCAGCGAGAGATTCAAGCTCTAATTCCTGCCTGACCTGCCATGAGGATCTGTACTTTCTCCATGACACGGGCAAGTACTATTGCCTCGCTGAACATGCAGACCGGTGTATTAATTGTCACCAGGGGGATCCCACAGCGATGAGGGAGGCAGCCTCCCACCAGGGGTTGATTGCACACCCTCAGCAGGACAACGGCCAAAAATGCAGCCAATGTCATCCACAAGAAGTACAGGCTCGTCTCGATACATTTGCGTCTTTGGCCGGCTATAAGCCTGTCATTAAGGCCAGTTCCTACATTCCAGCTGCTGAAACGACGAGCAGTTTCCCGACTGTTTCTGAGCCTCATCCGCTCTCTCACAGTTTACCCTGGGTGGCAGGTGCGCTCGTTCTCTTTGGGATATGGCTGGCTCTGGTACTGTTCTCGCCGCTGAAACCGTAACCGGTTTACACCTTTGCTTGGAAATTTAACCGGTCAAAAGAAAAAATGTATCTACCTCGAAAGTGTTACATTATCCGAGAGAAGTCCGAATCCTTCGGCCCCGGCCCGACCGGCGGAGCCGGGGCGGGCTGGCACAGGACAGGAATTGGGGTGTGTGAGGCGTACGCCTCACACACCCCAATTTTCGGTTCTTTTCTGTAAGATAGACTAAATGGTCACGAAACAATAACAATAAAAAGAAGGGCTTTTCAGGCAACCAATATATTGTGCGGATTTGTCCGGTGGATAGATAGAATACAATTAAATAGTTACATTAAACACAATATTAGTGACAGTACTCACTACTTCCTCTTTTACTGCCCTACTACAATGAGCATGTTTGTATACACGTTTATTTGAATATAGAGAGTATTCCATGCTTATCCCTGCATTTACCCATGAGGTCTATCAACTTGAGGCGAATTTATGTTACGCCTTCGTGCATCCGACCCGAATTCTCATTCTGTACGCACTTAACGAGCGCCCTCACAATGTAACGGAACTCACCCAGCAATTCGACAGCACACAACCAAAAATGTCTCGTCACTTGAAGGTTTTACGTGACCTGGGATTGGTCCACACTGCGCGACAGGGTACAACGATCACTTACGAACTGGCCGATGGCCGCCTTATCGAAGCGCTCGATATTTTGCGCCGTGTGCTGCACGATAACATTATCGATAAGGCCAGTCTGCTTGCCGAACTTCAAATTGAGTAGGCTGTGATTTTCTAATTGAGGAGAAACATGCAACCCAAAAAGACCGCTATTTCCTTTCTCTTTGCTGGGATGGCAATCCTGATTGCCGCCAGCATTTTTTTGGGGACGGCATCGCCCGCCAACGCCCAGTGCGGTTCGCAAGCTTCATCTTGCAAGAACTGTCATGAAGTGCAGGGACAGGATCCCGTCAACTCAGATGGAACGGGCTGGCACCAGTCCCATGCTTTTGGCGATTTTTGCTACATCTGCCACGCCGGAAACCAACAGGCGACCGAGAAAGATGCCGCTCACCAGGGGATGGTGGCCCCGCTTTCAGATATCAAGGCCGCCTGCCAGCAATGTCACGTCCCGGATCTGGATGCGCGCGCGCAAGTGTACGCGACAACCCTGGGGGTGGAGGTCGCCCCGGGGACGACCTCAGCAGCTGCGGGTTCGTCAGATGCGGTTCCCGTCAGCGCGGACTTTGTTCCTGCTAGCACTTCCGGTCCCGGCTGTAATGAGATCGTGCTGGACGATCCGAATGCGGTCAACTACACCCAGACTTACGATGAGGTCGTTTTGGGGAAGACACCTGTCAATTTGGGCAACTCCATTTTGACGGTGATGATTGGCCTGATGGTAGTCGGCGGCGGCGGGTTTGTTGTTACGCGCGAGAAGCTGGTCAATGTGAAATTTGGCGACACGCGCAAGGTCGAGGACGAATATCCTGCCGATGTGGTCGAACTGCTGCCGAAGATCGCGGGCCTCAAAGCTGAGAGCGCGCAAATCGTTGAAGAACGTTTTGGACAATCCCAAAAAAGCCGGCAAAGTGCTCGACCTGATCGATGCAGTGTGTCGAGAAGGAAGAGGAGTAAGCCATGAAATTGATCTTGAACTACATCCGCAAGGAAGAATGGTCACCCTATGTGGCGGGCATATTGCTCGGGCTGGTGGGCATCGCAGCGGTCTGGGCCAGCAACAACCTGCTCGGCGCTTCAGGCGCGTTTGAAAATTTTGCGGGCATGCTCGGCAAGGCGCTTGCGCCGGCGCTGTTCGACAATATGTACTTCAACTTCATCATGCCGCCCGGTATCACCTACGGTGTGCTGTTGCTGGTAGGTGTGTTCTTCGGCGGGATGATCGGCGCGGCTACCAGCGGCACATTGTTATGGGGTAAAAAGGGCGCAGCCAACTCGGACGCGCAGTGGAAGCGCATCTTTGGCCCGCAGGTCTGGAAGCGCTGGGCGCTGGCTTTTATCGGCGCGATCATCCTGGAATACGCGGCCGGCATTGCAGGCGGCTGCACCAGCGGGCTGGCCATCTCCGGCGGGATGTTGCTGGCTCCGGCGGCCTTCCTGTTCATTATGGGGATGTTCGCTTCAGGCATTCTCACCGCGCTGGTCATCTATCGAGGGCGTTATTAGGATAAAGGATGCAATGATGATTAACGTACTTGCGATTGTCTTTGGCGTTTTCTTCGGTTTTTCGCTCAATAAAGCCGGCCTGACCAAATATCATAAAATTGTGAATGTATTCCGCTTCACGGATCTGGCTGTGCTGAAATTCATGATGACGGCCCTGGTGGTCGCCATGAGCGGATTGTACGCCTTGCGTGGACTGGGGTTGCTCGCCTTCCCGAACGTCCCTGCAACGTATATCCTTGGGAATCTCGTGGGCGGACTGATATTCGGCGTGGGCATGGCCCTCACCGGGTACTGACCGGGCACTTGCGCCGCCGGTGGCGGTGAAGGCAAATTGGATTATCTCATTCCTGGTCTGCTTGGATTTTTGACAGGCGCCGTACTCTACGGACTGACCTACCAACAGGTGTTCCCGGCTATTTCTTCTGTTGCGAATTATGGCAATGCCATTATCCCTGACCTGTGGAATGTTAGCCCGTTCTTGTTCATCCTGGCTTTTGCGCTGATGGCGTTGTTGCTCTTCTACTTGATCGACCGGGTGGGGTGGCAGCGCACTGAAAAGGAGTAGGTCACGTATCAAACGTGACCTACGGAGAGAAGTTATGACAAAAACGATCTCAAGACGAGATTTTCTCAAGCTGGGCGCGGCCACTGCCAGCGCTGTGGCCCTCGGCCAGATGTTGCCGCCAAGGGTGGCGCAGGCGGCCCGTGAGGCGGGACATCTCAATACGGACGGCGATGGGTATGTACCCAGCATGTGCGAGATGTGCGTCTGGCGCTGCGGCCTGCTCGCCAAGGTCAAAAACGGGCGAGTTGTCAAACTGGAAGGTAACCCCGAACACCCGCACTCGCGCGGGAACCTCTGTCCGCGCGGGCAATCGGGCTTGATGAACACCTACGACCCCGACCGGGTGCTGACACCCCTCATCCGGGCTGGCAAACGCGGCGAAGGCCTCTTCCGCCAGGCGTCCTGGGAGGAA
This sequence comes from uncultured Chloroflexia bacterium, assembly GCA_963823985.1. Taxonomy (GTDB): domain Bacteria; phylum Chloroflexota; class Anaerolineae; order Anaerolineales; family Villigracilaceae; genus JAABUE01. The sequence continues at coordinate 135,956 of CAWGNR010000006.1, forward strand.
GCGCTGGACCTGGTCGCCTCGAACATGCTCAAGATCAAGGAGACGTACGGGCCCGAGGCGATGGTTTTCTCATCTACGCACAATTTGTCGCAGGTGCAATTTGAAAACCTGCTCTACGCGTTCGGCTCGCCAAATTATGGCACACAACGCTCGTTGTGTTTCAACGCCATGATCACCGCCTTTTTACTGACATACGGTGTTGAAGAACCTTCGCGGAAATATGATGATGTCGAGTTTATTCTGATGGTAGGCCGCAACTTGATGGAGGCCATCTCCACATCTGAGACATCAGAACTATCGCATGCGATTGATCGTGGCGCAAAACTGGTCTACCTCGACCCGCGTTATACCAAGACTGCATCCAAAGCGACCGAATGGATTCCGATCCGCCCTGGCACGGATTCGGCCTTTCTGTTGGCGATGATCAACGTGATTGTTTCGAACGAATTGGCCGATTGCGACTTTGTCAAGCAGTATGTGGTTGGGTGCGACGGGATTAAAGACGAGATGCAGAAGTACACTCCTGCATGGGCCGAACAAATCACTGGTGTTCCCGCCTCGACGATCGAGCGCATCGCCCGTGAATATGCTGCCGCAAAACATAATGCGCTGGCACATCCTGGCTGGCGTACTTCCAACTTCATCAATTCCTTTCAAACAGAGCGTGCAATTGCCACACTCAATGCCATCAGCGGCAATGTGCTTACCCCTGGCGGATGTCTTTCCGCGGAGGTTGCGGCGGAGGGTGCGGGATTGGGTGCGCCGTCCCAGCCCCCGTATCCACGCGTGTCCGCCCTGCGTTTGGATGGTACTCCCTGGAAATATCCACTTGTTCCGCTTAAGTTAGGCGTTTTCCAAGAAATGCGCGACGCCATCCTGACCGGTGACCCTTACCAGGCGCACGGATGGTTTATCTCCCGGCAAAACCCAATCATGTCCCTGCCCGACCGTGCCAAGACGCTCGAAGCCTTCGGAAAGATGGACTTCATTGCCACCGTGGATATCATCATGAACGACACGGCCTGGTTCTCGGATGTTGTCTTGCCGGAGGCTTCCTATCTCGAACGCTACGATCCGCTTTTGCCCGTTGGGGACAAAGCCTTCCTTCGCCAGCCGGTCATCGAGCCGCAAGGTGAGGCCAAATCTGCCTTGTGGATCTATAAACAGTTAGGAGAGCGGCTTGGACTGGGCGATTACTTCCAGTACGAAGATGAAGAGGATTACATCCGCCAACAGCTCGCACCGCTGGACGTCAGCCTTGAAGAAGTAAAAAAAAGGGCTATGCCGAAATGCCAGGAAGCGACAGCGACGGCGAAATTACTTTCAACACACCCTCGGGCAAGATCGAAGTTTATTCTGAAACGTTGGCGAATGCCGGCTTCTCTCCCTGGCCCACCTGGGAAGAACCTCCTGTCCCGGGTGAAGACGAGTTCTACCTACTGACCGGTAAAGTGGCGCAGCAGACCCAGTTTGGCACACAGAACAATCAACTGCTGCACAAGTATTCTGACGAACCACGTTTATGGATGAATGCCAAAACGGCTTTGCAGCATGGTCTTGAAGATGGAGACTGGGTGGAAGTTACCAGCCCGGTAGGCAAAGCACATAGCATCTTGCTCGCCACCGAAGCCATCCGACCCGATTGTGTCTACCTGACCCCCGGATATGGTCATCTGTCCAAAGGTCTGAAAACCGCCTTCGGCATCGGCGCGAGCGATTCAGCCTTACACGTTACATATACGGACCCCATCAGCGGGGGGCAGGCTCTCAGCCAGACTTTCGTCACGGTAAAAAAGGCTTAGAGGTGCCACATGACTGATATCAAACACCACGCCTATCTCTTCGACGCCACGCGCTGCATCGACTGCCGCGCCTGTATGGTGGCCTGCAGTGTGGAAAACAGCATCCCGATGGATAAGACCCGTATCTGGGTGGCGGGCCTTGGCGTCATGGGCGAATTCCCCGACCTCGAACGCGGCACCATGGTCTATCACTGTATGCACTGTGAGCATCCCGATTGCATGTCGGCCTGCCCGGTGGGCGCATATTCCAAAAGGGAAGACGGCCCGGTGCTCTACAACCCCGATGTTTGCATCGGCTGCCGGTATTGCATGAACGCCTGTCCTTTTGGCGTGCCGCACTTCGATTACGACAAGGGCCTCATCAAAGGCGCCTTCATTGACAAATGTACCATGTGCACCCAACGCATCGACGCCGGCCAGGAACCCGCCTGTGTAGCTACCTGTCCCACTGACGCGCTGGTGTTCGGAGACCGCGCTGAACTGATCAAGGAAGCGCACGCGCGCATCGCCGCCCATCCCGGTCGCTACGTTGATCACGTCTACGGTGAATTCGAGAACGGCGGCACTTCCTACCTCATCCTCTCGCATGTCCCGTTCAGCCAACTGGGCCTGCCGGACCTGCCTGAAAAGCCCATCAACGAGGTCAGCGAAACCGTGATGGGAATCACCATCCCGTTTGCGCTCGATTGGGCTGCTGTCTTGAGCGGCCTGGCGGTTGGCGTTCATTATTACAACAAGAAGAAGGAAGAACAATCTGCAACCGATGAAAAGGCGGAGGAGACCAAATGAAGCTTAACATCACTGTGCACCCGCGCTTCCATTGGAACTTCAGACCACTGGTTTGGGTCTTGTTAACTCTCATGGGCGTTGCCTTCGTAGTGGCCATGATTCGCTTCGCGGATGGCATCGGTCCGGTCAGCAACCTGAGCAACGCTTACCCCTGGGGCTTCTGGATCAGTTTTGACCTGTTCACGGGCGTTGCCATCGGCAGCGGCGCTTTCGTCATGGCCGCGATTGTATACATCTTCGAGTTAAAGGAATTCCAGCCACTGGTGCGCCCATCCGTGTTGACCGGCTTTCTGGGCTACATCATGGTTGTGATCGCCCTGCTGGTCGATCTCGGCCACCCCGAGCGCATCTGGTACATGCTGATCCACTTTAACCACACCTCGGTGCTGCTTGAAATCGGTATTTGCGTGATGAGCTACCTGACCGTACTGGCCATCGAGTTTGCGCCGGTCATCTTCGAAGGGCTCAAATGGGAAAAATGGGCGCACCTGCTCCATAAGTACATCATGCCGTTCGTCATCCTGGGCGTGGTACTCTCTACCCTGCACCAGTCATCGCTTGGCTCGCTGCTGCTCATCCAACCCGAAAAACTCTTTCCCGCTGTGGTGGACTCCCATCCTGCCCATCGAGTTCTTCATTTCAGCCATTTCCATCGGCATGGGCATGATTATTCTTGAAATCCTCTCTCAGCTCTCTTTACTTCAAGCGGGGCCTCGAACTCCACCTGCTGGAAAAACTGGCCCGGGCTATTCCATTCGCTCTGGGAATTTACCTGTTGGTCAAATTCGGAGAGATCTTCATCGCAGGGGACGCGCACTACCTGTTCACCAGCGGCTGGATGAGCGTCCTGTTCTGGACGGAAGTCCTGATCGGCGCGATCCTCCCCTGATTCTGTTCTCGATCAAGCAGGTCCGCAACAACGCGAAGGGTATCCTCGTCAGCGCCATTATTCTGCTGGCCGGCATGATCTTGAACCGCTTTAACGTGAGTTGGTTTGCAGTCAAGCATCCCGATCCGCTCACCTACCTGCCAGCTTTCATGGCCGATCATGTCCATTACTGGCCGTCCCTGGCCGAAGTGTCCATATCCATCGGCATCTTCTCCGCCGGCATCCTGGCCTTCGGGCTGATTGCCAGGTACTTCCCGCTCTTCGACGATGGACACCACCAGCATTCGGCAGGAGATTGAAATCCCTCGCCTCGTTCTGGACCCTGATTCTGCTTCCGTTTCGACGGGCCTCCGCCCAATCCAAAGCCTCCCGCCAAACGATAGCGGAAGGCTTGTTACATCGTTGGTCGAGTAGTCCCGCGTGTTGCTCCCGGGACGTATCGAGACCAACGAGTTACATGTGAACAAAATATTGCTTGAAACTTGGTGGTCTCGATATGCCCTTCGCAAAAAACGCTCAGGGCTACTCGACCACCGAAATTGAAAAAATGCGCCCATCCTTCTTTCACCACCTGCACCCTCCAAGCATCCCGGCCGCACAGTCGCGCTGGCGTTACACGCTGGGAGCAGGTGGAACGGCCATTTTTCTCACCCTCATCCTCGGCCTGACGGGCGTGCTGGAAATGTTCTACTACATCCCCAATCCGCAGGAAGCCGCGCTGTCGGTACAGACCATTACGTATCACGTTCCTTTTGGCGGCTTTGTGCGCAACCTGCATTACTGGTCAGCGCAACTGCTGTTGATAGTTTCCGCTATTCATCTCATGCGCGTGATCTTCACAGCCGCTTACCGCAAGCCGCGCCGCTTCAACTACCTGCTCGGGCTGGGATTGTTTGTCCTGATGATCATGCTGGATTTCACGGGCTACATCCTGCGCTGGGACCAGGGCATCTGCTGGCCATTGGTAACCGGCACCAACCTGCTCAAGACTATCCCATGGATTGGCGGTTTCCTCTATCGTGTTGCGGTCGGCGGCGGTGATGCCTGTGCTACGGCTCTGACCCGCTTTTATACCTGGCATATTTTCGCCCTGATGATCCCGGCTGCCATTGTGCTCGTCTGGCACGCTTTCCGCGTGCGACGGGATGGCGGCATTGCTGTTCCCTCCGCCAGGCTGCGCACGGACAATGCCCGCATTTCCCGCTTTGCACTGGTCAACCGGGAAGTCGCCGCCATGCTGTTGGTCGGCGTTCTTCTGATCCTATTGGCAAGTCTTCTCCCCGCACCGATCAAGCCTGCCATGACAGGCAAGCCCAGCATCACTGAAGATGCGCGCGCCCCGTGGTTCTTCCTGTGGGTGCAGCAAATGCTCAAATGGGGCGACCCGTTTATCCTTGGCGTGCTGGTCCCGCTTGGCATCCTGGCCGTTCTTGCACTCATCCCGTACATTTTCCCCCAGCCTGCTGAAACCGACCTGGGGCGCTGGTTCCCGAAATCCAACCGTCTGGTGCAGGTTGTCTTTGGTTTGATTGCGTAATGATTGTGATAGGTCTTACATTTTTAGCTTTATTGCCTGCGTAAGGCGAGATGCCATCCCGCCCCACCGAGTGAATACATGAAAAAAACACTTGACATTCGCCTCCGCTTTATTGCTCCTCACCCTGGCCCTGGTCGGCTGGCTGGATGCGCGTCACGCCGCAGCCTGTCGAATTGATCCCAACCCTGACCGGCCAGCCGGAATACTGTCTCACCTGTCACAGCGACGTGCCGGAGATCAGCCCCTCGCACCCGGTCACAACCTTTGGCTGTGTCATCTGTCACGGCGGGGAACGGCTCGCCCTGGATGCGGACCTGGCGCACAGCACCATGCGCGGCGGCGCGAACCCGTCCGACCTGTCCGTGGCGGAAACGTCGTGTGGCGGGAGCAACTGCCACTCCGGGAGCGAAGCGGACCAACGCGACCACTCCAGCGCGTATTGACCAGCGTCCAGTCCACTTATGCCGGCGCGATCGCCAACATCCGCTTTACCTTCGGCGCTCAATCTGATTTGACGCCTATCTCTGGGATCGATGCAGTCGTCGACGAGAAAACCATGACCGGCATCACTTCATTGCTACCCGTTTGATCTGTCGAACGAAACAACCCGTCATCCAGAAATTTGGCGAAAACTGCCTGACATGCCATCTCGAAGCCAACCGCCCGAAGGAGAGGTTTATGACCGCCAAGCCGGGTGTGCTGCTTGCCATTCCACTGAAGAGCATACATTTACAACTGCTATCCCTACACCCAGTGCAACACCTGCCACAACCGCGGTAATTACGATTTGCGCACGATGACTTTCACGAGCGCACCGACAACCAATACAGCGGATCGATGATTATTACCAGCCTATTGCGAATTTACCAAGTGCGAATACACCCTGGATTGCGTGGACTGCCACACGCGCGGCGAAGCGATGGGCGATGGCGACATTCACGCCGACCAGAAGGACATCGAATACGTGCGTTGTAAGACCTGCCACGGCACACCCACGGAACTGCCGCAGACCCAAACCCTGACCGACCCGAACGACATCGCCTTCCGGCTGGCCCAGCTCAACCCTGTGGTGGACTTGCAACTAGGTGATACGATCATCGTGACCGAGCAGGGCGAGCCGCTCTGGAACACGCGCGTGCTGCCCGATGGGGCCTACGAAATGGTTGGCAAGGCCACCCGGCAATATTTCACCTTCCGCCCGGTGATGGGCAGCGAATGCACCCAATCAGGCGATGACCAGTCTTCGTCCTATTGCCACGAATGCCATGCGGTGGAGAAGTAGACATGACCAAAGTATCTCGCCGCGACTTTCTCAAGCTTGTGCGCAATGGACTGCTCTGGACGAGCGCCGCTCTAGGGCTGGGTGGTTTGTTCCGCTTCCTGGATTATGAACCCAATCCGTCCCCGAAAACGGAGTTCGAACTGGGTTCCGCTGTCGAGCTATCCGCCCGGCTCGCGGACAATGCTGGCGAACGTTCCTGCTATGCTAGTCCACACCGAGAGCGGCTTCTCAGCTTTCAGTTTAACCTGCACCCACCTGGGCTGCAGGGTGGTACAGACCAAGGACGAGTTCGTCTGTCCCTGCCATGACTCGCATTACAGTCTAGATGGAAAATTGCTGCACGGACCTGCTGCGAAACCTTTGGCTTCCTTGCGCATCGAAAAAAGAGAAGATGGAAACCTGATTTTACATACCGATTAATGATTGCATTCTCCGAGCCTGGCTGCCTTCGGCATCGCCCATGGGAGTCAGGCCGATCACGAATCGTGATCCCGGATGGGTTGGAAACAGCCCGTCCCCCCGCACCTCACCCCGTCCCTCCCCTAGGAGGGGAGGGGGATGCCTTGGAAAGGAGACCTCCTCGTTTTGCGAGGCTGTCTGCTTTCCATGAGATAGTCTCGTTTTGTTTTTTGGAGGACCATCAATGGATATTCAACCCATACTTGAACGTTCAGTCCGCGATCATGCGCATCTCTGCCCGCGCCAGATCCTCGGCGTGCGGATTGGCCTGGCAGGCATGAAAGCGCTGGGCTTCCACGAACCGCCAGTCGAAGAAGCAATTACTCGTTATTTCTGAAACAGATGGCTGTTTCGTGGACGGCGTCATCGCCGCGACTGGCTGCGCCGTTGGGACACCGTACTTTGCGCGTGGAAGATTATGGCAAGGTGGCCGCGACCTTTGTCGATACAGCTACCGGGCAGGCGGTGCGTGTCGCTCCTGCACTGGACATCCGCGAGAAAGCCTGCATGTATGCGCCGGATGAGCCGCGTCATTATTTCGCGCAGATGCAAGCCTACCAGATCATGCCTGATGCGGAAATGTTCTACCATTGGATTCCGTTGCATTGAAAACCCCGATCGGAGAGATCATTTCCCGTCCCGGCGTGCGCGTCAATTGCGATCTGTGCGGGGAGGAAATCATGAACGAACGCGAACTCCATCAAGGCGGGTTAACTCTCTGCCGTACGTGTGCCGGTGACGGATATTACAACCTCGATGTCCTCCTTTTCCCCAACAGAAGCTTGGCCTACTCTGCTTCCGCAGGAAAACTCTGTCATCTCAACGGCCTGCCAGCTAGCTTCCGGGAGCTGCAATTCATCCAACCAACCCTGAGCCGCCTGGTTTAGCATGAAATGATTTGGCAAATCCGGGCCGACGATGACCAGTGGATAGTTCAAGTGCGCGGCGAACTCTTCCAGCAGCTGCTCGCCTGGAGGCCGTCTGTTCATCCAGATGCTGGTAGCCAATCACTACCTAGGTCCAGCAGGTTCTGGCGGAAGCAGCGCGTCAGCTCCACCTGGTACATGCCCTCGCACAACTTAAAGGCGACGTCGGTGAAATCGCCCAGTTTGGGTTCATACGTCTGGCGCAGTTCCAGTTCAAGTTGAGTGAGCAACTTTGGCGTGATGGGCTGCAGGTTCTCCGCCTTCATGCAAGGTTGGATAAACCAAGTCCCGGCGCAGGCTGTACGGGGAGTGCAACCAGTGGCAGATGGTCAGGTGCCAGCTTTGCCTGCGGACCAACTCCAATGCGAAATCGAAAGCCCATTCGTCGGTCTGGGAAAAGTGGGTGCATAAGCCGATCTTTTTCATGTGTTTCCTCACTTGCCAGGTGCTCTGGCGAAAGTTTGATCTGTTTCTTCCGGAACATTTGTGTGACAGGTGCTGCAGAGCGCCAATTCCGGCCTTTCCTGCTCCAGCGCCTGTCCCTCGTGACAGTCCAGGCAGCGTCCGTGCATGGCATCCTTATATGAAGGGGCCAGCATGCTGAATGCTGCTTGACCTTCATTGGCTACCATCTCTTCATGGCAATCCTGGCAAATCCCCGCGGTTAGTTGGATGTGCTCCTGGGTATCATGGCACTCCAGGCAGCTCGCGTTCCCACCTAAGGCCTCCTGGTGCAGGCTGTGATCGAAGATCAAAGTGGATTGATAGTAGTCTGTGTGACATTGCGAGCAGGCGCTAGCCTCGTCCTCCGGCAGGTTCAGGTGGTGACAGATCTGGCATTCACTTTCCCCCGTGTTTTCATCCACCAACCGTTCCTGGTGATCCCCATGGGGAAAATGCACCACGTATCCGGACCTGTTCCCGTCGATGTGCAGCGTTTCCCAACCGGTTGCTGGCGTGACCGGGATTGGGGGCTGGCTGCTCTTGAAAGACAAGACAGGCAGCGCCAGCGCGATCACGAAGATAGCAAACCCGCTTCGGCGGGCAACTACCCCCCGCCACCAACCGTTTTGACTCGCTGCCAAGCCTGGCCTGACAAGCGCAGGTTCCGATCCTTCAGCCTGCTCCCCCACCAACGACAGATTCTCGGCGAAAAACAGGTACAGCAAAACTGCCGCGGCCGGGATCGCAAAGGCGATGGCCGTCTCCCCCAGAGATGGAGCGTAGCTTGTGCCTTCCGCTCGGAACATGGTGAACATGCTGAGGGACATACGCTGGCTCATGATGCCCAGGATCCCCAGGATGGCAGCGGTCAGCAGGCCTTCGCGCGTCTCGCGGATCTTTTTGATGCTGAGCAAAATGACCGGGAAGATACCGCACAGCAAGATTTCAGCTAAGAACAAGACGCTCTGCCATGATCCATCGATCGCGCCCGGGAGCACGTTCCGGATCCACAGATCGCTCAAGCGCAAAGCCAGGTAGAGTCCCAGCAGCAGGATGGCTCCCTTGCCCAGGCTGGTCAGCAGGTCAAAGTGCAGGCCGCGTTCGAACCAGCGCTCTACGATGAAACCTTCCACGATCAAGGCCAGCATCCCGGCGGCGATCGCGCTGGTGAAGAACATATAGGGGATCCACGGGCTGTACCATAAGGGATGCACGCGGTGCGGCATGATCAGGAACAGCGAGCCCAGCGAAGACTGGTGTAGGGTGGAAAGGATAATTCCGGCGATGACCAGGGGCAGGGTTAAGCGATGCAGCCAGTGCAGGATGGTCTTGAAAATGGGGCGGCTGAACCAGGGATGCTCCAGGATGGCCGGGGAAAATTCCAGCACCAGGACCGAGAAATACAGCATCACGCACCAGGCGATCTCGAACATGACCGAGTGATGTTGCCAGTTCAGGATAGGCATGTAGATGTGCCAGGGCAGGCCCAGGTCGAAGATCAGCGAAACAATGAACGAACCGTAGCCCAGCAAAGCGATCAGGATCGCCCGGCGCAGGATAGGGCGGTACCGTTCCAGGTGGAAAATATATACCATTCCGGCCAGGGTAAACCCGCCGCCGGCGATGGCGACAAAGACCAGTTTGAAGGCGATCCACAAACCCCAGGGGGCTGTGTCGTTCAACCCGGTCGCAGACCCGAGGCCGAGCGTAAAGCGGATGATGGAGGCAATCATTCCAACCAGAGCAATGACCCACAGACCATCCTTGATCAAAGTACGAGTCGTTTTACTCACGTGAATGCTCCTCGTCCCCTTGATTCTCACGGGCTTTGCGACTCATGTCTGCTGCCATGCGCTTCTCGATGATCCAAAAGAGGCCGGTCATCAAGCCAGCCACGCCCACGCTGATGGCCGGCACTTTGCTCAACCACTCCCAGGTCAATTCCGGTCGCGGTTCCTCCCCGGGCGCGCCATGGTAGCCCAGGAAATCCAGGGGAACGTGGGAAATGTACATCACAGCCGTGCCGCCGACTTCGTAGGCGCCGTAGATGTTCGGCAGATAGATGTGGGCCGCTTCTTGTAAGCGCTGGTTTGCGAGTGCGAGCAGTTCGCTCCTTTCGCCGAAGGTCAGAACCCCTTCGGGACAGGTTTCCACGCAGGCGGGCAATTGTCCCTGCTCGAGGCGGCTGTAACAGAGCGTGCACTTCTGCACCAGCGGCGCCGGCGATTCCCACTCATAGCGCGGGATACCGAACGGACAGGCCATCATGCAATAGCGGCAGCCCATGCATTTCTGGCTGTCGTATAGCACCACGCCTTCGGGTGTGCGATACATCGCGCCCACCGGGCAGGCTGAAACGCAGGCCGGTTCCAGGCAGTGACGGCAGAACTTGCGCACGAACCCGCCTGTCGGGCTTTCCACGATGGAGGACCAGCGGCGCGCTGACAGGCCATCAGGCGATTGCTGGACCATGAAAGGGGAGTCGCCTAACTGGTTTGCGCTCGCGCAAGCCTCCACGCATTGGTTGCAGCCCGTACAACGGGTGACATCGACCAGGATGCCAACCTGCTTCACGTTGCCGATCATATGTTTCTCCTTTGTGGGTCCTGCAACGTTGGCACGGTTCTATTGTCAACCTGGGGAGTGAAATGCCAGGCTACCTCGGTCCCCAGGCGGATGAGCGGAAAGAGAGCGCAGTGCGCGATTTTGGTAAACGGGATGAGCAGGAGCAAAGCCATGCCATTCAAGGTGTGGAAGAGCATCAGGCCATCGTAGGGGATTGGGTTCCAGGGCCGGCCTGCCAGATAGCCGGATACGAAAATATTCAGAATTCCTAGCAAAAGCAGGTAATCTGCGGCCCTGCTCAAATAGCGCGAACCAGCTGATGTAAAGCCGGAACAGGAGCAAAAAACTAATCCCCAAGATCCCGACCAGCGTTAACAGGTCCAGGATCGGCTTCGAGATCGCCATCCATGAAAATCCAAGGTTGGCTTGCAAGATGTCCAGGTGATTGCGCAGAAAACAACGCGACAACGAACAGGCTCAGGTGCAGGCCGAACGAGGCAAGGCTGTATCCTGCCCGGTTGCGGTGCAGCTTATTAAACGGGAGCAGCCATAAAAGGGTCTGAAGCGCGATCTGTCGATAGGGCAGGCGCCGGTCCCCGGCCCGGCGGACGGCTGCGATGATGTCCCAGGTCGTCAAGAGAATCAAGCGCAGCAGTCCAAGCAACAGCACCGTCAACACGAACAGGAAGGCGGGGCCTTTTGCGAGAAGCATCCAGGTTGGCATGATGAAGTAGATCTCCTGCGTTAAAAGGTTTCACTCAAAGTTCAATCGCCCGCAACACCAGGTCGTGCACCCCGACGATCTGGACTGGGAGTTTGTAATAATCGACCAGTTCGCGTAGTTGTTTCTTGCAGTTTGCGCACGGCGTCGCAACGATTTGCGCTCCGCTGGCTGCAATTTGTTCTGCCTTGATTTTGCCGGAACCTGCATGCGGAAATCGTGAAGCTCATCCAGCGAGACCAGCCCGCCGCCTCCGCCGCAACAGTAGTTTTCCCGGCCATGCGGCTGCATTTCGACAAAGTCTCCGACAAAGCTGCGCAACAGCTGGCGCGGTTGGTCTACGATCCAGCCGGAGCGAGCGATGTTGCACGGGTCGTGATAGGTAACGCGTTCTGTAATCACGTTCTTTTTCAAGCGCAACTTTCCTTCTTGTACGGCCTTCCAGGTGAGCTCCAGGATGCTTACGACCGGCAAGCTTCGTCCGTTGGCAAATGCGGGGACGAATTGCCGCGCCGAGCGGGCTGCATGGCCGCATTCGCCGATAAGGATGTTTCTCGCTTTCAGGCGATGCGCTTCATCTACAAGCTTCTGGATGATCCGTTCCAGCACGCCATCGTTGTAGAACAGACCGTAATTGATTCCGTCGAAATACTTCGAACCTACCGTCCAGGAAATGCCGGCGGCTTGCAGCGCAGCCGCGTTGCCCATGAGCGTATCCGCTTCCATCAGGTAATCGCTGACAGCCGGGAAGAAGATGTAGTCCGCCCCTTCCTGATCGACAGGGAACTGGACTCGCTTTCCCGGTTATATCTTGCAATTCTTCTTGTAAAAATTCGATATTATCCAAGAGAGCCGGCAGGGGGATGGCAGAGGTGTTGCCGGTTGCGCCTTCCAATTGCTCACGAACTGAAACCACCAAGCCTTTGGGAGCGATGCCCGCCTCGCTGAGCACATAGCGGCCCAGATGCGCGATCAGCCCGTGATCGATGCCCAATGGACATTCCAGACTGCAACGGCGGCAGGCCGTACAGCGATAGAAGAGCTCGGCCATTTCGTCGATTTTTGCATTGCTCAGGCTGTTCTCAGGCATTAACCGGCTGAAAAGCTTTCCGTTGGGGGAAAAATACTGCTTGTAAACGTCTAACAGCAGATTGGTCCGGTAACAGGGTATATCGCGCGGGTCGTTCGAGGCCTGGTATACCTGGCAACTGACGGCGCAACGTCCGCATTTTGCGCTGGTTCGGGCGTACAGTTCGACCAGGAAACGGTAATTGCTGTATTGCAGGATGCGATCGAAAGCCGCCAGGAACTTGCCTGCCCGGTCATCAAGCCCGGAAAGCGCGGATGACTCGAGATGATAGAAATAAGGCTGTGAAGAGGATGTCTTTGCAATCGTATTGGATGGAATTGCCATATCAGTCACCTATATGGGAGGCTTGGGACTCTGCCAGGGGTAGGATCAACACCGCGATGCCAGTGGAAGCACCAGCATTGCGCCAACGGTGGAAAGCGTCGCTGTTGAAGGCCAGGCTATCGCCAGCATTCAAACAATAATTCTGCCCATCTAACTCAAGTTCAACCTGGCCGCACAGGCACAGGATCGAGTGACGCCTGGTTGAAAGTGAATCAGCTGGGGGAACCTTTGGCTTCAGCAGGCAGGCAGCCTGTCATATGCGGTGCGGTGGCGAATATTTTCAACGTTTTCCCGGCAATATCCGCTCCTTCATTGACTTCATCCGCCCGCTGTAGAACCACCTTTGGTTTGCAGATCTCCAGGAAGAGGGAGCTGGGCGAAACGCCCAGGGCAGCCGCGATTTTGCATAAAGTTTCGATGCTTGGCGCTACCTCGCTGCGTTCTACCAGGCTGATGGTATTTGCGGAAAGATCACAACCCCGGGCGAGCTGTTTCAAGGTTAATCCGTTTGATTTGCGCAAATAACGGATCTTGTTTCCTACATTACGCCAGGATTCATGCACAGCCATCATTAAGCCTTGTTCTCTTTAGCGAAAGAAGTTAATGGCATTGTACTAAATATAATTACATTTGTAAAGTATTTTGGTTATATTGGCTTAAGAATAACATATTTTAACCAATTAAGTTGTATATATAAATTTAGAAGGAGTAGTTGCGTTGCATTTAGCAATGTATCCACCCTTTTCAATAACGGTTATAAAAGGGAATAGTTTGTTTCCAAAACCGGTCCCGCTAAAATGGATGCGAAAAGAGGTGAAATTGCGGCCCATCTTCAAAAAGCAAAATCCCCCGCTCAAACAGAAGGGGGAAGATCTTCGAAAGGGGGAACGCTGCCGGATTCTCCCCAGCGGCCCAGCTTGATATGGGGTTTCGGTTCTTCCGTTTTTTCCGTCGGAAACGGTAGAGCCGGGATTTCTTGGATCGGGTTCGTACGCGCCGTAAAACCGACTGCCTACCCTCTATGCGAGACAATCAGCGCAAACAGGCTTCTCTGGCCGCTTCTCGCGGCATTTCTTATTGATTCGGCGCCTCGTTTTCAGCGATCGCAGATGTGGGCGTAGCGATGATGGCGGCCAGCCCGCCGATGAAAAGTCCGGTTGCGGCTCCGGCAAAGACCCAGAAGGCGTGAAAGGTAAACGGGGTCATCGAGAACAGGCCTTCCCAGCCCTCCACTGGCAGGATTCCCTGGAAGAGCAAATTGCCCGTCAGCAGGCCGGCAAGGGCGCCGAGCGTGATGCCAAGCCAAAGCCCGTGCACAATTCCGGGCGGGAACGGATCGATGGCTGGCGGTTGCGCTTCGGGTGCGGACCGGGTGTGGTAAGCCACCTCCTGGCGGCTGGCTTTTTGCATGGGGGAGGGTTTTTTCCCTTTTTCCTTTTCTTCCTCAGTACGTTGCTCCTCTGCCAATTCAATGGTATGCATCTGTTGTTCCTTTCTGATCAATCTTGCTCGAACGGGTAGGCTTCCAGCAATCCGTCCAGTTCAACCTGGGTTTCCCAGCTGATGGTATCTTCCCCGCCGATGATCCAGCCGTGGTTGAGCAATTGCTGGCGCGGCGCGGTCGGATAGGGTTTCAGGATTTTCAGGTAATTTGCGACCGCATCCGGAACGCCCTCCCCATCCAGGATCAGGACCGGGGCGTGCTTGCCCATATGGCTTAAGGTGGTGGCAGTCACCGCGTTTTGCCAGCCACCGGGGCCGTCCAGGCTGACGAACACGGCATTGTGTCCGGCTTCCGAGATGCCCCAACCGAAGTCACGCGAACTCTGCCAGAACCAGGCGCCCCAGTCTTTGCCGATGTCTTTGAACCCGGCAAAATACGCGCTGATCTCGCTTGGGGTAGCGCGCGGCATGCGGGTGACCTGCCCGTATTGGGCCAGCTCGCGAACCACGTTCTCCGGGACAATGCTTTCATCGCCAAAGACGTAAATCCACGGGCCGTTGGCGCGCCGTTCCAACATTCTCCTGGTTGCCTCCGGGACACCATCCGAGGTGACGAACGCAAAGCCCTGCCCCATGTGGGCGTTCCAGTAGGCGGCCGGGATGGCTGTTTCCGGGTGTTCGATATTGCCGATCGCGATCTCGTTGGGATGGTCTCCGTGCTGGGTAGAGGTCCAGTTGTCTACCACCTCGGCCAGTTGGACGGGATCGGGCGCTGTAAAGCTGCGGACCTTGAACCCCAGCCTCTTCCACTTCCCGGACCACCGAGTCGCCTACCGTTCCGACGGCGTAGACCTGCACATTGCCGTCCGCCGGGACGCCTTCCGGGTTCAAACGCAGCAGTTCGTTACGGGTAATCTCCGGCAGGCGTTCCTGCTCGACGTAAAGCAGCGGCGCGTTGACCGGAAAATGCTGCACGCGGTTGGCCGCTACCAGCAACTCTGGCAGGTTGTCGATGTTCACCAGAATGACAGCGCCGGGGGTGTTCTCCTCCTCCGTGGCCGGATAAATGATGTTGGAGACCGCCACGGCCGTCTCGAAGGGATCGTCGGAGCCGACGCGGGTGGTGTTAACGGTTAGCAACTCCCGGTCCGGCGCGAGGCGCGGCAGGTCCCCCGGCTTTTCGTTCGCCAGGTAGGCCTTGTTCGCCCAGTTGAAAAGGAACATAAATACCAGGCTGGTGACGGTGACCAGGAGAAGGGTTTTCCATGCGTTTCGAATCATGTCAGCCTCCTACATCAACCCGCTCTTGCGGTGCTGGCGCACCAGAAGATAGTTCAGCGGCCAGGCCACCAGCAAGGCGACGAAGGCCGTGAAGAACATAACGCCAAACCACAAAATCAACTCTTCGGTGGGCATCATGGGAATTTTCGACATCATGAACCACCACATGGACGGGTTCATGCCCACTGCCGCGGCCAGCATGGAGAGCAGCACCATCGGCAGCGCCTTGCCAAGGGCCTCGCGGTACGCTAAACCGTAAAACATGGCCATCATTGGGGTCTGGAAGACCAGCCAGGAGACGATCACCGCCACAACATAGTTAATGATCATGACCTGGATCATGGGCGTGCCCAACAGGAAAACGCCGGCCCCACTGTTGGGAAGCAAGGGCATCCCGAGGGAAGTGGTGATAAAGCCGGTCACGATCATGATCGAGGCGCCAAATCCCACCGCAGAGACGGTAGCCACCAGGCCTTGTAACCAAAGCGGGCGGTCCCAGGCCAGCATGCCATTGGGAAGATGGATCACCGGGCGGTCGTAAGCCAGGTAGTAGAGCAAGATCCCGAACGGTCCAATCATCAAGGCGAGCAGCGGCCAGGCCAGTTTCATGACCCAGTTTTGGTGGGCCAGGAACTTTTCCTGGTGGAAAAGGATCCAGCCCGCAGAGGCCATTCCAAACAGCACCCAGGCCGCAGCCAGCATATCGATGCCGCTCATCCCGATGCCCTTGCCGAGATAGGGGCCAATCTCGACCGCATAGTCCGCCTGGGACTGGGCGGCAAACGAGATCAAGGATTCATCTCCCAACACCCAAAAATGATGGAAAGGACCTTCGGCGGGGGTCACCCAGAAGGCAGCGCGCTGGGACCAGAAATAGTCGTTGACGAGGGTTGGGAGCCTCTCGGCCCCGGTCCAGATGAGCGGACCGGGCTTGCCGTGGGTGGCCAGGTTCGCGCCAACGAGTGCGATCGCAGGTTGGTCGGGATTCGCCAGGATGTAAGCGCGATATCCGGTCAGGGTATCGGCATCCATGCCCCATCCAAAAAACGGGTTTTGGGAGTCTTCATATTTTGCGAAGTTGACCGCCAGTTCTTCGGGCGTACTCCCGGGAATGCGGGTAAATCCTTCGGCGTCCACGCCAAGGCTGTAGCCCGGAATCCCTGGCGGAGCAGCCTGAGGGTCGAAGACGATCAGGTCGCCGCTGTAAGCCGCCCAGGGCGCGGCTAGAAGCGCGGTCTGCGGGTTATCCCTGTCCACCAGGATGACGTTTCTCGGCTCGGCCTCCAGTTGGGTCAGCATAGCCGGAATGTCGGCCAGCGCCAGGTCGTTCCCGCTGACCCCGTCGGGCGCCTCCAGTCCGTCCAGCAGGAAAACGTTTGCTTCGAGCCCGGAGCCGCCGCTGGGCTGGAGGCCCTGGATTTGCTCGGCTACCCCTTCGCCGGCCGGCAAGAGGACGGCCTGCATCGGGCGCAGCAAGCTGGTAGCGGCCAACCCAGCCTGCCAGTTGTTCGGGTCGTACAGCAATACCGCCCCGGGACGGTTGGTTTCGTCCACCGCCGGATAGACCGCCCGGCTGACCAGGCTGGCAAGTTCGGTGGGCGTTGCAGCCTCGAAGCGGGTGCTGTTTTTCGTGTTCAAATGCGCGCGAGGCTGGTCTTTGCTGGATGGGGGCCGCGTAGCCCGGAAAGGCACCCCAAAGATTCCGGCGATCAGGATTGCAGCCAGCAGCAGGGCGATGATCCCAGCAGTTGTTCGCAAACCGGAAGAGTTCGATTTCATATAAATTTCAGTCCTTTTTTCTTTTTATTAAACTTCCATTGGAAGTGAATGTCCCGATTACATGCCCGCACAACCATTTTCCCTTCATGCGGATATTGACCAATAATAATGTACCCGGTTTGTGCTATTTTCTATATAGGGAATTTCCCTCTCGGAGATGAAGAAATCTCCTGACTTCGCTGTTCTGGTTAGAAATCCGGTCGAGAAGAGAAACGGTTCTCGAAACATAAGCCAAATTGCCTATCCAAAGATGCGTTGGATAGCGCTGTATTCCCTGGCAACGGAATCCTATACTGGTAAGAACAGGAAATCACAGGATGAGTACTCTGACTTCCATCTTAACCCTTCGAAAATCAACACAGGCCGCGGTCAGTTGGACCGTGGGCCAACTGCTGGCTTGTGGCCTGCAAGTCGAACAGACTTTCGATTTGCAGGCTGCCCGTTTGGCTCATGCTGAATGTCCGTGCCCGCATCACGCTACAAACAATTGCAGTTGCCAGATGGTTGTCTTGCTTGTGCGTTTCCACGGCTCGCAGCCGGTCACACTGATTGCTCACGGGTACGATGGCCAAACCAATCTATCGTTGGCAGGGACGGGGAACCAAACCCTGGAAACGAAAGTGTTTCGCGCATTGTTCCCGGTCATCAGGAAGGCTGAAGCTAAACCATAAGCAAAACTGCTCAGTCTGCATTTAGAGAGGGGCAAAAAGGGCCTTTGGCCGCGCAGAGGCGATTCTGAGAGTTTCGTTTGATTGGTTGTGATACCGCTGGCGAGGTGATATGATTTGGTTATGAAGCGATGGCCGCAACGTGAGAAAATACTCGTGTTGCGAATCGGAAAGATGCATTGCTGGTTTTACCGATGGAGAAAGGTGCCAGAAGCGATAGAAAGGTAATCATGGAAGAAATAGAACCAGTAGAGGAAACAGGAAAAATAGAAGAAACGCGAACGAAGAAGCAGCCTGCGCTTACGATCCAGATCCAATCCTGGGCAACGCCGCTGGTGGGCCTTGTCATGTTGATTGTCGGTTTGTTGGCCGGATATTACGGCCGTCCCCTGCTAGGCGGCTCTGCAGAAGGGGCAGCGGCTCCCCAAACGCTGGGCTCCGCGCAAACGCAAGGGAACGCCGGGAACGAAGAGTTGATGGCCTATCTGGTATCCCAGGTGCGCCATTTCAAGGGCGACACGGAAGCGCCAGTGACGCTGATTGAGTTCGGCGATTTCCAGTGACCGTACTGCGGTCGGTGGTTCACCGACGCGGGGCGTCAGATCGAAGAAACATACGTACAAAACGGCCAGGTTCGTCTGGCTTACGTCCATTTCGCGTTCCTGGGGCCTGAGTCCCAGTGGGCGGCGGAAGCAAGCGAGTGCGCTGGCGAGCAGGATGCCTTCTGGGAGTATCACGATTTCTTGTACGAAAACCAGAACGGTGAGAACCGGGGCGCGTTCAGCCAGGACAATCTCAAGCAATTCGCCGGGCAACTGGGGCTGGATCAAGATGCCTTCAGCCAGTGCCTGGACTCCGGAAAGTACACGGACGTGGTCAAGCAGGAAATCCAGATGGCGCAGCAGATCGGCGTCCAAAGCACGCCAACCTTTGTCGTCAACGGCACGCCTGTCATTGGCGCGCAGCCCTTCCAGAGTTTTCAACAGTTGATCGAAGCCAATCTCGATAGCGAGAACAACGCTCAATGAGCCAATCCGTTGCTACTTCATCACAGACGGTAACCTTCAACCAGCGCCTGAGCACATTTGCCCATGCGCTGGCTTTTGTGGCCGGTTTTTCCCTGATCTTCATCATCGGTTGGGGTGGGACCGTCACGCTGGCGGGCCAGTTTTTTGGCCAATACAAGGAAATCATTGCCCGCGTCGGCGGCCTGATTGTCATCCTGTTCGGGCTGGCCACCTTAGACATCGTCCGCATCCCCTGGTTCTACGCCGACACCCGCGCCCAGATCCAAGGGCAGCACGGACCCTTTGCCAGCTCAGCCCTCATGGGCGTTTTCTTCGCTGCCGGTTGGAGTCCCTGCATTGGCGCCACCCTGGGGGCTATCCTGACGATGGGATTGAGCCAGGAGACGGTTGGGCAGGCGATGTGGCTGTCCTTTGGCTATTCCATCGGGCTGGGCATCCCGTTCCTGCTGTTGGCCCTGGGCCTTGAGCGGGCCTCCGGCTGGATCAACGGCATGAAGCGCTACCAGCGCGGCTTCAAGATAGCCAGCGGTATATTCATCCTGGTCATTGGTGTGATGTTGCTCACCAACACGATGAACCGGATCGCCATCTGGGCCTTTCAGCAGGGGTACTTTATCGATGCGTTTTCAGAATACGCTGCTGCGCCAACGTACCTGACCGCCATTCTGGCCGGCTTTCTATCCTTCGTTTCGCCCTGTGTGCTGCCGCTTGTCCCAGCTTATCTCAGTTATCTGAGCGGGCAGGCGGTAAAAAGATAGGCCTGGGGCGTCGCCGGCCAACCCCTGGATAACCGATGAGCAATCAGGATTTCACAGATTTTGTGTGAGTTCATAAAAATTCTGCCATAACGCCTTTCAGCCACTTGCGCGTAAAGTGACGCAAAGGCGAGAAACTTCATAGAAAGAACACGAACGCCTATAGGCCATTTTGCCTATAGGCGTTAAGCATTTTGGCGCATGACGCAAGAATAATTCGGAGTTACCATATCCAAATTGGGGCCTGACGGTTTTATTACTGTCCCGTTGAAGCGAAGAAAAAGGGTTCGTCGGAATTTTCGGCCGTTCGCTGCACGACACCGCACCTGCGGTGGGTGCAGGTGAGACGCAGTGGTGAATACCCGGATTTGGGGGTGCGTGCGTACGCACGCACCCCCAAATCCGGCCCCTTTACGCGAAATCCTAGAGAGCCAGAAAAAGTTCAAAAAGTGGAGGTTTATATGAAAAAGTTCCTGCTCGCCAACATTGCAATTGTGATGGCAGTGCTGATTTCTGCTTGTGGCACGGCTTCTACGCCGGCGCCTACGCCAACACCCACGCTGGACCCGGTTTCTCCCACAATCAATATCATCCTGGATGAATATACGTTCACCCCGGACCATATCAAATTGAAAGTGGGCCAAAATGTTACCTTCCATATCGTCAACCAGGGCGTCACCGGACATGAGTTGATGATTGGGCGGAACCCGCTGCGCGCTGAAGATGGTACGCTTGGAGACGGTTTCGAACACGATTTCTTTGCCGTTACGAAACCGGATGTCAGCGGAGATGTAGAGGTCATGGGAATGGAAGATAGCAGCATGGGCGATATGGCCACGGGAACGGAGACGCCTGAGGTCGACATGAGCACCATGGAAATGGGCACGGCTACCCCGGAAGGTACAATGGAGATGGAAATCGGCACACCCGGCAGTGACACGGAGGACATGGGGCATTTGGAAATGAAAAATGGCTTCATGGTGATGTTCCAACCGGAGCAGGAAGCCACCGTAACGTTTACGGTCACGGAGGACATGCTCGGCGCCTGGACGATGGGTTGTTTCGAAGGCGATGACAACGTTCATTTCGACCAGGGGATGGCGGGCATCCTCTACGTCGTGCCCTGACCTTGTTGAGAAACCTGCCATTTGTCAAATTTTCAGCGGAAAATGTCAACTCCTGAGTAGGCAATTATGCCTACTCCATAACCGGTTGGATAGCGCTATTCGTTACCCGCCGGCGCCTCTATAATGCGGGAAATCATCAACGGAGAATCCATGCCCAACCTTTCCCGCTCGTTCATCTTTTTCTTGCTCGCCCTGCTCCTGCTGGCTTCGGGCGCATTGTCCGCTTGCTCTGCTGTGGCTGAAGATCACGCTTTGCCGATGGCTGCCATGGGCGATATGCCCGCTGAAGTGCAATCCGCCCCTGTGAGCGTGCAGCAGGCTTACCAGTTTGCCTTCGCCAACCCGGACGTGACGACCCAAATCCCGTGCTACTGCGGCTGCGGTGCGATGGGACACACCTCCAACTACTCCTGCTACGTCTCCAACGTCGATCCAAACGGTACGATCACATACGACTCCCACGCCCTGGGTTGTTCCATCTGCGTGGACATCACCCAGGATGCCATGCGCCTGCTCAAACAGGGTAAGAGCGTGCCCGAGATCCGCGCCTACGTGGACCAGACGTACGCGAAATATGGTCCTTCCAACATCCAGTAAAAAAAGAGAACAGAGAGTAGGGTATTGTGAAGCGGATCGTAATTGCCTGGTTGGCTTTGGTCGCGGCGGCTTTGTTGGTCGCTTTCGCCCCCTTAAACCGTCAACCTGCAGCTTTAACCGTTGAACGTTTCTTCCACGTCGAAGCCGGGAACTTCGCTTACTCCCCCGCAGTGCTGCACGCCAACCCCGGCGACCGGGTGACCATCGAACTGGCCTCGGCCGACGTGGTCCATGGCCTGTACGTGGACGGCTACGCTCTCAACATCACCGCCGATCCCGGCCAGCCCGCCACTCTGTCCTTTATTGCAAACCGCCCCGGCACGTTTCGCCTGCGCTGCTCGGTGACCTGCGGGGCGCTGCACCCCTTCATGACCGGCAAACTACAGGTCGGCCCGAACCTGTTGCTCTGGCGCGGCATCGGCCTGGCCTTTCTTGCCTTCCTGGGCGTTCTCGTTTTTCTTCCACTCAAACTGGTCACTGATCACTGATTACTGGTAACTCCTCATGAACCTCCTACGATTCCCCCTCATCAAAGCCCTGCTGAAAAATCGCTGGCCGCAGTTTGCCGTGATGCTCATCGCTTTAGCGGGGTTTTTGCTCGCAATTCTTTCGGGACTGTTCG
This sequence comes from uncultured Chloroflexia bacterium, assembly GCA_963823985.1. GTDB lineage: Bacteria > Chloroflexota > Anaerolineae > Anaerolineales > Villigracilaceae > JAABUE01. The sequence continues at coordinate 158,084 of CAWGNR010000006.1, forward strand.
GGACGCCGGTCGGCAGCCGCAACTTCGGGATCGTCTTCGTGTGGATCGCCTGGTGGGCCATCCTGATGCTGGTGGCGGTCCCGTTGCTGGGGCGGGGCTGGTGCAGCATCTGCCCTATTCCGGCGCCGGGGGAATGGCTTCAACGGGGGGCAATGCTTGGTCCAAAAGGGAAAACAAAGGGCCTGGGGAGACGCTGGCCGAAGCGTTTCCGCAACATCTGGCTGCAAAACGGCAGTTTCCTGCTGGTGGCGCTGTTCAGCACCGTCATCCTGACCCAGCCGCGGGTAACCGCGATTGTGCTGTCGGCTTTCCTGTTCGTAGCGATCGGAGCCAGCCTGATCTTCGAGCGGCGGGCTTTCTGCCGGTACCTGTGCCCGGTGGGCGGTTTCATCGGGCTGTACTCCCAGCTTGCCCCCGTCGAAGTGCGGGTGGTGGATACCGATGTCTGCGCCGGCCACACGGAGAAGACCTGCTACACCGGCAGCGTTGATGGCTACGGCTGCCCCTGGGACGTTTTCCCGCCCGGCATGGTCAAGAACACCTATTGCGGCACCTGCATGGAATGCCTGCGCACCTGCCCGCACGACAACATCGCCATCAACATCCGCCCGTTCGGCGCAGATCTCTCGGTGGAGCGCAACCGCAAGTTGGACGAAGCCTACAAGGCCTTCATCATGCTGGGAGCGGCGGCGGTTTACGCGGCGGTTTTACTGGGACCCTGGGGAACGCTCAAGCTGGCTGCTTACTCGGTCGGGACGCTCCCCTGGCTGGCCTACGCCGCTTCGTTCCTGACCCTGATCCTGCTTGCCCTCCCCGGCCTGTTCTGGCTGGCGGTCTGGAGCGGGAAGCGGCTCTCCCGTTCCGTGCAACCGGTTAAGAAGTTGTTCATCGCCAGTCTTATTCCCTCGTCCCGCTGGGGCTGGTTGCCTGGGTGGCGTTCAGCCTGTCCTTTGTCTTTGCCAACTTCTCCTACGTGCTGGCGGCGCTGTCCGACCCCTTCGGCTGGGGCTGGGACCTGCTCGGCACCGCCGGCCTCGCCTGGACGCCCTGGCTGACCAACCTGACGCCCTTCCTGCAGGTCGGCGTGCTGCTCGGCGGGTTCCTCTGGGCGGCAACGACTTCCCGCAAGATTGCCGTTGAAAAAATGGATCCTGCCCAGGCCGTGAAACTCTCCGCTCCGGTGATCGCGTTTTGCCTGGCGTTTACCTTGCTCTTATTGGGATTGCTGGTCGCATGAAAGAAACCTTTGCTCGTCTTTTCGCGTTCGCCTTGCTGGTGGGCGGAAGCCTTTCGATCGGCTTTGCCTGGCGGCTGGGACAAACGGGCACCATCACCCTGCACGCCCGCATGCCTGAAGCGGGCGGATGGACACCTGCCGATCTGAGCGTTCCCGCCGGCCAGCCTCTGCACCTGCGCCTGACCTCGGACGATGTGACCCACGGTTTTGCTATTGGCCAGAGCGACCGACCGGCCGTGGACGTCAAACCGGGCGAGATGACCGATCTCAGCCTCATGTTTGATAAGCCCGGCACGTACACGTTTTACTGCACCCGCTGGTGCGGGCCGAACCACTGGCGTATGCGCGGCACCATCACGGTCACGGGAGAAAGTGTAGATCAGCCAGTCACATCCCCGTTGTACGCAAGCTTGGCTTGGACATCGACGCCGCGCACGAAGCAGCAAGTGGTTCCGGTCGAAAACCCCATCCGCCCAACGTGGCGCAGAGCCTGGCGATTGTGCTCTCGCTCTACCAATCCGAACGCTATTACCGTTCTCACAGTCCCGAGCAGGCCTGGCAGGATTTGCGTGACAACCTGGAGCTGGCGTCTTTTTCCGACCAGCAGCTGTGGGATGCGGTCGCGTACATCTGGCAGGCGCATACCACGCCCGAAGCGCTGGCCGAAGCAGAACAGCTTTATGCCCGGAACTGCGCTGCCTGCCACGGGGAGTCGGGGGGCGGGGACGGCGTCTTTAGCGGCGAGCAGTTCCAGATCCAGAGCGATGCGGGCGAAATGCCTTCGGGGCACGAAACTGTAGCTCCTGTCGACTTTACCGATCCTGAGCGAATGGTATCCGCCAGCCCGGCGCTCCTGCAGGGCAAGATCATCCGGGGCGGGATGGGCACGGGCATGCCGATGTGGGGCTCCATTTTCACCGAAGAGCAGACCTGGGCGCTGGTCAGTTATCTCTATACGTTTCAATTCGAGGAGGTTCCTTAAATGAGTAAGAAATCGATGAAAAAAAGAAGAAGACAAAAGCAGAAATCTTTCAACCCGTTGGTCTGGCTGGTGGGCGGGGGCGTGTTGCTGGTTGCGGTCGCGCTTTTTATGGCCTTTGCGGGCAACGACGATAACGGCGGCGGAACGCCCGACCTGGCCGTAGATCAACAGGTCATTGACTACGGTGAGGTGGCGTTGAACACCAACCTGACCTTCGAGGTCAAGCTCACCAACACCGGCGATGGCACGCTCCGGTTCAAAGAAGAGCCCTACATCGAAGTGCGCGAGGGCTGTTGACCGCCCGACCTGACCATCGGTTCGATGGTACTCAAACCTGGCGAAAGCACCACCGTTCGATCGTCCGTTTTTATGATGCACGCAGGCATGGACGGCCCGCACGATTTTGCGGTCCATTTGAAGACCAATGACCCGGACCAACCGGATCAGGTGGTCTCCGTGTTGTCCAACTGGGTTCCGTAAGAACGTTTTTCTCTGCTTGCTCTATAAGCAAAGGAGTTGCATATCGGAATCTCGTGCCCGAACTGTGCGATTCTTACAGAGACTTTATCGGCAATACGGGTATGGCGGTTAATTCGGATAATGTCTAGTATAAATAGGCAATACTCAAGGATAGGGTTGAATGCCCCGGATAGAAACATGACCGGTTCCGCAAGCTTGTCTTACCAATCCCAATCGTTGGCGAATCGTTTTGCCAGGAACTGGTTTTTCTGGTTTGTGGCCCTGTACGGCCTGTGGGTCTGGACGCCGTTCCTGGCCCCGTTGTTTGCGCACCTCGGCTGGGATGGCCCGGCAAACGCGATATACTTTATCTACTCGTTCTTCTGCCACCAGTTGCCGGAGCGCTCGTACTTCCTGTTCGGCCCCCACCTGAACTATTCGCTGGCAGAAATCCAGGCCGCCTGGATGGATACGGTCAACCCGCTCCTGTTGCGCAAGTTCACCGGCACGGCGGTCATGGGCTGGAAGGTGGCTTGGTCCGACCGGATGATCTCGTTTTATGGCGGGGTCTGGCTTTTTGCTTTGCTCTGGTATCCGCTGCGTCGTCGGATTAAGAACCTGCCCTGGTGGGGGCTGGTCTTGTTCCTGCTCCCATGGCCCTGGACGGCGGTACGCACTTCCTGAGCGACCTGGCCGGGATCGGGCAGGGGTTTCGCTATGCCAACCAGTGGCTGGCAAACCTGACCGGCTTCGCTTTCTCCCCGAACTTCTACGCGGGGGATGCGCTGGGTTCGTTTAACGCCTGGACGCGCATCGTGACCGGCTTGCTGGCAGCCTTGGGGCTGGTCTGGTTCGCGTTTCCGTATATCCATGAGTCGTTCTCAGAGTAGGTTATTAATATGAAGAAGATTCGCGCATTGATCGCTGACGACCACATCATCGTACGGGCCGGCATCCGCCAGTTCCTGAAATCGGCCCCGGATATCGAAGTCGTGGCGGAGGCCGAGGATGGGGAACAGGCCAAGGCGTTAATCCAGGCCGAACGCCCGGACGTGGCGGTGCTGGACATCCAGATGCCGAAAGCCACCGGGATCGAGGTCACGCGCTGGGCCAGGGCCAACGCCCAGGGGGTCGGCATCCTGATCCTGACGGCTTACAACGATGATCCCTACGTCATGGCTGTGCTGCAGGCCGGGGCGAACGGATTCGTGCTCAAGACCGCTTCTCCGGATGACATCGTCCAGGCGGTGCGCGATGTGCACGCTGGCAAGTCGGTGCTCGACCCGTCCGTGACCGCGGCGTTGATGGCACAGCTTTTCCGCAAGACCGAGACGCAGCCCGTAGAGCAGCCGACCGAGCGCGAGATGGAAGTGCTGCACCTGGCGGCCAGGGGCTTTACCAACAAGGCCATCGGCGTGCAGCTGGGCATCAGCGACCGCACCGTGCAGGGGCACCTGGCGCACGTCTTTGACAAGCTACAGGCCAGCAGCCGGACGGAGGCGGTCATGCGGGCGGTTTCGCTGGGCTGGATTTCACAGGATACCGGTACGCTGGCGGAAGAGTAGCCGGAATGCCGCCGGGCAAACTCCCTTTTTTCCATTTTAGAAGGCTTTGGCAGGGTTCTACCCTGCAACTGTTGGGCGTGATCATTCTGCCGCTGGCGCTGCTGGTGCTGGTCTTTGCCCTGGGCAGCACCTGGCTGCACCAGCGCGCCATGCGGGAAATGGTCGGCGAGCGGGACGAGCTGGCCGTGCGCGCCGCGGCGGGGGCCCTGACCACGGAAGTCCGCCATCGCATTTCAGCCATGCGCGGCCTGGCGCTGCGGGCCAGCGACAGCGACGATCTCAACCAGGAGACCCTGACCTCTTACGAGTTCCTGGGCGCCGATTTTGACCGGGGGCTGGCGCTTTTCTCTCCCCGCGGAGACTGGCTGGCCGGATCATCCGGCGCGAAACTGGACTGGGAAACAATGCCCTCCCAGCCTGAGTTTGCAGCTTTTCTCCGGCAGAGCACCGCGAGCGGGGAGATCCTGGAATGGACTGTGGACGGGACCCCGACGGTGTTTGTGGGGGCAGCGGACCCGGACGGTGGGCTGGTCGCCGTGGGCGGGATCTCTGCGGCGGCCCTGGCCGCTCCCATTGTCACGAACGTATTGCCCGGCGAGCGCGAAGCGCGGGTTTTTATCGTCAACGCAGAGCACCAGGTGGTCTACCAGAGCGGCTCGGACGGGTACGGGGTAGAACCCGCCACGCATCCGGGCGTAGACGATGCCTTGCAGGGGGCAAGCGGCACCTTTTACATGCAAACCGGAGGTCTCGAACACGTCGTTTCGTACAGCGCGGTGCAAACGTTGGGCTGGGCGCTGGTCATGGAAGAACCCTGGCAGGCGGTGGCCACCCCGATCCTGACCACCACCCAGGTGGCGCCGCTGGTGCTGGTGCCGCTGCTGTTGATCACCCTGGCCGGGCTGTGGTTTGGCGCCCGCCAGATCGTCCGACCGCTGCGCGAACTGGAGAGAAAGTCGGCCCAACTGGCCTGGGGCGACGCGAGCGAGATTGAAGTACCCGTCGGCGGGATTGCCGAAATCCGCCAGCTGCAGGCGGAACTGGTCCACATGGCGCGCAAAGTGCGGGCCGCCCAGCGCAGCCTGCGCGATTATATCGGCGTCATCACCGACGCCCAGGAGGACGAGCGCCAGCGCCTGGCCCGGGAATTGCACGACGATACCCTGCAATCGATGATTGGATTAAACAAAGGGTCCAGCTGGCGCAGAAGAACGCCCCGGACGAAGCCTCGCAGCGCTCCTTGCAGGAACTGGAAGCCATCGCCGAACAAACCATCGAGAACCTGCGCCGCATCGCCCGGGCCCTGCGGCCGGCGTATCTCGAAGACCTAGGGCTGGTCACGGCGCTGGAAATGCTGGCGCGAGAGATGCAGGGGACTGCCGCGATCGACGTAGCCTTCCGGAAAGAGGGCAAGGAAAGGCGTCTGGCCCCCCCGGTCGAGTTGGCGCTCTACCGGATGGCGCAGGAAGGCTTGAACAACGTGGCCCGGCATGCCCGCGCCTCCCGCGCGGAGCTGGCGATCCGCTTCGAACATGATAAGATTGCCATGCAGGTGATCGACGATGGCCTCGGGTTTGCAGCCCCAAACACGCCCGCCGATTTCGCGCCCTCGGGTCATTTCGGACTGCTCGGCATGTACGAACGGGCTGACCTGATCGGAGCCCGCCTGCTCATCGACGCCAAACCAGGCCAGGGCACCCGCCTGACCATCCAACTTCCACTGACATCGTAGCCAAAATACCGGATCGTTTCTCGCCTGGCAACCGGACCAGAGAATGCCCTTTCCTGGCAGCGCACGGACGCATCTGCTCGCTGTTTCTGCGCGCTTTTGCTCCCGCCGCCGTACCCCATTCGGGGCACTTTCCCCGGCGGCGTCCCGACACTTTGCTCAAGCCGCCGTCCCCGGCGGCGGGGACGCGAGAGCATACTTTCTTAAGACACTTTCCGAAAATTCAGGTAATCACAGAATTACGAAGGGAAGCCCGAAAACAGGGGTGCGGGCGCCCGAAGGGGACCGCACCCCTGTTTTCGGGTACTTCTTCAACTTTCGTGATTTCCTGAATTGATATAACTGTGAGAAGAGGAGAAAAAATCAATGGATCACGAAAAGGACAACCCCAACCGTTCGTCCGCAGACCAAGAACACGGCATGGATCACGCTGGACACGAGATGAGCCAGGGTTCGATGGAGGAGGGCGAGGGACAGTCCCACGCTGCCCATGCTGGCGGTCACGAGGGCCACGCACACCATCAGGGGATGGAGCATACCGAACAGGAACTGGAAGAAGAAGAGACCAGGCTCGAAGAGCGTGCGGCCCACGGAGGCCAGGAGATGCACGCAAAGCCTGAGACAGCATGGAGAGCATGAACAGCATGAACAACATGGAGAGCATGCTGCGCACGGCCAACACGCCGGCCACGGCACAGACCACACCGGGCACGAGCAAATGTTCCGCACCCGCTTCTGGTGGAGCCTGCTGCTGACCGTCCCGGTGCTGCTCTATAGCGAACTCATCCAGCGATTTCTGGGATTTACTGCGCCGGCCTTCCCCGGCAGCGACTGGATTCCCTTCGTCTTCTCGCTGGCCATCTTCGCCTACGGGGGAGTCCCATTCCTGCAAATGGCAGTCCCGGAAATACGGGACCGCAAGCCCGGCATGATGACGCTCATCTCGCTGGCCATCACGGTCGCGCTGGTCTACAGCGTGCTGGCGCAGCTGACGGCCCTGGGCGAGGGCTTCTTCTGGGAGCTGGTCACCCTGATCGACATCATGCTGCTCGGCCACTGGCTGGAGATGCGCTCCGTGCGCCAGGCTTCGGGCGCGCTGGACGAGCTGGCCAGGCTGATGCCGGACGAAGCCGAGCGCATCCAGGAGGACGGCTCCACCGAGATCGTCCCGGCCGCCTCGCTCCGGAACGAGGACCTGTTCCTGGTCCGGCCCGGGGCGAGCGTCCCGGCGGACGGCGAGGTGACCGAGGGCCAGTCCAACGTGAACGAATCGATGATCACCGGCGAGTCGCGCCCGGTGGAGAAAGCGCCCGGCGACCGGGTCATCGCCGGGACGATCAACGGCGACGGCAGCCTGCGGGTGCGCGTCACCGCCACCGGCGAAGAGACCGCCCTGGCGGGTATCATGCGGTTGGTCGAACAGGCTCAGGGGTCAAAATCCAGGACGCAGTTGCTGGCCGACCGGGCGGCGGGCTGGTTGTTTTACATCGCCCTGGGCACCGCCGCCCTGACAACCGTGGTCTGGATCATGGCCGTCGGCTTCAACGTCGACGTTCTCAAGCGGGTCGTGACCGTGCTGGTCATCGCCTGCCCGCACGCGCTGGGGCTGGCCGTCCCGCTGGTGGTGGCCATCACCACCTCGCTGGGCGCGCGCAACGGCATCCTGGTGCGCGACCGCCTGGCGCTGGAAGCCGCGCGCCAGATCGATGTGGTCGTCTTCGATAAGACCGGCACGCTGACCAAGGGCGAGTTCGGGGTGGTGGACATGATCGTTGCAGGCGATTGGAAAGAAGAGAGCGCCCTGGCCCTGGCCGCCGCCATCGAAGGCGATTCAGAACACTTGATTGCCCAGGCAATCCGGCAGAAAGCGGGAGAGCGTGAATTGTCTCTACCGTCTGTAAGCGCTTTCGAAGCCATCAAGGGCCGTGGCGTGCAGGCGAAACGGGACGGCGAGATAGTCTATCTGGGCGGGCCGGCCCTGCTGGAAAAATTGCAGCTTGAACCGGCGCCGGAAATTGCTGCGTTTGCCCGAGCCGCCGGGGAGCGCGCCCAGTCCGCCATTTACCTGGTAGCCGGAGGCGAAGTGGCGGCTGCCTTTGCCGTGGCCGACGTCGTCCGCCCGGAGAGCAAACGGGCGGTGGCCCAACTGCACGACATGGGCGTGGAGGTCGCCATGCTGACCGGCGACAGCCGTCCCGTGGCGGAAGCGGTGGCGAAAGAGCTGGGCATCGACCGCGTCTTTGCCGAGGTGCTGCCGGAGCACAAGGACGAGAAGGTGGCCGAGCTGCAGAAACAGGGCAAGCACGTGGCCATGGTCGGCGACGGGGTCAACGACGCGCCCGCCCTGGCCCGCGCCGACGTGGGCATCGCCATCGGCGGCGGCACGGACGTGGCCATCGAATCGGCCGGCCTGATCCTGGTCCAAAGCAACCCGCTGGACGTGGTCAAGATCATCGCGCTCAGCCGGGCCAGTTACCGCAAGATGATCCAGAACCTGTGGTGGGCGGCGGGCTACAACATCGTTGCCCTGCCCCTGGCGGCGGGTGTGCTGGCGCCCTGGGGCATCACCATCTCGCCCGCTTTCGGCGCCTTGCTGATGTCGCTCAGCACGGTCATCGTGGCGGTCAACGCCCAGCTGCTGCGCCGTACGACGCTGTCTGTATAAGTTTCTATCCGAAAAATGCTCACTAGCCCTTCGTGATCACCATTTGTTCTCGATCGTATAATTTGAAAGCGATAAAGGTTATGCAGGCTGCTGTCAAAATCGTCACGAGCGTGGAGATGACCACATTCGAAATAATTGTTGGTTCCATTCGCATGAACTGGTTGATTAAGAGCTGCTGTCCGAAGGTTGGGATGAGCATCATCCAGAGCGCTGGTTTGACCGGCACGAACGCAATAAAGATCCCCGGCAGGGAAGGGATCAGGGCTACAAAGGGCAGATACGTACCGGCTTCCTTTGTGCTGTGAGCAAAGGAAGCGATCACCATCTGGATCGCGCTGGCCAATACAACAATCGGGAGACAGATCAGGAAAACAAAAACAAGGGTCACCACATCCAGCCCAAGCCGAAAACCGAGATACTGTTCGATCGGTAACAGGTTGAAGACAAGTCCAAAGCCCGCTAAAGAAATAGCCAGGCCCGCGGTAGAAAAAGGCCAGGAGGCTATCATTTTGCCGAGCACAAAGTTCCGCCTCGGGACCGGGTTGATGAGCAGAGGCTCCAGGGAATTCCGCTCGCGCTCTCCCGCCGTTGTATCGATTACGACCGGCGAGGCCCCGTTGAAGATGGCAAAAATAATGAAGTATGGCAGCATCGAAATGAAGAGCAGAGCCCTGCTTTGGGGCGTAGCCAGGTCGATCTTTTCGACGGTAACGGGCCGGATCACTGTGGGGCTAATTCCCCGAGCGATCAGTCGCAAATTTCCCTGGTAATCACTGTACCCTTCGAGAAGCCCCTGTATCCGTGTTACGTCCACCATCGCAGATTGTCTGGAACTGTCAAAGAACAGTTGGAGCGCTGCCGTCTTCCCGGCCAAAAATTGGTCTCCGTATTCCTCGGGAATGATCAAGACCATATCCGCCTCCCCGTTCTGAACGGCGGTTTCCGGGTCTGCTGGGGCGGGGACGATGATTACGTTATTTTGTTCGAGAAACCCTACCAGGTTGGGAGCATGTTCCGGGCTTTGCACGGGAAGGTTCACCGCCTTCTCGGCGTCCTCTCGAAAGGTGGAGCCCAATAAGATCAAGATGGCGCCCATGATCAAGGGACCAAACAAAGCCCAGAACAGGCCCGTTGCCCAGCTGCGACGATCGCGCATGCTATCGGTTAGTTCTTTCCTGAGGATGATCCAGATCTTTTTCATTATTCCAGGCCTTCCCCCGAGCCAATGGCTTCAATGAACGCGTCTTCGAGATTATCCCTCTTTGTCTTGCGCAACAGTTCAGCGGGCGTTCCCTGCATGATGACAACGCCGTTGGAGATAATCACGATTTGGTCGCATAACGCCGCAACTTCCTGCATAATGTGGCTGGTCAACAAGACGCACTTCCCGGCGTCACGCAGCTTGCGGATGAACTGGCGCATCGCGCGGGTACTGGTCACGTCCAGCCCCGTCGTGGGCTCATCCAATAGCACGTTCTTCGGATCATGGACGAGAGCGCGAGCGATGGCTACCTTGAGCTGTTCCCCGGTGGAAAAGCCCTCTGTCTTCCGGTCGGCAATGGATTGCATATCCAGCATGGCAAGCAACTGCTCCGTGTTCCGTTCCAAAGTCTGCTGGTCCAGGAGATGTAACTGTCCGAAATAGCGAATATTTTCCCGGGCGGTCAGGCGCGGGTACAGTCCTCTCGCATCGGCCAGCACGCCGATATGCTTTTTGACTTCCAGCGTGGCTGTTTGAACGTCCAGGTCATCGATGCGCGCAACGCCTTTATCGGGTTTCAAAAGGGAATACAGCATGCGCAGGGTTGTGCTCTTTCCCGCGCCATTCGGGCCCAGCAAACCGGTTATCTGCCCGTCGGGAGCCGAAAAGGAAACCTGCTGTACAGCCAGCACCTTACCAAAAGATTTCGAAAGATTTTGAACTTCGATCATGGGTTGCCTTTTGAACGCTTACGGGCGAGGGCCATTCATATTAACATAAAACGGCGGCGGGGTCAGGTTGGCGATACAGCTGGTGTCGAGCCCGTCGACAGAGGCGCTTGATACAAAATCGCTCACAATTCTGGACACGCAAAAATTCGAGATATTCCCGTGTCCAAATCCCTGGAGGACCAGGTGAAGACTGTTGGAGAGCGTCTCAGCCAGTTTCTCCGCGTGCCGGGGAGGTGTGATCGGGTCGGAGGCGCCCGAGAGCAGGAGCGCGGGCGTTTCCGACACAACTGGCGCTCGAACGACTGGCGCGGGATTTCCCTTCGGCCAAGCAGCACAGACCCGGATGAAATCTTTGATTTGATTCCCAAAAATGCTGTCTTCGCGCTGGGGTTCCCCAGCAGGGATCAAAGGGGCATCTTCCGTACAGGTAACGGCGTAGAACATGCCATCATAGATGTCGGCATCGACGAGATACGCCTGGGTCAATAAAGGGACATAGTTCTCTTCGGCAAATGCCTGGTGGATTGCAAGAGGCAGCAGGGAGACCAGATCCGGGGAATAAAGAACATTGAACACCGCGCCGGCGATCGTCTCCTGTGTTACGGTGAGAGAGATGGTTTCCCCGGTAACCGGGTGCGTCATCGCGATGGCATCGGGGGAATCCTCGAGCCTTTGCACCAGCTCGCTGAACTCCCCTCTCAAATCCGGAAATGCCCGCTGGCAGGCCTCATCAGCCTCACAGCGTGTGAAAAACAGCTCCAGCGCGCGCTGACCGTCCTGGGCAGCGTCCAGGTAGAGTACGAATTCGGGATCGACCACACCGTCCAGAACCACGCTTCTCACCCGGTGCGGAAACAGTTTCATGTAGGTGAGCGCAGCCCGGGTGCCGTAGGAAATGCCGTAGATGTTGATGGTCTCATAGCCCAGTGCCGACCGTACCTGGTCCAGGTCCTGCATCGCGATATCTGTGGTGTATAAGCGTACATTGGCATTCAGCTTCTCAGGGCAGGCTTGCAACAAGGCAACGGCTTGCTCCTGCTCCAGTGCCTCGTCTTGCACGTCCAGGCAGCGCAGCGGGTGCGATTCTCCCGTCCCCCGCTGATCTACGAGCACAATATCCCGGTCCTCGTGGATCTTGAAAAAAACCGGGTAAATCGCCGGAAAGACTTCCGTGATCGCCTGCCCGGGTCCGCCTGCCAGCACGAACAGGGGATCCGGCTCCGGGCTGCGTTTGACCGCCGGGACGACCGCAACATGGAGCGTAATTTGGGAACCTTGCGGGCTGGAAGGATCTTCGGGAACCACCAGCGAACCGCAGTCGGCCTCGATTTGTCGAACGCCCGGCGATGCCAGTGAGCAGTCCTCCAGAAGCATGCTTCGGTTTTCCTCCTGTGCTGCGGTTTGTTGTGTGCAGGCTGAAGCGAGGAAGGCGAAGAACAGCAAGAAAGGGAAAGTCCGTTGCCTCATAAACCAATCCTTGGAAGTCGCGCTGACACGCACAGCGCAATCTCCCTATTGTACACGACCGTTCATCCTGGTGGCACGCAGGCCGCCCAAAAGGTTGTATTGACTTTGCACTTTAGAAATGCTAGTATGGATTTGCCGAACAGAACGGACAAGGAGGTGCGCGGCCCCCGATACACGCACAACCAGAGCGTTGGCATTCCATTTCATTCTCATTTTTTACAGGTCTCTCAAGGAGAATACGATGAACCGTGGATCCGCGTACGAAAAGCTTCTGTCTGTCTTTGCCATTTTGGCGCTGGGGATCAGTTCTTTTTTGTCTTTTCAGCCAACCATCTCTGCCAGCGCAAGTCACACCAGCAACCCGTCCAGCGTCACGCTGGCCGGGTCGCTGCAAGAGTGAGCTGGGCTGCCCCGGCGACTGGGACCCCGCTTGTAGCAGCACCCATCTGACCTACGATAGCGGCGACGACGCTGTGGCAGGGGACCTTCTCCGTCCCGGCCGGAGCCTATGAGTACAAGGCCGCCCTCAACGACAGCTGGGACGAGAACTACGGCGCCAACGCCGCGTCCAGCGGCGCGAACATCGCGCTCTCGCTTGGGCGGGACAACCGACGTCAAGTTCTATTACGACCACAAGACCCACTGGGTCACCGACAACCACAACAGCCGCGATCGTGACCGCCGCCGGCAGCTTCCAGAGCGAGCTCGGCTGCCCCGGCGACTGGCAGCCCGACTGCCTGCGCTCCTGGCTGCAGGACCCCGACGGCGACGGGATCTACACCTTCTCGACCACGGCCATCCCGGCCGGCAGCTACGAGTTCAAAGCCGCCCTCAACGAGAGCTGGGACGAGAACTACGGCGCGGGCGGCGCGCCCGAACGGGGCCAATATCCCCTTTAGCGTGGCCAGCGCCGGCGATACGGTCACCTTCTCGCTTCGATTCCGCCACCAACGTCCCCAGCGTGACCGTGACCATCCGGCGGGCCCCAGCACGACAACAACATCTGGTGGGACGGCCTGCGCCACGACTCGCGCGACCTGCTCTACCGCACGCCCGGCGGCGCGGTCCCGGCCGGCACGCCGGTCACACTGCGCTTCCGCACCTTCCACAACGACGTGACCGCGGTCAAGGCCCGCGTCTACAACCTGAACACGCAACAGCCAGCAGACTGCTGACCATGCAGCCGGCCGCAACCGGACGTGGATTGCTACCAGGAGGGCCTGCCCTACTCGTGCGACTTCTGGGAAGTGACCCTGCCCAACAGCGCGCCGAACAACCTGTGGTACCGCTTCATCGTCACCGACGGGAGCAAGACCGACTACTACGCCGACGATACCCCCGCCCTGGACGGCGGCCTGGGCGCGCCCAGCGACAACGCGGTCGACAACAGCTACGCCCTGATGGTGTACGAGCCCGACTTCACGGCCCCGGCCTGGGCCTCGCGACGCGGTCATCTACCAGATCTTCCCCGACCGCTTCCGCAACGGGCGCAGCAACAACGACCCGAAGACCGGCGACCTCCGCTACGACGACCCGGTCGCTGGCCCTGCCCTGGGGCACGCTGCCCGAGGGCTACTGCCGCAACTACGCCGACGGCGACACCAACTGCCCCTGGCGCTTCGACGACACCCCGCCCGCTGACAGCCCGACCAAGGAAAGCCCGCGCGGGCGCGACTACTTGGGCGGCGACCTGAAGGGCGTCGACCAGTACCTCGATTACCTGCAATCGCTGGGCGTCAACACCATCTACTTCAACCCGATCTTCGACGCCGGCTCCAACCACGGCTACGACACCCAGGATTACTACCAGATCGACCCCTACTTCGGCACCCAGAAGGACTGGGAGAACCTGGTCAAGCACGCGGACCAGCGCGGCATGCGCATCATGCTGGACGGCGTCTTCAACCACCTGTCCTCCGACAGCCCCTTCTTCGACCGCTACCATCACTACGCCGCCGCCGGCGCCTGCGAGAGCGCCGAGCTCGCCCTACCGCAGCCTGGTTCTATTTCCACGACGTGACCCCCGGGACGGGCACCTGCGTGAGCAGCACCGGCGCCCCGGACGCGGCCACCTACGACGGCTGGTTCGGCTTCGACAGCATCCCGGTCATCAACAAGTCCCTGCCCGCGGTGCAGGCCTACTTCCTGACCGCCCCCGACAGCGTCAGCCGGCACTGGCTGAAGGGGGGCGCATCCGGCTGGCGCATGGACGTCATGGGCGACGCCTCCTTCCCGGCCGGCTACTGGGAGACCTTCCGCGGCGTCGTCAAGGGTACGGAACCGGACGCCCTGATCATCAGCGAGACCTGGCAGAAGGACAGCACCCTGCTGCGCATGCTGCGCGGCGACCGCGCCGATAGCAGCATGAACTACCGCCTGCGCGACGCCGTGCTCGGCCTGCTCGCGCCCGGCCCCTTCGATTCGAAGGGCTTTGCCGACAGCGGCCGCCAGATTTCCGCCGAGCGAGTTCGCGGCCCGCCTGGAGTCCGTCCGCGAAGATTATCCCGACCCGGCCTTCTACAGCCTGATGAACCTGCTCGACAGCCACGACACCGAGCGCCTGCTCTGGACGCTGACCCCCGGGGTCGAAACGACCGCCTCCAAAGAAGGGAACGCGGCCAACCTGGCCGACGGCAAGCGACGCCAGCGGCTGGCCTCCTTCATCCAGTTCACCCTGCCCGGCGCGCCGACCGTCTACTACGGCGACGAAGTCGCCCTCACCGGCGACGACGACCCGGACGACCGCCGCACCTATCCCTGGGCCGACAAGGGCGGGCACCCCGATACCGCCATGTTCGCCCACTACCAGACCCTGGCTGCGCTGCGCGCGGCAAACCCCGGCCCTGACCGACGGCGAGCTTCCAGGTGCTGCTGGCCGACGACGCCGACGGAGCTGGTGGCCTACGGGCGCAAGACCGGCTCCCAGGCCGCGGTGGTGATCGTCAACCGCGGGAACAGCCAGCAATCCGGCCCGATCCCGGTGGCCGGCTTCCTGCCGGACGGCGTGACGCTGCAATCCGCCTACGTCGTCGGCACGCGGCGGCCCGGCCTCCGTCACCGTCTCGAACGGCGCGCTGCAAGGGACCGTCGGCCCGCAGAGCGCGGTGCTGCTCGTCAGCGGGGCGGTCGACCTGACCCCGCCCAACGCGCCCGCCGACCTGCGCGTCACGAGCGAGGGCAACGCCGAGGCCAGCCTGGCCTGGAACGCCGTCCCCGGCGCGGCCGCCTACGACCTGTACCGCAGCCCGCTCAGCGGCGGCGGTTGGGTCAAGGTCGGCGCGGGCCTGGCGGGCACGTCCTACACCGACGACGGCCTGACCAACGGCAGAACCTACTATTACGTCGTCACCGCCAGCGACAGCGCCGGCAACGAGAGCGGCTATTCCAACCAGGCCAGCGCGCTGCCCCACCTCACCATCGGCTGGGCCAACCTGCAATGGCCGCCGACCCTGACCCACACCCTCAGCCCCACGGACCGCACCGACGACGTCTACGGCCAGGTCTGGATCGACGGCGTCACGGACCAGCCCGGCGCCGGCGCCCGGACTGCTGGCCCAGCTGGGCTTCGGCCCCGAGGGCAGCAACCCGGACGGCAACGCCGCCTGGACCTGGGTCGACGGCGACCTTCAACACCGACGCCGGCAACAACGACGAGTACAAGGCCAGCCTGCTGCCGCAAGAGGTGGGCACCTTTGACTACCTCTACCGCTACTCCACCACCGGCGGGGCCGACTGGCTGTACGCCGACCTGAACGGCCCGGTGCCCACAGGCGGCCTGCCGCCCAACCCCGGAAAGCTGACCGTCAACCCCAGCGGCGATACGGCCCCGCCCGCGGCCCCGACCGGCCTGACGCGTCGAGAGCGCCAGCCCGGCGGCGGTCTCGCTCAGCTGGGACGCGCACCCGAACACGGACGGCGACCTGGCCGGCTTCGAGGTCTACCGCGATAACGCCCTGCTGGCCACCGTGACCGGACGCGGCCGCCACCGGCTACACCGACAGCGCCGTGACCGAGAACGCCAGCTATAGCTATTACATCCTGGCCATCGACACCGGCTTCAACCGCTCTGGCCCCTCCAACACCGTCACGGCGACCGCCGCGCCGCGCAGCGTCAACCTGACCTTCAACGTCACCGTCCCCAGCACCACCGACGCTACCGGATTCTCTGTCTACATCGCCGGAACGCTCAACCGCCTGGACGGCAATTTGCCCGAATGGGATGCCGCCGGCGTGGTCATGACCCGGGTGGACGCCACCCACTGGACGATCGCGCTCACCGGCGCGGAATCGACCCAGCTCGAGTACAAGTACACGCTGGGCTCCTTCGACTACGTGGAGAAAGACGCGGCCTGCGGCGAGATCGGCAACCGCCAGCTCACCCTGGCCTACGGCGCCGACGGCAACCAGGTTGTGGACGACACCGTCCTCAACTGGCGCAACGTCGCCCCCTGCGGCAACTAAGCTTGAATGTCATTGCGAGGAGCGTTCTTAGCGACGACACTTGCACCGCAACTGCAGTGCGGTGCAGTGCAGGTGAGCAATCTCCGTTTAATCGGAATCGTGCACCCTTTGGTGATGTCCATTAAACGGGAGATTGCCACGGGCTGTCGCCCTCGCAATGACATACCTACCTAAGGTAAAATAGACATACCGTATCCATTTACCGTCAAATAGGAGGTGTAATTTGGCATTCCCCACACATTCCCGTTACCTTCGCATCCCTTTATTCGCCCTGGCCGTCCTGGCCATGTTCCTGACGGCCGCCAGCCCGTCCTACCGGCCGCCCGGCGCCTGTACCCAGACCCAGACCGTGGCCGGCGTCGAATCGCTGGGCGTGGTGACCTTCGTCACCGGCACGACCTTCGCCGGCACCGAGGTGGGCGGGCTCTCCGGCATCGCCTACGACGCCCGGCGCGGCGTGTACTACGCCCTCTCCGATGACCGCACCGACGCCCGCTTCTACACGGTCTCGATCGACCTGTCCGACGGCAGCCTGGACCCCGGCGACGTGACCTTCCTGGACGTGACCTTCCTGACCCAGAAGGGCGGCGACCGCTTCGCCTCCGGCTCCATCGACCCGGAAGATATCGAGCTGAACCGGCCCGGGATCCTGTACGTTTCCTCGGAAGGCGACGTGGACGGCACCCCGCCGGCCGACCCCTTCGTGGACCGCTTCAACCTGAACGGCAAGCTGACCCGCGCGCTGCCGGTCCCCGACAAGTTCCTGCCCGCGGCGGGCAGCGGGGTGCGCGACAACCTGGCCTTCGAGAGCCTGACCTCCTCGCCCGATAGCCACCTGCTGTACACCGCCAGCGAAAGCGCCCTGCTCCAGGACGGGCCGATCGCCTCGCTCACCGAGAGCAGCCCGGCCCGCGTGCTGGTCTACGACGCGGACAGCAAGCGGCCGCTGGCCGAGTACGTCTACACCGTCAGCCCGATCCCGCAGGCGCCGGTTCCCGCCGGGTCGTTCGCCGATAACGGCCTGCCCGACCTGCAGGCGCTGGATAACTGCGGCACGCTGCTGGCGCTCGAGCGTTCCTTCGCGGTCGGGGTGGGCAACACCATCCGGTTGTACGAAACCACCACCCGCGGCGCAACCGACGTTTCGGATACCTTCGCCCTGGGCGGAAGCTACGACCCGATGCCAAAGACCCTGGTGGCGGACCTGGAAGCCGACCTGGGCATCGACCCGGATAACGTCGAAGGCATGATCCTCGGGCCGACCCTGCCCGACGGCCGCCGGACCTTGATCCTGGTCAGCGACAACAACTTCAGCACCGGCCAGATCACCCAGTTCATCGCCCTGGCGCTGGACCTGCAGCCCGGCTCCAACTAAACGGGGGTCCTTGTGCGTGGGGGTGTACACCCCCACGCACACCGTTTTCGCCCTATTTTTTTGCATAAGCCTGGGCAGGTACAAAAAAAGTATGATAAATGTCACTTGTCTGGAGCATCACCTGTTGCTACACTGGTATACAGGAATATTCACAACGGGAAACCCGAGCGGTAGTAGTTTGTGGAAGCAATAATTCAGGGATAGCCTGGTCGCTTGACCTTCGAAGGCGCGCGCAAGGGCCTGAGAAGGGACACCCCCTGAAGAGAGAATAGCGCCCGTCCTGGCGTCTCCTCGGCCCAGCGTGGCTGCGGGCCGGTGGGCCGAGGCTCTCCTAAGACGACCTGTGGCCGGGCCAGGGAAACCGGCCACAGGTCGTCTTCGCTACGTTGTTTAGGGGCTGATCCTCAGGGAGTAGGAAAGATGGATTTTTCTTTTTTGAAAAGACAGTTTGACCTGCAGGACGCCGCCCTGGACCTGGAGGCGATGCGCCGGCGCCTGCTGGACATCCTGCTGCTCAGCTCGGCCGTCTTCGGCACCGGGCTGTATATTTCCGCCCTGAGCCCGTCCATCTCGAACAGGCTGTATCCGGCCATCGCCATTTATACGCTCTCTTACCTGTGGCTGCTGGTGATCACGTTTGGGAAGCGCCTGTCCTACTGGCTGCGGGCGAACAGCTGGCTGCTCTTTTTCTATATCCTTGCGGTCATCAACCTGGTATATAGCGGCTTCAACGTGGACGCGGGCCTGTTCCTGCTGACCTACATCGCCATGTGCAGCCTGCTGTACAGCTTGCGGGCCGGGGTCCGCGCCATCCTGCTCAGCGCGGCCACGCTCCTGGCCATGTGGTACCTGGTAGTCGTGCGCGGGTTCGACCTGCGCCTGGCGCTGCCCCAGAGCAATGGCATGCTCTGGTTGGTCGGCGGGTTCGTCTTCCTGCTGATGAGCTTCCTGCTCTCCGTCTCGCTGACCGTGCTGCTGCGCGGGCTGACGGCCAACCTGCAGCGCGCCACCCGCCTGGCCGAAGAGCTGCGCCTGAAGAACGAGCAGTTGGTCGAGAGCGAAGCGCGCTACCGGCACCTGGTGGAAACTCCTCGCCGGACGCCATCCTGCTGGTCGGCCTGGACGGCAAGATCGAGATGGCCAACCTGGCCAGCCAGGTGCTGTTGGGCTTTACCAGCGCCGAAGAGCTGGCCGGCTGGGAGGTCGCGGACCTGATGCCGGGGACCGCCGCCGACGGCTGGGGGTTGGAATCCATCCTGCGCAACGGCGTGATCCGGGACGCCGAGACCGAGATGCTGCGCAAGGACGGCCGGCACATCATGGTCGAGTTCAGCGCCTCGCTGGTCAGCGACGGGAGCGGGAACCCGCAGGCCATCCTGGGCGTGGGCAAGGACATCACCAAGCGCAAGATCTCCGAGTGGCTGCTGCAGAAGGCCAAGACCCAGCTGGAGCAGCGCAGCGAGCAACTGCAGGCCAGCCAGATCCAGCTGCGCAAGCTGGCCGGGCAGGTCATCACCGTCCACGAGGAGGAGCGCCGCATCATTTCGCAGGAGCTGCACGACGACGCCGGCCAGGCGCTGATCACCCTCAAGCACAGCCTGGGCAGCGCCCTGGAAGAGCTGTCTGCCCAGCCCGAAGCCTTGCGCGAGCGCCTGCTGGTCGCCCTGCGGCTGGTCGACCGGACCATGGCGTTGATCCGTTCGCTCTCGCACCGCCTGCGCCCGCCCGCGCTGGACGTGGGCGGGCTGAACCTGAGCCTGATGGAGCTGTGCCGCGAGTGCCGCGAGCAGACCCGCCTGCAGATCGACTACGCCGGCCAGGAGCTGCCCGGCCTGCCGGACGACATCGCCATCAGCCTGTACCGGGTGACCCAGGAGGCCATCACCAACGTCCTCAAGCACGCGGACGCCACCCGGGTGCAGATCGCGCTGGCGCACAGGCGCGGCAGGATCTCGCTGACCATCCTGGACGACGGCAGGCGCGGCCACGCCCGGGCCCATCCGCCCGGCGGGATCGGCCTGCTCGGGATGCAGGAACGCCTGAACATGCTGGGCGGCGAGCTGAAGGTGGAGCCCAACCACAGCCACGGCTACCGTCTCACCGCCCTGGTGCCCTGGAAGCCGGAGCGCCGAGCACGCGCCGTAAAGGAATACCGTCCCTTCTTTGGCGCGGCGCGCTTCGAGCTGGTCCCGTGGTCGAGGGGACACACTCCGCTCAGCGAAGGTATACAAGGAAACAACGTCATGAAACGTCCCGAAGGCTGGAAGCAAGGCACGGCGTGGTACTTGGCAAGCACCTTCGGGACGTTCTCGCAGAGAGGGACACACTCATGGAAAACAAGATCAAAGTCGCCATTATCGACGACCACCAGAGCATCATCGACGGCTACATCCATCGCCTGGAAGGCACACCGGAGATCGAGGTGGTCGCCTCCGGGCTGAACGGGGAGGACTTGCAAACGGTCCTGGCCGCCCAGCCGGTGGACGTGCTGCTGCTGGACCTGAACATCCCCTCCTCTGCGGAAGACCCCCACCCGTACCCGCTCTACCACGAGCTGCCCGCGCTGCTGCGCACGTACCCGGACCTCAAGATCATCGTCATCTCCATGTTCACCCAGCTCTCGCTGGTCAAGGCCATGTTCGACCTGGGCATCAGCGCCTACATCTTCAAGGACGACCAGAACTCGATCCAGCTGCTCGGCAACGTGGTCAAGATCGTGGCCGAGGGCGGGGTCTACATGAGCCAGGGCGCCTACCCGGGGGCGGCCGTCTCCGAGCCGGAGCAGGTGCTCACCCCGCGCCAGCTGGAGGCCCTGTCCGTGTGCATGGCGGACCCGAACATCACCACCGTCGCGCTGGCAGACCGGATGAACATCTCCACCTCCACCTGTCGCAACCTGCTCTCGGGGGCCTACCGGCGCCTGGGCGTGCAGAGCCGCGCCGCCGCCATCGCGGAAGCCCAACGCCTGGGCTTCCTGCTCGACAACAACAAGCCTGGGGTCCATAGCCCGCCCTTCCCCTCACTGTCATTCCGAGGAGCCCGTTAGGGCGACGAGGAATTACGTATGCAACCGCGCATAACGATTTCTCGTCGCCTTAAGCTTCTCGAACTGACATGAGAAAAACAGTACAAACGCCTATACCAAACAGCCCCCCTGTGCTTGAATTCCCCGTCCTGTCTGTGTCATAATGAAAACCAGCAAATGTTGTCGTCGTTAGTGGTGTATGATCGAACGTTACCCCACGGGAACACACGCTGGCCGCGCTTTTCACAGATATCATGCCATGAAGGATCAAACAGGATCAGGCCGGAGGCTGTCTATGCAACGAACGGACCGAGATGCACCCGCCGTGGTCGCCAACCCCGCGATCATGACCGTCAAAGAAGTCGCAGCCTACCTGCGCATGAGCGAGGCCAAGGTCTACCGGCTGGTCAAGGACGGCGCCCTGCCCGTGGCCCGCATCGGCAAGACCTGGCGCTTCCGCAAAGACCTGCTCGACCGCTGGCTGGAAGACGGCGCCGGCGGCCACGGAGACGCGTAGCCATGCCCGCCCTGTGGTACGCCATGCGCAGCAAGCCGCGCAAGGAAGACTTCCTGTGCGCCCAACTGCGCGCCCGCCAGATCGAGTGCTTCTACCCGCGCACGAGCAGCGGGGCCGCGCGCAAGATGCGCCCCTACTTCCCCGGCTACCTGTTCATCCACGCGGACGTGGAACAGCTGGGGCTCTCCGCCCTGCAGTGGATGCCCGGCGCGGCGGGGATGGTGGCCTTCGGCGGCCTGCCGGCCTCCGTGCCCGAGCACCTGATCCACGCCATCCGCCGGCGGGTGGAGGCGCTCCAGGCCGCCGGACGGGATTTCCTGTCCGGCCTGCGGCCCGGCGACCCGCTGCTGGTGCGCGAGGGGCCCTTTGCCGGCTACCGCGCCATCTTCGACGCCCGCCTGTCCGGCGACGAGCGCGTCCGCGTGCTGCTGGACCTGCTCGACCGCGGCCAGGTGCGGGTGGAGCTGCCGGGAGGATACGTGGTGGCTGTGGGAGACTAGGGGACTGGGGATGTGGAGACTGGAGACGGGGCTGGGGTAGATTTTATATGATAAGGAACTGCTAGGACGGCGCAATCTAGGGGGGACGCGGTATAATTTTGCTGATGATTGACATTCAAAAACAGATCGCTCATTGGCGAAATGGAGCAACGGAGGATTGGCAAGTTTCATTAGATTTGGCTAATCTGAATCGAAACCGGCACAGCTTGTTCTTTGCTCATTTATCACTGGAAAAAACACTGAAAGCACATATTTGTCGAATCACGAATCATCTTGCCCCTCGCATTCATTCCCTTCTTCGCTTAGCAGAAATATCAGAGTTGGGTCTGTCTGAGGAACAAATGGCCTTTCTTGCCCGTTTTGACCGTTATCAAATAGAAGGACGTTATCCTGTATGCTGCCCCCGTCACCCAGTTTGGAAACCACAAGGCAGGAACTCCGAAGAGCAGAGGAGATGCTACAATGGTTGAACGCACAATTCTAAACGCAGTCCAGAATTATATAGAAACCGTTCGCCAGGCAGGAATTCATGTAGATCGGGCGGTTTTGTTTGGTTCGCACGCGCGACGAGAGGCGCATTTAGACAGCGATATTGATCTCTTAGTGATTGCTCCAGAGTTTGATGGAACTTATGATATGAAATGGATTGACTTGCTGTGGGAATTACGGGCGCAATCGGACAGCCGCATTGAACCCATCGCGGTTGGCAAGCGCCAATGGCAAGAAGATCGTACCAGCGCCATCCTCGAAATTGCTCGTCGCGAGGGCAGGAAATCCAATTGCCATTCGCGGCTTGAATTTGACTGAGATAACGCTCAGTCAAGCCTGGCTTCTTTCAAAGATTGGCGTTGGGCTTCGAGGTGGTGCAGAGCTTCAACCTCCATCCACCAATCGAGATAATCGAGCGTTTCTTCGATTTCTTTCGCACGAAATTTGCGCTCAAAATCAGCAGTGCTCATTTCATGACGTGTTTCGTAAACCTCCAGCGCCTGGCGAGTGCGATGGATGGCGTTCTCAAGCAGCTGCGCTTCGCGTTGGATAGCCGTTTCGAGCAATGGCTTGAGCCGCTTGGCATCGTTTGTATGAACCGTTACCCGTTGAAGCATAGGGTTCTCCTTATAAGTAGAGTTTATCCGTAAAATACGCTCTAGGCGGCGTACCCCATTCGGGGCACTTTCCCCGCCGCCGAGGAAAGTGCCCGTAAAGGGTACGGCGGCTTGAGCATTTTTTGGATAGAAACTTATTCTATTAATTCTAACATCTTTCATCCACCTGAGCTATTTCGAGTCCGGCCCGTCCATCCAGGGAGAGGAAAAGAGGCTCTAAGAATGGCCCCGCAACCACCGCGGACAGGCGGACCATGCGATACTCTCCGCTCCGTCCTCCGTCTCCCATCCAACCCAACCCAACACCCTCTATCATGAGCAACCTAAACTTAACCCAAGCAACTCTACCGGACGAAGACTGGACCATGACCATCGAACCCCAGCGCGGGCTGTTCGACCTGCGCCTGGGGGAGCTGTGGCGCTACCGCGACCTGGTGCTGCTGTTCGTGCGGCGCGACTTCGTGGCCGTCTACAAGCAGACCGTGCTGGGGCCGCTGTGGTACCTGATCCAGCCGCTGCTGACCTCGCTGACCTTCACGGTCATCTTCGGCAACATCGCCAAACTGCCCACCGACGACCTGCCCCAGTTCCTGTTCTACATGTCCGGGACGGTGGTGTGGTCCTACTTCGCCGAGTGCCTGAACAAGACCTCCAACACCTTCGTCCAGAACGCCAACCTGTTCGGCAAGGTCTACTTCCCGCGCCTGGCGGTGCCGGTCTCGATCCTGATCTCCAACCTGATCACCTTCGCCATCCAGTTCCTGCTGCTGGTGCTGTTCGTCCTGTTCTTCGCCCTGCGCGGCACGCCCATCCACCCGCAATGGACCTGGATCGCGCTCTCGCCGCTGCTGGTGGGGATCATGGCCGGCCTGGGACTGGGCTTCGGCGTGATCATCTCCTCGCTGACCACCAAGTACCGCGACCTGCGCTTCCTGGTCACCTTCGGGGTGCAGCTGCTGATGTACGCCACGCCGGTCATCTACCCGGTCTCGTCCATCCCGGCCCGCTTCCAGCCGCTCATCCAGGCCAACCCGATGACCCCGGTGGTGGAGGCCTTCCGCTACGCCTTCCTGGGCGCGGGCACCGTGAACGCTGGCGGCCTGCTCTACAGCGCGATCTTCACCCTGGTGGTGGTGGCGCTGGGGGCGGTGGTCTTCAACCGGGTGGAGCAGACGTTTATGGATACGGTTTGAGGAGAACAGAGGGAGAGGAAGAGGAGGACGGAGGGACCGGTCCCCCTTCCCCCTGTGGGGGAGGGGTTAGGGGAGAGGGTGAGGGAGCGGGCAACCGGTATGGACACGGTATAATGAAAGACATGGGTCTTCGTTTTATTGTGTGCATAAGGAGACGAGATCATGTTGCAAACAACCTGGGCCGTTGTGAGAAAAGGCAAAATTGTGTTGATGGAAGATATAACCTTGCCTGAAGGTGCAAAGGTGATCGTAACCCTGCTTGTCGAAGAGGATGAATCGCAATTCTGGGCGCTCGCCAGCCAACGCTCGTTACCCGAGATTTGGGAAAACACCGAGGATGACATTTATGCCGAACTCCTCCCTGAATGATGTTTTGTTGGTGCGCTATCCATTCAGGAATAGTATCTGCTCAGGCATAGGCAAAAAAGTAGGACAAAAACGGAGAGTATGGGTATGGAAGATGTATTGCGGCGAGTTACCTTTGACCAGAATGTGCTCCGGGGTAAACCCGTTATCAGGGGATTACGTATCTCTGTAGAAATGATCCTGGAACTGTTGGCAAAAGGATCTTCCAGACAGGAAATCCTGGAAGACTATCCTATTAGACATTATTGGTAATAAGCAGAAGATGCTAACTGGCATAACAACAACACAGGTTTTGGATGGCGGCATTCCACCCGCAGGTTATGAAGGGCACAAGCCACTTCCATCACCAAATCCGAAAAGCCATCTTTGGTGTTGCGGAAAACATCTTTCACAATGCGACAACGTTTGACACCTGCAATCGTATTTTCAACACTGATCCTGGTTCCGGAAATGATGCTGTTCAAACACCGATCAGTTTGACTCAACTCTTGGCCTTTAGGTTTTTTTTGGCTGAAACGTGATCACACCTTTCGGCTCATATCCTTGAAAGCCGGTATCCTTGCCCAAAGTAGAACATCTTGGATAGGAGATGGGATGATCGTCAGCTACTCTTTTGTCGTGGGTTTTGCCAGTCACGGTTGGACTGAGATACAACACTTTCTTGGTATGGCTGCTGCTCAACAAAAGGTTCTTGTCGGTATGGGTTTTCTTCTTGCCACTGTAGTGTTCCCGCTGCTTTTGGGCATCTTTCGGGCGTTGGCGTCGTCTTTCCGTGCCGTCGATCAAGAAATCTGGCTCTGCTTCGGCTACCAATGGGCTGTCAGCCACGGCTTCCCCATCGCGCTCCGGCGTCAACCCCATTTCGGCTAGCGTTTGCTTCAAGATCGGCAAGAGCAAGTGAATCCAGTAGTTGGCTTGTGGCTGACTGATCTCAAACTGTAATCCAAGCATCTCTTGGATCGGATACGTCTTCTGGTAGATCAATATGAACAACAGCTTGTCTTCATCTGTACGCAATTTCTCTTTCGGACCAGCCCCGGCTCGCCGTTGCCGAGGCGTGCCTCTTTTTGGTAAGCTCTGGCGGATGTAGTCGCAGCCAGCTTTTCCTTGAACACTGGCAAGATCCGCTCGAATTCTTCCACTTTGAGCCCAGTCGCCGCTAGAAATTGTTTCGGTTTTTCTTTCAATTGGTCGTATGTGATCATGCCGCTATTTTACTATTACCGCGAGCGATTGTTGGGAGCTTTGGAGCAGACGACAAACGCTGGCCGGAAGTGACGCCAATGTTGCCCGCGCCCGCCTTGCGATTGAAACCCATCTTGAACGGATTGCATTGCACCGGCCGCTTGATGAGATTTCGAATCCGGAGCAACGGGAACAAGCCAGGCAATTGCGCCATTGGTATCTCTCATCTCTTAATGGAGGGCGAAAGGATGAAGAAAAACTCCTGGCTGGATGGAAGCCTGTACCCGGATGTCGATGTTCCGGATACGCTTGATTTATTGTCCGATCGAGTGGATTTCCTCGCTCGCCTGTGCGCAGCCTGGGATTTTGGTCTGTTGCCCGGCATGGACACCATCCGGGAGGTCCGAAAGGAAGCATGGAAGCCGGCGGTGGAGGCTTGTCGCTTTTTGACCTCGCCTTCCTATCATCTTCTTCGGCGCTGGCATGGTCTCGCGCCCCTCGCCTATCTGGGACAGCAGATTGCAGTCATCCGAGATGATCCTTTCCTGAACCAGGTTTGATTGCATGGTTTCGGGAAATCGGAGACAGGGGCGGACGGCCTCGCACTGACCTGTAAGACCTACCCGACCTCCCAGACCTCTAAAAAACAGTACAAACGCCTAGACAAATTGGCCGCCTTTTGCGTTGCTTCCCCGTCCTGTATATGCGATAATACAATTTGCTTCACAGTATTCCCTTTAATGGTGGGTTTTCGAACGTTCGCCTCTTTACCCGTAGATTTTCATACGTTTATCTCGAACAGCATAAGACCGGATGCGGCGCAGCCTGTTCTTCGGCAATAGCCAGGCGCGCCCATCGCCCCCAACACAGCCAGCCTGCTCTCGGGAGGCGCAGGCGGGGCGGAGCATGTGTAGAAGGGGGACGGGGGAACAGGCAGGGATATTCCGCAGGCGCAGAACTTTCCGGAATGGGTTTCGAACGGCCTCTCAAGGGTGGGATCGTACAGATGACATTCAACCTTTTGGTAAAGTGACAAATGCAGGTATTGTATTGCAATTGCAGAACCTGTATACTGAAAGTAGCGAACCATATCGCACTCGTACAAAAGGGTAGATTTAAGGGGTTCCCCAGCATGCATTGATCGTTCTATAACGAATAGTTCCCTGAACTGCGCCCGTGGTTGACCGGGGGCTGGCCTCGTTTGTGGCCGCCCGGTCATAGAAGGTGACGGAGGCCTGGGTCGTTCAGAGGACTGGAAAAACAAAATAGCAGCAACGCACTGGCAGCGATAATTCAAGGATCCAAATCTGGTCGCTTCTCCTTCCAGCCGTCGAATACCGGACGGTAAAGAAGGGAATATCCTTGAGGAGCAAATAGCGAAACCGGCCCCGGGCCGGTTTTGTTGTTTAAACGGCCCATTCGTCTGTTTCTCGCCCATTGGAGGCCACGATGAAAGCTCAATTGAAAATGCGCATCTTCTCGTTCTTGTCCATCCTCAGCCTGTTCTTTGGCGCGCTCGGCACGCCCGCGCAACGCACCCTGGCGGCAAGTGAGCTGCCGACTGTTGCCAATGGGAAGCCCCAGAGATTGAGACTCTGTAAGGGCATCCGAGGTTGCTAGGCCTGGCATCCATACAGGACCAGCAAGCGGCTGCCTGGTTCGATTCAGGCTGGGCATACCGGCAACCGGTGACGATTACCAACACTGGCTCAGCGCTTACGGATTATCAAGCCGCGATCACACTGGACAGCGGCTTTAATTTTGCAAATGCGAACAGCGATGGAAGCGATCTGCGTGTGACGGATAGCGATGCGCCACCCTTCTTCCATTTTGGATCGAGCGCTGGAGCACAGGCGACGCACTGCTCTGGGTGAACGTTCCCAGCCTGCCAGTCGGTGACTCCACTCTCTACCTTTACTACGGCAACGCGGCTGCGACCAGCGCTTCCGATGGGAATGCGACATTCGAGTTCTTTGACGATTTCAGCTCATCGGGAAACGCCTTAGGATATTACCAACTTGGTAGCGCTCAAACCGTGATGACACAAGAAGGCTGGGAAACCGAAGCGCCTCACACCCTAAGCGTTGTCGAAGTGAACAACGGTGGCTACCAGTACTGGGGATACTACGGCTTGCAAGGGTGCGGGGGCATTGGCATCGCGCGCAGCAACGATCTCCTTACCTGGATCAAAGACCCCAATCCGCTCTTCAGCGGAAATGGCGAACGCTGGCCGTCCGTGCTTCTGGTCGATGGAACTTTCTATATGGTACATACCACGAATTACTGTGGTGACAGTTACGTTGTTTTGAGAACCAGTATCGATGGGCTCAACTTCAGCGCGCCCCTGACCCTGGTGCCAGCCTCTGCTGGTCATCGCAACCAGAACCCAAGTCTCTTCCTCGATCCGAACGATAATAAATTCTATCTCTATTGGTACAGTAACAACAGCGGCCAGTTCGAAGTCAAGCACCAAAAGCGCAGATACACCCGCGGACCTAGAAACCGCCTCCACAGCGGTTGTTCTGAGCTCACCCGCTGTGATGGCAGCACCCCAGATGATGTACTATGATGGCACGTATTTCCTATCGACCGAGACCTATACAAATGAATGGCGAGGTCAAAATCTTTTCAAGCACCACCTTCTCCATTAAGGCGGTTTTATTGAACTCCCTGGCAACCCAGTCATGGAAGATGGATCAGCGTGTCTGTTTCAACACATTTTTGGCAATACGTTGCACGCCTACTATTGTAAGGAGACTGGGTCAGTTTGGATTCTGGATTATCGCACCGCGGATCTCAATGCAGGCAGGCAATCAGTACTAGCAATTGACCCGAACAAATGGACACCTTCGGGGGGAAGCTGGACCCCGGTTAATGCTGTCCAGCGGGATGGCAACAATGGACCGGTGGCTCAAGGCGTCACTTCTGCTCGACATCTTAAACTCGGTGTATTCCGGAACTGATTATGTGTTGGAAGCCTACGGTAGGAATATCGCAGGTAGGGTTTGGGGCCTGGGTGCTCGTGTAACAAATGATAGCAACCTTTGCGTCAATTAATCTCTACGAAGATATTGATGGGACGAACAACCTCTACATCTATCGTTGGTCTGGAAGCATAGGGTCCACTGTTGGATCCGCTGCAGTTGGACCAGTAGACTTAGACACATGGTACAAGATGACCGTCAAGGTGTATTCCTCCAACATCGATGTTTATATTAATGATAGCCTTGAACTTCAGGCTAGCGATGCTCAATTCGCGGCAGGCCATATCGCGTTATACGGGGAGAACGATGTGAGCGCCCAGTTCGATGACGTTTATGTTCGCCAGTATGCTGCCTCAGAGCCTACCTCTTTCCTTGGCGCAGAGGAAGGACAAAACACTGCGCCCGTGACTGTCGATGATGCGTATATCACAACCATCGATACCGCCCTCGAGGTTATAGCGCCAGGTGTACTTGCCAATGACACTGACGCGGATTCGGATCCGCTGACTGCCGTTAAAAGTAACGGATCCTGAAAACGGATCGCTTGTGCTCAACCCAGACGGCTCGTTCACGTACACACCCGACACCGGCTTCAATGGTTCGGACAGCTTCACTTACCATGCCACCGACGGCACGTTCGACAGCGCCGCAGCAACGGTAACAATTACGGTCAACGATCCGGCAAACGTGTGTTCAACACCAGCAAATGAGATCGTGGCGGAGAACTGCCTGCCGGGAAACCCTTCCAGCCAATGGGATGTCTCTGGCGCGGGGGACCCCTCGATCCAGGGGTTCGCAACCGACATCAGCGTCAACCGAGGGGACACAATCGCCTTCAAGATCGACACGACCGCGGCGGTATATGATGTCCTCATCTACCGCCTGGGATACTACGGCGGGGACGGCGCACGCCTGGTGATACCATTCCGGCAGTCACGGGCGTGCACCAACCGGCTTGCAGCCTCTCGGCCATCCCGATGGGCGGCGGCGCGACCACCAGCGGCCAGCTGCTCGACTGCGGCAACTGGTCGGTCTCGGCCAGCTGGGCTGTGCCGCGATGCCGTCTCGGGCGTCTACATCGCCGGCCGACTCGCACGGACAACGGCGGGGCCAGCCACATCCCCTTCATCGTGCGAAACGACGCCAGCATTCCGAGCTCCTCTTCCAGACCTCCGACACTACCTGGCAGTCCTACAACGTGTACGGCGGCTACAGCCTCACGGCTGCTCCGGCGCGGCCGATGGCCGCAGAAGGTCAGCTACAACCGGCCGTTCACCACCCGCGGCGCCGAGCCGGAGAACTACCTGTTCAACGCCGAGTACCCGATGATCCGCTGGCTCGAGCGCAACGGCTACGACGTCAGCTACATCACCGGCGTCGACATCGAGCGTATGGCAGCCTGCTGTCCTCAACCACCAGGTGTTCCTGTCGGTCGGCCACGACGAGTACTGGTCGCAGGCACAGCGAGATACGTGAGGCCGCCCGGGACGCGGGCGTCAACCTGGCCTTCTTCAGCGGCAACGAGATCTACTGGAAGACCCGATGGGAGGCCAGCACGGCCGATGGCGGCAGTACCGATTACCGCACCCAGGTCAGTCTACAAGGAGGGCGCCACTGCCCCAGCGGCGCGGCCGAGCACCGCAACTGCTGCAACAACTACGATTGTGACCCCAGCCCGACCTGGACCGGCCAGTGGCGCAGGCGCCCGGCTCCATCGCCGGAGAATTCGCTCAGCGGGCAGATCAGCTGGCGCATGAACCAGGTGCCGATCACCGTCCCGGCCGAGTACGCCGAGCTGCGCTTCTGGCGCGAACACCGAGCGTAGCGGCTCTCGGTCCGGGCGACAGATCAGCCTTCCCGGCACGCTCGGCT
The DNA here is from genome assembly GCA_963823985.1 of uncultured Chloroflexia bacterium. Classification (GTDB taxonomy): domain Bacteria; phylum Chloroflexota; class Anaerolineae; order Anaerolineales; family Villigracilaceae; genus JAABUE01. The sequence goes on from CAWGNR010000006.1 coordinate 188,704, forward strand.
ACGAGTGGGACCCCGAGTACCCGCAGTACGCGGACTACTATCCGGCCGTGTTCTACCTGCCTGCCTGGACTCATCGTGCTTGCTAAATCGTGGCCGCAATACGACAGGTTGAAGCTCTTGTTGCAGAGCGGAAAATCGAGGATCGCCTGGTCGCGCATGGCGATGGCCAGACGCGAACCAATTGCGGAACGACGGATCGACGATCCGGTACTGCGCGAAACGCCCATCGGCATCGGTCACTGCGATGTGAACGATTTCGCCGCGCCAGCCTTCGACAAGCGACAAGACGACGGCATCCGGCATCGGAGCCGCAACCGGCTGGCGCGCCGGCCCATCGCCGGGGTCGTCGAGTGCTTCGTTCAGGAACGCGACCGAATTCTCGATCTCACGCCAGCGCTGCATCGCGCGGGCGAAGACATCGCCGTCGCCGCCGATCGCCACTTGCGGCCGTCGCCGGGCGAACAGCGGCTCCGGGAAATCGCGGCGCGCGTCCAGGTCGACGCCGCTGGCGCGCGCCGCCGGGCCGACCGCGCCGAGGTCGCGGGCGGCTTCTTGCGTCAGGATCGCGGTAGTTTCAAAGCGCGCCCGCAGCGACGAGGATTTCCACATCAACCCCACGGCATTGCGCATGTCGCGCTCGGCCGCAGCGAGCCGCGTCCGCAATTCGGCGAGACGCTCGGGTCCCAGGTCATGCGCGACGCCGCCCGGGCGCACCCAGCCGCGGCCGAGCCGACTGCCGCACAACTCGGCGGTCAAATTCAGCGCGTCGCCGCGCAGCCGGCCGCAATAGGCGGCGGCGGGCAGAAAGCCGACATCGCCGGCCAGCGCCCCTAGATCGCCGATATGGTTGGCGATGCGTTCCAGCTCCAATGCCACCGCGCGCAAGGTTAGGGCGCGCGGCGAGCAGATGACGCCGGCCAAGCCTTCCAACGCCTGGCAATAGGCGATCGCGTGGCCGATCGAGGTATCGCCGGCGGCGGTCTCGGCTAGGTGGATGCTTGTCTTGTGCGGCCCACCGCTCAGCGCCGCCTCGACGCCGCGGTGCTGGTAACCGAGCGCGGTTTCGAGATGGAGGACGCGCTCGCCATGGCAATTGAAGCGGAAATGCCCGGGTTCGATCACGCCCGCATGCACCGGCCCGACCGCGACCTCGTGGATCTCCTCACCGGAGACCCTGAAGAAATCGACCTGGCCGATCGGCGGGCCGCCGAGCGGAAAACGGACCGGCTTCAGCCAGGGATGGCCCTTCGGCTCGATCTCAAATTGCTCGAAGATCTCGCGCTCGAAATAGTGCGCCGACGGGCATTCCGGCGTCAGCGCCGGGTAGCTGCTGGGTGACATCGGTGGCGAACAGGCCGATCTCGCCACCCCGGTCGTCGGCCAGCGCGGCCAGGAGCCGGGTCCCGATGCCGTGCGGCACGATCCCGCCGAGAAACAGCAGCCTCCGCCCAGCCGCAACCCCTTCCAGAACCACGCGGCGGAAGGCGGCGATCTCCAGCACCGGGATGGCGACCAGCGGCAGCGGCTCGGTGTTGCGGACGGTGGCGATCGGCATTGCGTCAGCCACCGATGATGGCCGCGGCTCGCCCGATCGCATCGGATAGCGGCGGCGGCATCCATAGGCCCAGCACCAGCAGCAGGCCGACAGCGACCGCGACGATCGGGACTCCGAGGTGGCCGTCACGCGGCAGACGGATGCTGGCAGCCGCGGAGCCGTAGACCATGTCGATCAGGTGCCGCAGCGCCGCGACGAACACGATACCGCTGGCGGCGAGGAACAACAGCAGCGCCAGCCAGGCACCGGCGCCGACCGCGGCTCGCAGCAGCTGGTATTCGCTCATGAAGATCGAGAACGGCGCCACGCCGATCAGCGCCAGGAGGCTGACCAGCAGCGCCGCGCCCCACAACCGGTCGGCACGCAAGGCCCCGGCAATTCGCTGCATGTCGTGGCTGCCGAAACGCTGCCCGAGCCGCCCGACCGCGAAGAAGGCCAGCGATTTGCAGACCGAATGGTTCAGCGTGTGGAACAGCGCGGCGAAGGCGCCGAGCGGCCCCAGCCCATAGCCGAGGGCGATGATCCCCATGTGCTCGACGCTGTGATAGGCGAGCAGGCGTTTGGCGTCGCGCTGGAACACAATGAACCCGGCCGCCACCAGGATCGACAGCACGCCGAAGCCGATCAAGAGCCCGCTCGTGAAATCGGCCCCGAGCGCATTGCGGGCCGGCGGCACGAACCGCATGATGCAGTAGAGCGCGGTATTGAGCAGAAATCCGGAGAACATTGCGGACACCGGGGCCGGCGCCTGGCTGTGCGCGTCCGGCAGCCAGGAATGGATCGGCGCCAGCCCGGCCTTGGTGCCATAGCCAACCAGCACGAAGACGAAGGCGAACTTCATCAGCGTGGGATCGAGCCGTGTGTCCGGCGCGGCGACATGGGTCCAGAACAGCGCCTCGGCCGCCGCATTGCCGGACTGGATCGAGGCCGCGGCAAGCAAGGTTCCCATGAATGCAAAGGCGATGCCGATCGAGCAGATGATCAGGTACTTCCACATCGCTTCCAGCGACAGGCTCGTCGGGTGGAGCGAGATCAGGAAAGCGGTCAGCAGTGTCGTCGCCTCCATCCCGACCCACATGACCCCGAGATTGTGCGACATCAGCACCAGCAGCATCGCCGCCTCGGCCCCGAGCCACAGCGCGCCGAAGCGCCGGGCCGTGGCGCGGCCGAAATCGTGTTCCGCGGCCTCGCTCGCGAAATAAATGGCGGCGAAGGCCGAGCTCAACGCGAACACGAGGGCCAGCACGATGACGTGGAAAGCTGAGAAAGCGTCGACATAGAACCACTCGTCGGCGCCGGTCACGTAGCCCTTGCCGGCGAGCACGCCAACCCACAGGTCGAGCGCCAGCACCAGTTCGAGCAGCGCGATCGTGACGATCGCCGCCAGCACGGTGCGCGGCCCATTCAGTCGCGAGCGACAGGATGGCCCCGGCGACCGGCAGGACCAGCATCGCGATCAGGCTCTGCTCGGCGAACATGATGCCTAGCCCCGCAACGCGGTCAGCCGGTCGATGTCCATCGACCCGAATTCGCGGTTGATGTGGAAAATCGCGATGCCCATTACGAACACCCCGACAAAGGCGTCGAGGAGCACCCCAAGCTCGACGAGCAGGGGCGTGCGGACTACCGTGATCACGCCGAACAGGAAGATGCCGTTCTCCAGCACGAGGTAACCGATCACCTGCATCAGCGCCTTTTTACGGCTGATGATCAGGAACAGGCCGACCAGGATCAGGAAGATCGACGAGACCAGCATCACGAACGGCGGCGCGGGCGAGCGCCGGCTTCATCTCCAGGCCCAACCACACCGACAGGCCGAGAGCAAGAATGCCGAACAGGATCGAGGCTATGTAGCCGACGAACGGGTCGACCTCGCGGCTGAAATCGGCGCGGGCGCGAATGCCCAGCAGCAGCCACGGAAACACGACGCCCTTCAGCGCGATATTGCCGGCGGACAACAATACGGCGCGCAGACTGAGGCCGTCATCGTGCAGGATCAGCGGCACCAGGCCGAACACGATTCCCTGCAGCGACAGCCAGCGGATGCAGGCACCGATCCGGCTCGTTCCGAGCAAGGCGAAGCAACTCAGCAAGCCGATCGCCTGGATCGTATTCAGCAATGACAGCGTCGGGGTCATGCCAGGATCACGATGAAGCCGACGGCGGACAAGGTCGCGGCGCCGACGATGAACTGCGGCACCTTCAGGAGCCGATATCGCGCCATCGCCAACTCGATCATGCCGATGACGACTCCGAGTATGGCCATGCCGAGCAGCATTCCCGGCAGGCAGAGCCACCACGCGCCGCGCACCGGCACGACAAGCCCGACGAGCAGGCTGCCGACCAGCCACAGCTTCAGCGCGGCGGCATATTGGATGTAGGCGAAATCGGGCCCGCTATGGTCGAGCACCATGACCTCGTGGATCATCGTCAATTCGAGATGCGTCGTCGGGTCATCCACCGGAATCCGACTGTTCTCGACCAGTTCGAGGACCAGCAGGGTCATCCCGACCAGTGCCAGGCTCGGTAAGGCGGCGGCCCATAAGACGGGGGTCAGCGCGCCGTAGATCGCGGTCAGCGACATTGCCCCCGCGGCCCGTGCCAGCGTCGCCAGCGCCAGCAGCAGCGCCGGCTCGGCCAGCACCGCAAAATGTGCTTCGCGGCTGGCCCCCATGCCTTCGAAGCTCGACCCAGTGTCGAGCGCCGCCAGCACGGTGGCGAAACGGCCGAGCGCCAACAGGCCGATCAGAACAATCAGATCGCCGGCAAAGCTCACCGGCGCCGCGATGCCGCCGAGCGGCACCACGAGCAGTGCTGCCGCCAGGGCGCCCAGATTGGCGACCGGGCCGAGGCGAAACATCCAGCTCGTCACCTCGCCGTAAACGGCGCCTCGCCGCAGCGCCTTCAGAACATCGCGATACGGCTGCAGCAGCGGCGGGCCGCGGCGGCCGGCGACCACCGCCTTGGTGCGGTTGATGATGCCGAGCAACAGCGGCGCCAGTACGAGAGCGCAGAGCGGCGACAGGAGCGATGCGGGGCTGGCCATGGCTCAGAGGCTCGCCCAGATCAGCAGCACGACGAGCGTCGCCGCGACATAGAGCACGTAAATATGCGTGTGGCCGTGCTGGATCACGTTGAGCCGGCTGGCGACCCGGTCGAACCAGCGGAAGGTCGGCGCGAACAACAGCCGCAGCACCGGGTCGCCGCTGTCGCTGGAATAGGAACCCGATCGGGGGAAATAGCCCCGCGGCGCCGCCAGCGCCTCGCGATTGCCGACAAACAGGCGGAATTGCGTCGTCAATGGCTGGACGAAGGATGACGCCGTGTACTGCATTCTCGCGGTCGGGAAAAGATAGCCGCAGCCCCATACGGGCCCGCGCCGCGTGCCGGCTTGGCCGAGGCTGTGGCCGCGCCATAACCAGACCGCAGCGGCAATCGCGATCGCGACGGCGAACACCGCGACGGCAGCGCCCAGCGGCGCGACGAAGCCGGCAAGCTGTGGCTGAACGGCGGCCGCCGGCAGGCCGGTGGCGGAGGCGACGACCGGCGTCAGGGCGCCGACCACTACCGGCGCGGCGAGCCGATGGCGACGCACAGCAGCGCGAGCGCCGCCATCGCGGCGGTCATCGGCCGGGAGACTTCATGCGCCTCTGCCGCTTCCTGACTCCTCGGCGAGCCGAGAAACACGATGCCGAACGCCTTGGCGAAACACGCGGCGGCGAGCCCGCTAATCAGCCCCATGACAATGATCGTCGACAGGCCGGCGACGGCAATCGCAGCATTTGGTTCGATGACCGCGGCAAAACCCGCGTAAAACAGCAGGTACTCGCTGACGAACCCGTTGAGCGGGGGCAGGCCGACGATCGCGGTGGCGCCGATCAGGAACGTCGTGCCGGTCCACTTCATGCGTTTCAAGAGCCCGCCGAGTTCCTCCAGATCGCAGCGTGTGCGCGGCGTGCTGCACGGCGCCGGCGGCGAGAAACAACAGGCCCTTGAAGATAGAGTGATTGAGCACGTGCAGCAGCCCGGCGGCAAAACCGATGACACGCGAGCGGCGGTCATGCCGGTCGCCAAGCCCAAGCACACCGGCGCCGATGCCGAGCAGGATGATCCCGATGTTCTCGACGCTGTGATAGGCGAGCAGCCGCTTCAGATCGTGCTGCGCCAGCGCGAACAGCACGCCGAGAACGCCGCTCGTTGCGCCGATCGCGAGCAACAGCCAGCCCCACCATGCCGGTGGCGTGCCGAGCAACGTCAAGATCCGGACCAGGCCATAGATGCCCACTCTTGATCATCGCGCCCGACATCAGTGCCGAGGCATGGCTCGGCGCCACCGGGTGGGCCTCGGGCAGCCAGACATGTGCCGGCACGATGCCGGCCTTCGAGCCGAACCCGACGAGCGCCAACAGGAAAGCGAGCGTGCAAAGCTCGGGATGAGCGGAAAGCGCGGCGGGATAGGCATCGAAATCGGAACTGCCCGCGAGCTCGCCGAGCATGACGAAAAGGACAAGCAGGAAGGCCGTGCCCAGATGCGTCGCCGCCAGATAGGTCCAGGCGGCGTGCCGCACTGCCGGCTCGCGGTCGTCGAAAATGACGAGGAAGAATGGCGCCAGCGCCATGATCTCCCAGGCCAGCAGGAACAGCAGCCCGTCATGCGCGGCGATAACGGCCGCCATGCCGGCAGTCAGCAAATTCAGGTGAAACCAGCTGGAAGCGGCCTTGCGTGGCTCGCCCCGGCCCGCCATGTAGGCGCCGCCGTAAATCGCGGTCAGGATCGACAACCCGAACACCGGAAGCAGGAAAAATCCCGAAAGGGCGTCGATCTGAAGGTGGATCGTGCCGCCAGGCATGAACGACGGGGCCGACAGATTTTCCGGATTCCCCGACACCAGCACGCGGACCGCTCCGGCCAGCCCGATGGCGCAACCGGCAATCGCCCCTGCCTGTCCTGCCAGTCGGCTCGGCCGGGCACGCGAATGGAGCACAACCGCCGCCGCGCCGCCCAGAATGAGCAGCAGAATGGCCGCTAGAAATTCGAGCACGACGAGCGCTATGCCCCCTTGAGCCGGATGCCGCGCCCGCCCTGCGCACTGACCGCTCCCTCGGCGATCAGCTCGATACCCGCCGTATCGAGCGCACCGATCAGCTTCATCAGCGACTCGACGTTGCCGCGGATCACGCCCTCGCTCGCTTCCATGCGCTGGATCGTCGGGACCGACAGCCCCGACAGCTCGGCCAGCCGCCGCTGGTCGATGCCGAGCAGAGCGCGAGCGGCGCGGAGCTGAGCGGCAGTAATCATATTTAGAGCATAAAAATAGCCATCTGATATCTGACTTATAGCGTACTGTAGCTACGGGAAACCGATGTGGCATCCAGCCGCAGGCAAAATAGGTTTCCTTTTTGGATGAACCTGGCCGAGTTCGACTTCGCGGTGTCGCCGGCCACTTTGCGCGCCGTGAGCGTCTCGGTCACGCCACGGCTGCTGTCCGTGCCGTGAGGTCCAAAAAACCGGTGTGCAGCAGGCCGAGCGGCATTGCGATCGAAATCAAGTGCAGCATCGTCGGCCGGCGTATTCGGCGCATGGGAAGAGCGCAATTCCCGATGCGCCAGAGCCTGTCCCGGCAAAGGGCGGGGGGCACGATTGTCAATGCCACGATCATAATCGCCGCGCCGTCGACCAAGAACAAGCCGTGGCCGCTTGATATCACCGGCCACACCTGCCGGAGACCTTGAGCGACCCCGCGGCGCTCCTACACCATCACTGCGGTCAAAAACCTTTGTCGGCGGTCGCGCAGCCTCGCGGCCATCATGCAGGATAGCGTCCTGACGCGAGCTGGATGGAGGTCAGGTGACGTGCGCATGCCTGCCATGCCCGATCTGACCCGGGGTCTCGAGACGGCGGGTCACATTCTTCTCGTGCGCCACCCACGCAGCCCGAGGGTGGCAAGCGCACTCGCGAGAATAGCACGTTAAACAGAAATCCGCCGGGCCCATGAAGAAATCCTGGGTCAAGCGGCAAATCCGGAACAATGAGCCTTGCCCTCACACGCCGGCTGCTCCCGCCAGCGGCTCGCCCCTCCAGGCAGGGTCGTCGAACACGCTCGCGGGCCAAGGCAAGCCGTAATGCTCGCGCAGCGTCGTTCCCGTATACTCGGTGCGGAACAGCCCGCGCCGCTGCAGGAGCGGGATGACCTCGGCGATGAACACGTCGAGCATTCGCGGCAACAGCGGCGGCATGACGTTGAACCCGTCGGCGGCGCCATCGTTGAACCAGTCCTCGATCAGGTCGGCAACCTGCTCCGGCGTGCCGGCGATACGTGAAATGGCCGCGCGCGCCGGCCATGTAGCCCAGGAGCTGCCGCAGCGTCGGCTTGTCGCGGCGGACGATGTTGATGATGACTTCGGTGCGGCTGCGCGCCGCCTCGACCGACTCCGGGGTCGGGGAAATCCTCCGGGACAGCGGCTTGTCGAGCGGCAGATGCGAGAAATCATGCCCGCCGAAGCGGCCCGACAGGCGCTTGCGCCCGACCTCGGGATCGGCCAGCTCGTTGAGCTCGCGCGCAAGGCGCTTGGCCTCGGCCTCGGTCGAGCCGATCATCGGGGTGAGGCCGGGCAGGATCAGCACCTGGTCCGGGCGCGTCCCTCGGCGGCGGCCAGCGCCTTCAGGTCGGCATAGAATTCCTGCGCCGTGGCTTTCTCCATATGCGCGGTGAACACGGCCTCGGCATGCCGCGCCGCGAAGCCGCGGCCGGTATCGGACGATCCGGCCTGCACCAGCACCGGCCGGCCCTGCGGACAGCGCGGCATGTTGAGCGGCCCGGCGACCGTGTAGAAATCGGCCGCCGGTGGTCGATCGGCCGGATGCGGTCCGGCCGTGCGTAAACGCCGCGCGGCGCGGTCGTCGAGCACGGCGTCGTCGGCCCAGCTGTCCCACAGCTCCTTGACGACTGTCATGAACTCCTCGGCGCGGGCATAGCGGTCGGCGTGGCTGACCTGTCCGGCGTCCGCCGAAATTGCGCGCCGCCGTCGGCGAGCCACGAGGTGACGATATTCCAGCCGGCGCGGCCGTTGCTGATATGGTCGATCGAGGCGAACTGGCGCGCCAGGTTGAACGGCTCGGTGTAGGTGGTCGAGGCGGTCGCGATCAGGCCGATGCGGCTCGTCGAGATCGCCAGCGCGGCCAGCACCGTGATCGGCTCGAGCCAGGTGCGCGGCCGCCTGCGCCGCGTCGCTCGCCGAGCGCCAGCTGATCGGCGAGGAAGATCGAATCGAACTTCGCCGCCTCGGCCGCTGCGCGCCAGATCCTGGTAGTAGCGGATGTCGGTCAGCGGCAGCGGCGACGACGTCGGGATGGCGCCACGCCGCCTCGTGGTGGCCGCGGCTGTGGATAGAACAGGTTGAGGTGCAATTGCCGTTTCATGGGCCGCTCTTTGTGCTGCGCGCGACTAGCCAGATGTTGCTACGAAAGACGACGCCAGACTAGGCCTATCGCATCACACGGCACGGCGAGCGCCGCCCGTCCCCGGCCAGGCCGGGGGCGATCTCGACGAGCAGCGGCAGCGGACGCTGCGTCGCCTCGCGGCAATAGGTTCGGCGCCCCTACGATGCATAAGGCAGGATCGGAGCGGCTGGCAAAATGGCACCGTCGCCTATGGCTTATGCGAAAATGACGGTAAACTGAATGGAAGAACGAGGATGAGCTTAGCGAAGGAGACCGCCATGGGCGTAACACCCGTTTCCCCCGGCTGCCTGGCAGGCATTCGCGTGCTCGACCTGACGCAATTCGAGGCGGGCACGACCTGCACCGAGGCGCTTGCCTGGATGGGCGCCGACATCGCCAAGGTCGAGCCGCCGAGCGGCGAGGCCGGCCGCACCGGCTTCGGCGACGCCTATTATTTCATGATGTACAACGCCAACAAGCGGTCGATCACCGTCAACCTGAAATCCGAGCGCGGCCTGGCGCTGGTCAAGGAGATGGTGAAGAAGGCCGACATTTTCACCGAGAACTTCGCGCCCGGCGCGGTCGAGCGGCTGGGGCTCGGCTACGACGTCGTCAGCGCGATCAACCCCGGCATCATCTATGCCCAGGTCAAGGGCTTCGGCGCCGGCAGCCCGTATGAGAAGCGGTCTCGCGTTCGACCCGATCGCCCAGGCCGCCGGCGGGGCGATGAGCATCACCGGCGAGCGCGACGGCCGGCCGATCAAGCCCGGCCCGACGATCGGCGATACCGGCACCGGCATGCTGATGGCGTTCAGCATTGTCAGCGCGCTGTTCGATCGCGCGCGCACCGGCAAGGGACGCCGGCTGCAGGTGGCGATGCAGGATTCGATCATGCATTACAGCCGCAGCGGGTTCATCACCCAGGCCCGCACCGGCAAGGCGGCGCCGCGCCGGCCGGCTGCCGACAACCCGCCGGGCGGCATCTATCCCTGCAAGCCCGAGCGGCCCCAACGACTACGTCTACCTGCTGACCAGCCGCGCCAACCCCGAGCATTGGCCGCGCCTGTTGAAGCTGGTCGGCCGCGAGGACCTGATCGGCGATCCGCGGTACGACACCCCCGAGGCGCGCGTGCAGCACGAGGCCGAAGTCGACGAGATCATCGCCTCCTGGACGCATGCAGCGCACCAAGCACGAGGCGATGGCGCAGCTGAGCGGGGTCGGCGTGCCCGCCGGCGCCGTGCTCGACACGCAGGAACTGGTCGACGAGCCGAGCTTCTACGAGCGCGGCATCCTGCAAACAATGACGCATGGCGAGCGCAGCGATGACAATGCCGACCTGGCCGGTTCGCTTCAACGGAGTGCCGACCGAGGTCAAATCGGCGCCGCTGCTCGGCGAGCACACGGCGGAGGTGCTGCCGACTGGCTCGAGCTCGACGCGGCCGCGGTGGCGGAACTGCGTCGCGACGGCATCGTCTGAGGTCGGTCCAGAAAATCCTGTGCAGCTGGTCCCTGCCAGCTTGCCGGGTCGGCTCCCGTCACCGGCCGAAGGATTGCGGATCGCTTTGTAAGCAATACGTTGCCCTTCCGGGCGCACTTCGTTCGGTTCGGTACTTTGT
>CAWGNR010000007.1:0-163115 GCA_963823985.1 uncultured Chloroflexia bacterium
TACTAGTCAGTTGGAACGACAGGGAGCCAAAATAAGATCTGCGCGACTGGTCCGCGGAGCATGAGAAGATGGGGAAGGGGGTAACCCTGTCCGCGGAAGAGTTACGGGCGTTGAGAGAGCTACTGAATGGAATAGAGTTGTAACTTGAAAACGGCAGACGTGGAGCAAAGAGCTCAACCTGATCAGTTGGAATGATAGGGAGCCGAAGTATGATCTGCGCGATTGGTCAGGGGATCATGAGAAGATGGGGAACCCCGCCAAACTACGGCGGGGCAAGGGGGTCACCCTGTCCGTGGAAGAGTTGTCCGCGTTGAAAGGGTTGTTGAAAGGGATGGAATAAGTAAACTTGTGTGCATTCAAATGTTGTAGATTATGAGTAGAACGACATTCATGTCGCCCTTTGAAAATGTGACATGACCCGCCTTACAAAATTGTTCTACAGAATCTGAATGCTCCCGTAAACTATAAACTCAATCTCTATATGTACGTAAGGGTGATAAAATTAATCGATCGTCAATTAACAATAGGGTGAGTCGAACATTTTACTCAGGAGGAAATTATCATGAAAGCCGTGCGATCGATTTTCCAGACGGTCATTTTTTCTGTCATAGTTGCCACCGTATCTGCCTGCGGTCCGACCGCGCCAATCACACCGGCGATCCAGACGACGCCTGTGCCCACTGCTGACGTCAAGGTTACCAGTTTTTTGGAGAACGAGCCCGTTTACCACGAGTACCCAGACTAAAACGTTCGACCAATGCGATTTGCCAGCGCCTTCAAGGCGCAAATCCACTTTGGGCAGAGCAGCGGGCAAACTAGCCAACAAGAACTGGTTTTGGAAGCCAGCGTGACCGGCGGGGCGGACATTTCCGGAGTTGCAAAAATTGAATTAGAGGGCTCAATCGAAAAACATTTTGCAGAGACGAAAAACTCCGTTAACATCCACGATGAAGATGCTAGTATTGAAGTGCCGGCGCACACCAAACAAGTCTATACAATCGTTTGGCGAGAAGAGCGCCGTGAAGGCATGGTGGAATACACAGAAAACGGTGAGACAAAGTCTGCGAACTTCAGTTACCGGATAGGTTTGGAGCTGGCATCGTCAACCGCGAAGGATATTCCCTGCCCCTTCCTAACGGAAACGCCCTTAGTCCGGCACCCCTGTGCCATCCCTACTCCAACCGCCCTGCCGCCTAAACCAATTGCCCAGGGTTGCATTTCCTCCCAAAACTGGAAACCCATTGCGAATGACAACTTGGCATTCGAGAAATCCCTACTCAATTCAGAGGGCTGCTATTCTTTGGAACCGATGGGGATTTATGCAGACAGGGCCGGTGTGTTGCACATCAACTTGAGGAATAGAAAAGAGATCGCCTCCGGGATCTTCACGCCCTACTGGCAAATAATTCTGTGATCGAGTTCAAGGTCTTCGTAAATACCATGTACCTGGTTTACAAGGAACATCCGTTAACGTTGAATTTCGCCGTAGCATCAGCGGACAAGCCGATGGCGACGAAGAATACGGCGCAATTCAATCTTATGGTCGAAGATATCGGCGGCAAACCCTGGATTACTTCATGATGGGCAGATTTGGATGAAACGGATGGAATAAAGGTTCCTACCCAACACTACGAGTACGGGCGCACCTACACCATCCGCTTCGAGCTGGAAGGCAATTCCATGCGGGTCTACATCAACAACCTGGAAATGAAAGAAAAACTGTTTATTCCTAACGGCCAAAAGGTTTTCTATGTTGGATATTACCTCCCCATGCAGGCCGGCGTAGATGCGGAAGTGAGAGATATCAAGGTGGATGGCCAGTTCAGATGATCACGCCAACCTGCTCACCGGCCCGTTTTTCTTTCTCCTGGATGCCTGTCTTGAAGGAAACCATCCACGAATTGAAACACAAACACCTGCCCTTGCGCCAGGTGCAAGGGTTCACAAATGAGCGCCATTCGAGCATTCGTGTTTCATTCGCGGACAGTTCTTCTCCTATCAAGAGCCAGCCTTCGGGACAGTTTGCTTAAAGGGCAGGCTTTTCCTCTGGGGTGCGATAGAGATCCAGCCGGAAACCGAACTGTAAGCGCGATCCTCTTTCAAAATGAGTTTCACCCTGAACCCGGTCGCCGCTGCGCAGGGGACAGAGAGAATCCGGTTGCATGCAGACGACATCCGGATCGGTTCCAGACGGTCAAAACACAAGAGTACTGCAATGTCTGAAACCCGTGACAACAAGTAAAATGTTTGAAGAATGAATGGGACGGGGTTGTAATTTCAAAAGGGTGAACGCGATCCAGGTCAGGTAGCCGGTGGAGTAAGGATAATCGATGTCAAGCAAGAAGGAAAAAGATGTGCTGGTCGCACTTTTACCGAAAGTCGAGGCTCTCGATAGACTAAGGGATGAGGGCTGGTATCACATCCCGGTAGAAACTGCGCCGCACAAAAGATGGCCGCCGAAATGGCTGGCATTTTACCAGGGCAAGGTATTTGGCAAAGAGGAATCCTACAAGATCCGCTATTTTGGGGAAGTGGACCGGATCGACGTCCTGCCGCGCAAAGCCTTATTTCCCGATGACAAAGAGAACCGGTGGAAGGCAGAGCGATTATATTATCGCCTGCAATTGAAAGCGGTGGAAGAACGACCGGCACCGATCGTCAGCCAACGCCCCCGGCGGATGGTGTTTATTCCCACCACCATACAAAAGTTTGTTCACGCCGCGCAAATCAACGACCTGTTCGATGGCAGTCCCCTGGAAGACCGGCTCTGGTCAGCTTTGAAGTACATTGATATTCTTGCCGAACGCCAGTGGAAGATCGTTGTCCAAAGCCGGAAATACTACCTGGATTTCGCTGTATTTTGCCGGGGCGGTAAACTTGCCATAGAAACCGACGGGTATACCACCCATTATGATTCCATGAATCAGATCGATTATGATACCTGGCGTCAGAATGACATCGAAATTGATGATTGGCGATTTCTACATTACACAAGAAGACAGGTAAAGGAAGACTGGACTCCCTACCTAAAACAAATCCAGCAGAAGATAGAGCAGTTAGGCGGGGTTGAAGAAGCGAAAAATTTCAAAAGGAAAATTGGCGAACAACGCGCAAGGTACATTGTTGATGGAGAAGAGCCGCTTTGATAAGAATGTAATGCATTCTTTATCATGTCGTGCGATTTCATATGGGATAATCGCGGATAGGAAGAGGACAATTTCGAAGCAGGTCCATATCTCAACGTTGCGGAGAAAACGCAGTGAACATCGAAGAAGCTGCGTCACAGTTTTATGGCTGAAGAGCAATCCGCGTCCCTTGGGGGAGTTGTCCCGATAAAAATCCAATGAGTGGGAAATAATCTATCCATGTTGACTATAAATTCACTGCTTGTTTTATTGCCCTGCGGGCTTCATAACCTTTGCTGTCGGTCTTTTTGTAGGCGTTTTCATTAACCACTTCTCACGCGGTAAGTTAGTCATACGACAAAACCAGGGGGAAACGTGGGTTCGTAAAGCCATTACTTACAAATTTCAAATCTCCATCATTATCACTTGCTCAATGATATTACTCTTCCCTGCCAAGATGGAACTACCCAGATCGATCATATCTTGGTATCAACCAAAGGGATATTTGTGATCGAGACCAAAGATTATTCCGGTTGGATATTTGGGGATGAAAAGTCCAGACAGTGGACACAGGTCATATACTAGATAAAAAATAAGTTTCAAAACCCAATCCATCAAAACTATAAACATGTCAAGGCGATCCAGGATCAACTGGATTTTCTTGAAAAAGAGACAAATTCACTCTATTGTTGTATTTACGGGTGAGGTTGAGTTCAAAACCGCTGTCCCAAAGGGGGTGATATATCTCCAGGATCTTGTTGGAGCACCTATCAAATCCTTTTGCGAAGATGTGATTTCTGTAAACCGTGTCGAGTTTTGTGTTGGGCGCCTGGAATGCAGGCGATATGAAATGACTGGAAAAACAGACATTGAACATCAAGCATATCTTGATAAGAAGTTCGGTAAGTCGTAACCAAGAGCTACAAGGAAATTGTGAGGCAAATGTAATCTCGCAATCGACGGGGCAAGTGCATAATAAGCACGTGCATAAGCGAAAAGAATTTAGGGTTACCTGCTTTTAGATCATTTTGTAATAAATATCTCTAAAGGGAAGGGACAAATGAAATGGAAGTGATAACTGTTCTTGCAATGATCGGCACGGTGATCGATGATTTCCTGGCGATCCTGAGCGTGATCGGGAGCTTTATTCTTTTTGCCGGATCGTTTTCCAAGGCTCCAATGAGGCGCTACGGCAAGATCGCAGATTGGAGCATGGCCGGGCTGGTCTTTGGAGGCCTTTTCCAAATTTCGATGGCGGTCACAGGTACTACACCGGAAAAAGTTGGAAAATTGGATTTCCGTTGGCGCTGGAAAAAGTGGGGTTTACTTACGGTTACGTTATTCGAATGGAAGATGCCCAGGTTGAGTTATATATTGATCAAGGGAATGCTGAGAACAATAAGATTACCTTTGAAAAGATATATAGTCAAAGGGAGCAAATCGAAAATATTTTTGGAAGTCCCCTGGATTGGCAAAAGTTGGAAAACAAGCAAGCATGTCGGATCTGTTATGTATTTAATCAAGGTGGATTGACAAAAACAAAGAAAATTGGCCGGAGCTTCAAATTCAAATGATTGATGGAATGGTTAAGCTTCAAAAGGCCCTTCAGCCGATAATTGGATCACATGGAACGACTTTTTAGTAGCTTCCAAAGGTATTCCCCTCACCAGAATACGTGTTGTGACTTCAGCGAAAGGCAAAGCTATGACTGGCAAATATACCCCGCTAGAAAATTACTTACGTAACTTAATAGCTTCCCAACGAGAAATTACGCTTGGTTTTGACCAGATCGAGAGAATATAAATGGGCACGCTGCCAGAAAATCCTCGTTTCAATATCCAGCCTGGTGGGAAAACGAGCGAGATGGCAGTCATGTGCACGCTCATTCTTGGATGAATCGGGCTAGGTGGTTAATCCAGCCAATCATTCAGAGAATGGGTACCCTTTCGAAGAGTGAGTCTAAACGATTTGAGGCTAAAAGAAGGTCGGGATATACAATGGCAAAAGGTTTCCGGGGGGAAAGCTGTGCAGATGCAATTCGTTCGTCATTGAATAGCGCGGGAGATTTTTTCATATTCAGAGCTTTATAGAAAAGTACAAGGAAAAGGGCGCATGGAAAAACGAAACAATCTGGCAGCACCTGATGGCACTGGTTGTCAATTTGCCGCCTGCACGATATCACTGGAAGTCGGTAAAGCCATTCCTGTTCCTGCACCATGATGGACGATACGAGATTTACGATCCACAAAAACATCCCAAACCCATTGAATAAGCCATGGATGGAATTAAAGTAGTAACAGCCATCAAAGCCAGGTTTCAAGAGACAGGCTCCCCGGCAAAGATCCCATTGCAAAAGGGTGGCACTTTCACGGCCGAACTCACAGCGGAGGGGGTATTGGTCGACAATCTGGGAAATCAACCTTTTTTGCCCTGGCTTGTCTTCCAGGAAGCGATTTGTGTATTGGTGCGAAACAACGGGCAAGCATTGAGAGGAAATGCAATGAGCGCCAGGCTCGGTGAAGATGGGTTGTCTCTAATCTTCGGTCGAGGGACCCATTGCCCGGATTGTATATGGCAAAGAAGTTGGTGAAACCGTCTTTCGTCGCATTACTCCCATTGCAAACATATTAGTCTGGGCCAGGGTGTGTGATTTATCTCCTGGCAAGTTACATCTACGCTGAAGAAAGGAGGTTGGGCAAATGAGTAAACATGGTGAGATAACCGCTCAGATTGGAAAAAGTCTTTCGTTGGAGGGTATGATGTTTATTACGATCATGGTATCCCTGGCGATCATGTAGGAAATATCCTGTCCACGTTTGGGGAGAAATTCGGCAGAGCAGAGGCGTTGAGCCAGCCGGACATCGCAATTGTGAAGCAGGGCTCCAGGGAAGCAATCGTTTTATGTGAAATAGAAGAAACAAACGATAGGCCGAAAACGTTATTAGGCGATATTTTTTCTGTTCTGTTTGGAGAGCATGTATTCATCAAGGGGAAGGATTTGAAGTCGGAGAATTTACTACTCTCATTGTGGTGGGAATGGGCCAGAGTGACCATGCAGAGAGAAATCAGTATATCCAGGATTATGCAAACAAAATCAAGGCAGACATGGGAACACAAAATGCCAAAATCGGGAAGGTCGTGATTAAGACATACGAGAGCAAGGATGAATTGTTATCAAAGCTACCTTCTTTTCTGGAGAGTGTGGCCAAGTTTAATCCTGTTACGGAGAAAGCAATTGTCCAGCATAAACTTCCAGAGAACTTATGATTTGGGTAAAGCATATGAAAGTATAAGAGAGCGCGCAATTCAAAAATTGGGCAAATATTTGGAATATCCAAATGTGGTTAAGTTTAATGACCTGGACAGAAGCGTCACTTTTTCCACAGAGAGACTGATCCCAAGCGCATCAACCAATAGAACGCGCGTCATGCTGCTGTTCTCGAACCCGCATCCGCATTCCATTCGTCAAGGCATGTTCCTATCGCCCAACACCAGAGGGCAGGAAAACCTTTTCTGGCCCGTCATGGCAGAGGCAGGCTGGCTTCCCATTGCAAAAGAAGATCGTACCCCAAAGCAGCTTGCCGAAATCTGTCTCCAGGCAAAATATCAGGGGCCATTTGAACTGATCTTCTGCTGTTATTACGTGTTTCCAAGCAATTACCCGGAAGACATCCGGAGAATATTTGGGAGAGAGTTCTTCGAACAAACCATTGCACCCGAAGCAAGGAACGAGTTCAGCGAAATGATCCAGACTACGCGCGTGGATGCGGTGGTGACGTTCAACAAAGGGATCTTCAATCTGGTGGCAAAAGATCGGGTTTCCGGTATATCAAACGCCTCATCCAAGGGGAATTGATTCAAAGCGCGCTCAATGGGATCGATAAAAACGTTCCCATTTTTCTGTCCTTCCCCACAGGGTGGCGATACCACAAGGATTACAGGAAATTTCGCAAGGCCAGTCTCGATAAAATCAGGACAGCTATTGGTAAGGGGATAATTTAAGAATATAGGCGCTTTTCCAAGATAGGCCGGCCCATCGGCTGGCGCCAACAAGCGGCGAAAAGTTCACGTGAATTGGGGATGCGGTTTTTCGCGCTTGATTCACTTGGGAAACTGCCTATAATTTAGAGTAAGAATATAGTAATCGTCATTAGAAAATAAAACTCAGGGCTGCCATATTTTCCAGAATGGAGCTGTCAAAGTGAAAAGGATGAGACGCTCAATCCGGTGAAGGAATATCAAGGATTATCATAATGAAAGAAAAGAAGTGGGATGTATTCATCAGTCATGCCAGTGAGGACAAATCGACTGTTGCCAGGCCACTGGCCGAGGCTTTGAAAAGGGCTGGTGTAAGAGTTTGGTTGGATGAGCATGAGCTTAAGATTGGCGATAGTTTGAGTGAGAAGATTGACAATGAACTCTGTGAGAGTCAGTTTGGTGTCGTAATATTAAGTCCAGCTTTTCTTGAGAAGCATTGGCCCAGAAAGGAACTTTCCGGTTTGCGTGCCAGGGAAGAAGATGGACAGAAAGTCATCCTTCCTGTTTGGCACAACGTCGATAAATCCATGATTACACAGTTTTCTCCGATCTTGGCTGATGTTCTTGCTGTTAACACGAACGAAAGCATCGGTTATGTTGCCCAGAAGATAATCGAGGTCATATTTACACCGACAAGCGACAGCCCATCTGCTAAAAATCCTTCAGTCGCCAGGCGACTGATCGAAATTCTGGAATCTGTACCTGAGAAAGCAGACTTTATCGATTTTCTTAAAATCACATTCAACGTATCTTCTGAACTATATCAATTGGGGTGGGAGGCTGGAGCTGAAGAAATATCAACTCTCTGGAATAGAATTCGATGCATATGCTACGTACGCAAACCACGGATGTGCATTAACTCTCATTCGATTTACCGAGTCGTGGGAAAATCCATTTGATACAGACGATATGATTGTCAGGAATCCAAAGATTTGTAGAGAAGTTGACCACACTATCTCAAGTATTAGAAGTCTACAACAACAATACAAAAAAGATACGGAAACGCATGCGAGACTTAGAGATGAACTGGGGTATCGCCGTTCATCAGTTACGCCTGTCCTCTTATTCTTCATATTTGCAGGCAGGAGATCCAGCATAGACTTTGGTAGAGCCAGGCATAATGCCTGGTCCAGGCTGCTCAAAAAGAATAGCGACATCCAAATAAAATCTTATGACTACATCATTGATGCATTCTTCAAATAACGGGTTTCTGGCATTATCACTTTTGCTGCTGGTTGGTCGTTGGTGGATCAGGAGAAACCGGTTTCAAGTTCAACAGTAATCGTTGATAAAAAAAGATAGCCGGTCACTGAAAGGGAGAGTGCATGACCCTCTCCCGTCCTACCGCTCCGCTTCGCTTCGGGTACGATGTCCCCCATTTCCACCCCGCAAAACAACATGCGGGGCAGGCGAACGGGAAATAGGGGAGACCACCCATTGAGAGTTTCCTGAACGATAACCCAGATTAATTATTTTGTGAGGTTTGTGATGGCAGAAATCAAATACGAAATCATCAAAAAGATCGGCGTGCTTTCTACGTCCGCATCTGGGTGGAGCAAAGAGCTCAACCTGATCAGCTGGAATGACAGGGAGCCGAAATACGATCTGCGCGACTGGTCAGGGGATCATGAGAAGATGGGGAAGGGGGTCACCCTGTCCGCGGAAGAGTTACGGGCGTTGAAGAGCTACTGAATGGAATAGTTGTAACTTGAAAACGGCAGACGTGGAGCAAGGAACTCAACTTGGTCCGCTGGAACGACAGGGAGCCGAAATACGATCTGCGCGACTGGTCAGCGGATCATGAGAAGATGAGTAACCCCGCCTAAAATCAAGCGGGGCAACCCCGCCACACTTCGGCGGGGCAAGGGGGGTCACCCTTTCCGCGGAAGAGTTTTCCGCGTTGAAAGATTTACTGAACGGTTTGGAACTCTAATTTCATTCGGAAACTTATTTTCAAAAAGATCGTCCCGAAGGCCGTCTCGCCCGACCCGGTAGAGCGGAGCGGGCCGGGGGCTCTGCCGTGATTCTCCCGCGCTCTTTGCGGGATCGGGCCGGGGGGCCGGGGGGACGTTTTGCCCGAGGGCCGAGGCGGGCGAAGGCTGTCATGTCGAGCGATAGCGAGACATCTTCGTATTGCAGGGCAAAGATTTCTCCCTCCGGTCGAAATGACAGATCATTGCTTCTGAAAACGACCCTGATAAATCAATTGCGCAGTGCTGATTTTCTTCCTGGCGATAGGATCGACATTAGGATGAATTCCGCATCGAAACCAAGCGCCGCACGCAGTGACAGGATGTTGAGTAAGTTATAATAAATTGTGGAGGTTGCCATGACTCTTGCTGAACAAATACAATCGCAACTGAAAGAGTTGCCAACTGAAAAACAAGTTGAAGTATTGGACTTCATTGCCTTTTTGCGGCAGCGCGCGCAGGCGGCGCGTTCTCCTCAAGCAGAAGATGAGCGCGGAAAACGAATCAAAGATTCGCTGCATGCATTAGCGGAGTTGGGAACATTTCGTGATATCAACGACCCCGTGGAATGGCAGAGACAAATTCGTGAGGATAGACCATTGCCTGGGCGCGAAGAATGATTCTCGCTGACAGTAACCTCATTATTTACGCGACGTCCAAGAAGTATGTAGCATTAATGGATTGGTTCCAGAAACACAAACCTGCCGTTTCAGCAATCAGTCTCGTGGAAACGCTTGGATATCACAAGCTACAAAAGGAGGACAAGCAGTATTTGGAAGCGTTTTTTGCAGAGCTGATCGTCTTTTATCCAACACCAGAAATCATCCAATCTGCAATTGAGTTACGTCAAAAACGCGCCGTATCGCTCGGCGATGCGTTGATTGCTGCGACCGCCCTGACACATGGATTGACGCTTGCTACCCACAATACAAAAGATTTCGAGTGGATTCCATCTCTTCAAGTGATTGACCCGTTAGAAGAATAAAATTCAAATGGGGAACGCTTACCTAAGGAGGGACAAGGTGTCTGAAATCAACTACGAAATTATCGAAGAGATCGATGTGCTTTCCACGTCAGCATAAGGGTGGAGCAAAACCCCCTCCGCCTTCGGCACCTCCCCTCGCGAAGCATCCCACAGGGGCAAATACGACGATGGAAATATAGTATGTCAAGTGAACGTTTGACTCGTCGTATTTGGGGGACAGCGTACCCGAAGCGTAGCGGAGTGGTAGGCTGGGTGGGGGCTTGAATGACAGGGAGCCGAAATACGATCTGCGCGACTGGTCAGGGGATCATGAGAAGATGGGAAACCCCGCCAAAAGGCAAGGCGGGGCGTCCCCGCCAAAGGTTAAAGCAGGGATTAGGCGTCACGCTTTCTAAAGTGCGGAATTTGCCCTTACAGAATACTACAGGATATAATTTGTTTATGAGAAACACAACCACAATCGCAGGTGACCAACTTGCTAATGCCCTGCATGAATTGGGCGTGAATTTCATTATGGGTGGAAAAGGCAAGGATGCTTCTTTGCACAAACAGCCTTCCCACTTGATCGCGGCGCTTGCCCAAAGCGATGAAGCTCGCCTGCGCCTATCGTTGATTCCCCTCTTTCTCGAACATCCCGAATATGCGGCGCATGTCCGTAAGGTAGCGAAAGAACTCGATGCGGCGGCAGGGTTGACGCTCCAATGCTATTACACTGTGGCGACCTGGTTAGTAAAAAAACACCAACTGGTTGATGTTTCACTTCCCGATTATTTCTCTGAAAACCTGGAATTGAATCCAGTAGATGACCCCGATGAAAACTTGCGCGCGCTGGCAAAACGTCACAAGGAGTTGAGCGGATCATATGTCAACTGGCTTGCTACCTATCAGCACGCTGAACAAGTGTGGCAAAGAGGCCGTGAATATCGAAAGGGGTAACAGATGGACAATGCAGAAATTCGATCTATCCTGCAAAATATCGGGGCACGCGTACAGCCAAATTCTCAATTGATTCTGGTCGGCGGGAGTGCTCTGGCTTTGCTCGGCAGTCCACGCCTGACCATCGACATTGACTTTATCGGCGACGATATTCAACCAGAGCCTCTGCATCAAACCATCCTGCAAATTGCGCAGGAATTGGAAATCTATGCCGAACCTGTTCCCCTCGACAGGTTCGTTCCACTACCAAAAGGGAGCGAAGAACGCATCATTCGCATCGGGCAGTTTGGAAACCTGGAAATCTTCGTAGCTGACCCGTACAGCATTGCCCTCAGCAAACTGGATCGCGGCGCGGACACAGACTACGACGACCTGCTTTTTCTGATTGAAAACGATCATGTAAAGATAGACGAATTCGAGCGAATGGTCAGGGATGCTCTGCCTCTTGCCAGTCAGTTCGATTTCAATCCCTATATTCTCGAACACTTGCAAGAACTCAAAAACCGCTTGCATTCATGACTCCCACCCGCTTCGCTCCTTCGAACATCTCTCCCATTCCATCCCCCATGAAAACGCGGGGCAAATTGGGGCAAATTCATGGGAATTTTGAGAGAGTGTGCTTTGAGGGTTTTCTACACGATAAACCAGAATTTGTTTTGAGGAGTTATGAAATGGCTGAAATCACATATGAGATCATCAAAAAGATCGGCGTGCTTTCTACGTCTTCTTCTGGCTGGAGCAAAGAGCTCAACCTGATCAGCTGGAATGACAGGGAGCCGAAATACGATCTGCGCGATTGGTCAGGAGATCATGAGAAGATGGGTAAGGGCGGTCACCCTGTCCGAGGAAGAGTTGTCCGCGTTGAAAGCGTTGTTGAACGAGATGGAGCTGTAATTGCAGACCGGCAGTCTCCGCTTCTTCAATCGAGCGTTTGCGGTGTGGGGTCACTTCTTTGTGGCCAACCTGCTCTCAACCCAATCATAGAAGAACGTCCCGAAGGTTATACCAAGATATTTTACGTTTCTCAAAAGCCAGCCTTCGGGACGTTTTTTTCAGGAGGAGTGCGTCGCACCAGACTTTTGGGCAAAATCCGTCAAACGGAAGGGGTTTTCACTGGAAATTGTCCCGTTTAACATGGTGCGACGCACGTTCTGGCATTCAAATTGACTTCTCCGACAACCTGCTAGAAAGAATTGAAGTCACCCGTTTTGCGGTTTATGCAGAAAGAGCTCAAACTGATCAGCTGGAATGGCAGGGAGCCAAAATACGATCTGCGCGATTGGTCAGCGGATCATGAGAAGATGGGTAAAGGCACCACCCTTTCCACGTTGGAACAGTCAGGTGATGAACAATAATTGAAGAGGTCCTACGCGACATCGAACTTGTGATAGCGGAGGGAAGTTGACGATCTGGGGGATAACTCTTTTGTGGCCAACCTGCTCACCGGCCTGTTTTTCTTCGTCCTGTATGCCTGCTTGATGGTGGCAATCTTTGGGTCCACGTTTGGGAATTTGATCCAGAGCCGTCATAGAAGAACATCTCTTCGGCACGCTTTGTCCTGGAACGTTCCGGTCCTCATGTCGAGCGATCGCGAGACATCTTGGTATGCAAAGATTTCTCCCTGCGGTCGAATGACAGATGGTTGAGAAAAGAATTCTTTATGGCGCCCATCCCGGCGAATCGCAGGTGGCCAGATCCCCGCTCTGCAGACCGTCCTTGAGCGCCAACTGCCGCTGCTCGGACGATCCATGGGTCCACGACTCGGGGGAGACGTAGCCCTGTGTCTCGCGCTGGATGCGGTCATCGCCCACCGCAGCTGCGGCGTCCAGGCTCTGGGCGATATCCTGATCCGTCACCTGCGTCAGGTAACCGGTCTCGGTGGCGTGGAATGCCCAGACGCCGGCCAGGCAGTCAGCCTGGAGTTCCGTTTGCACGGACTCGCTCTCTGGTCCTGTGGCGTTTGAGCTGCTCGACAGTACACCAAGCAGGTCCTGCACGTGATGGCCGTACTCATGAGCAAGCACATACGCCTCAGCGAACGAACCGCCCTGGGCGCCAAAGCGCGTCTGTAGTTCATTGAAGAAGTCGAGGTCCAGGTAGACTTTCTGGTCGGCCGGACAGTAGAATGGCCCCATGGCGCTGCTGGCATATCCACAGGCGGCCTGCGTGGCCCCCGTGAAAAGGACTGTATCGGCCGGTATGTACTCGCCCCCGCGCTGGGCGAATTCATCGGCCCAAAACGATTGGATGCTGTTGACAAAGCCAACGATACGGCAGTCCTCGCGGGCATTCGCGTCGGCCCCTGTCTGGCATTGCGCCTCCAGGTCGTTGATTCCGCCAGGGTATTCCGTTGCGTATGGCACCTGCCCGGTATCCCCACCTGGCGAGCCAGTAAGATTGCCGCCCAGCAGCATTATTATTATGGTGATGATCAGGCCAAGTCCTCCGCCCCCTACAGCGATGACAGTCCCTGTCCCCCGCCGGCCACGCCGGTCCTCGACCTGAGACGGATCCAAGCGGGATCTCCTGTTGAATGACATTTTATACTCCTTTTCTCTGCGATTCTCCCGAGTGCGAAACTGAGGGGTGGTCTTCGACCCGGGTCAAGCCTTCGTCCTACAGGCTGAGGGGCTCACCGGCAATTCGTTTGTTTCCAAGGTTGATCCCTCCTGTCCCTTCCAGAAAGGATTATGCCTATAAAACAGCCTTACTATACTATTATCGAAGAACTGCCGCTATTCGGGAATTCATCCAAATTCGTTGAGTGATTGCCCTATTCAGGTTACGAAACCATCCAAACAAATCGCAGACACCTGGCTGACCTGAAATACAGCGTAACATCCCGAGGTTTGATTGTCATGTCGAGCGATAGCGAAACATCTTCGTGCGGCAGGGCAAAGATTTCTCCCTGCGGTCGAAATGACAGATCATTGCTTCTGAAAACGACCCTGTTGAATCAATTGCGCAGTGCTGATTTTCTTCCGGGCGATAGGATCGACATCAGGATGAATTCCGCATCGAAACCAAGCGCCGCTAGGGCGATCGCATTTCAAACTTTCTAGCACATTTCGGCGGGCTACCCTGACGGGCACACGTGAAGCCCTGCCTCAGTACATGAAAGTCCTTCGGACTTGTAAATGCGCCTTATAGGGGTTTTAGGCTCGCACAGCCACAGAAAATCGGCATCAAATTATCCAAATGCGATTGCCCTGCAAGCGCCACACGCAGTGACAGGATGTTGAGTAAGTTATAATAAGCTGCATGCATTAACGGAGCTGGGAACATTTCGTGATATCAACGACCCCGTGGAATGGCAGAAACAAATTCGTGAGGATAGACCATTTTTCACACCGGTCGCCGATTAGCCAATATGCTGGACTACAACCCTGCGTGGCTGGCAAGCCTTCCGGACAAGGCGATCGAATTGTTCGCCGGGACCGGGAATCCGTTCTTATTGGGTGAAATCAAAGCGGGGCAACGCGTCATCGACATTGGGTGCGGCGCCGGGCTGGATTGCCTGATCGCCGCGCGGATGGCCGGCTCAAACGGAGCAGTCATCGGATTCGACCTTCTGAGGACAAAACCCCACGTTCCAGCACAGCGGGTCCACCTGATATTTCGCCCGCGGCTTAGCGGCAAAGTAGAATATCGAAAGCGAGCCAATTTGGAGAACTATGGGAGCGTGCCAACATGACGGACCATTCTGCTATCGTGGTCGGCGGAGGCCTGGCCGGCATGGTCGTTGCCCGAGAATTGGCGTCTCGCGGCTGGCGCGTTACGCTGCTCGAACGTTCCGGGCGCCTGGGAGGCAAGGCCGGCTCCGATCTCAAGAACGGACGCCTTGTGGAGCATGGGTATCACGTGTTCCCCCGGTGGTATCCCAACATCCGGGCCATTCTGGAACGCATCGGCGTGCGGCTGATCGACTTCGACCGCTATCACTTCCTGCTGCCCGGCGGTTACCCGCGCAGGGTGACCGTACTGGGTCCTTCGGGTCTCTCCGCCATGTGGCATTATATTTTCAACGGCCTGCTGCCCTGGTATCACAACCTGCTCTATATTTACTCGGTGCTGGATATGATCAGCCGCCCGCTGTCCGAGAAGAACCGCCTGGATATGGTGAGCCAGATTGGCCTGATCCGCGGGAAGTGGTACACCAGCGAATCGGTGGCGGAAATGGGCCAGGAGAACGTGCTCAAAGCCTCCGCGATCCCCGTGTATGAACTCAGCGCGATGACCGCCAAACGGATCGCCGGCTACTGGGTGCGGCAGGCCAGCCCCTTCCTGTCGATCCTGCCGGGAGACCTTCAAACGGTGTTCATCGATCCACAGGTGCGTGAGCTGGAAGCGCTGGGGGTCGAGATCCGCTACGGCTGCGAAGTATCCAACGTGCGGATGCAGGCTGGCGCGGTGGCGGCCGTGGCGCTGCGCGATGGGACGGAGCTGTCTGCCGGTGTGTATGCCTTGTGCACCCCCTTCGAAGTGTCCCGGGCCTGGCTGCACGACGACTTGTATGCAGCGGACCCCGAACTGGGCAACATCCATTTCCTCGAAGCGCAGCCGATGGCCGCCCTGCACCTACACGTGCGAAAGGAGCTGCCAGACCTGCCCCGGGAACACGTCTTCCTGCATGGCAGCCACTACGCGCTGTCGTTCATCGACCTCACGCCCCACTGGGGAGAAGCGCAGGATGGCCGGCACACGCTTTCCTTTATTTCGAGCAATTACAGCCCGTTGAACCAGGTCAGCGTGGAGGGCGCGAAAGATTTGCTGTTGCAGGAGATCGGCGAGTACCTCCCCCTCAGCCCCGCCGACGTGGAAAGCTGGGAGCTGAACCCGAACACGGACGTGCCGCTGTTCATCAACACCATTGGCGCCTGGCCTAACCGCCCGCGTCCAAAAACGGCGATCGAGAACCTGTACCTGGCCGGCGATTCCGTCAAAAACGCCATCGACCTGGCCTGTATGGAAGGCGCCGTCTCCTCGGCGCTGGAGGCCGCCGCCCAGATCCTGAGCGACCATGATCAGGCTGGACCGCTTCCGGTCGTGCAAATCCCGCCGGAATGGCCGCGCTGGTTATTGGTGAGCGCTCGTATCCTGTCCATCCCGGTGGTGGCAGTGGCGCGGGTCATTGCCTGGTTCGAAGAGAAATTCTCACCGCACCGGCCGTACGCTTCGCAAGTCCGCATCCAGGCAACGCCGAAGCTGCAGAAGGACTTGCGCCCTCCGCGGAGGCGGTAACGCATGAGGACTACTTGGCCGTCATCGAAGAAAACGATAGATATAATCAAATAAACACATGCCAATCCCCGCCACACTTGCGCCGTTCTTCCAGGAATACGATCTCGCGCAGCTCGATCCACAGGCCGCCGCGCCGCTGGTCATCGAACGCGCCCTGCAATACGGCAGCCGGGCCGAACTGCGTTGGCTCTTCCGCCAGTATCCGCGCCAGCAGATCCGGGATTGGGTCGCGCGCTATGGAAAAGAACGGCTCCCGCATCCGCACCTGGAGTTCTGGCAAATTGTTTTAGAGATTACATCATGAGCGAGTTGTTTTGGAACACGGTCACGCCTGACATGCTCCGCATCCTCAGTGGCTTCCCGCAAAGCGAGCCCGGTACAAAATTCTATCTCGCGGGTGGAACCGCCTTGGCCCTTCAGATCGGTCATCGCCTCTCGGTGGATCTGGACTTCTTCTCTCAAACTGAAGACATTCCAACCCTCCGCGCTGCGCTGGAAAAAGCCCTGGCTCCCTTTCAACCCATTCTAGCTGATTCGGCCTGGGGAAACCTGGTTTATCTGCGCAGATGGTGTTCGCGTTGGTTTTTATGGATACGGCTACGACCTGGTCGCTCCGCTCGTGGAAACCGCTATTTCGGGGGGATCAACGGGACAGCTGCCTTGCTTCCATAGAAGACATCGCCTTGATGAAACTGGATGCCCTGCTCGCGCGCGCCGCCCGGAAGGATTTCTACGATTTATATTTCATCTGCCAGAAGATTCCGCTGCGAAAAATCCTCGACCTTGCGCCTGAAAAATATCCCTCTACGCGAGACTTTAAATCCCAGACCGTCAAACGTCTGGTTTATTTTGAAACCGCCGAGCAGGATGTTGATCCGCAACTGCTCTCCCCCGTTCCCTGGCAGGAAGTCAAAGAATACTTTATCCAACAATCCAAGCAGATCGCAAACTCCTGGCTGAGTTAACCCGAAATCTGTAACCTGCGCGAGAGAGCACTGAGCATGAACGCCGCCGGATGCTGGGACGCACAGGGTAATTATCAGAACGACTTTCCCCTCTCCCCGTGGGAGAGGGCAGGGTGAGGGTTTTTGCCGCGTGGTGAAAAAACGTCCCGAGGATCGTCCCACGAACCGCAGGTGCGGGCTCTCGGCCCCCGGCCCGATCCCACAAAGAGCGCGGGAGAATCCCGGCAGAGCCCCCGGCCCGATCCCGCAAAGAGCGCGGGAGAATCCCGGCGGAGCCGGGGCGGGCAGGGCGGGCAGGGCGGGCGAAGGTTGATCGAGATATCTTGAGTTATCCAAAAGCCAGCCTTCGGGACGGTTTGCCCGGCGGCGAGTTTATCAACAGAGTGCCTCCAGCCGCACGGAAGCGGTCGTCATTGCCATAAAAAATGACCTGATAATTCCATGGTTGTTCAGAAGCAGCTTCATCCAGACCCCCAACGGCCCATTGTCGCTGGCGCTCAGCCTGTTTCCCCTGACCGCCCCTACCGCGATGATCACCCGGCTGAGTCGCCACACAGGATCCTTTATGGCAGATCGCTCCAGCCTGGCGGGGTTGGCGGTGACGACCTTCTTCCTGGTACAGTTGTCGGCGCGATTTTTCCGGGCAGAGACATGCTCTCCAACACAGCGCTCAACTGGCAGCGTATTTCCGGCGTACTGCAGAGCAAAACCGTCGAGTAGATGATCTGTAAAACCGTTGACCAACCATCAGCGGAGAGCTCCGTCTGTCAACCCGCAGAGGCGCCCGCGAGCCGGGAACGGACCAGGCGTAGCACGTTCTCCGGCAGATCCGGCCGGGCCTGCTTGTTCGCCCAGGCCTGGACGCCATCCGCGCACAGCAGGATGCCGCTCAGGTGGAGAAAATCCTTGTAGAAATCAGCCGGCTTCTCATACGGGTTGATGGCATAGAAAGCGGGGTCCCTGGTCTCTGCTCTGATCTTTATCGCCTGCATCAGCCGCTCCAGGTCGAGCGCGCGCGCCGCACCCTCCCAGGCGTAGATCACCAGCAGGTTGGACATGCCAGGGCGCATCTGTCCCAGTTTGTACAGCAGAATGCGCAGGAAGCGCTCGTCTGTGCCCGTCCCGCCCTCTTCCGCGCGCATACGGGCCACTTCGAGATTGAAGTCCAGGTTGGCGCGGTAGGTGACGGCAAAGTCGGGGCTGCGTCTCCCCTGGCTGGCGTACGGCTCGTAGGCCACGGCCAGGCGGCGGTCGCTCAGCAGGCGATAGGCGACCTCCAGTTCGCTGCGCAGGTCCAGCGCGCTTTCCGGGTTGTGGGCCAGGCGGATTTTCTTACGGATCTTATCGCGGTAGGTTTCGACGAAGGCCGTGAAGCGCGCGGAGGCCTGCAGCCATTCCAACAGCTCCCCGGAGAGGGGGTGCGGCTGCCCATCGAACACATACCCAAACAGATTTTCTTGTTTCGTCATATTTGCATGCTTTTACAAAGAGCCATCCTTTGGAACGTTTCGCCCGGGAAAGAGAGCCTGGACTGCCCGCGCTCCGCAAGGGATAGAGAGAGTAGAAAGGTCAGAATTTTACCAGACTGGGAAGCTCAGCCAGGCGCCCGCGCAGGGGAAGGCGACCTATCCGGATCAAAAAGGTGCGGAATGTGGGGTAAAATGAATATCATGACAAACCCTCCCCGGATCTATAGGATGAGCTTCGCAACTGTCTATCCCCTTTACATTACAAAGGCGGAGAAAAAAGGACGCACGAAAACAGAAGTCGATGAAATCATTCGCTGGTTGACAGGCTACAGCCAGGCAGCGTTAGAAGCGCAACTGGAAAAAGGGACGGACGTTGAGACCTTCATTGCGGAAGCTCCTCAACTGAATCCTGCCCGGGCTTTGATCAAGGGGATCGTTTGCGGCGTCCGCGTGGAAGACATAGAAGAACCAACAATGCAGGGAATTCGCTACCTGGATAAATTAATCGACGAGTTAGCAAGGGGAAAAGCAATGGAGAAGATTTTACGGAATTAATCAATCTTCAGGGGGGAGAAGGAAACGCACAGTCAAGTCATTGGATTACGATAACATGCGGTATGATAAAACCTGTCAAGTCATCCGTGAAGGTTGCCATCTTACGCGAGCCCCACAAGAAGAAAGATCGAAAGGAATTGATCTAATGTCCGATACCAGCAGGATCCTTGTTAGAAATGCGAGAGAGCAGGATATTCCCGCAGTTGTAGAAATCGATACGGAGGCTTTCGCTGCTTACAAAACCGCTGAAACGCCAGAAATATTTCACCTCCGAATGACGGCATTCCCGGATGGTTTTCTGATTCTGGTCGCAGAGAATGAAGTTGCAGGCTATGGTTGCGCGGAAAAATGGTTGGCTGAGCCCGAGCCGGGCTTAGACGAGAATTCCCCCGCCACCCACCAGCGAGATGGCAGGATCTTTTGCATCACAGCCATGGCGGTCAAAACAAAATACCGAGGCAGGGGCTATGGTACTCTGATTCTTGATAAGTTGATCGAGATTGCCCGCATGGAACGATGTCAAAAGATCGTTTTAGAGACGACCCAGGCGCAAGAACTCTATCTAAAACGAGGCTTCAAAACGGTTCGCAAACGCACGGAACGCGGGGTTTCATTGGAAGTCATGTCTCTCGATCTAAAATCCTATAACAAGAATTAACGGGCATTTCCCGTCCCGAAGGCTGTACCAAGATATAAAACTAAATGTTCTCAAGAGCCAGCCCTTCGACCCCGGCTCAGGACGGCGCCTTCGTTCCGCACCGCCTCCGCCACAGGGCTCCAAGCAAACCAGCGGGGGAAATTGCGCGCCAGGGAAGGTGTAGCGTTCAGTTCCACCTGTTGCTCGCGGATCGCTTCCTCAAACGTCATGCGGCCCAACCAGACTTTGTATAAAGCAGCCAGGTCTGCTGTGACCAATACATCTACCTCGAAGCCCGGATGCGTCAGGCAGACAGACACGTCTGTCGGTTGCAACACGAGCCAGTAGGTGTAACGGCGCGGACGATGGAATGCGAACTCGATCACCACTCTTCGACGTGGCAAACGCTCCAAATAGACGCGGTCCCGCATCCACCAGAGCAACAAAATAGGGTCAAGTTCAGAGATATCCGGTTCGCCAAAGGCCCACTTTGCGCCCCAGTTTGTGAGGGCCTCGATCACCTGGCTCAGATCCTGTCCGGCCTGCGTGAGTTCGTATCTCGTCCTACGGCCATCCGGTTCAACCTGCCGTTCCAGCACACCAGCACTCTGCAAGGTACGCAGCCGATTGGCCAGCAGGGCGCGGGAAATACCGGGCAATCCACGCTCTAACTCATTGAAGTGATGCCTGCCGCCCAATAGATCACGGATGATCAAGAGGGTCCAGCGGTCCCCAAGGATCTCGACCGAGCGCGCAATGGGGCAATATTGCCCATACTTCGTCATTTGGGCAGTATAGCACAGGATGTGGAAGAATCCAGTTCATTTATTGAACTAGGAAGGTGGCGGGAGCGGCACTATACTTTCCAGAAAGAATCGATTAGCGGTATGACGCCAGAAAGGATGGACCAAATGAGTGACAACCGGACAGGACAGGTCAACCATAATGCAGCGGAGATCTATGAGGAATTCTTTCTGCCCGCGTTGTTCCAGGAATGGGCGGACCGGGTGGCAGAAGCTGCCCAACTCCAGCCGGGTCAACGTGTGCTTGACGTGGCGTGCGGGACAGGCGTTCTGGCCCGTGCCGCCGCCGAACGGGTCCGGCCCACCGGCTCCGTCGTCGGGTTGGACATCAATCCAGGGATGCTGGCAGTCGCCGGAAAGAAAGCGCCTGCAATCGAGTGGAAGCAAGGCCAGGCCGAAGCCCTTCCCTTTGAAGACGGCAGTTTCGATGCGGTCATCAGCCAGTTCGGTTTGATGTTTTTCCAGGACCGTTCGGCTGCCATTCGCGAGATGGGACGCGTTCTCCGGCCGGGCGGGCAGCTTGCGGTTGCGGTTTGGGATACGCTGGAGAATACACCCGGTTACGCCACCATGACAGCCTTGCTGAACCGCCTTTTCGGGTCACAGGCTGCGGAAGCATTGTACGCGCCTTACGCCCTGGGCGACACGGCAACTTTGCGATCCTTGTTCCACGATCGCAGCCTGAGGGATGTACGGATTACCACCCGCGACGGTACAGCCCGCTTTCCGTCCATTCCCTCCTGGGTTTTCACAGACATCAAAGGCTGGACGTTGAGCGACGCCATCGACGATCGGCAATATCAGCTCCTTCTGCAAGAAGCGGAGAAGGAACTCCAGCAGTACGTGGTAGCGGATGGCATGGTCCGGTTCCGCGCGCCGGCTCACATCGTCACTGCAACCAGGGTGTAAAAGCATTTAACTGCTCCCCCTATCCAATATCGAAGAGAACTGGTTCTCCCGTCTTAACGGGAGAAAGGCCCGAAAACAGGGGTGCGGGCTTCGCCTGGTAAAACTGTGGGTTCCTGAAAGTCGCTGCGATTGCCCTGGGCCCGGAAGCGGATTGCTGGGTTTAGATATATAATAAGGATA
The DNA here is from genome assembly GCA_963823985.1 of uncultured Chloroflexia bacterium. Classification (GTDB taxonomy): domain Bacteria; phylum Chloroflexota; class Anaerolineae; order Anaerolineales; family Villigracilaceae; genus JAABUE01. Next base: position 21,814 of record CAWGNR010000007.1, read on the forward strand.
TTCTGACCCTTTTTATCAAAGACAGGTTGCATGTCCCCCAACCTAGCCGAACGATTGACTGTTGTACGACACGAGCGTTTTGTCGGACGTGATGGAGAAATTACTCTCTTCCAATCCGCTTTGGCTGAGGGAGAGTTCCCGTTTTTTGTCCTGCATATTTTCGGGCCTGGCGGTGTAGGTAAAACAGCGCTGCTGTACTATAGCGAAAAGGAGAAAAACCATGAAATACAACGGCCTTAACAAACTGGGAGGGCTTTGCGCCATCCTGTTGGGCATTTCCTACATCGTGTTCGGGGTCATCTTCCTGTTGTTGCCAGCGGACCAGCAGCCTGGAAGCGATTTAGCTTTATTTTACCCATCCATTGTACGGGATCCAACCCTGATCGGACTTTATTATCTGATTTTCGCCCTGGGCGCAGTCTTTGCCCTTGGCGCGCTGCCTGCCATTTCCGAGGCTGTGCGACCCCTGAGCGAGGGTTGGACGCGCTGGGCCAGCAACTTAGCCTACGTCGGTTTTGCTGTTACCGCGATTGACTTCTTCAGATTTTGGAGCATTCAAGCAGATCGGGCTTCGGTCTTTGTGGGAGGTGACGCCTCCGCCCAGGCCGCGATCTACGCAACGGGCCAAGGCCTCGATCCGCAGGGCTGGCTTGGTTTCGGCGCTGTCGGGGTCTGGGTGCTGGTTGTCAGCTTGCTGGCCATGCGCGCTGGACTGTGGCCAAAAATGCTATCGTACATCGGTATCGTGGTTGCAGTCATGTACTGGCTGGTGGTCGTTGCCAATGTATTTGGCATCGGGTTGTTGCTTTCGATCGTCGCAGGGCTGGGAGGCGTGATCCTGGCGCCCATCTGGTACATCTGGGTAGGACTGCTATTACGGCGAGCGGGCGAACGAAGTTCATCTATGCAAGCAGCAGACACGCTGAATTGATGTGTAAATACGGTACGGATATAAGGGGTACATGTCCGCTCTGCTCAACGCGTTCCCCGACTCTCGCTTTGTGGTAGATGACGTAATCGCCGAAGATGACAAAGTTGCCGTGCGACACAGGTTCCTCGGGACCCACCAGGCCGAATTCCAGGGGATTCCGGCTGGAATGCCCACGATGTAGAGGCAGCGCTGGCGCACCTGTCAGATAATGTCCTGTGGCAGGATGTCAGCATCCCGCAACCGTTGCAGGGGAAGGAAGCCGCCCGCGCCTATATTCAAGACTGGTTCTCCGCAGGGATCAGCGGTTCGCCAACACCCAGGCGGTGAATGCTTCGACGCCATCGATCACAGTTTCACTGCGAATGGAATGGAACAGGTCGAAGTTATGGTGCGCCCCCGGCAGCTCGGCGTAAAGCACCGGGTTTTCCGAATCCATGCGCGTCTTGTGGATGAAATGACGAGCGTCATCGACCGGCACGTATGTATCCAGTTCCCCATGGAGAATAAAGAGGGGCGGCGCATCCTGCGGAAACGGGGGCAAAGGCCAGCCGTAATACCCGTAAAAGGCAATTGCGGCAGCGACGGATGTGTCCGCGCTTTCAAAACCGGGCTGGAATTGGGGATCGTTGGGCGTACAGGCCGCTGCGATCGCCATTTGCCCGCCGGCAGATCCTCCGGCGACAAAGATGGCATCCGGGTCAGCGCCATACTCCTCGGCGTGGTCCCGTATCCAGCGGATGACTTTCTTCGCATCGATCAGGGTATTGGGGTAGGCAGTCGCTCGTCCCAGCCGGTAATTTGCGCTGATACACAGCCAGCCCTTGCTTGCCAGGGCGTAAAGGAGCGGGAGGGCCTGGCTGTTCTTCGAGCCCCCGGTAAATCCCCCGGCATGAAAGTGGATGAAAACCGGGCAGTTGCTGGGTTTGGAGCGGTGTCGATACACGTCCAACAAGTTGTATTTCCCGGCGTCGCCGTAACGCAGATCGCCCCTCCGCTCGACATCCCCCCGGCGACGAAAAAACGGTCCCAGCAGCGCCGGAGGGTGGAACACCGCGATGGTCGCATCGACATGTTTACGCCATCCCGGCCCGATCCCCTGATCCAAAGCGCGAACAATCGTCGGGGCGGTGCGAGCGGCGCGACGGATCACGACGATAAGCCCCACCCCGGTCAGGAGGGTCAATCCGAAGGCGACCTGCCGATGGCCGTATCGAGATCGTCCTGGACGGCGGCCAGCCCGGTATTGAAGATCAGGAAAAGCAGAGCGATAAAGGGAAGCTCGTTGACGGTGTTGCCAAAGTACAGGCTGATGAAACCCAGGACCCCGCCGCGCAGGCGGGCTAAAGCGCACACTGTGCCCACGGATAAGATGACAGCAGAAATTAGATACCCGAAGGGTTGTTCCACTTCTTATTCCTGTTTCAACGCTGCAGCCGGCTCCAGCCGGGCGGGAAAGACCGCAGGGTACAGCGCGGCCAGCAGCACGATCCCCAGCATCGCCAGTGCCATCCTGTTTTCCTTATACGCCGTTTTTGCCAATTTCCGGTGGTCGAGTAGCCCTGAAGAGCAGGCTTCGTAGCGCGAAGTACATACAATCGGGGCGTATCGAGACCACCTGCTTCCTGATTATACGCGGCTGTTGGCTCGATACGGAAGTCGAACACCGCTTACTCGACCAGCAGAGGATTGCTGACTATCCATAAGGAAACCGTCCACGAATTGGGCCACGAATGCACGAATTTGAAGAGGCATTCGGGTATTCGTATTTCATTCGTGGACAGGCATCTCCATTTTGGACTTCTGAACGCTCTCAAGGGCCTTCACGGGGAATTGCCAGCGCAGGCGATGAGAACGAGGCGAAATCTTCTCGGAAGTAACTCCTCATTTATTTCTGTGTTCTACTTTTTCAGGGTAGTATCCGGAATAGTACTTACCACCAAGGAGGTTTTCATGTCACTGAGAATTACAGAAACATCCAACAGTCCAGAAGATATCTTGAGCAGGATCGTGAAACTGGCGCCCGCCGAAGTTGTTGGTTTGTACTTGTTGGGCAAAGGGGTGATTCCCCCGGACCAGCCGCCCACTACTCTCGGCGCCTGGTCCATCATCTGCCTGCTTCTGGTGCTGGTATTACGCATCTGGGGCACCCACAGCCAGTGGCCAGCGGTCATCATTTCGTTCTTATCCTTCGGGATATGGGTACTGGCCATCGGCGACCCGTTGTGGACGTTCACCCTGGAGGGGTTTATCGTCTCCTTGTTGATCCTGGTATTTACGTTCGTGGTTCCGATCTTATATAAACCGAAAAATGGATCTATTTCCGCTCCGTAGCAGGGTTCTATGCATCAGCGCAGCCCTAAGGGGGCTTCCATGACCTGAGGTAGGGCTTTGGTCCAACATGACAGGAAAGCCTGCATCTATGCGGTCATCCTTGCGACCATCTCTGCCGGCGGTTCCGCGGCGACTATCACACCGTTGGCACCTGTATTCGCGGCAAGCGATGCGAAATCAACCATAACAGAATGTCCCGAAGGCCCTCTCACCCCCCGGCTCCCCGGCCCGATCCCGCAAAGAGCGCGGGAGAATCCCAGCGGAGTTGAGGCGGGTGGAACGGGCGAACGGGGTTTGGCAAGATACTCAAACTTTTCCAAGCACCAGCCCTTCGACACGCTCAGGACGGCGCCTTCGGGACGGTTAGGCAACGGGACAGATTTCAGGGAGGTGGCCCTTGCGATATAATGGTGCGAGGCCCCAGAGGAGATTTTCATGAACCAAGCGTTAAGTGCTTTTCTAAAAGACCGCTATACCGAAATGAAGAATGGCAAACACATTTATATGGAAGTTCTGGTCCAATCCAACATCATCAGTGGAAACCTGGCTGACATTTCAACCGACCTCGAGACGATTACCTTGACTGATATTCATCGCAATGATAAGTATCTCAACACAACGTTGACCATTCTTTCGGAAAATATTCTGGGATGGCACGCAAAAGTGAGCGAGTAAGAGCTTTCTCCTTTGGCCGGCCGACCGTGAATCACGGAAAAACCCCGCCAAAGGTCAAGGCGGGGAATCATAAAATAGACGGCGACCTATCCCGTCATCCCGAGAATTAGGATACTAACATTGCCCACCAGGCATAAACAAGCATCATCAGCACATACATCCCCACAAACAGACGATCGTGTTCGTTTGCCTGCCGGTAGCGGACGCGCCAGTATTTTACGATCCGCTTGGATTTTTCTTGTATCCGTTTCATATAACACATACCCTTCTCTAACCATTAAATGATAACGAAGGAAATTGACAACATCCACTGGGAGAAAGGAGAAATCCCCTTTCTTGTATCTATGATCATACCCTCAGGGCGGTAAAATAAAAAGAATATTTTTCCTAAATCGATATATGGGTTTTCCCCCACAGCGCGTGCAGGTTTTACCTTAGGGAGAGACCGTAAAGGCGCAGAAGAACGTCCCGAAGGTTGTGCCAAGATACGTAATGTTTTCAACGGCCAGCCTTCGCCCGCCCTGGCCCTACCGGCGGAGCCGGGGCGGGCCGGGGGACAGTTTGGTCAAGAGCCATCCTTTGGGACGGTTGGCATAAGAGCGGAACTTTTCCTGTAAATGTGTGTTTTAGGGGGAAAGTGATTGACACACGAACAAAATTTTTGTAATATATAAACACAATCGAACACCGCACCGGTTTATATGAACCGGATCAAAAGGATGGGCCCTTCTTCGAAGGATCGTTGCCGATGAATGCAGTGGAACGCCAGAACAAGATCGTCGAACTCGTGCTCGAGCGTGGACAAGTCGAAATCCCCCACATCTGTGAACTGTTCGGGGTGTCGGACATGACAGCGCGCCGCGACCTGAACGAACTGGACCGGCAGGGTTTGTTGCGGCGCGTACACGGAGGCGCCACCGCGAACCTGGGGCGCAGTTATGAACCGTCCTTTCAAACGCGGGCCGTCAAGAATCAGGAAGCAAAGACGGCCATCGGCCTCAAAGCGGCCGAACTGGTCTATGACGGGGATAGCATTGCGTTGGATGTCGGTACAACCACGCTCGAGATCGTAGCCGGATTAAGGGGAAACGCAACCTGACGATTGTTACCTCTTGCCTCCAAATCGCGACCAGAATTGTAGATCAAATCTCTTTGGAAATCGACGCCCGTCTGATCTTGACGGGCGGTATCGTGCGTCCTCGCGAGCTTTCGATGATCGGGGCCATCCCTGAGCAAGTCTTTCAAGACCTGCACGTCGATAAAGCCTTCATCGGCATCGGAGGAATCGACCTGGAAGACGGCCTGACCGAATTCAACATCGAGGACACTCAGATCAAACGGGCCATGATCCGTAGCGCGCGAGAGAATATCGTGGTCGTCGACGGCGCGAAGTTCGGCGTTACCACGTTCGCTTCGGTTGCGCCCTTATCCGCCATTGATAAGATCGTGACCGACCGGTCTGCCCCTGCTCCTGTGGTGGAGGAGATCCGCAAGAGAGGCGTAGAAGTCATTCTGGCCGATTGAATTTTTCCTGAAGAGGACCTATGAAAACCTGGATACAAGAACTTTTTGGAGTTGAAAAACCGGTCATCGGGATGTGCCATATGCAGGCCATGCCGGGCGACCCTCGATTCGATCCGGAGAAAGGCATGCCCTGGATCTGTGAACAGACCCGGGCCGATTTGCTTGCGCTGCAAGAGGGCGGCGTGGATGCGGTCATGTTTTCCAATGAATTCAGCCTTCCTTATCTCAAGAAAGTAGAGACCATCACCGTCGCCAGCATGGCAGCCATACTCGGAGAGCTCAAAGGGGAGATCAACATCCCCTTTGGTGTGAACGTCTTATGGGACCCGGCCGCCTCCATCGACCTGGCAATGGCCACCGGCGCCCAGTTTGTGCGCGAGATCTTTACCGGCGTATACGCCAGCGACTTTGGCCTGTGGAACACCAACGTCGGCGAAGTCATCCGCCACCAGCATGCCATCGGCGCCCAAGGCGTGCGCCTGCTCTTCAATATCGTGCCGGAATCAGCAGTCTACCTGGGCGAACGCCAGATCGCGGAAATCGCCTACTCCACCGTGTTCAACAACCGGCCGGATGCGCTGTGCGTTTCCGGGTTGACCGCAGGCGGAGAAACGTCTGCGCAGACCCTGAAGTTGGTCAAGGAAGCGGTCCCGGATACACCTGTTTTTGCCAATACCGGGGTCAGGCTCGACAACGTAACAGAGCAGCTGAAGGTCGCCGACGGAGCGGTGATCGGTACCGCGTTCAAGCAAGACGGGCATACCTGGAACCCGATCGATCCTGGGCGTGTCAGGGCGTTGATGGACAAGGTAAAGGAAATCAGGTCCGGATAATGGGGACACAGCCAGAGGCAGTACCGGTTTCGGAAAAGGAGGTCCTTTCAACAAATTGAATATCCCAACTTTATTCCTGTTATTTGACCCAACCGGAGGAATGCGATGAAAACTGTGTATGTTGTTTGTGCCACTGGGATTGCGACTTCCACGATGCTGCGTCTCAAAGTGGAAAAGTACCTGGAGGAACAAGGGATCGAGGCCCGCGTTTTGCAATACCGCGTGACGGAGATCTCTCCGGAACGCACGAAGGCGGATGCCATCGTCGCCACAACGGAGATCCCGCCTGAGTTCGAAAAGGTTACCACCGTTATCAACGGCATCTCGCTGATCACCGGCATCGGTCAAAGCGCAACGCTCGAGAGCCTCGCGCATGCGTTACAAGAAAAACCATAAAGGAGAAGGAACATGGAAGGCATACTCACCTCTATTGGCGAATTCCTCAACGGGCTTGGGCCGCTGATCGTCCTGCCGGTCATCATTGCGATCCTGGGCATGATCCTGGGGCAAAAATGGGATAGCGCCATCCGCAGCGGCTTGATGACCGCCGTGGCATTCGTCGGCATCTTTCTGACGGTTGGCCTGCTGGGGAACACGGTCAGCGCCATTGGGCAAAATTTCGCCCAGAACACGGGGACAAACCTGGACGTGATCGACATCGGCTGGCCGGCTGCGTCTGCACTGGCCTTTGCGACGCCGGTTGGGAACCTGATCATCCCCCTCGGCATCCTGTTGAACGTCATCCTGCTGTTCGTAGGCCTGACCCAGACGTTGGACGTGGACATCTGGAACTTCTGGCACATGGCCTTTGTGGGCGCCCTGGTCCAGTTCGTGACCGGCAGCTTTTTCCTGGGCCTGTTCGCAGCGCTCCTGACGTTGGTGGTGGCCCTGTTCCTGGCAGATTGGTCCGCGCCGCTGATCCAGAAGCACTTCAAGATGCCCGGCATCTCCATCCCGCACCTGCAATCGGCGGGCTACATGCTGCTGGCCGTGCCCTTTGCCTGGCTGTTCAATCGCTTTCGTTTCTTGAAGAACTTGAACGCCAACCCAGACACGATCCGCAAGAGGCTGGGCCTGCTGGGTGAGCCAATGGTGTTGGGCTTCATCATCGGTTTCCTGCTCGGCATTCTCGGCGGCCAGTCCTTGACCGATGCGATCCTGACGGCGGTCAATACGGCGGCTGTCATGGTGCTGATCCCGCGTATGGTGGCCATCCTGGTCGAGGCGCTGACGCCTGTGGCGGAAGCAGCCAACACGTTCATGACGAATCGCTTCAAAGGACGCCAGTTCTACATTGGTCTCGATTCGGCCGTACTGGCCGGCAACTCGACCGTGATTGCCTCCGGCTTGTTGATGGTGCCGGTGGAAATCCTGCTGGCGCTGGCGCTTTCGCCGCTGGGCAACCGCACCCTGCCCTTCATCGACCTGGCGGATGGCGTCTTCGTGGCCGCCATGCTTGCTCCCCTGGTAGCCGGCGACGTGATCTTGACCACCCTGTTGGGCGCGATCGTCATGGGCATCGGCCTGATCTTCACCACCCTGCTCGCCCCGGGCGTGACCCAACTGGTCAATTCGAGTTCCCTGGGATTGGACCTTCCAAGCGGGTACGCGACGTATACCGTGATGAGCGATGCTGCGATTCCAACCTCGTATGGCTTGTATTACCTGTTCCAAACGCCGGTGGTGATCGCGATCGTGGTCAGCCTGCTGGCGGTCGTTGGGCTATATTTCCTCAAACGGCGCGTAAATCTGGAGGAAGCGGTCACCAAAGAAGAACTGCCGGTCAAACAGCCGGCGATGGTCTGACGGCTGGTCAACAAGTTTCCCCCTGAGCGGAGGCCCTTCGATTACAGCACGAGGAAACACGCCTCCGGGTCTCAGGGGTGGTACTCTTTCTCCAGTATTGACGCGATACATTTTGGGCTGGTAGCCCTGCTCCCCGGGCTACCAGCCCGACAATGAGGTTACATGGGTATTTTTGAGTGGGTCAAGGGCCAAACAGGACTGTGGGGCCCGGCATTACTGGACTTATATCTCCAAAACGCCGGCTGGATCAACGCAATTGTATTGATCTATGGAATGCTGCTGGCGCTCTCCTGGCTTAACCTGGCCCGGGTGAGCGATGCGCTGGTGGAGCAGATCCTGGAACAGGCTGGAAGCATGAAGGGCGCCAAAGCCAAGGGGAAAAGAAAAAAAACCGTGCATCTCGGCGATTTCGAACTCTCCTGGGAGCGAGCCCTTTCCTCAGCAAGTTCCCCTTTGTGGCCAAACAATCTGGCCTGCTGATCCGCCGCAGCAACCTGGAGAATGCGCGGGCATTGATCAGCGACCGGGACCTGGTCCAGCGCTGCGCGCGCCGGTTGGACGCGCTGGGCCTGCGCCTGGAAGGAAGCCGCTAAACGATGGCCGTCCGCATTGCTCCCTCGCTTGCCTCGGCGCCCCTGGACCGGCTGGGCGAAGTGATCGTCGAACTTGAGATTGCCGGCGCGGATTCTATCCATTTCGATGTGGAGGATGGATCCTTTGTACCGGTCATGACGTTGGGCACCAAGCTGATCCGTGATCTGCGCAGGATCACCCGGCTGCCATTTGACGTGCATTTAATGATGGTCAACCCGGAGTGGCTGCTGCCTGACCTGGTCCGTTCCGGCGCAAACCGCGTTTCGGTCCACTATGAGGCCTGTCTCTATCCGCGGCGGGTATTGCGCCAGATCGCAGCGCTTGGCGCGCAGGCGGGGCTGGCCTTTAACCCGGCAACGCCATTGCCCGATCTGGCTTATCTGCTGCCGTACCTGTCTTTTATCGTCATCCTGACCACCGAACCGGAGCTGCCCGATTCCCCGTTCTTGCCCGAAATGCTGGAGAAGGTCCGTAAAGGGAAGCAGGCCCAAGGCCTGGAAGGAATCGAATGGGTGGTAGACGGCGGTGTCGACCCGGGAAACCTGTCTGCCGTGATCCAATCCGGAGCAGATACGGTCGTGGTCGGCCGGGCGGCCTTCAAAGACGGAACCATTTCTGAAAATATGGCCGCTCTGCGGTCCGTTTCTTGATCGGACCCGGGATGCAAACTACGCTTGTCGATTTGTTGAAAACGGAAAATATCCTGGTCGGCGTGCAGGCCCAGGATGCGAAGGATGCCATCGATAGGTTGACGGCCGTCCTGGTGGAGAGCGGTCACGTCACCCCTGCGTTCGGAGAGGACACCTGGGTACGGGAACAGCGCTTCCCGACCGGCCTGCCCACCCAACCCCTGGCCGTCGCGATCCCGCATGCGGACCCCGACCACGTCCACCAATCTTCGGTGTGCCTGGGCATCCTGAAATCGCCCGTCCGGTTTGCCCAGATGGGCACGGACGGCTCCATCCTGCTCGACGTGCAGATTGTATTCCTGCTGGCGATCAAAGAGCGCGAGAAGCAGGTCGAGATGATCCAACAGTTGGTGACCCTGATCCAGACGGGCAGCCTGCTGGAGGGACTGGCCGGCGCAAAAGATGCGGTAGAAGCAATGGAACTGATCAAAACCACGCTAGATTGAAGAAGAAATAAAGAGAGCCTATGCAAACCATCGCTTTGAAGGTCACCAACAACGTGGGATTGCACGCCAGGCCCGCGGCTGAGTTCGTAAACTGGCTGCGCAATTCAAGTCCAGGATCATGGTCCGAAATTTAAGCCGCGCTTCCAGTCCGGTTGATGCGAAGAGCATCTTGAGCATCCTGGTGCTGGGGGTGGAAAAAGGCCACGAGATCGAACTGACCAGCGAGGGGGAGGACGAGGTGCAGGCCTTGCATGCCCTGCAAGCGTTGGTCGAATCCGATTTTGCCGGGAAGCTGTAGATGGTCCAAGAACGGAAAGGGATACCGGCCGCGCCCGGGCTGGCAAAAGGGCCTGCCCTGCAATGGGATCCGGTCCCTTTGCAGGTGCCAAGGTTTACGCCCTCGGAGGGAGCTGCCGAAAAGGCGCGCTTGCTTGCGGGGCGCCGGACTGCAGCGGAGCAACTTCACGCGCTGCGCGCGCAAGTGACGGAGGAGGCCGGGCCGGCAGAAGCGGCCTTGTTCGAAGCGCAGGCCATGTTCCTGGACGATGGGGCGCTGGTGGGCAAGGCGGTCGCTGAAATCGAATCCGGCCTGAACGCGGAAGCAGCCTGGTACGACGCCTGTGAGTTCTTCGCAACGCAACTTGAAAACCTTCCGGATGAAACGCTCCGCGCGCGGAGCGCTGACGTGCGGGACGTAGCGCGGCGGGTGATTGAAATTCTGACAGGTGTGAAGCCCAGGACTGCCCTCCCTGCAAAGGCCATCCTGCTTGCCCGCGACCTGTCGCCTTCCCAAACCGCCGGGCTGGACAAGGAGAAGGTGCTGGCGTTTTGCACGGCGGAGGGCGGGCCAACCTCGCATACGGCCATTCTGGCCAAGGCGCTGGGGATCCCGGCTGTGGTGGGATTGGGCGAAGACATCTTGGGTATTCCGGATGGAACCCCCTTGCTTGTAGATGGGACAACTGGTCTGGTTGCATCGAATCCGACCACCAGCCTGGTCGCCGATTTCGAAACGCGAATCCTGGCTGACAGGGACCAACGCAGGCGTGATGGTAAGCTGGCGTTCCAGCCCGCGATCACACGGGATGGTCATCGCGTAGAGATAGTAGCCAACGCAGGCAACCTGGAGGATGCGCGCCTGGCCCTCCAGCACGGTGCGGAGGGGATCGGCCTGCTGCGCACGGAGTTCCTTTTCCTCCAACGCAGCCAGCCGCCCGATGAAGAAACCCAGTTTGGGGCCTACGGGGCAATCCTGGAGTTGATGGGCGACCGACCAGTGGTGGCGCGGACGCAAGATATCGGCGGTGATAAGGAAGTCTCCTATTACGATTTCGGCCCGGAAGCGAACTCTTTCCTGGGGTATCGCGCGATTCGCATCTCCCTTGACCATCCGGAAGAATTCAAAACGCAATTACGGGCGCTCTTACGCGCCGGCGCAGGCCATACATTAAGTATCATGTTCCCCATGATCGCCACTTTGGCCGAAGCGCGGCGCGCCAGGGAATTCACGCGAGAGGCGCAGGCCGAACTGGATTCCCGGCATATAGCGCGTGCGCAAGGGGCACAGGTGGGCATCATGGTGGAAGTCCCTTCGGTGGTGACAATGGTCGACCAGTTTGCCAGAGAGGTAGACTTCTTCAGCATCGGTACCAATGACCTGACCCAATACACATTCGCGGCAGAGCGCGGCAACAAACGGCTCTCCGGCCTGAACGATCCTTGCCATCCGGCAATTTTGCGCCAGATCGAGCGTGTTGTACAAGCAGCCCATGCTCAGGGGAAATGGGTCGGGTTGTGCGGCGAAATGGCTGGGGATATAGAGGCTATCCCAATTTTGCTCGGACTGGGGGTGGACGAATTGAGCATGTCGCCGTCCCTGATCCCTCGCGCGAAACGAGTTGTGCGCAGTTGGTTGTTTTCGGATGCGGTTTCCCTGGCCCAGCAGGCTCTCCAGCTGGAAAGCGCTCGAGAGGTTCGCTACATGGTGGTTTCCTAAACGTCCCGAAGGATCTACCAAGTTATTCAAACTTTCTCACGCGCCAGCCTTCGGGACGGAGAGAAGTTGTTCCAGTTCCCTGGGCAGCATCGGTTTCCCTTTCTCATTCACTGCCGTCCCAATGACTTTTGCTTTCAAGACAGGCTTTTCATCCGGGGTGCGATAGATATCCTGCTGAAAACCGAACCGTAAGCGCGATACTCTTTCCATATTGGTCCCCACGGAAAACCTGTCGCCGCTGCGCAGGGAATAGAGATAATCCAGTTCGATCCTGACCACCACCAGATAAAGGCCCTGGCGGGCCAACCCGGCAAAGTCGATGTCCCTGCTTTTCAAGAACTGGTGGCGAGCATGTTCGAGATAGTTCAGGTAGGAGGCGTTGTTCACCATCCCGGCCAGGTCACACTCGTAATCACGCACCGCGAATTCTAGCTTGAATTGATACTCCTTCAATGAGTCCTTCCCTTCCTGGTTGAGGTCCGAGCCTCAGTATACTGCAACCGGGAGGGCCATTGACAGAGTGCGGTTGCATCCGGACTGGTTTTGATTCCATAGAAGGGGAAAACCCTGACACAGCAGTCGAACTCCCCCCATTGTTTTAGGGTGCATCTTATCCTATAGTTGTTTGACTTTGCAAGTGCCAGATTATTCTTGGGCGTGAATGGGGTAATCGCTTGCGGGGAAATCCAACCGCCGCCACCTCTCTGCCCCAGGAAATTTAAGAAACAGGATTAACGCAGTTCGCGAAAAGGCACCGGAAATATCCGGTCATCTCTTGCGTTTGCGTAAGTCCCAAGAAAGAGTTTCGCATGTCTGTGATTGTTGCGACAACCACTGCTTTTCCGAAGCATTACTATTCGCAAGAGAGGCTGCTCGATGCCGCGCAGCAAGAATGGGGCCCGAAGCGAGCCTCCATCTTGAAATACGTGGAGCAGTTCTATACCAACGTGAAAGTGGAGGGCCGCTACCTGTCCTGGCCCCTGGAACGATATAAAGAACCGACCACGTTCGAAGAACGGAACGACGCCTATATCCAAACGGCGCTGGAGTTGGGCGAGCAAGCGATTTGCGACCTGCTGGACCAGGCCCAAATTAGCCCGCAGGAGATCGACCAGTTGACCACCATCTCGACCACCGGCATTGCTGTGCCGGCCCTGGGCGCGCGGCTGATGAACCGCATCCCGTTCTCCAGGCGGATGAAGCGCCTGCCGCTGTTCGGGCTGGGTTGCCTGGGCGGCGCGGCGGGCATCGCCCGCACGGCGGACTATCTGGAGGGGCACCCGCAGGAAGCCGTCATCCTGGTCGCGGTCGAACTGTGCAGCCTAACCGTGCAACGCCAGGACCTGTCGGTAGCGAACATCGTAGCCAGCGGGCTGTTCGGCGACGGCGCTGTGGCCGCGCTCATGGTGGGCAATGCGCACCCTCTGGCCCGGCCAGGCCTGCCGCGGGTGATCGATTCGCGCTCGCAGTTCTTCCCCGAGACGGAGCACATCATGGGTTGGGAGGTGAAGAACAGCGGCTTCAAAGTGGTGCTCAGCGCCGATATTTCCAAGGTGGCGCAGACCAGGGTGCGGCCCGTCATGGAAGACTTTCTGGAGGCGCACGGCCTGACCATCGACGGCATCGACCACTGGCTGGTCCACCCGGGCGGCCCTAAGGTGATCCAGGCCCTGGAAGACGGGCTGGGCCTGCCCGAGGAAGCCCTGGCGCTGAGCTGGGAGAGCCTGTCCGAAGCGGGAAACATCTCGTCGGCTTCGGTGCTGCTCATCCTGGACAAAACGATGAAACACATCCAACCCAAACCGGGCGCGTACGGGCTACTGATGGCCATGGGTCCAGCCTTCAGCGCCGAGCTGGTGTTGCTGCAGTGGTAAAGCGCCTGCTGTTCCTGGGCTTTGTGGCTGCCCTGGGCGCCCAGCGCCTGTTCGAGCTGCGCCTGAGCCGGCATAACGAGCGAGTCATGCGCCGGCGCGGCGCGCGCGAGCACGCCCCCGAGACGTACCGCTGGATCGTAGGCCTGCACGCCGCCTGGTTCGTGGCCATGCTGCTGGAAGTCTTCGCAGCCAGGCGCAAGTTCCGGCCCCGGCTGGCGGCGCTGGCTCTCAGCCTGTTCGCCGCCGGGCAGGCGTTGCGCTTGACCGCCATCCGCACCTTGGGTTGGCGTTGGTCGACGCGGGTCATGACCGTCCCACGGGAAGCGCCGGTGCGGCGTGGAATCTACCGCTATCTACGCCATCCAAACTACCTGGGGGTCGAGCTGGAAATCCTGTCAGCGCCGCTGGTGCACTCCGCCTACCTCACCTCGGTCCTCTTCGGCACTGCCAATGCCCTGCTGCTGCACGACCGCATTCGTCGGGAGGAGCAGGCCTTGGAAGAAGACAGCTAAACTAGGCGATTTCCTTAAAACTTCCCCGCACGCCTCCAGGATTATGGTATAAGACATATAGCTCTGCTGTGTTCGTGATGTTGCGCCCTCGGTTTTGTGCCAACACGTTCATCTAGGGCTCTGATCTCACAAAAACAACGCGATAGGCTTGAGCCAAGGCGAAGTTTTTGGGTAGGAGCCCACCTGCGAAGGCAGGTTCAAAACTTTGCAGCACACGGCATGAGCGGGGTGCCCTTTGTAAGGGAACAGCTCTGACAGGCCAGGCCTGTCAGAGCTTTCGATTTAAGCGGGAGATGCATCCCACCTCGATAAAGGAAAAACATTGCATTTCTTACAAAGGGGCGTTGCACCTTTTTCGTAATTTTCGGAAAGTGCCTTAAGGAAATTCAGTAAATCACGAAAGTTGAAGGAGTTCCCGACCCTTCGACCCCGGCCCGCTCCGCTCCACCGGGGCGGGCAAGCTCAGGACAAGAAACAGGGGTGCGGGCGCCCGAAGGGGACCGCACCCCTGTTTTCGGGCTTCCCTTAGTAAACCTGTGATTTACTGAAATTAGCTCTCGGCGGCGTCCCCGCCGCCGAGGACGGCGGCTTGAGCAAATCTGCTTGAGCAAATCTGCTTGAGCAAATCTACTCAGCCTCTATTCTCTAACCCTCCAGGTGCAGGGCCGGGAGGTCGCCAGGTGTTGGAAGCCGTGTTTTTCCAGGATGGGCCGGCTCATCGGGCTGGCGTCCACGGTGAGCAGGGGGAAGCCCCGCTCCTGCGCTTCCTGGGCGCGGACAGCCAGCAGGGCGGAGTAATGGCCTTGCCTGCGGAATTGGGCCAAGGTGGAGCCGCCCCACAGGCTGGCAAAGCGGCTGCCGGCGTGGAAGTAGGTCCAGGCCGCCGAGGCGGGTTGTTCCTCCTGGTACGAGAGATACACGCTCAGCATTTCGGGCTGCTCCTGCAGGTCGCGCTTCAGACGCGCGCCCAGGTCGGAATGATCGCTGCCCCACACTTCGCTTTCCAAGGCTACCACAGCATCGATCCCCTCCGGGCCGGCAATCCGGACCACCGAGGTCGGCACGGGACGGGACAGGGCTGCAGGTCCGGCAGCCAGGTCAAGGACCAGCAGGGCTTCCGGCTCGCCAATTTCGAAGCCCCGGCGGCGTAAGCGTTCGAGCAGGTCTGCGGGCGTGTCATAATCGTAAACCTTCCACTCGAAGTCCTGAGGGATGCGCTCGAAGCGGGCGATCTGGGCGGAGATGGCCGCTTCGGCATTCTCTTCATCGAGACGCGAATAGATGACGAAGCCGTCTTCCTCGGTCTGGCTGATGTGCCGGATCACGGGCCCGTCCACTTCCCGTTCGATTCCGGGATAGGCTATGTCCATGCGCTGCTCGCGCGTGAAGATTTCCAAGAGTTCTGTTCTATCCATGCTGTGATCTCACAAGAAGCCTATTAAGAGAAAATCCTAACCGCCCGGCGCCGGGTATTTTGCCGCCTCCGCCTCGCAAGGCCAGGAGGGGTCGGGCGGTTGACCGGCGGACGCAAACAACTTGACAGAGGCCGGCGTGGAAAAATAATCCCGGTAGACGTACCCCAGGCGGTAAAAGTCCGGTCCTGCCTGGTAACACCAGTCCTGACTCGGGATGATGAAGGGGGTGGGCAGGTACAACAGGTACGCAGGTCTCAGGTCGGACAGCGTGCGGGGAAACTGGCCCTGTTCCTCATAATAACGCAGGACCGCCCGGTTGATGGTCTCTGCGCGCCGGGCGGTGCGGGCGTGAGGCACGTTGCCCCAGGCGCCGTCGAAGCCAAAGGTTCCAAACGAGTTTGCCGCCGTCACAACGGCCAGGAGCAGCATCACGACCCCGAAAAGGAGTCCGCTGCGTTTTACCGGGGCTTTCCAGGACTGGTGAACGATAGCGGCAATCCCGAAGACGGCGGACAGCTCCAGCAGAAAGATGCCACCCAAGCCGTCGGTGGCAACGTCCCAGGCGCTGGCTGTGGCTGCCTGCCAGGCCAGCAACAACAGGACCGGCAACGCCAGCAGCGCGGCCAGCAGCAAGCGCCGCGCCCTGCCGTCCGGCTCGTCTGCCAGTCCCCAGCCCAGCAACCGGCACAAGAAAATGATTCCCAAAGCGGGGGCCAGCCAAGTCAGGGAGCGGGCAAGCCGGGCGAGGGTCGCCGGCAGGAACGAAAACTCGCT
Source organism: uncultured Chloroflexia bacterium (assembly GCA_963823985.1). Taxonomy (GTDB): domain Bacteria; phylum Chloroflexota; class Anaerolineae; order Anaerolineales; family Villigracilaceae; genus JAABUE01. The sequence continues at coordinate 38,214 of CAWGNR010000007.1, forward strand.
ACTCGTATCTATGGCCCAGCCCGACAACAGCAACAACAGGAGCAGGCTCAGATACGAGAAGGCGGTCCCCTTTCCCAGCCGGTCCCAAACCAGCCAACCGGCGGACAGCAACGCTCCTCCATACAGGACAACTTGCAAAATAAACGCGTCTCCCAGGATTGCAAACGCCCCTAACATCAATGGAATGCCCAGCAAGAGGCCAGCGGGCCAACGCAAAGAGGGCAAAGCGCGCCGGGAAACCAGGCTGGCCAGGATTGCGACCGCGTAGAGGCAGCTCTCCGCAAACAAGGCGCATATGGATGGTAGCAAGATCAAGATAAGCACCGAGCCTGTGTCGCCGAATAGGGCCGAAGCAAGCAGCACTACTCCCAGCAGCAGGCCCAGGGCAACCGACAGAAATCCCGCCCAACCCGGAATGCTTTCCGGGTTTCCCTGCAGCGGGTATCGGGACCTGCCCAACTCGACCAGGAAGATTGCGGGGAGGATGCCGGCAAGCAGGAATAGGATCATGTTGGCCTCATCGAAGATCTTGTGAAAACCCTGAGCACGTAGGAATTGCGCCGTTCGCGAAAAGATGCCGGAAATAGGGTTGCGAGCTACGCTTGCGCCCCCTATTTCCGGATTTCCCTGTTCAAGCGCGTAACTGCTAAATATTATCATAGCACGCTATACACTCCCCAACCATTGCATATTCTTTCGCACCGCCCCGCCGGTACAGCCGCCTGACAATGGGGGATTGGCCTTTCCCTATCGCCAACCATTTGCGCTTTAAAAGCCAACCGCCCCGTGAGGGTCGGGGCAGTTGTGGAAGAAATTCGTTGTTCTGTTTCCCTAATAATCGTTACATCTCCCATCATATAAAAGGCAGCGGGAAAAGTCAACGCACAGTTTTGTTAGCCCCCCTGGTATTACAGCGCAAAGATCCAATAAAATCTCGAAAAAATGGGTGTGCGTGGGGGCGCACGCCCCCACGCACACCCATTTTTTCGGTTATTTCTGGCAGGGAATGCGCATCAGAAATACAACCTTGCGTTGTCATACTAGGCAACGGCCTTTTCCTGGGAAGCACGAAACTTGCCGGCGCGTCCTTCACGGCAGTTGTGAGACCTCTGGATGTGGCCTGCGATATAATCCACGCAAGGAGAATTCCAGCATGCAGATCAGCAACAATCTGTACGTGGTCCCCGGGGTGGTTGCCAATATATACATCCTCATCGATAAAGACGGCCTGACCCTGATCGATGCGGGCCTGCCGCGCAGCGAGAAGAAGACGCTGGCTTATCTTACCGGCCTGGGCAAGTCTGCCAGGGACGTGAAGCGCATCTTGTTGACCCATTCCGATCTGGACCACGTCGGCGGGCTGGCCGCCCTTGCTGCGGCCAGCGGCGCCCGGACATACGCAAGCCGGATCGAAGCGCAGGCGATTGCGGCTGGCAAAGCCTCGCGGGAAGCAAACCCGCCCGGCTTTTCTGTCCAGCGGCTGCTCTTCCGCATGTTGGCCCCCTTCTTCAAGGCCCAGCCCTTCCAGGTGGACGAGATCCTGGCGGAGGGACAAACGCTGCCTGTCTTGGACGGCCTGCGCGTTGTGGAAACTCCTGGCCATACGCCGGGTCACATCTCCTTTTTTGGGCCTTCGGCAGGCGTCCTATTTTGCGGCGACTCAATGGTCAGCGCCGGGGACCGGCTGCAGGGCTCGCGGCCCGGCGTGACCTGGGATATGGAACGGGCGGCGGAGTCGGTGCGCAAACAGGCCGCGCTGGGCGCCGGGATGGTATGTGCCGGGCACGGGCCGGTCGTGGTGGATACAGACGGGAAGTTCCCACTCTAAACCCCATGCAAAAAAAGGCGAACGAAGCAAAACAACCGGTCGGCTACTTCGAGCTGGTCCGTAGCAACCGGGATTTCCGCTATTTGTGGTCCGGGCAGGTGGTCTCCCTGCTGGGAGACTGGTTCAACCTGATCGCCTCGGCAGCGCTCATTTCGCACCTGACCCGCTCCGGCCTGGCGGTAGGAAGCCTGTTCGTGGTGCGCATGCTGGCGCCGTTCCTGGTCAGCCCGCTTGCTGGCGTGCTGGCAGACCGCTACAACCGCAAGCAACTGTTGATCGTCTCGGACCTGTTGCGCGGGATCGTGGTGCTGGGCTTCCTGGCGGTGCGGACGCCGGGACAGGCCTGGCTGCTGTACGCAATCACGGCGGTGCAACTGGCTTTCAGCGGGTTCTTCTTCCCAGCGCGCAATGCGATCATCCCGGACATCGTCTCGCGGGCCGAGCTGGGGGCGGCTAACGCTATCAGCACCACCACCTGGTCGGTGATGCTGTCGCTGGGCGCAGCCATCGGCGGGCTGGTGGCAGGCAAGTGGGGCGTCTATCCGGCCTTTGTGGTCGACTCGATATCCTTCTTCCTATCTGCCTTCTTCATCTCGCGAGTCCGCTACACCCATACGCCGGCTCCGGCCGAACCGGGGGGCGCCGGGCAACAGGTGAAGGCGGCCTTTCGCCAGTACGTGGACGGGTTGCGATACCTGTGGAACCATAAGGACATCCTGGCCATCACCCTGCACAAGCCGGCGGTTTCGCTGCTGGCCAGCGGCGCCTTCCAGGTGCTGCAGGTGACCCTGGCCCAACAAGTGTTCGTGATCGGCGAGAGCGGCGGCACCAGTCTGGGATTGCTCTACGCGGTGGCCGGGATCGGGACGGGCGTCGGCCCCATCGTGGCGCGCCGGTTTACCGGCGACCGTGACCGTCCCTTGCGGCTGGCGCTCGCGCTCTCATACGGGATCGGCGTGCTTGGGCTGGTGATGACTGCACCCCTGAAAAGCTTCGCCTGGGTGCTGCTGGGCACGTTCGTCCGCATGGTGGGTGGCGGGATCAACTGGACATTCTCCACCCAACAGCTGCTCGAGTGGGCCCCGGACCGGGTGCGCGGCCGGGTCTTTTCGAGCGAGTTCGCCATGTTCACCCTGGCCAACGCGGTCAGTTCCGCAGCCGGCGGCTGGCTGCTGGACAACACCGGCCTGGGGATCAGCGGGATCTTGTGGTGGATGGCGGGCCTGATGCTCATCCCGGGTCTGCTATGGTGGGCCTGGATCACCTTTGGGAAACCAAGCGCTCAGGAGACGCAAGCGGATGGGATGCCGGAATAAGAGTCTATCCGTAAAATACGCTCTAGGCGGCGTACCCCCTACGGGGCACTTTTCCCGCCGCCGAGGACGGCGGCTTGAGCTTTTTTGCCGCTCTTGGCATAACTATTGTATTTGTGAGGTCAATCTCGTATACTCCCTTTATACGGATTTAGAAAACGAGAGGAGATCGCAGCATGGCTTACGCAAGAGCATACCAGCATACGTCCGAGCAAACCATTTCCAACAACATTTTAACCAAGCTGATCATCGACACACCGGCGGGCGACCCGTTCCATTTTTTCAGCGCAGAAAAGCTGGGCCTAGTGGTCCCGGCCGGCTACGCCGGCCTGTACATTGTACAGGTGACCGGCTACTGGGACAGCCACCCCACCGGGGGGACGCTGCGGCAGGTGGAGATCCGCGCGGGGAACTTCCCGATCGGGGGAGATACGAAGCCGGCGGCAGCCGGGTCGGCGATGTGGATGTCCGTGTTTTGCTCGGCGACCTTCAACCCGGGAGACTTGATCACGGTCCACGCCATCCAGAACAGCGGGAGCAATCTCAAATTCCATAACGCCGCCATCCTGATGTATTCGCCCTGAACGCCTGGCAAACTACTGGAAACGAAGAACAGCCCGCACAAAGGTACGGGCTGTTCTTCAAGTTGCTTCCGTGCTCGAATCGGGGCTATTATAAACGCCCTGATAACCCGGCTCATCCTGCGCTCGCTGGGGACATAAAGACGCCGGGACACACCGCTCCCATCCCTGTCACATCCTCAGAAGCATGCCGGCTCTTTGGGAATTTCCGTGGTAGATACCCGGATTTGGGGGTGCGAGCGTGCGTACGCAGGCTCGCACCCCCAAATCCGGCCCCTTTCACCCCGCCAGAGTGCGGCGGGACTAAGGCGGCGAAATCCTAGAGAACCAGCATGCCTGGCATTCATCAGGCGTGTTTTTCCGTTATAATGGCGTAATCGCAAAAGAAGACGTAATTTGTCCAGATTCCTAAGCGACCGAGAAATGCAAGATTCAAAGAAGGAGTGGGACAAAAAAGGTCATTTTCTACGATTAAAGAATTCGTTCAACGATTCCACGCAGCATCCATACAGAGAGTTCTCATTCAGAAGGATAACGATCTTCCGTATGAAAACGCGCGCCACTTTCCAGATACTGTTTGTTCTTCTTCTTCCATTCAGCCTGCCTGCTTGCAGCCTCGCAGGCAGCCCTCCCCCTGCGCTTAGGCCGATCACCGTCCAGCTCTCTTTTTCGCACCAGGCAGAATTTGCTGGCCTGTACGCGGCCGACCAGCAGGGCTATTACGCGCAGGAAGGGCTGGCAGTCTCGTTCGTCGAAGGCGGGCCTGAAGTAGATTCCATTACGCCGGTCGCGAACGGCAGCGCACAATTCGGTGTGGCCCAACCGGCAGATGTGATCCTGGCGCGCGCGGACGGGAAGCCCGTGCGGGCTGTGGCCGTCATTTACCGCCACAGCCCGATTGTCTTCTTTGCACTGGCCGACTCCGGCATTACCCGCCCGCAGGATTTCGTCAGACGGGCGATCCGCAGCACGCTGACGGTCGACCAGACCTTGCTGGCGATGATGTCCAATGTTGGAATCCCGCCAGACCAGTACGAAGTCGTATACCTGCCTTCGGAACTTTCCCAGTTCCTGTCGAGCAAGGTTCCCGTGTGGAGCGGTTTTCTCAACATCTTTGCGCTGGAGGTACAGAGAGCCGGATACGCCATCAACATCATTTACCCGGACGATTATGGGATCCATTTCTACGGTGATGTTTTGATCACAACCGACAACCTGATCGCCAATGATCCCGACCTGGTTCTGAAATTCACACGGGCCACGCTCAAAGGCTGGACGTTTGCAGTCGAACATCCTGAAACTGCTGGGAGCTTGGTTCAGAACTACAACCCGGACGCTGACGCCGCCTTGGAGGTGGCCCGGATGACGACCAGCATCCCCTTCGTAAACACGGGGGAAGACTTCATCGGCTGGATGAGACCGGAAATCTGGGAGGCAATGGAGCAAACCCTGCGCGAACAGGACGTGCTGAAGAACGCGCTCAACGTGGACCAGATCTACACTTTACAGTTTCTCGAGGAGATTTACAACCGGTGAAACTCACCCCACGTCTCACGCTGGTCTTCATCCTCTATGCGACCGCGCTGCTCCTGGGCGTTGGGTTTCTCGCCTACGACACTGGCCGGAACTTCCTGCGCTCCGCCACCATCTTGGAGCTACAGGCAGCGGCGCTGGAAAAGGAAGCCGCTTTGAACCGGTGGGTTACGGAAAGACAGACGGATATGACCACCCTGGCCGCGGACCCGGCTACGATCGAAGAGGCATCCGTCCTGCTGACAGCTCCCCAGGGCTCACCGGAAGCGCAGGCTGCACACAGGGATTTCCTCGCCAGCATGCAACCGCACATCGAGAACGGTGAATTCCTGGAAGTCAGCCTGATTCACCCGCAGACCGGCCAGGTCATCGCTTCGACGGATCCCGGCGAGGAAGGAAAGTTCAAAGAAAACCGGCCTTACTTCTTGAGCGCTAGAACCGGCCCGTACGTTCAAAATCCGTATTACTCTTTTGCAATTCAAGCGATCACCATGACCGCCTCTTCTCCATTGCGCACCCCGGAGGGGCGGCTCCTGGGCGTGCTGGCCGCCCGTTTGGACCTGGAAGGAATGAACGCCATCATCAGCAGGCATATCGAGCTGCGGGAAACCCAAGACGCGTATCTGGTCAACAGTTCCAGCCTGTTCGTCACCCAGCCGCGCTTCATCAGCAACCCGGCTGTGCTCCAGCGCGGTGTGCAGACCCTGGACATCAGCCGCTGCCTGGCGCAGGAAAGTGGCGCGGTGGAAACCAGTGATTACCGGGAGGTGGCCTCGATCGTAGTCTACCGCTGGTTGCCGGAGCGCAGCCTGTGCCTGGTGGTCAAAATGGACGAAATAGAAGCCTACCGCCCCATCCAAGCCTTTGGACGGGCCATAGCCGCCATCAGCACGCTCGCATTGGCCCTCGCAGCTGTTGTCGCTTTTGCGCTGGCGCAAGGTGTGACCCGGCCCATCCTTGCCCTGCGGACCGGCGCGGCGCGCTTCGCGCGCGGAGATCTCGATACCCGGCTGGCCGAGACCTCCCGGGATGAGCTGGGGGAACTGGCGACCGAGTTCAACAAGATGGCGGAAGCCCTGGGGGAGCAGCAAACGTATCTGCGCCACCGGGCCGAACAATTCTTCAACCTGACCCCGGACATGCTGTGTACGCTCAGCCTGGACGGGCGCCTGATCGACACCAACCCCGCCTGGGAAGGGTCCCTGGGCTATCCCTTCCAGAGCCTCCAGAACCTGCTGCTCACAGAGCTCGTCCATCCGGACGACCTGCCCCTGGTCAAAGCGCAGCTCGAGCGGGCCAAAGGACAAGCAGTTACGGGCCGCTTCGAATGTCGTTTCCGCCATCAGGCGGGCCCCTATCGTTGGCTCACCTGGGTTCTCGTTCTCTCGGCGCAGGACCAGCTGTTGTACGCAGCCGCGCGCGATACAACCGAGCGTCGCACGGCGGAAGAAAAACTTCGTCAGCAAACCGAGGAATTGGAGAGCTCCAACCGGGAACTGGAGCAGTTTGCCTATGTTGCTTCCCATGATCTGCAGGAGCCGCTCCGGATGGTCTCCAGTTACGTCCAGCTTTTGGCCCGCCGTTACGAGGGCAAGCTGGATCAGGATGCGGACGAATTCATCGGCTTTGCCGTGGACGGCGCGAACCGGATGAAGGGGCTGATCACCGACCTGCTGGCTTACTCCAGAGTGGGCACGCACGGCAAAGAGTTTGCCCCGGTGGAGATGGAAGAAGTGCTCAAGCGCGTGGTAGACAACCTGCAACTGGCGATCGAAGATGGAGGAGCGGCCGTAACCCACGACCCGTTGCCGGCCGTGCTGGGCGACGAGGTTCAACTCACCCAGCTGCTCCAGAACCTGATCGGGAATGCGCTCAAGTTTCGCGCTACCGAACCGCCCCGCGTCCACGTCGGCACCAGGCGGTCCGGCCAGGAGTGGAACTTCTTCGTGCGCGACAACGGCATTGGCATCGACCCGCAGTACAGCGAACGGATTTTTGTCATCTTCCAACGCCTGCACAACAGAAACGAATATCCAGGCACTGGCATTGGGCTGGCGATCTGCCGTAAAATTGTTGAAAGGCATGGCGGACGGATCTGGTTCGAACTCGCAGCCGGGCCAGGGCGCCACGTTTCATTTTACGCTCCGCCCCGCCGATACATGGCCGCCTGAACCATCTCCCCCGGAAGCAGAAAAGCCGTCACGGCGAGATGCGATTGCCGACCGCGCCTCAGACCTGGTCTAACAAAGGGATCTCATGCTACAGCCAACTTTGACTTTTGGAGCTGCCCTGTCTGTCATTAGCGCAGGGATTTACTATTACGTGGGGCGGGTGCTCAGCCAGCGCCGTTCCTCCTCGACAAATTCGCGCCTGGCCTGGATGTTTTTCGTCGCCTGGTGGTATGCCCTGGCAGCTACCACGTTGTCCGGGGCCGTCCTGAGCATGTTGGGCGCGTTTGGCATTGCTGGCCTCCCGCTGTTCATCACGATCACCCTGGTCAATCTGCTGGCGACCTGCGTGGCCCTCTACTGCCTGCTGTTCTATGTCTTATACCTGTTCACCGGCAACCGCCGCCTGCTCGGTCCGCTCACCGCGTTCTACATCGTCTACTACACCTTGCTGGTGTACTATGTACAGGCCAGCACGCCAATCCGTGTGAGCATCGAACGCTGGAGCACAACCCTCGAGTACCAGAACCCGATCAGAGGTCCGTTCTTTCTTGTTTTGCTGTTTCTATTGGTTTTCCCCCAAATTCTTGGCAGTTCCGCCTATTTCACCCTCTTCTTTCGAGTCAGGACCGCCGCACAAAAGTATCGCATTCTGCTCGTATCATGGAGCATTATCATCTGGTTTCTCAGCGCGTTCCTGGCGAGCATCACCGGCCTTTCGCAGCAGGACTGGTGGCAAATTGCCAGCCGTTTGATTGGGCTGGGCGCGGCGCTGACGATTTTGATCGCCTACTTACCCCCCGAACAGATCAAACGCCGCTTCGGTGTGACCTCGATTGCCGAGGAGTGAGCCTGCCCATGAACAATTCTTCTTGTAATAAGGAGTGCATCCCATGAATGTAAACGTTGGACGCCCAGTCGAAATTCTGTTAGTTGAAGACAACCCCGGCGACGTCCGCCTGACACAGGAGGTTTTCAAGGAAGGCAAAGTCCGTAACAGGATGAGCGTCGTCCTGAACGGCGAGGAAGCCATGGCCTTCCTGCGCCAGGAAGGCCGCTTCGCAGACGCACCCAAACCTGACATTATCCTGCTGGATTTGAACCTGCCGCGGAAAGACGGCCGCGAGGTCCTGGCCGAGATCAAAGCCAACTCTGATCTCAAGCGCATCCCGGTTGTAATCCTCACCACCTCGCAGGCAGAGAGCGACCTGATCCAGTCTTACAACCTGCACGCCAACTGTTACATCGTTAAGCCGGTCGATCTTGACCAATTCATCGATGTGGTGAAGAGAATTGAGGGGTTCTGGTTGCAAATTGTCAAACTGCCGTCCCCCGATGGAGTTTGAGCAGCGAAGCCGGCTTCAAGGAAAGAAAGAGGCTCCCTTGTTCTTTAGCGCTGAAAGCCCAACGCGAAAACGAGATAGGATGAACGAACAAATTACAATTCTGCTGGTGGAAGATAATCCTGGCGATGCACGGTTGATCCGGGAAGTGTTGCTCGATCCGGCTCGTGACCGGCTGACGACCGCCCGGTTCAAACTCAGCCTGGTGGACCGGCTGGCAACCGCGTTGGAAAGGCTGGCTCAGGGGCAAACAGACGTCATCCTGCTCGACCTCTCGCTTCCGGATAGCAAAGGGTTGAGCACGTTGCAGAGCATCTGCGCTCAGGCGCCCGCCTTGCCGGTTGTCGTAATGACCAGCCTGGATGATGAGACCGTTGCGGCAGGTGCCTTGCAGGCTGGGGCGCAGGACTATCTGATCAAGGGCGAACTCGATCACAGTTCGTTGGTGCGCGCGATCCGGTATGCCATCGAGCGCAAGCGGATAGAGGAGGCTCTGCGCGAGAACGAAAAAAAGCTTCAAGCCTTCAATGAGGTGCTGGAGCAAAAAGTCGCCGAGCAGACCGCAGAGGTGCGCAAACTCGCCTCCGACCTGACGCTGGCAGAACAGCGCGAACGGCACCGCATCTCTCAGATCTTGCACGACGACCTTCAGCAGCGTCTGTACGCCATTCAGATGCAGGTGGATCAATTGGTGAACGGTGAGCACAGAGAGCGTGAAACCGTACAAAGAGACTTAGCCGAAATCAAACAACAGATGCGCCAGGTCCTTGCAATCACCCGCCATCTCAGCATCGACCTCGGCCCTCCTATTCTGCGAGACGAAGGGTTGGTCCAGGCGATCGATTGGTTGGCTTCCCAGATGTACGAGCAATATGGCCTGCGCATCGATCTACAAGCTGAGGAGATCTTCGCCATTCCCAATGAAGAGATTCAGGTGTTTTTATTCAATTGCGTGCGGGAGTTGCTCTTCAATATTATCAAGCATGCGGAAGTCAACCGGGCAGTCGTTACCTTGCAACGGATCAACGGCGATCTTCGGATCGAAGTACGGGATGATGGCAGAGGTTTCATGCTGGATGGGTTGACGCGGAACGAAGGAGGCCTCGAAGCGGCTCGACGGCGGAGCTTTGGCCTGCCCACGCTCCGCCGCCGGCTCAGTCTCTTCGGTGGGAGTTTGGATATCCAATCCAAGCCGGACGACGGCACGGTGGTTACCATGATCATCCCGGTTTATAAAGAGGGCTTGAAGACATAAGGAAGACAATTTATTGGAAATCGACGGACAAGGATCGCCGCACAGCGTGTTCGCGCGCTGAGGGCAGGTAAGCTTTCATGGCCTTTTCCGCGCCCGGGCCGTCGTGCACGTTGATCCGGGATGGATTGCACCAGGCGCTCGCGCTCCAGCTGTTTGAGCGCCTCCCGGACAGGGGTCTGGCTCTGGTCCAGCTCGAGGGCCAGCTGACGTTCGCTGTGGATAGCGGCTTCTGGATGCCTAAGGAACAGGAGGCGGTGTTATTTGGCATGGCAAACCCGGACGAGCCGGCGGGGGTCAACCTGAACGTTGACTGGAACTGGCTGCCGGATTGCGCGTGGTGGCTTTGGAGCAGGCCGTCGCCGCGCCGTTCTGCTCCCGCCAGTTGGCCGACATGGGAGCGGATGTTATCAAAATCGAGCGTCCGGACGGGGGCGATTTTGCACGTTCCTACGATGGCGCCTTGCATGGCTTATCGGCTTATTTTGCCTGGCTTAACCGAGGAAAACGCAGCCTGGTCCTTGATGTCAAGAGCGAAACGGGCTATGCTGTCATGGAGAAGCTGTTGGGGAGCGCCGATGTATTCATCCACAACCTGGCACCGGGGGCAATTGAGCGTCTGGGCTGGGGGTAGGAAGCGATCAAGGAAAAATTTCCTCACCTGGTATGGGCCGGGATTTCCGGCTATGGCCCCGATGGGCCATACAGGGATAAGAAGGCCTATGATATGCTGATTCAGGCCGAAGCCGGCGTAGTCAGCCTGACGGGCACGCCGGAGGCCGCCGCCAAGGTTGGGATCAGCATCGCCGATATCGCTGCCGGGCTGTATGGCTATGCCAGCATTCTGACCGCATTGTTGCACCGGGAAAAGACCGGGCGCGGCGAGCAAATCGACATCTCGATGTTCGAATGCCTGACGGAGTGGATGATGCCGCCCATCAACGTTTTTATGGGAACGGGAAAGGCCCCGCTACGCGCCGGGCTGCGCCACAATATGATCGTACCCTATGGCGCCTATCGTTGTGCGGACGGAGAGGTTATCTTTTCGATCCAAAACGAGCGCGAGTGGAAACAGTTTTGCGAGCTGGTGTTAGAGCAACCCAACCTAACGGACGACCTGCGTTTCAAAACAAACGATCTCCGGCTGGAAAACCGCACAGAAATCGAAGCAATCCTCGAAGCAAAATTCAGCCAGTTTTCCACCTCACAGACAATCGAACGGCTCGAGCGAGCAGGCGTTGCAAACGCGTCCATAAATGAAGTCCCCGATGTGATCGGACATCCCCAGCTGGCAGCCCGGGAGCGCTGGACGCAGGTGGCCAGCCCTTTCGGGCCGATCCAGGCCCTGGTTCCCCCTTATAACCTTGCAAGTGTTTCGCCGCGGATGGGCAGAATTCCCGGCCTGGGCGAGCATACGCAGGAAGTGCTGACAGAATTGGGAATGGCGGATCGGAGAAAGGGAAGCAATACAGGGGAGGATGCGTGAAATAACAGTCAGGGCAATTCCAAAGAACCCGACTTATACGTTTGGCAACCGTTAAATAAGAAAGGAAATCCGTTCAAGCGCAGTCAAAAGCTTTAGATGGTACGTGAGATTATTTTTAACAGGGATGGAGCAAGCAGGAACTGAAGAACACCCAAGCACGATCGTTTTGCGTCTTCAGACTCATTTCACGTTTAAACAAACCAGGCTCTACCGTTTCCGGCGGGAAAAGGCCTCTATCCGTATTAAAGACGGGAGAACCACAAACCCTGGAATCTCAGCTTGGGGGGAAACCAGATGCCTGAAGAACCCTTAGAACACCAGGAAATCGTCCGGTTGCTAGGCAAACTCAAGGAAGAGACCCCCGATTATCCAACTGAGTTGCTGGAAGAAAGAAAATACTCTTTCATGAAGCAGATTGTCGATCTCAAGATTTCTAGTGAAGGGCCTACCGGCAGGGGCGGAACGGCGAATTCGGGCAAACCGGGAGGATCCGGCGCGGCGCTCGGCGGCGGAGCGACCTTCTTTGGAATATCTCTGAAGGCAGCCTTTGCCATTGGGGCTGTCATCGTGTTGCTGACCGCTGCTTATCTCTTTCGTGATCAGATCGTCCATTTTCTCGCTGAAAATGAAATCATCAGCACGGAGGGAATCCGTTGCCCCTCCCGTGGTGGCTACGCCCGGCGGCCAGGGACAAGAGACGCAGACCGCCGTCCCGACATCAATTTTTGGGGCGCCTCCCTCAGGAAACACGGCAACGCAAGTTGTGCCCGGTTTGGAAAATGGCAATCCTGGCGCAACGCCCACCCCGCCTGGGCAGGGCGGACCGTTCAGCGTTATCGACTATCTGATTTGTGTTTTACAAAGCGGTACGGACAGTTGTAGGTGATCCCCTAAAGAACAAAAAGAGAAAATCCCCTCTCGGGGAATTTCGGCTCTACCCTTTCCGATAAGGGCCCTTATCCCGTTAAAGACGGGGAGCAAACCGGAATTTCTTTGGCTGGGGAGCAGGGATTCGAACCCCGAATTTTGCGTCCAGAGCGCAACGTGTTGCCGTTACACCACTCCCCAGAGCGACGGGTATTTTACCATTAAATTCAGTAAATCACCGAAATTATGAAGGGAAGCGCCGAAAACTCTATGACTTTCTGGCCCCGCGGCGGGTGTTGTCCTCGATGTCCATGAACATGAGCAGAATCTTTGCCAGCGCTTGTAATCCCAGAAAATAGACGATGCCACGAAAAGGTTGCTCTAACACAAACAGGAGCTGCTGGGCTAAATCGGTTATTCCCATGCCCTGCATAAACCCGCGGGTAAAAGAAAGAACAAAGGTCGCCGCCGAGAGCAACAACTGCAGACCATAAACCGCCAGGACCACCCAGGAGGCGACCTCTGCCCCGCGCACAAGCCGCAGCACTACGGTCCGGTCGAAATACGTTCCCAGAAAATCACTTGCTCTTCCTTTATTTTCTTCCATCGTTGCCTCCAGAGTAAGTTCGGGAGTAATATGCGCCGCAAATTATACTGTCAACGGGCTGCTTTGTTATAATAACAAACGTTAGCAAATCAAGAAAAGTTCCGAGGCATACTCATGACAATAGACGAAACCAAGTCCACCGACTTCATCCACGAAGCCGTGGCCGAAGACTTAGAGAACGGACGATACAACTACGTCCGCACGCGCCTGCCACCCGAACCGAACGGGTACCTGCACATCGGGCACGTCAAAGCGTTCATGATCGACTACCTGATCGCCAAAGACTTTGGCGGCGAGCTGGTCCTGCGCTTCGACGACACCAACCCGGCCAAGGAAGAGACCGAGTTTGTGGAAGCCATCAAAGAGGATGCGCGCTGGCTGGGGATCGAGTGGGTCAAAGAAACGTACGCGTCGGATTATTTCGACGAGCTGTACGAGTGGGCCCAGAAACTCGTTTTGATGGGCAAAGCCTACGTGGACGACCAGAGCCCGGAAGAGGTCAGCGCCAACCGCGGCACCCTGACGGAACCCGGGGTGGAAAGTCCCTACCGGGACCGCGACGTGGAAGAAAACATGGACCTGCTCGAACGCATGAAAAACGGCGAATTCCCGGAAGGATCCCGTGTTTTACGCGCCAAGATCGACATGGCGCATCCCAATATCAACCTGCGCGACCCGGTCATGTACCGGATCATCAATGCGCCGGCGCACCACCGTACCGGCGACAAGTGGAAGATCTATCCGATGTACGACTGGGCCCACGGCCAGAACGACTCGATGGAGGGCATTACCCACTCGCTTTGTTCGCTCGAGTACGAAAACCACCGCCCGCTCTACGAGTGGTTCCTAGACCAGCTGGGCGTTTTCAAGCCGCGCCAGATCGAATTTTCTCGTCTGGTCGTGAACTACACCATCCTGAGCAAGCGCTACCTGCGTCGACTGGTCGAAGAAGGGCTGGTCAACGGCTGGGACGATCCTCGTATGCCGACCCTGCGCGGCATGCGCCGGCGCGGCTACACGGCTGAGGCCATCCAGGATTTTATCCGCCGCGTGGGCGTTGCCAAAGCCGACAGCGTGGTCGATATGGCCCTTTTAGAGGCAACCGTCCGCGAGGATTTGAACAAACGCGCCCCTCGCCGGATGGGTGTGCTGCGCCCGCTCAAGCTGGTCATCGACAACTATCCGGAGGGCCAGGTCGAAGAAATGGAGGCAGTCAACAACCCGGAAGATCCGGACGCCGGCACACGCAAGGTGCCTTTCTCCAAGGTCTTGTACATCGAGCAGGACGACTTCCGCGAGGAACCGCCGCCAAAATATCACCGCCTGTATCCCGGAAACGAGGTCCGCTTGCGCTACGCCTACTTCGTGACCTGCACAGGCGTTGTCAAGAACCCGGAAACGGGAGAGGTGACCGAGGTGCATTGCACCTACGATCCGGCCACTCGCGGGGGCGACGCGCCAGACGGCCGGCGGGTCAAGTCCACCATTCACTGGGTCTCCGCACAGCGTGCGATCCCGGCAGAGGTCCGCTTGTATGACCGCCTGTTCACGGATGAGAATCCCGATAGCGACAGCTTCATGGAATACCTCAACCCCAACTCGCTGGAGATGTTGAAGGCCTTTGTGGAGCCCAGCCTGGCAGAAGCGGAACCCGGTTTCCGCTTCCAATTCGAGCGCCAGGGCTATTTCATCGTCGACCCCGATAGCACGACTGAGAAACTGGTTCTCAACCGGACCGTCCCATTGAAAGATACGTGGGCAAAGATCGAAAAGAAGCAAGGGTAACTACAGAAGGGTGGGGCAGAGTCTCAACCTTCTGTAGTTCTGTAGAGCGGGTTGGAATCCCCTACTTAAAGGTTGGCGGGATATCATCCCGCCCCACAAGTACAGCTATGGAAGTTGCCATCCGAAAAGCAAGACCTTCAGACGCCGAGCAGGTCATCGCTTATGTCAACCGGCTGAGCGAGGAGCCAAACTCGAACATCGAGCTTTCCCCCGGTGAGTTTACGCGTACTGCTTGAGGAAGAAGCCGGATTTTTGGCTGATTTTGCTGCGGCAGAACACTCCGTTTATTTTGTCGCTGAAGCAGACGGGAAAATTATTGGTATCCTGAATTGTAAAGGCAGCAACCGGGCAGCGATCAGGCATGCGGTCACCCTTGGAATGTCGGTGGCACAGGAATGGCGGGGAAGAGGAATTGGAAGCCAGCTCATGGCACGTGCAATCGAGTGGGCTAAAAGCACAGGAATCATAAAACGGATTGAGTTATCCGCGTTCGAGCGAAATACCGTGGCTATTCATCTTTACGAAAAATTTGGATTTGTGATCGAAGGAAGAAGACGAATGGCAGTATTCAGGGATGGTCAATATTTGGACGGGGTGATCATGGCATTGCTGTTTTAAAAAGGAGTCCAACATCTGGAGATGTTGGACTCCTAAAACTTAGCCCATTCCTTCAAGAATATCGATTGCCTTCCGGACCCGCTCGAGCACCTTTTCCCGGCCGATAATTTCCATGCTCTCGAACAAAGGCGGGCTGACCGTTTGCCCGGTCACGGCCACGCGCAGGATGCCGAAGACCTGGTTGGGTTTCAGTCCAAGGTCCTCCACGAGCTGGCGCAGGGGCGGCTCGGCCATCTCGTGGGAGATTTCCGGCAATCCGGACAGGATTTCGTAGGCCCGGCGAGCGATGTCCGCCGAGCGCTTCGCATCCAGCCCTTTGGCAACCAGTTCTTCCGGGTCCGGCTCGACCTCATCCTTGAAGAAGAAACCGCCAAACGGGACGCAGTCGTCCAGAGTGACCAGCCGCTCCTGGAGCAGCGGCGTAATCGCCAACAGCGTCGCGTCGTCCACCTGATACCCGGCCCGGACGAAGAAAGGCCTGATCCGGGCTGCCAGGTCATCGGTCGTCAAGAGGCGGATGTGCGTCCCGTTGAAATGGTCGAGTTTAGAAAAGTTGATCCCGGCCGGCGAAGGAGTCAGGCGGTCGATATCAAAGCGCTCGATCATCTGGTCCAGGGACATAACGTCATCTTCGGCCACACCCCAGCCCATCAGCGCGATCCAGTTCAACACGCCCTCCGGGATGTAACCGAGGTCCTGCAGGTCTTTGACAAAAATCGAGTGGCCGTCCTTGAGGGCCTCGGCCGCCTCGCGCTTGCTCATTTTGCCCTTGCCGCTCGGTTTGAGAAAGACCGAGAGATGGACCCAGACCGGCTCTTCCCAACCAAAGGCGCGGATGATCCGCACATGCAACGGAAAGGTGGAAAGCCATTCCGCGCCGCGCAGAACATGGGTGATCTCCATCAAATGATCGTCTACCATGGCTGCAAGATGGTAAGTGGGCAAGCCGTCTGACTTGAGAAGAACGTAATCATCGAGGTAGCGGTTTTCGGTGACGATGTCGCCGCGCAGGTGGTCATGGGCAACGGTAACGCCTTCGTAGGGCATCTTAAAACGGATCACGTAGCTTTCGCCTTCTGCGACCCGACGGGCAGCCTCTTCGGGCGCCAGGTTCCGGCATTTGCCGCTGTACCGGGGTTTCTCTTTGCGCTTCTGTTGTTCCTGGCGGACTTCTGCCAGCTCCTCTGGCGCACAAAAACAGGGGAAAGCATCGCCTTTTTCGACCAGGGTCCAGGCGCGCTCCTGATAGATCTCGCGGCGCTCGGTCTGGCGATAGGGGCCATAAGGGCCTCCCACGTGCGAGCCTTCGTCAGGCGTAATCCCGAGCCAGTCCAGGCTGTCAAAGATCTCCTGTTCAGTGCCTTCCACAAAGCGCTTCTGGTCGGTGTCTTCGATGCGCAAGATGAACTGCCCGCCCGTCTTGCGAGCGAGCAGATAGTCATAGAGGGCCGTCCGCGCCGAGCCGAGATGGAAATGCCCGGTGGGCGAAGGCGCCATACGGACGCGAGCGGGTTTCGATGATTTAGTCATGATTCTCCAAAATAACATCCCAACGTAACTGCTCAGCCTATCCTATATATAAAATAAGAACCGAAAAATGGTGTGCGTGGGGCGTACGCCTCCACGCACACCATTTTTCGGGAATTCCTCGCTAGCCTGAGTAGATACATCCCAACTTAAAAATCCAGTGATTTGTGGCGCAATGCCACGCTTTCGACGAGTCCAATGCCAAGCATCAATGACGTGAGACCGCTACCTCCATAACTGATGAACGGCAACGGCAAGCCTGAAACCGGCACGATGTTCATATTAACGCCGATATTGACAACACCCTGGAAAAAGATCAGCGTGGCAACGCCGTAAGCAATGACCGATCCGGAAACGTCCCTGGCATGCTGGGCAGCGCGCAAACAGCGCCAGATGATAAAGGCCAGGATGAGGATCACGATGATCCCGCCGATCATGCCAAACTCCTCTGAAATCGCAGAGAAGATAAAGTCGGTGTGACGGACTTTTAAGAAACGCAGTTGCGTCTGGGTGCCATGGCCGTAGCCTTTGCCGAACAATCCGCCTGAGCCGATTGCGATCAGCGCTTGTTGTACGTTATAGGTGGCGCCAAAGGTAGCGTTTGGATCAGGCAAGAAGAAGTTCGCAATCCGCTGTTGCTGGTACTCCTGCAAAAACGGAATTCGGACCCCAAAAATCGACAAGCCAACCAGCGTTCCCAGAGCCAGAATGCCTGCCGCCGCAAAGGTAAACAAATGTTTTAATTGCAAGCCATTGAGCCAGAGCAACACGAACCAGATAACCGAGATCACCACCACGTTACTCAGGTTAGGTTGGAGCAAGATCCAGATGGTCAGTCCCCAAACCCACAAAAGGCTGAAGGCAACCCAACGCAGGTCGCGCGGCCGATCCTGGTTCTTTTCGAAGAAACGAGCCAGGATCAAAATGATCACGATTTTTGCGAATTCTGTCGGCTGCACGAACAGCACACCTATAGAAAACCAGCGTGCCGCACCGAACACCGCTTGCGCGCTCAGGAACAGCGCAAACAGCAGAACGCTCATTACAACATAGATTGGTATATAAAGGGATATCCAGTAACGATAATCGATCGCAGCAACGACAAAGATAACAACCAGGCCGGCTAAAGCGAAGTAGATTTGGCGGTTGATCAGCGGGATCAATTCCTCGTTCCCCGCCACTGCGGAACGGATCATGGTTGTCCCAAAGGCGGTAGCCAGGACAATTGCGCCGAGGAGCCAAAAATCGAAATGGCGCCAGGAAATGTCGCGAAGCATGGGATTTAGCCGCTACGGCGGCGCGCAACGCTCCTCAAGGGGATATCCGCCACCAAACGCTGTTCTCGACCGTCGCGCTCCAGATCGATCCGGACCCCATCCGGATCCACATCGATGTGACGAGAGATGACTGCCAATATATCGTCCCTGAGAGCTTCCATTTCAAGCTGGGACATGTCTGTGCGGTCGTGGATCAGCACCAGTTGCAGGCGCTCTTTGGCGTTTTTTGCGCTGCGCTTCCGGCCGGTGATGCGATCAAAAAAACTGGACATCTTATTTCCTCCCCGCGATGCGTTGAATGCGCGACCACAAACTGCCCCGGTTGTCAAACTCGATAAAGGGCACATCTTCCCCGCACAGGCGGCGAGCAATATTGCGGAACGCCTGTCCTGCCATGCTTTTGGGCTCCAGAGCGATGGGCGCACCCCGGTTTGTTCCCACAATCACATTTTCATCTTCCGGGACGATGCCGATCAAGCGGATTGCCAGCAAATCGAGCACATCGTCCGCTGAGAGCATGTCGTGATTGCGGACCATGCTCGGATTGAGGCGGTTCAGGATGAGGGAGGGGCTGCCCTTTTCCTCCGCTTCCAGCAGGCCAATGACCCGGTCTGCATCGCGGACGGCGGAAACCTCCGGGTTGGTGATGACCAGCACCTGGTCGGCAGCCGCAATGGAGTTCTTAAACCCGCGCTCGATCCCAGCCGGAGAGTCGATCAAAACCCAGTCCACCTCGCTTCGCAGCTCATCCCCCAACCGGATCATATCGGAAGGGGAAACAGCGCTCTTATCCCGGGTTTGCGCCGCGGGGATCAGGTAGAGCTCGGGGAAGCGCTTATCGCGGATCATGGCCTGGCGCAGGCGGCAGCGCCCTTCGATCACGTCCACAATATCGTAAACAATGCGATTTTCCAGCCCCATGACCACATCCAGGTTGCGCAGGCCGATGTCGCCATCGATACAACAAACCCTGGCCCCGGCGGATGCCAGTGCAACAGCGATATTGGCAACAGCGGTGGTCTTCCCTACGCCGCCTTTGCCACTTGTAATGGTCAAGATTTTCGCACTCATTCACACATCCTGTAAAAAATCTAGCTTGGTTCCCAAAGAACAGATTGCAGTTTTCCATCCTCGTTCAGGCTGGCGACTTCCGGGCGCGCATGGCTTTGCGGATTGAGCGTGGCCGAAACCTGGTGTGCGATACGCAGTTGGGTGGGCGAAAGATCGAGCGCACAGATATAGGCCGAGGTATCCCCTTTTGCGCCGGCGTGGACCATCCCGCGCACCCGGCCCCAGACGATCACATTTCCGGCAGCAACAACTTCGGCACCAGGATTGACATCCCCAACCACAATCACGTGCCCGGCAAACTCGATCCGCGTGCCTGAGCGGAGCGTTTTATTGATAAACAGGGCCGTCGCATCACCCAGATCATCGACGGCAAATTTGCGGTTCTCTTCCGGGCGTGGCTTCGAAATACGGGTTGCCAGACCCAAAAGTTGGGCAGTTTTTTCCGTCGTCGGCAATTCGCTCAGCACCGCCCAGAGGGATACCCCACGGTCTGACAGCCTGTCTCGCAATGCAACCAGCTCATTGACCCTCAGGATCTTGCTACCCACGTCCAGGGCAACGCGCGCTCCCTGAAAAAACGACTGTTGGCCATGGATCTGTTCTAACAATGCACTTTCGAGGGCTGTCCACTCCCCGTTCCCGAAAGTGATGAGCAAGCCATCACGCAGACCCTTGATTTGAATTGGTATTGTTTGCTCATCCATAGCTACACGAAAAAGGGGTCCGTTCTCTGTTTGGATTAATTGCTAAATTATAGCATGAAGTATCCCAGTCCAATGAAGACGGTTAGCCGCCTCCACTTTGGGCAATGTCAATCGACTTAAGCTCAAAATAAGCTTCCATCACCCGCCTGACCATCGGACCGGCAACGCTGGACCCTTCCCCACCGTTGTACGCGAAGGCCATTACGATGATCTCGGGATCATCAAACGGCGCATACGACAACGTCCAGGCGTGCGTGGGCCACTGGCCGAACTGGCAGCGCTGGGCCTTCAGAGCCACATCGTCACAGTACTCTGCGGTCCCGGTCTTGCCTGCTACCGCAATTGGGAACCCCTCGAACACTTTACGTAGAGTACCACGCTCGTCGGTCACGGCCATGCGCATCCCGGTTTGGACCGCCTGAATGCTGGAAGGCTGAATGACCTTTAATTTATCTTCGTTCAGGGAACAATAACCTTCGTCACAGCTGTATTCTTGAATCATCGGATCGATAGTGGTATCCCACTTCAAGTTTTCAGTGAACGGGGAGATGCGATATGTGCCTTCAGGAAGCTTTGCGGCGAAGTCGCTGTTCCCAACGTTCCGCCAGCCCCTCCTCGTAAGTCCCTCCTCATCTGTCTCCTGGTCTGGTACCCAGATGGAAAAATCTGCGGGGTTGAACCACTGCTCGATGACCTTTCCTTCGCTGTCGGTCACCTCGCGGACAATCGTGGGCTGCATCAGCTTTCCGTCATTCGCGATCGTCGCCCCGGACATCAAGACCTGGAGCGGGGTACCAAGCACGTAGCCCTGTCCCACGGAGGCGATGTAGGTATCGCCTGTGGACCAGTTCTCGCCCTGGTTGATGCGTTTCCACTGCGGCGAGGGGATCAGGCCATCTTGCTCGCCAATCAACTCAATCCCAGACGCCCGGCCGTAGCCGATTGCACGCGCATATTCTCCCAGGCGTTCAATCCCCAGGCCTTCTTTGATCTCATCTTCAAAGCCGCCTCCCAATTTATAGAAGCAGACGTTGCTGGAGAAGGCAATGCAGCGATAAAAATCGACGGTGCCAAACCCGGCCGGGTTGGTGTCGTAGATCCAGTCCACGAACGGGCGGGTATTGTTTGCAGTACAGGGATCGTTGGGAGAAAATTTCTCGCACAATTCCAGCTGTCCAGGAGCAGCAATCTCCTGTCCCAAGCGGACCACCCCTTCGTTAATGGCGCCGGTCGCCGTAGAAATTTTGAAAACCGATCCCGGTGGATATTCCGCTTGAATGGCATTGTTCAACAAAGGTTTACGGGGATCCTGGCTCAGTTGTTCATAATAGTAGGCCGGGATAAAACGCGACATGCGGTTGTTTTCGTAGGTTGGATAGGTGACCATCGCCAGGATTTCGCCGGTTCTCGGGTTCATGGCAATGATTACACCGCTGGAAATACGGATTCGCCCATAATATTGGTTCCAGGAGTCGATCTCCGTCTGTAAAACGGTATCCGCAATGGTTTGCAAGCGGGTATCGATCGTTAATTTCAGGTTATTCCCCGGAACAGGGGCGAGCGGAGGCTCCAAATTACGCAGCTCCTGACCGGCAACGTCGACCTGGACGGTGCGCCCTCCGGGAGTGCCGGTCAGGACTTGATCGAGCGCTGCTTCTGCGCCGGCATAACCGATCTTGTCCCGGTTGGGTTCGAACCCCTTATCCCGGTACTCTTGTTCATCGCGCGCCGGGATCGGGCCGAGAAAGCCGATCACGTTGGCCGTCAACGAACCGGTCGGGTATTCCCGGATCGGATCGATCAGGACGGAGACGCCCGGCCAGTCGACGGAGGCTTCGCGGACCATGCGGGCCACGTTTTCATCCACGTCGCACTTGACTTTAACAGGCCGATAGGGCGCCAACAATTCACCCAATGCAACCAACTGCGCGATCCCCGGACCTTCCACACATTCCGCAACCAGCTTTGCTTCCTCTATCGTTCCCTGCGTTGCAGGAACATCGATCAACTGCGATAGTTCACGGTAAATGTTCTGAATGTCCGCTTCGGAATCGGGCAGGTCGGCAGGCGTGATCACCACGCTGTAGGAAGCGATATTGCCAGCCAGGATGTAACCGTTGCGGTCGTAGATAATCCCGCGAGAAGGGGCAATCGAAGGGCTGGTTGTGTAATTTTCGACTGCCTGTTCAAGCCAGTCGCTGCCCTGAAAAACTTGCAGGCTGACCAGGCGGAACATCAACGAACCCAACACCAGCGCGACCACGCCATAAATGACCCACAAACGCCACGGTTGGATCTGGGGTTGCGGAGGATTTGACGAATTCATTCCACCTCCTTTACAGGGCTTACCCATTGGGCCATATCCCTTATGATTGCATAGACAGGGATTGAAAACATTAAGTTAAGCAAAACTTGCGGTAAGACCACCAGACCGAGCGAGTCGCCGATCGGCAAAGGTGTTCCCAAAAAATTCAAAACGAGCAACGCTAAAGCATCCATCGATAAGGTTCCTAAGAAGATCACGCTGAACATCGCCAACAAGGGCGCCTGCCAGACCCTTTGTTTGAACAACTGTGCGAGCAGCACAACCAGTATGTAGCCGGCCATTGGAACAGGCCAGGGCATGCCAGATACAAAAGATACCATAATTCCGCCCAAGAAGGCCCATGTCCAGGCTGAGGGAGCATCCGCTTTCAACGCCCAGGCAGCCAGGACTACCAGCATCAAATCGGCGTAACCGGCAAGCAGAGTCATTCGGCTTACCACCGCTGACTGCACGATCACAACCAGCGCAAGCAGCGGGAAAGCGATCAAGTTGCGCAACATTTCAAGGGGAATTGAGGGGGGTTAAAGGCTCGATATCGACTGGCCGGAAGTTGGTAATGATCAAGACGATCTCGAGACGGGAAAAGTCGACTACAGGTTGGATCGAAGCCTGCTGGAACAGTTCGAAGTCACGTTTGCGCACATTCGTCACCTGTCCCACAATCAAATCAGACGGGTAACCGCCGCCCAGGCCGGAGGTGAGCACTACATCCCCGGGTTCCACCGTCACATCCTGCGAGATCATCTCCAATGACAGGTCACCGGTGACCGAACCGACCAGCACCGCGTCCGTATCGGCGTTCTGCAAACGGACGTTGATGGCTGCCGCCGGGTCCGTGATCAGCTGGACGCGAGAAGCATCCGCGATGACAGCATCCACCCGGCCGATCAGGCCCTGGTTGGTTACAACCGGCATGCCGCGGAGAATACCGTCGTTCGATCCGCTGTTGATAATGATATAATGAAGAAACGGGCTCGGGTCCCGGCCGACAACCGCAGCTCCCTTGTAGGATCTCTCCGGGTTGGCGCGTTGAAAATCGACCAAAGCAGCCAGGATTTCCGTCTCGTCGACCTTTTGTTGCAACTCGATCAACTGGCCTTGCAGGCGGGCGACTTCTTGTTCAAGCTCCGTATTTCTCTGCCGGAGGGCAACGATATCACGCGGCGCGGCCAAAAAATCCTGAACCGCGGCAAAGCGGGTAGCAAGCCAGGACTGGATCCCAACCAACGATCCGCCAAGTCCACGAGAAGCAGTGCCCAAATAGCCCCCAAATGCCAACACGAGTATCCCCCCTATGATCAAAAAGATGATTGTCGTCTGAAGAGAACGACCAAAAGAATTTCGCATTTTAAATTACAGTCGTTAGATATCTATACAATAAATCGAGATTGTGGGGAAGCCCAGCTCCCCATCCCGTTGAGAAAACGTATCTGCTCAGGCCTGGCAAGGAAATCCCGAAACATGGAATGAGAATCGATCAACTTCCAACACAACTAAATGCTATGGCGCGTGCTGCCGCGCTCCAAGCCGACCAGTAACCGGCTTAACCTGTCAAAATCATCAAAAATCATCCCTGCCCCGCGGGCTACACAGGATAACGGGTCTTCCGCGACCCAGACCCGCAGCTTCAACTCATCGGACAAGCGGTCAGCCAGCCCCTGCAACAGCGCGCCGCCGCCGGCCAGGCAAATCCCAAGGTCCATCAGATCCGCGACGATCTCCGGCGGGATCTCATCCAGGGCATCCCGGATAGTATCTACGATCACTTGCACCGACCCGGAAAGCGCCTCGCGGATTTCAACCGAGGATACCTCGATCGTTTCAGGCAAGCCCGTAACCAGGTTTCGCCCGCGCACTTCCATCGTTTTTTCAGTCGGGAGGGGAAAGCCAGAGCCGATCGTCCATTTTACCTTCTCAGCCACGCCCTGCCCAATCAGCAGATTATACTTATTGCGCAGGTACTGAACGATATCTTCGTCCATTTCATCGCCTGCAACTCGCAAAGATCGCGACGCGACTACCCCGGTCATGGACATGACGGCTACCTCCGTGGTACCGCCACCGATATCGACCACCATACTACCCTTGATCTCGCCAATTGGCAAGCCTGCCCCCAACGCCGCGGCAATCGGCTCTTCCACGAGAAATGCCTGGCGGGCGCCGGCCGCCATGGTGGCATCGTAAACAGCCCGCTTTTCCACTTCGGTGACCCCTGTTGGAATCCCGATGACGATCCGCGGGCGCGGCAACGGAACCACGCTTTGTTCGTGTACTTTGCCGATAAAATACTCCAACATGATTTGGGTCACATCAAACTCAGAGATGACACCATCGCGAAGTGGCCGGACCACCATCACATTGCTCGGGGTGCGGCCGACCATTTCTTTTGCTTCCAGTCCAATGGCTATCGGTTGTCTTAGACGTTTGTCCATTGTGACCCAGGATGGCTCATTAATGACAATACCCTTGCCACGAACATTGACAAGGGTGTTTGCGGTTCCAAGATCAATGGCAATGTCTAGAGAAAACAAGCCCAAAAGCCAGTTTATCGGGTTAAAAGCCAATGCGGGCTCCTCGACGCAATTTCCTTACCTGAATCATTATACCATGAGCAATTTTTGACATGCGCTTCATCGGTTAGGGAGCATTCAGATTCTGTAAAATCGCAAAATCCGCTTAGGCTGAAGCCTTCGCGGAAAGATCCCGAAAAAAGGGTATGGGGGCGTACGCCCCCATACCCTTTTTTCGGTTTTCTCTTGGCAATCGGTATCATAGAATCTACAACATTTGAATGCTCCCATCGGTTAGAATGGAAAAAGCGCGAAATATAGGAGCCCGCTTCCTTACTATCAAAACTCTGGCGATCCTTTGGGGTTACTACAAGCGTGAAAAATCAATTCAACTCACCCCTTGGGAGAAAAGATGCCAAAAATTGCCATCGTAACTGACAGCACCGCATATATTCCAGCCGACCTGGTTCAAAAACATAACATAACAGTTACGCCCCAAATATTGATTTGGGGAGAGGAAACATATCGAGACGGGGTTGACATCCAACCGGACGAATTTTACGCGCGGCTTAAAACCGCCAAAGTGATGCCGACCACGTCCCAGGTCTCACCCGCGACCATGCAAGCCACGTTCGAAGGCTTGATCGAAAAAGGGTACGACGTGTTGGGCATCTTCATTGCAGCCAAACTTTCAGGCACGATTCAATCCGCTGTCCAGGCGATCGATACGATGGGAGCAGCCGGCCAAAACGTAAATATTGTCGATTCCAATACAACGGCTATGGCGATGGGCTTCCAGGTTTTGACTGTGGCGCGCGCCATCGAAAACGGGGCCAATATGCAGGATGCGGTTGCCCTGGCGGAGAGAGCCCGCGCGCATACGGGCGTCTATTTTGCGGTGGACACGCTGGAGTTCCTGCACCGCGGCGGACGGATCGGAGGCGCGCAGCGCTTTTTGGGCACCGCCTTGAATATGAAACCGGTGCTGGCCGTCGTAGACGGGCACGTCGAGGCCGTGGAGCGCATCCGCACCAAGGGCAAGGCCCTGGAGCGCGTCCTGGAACTGGTCATGGAACAGACCAAGGGCAAAACGCCCGTCCGGCTGGCGACGCTGCACGCAGCTGCGGAAGCAGAAGCGCGGACGCTGCTCGACAAAGCCAGCCAGGAATTGAACGCCACCGAAAGCATTATGTCGACCGTCAGCCCGGTGGTTGGCACCCACGCCGGTCCCGGGACAGTTGGACTGGCGTACATAGCCGGGATCTAGAAAGGATTCTTTTTGCACCATTTCAACCGGACGCGCATCTAAGGGTCATGGACCAAAAACAATTCATCGAAAAAGCTGTAGCTTCCGGCAAGCCGACCGTTGTAGACTTCTGGGCGCCCTGGTGTGCGCCCTGCCGCATGAGCAAACCAGTGCTCGAAAAACTGGCCCGGGAATACCAGGACAACGTGAATTTCTGGGCGGTCAACTCCGACCAGAACCAGGGGTTGTTACAGGAGCTCAAGATTTATAGCATCCCAACCGTGCTGTGCATTCAGGATGGCAAGATCACCGCGAGAATTGCCGGCGCGCAACGCGAAGATGCTTACCGCCAGATGTTCGAAGCCCTGGTGACCGGACATGCGATGCAAATCCCGATCTCACCTGCAAATCGTCTGCTCCGTCTCGGGATCGGTTCCCTGACCGTCATTTTCGCGTTCCAAACCTCCACCTGGTGGATGCTCCCGCTTGGATTGCTGATCCTGTTCACCGGCGTTTATGACCGCTGCCCCATTTGGAAGGCGATCAGCGCTTATTTCCGCAGGTTCAAAAGCTCGATCTTAAAGAGGGCAAAAACGGTGTGCGTGGGGGCGTACGCCCCCACGCACACCGTTTTTGCCCTACATTTTGTGGCTCTACCGCTTCCGGCGAGCCGCTATCTCGTTAAAGACGGGAGAACCTTTTTAAGGTAGCGGGTATAATTCGCCTATGGCGTATGACACTCCCCTCGTGATCGGCATCGCAGGTGGTTCCGGATCCGGCAAGACCACCGTCGCCCAGGAGATCTTACAGCGCGTCGGACGAGACCGGATATCCTTCCTCCAGCACGACTCGTACTACAAAGACCTGACCGGCCTGCCACCCGCCCAGCGGGACCAGGTGAACTTCGACCACCCCAATTCGCTGGAGACGGAATTGTTGATCTCCCATATCGAGCAATTGAAGCAGGGCCAGGCCATAGAAGTCCCAATCTACGATTTCTCTACCGACAGTCGTACAGATCAAACCTTTCAAGTCAATCCCAGCCGGGTGATCGTGGTCGAAGGCATCCTGATCTTCGTCGACCCGGACTTGCGCGCGCTGTTCGACGTGAAAATCTTCGTCGACACGGATCCGGACGTCCGCCTGATCCGGCGCTTACAGCGGGACATTGCGGAACGCGGCCGGTCGGTGGAAAGCGTCATTCATCAGTACCAGTCCACGGTCCGCCCGATGCACCTGGAATTCGTCGAACCGTCCAAGCGCTATGCGGATGTCATCATCCCCGAAGGGGGCTTCAACCGGGCCGCGATGGATATGGTTGTCGCGCGGATCGAATCGCTCTTGAGTTGAGAACAGGATGGTTATTTGGCAATGATTTATGAAAAGAAAAGTCAGGATTACAAACACATAATTTAGGAGTAGAAATGGCAAAAAAATGGAATACCCCTCCCGCAATGGAAATTGATCCCGAGAAAAACTACACGGCCCATATGGAAACCGATAAAGGCGAAATGGTCATCGAACTGTTTGCGGACAAAGCCCCAAAAACGGTCAACAACTTCGTTTTCCTGGCCCGCCAGGGATTTTACGATGGCGTCATGTTCCACCGCGTGATCGACAACTTCATGGCCCAGAGCGGCGACCCAACCGGAACAGGCACCGGCGGCCCAGGCTACAGGTTCGAGGACGAGTTCCACCCCAGCCTGAAACATGACAAACCCGGTGTGCTCTCGATGGCAAATGCCGGCGCAAACACGAACGGATCCCAGTTCTTTATCACCCACGTCCCCACCCCCTGGCTGGACAACAAACACAGCGTTTTTGGGCAAGTCAAAGATGGCATGGACGTGCTGATGTCCATCCCGCCGCGTGACCCAATGCGACCGGACGCACCGGGCGTCAAAATCCAGAAAGTGACCATTGAAGAGAGCGCCTGAAAAGAAAGAAAATGACAGGAAGTCGAAGTCTTCGCAGCCCACGACTAACATCCTGCGGATTCTGGCCATCCTGGCAGTGCTGGGGATCACGTATTTTGTTTACAGCATCCGTGACCGGGTGGACCAGTTCGCCGCCTACGGGTATCCGGGAATTTTCCTGGTCGCCCTGTTGGCCAATGCCACTGTCTTCCTGCCTGCGCCGGGCGTGGCGGTCGTTTTTGCCATGGGCAACATCTTCAACCCGCTGGCAGTAGCCCTGGCCGCGGGGACAGGCGGCGCGTTAGGCGAGCTTTCCGGCTACCTGGCCGGCTTCAGCGGCCAGGCCGTGATCGAAAACACGCGGGTCTACGATCGTATCCATACCTGGGTCACGAAGTACGGGGTTTGGGCTATTATCGTGCTTTCCGCGATACCGAACCCTTTTTTTGATATTGCCGGCGTGACCGCCGGAATCGCCAAGATGTCTTTGCGCCGTTTCCTGGTCGCCTGCTGGATCGGTCAACTGATCAAAATGGCGCTGTTTGCCTATGCCGGTTTTTATTCGCTGGATTGGTTTACGAAACAGTATATTATCTCGATAAAGGATGCGGGCATTCCCCCTCCGTTCAGACCGGGACAGCCTGCCTGCCACGCTCTTCAATGTAGCATGGAGAATCCAAATGAACGATTACCAGTCCTATGATCGCTATCTCGAAAACAACCTTGACACCAGCATCCGGGAACTCGCCGCGCTGGTGGCCCAACCCTCGGTCGGCGCGCAGGATTGGGGGCTGCAAGAATGCGCGCAGTTGGTCGGGCAAATGCTGGAACGACGCGGTTTCGCGGTCCGGATTTTGTCCACCGAGGGCGCGCCGGTCGTCTTCGCGGAACGCAAAGGGAAAAGCGCTAAAACCCTGCTGTTCTACAACCATTACGACGTCCAGCCGGCCGAACCGCTCGAGCTGTGGGACAGCCCGCCCTTCGAGCCGGACCTGCGCGAGGGCAAGCTCTACGGCCGCGGCGTGAGCGATGACAAAGGCCACATCGTCGCGCGCCTGTTCGCGCTTGACGCGCTGCTCGACGCAGACAGGGAGTTGCCCTGCAATATCAAATTCGTGATCGAAGGGGAAGAGGAAACGGCCAGCGCGCACCTGCACCAGTTCGTTCGCGATCATCAAGACCTCTTAGCCGCCGACGCTTGCGTGTGGGAATTCGGCGGCGTCAACGAAGAGGAAGTTCCGATCCAATACCTGGGACTGCGCGGCATCTGCTACGTGGAGCTCTCGGTCGAATCGCTCTCCACCGACGTGCACTCCGGCCTGGGCGGCTCGATCTTCCCCAATGCCGCCTGGCGCCTGGTCTGGGCGCTCAACACGCTCAAAGGGCCGGACGAAAGGGTGCGCATCCCCGGTTTCTACGACAACGTCAGGCCGCCGTCCGAGCTGGACCGGGAATTGCTGGCGGCGCTGCCAGACGTTGCGGAGGAATACAAATCGCGCTACGGCGTCAAGGAATTCATCAAAGGGCTGACCGGCGGGACCGAACTCAAGGTTGAGGAAATTTTCTCGCCCACCTGCACCATCTGCGGGCTGACGGCCGGATACCAGGGCGCCGGCCCGAAGACGGTCCAACCCGCCCGCGCTTCCGCCAAAGTGGACTTCCGCCTCATCCCCGACCAGAAACCTGCTGAGGTGCTCGACAAGCTGCGCGCCCACCTGGACGGGGAAGGCTTTCCCGACGTGCAAATCGAGCTCCTGGGCGGTGAACCGCCGGCCCGCACGGACCCAAACGATCCGTTTGTGAATATCGTGGTGGATACCGCCAAAGACATCTACGGGATGCCCATGCAAAAGGTCCCGATGACCGGCGGCTCGGGACCGAACTATCCCTTCGTGCACGACCTCGGTCTGCCTGTCGCGACGGCGGGCTTGGGCTACCCCGAAACCCGCGCCCACGCGCCCAACGAAAACATTCGCCTCGATCTTTATCTAAAACACGCCAAACACATGGTCCGTGTCATTAAGGAATTTTCGTGACTGCTCAGCCTATCCTATACAGAAGAGAACCAAAAACGGTGTGCGTGGGGGCGTACGCCCCCACGCACACCGTTTTTGGGATTCCTCATTGGGCCTGAGTAGAGACGAATCTTGAAGGTAATTTCATGAAACGCTGGTTCCGTTTCCACCGCGATCTTGGCCTGCAGCTTTTTGCGCTGTACCTGCTGCTGATCATCCCCTTCCTGGCGACCCTGACGTTTTTTGATCTGGCAATCGGGGAGCGCATTCAAAACGACGTTGCAGCCAACGACCTGTCGCTGGCCCGCGCCATCGCCCAGGAGACCGAGCTCTCTGTCAGCAACGCCTTGTCTGCCGTGGAGGTGCTGGCAACCTATCCAGGCGTCGTCGAAGCCGATACCGCCGCGATGGATGAGCTGTTCGCCGTGGTCTTGAACACCCGCCCGGACGTCAACCTGATCTACCGTCTGGATGCGAATGGCATCATGCTCTACCATTATCCGGTTGGGCCAGGTTCGACGGTTGGAACCGACTTTTCGTTCAGAGATTATTACCAGAAGGCGCTCGAAGCCACCGAACCGCTCCTATCTAAAGGGCGCATCTCGCCAACCACGGAGCAGGCTGTCGCCACGGCCGTGATGCCTATCCGATCAGAAGATGGCCATTTTCTCGGCCTGGTCGGCACCAACATCAGGCTGGAGAGTTTAAGCGACACCCTTTCTGCAATCCTCTCAGAGCATCAGACGGAGGAAGGCTTGCAACTGGCTATCCTCGATTCAAGCGCCCAGATCATTGCCTATCCGGATCCCGGTTTGCTCTTACACCCGGCGAGCGATCTGATCCCGGAAATTTACCAGCGGGTGTTGGCCGGAGAAAGCGGCACAACCACTTCGATGGATCTCACCGAAAATGAGCGCTTGTACACATATGCCCCCATCCCGGGGATCGGTTGGGGTGTGATCATCAGCCGCCCAACGGTCTATGCCTTTTCCACCCAGATCTTCCTGAGGCGGGTCGTCATCGCCGCAGTAGTAACGGTCATTTTAATCGGTTTGTTTTTTTGGAGGATGTTAAGTCTGCGGGTGGTCGCTCCGATCGAACGGCTTGCTCCCACCAGCGAGGCTATTGGCATCAACAAGCCGATCCGGCCGGAAGACCGGGTGATCCTGGAAGCGCAGGCAAAACGCAAGGACCAGGTCGGCGACCTGACCCGCGCCATCCTCAAAATGGAAGTTTTAATCGCAGACCGCATGAAGGAGCAGTCAACCTTACTGGAAACCAGCACTGCGGTTGTCTCCTCCCTGGATCTGCGCACCGTGCTCGACCGCATCCTCGAGCAGGCCAGCCGCCTGCTGAACGTGCGCATGAGTGCCATCATCGCCCTGGACGAAAAAGCCGGTGTGTTCCGGATTCGGGCCAGCCGCGGCTTGTCCAGCCAGTTTGCCGAGCAGTTGACCATCCAACCAAGCGAGCCCAGCTCCGTCACCATGCGGGCGCTGCACTCGCGGGAACCGATCCAGGTCAGCGACACCGAAACCGACCCGTCATATACGCCGCAAAGGCCTCGGGCACGCGCTGAGGGCTACCGGTCCATCCTGGCAGTTCCCCTCAACACCCAGTACGCCCCTCCCTCGGCCCTGCTGGTTTTCCACCCGCAACCGCACGAGTTCCCGCACAACGAAATCCAGCTGCTCTCCAATTTTGCTAACCAGGCCACCATGGCGATTGAAAATGCCGTGCTCTACGAAAGAAGCGACATGCGCTTGCAGGAACAGACTCGCCGCCTGGAAGCCCTGATCCAGTCCATGCAGGACGGGTTGATCCTCAGCAACCTGTCTGGCGCAGTGGTTTATACCAACCGGCGCGTCGGCGAGCTTGCGGTGTTATCGCCTGAAGAGTTGGCGGGCGCCCCAGTGGAGATGGTGCTCTCCCGAATTGTGGAAAAAGCCACCAATCCTGATAGCGTTCGCGAAGGGATCAGGAAGTTGCTCGAGCGCACGAGCACCCATTGGGTGGAACTCTCCCTGCTGATCCTGGGACATACGGTACACTTACGCCTGGATACGTTCGAAGTAACCGATATGAACACTATCCCGATCGGTCGCGGCCTGATCCTGCACGATATCACCGCCGATCACGAATTGGATCGGATGAAATCCAGCCTGGTCTCGACGGTCTCGCATGAGCTGCGCACCCCGCTGGCTGCCATCAAAGGATATGTTTCAACATTATTGGCCGAGGATGTGGAATGGGACAAGGCATCCCAACGAGAATTCCTATCCATCATCTCGGACGAATCCGACCGTCTGACAGGCCTGGTCAACAATTTGCTGGATTTGTCCCGGATCGAGGCTGGTTCTCTCAGCCTCTCACGAGAGGTGTGCAACCTGGAAGCGAGTATCCGCCGGGCAGCCAGCCAGGCCCAACTGCAGCCGGGGAACAGGTTCGAGATTCAGATCGAAGCGGGGCTGCCGCCGCTGTTCGCCGATTGCCCCCGGCTGGAAACGGTCATCCGAAATTTGATCGAAAACTCGGTCAAATATGCCGGGGAAAAGGCCGCGATCCAGGTGGAGGTGAACAGGCAGGGCGACCAGATCGTGTTCCGGGTCAGCGACGACGGCCCGGGCATCCCGGATGATGAGAGTCAGCGCATCTTCGAGAGCTTCTACCAGGTGGACGCCAGCCTGGCGCGCATCTCCAGCGGGACCGGGCTTGGTCTGGCCATATGCCAGGGTCTGGTCAGGGCCCACGGGGGTGAAATTTGGGTCGAAAAGCAAAATCGGGGCGCCCGGCTTGCATTTTCGATTCCCCTGACCTCGACAGCGGATTCCATCAAACCTTACGACGCAATAAAGGCAGCGAAATGATAAACAACCCAAATGTCCTGGTAGTAGACGATGAAAAGTCCCTGCGCGATTTTGTGCGGAAGAATTCTCGAAGTCCGCGGATATAAGGTATTGACCGCCTCAAATGGCTTGGAAGCCATGGCCACATTCAACACCGAGCGCGTGGACCTGGTCATCCTGGATATCATGATGCCGCACCTGGACGGGTTGGAAACGGCGCGGCGGATCCGCCAGACATCGATCGTCCCCATCATCGTGCTGACCGCGTTAGGCGAGGAGAGCGATAAAGTGCGCGCCTTCGATTACGGCGCCGATGATTACCTGACCAAGCCCTTTGGTGTGGGGGAACTGCTGGGGCGCATTAAGGCCGTCTTACGGCGCGCGCGCTGGTCCGAGCCGAGTACCTCGGAGGAGCGCATCGTCCGGGGAGAAATCTGCGCCGACCTGGCACGGCACGAAGTAACAGTCCGGGATGAAGTTCTGGACCTAACCCCTACCGAGTTTAATCTGTTAATTTATCTGATGAAGAATGGCGGCAAGGTCTTGTCCCACCGGGCGATTTTGCAGCACGTGTGGGGGCCTGAGTACGGAGAGGAAGCGGAATACCTGCGCGTTTACATTGGCCGGTTAAGGCAAAAGATCGAAACGGATCCGTTGCATCCGGAATACCTTTATACAGAACGCGGCGTAGGCTACCGCTTCGACAGTTAATTCGGGCTCTACCGTTTCTGACGGAAGAACCTTAATTCGTTTTTACATTATATTTACGACAATAACTCCTCTTTTTAGTAAATATTTGCAAAAAAATAATACAATGATCTTGCGTGAAGGTCTTCAACAGACCTTACTTTGGGAGTTTTTGCAGTCAAGCTGCATTCTCCCGAACCAACCCCATTTTCTTAGTCCAAAGGAGGAGTACGTATGAAAGGCAAGATTGTAAAACTGCTAACCGTCCTGATGGTTGCCAGCATGTTCCTGGCTGCCTGTGGCGGCGGCGCAACGGAAGCCCCCGCACCGGCGCCAACCCAACCGGCTGCCCCTGCTGCAACGGCAGAGCCGGCCCAGACCCAGGCCAGCGAAGAACCTGCCGCCCCGGCGGCGCAAGAGCAAACCGTTGTGATCGGCTTCACCTCGTCTTTGACCGGCACACAGGAAGTCTCATCCAAACGCCAGGTGAACGGCTTCAATTTGTGGATGGACCAGGTCAACCAGGCCGGTGGGCTCACATTGAGCGATGGCACGGTTGTGAAGTTTGAGGCGCAGACCTACGATGACGAATCCAACGCGGAACGCGTGCAGGAACTGTATTCCCGCCTGGTCACCGAGGACAACGCCGATTTCCTGATCAGCCCCTATTCTTCCGGCCTGACCTCCGCAGCCTCGATCGTTGCCGAGCAGAACGGAAAAATCATGATCACCGCTGGCGCAGCGGACGATGACGCCTACAAAACCGGTAACACCAGCCTGTTCCAGCTCTACACCCCGGGCAGCCTGTATATGTCCAGCACCGTGGATATGCTCAAGGAACTGGATCCGGAGGCAAAAATTGCCCTCGTCCACGAGAGCGATAAGTTCTCCACCGGCGTGACCGAAGGGATTAAGCCTTATCTGGAAGATAATGGTTTTGATATCGTCCTCGAAGAGGGTTACGCCTCAGACACTGCTGACTTTGGCCCAATCGTGAACAAGATTTCCAGCTCCGGCGCAACCGTGCTGCTTGGCGGCGGTCACTACAATGACGGCACAGCCCTGGCCCGCGCGCTTTACGACCGCAAGATTGGCCTCAAGTTCGTCTATCTGCTGGTGGCCCCGGCTGATACCAAATTCCCTGAGTTAGGTGACGCCGCTTTGGGTGTTGCTACCTCAAGCCAGTGGGAACTCGCAGCTACCCACACCGAGGCGGAAGCCAACAATATGAGCGTCGAATGGTTCGGCCCCACAGGCCAAGAATTTGCTGACGCCTATCAAGCTGCCTATGGCGATCCCCCAACCTATCACGCTGCTGGTGGTTACGCTGCGGGCTTGATATTGCAGAAAGCGATGATGGATGCCGGCTCGGTTGACACTGAGGCTGTCAGAGACGCATTGAACGCCATGGATGTTATGACCTTCTATGGACATGTCAAGTTCGATACTTCGGAAGAAGCACACGGCTTGCAGACTGCTCACAAGATGGTTGTCGCCCAATGGCAGAAGAACGACGCCGGCGAACTGGAACGGGTGATTATTGCTCCGTCCGACGTTGCTACGGCTGATCCCCTCTATCCAATTCCTTCTCCGTAATGGCATGACACCAATACATCCCCTCAGAAATTCTGAGGGGATGTATTCCGATCTTTAACAATAGAACGGGAGTAGATATGCAACAATTGAGCCTTTTACTGACATCCCTTCCAGACGGTATCCTGCTCGGGTTCGTATACGGGGTCGCAGCCATGGGCCTCACCCTCATTTGGGGTGTGATGAACGTCATCAACCTGGCCCATGGGCCAATCATCGCATTGGGGATGTTTGGGACATTCCTGCTCTTCATCAAGATGGGAATCAATCCCTACATTGGTTTAATACCGATTGCCATTATTGGGTTGCTGCTTGGTATCGTGATCTATTTTGTGGCAGTACATCGGGTGATCAACGCCCCGCACCTGTCATCTTTGCTGGCGACATTTTCTGTCAACATGATCATTATCGGCATCGGCACTGCTGTATTCACGACATCGCCCTACAACGTTGATTTCAACATGGGCAGTTTCCAGCTTGGTTCGACAATCATCCTTGGCACGCGTTTGATCGCAGCCCTGATTGCGATCCTGGTTGCCGGTGGGCTCTACCTGTTCCTGTATCGGACGCGACCGGGGAAGTACATCCGCGCGGTTACAAACAATCGCGCCGCAGCAGAATTGATGGGCGTACCATCGACGCGGATCCTGGCGCTCAGCTTCGGGCTTGGAACGATGCTGGCTGCCGTTTCAGGGGCATTGATCGCCACTTTCTTTCCGTTCAATATCCTTTCGGGTGGCAGCTACGAACTGAAAAGCTTCGTTATCGGCGTGTTAGGCGGGCTGGGCAATCCAATCGGCGCGCTGGTGGGCGGACTGATCCTGGGTGTTCTCGAAGGCATTGTCCCCGCTTTCATGGAGCAATCCTGGGTGCCGGTGATTGAATTTGCCTTATTTGTAGTCATCCTGCTTGTCCGGCCAAAAGGACTCTTTGGAGCAAAGTAATGAAAACCTGGCGAAATCATCTCGGTCTTCTTGTCCCGGTGCTGGTGGTTGCAGCGATGGTCCTGTGGCCGATCATTACAGACAATGCCTCTACGCGCGAAAGTTCTTTTACGATTTTGAAAGCTATCGCGCTTGCAACCAGCCTTAATATTTTGTTGGGCTATACCGGGTACGTGAGTTTCGGTCATATTGTGTTCTATGGCTTTGGAGGCTACGTCGGCTTGTATTTTCTCAACGAACACGGCTGGCCGATTTGGGCTGGCATTCTGGTTGGTGGAATTGCGTCCGGATTGCTGGCTTTCCTGCTTGGCAAAGCCATCTTGCGATTACGCGGAGCCTATTTCGCTCTTGCGACGATTGGGATCAACGAAGCGATGCGGGCCTTCATCAATAATATCGACCTGTTCGGCGGCCCCATCGGCATGACAATCAACTTCTCAGTTTACAGAAAATACGGCGGTGCGGCCCAAGCCTTGAGCATGTCGTTTTACATCATGGCAGGACTGACTTTAGCGGCCCTGGTGATAAGCCACCTGGTCCGCACCTCGAAATTTGGGTTGGGGTTACAGGCCATTCGCGAGAACGAGGACGCTGCAGAAGTGATGGGCGTTGTTGCCCCTGACGCGAAGACCTGGGCGTACGTGCTATCGGCTATCATCCCGGGCATGGTTGGAGTTCTTTTCTTCTTCAAGAATGGCAATGTGGAACCAAGCACTGCGTTTCCGCTGCATTCCTCCATTGAATTGTTGGTCATGGTCATGCTCGGCGGGCAAGGGACAGTCCTTGGCCCAATCATTGGGGCATTCGCCTATCAGGGCATGCGCGGATTTTTGGTTACCAGTCCGATCTTCAAAGACATTCAACTTTCCGTTTCCGGTGTATTGCTCCTGCTCATTGTGTTGTTCATCCCTTCTGGCGCAATAGGCTGGCTCCGCCAGCGCGTTCCCCCACTTAGGAGGGTACTGGCATGACCGTACTTTTATCCGTACAAGGGGTCACCAAACGCTTCGGCGGTTTACAGGCCCTGTCCCACGTTACCTTTGACCTGCCTGAAGGTCAGATCCTTGGCTTGATCGGACCGAACGGCGCAGGGAAAACCACCCTCTTTAATGCGATCAACGGCATTTATCCTCCCGAGGAGGGTCGCATTATCTTTCGTGAGAAAGACGTCACAACCGCAAAGACCTACGACCACGCCCGGATGGGAATGGCGCGCACACACCAGATCGTCCAACCGCTGAACGATTTAACGGTCCGAGAAAATGTGATGGTTGGCGCCTGCTTCGGGCGTGAAAACCAGAGTCTGGGCCACGCGGCTGACACAGCGGCGGACGTTATGAATTTTGTCGGTCTCGCGGCGCGCGCTGACCAACTGGCTGGCAGCCTGAACGTGGCCCAAAAGAAGCGTCTGGAAATGGCCCGCGCCCTGGCAGCTGATCCATTCCTGTTACTTCTCGATGAAGTTCTGGCCGGTCTCAACTCTTCCGAAATCGGGAATATGGTTGAAACGGTCATGAAAATCCGCGAAAGAGGCATCACCATCATTATGATCGAGCATGTGATGAAAGCGGTCATGAACGTGTCGGACCGGATCCTGGTCCTGGATTACGGGGAACAAATTGCCGAAGGCACACCGCAAGAAATTTCAAACAACGAAAAAGTCATCGAAGCGTACCTGGGCGATCCAAAACTGGCTGAGAAACTACTGCGGGAACAGGAGGAGTAAATATGGCCATCTTAGAAGTCAAAGATATTGCCTCCGGCTATGGAGAAGTACAAATCCTGTGGGGGTCGAGCCTGAAGTTGGAAAAAGGCAAATTAACCTGTTTGGTCGGCGGCAACGGCGTTGGAAAAACAACCCTGCTACGGACCGTGATGGGCCTGATCCGCCCGTGGAAAGGCACCGTTTCCTTCGAGGGCCAGGACGTCAGCCGTTTGCCCGCCTACACCAAAGCCGAAATGGGGCTGATCCTGGTCCCGGAAGGGCGTCAGTTATTCACGGACATGAGCGTCCATGAAAACCTGGAAATGGGCGCCTCGAATAAGCGCGCCGCCCCCAAGTTCAAAGAGAACCTGATCCGTGTACATAAAATGTTCCCTCGACTGAAGGAACGCGAGGGACAAAAAGCAGGCACGCTGAGCGGCGGCGAACAGCAAATGCTGGCTGTGGCCCGTGGCATCATGGCCGACCCGGATGTACTGATGATCGATGAACTCTCGCTTGGGCTCGCCCCCGTGCTGGTGTTGGACCTGTTCGAGAGCCTGCAGGCACTGCGTGAACTGGGCATTACGATCCTGCTTGTAGAGCAAAACGTGCAAATGGCGTTGGCGATCAGCGACTATGGGTACGTCCTGGCAGAAGGCAAAATCGAACTTGAAGGACCAGCGCGCGAATTGATCAAGAATACACATGTCCGTGAAGCTTATTTAGGTCTATAATTATTCCTATAAAGTGACCTTTTTCACGCAAAGTTCGTTACAACAGCTTTCATGCCAAGGGCGTATAATTAACTTGTAACATGTTTCACAAACGGGTCACACACTCGTTTGGAACAACAATATTGGAGGAAACCATGCTAGTCGGTGAAAGAATGTCCCACCCTATTATCTCGATCGCCCCGGATATGCCAGTCCACGACGCGCTGGATATGTTCAAGCGGGAACGCATTCGGCGCGCCCCGGTTGTCAAAGAGGGTAAACTCATCGGTATCGTCTCGGACAAAGATCTGCTCAACGCCTCGCCTTCGCCCGCTTCCAGCCTGAGCGTTTGGGAAATGAATTACTTGCTGAGCAAGATCACGGTCTCAGAAGTCATGACAAAGAAGATTTTGACCGTTCACGAAGATACCCCCATCGAAGAAGCCGCTCGGATCATGGCAGATAACAAAATTGGCGGCCTGCCCGTCATGCGCGATGGACATGTCGTCGGCATCATCACAGAAACCGACCTGTTCAAGATCTTCCTGGAGTTCATGGGCGCTCGCGAGAAAGGTGTACGGGTGACGGCCTTGATCGACGAAAAGCCCGGTCAACTGGCCATCATTACAAAAGCCATTGCAGAGTTGGGTGGCAACTTTATCGCTTTCGGTCAATTCACCGGCGAAGATCCGTCCAACAGGTTGGTCACTTTCAAAGTGACCGGCCCAAACAAGGAAGATGTCAAGAAAGCCATTTCGGAGATCGCCAAGGAAGTTTGGGACATCCGCGAAGTTTAATCTACAACGAAGTAACAAAAAAACGACCTCACGTGAGGTCGTTTTTTTACTCCGTACAACCAGTTTCCACAGGACGGCAACTCCCTGGATCGTCCGGAAAAAGGCAAATCTTACGGACAACTATTTTTTTTCTGGGGATTTTTTTAAATCGGAGATCTCCTCAGAGGTCAAATATCGCCATTGACGGGGTTTTAATTTTCCCAACAGAAGCGATCCTATGCGAACACGGACAATCCGTACAACCGGTAACGCGAGAAGCGAACCGATCTCACGAATTTGTCGCTTACGCCCCTCCCCCATAATAACCCGAATCCAGGCCCCTTTGCCATAGGTTGATTTAAAACGAACCTGGGCAGGCGCAGTTTTATGGCCGTCTTCCAGAACCACGCCTCTACTCCATACTAATAATTGCTTATCGTCCGGACGGCGGGCCAGCAGGACCCGATATTCTTTGGTATGCCCGAACCGTGGATGAGTCAGTTTATTTGCCAGCTCTCCGTCGTTGGTCATTAAGACCAACCCTTCGCTATCAAAATCCAACCGTCCCACAGGGTATATAGGCTCAGGCACATCCACCAGGTCTCGCACTGTCTGGCGATTATCGTTTGGCTCGGCCTTGACGGTTGTTAACACCATGCGCGGCTTGTGCAGCGCCACATAGATGAAACCAATTGGCGCAGAAATTGCACTGCCGTCCACCGTGATTTTGTCTTTGGCAATATCTGCCTTAGCACCTATCTCGGCGACCTCTCCATTGACTCGCACTCTACCGGCTATAACGATCTCTTCGCACGCTCGCCGGGAACCATACCCGGCTCTGGACAATATTTTCTGAAGTCGTTCTTTCATAGCTAAAGATTATACCCGGACTATCGCTTTAGAAGGAATTGTGGTCCTTGAGCTCGCTTCTACCGCTTCCATCGAGGAAACTTTGGGTTCATTCGGATTTCTGGTGGTAGATACCGCTGCGTCACCGCGCAGCGAACGGCGAAAAGTTCCCAAAGAGCTAAATTTTCGGGCCTCCACCCCGCTAAAAACGGGAGAAGCGAGTTATACTAGGCACCCAGCTGGACTTATTTTTGGCGATTGTTGGTAAATTAACCGATCAACGTTCGAAATATATAGGAGAGATCCCTCGGATCATGAATGAAATTAAACAGCTCATCTTAATCAGACACGGGGCAACGGACTGGAATGTTACCGGACGCCGAAATTCTTTTACGGATATTTCCATGAACGAAGGAGGCCGAACGGAAGCGACAAAGCTTGCGGAATATTTGAAGTTGGCATTCCCCGAAGCGAAGGTTTGGGCCTCACCCGCAAAAAGAGCCCAGGAAACTGCAACAATCATATCCAACGCGTTGGTTACATGGTTTGAAACCATCCCCGACGCAACGGAAGTTAACTTTGGCAGATTTGAAGGCAAGACTCCGGCAGAACTAGAGTTCGAACCGGAAGCAAGCCATTATCGAGCATGGGAAAATGGTGAACTGGTGGAAGGTGTTGAATCTTTGGACCGAGGCCGCCAATATTCTTGTATCTCACGGCGCTTTTATACGCGTGTTGATTTGTGTGATGGCAATTCATGCCTCCCCTGCCTCTTACCCCAATCTCCTAATTG
This sequence comes from uncultured Chloroflexia bacterium, assembly GCA_963823985.1. Classification (GTDB taxonomy): domain Bacteria; phylum Chloroflexota; class Anaerolineae; order Anaerolineales; family Villigracilaceae; genus JAABUE01. Next base: position 79,093 of record CAWGNR010000007.1, read on the forward strand.
ATAATGCGAGTATTTCTATCCTCCGCATTACAAAAAAGCGCATTCGCTTGTCTCAGTTGAACAATAAATGTTATCTCATAGATGAAAGGAAGGTTGAATTATAGCTGCATCGCCGAACGATGATGCCCTTACAGCGCCCTACCCTACATTACCCTCCCATTTGAAATTATTGATGTTCACCAAAACAGGTAACTTCATTTTTGAAAACGTCCCGAAGGTTATCTCCAGAGAAATGTTCGGATTCCAGGAAACCTTCGGGACGTTCTTAACCCATTTATGGAAATGTCAATAGGGTTGTTCAGCCTCGCAATCCGCTCCAGACCTCCAACTTTGACTTTACCCGTTGGATCACCTCATCGGTGAAAGCCGTGGTAGACAGGCCTCCGCCCAGGTCAGGAGTGGCTTCCCCATCGTAGACCGCTTCGAATGTCGATTCGTAAATGGCGCGCGAGGCGCGCTCTGCGCGCGGGGTCTCCACGTAAGAAAGCAGCGCAGCCCCGGCCAGGATCATCGCCATCGGGTTCGCGATGTTCTTGCCTTCCAGTGCAGGCGCGGTCCCGTGCGGGGCTTCGGCCATAACGACGTTCACCTTGGTCGTTTCGTCGAAGGCCAATACCAGACTTTCCGCTCCGGCAATACTGCCGAACATTTGGAGCACCATGTCGGACAACAGGTCGCCGTCCCGGTTGAGCGTGGGGATGACCAGCGCTTCCCCACCAACCTTCATCAGGAGAGCAAAGGTTGCATCGATCAGCAAAGGCTCATAGGGTACCTCTGGATGCCGCGCCGCGGCGGCGTCCAGCTCTTCTTTGAACATGCCTTCATATACCGGGCTGACGGTATACTTGGGACCGCCGAACACGCGCGCGTCGGTACGCCCGGCGAGTTGAAACGCAAAATCTGCCACAGCCTTACAGGTGTTGCGACTGATTACGGAGGTGCGGTAAGCCAGCTCATCGCCTTCCTGTGTCTTTTCGCGCCACTCCTTAGCGCCATAGGCGTCGTCCACGGCCATCCGGACGATCGCGATCGGGGCGTGCACGCCGCCCACCGGACGCATGCGCGGGAGGCGCCTGCCAACGCGCAAGATCACTTTTCCATCGATCAGTTCCCGCAAGAGAGCGTTCGGGCTGCCGACATCGTCAGGATCCGTCGGGGTAATGGTGGCCGCTTTCAATCCCAGGCCAACCTGGCACATTGCATCTGCCGCTTCCTTGATCACTTTGTTCTGTGTCCCGCGCCTGTTTTCCAGGCTGAGATCAAAATGTTGAAACTCCAGTTCCAGGCCAATCACTTCTGGCGTCAGCACGCGCAGCGCCTCCTGCAGCAACTCTTCCCCGGTCTGGTCGCCGTGCATGACTACAACCTTACGAACGTTGGAATCCGAATTTGCGGACATACCCATCCCTATAAAAACTCAACAGACCGTTCTTTTTAGGACAGTCCTTGTCTAATTAATCGTCAGGTCGATTTTACCATGGCCGCAGTTCTGCTTCTGAACGTGTAAAGTGCTCGGCGTTATTTATAACGGTTCACCCCGTAACTACTCAGCCTGCATTGAAGGGGTGGCAAATACTTCACCCCTTCAAAAGGGTCACATCTTTCTCCCCAGTTTCCTTCAGCTCCAACGGCGGCAGTTCCATCAGCGAATTCAACCCGAAATGCTGCAAGAACTCCGGCGTGGTGCTGTATAAGATCGGTCTTCCCGGCCCTTCGGCGCGACCGCCTTCCTGGATCAGGCCTTTATTGAGTAAGCTGCGCATCACGCCATCGCTGTTCACCCCACGCACCGAGTCCACCTGCGGACGGGTAACCGGTTGCTGGTAAGCGATGATCGCCAGCGCTTCCAACGCAGCCCTGCTCAAATGGCTGGTGGCCTCCAGTCCCAGGAAGCGTTCAACCGCTTCCGCGGTTTCGGGGGCGGTCGTCAGTTGCACGCGCCCGCTAAATCGTTGCAGGCGCAGGCCGCGGGTCCGGAGAGAGGCGTCCAGGTCGTCCAGGGCACTGTTCACCTCTGAGGCGGTGATCTCTAATGCAGTCGCAATTTGACCTGGAGACACCGGCTCAACCGCCACGAACAACAGCGCCTCGACCTGGGCAGGCAGGGACAAGGCTGCCAGATTCTCAAGTTCGCTCATGCTATAATAGCTCCCTGTAAAATCCTATAATAAAGATATGGGGTTCTCCAGGAATTTCTATGGTAGATACCCGGATTTATATGAATCAAAAACGTCTCTTACTGTTCCTGACCGCGCTGATCGCTGCATCCATGGCCTGTACCATGTTTGTCGGCGGGCCTGAGTATTCCGAAGGAGCCATCCCGGTCTCAGCCGAGGCCGTCGAAAGCCTGCGAGCGCAAATCGAAGCCGCGGTCTTGGCGGGCGCCCAAAGCGGGACGATCACGGTCCAGATCACCGAGGAACAGATCACTTCTTATCTTGCCTTCAAGCTGGCTGCCCAAAACAACCCGGTTCTTCTGAACCCGCAAGTGTATCTGCGAGATGGCCAGATGCAGGTGTTTGGAAAAGTCCAACGCAGCTATTTTATCGCCAACGTACTCATCGTGTTGAACGTCAGCGTAGATGAACTGGGCCAGCCCAGGATCGAGATTGCCAGCGCTGACTTCGGTCCGTTACCTGCACCACAGGGACTAAAGAACAGCCTGACGGCCATCCTTACGGAAGCCTATACCGGCTCGCTTGGGCCCATCGCGACCGGTTTCCGCATCGAAACGATCAGCATCGCGAACGGCTTGATGACGGTCACCGGCCGGATCCGCTAGCGGCTGGATTATACCAGAGCGACCCTCTTCGACATGTTACAACGCTTCAAACTTCTCCCTTCCGGCCTGCTTCCGGTGCTTCTGGCTATCGCTCTTCTGCTGGCCGGATGCCGCTCTCCGCAACTTGGCGAGCAGCCGATTCGGGTGCAGGTCATCGCCGACGGTAGCACGCAGCAGGTGGAAGTGCAGGCAGGCAGCACCGCCGGGCAGGCGCTGGACGCCGCCGGCGTCCAGGTCAGCAACCTGGATAAAAGCGACCCGCCCGTTTACACCGTCCTGGGGGATGGCGACCAGGTCCGCCTGACGCGCGTACGCGATGAGTTAACCACCGAAGAAGTGACCATCCCCTTCGAGCAGCAGATTGCCCGCAACGAATCGCTCCCTGTGGGGGAAACCCGGCTCGTCCAACCCGGCGTAAGCGGAATCCAGGAACTGACCTACCGCATTTTATATGAAGACGAAGAGGAAGTCAGCCGCTCGGTGGTCAAGAGCGTGATCCTGCGAGAAGCCGTGGCGGAGATCGTGATGGTTGGGGCCCAATCGGCTTATGCGCCGCTGGTCATTCCCGGAAAGCTGGCTTACCTGGCGGGCGGCAACGCCTGGCTCATGGAAGGGACGACCGCCAATCGCCGCCCATTGGTCACAACTGCCGATCTCGACGGAAGAATTTTCTCGATCTCTCCCGATGGCGAGTGGCTGCTCTTCTCGCGCAATTCCGAGAAAGCGCCGGACGTGGAAATCAACACCCTCTGGGCGATCAGCCTTACCCGCGAGAAGGCCTCGCCGTTCAGCCTGGGGATCAAGAATGTGGTCCATTCCGCAATCTGGACGCCCAGCTCGGCGAATGTGGCGTATACTACGGTCGAGCCGCGCGCTACGGCGCCCGGCTGGCAGGCCAACAATGACGTCTATAAAGTCGTCATAGGGAACGGCTGGGCAGGGTCGCCTCAGCGGATCGTGGAAGCCAACAGCGGCGGCGTGTACGGCTGGTGGGGCCTGGAACTGCATTACTCCCCGGAAGGCATCCTGAGCTACGCCCGCGCAGACGAGGTCGGGCTGGTCGACCAGCAGAACGGAGAACTTAAACCTTTATTGGAGATCACTCCCCTGCAAACCCACAGTGACTGGGCCTGGGTGCCCGGCATGACCTGGGGCGCAGACAGCCAGACGCTGTACGTGGTCACCCACGCCCCGCCGCCCAACCTGGTCAACGCGGAGGAATCTCCCTTTTTCGACCTGACCGCCGCCTCCACCGCCAACAAAGCCGTCGTACACATCGCCCACCAGACCGGCATGTTTGCCTACCCGTCGGCTTCCGTCTTACACCAAAATGGGGAGGAAAGGGAGTACCAGGTCGCCTATCTACAAGCTATTTTTCCGGAACAAAGCGAAACCAGCCGTTACCGCGTGATCGTGATGGACCGGGACGGTTCGAACCAGCGCATCATCTTCCCGCCGTCCGACGCTCCCGGTCTGGAACCCCAGAAACCCGTCTGGGCGCCAGGGCCTCTGGAAGGCCAGGACAAGGATTTTCTTGCGCTCACCTATCAGGGCAACTTGTGGCTGGTAAACTCGGGCAACGCAAGTTCATTTCAGGTCACCGGTGATGGCCTCATCACCAGGATTGACTGGAAATAATCTATAATAGGATTTATGTAGTTCGCGAAAAGATACTGAAAATAGGGGCGCGAGCTACGCTCGCGCCCCTATTTTCGGGCTTCCCTGTTCAAATGCGTAACTCCTAAACCAACATACATCGAGGACAATATGAGAATTTTTATCACCGGAGCAGCAGGATTTTTAGGTTCCCATCTTAGCGACCGCTTGCTGGCAGAAGGGCACAAGGTTATTGGCATGGATAATTTCATAACGGGCAGCAGGGAAAATATCGCCCACCTGGCAAGCAATGAGAACTTCAGCTTTTATAAGCATGATGTTTCCAACTACATCTACATTCCCGGCAAGGTCGACGCCGTGATGCACTTCGCCTCTCCAGCCAGCCCCAATCCAAAATCGCCGGTTGGATATTTCAACCTGCCCATCCAGACCATGAAGGCCGGCGCGCTGGGGACGCACCACACCCTGGGCGTCGCCAAGGAAAACGGCGCCAAGTACCTGCTCGCTTCCACCAGCGAGATTTACGGCGATCCGCTCGTCCATCCGCAGACAGAAGACTATCCCGGAAACGTGGACCCGGCCGGGGAACGCGCTGTCTATGACGAAGCCAAGCGCTTTGCCGAATCGCTCACGATGGCTTATCATCGCGTTCACGATGTCAATTCGCACATTGTCCGCATTTTTAACACCTATGGTCCGCGCATGGACCTTGAAGACGGGCGCGCCCTGCCGAACTTCCTCAAGCAGGCCTTGCTCGGCCAGCCATTGACCGTATTCGGCGACGGCGGGCAAACGCGTAGTTTCTGCTTTGTGGACGATTTGGTGGAGGGCATTGTGCGCCTGCTGTTCTCAGAAGAACATAAACCCGTCAACATCGGCAATCCCAATGAAATGACCATCCTGCAGTTTGCAGAATCCATCAACGAGATCACCGGCAACAAAGCCGGCGTCACCTTCATGCCTGACGAACGTTCCACCCGTGATCCCCAACGCCGCAAGCCGGATATCACCCGCGCGCGGGAGATCCTGGGCTGGGAGCCAAAATGCAGCCTGGAGGAGGGCATCTCGAAAACCATACCGTACTTCAGGCGAAAATTAGGACTGAAATGATCGTGCTGCATAACGGGAAAGAACGAGAACGGTTTTTAAAGTTTGCCTTAGTCGGCACCATTGGCGCGGTGATCGACTTTGGGGTCATGAACCTGCTCACCCAGGCGGGAGGCCTGTCCCTCGTCCTGGCCGGAACCATTTCGTTCCTGGCCGCGGTCACCAGCAACTTTATCTGGAACCGCTACTGGACCTACCCCGATTCGCGTTCCCGTCCGCTGGCCCACCAACTGACCATGTTTTTTGCGGTCAATATTGCCGGTGTCGCCATCCGCATCCCGATTCTGCACTTTATCGAACCGCCCCTCATCAAGGCCTTGGCGAGGATGCATATCCGCGCGCCTCTCGCACCCGAATTCCTTGCAAAGAATCTTACCCTGGCCCTGGCAGTTGGAATTGTAATGCTTTGGAATTTTTTCGTGAACCGCTATTGGACGTATAATGATATCGACTGATGATTGACAAGGTTTTTAGGCTCTACCGCTTTTTATAAGGCAGGATTTATGAACGCGCCCGCCAGACAATTGATTCCGTTGTACACTTCCAAAGGGGACGCAGAAGCGTTTCTTTCTTATCCATACATTTTCAATCGGATTGGCGACTGGATCGGCTTCATTACGTCCCAACGGGAAATCTATTCCATTATGGGGTTTTACGTCGGCTATTTGACCGACGACAAGCGCATCCTGCGGAAACGGGCGACCAACACGCTCAAACCGCACCGGGACCCGCCTCCGTCTCCGGGCAAAATCTATCCCCCGGCCACGGTCCCGCTGGCGCCTCTCATGCGCGAGCTGACCCACGGCCAGGTCGACGTTCTGCTCGACGAGCCGGAACGCCTGCACACCCGCGATAGCGGCGAACTGCGCCCGGACTTGGATTAATGCAGCAACTGTTCGTAAATTGGGGTGTGGGGTGTTGTGGACGTGCACAGCACGTCCACAACACCCCACTTCCCCTCTCTTGTTGATAAGTTATGTTGTAGTATGAATATGACAGAAAAACCAAATGCCAAGCCAATGAGCGCCTCGAAGATCAGCATCGCCCAGTTGATGCAACCCGAACACGCCAACAATCTGGGCAACGTGCACGGCGGCTGGATCATGAAGCTGGTCGATGAAGCGGGGGCGCTGGCCTGCATGCGTCACGCCCAGCGACGGGTGGTTACCGTTGCCATCGACCAGATGGTTTTCCGGCAGCCCATCCGCATCGGCGACCTGGTCATTCTGGATGCCCAGGTCAGTTATGCCGGGCGCACCTCCCTGGAAGCCGAAGTTCATGTAACTGCTGAAAATCCGATCACGGGCGAGCGAACCCACACAAACACAGCCTACCTGGTCTACGTGGCCATGGACAAAGAGGGGCAACCGGCCCCCGTCCCGGCCCTGATTGCTGAAACGGATGAAGAGCAAGTGCGTATGCAAGCAGCCGAAGTACGCCAAAACTATCGCCTGTCCCGAGCCAGTCATGAGTGATACCCCTTTAGAGCCGGAAACCGGAAAGATCGATGCGGCCCAACCCCAACGGGAAGGGTCCACCGTGGACACGTTCCGCTCGCTGAACGAGCTGATCGATTACGTCTCCGGTAAATCCCTGCTCCAACTGCCCCAGGAAGACTCCGGCCTGGCCGAGCTGATGCCCTTCCCCTTCCTGGCGATCGTAGGGCAGCGCGAGATGAAGCTGGCGCTGCTGCTGGGGCTGGTCAACCCCAACCTGGGCGGCATCCTGCTGATCGGCCCGCGCGGCACCGCCAAGACCACCGCCGTGCGCAGCCTGCTGGACCTGCTCCCGCAGGTGGAGCGCAGCACCTGTCATTACGGCTGCCTGCCAGAAGACGTGGAAACCGGCGGCATCGCCGCCATCTGCCCCGACTGCGCGCGCAAGTACGCCGCCGGCGAGCCGCTGACCACCTCTGACCGCGCCCGGCTGGTGGAACTGCCGCTCAACTCCCGGTTGGAGGATGTGGTCGGCGGGATCAACGAACGCGCGGCCGTCGAGCATGAACGGATGCGCATCCGGCGCGGCATCCTGGCCCAGGCTGACCGCAACCTGCTCTACATCGACGAGGTCAACATGCTGGCCGACGAGATCGTGGACGCCATCCTGGACGCCGCCGCGCAGGGGACGTACACCGTCCGGCGCGGGCCGGTCTCGGCTACCTATCGCTCGCGCTTCCTGTTGATCGGCTCGATGAACCCGGAAGAAGGCCGGCTGCGCCCGCAAATCCTGGACCGCTTCGGGTTGCGCGTGATCGTGCAAGGCCTGGAAAAACAGGATGAGCGCCTGGAAGCCTACCGGCGCGTCCAGGCCTACCAGACCAACCCGCGCCAGATGATTGCCCAATTTGCGGAAGAACTTGAATCCGCCAGCGCAGAGATCCAGGCCGCCCGCCAGCGCCTGCGCGAAGTGACCATCCCGGACAAAGTTGCCAAACCGGCCATCGATCTGGTCCAAAAAATGGGCATCGACTCGCTGCGCGCCGAGATCACCTGGTTCGAAGCCGCCCGCGCCCACACCGCCGCCGATGGACGGTCAGAAGTGACGGGCGAGGACCTGAAAACAGTCGCGCCGATGGCCTTACGCCTGCGCCGTTCGCCGTTCATGACCGAATATATCCATAGCCAGCAGGGGGAAGAAGAAGAATTGGAGGCTTTGCTGAAGGCTTTGGGAAAGCAAAAAGGGAAAAAAGCCCCGAAGGATCCTGGAAGGAATACAGAGTGATAAGAGAGCCTTCTCTTTTTGTCCTGAGAACGAGCCGCAGACCGTTTTGTGATTTGGTTCTCCCGGCTTTGATGGGATAGAGGCCCCAAATTAGGTAATTTTCACGTCGGAAACGGATGAAAGTTATCTGCCTGCGTTCGAATTGACAACCCGACTCCAGTCGAAATGACAAATGCAATTCGAGTTACAATCACGGAATGCCCTTTCAACAACGCCTGCATAGGTTTCTCCAAAACAAAACATCCCCTATCCTGCTCCTGTTAGCTGTCAATTTAATCGTCGGCCTGCTTGTTTTTCGAGATTATGGCCTGTCGCTTGACGAGCCGCTTTTCTACGGCTACGCCGACGCCATCGGTTACGCTTACTCGCCCGCCGAATGGTTCAGCGGCGATTTCGATCTCATCCATGCCTACGGCCCCAGCGCTGGCGACCACGCCAACCGTGGACCGGCCTACCTGCTGATCGCCCGCATCCCCGCTCATCTGCTGCAATCCATGGGGTTGGACATGGCCTCTTCCTGGCACCTGGTCAACTTCCTGACCTTCCAGATCGGCCTATATTTTTTCTACGCCTTCTGCCTGCGCTGGATGCGACCCTGGGCGGCCTTTGGCGCAACGGCGTTAACGTCTACCCAACCGGTTCTGTGGGAGCACGCCTTTATCAACCCCAAGGACCCGCCCTTCCTGGTCTTCTTCCTGATCACGCTGGAACTGGGCTTTCGCATGGCCGAAAAACTGGCAAAGCCGGAACCCGGGGAAACCCGCTGGCAAACTTTTAGACAGGTCTTGCTGCCCGCCATCTTGCTGGGGCTGACCACCAACATCCGCGTGCTGGGGCCTTTGGCTGCAGCCCTGGTTGGAATCTACTTCCTGACCCTGCGCAAACCGGCCCGCATCTGGTGGTTTGTCCCCTATGGCCTGATCGCTTACGCGGTCATGGTCCTCACCTGGCCGTATCTGTGGGACGCGCCGGTCGGCAAGTTCATCCAGGTGGTGCGGTTCATGTCCGCCAACCCGACCACGTTGAAGGTCTTTTTCAACGGCGCGCTCTACCCTGCCAACGAATTGCCGCTGCGCTACCTGCCCCTGCTGATGCTGATCACGCTGACCGAGCCGGTCTGGCCGCTGGCTGCGTTTGGATTCCTCGTTGCGGGCATCAGGACCTGGAAAAACAAAATCGCCTGGAAAAGCCTTTTGCCGGCGCTGGCCTGGTTTGGGATTCCCTTCATGTACGTGTTGTTGCGCCAACCGCCAATGTACGATGGCTTCCGCCATTTTCTTTTTATCGTCCCACCCATTTTTGTACTGGCCGGAATCGCGCTCGATACCATAGTGCAATGGCTCCAAAAAACCTGGCTTCGGGTTACAATTGTTCTTGTCCTTCTCCTGCCGGGCATCATCCCGGGGATCCGCTTGCACCCCTACCAATACACCTATTACAATCAATTCGTCGGCGGCACCGGGGAGGCTTCGCTGCGATTCGAGACCGACTACTGGCTGACCTGTTACAAGGACGCCGTGGAACAGCTCATCCCGGTTGCGAACGCTGCCGAAGGGCCGATCCACTTATACGTGAGACGCGAGTTCTACATCGCCGCGTATTACGCGCCAGAGAACATTTTAGTAGCGGAAAACTCGCCCAAGGTGGCCCAGCCAGGTGATTTCATCCTGTCGCACTCGCGGGCGAACCCGGGCTTGCAGGTGCTCAGGAACACCAGTCCTTATTTCATGCGCGTCGAACGCGACGGCGCAGTTTTCTGTCAAACTCAAAGGGAATGAAGCATGACTCCAACCCACCGTGAAAGAGTACAGGCCTGCCTGAAGGGCGAGGCCACAGACCGTCCACCGGTCGCCTTGTGGCGGCATTTTCCAGTCGACGATCAAGCGCCGGGATCGCTGGCGGCCGCTGCTCTGCAGTTCCAAAAAACGTATGACTTCGACCTGGTCAAAGTGACGCCCGCTTCCTCCTTCTGTTTGAAAGACTGGGGCGTGGAAGATGCCTGGGAGGGCAGCACCGAGGGGACCCGTCGCTATACCAAACGGGCCATTCAAACGCCCCAAGACTGGGAAAGCCTGCCCCTTTTGGAACCCTCTGCGCCGCACCTGGACGCGCAACTGGCCTGCCTCCGTCAAATTCGCGCAGGGCTCGGCCCCGACGTTCCCATGCTGCAAACGGTCTTCAGCCCGCTGGCCCAGGCCAAGAACCTGTCCGGCGGGGAAGCCTTGCTGGTGCACATGCGCAAATATCCGCAGGCGGTGCAAAAAGGCCTGGAGACGATCGCCCTTTCTACGCAGCGCTTTGTGGAAGCGGCGCTCGATACCGGCATCGACGGCGTATTCTACGCCATCCAGCACGCCCAGGCGGGACTGCTCACCCTGGACGAGTACAAAACGTTTGGCCTGCCCCACGATCACAAGGTATTAGAACCGGCCCAGAATTTGTGGACCAACCTGCTGCACCTGCACGGGGATGAGATCTACTTCGAGATCGTCTCGGAGTTCGACTTTCAAATCGTCAACTGGCATGACCGCGAGACGCCCCCCTCCTTAGCCGGAGCGCAGCAAACGTTCGGCGGGGCAGTCTGTGGCGGCCTGGGACGCGATACGCTGGTTTACGGGGATCCGGCCGAAATCCGGCATGAAGCGCAGGATGCCTTCGAGCAGACCAACGGCCAAAGGCTGATCCTGTCCACCGGCTGCGTCGTCCCCATCATCGCCTCGCACGGAAACATCGCCGCAGCAAGAAATAGCATAGAGTTCTCCTCTCCTCTCCGTGGGGAGAAGCCCCAAAGCAGTGATTCGCAAAGGGGCCAGGGGTGAAGGGAGCGAGGTGAGCCTGAGAGTGATCTCCGGCACCGCGCGCGGACGTAAGCTGAAGTCCGTGCCAGGCGAGACCACGCGCCCGATCACCGACCGGGTCAAGGAAGCGCTGTTCAATATCCTGGCCGGGGATATCGTGGATTCGACCTGGTGGGACCTGTTCGCCGGGACGGGCGCGGTGGGCATCGAAGCGTTGAGCCGCGGCGCATCGCTGGTACGTTTCAGCGACCTGAACCGCGCGCCGATCGAAACCATTAAGTGGAACCTGCAACACTGCGGCTTCAGCGCCCGCGCGGACGTCCGCCGCGGGGACGCGTTCAGCATGCTGGCTGCGGAACCGGATAAGCAGTTCGAATTCGTCTATATTGCGCCGCCGCAGTTCAAGGATATGTGGTCCGCCGCGCTGCTGGCCCTGGACGACAACCCCGGCTGGCTGACGGAGACCGGCTGGGCCATCGTTCAAATTGCCCCGAAAGAGTACCAAAGGATGGATTTGGTCACGCTGGAAGAACTCGATCAGAGGAAGTACGGGAGCACGCTGCTGGTGTTTTTTGGCCGGAAGGAAGGCTGATGGGCGTAATCGCGCCGAAAGGACGGCGGAGCAGGGCTTACTTCGGCTGCGGCGCGGCTGCCTGTCTGGGACTGGTGTTCTGGACGATCATCGCCTGTGGTCTGGTTTCTACCGTGGTCGGCTTGTCAACCCAAATCAACAGCGGGGATACGGAGCTGGTCTCGGCCTATCATGCGCTTTCGCAGATCATGGTCGGGGCGCTGGCGTTCTGCTTCTCGATGGCTGCCATCCTGGTCGTGTTCATCGGGTACGGGCTCTTCCGGCAAACCCGTCCGTTCATGGACCGGGGCGGACCGCAGGACCTGAACACCGTTTTACTGCTTTTCTTTTTGTTTGTGACAGGCATGATCCTGGCTGCTGCGCTCCCCACCCTGGCGCTGGAATTTCCCGCCACAAACGGTTTGTTCGTTGCCGGAGGCATTTTGATGGGCAACGCGTACTTGATCTATGGAATGCTCATGCTTTGGTTGACTCTGGGGGCATACGAATCGTACCGGAATTCGGGCGTTTAGATGCTGCATGCCTGGGGTTTATCCCCCAAAGAAGCCGTCCACCTGCAAACAATATTGTGCGAACGAATTGTCCTCGCGTGGGATGGGCGCCAGGTTGACACGATCGCCGGCGTGGATGTGAGCATTACAAAAGAGACTGCCCGCTGCGCGATTGTCGTTTTTGCTTTTCCCGACCTCAGCCCGTTGGAAGGCGTGAGAGCTGACGCTCCACTCGTTTTTCCCTACATTCCCGGTTTGCTGTCTTTTCGCGAAGGACCGGCTGTCCTGGCTACCTGGGAGAAGCTGGAACTGAAACCAGACTTGTTGATGTTCGACGGGCAAGGGATCGCTCACCCGCGCGGCGTTGGGATTGCCTCCCAGATGGGCCTGTGGCTCGAACGCCCGACGATCGGAGTCGCCAAATCCCGTTTATATGGACGGCACGTCGATCCCGGACCCAAGCGCGGCGATCGCGCCGAACTGATTGGCAAAAATGGCGAAGTCATCGGAGCCGTGCTGCGTACCAAAGATAACGTCAAGCCCTTGTATATCTCCCCCGGGCATCTGATGGACGTCGAGCATGCAATCGAGTTTACCCTGGCCTGCGACGGAGGCTATCGCTTGCCGGAGACCACCCGCTGGGCCCATCGTGTGGCCGGAGGCGAGAGCTTCCCTACTTCCAAGGGGCGATAATCAAATTGGTGCTCTCATCTGCGGCGTGGCCCAGGTAGGACAAATGCCAGGCTGCGGAGATGGTCTTCAGCAGTGAATAATGGGTGTAGGGAGTATCGTCCTGAAAACCATTTATCGCCTGTGGAGAGATGAGCACCACCGGAATCCGGCCGCCGGTCCTGATCGGCAAGCCTAAAATGGTCCGGTGCCTTTCCGCTTCGTCAAAAATGAGAACGATCAGGTAGGGTGAATTGGTATCATCCAGGGCCGGGATAAGCCGGTCAAGCTGGGTTGCCAACCATTGGTCTGCAACGTCTAGAGTACAATCGTGGGCATCGTTGCACAGGTTCGGGCTGATGAAAATGAAATTCGGGAGCGTTCCGTCCTGTATGTCCGCCTCGAGTTCCGTCAGGGGGACCACGCTGCGCTCGCAACGTTCCTGATCCAGGCGAATGGGGTCGAAGTACACAAAGGGGTTATGTTTCTGGGCGTACAACTCGGTATCCCCCAGATAACAGGGCTGGGGCATGTCTTCCTGGTAGGTTTTCCAACTGCGCCCGCTGGCCTCGATCAAATCCGGAAGGCTGGGAGCATCGATAAAGCAATCGTTACAATCGCTATCGATCCCGAAGGTGTCGCCGCCGATCAGCGCGATGTAATTCGGAAGACTGGGATGCCGGATCGCATCGTACTCTGTCAGCAGCGTGTTGTCCTGTGCTAGACGGTTGAACTGCGGCATGTTTGTATTGCCGATCACATTTCCAAAATCCTCGTTTTCGAACACGATCACGACAACGTGCTCGAAGGCTGGTACAAGCGAGCTGGGGGAGACGTTTGATGCTTGCGGCTGACCTGGCTCTGCAGTTACGGAGAGTGGGACCGCCTTTGTCGTAAGGAGCTGGTTCTGGGGCGTACAAGAGATGAGTAGCAATGCCAGCAATAAGATCATAAACAAACGTTTCATAAGATCCTTCTTGTCAAAAATGTATTGATCCAGAGATTGCGAGGAAAGGGAGGTTTGAAAGGAAGCCTGTGATCGTAAAGGGTCAGCTTATTTCCACGGGGCGGTGATCAAACTGGTGCTCTCGTCTGCAGCGTGGCCTAAATAAGGCAGGTTCCAGGATGCGGCGATGGTTTTCAAGAGCGAATAGTGCGTATACGGGGTCTCGTCTTGAAATCCTTTTTTTGCCAGCGGAGAAATCAGCACCACCGGGATCCGGCCGCCGGCCACTTCCGGCAAACCGCAACAGGATTGGTTCCCCTTACCCTCATCGAACGTCAGCACAATCAAATAAGGTTGGCCGGTGCTTTCCAAGACAGGCACAAGCGCGTTGTGCAGGTTTTCCAACCAGGCATCCGCCGCTTCCAAAGAACAATTATGGGCGTCATTGCACATGTTGGGCGAGATAAAAATGAAATTTGGTAGTGTTCCGGCCTCGATATCGACGTCCAGTTGGGTAAGCGGCACCACGCTGTTTTCGCACCGAGTTGGGTCTGTGCGGATAGAGTCAAAGTAGACAAACGGATTGTGCTTCTGGGCATAGCGATCTTTGAATAGCTTGGCTAGCAAACTCTCCCCCAGATAACAGGGCACGGGCATGCTCTCTTGATAGGTTTTCCAGGTTCGCCCGCTGGCCTCGATCAAATCCGGCAGGCTGCGCGCGTCGACAAAACAGTCCGTACAATCGCTGTCGATCCCAAAAGTATCCCCTCCGATCATCGCCAGGTAGTTGGGCAGGCTCGGATGCCGGATGGCGTAAAACTGGGTCAATAACGTGTTTTCTTGCGCCAATTGGTTGAACTGCGGCATACCTGCATTATCGATCACAGCCCCAAAATCCTTGTTTTCGAACACGATGAGCACAATGTGCTCGAAAGCGGGAACGGGCGAAGTTGCGGCAGGAACCTGGCTAACACTTGAGGGGAATGGGGAGGCGTTACTCGGGGTGGGCAAAAGAGCTGGCTGTTCCGTCGACTGAATTGTTATCGAAGTAGGAACTGAAATGGGAGCCGCGCAAGAGACAAGGAGCGACACAAGCAGCAATATAAGAAGTGAACGTGACATAAGTTCTCCCAACTTATGAAGGCATTTTCCGAATTTTGAAGCCGCTTTGAAATTATGGAAGATTTGAATCTGCTCGGGCTTATAGAGAAAGTTGGGCAAAAAATGCAGGCTGAGCAGTTGCGAAGATTGATTTAAAACGGGGGAGCAATCCATAACCCGGCCACATTCCACTAAAATGAAATCGAACAATATCTAAAGTTACATTGTTGGATTTACTGTGATTGGAATCCCGTCCACAAATTTGCTACAATCATATCATGGAGAAAACCTTTTATGGAAATCAAAAATGAAAAGTTATGATTACGCCCAACGCAAAGGCGTGGAGGAAATTACCTGGGAACGCTTCGGGGAGCTCAGCCGGGCGCTGACCGAACAGCTGGACGGGAAGCAGGTCGACATCGTGATCGGCATCGCCCGCGCGGGGTTATTCCCGGGCACCGCCGTCGCCTGCGCGCTGCGTCGCGAGCTATACCCGGTCCGGGTGACGCGGCGCGTCAACGACGTGGTGCAGTACCAGAGTCCGATCTGGCGGGTTGACGTTCCGGCAACGGTGGCAGCCCAGAGGGTGGCCGTGATCGACGAGATCGCCGATACGGGCGAAACCCTGGCGATCGTGGCAGCCCGGGCGTTAGAGCGGGGCGCGCGTCAGGTCTGGACGTTGAGCCTGGTGACCCATTCATGGGCCAACCCGCAGCCGGATTTCACTGCCCTGACGACCGACGCCCTGCTCATTTTCCCCTGGGACAAGCAAGTCTTAACGGAAAAAGGCTGGCAGTTGCATCCAGAGCTGGAATCCGCCATCCGCGCCCAGGATAAGTCTAGCCTTAATGGATGAATGCGTCCTCCTCATCTGATGCTAAAATAGGTTTGTGACCACCAAACGGGCGCCCAGCAGGATCATCCCACGCGCATTCCCCGGCATTACCCCTGACGAAGTCCAGGAGTTGATCTCGCACAGCCAGGTGCACAATTACCCGGCTGGGGCAGTGCTGTGCCGTGAAGACAAGATCGAGAAGATCTTCTACATGATCCTGGAAGGAGAGGTCGCGGTCACCAAGAACATCAACCTGTCCGAGGTGCGCTTGTTGCAAACGCTCGGCCCGGGAGATTTCTTCGGCGAAATGGCGTTGATCCACAACGCGCCCCGCGCTGCCACCGTAACCTCAAAGACAGACCTGGCCGTCCTCGAGCTGGATAAAGAGTCGTTCGATGCAGTCCTGCAACACAGCAGCAGCATTGCGCTGGCCATGGTCCACGAGATCAGCAACCGCCTGCGCGAAAACGACGAAATGGCAATCGAAGATTTGCGCGTGCGGGCGCGGGAGCTTGCCCAGGCCTACCAGAAGCTGGCCGAACAAGAAGTGGCCCGCCGGGAATTCCTGGCCAATGTTGCTCACGAATTGCGCACGCCCCTCATGGCCGCCAGCGGCTATTTACAGATCCTGCAACAAGGCCAGGTGCTCAACCAGGACCAGTTGACCCAGGCGCTGGACACGGTTTCCCGGAACGTCCACCAGATCGTGACGCTGGTCAACGACATCCTGTTCTTACAGGAAATGGACCTCGTCCTGCCGGACTTCCTGGCCGTGGACATGGGCGAAGTGGCCTCCACAGTGCTGGAACGCTACAAATCCCAGGCCGCTGGGCGTGGCATCCACCTCAGCCTGACCGAAGACCGCGAGCTTTCGCCTGTTTTGGGAGACGCCAAGTCCCTGGAGCGCGCCTTGACCGCCCTGGTAGACAACGCCATCAAATTCAGTCCGAAAGGGGGAGATGTGGAAATCCGCTTGAAGAGGGGCCAGGGGCGGGTTCTTGTCACGGTAGAAGACCATGGCATCGGGATTTCTCCGAACACGCGCCCGCGCATCTTCGACCGCTTCTACCATCTCGAAAAGGAAGCCGACGATCTGTTTGGCGGCATCGGCCTGGGTCTGGCCATTACCCGCCAGGTCATCCAGCAGCATAAGGGCACGCTAGATGTCGAAAGCGATTACGGACAGGGAAGCACCTTTACCATGCGTCTGCCGGCGTGGCCCGGCAGTGGGGAAGAATCGCAAGAACTGGCCAAATAAACATGAAAAGTATTAGGAGTACCAAATGAACATCAAATTTCCTTTACGCGTCGCAATGACGCTTGTGTTGGCGCTTGTTTTCGTAGCCTGCGCTCCTGCCGCACCGGCTACCCCCCTTTCGCCGACGATTGAACCTGCAGCCACCGAAACACAACAACCGCAACCTGAGCAGCAACCTCTTTGCTCCAACCCGCTCTATCCCGTGAAGACCGGGGCTACCTGGACATACAGCAGCACGGGAGGCCTTTCCGGCAATTTCAGCTTTACCGATACGATCACCGAAGTTCGCGAGGACGGTTTTACGCTGGAATCCCAGTTCAATGGCGCAACGGTCACCCAGGAATGGGACTGCACGCCCGAGGGCCTGGCCTCCCTCACCTTTGGGAGCGGCGCTGCCGGCGGCATCAGCACCAGCGGGGTGCAGATGGACCTGACCACCACCAACGTGCAAGGGGTCATCGTTCCCAAAACGGTCAGCGTGGATGACCAGTGGCCTTATTCGCTCGACTTTGCAGGGAACATGGAGTACAGCGGCAACTCTGTCGATACGGAGGGAACCGCCAGATTCACCTTCAACGCCCTCGGCGAAGAAAGCGTCACGGTCCCGGCCGGCACCTTCGATGCCATGAAGATCCACGTGGACCTGGAATTGAATATGGATGTCACTTATTCCGGGTTTAAAGCCCCGGTGGTATTCACGATTCCCTCCGATATCTGGTACGTCCCGGACGTCGGCTGGGTCAAGGCAAGCAGCTCCGGAGATCTGTTTGGGCTGGCGTACAACGAGAATATCGAGTTGCAGTACTATAGCATCCCCTAAAAGTTACCTGAAAATAAGGGTCGCGTGCTGCGCACGCGACCCTTATTTTCAGGCCTCTCTCTTTTAAAGTGTGCAGGGCGAGTTCACCTCTCGCCCTGCTTTTTTTCTTCTGCAAACCTGACGGTCAAGCCTCCATCTTCAGCATAGGACGAGCGGGCGGAGAACGGAACGTCTCCGGGCGCCATCCCCGCAATGCAACCGAGCAGGACTGGCAAATCTTCTACGACCGGCAACCCCTCCAGCGCCTCGAACGGGACCCATGTGGCTGCTCCCTCTATGGACGGTTTTGGCTCGCCCTGCTGGCACTCCCCGCTAAAGACGTACAGGCAGATCCCCGGGTTCTGGCCGCTATCGACCACCACCGTGCCGCACAGCCACAGGTCGGCCTCCAGGCCGGTCTCTTCCAAAAGCTCGCGCCGCGCCGCGGACAAAACATCTTCGCCCTGCTCTACGTGCCCGCCCAGTCCGTTGTATTTGCCCGCCCACAGGCGCTTGGTCGGCGCACCTTTCAACAGCAGGAACGAGTCGCCGCGGCGCACAAAAATCGCCGTGCGCGGGATGAGCATGTAACGATCCAGGTTGACGCCCTGGTCTGAGACTGGCATAGAGATTCCTTTTCCAATGGGTATTCCCCACAGCGCAAGCCGCGCGCGGAGGTACCCGCTCCATCAAGATTATACTGTCGTGGCCTTCCGCTCCGTGGTAGAAAGCAAATCATCGCGTATCCTGCGCGCCCGCTCCTGCTGCCAGTAAGCAAACAACAACCAGGCGGCCATGCCCACCAGCGCTAAACCGTAGACTATCCCCTGCCTGCTGGCGATAGGCGTATGATTTAATTCATAGCGCGGAAAGGACACCAACCACACGCCGAGCAAGCCGAGCACAAACAGAAGCAGGGCTCGCACGCCCATTTTCACCTCCGCCCAGTCTTCCATGAAATACATTCTTACCGCCCAGACGGAACTGCCCGCAAACCAGGCGGACATGATGCGAGAATCGAACGGGTTGAGCTCCCAGGGCCAGCGCGAATTGGCAAACGCAGGCGTGAAGAATAGCAGCGCCCACAACGCCGCCCCTGCAAAGAAAATGGCCACCAAGGCAGACTTGAGCGAATTTTGTAATTTTCCCTCAGCCAGTTCCACCGGAACCGGAGCGTTTACGTCCGCGCCGCGCGGATGGAGCAGAAATACGCTTAAGGGTTCGAACGTATACGCCAGCACCCAAACGTGCACAATAACCAGGCTAAATAGCCTCAACCCATTGCCAACGCCCTGCAAATTCCAGTTCATCTCCTCGATATGCCACCAGGTAGTCACAAACAACACCCCTAGAAAGGCGAAATCGCCGGCCATGCTCCACCTTAAGGGATACCAGTACTTCTCCCGCCACAGGTGATAGCCGAAGTAACTGCGCAAGAGGAATCCGGCTCCCAGGAACAGGGCAGTTAATTCCGGGACAACCGGCCAGGCAAAATAAAGGCCCGTCCGAGGCAGGATCAGGAACCATAACACGAAGAACGCCGCCAGAAAACACTGGACAAAGCCGACGCGGTCAAATCCCTTTGGTTTGAGAACCATAACAGCCTCCTGAGCAATTTTTAAAGTCTCTTCTTCCTGAAAGACGGCCAAATGTGAAACCCTAACGCGAGTATACGCGTTCTTCCAATAGTAGAACACCTTAATGCAAGAAAAGGATTTCCAGAAATCTGCTTGCACATTTTCTTGATACCCCTCTTGCCGTTTTGATGTTTTTCTTCTACACTGATTGCAAAGCAAAAGACATTATTCAACGTAAGGTAGCAATTTATTCGAAAGGAATCTTCCATGCAGAATAAAGAATTCAGGAAAACGCTTATCACCACGACGGTCATATTTCTGGCCAGCCTGGTCACGCTCTTCGCAATTTCGGTGACCTGGAACACATTCTCCACTGTCACCAATCTCACCGGAACCCTCGAAGCGCTCTCTACCGCTGTCACTGCCGCTGCTGTCTTCGGCGCCGCTTATATTGCCTACCAGGAGCTTTCGGAAGTCGCCAATACTCGTTACATGGATATCGCCGACCGGCTGTTTGGAGAGTTGAACTCGCCGGAAAATATCGCCGCCCGCAGGCGGATCTTTCAAAATCTGGATGATGACCCCGCCGCCGGGTTGAAAAACCTGGGCCGGGAAGACCGGGAAGCGATGAAAAAGGTGCTCAACTCGCTCGACCGGGTGGCCTTCCTGACCCAATCCGGCTGGATCCCCGATGACCTGATCATGCCCTGGATGCATCCCATGATCGCCAAATCCTGGGAAAAATTGGAGCCGTACGTGCTCTACGAGCGGGAACGCCGCAACGAACCCTATTACTACGAACACGCCGGCCGCCTGGCGGAACGCTGCAAGCAGTGGCGGGCAGAAAATCTCATTACAGATGAACAACAGACCAGGTGGGTAGATAACGCCCTCTAGCAACTTTGCCGCCTGCTTTTTAGGTTCTGCCGTGTATAACGGGATAGCGGCCCGATACCTGGTAATTTTCCCTTCTGAAACGGTAGAGCCGCTTTTTAAAAGGTGACGGTCACTTTGGAAGTGACCGTCACCTTTTTTTCAACTAATCGGCCAGGTCGCTCACATCCTCCGCGCCAACTTCCTCTTGCACGTACATCGATAACTCCGGCCAGACCTTGACAGGCTCCACGAACTCCTCCACATACTTGCGGGTGCCGGCTACGCCCAGCAGGTCGAATAAGCGCCCGAACTGTTCCTCCCAGGCGGAGCTGACCCGTTCCTTCTCGCTCTCGGACATATCGTATTGCTTTTCCTTGAAGGGACCGATCGCGTTCTTGCGAGTCTTGTAATAGAACTGCTCGTCGGTCATGTTGGGCTTGCGGTCCTTGCCGTGGTTTTCCTCCAGCCAGGCGTACATTTCGTTCCGTAACCCCTCAGGGGCCAGGTCGAAGAACATGTTCTGGAAATTGGTGGCCAGATGGACTTCGATCGCTTCATATTTTACAAACTGGTTGAAGTTCTCCTCGGGCAAAGTGGAGGCGCCGTGCTGGACGGTCCCGCCCAGGCCGTATTCTTCCCGGGCGATGATGCTCAGGTTTTTGAGCGTGTCGAAATCCAGGGTGACCGGCGCAATCGAGCCATCTGCCAGCACGGTTCCACCGTGGGAGGTGCCGGTCTGGATGCTGATCTTGCTCAGCCCGGGTTCTCCGGGAGCCAGTTTGCCCATTTCGGCCCGGTAGCCCTCCATATAGGCGCGTAATTCTTCTTCAGTGGTGTTATAGCCGCCCACCTCACCGATCTCCCCGCCGAGAGAGGTCGTGATCCCCTCCGGTTCGTTGGCACGGACGTATGCGCCGAGCTGCGCTGAAAGCAGGTAGTTCAGGGTCTGCTGTTCGGGCACGGTCGGCTGGCTCAGGTCCACGAGCGTAGAGGTGTCGATGTCGATGTTGTAGAAACCGGCCGCCAATGCTTCCGTGCTCAGGGTTTTGAGGGCGTTCACCTCGCTCTGCTTATCGGCGGCGAAGCGTTTGGCTGAGACCTGGAAGTGGTCACCCTGCATGAAGACCGGACCCCGGTAGCCTTCGGCAATGGCCGCTGCCAGGATGTTGGTGGCATATTCCGCCGGGCGCTGGCCGGTGTACCCGATCTCGGAGCGGGCGATCTCGAAGATGAAGGCCGCCCCGTCGATCTTTTGGGCGGCGCGGAACATCGCGCGGGCCGCATGGTAAGACAGCACCCGCAGGTTGAAGGCGGGGGTAGTCCAGGTAATGGGGGCATCGCCCCGGCCCCGGGCCAGATACAGCTCGTGGATGGAAGCAGGTACGATCCCCAGGTCCAACGCAGCCGAGCGGACCAGATAACGGGCCCAGCCCTGGGCTGCGCCCGAACCGAGGGCGGATACTTCCACCAGTTTGCCAATCTTTTCCCGAAGTTTGTCCGGGTCGAGGACTTTGACGGCCGTCCCTTCCACTTGCAGGCTGCCATCCACCAAATCGAGCAGTTCTTTAACGTCCATATTACATTCTCCTTGAAAATGGGGTAAATAATTGCTTTTTTGCTACCTGCCGAGACCTAGCGAGGAAATCCCGAAAATGGTGTGCGTGAGGGCGTACGCCCCACGCACACCATTTTCGGTTCTCTTCCATAAGCATATGCTGATAGTCACCTTTCTTGATTATAACCACAAACTCAGGCTATAATGAACCCGGAAAACCGAGGCCAACGCCGCAAATCTGCGTATATGAATTCAGGAGGCACACATGAGTAATCTATTCGATAAAGTAAGCGGCCAGATGGACGCCGTCAAAAGGCTGGCCTCGCATATTCCCGGCTTCAGCGGCTACATCGAGCGCCAAAACCGGCGCGCTGCGGACAAATTGTTACGCAAATCGGTCTCAGACCGCTTCGAGGAGCTGTGGAAGCGCACCTCGAACATCCAGACGGACATGGTCAACGCAGGCATGATCGCGCTGATCGACGATATGGAGCAGGCGGCCATCCAACTGCGCACCTTCGCAGATAAGATCCGCACCGCAACCTATGGATACGCCGGCTTCTTCGACGCCGTCAAGATCAAGGAAGAGGAACTGGCGCAATTGTACCAATACGACCTGGCGTTCTTCCAGGTGGCAGAGCAAATCGACCGTGCGCTGGATAACATCGAAGCCAGCATGGGAGAAGAAGAGGGCCTGAAGGCTGCCATCCGCAACCTGATCGGCCTGGCGCGCGAAGCCGTCACCACCTTCGATCGCCGGTATGCCATGATCAACGGCGGCGGCATCGAATAATCTTTATTAAAACATGTCATTGCGAGCGACCGTAGGGAGCGAAGCAATCTCCTCGAATTAGGAGATTGCTTCGGGGCAACGCCCTTCGCACGCGTGCCTCCCGAAGGACATCGGGACGATGCGCGCGTGTCGCAGGCAATGACACTAAAAAGGAAAGCCTATGTGGCATGAGTATTTCAATGTAGCCACCACAGAAGAGGCAGTCCGCCTTTTGGGCGAGAAGGGGGAAGGCGCCCGTATCGTGGCTGGTGGCACCGACCTGATCCTGGAACTCGAACGCGGTGTTCGCAGGGGGATCGACACCCTGATCGACATCACCCGTGTTCCGGGCCTGGACCAGATCATCCTGGACGAAGACGATGTGATCCACCTGGGACCGTTGGTGACGCACAATCATTGTGCGGCCTCCAAGCTCATCCGCGAACGCGCGTTCCCTCTGGCGCGCGCTTCCTGGGAAGTGGGCGCGCCTCAGATCCGCAACCGTTCTACGGTGGCAGGCAACCTGATCACCGCTTCGCCCGCGAACGACACGATTACCCCTTTGATGGCGCTGAACGCCTGGGTCGTGCTGGCTTCGGCCCGCGGCGAGCGGAAAGTAACCTTGCAGGATTTCTACACCGGGGTGCGCAAGACGGTGATGCAGCCGGACGAAATCCTGGTGGACATCGCTTTCCCGGCCATGAAAAAGAGCCAGCGCGGGACGTTCATCAAGCTGGCGTTGCGGCGCGCGCAGGCCATCTCGGTGATCAACGTTGCGGTCGTGCTGGATTTTGAGGCTGACACCGTTAAAAAGGCAGCGATCACCCTGGGAGCGGTCGCCCCGACTATCATCCACGCCGCGGAAGCAGAGACATTCCTGGCCGGCAAAGAGCTGAACGAGGATGTCGTCGCCGAAGCGGCCCGGCTGGCAATGGAAGCAGCCCACCCGATCGACGACATCCGCGGTTCGGCAGCCTACCGGCGCGAGATGGTCCGCGTGTGCACGGCGCGCGGGCTGCGCTCCCTGCTGCATGGGGAGGAGCAGGCCACGGTCCCGGATGAGCCGGTGCTTCTGTGGGGAAAGGAACCAGTCTCCACTACCTATTCCCCGGTTGCCAGTTTCCCTGACAGCCCTATCGAGACCACTATCAACGGCAAGAAATATACCTTCACCAGCGGACACGACAAAACCTTGCTGCGCCTGCTGCGCGAAGAGGGCGAGTTGATCGGCACCAAAGAGGGCTGCGCGGAAGGCGAATGCGGTGCCTGCACGGTCTTTTTGGATGGCAAAGCCGTCATGGCCTGCCTCGTACCAGCGCCACGCGCCCACGGAGCTGAAATTATCACCGTCGAAGGCCTGGCGCAGGGCGAAGAGCTCCATCCGGTCCAGCAGGCGTTCATCAACGATGGCGCGGTGCAATGCGGATACTGCACGCCCGGCTTTTTGATGTCGGCTGCCAAGCTGTTGGAAGAACGTCCGAACCCTACCCGCAATGAGATCGAGCAGGCCATCACCGGGAACCTGTGCCGCTGCACCGGCTACTACAAGATCGTCCAAGCCATCGAAGACGCCAGCAAGCTGAAGGCGTAACCGGAGGAGACATGGGAAAATACCAGTCAGGCGTCAAACGCGAAGAAGTCCGGCGCGAAGGGCCACCGCCGATCTGGCGGGGAATTGGCTGTTTGCTGATAGTGCTCATACCGATCCTGTCCTATGCCGCTGCAGAGCTGGCGATGCCCGCTTTACAGAAGCAGGGCCTGATCCCCCAGGAATTACTGTTCACGCCCCAGACGCCGGGTTGGTTACGGGTCGCGCCGATGGTTGCGCAGGCGTACCAGGCTGTGTTTGCCCGTTATGGGATCCTGGCGATCCTGGCTCTCACCGTGCTGTTTATCATCATCCTTGGCGGGGTTATGACAATGCTGTATGCATTCATGTACCGGCTCAGCGCTCCTTCGCGCTACGGGCCAACGGACGCCCCGCCGCCCAGAGTCAAGGTTAAAAAATACAAACGATAAATATCTATGGCTACTAAAGTTGTCGGTCAACCTCTAACCCGAATCGATGCCCTTGGCAAAGTGACAGGGAAAACGCCGTATTCCGGCGACCTGTCCATGCAGGGCATGTTGCATATGAAAATCCTGTTTGCCGGACGCCCGCATGCGCGCGTCAAAACGATAGACCTCGATCGCGCGCTGGCTGCGCCGGGCGTGGTCGCCATCTACACCGCAAAAGATATCCCGGTCAACGAGTACGGCCTGCAATGGCAGGACCAGCCCGTGCTGTGCGGTCCGGGCTCGGACAAACCGGGCGCGGACGTGGTCCGCTTCGTGGGCGACCAGGTGGCCTTTATCGTGGCGGAAACCGAAGCCCAGGCCGCCGCCGCTCGAAAGCTGATCGAAGTCGAATACGAAGACCTGCCTGTGGTCCTGGACGCGGAAGAAGCGATGAAACCCGGCGCGACGCGCGTGCATGAGGAAATCGGCGATTCCAATATTTGCGTCCATTACAAGATCCGCAAAGGCGACCTCGAAGCCGGGTTCCAGCAGGCGGACGTGATCGTGGAGGACGAATACCGCACGCCCGTCCAGGAACATGCCTACCTGCAGCCCGAAGCCGGACTGGCGTATCTCGACGACGAGGAACACATCACCGTGGTCGCCGGCGGTCAATGGACGCATGCTGACCGCGAGCAGATCGCCCACGCGCTCGGCCTTCCCGACGAAAACGTGCGGGTGGTCTACCCGGCCATTGGCGGAGCGTTCGGCGGGCGCGAAGATATGTCGGTCCAGATTGCGCTGGCTCTGGCAGTGTCCAAGCTGCGGCGCCCGGTGCGCATCATCTGGAGCCGGCAGGAATCGATGATCGGGCACGGCAAACGCCACGCGACCGTTATCCGCGGCAAATGGGGCGCTACCAAAGAAGGCAAGCTGGTGGCTGCCGAGATCGAAGTGATCGGCGATGGCGGCGCTTACATGTACACCACCAACAAGGTGCTGGGAAATTCAGCCATCACCTGCATCGGGCCATACTTTATCCCCAACGTCAAAAGCGACGTGTACGGCGTGTACACCAACAACGTTCCTGGCGCGGCTTTCCGCGGCTTTGGCGCGCCCCAGGCGCTGTACCAGGCCGAATTGCAGATGGACAAACTGGCCGAAAAACTGAACATGGACCCGGTCGAGTTCCGCTTGAAGAACGCCCTGCGCGACGGGCTGACCCTCGGGGTGGGCACCCCGGCCCCGGGCCCGGTCAGCGTCCCCGAAGTGATCCAGGCTGCCGCCGACAAATTCGACTGGTCGCATTATAAAAAGCAGGCGAACGGCCATCTGGTCCGCGGGCGCGGCTTTGCAGCCGGGTTCAAGAACGTCGGCTTCTCGTTTGGTTACCAGGAAAACTGTTGGGCGCGGGTGGAACTGCACGGCAAGGCCGAGATCGAACAGGTGGTGTTGCTGCACGCCAGCGCAGAAGTCGGCCAGGGGACCCACACGGTCATGGCCCAGATGGCCGCGGAAGCCGTCGGCGTGCCGTTCGAAAAGGTCACCGTGATCGCCTCCGATTCGGCCAGCATGGGCAACTCCGGCTCGGTTTCGGCTTCGCGCATGACCTTTATGTCGGGCAATTCGATCCGCGGCGCCGCGGCCGCAGCGCTGGAAAAATGGAAGCTGGAAGAGCGTCCGGCGGTCGGCGAGTTCAAATACCTGGCCCCGCCTACCACGCCCTTCGACAAAGAGACCGGCCACTCCATGCCCAACTTCGCCTATGCCTATTCCGCCCAGGCAGCGGAAGTGGAGGTGGATACCGAGACCGGGCACGTGCGCGTGCTGCGCATCGTCGCGGCCGACGACCTCGGCAAAGCCATCAATCCCGACCTGGTGGTCGGCCAGATCGAAGGCGGGGTGGTGCAGGCCCAGGGCTATGCCATGCTGGAAGATTACAAGACCAAGGACGGTTACGTCCTGACCGACCAGCTCAGCACCTACCTGATCCCCACCATCTGGGATATCCCCGCCAAAGTGGAATCGGTCATCCTGGAAGTCCCCGACCCGAACGGACCCTGGGGGGCGCGCGGGGTGGGCGAGATGCCTTTCCTGCCCACCGCGGCAGCCATTTCCGCCGCCGTCCACGATGCCACCGGCGTGTGGTACGACGAGTTTCCATTGACGCCGGAACGCGTCCTGCGCGGGCTGGGGAAGATATAAAATTCGCCCTGAGCGGAGCCGCATGGTTTTGCGGCGCAGTCGCAGGGCCCTTCGACTGACGCTCTTGTTGGTCGCTCCGCTCAGGGAGCATGATCATGTCCTGGACCTTTCCCTACCTCGGTGAAACCAAAGACCTCAACGAAGCTACCCGTTCCAGCGCGCTCGGGTAGCTTCGTTGCTCTTTCCGACGGTTGCACGCATTATGAATTGGGCGGGCCGCAAGACGGGCGGCCGGTGGCCCTGGTGCACGGCTTCTCCGTTCCCTATTTCATCTGGGACCCGACCTTCCGGTTCCTGGCAGACTCGGGCTTCCGGGTATTGCGCTACGATCTGTTCGGGCGCGGCTTCTCGGACCGGCCCCACTTGCGTTACGATATTGACCTGTTTTGCAAGCAATTGAGAGAGTTGCTGGATATACTTGGCTTTGAGCGAGATTGACCTGATTGGACTTTCCATGGGAGGGCCGATCAGCGCTACCTTCACCGCGCGCTTCCCGGAACGGGTTCGCAAGCTGGTCCTGGTCGACCCGGCCGGAGCGAAGCCGGTCACGCTTGCCAGGCTGCTCAAAGCGGCGGCAGCGCCCGGGGTTGGCGAGCTGGCCCTGGGCCTGTTCGGCAGCGGGCGATTGGCCAAAGGCGTGCAATCCGATTTCTACGAGCGGGCCAACCTCAAGGCGTTCGTTGCAAAATATATGCTTCAGATGCAATACAAAGGCTTCATGCGCGCCCTGCTTGCGACCGTACGCAGCGGCATGCTGGGAGATTTTTCGGAAACCTATCGCCAGGTCGGGGAACAGGGCACCCCCACCCTGCTCTTCTGGGGCCGGGACGATAAAACTGTCCCGTTCAGCACAGCAAAGACGTTTGCAGGGCAATCCCACAGGCTGCGTTGCACGCCTTCGACCACTGCGGGCACATCCCGCACTACGAAAAACCGGACGAAGCCAACCCGCTGCTGTTGGAGTTCCTGCAATGAAGAAAAACGAAATCGTCACGCCTATACCGTTATAACGCCTGGGCCAACGCCCGGATCTGGAATGCTGCGGCCCGGCTGACAACCGAACAATTTCTGGCGCCCGCGCCCTTCAGCGACGGCGGCTTGCGCGGCAATGCTGGTCCACCTCCTCTTTGCGGAGTGGCTCTGGCGCCAACGTTGGGAAGGCAAGTCCCCTTCGGTCGTGGTTCCTGCCGGAAGATTTTCCGACCCTGGAGTCGCTGCGCTCGCACTGGCACGAAGAGGAAAGCGCGCTGCTGGCCTTCGCTGAGAACATCAAAGAAGAAGCGCTCGATCGAACCATCCATTACACGACCACAGGCGGTGGCCTTACGAAAACATGCTCTGGCAGCTGATGCTGCACCTGATCAACCACGGCACCCAACACCGCAGCGAGGCGGCCGCCTTGCTGACCGGTTACGGCCAATCGCCGGGCGATCTGGATTTGATCCTGTATTTGCGCAAGGCAAAAGAATGACATGCCTAGACCAAATATGGATTTCTTACGCGTACAACCGGCATAACATCGCGGTCTTTGTGCTGATCAACACCGGCTGCCTGGTGTGCATTGCGCTCGTCGCCGCGCGCGTGGCCTACAGCAAATCCGGACGCCATCTCGGCTTGATCTGGAACCTGTTCCTGGCCTGGATCCCGTTCATCCTGGCCTATTTTACCCACGCCCTTTTGTGGAAACGAAAAGGGTTATACCTGGTATTTTCGCTGACCGCCTTTTTGTGGTTGATCTTCTATCCCAACGCGCCCTACATGCTGACCGATCTGCAGGACCTGGCGAGAAGTTCCGGCGGCGCGCCTTTGTGGTATGACGTCATTATTATCGTCTGGTGCTCGTGGACGGGCATGCTGCTGGGCGTGATCTCGCTGTACTTGATGCAAGACCTGGTCATTCGCAGGTTCGGGCGTGCAGTAGGCTGGACTTTCGTCTTTGTGATCTCGGGCCTGAGCAGCTTCGGGATTTACATCGGCCGCTTCGTGCGCTTGAACTCCTGGGATATCCTACAAAGGCCCACAGAAACGGCGATCGAGATCCTGGGCGTTGTGGTCGACCCGAGCATGCGCCTGGCGGCCTTTACCCTGCTGTATACCTTCTTTTTCCTGTTTATTTTCCTGCTGCTGTATTCGTTCAGCCACATGCTGCACGAACACAGTAGGGAGACAGGGGGGAGCCTGTGAAATCCTTCCAGCAACAATTCGCCCACAACAAATACCGCCTGACGGTCTTCGGCCTGCTGGCGGGCGCCTCCGTCGTCTGCGTGGCGCTGGTGCGCTTCCGCGCTGTGATGACCGGCTCGCCCCATTACACTTTTCTGGTCTGGAACCTGTTCCTGGCCTGGATTCCCTTCGGCATCGCTTATTTGATCTACATTACCTCCATCCGCCGGCGCTGGCTGTACCTGTTCGTGCCTGCCAGCGCAGTGTTATGGCTGATCTTCTTCCCCAACGCGCCTTACATGTTGACCGACCTGCAACACCTGAGCACCGCCGGGGTTGACGTGCCGGTCTGGTATGACGTCATGATGCTGATCTGGTTCTCTTTCACCGGCCTGTTCCTCGGCATGGTCTCGTTGTTCCTGATGCAGGAGATCGTGCGGCGCGAATTCGGCCGCTGGTTTGGCTGGGGATTCGTCCTGGCGGTCGCCGGGCTGACCAGCGTTGGCGTATACATGGGGCGCTTCCTGCGCTGGAACTCCTGGGATATCCTCGGGAACTTCGGCGGCATGGCCCGCTTCACGCTGGTACTACCTGCTCCACCCAACCAACCGCTCGCTCCTGTTTGCCAGCCTGTTCTCATCCTTCTTCCTGTTCGTTTACCTGAGCCTGTACGCCTTCGGCCACCTGCTGCTCGAACGTCCTACGGAAGCCAAACCCCTTGAGCCGGCAGTTGAATAGTCCCATGGCAGCCCTGATTCTCATCCGTGGCGGGGGCGACCTGGCTTCCGGCGTGGCCCTGCGCCTGCACCGCGCGGGGCTCCACGTCCTGATCAGCGAGTTGCCGCAGCCGCTGGCCGTGCGCCGCTCGGTTTCGTTCGCCGAGGCGGTCTATGCCGGGCAGATCACGATCGAAGGGGTCACGGGCAGGCTGGTTAATCGGGAACAGCTTCAGGGGGCGTTGGAGGCGGGAGAGATCCCGGTGATCGTCGATCCGGACGCGTCCATCCTGACCGCGGGTTCTATCCCGATTGTCATCGATGGACGCCTGACCAAGCAGCCCCCCGCCCCCCTTCCGGTCGACGTCGCGCTTCACATCGGGCTCGGGCCTGGATTCCACGCCGGCCGGAACTGCGACGCCGTGATCGAAACCCGCCGCAGCCACACCCTGGGACGGGTCTACTGGGACGGGACGACCCAGCCCGACAGCGGCCAGCCCGAAGGCGACCCGCGCCGCGTGTTGCGCGCGCCGGTAGACGGGCAACTTCTTGGTTACGCGCAGATTGGTGATCATTTAGAGCCGGGCGAACTGATTGGGGAGATACAATCGGACAATCGAAAATCGAAAATCGAAAATCGTCAGCCCTTTTCCGGGCGTGTTGCGCGGTCTGATCCACCCCGGCCTGCTCGTGACGGCCGGCCTGAAGATCGGCGACGTCGACCCCCGCGACAACCGCGAAGCCTGTACCCTGGTCTCTGACAAGGCCCTGTCCGTCGGCGGCGGCGTGCTGGAGGCCATTTTGGCAAAGCCGGAAATCCGGGAACGCTTGTGGTAGCCTTCCTGTTTGCCTGAGGTGCAAAATGGAATATACCGTCGCGCTGGTGCAGGGGCTTTACTTCTTCGTTACGGGCGTCTGGCCGTCATTGGAGTCACATTGCTCTTTGCGCAATTCAGGGGGCAGGTGAACGCGCCGGTCATCTTCCTGGGCCTCGGCAGCGCGTTCGGTCTGAGCATCGTGGAGGTGGTGTACGTCGCCAAACGCGTGATCTCGCCCATCTATCTGGGGGATGCTTTCGTTGAGTTGGTGCTGGTCGCCTGGTGGGTCCTGAGCATGCTGTCGATCGGCCCATCATTCTAAACAGCTTCAAGGGGAAAAAGAGTTTTCAGGTTCCCCCGTCTTTCCCGTCGGAAACGGTAGAACCAGTTTTTACTCCTGCGATGCCAGAAAATCCGCCAGGGCCCGGTTGAACTCTTCCGGTTTTTCCACAGCCACGGCGTGGCGGGCATCTTCAATCACGGCCAGCCTGGCATCAGGAATCTGTGCCACGTACGCTTTCTTGACCTCCAGGGACCAATAATCTCGGTCCGCCGCGACGACCAGCGTAGCAGGCTGAATATCTCCCAGCCGGTCCTCTACGCTCCAGCCGAGTAAAGCCCGTAAGGCGGCTTCGTAAGCACGCTTGTCGTTTTCGGCCCAGCGTTCTACAAAGGTCTGGCGCAACTCCTCCTGATCCGGTTGGGGGAACAGGCGCCGGCTCAAAGCCCAACCCATCGTGCGCACGCCCACCATTTTCATAATCAACAAGCGCTGCCACATCTCCAGGTGTTCCAGGGGCGATACCACGCGCATATCGGGCACGCTGTTGACAATCGTCAGACTCTTGAAGAGGTTCGGGGAAACGGACTGCCAGCTCGAAGGCGATCATGCCGCCCATCGAGATTCCGGCCACATGCGCGGGAACAACTTCCAGCGCGGTGAGCAGCGCAGCCGCATCCTCCGCAAAGGTGCGCATGCTGTACGGACCCGGCGGCTTGCTCGAGCGCCCGTGTCCGCGCACATCGTAGGTGACTACGCGGTACCGCTTCGAAAAATAATCGACCTGGAGTTCCCAATTCCGCGCGCTGGACCCCAGGCCGTGAATCAGGAACAGAGGCTGCCCTTGACCGGTGATTTCGTAATAGGTATCGATATCTCTGATATGGATTGTCGGCATAGGAGTAAGATATATCCTACGGCTGTCTCTTCTTGCAGGCCTCTATTTCGTCACCGGATCCTCGGGATGCAGTTCGTTCCAGCAGGCCACCAGCTCGTCCGGCGATTTACCGAGATGTTCGCGGTTGCGGATCTTGCCGGTGAAAACGCCTCGCAGGTTCAGGGCCTGGATGAGGGCGTTGTCGGGCCGGTACTGGATGCCGAAACTACCATCCAGGCCGACGATGGGCGTCAAGGTGCCCAGCCCCTCCACTTTGACAGCGCGGCCCTGGCGCAGGAAAAAGATAATCTGGTAGTGCAATTCGCGCATGCACAGATCGTATACGCCTTCCACGAGACCGGTGGCATACGAGGCCGCGCGCAAGAGTTCAGGCCTTTGAACCGTTGTGCCCTGCTTGATGCGCGGGCGAATCATACTGATTACTTTGATGCGGTGTGCCATTGTTGTTTTCTCCTTGGGCAAAGGGATGGATCGTATTGCCTTATCATGCTGGCAACGCCGCCATTATATATACTACAGGTTTGTTTGTGCTTTGCAATCCTGTCAGCTTCGCCGCTTTCTTCGCAGGGGCGCTTTACAGTCTTGTTAGATGTCCTCCCAGGAATCCAGAAAACCACTTCCACGAAGTGGAAAACCCACTGGCAATGATTTATAAAATCATTGCCAGTGGGTTCGCAAAACATTGCCAATCAAGTGGGGATTTATTGCCAATGAGTGGGCTGAAGATTGCCAATGAATTGAGAATATATTGCCAACGGTTGAGGCAGTCCTGCCAATGAGCCGGCCCGATCTCGCCCAGAATGCCTGCGATTCTTTCCGTAAATTGAGCCGTCTCTTCCAGGGTCCGGCTATCCTGCGCGAAGAACGCCGGATCAGGCAACCGGAGCAGGCATCATTTTACCAATCCAATTGCACGCAGAAGTGACGTCAAACAGCCATCTCCGGGGGTGGGTTCCGGGGTTGGCTCGGGGGGCGGCTCTGGAGTTGGTCCGGGAAGCGCCGTTACCGCAATGCCGACTTGGGCCCAGCCATTTTTCACGGCGGTTTGTTCCAGGCTGTCCGTTCCAAACAGCTCGCCGGCCGCTTCGAAGGTGAGATCCGCCGCGCCCTGGAAATTGGTGGTGCTCTTCATTTTTTCGGTGAGCGCCTTGTACCAGATCCGCCCGGCCTTTTCCCAGGCAAAGCCGCCGATCTCGACCGCGGTTAAATAAAAAGCATGGTTCACGATGCCGGAGTTGATATGTACGCCTCCGTAGTCCTGGCTGGTGTTGACATAATCATCCATGTGCCCGGGCTGCGGGTCCTTGCCCAGCACAGGATCGTTGTAAGCAGTGCCGGGGGCCTTCATGGAGCGGATGCCCACCCCGTTGACATTGGAGGTGAACAGGCCTTCGCCGATGATCCAATCGGCCTGGTCCGCGGTTTGCCCGCGCTGGTATTGCTTGACCAGGGAGCCGAAAATATCGGAGAGGGCTTCGTTCAAGGCGCCTGGCTGGTTCGAGTAGGTCAGGTTGGCTTCGTATTGTGTCACGCCGTGGGTCAGTTCGTGGCCGATCACATCCAGGGAAATGGTGAAGCGGTTGAACAAGCGTTGCGAGGCCGGCAAATTTTCGTCACCGTCGCCGTACACCATTTGCTCGCCGTCCCAAAAAGCATTGTCGTAATTCTGGCCATAATGGACCGTGGAGATGAGCTTGAGCCCGCGGCCATCAATGGAGTTCCTTCCAAAGATGGCGTCATACAGATCGAACGTTGCGCCGGAGCCATCATAGGCTTCGTTGACAGCAACGTCGGCCACAGGGGCGTCGCCTTCGCTTCTGACAAGGGTACCCGGCAGGGAGGTGCCAGAATTCGCCGTGTAGACCGAGCGCTGCTTTGTTACTTCCACGGCAGCCTGTGGTTGCCCACCGGTATAACCTCGCCTGCCAGCGGGGGTCAGGCTTTGCCGTTTTTCACGGATTGGCTGCGATAAGGCCAGGGTCTGTTCAGCAAAATCGCTCTGTGCCTCTGTGCCGTTCTGCGCGACCTGCTCGAGCAAATAGGGGGGAAGGATACAAAATATGGAATGGTGGTGTGACACGGGAACTCCTTTTCGTTTTACAAATAAGGCTCTTCTGTTCTGTTCGAGTATACGCCTGTGAAATTCAATTTACAACCCCAAATAGGATCCAATTGGAATCGCTTGCTCCAAAGTCATCCGTTTTTTAGAACAACGAGGTGCTGAACGAGATTGACGGGGTTATACTTGCTATGTTCCAAGAGTTGGAAGATAGAGAGAAAAGATGACAACAGACCGTCTACAAAGGAGATTCTCATGATCCCCACCCTCCCCTTCGGCCGCACGGGCCACGAGAGCACCCGCACCATTTTCGGCGCGGCTGCCTTCTGGGATACGCCTCAAAAAGAGGTGGACGCCACCATGGACCTGCTCCTGCAGAACGGCGTCAACCACGTGGACACCGCCGCCAGCTACGGCCGCTCCCAGGAACTACTCGGTGATTGGATCCGGCGGCATGGCAGGCCGTTTTTCCTGGCGACCAAGACCGAACAGCGTACGAAAGAGGCCGCCTACGATGAAATCCGCCGCTCGCTGGACCTCTTACACGTTTCCCAGGTGGACCTGATCCAGCTCCACGCCCTGCACGAGGAAGCCGACTGGCAGACCGCCTTTGGTCCCGGCGGTGTCATCGAGGCCGTGGCCCGGGCCCGCGAAGAAGGCCTGGTGCGCTTCATCGGCGTGACCGGGCACGGCGTCCAGATCCCGGACTTCCATCTGCGCTCCCTGGCTGCATTCGACTTCGATTCCGTGCTGCTCCCCTACAGTTACGTCATGATGCAAAACCCGGACTACGCGCACGGCTTCGAAAAGGTGCAAGCCCTCTGCGTGGAACGGAACGTCGCCGTGCAGACGATCAAAGGTGTTACCCGCTCTCCCTGGAACGACATGCAGCCGACCCGCACCACCTGGTACCGCCCGCTCGAGGAGCAGGCCGATATCGACCTGACCGTGCGCTGGATTTTTGGGAACCCGCAGGTCTTTCTCAATACCGCCGGTGACATTCACATCCTGCCGCGCATCCTCGAGGCCGCGCAGCGCTTCGAAGCGCGCCCGTCCGATCAACAGATGCAGTGGCTAGCCAACCGGCTCAAGATGGAACCGTTGTTCACTTAACGAACTTCAGTAAATCAAAGATTTACCAGGGAAGCTGAACCCCCATTTCTCGGTATTTTTCCCGCTATGGTCCTTTAAACCTTCCTCTTTCTTTTTTTCTTATGCGCATACATGGCCTGATCTGCCTGGGCCAGCAGCGCTTCCACGGTCTGGGTGGAAGCCAGGTCGACCCGGATGATTCCCATGCTGAAAGACAGGTCGTACCCGTTAACGGCGATCAGGTTATAGGCTTCCACGTTGCTATCCAAGCGCTCCCGGATGGTTTTGAGGCTGCCCTCCGTTGCATCAATGGTCAAGATCGTAAACTCGTCCCCGCCCATGCGCGCGATCACATCTGAATCGCGGAACGTTTCCGTCAAGATCCGGGCAAAATGGGTCAAAGCCAGGTCCCCTTGCGTGTGACCAAAGGTATCGTTGATTTTTTTCAAGCTGTCCATATCGATATACAGCAAACAGATCGGATGGTTGGCGCGACGCGCAAATTTCAACAGCCCGTTGGCCAGGATCATAAAGCCACGCCGGTTATTTAATCCGGTCAGGTCGTCGGTCAGGGAGAGATTGCGCAGGCGCTCATTGGTCCTCTCCAATTCCAGGTTCTTTTCATAAAGCTTGTCTGCCAGCAACTGAAGATGCTCGCGCTGGAGCTGCCCGGTTTGAGGCAACTTGACCGGATCTGTTCCCCGTTTGAGCGACTGATGCACCGCTTGCAAGATCTGCTGAGGCTCGGCAGGCTTTCCGAGGATATGCTGAATGCCAGTCGCTTCCGCGAGTCTGCGCACTTCCGTTTCCAGGTAGTGAACGGTTTGAAAAATGACCGGCACGTTTGCCAGAAGGGGTTCTGCCCGGAGGCGGCGTGTAAGGGTAAAACCATCCATGTTGGGCATGATAATTTCCGTGATCACCAGATCGGGCAGTTCCGTGCGCGCAACCTCCAGCGCTTCAGCACCATCGCTGGCTTCTAATACGCGATGCCCAAAAGAGCCCAGCAATGTAGTGTACAACTGCCGATCGGCTGGGCGGGTATCAACAACAAGGATAGTTGTCATGATACATAGCCTTTGATAATTGATAGGAGCATAGATGATTCGTGAGAATTCCAGGTCCGTTCCTCAAGCAGACCTCACTGCAAGCCCGCCTGGAAACAGCATAAGTTTATCATCAGATAATAGCACAATATTGGTTTGTAACAGGCAAAAAATCGGTTCGTAGATTGCGCAAGCAATAAAAAAGCCTCCCTTTTTTGCATGGGAGGCGAACCGGCGGGAAATCGAACTCAAAAATAGTTTTTACGAAAACGGAAATTGATTCAGCATTTCCCAGGTTTCGGGACCTTTCTGCACGGTCCACTCCAACTGCCTGACCGTGAACGTAACTCCCCGGCCGATCCCGAAAGTTGGGTCTTTTATCTGGGTGGTTGTATTTTCCGGCAAATCGACGATCTTGATGTGTGGCAACCAGTTCTGGGATTTATAAGGATAGCTCTCATACCCCATTTCCTGTGAAATCTGGCCGAGATCGTTATACATTTTTTCAAGGAACGGATTTTTTTCTACCAATAGCCACAACCTGCCTGGCTGGTTGTTTACATTCATCCTGGCAATATTTCCAGTTTTAATTTCAAAGGGCTGTAATGTCAGGGCATAGGTTTCGAGGCGTTTTTTCAGCGCAGAAAAATCCTCAACATTTCGAATGGCCTGGACGGTCAAATGCAGATCAAAGATGGGCGTCCCTTCGACAACGCGCGCACTATCTTCCGAAAGCTTAAACAGGCTGGGATAACTTTCGCTCTCCGGCCTTAGAATGATAAAGGTCGATTTGCCGCTTAATACTGATATCTCCATCGTCTCTGTTTCCTTCAGCCTGTTTTTATACAAATCAATATGAGCCTCGACATCATTTCTTCCTACCCCGTAATCCCATGCGAGCAACCCGCGATGCAAATCCGTTTGCCAAACGGTACGAATCCTGTTCTCCAACTCTGCAACACTATCCCCGGTTGCTGCAACCTTGAATTCATCGCCGGCGCGTTCGGAGCGGAACAGCAAATATCCTTCGTGTTTCGGGAGATATTTGAAAAGCACATTCGAAAATCGCTTGAGATCCTGATCGATCGCAGCACTTCCATACCGGGTATTTCCTTCGTGCATATTGAGCATGTCCGTCAATGCTACGCTTTTGACATCTGCACGTTCGAGGTACCATTTTACTCCCAGCCCATTGAGGGCGCCTGTCAAAGCGTCCTTGGTTGCGATGTTCTCCACAATATCTTTGGTAATCCGGATCTGCTCGATTGCCTGTTGCTCTAATGTGGCGGGCAACTTTATAGCACAAATTTTATCTATAAGTTTTTCATAAGGCATATTAAACTCATTCCAGTTTTGGGAACTGTTATCCCCTTCCATATGCCTTGGGATTTCCGAATGACTCTCCAGTATGGTTTGGCGGAGCACGACAGGCCTGAAGGTTTTTCGTTGCTTTTGCAGTTCATTCTCGGCCTCGGTTTCCGTCAGGCCAACGCCAAAATCCCAGGACAACAGGCAATTCGTTTCCTGATCCACGTAGAGCTTCGACAACGAAGGCTTCAAAACATGTGGCAATTTGGAGGTGGAAAGGATCCTGAACTCATCGCTGCCCGGAGAGCGCTGCACGTAATCTCCCTGATCGGGGGTAAAAATCGACATTAATTGAAATGCCAGTTTGTGCAACTCCGCATCCACGACCGGGACGCCGTACACCTTGTTCGCCTGTCGCAAGTCGTAGATATCGATCTTTGCCATCCCTTTAATTTGATCGTCGGTCACGAGCCACTTTCTCGCACGCGCATTATAAGGCATGCGTGATCGAAGTCGTAAAGGACCAGGCTTTTGGCATTCGCTTGAATGCTTGAAAGGATTCCCTTCAATTGTTGGAATTGCATTTCCGTGAGTGGCAATGCGTGAAACAAGTTCTCCAATTCCTTAAAAGATTGGAGGAAGATCTTTAGCTCATTGTCCATTTCTTATTATTGAAAGGTCGTTGAATGGGCCTGCGCTTTCAGGATTTTCTCTTGAAGCGCTTGGGCTTTTTGATTTTCGTATTGCATTCCCTGGTGTTGAAAACTTTCAAGCAATTCCTTGATGAGCTCCAGGGCTGCCGTCAAATTAGCGCCTGTTTCAAAGTAAACAGAAGCCAACCCGAGCTGCCCTCTCGCAAGCTCATCAACCCTTCCAAACTCCTCCGCCGATTGAATTCCTTCCGTAAAGAAGCGCTTTGCATCTTCAAATTGCTTTTCCGCTAAGGCAACAAATCCCAACCCGTTGAACGCGTAACTGATATGCCGGACGGGGTCCTTCCTGGCAGGATCCTGCCAGGTTTCCAAAGCATTTTGATACCATTCCCTGGCTTTCGCCATATTGCCGCGCTCGTACTCAAGATCACCCAAGCCATATTGTGCGAAGCCTTTGCTGTAAATTCCATAGTCGTCGTTGGCAATGGCTGTGCTGGTTTCAAGAACTTCTCTTAACAGCCGCTCAGAGCGATCGAAATTTCCCAGGCGCAGTTCAACGGTCCCCAGCGATCGTTTTGCTGCCACGATCAAGAGTTCATCTTCCGTCATCCGGGTTGCCGAAAGCGCCTCCTCAGCCCACTGCGAAGCGCGCAAATAATCCCCCTGGTAGAAATAGATCCAGGATATGTTCCTGGAGAAGGTGCTGACCGACTTCCAGTCCGATAATAATCTTGCTGCACTTAGAGCCGCATGGGCCAGCGTCAGGCGGTCATACCAGAAGGCCCGTTGCCACAGCACGCTGCCAAACTGGGTGCCTATCTGAATCAGAATTTCTGCGATGTTTCTGCTTTTCTTCGCCAGGGAATTGGAACGGATCTGTTTTTTTTGTAAAGACTTGTAGCACCACTGCGCGACGGACAGGATGTTGTTTCGATCCAACAACAGCTCGTCATATCCCCGCCATTCCTTGTAACCGCTTTTCTTCGATACCAGCTTCAGATAATACTGGGCTGTCTTCGATTCAGCCCGCTTTATAAAAGCGCGGTCCGTGGAGAACTGGGTGCGGATGTACTTACGCGTCAGGGGCAGGATACTAAAATAATCTTTATCAGGCTCGTGTTCGATCAGGGTTAACTGGAGCAGATCACTGATTGCGATGTCGAAGCTATCGTCATCCTCGATCTCGGTAATTTCTTTCAGGGCTTCCCTGGAAACCGCATCGGGTTGCAAGGCGAGAACGAATAGCATCCTCTTCGCGTTATCGTCTCGCAAGAGATTCCAACTGTGATTGAAGCAATATTGCAGGATAGGGATATCCGCATCCAGGCTCAATTTGTCCAAGACCTTGGTAACCGAATACCCCAGCACCGCAATTTGCCCCTGGACCCACAGGAGCGCCAGCGGAAGCCCTCCGGTCAGGTCTGCCAGGTATTTGCTCTGTTCTGCCGTCAGTTGGATGTTCTTTTGTTGGGCATCCCACTCCAACAAGGCGCTGCTTTCCGCAAAGGATAAGCCTTGCAGCCGGATGATCTGACCTTCGGCCACCCGCTCCCTGGAGGTAATGATGATTTTGAGGGTGATCGGCGACCTGCGCAGGAAATCGAGGATATCGGACTGTTCTTTTTTTGAGAGCGTTTCAAAATTATCGAGGATCAGCAGGGTGGTACGCCTGGACAGCAGATTGTAAGCCTGTTTGATTTGATCTTGAATCGACAGGTTTCCAATGGTGTGATGCCCCAGGCTGGTACCGATCGTAATAAGAATGTCAGACAGTGATTTCGCCTCTGGAATAATCGGCTCTATTCCATGGAGCGTCAGGATCAATTCCTTGGCCGAAATCCAAATGACGGATTCGAACAGTTCGTTTTCGATGCAGCGATAGCTGACCTCGA
This sequence comes from uncultured Chloroflexia bacterium, assembly GCA_963823985.1. Taxonomy (GTDB): domain Bacteria; phylum Chloroflexota; class Anaerolineae; order Anaerolineales; family Villigracilaceae; genus JAABUE01. The sequence goes on from CAWGNR010000007.1 coordinate 118,717, forward strand.
TGGCGAGGGCCGTTTTGCCCACGCCGCCAATGCCTTCAATTCCAACGATAAAGGTTCTACTGGTTGGTTGTAAAGACTGAAGGATTGCATGTAATTCTTCTTCCCTTCCCACAAAAAAAGGTCTTCTTGGCAAGTTTGCCAACAAACGCGATCTCTCCCGTTCCTCATGGCTGGAAGTGATGCCTTCAAGTTGTTTGGTATATCTGGCAATTGCCTCCCTCTCCATCGTGGCGCTGTTGATCAAGTGCAGGGGTTGATCTGTGCCATAGGTTGCCAACATTTCCTCAAGGGTGTAGAGGTTCTTTTTATGTAAATCAATCATCTTTTCCAGATGAGCAATTTCTTCCTTGTTCATATCGCTTCCCATGTTCTACCTGATCAGGTGGATGTCTTTTTTGTAAACTTTCGAGAGAACATTTTCAAGCTGTTTTAAAGTTTCTACCATGGAATTTTCTGCATCCCGCATGTTATGGACAATAATCGGAGGAACAAGTGCAGTCCCCCACTGTGCGTATTGTTCTTTGGCAAGATAGTAATTGCGAGAATAGGTTTCGAGCAGTTTGACCAGATGCCGGATTTCCAATTCGTGGTTTTGCCACAAAAGTTCGTCCACCTGCGAGGAAAGCAGTTCCTGCTTGATCTCTTCTTCCTTTTCGGGTTCAGCGATCACAAGCTCTTGCGTTGGTTCTGGTTCCTTACTTTGATCAGAAACCCCACTTCCAGGGGAGGCGTTGTTTAGCCTTCTTTGTTCGCGACGCTCATCCAAGATCTTGCGTCCTTCTTCGAAAACGAAATCTATGGCTTTGAGTAGCAGTGGAAGTTGAATAGGGTCAATCATAGATTCTCCTCGTTGCGTAGTATAGCATAATCAGGTGTAGCGGTGACAAAAGCCGATTATCCTCGCCGGCGCGCCTTGAACTTGCGACCCAGGCTGGCTATCCTGAAACCAGCCCGTAATCGTTTCTAACCAGGAGGAGCACATGAGCAACGAAAACCCGCCTCCCTCAAAAATTGACAAGCAATGGCTTCTGGCGGCAATCTTGTTCGTAGGAACTGCGCTGTACGTCGTTGCTGTCTTCTGGACTAGCATTGGAAGCGTGCAGTAATGGAAAAACTATCATATCTGCTCAGGTTCAGGTAAAAAAGTAGGGCAAAAATGGTGTGCGCGGGGGCGTGCGCCCCCGCGCACACCATTTTTGCTACCTTTTTATATTGTAGATTGAGTAGTTACAAACTATCTAAAAAATCTGTGAAGCCCAAAATAGTACGAAAATAATATACAAAAAGAACCATTAGACGAGTAAAATGGAATTATGGATGCAGAGACAGGATATTTACTTATCGTAGAAGATGATCCCGATATCCTCAAACTGTTGGATACCACGCTGACATTCAGCGGCTATCGGGTAATCACGGCGCGCAATGGCAGGGAAGGCCTGGATGTCATTGCCAGGCAGCGCCCGGAAATCGTTATCGCAGACATCATGATGCCCAAACTGGACGGTTTCGGCCTGGTGCACCGGTTGCGCATCAACCCGGAGACCCGCGACATCCCTGTGGTCTTCATTACGGCCACATACGTTGCGATCGAAGATCAGGAATTCGCCTTGAACATTGGCGCAACCCGCTTTATCCAGAAACCCGTCAACCTGGACGAGCTCCTGGCGACCATCAAGGAAGTCTCGAAACAAGGAGCGCCGGTTGCGCTCGAGCCGCCCAACGAATTCAACTTCTACGAGGGCTATCGCAAACGCCTGGAAGTAAAGCTGGATGAAAAAAACAAGCAAATTGCCCGCGATGAGTTGCTCCTGGGAATCCAATCCGACAGAGGGGATGAATTCATTCACGCATCGCTCCGCCAGGCAAAAAGTGAAATAGAAGAGTTACAACTGCTGCTCGAACAGGTCTACCAACATATTGAAAAGTTCAACCAGGCCGATTAAAGGCTATTCCTGACTTCAAGGGAAGCAGACCGAAAACAAGGGCGGCGCGCTGGCAGTTAAATCCAATCTCGATTAAACTTCATATTGACCCCCTCCAAGGCAGCAATCCTTCTGTCCCTGCAATGAATCCGGTTAAAGGCGTGGCCGAAGGGTTTCCAGTAAGCCTGTCAGAGTGCGAGTGACAGCCTTACTCTATGTGGTTTCCTGAAAGAGACGAGAAGGAGCATGAATGGAAAATACTCCCACGTATCTTACAACTTTATTTTGTATATATGGCCTGTTCATCCTTCTGCTGATGGTGGCCCTGGCGGCTGCAATCCGGATCGTGGGGGAAAACAACCGCTTATCTGTCTATCGTCTCGGGCGGTATATCGGAGATAAAGGCCCGGGCCTGGTGCTTCTCATTCCATTCGTAGATCGAGGAGTCGTAAAAGAACTGGAAAGCGAGGAAACCATACCTGCACAAGGCCTGATCGGCGCCACGGGAGAGACAAGCACGATCGTCTTCACCAACGGCAAGGTGCTGATCGACGGCGAAGAGTGGGATGCGATCAGCCAGTCGGTGATTTCAGCCGGCCGGCGGGTGCGCGTGGTGAACACGATCCTCGAAGTCGAAGAAGAATAAGGGAAAATTCGAATTGCGAACGCTGACTGCTTTGAGAGATACGCCGGTCCCGCTCATCCTGATCGCGGCAGGCCTTTTTCTTCTGGCCTTTTCGCTTGGGCCTCTTCTCAGGGAGCGCATCAAAATTCCCAGCAAACGCCAGAACACCTCGATCGGAGCTGGCCTGCTGTTGCTATTGCTTGGAATCAGCTTGTATTTGTTGCCGGCCCTGGCAAGCGCCCTGCTCCGGACCGATCCACCGGTCATCATGGGCGTTACCATCCGCGAGGATCATGCAGGAGAAGAGCTTGTCTACCAGCAGGAGATCAATTTTTATGATGAGGACGGAAATACCAACATCGTGGAGCGGGAGCTGATCGATTTGTCGGATCCATCGCAGCAACAGTATATTAAACTTGAAAACGAAGTCATCGATGATTTGCCGGCCATACAGAGGATCCGGTCCACCGCCACAAGCACCTGGCATTGCGAGGGACACACCTACGTTGCTACCGTCCAGGCTACCCTGGTAGACAGCGATGGCAACAGGAGCGAGCCGGTTCGCTACCGGATCGAGTGTAAGTAAAGAGTACTACAAGGATTGATTTACAGGAAAGGAGTTCCAGATGGATTATCGCATCGAAACGACTGAGGATGCTACAGTCGTCCACTTGAAGGGCGCGTTCGACAGGGCAGCGCGCCGAACTATAGAAATGGAACTCCTTGCCCTGGTGACGAACGGCAGCAAGCTGCTGGTTGACCTGTCAGAGGTCGATTTCATCTCCAGCGCGGGGCTGCATCTGATGCTGGAACTTTATCGCCGCTGCACGCAGCAGAATGCCCATCTGGCTTTGACCAGTCTCTCTGATCCGGTGCATGAGATCCTATCCATAGCCGGACTTACCTCCAGGAGGCTTCCGATTTACGACACAGTGGAAGAGGGCCTGGCCGCGCTCCGGGCGACGACCTAGAAATAGAAGTGGAGATTTTTGTGAAAAAATCCGGATTGAGTGCAGGCGGGGTCGCCTTGCTGTTTTCGTTTGGGGCAGCGATCGGGATTAGCCGATCTGCGTTCCCTCAAAGAAATCTCGGAAACGTGAGCGGTTTGGGTAAATGAAGCTTGCTCAGGCGTTGAGACTGCTTCCCGGCTCTATCCGTGACCTTCCCGGGAACACGACCCATCTCGAGGATGGATGGACAGTAGCAGCCTTCGTCGGCGCCGGCGGAAAGACCACTGCCCTGTTCCAGCTGGCCCGGGAATTGCCTGCGCCCGTGATCGTCAGCGCGACAACGCACCTCGGCATCTGGCAAATCCCACTGGCCGACCGGCATGTCATTGCAGCAACCCCCGCTGCATTGGAAGCGCTGGAACATGGCCTGAACGGCGTGATCCTGGTGACGGGCGAGATCGAAGAGGAAAGAACCGAACCACTCGACCCTGAGACAATGAAGTGGTTATACGAATTCTGTGGTTATCATTCCCTGCCTTTGTTGATCGAAGCGGACGGCTCGCGCCAGAAAGCGCTCAAGGCCGAGGGCGAACATGAGCCGCCCATCCCCCCTTTTGCGCGCCTGGTTATCGTAGTAGCCGGGGTGAGCGCTTTGGGAAAGCCGCTCAGGGAAGAAAGCGTGCACCGGCCTGAAATCTTTGCGCGCCTAAGCGGACTGCAGCCCGGCGAAACAATCACCCCGTCAGCGCTGGCCCGTGTGCTGAGCCACCCGGAAGGCGGCTTGAAGAATATCCCTGATCACGCCCGGCGGGTGGCCTTGCTCAACCAGGCGGACACGCCGGAATTGCAGGCGCAGGCAGATTCGATCGCAAAAAACTTGCTTCCCAGCTTCGACGCAGCCATTCTATCCAGCTTGAAAGAAAAGCAAATCTATGCGGTCCGCGAACCGATCGCCGGGATCATCCTGGCGGCGGGCGGATCACAGCGCTTCGGGCAGCCCAAGCAGTTGCTGGAGTGGCGCGGAAACCCCTTCGTCCGGGCGGTGGCGCGGACGGCGCTGGAGGCGGGCTTGTCGCCGGTGGTGGTGGTGACTGGGGCGCATCAGGAGCAAGTTGCTGGCGCAGTGCAGGGTTTGCCGGTCCGCGTTGTGCACAACAAAGAGTGGGAGAGCGGGCAGGCTTCTTCGATTGTGAAAGGAGTGCTGACCCTCACCCCTTACCCCTCTCCCTTGAAGGGAGAGGGGTATCCTGGTGGGGCCATTTTCCTGCTGGCTGACCAGCCGCAGGTGACGCCCACGATTTTGCACGCGCTGGTGGAAGAGCACGCTTCCACGCTTGCGCCGGTGGTGGCGCCGATGGTGCTGGACCGGCGCGCCAACCCGGTGCTGTTCGACCGGGAGGCGTTCCCTGAACTGATGAAACTGGAAGGAGATGTAGGGGGACGGGCCATCTTTTCGAAATACAGGGTCACCTACCTGCCCTGGCACGACGACGCTCTGCTGCTGGATGTGGACACGCCGGAACACTACCAGCGCCTGAAAGACTTGCTGGAATGATCGCCGCCATCATCCTGGCCGCCGGCCAGTCCAGGCGCATGGGGCAGCCCAAGATGTTGCTGCCCTGGGGGAAGACAACCGTTTTAGAAACGGTTATCGCCACATTCAGAGCAGCAGATGTCGATGATATTCTGGTTGTCACGGGCGGCGACCGGGAGCAGGTCGAATCCCTTGTCCGGGATTCGGCGCGGACAGTATTCAACCCGGGTTATGCCGCAGGGGAGATGCTGCGCTCCGTCCAGACGGGGTTGGCGGGAACTCAAGCCTCGGGTTGGAGGCAGCCCTGATTGGCCTCGGCGACCAGCCTCAGGTCCAGGAGAGCAGCGTGCGGGCAGTCGTAGAGGCGTACCGCACAAGCAGGATGTCCCTGGTTGTCCCCAGTTACCGGATGCGCCGCGGGCATCCCTGGCTGGTGACCCGCCCGCACTGGGAGGAGATCCTGGCGATGATGTCTCCCGCCTCCCTGCGCGACTTCCTCAACCGGCACACGGATGACATCCACTACGTCGAGATCGATCAAAGCACCATCCTGCAAGACCTGGACACGCCCGAAGACTACTTGAGATCCAGACCCTGAAGTCCGTTCAAAAGGTGACCATTTTCCTAAACAAACCTTACATTTTTGCAAAGTCGACCCCTTTCAGGCCATATCCTGAGGCAAACAATCGCGTCATGGTAGATGTAGAAAGGAGCTACAAATGAAGAAAATGAAAATCATATCTACCATCGTGTTAGCGACGATCTTGCTTGCCACCCAAATCATCGCCGTCGGGGCAGCGCCTGCGCGCCAGGACACCACCCCGATTACCGGGACCGTCGAAAGCATCACCTTGGAAACCGATGCAGAAACCGGGACCACAACCGTCCTGGTAACTCTGACCGACGACATGGGCAGCCAGACAATTCGATTAAGCCTCGAAGATGCCCTTGCCCTGAACCTGGTCTTAGATGAAGAGACGGTGAATCCAGATGCCATCGGCAACCCGACGGAGATCAATCCTGATCTCGTCATCCCGGAAGCGCCAGAAGAAACCGAAACGGAAGCGCAACATCCGGTCGGTTCCGCGTTGTCCGACTTCTTCTCCGACCTGTTGGGTGTAGACTACAATCTGGTGATGGATTACCACGAGGAAGGGATCGGTTTTGGCGTGATCGCCCAGGCCCTGTGGATCACAAACGCGCTTGAAGGCGATGCGGATACCTTCGCAGCCATCCTGGATGCGAAACAAAGCCACGACTTCAGCGCTATCACCCTGGAAGATGGCAGCACACCGCAAAACTGGGGCCAGTTCCGCAAGGCCATCCTGCACGACCGTGAAAAGTCCAAGGAAAACCTGGGCGCCATCATGTCCGGCCGTGCCGAGAACGGCCAGGAACAGGTAGGCCCCGGGAATTCCCAGAACAACGGGAACCCCAATCCCCCCGGTCAAGACAATGGCAACAACAAAGATAAGAACAAAGATAAGGGCAACAACGGCAACGGGAACGGAAACAACAAAGACAAGAACAAAGACAAAGGCAACAACTAAGCCTGGCAAGGGAAGCCCGAAAACAGGGATGCGGACGAACGTCCGCATCCCTGTTTTTGGGTACTTCTTCAACTTTCGTGATTACCTGACTTAGAATTCATAAAAATACAGGTTGGTCTGCCAGCGCTTGAATCCCAGGCGCTGGTACAACCGGTTGGCGGCTTCGCGCCCGGGATTGGCGGTCAGGGCTACGCCGTTGGCGCCTGCCTCGCGCGCCACCTTCAAGGCATGGCGCATGAGCGCCTCGCCGACCCCATGGCCGCGCAGGGCTTCCTCCACGACGACATCCTCGATGTGCGCGCGCATACCGGTGGGGACGCGGTAAACGATCAACGTCAAAAAGGCGGCGATGGGATCGGACGCCTGGGGGTAACGGGCGACCAGCAAAATCGAAGAGCCGGAGGCAACCAGCGCTTCGATTTCTTCTCGCGAGGGAGCCGAATATGAAAACTTCAGCTGAGGGAGCAAGCGTTCAAAGGCACTGTACAGTTCATCGGTGACGGCAGTCGCTCTGGCAATGAACATTCATTCACCTATAGGGTAGCAGAAAAAGAATCCAGCCCTGAACAGATAGGGCTGGATTCTCTAACACAACAGGCATCAGGCGCTGACGACGACACCGAAGGTCACTTTTTCGCCTTCGAATTCGTCTTCCGCTGTGTGCGCGTCTGCCGGCGGGGCTTCGAAGTGCAGCGCGACGGCCAGGGTTTCGCCGGTGATGTAATCCTTATGGGCCTCGATGGCGGACTTCAGAGCCGCGGATGCATCGACGTACAACTCGATCCGGTCGGCTACGTCCAGGCCGGCGCTCTTACGCAGGTCCTGCACCCGGCGGACGAATTCGCGCGCCAGGCCCTCGGCCGCCAGCTCAGGCGTCAGGTCCGTGACCAGGGCCGCCACGTAGGCGCCATCTTCCGCTACCGCGAAGCCTTCCCTGGCCTGCGCCCTGACCTCCACCTCATCCGGCTGGATGTCGTACTCCTGCCCGTCGGCCCGGACCTGGACAGACTCTCCCGACAGCAGGGCATGGGCCACTTCTTCAGAGTTCATCTCCAGCAGGGCCTTGCGAATGCCGGGGAATTTATTGCCATATTTCTGGCCCAGCTGCTTGGGCAGGGGCTTGATCTCGTGAGAAACGGCCTCCTCGCTCGCATCCAGCAGGCGCACGGTCTTGACGTTCAGCTCGTCTTCGATCAAATCTGCGAACGTGCCGACAGCCTTGCCCTCTGCCCTGCTGCCCAACGCGAAGGCGGCCTCAGCCAGCGGCTGGCGCACCTTGCGGTTGGCCTTCTGGCGGGCGGAGTGCCCGAGCGAGACCAGCTTTGTGATGACAGCCATGTCCTGATTCAGGTCTTCGTCGATGAAGGCTTCATCGTAGCCCGGCCACTCTACCAGGGAGACCGACTCCGGCGCGAACTGGTCGACGGAACGGACCAGGTTCTGGTACAGCTCCTCGGCCAGGAAAGGCATGGCCGGGGAAAGCAGCTTGGCAACCGTCACCAGCGCCGTATACAGGGTCTGGTAAGCGGACTGTTTGTCGGAGTCCGATTCGGACTTCCAGAAACGGCGGCGCGAGCGGCGCAGGTACCATGTGGAAAGCTTCTCCACAAAAGCCGCGACCGGGCGGGTGGCATTGGGCACGTCATAGCTTTCGTAGGCCTCCGTCACATCGCGGACGAGCACGTTCAACTCCGAAAGCAGCCAGCGGTCGAGCTGGTTCTCACTCCAGGTGCGCGTGGCAAGAGCGGGTTTGTCCAGGTTGGCGTATGTCACGAAGAACGAGTACACGTTCCACAACGTCAGGGTGAAGTCGCGCACGACCTCGCCAACCAGTTCGCTAGAGAAGCGACGTTCCTGTCCCGGAGGGCTGGCCGTGTAAAGGTACCAGCGGAAAGCGTCCGCGCCGTGGGCGTCGAGCACTTCCCAGGGATCGGCGATATTGCCCAGGCTCTTCGACATCTTGCGCCCTTCGCCGTCCAGGATCAGCCCCAGGCAGATGACGTTCTTGTAGCTGATGGCGTTCATCAGCAGGGTGCTGATGGCGTGCAGCGAGTAGAACCAGCCACGGGTCTGGTCCACGGCCTCGCAGATGTAATCGGCCGGGAACTGCTCCTGGAATTTGTCGTGGTTTTCGAACGGGTAATGCCATTGCGCGTACGGCATGGAACCGGAATCGAACCAGACGTCGATCAGGTCCGGGACGCGCTGCATGGTCCCGTCGCACTCGGAGCATTTCCAGGTGACCTCGTCCACGTGCGGGCGGTGCAGGTCCAGGTCAGACAAATCGCGGCCGGCCTTTTCGGACAGGGTTTTCAGCGATCCGACCGCTTCCGTGTGACCGCAGTTGTCGCATTCCCAAAGCGGCAGGGGCGTGCCCCAGTACCGTTCCCGGGAGAGGGCCCAATCGATGTTGTTCTCCAGCCAGTTGCCAAAGCGTCCATCTTTGATGTGATCTGGAACCCAGTTGATGGTCTGGTTCAACTCCACCAGGCGGTCTTTGAACTGGCTGGTGCGGATGTACCAGGCATCCCGGGCGTAATACAACAAAGGCGTGTGGCAGCGCCAGCAGAAGGGATAGGTGTGGGTGTACGATTCGGTCCGGAACAAAAGGCCGCGGGCGCGCAAATCTTCGGTGATGAGCGGGTCGGCTTCCTTGACCCACATGCCGCGCCAGGGCGTGACCTCGGGCACAAACGCGCCGTCCGGCTGAACGGTCATCAGCACCGGCAGGTCGTATTCCAGCGACATCTGCATGTCCTCCGCGCCAAAGGCGGGCGCGATGTGGACCAGGCCGGTGCCATCTTCGGTGGTCACGAAGTCTCCCAGCACGACGAAGTAGGCCGATTTTTCCGGCGGCATGAAGGTGAAGAGCGGTTTGTAACGTTCGCCCTTGAGCTTCTTGCCCTTGAAGGTGTTCAAGACCTTGACTTCTTCGTCCCCGAACACTTTCTCGACCAGGCTTTTGACCAGGATCAGCTTTTCCGTGCCGCCATCTTCGGTCGTGCGCTCCACGGTGACATATTCTTCTTCCGGGTGAGCGGCAACGGCCACGTTACCGGGCAGGGTCCAGGGCGTGGTCGTCCAGACCAGCAGCGAGGTATCCGGCTTTTCGACCAGGGGCATGCGGACGTAGATCGAAGGGTCCGAGACCTCTTCGTAGCCGAGAGCAACTTCATGGTCGGAGAGCGGCGTGCCGCAGCGCGCGCAATAGGGCACGACCTTATATCCCCGGTAGAGCAGGTCGCGGTCGTAGAAGTTCTTCAGGATGTTCCAGACCGATTCGACATAGTCGTTGGTAAAGGTGACGTAGGCCGTCTCCAGGTCGACCCAGAAGGCGATCCGGTCGGTGAGCCGCTCCCAGTCCTGGATGTAATCGAAAGCAGACCGGCGGCATTCCTCGTTGAACCTGGCGATGCCGTAGGCTTCGATATCCTGTTTGTTGGTAAAGCCGTGCCGCTTCTCGACCTCGATCTCCACCGGCAGGCCGTGCGTATCCCAGCCGCCGCGCCGCGAGCAGTGATAGCCGCGCATGATCTTGTAACGCGGGAACATATCCTTGAAGGCGCGCGCCAACACGTGGTGCACGCCGGGCTTGCCGTTGGCGGTGGGCGGCCCTTCATAAAACACGTACTCCGGCCCGCCTTCGCGCTGCTCGATGGTTTTCCGGAAGATGTCGTTCTGTTTCCAGAACTTCTGGATCCCTTCTTCCATCGAGGTGACGTCAAGTTTGGAAGATACTGGTTTGAACATGGTTCCTCCTCAGAGAGTAGAATGGGAGAGAGTAGAGAGCAGTACCTGCTCACCATCAGAGATCACTGTTCTCTATTTTCTACTCCCTTCTTTCTGTGTTAACAAAAATTCTCGCCTCGATACAGAGACGAGAGGCGGGCTCACGCGGTACCACTCTGTTTTCTGCCTGCCCCGCATTTTATTGCGGGGACTGCCCCCCCCGCATCTTATTGCGAGAACAGCAAGACAGACACTCGATCAGGGACTTGTTTCCGCATCCCCGCGTCTTTGGTAACGGATGACGATTCCGGCTTTCCTATTTAGCAGGACAAATTGACAATTTGCCCAACGGTTCAGATCGCGGCTCCGGGAGGATTTTCAACCCAATTGGCTGACCCGGCTCTCACCGTACCCGGGCTCGCTGCCAGCATGGAGGGGTTTACTCGTTCCCATCATTGCCTTTGCTGATTTCGCCGTATTATACCCATTTCTGGCAGGATGGGCAAGCACTGGCTACTTGTCATTGCGAGCGTTCGCTGCGAAGCAATCGTTTCATTGACTATGAGGAGATTGCTTCGGGCTATCGCCCTCGCAATGACATCTTCAAATTGACTCGAGCGTGAAAACCGTGATCTCCGGGCGGCAGTTGAAACGGATGTAAGGGGGAGACATGCCCAGTCCCCGGTTTGTATATTGAAGCATGTCCCCCACCTTGTACAGGCCCGAGGGATACTTTTGCCCAAGATAAGGCAAGACCGGCGGCCCGATCCAGGGCAGGACCACCTGGCCGCCGTGGGAATGTCCCGAAAGCTGCAGATCGAAGCGGCCAGTTGCGGCGCTGGTGTCCGCAAAATCCGGCTCGTGAGCAAGCAAGACGGCGCACCCCTCGTTGGGAAGCTGGGACACGACCCGCTCCACCTGCGCCTGCCGCAGCAACACGTCGTCTACGCCGGCGATGTGCAGCTTCGCCCCGCCCAGCTCCAGGGTGTGAACCGCGTTGTTCAAAACCTGTATGCCGGCCAGGCGCAGGGTATCCATGACCGAACTACGGCCCAACCAGTAATCATGGTTGCCCAAAACGCCAAAGGTTGGGAAACGACCGGAAAACAATTGCAACGCCTCCGCCAATTGGCCGAGTTTTTCCAAAATATCCGGCACGTAATGATGGCCCATCACAAAATCGCCGGTGATCACCACCAGGTCCGGCGACTGGTCCAGGACCGCCTGGGCCGCATCGCGCATGCGCCCGGCCGTCATCCACCCGCCGAAGTGCAGGTCGCTGATCTGCACCAGGCGCAGCCCGGAAAATGGCCTGGCCAGGCGCGGCAACTGCAAGCGGACCTGGTTGACTTCCATCCGGGACGGCTCGTACTCCCGCAGGTACTGGCTGCCTCCAATGGCAAGCAAAACGGATTCCAGTCCCACAACTTTTAGAAAACGCAGAAAATCACGCCGGGAAATTTTGGGTTTTGATTTAGAATTTACGGGTTCGAGATTCATGCTGTTTCAAGGACCGCCCAATGCAGAAATTGTTGTTTGCAGATATCCAGATTATATCTTATTCAGACCAAACCACTCCTGTTCGGGACGGAGCAATCCTGAGCGGCGCGCAGGTTTCGCTGGCGTTCGACCGGCCCCCAAAACTGTATTACCGCCACGGCTGGCAATCCTGGAGCCTGACGGCCTGGCACGCCCCGGACTTTCCCTTACGGGTGCAAATGCCGGCTATTTTGCATCCCCTGCAAACGGATCCGCTCTACGCCCGGCATCCGGCGCCGAACGGTTCGTGGGTAGGCGCAGTCCGGTTCGAAGACGGAAAGGTTTTGCTGCTGGGCGCGCTGGGGTTGGAGGCGCACGTCGCTTTGCACGGCCAGGAATTGCACGGCTGGTACGAAGCGGGCAGCGGGGAGTGGTTCGTCGCCTACGGGGACGAACCGGCGGTTTTCGCAAGCTACGCCAGCCTGTTGGGCGAGCGCCTGGGACCAGCACCGGAAAAGCCCGCGCCGCGGGTATGGTGCTCCTGGTACAGCTTCTACAAGACCATTAACGAACCGCTACTGCATCGCGTTATTGAAGGGATGGGAGACCTGCCCTTCGACGTGCTGCAGGTGGACGACGGCTGGCAGGCCAGCATCGGGGACTGGAGGCCGAACGAAAAATTCCCCTCCGGGATGGAGGCGCTGGCCGCCAAAATCCGCGCTTCCGGCCGGACCCCGGGCCTGTGGCTGGCCCCCCTGTTAGTTGTCGCCTCTTCAGAGGTATTCCGCCAACATCCCGGCTGGCTGCTGCGCGACCCCGACGGTAGGCTCGTCTCGGCAGGATTCAACTGGGGCGAGCCGTTGTACGCGCTGGATAGCAGCCACCCCGAAGTCCTGGACTGGCTGCGGGCTTTGATGAAACAGGTCCGCGGCTGGGGCTTCGATTATCTGAAACTGGACTTCCTGTATGCCGGCGCGCTGCCCGGAGTCCGCCAAGGGAACGTGCCACGCGAAACCGCCTTGCGCCAGAGCCTGCAAGCCATGCGCGACGGGATGGGAACGGAAGCCTACTTCCTGGCCTGCGGCGCGCCCATCCTCCCCTGCCTCGGCGTGTGTGACGCCTTGCGGGTGGGGCCAGACGTGGCCGGAGAATGGGAGAGTCGCCTGCACGCCATCCTGCTCTCCAACCCGACCACGCCCGGGACGCGGAACGCCATCCGCACCACGCTCAACCGCCTGTGGTTGCGTCCGTTGGTCGCCACCGACCCGGACGTCGTCTATTTTGGCAGGCAGCAAAATACGTTGAGCGCCCCCCAAAAGCGCCTGCTACAAGACCTGGCGCTGATCTGCGATTTCAGGGCCACTTCCGACCTGCCTTGGTGGCTGGAGGATGAGGAACGCGAAGGGCTGCGCGCTTTTTTGGAAGCCCAGCCTCAGGTCGAGCGCACCGGCCGGACCACCTTCGAATTGGACGGCCGCGCAGTAGATTTTGAAGCAGCCCTGTCTTTGCCCGACTCCCCCAGCGGCCTGGACATCCTGAAAAGTTTGCTCGTCAGCTGGGCAGGCAACCAGGCCTGGGTGCTGAGGCTGATGGACCGGCTGGGGAGACGAAACATGGCGAAAATGAAATGGGGGCTGTAAGGTTCAGTTCATTCAAACCGCGCCCCTCACTCCCACTCCAATTCATCGGCCAGCTCCGCCAGGGAACGCTGGCCCTTTTTCTGCTTCTTTTCGGTCATCTTTTCCGCGCCCTTCTTGGCGATGATCCGTTTGGCGATCATGTTGGCCAGCACCTCGTCCGGCAGCTCTCTCGGCTGCTGGGCCTGCCACTGCATGGCTTTCTGGCCCGGCTCGCAGATCTCCAGGTACGGGCAGTAGCGGTGCCCCCAGTGGTCCTCGGGCAGATAATCGTCGGGCAGGGTTTCGCCCTCTAACCCGCTGAGCATCTTCTGTACCCGCTCCATCAGATCGCTGATGCCTTCCGGGTCCGGGGGAACTTCGTAAGCAACGTGCTCGAGGGTGTCGCGGTTTTCATAATAGATGATGGCGCCTTTCATCTCAAGTTGCCCCTCGAGATATCTTTCCAAGCCCCACAAATAGATCTGCGCCTGGCGGGCGTGCTCCTCCTTGGCCATCTTGGCGGCCTTGACCTTGTCGAATTCCGAGCCGGCGGTGGTCTTGAACTCCAGCGCCCAGAACCCGGCCATATCCGGGAGCGGCGCTTTTTCAGGCGGGATATACAGCACCCCGTCCACGTAACCGTGGATGCGATATTCCGGAACCATAAAATACAGCTCTTGCGCCAGGCAGGCGCGGGAGAGCATGCGCTGCAGCCGGCGGTGGCTGTCGGTGCCGACGGACAGGATGCGCCCCACCCGGGCATCCATCGGCGGCTTGGGGCGGCCCTGCAACTCGAAGGCCACGTACAACAGGCAGCCTTTTGCCAGCGAGGACGGCTTGATATACGGCTTATCCGGTTTCTGCCAGTCTTCGCGCTGGAGCAGGTCGACCACGTAATCGGGGGCGGATTTGATTTTTTTCATAGCAACTCTCACTGTCACTACTCAGCCTATGTAGAGAGAAGGGAACCGAAAAATGGTGTGCGTGGGGGCGTACGCCCCCACGCACACCATTTTTCGGGTTTTCCTCAGCAGGCCTGAGCAGATCCCTTTCACCTTAGCTGGTTGGTCGAGTAGCCACGCAAAACGAATGCATAGCTACTCAACCAACGGATCACGGAAGAAAAAGCGGGTCTCGCCGGCGGTGTTGACGCCTTTTAGCGGGTCCACTTCGAACATGAGCGGATACTGGGCGGTGACGTTGCCAATCACCAGCGCGTGGCGCTGTCGCAGGCGGCGGACGAGCGCGTCCATGGTGGCAAAGTCGGTGGCGGCGCCGCGCGAAACGTGCCGGACGTCGTCTTCGTAGGGGATGCGCAGCAGGAACAGGTTATCAGCCTGGCGCAGGATGGCTTCTTCCAGGCCCTGGATCATGTTGGTGACGAAAAAACTGGTGATGCCCAGGTGCCGGGCGCGGGTGACGATGTAGTCGATGCTCTGGCGAGAAACGTACAGGTGGGCTTCCTCGAAAAAAATAAACGGGAAACGGGACGTGTCGTGCTCGATCTCCCACTGACATAAATCCTTGACCAGCTCGATGATGGCCTGCACGAAACCGCCCCGGGCCAGGTTAGACAGGCCGGAGATGTCGATCACCAATGCGCCGCCCTCGCGGATCTGGCGGTAGGCGCGGCTGAGGCTGGCCGCCTCGCGCGGGCTGCGGGCAAAGATGCGGGTGTGGACGAGCGATTCCAGCCGGGAGCGGATGGCGTTATTAACCACCATGGCGCTGGCGCCGCCGCCAAACTCCTGGTCTTCGGCCATGTCGATCAACTGCTCCAGCCCGAGATAGGGTGGTTTTCCACCCGAGGCTTCCATCCCTTCGGCCTCAGCCCACAGGCGGGAAATGCGGTTCTCGAAGTGCATGGCCGAGACTTCCGGCAGGCCGAAGCGCTGGAGCAAGGTCATCAGCGGGGGCAGGCCGAACTGGCGTACGCCCAAACGGAAATTGCCGCCCGCTTCCAGGTGTACGATCCCTTTACGGAGCACCTGTCCACTGGCCTCATCCACCTCGGCTTTGGGGAGATGAATATATTCGCGGTTGATGTCGAAGACGATGCAGGGGGCGCCCTGTTCGATCAGCTGCAACAGGATCACCTTCGCCAGGTGGCTTTTGCCGCTGCCCTTTACGCCGGTCACCACATTCACTTTTTCGAGGTCCTGCCCCTCGATGAAAAAATCCTGGCCGGTCAGGGTTCTCCCGAGGCGGATGTCGTGCCCCAGGCTGTGGGTGGCGTTGGAAAAAACTTCGTCATCGTCGGTGCGCGAGACTTCCACGTCGCGGGCGGGGATCCAGCCGTCCCAGTTTTCCCAGCTTGCGTGGCCATTGTGATTCGCTGGAACCGTCTTGCGCAGCTTGGCGAGGGCCAGCTTGATATTGCCCATTTCATCGACGAACCCGATGCCGTTTTGGCTCTCTTTTTCAGCGATCGCCATCTGCAGCTTCAAGACAGCCTCATCTGCCGCCAGGGGGCCATCGACCAGGCTTTCCATCTGCTCGCGGGCCAGGGCCGGGTAAGAAGCCGAGCGGAAGGCAATGATCTGGACGATGACCGCCCGGCCCGTCTCGCGCTCGCGCAGGGTAAGCGTTTCGCCCACGCGCAGATCGACCTCGCGCGGGTTGAAGAACAACTCGGCCAGGTCGCTTTCGATCGCGGCGAATTTGAACGTTCAGGGAAGTGCTGGTTATTTCCATCTACATCCTGACCGATTCAACGTGAATCGTGGATAAGCAAAAACAGCCCTTCGACTACGCTATCGCTCCGCTCAGGGAGGTGGCAATCTTTACCCATAACGAATGCTAATTTCAGCAAATTACGAAAGTTGAAGGAGTTCCCGCATTTAAGAGTTTTCATGGGGATCAGCGCGCGTACATCTCCGCCGCGCTTCTCAGTTCTCCGGCCACCCTTTGACGCAGCCAGTCCGGGGCAACGACCTCCACCTGGGCGCCCCAGCTACGGATCCAGGGCAGCATCTCGACCGGTTCGGCAATACACAGGCGCAGAACCAGGCCGCCGTCCGGGCCGGATTCGATCTCCTGGGAGGGATGCCAGGTCCGTTCGCGCACGTAAGGGGCTGCCTCCAGGACGAAGCGCAGGACCACCTGCACGGGTTGGTCGCCGCTCATGATGCGCCAGCTATGTTCAAGATAGGCGGCCGGGTCGAAATCATCCGGGATGCTGTAGGGCTCGGGCAGGACGCGCGCAGACTGCAGGCGTTCCAGTTTGAAGGTGCGCAGTTCGCCTTTGGCCTCGTCCAGGCCGATCACGTAGACGCCGGCGTCGGTGGGTTCGAGGGTATAGGGAGCGATCACGCGTTCCCGGGACGGTTCTCCTCCCGGGGAAGCGTAGGCAATCTGCACTTTGCGGCCCGCGCCCCAGCCCTCGGCAATCGCTTCCAGGACGGCGGTATGGCGATAGTCCACATGCTGGGATTGGGCCCGCAGCGCGGCGCGCTCGAGTTGGGCGGTGAAAGGCTCGGGCAGGGTAACGGCCAGCCGGCGCAGCGCAGCGATGACGTGCGGGTTGCGCTCGTCGAAGGTGCGGGCCAGCAGCAGCCCGGCCAGCACCAGGGCGACGGATTCGTGGTAGGTCAGGCGGACGGTCGACTGGTAGCGGGTGCGGTCGACCCCGAAGAGGCCGTCTTCCCCCCAGAGCGGAACGCCCTGCTCCGACAGGAAGTCCAGGTCGCGGTAGACTGTGCGCCGGTCCACTTGCAACTGGCGCGCAAGATCCGCTGCCCGCATTCCCCCGGGTTTGAGCAGCAGCAGTTCTTCCAACTGGCGTAGGCGTGCAGTCCTTGTTTTGAGACGGTTCATGTCACCGGTAATAGAACAAACTTTCCACTTATTCTACCACCGGGTTGTGACAGGTAAAGTCACACTAATCCATTGTTATGGGAAATCAACGAATATGAGATAAATTCATCCGTTATGTTTGGAAACATGTCGGACATGTTTCCAAACATGTCCGATATCTTTCCAAACTTGTCCGTTATGTTTCGAAAGATGTCCGATATCTTTAGAAACATGTCCGATATCTTTGCCTGCGGATATATACACTACTTTCAGTAAATCACAGAATTATAGAGGAAAGCCCGAAAACAGGGGTGCGGGCGGTCGCTCCGCACCCCTGTTTTCGGGGACTCTTTCAACATTCGTGAATAACTGACTTTTGTTTGCTATGCCAACTGGTCCGTCTTGGCCGCCATGATGAAGTCGTTCTTGTGCAGGCCTTTGATCTTGTGGGTCCACCAGTTGACCTCGACCTGGCCCCACTCCGTGACCAGCCTGGGGTGGTGGTCTTCTTCTTCGGCAAGGTTGCCAACCTGGTAGGTAAATTCCAAGGCCTCCGCAAAATCCTTGAATTTAAAGACGCGCTGCAGACGAGGTACGCCATCGACCTGGATAACTTCCCACTCGGGCAACTCAGACTTATATTCGTTGATTTCCTGATCGGTAAGGGGCGGATCATCGCCGCGGCAGGCTTCACAATTCATTTGGTGTAGTTCTGGCATAGCACATCCTTTATCTGTAAATTGAAGTTCTTTCGTATCTGCTCAAGCTTATGCAATATGTGGGGCAAAAACGGTGTGATTTATCTTACCAGGGAAACTATACTCCGCACAATCAGGGGAAACACCCAATGCAAAAGAAGGAATTCTGACTTACAATATAAGCACGATCGTGCGGATAGCGTGCACGAAATTCTATTCATCAAGGAGCTATAAATGACACTCGACCAACTGGTATTATGGATCGTCGTCGGCGGTATCGCCGGGCTACTAGCGGATGCGCTTGTGAAAGGCTTTAGCACCGGGCTGGTAGGCGCTATCGTTTTGGGCATTCTGGGAGCGATTATCGGAGGCTGGTTGTTCGCCCAACTGGGGGTCAACATGGGAGCCGGCATCGTAGGGGATATCATTGTGGCCTTCATCGGCGCCGTCGTTCTCCTGCTGCTGATGCGAGGGTTACGCAGACTGTAAGCAAAAACCGGCTGCCCTTCAACCGACTATATAGAAGAAAAAATCGTAACTACTCAGGCCGAGTATAGTATTCCCGAAAAATGGTGTGCGCGGGGGCGTACGCCCCCGCGCACACCATTTTTCGGCTCTCTTCTGGGACGACAGGCTGAGTAGTTACAAAAAATCTCTCTGTCTGTTACAAGGACAGGGAGATTTCATAGCAGCTATTCTGCCAGCAAATCTTTCAACTTCCGCACGTCACCCGGTTCGGGCAGGTGGACCCGCAAGAGCCGGCGGCCGCGGGCTTTGAGGGCTTCGTAATCGCCCTGGGCTTGCGCCCGTTCTAACGTCCCAAAGGACAAGCCCTGGGTGGGGATCCGGACGTCCTCGAGCGGGTCGGCGGTGATCTGCAGGAACAGCCCGTTGGCCGGACCGCCCTTGTGAAGCTGTCCCGTGGAGTGCAGGAAGCGCGGACCGAAGCCCAGCGTGACGGCGCAGCCGGTCTTGTCCCGGATGGCGACTTGAAGTTCCTGGAGGGCGGCAGTCATTTCGCCATCGCGAGGCAGGAAGGCCATTATGGCGAAATAATCCCCGCTGTTGGACTCTGCCAAAAATTCCTCGAGCGCGGTTCCCGCAAGCGCTAAGGGGACAAATTCGCCGGCTTCTAACCGGCCGTTTTCCTGGTAGGCGGAGATGCGGGCTTTGGCGCGGCGCTTGGCGTCCTCGACGTTGGGCTGGTCGAAGGCGTTGACGCCCAGGATGTGGCAGGCGACCGCGGTGGCGAACTCCCAGCGGTAGAACTCCGCGCCGAGGTCGTAGGCAGACGGAACCTGCAGGTCGATCACGGGGTGACTTGCTTCACGCAGGGCAGCCACCTCTTCCTGCAACTCGCCCGTCTGGCGCAGGTAGACGAACAGGCGATCCTCGCCGTAGACGGAGGGATCCCCAAGGGGTTCCTGGTCCACGGGGACGACCCCCACCCCTTCCTTGCCGCTCGACTCGGCCAGCAGTTGTTCCAGCCAGGAGCCAAACGGGGCCAAGGGCGGGTCGGCCAGGACCGTCAGCTTGTCGCGGCCGGCCAGGGCGGCCTCCCCGATGACGGCGCCCAGGGCCAGGCCGGGGTTGGCGGAAGTCGTGATGTCGCCCCCCCTTCGACTATGCTCCTCGCTGGCGCCCGTCGCTCCGCTCAGGCTGGCGCAGGCGTCCATCATCTCCCTGGCGCGGGAGAGCAGGCGCTCCAGGTCGAGGCCGAGCAGGGCGGCGGGGGCCAGGCCGAAGGCGGACAGGACCGAGTAGCGGCCGCCTACCTGCGGATCGGCGCTAAAGACGTGCCGGAAGCCGCGCTCTCCGGCCAGGGTTTGCAGCGGGGTATCCGGGTCGGTGACGGCGACGAAGCGGGAACCGTCGGCGCCGGATAATTCCCAGAAATAGTCGAGCATGGCATGCACCTCGGCCGTGGTGCCGGACTTGCTGGAGACCACGTACAGACTGAGCTGCGGCGGGAAATCCGCGGCAGCCTGCGCCACCTGAGCCGGGTCGGTCGAATCGAGGATCGAGAGACAGGGGGTTTTCCCGTCGGAAGCACGCTCCGGCGCGGTAAATACCAGCGACAACACCTCCGGCGCAAGCGAGGAACCGCCCATACCCAACAGCAGGATGCGGTTGATGCCTTCTTCCTGGACGCGCTGCGCGACCTCGCGTAACTCCGGCAGGATCGATTGGGACGTCACCGGCAGGCGCAACCAGCCCATACGCCGGGCGACCTCGTCCTGTCCTTGCGGGTCGAGCGTCCACAGGGTGGGGTCCGCCTCCCACAGGCGAGAGACAACGTGATCCTCTTCGAGTTGCGCCAAACGCAGGGAAACGGGAGCAGCCAGCGGTCCCAGTTGCGAAGCGGCGGCAGCCCGGCGGGCTTCGATGGCTTCCAGCAGGGCGGTGAACGCGTCCGCAAAGGCTTTGACGCCTTCGTCTTCCAACTCGCGGGTGACGAAATCCATGGTAATGCCGACTTTTTCCAAGGCGGCAAAGTGAGCCCGGGCCGCATCCAGGTCTTCTCCGATCGTCAGTTTGGCCAGGCCGTGGTCGCGGAAAGCATCCAGGGTGGCCGGCGGCAAAGTGTTGACCGTGTGCGGGCCGATGAGCGTCTCGACGTAGAGCGTATCCGGATAGGCGGGGTCCTTGGTGCTGGTGGAGGCCCACAGCGGGCGCTGCAAGTTGGCCCCCCGGGCCTGGAGCGCCTCCCAACGATCGCCGGCGAAGGTCTCCAGGAACCGGGCATAGGCCAGGCGGGCGTTGGAGATGGCAGCGTGACCGCGCAGGGGCGAGCCCTCGGGCAGGAGCTTATCGACTTTGCTATCGACCCGCGAGACGAAGAACGAAGCCACGGAAGCGATGCGGTCGACCGGCTGCCCGGCGGCGAGGCGGTCTTCCAGGCCGGAGAGGTAGGCGTCCATCACCTGGCCGTAGCGCACGAGGGAGAAGATCAGGGTGACGTTGACGTTGATCCCGGCCGCGATCGCCTGGCGGATGGCAGGGACGCCCTCCGGCGTGGCCGGAATCTTGACCATCAGGTTGGGACGGTCGACCCACTCCCAGAGCGCCCGGGCCTGTTCGACGGTCTTCCCGGTCTCGTGCGCCAGGTAGGGGCTGACCTCGATGCTGACGTAGCCGTCGCCGCCGTCCGTATCATCGTACAGCGGGCGGAACAGGTCACAGGCTGCGCGGATGTCTTCGACGGCCAGCTGCCAGAAGATGTCCTCGGCGGACAAGCCGGCCCAGGCCAGCGGGAGCAGGGCCGAATCGTAGTCGTGCGTTTTGGCGATGGCGTTGTGGAAAATGGACGGGTTAGAGGTGACGCCGCGGATCTCGCCGCGCTCGATCATGGTCCCCAGTTTGCCGGGGCCCCCGCCTGGGGACCTGGCCAGCAGCCCCCGTTGGATGTTGTCGTACCAGAGAGACTGGCCCAAGGCTGTCAATTGCTCAATTGCATTATTCATCTAAACCCTCATCGTTTATGGATTCCCCTGCTTCGATCATCCTTACCTTGCCCACCCGGCGTTTGTGGCGCTCCTGGCCGGGGTCGTTCCCCAGGAAGCGGGCCGCGAGAAAGGTCGTCACCAGCTCGCGGACCATGGCAGGCCCGATGATGCGGGCCCCCAGGCTGAGCACGTTCATGTCATCGTGCTCCACGCCCTGGTGGGCGGAATAGCTGTCGTGGCAGACGGCGGAGTAAATCCCGTCCATTTTGGTGGCCGCGATCGAGGCGCCTACGCCGGAGCCGCACAGCAAGACGCCGCGCTCGGCCTCGCCGGAGCGGATGGCGTTCCCAATCTTGACGGCGTAATCGGGATAGTCGACTGGCTCGTCGGAAAACGTGCCCAGGTCGATGACCTCGTGGCCGGCTGCGAGGACGGCTGCCAACACGACGTCCTTGAGCGGGAAGCCGGCGTGATCACAGGCGACTGCTACTCTCATGAAATCCTCCTATTCTTCAAACACCGGCGGCGTCCCCGCTAATGGGCCGAGACGTTTTCGGTGTTACAGGGCGGTTTTTGCCACGGAGACACGGAGACAGAGAGAAACGGCTTTTTTCTCTGGACACCGCCGGAAGCATGTTGGAGCCGGGTTTCGATACACCCCGCCACGAGCACGCGGGGTTAATCAACCCTCGGGGTCTTTAATAATTCTTTTGCTTTTGCGATTACGTGGTCGACGGTGAAGCCGAATTTTTCGAAATTGACCTGGCCGGGGGCGGAGGCGCCGAAGCGGTCAATGGAGATCACCGCGCCGTGGCAGCCGGTGTAGCGTTCCCAGCCCAGGCTTGCTCCCGCTTCGACGGCCAGCCGGTTCTGGACCCGCGCCGGCAGGACCAGCTCGCGGTAGGCCTGGTCTTGCGCTTCGAACAGCTCCCAGGAGGGGAAGGAGACGGTGCGCACGTTGGCCCCTTCGGCCGCCAGCAGGGCTGCGGCGTCGTAGATCAGGTGCACTTCCGAGCCGGAAGCCATCAGGATCAGTTCGGGCTCGCGCTCGCCGAAATCGGACAGGACGTAGGCGCCCCTGGCAAGCATGCTCGCGTCGTCCGCGATGGAACGGTCGAGGGTGGGGAGAGCCTGGCGGGTGAGGATGAGGGCGATGGGTCCGTCGCGGCGCGTCACCGCCAACTTCCAGGCGTCCACCGTCTCGTTGGCGTCAGCCGGGCGGACGACGGTCAGGTTGGGGACGGCGCGCAGGGCAGCCAGGTGCTCGATCGGCTGGTGGGTGGGGCCGTCCTCGCCCAGCCCGATGCTGTCGTGGGTGAAGACGAAGATGGAGGGGATGTGGGAAAGGGCGGCGATGCGGATGGCCGGTTTCATGTAGTCCGAGAAGACCAGGAAGGTGCCGCCGTAGGGGATCAGGCCACCGTAGAGAGCCATGCCGTTAACGGCGGCCGCCATGGCGTGCTCGCGCACCCCAAAGTGGAAGTTACGGCCTGCGGGAGTCTCTTTGCTGAAGGCGGGATAGCCGGCCAGCATGGTGTTATTGGAGGGGGCCAGGTCGGCCGAGCCGCCGACCAGCTCGGGCAACCTGGGGGCCAGGGCGTTGAGCGCTTTGCCGGAGGCGGCGCGGGAGGCGATGCCCTTGGGGTCGGTTGGAAAGACGGGCAGGTCCGCATCCCAATCAGAGGGAGGTTCCCATCCAGGCGGCGCTGCAGCTCGGCGCCCAGGTCGGGAAATTGTTCCTTGTAGGCAACCAGATTGCGGTCCCACGCTTCCTCCGCCTGGCGCCCACAATCGAGGGCCTCGCGGAAGTGGGCAAGCGCATCCTCGGGGAGGTAGAACCTCGGTTCGACGGGCCAGCCCAGGTTCTCTTTGGCGAGCTTCAGTTCTTCCTCGCCGAGCGGCTCGCCGTGGGCTTTGGCGGTGCCGGCCTTGTGGGGGGCGCCAAAGCCAATGGTGGTGCGGCAGGCGATCAGGGAGGGACGCGGGTCGGCCTTGGCGGCGCGGATGGCGGCGTCGACCGCGTCCACGTCGTTGCCGTCAGCCACCTTCTGGACGTGCCAGCCGTAGGCCTCGAAACGGGCGGCGCGGTCTTCGGTGAAGGCCAGGTCGGTGGAGCCGTCGATGGAGATGTGGTTGTCGTCGTAGAGGTAGACCATGCGTCCCAACGAAAGATGCCCCGCCAGGGAGGCGGCCTCGGAGGAGACGCCTTCCATCAGGTCGCCGTCGGTAACAATGGCGTAGATGTAGGAGTCGAACAGGTCGAAGCCGGGCTTATTAAACGTTGCGGCGAGATGGGCGGCGGCGATGGCCATGCCGACGCCGGTCGCGAAGCCCTGTCCGAGCGGGCCGGTGGTGGTCTCCACGCCGGGGGTCAGCCCGTATTCGGGATGGCCGGGGGTCAGGCTGCCCCACTGGCGGAAGTTCTTGAGCTGCTCGAGGGGCAGGTCGTAGCCGGTGAGGTGGAGCAGGGAGTAGAGCAGCATGGAGCCGTGCCCGCCGGATAAGATGAAGCGGTCGCGGCCCGGCCAGCGGGGGTCGCGGGGGTTGTGGCGCAGGTGGCGGGTCCAGAGGGCGTAGGCCATAGCAGCGGCGCCCATCGGCAGCCCGGGGTGCCCCGAGTTGGCCTGCTGGACGGCGTCTGCCGAAAGAAAACGAAGGGTGTTGATTGCGCGCGATTGTAGGTCTGTGTCCATGTCCATTTCCTTGAGATGCGATGGTTGATTTTACCATCGAGGCACTTATTAACCACGGAGAACACGGAGAGCACAGAGAAGTGAGTTTTTGGGGAATTAGAGATTGGAGATTGGAGATTGGGGATTAGAGATTGGAGATTAGAGATTGGAGATTAGGGATTGGAGATGTATGGAGGATAGAGGAAAGAGGATGGGGAGTGGGAGTGATGAGTGGAAAGTGATAAGTGGTAAGTGATGAGTGATAAGCGGTGAGTGGTAAGTGAGGGGGGAAGGGTGGGTTGAGTTGTATAAGGGGGATCGAGGTGGAGGGGAGGCGCTGGAGGCGGGGCGCTGGGGGGTGGCCTTCGAGTTTTTTGCACTCCGCTCAGGGAAGACTCCTTCGACCAGCGGGCAGGATGGGATGTAATCAAGGCTATCTAGCTATCCAAAGGAGAACGGACGGCGAGGGGGCCGCGGTTGAGGACGTGGGTGTAGATCATGGTGGTCTTGACGTCTTTGTGGCCGAGCAGTTCCTGGACGGTGCGGATGTCGTAGCCGTTCTGGAGGAGTTGGGTGGCGAAGGAATGGCGGAAGGTGTGCGGGGTGACAGACTTGTTGATCCTGGCGAGCCGGGCGGCCCCTTTGACGGCGCGCTGCAGGTTGGCCTCGCCCAGGTGGTGGCGCTGTTTTATGCCGCTCACGGGGTCGACGGAAAGGGCATGGGCGGGGAAGACGTACTGCCAGGCGAATTCGCGGTTGGCATGGGGGTATTTGCGCTCGAGGGCATAGGGGAGATAGACGGTGCCAAAGCCGTCGGCCAGGTCCTGGTCGTGGAGGGCTTTGACGGTTTTGAGATGCCGTTGCAGGGGAGCAAGCAGGATGTCGGGGAAGACCGTGAGGCGGTCGTTTTCGCCTTTGCCATCGCGGACGACGATCTGGCGGTTGGCAAAGTCCAGGTCCTTGACGCGCAAGCGCATCACTTCCATCAAGCGCAGTCCGCTGCCGTACATGATCTGGGCCATGATTTTGTAGATCCCGTCCATATTGTCGATGACCTTTTTGGCTTCCGATGGGGAGAGCACGGTAGGGACGCGCTTAGGCTTGGTGGGGCGAATGGGGATGAGAGCCTTCTCGTCGAGTTCGATCCCGAGGACGTTCCGGTAGAGGAAGAGGATGGAGCTGATAGCCTGGTTCTGGGTGGAGGCGGCCACATTCCTTTCGTTGGCGAGGTAAGTGATGAAGGCGTTGATCTCGGACACGCCCATATCGCGCGGATGTCGTTTCTTGTGATAAAGGATGAACTGCCGGACCCAGGAAACGTAGGTCTCTTCGGTGCGGTGGGAGTAGTGGCGGACGCGCATGGCTTCGCGGTACTGGTCGAGCAGCCTCTTCCCCTTGGAGGACGATGTCCCCTGGCCTGGTTCGCAGATGTAGAGGGGGTTGGAGGTTTGTTCGTACAGAGGGCTGGGGAATTGTTGCTCGACTGACATTCTTCGTGCTCCTTGGTGACGAGTGGATATTGCTTTTTGAGGGCTAGAACTCTATAATGAATATGAGGCGTTGGGATAGCAGGTTTGTAGCCGGCTGGTTCTGCGAGTATGGGAAAGTGCAAAAGTCGACCACAGATACCCTAACAGGCACATGTGAACGCAGATGAACACAGATAGATGAACGCAGATGGATGAAAAGGATTTTTCGGAATCATTTTTGGGGCCAGCTGGACTCTGAAAGGGTGTCTGTTATCTATCCCCGGCAAGGGAGAGTCGTAGTTTTAATTAAAAGGTACTTAAGCGCAGTTGCTTCGCATATTACCACCAGACAGGGTACTTTTGCACACACACTTTTGTTAAGCCATAGTTGAACTAAGCGCTTCGCGCAGGTAAGAGACATATTTTTCCAACGCTCACAAGAATTAAATAATCGATCGTAAACCGGGCTATATTTCCTGTAGTGATTCCTATTCTATACAGGAGGTATAGCCATGACTGCTTTAAGACAAAAAATGATCGAGGATATGCAACTGCGCGGTTTTGCAGAGCGGACGCAGGAGGCCTACTTGTCCGCCGTACGCCAATTGGCGAAGCACTACCGAAAGTCCCCGGACCAGATCGATGAAGAAGAATTGCGCCAGTATTTCTTGTTCCTCAAGAACGAAAAACACGCGGCGCGTAACACCTGCACCATCGCTCTATGCGGGATCAAGTTCTTCTTCCAGCACACCCTTGGCAGAGAATGGAAGACGTTTGACTTTCTACGCCCTCAAAAAGAAAAGAGACTGCCGGTGGTTCTCAGCATCAACGAAGTACGCTCGATCCTGACACACGTGCATCGCCGACATTACCGGGTTTGCCTGAGTACCATCTATGCCTGTGGCCTGCGTTTGCTGGAAGGAGTGCACTTGCAAGTCAGTAACATTGATGGCCAACGCAAAATGCTGCACATTCATCAGGCCAAGGGTAACAAAGATCGGTATGTGCCGCTCCCGGACGCCTGCCTGAATATGCTTCGACAACATTGGCAAACCCATCGTAACCCGGTATGGTTATTCCCTGCTTTGGATCGTGACTGGCTCAACCTGAGAATTGCCTGCAAGCCCATGAGTGAAACTGGCCTACAACGCGCCTTTCGTGCTGCGCTGAGGGAGTGCGGCATCCATAAAAAAGCGACCGTCCATACTCTCAGACATTCATACGCCACCCATTTGCTGGAAGCTGGCCTTAACCTGCGCATCATCCAAAGCTATTTGGGACATGCATCCCCTACCACCACCTCGATCTACACTCACCTGACTTCCTCGACACAAGCCAGGTCCCTGGATACCATCGACCAGTTGGTATCGGGTCTATGGCTTTAGAACTAGCCAACATCTTTCACCGGTACGGTCCCGCTTATCGCCAAAAATACGCCGCACGCCTCTTGCCCAGCCACTGCCAGGCTATGCGCGCGATCGAGCGCTGCCGCACCGAAGCGCTGGGCGGACAGGTCTTTGACTGCCCAAATTGCGGCGAAGTCCGCTACAGCTACCACTCCTGCCGCAACCGCAATTGCCCCAAATGCCAGCACCAACAGACCCAAGATTGGCTGGAAGTCCAACAGGGACTGCTTTTGCCCGTCCCTTACTTCCTGCTGACCTTCACCCTTCCCTCTGAGCTGCGCCTGCTGGCCAGCCACAACCAGAAGCTGATCTACCACCTGCTCTTCCGCGCTTCTGCCCAGGCTACCCAACAACTGGCCAGAGATCCACGCTTTGTGGGCGGGCAGATCGGCATGCTGGGCGTGCTGCATACCTGGACCCGCAACCTGTTCTACCATCCCCATGTCCACTACCTGGTCCCCGGTGGTGGCCTGGGTAGCAATGGACAGGGCTGGTTGCCCGCGCGCAAAAACTTCTTCCTGCCTGTGAAAGCCCTCTCCAAACTGTTCCGCGCTGCCTTCCAACGCGCTTTGCGAACAACGCCTCTCTACTCTCAAATCCCCTCAAAAGTCTGGCGGCGGGAATGGGTCGTCCATTGCAAACCAGTCGGCAATGGACAGGCTGCACTCAAATACCTGGCTCCCTACATCCACCGCGTTGCCCTCAGCAACCGGCGTTTGATTTCCATCGATCATCGTGGCAGCTTAGAGACTTCCCGCCTCGCCTTCCAATACCGCCCTTCTGACACCGGCCAACTCAAAACCTGCACCCTCTCCGTGGAGCACTTCCTCCAGCGCTTCCTCCAGCATGTCCTGCCACGCGGTTTTGTGAAAGTGCGCTACTTCGGCTTCTTCGGCGCCACCCTGCGCTCCCGCCTGGCGGCTCTGCAACAAAACCTATTGCCACACCCAGAACCACCAACAGAACAGATCGACCAGTCCGCCCCACCCCAGCCTAAATCCTGGCAGGACCATATCCTGTGCCCCAAATGCGGCCAGCCTATGCGCTTCCAACGTTCCCTTGGTCCTATCGCTTGCAGGTCTCCTTGAGACGATCCATTCTTCCTCCTCCTGTGCAGTTCGTCTCCAACAGCTGGTGCATCTCCCTGTCTGTCTTGTTTTGCGTTCATGAACTCTCTTTTAGCACCCCGGTTTTTAATACAGTGATGAAACTTTTCATGTACAATATTCTTGTATATTGGTGGAAAGCGACTACGTACGATTTCTCAGGAAGAGAGTGTGGCTTTAAATTCCAAAGCTAAGGCAAGTACCCTCCCTCGTCCGGCTTAGTCCAACTCGGATTGATGCGGCGGCACCCAGGGGTCTTGTCTCTGCCTTGCTCCCTCCCGCCGCATCAATCCTTAATTCGTTGGGCTGCCGGTCTGAAATCCTAATTGAGCAGAAGATGGTTACCATTGGTTTCCTTGCAGATTATCTTGACACCATTCCCACATTGATCCAATGGTTCCGCGACCAATGGCCGGATTATTATGCCAACTGGTCGCAAGCTGAGATGAAGCAGGATTTTCTTGAAGATACATCGCGTGATCGTCTTCCCATTCGCCTTGTTGCCTTCGAGACCAATGAACTGGCTGGCACAATTATCCTACGGGAGCAAGGAAGTACGTCGTTACCAGAGTTCCAACCTGAATTAGGAGGTTATTTGTCATTGACTCTATCGAGGTCATGGCATCGGTACAGAGTTGGTTCAGGCAGGCATGAAATTGGCTCTCGATCAAGGATATGAGGCAATCGATGCAACAACAGTCGCGGCAACAGGAATCCTGGAACGCTTGGGTTGGGAGTTTGTCAAAACGGTCATTCACGAAGATGGGCAACTGGCTTTATATCGATGTAAACTGTAAGGGCAAGGGCAGCCTAACACAGCGTGCACGCGGACGGCTGGATTCTCACCGCCAAAATGGCCTTTTTCGTGGCTTTGGGTTTTGTCCGTTTCGTGGGCGAGTCTCGTCCCTCCAGCCGCCGGTACCGATTACTGCAGTTGTCAAGTGCTGAGATAAATCCTTTCTGATCCGGTTTCACAAGACATCCAAAACAAAATCTGCCGATCGAGATCCTTCTCTCATGGCAGATTTTTTATTTTTCAGGGTCAGTTTTTTTCATTTATAGGGAAGGCTTCGCCACCCCCGTCAGCCTCTTGATTTCGATAAACTCAATCCAAACCTTTGTGCCGGGGTTGTTCGCTCTCTATTCAGTTTTTCTTCAAGCTTACTTTTCAGGCTAAGCCAAGCTCCTTCATGCGCGCCAACACTTCATCTCTTGGCGCCAGCCTCCTCGGCACGTTCTTGCGCACAAAGCGTGTGATGTCTTTCTCGACACCCAACTTCATCAGCGCATATTTGGCGAACTGTTTGTAGCTCATACCCTTGCGCACGTTCTCGTTCAGGCTCCATGAGAGCAACAGCATCTTGTAGGCCAGGTCTTCTTCGCTGGCATGCTCATCCGTCTCTTCCTTGCTGAGCACATGCCAGATCGCGACCAGCAGTTTCCGCGCGATCACCACGATGGCCTGGTTCTTTTTGCGCAACCGGCGCAAATATTTCTCATATTGCGCTTTCCAAAAGGGCGACATCCGCACTGCCCGCCAGGCAGCCTCGACCATCGCCCAGCGCAATTCTTTTCTTCCCTTTTTAGTGATCTTTTTTTCCTTGTGGGTCTTGCCACTGTCGTGCACCCCGGCTCCCAACCCGGCATATCCAACCAGGTTCTTGGCACTTTCAAAACGTGAGATCTCTCCAATGGCAGATAAGACTCGTCATGGCCATCACAACACCCACTCCGGGAAGCTGCACCAGTCGAACAGCCTGGCGCTCCCCATCGCTTGCTCGTGAACTGCCGTCCCAACTCCTCATCGACCGCTGCCTTGTGCTTTTCGATCTCTTCCAACAGCGCCAGTTCCTGACGGATCTGCATCTTCTCCAATGCGCTGATCGATCTCTGCGCATCCCACCAGCCCTGGTCCAGAATGCCTTCCTCCGGCACCATCAGGTTGTGTTTGTGCAGCAGGCTTTGCAGTCGATTGCGGATCATCGCGCCTGTCTTGACCAGCCGGTTCCGATAGGAAATAAAGCCGCGCAGTTCGCGCACGTGCATGGGCGGCACCCATACTTCCGGGACGATCCCACCGATCAGCGCTCGCAACAAACGCTTGATATCTTCCTTGTCCGTTTTGACCCGCGCTCCGACGATCTCTCCCATTCCAGATGCATTTGCCACCAGCACACGACTGACCAACGGTGCGACGATGTCATAGGTCTCCCACACATTCGTGGTCGTTTCCAGGATCACGATGTCCCCTTTGCGAAGATTCTTCTGCGCCCATTCAGGGAACTTCGCGATACTGACCCGCCGTGGCGTCAGCACCCACTCCTGGTCTTCGTTCTGCCCACCCACCAGGATGTATTCGCGGTGGATGTCGAAGGCCAGGTATCGTTCGTACCCTCTTGTATTTTGTCCTTTTTTCATGCTAGACTCCTTATAGTTTGGGACGTGGATTTTTGGGTTAAGAGCTGCAGGTACCGATGCGGGCTTAGGCGTTCTTCGCCATCCCAGATTAGGGTACGCCGGGAGTCCAAATAACGCGACGGGCTTGATCTCACTTGCTCTTGAGATCGATCCCAAACCGGCGGGCGGACAACCCAGACGCTCCACCCCAAACGCGTCCCCGGCGATACAATCACTCTAAGGATACGCGAATGCCACGTCCCAAACAAGTACATTCTAATAACGCGAGCCGTTGAACTAAGCGCTTCGCGCAGGTAAAGAGACAGGGTTTCCCAAAGTCGCAAAGAATTAAACAATCAAGCACAAAGTCGGGCTATATTTCCCGTATCGAAATTCTTTTTCATACAGGAGGTATAGCCGTGACTGTTTTAAGACAAAAGATGATCGAGGATATGCAACTGCGGGGGTTCGCGGAGAGGACGCAGGATGCCTATCTGTTAGCGGTGCGTCAACTGGCAAAGCACTATCGCAAATCCCCGGACCAGATCGATGAAGAAGAACTGCGGGGGTATTTCCTGTTCCTCAAGAACGAGAAACATGCTGCGCGTGCCACCTGCACGGTCGCTCTATGCGGGATCAAGTTTTTCTTCCAACACACCCTGGGCAGGGAGTGGAAGACCTTTGACTTCCTGCGCCCCCAAAAAGAAAAGAAACTGCCGGTGGTTCTCAGCATCAACGAAGTACGCTCGATCCTGACACACCTGCATCGCCGACATTACCGGGTTTGCCTGAGTACGATCTATGCCTGTGGCCTGCGTTTGCAGGAAGCACTGCACTTGCAGGTGAGCCATATCGACGGGGAACGCAATTTGCTGCACATCCATCAGGGCAAAGGGGGCAAGGACCGCTACGTGCCCCTGCCCCCACCGATCCTGGGTATGCTGCGCCGTTACTGGCAGACCCATCGCCATCCGCTCTGGCTTTTCCCATCTCCCTTCCAACCCGAGAAAGGCCCTATGTGTGAGAGCGGGGTACAGCGCGCCTTCCGCGCCGCTCTGCAGGAAAGCGGTGTGCATAAAAAAGCTACGGTCCATACTCTCAGACATTCCTACGCCACGCACCTGCTCGAAGCCGGGCTCAACCTGCGCATCATTCAGGCGTATCTGGGACATGCTTCGCCCACCACGACTGCCATCTACACCCATCTGACCCAGGCCAGCGAAGAGCGCACCGTTCAGACCATCAACCAGGTCCTGGCCGAGTTGTGGGACTAGAACTGGCGGATCTCTTTCGCCAGTACGGTCCAGCTTATCGCCAAAAGTACGCCGCGCGCCTCTTGCCCAGCCACTACCAGGCTATGCGCGCGATCGAGCGCTGCCGCACCCAGGCGCTGGGCGGACAGGTCTTTGACTGCCCAAACTGCGGCGAAGTCCGCTACAGCTACCACTCCTGTCGCAACCGCAACTGCCCCAAGTGCCAGCAGCAACAGACCCAAGCCTGGCTGGAAGTACAACAGGGACTGCTTTTGCCCGTCCCTTACTTCCTGCTGACCTTCACCCTCCCCTCGGAACTGCGCCAGTTCGCCAGCCACAACCAGAAGCTGTTCTACCACCTGCTCTTCCGCGCTTCCGCCCAGGCCACCCAGAAACTTGCCAGGGATCCACGCTTTGTGGGCGGGCAGATCGGCATGCTGGGCGTACTCCACACCTGGACCCGCAACCTCTTCTACCATCCCCACGTCCACTACCTGGCTCCCGGCGGCGGCATAGGCAACGATGGACGCACCTGGCTGCCTGCGCGCAAAGGCTTCTTCCTGCCGGTGAAAGCCCTCTCCAAACTGTTCCGCGCCGCCTTCCAGCGCGCCTTACGAAAAACAACTCTCTATGAACAGATCCCAAAAAAAGTCTGGCGGCGCGAATGGGTCGTCCACTGCAAGGGAGTGGGCAACGGACAGGCGGCTCTCAAATACCTGGCTCCCTACATCCACCGCGTCGCCATCAGCAACCGGCGTTTGGTCTCCATCGATCACCGTGGCAGTATGGAAACTTCCCGCCTCGCCTTCCAATACCGCCCTTCTGACACCGGCCAACTCAAAACCTGCACCCTCTCCGTGGAGCACTTCCTCCAGCGCTTCCTCCAGCATGTCCTGCCACGCGGTTTTGTGAAAGTGCGCTACTTCGGCTTCTTCGGCGCCACCCTGCGCTCCCGGTTGGCTGCTCTGCAACAAAGCTTGCTGCCAGGCACAGAACTACCAATTGAACAAACTGACCAGCCCACTATGCCCCCTGCTACTACCTGGCAGGATCATATGCTCTGTCCCAAGTGCGGCCAGCTCATGCGCTTCCAACGTAAGCTTTGTCCACTAGCCTGTAGATCCCCTTGAGAAGTTCCTTTTTCCCTCCTGTGCAGTTCGTCTCCAACAGCTGGTGTATCTCCCTGGCTGTCTTGCTTTGCGTTCATGAGCTCTCTTTTGGCATCCCAGTTTTTAATACAGTGATGAAATTTTTCATGTACAATATTCCTGTATATTGGTGGAAAGCGATATCGTACGATTTCTCAGGAAGAGAGTGTGGCTTTAATTTCCAAATCTAAGGCAAGTCCCCTTCCTCGTCCGGCTTAGTCCAACTCGGATTGATGCGGCGGCACCCGGACGCCTTGCTTCTGCCTTGCTCCCTTCCGCCGCATCAATCCTTAATTCGTTAGAAAGCACGTTGTTTTGTTATTGAAAGAGTGCGCGCAAAACAATGTAGGTTGAAAAATGATGCCGATTTTCCCTTGCCCGCCATCACGCCCCTACTGGTTATGTCACAGTTCTGAGCTTATCGGTCTTGCTCCTTCATTTTGCTATCTTGCTCGTCAGCGTGTTGCTTTTTGGCGAGTTTGAGCGTCATGTAAGTGGCGTTGCCGTTATGGCTGGAAGTCAATTGTGATATCGTTTTGCCCGCGATGTTGGAATCTGCTCCTGAGCCTTTTTCTCTTCTTCAAGCTGATTTGGTTAAGGCGTGCTTTCTAACAATGCATGCACGCGGACGGCGGGATTCTCACCGTTAAAATGAGTTGGTTCTGGCTTTGAGCACTACCGTTTCGCAAATGAATCCAGTCCCACCCGCCGCCGGTAATGCGAGCCGTTGGGCTACGATGAAAGAGGAGGTATATGCTTCTAGTACCTGCGATCGCCCTGGGAGTTCTTGCACTTCTCGCTGGATCCTTTTTCGTTGGATTTCAATGTACATTTCATCTAGTGTCATTTATCAGATTTATTATTAATAGCAAGTCAAACGAAAAAGTAATAAAAAGAGATTTTGAGGATAATTTAACAGCTGGAATTTCAGTAATAATCGGAATATTTACGGCAATATTTGCCTTCTTCTCCTTCAATAAATATAACCAAAGCCATTCGGGAGAAGCGTTGGTATCATTGGTTGTTATTGGATTTATTGTCAGTATCTTATCATTTCTTATCCCTGCAATAACAGCAAACGAAAGACAATCTGTCTTATCGGACAATGGGAAAGTAAGTAAAGTCATTGATATTGACTATGAAGAACAAAGATCCAAAGCAGAAAATAAACGCGAACATTATTATAAAAGGTATAGCACAACCCTAAATAGATATGAGCTATTCTTGTCAATGATGCTAAGTGTTTGGATAAATTTTATATCCAAGTATGTTTTGATCAGAAAATTATTCTCGGAGATTTATTTTACTTCCCTGATGAAATTACTAGAAAAATATATCAAGATTAATCAGATCAGAGTCATAGAGCCATTTATAAAGGAAAGAAAAAGCATATCAGAAAGGGCGTTGGAATTCCTGGTGGGAATAATAGAAATTGAGGGTGTTCGAATTGCAATATTACTCGAGATGATGAATGACCCAATAACGAACACTACACTTTCTCCATATATTGTTTATCTATATAATAATCAATTGGATAATGTGATTATGTATTTTACAAATACTTATGATGAAACGGCATCTGCACTTATTGCCACGCTAAATGCAGAAAAAAAGATTTCATTATTACAGATGAGCACTATGATAACTGAAATAAAAAGGCGAAATAGCTATTACCATTATTTGAAAAGTGTAATCGTTCAAAATAATATGCACTAATGAGCGTAGCCCAACACGGCGTGCACGCGGACCCCGCGAAGAACGCGCGGGGCTTTCCCGGCAACCCCGCAACCCCGCGACCCCGCAAAGAGAGCGGGGCAGGCGAGAGCCCCGCAAAAAAACGCGGGACAGGCGGGGCAGGCAAACGCCGGGACCTACGCGAGCCGTTGGCTGACTACTTCAAGGTCAATGAATACAAGATAACGACAAGAAAGAGAAACGACTGTTTCTTAGATACAAAGTGCAAGATGAATGTTGTGGTGAAAGCCGTCTACAGAATTGGTTTAAGGAGAGCATCTGATGTCGCTTCAAATTCGCGGAATTCATCATGTCGTATTAACCGTATCAGACCAAGCAAAGTCAGCTACGTTTTACGAAAAGGTCTTGGGCGTGAAGGCATTCCCAGGCGATGAAAAAGAGATGCATTTCTTGTGAGAATTTCTTATTGTGCTTTCAACGTCCACCCAAACAGGGTCTGCCAAATGACCGCTTCGATGAGAATCGCTTAGGGCTTGACCATATCGGGTTTTCAGTTAAGTCACGCCAACAGCTCGAAGATCTGCTTGTGGTCTTGCAAGAGTTAGGAGTGGTAACGGCTGGAATAGAATTTGATCCGGACGGCGAAGGAGAGTATGTCTGCTTTCGCGATCCTGATAATATCCAAGTTGAATTTTATGTCGGAGATTATCACGATTGATGGAAGAAAGCGATCTTGCAGTTTTTACAGATGGTGGGTGTAGCGTTCCGATAAGCCAGCCAACAATGCGTTCTCAGGAAGTGTCCCAAGACAATTCCTTTCTGGAAACAGGATGGCCTGCCATCTTGCGAGGGTGCCTGCCCCGCACCCCCCCAAAGAGAGCGGGGTAGGCGGCTTTGGGTTTTGTCTGTTTTGTGGGCGAGGTTCAGGGCGGGCGCTGGGGTATCTGTAAAACGCAAACCTGACAGGCCTTAGGAGGAGTGTCCCAGCCGGGGCGTGTGCGGGGGCGAGGTCCGCGGAACGCCAGGGCGCAGCGGAGACGTTTCGACACACTCAACACGGCGCCTGTCAGGTTTCTGATGTCCGCGTTTTAGTGACAAATTGCAATTATTTTTGGGTCGGGAAATGTGTATAGTGGGATAAGTACAACGAAGCTTAGAGGATGGAAAATGAGCAATGAGGTCCGCTTTGATTTTTTGCAGTCATCTTGATCCCCACTGTCAAATTGAGTTCGTATGCAAACCTAAGTTTTGCCGTTTTGTGGGCGAGGTCCGCAGTAGCCACTGGTATCCCGACAAACAGAGCCAGGACTTACGCGGGCCATTAGGCGCTGTTTTAGATCACAACGGCTGATATCGTACAAATCATTTCGAAATCAACGGGAGATAATTATGGCAAAACCAAAAATCACTACCCCAAAGGATGAAGTTCTCAAGGATCAAGTTTCTTCCGAACTTGATACCGCCAAACAACTGGCGAAATCGTTGAATTTTGATGAAGTCAAGAGCGGAGAATGGTTTATCGGTCTTTTGCGAAAGGTGATTCAATCCTATGACCGCAACGCCAGAGCAACATATTTTCAGAAAAAGTATCCGGGGCTCCTGCCTGATGATATTGCCGATATTTTAACTACGGTAGCTGTTCGATATGCGACTATCGCCGGAGCTGTTACCGGAGCAGCAGCAACTGCGAATCAGATTGCAGCGTTAAGTTCTGCGGGTATGACAGCGGCTTTATTTGTTGGTTCCATTGGGGCGGAGATGCTTTATCTGTCTCAAATTCAGATGCGTCTTGTCCTCGATCTTTCTGTTGTTTATGATCTCCAACTTGATCTGGAAGACCCCGAAGATGTGTTGATGATTTTTGGTTATGCTTTAGGAGTGACGCCCACAGAGATGCTTGGTAAGGGGATGCAAGTGGCAGCGGGTGCTGCTACGAAAGGGGCTGTTAAAAAATACGTTAGCAAAGGTACACTTAAAGCCGTTCAAGATTTTGCCCGTCGGCTGGGTTTCAAGATTTTGCAACGCACTATTCTTAAATATGCTGTTCCTGTAGCTTCTGCGGCTGTGGGAAGCAGCTACAATTACGCTACCACTAAATCCGTCGGTAGAATTGCCAAAACGCATCTAAAGAATAGAGGCGAAGTTACCGATGAGTTACGTGTTTTGGTATCACGTCAAAACACCTACGATTTAGCATTTCCAGCCGCAGTAATGTATATTGCCCAAGTTGATGGTCAGTTTTCTCAAAAAGAAAAGGAATTTTATAAAGCGGCGTTATCGCGGATGTCCTTTGATGAACATACGCAAGCAGAATTTCAAAAGCTGATTGCCAGTGAGGACAATATTCTTGAAGCCATTGCTAACATTGAAGATGTAGAAATGCGGCGCAGTTTAATGGAAACATTGATTCTGATGGCGATTTACGATGGTGACCTGGACGAGAAGGAGCGTACATTTTTAGAAGGTGTTGCCGCGCGTTTGAATATCTCTTTAGATATGGCTGAGGTTGAGCAACGAACTCAAGATTATCGAATTGTGATTCAGAAGAACATATTTGAAAGAACAGCGGGCGTCGCCGGTGGAGCAGCAGTAAAAGCCATGGGTGTAGCTGGACAAGCGGCCAGTAGTGTCAAAGATACAGCCGCCGAGGCGGGCGAGAAAGTCAAAGGTATGTTTAGTAAGGGCTTTACTCGTAAGAAAGATGATGAAAGCAAGCCTGCTGTTTCGGAAAAGTCAACCGTAACTTGCTCAAAGTGTGGCAAAGAAGTTCCATCCGAGTATCAATTTTGTCCTGGCTGCGGGCAACCAACGGCTACCGAAAAAAGCTGTATATCTTGCAGTAAACTCATCCCAATTGATTTTGCGTTTTGTCCACATTGTGGTACATCGCAGGCTTAACCAGATTATTTGCACCGATTCTGAGTCATGCTCACGTAAAACGCGCCTAACACAGCGTGCGCGCGCCGCAAACCCCACCATAGAGCAGCCGGGATAGGCGGCTTGGGGCTTTGGCCGTTATGTGGGCGAGGTCCACGGCGGGGCGGGCGCCGGGGTATCTGTAAAACACAAACCTGACAGGCCATAGAAGGAGTGTCCCAGCCGCAGCGCGTGCGGGAGCAAGGTCCGTGGAACGGAAGGGCGCACCGGAGATGTTTCGATACACTCAACACGGCGCCTGTCAGGTTTCTTGCATGTTTTCGTGACAAATTGCAATTGCTTTTGAGGTGGGTAGATTGTATAGTTATTACAGCGTAGAACGGCCAGGATGGAAAGCCAGCGAAAGGATCCACTTTGATTTTGATTTTTTAGAGTGTTGCGGTATGCCTCACTACTGCATCCAAAAGGGTAATTAAGCAGAACGTTTCTGGATAAGACCACCGGAGTGGACATAAAACGGGCTCCTTCCGCTAAAGAAATATTGAACTAAGCGCTTCGCGCAGGTAAGAGACATATTTTTCCAACGCTCACAAGAATTAAAATAATCTGTCGTAAACCGGGCTATATTTCCTGTAGTGATGCCTATTCTATACAGGAGGTATAGCCATGACTGCTTTAAGACAAAAAATGATCGAGGATATGCAACTGCGCGGTTTTGCAGAGCGGACGCAGGAAGGCCTACTTGTCCGCCGTACGCCAATTGGCGAAGCACTACCGAAAGTCCCCGGACCAGATCGATGAAGAAGAATTGCGCCAGTATTTCTTGTTCCTCAAGAACGAAAAACACGCGGCGCGTAACACCTGCACCATCGCTCTATGCGGGATCAAGTTCTTCTTCCAGCACACCCTTGGCAGAGAATGGAAGACGTTTGACTTTCTACGCCCTCAAAAAGAAAAGAGACTGCCGGTCGTGTTGAGCGTGGAAGAAGTAAGCCGGATCCTCAAGTGCGTGCAACGTTACCATTATCGGGTCTGCCTGACCACGATCTACGCTTGTGGCCTGCGTTTGCTGGAAGGAGTGCACTTGCAAGTCAATGACATCGATGGCCAACGCAAAATGCTGCACATTCATCAGGCGAAGGGTAACAAAGATCGCTATGTGCCGCTCCCGGACGCCTGCCTGAATATGCTTCGACAACATTGGCGAACCCATCGCAACCCGGTATGGTTATTCCCCGCTTTGGATCGCGATTGGTCAAACTTAAGAAATGCCTGCAAGCCCATGAGTGAGAGCGACATACAACGCGCCTTTCGTGCTGCAGTGAGGGAATGCGGCATCCATAAAAAAGCGACTGTCCATACTCTCAGACATTCATACGCCACCCATTTGCTGGAAGCTGGAGTAAACCTGCGCATCATCCAGAGCTATTTGGGACACGCCTCCCCTACCACCACTTCGATCTACACTCACCTGACTTCTTCGACGCAAGCCAGCTCTCTGGATAAGCCATCGAACGCAGTTAGGTAATCGGGTCTCATGGCTGATTAGAACTAGCCAACATCTTCCACCAGTACGGTCCAGCTTATCGCCAAAAATACGCCGCACGCCTCTTGCCCAGTCACCGCCAGGCTATGCGCGCCATCGAGCGCTGCCGCACCCAGGCCCTGGGCGGACAGGTCTTTGACTGCCCAAATTGCGGCGAAGTCCGCTACAGCTACCACTCCGAAGGACATCGGGACGATGTGTCGCAACCGCAGTTGTCCCAAATGCCAACACCAACAGACCCAAGAGTGGCTGGAAGTCCAACGGGGGCTGCTCTTGCCCGTCCCCTACTTCTTTCTGACCTTCACGCTTCCCTCTGAGCTGCGCCAAATCGCCAGAAGCAACCAGAAGCTGTTCTACAACTTGCTCTTTCGCGCTTCCGCCCAGGCAACCCAGAAACTGGCCAGGGATCCACGCTTTTTGGGCGGGCAGATCGGCATGCTGGGTGTGCTGCATACCTGGACCCGCAACCTCTTCTACCATCCCCACGTCCACTACCTGGCTCCCGGCGGCGGGATAGGCAACGAACCCTGGACATCTTCTACATCCCCACGTCCACTACCTGGCTCCCGGCGGCATAGACAACGATGACGGCACCTGGCTGCCTGCGCGCAAAGGCTTCTTCCTGCCGGTGAAAGCCCTCTCCAAACTGTTCCGCGCCGCCTTCCAACGCGCCTTGCAAAAAACAACTCTCTATGAACAAATCCCAAAGAAAGTCTGGCGGCGCGAATGGGTCGTCCACTGCAAGGGAGTGGGCAACGGCCAGGCGGCTCTCAAATACCTGGCTCCCTACATCCACCGCGTCGCCCTCAGCAACCGGCGTCTGGTCTCCATCGAGCACCGTGGCAGCCTGGAGACGTCCCGCGTCGCCTTCCAATACCGCCCTTCTGACACCCGCCAGCTCAAAACCTGCACCCTCTCCGTGGAGCACTTCCTCCAGCGCTTCCTCCAGCATGTCCTGCCACGCGGTTTTGTGAAAGTGCGCTACTTCGGCTTCTTCGGCGCCACCCTGCGCTCCCGCCTGGCGGCTCTGCAACAAAACCTATTGCCACACCCAGAACCACCAACAGAACAGATCGACCAGTCCGCCCCACCCCAGCCTGAATCTGGCAGGACCATATCCTGTGCCCCAAATGCGGCCAGCCTATGCGCTTCCAACGTTCCCTTGGCCAGCCTACACGCCTGCAGGTCTGCATCTTGAGACGATCCATTCTCCCGTGCCTCCAAATGCGGCCAGCCTATGCGCTCTCCAACGTAAGCTTTGTGCATCTCGCCTGTCGGTCCTTTTATGAGTTCATGTCCCCTCCTTTTCTATTCGGCCTGTAATACAGTGACGAAACTTTTCATGTACATATTCTTGTATATTGGTGGAAAGCGACTACGTACGATTTCTCAGGAAGAGAGTGTGGCTTTAAATTCCAAAGCTAAGGCAAGATACCCTCCCTCGTCCGGCATAGTCAACTCGGATTGATGCGGAAGGCACCCAGGGGACTAGTCTCTAGACCTTGCAGACCCTTCCGCCGCATCAATTTCCTTAATTCGTTTGCAAGTACCCTCCCTCGTCCGGCTTAGTCCAACTCGGATTGATGCGGCGGCACACCAGGGGCCCTTGTCTCTGCCTTGCTCCCTTCCGCCGCATCAATCCTTAATCTGTTTGGGCGGCTTCGTCCAAAAACAAGGAGAAAAATGTCGCAACTACAACAAGTTACTGATACCAATACTACAGATTCTCGTTGGCATTGGCTCTATAAAGTGGCTGGCATGTCAGCCTTAGTCACAGCTGTGCTTATCGTGGTCCAGATGATCGTCTTCATCATCTGGCCGCCACCCAGCACCTCCATCGATTACTTCAAGTTGTTCCAAGACAATGCGCTTCTGGGATTCCTGTCGCTTGATCTCTTGTATGTTATCGACAATGTCCTCCTGATCCCGATTTTACTCGCCCTCTATGCTGCTCTCCGAAGGACTAATGAACCATTCATGCTAATCGGTACGGCCTTTGGCTTCGTCGGGATTGCCGCCCTCTTTGCATCCAACCCGGCCGCTAACATGCACTTCCTCAGCGGACAATATGCGGCAGCGGCCACGGATGCACAGCGCGCGCTCTTGCTCGCAGCAGGGGAAGCGATGCTGGCTGTCAACTCCGGCACAGCCTACCAAATATCTTTGATCCTCGGATCCGTTGCATTGGTGATAATCCCCATCGTCATGCTGCAAAGTAAAATCTTCAGCAAAGCAACCGCTTATATGGGAATTCTGGCTAATATACTCGCACTTGGCTTTTACGTGCCAAAGATAGGTATCTACATTTTGCTCTTTTCCGTCATATTCTTGTTGGTGTGGTATATCCTGATTACTCGAAGACTGTTCCAGCTAGGGCGGGACATGCCGAAAGAAGAGGCGCAATAAAACTATTAAGAAACAGTTGAAAGAAACGCCGCCCGGGGCAGGCGCGCCGTTAGCCCGCTGAAATAACGCAATACAATATAAGTTCAGGAATCATAGGATAGTCAGTTCCGTACAGTAAATCCGGAGGCAACATGAGATGGACAAAAAGTAGAGGCAAGTTAGGATTGTTCGATCCTCTCATCGGTACCTGGCAAGCAGAAGCCACATCTGAAATGGGGAATGTCAAGTGCACGCGGGAGTTCAAGAGAGTGTTGTCAGGAAAATACCTCCAATTGACAGCCAACTGGGAGTTTGCTGATAAATCTTATGCTGAACAGGCATTCATCGGGGTCAATCCTGAAAAGGAAGTCTGTTTTTGGTCATTTACTTCCGACGGGAAACAATCGAATGGGAAATTGGTAGATGCAACCGATGTTCATTCAGAAGCAATTGGCTTTGAAGCGCAAATGCCAGCAGGAACAGCAAGGATGGTGTATTTTCCAGATGAAGACAAAGGCTTTTACTGGATCGTCGAATTGAAGACCAAAAAGGGCTGGAACAGATTTGTTGAACATCACTATTTCCCAATCGACAAGTCAAAGAGTTAGACGTGAACACCAAAATATCTATATGGCTCAATAGAAGTCAAGCGGGCTAACACAGCGTTCTCAGAAACCGCCACCTCGTAGGGTTCCTGAGAGCAACATAAGACGATTGGATTTATTCAAGTCTTCACTTCTAAAGGAGGTAGAGAGCAAAATCCAGTCAAAAGCCTGTTCCGGATCAAACCCAAACAAGGCGTTCTCTTGAAGAGAACGCCTTGTTTCTGCTTGGTCCCCTTTCATGCCGGGACAGGCAATAATTGATAGCCGAGTTTGGCGGCCCGCTTTCTCATATATTTGATCTGCTGTTCTTCGTATTGCTTCTGGTACTCGTTCACACTCAACGGGTCGTACTCTACCTTGTACTTTAGCATCCGATAGACTACTCGTGCGATGGCATAGGCCGTTGCCACTGTTGCCTGAGCTGGTCCCAGCCGGGCGCGCAAGCGCCGGTACATCACCCCAAATGGACAATCTGCCCGCTTCACCGATTGCGCTGCCATGCGGAAGGCCTGTCCGGCACGGTTTTTGGTCTTCAAGGTTTTGTTGTTCAAGACCTTCCCACCCGAAATCTCATGCTTGGGCGCCAATCCCAGCCAGGAACCAAAATGCTTCTCTGTGGGGAATTTTGACATATCTGTCCCGCATTCCAGGATCATCGTTTGTGCCAACAACACGCCTATTCCATCCACAGCGCTTAAGTCCACCCCACTGATGCGCTTCAGGTGTTTGCGTACCTGTTCCGGGTTATACGGTGCGTTTTTGCTGTGTCTTGCGCTGTTCTGCTTCCGCGTTGACTTCACTTCCCCTGCTTCCCAATCCGGACGAGTGAGAGCATACACCCGCTCAATCTCTTCATCACATTCCAGGATCTGCTGAGTATAGAA
The DNA here is from genome assembly GCA_963823985.1 of uncultured Chloroflexia bacterium. Lineage (GTDB taxonomy): Bacteria > Chloroflexota > Anaerolineae > Anaerolineales > Villigracilaceae > JAABUE01. The sequence continues at coordinate 161,507 of CAWGNR010000007.1, forward strand.
ATCGTACAGCGCCACTGCCTGCTTTAGCACAAACAGATGTTCCTCTCGCCAGGTCCCCGTCAAGGCCTTGCCGATCTCTTCCTCGCTCTTTTTGCAGCCCGGCTCCCGCAGAGATGCCAGCATTTTCGGGTCGCGCACACCCGATAAGATCCCGCGGATAATCGCCTGTCCTGTTACTCCAGTCACATCTCTTACTGCCTGCGAAAGCTGGATGTTCATTTGAAGCAGGGCCTTCTGCATATGCAAAACATGTGGGGATCGGTGATCGATCAAGCTCCGACGGTGTCGCAGCAGGGATCGCATTGCTATCAGATCGGCCTGGGGACGGAACGAACTTTCCAAAAGTCCATAACTGTGTAAGGTCTGGATCCATTGCGCATCCATGATATCGCTTTTCCGCCCCGAGACCCGTCGCAGCGATCTCGAACTGATCAACAGACATTCAAATCCGCGTTGCTCCAGCGCTTCAAATAACGGGATCCAGTACACCCCTGTGCTTTCCATCGCCACTGTTTCAACCTTGTGCTCGGCGAGCCAATCTGCGATAGCATGCAAATCAACCGTGTAGTTCCCAAATCCCTGTACCAGTTGGACGCTCTCATTGGCCGCCACGCATACCACGATCTCATCCGCCCCAATGTCTACCCCCGCTGCATTCGGATTGACCTTGCTCATCCCCGAAAACGGATGTGCCTGCTCAATCCCCTTCGTGCGTTTGCCTTTTCTCCTCATCTCTGCCTCCTTCCTTCGATTTCGGCAGGACCCGGTCAATCAAGTTCTTAGCTTTCTCATCGGGGTCTTTCCCCCCTCGCCGCCACTGGATACATCAATTTGACCGGCGACCACGGTGCACGACGGAACTGCGACCACGCGCGTCTCCAATGCTTTGTACGGCCTCCTGACCTGCCATTTCCGCAGTATACTTCGAAGCAGCCGCTGGGCGGTTTCTTTCGGGAAACATGATGGCCCACCTTCTTGTTTGGGTGCACGCGGACCCCGCAACCCCGCAAAGAGAGCGGGGCAGGCAAACGCGGGACAGGCGGGGCAGGCAAACGCCGGGACCTACGCGAGCCGTTGGGCGGTCTAGGCAACTTACATCTGTAACTTTAGGAGCAAATCGAGATCATTATGCATGGAAAAACTTATCTTGACCCTAATCTGACCCTACGCCCTGCCCGTTGGACAGACCTCAACGCCGTGGCAAAACTCACTCATGATGTCGCGGAAATGGAAGGCAATTCACTTTTTGTGCTTACAGCTGAAGAACTGGCAAACGAGTGGAAAACTGAAGGTTTTACTGTAGAGCGCGATGTTTTTGTTGTAGAAACCCGAGATGGGCGTCTGGTTGGTAGCGAAGAATTCTATAACGAGAGTGGGCACTATAAACTTAAAGCAGATGGATGTGTCCATCCAGAATTCAGGGGGATAGGCATTGGCTCATCCCTGCTTGAAAAAATAGATAAACGTTCACAAGATGAAATCAAACTTGCTCCACCTGGTGCACGGGTATATATCCAAAGTTTGATTAATAACAAGGATGAATCAGGGCACAAGCTTCTTCGAGATAATGGCTACTCTCCCATTCGTTATTATTGGCGTATGGAAATCA
>CAWGNR010000008.1:0-16593 GCA_963823985.1 uncultured Chloroflexia bacterium
TACTAGTAATTTCAGCGATGCATCCTTTTTTTATCCACTGGTCACAAACAATTCTCAACAGCCATGTGAGATAATAATAAATGCGGGATTGCCGGATGAAGCCAGAGTGGGAACAATTGGGCCACGTACTGCCAACACTACAATGGGGTATTACCCACTACATTCAACATCCAATGTTGTTCTGAATTGTCCTGACCAACCATATCAGTGGGGAAATAGCAATGCATACCATTTGGATCAATATGTCCAAGAGAAAAGCGGGTTATTAGAAATCGTATTGGATCCACAAACTCAACTGCAAGGTATACCAACTCCACCAGTTTTTATTGAAGCATCAAATGCAGGTAATGAGTGTAACTCACTACCTGCGCGGCTCGTTGTTGGCATTACGGCGTATGTTAGTTACGAACCACCAGACCCTAACACAGTTAGAGACAACCCTGGAAGGACTTCAACATCTTTGGGAAAAATCTACCCTGGAGAGAGAATCAAGATTATTGATGGTCCGATTTGCAGGAATGGGTGGCGCTGGTGGAAAGTGGAATCATTAGAAAATAGTTTGTCAGGATGGACTCCTGAAGGTGATTCAAACCAATATTGGCTGAATCCTGAGTAAGATGAAAGGTGTCGCCCAACGGTGCGTTCTCAGGAAGTGTCCCAAGACAATTCCTTTCTGGAAACAAGATGGCCTGCCATCTCGCGAGGGTGCACGCGGACCGTTAGGCATTTTAAATCAAGGAAAGAGACAATAAGTGGATAACCTAAAAGAAATTCCCCAAGAACTAAACGAAGATACTTTCCTTTTTGATGATTGGCTATCGAAAACTATTAGAGATTTTTTCCTCATAACAGAAAAAGACTATCATGTTCGTGAATATGAAATTATCCAATACCGTTTTGGATTAAACGGACGATCAGAACTTACGTTAGATGAAACAGGAATCCTCTTTGATGTAACTCGGGAGAGAATTAGGCAAATAGAAAAAAAAGCACTAGCTGCTCGCACTAAATTAATAATCCTGGGGAGTAATTCTCGACGACAGGTAATAATAAATCAAGCGCTGTATAAAAAGTTACAAGAATTTAGAAATAGTCTAAACTTTAGTTTCCGCTAACTGGTGTAGATAAAAAAGGGGTAATGGGCTCAAAACGTGATAATCTTGTTTTTGCCGAAACAAATTTCACAAGAACCCATTACCATGACAAATCATATCATAACGATCTTAAGCATATTGACGCAAAAACTACCCGTTGGGACAAATCTGGGACTTTTACATTTCATGTGGATGCTGGTGAGCGGTGCGCTCCTGCCCAATCGAGGGGCCATCTTTCCTGCATTGAAATCGACAGGGTTGTCAGATGCCGCAACGCGTCGAGCCTGGGCAGCTTTTAGCAAAGGTGTTTGGCAAATATCAGCCATTCTGACTTTATGGCGAGAGCAGGTCAAACGAATGCCTGATTGGCAAGAACATCGCTATGAAGGCTATCGTCCCATTCCAGCAGATGTCACGGCTTTCTGGCGTCCAACGTTGAAGAATTGTCCGAGCAAACATTATCATCCGGCTGCGAACTGTGCTTTGCCAGCGATAATCATGGGGATCACGGCAGAAGTTGGTGAAATCAACGGACAGAGGATCGCTTTGCCACTTGCTTTCGAGCGAGTACATCCAAAAGACATGCGAGAGACCCGTCTGTGGCAAGAAATGCTCAAAAGCGCCCAAAAGAACCTGCAAGACGATGAAATCCTGGTGCTAGATGCAGGCGTGAAACTCAGCACCCTGCAAGAAGCTCGGATCAAACACTACGAGGTACGTTTGGCGACCAATTTTACGGCGCGGCGGAATTTTCTACCGGAGCACATCAAAGGGCGCAAGCCCAAGTATGGGGCGCTGGTGCGCCCTTTGGCCCGCAAACACAAGGACAAGACTCTGGAAGCCACGCCTCCGGACGAAACCTACACCTGGGTCGAGAGCGGACGTATCCTTCGCGTGGAAATCTGGCGCAGCCTGGTCTTGAACAAAACGATACCCGACGAAAACAACAAAACCTTTGATGTGTACGCTATTTATGACCCTGACTTTGACAAACCCTGGCTACTTGCCATATCCCTCAAACTCAAATCGGAAAGCGTGTACGCCATTTACAAAGATCGCTGGCCGGTGGAACAGATCCCTCTCAGCGCCAAACAGATGGTGGGTAGCCACCGCCAGTTTGTTCACAATCCGGAAAGTATTCAGCGCTTGCCAGAATTGGCCCTCCTGGCTGGTTCCGTGCTGAGTTTCCTGGCAGCTACTTTCCCAGCCACCCCAACCGGGTTTTGGGATCGCCATCCCAGACGAACCCCGGGACGCTTCCGTCGCCTGTTGATGGGCCAACCATTTCCCAAAGATGCCAAGCTAGCTGGGCAACTTCGAGAAAAGAAGTCGGTAACGGCTCATTTGCCCAAAGGAAACCTGGCCCGAAACACAAAAATGGCTCAACCTGCACCCGTTTAGGCTGTTTGGCGCAATCACTGCTCGTTTTGTAAGGTTCAAACTCACCGGCCATTTCTTTCGGCTGATGATGTTGTCAATTCTTAGCGGAAACTAAAGCTAAAGGAGCTTGGGCAAATAATAAATGAATTGTTAGCGCGCCAAAGTGATGGGATAGTCACGATGGTGCCTGAATAGCCAAAGGCAAGACCTGACGTTGCAACCAGTACAAATCCCAGCCTCCATTGAGGAGCAAGGTTTGCAAGGCAGCCAGGGCATCACTGGTTTGCTCACTCCAGTGCATACCTTGATGTTTTTGTCATCGCGCCACAAGCAAGTCATTGCCTTTTTCGACATGGGCGCTGCCTATGTAGTGACGTTGTAACCTTAGCTCTCGATAGTTGGGAATGTAAGCTCTCCGGGAGTTGAGATACTTGAGCAACTCATCGAGTTTTTCGATGTTCTTGGCCTGAGGACGATATTCTTCCAAAATATCCAAAGCATCTTGCACCTGGCCAAACCAGAGGTGCTTGAGCAATAAGCCCAACAATTCCTGTTTGGCTTTTCGTCCATGACAGATCAGGCTGGTCAAGTCGTAGCACTTTTTGTAACAATGGTACCAATCTAAGATCAAGCTTGCCAAAGGCCAGTTCGCCAGATGTGCTTCGAAAAAGCGCATGATCCAGCGTGCACCATCCCCGAGTAAAGTGAGCTTGGCGTTGAGACCGCCACAGAGGCTCAACAAGAGCAACAACTGTCGCAAGACCATCTCGATATTGCCGCTCAAGTAACGATAGCCTGCCGGAGTGCGCACACAGGCCGTTTCCAATTCAAGAAATCGTCGCTTTTCTGGACGCCGGACAACAATTTCATCCACACTGGCAACCACTTCGCCAGGCTGCACTTCTGGTCCCAAACGGCGCAACTCTTCTGCTTTTCGGGCAGGTTCTTCACACCGAACTTGCATCACCCGCTCCCAATCGCTGAGCGTGATGCCCTTGGGGGGCGTTGGATCGGGCTGGGCCAGGGCTGTTTCAACGGCCTGGTTCAATTCCTTTGTCCAGGCTGCCGGCCGACGTGGCTTTTCGGATGGATGCAGTTGCGCCTGTAGTCCTTCCAGATTTGGGAGTTGCTCCAATTTCTCCACTTCCGCTTTTTCGACTGCCCGGATCAGGGTTCCGTGTCGAACAACCCAGCGCCGCATTTGGGTCTCCGATACGATTCCTGGTTCGTGAGCCACCCATCCCAACAGTCGCCCGGCCGTCCCAAAGGGTAAGTCTCGTGGCAACAAGCAAACCCATTCTTGCAAGCCTCGCGTGGTCACTTGTCCTCCATGCTCTGGCAAGCCTGCATTCCCAGGCATGATATGTTGCTCTCGATCAGGCAGATAACATACCTGCCTGGGAAGATAGACCACTCCCACTCGGCTGGCAACTTTCAAACTATCGAAACCGTCTCCTATCACCGCTTCTACTTGCTCTTGCCGGAATTGTTCCACCAACAGTTCATCGCTTTGCCGCCATTGCTCGGCCATCAGTTGACGCATCGCTGCCCACCCGATTTCTTCCACCTGGCTTTCCATTTCGTCCAGGTAATGCTCTGACTTCATCTCCAACAAGTTTGGCATGGGCATGGCTTGTCGCCATAATTCCGTCATTGATTTAGGATTGTCAATTTGATCAATTTTCGCTATCATCATTACCAGTTGGCTCATGTGGGTCTCCTGATGATCGCCTTTCGGCGGTATAGAGACATCAAGGATACTCGCTTGAGCCAATTCTTTCACCTATCTCATCCCATCACTTTGGCGCGCTAAGAATGAATTTGCACTTTTAGATTGGACTTTTGACAATTTCAGTAAATCACAGATTTGATTGACAAAAGGGGCAACTTTGGTAAAAGGTTAGGTGCCAACCAAAACCAGACCAAAGGAGCCCCCTGAAATGATACACCAGTATGAGCTAAAAGCAGAAGACATTCACGCATACCGCATACACACTCCAAACGTTGAAAGAGCATATAGAAATTCCAGCTGCTGGCTATAGTTGCACAACGGATATGATTTTCGATGTGCTGATGAAAGCCAGTGCCGAATGCAGCAGTCTAGAAGCGGCTTGTGCAGATCTAGAGCAAGTGGCAGACAGCAACACGTTGCGGGAATATATCAACAAAGCTTTACCTGTGAAAGAACTGCGTGAACAAGAAAGGCAAATTAATCGGGCTCTGGCGCATTGCATTCCAAGCAGGATGGTTCGTAAAGGGATCGAGGCGGCGATTGATTTTCATGATGAACCGTTTTATGGAAAACAAGAAAGCACGCGAGCAGTGACATGCAGTGGACAAGCCAAGAAAGGCACAACCCATTTCGTTCGCATCGCGACGGTCTATGTCATCTGGCGGCAAGTGCGGCTGACGCTTGCGGTTCATTACGTTTTACCAGGTGAATCAGCGCTGGATGTGCTCAAAATCCTGCTCAAACGCCTGAAAAGTCTCGATTTTGAAGCCAAAATCCTGTATCTGGACAAAGGTTTTGCCGCGACATCCATTGTGAATTATTTGATCCGTCAACATCAGCCTACCATTATCGCCAATCCAATTCGGGGAAAGAAAGGTGGTACACGTGCTTTGTGTCGTGGTCGCAAAAGCTACACAACGGACTACACTTTCAGCGATGGCACCCAGGCAACCATTGCAATGAAGGCTTCTTTGGTCCCCGATAAAACAGGCAAGCTCCGTCGCAAGTGGCTGTCTTTTATCGTTATCCTGCTTGACTGGTCGCCAGACAAAATTTACCAGCAATATCGTCGTCGCTTTGGTGTCGAATGCAGCTACCGCTTGTTGCGCCGTGTTCGCGCTACTACCACTTCTCGCAACCCTGCCTTGCGTTTCTTCCTGTTGGGCATCGGCCTCATCTTGACCAATGCCTGGGTCTTCCTCCGTTGGGAGTTCGCGCGCTTACTCTCCCGTGGCCCGCAACGTGTGGATGAAGCTCGTTTGCGCTTGCATCGCTTTAGCAGGTTGCTCATCCGCTCCATTGAAGAACTTTATGGCACAATTACCGCTATTCCTACTCACCAATCACCGCAATCTGTGATTTACTGAATTTCAATAACCTTGTTTATGACCTTATTTTTGCGCAAATACAGCGCGTTTCTATTTCTGATATTCTCCGAAAGCCCACCGATTATATTCTTGGCAAATTCAATGCAGGCGGTAGCCGCCTGGTTGTTACGTGGTATAGCTTTGCACTGACAGGGTTGCTTTTCATACCGGTGGCGCTTTTAGTGAATCAAGTGCTGGCGGAAGACACGATGCCTTATATAGCTATTGCGACCACTGCTGGCGTTTTAGCCGGTCTTGTGCAATTTATTGGTTTGATACGCTGGACGTTTTTAGTACCCTATCTGGCAAGAACCTACTTTGAGCCAAATAGCAGTCAAGCCAGCCGCGATAGTATCACCATCATTTTTCAAGCATTTCATCGATTTGCAGGTATGGCGATAGGCGAGCACCTGGGGTACCTATGCACCAGCGTGTGGACTGCTCTGGTTGCGCTCGCAATGACACAATCATCACATTTCAGCACATGGCTTGGTTGGGTTGGCTTTGTTCCCGCGATCGGTATTTTCGTCGGGTTATTTGAAGAGGCAGGTTTCAAGCCTGCTGCTGCCATCAACGCCATCAGTTACATTCTTTGGTCTATCTGGCTGATTGTTGTAGGTGTGTTCCTTCTGCTGCTCTGAGCTGCAAGAAAGACAGTCTAACAATCCGTGCACGCGGACCCTGGGGAACCCCGCCCGGAGCTTCCCCGCGAAGCTGCGAGGCTCTTTGTTCACGGAAAATCAGGGGGGTGGCAAGGCGTATAGCACCGCGAGTGATGCCTGGTTCAGGCTTTGCGCAAACACTTCACGGTAGAATTTTTCGTTTTCTACGGTTTAATCTTCGGGGGTGCTAAAGATATTGGGGATAAAAGCTTCACATTCCGCAGAAGCGCGGACTAGCTCAATTGCATTCTTTATCGTTTCGTTCACGACATCAATCGCAAGTATGTTCTGGTCGATTGGCTCTGACAGTGACCCGGGTTACTATTCCGGCCTGCATAAAAATACCGATGGTAAAATTGCAGGTGCTGTCAATTTCGGGATGGGCTTCGATGTCCTTTACAACTGAGCGAGTGGCCGATGGAATTGAAGCTACCCGTTCCACTCTAGGGGTAAACCATGTGCTCATTTTTTTGAGCAATTTAGAACAACCTTCGAAATTGGTCACATGGCTAGCGGTTTTCTGCTACCCCTGTGCTCCAAAAGTGCGCTGGGAGGGACTTGAACCCTCACGCCTTGCGGCACATGGCCCTCAACTGTGCTTTAAATTTGGGCGGTTTTCAACACATGGTTATGCTAAATAACATAGCCATGTGTGCGATTTTTCAAGAAACCATGTGACTCTCAATACGGATAAATCCATGTGCTCATAGCCGCCAGTTCTCAACCGGCGAGGCGATGCGGTGGGCGGCGTCGATATCAATCTGCGCCAGCGCCAGGTAAGCTTTAACCATCTCCATAGTGGAATGCCCTAAAATTTCTTGAAGCGTGTACGGATCCCCGCCATTGCGGAGAAACGTCACGGCAAAGGTGTGCCTGAACCGGTGCGTATGCGCTTTGATTCCGGCACGTTTGCCGATGATATGGATCAGATGCGCAAGGCTGGTACGAGTAAAGGGGAACGGCCTGGCGCCATCGGGTAGCCCCGAGAGATACTTGAACAACATGGATGCGGTCCGGGAGGATATTGGTAGCAACCGCTCTTTGTTCCCTTTCCCAAGCACTTTCAACCTGCGGTTTGCCAGGTCTATATCATCACGCTCCAGATTGCACAGTTCCGACGCGCGGACGCCGGTATCCAGCAAGATCAGGATGATGGCGTGATCGCGGTCCTTGTTGCGGCGGATCCCTGAAAGCATGGCGCGGATCTCGGTTTCCGTGAACGGTTTGATGACAACCTTTTTGGGCCGCGGCTTTTCCACAAGCCTGAGGATGTGTTTCTCTACGTACCCTTCTTTCATGGCCCAGGTCCAGAGGGAGGCCAGGCCGATGTGGTAATTCAGGATGGTCTTCTCGCTCCATGGCTGTGAAGCCAAAAATGCCGAAACCTGCGTGGTAGTGATCTCCTCTATCGGTGTGTCACCCACGTGGGTGAGGAACTTTTTAAGCGTGCGCCCGTAATCGGCCAGCGTGTTCTGACTCAGCCGGCGCGCCCGGCATGCAAGCGTAAAGCCTTCAATGGCTTTCGATAGCATGATGCCTTTGCGCGGGGTCGATTTTGGCCTGTTCATAAAGTAAATACGTCTTACGGGTTTTTTATAAGAGTACTGCAATTTAAGGCTCCTGTACTTTTTTTTCTCATGTTTTTTTAAAGGCTGGTGACCATGAAAAACAGCAGCAATAAACGTCATACCCATAAAACTACTGCAGGGCTGGAAGATGCCCTTGCAATCGCGCTGGAGGTGATGCGCGAAACGCAAGCAATGATGGACTATCTGTCTGAGCGAATGGACGATCTAAACGGCGTGATCCTCGATCTTCGCAAGGGGCCGGACAATTACGATCCCGACCGGCAGAGTGGAAACAATCCGAACAAACGACCATCACTAAAGCGGAGGAACTAATTGGCAGAAAAACCAGAAACGTCACTGATAAAAAATATTCGTGATTTCCTTTCCATTCACGGAGCGGTTTCAACCCGCGTGAATGCTGGCCTAACGGTTTTCAAGGCGCAGAACGGCCAGGCTCGCCGCGTGATCAAAGGCGCGGAGCCTGGCACGTCTGACATCATTGGTTGTTATCGGGGCCGGTACTTTGCAATCGAGGCAAAGGTTTATCCGAATAAACCCACAGAAGAACAGGAAAGATTTCTAGATGACGTCTGGAGGGCCGGGGGGATCGCGTTTGTTGCCTACTCGATTGACGACGTGCAGGAATGCCTGATTGATTTCGTACAAGATTTGGAGGCTGAAAATGAATTCTCGTAAAGTCATAGATGCATACTTCGAACAGCGTGAATTAAAGCATCCTGAAGCACTGGAGGCTTTACTGTTCTTACTTTCTGAGGTAGGCGAATTGACCGAAGCGTACCTACGGTCTGTTTACGATCCTGATCTCGTGAAAGGATCCGCCATCCTGGAACTGCTGGAGGAGGTGATCAGGAACGGAAACGAAGCCGATGCCCTGGTATCCGGGCGAAAAGATTGGGTGCGCAACAACGGACGCGCCGCAAGCAAAGCGGATCTTGATGGTGAGATTGCCGATGTCTTTATGATGCTAGACCGTTTGGCTTGCTCGCTCAACAAGCGTTCCCCCGCTTACCTGTTGACCGAGAAAATGCGCACGCATGGGTTCGATTTTTCACAATTATAAACTTGAACAAAATGGATTCGGCGCTTTTAACATTAGGAAATCCAAACATTTTTGTTAGGAGGCTAATGAGATGAAATTTGGAAGGTTTCTCTTTCTGGCGGCTTGCCTCGGCGTTCTCTGCGGGGTCGGGGCAATTGCCACCTCAATCGGCGCTGACGTGTACGATGGCGGCAACGCGCAGGTGATCCAGATGGCGCCCGGCTATACCGGAAACGTCCAGCAGGACTACCAGTATTCCCGGGTCAATGTGAACAACTCCGAAGCCAACTACAACAATGCCAGCGCCGATGCGACCACTACCCTGGCAAACGCAGAAGCGGCTCAAGGTTATGCCGGGATCTTCATCGCGGCCGTGGCAGTCGCCGTGATCATCGCCGGGATCTCGACCCTCAAAGGCGGCAAGGGTGGGTAATGCCGATCATCGTTGCCGGCATGCTCTTTCTGATCGCGGGACTGCTGCAAAACGCGCTCCCTGGTATTCCAGACTGGCAATTCGGGTCCATGGTGATCCTTGCGGCTATCTGGCTGGTAGGATCTGCAAACCAGGACGCTAAGATCCGGCGCTTTCTCCTGACCATCACCACCCTGGTGGTTGTCGCAATCTTCGTCGCCTGTATCGCCGTGCTGGTCAACCCGCAGTACTTTCTGAACAATTAGCTGTGCTATAATCGCACAAGTCAAGCCCGACAGAGAAGCCATTCCGGGGCTGGATGTTTATTCAACATCCAGCCCCGGTGCTTTTTAACAACTTACTATGATGATACGTTCTGCAATCACTGAAAAACTGCTTGATAAAAAGCCCAAAAAGGCCAGCGACCGTAAACCGCGCATGTGGGCATCCGAGTTGGGAGGATGTTTGCGCCGTGCTATGCTTCGCATTCACGGGTACGAGCCGACTATCGAGTTTTCGGTTCAATCCCTGGAAGCGATGCGCCTGGGGGTTGTCTACGAGGATGATACTCTCGCCGCCCTGAAACACAAATACGGGAGCAACGTCCAGTCCCAGGTCTGGCTTGGGAACGACAACTGGTCTTGCTTCGCGGATATGGTTCTCTACCACAAAACGGATGAAGCCGTCATCGTGGAGCATAAAGCCACGAACAGCAAGTGGTGGAACTACAAAGGCAAAATCCCCGATCCAGGCCATTTGCTTCAGCTTTGGCTCTACGGGAGGCTGTATGAGCAGATGTTCGGGATCATCCCGAGCCTGATCTTGTTTTACCGCTCGTGGGGCCACTACGCCGAACTTACCCCTTCGTTTGGCAGCGGCCATATCCGTGTTACCGGCACAATGGACGATCTCCCCTTCAGCAAGCTGATCGCCATGGATCCACTCTCAGCGTTTATTCCCGCCGAAGAAGCCTATCTATCAGACGTGATCCCGCCTGTTTTTGAGAAAAAGCACCCCGACCTGTGCCTGTTTCGCGGCAAGCCCTCTTGCCCGATGTACTACCACTGCTGGAAGGACTAAAGACTTATATGGATAAACCCATAGACGAGAAGATCAAACCAGGGAAAAATCACTGACATCACGATTGACCCGAAAAACGCCAACAAGGGGCGGCAGCGCGGCCGGGGCATGATCCAGGCGTCAATCCAAAACTACGGGTTCGGGCGGTCTATCTCTGCTGGACAAAAACAAGCGGGTGATCGCCGGGAACCATGCGGCCGAGATTGCCGGGCAGGTGGGGCTGGAGGATGTCATCTTTGTCCCGACAGACGGGAAGAAAGTCATCGCCGTGGTGCGCGAGGATCTGGACCTGGACAGCAAAGAAGCGCGCGCGCTGGCAATTGCCGACAACCGCACGAACGAACTCAACCTGGACTTCGATACCGATATGCTCAAGCAGTACGTGGATGACGGGGTAGACATCTCGCAGTTTTGGAACGAACACGAGCTGACCCGCATGATCCGCGACACCAAGGCCAAAGATGACGAGTTTCTGGATGAATTCCTGCAAAGCGCCGAAGAAGCCGCCAGGGAAAACGCGCCCCAGCAGGCTGGCCCGGAGATGGCTTTTATCCAGGCGACGTTCCCGTGTACTGTGGGCGAGCGGAAGTTCATCTTCGATATCATCAATCGCGTCAAGAAGGAACGGGGCCTGCAATCGTCCACAGCGGCGCTGATCTCCATTCTGGAGGAATTCGATGCCAAGTAAGACCCTCAAAAAGCACGTGGTGGACCAGGACGTGATGACGCTTTCGCTCGAACGGGTCAGGCACGTCTACGAGCTGTTCGATCATGTGGCCGTGATGTTTTCGGGCGGCAAAGACAGCACTGCGCTTTTGAACATAACCTTACAGGTTGCCGAAGAACTGGACCGCCTGCCCCTGCGGGTCATTCACATTGACGAGGAAGCCATCCCCTACGATGTGGAGGATTACCTTCGCCGCATGATGGCAGACGCGCGGATCCAGATGGAGTGGTACTGCATCCCGGTAAAGCACCGTAACGCGTGCAGCGCCGATGATCCTTACTGGTATCCCTGGGCACCCGAAGATAAAGACCTGTGGGTGCGCCCTATGCCGCCTGAAGCAATCACCGAACTGCCAGGCTATGACTACCAGGATCCAGCCAACCGGCTGACCATCCCCGAGATTGCCGGCCTGTTTTTCCCGCCCGAACTGGGCAGGTGCTGCCAGATGCTGGGGATCCGCGCCGACGAGTCCATGACCCGCCGCAATGCCGTTTCCCACCGCACCGAAGAAAACTATATCGTGGAGCATAAATCGGGCTACGGCGGCACGGGCAAGCCCCTGTCTTACAGCAACATCTGGAAAGCGTACCCGATCTATGACTGGACCACCCCGGACGTTTGGACCGCGCCCGCAATCTTCGGGTGGGATTACTGCCGCTACTACGATGTGCTGGAGATGGCCGGGATCAGCCACCACCAGCAGCGGCTTGCGCCGCCCTTCGGAGAAGAACCCTTCCAGCGGTTGTGGGCGTATGCCCGGACCTATCCCGAGCTTTGGGAAAAGATGGTGATGCGCGTCCCTGGCGCAAACACCGGCGCCCTGTACAGCCGCACGGAACTGTATTCCTACGGGGAATACCCCGAAAAGCCCGTAGATCTCACCTGGCAGGAATTCATCGCCAAACTGATCCGGGAAAACCACAGCGGGGAAAAGCGCAGGCTGGTCGCGGAACGAATCAAGCGTGAAATCCAGGCGCACAAGAAAAAGACCAAAGACCCGATCCTGGCTGAGGTAGGGCATCCGGACACCGGGCTTTCCTGGAAGTGGCTGACCATGATCGCGGTCCGGGGAGACTTCAAGAACCGAAAACAGGCGTTGACCAAACGCCAACCCGTAGAAAAATACCGCGAGGCGCTGGCGGCTTTCCATGCCGATACAGACGATCCTACGCGCTTTTAGGAGAAAGCATGAGCGATATTCCCGAAAAAGTCCGGCAAATGCCCGTCAGCCGCATCGAGTGGCGGCATCGTGAAGATCTATTTGCCAATGACTACAACCCGAACAACGTGTTCAAGCCTGAGATGCAGCTGCTCAAAACGTCCCTGCTGGAAGACGGTTGGGCGCTGCCGCTTGTCACCCTGCCGACAGGCCAAATCATTGACGGTTTCCACCGCTGGAGCCTGTCTGGAGAGCCAAAAGTCTATGATCTAACCGATGGCTTCGTGCCTTTTGTGACCCTGGACATCACGGATCCCGCCCGCATGATGGCAAGCACGATCCGTTTCAACCGCGCGCGAGGCGTCCACCACGTTGTGAAGATGGCTGACATCGTAGCCACTTTGATCGCGCAGGGCGTTTCGGACAAAGAGATCTCGCGCCTGTTCGGGATGGAGAAAGAGGAAATTGCCCGCCTTGCAGCCCGCGGCAATATGCTCGAGCGTGCCGCCAATGACCAGATGGGGAAAGGCTGGGTACCGAAATAATGTTGAAGTGGCTTACGGTTGGCGCAAAGCAGAACGGCAATAATGCCCGCTGGCAGTACATCTGGGAAAACATCGAGTCGATTATCCCCCGCCAGCAGGCTGTCAAACTCGTGGAACGAAAAGCCGCAGAGGTAGCCAGCTTTGCGCGGAAGCATTCATGCGGCTATGCCTGGAGCGGCGGGAAGGACAGCCAGCCCCTGCGGTTGATCTGCGAAATGGCCGGGGTGACACAGTGCGTCATGGGGATGACCATCGGCCTGGAGTATCCGGAGTTCTTGCAGTGGGCTACCGACAACATGCCGCCTGAACTGGATATCATCGCCAATGAGGGGATGGATCTCCGCTGGCTGGCAGACAATCCGGACATGCTCTTTCCACAGGACAGCGCCACGGCCGCCAAATGGTTCAGGCTGATCCAACACAAAGCGCAGGCTGAGTTTTTCAAGCGGTACTCATTTGACGCCATCATCCTGGGGCGCAGGCTGGCAGACCGAAACCACTGCGGGGAAAATGGGATCTATACCAACGGCAAGGGGATAACCCGTTACAGCCCGTTGTATGACGTTTCGCACGAGATGACCCTGGCGATTTGCTACTACTACGATTTGCCGATGGCCCCCTTCTACAACTGGGTCAACGGTTGGGTTGTGGGAACGGGCGCATGGCCGGCACGCCAGTGGACCGGATCGATCCGCAACGGGTGGGCCGAAGTCTATCAGAATGATCCCAGTGTGGTGATCGAAGCCGCTAATTTAATTCCCTCAGCTGATGAATTTATGCAATCGGTGTAGCATGTGCGGCCTATTCGGTTATGTGGGTAAAGCCAAAGAGATGGATTTGGATCTCATCACCCAAATTATCCTTGAAGCATCGAAGCGCGGCCCGCACGCCTTCGGGATTGCCTTGCTTCGCAACGGGCTGCTCTCCAGTATTCAAGCCTTAGGGCGGCCTGAGCCAAGGTTGATCCAGGCGATGTTTCTCGAAGAAAGCCCGTTTCTGTTCGGTCACTGCCGGCTGGCCACCAGCGGGAAGCCGTCTGTCATTAGAGGACATCCAACCGATCGTGGTGGGGAAGCATGCCGTAGCCCACAACGGGAACATATACAACTACAAGGTTCTCTATGAGCGGTTTTGCTACCAGCCCAAAACGGGAAACGACAGCGAAGCCCTGATCGCGCTGCGGCGTGCGATGCCGCTGGAGCGGGCCCTGAAACAAATCTCCGGCGTGCCTTATGCGGTGATCTATGCGCAGGCAAACGGCCGGGTGGAACTGGCCCGAAAGTATCATCCCCTTTATCTCTTTGAAGACCGCACAGGCGTGTATTTTTGCAGCCGCCAGGTAGGGCCAATGTTCAAGCCGCTGGAGGAAGAAAAAGTATATGAGTTTCAAGCGGCTGTATAGTCTCACCCCGGCGCTTGTGTGGCAGCTGGCTTCGATGCGGATCCACCACCCCATCATGCCCGACGTGCTGGCCATTGGCGCGGCATTCGTGCGCATCACGCCCGGGATCTTCCCGCACCTTGGAGCGAGCTTGCTTTACCTGAGCTACGGGTATTTTTCGTCCGTCATTTTGGGAATTTCCAGCGGGATCCTGCTTTATGCAATTCCAGCCTTTCAGAGGGCTGTTATGCCCTTTGTTGACGGGGTGCGCAGTGTGGCGGCGCTGGCGGTGTTTCCCCTGTTCGTCTTGCTGCTCGGAACGGGCCTGCTGGCAAAGTCAGCCGTGATCTTTTGGACCGCGTACCCGGCCATGATGATCTCGACTATCGGGGCAATGGCTTCGGTGGATAAATCCATACAGGAGGCCGCTTTTATTGACGGAGCAAGCCAGTTTCAAAATCTTATTCTCGTTGTTTTACCCAATGCCCTGCCCCTGCTCTTGAACGGCGCGAAAGTGGCGGCCGGCGCTGGCTGGATCTCTCTCATCGCCGCTGAAATGCTCGGATCCAATGAGGGCCTGGGCTTTCTGGTCCTGAACTACTCGCAAACGTTCAAGTTTCCTGAGCTGTATGCGGCTATCGTCTACGTTGCAATCACCGGCATTGCCCTCAATGCTGGAATTGACTATCTTATCCAACACGGAGATTTGACAACATGAACTTGAAAGACATTCTTCAAAAGTACGCCTACGAATTTTCACCGTTTTTGGTGCTGCTCGTTATTCTTGCCGCATTTACTTTCGGCTTCTCACCAACGGATGATGATGTCCCCAGTTGCCCGTGGTGCGCTACGCCAACTTCAAGGTTTATGATCCTGTGTACGTGGCCATTGACAACGGCTATTTCGAAAAGCACGGCATCCAGGTCGAGATGCTGGGTGACACGCTGGCCGGACCTACCGCAATTCAAGCCGTTGCTTCAGGCCGGGCCGAAGCCGGCCTTTCGTCCATCCCGGCCATAATCAATGCCAATTCCGCTGGCCTGCCGATTGTGGGCGTGACCGATATTCAATCGGCCCTGCCCGGCGCGCCTCTCGAAGTCTATTTCGTGCGCAGGGACTCTGGCATCGAGACCCTGGACGATCTTCGCGGCAAAAAGTTTGCGGTCAATCTCTGGAAGTCATCGTTCCACTACACTGCCCTGATGCACCTGGCAAATAATCAGATCTCGGAAGAAGCGGTTGAATTTGTCCTGATGCCCTTTGCCGATCAGGTTACGGCGCTGGATGCGGGATCCGTGGATGTCATCGGCCTGATGGAGCCGTACATCTCCCAGGCGCGGGCTATCTACGGTGACAACTACGTGGAACTGTTCAACGCCGAAGACGTGTTCGGCCAGAAGCAATTTACCCTGCACTTTGTCAACCGCATTTGGGCCAGGGAAAATCCGGAGCAAGCGCGGGCTTTCGTGGCCGGCATCGTGGACGCAATCGCATGGATCGAAGCCCACCCCGAAGAAGCCAGGCCGATCATTGCCAAATACACGGGCGTGGATGCCCAGTTCGTGCCGGTGTACCACTTCCAGGAAGGCGGCAAGGTCATCGAGGAAGACGTGCAATTCTGGCTGGATTTTATGGCGAAGCGCGGCGATTTGACGGTTGACTGGCTGAGCCCCGCTGACATCGGTACAAACGAGTGGCATCCGGACGCAAATCTCGACTAACCGCAAAGACGCAAGCAAGCATTTGCGATGCTATCCGTCTTGGAGCAACCTATCAGCACGCCGCGGAATACGCGGGGATAGGTTACTCCACTTTTAATTTATGGATGAAACAGGGCCGGGAAGCGGCAAACAGACGTGATGTTGCCGAAGAAAAGGGGGTGGATCCTGAAGCTTTCAAAGGACGAAAAGAAGAAATTAGCATTTTTAGAGGCAGTGTCACAGGCCAATTCAGCGGGGTTGGTCACCAACCTGGCTTTGATCCGCAAGAAAGCAACGGACGATTGGCGCGCAGCTGCCTGGATCGTGGAACGGCGCTTTGCAGGGGATTACTCTCCCAAGACACGGCAGGAAATCTCCGGCGTGGATGGCGCGCCGATCGAGACAAGCGTCAGCATCGAGGACGTGCGAAAGAAACGTTGGGAGAACATTACAAAACAGTTAGGTGAAATGGATAGCCAGGACTCCTAAGGTAAAATTTTTTCCCATGCAGAGTATAGAACAAACCATTAGACAAGCCCTGGTGGACCAGATTGTTACCGAACAGGAAGTGACCGATTTTCTCAGAGCCATGCGGCTCATAAAAGAAGATACCGGTTTTGGCGTCATCACTCACGAGTTGAAGCACGGGGGAGTCAGCAACATCGAAGTAAAGGTTCACTGGAAACCCAGCAAAAAAACCAGTACGCAGACAATATAAAACCCCGG
>CAWGNR010000009.1:0-133899 GCA_963823985.1 uncultured Chloroflexia bacterium
TTGAATGAAGCATAGACTTTACGAGAACGTCGATGTATCAACAGAACAATAGACTACATGGCCAGCGGTTAAACGCAACTGCCTTGAAAAGCCGGCACGCCGCTTCGGTTGCCTTTTTCTCCTATACTCGATCTCACCCAGATCAGCAAGTACTGAAGCAAAAAGCCCTAGTACCGTGTCTGAAACCACGGCCGTTCCGGGTCGGCGATGGCGCGGTCGAGGGCAGGCAGGTCGGAGGTGGGCAGGCCGGCCACAGGGGCTCGACCGACCGTCCCCTCCGCGCTCGACGATCTCGCGCACCAGCTCGAAGGCCGCCAGCGGCTGGTCCAACCGCACGAAGCTGGAGCTGGCTGTCTCGCCGGAGGGGGCGGCGTGAGCGCGAGAGTGCGCGCCATGGCGCTTTTGCGCAACTCGCGGACGGCGCTGCTCGTGCCGCGCCGGATGGTCTGATCCAGGAAGGTCAGGTCGATGCTGCCGTCGAAGGTTAGACCTCGCCGCGAAAACGATGATGACCCGACCAGCGCCCAGACGTCATCTACCACCGCCACCGTACCGCGGATCACCTCCGGCCTTCCAGGGAACCCGACGGGATGGTACATCACCACTCGCTTGGGCGCTGCCGCCTGCAGGGCAGCGACCGCCGTATTGCGGGCCTGATGGAAGTATTGAGCAAAGCTCTCGTAGCCTGGGCCCAGTGGGATGCGCTTGGGCGTGGCGATGGCTACGCGCAGGCCCGGCGTGGCAGCCAGGCGATCACGCAACAGATTGACCAAGTCGACCTCATGCGACTCCGCGCCTTCCGCGGTGGAACCGAACATGGGTGTTTCCAGATAGATCAGCGAACGGGCATGGGAAATCACCCAGCGCCACGCCCACTGGCTGTCCCGGCGACCGTGCTTAGCGGCAAAGGCTTCGCGGCGAACCTCCTCTACCCAGCGATCACCGGCGCCGGGGCGGGAACGGCGCCAATCAAGGGCCCAAACGAAGCGGGCAGGAAGCCCTGAATGGCGCTAATCAGGTTGCTCCAGTCACCGGGCAAAGCGTGGACCACCGACTCCGGCACCAGATCCAGTTCCGGGCTTTCGACGGTCTGCGCCACATTCTGCAAAACTGCACCGGCAAAGTTACCGCTGCCGACAGACGGAACGCTCCAGCGCGCATCGTTGAGCACAGGCATGCGTGTGACCAGATGGTGGGTACGGCGTAGGGCCGCGCGGGCCAAGTCGAAGCCCAGCCGACCGGTCGCGCGCGCACCGGGGCATGATCCTCCGGCCCGGCCGGGTTGCCGGGGTTGCCAAAATCGGCGTCGCCGCGCACCGAGCGACCGCTGAAAAAGCCGGGCGTATTGACGGCCTGCCACACCCCGGGGGTCCCACCGTCGTGTCCGGCCATGATGCTGTCTAGGCGCGCCATAGTGCGGAAGCGCGGACTCTCGCCGTGGGGCAACCTCACCCAGGCGGCCAGGACCGGGTCCGAACCCGTGGCAGGAGCAGTCGGCGGCAGTCCAATCACTGGCGAGGGCGAGATCCCGCATTGATCGAGCGGCATACCATTCAACAGGTTGGTGACGGCCGATTCGGCCGGGGCGGTAGCGCCGGTCCCGACGCCGGCCTCTAACCCACCCATCAACCGTCCGCGCACCGCGCCGGCCCTGGTCACAATAACTAGGTCGAAGCGCAGAATAGGGGTGGCGGGCGGCGTTCCGGTCCTGACCCGGAAGGGATCTCTGACCAGCAGCGCCAGCCCGGCGGCTTTGGCGATGCCGGCGGCGCCCTCACCACGCCGGGCGAAATCCAGTTCCGCCAACGGAACGATCGCCGGACCGGGGTCGACGCGCGGGAAGATGCGCACATGCGCCTCGGCGGGCAGGCTGCCAGCCGGCCAAGTGACCACCACATCGGGGCCCGTCCCCACGTAGGCAGCGGTCATCTCCGTCCGCGCCCGACTGGACAGGTCCGCGGTCAGTTCTTGCGGTGGCTCGGTAGTCGCCGGCACCGCAGGCCAGCGGTCGGCACGGGTGGCCGGAAAAGCGACGTCGGTTTCAATGACCGGCGAGGCTGCCAGGCGGAACCCGGCCAGTCCGGCAATCTCAGTCACGGCTCCGGTCATGGCCTGGCCATCGCTTAAAAAGTCGAGCATGTCCCCATCCCGCACCACGGGGATGGGCTCCTCAACGCTGGCGTCATCCGCGCCGGGCACACTTTCGATCTTTCGGCGCTACGATTACCGCGCAAATGCAGACCCAAGTCGACGGCGGCTACTCGGAAGAACTGCACGGTCAAATTTGGCGCCGACGAACCAGCCGGTATCGGTGTGGCCGGAAAGCTGGGCGGGGAAAGCGGCGTCACACTCAGGGTCCCTTCCGGCGTAAAGCCAAAGCGCAGGTCACCCGGGTCGGTGGCGCTCGGCTGTAGGGTCTGTCCGTCCGGCCAGTTGTGTGGGCCGGAACCGATCCGCGAGCCACTGCCAATCCGCAGCCCGACGCCGTCCGCGCGATCCATCCAAGGGCCGCCGAACACGTCGACGATATGCACCTTACGTACTGGGGTGGTCACGAGCCCGGCGATACTGGCAAGGTCGCCTGGGCCGGTTGTGCCCCTAGCGAGGGCGCTGCCAAAAGCATCGACCAGATCGCGGAATAAGCTGGCAACCGCTACGGGGTCGATGATCAGGCCCTGGTCATCATGGAACGTCAGCCGCCCTCGCGAAAGCTCGGTATCAACGCTGGCATGAATTGGAGCCAGCGGCGGGTCACTGTCGGCCATACTGGAAAGTTCGGGGGGCGGGATGCCGTCGCGGATCGCGGCGAAAAAGGGTGTTGGTCGCAGCGCCAGACCATCCGTCCGGCCGTCGAAGCGCCCCCCGATTAAGCGCCGGATACGCAACGCCGACTGCGGATGAAAGGCAAACACACCCACCACTCCGCTCAGGATTGCACCGGACGTATCCGAAAGCTCCGGCGCACCGAAAGCTCGCCAGATTAAGACACCCCCGGTCATGGCTCGCCAGGGAACGGTGGAAGTAAGGGTCAAAGCCGCTGGGTCGTAGGTAGGGGGACTTTCCGTCCAACGCTGGGCGAGAAGGCCCGAGGCCAGGCCAAGCGCATCTAGCCCGGATTGGTTGACGGCGGTGTTGGCAATTTGGGGATTGATCATACGACCTCCTTGGTCAGGCGATACGTGCCTCCCTTTGGATCCATTACCTCAACGATGACTGCCCGCACATCGCGTTGCACCCAGGCATACGTCCGCCCAGATCTCGGATTCACGGGGTCAAAGCGGTAGATCGAGTCGGATTGCTCGCTGGGGGTGGGCGTCGTGGTAAACAGAGGCAGCACATCTGCTGCCACCCGACGCGTCGCGACGCTGGCATCCAGCGCCACCGTTCGCACTACAAGCGTGTGTACGCCAATGGGCGTGCGCGCTAGGGTGACGTCAGTGAGAAAACTGACCAGACGGTGATCCGGGAAACCGGCTATATCTTCGATCTGTATATCCGATAGCGACGGAGGTATCGTCGTCGTTGGGACGACCTCGACCGCGCGAGAGGACAGCGATTTGCCGCCGTATTCACCGCGGCTACGATCGGTTGCGCCGTATGCAACCGCGCGGTAAAAGACCGATCTCCAGTTCACGCCGGGGACGGTATCATCCAGTTCCCAGCGAATCTTGCCGTCCGCGCGCACGCCCAGGGACGCATCGATGGTGGTAACCGGCGGTCCCATCATTTCGACCGTCGAGGTCCGGTGGCTACTTGGTGCACGGTGGATCTCGATCTTGCCGGCTTGGACACGCGGTTCGGCCACCTCGACTGTCAGCGCAATCACCCCGTCCCGGTCGCGCGCAATCACGACCGGTTGTTCGGGGGTCTTGACAATCGGCGCAGCTACCGCGAAGTAGCTGTTGCCATAGGCCGGCAGCCTCCCCTCAACACCGGTACTGCTAATTGGCACGATGCCGTAAAAATGGATCAGTTTCGAACCGCGCGGAAGCGCAATCTCCAGCGAAGTTGACCGAGACCCGGTCCGCGATGCGCCGGAAAGCCCGCCGGGCGTTGTCAAATCGAGCGCGCGGAGCGAACCAGACGGTCGGCGGCTGGAGTCTCTAGATCGGCAGAAGGCTGGCCCAATTCGCGCCGCAGTGCAAACTCATCGGCCAGGTACACGGCATACAGAGGCGCCGAGCCGGTCCAGTGCAGCGCGGCGCGCGCAACGCCGCGCGGGTCGGGCACAGCCGCCCACTGCATGGCGGCCGGCACGAAGGCCGGCGGCGGTGGAAGGGGGCTCATGGCGTCGGTATAGATGTCGCGCGACCAAGCGCTGGCGCGCAGCGGCGCGACTGTCTCGCTGGCCTGGGCCCGCGCTGTGACCCTTATGCGCGCATGTGCGCTGAAGGACAGCTGCAGCCCGGGGATCTCCACCCGGTAGGTGCGCAGGCGGCCCTGGCTCTCCTCCGTGATGAGTTGTATGCCGGCCGGCGGCGAGTTCGGCGCCGGCGCCGCTGAAGTTGAGCACGAGATCCGACACTGTGGGCCCGCCCACCGAAAGAACCGAGCCAGATACGGCCGGCGGTGGGTTGCCTGGCAAATGCGTCAGCAGGCGGATCGTAATGGTATGCGGGCTGCGGTAAGACCAATCCCAGGTAAACTCGACCGCTGCCGTACCGTCCATCGTCGGTAGAATATCTCCGGCCAACAGCACGCTCACTTTGCGGATGGCCGGGATTTGCGCTGCGAAACCGAAAGCTTATGGTAGTCGGCCGAGACCCAGTTGCTCCAGCGGCCAAACCAGTCTTGCGCTGCCACGCTGTACACCAGGTCCTCCGGCTCACCCGGGAAGGCCTCCGGAACGTTGCTATCCGGGTAATGCGCGGAGGTGGGGATGTCTTTGTCTTGGGAAGCGGCGGCCACGACCGGCGACCACCCGCCAGAGAGACGGGTCTCGATTCTGGATTTCCACCGGGGCGGCTGGCAGGCCCTTCGCGACGGCATACCCGCTGGCGCGCGGGTCTGCGGCGCTGTCGAGCACAGGCTTGGACCAGGCGACCTCCACGGTCTGCAACCAGCGCCCGTTGAACGAGCCGGGCGGGTTCATATGCGGCAGCCCGGTCGCAGCGGAGGCTCCGGCTGGCAGCTTAGCCCGGGCGACCAGCCCTGCCGGCGCCGGCGGTAGCGCCGGGTTGAAGCCCAGATACACCGCGGCCAGCTCCCCTGCCAGCTCGATCTCAACATCGAACGGAAATGGAAATGGGAAGTTTTCGTCCGGCTTGATCTGCACCGTGTGTTCCACCGTAACCATATAGATTTTCCGCGGGCTGGTCGCCGCCAGGCTGAACACCTCCCGGTTGCTCGCGCTGGTTACCAGGTTCTGCGGCTGCATAGCAATAGTCGTGCCAAAGCCCAGCGCGAGCGCCGCGAACGGGTCGGAGCCGGCTGCCACCAGGATGCTTCCCAGCGGGTAGACTTTTGCCGGCCGGGCGCGCGCCTGCCACTCCGCGGAGGCAGTGGTGCCGTGCACCGAGCGCGGCGCCGTCGTCGAGCGCTCCACGACCTGTGAAGCTTGTTTGGAGGACCCAACCGGGCGGTTGAACACCTCGCTCATGCCTTCCAGGAGCGGCCACAGTTCCTTTTCGACCAGCAGGAATGGGTCTGGGGGGAGGAACGGCGGCGGCGCCACGCCCCGGTCGGTGATATCTGGCCATCCGGTGTCGGGCGTGCCCTCTCTTAGCCGCCGGATGGCCGCGCTGACCGGTTCGATCTCAAAACCGACTGGGCCTTGCGGATCGAGCGGATAGCCGGTGGTATCGTACAGCGGGCTCGCAACTGGCAGTCCGACTGTTTCAATCAGCTTCCAGCCGGGGTTGTTGACAAAGTCCTGCATCGGGATGATGGCAGTGCCGGTAACGGTTGCCGGCCCGCTCGTGCTAACGCTGGCGACCGGATTACCGGTCAGAATGAGGCTCAGCCCGGTCACCGGCCCCGCGACGGTTTTCTCGTCCACCACGTGACCGGCCCCGGCGGCTGCGCTGTGGGCTTTGAACACCGTCGATCCGGCCGGGATAGATACGGTCAACTGCACCGCAACCGCCGGCTGGCCGCCTGTCCAGGTGATCAGGCGCCCGCGCTCAAACAGCCCCAGGTGGACACTGGTTCTCTTGAAGTCCACGTTGCCTTGAAACTGCCAGATGTGAAACAGTGCACGCGGAAGGCCGAGGCTGGTGTTCAGCAGCCAGCGCAGCGCCAGGCGCACCTGGCCGTTCACAACGATCAGGCCTCCGGTGGCATGCAAGAGCTCAGGGAAAACATAACGGGTGCTCATGATCACTCCTCCCAAGACGCCGCGGAGAGATCGACTTCGCACAGAACCACCGGAGTATCGGTCGTATCGATATCCAGCAGCGGGTGAAGTGTCCGGGCCAATCCCAGGCTGACGGTCTTTCCGCGCGTCCCGGACTTCAGGATGGCCAGTGTGCGAGTCCCGCTCGCGTCGTGGACAAAACGGTCGACGAAAGCAGCGGGCACTGGCGGCAGCAGCGGCGGCGGGATCTTTTTCGGCCCGAGGTGCCGGTTGCGGAACTCGGCAATCGATGAGGCGAGCATGGTTTTCGAGCCGGTGGCCCGGCGCACAAACTCTCCGCCGTGGACCACCAGGACGTTCTCATCCTCCCGGACCAGCTCATCCACCGATAGCCACAGCCGGTCGTTCATCCGCCAGCGCAGGATGTACTGATCGGTCTCGTCGTATTCAGCTTCCGGCTCGCGGCGGGTGCGCCAGGCCGGCTCGGGCGTCTCGATCAGGATCGCCAACGGTTGGGGCGGCTCGCTCGGGTTCCACAGCACAGTGACCCGCGGTGTCTCTGGCCGGGCGCTGGTCTCGAACTGTGCGTCCCGCAGAGCCTGGTCGAAGGCTTCATCGGTCACCCGCTCGGCCAGCCCGGCCAGCGGGGCAAAATTGCTGGTCGTCCGTCCGCCCACCAGGGTGAGCCGTACGGCCTCGGCGAAGGCTGCGCGGGTCGGGTAGCGCGAGGTGCTGAAGCCCTGGCGGTACAGCGGCCGGCTCCCCACCTCGCCCGGCAGCGGCGGGAGCTCGACTGGGTTGCCGCCCAAGTCCACCAGCTCGAGGTCCAGGACGTAATCGGTCAGCGGGTCCAGCGCGAAGGGCAGGGCAGCTCGCCCGTGCCGGGGAGCACTCGGATCGAAATCGAGACAGGCCGCCTCCCCCAGCACGAAGCGGACGGTGGCTTCCCACGGGGAGAGGATCGCGCCTTCGAGCGGCTCGAACAGCGCGGTAAGGAGGAAATGGGTGAGAGGGCTTTCCGGTGTCCCGGCCGAGCCGCGGAAGGAGGCCGCGCGCGCCACGGCCTGCAGCTCCCGGCCATACGCTTTGTACAGCTCGAGCACATCGTCGGTGGCGAAGACGATCACCACCGTTTCTTCATAGAAGTGATACTGCTCTTCGGGGGAAGGGAACTGCGCCAGCATCCACGGGTCGAGGCTGCGCGGCGGTTCCCGGTCGGTGAAGAAGGTCCGCGAGGCGTTGCCCGAGGCTGTACGCCGTACGACGATCTCGTCTGGGTCCTGGTCTTCTTCAGGCCTTTCGCATTTTGCGCCGACCTCGCCCGTGTAATGCACCACCACGCGGTACTGGGCATCCGGCAGCAGCAGGGCGTGCTGCTGGTCGCCCAGGGCATCGCTCAGCCCATCCTGGTCATCCTGCAACTCATCTTCATCGTCGTTGGCCCGCACCACCTCCTGTTGGGCCAGCCCGTCGATGACAGCCAGGAAGAAGGACGGCTGGTTCATCCCGAACTGGTGTATGGCGATTGGCAGCGGGCGCACGCCGATATCGATCATCAGCGCTGGCTCGGGCAGCTTGACCTGTACGAGGTACTGCCCCCAGCCTCCCTCCTGCCTGTTCAAGCTCGGGAAGTAATCCCTGGCCAGCCGGACATCCTCCCACCACGGCCCGTCCAGGTCGGTCCAACGCGCCGGGATCTGCGCATCTGTCGTGATGAGCGTAAAGGTAGCCGTCACGCCGGGGATCTCCGCGCCGCCAGGTGTGAAGGCCCGCACCTGGACCAACCCTTCCGCAACCATCTTAATTCGTGCAAAGATCAGCAGCGAAAGCTCGGCGAACGGCCTGCCTGACAGCCGGACCACGTCGCGTAGCTCTTCCTTGCGGCGGTCATCCAGACTGAGCAGCGCCGCGCCCAGGGGGTCATTCGACAGCGCCAGTGACTGCGCTTCGATTTCATACGGTGCCCGCAGGACCTTGGCAAAGCAAAGCGCCCACAGGGGTCGCGAAATTGGGAGGGGCCTTCCGGGCAGGCTGTTTGCGGGCAAGGCCCGCTCCAGGCGGGCGCGGTCGGATAGGTCAACATGTGGCGGGAGGGGCCTGCCTGGCCCGCGCGGGCAGCGGGTGATACTCCCGACCACCGCTGCCTCTGTGGCAGGTAGCAGCCCATCCAGGAAGGTGCCCGTCCGCCAGATTTCGCGCACACGCAGGCCGGTGTCCACCGGCAGCGAGCGTCTGGCGTCCGGCGCATCCGGCCAGGCCTGGCCCTCCAGGCGCCAGCCTTCCGGGGAGGCTCCCAGCGGCTCGAACCGGAACGTCCACAGCACCCGGGCGGCCTCGGCTACCCGCGTACAGACCCGGCCCCAGCGACTTTCAACCAGGCTGTCAAGCGCCTCACTCTCCACCAGCGCCTTATCCACGTTGGTCGGCTTCCAGTCCAGCAGGGCCAGCTCCACCGGCAGACCGTCGCTGCCGGCTGCCTGGGCCGGGTGCCGCCAGGTATACGGCCGGGGGCCGTCCGTGACGGGCTGGGTTCCAGGGGCAGGCGGGGCGCCGTGCAGGGCGACCAGCTCCAGCTCGACCGATTGGATGGTGTAGCGAAGGTAGTTTTGCCCCCGCTTCTGCCATCCCCCCGGGAAACCGGCCGGTAGGCCGGAAGAAAGTTGCCCGTCGATCGTAGCGTCCGGATCGATCTCCGGGGCGACCTCAAACTGTACCAGGGGGATGGTATCGATCGGGACGAACACCTCGCGCTCGGCGGTCAGATCGCCCTCGCGCACCTCGACCGTTGGTACGGATCCGTCTGTGGTGCCCCGGCACAGCACAGTATCGATGCCCCGGTCCACCCCGCTGCCTTCCACGAGAGCTGGCGAGCGGCTCTGCAGCATCAGGTCGCGGATCGGATCCGGGATCTCCGGCCACCCGGGTCCGTGCCGAGGGTAAAGCCGACGCAGCCCTTGATCGAAAAGAAGAAGAAATCGACCCGGCCGCACACCTCGCCGTCGATGATCGTGTTGGTCCCGTTGGTGCGGAAGGTAAGGTTGGCGTTGGCTTCAATGGTAATAATGAACAGGCGCAACTCGCCTTCGATGAACACGCGCCCGGCAAAGAACAGCGGCTTGAACCCGATTCCCACGTCGAAGCCGGCTGCGATGCGCAGGTACAGCCCGATATCGGTATTCCCCCATGTGAAGGAAGCCCGGAAGCCTGTCGCGACGGAGAAGCCCTGCAACGCCCCCAGCGGGAAGTCGGGGATGCCGTCGCCGTGCACCATGAAATAGGCGGTGGCGTCGATCAGCTTGAGGATCTTGGCTGTGATCGGCTGGGCGATCGAGCCCACATCTACGTAAAAGTGCTCGGGCGGGAACGGATTCGGGTCATAAAAGAAGCCCGCCTCGGCCGGGATGGTGATCTCCAGCACCTCCTCGGTGATCTCGTACGAGAACTGGATGCCGATCAAGATGCGCTGCGGGCTGATATCGACGATGGCGAACAGCGCGCCGGTATCGGCCCCCTTGGTGTCTGGCTTGGACGAGAGGATGCTGGCCTTGACGAACAGCAGCACGCGCGGACCCGGCAGCTCGAGTACGAGCATACCCTTCAGGTTGAGCACCGTGCCACCCTCGATCGTGCCTGCCACCAGGCCCACCCCAAAGGCCCACTGGTCCAGGAGCGGGCCCCAGCCGCGCAGGTCGGTCGGGTCACCGTGGACCGAAGTGACGAACCAATCCAGGGCCGGGTTGCGGGCCGTCGCGGTTTCCAGGCGGGCCTCGTGCATAGCAAACAGCCCCAGGAACCCAAACACGGCCAGGCCGGTGCCGCCCAACGGGATCCCGCCCGGCAACTCGACCGCCAGGGTGACGATCACCGCCGTGGCGGAGCGGTTGCCCTGGGTCACGTTCTGGATGCCCAGCCCGCCGGCGATGCGGATCTTGACGCTTTCGAGGGTCAGGTCGAGCTGGCCGACAAAACCGTCTTCGTTGATTTTCAGGTAGCCGCGCCCGGTCAGGACATCGGTGATATCGACGCTAACCCCGATCGCCGTGATCGAGGGCGTTCCCAGCGGGTCAACGGGCAGCCGGAAGCCAAAGCGGTCGACCGAGACGACGCCCAGGTCGACGCCCATGCCCAGCTCCACCTCGATGTTGAGCGGGTTGGTGCGGGCGATACGCGCGCCCAGCACCTGGATGAAGTCGTTGAGCCTGTCGCCTAGGGATGGCAGCACTTTCAGCGAGCCCGAGTCGGCCAGGTCGAGGGTGTAGCCTCGCGACGAGTCGAACACCGGCAGGAAGTGCATCTCCTGATGAGGCTGCGCCTCGAACTTGAACCCGATGGCCTTATAGCGGATCTTGGCAGGCTTGTCGGGGCGGTTGGTGACAATCACAAAGTCGCCGATCTTGAGGTTTAGCCAGATGGCGCTCTCCACGTCGAACAACAGCGAAGCGTGCACTTCATCTTCATCGTGCCTTACGTCCAGCTCCACTCCGTAGTGGGTGAAACGCAGCACGTGCGCCACGCCCAGGACGGTGATCGTGACCGGCGCAGCCAGGCCGATCACCAGCGGGACGATTGCGCCGCCGGTTGCCGCGTCTGCGGCCGTCTCTGCCAGCAGCGGGGCCAGGGTAAAGTATAGCCCGAGCACATCTCGCCAGCCGTCGCTGTCCGGCTCGCCGGGCGC
The DNA here is from genome assembly GCA_963823985.1 of uncultured Chloroflexia bacterium. Lineage (GTDB taxonomy): Bacteria > Chloroflexota > Anaerolineae > Anaerolineales > Villigracilaceae > JAABUE01. The sequence goes on from CAWGNR010000009.1 coordinate 10,971, forward strand.
GTCCGCTGTAGGGATGGTGCCCCAGCTCCATAACCCATCCCGGTCAGCCTCGGCGGCGCGGGCCACCAGCGTCTCGGTAAAGGCGTTTGTGCTGGGATCGTAGGTTAGCGCCAGGCGGAATTCCACCACACCGTCCTCGGGGTTTGGGTTGCCCTGCGGCAGGCGGTTCTCCTCCGGCTCTTCCAGCCCGGGACCGATCGCATCCACCTCATCGCGAAACTGTTCCAGTCCCCGTTCGTGAGCGGTCTTGAAGTCGATCGTCAACCGCAGTTCGTAGCCGACCGGGATCGCATCGCGCTCAAAGCGCACCGTGCCGCCGATATGGCGCAGGAAGCCGGGTGTCTGCCCCTGTGGCGCGGGCGGCTCCTGCGGGTGCCCGTCGTTCGCGTCCGGGTCGGGGACCGGGTCGCGGTGAAGCGTGCCAGTGAAGGTATCCGATGCTGGGGTGACTCGCAGCAGACTGGCCACCGCGACCTGGAACTGGTCCCGCGGGTAATTGGGGTTGCGGCCGCTGTCCCAATCCGCCTCCGCGGAATGGTTATTGGGAACCTGGCCATCGATCAGGCGCAAATCAATGCCGGCGGGCGAGCCCGGGTGGCCTCTGGTTGCCCCATTCGTCCCTCTGGACGGCTACATCTCCCGGAATCGTACCAAGCTGTGCCATCAAGACGTCCGCCCTTCTTTGCGAAAGGGCATGGTTCACTTCGGTCTGCGCACTGCCAGAATCCCGGCTGGCGTAGGCATCCACTCGCAGGACCAGTCCAGGCTGGCCCGAGTTCAGGGCAGCGGTCAGTTCGGACAGGCTGCCCTGCGTGTGGTCGATCCCCGTGTTGCCGTTTTGAGGGAAGTTCCACCGGAAGTAAATGGAATACCGTTCCAGTTCCTCCTGCCCGCTCAGGTTCCAATTGGCCTGGATTTGATGCGACTCACCGGCGCCCACCGGGACCTGGGCCAGGCCGTTAGTTACTGTCCGGCTTTGGCCGTCCACACTGAAGGTTTCTACGTTGGACGGGTTGAAGCGCAGGACCGCGCCCGTGCTCGTCTGGCTTTCGATTATCACTGTGCCTACGCTAGCAGGCGTGACCGGGGTAATCTCTGCTGGAGGTGTTTCTGCCTGTGCGGGCCGGGTGCTGGCGCTGGTCTGGTTGTCTGGGAAGACGTCCAGCACGATCACGCGCTGCTTGGGCCGGATTGCGTGTACTTACCACCCGGATCGCGACGCGCTGGTCGTGTGAGAAGAGCCGTATGCGCTGTAAGACAGAGATATCCTGCGGGTCGTTGGCGGTATCGTTGAAGAAGTAGTTATCCGGGATCGAAGAAAGGTCAGCGGGGTGCTCTTCGCCGCTCACCGCGGTGATTACGAACGGGGCGGCCCCGGAGGTGATATCGACAAACAGGACATAGTTCTCCGTCTCCGGGCCGGCGGTGGAGGGGACGGTGATGCGGTATCGATCGGCGTGCGCGGCCTCTTCGCTGACGACCAGTTCCGGGTCGAAGCGCGCGCCAGACACGCCATACAGGCGTAGCCCGACCCGAGCGCATCTCCCAGGAAATCGAGATCGACGTTGAACTCGCCCCAGATCCCGGGGGTCGGGTCGAGACCGATCAGCATCTCTCGCGCGCCGATATTGAAGGCCACGCCAGCCGAGCGCTGGGTGGAGGCAAAGAAGCGGATCTCGGGCAGGTAAATGCCCTGCCAGTCTTCGCCCACCCCAAACAATTCCAGCAGCTCCGGCGGGGTACGGTTGTCCGATAGGTCCAGTACGGCCTTGCGGAAGCCAAATCCGGCCTGCTCGCCGGGAAAGAGCGCGTAGGGCGGGTTCATGCGCAGCAGGTTGGCGATTCCCGGGTCTGCGTCGTCCAGCGTTTCCGCACCGAAACTGCCGACCCGCACATCAAAGTTGGTGGTGGAGGCGGAGTCCTGGGTCAAAATAAGCAGGACGCGCGGCAGGGAAATCTTAACGGCCCGGTTCGCCGGGTCGGGCACGAGTAGGAATCCGTCCAGTTTCGCCCCGATCAACCAGGGGATCGTGACCGTGACCAACTCGAACATCAATTCCATGCGGAACTGGGTGTTGGGATAATCGGTCGGCGCCGTGCCAGTGTCCGAGCCCAGGCTATCCAGCACGGTCCGAGGATCTCCCGTTATCTGTGAGCGTTGGAGCGCTGCGGCCGGCTGGCGGGCCGCAGTAAGGCGAAACCGGATGGCGACGTCATGCCATTCCCATTGAATGAAATCATTGCTTGAGGTGCTGGTAGGCGAGGAAGGGGAGCCCCCCCCTGCCCGTGGGGAGAAGAATGGCGAGGCAGGGTTGTCCGAATCGATCCGGGCGATTCCGGTCATGACGACTGCATCCGCATCCCAGGCGGCGGCGTACTCATCCACATGCAGGCTTGCAAGTACGTCCTGAACGCCAGGTCCTAAGTCTGCACCGCCGAAGAAATACGGACGAAGAATGTCAAGTAACGCGACTTTCATTGAGCACCTGACTTATTGAGCTAGTTTGCGGAAGCGTATAATTCTCGCAAATACTTTCCAACAGTTCAATTAGACTTTTCCACAGAGATCCTGAGGATCACCCCCCATTCCCCATCGTGCTGGGTAAGGTATGGCATACCCCGGGTAGTGGAATACCCAATTAATTCCAGCAATTCTCTACGTTCAAACCGGACCACACTTTCACCCATGTAGTCGTCACCCCAATCGTCTAACTCCCAGCCTTTCACCTTCACTTCTAACCAGGCCCCCGGATCTTCAACCTGCAACCTGTAACGATCTCCAAACCTGTGGGATGCGCTCATACCGATCTCGCCAATCTGACTAGTGTTCAGGGTGTTCGTTGCACCGTTAGCAGTGGTATAGCTCAACTCAAGCTGGGGATTGTCTTTGCCCCGGATGGCATGGGGCTCCCAGTCGCCGCTTCCTGTCGTCAGGGTCAGGCAGCGCAACTCACTGATGACCAGGCTGACTCTGATCAAGTACCGGGCATCGACCGTGAACCAATCCAATTGTGTTTGTTCGGTTTTCAAGCCATAATGGTCCGAAATGTCTCGCCCTGGGCTTGACTGGAAGATCTGAAGTTGCGTGTTGCGAAATGTTGGCCAATATTGACTCCCGCGCACACTCAGGTAGTAATCCAATCGTAAGCCATTATGATGTCGAGCCGGGTCATCGACAGACCGGGATACACCACGCTCGAAAAATTTCGGTGTTCACCGCGTCGCCAGAGGTATAACCCGGCGTCCCATCTCCGGTACTGAGCCATAAGTCTTCAGGCTGGTTAAGGCGGTTCAGCAATTCGTCATATTGATATTCAATTGCTCCCACAACGTTCAAATCACCCATTATGAGCGCCGGGCGCTTTGGATCGCTATACGCTTTTACAAATCGATAGAGATCGCTCAGCTGTGCTTTGAGCGCATTCCATGCATCGGAGGATCCACCTGCCTGTAAATGGCTCAGAAAAATGTCATAATCACCCTGGGCCTGTACACGGATGCGCGCATGGATTGCACCCTTGTCGGCCATGCAGTCGATATCATCGCACTGGCGATAGATTGTCGTATGGCTTTCTACGATGCGATGTTTGCTGAGCAACAGAAGTCCGCCGTCTTCGTGGGTGCCCGAACTCCCTCAGGAGCATCTACCGCATAGGGATAGATATCGCGCAATCCTGATCTGATTTCATCGCGCTCATTATCATAGAAGACTTCACAAAGACCGATGAGGTCAGGTTGTTCTCTTCTCATATAGCTGATAAATGAACCTGGGACACGCTCTCTTTCCATACCCTTATATTCCCATCCAGGCCCTCCAATGAGTGCCAAATTCTGTTCGAAAAAAGTCAGGGGGGCTGGAATGGCTTGCAAGCGTATCGTACCATGCTCAAAGTACTGGATTCGCGCGCCGCTTCCGTCGGGCGCACTCTGTTCCTCACTGCTTGGAGAGCCCAGCGGACCCCAATACCCACCCAAGGACATCCATTTGTCTTGAATCGTTCCTTCGGGCTGGCGCCCGACGATCGCGGGACCCCCAGAGGCGGTCAGCGTAAGTCGTTTGTCGATGGCGAGCGTCTCAGGGTAAAACCCGTTGTGGAGGGTGATCACATCTCCGGGGGCAGTCGCATGTACTGCGGTGGTGAGGGTGCAATAGGGACTCGCAGGCGAGCCGTTCCCCGGGCAATCCGCAAGCTTGCGGTCTACGTGCATAGAATTGTTTGGCCCCATAGGTACTCCGTTGTTTTGACAATCTTTTATTGAAGCGTTACCAGCACCAGCACCAATCCACACCCGCTCTTCAAGGCGCCCATCGCCTTGCCAAGGATTGCGCCCTGGGCCTTCTGGTAATCTATCACCTTCATGGCATGGCCAGGTGTATCTGAGGTCGTCAACAGATCTCCTGGCACCACCGGCCCATGGGTTGCATCGACCTGGCAGTATACCCGCCCGGTCATCGAAACGGGATGATTTCCGTTGGTCTCAGTGCCGTTCTGGGTCATAATCATTCCAGGGTTGAGACCGCCGGCGCCGCTGACGATGCCAGCCACTCTGCGGTCGTATGCATCCCTGCTTAGCCTGAGCTGGCCAGGGTTTTCGGGATGAATAGATACAACCATACCGGGACTGGCATCCTCAGCTATCTCAAAGGGTTCGGCCACATCGCTGCCGCCGGTGATCTCGATCACTTTGGTTCGGGTCGTTCCGTTAACGTCCAGTTTCTGGCCCGGGTTTTCTGTCCCGATGCCAACATTGCCGGTCGATTGGTTAATCCAGAATCTAAATATCTCATCACCAGTCTTGATTGCGACCCCATTGCTGCCAGCAATGAGTTCGCCAAACCCGTAAGGATCACCGAAGCGGATCGCTGCACTGTTTTGCTTCGATCTCACCTCCAATTGCCTCTCGGGTTCTTTCGTACCGATGCCAATATGGCCGTTGCTTGCAATCCGCATCTTTTCGCCGCCCGTGCCCAATTCAAAGAGAATTGGCTTGTTCTTCTTTGCATGCCTTATGATCAGCTCTCCATTGCGGGCAGCGCCTAGACCCGATCGAGATACAACGATTTGAGCGGACAGGTTCTGGTCGTTTTCTAAAACGATCCCGGGATTGGTTTCAGGATTGGCAGATCCAATCCTCACAGGCAGCGTAGTTGGCCCGCTATCTCCCATAATGTGTAATTCAGCCGTAGGACGGGTTGTGCCGATACCAACATTACCGTCTCTGCCGATATCACCCGTTATGTCCAGTGGACCGTCCCATTGTTGTGCCATTTTTACTCCTTTCCCCATTTAAATAGGAAAAATGAGATCGTATATGATTTCTTTGGCCGCAAACGAAAAAGAAAATTGTTCCCGTTCGCTACCCGGCTTGAGTACTGGTACCTCGAACCATGTAGATGGTTCAATCCAGGGATCTCTCACTGATCACACTGACACCGTCTCCTCCCAGATGGCTACTTGCTTTTCAGACGCAATGATGATGAGTTGTTTGTTTATCGTAGTGTGGGGTTTATACTACTATTATAAGTATTTTTATCCAAAAATCAACTTTGTGCGCTCGAACACAAAGTTGATGAGCCCAATTTTGCTTTGTTATCCCTTCATGGGAGATTTGCTTAGCCTTGCAAGCGCTTCGGTTCATAAAAATAAAAATAGCCTGGGAAAAATATCCAGCTATTTTTATTTTCAATAGAAACCAATCTAATACGAGAATACATTACCCTTTTGAATAAATTTTTAAGATTGAAATTGGCATCAGTATTTAATAACTTTCGCAAGGAAATTGCCTTCTCCTCGACAACATACCAATACCACGAAGCAAGATTAGGGCCTTGCCTTTCCGAAGGACTGTTCAAAAAAGTAGTTATTGAGCACAATCAACTAACCCTGAGCATCTCTTAAAACCGACCCCACATAATTACCGTGATCTACCCATGGCTAATTCATAAGCAATAATAAAAGCAGAGAAGGTCAGTGCTTATCGAGCAATTTCATTCTTTGATAGTATGCTAATTGGGTTATATCAATGATTATGATAGCAGACTTACTCAATAGAGGAAACATTAATGGTGATGCGAGGCTTCCTACGCAATAGTTTCCGAAAATAGCCATTTACACAATATCTCTGTAGTATTCACGCGTCTAAATCGCTAGTACATCCTGGCTGAAATAACTTGGGAGTGGTAGGATGGGGCAAAATTTGCCCGATCAAGGAAACAGGAAATGCCAAATCCCAAAGCACAGCCAGTCGTACTTTCAGAACAAGAACGACAAGCGTTAGAGAAATTGGTGAAACGACACCAAACCGCGCAACAAATCGCCATGCGTGCCAGAATAGTGTTGGCCGCAGCAGAAGGGAAGCCGAGTGTTGAAATTGCGAGAAAGGAACAGGTGACACATGATACGGTTCGGTTGTGGCGCAATCGCTGGATCAAGCTGCAAGATATCTCGCTGGATGACTTGAGTCTCGAAGAGCGCCTGGCGGATGCGCCTCGTCCTGGAGCACCAGCCAAGATCACGGCGGACCAACGTTGTCGGATCGAGGCGTTGGCTTGCGAAAAGCCTGAAGCGTCTGATCGGCCCATCACGCATTGGACGGCGCGCGAAATCGCCGATGAAGTGCTACAGCGCAAGATTGTGGAAAGCATTTCTCCTCGCCATGCGGCCAGGCTTTTAAAAAGAGGCCGTGATTAAGCCACATTTGAACCGCTACTGGCTCACACCTGCTTATGAAGCCGATTTTGATGCCAAGGTCAGCGATATCAACGGACTGTACAAAGCGGCTCCCCAACTTGCCAAACAAGGGCAACGTATTGAAAGTACCGATGAAATGACCGGTGTGCAGGCGCTGGAACGCAAACATCCCGATTTACCCATGTTGCCCGGCAAAGTAGCACGGCGTGAGTTTGAATATGAACGACATGGCACGCTTGCTTTTATGTTCAACTTCGATGTGGTCACCGGACAGTTAGTGGCTTGCACTGCCAAGCGGACCCGCACCGAACAGGATTTCCTGCACCACATTCAAAGCCGAGTTAGCGCCAAACCACAGACTGTGCAGTGGCACTTCATTGCCGACCAATTGAACATTCATTTGTCCGCATCCTTGGTGCGCTATGTGGCCGAAGAATCGGATCTCGATCTGGATTTAGGCGTGAAAGGCAAAAGTGGCATTCTCAAATCCAAAGCCTCGCGCGCTAAATTCTTGAGCGATCCAACACACCGCATTGTCTTTCATTACACGCCTAAGCATGCTTCCTGAATGAACCAGGTAGAAATCTGGCTCAGTATCCTGGTTCGTAAGGTGATCAAACAAGGCAACTTTACTTCCACCCAGGAACTGAAACGAAAGGTCTTGGCTTTTATTGAGTACTACAACCGCACAATGGCTAAACCCTTCAAATGGACTTATCAAGGCAAGGCCCTTGCCGCCTAACTGCCTGCTCATTTATGCCCAGGTGTACTAGTGGGTCGTTTGGCGTGAGCGTTGCCATTCATGGATCAAGGTTGTTCTTCGATGTATTGGGCGGCGGGTGTAGGCGCCGGAACCACCAAGGGCATGTCTACGTTGTCTGCTGCGTTGACGGCGAGCCGCGCGCTTCCCACCCCACTCAAAAGGTGTTGGACCCTGGTTCCATGCGCGAGCAACCGCTTCTAATGAAGAGATAATCTCAGGTGATGACTCTGGATACTGGCCTGCCAGTCCACGTTGAAACAAGATGCGCTGCATGGACTCAGCCATATTCAACCAGGAGCCTCCCAATGGCGTATACAAAGGCATGATGCCATGTTCGAACAACCAAAGGACCATATCTGTTGTATAGTGACCGCGCAAGTTGTCCCAGATCAAGAGCATCCGCAAAGCCGGGAGGGTCTGAGGTAAGGTGATGGGCAAAGATAACCCCTCCTGCCACATTTCCCAAAGCTTGCGGTTGGTTTCGGCATCCAACTCTTTGGGAGGTGGCAAGGTTTGCAAAATCGCGCTCAGTTCTTCCTTGAGCCAGGGATGCAAGATCGCATTGGCGCTGCTGGTCACGCCTTTGACCCGGACTTCTCCATTGGCAGGATGAAAAAGTGTCAGCAATTTGGCCGTTCCATTACGAATATATTCATGAGGCTGGCGGTCTGGTTCTCCTTCCGGTTGCCAACTTGCGCCTGGATAGGGTTTGGTCTGGTAAGGTCCGGCTTCATCTTGGTTCCACACCGCCAATTCCAACTTTTCACCCACTTGATGCGCTTGCTCGATCAAGTTTTTTTCGCAGTCGCATCCGGATCCGTTACAATCACCTTGCCTCGCTTACGCTTGCGCACCGCCTGACCGGTCTCGCACCAACTACGCGTGTTTTGCCAACTGAAACCCGCTTCCAGCAGTACCGTGCGGATCGTGTCTTCACTGATTTCCGGCAAACCATCCGGCGCTTTGCGCAAAACCTGACACAAGAGGCTCAAAGACCAAGTTGCTGTCCCATCCGCTTCCGGGGTCGGTTTGCGCCGCGCTTCCTGCAAAATACGTTCGCGTTCTTCAACACCATATTTGATGGCTGGCCCGCCTCCATGTCGTGGCATGATGGCGTTCAAACCTTCCTGGTTGAAGCGGTTTACCAGATACGAAACAGCATCCCCAGATTTTCGCCCGGATTGCTGGGCAGCTTCGCTATAATTGTATCCATCTGCTACCGCCAGAAGCTGTTTGGCTCTCGCCACATGGCTGGCGGGCTCCACCTGGGAACGACTGATGCGTTCTAGCCAGTCCCGTTCCTCTTCACTCAATGTGCGTAGTGGGTCTTTCTTTCGTCTGCTCATGCGTTTGCCTGTTTCGATCGGTTATCTATGCATTTTATCGCCATTTGGCATTTATGGATATGCCCGTGCCAAACGACCCACTAGTTATAGTAATAGATTAAGATGCTGGAGTAAAAGTAAAAGGGGTGTATAATTGCAATATCAGGATATTACAACAGGAGTGATCTTATGAGTGCCCAAGTGAGTATTGGACAAGTGAAGCGGGATATTTCTGAGTTAGTCAACCGTGTCACCTACGCTGGTGAGCGGATCATTCTTACCTCTCGCGGAAAACCCAAGGCTGCACTAGTGAGTATGGAAGACTACGAACGCCTGCTCAATAGCGAGAGTCGTGCTACAGATATCAAGACATGGCTGGCGCAAACACAGGCTCTTTCTAAAAAGATTGAAAAACGTCGCGGTGGGCCAGTTGATGTTGATACCATACTGGAAGCTTCCCGAAGCGAGTTAGAAGAACGATGACAGCCAGGCTGGTCATCATTGACGCTAGCGTAGCAATAAAGGCTATCCTGCCCAATCCACTTGAAGAGCATTGCCAAGCCCTAGTCCAAACCTTTGTTGAGGTCCAACCAGTAGCACCTGCGCTTTGGGTTTATGAAACGACCTCTGCTATATCTAAAGCTGTTCACTTTAAACAACTCACAAATCAAGAGGGGCGCAAAGCACTGGAACTGGTGGAGGCACTTAGGGTTCGTTTGTTCGTTCCAGATATCAATCAAAATAGGATTGCTTATGACTGGACCCATCAGCTCAATCGTGCCTCGGCATACGACAGTTTTTATCTAGCCTTGGCACAGGCGCTCGAATGCGATTTCTGGACTGCTGACAAACGGTTGTTCAACGCTCTCCAGAAGGCAAATTTGAAATGGTTGCATTGGGTTGAGGAAATTTCATTGTTGAATAACTAAACCTTTCTAATCCACGACTTGATTAATGTACTCTTTAAAATTTTTGTAGCATTTGAATAAATGCAATTCCGGTAGTTCTCTGCCGGTTCCAATTAAGATTTTCTTTCTTTAGATAGATTTCCCTTCTGTCAGAATAGCTTCATGCAAAGAGATTGGACAACTGTCTAGATCCACCACATCCAGCCTGAACTCTCTACTAATTCCTGTTACCACACCAACAGCTTCGAAGAAGCGCAAAGGGGGAATCCCACGCGCTGCAATATCAATGTCCGACCAAAATGTAAAAAATTCTCGCCTCGAAAGAGAGCCAAAAACGAAGACTTCTTTCGCATCAAATTTGTTTCGTAACAGCGTAGCTGCCTTCCGGGCAGTTAGCATTGCCCGCCGGCGTCGCTTCGACAGTTCGACCTTCTCCGCGCTCTTGCGATGAGAAATCACCCTCTCGGGATGGTATTGCTTAAGTTCTTCCTTACCTGACGCACTCACCCATACCTCTCTTTGGATATCAAATCGAGTTCTAGACGAGGCGCGCAAAGCGATTGATCAGCTTACCTAAAACTAAGGAAAATAAGGCTGAATTCATTTTTGCTATAAGCGCTATTCAAAATCTTATTGCCTATCTGTACCCGCTTTTTCTGCATTGATTCTGTAATCTCCTTTTCACTTGGAATCACCAAGAAATTGGGGACTTTTTGTGACTAACTGAATGCCCACTGGGCAAAACCAAAAATAACTTCCGAAAATAGCCATTTATATCGACTTTATACTAGCTTGTCATGTTAGATTTCTAACCGAGATCCTATGCGAAATTCTTTCAAATGCCTTTATTACGCAAAAACTGACGATCCAATAGCCGTCAGTTTTCAACCATTTCGTTCAAAAAAATTCTTACATTGATACTTACTTGACAACCTCTTTTTTTCGACTCTGAATACTTCTCTTCTACTTCGAAACAGGCTATGAATTTAGTTTAGAATCTCTCATACCTTATTTTCAGAATCTAACCGATCGTTTGTGGCAGTTTCATAAAACAGTTATTCTCTAAATTCGGGTGTCACTTCCGATGGATTTTGCAATCTGTCGGGCTGTATTTAGGTGATGCTCTCGAGCGCAAATATCCGCTTTTTCTAGATCGCCGCTTGCGAGTGCCGCCACAAGTTGCCGATGCTCGTTGAAAATTTCTTTATATCTTCCTGGTAGATCCAGGCCCAGAGTGCGGTATGACTGGCTCCGATTGTAATATTGGAACAATAGATCTTGAAGTTGAGGAGATTGCGTAGATTCATAGATCGTCTCATGAAACAAATAATTAATTTCAAGAAATTTTTCATAATTTCCCTCTAGATACTGTGCTTCCATTTCGTCACAGTACTTAAAGAGACGTTCCATTGTATCTTCCGTTAGATTGCGCGCAGCCAAGCGAGCAGCAATCCCTTCGAGCGCAGCCCGGATGTAATATAACTCAATAATCTCCTCAATGGAGAGGTTCTTAACGTAAATTCCTCGATGAGGCAAAGCTTCAACCAAACCGACTGAGATGAGTCGGTTCAGGGCTTCACGTATTGGTGTTCGGCTTACTCCCATTCGTTTGGAAAGCTTGTTCGTATTTAACTTTTCGTTTGGCCGCAACTTGCCAGACAAGATCTCATCTCTCAAAGTGGTAAAAACCAAATCTTGAATCCTCTGGTAAGTATCGCGAATGCGAATCTCCGGCATATCCGCTACTGAATTTTCCTCGTTTTCCAAAGTGCACTCCTACTCTCTTCTATAAATCCACAGGTTTTTGCTTTATGGATCCAATATTCATTATATTAATATTGCAAAGTCTTGTCAACTTCCTTTGGAAATCTGGAAAAATCGGCTCTGAAACCAGTGCAGAAAGGCAGTAAAACACATGAAGGAAATCACATAACTGATAATTGACAAACTGTGTTAAAGAATATATACTGGATCCAAAATACAATATCCACAATCCCTCGTACGCGAAAGGCACTTAATAATGCCGTTTATCAAGTTGTCGGATGTAATCAGAGATGTAGAACATGGTTCTACCCTGCCAGCCGGGATGAGCCGTCAAGCAATCGTAGTGGGTGATATTATGCTTGCGTTGCATGAAGCCTTTCCAAATCTAAAATGTAAACCTCATACCCATGCAAGTGCTCAGGTGTCTTACATGCTCAAAGGGAAGTTGCGAATGTGTATTGGAAATGAAGAGCATGTCATCTCCCCAGGTGAAATTGCATATGTCCCCCCAAATGTTGAGCACAGCATTGAATCACTGGACGAATACGTATTGGTTTTAGATATATTTTCCCCTCCCCGTACCGATATTGGCCATCGACTAGAAGAGCTGTAAGTCTAGTGACGATCAGACCAGCATCACTAATTTTTTTCTCCAAGCTGTCCTTGGAGCAAATCTATCAGCAAAGGAGGCCCGACCAACCCAAAACCATTTTTGACCGCACACCCTATGACCGTGACATTGTCCAAGTTTGCAAACTCAACTCCTGTGATGGAGGATACAGAATTGTTCATGCTGCGTAGAATCTGCCTATCTTCTGGATAATCTTCGGTCAACCCTCGAAACATTTGAAAAGGAGAAGATAAGATGAAAGTCAAAAACCTGTTAGCAATGCTCCTGTTGGTTGCCGTGCTTATCACCGCATGCGCACCTGCAGCCCCGGCAGAACCTGCTGAACCCCCTGCTTTGGCAGAACCTACTTCTGTAGCAGAACCAGTTGCAACAGAAGCATCTGTTGCGGAAGGTTGGGCCTTTCCCACTGAGGATGTCACCCTTGAAATATGGTGGCACGAATATGGACCATTCACCGCTTACATGGAGGAGATGATCCCCAAGTATATGGAAATGCATCCGAATGTCACGATCAATGCAACGAAAGTTTCATCCGCGGACCTGAACCAGAAGTTGAGTGCTGCGATTGCAACTGGGACAGGCCCCGATATCTTGGATCAGGATGCTTCCTATTATGTTCAGTATTATGAAAAAGGTGTTCTTGAGCCTCTAAATTTAGAGGTGTGGGGGATCAAGTCTTATGATGAAGTTGCCGCAAATTACCTGCCGGGTGGTGCAGATGCAGGAACCTTTGATGGAAAAATCTATGCACTGCCTTACCAGGGCAATTCCATGAGCCTTTGGATCAGCAATAAGCTTTTCAAAGATGCTGGGCTGGATCCAGTAAATGATGCCCCCAAGACTTGGGAAGACATGATCAATATCTGTCCAAAGTTGAAAATTGTAAAGGATGGCGTCACCGTACAGAAAGCATTTGACTTCCCATACCACAGTGCACGCTGGCAACTCCAGCAGTTTCAACCTCTTACCGAACAATTCGGCGGAAAATTATTGAGCGATGACGGCAAAACAGCAGCGCTCAATAGCACCGAGGCGGTCGATGCGTTGAAATTGTGGAAAAAGGTTACGGATGCTTGTGGCGATCCACAGACAACAATGAATACTCCCAGCAATCCCAATCAAGACTTCATTGATGGACGCCTAGCAATGTGGATCACTGGTCCTTGGGCTACGCCACAAATCGCTGCGTCTGAATTTGTTGGTGAGGACTTCACGGTTGTAGGATTACCCCAGGTTGACCCGGCTAACCCCCGAACAATGGTTTATGGTTGGGAGTGGGCTGTGAATGCAGACCGCCCCGATGTAAACAAGCAGGTTGCTTGGGATTTCATCAAGTTCGTTCTCTCCTCACCAGAGGAATGGCTTGCCAAGGCCGGCTTTGTTCAACCCGTACAAGGTCTTTTGGAAACCGAGACTGCCAAAACATTCCCGTTCCTTTCGGTTCACTTGAAAGACGTCGAGACTGCTAGTTGGTATGTCCGATCAGGATACGTTAATGAAATTTCATTGGCTGTCGGCGCAGCGGTTGACAGTGTTATTTATGACAATGCCGACCCCCAGGCAGCGTTAGATGCTGCCCAGGCCGAGGCAGTGAATGCAATGAAATAACTTTCAGTTTTTGATAATAGGGGCCGAGCTGTTACTGCTCCGCCCCTATTATCAGGTTATAGAAGATATGGATTTTTCCAAGAAAACTTCCTTAGTCCAGCGACTACACTTGCCGAAGATTTTCAAGCTATCGGTTCAGAAGCAGCAAATGCTATTCGGGTATCTAATTTTGCTTCCAACATTGTTCATTATTTTTGTTTTTCGTTTTTATCCGATGCTGCAAGCCTTCTATATCAGTATGACCGATTTTGACCTCATCAATCCACCAAAGTTTGTTGGTTTATACAACTTCATAGATTTGCTGAAAGATCCCCTCTTTCTTAGTTCGGCGAAAGTGTCTTTGATGTATGTTTTCTTTGCCGTCGTACCAACCTGGATCATTTCCTTAGGTCTTGCAGTATTGTTCAATCGTAATATCTTATTTAAGAATGTTTTTCGTTCGGCAGTTTTTATGCCTGTAATTATGCCTGCTGTTGTCATGGCACTTGTATGGACTTTTATGTACCATCAGCAAGGAGTAGTAAACGTAATCCTGGGATGGTTACACGTCAGTCCAATTCCGTGGCTTCGTAGCAGTTCTACAGCAATCTGGGCAGTTATTTTGATCGGTATCTGGCGCGCATCTCCTTATTTCATGATTATTTTTTTGGCTGGTTTACAGGCTATCCCGGACGATTTTATGGATGCAGCCCAGATCGATGGCGCCAATTCCTGGCAGACATTTTGGTACATCACCTTGCCGTTGCTGAAGCCAACAACGATGCTGGTGGTAGTGATGAGTATTATCACAGCTTTGAAAGTATTTGCTGTCCCTTTAATCATGACCCATGGCGGCCCAGCAAACTCGACACGAGTGCTTCCATTATTCATATACCAGACGGCCTTTGAGTTTTTTGACATGGGGCGTGCTTCTGCAATGAGTATCTTTCTATTTGCAGCTGTCATGATTGTTACACTTTTCCAGATAAGGATATTTTCACCGGGAGAAGAAGAATGAATAAAAGTGCTCTTAATATGAGGGTATTTCCGGTAATGAAAAAAGTTTTCTTATACCTTGCCCTGGCTCTAGCCGCTTTTATCAGTCTACTTCCATATTACTGGATGGTTTCGTCAGCATTAAAAACAGATGCCAATATTTTTCGCTTGCCCATCCAATGGTTTCCCAACCCAATCAATTGGATGTCATTTGTTAAAGGCTGGCAAGCACAAAATTTTCCGCGTTACTTCTTTAACAGCTTTTTTGTTTCAATCGCCATTACCCTCGGAACGCTGGTGTTTGCCTCTCTCGCGGGATACAGCCTGGCAAAATTTCGCTACCCTGGCAGAAATATATTCTTCATCATCATTCTTAGCACGATGATGCTCCCATTGGAAGTTACAATGGTGCCGCTTTTCCTGTTGATCAAAAATTTTGAGTGGCAGAATACATACCAGGGTTTGATCGTTCCTTTTTTGGTGGAAGGGTTTGGGGTCTTTCTCATGCGCCAGTTTATGCTCGGAATTCCTCGTGATCTTATTGAAGCGGCGCGCATCGATGGAGCCTCCGAAATACGCATATTGGTGCAGATCGTCATGCCGCTGTGTACTCCGGCTCTGGCCGCTTTAGGGGTGTTCACCTTCCGCGAAGCCTGGGATATGTATATATGGCCCTTAATCATCATATCGAAGGATGATCTTCGCACTGTCCCACTTGGAATTTCTCTTTTTATGGGCAACTATGGCACGGCCTGGGATCAATTGATGGCGATCGCTACCATAGGTACTCTCCCAATGATTCTGCTCTTTTTCCTCCTGCAGCGCGCATTTATTCAAGGCATCACAATGACAGGGATCAAAGGCTAATTGACATGGGAACAATTGTCCCTGACAGGATGCGCGCCGTGGCGATCACCCAATATGGAACGCAACTCGAACTGATTGAAGTGCCTGTCCCGGAGCCTAGACCTGACGAAGTATTAATCCAAGTAAAAGCCAGCGGATTATGCTCCACAGATTTGCACTTATTGAATGGTAGGCAACCCCTAGGAAACTTACCACGTATCCTTGGCCATGAAACCGCTGGGATCGTTGTCGCTCTCGGAAGCGATGTTCGTAACTGGCAGGTGGGAGACCGCGTCGTTGTTGCGATCGATGTTGTTTGCGGAGAATGCGTCCATTGTCGCTCAGGACATACGCAACGTTGCCAGAGAAAGAGTCGGATTGGCTTTGAATCAAACGGCGGGCATGCAGAGTATGTAGCCGTACCCGCGGCGAACCTTGTTCTATTGCCAAACAACATCGATTTCAAAGAAGCCTCCATCCTACCCGATGCACTGGCTTGCATGTATCACTGTCTGATTACTCAGGGAAAATTGAGGATAAACAATCGCTTAGTCATTTTGGGGATCGGTGGATTGGGAATCCACGGTGTGCAAATTGCTCGATTAGCAGGTGCGGATGTCGTAGCCACCAGCCGGCGCAGCCACCGACTAGAAGCGGCTAGAGAATTTGGGGCAATCCCTGTAAATCCCAACGAGACCGATCTGGCTAAAGTAATTGATGATTTTACAGGCGGTGTTGGGGCCGACGTAGTAGCAGATTGCATTGGAACGATAGCAAGTATCCAGGAGGGTTTGTCCTTACTTCGGCCGGGCGGTAAACTCTTGGTGATTGCTTATATTGATGAAGAATTTCGGGTTCCAAGCATCCCCCTGTTTTCTCTGGAAAAAGAAATCATTGGTTGTCGCGGGAGCACCAAACAAGAGCTAGTTGAAATTGTTAATCTCGTTGCCCAGGAAAAGCTCAAATCCGTGATTGGTGCTGAATATCCTCTTGCACGAATTCACCAAGCAGTAGCCCTCCTTGAAGCAGGCGATGTGCTGGGTCGAATTGTTTTGGTCAGGTAAATGTCCAATTCTATAAAACTTTTGTATTCAATATCTTTGATTTCCACCAGGAATGAATATGAGTGAAAACATCCCGAAAACGATGCAAGCCTTAGTACTCCCTAGTCCCGGAAAATTTGAAATCTGTAATGTGCCTCTGCCAAAGCCAGGACCACAGGAGGTGTTATGTAAAGTGCGTGCTGTAGCGATATGCGGAAGTGATCCCGAGAATTCTTCGCGGCGACTTAGCTGGGATTTGGCCACAGTCTTATCCTTTTGTCCCAGGTCATGAATGGGCAGGAGAGGTAGTTTCTGTCGGAGAAGATGTATTGAGTTTCAAACCGGGTGATCGAGTAGCTGGTGAACCGCATAAGGGTTGTGGATATTGTCGAAATTGTTTGAACGGTCGATATAACATTTGTGAGAATTATGGTTATCCCAAAACTGGTCATCGCCATTATGGTTTTGTATCTCCAGGCGCATATGCACAATATAACGTTCACTCGATCAAGAGCATCACCAAAATGCCTGCAAAAGTTTCCTTTGTTGAAGGGTCTTTGGTGGATACCGCTGCAGTTGCCTTACATGGCCTAGAATTAACCGGTATAACGCCTGGAGGGACAGTCTCAATTATAGGTCCAGGCCCTATCGGCTTGATTGCTATGAGATTGGCACACGCTCTGGGGGCCGCTAACGTAATTATGATAGGCAGGCGGTCAAGGCTAGCCGCAGCGGGCCGACTTGGAGCGAATGTGTTGGTTGACATTGAGAAGGAAGATCCTGTTGAAGCAGTTAGAGCGATTAGCAATGATTTAGGAGTTGATGAAGTTTTTGAATGTTCTGGTGCAAAAGGAACTTTCAATCAGGCCGTTAGAATGGTTAAAAAAGGAGGCCGGATTGCTTTATTAGGCGTGCCGCCAGACAATGTGGTTGAGGAATTGCCGTTCAAATATATTGTCCATAACGAATTGGCAATTTTTGGTTCGCGGGCTGACCCAAATGCAACTTGGAAAATTGTTCAGATGATCGCCTCTGGACAACTCATACTTAAAGATCTTATTACCCATGTCTTTCCTCTGGTCGAATTCGATAAAGCTATGGATACTTTTGTCAACCGGCGAGATAACGCCATAAAAGTTGTTGTTCAGCCCAACGGAAGCGAAGAAGAATATACATAACTCTTTATTCAGTTGTGGAAAAGGTTAATAAGGGATGATCAAGCGAAATACCGTTACTATCATCGGCGCGGGTTTAATGGGGCCTGGAATCGCTACATGTAGCACTTTAGGCGGCTATCCCACAATCCTCATTGATAAATCATCGGAGTTAGCCTCCGTAGGTGTCAATAAAACCAAACAAAATCTTGATCAATTGTTTGAAAATCAATTGATCAACCAAGATCAAGTTAGTCGTGCCCAAGCGTTGCTTCAAGCTAAAACTGACCTTAGGGCTTCAGTTAAAAACAGTTTCTTGGTTATTGAGGCCGTTTCAGAAAACCTGGCCTTGAAACAGCAATTATTTCAAGAACTTGACGACATTACACCAGAGGAAGTAATCATTACCAGCAACACTTCGGGATTGAGAATCACTGATATTGCCAAATATTCAAAGCACCCTGAACGAATGGCAACTACTCACTTCTGGTTTCCTGCTCATCTGGTGCCATTAGTGGAAATCGTCATCGGGGAAAAAACCGATGAAGCTGTAGCTGCGCAATTACATAAATTATTTCTGACCTGGAATAAAGCTCCTGTTATTGTCCAAAAAGATTTACCCGGTCAACTGGCAAACCGTATCCTACAAGCAGTGATTCGCGAAGCAATTAATATCGTACAGATGGGACTAGCTACACCCGAGGATGTTGATACAGCCATTAAAATGGGTATGGGCATTCGTTTCCCTGTCTGGGGACCGTTGGAGCACATTGACGCGGTCGGCCTCGACTTAGCCCTTTCAGTGCAGCGAAATGTACTTGCTGGCCTTGATAATGACCCTGAGCCTCCCGAATATTTGCAGGAGTTGGTGGAAGATGCGTGTTTGGGCTATAAAACGGGCAAAGGTTTTTATGATTGGCAGGTAAAAGACATGCAGGATCTCGTCACCAGAAGAGATCGTTTTATTATTGAGGCATTGCGTATCCTAAAATCGGATGGCGAACTAAGCCAGGTATAGCCATTTCTTCAGATTTGATGTAAGTAAACTGAAATTTATCCGTCAAAAGGAGAAAAAATAAACAAGGTGAAACGTCGACTGGTTTTCATCGGGACATATACTGAGCCGATCCTGTTTGGTACTGGTAAGATTCTCCAGGGTAAGGGTGAGGGCATTTATGTGTATGAACTTGACGCATCCTCCGGCTCCATGAAGCTACGTAATGTGGCCCAGGCAGGACCGAATCCATCTTACTTAACATTTGATTCCTCTCAACGGTCTCTGTATGCGGTTAATGAACTCAAAGAGTACAGCGGTGCTCCGTGCGGGGCAGTTAGCGCTTTTTCCGTTGATCCGGAGAGCGGCGAATTGCGGCTCCTTAACCGGCAACCAAGTCATGGCACAGATCCCTGTCATTTGATTGTTGATAAGACAGGGAAGTATGTCCTGGTCGCCAATTTTATGAGCGGTGGGGTCTGTGTGCTGCCTATCCTTAAGGATGGATCTTTGGGAGATGCTACAGACGTTATCAAACACCAGGGGTCAAGCGTAGATACTGTCCGACAAAACGGCCCCCATGCACATGGCATCACGCTGGACGAGACTGGCCGCTACGTTTTTGTTCCTGACCTGGGGCTGGATAAGCTGATGATTTACAGATTTGATCCGGAACGCGGAAAACTGGAGCCGAACAACCCACCCTGGGTCAGTGTTCTGCCGGGAGCTGGTCCACGCCAGTTAGTGATGCATCCCACAGGTAGGTATGCCTATCTTATTAACGAACTTAATTCAACGGTGACAGCTTTTAGATACGACAGGAAAAAGGGAAGCATGAAGGAAATCCAAACGCTTTCAACTTTGCCCGGAGAGTTCAAGGGCGTAACCAACTGCGCAGAACTACAGATCTCCCCATTGGGAAAGTTTCTATATGGATCGAACCGAGGACATGATAGTATTGTCACGTACACGATCGATCCGATGGATGGCACGCTTAGATGTATTGGTCACAAGAGCACAGAAGGAAAGACCCCTAGACACTTCATTATTGATCGAGATGGGGAATTCTTACTAGTAGCCAATCAAGATACCGATAACTTGGTGATGTTCAGACTTGACCCTGCTTCAGGCGAACCAAGTAATAGAGGCGACAGTATCGATGTCCCAACCCCAGTCTGCGTAAAGATCATATAAAGTTTTTTGGTTTGTATCATAGGAGTTTTGTCTCCTGGTCGCCAAGTAATGCAGATCGACAATTATTCCTGAAAGTAACTTTAGAAAATAGCCATTTACATAATTGCACTTTGTGCAACCAGAATTATGATAATTTTCCTCAGATTAAAAGAGCCACCAAATGCTTCCTGTGCCTTGACATAAATAGGAGCGCTATAAGATTATCAGGCTAAGAAAAAAATCCGCTTTGAAAGCGGATTTCGTTTATTTTGCAATTTAGTTATGCCCTTTGTTCAAGAAAATCAGCAAAGGCGGACAACTCTAATTTCAACTGCCTGAACAAATCAGGAACTTTATCCACTAATTTCTCTATTTTCTCTGGATCAAAATGATAGGTATATACGTTACGTACGACATGTCGAAAACCGCGGAACTCATTCAAGTCTTTACTTACCGACCCGGATATGATAGCAGGACGTACATTTGGAATTTCGGCGGACACTTGCTGTAGTAAGAGCAAATGCCAATTCTCACCCTGCGGAATTGAACCATCTATGTTTCAGCAATAAGACTGAAGATACGTTCTAAGCCAGAATAGAAACCATGTAGATTTAAGGCAACACCGTCCAGATAATAATCATCATCTGAACGGTGCGCGCGTTGCCATCCTTCTTCGATACGTGTTAGCACAAGTTCTAGTTCATTCAATTCCCGACGAATTCGACTTGCTAATCTTATTAGCCCCTCGTCAATCATATAGACTTCCCCTCAGTCACAATCGCTTCCCGGAGAGAATCCGGGCAAGTCTCTATATCGACTAGATCTAGTTTAAATTCTGAACTTAATCCGATTACTGCGCCAACCGCTTCAAAAAAACGAGACGGTGGAATCCCAAAAGCAGCCAGATCGACATCTGACCAAGGTGTAAACCCTCCTCGTCTCGCAAGAGAGCCGAACACAAATACATCTTTCGCGCCAAACTCTTCTCGCAGAAGATCAGCGGCTTTGTGTGCCACCATCATTGCCCGGTGACGACGCTTGGATAATTCCTCACTTGCAGCGCCCTTCCGGCGACGAACAGCCTCATGCGGACGGTATTGCTTAAGAGCCTCTGGTGAAAGATCTAAAGCAGTCATTGACATAGGCAAATTATACAATGGAAATCTATGTCCCTATCGCCTCGAACGATTACTTCCGTAAATCGGCCTTTACGCTAGCTTTTTTGAAAGGGTAACTCCAAC
Source organism: uncultured Chloroflexia bacterium (assembly GCA_963823985.1). Lineage (GTDB taxonomy): Bacteria > Chloroflexota > Anaerolineae > Anaerolineales > Villigracilaceae > JAABUE01. The sequence continues at coordinate 32,088 of CAWGNR010000009.1, forward strand.
CTGGCTTATGACTTTCTTACGCTCTAAGTAAGGGTTTCGTAATGTATTTATTGTATGATGGCACTGTTGTTGTAACAATTATTCAAGTGCGCAATTCCTGATAATATCAGGTTAAAATTCTCTTCATATGGAGGTTTTTATGCCCCGTTCCACTATCCCCCTGATTGTGAACCACAAGCAGGAGACAGTGTCTGTTCTTTCTGAACAAATCTTTTTACCTGAGGCTTACCGCCTGCCAGAGGATAGCCAACGGGGTCCCATCGCCGAACTAAATCCGCGGGTAATCTTCATCGAAGTCACCAACCGCTGCAACCTGCTTTGCCAGACTTGCCCGCGTACTTTTTTTGACCGCGAGCCGCTGAAATCCCTGTCTCTCGAAGAATTTATCGCCATCGCCGAGCAGTTCCCGCACATGCAGCGGGCTCTTCTGCATGGGATTGGGGAGCCGCTTTTAAATCGGGACTTACCAGAGATTATCAGATATCTAAAAGGGAGGAATATCGAAGTCATCATAAACTCCAACGGCACTCTTTTATCTCCTGCATGGCAGGAAATGCTTGCAAACAGCAAACTGGATGAATATCGATGCTCGATTGATGGAGCCAAAGATGAAACCTACGCCCGCATCCGCGGTGCGAACTTACTGCCAAAATTGAAAAAGGGGCTGGAGGGATTGGTTCAGACGAAGAAGCGCCTGGGTTCTGAGACGCCGCGTATCTCGATCTGGTGTGTTGCCACCCGCGAGAACCTGGAAGAGCTGCCTGATTTGTTACGACTGGCTGCCCGTTTGGGCGTTCCCGAGGTCTACCTCCAGCGCCTGGTTTATTTTGCACGTGATCTCAATCAACAGTTCGGAATGGCCCGGGATGAAATGGGGATATTTGGCAAGGATAGCCATCGCCAGGAAAAAGTGATTGAGGACTGCACGCTGCTTAGCAAGGAGCTTGGGATTGATTTTCGCGCTTCCGGGGCGCGTGATCCGCTGAGCAGCTTTGCAGCCGCACGTCTGGAGGACTTCGCCCCGTGGCAGGCCTGCCTGCGCCCGTGGACGACCGCTTACATCACCGCAAACGGCAACTGCCTACCGTGCTGCATTTCACCCTTTGCGACCCATGATTACGAAAGTCTGATCCTGGGAAACCTACTTGAGCGTCCTTTTGCCGAGATCTGGAATGCGCCGTTATATCAAGATTTCCGTACCAGGCTGCTTAGCGACCATCCGCACCAGGCTTGTTCGAATTGTGGTGTCTATTGGAGTTTATAATAAAAATGCCGCCGAAACCATGGAAGACCCTCAGCACGCGCGAGGTTTACAAAAACAAGTGGATGCGGTTGCGCGAGGATGTGGCTGAATTACCGAACGGTCAAACGACGATCTACGGCGTGTGTGAGTTCGGCGAGTGCGTGGGAGTCCTGCCTTTTGTCGACGAGCAAAATGTCGTCATGGTGCGCCCATATCGTTATGTGCAGCAGGAAAATCATCGGTGGGAAATGCCTACTGGCGGCATCCGACCTGGCGAAACCCCGGAACAGGCTGCCCAGCGCGAGCTGATCGAAGAGTGCGGCTATCATGCCGGGGAGCTTATTTGGGTCAGTTCATATTATCCTTCAAAAAGTGTCTGTCAAGAAACCGGTTACCTATACATAGGGCGCGCACTGACCGAAGCGGATGCATTCCCTGACGAGACAGAATTCTTCGAGCAAGCCGAATTGCCCTTTGACGATGTGCTGCGGATGGTAGAGACGAGCGAAATCCGTGATAGCATGACAGTGATTGCCATTCTGCATGCCGCACGTTTGCGTACAAGGGAAACATGGTGACCTTTATTATAAGTCGATTCAATTCCTGGTCTGACCCTTCGAAAGCTGGTGGAGGAGATGCTGTCAGGATGGCGGCTTTTCTGGAAGAGCGTTCCCGCGCCCGAGATGTACAGGAAGTCAATCGAAAATTTTGCGAAGTGGTAGACGCCAAACCGGGAGAGCGCCTTTTGGAAGTGGGCAGCGGCAGCGGCCTTCTATGCCGCATGCTGGCGTCGTATCTTCAGCCGGGTGGAAGTATGTTAGGTGTGGATATCTCTCCCGAAATGATAGCCGAGGCGCGTAAGTATGCCCTCTGCGAGGGCACCAACGACGGGGTTACCTTCGAAACCGCCAAGGCAGAGGCCCTGCCATATCCAAATGCAAGATTCGATGGCGCAGTTGCAGCCCGGTTGTTACTGCATGGCGTAGATCCCGAGGCGATCATCCGCGAAATGAAACGAGTGGTAAAGCCCGGTGGAAGGCTCGTAGTCATGGACTGGGACTTCGACACCGTGACGGTGGATCATCCGGACCGAGAACTGACGCGTCGTTTGCTCCACTGGCGCAGCGACCACCATGGCGGGAATAATTGGAGCGGACGGCAATTGTGGCGGCAGATGCAAACCGCCGGCCTCCAAAACTTGTCTGTCCATCCCTGGGTATCGGTCTCTCATCACGAAACAGACGGTTTGACCCAGTCGCTCTGGCGTGCGGCTGAAGTTGCGTGTGAAGGCGGGGCAATCTCGCCCGTCGAGCGGGAGACCTGGACGAAGGAACTTAAGAACAAAATCCAAGCCGGAATATTTTTTGCCAGCATTGTGTATTTCATCCTTGAGGGAACTGTGATTCCTGATTGAGGAGAATAGGAGGTAAAGCTTGAATTACTCGGTGGGAATTGGGTTGACGAACGATTGTAACCTGGCATGCGCGCACTGTTACCGCGATATTGGACAAATCAATACGCTCAGCCTGGAACAGGTGCAGCGTATTTGTGAGGCAATTCCAGTCGCTTCAATGGGCCTGGGTACAGGGGAGAATGCCCTGCACCCAGAATTCATCCCAATCGTAGAATATCTTTATACTAGAGGCATCCGCTTGAGCATCGCCTCCAATGGATATTCCTTGACCACAATCCCAGAAGAAATCCTGTCAGCTTTCCAGGATGTGGAAGTCTCGATCGATCATCCTACCCAGTCCGAACAGGACGCCTGGCGCGGCGAGGGGAATTGGGTTTTGGTTCACCAGGCCATTGACCGCTGCCACAATGCAGGGATAGAAGTCTCGATCCTGGCGACGATGATGTGTACGAATTACGCCCAGATGGGCCGGATGGTATCCCTGGCTCGCCAGGATGGCGTAAACCTGCGGGTAAACGCATACCAGTCCGTAAAAACGGACACCTATCGCATGTCTTACGAGCAATTTTGGGAAGGGTACCGGCGTCTGTTTGCGGAAGGTCTGGTGATTTCCTGCAGCGAACCCGTTGTGAGAGCCGTGATGGGATTGGATGATGTGCAGTCCCCATGCGGGCGGCGCAGCATCCGTTTCAACCCCCGCGGGCAGGTGATCCCTTGTGTATACTGGCCTGTAAGTCTTGGTCCTCTTCCAGGACTTAAAGATCTCTACCGGTTGGGAGACAAGGTGATGGAGGACGGCTGGTTCCAGGCTGCGCGGGATGTGCCGCCCAGCGCTTCAAACTGTCCCTGCCAGGGGGGCTGCGCCAGCCGACGTGCCCTTAACCGCAACCTGGACGCTCACGATGATTACTGTCCGTGGTGCCGCGGCGAAGAGATCCAGATGCCCTGGAAGCCTGCGCCCGCCAAAGATTTGATGCGCGCCGGCAACGTCTGCACCACCATTGTGGCTTGAAAGTTCAAGGATATGCGCTTTTTTCTGTCCGGGTTTCTCCTCCTGGCAATCCTTTCCGCAGCCGCCTGCGCGTCAGCCTCGCCTGTCGCGGACCAACTCGCTCGGGGACAGTGGATCTACGAACAGGGCTGCGCCACCGCGGCCTGTCACGGGATTAACGGGGAAGGCATCCGCAGCGGGAACGCGTTTCGAGACTGGCCGCTGGTCGGCGAAGAATTCCAACGCCGAAACCCGACTGCCCAGGTGATCTTCGACGTGGTGCGCAGTGGCGGGGAGTCTTCCCTGCGCGCGCTGACCGACCAGCAGGTTTACGACGCGATTGCTTATGAGCTGAGCCTCAATGGTGTCGGACTCTCTGAGCCGCTCGAACTCGCAAAATGCGCCTGGTTTATCCAGCGGGGCGGCCGCCGTAGCGCCGGAACCCGGCAGCCTTTTTCCCCCTCCGGGCAACGCCACGTTGATTTCCACGCAGGCCCTGTCATCCCCGCTGGCTCCCGCCTTGCCTGCCACCGCGGAGAACAGCGATCTGCGCCTCCGCCTGACGCAAATGGCCCTGGCTGCTTCCATCGGGGGGACCGTGCTCCCTGCCGGAGGAAGCTTCGTATTGATGGTTATTACCCTGGAAGTTTTGGCCGATCAACCCCTCGCTGTGAGCCCACAATATCTGAGGCTGGCGACCAAAGACGGTCAGATGCTCGAACCGCTGGAACCTGGTCTGACTTATCCGGTGGCGCGCTTTTATCCTCAAACGATCCAGCCGGAACACGGTACGGCAACCCTGGTTATTTTTGGCTTGCCGGAAACCGCCCAAATCGATCATCTCCTCTACACGCTGCCGGGTGGCCAGCAATTGATTTTGGAGATGGCTCAATGAGGCCACTGAAAAAAAGTTTGATTCACCACGGAACACACTGAGATCACAGAGAATTAATTGAAGGACTCCGTGCTCTCTGTGTTGAGTTTTTTCAGCGGATCCCTCAATAGCTCAAGGAGTAAAAATGGTCACTTTGTTCGACACTCAGACCGCACGCCTGGATTCCTGGTTGTTCAAAGTCTGTATGGTGATCGCCCGCCTGTTTTTAGCGTATTTCTTTTTCACCGCGCTCTTTTGGAAATTGCCTGGCAGGAATTTTGGCTGCGGACCGAATTTTGCCTTTCCGGTACCGGCAGAGCAGAACCACTGGGACGCCAATGGTAGCAGCGGGTTGTGCTATTGGATGGGACTGGAGTCCATCTTCGCGTCGGAGCCACGCCAGGTCTTGATCGCAGACATGCGCCCGGCGGGCCTGCCTCCGATCAGCGTCAGTATCACACCTCTGGCAAGACTAAATGGAGCGCTATTAGATAACCTGTTTATTCCCCAGATTCGGATATTCGGCTGGCTGGTCTGGCTGACCGAGTTTTGGGTTTTTCTTTCCATGCTGCTGGGTCTGTTCAATCGGCTGGGAGCGCTGGCCGCGTTTGGGCTTTCCATGCAGCTCTATATTGGGCTGGCCAATGTCCCACGCCCGTTTGAGTGGGAGTGGACCTATGGTTTCCTGGTCTTGCTTTCGCTGGCCATGCTGGGTGCAACCGCTGGACGCTTCCTTGGCGTAGATGCCTGGATACGGCGCAAGCTGGCTGGCCCCGTGGAACGAGGCAACCGTCTGGCAAGGATCGGTCTCCTGCTCACCTAAATCATGTCGAATCCCAATACACTGCTGGTGGTGGCGAAACAGCCCGTCCCCGGAGATACCAAAACCCGTCTTTGCCCGCCGCTATCATACGCCCAGGCCGCTGCTTTATACGAATGCTTCCTGTATGATACCCTGGACCTCATGCGCAAAGTCGTTAACGTGCAATGCGGGATCGGTTTCCTACCCGAGGATGCGCGAGAGTATTTCCACCGGCTCGCGCCCGATATGGAATTGACCTGTCAGGTTGGCGCATCGTTGGGAGAACGCCTCGATCATCTACTTACACAGGCGTTGGCCAGCGGATCGGGGCGGGCCGTGGTCATGGACAGTGACAGCCCCACCTTGCCAGCAGAATACATTTCCCAGGCCTTTGACCGGCTCGAAGATGCAGATGTCGTCCTCGGCCCCACGCGAGACGGCGGATACTATCTGATCGGAATGAAACAGCCGCAGCCACGCCTACTGCGTCAAGTGCAGATGAGCACCCCTCACGTTCTGGCTGACACGTTGGCGCTGGCCGAAGCCGCCGGACTGGCCGTCTCCCTGCTGCCAACCTGGTACGATATCGACACGATTGCCGATTTGCACCAACTCGATGCTGAGATCACCAGCTTTAGCATGAACGGAAATGCCGCCGCCACACGCCGCTGGCTAACCCAAACGAACTGGCGCAATCCGCCGGACTGAACCATGCGCGTTTCGCTAATCATCCCGGCCTTGAACGAAGCAGAATCCCTTGGTCGTTTGTTAGCCGATGTTCCTTTTCGAATACTTCACCAGGTGATCGTGGTGGATAACGGCTCTACGGATAACACCGCCGAGGTCGCCAGCGCGGCGAGCGTGACGGTAATCAGCGAGCCCCGGCGTGGCTACGGTTTCGCCTGCGCCGCGGGGGTGGCTGCCGCTGATGGAGAGGTCTTGGTCTTCATGGATGGTGATGGCAGCTTCCTGCCCGCTGAACTGCCGGACCTGTTGGCGCCTTTGGCTGAGGGGAAAGCCAGCCTGGTGCTTGGCTCGCGGAATTTGAAGGACCTCAACCAAGTTGCCATGCCACGCCACCAACGCTTCGGCAACCAGCTTTTTGCCTGGCTGCTACGCCAACGCTTTGGTCTGAGGCTGACGGATCTCGGCCCTTACCGAGCCATCCGACGAGAATTGTTGCTGGAATTGGAGATGGAGGAGCGCACCTACGGCTGGCCGCTGGAGATGATCATCAAGACGGCGCGCCGACACAAAAAAATTATCGAGGTGCGTGTCACCTACCGCCAGCGCTTTGGCGGGCAGTCCAAAGTGGGCGGCACCCTGCGCGGTTCTATCCTGAGTGGATATCGATTTCTCAGCGTTATGCTCCGGTACACAATTTGAAAAAATGCTCGACCATCAATTGGCATGATTCATAGAAAAAGGCCATTCTGGCTCGTCACCACTGCTGCGACTTCACTGGGGCTTTACCTCCTGCTGGCTTTGCGTTACCCGGTATGGCCTGGCCTGGCTAATCCACGGGCCTCGTGGGCTAGTATGGTCGGGCCGACGGGATTGAACGCTGCCTGGCATCTCGCTGTCTACCTTGGTCTTACGTTGCTCTACCTGACAATACTACGTCTACTGGATCCTTCCCAGGAGCAGAATGCTGCATCTTCTCGCACACAGATAATCCTTATTCTCGTCACCTGGTTTGCCTGCTCGTTGGTCCTGATGACAGTCGCTCCGCTCGGAGAGTCACATGACATCTTCGACTACACCTTTCGCGGTCGGATGATGGCAGAGTACGGGGCCAATCCCCTGACAGATGTACCCGACGACTTCGATCTGTTGACCCCTTACTCTCGCTATTTGGCCTGGAGGAAACACGTAGACACGTACGGCCCTGTATGGGAAGCCTCCAGCGCTGTTATCGCCGTCAGTGTTCGTCAGGTGGCCCGCTGGTCCGGCTGGTGGGATGAGACCTACCCGGTTTGCCCAAAGTCCCCTGAATCTTGCCGGCTGTTGGTAGTCTACATCACGGGCTACCGTCTGTACGCCATCGTCCTAACAGGACTTTCAGGCTGGTTAATCTACGATATAGTCAAGCGCAACCGGCCTTCACTGGCGCCACTGGCATTCGCTACCTGGTTGCTAAACCCTATGACTCTGGTCGTTACCGCCCTGGGCGGGCACAACGACGCCGTTATGATCGTGCTGATTTTGTTGTGTTGGTGGCTATTACAACGTCAACACCCGGTCCTGGCGTTGCTGGCGCTGAGCCTGGCGGCTCATGTCAAGCTGACCGCGTTGATCTGGCTGCCAGCCTGCGCTTTGTGGATCGCATGGCGCTGGGGTTGGAGGCGCGCATTCAGGCTTGGCTTGCTGAGCGCGGTCAGTGGACTAGCGCTTTCCTGGTTGCTGTATGCGCCCTTCGGCGGCTGGCAGTCGTTACCACGTATGTTACAGGAACGTTCCGAATTTCTCGCCAACTCGCTATGGCGTATTTTGAAAACTTTGCTGATCGACCAGTGGGGCTGGTCGACCGAGAACGCCCACCAACTTAGCGTTAGCTTGCCAAGCCTGCTGTTTGCGATGGGGGCTCTGTTGATCCCGCTGTGGATATTCAACTTCCGGCCCACACGCTGGCGCAGCAAACCGGTCGCTCCCGGAGAGGCAGATCCAAGGCTGTGGCGCGCCCTGGTGATCGTTAGTGTGCTATATCTCCTGGTTGGTTCGTTCTGGTTCCAGCACTGGTATGTTCTATGGGCATTGGCCCCAGCAGCGTTGCTACCGGAGGGCCGATTAACCTACTCTATATTGCCGTGGTTGGTATTCGGCGCCTTATCTTCGAACGTGGCAATGGATTTTCTGCTGGCCACCGCAATGAAGACATCCCCAGCTATTGCGAAATATATTTTGGCGGTCGGGATCATTTGGGGACCCCTCTTGATTGCGGCAACTGTTTCCCTTCTTATCCGACTCAGAAAAAGAATCCGTCGCAAAGGGGCTCCGCCTCTGATGAAATTGGCCGATCATTGATCGAGCATTGAAGTGTTCAATGGAGAACGAGAAGGCAGGGCCGGTCTAATGTAACGAATTCTAGAAATTACCAATCTTGCAAAAGTGGAAATCGGTGTTCCCTTGTGATTACATCGCCAAAGCGATATTAGCCAGGGCTGAACAATTATCAAATAGCGGAAATATTGATAATAAATTAGCCAAGTTTCCAACGAAATAGCTTCTGTAAATTGGCATTTACACCGATAACAAAAACTGGAAGCCAGATTTTCATGCTTGACAGCCGTACATAATAGATATATTATGTACGGCAGGAGATGTGCTATGAAACAAACCAAATTAACTGTTCGGGTACCGCGCGACCTCTTGGAAAACGTAAAGCGTTATGCTGCGCAGAATAATACAACCCTTACCGACCTGATTGAGGCTTACTTACGTCGAATACCCCCACAGGAACCTTTGAAGGACGCCCCAATTGTTCGTCGGTTGAGCGGTGTATTGCCAGAGAATTCTATCTATGCAGGATTATCGCGAACACTTGGAAGAGAAATATGGCCAGTAAACCCAAGGCCATGATCGATCTCAATGTTATTTTGGATGTCTTGCAAAAAAGGGATCCCTTCTATGAGACTTCTGCAGCCCTACTGGCAGCAGCTGAGATTGGTCGTATCGAAGGTTATATTGCTGCCCATAGTGTAACTACGTTGTTCTACCTTGTTCAAAAAGGGAAGTCCTCATCAGAGGCACGGGCAACGATTACAAATCTTTTACAGTTCCTGAAAATAGGTGTAGTTGACCAAACCACTATTGAGCAAGCACTCAATTTAGATTATCGTGATTTTGAAGATGCGGTACAAATGATGTCTGCTGTACAAAGTAAAGTTGATTATCTCATTACTCGCAATATTAAAGATTATCAAACAACCTTACTTCCCGTGATACAACCGGTGGACTTTTTGGGAACACTCTAATTTTTTGGTGCTAGCAAGAACGCTGTAACAGATCGAAGAAATCGGACGCAGCGTTCTTACTTCCGTAAATCTGCTTTAACATTTTATATCTGTAACCCTATACACACCATTTTTCAGTACAAGATCAAAGTGCGGTGACACCCCACTAAAACGTGGAGAGGCAGAAACTTGACAAGAAAAAGGGTTCACTGGCAAACTCATAGGACTACCACATCCTTGAGAGCGACCAATGAACCCACAAGAGATATTTTGCCCGAATATGGCTTGCCCTGCAAGAGGTCAATCTGGGAAACAGCGGTGAAGAACCGAAGGTTTTTCGCACAAGAATTTTCGCACAATGGGGTAAGGTTGGGGGATGAGCAAACCAAATGGACAACAAACACACTTGATTGACGAAGAGAAGCAGGGTCAAGCATTGGATGAGCAAAAGGCCTTGCTGAAAGCCTTTTGCGGCACGCTGTCTCAATATTTTGGAGGCTGGCAGAAGCTGTTCCGGAGCGTCAGGGATGGACGCAATCCTGCGTTGGTCACGTATCCACTGGAAGGGCTACTGAGCGCAGGGGTGCTGATGTATCTGTTTCGGTTGGGAGCGCGGCGGCAAATCAACTATCAACTGCGGGGGAATGTGCCTTCGCAAGTCAAGTTTAGAGCCTGGTTTGAGGTAGAAGAAGTGCCGCATGGAGACACACTCAACTATGCCTTCAAAAGAATAGCGCCAGGGGAGGTGCAAGAAGTCGTTTGCCGGATGGTGGAGAGCCTGATCCGTAAGAAAATCCTGTATCGCTGGCGACTGTTTGATAACTTTCTGGTTGCGATTGACGGAACGGGGGTGCTGACTTTCCGAGAGCGTCATTGTGAGTATTGCATGACCAGGAAACTCAACAACGGGGAAAGCCTCTACTATCATCCGGTCTTGGAAGCCAAACTGGTCACCGTCAATGGATTTGCTTTTTCGCTCATGACCGAATTTATCGAGAACCTTGATCCACAAGCGGATAAACAAGACTGCGAACTGAAAGCTTTTTATCGTTTGAGCAGACGTCTGAAAGCCCGTTTTCCTCATTTACCAATCTGCCTGTTGCTAGATGGGCTCTTTGCAGGTGGTCCAACCTTTCAACTTTGCCACGATTACAACTGGCGTTACCTGATCGTACTCCAGGAGGCCGATCTTCCCCAGGTTCACCGCACGTATCACCTGGTATGCTCTCAGACACCTGAAAACCATAAGCAGATCCGACTGGGTCAGCAGCAGGAGATCATTCAGAAATATCACTGGGCCAGGCAGATCGATTATCGCGATAGCCAGGACCGTCACCACGCTTTGAATATGCTGGTCTGCCAAGAAACCCGGTCAACTTGCCAGGCAGATACAAACACCACAACCTTCAAATGGCTGACCAACTTCATCCCGACCACCCGCAATGTCGATACGCTGGCCAATCAGGGCGGACGACTGCGCTGGAAAGCCTGTACTGAGCCTGTCGAAGTGTCGAAAACGAAGGCTTCAATATCCAGAAAAACGGCGGCTTCCATCTCGAACACCCTTACAGCCAAAATGAGACCGCTCGTAAAGTCTTCTACTACTTGCTCCAGATTGCCTACTTGCTCTTCCAATTGATCGAGAAGGGCTCCTTGTTTCGTAAGGCTTTCCCTCAAGGTGTCGGCTCGCTCAAGAATATCGCTTTCCGCTTGTTGGAAGCCTGGCGTAACTTGCACCTGAACCCCACTGCTTTCTGTGCTCTTTATTCTGGCCGTTATCAGATCCGCTTTGACTTTTCCTGATCCCAGACGGCATGCCACCTCACCCGAAGCTTCTACCTGCTGATTTGGCCTCTACCAGGCAGAACCTCTTGGTAAGTGTGACATGCCGTAGCCGTGATTCTACCTTGTTTCGAACCTTTTCCTTTTTTGACATCCTATGAGGCCTCCTCTACCCTCTTGCTGAGGCGCTGGTTGCACGCCTATTGCTACCCTTCTCTTTCTGGCTCCCTTGCATCCCTTTTCTTCTCAATAGGTGTTCTTCACCGCTGCCGCTTTCACATTCAACTTGACTCTCCCTGACAGGTATGGTAATATCTGCGGGTTGCGATGCGGGGTAGAGCAGTGGCAGCTCGTCGGGCTCATAACCCGGAGGTCGCAGGTTCGAGTCCTGCCCCCGCTACTGATCGTCAATCAACGACCGCCAGGCTCCTTGAAAAAGGATAGCCCGGCGGTCTTTGGTTCTGGGTGTGACCGCACTTAAGCGTGGTCAACAGGACCACCTTTTGGACAATTCGAGCATATTTTTGGAAGGTCTGCCACGCTGAATAGGTGGGCTCCAACGAGGCGGTGGTACTTTGAAGGCGAATAGTTCCGAATAAGTCCACCGGTGGTCAGCCAGTTTAGCAGCAATGGCTGGTGTACGTTGCACCCAATGATGATGGAAAGATCCGACAGAAAGCTTCAGGCGCAAGCTGTGATGGTAGTCGCAAAGATTGTAGAAGCAACCCGTGATGTACATGCCAGCCACCAGGGTTTCAGAACGGCGGGCCAATGTGCGCGTTCTTCGAACCAGGTTGTTCAAACGCAAGCGAAAGGTGGCATTGAGCCGTTCGATGAAGGCAGTATTGATGACGCCCTTCCCTTTTTGGGTAGCTTTGATCAAGCGTTCCACCATTTCTTGACTGCCTTGAACGATGCGCCGATCAATTGTCAGGATACCGTCAACACGTTGTTTCACGACCTGCACAATGGCGATATTCGGCCAGGAAACCAGCCTGCAACGACCAATCTCACCTCGCCAATGCGGTACTTTGCTTCGGAAAGCCATCCGGAAAGCCGTGACGTAACTTGCCAGTCCATCTGCCGCCAGTAACAAAGGACGACAAAGCGCAATCGCACGAACTTTATCTACCAAGGATTGGATCAGCTCCAGGTTTCGCTTGCGACTGACCACGCCACCTAACCATAATCGCGTAGGAACTGCCATTACCAGTGCCATCCAGTAAGAGCCCATCAAGGTCTTCACCTTGATTTCATCGGCTTGTACCTGTGCCCCATGTTGACGGGGTACCTGCTGTAAATCTTGCTGGCTCTTTTCCACAATATGCTCATGGATCCTTTGACAATGTTTGCCTGCGCGCTCCTGCCAATCTCTAACCGTTCGTTCATCCAGATCAAATGCTTTGACGATTGCTTGAAGCGGACACCCATATGCCAGCAAGATGATCACGTACATCACAATTCCGGGATCATGACGCAGACGATAGAAAACCGTACCTTTGCTTGTCGTAAAAGTCACCTGGCAGACATCGCAAATAAAGCGTTTGTCTTTCTGGCTGTGAACATGAATGTTCCCTTTCCCAGACAGCGGTGAAGAACACCTATTGAGAAGAAAAGGGATGCAAGGGAGCCAGAAAGAGAAGGGTAGCAATAGGCGTGCAACCAGCGCCTCAGCAAGAGGGTAGAGGAGGCCTCATAGGATGTCAAAAAAGGAAAAGGTTCGAAACAAGGTAGAATCACGGCTACGGCATGTCACACTTACCAAGAGGTTCTGCCTGGTAGAGGCCAAATCAGCAGGTAGAAGCTTCGGGTGAGGTGGCATGCCGTCTGGGATCAGGAAGAGTCAAAGCGGATCTGATAACGGCCAGAATAAAGAGCACAGAAAGCAGTGGGGTTCAGGTGCAAGTTACGCCAGGCTTCCAACAAGCGGAAAGCGATATTCTTGAGCGAGCCGACACCTTGAGGGAAAGCCTTACGAAACAAGGAGCCCTTCTCGATCAATTGGAAGAGCAAGTAGGCAATCTGGAGCAAGTAGTAGAAGACTTTACGAGCGGTCTCATTTTGGCTGTAAGGGTGTTCGAGATGGAAGCCGCCGTTTTTCTGGATATTGAAGCCTTCGTTTTCGACACTTCGACAGGCTCAGTACAGGCTTTCCAGCGCAGTCGTCCGCCCTGATTGGCCAGCGTATCGACATTGCGGGTGGTCGGGATGAAGTTGGTCAGCCATTTGAAGGTTGTGGTGTTTGTATCTGCCTGGCAAGTTGACCGGGTTTCTTGGCAGACCAGCATATTCAAAGCGTGGTGACGGTCCTGGCTATCGCGATAATCGATCTGCCTGGCCCAGTGATATTTCTGAATGATCTCCTGCTGCTGACCCAGTCGGATCTGCTTATGGTTTTCAGGTGTCTGAGAGCATACCAGGTGATACGTGCGGTGAACCTGGGGAAGATCAGCCTCCTGGAGTACGATCAGGTAACGCCAGTTGTAATCGTGGCAAAGTTGAAAGGTTGGACCACCTGCAAAGAGCCCATCTAGCAACAGGCAGATTGGTAAATGAGGAAAACGGGCTTTCAGACGTCTGCTCAAACGATAAAAAGCTTTCAGTTCGCAGTCTTGTTTATCCGCTTGTGGATCAAGGTTCTCGATAAATTCGGTCATGAGCGAAAAAGCAAATCCATTGACGGTGACCAGTTTGGCTTCCAAGACCGGATGATAGTAGAGGCTTTCCCCGTTGTTGAGTTTCCTGGTCATGCAATACTCACAATGACGCTCTCGGAAAGTCAGCACCCCCGTTCCGTCAATCGCAACCAGAAAGTTATCAAACAGTCGCCAGCGATACAGGATTTTCTTACGGATCAGGCTCTCCACCATCCGGCAAACGACTTCTTGCACCTCCCCTGGCGCTATTCTTTTGAAGGCATAGTTGAGTGTGTCTCCATGCGGCACTTCTTCTACCTCAAACCAGGCTCTAAACTTGACTTGCGAAGGCACATTCCCCCGCAGTTGATAGTTGATTTGCCGCCGCGCTCCCAACCGAAACAGATACATCAGCACCCCTGCGCTCAGTAGCCCTTCCAGTGGATACGTGACCAACGCAGGATTGCGTCCATCCCTGACGCTCCGGAACAGCTTCTGCCAGCCTCCAAAATATTGAGACAGCGTGCCGCAAAAGGCTTTCAGCAAGGCCTTTTGCTCATCCAATGCTTGACCCTGCTTCTCTTCGTCAATCAAGTGTGTTTGTTGTCCATTTGGTTTGCTCATCCCCCAACCTTACCCCATTGTGCGAAAATTCTTGTGCGAAAAACCTTCGGTTCTTCACCGCTGGGAAAGCGGGATGAGAAATGTTAACAAACAGTACTTTGGTGTCAGAAACAATTTGTTAAGAATTAGGGTATAATATTTTAACATTAACGGGCTGCAATTCATTTTTTTCGCCAGTTCTTAATCAGCATCAAAACGGAAAACGATACCATGGTTCGGATATGTTATCGTTTTCCTTCGTAAATAGATATTCAACTGAGCTTCTCCTTCTTTTTGATTTTTTTAAAGGCGGCAGCCTGCTAGCGGAGCAAAATTTAGATTCAGGTAGAGATGACAGATACAACCATCCTCATTATAGAAGGCCGACATGCAGAAATCCCTTCTTTTGCAGCAGATTTGCAGAAGAAGGGTTTCGCTGTTGAAACAGCCAAGAGCGGTAGCGATGCCATCTCAAAGCTGAGTAAAATGTCTGTGGACCTGGTGGTCCTCAATGCGGCTTCCTTGCGCAGCAGCGGGGTGCGCATCTGTCAATCCCTGCGCGACAAACACGATAAACTTCCGATCATCCTCATCTTGGAAAAGGGAAAGATGGTCGCAAAAGGAACAGCTGACGTCATTCTACATTTGCCCTTTACCGTGCAGAAGCTTTCCAACCGGATTAAACCCCTGTTGCCCGGCGATGACGAAGATATCATCCAGGCAGGTCCTATCCGCCTGAACGCTGAAAGACGGCGCGTACATTGCCTGGGGAAAAATGCCAAGCTGACACCCCGCCTGGTGGCCCTGCTCAAAACTCTGATGGAACACCAGGGCGAGGTGATCGAGCGCGAGCAACTTTTCAAAGAAGTCTGGGAAACCGACTACACCGGCGATACGCGCACCCTGGACGTGCACGTTTCCTGGCTGCGCCGCGCCATCGAGCTCGACCCGTTGAAGCCCAAGTTTCTGAAGACCATCCGCGGGGTGGGCTATCGCTTAGACACTAGGATTTGACGTTTCCGACGGGAGAACCACATTAAGTTCGATGCAGGTGGGCCAACTCGCAGTGTTCCCCCTGGACCGTTACCAACCGGACGCACACTTCTCCCCCTGCGGGAATGGTCTGTCCGGTTTCGACTTTTAATTCACAGGGTACCTGGTCGCTCTCGGACCGGACGAACGGCTTGCGCGGCGCTTTTGAAGGTTTTCTTGTCCCAGGCCGGGTCCAACTCCCAGTAATCCAGTTGAAGGGGCGTATCGATCTGGAACAGATTCTCTCGTTGAATAAGTTTCCCATCCACGGACCGCAAGGGAAAGGGAGAAGCCGAATCGCGCTCCAGCGTAAACGGAGCCTGTGAAACGGTCAGCCGGCTGCGGGTCGTATGAACCGCGCGGAAGGTCGCATCCGCAGCGATAAACCTGCGCCCGAGATCGGCCGCTACCCGAGGCGTCGTTCCCGATCCGCAAAAAAAGTCCGCAACCAGGTCGCCGGGATTGGACGAAGCCTTGATCACGCGTTCCAACAGCGCCTGCGGTTTCTGGGTGGGGTACCCCGTGCGTTCGTTGTGCAACCGGGCTACAACCGGGAAATACCACCAGTCTTCCGGGACTTTGCCGCGTTCCAGGTCAGGCACCTTCCCAAAGCCTGCTTTGGGAGACGCGCCAAAGGTTTTCACCGTGTTGGGGTTATACGGCTCGCGGACGGCATCCGCATTAAAGGTGTACTCCTTGTCCTTGACATAGACAAGGATCGTATCGTGCTTGCGGTTGAACGCGCGCCGGATGGGCGAAGGTCCGTGGTAGGCCCAGATTACCTCGTTGAGCAGATTTTCCTGGTCCGAAGAATTCATCCAGCAGCAGCCGGGCGTAGGAATCGGCATGCCAATCGAGGTGCAGGTACAGGGTCCCGTTGGGCGCGAGCAAGCGATACATCAACGCCAGGCGCTGATAGAGAAAGTCAAGATACGAGTCGAGATCGGACCAGTAGTCGCGATATCCTTCAGCCAACTGCCACTTGTCCGGCTTGCGCGAATCCTCGCCGCGCCCGATGCGGGCGGAATACTTGCGATTGGTGAAGAACGGAGGATCGGCGTAGATCAGATCGATCTGACCTTCGTAGTCGGGCAGTAGCGCCGCCATGACCGCGTACATTATCCCCCAGGATCAAACGATTTTCGGGTTGGCCTTCCGGGTAGCCACGCCCCTGCGGGTAGACGATGGCCTCGGTCAGCAGGTGGGCAGGGGTGGGATCGAGGAGGTGTTTGCCAGGCCAGTTCAGCAGAGGCATAGAATTACCCGTAGAAAATCCGGATCGGCGTGCCCTGGCCGCGCTTGTAGATGCTGCCCTCGGCCGGGTCGAACACCGGGTGCGTCCAGCGGAACATCCACTTGGCTTCGTCGGAGCGCATGTTGACGCAACCGTGGCTCATCGGCACGCCAAAGTTATCGTGCCAGTAGGTCCCGTGCAGGGCATGGCCCACTTCGGTAAAGAAACAGGTCCAGGAGACGCCGGGGAGCACGTAGCCGTCCGCATCGGCCAGCAGGTTTCCCGGCGACGAGCCGTAAAAGCTGTAGCCCATGTGTTTGGCAGGCATCTTTTCGCGGATGTAGAACTGCCCGTTCGGCGTAGTAGTGGAGATCTGGTTGGCGCCTGACGGCCCGCCCGGGATCCCGGAAGCAATCTTCGTCTTAAAAACAACCTTGTCCCCTTCCAGCGCAGAAAGGGTTTGGGTCGTCAGGTTGATCTCGATGTGTTTGCTGGCCGCTGGCACTTCCGGGTTGAGCGGCGCGTACTCTTCCGGCGGAATAATCCGCAGATGCGGGGCGGCGACGTAGTACCCGCCATCCAGGTCGTCGAAGATGCGATACCAGGGAGCGCCATCCGGACCTTCCGTCACCTCGTCCACCCAGTGCACTGATTCATAATAAATCGGCGGATTGGTGCTTAAGTTAGGCGGCATGTTCAGCGGCTGCCAGCCGTACGTCTTGGTAAAGCGCCAGGGTTGGGTAAAGGGGACGGTCACTTCTGCCAGGTGGCGCTTGCCCTCGGGAATATTGTCCAGCGGCTGGTTGTAAATAAACTTGACCTGCTGCAAGCGGGAACGGTGCATATACCCGCCCCAGACCCGGTACCAGACCGGGTTATATTTCGGTTCGTCCGCGATCACCTCATCGTATACATGGATCAGCTCATCCCGAAACCAGGTGCCGGTGATGCGGTTCTCATCGCTTGGACCGCTATACACGCTGACAGAAGCGGTCGTCACCCGGACGATGGTGCTATCGTCAAAACCGATCGAATCCGGTTCGAACGGCGAAAAAGCCAGCCCACTCAGCGCCAGAGAACTTAATTTCAGAAAGTCGCGGCGCGACAATTTAGACATCATGAGGGTATTTTACCCTAAAGCCCGTGGAATACGGGCTGAATCAAAACCGCCCCACGCTTTTGCGTGGGGCGGTTTCACTCTATTTTGTTTTTTTCAGGCTTCAGCAATTACAGGGATCATGTCTTTGAGCAAGATCTCAAGCGCCATAGTATGACCGCAACGCAGGTGCGTCAGGAAAAACTCGCAGTCACATTGGAAGACTCCATGATCGAAACTAATTTCGTGGGGGTTGTTATCGCCATCAAAGGTGAGCTCAAACCTCTTGAATTGGAAACGGTCTCGTTCTTCTGCATAGCGTTTGGATTTTTGAAATCTTGCCGATCATCCCATAGTCCATGATTTTGTCTCCTTTTTATAAGATGCAAAAAGGCACGCGTGTGGACGCGTGCCTCTCAGCGGTTGAACTTTTTATTCTTTACAGGTGATACTCGCATAAGTGTTTGTTTTCCTTGTAAAGAGTATATAAGGAATCGAACCGAGAGTCAACACCCGAAGGTCATATTCTTAGGAAACTCACACAATTGTAAAGAAGCTGGGTATCTGCTCAGGCCTGGCTGAGCAGTCATGAAGCCGCTTAATCTGCCGTCGCTCCCGCCAATGCGGACTCGTCTCCGTTATAAGTCCTTAATTGCGGCCATTTGCGCGAGATCCACAGCGCGCCCAGGACGCAGCCGATCCCGCCGCTGACGATCGCAAAGGGCGCGCCCAAAAACTGCGCCACCAGCCCGGCCTCGATCTCGCCCAACTGCGGACCGCCCTGGAAGAAGATCTGGTTGACGCTGGTCATGCGTCCGCGCAACTCATCGGGGGTGCGGATCTGGCGGATGGTGTTGCGGATAATGGTGCTGACCGAATCCGCTGCGCCGGTGACCGCCAACGCGCACCAGGCCAGGACGAAAACGTCGCTCAGGCCGAAAATAACGGTCGCCACCCCGAAAACCACCACCGCTCCCATAAAGACCATGCCCTGCTTCCTGATCTCCTGCACCTGCGAGACGACCAGCGCAGCCAGCACCGCCCCCACCGACTGGGCCGCCGAGAGCCAGCCGTACTCCACCACCCCCACCTGTAACACGTCCCGGGCCACGATGGGCATCAGGGTATTGGCCGATGCGAAGAAGGTGGCGATGAAATCCATGATCATGGTCGAGAAGATGATCGGCCGGCCGAGGATAAAGCGGATCCCATCCCGGATGGACTTCAGGTTGACGCCCCTTGCGCCCTGCCCGAAAGTCTGCGAAACGTTTCCGATCAAGGCCAGCGCCAGGATGACTGCCATAAAGGAGGCCGCGTTGATGTAATAGACCGCCGCCTGCCCGGCAAAGGCAATTGCAAACCCGCTCAAAGCCGGACCGAGGATGGATCCCGTTTGAAAGGCGATGGAGGTCATGCTGAAGGCGTTGGGCAGGTCTTTGGCCGGGACCAAGTTGGGCACCAGCGCCTGGCGGGCCGGGCTGTCGAAGGCGATCGCCACCGCCTGCACGGCGGTCAACGCGTAGATGTGCCAGAGCGAGATCTGCCCGGCATCGGTCAGCAGGCCGAGGGCTAGGGCAGTCAGCGCCGCCACCGTCTGCGTGATGAAGATGATCGTGCGCCGGTTGTAGGAATCCGCCACGGCGCCGCCGATCAATGAAAAGATGATGATCGGCACGATCCGCGCCGCTCCCACGCCACCCAGCGCGATGGGCTGGTCGGTCAGCTCGCGGATGTGCCAGAACAGGGCCCAGATCTGCATCTGGGTGCCGGCGACCGAGATCATCAGGCCAAGCCATAAATAGAAGAAACGACGGTGTTTGAGCGCAGGAGGAATATGTAATCTCATGTGCAAGAATTCCATTCAAAGAGTGCCCTTTACAGGCATGAGAAAAGGGCAGTTTCAGGAACCAACTGCCCCAAATTCGCGGTTTCCTTAATACTGGTCACTGACCACTGTTCACTGGTTACTGATTAAGTGCCCCAGTCTCTCAAGTAAAGAAAGTCATATCCAACCGTGCGGTTGCTCACCTTGGCGATTGGCGGGAGCATGCGCTTGAACTGGTTGCGGCGGATGCGGGCCACGACCTGCTCCACAAACGCTTCCTCGAAACCGGCTTCTACGCATTCTTCAGGGCTGTACCGCTGGTCCACCAGCAGGTAGAGCAGTTTGTCTACATTCTCGTAGGTATAGCCGAGTTCCGCCTCGTCGGTCTGGCCGGACCACAGGTCCGCGGAGGGCGGCTTTCCGACGATCTCCTCAGGGATGCCCAGCGCGCGGCTCAACTGGCGCACCTGGGTCTTATACAGGTCGCCAATCGGGTTGAGCGCCGAAGCGGAATCGCCCCACAAGGTGGTGTAGCCGAGCAGCAGCTCGGTCTTGTTGCCGGTGCCGACCACCAGCCCCTGGTAGGCTTCGGACTGGTCGTACAGCACAATCATCCGCGCCCGTGCCATGACGTTGCCGCGCCGGACCTGGGCCTCGGCCGGGATCGTTTCGAGCAACGGGTCCACCATCCCGGTGATTTCATACGTCAAGGATTGCACGCCGAGCTGGTCAATCAACAGTTGGGCGTGGGCCAGCGATTTGGGCGAGGAGCTCTTGTACGGCATGCGCACCGCCAACACGTTCTCCGGTCCGAGGGCTTGCGATGCGAGAACGCAGGATAGGGCCGAGTCGATCCCGCCGGAGAGTCCCCACCACGGCGCATGAAAAGCCGGCGCGCGAGATTTCACTTTTGATAAAACCGGTCAAAATCTTGCGGGCCAGATCAGGGTTGATGGTCAGCTCATTACTCACGTTCCCGTTCCTTTTTCCGTTCTTCCAACAATTTTGCTAACAATCCCTCCCCTTTGCCCCTCCCACGTAATACGTGTAGGGCATTATCTGGCATTGGAATCACGGTGATGGTTATTCCATTATCCAACCAGACAAGCTTGGATCCCTTCTTAAGTTTGTATCGCTTCCTGATTTCAGCAGGAATGACAGTCTGTCCTCGTTCAGAAAGTGTAGTTTTCATATTTCTTCTTGCTTCTGTAAGATTCTCGCCATTTCCTTCTGCACCAACGAGGTGCGCTCATCCCGCAAGAGGGGCAAGCGCGCGCGGGTGCGGTGCAGCTGGTTCAGGTCGAGCGTGGAGATGGTCAGCGCTTCCTCGAAATAGGGACCCTGGGCGATGCGCTCCCCGTTCGGATCGAAGACTGTCGCCCCGCCCCAGAAGTTCAGCCCGTCTTCATAGCCGACCCGGTTGCTGTGGGCCACAAAGCTGGTGAACAGGTTGGCGTATGAGCGGTTGACGTTCTCCACCCAGCGGGCAGACTCGAGCTTTTCGCCGTCGTTCAGGCCCCTGCCAGGGGAAGCGGAGGCAAACAGGAACAGGTCCGCGCCGTCCAGCCAGAGCAGGTAGGGCGGCGAGGCGTGCCAGAAGTCCTCGCAGATCAGGATGCCAACCCGCCCAAAGCGGGTGTCGAAGGCGCGGACCGAATCGCCCCAGGCGAAGAATCGGCCCTCGTCAAACAAACCATACGTGGGCAGGTAGACTTTGTGGTGGACGTGCAACACCTGCCCCTTGGAAAGGTAGGCGGAGGCGATGTAGAAGCGGTGCCGGGCGTCTTCATCCACGAAGCCGACCAGCATGTCGAGGTCGTTGCTGGCTTCCAACAGGTGCCGGAAGGTGGGGTCATCGGCTGCAGGCCGCCGGCTGACGGCGGGCGTGATATCCTGCAGGGTATACCCGGTCAGGGAAAGCTCCGGGAAGACGATCAGGTCGGCGCCGTCCTGTTTGGCCTGTTTGGCCAGGTCCAGGTGCTTTTCCAAGTTGGCGTCGATATCCCCTAATTTGGTGCTGATTTGGGCGAGGGCGAGGTTGAGGTTCATTTTTGTTGCAATCTTACCATAGCGGCAGGCGCATGCCGAGACGCTCTCTTTATCCTTTCTGCGGTTCGGTATGTCAATCAGTGCGAAACCCAGCAGCACCCAAAAAGAGTTTGACATAAACAACAAATACCTATCGCATTTTAATAAAATCAATATAGATTTACATATTATTAATTTTTATGTTGACAAATTTAAAATTTCGTCTATAATAATAAAGTATCACAACTTATCTTTTAAAGTAAATATACGGAGGTCCCATGTCATCCTGGGCGATCGAAGCTGAAAACCTGGTCAAGAAGTTTCCCCAACGGGGGAATCCCGCTTTGCGGGACACTGGAAAAGACGCGAACGACAAAAAAGAGAAAAAATCCCGCTGGCCGCGCTTCAAACGCGAACCGAAAAAACTGTTCACCGCCGTGGACGGCGTCAGCCTGCAGATCGAGCGGGGCGAGATCTTCGGCCTGCTCGGCCCGAACGGCGCGGGCAAGTCCACCACCATCCGCATGCTGTGCACTTTATTGGAACCCACCAGCGGCACGGCGCACGTCAACGGATTTGACATCGTTAAACAGGCCAACGAGGTCCGCCAGAACCTGGGGACGGTGCTGGCCGGCGAGCGCAGCATTTACTGGAAATTGAGCGGCCGCGAGAACCTGGAATATTTCGCCGCCCTGTACCACATCCCGCCGGCGGTCGCCAAGAAGACGGGTCGAGGAGCTGATCGATCGCATGGAGCTCAAGGAGCGGGCGGACGAGCTGGTCGAAAAGTATTCGACCGGCATGCGCCAACGGATCGCCATCAGCAAGGCCCTTCTGGCCCGCCCCCCCATCCTGCTACTGGACGAGCCCACCCTCGGCCTGGACCCGCAGGCTGCCCGCAATTTAAGGGACTTGATCCTCGAACTGCAGAAGGAGGGCCACACCATCTTGCTGACCACCCACTATATGGAAGAAGCCGACCTGCTCTCGGACCGGATCGGCATCATCGACACCGGCAAAATCATCGCCCTGGACACGCCCGCGGGCTTGAAACAGCGCATCGGCCAGAGCGAGATCGTCAAGCTGGAGGTCTCGGGCTGGTACGAGAAGATCGGCGAGCAGCTGCGCGGGCTGAACGGCGTCGAGAACCTGTCCGCCCATAATACGGGGACAGACGGCGTCTGGGAGGTCAGCCTGCAGTCGGCGGACTCGCGCGCCATCTTACCCGGCGTAGTCGAGACCGTCAACCACAACGGCACCCACCTGCTGAACATGAACATCGTCAAGCCCTCCCTGGAAGATGTGTTCATCAACCTGACCGGCAAAGCGCTGCGGGATTGAGATCGATGGCAACCCAACCCTTTACCCGTTCCCTGGCGAAACCCGGACTGGGCGCTGATCTGCGGTCCTTGTGGGCAGTGGTGCGCAAGGAATGGATGATCTTCATCCGCTACCCGAGCTGGATCATTTCCCTGTTCATCTGGCCGATCATCTTCCCGCTAGGCTACATCCTGACCGCCCGGGCGCTCTCCGGCGTGGACGGGAGCGGTCTGGCCCAATTCCAGTCCAACACGGGCGTGACGGATTACGTCGGCTATATCGCCATCGGGACGACCATCTGGATGTGGCAAAACATTGTCCTTTGGAATGTAGGCTTCAGCCTGCGCAACGAGCAATTGCGCGGCACGCTCGAGTCGAACTGGCTCTCCCCCACCTGGCGGTTCGCCTACCTGCTGGGCAGCAGTTTCCCACAACTGTTTTCGATGTTGATCTTCCTGGTTATTTCGGCCCTGGAATATATCTTCTTGTTCGGTGTCAATTTCCAGGGCAGCCTGTGGCTGGCGCTGCTGGTCATCCTGGCGGCCATCCCCTCGATTTATGGTCTGGGCTTTGCCTTTGCCAGCCTGGTCATCACGGCCAAGGAGGCCAACGCCTTCGTTTTCCTGGCGCGCGGGATCGTGATGATCTTCTGCGGTATCACCTTCCCGGTGGCTTTGCTGCCCGCCTGGATGCAACCCGTGACCTACTGGCTGCCGCAGACCTACATCATTCACGCCATGCGCTCGGCAACGCTTTCTAATGCCGGGCTGGGCGCGATCTCCCATGACCTGAGCATGTTGCTGATCTTCGGCCTGTTCTGGCTGACGGCGGGTTACATCGTTTTCAACCTCATGGAACGCCGCGCCCGCCGCACAGGCGCGATCGGACAATATTAAGAGACGGTTTCTTACCACAAAGACGCCAAGACTTGAAGACACGAAAAGAAAAAAGCATATGCCGTCTCGCAGCACGAACGATGTGACTTGCTGCTTTCGTGGCTTTGTGGTGGTTTTCAGACACTTCCTACAGGTAACCTTATGCAAACAACCTTAACTTCCCTTTCCCGCCCAAGTTTCAACTCCCATTTGCGCGCGCTCTTCGCCATCGTCAAAAAGGACTGGAAACAATACTGGCGCTACCCGCTGAATGCGGTCTCTTCGATCTTCCAGCCGATCATCTGGCTCACGCCAGTCTACTTTATGGGCCGCGCTTTCAGCCTCAACGGCCAGGCGCTCGGATTCGCCCAGTACAGCGGCACGTCAGATTACATGTCCTTCATCCTGATTGGCACCGTGCTGGAGAATTTCATCAACGCCGTCTTCTGGGGGATGGGCTACGCACTCAAGAACGACATGGACGCGGGCGTGATGGAGTCCAACTGGCTGACCCCCGTCCCGCGGCTGCTGATCCTGGTCGGGCGATCCATCACCAACCTGATCGTAACCATTGCTACTTCGGTGATGATGTTGTTGCTGGCGACTCTGTTGTTCGGCTTCCAGGCCTCAGGAGAAGTGTTCCAGGCCTTCCTGCCGGTGCTCCCGATGCTGGTTGGACTGTACGGTTTCGGGTTTGCGTTTGCGGCGCTGGTGCTGCTGGTGCGCGAGGCCAATGCCATGGTCGATATGAGCAGTTTCCTGGTCCAGTTATTTTCCGGCTCGAGCTTCCCGGTCAACTCGCTGCCCCGCTGGCTGCTGCCGATCTCCCTGGCCCTGCCGCTGACCTACGGCCTGGACGCGGTGCGCGGCTTCCTGCTCAAGACCAATACCATATTACCGATCTATTGGGAACTGGTCTTGCTGGTGGTCTTTATGATAGTGATGTTGTGGCTGGGTTCCTGGGCGTTCCGGTCGCTTGAAAGGCGAGTGCGCAAGCTGGGGACGCTGGGACAGCATTAATTTCAGGGAAACGAAAAACTGACAGGTCTGAGAAACCTGTCAGTTTTTCGTTTATATTTCACGATTTAGATTGAATTCACCACCGTGCCGTGATCGGGAAGAGTACGGCGCTCTTCGCCGGCGGCAAGGGAAACATACGGGGTTGTCCAGCGGAAAATCCATTTGGCATCTTGCGCGTCGACATTGACGCACCCGTGCGAGCGCGGTTCGCCAAACGCGTTGTGCCAGTGCGCGCCATGAATGGCGATCCCTCCTTGAATATACGTACACCAGGGGACCGCAGGGGTAGAATAGCCCGCTGATTCATCGCCAGCGGTCATATTCTTGGACATAATTTTCCAGTGTGTCAACAGGGTTCCAGCGGGCGTGGCATACTCATCGCTCACCTGGCCGGTGGCCGGGTCGCGAACCATTCCACTGGAGACACGACAAAAATACACTTCGGTGCTGCCCTCGTAGCAGGACAGGGTCTGATAGAACAAATTCAATCGCATCGTCTTTTCGCTCGGATCCAGGTCCGGGCTAATAGGCGCTACATCCGCATCTATCAGGACTTTGAAGCCCGCTCCATCTGCCCAGTAGAACTCGCCATAGGAGCCATAGCCGTAGCCGCGGCCGTTCGCGTCTTCGTTCCAGCGGTATTCCACAAATCCGTTGCTGGTGCGGATGCTATCCATCCACACCACCTGCCCGTAATATAGGCGCGGGGGAAAATTGTAGGTAATAAGATCTCTGAGCCAGGGCGAGGCAATGGCGCCCTCATGGGCTAAATCCACATAAGGGACCGTCACTTCTGCCCAGAAGCCGGCCTGCCCGGCGGGAATTTCAGTAACAGGGACATTGGGCAGGTTGCGCGTGGGTTGCAGGACCGAGCCGTAGATAAAGCCTTCCGGGGTCTCCACATAGCGCTGGTTGCTCAACCCTCCGACCACCTTGCCAACCACCTCGCGTTCCCATTCCACGAGCGTATCGGGAGCCAGCTTGCGGATGGACGTGTTCAGGCCGGGGTCGTTGGTCGGGCGGCTGCGCAGATCGATATTCGTATCCACAACGCGCCCAATGATGGTGCTGTTGGGGAAGGCGGGCAGCCGCTTGGGGCTTGAAAAAATATCCAGGCCCGGCAAATCATACGGCTTGAACGCCATGGCACCCAGCCCGAGGCCTGCCAGTTTCAAAAAGTCGCGCCGTGAGAGAGTTCGTTTCATAGAAAAGCACCTTTATGCATATTGAAAGTGCATTATACGCTGGACTTATTCCATTTGGGCCTTTTTCGGCACTGTTCAGATAAATTCAGTAAATCCGAAAGTTGAAAAAGTACCCGAAAACAGGGTTGCGGTCCCCTTCGGGTGCCCGCACCCCTGTTTTCGGGCTTCTCTTCGTAATTCTGTGATTTACTGAAATTTACTTGTATCATCCCCAGCAGGGACACAAGATCTACGACTGGCTGGATCGCTTCTCGGCGAATTTGCCGCCGAGGACGGCGGCCAGAGCAAACCTTATTCCTGCTCCGCCTTGCCAAACAGCCGGCGCTGGTCAAACCAGGGCTTGAGCACCAGGTATGCGCCCAGGATAATCAGCAAGAAAGCCCCTTCCACGCCATCCACGCCGAACAACTGCACAACGCCACCGACCACTGCAAGGATACCCAGTACCGTGGTGAACCCGCTCATGCGCAGCCCGTTGAAATAGCGCGCTGCGTTCAACCCCAACATGATGGCGCCAACGCCTATGGACCACATGCCATCCGGCACCAAATTGTCAGGCAGGAACATGAACCCGCCTACCATGATCAGAAACAATCCCCAGGCCATCCGTTCCAGATTTTTTTTTCAAGGCAGCCTTGCTGGGATCAGCAGATCTTTCGGCTCTTGTTTGCTCAGACATTTTTTCTCCTTTCGGTTCGAATAAAAGAATTCTTATATAGATTATAGCGATTTGAACACCTCGATAAAAGACCCTGCAAAGTTTTTTTCTACCAAACCTCCCATGCATCCTATTGCTTGTCGGGATTTTCCCTATAGGAATTGCGTCAATCCCTGATTGCCCATTGCCCTTATTTTTTGGATAATACAGCACTATTTCAAGTCACTTCTGTACATCTCATTTTCTCGAAACAAAAATGGGGGCAGGAAGTGAATAAAAATCGGCCAGGCTTCGAGCGAATAACCCGGTTCTCACATCAAAGGTTGGCTATGAATAACCTCTTGACGCAAGCCATTTAATACCTGCCTTCACAGGTAAGGAAGAAAGGAAAGAACAAATGAATATTAATGAATGGGGCACTGCCATTGTCACATCTTTTGCCACCGCCCTCAGTCTGTTTTTGGGAGCCATACCGAGAATTATCGGCTTCCTCCTGATTGTTATCATCGGTTGGCTGATCTCGGGTTGGCTTGCATCGGCCGTTACAGCTCTGTTGCGCGCCGTGAACTTCAACCAGCTGGCAGAGCGCTCCGGCTTGAACGGCTTTGTGCGCAACATGGGGGTGCGCGCCGATGCGTCCAAAGTGCTGGCGGAAATCACCAAATGGTTCATCCGCTTGATCGTTCTGGTGGTGGCCTTCGACGCGCTCGGCCTGCCAGCCGTTTCCGATGTGCTCGAACAGTTCCTGCTGTGGATCCCGAACCTGGTTGTGGCGGTCGTGATCCTGGTCATCGCCGGTTTAGCTGCCGGCGCGCTGGGCAACCTCGTGCGCGGTTCGACGGCGCAGGCAGGCTTTGGCAACCCAGATCTGCTGGCGACCATCGCCCGCGTAGCGGTGTGGGGATTTGGCATCGTGGTGGCAGTCAATCAAATCGGGATCGCCAGCACGCTGGTCAATACGCTCTTCATGGCCTTTGTCGGCGCGCTGGCGCTGGCAGCCGGACTGGCCTTTGGACTGGGCGGGCGTGAAACAGCGGCCCAAATCGTGGATGGCTGGTATCGTCAAAGCCGTGAAGCCAAACCCAAACTGGAACGCGCCGCGGATGAAGTGGATCGCCGGACAGAGCGCAGCATCAAGGATTTTGAGGACGCGCCCCACAGACCGCCTGGAACCGCGATCGATTAGGGCTCTAGAAAAGCATTTTTTTTGACATCAACAAAAAGTGACAGTCACTTCGCAAGCGACTGTCACTTCTTCCTTGGCGGAGAGGGGGGGATTTAAAATCTAGAGACGGTTGTGTGGTTGCTGGCGTACCTTGACCTCTCGATTGATTTGCTCGCTTAGCTCACGCTCTGCAACTTCCAGATCATAGCGAACCTGCAATCGAAGCCAGACTGCCGCACTCGTACCAAAATAACGTGCAAGACGCATAGCTGTATCAACGGTAATCGAACGCTGACCGTTCACAATTTGGCTGATGCGAATGGGCGTAACACCGATATCCTGCGCCAAACGATACTGGGTCAGGCCCAGCGGTTTCATAAAATCCTCAAGCAACACTTCGCCGGCGTGAATAGGAGATAAGCTTTTATCCATTTTTTTTCTCATTCGTGGTAATCCACAATCTCCACGTCTTTCGCTTTGTTACCGGACCATTTGAAACAAATTCGCCACTGGTCGTTGATGCGGATTTATACTGCCCAGCCGGATCACCCTTTAGTTTCTCCAGCCCGTTACCCGAGGAAGCAAGTAAATCCTGTAAATCTTCAGCGTCATCCAAATAAATCAACTTTCGGCGGGCCGTTCGTTGAATCTCTTTTGGCAATTTATTTGAAGTCTTGCCAAGAAAGATTTTCTCTGTTTCCTTGGAGGCGAAAAACTTTATCATGGCTCGATAATATCACGTAGCGATAATGTGATTAAGGAGTGAGCACCAAAAGCAAGCTAACGAAGGCTTGAGGAGGGAACCAAAAACGCGTCCAAACGGACGCGTCTCTTTTCTGGCGGAGAGGGAGGGATTCGAACCCTCGGTGGCCACGAGGACCACAGCGGTTTTCGAGACCGCCCCGTTCAACCACTCCGGCACCTCTCCAAATGTCGTACCACGTGATATTTATCGGGTGTCACGCGCGCGAAATTATACCTTAGATTTCCACACTGCTATGCAATTCTGGATAATACACTTGCTCGAGCCCCCGCTCATATAGCTCCTCGGTCAGGATACTTGCCGGCAACTCTTCGCCGTGAACCAAAAATACCTTTTTGACCTGGTTTTTGACCGCCAGCGCATATTCCACAAGCATATCCTGCCCGGCATGCGCTGACAGGCCGCCGATCGTTTCAACTTCTGCGCGGCGAGTGAAACCCTCTCCAAAGATCTTGACGTGTTTTTCGCGCTCCGCCAGGCGGCGTCCCAACGTATAAGGTGCCTGCCAGCCCACGATCAAAATCGTGTTGCGCGGATCTTCGATATTGTTCCTCAGGTGATGCAAAATCCGCCCGGCCTCCGCCATGCCCGAGGCCGATATGATAACCATTGGATCTTTGCGCAAATTAAGCGCCTTCAATTCATCTACGGAGCGGGTATAGGTGAGTTGTTCGAAATCGAGTGCAGGGTGTTTGTGCTCCGCGATGAATTCCTTGGTCTCTTGATCGAAAACCTCGGGGTGTTTCCGGAAGATATCGGAGGCGTTGACCGCCAGTGGACTATCTACAAACACTGGTACTTTCGGTACATCTCCAGCGCCCATCATTTGGTTCAAAAAATAGACCAGTTCCTGCGTCCGTCCTACCGCAAAGGCGGGGATGATAACTTTCCCGCCTCGCCTCACCGTGCGATCGACAACATCGCGGAACTCCAGGTAAGCGGCCTGGGGATCGCGATGCGGCTTATCCCCGTAGGTCGACTCCATGATCAGGATATCAACTGCCTGTGGAAGCACGGGATCTCGCAGCAAAGGCAGGTTGCGCCTGCCAATGTCACCGGAATACCACAGACGCTCTTTGCGGCCGTTCTCCTCGATATCGAGCACGATCGCTGCCGACCCCAGAATATGGCCGGCCTCTGCGAAGCAAGCCGTTACCTCGGGAGCGACTTCGAAGATGTCATCATAGTCCTTCATGCGGAACTGTTTCGCTACCTGTTGGGCATCTTCGATCGTGTATAGCGGTTCGATAAGCGGCTCGCCGCGCCTGGCGCGTTTCTTATTGACGAACATGGCGTCCGCTTCCTGGATGTGACCAGCATCGAGCAACATGATATCTGCCAGGTCGGCAGTCGCTTTGGTAGCGTAAATCGGACCACGAAATCCATCCTTCACCAATTGTGGCAGGTTCCCGCTATGGTCGATATGTGCATGCGAGAGGATGACCGCATCGATCCATTCCGGATCGAACGGGTGGTTCCGGTTCCGTTCGTACGTTTCGCTCCTTCGCCCCTGGTACAGACCGCAGTCGAGCAGGAGGCGCGTGCCGTTGACTTCGAGCAGATGCTGGGAACCGGTCACCGTCTGAGCGGCGCCGTGGAAGTAGATTTTCATCGATTTCCCTTGACTGTTTTCAGAATTTGCGGGCCGAACCGGGCCATTCGCCAGGGCGAGTCCGCCAACAGGTCGGATAACTCACTCAGGCTGCGTGGGGCACGGTCAGCGATCAACTCCATCAACTGCCTGGGCAAGACGACATCGGACTCTACCCCCATTTGACGGGCGGTGGTTTTTCGCCAGGTCTTTAACGCTTCCAGGCGGGACAAAAACGCCTCATCCGGACGTTCGAGCTGGTGAGGCTTGACGAGCGGCGCAGCCTGTCCCTTTTGGACGGCCTGCAGGATCTCCCTGCCCCAGCGCGTCACCTGCCGGCTGCTCAAGCCAAGCCCAAAGAGCTCGTCCATATATTGGGGCGTCAGGCGGGCAATCTCGAACAACTGCTTATCGCCCATCACTTTGAACGGCGGCCTTTCGAGCTCCTCCGCGATCCGTTCACGGGCTTCATATAGTTCTTTTAAAATGGTCAACTCGCGGGGGGTAAAGCCGTGGTTGTTCGCCATGCGCTCCCACAGCACCGGTTTTCCAACCGGCATTTCCACGTCTGAGGCGCGCTCGAAATCTTCGCGAGCCAGTTGCAGCAGGTCCTTCTTCTCGAGTTCGGCCTCGAGCATCTCCTTTAACGGGATCAGGTAATGGGTGTCCAGCCGCGCGTAGTTGATCTGTTCGGCGAAGAGCGGGCGTTTCCCCCAGTCTGCCTTCTGGTACTTTTTGTTCACCTTCACGCCGAATTTCTCTTTCAGCAAGCCGTCCAACCCATCCCGGTTATAGCCCAGCACGCGCACAGCCCAGCGCGTATCGAAAATATGGTTGACGGTGAAGTCAAAATCCCGTTTGAGGCAGATCAGGTCATATTCTGCTGCATGAAATATTTTTTCGATCTCAGGGCTGGCAAAGATTTCCCCAAGCGCGGAGATGTCTTTCAGCACCAGTGGATCCACGAGATAATCCGTTTCGGGGGTTGAAAATTGGATCAAGCAAACCTGTTCGTGATAGGCATGCAAGCTGTTAGATTCTGTGTCAACCGCAACGCTGGGTTGCTTGGCCAGAACCTCGACAAGGGCGCTTAAGTCTTCTGGTGTTGCCACCCATACCGGCGGCGAAAGGGGCTGCGACATAATGAGGGTTTCATTCTTTCTTTGGCTAAGAGGTTGAAAGATAGGGTTGATTCATCTCTCCCAACTTCACTTTCAATTCATTGAGCAATTCCAAACCGATTGCTTTTTCGCTATCGTAAAGATCTCCTCAACTCTTCGGGATCATCCTTGATATTATACAGTTCCACCCGCTCTCGGCCCATCAGTTCTTTATAGCCGGTGTAATAGAGCAGCTTGTACTCTCCCTTGCGGAGGGCCAGCGTAACAGTCGTTAATGGAGGCAGACTGCTCGTTTTTCTCCGCCTGGACGACGTAAACGCTGCGCTCCGGGTCTTGCGGCGCAAAGGGCGGGAGCACAACCCCCTCGGTCCAGGCTGCAGGCTGATTCCCGGTTACATGCAGCAGGGTAGGCAGCACGTCGACCGCGCTGGTGGTGGCATAAACATCCTCGCGCGAGGTCCGCCCGGGCTCGAAGATCATCAATGGCACGCGCACGACCGCTTCATAAAGCACAGGCGTGCGGTGGCCTTCGATCCCGCGTTCGAACAACTCGCCGTGGTCGGAGGTCAGGACGAGCCATGTGTTTTCCAGCAGGCTGTTGTTTTCCAAATGCTCGTAAAACTTGCCAAATTCCCGGTCGACGTACAGGATATATTCATCGTATTCTGCACGATTGGTTGAAACAAAATCCTTGTCACCAAATATACTTACAGGTTTTTGGGGCGGCTGATAGCCATCCCCGCGAAATTGGCCTACAAAATCCCGGTGGGTATTATAGGGCGCGTGCGGCGGCCAGAAGTGGAAGTATCCCGCAAAAGGTTGCGGCGCGCTCAGGAGCAAAGTACCGATCCCGGCCAGGCCCTGCTCGAGTAAAAAGTTGGCGTAATCGTCTTTAGGGATCCCGCGCGGAAAAACAGCTCTCAGGTCTGCAAACTTTGCCTCATAGACCTGCTTCCGATAGGCGTCATAGAGCGGTGACAGGAAGAGAGAATAAGCAAAGCCTTCCGGCTCCTTCTCCATCGCCCGGATCCAGCTCACCAGGGCAATATCTTCATCGTTGCTGAACAGGCTCTGGAGGACGCTTTCACTGGAGAACAACAAGCCGCCCTCTGACTCGGGATCACCGGTATTGAGGAAATATTTGCCTTTGGGGATGTAGTTCTCCAGGTCATTCCTGAACTGCCTTAGCAAAACGTTAGCCCACAAATTATGGGAATAGGTAACGCGGTAATATCCTTCAAAAGCGGAGAATATGTTCCGATGGATATATGTCTCGTCCACGCCTCCGCCCGGCTGAAAGGCGCGGTGCTTCCAGGGCAGCGTGCCCGTCAGCAGGGAGGCAGTCCCCGGCGTGGTAAAGTTGCTCCCTGCGTAGTGATTGTGGTAGACCACTGCCCGCTCGGCCAGGTGCGCGATATTGGGGGTTGTCTCACGTGGATAACCGTGTAACGAAAGGTGGTAAGCGGACCAGGCATCAAACACGATCACCAGCACATTCTGGGGACCGCCCTGCTCGGTCCCCAGCGGGATCAGAGAGTGCAGGAAATGAGGGGCGGCAATGCTGACGGGCAGCAAACCGGCCAGCTTGAGAAAGTCACGCCGTGAGACTCTGTCCATTGTTCGCATTCTTCAAAATGTAGTCCTCTACCGTTCAACTTAATCGCCATCCCCTCCCGGGAACCTGTACGATTCTGTGTATTATAGTCCATCCGGTCGAATGGATTTTTCCATCACAATCGCATCCTCGCCATCGTTGTAGTAGGATTTCCATTGGTCCACGGTCCGGTATCCTTCCTGGTCATACAAATTGATGGCTGCCTGGTTGGAAGCCCTGACCGACAACTTGACGCGCGGTGTGCTGAGTTGCGCTTCGCAGGCCAGCAACAGCGCCCGCCCGACGCCTCTCCCCCGGTAACCGGGCAGGACAGCGATGGTGGCGATCCAGGAATATCCCTGTGACGGGCGCGGGTCCCCGGCGACAAAGCCGACCATCGTATGATCCTCGATTGCTTTCAGACGGATTACGTCCGGGAAGGTCAGCACGGCGATCAGGTCGAACAGCGGCCAGGCGTCTTTTTCGAAACAGATATTCTCCAGCTTGCGCAAGGCGTTCAAATCACGGATAGAGGCGGGAAGGATGTCCATATACAAAAAAACAGGCAAAAAAAGTCTCTCGCGTTCTGGCGAGAGACTTATTGTATTACGGTTTTCTCTTTATCGCTTACTTATTACGACCATTGACAAAGTTCTCCAACATGCTGGTGAACTCCATCGGGAAGATATACTTTGTCGACGGGCTGGTGCCTATGGACTTCAATGTATCGAAGTACTGCAAGGTCATGGTTTTCTGATCGATCTCCTTGGCAGCCGCAAAGATGTTCTCAAGCGCTCTGGCATAGCCTGCCGCTTTGAATTCCTGGGCCTGGCGCTGGCCTTCGGCCTCCAGGATGGCGGATTGCTTGGAGCCCTCCGCGCGCAGGATGGCGGCCTGCTTTTCGCCTTCCGCCACGTTGACGGCTGCTTCGCGGGTACCGGTCGATTCGGTCACGACCGCGCGACGGATACGTTCCGCCGACATCTGCCGGTTCATTGCTTCCTGGATCTCGCGCGGCGGGATGATCTCGCGGATCTCGACGTTCGTCACCTTGACGCCCCAGCGCTCGGTCACTTCATCCAGGCGGGTGCGCAGCATCGAGTTGATGTGTTCGCGTTCCGAAAGCGCATCGTCCAATGGGATACCGCCGATGACGGCGCGCAGGGTAGTGGTCGCCATACCCTGAGCGGCAGCTTCGAAATTCTGCACCTGCAACACTGATTCAACCGCGTCGAGGATTTTGTAGTACCAAATGAAGTCGACCGAGATGCTGGCGTTGTCCTTGGTAATGGCAGTCTGGTGCGGGATCTCGCGCACCTGCTCACGCAGGTCTACTCTTACGGCGCGGTCTACAACCGGGATCAGGAAGATGATACCGGGGCCTTTGGGACCGATACAACGTCCCAGGCGAAAGACAACCATGCGCTGGTATTCAGGAACGATACGAATGGCGTTGCCGGCCATGACGAAGCCGATCAACAGCACGGCGCCCACCAGGCACAACCCAACATTAGAAAAGATATCCATATTCAATCTCCTTCTTTGATGAATGTTTGACGATACTACTTGAAATCAGTAGACTTCTCTACGAGCAAAACAAATCCTTCCCTGCCAATGACTCTGACAGGGCTACCGTTGGGAATGCTTTTTTCGCTGCGGGCGCTCCATAGCTCCCCCGCGACCTGCACCGATCCTTCCGCATGGATGCGCGTCTTGGCCTCGCCAATTTGGCCCACCAGCAGAGAAAGGTCGTGGGAAGGCGTGGCATGTGTGGACTGGTTGATCTTCTGGATCACGATCCATAAAAACCCGGCGTACAAAATGGAGGAAACAGCCGCTACCAACGGATTGACCGCCGGCCGCCAGCCCTCGCTGGCGAACAGAAAGACCGATCCAACCACCAATCCAATAATCGAGAGCGCCAGAAACCACTCTCTTTTGGGCTTCTGCACGGCATAGACAAAGGGGACGATGCTCAAGACCAGAACAATCAGCGCCCATAAGTTAATCGAAAGATTGTAGATTGCATAGCCGGCCAGCGCAATGCAGAAAAGCGCTCCTATTTCAAACATCCCCGTGCCGGGCGTAACGATCGCCATCAATCCGAGCAAAACCCCTGCAAGCAAGAACAAATATGCAACGTTGGGATCGAGCAGGAAGTCCATTGTTCCTCCAGATTCATTATACAACAGAACACCCTTTGTTAACTTGGTTCTCCATGCTTTGGCGTGAAAGGGGCGGATTGGGGTGCGAGCGTGTGTACACACGCTCGCACCCCAATCCGACATCCACCACCCCACCACACCGTCCTGCGTTCGGTGCAGGGAAAACCGGCGAGCCCTACGGCGGAAATTCCCAAAGAGCCGTTAACCTATCTACGTGGACAGAAGCGTTTGGTTGTGTACAGGGCCGACGCTCAACTCTCAGCTGCAAGAGCGAACCCATGGAGAAAGCTATCTTTCACGAAGCATATCAGTTCTATGTATAATACAAAGGTTGTGAAAAATCATCCAATACCGCCGCCTTGGGCTGAGGTATTTGCAAGGAGATAGAGTGAACTTTCAAAAGATCTGCGTGCTGGGCCTGGGCTACATCGGTCTGCCCACAGCCAGCACTTTCGCCACCCACGGCATCCAGGTCATTGGGGTGGATGTAAACCGGCGCGTGCTCGATACGCTCAAAAACGGCGGCATCCACATCCATGAGCCGGGACTGCGCACCATCGTTGAAGCAGCGATCAAATCCGGAAAATTGACCGTTTCCGAAGAGCCCGAAGAAGCGGACGCTTTCCTCATTGCCGTCCCCACGCCTTTCTATTCCGATAAGACCGGCGAATACAATGACGAGGTCTATAAACTGGCCGACATGCGCGCCGTGACCTCCGCCGCGGAAGCCATCGTTCCGTATGTGCGCAAAGGCAACCTGGTGGTGCTCGAATCGACCTCTCCGCCGCGCACCACGGTCGACCTGGTCAAACCGATTCTCGAGCGCTCGGGGCTGCGAGCTGGTTCCGATTTTCATCTGGCGTACTCGCCCGAGCGGGTGCTGCCCGGACAGATCCTGCGCGAGCTGATCGAGAATGCGCGCGTCATCGGCGGCGTGACGGCGGAATCCGCGCAGGCAGGCGTAGAACTGTATGAGATTTTCGTCAAAGGCAAGATCATCCAAACGGACGCCACCACCGCTGAGATGGTCAAGCTGATGGAAAACACCACCCGCGACGTCAACATCGCCATCGCCAACGAGTTCGCCCGTCTCTCCGAGCGCTTCGGCGTGGACGTCTGGGAGGCCATCAGCCTGGCCAACCTGCACCCGCGTATCAACATCCTCTCGCCGGGACCGGGTGTGGGCGGACACTGCATCAGCGTGGATCCCTGGTTCTTTGTCGAAACCGCACCCGACCTGACCCCGCTGATCTACACAGCGCGCAAGGTCAACGACGAACAGCCGCATTATGTGATGTCGCTGGTCCAGCAGGCGCTTGGCTCGTTGAAGGGCAAAAAGATCGCCGCGTTGGGCCTGGCCTATAAACCCGACGTGGACGACCTGCGCGAGAGCCCCGCCGCGGAAGTGGACCATTTGCTGATCGACGCGGGAGCAGACCTGCACGCGTTCGAGCCGTTTAAAGCGGACGGCCTGCCGGGCATCCCCATGTGCGGTACGTTGGAAGAGACCCTCACAGACGCCGACGCCATCCTGGTGCTCGTCCGCCACTCGCAGTTCCGCGAAATGGACCCGTCCAAAATTGCTTCGCTAACTCCTGCCCGGGTGGTGGTCGATACGGTCAATGCCCTGGATCCGTCTGCCTGGCAAAAGGCAGGCTTCGAGGTATTCCGCCTGGGCGTAGGCAGAACACCGAGTGCAAATTGACGGGTGAAGATTTACGATTGGCGATAGGTATGAATAATCCAAAATCAGAAATCGTAAATCATGAATTGAGAGTGCTTTCCGTTTTCGGCACGCGTCCCGAGGCTGTCAAGATGGCGCCGGTCGTGCAGCGGCTAAAGCAGACCCCGGAGATTTATGCACACGTGTGCATAACGGCCCAACACCGCCAGATGCTCGACCAGGTGTTGAATCTGTTCGGCATCCAACCGGATTACGACCTGGACCTGATGCGCGAGGACCAGTCGCTGGCAGCGTTGAGCGCCGCGATCTTCACCCATCTCGATCCCGTTTTTACGGAATTCGAACCGGACTGGGTGCTGGTTCAGGGCGATACAACCACGGTTGCCATGACCGCTCTGCTGGCCTATTATCGCCATATCAAGGTGGGGCACGTGGAAGCCGGGCTGCGCACCCACGATAAGTGGCAGCCCTTCCCGGAAGAGATCAATCGCCGCGTGGCAGGCGTGGTGGCGGACCTGCACTTCGCGCCCACCCTGCAAGCGAAAAAAAATCTGTTGGACGAGGGGATTGCGGATGCAGCCATCGTCGTGACCGGCAACCCGGTGATCGATGCCCTGCAGTTCGTGGCCGAGCAGCCGGCGCCGCCAGAAATTGAAGGTTTACTTGAAAAGCTGGGAGTTGCTTCGCCGTCCTTCGACCCCCGCAAGGAAAAACATTTGATCCTCGTTACGGCCCACCGGCGGGAGAATTTCGGCGGGCCGCTGGAGAACATCTGCCTGGCGTTGAAAGAATTGGCCGCCCGCGGTGACGTGGAAATTGTCTACCCCGTGCATCTCAATCCCCACGTGCAGGAGCCTGTCAACCGGATTCTGGGAGGGGTGCCGCACGTCACGCTTTTGCCGCCGCTCGACTACCTGCCGCTGGTCCATTTGCAGAAACGGGCCAGGATCATCCTGACCGATTCGGGCGGCATTCAGGAAGAAGCGCCTACCTTCGGTGTGCCGGTGCTGGTGCTGCGCGAGGTGACCGAACGGCCGGAGGGAGTGGAAGCGGGTACGCTCAAGCTTGTTGGAACGGAAACAGGGAATATCGTCCGCGAAGCGCAGCGCCTGTTGGATGACCCGTCCGCGCACGCGGAAATGGCGAAAGCGGTCAACTCGTTCGGCGATGGCCATGCTGCGGAACGGATCGTCGCAGCCATTCAGTCCTTTTCGGAACGTTAGTCAACTGCAATGTCTAGTCATTTAAGTTTGAGTATAATGAAACCATGTTAAAAGCAAGCCGCTGGCTCGTGGTCTATGCGGCGTTTTGTCTTCTGGTATCTTCCTGGGGAACTGTGCAGGCGCAGGCCCCCGAGGCCGAGTATTTTGCCCAGACCGGCCATTTTGTCAGAGGGGATTTTTTACGTACCTACCGCAGTGTTTCCAATCCCACTCTTTTGTTCGGATACCCGTTGACGGAACAATTCGTCAGCAAAGACGGCAAAACCGTCCAGTATTTCCAGCGCGCCCGCTTTGAAGTTTCCACGGATCCCAATCAGAGCGTGGTACTGACGCCGCTTGGACGGGAGACGTATACCCCGGGCCGCCAGCTGGTACTCAACAACCCGTTCGCCTGCCGTTCCTTCTCGGAAACCGGCTACTCCGTATGCTTCGCATTCCTGGAGTTCTTCGAAGCAAACGGCGGCCTGGCGCGCTTCGGCTATCCCATCTCGCCCTTTGAATTCCATAACAACCAGATCGTGCAGTACTTCGAGAACGCGCGCTTCGAGTGGCGCCCGGGCCTGGCCGAAGACCAAAGGATTGGGCTGACGGACCTGGGCCGGATCTACTTCGATCAGCTCGGGGAGGACCCGGCATTCCTGCGTCCTGCGCAACAGGATGCCAGGCCGAACCTGGTGCTCAGCCTGCGGGTGCGCGCTTTCCCGGCACAAGCAGTCACCACCTCCAATGACCAGCAAACCATCTACGTGCTGGTCCAGGACCAGAAATTGCAACCCGTGGCCGGCGCCAGTGGCATTGCCACCATTCGGCTGGCCAGCGGCGAGTCCATACAACAGTCCTTCGAGATCAACAGCCGGGGTGTGGGCACCTTCACCTTTGCATTTACGAACCAGCCCAAAGGCAACCTGGTTTATGTGGATATTAGCGTGACGTACAACAATCTGGGGGGCAAGACCACGACTTCGTTCCGGGTCTGGTACTAGACGCTCGCACCCCAAACCTGTCCTGAGCTTGTCGAAGGATCCGGCTAACTACCACACCGCCACACCGTCCTGCGTTTGGTGCAGGGAAAACCAGCGGGGCGAACGGCGGAAATTTCCAAAGAGCCTCCCTTCTGTAAGGAGAGGTCTTTTACATTAAATCACTCAAATCAAATACCGGGCCGTCTTTGCAGGCCAGTTTCCAACTGCGGCGGAGCCTGACGGCGCACACGCCGCATTCGGCGATTCCCCCACAGGGAACGGGCGTGACAACCAGCGCTTGCGCTTCCCCGGCTCGAGACGGGGGGCGGTCAAACTTAACCTCGTCTTCCTCATCTAGCTCCAGCATTTCTCGTATCCCCAGCAGGGATTCGCGCGGCAGATCAAAGGCCATATAATCTGCCCACTGCGCTACCTCCGCAAGTCCCGTGACCGGCTGGATTTCGACCTCGGACGGAAAATCCTCCAAAGCCAAATCACTGACCAACACAACAGAGGCGTCTTGTTCTAACGCCGACGCCAATAGGGGTTTCAACCGGGCTACTGTTTCTCCCAGCGCGACCAGGGCAACGGAGCGAGCAGAGGGTAGCAGGGAAAAGCCGCGCCCAAGCGGACCACGTATTGACAAAGATATACCGGGCCGCCAGTCCGGCGGAATGGGAGGCGCAACCAGAAATCCCCCGGGGACAGAACCGGCACTGAAAATGGGAACAGGCAAAGGGGCGTTAGAGGCGGGATCATGCGCCAGCAGGTACTGTCCTTGACCGGGGACCACGTTCTGCGGGCAAAGCAGACGCCCTCCCGTCAGCCCATTGTCCAGATAAATCTCAACCAGTTCTCCCGTGCTCAGTCCCATGAACGGATGTTAACATGCTTCATATAAGCCGGCAAGCATCTCCATTGTATAATTGCGTGCTTTCAACAAGCGCTGGGTAGGCAACCTTAACTGCCCTGATTTGCATAAAGACACGTTATACTCTGAAAGAAGGTATCTGCTCAAGCTTATATAAAAAGTAAGGCAAAAACGCAGGCTGAGCAGTTACGAAAGAAGAAACAAAGGAGAAAACAATGAAAAACGTCGGCAACATCGGAATCAACAGAAATGCGAGCCGTATCTTTCTGGTGATCGTAGTAATCGTAGTGGTCCTCGGGCTCCTTTCGAGCACGATCATCTTCGTCCCGCCGGATGAAACCGGTGTGGTCGTTTCCAGGATTACCAGCGGCGGCTACCGCCCGCAGCCCCTGCAATCCGGTCTGCACCTTGTAGCTCCACTGCTCGAAAACGTGGAAACCTATTCGAAAGCAAAACAATCCTATACCATGTCGGCATCGGCGGAAGAGGGCCAACGCACAGGCGATGATTCCATTCGCGCCCGCACCAACGATGGCCAGGAAGTCTTTGTGGATGCCTCCGTCATTTACGCAATTAATCCCGCCAACGTCGTAAATCTGCACATCACATGGCAGCACCGCTATGGCGAGGAGCTTGTCCGGCCGCTGGTGCGTGGCATTATCCGGGATGCGGCTTCACAATACGGGATCGAAGAGATCGTCAGCACCAAACGCGGCGAACTGGAAGCAACCATCACCGAACAACTGAGTGCTAAAATGGCCGAGAACGATCTGATCCTGGAAGATTTCGTGCTGCGCGATATTCATTTCAGCGCGGAGTACGCCGTCGCGGTGGAACAAAAACAGATCGCCGAGCAACAGGCTTTGCAGGCTGAGTTCGTCGTGCAATCCAAGAAACAGGAAGCCGAGCAAGCCCGCCAGACCGCGCAAGGCCAGGCCGATGCAGTTGTCATTAAGTCCAAAGGTGATGCGGAAGCGCGCCTGATCAACGCGGAGGCCGAGGCAAAAGCGAACGAATTAATTGCCGCGTCGCTACGCGACAATTCCGAACTGCTGACGTACCAGTATATCACCCGGCTTTCCCCGAGCATCAATACCATCCTGGTTCCCAGCGACAACCCGTACATCCTGCCCATCCCCGGCGGCGCCAGCGTCACGCCGGTCGCGCCGACCCCGGATGTCACGACGCCTTAAGTAAATCTGCAAGACTTCGGAAGTCTCCAGGAAGCCTGCTGCGCCCTGGCTGGCCCGGGAAAGACTTCCGAAGTCTATCCCTTGTAAAAGATATGTCTACAAAGTATCCCCCTGGAAAACAGATCCGCCTGACCAGCCTTTCCTCCTGCGCGGGTTGAGCGTCCAAGCTGAACGCGGAAACGCTGGCGCAGGTTCTGCGCCCCCTTCAAACAACTTTCAACGCAGCTGACTATCCCGATCTGCTGGTCGGACTGGCCGGCCCGGACGACGCCGCCGTCTGGCAGCTGGACGAAAAGCGCGCCCTGGTCGTCACCACCGATTTCTTCACCCCGGTGGTCGACGATCCCTACGATTACGGAGCAATCGCAGCCGCCAACAGCCTTTCGGACATCTACGCCATGGGCGGCACGCCCTTCCTGGCGCTCAACATCGCCGCCCTGCCGCCTGACCTGCCCACCGAAATTTCCAGCGAGATATTGCGCGGCGGCGCCGAAAAAACCAGGGAAGCGGGCGTGGTCATTGCCGGCGGGCATACCGTCCAGGATAAGGAACCCAAGTACGGACTGGTCGCATTGGGCTTTGTCGAAAAAGACAGGATGATCACCAAATCCGGTCTGCGGCCCGGCGACGCGCTGGTGCTCACCAAACCGCTCGGCTTCGGGTGTACAACTACTGCGCTTAAACAGGATAAGGCGGATCCGGACGACGTGCGCGAGGTGGTCGACTGGATGACCCGCCTCAACCGGACGGCAGGCCTGCTGGCCGTTGAATCGGGCCTCACCGCCGGGACAGACGTGACCGGTTTCAGCCTGCTCGGACACGGGTTTGAAATGGCCCTGGCCTCACAGGTGTCGCCTTACATTTTGATTACACGCAGATTCCATTTGTCAGCGGAGCGCGCAAATATGCCGAGCTGTGGGCCTTCCCCGGCGGCGCTTCCGACAACCGCGCTTTTTTTGGACCGCAGGTTACCTTCGACCCAACCATCGACGAGGCAGGCCAGATGCTGCTCTTCGACCCGCAGACCAGCGGCGGATTGTTGCTGGGCATAGCGCAAGAAAAGTTAGCCGCTTTTATATCCCGCGCCAGGGAGTTGGACCAGCCCGTCTGGGTGATCGGCGAAGCCCGCCCGGGCAGCGGGATCCAGGTTCATAAATAGGAGTACCTATGGTTCCGAACATCGGGCCCGTTGAAGTCATCCTCAGTTGCATCTTCGGCTTGGTTGGCATCGGTCTACCTATCGCCATGTTGGTCTTTCTCTACATGATCTACAATAAGGTCAAAGCCATAGAGGAAATGGGTTCTCCCGTTATCAACTGGATAGAGGCCCGAAAATTGGGGAGTGAGCGCGCGTACGCGCGCTCACTCCCCAATTTTCGGTATTTTTCCCGCAGCAAACGGTAGAGCCAGGAAATGTTAAAGAAAGAATAATGTCAGGATTTACGACCGAACTTATATTTATCGCCTTTCTGATCGCCATGAACAACGTTCTGGCGATGACGGAGGCAGCTTTGCTCTCTGTCCGTAAGGCGCGTTTGCAACAGCGCGTGAATGAGGGGAACAAGCAGGCAGAATCCGCTCTCAAGCTAACCGAGAACCCCAATCAATTTTTATCTGTCATTCAAATCGGGATCACCTTGATCGACGTGCTCACGGGCGCTGTGGCCGGGGCAACCCTGGCTGAGTTTCTGTCCGGGGAACTGGCAAAGATCCCGGTCCTTGCCCCCTACAGCACAACCATGGGGTTGGTGATTGTTGTGCTGATCATCACCTATTTCTCGATCATCATCGGGGAACTGGTCCCGAAACGGCTGGCAATCCAAAACCCGGAAGGGATCGCATCCTTCTTTGCCCCTCCGATGCTGTTCCTTTCGCGGATCCTGTCGCCGGTCGTCCGTTTCTTGAGCTTCTCCACGGATATGGTCTTAAGATTGATCGGCATTCGAGCTTCCACAGAACCGCCGGTGACCGAAGAAGAAATCCACGTGCTCCTGGACCAGGGTACTCAGGCCGGGGTGTTCGAAGAAGCAGAGCAGGATATGGTGGCAGGCGTATTCAGCCTGAACGACCGGCGCGTGTACTCCTTGATGACGCCGCGCACAGAGCTCGTCTGGCTGGATATCCGCGATACGATCGAGGAAATTTCGGAAAAAATATCTCAGGAATCCTATTCCCGTTACGCGGTCTGCCAGGGAAGCCTGGACAACGTGCTGGGAATTGTCAAAGCCCGCGATTTGTTGATCCGCTGCCTGGCAGGGCAGCCCATCCATTTAAAAGAATGTCTCGCGCCGGCATTGTTCATCCCAGAGACAACCTTTGCCTCGCGCGCCCTGGAAATATTCAAAGAAAGCAACAACGAACTGGTCCTGGTGATCGACGAATTCGGCGGCGTCACTGGCCTGTTAACCATCAACGATGTGCTCGAAGAAATTGTGGGCGACATCCAAAACGGCGAACCGCAAGTGACCCAACGACAGGACGGATCCTGGCTCCTGGACGGCATGCTGGACATCGACGAGTTCAAGGAAATCTTCCATATGGGGGCAT
Organism: uncultured Chloroflexia bacterium; assembly: GCA_963823985.1. GTDB lineage: Bacteria > Chloroflexota > Anaerolineae > Anaerolineales > Villigracilaceae > JAABUE01. The sequence continues at coordinate 75,558 of CAWGNR010000009.1, forward strand.
TGCCGAACGAGGACGACTACGAAACCCTGGCCGGTTTTGTCCTGGCTTCGCTGGGGAAAATTCCACACGCGGCTGACCAGTTCGAGTGGGAAGGCTTGCGCTTTGAAGTCGTGGATATGGACGCCCGCCGGGTGGACAAAGTGCTGGTCACGACGCTGCCAGCTCGCCCACCTGCCAGTTAACCAGACCGCTAACCACCCCTTTTTTAAATAGAGCAACCGTAGACAAAGCGTCATTCTGTTCGATGGTATAATACCCGCCCGTATGAGCAAAGAACCCCCTTCACAAAAGACTCAGGTCTGTCCGACCTGTGGTACGCGCGTGAGCGAAAACGCCACCCGCTGCCTGGTTTGCGGGACAGAATTGACCCAGAAAGCAGCAGAGGAACAGAAGGCCGCAAAAAAAGTGGAGAAGTCCGTGCAGGCCAGTCGCATGCCGGAAATCACGCTTGGCTTGCCGGCCGCGCTGGGCGTAATGGCGATCATCCTGTTGACCGGCGCCGGCGTGGTCTATGGGGCCTTGAACGTGGGCGGACGGGTGATCACACCGACGCCTTTCCTCACCCCAACGGACACGCCTCTCCCCTCCGCAACGGCCTCCCCCACTTCGACTCACACCCCTGTTCCTACGCCAACGGAGCAGCCGCCCTTCGACTATACGGTTGCCAGCGGTGACACCTGTTCTTCCATCGCGCTTACCTTTGGCATATCGGTCAACAGCCTCATCATTCTCAACAATCTGCCGGTTTCCTGCAACAACCTGTATATCGGACAGGTGATCAAAGTTCCCTATCCCACTCCAACGCCTGCCCCCTTGCCCACCAACACCCTGCTCCCGGAAGAAGCTGCCAAGGCTGAGTGCGAAAAGGTGCCCATTACAGTGCAAGAAAACGATACACTTTCCAGTATTGCCTTAAACTATGCTGTTTCGGTCACTGCAATCAAAGAATGGAACGGGCTATCCACCGACAACGTCTTCTTGGGGCAAACGTTGCTGATTCCGCTGTGCGAGCGCGCTACCCCGGAGGGACAGGCGACCCGTACCCCAACCCCGCCGCCCCCCTACACGGCCCCGAACCTGCTCCTGCCTGCTGACGGCGGCGCCTTCACCCTGGCCAATGACGTGGTCACGTTGCAATGGTCATCCATCGGCACGCTGCGCGATAACGAATATTACCGGGTGACCGTGGAGGATATCACTGAAGGACAGGCCCGTCGTATCAGCGAAAATGTGACTGACACGAAGTATATTGTCCCCACCACATTCAGGCCAAGGGATAACGTTGCCCATGTCATCCGCTGGTGGGTCAGCACCGTTCGCCAAACCGGATCGGACGAACAGGGTGAGCCTGTTTACTCCTCGGCCGGGGCGGAGAGCCAGAAGTGGGTCTTTACCTGGGTGGGGTCCGCGCCCCAGGGAACACCCAGTCCCTAAGCAACAGAAATTTCAATTCAACCGATCCCCGCCAAAATGGCGGGGATTTTTTTCTTCATCCCGTAACCCTTGACAAACTATTCATAAATCTGTATACTGTGAATAGTTATTCACTATCATGAATAATACAAATAATTCAATCTCGAAACTTGGAGAATAACAATGCCATTACCAGCCGCCATCGAACAACCCACCCGCGAAGCGAACATTGTATTGCTACACCCCGTGCGGAACGCCATTGCCAGCATGATGCTAGTAGCAAAAGATGACGTTATGCCGGGCACCGGCGCCTGGGTGGCACAGGTGCGTGAAAATCTTTCGGCCGAAGAATGGTTCAGGCACAAGCTGGTCATTATCGGCTTCTTCCACACCATCCTTCCTGAAAAGGATTTTGCTTCGTTCCCCGATTATCTGAATGACCTGGAACAGAGCGACCCTGTTGCACTGCGGGATAAAATGCTTCAAACATATGCAGAGATTTGTATCGGCTGTACAGAAAAGGTCAGAACAGAAATTCCGGACTGGGAGAAAGTGCTGGCTTCGCCCTAAATATTATATAGGTTTTTTGATAGATCACTTCGGCCAGGATTTGGTTGAAACGGAGTTGGAAAACAACGCTTACAAATTTGTGGTCGATCCGCCGGCCATGCAGAAGTTGATCGTCGATCATCTACGCTGGTTCTGGGATGAGTACCTGTCCCAAGAGTGGGCGCGGACCGAATCCATACTTCGCGAATCGGTCAAAGCCTTCCAGAACGCGAACCTGAACAGCATGAGCCGGCTCGAAATGGCCCGCTACATTACCGGGCAGGATCTAGACGAGGAGCACTGGGGCAAAATTCTGGCCAAGGCCGAGCGGGTCGTGTTTATCCCGAACCCGCACATCGGTCCGTATGTGACCCGCTTTCACTTCAGGGACACCCTCGGCGTGGTCTTTGGCGCCCGCCAACCGGAAGATGCCAGCGTCCGCATCCCGGAACTGGACCGCGCCGAGATCGTCGCCCGGATGTCCGCCTTGGCCGATGATACCCGTTTGCGAATCCTGCAGATGATCGCGGAAAACGGTGAAATGCGCTCCCAGGATATCATCGAGGCGGTCGGTTTGAGCCAGCCCAGCGTCTCACGTTACTTGACTCAACTTATCGTAACCGGCTTTTTGCAAGAACGGAGAGTTAACGGCGCGAAAGCCTACGCTCTCAACCGCGACCGCATCCAAAAAACGCTCAACGCGGTGCACAAATTTTTGCTAGGAGCTTAATGTTACAACACAAAGTTCCAATAAAATTATTTCTGGCAGTGAACGCGCATCGAAATACAACCTTGCGCTGTAAAAATAGTCAACCAAGTTATTTGGACAAGGAGAATCCGATGAATACTCTTTGGCTTTCAAACGTAGAAGTCCTCATGGAAGAGCGGCGCGCAGATTTTCAGCGCGAAATGGTGCAACTCCGGCTGGAACGCGAAGCGCTGGCCACGAGATCTCAAAAACCCACCTGGATGGAAAACCGGATGCACGCTTTCAGCATGTGGATGATATCCACCGGTGAGCGCCTGCACAGCACGGTATCACGATCCCGCTCCCGTCCCTCGCTGGTATCAAAGCTTCAAAGTGGCTCGATAACCAGTTCGAACCTCTCCTCGCAGGTTTATAAACGCGGATGGGTCTTCCGGTCATGCAGTTTATCATGTATACCGGAAGGCCCAACTTATGCGGAGTGAAAATGCAAACCCAACTTGCAAAAGCCAGACAAGTTTATTCAGAATATCCGCGAACATTCTGGACTCTGGTCATGGTCACCTTTATTGACAAAATTGGCGGCTTCTTACTGTTTCCCTTTTTCGCCCTGTACATTACCAAGAAGTTCGATGTGGGCATGACCGAAGTGGGCATTCTCTTTGCCCTGTTCGCCGGCTCCAGCTTTATCGGCAGCTTCCTGGGCGGCGCCTTGACCGACAAGATCGGCCGCCGCAGCATGATCATCTTCAGCCTGCTCACGTCCGCGTTCAGCACGCTGGCGATGGGCTTCGTTGACACATTACAGGCTTTTTACATCATCGCCATCATCTCCGGAGTCTTCACGGATACGGGCGGGCCGGCCTACAACGCCCTGGTCGGGGACCTGCTCCCGGAGGCAAAACGCGCTCAGGGGTTTGGCGTTCTGCGCGTGGCGTTGAACGTCTCGGCCGTGATCGGCCCTGCCATAGGCGGCTTCCTGGCCGCGCGCTCGTACCTGGCTTTGTTCGTGATAGACGCGATCATCAGCAGCATCGTGGCGGTCATCGTCTACTTCACCCTGCCGGAGACGAAACCCCAGGTACAGCCGGGTGCGCCAATCCGAAAGCGTGATCCAATCCTTCCGGGGCTACTTCCGGGTCTTCCGTGACGGCGCCTTCCTGCTCTTCATGCTGGCCTCCGTTCTGGCCTGGATGACCTATATGAACATGAACACCACCCTGGGCGTTTTCCTGCGCGACGTGCACGGCATCCCCGCATCGGGTTACGGCTATATCATTAGCCTGAATGCGATCATCGTTGTCCTGTTCCAGTTCTGGACCACCCGTCGCCTGGAAAAATATCCGCCCATGCTCATCATGGCGCTGGGAACGCTGCTATTCGCCGTCGGTTTCGCGATGTATGGCCTGTTTTCCAGCTATGTCTGGTTCATGCTAGCTATGGTCATCATCACCGTTGGCGAAATAGTCGCCATCCCGGTTGCCAACGCGGAAGTGATCAACTTTGCCCCGGAGGATATGCGCGGTCGTTATGGCGCGGTCTACGGCATCTCCTGGATGCTGCCAAGCGCCATCGGACCTTATCTCGCCGGCCTGCTGATGGACAACTACAATCCTAACCTGCTGTGGTACGCGTGCGGCGCCTGTGGCATGTTGGCAACCGTTGGCTTCCTGGTCTTGCATCGCTCCCGTACCCCAGACCCATCCAAGGTACCAGTCGCGGAACAACAACCCGCGTAGGCATATTTTCCAAAAGAAGGGAACAATGGGGGTGTCCTCCCAATTGCCGAAAGTGCCGAAGGTATAAAACATCCGGAGGAGCGGAGCCTCCGGATGTTTGCCTTTAAAGGGACTTCTTGGGTAGAATTCAGTAGAGTTGCTGGCAAAATGGAGTTGCACATCGAACCGCCAAGACACAAAGTACGCCAAGAATTCTTTTATGACGCCAAGAACCCTCCTTGGCGTTCCTGGCGGACTTGGCGGTTCAAAAAACAACACTCATAAGGGTGACTATCTAGAATTCGAAGAAGGAAATTTTTATGGACATCCGTGCTTACAATCGGGACGCCTGGAACCGTTACGTAGAGGCGGGAAAGAGCCTGTGGACCCAGCCCGTCAGTCCGAAACCATTGCCAGAGCTCGCAATGGAGATTTCTCGATCCTGTTGACGGAACAGAAGCCAGTACCGCGCGAGTGGTTTCCGCCTCTCCCCGGCCTGGAGGCGCTTTGCCTGGCCTGTGGAGGCGGCCAACAGGGACCGGTGCTGGCGGCTGCGGGCGCAAACGTGACCGTGTTGGACAACTCTCCCCGCCAACTCGACCAGGACCACCGGTAGCCGCGCGCGAAGGTTGGACCAACTTAAAAACGGTTGAAGGCGATATGCGTGATCTGTCCGTTTTCGCGGACGAGTCCTTCGATTTCATTTTCCACCCGGTTTCGAACCTGTTCATCCCCGAAATTCGACCGGTATGGCGCGAAGCGTACCGCGTGTTACGTCATGGCGGCACCATGCTGGCCGGTTTTATGAACCCGGTTTTCTACATGTTTGACCTGGAAAAAGCGGATCATGGCATTCTGGAAGTGAAGTATAAGCTGCCCCATGCCGACAGCGATCATCCCGAAATTGCTGAGAAACTGATTGCCGAGGGAGACGCGCTCGAACACAGCCACTCGCTCAGCGACCAGCTCGGCGGGCAAACGGACGCCGGTTTTCACATCATTGGGATTTATGAAGATCGGCACGCCGGTTCGGCGATTGGCGAATATATGCCCACTTACATCGCTACACGAGTCGTTGAAACCTTGATGTTACCGTTAACAACGGGTCCTATCCCGTAAACACGGGAGAACCAACCTCTCGCAATGACGACAAACTAGGAGCAAAACATGCCTGACCAAGTTGGTCGACCTGAGCCACACCGTCGAAGATGGGATGATCACTTATAAGGGATTGCCCGCGCCGGCCATCTGCGATTATTTGAGCCGGGAAGCTTCCCGCGATCATTATGCCAACGGGACAGAGTTCAATATTGGCAAGATCGAAATGGTGGCCAATACCGGCACGTACGTGGACAGTCCCTTCCACCGCTTTGCGGACGGCATGGACCTGGCGGAGCTGCCGCTCGAATCGCTGGTAGACCTGCCCGGGATCGTGGTCCGCGCTGCCAAAGCCGGCAGGGCTATCGATGCGGAAACATTCCGTGGATTGGAGTTGACAGGCAAGGCCGTGCTCGTCCATACCGGCTGGGCGCTTCACTGGCGTTCGGACCGCTATTTCGAAGGGCATCCCTTCCTCACCGGCGAAGCAGCGGCCTATTTAGTGGAGGCAGGCGTGAGACTCGTTGGAATCGATTCGCTGAACATCGATGACACGGAAGACGGCGCCCGTCCCGTCCACACCAGGTTGCTGCGCGCCAACATCCCGATCTGCGAGCATATGCGCAACCTGGAGCAGCTTCCGGATAGCGGTTTCCGCTTTCACGCTGCGCCGGTCAAGGTCAAGGCCTTTGGAACGTTTCCGGTTCGGGCATACGCGATTTTGCCCTTTTCCTAAAGGTTTCCGGGAAATGCAGGATTGTCGCTAACCTTTCTGTTTCCATTTTCACCGATTCAACTGCCCATCTCTTGATATAATAATTATTGGTTTTGAGGTGGTGGTTTTTGCAAAGTTTTCATTACACGCCCTACGCTAGCCTGCTTGCTCTTGCCGCCTTAATATCGGCCTTGCTTGCAGTCTACATCTGGAATCGTCGCGCTGTAGCCGGTGCCAACCCCGCAGTCGCGCTCATGGTCGCAATGTTCGTGTGGAGCCTGGGCGATCTGCTTCAGTTCATGGGGGTCGAGTTGGAGACCAAATTATTCTGGGACGAAAATCCAATATTTTGGGGTGGTAAGCCTGCCGGTTGCATTGTTCCTGTTTGCGTTGGCATTTTCCGGCCGCTACCAATGGCTGACGGCGCGAAAGTTTTCAGCACTGGTCATCATCCCGGCCATAACGCTCATTTTGGCCCTTTCGAATGCATCACACCGGCTGCTCTGGACGGACTGGTCGTTGGAATCGTTTGGGGGAGAGGTAACGATGTTGCGCCTCGAGCATGGACCGTTCTTCTGGTTGCATACGATCTACGCTTACATCCTGCTGGTAGCCAGCACCATTTTGATCGTACGTGCCCTGCGCCGCCGCCCACGGGAATACCGGGGGCAAATCCTGAGCATCCTGCTAGGGATCGCGATTCCATGGCTTACCAACGCTGCCTCCAACCTGGTGTACCGCGTCGACCTGACGCCCTTCGCCTTCACCATATCCGGCCTGGCGATCGCCTGGAGCATTTACAGATATCACTTGTTCGAAAGACCGCCAAACGCCTTCGAGACCGTGATCGCGAGCACGAGCGATGCGGTTTTTATCCTGGACATGCGCAACAAAATCGTCCACGTCAATCCAGCCGGGCAACAGATGCTGGGCCTTTCCAGCGGCGAGATTTTAGGTCAGCACACCAGCGAAGTTTTCAAAAACCAGACCGATATCCTCGACGTTTACGACCACGCTGTCAACATCCGCGAGGAAATCACCGTCGGATCAGACGGCTACAAACGACATTACGAGCTTTCGATATCCCCCCTCACAGACCGCTTCGATAAAATCCTCGGACGGGCGGTCATCCTGCACGACATTTCAGACCGCAAACAAGCTGAAAACGCGATGGCCATCGCGCGCGACCGGGCGCTGGAATCCAGCCGCGTCAAAAGCGAGTTCCTCGCCAGGGTAAGCCACGAACTGCGCACGCCGCTAGGCGTCATCCGCGGCTACGCGGACCTGTTGTCTGAGCCCGTTTACGGAACGCTCTCAGGGCTACAGACCAAGGCTGTCAGCGAGATCATCGACAGCACCCAGCGCATCTCCGATATGGTCGGCGAACTGCTGGACGAAGCCCGGCTCGCCGCCGGCGCGGTCCAGCTCGAGATCAAGTCCTTCAATCCCGCTGAAATCCTGGACGATGTCCGGGAAAAACTATCGGTTCTGGCCGGCCAGAAGAAACTGGCGCTTACCGCGGAACTCGATCCCGGCCTTCCAAAAGAACTTGTGGGCGACCCTATCCGCATCAACCAGATGGTGACCAACCTGACCAGCAACTCGATCAAGTTCACCCGGCACGGAGAAGTGAACATCCGCTTCTACCTGCATGACGGGGACAAGTGGGCTTTCGAAGTCGCCGATACCGGCCCGGGTATCCCGAAAGAAGCGCACGAGAGCATCTTCGAGCCCTTCCGCCAGGCGGATAGCAGCATCCCGCGTATCTTCGGCGGGACCGGACTGGGGCTTTCTATCGTCAAGCACCTGACCAACCTGATGGGCGGGGTGATTACCGTCCAGAGCGAGGTTGGCAGTGGCAGCAAATTTACCGTTATCCTGCCGATCCATGCCGAGGCCGGCGAATGACATTGCCGCTAGCCCTGATCCTGGAGGACGATCCCAAGCTCGCGGAACTGTATGAGACGGTTCTGAAACAATGCCAGTACGAGACCAGGGTGATCGAATCGGGCCTGGAGGCGCAGACGAAACTGCAAACACTCTCGCCCGTTCTTATTTTGCTGGATATCCACCTGCCCTACATTTCCGGCACGAAGCTGCTGGAACAAATCCAGGCCGACGAACGGTTCCAGGGGACAACCATCATTGTCATGACCGCTGACCTGTACACCGCCAAAGACCTGGAGGGACAGGTGGAACACGTCCTGCTCAAGACCCACGGCATCACCCGTTTGCGCGACATCGCCCTGCGCGTCCGCCCAGAGCAGTAGCCTGCCACCGGTTAAGATCCGTTTCCTTTCCCTATCCCATATCCGATGAAACTGGAACTGCTTACCAGAAAATCCGTTCGGAAAGCAAAGGCTACTCCTTTGCTTTTTATACATGGCAAATGGCACGGCGCCTGGTGTTGGGAGGAACACTTCCTGCCCTATTTTGCTGAGCATGGCTACAACTGCACCGCCCTCAGCCTGCGCGGGCATGCTGGCAGCGAGGGGCGCAAAAAATTGCGCTGGACTTCGATAGCAGATTACGTTTCTGATGTGGAGCAGGTAGCGGGCAGGTTCGAGTCAGCGCCGGTGATCATTGCCCACTCTATGGGCGGCTTCATCACCCAAAAATACCTGGAAAAACATCACGAGCACCCTGCGGCCGTTTTGTTGACCTCCATCCCGCCAACCGGGCTGTGGCCGAGCACCTTCCTTATCCTGCGGGAACGACCGTTGGTTTTGTTGAAATCTATCTTCACATTAAGCCTGTATCCAGTCGTCGAAACCCTGGAATTGGCGCGCTGGTCGCTGTTTTCAGAAGATTTCCCGGACGAGCAATTGCGAAAGTATCATCCCTTCCTGCAAGACGAATTTTTCCGCTCCTACCTCGACGAACTGGGACTAAATCTCGTCCGGACCAAACGTATCAAAACGCCTGTGCTGGTGATCGGCGCAGAAGAGGACGCGGTAATTACCCCCCAGATGATACGTCAAACAGCCAGAACGTTTGGCACACAGGCCAAATTCTTCCCGCACATGGCGCACGACCTCATGCTGGAAACCGGCTGGGAAAGGGTAGCGGAAACTATCCTCAACTGGCTCAAGGAAAGGGGCTTATAAAAAGTGGAGATTACCCAAACTTTATACGTAACAGACCCGAAGGAATGGCGGCAATGGCTGAAAGAACACTACAAGACCGAAAAAGAAATCTGGTTGGTGTATTACAAGAAACACACCGGCAAGCCGCGCATCGAGTACAACGACGCCGTCGAGCAGGCGCTGTGCTTCGGCTGGATCGACAGCACCGCCCGCAAGCTGGACGAGGAGCGCACCGCGCAACGCTTTTCGCCCAGGAGACCCAAGAGCGGGTACTCGCAGGCCAACATCGAGCGCTTGCGGAAGTTGGTGGCTGAGGGTAAAGTCGTATACGAAGTAGTGGAACTCGCTGGAGACCTTCTGGAACGTAAATTCGTGTTCCCACCCGACATCATCGAGGCAATCCGGACCGATGAACAGGCCTGGGAAAATTATCAAACGTTTTCGGAACCGTACAAGCGCATCCGGGTTGCCTTTATCGATGGGGCGCGCAAACGGCCCGAGGAGTTTCAAAAGCGGTTGAATTATTTTATTAAAACGGCGCGCGAAAATAAGCTGATCGGCTTCGGCGGCATCGAGAAATATTATTAAACATGGCTGATCTCATCGGTGTCGGCGATCGCGTCGAAGTGTTCCTCGATTCCAAGTTTTGGAAGAGCGAGGGCTGGTTCGCAGGGACGGTGGTGCGCATCGACCCGTATTCCCGCCATCGCCAGTTTTACTGGGTGGAGCTGGACCTGGAAGTAGAAGCGTTATTGGGAGGCAAAACACAATTGGTCTCGGTTCTTAATCCCAAACACATGCGAAAAACGTAAAGAGGGACTGGCGCTTGCCAGTCCCTCTTTGCTATGTTCTATCACACACCCTACGGAAATGCTATAGGGTTGCGTGCGTTCACGGGATTGTCCCCGAAGCCGTGGCAACATCTTCCTGGTTGATCGAAGTCGGCGTGAACTCGAAACCATAGAACCAGACCACATTTTGCTTATTGTTTGTGTCGGTCCACAGGGCATGGAAGACATCATCGGAACCAACGGACAGATCCGTGTAGTCGCCAATGAAGCCGCCGCCGAACCCATTACGCGTGTTGATGGGATTTGTGCTAACCTTCTCTACGCCACCCGATTTAATATTGGTCACATAGTAGTCGAGTCGGGCATTGTGGATGTAGCCATCCAACTCCAGGCAATTGATGCGACCTTCTGGCGGAGGTGGTGCATCGGCGCAGGTCTGCCAAGGTGAAACAACATCCGCAGCATAAGCAGACATATAGACAGTGCCCGAGGGCGAAACAGCTACACCTGGCCACAGAGTATCCACACGGCGGGCAGCCGGCGCATTGAGCGTCGTGCTGTCCGGTTGGGTTACAGGATAGCCTACTGCCGTTTGATTCGAAGCATCCAGCCCGGGGAAGATGAGAGCGGGCGCACTCCAAGTTACACCGCCATCGGATGACTTGCTATATACTGTCGCCGAGTGGCAGCCATTGTTTGTGCGGTTCGGACACAAGCTGCCATCGCTATTGCGTAAAAGTGTTGACCAAGCCACATACAGGTCGCCGTTCGACGCAGCCGCGCCCGCCGGGAAGCTGTTGACTCGGAAGGCGGTATTGGCCAGTGGAATCACATCCTGCACATCCGCAACTTTTACCGGCTTGCCGAAGGTTTCACCGCCATCAGTGGACTTAACAATATAGGTGCTGTCCAAGGTGGCAAGGCGAGTAGCACCTTCGAAGATTACATAGACCGTGCCGTCATAGCCGACGATCGGGCGTGAACCCTGGTCGTATAGTACATTGCCAGAGATATTGGTTGGTTCGCTGAAGGTCTGCCCGCCGTCGCTTGAGTAAGCGAAAAAGATCGGCGATTGGATGTAAAAGCCCTGCTTCGGATTAAACAGGAAGCGCGTCCAGCTCACGTACACGCGATCCTGATAGGGGCTGGAAACGTGCCAGTCGGCTGCAATCCATTCCTTGTCGTTGAGCGTAGAGGGTGCGGTCGTCTGGTTGATAAAGGTGGGCTGGCTCCAGGAAAGTTTACCGGAACCATCAAACGTACCTTTGTTGACCGCGACCGTATTCGGAGGGGATTCGCGGTTGAAACCCAGCCCTGCATAGTAGACATTGCCCTGGCTGTCGAACGCCAGCGCCGGATCGCCGCCAGCATCATACTGGCCACTGGTCAAACGGGTCACACCGGGGATCAACGTCCCCAGATGATCTGGATCGCTGCTGACATCCCCCCAGGTCTGGCCGCCATCATTCGAGAAATACGTGCCCGAATAACCGTCGCCCAGGGCGCTGCAGGGTGTTGTGCTATCGATCATGCAGGCCCAGGTGCGGGTTACGTAATCGTTTGCACCTGCAACCACCCGGTTGGGATTGTTTGGATCGACGGCGATGGCCGTCTCATTTTGCGGTGCGCCGGCCGTATCCTGGTTAACAGTGACAGCCGGAGGCAGGATCGTGTCCCCATCCAGTGGACTTGATAGAACGAAAGTGGGATCGATAGGCGCGGATGGTATCAGGTTTGGCTCTTCGATTTCAGCTTCCTGCTCGATGAAAGCCGAAAAGCGGATCTGCAATCCGGCAGTCCCGTTGACCGCAGCCACCTTACCAGCGAGCGTATTGATGTCATATTTTGGTGCAGCAGCAGAGCCAGATTGAATTCCCACCATGGCAACCAGAGCAATCACCATAACCATGGTACCAATCATACGTGCTTTTTTCATTTTTTTGTCTCCTACTTGTAAGGTTCAGTAAATCACAAAAGTTAAAGGAGGATCCGAAAACAGGGGTGCGGGCTTCTCTTAGTAATTCTGTGATCTACTGAAATTAGTTATACGATAGGTCGTTTATCTGCTGGAGAACGTTTAGTTGTCTTGGGCATCATCTCCTTTCCAAGTTTTTTGATTACCCCCCTCAAAAAAAGTGTACCACCGTGCATGATGAGTTACCTGAAAACAAAATTAGAGCAAGAAACTCCATATAGTAAGTTTTATTTAGAATTATGAGAACCTTAAAGAGACGAATCACCGCGAATTGCGCAGACAGACAAACTGTTATATACTTCTTGCACTCGTTTAAGGAGTGGAAACATGAACCCAATTGCTCCCGGCTTCAAATTACCTTTTGGCGCAGAATCCTGCGAACACGAACTGGAAGCCCTGCGGGATCATTACCAGGATTACTACTACGAGCAAAGCCGTTTCAACACCGAAGCGCTCGACTCGGATACTTATCTTATCGTGGGCCGGCGCGGGTCGGGCAAAACGTCGTTGACCAAATATTTCAATTTTCAACACCGCTATAAGAACGCCCACAGCATCGATGTGGACGAGCCGGTCATCTACAACAGCATCATTCAAAAGATCTCTGACAACGCGTACCTTTCCCCCGACATGGCGGTCAATGACGTTTACAAGATCTGGGAATTTTTGATCTGGTCGATCATTTTCAACGAGTTCGCAGACCGAGATCTGGTCATCAAGCAGGCCTGCATTGCCTCCGGGCAAAAAGGAAAACCGCTGCAGTTCATTCGCAATGTGTTGAGCGGGCTGCTCATGAAATACGTGGACGAGAAAGGCCGGGTGCTCGATGATCTTTCTGAACAGCTGGCCTCCGCCATCTTTACCAAAGCCAAAGAAAGGGTGCTGGAATTCACCCATCTTGAACCGGTCATTATTGCCATCGACACCTTCGAGCGCTACGACCGCGAAAACATGGCCATGATGGCAGTTACCGCTGCGCTGGTGCAATGTGCCAGTACCTTTAATATCGCCTATTCCCACAGAGGCATCCACATTAAGGCTTTCGTTTCGGCCGAGATATTTCCTTATATCCGCGAGACCGTGATCACCAACCCGGCCAAGTTCATCCGCCATCCCTTGTATATGAGCTGGCGACCCAAGGATTTGATCCGCCTAATCTCCTGGCGCTTCCAACGTTACTTACAAGCCCGCGAAGACACCCTCCCAGCCAGAGATGTGAATTGGGAAGATTTCGATGATCTGCTGAAAAAACTCTGGCACCCGTACTTCGGCGAAACAATTCAAAACCTGCGCGGCATGGAAGAAAAAAGTTTTCCTTACATTTTGCGGCATACCCAGATGCGCCCTCGCCAGCTGGTCATCCTGTGCAATGAGATCGCGCGCACCACGGAAAAAGAAGTCAAGTTCCCCTACTTTAAAAATGTCCGCATCCAGCAGATCGTCCAGCAAGTGGAACATGAACTGGCCGCAGAAGTGCTCAACTCTTACAACTTGATCTATCCGCATGTTTCCGAGATCGTGACTGCCCTGACCGGCGCGCCGATGCTCTTCCCGGGCAATTACCTGGACCAGGTTGCGAAGAAAACCTCTGATATGTGGGTCGAGGGATATTCGCTCTACAACTTCCGCAGGCTGGTAGCCGAGTTGGGAATTGTCGGGAAAGTCCGAAGCAAGAGTCAGGAAACGGGCATTGTGGAGGCCGATTTCGAGTACGCCATGCAAGACAGGCTGGCGCTCTCCCACGACGACGAGTGCGTCATCCACCCTATGTTCTACTCCAAGCTACAAATCGAGAGGAACGGCTGGATCGTTTATCCCTTTCCCGATCACGAAGACTTCCAGCCGTTTATGCACAACCAATAACGGATACAAAACCAGCGGGATGCGGTCCCGCTGGTTTTGATTCTGCGCGTCGAACCCGGACTATTGGCTTGCTACCGCTTCCTCGAGCATTTTCATGGTCAGGGACTTGGGCCGCTCGATCGGCTGGCCGAGCGCGCGCGCCCAGACGTAGTTGGCCGTCACGCCCAGCGCGCGACCCACTCCGAACAGCACGGTGTAAAAGTCGAACTCACGCACGCCGTAATAATATTGCAGCGTGCCGGAGATGGCATCCACGTTGGGAGCCGGGTTTTTGGCCTTGCCCTGTTCCTTGAGCACCTGCGGGACGATCTCGAAGACCATGTCCGCGATCTGCACCAGGGGGTCATCTGGGAAGCGCTTCTTGGCAAATTTCATTTGGGCGGTAAATCTTGGGTCAGGCACGCGTAAAACGGCGTGACCGTAACCGGGAATGACCTTTCCGCTTTCGAGCGTGTCCCAGGCGTACTGGCGCAGTTGCTCTTTGGTCGGCACGCCGTTAAACTGATCTTGCACCCCCAACACCCAGCCGAGAGCTTCCTGGTTGGCAAGCCCGTGCAGGGGGCCGGCAAGGGCGTTCAGGCCGGCAGAAAAGGCGTAGTAAATGTCCGAGAGCGTGGAAGCAGCCAGATGGGTGGCGTGCGCCGAAGCGTTGCCCAATTCGTGGTCCGAGTGGATGATGAAGTAAAGGCGCGCCAGGTCTGCGTAGCCTTCCTGGTCTTCCACTCCAAGCATCTGGGCGAAGTTGGCGCCGTAATCCAGGTCCGGATCGACCTTGGGTTCCTTCCCGTCCTTGTACTTCAGGTTATAGATAAATGCGGCGATTACCGGCAGCTTGGCGGTCAGGTTGAGGGTATCTTCCAGCGCCGGCTCCCAGTATTCGTCTTTGTGCATGCCTTCCTGGTAACGGCGCGCGAACTCCAACTCGGTCTGCAGGGACTGCACGGCGAGCGAGAAAAGGGTCATCGGGTGCGCCCCTTTCGGCATGGCCCGTAACGTGTCGAAGACGTATTTGGGCACGTCGCTGCGTTTGATCCAGGAGGCCTCTACGGCCAGAGCCTGCTCTTCGGTAGGAACTTCCCCGATCAACAACAGGTAAAAAAGGCCGCCTACGTAGGGCATGTCCGCGCCCGCCGGTTTGGGCAACGCAGCCAGCACTTCCGGGATGGTCATGCCCCGGAAGCGGATGCCTTCGTTAGGATCGACGAACGAAATATCGGTCAACAAAGACTTGATCCCCCGCATGCCGCCCACGATCTGCCCCACGGTCACCTTGTCTACCACCACATCAGCGTGTTCCTTTGCAAGCGCATGATAGCGTTCGCGCTGGACAGGAAGCTGTTCCGCAATTTTTTCCTTCAAAATCATCAAAGCACCTCCAAAAACAAAGAAGTTAAATTTCCACCAAATTCTTCAACGCCTCGTGCGTCTCTTCTACAGCTGTGGCAGATTTATCGAAAGCGGCCTGCTCGGCATCGTCCAGATCATATTCGATGATCTTTTCCATCCCGTTTGCGCCCAGCATCACAGGGACACCGAAATACATGTCATTCAGGCCATATTCGCCCTGCATGTAGGCCGAAGCGGGGATGATCAGTTTCTTGTCTTTCAAAATGGCTTCCGCCATCTGGGCGCAGGCCGCTGCCGGGGCATAATAGGCGGACGTTCCCAACAAATTGACGATCTCGCCGCCGCCTTTGCGCGTCCGGTTGACAATGGCGTTCAATTTTTCTACGGGGATGTAATCGCGCAGCGGAATGCCGGCGATGTTCGAGTGCCGGGTCAAGGGCACCATTTCGTCTCCGTGCCCGCCGAGCACGTAGCAGTTGATGTTCTCCACGCTCACGCCGGTTTCCATCGCCACGAAGGCGCGCATGCGGGCCGAATCCAGGATGCCCGCCTGCCCGATGACACGATTGCGGGGCAAACCGGTCTTTTTCAAGGTCAGATAGGCCATGGTATCCAGCGGGTTGGTCAAGACGATGAAAAACGCGTCCGGAGAATGCTGCAGGGTTTCTGTAGCAGCCTGGCCGACGATTTCCGCGTTGGCGGTCAGCAAATCTTCGCGCGACATGCCCGGTTTGCGCGGCAAGCCGGCGGTGATAATGATAATATTCGAATCTTTGGTCGCCTCGTAACCGTTTGCGCCGGTGATTTCTACATCTTTGTTGACAACCGGCATCGCCTCGGTCAAATCCAATGCCTTCCCTTGCGGCATCCCCTCCACAATATCAACCAGCACCAGATCGGCAATCTCGCGTTGAGAAAGCCAGAACGCCGTGGATGCCCCCGTCATTCCTGCCCCAATGATCGAAATCTTATTGGTCATATCTCCTCCAAATTGTGATGATAGTATATTTTACTGCTTCTTCCGCATTTTTCTGAGTTCGTATTCAGCCAATTGCATTTATAACTCAGGCGTGCAGTTCAATATTTACGCAGCACTTTGTATTGCAAACCTTGAGAAGTTGAACGTTAATTTGGCCCTTTTCAAGGATCTTCTCCAAAGAAGGGTCCTGTTGCTCCAGGCTCTTGAAAAAGCGCCGCTATCCGGGATAAAAATAGGAGACTCTACCTCTCAAGGGGCAAAGTCTCCTGTTGCTTCAAATCGGAACCCTGTTATGCTTCCTGGGCCTCGAGATAACGCGTGGCCTGGATGGCAGCCGCCGCCCCCATCCCAGCTGAGGTGACGACCTGCCGGAAATGCGGGTCAGCTGCTTCCCCACTTGCAAAGACGCCGGGTACACTGGTTTCCATCAAACTGTTGACCACGATGTAACCAAGCGGATCCAACTCGAGTTGTCCTTCGAAAATCTGGGTGTTCGGGGTATGCCCGATGAAGATGAAAACGCCATCGAACTCAAAGAGGGTTTCTTCGCCGTCCACTACGTTTTTCAACTTAACCAACTCGACCTTCTCTTCGCCGATCACCTCGGTCACGACTGTGTTCCAGATAAAATGGATCTTTTCATTTTCCATGGCGCGTTTCTGCAAGATCGCGCCTGCGCGCAATTCGTCCCGGCGATGGACAATATGGACTTCCTTAGCGTAGCGGGTCAGGAACAGGCCCTCTTCCAGGGCCGAATCACCTCCACCCACTACGACCACTTTTTTCTCCTTGAAGAACCAGCCATCACAGGTGGCGCAATACGAGACGCCTTTGCCGGTCATTTCCACTTCACCCGGAATTTGCAGGTGATTGGGGCTGGCGCCGGTGCTGATAATGATGGAGTCAGCCAGGTACTGTCCGTTATCGGTGAAGACTTTGAAGGGGCGTTCGGAAAAATCTACGCCGGTGGCCACGTCGAACTCGGTCGTTGCGCCAAAGCGTTCGGCCTGTTTCTGAAATAATTCGCCCAGTTCCGGTCCGCCCACGCCATCCGGGAAACCAGGATAGTTCTCGATCGTATAGGTCAGGGCCGCCTGGCCGCCCAACTGCATACCGGTCAGTACTACAGGCTCCAGTTCGGCGCGAGCAGCATACAGCGCGGCAGAATAGCCTGCCGGGCCGGAACCAAGCACCAGCACCTTGACGCGCTTTGGTTTTTCATTCGTTGATGTAGATGGTGCGGAGACATTTCCAAGATTGAACATGCATTTCCTCAGTATTAGGGTCTATCTTATTTCAGACGCACTGATCCTCGCAGGTATTACCGTTTCATTGTATCAGATGCAATCGAAGGTGAAAAGTTGCACGAGGGAACATTGAGATGGACATCAGCGTCATTAGTGGTATATCATCGTATCCAGGAGAGCAAAATGAAACGCTTGAGCATCTTTTTATTGACTGTTTTTGTCTTTTCCGCGTCCGCCTGCTCGGGGCTCCCTCCTTTAAGCCCCGCTGAACAACCCACTGCTATCGAATTTGTCACGGAGACGCAGGACCCAGCCACCTTCGAGCCCACCAGCACCGCCGTACCCACAGAAACGCCAGTCCCAACGCCTCTCTTTGAAGCTATCACCTACCGGGACGAGGCTGCGGGATTCGCGTTCGATTATCCTGATGGATGGACATTGGACGGCGGCGAGAGCCAGCCACGTGGCTCCTACGTGCAGTTTTATTCCTGGGACTGGCAGCCCGGCGAACCGATCGATCCAATGCCCGTTGGAGGCACGGTTCTCACCGTAACGAACCAGCTTTGGGATCCTAAAAACGACCTGGAGGCCTTCATCAACCAACGCAAAATGGCCTGGGATGCATCGGGGATTTCGATCCTTTCCGAAGACCGCCTCACACTGGCAGATGGCCGGCCTGCTGCCCAATTCATCGTCCAGGGCATAGACGGCGCGCAGGCCTTTTTCCTGCTCACAACCAATGGAGAAAATTATCTGATTTTAAGCGGAAGCGGAGATCTGGAACTGCTGGCCGCAATCGCCCACACCTTGCGACCAATCCAATAAAAAATAACCTTCGCCAAGAAGCGGAGCCAACCGTTACAGGTTCCGCTTCTTGGTATCTAGAGCTTGTTCACCCTTAAAAAGCGAAACTGTCAGCCGTCAAAGAATGATTTGAGAAGTCAAGTATAATCTTCCAAACGATATAGATTTCACTTTGTTGAGAGGGAGTTTCACCTCCTCATAGCGCTCGTAAACCAAATTGGAAAGGTAAAACTATTATGGGAGAACCAAATCAATCCAAGAATGCATACCGGGGCCGCCCGTCCAACCTGTGGATGGGTCTGATCTTTATTTTTGGCGGGATCGCCGTTCTGCTGAACCAGTTTGGCTGGCTGCCGTTCGAGTTGAACTGGTGGGCGCTCTTCATCTTGATGCCGGCAGCGGGTTTCTTGAGCGGAGCTTACAACCGCTTCCGTTCCAATGACGAGCTATTCTCGATGGCTGTAGCAATTCCTGCCTTGATCGGTTTGTTCCTGGTCGCGCTCTCGTTCAACCTGCTCGTGGGCGCTTCCTGGAATATCAATTGGAGTCTGATTGGGCCTATCATCCTTGTCTTGATTGGCTTGGGCATGATTTTTGGTCGCTCTCGCAGAGAATGAATATCGCTTTCACCAGGCTTAACCTCCCCACCCCTCAAATTGCGGACGCCTTCAACAAGTGGGAAAACGATCCGGCCCTGATCCCCTTTCTGCGGCCAAACCCCACCAGAGCTGCTCTGGAGAAACGCGAGGCTATCACGCCAGAGGCGCTCGAACGGCGATTAGAGCGCGGCGAAATTTATCTAATCTATAACGGGGATAAGCTGATCGGCGAAATCAATTACCAGGCAGATCCAAAGCACCTGTATAAAAAAGAACCCGGAACTGCCTGGATCGGCATTGCCATTGGAGAAGAGTCCGCGCGCGGGCAAGGGGTCGGCCGGCTGGCGCTGACCTTTTTGGAAGGGCAGATTCTTGCCCAGGGCTTCCAACGCATCGAGCTGGGCGTGTTCGAATTCAATACGAATGCCATCAAGCTGTATCAACGCATGGGCTATAAAGAGATTGGCCGGATCCAGGATTATACCTACTGGCAAGACAGGTTGTGGCAGGATATTCGCATGGAGAAATATCTGAAATAACAGGCGCGCCCTCTCGAGCGCGTTTTTTTACCTTACCGCTTGATCTGTGATCTCCAGTGCCCTGTCCAGCACCTCCATCCCCTCCTGCAGCTGCGCTTCCGTAATGATCAGCGGCGGGATGATCAAGACCGTGTGCCAGTGCGTGTACAGGAACAGGCCGTTAACCAGGCAGAACTTCTTCAACGCGGACATCTCCGCGGACGATCCGTTCCAGGGCGCCATCGGCTCCTTCGTCTCCCGGTTTTTGACCAGTTCCAGGATACCGAACAGCCCAATGTTACGGACTTCTCCCACCGACGGGTGGCTTTCTCCCAAATCGGTCAGCATGCGCTTCAAGACCGGACCCAAGCCTGCCACCCGTTCGACAATTTGATCGTCCTTCAAGACCTGGATATTGGCCACTGCCGCCGCCAGCGAGACGGGGTGGGAGGTATACGTCAGCCCGGATTCGAAGACCCTCTCATCGAAGGCGGAGGCAATCTCGGGCTTCATGGCGACCGCGCCCAGTGGCGCGTAAGCGGACGTCAGCCCTTTGGCCATCGTCATGACATCAGGGACCACATCCCAGTGTTCCACCGCAAACCATTTGCCGGTGCGACCGAAACCGGACATGACCTCATCCGCGATCATCACAATGCCGTACTTGTCACACAGCGCGCGCACGTCCTGCATGTACCCTTCCGGCGGGATGATGATTCCGTTCGTGCCGGTGACCAATTCCATCAGCACAGCGGCGATGGTACCAGGGCCTTCGTAGCGGATGATCTCTTCCAGATGGTTGAGATAATCGCGCGCGAAGTCGGCTTCGCTGATATCTGGATTGGTGCGGTGGAACGTGGAGCGGTAGCGGTAAGGATCCAGGAAGTGGACCACCCCGGGCATGGTTAGCGGCTCCCACATCTGCCGACGCGGATCCCCGGTGGCGGCCATCGCGCCCATCGTTGCGCCGTGATAGGACCGGTAGCGGGTCAAAATCTTGTGCTTTCCGGTGTAGCCGCGGGCCAGTTTGATGGCGTTCTCGTTGGCGTCCGCTCCCCCCAACGTGAACAAGACCTTCGTCAGGGCTTGATCCGGGGTCACGTTTGCCACCGCTTTGCTGGCCAGGGCGCGGATCTTGGTCGTCATCCCAGGCGCAGCGTAGGGCAATTCGGCGGCCTGCTCCTGCATGGCCCGGATGATGCGCTCATCGCCGTGACCGACGTTGACACACATGGTCATCGAGTTGAAGTCCAGGTAGCGCTTGTCGCTGGTGTCCCAGAAATAAACGCCCTTCGCGCGCTTTACAGCGATTGGATTCACCTTCGATTGCGCTGACCAGGTGTAGAAAACGTGTTCTTTGGAAAGGGGAATGATTTCGTCATCAGGGAGATCGAACATTTTGCCTCGATAGAGAAAAGTTAGAATGCCGGTGTGAGAAGTTCAGAGAGCGAGATTTCTCGCTTTTTCTTTTTTCCGATTATACTGCCCGCTGTCTGTTTGGCTTTTGGGTTTTCCCGTTTTTAGCGGGAGAGCCGGATTTACCAAAGGAAGGTTTATGGATGCTTGCCCTTATCACAGGTTTGTTGTCATCGGGACCACCGGATCGGGAAAATCTACGCAGGCGGAGCAACTGGCGAACAAGCTCGGGTTGGATTTTATCGAACTGGACGCGCTCAACTGGGGTCCTAACTGGACCCCCGCAGGGGATGAATTGTTGCGCGCCCGGGTAGAAGAAGCCACCCGTTCCCCCAGGTGGGCGGTAGCCGGGAACTACAGCAAAACCCGCCTGGTCACCTGGGCGCGCGCCGAAGCGATCGTCTGGCTGGATTACTCCCTGTGGGTGATCTTCTGGCGTCTCTTCCGCCGCACGTGGAAACGGGTTGTGTTCCAGGAAGAATTATGGAACGGCAACCGCGAGCATTTATGGACCCAGCTTAAGCTTTGGTCCGACGAATCGCTCTTCCACTGGCTGTTCAAGACCTACTGGCGACGCAAGCGTGAATATCGGCAACTGCTTGCGCTGCCCGAACACGCCTATCTACACGTGATTCGCTTCATACGACCCAAACAGGCACAAGACTGGCTTGAAAACTGTATCGGTTAGCCCCGCATCCTGCTTCTTATACATTTAGACTACGATCCCCCTACCCCTGCGTAGGTTTTCCTGATTGAGCGCGTTATTTCAATATAATAGCGGGGAAAATCCCTATAACAACCCGGTTAAACCTCCGGGCCAAAGCTACGGGTCGAAGCTGTTCTAACACTATGATTTCAAAGACGCAGCAATTTCCTATCGGACTGCCACATAGTGTGGCGGTCCGATTTTTAACTGAATACAACGGTCCTGCTCTATCCTGTTCACAGCTGAGTTATCTCTAACGCCAACCGGTTGAAAACCTTTTGCGGGTTCGAAAGCCAGTCCATCGAAGAAACATGATTCCATTCTCAACCCGTACACATCGCAACCCAAATTCCCCTCTCAGAAAAGGATACAACATGGTCAGGGTATTCAATTTTGCTCGCGTTTTCTCTTTGATCAGCTTTATGGCTATTTTTTCTTTAGTCCCCCCTTCTGGGACCATGCTCCTGAAAGACAACCCAGCCTGGCCAACGGGTCCTGATAAACTAGGTGTGCATAATGCAGTGGTCTTTCCCGCACACCACTTGAAAAAACGGAAAGCGCCCCTTGCTCCACCCTTTGGGGATGAATCCGTCAAACCAATCCTCGACGAGAAATCGGTCTCGATCCGCAGCGTCTCCGCACCAAAAATGTTTTCCTATCATGTTGTCCAACAACCCGAAAGCGACCCTTTTTATGTCTCTCCTTCAGAAAACCAGGTCACAGAATTTGGACTCGCCCAGAAATATGGAAATGTTGGTTTAATCGCCCATAACAATCTAGCGGGCAATCTCTTCAACGCCCTCAACCTGGGGCAGGAAGTCCAGGTTGTCTATGGGGATGGGCATACAGTCCGCTATACTGTAAGCGCGATATACCGTTTCCGGGCCATGGAGCCAACCAAAACGGAAAGTCGTTTTGTCGACCTGAATTCCAGCCAAATACTCAGCGCCACGGAACTGTTCAACCAAATGTACACGGGTGCCCCCCATCTCACCTTTCAAACCTGTATCGAGGCAAAAGGTGACGCCAGCTGGGGAAGATTGTTCGTGATCGCGACACCGGTTGTCGAAGCAGAATAGAGAGAACACCCGGCGTAGTTCAAGGGATACAAATGATGGTTCATCCGGATTTCCTGTATTTGTCCCATCGCACTTTGATAGGGATGAAAAGGGTGCCGGATTTGGGGGTGCGAGCGTGCATATGCACGCTCGCACCCCCAAATCCGGGTATCTACCAACCCGCCACACCGTCTTACGTTCGGTGCAGGGAAAACCGGCGAGCCTTACGGCGGAAATTCCCAAAGAGACCGCATGGGCATAGCCCACCTCAAAATATGAAAATCGGCTATTTCCAAGACAGCCAAATGATGAAGCGGAATGAGGAGAAATTCTTCTCATTCCGCTTCGTGTTATCCATCCCCCTGCTGATCCCAGCCGGAGGCGGGTGACCGAACTAGCCGCTTACTTCACCTTTACCGGGATATGACTGGTGTCGTTGGTCCCGTCACCCAGTTGCCCGTCCGCGTTCAGGCCCCAGCATTCGATATCGGGATCGGCGGGATCGCCACCGGTGGTGATGGTACAGGCATGGTACTTGCCCACCGCCAGTTGCCAGGCATTCGCCAGATTCTTGACAGCTACCGGATCTTGACTCATAGCAGTGGAGTTGTTCCCCAACTGGCCGTAGTAATTGAAACCCCAGCAATAGACGCTACCACTGTTTTGTATGGCGCAAATGTGACTCTGTCCGCTGTCCACATCTGAGATGCCGCTCAGCTGGCTGATGAGCTTCGGCCGGTTTGCCACGAATTCAACCGGAATTCCTCGATCGATCAGGGCAACGATTTTGGAACCAAAGCGGTTGACCGCGACATCCAGGTTCGTGTTTGACAGTTCGCCAAGCTCTTGGGAAGCATTTCTGTTCAAGCACCTTACCAAACCCGTGTTGGTAATGCCGCAGGTTTTGTTCCGGCCGGCGTCAACATTTGAAATACCGCTAACCAGTGTTGCCAGGATGGGGCTGGTTTGATTTGTTTGCCCTCCGTCAGCAAGTTGGCCCTGGCTGTTGTTGCCCCAGCACATCACCTGGCCACTGAACACGGTCGCGCAGGTGTAGTCAAACCCGGCAGTGATACCCAAAGCGTCATTCAACACTTTGACGGGCGTGTTGCGGTTCTCGGTTGTGCCATCACCAACTTGGCCCTTCGCGTTCCAGCCCCAGCACCAAATATCGCTGCCTGCCAGGACGCAGGTATGGTTACCGCCTGCTACGATGCTCGTGGCGCCCCGCAGGCCGGCCACATCCACACGAACATTGCTCTCGGTATAGGATCCATCCCCTAACTGGCCAAAATCGTTATTGCCCCAGCACTGGACCCCGCCTGCCGGTGTGATCGCGCAGGTATGGGCCACGCCTGCCGCAATGGCATGCGTCTCACCGCCCGTCACCGGGATGAAGCCGCCTAAAATGGTGGCAGGCCGGGTCGGGGGCACGGGAGTGGAGGGAGGATTGCCGGGGGTCGGCGTGTTGACAGGGGTGTTTGTCGGCGTATCCGTCGGCGTACTGGTGGGTGTATTGGTAGGCGTGTTCGTCGGTGTATTCGTTGGCGTGTTGGTAGGCGTGTTTGTTGGCTGGTCCACCGGCGTATTCGTTGGTGTATTTGTGGGTGTGTTAGTAGGTGTATCGGTGGGTGTGCTCGTCGGCGTATCGGTTGGTGTATTTGTTGGTGTATCAGTCGGTGTATTGGTTGGAGTATTTGTCGCTGTGTTGGTAGGTGTATTGGTTGGAGTGTTCGTTGGCGTACTTGTCGCTGTATTCGTTGGTGTATTAGTAGGAGTATTTGTCGCTGTGTTAGTTGGCGTACTGGTAGGTGTATTAGTCGGCGTGTTGGTTGGAGTGTTCGTTGGCGTATTAGTAGGAGTATTTGTAGGCGTGTTTGTAGGAGTATTTGTGGGCGTAGAGGTTGGTGTATTCGTAGGTGTGTCGGTGGGCGTTGGTGTGTTTGTCGGTGTGGGAGACTCCGGCAGTGCCGTTGTATCGATAATGATTTTATAAGGTTTGTAATTGTTTCCACCGTGATTCCAAAGGGAATCTCTTCCGTACAACAAGCCACAGTCTAACAGAGGATTATCGTCATAGATCGTATAACTACCAGGACTGGAATTTCCATCCCGTTCGACCCAAACGATATAATCCCAGTCATTCCCATGATCAGGGTTCCGGAAAGCTATAACCGGGCCCTCTGGGCAGCCCCAGTAGTTATCAGTGGCATTCACATCCTGAACATTGTTATCAGACGGGCCATTGTTGATCAGATCATAACCTGTGTTGTCTTTGAAGGTATTATAGTGAATTTCGGTCCCAGGTTTTCCTTGACCGCCGACGACTTGAATTCCATCCTCATTATTCTGGATTGTATTGTTATCGATGGTGACAGCAGTTTTGCCAACTAGGACATCCACCAAGATGGCTTGATCCCAGCCCTGAATGACAAATCCAGAAACGATGACCCCTCCAGCGTTAATGGTAATTCCGGTTCCGGAACCTGAGCCTTGGATGACGGGCGCATTCACAGCGGCGCCAGCGGCTGTTGGATTGCCGGGAAGACCCATAAGGGTGATACCGATGGTACTAATTGTGATTTGTTCGTTGTATATCCCGGGTTCGACGAAAATCGTCTCTCCTTCAAGAGAAAAGTCTATTGCATTCTGAATGGGCGTGGTTGTTTCGGTACAAGTATTGTTCGCGTCTATAGGTTGTCCTGTGCAGTCAGTGAGAAACCGATGGGTAACACCACCGCGGACGATATACGGGTCGCCGGTAGTGATTGTTTCTGCGGCTTCTTCTGTCACCAGTGGCGCTGCTTCACCGTTTTGATCGAGCACAACCAGGTTCGTTCCTTCGGGCATTTGCTCGAGGATAGTGGCAACCTGTTCGGCCGGTGTTTGCTTCTTCGCCGGCCTGCTCATCCACTGCAGACTGGCTGGTCGGGAAAGGGATCAGTCCTTTTGTGGGCGCTCCCGTCGGAACCGGGGTAGCTTCTTCCGTTACCGCTCCGGTAAGCGCGCCTTCCACCGGAGCCTCGGTTACGGAGGGATCTTCGGTAGCCAAAACAGGTTCCTGCGTTTCAGCAGGCGGGAGCAACGGTTCGTCTGTTTCTTGCACCGGGGGAAGGGGTTCCTCAGTCTCCTCGGCAGGAGGAGCGGGTTCCTGTGTCTCGTCGGGCGGCGGCGTGGTCTCGTCAGCCAGCGCGATCTTGGGAAAGAGCATCGATAGAGTAAAAATCAAAAGAACAAAAAAAGAAAAGGTTTTTAGTTTGATGTTGGTGTTCATTGTGCATCTCCTTTCCAGTATTTCTACTGAAATTTGGTTACTGCTCAGCCTGCATTTAAGAGATGGCAAAAACGGTGTGCGTGGGGGCGTGCGCCCCCCACGCACACCGTTTTTGCCCTACTTTTTTGCATAAGCCTGAGCAGATACGAAATTTGTAATGTTTGTACGATGGTTGTAGCTGCCAAGTTCCGTTCAGGGAGAGCCTCCTTATATTAAAAAAAAGACCGGCCTAAAAAAAGGTCGGTTTCGCTATCGCTCGCCAGGAACTACGCCCGTTGCCGGGGTTTGCGACCAGATTTCGTTCCAGGGTCTATGCATCCAAATTCTAAATTATGAACTTCTTGTAAATGTGCAATGAATTTCTCAATCGCTAACTCCATGACGGACTAATTGGATAAAGGTTACGAGAATATTTCGGCTACAGTACCAGGACTTGCGACCAACAAGTACTTAACAAAAATGAAAAGTGCAAACTTCGAAGATCGGCCGCTTTATCCAATATAATGAAAACGGCGATTCATCCCGTCAACAAAGCAAGCGCAAACAGTCAAACCCGTTTGCTTGAAAAAGAAAATTAACAATTCAATCGTTCGATAAAGGCAAACCCTACGAAAGTCTGGGACGCAAAGCCAAGAATCTAAAGTTTTGTTCTTACAAAATAAGATTGTCTGGCTTCCGAAGACGATGACATAATTTGAAACGCGATACATTCATAGCGTGCTGTGTCAACTGGTTGCCTTTTCGGGAAAAGAACAAGTGGCATCACAGATGACAGTCAAAACAAAAATCAACATTCTCACCATACTCCTGGTTTTCGCCATCAGTTACCTTCCAGCTGCCGTGAGCGCTTCAGGCAACTCTTTTCCTCCTTCCGACCTCCCCACACCGGAATCGGTCATTAGTGCCGCTGAAAATACACAACCAGGCGTTCTTCGTGAACTCGAGATAAACGATCTCATAAAGCTCACCGTTGTTCAACAACCCCATGACAATCGGGGGTTTGTGTCACCCGTACGAGACTACGTGACCGAATACCAAACCGCCACAGACTTTGGGACAATCGGATTGTTAGCTCACAATTACCTGGCCGGTGAATATTTTTCCCAGATATCAGCCGGGCAAGAAATTCGCCTTACTGATAGCAACGGTAGAACCGAGCGCTTCGTTGTAACCCACATCCAACGCTTTCAGGCGATCGTTCCAAATAGTGCTTCCAGTGATTTTATCGATCTGGCTACCGGAGAATACCTGACCGCCACTCAACTCTTTCGAAAAACATACGGAAGCCGGACGGGTGCTTTGATCCTTCAGACATGTATTGAAGCGCAGCATAACCAAAGCTGGGGAAGGTTGTTCATTATCGCGGAACCGGTTGAGCCTGCGCTCACCTGGAAGTAAAAGAACAAGCGTTAAAAAAGAGACCCTTTCTCATAGAAAGGGTCTCTTTTACATCAGGACGATCTATAAGCCGCATTCAGTCCAGCAACGAAGTACCGCAATGTTGCCGCAGCACAAGTGCCTGGGCGATCATCTCTCTGGGCGGCATGTCGCCATACCGCTCGATGCGGCCTACCCGAGACTGGCACCCTCCCGGTGGAGAGTGCACATATGGAGACGAGCAGCCTCCCGCCGTCCGCAGACGACTTCGTCCCTGCTTGGCCTTGCTCCCAGCGGGGGTTACCTGGCCACACGCATTACTGCGCGCGCCGGTGGTCTTTTACACCACCTTTTCACCCTTGCCTTTACTCCTGCCCTCTTCCAAGGGAAGAGGGAGAAGCTGAGGCGGTTTGTTTCTGTGGCCCTTTCCGGCAGGTTCACGCCTCTCGGCGGTTTCCCCGCCCCGGGTGCTCTCCGACGCTGTGCTCTAGGGAGTGCGGACTTTCCTCGACCCCGACAACGCAGGGCCGCGATCGCCCGATCGACCTGACGAACTTTTATCATAATCGCGTTGCGCCCGAGCGTCAACTGCTGTTTTATAAGAATTATATAATAATGGTTCTCCCGTCTTTAAGGGGATAAGGCCCGAAAATTGGGGTGTGAGCGCGGGTACCCGCGCTCACACCC
Source organism: uncultured Chloroflexia bacterium (assembly GCA_963823985.1). Lineage (GTDB taxonomy): Bacteria > Chloroflexota > Anaerolineae > Anaerolineales > Villigracilaceae > JAABUE01. The sequence continues at coordinate 103,484 of CAWGNR010000009.1, forward strand.
CAATTTTCGGTAATTTCCCGTCGGAAACGGTAGAACTGTAATAATCAATGAAGGGAAACCCCAAGAACCGGCGCTAGGATGTGCAAATTTTAAGAAAAGACAGTAAAATAACTAGCGACCAGACAGTTTTAGAAATAGGCACAAAGAGAGACGCGAATTGAAAAAGCGTTGACAAGACATCTCTCGGTAAAACGCAAACCGATCTGAAAGATACTCAGATCGCGACGATCTTTACGGTCCACGAGATGACGCAAACCTTGATGGATAGTGCGACCGCCAGATGAAACCAGCCAGACGTACAGAAAGGCTACTGCCAGGGTCAATCTCGATAGCCGCAAAAAGCTGTGAAGCATGGAACACTCCAGATCAAAACCATGTTTTTTCATATCACCGAACATTTCTTCAATCCACATCCGGCGTTTATAAAAGCGGAGAGCGGTTTGCAAATCAGGCAAATTGGTCGCCAGGCACCAGGGTTCTTTTTCACCAGATTTCCAATGCACCAGCAAGTTAGCCGGATAAATGTGTGTCTGTGACAATTCTCTTTTTCCAAGCCATACGCTCTGACCGGCTTTTTGGACGTAACTTCCAAAGGGCACCCACTGATTTTCAGTCTGTGACCAGACCAACGTATCTGATTTTTGGCGTAAAACGTAGTACCAATGCCATTTGTCCAGTTGTTTTAGCACTTTGACAGCTCCAAATTCGGTATCACCGACCAGAAAAACGGCGGCTCCACGCGGAATGAGCGTTTTTACATAAGCAAGTAACGCAATCTGTTTGCTGCCTGTGCTATGTCCGCGCACATACTTGATCCAGGTCCAGGCGATCGGGATGGCACGTTTGCGATAGGCCAGGCTGACCATCAATAATTGATGACCAAAACCAACTTTGGTACCATCCACGATCAGATGGATTTCTCCAAGGCTCGCCAGCTGTTCTGCAAGCCATTGAAGAGCGACCGGCTTATACCAGTCACGAACACGAATGGCTGGATTGTCGAGAAACCGCTCCAACCGTTTCACCGTACTTTGCAACTTTGCTTTCCCAGGTATTTTTCCAGCAATCCGGCTCAAATAAACCGAACGGCTCTGGTAGATCCCGTACATGAGCAAAACAAAATTCCGAACTTGGGTAACTCTTTGCTCTGGACGCAATTCACGAATTCGCTAAATCCATGTATGATACAGTTGGTTGGTCGGCATGGTTTTCTCCTGGCAATCTGTTTTCTCGCAAAAACAACTTTACCCGGTTTTGCCTGCCGATCAACCTTTTCATTTGCTAAAGTGTCTGGTCGCTAGTAAAATAATACATACGCGAATTACATGCAGGTTTGAGGAGTTTTTGTGAGCAAGTGGCCCGGAAAGTACATTATTGGCCTGACAGGGAATATTGCAACCGGTAAAAGCGTTGTCCGCCGCATGCTGGAGCATCTTGGCGCTTACACGATCGATGCAGATTCCCTGGCGCACCGCGCTATTTCGAAGGATGCGCCGGGCTATAAGCCAGTGATCGAAACGTTTGGCAAATGGATCTTGGGGACAGATGGACAAATCAATCGCTCCAGATTGGGCGGGCTGGTATTTCAAGAGCCGGAAGCTTTATCCAAGCTCGAGGGCATCGTTCATCCGCTCGTTGAACAGGCAATCGATATTTTGGTCCAGCGAGCACGCCAGCGGGTGGTAGTGATCGAGGCGATCAAATTGATCGAGAGTCCCCTGCGCAACGTTTGTGATACCATCTGGGTGACGTATGCTCCAGAAGAAATCCAAATCGAACGCCTGATGCGCAAGCGTAATTTCAGCCATGACAAGGCAATTCAGCGGATCCACTCGCAAGGGGCGCAGAGTGAAAAAATCGAGCGCGCGCACGTTGTCATGCGTAACACCGGCTCGTACGATGAATTGTGGAAGCAGGTAACTTCCGCCTGGAAGCAGGTCTCGCCGACATCCGAAGCGATGCCTGTCTCGAAAAAGGCCGAAAGCGGGAAATTCTCCGTGCAACGCGGGAAACCCCGCGATTTGGAACTGATTGCCAGCATTATCACTCGCCTGAGCAATGGCAAACAAAAAATGTCCAAGCTGGACGTGATGGAAGCCTTCGGAGATAGAGCCTTCCTGCTCCTGCAACTGAATGCCCAAATCATTGGTTTAGCCGGGTGGCAGGTGGAAAACCTGGTCGCTCGCACAACCGATTTGTACATCGAACCAGCCCATGTTAATGAAAAGGCCCTGGAAACCCTGATCTCAGAAGTAGAACGGGCCTCACAGGACCTGCAATGTGAAGCATCTCTGGTCTTCTTACTTCCCGAGCTGGCCCGGTACGAAACGACCTGGCAAGCGCTGGGGTATCAAAAACGGACCCCCGAAACGTTGGGGGTGCAGGCCTGGCAAGATGCAGCCAACGAATCGAAACCGGCGGGGACGGTTCTAATGTTCAAACAATTGCGTACGGACCGCGTATTGCGGCCGATATAGTCCGCACCTGCCGAGAGCGCAGATTCGCGCAGAGATTGCTTTTCTGCGTTCTCCCTGGCCCGACGGCAACCGTCCGCCCAAAAAGGCGTCGGCCCGAAACGGGGTGCGAGAAGGCAGGGCGGGCAGTGCTCTCTGCGGTATAACCAGTGACTAATTTCCTAAACGACCTGTTATTTATCTTTCAACGTGCAAACTGGCTGGATGTCGTGGACATTCTGCTGGTTACGTTGATCTTCTTTATCCTGCTCTACACCCTGCGTGATACGCAGGCGTTGGTGCTGCTGCGCGGAGTGTTGTTTTTGGTGATCTTGCTGGCGCTGCTTACCAGCCTGGCAGACCTGCCGGCCTTTTCCTGGCTCATTCAAAACACCCTGCCCGCCCTGTTGCTGGCAATCCCGGTCATTTTCGCACCCGAAATCCGCCGTGGTTTGGAACGAATCGGACGGGCGGGAACGATTTTTTCTCCTACAGGCAGGGTAACCAACCAGGAAACCCAGGATACCATTCGGGCGGTCGTGAGCGCATCGGCCCGGCTTTCAGCCCGCCAGCATGGAGCCTTGATCGTGCTACAAAGATTGGACAGCCTTGAAGAATATAACGACACCGGGGTCCGCATGAACGCAAAGGTCACTCCGGAATTACTCCTGCAAACCTTTTATCCGAACACCCCCTTGCATGACGGAGCTGTTATTATCGGCAACAGCCGCCTGACTGCGGCGGCCTGCGTGATGCCCCTCTCTGCCAGCGGCATTCTCACGCGATCACCGGAACGACAGATGGGGTTACGCCACCGGGCGGCTCTGGGCATTTCGGAAGTCAGCGACGCGGTGGCAGTGGTCGTCTCTGAAGAGACCGGCTCCATTTCCATTGCCCACTCCGGGCGCATGATCCGCCGGCTCGACTCCGAGCGACTGGAAAACATCCTGACCGCCTTCTTCCAGCCAGATGGCGGCTCAGAACACAGCAAATGGTACCGGCAGTTGTTCCCCTATCTGTCCCAGCGTAAGGAGGAAGACAGATGATCCGCTGGCTGGTCATCAACTTGCGCACCTTCCTGTGGGCGTTTATCATGGCGCTGGCCGTCTGGGTGGCAGCTGTTTCTGCCGCAGACCCGGATGAGGTTCGTGTTTATCCAAACCCGATCCCCGTAGAGCGAATTGGTCAGGATCCTGGACTGGTCATCGTCGGGGATATCCCCGAGCAGGTTGAGTTGACGTTGCGCGCGCCGAGTTCCGTGTGGAGTAGACTGCTCAACGAAGAGAACGCCATCCGAGCGATTTTGGACTTATCGGGGTTGAGCGCCGGAGAACATACGGTTCCTATTAAGATCCAAATCGCCATCGGCCCGGTGCGACTCATTTCCCAAATCCCGCAGACGGCTACCGTGACGCTGGAACCGCTCGCCACCCGGTCTTTTCCGGTTGAACTAGTAGTCTCCGGGGAGCCTGCCATCGGGTACCAGGCTGGCGAGCCGGAGATCCTGCCCCAGGAAGTCATCATCTCCGGGCCACAATCGCAGGTGGACCGTGTTAACCTGGTCCGCGTTCCCCTTAGCCTGGCCGGCGTGCGCGAAAGCATCGATCAAACTGTGACCGTTCAGCCCCTGGACGCGAATAACCAGATCGTGGCAGGATTAGGACTCAACCCGTCCGAAGTGTCGGTCAAATTACCGGTCAGCCAACAGGGCGGTTACCGGGACCTGGCAGTAAAGGTCGTTGTCAGCGGGCAGGTGGCCAGTGGCTATCGCCTGGCCAATATTTCGGTCTTCCCACCAGTGGTGACCGTTTTCTCCGGGGACCCGGCATTGGTCAACTCGTTGCCCGGAGTGCTCGAAACGCAGCCTCTCGACCTGGAAAACGCCAACGATGACATCACCACCCGGCTGGCAGTCAATTTGCCGGAAGGTGTTTCCCTGGTTGGCGAGCAAACGGTTCTGGTGCGGGTTAGTATCACCCCCATTCAAAGCAGCCTGACGCTTTCCAATAAGTCCATCGAAGTCCAGGGGCTTGGAGCAGGATTGTTTGTGCAAGTTGCCCCGGATAATGTAGACGTGATCCTCTCAGGTCCTCTGCCCTTGTTGGATACGCTCTCCTCACAGGATGTGCGGGTGGTCATTGATGTGACCGACCTGGGAGCCGGTACGCACCAATTAATTCCTGAAGTGGACGTCTTGATATCGGATATTGTGGTCGAGTTGATCCTGCCGGGGACGGTGGAAGTCGTGCTCAGTAGAACTCCAATCAATACGCCTGTCCCCACCCCTAGTATTACTACAACCCCGGAATAAGTGAGTTTGAAAATAATCTTATGGCTAAACCTGTTGTCGCTCTCGTTGGTCGACCAAACGTAGGAAAAAGCACCTTATTTTAACCGCCTGGTAGGTGAACGCCTTGCAATTGTCGACGAAACCCCCGGCACTACCCGCGACCGGCTATTGGCCGAGTCCGAGTGGAACGGGGTTGAATTCATGGTGATCGATACGGGTGGGATCGATCCTGTCCACGGCGGGAAAACGCCGCTCTCGGTCGGTTCTGCCGACTTCATCGAGCAGATCAAAGAGCAGGCCCTGATCGCGATCGAAGGCGCGGATGCGATCCTGTTCCTGACAGATGCCGAAGCCGGTGTCACTACATCCGACCGGGAAGTGGCAGACATCCTGCGCCGCTACCAGAAGAAACTTCCGGACGGCACTTTCTGGCCGCCCATCTTTCTGGTGGTCAATAAGGGTGAGAGCGAAGCCCGCCGTCTCAATGCGGGCGAGTTCTACGAACTGGGGCTGGGCGAGCCGTATGCAGTCTCTGCGCTGCACGGAACCAACACCGGAGACCTGCTGGATGCGCTGGTCGAATCCTTTCCGCCTCAGCAGGAAGAGGAGGAGGATGAGTCGGTTAACGTTGCCATCGTCGGCAAGCCTAACGCAGGAAAGTCCACCCTGTTGAACAAGCTGGTCGGAAAGGAACGGGTTATCGTCAGCCCCATTCCAGGCACGACACGGGATGCCATCGATATCAAGATCGAATACGAGGGCATCGATATCACCTTGATCGACACGGCGGGCATCCGGCGGCGCGGCAAGATCGAGCCGGGCGTTGAAAAGTACAGCGTGCTGCGCTCGTTCAAAGCCATCGAGCGCTCCGACGTAGCGCTACTGCTGATCGACGCGACCACCGGGATCACTTCGCAGGATGCCCACATCGCCGGCTTCATCCAGGACGCCTGGAAGTCGTGCGTGGTGCTGGTGAACAAATGGGATGCGATAGAGAAAGATAACTACACAGTGGAAGAATTCTCCAAGCGCATCCGGCAAGACCTGAATTTTATGCCCTATGTACCGCTGCTGTTCATCTCGGCCAAAAACGGCCAGCGCGTGGACAAGGTCTTGCCGCTGGCGTTGCAGGTCCAGGAAGAGCGGCTGGTGCGCCTGACCACGTCCAAGATCAACCAGGTGATCCACAACGCGCAGGATGCCCACCCGGCCCCATCGCTCGGCGGCCGGCAGCTGAAACTGTTCTATGGCACGCAAGTGCGCTCCGACCCGCCTACATTTATGATCTACGTCAACGATCCCAAGCTGGCGCACTTTTCGTACCGCCGTTACCTGGAAAACCAGATCCGCGCTGAATATGGTTTCTTAGGGACGCCCATCCGCATCGTACTCAAGGGCAGGCGGGAGAAATAAAATAACCTATCCCCCTGCCCCCTTCCCTACCAGGGAGGGGGTGTCACCGCAGGTGACGGGGGTAGGTTGTTTCCACGACAAACATTGATGGCAGAAAACAATTCACCTCGTATCCTCGACATCGAACCAAAATGGCTCGTCTTGCTGGCCATCGGCATCGGCACCTTCATGTCCGCGCTGGACGGCAGCGTGGTCAACACGATCCTGCCGGTGGTCACGGAATATTTCCGGACGGACGTGGCTACGGTCGAATGGGTGGTTACCACTTACCTGCTGGTGGTCAGCGGATTGTTGTTGAGCGTGGGTCGCCTGGGCGATCTGCGCGGCAACAAGGTTGCTTATATCTGGGGCTTTGTGATTTTCGTGATCGGTTCGGCCCTGTGCGGCTCCGCCCCTACCCCTGTCTTCCTGATCGCCGCGCGCGGCTTGCAGGCAGTTGGCGCGGCCATGCTGTTTGCCAACTCCCCTGCCATCCTGACCAAGAACTTTCCGGCGTCCCAGCGCGGGCAGGCGCTCGGCCTGCAGGGCGCAATGACCTATCTCGGCCTGACCACCGGCCCGTTCCTGGGTGGCTGGCTGGCGGACACCTTCGGTTGGCACAGCGTGTTCTACATCAATATCCCCATTGGCCTGATTGCCATCTGGCTGAGCGTGAGCGTAATCCCGCGGGATATCCCTACTGGTCAAACTGAAAAATTTGACCTGGCGGGCGCGTTCACCTTTATGGTCGGACTGGTGGCCTTGCTCTTCGCCCTCAACCAGGGACACAACCTGGGCTGGACCTCGCCCCTGATCTTGGGACTCTTCATCGCTTCCCTCCTGACCCTGGGCCTGTTTACCTGGATCGAGATGCGTGTCCCGGCCCCTATGCTGGATCTCAGTTTGTTCAAACGGCGGGTGTTCTCCATGTCCACGGTCAGCCCGGTTTTGAACTACATCTGCGTCTACAGCGTACTGTTCCTGACGCCTTTCTATCTCATCCAGGGACGGGGACTATCCGCCTCGCAAGCGGGACTGATTCTCACCTCGCAACCGATCATCATGGCGCTGACCGCCCCGTTCAGCGGACGGCTGTCGGATAAGGTTGGCTCGCGCATCCCGACCACACTGGGTATGCTGATCCTGGCGATCGGGCTATTTATCGTCAGCCGTCTGACGCTGGAATTGCCCGTCTGGTTGGTGGTGTTAGGTCTCGCCATCGGCGGCCTGGGCACGGGCCTGTTCGTCGCCCCCAACAACAGCGCCCTGATGGGCGACGCGCCGCGCAACCGCCAGGGGATTGCCGCGGGCGTGCTGGCGCTGGCGCGCAACGTTGGCATGGTGCTCGGCATAGGCCTGACCGGCGCGATTTTTACGACTTACCTGTCCAGGGGAAATCCGGGGGATGCCGCCACGCTCGTGCACGCTTTTAATGCCGGGCTGCTCTTTGCCAGCGGTGTAGCGTTATTGGCGGCAGTTGCGTCCTTTGCACGCGGGGATGACCGGCCCCCTAGGGCTAATTGAATTTCGATTCCCGAGAATCGACAGAGCCTGGTCAGTGAATTGCCCAGGCTCTTTTTGTACACCTGCCAAGTTATGGCTGCCAGGAGGGATACAAAACTTGCTCCCCAGCCTCTGCAATCGGAACAGGGATTTTTTGAACCGCCAGGGTATCCAGGGATATCGATACCAGCGCACGTTCCTGGTCGGTAAACAATAAAGAATGATCATCAGGGGAAAAAGTCAAAGCCGGGATGACGAGGCCGCGATAGAGTTCAGTTAAGCCAGTTCCATCGCGGTTGATGATATAAACACGATGATCGTCCATCGTATAAGGATCACTCTGCACAGTGAAAGCAATCTTCTCTCCGTCGTGCGACCAGGCGACAATGTAGATGCCGCCTTTGCTAAAGCTTGCCAGGGTTGTTTTCGTGTTCCCATTTGTTTGGATGATTTCGAGGCTTTGTTTTTGCATGGCAGCCGTCTCTACAGCCAATAATGTGTTATCAGGGGCCGGGTAGATGCCCCCAGGATAGGTGGGAAATGTGAAAAGCAGTACTGTTTCTCCAGATGCAGGGTCGACCTTATAGAAGGTAGTCAGTTCATCCATAATGCCGCGTGTGGCGACCAGGGCTTTGCCATCCAACCAACCGCTCATCGCCAGGAAAGACGATTTACCCTTGTCCGGCAGATTGGCACCGGTCAGGTTGCGCTGTCCGCTGCCATCCGGGCGTATGGCGTAAATGTTTACATCCCCAAAGCCATCCTGGACGCGCATGGAAATCCATTCGCCGTCTGGCGACCAGGACGTACTGTCAACAATGGGAAAAAATGCTATTTTTGTCCATGATTTGGTTTGTGGTCGGTATGCATAAACTGTCATCGGAGCCACTTCATCTGTAATTACAACTGGCAGGACAGCCATTGTCCCGTCCGCAGACCAGGTCATGGGTTGCCAGGAACCGGGGTGCATCTGGAACGGGACCGGTACGTCTTCAGGGGCTCGGCAAGGCACACCAGCATCCGTACACGATCCTGGAAGGCGCACGATCCTGCCAACGTCAACCTGAGTGTACGGGTCTTTTGGATCAAACGTAGAATGACTCAGCCAGAAGTAAAGCATGCCATGCATATCCGTCTTAGGCTGGCTCTCTTTAGGCACGACAATCGGGTCTGGCGTGAGAGAATGGCCTATACTGACTTCGATGGTGCCACAAGCGGCGAGAAATAGCAGGATTGGCAAAAGGAAGAAACGGGCGTTGGGTTTCAGGAGGGCCTCCATGAGGGCGCCAGCCACCACCAGTCCAGGGGCAGGCCGGGGGCCTGGAGCAGGGTCGTCTCCAGCGTGGATAAGTCCACCGTGTAAATGTGCTGACCGGTGGCGTCCATGTCAGGAAAGAGCAGGTATTTCCCATCCGGAGAGAAGGACAGGCTGTTGATGCTCCCCGATACGCTGTGATAGACCTGTTTAAGATTACGGCCGTCGCGCCCGATGATGTAGACATCCTGGCCGTTGCTTGGGTCGGAGTCCATAACGGAAAAAGCAATCTGCAGGCCATCCGGTGACCAGACGATCGGGTAGATCGATCCGCCCTGGAAGGAGGCCAGTTCCCGGAAGGTATTGCCATCCGGCGTGACCAGCTTGAGCAACGTTTTCCCATTGCTCCGGTCGGGATAGGCCAGGAAGGAACCATCCGGGAATGGCACCATGTCTGATTTGTCCCAGGGGGTATCGAAGAGCGGTTTGGTAAAGCCATCCGAGACGCGCCGCAAGTAGACCGACCCGCCCGCGCCCGGGTTGCCGGAGCGCAAGATCAGGTTATTGCTGATCCAGCCGCTCAACATATAAGGGCCACCGCTTTCGGGCAGTTTTTCCGTATCGGTCATGTTGATTAACTCACTGCCGTCCCGGCGGACCACGTATACATCCTCGCCGCCACGTCCGTCTTGCACGCGAAAGGCCAGCCAGTTGCTGTCCGCAGACCAAACCGGCGGGTCGATAAAGTTGAACTCGGCCAACGGCAGCCAGGTCTCCTCTGCAGGATCGAACAGGAATAAATTGGCAGTATTCCCATCTTCACTGACAGGGTAGGCGAAAGCCGCAAATTTTCCGTTCGGCGACCAGACCAGCGGCGTTAGGCTGAATTTCAGATCGAAAGGAGTGGCGACCGTCTTCGGCTCCGGGCAGGCAGCCTGACCCGTCACACAGGAACCGGGCAAGCGCACGAGTTTTGTGGTCTCATTTCCATAAACGTGGTCAAAAATGAAGAAGTATACCTGTCCGAGCGGGTCATTCTCAGATGAAAGGGATGGCGCCGGCTCGGCTGCCTCAAGCGGATTCCCGGAGATATCGCTGAAAGCAGGCATCTCGCTGAATTGCAGGCTGAACAGGGTATCCTCCATAGCAGCGTCATAGGCAACTTGATTCACAAGGCGCTCTGACTGCACATCCTCCCCGCCAGCCTTGCCAAACTCCTGGATCTTCAAGATGACCGCAGTCGCTGTATCCAACCATGCGCGAAAGGACGGCTGCTGGTTCTCAACGTACGTCCATTCGACGACCAGTGTCTGTCTCCCGGCGACGCTTTCCAGCTTAACCGGTACGAACGTGCCCTGGTTCTGGGCGCGGTCCGCGGAAAAGATGATCTCGGAGAGCGGCGTGCCAATTTGCCCCCAAATCGGGTTGGGATAGGCGTGAGCCGGCTCCACCGGCGGGACATACTGCCCTACTTTTGCAAAGTCAGGCAAAGGCCGGGATTGGCTTGTTCCGCTTGGCAGGCTCATTTCAAGAATGGTCATGCCATCGCAGACCTTAAAGTTCTCAGCTTCACCTTCTCCAGCCCCGAGTAAAACGCGGAACTGGTTGTCCGCCTGGTCGATCCAGACCTGCTCGTGGAAGACCTGTGGCGGGTTGCCGGACCCGGTCGGGTCGTACCAGGTGACGGTCCCGTCCATCCAGATGGTTTCCCACCTGGTGGCGCTCTCGAGCATGGCGGATTGGATCTCCTCTGAGGTCGAATCCAACGACAAGAGAGCCGGGGCCTGCCCGGGTGTCGCTGATGGGGGCACCGCGGGCACGGCCGCTGCCGAGACGGGCGTCACGTCAAGGGAAATTTCCAACGTTCCACAACCTGACAGGAATATCATCAGGCACAACAAAACAGACACAATTTTCTTCATTCGATCTCCACAAAGAAAGGGTATCATAACCCTGAATTTTCAACTAGCCCCGTACCCCTGTACGGGGGTTAGCAAACGTTTGCAGCCAGGGATATCTCGAAGAGATAACCAGCCGGCAGCAATTCCGGGTAGCGTTGCAGCGCTGTGCGCAAGGCGTTCCGGGCGCGGGCCAGTCGGCTTTTGACCGTCCCTTTGGGAACGTCTAAAGCGGCAGCCGCTTCTTCGTAAGACAGGCCTTCTACGTCCACGAGGGTAAGGGCCAGACGATAGGGCTCGGGCAGCTTTTCCAGGCTGGTTTGGATCGCCTGCAACAGTTCAGCGGTTTCAGCCTGATCTTCCGGGGAAGGACTTGTATCGGCCAACCAGGCCGGGGTCTCCATCTCTTCGCCATCCTGGTCGTACACTTCCAGTGGAAGAGTATGGCTGCGCGCCTTGCGGCGTAGCCCATCGTACGAAGCGTTGATAACAATCCGGCTCAGCCAGCTGCGCAGGGATCCCCCGCGGAAGGATTGCAGGTTTTGGAACGCAGAAATGAGCGCCTGCTGGGTCGCATCTGCCGCGGCATCTTCATCGCGTAAGATGTTCATCGCAACGCGGAACAGGAAGTCCTGATACAGCAAGACCAGCCCGTTGAAGGCTTCCAAATCGCCGCTCTGGGCGGCCCGGATCAAGGTTTGTTCGTTCATCATCGTTTCCCACCTTATTTATACGCCCCCGTTGTTACAAGGTTGTGACGAGGATGTCACAGTTTTGTAACACAAGAAATTTGTTGGTCGAGTAGTCTCGCATGCTCTTCGCGGGATGTATCGAGACCAACGGCTTTATTCCAAACAAAATATATTAACTACTCAGCCTACATTATAAAAAGGTGACAAAAATGGTGTGCGTGAGGGCGTACGCCCCCACGCACACCATTTTTGTCCTAATTTTTTACCGAGACCTGAGCAGATACAAAATATATTTGATAAGGGGGGGTCTCGATATGCCCGTCGGCAAACACTCCGCGCTACTCAACCACCGGTATATCATCACTTTTTCACAGGCAATCGCACGGTAAACACTGTGCCGCGAGGCTCTGTTTGCGAGCTGCGGACGTTGATCTGTCCCCCGTGTAACTCGACAATGCGCTGGACGAGCGCCAGGCCGAGGCCGCTGCCCTCGATGCCGCGGGCGTTGGCGCCGCGATACAGTTCTTCGAAAATTTTCGTGAGTTCATCGGGCGGGATGCCCGGCCCCGAATCGGCGATCTCGATCACGATAGCCCTGCCATCCTCTAGCGCGCGGACTTCCACCGCTTCTTCTCCGGACGTGAACTTGAGCGCGTTTTCGACCAGGTTGTAAGCAGCCAGGGCGAGCAGGTCGCGGTCCCCGGTGACGGGCGGGAACGGCGAAGGGACTTTGGAGATTAGCAGGTTGACCTCCCTGCCCTGGTGAGCAGGCAAGGACCTGGCCGCATCGACCATCTCATGTAACAGCTGCGGCACGTCCACGGGCAGGCGTTCCAGCGGGCGCTCCCCCAGGTCAGACAGCTTGCGCAGGTCGGACAGCAACCGGATCATGCTCCCCACGGCCCGCCCGGCGTTGCCGATGGCGCGTTGGCGCTCGTCTTCGGTCTTGCACTCACGCACGTTGACCAACGCGGCCCGCATGGCGGTGAGCGGGTTCTTGATCTCGTGGTCCAGGCGGCGCAGGAAGCGGATGCGCCCCTCTTCGGTTCGGCGTTGGGCTTCTACAATCGCCCGTTCCGCCTGTTTTTCTTTGAGCACCACCCCGACCGCATACGCGACCAGCAGCAACGAAAGGAACAGGCCGAAGACAAAAGCCACCATGCCAATGTCGATTTTGAAGACCAGCAGCGGCACTGGCTGCCAGAAGGCCTGTGCGAGCGCAGAGGTCAGCACGCCCAACAAGAAAGGCAAACCAACAAGCAAAAAATAGAACCAGGGCTTTTTCGTCATGGAAGCTTCAGTGTCTAGCCTTCCCCTCGCACGTCGCTGATGAAGCGATAACCTTCGCCAGGGATGGTTTCGATGTAGCGCGGCCGGGACGGGTCGTCGTCCAGGGCGCGGCGCAGTTCGGCCATGCGGGTGTCTACGGTGCGCGTGCCGGCCGGATATTCCCAGCCCCAGACGGCTTCCAACAGGCGCTCGCGGGTCACGGCTTCGTCGGGATGGGTCATCAGGTATTCCAGCACTGCCAGGGCTTTGGGGGTCAGGTTGAGCTCCTGCCCCGCCAGGGAGGCGCGCCGGGCGCGCCGGTCGAGGGACAGGTCAGCGGAGGTCAACAGCCAGGCGGCAGAGAGCGAGCGTTCCCCGGGGCGGGCCCGGCGCAGCACCGCCCGGATGCGCGCCAGCAGTTCGTGCGGGTCGAACGGCTTATTGAGGTAATCGTCCGCGCCTTCTTCGAGGGCCAGGGCACGCTCGGAGGCTTCGCCGACCTGGGTGAGCAGGATGGTCGGCGTCCAGACGTTAGTATGGCGCAATCGGCGCAGGGCTTCGCGCCCGTCCATGCGCGGCATCAGCACGTCCAGGATGATCAAATCCGGGTGGTGGGATTGCGCCTTTTCGAGAGCCGATTGGCCGTCGGAGACGATCATGACGTGAAAACCAGCCCGCTCCAGGAAAGGAGCCAGGCTGTCCACGATGTTGGGGTCATCGTCGGCAAGCAGGATGACGGGGTTTTGGCGGGACATCGGTTGGGTTTCCGAAAAAGGCCTGGTCTGTGAGACCAGGCCCATTGTCGTTTTGGAAGCGTGAAATCTCTATAACAGGGTGAACGTATCCATGATCGTGTCGAAAATCGCAGACTCAGCCGCTTTGTTGAACTCCGCCGGTGGAGTTGTGTAATTGCCTAAGTCGCCGGAGTGCAGGACAAAGGTCAGGCTGACACAGGCATTGTTGTTGGTCAAAGAGTATGCCACCCAATCATAGATGTTGCCGGTCGCAACGCCGTTGCCCGTCTCTTTCAGGAAAGTCCGGCCGTTGATGGTGACATTCTCTGAAGTGGCCGGATTGCCCGTCGGGGACTGACACGGGTTGGCGCCTTCCACAGCGGTCACGTCGATGTACTTCTCGATCAAATTGGTACCCGACGTAATCGGCAAGTAGATCCGTCCCGATGTATCCGTCTGGCTGCTGATGATCGAGCCCGGGGGGAACTTGAAACTGAAACCGTACTTGGAGTTCTGGTAGGTGTTCCAGTTAGTCGTGGTGCTCTGGGTGCTGGTAGCAGTGGGACTGGGGGTCGCAGTCGCGGGCGTGGTGGTTGCCGTCGCCGGAGTGGTGGTGAAGGTGGCGGTGGCAGCCGTGCCGGAAACCTTGATATCGACCCACCAGGGTTTGTTGTAATTGGGGTAGCTGATGCCGAACAACGCTCCGTTGGCATTCTTGAACATCCAGTAGCCACGATAGGAACCGGCGGTGTTGGGCGCGGTCAGGGTGACCGTCAGGTCCACAGTATCGCCCGGCGCCACCGATTTGGGGAAGGCCAACCCGTCCGGCCCGCCCATCTGGGTGCCGCTGTAGTAGACCAACTGGTAGTTGGTCGTCCAGGTGCAGCTGCCGATGTTCTTCAAGCGCCAGGTCTTGTTGAAGACCGTGCCGGGCGCAAAAGTCGTTCCATCTAGGACGGTTACATCTTTGATAAATTGCACCTTGTCGCAGGAAGAAGGCGCAACGGTAGAGGTGGGTGTCGGCGCGGTGCTGGTCACGGTGACCGTAGGCGGCGTGCCGGTGACCGTCGGAGGAGGAGTCGTCCCGCCAGCCCGGGCAATGATCGGGTGGCCCCAGATGGCGCGATCGCCCGTTGCGGAGCCGTAAGCCGACATGAACAGGGTGAACTTAACGTCATAGCCGGCCAGCGAGTTGAGACTGAAGTTTGCGGGATATGTCAGGCCTTCATATTTTTCACGGAAGGACCAGAACGTCCGAACCGGTCCATTGCCGATCTGGTAGTCGAGGCGGTAGGCGACGTAACAACTGGTGGCGTTGTATTCGCACCCAACCGTCGCCTGAAAGCGGTCCCCGGTCTGGACACGGAAGGCCGGGTAAGTGGCCTGGATGTAGCCGTTATAAATGTTCTGGGGCGACATCAGCAATCCCGGGTCCGACTGGACAGTACCGCTCTCGAACTTGGGACTATCCAGCTTCAAGCCAAAGCCTTTGGCATCGCCGTCTGTTCCCGGGAAGGGCAGCACCCCGGCGGCGCTTGTCCAGACAGCGGAAGCAGCGTTGGCGGTAAAGTCGTAACCCGCACCGGAAGCGGCAGCTACATTGATTTCGACCCAGAAAGAGCGGTTGGCGTTCCAGCCAATGCCGAAAATCACGTCGCTGGCATTACGCAGCCTCCAGTAGCCAATGTAGTGGCCAGGGCTGCTGGGCGCGGTCATATCCACGGTGAGATCCACCGTCTCGCCCGGAGCCACGTTCTTGGGGAAGGGTTTCGGGCTTTGCGCCCCCATCTGCGTGCCGCCGTCGAAAACCAGATCGTAATCGGTGGTCCAGGTGCAGTAGCCAATGTTCTTCAGCCGCCACGTCTTTGTGAACGTAGCGCCCGGAGCGTAAGTGGTACCATCCGGCACAGTCACATCTGCGATGAATTGGGCCCAATCGCAGGTGGCTGCCTGTGCCGTGCTCGCGCCCATGGCGGGGAAAACCGCCAGGACAAGCGCGAGCATCAGTATTGCTGATGCCAGTTTGGAAAGTGATTTCATCTTTGCCTCCTTATAATCCTTCCTTCTTATAACGTGCAAACTCCATACAAAGTTCCAATAAAAATTTAGTTACACGATATATATAGTATATCTTCGGTTGCGTATAAGTTCAATACGAATTTTTAACCAATTTTGGTTAATTTCCATCCAAAAGTTGCACTTTGCGCTCGTTTTTGCGGCAAAACGCCGCCGCGGGCCTCATTTTCAGATACAGTCTTATAATAAATCTATGGCCTACACTATATTACACCTCGACCTGGATGCCTTTTACTGCGCGGTCGAGGAGAATAAAAACCCCGAACTGCGCGGAAAACCCTTCGCCGTAGGCGGCAAACCGGACGAACGGGGTGTGGTCTCTTCCTGTTCGTACGCGGCCCGCAAATTTGGGGTCCGTTCCGCTATGCCCATGTCCCGCGCGTTGCGGCTGTGCCCGGGTTTGATCGTTGTCTCGGGACGCCACCATATTGTATAGCGAAGTGTCCAAGCAGGTGATGGGGCGTTTCAAAGGATTGACAGGGCTGATCGAGCAAATCTCCATCGACGAGGCTTTTTTGGACATCTCCGACCTGGCTGGGCCTCCCGAGCGCATCGCCCGCGGACTTCAGGCCGGCATCCGGGACGAGTTGGGATCTGTCCAGCTCGATCGGGATCGCGCCCAACAAACTGGTGGCGAAGATCGCCACCGAAGTCGGGAAGAAAGCTGCCAAAGGAGACAAACCTCCATTTGGGCTGACCATTGTCCCGCCCGGGGAAGAAGCGCAGTTTCTGGCCCCGCTGCCCGTTGATATGTTGTGGGGCGTCGGCCCGAAAACATCTGCCCGCTTGAGAGAATTGGGCATCCACACCATTGGCGACATCGCCCGCTGGCCGGAAGCGGAGTTGGTCCGCCTGTTTGGCGAGAACGGCCGGGAGATGGCCAGGCATGCTAGGGGACAGGACGACCGGCCGGTGGTGACCGAGCGCGAGATCAAGTCGATTAGTCAGGAGGTCACCTTCTCCCGCGATGTCCGCGACGATCAGTCCCTGGAAAAAACTCTGACCGATCTTTCCGCCGAAGTGGGACGGCGCCTGCGCCGAAACGAACTGGCCGGCACGACCGTTAAATTGAAAATCCGCTGGCCCGATTTCACCACCCTGACCCGGCAGGTCACATTGCCCGGCGCCACCGACCAGGACAACGAGATCGCTGAAACGGCCCTGGGGCTGTTACGAAAGATCCGCAAATCGGGACAGGCGGTCCGTCTGATCGGCGTTGGTGTCAGCGGGCTGGGAAAGCCAGTGCGCCAGCTGGAACTTTGGGGAACAGATGCTGAAAAAGAGCGCAAGCTCCAGGAAACCCTGGACGCGTTGCGAGAAAAATACGGCGATCATGCCATTAAGCGAGGAAAATGAGATGGTAAAGACAGGTTCGATCCAGTTGAATACCACCGGCAATGCGGACGCGCACGATATCACCGCACAGATTGCCCAGATAGTACGGAGCAGCAAAATCAAAAACGGCACTGTAACCGTGTTTTGCCCGTCCTCGACCAGCGCCTTGACCACCATCGAATTCGAGAGCGGCGCTGTCAGCGACCTGCGTAGGCTGTTCGAAGAAATCATCCCGCAGAACCGGGAGTACGCGCACAACGCCAGATGGCACGATGGAAACGGCCACAGCCACGTCCGCGCCGCGCTGCTCGGGCCGTCCTTGACGATCCCGTTCCTCAAGGGCGACCTGACACTGGGAACCTGGCAGCAGGTCATCTATGTCGATTTCGACGTCCGCTCGCGGCAGCGTGAATTGGTCCTGCAAATGATAGGGGAATAAGGATGAACTGCTACTATCACCCCGACCAACCAGCTGTAGGCTTATGTAAACACTGCCAGCGTGGACTGTGCGCCGTTTGCGCAGCTGACGTCGAACGGCAGCCTGGCCTGCGCGGACCGGCACGAAGAACAGGTCCGCGCTTTGGACGCGTTGACGACCCGCAACCTGCTGCAAGCCGGGCGGGTGGGCTCAGTTTATCGCCGCAACGCCGTCTTTTATTCTCTGGTGGGGATCCTCTTTGCCGGGTTTGGATATTACCAGCTTCGTTTTGCAGGCTTACAAGCGCTGTTCCTGCTGTTCATTGGACTGTTTCTTTTGTACGCCGCCACATGAACTATCTCGAAAGCCGGAAGTACAAGTAGATCCTCCTTTCCATACATCGAGAGGGATATCTGCAACCATCCCCGGTTCATTGCGTAAGTAGGGTAGAACACATTATGAAAGGAGTACGCAATGAATACCGATTACAAGCAATTGACCCGCAGCGCTGACAACCGCATGATCGCCGGCGTGTGCGCCGGATTGGGCGAGTACCTGAACATCGACCCGACCGTCGTCCGCCTGCTATTTGTCCTGGCCCTGTTCCTGACCGGACCCGGCATCCTGGTCGCCTACCTGATCATGGCCATTATCGTCCCGGAACCTGCGGTGGTGCAATAACGAGCGGCAATCCTTGCCAAAGCCCATGACCTCGGCTATAATCCCGCTTGCGGGATAATCCAGCTCTGCCGGGCGGGACATTCCCGCACTGCGGGCGCGTAGCTCAGCTGGTTAGAGCGCACGGTTCACATCCGTGAGGTCGTGAAAATTTTCACAAAGAGCGAGTTACGGTCCTCACAGTTAGCCAAAAACACATACCTTGAGCCCTTCAGATCGTCTCCAGAGGGCAAAAATCGCAAAACTATAGTCCTCACGGTTTTGCAGCCCAAAGGAGACGATCATGTCATTTCCACCCCTATCCACCGCCGTACAAGGCTTTCTCATCGCCAGGTCCGCCAGGGGCCTATCAGGTAACACGCTGCGCAACTACCGGACAGACCTGGAGCGGTTCGTAACCTGGTTGAACGACCCGCCGGTCGACACTGTCACCTCACGGCAAATCGAGCGGTACTTCAAGCATTTGAATGAAGACCCGGTCATCACCCATCGAGCTGGTTTCGAAATAGAACCCAGGAAGCTGTCGTCCAAGTCGGTCAAAAACATTTGGGGCACTCTAAACGCATTCTGGTCATGGGTAGAAGGCGAGTTTGGGATAGACAATCCCTTTGAAATCCCCCACATCAAAGCCAATTCACAGCCGATTGACCCTGTCCCGCAAGAGACTATCGCCAAGCTGCTCAAGGCCTGCGATGTGGCCGTGAGGGTAAACCAGACGGAATACACCGTCAGACGGCGTACCGGAAAGCGCGACAAGGCTATGATCCTATTCATGGTAGATGCCGGTGTGCGCGTCTCGGAGCTTTGCGACCTGACGGTCAAGGATGTCGACTTCTCGCTGAACCGGGCGTACGTGGTCGGAAAAGGCGAAAAGCCGCGCTACGTTTACTTCGGCAAAATTTGTCGACAAGCAATGTGGCGCTACTTCATCGAACGGTTTCCAGACTCCAAAGCGCGGCCCACCGAGCCATTCTTCGTGCAAGAGGACGGAATCCATCCCCTTGACAGGCACGCGGTACGCAAGTTGATCGGGCGGCTGGGAGTTCGAGCCGGCGACCCAAACCTGCACCCTCACCGGTTCCGTCACACTTTCGCGATTCAATTTCTACGCAACGGGGGAAATATCTTCGAGCTTCAAGCGCTCCTAGGCCATTCCAGCCTGGAGATGGTCCAGCACTACGCGAGGCTTGCCGAGATGGACCTGGAGAATGCCGTGCAACGCTCAAGCCCAGTAGACAATTGGAGACTGTAACAAAAACGCCCCCGATTTCTCGGGGGCGCGGTCACAAGCGCTTGGCCGACCAAACGCGAGTAACCTGAGTAGGGAGTTACCTTCCTAAAGCGAAGGCTACAGCCCTAGCGGTCCCGTTTGATTTAATGGCCGCAGGGGACCTGTTTGCGGCAGAGCTCGTTCCGAGCCGGTTTGGGGCAAACACGTACACAGTTTGTCCATTAGTTCCCTCCCTTGGGTAGATCGGGATACCGGCGTAGACTTTTCGTCGATGACCTGATCCACCATTGCCAACAACCATACTTCAACCACAGTCAATGGCGTGGTCCTCCTCAACTAGAAGATTGTATTCGATATTCCGCGTACGCAACGATGTCCTTGATCACACCGGGGTCGGCCTGGCCGCTTTCAACGGCCACCACAGCCTTTTCCAGGACGTCGGCTATTTCTGGATACGCCGCAACAAGAGTTTCAATCCTTGCTTCCATTGGCGGTTCATCGCCAACGACCGTATCCAGTAACGCAGAAGGCCTGATGTTAAGCCATTCCGCGATTTTTTTCAAGGTTGAAAGATCGACTGATTCGCCGGCCAAAGCCCTTAATAGTGTTGAGTGGGAAACATCCAAAATTTTCCCCGCGTCTCGGATGCTAAGCCCGCGCTCCTCTATCGCGCTTTTCAAGATTTTCGGCAACATGTTTCTATGTCCTCCGCAAGTACGGTTGGTTGGGTTGTGAACCAATTGTACGACAACCCTTACAGATTTGCAAGGTAGTGCAATGAGACAAACGGGGGATATTTATCGACCAAATGGTGGCTAAATCAACCAGAAAACTCCCCCTTTTCCTTGACTAGAACTACCACGGGCGGTACAATTACAGACCAGTTGGACGATAACTGTTCCAGGAGAAACTATGCAG
The DNA here is from genome assembly GCA_963823985.1 of uncultured Chloroflexia bacterium. GTDB lineage: Bacteria > Chloroflexota > Anaerolineae > Anaerolineales > Villigracilaceae > JAABUE01. The sequence continues at coordinate 123,626 of CAWGNR010000009.1, forward strand.
ATCAGCGACAAAGCCCTGTTCGCCATCATACCACACGAAGAACTGAGACAGAAGCTCCCCATCGGCGCCGCGCTGTTACTCACCAGGCGGCATTTTTGTTCCCAAATGACAACCCACAACCTGTGCACAACGGAATGCTCGAACTGCGCGGCGGCAATCCTTGCGGCTCTGGAGAACGTCGAGAAAGCAGGCAGCCCGGCGGCCATGTATGTGACGCGCCTGCGCCACGAGTTTGCCAACGTCGCAGAGGCCCAGAAGAAGCCCGAGATCGAAGCCAAGAAGGACAAGCTGGGTTTGCCCGTCGAGCGCGAGGACGCCTTCGAAGACCTGCTCGCGGAGCTGTCATGACGAAACGGTCCAGCCACCGCAAACGCTGGAAACGCGTTGAGGCGCAGGTTGCCGAAGAGCTCTCCAGGCACTTTTCCGACGTCGGACATTCCCCGGTCGAACGAATCCCGATTTTAGGAAGGACTGGCCCCGACCTCACCTACAACGAGGTCCAGCTCATCGTCGACGTCAAGTCGCGCAACGAAGTCCCGAAATCATCCCTGGCCGCCAGAGGACAAGAGCTCCGCATGGGCGACATGCTCGGCTTCAACCTGTCCGACCTGCTCAAGCTCGACCGGCTCTCACCCCTCACGGCAGCACCTTCCGTCCTGGCGCAGCGCTGGCTCGCCCACATGCACGAGTGGAAGGTCCAAAATCTCCCCACCGGCATTACCTGCGTCGTGCTGCATCGACCCCAGATGCCTATCGGCGACAGCACCGTCATCATCTACACCTCAGAGAGGAACACACTATGGACCAGAATAACAGCCTCATCGTCCCCGGCAACAGCATCCCTCGCCGAAGCACGAAACAATTTCCGTTCCCAGCTAGCGGCAGCCGCCGAAGCCAATATACAGCAGTACGGCGACGACTTCACCCCCCTGGAAAGACGCGCCGTCACCATGGTCGAGCAGATGCGCCTGCTGGGCGGCTTCGAGCTGATGACCCTGCTGGAGCGCGGCGCCCTCATGCGCGAGATCGAGCAAGAAGGGCTGGTCTCGGTCTTCCCCGGCGAATACAACAGCCTGGAAGACATCTGCCAGGCCATCGGCATCTCGAAATCCGAATACTCGGACACGCGCGGCCTGTGCGACGTGGTCTTCCCGTGGCTGGAAGAGAACACCGAGCGCTCCCTGCAAGAATGGTGGGAGGAGATCGGCAAGAGCAAGTTCCGCGAGCTTTTACCCGTCCTGCGCGGCCTGATCGAGGGCGAGAGCGCCCGCAACCACGAGACCGTCAACGAAGCCATCCGCTTCCAGCTTGACAACGCGTATGGCCGGCATCCTGACCGAAGTCGCCGCGGAAGCGGGCGGCAGCGCTCAGCGAAGAAGAGACGAAGCAGCTGCGCGCACGACGTGCACCGAGAGACGGCACCTTGCAGCGCCGCGCCATCCTGAACGTCCTGGAATTCGGCGCCCTGCCTGTGCGCGAAATGCGCCAGCAGGTCCGCCCCAGCCGCACCCCCAACATCGCCGGCACCGTCATTCGCGGCGAAAACCGCTTCTACGCGGTCCTGCGCATGGACGGCGGCCAGCACGAGATGTTCCAGCGCCTGATGGGCACGCACATGGACGCGGCCTACGTCGACGAAGAGGACTTCCAAGAGCAGACCCGCTACCTGGGCCGCATCATCCCGGAATAGCCTATGAGCGACCCGCTAACCTTTGCGCTGGAAGCCAATCGCGCAGCGGGGTTTGAACGCGCGCTGCTGGGCACGCTCCTGGCGTACCCCAGCCTGTTCGAGAAAGCCGAAGACCTGATGCCCAGCGACTTTGTCGACCCTGGGCACCAGGCAATCTTCTCTCAAATGCAGGTGCTCTACCGCCAGGACCAGCTTAGCGCCCGCGCGGTCGTGGAGAACATGCGCGCCCGAGGCGAGCTGAACACCATCGACATGCGCGAAGACGGCGAGGCATACATTCGCGAGCTGACCACCTACGCCTCCGCTCCGTCCGTCGACAACTTCCTGAAGAACGTCATCCAGGCAGCCATGCGGCGGCAGATCCTGAACGCGTCCGCCCTGATGGCTGCCGACGCCAACCAGTACGACGTGGACCCGGACAAAATCCTGGACGACGCCGAGGAGCGCATCTTGAATCTCCGACGCCGGACATCCGATACCGGGGTAGACGCCGCCAACCTGATGGACATGTTCGAGACGCAGTACGAAGCCCGGCTGGACGGCTCTTACGTCCCGGCGCTGTACCCAAAGGTGCAGGCGCTGCAAGACGTGATCGGCGCCTACGAGGAGCAAGACTTCCCCATCATCGCGGCCCGTCCCGGCCAGGGCAAGTCTTCGTATCATGCGCTGGGAAGTGTACCGGGAAGCGCTTGCGGGGCGGCGGACGTTCATCGTCAACCTGGAGAACGCGGAGACGGAGTACGCCCGCTGGATGGTCGCCATGCACACGCAGATCGACGCAGACCTACTGCGCACGCCGCGCGCGTTGTCGGACGACCAGCGCCAGGCCGTGAAAGATGCGATCGGCGAGCTGAGAGGCTTGCCGCTCAAGATCATCACCCTGGGCAACCCGACTGCGCAAGAAGTGATCCGCGCCATCCTGCCCGAGATCCGGGCCGGCGCCAAATCTGGCTGGGTCGACTACATCCAGAAGATCTTCAACGGCGTGCGACAACCGCGTGACCGACGTGTCTATCAGCTCCGGCCTGCTTCGAGGCGTAGCCCTGAAGCACCACATCGTTCTCGGGTGCGGAGCGCAGCTTTCGCGAGCCATCGTCTACTCGCGGCGAGGACGCCGAGCCGGAGCTGTCCGACTTGAGAGAAAGCGGGCCGTTCGAGCAGGACGCGACGCACGTTATCTTCCCGCGATAGCTCTGGGCTCGACCGACGCAAGCCGACTTGAACGCCTTCCCGGAAAACCGCAACGGCCAGGTTCGCGTTCTGCCGCAGAAGTTCTACGTTCAAGAAGAACCGCAACGGCCCGGTAGGCATCACCGGCCACATCAAGTGGTCCAAGCATATCAACCACTATGCGACCATCGAAGCAAATTGAGGTCGTCGCCAACGGCGTCCCGGCCGGGCGGTTCACCCGGTTCGCATGGCGCAGAGAGGGCAAGTACCTGCTGCGATTGATACGGATTGAAGTTTCGATCCAGCAGGCGCGCCCAAGCGCGGCGCACTTCAGCGCCACCGCGCACTACAGCTACCTGCTGGGCGTCGAAAAACACACAGGATACACGTTGCTGACCATCAACCTCTTCGGCAAGTCCTGGCTTGTCAACATCGCAAAGAAAGGTTTCTATGTCCAACCAATCCATCAAGAAACTGAATAGCGACACGCTGCTGTGCAGCGGCGGTCAGAGGGGAAGTCACAAAGGAGGCGTGCCTGGCCTGCGCCAAGAGCCTTCAACAGACCTGCGGGTATGACTATTCGCTGGTCCAGATCATGCTCTCAGACCACGAGCGCACCGGCATCCACGTCACCGACATCACCGGCTGCCTGCGCAAAGCCTGGTACGAGAAGACCCAGACACAGCCGGAATACCTGCATTCTCGCGCCTACCTGCTGATGGGCAACGCCATGCACGAATATCTGGAGCACCACGGCGACAGCGGCGACGCAGAGCGCAAAATCGAAGCCATGGGCATCGAAGGCACGATGGACGTCTATCGCGACGGCATGATCCTGGATTCAAAGTCGACACGCTGGCTGACTCCCAGCAAATTGCCTTACGGCTCTCACGCCATGCAGGTCAACATCTACGCCGAGATGATGCGCTGCTTGGGCCACGAAGTCAAGCGGCTGTTCGTGCAATACATCGACATGAGCGGGCCAACCAAATGCAAAACCTGCAAAGCAATATTTGCGCCCGATGAAACCGGTTACCTGTCCTGTCCGCGCTGCGGGAGAGAGTACAGCGGCGCTCACATGGGCGCGGAGCTGATCGAGATCGACCAGTACCCGCGCGAGGAGATGCAGCAATACATCAACGAAAGGAGAGACATGCTTACCAATGCCCTGGAAAGTATGGAGGCCCCTGCACAAGGAAGCAAGCTTTTTATGCGATTATTGTTCGTTCAAAGCAAATCTGCAACCCATAGGAGAACACAACATGCAATTTCAAGCACAGAAAGCCACCAAGACCCAACTGAAGGCACGCCTGGCCATCGACGGCCCTTCCGGTTCTGGCAAGACCTACACCAGCCCTCGTGGCAGCGACGGTACTCGCAGGAGAGGCGGCCGAATCGTCGTCATCGATACCGAGCGCGGTTCCGCTAGCCTGTACGCCGACAAGTTCAACTTCGACGTGGTTGAGTTGCCCGTACGACCACCGCGGCTTCAGCCCCGAAGTGTACGTCGAGGCCATCAAGGCGCATGGAAGAAGAAGGCTACGACGTGATCGTTATCGACAGCCTGTCGCACGCCTGGGAAGGCAAGGGCGGCGCGTTGGAGCTGGTGGACAATGCGGCCGCACGCAGCAAGGGCAATTCATACGTTGCCTGGCGCCACGTCACCCCGCTGCACAACAAGCTGGTGGACACCATGCTGCAATCCAAGTGCCACATCGTGGCCACCATGCGCTCCAAGATGGACTATGTCCAGGAGAAAGACAGCCGCGGCAATACGCAGATCAAGAAGGTCGGCATGGCGCCCATCCAGCGCGCCGGCATGGAGTACGAATTCACCATGGTGATCGACATGGACGTCGACCACAACGCCATCGTCTCCAAGACCCGCTGCGACACCATGGCCGACATGGTAGTCACCAAGCCGGACGCCAAGTTCTTCGAGATCTTCACGAACTGGCTGAACAGCGGCGAAGCAGCTCCGGTCATCGAGCCGCAGCCGGCCAAGCCAGCAGTCGAGACCGTCCCCGGCACCTCAATTCCGACGTCGGAAATCAGCAACAATCCCGACTACACCTGGCCGAACCTGCTCAAGTACGCCAAGAAAACCTACAAGGCCGACGAGCAGGCCGTCAAGGAAGTGCTCAAGGCCAACGGCTTCACCACCTTCGCGCCCGACAAGTACATCGCGGCCCGCGCGGTCATCGACAGAACTTGAACACGGTTGAGGAAGAGCGCCGTCGACGTAAACGCCGGCATTCGAGCCGGCAGGAATAGTGGTCTGGGCCTGGTGCCCGCGCTGCGGCGTGCGCACTAGACAACGAACGAGAAGGGGAGGCATTACGGTGCCTCTCCTGCAATACCCTACATAAGGACGGCAAGATTTATGAGCCAACGATTTGGATTGAACCAGGGGACCAAGGACAGCGGACCATACGCGGAAGTAATTATTCCCGGCTGTGGTACGCAGACTGAAGACAACGGCGCGATCCTGTACATCGAGATCGTGGACGGCAAGCCCGTGCTCTACATCTGGGGCGACATCAACCAGGAAGAGCCGACGCACAAAATCTCCTTGCAGTATGCGCTGGAGAGCAACCGGGATGAGGGAATATCCGACGTCGGAAAGGATGAGAATGGATCTGGTTAGAGTACAGGTTGAAGTGCTCTACCCTGGCTGCGAGATCGTTGGGGCTCACACAATCCCGATGTACATCGCACCGCCGCGCCCATTCCTCTCACGGCCCAAAGAGCTGAAGTGGAAGCTTGGCAACACCCTCGACACCATCGTGGTCCTTGAGCAGGCGGCGCGGCTGCACTTCCAGTCAATCGGCACCGCGATGGATATGGTCACTCTTGGAGACTTGGACTTCCTGCTCACCTTGAAGACGGAGGAAGAGCTGTTCGAGCCGTGGATCGACCGGTTTGTTGAACTGGCCGTGAGGGATGGGGATGAAGCGGAGAAGTATTACAAACGGTGGTGCCGGATCGCAGGCTTCGATGTCGATGTTGAAAACGAAGCGATCCGCTTTGCGGGCTGGCTGCCGGAGGGCGACAGGCTGCGAGCGGTGCTGGAGGCAAAATGATCGAAAACTTCCTTACACACCACAAGCGTCTCTGCCCCGCTAACCGGGGCAGAGATTGCGCCTGCGGGCTGTTCCAGGCTCGCAAGGATTTGCGTTTCATATTGGAAACGTTCAAGGAAACCGAAGCCCTGCTTGACGGTCCGATTGCCGACCTGATGACCGGCGACGCAATGAGCGAGACTGGCGCCTATATTGTGTTGGAAAACGTCCGAATCGCCATCGCACGTATGGAGGCTTCATGACCCAAGCTGAAGCAAGAGCGGTCCTTGAGAAGGCCATGCGCGCCTTCCAGCGCTACCGGTCCATTTCCAAGGAGCAGGGTATCGGCGAAACGTGGCTGTCGAAAGAGATGTGGCCCTGGGTCTACGGAAACAAGTGCCCCCTCCCGGCCATCGCAAAGATGCTGGACGCGAGAAGATCGTGCCGATGGAATTCTACAATATCATGTTCGTCCTGGACCACTTCGCACCAGAGGTGGCCCACTATGCACAGATGGAACATCTCATGCGCGATATCCCCTTCGAATTTCCGGCGCCGGACATTAGGTGGGTGGTGGAAGGGTTTGAGGAGTAATGGACGACAGGCGGGTTTATCCCGCCTGTCATTTCTGCATTTGCCTACTCCTCAAACTCCTCTTCCAAGCAGTGAATGTCCGACGTCGGAGATTATGGTGTTCATGCTTTTAGCTGATGAAGTGCAATGTCCGGCCGTCCGCGCTAATACATTGTTGTATCGCCGTTATAGATATATTTATACTGAGTAAGTAACCTTATTCCCTTGTTCTTGACTAAACTTACGTGCTTCTTCATCCTGAAGATCGGCAAGCATCTTACCAACCGTTTCAGCATCCTCTGGCGAGAGCAAATAGCCAAATTCTTTCACTGCAAATCGCTGACGAAATGTCAATTTGGCAAACTCCTGCTTTGTAAGAGGCCGGGAAATATCTGGTTTTTGAGGCGTTGGAGGAATTTGGTTCTCCATTTGCTTTTTGTTCGTAACAAAACTTAATAATACCTTCTGGTTGACAAGTGCTTTTTATGTTGAGGCTATCAAACACGATATCATCTCTATAGCAATAATATAATCTGTTCCATACTTTAATTGCATTTTTCCATAATGGTGTCTCAACTGCAACTCGGGTTCTTTCATTTCTATCATGACTAACTTTTGCCATGAAAACGATAATACCGAGGGCGGATAGAAGTGCGCCGTGCTCGATTCCAATCACGCCACCACTAAGAAGTCCTATGAAGGATATAGGGCAAAGCACCGATTAGCCACAAAAATCCTAAAATCAACGCACAGGAGGAGTACTTTTTTACTTGAGTAATTTTGGTAGGGAAGTACAAGCGTTTTGCTAAGTCGGTACTTTCAACTACATCATAAGAACGTGGATATGAGTAAGACCGCTCTTTACCATCTTCATCCCTGTAATGTATCTGTTACCCAATCAGTCTGTTCGCGAGTACGTCTCTGACTTTTCACAATCGATGTCACCTTCTCTATTTTGTCATTGCTTGTACACTTCGGACAGAAAATAGAAATGGGCTCATGCTTCTCGTCCTCATGCTCGTTCGGTATGGCATTTTGAGTTTTTGTCCCACATCTTGAACAAAATTTAGCATCAGAATTTAGCTCTAGACCACAGTTTGAACAGTACATAGCAATCCTCCTTGCTTTCAAGCTAAGACGAAGTACTGATTACTGAAATTATTATGAGTACTCACATTAAAAACCGACCTGATAAACAACGCTATTCATACTATACAATTTTCACGCCTCTAAATCAATAATGATCTGTCATAAACAGGCGGGTAAATCCCGCCTGTTTTGACAGATGACTATTGATTTAAGGGTGCAAAAATCGTATAGTTAGGGAGATGATGTTAGGGTCAAACAATGGTAGTGTTCGTTTAATCCGCAGAAAATCAGCAGGTGCAAGCCAAAAGGCAATTAAGCGGAACGCGTCTGCATAGCCCTCCCATAGAATAATTTGCGGAATGCATCCGCTAAAGAAATATTTGGGCAGGTGAGATAGATTCTAAAAACCAACACATTAATGTATATGATTATATAATTCATGCGAAATGGAAGTGGCAAAATGCCCAAGATTATTGCAAAGGGATAGATAAGTATGTATTGGTTTAAGAGATTGGATGAAAATTCATCGTGTAAAAGATGAACTTTCTCTTGAGAAGGTTCTCAATTGCTCATCTGGGCTTGATACTCTCTTGAACTCTGCGCCGGAACCTACTATTTCTGTAACGAAAGAACCAAGTGAAATTATCGAATTGACAGCCGGTAAAGGAATTGATCTTACAGGCGAGCTTGGAGGCTTATCACATTGACTGATTAAAAAAAGAAATCAATGGGCTGTTTCGACACACATGGCACTATTTTGACAGAATAATTCTTCCTGATCAGGCGCTTTTTCATATTGTTGAATTCAATCACCATAAAGACATAAATATCCTAATTCAACAGTTAACACCGTTTGTTCAGATTATAAAGTTGCTTGAGAAAGATGGTGCATACCACTTGATTAGCTTTGAGGTAAGAACACCCACTTGTCACCTGCATTTCAAAAAACATGCGCATGAGGGCAGGGAGACACAAGGCTTTCACTAATACTGTTTCACTTGCAAACGAGATCGCAAAATCGGCCCGTATGACATGCCGAATAAAAATAAAGAAAATGGTCATTTGCATCTGGACTACCGTTTAGATCATCCTGAATTTCAACATTCGGAGTGGGGCAGCATCTGCTCGCTCCATGAGAAGATCTCAAGGGGTGATTTGAGATCAAGCGCGCAGTAGCAATTAGTGTTGTTCAAAAATACCTTGCAGGATTAAGTGCGGATGCATTAGCAGCCAAGCGATCTCTGTCACCATTAGGAACATCAATCCCATTCATAAGCGTTTGCTAGCTTCGCGCCCGTCTCTGGAAACTGATGATATCGCTTTTGAATTAGATTTACCAATTTCCCATAACATATCGATTAAAGAGATCATTCGCTTGCGCAAGGAAGAGAAACCTGCGTTTCAACGGTTTCAGCATGCGCTTAGGGTTGCCGTTGGAGAACGCCTAAAGATTTCTGGTTCTTCTTCAGCTAAGGAGCTTGCCCGAGAAATCAAACGCGATGTTATTTATCCTGAACTTCATCGAATAAGGGATCTCTTAGCTGCATCGCGAATTCACTCAACCAAAAGTGCTGCGAGAGGCTTAAGTCTCGGAGTTACAACTGCTGCAATTGGGCTACTCACCCCTGCTAAGTTTAAATCCAATAGGAACAGGTCTTGTAACTGGTGGTGCAATCACACTGGGTATGTCGTCAATAAAAAAGTCGATAGATGATTACCTCTCTGCAAGAAGAGGTGTCTTTGTCCGATATGTACTTTTTATTGCAGTCACATAAGCACTAGACTATTAGATGAGTTTACAAAAGAGTTATGATTTTTTGCCTGCCCAACACGGCGTGCACGCGGCATGGTCGGATTCTCACCGCCAAATGAGCTTTTTTCGTATCTTTGGGTTTATGCGTTTCGTGGAGCGAGTTGTCTCTGCCAGCCGCCGGTAACGCGAGCCGTTGAGACTGTCGAATAAGTCCCTTTTCAAAAAGTGATCATTGAAAAGTGGGACAGAAACATTGAAAAACACCTGTTTTTTTGTGTTCCGCACAACATTTTGGCGATTTTTAAGCCTAATGTGGGAGATTTTTCCGAAGATTTTTCAATCAAAGGGTTTTTCGACAGTCTCGTTGGGTCTGCAAATTCTAGGTGAAAAATGACGTTATTAATTTCATGTATAAATCAAGACTTTATCATAATGACGGCGGATAGTGCATTAACTACTTATTATTCTGACGGAAGTACTACTTATGATACAACAACAAAATCGTTTGCTTTTCCAGGAATAGGTTGTGTTACCACATGGGAGAGAAGATACATAATAAGATCGGGAGCCTTTCGACAGGTGCAGCGTAGGCAGAAACTCGTGGCGGAGGAGGAAATCGCGCAGCTTCGGTTTATAGTAAATGGCTTTGTGACGGATGCTGAACTGCGGCACCTCAAAAACATCCGGGATAACGTCAGCTATCGCCGGGACGACAAAGACATATCCGTCCTACAACGAGCTTCGCCGGCTGCTCGCGCTCGGGCTGATCTATCGCCAGAAATAAATTTGAATCCGCAACTTCGCCATCGCTGATGGCCGGGAGCGAAACATTGGCGATTGGTTTCAACTCGAGCCGCGCGGCATTGAGTACCTCGCCATGCGGGCACGGAACGAGGCGGAACAGAGCAATACGTGGAGGAGTCCAGGCGTTACATAG
>CAWGNR010000010.1:0-685987 GCA_963823985.1 uncultured Chloroflexia bacterium
TCAAGCAGCGCAAACAGGTTGATCGCGATTTCCGGCGGAAGATGGGTGTACATTCCACGCCGGCTTCTCAGTTGGATGGCCTGGTAGGATTGGTTGCATGGGGGGGGGACGCCCTGGCGGATACTGATCGCTTATATGAATAAGTTTCACCACTGATTTCCCATTTTCGATAGCTCTCTTTGAACAGGTATTCCAGGAAATGGGGGAGATGGATCTTCGATCATTAATTCTCTGTGTACTCCGTGCGCTCTGTGGTAAGACAGCCATTTTGCAGAGACTCACGTAGTTAATCAAGCCGAACTGTTTTCAAAACACCAAGGGGTTTATTTCGCATGGAAAACGACCGCACTTCTCTGAAAACGACCTTTTCCCTTCCCGGCCCGGTGACCCTGCGGCCGCACTGGTATTCGCACGCCGCCAAGCGCCCGCTGGACCTGCTGGCCGCCGGGTTGGGTCTGCTGCTCCTGTCCCCCTTCCTCTGTCGCTGTCCCTGACGGTCAAACGCGAATCCCCCGGCCCGGTCTTCTACCGAGGCCCGCGCATGGGCAGGCGGGTTGTATGTTAGAATCGCCGCAGGAAGTATAGTTAAAGAACTTCTGCGCGACAGCTTCCCCTCCGGGAAGTCGAAGGAGAGAAAAGGTAATGGCTGTAAACGTAAAGTTTCCGGAAGAATTATTGGTAGCATCCAGAGAAGATCGAGATTCCTTCTCTAGGAAAGTTGTCATCTATACATTGGGGCATCTTTATGAACAAGGAAAGATTTCTTCGGGGATTGGAGCCCAGGTGTTGGAGGTTGATCGGTTGGAATTCTACCGTCTACTCTCTGAGCATGGTTTCTCTGTGATTGATCATGCGGAAGATGAATTGGGACGTGAGTTCTCGAACCAGCCGGAAAATCGCTGAAAGAGTTAGAAAAGACAGTGGAACCCCTTTTACTGGGTTTGGATCCCGGTGAATTTCAAACACTCTTATTGGCTCGTGAGGTACAAGCGGATTGGGTATTGATCGATGAACGTTTGGGTAGACGTGTTGCCCGGGCGATGGGATTGGAAACCAAAGGTACAGTAGGTGTGTTGTTAGCTGCATACCTTGCTGGTCTCATTACAAGGGAACGGGCATTAACAGCTGTCACAGCTCTTGTTGAAAAGGGTATTCGTATTAGTTCGGGGGTTATCGCCTGGTTCGAAGCTGAATTGGATAAATGATCGAATTTTGAAAACGATAAAGAAAGTGGAGAGACTGTTCGTTTCAAGGAAACCTGGCGGGATTCACCCCACACATCCGATCCTAACGCTGGATGAGCGTGCCGAGTGCATCCCACACGGTCGATTTGGCGGGTTATCTACAACCTCGACGGGGAAATCGCCAGGTCACGATTCTTTTGATCGTACATCGCAGCGAAGCATATCGTTAGAGCTGCTCTACAGGAAATTCAATCTCCCTGTCCGGGACAAGCAAGGGGGTGACAGCGGAACTGATTACTGAATACTGATCACTATCTGCTGTTTACGAAAACCACGTAGTTAATCAAGCCGAACTGTTTTCAAAACACCAAGGGGTTTATTTCGCATGGAAAACGACCGTACTTCTCTGAAAAAGACCTTTTCCCTTCGCCGTACCCCCGGGCGGGCTGACGCCCTCACGGGGCGAACGGCCGGCTGCATGTCACAAGTAAGCGTAATGGAAACCAACATGGATGACAACAATGCTCCAGCCGCCACCCATGCTCCCGCCGCCGTACCCTTAACGGGCACTTTCCCCCGTCTCCGGCTGACGCCTTCGCGGGGCGGACGGTCGGCGGCGGCGCGTCACAAGTGAACGCAATGGAAACCAACATGGACGACAACTGGAAGGGGCCTGTCCCGTTCGTGGCATCAAGCTATATACGCATAGAGGCAGAGCAATGAGCGCACAACCAAGCAATGTAGATCACAACTGGAAGGGACGCACCGTCCTGGTCACCGGGGCGGGCGGCTTCATCGGCAGCCACCTGGTCGAGGCGCTGCTGGCGCGCGGGGCCAGCGTGCGCGCCTTCGTGCGCTACAACTCGCGCGCCGACGCCGGCCTGCTGCGGCTGGTCCCGCGCGCGCTCAAGGCCGGGCTGGAAGTCGTGGCCGGCGACCTGCGCGAGTGGCAGGCCATCCGCCAGGTGGTCAAGGGCTGCGACACCGTCTTCCACCTGGGCGCGCTGATCTCGATCCCGTACTCGTACGAGCATCCCTTCGAGGTGGCCGAGACCAACTTCATGGGCACGCTCAACGTGCTGATGGCCTGCCGCTACCTGGACGTCGGGCGGCTGGTGCACACCTCCACCAGCGAGGTGTACGGCACCGCCCGCCAGGTCCCGATCGACGAGTCGCACCCGCTGCAGGGCCAGTCGCCCTACTCGGCCAGCAAGATCGGGGCCGACAAGCTGGCCGAGAGCTTCTTCTGCGCCTACGGCCTGCCGGTGGTCACCGTGCGGCCGTTCAACACCTACGGTCCGCGCCAGACCGGGCGGGCGGTCATCCCGACCATCATCAGCCAGGCGCTGGCCGGCGACGCGCTGCACCTGGGCAACCTGGAGGCCACGCGCGACTTCACCTACGTGGACGACACCGTGCGCGGCTTCCTGTGCGCCGCCGAAGCGCCCGGCGTCGAGGGCGGGACGTTCAACCTGGGGACCGGGCGCGAGATCTCGATCGGCGCCCTGGCGCAAGAGATCGTCCGCCTGGCCGGCCGCCCGGTGGAGATCGTCACCGAGCCCGAGCGCCTGCGCCCCGAAGCCTCCGAAGTCCAGCGCCTGCTCTCGGACAACTCCCTGGCGCGCGAAAAGCTCGGCTGGGCCCCCGCAGGTCTCGCTCGAGGAAGGCCTGCAGCCGCACCATCGCCTGGATCCGCGAGCATTTGGAGCTGTACCAGGTGGGGAGGTATGAATATCTAGGGCTCCCGGCAAAGGCGCGCTTCGACTACGGGGCAGACGAACACTGCCCCTCGCCGCCCTGACCGGGGACAAGCGCCAGCGAGGTGGACGCAAGAGGGGACATGATCGCGTATTCCTGCTGATGCTTTCGCACATAAACCCCCGCGAATGAATGCCGAGCGCGTTACGCGCGCGAAGGCATTCATTCGCGGACCTCTTCCTCTTTGCCAAAGGCAAGCTCTGCATCTTTAGGAGGAACCTATGAGAGCCATCGTTCTCGCCGGCGGGAAGGGCACCCGCCTGGCGCCTTACACGCGCATTCTGCCCAAACCGCTCATGCCGATCGGCGACATGCCGATCCTGGAAGTGCTGCTGCGCCAGATGAAGCGCGCCGGCGTGGACGACGTCGTCCTGACCGTCGGCCACCTGGCCCAGCTGCTGCAGGCCTTCTTCCTGGACGGCGGCCGCAGTGGGGCCTGCACATCGGCTACAGCTACGAGAACCAGCCGCTGGGCACCGCCGGCCCGATCGCCGCTGATCGACGGCCTGGACGAGGCCTTCCTGGTCACCAACGGCGACGTGCTGACCACGCTCGACATCGCCGAACTGGTCCGCTACCACCGCGCGCACGGCGGGCTGGCCACCATCGCGATCCACCGCCGCCAGGTCAAGATCGACCTGGGCGTGATCCAGTGGAACGGCGGGACACGATCTGCGACTACATCGAGAAGCCGGTCTACGACTACGCGGTCAGCATGGGGCTGTACGTGTTCGAGCCGCGCGTGCTGGACTACATCCCGCACGACCAGTACCTGGACTTCCCCGACCTGGTGCTGCAAGCTGATCGCGGCCGGCGAGAAGGTGGTCGGCTATCCCTTCGAGGGCTACTGGCAGGACCTGGGCCGCCCGGACGACTACGAGAGGCCAACCGCGAATTCGCCACGATGCGGTCGCAGTTCCTGCCGGAGGATGTCATGATGTTAGCCCTACGCCAGTTCAAGAGCAACGTTGGCTGATGCCCCGAATGTCACTGGCAGGGTGCATCGCCCGGCCTGCGACCATGGCGGGCCAGCGGACACCGACAGGCCGTAAAATGTTTTAGTGCATTTGTCTATCCCTCCCGATGCGCCAGGACGGCCGATACGCTCTGCAGCATTGCGCTTCGAGCTACTCAGCCATCCCTCAGCATGACAAGTACGTGGATGCACTCAGTGAACAAACCCATGAACTGGCGCATTCCGCTTTCCGATATTGATTTCGGCCCCGAAGAAGAAGCAGCGGTGCCGGGGTGCTGCGCAGCCGCTGGCTGACGATGGGCGCCGTCACCCAGAAATTCGAAGCCGAAGTCGCCGCCTACACCGGCGCAAAGCACGCCATCGCGGTCACCAACGCCACCGCCGCGCTGCACCTGGCCTGCCTGGCCGCCGGGCTGGGGCCGGGAGACGAGGTGATCCTGCCTTCGCTGACCTTCGTGGCCACCGCCAACGCGGTGCGCTACACCGGCGCCATCCCGGTCTTCGCGGACATCGCAGGCCCGGACAACTTGAACCTATCGCCCGCTGTCGATCGAGGCCGCCATCACCTCCCGCACACGCGCCATCCTGGTGGTGCACTACGGCGGCTACGCCTGCGACATGCCCGCCATCCGCGCGCTGGCCGAGCGAACACGGCCTGGCCGTCATCGAAGATGCCGCCCACGCCATCGGCTCGCAGCTGGAAGGCCGCACGCTGGGGACCTGGGGCCAGAGCGGCTGTTTCAGCTTCTTCTCCAACAAGAACATGACCACCGGCGAGGGCGGCATGCTGGTCACCGAGGACGACCGCTGGCCGAAACGGTCTGCGCCTGCTGCGCTCGCACGGCATGACCAGCCTGACCTGGGACCGCCACAAGGGCCACGCCTGGAGCTACGACGTGGTCGCGCTGGGCTACAACTACCGCATCGACGAGCTGCGCTCCGCGCTGGGGCGCGTCCAGCTGCGCAAACTGCCGCGCAACAACGAGCTGCGCCGCGACCGGACCGCGCTGTATCATGGGAGCTTGAGCGAGCGCTTGCCCGGCCGTGGGCCTGCCCTTCCGCGACCATCCCGGGCTTTCGGCCTGTCACCTGCTGCCGATCTTGCTGCCCGAAGGCACGCTCGCGCCCGGCTTTTATGGAGCCATGAACAGCGCGGGGATTCAGACCAGCATCCATTACCCGCCCATGCACCACTTCAGCGCCTACCGGGACGCCGCCCGCCCGGCGCTGCCGCTCACCGAGGCCCTGGCCGCCCGCGAAGTGACCCTGCCGCTGTACCCCTCGCTCAGCGAAGAAGACGTGCGCTATGTGGTCGAGGCCGTGCGAGAGTCGCTCTGAATACCCCTCATCCCCGGCCCTTCCCCCAGATGGGGGAAGGGAGTCTACTCCCCTCTCCCTTCGGGGAGGGGCCGGGGGTGAGGGCGCATTTACAAGGTAATTATCTCAGCTTAGGAGTCTACCATGGAACTCAAAGAATATTTCCGCATCGTGCAACGCTGGCTGTGGCTGCTGGTCCTGGGGCTGGTGCTGGGGGGCGCCGGCGGCTACTTCGGCAGCAACCTGCAGGAGCCGGTCTACCAGGCCTCCACCCGCGCCATGGTCATGCGCCCGCCGCTGCAGCAGTCCTCCGACCTGACCTACTACAGCGACCAGCAACTGGTCCAGACCTACATCCAGCTGCTGACCACCCAGCCCGTGCTGGACGCCGCCTCCGAGCGCCTGGGGTATCCGGTGAGAAAGACCAGATCAAGGTCCAGCAGAGCAACGACACCCAGATCATCCAGGTGACGGTAGAAGATGCCGACAGCGCGCGGGTGGCCGACATCGCCAACGTGCTGGTGGACGTGCTGATCGAGCAGAACGAGGACCTGCAGGCCGGGCGCTTCGCCTCCACCGAGGACAGCATCCAGGCCCAGATCACCCAGGTGGAGGGCCAGCTCAGCATCATCCAGAGGCCAGGTGGACCAGATCTCCACCAAGAGCTTCCAGGACCAGCTGGACGGAGGTGCAGGCCCAGATCAAGCCGCTGGAGGAGGAAGTCTCCACCCTGCAACAGGAGATCGCGGCCCTGCCCACCTGGCGGACCGAGAACAAGATCCTGATCGCCGAGAAGCAGGCCCGCATCGACCAGATCCAACCGCTGCTGAGCCTGTACCAGCAGATCTACTCCAACCTGGTGATCCTGGGCAAGCCGCTGGACAGCAGCGCGAGCACCGGCTCGCGCCTGGCGCAGCTGCAGTCCACGCGCGACCTGTACCAGCAGCTGTACCTCAACCTGCTGGGCAGCCTGGAGACCGTCCGCCTGGCGCGCATGCAGAACACGCCCAACATCGTGCGCATCGAGCCGGCCGTCCGGCCGGAAGCTCCATCCGGCCCGCGCCCGCTGGTCAACACCGCCCTGGCGACCGCGGTCGGCCTGATGCTGGCGGCCGGGATCGTCTTCCTGATCGAATACCTGGACGACACCCTCAAGACGCCCGAGGACGTGGAGCGGGTGCTGGGGCTGCCGGTGCTGGGCTTCGTGGCCGAGATGAAGTACCGGCGCAAGAGCCCGGAGGAAGTGTACGTCTCGCGCCAGCCGCGCTCGCCGGTCTCGGAGGCCTTCCGCTCGCTGCGCACCAACCTGGAGTTTGCCGGCGTGCAGCAGCCGATCCGCACCCTGCTGGTCACCAGCCCCGGGCCGGCCGAGGGCAAGACCACCGTGGCCGACCAACCTGGCCGCCATCTTCAGCCAGGCCAGCAAGCGCGTGGCCCTGGTGGACGCCGATATGCGCCGCCCGCACATCCACAGCATGTTCGGCATGTCCAACCGCGACGGCCTGAGCAATCTGTTCCGCAACGGGGCGTCTGCGATCAGCGTGGCGCGCAGCAAGGTGGACCTGCCGCACCTGATGATCGTCACCAGCGGCAGCCTGCCGCCCAACCCGGCCGAGCTGCTCGGCTCCGCGCGCATGGAAGCCATCCTGCAAGAGCTGCAGGCCCAGGTGGACATGGTGGTGATCGACACGCCGCCCTCGGTGGTGGCCGACGCGCAGGTGCTGGCCGCCAAGGTGGACGCGGTCATCATGGTGATCCAGCCCGGGACCACCCACGCCGAAGCGGCCCGGGTGACGCTGGAGACCTTCAAGCGGGCCGGGGCGCGCGTGGTGGGCGTGGTGCTGAACCGCATCCCGCGCAACCGCAACTATTACTACGGCGGCTACCAGTACTATTCTCCGTATAACGAGAAGAACGCCTATTACACCCCGAGCGGGACCAAACCGGCGCCGCAGCCCGCAGAGCCGGCCAGGGTCTACACGGCGGAACTGCCCGCGCCCAGCTCCTACCTGAGCAGAATGTCCGAACCTTCCGATGCCTCCCCTGACCTCCCCAGCCCCGACCCCTCCAAGCCCTAAGCTGCGGGCCGCGCAGAAAACGGGTTCCTGTCCCCACCTGGGGCTGCTGGAAGACCCGCACACCTGCCTGGCCTACCCGGCCGAGTGGAACCTGTGTTTCCAGGCCCGGCCCGTCGCGGCGGTCAGCCTGGAACAGCAGCGGCTGCTGTGCCTGTCGCCGGTCTACGAGCGCTGCCCGGTCTTCCAGCGCGAGCGCCGGCGGCCGCTCCCCCGCCAGTTGCGCGGCGCGCGCCGGCCGCTCGATCGCAAGTGGGCCGTGCTGGCGCTGTGCCTGGCCCTGCTCGCCCTGGCCGCCTGGGCGCTGTGGTACTACCGCCCGGAAGGCCTGCTGGCCTGCTGGCTGTCATTTTGACGAGCGCCCTCGCTTCCTCATTGTCGATCTCGTAAAATACGCTCCAGGCGGCGTACCCCATACGGGGCACTTTCCCCGCCGCCGAGGACGGCGGCTTGAGCATTTTTCGGAGGCGTCTATAAAGAATCCTTGGCGCTCTTTCCCGAAGGACACCGGGACAGTGTGCGTTCTTGGCGGTTAAAAGATTTCTCCCTCCGCTCGAAATGACAACAACGAGCGGTCGAAAGGACCAGTTGCCTGTGTTCCTTGGCGTCTATACCGCGCTCTACGCGTTCCTGGCGGTTAAAAAAGATTTCTCCCTCCGGTCAAAATGACAAAACCCACCCAACCAATTTCCCGAACCTCGATGGCCTGGCGCGCCCGTTTCCCCGCGACGCCGGCTACGAAAGGCGGCCCTATGCCCTCCGTCCTCTTTGTTTGTATGGCCAACCGCTTCCGCTCTCCCCTGGCGGCAGCCCTGTTCCAAAAATCGTTGCAAGAAAAGGGGGCGAGCGCCGGCTGGCAGGTGGGGAGCGCCGGCACCTGGGCCTCGCCCGGCCAGCCGGCCTTGCCCAGCGTGCTGGCGGCTGCGCGCGACCTGGGGCTGGACCTCTCCGGGCACCAGTCCGCCCGCGTGGACGAGGCCATGCTCAACGCCTATGACCTGATCCTGGTGATGCAGTCCAGCCAGAAAGAGGCCCTGCAGAGCGAGTTCCCCTCGCTGTACGAGCACATCTACCTGCTCTCGCACGTGCTCGAACGGCGCACCTACGACTTCCCGGACCTGTCCGAGACCGAAAGGGAAGTCGCGGAGGTCAGCGCCGACCTGGACGCGCTGATCCGCCAGGGCCTGGACAACATCTGCGTGCTGGCGACCTACCTGCACAACATGAGGATCAATTCTGCGCTCGCGCATGGATAACGCCGCGCCCGCCTTCGAAAGCCTGAAAGAGATCCTGCGCCAGGCGCGCGACCCGGGCCAGTTGGACGAGCATCCCTGGACCCGGAGCCTGTTCGTGGGCGAGCTGCTGGCCGCCAACCCCGGCCTGCGGGGAACCAGCCCCGGCGGGCAGCTGGTCGGCGCCCTGGCCGGCCTGTTCCGCGGGCTGCAGCCGGCGGTCCCGCCGCGCCAGGGGCTGCGCCTGGACCCGCGCTGGGGCGAGTTCGGCCTGCTGGCCGCGCTGTACTTCGCGCCCTTCCACCTGGGCACGCCCTTCCCGCGCACGCAACTGGAGGCCTGGGGGCGGATCGACCCGGCCATCCTGTACTTCGTCTACGGCGCGCCGGCCGAGGAGTTGGACGCTGAGCAGGCCGCGAAGTACCGCCTGGTGGGCGACGAAGTGGAGTTCGGCTCGGCCAGCACGCTGAGCGACTGGCACCGCAAGGGCCTGGAAAGCCTGGCGGAAGCTGTGCTGAACCGCGAGCGTTCCCTGGCCCGCCTCTCCGGCCAGGCCTCCCCGCTGTTGGAATGCGAAGGGGCGGCCGCCGGGGAGACGGATGCGGACGGAGGCTCCCGGGGAGCGCAACGGGCGCGGGCCTTGAAACGCTCCCTGCTCCTGCTGCTGGCCGGCGCCGCTCTGCTGGCCGCCGTGCTGGGCGGGCTCAAAGCCCGCAAGGTGTACCAGGCCGCCCTGCCCGTCTATACCCGCGCGCTGGAGATGCGCTCGTCCCTCGCGGACGGCCCGCCCGACCTGGCAACGCTCGAAGCGGCCGGCCCGCAGCTGGCGGCGCTGCAAAACGACTGGGCCCGCTTCCGCGCTGAAAGCGGCCCGCTGCTGTGGCTGGGCCCGGCCCTGGGCTGGCTGCCGGTCTACGGCGCCGACCTGGCCAGCGCGCCCGACCTGGCCGCGCTGGGCGACCATCTGCTCGAGGCCGCGGCCCAGGGGTACGGGGCCGCAAGCCCGTTGCTGGCGGCCCTGGAGGCCGGTCCCGCGGGCGCGACGGCTTCCCCGGCGGCGCTGCGGGCAGACCCGGCCGGGATGACCGCCCTGCTGGTGGAGGCCCAACCCGGGCTGGCCCGGGCGCGCGCGGCGCTCGATGAGGCGCTCGCCGTCCGGGCGACGATCGACGCGGGGCGCCTGTCGCCCCGCCTGGGCGCGCTGCTGACGGAGGAGCTCGACCCGCTGCTGGCGCTGGCCGACGACGGCCTGGCGCTGGCCACGGCCGCCCCGGTTGCGCTGGGCGCCAGCCAGGAAGGCCCCAAGACCTACCTGCTGCTGATCCAGAACGAGGACGAGCTGCGCCCCACCGGCGGCTTCATCACCACCGTGGGCGTGCTGGTGCTGCGGGACGGCCAGGTGCTCTCGTTGGAGTTCGAAGCGGTGGACAGCGACGTGCAGGAAGACTGGACCAGGCCCTACCCGGCCGCCCCCTGGCAGTTGCAGCAGTACATGAACAGCAGCGTGCTGATCCTGCGCGACGCCAACTGGTTCAGCGATTTCCCCACCACCGTGCTGTGGGTCGAGAACCTGTTCGCCTACAAGCACGGCTACTCGGTGGACGGGGCCATCGCGATCGACCAGCGCTTCCTGGTGATGCTGCTGGGCCAGCTCGGGCCGCTGGAAGTGGACGGCGCGCCCTACCCGCTGACGAGCGAGAACGCCGTCGCCTACATGCGCGCGGCCAAGGAGCCGCCGCCCGGGGAGCCGCCGCCCGCCGGACTGGTACCGCAAAGAGTTCATCGACGACATTTCCAGGGCTTTGCTGGCAAAGTTGACCGGCGGGGAGCGCCTGGACTGGCGCGCGCTGGCCGGGCTGCTGGCGCGGGCGCTGCAGGAACGGCACCTGCTGCTGCAGTTCGACGACCCCCAACTGGAGGGCCTGCTCGCCGGGAAGGACCTGGACAACGCCCTGCGCCCGGGACCGGGCGATTATCTGATGCTGGCCGACACCAACGTGGGCTTCAACAAGACCAACGCCCTGGTGGACCTCAGCCTGGCCTACGACCTGGACCTGAGCGACGTCGCCGCGCCCGAGGCCGTGCTGGTGGCGGCCCACAAGAACCGGGCCGACCCGCGCGTGCCCTGCGTGCAGTGGAACAGCGGCGAGATCACGCTGGTCGAGAAGTACCCGGTCGACCGCTGCTACTGGGATTACCTGCGGGTCTACAAGGGGGCCGGGACGGAACTGCTGGAGGCCAGCCCGCACGCCATCCCGGCGGGCCAGATGATCCTGGGCCGGGCCGTCCCCGCCCGGGTGGACGCGCTGGAAGAGGAAGCGCCCGGCGTGGTCGGCTTCGGCACCCTGCTGGTGGTGCCCGGCGGCGAGACCTGGAACACGGGCTTCAAGTTCGCCCTGCCGGCCTCGGTGCTGGACGCGACCGGCGCGCCCGGGGCGCTGGTCTACCGGCTGAAGGTGCACAAGCAGCCCGGGACGCTGGCGGTCCCGCTCACGCTGCGGGTGCACCTGCCGGCGCGCGCCCAACTGGTCTCGGTCTCGCTGGAGGCGACGGTCCAGGGCGACAACCTGCTGATCCAGACCGACCTGCGCCGGGACGTGGAATTGGAAGTGGTCTTCCGCTTGCCGTGAGGATCAACTGCCAGGCTTCCCCTTGTGTGCCTAATCGCTATCGACGAGTCCTTCTCCAGCATATAAGTCCTTTCGACGACCGCCCCTCCTGCGCCTTGTCGTTTCGACGAGGACATCCTCCTCCTTTTCGTCATTTCGACGACCGGTAGGGAGGCGATGTCCCTCTGGCGGGAAAGCGATCTCCCTCCGGTCGAAATGACAAACTATCGAAGTCTGCGCAGGTCTAGTAAAGGTACGGCGTACTTGGTGTGCTTGGCGGTATGGCCACGCACACCATTTTGCCACCTTTTATCATGTAGACTGAGTCAGTACAAACTACCTGGAAATCCGAACAAAACCCGAGGGCGCTCCTCCCGGATTGTGCTACCATGAAATCAAAGCACCGGGCGTTCGTGCCCCTTCGGGAGACAAGCGCCCTGTATGGGAAAGGAAAACACAGAATGAACAAAACCGTACGCGCCATCCTCTTACTGGCCCTCTTCGTGGGCATTGCGGCCCTGGCCTGGAACCAGGCGGCCATGGCGACCCCCTCGGCCAACCCCAGCCTGTCCGCCAGCCAGGACGAGGCCCCCTCGGTTGCGCTTCCCAAGAAGGGCGACGACCCCTGCATCCTGCCGAACGGGAAACTGCGCAACAAGTGCAAAGGCACGGTCAAGCCGCCGCCTTCGGAAGTCGTGATCCCGGTCACCGGCCTGTATTCGATCGGCGGGTTCTGCACGCTGGAGATCGAACTGCTCGACCCGGACGTCACCCTGTATGGCGACATCCAGACCCCGCTGCCCAAGGACCTGCCCGCCGGCGTGCACAAGGTGCGCCAGGGCTGCCTGCTGACCTATTATGACCAGGGCGACCGCATCGATGCGCTCTCCCCGGCCGCCGGCAGCGCCACCATCTGCTTTGCGGGGGTCGCCGACAAGGTGATGACGCTGTACTTCTACAACCTGTACGCGGTCACGCCCGCCTGGGTCGCGCTGCCAACGACCAACGAAGACGGCATCGCCTGCGCCCGCGGGACCGGCTCCGGCGTATACGTGGCGACCTTCCAAGCGCCCTGATCCCGGGCGCTGAAAGGGCGGAGACCACGGCGCCCTGTGCGCAAGCGCCAGGGTCCGGCTCCTGTGCGTTGGCCGGCAGATAACTCCCCAGCTTGCAGCCCCGCTACACGCGGGGCTGCCTCCTCTTAAGAGACGTGATGCCATTGCCCCCACGGTCGCTGCGAGAACGCCTGCCCCCCGCGCTCCTGTTCCTTGCGCTGCTGGGCCTGTACCTGCGCACCCTGGCGCCGGGCCTGACCTGGGCCAACGGGGGCGCCGACGGGGGCGACCTGATCGCCGCCGCCGCGACCGGGGGCGTGGCCCACCCGACCGGCTACCCGCTCTACCTGCTGCTGGCGCGCGGCTTCCAACTGCTGCCGCTCGGCGCGCTGGCCTTCCGCACCAACCTGCTGTCCGCCGTCCTGACCGCGCTGGCGGCCGCCCTGGTCTACGGGACGGTGACGGGCTCCCTGTCCCCTGCGCAGCCGGCCCGGCGCTGGCCGGCCGGGGTCGCCGCCGGGCTGGCCTTCGGCGCCGCGCCCCTGGTCTGGTCGCAGGCCGTGATCACCGAGGTGTACGCGCTGCAAGCTTTGCTGGTGGCGCTGGTCATCTGGCTGTACGCCCGGCCGCGCCCGGTTTCTCCCCATGCGCAAGCCTGGCTGGACGGTGGGCGCGGGCTGGCGCTCGGGCTGGCGCTGGGCAACCAGGCTGACGGCCCTCTTCCTGCTGCCGGCGGCCTTCCTGCTGGGCGCGCTGCGCGCCCCGGCCGGGAGCGCCCGCTTGCGCGATCTGAAGCTCGACCTGCCCGCCCTGGGCCGCCAGCTGGCGGGTTTCCTGGCGGGATTGGCCCCCTACCTGCTGATCCCCCTGCGCGCGCTGTCCGGGCCGCCGGTCAACTGGGGCAACGCGGTCACGCCGGCGCGGCTGTGGTGGCTGGTCTCGGGGCGGCTGTACCAGAGCTACTACCTGGACTTCGGCCTGGCCGGGCTGGGGGAGCGGGTCCGGGCCGCGGCCGGGCTGACCCTGGCGCAGTTCGGTTTCATCGGCTTGCTGCTGGGTCTGCTGGGGTTGGTGGTTTACGGATCCCGCTCGCGCCTGTACGCCTTGACGGCCTGGAGCGCGGCAGGATCGCTGGCCTTTGCGCTCTTCTACCGCCCGGAGGATGCCTCCGCCTACCTGGCGCCGCTGGCCTTGTCGTTCGCGATCTGGATCGGGCTGGGGCTGGCCGGGCTGGAGCGTAGCCTGGCGGGGCGGCTGCCGTCCCTGGGCCGGGCCGTGGGGTTGCTCGCCATCGCCTGGCTGGCCGGCCGCTCCGCCTTCCAGATCGGGCAGGTAGACGCCTCCGCGGACCTGCGCGCCGAACGCTTCGGGGAGCAGGTGCTTGCCGAAGCGCCGCAAAACGCGCTGGTGTTCGCCAGCGGCGACCGGGCCGTCTTTGCGCTGTGGTACTACCACTTCGCGCTGGGCCGGCGCCCCGACCTGGCGGTGGTGGCGGCCGACCTGCTGCACTTCGACTGGTACCAGGAGACGCTGCGCGCGACCTACCCGGGGCTGGACGTGCCGGGTCCGTTCCCGTGGCCCGAGACGATCATGCTGGCCAACCCTGCCCGTCCGGCCTGTACCGTCGCGTACCTGGAGCAGGCGGAAATCGAGTGCCAGCAGGCTGCCACGGCTCCCTGAAACCAGCCGCAACCGTTCCAAAGCGCAACGGGAGGCCCCCCAATAAAATTGCAACTGTATGCGAAAGTACTATTTTTCGCCCCCTGCGCCCCTGGAAGTTGTATAATTTTAATAGGCGTTTCTGGTATCTTCTCAACGAGGACGGGGGAAGTGGATTGACCTCCACCCATTGGCGCACCGGAAAGATACCGTTACTTTTTTCGCTTTATTTTTTGTATTTGCTCAAACCTAATGAGGAATTGCCGAAAAATGGTGTGCGTGGGGGCGTACGCCCTGCGCACACCATTTTTCGGTCTCTTCAGAAAATGGGCTGAGCAGTCACGATTTTTTGACAAGGTGTGGTCTTATGGACAAACCATTTGCTTTACTGATCGAAGATGACCGCGACGTGGCGACGCTGTTCCGGCACGTCATGGACATGGCCGGCTACCGCGCTGAAATCGTATACGACGGGGTCGAGGCCATGAAGCGGCTGGCCGTGCTCCAGCCGGACCTGGTCTTATTGGACCTGCAGTTGCCCGGCATCTCGGGGGTCGAGATCCTGCAAAAAATGCGCGCCGACGAGCGCATGAAGACCATCCCGGTGGTGGTCGTGACCGCCTACGCCTACTATGCCAAGAGCCTGCCGATCGAGCCGGACCTGTTCCTGCTCAAGCCGGTCGACATCCACGACCTGACCAGCCTGGTCCAGCGCCTGCGCGACAAACGGGACAACCTGCGCGAGCCGCCGTACGACCAGGTGACCCACCTGTACACCAAGTCGTTCTTCTCGGTGCGTTTGATCTTTGCCATGGAACGCCTCAAGCGCATGGAGTTGGAGCGCTTCGGGGTGCTGTTTGCCGACCTGAGCCCGTTCCGAAGGATGCGCGAAGACCTGAGCGAAGACATGTTGAACGCCCTGCTGCGCAAAATGGCCGACCAGTTCAAAGGCATGCTGCGCCCGTCGGATACCCTGGCCTGGTCGAACGACGGCTATTTCCTGTCCCTGTTCGAAGAGTTTTCTACCCGCAGGGTCCCGGCCATGATCGCCAAGCGGGTGGGCAAGGGCCTGAACGAGTTCCTGGGAGTGCACGACCTGGGAGACGGGTTGCGGACCCAGGTCGGCGTGCTGATGTGCGACGCAGGCTACGAAGGCGTGCAGGAGGTGCTGGACGACCTGCAGTTTGCGCGCGCGTTCGTCAAATCGCAGCCGGACGCCGGCCACTGGCTGTACACCCGGGACGAGATCCAGCAGATGCGCTCCGTGGCGCGGCCGACGTAATTTAGCAGGATAGCAGTCCGAAAAAAAAGGTCGCGTGCGCAGCACGCGACCTTTTTTTTCGGGTTACCAGCCGCAGCCGGGCGTGGTGTTGACCCCGGCGGATTTGCCGATGCGCTTGTACATGGTCACATCGGTGAACGGCTCGCCCAGGATGCCGTCGTGGATGGCCCACGAGCGCAGGCGGATGCTGTCGGCCGCCCCCGGCTGGCGGAAGGGGTTGCCCTCGTGCAAGAGCGGCGTGTACGCGCCGCCTTCCGAAAACCCGGCGTGATAGGCTTCCATCCGGCGGCGGCCCATCTGGTAGGCCAGCCCGTAGCGCTCGAAGATGACCGCGTTGTGATAGTACAGCGGCTCGACGAAGTACATGTCGTGCCCCAGGCTTTCGATGAAGTCCTCGAAGGAGCGGATCGCCTCCGAGAGCATGCGCAGGCCGCTGCGCACCTGTCCGGGGGCCAGGCCGGCTTGCAGGGCGGCTTTCTCGGCCTCCAGGTTGCGCACCAGCGTGCCGAACCTGGTTTTGCGGCCGTCCGGCATCTGGTCCACGTTGAAGCGCGGGGAGTCCGGATCGTTGAGGATGTAGAGCAGCACGTGGATCTGGCCGTTCATCGTGTCGGTCAGGTGCCCGTACAGCAGCGGGTCGGGGAAGCGCGGCTCGTGGAACAGGGACATCTCCACGTCGGACGAGCCGGCCTCGAAATCGAACTTGAGCAACGTTTGCAGGCGGACGGAATCGCGGGCGGGCAGGTGGAAGCGCTCGAGCAGGGCCGGCGGGATGACCCGGCTGTAGATCTTGCGCTTCTGTTCTTCGGGCAGGCGGTTGATCCCACCGATGGTGGACGGAGGCATAGATTTCTCCCTGGCTCAGCGGACGCGCATTTCCCGGGCGGTACTGCGTTCGCGGTCGCGTTTGGCGATGGCTTCGCGCTTGTCGTAGGTCTTCTTGCCGCGCGCCAGGGCGATTTCCACCTTGGCGCGCCCGTTCTTCAGGTACACCCGGGTGGGGATGACGGTCATGCCCTTCTGGCGGACGGCGTCCCACAGCTCGGTCAGTTCTTTTTTGTGCAGCAACAGCTGGCGCGGGCGCAGCGGGTCGTGGTTGAAGCGGTTGGCCTGCTCGTAGGGCGCGACGTGCGCGCTCATCAACCAGGCCTCCTGGCCGTCGGTCTGGACGTAGGCCTCGGTCAGGCTGATCTGCCCGGCGCGGATCGATTTGATCTCGCTGCCCTGCAGCGCGATCCCGGCTTCGAAGATTTCGATCAGGAAGTATTCGAATTTTGCCTTGCGATTGGTTGCAACGACCTTTACATTTTCCACGATTCGATATTACCACAATTAGGTTCTCTCGTCTTTAACCGGATAGAGGTCCGAAAAATGGGATGCGAGCGCGCGTACGCGCGCTCGCATCCCATTTTTCGGTATTTTTCCCGCCGGAAATGGTAGAGCCCACAATGGCATTTCGGGGAGGAGAATCCGCGCTCCGGCGTGCTAGATTTCTCGCTAGCGCTCGAAATGACAAACTTAGGAAACGCTAGTGCCAGAAAAACCTACCCCCACTTCAGGATGGCCAGGCCGGAGAGGAAGCGCAGCAGCGCGACCACGATCAGGGCCGCCCCCAGGCCGGCGGCTTGCGCGATGAGCGGCCCGCTGAGCGAGCCGATCAGGATGGAGGCGTTCAGGACGACGTTGTACCAGGCCAGGTGGGCCGGCAGGTCTTCGACCGGGATCTCTTCGAGCAGGTAATTGGCGTACGAGCCGATCAGCAGGGCGTAGTTCAGGCCGCCCACGATGGAGGTCCAGTAGAAGTGGGCCGGGGTTCTCGAAAGCGCCAGCAACAGCGCGTACAGGGCCAGGCCCGGCGGCGCTGATCCCGGTCAGGTTCTTGTGCCCGAACTTGCGCACCAGCGCGTTGAGCCGGGTCGAGCCCAGCAGCACGGTCAGGTAGAAAAGCGCGGTGCCGATCCCGATCTGGTCGTCCGCCAGGCCCAGTTCGCGCACCTGGAAGAGCGGAAACAGCGGCGCGGCCAGGTACTGCGCCAGGTGGAAGCCGAAAAAGACCAGCAGGGTGGTTCGAAAGGGCGTGCGCCAGATGTCGAAGCGGACCGCGGTCTGCAGTAGCTGGCGGGGAGAGAGGGCCTTTTTAAGGGAAGCCGGCTGCGGCCGGGGCGGAAGCGAAAGCCCGCTGGTCGGGATGGGCCGGATGAAATACAGTTGCAGGCTGCTGAGCGCCGCCCCCAGGAATCCGATCCCGAAGATGAGCTGGTAGCCGGCCGGGAAGGGCAAACGGTCCAGCAGGTAGCCGCTGCCCAGGGACGAGAGCATGAACGCGATGGCGAAGGCCACGTTGCGCACGCCGGCCACGTGGGCGCGCCAGGCCGGGGGGACGGCGGCGGCGAACAGGGCGTTGAACCCGACCGAGACCGGCGTGAGCGGGACCGCCATCAGCAGGGCGATGACAATCAAGGCCCAGACCTGGGCCTCCGCGCCGAACAACCAGGGCAGCGGCACCCACAGCAGGTAGCCCAGGCGGTACCAGACCGAGCTGCGGAAGACGGCCATGTTGATGTCCCGGGTTTCCAACCATTTCCCGGTCGGGATGGCCAGCGCCAGGCTGACGGCGGCTGCGGCGGAGCCGAGCAGGCCGATTTGAAAGCCGGTTGCCCCCAGCCGGGTGGCGTACACGCTCAAAAAGTTGACCGAAGAGCCGCTCAGAATCCCGAACCAGCCGATGTCCAGGTAAAGGTGGAGGAAGTTCGAGCGGTATTCGACTGGAACGCTGGGGGGGAAGAAAAAGCGACGGATGGCGCGCACCCGCGCGATTATACTCGCGGCAAGTCTTTCTTCACAGGGAGCGGTGCCCCGCCGCCGAGGAAAGTGCCCGTTAAGGCCGTCTCGCCCCGGCGGGCTCGCGGCCCGAACGGGGTACGGCGGCTTGAGCATATGTAAGCACCTTTTCTGATAGGCGCTGATATCATAAAAATATACCGAAAATAAGGGTCGCGTGCTTTGCACGCGACCCTTATTTTCGGGCTCCTCTAGTATTACAACGCAAAGTTCCAATAAAATCCCGGAAAAATGGGTGTGCGTGGGGGCGTACGCCCCCACGCACACCCATTTTTCCGGTTATTTCTGCAAGTGAACGCGCATCAGAAATACAACCTTGCGCTGTAATGCTAGCTTGTTTGTGTAAGACTGTATTATTGTTGGTACTTCAAGTATTCAATGGCCCGTTCGGCGGCCCAGGGCGCGCTGGCGCCAGGTCCGACCCTGCGCAGGCAATCCAGCACCTCCTGGACTTTCGGCTCCAGGAGGTGAGAAGTTTCCAGCGCATGAAGGATGTGGTAGGCGCCCTGGCGGAAGCGCATCGAGTCAAAGTGACGGGTAATGCCCTCCAGCAGCGGCAGGATCGCCGCCCGGCCGTACTGGATCAGGGCTTCCGAGGCCGCCCAGTGCACGTTGATGCTGTCGTCCACCAGGGCTTCGACCAGGGCTTCGGCGGCCGTTTCCTCGCGGATTTCGCCCAGGATTTTCGCCGCTTCCCAGCGACAGTGTTCCTTGTCCGTCCGCAGCTGGTGGATCAGGGCAGGGATGGCTTCCGGGCCGAGGCTGGCCAGCTTCGAGCGCGCCATATTGCGGATGTGGAAATCATCATCCTCCAGATCCGACAGGCGTTGTTCGATTTCATTTTGGGGTACCATGTTTTACCTCCTTCTGTTCGATAATTTCTGGAAAAGGGCCTGAGCGCTCTGGATGTTTTTCCATTCGAGCGCAGGGGGAAATCTTTTCCAGGTTAAAATTGTATCCTTTGCAGGTAAAGACCCCATTAAAGGAGTGTCAGAAAGGTGTCAGATGTATGGGCTGCGGCGTCATTTCCTGCTCGATCCAAAAGTGACCTTCCTCAACCACGGCTCGTTTGGGGCTACCCCGCGGCCGGTCTTTGAGGCCTACCAGGCCTGGCAGCGCGAGCTGGAGCGCCAGCCGGTCGCGTTCCTGGGGCGGCGCGCCCCAGACCTGCTCGCCGAAGCGCGGGCGGTGTTGGCGACGTATCTCGGGACTCGGCCAGATGACCTGGTGTACGTCACGAATGCAACGCTGGGCGTCAACAGCGTTGCGCATAGCTTGGACCTGGGGCCGGGAGACCAGGTCCTGGCAACGGACCATGAATACGGGGCCTGCGACCGGACCTGGCGCTTTCTCTCTCAAAAGCGGGGCTTTACGTATCTCCACCAAGCGGTTTCCCTGCCGGTTAACAGCGCAGCTCAGTTTGTGGAACAGCTTTGGCAGGGCGTGACAGCGCACACCAGGGTCATCTTTCTCAGCCACATCACCAGCCCCACAGCGATCGTCTTCCCGGTAGCGCAGGTCTGCCGGCGCGCCCGCAAACAGGGCATTCTCACGCTGGTGGATGGGGCGCATGCCCCGGGTCAGCTTGCCCTGAACCTGGAAGAAATTGGGGCTGATTTCTACGCGGGCAACCTGCACAAATGGCTGTGCGCTCCGAAGGGGGCCGGCTTTCTGTACGCGCGCCGGGAGGCGCAGGCTATGCTGGAACCGCTGGTCGTCTCCTGGGGCTGGCAGAGCGAAGCGCCCGGGCCTTCGCAGTTCGTGGACCAGCACGAGTGGCAGGGCACGCGCGACCTGTCCGCGTTTCTGTCTGTTCCTGCGGCGATCCGCTTCCAGGAGGAGCATGACTGGGAGCGGGTGCGCGCAGCCTGCCACCGTTTGGCGGCGCAGGCGGAAAGGGACATCCGCGCCCTGACGGGCCTGCCCTCGCTCTACGCCGGCGATGCCTGGTTCGCGCAAATGGTCGCTGCCCGGATGCCGGCCGGCAGCAACCCCGTTGCGCTCAAAGCCTATCTCTTTGATCGCTATCAGATCGAAGCGCCGATAATCGAGTGGAACGGCGCGGTATTGGTGCGGGTTTCCCTGCAAGGGTACAACTCCGGGCAGGATGTGGCCGTGCTGCTGCGGGCGCTGGCCGGTTGGATCAACTCTCCTCGACCGGCGGTGTAAGCGTTGACGTCAACGAGCCCTCCCGGCGGGAGGGCTCGTTGAACGGAGTAGGGCAGAGGAGTCCTTCAAAACCAGGGATTGCCAGTTAATCCCTGCTTCACTCACCAGCAGCTTCTGGCTGACCCCCCGTTTGGAAGCTGGGGATCAGGTGAGAATGCTGACGCCCAGGAGCGCCAGTACCAGGAACACAACGGCGACCACCATAAACAGACCGAATAAGGTCCTGCCTACGGCCGCCGCACCTTGTGCCACGCCGGTAAAACCGAATAGGCCTGCTACGATTGCTACTCCAAATGCAACGATTGCCCACTGTAAAAGATCCATTCTGACTCCTTTCTTGTCTAAGCCTATAAAACCTATAAATGAATGAAAGAAAAATGTGATAGTCTGCGTTAAATGTACCGGCTTCTGGGTGGCGCTGCAATGGGGGAAATACCCATTTCCGCTAGGGAGTTTCACAAGAGAAACAGGCAAAAAGCATGCGTTGGGGGTGAAAATTTGGACCTATCCGGGACAGTCTTTGGTAGATCTTTCGGTATTTTTCCCGTCCTAAGCGGTAGAGCCATGTTTCGTTTTAGCGGAACGGCTGTACAGTTCTTGAATCTGCCCGTCACTCGGAAACTTAAAAAGGGGTTAAAAACGGCTCTTTCCACAAGGGAAAACCCCTCCCCTGGCTATTTGGACATCCCCCATTGTTGGCGTTTCTAAAACTGAATATGCTTGGTCAGTAACGCCAAATAGGCAAATTCTCAAAATAATCTTAGAAAGGAGATTTGTATATGAGAAAAATCATCACCGTACTCTCATCGCTGATGTTAGTTTCGATGTTGCTCGCAGCTTGCGCCGGGGAAGAAACCAGCACGGTTGTTCCGAGCACCCCCGGCACTTCGGACACGCAGGAGCCAACGCTTGAGTTGACCCCCATGACCGAAGAGCCTGGTATGACGGAGACATTGGCTCCGACCGAGGAAGGGACGCCCGGGGCAGGCATCCCTGTAACCGGTGAGGAAGATCCTTCCCGCTTGTCCAATGAGCTCAACTACGACGTTTGGAACGGGGACGGCGACCAGATCGGCGAAGTAAACGATATGGTTGTGGACCTGGGCAATTCCAGGGTTTCTTACGTGATCGTAGGAACTGGCGGTTTTTTGGAGATCGGCGAGAAAGACGTACTTGTTCCCTGGGACCAATTACAGTTACAGACGGCCAGCGACACGAGTGGTAGTACGACAGGCGACACAAATGCCTTCGTCCTGTTAGCTGACCAGCAAATGTTCGAAAATGCCCCCGATGTGGATGTAGACACGCTACTCCCCCCGCAGGGACAGGCGAACGACAACTGGGACCTCGACCTGCGCAACTACTGGCAGAGCGGCGTCGTGCCTGGCACGCCGTCAGCTGGCGAAACCGCTATGCCGGAGATGACTCCTACTATCCATCCTGAAATGACGGCTATGCCCGGTGCGAACGGAAATATGCCGAGCGCGCTGCAAGGCGTCGTCCTGGCTTCCGACTTGCTTGGGTCCGACATTACTGTTGGAGCGAGCGGCACTGTCATGCAGGATAACACGGCTGTTGGCACTGCCGCAGCAGGCACGCCTGAAGCGACGCCGCTGTCCATGGCTACCGCTACTTTGAGCACAGGCCTGAACACTCCGAGCGAAACGCAGACTGCTACGGTCGACGATGTGATCGTCGATACCGATACTGGTGAGATCCGCTTCCTCGTTCTGGACGCAAGCTTTACGGACGGGGAGCGCTGGGTTCCAGTGCCGCTTTCCCAATTCCAGTGGGACGCCGTCAATGGATCCTACCTCCTGAACACTGACCAGGCGACGTTCGAAGCTGCGCCTTCCTTCCCGGATGGACAGTACCCGGATACAACCGTTAGTGGCTGGGATACGGAATTTCTCAACTACTGGCCGTAAACCTGCAGCAGGCGAACGTTTCCAGATGAAACCAACGCCTCTATTCCCGGTTGGGTGATCCCTTTCGGAAGCTCAACCAACGCTAAATCCTTCGAGAGTCTGCGCAGCGTTCCACCCGCGCAGACTCTTCGATAGGGGTCCGAAAATCAGGGTGTGGGCGGGCGTACGCCCGCCCACACCCTGATTTTCGGCCATCCTTTTTCGAAGGATCCAGCCTGTTTCACCCCGCCAGAGTGCGGCGGGACTAATGCGGCGAAATCCTCGAGAACCTTTTAAATGTTGAGAGAGGTTCGCGAACGGTGCAAGCCCAGGAGTATAAGTATAATAAGGAGGTGAGGATATGATGGATATAACAGTCGCTCTCGGGTCTGGCGGAGCCAGAGGAAACGCGCACATCGGCGTATTGCGCCGTTTGGAGCAAGAAGGTTTTAGAATCCGGGCGATTGCCGGGACAAGCTTCGGCGGCATTGTGGCGGCCATGTACGCGGGCGGTCATTCGCCTGACGAAATCGAAGATATTTTTGCGGTCGTGGATCAGTCCACCCTGTTCGGGCGTTCGATCGCGGAAAGGCCGTCGTTGCTCGGGCTGACCGGCGTGCGCCACTGGCTGGATGCGATCATGCCCGACAGCAGGTTCGAGGAGCTGCGCATTCCCTGCGCGCTTTCGGCGGTAGACCTGAACTGTGGCTGCGAGGTCGTGCTCGACCACGGGCTGGTCAAGGAAGCCATTTTGGCCACCATCGCGGTCCCCGGGATTTTCCCGGCCTGCCCGTGGGGAGATTGTGAGCTGATCGACGGCGGGGTGCTCAACCCGGTGCCCGTCTCGCTGGCGCGCAACCTGGCTCCTGGGTTGCCGGTAGTGGCCGTGACGTTGCAGGCTCCCATGGGCGTGCCGGCCCAATCGATCGAAGTGCCGGTCCCCAGCGGGCTGCCGAAACCGATCCTGGACCGCCTGGCGAACCTGCGCTATGCCCAGGCGTTCGATATTTTCTTGCGTTCTGTAGACGTCAGCAACCGGGCGGTGGCCGAATACCGCCTGAAAGTGGATAAGCCGGACGTGATTATCCGTCCGCAGGTGTTGAAGATCGATTTGCTGGAACACGTGGACGTGCGCGCCGTGGCGCGCTGCGGGGAAGAGGCGGTAGATGCTGTTTTACCCCAACTCCGGCAAATGAAGAAGTGGACCAATCGCATGCAGCGCAAATATTTTGGAGTCAAGGCATGAGTCGTGACCTGCGCGATTATGCGCGCAAGACCAACATCAAGCTGGCGGTAGGAGCGGTGCTGCTGCTGTTTGTTGTCGGTCTGGGGTTGATTTATCTGGTCTACGGCAAACAAGCGGCCGGGCTGGGTTTCTTATGCCTGCTGGCCGGAATGGTGCCGGTTGTGCTCATCCTTGTCGTTTTGTTCTTCCTCGATCGGATTGTGGACCGTGCCGGACGCAAATAACACCCACCGGATGACCTACAACGGCTGGACCATGCGCGTGCGGCATGCCTCCGCAGAACCGGCCCGCTTCATGCTCCTGTTGCACGGTTGGACCGGCGACGAAAATTCGATGTGGATTTTCGCCAACCGCCTGCCGGCAGACCTGTGGATCGCTGCCCCGCGGGCGCCCCATCCCTCGAAAAAGGGCGGTTATTCCTGGCGTCCGCAGCAATCCGCTCACGACGGCGACCGGGGCCTGCCCACGTTATCCGAGCTTCGACCTGCCGTCGAAGATTTGATCCGCATGGTAGACGAGGTTTCCTCTTCGGTCGGGGTGGATGCCAGCCAGTTCGATGTGGCCGGCTTCAGCCAGGGCGGCGCGCTGACCAACGCGCTGGCCTTGCTCTACCCGGGGCGGGTCCGCAAAGCGGCCGTGCTGGCCGGCTTTATGCCCGCCGGCGCCGATCCCCTGCTCGAGCGCCGCGTGCTGGCCGGCAAACCCTTTTTTGTGGCCCACGGCACCCAGGATGAAATGGTCCTGTTCGAGCGGGCCCGGGCCTCGATCGAACTGCTCGAGAAAGGGGGCGCACAGGTCACGTTTTGCGAAGCCGATGTAGGCCACAAGCTCAGCGCCGATTGCCTGCGGGGGTTGGAAGCCTTCTTTAAGGCGTAAGAGAGTAGCGCCTGGTCTGTTCTAAATTAAGGCTTGCTCATAGAATCGTTGACGTTGTGAACTTTTAAGTTTATCCTTATGCAAAAGGTATCTTTTCCACAAAACAGGGCATTCCCATGCCTCTTGATGAGAAGATAGCGCAAAATGGTGGCTACCTTGATAGTGTCATATTCAAAAAAATTAACCAAAATTGGATAAATGTGACATTTATCAAGCTACTCAGCCTGTAGTATAGAAGAGAACCGAATAATTAGGAAGAATGAAAGAATGCGAAAAGCCGTCTCTCGCCGCGATTTTCTAAAACTGGCTGGTGCGGGCCTGGGGACATTGGCCACAAATCCCCTCCAACATTATGTATCCTCCGAACCGCCTTTCATGCAGTTCCCGACCGGGGAACGGCTGGGCCGGGTGGCGGTGTATCCGGACTGGTATTATACGGAGATCAAGTCCAAGCCGACTGCCAACTCCTCCACCGTCCGCAAAATCGAGGATGACGAGGTGATCGAATGGGTGCGGGAAGTGATCGGCACGGAGGCTTTTTCGATCGATACCCTGGTCGCGCAGGGGCCGAGCAAGACCTGGGTGGAAACGCCCGAAGGGTACATCTACGGCCCGCACCTGCAGTCCGTCAGGAATGTGATCAACACGCCGATGGCGAGCATCCCTGAAGGGAAGCCGGGGTTCTGGGCGGAAGTGACCGTCCCGTACGTGGATTTGCAGATCGATAACCCGCCCTTCCGCACGCCAAGCTTCCGGTTTATCAGTGAGAGCGGGGGCGTGCCGCGCCTGTACTACAGCCAGGTGGTCTGGATCGACCAGGTCCGCACGGATGAGACCGGCCGGGTCCAGTACCGCTGGAACGAAGATTTCGGCCGCGGCTACGGCTACGGCGACATCTTCTGGGCCGATGGGGCGGCCTTCCGCATGATTACGGACGAAGAAGTCGCGCCGATCAGCCCGGACGTCGACCCGGCCCTGAAAAAGATCGTGGCCGATACGTTCTACCAGACGCTCTCCTGCTACGAGGGCGAGACGGAAGTCCATTATTGCAAGATGTCCAGCGGCTACGGCGATTTCTCCACCCCGGTGGGCACCCTGGCCGTGTGGCGCAAGATGTACTCCATCCACATGTCGGCCAACACGGCTTCGGACAGCGGCTACGACACCGCCGCGGTTGCCTGGCCCACCTTCATCAGCGGCGAAGGCGTGGCCATCCATGCGGCCTTCTGGCACAATTACTTTGGCACGCGCCGCTCCCACGGCTGCATCAACGTTTTGCCTGAAGACGCCAAATGGATCTTCCGCTGGACCACCCCGTACGTTTCGCTCGAACAAACGGAATTGAAGATGGAGTGGCCGAACGTCGGCACACAGGTAATCGTCACAGAAAAGACCTTCTAGAAAGGGTAGATCGTATTCTCATGGATTTCGCAAATATCTCTCTTGGACTGGCTTTCCTGGCCGGACTGGCTTCCTTCCTTTCCCCGTGTGTTTTTTCCCTGGTGCCCGCTTATGTAGGCTACCTGGGCGGGCGCGCCGCCGGCGGGGAGGTCTCCGCAAGCGGCAACCGCTGGGTGACCTTCTCACACGGGCTGGCCTTCGTGCTGGGGTTCAGTTTTGTGTTTGTTTTGTTGGGCGTGGCCACCTCGGCCTTCGGCAACCTGTTGTTCGACCTGCGCTACATCCTGGCGAAAGTGGGCGGGGTGGTGGTGGCCATCTTCGGCCTGCACATGATCGGCGTCTTCCGCATCCCGTTCCTGGAATACGATACCCGCGTCCAGGAGTTGCCCGACCCGAAATTGGGCTATCTTTCCTCTGCGTTGCTGGGCGTATTTTTCTCGGCGGGCTGGTCTCCCTGTGTCGGGCCCGTGCTCGGCGCCATCCTGACGCTGGCCTTGAACGGCGGTTCCATTTCCCAGGGCGCATCCCTGCTCTCGGCGTATTCGGCCGGGCTGGCCATCCCCTTCCTGGTCGCTGCGCTCGGCGTGGGCTGGGTGACCACCACCCTGCGCAAATATGGCAAGGTCATGCGTTACGTGGAAATCGGGATGGGCGTCGTGCTGGTCATCATCGGGATCATGCTCTTCTCCGGGACTTTCGAGCGCCTGTCGCAGTACGGGTTGTGGGTCGATTTTGGTCTGTAGAATGGTTATGAGTTGTATTTTTACCGCCATGACGCCAAGTTCGCCAAGGAGTTGTGAAGATCGCCAAGAAGACTTGGCGTCCTCAATAGAAGCTTGGCGTGCTCTGCGGCTTGGCGGTTAGGAAATCAAATGCTTACTGTTACCTTATACATGCGTCAAGAGTGTCACCTGTGCGAGCAGGCAAAAGCGGATCTGGAGGCCTTACAAGAGAAGTACCCCCACCGCCTGGTAGAAGTGGATATCGATTCGGACCCTGTATTGCAGCGCACGTACCTGGTGGACATCCCGGTGGTCGAGGCCGGTCCCTACCGGCTCAAGGCCCCGTTCGACCGGCAAAAGTTGGGGATGACGCTTGGCGCAGCCAGCGACCGCCGCGGGCAGTTGCAGGAGCTCGGCGGCGAGGCCTACGAGGCGCGCGTCCGCCGCGGACAACAGATCACCGGCTCGGACCGGGCCATCTCCTGGATTTCGCGGCACTACCTGGCGATCCTGAACCTGGTCATGCTGCTGTACGTCGGCCTGCCGTTCCTGGCCCCCACCCTGATGGAGGCCGGCGCGACCGCCCCCGCCCGGGTGCTGTACACCATTTACAGCCCGCTCTGCCACCAGTTCGGGTTCCGCTCTTTCTTTTTGTTCGGCGAGCAACCCGTGTACCCGCTCAAAGAAGCGGGTTTGCACCTGACCGATTTCGAGACGGCAACCGGCATCACCGGCGTGAACGACCCCACCAATATGGCCCGCTTGCAAGCCCGCCAATATGTGGGCAATGAGCAGGTGGGGTACAAGGTGGCGCTGTGCGAGCGGGACGTGGCCATCTACGCCGCAATCCTGTTCTTTGGCCTGCTGTTCGGCCTGACCGGACGCCGCATCCCGCCCTTGCACTGGTCGCTGTGGATCCTGCTGGGCCTGGGCCCGATCGGCCTGGACGGTTTTTCGCAGCTGTTCAGCCAGTTCAACTGGCCCTTCCTGGCGACCTACCTGCCGTACCGGGAGAGCACGCCCTTCCTGCGCGTGTTCACCGGATTCCTGTTCGGCTTTATGACGGCCTGGTTCGCCTACCCCAACATCGAAGAGACCATGCAGGAAACGCGCCAGTTCTTCGTCAAGAAGTTCGCGCAGGTGAAGGCGGCCCCGACGGTCGAGTAGGGTTTCGCTCTTACAAGAATTTATGCCTTTTTCCCAAAACAACGGTCTGCGTTACTACCGCTTCGAACTCTTTCCGGACAACGTCATCCAGGCGGTCTTCACGCGCCAGGGCGGGGTCAGCCCGCGCCCGTGGGATTCGCTCAACGTGGGCGGCTCGATCGGCGATGACCTGGACCACGTGCGCGAGAACCGCATCCGTTCGTTCCGCGCCCTGGGCCGCCTTCCCGAGTCGATCCACGACGTCTGGCAGGTGCACAGCGCGGACGTGGTCTACGCCGACGCGCCTCGCCCGCTGGACAGCCAGTACCGGAAGGCGGACATCCTGCTGACCGACAACCCGGGGGTGACGCTCTTCATGCGCTTTGCGGATTGCACCCCGGTCTTGTTGTACGATCCCAAAAAACAGGTTGCCGGCCTGGTCCATTCCGGCTGGCTGGGGACGGTGCGCGGCGCGGCGCGGGCCGCCGTGGAAGCCATGCAAGAACGCTATGCTTCGAAGCCCGCGGATATCCTGGCCGCGATCGGCCCCGCCATCGGCCCCGACCACTACGAGATCGGCCCCGACGTGATCGCGCAGGTTGAAGAAACCTTTGGCGACCAGGCGCAAGCCTTGCTGCCGGCTCACGGTGAGAGCGTCCATTTCGATCTGTGGAAAGCCAACCAGCTTTTGCTGAGACAAGCGGGGGTCGAGCAAATCGAAATCAGCGGGCATCTGTACCGCCTGCCACACCGGCGACTGGTTCTCGCATCGCGGCGAAAACGGCAAAACAGGGCGCTTTGGCGCGCTCCTTGCCTTGCCAGGGTAGCCATCTTTGCTATGGCAATTTTCGTTGGTTGAGTAGCCTCGAGTGTTCGTAGAGGGGCGTATCGAGACCATACGTTACAGGTAAAATTTCCGTTTTCTATAGACTTTTGGTCTCGATACGGCGGACGAACGCCGCCTACTCGACCAACGGATTGTTTTTGGAACAAAGTGTCAGGTGGCTGGAACCTCTTTTTTAATATTCAAGCAAAGGATATCCTCGTGTTAAAATAACAGGGATGGACACACTGCTCACCAGCATCCGCGAACGCTACCAACAAACCCTGGAAAGCATGTCTGCCGCCGCCCGGGCCGCAGGGCGCAACCCCGAGTCCGTGCGGCTGGTGGTGGTCACCAAGGCCCAACCGCTCGAAGTGGTGCAGGCCGCAGTCCAGGCGGGCGCACGGATCCTGGGCGAAAACTATCCGGAAGAAAGTGTAAGCAAAATAACATCTTTGGGCCCTGAAAGTGGGGTAGAATGGCACATGATCGGTCACGTCCAGAGCCGCAAGGCCCGCCTGGTGATCGAACACTTCGACCTTTTACAATCCCTGGACAGCCTGAAACTGGCAGAACGGCTCAACCGCATGGCGCAGGAAGCCGGCCGGGTCTTACCGGTCATGCTGGAGTGCAACGTGGGCGGCGAAGAGAGCAAGTACGGCTGGCCGGCCGCGCGGGAAAAAGACTGGCCCGCCCTGTACCCGGTCATCGAGGCCATTGCAGGCCTGCAGAACCTGCGGATCCGCGGCCTGATGACCATGCCCCCGCTGGAAACCGACCCCGAGGACGCGCGCGTCTATTTCCGGACCTTGCGCCTGTTGCGTGACCACCTGGCCGCCCGCTATCCTCGGGCCGACTGGGACGAGCTCTCGATGGGCACCAGCGCCGATTACGAGGTGGCCGTCCAGGAAGGCGCGACGCTTGTCCGCGTTGGGACAGCGATCGTCGGACCCCGTCCTGACCGTTAATCATTCGAGGAGCTACAGCCCAATGGTCGTTTTGATACAGTTGATCAACATTCTTTCCCAAGTCATCATTTTGCTGGTGATCGTCAAGGTGATCCTGTCCTACTTCATGGACCCCTACCACCCGATCCGCCGGACGGTCGACGGTTTGGTGGAGCCGATGCTGGCGCCGATTCGCAGCGTCGTTCCTATGATAGGGATGTTCGATTTCAGCCCGATCATCCTGATCATTCTCGTCCAGGTATTATCGAATGTATTGATCAGACTCCTGATTACCCTGATGAGGTAGCTATGGCAGAACGGAATTACAAACTCCATAACGGCAAGAAAGGCGCGGCCATCGCCGTGCGGGTGTCGCCGCGCGCCCCCAGGAACCAGATTGTGGGCGCGTTAAGTGACGGCACCATCAAGATCGAGATTGCGGCAGCCGCTCCGGAAGGCCGGGCGAACGAGGAATTGATCGCGTTCCTATCCGGCGTACTGGGTGTGCCTCCAGATCGGATTGAAGTCGTTGCCGGGAGCGCGGGCAGGGATAAACTTGTTTCCGTCCTGGATATAGACTCGGATACGCTGCATAAGAAGATCGTAGAGAGCATCGAGTAGCAAATAACAAAACTGGCCGCGCAAGGGCCAGTTTTTTGGTGGATTGTTGGTATCTACTCAGTCCGAGTTCAGAATTCCCGAAAAATGGTGTGCGCGTGGGCGTACAGTACACCATTTTTCGGCTCTCTCCGGAGATGAAAGGCTGAGCAGTTACGATCGTTGAAAGAATACCCGAAAATGGGACATTCCCGTTTTCGGGTTCCCTTTTAATTGACCGGGCTGTACAACGTCCGGTAGATGGTGAAGATCTCGTAGATAAAGCGGATGTAGTCGCGCGTCTCCTGGAAACGGACCACTTCCAGGAACAGATCGGGGTCATCCGGGGCCAACTCGTGCCAGGCGGCGGCATTTCCCGGCCCGGCGTTGTAGGCTGCCAGGGAAGCGTAGAGATCCCCATCGAACTGTTTCCGGTTGGAGGCCATATACTCCGTTCCCAGCCGGATGCTGACGTTCGGGCGGTACAGGTCGTCCATTTCGAACGGCAGGGGCCAGCCGGCCGCCCGGGCCAGGCTCGCGCCCGTGCTGGGGATGATCTGCATCAGGCCGCGCGCGCCCGCCGTGGAATGGACGAAGCCTTCGAACAGGCTTTCCTGGCGCACCACGCTGAACAGGAACAGCGGGTGGAAGCCCTGCGCTTCCGCGTCCGGAACGATCAAATCGGCGTAGTACGGGCCGTACCGGATGTGGTTGAAATAAGGCGGAGCGCCCAAAGAGGTGGAGTGATCGTCCAGCCCGGCCAACGTCAGGACCTGGCGGGCGGCAAAGATCGCCGAACGGTATAAGCCGAGATCGAGCATGTAATTGGCCAGCCGGAAGCTGTTCTCCGGGCTGCCGCTGATCGACTCGCGCAAAGCCTCGAACTCCAGGCGGGCTTCGTCGTACAGGCCCAGCTCCCAGAACTCCGTGCCGCGCACGATGCGCAGGTCGCCGGCCAGCGGTCCCAGGCCATCCAGGTTGGTTTCTGGCGGCAGGCCGAAGGTCACGCGCAACCAGGAGGCGGCGTCCGCGCGCTCCGCTTCAAGGTCAAAGTCGATGTTATAGGAGGAGGGCGCCGCAAACGGGACCCGGCCGACCAGCAGGTCGCGGGCGCGTTCGCTGTAGTAGCCGCTCGGGTCGATGGATTGGGCTTGCTGCCAGGCGGCAGTTTTGGCGGCGGCGTCTTCCAGTTGCTCCTGGACCTTGCCGACCCACAGGTAGGCGCGCGCCTGGTCTTCCGGCTCCGTGGAGAGCAGCAGGCTGCGCTGGAAGATGGGCAGGGCGGCGTGATAATCGCCGCGGCGGTACTGCACGATGCCGGCCAGGAACAGGGCCAGCGAAGTCTGCGGGTTGTCGGGGTATTCGTCGGCGACGCGCTGCCAGACCTGGGCTGCCTCCTCGAGGCGGTCGTCGCGTTCCAGGACCCGGGCAGCGCTCATCAGATAGTCGACAGCCTCGGGCGCGGTCGGCGCGGCGGCCACGAAGTCCAGGTAGGTCTGCGCTCCCGCGCGGTAGTCGCCCATCAGGAACCACTGGAGATAGGCTTTGTCACCCCAGGCTTCGGCCCAACGGGGATGATCTGGGTAATTCGCGATGAAATTGGTCAGCGCATCCACGGCGGCCTGGTAATTCTGCAGGTCGCGCAGTGTCAGGGCGCGGTAGTAGCGGGCCGTGCCGTCGCTATCCAGGTCAGCGGCGATGTGGCGGTCGAAGGCGGCCAGGGCCACGTCATACTGTTCCGCGAAGTAGTCCACCAACCCCCGGTCCAGCTCGCTGACCAGAACGTCGGCGTTCACCAGCTCCACCAGGGACAGGTAGGAGTAATACGAAAGCGGGTAGTTGCTCACCGCGTGCTGGAACTTGCCGTTCGCCAGGTCAGATTGGCCGAGCTCTTTATGGGCCAGGCCGGCCAGGTAGTCCATCTGGGCCTTGATGTAGTCATTTTCCGAGCGGGCGAAGATATCCTCGTAGATCGAGATGGCTGTGCCGTAGTCGCCGGTCTCGGTGCGCGCTTGCGCGGCCTTGATCTCCACGGTCAGCGTATCGCCGATCTGCGGCGCGGCGATGGCCGCGTTGTACGCCTCCAGCGCCTCGACAAAGCTGCCGTTGTCGAACAGGGCATCCCCGCGCAGCTCCTGGACGTAGGCATCCAGCACGCCCGGGCGCACCTGCAGGTAGGCGTCGTAGTTGGCGACCGCTTCCGACAGACGGTTCTGTTCGTGGTTGATCTGGCCCATCAAGAAATTGGCGTACGGGATGAAGGCGGAATCGGGAAATTCGCTCACGATCTGCCGTAGCGCAGCCATGGCTTTGTCGGCCAGGCCGTCCGCATATTCGGTGCGCGCCAGCCCCCACAGCGCAGCCGCGCGGAGCGTGTCGCTGTTCCCGTCCCGATAGGCGGAGGCGAACTCGACGCGCGCGCTATCGTAGTCTCCGTAGAACAAGGCCTGCTCGCCATCCTGGATGCGCGTCAGCGGTGCGATGGTCGGCACGGGCAGGGGAGTGGCCGTGCCTGTGGGCGGCGGCGGGGTTTCCGGCGTCGCTGTGGCCGACGGTGTAACGGTGGGTCCGATGGAAATCGAGACGCCGCTGCAGGCGGTCAGCGCCACCGCCATCAGGAGCCCGAAGATGCTGCGGAGTTGCTTCATGAGCGTGCTTATACTGGGAAATGGAAGGGGTGTCAATGGGGGATTGGATGTACAATAAGGATGAGCCGTAGGTTATCCAAAACCAGATACTGAAGTGATGGGGGATGACAGTGGTGGCGCTTTCCTGGTTTGGGAAGGAGGCTGAAACCTATGGAATACAACATTGCTTTGTCGGAAGACGAAACGTACATTGTTCTCAGCATCACAGGGGAAATGACGCGCGAGCAGGCCATGCAATCCAATCTTGAAGCCCATGCTCTTGGGCAGGAGCTTGATATCCACCGCTACCTGACCGATGTAAGAGAAGCCCGGAACGTGGATTCCGTCCTGGGGAATTACAAGTTTGCTTATGAGGATAT
This sequence comes from uncultured Chloroflexia bacterium, assembly GCA_963823985.1. Taxonomy (GTDB): domain Bacteria; phylum Chloroflexota; class Anaerolineae; order Anaerolineales; family Villigracilaceae; genus JAABUE01. The sequence continues at coordinate 32,830 of CAWGNR010000010.1, forward strand.
GAAGCAGACGGACGAGATCGACCGGGGCGCGCGGGTGGCCCTACTGGTCAGCCCGGAGGATCACTCGCACGATTTCGTCGAGACCGTTTCCAGGAACAGCGGCCTGGACGTGACCCTCTTCAGGGATATGGAAGAAGCCATCGAGCATTTGACGAAGGACTGAATTTTGTGGCCGGCATCCTGGCTGTAGCGGGGGTACAAGCGAACAGCCCTCCACTTCCAATTTTGGGCTGGAGGGCTGTGACAGGCGGAGCTTAATCCTTATTTGTTTTTCTTCTTTTCCTCTTTAACTTTTTCCTTTCCTTCTGGGTAAGTTTTGGTTTTTTCTTGTTTTCCTTCTTGCCTTTATCTTTGCTGCCTTTGTCGCCCATCACGTCCTCCTTGAATTGGAATAAGAGGTGTAAGGTTCAGGAGGTCAAGCGCCATACCAACTGCCGTTGACCCTTCTCCTGCCAATATTATAGAACGAAATCAGCGTAACGGCTACGTTTCAGATAGCAATCACCCCTTTTTTGACTTCTTTGACAATCTGCCCTTCCCGTGTTAAACTACGCCCGTTTCCATTGGCGCTCTCGCGAGAGAGCGCCAATTTGTGCCCGCTGCATTCGAAGGAAGTCATGCGAACCGTTTTCTGGGATTACGAGACCGACGAATTCAAAATGATCGACCAGCGCCGCTTGCCTGGGTCGTTCGAGGTCTTGGCGTACCGGGACCACCAATCCGTGGCGCAGGCCATCACGGACATGGTGGTGCGCGGCGCCCCGGCGATCGGCGCGGCAGCCGGATTTGGCCTGGCATTGGCGGCGCGCGAATCCGCAGCCAGCTCGGCGACAGACCTGCTGGCCGATCTAGAGGCCGCCTCCCGGGTTTTAAAAGCCGCCCGGCCCACCGCCGTCAACCTGGCCTGGGCTTTGGATAGAATCATGCAAAGCGTGTTCCCCTCTGCCCCCGGGAGCCCCGTAGGGGTGCTTCGCGAAGGGGCCAGGGGTGAAGGGAAATCCGCAGATTCAATCCGCCATAAAGTCTTAGAAGAAGCCCAGCGAATCGCCGACGAAGATGTCGAGATCAACAAACGCATGGCCGGGCACGGCGCCGCCCTGATCGACGATGGCGACACCATCATTCACCACTGCAACACCGGCGCGCTGGCAACCGTGGACTGGGGCACGGCCCTGGGTGTGATCCATACCGCCTGGGAACAGGGCAAGAAGATCCACGTGCTGGTGGACGAAACCCGTCCGCGCCTGCAGGGCGCGCGCCTGACGGCCTGGGAACTGGAGCAGTACGGCATCCCTTACGATATCATCTCCGATAACATGGCCGGGCACTTCCTGAAGACCGGGCAGGCCCAGAAATGCTTCGTCGGCTCGGACCGCACCGCCGCCAACGGCGATGTGGCCAACAAGATCGGCACCTACATGCTGGCGCTGGCTGCCCATGACAACAGCGTGCCCTTCTACCCGGTCGTCCCCACCTCTACCATTGACTTATCCCTTGCACACGGCGGGTTGATCCCGATCGAAGAACGCAACCCCGAGGAAGTGTTAGGATTAGAATTCGAGGGAGAACGGGTTGCACCGGTCGAAGCCCAGGCGCGCAACATCGCCTTCGACGTGACGCCGGCGCGTTTGGTCACCGCTATCGTGACCGAAAATGGCGTCGTTTACCCGCCGTTTGATGTGAATTTGCCTAAGGTTGTAAAATAATTTTGCTCACACTGCCAGAGCTTTTCATGGCAGCGGCGCCGGGGACGGCGCCTTGAGCGAAGGAAGTTTCATGGACATTCTGCTCACCGGCTCTGTTGCTTATGACTACCTGATGACTTTCCCCGGCCTGTTCAAGGAACAGATCCTGCCGGAACGGCTGGCCTCGATCAGCCTGTCCTTCCTGGTGGAATCCATGTCCCGCCAGCGCGGCGGGGTGGCCCCGAATATCGCTTACAGCATGGCCCTGCTGGGAGCGCGCCCGCGCGTGATGGCGACCGTGGGAGAGGATTTCGAAGAGTACCGCGCCTGGCTGGAAAGCAAAGGGGTAGATACTTCCCTGATGAAGGTCGTCCCCGGCGTGTTCACGGCTTCGTTTTTCGCCACCACCGACCAGGCCAGCGCGCAGATCGCCTCGTTCTATCCGGGGGCAATGGGGTTTGCGGCCTCGCAGTCCCTGAAGGACCTGCCCTCGAAACCGGAACTGGTCCTGGTGTCTCCCAACGAGCCGGGCGCGATGACCAAGTTTGCCGCCGAAGCGCGCGAGCTGGGCGTTCCCTATCTGTACGATCCCAGCCAGCAGGTGCTGCGCTTGGACGGGGAAGAACTGGCGCGCGATATGCAGGGGGCGTATCTCTTGTTCTGCAACGATTACGAGTACGGCCTGATCTTAAAGAAAACCGGCTGGGACCTGCTCGAAATGTTGAAATATGTCAAGGTCGTGGTGGTCACGCAAGGCAGAGAGGGCGCCACCTTGTACACCAACGGCGACGAATGCCACATTCCGACGGTGCCGGAACGTATGATCGTTGACCCCACTGGCGTGGGCGATGCCTTCCGGGGCGGTTTTTTGGCCGGTTACAGCCAGGGCTTTGACTGGAAGTTGTGCGGCGAAATCGGCTCGCTGGCGGCGGTTTACTGCCTGGAGCAGAACGGTCCCCAGAGCCATACCTATACCCGTGAAGAGTTCGTGGAACGTTTCCGCGAGCACTTCGATGACGGGGGGAAGCTGGATCGTCTGATAGCATAGGAACACCGTTGGTCGAGTAGGCGGTGATCGTCCGCCGTATCGAGACCAATATATATCATTGTTAATTGGTGGTCTCGGTATGCCCCTCGACTAGCACTCGGGACTACTCGACCACCGAGAGACCAAGGAGAAATTATGAGCAATTACGATATCAAAGACATCAACCAGGCCGAAGGCGGCCGCCGCCGGATGGATTGGGCCGAGCGCGAGATGCCCGTGCTGCGCCAGATCCGCGAACGCTTCGCCAAAGAGAAGCCGCTCAAGGGCGTGCGCGTTTCGGCCTGCCTGCACGTGACCACCGAGACCGCCAACCTGATGCGCACCCTGCAGGAGGGCGGCGCGGACATCGTGCTGACCGCCTCCAACCCGCTCTCCACCCAGGATGACGTGGCCGCCGCGCTGGTCAACCAGTACGAGATCCCCACTTACGCAATCAAGGGGGAAGATAACGTCACGTATTACAAGCACATCGGCGCAGCCCTCGACCACAAGCCGCACATGACCATGGACGACGGCGCCGACCTGGTCTCCACCATTCACAAATCCCGCCGCGAACTGCTCGACGAGATCATCGGCGGCACCGAAGAGACCACCACCGGCGTCATCCGCCTGCGCGCCATGGCCGCCGACAAGATGCTGCAGTTCCCGGTCGTTGCCGTCAACGACGCCATGACCAAGCACTTCTTCGACAACCGCTATGGCACCGGCCAATCCACCATCGACGGCATCATCCGCGCCACCAACGTCTTGCTGGCAGGCAAGAATTTCGTGGTGGCCGGCTACGGCTGGTGCGGGCGCGGCCTGGCCTCCCGTGCGCGCGGGATGGGCGCGCTGGTCATCGTCACCGAAGTCGACCCGCTCAAGGCGCTCGAAGCCGTGATGGACGGCTTCCAGGTGATGCCGATGGCCGAAGCCGCCAGGATCGGCGACATCTTCTGCACCCTGACCGGCGATATCAACGTCGTCGACCGGCACCACTTCGAAGCCATGAAGGACGGCGCCATTGTGGCCAACTCCGGGCACTTCAACGTCGAGATCAACATCCCGGCCCTGGCCGAAATGTCCACGGGCGACCCGAAGCTTGTCCGCCCGTTTGTGGACCAGTACGAGACCAAAGACGGACGCAAGATCAACATCCTCGGCGAGGGACGCCTGATCAACCTGGCTGCCGCCGAAGGGCATCCGGCCTCTGTAATGGACATGTCATTCGCCAACCAGGCCCTGTCCGCTGAATACATGGTCAAGAACGCAGATAAATTGGAAAAGAGAGTGTATTCTGTTCCCGAAGAAATCGACGCAGAGATTGCCCGGATCAAGCTCGAGGGGATGGGCGTGCACATCGACGTGCTGACCGACCAACAAGTTAAGTATCTCAACTCCTGGGAAGAAGGCACCTAAACCCGGCACGAACACCGCAGAGAAGAAATCCCGCAACGAACCCGGTTACGGGATTTTTTGTCTGCGGTAAATCGTTATAAAGAATCAAAAGAGATCCGAAAAATGGGGTGTGGGTGGGCGTACGCCCACCCACACCCCATTTTTCGGGTATCCTTTTTCGAATGTGATCTTGCCAAAGAAATTACCGAACGCTTTCGTTATTGTTTATAATGCTGATACCTTGACGAACGAACCAAACTCCCGGATCAAAAAGTACGCCTTTATCGATGCGCTGCGCGGGTGGGCGATCCTGGCCGTGGTCTTTTTCCACACTGCCGTGGTGGTTGCGCCCGGCTCGAACCTGTTGACCATGGTCAAGGAGCAGGGCGCGCGCGGGGTGCAGCTGTTTTACATCGCCAGCGCGCTGACCATTTTCCTGTCCATGCGCGGGCGCGCGGGCGAAGAGGATGCCACCCGCAAATTTTTTATCCGGCGCTTTTTTCGGATTGCGCCGTTGTTTTACCTGGCCATGATCGCGTATCTGATCGGATATGGGTTTGGGCCAAGAGCGGGCGCTCCTTACGGCCTCAACGGCTGGCACATCCTGTGGACAGCCACCTTCCTGAACGGCTGGCATCCGGAGATGATCAACTCGGTGGTCCCGGTAGGATGGTCTATCGCGGTCGAAATGACTTTCTACCTGTTTGCTCCGCTCCTGTTCGCCCGGATCAAGAATATTCGCCATGCGCTGTTACTGGTCCTGGTCGCGTTGCTTTTGATGAAGCTTTTGCGGGATTTGCTCTTTCCTCCATTATCTGCCCTTTACCCTGAACACCAGTACTTCGTGCGCTTGTATTTTTATCTGTGGTTCTTCGCGCAACTGCCTGTCTTTGCTCTGGGCATCCTGGTCTACCAGGCCTTCCTCAAGACCGCGGAGAAGCCTGACCGTCCTCTCGGATGGACCCTGTTGTTCGTAGCCATTTTCCTGTTCGTCGCATTCCTGAACGTCAGCACGTATGCCAACCTGCTGCCCGTCCATATCTTGTACGGGATCGCATTTGGAATGTTCACCCTGGCGCTCGCCTACCATCCCATCAAATTGCTGGTTAACCCCCTTACGGTCTGGATCGGGAAACTCAGCTACAGCGTGTACCTGGTCCATTACGGCATTGCGGTGCTGTTATGGAACTTTTTGGGCGACAAAATACCGGCTGGCGACGTGAATTACTTCCTGGTATTTGTGTTGCTGACCGCCATCACACTGCCCGTCTCCTGGCTGACGTATACGCTCGTTGAAAAACCCGGGATCCGCCTTGGCAAGCGCATTATTCAACGCATGGAAGGGAGAAAAGTAGCTTATGCCAGTGACTAGGTTTGCCCGGCGCGCTGGCAAAATCCCTGCGAAAATAGCAGGAATTTTCGGAGCGCGATTCCCCGGGATAGCAAAAAGCCTTGCAAGACGACCCGTCTGTGCAAGGCTTTTTGATTTTATCGAGGGCAAACTCAGATCAGCTTGTTTTTGCCTGGAGCGACTTTTGGTAAGCCTTCCACCCCGGGCACCAGCCGGTGTGCCATTTCCACAAGCGAGCACTCAAGGTTTTTGGATTTTTTCCGCCTTTAATCTCATTGGACAGGTTTCGCACTTAATTTCGGCCATCGCTATCTCCGTGAATCGGGAAAATCGGACTGCCTCCCCATTGTAATCCCAAATGTTCAAAAAATCACAAATAGGAATTGGAAAGGTGGACGAGACATTTACGAGAGGTCCGAGCGCTGAGAATTGACAAATTGTTGGCGTTCTCTATAATAAGAGATAAGCAATCCGATTTTGTCAGGCTATTGTTTGCCCATAGGGAAAGGAGGGTACCGTCGAAAGAAGAATGGTTCAAATAACGCGTCAGTGCGCGCGGTTTTCCCATAAAAACGTTAACAGTTGAAGGAGTTGACCTATGATTAGATCGATTTTTCAAGCCAAGGAGCGGGAATATCTGCTCCTTACCAAACTCGCAACCCTGTTCCTGGTGCTGGCTTTTGTGCTATCTCCGCTCAGTGCTGTCGGTGCGCAAGCAAACCTGAAACCCGACGCTGTCCGCTTTGCCACGTTCAACGCCTCGCTCAACCGGTTTAACGCGGGCGATCTGGTTGCCGACCTGTCCACGCCGGATAACCCTCAAGCGCAGGCTGTGGCCGAGATCATCCAGCGCGCGCGTCCCGACGTGTTGCTGATCAACGAATTCGACTACGTCGAGAACGGTCTGGCCGCCGAGCTTTTCCAGCAGAACTACCTGTCCGTTCCTCACAACGGGGCGCAGCCCATCCAGTACGATTACTACTTCGTTGCGCCGTCCAACACCGGGATCCCCTCCGGGTTCGATTTCAACAACGACGGCTCGATCGGCGGTCCCGATGACGCCTTTGGTTTTGGATTTTTCCCGGGACAATACGGTCTGGTCGTGTATTCGCGTTATCCAATTGACTACGACCATATCCGTACCTTCCAGTATTTCCTGTGGAAGGATATGCCCGGCGCCCTGCTGCCTGACGATCCCAGCACGCCCGAGCCTGCGGACTGGTATTCGCCCGCCGAACTGGACGCCTTCCGCCTCTCTTCGAAGAGCCACTGGGACGTTCCCATCGAGATCGGCAACAAGACAGTCCACTTCCTGGTCAGCCACCCGACCCCGCCGGTCTTCGACGGGCCGGAAGACCGCAATGGCCGGCGCAACTTCGACGAGATCCGCTTCTGGGCCGATTACATCACCCCTGGCCCGACCAGCAGCTACATCTATGACGATGACGGCCAATCTGGCGGGCTCAAGCCTGGAGAGATGTTCGTGATCGCCGGCGACCAGAACTCCGATCCGTTGGACGGCGACAGCATCCCCGGGGCGGCCCAGCAACTGCTGAACCATCCGCTGGTCAACACCAAGGTAACCCCCACCAGCGAAGGCGCTGTCGAGCAGGCGATCCTACAAGACCAGATCAACGATACCCATCTGAGCGATCCAAAATACGATACGGCCGATTTCACAGATAATGCGCCGGGCAACCTGCGCGCGGACTACGTGCTGCCGCGCAAAAATCTGCGCATCCTGGATGCTGCCGTGTTCTGGCCGACCACAGATGACCCGCTCTTCCGTCTCGTCGGCGTTTTCCCCTTCCCAAGCTCCGACCACCGCCTGGTTTGGGTCGATGTGCGCGTGCCCGGGAACGGAAAAGATTGATCGGATTTTAAAGGTTCAATAGATAAAACAGGACTTACGCAGTTCGCGAAAAGGTATCTCACTCGTTTGTGTCAGTCCTATAAGAACAAACGACAGGGGACTGCCATCTCAAGATGACAGTCCCCTGTTTAGCGTATAATTTATTAAACACTCCCTTTCTTCGCTTATCCCGGAATCCTGGCGAGGATTTGTCTTTTCAATAGACCTGGAGCGCGAGATGGCAAATAAACGAACATTCAGTGGGACAAGCTCAACCCTGACACCTAAAGCGAACAGGGCCAAGGCTGAAAAAGTGCACGCCGCGCTCTATCAGATTGCGGATGCAGCCAGCGCGATGACGGAGATGGAAAGCTTTTACGCCGCTCTTCATCGTATTGTGCGCGAATTTAATGGGCGCCCAAAATTTCTGCGTTAGCTTGTACGACCCGGCCACAGGGGTCATGAGCACGCCTTACTTTGCCGACGCAACGGGTGATATGTCGCCTGCACCTTCCACGCTCGAACCATATTCCAAGTCTCTGGGAGGGCGCGTTTTGAGCACAGGGGAAACGCTGCACCTTACCGCCGAGGAAATGGAAGGCGGCAGGCGCCGGGGCATCTTCGAGCCGATGGGCACGTCAGCGGAAGAATGGATTAGCGTTCCAATCAAAATCGGCAGGCAAACGATCGGCTCTCTCACGATTCAAAGTGATCAAAAAGATAATCATTACGATGAGCAGGATGTCAAACTGCTTGAATTCATCGCGCAGCACATCGCCATCGCGTTGACCCGCGCTCGCGCCATCGATGAGACGCGCCAGCGGAACGCGGAACTGGCCATCATCAATGCGGTACAAAGCGCTCTGGCGGCCGAATTGGATATCCAGGGAATTTACGATGCTGTCGGTGAAAAGCTGTGCGAGATCTTTAACGTCCACACCCTGGCTATCTGCTCTGCAGACTTACAATCCAAGACCATCCGGTGGGAATACGATGTTGAAAAAGGAAGAAAATTTTCACCAGCGAATTTGCCGTTTAATTCCTTGTATGAGCATGTATTCAACTTGAATGAAACGTTTGTCTTAAACGGAGATTTCCCTCAATTCGCCGCCAAATTTAAAGACTATCAAAATGTGGGAAATACGATCCCCCAATCTGTCATGATTACACCTGTGATCAGGAAAAAAGATTCGAAGCAGGTTGTGAGTATTTGCTTGTTCGATATGGAGAGCGGCAAAACCTTCACCGACACAGATATCCGCCTGCTGGAAACAGTCGCCAGCGCGATGAGCGTCGCCCTCGAAAATGCACGCCTCTTTGATGAGATCCAGCGGCTGCTCAAAGAAAGCGAACAGCGCTCGGGAGAGCTTGCTATCATCAATGGCGTGCAGCAGGGACTTGCTAGCCGGCTGAATATGGATGCCATTTATATGTTAGTAGGGGAAAAGATTCGTGAAACCTTCAACGCCCAGATCGTCAACATTGCAACCTATGACCGCATCACGCACGTCATGCAGGGCCGCTACTTTTTCGAAGATGGCGAGGTATTGCCCGGCATCACGCTCCCGGCATTTGGGTTTCGAAAGCACGTGGTCGAGAAACGGGAACCGCTCGTGATCAATCATGATATGACCCGCTGGATGGAGGTCTACGATAACCCCATCCTGGAAGGCGTGCAGCCTAAATCCGCCATCTTTGTGCCAATGGTAGCAGGGAACGAACCCATCGGCGTGATCAGCCTGCAAAACATCGACCAGGAGAACGCCTTTTCGGAGGCCGACCTGCGTTTGTTGCAGACCCTGGCCAACAGCATGAGCGTTGCGCTGGAAAACGCGCGTCTTTGGGAGGAGGAAAAGAAGTATCGCAGAGCGCTCGAGCGGGAACTCGAGATCGGGCGCGAGATCCAGGCCGGGTTCCTGCCCGAAGCGCTTCCGCGAGCCGAAGGTTGGGAGATCGCCGCCTCGCTGATGTCCGCCCGCGAAGTCGCCGGAGACTTTTACGATGCATTTGACCTTCCCAACGGTGACATCGGGCTGGTGATTGCCGATGTTTGTGATAAAGGGGTTGGCGCTGCCCTTTTTATGACCTTGTTCCGAAGCCTGATCCGGGTTTCTTCTGGCCTGGAATACTTCGCGCCGGCTGAAGGCCTACCGCTAGAATATTCCACTGCCGAGCGCCTGGAGCGCGCCATCCTGTTGACCAACAATTACATTGCCGAGACCCACGGGGAGAGCGGTATGTTCGCCACGCTGTTCTTCGGCATTCTCGATCCACGGGACGGCAAATTGACCTACGTCAACGGCGGGCACGAGCCGCCGCTCGTGATCCGGTCCGGCTTTATCCGCGAAAGCCTGTGTAAAACGGGGCCAGCAGTCGGCGCGGTCCCGCATGGCCGTTTCATGAAGTTGGAAACGTACCTTGATAAGGGCGATACGCTTTTCGCCTTTACCGATGGCGTGTCAGATTGCGTGGACCCGCGCGGGGAGTTCTTTGGCCGCGAGAGATTGAACGAAATTCTCACTCGAAGTAGCAGGTCGGCACATGAGTTGGTCAGGACCTTAGAATCGGAATTGCGCGAATATATCGCGGAAGGGAACCAGTTCGACGATATTACTTTGCTGGCAGTGAAGCGGCTATGAGCCCAGTGAAAAAGGGAGCTGCCATCTACGAGAGGACGGTCACCTTTTTATCGTATAATATTTTTACCCCATTGCAAGGTGAGTTGATACCCGAGCCCCTCCTACCATTCATTTAGGATGTATATGGCACGCCCTGAAAAAACTGTCTTTATTAGTTACCGTCGCACAGATGTTTCCTGGGCGCTGGCGGTCTATGAGTATCTTACCAACCACGATTTCGATGTTTTCTTCGACTACGAGAGCATTCAAAGCGGGGATTTCGAACAGATCATCCTCGGCAATATCAAAGCCCGCGCCCACTTCCTTGTCCTATTGACGCCGACCGCGTTAGATCGCGTTAACGAGCCCGGGGATTGGTTACGGCGCGAAATTGAAACCGCGATCACCGAGAGACGGAATATCGTCCCCTTATTCTTTAATGATTTTGATTTCAGCGCTCCCTCTGTCTCGGAGAAGCTGACGGGCAAATTAAGCGAGCTACCCAGATATAACGGGTTAGAGGTGCCTGCCGGCTACTTTAGCGAAGCCATGGAAAGGCTGAGCGATCGATTTTTAGATACAAGCCTGGATTCTGTAATTCTTCCGGTTCCGGATGAAGTAAAAAAAGAGGTGAAAAAGCAGCAGGAGGCTGCTGATCAGGCCATCTTACGCGGAGAAACGGCTCTGTCTGATATATCGGAAGCGGGAAAGGCATGGATCCAAAATATCGATCTCAGGCTGGTTCTCATGAGCGCTGGCGTATTGGTGGTAGTGGCATGCATTGGCTTTGCAATCTATTCCTTCCTGAACAACCTGCCGGCCGGGATTTTTCCGACCGCTAACCAGCCCGGCAGCTGTCACTCCTTTTCTTTCTCCCACCATCCCTCCTACCGATGCGCCCGCCGTTACACCTTTTCAAACCTCTCCGCCGGTCCCGGCCCTTGGGGTTGGCAGCCTGACAACTTCACAACAGGACGGCATGACCATGGTCTACATGCCTGCCGGGGACTTTGAGATGGGCAGCGATGCCGGCGAACCTGACGAGAAGCCGGTTCATCCAGTACAGCTGGACGCGTACTGGATCGACCAGACCGAAGTGACCAACGCGATGTACGCCAACTGCGTGGAAGCCAATCAATGTGATCCTCCCGCTTCCAGCGCATCTTCCACGCGCAATGCGTACTACGGCAATTCCGAATTTGACGGGTATCCTGTCCTTTATGTTTCCTGGGATGCCGCCAACGCGTACTGTGGGTGGGCGGGGCGTCGCCTGCCGAGCGAAGCCGAGTGGGAAAAAGCGGCTGGTTGGGATCCGGAGGTTCAGACCCATAGACTGTATCCTTGGGGAAATGATCCTGTTGATGGCACCAGGGCCAATTTTTGCGACGCGAACTGCAAAGAAGTTCAGAAAAACCCGGAATACGACGATGGTTACGCCGATACTGCCCCTGTTGGCAGTTATCCGGCCGGAGCGAGCTATTACGGCGCTCTGGACATGGCCGGCAACGTCTGGGAGTGGGTGGCGGATTGGTATGAGGTCTATCCCGGAGGGGATCAGAATGCCTCGGACAATTTCGGGCAAAGCTACCGCGTGGTGCGCGGCAGCTCTTGGTTCTTCCCGGGTCAGGTTGCCCGTACTGCCAACCGCGCTCCCAACAAACCGGATGAACCCAACAACGCGATTGGGTTTCGATGTGCTCTGTCTGCTTCGGAATAATCCTACACCTCCATTCCCTGCATTCCATAAAAAAGACGAAGATCCTGTCTCAAATAACAGTCACCTTTTTATCGTATAATTTCACAGCAACGGCCTGAAAATCTGGTTGCTCAAGGAAAAGGAGCATTCCCATGCTAAAACAGTTCAAAATTATCGTTGAAAAACATTCTGATGGTTATGTGGCCTATCCGCTTGGTATGAAGGGCGTGGTGGTTGGAGAGGGCGACACTTACGAAGAAGCTCTTGCTGATGTGAAATCTGCCATTCAATTCCATATCGAAACATTTGGCAAAGATGTTATGAACGAGGAAGCTCCTGTCTTAGAAGCCTTCGTGGCAGAGACAGGGATTGCTGTGTAAATGGCCAAGTTCCCCGTTGATGCGCCTAGGACAAAAGTTATCCAGGCGTTCGAACGCCTGGGGTTTCGTGTGGTGCGCGAAGGGAATCACATTGCCATGCTGCGGGAAAATCCGGATGGGACAAATACTCCGCTGACCATGCCCAATCATCGCATGCTGAAAAGTTCAACATTACGAACCATTCTCTCGCAAACGGGAAATTCGAGAGACGATTTTTTGAAAGCCTACGACGAATAATTGGTATTCAAAGCCGAAGGCTGGATCGATGCTGGCTGGACGAGGAAAATGTCAGCAGTGAGGAACTGCCAGTTGCCAGCAATTCGGATGCCAAAAAAGATGAAGAATTCCTGTCAAGGGCGGGTCCTTGGGCAGGCAGAGATGTCACCCTTGATTCTATTCGCCGCCAGGCCTGTCCGCACTGAGTCACGGATTGACAATTCCTGATGCGTTGATCGCTGCAACAGCTATTGCAAATAACTTGCCGCTGTATACTTTCAACTTGAAAGATTTCCGCTATATTCCAGAGTTGCACCTTTACGAACCTGAAAGGTAGTAGGTTTTCCCTATCCAAATCCCTCACTCTCTGATAAGATATCTGCTGCACACATCGTCTAATTGTGTGCAAGCACCGGAAAGACTTTTGCAAGCCCCGGTCTCGAACAGCCGGGGTTTTTAGTTGTTTTTGCCCTGAGCGGAGCGAGACGATAGTCGAGCGCAGTCGAAGGGCCATAATGTGGACGCTTCGACTGCGGGGCTAACGCCCCTCCGCTCAGCGAGGAAAATTAAAGGTTTTATATGTTACAAGAACGAACTGACCTCCGAAACATCGCCATCATCGCCCACGTGGACCACGGCAAGACCACGCTGGTGGATTTCATGCTGCGCCAGGCGCACACCTTCCGGGAGAACCAGCAGGTGGCCGAGCGCGTGATGGATTCCAACGACCTGGAACGCGAGCGCGGGATTACCATCCTGGCCAAGAACACCGCCATCCACATCCCCGACGAGAACGGGAATACGGTCAAGATCAACATCGTCGACACGCCCGGGCACGCCGATTTTGGCGGCGAGGTCGAGCGCATCATGAACATGGTCGATGGCGTGCTGCTGCTGGTGGACGCCGCCGAAGGTCCCATGCCGCAGACCCGCTTCGTGCTCAAGAAGGCCCTCGAGCGCGGCCACAAGGCCCTGGTGGTCATCAACAAGGTCGACCGTAAGGATGCCGAGCCGGCCCGCGTGCTGAACGAAACGTTTGACTTATTTATCGAACTGGGCGCCATCGGACGAACAGGCGGATTTCCCCGTGATCTATGCCAAAGCCACCACCGGACAGGCCGGACTGACGCCCGAACTGGGCCCCGACCTGCAACCGTTGTTCGACGCCATCCTGCGCCGCGTCCCTGCCCCGCGCGTGGACGTTGACGCCCCGCTGCAACTGCTGGTCACCACCCTGGGCTATGACGACTACCGCGGCGTGACCGCCGTGGGGCGCATCTTTGCCGGGAAAATCGAAGCCGGGCAAGCCCTGGCCCGCCTGACGGCAACCGGCGAAACGTTGCCCGAGACGGGCCCGTTATCTGTATACGCACCAGGGTTTGGATAAAGTCGAAGTGGATCAGGCTCTCGCTGGCGACATCGTCTCGCTGGCCGGGCTGGATGGCATCGCCATCGGCGAGACCCTGGCCGACCCCGAAAACCCGGTCGCTCTGCCGACCATCAAGGTCGAAGAGCCGACCGTCCGCATGACCTTTGGGGTCAACACCTCGCCGTTTACCGGTCGTGAAGGCAAGTGGGGCACTTCCCGCCGCTTGCGCGATCGCCTGTACAACGAACTGCGCACCAACGTGGCCTTGCAGCGTGGAAGATACCGACTCCGCCGAGAATTTCCTGGTCAGCGGACGCGGCGAACTGCACCTGGGCATCCTGATCGAGACCATGCGCCGCGAAGGCTACGAGTTCCAGGTCTCTCGCCCGGAAGTCATCTTCCACAAGGCCGAAGACGGGGAAACGTTATTGGAGCCGTACGAAGAGGTCCACATCGAGACCAGCACCGAGACCGTCGGCGTGGTGGTGGAGATGCTGGGGAGCCGGCGCGGCCAGTTGATGGACATGCAGGACACCGGTCAGGGCACGACCCGGTTGGTGTACGTGGTCCCCACCCGCGGCCTGCTCGGGTTCCGTTACCAGTTCCTGACCTCCACCCGCGGCATGGGCGTGATGAACTCCATCTTCCACGGCTATGATGAGATGGCCGGGCCGATGGCAACCCGTTCGAGCGGATCGCTGGTGGCCTGGGAAGCGGGGACGAGCACGTCCTTCGCCCTGAAAAGCGCCGAGGAACGAGGCTCCCTGTTCATCGGGCCTGGCGTGGAAGTGTACGAAGGCATGGTGGTTGGTGAGAACGCGCGGGCCGGCGACATTGCCGTCAACGTGTGCAAGAAGAAACACCTCACCAATATGCGCTCGTCTAACAAGGATATCGAGGTGCGCCTGACGCCCCCGCGCGAAATGAGCCTGGACGAGGCAGTCGAGTACCTGGCGGATGACGAGCTGCTCGAAGTCACCCCCGCCGCGTACCGCATCCGCAAACGTATTTTGAAGACGGAAGAGCGCGGCAAGCAGCAAAAGAAAGCCAAAGAGTTGCTGGAAGCGTAAACAAAAATAAGCCGAAAATGATGTGTGGCGGGCGTACGCCCGCCACACATCATTTTTTGGGAATCCATTACGAAGCTTGAGCAGATAAGGGCTTTGTTCTGCTCAAAAACCCCCTCACCACCTCCAGATAGCGCTGGTTCTCTTCCACGAAGGTCATATGACCGCTGTGTTCGAAGATCACCAGCTCGGCATGAGGCAACCCCGCGGCGATCGCTTCGGCGGCTGCCACGGTGCACACCCTGTCCAGCCGCCCGGTGCAGACCAGGATAGGCTGGGTCACGTCCTTCAGGCGATCTTCTACCTCGATCCCACCATGTTCAGCTTTTGAAAAATGCCGTAGTACGGCAGGGGAATAGATCGTCCCGGCGGTGCGTTCTTCGTATTCCGCGATGCGCGGGTCGCGCGGATCCCCGAAGTGGAACGGCATCTGGTCGTGCATCAGGCTGGCAAAATCTTGCGGGGTCTGGGCGTCCGCTTCGCGGGCCCAGGAATCAGCCACCTGTTTCCACAGTTCCAGCGGCTCGAACTCTTCCAGGTTCTTGTCGACCACCTCCAGGAACCGGGAAGAAGGCACCCCGCCGGAGACAATCGTCTGCGCGGCGGCGCCGGGGAAATCGACCGCATTTTGCAGCGCGACAAAGGCGCCGTAGGAATGGCCGAGCACGGCATACTTCTCCAGGCTTAATGCATTCGCCAGCGAGACCACGTCCTCGGCCATCTGTTCCAGCGTCCAGGTTTCTTCAGGGCACATATCAGACTCACCCTGCGCGCGCATGTCGACCAGGAGGAGGCGGAACCGGTCGCACAGCGGGTCGAGATAATCCGCGAACTCGTGGTGGTCCAGCCCCGGCCCGCCATGCAGAACGATGAGCGGATAACCTTCTCCACGTTGCACGACAAACAGGCGGGTATCGCCTATGTTTATAGGTTGGCCCTGGGAATCGGTTTTCATCAAAGATGCTCGAATTACTGGCACGAAAAACTGATCGGGGAAGCGCTCGAGGCGCCGGCGTCATTGTAGACCTCCAGCCGGTAGGTGAGCTTTTCATTGCTTTCTACGTTGACCACTTCCGAGAACGAGCCTGAGTTGGGTGCCAACTCTGCCACGAGCTTATCATTGCGGTAGATGCGATACCCGCTCTCATCGACAGCGCGGTCGCTCCAGGAGAGACTGAAGGAGATATTGGGACCACCGCTGTCATACGAGCAGGAATAATCCCAGTTGGCAATGCTGGGGGGCTTCGGCAGGGCCGCGGTCGCCGGGGGCGGCGGGCTCGCGGACGGCACCGCCGATTCGTCCCCGCTGACGGTTGCGAATTCGCCCGAGATCCAGCAGGTCCCCGAGCCGAAGGGGTTGTTGATCAACCACCAGTCGCTTTGTTGGTAGCGGCCAACGATCTGGGCGCTGGCTCCGGATTGGAACACGGTGACCACTTCGTAGTTCTGCCCCGGGCCGGAGCGGCAATTGGTGGGTTCTTCCACGTTCAGCATAGGAGCGGAGCCGGTCGGCGTGATCGTGCCAGTCGGGCTGCTGCTGGGGGGCTGGGTAGGCGTGTGGGCAGGCAGGGTGGCCTGCGGCGTTTGCCCCGGCTGGCCGGGCGTTGGGGCGTTCAACGTCAGCGCCACCAGGGTGGCTGCCTGGTCCTCCAGCGACGGTTCCGGGGACAGGCCCGGCAGGGTACAGGCGGAGAGGGACAACAGCAGCAAAGCGGATCCTGCAAGTAGAAGTTTATGAATTTTCATGAGACATCCTTACTTCGGTCGGATCTGAGACTTGGGCCGTTCGGTTTCGAAGATATCCGTGACACGGGCGTAAGCGCTCCCGGCCAGGCGGCCGATCGGCTTGAGCGCCGCTAAATTGATCTTGTCCTCGCCCAGGAGGACGCGCTCGTCCACGTGCAGGTGGACGATCTCCCCTATTACGACGCTCCCGCCGCCCGGTTGGTTCCCTATCTCCACGATCTGCGAGAGCTTGCATTCGAAGTGAATGGGACTGTCCGCCACCCGCGGCGGTTTGACGGCGACTGAGGGCGCGGTTGCCAGACCGGCCAGCTCGAACTCGTTCACCTCCGCGGCGATTTCCACCGAGGTGGCGATCATGGGAAGCGCCAGCTCTTCGCTGACGATGTTGACCACGAACTCGCCGGTCGCTTTGACGTTGTTGAGCGTATCCTTCGTATTCCCGTCCGTGCCCCGGATCATCGGGCAAAACAGGACTGTCGGCGGTTTGGCGCAGACCACGTTGAAGAACGAAAACGGGGCCAGGTTGGGCCGGCCGCTGGCGTTGACCGTGGAGATCCAGCCGATCGGGCGCGGCACGACCGATCCGATCAGGATTTTGTACATCGAGGAACGGGGGAGGGCGCCGGAAGCGATTTCCATGATCAATCGATTCTCTTGAGAACGCGCGACGAAAGCCGCAGATACTGGAGTGAGCCATCCGGTCCGCGCAGGAACTCGCCCAGGGCGTTCTTCATCGGCTCGTCCAGGACAATGAGCTTGTCCTTTTCGTAAAGAGCTGCGCGCATGGGCGGCGGGGCTGGCAGGGGAGGGGAGTCGGGTTTGGGGAAGCCGCCGCGCGGGGTTTCGTGGAGCATGAGTCCTCCTTTTTCCGTTTAAGTTCATAGGCCATCAGTGGCATTTCATATTTCCCGGCGTACTCGTCCAGGTCCTCCGCGGGCGTTTCGACCGGTTGTGGGACGGGCAGGTCGACCTCCAGGAAGGCCTTCAAGGCCTCTTTGAGCGCCGTGCCCGTGATGGTTCTGCCTTCTTCGCTGTTGGTCAGCACGGCCAGGGCAAAATCCTCCTCGGGGACGAAATAGAGCCCGGCAATCTGCCCGTGGGTGGCGCCACCGTGGCTGATGAGGTTGGCTTGCCCCAGGTCGCGGATGAACCAGGTCAGGCCGATTTGGTCGAAGCCCGTAGCAGGACGGAGCGGTGTGCGCATCTGTTCCAGACTTTTGGCGGACAAGATTTGTTCTCCGCTGGCGCTCCTGCCATTTCCCATGTGAAAGCGTGCATACGTCAACAAATCCTTGATCGTGCTGACAACCCCTCCCACCGGCGCGCCTGCCCGCCCGATCGCCCAGGGACGAGACACCACCACTGCCTTGTTTTCGATGTGATGCCCGACGGCGAAGCGATGGGTGATCATGACGTCGTCCGGGAAGTAGAAGGTCATGTCCAACCCGAGGGGACCGAGAAGCATCTCCCGGGCAGCCTGCTCGAAGGGCATCCCC
The DNA here is from genome assembly GCA_963823985.1 of uncultured Chloroflexia bacterium. Lineage (GTDB taxonomy): Bacteria > Chloroflexota > Anaerolineae > Anaerolineales > Villigracilaceae > JAABUE01. The sequence goes on from CAWGNR010000010.1 coordinate 50,731, forward strand.
GTGACCACCTCCACAACCCGGCCGGCGATGTTGAACCCGGCGTTGTTGTAGGACCAGACCTGTCCTAACGGCGTAACCTGTTCGAGCCCGGCGATGTCGCGGACCATCTTTTCTTGCGCATCGTCGCCGTTGCCGTAATCGTTGAAGTAATCCCCGACCCAGCCGCCGGTGTGGGTCAACAGGTGGCGGATGGTGGCCCGTTTGGCAACATCTGCATCTGTCATCTGGAACTCTGGCAAATACGTCCGCACGGACGCGTCCAGATCGATTGTACCGGCCTCCATCAGGCGCATGATGATCGTCGCGGTAAAGGTCTTGCTGATGGAGCCGGTCTGAAAGAGCGTATCCGCGGTGACGGGCAGGGGATGCTCGACGCTGGTCACCCCAAACCCGGCAGAATAGTTCTTTTCGTTATGGGAAACGCCAATCGCAACACCTGGGACTTTCAAGCGCTTCATCTCTGCTACGATGTTTTCACAAACCTTTTTGAACTTTGGATCCGTTATGCGTTTGAGAGCCGAAGCTCTGTTCATAGCTGCTCCTTGAAATTCGGTCACTCTTGCAATTGTACGTGATTTTTGCCAGTAACTCAAAACGGGTCGTGGAAATTTTTCCGTGACCCGCAAGAATTGTGTCTTCTGTGAAAACGTCCCGAAGGTTTGCTGCCGGACGCTTAATTCCTTCAGACAAAACCTTCGGGACGGTGCTCGCGTGTTGGTTGCTGAGAATGTCTACTGCTTGTACTGCTCCATCTTGAAGAAAACTTCCAACAGCTTCGGGTCGAAGCAGTGTTGGTCGTGTTCCATGATGCGAATTGCCTCATTGTGGTTGTAAGCCGGCCGGTAGCCACGGTCGCTGGTCAGGGCGTCGTAGGTGTCCGTAATGCGGACAATGCGCGCCTCCAGCGGGATTTCTTCCCCCTTTTTGCCGTTCGGATAGCCTGTCCCGTCGAAGTTCTCGTGGTGGTCGCGGATGATCTCCGGAATCAGCGGATCGAGCTCCAGGCTTTCGACCAGCTTGGCGCCCAGCATGGAGTGCTGCTGGACCATGATATATTCCGCCTCCGTGAAGCGCCCGGGCTTGTTGATGATGAACTCGTTGATGGCAATCTTGCCGATGTCGTGGATGCGGGCGGCAAACCCCAAGACATCCAGTTGTTCGGTCGATAGATCGACCTGCTGCCCCAAGGCGTAAGCAAGATCTCTTACATGGTGAGAATGCCCGCTTGCATGCGGGTCGCGCAGGCCGATCAGGCGGGTCAGGAACGGTAAAAGGTCAGCCATATTGTCTTCTTTTTACTAAATTCAGTAAATCACGAAAGTTGAAGGAGGACCCGAAAACAGGGGCGCGGGCGTACACCCGCGCCCCTGTTTTCGGGCTTCCCTTAGTAATTCTGTGATTTACTGAAATTCGGAACACCGTTTATTCCCCGTCTCCGTCGAGCCAAGAGGCCATATATTCCGGCTTTTCCAACTCCAACGCCTGCTGTGTCAGGTTCAACGGGTAGAAGGTGTCCACCATGACGGCCAGCTCGTCGGTCTCTTTTTTGCCGATGCTGGCTTCGGTCATGCCGGGCTGCGGTCCATGGGGCAGGCCATAGGGGTGCAGGGAAATGTCGCTGCGATCGATTCCCTTGCGGCTCATGAAATTGCCCTCGGCATAATAGATCACTTCGTCGGAATTAACGTTGGAGTGGCTGTACGGCGCCGGGATGCCCTCCGGGTGATAGTCGAACAGGCGCGGCACGAACGAGCAGACAACAAAGTTATGTCCTTCAAACGTCTGGTGGACCGGCGGCGGTTGGTGGACCCGGCCGGTAATCGGCTCGAAATCTTCGATGTTGAAGATCCAGGGATACAGGTAGCCATCCCAGCCGACCACGTCGAACGGGTGGTGGTCCAGGATGTGCCGGCTGATGCGGTCGCGCACCTTCACGCGGACCTCGAACTGCCCCCGTTCCGTGTGCGTCTCCAACTCCGACGGCAGGCGGATGTCGCGCTCGGAGTAGGGCGCGTGCTCCAGCAGTTGCCCGAAGTCGTTGCGGTAACGCTTGGGCGGCGCGATCTGGGACGGGTTCTCGATGGTGAAGAAGCGCGCTTCGGGCGTAGCGAGCTCCATCTGCCAGGTGGTGGCGAAGGGGATGACGATGTAGTCGCCGGGGCGGAACGCCAGATTCCCGAACTGCGTTTTCAACGTGCCGCTGCCCTCGTGCACCCACCAGGTCTCGTAGGCCTGTGCGTTGCGGTAGAAATAGTCCATGCTCTTGGTGGGGCGGGCAACGCTCAAGATGACGTCGTTGTTGCCCAGCAGGGCGCGTCGGGCGGAAACGGCGTCGCCGCCGGCCGGGATGTCGGCGGTGGCCAGCGCCCGGTGGCGGATGGGGCCGAAGTCCACGTAATCCGGTTTGACGGAGCCCAGGTCTTCCACTTTCTGCACGCGCGGCGGCAGGAAATGATGGTACAGGATCGATTCGAGCGACGAGAAGCCCTCCAGCCCCATGACTTCTTCGCGATAGAGCGAGCCGTCCGGTTTTTTGAACTGGGTATGTCGTTTGTGGGGAATCTCCCCGAGTTTGTGATAAAAAGGCATCGTTACCTCCTTGTAATTGTTAGAATATCTATTCTTTGTAGGGCGGGATACCCTTCCAGGTCACTTTGACATCCCGCCAGGTTAAAGGGTTTGCGGGATCTCATCCCGCACCACTTCAGTTCCTCTGCATCAAGGTAGTTCCCGTTCGATCTGGTTTACCAGCTCATCCACTTCCACGTACATGGTCCGGTTCGGGTTATCGGGGGCGCCATAATCCTTCATCCAGACCAGGTTTCCATTGGAATCCACCAGCGCAAAGGTGTGGCTCGGCTCGCCGCCTGGCAGGGCAAATTGGTCTGCGCCGTACATTGCGGTGACGGAGCCATCATCCACCAACATGGGGACGGTGATGCCAATCTCACGAGCTGCGGGAGCCTGCTCGGAGGCCGGATCAGTCGAGATGCTGACCAGTTGTGCGCCGGTGGCCTGGAAAGCGGGCGAGTTCTGCAGGTCGACGACCTGCTGCATGCAGGGCGGTCAGCCGACCGCCATGTGGAAGAGAAGCAGCACCGGCTGGCCGGCATAATCGCTGAGCGACACTTGTCCTCCCAGCGCATTGGGTAAACTGAAATCCGGGGCGGGCCGGGCTTCGTCACCGGTAGGGGCAGAGGCCTGGCTGCCACAAGCAGCCAGCAGCGCCACAAAAAGCGCGACGGCAAGAACACGTTTGAAATCCATTTCTTCTCCCAAAAGCGGCTCAAGGAACGATTTCGTAGGGAATCACGCTTTCCTGTTCATTGGGATCGTTGCGCGCCACGATGGCGATCACTTCTTCGGTATCGCTGATGTTGACCGGTTGGTGCGGAAGGTTGGCGGGAATGAAAATGAAATCCCCGGCTTCGTTGATGACCGATTCCGAAAGACCCTCGCCGTATAACGTCTTTGCGCGGCCTTTGATGACGTACAGAGCGGTTTCATACCCGTTGTGAATGTGCGGGAGCGCCGCGCCGCCAGGCGGGATGACGACCATGTGCAGGCACAATCCGGTAGAACCGGCTGTTTTTCCGGAAATGCCGACGAAATTCGAGAGTTGTTGCCGGGTTTGGATCGCCTCTTTCGAACGCACGGTCACGATCGTGTTTTTCTCTAAAGCTTCCATGTTCATGATTCCTTACGGCTGACGCGATTTCGTAAAACACCGATCCCTTCGATTTCCAGCTCGACGACGTCTCCCGCTTTCAGCCAGGGACCCTGGGCCTTGGTCACTTCCAACAGGCTGCCCGTGCCGACCGTGCCGGAGCCGATCACATCCCCAGGGTAGAGCATCACCGCCTCGGAGGCGCGCGCGATGATCTGGCCGAACGACCAGTACATCTCGCTGAAGTTTCCGCGCGAACACTCCTCGCCGTTGACGCGCGCTACCATCGCAGCATGATACACGCCGGGTTTGCCGTCTGCTTGAGAGGCAAATTCTTCTGCCGTGGCGATGACAGGTCCCAGAGAGGAGGCGAAATCCTTGCCCTTGGCGGGGCCTAGCGCCACCTTCATCTCTTCGCGCTGCACATCGCGGGCCGACCAGTCGTTAAAGATCGTATAGCCAAAAATATGCTTGGGCGCATCTTCCGGCTGGATGTTGACGCCGGCCGTGCCGATGATGACCGCGATTTCAAGTTCATAGTCCAGGGCTTCGGTATAGCCTGGGTACGGGATTTCTTCTTCCGGCCCGAAGATCGAGTTGGGGTTGGAGAAATAGAAAACCGGGAATTTGTACCAGTTCTCGGGCACTTCCCGACCGCGGTTTTGGTTGGCGGTGCGGACATGCCCCTCGAAGGCGTAGAAATCCCGCAGGGTGGGCGGGCGCGGGATGGGGGCGTGGAGGCGGGCTTGATTTAACGGCAGCAGGTTTTCGCGCGGGGTGTTACGGACCCGATACAGCCCCTCGTCGCCGGCCTGGATCAGTTCCAGCATCGAGTCGAACGGCAACGACAGGATCCCGTCCTCCGTCACCAAACCCGGGTGGGCGTTCATTCCGGAGGCAGAATAGGTCACGAGTTTCATAACTTCCCCCCTGTCCCTTCCAGAGAGCCCCTACGGGATGTCCCGCGAAGGGCAGGGGTGAGGGCCGAAACAGGATTTCTCTTCACCCTGCACTCTACCCTTACGGGCACACGTCCCCAAAGGGGAGAGGGGTTTAAAGGTTGCCACGCCGCTCTTGTTCCAGCTCAATCGACTCGAACAAGGCCTTGAAGTTTCCTACGCCAAAGCCGCGCGCGCCGTGCCGCTGGATGATCTCTATGAACATGGTTGGGCGGTCCTGGATGGGTTTGGAGAAGATTTGCAGCAGGTACCCCTCGTCATCGCGGTCGACCAGGATGCCGAGGTCGTGGATGGCTTTCAAGTCTTCCTTGATCGCGCCGACCCGGTCGGGCAGGATCTCGTAGTAGGTATCGGGCACGCGCAGGAATTCGATCCCGCGTGACTTCAACGCGTCCACCGTTTTAAGGATGTCGCCCGTGGACAAGGCCACGTGCTGCACGCCGGGGGTCATGTAGTAATCCAGGTATTCCTCGATCTGGCTCTTTTTCTTGCCCTCCGCCGGCTCGTTGATCGGGAACTTGACCCGCCCATTGCCGTTGGACATCACCTTCGACATCAACGCGGAATATTCGGTAGAAATATCCTTGTCGTCGAAGTGCAGCAACTGGCGGAAGCCCATCACCTGGTGGTAGAAATTGACCCAGTAGTTCATTTTCCCCAGCTGGACGTTGCCGACCATGTGGTCGATGGCGGCCAGCCCGGTGGAATTCGGCGGTCTTGTCCTTGATCTCCCGGTAGGTGGGCGCAAAGGGACCGTTGTAATCGGAGCGGTCTACGAAAACGTGTTGGGTTTCGCCGTAGGTATAAATGGCAGCCGTGCGGAAGATGCCGTGCTCGTCCTTCTGTTCGCGTGGGGCCCAGGCAGACTGGCCGCCACGCGAAGTGGTCGCCTTCCAGGCCTGTTCCACGTCATCCACTTCCAGGGCGATGACTTTGACCCCGTCGCCGTGCAGCATGTGGTGCGCGGCCAGCGGGCTGGAGGGGCTGTACGGCGCAGACAGCACGAAGCGGATCTGCCCGGACTGCAAGCACATAAGAAGCGTAATCGCGGTTGCCGGTCTCCAGGCCGGAATACGCGACCGGCGTGAAACCGAAGCCTTTCCACCAGAAATACATGGCGTGTTTGGCGTTGCCCACGTAGAACTGCACGTGGTCAATCGATTTGATCTGTAAGAAATCGCCTTCTTCGGTAATCGGGCGTTCCTCTGTTTTGGGAGCAGTGGTAGTCATTGAATCTCCTTTTTTCCAAGTAAAACCAGTTTCTCAACAAAAAGGGCAGAAACGCCCCGCTACGTTGAAAAGATACAGTTAAGCCATTCGATTAAGATTTTACGACAAAGATTGTCCGATTGCAAATAAAATAGGTATTTCCCCTAGTGCCGCAACTTCCTTAAGTTGTAGGGTATCCGGCTGATTTTCAAGGTGCTTTTTCAGTTTTGACCCTACAATTTATTCTGGTTGCGGTACTAGTGCCGCAACTTTTTTAGCTTCTACCGTTTTGCCACCTCTACATGCAGGCTGAGCAGTTACAAAATTTCGGTTCTCCCGTCGGAAACGGTAAAGCCGAAATTTCGAGCAAAAGCACAGGTTAACTACGAGTCACGGAATCTTGGAGTTTCTTTACCAGGCTCTCTTGAGTTGGGTTAAAAGAACCGTTCCAAGCCAAACACCCCCGTCTCAAACGTTGACGTGCGCCCATCCCGGATCTGTTCCGCCATCAACTGCCCTGCAACGGGGGATTGGATGATCCCAAAGCCGCCCCAGCCGACGTTGAGAAACAAGCCTTCCACCCCCGGCGCCGGACCGAAAATCGGTCGACCATCTTCGCTCAAAGGCCGCACGCCTGACCAGGCAGTCAGCAATGAAGCTTTTTCCAGGACGGGCACGCGCCGGACGGCATAGTCCACGATGCGATCCACCATTTCGTTGTCCAGCTGCGTTTCGGGAGATTTCGCCGGGAGGTTGCCCATGCCCATCAACACGCCCCCGGTCTCAGGGCGGAAGTACCACTCGACGTTCTCATCCTCCACGAAGGGCCTGTCTGGCGGGATGTCGGGCAGGGGGCCGGTCATGACGATTGTGCGGACCTTGTTTGTGAGCGGGATACGGAGGTTGGCCCAGTTCCCCACTTCCTGTGCCCACGGACCGGCTGCGTTGACGACCGTGCCGGTCGCGATAAAACCGCTGCCTTGTTTCCACCCCGATCACACGCCCGTTTTCGACCTTGAGCCCACAGGCTTTCTCGCCCTGATACAGCTTTACCCCTTTTTCGGCCGCCCTTTTCATATAGCCCCACATGATCATGTGCGGGTCAAAGGGGCCGTCGTCCGGGCCCAGGGTGCCCACTTCGATGTCGTCTGTGTTGAGCTCCGGGTAAAGGTGCTTCACCTCGGAGGGTGACAGGACCTCGGTCCGGATGCCGAGCGATCTCAGGTTCTGCGCATGCAAGCGTAATTCTTCGGCTGCTTTCCCTGAGGCAATGGAGATCCAGCCCGGTCTTGTGAAAATCGATGGAAGTGCCTAGTTCCAGCTCGAAGTTCATATATCGCTGGTACGAATATTGCGCCATGCGCGCCAGCAACGGGTCGCGCCCGAACTGCATGCTCAACATGGAAGCGGACTTGCTTGAGGTGCCGGCCCCCACCTGGTCCATCTCCAGGACGGCCACATCGTTGAGGCCCAGTTTCGCCAGGTGATAGGCCGTGCTGCACCCGATCACGCCCGCGCCGATGATCACAACTTCTGCGGTGGGTATCATTTTGATTTGTTATAGGCTAGCGTTACCGGCCTTTCGGCTCTGCCCTGACCGACCAGAACAATACCGACAATTGGGATGTGAGCGTGCGTACGCACGCTCAACCCAATTTTTCGTGCTCCTATCTCGCTCGCTAAAAACGGGATAAACCCCTTTCTTAAAGGCTAAATTTGGGAGTTCACCACGGATAAATCGAATAAACGCTCATTCTCGATGCTTGGTCAGGAGAAAATCTATTTTCATTTTGTCGTTTAACCGATTTCCGACACCTTTGAGAATTGCATATGTCCTAATTTATTTTACACGTTCGACCCGCCCGCCGGTCATTTTCTGCAAATCGCCCGGGGTCAGCTCGAAGACCGCGTTGGGCGTGCCGGCAGCAGCCCAGATTACGTCGTACTGCAGCAGGTCTTCGTCCAGGTAGGTCTCCATTTGTTGCGCGTGCGCGATGGGCGGGACGCCGCCGATGGCGTACCCGGTCACTTCGCGGACGAAATTGGCGTCGGCGCGCTCGATCTTTTCCCCGGCGTAGGCTTTGATACGTTTTTCGTCCACACGATTGGCGCCGCTGGTCAGCACCAGGATGGGTTTTCCGCTGGCCTTGCCTTTGAAGATGAGCGATTTGACAATCTGCCCGAGCGTTACGCCGACGCGCTCCGCGGCTTTCTGCGCGGTTCTGGTGGACTCGGCGTGTTCGACGACGGTTAAGTCAAAGCCCAGGGCGCGCAACGCATCCTGGACTTTTTGGGCGGAAGGGCTGAGTTGGGTCATGTGGCGATTATAGCGGAAAAATTATTTCAACCGTTGGTCGAGTAGGCGGCGAATGCTGTTCAGCGGAATGATATCGAGACCACGGAGATGTATTGTGGAAACTTCACTGCACAAGCGGTCGGTCGGTACGCCCAAAGAGTACACTTCAAGATACTTTATATCTTTGCAGGGGATACTCGACCATCGTAAAAAATAGACACTTATGATATCTTTCTGCTGTACTTGATCTGCCAGAGCACCCTCCAGGTTTCGCCCTCGTCATCGGAGCGTTCCCAGTTCCAGTCGAATTCATCCTGCTTGATGTTGTACCAGACCATGCGCTGTTTGCAGGCTTCGCCGCGCACGATGGCATCTCGGGACAGGGCCATCCGTCCATCGCGGAAGCTGCCCGTGAAGTCCAGGTAGGTGCCGTTGCTGTCCACCCAGGTCTGGCACCACAGCCGCCGTTCCGGGTCCCAGGCAGAGACACTGATCCCGTGCAGGTCGCCGCCCTCGAAATTTTCCTGGATGATCTTGCCATCCAGGATGCGCTCTACGCGGTTGCTGCCCCGGCCGTCATCCCCCCAGGTGCAGTCCCATTCGCCGAGCCAGAAGTCAAATTGGGATTTAGGGGCTTTCTCGTTTTGCATAGGTCACCTCGCTTTGCCTAAAGAAATTTCTAGTTTCAATCAATCGGGGTGTGGGTTGCCCACTTCCCTACCTTTTTGCTACAAAAATAGCATAAAAATTTGGTTTTGAAACCCTACTCTGTAACCATTTTGCTAACCAGACTATGCTCTAAAAGAAGCCGGAATTAGGGATGAGAGTGCGCGCACTCTCATCCCTAATTCCGGAAATCTAACACAAAGGGTCTACAAAGTGCCGCCGTTTGTACGGGAACTCGTTCTTTCTATTGGTATAATACTCGCCGCTGTAACAGTTGTGAACCAAATGGATAATAGATTGACCGCCAAGCACCATGGCGGCCTGGTAAGAAACTTTAGCGTTCTTGGCGGTTCAGTTTTCGTTATGACATAAGGAAGGACAGGGCATGCGCGCATTGATCCTGGGCTTCGACTCGTTCGATCCCAAGTTGTTTGAAACGTTTTCCGGTCAGGGCGATTTGCCCAACCTGAGCAAACTTGCCGAAGGGGACGGTTATTCTTCCTTTCAAGTATGCGCCCCGCCGCAGACCGAAGTCTCGTGGACCAGCATCGCCACGGGCGCCGACCCCGGCAGCCACGGCATTTTCGATTTCGTCCACCGCAACCCGGAGACCTACGTCCCTTACGTCTCGATCCTGCCAACCCGCACGAGCGCCATCGGTACCCAGTTCGTGCCGCCGTACACCGCCCGCACCATGTTCGACGAGGCGGTGGACCAGGGGTACCCGGCCACGGCTTTGTGGTGGCCGGCTATGTTCCCGTCCAGGCCGGAATCCCCGGTGAACGTCATCCCCGGATTGGGCACGCCTGATGTACGCGGCCAGCTGGGTTTGGGCAGCTTTTACTCGACCGAAAACGGTTTTTTGAAAGAGGGTCACAAAACGCCGGCCGAGATCTTCAAGGGGAACGGAAAAACCTATACATCCTCGTTGAAAGGCCCCTTTACCAAGCGGAAAGGCAAGGTCGTACCGGCTGAGGTCGAGTTCCAAATCGACGTGCTGGATGAGAAAAATGTGGGCCTGTTGCTGGATGGCGTTCCCTACGCCTTGCAACCCGGCGAGTGGAGCCCCATTCTCGAAATCAAATTTAAAACGGGCATGTTCGTCACCGTCCATGCGCTGACGCGCGCCATCGTGACCTCCACAAACCCGGTGCGCTTGTACTTCCTGCCGCTGCAGATCCATCCCTTGCACGCGCTCTGGCAGTATGCCTCGCCGAAGTCTTTCGTCAAACAGGCCTGGGAAGCGGCCGGCTCGTTCCTGTCGCTGGGCTGGCCGCAGGATACCACCGGTCTCGAAGACGGCTGCATCTCGGATGAGCAGTTCATTGCCCTGTGCGAAGATATTTTTGCGGCCCGCGAACGGATTTTGTTCCACTTCCTGGAGGACTTCAAAGAAGGCGTGCTGGCCTCGATTTTCGACGACCTGGACCGCGTCCAGCACATGTTCCGCCGCGACCGGCCGGAGGTGGTCCGGAGACTGGTACCAGCGCCTGGATGGCTTCGTCGGGCGGGTCAATGCCGGTCTGGAAAAACAGAACGGGCAAAAAGTCAACCTGCTGGTCATGTCGGACCACGGCTTTGCCGATTTCCGCTACAAGGTTCACCTCAACCGCTGGCTGCTGGAAAACGGGTACTCTCGCTTTGCAAGACGGAAAAACGGAAGCCAACCTGGCCTCCGTAGATTGGTCGAACACCAAAGCCTATGCCATCGGATTGAACAGCCTGTACGTTAACCTGCAGGGCCGTGAAGGAAAGGGCATTGTGCCCGTCGAGCAGGTGGAGCAGTTCGCGGCCGAGCTCAAGCTCAAATTGACCCAATGGCAGGGGCCGGACGGGCAGCCGGTTTACAGCAACGTCTCCCTGCGACACGAAGTTTTCAGCGGTCCGCTGCTGCGCCTCGGTCCGGACCTGAACCTGGGCTGTTCCTCCGGGTACCGCGCCTCGTCCGAGACCGGGCTGGGCAAATGGGGAGCGATCTTCCATCGAGGAGAACCACGACCACTGGGGCGCGGACCACTGCATCGACCCGAACGTGGTCCCTGGCGTGCTGTTCTCCAGCCAGGGCCTGAAGGACTTTCCCAACCCGTCCTTCCGCGATATCCCGCCGATGGTGGTCGGCAAATACCTGGACCATTCCGGCGTCACCCCGCCCAAGATCTCCGGCGGCGAAAGCGCGGAAACCATCGAAGAAAGGCTCAAAGGACTTGGGTATCTTTAAGCGCTTTCCAACGGCAGGCGCCGGCCGAGATCACCATCGTCTCCGGCCTGCCGCGCTCCGGCACTTCGATGATGATGAAGATCCTGGAAGCGGGCGGGATGCCGATTTTCACCGACAACCTGCGCCTTCCTGACGAGGACAACCCCAAAGGGTATTACGAGCTGGAGCAGGTCAAGGCGCTCAAGGATGGCGACGATTCCTGGCTCAAGGATGCGCCCGGCAAGGCGGTGAAGGTGATTTCCTCCCTGCTGGAATACCTGCCCGCAAAGCTACCAATATAGAATTGTCTTCATGCGGCGGGAAATTGCGGAGATCCTGGCTTCCCAGAGGCAAATGCTCATCCGGCGCGGCGAATCGAGCGAAGGCGACGACCAGGAGATGGCCGAGATGTTCCAGGAGCATCTCAAGCGCGTGCGCGTCTGGCTGGCGAACCAGCCCAATATGGAAGTGCTCTACGTGGATTACAACGCCCTGATGGCCGATCCCGCCCCTGAGATCAAAAAAGTGGCTGAGTTCCTTGGCCTGACGGATCATTTGGATGCCATGCTGGCCGTGCCGGACCAGAAGCTCTATCGCCAGAAAGCAACTTAGCCCGGACCATGCGATGAGGTTAAATCTTCACAAGGCTTTGCTTTCTCAATCTGACAGATTTTTAACGCGAAAGGCGCGAATAAGGCGAATGACGCAAAAACCCTAAGCTTTTTCGCGGTATTCGTTCATTTCGTGAAATTCGCGTTTCGCTCTTTTCCCGGCTGGATTGCCACCGCAATCTCCACCGGTAACCCCCACATTGTCTCCACTTTTGCATCCTGGACGCGGAATCCCCCCGCTTCCAGGATTTTGCTTAATGCGATCGGCCGGCAATCCAACAGCGCTGGCCAGCGCGCGTGTCCCCACTCGTACAGCCGGCAGGCAAGCGTGTCCTGTTTTGCCAGGCTGACCACGCCCAGGCGGCCGTCAGGTTTCAAAACCCGGCAGCATTCCTTTAGAGAGGAGGGGGATTTCAGCTTCTGAAAATAACTCCAGCGTAAAGGACAGGAAAACGGCATCGAACGAACGGGGGAGGAACGGGAGACGGATTCCATCTCCCTGGATCATTTGCGCGTTTCTCTCCGAACCTTGCGCTTGCATCCGTTGTTTGGCGACTGCAATCATCCCCGGCGACAACTCTACCCCTGCAGCAAGGCCGGAAGGCCCAGCCTGTTGCGCGATTGTAGCGAAAGTATGTCCCGTCCCGAAGCCGATCTCCAGCACTACCTCTCCCGCTTTTCAAATCCAACATTTGCAAGCCGGAATCGGTGAACTTCTGCTCGCTCCCCGCGAACAAGTCGTACCAACGGGACAGGCGGTCGTAGTTCTGGCGAGTCCGGTCTCGTGAAATGGACATCAGGGCGTTGGCAGGCCGTAGACCATGCCCAGTGAGGAGACAAACACGTCGGCTTGCTGGTGGCTTTCGGGCGAGTCGTCCGGCTGCAGGCCGCAGGCATATTCGAGCGTGACCTGCGCCCCAAACGGGACCTTGTTTGCTGCCACCGCACCACAGTCGTGGCAGGCAAAGCCGCAGCCGTCCGCCACGTTCAGCCAGGCGCGCTCGAACTGCGCAACCGCGCGCTCTTTGGCGTATTGGGCGCTGATCCACGGCGACCACAGGAACAGCGCGAGGAGGATCAGGATCAGCACAAGTAGCAATGGTTTTCTTTTCATAGGTATCCTTGTTGTTAGGTTTTTTGAACAACTTGCTGACTACCTTGCTATTTTACCAATCAAGACGAGGATGCTTGAGCGGGTATAATTCAAGCCACGGTGAAAACATGACTTAAACATTCCGTCTCTACATCCCTTCTATTTGCACCAATAGAAAAATTAATGAAGCCGATGGTACTCGTGCGTCTGTTTGCGGCTTCAATTCCGTGTGCAAAAAGGAGAAATTGAGATGGACGAAATTGAGTTTTCCCTGGGGATATATTACGAAGAAAATACCGGGTTCCATTTTTGGACAATAGATATACTCATCAATGGCCAAAAACTGATCAATCTTGTTACGGATGTCGAGCAGGAGAATGCACGGCGGATGGATCTTGATTTCGGTGGAGATTACGCGAGTTTGGAAGCGAACCCCCATCATCTTCGGGATGACTATTTTTTGGGAAACAATTTATGGGGGCAACCCGTACCCTTTGTGTGGGTGTTAGGTTGTACATGCACATTTCCTGAATGCTGGGGCGTACATGCCAACATAAGAGCCAACTCGGAGGTTGTCTTTTGGAAAAATATTGTCAATCCCTGGTTGGTCAATGGCTTTCCATCGGTCTGGGACAGAGCATCGCCAGAAGATTTTGTGGCTTTTGATTACTCCTCCATTGGACCGTTTGTCTTCGACAGGCCGGAATACGACCGTGCTCTTGCTACTCTCCGGCGATTCTTTTTATAAAAAATTGGCCTCCCTATTTCTGGGAGGCCGTTTATTTGATATAAGCAGCAGGTTGTCCAACAAACGCATCTTGGATGCGACTTTTGTGGTTCAGCAGCATATCCAGCTGGCCCACCTCTTCAAGTGAAAAATAGCCCCAATCGCTGGTTTCGTCGCTCAGGCCAGGCTCCCCGGCGGTAATCTCCGCTTCGAAGTTCAAGGCTACGATCTGGACAGCGGTTTGCTCGTCATATACCACCAGCCAGTCCGGGTCGCTATAAACCCCCACCAATCTCAGCACGCGGACGGTCAGCCCTGTCTCTTCTCGCACCTCGCGGACGATAGTCTCTTTCACAGATTCGCCTGGGTCCACGCCGCCGCTGGGCAGGCACCACTGACCGTTGTCGGCGCGCTTGGTCAGCAAAACCTTTTCGCGCGCCTCGTCAAAGATGACCGCCGAACATCCCAGGCGGATCCTGCCATTTTTCCCGATCCGTTCGCCGTGTAAAACCTGGGTCATATTTCCTCCGTGGGGGTAAGGGTTTGTCATTACCTCACGAACGTCCCCGCCTTTAAATCGGCCAAGGCCTGGTAGATCTCTTCCTCGGTGTTCATCACGAACGGCCCGTACGGCACGATCGGTTCCTTGAACGGCGCGCCTGCCATCAGCATGAAGCGCACCGGAGAGTTCTCTGCCTTGACCTGGATGTGGTCGCCGTCCTCGTACTTGATCATCATCACGGACAAAACGGTCTCGCCCGAGAACACGCCTTCCCCTTCGAAGACGTAGGCCACCACGGTGTGTCCCTCGGGGGTGGGCAGCGACCATTCGATTCCGGGAGCCAGCTGGACGTCCATGTAGAGAGGCGCGGCAGCGATTTCGGTTACGGGGCCGGAGACGCCGTCCACGGTCCCGGCTACCAGGCGGATCTTGATCCCGTCCTTTTCCACCACCGGGATGGTCTGGTCGCTGACTTCCTGATAGCGGGGCGCGGACATCTTCATATGCGAGGGCAGGTTGACCCACAGTTGGAAGCCATAGATGCTTCCCTCAGGACTTCGTTGCGGCATCTCTTCGTGCAGGATGCCGCGCCCGCTGGTCATCCATTGCACGTCGCCGGCGCCGATCGAGCCCATGTTCTCCAGGCTGTCGCGGTGGCGGACGGAGCCTTCCAGCATATAGGTCACGGTTTCGATGCCGCGGTGCGGGTGGGTGGGAAAGCCGCGGATGGGGCCCTCGTTGGGGTCGTTGAAGGCGAAGTGGTCGAAGAGCAGGAAGGGGTCGAACTCGTTGGAGCGGCGCGGCGCGATCGACCGGCGCAGCAGCACGCCGGCGCCTTCGATCACGAACTGCGGTTCGATCAATCGTTCGATGTTGCGGAGCTTTTTCATATATTTTTACCTCTAATGGGTTTTTAGTGACTGAGCAGATCCGGTTTTTATTTTATATCCAATTCTTAGATGCATCTTTTGCGACACTGAATGCACGGAGAAGGCGGGATAATTCCGTAAAACTCTTTAGAATCCGTGTACACACTATTTCTGTGTTCCCAGCTCGATTCTATAGACATCCGGTTGGGCTCAAATTTTACCAAACCTGTCCGAAATCTTGATTGCTAAAGAGGGAGCCAGCCGCGCATAGGCCGGGTCGTTTTCGGTGACGTCGACTTGCAGGATGCGGACGGGGTCCAGCGTGACCAGCCAATTCTCGAGGAAGAACTCGAACAGCGCGAAGTCCGCGGCGGCGGCGATGTTGATCCGTTCGCGCGCGGACAAGCGGCCTGCTACCGTCTCCTGGTCCGCTCGCAGCCGGACGATCAATTCCGGCAAAGGCATCAGGCCACGCAGGGTTTCGTACAGCCGACGGCACAGGTCGAACTCGGGGTCAGTCAGCAAGCCACGGGCGTAGAAGAGGCGCGCGAAGCCGTAATAGTCCAGGTCGAGTCCGCCGTCGATCAGTCCGGTTTGAGGGGCGGTGCGCAAGGCCCGTTCCTGCTCGGCCCGCAACAGGAAGTAGTCGACCTGGTTGGCCAGGCCGTAGCGCCGATCCTGTTTGAACAGTTTTTGAAACGGACGTTCCTCATGCCCCTCGAGGGCGGTTGCAAATCTTCCTTGGTTTGCCAACGCGCGGGCCAGGGCCGTCTTGCCCACCCCGCTGGGGCCGATAATCGTAACGAGTTTTCCCATGCGCCTTATTCTACTTCGGGAACTTTTTTGGTGCGAGATTCATCTTTAAGGGGACAGTGATTTTTAATAAGGAGCAACACCATGTCTACTAAAAAATTCTTCCAACTTTTCGTTCTTATTGCCGTGCTGGTCACATCCTTTGCGGTCACAACCGGCGCTTCGGCAGCCTATTCTTGCGGCCCGACCGTATCCGTCGTGAGCGGCGATACCCTGCGCAAAATCGCGTACCGCTGCGGGACGACCGTCTATGCCCTGCGGCGCGCCAACCCTTTCATTGGCAGCGGCGACCTGATCTACCCGGACCAGCTCCTGCTCCTGCCCGGCGCGCTCGTTTCCGGCAACAACGGGTATAGCACCTATATCGTGATGCGCGGCGACACGCTTAAATCGCTGGCGAACCGCTTTGGCACCTCGATGGACGTGCTGGTCAACCTGAACCCGGACATTACCAACGTCAACGTGATCTACGAAGGCCAGCGCATGATCGTTCCTTCCGGCAGTGGCGTACCGACCACGCCCCCGCCTGCTTCCGGGCAAAGCTACATTGTGCAGCGCGGCGATACCCTGCGCATCATTGCAGGCCGCTTCAACACCACGGTGGACGCCATCCTGAAGGTCAACCCGCAGATCGTCGACCCGAACCGCATCTATGCCGGTCAGGCCATCAACTTGCCCGCCGGGCCCTCCACCTACGTGGTCCAGCGCGGTGACACGCTCCGCATCATCGCCGCCCGGTTTGGCACCTCGGTGCAAGCCTTGCTGGCGCTCAACCCGCAGATCAGCAACCCCAACCTGATCTATGTGGGGCAGGTGGTCCGGGTATGGTAAACAGACGGATTAAAATAGAAAAATCCCGGCTTTGTGAAAAGGCCGGGATTTTTGCTTTTTGGCACGCATGTTTTTCCCCTTTTTTTTATCCCTCGAAAATCGACATCAGATTGCAACAGACCCTTCGAGCTGCAAAAAAGTATATCTGTGGGAGTTACGCAGTTCGCGACCCTTATTTCGGTCCTCTCTCATCCATTTGCGTAAGTCTGACCTTAAGAAGATAATGGTAAAATAGAAATAAATGGCATGTTATCAGAAAGTGGTATATTATGGAATATAAGACACAAATAACAAGGGGTGGCAGGCTTGTGGTGCCAGCCAAGTTGCGTAAGGCCTTAAAAATCGCAGTGGGTGATGAAATTGTGTTGCGGCTCGAGAACAACTTTATACGCTTGATTCCCTTGCACCAGGCGGTTAACCTGGCGCAGGGGGCCGTTCGTAAGTATGCCACCGAAGGCGCTTCTCTTGTGGACGAGCTCATCCAGGCCAGACGCGCGGAGGGAAAGCGTGAGTAAAGTTGTTTTGGATGCTTCTGCCCTGCTGGCGCTTCTGAATGACGAGACGGGAGCCGATCTGGTCAGAGAACTTTTGCCCGATGCATTAATTTCGGCCGTCAATTTAGCGGAAGTGGTCACACGCTTGTCCTTGCTCGGGATGCCAGAGGAACAGGTCCATGAGATTCTGTCCTTGCTTGGGCTGAACGTCGAACCTTTCGATGAAGAGCAAGCTTTTCGTGCGGGTCTGTTGGCAGCACAAACGCATTCTCTGGGCTTATCGCTTGGCGACCGGGCTTGCCTGGCCCTGGCCAGCGCGACCGATGCCACCGCAGTCAGTGCCGACCGCGCCTGGGGAGATTTAGAACTGGAGTTGAAAATTAAACTGGTGCGGTAGAGAGCGGGGAAAGTGCCTCGAATGGGGTAATTTGCCCCAAACGAGTACGTTACCTTGCAATTGAAGCTTACAAAAAGGAGACGCACGGTCAAAACATCTCTTTTTATCAGCGGTGAAGAACCGAAGGTTTTTCGCACAAGAATTTTCGCACAATGGGGTAAGGTTGGGGGATGAGCAAACCAAATGGACAACAAACACACTTGATTGACGAAGAGAAGCAGGGTCAAGCATTGGATGAGCAAAAGGCCTTGCTGAAAGCCTTTTGCGGCACGCTGTCTCAATATTTTGGAGGCTGGCAGAAGCTGTTCCGGAGCGTCAGGGATGGACGCAATCCTGCGTTGGTCACGTATCCACTGGAAGGGCTACTGAGCGCAGGGGTGCTGATGTATCTGTTTCGGTTGGGAGCGCGGCGGCAAATCAACTATCAACTGCGGGGGAATGTGCCTTCGCAAGTCAAGTTTAGAGCCTGGTTTGAGGTAGAAGAAGTGCCGCATGGAGACACACTCAACTATGCCTTCAAAAGAATAGCGCCAGGGGAGGTGCAAGAAGTCGTTTGCCGGATGGTGGAGAGCCTGATCCGTAAGAAAATCCTGTATCGCTGGCGACTGTTTGATAACTTTCTGGTTGCGATTGACGGAACGGGGGTGCTGACTTTCCGAGAGCGTCATTGTGAGTATTGCATGACCAGGAAACTCAACAACGGGGAAAGCCTCTACTATCATCCGGTCTTGGAAGCCAAACTGGTCACCGTCAATGGATTTGCTTTTTCGCTCATGACCGAATTTATCGAGAACCTTGATCCACAAGCGGATAAACAAGACTGCGAACTGAAAGCTTTTTATCGTTTGAGCAGACGTCTGACCTTATTTTTGCGCAAACAGAGACAGTTTCTATTCGTTAGTGCAAACAGACAGCATATCTAATCGGCCAAACCGCACTTTAGACAACTGAAAGGCTCGCCAGGGAGTATCATCAAGAAATTGCTTTTGACTTATTCCACAAGGAAGGCCCTGATGAACCTCGAAATCGACTTTACTCCGAGCTTACCAACACGCACTTTGCGTCCCTGGCTGTGCTTTTGGCACATTACCAAGACAAAAAACGACTCGAACCGCTTCAGCAGGTGCTGATTCCAATGCGAAATCGCTATTTTGAGCCAGCAGAGAAGCTGATCCAGATCCTGGTTAGCATTTTAGCTGGCTGCGAGACACTTTCTGAAGTGACCACCACCTTGAAGCAGGAGAAAAGCCTGGCATCCGTCTTGCGTAGTGATCACTTTGCTGACCAGTCAAGCCTGTCGCGGACACTGGACGAGCTAACTCTAAAGAACATTGATGAATTACGCTCTAGTACCACTCAAATTTGGAAGTTGCAGAGCCAGGTGATGCAGCGAGACTGGCGGAAATTTCTGTGGCTGGACTTTGATTTATCGGCGCTACCCTGTGGTCCTATGGCTGAAAAGGCCATGAAAGGGTATTTTGCAGAGAAAAAAACAGCTACGGACGCCAATTAGCACGAGTGAGCGCCATTTTGGAGCGAGAAACCATCTGGTAGGATGTGTTTCCGGGCAACCATCACACGCTGCACTGCTTCAAACCGGCGGTGGAAGCAGCCGAAACTGCTTTAGAGTTAGCTGCGGAGCAACGCAGACGCACAGTTTGGCGCTTGGATGGTGGCTCAGGAGCCGATGATGAGCTGTGCTGGTTGCTAGCCAAGGGCTATCATGTTGTGGCCAAAGGAATATCTAACCGGCGAGCAGAAGCGTTAGCAGCAAAGGTCAATCGGTGGGATGCCTATCAAGAGAACGCCTGGTTAGGAGAAGTGGATCCGCCAATCGACTATGGTCGTCCGGTTCGGGTTTTTGTCAAACGACGACTGAAGGACAACCGATACTTGCACAGCTACTATGTTTCGACCCTTTCCTTGCCATCGAAGGGCTGCTTCTTACATCTTTATGATGATCGTGGTGGCGCTGAAGTGGAGCAATTCCGCAATGACAAGAGCGGATTGAGTATGGAAGCCAGGCGCAAGCACAATTTTCTGGGCCAGAAAGGGTACATTCTGTTGACGGATTTGGCACACAACTTGTTAGCTGACTTTTATCACCGAGCTTTGGCCGGAACCAAATTCGAAAATTACGGACCAAAGCGGATCGTACGAGATTTGCTGGCTGTGCCCGGAAAACTGGTTTTCGACGATCAAAAGCTGGTCCAGAGTCGAGTTGCTAAGTCAAAACCAATTTTCGAAGGAACTGGCTATTTGCTTGGAAAGGTACTGTTCGGGCGGCTGAAACCGATTAGAAACCGCCTGTATTTGCACTAAAAGATAGAAATGCGGTGCGTTTGCGCAAAAACAAGGTCTGAAAGCCCGTTTTCCTCATTTACCAATCTGCCTGTTGCTAGATGGGCTCTTTGCAGGTGGTCCAACCTTTCAACTTTGCCACGATTACAACTGGCGTTACCTGATCGTACTCCAGGAGGCCGATCTTCCCCAGGTTCACCGCACGTATCACCTGGTATGCTCTCAGACACCTGAAAACCATAAGCAGATCCGACTGGGTCAGCAGCAGGAGATCATTCAGAAATATCACTGGGCCAGGCAGATCGATTATCGCGATAGCCAGGACCGTCACCACGCTTTGAATATGCTGGTCTGCCAAGAAACCCGGTCAACTTGCCAGGCAGATACAAACACCACAACCTTCAAATGGCTGACCAACTTCATCCCGACCACCCGCAATGTCGATACGCTGGCCAATCAGGGCGGACGACTGCGCTGGAAAGCCTGTACTGAGCCTGTCGAAGTGTCGAAAACGAAGGCTTCAATATCCAGAAAAACGGCGGCTTCCATCTCGAACACCCTTACAGCCAAAATGAGACCGCTCGTAAAGTCTTCTACTACTTGCTCCAGATTGCCTACTTGCTCTTCCAATTGATCGAGAAGGGCTCCTTGTTTCGTAAGGCTTTCCCTCAAGGTGTCGGCTCGCTCAAGAATATCGCTTTCCGCTTGTTGGAAGCCTGGCGTAACTTGCACCTGAACCCCACTGCTTTCTGTGCTCTTTATTCTGGCCGTTATCAGATCCGCTTTGACTTTTCCTGATCCCAGACGGCATGCCACCTCACCCGAAGCTTCTACCTGCTGATTTGGCCTCTACCAGGCAGAACCTCTTGGTAAGTGTGACATGCCGTAGCCGTGATTCTACCTTGTTTCGAACCTTTTCCTTTTTTGACATCCTATGAGGCCTCCTCTACCCTCTTGCTGAGGCGCTGGTTGCACGCCTATTGCTACCCTTCTCTTTCTGGCTCCCTTGCATCCCTTTTCTTCTCAATAGGTGTTCTTCACCGCTGTCTTTTTATGGGGCTGCTTGACGTAAGAACCTTTGTTCTAATATAATGAATGTTATGTCTTTCTTCAAACGTTTCTTTTCCGGTAAGAAAAAACAGGGGGAAGACAGCGCCCGCCGCTACAGCCTGGATCAAAGCCTCATCGATATTGTCTCGGACATGGCCGCCCGGCAGGGCCGCTCGGAAGAAGAAATCGTTGCGGAGTTGATGAAGTCTGGTCTGAACCAGCAAAGCGCCGAAGATCGCTTATGGGAGGGCTGGGAATCGCTGACAACGAGGGAAAAACAGGTCACCGCGCTCACCTGCCTGGGATATACCAATCGCCAGATGGCATACCTGTTGCACGTTTCGCCGGAGACCATCAAGGCCCGCTTGCGCAACGTTTCCTATAAGTTCAGCCTGCAGAAGTTTCAGGTGCGCACCAAGTCGGACCTGCGTCTGTTGTTGGAAAGCTGGGATTTTAGTGGATGGGATATCGGCGCCCAACGCTAGCTATGAATACCCAGGTTTTATTGGTCGCGAGTTATACGGTTTAAAGGTTCTCTAGGATTTTGTGTGAAAGGGGGCCGGATTTGGGGGTGCGAGCGTGCGTACGCACGCTCGCACCCCCAAATCCGGGTATCTACCACGGAAATTCCCAATGAGCCGGTTTAAATCAGAGAAGCCAAAAGAGGGCGCGAGACGTCAAGATCGCTAAGGAGTTTCCTTGGCGTTTTTTTATTGTCTACTTGGCGATCTTTGCGCCTTGGCGGTACATAACGGTCATTATCATTTCTCTGCCCGATATCTGGTTAACCCAGGGGGGTACCCATTCTGTTACCCCAACGATTAACCTAAAGGGAATTGAATTTGCATACTGGACATGTTAGGCTGGGAGCATGGACACCATTCTCGTTCCCCAACCCCCCCAAGGGACGCTAGCCGCGCTTCCCTGTCATTCACAACACGAAGGTATGCTGGCCGGAATCACACTGATTACCGGGCGGCGCAGCTATACACACCTAAGGATGCATGCGCAGATCGTTAAACTGGCGCTGGCGGCTCCTGTGCGGGTGCTGATTGGCGGGAACCATTATGATCACTACGGGATTAACTATGCGCTGGCTGCGGCAACCTGTGACTACGAATACATCCTGGATCATCATATCCACCTCTCCCGGGCAGAAACGTGCTACCAGATGGTCGAGCTGCTGACACACGTACAGGCCGACGGGCTTCCTGTTTTGATCTTGGATTTGCTTACGACTTTTTCAGATGAGGGTGTCCCTGAGCGTGAGATCGACCAGCTGCTGTTCGAGGCCATTCTGCAACTGCGCCGGTTAAGCTCGAACGCCGGGGTGGCCGTAAGCGTCCATTCCGGGCAGAACCGTTCACGGCTGTTGGAAGTCCTGAGAAGGGCTGTTGACCGGATTGAGGGGCCTCCGGTGCCTTCCTTCCAGCCCATGCTGCAACAGCTCTTGATCGGGTAAAGATGTGGGACACACCGTCGTTCCGTTCACCTGGCAGTTCCGCAATGAAAAAGTGCATTTTGCCAGCTTCCGGCGTGCCCTGCTGTTGGCAGAAGACAAACGGACTTTTGATGATCTGTGGAACCGGGCCGAGTTCCACCTGCCCGCCGCGGAAATGGCTTCTCATCCCCTGCCGGTGGTCACGATCCTGATGATGATGAACCTGGAACAGCAAAAAACCATTCAACAGCTTGAAAACAGGGCGAAAGCCCAGGCGCAAAAAATCGAACGACTGGAGAAAGCCTTGAAAAAAAATGAAACGCAATTGATTTCCGTGAAAGGGGAACTGGAAGGGATCGAAACGGAGGTCGAGGCCAGGTTGCGCACTTTTCGGGAAGAGATGCTGGCGCTCAAGTATCCGGAGTATTTGGATGCAGCCTGAACTGGACGGCTGGCTGTTGTCGATCTATGCCGATGAAACGGACGGCGCGGTGGTCTGGCTCCTGGGCCAGGATGGAAAACGCTACCGCCTGACCCAGCCGTTCAAAACAACCTTCTATGTCTCTGGGGAGGAGGCGCGTCTGAGAGATGTGCGGGAGGATCTGCGCAGGCAAGACTCCCCGCCGGAGATGGCCTTTCTGACCCGGCAGGATTTGTATCAAGGCATGCTGTGGGTGCTGGCGGTCCAGGTGGAGAACCCGGTCGCCCAGGGACGATTGTTTCAGTATATGAAAAAATCCTTCAATTGGTTGCGCTATTTCGACGCCGAAATCCCGTTCCCAATCCGCTATGGCGTTGCCAAAAAGGTTTTTCCGATGGCGCGCTGCCGCGTGCAAGTCAATGACCGGGAGCAGATCCTTGAGATGGCAGCCCTCGATAGCCCCTGGGATATCGTGTACGACTTGCCACCCCTGCGGGGCCTGGCCATCGAACCGGATGCAGACCCTCATCATGCAGCGCCAACCTGCTTGCGCCTTCGGTATGAGGATACAGAAATTGCCCTGCGCCTGTCGGATGAGCCGGAATTGCTGGAACGGCTGCAACGCATCCTGGACGAATACGATCCCGACGTGATTTTCGCGCGCTGGGGAGACAGCTGGTTGTTCCCTTTCTTGATCGAGAGCGCCAAAAAATATAAGATCGATTTCAATCCCAGCCGAGATGCACGCCAGAGATACCGCCTGATTCAAGAAAGCACTTTCGAAAGTTATGGCAGTATTTATTTCCGCGCGCAGCAGACGCATCTGTTCGGCAGGTGGCACATCGATCCAAAAAACTCGACCATGGATATGGGTTTCAAGTTCAGTATGCGCTCCTCGATCGAGATGGCGCGCGTGACCGGCGTCGACGTGCAGACCGCCGCGCGCAACAGCCCCGGCTCGGGTTTTACCGCCATGCAGATCCGGGAGGCGCTGGGGCGGGGAATCCTGATCCCGCTGCAGAAACGCCAGACCGAGCGCTTCAAATCCGCGCTGGAACTGAACGCCGCCGATGGAGGCGGGCTGAACTACCGGCCGGTCATCGGGTTGCACAAGGATGTCGCCGAGCTTGATTTCTTTTCGATGTACCCGTCGATCATGAAGACCTGGAACATCAGCGGTGAGACGGTTGGCGTTCCAGGCAAGAAGACCCGCTACGTTCCGAACAGCGGCGTGCCGATCACACAGGATGTGGATGGCCTGGTAGCGAGCGCGCTCAGGCCGTTGCTCGAAAAACGGCAAAAGGTAAAAAGAACGATCAAACAGCTTGGAGAAGATGACCCGGATCGCGCCGTGCTCCAGTCCGTTGCCGATGCCCTCAAGTGGCTGGGGTATGTGTCCTTTGGCTATCAGGGCTATAAAAATAACCTGTTTGGCAACATTCAGGCGCATGAAGCTATATGTGCCATTGGGCGCGAGACGCTGGTCTCCTCGCTTGAAACGGCGCAAGAGATGGGCTTCCGGGTGCTGGGCGCTAACGTGGACAGCCTGTTCGTGCACAAGGAAGGCGCCAGCCGCCCACAGGACTTCCGCCCGCTGATGGATGAAATCGCCTTCCGGACCGGTTTGGTGATCGAGTTAGAAGGCATCTTTGACTGGTTGGTCTTTATCGCCTCCAAATTGAACCCGCGCATCGGTGCAGCCAACCGGTACTTTGGCAGGTTCGATCACGGTGGGCTGAAGGTCAGGGGACTGGCGCAGCGCAGATCGGACACACCTAACTGGATCGCGGACGCGGAACGAGAGATCCTCTCCCTCTTGGAAAGCGAACCGGACCCGGACCGTTTGCCTGCTCTCGTTCCCCGGGCGATTGCCCTGACCCGGTCCTTTTTCGATGACCTGGATGCGGAGCGCGTGCCGGTTGAAAACCTGGTCTGCCAGACGAAACTTTCGAGGGAACCCCATGAATACAGGGGCAATTCCACTTCAGCCAAAGCCGCCAGGCAGCTGGCCGCTGAAGGGAAACAACTTCGCGTGGGGCAAAGGGTAAAGTTCGTCTACACCTATGGCGAGAAGACCAGCCTCTTTGCCTGGGATTTAGCGCATGAGCCGGACTATTCCCTGATCAACAAACGCCGTTACAAAGAATTGCTACTGCAGACAGTGCACCAAATCCTGGGACCATTCGGATTAGAGCAGGATACCTTATCAAGCCTAGTGTACGAGGGTTGCAGGCAACTTGCCTTGTGGTCACAAGGAGACTCTTGGGAGGAGGCTGAAATCGATGAAGTAGTCGAGATAAATTCAGTAAATTGTGACGTATCTGCTCAGGTCTAGGTAGAAATGTAGGGCAAAAATGGTGTGCGTGGGGGCGTACACCCCCACGCACACCATTTTTGCCACCTTTTTATAAGGTAAGCTGAGTAGTTACTCTGTGATTTACTGAAATTGAAGGAAGTTGGACTGAAATGAAAGAAGCGAACAAACCAAATACATCCAGGGTTTTCGTCATCCACGGCCGTAACGAAGCGATGCGCCGTGCTCTGTTCGATTTCCTGCGCGCGATTGACCTGAAGCCAATCGAGTGGAGCGAAGCGGTCGCGCTGACCGGAAAGCCGTCCCCGTTCGTGGGTGAGATCCTGGATGTTGCCATGCAGCACGCGCAGGCCATTATTGTGCTCTTTACCGGCGACGACCAGGCGCGGCTGCGAGACGAGTTCTTGTCGGGCAACGATCCGGCCTACGAAAGGGAAACAACTCCACAGTCCAGGCCGAATGTGATTTTCGAAGCGGGCATGGCACTTGGGAAGTACCCGCACCGCACCATCCTGGTCCAGGTCGGAACGCTCCGGCCGTTTAGCGACATCGCCGGAAGGCATCTGATCCGGTTGAAGAACACTTCCAAGTCCCGGCAGGACCTGGCGCAGCGACTCAGGCTTGCAGGCTGCGAGGTGGATCTCTCGGGCACGGACTGGCACGATGCGGGGGCGTTTCCATTAAAATGACAAGCCTTCCTGTCCAAAACAGACAGGAAGGCTTTTTACTGTGGCGCGGGATGGTATCCCGCGCTGGCATCCGCGAATCTTAGTCAGGCGGGATGTCATCCCGCCCCACTGAATTTACTTATCTTCCGCGATGCTCTTTCCACTGTACTTCAAGGCCACGTGCGCAGCAGCCAGGCGGGCAATCGGCACCCGGAACGGCGAGCAGGAGACGTAGTTGTTGCCGATGATGTGGCACCACTCGATCGATTCGGGGTCACCGCCGTGTTCACCGCAGATGCCCACTTCCAGGTTCGGGCGGGTCTTGCGGCCCTCGGTAATTGCCATTTCCATCAGCTTGCCGACGCCTTCGCGGTCGAGTGTCTGGAAGGGGTTCACCGGCAAGATGCCCTGCTCTACGTAGGTGACCAAGAAGTTGCGCTCGGCGTCGTCGCGCGAGTAGCCGAAGGTCATCTGGGTCAGGTCGTTGGTGCCGAAGGAGAAGAACTCGGCCAGTTTGGCGACCTCGCCGGCCGTAACCGCGGCGCGCGGGATTTCGATCATCGTGCCGAACTTGTACTCGAACTGCACGCCTTTCTCGTCCATCACGGCCGAAGCAATGCGCACCAGGCGCGGCTGGATCCATTCCAGTTCCTTGACCGTGCCGGTCAGCGGGATCATGACTTCGGGCTTGACCACGATGCCACGCTTGGTGACGTCCGCGGCGGCTTCGAAGATAGCCCGTACCTGCATCTCGACGATCTCGGGCATGGCGATGCTCAGGCGCACGCCGCGCAACCCCATCATCGGGTTGGATTCGTGCAGTCCCTTGATGGTGTTTAGCAGATGTTCCTTCTCTTCCAATCCGTCAGTCTCGCCTTTGACGCGCATGGTGATGACCTCTTCGAGCAAGGCTTCTTCGTCGGGCATGAACTCGTGCAGCGGGGGGTCGATCAGGCGGATGATGACGGGATGACCGTCCATCGCCTCGAACAGGCCGTCGAAGTCGGAGCGCTGGCTGGGCAGTAGCAGGTTCAACTGTTTGGTGCGCTCTTCGCTCGTCTCGGCCAGGATCATCTTCTGGACGATGGGCAGGCGTTCCGGTTCGAAGAACATGTGCTCGGTCCGGCACAGACCGATGCCCACCGCGCCGTACGAGCGGGCGCGCTGCGCATCCTTGGGATAGTCCGCGTTGGCCCATACCTGCAGGCCGCGGGTTGGATAGCCTTCCGGACCGCTGCGCAGGTCGTTTCGTTCGCAAATTTCGTCGGCCCAGTTGAGTAGGGTCAGCAGTTCCGTCTGCTCTTCGAGCGATGGCGCGCTGGTCGGGATCTTCCCGACGAATACTTCGCCGGTCGTGCCGTCCACCGAAATCCACTCACTCTCTTTGACGACTTTGCCGTCCACAGCCATCTGACGCTTTTCCAGGTCGATATGGATCGCAGACGCGCCAACCACGCACGGGATGCCGAACTGGCGGGCGACTACGGCCGCGTGGGAGGTAGCGCCGCCCTCGCTGGTGAGCACGCCCTGGGCTGCGATCATGCCGTGCACGTCATCGGGCTTGGTGAATGGCCGCACCATGATGACTTCCTGCTTGCTCTCCTTGGCCATTTGCTCGGCCTTATCCGCATCGAAATAGACCTGGCCGACAGCCGCGCCGGGGGAAGCGTTGACGCCCTTGGCAAAGAAGTTGTCAGACTTTTGGGCATCTTCTTTGGCCTCAGCATTCGAATTGCGGGTGCAGCAGCGCATCCACCTGCTCGGGTTCGACGCGCAGCACGGCCTCTTCCTTGCTGATCAGGCCTTCATTGGCCATGTCCACCGCGATCTTGACGGCGGCCTTGGCAGTCCGTTTGCCGTTGCGGGTCTGGAGCATCCACAGTTTGCCCCGTTCGATGGTGAACTCGACGTCCTGCATTTCGCGGTAATGCTGCTCGAGCTTGTCTGTGATGTCCATGAACTGGTCATAGACTTCCGGCATTTCGTTTTTCATGTTGGCAATTGGTTCGGCATTGCGGATGCCGGCCACCACGTCTTCGCCCTGGGCATTGAGCAGGTAATCGCCCATCATCTTTTGCGCGCCCGTAGACGGGTCGCGGGTAAAGGCCACACCGGTGCCGAAGTCATCGCCCATGTTGCCGAACACCATGGTCACAATGTTGACGGCGGTGCCCAGGTCGTCAGAAATGTTGGTCGCCCGGCGATAATCCACGGCGCGTTTCCCGTTCCAGGACTTGAAGACCGCCTCGGTCGCCAGCTTCAGTTGTTCCTCGGGATCCTGGGGGAAATCGAAGCCTTTTTCCTTTTTGACGACATCCTTGAAAATCCTGACAATCTCTTTCCAGTCATCAGCGGTCATTTCGGTATCGAGCTTGTATCCCTTCTTTTTCTTATACTCATCCATGGGGCCTTCAAAAGCTTCGTCCGGGATGCCCAACACCACCGAGCCGAACATTTCGATCAGGCGCCGATAGGAATCGTATACGAAACGGGGATTATCGGTCAGTTTGACCATGCCCTCGGCGGTCACGTCGGTCAAACCGAGGTTGAGCACCGTGTCCATCATGCCGGGCATGGAAAACTTGGCGCCCGAGCGACAGGAGACCAGGAGCGGATTGTTCGGATCCCCAAACTTCTTGCCGGTCTTCTTCTCCACTTCATGCAGCGCTTCAAGCTCCTGTTTCCACATTCCGTCGGGGAACTCGCCGGTATCCGAATACGCGTTACAGGCCTCAGTGGTGACCGTAAAACCGGGCGGGACCGGCACGCCAGCGCGGGTCATATCTGCCAGGCCTGCGCCTTTTCCGCCCAAAAGAGCACGAACGCCTTCCCAATCGCCGGCGTATTCTTCAGCTTCGCCGACTTCTTCGAAAAGGTAAACCCATTTTTTTGACATACTCAAACTCCTGAATAAAAAGGTTATGATAGCGACAAATCCTTAAAAGTTTACCACAAAGGGCCCTGGAGCCATCAATTCTCATCCAGGCTCTTCAGGAATTTCCGTGGTGGATACCCGGATTTGGGGTGCGAGCGTGCGCACGCTCGCACCCCAAATCCGGCCCCTTTTTCACGGCAAAGCCTGGAGAACCCTCATCTACAATGCACATGAATCATTGCTGAACCATGTTAAGCTTTTACCGGGTTGTTAACCGGTTGCAAAGTGAGGACACCGGAAAATAGGTCATAATAGGGCAACGAGGAAAATGTATACCTATGTCCAAAACAGTCCTTACGATTGATGACGATACAGCCATAACCGAGCTGTTGGCAATGCTGCTTCGCACTCATGGGTACGAAGTGAAAACTGTTAACAGTGGCGAAGATGGCGTTGAGGCCATAAAAAAATATAACCCACACGTGGTCATCCTGGATTTAATGATGCCCGGCATGGACGGGTGGCAGGTATGTAAAAACGTACGCGAATTTAGCAATGTGCCGATTGTAGTCCTTTCTGCTCTCGATGACCCCGCCATGATCGCCAGCGCCCTGGATGCCGGCGCAGATGACTATCTGGTCAAGCCGGTTTCCAGCAGCATCCTGGTCGCGCACCTGAACAGGTTGATCCGCCGGACGGGCACCCTGGAAATGTCCAATGGAGCGGCAATCCAGGACTCGAGAACCCAGCCTCAAACTTCCTGACTAAGGTAAAATAGCGGAAATCATCCTTTTCAGGAGGCACACCGTGCAAACCTGTTCGCTTTGCAATGCATCCTCACCGGACCAGGCCAGCTCTTGCGTAAATTGTAAAGCTGACCTTGCAGAGAACTCCACGACAGCCCAAGCGCTCAAGCGCTTTCGAGCGAACCCCCGCGTCAAAGCCGTTACGGTCGCAACCTCATACAATGCCTGTTCCTACTGCTATGAACAGTTGGACACCTACCCGCCCGACGAAGTGCCGGCTCTTCCCCACAAGGGCTGTTCGCACGAGAACGGCTGCCGGTGTTTCTATATCCCGGTCTTGAACGATATCTATCCATAATGCAAAAGAGCGACCCAAGCGGTCGCTCTTTTGCATCTAGGAGATGAGTTTTCGAAGCGCGCCGGCTGTTTCCTGCGGCTTTTCCAACATGGGCAGGTGACCGACGCCCGAAAGTTCAACAAAATAGACGGTCTGGAGCGCATCTGTGATCTCCCTGGCGCGCTCGACCGGGATCAGCTCGTCGGCTTCGCCATGGACGAGCACCACCGGGAAACGAAAGGAAGAGAGCTGCGATGTGGAGTCCAGGCGCTCAGCCATGGCTTTCATGGCGTTGGCAAGTCCGGTACGGTGTTGCTGCGCGATCACGTCTCGGACTTCGCCTTGCACCTGCGCATCGGGCGTTAGTTTTGGGGTCATGTTCTTCACCACCGGCTCCACGCCTGTTTTCATAATCTCCTCAGCCGAAGCATAACGCCCCTTTTTGCGCTCCGGGGTATCATTTAGCGCTTGAGAAGCGAGCAGCCCGAGCCCCAAAACGCGCTCGGGATAATTGCGCACAAAGGCCAGGGAAGTGTAGCCGCCCATCGAATGGCCGGCGATATACGTTTTTTCGACGCCCAGCTCATCAAGCAGCGCTGCGACATCGGCCGCCATATCGGCAAGCGTGTATTGTGCTTCGACCACTTCGCTCTGGCCGAAGCCGCGCAGGTCCGGGATGATCAGGTCAAAGTCATCTTCCAAGAGCGGGATGACCTCCTTCCAAATCCGGTGGTCGAGCGGGTAGCCATGCAACAGAACGAGCGGCATCCCGCTGCCACGGCGCTCATATGCGACTTGAACTCCATTAACATTTACTTTCTGCATGTTTTATTACCTCCAATTTACTGCAACTTTTAATATACTGCCGAGCTTGGAACGATATTGGATAAAACCATTGGCCTGCCCAAACTCAAAAACACGACGGGTAATGTCTACATCTATTTTACAGTACTCGGCCACTTTATCCAGCTCGCCGGCGCGGAACCATTCAACCGCTTTAAGCCCGTCCGCTGACTTGGCCGTGCCCAGGCTGGCTTCGGCGATCGCGTCCAGGCTCAACCTGAAGCCGAGAGTCCGCTGAAGGTCCAGGAGCAGGTCGAGGGTCCGGAGCGAGGCGAAGTTGAAACTCGGGGCGTAGGGGCGCAGCACCCGGTAATCGAAGCCGACCAGGTTGAAACCGATCACGCGGTCGGCCCGCTTGAGTTCGTCGATCAAGGCGTATGCGTCTTTTTCCCAGTAGACGGCGAAGTCGTTCCGTTCGGTGGAGAATGTAACGCCACAGGACATGCGCAGCTTTTCGATCCCCGTGCGCCCGCCCACGTCACTGAACAGATTCTGTGATTCGAGATCGAAAAAGACCAGGTTCATGGGAGTTCCGATTTCTTGATTTACGAATTACGATTTGGCGGATGTTCCAGCCACGTACGCGTGAAAGCAAGGGCATCCTCGCGGGAATGAACTTTCCCGGTGGCTTGCGCTTCGCGGATGGCTTCCAAGACTTCACCGAGGCGCGGACCCGGTTTGAGATCCAATTCGGCCATCAGCTCGTTGCCGTCCAGCAGGCGGGGGGGTGAAATGGTTTCCGCCGGCCGTTCCCAGTAGTTTTCAAGGAAGATGCGGCAGATATCCAGCTCCGCCTTCCAGATATCCTGGGTGAGCGTGTGAGCGTAGGTGGCGCGGGTATCCGCCAGCGCCAGCAGAGCTAAGTCCACGCCGGCTTTGCCTGCATCCCGGAAGAAACGGTATATGGCTTTACGCGAGGGGGTTTTGCCTTCGGCCTGCATGCGGCTACTGTGGAAATGGATGCGCATGTGGTTGCGGATGATGAGGCGCAGGCGCTGGATTTCATCGTTGCTCAAGTGCAACGCATTCGCGCGCGAGGCGGCCGTGTCAGCGCCTTTTTCATCGTGTCCCCAGAAACGGATGCGACCATCGTCGCCGGTGATTTTGCAGGCCGGTTTGTCCACATCGTGATACAGGGCAGCGAAGAACAGCAACGCGTATACGGAACGATCGCTGTTGAGCGTTTCTGCAAAATGGGCAGCGAACTGCTCGCGGTAGCGCCCCAAGCGCAGCACCAATAGACCGGTAAACAGGTCGCCGGTGGACTCAGGGTCATACTCAGGCGCCAGCGCGCCCAGGATAGCCTGGAGGTGGTTCAAGGTGGCGGTTGTATGCGTCCAGACCTCATAGACGTGCGGAGGGGGCTGCTCGACGCCTTTGAGCGCCGCCAACTCGGGCAACATATGCTCCATGACGCCCAACATGCCCAAAGCGCGGACCGCTGTGCCCGGTTGCGGGCCATCCAGGATGCGGAAGAGCTCATCGCGCAGACGTTCGGGGGATACGCCTGGCAACCGCCCCGCAGCCTGCTTCATTTCCTGACGGGTCTCCGGGTCGATCCGGAATTCCAATCCGGCCGCCAGGCGCACCGCGCGCAGCACCCGAACAGGATCATTGGTTAAGAGTTGGGAGCGCAGGCGCGAATCAGTTTGGCGCGCAGGTCTTTGCCCCCGTTCAAGGGGTCGAAAATGGCTTCCGTCCCCAGGTTATAAGCAATCGCGTTGATGGTGAAGTCTCGGTCGCGCAGGTCGGCTTCAATGGTAGGGCCGCGGTAGGTCGCAAAATCCAGGATCGTGCGCAGACCGCCTTCCTGCAGCAGGACGACGCGGCCGGTATCGCGTTCCAGGTCAAGCGGGTAAAAGGCGCCGTGTAGCTTGTCAGCGATGCGCCGGGCCAGCTTGATCCCGTTATCAGGGACGGCAAAATCCAGGTCGTGGGATTCGCGCCCTAAAAGGGCATCCCGGACTGCGCCGCCGACCAGGTAGATTTCCTGGCCGGGGGGCAGCGCACCCTGGACCGAGGCTACGAGGGAGAGAAAGAAAAAGGAGCGGGCATGAATACGATTTCAGGGGATTCTTTGTGGCGATGGGTCTGCGCAGCGCGACGCGCTTCTTCGGGGGTGTTACCCTGGGCAATCACTTTTCCGCCCAAACGCGCTACCCAGCGTCCGGCGTAGGGAGAAGCGGATTGAGGGTCCGCTGACCCTTGTTCGCCCGTCATAGCATCCACCTTGTTTTCAGCATAGTCACTTGGTCTGGAGCTTCTCCAGGTCCACAACGCCGATGAAGGGCAGGTTGCGGTAGTACTCGTCCAGGTCGAGCCCGTAGCCGAAGACGAACTTGTTGGGGATCTCGAAACCGCGATAATGGATGGGGACGACCACTTCGCGCCGTTCCGCCTTGTCGAGCAGCGAGCAGACCTTCAAGCTGCGCGGCTGGCGGGTGGAGAGCAGTTCCAGCACGTGCGAGATGGTGTGACCGCTATCGATGATATCTTCCACCAACAGCACGTCCTTGTCGCGGATGTTGGTCTGCAGGTCGAGCGTCACCCGGACGTTGCCCTCCGATTCGCGTGCGCCGGCCCCGTAGGAGGAAATTGCCATAAAATCCACCTGGTGCGGGACGGTAATGCGGCGCATCAAGTCCACCAGGAAAACCATGCCACCGCGCAAGATACAGATGAGGAGCAGCTCGTCTGTGCCGGTGTAGTCGAGGCTGATTTGCCGGCCGAGCTCAGAGATGCGGCTTTGCAGGGTGGTTTCGTCGATCAGCGTTTCAGCTAGAAATTCACGGTAATCTTGCATGTCTGCCCTCGATAGGTGGCGTTCTTTGTTGTGGAGTATGAAGCGTTGTGGGGATGCAGCGGCGATTTACGATTGGCCTGTCACCATTATAACCGTTGATGGAACGGGCTTTTCGTAGAGCGAAATTCGCTGTTAGCGTGGGACTTCGCCCCGCTAGTGCGGGACTTCGTGATGTTTCCGACAGCGCGCTTCGTACATCTCGGAAGCGCCGACAATGACCACCGGGTCATCAAAGCGGGCCGGTTTTCCGTTGACCAGGCGTTGCGTGCGCGAGGCCTCGTTGCCGCAGGTCATACAGATGGCATGCAGCTTGTCCACTTTCTCGGCCTTCGACATCAAGATTGGCATGGGCCCGAACGGTTCGCCGCGGAAGTCCATGTCCAGACCAGCCACAATCACACGTACGCCGCGTTCGGCCAGCTCCTGGGCTACTTCTACCACTTCAGGATCGAAAAACTGGGCCTCGTCAATGGCAACCACGGTTGTGTCTTTGTCGAGCCGTTTGCGAATGTCGGCGGCTTTTTGGACCGGGACCGCGTCATAGTTGGCGCCAGCATGCGATGTCACTTTTTCTGCCGCGTAGCGCACATCGATGGCAGGCTTGAAGACCTGCACTTTTTGTTTTGCGATCGTGGCCCGCACGAGCCGCCGGATGAGCTCATCCGTTTTACCGCTGAACATCGAACCGCAGACGACTTCAATGGAACCGGTGTGATGCTTCATAAACTCCTTTTCAATCTTTGTTGATAACTTGTTCAGCCTGTATATAAGAGGTGGCAAAAACGGTGTGCAGGCTTCCTCGATTTAGCAAAACAGGCAGATGCATTGCATCTGCCTGTTAAGTTTACCTGAGATTGCGAAAGGCGCAATCCTTAGGCTACTTTTTCGGTTTCCGGGAATTCGTATCCCAACGCGCGCAGTTTCTTCTTGGCGTCGATCAGGGACTTCTGGCCAAAGCCGGTAATTGCCAGCACGGCATCTTCGCCCTCAGCAAGCTTGTTCATGAACTGGCCTACCTTTTTGATGCCTGCCTTGGCAAGGGCGTCGGTCGGACGTTTGCCCAGATCCAGTTCGGCAACCGGGCGCTCGGGGGAAATTCGTTCGGTTTCGCGGGCTTTCTTTTCGGTCACGTATTCCTGACGGGCCTGTAGCTTCTTATAGAAGCGGTCTACCTGCCCCTCGATGTCCACCATGCGGGCCTGCTCGCCAGAGAAGAACGGGTGACAATTGGAGCAGATTTCCACGCGGATCTCTTTCCGGGTCGAGCCGGTCTTCCAGGTGTTCCCGCAGGCGCAGGTTACCGTGGCATCCTCGTAATATTTTGGATGAATGTCTGTTTTCATACCGATATCCTATTTATTCCTCGGACGGAAGAACGTTCACGCGCTTGCGTCCGCGGATCACATCAAATGTTACTACCCCGTCGGTTGTGGCGAACAGGGTGTCATCGCTGCCCTGACCGACATTGAGGCCGGGCTTAATGCTGGTGCCACGCTGGCGGATCAGAATGTGCCCGGAAAGCACAAACTCGCCCGCATAGCGCTTTACGCCCAGGCGCTGGGAATTGCTGTCTCGTCCGTTGCGGCTGGAGCCGCCACCTTTTTTGTGTGCCATTTCTACCTCACACTACTTCTTTTTTGTCTTGGTCGAAGAAGCCTTTTCGGTCGTAGCCTTCTTCGTTGTGGTTTTCTTCGCGGTCGCAGGGGCCTTTTCGGCCTTCTTTTCTTTCGCAGCTGGTTTGGTTGCGGCTGCTTTCTTCTTCCCAGCTTTGGCTTCCGCTTTCTCTTCGGCAGGTTTCTCCGATGTTTCAGCCTTGTCTGCCTTGCGCGTCTCGCCGGCTTTTCCGATCGCGTCCACCATCAGGCGGGTGTATTGCTGGCGGTGTCCGGTTTTGACGCGGATGCGCTTTTTGGGGCTGTACTTGAAAACGATGAGCTTGGGACCTTTGAAGTGGTCCATCACGGTGGTATTGACCAGCAGGTCGCCGACAGTTGGCGTTCCGATGGTGACATCATCACCGTCCACCAGCATCAACACGCGTTCCAGACCAACTTTGTCACCGGCATTGACCGGCAGGCGATCGACCTCGATGGGCTCGCCTTCGACGACTTTATATTGCTTGCCGCCGCTTTCAACAATTGCGTATCTCATTTTTTCTCCTGGCAATTCACTTCGCCACACTTACTGCGGGGCAAGCCCTTCGCCGATGTGCGGGGAAGCCGGGGTTACAAACGACCGCCCCGGCGAATCTCGCTGCCAGGGCAGAAGCGGACGGTATTATACCTGTTGCCGGGTTCCATGTCAACGTTCGGAGGCTGAATTTTGTACAGGCAACATTAATTGCGTCCATTTTCAAGACGGTCATCAGGAACAGGCCTGACGCAACCCGAGCAGATTAGCCTGTTCCCTATATGAAAGATGCTCTCAAAGGCTGGTATCTTACACCTGGAAAGCTTGGCTTTTTTGTTGTCCGAGAACCTGCTCTTCTATGGATCTACCGTTTCCCGTTAAAGCTGGGAGAACCTCTTCTATTCGACTTGAAGTTGAATTTCGAAGGTCTTAGCCGGTTAGACGCTTTCCCATGGACGCATGTATCCCAATCCCAGCGAGGCTTCTCCTGGGCCTACGGCTTTGAAATGGAAAGTTTCTGTGCCGCCGGCGCCGACCAGGCCTTCAGAACCGGATGCTTGCTTGTACTCCGGCTGGCCGTCCTGTACCAGGACCGTCTGGTCCAGGTACATTACCTGCCAGCTATAGCCGGTGGTCGGGTTTGATTCCAGTGTAACGGTCAAGGTGTCACCCGCTCGCAGGGTGATTTGTTTGCCGTTATCCGCTTCCGTTAGGCTGTTCCCGTTTGTGCCGCAGCCGGAGAACAGTGCTAAGATCAGGAAGAACGACATCACGACCGCGGTGCGCATCAGTTTGTCAGCCATTTCTCTCTCTCCTTTTCAAAAAACAACTGTTTAATAAAGAGACGCTCTCCGCCTGGAAATAGTTCCTTCCCCATTGACAAAGGTGCCTGCCTCCGATACCCTTGGAACATGGCAAAACCCAACAATGAGCAACTGCAAATCGCGCACGCCCCGCTGGATTCAAAAATCTTCCTCTCCGGCCCCACCGGATGCGGTAAGACGACGACCGGCGTGGAGCGGATGCGATCTCTACTGGAGGGGGGAATCCGCCCGGACTCGCTCCTGATCCTGGCCCCGCAGCGGACCTTACACGAGCCTTATCTCGCTGCCCTACGTGGGCCCGAAGCTTCTCCCGGCGGTGAGGTGACGCTCGTCACCATGGGCGGTCTCACCCGCCGCATCGTGGACCTGTTCTGGCCGTTGGCTGCCGAGGCGGCTGGTTTCGCACACCCCGACCAGCCGCCGGTTTTTCTCAATCTCGAAACGGCGCAATACTACATGGCGCACATCGTCCACCCACTGCTGGACGAAGGCTATTTTAAGTCCGTCACCATCGACCGCAACCGCCTGTATAGCCAGATCCTGGACAACCTGAACAAGTCGGCCGTGATTGGTTTCCCTGTGGACGAAATCGGCTCCCGCCTGGACTCGGCCTGGTTCGGCGACCCGGCCCAGCGCCGCGTCTATGAGGACGCGCAGGAGAGCGCCCTGCGCTTCCGGCAGTACTGTTACGCCAACAACCTGCTCGATTTTTCCCTGCAAATGCATATCTTCTGGAACTATCTGTGGCCCGAGGGACAGGTCCGCGATTATCTGGCGCGCACCTACCAGCATCTGATCTGCGACAACCTCGAAGAAGATACCCCGCGCGCGCATGACCTCATCCGCGAATGGCTGCCGGATTTCCAGTCGGCGTTGCTCATTTTCGACGAAGGCGGGGGCTACCGGCGTTTCCTGGGCGCAGACCCGGAAACCGGCTGGGCCCTGCGCGAGCTGTGTGACCGGCAGGAAGTCTTGCAGGAAAGTTTTGTAATGTCGGAGGGGATCGAACATTTGGAGCGGGCGCTGAGCGAAGCGATCGATCCGGCCCACACCCCGCCTTTAGCACCCCTCTCTCTGGAAGGGAGAGGGGCAGGGGTGATGGTCAATTCTTTGTTTTTCATCCAATCCCGCTTTTACCCCGAACTGCTGGATGAGGTCGCGGATCAAACGTTGGCCTTGCTAAACGACGGTCTATCTCCATCCGAAATTGTGATCCTGGCGCCGTATCTGCCCGATTCGCTGCGCTTCTCGCTGACCAACCGTCTGGAGGCGCGCAACGTTCCCTGGCGTTCGCACCGCCCGTCGCGCTCGCTGCGCGAAGAGCCGGCCAGCCACGCCTTACTGACCTTCGCGGCCCTGGCCCACCCGGATTGGAACATTCGCCCGCCAAAGTTCGACCTCGCCTATGCCCTGATGCAATCGATCGAAGGCCTGGACCTGGTCCGGGCGCAGTTGCTGGCCGAGATCGTCTACCGCCAGCGCGATTTCGCTTTGGCGCCCTTCGACGGCATTAAGCCCGACGTGCAGGAGCGGATCACGTTCGCGCTCGGCAACCGGTACAGCCTGCTTCGCGACTGGATCCAGGCCTATCGCGAGTCCCAGCCGCTGCCGCTGGACCACTTCCTACGCAAGTTGTTCGGGGAGGTGCTGTCACAGCCGGGGTTCGGCTTCCACACCAACCTGGACGCGATCCGCGTGGCGGCCAGCCTGGTGGAATCCGTCAAAGGCTTTCGCCTGGCGCTGGAGCCTTCCGGAGAAAGCACCGGCTTTTCAGACCTGGCCCTTCTTGGAAAAGAATACATTGCTATGCTCAACGACGGCGTGCTCGCTGCCCAATACCTCGAATCCTGGCGGATGAGCGAGGAAGAGGCCGTGTTCGTTGCACCTGCTTATACCTTCCTGCTGACCTAC
This sequence comes from uncultured Chloroflexia bacterium, assembly GCA_963823985.1. Lineage (GTDB taxonomy): Bacteria > Chloroflexota > Anaerolineae > Anaerolineales > Villigracilaceae > JAABUE01. Next base: position 88,726 of record CAWGNR010000010.1, read on the forward strand.
TGCCCCGTGACGGTCCAGTTCTGGTTGGACGCGGGCTCCAGCGGCTGGTACGAACGCCTGGCTCAGCCGGTTACGCATCCTTATGTTTTGGCGCGCGAGTGGGAGCCCGGCCGCCTGTGGACCGACGCCGACGAGGTCGTGCAAAGTCAGAAAGCGCTGGAAAGGCTGACGTCTGGCCTGCTGCGGCGCTGCCGGGAACGGGTGTACCTGTGCATGAGCGAACTGGGCGAAGCCGGCTTCGAGCAGCGCGGGGAGTTGTTGAAGGCGTTCCAAAAGGTGCTGCAGGGGCAGGGAAGATCTTGAAGCATCACTATCTATCTTGATTGACTTTTTAAATCAAAAGATGTAAAATCTAGACAGACTAGACAGAAAGGAGTCACCATGAACGAAATCTGGCAGCTCCAGGACGCAAAAAATAAGTTCAGCGAGGTCATCTCCCGCGCAATCAAACAGGGACCTCAGTTGATCACCAAGCACGGAAAGAAGACCGCGGTCATTTTGTCATACAGTGAGTACGAAAAGCTGCGCAAATCGCAGGGAAAACTTTCAGAGTTTTTTCAGAATTCCCCGCTCACAGGAGTGGATCTGAGGCGCGATATAAGCCTGCCACGCGAAGGCCTTGACCTGTGAAGTACCTGCTGGACACCTGTGTCATCTCGGAACTGGTTACAAAAACTCCGCATCCCGATGTGGTCAGGTTTGTGGATTCCATAGAACCCAACGAAGTGTTTTTGAGCGTTATCACCATTGGGGAAATAGTCAAAGGAATTGAAAAACTGCCCACTTCGAAACGAAAGCAAGAACTACGCACCTGGCTGCAAGAAGACCTGCTTGTCCGTTTTGACGACCAGATGATTCCCCTTGACGTACAGGTTTTGGTGGAGTGGGGCAAGCTAACAGCTCGTGTGGAAGCAGCCGGAAAACCGCTGCCTGCTATCGATTCCTTAATTGCAGCAACTGTGATGGCATATGGTTTGGTGCTTATCACGCGTAACAGCAGCGATTTTGAAACAACAGGAATTGAAATCGTTAATCCCTGGAAATTAGATGAATGATCCCTCGATCTTGTATGAATAGCTATTCACTGATAACTGGCAACTGGTTACTGATAACCGATGATTGACTTCACCCCTCGCCCTCACCAACAAGCTATCCTCGCCTACCCCGGCGGCAAGATGGGCATCGCCGCCGTCCCTGGCGCGGGCAAGACCCACGTGCTCTCGGCCCTGGCGGCCAACCTGATCGCCGAAGGCCGGCTCGCATCCGACCAGGAAGTGCTGGTCGTGACCCTGGTCAACTCGGCCGTGGACAACTTCTCCAACCGCATCAGCGCCTTCATGCGCGAAGCCGGATTATTGCCGCATTTGGGCTACCGCGTCCGCACCCTGCACGGGCTGGCGCACGACATCGTCCGCGAGCGGCCGACCATTGTCGGGCTCGATTCCCGTTTCAGCATCATCGACGAACGCGAAGCGACTTTTATCCGCAAGGAAGCCGTCAATGCCTGGCTGAACGCCAATCCCTATGTGTTGGATGACTATCTGGATCCCGGCATGGACGAAAACAAACGCGACTGGGTCCGCCGTCAGCAACTGCCGGACATGCTGGATTCGCTTGCGCTGGCCTTCATCCGTTCGGCCAAGGACCGTCGCCTGACACCTGACGCCCTGCGCCTCACGCTCGGACGTCAGCCTGCTCCCCTTCCCCTGGCCGAACTCGGTCTGATGATCTATTCCGATTACCAGCGCGCCCTGACTTATCGCGGCGCGGTCGATTTCGACGACCTGATCCGCCTGGCGCTCGACCTGCTCGAAGTGGATGAAGAGTACCTCGAGCGCCTGCGCCACCGCTTCCCCTACATCTTGGAGGACGAAGCCCAGGACTCCAGTTTGCTTCAGGAACAAATCTTACGCCTCCTTTCCGGAGATCGCCCCCCTGAGCCTGACGAAGGGGGGATTGCTGAAAACAGCCTTCCTTCGGTGGGCTCAGGACGGGGCAACTGGGTGCGAGTAGGCGACCCCAACCAGGCCATCTTCGAGACCTTCACCACCGCCAGCCCCAGGTACCTGCGTTCCTTCATCGTGGAAGAAGCCGACATACGGCAGGAGCTGCCTGTTTCGGGGCGTTCCCAGCCCTCGATCGTCAGCCTGGCGAACTATCTGATCGACTGGGTTATGGGCGAGCATCCCGCCGAGGAAGTCCGCGACGCGCTGGCGCCGCCTTACATCCAGCTCACCGACCCGGACGATCCGCAGCCCAACCCGCCCGACGATCCATCTGGAATCCATTTTGTGAGCAACCGCTTCACCCCGGAAGAAGAGTTGAAAGCCGTGATCGACTCGCTTGCCCGCTGGCTGCCCGACAACGCGGACAAGACTGTTGCCGTGCTGGTCCCACGCAATACCCGCGGCGTGGACGTGATCAACGCGCTTAAGACCAGGGGCCTGGACTACATCGAGTTCCTGAGCAGCACCTCCACCACCCGCGCTGCGGCCGGCTCGATCGCCAATTTGCTGGCCTATCTCTCCGATCCGCAGTCGGCCAGCAAGCTGTCGAAGGCCTACCAGGTCTGGCGGCGGGACTGGCGCGACGAAGAACTGCTGCGCGAAGCGGTCCTGAACGCGGACGAGTTCGCCGATGCCGAAGAACTGGCCGCCTCCGGCGAAGCCTTGCTCAAGATGACCCGCCGCGCCGCAGAGTTATTGCGCAAAGTACGGAAAGTAGAAGATTTCATTTCCCCCTTCTCCCTGGCAGGGACGCGTGCCCGCCGCACGAGTGAGGACGGGGGGAAAGGTCAAATTCGCCGATCCACGAACCTCCCCGGAGACTGGCTCGCAACTCTGCGCGAGCCCCCTGCGGGGATGCCATCCGAAGCGGACGAAGTCATCGATGAACTGCTCGCCTTCCGCGTCCACGCCAAACGCTGGCTGGAGGCCGTCACGCTGCCCATCGACCAGCTGGTCCTGACTCTGGCCCAGGACATCTTCACCAACCCCGCCGACCTGGCGCTGGCCCACAAACTGGCGCTGGTGCTCGGCCAGGCCGCCGACGACCACGCCGACTGGCGCCTGCCCGAACTAACCGCGGAACTGGCGATCATCGCCAAGAACGAGCGCCGCTTCATCGGCTTTTCTTCGGACGATTCGGGCTTCGATCCTGAGCGGCACAAGGGCAAGGTGGTGGTGACCACCATGCACAAGGCCAAGGGGCTGGAGTGGGACCGCGTCTACCTGATGTCGGCCAACAACTACGATTTCCCTTCGCTGCAGCCCTTCGACCGCTACATTTCGGAGAAGTGGTTCGTACGCGACGGCCTGAACCTGGAAGCGGAAGCGCTGGCGCAGCTCAACGCGGCGCTCACCGGCGACGAGTACGACTGGTATGCGGAGGGGGTGCCCACGCTGGCCGCCCGCGCCGATTACGTGCGCGAGCGCCTACGCCTGTTCTACGTGGGACTTACCCGCGCCAAGCGCGACCTGATCGTCACCTGGAACACCGGCCGCCAGGGCGACGCGCAGCCCTCGTTGCCGATGCAGGCGCTGATGGGGTGGTGGGAATCAGTAATCAGGAACCAGTAATCAGTTTTGGGAGATAAATCAGACTCAAACGCAGGCTAGTCTTGCCGCTGAGGTTCTTGGGGAAACCATCCGCAGGAAACTTGAGAATCAATCCTTTTAAGAGTAAAATGCTAAGCGGAATTGCAAATTTACTTAGCAAGGAGAGATGATGGCTACTTCCGTCAAAGTCAGTAACCGGTACCAGATTGCCGTGCCGCAGTCGGCGCGTAAAAAGCTTAATATAAAAAAAGGAGACCGCCTGCTGGTGGACGTGCAGGACAGCGTAATCGTGCTGGTTCCGCAGCCGAAGCGCTATAGCGAGCACCTGGCCGGCCTGCACAAGGCGGTCTGGGAAAATGTGGATGCCCAGGAATACATTGATGGGGAGCGCAAGGCATGGCCGGACTCAGAGAAAAGCTGACCGGCGCCGGTGTGGTTGGGCTGGACACATCCATTTTTATATACCATCTTGAAGCCAATCCGATCTACGCGCCGCTGACCAAAACGGTCTTCGAGAACATGGAAGGGGGCAAGTTTCAGGGAGTCACCTCCGCGATCACATTGATGGAACTGACCGTCTTGCCCTGGCGCATGGGATTTGAAAACGTTGCGCGGGAATATGAAGTGGTTTTGGTTAATTTACCAAACCTGTTTCTAGTGGATATTGACCGGAATGTAGCCCGTCTGGCTGCCAAGTTACGCGCCGATTTCAAAATCTCGCCTGCAGACGCTTTGCAAGTGTCTGCGGGGCTTGAAGGCGGGGCGAAGGCTTTTTTGACCAATGATAAGAGGTTATCGAGCCTACAAGTCGTTATCGAAATTTTGCTGTTGGATGATTTTGTTGGGAAGGAATAAAAAGGGATGCGCAAAGAACAGCCTTGGACACCACCATTACAAAGCCTTTTATCCTGCAGGCTGAAACTTACGAGCATCTGGGCGATGTGGAAACGTATGTCATGGATATGCATGTCCGCTATGACGAAATGAAAAAGTAGCCACCCACATTACCATCGAAAAAACGGCCTCGGACATTCACGTCACGAGACCGTTTTCTTTTTATGCTGCAACAATTCTTACTCCACGGGCGTCAGCACGATCACCGGGATCTCGCGTTCCGTCCTGCGCCGGTAGTCATCGAACCCGGGCATCATCTCGACCATCTTGTTATACAGGCGCGTCCGTTCCGGTTCTTCGACAACTCTGGTATCGACCTGGAATGTTTCCGTCCCGACTTCAACGGTCAAGCGCGGGTGGGCGAGATAAAAAGCTCGACGATTTTGCCGAGTTTCTGCTTTATAGACCGAGTGTATGTTTCAAAGCTTTGTCAATTGCCCACATTGGCAATTTGCCAATCACCCGGTCAATCGCGACATGGATTACGGTTGTCAGATTGTCTGTCATAATAACAGAATCGGTCAACAAACCTGAGCTTTTCCCTTCTTTCGATTCCAATTCCACGAGTATGCGACTTGGATGGTTTGCACGGAACGTTTTACTTGTGATCATTGCTAAAATAACTTGTGGCAAATCGGTTCCCAAAGCATCAGCCTGGACGATCAATGCCGGACGTGGTTTGGCAGTATGCAAATCAGAATGCGGGAACAGCACCAAAACTACATCCCCGCGTTTAGGCGCGAGATTTTGCGTCGTCGTAGTTGTCATACTCGCTCATTTCGGGACTGTCCCAATCTTCGGCGAAGGATTCCAGTTGGGCGCGCAAAGTCTTGGCTTGCGCCTTGCTGATGCCCCGCTTGCGCAAATCCACTGCGCCAGAATCCAGGAATGTTACGATGACGCGAGTTTCATCGCTGACATTCTCAGGTTTTTGTTCCAATTCGATCTTGCCCTTGCGGTATACACCTTGAACACTGGTAAGCATAAGATTCTCCTGTATTCTCTGTTTTTATTATACACAAATCAGGGCTTTTGATCATCAATTGCAAAAGCAAGCCTGCGTCCGCCAAGTCTCACTCCACCCTTGTCAGCACGATCACCGGGATCTCGCGTTCCGTCCTGCGCCGGTAGTCATCGAAACTAGGCATCATCTCGACCATCTTGTTATACAGGCGCGTACGTTTCGGCTCTTCCGCCACCTGTGCATCGACCTGGAATGTTTCCGTCCCGACTTCAACGGTCAAGCGCGGGTGGGCGAGAATGTTGTAGTACCAATGCGGATTGGTAGGCGCGCCTCCTTTGGAAGCGATCACCCCATACCGGTCGCCATCCCTTATGTAAGCTACCGGGTTGACGCGTTCCTGCCCGCTCTTCGCACCCGTTGTGTGCAAAAGCAGCAAATTCTTTCCCTCAAAATGACCACCGACCTTGCCTTCATTGGCACGGAATTCATCGATGATTTTCTGGTTACGTTCGTTTCTCTCGTTCAAGTTTATCTCCTTGCATATACAATGATGAGATGTTGCCGAAGCATAGGCTCTTACCAAGCCGGGCGGGTTTGCTTGATGAGATGGGATAGTGAATTGACATATGCGCATGCGGGTGTGTATAATTGCGTAATGAAGGATTTACCATGGATCATCTACAACGTGTCAACTTGATGCTCGAACGCCGCCAGCGCGAAGCATTGGAGCGAATTGCCCGCAAAAAAGGCCGAAGCGTCAGCGACCTGGTGCGTGAGTATGTTAGGCAGGGCATCCAGAACGAAAACACCCCGCAGCAGGAGCGCCAGGAAGCGCTGGAAAATGCGCGGGCGCTTACCAAACGCGTCCTGGATCGACGCGGCGGAAAACCAGTTAGCGATGCGGTAGAAGTCATCGACCAAATGCGGGAGGAGCGGGGCGATGAGTTACTGGGTGGTTGATGCCAACTTGGCTGTCGCGACAGCGTTGAACTTTTCGGAAAGCCTGGAGCGATTCTGGAAACGCATCCATCAAGAACAACTCACTCCCTGTGCGCCGCGCCTGTGGATGAGCGAGACGACTTCCGCAATCCGAACTTATCTGGCGCAAAAACAGATTAATTCAAAGGAAGCGGAACAGGCGCTGCTTACGATTTATGCTTTGCATGTGGAAATCGTTGATGAAGATAGCGCCCTCTGCTTGCGAGCTTTAGAACTGGCGGGGATGCTTGGCCAATCCAAAGCGTACGATGCTTTCTACTTGGCGACTGCCGAGAAAATGGAAGGCGAATTCTGGACCGCAGATGAACGCCTGCACAATCGTTGCCGACAGGATCTGGGCCTGGATTGGGTTCATTGGATCCATGAGTTATAACTGTGGAAAGCCGGTCAAGACGCCGCAGTTTGCAAAGAGCGTAGGTATCTGCTCAGGCATATGCAAAAAAGTAGGGCAAAAACGCAGGCTGAGTTGTTACATGCGTGGTTTGAAAAGTTGACGGTGCTATAATCACCTCGCTCGATTGGTTTTTCTGTGCACTATTTTAGAGGAGAACGGCATGGACCAGGATGAATTGTACGAGGACCTGGCAGTACGCATCCAGCAGATGCAGATCAGGGCCAGGGAGATCGCGTTAAAGCGCGACCCGGGCGCGACGATCAAACGGGGCTTCCATGCCAAAGGAACGGGCGTCCGGGGCAAATTCCAGATCAAGACAGACATTCCAGCATATCTTCAAGTCGGACTCTTCCAACCACATGCTGAGTATGATGCGCTGGTTCGCTTTTCGAATGCCAGGGGCGAAGTTTTGGGGGATTTAAGCAAGGACCAGCGCGGGATCGCCATCCGCTTGAAAACAAACGCGGCCGAAAATCTTTCCCCCGCTGACAAGTCAAACATCCAAGATTTCCTGATGACCAATACACCGGTGTCCTTTGCGCGCAACCCGCACCAATTTATCGAGGTCGGCGAACTCTTGCTGGGAGGTATTCCACTGGTGATTCCCCGATTGGTGCAGAAATATGGGTTTAAGGAAGCCAGGCGTATCCTGGGCGTTTTTCTTGCGCCGCTGCTCAGCTTCACCCCATATCAGATGAACACCTATTGGAGCCGTACCTCTTACCAATTCGGCGAGCAGGCCGCCCGTTTTCTGATCCGGCCTTCTGCGGGTGCGGAAACCTGGTCGTCAGGCCGGCAGCTGTGGAGCGCATTCCGTTCGATCTCGCGAGGATCGTCACATCGGGCATCCTATCTTAGAGAAACGTTGCAGGAAGACCTCCAAGTCAAGGATGTCAGCTTCGACTTTTGCGTCCAGCTTTTTGTGGATGCAAAACGGACGCCCATCGAGGACGCATACATCGAATGGAAGGAATCCGATGCTCCGCCGGTTCATATTGCAACCCTGGTCCTGCCCAAACAGGAGCCTGATCTTCAGTTGGAACAGGATATCGAAAACATGGCGTTCAATCCCTGGAATACGGTGGATTTTATGCCGCTTGGTGCTATCAACCTCGCCAGGAAGAAGGTCTACGCGGCAAGCGCCAGGCATAGAAGTGCTTCTGTAGAAACAAAAGAAGGGTAATTCTTTCATTCCGAGGAACTTTGTAATACAGGTCTACGCTGCCAGTAAAACTGCTTCCGCCGATTTAAGCTGCGAAAAACGGGGATCATGGCTGGGATAGCGTATGTTGCAGCTTTGGAGATTGGAATAGCGACAGGGTACGGTTGACAATTGAACAGCGATCGCTACAATCAAATTAGCAAGAAATTACAGGCATGGCGAAGGGCATTCTATGGACACAAACAGAACATCACGCAAAAAATCTAGAACGACCCTGCTTGCCTGGCTGATCGGCCTCATCTCTCTGTTCCTGTTTTGTGCCATGGTTGTCTATCCCTGGTTGCTGCTGGTAACAGACAACGCTGGCATTTTCACACTCAGCCTCACCCCTGTTGACCTGGACCTGGACGGAGATTTGGATGTGTTGGTTCACAATCGCAGGAACCCCGGGGAATTCGAGGTGTATACCGGTGGAGCTTTATGGATCAACCAGGGTGGGTTACAGGGCGGCCACGCGGGGCAACTCGTCTACCAGCCGAACGACATCGAGGGCGGTTTAGCCAGTATCAGCGCGGATTTAAACGGTGACAGCGAGCCTGACGTGCTGGTCTATGATGGCAACCGTTTGGTGGTGGGATTAAATCAAGGCGAAGAGCTGTGGTACGAGGCAAGTTTTTTCAACAAGTCAACCTTGATCGCTGCCCCTGCCGAGCAACGAGAAAAGTTCGGTCCGGCGTCGCAGTACGCCACGCTGGCCGTAGGCGATGTCAACAACGACGGCAGGGTCGATGTCCTGGTGCTGGGTTGCTGCGGGCGGAGCTTTTAAGGTCAGGGATGAAGATCCGGATCTTCCCAACTTTTCGTGGCTCTGGTTCAATGAAATGAATGTGGGCGAACGCGTAGCCGGAAATGTAGCAAGCCTGGATGATCTGGAGGGGGTGCCGGTTACGGACGCAGCCCTGTCGGATCTTGACGGGGATGGCGACCTGGACCTGCTGGTGGTTGGTTTGAAGACAACGGACGAGCCGGGGATCCGGACCGGCTGGCCTGGTCCTGTGGAATGATGGTACCGGCCGTTTCAGCGACTCCGGACAACGCCTGAGCAGTCCCGGCGCAAGTTCGCTGGCGCTGGGCTGACCTCGATAACGACGGCGATCCGGATGCTTTGCTCGGAGATAAAAACGGAGCTGGGATATGGATCAATCAGGGCGGGATCTTCTCCGCCTCTGCGAATCCGATCAGCGGGAGCGAAACGCGTAGCGTGCTTCTGGTTGACCTGGACAACGACGGCGACCCGGATGCGTTGGTCGTTGGAAAGCGCCGGGCGGTGTTATGGTGGAATGGAGGCCAGGGCGATTTCACGCGCGCCGCGCAAAGCTTCCCCTGTTCGGCCCGTCAGGATCTGACCACCGCTGATTTCAACGGCGACGGGTGGACGGATATTTTCATCGCCAGATATGACAAAAGCGCTCAGATATGGTTCAATACAGCCAAAGGCGGCTTTCGAACCACTCTGCATTAGTACCGCAACAAAAGGAATACACTATAGCTTAAGCAAGTTGCGGCACGAGCAAGAAGAGTTTGTTCTACCCTGCTGCGCGTGTAAGGAGACCGATGTGTTCCAATCCAAGCGTAGACCAATCGTGACCCCGCAGTCCGAACATCTCAAACTGGTCGGCACCCTGGCGATGTTGTGGGGAAATGACGAATTTGATGTCCCGCCCATGGAAAGGGCAGCGATGATTGCCGGGATGGGCCTGCACGACCGCGGCTATGGCTATCTGGATAACCATCCCATCGGCGGGATGGACGATTCTGAGTGGTTCGAGATCGCACGGCGCGGCTTTTATATGGAATGTTCGGATATTGTCGCGGATACGATCACAAAGTACCATATCCTGCGGCTGGCGAGCCATGATAATTCTCCCGAGCGAGAAGCGTTGTATGCCGAATTTTCAAATGGTATCGAAGAGCAACTCCAAGAACACAACCTTTCCAAAGAACTCTTTGACCGCATCGACCGTATCACAGACCTGTGCGACAGGCTGTCCTTCGGCTTTTGCTTCGACGTACCCGCTTCGGGAGAGATTTCGGTGTTCCCGCGCAACGGGGAAGATCAGCAGGTCACGGTCGAATACCATGTGGAAGACGGCGTCATCCGCGCCAACCCATGGCCGTTTTCGGTGGACCGATATGAGGGATATCTGGTTGCTTACAAATCGGAAGGCTACCCCGACAAGCTCGACCCGGTCATTTTGCCTTATGCATTGAACAAGGAATAGTTAACTCTCAAGGCAGAATGACTTCTACAACGGGCCACAGAGTCACAGAGACACAGAGTTTTTCTCTGTGTCTCTGTGACTTCGTGGTTAATATCTTCAAAAATAACCGTCACTTTGACTTCAAGACCCGCTCTGCGCACTCCATCCCCGTATACAACGCCCCGCCGGTGCTCGGCCCGGCAAAATAGTCCCCGCAGAAGTAGACCGGCCCTTCCTGCGGATCCTCCCAGAAGCCCGCCAGCGCGTCCAGATAGCCTGGACGAAAGGTGGGCAATTTGTCGCGCCACTTGAAGATGCGGTGGGCGCGGAAGGTCCCTTTGAGCGCCGGAAAGATGGTACAGGCCACTTCCTGGGCCTGGGCGGCAAGTTCATTGGGGTTTTGAGCCATATCGAAAGAATACACGCTGGGGTCGGTCAGCATCAACCAGCGCCCGCCCTGGTGGCGCTCGAAGGACACGCTGTTGACCGGCAACCCGCTCGAGCGCGGCACGAAGGTCCCCTTCACCGGCGGGCGATAATCCGTCTCGGCGATGTGGTAGTGCATCGCCCCGGTGCTGTAGTGGACCTTGGGAAAGAACGCCTGCCAGGCGGGTCGTGGGTCATCTAACAGGGGCAGGACGTGATTCCCGGGAACGGCGACAATGACACGGTCCGCGCTGACCGTTTTGGAACCGCCGTCCACGCTGTAGCGGACTTCAACCCCGCTCCCGTCCGAGTTCGTTCTGATCCCGTTCACCTGGGCCGTCAACTGGACCTCGACCCGTTCCGCCAACCGCTTCGGCAGCATCCCAATCCCTTCCCGGAAGGTGACTGAAGCTGCGTTGAGGTAACTGACCATCATCGCCAGGAACGCCTTTCGTGAAACGTCTGCGCCGGTATAGGAGCACATGGTCTCGAACATCGGGATGGCCCAATATTCGAACATCTCTGCGCTGATCTTTTCCTTGAAAAACTGCTCGAAGGTCTCGTCCACGTCCGGGAGGGAAGCTCGTTCGAGGTGATAGACGCTCTTCAACCTGCCCAGCTTCAAAAAATGCGGCAGCAGCCGGAGCATCGCCAGGCGCGCCTTGAGCGAGACCCCGCTCCATCCAAAATAAGACGGGATCGATAAAAAGTTGGCACTGTGTAACCGACCATCCCGGTAAATGGTGATCCGCAACCCTTCCTCGGATTTGACCATCTGGTCGCTCAACCCCAGCTCAGCGACCAGCTTCAACAAAGACGTATCGGCGGTGGTGACGAACTTTGCCCCGATATCCACCAAGAAGCCCTCCCACTCGACGTTGGCCATCCGCCCACCGACGTAGTCGTTCTTTTCAAGGACCAGTACATCCTGACCGGCCTGCTTGAGCTGGTAGGCGGCTGTCAGGCCGGCGATCCCGGCGCCGATGATAATAGTTGCTGTGCTCATCAAGGTTATGCTCCGCAAAGGTACTGTGATATGCAGCGGTCATTATCGTTCCGGATCGCCAGCCTGTCAATTCGTTCGCCGGCTCTTATTTGAAAGTTGGTATTATCGCTGGTACAATTCCATCAGGCGATTAACAAAAGGAGATTGTCATGGGAAATGCAATTGGTCCTGATGTAAGCTTTTACCAAGACGATCAGGACACTCCGGAACAGATCAATTTTGCGAAGATGCGGCAAGCTGCCGAATTTGTCATCATCCGCGCGGGTCAGAACCTGTGGCCCGATCCCGACTTCAAATACAACTGGACAGAAGCCAAGAAAGCCAATCTCCCGCGCGGCAGTTACTGGTTCTACGACAGCCGCGCGGACCCCAAGCGCCAGGCTGAGCTCTGGATCGAAACATTGGACGGCGACCTGGGGGAACTACCGTTATTTGCAGATTTCGAGGAGGCTTACAACGGTCCGTACAAGGGCTGGCGCAGGTGGTATGACTTCCTGGAGCGGCTCAAGGAGCTTGTCAATGACAACGAGGTCGCCATTTACACCGCCTTTTATTACTGGCGTGACAACGCCCCCAGTGCGACGACCGATCCCCAAAACCTGGAATACTTTCACCAATATCCCTTGTGGATCGCCAACTACGGCGTGACCACGCCCAGCATACCCAAGCCTTGGGGAGCGAACGAGTGGCTGTTCTGGCAGTTCACGGAGGTGGGCGATGGAAAACTTTATGGCGTGGAAAGCAAAGGCATCGATCTCAACTACTTCAATGGCGATGTGGAAGCCTTGCGTGACCGATTTGGGCTGAGCGAGCCGCCTCCCACCACAGGCGAGAAATACCTGGTGCAGTTGAGCATCCGCGAAGGGCCAGACGGGGGGGAGGATGTGGTCGGAACTCTGAAACAAGGCGAAGTCCTGGAGGTGCTGGATACAACCGCGGACGAAGAGTGGCTCCAGGTTAAACGGGAGGACGGGACGACCGGCTGGATTTTCCACACCCATTTGATCGAGGTCGAGCCTCCTCCACCCCCTCCGCCTCCGCCCCCTCCCGGAGAGAAATGGTACCGTGTCACGACAACCACCCTGAATGTGCGCTCGGGTCCGGGTACGAACTATGATGATATTGGGGACTTGCACCGGGACGAGGTGGTCAAGGCGCTGGATTACGCGGTCAACAACACCTGGATCAAGATCCTGCGCTCGTCAGACGGCCTGACCGGGTGGAGCTCCGCCGATTATCTGCAAGAAACTCCCGCCCCGCCCGACGATGGCGGCGGACCCGGCAATGGCGAGGAAGAATGGTATCGCGTCACCGCTACGGCCCTGAACGTGCGCCAGGGGCCCAGCACCAGTGAAACGATCGTCGGTTCGCTGCAGTTCAATTCGGTGGTGAGAGCGCTCGAGAAGAACGACGATGGGAGCTGGATCAAGATCTATCACGAATCGGACGGCCTGACCGGCTGGTGCTCCGCCGCTTACCTGGAGCAGACGGACCCTCCTGACGGGGGAGAGCCGCCTCCCCCCGGGCCCGAACCAAAAAACTGGTACCAGGTCAAGGCCACCACCCTGAACGTGCGCAGCGAACCGAACGCTTCGGCGGACAAGGTCGGTTTCCTGTCGCAGGGACAGATCATCGTCGAGCTGGAAGCCAACGATGACGGCAGCTGGGTGCGGATCCTGCGATTCGACGGCCTGGCTGGCTGGTGCGCCGTTTCCTACCTGACCAAACTGGACACAGCGCCCGAAAAGCTGACCCAGAAAATCTTCAACGGGGTGACCTACTTCCGCCAGGAGATGCAGTCGCCGCGCCTGATGGTCGCCCACGTGTTGTCGATCGACATGCGGACTGCAGGGCTCAAAACACTTGTGACACCTCCAAGCCATTCCAGCGGACTGGTATGCACGCGCTCCACTTCCAAGTTCTTGCAAGAGTTCGGCCTGCAGGTTGCCGTCAACGGCGACGGGTTCAGTTATCTGGACCAGGATACCTTTCCCCCCTCCCAGTATTGCCCGGATGGCGGCGAACCGGTCGACGTCAACAGTTACGCGGCCTCCCGCGGAACGGTCTATTCCCAGCAGTGGGCCGGCAGGCCGATCCTGTACATCAACAAAAACAACGAGGTCTCCTTCAACCAGCCCAGCAGCGCGATTTATAACGCGATATCCGGGGATCGGATGCTGGTGGAGAAAGGCAAACGGGTCCAAAACCTGGAGAGCCAGGCCGTAGAGCCGCGTACCGCGGTGGGCCTCAATCAGAACGGCCGCTGGTTGTTCCTGGTGGTGATCGACGGCCGCCAGGCGGGCTACAGCCTGGGCGCGACCCTGCCGGAACTGGCCGACTTCCTGGTCTCCCTGGGCGCGTACACCGCCCTCAACCTGGACGGCGGCGGCTCCTCCGCGCTCGTGATCGAAGGCGTACTGGGCGGGCCGTTTGTCCTGAACTCGCCGATCGAAGGCAATATTCCCGGCAATGAAGCCGAGGTCGCAAACCATCTGGGGTTCTGGGTAAATAAATAGGGTTCTCCCGTTGTAGGGGTAGAGCCATAAATCGTTAAACCTGAAGACAAGGACGGCATGCTTTGCACGCCGTCCTTGTCTTCAGGCCCCTCCCGTAAAGTCTTATTTCTCTTCCAGCAAATTGTTGCCTGCCAGAAAATCGGACACCGCTACCCGGAAGGGCTGCCTGCCGGCTTTTTTCCCGAGCGTTTCATACTGTACGCTGGCTTGGGGGTCTGCCATCGCCTGCCTGGCGTAGCGGATCGCCTCGGCGAAGCGCTGGCGGTTTGCCTTCTGCGCCTCGCTCCACTTGACCTTGGACATATCGGGGGTCTTCATGACAGTCTGCTGGCCGTGCATCCAGCGGTATGACAGCTTTCCGATCTTGCCTGTAATCTTTCGAAACGGTGCGTCGAGTTCTACTTTGGCCATATGATCCTCACTTTGCTCTCTGTGCTCCGGCTGAATCTCACATTAATCCTACATTGATGTTACATCAATTCCACATTATAGCGGCTGGTGGTGTTAGATTGTAGCCGGAATGCCCTGGATCGACAAGCCGGACCAGTTTACAAAAATGCAATTGTAGTAAATTCAGTAAATCACAGAATTACTAAGGGAAGCCCGAAAACAGGGGTGCGGGCGTACGCCCGCACCCCTGTTTTCGGGTCCTCCTTCAACTTTCGTGATTCACTGAAATTATGAAAGGTTGAGAAGAATTCCCGTTAAGGACGGGAGAACCTTCTTTGTTTTTCCAGGTAGTCACTATACCCGCCCTGGTATTCAACCAGGCGACCATCCTCAATCGCCAGCAGGCGTTCCACGGTCCGGTCCAGGAAATAGCGGTCGTGAGAAATGACCAGCACGGTGCCGACGAAATCTTCCAACGCCTGCTCGAGCACTTCCGCGGCGGCGATGTCCAGGTTGTTGGTGGGCTCGTCCAACAGCAGGAAGTTCGCGCCTGAGAGCACGAGCAGCGCCAGTTGCAGCCGGCTGCGCTCGCCGCCGGAGAGCTCGCCGATCTTTTGAGACACCTGGCGATAGGTGAACAGGTAACGCAGCAGGAAAGCGGTCGCGTTCGATTCGCTCATGCTGCCGGCGTAGCGCACCGCATCCAGCAGGGTCTGCTCGAAATCGAGTGTCTCGTGCTCCTGGGCATAATGCCCGACGGACACGCTCGGCCCGATCTTGATCTCGCCGCAGTCCGGCGCTTCCTGGCCGAGCAGCATGCGGATGAGAACCGATTTGCCCGCGCCGTTGGGGCCGATCAGCCCCACCCGTTCCCCGTGCCAGATGGTCTGGTTGAGATCCTTGAAGAGGTACTTTTTGCCAAACGATTTGGAAACGCCGTCCAGTTCCAGCACCTTGTTCGAGCCGCGCCAGCCATTCAGCCGGCTCAGGTCCATGCGGCGGCGCTCGATCACCGGTTTCTCGACCTTGTCCATCTTGTCCAGCCGTTTCTGCATCGACTTGGCCTTGGTCGCAAAATCTTCGTTATCATAGACTTTGCCCCAGATGGCGTAGCGCTTGATGGCCGCTTCCAGCCGCACCACCTCCTTCTGTTGGGCGCGGTACATCTGTTCCTGGCGCGCCATCCGGGTTTCTTTATCCATTCCATAGGAGGAATAATCGCCCTCGAAGACCGTTAGTTTCCCGTCTTCCAGTTCGGCGATGTGGGTGACGACCGCATCCAGCAGATAACGGTCGTGCGAGACCAGGACCACCGTCCCTTCGTACTCGCGGATCAGTTTTTCCAGGAAGATCTTGCCCGGCAGATCCAGGTGGTTATCGGGCTCGTCCAGGAGCAGGACGTCAGGGCGGACCAGCAGCAGGCGCGCCAACCCGACCAGCTTCTTCTGCCCGCCGCTCAACACGGACAAGGGTTTGCTGAGGTCACCCTCGGCCATTCCCAACCCCGTCAGCAACCCCCGGACCCGCTCCGGATAGCTGTCGCCGCCGTAAGACTGGTATTCGTCCAGCAGGTGTGCCTGTTTGTCGAGCGCTCGCTGCAACTTCTGCTCATTCCCGTAGACCTCAGGATCGCCCAGACTGGCTTCGACCGATTCAAGTTCCGCGTGTACTTCCGCCACGCGCGGGTTGCCCTGGAGCGCGGCTTCGAAGGCCGTCAGGGTCAGGTCGAGCTGGGGTTGTTGGGGCAGGTATCCGGTCCGGATTTGGCGCGCGCGGGACACCGTCCCGCCCAATTCGGCGGAATGCTCGTCCATGATGAGCTTGAACAGCGAGGACTTGCCGGCGCCGTTCGGGCCGATCAAACCGATCTTTTGGCGGTCCTGGATTTCCCAGCTCAAGGCTTCGAAAATTCGTTTTGCGCCCAGAATAAGGGTCACGTTCGAGAGTTGGATTTGGATCATGATACATTCCTGAAGGTATGTACTTCGTGGGGCGGGATGCCCCATTTGGGGCATTTCGTTATCCCGGCCAGAGCAGGGCTTGCGGGATGCCATCCCGCACCACATCACAAATAAAAAAAGCGCCGCAGGCAGGCCTGCGGCGCAAGAAACCGAAATAAAGCAGCTTACTTTCTGCGTACAGGCGCGATTCGAGGAGGCCCCTCCACAATAAAGCCACGGACTCCGATGAAAAGCGGGGACATTCCTGCCCAGAAAGCGTAAATCATAGCCGCGATTATACCAGTTTTTCCCAACCGTTATGGATAACTTTGCTGCAACCAATCCAGCGGGTTGACCTGCACGCCGTTGACCCACAGATCCCAGTGCAGGTGCGCCCCGGTGACGCGTCCCGTCCCGCCGACCAAACCGATCACCTGGCCGGTTTCCACGCGATCCCCAACCTGGACATTGCTTTCCGATTGGTGCCAGAAGCCGCTGTACACGCCCCAGCCGTGGTCTATGATCGTAGCATTTCCGCGCACGGTCAGTCGACCGGCAAAGACCACCACTCCCGGCGCGGGCGCGTAAATCGGCAATCCTTCGCCGCCGGCAAAATCCAGACCGCTATGAAAACCTTAAATCGTCGTATCCGAGTTTTGCACAAAATAAGTCCGCCGGTTGCCGTAGAACGAGGTGTATTCCTGGTAGACCGCCGGGCTTTGGAAGCCGCCCTGCCAGTAACGTTGCGGGCTGGCTTCCGCCACAATGGCGCGGATCTGGTCTTCCTCCGGGATGGTCACAGCCGGGTCAATGGTAGCGGGATCGTTGATCAGGATATTTTCCTCACTGTAATTGCCCGAAAGAACCAACACATTCTGTTCGTAGGACTGCTTGCTGCCATCCGGCAAGGTCGCCTCCAGACGCAGGGGATAAGGGCCGGGGTCGAGCAGGGCATGTACGCCCTGCAGCGCGACCTGGTTGACATATCCTTGCGGGGCACCTTCGTTATCCTGGAAAAAATGGAGGGGCTTGTCCACCAGCATGCCGCTCATCGTTACGCCTTCCGGCACTTCCACGCGGACCACGGTTGTCGAGCCCTGTTCGATCGGCAGCGGGCTGACAATCGCTTGCTTGAAGACGGCCGGCAACCCGCCGGCGGTTTCTTCCGTCTCGCTGCCGGTGGCATAGAGCACATCACCGGGAATCGCATCCCAGGTGCCGCTCAAACTGTTGGTCTGCGCCAGCGTCCAGGGGTCGGTACCTGTCCTGATCGCCAACTCGAGCAGCAATTCACCCTTGGATGGCGTGACGCGTGTGTTCAGCTGGTTATCCTCGGTTTCTTGGGGCACGATCATGCTGACGCCCACATACAGCTCGGTTGGGCTGACCAGCCCGTTGAGTTTTCGTAAAACCGGCTGCCCGATTTGCGTGCGGCGACTCAAGCTGCGGAAGAAATCGCCGAACTGGACAAACTCGGTTACCAGAACCCCGCTCACGCCCTCCAGGCCGGGGATGACCAGTTCCTGCCCGGCGGAGAGCAGGTTGGGATCGCTGAGGTCGTTGGCTGTCATCAGGTCTGTCAGGTCAACGTTAAAGCGCGAAGAGATCGACGACAGCGTGTCACCGGATTGGACGATATAGACTGGCCCGTCTGCTGTTTGGGCAGAAGCCGGATACGATAATGAAATGAAAATAAGGCTAAGAGCAATGAGAGAGAAGAAACGCTTAAACATCCTGGAATTCCACTTTATCCCCAATTTGATAGTCTTCCCAGCGCTGTGGGTGGATTTCGAGTATATAACGGGCGGGCGCCGCTGGAAAGTAAGCCGGCCGCCAGGCTTTTGCGATGACTTTGTCTACTACCGTCATCCCCGTGTTGATCCAGACTACGTTCAGGTCGAAGGGGACGAACAACATGTGAATGGACGTTTCGATCCGGCTGTCGCGTTCCCCCTGAACCAGCAGCAGGCCATCGTCCCGATCGAGGCGGCTGCGAAACATCAGTCCGCGTAGCCTGCATACGAACGAGTCGCAGTACTTTACACGCGCGGGCGACAGGCCCGGTTGGTTCAGGTTGGGTATGATAATGAAGCGAGACATCTTCTATAATAACAAGAAAACGGGGCGACTTGCGCCGCCCCGTTCGTGTTCTGTGGTGGTCAGGCCGACTGGTTCTGTTTGCTGAACACTTTGTCCACGCTGTTCAAAAGGTCCTGTGGACTGAAAGGTTTGGCGATGTAATCGTCGACCTTGGCGATGTGCAGGCCAAGCACTTTGTCGATGCTTTGCGCCTTGGCGGTAACAACGATGACCGGGATTTCTTTGGTTTTTTCGTCGGCCTTTATTTGCTGGTATACTTCCCAACCGTCCATATCCGGCATCATCAGGTCGAGCAAGATTAAATCGGGTGGGTTCTCGCGGACTTTTTCCAAGCCTTCCTTGCCACCTCCAGCGCCGACCACTTCAAATCCACGCCAACTCAGAATCAGACGAATGAGATCGATCATTTCTGGTTCGTCTTCGATGCATAATATGTGTTTGGTTGTATCGTTCATGAAGGCTGTCCTGTTGGCAAGTTTACCACAAAGCGAGGCATTGTGAATATTGTAACCTGGAATGTAAACGGCCTGCGCGCCGCTCTCAAGAAGGACGCGCTCAGCCCGGTTCTTTCCCAATCCCCGGACGTGCTCTGCCTTCAGGAAATCAAAGCCCGGCCCGATCAATTGAGCGATGAACAACGTAACATTCCAGGGTATGACATCATCTGGAATCCGGCCGAAAGGCCAGGCTATAGTGGCGTGGCGACTCTGGTGAGGGAAACCCCGTTAGATGTGGAAGCGGGCATGTGTGCGCCGCAGTTTGACGTCGAGGGGCGCATTCTCCGCACCCGCCATCCCGGCTTTTTGCTCTACAACACGTACTTCCCCAACGGTCAGCGCGGTAGGGGTCGCGTTGATTTTAAATTGGGGTTTTACTCCCACTTGCTCGAGACATGCGACGAATTGCACGCGGCGGGAGAGAAAATTATCATTACCGGTGATTTCAATACTGCTCACATGCCAATAGATTTGAAAAACCCGAAACGAAATGAGACGACTTCCGGATTCTTGCCGGAAGAGCGCGCCTGGGTGCAAAAGTTTCTCGACCATGGTTTTGTAGATGTATACCGCGCGTTCTACCCTGAACGTGAGCAATATACCTGGTGGACCTACCTCTCCAACGCCCGGCAGCGCGGGGTTGGCTGGCGGATCGATTATTATCTGGTTTCCGAGACGCTGGTCTCGCGCATAAAGGATGTGATCATCCACGACGAGGTCCACGGCTCCGATCATTGTCCGGTGGAGCTCATCATCGAATAACTTAGAAAGAGCTTATAGAACCAAAATGCGATTGTTTTTGACAGTAATATATAAGAAAATTGTTATAAGAATTAACCTGGTCTACTCGTCAGGGGTTTAGGTTGGTATAATTGTATCGGTATTGGAGGATTCTGTGAATTCACGAAATCAATCGTTTCTCGTTTACTTCTTGCTGATCGTTGCCATTGCTGCCATGTTCTACATGGGTTTCCGGCAAGAAACGAATAGCGAGGACGTACTCACTATTAATCAGCTTGCCCATGACATTCAGGCAGGCGAAGTAGGCAAAGTCACCGTCAAGAGCGATGACGAGCTTCAAGTCGTATATCAAAGCGGGACCGAACGCCAGGCACAGAAAGAGCCAGGGGCAACGCTGGTAGAACAGCTTGTTGGCCTGGGCGTTACGCCCCAACAGCTTTCGCCGGAAAACAATGACTTCAAACTGGTCGTTGAGCCGCCGTCTTCCTGGGTGGGGATCCTGAGCAGCGTTGTTTACATCCTGCCTGTCTTGCTAATGGGTGGTGTGCTTTGGTTTATTTTCCGACAGGCGCAGGGCAGCAATAGCCAGGCGATGGCCTTCGGTAAGTCCCGCGCACGTATGTTCAGCGGCGACCATCCCACGGTCACGTTTTCCGATGTGGCCGGCGTGGAGGAGGCCAAGGAAGAACTTGCTGAGGTGGTGGAATTCCTGCGCGAACCGCAGAAGTTCATCCAGCTGGGCGCGCGCATTCCGAAAGGCGTGCTGCTGGTCGGCCCTCCCGGCACAGGGAAAACCTTACTGGCCAAGGCTGTTTCCGGGGAAGCAGGCGTCCCGTTCTTCTCGATCTCCGGCTCAGAGTTCGTGGAAATGTTCGTCGGTGTGGGCGCCAGTCGCGTGCGTGATCTGTTCGACCAGGCCAAACGCCACTCACCCTGCATCATCTTCGTCGATGAAATCGACGCCGTCGGTCGTCAGCGTGGGGCTGGGCTGGGGGGCTCGCACGATGAGCGCGAACAGACCCTCAACCAGATGCTGGTCGAGATGGACGGCTTCGACACCGATACAAACGTCATCATTATCGCGGCCACCAACCGGCCCGACATTCTCGACCCGGCCCTGTTGCGCCCCGGCCGCTTTGACCGTCGTGTCACGTTGGATCGACCCGATGTGCGCGGTCGCGAGGCCATCCTGAAGGTGCACGTCAAGGGCAAGCCGCTCGAGCCTAACGTCGATCTGGCTTCGCTGGCGCGCGGTACTCCCGGTTTTGTCGGCGCCGATCTGGAAAACCTGGTCAACGAAGGCGCGATCCTGGCCGCCCGGCGAAACAAGAAAGCGATTGGCCAGAGAGAGTTGGAAGAGGCCATTGAGCGCGTCGTCATGGGACCGGAGCGCAAGTCCCGCCTGATCTCTGCTGAAGAAAAGCGCATCATTGCCTACCATGAGGCTGGTCATGCCGTTGTGGGCAACGCCATTCCCGAAGCCGATCCGGTCCAAAAAGTGACCATCGTCGGCCGTGGACAGGCCGGTGGCATCACCTGGTTCCGTCCGGATGAAGACCGTATTCTCATGTCGCGCAAGAAATTCATGGCTACCCTGGCTTATGCTCTTGGCGGCCGCGTTGCTGAAGAGCAGGTCTTCGACGATATCACTTCCGGGGCATCCGGCGACCTCGAGCAGGTGACGCGCCTGGCGCGCAATATGGTCACCCGCCTGGGGATGAGCGAAACGATGGGGAACATGGTCTACGGTCAGAAGGAGGAGTTGATCTTCTTGGGCCGTGAGATTTCGGAACAACGCGATTACTCGGATGCAATTGCCGAGAAAATCGACGCCGAAGTCCGTAAGATCGTGGACGAAGCCTATAAATGCGCCCAGGATATCGTATACAAGTATCGCAGAGAACTGGACGCTGTCGCCCAGAAACTGCTCGAAGCGGAAAGTATCACACGCGAGGAGTTCGAGGCCATCTTCCCGCCCCCGCATGAAAAGAAGAGCGGCACGCCTCAACCGGCGTTAGCTGCCTGATAAAGAAAAAAAGCCCGGTCAGAGTTTCAATCTGACCGGGCTTTCTCTTTTAAACTTCGGGCAAACCTAGCTGGCTTCCGCTTCCTTATGCTGGCGGACCAACTCGCGGCGCAAAATCTTTCCGACGGTTGTCTTGGGCAGCTCGTTGCGGAACTCATAGTGGGTCGGCACTTTATAGGCTGCCAAGCTTTCCTTGCAAAAGGCTTTGAGTTCTTCTGCGGTAGCGGTTTCGCCGGGTTTGAGCACGATCCAGGCTTTGACTGTTTCGCCGCGGTACGGGTCGGGGATGCCGGCTACGCCTGCTTCCATCACCTTCGGGTGCGCTGCCAATACTTCTTCTACTTCTCGCGGCCACACCTGGAAACCGCCTGGCTTGATCAATTCCTTCTTGCGGTCAACGATGTAGAAATACCCGTCTTCATCCATGCGGGCAATGTCGCCGGTGAATAACCAGGTTTTGCCGTCTTCCAACTTGCGCAGGGTGTTGGCGGTCTCGGTCGGCATGTTGTGATAGCCTTTCATCACGTTCGGGCTGTTGATGACCAATTCGCCAATCTCGCCAAGGGGCAGTACGGTTTCACCATCATCCAGGCTGATGATCTTTGCCTCCACGTCCGGCAAAGGTAACCCGATCGAACCGGTGCGATTCTCGCCCAACAGCGGGTTGCAGTGGGTGGCGGTTGGGGCCTCGGAGAGCCCAAACCCTTCGAAAACTTTCCCGCCGGAGAGCTGCTCGAATCGCTCTTTCGTCTCCCGCAGCAAAGGAGCCGAGCCTGAGATGCAGGCTTTGATGGACGACAGTTCGTACTTCCCGGAGACCACGTCTGGGTGGTTGTTCAACGCGTTGTAAAGCGTAGGCACGCCTGGGAAAATGGTGGGGCGATATTTCTTGATGTTTTCCAGCACATCTTTCAGATCCCGGACGTTGGGGATCATCACCAGGCTGGCCCCGGAAGCCATGCCAAAGAGCATCCCTGCGACCATGCCATAGACGTGGAAAAGCGGGATGCCCATTAAAACGATTTCATTGCCATCCTCGATGGTGGTCATCCACCGTTTGATCTGGAGCGCATTCGCGACCACGTTGTAGTGGGTGGCGATAGCGCCCTTCGAGACGCCGGTGGTCCCGCCTGAGTACTGGAACAAGGCCGTATCCTCCGGACCAACTTCGACGTTCGGGCGATCCGACGGCTCATACTTGGCAATCAAATCTTGCAGCCAAACGTCGCCTTCGGGCAGCGGTCCTTCCACGCGGTGTCCCCCTTTTTTCTCAACCGCCAGCGTGAAAAGCAGGCGCGTGACCGGCGGCAAGGCCTCTTTGATATTGGTCACGATCAAGGTCTTGATCTTGGTCTTTGGCTGGGCGGCTTTAATGGTCTTGTAGAAGTTGGTCATCACGAACATGACCTCGATGCCTGCATCGCTGGCCTGGTGTTCGATCTCGGTAGGGGTATAGAGCGGGTTTGTAGCGACGACGACCCCGCCGGCCTTGAGAATCCCGAAATACGCCATCACAAACTGGGGGGTATTGGGCATAAAAATACCGACCCGGTCCCCTTTTTTCACGCCCAGATCGGCGAGCGCGGCGGCCACGCGGTCGGTAATTTCGTTCATTTCTTTATAGGTAATCACGGCCCCCTTGAAAATCGTACAGGCTTTATCGGGATATTTACTGGCCAATTCCTCCAGGAAGTGGTAGAGCGGCTTTTTGGGATAGTCAATCGTTTTTGGAACGCCTTTATCGTACTTGGCGAACCAGGGATGATCGTTCATGCTTCCTCCTCCTTCAAACTGCTTGCTTTCTGGCGATGTAATATAAGTATATATCAGGATAGATTCGAAAGTCAATCAACTGCAGGATTTTTAGGCCTGACGTTAACAGAATTCTGTTTTGCAATTCCCACAGACGACGGAACGCGCCGCCTCGTTCCAACAACTCGGCCTGTGTGCCCCGTTCGACGATTTTTCCGGCCTCCATCACCAGGATTTCATCCACGGTATCCAGCCCGACCAGCCGGTGGGTGATCCACAAGGAGGTTTTCCCCGCCATCACCTTGAAGAGCGTTTCGAGGATTCCTTTTTCGGTCAACGGGTCAAGGTTGGCGGTAGGTTCGTCCAGGATCAAAATGGGCGCTTCTTTCAGCAAGGCGCGCGCAATCGCCAGCCGTTGGCGTTCCCCGCCCGAAAGGCGCAGGCCCTGCTCGCCGATGAAGGTGTCGTATCCTTTGGGCAGCATCAGGATGAACTGGTGAATCTGGGCCTGTTTCGCCGCTGCTTCGATCTCTTCCTGGGATGCGGACGGGCGCGCCAGGCGCAAATTTTCCCGCACGCTGGTGTTGAAAAAGTACGAACTCTGCGAGACGACCGCGAATCGGTCCCGGACCTCGTCCTGCTCCAGGCCATCCAGCGATTCGCCCCCCAAACGGATCTCCCCTTCCCTGTATTCCCAGAACCGCAACAGCAGGCTGACGATCGTGCTCTTCCCCGCGCCGCTCGGCCCCACGATGGCGAGGCTCTTGCCGGATTCAAGCTTGAAAGAAATGTCTTGAAGGGTAAGATATTTCTGGTTGGGGTAAGAGAATGAGAGATTAGAGAATTGGAGACTGGAGATTGGTTCACTTTTACCAGTCTCTAATCCCGAATCTTCAAGTCTCTGAAATTTCTGGTTCTGCATCTACGATTTCAAACAACCTGCTTGCAGACGATTTGACGCTTTCCCACATCTGTGCAGCCAGCGGCAGGGGCGTGACGGCTTCGAAGGAGGCCAGCGTTAACAGGGCCAGCGTGCCGAGCATCACGCCTTGTAAACGACCGTCGCTCACAAGGGGGATCGTCAAAAAGAGCACGGTCCACATGCCCAGATTGGTGAGCAGGATGGTCAGCGCCGATTGCATCCCGGCGATGTGCGCCATCTGCCGCTGGGCATGACCATATGCTGTGGCCTGTTTCCGAGATCAGCGCCAGCCGGTCTGCAGCACGTCCATATGCGAGAATGTCCGGCAGACCCTGGATGCCGTCCACAAGCTGGACTTGCAGGTCAGAGCGCAAGTTGACGAGCGCCTTTCCGGGTCCGCGGCTGAGCAGCTGGGAAACGAGCGGCAGGATCAAGCCCAGGGCCAGGAAAAAGCCAATCAAAACGAGCGCAAGCAACGGGTAGAACGAAGCCAGGAAGATGGAAACGAAGATAGCCGTCAGCAGGGCGACCAAGGGCGGCGAGACCACCCGTACGTAAAAGTTCTCCAGGGTTTCCACGTCCCCGGTCATGCGAGAGAGCAGGTCGCCGGCGCGGTAGTCCATCAGGCGGGCGGGGGCGAGCGGCTCGAGCTTTTGGTAGAACCATACCCGCAGGCGGGAGAGCAGCCGGAAGGTGACGTCGTGCGAAACCAGGCGCTCCAGGTAGCGAAAAACGCCGCGGCTGAGGCCAAAGAAACGTACTCCCACGATGGCGACCTGCAGCTCCGCCACCGAGGGATGCAGCGCGGCGGTCGAGATCAGCCAGGCGGAGGTGCCCATCAGCGAAACGTTCGCACCAATCGTCAGCGCCCCGAGCAGGACGGAGAGCGCCACTCGGTTCCAGGAGCCGTTCAGGAAGGAGAGCAGGCGGGGGAGGGTGGGAGATTTGCGATGTACAGTCGGCAATGGATTGTTGAGTGAGGGCTGGGAATTGGAGATTGGAGATTGGTTAAGAGCTAATTTCGCTGGCTCGCTCAATTTTTGCTGCTTTTCAGGTGCCATTTTTGAAGCATGTACCAATTCCGCGTACACGCCCTCTTTTTCGAGCAACTCTTTGTGCGTGCCTTGTTCCACGATCCGGCCCTTTTCAAGCACAACGATCCTGTCGGCTCGAAAGACGGTGTTCAGGCGATGGGCGATGGTGATGACGGTTCGGCCGCGCATGAGCTGGCGGGTCGATTCTTCCAGCAAGGATTCAGTTCCGGGGTCGAGGTTGGAAGTGGGTTCGTCCAGGATCAGGATGGGGGCGTTTTTGAGGAAGGCCCGCGCCAGGGCGAGACGTTGGGCCTGTCCGCCGCTAAGACGGGCGCCGCCCTCACCGATAATTGTTTCGTATTTCCCCGGAAGGGACTCGATGAACTCGTGCAAATAAGCTGCTTTTGCCGCTTCGATGACCTGTTCCTGCGGAGCACTGGGATTGGCAAGACGGATGTTGGCAGCGATGGTGTCGTGGAAGAGATAGGGCTTTTGTGGAACCCAGGCAATTTGATCGGTAGGCGGTGGACCGTAGACCGTAGATTGTGCTTGGTCAGTTGTGATGATTTGCCCGGAGGAAGGCGGGATAAAACCAAGGATTAGATTGACCAGCGTGCTTTTCCCCGCGCCGCTCGAACCGACCAGGGCGATGTGCTGGCCTGCCTGGATTTGTAAATTAATATTTTGGAGGGTAGGTGTGGTTTCGTCTGGGTAGGTGAAGGAGAGATTGGAGAATTGGAGATTGGAGAATTGACTGTGTCTAAGAACTTTATGCTCCCTACTTTTCTCCAATCTCTGCTCTCGAGTTCTCGAGGATCTCGAAAATCCTCCTGGCTGCGCTGGTCCCTGCCATGCCAGCGTGGAAACGTGCGCCCAACATGCGCAGGGGCAGGTAGAACTCGGGCGCCAGGATCAGCAGGAAGAACGCTTCGCGGAATTCCATTCGGGCGTAGAGCAAACGCAGGCCGATCTCCACAGCGATCACCGCTGTGCTCAGGGTGGTCAGCAGTTCCAGCACCAGCGCCGAAAGGAAAGTGACCCGCAACACGGCCATGGTCCGGTCCCGGAACTGGTCGCTGACCCTGGCGATATTCTGCGCGTGGGCTTTGCTCTGACCAAAAATCTTGAGCGTGGTCAAACCTTGCAGGCTGTCCAGGAAGTGGGCGGACAGGCGGCTGAGGGTCTCGTACTGGCGATTTGTGACAATTTCCGCGCCTTTGCCGATCAAGATCATGAAGAAAGGAATCAACGGGGCTGTGACCAGCAGGATGATTCCGGAGAACAAATCAAGACGAAAAACGAAGACAAGGATACTGATGGGAACCAGCGCTGTGATGACCAGTTGCGGCAGGTACTGGCTGAAATACGCGTCTAACGCTTCGATCCCATCCACAGCGGCGGTGGCCAGGTCGCCGGTCCGTTCTCCGCGTGTATAGGCGGGACCAAGCGCCTGGATATGGGCAAAGAGTCGCTTACGCAAGTTCGTTTTGACGTGTACGGCAACCGCATTGGCGCTGACTTCGTTGACCCAGGCCAGGGCAGCCCGTCCTGCAATAATGCCCAGCAACGTGCGCAGCCAGTCTGTGACTTGCGCCAGCGTTTGCCCTTCGAGGAAGACACCGTTGACAGTACTGCTCAGGAGCCAAGCCTGCCCGATAGTCAACAGACCGGCCAGAAGTCCGGAAAGAACCGTAAAGAACAGGCTCAAGCGGGTATCACGAGCGAGGCGGAGCAGTCGGCTGTGCATAAAATAGACCGGGATAAGAGTCCCGGCCTATTATAGCGGCATCCTGTATAAGCAGTCTTAGCTTAGTGAGACTTTAGCCAGACCAGATAGTCGGAACTGCTCCATTCGGCTAGCGCGGAAAGATCGCCGGGATCAACGGTTTTGTACTGATGTTCGTCCTCGCCATCCATGAAGACACTTGAGGCCAGAATTGGTCTCCCGTCCAGGCGATGGGTGGGTACCAGCCAGGCGTTGTATTCGATACGAGTAATGGGTTTGTTGATGGAAGTATCGAAGATTTGCGCCCAGGAGTTTCCCTGCGTTTGGTTCCAGCCTTGCAGGAACAGATAGCGGCCATCATACGAGATGGATATTTCACTTGCTTCATTATCATAGCGAGCCAGGCGTTTGCCATCCTCAGCACGGACAACTTGCAGACCGAGCGGAGTTTCTATGATCTGCCATTCATCGTTTTTTTCCTGACTAATTCGTTATGTTGGCCGACGATATAAAGGGTTTCTCCATCTGGGGAGATAGCGACGTGTTTGGTGGTCCCCTCGGCCACTTTCGCGTGCGCAACACCGGCGGTCAGTGAGAGCAGTCGTTCCATCCAGGATAGCTGGGGTTGGATTTCCACTGAACCGACTTCTTGCATATCGAAGTCAACGTTTGTTAGTTTGTCATTATCCGCATGGACAATGTACAGAATATCCCGTCCGGGTGCAAATGTCAGACCGGGGAGAAGATAGACGGCCTGACCGGGTTGGGTCAAGTCAACCGGTTCATCGCTGGTCTCATCTTTAGGAAGGATTCCATGCCGTACGTCTTCCAGGTCCGCGTTCCAAAGCACGCTCAAATCTGCGCTATTAATAAGCAGTACGATGGGAGGATCGGGGTTCGTTTGGTTAACCGAGGAAGGATTTTTGGTTCTATAACCATAAATCATCAACCCGCCACCATCGGATGTGAATTTCATTTTATTGACCAGGAAGTCCATCGAGGCTTGCTGAACGGCTGTTTTCGATTTGACAGGAGGGTCGGCCACATTGAGAACGAGTATCTGGCTGTCGTTGTTGCCATAGGCAATAGCCAGTCGCTTGCCGTCAGAGCTGAAATCCATTGCATTGACGTAGGCGTCGAGTCGTAATTCCTGGACATGATCTTTCCATGTCTCCAGGTCGATCAGGTGCAGGCTACCGCCGTTAGGATGCTGGCTGGATACATAAGCAACCACAGCCAGAGTGCGCAAATCCGGGGAGAATGCATAAGAGTAGGACTGTCCCAGCGAGATAGGCTCATATTCCGCTAACGCCTGACCGCTGGCCGGATCAATCGGGATGAGCTGGTGACCTTCCGAATTGCCTTTCCACAGGCCGGCCAGGATACTGTCCGCGAGCGTACCGGGTTTGGCAGGCAGGGCTGTTTGAGCCGATTTTTCTGCCTGAGGAGAAGCTGTCTTCCCGGCAGGTGATGGGGTGAGAGGCATCCCTCCGGGGAGAGTTGAACAGGCAGCCAGTACCAGTAAAACTGCAAGGGATAGAAATTTTCTAATTGTAAACATTTTGACCTCCACATAAAGTACACTGATCGAGGCCCAAAGGTTCCCAATTGAGTTTGTCTGTTATTCGAGTGAACTCGGCGATTGTGACCGTTTCTTCAAGTGTCAGGTCACTTTCGAGCCGATAAGTGATGCCCTCTACTTCCCAGATCAGGGTATTGCCTTCCACCAATCTTCGCCAGTTGTATGTGTCGTTGGTCAACTCCACCAGATATGGACCCTGAACCCAAACCGCATACTTCCCATTGACCTGGGTTTCCTGGATAACGCGTGGCTCGAATTTTCCGATGATCACGCTTCCAGGGCCAATTTCGTACAGGCTGAGCAGAACCTTCCGGGGATTGGCGGGGTTAGTCCAGACCAGGATGACCATCCCCCCGTCTTCTTGCAGGAAGACCCGCTCTGGCGCCCCCAAATTTGCAGGATAGGCAGGCAGCCGGATGAGGAAAGGAACACTGGCACTCGCAGCTTCAAGGGTGGTTTCCCCGGCTAATCCCGCCTTCGTAATGTCATACAGCGGCCCAGGTGGGGAAGTGAAAGGCGTATTCGTTGATTGTGGTGGAAGTGTGTTTGGGGCTAGTCCCATCGGCGTGGCAGTCAAGGGGATCTGCGGAGGCTCCGGAATTGCTGTTTGGGTTGCGCCAACGGGAAAGATGCGCACCACGCCGACCCGCAGGAAACGTACGATTTCTGCTCGCACACCCGGGACAGCGAATAGGACTACCAGCGCCAGGACCAGCAGCCCCGTCACCACCCAGGCGCTTTGCAGCCTAGCCCGCGGCCTGCTCCCGTTTTCGATACGTTCGAGCACGCCCCCGGCCACATCAGGCGTGGGCGGGTAGCGAAAGTGTCGAGCAACTTCTTTCAAGCGTTCGTCACGGATAGGAGTGCTAGGCGTAATCATTCTACGATCTCTTTCAGTTCGGGATATTCGCGTTCGATGATTCCGCGCAGTTTGCTCAATGCGCGGTGAAGGCGAGACTTGACCGTACCCGCTGGTACATCCAATGCATCTACCATCTCATTCTCGGACATCTCCAGAAAGTAGCGCAGATAAACCACTTCCTGGAAAGGCTTTGCCATTTTTCTGACGGCCTGCCAGAGCGCCTGTCCCTCATCGTCCGGCTTGAAGGATGTTTGCTTGATCCCGTCCGGGTCTTGCCTGGCGAAGCGCGTCAGGGTAGCCATGTAACGTCCAAGGGAGCGGTGGCGGTTATGGGCCAGGTTCGAGGCGATGCGCAGCAGCCAGGGTCGCAGCGGGCGTTCGGTGTCGAACCGTTTCAACGTTTTGTAGGCGCGCAAAAAGGTTTCCTGGGCGATGTCCTCGGCTTCATCAGGATCGCCCAGCAGGAGATAGG
The DNA here is from genome assembly GCA_963823985.1 of uncultured Chloroflexia bacterium. GTDB lineage: Bacteria > Chloroflexota > Anaerolineae > Anaerolineales > Villigracilaceae > JAABUE01. The sequence goes on from CAWGNR010000010.1 coordinate 118,949, forward strand.
CGAGCCGAAAGACCGGCTCCTGGTGCGCGCGCATCAGAGCCTCCCAGGCAGCTTGGTCGCCCTGACGGGCCAGGCGGATCTGTTGGGCTTCAGTCACTTACTTTTCCGGAAAAGCAACTTCAGTCAATCTCAAAAGTTGAAGAAGTACTCGAAAACAGGGGTGCGGGCGTACGCCCGCACCCCTGTTTTCGGGCTTCCCTTTGTAATTCTGTGATTTACTGAACTTCATTAAAAATACACCGACAGAACCTATTCGGTTCCCGCCGGTGTATTGTAACTTCCTGGAAATGTCTTTGTGAACGAACAGTTCTCACGAGATTGCATCCCTGGCCCACCGGCCAGGACGGGCGGGCTTACGCTCTCGCACTGACACCTGGCATAAGTTTAGTAAGTCAAGGTTTTTGGATCCGCAGAAACGCGCTTGCGGAAGATCCAGTACGTCCAGCCCTGATAAGCCAGGACAATGGGGGTAAAGATCAGCGCTATGATCGTCATCACCTGCAACGTGTACGGGCTGGAAGAAGCGTTGTAGATCGTCAGGCTCCAGGCAGGGTTGAGAGTGGAGATCATCACCCGTGGAAACATGATCATGAAGGCGGTGGTCAGCGTTAATGCAACGGTGACGCCGGTCATAGCAAAGGCCCAGCCGATCATCTTGCGATTGAGGAAGGTGCTGGTTAGCAGCATCGTGATGAATCCGGTGATCGGGACAATTCCGGGGTTCACGCCTAACCGGTCGAGGATGTCGGTGAAGAAATAGGTTGAAACCAACAAGGACAACGTCAGAAGGACCTGCACAACCCAGAATCTGCGCGCGAAGCTGTGGGCGCGTTCTCGGATCACATCGGTGGACTTCAAATCCAGGAAGATAGCGCCGTGCAGCAGGAAGATGCCAATGGTTCCCAACCCGCCTAGCAGGCCAAAGGGATTGAGCAGCGTCCAGAAGGTGCCGGTATAATGCATGTTTGCATCGATCGGCACGCCGCGTGCCAGGTTGGCGAAGGCCACGCCTAACAGCAAGGCCGGAAGCAGGCTGCCAAAGAAGATGCACCAATCCCACAGGCTGCGCCATTTGGGGTTGGCATCTTTCGAACGGAACTCGAAGGCCACGCCGCGCACGATCAGCGCTAGCAGCAGCAGGAACAGTGCAGGGTAGAACCCGCTGAACAGGGTGGCGTACCAGTGCGGAAAAGCTGCAAAGGTCGCGCCGCCTGCGGTCAGCAACCAGACTTCGTTGCCGTCCCAATGGGGGCCAATCGTATTGATAATGGCCCGCCGCTCGGTATCATTTTTGCCCAGGAAGGGCATCAGCATGCCGACCCCAAAATCGAACCCTTCCAGGAAGAAGAACCCGATCCACAGAATGGCGATCAGCAGGAACCAGATAACCTGGAGAACTTCGTAATTCATGACTGCCTCCAATTACTTTTTAATCCGGCGAAAGAGGGCGCGGCTTCTTCGGATTCGTTTCCCGCGGCGTCCGGGTCACCGAAGAAGGATGGTTCAGCATCGACTGCTTCGTGCATGGCGGCTTCCGTACCTGCTTTGGCAAATTTGGACAGCAGGTATACGTCAGCGATCATTAAGGCGGCGTAAATGGCAGTGTAGCCAATCAGGCTGGCCAGAACCATGCCCGGGCTGAGCGGGGAAACCCCGTCCGTTGTCTTGAGCAGCCCCTGGACGATCCACGGCTGACGACCGGTTTCGGTCAGGATCCACCCGCTGGAGTTGGCGATGTACGGCAGCGCGATCATGAGCGGCAGCCACTTCATCCACTTGAGCCACTTTTGCGGCCAGCCCTTCAACACCAGATAGAAGCCATAGGCGTACACAACAAGCATGAGCAGTGCTGCCCCTAGCATGAGGCGGAACGACCAGTAGGTAATGACCATCAAGGGAACATAATCACCGGGTCCATACTTTTGTTCGTATTCCGCCTGGATCTCGTTCACGCCGCGCACTTCACAGGTGAAGTTGTTACAGGCAATGAACGATAACAGGCTTGGCACGCGCCATTCCCACACCAGGTTTTTGCCGGTCAGGTCGCCGATCGTTAGAATCGAGAACGAAGCCGGCTGCTCGGTTTCCCAAAGCGCTTCGATGGAGGCCATTTTCATCGGTTGGGTCTGCATCAATTCCTGCCCCTGCGTATGACCGGCCAGGGCAACGCTGACGATCGCGATCAGTCCGATAATGGCGGCCATGCTGAACGAGCGCTTGAAAACGTCTGTTTCGTTCTTGCGCAGCAGGTGCCAGGCGCTGATGCCCATGACGAACGAGGCCGCTGTGGCAAAACCGGCCGATATGGTGTGCCAGAAGAACAGCCAGGCCTTGGGATTGAAGATTAACGCGAAGAAATCGACCAGTTCGGCGCGGCCTGTAACTTCGTTGATCACATAGCCGACCGGGTGCTGCATCCAGCCGTTGGCGATCAAGATCCACAGCGCCGAAAGGTTCGAGCCGATCGCGACCAGCCAGATAGCAGCCAGGTGCACTTTTTCAGGAACTTTGCCTTCGCCGAAGAGCCACAATCCCAGAAAGGTGGATTTAAGGAAGAAAGCCAGCAGGGCTTCGATGGCCAGCGGGGCGCCGAAGATATCGCCCACGTAGCGGCTGTACTCCGACCAGTTCATGCCGAACTGGAACTCCTGCACGATGCCGGTCACCACGCCCATGGCAAAGTTGATCAGGAACAGCTTGCCCCAGAACTTGGCCATGCGGCTGTAGTTCTCGTCCTTCGTGCGGTAGTACTGGGTCTGCATGATGGCCACGAACCAGCCCAGTCCGAGCGTAAGTGGGACAAAGAAGAAGTGATAGATTGTCGTGATGGCAAATTGCCACCGAGAGAGCAGGACAAGGTCCATTGCGACTCCTTAGAATTTATGGTTGGGTGTCATAAATATTGTATTATGAAAACAATTATATTTTATATTTCCGCTTGATGTTTTGATTCCGTCCCTCCCAGGACCCTGCCTCCTTTTCTCCGCTGCCTTAGGCCTCAGCCTGCTCGACGCTCCATGGAACTACATCCGCCACCGACGACGCTTCCCGCGCCAGTTCGTCGAAAGTGGTGTTTTCCAATTCCTTGAGGATCAAAGCCTGCAAGCGCGCCCACCTGCAACGGACCGGGCAACTGTGATCGAAAGGGCAGGTGCCGCCCCCGTGTAAACATTCTGACACCGTGAAATTGTTCTCGAAATAGGTGACGACCTGTCGCAGGTTAATCTCCGCCGCGGGGCGAGCCAGTTTCAAACCACCTTCGCGGCCCGGGTAAGTCGCGATAAATCCGCCTTTCGCCAGGTCGGCTACCACGCGCAGAGACAGCGCCTTCGGGATGAGCATTTCCTGTTGGATCTGGGAAGTGGGTAATAAGGCCTCGTCCCCCTTCTTGGCGAGGGCCAGGATGACGCGGATGGCGTAGTCGGTCTGGCGGTTAATACGGATCATACCTTTACTCTTTTTGTAAACCTTTACTCATATTGTAAAGATTTACGCGCTATTGTAATGTGTTTTTTATCACAAGTCAAAGGTGACACCTGTCATAATCAGAATGATATAATCCCGCCCAACATGAACGAAACGCGAGATGCTGAAAACCACCACCTTATCGGCGGGGCGCTTTGCCTGGATTTTGCCAACACGCTTTACGGGCATACCGAAGCGATCCACGAATATCTGTTCGATTACCGCGACCTGGTGCTGTGGAGCCGCCATGTAGAGATTTTGTCTCTTCATCAGACGGAAACCTTGCTCATGAAATGGGAGCAGGTTCCGTCTGAATCCAAAGCGGTTTTTTTTCAGGCGATCGAGTTAAGAGAGAGCATCTACCGGATTTTTGCCAGCCTGGCCCATGCTTCAGCTCCCCAGGGAGATGACTTAGCCCGATTGCATCGCGCCTGGATGGAAAGCCAGGTCCATTCAAAGCTCATCCGAACAGAAGATGGCTTTACCATGGGTTGGGGAGATGAAGACGCACTCGATTCCATGCTCTGGCGGATCATTGGTTCGGCGGTTAAGTTGTTGACTTCGAATGAATTGCAGCGTGTAAAGCAGTGCGGCGGTTGTGACTGGCTCTTTTACGATAATAGCCGTAATCGGAGCCGGCGGTGGTGTTCCATGGATGCATGCGGAAACCGGTTGAAGATGGCGCGCCGCTATAAACGCTCGAAACAGCAGGCTTGATATTCGGCGCTTGACATCGAACTCAATTCAGTACTAAAATCACACCAGTAAAAGCGACAATACTGGTGTGATTTGTTTTATGAAGTGTGCTCTTACGAATAGCGGAAAGGAGTTGGAATGACGTTACGTTTTGCTCTCTCAAAAATGCTGGGGACAGGCATGGCCTTGGCTCTGTTGGTCTTTGGCGTTCCCGGTGGCTACCAACAGCAGAAGAACGGGAACAATGTGGTCCAGGGATTCGCTGGCAATCAAGTTGCGGATTCCGTCAGAGGGGGGACTGTCAGCGGCGGCGGGCAGGTTGCTTTCCCCAATCAGGTGTCCCGTGACTTTGGAGTTGTTGCCGGAGGCCGGGGAAATAGCGCGGGAAATCTGTCCGCTGTAGGCGGCGGCGAGAGCAACAACGCCGAGGGCATTCGGGCGACCATTGGGGGCGGGGCAAACAACACCGCGACCCGGAACAGCGCCGTGATTGCCGGAGGGTTTTCCAATACGGCCAGCCAGAGCTATGCGACAGTGGGAGGAGGCAATCTCAATGTCGCAGAAGATATGTATTCAACGATTTCGGGCGGATCCGGCAACCTGGCCAGCGGTCGTATCTCGACGATCGGTGGGGGGACGCGCAATCAGGCCCAAAGCGCCTATGCAACCATTGGAGGAGGGACGTTCAACCTTGCCATTGGCGGCACCAGCAGCATTGGGGGCGGGACGCAAAACCATGCGGGCGGGATTGGTTCAGCGATTGGGGGTGGGGCCGGGAACAACGCCGCGGGATTGCAGTCCACGATCGCGGGCGGGCTCGGCAACCAAACCACAGACAACTATAGCCTGGTTGCTGGGGGCAGGGGAAACCTGGCGGGGAATGGAATCGAAGACACGGAAGATAAGCCGTATGCCAGCGTAGGCGGCGGGTTTGAAAACCAGGCAGGCGGCGCCTATTCCGCTGTGCCGGGTGGGTATGGGAATCAGGCCTTGGGCGATTACTCTTTCGCATCAGGCAACCGGGCTGAGATCGATGCGGATCACCCGGGCGCGTTCTTGTTTGCGGACTCAAGTGCCTTTGACTTTCCCTCGTCTGCGCCGGACGAATTCGCAGTCCGTGCTACAGGCGGTGTGCGCTTTGTGACCGCAATCGATGGGGGCGGCGCCCCGTTATCGGGGGTCCGCCTGTCAGCAGGCAGCGGTACCTGGGAAACGCTCAGCGACAAGAATGCAAAAACTGCTATTCGGCCGATAGACGGGACGCAGATCTTGGATGCGTTGCTGAATGTGCCGGTCAGCAGCTGGCAATATGTGGGCCAGCCCGGGTCCGTGCAGCATATAGGTCCCATGGCGCAGGATTTCTACGCGGCCTTTGGATTAGGCGCAGATGAGCATTACATCGCATCTGTGGATGCCGATGGCGTTGCCTTGGCTGCTATCCAGGGCCTCTATCAAGTGGTTGAGGAGAAAGATGCACGAATTGTTGCCTTACAGAGCCAAAATGCCGACCAGGAACAACGATTGAACGATCTAGAAATGCGCCTGGCGAACCTGGAGGGGCGAGCCGACCAGACCACATCACAATCTTACCGGTTGTGGTTTGTAATTGTGCCTTTGCTGGTCGGTTTGGCGTTAGGCCGCTACATGCGCGCCACATAGGACTGCCTGAGTGGGTTTAATTTTAGAGGATTAGAGAATGAAAACCAAAAACTATTTACCCATGATCACTACGTTCGCTATTTGCTTAGCTTCCTGCTCAACGTCCAACCAGATTACAAAAATCCCGAATATCACGCCTTTGCCGACCAATCCATCATCGGAGGAGCCTGCAAACATTTGGTCATCCCTGTTGCAAGTTACACCTTTTCCTTATGCAAGCCCGCTCCCTGCTTCAGAAAGCACTGCTTTGGATGGAACGTATGCCAAATACAATCCGACCCCACCCCAATGGTGGAACTGCGCGCGTTGTGCAGACTATCGCCAAGCTGGCGGTGTTTGGCGCATACAGTTTGATAAGGGAACCATGCGCATCTATTACGAAGTCACTGGTTGGCACAGCCTTGCTTCTTACACAGTTTCGGGCGACCACTTGTATCTCTTCAACGATCCGTACTGCAGGGATGTAACCGGAGAATATCGGTGGAAGTTAACAAATGGAAATTTGATCCTGGAAGCCATAGGCGATTCGTGTTCCTTGCAATTACGCGCTGAAAACCTGAGCGAACAGCCCTGGGCAGCTTGTCAGGTAAATACAACTCAAACAGAGGAACCACGCGGATGCAGGGATACCTACGCTGAAACTGGTATCGTTCCTACTCCCCCAAGCGGCCTCACCGTAACGGTATACGAGGGGGATGCACGTCTTACCTCCTCCGCGCATCACGAGTATCTCAATGCCAGCGGAGCAGATCAATCTACTTTAGATGGCGTTCGGTTGAATTACAGCAACGAAAGCCTGATTTATGGCACGAATCGTGTTCTGTGGACTGACGAAGATTGGATAGAAATCATTACCAAGGATACGTTTTCAAATCTTGGTGTTCAATTCCGGGGAGACTACGTAATTGGTTGGGCGCGCGTGCTTTTCGATGGAGAAGAGGTCTGGCGTGGTGACACGTCTAAAATCTGGTCTGACTTAAAAATCCACGGGGGATATATCGAGGTTTCCGGTTTCGAGGCTGGACAACACACTCTCCGGGTTGAACGGCTTACGATAGATAGCCGTCCAGTGATAGTGGCGTTCTTTGGATTTGATCGCTAGAGGGCGGTGATATAATGGCCGCACTCCAAATCTAGAGGTGTCTCTTGATCGATCCGGTCATATTTTCTTTCAATCTTTTTGGGATTACGATTGCTTTGCGATGGTATGGCGTGCTGGTTATGCTGGGGGTGATGGTCGCCGCCTGGATCGCCGAACGCGAATATTCAAGGCGCGGCGAGAACGGCGAACATATTTGGAACTCGTTGATCTGGGCTTTACCGGTTGGCTTGGTTGGGGCGCGCCTGTGGTACGTTGCCAACGTGACGCTGGGCGGCAACTCATACTACATGGACAACCCCGGCCAAATCATGAACATTCCCCAAGGTGGACTACACTTCTTCGGCGGGTTGCTTTTTGGTGCGGTTGCGATGATGATTTACATCCGTCGCAACAACCTGGACCCCTGGCTGCTCCTGGACGTGGCGGCCCCCGTCACTATGATTGGGCAGGCTGTTGCCCGCCCGGCGAACTTCATAAACCAGGAATTATACGGCCAACCGACCACGCTGCCCTGGGGCATCCCTATCGAGGCATCTCACCGCATCCCGCCTTATACTGACCTCAATCTATACCCCGAAAGTACCCGCTTCCATCCGGCCTTTGCTTACGAGATGGTGTGGAATTTTCTGGCGGCCGGTTTGCTTTTGTGGGTAGCCCGGCGCTTCCCGGAGAAGTTCAAACCGGGTGCGATGTTCAGTTGGTGGTTGCTGCTGGCCGGCCTAGGACGGGTGATCATCGAGGCCTTCCGCCCGGACCAGCCCCGCATCCCTGGCACGGACTTGAGCTATTCCCGTCTCATTGCTGGCTTGATGGCGCTGGCTGGCGTGATTCTGCTGCTCGTGCGCTACGGGTATATCCGCTTGAAGTTTGCGGAGGATTGGGAAGAGAGATATCAGGTAGCGAGCCAGCCAGAGGCTGCGTAAGCGGAGAAACCAGAAAGGGTCGGGAACACTCCCGACCCTTTTCATTTTCGTCTGCGGATATCCGGCGGCCTGACCAGTTCCCGTTTTAGAAAGGTCGCAGCGAAAGTCCGCTGCGACTTTCTTCTGTAAAACAGGACCATCCCCACAACTCCATTGACCGTGTTGCAGACCTTTTCACCCATTCGAGGCTTCGTTTTCGTGTAATTGCTCCTTGATCTTATATAGACCAGTCGTTATAATAACTTCGTTCTTTCTGTTGAGAAGAGAGTTAATGTTATGAATCAAACCCAGTCCCGGATCATCGAATTCACAAGCGCCTTGCTCGAACGGCAGGGTTATAACGCTACCGGCTTGAACCAGATCGTGGCCGAAAGCGGGGCGCCGAAAGGATCCCTCTATTATTACTTTCCGGATGGCAAGGAACAGATCGGAGCTGAAACGCTGTTGTGGTCAGGGGAGCGGATGGCCGAACGGATCCGCGCCGGGCTGTCGCAAACGGAAGATGCCGGGGAAGCGATCCACGCGTTGGCGATGGCCATTGCGGATGCGATCGAAGCTTCCCATTTCCAAGCCGGAGGCCCGCTAACGACTGTTGCATTGGAAACGGCTACTTCGAGTAAACGTCTCAACCTTGCCTGCCAGGAGGCGTATTCGCTCATGCAAGCCGTTTTTAAGGAAAAATTTGTAGAGAATGGTTTCGAAGAGAGCCGGGCAGCGGATTTAGCAGGATATGTGTTGGCCGTCTTCGAGGGGAGCATCTTGCTCAGCCGTGTGCGGCACAGCGGCGATCCGTTGCGGCAGTCGGCTGCACATGTGAGGTCTTATATCAAATTATTGGAGGAAGAGGGATGAAAATTGTCGTATTCGGCGCAACGGGGGGAACGGGAAAACAGGTGGTCCGACAGGCATTGGAAGCCGGGTACCAAGTCACTGCTTTCGTGCGCAGTCCCGAAAAATTGGACGTTGATGGACTAAATCTGAAAATTATCCAGGGTGATGTTATGGAGGCGGATAAAGTGGAGCAGGCTATTGCCGGGCAGGATGCGGTCATCAGCACGCTGGGTGCCACTCGCCCACCTGTGTCCGGAATGATGGAGACTGCTGCGAGAAACATCGTCTCTGCTATGCAGAAAAATAATGTCAAACGTTTGCTCTCCACAACTGGGGGTGGCGTTCGAGATCCTCGGGATAAACCCAAACTGTTCGACAAGATAATGAAAGCGCTCTTGACCGTCCTTGCCAAAGATGTGCTGCAGGATTCGGAAGCCAACGTCGACCACATCCGCGCCAGTGACCTGGATTGGACCATCGTTCGTTTCCCCCGACTGCTGGACGGACCACGCACCGGCAAATATCGCGTTGGTTACATAGGCAAGGATTCCGGTTCGCAGCTTTCGCGCGCAGATGCGGCAGATTTTATATTGAAGGAATTGGAAAAAGGGGAATACGTGCACAAGGTGCCAATGGTAAGTGATTAGCATGCTATTCCAACGTCAGGTACGTCTGATTTTGGTATAGGATCGTTTTAATCAGCGGGAGTCCGGTACTCAGCTTGATGCTTCATTGTTGAGAGAATTGGCTCGCGTCGATCAAAGCCGAAGCGCTCGAATATATGAGCATATAGCTCGATGATCTGTTGGCGGGTAAAGCCCATTTCCTCGTAGGAGTAGGCGTGTTCGCTTTTGTAGGCCAGTGTCTCGGCCACGGCTTCGGTGACGATCTTGTCCAGCGCTGGTTGGTCCGGATAGCTGAACTGCTCATAAAAGCCCCGGATGACGCCTTCCGGGTCCCGGATCAACTGGTCGTATTCCAGGATCAGGTGCCGGGGGGAAGGATGCGAGTCCAGGTATCGCAGCGGGTGCTCGTACCAGTGACGGGTTAGTTCCAGGATTTCATCGATGTACAAATATTGTGCTTCGGGCTCGGTGGACTGGCGGCGTGCGTAGTTGATCCATGAGATCGTAGAGGGCAGCATGTCCAGCGGGTTGCGGACCAGGTAAATCAGGCGCGCATCGGGGAAGAACTCGGAGAGGGTTTCGATCTTGGGACTGAAGGCGGGGTTCTTGGCGACGAAATACTTCTTTCCAGTGGCGTACAGGTGTCGTTGCAGCATCGATTTGTAGAAGCTCATGATCCGATGCTTGTGTTCCGGGGAAAGGGCCAGGTCAAAATGCTGGTAGTCCGGAAGCTCGTCCAAGAATGGAAAGAGATAACTGATATAGTAGCCGTCCCAGTTCTGAAAGTGGATGTTTTCGTCCTCTTCAGGCTTGAAGAACGAGATCGGGTGGATGCGGATCTTTCCCAGCGTAGCCCGGTCGAAGGCGTACAGCAGGCGGTGCAGGTGACCGCCCAGCTTGTCGTCGAGCCGGGAAACGATCTGGGTGATCTTCTTCTGCGTGACGGAGGGTGCGACATAAATGTCCCAGATAGTCAAGCTGGTGAAATTGTCATCGCGTGAGAGCAGGCGGTGTAGGAAGGTGGATCCGCTGCGGAAGTTACCCAGGATGAAGAGCGGCTTCTCGACCGGTTGGCTTTTATGTTCGGGAAAAAGAATGTCGTCCAGGAAAAAGAAGAACCAGTGCGCCAGGCCGCCGAGTGGCCAGACCAGATAGAAGAGGCTGAGAAAAGCCATCCTTTTTCTGGTCATACGGGCGGGCGTGCCTTTCCACTGGAAGAAAGAACGGTAGAACATACGCCAGAACAGGCGAAAGTTATAAGACATAAAAAGGCGAATCCTCGATTGACAAAGAAAAAGGCCGTGTGGCCTCTGGGTTTGGGCTATTCTAACAGATTTTCACGGCATGCCTTCACCTCCGAATGGTAACGATTTCCACCTCTAAGCGTGGCAAATAGGGATCAAATGGGACAGTGGACCGTCATGTAGAAGACCTTAAACAAAGAAGACCCTGCTCATGCAGGGCCTTCTTTACGACTTTCAATTTCTGTCTTAGACACCGGAAAGGCTACTGTTAATGGTGCTGAAGACGTTCCCGATAATTGGGCCAAGTAGCATCAAAACAGCGATGACTACGATAGCGACCAGGACGAGGATCAACGCATACTCAACCAATCCCTGGCCTTTTTCTTTAGGGGCGAACAACATAATAATCAACTCCTTTCTTACAAAGAAATGTCGGATACTTTCTTGCTAGGAAAGTATTCCTATGTTACAGGAGGTTTTCAACCCACTACGCATATTCTTATTTTTTCTTAAGCTAGGTCAAGCCATTCCCTCGGCAGGCAAAAGAAGCCCTGTACGAGACAGGGCTTCTTCACCGAAACTCCAGTCTAGCTAAAGCTGGACAGGCTTTGGTTAATGCTGCTGAATACGTTTCCAATGATCGGGCCAAGTAACAAGAGAACGGCAAAGACAACGATAGCGACTAAAACAAGAATCAGCGCATACTCGACCAGGCCCTGACCACGTTCTTTCAAGGAGAAAAGCACAACTATCACCTCCTTCATTGAAGCAAAGAGGCCCTATTGTTACAGGGCCTCTCCTTCGACTGAACAGATGTATTAGACACCAGACAAGCTACTGTTGATGGTGCTGAACACATTGCCAATGATTGGGCCGAGTAACATAAGGACCGCGATGACGACAATAGCGACCAGAACAAGGATTAATGCATACTCAACCAAACCTTGGCCCTTTTCTTTCGGTGCAAACAACATGGAAATTCACCTCCTTTCTTCTGTATATTTGGTGTGTCTTACCACCTGTATTCATGACGGAAAAAACGCCAAAATGATACTCTTTTTGTCGGAATTGGTATGTTCAGAATTTGCACGGTTGAATAGGAGGAACGCGAACAGCGAAAATTCAGCTATTAAAGTGCCCAGTTATTACTAATTTTATCATCATTGGGATCTGATAAGTAAAATACCCCAGGTTTCCAATATGTTTTCGCTGAACCAGCCGTGGGGAAATTCCACCTATCTAACTTTTGTGAAGTTTTATTGGTGCTTATTCATCCACCCATCATCGGAATTGTTTATGCGTGCCAGGCAAATTTCTACCCAGGCTTTATCCATTCTCACCAGACGGTTCTTTTTCAGGTTTTCCTTCATGATCCAGCGCACATCTTTATCGGTGCTGGAGAGCCAACGTTCGATGAACTGTTTTCCCTGCGCGGGCAGGGCAGCAACGACCACGCTCCAGCAGTAGCCGAGACCCTTACAGAGGGTTTTGAAGTCCTCGTCATGTTTCTGGGCCGCTTCAACCGCCGCGGTAATATGGTCGAGAATTTCAATCACACGTACAACTTGGCTTTCATCTCGAAGCAAAACCGGCTCGGCCAGCCCGGCAGCTGCAGCCCGCATTTCCAGCCAGTTGCCTTCGCTCCAGATCTTGAGTGTGGGCGAGTAGACTTTCCATATCTGCCTGGCCGACGCGCTGAAGCGCCATCGCGACCGCCTCACGGAGGCGCCAGCGAGGGTCAGATGCATAGGACCGCAAGACAGGCCACAGATCGCTCTGGCCTTCCGTGATCAGTCTACCCAGTCCCTCGACGCCGCAGAACGCCAGGAATTCATCCGGCGAGTTAACCGGCGCGCGTTGTGGGTCGAAGGTCAGGAAATGTTCGACCCGTACGCGGTCTGCCAGATCGGCGGCAACATGAGCCAGTTCCAGATTGCCGCGCGGTCCGGGCAGATTCGATTCTGCGCGCAGATAAGCGTCCCAATCCTCCAGTTTGCTCAACACCTCGCGGTAATTGTCTGATTTGCCCATAATGACACAATGTTGGCTTTTGTCATTGTTCGCCCTCGATGATTTCAAGCGTAATCTCGGCTTGTGGTTGAACGATAATTTCCATGAAAACGGGATCGCCGAACGGCTCCCCGTTGGGATCGATCGCCTGCCATGCAGTTGTATAGGTGCCCGCTTCGCCCGGGGCGGTGAAGAGCATACGCAGGGTTGCCTGGGTCCCTGCGCGGGCGGGGTAAAGCGCTTGCTCGGTCGGCGTGCCCATTTCCAACCCGCCGGAAAATCGCAGACGGTAGCGCGAGTCCCAGTTGCAGGTGCCATTGTTTTCCACTAACCATTGCTTGTCCACGCCGACGCCGGGGGAGACGACAGTCCCGTCAGGGATAGTGACATCTTCGAGGAATGATAAGCCGTTTGTGCAGGGAGGCGTAGCGGTTGGGCTGGAGGTCGCTATAGGGTCGCAGGGTAAACGTGGGAATGACAGGAGTGTTTCCCTGTACGACGCCATCGGTTGGCGTAGCGGCTCTGGGAGGAATGAAAGGAGTGGATGGAGGGGTAGGAGCGCAGGCTGAAATCAGAAGCAAAGCTGATAAAACGGTAAACAGGCCGAGGCTGAGATGGAAGCGGTTTTGGGCTGTCATATTCCCCATAAAGAGGGAAGGGCGACTGCGCGTCGCCCTTCCTGAATATTCTATTCTTCGTCCCCGGCGGGCACATCGACCTCTTCGTCCATGACCAGCGGCATGACCAGTTCGCCGCCCAATGCCTTCTGGCGAATAATGGACTCGATCTCGATTGCCAGGTCCGGGTTTTGGCGCAGGAACTCTTTGGAGTTCTCGCGTCCCTGACCGAGGCGAACGTCGCCGTAAGAGTAGAAGGAGCCGCGCTTGTCGACGATCTCGAACTGGGTGGCAAGGTCGAGCAGGTCGCCGGCTTTAGAGATGCCCTCATTGTACATAATGTCGAACTCGGCGGTGCGGAAGGGCGCCGCAACCTTGTTCTTGACCACGCGCACCCGGGTGCGGTTGCCGATGATCTCCGCACCGACCTTGATGGACTGGATGCGGCGCACGTCGAGGCGGACGCTGGCGTAGAACTTCAACGCCTGGCCGCCGGTGGTGGTTTCAGGGTTGCCAAACATGACGCCGATTTTCTGGCGCAGTTGGTTGGTGAAAATAACCGAGGTCTTGGTCTGGTTGATGGCCCCGGACAGCTTGCGCAGCGCCTGAGACATCAAGCGGGCATGCACGCCCATGGTGGGATCGCCCATGTCCCCCTCAATCTCAGAGCGGGGGACGAGCGCGGCAACCGAGTCGATCACGACTACATCCACAGCGCCGGAGCGGACCAGCGTTTCGGTGATCTCGAGGGCCTGCTCGCCCATGTCCGGCTGGGAGACCAGCAGGTTGTCGATGTCCACGCCTACGCGCGCGGCGTAGACCGGGTCGAGCGCATGCTCCATATCAATAAAAGCGGCCGTGCCGCCCATTTGCTGGGCTTCGGCCACAATATGCTGGCAGAGGGTGGTTTTCCCCGAAGATTCAGGGCCGTAGATTTCGGTAATGCGCCCGCGCGGAATACCGCCCACCCCTAAGGCAATATCCAGGGAAAGAGAACCGGTGGGGATCACTTCGGTTTGCATGCTGTGGTTTTCGCCCAGGCGCATGATCGAACCATCCCCATAGCGTTTGATAATATCTCCAACGGCCTTATCGAGCACTGCGCGGCGGCCGTCGTCCTGTTTTGCTTCCTGTTGACTTTTTCGTGCCATGTTTTACTCTCCAAATACCAGTGTATAGGTCCGAACTTTGTCGTGCGTACAGTATAGCACAGATGTTCGGTTCGTCAAGAACTCTCCTATCGGATCGGTGGCGGAACTTCCTTGGTGGGCGTAATGGGCAGGAATTTCAGTTTAGGGGTTGGGACCGGGCTGAGCGCAAAGCCATCGTCCGGCTGGAAGGTGAAATAGGTTACCTGTCCGGGAAAGATCTCGACCCAGAACTGTTTTATTTTGTCATCGTAGGTCAGGGTGATCTTGTAGATCCCGGCCGGTAAGTCGCTCAGAACCATGTTCTCATTATAGAATGGATCCGGGTTCGTCGCGCCGCCGCCATACGTCCGGACCGTGCGCAGCGGTGTGCCTCCCGGTTCGGGCCGGACCTCCACGTTTTGCCGTTCCAGCGGTCGATTTTTATCGTCTAACAAACGCCCAACCAGCACGCCCCAACCCTGGGGTGGTGACATCCACAGCTCCGGGTTGTACGTGTGGTGGAAGGTGTTTTCTCCCAGGCGCACCTCGAAATGAAGATGAGGACCGGTGGTCATGCCAGTCTCCCCAACATAGCCGATCACTTCCCCGGTGTCAACCCACTGTCCCTCGGAAACGTTGATGGCCTGCATGTGCGCGTAAACCGTATAGAGTTCCTGCCCGCGATAGCCAAAATCATGCCGGATGGCCACGGCCTGCCCATAAGGGTCATCCAGGTTGAGCGGCGCTTCTGTAAACAGGCCCCAACCTGCCCAAACGACTGTCCCAGGCCCGGCTGCCAGGATAGGAGTGCCTTCTTCGTCGGGGATATCCACGCCGGTATGGACAACGTTATCGAAGAAGATGCCGCCATAGCGATATTGAGCCAGCGGCCAATTGACATTGTCCGCGCCGATTGGACGGGCGAAGTAAAAATGGTCGAACGGGGAGACTGCCCAGGGGACCGGATACAACGGGGGACGCCACCCGGAGACCGGCTCCGCGCCGGGGGTTGGCAGGTCGAAATGGAGGGGGGGCACAGTTGTCGAAGCCGGCGCTTCCGTCTGGACTTCAACCTGCTCGGCTGTCTCATCAGCGATGACCGGCGGTGGGGCTTGGACGACCGGTGCGCAGGCGAAGAGCAAGACACCCAGGGCCAACACGATTAACCCCAGCTTATTCTCCCAAAAGGAAGGTCTGCGAGGCGCCCTATCGGTGCGTCGAAATGGAGAAATTCTTTTTTTCATGGCGTTGCGGAAGGGTCGGCCGTTTCAGGTGCTTCCGGCGATACCGTCGGGGAAGGGGTAGTGGTCGCTGGCAGCGTCGGGGTGGGCGAACTGGTCCGGGTTGGGATCGGCGTTAACGTCGGTCGCGGGGTGCGGGTTGGAATGGGCGTCCGCGTAGGGACAGGTGTGTTGGTGGGGGTGGCGCTGGGCGGCGAAACGTGGGTAGGGGTCACCAGCACGTCGCTGGGATAGATCTCCAGCATGGCGCTGTACCAATCCAGGCCGCCCGTCAGCGCAAATTCTGTGAAACGGGCGCCGCTGAAATAGGTCCGCCAGTTGGCCAGGGACGGAAGACGTTCCCAGCCATATTGGCCCGCCAGGGAGGTGAAATCCAGCCAGTATCCGGACGGCACAGGAGAATATGTGCCGCCCCGTTCATACGCGACCGGGTCGAGTTCGTAACGGGCTGCTAAATCCCAGGGCGGGTCATGCAGGGGTTGGCCCTGGCTGCCATCCTGAAGCAGGGTGCGCAGGTAAAGACGCCAGTAGGTCTGTGTGCCGTAATCCTGGCGGACCACCACCATCCAGCCGGCGTTGCTCATCAACGGGTTGAGCGCGAAGGCGCGACCGGTATATAACCAGTCTTCGCCGAGGCCAGGATCGAGGGCAGTTGTTAGCGGGACAAAGGCGTTGCTCAGGCTGGCCAGCACATCCCAGCCGGCTTCTTCGATCACGCGTTGGCGGAGCGCAACGAATGATTCGTCCGCCAGGTCATGTAATTGGGGGTAGGGTGCCTGCACATCTGACAACGGATTGAGGGTGTAGCGCTGGGACGGCCCCTCTTCGACTTGGGTGACGGCTACTGTCCATTCAGGGAGTGGCGTCTGTTGTGCAGCCTGTGTGTAAGATTCTGGAAGCGGATTCGGAATAACCATATTCGGCCAGAGCAACCCGCGGACCACACCGTGTATTGGGATAGGTTGCAACAACAGTTCACCCTCAGGGGTGTAAGAAGTCAGATATTCCTGGTTGGGGCCTTCGATCACCGCTGCCAGGCGGTCGCCGGACGCATTCCAGGCGGGCCAATCGCCGTCCCCGACCCAGGCTGCGGGTCGTTCCGGCTGAATCGCGTCCCATGCGTAAATGCCGCTGAAGCCGATATTCTGCGCCGTAGCGGCCCAGGCCAGTTTGCTCCCATCCCGTGTCCAAACGGGGTGACTCTCGGCCGAAAAAACCGTGTGGCTCAGGTTGGTGTAGCGCTCCGCCCCCGTTCGATCCAGGTTGGCCAGCCAGATATCGCTATCGCCGCCCCGATTGGATACAAAGGCGATGTGACGGCCATCGGGTGCCCAGGCGGGCGAGTGGTCTGAGGCGGGATCCTCCGTGACCGGGATTGGCCTTTGTTGGCCATCTACGAGCGAGATAATCGCGATGTCAAGGTTGTCGTTTTGGTAAATTTCACAGGCCAACCACTGGTTGTCGGGGGACCAGGAAGGCGCTGATTCATACTCCGGCAAATCCGTCACCCGGGTGATTGCGCCGCTTTCCAGGGTAAGAATGTATAAATCCCAGGAGCCGTCGCGGTTGGAGGCGAAGGCGACTTTGGCGCCGTCCGGGCTCAAGGCCGGACTTGTATCGTCCCACTGACCATAAGTCAAACGGGTCAGGGGCAATTGTTGTGGAATGTAGAAAAATAGGTGCGCGTAACCACCCTCTTCAATGGAAAGCAAGACAACATCTTGTGGCTCGTTTAATTTTATTGGGGTGACCGTTTCCGAGGGCAGCGCTGTCGGGACAGTAACCACCTCCGTGGAGGGAGTCAACGTCCCCGCGCAGCCGGTCAGGGTTGCGGCGAGCAGGATGGACGGTGTCAGCTTTCGGATGATGGCAGCGAACATAAATGGGGATCAGGTTTGGGGGCGTTCCCGCGGCGGGGCTTCTAAGTCGACCCGTACCGAGGCCGGTTCTGCTTCCGGGCCGTCCGGATAGTAAAGTTCGGCGGTCAGGTCGAGCGGACCCTCTGCAGGTTGTGTCCGCAGGTGCATGGTAAATTCCAGCTTCCAGGCCATCGGCTCGACAAAGCTGGCGCTACTGACTTGTTTGTCTTCGCTATCCGTGAGAATGAATTCGAGATGCGGTCGTTTTTCAAAGGGGCTCATCTCTATGTTGACCCGCACCCGCCGGCCGTCTGCGTATGGCTCGGCCGCCAGGGAAAGGATCTTGGTCTCCTCGGGCGGGGTACGGTGCAGGTTATCTTCCGGGAAGAAAAATTCCATGAGCGAGATTATACCCCCACCCGCCCTGCAGGCACCGTCCCCCTAAAAGGGGGAGGCTGGGGAACGGGGTTATGAAGATCACTCATCGAACAGAAACGTTGCTTCTGCGTAATGGCGCACGCCTTTTTTCTTGACCCGTTCCTCTACCCATTGTTGCAGATAAGCCTCTTTATACTCGATCGGCCTGCAACTGGAGAGCTCGTGAAGCGGGTAATTGAGATGGAGCGCGCGCGGTGAAACGGTGAAGCGGGTGATGCCGGTGGGCAAAACAATTCCCTGGCCGGCGAGTTTGAGCACGGTTCTGATTTTGAATTGGGGAAAGATAACAAGTGCGGTCAGGTCCGGATACACCTTCTTGAAGGATTCGATCAAGGTCTGGCTGGTGCGGTCTAGCGAAGCGCGCGTTTTGTACGTATCGACGACCCGGTGCAGGACGTCGATATGAGTTGCCAGGTCGCTTGGCGACTCTTCTAGTATGAAGAATCTGCCATCCGTAAGGCGAATTTGCAGCGGCGTGTACAACGGGGCATCTAGTGACCTCTGCGGGTTGATCTTAATCAACTCAAGACCATCGATCTTCCGCAGCGCCCTGGTCAACGCGTTTGTGCTCATCCCCCAGACCACGTGGTTCCAGGTCTGCAGGTTGACGTGCGGGTAACTGGCTTCCACCACCTGGGCCACGACATGCGGAAACTCCATCTCGCGCAGCGAAGTGACCCGGTTCGCGCCGTCCAGCACCATATAGCGGCCGGAGTTGTCGGTCAGCGGCATCAGGATGGGTGGGTTGCGCAACACGCCCTGCGCGCGCAATTTTGCCACCAGGGGTTGGGTGCGCTGCAGGTCGTGGTCTTCATGGAGGATCACCCGGTCGAGAGGCAGGATTTTAAGTGTAGGTAAGTGAGGGATCATAGAATGATTACCACCAGAAGTAAACCGAGCATATCATGAAACCTTGTCTTGTTCATAGGTTTAATCGATCCATCAAACGTTGCATATCATCGGGATAAGACGCGCTGTAAACGACTCGCTCGCCTGAGCCTGGATGAGTAAATGTCAGCGAGAGTGCATGTAACGCCGGTCGCGGGATGCGCTCCGTCTCTGCGGCGCCATACAGGACATCGCCAAGCAGAGGAATTCCCAACCCGTATAAATGGGCGCGGATCTGGTGCGTGCGCCCGGTCAATGGACGCGCTTCGAGCAGGGTCTGTGTCTGATTCCGTTAAGAACTTTGAAATGGGTCTCCGCGGGTTTGCCCCGTTTATGGTCTAGCGCCGTGCGGTGTTTATGACCGACATTTGTCCGCAAATGCATCTTACAAATTTTCTCCTCCCAAGGGGGATTGCCCTCTACAACAGCATGATAGACCTTTTCTACTTCATGACGCTCGAACTGACGGTTAAGTTCGCGGTGAGCATCCGCTGTCTGTGCAAAAACCATCACACCGCTGGTGATCTTGTCCAGCCGGTGGACGACCCAAATTCGCTGTCCTGAGCCTGCCCGCCCCGGCGTTGCCGGTCGGGCCGGGGTCGAAGGGTCGCCGTATTTTTCTTCCAGCATCTGACGCAGATAGGGCGTATCCGGGTCCCAGCCCTCGGGCAGTACGGATAGCCCGGCGGGTTTGTTGAGCACGATGATAGATTGATCCTGGTGGATGATTTCAAGCATGGGGATATTAAACCACAATAAAAAACCTTGCGAAGGTCCTTCGACTACGCTCAGGATGCCTTCGCAAGGTTCGTTTGAGCAAAGTGCGTCGCACCTGCTTTGACGGGATTGTTTTGAGCTGTACCTTAATTCCGTTTAGCGGAATCTTCCCGTTGGTGTGGTGCGACGCATTCTGTGGTTCTTCTGCAAGAATTTAATGTCTTTCAGGGCAGGAACAAACTGATCAACAACAAAACTCCTGTCACAACGGTCGCCAGCATGATCTGGGCTACAAAATAATAGCCCCAGATTGCAAAGGCCCGCTTGAAGAAATTTGAGCTCAACAGAATGCTTCTTGTCCCTGGCTGGACAAGTGCCTGAGCAGATAATTGGCTCTCCAACTGCTGGATGCGCTGCTCCAGTAGTTCGATATGATTATTGGCTTGATTTATATCGGTATTCATAGTGTTCCTCCAGGGTATATATTTTTTTATGGAATGGGAATTAGCAGATCGGCGATGTCGCGACCATTTCCAAAGAGTTTAATCGCATCTCGAACTTTCTTGTTCGGTATTAATTTCTCTAATTTGTCATCAATCATTTTGCCGATTTTATTTTTCAGGTCCGTAACAGGTTGAAGAACTTTCGTTATACTCTTACCCTTTATTGAAGCGGCACCCACATTTTCAACGATATCTGCTGCCCAACTTTTTTCTGAGACCCATTCCCATAGCTTTTTAATGACCTTGTCCTGTAAATACTCCTTTACAAATTTTGGCATATACCATGGTAACTGGTCAGCGGAAAGATCAGTAAGCTCATTGACAAAAGCTTTTGTTTCAGCATTGCTCGGCCCAGACGGTTTTGGTGTCGCCTTAGGGGCAGGCGTAATGGTTGGTGGCACCTCGGTCTTTGATACCGGGGGTGACGCCTTGGTCGGTGGCACCGGGGTTGGTGGCACTGGGGTTGGTGGCACCGGGGTTGGTGGCACTGGGGTTGGTGGCACCGGGGTTGGTGGCACTGGGGTTGGTGGCACTGGGGTTGGTGACACTGGGGTTGGTGACACTGGGGTTGGCGGTGGAGGCGGAGGAGGTGGCACTGGGCCACAGCCTGCGTTCAATACTAAGGTGCCTCCGTTGTTGATGAAATCCGTGCCGTTATTATTGAAAGTGACGCCGTTGAACGTCAATGCGCCGCTCAGGGAGGCGTCGATACCTGTAGTGTTGTCGTGGATGTTCCCGCAGTTGATGGTGATATTGGCCGGGTTCCCTCCAAGGATCAAGCTGGTACCGCTGTTGCCATAGGCCGTGATGTTGTCGATCGTGATGTTACCATTCGTCAGCGTATGAAGGTCATAGCTTCCATTGCCGTAGAAAACATTCGTACCGGTCAGGGTGATGTTCCCGCTGCCGGATGTGTTGTTTAGGACGGCACCGTAATCGCCATTCTGGCTGGCAGTCACATCATTCAGGTTGATGTTCCCTTTGGAGTTGGCAAGCAGGCCAATGTCACCATTGCCGTTGAAGGTGTTCGTGCCGGTCAAGGTGATCGAACCGGTTGCACCAGGGAATAAAGTTTCGTTCAGAGAGGTGCCGTAAAGTCTATTCAGATTGGTCGTCACGTTGTTGAGGCTGATGTTCCCATTGGAGTAGGCATTCAGGCCATCCCAGCCATTGCCGTTGAAGATGTTCGTGCCGGTCAGGGTGATATCGCCGCTGCCGGATATGTTGACCAGATAAGCGCCCATAGAGATAAAACCGATGTTGTTACTGGATTCGACATTCTCCAGGTTGATATCACCTGAAGTAGTGACTTGTATGCCATCACTTGAGGCACCATCCACGAGGATGTCGTTCAGCGTTACGTCCGCCTGCCAGTTGGTGATGTGCAGGTAATCGCCAGTGAAGGTAGACGTGCCGCTGATATTGGTGCTTCCGCTGGTTCCGTTCCAACCGCCCTGGATGGTCAGGGCATAATCCTTCATGGTAGTGAAAGCGCCGCCGTCGAGGCTGAAGCCAGTAGAAGCCGCGTCATTGACGCTGCTGTCGTAGTCGTCTTCGATCCAGATCGTGCCGGCCTGGTTATATAGTGTAGCTTCGTTGCTATCCAGTTCACCCAGTAGGGCTTGCAGGCTGGTGTAGGAACTGGTGCAGCCGTTGGCGCCCGGGGTGGGGGCTTGCCCGGTCGGGCACCAGAGCGGGTCGGCTGCGGCCACGATCTCGGCCGCTTCTGTGCTGGCCAGCTGCTCGATCTGGCCCTCAGCATTGACGACCACGATCTCGGTCCCTGTCGGGGCCTGCTCCAATGCTTCGGCCACTGTTAGGCTTTCGGTTTCTACAGCTGGTTTCACGCCAGGTGCGCTCTCCGGCACAACTTCATCCGCGGGAGTCCCTTCTGGTTCAGGTGTACCTTCTGCCGGGTTCGTCTCTTCGACAGGCGTTTCCGCAGGAGCAGAAGGTTCATCCGCTGGAGCCGTTTCTTCAACAGATGCTTCATCTGTTTCCACTGGTTCGTCGGGTGGGGCCACTTCGTCAGTTGATTCGGAAGTAACAGGGGGCGTTTCGCCATCGGCGAAAACCGTGATGGGGCTCATCAGTTGGGCGACGAGCAGGCTCACGATCAGCAGGGGTAACAGAAAGTGTTCGGTTTTTTTCAAGAGATACTCTCCATGTTAATTTGATTGTCATAGTAGCACTCTTATGGAGGCAAATAACTTGCACCGTTGATAGATGTCAAGTTCTTCCAGTATTGTTATATATCGATTTACTTTCAACTTTGTTGGGAATGATGTTCATATTCTGTGTTACACAAACCGGGGAATTATTTTCCTCTTGACATTAACGTTACGTCAGGGTTTATACTGCTGATGTCATTGTGAGCGCAGCGTGGTGGTTTCAAACTGGCAAGGAGATTGCCACGACGGCTGCGCCGCCTCGCAATGACGGAAGGACACGATGTACACCGTAAAACAATTGTCCACGCTGGCGGGTGTGACCCCGCGCACGTTACACCACTACGACCAGATCGATCTGCTCAAGCCAGAGTCGGTTGGCGAGAACGGCTATCGTTATTATGGCGAGAAGTCCATGCTGCGCCTGCAGCAGATCCTGTTTTACCGCGAATTGGATTTCTCGTTGGATGAGATCAAGAAAATCATGGAACGCCGTGATTTCGACGTGCTGTCCGCGCTGGAAGAGCACAAGCTGGAATTGCGCAAGCGCATCGGCCGGCTAGAGCACCTCATTGAAACGGTGGACAAGACAATATTTCATTTGAAAGGAGAAAACATCATGAGTCCAAAAACACTCTTCGAAGGATTTAGCGAGCAACAGCAGGAAGAATATGCCAAACAGGCAGAGAAGATGTATGACGCTGAAACCGTGCGCGAGTCCAATCGCAAGTGGAAGGGTTATCCCGCAGAAAAGAAGCAGACCATTCTGGACGAAGGCAAGCAGGTCTATCTCGATATGATCGCTGCGATGCCAAAGGGCGCGGACTCGCCCAAAGCGCAGGCCATCGTCGAGCGCTGGCGCAAGCACATGGACTACTTCTGGACGCCGGAACTCGATCAACTGCAAGCGCTGGCCGCCGGCTATGTGGAAGATCCTCGCTTCAAAGCCAATTTCGACCAGATGCACCCGCAACTGGCGGAGTTCATGCGCGAGGCGGTGAAGGTTTACGTGGAACGAAAGAAGAAAAAGGAAGGCGGCAAAGCATAGAATGGGATGGTCAAAGAGTATATAACATAAAGCGGCGACTGCTAAATTTGTCAGTCGCCGCTTTTTTTACCACCGTAATACGAGGTATTATCTCGCGTTCCTTTTTAGCTGCTAGCCCCGCTATAGCGTTTGAGGCCAGCTTTCCAAACTTTAGAGGCCACCCAAAAGGCGGCAATCCCGATGACAAAGAAGATTGACACCCGTAGCAAGTCCAGCTCGCCGCGCAGGGCCTGGAGCGGGACGGTGGTTGCTACGGCAATGGGGATGATAAAGGTCACGATGATCCGCAACCAGACGGGATAGACCGTCACCGGGTAACGACCTGCGTCCATGAGCGCCTGCAGGATGGTGACGTTGTTGTCGAATTTTGTGAACCAGAACGTCAGCGCGATGAGCACGATCCACAGGCTGTAGATGACGACCGCCCCCGAAACGGTCAGCAGGAGGAAGGTCAGGATGCTGAGCGGGGTGACGATGTCCCCGGACATGTTGATTCCGGTCACGATCAAGACGGTTGCCAGGATCAGGTCCCAAAAACGCCAGACGGTGATGCGCGAAAAGGTGACCAGGAACATGCTGTTGACTGGTTGCAGGATGGTGTAGTCCATCGAACCGTCACGGATGCTCTGGTTGAACTTTTCGGTGTTGGGCCAGATCAGCGCGATCATAAGGGTGTTAATCAGGCGGAACACGCCCAGCAACGCGATCAATTCGCCGAGGCCCCAGCCGCCCAGCGTTTCGGTGTTGCTGAAAATAATGGACAACCCCAGCAGTTCCCAGCCCAGCCACATCAGGTTGAGCAGGATGTTGACCACCGTATCTGCGCGATAAGCCAGGGACATTTGCACGTTGATTTTAAAGAAGGTGGAGATGAGTTTAAGGAAGTACATGCTCAGGCTCCCACCGCCGAATAGCGTTTGACGCCCTCCCGCCAGACCCAGTTGAACAGAACAACAGAGACAGCCAACCAGACCGCGCCCACGATAAATCCCTGCACAATTTGGAAGGAAGTGAGTTTTCCGAGGATCAACTGGATTGGAAAGTACATCAAGAGTTGGAACGGGAGAAACTGAGCGATGTCCTGAATGAGCTTCGGCATCAGCGGCAGAGGCACGAACTGGCCCGAAAAAAGCAGGATCAGCGCATAATAGAATTCGTGAACCGAATAGACGCGCGTGGTCCAGAACGCCAGGCTGGTGATGCTCGCGGAGAGCAGAAAGCCGATGATGAATCCCAATACCATCGCCGGAACGGACAGGAGCATTCCCTGCCAGGTCACGCCGCTGAAATTGGGCTTGAACAGGAAATACAGGACGAACCAGATTGGGGTCATGCCCATGATGGTCAGGATTTTGAAGGCGATGTTGTTGACCAGCGTGTTGGTCAGCATGGGATGGATCGGGCGGATCAGTTCGCTGGAAAGCGTCCCGTCTTGGATTTTGTAGGCAAAGGTGTGGATGACGATGTTGCTGGTGATCTGGTCCGCGATCAGCAGGACCATGTAATAGGTAATGAAGTCGTTTGCAGTAAACCCGTTCACGTCCCCTTTCGTGTTGGCAATGCTGGTCCACACGGCGAGGTAGATGATCGGCGAGACCAACCAGTACAGCAGGTACATGATCAGGTTGGCGCGATACTGCCATTGTTCCGCCCAGTTGACCTGCCAGAGGCGTTTGAAGATTAGAAGCATCATTTCACCTATAAGTGGCGCTGAGCGGAGCGAGATGCCAGGCGAGCGCAGTCGAAGCGTTTATGTTTG
Organism: uncultured Chloroflexia bacterium; assembly: GCA_963823985.1. Lineage (GTDB taxonomy): Bacteria > Chloroflexota > Anaerolineae > Anaerolineales > Villigracilaceae > JAABUE01. The sequence goes on from CAWGNR010000010.1 coordinate 143,873, forward strand.
CCAGTAACATGCCCTTCGATTGCGTTCGTCGCAAAGAGCGCTCCTCACTCCGCTCAGGGACAGCGCTATTCATTAAACGCCCGCTCGATCACATCCTCGATTGGCGGGTCGGTGATGCTGATATCGTGGACGGGAAGCTCGGCCAGCATCCGCGAGGTGACCTGGGTTACGTCTTCCGCCTTGACCTGGATGTAGCGCTTCTCCGCATCTTCCTCGTTTTGGACCGGAGTGCCGTACCGGGACAGATCATGCGAATTAGAGGCCCCCAACACCACGCCAATCAGTTTGAAGGGAGCAATCCGGCGCGAAAGACTGGTGATGCCTCCATCATATTTGAGTTGCCCGTGATGGATGATGATAATGCGATCGCACAAGCGCCGTGACGTCTGCCATGTAATGGCTGGTGAGCAGGATAGTCGCACCCGTGCGTTTGTTGTATTCCCGTAAAAACTCGCGGATGCGGGCCTGGCCGGTGATGTCCAGGCCGATGGTCGGCTCGTCTAAAAATAAAACCTTTGGCCGGTGCAACAGTCCCGCCGCGATCTCACACTTCATCCGTTCCCCCAGCGAAAGGTTGCGGACCGGTTTTTTCATCAATGGTTCCAGTTCGAGCAGCTCGTCCAGTTCTTTATAAGTCTGTTTGTACTCGTCGTCTGGGATGCGGTAAATGGCCTGGTTGAGCAGGAACGAATCTGCTGCGGGAATATCCCACGAAAGGCGGTTGCGCTGTCCCATGACCAGGGTCATCGAACGGAGGTAATCGGGGTCGAGCTCCCAGGGGGTAAAGCCGAGCACACGGGCTTTGCCGCCCGTCGGGTGCAGCAGGCCGGAGAGCATCTTGAGCGTGGTCGTTTTGCCGGCCCCGTTCGGGCCCAGGAAACCGACGATCTTGCCCGGCTCGATCCCAAAACTGACCTTTTGCACTGCGTTGACGTCTTTGTACTTGCGCTTGAAGAAGCTGCGCACTGCCGCGCCAAAGCCGCCCTCGCGTTCCGGCACTTTGTAGGTTTTACTAAGCTGGTCCACCTGGATGATTTCACCTGACATAAAAATCGCTCCTTAAAATGAGGAGTAATTTTATCATTATTAGAACAAAGGTCCTACATAAAAGAGGTTCATTTTTCTTAAAAAATTGTGTTATCTTAACCCGATGTTTGTAGACCCGTGTAGGAGTCAAGAATGATAACCAAACAATTTCTGATGGAAGAATTCCGCTCTCTCGGCATGACAGAAGGCGACACCATCTTTGTCCATAGCGCATATTCCTCTCTGGCGCGCCCCCGGCGGCGTGGAAGGCGGGCCTGCAGACCGTCAACGAGGCCATCCTGGAAGTAGTCGGCCCGGAGGGGACGCTGATCCAGCCTACATTCAATTATGATTTCCTCAAAGGGGTTCCCTGGGATATCCGCACCACGCCCTCCCAGATGGGCGTGCTGACCGAGCTGCTGCGCAACGACCCGCGCGCCAAGCGCATGTTCCATCCGATTTATTCGATGGCAGCCATCGGAAAGCACGCCGGGGAACTGGCCGCGCACCGCAGCACCGATTGTTTTGGCGAAACCACCATCTTCAAAAAATTCCGGGACTGGGATGCGAAAATCCTGATCCTGGGTCTGCCCTACAGCAAGAGCATTACCTTCCTGCACCACTGTGAACAGGCTGCGCAGGTGGATTACCGTTTTTTGAAGGAGTTCAGCGGCATCGCCATCGATTTCGAGGGCAAGCCGCACGAAGTGACCTACACCATGCTCGTACGGGACGTGGACCGCGGCGTGGTGCTGGACTTCGAGCCGGTCGGCGCCCTGCTGGACAGCCAGGTCGTCAACATCAAAAAGATCGGCCTGGGCGACGTGCGCTTGATGAAGTGCAACGACGTTTTCCGCGTGGCGGTCAAGGCGATGAAAGAGCACCAAGGGCCGGGGCTGACTTACGTGATCGAGACCCCGGACCGGGCCAGGGATTGGATCCCGCAAATGAAACCGATCAACAGCTTGAAGGACGTGCTGGCGGAAATCGTGCCCCTGCACCGCACCCTGGCCTCTGATGGGACCGATGCTGCCCTCAAGTTCATCGGCTCTTATCTGCCTGAGAACGCAAATTATGAAATCGAAACATACGAACCGTTAAAACCGGTCTGGACATGGTACGTGCCGGAACGGTACGTGGTCCACGAGGCATATCTCGAGACCGAAGACGGCCAGCGCATCCTGGATTTCAAAGACAACCCATTACACCTCGTATCTTATTCCCTTCCAATCGATCGACTGTTGACCTGGGACGAGCTCGTCCCTCACCTGTACTACAACGAAGAGCGACCGCACACAATCCCCTGGAAATTCAAATATTACGACCGCGATTGGGGCTTTTGCCTGTCCAAGAACGTATTCGATAGGCTGCCTCATGATCAAAAATATCATGCCGTCATCAACGCTGAATTTGTTACAGACCCCGAGCAAGGATTCAAGGTTGCAACCGCGACCCTGCATCCGCTTGGTGGGAGAAATCAGGGCAGCGGGGGAGATGTTCATCATGGCGCACGTCTGCCACCCGAACCAGGCCAACGACGATGCGGCCGGCGTCGTCACCGCCCTGGAAGTTGCCCGCCGTCTCGCAGCCGATCCGCTCCCTGCCGGCTCGATGAGCGTCCGCTTCTGGTTCGGACCCGAGACCATCGGCACGATCGCCTACCTTGCCCACCACGAAGACCTGATCCCGAGATTGCGAGGCGGCATCTTCGTCGAAATGACAGGCAATGACAACAGCATTGCCCTGCAGCACACCCGCCAGGACTCCACATGCTCGACCGGATCGGCCAGTATGTGCTCAAGAAGGCGGGATCAAGAATTCCGCGAAGGTACCTTTGCCGACATCATCGCCAACGACGAGCGCGTGTTAAATGGGCCTGGCGTCAATGTTCCCTGCCTGTCGATCAGCCGATATCCTTATCCGGAATATCACACATCGGATGACAACCTGGAAATCATATATGAAGACAAACTGCAAGAGGCAGCCGATGTGATCGAAGAGATCATCCGCATCTACGCCAGCAACTACGTTCCCAAACGAAAGTTCCGCGGACCGGTGTTCCTGTCCGGGCACGGCCTGTGGGTAGACTGGCAGGACAACTGGAAGCTCAACCGCGCCATCGAAAAAATGATGATGCGCTTCGAAGGGCAGCAAAGCGTGTTCGAGATTGTGGACGAACTGGGACTGGATTACTGGGAAACGCGAGAGTACATCGAGCGCTTCCGGGCCAGGGATCTAATTACAGCGTTGCCCGTGCCGGAAATTGCCGAGAAAGCGTAAGGAGCCGTAATCTAATAAAAGGGATGAGTTTACCAGGCTCATCCCTTTTATCATCGTTCATCTGTGGTTCTTTTCAGGGATCTTAGACATCGCATACTCTGCCAACGCTGTAATCGTGAGCGAAGGGTTGACGCCCGGGTTGGCGGGCATGATCGAGCCATCCACCACGTACAGGCCGGGATAATTGAAGACCTGGCAATCCAGGTCGATCACGCCTTCGTCTTCATTCCTGCCAAAGGGAACGCCGCCCATAAGGTGGGCTGTGGTGGGGAAATTGAACAGGCTGTCGGTAAAGGCTGCTGCCGGGATGCCGTTCACCTTTTGGGCCAGGGCGCGGGTGACGCGGTTGCCGATCTTGAGCTGGCGCGGGATGGGGTGGTCTTTATCCGGCCTGAGCACCAATCCTTTGCGGAACAGGGTGAACAGGTTGCGCCCCAGGCGGATGTTGGTCAGGTTTTCTTCGACCTGCATGACCAGCAAAATCGTGGTGTAACGCGCCCAGTGCGAGAAGAATTTGGCGTACAGGAAATCGATCGGGTGCCGGACGATCTCCCAGATGGTTTTTAGAAAGCGGACGAAGGCAGAATCCCCTTCCACATGGGGGGCGGTCATGATCCGGATGAAAGACGAGCCGTCCGAGTAGCGGACCGGTTCCACCCGGGTGACGTTGTCTGCCCGGAAGATGGAGGAGATGGCGATGCCTTTGGAATAGTCGACGTCTTTATCCCGGCTGGTCACGCCCAGGATGTTCTCGCTGTTGGTGCGGACCTTGTCCCCGAGGCGGGACGAGATCCGGGGCAGAGAGCGGGTCACGTCCCGGCAGCGGAAGAGCAGGCTCATCGTCCCGAGCGCGCCGGCGGAGACGACTACGTTTCGTGCCCGGACCGTGCGCCGTGCCCGAAAGGGTTCCGTTAAATAAGGCGGTCGTGCTGCGATAGTCCACTTCGTAACGGGCCTCATCTTCCCTCACCCCTCTCCCTCCGGGAGAGGGGTTCTCGTGCGCAGGGCGGATGTTTTCGACTGTTATTTCGGGCAGCACCTGTGCACCATTTTTCTCTGCAAAATAGAGATAATTCTTGGTCAGCGTATTTTTGGCGTTATAGCGGCAGCCGACCATGCAGCCGCCGCAGAAGTTGCAACCCGCGCGTTCCGGGCCTTCCCCATTGAAATATGGGTCTGGGACGGTTTGTTCTTCTGCGCCCGGTTTTCCGAAAAAGACGCCTACGTCGGTCGGCTGGAAGGTGTGCTCGTTGCCGAGCTCGCAGGCGATCTCCCTCATCTTCTCGTCGGCGTGGGTCATTTTGGGGTTGGGAGTGACGCCCAGCATGCGACGCGCAGTTTCATAGTGTGGCTGCAAAATCGACTTCCAGTCTGCCAGGTGTTTCCAGGCCGTGGCGCTGAAAAGACGCTCGTCCGGGACCATCAGCACATTGCCGTAGGTAAGGCTGCCGCCGCCCACGCCGTTTCCATGGAGTGCCAGCTGTCCGTTAAGGAAGGTCATCTGGAAGATGCCGAAACAGCGCAAAGCTGGCAGCCAGAGGAATTTCCAGATATTCCAGTTGGACTTGGGGAAGTCTTTGTCTTCGAAGCGTTTCCCCCGCTCCAACACCAGCACCGAATAGCCCTTCTCGCTCAACCGCATGGCCGAGACCGAGCCGCCGAAGCCGGAGCCGATGATGACATAGTCGTATATTTGTTTGTCCATTAAGGCCTCATGGATTTTTCAGCGCATTGTCGTGTTTGTCCACGTAGCTCATTTCCAGAGTGTCGTCTGCCAATCGAATATAGGTCATTCTATAATTTTTGTCGAATCTGGCTTCATAAAAACCCCGCGCACCCTTGATCGGTTTTGTATGTAAGGACGGGTGCCGGGGATTTTGTTCCAGCAGCGCAAGGGCTTTTTTTACTTTTTCTCGGACTTCCAAAGGCAAATGCAGGTACGCTTTGGTGAAGCGTTTGCTAAACCTGATCTTCGGCATTGCGTTTTGCTTCTTCTTCGTCGAGCTGGTCTAAAAAGTGGATCGCTTCGGTTGCATCGTCGAACTCGAAATATTCACCCTTTTCATAATCCGCGCGCAACTCACGTTCTGCCTGCTGCCACTTTTTCGTCCAGAACCAGCTTTGTTCGGGATCCAAAACCTGCGCCTGTTCGACGACAATTTGCCCTTCATCGTTGACAAAGAACAGCACGTCATCTCCCTCCTTGATATGCAGCCTCTCCCTGATTTCGGGGGGGAGGGTGATCTGTCCGCGCCCGCGCAGGCGGGTTTTGTAATATGGTTTTTGTTCGCTCATTGCACGCCTTGTGTATCTGATTTTCTGATTATCAGAAAATCATACTACAAAGTCCCAATAGCTGCTGATAGCTAAACGCTCAACGGCTGTAACATCGTGATCAACTCCACCCGCTGTTGCCGCCCAAGCTCTTCCAGAAGTCAAGACCTGCCTGCGATGGGACTTGGCCCCGGCCAGTTGGAAGACTTTCCCTAAACACAAAGGACACAGAGGTCACGAAGGTTTCTTACTTTATGTTCCTTCATGGCCTTCGTGTTTATTCTTCAATACTGGTAAAAGCCTCGTCCTGTCTTCCTACCCAGATACCCAGCATCTACCATCTTTTTCAGCAAGTACGCCGGACGATATTTGTCATCTCCCAGGTCGCGTTGCAGGATTTCCATCACGTTCAGGACCACATCCAGGCCAATCAAATCGCACAGGGTCAGCGGGCCCATGGGATGGTTCATCCCCAGCTTCATAACCTGGTCGATGGCATCCGGCGTGCCGATGCCTTCCTGTAAGGCGAAGATGGCTTCATTGATCATCGGGCACAGGATGCGGTTGGAGATGAAGCCGGGCGCATCATTGGCCTCGACCGGTTCCTTGCCCATCGTTTTGCAGACCTCCACCGTCGTCTCGGTGGTTTCGTCTGAGGTGCCCAGCCCGCGGATAACCTCCACCAGCTTCATCAACGGAACCGGATTCATAAAGTGCATGCCGATCACCTTATCAGGGCGGTTCGTTACCGCAGCAATTTTGGTGATGCTGATGGACGAGGTATTGCTGGCCAGAATAGTTCCCTCGCGCGTCTGCTCGTCCAGTTCCTTGAAGATCCTGAATTTCAATTCGGGGTTTTCGGAAGCGGCTTCGATCACCAGGTCCGCCCCATCGACGGTTGAAAAATCGGAGATGTAGTTGATCCCCTCAGTAGCAGCTTTTTGATAGACAGTAATTTTCTCTTTTTCTACCAATTTGGCGGTAGATTTGGCGATGGTGTTCCTGGCATTTTCCAGGGCGGCCGGCGCCACGTCCATGCAGGTGACCCGGTACCCGGAGGTGGCCGCCACCTGGGCGATGCCGTTGCCCATGGTCCCGGCGCCAACGACTAAGATGTGTTTGATGTCCATGTAGGTCTCCTGGTTTGATAAGTCTGGCAAGTCTTACAAGTCTGATAAGTCTTACAGGTCTGACATGTCGGACCTGTAAGACTCCTTAGACCTTATTCGACTTCTACCGCCATCGCCACGGCTTCCCCGCCTCCAAGACACAGGACTGGCTAGCCCTCGTTTCAAACCACGATCTTTGAGCGCGTAGAGCAGCGTGGTCAGGATGCGGGCGCCGGAGGCGCCAATCGGGTGCCCGAGTGCGATCCCGCCGCCGTTGACGTTAACCTTGCTCCAGTCCCAGCCTTGGTCGGCCAACTCGTAGCCGTTGGCCAGCACCTGGGCGGCAAATGCCTCGTTGAGTTCGATCAGGTCGACGTCATTTAGGGTCCAGCCGGCTTTTTCGAGCACCTTCGGCATGGCTTTGGCGGGCGCGGCGAATAGATATTTCGGCTCGAGGGCTGCCTGTCCGTAGGCCACCACGCGCGCCATCGGTTTAAGGCCGTGTTCTTCTGCATAGGCGCGGCTGGACAGCACTACCGCCGCGGCCCCGTCGTTCAAGCTGGATGAGTTGCCGGCAGTGACGCGGCCGTCGGGGCGGAAGACAGGCCGCAGTCTGGAGAGAGATTCGACCGTTGTATCCCGGCGTGGACCTTCGTCGGTATCGAAAATGGTCACCTGGCCCTTGCGCCCCGGGACTTCTACCGGGACGATCTCTTCATCGAACTTGCCGGCTTCCATGGCAGCAATCGCTTTCTGGTGGCTCTCGGCGGCAAACCGGTCCATGGCCTCGCGCGTGACCTCGTACTCTTCGGCGATGAAATCGGCTGCATTGCCCATGGCCCAGTCCTCGAACGGGTCCCACAGGCCGTCGAGCAGCAGGGAATCTTTCAGTTCCACGTGGCCATAACGGATCTCGCCCGTCCGGCCGGGGACCAGGTAGGGCGCGCGGGTCATCGATTCCATCCCGCCGGAGACGAATAGGTCGCCATCCCCAGCCTTGACTGCTTGGGCAGCCAGCATAGCGGTCTTCAACCCGGAGCCACACACCTTGTTGAACGTGGTCGCGCTGACGGTAGCCGGCAGCCCGGCGAAGATGGCAGCCTGCCGGGCGGGCGCCTGTCCCTGCCCCGCGGGGACAACCATCCCCATGAAAACCTCGTCGATGTCTGCCTTGTCCTCGATGCCTGCCCGTTCCACGGCCGCCCGGACCGCTACTGCCCCCAGCTTTGTCCCCGGTACGCTGCCCAAGCCTCCCTGAAAGCGCGCAATGGGCGTCCGCACGGCGGAAAGGATGACAGCTTCGTTCTCTTTGCTCATCGATATTCTCCTATCGTCTTTATGGCGATTGTCGTATCAGCTTCTCACGAAAGATTGGAGAACGCCCGCTCCCCTGTTTTCAGGCTTCAGCCAGCTATTTCGTGGTGGACTGATAATAACATTATAGCGTTTCTCCCCTCAAAAAGTACACTGGAACAAGCCAAAAAGGGAAGTGACCGTTGTCACTCCCCAAAGTCGAAGAGCCTGCGTCGCACCTTTTTTGACGGGATGGGTTCAAACCGTTTTTGGTTCCGGTAAACGGATTCTCCAATCAGGCAGGTGCGACGCACGCCACTGCGTTCGGGGCATTTCTGTAAAGATTAATAATCTCCCGCCCCCGGCGGCGCATAAATTCGGAACTTCCAGTGTCCGGGCTCGGTCTCGGAATAAGCGCTATACGGGGTAGCAATGAGGATCCAGGAGCGACCGGGCCGCAGCGCGAAAGGATTCCCGTCCTTATCCTGGAAAGAGATCGGGCGGCGCAGGCCGGTCTCTTTCTCATAGTCCCCTGAACGGGTGCTCCAGTTGATAGGGAACATCTGTCCATCCCGGAAAGCGAACCCGGGCCCCTGTTCTCCCTGTTGCAAATACATGTCGATGATGCGCGGCGCCAGGACCTCGTGCTCCACGAACAGGACGATCAGGTTATCAATGTAAATTTGCCGGCCCGTCAGCCTGTCGGTATCCACGTGAAATTCGGTCTGCTCGCTGGTGTTGTCCACGTAGCGCAGCCAGCCCTGGTAAGCGGGATCGTAAACCCATTTGCTCTGGTTCAACACCGAGAAGAACGCGTGAACCTGCGCCGCGGGCTTGCCTCCGCTTGGAACTTGCTCTGAAAAGAGATTACTGGCATAGTTGAAATTGCTGCCTCTATTTGCGGCGTTCTGCTCTGAAATGGCCACAAAGCGCGAGATATCCAGCATGCTGCCTCCCGGGCCCGCGCCTCGTTTGAATTCCATGGCGCAGGCAGGCAGGCTTTGTTCGATCTCGTCGGTCGCCCCGGCGTAGACCAGGCAGCTGTTTTGCAGGAAATTCTGCAAATGGATGTGGATCAAACGCCCGGAACGGATCGGGCCGATTTGCGCGGGCGGCAGGTTGGCGGGATCCGGTTCGATCAACGGGATCAGGCCTGCGTCCCAGAGACGAGCGTCGGCTTCCACCCGGACCGCTTCGGTCCGCCCCGTAGCCTGGTCGGCGTCACTATCGGTATCGTCGTAGCTGACGTTTGGTTCCGTGTACGCAAACCCTTCGGGCTTGATAAATTCGAGCGTGTACGTGCCGGAGTCCACATTGAAGGCATAATAGCCATTCGTATCGCTGCTCGTCTGTTGGACCAGATCCCCATTCTCGTCGTATAAGTTAATGCACACGCCGCCCACGCCTGGCTCCCCCGGTGACTGGGCACCATCGCTATCCTTGTCCAGCCAGACGCGGTTGCCGAGCAAGATGCCCGTTTGCTCGAACGGTCCCATGCGCACTTCGCAACCGCCCGTCAGGGGCGCTTCCGGAGAGGGCACTTGCCCATAAAAGACGGCCGCCAGGCGCGTGGTCCCGGTTGCGATCAGGTACTCGAAGACCCAGGGCGCGAACGACAGGCCGGCCTGCGGGCGCACCTCCGGCGGGAAGTGGGTGATCGAGAGCAGCATCGCAGGTTGCTTCAGCAGTGCTGGGTCTGCGATCGGCATGCCCGTGAGCGGGTTGACGTCTTCCGGAAAGTCCTCTTCCTGCGGCCCGTACGCGGACGGCGCTGAGGTGGGTTGTTGCACAGGGACGGAGTTCGGTGTCCCGGTCGCTTCGGGAACAGGTTCAGAAACGGCCGTAGGTCCACCGCTGGAAGCGGTATTTTCGATTGTTGGAATGGATTTTTCAGTGGGGGCGGTTTCGGTACTATCTTTTTGTGGACTGCAATTGCTCAGCAGCAGGAGCACGAGGGCCCCTGTTAAAAGATAAGAATATCTTTGTCTAAACATTCTTCTCCGTAATTCATTCAATTATAAAAGCCAGAGGGTCTATCGTTCGAAACCGGCTCTGATTCGTTTGTAGGTTTGTTCCAGCGCTTCGGGCAGCACACGCGTCTCGCCCAGCGTGGACATAAAATTCGTATCCCCGGTCCAGCGCGGGACGATGTGCATGTGCACGTGTCCCGGTTCACCGGCGCCGGCTGCCTCCCCGATATTGGCACCGACGTTGAAGGCTTGCGGGCGATAGGTCTCTTTCAAGACCTCGATCGATTCCGAGACCAATTCCATCATCTCGGCGCGCGAGTCCGAATCGAGAAATTCGAGCGAGGGTTGGTGTGCCACTGGCGCCACCATGATATGCCCGCTCGAATACGGGTACAGGTTCAAAATAACAAACGCCAACGTACCGCGCTTGATGATCAGGTTTTCCTCGTTGTCGGGCAGCGCAAGCGCATTGCAAAAGATGCAGCCCTCTTGTTCTTCATGACCTTCGATGTATTTCATCCGCCAGGGAGACCAGATCCGCTTCATGATGGTGGGATTGTAGCAGAGATGGGCAAAAAGGTCTAATAGGTAAGAGGTCGTACAGGTCTTATAAGTCTTACAGGCCGGGCTGGTCGGACCAATTAGACTTGCCAGACTTGTAAGACCTATAAGAATGGAGTATCCTTTCCAGAATGTCGCAACCCTCCTTGTTTGCATCCGTCACGTGGACCGTTTCTCGCCTGACGCAGCACATCCGCACGCTGCTTGAGACCGACGTAGTCTTGCAGGACGTCTGGGTACAGGGCGAAATTTCCAACCTTGGACGTCCGGCGTCCGGACACATTTATTTCACCATGAAAGACGCCGGAGCTTCTCTCAAGGGAGTCATGTGGAGGGGCGATGCCCGCCGCCTGACCCTGCCTTTACAGGACGGGATGGAGATCGAAGCCCACGGTCGCATCGGCGTCTACGAGCCGCAGGGACAGTACCAGTTTTACGCCGACCTGATCCGTCCGCTGGGCGAGGGGCTGCTGTACCAGGAATTCCTGCGCCTGAAAGCCCTGCTTGAAGCCGAAGGCCTGTTTAATCCCGAGCGCAAGCGTCCCATCCCGGAATTCCCGCGCAAGATCGGGATCGTCACTTCTGCAACAGGCGCTGCCTTGCGCGACATGCTAAACACGCTGCACCGCCGCTTGCCTGTGGTCGAAGTCTTTCTGGCGCCATCGCCTGTGCAAGGCGACGAAGCGCCGCCCAAACTTGTCAACGCCCTGGCAACCCTCAACCTTTTGCAACCGGACGTGATCCTTTTGGCGCGCGGTGGTGGTTCGATCGAAGACCTGTGGGCCTTCAACGACGAGCGCGTGGTCCGGGCCGTGGCGGCTTCGAGCGTGCCGGTCATCAGCGGGGTGGGCCACGAGACGGATTTCACCTTGTGCGATTTTGCCGCCGACCTGCGCGCGCCGACGCCGACCGCCGCCGCCGAGCTGGCGACGCCGATTACGATCCTCGACTTAACCGCGTATTTACGAGGGATGCAAACCCGCCTGGCAGCCTCGACCCTCAGCCTGCTGGCCGCGCATCAAAACGGACTCGCCGCCGCGACCGCCCGCTTACGCTTTGCCTCGCCCGCGCGCCGCATCCAGACCGACCGCCAGCGCCTGGACGATTTTGCCCGCCGGGAACGCTCTGCCCTGCAGCATCACCTGGCGCTGGACGAATCCCGACTGAGGGGATTCGAGCGTCGGCTGGCGGCCCTTAACCCGCTGGCAGTGCTGGGGCGCGGGTATGCGCTGGTCACACGCCAGGCGGACGGCAAGCTGGTCAGCCAGGTCCGCCTGGCCGCCCCCGGTGATGAGATCCAAATCCGTGTCAGCGATGGCGCTTTTGACGCGGTTGTAAGGAACGATAAGGAGTCGTAGTGTCAAAAAAATTATCTGTAAAATCGGTCGAAGACTTATCCTACGAAGAAGCATTCGCCGAGCTGGAGAATATCGTCGATGTGTTGGAAGGGGATGCTTCGCGGAATCCGCTCGAAGAGGCGATGTTGCTGTTCGAGCGGGGACAGGCCCTGGTCAGACGTTGTGGCGAGCTGCTGGATGGCGCAGAATTGAAAATCCGTCAGTTGTCCGGCGATGAATTGACCGAGTTCGAATCCGGAGAATAATCCATGAACCTGGGTTCTGTCTTCGAAAACCGTGTTCTGGTTACCATGTTGACTGCCTGGCTCCTGGCACAAATTATCAAAATTCCCCTCGATTACCTTTATTCCCGCCGCTGGAACTGGGCCCTCTTGCTCAGTGTAGGTGGAATGCCCAGCTCGCATTCTGCTTTATTGACATCTGCGACCGTCTCAATTGGCCTGTATCATGGATTCGATAACCCGTTATTTGCCCTGGGTGTGGCGATTACGATGGTGGTGACCTATGACGCTACCGGGGTGCGCCGGCAGGCTGGCATCCACGCGCAGCGCATCAACATGCTCTTTGAAGAGCTGCTACGCGGTCATCCGGTGGATCAAAAAGGGTTGCGGGAAGTGCTTGGCCACACGCCTTTGGAGGTGGTCGGCGGTGTGCTCTTTGGAATATTGGTCGCTATTTTGATGTGGCTGGTATGGCCGCTTTAACGCTCTCCGGCCAAAATCTCAAGGGCCAGGCAGGATGAGATCTGTCCTGATTTCCGGCCCAAAGGGGCAAGGCCTGGATCCCGGGCAATTAACGCTTCCCGCCAGCACAGCAGAGTGATTTGTGATCGTCACTGCGGTCGTCATCAGGTACTGAACAGCTTTCCCTGAAACAGGGTCGAAGGTGAGTTCGTACGGGTAGCAGTAGGTATTGCCCGGATCAATAACGGGGCTTTCACCCAGGTCTACCGTGCTGGAAAAAACTCTGGCCGTTGAGTCAGAATAAACTTGAACTGTGTTTACGATGGAAAGGTTGTCGGTAGGATTTGCGCCCGCGTTTTTGACACAGACTTCTCCCCTTAGTCCGCTGGTGCCCGATTCCCGAAAGCCTTCTGCCGTCATTCGCGCTTCGACGGTTGTAAACCTTACTTCCGGGCGGGATGTAAAAGTAAGGGAGACATTTTGTTGGTAGAGGATAAACGCTAAGATCCCCACAATGCCACCAGTAGCCGCCCAGAGCCATTTGCTCTTGAAAAACCTGATCAGAATATTTTCTTTTTCTTCTTTTACCGGGTGCGCTTCTTGCTCATATTCGGGTTCAGCCATGTCAGGTTCAGGCGCGGGCTGTGTGGCTTGAGGCAGGGGATTAAACCAGTATCCTTGCCCCCACTGAGTCTTAATATAGGGGTGATCTGTTTCTTCCTCTTTCAGCTTTTGTCGTAACTGATGAATGTACAGAGACAGCAACGCTTTGTCGTGGCTATAACTGTCTCCCCACACTTCCGACAGCAGATTGCGAGCCGAAAGTGTCTTGTTTGGATGCCGGATCAAGAAAGAGAGAAGTTTGAACTCCGTGGGGGTAAGGGAGATTTCCTCCCCTTGGAGGGTGACTCTATGAGAAGAAAACTCCACTTCCAGCAACCCATCCGCGTATTTTGTAAGATTGGCGCTGGCATCATTGGATTTTTTTCTCCGCAACAGACTTTCTATTCGGGAGACCAGCTCGTCGTTTGAAAATGGTTTCTTGACATAGTCATTGGCGCCAACTGCAAACCCGCGGGTCACGTCTGAACTCAGGGATTTGGCTGTCAGCATGACAATCGGAACATCGCTCATTTCCCGCAAGCGAGCACAAACTTCGTACCCGTCGTATTCGGGCATCATGACGTCCAAAATGATCAAGTCCGGTTGTAATTCGTAGGCCTGTTTTATCCCTTCTTGCCCGTTGATTGCATGGTATATCGAAAGACCGCGCGGCTTCAAAATGAGTTTGATCAGTTCCGCAACATTTGGGTCATCGTCGATTACTAGAATTTTGTCAGCCACGATTAACTCTGCGAGTCTCCATGCTAAAAAAGAAAGATAATAACTTAAATTTCATAAATTAACAGAGATTAATATAGCATAGTTTATTAGCAAGCACAATCAGTTTACTTTAGTACACCGGTACCCCTGCAAAAGAAAATCCTAAGAATTTCTTGCATTATCCAAAGACATTTTAATTTCCTTTTTGCTATATTACTACTGTAACAACGTGAAAATCGATTTGCAATTTATTAGCAATTATAGGAGTTACTAATTTCATGCATACTCATATTGATCGCGTATCTCTTTTTGGAATGAGCCAACCAGATTAGTTTTTTTAAATAATGGAACATTGGATTTTTAAAACAAATTTAAATTGGAAATAGATATACCAAACATTTTTAGTTTTAGAAGATTGCTTCGGAAATTCAGCATGTAAGAAATTTTTCATTGATGGAGCGAGAATGGGAAGTAGAGTCCAACTGTTAGCTGCACGAGCAGCAATGTCTTACGACGATTTCATCGGCGAAATGCGCAAACGCGGCTGTAGCGAGCCTACGGCGATCAAGATCTGGAATGGTGTTTACGAAAACTACGAAAAGTTTGCGGATAACGATATTTATCTGAGCAATCTGCGCAAAGCCGCCGATGTGTTAAGAGTGAAAACGGGGATCCTGATTCCCAAATAAAACTGATTGGTATCCCTAATAGTGCAAAGGATGATCTACGATGGAACGATGGTATGTGTTGCAAAGTAAGCCTCAAAAAGAAAAACTGCTTTACGAGCAATTGCGCTTGCGTGAGGTCGAGACATTTTATCCAAGCATCCGCGTCAAGCCGGCCAACCCACGCTCTCGTACGTTCAAATCCTATTTCCCGGGTTACCTTTTTGTTCACGTTGACCTGGACTTGGTCGGTATTTCTTCCTTACAATGGGTTCCCGGCGCCCGCGGACTGGTGAACTTTGGGGGCGAACCTGCTTTTATCGACGAGAGCATTCTGCATGCAATCCGCTCAAAGGTCGAGAGAATCAGTTTGGATGAAGCGTATTTGTACAGTGGTTTCGAACATGGCGATCGTGTTTCGATCAATGATGGACCATTTTCGGGATATAAGGCGATCTTTGACACCCGTTTATCCGGGAACCAACGCGTCCAGGTTTTGTTGGAAGTATTGCGAGACCAGCAGCTTCGGGTTGAACTGCCTGCCCGGTATGTCCAACGCCTTCAATAACATTGCGTTCGTTCGCGAAAGCTGGCCAAAATCCACATAGAGGGTAAAGGTAACTTGTGGTCATCCTGGCTAAAATGAGGGGAGAACGATTTAATCAGGATGTAGCGGATGGACTGAACAGAGGGGGAAATGCCTCAGTCCATCCGCGGTGTTATCTTTTCATCAGCCGCCGTTGAACGGCTCCAACGATAATTCCCAACTCGGGTACGCGCAGTGCGAGCATGACCAGCGCATATACCATACCTCCCACTATGACTCCGCTGATGGACAGCAGCCAGGCAGCCTGTCCTGAAAAAAGGCGCAGGGTAAGCAGTACTGCCAGGGACATGGCCAACACCCCGCTCACCGCCTGAATCCCGCCGCGCAGAATGCGCAGCTCGCTGATCCCATTCAAACGGGCGCGCATGAGGAACAATAGCGCTGTAACTTCCAGCGCAGTCGCAAGCGAGTTTGCCAGCGCCAGGCCGCCGAGCGGCAGCCAACCGATGTTCCTGAAGAGCGCCGAGAACGCAAAACTAAAAACCACATTGAGGCCCATCGCGGTCGCGCCTACGATGACCGGCGTTTTGGTGTCGTGTTGGGCGTAGAAGGCGCGGGTAAGCACTTCCAACACCGAATGACCCACCAGCCCGGCGGCATACCAGAGCAGCGCCCAGGCAATCATGTCCGTCAATTCCAGGTTGGACTGGCCGCGTTGGTACAGCATCGCTACGATCGGTTTTCGTAACAAGATCAGCCCAATGCTGGCCGGCAGGGCAAGGAACACGATCCCGCGAATGGTGGACGCCAGCGATGCGCGCATCTCGTCCAGCTTGCCAAGCGCAAACTGGGCAGAGAAGGTCGGCATCGCGGCAATGGCCACCGATTGGGCGATGGCCGCTTGCGCCATCAGCATGAGCGTGAAACCGTATTGCAGGCCGGCAATGCTGCCGTCGGACATCTGGGAGGCGAGCCAGGTGTTGACCCAGAAGTTCAGCTGCACAACCGCCGCGCCGAGCACGCGCGGTCCCATCAGGCGGAAGACTTCCCGCACCGAGGCATCTTCCAGGCCCAGCGCCGGGGTGTATGTGCCCTTTTGGCGCAGCAAGGTTGGGATTTGGATGAGCAGATACAACCCTGCCCCGATGACCACGCCCCACGCCAGGCCGTAGATCCCGAACCAGCGCGCCAGCACCAGCACCCCAAAGATCTCGCCCAGGCGGAAGAATCCGATCGTCAGTTGCGGGATGAAAAAGACCCGGTGCGCGTTGAGGATGCCGACCACCAGCCCACCCAGCCCAAACAGCACCGAGGCGATCAGCTGGATGCGCAGGAGGGCGATGGTCATCTGGAACGTGACCGGATCCACTGCCAGGCCGGGGGCCAGCGCGTAGCGGACGATCTGAGGCGCGAAGATGGCGGCCAGGCCTCCCAATGCGCTCAAGGTAAGCGTGATCAGGTTGGCAATCGAAGAAGCCAGCTTCCAGGCGGAGGCTCTCTGTTCTTTGGCTAACAGGCTCGTAAAGGTGGGGATGAAGGCGGAGCCAAGCGCGCCGGCTGCCAGCAGGGTAAAGAGCGTTTCAGAGACGCGGTTGGCGGCAAAGAAAGCATCCTGCTGGACCGCCGGGAAGCTGTGCTCGATCAAGATGCTGCGGGCCAGTCCCGCCAATTGGCCAAAAATGATCGCGAACATGACCGTCCCGGCGGCGCGGGCGATCTGGCGGTTGGCGGAGGGCACAGTATCGGTCATTTTTTGCGTCAGCAAATGGAACGCAGATGTTTGTAGAGCTTGTCCTGTTTAGCGGGCCTTGATGGTTTCCGCTGAAAGTTCGTAGCCCTTGACCCCAATCAGGTTCGCGTATTTCCGTTCAGTCAAACGCGCGATCAGCCGGTCCCAGTTTTCCAGTGGAACCATCACACCGCGGGGTCTCTCTCTCAGTTCGTAAAGCTTGAAACCCAGGTCGGCCAGCAGCTGCAGGTATTCCATTGCGCCGCCGCCCGCTTCTTGCAACCCCTTCGGCCAGAACTCGCTCATCAGAAAGACGTTCTTCGTACGCGCCAGGGTTTTTTGAAAGCCGGAGATGGCCTTTTGCTCGTAGCCCTGGATGTCGATCTTGACGAAGTTGACTTCCTCGATGCCCAACTCAGCCAGCACATCGTCGACCGGGCGGCCTTCCACGGGGAGGACTTCCCAACTCTCGAGCTTGCCCTGGTACGTCCCCTGATACAGGCGGTTGTCGGCGTGGTTTTCCGGGTTCAGGCGCAACTCCTGTTGGCCGGGCTGGGAGGCGGCGGCCAGGTTAAACCCGTCCACGCGGGGGCAAGCCTCGGGGCCGGTTTGATTCGCGCTTATGTTCTTTTGCAGGAAACGGTATGAATGGGGGTGCGGCTCGAAGGCCACGATCCGTCCGCGCGGGTCCAGTTGGTGCATCCCCAGCGCGGTGTACAGTCCGATGTTGGCGCCAATGTCCACAAAGGTCATCTCTCCCCGGCAATATTCCCGAAAAAAGGCCAACTCGCTGAGTTCGAAGACGCGCAGGGTCAGCGCGCCGGAAAGGACCGGGTCGCCGGGGTCCAGGTGCAGGGTCGCCGGGCCGACCTGGAGGCGTTCCGGGATGATGCGTAAAAGGATCGCGTTGGTCAGCGCCTTGAGCGGCTTGGGCTTGAGGACCTCGGTATAGATAAACTCTGCGAGCGACATAGCGGGGCGATTATATCATCGTGTTAATCCCATGCGGATTTTCGCGAACTGCCTTGCTCCTGAGTATAATACCGCGCCAGGAGAGCCTCATGAAACGATTAACCCTGCTGCTTGGACTGGTCTCGCTGGTGTCGCTGTTTTCTGCTTTGGGATGTTCCCCGCAGCCTCCCACGCCCGACCTGCCTCCGTTAACCGAAACAACCGGCTCCTGGCTGACGGAAGTTCCGCTCCCTGCCGGATACGGCGCGCACGCCTCCTGGATCGACATCTACTTCACCGATCCCGAAAGCCCGCTGGCTTCCCAGGAGACCGGCGGCCCGGACGGCCCCCTGGCTGCCTCGATTGACGCTGCCCGCCTGACCGTGGATGTGGCCGCTTACAGCTTGAACCTGCGCAGCATCCGGGAGGCGCTCATCCACGCAAACGAGCGCGGCGTCAAGGTGCGGGTGGTGATGGAGAGCGATAACATGGATGGCTCCGCGCCGCAGGCCTTGATCGAGGCGGGCATCCCTGTGCTGGGGGACCGCCGTGAAGGCTTGATGCACGATAAGTTCGTTGTAATCGATCGCTCGCAAGTGTGGCTGGGGTCGATGAACTATACGTTTTCCGGAACGTACGAGGATAACAACAACCTGCTGCTGATCCGTTCGGTCAAAATGGCCGAAAACTACACCAAAGAATTCGAAGAAATGTTCGTGGACGATATGTTCGGGGACCACGTCGTCCCTGAAACGCCGAACCCGGATCTGACCATCGAAGGCACGCACGTGGAAGTGTTGTTTTCTCCGGATGATGGCGTGGAACAATATCTGTACGCGCTTTTGGAAAACGCCCAGGAAAGCATCTACTTCATGGCCTTTTCCTTCACGTCCGATCCATTGGGGGAACTGATCCGTTCCAAGGCGGAAGCCGGCCTGAAAGTTGCCGGTGTGATGGAAGAACAACAGGTCAAGGCCAACATCGGCACGGAATATGACCCGTTCAAACACGCCGGCCTGGACGTCTACATGGACGGGAACGAGGGGCAAATGCACCACAAAACGATGATCATCGATGGCGAAGTTGTGGTGACAGGCTCCTATAATTTCACGCGCAGCGCCGAAGAACGTAACGATGAAAACCTGATCGCGATCTATAACGATGATGTCGCGGGTTTCTTTATGAAGGAGTTCCAACGGGTTTACCAACTGGCAAGCCCAATAAGCATGTTGCTTCCCCATCGCCACTGACCGGATCCCTCGTCCCTGCCTCAAGGACGGGGGATTTTGTTTCCATGCTTGTGCTTCCCGTAACTTTTCATGCTCGCCGGCGACTATTGGGGTGAACGGATTTCATAAACAATAGATGAAGGATGTAGAAGTAAGGTCATGGCGCCAGGATCAATCTATAAAACCGGATGGTATACTGACATGAATGCGCAGAATTCAATTTCCTCAACGTGGGGCCTCGCGTATTCCATGACCGGATTTGAAGAAAAATCAGAGTTAGAAGGTCTGATGAGCCTGGACTCCCAGGCCATCGGCGCCGTATACGACCGGTATTTCGCGGATGTCTATCGCTTTGTGTTTTACCGGCTGAACGACGAGAAGCTGGCCGAGGACATTTCCAGCGATACTTTCGTCCGCTTGTTGGAAGCGGTCAAAAAACGACGCGGACCGCAGACCAACCTCAAGGGCTGGCTGCTATCCACGGCCTCCCACGCGGTGGCAGACCACCTGCGCCAGTCGTACAGACATCCCGAGGATGCCTTGGCGGATGCGATGCCCAACGGCGCTACAACCTCTCTGACCGAGGAAGTGGACCGGCGTGAAATGGTCCATTCGTTCCAACAAGCCTATGTCCAATTAACCGCCGAACAACAGAACGTGCTGGCCCTCCGTTTTGGCGATGGCTACTCCCTGGAAGAGACCGCACGAGTGATGCAAAAGAATGTCAATGCCATAAAAGCCCTCCAGTTCCGGGCGCTTGCCGCGCTCCAACGCAATATCGGGGAGGTGGCCTATGAATGAGAAACTGTACGATGCTTTAGAAGTTTGCCTGAACGCGCTCGAAACGGGAGTGGACCTCGAGTTTGTGCTCAAGCTATACCCGCAGGAGGCGGAGGAGCTGCGCCCGGTATTGGAAGCCGCCATCCAGGCGCGCGCTCTCGCGCTGCCGGCTGTCCCGGAAGCGGCCATGCAACGAGGACGGGCGCGAGTTATGCAGCAGGCCAACCAGCTGCGCAAGCCGGCGCCCAGGCCGCGCAAACGCTGGGCCTTGTTTGCCTTTCCCCGCCTGGCAACCTCGCTGGCAATCGCGCTGCTCTTGTTGGTGAGCGGCACGGGCTTGGTCAGCGCTTCCAACGGCGCGTTGCCGGGGGATCACCTGTATCCGGTTAAGCGCTCCTGGGAGGGCTTGCGCATGTTTTTTGTCTTTTCGCCTGAAGAGCGCGAAGGCTTGCGCAGCGCCTTCGAACAGGAACGCCTGGATGAAATCTCAGAGTTGTTGACCGAGGGCCGGGACGAGCCCATCGCCTTTGCCGGACTGGTAACGGAGCAGAATATCCTCAACTGGAAAGTGTCCGGGATCACGGTCGTAATTACTCCTGACTCCCAGCTGCCGCCCGAGACCGTTCCCATTGGCGCGCCGGTGATGGTGATCGGCTACACAAACGCGCAGGGATTTGTCGAAGCGGACACGGTCGATGTGTTGGGCCCGGGCGTTTCCCTGCCGCCGCTCGAGCCTTCCAAAATGGAAGACGTAGAAGTGCATGAGCCTGAGGATGCCCCCGGGGAACAAGTCCTGCCCGGTGTAGGGCAGCCTGAGCAACTTGGGAATCTGACCTACGAGTTCAAGGGCGTGGTCGAGTTGACCAACGGAAATTTGTGGACGATCAACGGCCAGGAACTGAACGTGGAATTCGCGGAGAACTTGAGCCCGGTGCCTGTGGGCGCCCTGGTGGAATTCAAAGGGTACTATTCCACGGATGGCCAGTTCATTGTGACCAAGATCGAGGTCAAGTCAAACGGCTTGCTGAAAACGGACCAGCTAAAGGGCAGCGGGAAAGGGGACGGCGGCAACGAGGACAACTCCGGCAGCAATCAGGGCAGCGGCGGGAGCAATGAGAATAACAGCGGCGGCCAACAGAACGACGATCACCACGAAGATGACGGCGGCGATTAAATAGGGGACGAGGAAACTGCCTGTAGGAAGTTTTTGAAAACACACCAAGAAAGGCCGCCATTCACACGTGGCGGCCTTTCGTTTTCGGTGGGGGATTTGCCCGTAACTTTTCGGGATCGAATGCGACTATTAAGCGATAGATGGTCATGTTTTATTCCACTGCGATTTCACTTCGTAAACCAGAAGCGGAATAAAAACGGATGAGAACCCTTGGATGGATATCAGCACGCGATCTGTTTCTCACAATGTGAAGAATACCCACGCGCAAATGGCGATCACTGACCAGAACCTCGAGCTGGAAGGCTTGCAGGGATTAGATTCTCGAGGTCATCGGCGCGGTATACGACCGCTATTTTCCGGATGTCTACCGCTTCGTCTGGTATCGCTTGAACGACGAGCAGGTGGCCGAGGATCTCTCCAGCGACGTCTTCGTGCGCTTGCTGGAGGCGCTCAACAAAGGCCGCGGCCCGCAGACCAATCTCAAAGGCTGGCTGCTGTCGACGGCTTCGCACGCGGTGGCAGACTATCTCCGCCAGGCCTACCGGCGGCCGACGGAAGCGCTGTCGGACGGGATGTCGGACGCCTCCGCCCCGGCCCTGACCGAGGAAGTGGACCGCCGCGAAAGGGTTGATTCGGTGCGGTCCGCTTACGAGCGCCTGACCGTAGACCAGCAAAATGTGTTGGCCCTGCGCTTCGGGGACGGGTATTCCCTGGATGAAACGGCCTCGGCCATGCAGAAGAACGTCAATGCTATCAAAGCGTTGCAGTTCCGGGCCCTGGCGGCGCTCCAGCGGCTGATCGGGGAGGAGACCCATGAGTGAGAAGCTGTACGAGGCCCTCGAAGTCTGTCTCCAGGCCCTCGAAACGGGAGCAGACCCGGAGTTGGCGGTGAAGCTGTTCCCCGAGATGGAAGAGCAGCTGCTCCCTTTGCTGGAAACTTCTCGCCAGGCCAGGTCGCTGGCCATCCCGGTTGTCCCCGAGAGGGTTTTGCGGCGCACCAGGGCGCGCGTTTTGCAGCACGCGTCTGTGATGCGCGCATCCGCTGGCAGGCAACCCAAACCAATGGCATTGTTTACGTTCCCGCGCCTGGCCATTTCGCTGGCCTTCGCGCTTTTGTTCTTATTGAGCGGCACCAATCTGGTCCGCGCTTCCGGTGGGGCGTTGCCGGGCGATCAGCTGTACCCGGTCAAGCGCACCTGGGAGGACGTGCGCTTGCTGCTCGTGTTCAGCCCGGCAAGCCGGCAGGAGCTGGAAAGCGCGTTCGAACAGGAGAGGTTGCACGAGGTGGACGAGCTGCTGGCCGAGGGCGCCATGAAACGATCCGGTTCGCGGGCGTGGTCACCGAACAAAAAGGAGACCTGTGGATCGTCTCCGGCGTGCCGGTGCAGATCACGGCGGAGAGCCGCCTCCCCGCAACCCCTGTGGCGCTGGGCGCGTCGGTCGTGTTGCAGGGCAAAACCAATTCCCAGGGCTTTGTGGAAGCCGATTTTATCGAGCTGTTGGGTTCCGATGTGATTCTCCCCACCGGCGTACCGACCCAGATTGAAACGCATGAAGGAGAGTCTATCCCAGGTCAGAGCGGTTCCCAGTCAGACGAGTATGGGAACGGGGGTGGAAACCAACAGGATTCGAATTCAGACGATGCGCAGGACGGCAGCGGCAGCGAAGAGAGGCACCAGGGTAGCGACAGCGACAACACCGCCCAGAACCAAGACGGCGGCGCTGAGGATCATAACGGGGAACGCAGCGGCGGCCACAAAAGCCAGAACGAGGATAGCAAGGGCGATAACAGCGGCTCGGAAAGGGAAGGAAATAGCAGAGAACAGGGGGATGAGCAACGCCCGAAATAACAAGATTGTAAAGCCGGGGCCTCTTGTGTTTCCGCCCAAATCCACGATAATAGAGAAAGCCTGGGCCACAACTTTGCAGGATGCCAGCCCAGGCAGCCGAGGAGGGACAATCCTGACTGTCCGGAAATAAGCGCGAAGTTGGGACCAGGGATGAACGAAGGCAGACTATAGCCAGGATATAGCCACGATATAGATAAAGCGAAGGATGGACGAAGGAAGAGCGAAGGATGAGCGTAAGATGGGCGAAGGATGGGCGAAGGATAAGCGAAGGATGAAGGGGGGAGGAAAAGAGGCTGGAAAAGAAGATGGTCGTCTCTTAAAGCACAACTGCCTGCCCTATTGAGGAACTTCCTGACACGGAGAATTCCCGGCTGCATGGGCGACCCCACGATAACGGGAAACGGCGTTCCTGAGGCAAGATTTGAGCTTGCAGGGTGATATACTTACGCTGTACTTACATCGCAACCATATATTTAGGGTATCTACTTTGATATTGTCATATTTCAAAAAGGGGATTTTATGGCAAATGTGACATTGTCGAGCTGCTCAGGCTTATGCAAAAAAGTAGGGCACACCGTGCCACCTCTTAAATGCAGGCTGAGCAGTTACCATTTAGGAGTACCATATGTTACGGAAGCTCTTCAAAACAGGCAACAGCATTGTGGTCTCGTTGCCAAAAGACATGATCGAGCCGCTGGGGGTCTCCGAAGGCACAGATGTATCGCTGGAGCTGGATCGCGAGAACAGGCAAATTATCATTCGGCCCGTCGACCAGCCAATTGCCGGAGACATTGATGAGAACTTCGCGCGTCAGTTGGCGGAATTTATCGAGGAATACCGTCCTGCGTTGGAAGCCCTATCCAAGTAATGCGTTACCTGACACCCGAGCAGGTTTTGTTTATCCATGCGCGCTTGATTGCTGAAACCGGCGGCGAGCATGGCGTGCGCGACCTCGGTTTATTGCAATCCGCAGTTGCCCGCCATCAGGTGGTATTTGATGGAAAAGAAATGTACCCCGACATTTATCATAAGGTCGCTGCTCTTTTGCAATCCCTGGTCAACAACCATCCCTTTACGGATGGAAACAAGCGGACTGGGATCACAGCTGCAGCCATGTTTCTGCGCATCAACGACTGTTCCTTTACCGCCTCTAATCAAGAAGTAGAATCCTTTGTGCTTTCCGTCGCTTCAGGGGGACAAACGTTCGACTCCATCGTGGCATGGTTCCAACTGTATGGTATCGCAATTTAGCAAAATCGAGACAGTCGTACTCATCCCTGGCTCGGCCGCGCAACCGGGGCCGGCCGCTTCTTCTGCGGGAAGAGCACGTCGAATAGCGCGGTCAAGATCCGCACGAAGAACAGGAATAGCAGGCTGGCGCCCGAGAACCAGTAATACTGATGCGCCCAGCCGGCGCTGCTGTCGGTGCCGCTGAACAGGCCGTGGAAGAGCGCCAGGAAGTACATCCCGAACGAAAGATAGTGGAATACCCGCCAGGTCTTCTGGCCGATGGTCGAGCGGACGTAAAAGCTCAGCGCTACCAGCGCCCAGGTGTAAACGCCGACCTGGCCCAGGCCAACCCAAAAGGGTTTGTAATCTAGCGTGCTGAACGGGATCAGGATTTGCGCCAGGGTGAAGTGAATGTACTTGTCGCCGAGGATAATCACCGCGTGAAACAGCGCGAAGGCCAGCCCCAGCAGGCTGACGTATTCGTGCAGCGCGAAGGCGGCCGGCGCCCCCGGCCACAGGCGCGCCATCTTGTTGCTGATCCCCAGCCCAAGCGCCATGGAGACCCACAACAGGCTGAGCGAGACGAAGGCCGTGGCGCGCGAGAGGTACCAGAAAGCCTTCGGCTCCTGGCCGCCCAGCGAGAACGCCAGGTTGGGCAGCCAGGAAGGCAACAGGACCAGCGCAACCAGCAATCCGACGGCGATGGCTACCATGAATAACAGGAACGTCTGGATATTGAGGGAGGATTCAAACTCGTTGGAATGAGAAGGTGGAACGGTCATGTTTTCTCCTATAAATCTTGGCATACGTTCGAAATGGGACGCTGATTCACGCAGAAAACGCTGACCTTTTCTCCCTGTCCAAAGTTCATCGCTTCGATCAGCGAAATCAGCGTTGATCAGCATCCCGTTAATTCTGTAGGGTAAAGCCCACTGGTAAATATTCTTCCATCCGGCGGCTGGTGCGAATCTCGCCGGTATCGAGCACCAGCAGGCCGGCCAGCCCGGAATTGGCTTCCAGCCACTCCAGGCCGGCCCCGCTGCCCTGCAAAAAGACGGCTTTGGCGGCGGCTTCCGCTTCCACGGCCGTTGGCGCAACCACGGTAGCGGTCAAGATGTCGGTGATGGCGGAGGCGCCGGTGCGCGGGTCAATAATGTGATGGTTCAAGATATCGCCTCGCCTCCAGCGGCGACGGTCTTTGCCAGAGGTGGCGATCCCGCCCCGACAGAGCTGAAGCAGGGCCAGGTCTTGGGCCGGGTCGAACGGGTTCGAGATCCCGATCAGCCAGGCTTCGCCGTCCAGGCGCGGGCCGCTGACCGCGATATCGCCGCCGGCGTTCATCAGGGCGGGGCCGGTGGACTGCAAGCGTTCGACGGTTTGCTGGGCAGCCCAGCCTTTGGCCACCCCGCCGAAGTCAAGATGGACGCCCGGCGGCAGGCAGATCGAGCGGGTCGCTTCCTCGTGGAGAACCAGCGAGAGGGGCTGGATTTCTGTCCACAGATCGCTGTAGCCAACGTTGGGGGGCAGCTGGTCGAAGGGCCGGTCGTAGCCGGCCATCACGACCGCGTCCAGGACGGTCGGCGTGACCAGGCCCCCGGTTGCCCGGTCGGCCACCAGGGCTGCCTGGAACACCTCCCACATTGCCTGGCTGACGGGCACGGGCTGGTCCGACATGCGGTTCAGGCGGGAAAGCTCGCTGTCGTGCCGGAAGCGGCTCAGGCTCTGCTCCCAGAACTCAAACCAGGCAGGCACCTGCTCCAGGATTTCCGGAACCTCTGCGGATTCCCGTTCGACGACGGCCAGCATCTGGCAACCCATCGCGCGGAAAGGGCGGCGGTGCAACATCAGGAGGAACTCGTGGAGGTGACCGGGCCGCCTCCACCCCCGCCCCCGCCGCCCCCACCGCCTCCGCTCCGTTTGTTCTGAACGACGACCTTGGTCTGTGGGGCGGTGCCGCCCAGCATAATCTTCTCTCCCGGCTCCGGCAGCGGGGCGACGCTGGCATTGAGCGCGGAAGACTCAGGCGTGGGAGGAAACTCGACCGGTTGCGGCGGATCAGCTTGCGCCTCGGCCGCTTTGCGCAACGCCGTTTCGCGGTCGGGACCCGCAAACAGGTTCCACAGGCCGAGGGCTAAAGCCATCGAGACGGTCATGAGCATCATTTGAATATCAAACCAGCTTCGTTTGGGTTTGGGCGCCATATGACAACCTCCTAAAGCGAATTCCATCCATCAATCGTCGTGTGCCTTCGTGTTCGTCGTGATCTTCGTGCTCCTGGTGGGTTTGGTTGGATTGGGAGGCCTGGTTGTTGTTACCGCCGCCACCGCCACCGCCTCCACCCCCGGAATTGACGACCACGGTCTCCACCTGTACCTTGCCGATCGAGCGGATCTGCCCGTCCAGGCTGACGTACACCAGGTCGCCGGAGCTGAAGGTGACCATGTACACGGTCTCGCCGTTCAGGTCGCTGACTTCTACGCTGTAGAGGTCGTCACGCCCTAACACCTGGGCAGCCAGCCCGGCGGCCTCTTGCGGCGTCCAGTTCGCGGGCTGGACTTCCGTTGCCGTCGGTACGACATCCACTGCTGCCTTCACCATCGTTTGCGAGCTGGCCTTGGCTTGCGGCTGGAACAGTGACAACGGATCGCTCGAGGCGAACTCTTGATAGGCCGAAGCCACGCCGGCCAGCATGGCCATTACGAATGCCGTCAGCACGGCGGAGAGAAACAGGGTACTTTTTCGCATGAAATACTCCTTTTTATGGGTCTGTTTGTATGGTCGTACAGACCAAGAAAAAGTTACGGCACTACATGGGTTTCAGTCTGAATCTTTCAACTTCCGACGGGAAAAATACCGAAAATTGGGGAGTGAGCGCGCGCCGTAGGGACGTGCTCACTCCCCAATTTTCGGGCATCCATCCTGCTAAAAGCAGGTGAACCTAAATTTTTAAGTTGTCTTTTCGACCGAACTGGTGTACATTAAGCCCTTAGCACGTTCGTTCTACTTTATGCAGGAGATCCCCGGATGACGGAAACCGAACTGTATCTTGGCCGCTATTACGATCCCGCCCGAAAACAACCGATCGAGAAAGCCTTTACCTACGATCCCGCCGACCTGACCACCCACGCGGTGGTCACCGGGATGACCGGCTCCGGGAAAACCGGTTTGTGCATTGCCCTGCTCGAAGAAGCGGCGCTGCAGGGCATCCCGGCCATCATCATCGATCCCAAAGGGGACCTGACCAACCTCTTGCTGCACTTCCCGAGCGCTGGCGCCGCAGGATTTCCAGCCCTGGATCGACCCGGAAATGGCGCGCCGGGCCGGAAAGTCGCTCGACCAGGCGGCGGCGGAGGCGGCGCTCTCCTGGCGCAACGGGTTACAGCAATGGGACATCGGTCCGGAGCGCTTGATGGCGCTCAAGAACGCGGTTCAGTTCGCGGTGTACACGCCCGGTTCGGACGCGGGTTTGATGGTGAAGGCCCTGTCGTCGCTGGCCTTGCCCTCGGCGGAAGAGCGGGCCAGCCGGGAAATTTTGATCGACAAAATCTCCAGCACCGTGACGGCCCTGCTGGGTTTGGTCGGGCTCAAGAACATCGATCCGCTGCGCTCGCGCGAGCACATCCTGCTCTCGAAGATCGTCGAAGAGACCTGGGGGCAGGGCAAGGACGTCGAGCTGGCCGAACTGGTGTTGCAAACCCAGAACCCGCCTTTCGAGAAACTGGGCGCCTTCCCCGTGGAAACCTTCTTCCCCCAGAAGGACCGTATGGACCTGGCGATCCAGTTGAACAACATTCTGGCTTCCCCCTCCTTTCAAACCTGGCGCGAGGGACAGGAACTGGACGTCCAATCTCTGTTGTACATGCCTGACGGCCGCCCGCGCCACAGCATTTTCTACCTGGCGCATCTCCCGGACGCCGAGCGCATGTTCTTCGTGACCCTGCTCTTATCTGCGGTCGAGAGCTGGATGCGCACGCAGGTGGGCGCACCTTCCGTCCGCGCCATCCTGTATATGGACGAGCTGTTCGGATACCTGCCGCCGCAGTCCAACCCGCCCTCCAAGGGGCCGCTGCTGCGCCTGCTCAAACAGGCCCGCGCCTATGGTCTGAGCCTGCTGCTGGCCACGCAGAACCCGGTCGACCTGGATTACAAGGCGCTCTCCAACGCGGGCACCTGGTTCATCGGCAAGCTGCAGACCGAGCGCGACAAAGAACGCCTGCTGGACGGCCTGGAGAGCGCTTCGGGCGACGTCTCGCGGGGCGCGATCGACAAGCTGATCTCCACGCTCGGGAAGCGCGTTTTCATCCAGCACAACGTGCACGCCAGCCAGCCGGCCCTGTTCCAGACGCGCTGGGCAATGAACTTCCTGGCCGGTCCGCTCTCCCGCAACCAGATCCCGGCCTTGAACCAACTCGCCGGGGCGGACGGTTTAAGGGTGGCGCCGGAATGGATCGGATCTGCTCCACAAGCGGCGACCCATTTCACGGTCCAGCCCGCTGCGCCTGCCTCTGATCCAACCGCTGCGGACGCCTTCAGGCCTGCTCCCGCTGGAAGAGCGGTCCCCGTTCCCCAGCCGGCGCCGTCAAACCCGGTACAGGCCACGCCGGGCTACGAGACCAAATCCCCGGTCCCGGCCGGCGTTTCCGAATACTTCCTGCCGACCAACCTGAGCCTGACCGAAGCGATGCGCGCCGCCGGCAGGTCGTTGCCCGACGCGAAGTTGAGCGGCGTGTTGTACCGCCCGGCCCTGCTTGCCGCGGCGGAGGTGCGCTTCCTGGACCGCAAATACGGCGTGGAAACGGAAATCCAGCGCGCCGCCCTGGTCCCGGATCCCGACCGGCGCGGCATCCGCTGGGAAGACCATTTCTTCGGCAACTTTCCGGTGAAGAAGGTAGAGCAAACCCCCGCGCCGGAGGCGCGCTTTGCGGCGCTGGACTTACCCCTGAATGACTCCAGACAAATGACGGCCCTGCAACGCGATTTTGCCGATTGGATCTACCGCTCGGTGGCGGTGACGGCCAGGGCCAACGAATCCCTGAAGGTGTACGCCGGGCCGGACGTTTCCCAGGCCGAGTTCATGCGCGCCTGCGCCGAAACCGCCCGCGAAGAGGCGGACGCGGAGATCGAAAAGAAAGCCGCCCAATTCGATCGCAAGATCAAGTCGCTGGAAGACAAATTGGCCCGCGAAGAACGCGAGCTGCGTGAGGACGAATCCGAGCTCTCGCATCGCAAGATGGAAGAGCTGGGCACGCACGCGGAAAACGTGCTGGGCCTGTTCGGGGGCCGGAAGAGCTCGCGACGCCTGTCCTCCTCGCTCACCAAGCGCCGCATGACCGAACAGGCCAAAGCGGACGTGGAAGAATCGCTGGACGCGATCGATCAATATAAAAAGGATATCAAAGCGCTGGAGGAAGAGCGCCAGAGCGCCATCGACGAGATCAACGATCGCTGGGGCGAGCTGGTCAACGACACCAGCGAAGTGACCGTGACGCCTAAAAAGACGGACATTTTTGTAGAGCTCTTCGGCGTGGCCTGGATGCCATATTACCTGGTGGAGTCCGGCGGCGGGTTGGTCGAGCTGCCGGCCTTCGGGCAGGATTAACGTCCGGGGTGGGGCGGGATACCATCCCGCCCCACTTTCTCCTACATCTTATCGGGACGCTGATTCACGCAGAAAAACGCTGACTTTAAGAATTTCGAGTGCGGGTATCTCCTCGTTTGATATGATAGAGCTAACGGACAATCGGAGTTTGGGAATGAGCGTTTTGGTGCTCGCACTTTCAGTTTTGATTTGGGGGGTCATTCATTCGCTTCTGGCCTCCATGGGCGCAAAGGAATGGGCCTCCCGCAGGCTGGGGGAGCCCGGCAGGCGCTATTACCGCCTGGCCTATAACGTTTTCTCCGTCATCAGCTTTCTCCCCATCCTGTGGCTGATGGCCATCCTGCCGGACCGGGTGATCTATCGCATCCCGGCGCCCTGGGTGTACCTTTCGCTGGTTGGACAGTTCGCTGGCCGTGTTCTTTTGGGGCCGGGGTGTTGCACATCAGACCCCTGTCCTTCATCGGTTTGCAGCCAGCTGCTCGAGGGGAAAGAACGCCTCTCCGACTGGTGACAAGCGGACTGTACCGTTGGGTGCGGCACCCGCTTTACTAGCGCGGGGTTGCTGTTTATCTGGTTGACGCCCGTCATGACTAGAAACATGCTGGTTGTGTGTGGTCGCGGCTACGGTTTATATCGTTGTCGGGGCGTTCTTTGAAGAGCGCAAATTGGAGCGCGAGTTCGGTCCAGCGTACACGCAATACAAGGCCGCTACGCCCATGCTGGTCCCCGGCCTGAAATTTGGACGGAACAAATAATATTTCTAAATCGTCTTTAATTTAACCGCCAAGGCGCCAAATTCGCCAAGAAATTATCAGGACGCCAAGGATCTTCCTTGGCGTCCCCTAAAGAGTCTTGGCGTTCTCCGCGTGCTTGGCGGTTGAAAACCTAATGTGATTTGGGCCTTAAGGCTTAATTCATCTGAAAAAGGTATAATCACTCCCATGGCATCTGTCCCTTATCCGTATCGACGACGTACCCCGCTCTGGCCGCAAATCCTGGCCGCTTTCTTGAGCGGTTTGGCGCTCTTCCTGGCCGCCGTCCTGGTTTGGACGATCGGCTTCCAGTTGACCTATGCCGGCCGCATCTTTCCCGGCGTGTCGATTGCCGGCGTGGACCTTTCAGGCCTTACGCCGGGCGAGGCTGCCCAGCGGCTGAACCAGAACCTGTCCTACCCCTATTCCGGCAAGATTGTCCTGCGAGACGGGGGTAGAGTTTGGGTAGTGACCCCAGCAGAGATGGGCATGACCTTCGACGCCTCTGCCAGCGCCCACGCAGCCTACCTGCTGGGTCGCAGCGGCGGCCTGTTCGGCAGCCTGGACGGCCAACTGCGGGCGCGCAGCCAGGGAGCGGAAGTTGCGCCCGTCATCCTGTTCGACCAGCGCGTGGCGCACCAGTATTTACAGGGCCTGTCGACGGAAGTCAACCTGCCCGTGGTGGAGGCCAGCCTGCAGGTGGAAGGCACGAACGTGGTCGCCCTGCCCGGACAGGTAGGTCGCACCCTGGACGTGGATGGCACCCTGATCTTCCTCAGCGCCCAGATGCAGACCTTCCGCGACGGCGAAGTGCCGCTGGTGATCCGCGAGCAGACGCCCGAGATCACCGATGTATCCGCCCAGGCGGACGTCGCCCGGCGGGTGTTGAGCGAGCCATTGCGCCTGTACATTGCCAACGCCGCCGAGGGCGACCCGGGCCCATGGAACTACGACGTCCAGATCCTGGCCAATATGCTGACCGTGCAGCGCGTGGGGAACGAAGTCCAGGTGGCGCTCGAACAGGATCCGCTGCGCGATATCCTGTTGGGAATTGCCACCCAGGTGGACCGCAAAGCCCAAAATGCGCGTTTCATTTTCGACGACCCCACCGGCCAACTGGCTTTGATCCAGAACGCCACCATCGGCCGGATGATCGATACCGAGGCCAATATCACGGCCATCAACGCTGCCCTGTTGCAAGGGGAGCATAACATCGCGCTGCAAATTGTGGAAGACCAGCCCGAAGTAGGTGATAGTGCCACTGCCCAAGAACTGGGTGTAACCCAATTGGTCAGTTCCGAGACTTCTTATTTTTACGGTTCCAGTTTGGAACGCATCCAGAACATCCAGGCGGCTTCGGCCCGCTTCCACGGCCTGCTGGTCGCGCCCGGAGAAACGTTCTCCATGGGCGATGCCCTGGGCGACGTCAGCCTGGATAACGGATTTGCCGAAGCGCTGATCATCTATGGCGGGCGGACCATTAAAGGCGTAGGCGGCGGGGTTTGCCAGGTCAGCACCACCCTTTTCCGGACGGTGTTCTTCGGCGGGTATCCGGTTGTCGAGCGCTATTCGCACGCCTACCGGGTTTCGTATTACGAGCAGAATGCCAGCGGTTCTGTGGATACCCGCCTGGCAGGCCTGGACGCCACCGTCTACTTCCCGCTGGTGGATTTCAAATTCACCAATGATACGCCCTACTGGATTTTGATGGAAACCTACGTCAGCCCGGAAGCGCGCACGCTGACCTGGAAGTTCTATTCCACCAGCGACGGCCGCAGCGTGACCTGGGACACGACCGGCCCGCAGAACGTCACCCAGGCGCCGAAACCGCTCTTCGAGGAGAATGACGAGATGAGCGCCGGACAGATCAAGCAGGTCGATTGGTCCGCCAACGGCGCGGACGTGGTGGTCAACCGCACCGTGATGAAGAACGGCGCGGTCTACTTCACAGATGAGTTCCGCACGCACTACGAGCCGTGGCAAGCGGTCTGTCAATTCGGGCCGGGAACCAAAGATCCCGAAAAGCTTGCCAAGCGGAACGAGCTGTGCAGGTCGCCCTCCACGTAGAATGAACCGTCCGTTTCTACGTTTGCTCGAACGGATATCCCCCGCACAAAGAATTTCTATCGGCGTAGCCATCCTCCTGGCCATCCCCGCCTTTCTCATCGCCCGCAACTTTGTGGTTTGCTGGTCGATCACGCAGTTGCCCGGCGTTGCGCCTGCTTCCTGTGGCGCAGGCAACCGCCCGGCAGGCCCACGCCTCACAGACGATCCACAGGGAACGCCCCCAGCCCCTCTGCCGGCATCTGCGACAGATGTCCCTGCGCCGGAAGCCAGCCTGCCTTCCTGGGACGGCGGCAGCCGGGTAACCCTGCTCTTCATCGGCGTGGACGCGCGCGACTGGGAACTGGGCCAGGGCGCGCCGCGCTCGGACACCATGATCCTGTTCACGATCGACCCGGTCAGCAAGACCGCCGGGATGCTCTCCATCCCGCGCGATCTGTGGGTCAACATCCCCGGCCTCGGATTCAGCAAGATCAACACCGCCTATGCCTATGGCGAAGCCGGAAAATGGCCGGGCGGCGGGCCGGGGTTGGCCATGAGGACGGTCGAGCACGTCATCGGCGTACCGATCCAATATTACGCCCAGGTGGACTTCAACGCCTTCGAAGAAGCGATCAACTCGATGGGCGGCCTGTTCCTGTGCCCGGGGGAAAGGATTACCATCGACCCGATCGGCCCCAAGCCGCCGGTCAAGATGGGCCCGGAATGCCGCAATTACTGGGGCTACGAAGTCCTGGGGTACGCCCGCAACCGCCACACGGCCGGCGGCGACATCGACCGCGCCAACCGCCAGCAAAAGGTTATCATGGCGCTGGTGGAGCAGGTCTTTTCGCCTCACAATTTCCCCACCATGCTCTCCAAAGGACAGGATATTTACCTGGAAGCGCACTCCGGTCTGCGCACGAACCTGAGCTCTTATAACGCCCTGAGGCTCGGCGTGCTGTTGTCGCAAATCCCGGCTGCCAACATAAAACAAGGGGTCATCGATTATTCCATGGCAGCCCTGGATAGCGTCATCGTCAGCAACGGGCAGAAGGCCAGCATCTTGAAACCCTACCCGGACAAGATCCGCGTGCTGCGGGACGAGATCTTCTCGGCTGCCGGACCGCTCAGCCCGATTGCCAGCGGCGCTCCGGACGCGTTGATGCGAGAAGATGCGGCCCGCGTTCGGGTGCTCAACGGCACCAAGACCGAGGGCTTATCTCAGAAAATTGGGAGGTATCTGTTCGAACAGGGCATGCGGGTGGTCGAATCGGACGGTTCCGCCGATCGCCGTTACGACCGCACGGCCGTCGTGGTGTACGCTCCCAAGTTATATACTTTGCGGTATCTCGTCACCGCCCTGGGAATCAATTCCGGGAGCCAAATCTCGTTCAGCCCGGACCCGGATTCAGACGTGGATATCGAAGTTCGCCTGGGAACGGATGTGCTCGACATCGCGAATGAAAGGTCCTTGCCGTAGAACGAGCGTTGCCCTCCCTTATGGAAACGCTCTTTAAGGGCGCGAAAGGCCAATTGCCAATTTGAACCAGAGAATGGTAAAATTCTGACCTGTTGAAATGGAGCTTACATGATCAGTCAAGATTTGCTTGAAATATTGCGCTGCCCAAACTGTGTCCGCGAGAAGGAAGGCCTGCTCACCCTGCACGAGGATACCTGGCTGATTTGTCAGGATTGCGGGCGTAAGTACCCGATTGTGGACGATATACCGGTCATGTTGATCGACGAAGGGGATAAATGGGTCGGCGTGGCAACGGAAGACTTACCTGTTCCTCCCCCGGCAAAGTAAAGGATTCCGTGCCCGATCTGGACCAACTGCTGGCTGATCTAACCAGCGGGGATGAAACGCGCGCCGAGAACGCGGTCGCTGGCCTGGTAGCGCTTGGGGAAGTCGCTTTCCCGGCCCTACGAGAGCAGACAAAGTCTTCGGATGCGGACCAGCGCTGGTGGGCCTTGCGCACGCTGGCCGGATCGCCTCAAGCCCGGACCGAATGGCTGCTCCCGCACCTCGACGACCCGGACCCCGAAGTGCGCCAGGCGGCGGCGCTCGGGTTGTGCGCAAAACCCGATGAAATGGCCATCGGCCCCCTCGTCCGCGCTTTGCGCGACGAAGACCCGCTGACCTCAGACCTGGCCCGGAACGCGCTGGCCGCCATCGGAAAGCCCGCCGTGCCGTCCCTGTTGCAAGTCCCCAAAGACGCACCCCAACGGGCCCGGATCAACGCCCTGCGCGCGCTGGCAGAAATTGCCGACTATGCCGCCATCCCGACCCTGATGGCCGCGCTCGAGGAAGACTTCGCCATGCTCCATCATTGGGCGGAAGAAGGCCTGGAACGGTTAGGCTTGAACATGATCTATCTCAAACCGGAATAGGTTGAGAAGGTTGATAATTACAAAAAATGAAAAAGTTGAATCTAAGCTTCTTGAAAAGAATATCGCTATGGCAGGTGATCGCGGTCGTGGTTGCGATTGCTCTGGCCATTCCAGCCTTTATCCTGACCCGCAACTTTGTGGTCAGTTGGGAGATCACCAGCTTGCCCGGCGTGGCCGTCAAATATAACCAGCAGGGCCAGCCCGAGGTCTCTGGTGAAGTGCCCGTTCCCCAGGATGTTGAGATCCCAAAGACCGACTTGCCGCCTGCCTGGGACGGCGGCAGTCGCGTGACGCTGCTCTTCATCGGCCTGGACGAACGCGACTGGGAAGTGGGCCAGGGCGCGCCGCGCTCGGATACCATGATCCTGTTCACGATCGACCCGGTCAGCAAAACCGCCGGGATGCTTTCTGTCCCGCGGGACATGTGGGTTAACATCCCCGGTTTTGGATACAGCCGCATCAACACTGCCTATTCTTCCGGCGAAGGCAGCCGGTTGCCGGGCGGCGGGCCGGGGTTGGCGATGAAAACGGTCGAACAGTTTATCGGTGTGCCCATTCAATACTATGCTCAGGTGGATTTCAAGGCTTTCGAGGAAGCCATCGATGCCATGGGTGGCTTATACCTCTGCCCGGGTGAGAGGATCACGATCGACCCGATCGGCCCCAAGCCGCCGGTCAAGATGGGCCCGAACTGCCAGAAATATTGGGGCTATGAAGTGCTTGGGTACGCCCGCAACCGCCACACGGAAGGCGGCGACGTGGACCGCGCCAACCGCCAGCAAAAGGTAGTCATGGCGTTGGTGGATCAGGTCTTCTCCCCCAGAATTTCTCCACCATGGTCTCCAAGGCGCCACAAATTTACGCGGAGGCGGAGAGCGGCTTGCGCACGAACTTAAGTTTCGACGATGCCATGAAGCTGGGCGTCTTGCTTTCCAAGGTCCCCAAAGAGAACATCAAGCGCGGCGTGATCGACTACACCATGGTCACGTTCGACAACGTCATCCTGGGTGGGCAGGATGCCGCCATTTTCAAACCCATCCCGGATAAAATCCGCGTGCTTCGCGATGAGATCTTCTCAGCCGCCGGGCCGCTCAGCCCGCTGGCCAGCGGGGATCAAACCGCGCTGATGCAGGAAGACGCAGCTCGCGTGCGCGTGGTGAACGGAACCTATACCGAGGGCCTGCCCGAGCGGACCGGGAACTACCTGCTCGCCCAGGGCATGCAGGTCGTCGAGGCGGGCGGCTATGCGGACCAGCAATATTCCCGCACCACGATCGTGATGTACGCTCCCAAGTTGTACACCTTGCGCTACCTGATCACGGCCTTTGGTGTGGATGCCGTCAACCAAATCGTCTTCAACCCGGACCCCAGCTCGCCGGTGGACGTCGAAGTCCGGGTCGGGGCGGATGCGCTGAATATCATTCCATAATGCATTAATGTTGTCTGCTCTACCGCTTCCGTCGGGCCTCCATCTCTGCCACGGCTGATTGTCTGTGGCAGTTCGCTTTCATCACGGTTGTTGGAAGGTAATCCGTATCCCGCCTAAGTAGGACCCTCCGGTAGTGGTTTTGCACTCAGGCGAGGAGATTTCCGTAGCAAGCGTGCCCCCATCTGCCATGCGGACGGAATAAGACACATCGGGGGTCATCAGAAAATCGGCATAGCCGTTGCCGAGTTCAGGCTTCAAGCCGGTAAAGATATGTTCTTCGCCGCTGTTCCAGGTGACGATGATCTCTGCGCCCGGGATCTGCCTGCGCGAGAGGTTGGTCACCACGACCTGCAGCAGGCCTTCCACCAGTTCGGGGTCGCAGACGGTATCCTGCCCTACCAGTTGGTAGGGCGCACCCAGCGTGGCCGTTGGCGTTGGGCGGGGCCTCGGCGTAGCAGTCAGCAAGGGGGCAGGTGTGCCGGATGGTTCTTCTTCCGTTGCCGCCTGGGATGGCTCAGCTGTAAGTGTTTCTGTCTCGGCTGCCTGGTCAGTTTCCACCGGTTCGCCGGTTTGTTCCGGGCTGTTTATAGGAAGTGCTGTTTCTGAGGCCAATGGCTCGGCTGCCACGGACGGCAATCCCTGCAAGGCGGAGGCCAGCAAGGCAACCTTTTGCACCGAATCCGCGGGTTCCCCGTCTGCCAGCATGCGCTGGGCCTGGGCGCTCAGGGACTGGTACGGGTCCGGGTCGCCGAGCAGGGACAGGCGGGCGCGGGCGCGTTCCAGGTCGGGGTTGGAGAAGTAAGCAGCGGCGATGGCGGAGCGGAAACTGTCCTTGAAATCATTCCTGAGCATACGGGGTTCCGCATCCACGTATTGAACGGGGGAGAGCACCCAGGCGTAGGCCAATCCAATCCCAAAACCTATTACGAGCGCAATGAGCGATGCCCACAGGGTCCGTTTGAGGGTCATGGCAGGCTCGTCCCGGGAACCGGTTGCCAGGCCTGTAACGCAACCGTCAACTCTTGAATCAGGGTCAGGTCCTCGGCGGGATAGGTCGACTGCCGGGCGTAATCATATGCTTCCCCGGCGATGAGCGCCGGCGGTTCGCTGCCGAAGACGGCCAGGCGTTGGGCTGCCAGCGCTGGATCCTCTTCGGCGTGATACGCTTCCGCAACCATGAGCACGTAATCGGTCCGGTAATCGATGCGTAGAACGTCGGGGGTAATGTCGGTATATTGGACCGGGTTGATTCTCCAACCGTAAACCAGTCCAAGGGCGAGTCCAATTAAAGCTGCAAAGAGAATAGGAATCCAACGGGGCATGCAGGTATTTTGCCATAAATTCAGCGGCTTGGCTACGCTTTACTCGTGATATAATTTTTCGAACTTGTACCGCAACCGGATGACAAACACCAGGGGCAAGATCCATAGAGCACCTTGCAAACCAGCCGGACAGCCTCCGCTTAGGAAAGTTGCGGCACTTTACAAAGAACCCCTCACCCTTGGAGGAATAAAGATGGACGTTACTACCAAACAGTTCAAAAATTGTGATATGGTCGTAGTCAATGGGCGTGTTGATAGCAGCACAGCGCCGCAATTGTCCGAAGCGCTCGAAAATGTTACGGGTGACGGCCGTTACAAGATCGTGGTGGACATGAGCGAGTTGGAGTATATGTCGAGCGCCGGGTTCCGGGCTTTGCTCTCCAGCCAGCGGCAATGCAAACGCTATAACCGGGGTGAGATTGTTCTGGCTTCCGTTCCGGAGCGCATCCAGGAAGCGCTGGAGTTAGCCGGATTTACAGAGTTGTTTAAAACCTATTCCGATCCGATCGATGCGGTCGGTAGTTTTTAGCGGTTGAAGTAGTCCTTGCATTTATGGAAAACAAGCCGCCTCCGTCTGCGGATGTGGGCGGCTTTTGACTTCCAAAATGAGCACAGTCATTTTCGATGCCAATTTTGACAACCTGGACGAGATCCGGGATTTTGTCGCTGAAGCGGCGCGCCAGGTCGGGTTCTCGGATAAAGAGATCTATGCGATCCAGCTGGCGGCCGATGAAGCCAGTTCCAATATTATCGAGCACGCCTACGCGGGCATGACCGGGGGAAAACTCGAGATAGACCTGAGCACGACTGATAAGATGTTGAAAATCGTGATGCGGGATCAGGGAAAACCGTTCGATCCATCCAGTGTGCCTGAGCCGAACGTGAAAGCGGATCTGTCCGAACGGAAGATCGGCGGGTTGGGAATGTATCTGATGCGCAAGCTGATGGATGAAGTCTCCTACAAATCGTCTTCTGAAAGGGGCAATATTCTGACGATGATCAAACGTCTGGGAGAGAGCGGATGAGTGCCGCGACCCGTTCTCCCGGATCTTCCGACTGGCGAGCGTTTGCTACCCTTGGAGAACAACTAGTCAGCACGACTTCGCTGGGCGCCCAAAGAGACCGCATCATCAAGATGACCCGGCGCCTGGTCGCCGGTAAAGTGGACGTGTGGCTGCACGAGAGCCTCTTCCGTTTACCCGACCGGGACGAGGAGCTGCTCTTTCCTCCCGAGCCCGAACTGGAGGAGATGCGCGAAGCCTTTCAATCGGGCAAGCGGGTGATCCGTACCTATTCCCAAGAGACTCTTCCAATGGAGTTTGCGCGGTCTTTCCGCTCGAAGAACAGGGGTTCGTCCTGGGCGTGTTGCGGGTTGGCCGGGACGGCAGCGATTCCTTTCCACAGGAAGACTTAGAACTGCTGGAGGGGTTGTCACAGATTATTTCAGTGGGGTTATTTGCCGCCCATCGCGTGGAGGTGGAGCGCTTCCGATTGAGCCAGATCAACCTGGTCCGGGAGGTCAGCGCCCAGATTGCCAACGTGATGGACGTGGATAAGCTTTCACGCCGGGTCACCGAACTCATTCAAAAGACATTCCACTACTATTATGTGAGCATTTTTACCTGTGAGCCGGGTGAACAAAAGCTGCGTTTCCGCTCCAGCGCCTCCGCCCCGCGCAAGGGAAGTCCCAAGGCACAGCAGTCGCTGGAGGTGGAGCTTGGCCAGGGGCTGATTGGCCAGGCTGCCGAGACGGGGGAACGAATCCTGGTGGACGACGTCCAGGCGGACCAGCGCTACCGCTTCATTGCGAACCTGCCTGAAACCCGGTCGGAGCTCGTCGTGCCCTTGAAGCTGGAAGACCGCGTGCTGGGCGTCCTGGACATCCAGAGCGACCTGTTGCACGTTTTTCATCATAACGACCTGTTGATCCTGGACGCGCTGGCTGCCAGCGTCGCCCGCGCCGTGGAGGGCGCACGCCTGTACAGCGATTTGCGCCGCCGGGCCGACCAGTTGGCGTTGATTGCAGAAGTCAGCGATGCGATCACCTCCTCTCTGGATCTGAGCCAGGTGATGCACAAGGCCGCTGAACTGATCCATGAAAAGTTTGGCTTTCCCTACGTGCACCTGTTCAGCGTGCACCCGAACCGGCGCCAGATCATCTATGAGGCCGGCAGTGGAAAGCGCAGTAAAAAACAGGAAGGGTACGCCATCCCGATGGATGCGCCGGATGGCATCATCCCCTGGGTGGCGCGGACCGGAGAGGTAGCCCTTGCCAACGACGTCAGCCAGGACGAGCGTTACGTTAAGTCGCCTTTCCCGCCTAAAAATGCACGCTCGGAGTTAACGGTTCCCCTTTTATTCGACGGCCAAATTGTGGGTGTGCTGGATGTGCAGAGCGATCACCTGAACGCCTTTACGGACGAGGATCGCATGCTCTTCGAAGCCGTGGCGGATAATATCGCCTCGGCCATCCACAACGCCGACCTGTACTCGTCCGAACAATGGCGGCGTAGGATCGCGGACAGCCTGCGCGAGGTGGCCGGCCTGCTTTCCGCCAACGTGGGCGTAGAGCAGGTGCTGGAGGCTGTCCTGGAAGAATTGCATAACACCCTGCCGGTGGA
This sequence comes from uncultured Chloroflexia bacterium, assembly GCA_963823985.1. GTDB lineage: Bacteria > Chloroflexota > Anaerolineae > Anaerolineales > Villigracilaceae > JAABUE01. The sequence continues at coordinate 184,065 of CAWGNR010000010.1, forward strand.
CGTTTCAGCGATCTGGTTGTTTGAAGAAGGCGATTTGTACCTGGCTGCTGTCAACGGGTGCAGCGTCGAGCGGTTGGAACAGGCCCGCCAAAACTCAGCGGAAGCGTCCATCGCCATGATGAGCATTCTATTTTCAGATCGTCCCGTGATCCGCCAACCGAGTGATCCCCTCTGGCCTTCTGGCCTGGCTGCCAGATTCAACCAGGATTATTCTTCGATCGGCGCGCCTTTGCGCGTGGGGGACCGCCCTGTTGGCGTGCTGGCCCTCTCACACTCTACCCCCGGGCGCTACGGTCACGAAGCGCGGGCCATGGCCACCACCTTTGCCAGCTATGCCGCCGTGGCAATCGAGAATGCCCGCCTGTATGATTCGGCCCAGGAACAGGCTTACGCTTCGGCAGCCCTGTTGCAGGTGGCGCAGGCTGTGGTCAGCTTGAACGATCTCGACGAGATCCTGGGCACGATCGTCCGCATCATGCCCATCCTGGTTGGCGTGGAACGGTCTGTTTTATATCTCTGGGATGCGGTCAAGGAAACATTTTATCCGTACGAAGAGTATCGGGCTTTCCGAGGAGGATGAGATCGCGTTTTGGGAGAGCGATTATCCCCAGAGTGGCTCGCCCCTTTTGGATGCCGTCCGCAAAGAGGGCCGCTTGCTGGCTTTCCCAAGCGCTGAGGTTGAAACCCTGCAGGAGTGGATGAACAAAAAAGGGCTGGATGAAGCCGAGGAGAGCGAGGCTCTGGCCACCAATCGCCAGTTGCTCCTGGCAGTGCCGCTGCTGATCAAGAACGACATCTTCGGGGTCTTGCTGGTCCAGGAGATCCCCGGCGGACTGCGCTTTCGCTCCCGCCGGCTGGATATCATCAACGGGATCGCCCAGCAGGCAGCCCTCGCGATCCAGAATGACCGCTTACAGGAGGAGATGGTCTTCCGCGAGCGCCTGGAGACCGAGGTCGAGCTTGCCCGCCAGATCCAGCAGACCTTTATCCCGGAAACGCTACCACTCCTCTCCGGCTGGGACCTGGCAGCCCGCTGGCTGACCGCCCGCCAGGTGGGCGGCGATTTCTACGATGTAATGGAGATGCCCGGTGGGCGCATCGGCCTGTTCATCGCCGACGTGGCCGACAAAGGCGTCCCGGCAGCGCTCTTCATGGCGCTTACCCGCACCCTCGTGCATGCCGCTGTGATCGATACCGAATCGCCGGCCGAGGCCCTGCGCCGGGTCAACGACCTGCTCATCCCTGATACACAGCAGGGGATGTTCGTTACTGCGGTGTATGGCGTGCTTTATCCGGAGAGCGGGATATTCGTTTATGCCAACGCAGGCCATAACCCGCCCTTGTGGCTGACCAGCGACGGCAAGATCGAGCGCTTGACGCGCACGGGCATGGCGCTGGGAGTTATCGAAGGCACAAGCATGGACGACCGCACGATCGAATTGAAACATGGCGACAACCTCCTGCTATACACCGACGGCCTGAGCGAAGCCTTCTCTCCTGGCGGGGATCTGTTCGGAGAAGAACGCATCATCGCCGCTTTGCAGGCCGCCGGGGACAAATCTGCGGAGCGGATATTGCAACGAATCCAGGTCGATCTGGACACGTTCGTGGGCGACGAAGCCCAGTCCGACGATTTGACGATGCTCTTGTTAAAACGGGAATAGCGATTGTCAGAACCTGTTCAAGCTACCAAAGACAAAGGAGAAGATATCATGAATACAACCGAGGGCAAAAAGATCATCCGCACAGATAAAGCGCCGCAAGCCATTGGCCCTTACTCGCAGGCCGTTTGCACCGAGCAGCTGGTTTACACCGCCGGGCAGATCGGCCTCAACCCGGCCACAATGGAAGTGGTCAGTGGCGGGGTCGAAGCCGAAACGCGCCAGGTGTTGAATAACCTGAAACAGGTGCTGGAAGCGGCCAATTCCGGGCTGAAGTACGTGGTCAAGACCACCGTGTTCCTGCGCGATATGGCCGATTTCCCCAAGATGAACGCTGTCTATGCGGAATACTTCCCAGAAACCCCACCCGCGCGTTCTACCGTTGCGGTAACAGCCTTGCCCATGGGAGTAGCCGTAGAAATCGAAGCCATCGCCCTGTTCGACCCCGCTTACGGCGACTGATAACGGGCTCATTTGGAAACCCCGTGGTAGATACCCTTTCACGCGAAATCCTAGAGAACCTGATCACGCAGCCGGCAACCGGCACCCCCGAAGTGGTAGAATTACCGTTCGCAGCCAGGAGGGGCCAGGGAAAACATTTACCGTTTCTGCAAGCGAGACCACTACCCTCTTGCGCCGCCTATCATAAACCACTGCAATACGGATTGCGTAAACCCTGTATAATCCGTATGACTAGTTATGCCGCCACGCGTATCGATTATCGTTCCCTGCTACAACGAACAGGCAACCATCCGTCCGCTGCTGGAAGCCATTTTCCAGCAGACCTATCCGCGCGCGAGCATGGAGGTGGTCATTGCGGATGGACTTTCGGAAGATGGAACCCGGGATGTAATCACTGATTTTCAGAACGGGCATCCTGATCTCACCGTCCGGGTTGTGGAGAATGTTGCCCGCAACATTCCATCGGCTGTCAACTGTGCGATTCAGAATTCGCGCGGCGAGCTTATTATCCGTATGGACGCCCACTCCAGACCTTATCCCAATTACGTGGAACGCTGCCTGGCGGCGCTTGATGCCGGTCTTGGCGAAAACGTTGGCGGGGTATGGCAGATCGAGCCAGGCGGGGCAAGCTGGATCGCACAATCGGTCGCCGTCGCCGCTGCCCACCGATTGGGGGTAGGCAATGCCGGGTATCGAACCGGCGCCCGGGCTTCGCTGGTGGATACCGTTCCGTTCGGCGCGTTCCGTCGTTCTTTGATCGATCGTGTTGGCCCCTTCGACGAATCCTTGCTTACCAACGAGGACTATGAGTTCAACGCGCGCATCCGCCAAAACGGTGGACGCGTCTGGCTGGATCCGGAAATTATCGCCGTGTATTACGCCCGCTCCAGCCTGCGAGAGTTGGCTCGCCAATACTGGCGCTACGGCTACTGGAAGTTTCGTATGCTGCGCCGTTATCCGGGCACGCTGCGCTGGCGCCAGGCTCTGCCGCCGCTGTTCGTAAGCAGCCTGATCGGCCTGACTTTGCTGGCCTGGTTTCCGCCCGCCAGGTGGACACTTGCCCTGGAAGTTCTATTGTATGTTACAGTTCTTTTACTGGCGGGGCTGCACTCCGCGTTTCAGCACCGCAAAAGCTACCTTATCATAGGATTACCGCTTTCGATTGCCACGATGCACCTGGCCTGGGGAAGCGGTTTCCTGTGGAGTATGATCGCGTCACTATTGGACCGTCCAAAGAATGGCTAGTCTCCAACCTCAACGTTTACGCCTGCGGCCAAGCGAACATCGCGCCCTTTTGGTTGTCGGCGATATGCTCATGGCGATTGCCTCGCTGTTTGCGGCTACCTATACCTGGCGAGAGTACCAGCGTTATCTACTGGAGGCAGATGATTTAAAGCCCAGAGTGATCGAACAGTTGATGCAGAATATCCATGTGCCTATCTGGTTCTATCTGCTGCCGGTTGCCTGGTTTCTGTTGATGGTCGAATTGTACGAGCCGCACACGGCTTCAAACCTGCGCAAGACGGTCCGGGGGATCGCTATCTCTGCTTTCATTGGGTTGGTGATCTATTCTCTGGTGTTTATTATCCGAGTGGAGCCGGGTTCCTTGCCCCGTATCGGTTTCGGCGCATTCCTGCTTTATTCGTCTGTGCTGACGTTAATTTGGCGTGCGATCTATATTCGTTTCTACACCTCTTCTGGCCAGTTGCGCCATTATTTGGTCATCGGCGCCGGCAAAGCCGGCCATTCCCTGGCAGAAGTGTACCTGGCCCAAAACCCCCTCCGTTTAAACTGGTCGGCTTTCTCGACGATGACCCTCAGAAACTGGGCAAAGCAATTTGTAGCTTTCCGGTCATCAGCCAAAGCTTCGAATTGCTCAACCTGATCGAGACATATAAAATAACAGATGTCGTCGTGGCCGTCAGTGGCGAGATTCAAGGGACAACGTTCCAGACGATCCTGGACGCGCAGGAACAGGGCGTGGAAGTTACCCGGATGCCCACGTTGTATGAGGAAATGGTTGGGCGCGTTCCCATTCACCACCTCGAATTGGACTGGATCATCCGCTCCTTTACTGACCAGGCCCGCGTGAGCGGGATGTACTTGCTGGTCAAACGCATCATGGACATCATTGGCGGGTTATCCGGTTTGCTCGTTTTTTTTGTCCTGTTCCCTTTTATTGCGCTCGCAACCCTGATTGACAGCGGTTTCCCGATTTTTTACTCGCAACCGCGTTTGGGACAGGGCGGAAAGACTTTTAAAATCTATAAATTCCGAACGATGCACAGGGATGCAGATGCAGAGGCAGAAATACGTCCTACCGAGGAGAATGATCCCCGTGTTACGCGGGTCGGGAATATTCTACGTAAAACCCACCTGGATGAACTGCCGCAATTCTGGAATGTGTTACACGGAGAGATGAGCCTGGTCGGTCCACGCGCGGAGCGCCCCGAGTTGGTGCGCGCCTTCCAGAAACAGGTTCCTTTTTACCGGGCTCGTCTGCTGGCAAAACCGGGCCTGACCGGCTGGGCTCAGATCAATTATGGTTATGTCGCAACGGTCAAGGATACCGAAGTCAAGATCGAATATGATCTGTATTACATCAAGCATCGCAGCCTGGCAGTGGATTTGAATATTATTTTGCGAACCATCAGCACTGTATTAAGCAGGAGCGGAAGATAATGCAATATTTGGTGACCGGCGGCGCCGGCTTCATCGGTTCTCATATTGTGAGAACCTTGCTCGAGCAGGGTTCGGATGTGCGTGTCCTCGATAATTTTTCGAGCGGAAAACGGGAAAACCTGGCAGGCCTGGCCGAGCAGTTCAGTGGCAGCAGGTTCGAAGTCCTGGAAGGAGACCTGCGGGATCGTGCCATCGTTCAGGCAGCGGTCCGGGGGGTGGAAGTCATCTTTCATGAGGCCGCCTTCGTTTCAGTCCCCGAATCCATGGAAAAACCGGGGCTCTGTTTCGATGTCAACGTGGCTGGGACGGCCAGTCTGTTCGATGCCGCCCGGGAAGCCGGCGTGAGGCGGGCCGTGGTGGCCTCCAGCGCAGCGGTCTACGGCGAATCGGATGCCTGGCCCTTGAAGGAGACCACGCCGACCCAGTCCCTTTCCCCTTATGCCGCCTCCAAGCGGACGGATGAGATTTACGCCCAGCTGTATACCCAAGCCATGGGGCTGGATGTGGTCGCGCTGCGCTATTTCAACGTTTACGGCCCGCGCCAGCGACCGGATTCGATGTACGCGGCTGCGGTGCCGATCTTTGTGCGCCGCCTGCTGGACGGCAAGCCTGTGACCGTTTTCGGGGACGGCGGCCAGACCCGAGATTTGATCAACGTGCGCGATGTGGTCCGCGCCAACCTGGTGGCTTCCGAACATCCGAATGCGCCCGGTGGGGTGTTCAACGTCTGTACCGGGCAGGAAACGCGCCTGTTGGACTTGCTGGAAGTGCTGTACGATCTCTTTCCGGGCGCTCCCGAACCGGTTTTTGCGGAACCGCGCGCCGGGGATATCTACCGTTCCGTTGGCAGCCCGGAATTCACTGCCCGGACGATTGGGTTTGAATCCCGGGTTTCGCTCGACGAGGGCCTGCGTGAGACGGTGGCATGGATGCGGTCTTAGGACTGCCTTAGGTTCGATCCCCATGCCCGCAGTCTCCCTGGCCGAATGGAATTCCTTTTTAACAAACTATCCCGATGCGCACCTGCTCCAGACGGGGGAATGGGGTGAGTTGAAGTCCGCCTTTGGTTGGGACCCCGTCCGCCTCATCCTGGACGATGGATCGGGCGCCCAGATCCTGTTCCGCCGCCTGCCCCTGGGTTTGACCCTGGGTTACTTGCCAAAACCGGTGTTCAGTGACCGGTTACCGGGAATCAGTGAGCGGTTTTGGACGGAAGTAGATACGGTTTGTAAAAAGCGTAGAGCCGTGTTTCTTAAAATCGAACCTGATTGCTGGGAGAGCGAAATCACGCCGACCGGCACAGCGCACTTCGCGCTGCGCACATCCTCTCACAACATCCAACCCCCGCGCACGATCGTTGTCGACTTAAACGGGACCGAAGACGAGAATCCTGGCCGACATGAAACAAAAGACGCGCTACAACATCCGCCTGGCAGAGAAGAAAGGCGTGACGGTTCGCCCCTGGGACGACCTGGCTGCTTTTCATAAAATGATGCTCGTGACGGGCGGGCGGGATGGGTTCGGCGTCCACAGCCTGGCCTATTACCGGCGCGCCTACGAGTTGTTCCACCCAACCGGCATGGCCGAACTGTTGGTGGCCGAGTACCAAGGGGTACCACTGGCTGCGCTGATGGTCTTCGCCCGCGGACGGCGCGCCTGGTACGTGTACGGCGCCTCCACCGACGAAGAGCGCAACCGCATGCCGGCTTATCTATTGCAATGGGAGGCTATGCGTTGGGCGCGCTCCCAGGGAGCGGACGAATATGATTTGTGGGGCGTCCCCGATGAAGAAGCAGAACCCCTCGAAGCGCATTTCACCGAGCGCAGCGACGGTTTGTGGGGCGTGTATCGCTTTAAGCGCGGCTTTGGCGGGGAGTTGAAACGAGCAGCCCAGGCGTTGGATCGCGTGTACAACCCGCTCCTTTACAGGTTGTATCTGTGGCGCATGGCTGGCAGGGAGGTGGGTTGATGCAGCCTTTCAACGGAACCGCAGCCGAATGGAATGAGTGCATTGTTGGTCTGCCGAACCCGCACTTATTGCAAACCTGGGAATGGTCGCGGGTCAAGGCCAGGTACGGTTGGGAGCCGTTGCCGTTCGTATGGTCTAGTAGGTCTAATACGTCCGACAAGTCTGACATGTCAGACTTGTCGGACGTATGTGCCGCTGCAATGGTGCTTAAGCGGCGCATTCCCATCGCGCGGGTTTGCGGCCCGCCTGAACATCCTCTACCTCCCCAAGGGACCGCTCCTGGATTGGTCCGATGAGCTGCTGCGGAAGCGGGTTCTGGACGATCTGCAATCCTTTGCAAAGCGACAGGGCGCCATATTTCTGAAAATCGACCCGGATGTGGTCCTTGGAACTGGAGTTCCTGGAGGGGAGACCGGAAGTGAAAATAACGGCGGGCAGGTCATGATGTCCGACCTGAAGCGCAGGGGATGGTCCTTTTCGTCGGACCAGGTCCAGTTCCGAAATACGGTCCTGGTCGACTTGTCTTCTTCGGAAGACGAGCTGCTGGCGCGCATGAAACAGAAGACGCGCTATAACGTCCGCCTGGCGGCTCAAGAAAGGCGTCCGGATTCGCGTAGGGAACAAGGGGGACTTGGCCAGTGCTGTACAGCATGTACGCTGAGACCTCTATCCGTGATGGCTTTGTCATCCGCGATGAGAGTTATTACCAAACCGTCTGGCAGGCTTTCCTGAAGCCGTCGCTCGTCAATGGTCCATCGTCCATACCCTATGCGGAGCCTTTGATCGCCGAAGTGGAAGGCGAGCCGGTAGCCGCCATCTTTGTCTTTTATTTTGCCAGGCGCGCCTATTACCTGTATGGCATGTCACGAGAAGCGCACCGGGAAAAAATGCCGAACTACCTGTTGCAATGGGAAGCGATCTGCCGGGCCAAAGCAGCGGGATGCAGCGTGTACGACCTGTGGGGCGCGCCTGACGCTTTTGACGAGAGTGACCCTATGTGGGGCGTGTTCCGCTTCAAGGAAGGCCTGGGCGGGCAGGTGGTGCGCACGCTCGGCGCCTGGGATTTCACGCCCCGGCCGCTGTGGTACAAGCTGTATTCGGAAGTCATCCCGCGCGTGTTGGACGTGATGCGGGCGCGCGGGAAATCACGAACTCGAAGCAGGATCGTGTAAGCTTTGCTCAAGCCGCCGTACCCCATGCGGGGCACTTTCCTCGGCGGCGGGGATGCTGGCAAGAGCATGCTTTCTTAAGCACTTTCCGAAAATTACTTAAACGCGAATATCGCGAAAGATGCGAATTTCGCGAAAGCAAGCAATTAAATTTGCGCTATTCGCCTGCTTCGCGTTTTTCGCGTTCCAATGTTCTTCGTGTCCTTCGTGGACATTTGGAAAGGAAAACCATGGTTGACCGTTTGCATTTTGCCCATCTCCCTACCCCTATCGAAGAACTTCCCCGCCTGACAGCCTTTCTCGGCGGACCGCGCCTGCTGATCAAGCGTGACGACCAGACCGGGCTGGCCTTTGGCGGCAACAAGACGCGCAAGCTGGAGTTCCTGGTCGCGGAAGCGCAGTCCCAGGGGGCGAAGATGCTGATCTCGGCGGGCGCGATCCAGTCCAACCATTGCCGGCAGACGGCAGCGGCCGCTGCCCGCTTCGGGTTTGAATGCACGCTGGTCCTCACGGGAGCTTTGCCCGAACAGCTCTCCGCGAACCTGTTATTGGATAAGCTGTTTGGCGCTGAGATTGTCCATGTGACGGACCGCGCCAACCGTGACCGTGTGTTGCAGGAAACCTTCGAAAAAGCTTCCCAGGCCGGCAAAAAACCTTACCTCGTGCCATATGGCGGGTCCAGCCCGGTAGGGGCGTTGGGATATGCCTTTGCGATGGAGGAATTGAGAAAACAAAACAGTACCGCAAATTGGATCGTCTTCGGCACGTCCTCGGGCGGGACGCACGCCGGGCTTACACTGGGCAAGCGCCTTTTCGGTTACGAGGGGAACGTGCTCGGCGTCAGCATCGACGAATCCGAATCGTGGTTGAAATCGCACGTCTCTGCGCTCGCGTCCGATGCTTCGGAATTGCTTGGGGACAGGATCGAATTCGCGGCCGAGGATGTCCTGGCAACTGACGCCTATTGTCGGGCTGGTTACGGTGTTCTGACCGAGGCGGAGCGCGAGGCGGTCAAGCTGTTCGCCGGATATGAAGGCCTTTTGCTCGACCCGGTTTACACGGGGCGGGCGGCAGCCGGGCTGATCGATTTGGTTCGGAAAGGATTTTTCAAGAAGGAAGAGACTGTCCTGTTCTGGCACACGGGCGGTCAACCGGCTTTGTTCGCTGAGAAATATTCCTCCCTGTTATAAAAAGTGCTCCGCCTAGGATGAGGGGGGCATCCTAAACGGAGCAACCTTATTGTCACATATTTTTGATAATTTTACAAGAACCAATTTTCCTATTCGATACAGGTGCGCAGCAGGGAGGTCGGGTTGCGCTCGCAGCCTGCTGATTCGTTTTGAGCTTTGATCCAGTCCATATACATATGGGTCAGCGTTACAGGTTGCAGGTTGCGTCTGGCAAGCTCCGGCATCGCTTTTTCGGTCGTGGTCACGTCTTCTGGCCGGGTGTGGAGCAGCACAATATCACCCGGTTGTACTTTGGGGACGGTATATTTCACGATATTTTCGGTCACCCCGCCCCAGCCGGTCGACCACATGGTAGGAACCAGGCCGCGTTGGTTGCACATATACAGAAAAGGCTGGCTTGTAATTCCAAAAGGGGGCCTTGCAAAATGCACAACTGGTTCTATCCCCAGCACTGCGCGCAGCGCTTCCAACCAACGGTCGTAGTCAGCCAGAACTTCCTGGGGTGAATATAGTGCCAGGTTGGCGTGATCGAACGAGTGATAGCCGATCTCGTTTCCCTTGTCGTAAAAACGTTTCCACACGCCTGAAATCTTTGATCTCGTTGTAGATCAGCGCCTCTCCGACCGGGAACAGCGTGATCCGCGCTTCCGGATTCTGTTCTAAGAGCGCTTCCAGCCTGTGCAACAAGGATACGAGAAAACAGTCGTCAAAGGTCAGGGCGATCCGTTTGTAGGGTTCTTCGATCCGGTAAATGACGGGCTGATCCTGGCCGATGTTTGCAGCCGGCCCGAACGGGGAGAGAGCGGCGCTCAACAAGGACAGGCTGCCCAGTTTAAGAAAATCGCGACGAGAGACGGCAGACATAAATTGAATGTATCACAATCGGACAGGGATGAGTAGACCAAATTCGTGACAGATATTTACGACCTGGACAGGATTTCAACGTTCATCCCCAGCCGCAACCTGCCCTGGTTTAAGGGGATGACGTTTTGCCCGAACAGGGCTCCGCCTAGCCCTTTCCGGTAGGATGCCAGGGTTTTGAGCGGCTCTTTGCTTCGCTCGAGGGTTTGCTTGTCGATGGTGGTCACTACACAGCGCGCACACGGCTTGACCACCGCCATCTCCAGCCCGCCAATGCAAATGCGAGACCAGGTGTCTTCGGCGAACGGTTCGACCCCTCGGACCACCAGGTTCGGTCGAAACCGGTCCATCGGGACTGGGACATCCAGCCGGGCGTTCAAATTGGCCAGCAATTCTTCGGAAGCCAGCAGGATCGGGTAGCCATCCGCGAAACCGGTGTGGTCATCTTCCTGGATGGCGTATTGTTTGTTCACTTTGCGGAGATATCCCTGCGCGAAATGGACCAGCCGCACTTCCGCCCCCAGCCAATCCGAAAACCACCCGGCTGCCAGCTCCCCCTGGTCAACTGCTTGCACGCCCTGGCTGCGCCAGATGTCCACCGGACGGGTCGGCCCGGATTTTTGGATTTGGATGGTCAAGCTATCCGCTCCGGGGGCGGAGAGGGTTAGCTTTCCTTCAGACAAGGACGGGGTAACGAGGGCAAGCCTGGGGTATTCCCGTTGCGTCAGAAAATGTCCTTGAGGAGTGACGACCATCATCCGGCGGTCATTTTCCAAGCCCATCCGCTCCACGTGTGTTTCGTCCACTTCAAAACCGCGGCAGGCTTTGATCGGGTAGTAGATCAGGGAGGCAATTGTAATCATGCGAACCATTTTACCCGCACGTCAATGGCAACCGCTCCCTTTTCTAAAACGCGCAGGGGATTGATCTCGATTTCGGCGATATGCGGGTGCTCGGCTGCCAGACAGGATAAACGGACGATTAACTCAACCACAGCGGACTTATCCGCGGGCGGGATGTTGCGATAGCCGTCCAGCTTGCGGCCGGCCCAGGTCTTGCGCAGCAGGGATTCGGCTTCGGCCTGTGTCAGTGGCCCCAGGGCGAAGGCCACGTCCTTGAGCCCCTCCACTTCGACGCCCCCGGACCCAAACATGACCAGCGGCCCGAACTGCGGATCTTGGACCGCGCCCAGGATGACTTCCTGCCCCGGCGGGACCTGGCGCTGCAAATGCACGCCTTCGATAGCTGCGTCGGGTTTGGCGCCAATCGCTGCCTCGACCAGCTGCACATAACCAGCACACGCTTCTTCCTCGTTGGAGATATCCAATAAGACCCCGCCCACGTCCGACTTGTGCAGGATATCCGGCGAAGCGATTTTCATCACCAGGGGGAACCCCAGCTCGCGGGCGATTGCTGCTGCCTCGTCGGCGTTGGCAGCGAATTTCATCGGCGCTGTGGGAATTCCATATGCGGCGACCAGCTCTTCAGGCAAAGTTTTTACCACGGAGCCCACTGAGATCACGGAGTTTTTTTCTTTTTTCTCTTTTGGCTCAGTGTACTCTGTGGCCAGATACTCAGCCCTGCGAGCCAGAATCCCCAACGCAGAAGCCGCTTTTTCCGGGAAGGTATAGGTTGGAATATCTGCCTGCTGGAAATGTCTGGCGGCTTCCTCCGTCAACGCTGAACCCAGCAATGCCACCAGAACGGGTTTCTCGAAAGCGCGGATCAAGGGGATCAGACAGTCCGCTGCTTCCTCGGCCGGGTACATGGGCGGCGGCGGCAGGATGACCAGGGCTGCGTCCACGCCGGGATCGGTCAGCAAGGCAGACAGGCAGGCTGCGTATTGTTCCGGGGAGGCGGAGGCCAGCATATCGACCGGGTTGTGCACGCTGGCAGCGGGAGGCAGCAGTTCGGCCAGGTGTTTTTCCGTGCTTTCGGATAAATTTGCCATGCGCAGGCCGTTGCCCTCCAGTGCGTCGGCGGCGATTACGCCCGGTCCGCCGGCGTTGGTCAGCACGGCGGCGTTTCGCCCGCGGGGCAGGGGGCAGGCCGCCAGCGCCTGGGCCCAGTCGAACATCTCTTCGGCGGAGTCGGCACGGAAGACCCCGGCCTTCTCGAAGGCGGCTTCATAGGCCGTATCGGAACCAGCCAGTGCACCAGTATGCGAGGCCGCTGCTCGCTGTCCCGATTCGAAGCGTCCCACTTTGAGGGCGATGACCGCTTTGCGCCTGGTTACCTGCCTGGCGACCTGCACGAAATGTCTCCCGTCCGTCACGCCTTCCAGATACATGACGATCGCGCGGGTGTGCTCGTCCGCTGCCACGACCGGCAGCATATCCGTCTCGTTGACGTCGGCCTGGTTGCCTAAACTGATCAGCCGCGAAAAGCCGAAGCCCTGGTTGCGGGCCCAGTCGATGATCGCGGCACAGAAAGCCCCGGAATGTGAAACGAAGCCGATATGGCCCCTGGCGGGCATGGGCGGCGCCAGGAAGGTGGTATCGAGCGGCAGGTGGGTGTCCAGGCTGCCGATGCAGTTGGGTCCCACCAGGCGGATGCCGTGCCGGCGGGCTACTCTCAGGCAGTGAGCCTCGAGCGCGGCGCCCTCCGGCCCTGCTTCCCGAAACCCGGATGCCACCACAATCGCCGCCCGGATGCCGCGCTGCCCGCAGGCCTCCAGCGTCTCAGGTGTGGCGGGGGCAGGCACGATCAGTACCGCCAGGTCAACCGGGTCGGGCACCTGCGAAAGGTCCGTGAGAATTGGGCGATCGAACAGCGTGCCCGTTTTCTGCCCGACGAAGTGGATCGCGCCGCTATAGCCGCTGTGGACCAGGTTGCGGGCTGCGCCATAGCCCAGCTTCTCAGGCGATGTGGATACACCGATGATCACCACGCCTTGTGGGGAGAAGAAAGGGATGAGGGATGTGTCCATAATGTCTGTTACTAAAACGTCCGCTTTCGCGGACTAAATTTTGGGAAGGGTAGTCATTCGAATACGATCATCTTCTATTACAGAAAAATGCCCTTCCCAATCTTTTCGACTTTCAAGGGCTTGCACAGCAACAAGTGCAACATGCTGAGAGGAGTGCAGTGTAATACGAAAAAGGATTATGTCAACAGTTGCAGGCAGCTTTGAATGGAATGCCAATTCCCCAAAATCTTTGTCAAAAGTAATAACAGTTCTCTTTTCTTGCTGGGCTCGCGAGAGTACTTTTGCATCTCCTATACCAGGCTCGATTTCTCTGATCCAGACAACATCATGACCTTCATCGCGCAATGCTTTCACTGCATCTAAAGGAAAGTTTTCATCTGCAAGCAAGCGCATCGTTAAGTCTGAGAAAGTTCAAAAGGATATATTTTTTCTGCTTTAAGAACGCTTGTCGCATATTTTAAACAGGCTGTAATATCGTCATGAGTTAAATCAGGGTAGTTTCTAAGTATTTCACTTTCTTGCCAGCCTTGGGCAAGAAGTTCAACGATAAATTCAACTGCCAAGCGGGTACCTTTTAATTACAGGTTTACCAGCCAAGATGTTTGGGTCAATAATAATGCGTTCTTTCCATTCCATAGCTGCCTCCGATCCTATATCAATTATAACTATGTTCTATTCGGGCTAACACAAAACAAGAGTATGTTTTTACCCTTCTACGGACGGTTTGTGCCGCACTCGCCGAAAGTGAAAGAACTGTTCTACCACTTCTCCCAATGCACCACCTCCGCCAAGTCACGTCGCCCGCCCTTTTGCGGATCGGCAGTCAGCACTTCTTCCTCGGCGGGATACCCAAACGAGAGCGCAATCCGCAAATGCCACGCTGGCGGAAAACCCAGGATCTCGCGCGCCTTGTCCGGCTCGTAGATCGAAGCCGGGACCGAGGCCACGCCCAACTCCCAGGCGGCCAGTTGCATGTAGGCCGCGGCCTGGCCGGCATCGAACATGATCTGGAATTTCTCGCCCGGGTCTGGCGTCAGGATGGCGACGCCCAGCGCCGCGCCGGCCAGGTGTCCTGCCCAGGTGCCGCACTCGGAAAGCGCCTTTAAAATGGCCTTATCCTGAATGGCGATAAATTGCCACGGCTGGGTATTCTTCGAGGATTGCGCCCGCCGTCCTGCGTTCAGGATAGTGTGGATGACATCCTCTGGCAACGGTTTGTCCTGGAATTTGCGTACAGCCCGCTTCATGCGGATGGCCTCTGAAACGTCCATAGGGTCCTCCTAATCGCTTGTCATCCTGAGCGAGGGTATAGCCCGGAATGAAGGATCTGCTTGATGGCCAAGAAGACTCTTCGCCTCCTACAGCGGCTCAGAGTGACATCAGTCATACAGAGTATAATTCATCCGATGTCCGAATTCCCTTCTTTCCGCCCGTTCATTTTGCCCACACTGGTGCTCGTCTTCGGAGGCTGGGGCGGCGTGGCCGCGCTGGTGTTTTACACCGAGCCGCTGGTCTGGATGCGCTGGGCGCTCTTCGCGCTGCTCTTCCTGGCGCTGACCGGCACCGCCCTGCCCTTCGTCTACTTCTTTCACCTGCGTTTCCCGAGTGAACCGCCTCCCGGGCAGCGCGTCATCCTGCGCCAGGCGCAGTGGGTAGGCATCTACGTTCTGGTGTTGCTCTGGTTGCGCCAGGGAGACCTGCTGAGCCTGTGGCTGATCCTGGGGCTGGCCGGCGGCCTGCTTGCGATCGAATGGTTGATCCGTTTGCGCGAACGCTCTCACTGGAACCCGCCGGTGCCCGGCGACCAGCCCTCGACATCCAGCGATGACCAGTCTGCGTGACCTGCCCTCGGTCGAACAACTGCTGCAATTGTCAGAGGACTTGATCGCCGATTATGGACGCCCACTGACCCTGCAGGCATTGCGAGCTTCCCTGGATGACGTGCGGGAACGCTTCAAGCTTGTCCTGAGCAGCGCCGAAGGGCTTCATTCCGACCTTGCCCTGCCAACAATTGCCGAAATCCTGTACCGGGCCGGATCCCGGCTCAGCGTCTGGACGCAGCCGACCCTCGTCCCGGTTATCAACGCTTCGGGAGTGATCCTGCATACCAATCTGGGCCGTGCCCCGCTCTCGAAAGCGACGGTTGCTGCCATGACTCTTGTGGCGCAGGGGTATTCCAACCTGGAGTACGACCTGGACAAAGGCAAGCGCGGATCGCGCCTGATGCATGCCGAGTCCGTCTTGCAAAAGCTGACAGGCGCCGAAGCCGCGCTGGTGGTCAACAACAACGCTTCGGCGGTTCTGTTGGTGTTGGCAGCGCTGTCGAACCGAAAGCGCGCCATCATCGCCCGCTCGCAGTTGGTGGAGATCGGCGGCGGCTTCCGCGTTCCGGACGTGATGAAGCAATCCGGCGCAAAGCTGGTCGAGGTGGGCACAACCAATCGCGTGCACCTGCGCGATTACGAAGAAGCCCTGTCCGAGCCGACGGGCGCCGTCATGCGCGCGCACCGCTCGAATTTCAAGATCGTCGGTTTTACGGAAGAGCCGGAACTCAAAGAGATTGTGGACGTGGCCCACGCAGCCGGTGTGGTCGTTATGGACGATCTTGGATCCGGGGCCCTGCTGGACACCGCCCAATATGGCCTGGCACACGAGCCGACCGTGCAGGAATCCCTGGCAGCCGGGGTGGACGTGGTCTGTTTTTCAGGCGATAAGCTGCTGGGCGGTCCACAGGCGGGAATCATCATCGGGCGCAGAGACTTGATCGCCAAAATCAGGAAACACCCCCTGGCGCGCGCCGTCCGCGCGGACAAGCTGGCCCTGGCCGGGATCACTGCCACGCTGTTGCACTATCTGAAGGACGAGGCCGAGCGCGAAATTCCCATCTGGCGGATGATCTCGCTGGAACGGGAGCAGGTCAAGGCGCGGGCGGAGGCATGGCGGGAAACGCTGGAGCAGGGCGAGGTAATCGAGTCCGAAGTCGACGGTTGGGGGCGGGAGTCTTCCGGGTGAATCCATGCAAACCTGGGTCCTGGCGCTGGACGTCAAATCGCCTGACAAGTTCATGGCCAGGCTGCGCGCATCCAACCCACCCCTCATCGCACGCACCGAAAACGACCGCGTGCTACTTGACCCGCGTACAGTGTTGCCGGAACAGGAAAGTGACTTATTGAGAGTATTGAGGGAAATCATTTAACGCGAATGACACGAATAGGCGAATAGCGCGAATGGATTGAAAATGTCTGATGTTGTTATTATCGAGAAAGAGTTATCTTATTTGATCATGCAAGCGGCTTACGAGGTTCATAACACTTTAGGACCCGGTTTTCCTGAAAAATTTTATGAAGAGGCTATGGCGCGCGAATTATCAGCACGCGATGTTGAAGTCGAGCGACAAAAACGTATTATTGTGTCTTATAAGGGTCAGCCGCTTGGCGAGTTTTTTCTCGATAATGTAGCCAATAGGAGAATCATTTTAGAATATAAGGCTGTAACAGAGATTGCTCGCCTCCATGAGCAGCAAGTGTTATCCTATTTGAAAGCAACCGGTCTAGAGTTAGCCATTGTAATAAATTTTGGTGCAGAACGAGTGCAATCCAGTCGGGTGGTGTTTACAAAAGGTAAGTTAAGGATAGCTTCTCACCCCTCGCGACCACATCGGTTGGAAGAGTAAAATAAAAATTCGCGTAATTCGCCCATTCGCGAAATTTGCGTTACATAAGGAGTCTCATGAAATCCGATATCGATGCTTTGATGGAAAAGAAGCACCTGGATGCCATCCTGGTGCTTGGCAATGCCGAGAACAACCCGCCCATGTATTACATGACCGGCGGCGGACACGTCAGCGAGGCCGCCTTAATCAAGAAACGTGGGGAAGAACCGGTCTTGTACTGTAACGACATGGAACGTGATGAAGCTGCCAAATCTGGCTTGAAGATCCATGTTTTCAGCGAATATCCCTGGCAGGAGCTGCTGAAGGAAGCCAATGGAAGCTGGACACTGATGCTGGCCTTACGGTTGCAGTGTATTTTTAAGGACCACAACCTAAAGGGGCGGGTAGGGCTTTATGGTCACACGGACATCAGCAACACGTTTGCCATGCTGAACCATTTTCAAAAGCTGGAGCCTCTGGTGGAGTTTGTAGGCGAAGCGCGCGAAGATTCGCTGTTCAACCAGTTAATGGAAACAAAAACGGAAGAGGAAGTCGCGCGCATACGGGAAATGGGGGCGCGGACCACCGAGGTGGTCCGCCTGACTGCCGAGTACCTCACCTCTCGCGATGTTCGTGAGGATGAAGTCCTGCTGAAAGAAGACGGTACGCCGCTGACGGTTGGCGATGTCAAGGAAAAGATTAACCTGTGGCTGGCCGAACGGGAGGCGGTCCCGTCGGAAGGTTATATTTTTGCCCTTGGCAGAGACGCGGGCATCCCCCACTCGCAGGGCAATCCCGACGACCATCTGCGCCTGGGGCAGACGATTGTTTTCGATATTTACCCGCAAGAACGGGGGGGCGGCTATTTCTACGATTTCACCCGCACCTGGAGCCTGGGCTACGCTACCTCCGAAGCGCAAGAGCTTTATGATCAGGTACAAGAAATTTATAATAAAATCGTCGAAAATGCGGATCTGAACGCGCCCTTCCAGGAATACCAGCGCATGACCTGTGAATATTTCGAAGCGAAAGGGCACAAATCGCCTTTGAATACCCTCGCTCCCCAGGAGGGCTACGTCCACAGTCTGGGGCACGGCGTGGGGATCAATATTCACGAGCGCCCGTTCTCTAGATTAGAAATAGGTGACGATCATCGTCTTGCCTCAGGCGTTGTGATCACCATAGAGCCTGGGTTATACTATCCTGAGAAAGGCATGGGCTTCCGGATTGAAGACACGTATTTGGTGCGCTCCGATGGACAAATGGAAATCCTGGCCGAATATCCGTATGATTTTGTGTTAGAAATGAAAAAGTGGAAAAAGTGATTGTCCGGGGTAGATCGATACCCTCTACGAATTACTGGAAACTGATACCTGATGACTGATCTAAAACCTGCCCGAATCTTTGCGATCGAAACCTCTTGCGACGAGACCGCCTGCGCCGTGATCGAAAACGGCCGCGAGCTGCTGGCCTCCACGGTTGCCTCACAGATGGAGATCCACGCTCGCTTTGGCGGGGTCTTCCCGGAAGTGGCCTCGCGACAGCATGTGCTGGCGATCGAACCGGTCATCCAACAGACGCTGGCCGCTGCCCATCTGAGCCTGGGAGAAGTGGACGCAATTGCTGTTACCCGCGGACCTGGCCTGGCCGGCTCGTTGGTCGTGGGCGTCAACGCTGCCAAGGGACTGGCACTCGGCCTGGGGCTTCCGCTGGTGGGCGTCAACCATCTAGAAGGGCATCTATACTCGGCCTGGGTTTACAACCTTGGTGAGACCCCTCCCGAAGAGCCCCAGTTCCCGCTGATGGCTTTGCTGGTCTCCGGCGGGCACACCGAGCTCAACCTGATGACCGGTCATCTGGAATACCAGCGTTTGGGCGCGACCCAGGACGACGCCGCCGGGGAAGCCTTCGACAAGGTCGCCCGCATGCTGGGCCTGGGCTATCCTGGCGGACCGGCCATCCAGCGGGCAGCCGAACGAGGTGATCCGCACCGCTTCAATTTCCCGCGCGCCAAGCTAGATTCTCCCTGGGACTTCTCGTTCAGCGGCTTGAAGACAGCGGTATTGCGCGAGGTGCAGTCGTTGGAAAAGAAAAGCAACACGCTGCCCGTCGCGGACCTGGCGGCCTCCTTTCAGGCGGCAGTGGTGGATGTGCTTTACGAGAAAACGATGGAGGCTGCCAGGGAATACCGGGCCAAAGAAATCTTGGTCGCTGGCGGCGTTTCTGCCAACCAGGCTCTACGTCAGGCCTTCCGCAATCAGACTGAATTTCCTGTCCATATTCCGCCCATTTCCTTGTGTACTGACAACGCCGCTATGATCGCTGCCGCCGGCTATTATCGCTTCGCCCACGATCAGACCTCCTCGTTGGATATGGATGTCCGGGCCACGTGGCCGCTTTCCTAAAGGTAAAATTAAAAAAATGCCGAAAATGAGGCCGTGCGCGGAAATGCGCGCAGCCTCATTTTCGGTCTTTCCTTGTAGCAGAAGATTGTATGAGAAAACATGGCAGATTTTGCTATTTAAAACCCAAACCCCGATCAGGACTGGCCCTGTCCTTACGGGGTTTGCTTGGGGAGAATGTAGCTTTATTATGCAGCGACTAGATTAGAAAAAACTGAATTCAAGCTAAGCAATCGATGAGAAATTCTTGTTCTGCCCTTTAAAAACCCAAACCCCGCTTGGGATGGCCCTATCCCGACGGGGTTTGTAAAAGGGAGAATGCTTCCTTATTATCTACCCCGTAGGTTAGAAAAACCTGAACAGAGCCTAAACGTTTGATTAGAAAATTGGGCTCAAGACAGCACGGATTGGATCTCTTCCAGCGTGACCGGACCCTCCCGCAGGATGACCGGTTCCGTTCCCAGGCAGCTAACAACCGTGGAGGGGACGCCGCCGGGCGTCTCGCCTCCGTCCAGGATGAGGGGGATGCGTCCGCTTAACTGGCGGCTCACTTCCTCGACCGTCTTCGGGCTGGCTTCCCCGCTGATGTTGGCGGACGTCACCGCCATCGGCCCGGCGGCGCGCAATAACGCCCGCGCGACCGGGTGATCGGGGACCCGTACTCCTACGGTGGGGGTGGCAGAAACCACGTCGGGCAGGTCCGGGTGCTTTGGGACGACCAGGGTCAAAGGTCCGGGCCAGAAGCGCGCGGCCAGTTTGGCGGCCATAGGCGAGATGTCCGCAGTTACTTTTTCCAGATCCTCCGGCCCACCGATCAGGACCGGTATGGCCTTTTCCACCGGCCTGTCTTTGGCGGCATAAATACGTTCGACTGCATCCGCATCGAATGCCAACGCGCCGACGCCGTAAACGGTATCGGTCGGGAAAGCGACCAGTCCGCCAAGCATCAATACCTGAAGCGCGCGGGGGATTGCATCTTCGTGGTTGGTGGGAAGTACGGTAGTTTCCATGAGCTCATAACCTGATTTCTACTAACCTTTCCTGCCCGGCCAGGTCTTTGTGCAGGCGGATCTGGGCACTGTCGAAAGAGTCGTAGGCCAGCGAAACGGCCGACATGCCCTGGGAGGCCTCGATTTCCAACAAAATCATCCCCTTCGGAGCAAGCCATTCGGGCGTGACCTGCAACAACCGGCGTAGCAGGCTCAGGCCGTCTACACCGCCGTTCAAGGCCAGGGTCGGCTCGCGGCCATACACGGGAAGCTGGCGCAGGGTTTGGCTGGGGATGTAGGGCAGGTTGGCACAGATCAAGTCAAAGCGCTGGTCGCTCGGCAGCGGATCGCGCGTCCTGCCCGGCCCGACTTTGCCGGTCGGGCCGGAGGCTCTGCCGAGCCGACTGGAGGGGTAGGGCGGCAGCAAATCGCACTGGACAAAATCGATCCGGCTTTCGACCTGATGATTGAAGGCATTCCGGCGGGCAACTTCGAGGGCAGGCCGGGAAAGGTCGGTGGCCACAATTTTAGCATCGGAAATATGTTTTGCGATGCTGACCGCAATGCAACCGGATCCGGTGCCCACGTCCGCGACGGTGCGCCGGTGACGGTACAGGCTCAACCATTGAATGGCGCGCGCCACCAAAAGCTCGGTCTCGGGACGGGGAATGAGCACGTCGGGGGTGAGCTCGAAGTCGAGGCCGTAGAACTCCCAACGACCGAGCACATAAGGCAGCGGCTGGCCCGATTCCAGCTGTAATACGGCTTCTTCCACGGTGGCAAGCTGGGGTTGAGTCAGGGGCGCCTCCGGGTGGGCCGCTAC
Organism: uncultured Chloroflexia bacterium; assembly: GCA_963823985.1. Taxonomy (GTDB): domain Bacteria; phylum Chloroflexota; class Anaerolineae; order Anaerolineales; family Villigracilaceae; genus JAABUE01. The sequence continues at coordinate 204,854 of CAWGNR010000010.1, forward strand.
CCAGCTGCGCGATTTGTCCAGGACGTGGGCCAGCAAGACCTGTGAGTCCAGGACCGGCGTATCGCCCGGCAGGCGTTCTAAAATCGTCTTAAACACTTCCCCGATGTTCACGATCAGTCCTGGATGCTCCCGAACATCATGCGCTCCAGCAGGGTCCGTTGGAAGACCAGGAAAATGAGCACCACCGGCACGGACATGATAAGCGCCAGCGAGCCCATATAGCTCCAGGGCTGCGCGCCCCCCTGGTACTGGTTGGTCAACATCGCATAGATCGCCATTGCCAGCGTGACCGTGTCGGCTTTCTCGACGAACAGCCAGCCAATCACAAACTCCGAGTAGGCCATCAGGAAAGCGATCAGCCCGGCGACTGCAATCGACGGCAGGGCCAGCGGCAGGCTGATGCGCCAGAAAGATCCGAAATTGCCGGCGCCGTCCAGGTAAGCGGCCTCTTCCAATTCCTTGGGGATGGATTGAAAGGCGGCGCGCATATTCCAGATGCAGAAGGGCATAGCGAAGGCTGAATAAACGATGATCAGCGCGGACAAGCTGGTGCGGATTTGTACCATGCTGAGAATGATGTAAAGCGGCGTCATGAACGCGACAGGCGGTAAGACAGCGGTCAGGAGGAGAGCGAACAGACCGGCCCGGCGCCCGGGGAAGCGGAAGCGGGCAAAGGCGTAGGCCAGGCTCGCGCCAAGCGCAATCGCGAAGAATGCAGCCCCGAAGGAAACGAGCAGACTGTTCCTGAGCAAAATCAGGAAGTCCACCGATTGGTAGGGTTTGTCGAGCACGTTGAAGAAGGCTTCAAAAGACCACACTTTTGGCAACAAGCGAAATTCCGTCGGGCGGCCCCTCAACGAGCCATCGAAGGCCAGGCGAACCATGCCCCAGATGGGGAGGATGACGAACAGCCCGGTGAGCGCCAGGGCTGCCTGCGTGCCAACCTGCCGTAAGAAGGATATTTTACGCATAGGATACTCCCTCTTCTGCCTTGCTCCAGCGGTTGAAGAAAATAATAAACCCGATCAAGAAGATCACGGCAATTATGTTGATGGTTGCAGAAAGAGCAAATTGCCCCGACGATCCAAAACCGCTTGGATTAAATACGTTGTACGAAAGGGTAGCCAAGGTAGCCTCTTGAAAAAAGAAAACCTGGAACAGGTAGAACTGGTTGAACGCAAAGATGCCCCGGATGATCACGGCGGGAAGGAGCAAGGGAAGCAAGAGCGGCCAGGTCACGTAGCGGAAAGTCTGAAAGACGTTCGCGCCATCGATTGCAGCGGCATCGAAAACAGGGTGCGGAATCGCTTTCAACCCAACGCTGGCAGCCAGCATCATAAAGGGAAACCCGTACCAGACGGCAGGGATGAGAAATGTAACCAGCCAAAAGCTGGGGCTGGCTTCAGAGAGGGCTTGGAGAGAACCGAAAACCGAACCGGGTCCGTATTTGTCGGCCGCCAGAGACAGCCAGCCCCAATCGCGTTCGAACACGTTGAGCCACATGGTGGCGCCGATCATTTCGGGGATGGCCCAGGGAAGAATGAACAGCGCCTGCCAGAATTTCCCCAGGCGCACGCCGCGCTGCCACAGCAGCAATGCAACCCCCAGGCCAAGGGCCCCCTGCAACACAACAGACAGAATTGTCCACATGACGTTGAAGAACAGGATGCTCCACCCGTCTCCGGATCCGGAGATGAACGAAAAGACCGCCGGATAGGCGCCCAGACCAACGTAACTGACCTGGTTGGAGCGGGTCCCGATATCTACGGGTGTTGCCGAAACCTGCCCGGTCAGGCCTTCTCGAACCGCGCGCCAGATACCGCCCTGAAACCCATCCCGGATGGAGGAGACGTTGAAATCGGTCAACGAGACACCAAATTGAAAGATAAGGGGGAAGAGCGTCAGCACAGCAAAGGCGACCAGGCCGGGCACCAGCCAGGGCAGGGCGCGGCGCAGGTCTGACTTTATCGCTGCGGCGGCTGGCTGCAATTTCCTTTCTCTCCACCGGCCCAGCAGTCCCTGCCATAAAACGATGACGCCTTCCCCGGCAGCCAGCGAGAGTGGCGCGGTGACGACCAAGATATATTGTGGCCACTTGGTGCGCCAGAGCAGGAGAACGGCCAGCCCGAATACCAGCCAGATGGCAAAGACGCGCTTGCGGTCCCAGACTCTTCGGAAACCAACTACCGCCAGGATGGCAATGAATGTATCTGCCATGAGAACAAAAGCCGGTGGGTTGACCGGCCACGGCACGGACATGCTCAGCCAGTTGAGCTGTTGCCAGAAGGGATAGCCAGCTTTTTCTACGTTCGGGTTCGTGGCCGTGTACGAAACTGCGTTCAAGGTTTCGCGCAGGCGGCCAAGCGGGTCAGGCCACAGAAAGGGGTTTGCGATAAAAAAAACGAACAGGGAAAGCAGGCCCCACAGAAAGGCCTTTCTGTAGTAACGACTTAAGTCGTTATTCCCTTTTGCTTCCAGAAACCAGTCGATCAGAACGGCAAAGCCGATCGTGCCGTGCAAGAATTTCGAGTCGGCGGCCAGGCCAAGCAAGATAGCGGAGCCAACCAGCCAGGCGGTCTGCCGGGTCTTCTTGTAGCGGACATAAGCCAGCACCATCGAAAGGCTGAGCAGCGCGGACAGGCCGTCCAGCATGACCTGGCTGGTGTATTTGATCGTCCAGGTGTGAACCGCCAGGAACAGCCCGCCCAGCGGGTTGACCAGCGCCAGCAGACCGGCGGTCAGCGTGCCGAAGAATGCAGCTTCTCTCCGCGCCCGTTGAAGCAGGTTTTCCGGCAGGGAACTGGCCGGGTTGGCGGTAATCTCAACGCCGGCGATGAGCGGTTCTTCAGGCAGATTGAGAATGCCCAGCCCGTATGCGATCTTGGCCAGCGGCGGGTGCTCGGGGCGGTAGTTCGTTTCCAAAAAGCCGGACCAATCCCCGGTCCTGATCAGGTGCGCGAATTGTTGCCCGGCGCGCAGATAATCGTCTTCATCGTAATCGATCGGCAGGCGCTCCACGGCGCGCAGACGCAACGTCCACGCCAGCGCCAGGACAATCAACACGCCAACAAGCCGGGTGATTGTCTTAGGTACTCTGTTCGGTCCCATGTTGCCTCACAAGCGCGAGCAAGGAAAGGTATTCGAAAACGATGTTGGATGCCAGCACAGCGGTGATGTCGCCGTGATCGTAAGGCGGCGAGACCTCCACCAGGTCGAAGCCGACCAAATTTAGACCCTGTAATCCCCGTACCAGTTGCAATAACTGGTAGCTGGTCAGCCCGCCAACTTCAGGCGTGCCGGTGCCGGGGGCGTAAGCCGGGTCGGCCGAATCGATGTCGACGGTGACGTAGACCGGTCCCTGCATACGCTGGCGAACTTCCTCCAGCACAGATTCTATCCCTTTTTGGAACACTTCGTGAATGGTAACGGTGCGAGCGCCCAGGGATTCTGCATCCGCATAGTCGTGCGCGTTGCTGACCGGTCCACGGATGCCGATTTGCATGTATTCGCCCTTCCGGACCAGCCCTTCCTGCAAGGCATAGCGGAAAGGCGTGCCGTGGCTGTAGGGCACGGCCTCGAACTCGGCCTCCCAGGTGTCGATGTGCGCATCCACGTGGACGAGCGAGAGCGGACCGTATTTCTTGACGTGAGCCCGCAGCAGGGGCAAGGCGATCGAGTGGTCGCCGCCCAGTGTGATGAGGGTAGCACCGGCGTTGATCACCTTGCCGGCCGTTTCCATGATGGCGGTCATTGTGTGCTCAATGGAAGTGGGAATGACCGAAACGTCACCATAATCGACCACCCTGAGCGCTTCGGTGGGAGTAACACCCAGCGTGGGGTTGTGTCCCCACAGGGTCAGCGAGGCCTCGCGGATCTTACGCGGACCGAAGCGGGTCCCGCTGCGGTAGGAGACGCCGCTGTCGAACGGCACGCCCATGATGGCCACATCAACGCCATCCAGTTCGCGCGTGACGGGCAGGCGCATAAAAGAGGGAATGCCCATGAAGGGTTGTAGATCAGCGCCGAAGGCCGGGTTGTCATTCATCTTGTCTCCATCCATAAAGAAAATCCGCAGATTATGCGGATTTTGCAGATTTCTTTCTGCTTAATCCGCGCAATCTGCGGACGCTTTTACAATGAGGAGGGTTTACTCCTCGTCTTCGTCGAAGCCGCTGCTTGCCAGCCGTTCGGCCTCATCGCGGGTGGACAGTTCGTCAATGAACTCGTCGATGTCGCCCTCCATCACGCCAGGCAGGTTATAAGACGACAAACCGATGCGATGATCGGTGACCCGGTTCTGAGGATAGTTGTACGTGCGGATCTTCTCGGACCTCTCGCCTGAACCCACCTGTAAACGGCGCGCCTCTTCCTGTTCGGAACGGCGCTTCTCTTCCTCGATCTCGTATAAACGCGCCCGCAAAATCGACATGGCGCGCAGCTTGTTCTGTAACTGCGAGCGCTCGTCCTGGCAGGCTACCACCATCCCGGAAGGGAGGTGTGTGATGCGGATGGCGGTCGAGTTCTTCTGCACGTTCTGGCCGCCCGCGCCCGCGGATTTATAGACGTCGATGCGCAAATCAGAGTCGGGAATATCGATGTCCACATCCTCGACCTCGGCCAGGACGGCGACCGTGGCCGTCGAGGTATGAATGCGCCCCGATGACTCGGTTTCGGGGATGCGCTGCACGCGGTGCACACCCAATTCATATTTGAGCCTGGAATAAGCCCCGCGCCCTTTGAGCTGGAAAATGACTTCCTTGTATCCGCCGATGCCGATCGTGTTTTCCGACAGGATTTCTGTTTTCCAGCCCTTGATTTCGGCGTAGCGTGTGTACATGCGGAACAGGTCGGCGGCGAACAGCGCGGCTTCATCGCCGCCCGTCCCGGCGCGAACTTCCATAATCACGTTCTTGTCATCGCGCGGGTCTTTCGGCACGAGCATGGACTTGATCTCGTTTTCGAGTTTTTCGATCTTGGGCTCCAGCGTTTCGATCTCGGCCTGGGCCAGCGCGATCATTTCTTCATCGCTCTCGCTCTCAAGCAGCGCGCGCGCTTCCTCGATCCTTTCCAGGGACTGGCGATAGGCATATGCCTTGGTGACCAACGGTTCCAGATCAACGCGTTCCTTGTTGATCTCTGCAACGCGTTGGTAGTCGCTGCCCGCTTCCGCCAGGTCGCGGCCCAGTTGTTGGTAATGGTCTTCAATTCCCGAAAGTTTTTCTAACATGCATACCCTGCGTTCTAAACATAGATAAGCGCGGCAACCTTCTGCCGCGCTGCGGGATTATACCACCGATACCGGGGCAGATAGCATATGCTTCGACCGTGAAGATGCGCCGAAAACAGAGGGCATGCTCTACACGCCCCTAAGGGCATTTCTGGTTAAACTGCGAAATTCCGTTAGAAATTGGTTGCAGCAGCAAGCGCCATCGAAAGCACCAGTAAAATCGAAATGACGATCACTGCAATTTGCAGGTTTCTTTGATATCGTGTTGGGCGTTGCGGTTTTTTATTTCCTTTTGACATCTTGCAAAACTTACCTTTCTCAGTCCATGCAAAAGCTGATAGTGCGCTCGATCTTTCTACCAGCTATTTCTTGATCTACTGTTTCTGATATTTTTCAAACGTTTTCTCGAGCACCTGCTCCAGCTCCTCAAGCGTGACCGGCTTCATCAGGTACCCGTCCGCGCCAAGCGCTAAAGCCTGATCTACGGTCACATCGGCGGCCTCCGTCGAGAGCATCACAACGGGGAGATCTTTCCATTCCGGTCGCCGGCGTAGAAACTCTAAGAAGTCCAACCCGGTCACTTCCGGCATATTGATATCCAGGACAAATATATCCGGGCGCACCCCGGTGAGCAGGGTTTGAGCGGCACTGCGGGCGTTCAAAAATCCGGTTACCTGGCAGCCCAACATCTCGAGCATCATGCTGATCGCCCGGGTCATTTCCTGGTCGTCATCTACGATCCACACTTGTTTCATTCTCAGAGTCACTCCAGGTGGGTTTTGATTGCTTCCGCTGTGCTGGCCGGGACGACGGTCGTTAACTCGTCGATGCTCGCTTCTCTTATCTTATCAACGGAGCCGAAATGTTTCAAGAGGGCCTTGCGCCGGACGGGTCCGATTCCGGGGATGGAATCCAGTTGGGAGGCCAGTCCTAGCTTGGAGCGTCGTTTGCGATGCGCCGTAATAGCGAACCGGTGTGCCTCGTCTCGGATACGTTGGACGAGATACAGTCCTTGTGAGTGACGCGGCAGCAAGGTCGGTTTGGACCGGTTCGGGAAGAATATCTCTTCCTCTTGTTTTGCCAGCCCCACCACGGGGACTTTTTCCCCAAGCCCGAATTTCTCCAGGACTTTGACTGCCCGGCTGAGTTGGCCTTTGCCGCCGTCGATGATAACCAGGTCCGGTAAAAAGGAAAAGGACGCATCCGGTTTGTACCCCGGGGTTGATTCCATTTCTTCGGCTGCCTGCCATCTGCGGAAGCGTCTCATTAAGACTTCCTCCATCGAGGCAAAGTCGTCCGGCGCGCCCGGGATGGAGGCCACATTGAAGCGGCGATACAGCTTCTTGCTAGGCACGCCCTGCTCGAAGACCACCATGCTGCCAACGGTGGCCGTCCCCTGGGTGTTGGAGATATCGTAACACTCGATCCGGTTGGGCGGTTCTGAGAGCTTGAGCGCCTCCTGCAGTTCGCTCAGCGCCTGTTCCTGCTTATGGGTGTCGGCCTGCCATTGCGCGCGTAACGCGGAAAGCGTCTCGCTGGCGTTTTCGGCCGCCATCTGGACCAATTCCTGCGGTTGGCCTTCGCGCGGGACGAAAAGCTCCACTTTCTCGCCGCCGCGGCGCGAGCGCAACCACTGGCCGATGATGCGGGCTTCTTCGATTTCTTCCGGCAGCATGACCTGGTCCGGGATGTTGGCCGCCTCGGTGTAAAACTGCTTGACGAATTGCTCCATGACCTCGGTGTTGCTGGTCTCTTCGGTGCCTTCCAGGATGAAATACTCCCGCCCGATGAGCTTGCCGCTGCGGATGAAGAAGATTTGCACGCAGGCTTCCCCGTCTGCGCGGGCCATGGCGATCACGTCCAAGTCCAGGTAATCGGTGTTGAACACGATTTTCTGCCGTTCGATGATGGACTGGATGGCTTTGAGCTGGTCACGCACGGCGGCTGCTTTTCGAAACGCAGTTCTTCCGAAGCTTTTACCATCTCCTTTTCCAGGCGTTTGACGATCTGCTCTGACTCGCCGTTCAGGAAATCTTGCAGGTCGGTAATCATCTGGCGGTATTCGGCCTGGTTGACGGCCCCAATACAGGGCGCGGTACACAGCTTGATGTCGTAGTAGAGGCAGGCCCGGGTGTCGGTCCCGGTGATGTCGCGGTCACAGGTCAGGTAGGGGAAGATGCGGCGCAGCACGTCCAGCGTCTGGTGCACCGCCCAGACGGAGGTGTAGGGTCCGAAGTAGCGCGAACCGTCGTCCGCCATCTGGCGCGTCACGGTGACTTTGGGAAAGGGGTCTGCCCAGTGGATTTTGATGTAAGGGTAGCGTTTGTCGTCCTTCAGGCGGACGTTGAAACGCGGGCGGTGGCGCTTGATCAGGTTCATCTCCAGGATGAGCGCTTCCAGTTCCGAACCGACCACGATCCACTCGATGTCTGCAATTTCGCGCACCAGGCGGCGGGTTTTGCTGTCGTGGCTCGAAATCGGCGTGGAAGTACGAGCGCACCCGGGCACGCAAATTGATCGCTTTGCCCACATAGATGATCTTGCCATCGGCGTTTTTCATCAAATAACAGCCGGGCTTGCTGGGTAAGGTTGAAAGAATCGCCTGAATGTGCTCGGAGATTTTCATGGGGGTTATTTTACTGCTATTTTATGGATCTCTCGACGTATTCATATATGTACGCGCCATGTCCCCTAGATTTCAGTTTGGCGATGGACGCAGCACCCCGTCCCCCTGTTTTCCGGTACTTCGTTCACTTTCGTGATTTACTGAATTTGGCTCTTGTAGTCGGAATCTGGATATGCTATAAAGGTACATACCACTTTTTTGGAGGATAAGATGACAGAATATCCGAATGAACCCATCGTTCCAGGGAGCGAGCCTCAAATGTCGCTGGTTGACACGTGGATGGCCGCCTTTACCAAGCCTCGAGAGGAAACCTATGCACGCATCGCAGCCCAACCGAGAGCCACTGCCACAAATGCCTTTTTGTGGGTATTCCTGGCCTCTTTGCTGACCTCGCTCGTCGCTGCGGTTGCAGGCCTGGGAGGACAGTTTGAAACCTTTCGCCAGTTCCTGCCGCCTGAAATTGCCAGTCAAATGCCTGCAACCGTTGGCCCTTCGGTAGGGTTCGGGACCATTATTTGCGGCGCACCCATTGGCGCGATCTTTGCTGTGCTCTTTTTTGCCATTAGCACGGCTCTGGTGCAATGGGTGGCCAAACTCTTCGGCGGTACAGGAACGTTCGATAAACTGGCCTACGTATTTTCCTCTTTTGCAGTGCCCTACTCCGTCGTTACTTCCGTGTTGTCGCTATTAAGCATTATTCCCTTCGTTGGCATTTTGACGGGCCTGATCAGTTTCGTCTTGGGTATTTACGTGATCATCCTTGAGGTGCTGGCTGTCAAGGCAGTCGATCGACTGGACACGGGCAAGGCAACTGGCGCCGTGCTGTTGCCGTGGCTGGTGATCCTCCTTCTTATCTGTTGCTGTATTGTCATAGGCGCCAGTGTCTTGGTTCCTCTGATCAGCCAGACGTATCAAGGGATCCAGTAGGGCGAGCTGGTCGCAGGTTACACGGATTTCACAAAATGAGCCGGCCTGAAATGAAAGGCCGGCTCATTTTCGCGCTTTTGGGTGCTCCATCACGCTGAAAACCGTCCCGGCAGGCGGTTTTTCTTTTTGGGGAACGATACGATTATAATGAGTCAAAATTTTTTAGGAATGAACAATGCAAAATCGCTCTGAAGTCGTTCTCGGTCAGTTATTACAAGCGAAGGGTCTCAATCTTGCCACGGCCGAATCCTGCACGGGCGGCTTGATCGCCGACCGCATCACCAACGTGCCCGGTTCTTCCGAATATTTTCGCGGCGGCATCGTCGCCTATGCTTATGAAGCCAAAGTCGCATTGCTGCACGTCTCCTGGGACACGTTGCGCGTATACGGGGCCGTCAGCAAGGAAACGGTGATCGAAATGGCGCGCGGCGTGCGGGTTGCTATGGGGGCCGACCTGGCTGTTTCCGTCAGCGGGATTGCCGGCCCGGGCGGCGGGTTGCCCGACAAGCCGGTTGGCACCACCTGGATCGGCCTTTCCACCACCGATGGCGATTGGGCGCGCCACTTCCAGTGGGACGGCAACCGGCTGGAGAATAAGGCCTTGTCCGCGGATGCGGCATTGCAATTCGTTTTGGATTATCTGGAGGGCAAGCTGTGAAGATCGTGGTCCTGGTTTCGGCAATTACCGAGTGGCTGGCTACGAAAGAAGTACTTCGTCCTCATAATTTACAATCCACACCCTACGGTGAGAGCTTTGTAGCGACGTTGGATGGCAGGGAATTCACTTTTTTTCATGCCGGTTGGGGCAAAGCGGCTTCTGCCGGCGGGATGCAATACGTGATCGACCACTACGCTCCCGAGCTGACGGTCAACCTGGGGACCTGCGGCGGCTTCGACGGGGAAGTTTCGTTGGATGACGTAATCCTGGTAGAGCGGACCTTTGTCTATGACATCGTGGAACTGATGGGGGATTTTGGCGCGGTGCCGGATTACTACGCCTCGAACCTGGACCTGGACTGGCTCCCGGGGTCCTATCCCTATCCGGTCCGGCGCGGGACCCTGGCCTCCGCCGACAGCGACCTGCCGCCCGATAGGATATCCCAGCTCAAGGCGCTGGGCGCCATCGCCGCGGACTGGGAATCGGCTGCGCTGGCCTGGGTCGCGCAAAAGAATGGCGCCCGTTTGTTGATCCTGCGCGCCGTCAGCGACCTGGTCAGCGAAGCGGGCGGCGAGGCGTATGACAACATCGCCCTGTTTAAAGAAAGGACAAAGGGGATCATGTGCCGCTTGATAGATCAGTTGCCCGGCTGGGTTGCCCAGGTCAAATTCTAAACGGAGACAAACAGGGGTCCGTTCTGAAGCCCATTGGTTATCAGCTTTGTTAAGCCTTTAGGGGTGTACAATTAGAAAATGCGGAGTAGAATTAGCACGGATATTCTATCCGGCTTGGTGACTACTCGGCCTATGCGATAGAAGAGAACTGAAACATCGCTAGGCCTGAGCAGATACTCGGCTTATCTGAAAACGCATCCAGGAAATACTATGGCAGAAAATATCGAGATAACCGCTCTGAACCCCATTTTGGATCGATTGAATTTCAAAAAATATAAAAACACAGTCGAACGGCGCTTTAAACGGTTTTTACCGGAACCCGGCGAGCCGGACTGCGTGGAAATTCCCACGCCCTGGGGCAAATCCCTGACCGCGAAGGCCGGCGATTACCTGGTCAGCGAAATGGACAGCCCCGATGACAGCTGGCCCGTAGACGCGGAGGTGTTCGAAAACAGTTATGAAATCCTCCGGCCGGGGGTGTGCATCAAGAGCGCGCTTACAGAACTGGCTCCACTGGCGGATGTAACCGATGGTGACGAAGATGAGATGGTTACCGTTTATACGCTGGAAGGCCCGGAGACCGTGCGAGCCGGGGACTTCTACCTTGCGCGGGGGATATATGGTGAAATCTGGACGTATCCAAAAGAAAAGGTTCTCAATGTCTTAAAGCCCGTCGAGTGATCGATGGGCTTTTTATCATTTCTACTCATTTATTTTTAGGCTATACCGTCTCCGACGGGAAAAATACCGAAAAACAGGTGGTGAGCGCGCGTACGCGCGCTCACCACCTGTTTTTCGGGCCTGCCATCCCGTTATAAACGGGAGAACCATTTTGTGTAAGTCCAATCTTTTAAGGTTGGGGGATTTTTAGCGCCTGTCCGATGGTAATCATCGTGCTGTCCAGATTGTTGGCCGCTTGAAGCGCTTCTACGCTGACGCCAAACTTGAGCGCGATGCTGCTCAGCGTATCGCCATTGCGCACGGTGTAAACCTGCTGTGTGGGGGTGGGAAGCGACGTATCGGTGGGCGTTGCCGTTTCAGCCGGTTCCAGCGTTGCGGTGGGCAAGAGCGCTGCGGTTGCGGTCCCGGTTGGGAACGGGGTATTTGTGGATTCGAAGGTAGCCGTGACAACAATCATGATGGGGGAGGCGCAGTTGCATTGATTTTCCGGATCCGGCGTTTCTGTCGGCGTTGACGTAAGCGTAGCTGTTTGGGAAGCAGTTGGCGTGATGCTGGGGGTAGGAGTCGTGCTCGGCGTAAAGGTGGGCGTATTCGTCTTCAATTCGATCAGGGTAGGTAACGCAGGCCCGCCTGAAAACGAGATGTAAACGGACACCGCGACGATGACGAGCAAGAGCAAGGCTTTGAGGATGTCCCCGAACGAGAAGGGGAACCTGCGTTCCTGGCGTCGACGATAAGCCTCAATTACTTCTGATGAGCTGTTACGGGCCACAGGATCATCCTTCTTCTACCCGGTTTTTTGCGCCTTTTCCTTTTTCAAGCGATCCATTTTTGGGTTTCTCTTTCGTTTCAGTCGCAGGAGGATTTTGGAGCCGTTGTCTGACCGACCTCAGTGCCAGGAGCTTGGACGGGTTGATGAATTCAACCTGTCCGCCGCCATCGCGCATTAGATCGATCATGTGCTTCACCAGTTGGGCATCGATAGCAGCGTGACCGTTATCGTGCTTATCGTCGTAGAGCGCGATCAATCTCAGGTTATCCACGCCGCGCACCATAGCCGAGTACAGCGCCCAACGATTGTTGCGCTCAAAAATATCATCATCCGGACGTGGCTCACCAACCAGATCGGCCTGATAGTACTCGTATACGTGGGGATGGTTGCGCATCTTGTAAAAGCGTTCTACCCAGGGGTCGCCGGCCGGGCTGACAAAGTCACGCACATAGGCCGGTTCTGCGAGCGGCATGTGGGTTGAGACGGGAATCCCGCGCGCAGCGCAGGTTTCGATGAACACCAGATCTCCCCCTGCGGCCATCCCGGCTGTGATGGCCAGATCGTTTGCGTCGGCCTGGTATTTATCCAACAGGCGTTCGATTTCCGAGACAATATTTTCCTCCATATCGGCCGGGAAACAGCCTTTTTCTTCCCCACTGTTGAGCATGTAGCCACTAAACAAGAAAACGCGACTGGTATGGGGGTCATCTTTAACCTGCGCTTCGCCTGCGCTTTCTTCGTCGTATTCTTCCTTGTGGATGCGGGCCAATTCCTCCTTGAGTATTTTGATGCCTGCAGACACAAATTCGGGGCGCATTTGTAAGGATTGCAGGATTTCCAGCTGCTGGATCGACGACTCCAGGAAAAAAGCGTTGCGCCGTGAGGCAGTCATTGCTTTGCGGTAGGCACGCTCTACCCGTTGGACCCTGTCTGAGACCAGCACCTGCAACTCAGCCAATGAAACCAGGGTCCAGTAATCGGCGCTCGGATTCGCGGCTTGCATTTCCAATGCAAACCCAAGCGTGCCGCGCAACTCGGGCAGGTCTTCCCGAATGACAGCAATTTCCGGGTCCGGATCCTCTTTGTCATCGAACATATCAGCAAGATGGACCAGGATGGTCCCTAAAGTCAGCGCGTTGATGCCCGGGAAGAACTGGTCCAGATCGGTCCGGAACCCGCGCACATAGATCTGGTAGGCTTTCAAAAGCCAGTGATACGATTCGAAGGCGGTGCGCAATCTTTTCGCATGGTCGTCTACCCAACGCCACGAATTGGCCCACATTTCTTTGTAAATCCGCCCCAGGTAAGCGGTGGATTCGCCGTCGTCGGGATGGTCGCACAGGATGGATTCGATCTTTACAATTGCTTCGTCCACTCTCCCAATGCGGTTCAGGTGGAAGGCTTCTTCCCGGCGGAACGCCAGGTTGCGAGGGTTGACTTCCAGCCCCTTCCGGTACTGCGCTAAAGCCAGTTCGTTGCGGCCCATGTTGGCAAGCGCCCGTCCGGCCCTGCCGACTGCTTCTTCTTTGATAAGCGGGTTGGTGATTTCTTCGGTCAACAGCAAGATGTCCCCGATCCGTTTTTGGCGTTGGGCGACGATGACCCGGCTCTTCCACTCGTTGTATTCGCGCCAGAAGCCGGTTGCCAGGGGAGTGCGCAGGGCTTTTTGATCGGGTTCATCCAGGCCGGTCAGCAGGTTGAAAATGGGACTGTGGACGGCGTCCAGGTCAGAGGTCCAGGTGTCTCGCGCTAATCGCGCGATCGCCAGGATATCCTTCTCTAAAAATTTCGGATCGGGAATGCCATCCGGCGTGACGTGATAAGGGAGCGTGCGCACATTGAAGATGTCAAAAGGCATATAGGCGCGTCCCGCCTGGATGTGCACAACGCCCCGCTTCCGGAACGCGTGCCGGATGCCCAGCTCGTAAAAAGCGTTCGCGTTGTCGATGCTCAGGTCTGCCAGCACCAGGTCGGCCAGGAGCAACTCCTGGAACATGTCCGTAAGAATGTCTCCGCTGGCAGTGGCCTCGTCCGCGCGGAACGGTTCGAACCCGACCGACTCAAGGGCCGGCTTGATCAGGGATTGATAGATTGCATTGAAATCGTACGGAGACCCATCCCCGCCTTTTTTCTTGCCAAAGGGCATGACCACAAACGCGTGCGGTCGAACTTCCGGACGGAGTTTCTTCTTTTCCGGAACGACACCGGCGTTTGCGTCTGCTTGTATCCTGTCAGCCGTTTTCTTTTGCTCCTCGGCCGCGCTCTCCGCCTCTTTTTGTTTTTGCTCGACGCTCTCCTCGACGTTTTCGTTCATGACTTTGGCCATGGGCGGGTCCAGTTCTGGCAAAGACCCGGCAACCGCAGCGGCCTCCGCGTTGTCTTCTGATTCCCTATCTTGGTCAGCGGAACTTTCTTCTTTTATGCCGAAAATCCGTCGCAGAACCATTTTTGTTAACCTTTCACTTCCGGCGTGGTCGGATAGCGCGAGAGCAGGTCGTTCAATATCTCTTTTGGGGTATCCCGGCCGATCTCGATGCTCATCGAATTCATCCGCGATTTGTTTCAGAGAAGTAGGACAGGCTGGTAAGGCGCTTATTGACGGCCTGCCCAATCGCATCCAACTCCTTCTGTACGAGTTCTGAAGACGCTTCCTCTGCCAGCGAACCCAATACCTGGTCTACGTGTTCTTCGAACGTTTCGCGGGCTTTCTCCATGGTCTCGGATGCATAGCTGACGACGCTATCGCGCATATGCTGCTGGAATTCTTCATCGCTCTCGACTGCTTTTTTGAGCACATCGTTGACCAATTCGGCTTCTTTGAGGGTTTCCCGGTCAAGCACCTCCTGCATCGACTTGATGTACTCCCTGTTCTGGCTCCAGAGGACATCTTCAGTGGACTTGACCATCTGGAAGAATTCCGCATCGGTACGCTGTTCAGGTTCCAGAGCGTTCCAGTGATCGTAAATGAGCATCAATTCCAGGATAACTTTGCTGTAATTCTTAAGCCTTGGGTCAATGTTGCGAAGTTCCTGCCAGCCGATCAATGCGGCGCCGACGGAGGCTGTCACCGCCACCCAGATACTGAAACCGGTACCCATAGCAGCCAGGAAAGCCCCAAAGCCGCCAGCCAGCAGAATGTATATTTGAAGGCGAGTTCGCTCGGCTTCGAACTGGTGTACTTTACGAATATGCCAGGCAAGCTGGTTTTCCAGGCGATATTTAACGTATTCGTTGCCTGTCAAGTCCTGGAAGCCCGGATCGCTGCTTGGATCGTCAGGGTTATAGCGGGGAGGAACTTTCTTCGGAGCTTCATCCAGGACGAGTTCGCCGCGCATGCCACGGTAGACCTGGCGTTGAATACGCGTCAGCCGGTTTTCCAGCCATTCGCGCCGGTCCGGTTTATTTTTAAAGAAGGTCCGGTACATGTAAATTTCTTTTTTGATCTCTTCTGCACCGGCTCGGGCAACCAACCAATCTCTGCCATCATAAAACTTGTTGACAAACGCCGCCAGGACGGAAGCCGCGATGGGTGTGGCAATCAGCAAAACTTTAAGCACCAGCACTTAACAGCCGGCATAACGTTTGCATATACCTGCGTAACCACTGCAAACAAAGCCGCCAGGACGCCTAGGATTGCAGATCCATCTGCGCCAGCGGTAGTGCGGCTTGGAGTACTTGTTCGACATCGCGTCCAGTTGCGCGTAACGGGTCCAGGCGATATTCAGGATCGGCACATTCGGTTGCGCTTCAGCAGCTTCGGGATTCAACAGTCATGCTTCATTCCTCCGGGAGCGAATGATCAAGCGATTCGAGCGGTTTAACGGGCGACGAACCAGGCGGCGATGTATCCTTCGGTGCCTTGCCTGCCCTTTCACCTTCAGCCACTGGTTGTTGGCGCCGATTTTTTGCTCGCCGCCAGGCTCGACAATGGTAAGTTCGCTTCCCGAGGGCAAGTACTCGATCAGGGTGGACGGGTCAACCACCGGTTTCTTTCGCAGGCCACAAACGCGATGGTTGTCCTGACAGTGACAGGCTCGTTCGGATCTGCCGGCGGCGCCGCTGCGGCCTGTTCCTGTGCGGTGGATCCGCTGGCATATTTGACGTACCAGGCCGCGACATATCCCTGTTTGCCGGCCGCATCCTGGACGTTGAGCCACTGGCCGGTGACGCCTACCTTTTCTGATCGTCTGCTCTGGCGGCTCCAGGCTGATGAGTTTTTCTGTCGGCGGAACCCGGCGGATCAGGGTGTTATCTGCAATGGCGGGAGGGTGCGAAAAGCCAGTTCTTCCGTCGGCAGGAGTTCCATCGCCCCGGGCGGAACGGGGACTTGCGAAGCAGGAGATGCATCGGATACGGAGGTGGTCGAAGAAGGGGAAACAGGCGCGGGGGCGGCTGGAGGCGGAGCAGGTTGTTGGTCTTTCCTGTCGGAGAGGTACCAGGCAGCCGCGTATCCCTGCTGTTTGCCAGAATCCTGCACGTGGAGCCATTGTCCCTGTTGCCCAAGTTTGGCCTTCGTCCCAGCTTCGTCTTCCAGGCTTAACAGTTCTGAGCCCGCTATCATCCGTTTCCAGAGGTAAGCGCTTAATGTTGGGTCCGCGCGCAGGGCCAGGTCGTCTTCTGCTACGTATACCTTCATCGCCTCCTTGGGGACAGGTATCTTTTTGACCTCAGGCGGGGAGGCGGGGAGGTTGCCATCGAACCACAACACCGCGCTGATCTCTGTCTCGAGCGTTGCTCCGTTGAATTTATAGCGTTTGGTCAGGAGTACTTCCTTATCCGGACCATCGCCCCCGTATTTGTACGGATCGTACAGGACATAGTCATTCGCCCTTCTTCTCTTTGACCAGGACAAAGTGAGTTTGAATCCCGGCCTGTTGGTTCCAGTCCACCTGTAAAATGACCGGTTTGCCGGCGGCGACGGCTGCATCAATCAAACCTACCGGGGCGGGAAAACTTTCGCAAGGCTGCATGCTCTGGTAGATGACGCTCGGATAAGCGTAGGGCAGCATGCTGGGGATAAAGAAAGCGTCCTTGAAGCCACCCTTTGACTTCATCGTTTCATTCACGGTTTCCGGGGTTTCGTTATAGCCCATGCCATTGAGCATCATGGTCACCGAGGTTAGCAGGCAGCCCCAGCCTCCAATGGTTTCCTTGGAATGTCCCAGTTTGGTGTTTTTCCACTTCTCGTCGTTTTGATAAAGATTTTGTGTCTTGAACATAACCGTTCTCCTGGGTTGTGGGTAGGAAAAGGGAAATTAGTGATTGAGTAAGATCATTCTACACGATTTGTCATGGATATTGTTGAAGGCTCTTTGGGAATTTTCGCCGTTCGCCCCGCCGAACTGTGGCGGGAAACGCTGGGCGAGACCGCACCTGATGACCTGTTCGCAGGACAGAAAATCGATGTCCTTTGCTCCATTATGGGGAAGGCATTTGGTCTTCCCCCGGCAATATAGGCATATCTGACATGTACCCCGCGTGCTCGAAAGCGGTGCGCGCTCCGCCTTCCCCTTCGATAGGGTCGACGGATTCATTTCCATCGACGTCGATGCCGTTGAGCATCCGGTTTGCAAGCGTTACGGCTTCGCGCAGATCCGCCTCTACGTCCTGGTTCTCAGCAGCGCGGGCAATGTTAAGGGCCAGATCCCTCAGCGCGGGAGTCCAGTTCTCCAGGTTTTGCACGCAAACCTCCACATGACCCGCGTGCATCTTGATCCCGCTTGTGGCGTTAGCGGCCCCTGCAGCATAGCTGGCATGGTGGATCATCCCATCCAGATAACCGGCTTGATCCCCGTTCACGAGCAGTCCGTAACCGTCTCCCGGATCGTTGACGGTCCCATCGGCATCCCAGTCGTTGTAATACTTGAGAAATTCTTGGCCGACGATCAGGCTAACGATTGCTTCCGCTTTCGAACGCATTCCTGGCCTATCGCCCGCGTCGAAGGCTTGCAGCATGCCATCCGCCGCCGCTTTGATGAGCGAAACGTTGTCAACCAACCCATCCGCCATGGCTTTCTGTCCCGGCGTTTCCTCGGTGCCTACCATGAGGTGGCGGATATGCTCCAGGGATCCGGGAGGAATACCAGATGAGTAGACAACATTCCTGGAAGAATTGGGGCTGTCATCCGGGTCAGGCTCGAGCGTGATCTCCATGCGGTTATAGTCTGCCAGAAGATTCTGGCTCTGTGGATCGATGAACGTCAAGCCAAACTGACCGTCGGCGCCCTGTTCTAGAACGCCCAGACTGCGACTCTGCTCGTGTCCGTCGTCCACGACCCAGGCCTCGTATTGGGTGTTTTCAGGGGGAAGATCCAGCGCAGCGTTGATGGTGATCTGGTCCAACACTGCGGCGCCGTGTTGGAAACGTAAAATTCCGGCTGGCGATGTGCCGGTTTCGGGAACGAGGCCTACGATATCTGGCTCTTGTTCTGAACTCATAGCATGTTCGGTCGAAGTCGGGTTAGCCCGGGCGGCTCTGATCCCGGGCAAGAACGTTACAGCAGATACCCCCAACGCTCCCAAAATCAGGACGCTCAAACAGGCGCAGGTGAAAATTGCGGCGCTCATCCAGACGGGATCCCGTTTTCTGACCGGCTTGGGACGCGGGGGCGGCTGGGTCTGGAGTGAGTGAATGGTGCTCGCTTCCGCATGCTTACCGATCCCATCGTAAAAATCAGCCGCCATGTCACGGGCACTCTGGTAGCGTTCCTCCGGGTTCTTGGCCAAAGCCCGGTCGATGACGGCTTGCAGGTGAGCAGGGATGTTCTCAATTTTCGGAGGCGGTTCGTGAATATGCTGGTAGATGATCGCCATGGCACTGTCGCCCTCGAAGGGCACCCGGCCGGCGAGCATTTCATACAACACGATTCCCAGCGAGTAGATATCCGTGCGATGGTCGACCGTATCGCCCCGGGCCTGTTCGGGGGACATGTAAGCAGGCGTCCCGCTGACCAGCCCGGATTCTGTCTGGGTCTTCGCGTGGGCAATCCGCACCAGGCCGAAGTCGGTGATGATCGGTTCGATGCTGCGGGTGAGGGGTGTGTTTTTGGTGAAATCGCGGCTTTTGCTGTGCAACAGAATGTTGGCCGGCTTGATGTCGCGGTGGATCGCCATCTGGCTGTGGGCGTAGTCGATCCCGGAGGCCAGTGCAGCCAGGATGCGGGCCGCCTGTTCCAATGGGAGCTTTTGTCCGGTTTCGTGCAGGTGCTTCAAATAACTGGAGAGGGACTGTCCGCGCAGATACTCCATCACAATATAGGGATGGCCTTCGTGAGTGTCGAAGTCGAACACCTGGACGATGTTGGGATGGCGCAATCCAGCAACAACCTTTGCCTCTCGGTGAAAGCGCGCCAACAGGTCAGGATCCGACTCAATGTGACTATGCAAAACTTTGACCGCAACCAGACGGTCCAGGGTCAGGTGCCTGCCCAGGTACACCTCTGCCATCCCGCCTCGGGCGAGGAATTTTTCGATCCGTACTCTACCGATAATATGTCCAGTCCACTCCGGCATGGATCCATTATAATCTGAATTGGAGCCAGGTGGTCTGATATAGAATTTTCGCGGGGAGGGTGCGTCGCACCTGCCCTATAGACATATCCCGTTAAAGGGATAGAATCCAATCCGAGAACAAAATTCCGTTTAGCATGGTGCGACGCACTCCCTTCCAAGAAGTATGGCTCGAAGAAAAATCCCATTCCTCCCCAACAATTATTATCACGTCTACAACCGCGGAGCGAATTGAGCGGATAATTTTCTATACGATCGAGATTATGTCTTTTTGTTGAAGCAGGTTAAAAAGTACATCAAAGAATTTGACATTACAGTAATTGCCTATTGCCTGATGTCAAATCACTATCACTTCATCTTACGCCAAAATGGAGAAGCGAAGATCAGCGATTTTATGCAGGCTGTTTTTTACGTATACTCTTCCTCGTTCAATACAGTCCATAATCGTTCGGGAACACTATTCGAAGGTCCGTTCCGGGCCATTTTGATAGATAAGAACGAATATCTATTACACTTGTGCCGTTACATTCACCGGAACCCGCTCGAAGCAGGTATGGTTGTCCGGCCGGAACAATGGCATTATTCCAACTACCCGGAATTCCTTGGCATGCGAAATGGGACTTTGATAGACAGAGATTTTGTGAGAGACAGTTTTGGTTCGCCCGAAGGATATCAGGAGTTTGTAATGAACTATGTCCCGTCTGAGAAGATGCAAAAAGAGTTACGGCATTATTTGTTTTGGGATTGAATTTGGGTGAGTAAGTGCGTCGCACCTGACCGGTAGACATGTCCCATTAAACGAATAGAATCCACCCTAAGAATAAATCCCGTTTAGAAAGGTGCGACGCACCCTCATACTTGATTTCTCGTTTACTGTCCTAACCTCGCCCGCTCCTCCGCGATCACGCTCTCATCGAGCTTCTTGAATAAAGGCTCTGGTTGGTTCAACTGCTGCCCAGGTTGCAATTCGCTCGGCTTCCACTGGTGGGGCGGGATGGCATCCCGCTCCACACCACGATAACGAAGCCCTTTATGTTTGCCAAGCGAGTCGCTGATTTCCTCGATGTATTGCTCGCCGAAGAGCGGAGTTCTCATAGCCGAAAAACTCATGCAGCTTCTCAGAGGTAAACGGCAGGAACGGCGAGAAGAGCACCTTGAGCGAATTGATCGCTTTCAGCGCAGTGTAGACCGTCTTGGCGGCCTCATCCTTGTCTTCCTTGATCTGCTTCCAGGGCGCGTTGGCGTCCAGGTACTGGTTGACGGCGGTGGCCAGCTTCATGGTCTCGCCCAGGGCGGCGCGCAGTTTGACGCTCTCGAGCAGGGCGCCTACAGACTCGAATCCGCTTTCGATGACGGCCAGCAGGTCCAGGTCCGCGTGACGCAGCGAGGCCAGGTCAACGTCCGGGACATGCCCGTCCCAGTGCTTATAACAGAACGAGAGAACCCGGTTGGCCAGGTTGCCCCAGTTCGCAACCAGCTCGTTGTTGTTGCGGGCTACGAACTCAGCCCAGTCCCAGTCGCTATCCTTATACTCGGGCATGTTGGCGGTCAGGTAGTAGCGCAGCGCGTCGGGGTCGTAGCGGGTCAGCGCGTCGCGGCCCCAGACGGCCCAATTGCGGCTGCCGCTGATCTTGTTGTGTTCGAGGTTCATGAACTGGTTGGCGGGCACGTCGTAGGGCAGGGTCAGCGGGAATTTTTCCTCTGTGAAGATCTCGGCGAACTGCTCGCCCGCTCCCATCAACTGCGCCGGCCACAGGGACGTGTGGAAGAAGATGTTGTCCTTGCCGATGAAGTAGAACTGACGCGCGGACGGGTTGGCCCACCACTCGCGCCAGGCTTCTCCCTTCGACTGCGGGTCGCTACCCTCCCCTCCGCTCAGGGAGGAAGTTCTGGAGCCTGCTCCACTCAATGGCAGCCGAGAGGTAGCCGATAACGGCCTCGAACCAAACGTAGATGCGCTTGCCCGCCTCGGTCCAGCCCTGGACCGGGACCGGGATGCCCCAATCCAGGTCCCGGGTGATCGGGCGGGGTTTAAGCCCCTCGGCTTCGATCTTGCGCAGCGATTCGCCCAGGACGGTGTCGCGCATGTGGTCGGCCCGCTCCCGCAGGAACTGCTTAACCTCCGGCTCCAGCTTGGAAAGGTCGAGATAGAAATGCTCAGTCTCGCGCAGTTCGAGCGCGCCGTCGCCGGTTTTCGCCTTAGGGTCTATCAATTTTTCCGGCTCGAGCACGTTGCCGCAGTTGTCACACTGGTCGGAGCGCGCGCCTTCGTAGCCGCAGATGTAGCAGGTGCCTTCGACGTAGCGATCGGGCAGGAATTTCTCGGCCGAGGGGGAATACCACTGCTTCGATGTCTGCGTGAACATGAAGCCGTTCTCTTTCAGCGCCAGGAAGATGGCCTGCGAAACCTTGAAATGGTTCTCGGTGTGCGTGGAGGTGAACAGGTCGTAGGTGATGCCATACCCCTGGAAGACCTCCAGGAAGGTATCGTGATAGCGTTTGTACACGTCTTCGACCGGTTTGCCCTCTTTGTCGGCGGCGATGGTCACCGGCGTGCCGTGCGAATCGGTGCCCGAGACCATCAGCACGCTGTTCCCTTTCAAGCGATGGTAGCGCGCGACGATGTCGCCGGGCAGGTGCGAGCCGGTGATGTTGCCAACGTGGATCTCGGCATTGGCATAGGGCCAGGCAATGGCGATTAAAATATTTTCAGACATGATGAACTCCGTTTTCTTTTACCACGAAGGATACAAATGGCAACAAGGTACAAGGATAAGAACTTGCTGCCGAGAAGCATACAAACAAAAAGGCTGTCCGCGTTCAGGACAGCCCGAATGGATAGATTGCGTTTTGCTAACGCCAACTCTCCGTCGCTGCCCAGGCGCGGTTGCACATGCCCATAGGCATGGATATGGTGAATGTGCGGGACAGGCGGAAAGAATAGGCGTCCATTGCAATTAGTTTACGCAAGAGGGGAGCGTTTGTCAATAGAAGAATCCATTCAGGTAACCACAAAAGTTGAAGGAGTTCCCGAAAACAGGGGTGCGGGCGTACGCCCGCACCCCTGTTTTCGGGCTTCCCTAAGTTATTCTCTGGTTTACTGAATATTATGGCGCGGGCCAGGGAATTTCGGCCGGTTTGGAAAAACCGTGTTTTTCGACGGTGTACAGCTTTCCCTCCGAAGGCGCAGGACAGCCAGGATCGTCTTGGACCGTATAGCTGGTAGTGTACTGGTCGGGATAGGAAAAAGTCCACCACAGGTAGGCTCCGTCCTGGCAGACGAAGGCCTCGATCAAGTAGCCTCGATCTTTGTCTTTGGTCATTTCGACCCGGTTCCAACTGACCGTGACCTGATTCCCGTTTCGGACGGCTGTTACGCCTTTTGGAGGTCCGTATTGGTTGGAGCCGATCGACTGGAGGTGTAGCTCTGCGTAGTTGATGGTGCTGATATCGCCTTGCACGTCAACCACGGAAGGGGCAACCCAGCAGAAATAGTCCAATTTGTCGAACTTGATGTACAGCCACGAACTGTATTGAAAGCGCCCGCGGACAGTGCCCGTGTCGCCGGGATACAGATCCGCTGCGTGCAGGTAGGCAACCGAAGGTCCGTAACGGCAATGCGCCTGCTTGTTGACGGTCACCGAGGGGAAGGCAAAGGTTGGCGTGGGCGTAATGGTTGGGGAAGGTGTAACGGAGGGCGTCAGGGTATCAGTTGGGGTCACTGTGACCGTCGGCGTTTGCGTAGGTTTAACGGTAGCGGTCGCAGGCGGGGTGTCCGTCCAGGCGGCCGCGGTAGCGGTGATGGCGGTTGCCGTCATGGTCGCTTGCATTTCAGGCGAGGGAGCGCAGGCTGAAAAAGCGAGCAGAACGAGGAAAGAAATTTGCAACCTATAGATATTTCGGTACGACATATATGTATGCAAAATAGAAAAGCAGGAATGTACCGCCCAGCACCCAGCGCGGGTCGAACTGCAGCCAGGGCAGATCCATCAACATGACGATGACGCCAAACATCAAACCCCAAAAGCCGGCATAAGTCCCGTACCCGCGTTGAAAATAGGGACTTTCTGAGCTTTGTGTGCTGCCCCGGGACTCTTTCAAGGTCCTGGCCGCTATCCACCGCTGGGCCATCGCTTTCAGTTCATCCAGGTTTTTGACCTCACCCATGCGAATGCGCTGTCCGCCGGCCTGGATAGAATCCGGATTGATTTGCTCAAATTCCTTGTAGTCGAAAAAACGATCCGGCAGGAAATGTCGACGTACCACCATCGCGCCCGGAAAACGAACTTCCCGGATGAAGAAAAAGGGAATCAATGAGGTGAACAGGCCAATGCCAAGCGCAGATAACCAGAAGATGAGAGGAATTCGGGCAAAAGTGAAGGCGGCATTGCACATCATGCCGAAGAAAAGCGCGCCCGGGAGCAGCATGACCAGTTTGGTACGTAGTGGGTAGCGGGGTTTGAAGATTGGGAATTCGGGTTTCATTCTGACTATCTTTGCCGAGTGAGATGAGGTTTATTTTACAACAAAACGGCATCTGAGTATTAATTTGTACAACTGAACCATACTGGAGAAGCATGATAGAAAGGTCTCCTTAAAGTATAATTTCAGCGCGTACACTTTGTTGATCATCATACCATTGACGAATCATCCAAGAGGTGATCCATAAAGGAATCCATGACAGAGAACAAATGGCCAGAGAAAACGGTGATCGGATTGGTTGGGGGAGCGGGGACCGGGAGAGACGAAGTTCAAAAAATGCTCGAAGACCTGGGGGCTTTCCCGATTGACGCGGATGAGATTGCAAACCGCGTTCTTCTAAAAGGCGCTCCAGGGTATCAACCTGTTATAGAGTATTTCGGGGCAGGAATTTTAAACCAGGCCGGTCAAGTAGACCGGGCCAAGCTGTATCAGATCATCCGCACAGACCGTCAAGCCCGAGAAAAACTGCAGGCGCTCCTCGCTCCTTTGGTTCAAGGGGCGACGGTCCACTTGATTCAGCGCGCCAAACAAAAGACGGTCGTGATCAAAGCGGCCAACTTGAGCCGGTTGATGCTGCGTGAGCTTTGCGATCAAGTCTGGATCGTTACGGCCTCGGCAGAAGAACAGCTTTCGAATCTAACCCGGGAAAAAGGTTGGAGCGAGGAGCGGGCTCGCCAGTATGTCCAGAAGCAGCCGGAAGCAAAAACGCAGCTCAAAGATGTCGATCTCATCCTGGTCAACCGGGGTTCGCGCGACGACCTTTGGAAGCAAGTCAAGGAGGCCTGGGGAAAGTTGGGGGAGTTGCTCACCGCGGAGCAACAATCACCAGAGGAAATGGGAGCAAGCCAGGGGGCTGGCAGGGCCCAACCTGTTGTATCCTCCCTTATGTCTTTCGCAGAGACTCCGGAAACAAATACAGCGCCTGAACCTGCAGCTCAGGCAAATGAAGACGGATTCGCAGGCGTCTCTTCCAAGGACCTTAAGTTACTGGTTCGTCGCGCCCTCAATGTGGTGGCGACTTTGTTGGTGATTGCCTATTTGACGTCTTGGGGCTTGATTCTGGCTGAACGCGGTCGCGAGCATTTGCCTGCGCAACCCCTGCAGGCGGCCTGGGAGGCATTGATCCGGGTGGGAAGTTATCTTTTCAACCACCCGCAGACCTATTACTGGCACAAAGAAAATGTTGCCGCGCTGCAGGTCATATCTGAAACCCTCAAAGCCAGCGCTGGTTTGTTATTGTTGGGAATGGGCCTGGCGCTGGTGATTGGCTTACCGTTGGGGATTGCCGCGGCGTTGGCGAAACGGAAGACCTCCTCGGCGCTCGTGATGCTCTTTTCGGTGTTAGGCGCTTCCACGCCCAGCTTTTTGTTCGCGATGTTTTTATGGGTGCTGAATATCTGGGTGCACCGCACCCTGGATATCCAGGTATTGCCTTCGGGAGGATTCGGCTGGGATGCGCACCTTATCATGCCTGCCATTGTCCTGGCCATGCGCCCTCTGGCGCAGATTGCGCAGGTCACGTATGTAACCATGCGCGAAGTTTTAGGGCAGGATTATATTCGTACGGCCTATTCCAAGGGTTTAACCTGGCGTATGGTTCGCAACGTACACGCGTTGCCCAACATCCTTATTCCGACTTTAACAACGCTGGGTTCATCCCTGCGCTATTCTCTGGCGAGCCTGCCGGTCGTGGAGGTCTTCTTTGAATGGCCCGGGGTAGGGCTCATGCTACTGGATGCCATCCAACAGGGTAACGATGCGCTGGTCACGGATTTAATTCTTTCGCTCGGGCTTTTCTTCTTGTTCGTTAACCTACTGATCGAGTTTTCCTTTCCTCTTATCGACGCACGCCTGCGCACGAATGGGGAAACAGAGGAGAAAGAAGACCATGGAACGTTCCTCGGCTGGATCAAGGAAGCAGGCAACACACTTTCCGCCTGGCTGAGGGACCTGCGCCGGCGCAGGTCACCCAAGACGTCAAACCTGCCTCCACTTCCAACCGGATTGAACCTGCTCCCCCTTGATAAGGAGCAACCTGTGGTGGAGCGTCGCCGCTGGTTGTGGCGTAATTTTCTGGCCAACCCTGCCTTTATCCTTGGGTCTGTCATGCTGGTTACCTTGCTGGGAGTGGTTCTTTTCGGGGAGCGACTTAGCGATATCAGCCCGTATCAGGTGCATGGCGTCATGTCCGTCAACGGCAAGATCGGGTCGCCGCCTTACGAGCCATCGTCGGTTTTTCCCTGGGGGACGGACCATATCGGGCGCGACATCCAGGCGCTCGTCCTGGCGGGGGGCAAAAGGACTTTGACGCTCGCCCTGTTCGGGATGCTGGCGCGGTTGCTGCTCGGTGCGACCTTGGGGATTCTGGCCGGCTGGCAACGCGGTGGCTGGTTCGACCGCCTGGTCACTGGCGCGGTGGGGGTGTGGGCGGCGTTCCCGCTCACCTTGTTTGCCATGATCTTGATTCAGGCTCTGGGAATCCAGCAGGGCATGTGGGTGTTCGTCGTCGCCATCTCGGTGGTCGGATGGGGCGAGGTGGCGCAGTTCGTGCGCGGGCAGGTTATTTCGTTGAAGCCGCAACTCTTCATCGAATCTGCTCGCTCGGTCGGCTCTCGACCCGATCAGATCCTGGCACGGCACGTCATTCCGAACCTGGTCAATTCCCTGATTGTCCTGGCGGCGCTGGAAATGGGCGGCGTCTTGATGCTGTTGGCGGAGCTGGGGTACCTGAACATTTTCATGGGCGGCGGGTTCCGCGCCATGATCGGGGAAGCGGGTGCGATGGTACCGGTGATCGCTTTTTATTCGGACGTGCCGGAATGGGCAGCCTTGATTGCGAACGTACGCCAGTATTGGCGCAGCTACCCGTGGATGGCTTTGTATCCGGGCCTGGCGGTGTTCCTCTCCATCATGACCTTCAACCTGTTTGGGGAAGGCTTACGGCGATACCTCGAAGATACGTATTCGAATTTGAGCCGCCTGTTCAACCGCTACACCTTGATGGCAGGAGTTGGTTTCGCACTCGTTGTTGTTTTGGTTCTGCAATCCTCCGTACCGTTGAGCGTTTATCGCCCGGAAGGATTGAAATTTGACGAGAAGCGCGTGATGCAAGATATCGAGAATCTTTCTTCCCTTCAACTACAAGGAAGGGAAACAGGCACGCCCGGTGCGAGTATGGCGGCGATTTACGTTGCCTCCCGCATGAAAGAGATAGGTATCTTCCCGGCTGGCGAGAACCACACCTACATGCAGCACCTGGTCCAGCCGCGTTATCACCTGTTCGAAGAGCCACAACTCACCATTCTGGACGGGTCCGGGCAGCCGGCCAGGAAATTGGAATACAAACGAGATTTTACAGAGATTGCCCTCTCTGCTAGTAGCGCTGGGGAGACGGAGGCGCCGGTCATGGGCGTGGCTTACGGCCCGGTGCTGGATGCCACCTTGACCGACGAATTTGGGTTGAGTAACAGCGAGGCCGTGGATCATATCGTGATTGTGAACGCGGACGACCTGGAGAAGGTTAACTCAAAACCGCTTAAAGGGATTCTGGTCGTTGCCAACCAAACCTACTCCCTGGTGCGTAGGGATGTATATCCATACCGTTCGTTATCGTTTGGGCCTCCGGGCAGGGCCCAAGTTTGCCCGATTATGACGATCTCTCCCGAAGTGGCTGATACATTGTTGCAAACAACCGGGAGCAGCCTGGCGGAGCTGAACGCTGCCCGTGAAACATTGGAACCCGGCGAGATGAAACTTACCGCCGAAGGGACACAGGTTAGTTTGTCGGAGCTGCCGCGACAGGCGGACAATTATTTAGAGGAGCGCTACATCAACGTGATGGGCGTGATCCCCGGGCAGGGCTATTTGATGGGCTTGGATGACCAGGTGATCATGGTCAGCGCCTATTACGACGGCCTGGGAACCGACCTGACCGGGACGCTCTACCCCGGTGCCAATGACAATGCCAGCGGCGTCGCCATGATGCTCGAGCTCGCTCGCCTGGTGAAAGAAAGTAATTATCAGCCCGATAAGACCATCCTGTTCGTGGCCTGGGCCGGCGGGGAACGCCAGGAAGGTTTGAGCGTGGTCAACGTGCTCAACGCGCGTCCCGGCGCGAGCAGTTTGACTGTGGAAAGCGTAATCGAGCTCTCCGGCGTCGGTTACGGGACGGGGGAGGCGATCAACCTCGGCAACGACAGCAGTTACCGCCTGGTCAAGCTCTACCAGGAAGCGGCTTCCCGTTACAAGATCCCTACCACCACCCGGGGGCGTAACCCTCACTACGGGATGCCCCTTCCCACTGCATTTGGCGGCCGGGATGCCATGACCCTTTCGATTTCCTGGGATGGCTCAGACGCCCTGGCGCATACACCGCAAGATATGATCGAGAATATCGACCCGGCCAAGCTGTATGACATCGGCCGGACCACGTACCTGACCTTGCTGGTCCTCAGCCGCGAGACCGAGTACTGAGGTTCATTTTTTCGGGATGTTATTGGAACCTTGCGGGCTCTTTGGGAATTTCCGCGGTAGAAACGCGGATTTGGGGGTGCGAGCGTGCGTACGCACGCTCGCACCCCCAAATCCGGCCCTTTTCACGCAAAATCCTAGATAACCACTTTGCGTTGTAATATTAGGCAAGCTTGAACAGGTATAATCATGGACATGATTTATCTGGATTATGCTGCCACAACCCCCGTAGACCCGCGCGTCCTGGACGCGATGCTACCGTATTTCCGCGAACTCGTTCGGGAACCCCTCATCTATCCACCGTTATGGACAGCGCGCCGAAGCTGCGGTGGAAGATGCCCGCGAGACCGTCGCCGCGGCCCTCCACTGCCAGCCGGACGAGGTCATTTTCACCTCCTGCGGCTCCGAATCGGACAATCTGGCGCTGCGGGGCGGCGCGCAGGCCATGGCCGAAAAAACGGGCCGCAAGTGGATATTGACCTCCCAAACCGAGCATCACGCTGTCAGCAAAACCGCCGAACAACTTGCCGGTCATGATGGATTTTCGCTCGAATGGCTGCCCGTAAACGAGTACGGCATGGTTACGCCCGAGGCGGTCGAAAATGCGATGTGTGATGAGACGGCCATCGTCTCGGTCATGTATGCCAACAACGAGATTGGCACGCTGAACCCCATCCAGGAAATTGCCGAAATTTGCCATCGCTATGGCGCTCTGTTCCACACAGATGCGGTCCAGGCAGCGGCTTATTTGCCGGTCGATGTGACCGAACTCGGCGCCGACCTGATCTCCTTAGGCGGGCACAAGTTTTACGGGCCAAAAGGGATTGGCGTTCTGTACGTCCGAAAGGACACGCCATTACTCCCCCAAATAACCGGTGGCGGCCAGGAACACGGCCTGCGGGCCGGGACTTCCAACGTGCCTTACATGGTTGGCTTTGCCGAAGCCCTGCGCCTGTCCGTGGAAGAGCGCGAAGAACGCGTTGCGCATGTGCGGCCTTTGCGCGACCGAATCATCGGCGCGGTTCTGGAAGAAATCCCTGATTCCCGCCTGACGGGTCATCCTGAGCTGCGCCTGCCGAATCATGTCTCGTTTGCCTTTAAGAATGTAGACGGGAACCTGCTCCTGCAAATGTTGGATGCGGCCGGATTTGCCTGCTCCTCAGGCTCGGCCTGCAAAACCGGCAACCCGGAGCCGAGCGAAGTCACCTCCGCGATTGGGCTTTCTCGTGAGTGGGGCCTCGGTTCCCTGCGCGTCACGCTCGGCAGCGGGACGACCATCGAGCATGTTGAATCATTCTTTCAGACCCTTCCGTCTCTGGTGGAGAATGTTAGAGAACTAAACCACAGATGAACGCGGATAAACACGGATAAAGAGGAGAAAAAGGATGGATATGCTATCTGACGAGCTCAGTAAAATTACCGAGAAAGTCATCGGTTGTGCCTTCAAAGTGAGCAATACGCTCGGTATTGGTTTCGTGGAGAAAGTATACGAAAACTCCCTGGCGCATGAAATGTTAAAAGTCGAGCTGCAAGTAAAACAGCAACACCCAATTTGAGTGTATTATGATCAGAAATTGGTTGGAGAATTTTTTGCGGATTTGTTGGTTGAAGAGAAAGTATTGGTAGAACTCAAAGTAGCACGCTCATTTGATAACACGCACATGATGCAGGTTTGAATTATTTGCGAGCAAGTGGTTTGCCAGTTTGCTTGTTAATTAATTTTGGCAAGCCGAAGATAGAAATCGAGGTGAATTTTGCCTTCTGACGTATGGAAACAGCAGTCAATGGGCACATCTAAAACATCTTGTTCATCCCTTTTATCCGTGGTGAATTCATGACTAAAGTAGTCGTTGCTATGTCCGGTGGCGTGGATTCGTCTGTTGCGGCGGCACTGCTCAGGGAGCAGGGCTATGACGTCATCGGCATGATGCTGCGCCTGTGGTCGGAGCCCGGCAAAGAAGAGTCCAACCGCTGCTGCACCCCGGATTCGATGGCCATGGCGCGCCGGGTAGCGGCCAAACTCGACATCCCCTTTTACGTGGTGGACGCCAAGGAAGTCTTCCGTGAAACCGTGGTGCAGTATTTCCTGGATGGCTATGCAGCCGGGATCACGCCCAATCCGTGCCTGCTATGCAACCGCCAGATCCGCTGGACGTTCTTGCTCGAGCATGCCCTGGCGCTCGGCGCGGATCGATGGCGACCGGACACTATGCGCGCAAGAAGACTACGGCAGAGGGGGAACAGCAACTTCTGCGCGCGGTCGATCCTGCCAAAGACCAATCCTATGTGTTGCACGTTTTGAATCAGGAAAAACTGGCGCGGGCGCTCTTTCCGGTGGGGGAGTACCCCAAGACGGAGATCCGCAAAATGGCCGAAGACCTGGGGCTGCCGGTCTATAAGCGCCCTGACAGCCAGGATCTATGCTTCCTGGCCGGGGAGGATTACCGCAACTTCATCCAGCGCAACGCAGCGGACATGCTGGTGAGCGGTGAAATCGTGTCCCGGGAGGGGCAGGCGCTCGGTACCCATCACGGGCTGGCGAACTACACCATCGGTCAGCGCAAGGGATTGGGCCTCAGCTCGCCCGTTCCGCTGTACGTGCTGGGCAAGGATGCGGCTACGAATACCCTCATCGTCGGCGCAGCGGACGAGTTGGGTACCCAGGAATTGATCGCTGACGAGGTCAACTGGATGGCGGGGGCAGCCGCCGGGCGAACCTTTCCGCGCTGAGGTCAAGATCCGCTACACGGCCCGGGAAGCCTGGGCGCAGGTCACGCCCCTCGCAGGCGGCAGGCAGGCCAGGGTCCGGTTCGATGCGCCGCAGCGCGACGTCACGCCGGGACAGGCGGCAGTCTTCTACGACGGGAATTTGGTTGTTGGCGGTGGAATGATCGTCTAATTTCGCGCGCAGTTACTACATTGGAAGATGAGGGAGTGGGCCATGACAATTCCATCTTTGTTATTTGCATTATTAATCGCCAGCCTGTATGGCGTGTTCTATCACCTGATCCGAGGGGGTGGATTGGGCCGGCTGTTGCTGTTCCTGATCTTCGGCTGGGCGGGTTTTGCCCTGGGACATCTGTTAGGGATCTGGCAGGGATGGGTCTTGCTGCCGCTGGGCGAGCTTAATTTAGGCCTTTCCACCCTCGGCAGCCTGCTCTCGCTAGTACTAGCGGACTGGGTAAGCAGTATTGGGATCGCCGGCTCGCGCTCCTTCTCGGACGACGAGAACAGTGTATAATCGCCCTTTGCTATCAGCAATTCTCATTTTGAGAAAAAAACAGGCGCTTTTGCTGGCGAGGACACTTGCACCGAACGCAAGTGCGGTGTTGCCAAATCCGAGCCATTCTTGCTGGATTTGGCAATCCAGCAAAGCCATGTGAGAATTGCTGCTTTGCTATCCTACTTTGAGAGAGAACCATGCAGCTTATTAATTTCCTAATCGATTTGTTCTTACACCTTGACGAACACCTGGCCAATATCATCAGCCAGTACGGGACCTGGACTTATGCTTTGTTATTCTTCGTGATTTTCATGGAGACCGGTTTTGTGGTCACCCCTTTCCTGCCGGGCAATTCGCTGCTTTTTGCAGCCGGCACGTTTGCCTCGCCCGTCATGGGGGGCGCGCTCAACGTGTACTTGTTAGTGGGTTTGCTCATCGTGGCGGCTGTCTTGGGCGATACGGTCAACTACTGGATCGGGCACTATGTGGGGGAGCGGGCCTACGGCAGCCGCTGGGTGAAGAAGGAGTACATTGAGCGCACGCAAGCCTTCTTCAAGAAGCACGGCGGCAAGACGATTTTTCTGGCGCGCTTTGTTCCCATCATTCGCACCTTTGCGCCTTTCGTGGCGGGCGTTGGCAAGATGCCCTACGGGTACTTCCTCTCGTACAATCTGATCGGCGGGCTCGTATGGGTGCCGTTATTAACCTTCTCGGGCTATTACTTCGGCACCTTGCCTTTCGTACAAAAGAACTTCGAGTTTGTGATCATTGCGATTATCCTGATCTCGCTCATCCCGGTCTTTTACGAAGCCTGGAAAACGCGGCAGGAGGGCTTGCAGGAAAAGATCGAGAAGGATAAGGTCAAGGTCGAGACGCCGTAAGGCGTCTCTGTTTTTATGCAGAGACGGCTCCTGATGACGACAGTGGTTTTTGTGCTCTTGATCGTCGCGATTGTGGTGGCTGCCAATGCGGACGCGTTGCCGCTCCCGTTGGAACAGCTGGCCAGTTTCCCGGGCGGGGATAAAATGGGACATTTCTTCCTGTTCGGGACTGCTGAGTTTTTTGCTGAACAAAAGCGCTCTCGGTCTTTTTCCCTAAAAGGAATGCCGCCCGCCTCCTCCTGACCGTCAGCCTGTTCCTGGCCATCCTGATCGGACTGGAAGAGTGGAGCCAGTCGCTCTTCCCGGCCCGCACGATGTCGCTTAACGACCTGCTGGCCAGTTACGCGGGCGTGATAGTGTTTGCCTGGCTGGCGTATTGGAAAGAGAATAGAAGTTTTCCACGGCCTGGGGGTTAATTGTAGGCATGCTCGGAATCATGTAACTTTTCCCCGGCTCCTGCATCTAAACTCTGGAATCTCATATGTCAAGGAGCAGATATGCCTATCTTTGAATTTGTTTGCAAAGATTGTGAGCGGATCTTTGAAGAACTGGTTTTTGGTTTTAACACTGATGGGGTCCTTTGCCCGTCCTGCGGAAGCGAGCAGGTGCGCAAGAAAATGTCCACCTTTGCGTCAAAGTCCGGGGGCGATGGCGCTTCGCTCTCGTACGGCTCAAGCCCGGCCGCCTCCTGCAGCACGGGCAGCGTCTGAGGGGTGTAATCCCGCTGGCCGTGCGCCGGTTCATTCGAGAAGTGACTGTCCACCTGAGATGGTGACAGTCACTTCTTTTAATTCGATTGACCTTTCGGGTCTCTATCCCGTTAAAGAGTGGAAAGTGATTTAAAAAATGTGGGGCGGGTACCAACCCGCCCCACGGTCCTTAAAGACAACGATCGAAGTTGCAACGGGTTCTTCATTCCTCTATTCCAGGCACCAACCGCAAATGCTCCTCGGCGTTGCTGGTCACTTTCTCCTCATCCCACAGCATCGGATAGTACTGGCCGGAAGCCCACAGCGGGGCCATATCGTCATAGTGTGGGTTGTAGGCGTGACCGGATTCGCCGGTGGTGTGGACCGTGAGCGAGTTGTTCAAGTCCCCAAGATCCACGATCATGCGCATGGACGGCAGCCAGTCCACTTCGAAGGATTCGCCTACCGTCCAGCTGGTGGCGTTGACGATCTCCTGGCCGCCGCCGGTGGGGAAGGGCCCGCGGTTGAACAGCGCTTCGATCGGGCCGATGCCCGATTCGCCCAGCGTGGCGTTGCGGAAGGTGGCGCCATGGATCTCGCCCCAGGCTGGCCATTTGGACACATCCTTGCCATATTCTTCTTGCAACTGCGGCCACCGTCTCTTCGAAGGCGCGCGCGAATATATCGTCGCGGGTCTCTACTGCATTTCGTGTTTCTTTGTCATCCCACCACTGGCTGTTTGGTTGGTTGACCAGCTCGCGCATGACCTCGTACCAGCGCGAGCCGCCGCCCGGCCAGTAGTCTTCGGGCAGGTCATCGTTGAAGGTGTCGCTTAGCAGGTGCCACCAGAAGTGCTCGAAGACGGCCGCAGACTGTGCGTCGGCCCGGTCCTGGTAATTCCAGGAGCCGAGAGTCTGATCTCGAACGGCAGCCAGCTCGGGGTCCAGGTCGAGCGCGAACAGGGCCGGGACCAGGGTCTCGGCATTCAGGTTCTTCGCGTCCGCTTGCATGGACTGGATGTAGGCGATGTCGATCTTCCCCGGCGCGTTTGTGAGCATGTCCACAATGCGGGTTGCGCGGAAGCCGTAGTTCCAGTCAGTGGTGATCAGGTAGGGATAATCAGGAGGGTTGACCTGGTTGTTGGCGGTGGCGATGTAGCCGCTGGCAGGGTTGAGCGCGTAGGGCAGCTCTTCGAAAGGAATAAAACCGGTCCAGTTGTATTCGTCAGTCCAGCCGGGCACGGGGGTGCGTCCGTCGCCGTTCGCCCGGATGGGAATGTCGCCGGGCATCTGGTAGCCGATGTTGCCGTCCACGTCGGCGTACAGCAGGTTCTGGGCCGGCACGTGGAAATGACGCGCGGCTTCCCGGAATTCGTCCCAGTTCCCGGCCAGGTTGAAGCCCCAGATGGCCTCGAAGGGCGTGGAGGGGGTTAGCGCTGTCCAGGCCAGCGAAATGACATAATGTTCGGGCAGATCCAGCCCTGCCCTATCTTTGAAAGGTTGTGCTTCGGGATCTTCTACGAGATCGACCTGGTCTTTGAGCGGACCGAACAATTCGCTCAGCACCGGGCCGTGACGGGTGGTTCGCACCGTGATCTCGACCGGCTCACCGCCCGCTACCTCGAGGGTTTCGGTGCGCGTTTCGAAGTCCACCCACTTCCCGTTGACCTCATATTGGTTCGGATTATCGGGATTGACCTTTTCGATGTACAGATCCATGACGTCGGGGCCGACGTTGGTGAAGCCCCAGGCGATCCTATCGTTGTGGCCGATGACCACTTCGGGCACGCCGGCAAAGGAAAAGCCGGCCACGTCCATCTGGCAGGTTTCCGTTTTAGGGCGGCAATGCAAGCTGTTCTGGTACCAGATCGACGGCATCTGGATGCCCAGGTGCGGATCGTTGGCCAGGATGGCGGCGCCGGAAGCGGTCAGGTCTCCCGATACCGCCCAGGAGTTGGAACCGATGCCCGAACCGGCCGGACCCAGCAGAGAGTCGAGCAGGGCTAATTGGTCTGCCAATTGAGCCAGGTCTGCGTTTGAAAGGGTCGTATTTAGAGATTGCCCTTGCGTGTCGGAGACTGGAGGCTGGTAACCGGTTACTGTTCCGCCTATCTCCGGGACGATGACAGGATGGTCTTCGGGGTAAGGCGGGAAGAGTTCGTTGACCTGTTCGGGCGTGAAGCTTTTCAGCAGGATCGCGCGTTCGATTTCCTCGTCCATGTTGGCCCGCAGGTCCCAGGCCATGGCCTTGCCCCAGGTCAACGAGTTGACCGGCGTCCACGGTTCGATCTGATAGCCGCGATTTAGCACGCCGGTCAGGATCAAATATTCCAGGCTGATCTCGACCGGTTCCCGGTCGCCGATATAGGCGTTCACGCCCTCGACGTAGGCATCCAGGATGGCTTTCGTTTTCGTGTCCAGCCCGGCATACTCCTGTTCGGCGGTTTGGCGCCAGCCCAGCGTGCGCAGGAATTTGTCGGTATCGAGCTGGCTTGAGCCGAACATCTCCGAGAGACGGCCGGAGCCAATGTGCCGCCAGAAGTCCATCTGCCAGAAACGGTCCTGGGCATGCACGTATCCTTGTGCGAAGAACAGGTCATGGGTAGTGCTGGCGTAGATGTGCGGGATCCCCATCTCATCGCGATAGACGTCCACCGGGCCGTCGAGCCCGGCAAGATGCAGATCCCCGTCCGCTTGCGGGAACGACTTGGGCGCTACGCTCTTGGGAACGTAGCTATTCAGGTAATATGCTCCGGTTGCCCCCACAAGCACAGCAATAACGATCAGCGCGATCAAAACGCGGGTCAGCCCCCGGGTAAATTTTTTCATGTCTCCTCCAGTTCGGCGATGGTTTATGTCGCAATGGGAGCGTTTGGTAATTCGATTCTGTTCTTTTCCTGAATATTCAAAAGAGGTCCGAAAATTGGGGTGCGGGGCGCACGCCCGCACCCCAATTTTCGGGTATCCTTTTTCGAATGTGATATTGCCAAAGAAATTACCGAACGCTTTCTGCAATAGGTTGAAGATGTAATGGATGGACAGCTTATTAAAGAGAAAACACGCGAGATATTCCTACCATTTAAGCTCGGTTGCCGTATCGGAGCGATTATACTCAAAAGGAAATTTTCGAACAAACGTGGAGATACTCCAATTCATGGACAACAAAGACGCCTATAAAGTTTTTCTCCTGCTTGCCATCCTGCTCGGAGGCATCGTCCGTTTCATGCCGGTTTTCATGGCCGGGTTTCCGGTCAACGACGGGGGCATGTTCTACGTCATGGTCGAGGAGCTCAAGGCCGATCACTTTCTGCTCCCGGCTTTCACCCAGTACAATCTGGCCGGCATTCCCTACGCGTATTCGCCCTTTGGCTTCTATGCCACGGGTTTGATTTCCAGCCTGTTTCGCATCCCGGCTCTCGACGTGGTCCGCTGGTTGCCGCCGTTGGTCAGTGCGCTCTCACTTCTGGCTTTTTACCTGCTTGCCAGGGAAATCCTGCGTTCCCCATTGCAGGCTGCGCTTGCCACCCTGTTTTATGGACTGGTCCCCAATTCGTTCAGCTGGGCGATCATGGGCGGGGGAATCACGCGTTCCTTTGGACTGTTGTTCCTGTTCCTGACCATCGCCTTCGCCAACCGCCTCTTCACTCGGACCTCCGGACGGTACGCCGCTTTGACGGCGCTGTTCGGCGCCCTGGCCTTTCTCAGCCACCCTGAGACCGGCTTGCAAGCGGCTGCGGCTTGTATCCTGCTGTGGCTCTTCCGCGGGCGCTCCAGGCTGGCTTTGCTCTGGTCGTTTGCTGTCGCCCTGGGCGTAGTTGCCTTGACGGCGCCCTGGTGGTGGACGGTGCTTGGATATCATGGGCTGGCTCCCTTCCAGTCCGCCTTCCAGACCAGCGATGATGGTGCCTTCCACCTGGCCCAGTTGCTGACGTTACAGATAGGGAGCGGCGTCTTTTTTAACCT
The DNA here is from genome assembly GCA_963823985.1 of uncultured Chloroflexia bacterium. Taxonomy (GTDB): domain Bacteria; phylum Chloroflexota; class Anaerolineae; order Anaerolineales; family Villigracilaceae; genus JAABUE01. The sequence continues at coordinate 241,635 of CAWGNR010000010.1, forward strand.
GACGGTGGCCTTCGGGGTGATCGGTCTGTTGGCGGTCCTGGCGCGGCGGGATTTCCTGCTGCCGGTCTGGTTGGTATTCCCGTTTTTCCTGGATCCGCGCAGCGCTGGCGGGATGGCGTTGGTGCCGCTGGCGATGCTGGCAGCCTTTGGCTTCGACGAGTTGCTGGCCCCGGCCTTGCTTTCTCTGCGAGGGCACGCTGGGACCTGGTTTGCTGACCGCTTTGTGAGCCTTTCCATGTTCGGGGTTGGCTTTTATCTGTTCTTCGGTGCTGCAATCTTTGGAATAGGATTGGCCGGAGCCAGCCTGTCCGCGGCGGATCGCGAGACGATCGCCTGGGTGGATGCAAACAGCCCACCCGGCAGCGACTTCTTGCTGCTGACGGGCGAGCAATACTCGATGAAGGACCCTTTCCAGGAATGGTTCCCGGCGCTGACTAAGCAGCGCAGCCTGACCACGCTGCAAGGCGCCGAATGGACCCTGGGCGCAGATTTTTTCCCATTTTACGGAGAACTGGTCGCGCTGCAACACTGCGCCGAGGCGGACTGCATCGAAGCGTGGGGAGAGCGCAATGGGTTGGATCACCGCTACCTGCTGATTAAAATGTTGCCGGAAGGGAGTGCCTCTCCGTTGAAGGCCTCACTCGATTTGCTGTTGGATTCGGTCCGGGAGTCCGGCCAGTACAGGCTGGTCAGTGAAACGAAAAATGCGGTCATCTTCGAACGTTGAAAAAAAGGAGCGCCGGGAAAACTCGGCGCTCCTTTAGGATTCTAACGTAGTAGCGACTTCAGTCGCTCAGGTATTGAAACAACTCAGTTCGTTACCATATCAAATACGGATCAACTTAATTTATTGAATCGTTCCCAATAACCTCGGATACCAATACCACAAAACGTCTGCGGCAGGTTTGCCATGGATGGAGGCGGACTTGTCTTGCAGGATGGTGGGGGGATAGTAGCCGCGGCTGACGATGCCGCCCACCCACTGGCGCGCATTGACCGCCGTCAGCATGGCTTCGTACATGTCAGCCTGCAGTTGCAGGTCCACGTCAGCGGAAGAGGCGGCCGGGTCCGGAGGGCTGAGCTGCGTCCAATGCAGGCAGCCGCCGTTCCCGTCATCGATGCAGCCGTCGGCGGCGCCTTCCACCGAGGGATACGCCACGGCGATGATGATCGGTTTGCCGATCAGAGAGGCCAGCGGCGAAACATTGGTGTCCATCAGGCGGCCGGCTTCATCGCTCATTTCGGTCTTGCTCGGGTTGCTCGAGCTGCTCAGTTTCAAGCTCCACAGCAGGTAAATGCCGTCGATGTCGCTCAGGAAGCCGAGCGGTGTGTCTACATATTCCCGGTCATAGGGCAAGGCCCACAGGATCGTGCCGCGGAAATGGGAACGTACTTCGGTGAGCACCGATTTCCAGCGGGTTTCGGCGTCCGAGGGGACTCCCGATGAGGTGGTGCCATCTGACAGGGCCCCGCGGGGCAAAGCCGGCCCGATCCAATCGCCGCCCAGGATCAGGGTCTGCGCGCCGGATTGAGCAGCTAGGTCGGCATAGTTGACGACAAAAGCGCGATAGTGGTCGAACCAGGCCTGCCACCAGTCTTCGGTTTTTGGCGCACCAGCCCAGAAAGCCTCCGCACTCGTTTCGAAGCGCGGGGTGGGAAAGATCGCCACGTTCATATTCAAAGCGCGGGCCTGGGTTACCATGCGGTACGTGTCGTTCCAGAAGGAATCCTTGCCAGGGATGGGCGCCAAAACGAGCGGAGATGATTTGCTATAGGTCCAGGTAGGCGTCAAAACAACCGTGTTGGCGCCAAGCGCCTGGATGTTTTGCATCGCCTGCGGGATAGAGGTGACCCAGTTCGGGTGCTGGGTGGTCTGCAGTTCTACCCCGGCTACGAACGCATCCTGACGGGGTGTGACCGGCACACCGACCAGATTGGTGGGATCGGTGCTTTCCAGCCAGGCCCAGGAATTGACGGTATCTTGAATATCCTGCGGAGCCAGACTGGTGGAAACCTGCCGACCGCTGGAATCATCTCCCCGGCTGGCGGTATCGTCCGCGCTGCCGCATTGGCCTGCCCGGCAGTAACGATACCCGAAGGAACCCAGGATGCTGAGCGGACTGTAGAGCTTATACACCCAACGGTTGTTCCCAATCGGCCACATCGGGACCGGCTCTGTCCAGCCGTAGGGATTGAACTGTATGTAAATGATATCGCCAACGGGCGTGTTGCCAGGCACATCCGCTTCGAACAAGATTGGCGCAGAATTGCCCGCTTGCCAGGTCTCGACGCTTTCGTTGAAGACCGTATCCTGTTCGGGGACGATCAGTTGCCGGAGCTTGAACTCGCCGTTGGTCTTGTGTTCCGCATTCCAGAAGCCATCTCCCAGGGTGTATTTGTAGCGCAGATCCGTCCCGGCCGGCAGGCGCAGGCTGAGGGTATAGTTTCGATCCGGCAGTGCATTCATGATCGGCATGCGGTCCGCGACCGCGCTCAGCCCGCCGCGCAGATCGGCAAAGGTGTTGCCCAATTGGAAGAGGTTGCCGGCAAACCGTACTGGAGCGCCAGGCAGGGTGTTGGCCGGCACGGTGATATTGAATGTAATATTCACCAGCGGCGCAGACTTCAGGTAAATCTTGACCGGCGTGTTCAGGTTTTCCAGGACCGAAGCGCCTTGTTGGAAGGTCTGGTAGGTGCCATCCAGCGCATACGCGACCAGGTTGTGGGTGCCGGGCGGCAGTCCCTCTAAATCGAAGCGCCCGGCGGAATCGGTGATCGTCTGTACGCCGCCCGCCGTGACCATGATATTGGCCAGCGGACCGCCGCCATCGGCGTAGACCTCGCCCTCGATGCTGCCGGTTGGCCCTGTAAAGGTGCGGTCGATCCAGCCGGCAATGATGTCGCGCGTCTCGCCCGGACCGTTGACCTGGTACATGCGATAGCGGACCGCCACGTCTGTGCCGGTATCTTCCTGTAACTGCACGTTGGTGCGCCGCACGTAGCGATATTTCACGATGGACCGGAGCGGGAAGGCCAGGGACACCGCATATGATTGCGGGTCACGAGGCTGCATGGGGAATAAGGCGTTATTCAAGGCCAGGCCCGTCACCTCGTCGAGGATGGCGATGGCCAGCGTTTCCCCTTCTGCCAACGGTTCGGGCAGTACGGCGATGAAAGTGACCTGCGCCATGGGGGTGGGCGTTTCCTCGGGGTTCTGGATCTCAGGCGTTGCAGTGCTGCCTGTCCCATCGATCCACGATGGTAATTGGATCAAAGATAACTGGCAACCGGTGCTGCTAAAAGCGAACAGGATCACAAGTACAATGAAACCGGCCCGACGAAGACCCGCATTGATGACTTTCATTAACCCTCCTCTGAAACGGCGTTTGCTCTTTGTTGCCTCATCCGGCTCCTGTAGGCGATCCGGCTCAGGCCAATGCTGACGAAATAGAGCAGGGTCATCGGTCCCATCACCAGCGCCATATTGACCGGATCCACGGTCGGTGTGATGGCGGCCGCCAGCACGGCGATGATAATAATTGCCAGCCGCCACTGCTCTGCCAGGATTTTTGGATTGATAAACCCGATGGAAGTCAGGGCATAGATGACCAGCGGAAACTCGAAAGAGATCCCGATCCAGAACATCACTCCGGTGACGAAATTGAAATAAGAAGCCGGACGCAACTGAGCCTGGATCCCCATGAAATCGAGCAGGAATTGCAGCGCAGCGGGCATCATGATGTAATAGGCGAAGGCCATGCCGCACAAGAACAGCAAAGTGGCCAGCGGGATCGCGATCAGCCCGAACGAACGAGAACGGGGCCTAAGGCCGGGAGCTGCAAACAACCAGAATTCAAAGGCAATATAGGGAAGGGATAAGGCCAGCCCGGAAAGCAATGCCACTTTCATGAAGACGCCGATCAATTCGGTCACTTCGATGGCTCTCAGGGCATCCAGGCCCCCCACCGGTTGCGCCAGATATTTGATCAGCGGTTGGGTGAAAAGGAAGGAGATGCCTACGGCCAGGGATAAGGCCAGCAGGGACCGCAGCAGGTGCTTTCGCAGGTCTTCTACGTGGTCCCAGAGCGATTGGCGCATGTCTTTGTCTGAAATGGTGGTGCTGAGCACGTCGACCAGGTCGTGCTCTTCCGGTTCGTCGGTCAGGAAGGCGCGGATCCGGTGGAAGGAGCGGAACGGAAAGCTGACGACCCACCATAACAGACGGAATGGGGCCGTAACCAGCCACCACAGGCCGGCAAAGAATTTACGCATCCTGGTCGGGTTCCTTGTCAATTTCTTTGGGAGATTCTTTGTCGGGGAGCGGGACCGGTCCCCCGGGGTTGACCGGCTTATCGGAGGCCTCCACAGGCCGCGGTCCGGGTTGAGGCGGTTTGGGTTTGCCTGCGGAGGGGTTGGCCCAGGTCCCGAATCCCTGGATTGTGGTCGAGTCTTCGATCTCTTTGCCGATCTTGCCGACGTCCTTTTGCAAATCTTCGATGTTTGCTTCGCGCATCAGCCGGTTGGGAAGGTTGCGGATCTCGCGAGAAGTATCTCGGAAGGCGCGCCAACCCTCAGAGTGGGTGATATCTCGCAAAAAACGGCCGATGGTCCGACCGGTCTTTTCCATATCCTTGGGACCCAACAAGATCAGGGCAAGCAAAAGAATGAATACAATTTCAGTTGGGCCGATACCGAAGATGTCCATGTTATCCAGGTTTCTCCTGTTGTAAGCTTTGACGTATCTCTTGCCGGTGGTCGGCCAGGCTGCCCAGCACGCCGTTGACAAAGCGGGGTGCGCTATCGGAGCCGAAGAGTTTGGCCAACTCCACCGCCTCGTTGATCGCAACTTTGACCGGTGTTTCCCCGGCCGGCGCAGCAAATTCCCAACATGCCTGGCGCAGGATATTGCGGTCGATGGCCGCAATCTGTTCGAGCGGCCATTCGGGGGCATATTGGGAGATAATGCGATCTAACGTTCCAAGTAGGGGCAGCACACCAAAGATGATCTGGCGCGCAAACTCGGCCAGCTCATCTGTTAAGGAATCTCCTCCAGCCGGGCTTTATATACTTCGCCTGGAAGGTGATCCGTGATATCTACTTCGTAAAGTACTTGCAGGGCCAGGCTGCGCGCCCTGGTGCGGGACTTCATACGGGTATCAGGCCTCGATGCTTTCCTCGTAATCGATATCTTCGATGTGGATGTCGATGTGGCCGACACCCATGCCGACCATTTCCTGGATCGCGCGCGCAACCTGCTGTTGCACGTTGCGGCTGACCTCGCGGATGTTGACGTCTTCTTTCAGTACGAGATAAATATCAGCGGAAACGATATCTTCCTCTACCTCAATGCGCACACCTTCGTTCGCGCCTTTGCGGAATAAGCGATTTACTCCCCCAGAGATGGGCGCCATCCGGCTGACGCCGGCTACGCCGATCGCAGAAAGTTTCGCAATGCTGATCAAAACGTCGGGAGAGACGGTCGTTTTTCCGGGAGGACGTTCTGAACCTGACATGGTTTCTCCTTACATCATTGCCATGCCGCCATCCACGCCCAGCACCTGGCCGGTAATGTAGGCAGCCTGGTCTGAGGCGAGGAATGCAACGGCATAGCCGATTTCTTCGGGTTGGGCAGTGCGCGCCAGCGGCACGAGCTTGAGCGCGGCTTCCAGGCTGCCTTCGGGCATGGCCTCCAGAATCTCGGTATCCACAAATCCCGGCGCAATTGCGTTGACGGTGATCTTGCGGGCTGCCACTTCGCGGGCCAGCGCTTTGGTAAAGGCGATCTGCCCGCCTTTGGAGGCGGAGTAGTTTGTTTGGCCCGGGTTGCCCATTTGCCCGGCAACAGAGGCCATGTTGACGATGCGCCCGTAGCGCTTGCGCATCATATGCTTCACGGCGGCTTTGGAGCAGTTGAAGGTGCTTTTCAGGTTGGTATTGATAACGGCATCCCAGTCCGATTCGGGCATCATCATGATGACCATGTCGCGGGTGATGCCGGCGTTGTTCACCAAAATATGCAGGTCGCCGAAGGTTTCGACGGCAAATTTCACCAGGTTCTGCGCGGCTGAAAGGCTAGAGACATCCGCCTGGAATACAGCAGCTTTCCCGCCTGCCGCTTCGATTTCCTTGACAACCGCATCGGCTCTCTCGGGGGAACTGTTATAGTTCACCACCACCGACGCGCCGCGGGCGGCCAGCTCCAACGCGACGGCGCGCCCAATCCCGCGTGAACCGCCGGTTACGATCGCAACCCGGTTTTCCAACGATAAAGTCTCTGGCATCCTGTGCTCCTTCGGCCTGAATTATACACTGTCAGTAACGACTCAGCCTACATTCTAAGAAGGCGGCAAAAATGGTGTGCGTGGGGCGACATTAAGGTCGCGTACCGTTACTCCTTCCCCCCAGCGCCAACGCCAGCGCGCCGCCGACTGTGATGACCCCCGCCCACAGGAACGCGTCCTGCCAGAACTGGATCGGGAACAGGCGGATGAGCGTATCCGAGTACAGGAACATCCAGGAATCGCCTTCGAAGAACAGGGAGTGGAACCAGGTGAAGAATTGCCAGAAGGCGACTGCGCCGAAAAGACCGAGGACGACTACCAGGCCGATCGTTAACCAGCCCCCGCGCCTTAACCCCTGACGATAGGCCTGCCACCATTTCCCGTACCAGGCCCAGGCCCCCAGCCCCAGCTCGATCACGACCGCCGCGTACCAGACCTTGAGCGCACCCTGGGTAACCCCTTTGACGTCGTGCATGTGGCTGAGTTCGCGCTCGTTATAAAGCGGGCTGCCGTCTGGGAAAGATAAGTCTCCGAGATAAGAGATATCCGCATCGTTGAGCAGGTAGCGCACCGCATAAGGCGCCCAGTGCAGGCGATCCGCCTGTGTGAAACCGTAGGAGTCGGGTGGGAAGTACGGCAAGCGGTATTCGATGTTGTAGAACAGCGGCGTCAGCAGGATGCGCAACCCCAGCCCTAACAAGAAGATAGGGGTTAGCAGGGTAACGACCCAGGAAAGAGGTGTGTTCAGACGGTCGGCCAATCGAAACTCCTTTAGGGTTTGTGCTATGCCTTGTTCAAGGAACGGGTGGGCATGTCGAATTTGCGGGCTTGCCTTCCAATCGACCAGGTAAGCATCGCAGGCGAACCGGTATGCCTGTTGAGTGTGTCACCGGGTTTGTCGTCACGCTTGTTGGGCTTGTCGTCACGCCTGTTGGGCTTGTCATCACGCTTGCCGGGTTCGTCATCAGGCTTACCGATTTAATCATAAGGCCTCTTAATTGAATTCAGGAGCTGGATTTTGTCCAAAATAAGCGAAAAATCAGTGCGGATTGGTTGACCGAAACCCTTCCCGGACACGGATTTGACGGATTTCAGTAAATCACGAAAGGTTAAGAAGTACCTGAAAACAGGGGTACGGACGTACGTCCGTACCCCTGTTTTCAGGCTTCCCTTTGTAATTCTGTGATTTACTGAATTTAGCGGATTTACACGGAAAAAACCCTTGAAAAAATCGCTGGATGTTGCTATTGTAACCCCTCGACATCCCCGTGCAACAAAAAATTGACGATCAAATTGTTGGTCAGCCACTCGATGGGGGCCTTGTCGTCGGTAAAGACCTGGGTCGTGTCATAACCGGGTTGCAGGTTGACGATCGTCGAGCTCATGGCGGTCAACAGCAGCGGGTGGACGTCAGCGCGCGCGGACAGGCTGTTGTAATTGCGCAGCAAATTGTCTGCGCTGGTGGGTTGCTTGCTGGCATAGATGATCGCGTTGAGCGTGTTGGGGATATCCATGATGTGGATGGAGGGGAAGATGGTTGCCATGGTGGTGGCAAGACCGTTGATCAGGCTGCGGTCGGCAGGTGCGCGGCCCACGTTGATCGCCAGCACGCCTTCCTCGTCCAGGTGGTTGTAGGCGATCTGGAAGAACTCCTGGGTGGTCATGTGCGGCGGGATGTAAGGCGGACGGTAGGCGTCCACAGCGATCAAATCGTATTTGTACGGGCTGTGCTCCAGTCCCCAGCGGCCATCTTCCACGTAGACGTTCAGGTTGGGCATGGTCATGCCAAAATATGCGCGCCCAACGGCCACGATCTCCCCGTCGATCTCGAAGCCGTCGATCGTCACCGAATCAAACACCTGGCTGGCCTGCCGCGCGGACGTTCCGGCGGCCAACCCGATAATGGCGTAGCGCTGCACCTGTTCGGGCGTGTAGTCCGGGTTGAAAAAAGGTCCCACCAAGAATTGTTCCCACGGCCCGTTGTAAAAAAGCTGGTCGGGATGGTAGATAGAGTGCACGCCCTGGCCATCGTTCAGGCGCAGCATGGTAAAGCCGTTCTGCTGCTGGACTTCGATGTAGTTGTACTGCGATTCGGTTTCGAAGACCTGCCCGGGCGAATTCTTGACGTGAAAATCGCCGAAGAACAGGAAACCCGCCAGGGCGAGCGCCCACAGCCCAAAGAGCGAGGTTTTTGTCCAGCGTTTTTCCATCCCCAGGCCGCCCAGGGCTACCAGCAGGATCAACAGGCCGAAGAGCAGGATGGTGCGGCTGGTGCCGATCAGCGGGAAGAGCAGCAGGGTGGGCAGGAAGGCCCCCAGCACCGAGCCGACCGTGGAGAGCGCATACAGGTTGCCGGAGACGTTGCCGGCCTGCAACGCGTCCCGTAGCGTGATGCGGATCGCGAAGGGCGAGGTCATTGCCAGCAGCGTGACCGGGATGCTGAACAGCAGCAGCGTTGCCAGGAATGAAGCGGCGATCACGCCCAAATTAAGCGTGTCCATGGCGGAAGCGGCCGCCAGCAGGATGGGCTGGGCGACAACCGGGATCAGTCCCAGCGTCGCGCCGCCCCAGGCCAGGAAGGTGAACATGGTTTCGGGGTGGGGGGATTTATCCGCCTGCCTGCCGCCGATGAAGTATCCAAGGGCAAAATAGACTAGGATCAAGCCAATGATGACCGCCCATACCAGGTTGACGCTGCCAAAGCGCATTTGCAGCAGACGGGAGGCGCCGAACTCGGCCGCCAGAGTGGTCATGCCGGAGAAGAAGACGGTGAAGGAGATGTAACGTCGCATTGGCGTGGATTATACCTGCCTGTGGAAGTGTCTTTATTTTGAACCGCCAAGGGCGCCAAGACCGCCAAGTGAAAATTGAGCCGCCAAGGAACGGGCTTGGCGCCCTAAAAAGTACCTTGGCGTTCTCAAAGTTGCCTGGCGTTCTCCTTGTTAGTAATCCAATAATAAGCTTTTCGTAAGAACTTCGTAATCCTTTTACGCTATCCTGGTTTTAATCGATCGGTTGGGAAAGACCCCGCATCGAACTGAAACGAATATGGCGAATAAACATTGAACCGGGAAATCAATCTATGCGTTTCGTTCCCCATCCTTTAACAACCGGCAAATCCAACCCTTTTATTCTACATAAGGAGTAGATCATGCGAAAAACAGTACTGCTGCTCGTCGCCCTCTTATTGGCGCTCTCCGCTTTTTTACCGGGGGGTTCGGCCTTTGCCCAGGGAAATCCCAAAGGGGAGGTGGTGGTTGCCAACCGGGCTTCCGGCTCGATTTCGATCATTTCCGTGAAAACCAATGCCTTGCTTGACACGGTGCCTCTGCCCCCGGATGACAATATGCCCGAGCCGATGTACGTTGTGTTTGTCGAAGAGGCGAACTATGTGTTCGTTGGCGACCGCGCCAATGACCGCGTGGTCGTCTTCGATCCGGACGATTATTCGGTCGTGGACACCGTCGAGACGGGCGCCGGCGTCTTCCACATGTGGGCCGATGACCGCGGCCGGTTCCTGTGGGTCAACAACGACATCGACAACACTGCCACGGTGATCGATCCGCAAACCCTGGACGTGATTACAACCGTTGATATGCCGGCCGACCTGGTCGCTGACGGGTACAAGCCGCACGATGTGATCTTCGATCCCAAAGGCCGCTTCGCCTACGTGACCTTGCTGGGCGGCAATGACCCGCTTCACGACTACCTGGTTCAGTTCAGCACGGACACGTTCCAGGAAGTCCACCGCGCCCAGGTGGGCAAAGATCCGCACGTTTCTCTTACCCAGACCAACAAACTGCTCTACGTGCCGGCGCAGAATAGCAATATCATCAGTGTGTTCAACCGCGAGACGCTCGAGCTGATGGAAGAAATCCCAGTTCCCGGCGCGCACGGGGCCTGGATGTCGCCCAACGGCCAGGTGTTCTATACCACTAACCTGCCCGGCGGCGGCACGGACGGCCTGTTTGCGATCGACACCAAAACCAACACGGTCATCGGCTCGGCCGATACTCCCTATCCTGTCCCGCACAATATCGTGGTGACCAAGAACAAAAAACTGTTCCTGACCCACTCCGGCGGCACATCGGATAAGGTGACCATCTACGCCGTCTCGGTCGCGAACCCGATCCCGTCCCTGATCGGAGAAGTGACCGTCGGATTAAACCCGTTTGGGCTGGCGTACGTTTCCAAGTAATTTCTGATTTTCATCTCTAAATTTGGCAGTCGCCTTAAGGCGACTGCCAAATTTGGCTCTTTCGGAATCTCCGTGGTAGATACCCGGATTTAGGGGTGCAAGCGTGCGTACGCACGCTTGCACCCCTAAATCCGGCACCCTTTCACGGAAAATCCTGGAGAACCCCAAATTTAGGTTTGGTTCTAACCTGACTCTATGGTACAATCCAGCCCGTTGATGCACCGCCTCCGCACTTTGGAGGCGTGCTTTTTGCCCCAAAACTGACCCGAATTCGTCCGGAGTAGATATGGCTGAGAAAAGTTTTGAACCGGAAGAGAACCAGGATGAAGCGCCCCAGGTGACCAACCTGGATAAATCCAGCGCGGAGGTGATCGAAGCGCAACTGGTCCGCATGCACCAGAGCGCAGCGCAGGAAGTAACCGCTGACGAGGTCGAACTGCACCAGGCTGCCGCCCTGGATGTGGCGGCTGCGGAGGTTTCGGCGGAACAGGCCGTCCTTGGACTGATAAATGCAAAAGATGTGGATGTGACCGATAGCGCGGTGGCCGTCTTGCGCGCGGAACACGTTAACATGAGTGGGCAGGCCGGGGTCGTGCTGGCCAATACGGTCAATTTGGAGAACACCTCTGCCGGTCTGATCGTGGGCAGCCAGATTCGTGGGGAACGGATTGATACGCTGTTCCTGCTCGGTAACCGCGTCGAGGGGAACGTCCAGGCTGTGGTTGACACGCGCGGCGCACTGATCGCCGGCCTGGTTGGTGGATTGCTGACGGGCATTGTGCTCTTGATCGGCCGGCTGGTTTTCGGGAGAAAATCTTAATTAAATGTTTTCGCGACAATACTCGCGTGACAGAAATTCATTCAAAGAGCGAAGGTAATCTCGTCATGGATACGAGGTGAGAGGCGCTCGAGGAGCAAAGTAAGATGGAAAAAGCAGTCATTCAAGCGGAAGAACGCGCCGTGGTTGGAAAGCAGGTTCGCGCCCTGCGCCGTGAAGGGAAACTCCCGGCGGTCATCTACGGGTATAGCATCGATCCGATCAGCATTATCCTGGACGCTCGCACCGCATCCAGAACCCTGGCAAAGGCGAGCTCATCTACGCTGGTGATGATCGAGATGGCGGGCAAGCAATATCCGACGCTCGTGCGCGAGAAACAGCTTGATTTCATTCGCAACGAACTGATCCACGTGGATTTCCTGGTTGTCTCGATGACCGAGAAGATCACCGCTAATGTTGGAATTACATTGGAAGGCACTGCCCCGGCCGTTGAGGAGTTCAACGCAATCATCGTCAACAACCTGACCGAGTTGGAGGTGGAATGCCTGCCCTCGGATCTGCCGGAACGCTTTGTGGTCGACATTTCCAGCCTGGCGGAAATTGGGGATGGCGTATACGTGAGAGACGTACCCCCGCCTGCCAAGGTGGAGATCTTGACCGATCCTGACGAAATCATCGTGGTTGCTACAGCCATGGCTGAGGAAGAAGTCGAGGAAGAGGAAGTTGTCGAAGCCGAAGAAGAGCTGGAAGGGCCCGAAGTGATCGAGAAGGGCAAGAAGGAAGAAGGGGAAAGAAGAGGAAAAATAGTCCTCTCTTCGGACCTGAATGCAAAGACAGCGGTTTTCGCCGCTGTCTTTTTTTATCGCCTGCTCTAAATCTATTTTGTGTCTACCAGGGCTTTAGTAACCCAGGGAAAGTAGCCTGAAAAAGACTCCCGGAAATTTGTTTTTAGAATACTTTTAGAGATTCGCTTATGCAAAAAGTAGAGCAGTTACTCTACTTTCAAATATCTGTCGAAGTATTGGATGGTACGCCGCATGGCTGTATCGAACGAATTGGAAATGTTATGGTTGTCGTTTTCGTAAATATATAACTCAGCAGGAATATCGGCGTTCAGCAGTTGCTGGTATAGGGTGCTGGAAAACCCGAATGGCACCTCCGCATCGTTCGTACTGTGATGTAGTTGGAGCGGGCCGGAAATATCGGTGAGATAGGAATTGGCCGAGATCGTATCCCAGAAAACAGGATTCTGAGAGGGTGTTCCATAAATTGCGGCCATCGATGTCCGCCAGCTGTTGGCAACTTCGGGAACTTCAAATTCCTGTTCCGGCCACTTGTACATTAAGTCCGAATAAGGCGCGACGACCCCGGCCCAGATCACCCCAACCTTGATGTCTTTGCTGATGACCATACAACGCAGGGTAATGAAGCCCCCCATGGAGTGTCCCCACATACCGATCCGGTCCGGGTCGGCATCCGGATAGGTCTTCATGCTTGCCACTGCGTTCAGGATGTCGACGGTGTAATCGGGAAAGCCATAAGCCCCGCGGGCCTGGCCTTCTGAGCGGTCATGCCCGCGATAGTCGGAGCGGAAGACGATGTAACCATTGCGGGCAAGCGCATCAACATAATCGACGTAGCGTTCTGTGGACCGGTACGTACTTGGGGGAATATAGCCATGATTGAAGATGATGACCGGCCAACCCTTCTCGGGCGGTTCGCCGTTCGGAATGGTCATAAAGGCGAAGATTTTCAGTCCCTCTGAAAGGTAGGAGACATAAAAACGACCGTAATTGCTGCCAGGATCTAACGCTTGTTCGAATGTGATCGCGCTACCCGGATACTCTCCCTTGCGGAGGTATTCTATGCTGAGCGGATTGTCGATCGGCAATTCATCTTCAACCGGGACTTTCGTTGGCGTGGAGGTCGCTCGCGGAACCGGCGTTGCCCTTGGCCTGATAGCGGGCCTAGAGCGCGGTGTTAATGTGATTGTGGAAGAAGCGGGGCTGGTGGAAAGAACAGAAGCTGTAGGCGTTCCTCTCAGTCCAACTGGCGGCGAGCCACACGAACTTAAAATGAGCGCGCTGATGATACAAGCCAGTAGATTTTGAGGATGTGATTTCATATCACGAAATCCAGGTACGGTGGAAAGGCCGCTGAGAGGTTGCTTTTAAAGGGTTCTCTAGGATTTCGCGTGAAAGAGGCCGGATTTGGGGGTGCGAGCGTGGGTACCCACGCTCGCACCCCCAAATCCGGGTATCTACCACGGAAATTCCCGAAGAGCCTTTTAAAGATTATAACTGTACTGGTGCGTTTTCGTTTAGTGGATTTCTCCTTTATATTCCCCTTCCACTTTATCAGCCCAGGGGTACACCTCTGTTCCCTGAGCGGCTGCGCGGATGGCAGGGTCTTCGGAATAATGACCGCGCTTTTCAGGCGGGAGCAAGGCCGCAATCTGACGCATAATCTCGTGCCCGATTGCATCCAGTTGCTCGCGGCGTTCCCGTCCGCGCCCGTGCACGTGGAAGGGTCCAAACTGTTTCCCGATGTGTACGGTGACTTTGGCGCGTTTTCCCTTCTTCAGCGAGGGAAAAACGTCGTTCAAACCATGGATGCCGACCGGGAGCAGCGGCGCGCCGGTCAGCGTGGTCAGAAAGGCCGTGCCGGGACGCGCGGGTCGCAGGACTTCCGCCCAATTGCCGGCTTCGGGGAAAATGCTCAGGACGCCTCCCTGGCGTAAGACTGCCTCCGCAGCTTTCAGTCCGTAGGTTGAACCGGTCCCGCGATAAAGCGGATAGTAACCCCACAAGGAAGGAAAGATCCGGACCCAGGCGGGGGCGTGTGCAAATTCCGCGCCTCCCAGGAATTCGACCGGCCAGCGGGCGATGCGCACCAGGCTGACCGGGTCGATAAAGGAAAAATGGTTGGCTGCCAGCAACAACGGCCCCTGCTCCGGCAGGTTTTCGCGCCCGATGATTTCCATCCTGCAAACCAGCCCCAGGGCCGGGATGGATAGTTTCCGCAAGAGAAACCGGATCAGCCTGCGGCGGGGATATTTAAACTCTTGAGGATGGGTCATTAATCTGCAGCTGCGCCCGCATGCTCGATGGCTACCTTGCGGGCGCGTTTTTCGTTGACGGAGACGAGCAGCAATAAACCGGCGATCAGGAAAACCGCGATTGAAAAGATGCCGGCCCTCTGCCCGGCCTGCTCAGCGAGCAAGGCGTCCATCCCCTGATTTTGAAAGAGCACCGCTGTGCGAAAGGCGATAATGCCGTAGATGGTCGGGCCGATGAAGGAAGATGACCTGCCCGCTACGGCGAAGAATCCGAAGAACTCGCTGGCCTTGTTCTCCGGCGCGAACAGGCCGGTGATCGTCCGGCTCAGCGATTGCACGCCTGTCAAAGCGAAACCAGCCAGCGCGCCGATGAGGAAGTAGCCGGTCAGGGTCGCGTTGAACATCATCCAGACCACCGCAGCGATCATCAACAGGATAGAGTAGATCAGCGCTTGCTTGAACCCGATTTTCTCGCCCCATATCCCGAACACATACGCGCCGATGGCGCTGGTCACCTGCACGATGATCATGAAAATGATTAGTTGGGTCTGGTTCATGCCGTACAGGACGGCGCCAATGATGGCTGCAAAGTCCAGCGCCATCAGGATGCCGTCGTTGTAGATCAGGAAGGAAACGATGAATTTGATAAATTCCCGGAAGTCGCGTACCGTCCCAAAGGTGTTTTTCAGGCGCTTGAAGGCCAGGCTGAGATAATTTTCCCCGGGAGGCAGGCTCCGGCCCCGGCGGCGTTCTTTGAGCCGCAGGAAAAGCGGCAAGCTGGACAGCATAAAGAACAGGGCCGTAAAGGCGAACGAACCGCGCACGACCAGCGGGTTGCTGTCGGTCAGGACGATCACGGGCAGGATGAAAATCAGGCAAATGATGCCTCCCACCGAGCCGATTGCCCAGCCGTTCCCGGAAACGCGTCCGATTTCTTCGGGAGCGGCGATTTCCGGCAGGAGCGCATTATAGAATACCTGTCCGCCGCGGTAGCCGATCTCGGCCAGGATAAAGAACAGCATGCCGGTAAAAACATCGCCCTTCTCCACAAAAAAGAGCAGCGCGGTGAAAACCCAGCATACCAGTGTGAACACAAACAAGATGCGCTTCTTGGCAGCCGTAAAATCGGCGATCGTTCCCAAAATGGGGGAAATGATGGCCACGACCAGCATGGCAATCCCCAACGAAAAGCCCCACAAGCGGGAACCCTCCGCGCCGCCGACCACTGCGCCTTTAAAATAGGCCGAATAGACAGCCAGCAAGATCACCGCCGCATAGGCCGAGTTCCCAAAATCATACAGATACCAGGCCCAATGGTTGCGCTTCCTGGTCTGTTCGTCTGCAATGTGTTTTGTCATTATCTGCCTCACTCGTGGGATGGAATGATTCTACTAGATTTAACAGCCATCAGGTTCTTGAGTTGTGCTCGTTATTATCAAGAGTTCGCCTGCTGAGAGTTCGATTCTTTTTACAACTCGCCTAAGCCTTACAGGGCCCTGCGACAATCGTTTAACTGGTCTCATCATTTGATCGGGACATTTGCACGAACAAGTGATGAAATTTAGTATCTGCTCGGTCCTGGCGAGGATTCAGTTCTCTCCTGTAGAGGAGAGGTAGAGTAGTTCATAAAATTTATATAAAAACGCAGGGTAACCATTCAGCCTACCTTATAAAAAGGTGGCAAAAATGGTGTGCGCGGGGGCGTACGCCCTCACGCACACCATTTTTGCCCTACTTTTCTACCTAGATCTGAGCAGATACAACGCAGGAATTGAATATTTTTGGGTAAAATTTGCCGTTGCATGCATGCGTTCATTTATCTCGTAATTGAATTTCTTGACGAACTAGTCTTTGGCGTCTACGCCGCCGCCACGCCGCTCATCCGTGACGACTTAACGTTGACATACGCCCAGATTGGCTTGCTGCTCAGCCTGCCCGGGTTAATTGCCAACTTCATCGAGCCGTTCATGTTCATCCTGGGTGATGTCTGGAAACGGCGCGTTATCCTGCTGGCGGGTGGCATCCTGTTCACGTTTTCACTCGCGCTGACTTCGCTCAGTACCAGTTTTATGGTTTTGCTGCTCTCGTTTATCATTTTTTTCCCCGCTTCCGGGATGTTTGTCAGCCTTTCCCAGGCCAGTCTGATGGACCTGGAGCCTTCCCGCCACGAGCAGAATATGGCCCGCTGGACCTTCGCCGGTTCGCTCGGCGTGGTCGCCGGTCCACTGCTGCTCTCCCTGCTGTTGACCTTTGGCCTGGGCTGGCGGCCTGCTTTCGCGGCCCTCGCCGCGCTGGCGTTCCTGATCCTGCTGCTTGCCTGGAAGCGGGTTCCCGTCCTTGGCGCTTCTGCCACAACTCTGCCGACTGTGTCGAGCCTCTTCGCTGGGTTGCGCAGCGCCTTCGCTGCCCTGCGCAACCGGGAGGTGCTGCGCTGGCTGGCCCTGCTCGAATTTTCCAACCTGATGCTGGACGTACTCTACGGGTTCCTGCCGCTCTACTTCGTGGACGTGGCCGGGTTCACCCCCCTGGAAGCCGCCGCTTCCGTTGCCGTTTGGACGGGCGTGGGCTTGCTCGGGGACTTCCTGCTCATCCCTTTGTTGGAACGGGTCAAAGGCTTGGATTACCTGCGCTGGAGCGTCTTGATCGAGCTTGTTCTCTTTCCTGCCTTCTTGCTGGTCTCTGTCTCCTGGCTGAGGCTGGTCATCCTCGGGGCGATGGGCTTTTTCAACGCCGGCTGGTACGCCATCCTGAAAGCCAACATGTTTTCGGCCATGCCGGGCCAGAGCGGGATCGCCCAGGCGCTGGACAATGTCAGCGGGATGTTTGGTACACTATTACCGTTCGCGATCGGCCTGGCTGCGCAGTCTTTCGGACTGGGCGCCGCCATGTGGCTGTTGCTGGCCGGCCCGCTGGCCCTGCTGCTTGGGTTGCCCCGCCGCAACCCGCTCTCAAACTTGACCCCTGGCACCTGACCCCTGGCCCATGACACCCACTTACTCTCTTTACCTCCACATTCCCTTCTGCCGCCACCGCTGCGCGTACTGTGATTTCAATACCTACGCCGGGCAGGAAGACTCCATCCCGGCCTACGTGCAGGCGCTTTGCCGGGAAATCGAATATACGGGCAAGAACGCGCCCGAGAGACTGGCCCTGCACACGGTTTTCTTCGGCGGCGGCACGCCGTCGTTGCTGACGCCAGGCCAGTTCGAGTCCGTCCTCAGCGCTATCCATTCCTCCTTCGACCTTGCTGATCCGGAAATCACGACGGAAGCCAATCCCGGCACGGTCTCGCTTTCGGATCTAAAAGCCCTGCGTTCCCTGGGGATCAACCGGATCAGTTTTGGGGTCCAGTCTGCCAATCCGTCGGAACTGCGCATGCTGGAGCGGGCTCATTCGTATTTTGACGTCATCAACGCGGTGACCTGGGCCCGAAAAGCCGGATTCGACAACTTGAACCTGGATCTGATCTACGGACTCCCGCATCAAAGCCTGGACAATTGGTCTGCAACCGTTAAATTGATTTTAGGTCTCGCCCCCGAGCACCTCTCGCTGTACGCCCTGACCCTCGAGCATGGCACCCCCTTCGGGCGCTGGTCCGCCCGCGGACTGATGCCGCTCCCAGACCCGGACCTGGCCGCCGATATGTACGAATGGGCGGGGGAAACCTTGGAAGCCGCGGGATACGGGCAGTACGAAATTTCCAACTGGGCCAAACCGGGGTGCGAATGCCGTCACAACCTGCAATACTGGCGCGGGCTGCCCTACATTGCGGTTGGGGCCGGCGCGCACGGATACGTCAACGGCTATCGCTATTCCAACGTGCTGCGGATCAAAACTTTCATCGAGCGCCTGGTTCCTGACGAATTACCAGATACCAATTATGAATTTCCTTTAACCCCAGTCACCGTCAACCAACACCGCCAAACCGGACAGGATGACATGAGCGAGTTCATGATGACCGGCCTGCGCCTGACGCGCGAAGGTATTTCCCCAGAAACCTTCCGTGAACGGTTTGGCCAAAAATTGGATGACGTGTTTGGCTCGGAGATCGAAGATCTGATCCGGCTGGATCTACTGGAGAGAATGATCTACCCTCTCCCTGAGGGAGAGGGGCGGGGGGTGAAGGTACGCCTGACACCCCGCGGTCGTTTGCTGGGGAACCAGGCCTTTGTCCGCTTTGTGGCGTAAAAAAAGCGCAGACCACGTCTTCGCTTTTTACTCCAGAACGGCCTGCCTGATGTGGGGGGCGATGCCGGTCAGGTCCTTCAGCCCTTTGGTAAAGGATTGGTGTTTTGCCCCGATCACCAGCCCCGGCACGTTTGCATCCGTATGCCGCCGGGTGGACAGGTCTTCCATGTTGCCGTGGTCGGACGTGATCAGGATCAAATCCTGCTCCACATCCCAGGACCGGACCAACCCTTCCAGCACGCCGTCGAAGACTTCCATCTGTTCGACCGCCCAGTCCATATCCTGCTTGTGGCCGGCGTAATCGCTGGCCCAGTACTCGAACATCGAAAAATCGTATTCCCCCGCCAGTTCTGCCAGCGTTTCCCCTGCCTCCCGCGCCTGGCGGAGGGGCGCTTCCGGGATCTTAAGCATGGAATGCCAGCCTTGCCCGGTGAAGTCCGCTGAGAGCGCCCGGCCCTCGAAAAAGTCATCCTGGTTGAACAGCGGATACCCCGCGCTGGTATACGCCAGCGGGAAAGAAGAGTACAGGCGCATGCCGCTTTCGATCCCGCTGAAATAGCGCGGCGGGAAAGCGTTCAACAGCGCAGCTTTTTTGCCTTCTGCGCGTAACCATGAGAATACGGTCTTACCAATTTTGAGATACTTGGCCACTTCCGGGTTTGGTTTCGGGCCGTAGTGGTAGCCCAACGCCGCCGGGATGTTGACCCCGGTCATCAAGACGGCCTGCCCGGTGGCGGATTGTGGCAGGCCGCCCACGCCCAGGCCGGCGTCCAGCGCCAATAGCGAGACGGTTTCGCTTTCGTACGGTGCAGCGGAGGCGGTCATCTTTCGACCTCCCAGCAATGACTCCAGGAAAGGCATGTTTACCCTTGCCAGGGGATTGGTTTCCGGGTCATCCGCGCCCAGGCCGATGCCGTCCATAAAAATAAAGAGGACTCTGGTCATATTTTCCTTATTGTAACGTACAAAAAGTAGGACGAGATACGATCTCGTCCTACTTGAGAAAAGACCCTAAAGGTCTTCAAGACCTTTAGGGTCTAGAGTTTCTTGTACAAAAACCAGGTCGATTTTCGGTCTTTCCGACCAATCCCATCCTGCCGCCAGACGAGATCCATCGAGGCCGGGATCAGTTCCAGGTCGGCTTCCTCAAGCCCGGGTCCGGACTGCTGCGGGTCACTGCTTTTGTAGAACCCGTACATCAGCCAGTGCCCCCCGGGGGCCAGGATGCGGTCGAGTTCGGAGAGATAGTCTGCTTTTTTGTCCCTGAGACTGTGAAAGCAGCCGATATCCAGTGCGAATTCGAAAGGCCCGCTGATCCCGTTGAGTTGGGTCACATCCCGCACCATGAGCTCGGCCCCTACGCCTGCTTTCCTTATTTTGCGTTTGGCCGTTTTGATGGCGTATGGGGCAAAATCCACACCGGTCACCTGCCAGCCTGCCTGGGCCAGGGTGATGACGTTGGTGCCGGTGCCGCAGCCGATGTCGATCGCATTTCCCGGGGGATGGTTTTCGATAAAATCCAGCAACTCCGGCGGGCTGACGCCGGTATCCCAGGGAGGCTCGGTAAACAGGTAGCGCAGGTTGAAGTAGGTCTTACGAGACATTAGTCCTTATCAGTATCCAAGCAAGTCCTTGACGTGCTGCGTGTCCAGGTCGCCGGCCTGCCGCCACAGTTCGTCCCCCTGGGCGTCGAACAGGATAAAGGTCGGGGTAAATTCGAACATGTAGACGGGAGCCAGTTCGCGGCCAACCTCTTCCTGCGCGTTCAGCCGGATGACCCGCAATTTGTCAGGAAGTTCTTTTTCGAGCTGGTCGACGACCGGTTTTAATTGCGTGCAGCGGATGCAGTAGGGGGACTGGAATTCGAGCAGAACAGGCACACCTTGCCCAATCATAGATTGGACCGTTTTGCTACTGTCCATCAAGGGGGTCTGCCTGGGGTGGAGCAGGAGCCAGGCAACCGCCAACCCGATGATGACCACGCCCAGGGCGACGAAGTCCCTGGCCTTGGGTCCTTCCCTGAAAAGGACCAGCATCACCAGCAGCACAAATGCGCCGGCAATCCACAAGGCAGAGTACTGGTTTACGAGTTGTACCATAGTCGGGGATCACGGTAAAAAGAGGGGAAGTGTGTAATTCTATAAAGGGGACGGTTCACACTTTGACAATTCAAGATACTTCACTTAGAATCAGGCGGCTGGTATTATCCCAATGACAGGAAAGGTTATCGATGAAAGAGTATACCACTGAGTACTTACGCAATATTGCGCTGGTTTCGCACGGCGGAGCGGGTAAAACCATGTTGGCGGAAGCAATTCTGCATTTTTCGGGGGGCACCACGCGTCTTGGCAATGTGGAAGACGGGACGACCGTGTCAGATCATGATGAAGAAGAGATTCGGCGCAAGGTTTCCATTTACACAAGCGTGATTCCGGTAGAATACCGCGATTACAAGATCAATATCCTGGATGCGCCCGGGTACACCGACTTCGTAGGGGAAGTCATTTCGACGCTTTCGGTTGCCGATGGGGCGGTTGTGTTGGTCAATTCGGTCGCCGGGCTGGAAGTTGGCACCGAAATCGCCTGGCGCTACTCGGACGAGTTCAACCTGCCGCGCTTTGTCGTGATTAACCGGCTCGACCGTGACAACGCCAATTTTGCCAGGGCGTTGGCGAGCATAGAAGCGTTCTCCGAAACCCGCCTGATCAAGGTGCAACTGCCGGTCGGCGAAAAGCATGAGTTCAAGGGCGTTGTCGATTTGATCAGCATGAAAGCCTATCTGGGCGATGGCAAGACTGCCTCTGATATTCCTGCTGATATGAAGGATGCAGCGGATGCAGCCTACACCGAACTGGTGGAGGCGGCCGCGGAAGGGGAAGACGCTCTGCTCGAGAAATATCTCGACAGCGGCTCTCTTTCGGATGAAGAACTGCTGCGGGGCCTCAAGAAAGTGATCTGTTCTGGCGATTTCATCCCGGTCTTCTGCGCTGCAGGCGGACGGGAGATTGGGGTTGCCCCGTTGCTCAACGCCATGATCGATCTGATGCCCTCGCCTACCGAGGCGGGCACCCGCACAGCCATTGGCAAGAATGGAGAAGAAGAACTGACCGCTTCAGACTCCGGCCCACTGGCTGCTTACGTTTGGAAGACGACTGCCGACCCGTTCGTCGGCAAAATGACCTATTTCCGGGTCTTCTCGGGCTCCGTGCAGGCTGACTCACGCGTGTGGAACCAGAACAAAGGCGCGGAAGAGCGCATGTCAGGTTTGCACATCCAGCGCGGCAAGGACCAGATTTCCGTGAAGACCGTCCATTCCGGGGATATTGCCTCGGTCGCGAAGCTGACCGTAACCGCTACCGGCGACACCTTCTGCGACAAGGGCCACCCGTTGACCATCCCCCTGCCCGAATATCCATCCGCCTTGTACCAGGTAGCGATCGGTCCCAAAACCCAGGCCGATGCGGCCAAGATCAGCCCCTCGCTGACGCGCCTGTGCGAGGAAGATATGACCCTGTCCTGGCACAACGAACAGGCCACCCGGCAGACCATCTTGCAGGGGATGGGTGACCAGCATATCGACGTGGCAATCCGGCGCGCCGAGAACAAATTCCAGGTTGGCCTGCAAACCTTCGAGCCGAGGGTTCCCTATCGCGAAGGCATCACCAAGAAGGCGAACGCGCAATACCGTCACAAGAAACAGTCCGGCGGTTCCGGCCAGTTTGGCGAAGTGCATCTGCGCATCGAACCGTTGCCCGAGGAAGATTTCGAGTTCACCGATGAACTGGTCGGGATGAACCTGTCTAAATCGTATTTGCCTGCCATTGAGAAAGGCATCGCCAACACGATGGCCCAGGGCGTGGTTGCCGGTTACCCGATGAGCAACGTCAAAGTCATCGTATACGACGGCAAAGAACACCCGGTTAACTCGAAACCGGTTGCGTTCGAAATTGCCGGTCGCGAAGCCTTTAAGATTGCCGTGGGGGATGCCGGGCCGGTGTTGTTCGAGCCGATCATGAACGTGCGCGTCGTTGTCCCGGAAGCCAACATGGGCGATGTGATGAGCGATCTGAACACCCGCCGCGGTCGCGTGCAGGGCACCGAATCCGAGCGCGGCAACACGGTAGTAATGGCGCATGTTCCCCTGTCAGAGATGTTGCGCTACACCACCAACATCCGCTCGATCACCGGCGGACGCGGTTACTTCACGATGGAATTCGACCACTATGAAACGGTCCCGGCGCACCTGGCGGCGGACATCATCGAAGCCCACAAGAAAGAAATGGCTGAGAAGGAAGAGTAATTCCACAAAGAGAGAAGTGACAGTCAGCTTAAGCTGACTGTCACTTTTTTAACAGGTAAGTTTCTACTTGACAAACCCGACTAAGATTGTAGAATTCAGATTAGATACAAAACAAGTTACTGCTCAAGCCTGGCGAGGATAGGCCGAGTAGTCACAACAATTCTTTGGAGAACGAATGCCTTCTTATTGCTCGTGTCTGTGGCGGGATTTGTAACCGCCGTCACTTCAGACCAAAAACACGCTTAACTGACTGAAGGACGGCTGCCAAATCCCGCATGCGAAAGGATCCGCATAGCGCCTGGTCGCTGTCCTTTTTGATTACCAGTTAAGCGTGCATTATTTTAATACCAAACCCGTCGCTGAGCGCAGGCCGAATGTAAATGAGGCCGTAGTCGAAGCGCGAAGGTAACTGGAAAATCGCCCTTCGACTGCACCATCGCTCGGGCCAGGAAAAAATATCAGGGAAACAAGATGAAAATTGCTTCTAACGTAACAGAATTAATTGGCAACACCCCGCTGGTCCGCCTGAACCGGGTGACAGACGGTTCCAAAGCCGATATTGTTGCAAAATTGGAGTTCTACAACCCGGCGCACAGCGTCAAAGACCGGATCGGGTTTTCGATGATCGACGCGGCTGAAAAATCGGGCGCGCTCCGGCCGGGACAAACGATCGTCGAGCCGACCAGCGGCAACACCGGCATTGCCCTGGCGATGGTCGCTGCAGCCAAAGGGTACAAATGCATCCTGACCATGCCCGATAGCATGTCAAAGGAGCGCCGCATGCTGCTGCGCGCCTTTGGAGCGGAGCTAATTCTTACCCCCGGCGCGGAAGGGATGGGTGGTGCCATCCGCAAAGCAGAAGAGATGGCCGCCTCTGATCCAGAGGCATATTTCATGCCCCAACAGTTCAAAAACCCGGCCAACCCGGAAATCCATCGCAAAACCACCGCGGAGGAGATCTGGCGCGATACCGACGGGAAAGTCGACATCCTCGTCGCGGGCATTGGCACCGGCGGGACCATCACCGGCGTGAGCGAAGTCATCAAGGCGCGCAAACCGTCGTTCCAGGCGATCGCCGTCGAGCCGCAGGCCTCCCCGGTCCTTTCGGGCGGCCAAAAAGGCCCGCACAAGATCCAGGGCATCGGCGCCGGCTTTGTGCCCGACGTATTGAACACCGAAATCTTCGATGAGGTCGTCCGCGTGACCGACGAAGACGCCATGCAAACGGCGCGGCGCATGGCTACCCAGGAGGGACTGCTGGTGGGTATCTCGTCCGGGGCGGCCGTCTGGGCGGCGCTGCAGGTGGCGGCTCGCGAGGAGAACGCGGGCAAGCTGATCGTGGTGATCATCCCTTCCTTTGGCGAGCGCTATCTCTCCTCCCCGCTGTACCAGCATCTGGCGGATTAAGTCCCCTTCCCTAAAAGTGGTAACACGGATTGTATAAAGGATGTTCTACCCCTTGCAACGGGAAAAAACCGGAAATTGGGGTGTAAGCGCGTACGCGCTCACACCCCAATTTCCGGGCTCCTATCCCGTTTAAAACGTGAGAACCATAAAGGATGATTACAAAAATGACAACCGAAACCCTTTCCACCCACCCGCTCGTCCGGCCCTTCAAGGGCGTAGCGGAGTATATTTCCAACATCCAGCGGGACATCGATTCGGTCATCGAACGCGACCCGGCGGCCCGTTCCTGGTTGGAGGTGATGCTGGTGTATTCCGGCTTGCACGCCATCTGGATCCATCGCATCACCCACTGGCTGTGGGGGCGGAACGTCCGTTTCCTGGCGCGCTGGCTGTCCCAGTTTGCGCGCTGGGTTACCGGGGTTGAGATCCACCCCGGCGCGACCCTCGGCCCCGGCTTTTTCATCGACCACGGCATGGGGGTAGTGATCGGCGAGACCGCCGAAGTGGGCGCGGACGTGACCCTGTACCACGGCGTGACGCTGGGCGGCACCAGCCTGGAAAAAGGCAAACGCCATCCCACCATCGGCGACCGGGTGGTGATCGGCGCGGGCGCGAAAGTGCTGGGAGCCATTACGGTTGGCGCCGACAGCCGCATCGGCGCCAACGCGGTGGTGGTGCGCTCGGTGCCGGAGAATGCGGTCGTGGTCGGTGTGCCCGGGCAGATTGTGCGGCGCAGCCAGCCGATGCACGCCCCGGACCTCGACCACACGTCCCTGCCCGATATCCTGGGCGTCGACGCTGAAGGAGCTGCTTGAACGCGTCGACGATCTGGAATCGCGCGTTGAGGGTCACGCGGAAAAACACGAACACATCCACGCCCCGCAGGATGAAGCCTGGACGGGGGCAGATTTCTCGATCTAACTTTTTATTCAAGGCTTACCCAATTCGCGAAAATGTACCGGAAATACAGGTCGCGTGCGCAGCACGCGACCTGTATTTCCGGGCCTCTCTCATTTGCCGGGTAAGGATTGTGTGCCTGCGGTGTTCTAAAGAAACAGGCAGTTCTTGACAAAAGCGATAAGCATAGTAGAATAATCAAGAACAAATTCTAGTTTATCAGGTGCTAAACATGTACTATTGCTCGTGTCTGGAGCGGGGCTCGTAACCACCGCTCCTTAGTAGAACAAACGGCCAACAGCTGAAGGACGGTGGGCGACCCCGCATGTGAATACGGTTTCACATGGCGTTCGCGCGCTGTCCTTTTTGTTTTCTCGTTGGCCGTTTTTCTATGGAGATATATGACCTTAGTAAACCACAGATTGATTCCTGCTGTCCTGTCGGAGCCTGCTGGACTGGAAGCCTACGTGGGGAACACGCCCCTCATACCGCTTCGCCGCCTGACCAATGACTTGCCACCGTCTGTGGGCGTTTTTGCCAAAGCGGAATGGTTCAACCCCGGCGGCTCCGTCAAGGACCGGCCGGCGCTCCACATCATGCGTGCGGCGCTTGCCAATGGGGATTTGGTCCCAGGCAAACGCCTGCTCGATTCGACTTCCGGCAATATGGGCATTTCCTATGCCACCTTTGGGGCTGCCATGGGCATTCAGGTCACCCTGACCCTGCCCGAAAACGCCAGCCCGGAGCGGATCAGCATCCTGCGCGCGCTGGGCGCCGAACTGGTGCTGACCGATCCGCTCGAAGGCTCGGACGGCGCAATCCTGGTGGCGCGGAACATGGCTGCCGAGAACCCCGAGCGGTACTGGTACGCCAACCAGTACGATAACCCGGCCAACTGGCAGGCCCATTACCGTTCCACCGGCCCCGAAATTTGGGAGCAGGCCAACGGCCAGGTGACCCATTTCATCGCCGGCCTGGGCACTTCCGGGACGCTTATGGGAACGGGCCGTTATCTCAGAGAGCAATCGTCTGCGGTTCAACTCATCGCCCTGCAGCCGGATGATGGCTTCCACGGCCTGGAAGGCCTGAAGCATATGCTAACCGCCATCAAACCGGGCATCTTCGATAGCAACTTTGCAGACCGCACGCTCGAAATCTCGACCGAGGCCGCGCATGAGATGGTGCTGCGGCTGGCGCGCGAGGAGGGCTTGTTTGTAGGCATTTCGTCCGGCGCGGCAGCGGTGGCTGCCTTGCAGGTAGCCTCTGAACTGGAGGCAGGCCAGGTTGTGACAGTTTTCCCGGACGCCGGCTATAAATATTTGAGCGATACAAAGCTTTGGGAGCAAGCGTAACGTGACAGGATTATTATGACACTGATTATCCCCTTAGAACTTCTGGCTACAAATCCACGCGCACGGCGAAGTTGCTTACCCTGAAGAGGGGGCAGGCTTCCTGCTTGGCAGCGAGGATGGCGAACAACGCCAGGTTACAGAGTTATACACGACGGAGAACGTGCGCGAGGAGGGGACCCGCCACAACCGGTACCTGGTCTCGCCTGAGGACTATCTCAAAGCCGAAGTAACGGCAGACAGCCTCGGGCTGAGCCTGATCGGGGTCTTCCATTCGCATCCCGACCATCCCAATCGCCCGTCTGAGTTCGACCGCGAGTGGGCCCAGCCGTTCTTTTCGTATGTCATTACCACCATCAATGAAGGGAAGGCCTCTACGTCGTGTTCCTGGCGGCTGGCCGAAGATCGTTCCAAATTCGAGGAAGAAAGAATCATTTCTCGTTAATCCGAAGCCTTGAGCCTGTCGAAGGGCGGCAGGCGAAGAGCAACTCTATTATCTTTTGCAAACGCGCTTCAACAAGCGGTTTCCCCTTTTCGCAGTCAGCAGAAGCGATACGTGCTTCGACAGGCTCAGCACTGGAGTTGCTTTAAAAATCACCTTATAGGAGTAAAAAACATGTCTCTCTATTTCGTACGTCACCAGCACAATGCGGAAACCTGCCCGGCCAAAAACCCTGAAATGGGACAAATGCTCGTCCAGCACGTCAGCAAGCGCAACGCGCGCAAGTTCGGCGTGGATTTGCTCGGCGATGCTGTCCTGGACGGCCAGCACACCTTTGTGTTGATCCTGGAAGCCGAGGATAAAGAATATATCGAACAGTTCATGCAGCCGTTTGCGATGGCCGGCTCGGTGGAAATCGTGCCCGCTTCGACCTGCGAAGCCGTTGTGGAACGCCAGGGCTGCGAACCGGTCGCGGCCGCGGATTGAAAGTGAATGCTTTGAAGGATAAAATTAGGAATATGACAACTCTGAAAATCCCAACCCCCCTGCGCTACTACACAAACGGACAGGCCGAAGTGAGCGTAAACGGCCCCGATGTGGCTACGGCCATGCGCCATTTGGTGGAGCAATATCCCACCCTGGAACAACATATCTACAACGGCCATGGCGAGCTGCGCAACTTCGTCAACCTGTTCCTGGGTCAGGATAACATCAAGGACTTGCAGGGGCTTGAAACGCCATTGAATGATGGGGATACCCTACGCTTGATCCCCTCCATAGCGGGCGGATAAAACCTTACCCACAGAACACAACCCGTCCTGGCCGCCCGGCCAGGGAGTTCACGGAGAAACTTAATTAAAACGCTGTGTTCTCCGTGATCTCTGTGGTGAACTGGAGAAGAATCATGTTACCTGGATTGACTCGCGACGAAATCCTGCGCTACTCCCGTCACCTGCTGATCCCCGAAGTGGGACTGGAGGGCCAGCGCAAGCTCAAAGGCTCGTCCGCGCTGATCATCGGTACGGGCGGGCTGGGCTCGCCGGTGGCGCTTTACCTGGCCGCCGCCGGCATCGGCCGCATCGGCCTGGTGGACTATGACGTGGTGGACGAGACCAACCTGCAGCGCCAGGTGATCCACGGCACGGACCGGATCGGCGACCTCAAGGTCGAATCGGCCCGCGACCGCATCCAGGATCTGAACCCCGATGTGGACGTCGAGGTTTACAACGAGCCGTTCACCTCCGAAAACGCCATGCGCATCGCGGCGGACTACGACATCCTGATCGATGGCACCGACAACTTCCCGACTCGTTACCTGACCAACGACGTGTCAGTCTTCCTGGGCAAGCCGAACGTGTACGGCTCGATCTTCCGTTTCGACGGGCAGGCCAGCGTCTTCTATGCCAAAGAAGGACCGTGCTACCGTTGTCTCTTCCCCGAGCCGCCGCCGCCGGGACTGGTCCCTTCGTGCGCGGAAGGCGGCGTGCTGGGCGTGCTGCCCGGGACGATCGGGACGATCCAGGCGACCGAAGCGCTCAAGATTTTGCTGGGCATCGGCGAGCCCTTGATCGGCAAGCTGCTGCTGTACAACGCGCTGGACATGTCCTTCGACTTTGTCAAGCTCAAGAAGAATCCCAACTGCCGCGTGTGCGGGCCCAATGCGGACATCACCGAGTTGATCGACTACGAAGCGTTCTGCGGCGTCCCCGGCCACGACCACGATGAAGGCTCTGCCGGCGCGGACTGGGATATTAGCGCGGCGCAGTTGTCCGAGCGGCTGCAGCACAACCATTTGAAACTGCTGGACGTGCGCGAGCCGCACGAGCTGGAAATTTCCGCCCTGCCGGGTGCGACCAATATCCCCTTAGGCGGGCTGGCGGCGCATCTCTCCGAGCTGGATTCGGCCGAAGATATGGTCATCTTCTGCAAGTCCGGGACGCGTTCGGCGCGCGCCCTGGAGCTGCTGGTCAGCGCCGGGTTCAAGAAGGTCAAGAACCTGAAAGGCGGCATCAACGCCTGGGCCCAGGAAGTGGATCACAGTCTGCCGATATACTAATATTGCTTACGCATTTCGCAAAAAAATTCCGAAAACAAGGGTGTGGAGCGTACGCTCCACACCCTTGTTTTCGGTCCTCTCTTCAACTATGGTTGCTTTGCAACCGGATGGCGCAAAAGTGTCTTGAGCTTCTCCGGCGCTGCCCGGCGCGGATCTCCCAGGTAGATTTCGTGATGCTTGCCGCCGCTGCCGACCAAATCGCGATAGCCGTTCTCGGCCATAAAGGCGTGCATCTTCTCAAGCGTTTCCAACTCTGTGGCATACGGGCCCGATGTGCAGGGTCTGCACGCAAGAACCTTCCTCGAATGGTTCTAGCCGCAAGCGGGAGTAACCTGGTAGATCGCCTTTCTTTTTGCGCATCTGCGCCAGGGCTTCCTCAAACAAGGCCGGGGTGATGATTTCGGGGACCAGGATCATCAGGGTGTAATCCCAGTTGTCCTTGACGTTGATGTTGAATTTCCCGTCGCGTGCGTCCCACAATCCCTCCAGCGCCATGACCGGGGTATCGACCGGGTCTGTAGCGCGCTTTTTGAGGCTGAATTTGAGCGTATAAGCGGCACCGTACAAGGCCTGCATGTTCTCTTCGAACAGCGGCGAGTTGCCCGGTTCCATGCCGGGTTCGATGGCGCCGTCGATCATCAGGAAGTGGAAGCGCGGCACCTGGATGAACTCCACTTTTTTGGCGGAGGGTTGGTAGAAGGCTTTCAGGTCTTTTTTCAAATCGAGCGTTTTCATTAAGTGCTCCTTGTTTTTGACCACGAAGACACGAAGTCAGGGAGGCACAAAGAAAAAGATTTTAGTGATTTTGTGTCTTCGTACCTTCGTGGTGAGTTTCAGTAATCTAAAACAGATATATGCCAAATTATGACATATATAATTTTGAAATCAAAGAGTTTCCCGCGCGAATTCTCGCCGTATAATCGCCCCAGATGAAGCCTCTTGCACTCTTTCTTCGAAAACCGTCGCGATCATTGGCGCCGGCCCGGCAGGATTGATGGCAGCCGAAGTCCTGAGCGAGTACGGCCTCAGCGTGGATGTGTACGATTCCAAACCTGCGGCAGGACGCAAGTTTCTGGTGGCAGGCGTGGGGGGATTGAACCTGACGCATTCCGAGCCGTTCGAAGGGTTCCTGTCCCGCTACGGAGACCGGCGCGAGGACTTGCTGCCCATGCTAGCGGCCTTCGGCGCGGACGAGTTGCGCCAGTGGGCGCACGAGCTGGGCTTCGGCACCTTTGTCGGGACTTCGGGAAGGGTCTTCCCGGAAGGCATGCAATCCGCCCCGCTGTTGCGCGCCTGGCTGGGCCGTTTGCGGAAAGCGGGCGTCCGTTTTCATTTCCGTCATCAATGGCTGGGCTGGGGGGACGATCGCGCGCTCCTGTTTGCGACACCTGAGGGTGAGATCGCCCTTAACCCGGATGCGACCGTGTTGGCCTTAGGGGGCGGCAGTTGGCCGGTAACCGGCTCCACAGGCGCCTGGGTGCAGGTCTTGCGCCAGCACGGCATCGCTGTTGCCCCCCTCAAACCTTCCAATTGCGGGTTCAACGTCAACTGGAGCGCGCATTTCCGCGCCCGTTTTGCTGGAGAGCCACTCAAGTCGGTGGTGCTGTCTTTCAGCGATGCGCAGGGAGAGCCGTTTCGCCAGCAGGGCGAATTTGTGATGACCGGGACCGGCCTGGAAGGCAGCCTGATCTATGCCGGCTCTGCCCGGTTGCGGGATGCCATCGAAGTGCAGGGAAGCGTCACCATCCACCTGGACCTTGCGCCGGATTGGACCCACCAGCGCCTGGTCGAGCGGTTATCTCAGCCGCGCGGTTCGCGCTCGATATCATCCCACTTGAAAAAAGCGGTCGGGATTTCAGGCCTCAAAGCGGGTCTGCTGTGGGAATTCGTCCCGAAAGAAGACTTCCAGGACCCGCACAGGCTGGCAACCTGGATCAAAGAGTTGCCCGTCACGTTGCTCTCGCCTCGCCCCTTGGAAGAAGCCATCAGCAGCGCTGGCGGTGTCCCCTTTGAAGCCTTGGACGCGCGCCTGATGTTGAAGTCCATGCCGGGCGCCTTCTGTGCGGGCGAGATGCTCGACTGGGAAGCGCCCACCGGCGGCTATTTGCTGACCGCCTGCTTTTCTACGGGGCGCTGGGCAGGGAAAGGGGTATTGGCGTGGTGCGGTATTAAAGAGACATGATCCGGTAAGGCGGGTCTCTCATTGTAAGCCCCCTCCAACCTACCACTCCGCTCCGCCTCGGGTGCGATGTACCCTATTGTCAGAAAACGACAATGGGGGAGGCTATGTGCTTTCGCCAGACCAATTGGATAGAAATCATCCACAAATGGTAAGATAGCCTGAATTTTCAGGCTGCTTTTGTTTTTTTATAGGAGAACTTGAGATGGAAGAGTTATTATCCGATGCCTCGAAACGCGCGGTCCGCTACCTGGAAAGCCTGCCCGAACGGCCGGGTCTTCCCCGGGCCGGAAGCGCGTAATCGCCTGGCGGAGCTGGAAATCGACTTCCCCGGCGGCCCAACCTCCCCCGAGAAAGTGCTGGCCACTCTGGACGAGATCGGCTCCCCGGCGACGGTCGCTTCCGCGGGCGGGCGCTACTTCGGCTTCGTGACCGGCGGTTCCCTGCCGGCTGCGGTGGCGGCAGGCTGGCTGGCCTCCGCCTGGGACCAGAATATGTACGTTTCGGTCATGTCCCCGGTGGGGGCCAAACTCGAGGAAATCGCCCTGCGCTGGCTGGTCGACGCGCTGGGCTTGCCATCCGGGACCGGCGCCGGGTTCGTGACCGGCGCGACCATGGCCAACTTCACCTGCCTGGCTGCCGCGCGGCACGCGCTCCTGATGAACCAGGGCTGGGACGTGGAGGCGCGCGGGCTGTACGGCGCGCCTGAGATCAAAGTGGTGGTGGGGGAGGAGGTCCACGTGAGCCTGCTCAAGGCCCTCAGCCTGTTGGGATTGGGCCGCGAACGCGTGATGCGCGTGCCGGTGGACGGTCAGGGACGCATGCGCGCCAGTGCTTTGCCCACATTGGACGAAAGAAGCATTGTCTGCATCCAGGCCGGGAACGTCAACACGGGCGCGTTCGACCCTGCGGCGGAAGTCTGCGCCGCTGCGCACCGCGCCGGGGCCTGGGCCCACGTGGACGGGGCCTTCGGCCTGTGGGCGCTGGCGGACCCCACCGCGCGGCTCTGACGGCGGGATTCCACCAGGCCGATTCCTGGGCGGCGGACGCGCACAAATGGCTGAACGTCCCGTATGACAGCGGCCTGGCCTTCTGCCGCCAACCCAAGTATCTGCGAGCAGCCATGTCGGTCAGCGCGGCCTATTTGCAGCAGACGGACGGGCGCGAGCCCGGCCATTACACGCCAGAGCTTTCCCGCCGGGCGCGCGGGAGTCGAGGTCTGGGCGGGCTTATATTCGCTGGGGCGCTCCGGACTGGCGGATTTGATCCAGCGCACCTGCCGGCTGGCCGTCCGTTTCGCGGATGGGTTGCGCGAGATGGGGTTCGAAATTCTCAACGATGTTGTTTTGAACCAGGTGCTGGCCTCATTTGGCGACGCCGAGCGGACCAATAAAATGATCGCAGCCCTGCAGGAAGAAGGCACCTTCTGGGCCGGGGGGACCGTCTGGCAGGGGCAGGCCGCCATGCGCCTCAGCGTCTCCTCCTGGGCTACGACGGAGGATGACATCGACCGCAGCCTGGAAGCGGTCAGGCGCGTGGCGGCAAAGATATTGAGATGATTTATAACGAAGCACACCGGCAGAGGGGCGCCTCATCGTCGAAAGCGTGCGTAGGACCTCGAAACGGCGGCGGTAAAGCAACTGTAAGGTGCATTTCGTATAAATTCAGATATACTCATGGCAGCCGCTTTCTTTGAAAGCGTAGGATAGGATGTGGCTCGAAACAACTCTTAGAGCCGCATGCACTTGCAGGCTGCAGCACTGTCAACCGCGTGGGGAAAAACGCATGTACACTCCCAACCATTCTTAGATCGTCCGGACAAATACAGGATGAATACAGGATCTACACAGGACCAGCACAGCCCGCGTTGAGCAGTATAGGAGCAGTATAAGAGCAGTATGGGAGCATTCCGGGAGCACTCTTGAGCGTCTTGGAAAGGAACCGGTTCAAGGCTGATAAGGCTTGTTGGTGCCTCCAATCGTCTGGTGACCGTGCGCGATCACGATAAAAGCGCTCGGGTCCGCCTCCAGCACCACCGATTTCAGGGCGTTGACATTCGGGCGGCTGACCGCAAAAAACAAGACGGTGTGTTCTTCTTCCGTGAACATGCCTTTCGCCGGCCAGGCGGTAATCCCCAGGCGCAGGCGCTCGAACACGGACTCAGACACTTCTTTCGGCTGGTCAGTCACGATCATGGCTGTCCGCACCACGCTGGGACCTTCTAAGATCTGGTCGGCGGCAATGCCCCAGATATAGAGGGTCACCAGGGCAAAGAGCGCTTTCTCCCAGCCGAAAACCAACGCCGCGGCCAGGACGATGCCCCCATCGATGAACAAATACAATTGGCTGATGGGTAAACCCGTTTTGAGTTGCAAAATCCGGGCGAGGATGCCGGTCCCACCGGAGGTGCCCTGTCCGCGGTAGATCAGTCCGGAGCCGATGCCACCGATCACAGCGCCGTACAGCGCGTTGAGCATTAAATTGTCGGTCACGCCTCGTGCGGGCAGGATGGGGGCCAGGATATCCACCCCCAGGCTGTAAAGCAGAACGACGTATATGGTGCGGACCAG
This sequence comes from uncultured Chloroflexia bacterium, assembly GCA_963823985.1. Classification (GTDB taxonomy): domain Bacteria; phylum Chloroflexota; class Anaerolineae; order Anaerolineales; family Villigracilaceae; genus JAABUE01. Next base: position 275,338 of record CAWGNR010000010.1, read on the forward strand.
GAAAGTGAACCGGCCGAGGTAACGATACCCGATGATGATCAGCGGGATGTTCATGCCCAGCATCATCAGGCCGATTGGCCAGGTGGTGAGCTTATTCAGGATGATGGCCGCTCCCGAAACCCCGCCAGGGGCCAGTTCGGACGGGGCCAGGAACAGGTTCAGGTTGATCGCCGAGACCAGGCTTCCCAGGGTAAGGAAGAAAAAATCGCGCAAGGTAGAGCGCCGACCGATTTCCTTTGTGAACGTTTTTATTTTTTTTATCACGATGTACCTGAAGCTTTAAAATTATCTATGGGGTTGTTGCCAGCGGCAATTATACGCTCAAGATCGCTGCTAGGAATATCTCGAAGGCTATATAACTTAGGGTGATCGCAAAAGCGATTTCTCTAGTATTGCAACGCAAAGTTCCAATAAAATCCGAAAAAATGGGTGTGCGGGGGGGCATGCGCCCCCCCGCACACCCATTTTTTCGGTTATTTCTGGCAGTGAACGTTGCATGGAACCTTCGGGACGTTTTCTATCGGGTAAAATACCTCCATACCAATAAGGAGAGAAAATGTCCGTTTTGTCCCCGTCTGAGGAAAAGCGTGTATACGATACTATTTTGGGCGCGATTGGAAACACGCCCCTGGTGCGTTTAGGCCGCATCGCGCACGACCTGGCCTGTCCCCTGTATGCCAAGATGGAGTATCTCAACCCGGGCGGCTCGGTCAAGGACCGGGTAGGGTTGTACATCATCGAGCAGGCCGAAAAACGGGGCGAGCTCAAACCCGGCGGCACGGTGGTCGAGGCCACCAGCGGCAACACCGGGGTGGGGCTGGCGATTGCGTCGGCGCTCAAGGGCTATAAAACCATCTTCGTCATGCCGGACAAGATGTCGAACGAGAAGATCCAGCTGCTGCGCTCGTACGGGGCCCGGGTGGTCATCACCCCCACGGCGGTCGCGCCGCAGGATCCCCGTTCCTATTACGAGGTCGCCAAACGGCTTGCGCGGGAAACGCCCAACGCCATCCTGGCCAACCAGTACCACAACCCCGACAACCCCAAAACCCACGAGCTGCAGACCGGCCCCGAGATATGGGAGCAGACCGAAGGGCGGGTAACCGACGTGGTCATCGGCATGGGCACTGGCGGGACGATCTCGGGCGTCGGCCGCTTTCTGAAATCTCAGAATCCCGACGTCTGCATCGTTGGCGTGGACATCCAGGGCTCGATCCTGAAAGAAATTTGGGAGAACGACGGGGAAATCCCGGAAGGCGTGGAAGCGACCACCTACAAGCTGGAAGGCATCGGCGAGGATTTCTTGCCGTCCACGACCGATCTGTCTGTGGTAGATGAGATTGTGCGGGTCAACGATCGCGAGGGGTTTCTGTGGGCGCGCCAGTTGGTGCGCCAGGAGGGCATTTTTGCGGGCGGCTCCTCGGGTGCAGCGCTGGCCGGGGCGATGAAACACTGTCGCAAGCTGGGGCCGGAGCGCTTGGCCGTGGTGGTCTTCCCGGATGCCGGCGGGCGCTATCTCTCCAAGTTCTACGACAACAAGTGGATGCGCGAGAACGGCTTCCTCGAGCTGGAGTTCGGCGAGGTCACCCTGGGCGACCTGCTCTTTTCCAAAAAAGACAAAACGCTGTACGCTGCCAGCCTGGGCGACCCGATGCGCAGCGTTACGACCGTCATGCGCGAGCATTCCATTTCGCAGATGCCGGTCGTGGGTCCGGACGGGGCGCTGGTCGGCCTGCTCGAGGAAGTGGACCTGCTCAACCACCTGCTGGAACACGAAGTTCACTCGCAAGACGAAGCCATCGACGACCTGGTCCAGAATGCCCGCGCCGTCTACCCGCCCGAATCGACCCTGGACGAGTGCATGCCTTCGCTCACGGAGGGGTACGCCCTGCTGGTGGTGGAGGCCGGGAAACCGGTCGGCATCCTGACCAAGATCGACGTTTTGGATTATGTAGCGGGAAGGATTTAACGTGGAATACAAAGAACAAGAAGCCCACGAACTGGCCGAGTCCATGGGCATGGCGATATACCACGTCTTCCTGCTCAAAAAGGGACCCAATTGGTCACCGGAATCAACCCGGAGATCGAGACCCTGCAGGAAGAGCATCTGGCCAACCTGCGTCGCCTGGCGGAGATGAGAAAATTGGTGCTCAACGGCCCGCTGCTGGATCCGTTTGCCCTCAGCGGGGAAATCCGCGGCATCGGCGTTTTGAAAACCGGCTCGTTACAGGAAGCGCAAGAGCTGGTCGCCAGCGACCCGATGGTCAAGGTCGGACGCCTGGTCTTCGAACTGCACGCCTGGATGGTGGAGAAGGCTATCTTGCCGTAGAGGGGTTACGCGTATAACGCTTTGTACCCGGCTTCCTCTCTGATCGGTTCGAAGTCAGGGTCTTGCTGTGACCATTCTGTCAGGCCGGGGTTCAACTTCAGCGCCTCGCGCAGCTCGCTGACCGCCTTATCCTTTTCGCCTAAAAGTGAAAAACTGCAAGCGTTGTTATAGCGGATCGTTCCCAGCCATTCCGGGTCGTCACTCAGGCTGGCGAGCTGGCCGGTCATCTCCTGGTACAGTTCAGCTGCACGGGCTATATTTCCTCTTTTGATGTGCCAGTCAGATAGATGCAATATGACATGGGTATAAAGGTTCCCAACCACTTCCCGCCACAGTGGTCTCCCTTGTTCCCAGGGATAGAAATCGCTGCGCTGCAGGTCACCCTCACTCAAGGCCGCCAGCGCTTCTCCCATGCGCTCCAGGCTCGTCCTGGCCAGTGTTTCAACCTCATCCCAGGATTGAGCTTGATATTGAAAATAAACCCCTTCATTGATTTGATCGTCATCCGTCTGGGTCGGGGATTTTCCCGCCAGGACTGCCAGTACATCTTCAGCATGCTGCTTTCGCCAGTAAGAATTGTGTGCAAAGGTGTCTTTGGCCGTCCAACGTTCGAAGCTTCCTTCTGCAGCGCGCTCTTCATCGCTAAGTACGTCGATGAATTCTCTTTCTGCCTGGTATCCCTTTTCGAGCAATTCAGTCAGTTCTTTTTTCATGGTTTTCCTTTGTAATTGATCAACCTATACTATAGAAGAGAACCGAAAAATGGTGTGCGTGGGGGCGTACGCCCCCACGCACACCATTTTTCGGGATTTCCTCACTAGGCCTGAGTAGATACTTTCCTTTTTTCTGAACGCCATTGTAAGCCCTGCAGGCCTCGCAGGAGCATAACAAGGGCAGGTTGGACCAGTTCATAGATTATACCCGAAACTAGAACATGCGTTCAGGGTTGTAAGGGGCACTTATGTTGGCGTGTGCCAATTGTTTTTTGCCTAAGGAGGCTGAAATGGACATGAGCAATATCAACTGGTTGGCCGTGGTCGCTTGCGTTGTGGTTGCGATGATCAGCGGGTTTATCTGGTACCACCCATCCGTTTTCTTCAAGCCCTGGTGGCGCGGCATCGGCAAAGAAGGGACGGATACCGGAAGTCCGAACCCCATGATCTATGTCTTTACCCTGATCGCCGCCTTTGTGGAAGCGGTCTCGGTCGCCTTATTACTGAATGTGATGGGCGCCGATGGCTTAGGCGCGGGCTTAGGGGCTGGTTTCATGCTCTGGTTGGGATTCGTCGCGCCCACCAACCTGGTCAACAAGCTGTTTGCAGGCCAGGGGTTCACCGTCTGGGCTATCGAAGCCGGGAACCACCTGGTCAACCTAATGCTGTTCGGGGCGATCCTGGGAGCCTGGCGTTGATTTTAGCGGGATACCATCCCGCCTCTCGATTTTAAGTGTCACTTTAAAGGCTCTACCGTTTCGGGCCTCTATCCCGTTAAGGACGGGAGAACCATTTTAAAGATGTAGGCTGGCTAGCCCACCTCCCGCCAACCCGGCGGGAGTTTTTGTACACAAGATGTAATTAAATATTTTACGAGCATGCCATACAATGGAGCTATGCCGCGCAATGAAACGTCTGTGATCCTGGCGATTATTTCCGATCAAAGCCTTAACCGGGAGTTGAAAAAGCTGTTACAGGGGACAGGCTTCGAGCTGCTCACCGTGCCCACTTCCCGTACTGGCCTGCAAATGGCCGAGGAATTGATCCCCGATGCTATTGTAGTGGACATCGATCTGGAGGGAAGCGCCCTGGAAACCTGCCGCCGCTTGCGCGCCAGCCGGGTGCTGGTTGGCATGCCCATCCTGATGCTTTGTCAACGTCAGGACCAGGACTTGCGCGCGCTTGGCTTGCAAGCCGGGGCAGACGATTTTATCGGCAAGCCCTTTGAAGCGATAGAACTGCTTTCCCGCCTGCGGACTGTCACGCGTTTGAACGCCAAGCGTCTCATGGTGACCGATTTGGCGCGATTTCAACTGGATGGCTTCTCACGCAGAAGGCGGTTATGTGCTCCTGGATAACGCCGGCACCATCCATTACGCCAACGAGAACGCCCAACTCCTGCTCAATTTGCCGGAAGATTATCTTGGCCTGCCTTTTATTGCGGTGGTGGAACACCGCTTCCAAGCCGAGCCGAAGGAAGCCTGGGCCAGCTGGGTCAATGAGCCTGCCCCGTTGTTCCTGATCCAACCGGAAACGCCCACAGCCCGCGCTGTATGGGTGATGCTTGATGTGCTCGACACCATGCTCGGCGTGGAACATCACCGCATCGTTCATCTCAAAGACGTGACCGAGCGCATGTCCATTTACCAGGATATGCGTCGTTTTCACACTGTCGTTGCCCACAAGTTGCGCACACCCATGTCCATGCTGATCAGCGCGATGTCTCTGCTCAAGTCGCGCCTCGACCAGCTTTCGGGAGAGGAAGTCAAGGAACTGGTCCGCAGCGGGATCAAGGGCGTCGACCGGTTGGCCTCCCAGGTGCAGGAAATCCTGACCTACATCGACGCTCCCCTGGCCTTGAATGTAAGCGAAGCGGTAGCTCTGGGCGCCATTCCAACCATGGTGCGGACCATCTGTGAACCGCTCAGGATGCGCAACGTGGTCGTCTTCCTGCCGGAGCAGCTTGGGCCAAAGGTTGTCGCGCTGACGTATGATGCTCTCGAGATCATTCTCTATGAGTTGCTTTTGAACGCGCGCAAGTTCCATCCGGAAAAGAATCCCACCGTGGAAGTGGCTGTTGAGCCGATCGACGAACGCTATGTCCGCATCCGGGTTGCCGATAATGGACAAACCCTTTCTATCGAACAGCTCTCCTGGGCATGGCTCCCATACGTGCAAGGGGAAAAGGACTTTACCGGGGAAATCCCCGGCATGGGGCTGGGCATTCCCATGGTTGCGACACTGCTCTGGAAAGTCGGCGGCGACCTGCATTTGCGGAATCGCCATAACGGACCCGGGGTTGTCGTGGAGATGAAGATCCCGCTCGAAAGCACGGTCCAAAGGTTCGAACGTTCCGCCGCACCGTATCCGGGCTGAAGCTTCGCTTTACAATACCCAGCAATTCCGCAGTCGGGGAAATTGAACCGGCAGGAAATAAGGTTGTGAAGGTTGCTTGATACAGAAAGCGCCCGCACCCCTGTTGCCGGCGCTTTTAAGTTCGTGTACTAATGGGGTTAGAATAAGGCAACCGCTTGTCACCCGCCCAATTTAAGCCTATACTTTTTACATTCACCCAGAGGAAAGGAGATCTTGATGAGTACTGTCCGAGATATTATTCGAAAAAAAGGCAGTGATGTCTGGTCTATAGCGCCTGAGGCCACCGTTTACGAGGCCTTGCAACTGATGGCCGAAAAAGGCGCAGGCGCCTTGCTGGTCATGAGCGGCGACGAGGTGAATGGGATCCTTTCTGAACGTGACTGCGTCCGCCAGGTGGATCTGCAGGGACGCACTTCGCGTGAGACCAAGGTCAACGACATCATGACGCGCGATGTCATCTCCGTCCAGGTTAACGAAAAGCTCGAAGACTGCATGGCTACCATGCTCCAGAAGAACATCCGTCACCTGCCGGTGTACGAAGACGAGCAGTTGCTGGGTCTGATTTCTGTCCGAGACGTGCTGCGGGAAGTGGTCGACGTGCAGAAGTCCTTGATCGCCCAACTGGAACGCTTTATCACCGGCGGTGGGCGTTAATGGAGGAGTGGACCATCGCCGAGTTGGAGCAAAAAATGGCCTCCGGCGCGCTGACAGCCCGCCAGCTGGCCGAGATGTACCTGGGCCGGATTGCAATGGTCGACGAGGGCGAGGACGGGATCAACGCGGTGATCGAGCTCAACCCGGAGGCGCTCGTCATCGCCGAAAATTTGGATGCGGAACGGAATGCGGGAAAAGTACGCGGACCGCTGCACGGTATCCCTGTGCTCATCAAAGATAACATCGACACCTTCGACCGCATGACCACCACGGCCGGTTCGCTGGCCCTGGAAGGCTCGGTTGCCTTGCAGGACGCCTTTCTGGTGGAACGCTTACGCGAGGCCGGGGCTTTGATCCTGGGAAAGACCAACCTCTCCGAATGGGCCAACTTCCGCGGCAAACGCTCGACCAGCGGCTGGTCCAGCCGCGGCGGGCTGACCCGCAACCCGTACGCGCTCGACCGGACGGCCTGCGGCTCTTCGTCCGGGTCAGCGGCTGCGGTGGCGGCCAACCTGTGCGCAGCGGCCGTCGGGACCGAAACCGATGGCTCGATCATCTGCCCGGCGCAGACAACCGGCATTGTCGGCCTCAAACCGACCGTGGGCCTGGTCAGCCGGACCGGGGTGATCCCGATCGCGCACAGCCAGGATACCGCCGGTCCGATGGCGCGCACGGTGGCGGATGCGGCCATCCTGCTCGGGGCCCTGGCGGGGGTCGATGAAACGGATGCAGCCACGCTGGCCGAGGGAAGAAGCGCATATGAAGATTACACCCAGTTCCTTGATCCCAACGCTCTCAAGGGCGCGCGCATCGGCGTGGCCCGCAGCCTGTTCGGGAGCGATACGCGCGTCAATAAGGTCATCGACTCCAGCCTGGATACGATGAAGTCATGTGGCGCGGAGCTGCTCGGCGTGGAGCTTGCGTCCAGCGATGCCTTCAGCAAGTCCGAAGTGGATGTGCTTTTATACGAGTTCAAAGCCGACCTGAACGCTTACCTTGCCAACCGCGGCCGCATGGCGAATGTGCATTCGCTCGAGGACGTGATCGCGTTCAACCGGGAAAATGCCGCCCGCGTGCTGCCTTATTTCGGTCACGAGCGCATGGAAGAAGCGCAGGTAAAAGGGCCGCTATCCGGCAAGCGCTATCTCAACGCGCTGGCGAAAAACCACCGCCTGAGCCGTGAGGAGGGCATCGATGCGGTGATGAAGGAACATAGACTGGACGCCATCGTTTGCCCGTCCGGCGGCCCGGCCTGGCTGATCGACCTGGTCAACGGGGATGGCGGCAGTAGTTGGGACATGGACAGCACCTCGTATGCCGCGGTGGCGGGCTATCCACACATCACCGTCCCGGCGGGATACATTTTCGGCCTGCCGGTTGGGATCTCGTTCTTTGCAGGCGCCTGGCAGGAGCCCGCCTTGTTACGGCTGGCCTATGCTTTCGAACAGGCACGTCCGGGTGCGCGTGCCGCCGCATTCTTGCAATCGGTGGATGTGACAGTTTGAGCCAGGGTGTTGATCGATGCTGAAAAACGCAGATGCATCTATATGACAACCGTCTTATTGCTTGACATCGACGGCGTGCTGGTGCGCCCCGGCGGCTACCGCGCTGCGCTGCACGCCACCTGAACCATTTTGTCCAGTTGATGGGGCTGCCCCACTTCGAATTCCCGGAAGAAAAGCTGGCCGGGTTCGAAAAGCGCGGCATCACCAGCGAATGGGACATGGTTCCGCTCCTGCTGGCCGTGTTGTGGGACGATATCCTGTCCCGCCAGCCATTGCCGACCTTCCGACTGATGTTTCTACGGCTGCGATCGAAATCGGTAAAGCGCCTGAACGGATACCTGCCGAATGAATTGGTCATCCCTGAGTTCGAGCTGGTCTCCGGGCAGTATCCTGTGGAGACGGCCCTGCAAGGGGGCTATTTCCCGTCCATTCCGCTTGCGTTGCGGACCAGCCTGATGCACCGCTCGCGCAACGTGCGCGCCTCGCATACCATGCGCATTTTCCAGCACTACACGCTTGGCAGTTGCTGCCTTCAGCCAAACCTACCAGTTGCCTGCGGAAATCGAGACCGAGTCGCTTTTGCAGCAATATGACCGGCCTAATATCGAAGAGCGACTCGGTAGAAAAACTGCGCCAGTCCGCCGCCCATCTGGTAGCTTTTACCGCGCGCCCTCCGCGCCGCCGCGGGAAATCGAAGCTCCTCCCGGCGGATATGCGCCGGAAGCGGAGATCGCGTTGGAGTTGGTCGGCCTTTCCGACATTCCCGCTGATCTCTTTCGGCAGGCTGCAGTACCTTGGCGAGCAGCGCGGATACGATCCCGAAATCTTCTTGAAGCCTTCGCCCGTGCAGGCGCTGGCCGGCATTGCCGCTGCCCTGACGGGGGACGAGTGGTCTGCTTTGCAGGCCGCTTGTGACTGGTATGAAACCGGTCAGTTGACAGGCCCACTAGCGCAATTACCGCATTCGTTCGAGCTGGGAATTGTGGAAGATACGCTCAGCGGAATCCGCTCGGTGGTTGCCGCCGGCGAGATCCTGCAAGGAGCAGGCCTGGATGTAACCGTCCGTACGTATGGCCTGACCTCGGGCAGCGCGGCGAAATCGGCGGCTTTCGAGCAGGCAGGCGTTCCCTATTACAGCGATTGGGATGCATTAATGGAGCACCTTGTGTTATAGCTGAAGGTTAATATTGATGGGAAGTGGAAAACGATATCCGATGAGTTGACCGCAAGAGCGTAGGTTGTCTCACAGAGCGATGGAGCTTGCTCTTGGATTTTCTCTGTGCCCCCGTCATTCTGTGGCTGCGATTTTTCTTTTTGCAGAGCAATCTCCGAGCGACTTGTCAACCTCGAAATTTGCGCCTATACTGGGAATATCGGAGTGCTCATGTCTGAAATTGATCTGTCTTTGCTTGCAAACCATCCTCAACCCCTATCTTTCACTTGGCCGGACCGGTCTGTTGCCCGCCCTGCACGCCGCCCAGAAACAGTACGGCTGGTTGCCGCAGGAAGTCGCTTCCGAGGATTGCAAGCGCGCTCAAGGTCCCATTGGCGGACGTCCACGGCGTGATCGAGTTCTACAGCCTGTTCTATAACGAGCCGGTTGGGAAACGGATGATCCGCGTTTGTACCGACGCTGCCTGCGCACTGGAAGGCGCGGACGAGGTCCTGAATCACCTGTGCGCCCATCACGGCATCCAGCCGGGTGAGACTACGCTGGACGCTGCCACCACCGATCGAGCACGCTCCCTGCCTTGGCCTGTGCGACCATGCCCCTGCGGCGTTGCTGGACGAGCGGGCGGAGACGGATATCAACCTTCAGACGGGATCCTTCAATTGGGCATCCCGTCTTCGCTTGTCTACGGAACCCTGCGCGAGCTGACCCGCAACTGCGGGAAGGGCACCACGGATTTAGACGGGTATGGCGAGTATTCTGCCTTGCAAAAAGCGCAGGGGATGCAGACCCGCTGACGTCATTTCCACGATCAAAAACGCCGGGCTGGTCGGCCGCGGCGGGGCGGCCTTTCCCGACCGGGATCAAGTGGGAGGGCGCGGCGAATGCTCCCGGGGACGAGAAGTACGTCATCTGTAACGCGGACGAGTCCGAGCCGGGCACGTTCAAGGACCGTATCCTGCTGCTGGACGACCCGCACATACCATCGAAGGCATGTGCATTGCCGCCCATGCCATTGGCGCCAGCAAAAGGCTATATTTATTTGCGCGGGGAATATCCTTACATCTTGCCGGTACTGGAAAACGCCCTGACGGAGGCCCGTGCAGCTGGATATCTGGGCGCGGCGTTTGATATCGAAATCCGGATGGGCGCCGGCGCATACATCTGTGGCGAGGAGACCGCGCTGTTCGAGTCGATCGAAGGCAAGCGCGGATTTCCGCGGGTCAAGCCGCCGTTTCCCACCACGCTCGGCTCTGTTTGGCAAGCCGACCGCCATCAACAACGTCGAGACGCTCTGCAACGTGCCTCTGATCATCGAGCAGGGCGCGGAAGAGTACCGCACGATCGGCACGGAGAAATCGCCGGGGCCAAAACTGTTCTGCGTTTCCGGGGACGTGCGAACGGCCCGGATTGTACGAAGTTCCCTTCGGCGTGACGTTGCGCGAGTTGCTCGAAATGGCCGGCTGCGATTCGTTTCAGGCGGTGCTCTTTGGCGGGGCGGCCGGCGCGTTTGCCACGCCGGAACATTTGCAGGTAAGACTGACTTTCGAAGACCTGCGCGCTGCCGGGTTGCCGCTCGGTTCCGGCGTGGTGATGGTCTTCGATGAAACCCGTGATCTGCGCGATACGCTTTCGCGGCTGGGCAAATTCTTCGCGCACGAAAGCTGCGGCAAATGCTATCCATGCCAGATGGGCACGCAACGGCAGATGGAGATTTTGGACCGGATCGTCGAAGGAAAGATGAAAGACGGTGATCTGGAGCGATTGCAGGATATCGGCTGGACGATGACCGATGCGTCCCTGTGCGGGCTGGGACAGACGGCAGCCAGCGCGGTGCTCTCGGCGATGAAACAGTTCCCGGCGTTATTCAACACGAGGGTCCTGAAGGTAGTCTTCGCGCGCGCGTGGCGGGACAGTATCGAGGTCCGCGATCTTAAAGGCAACATATGGAGACTGATAAAATTCACTTAGACATCGATGGTCAAGAGATAACCGTTGAACCCGATACCACTTTGCTCGAGGCTGCCAGGCAAATTGGCGTGGACATCCCCACCATCTGCTGGCACGAAGCGACCACTTCCTATGCTTTGTGCCGAATCTGCGTAGTGGAGGTCGAGGGACAGCAGAGTCCTCCAGCCGAGCTTGCATCGTCAAAGCGGCAGCAGATATGCAGGTCCGGACGCGCAGCGAGAAGGTCATGCGGGCGCGGAAAACCATCCTGGAGATGCTGGCCTCCAGCGTGGACTTATCCGACTCGCCTGAGATCCTGTCCATGATGGACGAGTACGGCGCCTCCGCCGAGCGCTTCCCGGAGGCGGAACGGCGCGAGATCGAAGTCAAGGACGATAATCCGATGTACCTGCGCGATTATTCGAAATGCGTGCTGTGCTGGCGCTGCGTCCAGGTCTGCGCCGAGGACGCGCAGTACACCTACGCCATCAACTTCAGCGGGCGCGGCTACGAGACCGAGATCGGCACGTTCTTTGACCGTTCGATCCCCGAATCGACCTGCGTGTTCTGCGGCCAGTGTGTGGGCGTCTGCCCGACCGGCGCGCTCAAGCCAAAGCGCGAGTTCCTGCTGGAGCAGGGGATGGCGCCGGAGGAGATCACGGTGATGAGTTCGGGTCGTAGAAAGAGAAAGAATAAAGATCACCGCAAAGAACGCTAAGAGCGCAAAGAATTTATTTCTTAGCGTTCTTTGCGCTCTTGGCGGTTCAAATCGAGGATGGCCTTCAACTGAAAGAGTGACGAATGATAAAACCCGATCGAGTAGTTTCCACCACCTGCCCCTACTGCGGCGTGGGCTGCAATTTGCAGTTACACGTTAAAAACGATTACATCTTTAAAGTGACAACTCCCTTCGATTCGGTCGTCAACCAGGGCAACCTGTGCGTCAAGGGGCGGTTTGGCTACGATTACATCTACCATCCCAAAAGAGTAACAACCCCTCTCGTGCGCCGCTATTTGCTCGAAGGGAAACCGGCACCAGAGACTAGAGAACAGAGATTTGAGATTGGGGAACAAAGATTAGAGAATAGAGAGCAGAGATTAGGGACTAGGAACGCAACTGATCCTCTAGTCTCTAATCCTCTAATCTCTTCCCTCTGGGACTGGGTCGAAACCGACTGGGACACCGCCCTCGACCTGACCGCCAATAAACTGGTCGAAATCTACCATCGCGACGGCTCGGACGCCATGTCGGTCTACTGCTGCGCCAAGGCTACCAACGAGGACAACTACCTGCTGCAAAAAATGTTCCGGGCGCTGTTCCGCACCAACAACGTGGACCACTGCACCCGGCTGTGCCACGCGGGCAGCGTGGTGGCGCTCCAGCAGGCCCTGGGTTCGTCGGCCATGTCCAACACCGCCAGCGAGGTGATCCACAACGACGTGATGATCGTAACGGGCTCGAACACCAGCGAGAACCACCCCATCATTGCTTTGCAAATGAAGGAAGCCGTCCGCAAGTACGGCGCGAAGATGATCGTCATCGATCCGCGCCGCATCGACCTGGTCGACTTCGCCGAACTTGTGGCTGCCGCTCAAGCCGGGTACCAACGTCCCGTTGCTGACCGCCATGGCGCACGTCATCGTCAAGGAGGGGTTGGTCAATTCAGAGTTCGTCAGGGACCGCACCGAGGGCTTCGAAGATTTCGTCGAGAGCCTGGAAAAGTTCACGCCCGAATACGCGCAGGAGATTTCCGGTGTGCCCGCCGACGATATCCGGGTGGCTGCCCGCCTGTATGCGCAGGCCAAAAACGGCGCGATCTACTGGGGCATGGGCATTTCGCAGCTTTCACACGGCACGGCCAGCGCGCTGGCGCTCATCCACCTGGCCTTCCTGACTGGCCACATCGGGCGGGAGGGGACCGGTCTCAATCCCCTTCGCGGCCAGAACAACGTCCAGGGCGCCAGCGACATGGGCGCCATGCCCTTCCATTACCCCGGTTACATGCTGGTCAGCGATGAAGAGAACGCCCAGAAATGGGAGGCCGCCTGGAAGGTCGAGCCCGGCGGCCTGAGCCGCAAACTGGGCCTGACCACCACCGAAATCCTGGGACACGCCCATCCCGGTGGCGTGCGCGCGCTGTATATCATGGGCGAGAACCCGATGATGTCCGAGCCAAATTTGAACGAAACGCGCAAGCATATGCAAGAGCTGGAATTCCTGGTCGCCCAGGACCTGTTCATCAACGAATCCGGCGCCTTTGCGGACGTCTTCCTGCCGGCCACGCCCTTCGCCGAAAAGGACGGCACCTTTACCAACACCGACCGGCGCGTCCAGCGGGTACGGGCTGCGCATTCCCCGCGCGGAAATTCTCGCGCCGATTGGGAAATTATCTGCGACCTGGCGCAACGCATCGAGTCCAGGCTTGGTCGTGCTGCCGTTAAATGGGATTATTCCGGTCCCGAAGAGATCTTCGCCGAAATGGCCTCGGTCGTCCCCGATTTCGCCGGCGTGACCTATGAACGGATTGAAAGAACCGGCCTGCAATACCCGGTCTGGGACAAGGACCACCCCGGCACGCCGCACCTGTTCGCCGAATCCTTCCCGCGCGGACGGGGCAAGTTCACCCCGCTCGATTATGTCCCGGTTGTGGAAGCGCCTGACGATGAATATCCCTTCATCCTGACCACAGGTCGCCTGCTCGAGCACTGGCACGGCGGCACGATGACGCGCCACTCGCAGTTGAATACGCTCTACCCCGAAGCGCGGGTCGAGATCCATCCCGCGGACGCCGAAATGCACGGCATCCGCGATGGCATGGCGGTCAAGGTGACTTCCAGGCGTGGCGAGATCGTCGTGCGCGCCACCGTGACGGAGAAGACCACCGTGGGCGTGGTCTTCGTCCCCTGGCACTTCGCCGAAGCCGCCGCCAACTTATTGACAATTGATGCGCTGGATCCGGAGGCCAAAATTCCTGAGTACAAGGCTTGTGCTGTGCAGGTGTTTCCGGCGCGCGAATCGGACTTGCCCAATCCAGAAGAAGTGGTAGAACGAGGACGTTACTAGCGTAAACCAAGGAGAGCATCCCGGCTCGACTGGCAGCGCCGGGACGGGATGCGGGCTTGTAGTTGTTGTATAATCACAGCGTGCCTGATTGGAGTTGCTTCACACCGACAGATTTTGATTATGATTTGAGAGCGACAAACTTTCGGCGCATCGTGATTCCTTTGAAGAGGCTGTGGAATGCTTCTTTTCAGTTTTTGAAGTTCGACGCAATAAGTCTTTTCGCGACCGATATCAGTTGATTGGAAAGACTCTTGGTGGTCGCAGACTTAAAGTCATCTTTCAACTCAAATCTGATGATGTAGTTCGGATTATTACTGGATGGCAGGTATGAAAACGAAAAAACTGGATGAAAACGAAATTGATCGCCGTGTTATTGAACAGGTCGATGATGATGCAGCCTGGGGAAAACCTGTAAAGGTGAAGCGTGACAAAACCTCTTTAACCTTACCTGTCGTCCATCAGGACATCGTGGACGGTCTAACGGATAAACCATAAAGACATCGTAGACAGAACTTTAACAACCGAAACCATCACAACATCGTTGACAAACGCGCATAATTTGCTTACCCGAGCAAGGAGTAGGTGAACTATGAGCGAACAAGCCGATCAAGAAGACAGGAAGGCGCTGATCCACTTGCTGAACAGCGGCAAAACGCCACGAGAAGCGGCACAGATATTGGCTAGATCACGTGGGTGGGCATACAAGTGGAAAGATCGCTTTGAACAGGAAGGGTGGGCGGGACTGCAAGCACGCTCACGAGCGCCACAGCACATTGCCCGGCAGACATCTGCCGAGATACGCCAGGAGATTCTGCGCATCCGTAGCGAGTTGGAAGCGGAAGCTGAAAACAAGGATAACCTGGGCTACATTGGGGCCGATGCCATTTATGGCAGGTTGCTTGTCCACGGGATCGAATCGCCACCTGCCGTCAGTACGATCGAGCGCATCTTGCGACATGCTGGTAAGACCAGGCCTCGTTTGCCCCAGGCGGAAAAAGAAGTGGTGTATCCACACCTAAAGCCAAGCGGAGTGCACCAATTAACCCAGGTGGATATTGTCCCACACTACCTGACTGGCGGCGAGAGCATTGCCTGTTTCAACAGTATCGATGTCGTCTCGCGGTATCCGGCTGGCAAGCAATATGCCAACAAGCGTTCCAGAGATGCGCTGGATTTCATTTTACACACCTGGCGAGAGTTGGGACTTTCAGACTATCTCCAGATGGATAACGAAAGTTGTTTCAGCGGGGGCTACAAGCACCCTGGCGTCATTGGCAAAGTCGTTCGTCTGGCGCTGTATGTAGGTGTCCAACCGGTTTTCTCACCGTTTTATCACCCAGAGAGCAATGCCTTTGTGGAACGCTTTCATCAGGATTACTCGAATTTTGTCTGGAAAAAAGAACACCTGGAAGACCTTGCAGCCGTTCGCCAACGCTCGGCGCTCTTTTACCCAAACTATCGTAGCAGCCATCACCACTCTGCTCTGGCTGGACGCTCTCCGCTGCAAATCCACCGGGCTGTGCCTGCACGCAAACTGCCTCTCGGTTTCTCTCCACCTACTCCATTGCCCCTCACCGCCGGGCAGCTGCACTTTTTGCGTGCAGTGAATGAAAAACACAGCGTACCCATCCTGAACCAAATCTGGTCTGCTGGATTGGGTCAGCCGGGTCAAGGAGTTTGGGCAACGCTGTCCATCCAGCTCAGTGGCGCAACCTTGCGAATTTATGATGCCGCACCGGATGCCCCAAAACGATGCTGCCTGGCTGAGCATCCGTTTCTACTCAATGAGCCGGTTATGCCCTTACAACCACAGTTCGCACAAAGGCAAACGACTCCCAATTGGTGGCAAGCCCTGTTGGCTGGCTTGTTCAAACGCCCAGTTTTGACCCCGTCTACGATGTCTTGATGGTTCTCTCGGTTGTTAAGGTGCTACTTTTGTCCACGATGTTATGATGGATGACACTTACCAGCTAATCTAGCAGCACGAGCTGCATTCCTGGCACGTTTGCACCGAAATGCAAGCCTTGATGAGTGGCTGACCGATGTTATCCAGGAGCGTATCGAACTGGAAGAGGCTGCTTTCGCAGATGCAAGACAGGCAATGTCATCCAAAGCTGAGTAATTTGTCCCCTGGCATTTCACCGAAGCCGATGCCAACTTGTGAACCATCGATGCCCTTGACCCGCAAGCCAAATCACCCCAATTTAAAGCCTGCGCAGGGTCGTGGTTGCACGCAGGCGTTATTAGACAGATGTGCGGGTCAGCTGCTCGCGTGCTGAGGTTTTAAGACACATCTATAGTACTTTTCAAGGATGGAGGCAAACATGCCGGAGATCACCCCTCTCACGCGCAAAGTGCTGGTCATTGATTTCCGTCCAGCAGCGGTCCCGGCTGCCTGGAATTGCAGCGATGGTTTGATCCCAAAGTATATCGACGCGATGCGAAGGGCCAGCCAGGGCATTCTATCGTACCAGGTGGTCGAAAAACTGGACGTTCTGGAATATCCTCTTCTCATGGATGGCCGCCAGTATACCGATACAACCTTTCCGGAAGCCTTGGCTGACGATCAGCGAGCATTACGCGATGCAAAGGGGAATTACATGCTGGCCGATTATGACCGGATCCTTCAAAAGTTCGACCTGCTAAATAAAGTTGAAAGCGCACACATCGATGAAGTCTGGATGTTTGGCGGGCCGTACTTTGGTTTCTATGAAAGCCGGATGGTGGGGAAGGGTGCCTTTTGGTGTAACGGGCCTGCCATGGAACACGCTTGCCGTCGCTTTGTCATCATGGGGTTCAATTACCAGCGAGATGTGAAGGAGATGGTCCACGATTACGGCCATCGCGCCGAAAGCCTGTTGGCCAAACATTTCGGCTCTGAAACGTATTTGAGAAAACTGTACGCCCAGCAATCCACCCCGCGGCCTGCCAACGCGTACGAACAGTTTTTATTGGATCTCGGAACAGTGCATCGCAAACCCGGGGGCGAGGAATACGGCCAGGACGAGTTTGCCTGGCTTTCAGGGATGCAGCCCGAATGGTGGCCGCCGACCATCGATCCGAATCTTGTGGGCGCGCTGGGACCTCTCCCCCAGATGCCGGTTGAGTTGAAACTGGATGCGCCAAAATCTTGGTTCCAATCCATTCTGGATTTCTTCGCGGCCTTATTTGGAAAGTAATGAATAATTTTAGCACGCCGAGATGGTTCAAAGGGACATTTCCAAACGGGCATGGCGCTATCGCTATGCGCCCCATGTGCGAATCATGGTCTAAATTTGCTTGAGAAATTTATACAATAACAGGGGCTTGCGTGCGCACATCACCGCCAAAAATCCACAAAGATGCCTCCCTACTCCACCGGGTCCTCGGGGTGTTTCTCATTCCACAAGGCAACCAACTCGTCTGCGCTCTTGCCGATGTTTTCGACGTTACGGATCATGCCACGGAACGCATTCCTGTCGCCCACGGCGTTCAGCAGGCGTTTGTCCACCCGCACCTTGACTTCGATTTCGCCTTTCAGGTTGATGCTGGGCGTGTAGATCGCCACGCCGGTATGAACCGGACGGCCTTCCAGCAGTAAATCTGCCAGCGTCTCCAGCTCGCTTTCCTGTACGTTCTTGACCACCCCCGTCGAAAGGGTGGTGCGCCGGGTGACCAGTTCCAGATAGTGCCTGGGACTTGCTGCGCGGCTCAGTTCCAAGCGCGGGCATAGCGCTTTGATCGCCTTGATGAAGCTTGCCATGTACAAATTCCTTTCCTGAATATAAAATTCTCCGCTTTGCTTTTTGGATTTCAGGGACGGCAATCTAAATTTCTACAGAAGAATTTTTAAATTCTTCTGAAATAATAATAATTTCTTCAGAAGAAAAAATCAATCCTTCGGATGATTTTAAGATTTCTTCAGAAATAGTGAATAGTTCATCTGAAGAAATTTTCAAACCACGTGTTCCAATGTAACTTCTAGGGAATATGTTTGGGGAAATTATACAAGAAACCGTCGGCCACGCTTCGAAGAGTTCATTGCGATATACTTGTTAGGAGTTACGCAGACGAAGGAGATGGGCAGGGTATACAGTATGAATATTCCTTGGTTGATTTGGAAGAAGTTTTCCTATCTTGCCCCGCTTGTCCTTATGACCGGTTGCGCATCGGCGCCGGAAGTTTCAACCCCCCTTGCGGTTTTCACACTCCAAAATACGGTATTCCCCACTGCGACCGTTGCGTCTGCAAACACCCCGCGGCCTGTTCCTACGCCGGTTCAAACCCGCGTCCGCCAATCGGATGGTATGAAGATGGTGTACATCCCCGCCGGAACGTTCTCCATGGGCAGCGATGATGGCGAAACCGATGAAGGCCCGGCACACCCAGTCTATCTCGACTCCTATTGGATCGACCGGACGGAAGTGACCAATGGGATGTACGCCCTATGTGTGCAAGCTGGCGCCTGTGAGCCGCCCACGGAATCTGGCTCCTATACCCGCACAACCTATTTTGGCAACGACTTGTTTTCTGCCTATCCGGTCATCTTCGTGGATTGGAGCATGGCCGAAGCCTATTGCCAGTGGGCAGGCGCGCGCCTGCCGACCGAGGCCGAATGGGAGAAAGCCGCCCGCGGCGAAAACGGGTTGACCTATCCCTGGGGAGAAGCATGGGACGTGCGAGCGCGCAAACGCTTGAATTTTGCCGACAAGAGCAATCCGGAATTAGCCTCCGACCTTACTTCCAATGATGGCTACCGGGACACAGCGCCGGTGGGCAGTTTTCCGGTCGGCCAAAGCCCCTACGGGATCTATGACCTGGCCGGCAATGTATGGGAGTGGGTGGCCGATTGGTACGATCCGCTTTACTACAATCATTCTCCTCTAAACAATCCCAAGGGCCCGGAAGGAACAACACCAGAGATCTCCATGCGCTCGATGCGCGGTGGCGGCTGGGTGGCCGCCAATGAGGACGTGTTTCATACCTACAATCGCCACGGGGAGCAACCAGCCAAGTTCAGCAGCAGCATCGGCTTTCGTTGTGCGCGTTAACGATGCTCTGTCACCCCCACCTGCTGGCACATCTCCAGCACGGGACAGGTCGAGCATTTGGGCAGTTTTCCCGTACAAATGTGCTTCCCAAACGGGACCAGCAGCCGGTTGATATCTACCCAATACTTCTTAGGGAGCTTTTCTTCGAGCGCGACCATCGTCTTCTCCGGTGTGGACGCGCTCACGTAGCCCCAACGGTTTGTAACGCGGTGGACATGCACGTCCACGCTGATGAAGGGCTGTTCGCAGGCGATGCCCAGCACCAGGTGGGCGCATTTGGGCCCGACGCCGGGGAAGGATTGCAGGATCTCCGTATCGCATGGCACCTGGCCGTCATATTCATCCAGGACGCGGCCCGCAATCTCATGGATCTGTGCAGCTTTGCGCTCGTGGAAGGTGCTTTTCCCGATCAATTCGTCGATTTCATCCGGTTTGAGTTTGAGCATCTCGGCGGGCGTGCGGGCCCGTTCGAATAACCGCTTGGCCACCGGCACCGTGGTCTCATCGTAGGTGCGGATGGAGATCATGCACGCAACCAGTTGCTCGAAGGGCGAATCGAAACCAGAGTCGGCCAGTTCGAACATGGCTGCTTTCGGCCAGGGCTGAACGGCCACGCTGATGCGTTCCACACCGAGATCGATATCGAAAGGTTTTTTCACTGGGTTTCCTTTGGCAGGCTTATGAGCCTATCATCGCGTTGTAACCTTCCCCCGGGCGGCTCCTGCGTGGAGTTTTCTTTGATGAATTATACATTACTCGACTTAATGTGCAAATCTTATCTAAACCTGATTTCTTGGACGCTGAAAAACGCTGATTTCGCCGATTAGAGAAGAAAAATCTGCGTTTGTCAGCGTGAATCTGCGTCCCCCATTAGAATGACATATTGTGCAAGGCACCTTCTATCACGACTGCGCTATAATCCCTCTATGCTTATATCTTCTATCAGTGACCAGAAAAACAAGTTTCGCAAACAATGCAAAATCCTCCGGTATGAGATGGGTGACGAAGTCCGTCTAACAGCTAGCCGGGCTATCTGCGACCATCTGGCCGCCTGGAAGATTTTTGAAAAATCCGATGCAATCCTGACCTATTTGCCCATACGGGGAGAAGTGGATTTGCGCCCGCTGCTGCTGGATTTCCCGCAAAAGCGCTGGCTGTTGCCGCGCATCCTCCCGGGCGAAGAGGGGTGGATGGTTTTTCATGCCTACGACCCGAAAAACCTGATCGCGCACCCTTTCGGGATGGCCGAACCTGCGCCGCACCTGCCCGAAGTCTCACCGCTGGAGATCCAGCTCGTTCTCGCGCCGGGCTTGGCGTTCGACCGGTCCGGCTGGCGGCTGGGATACGGAGGCGGCTACTTCGACCGGTTCCTCGAGTGCTACGCTGGCGTAAGCGTTGGCGTGATCTTTCAGGCCCTGCTCCTGGAATCCGTCCCGCATGGTGTTCACGATATCCCGATGGATTGGCTGGTGACCGAAGAAGCGTTATTCGAAGTCAACTTTATCTAATAAAATTTGTCCGATCTATTCAACCATTTCCCGTACGGAGGCAGCAATGCGACCGGTTTTCCATAAATTGCTGGCTTTAAGTTTCATCCTGATCGCAGGCTGGAATCCGCCTCAGACTGCGTATGGTCAATCTTCCGGGGGACAGATCACGGCGATCGATAAAGAGGGGAAACCGGTCGAATCCCTCATCGACGGCAATCAAATTAGCCTGAAAATCCAACTGCCTGATCCGGTCAATACCGAGACGCAGGCGGACTTCCTGCTCGATGGCGTAGACGACCCGATAGCGGGCTGCCGCATCCCGGCCGGCGGACGCGACTGCCAGAGCGCCCCTTTCCCCGCCCTGGGCTGGTACTGGAACCCGGACGGAAGCCCCCAACCCCAACGGGTGGTCAATGCTCGTTTAAACGGCGAACAGTCCGAGGGTCCGGCCTTGAGCCTGACCGTCGTCCCGCGACCAGTGGTGATGGTGCACGGGTTTAATTCTAATTTTCACACCTGGGATGCTTATCTGGGCCCGCATGGATACCTGGCAGCGCTTGGATTGAAGGGTTTTGCAGTGGGCGACGGGCAGGTGAGCGGGGTCATGAACACCGGCAGCTTGAGCGACCCGGCCGCCCGGACCAACTCGATTGCCCAGAACGCAGCGATCTTGAAAGAGTATGTCGACAACGTCCAACGAGTCACCGGCGCCGAAAAAGTGGACCTGCTGGTGCACAGCATGGGCGGCATGATCTCCCGGTACTATCTCGACCGGGTGATGACCGAAGTAGACGTGGCCCAATTGATCATCCTGGGCACGCCGATGGCCGGCTCGGCCTGTTCCAACCTGCCCGCCGCGCTGGGGCTTTTGTTGCCGGCCTCCCTGGAAATCCAGCCGGCTTATATGACCAATATTTTCAACCAGCAAATCGTCCACCGCCGAGGCGTCCCTTTTCACGCCCTGGCCGGGACCAAGCTGGTGGAGGCGATCGAATCCCCGTGCACGCCCGTGCCCTCGGACCTGGTGGTGACCGTGGATAGCGTCAAGGCTATTCCCATGCCCGTGCAGGAGATCGATTTACTGCACACGGAGTTGAACACATCCCCGCGCGCCTTTGATGAATTTGTCAGACCGCTGCTGCAAACCCCTCCCGGCCAGTTCGAACGCGCTGAGGATATGCCTGCCCGCCAGGCTCCGGCGGTTTCACAGCAATTTACCAGGGCCTATACGGGTCACCTCAACCCCGGGGAAACACAGGAAGTCGTGATCAACATCGATGCCAACGTGACGGTGGCAAACTTTGCGCTTTACGATACCAGCCGTTCACTGGACGTCTCGGTGGCCGGGGCCAGCGGCAACACGATCGAGTTGAGCGCCGAGCAGAATGGGCTGATTAAGGTAGAAGACCCGTCAGTGCTTTTTTACCTGGGTTATGGTTTCAAGCAGCCCAAGCCAGGCAGGTGGGTGGTGACCCTGCTGCCAACAGCGACCACCCCCTCGACAGGCGCGGATTATGCCATTATGGCCACATTTGAAGGCGGCGCCACGCTCACCGCCCGCACGGATCGCACCGTGCCCACGTTGAATGAGACCGTTAACGTCTCTGCCGAGTTGAGCGCTGACGGCCAGCCGGTCGCGATGCAAAGCGCCCAGGTCGTTGTACGAAAACCGGATGGAAGCGCCGAAACGCTCGCTATGTCCATCAATGGGAACACCGCTGCCGTGCCGGTGCCCCCCAATTCCAGCGGAATTTACGGGATTGAAGTCAACGTGACTGCCCAGGCCTCGGACGGCACGCTGGTGGACCGGGCAGCCTACCTGAGCTTCGAAGTCCAGCCGGTCCACCAGCAGTTTGTTCGTATCCGAACCCTGATTGTTGCTACTGTAATTGGGGCGGTGGTTATTTTAGCGGGGATTTTCTTCGCCTTGCGCGCGCGAAAAAGGTAGGAAGCAGAATTACGGTCTGATCCAGATCCAGCCTTCTTTTTGCGCCAGCGCCAGGTCGCTGGGCGGGTAAGCTTTGCCTGCCAGAAAGTCGGTCACATCTGTGATGCGCAACTTCCCCTTTTCCCACATGCCGCGCGCCAACCCGACGTTTTTCGGGTCGGTAGCGCAGTCCACGCCGACGATGGTACAACGTTCCATCATGCGGTCCGGCTGGCTCTTTCGACCAGGTAGACGATCCCTTCGTAATTTTTCCCGGTCGCCTCGGACATGCCCATTTCGCAGGTAATATTTGATGAATAGTAGCCGCCATAGTCGCGGGAGAGCACTTCGGCGGATTCTTTTTGGGTTGCCGACGCGCTCAGTTCGGGGTAGAGCAGGCCGCGATCCCCGGCGAAGGCGCAGCAGCCCAGGTTGAGCGGAACGGTGGCGGAGCGGGCGCATTTCCGGGCGATAGCTAGCAACATGCCATCCAGCCCCAGCTTGCGGGCGGAGCAGTTGGGATGCAACACAACGTCTTCCTCTACAGGATGAATCTCTAGCCGGGGTAGCAGCGTATCGTGGACAAATTCGAGGCTATCGACAATCGTCATCTCTCGATAGAGAGCGAGATCCTCAGGCCTCAGGGCATCTTGACAGGTAAGCAGGGTGTGGGCGCAGGAGGTCGTGTCCATGACGATGGGATATTTGCCGCCCTCGCTCCACTCCCAGAATTTTGTCATCGTTTTGTGCAGGGTAGCTTGATACGCTTCCGTATATCCTTTGGACGAAAAAGGCATACCACAGCAAAAGCCGCTCACGTCCACGGGGATTTCGAGGGCAATTCCCGCCCGACTTGCGATCGTCGTCAATGTTTCAGCGAGCGACTTGTGACTGGTGATGAGCGAGCGGGGCGTTCCCAACTTGCGTGAGATGCAGGAGGGGAAGTAGACGAATTCTTTTTTGCCTCGGATTACACGGATTTCACTGATTTTTTGAGGAACCTGGGGAACTGAGTTGTTCCATTTTGGCAAAGTCATACCAGTGAGTTTCTCGGCAGCCGGTATGACAGTACGCCATGTTGAACCGCTCGCACGGTCAAAGAAATGGCCGGTTTTCACACCCCAACCGAGCAATTTCTCAACAATCGCAAAATTGTTTGCGATCAAGCCTGCTACTTTTGTTCCCTGGGCTTGCTCCGCGCGCAGATGTTTGGTCAGCTCGCCGGTGTTGATCCCGACCGGGCAGGCTGTAGCGCAAAGGCCGTCCACTGCGCAGGTGTCGAGCCCGTCATATTGATAATCGGAAATCAGACTCGAGAGCAATTCTTCGGAGGGCAAAGCCTTACGGTGACTTCCGTTTGTGTTTATTCGCGTCAATTCGCTCAATTCGTGCAATTCGCGTTTTAATCCCTCCAATCGAGCAATTTCCCTCTGCACGATGATCCGCTGGCGGGGGGACAGCGTCAGCCGCCGCGAGGGGCATTTCGATTCGCAGAAGCCGCACTCGATGCAGGCGTCTACGATCGGCGAGACGGCCGCGATGGACTTGACGTGCCTTACATGCGCACCCGGGTCAGCGTTGATCAGTACGCCGGGGCTGAGCATGGCGTCCGGATCGAGCAGCGACTTCAGGTCGCGCATGATGGCGTAGGCCTCGGCGCCCCACTCCGTTTCGACAAAGGGAGCCATGTTGCGCCCGGTGCCGTGCTCGGCCTTGAGCGCCCCGTCGTACTTTCCGCTGACCACCCGCACCAGGCCCCGGACGAAGCCGTCGAAGCGGTCGATCTCACTCTGCGTGTTGAAGGACTGGTTGACCAGGAAGTGCAGGTTGCCGTCCTTGGCGTGGCCGAAGATGACGCCCTCCGGATAGCCGTGATCCGCGAATAGAGCCTGTAGATCGGTGACAGCGTCGGCCAGGTGGTGCACGGGGAAGGCAATGTCTTCGATCAGCGAGGTGGTGCCCGGCGCGCGCATCGCGCCGACGGAGGCAATGATGCCCTTGCGCGGCTTCCACAGCGCGGCCTGCTGGACCGGGTCCAGGGTGAACTCCGGGTTGTGCAGGAGTCGAAGCGTTTTGACGGTTTTTACGGCTTCTTTTTGGAAGGTATGGAGGGACTCGCCATCCGCGGCCTGGTACTCGACCAGGATGGCTGCCGCGCTTCCGGGCAACTCCCGCAGGATCGGGAGGGCGCCCGGAGCTGCCTCCACGGAACGGAGCGAGGCGCGGTCCATGATCTCTGCCGCCCGCACCCCGGACTCCCGCAGCGGCGCGATGGCCGCCGCCGCATCCCGGACAGTATCGAAGAACAGCATGCCGGTGTATTTGTGTGAGAAATCCGGCAGGGTGTGCAGGACTGCTTCGGCGATGAACCCCAGCGTCCCTTCGGAGCCGATCAGCAGATGGACGAGCATGTCGAGCGGCGAATCGAAGTCAAGGAAGGCGTTAAGCAGGTAGCCGTTGTTGTTCTTGATCTGGTAGCGGCGCCGGACCCGCTCGCTTAATTCCGGATTGGAAAGCAGCCTTTGTTTGAGATCAAGCAAACCCTGGGCGATGTGGGGCTGCTCGTTTTCGAAAATCTGCCGCGCCTCTGGTGTGCCGGTATCGAGCGTGAAACCATTTGGCAGGACGAAGGTCATGCTGCGAAGCGTTTTGTAGGCGTTCTCGGTCACGCCGCAGCACATGCCGCTGGAGTTATTGGCCAGGATGCCGCCCAGCATGCAGGCGTCGATGGAAGCCGGGTCGGGTCCGATACGCCGCCCGTAGGGTTTGAGGGCGTTGTTCAAGAACCTACCGACGATGCCCGGCTGGGCGCGCAGGAATGCTCCGCTATTCTCGATTTGATACCGGTCCCAGTGCTTGGAAAGATCCACCAGGATCCCATCGGTAACCGCCTGTCCCGAGAGACTGGTCCCGGCGGCACGGAATGTCATGGGGATACGCTGTCCCTGGCTGAATTGGAACAGCGCCCGGACGTCGTCGATGGAATTCGGCTGTACCACCGCCTGAGGCACCAGCCGGAAGTAGGAAGCGTCGTTGGCGTAGGCAACCCGATCGATCAGGCGGGTATGGACGCGCTGTTCAGACAGGATCGAAGAGAGCTTTTCTTTTAGGTTTTGCATGGGTGCTCCTCTTCCTTATTGTACAATTTTCGGCCGTTTCCAGAAAGCGTTGAATGTCATCAAATACCGGCCTAACGGAGTTCTCTTTAAGATTTCGGCTCTACTGTTTCTGACGGGAAAGATACCGAAAGATGGGAGAACCAGATTTTCGTATTCCCCATGGGAGAAGCTTACAAATTTGAAAACAAGAAATCAAGAATTTCTGACAGACAAATCCCGCCACTATCTATATAATGAAAACGTTACCCGCATCAAATTTTTCACAGGGAAATCACTTGGACCCTTGCTCTGGCACCATCCTCATTGTGGACGACACAGAAGATAACCTTGAAATATTAGGGGATATCTTGACTTTCAATGGATACAACGTGCAAACTGCACGGAGCGGGGTAGCAGCTCTTAAACGCGTGCAGGAGTGCCGTCCGGATTTGATCCTGTTGGATATCCTGATGCCCGGGATGGACGGTTTTGAGGTCTGTGCTCAGTTGAAAGCCGACGAGGAGGCAGCAGATATTCCGATCGTCTTTGTCAGTTCGATGGCAGATTCCGGTAGCGTCGTAAAGGGTTTTAAGCTCGGCGGAGTCGACTATATCAACAAACCATTCCAGCTTGCCGAGGTATTAGCGCGCGTGAACACACAAATCAGCTTGTTGCGCCTGCGCAGGCATCTCCAGACGCAAAATATAGAGCTCGAACGACTGGCAAATACGGACTATTTGACGGATCTATTCAATCGCCGCTATTTTTTCAACACCGCTGAAGAGAAGCTGTC
Organism: uncultured Chloroflexia bacterium; assembly: GCA_963823985.1. Classification (GTDB taxonomy): domain Bacteria; phylum Chloroflexota; class Anaerolineae; order Anaerolineales; family Villigracilaceae; genus JAABUE01. The sequence goes on from CAWGNR010000010.1 coordinate 301,438, forward strand.
CCGGGCAATCCTTTGCGGGGCGCCGCTTGCCTTTACTTTGATCGATCTGGACCATTTCAAGCTTGTCAATGACACCTACGGGCACCTCGTCGGAGACCGGGCCCTGGTCCACGTGGCCCAGGTGATCCGCGCCCACTGCAGGGAATACGATGTAGCCGCACGTTATGGTGGGGAAGAGTTCGTCATTTTACATCCCGCTATCAGTAGCCAGGCTGCCTTTCGGGTTGCCGAAGATATCCGCAAAGCTGTTGAACGCGCACCATTTGTGCATGCCGGGGAGGAGATTGGCATGACACTCAGCGCCGGGATTGTCGATACCAAGTGTTGTGAAAATTGCTCCCGAATTGACGATGTGCTGGGAATGGCTGATATCGCTTTATATCAAGCCAAGGACGCCGGGCGGAATACGGTGATTGTTTTCGAAAAACAGCATGTTCCCCATAACAGGACTTATGCAAACAAATGAGAGAGGCCCGGAACAATGGGTCGCCTGCTCTACACGCGACCCATTGTTCCGGTACCTTTTCGCGAATTGCGTAAGCCCTGTATAAAGAAAAGGGCAGGTCATCCAGGCCTGCCCGAAATCCGAGGGAAGTTCTTATTTACTCGTACGCCAGGGTATCCCGGACCGTTAATCTCGAGGCGCGCCTGGCCGGGATGGCGCTGGCAACGGTCGCCAGGAAAATGGTGAAAATCAGCCAGACAAGGACACCGCTGATTCCGAAGACAGGCTGCATGGGCGCGGTGAGAACCGCCATCCCGACCCCGTAGGTCAGTACGCCTGTAATGGGGAAGGAAAACAGGATACTGATGACCCAACTGATCAATCCAATGACCATGCCTTCCACGATCACAATGCTTTGGATGTTGCCATTGGATGCGCCGATGGCGCGCATCACACCGATCTCGCGCGTGCGTTCGAGCACATTGATGCTCATCGTGCCCATCAGACCAAGCCCGCCAACAATGGCAATCAGGATGGCCATCACCATCATAAAATAGACCAGAATATCCGTGGTTGATTTATTGCTGGCAATGAAATCCACGCCCAACTGGGTAGAGCCAACCTGAATGCCGTATTTCTCATACAGGGCAACCAATTGGTCGTTGACCCGTTTCTGTGTCCCGGCGTCATGTGCGGTCGTCAACACCCGGAGGGAGTAGACCTGTCCGGGGGTTCCAACCAGGCGACTGAGGTATTCGTAATTGACATATAAGAGCGGTGGGTTAACATTGCCTGCAATGGTGTAAAAACCGATAATGTGCCATTTTGTCTCTTTGCCTTCGATCTCGATCGTCAACCAGTCGCCAACCTTCAGATCGGGGAACATGTTGAGCAGGTGATTGCCGATCACAACAGCGTTCTCGTCGCCGGTTGTCAGCCAGCGACCGGCGGTGATCACGGGATCGATCAGGGTCGAGGTGGAAGGGGGTGCAACGAAATAAATCTGGGTGCCAGCTGCCTGTTTGTCCGAGATCAAGGTGCCGGGATATTCCGTCCAACCCTCTACGCTTGATACTTCAGGGATGCTCTGCGCGATGGGAGCAACTTCCTCATACCGGTAGTAGCGGTCAAAGCTAACATTGATATCGGCCAGGATGTACCCTTGAATATCCTCGATGGTTTTATCGAATGTTTCCCACAGGTTATACACGCCAATGAAAATGGCGCCGCCCAACACAAGCGAGAAAAGCGTCAGCCCGAGCCGAACTTTGCGCCGAAAGGCATTCCTCAAAGACAGGCGCATGGGCGCGGGGGAGCAGCATAGCGCGCTTGCTTACAGAATCATGTTTTGGCTTTGCATCCCCACCGATGCCGTAGTCGCTTACCGCCTCACGCACGGTGATGCGGACGCTGTGAAAGATTGGCCATAAGGCCGCCAGCAAGGGCACAACCAGCGCCACGATTGTTTGCTGAATAACCGCGGATGGATAGGCTCTGAACGGTAACGGATTAAAATTCAGATAGGCTGCCATGCCGCCGCCAATGTTTCGCGCTGCTCCTACTGCCAGCGGGATTGCGATCACCAATGAAATCAACCCAAAGCCCAGGATCAACACCATGTACATTGCAAAGATTTGAGACGTACCGCCTCCTACTGCTTTCATGATACCGATTTGGCGGGTCTGTTGGGTCATGATCGCAGTGATTGTGTTGACAATCAGGAAACCGCTCAATAACACGGTCATGTAACCAAGGATGCCCAGGACAAAAAAGATTCCCTGGGATATGTTCCACGCGAAGTGGTGACCCGGTTGGTACACGTTGACGAAATAGATTTCCAAACCCGCGCGTTCCAACGCATCAGCAACTGCTCGGGCTATTTTTGTGACGTGTTCAGCATCGGTTTGTTTTTCGGCCACGCTGACAGCAAGCATGCTGTATTGCCTTGAACCGCCGAGCCATTCCAGCGTGTCTGGGGTCACAATGGCGCTGATGGTTTGTGCGAGGTTGTAGGGAGGTCCGGTAACGTTGTGCACATATCCCGCCAGGGTCAATTCCCTGCGTTTGCCGTTGCTCAGTTCGATCACGAACCGGTCGCCTACTTTATATCCAAGCGACATTGCGGAAGCGTCCACCAGCATTTCCCTATCGCCAAATGGTGGGATCGTGGTATCCCCTGTATTCGGTTTAAGCTGGTCTAACGTCAGGTCGCTGGGGTTTTCAAGGCCGGTGAATTGAATGGAGATCGACTTGCCCTGTGATGGAATTAACTGGGCACTGGTTGAACTACGTCCTTCTGCTGCATCCACGCCTGGCACTTCCCGGGCAACTTTCACCATATCCTCGTCAAACGGGGAAGTGATAATGATGGCCTCGGAAGGATTGGCTGACAGATAATCGCTATCCATGCTTTCCAGCATGAATGAGCCAAGGTTGCCATTGAACCCAACCGCCAGAGTCGCCAACCATGATGGTCAGGATGGTGAGGAAGGTACGCGACTTGTTGCCCCAAAAATCAGCCCAGATCTTCTTCCAACGACTGCTGATCATGAGGAGCCTCGCTTCTGGATGTTTTCCTGCTCGTGCTGGTTGGCGGCCTGGTGCAACGCCTCGCGCGCAACCTCGGACTGGCCCAGCAATTCGTTGAGTTTGTCGTAGCTGATGGCGAGCACCTCGACCGGTCCGTTTTCATAGGCGCGGATAGAGGCCCGGTTGCGGCGCTCGTGGAAGAATTCCATTTCTCCGAAATACTTTCCCGGACCGAGCTGTACCACGATGACGTCGGACTGGTTTTTGCGCGGCAAAACAACTTCCACCGTGCCTTTGGAAACGATGTAAAACGCGTTGGCGTCTGTCCCCTCTGAAATGATCATGGAACCCGGTTCATAGCATTGCACCGAGGCCGTGCGGCTTGCTTCCAGCAATTGCGCATGGGAAAGCGAAGACATGGCCTTTGCAACGTATTCGTTGACGATCTCACCGTCTGCGATGAGCGCGGTGCGGTGGGTGCGTTTGGCCAGCCCGCTGTCATGTGTCACAACGATGATGGTCTTGCCTTGCGCGACCAGGTTGTTGAACAACTGGAACACGCTGTCGGCGGTCTTTGAGTCCAGGTTGCCGGTAGGCTCGTCCGCGATGATGACCGGCGGGTCATTGGCCAGGGCGCGCGCAATTGCGACCCGTTGCTGTTGCCCGCCAGAGAGCGCGGTGGGAAGCTTATAGGCGTGGTCGGCCAGATCAACCATCTCCAGCAGGGACAGAGCCCGCTTTTCACGCTCGCGCATCGGATAGGTGCGGCAGAAGTCCATCGGCAGCATGATGTTTTCGATCACCGAGATGGTAGGCAACAACTGGAAGAACTGGAACACGATCCCGAGGTTCTTACCGCGCCAGCGCGCCATGCGGTTTTCATTCAGTCTCATGCACCGCGGTCTCGTTTACGAATACTTCCCCGGACGTTGGACGGTCAATCCCGGTGATCATGTTCAGCAATGTGGATTTCCCGCTGCCCGATTTCCCGATAATGCTGACGAATTCACCCGCCTGGATGCCCAGGTCGACGTCTTTGAGCGCGGGAAAATCTCCGACGGCGGTCTTGTAATTCTTGACCACGTTGCGCAGTTCGATGATGGAGTGGTTCCCCTTGGAACGCTCAAGTTCTTTTTCGCTTTTGTTTTTTGTTAATGCTAAGGCCCACATATTTCTTCCTCCAAGATTTTTAGGTTCTCTAGGATTTCGCGTGAAAGGGGACGGATTTGGGGGTGCAAGCGTGCGACCGCACGCTTGCACCCCCAAATCCGGGTCTCTACCACGGAAATTCCCGAAAAGCCGGTTTTTACTCGGTAAATCGCGAGATGGTTGATTGCGGTTGTGATTTTCAATTTTTTAAGGATCGATCCTATGCATACGCGAGGCTATCGCGCACGCTGATCCGGATGGCGCCACGGGCCGGTATAATCGAAGCCACAGCAGACACTCCCAGGATAATGCCAAGCCAAATCAAGAGGGCAATCCAGTTGTACTGATAATCCAGGGTTGCGCCAAACATGGCGTGTCCCAGCGCGTTTGCCACCGGCGGGCTGGCCAGCATGGAAATCGGGATCGAGAGGATCCAGCTTAGGCCGCCCTGCAGGATGCCCTCCATCGCGAAAATGCCCAGGATCATGGGGGAGCGTGCGCCAATCGCGCGCAGTACACCGATTTCTTTGGTCCGTTCGATGACGCCGATGGAAAGCGCGCCCATCAGGGCGATACCGCCCACAATAGCAACGATGATCGAGAGCGCCAGCAGCATGGAAGTTACAATGCTGAACTGCCATTCATTGCTTGTACGTTGCGCAGCCTGGGTCTGGCTCTCAGAAACCTTTATATTTTTACTTTCGAACAAGTCTTTCAGGTTTTTTGTCACATCCGCCGTAAAATCGCCGTTTGTCGAGGTTGTGCGGACTAACAACCAGTTGCCCTGGTTATATTTCTTTGTCGTTTTGTAGAGCGCTTCCTGCGGTGCATAGATCATTTCAGCGTTGAAGGTTCCGACAAAGACAGGTTCATAAAACCCGACCACCTTCCAATCGTCCTTACCCATTTCTCCCAGGCTCAGGGTGACCATGTCCCCTACCTGGATCTTATTTTTTTCAGCCGCGTCGCGTGAAAGCACGACTGCTTGACCGTCCCCTGGCGCCAACCAGCGACCTCTACGATCAAGGGTTTGAAAAAGTCGCTGCCTTCCGGGATTCCGCGGATGCTGGAGCCGATCCCGGCTTCTTTCACCAACTGGCCTTCCAGGTACATGCTTGCCGATTGGATGAAACGTAGTTCTACCTGTTCCACGCCCGGTACGGTTTGCGCGATACTGGTAACCTGATCCGCTCTCTGGTTCTTGCTGAACGCGAGCCACGTCTCATAATCCTGGCGCTGGAAAAAATTGTCCAGGGTCAGGGCAATCGAGGAGTTCAGACTCATCACCATCAGGAACGCGCTACCGGCCGCAACCAGGACCAGTTGGGTCATCAGCAGACGACCCTTTATGCCGGAACATGTTTCCAAGAGAAGTCGCATAGTAGGAGGGTAACCAGCGCTGGCCAATCCCCTCAATGATGCGATCGAGCCAGCCGGAATGATAGTCGCCGCCCAGCCCGTAGCTGGCAATCGCCTGGCGTACCGTAATCCCTGCACCTTTCAAGATAGGCGGCAGCCCGGCCAGCAACGGCGCGACCAGGGCGGAAATAGCCTGGAAGGTTACCGCCTGTCTCGAGTATTGGAACTGGTCAAAATCGATATTGAACAGGTTCAAAAATGACTTGCTCAGGAGGAATGCGACAATGGTTCCCAGGGGCAGGGCAATTAGAAATGCCAGCGCCCCATAGATCAGGGTGCTGGTCAAATAAACGCCCACAATTGTCCGCGCTTTCCCGCCGATCGCCTTGAGAATCCCAATCTGGTTCGTTTGCTGGGTGATCAGGTTGGAGAGCGTGTTGTAGACCAGGATCGCGCTGATGATCACGCAGATCACGGCTACGAGTTCCATGACGAGGGTGATCCCGTCGAAGAAGGACCGCCCCCAATGCTTCTCGGGGTCTTCGTACATAACGCCTGCAACGCCGATATCCTGTTTGGCCAGCTTCTCCTTAATGGCGCTGGCAACCTCTTTGGAGTAGTCCGAGCTATAAGGCGTCACGCGCACATAAAAAGAACTGAATTTACCAGCAGGGATGCCGAGGCGCTCCATCCCTTCGCCGCCCATGAAGAAGAACGCCATGTCCTGAAATTGCGGCGGCGGCACGAAGGGGTGACGAATCAGACCCGTAACCGGGATCAACTTCTCTTTCTCATCGATCTTGAAAATGAGGCTGTCTCCCATGCCGACGCCGAGAAATTGGGCCGCCATGCGTTCGATGCTGACTTCATTTTTTGCACTCGGCCAGTGGCCGCCGCGCAACTGAAGCATCTCGTATTTTTGCGCCTCGTAATTGTCTCGCATCTGGATGACGCCCGGGCGCCAATCATCCCCAGGCCGTAATTTGTAGAGAATGCTGACCGAGTTGTATGGCTCGATATCTTCCACGCCAGCGACCTCTTTTATTCCGAGCAGGATATCCCGGTCGACAGGGCTTTCCAGCGCTATGTTGATATGGGTCGGCAAAACAGCGCGATGGGAAGCATCCATGTTCGTCAGCAGCATGTCGCTCATCCCGAAGATGGCGCCCACAGCAAACACTCCGGCAGCAATGCTTAAAACCGCCAGCAAGGTGCGGGTCTTATTGTTCCAGAGATCAAACCAGATTTTGTGCCAGATGACACCCATCGTCCACTCCTACGGATGGCTCTAAGCGAGCGTTTGCCGTTTCTCGAGATTCTCTTGCTCGTGCCGGTCAGCGGCCTGGTGTAAGGCTTCGCGTGTTGCTTCGGATTCGTTCAACAGCACGTTCAATGTTTCGTAGTCCATCGTCAAGACCTCGACCGGGTTGCTTTTAGCGGCGCGAACAGACGCTCGCGTTTTGTCACCGTGGAAGAATGCAATTTCACCGAAGTATTTGCCCGGGCCCAGCTGCAAGATCACCACGTCAGACTGGTTGGGGCGTGGCAAAACGACTTCCACCAGGCCCTTTGATACAATGTAAAACTTGTCGTTATCTTTGCCTTCTGTCAGAATCACCGCGCCCGGTTCGTACAAGCGAGGCGTAACTTTATGGGTGGCTGCCAGCAGCTGGTCGTGGGTCAACGTAGGTAAAGCCTTGGCGACATATTCATTGACGATCTCGCCGTCGGTGATCAGCGCCGTGCGATTGGCGCGCCGGGCGAGGCTGCTATCATGGGTAACGATGATGACGGTTTTTCCCTGCGCAACCAGCTCGTTGAACAGCTTGAAAATCGTTTCGGCCGTTTTGGAATCCAGGTTGCCGGTCGGTTCGTCGGCGATCACGATCGGGGGATCGTTTGCCAGCGCGCGCGCCATGGCGGCCCGCTGTTGCTGCCCGCCGGAGACCATGCTGGGCAGTTTGGCTTGATGGTCGGCCAGGCCGACAAGCTCCAACAAGTATTGGGCCCGCTCGCGCCGCTCGCGGGGATTGTATTTCCCGCATAAATCCATGGGCAGGATAACATTTTGAACGATGCTGAGGGATGGCAACAACTGGAAAAACTGAAAGATGATGCCCAGGTTGCGTGCCGCGCCAGCCTGCTAACTGATTCTCGTCCAGCTCGTGAACCGGCGTTCCGTTGACCCAAACTTCGCCATTCGTTGGCCGGTCGATCCCCGTGATCATGTTGAGCAACGTCGATTTTCCGCTCCCCGATTTGCCTATGATACTGACAAACTCGCCCGCATTGATTTGCAGGTTGATGTTCTTGAGCGCAGGAAAATCGCCCACAGCAGTTTTATAGAATTTGTCGATGTTCTGCAAGTCGATCAGGTGACTGCCATTGGCGCCCTGGGTCTGGTCGCTGAGGTTTCTATTTTGCAGGAAAGGGATCGTCCACATCAGAAGTTCCTCGATTTTTAGAAAAAGCGCCGAAGGTCACTTGTAAGCAGGTTCTTAAAATGCCTTCGGCGCCTGATCCTCTTGAATTACTCTGCAAACTTGACGACTGAAGTCATGCCCCAGCGCATATTCGGCAGCGATTCCGTCAATGCGACGGTCACTTCGTAAACAACGTCCCCTTGCTGTTCTGAATAGTTCTGTCCGATCAACTGGACTTTGCCGTTCAACACTTCTTCGGGGAAAGCGTCCAGCGCCACCTGGACAGCCTGGCCTTCCGAGATGTTGACCACATCCAGCTCGGTCAGGTCGGTGGTTTTGATGATCCAGCCGGAGAAATCCGCTAAGCTGGCGGCGACCTGTCCCGGGGTGACCGATTCGCCGGTCTTGACCTTCAAGCCTGCGACCGTTCCATCGAAGGGGGCGGTCAGTTCGACGTCCGCGAGCGCGGCGCGGGCTGCTTCCAGGTTGGCACGAGCAGCCTCGAACTGGGCCTGTGCAAGGGCTTTTTCGTCGCCATCGCTTCCACTAGAGAGCCTGTCGTACTCTTTCTGTGTCTGTCCCAACTCAGCCATGGCGTTGTTGAGGTTGGCTTGCCGGGTGGTCCATAGGATGGCCCGGTTGTAATCGGCCCAGGCGTTATCCAGGCGTTTCTTGTACTCTCGGGCGTTGTGGCTACCTGGTTGAGAATGGCGATAAGGATCGTAGTTGGCGCGGGCCTCGTCCAGCTTGCCCTGGGTGTAGATGAGCGCATCGCGTGGGGTCATACCGGCGATCTCGGACGGGATGTCGAAATCGTCGAGCTCCCGCTGCGCCTTTTGAACTGCTTCGTTTGCTTCAGCCAGCTTTCCCAAGGCCGCCGCTTCGGCGCCATCGAAGCCCTGTTGCGCCTTTAAGAAGGCCTCTTCCGCGTTCGCGACTTCGGCCTGTTTGGCTTCGCTGTTTTCCAAGCGCGCGATCACCTGGCCGGCAGTTACCTGCTCGCCCTCGGCAACCAGCACTTCGCTGACCGTGCCGCCGGCGTTGAAAGCAATGTCCACATAGTGGACCGGCTCGAGGCGCCCTTCGGCAACGATCACGTTTTCAGCCATAACAGTAGGGATTGGGGTGCTTGGGGCGGCGGCTTGCCCTCCTGCTGCACCACAGGCGGTCAGTAAAAGTCCCGCCAGGACCAAAAAAGATATTCCTAACAAACGCTTCATTTCTGCATTCTCCTTTTTGCTGTTGATGTATAAGAATATATACGTAATGTTTTGTTTAAAGTTTAAGCTTTATTTCACTTTAAACAACTGTCTCCGGTACAGGTTTCACCTAACCACTTGACTAGGTTTCGACGTTGAACATACCTGTTCCGCGTTATCTGCGGAAGAAATACATTCATATTTTTTAGGATACAGTTTTTGGAATCGGTTGTCACCCGCCAAAGGGTGGATAGAAGGGGTGGAAAAGCAAGGGTGCTGCTTCTAAATCGGGAGCAGCACCTCGGTCGTTTCGATTGCTTCGACGTGCAATGTCCCCGAAGAGAGCGCGCTCAATCTCTCCTGAAAGTCTGCTACGCTCTCGATCGGCAAACGCAACCTGATCGTGACATCGCCACTGAACTCTTCATCCAGGATGTCACCTTGATACTTGCTGACCAGGATCCGGACGCGCTCCAACAGGTTGTAGGGCAGCGCCAGCAACCCCACCTGGACCTGTTGTCTGCGCGCCCGCCGGACGGCCTTGACGACCATTTGGGTGGATTCCGTATAAGCCCGCACCAACCCGCCTTTGCCTAGCAAGGTTCCGCCAAAGTAGCGTGTGACCACCACTGCTACATCCCCCAGCCCGCTGCCGCGCAAGACGGCCAACGCCGGCCGTCCGGCCGTGCCGGAGGGCTCACCGTCGTCGGAACAATACTCCCTGAAGTTGTTGCCGCCGCCGATGATGTACGCGGGAACATGGTGGCTGGCGTCAGGATATTCTGTCCGGACGCGGGTGATAAATTTGCGCGCTTCGTCCGGGTTTGCGACCGGCGCCAGCGTAGCAATAAAACGCGAGTTGACCACCACCTGCTCGCGGCGGATCTCTTCGGCGGGGATGAGATAGGGCTCGCTCATAAATCGTTTCAGGTTTCCAGCATGTGTCCGGCTTCTTCGTGCATCCAATGGCGGCCGTCTTTGGCGAGCAGGGCGTTGGCCTCCACGGGTCCCCATGTGCCGGGCTCGTAGATGTTCAATGGCGGTTCCTGGTCATCTTCCCATTCCTTCAGAATTGGATCGATCAGGGCCCATGCCGTCTCCACCTCGTCTGCCCGGGTGAACAGGGCCGCATCTCCCTGTAGGGCGTCCAGCAGCAGGCGTTCATATGCCTCGGGGATGGACATCGGCCCGAACTCGTCCGCATAGTGGAATTCCATATCTACCGAGCGCATTTGCGCCACCGTATCGGGCACCTTGGCTTCGAAGCGCAGGTGCATGCCTTCGTGCGGTTGCAAGAACAGGACCAGCGCATTCGGGGTCATCATCGTACCGGGGGACAAGGGAAACATTTGATGGGGGGGCCGTTGGAACTGGATGATGATCTGGGTGGTTTTTACAGCCAGATTTTTCCCGGAGCGCAAGTAGAACGGCACTCCCTGCCAGCGCCAGTTATCGATAAAAAATCGGACAGCTGCATAGGTTGCTGTGTTGGAGTGTTCATCCACTTCCCGCTCGTCACAATAGCCTTTGTATTGTCCGCGCACGGTATTATATGTAACTGCCTCGCCTCGGATCGGTTCGATCGAACTCAAAACCTTGATCTTTTCGTTGCGCAACGCGGTTGCATTAAAGGACGAGGGTGGTTCCATGGCAGTAAAAGTCAACAACTGCATGAGGTGGTTTTGGAACATATCGCGCAGCACGCCTATCCCGTCGTAGTACCCTGCCCGGTGGCCGACTCCCTCTTCTTCAGCCACGGTGATCTGGACGTGATCGATGTAGTTCCTGTTCCAAAGCGGCTCGAAAATGGCGTTGGCGAAGCGGAACATCAAGATGTTCTGGACCGTTTCCTTACCCAGATAATGATCGATGCGATAAATCTGGCTCTCCTTCAGCGATTTATGAATTTCTTCATTCAATGCCCTGGCAGACTCCAGATCCGTGCCAAACGGTTTTTCGATCACCACCCTGCGCCAGCCGTCGTTTTCCACAGTTTGCCCGGTTTCCCCCAACTTCTCGATCACTTTGGGGAACAGATAAGGGGGAATGGCCAGATAGAACAGCCTGTTTGCCGGTCCGCCTTCCCATTTCGTTATGACCTCGTTGAACTTCTTGAAGGAGCCCGGTTCTGTATAGTCTCCACTCTGGTAATGGATGTGTTCCGCAAAAATCTGCCATTTCGATTCCTCGAACTCGTAGGGCGCGAACTTTTCCATGCCTTCCCGTAAATGCTGTCGGAAGCTTTCATCCGTGTACCGGCTCCCGGCAAAACCAAGGATGTTGAATTTTTCTGGCAGCCGGTCTTTGCGGTATAAATTGAATAAGGAGGGCATCAGCTTCCGCTGCGTCAGGTCGCCTGACGCGCCAAAGATCAAGATGGTTGTGGGGAGAGAATTGCTCATAAAATTCCTTTATTATAAATTTGAAGCCGCCGCTTCATCCACCAGCCAGATGAGCTGGCCTTCCGTTGGATGGATGCGTTGGGCCGGGTATTGCTCGGGCAAATATGCTTCACCCATAACCTTCCTAAACGTTTTGGCCTTTTCCGCTCCGGTGACTAAGAATAAAACTGTTCGGGCGCTATTGAATACAGGGGAAGTCAACGTAACCCGCTGCGCCGGGCGGCCCTGATAGTCGGCAGTGACGGCCCGGGTAGGAGCATCCCCGTCTACTGGCGAGCCGGGGAAAAGCGAAGCCGTGTGTCCGTCCGCGCCCATGCCCATGAGCGCCAGGTCGAAGCGCGGCCAGTCCAGGCCGGGGTCGGCGAAGCTTTTTAGAATTTGCACGTAATCATCAGCTGCCACGAACGGCCCAAGCTCGCCTTTGATGCGCTGGACATTCCCCTGGGGAATCGGGACATGTTGCAGCAAGGTTTGATAGGCTTGGTAGTAATTGCTACCCTCGTCATCTGGCGGGACGCAGCGCTCATCGCCCCAGAAGATGAAGGTGTTCGACCATTCTACCCGGCTTCGATACGGCTCGCTTGCGAGCAGGTGGTACAGTCCGGATGGGGTGCTGCCGCCCGAGAGCGCTGCCAGGAAACGATTCCGCGCATCTATTGCCTGTGTTGCCGCGTTGACGAAGATTTCCGCCGCAGCCTGGCTCAAGGCCTCGCTATCTTTGAAGATCCGGACGTCCGCTTTCATACTTGCCAGGCCATGTGCTGTTCCAGCGTTCGTCGGGCAGCTCCGACGACCTGGTCCAGAATACGTTGTTGCGTTCCCCCGCAGATCAACTCTCCAAAAGTAACCCTTGCGTGCAAGCCGAATCTTTCTTCTCCGCTGGTCACCTGGCGCATCATCTGGTACATGAAGGCCAGACGTTGTTTATCGGGACGGGCAGTCCTCAGCCAGGTGATGGGATGGTGGAAGGCAGCCTGCGCAATCACGCCACTGACGATGGCCGTGAGTACGCGCGCTTGGTTGACGTGACGCAGGAAGATTTCCAGGCTGCGCGACCAAAAACCGAACTCCGCGCCTGCCTCGGGATCAATCGAAGGGTCGGCTTCGATTCCGCCGCGCGCGAAAATCAGCAGCGCGCCGCCCGCTTGCAAATGCCGAATGGACGCGCGCAGTGTGCTCATGCGACCGACCACATCGCTGGTTGGTGGAGCAAAGATGGCATGCTGGCAAAGGTTGGGTAAATTCTGGAAAAAGGGGATGTTCCCGATAATCACCTTATAATCGGGCCGCGTCACGTGGGCCGAGATCACAATCAAATCGTAGGATCCGGGGTGGTTGGAGGCGATCACCAGCGGGCCATCCGGCGGGATATTTTCCACGCCGCGCGCGGTATTCGAGGCAACAAATCGCGGCAGAATCCAGCGCGCAGCGGCGGAGAGCCCGCCTTCTGCCACGATGCGGTCCAATTCGAGACCCAGGGCGGAAAATTTTCGGGTTGCCCGCCCAAAGAGCATGCGGATGAAGCGTTTGGCTGCCGCGCTGTTTGGGAGCGCCGCTGCTTTGGCGAGTTCTTCAACCAGCAACTCGCTGAACGATGTGATGGTAGGCAATTCAATCATACCGGCCTCTCTACCTGTGCAGGGTTTGAGATTTTCAGGAAGAACAGCAAAATCAAGGCGCATAACGCCAGGATGAACCCGGTGACCAGAAACGGCGTGGATGGGTCGATACGATCATATAGCCAGCCCCCACCCAATGGCCCGAGCGCCCCGCCGATGTCGGAAGCCATCACGTACAGGCCGTAAGCTCGCCCGCGCTGGTCGCCGCCGGTCAAGTCCGCGACCAGGGCCTGCTCAGCCGGGTCACCCGCCGCAAAGCACAACGCCAGCACCGACCATAGCGCGGCAAGGCCCAACATGCTGGTAAGCGAGGGCAGGATGAACATCGTGATCGCAGAAACGACAAGTCCCAAAACCATCAACGGTTTGCGTCCGAAGCGGTCGGCCAGGCGTCCCAGGCGAGCAGGCAAGATGGCCCAGATGATGCCCGAGGGGAGAAAGGCCCAGGCGATGGTATCGATGCCGGCGTTCAAGCGATCCTGCAGGAAAAGGATCAGGATCGGCGAAGTCATGGTCCAGGCCGCGGCGGTGACAAGGGTGACCAGCATCAGCAGCATCCACGCTCGCGACCAGTGGATTGGATTCGAGCGGGTATTGGTCGTGCCTGGGTTGGTTTCCTTCATCCCGCGTAAGGCGATCAGGAACGCGACCAGCGCTCCAGCCGCAAAAATCAGGAAGGATGTTTCCCAGCGGTTCAAGCCGAGTTCCCGACCGTGCAGGCTGAAACGGCTCTGGAAAATGGCAAATGCAATGAATGCGCCCAGGATTGAACCCCGGCTGGAAGCCTGCGCAAGTCTGCCAAAATAACGGGCGCGGCTTTCGGGAACGGTGATATCTGCGATGATTGCGCTGGTCGACAGCCAGGCGAAAGCGGAGGCGACTCCCTGCAGCAGGCGAGCTGCCACCATCCCCCAGACCTGGTCGCTGAATGCGAAAGCAACCATTGCCAGCGCGTAGGCCAGCATGCCGCTGATATAGAAAGGGCGCCGGCCAAACCGGTCCAGCGCCCAGCCGACCAGCGGGCGCATCAGGATGGTCATCACCGAAAAGGCGGAGAAGATTATCCCGATCTCGAGCGCGCTTGCCCCCAGCTCCTTGCCATAGACCGGCAGCAGGAGACCCATGATGAAGAATGGCAGCGACAAAAAGAAGAAGGCCAGTTCTATGTTCTGGATCGCGCGCGATTCGGAAGTGGCAAGTATTTTACCCATACGGAGACCTGCTACGTAATTGTATAACAACTCCATCGAATTTATCGCAAGATATTCCAATCGATTTCGAATGCGAAGCATCTTCTTAAACCCAACCAAGGACTTGGTAAAATACCCGCATGCCAAGCCTCGATCTGAATAAACTCAAGGCGCATCGCGCGCGGACCTACAACCTGTCACCGTTTAAAAAACTTTCCAACCCGGGCCAGGCGCAGGACTTCGTCAACCAGCGTGGTTTCATTTTCTTCTGGCCGATCAAAGGGATCGATTTCCCCAGCCTGTGGACCGCCGTCGCCGGCGACCGGCCGGTGCCTAACGCGCACGACGACCCCGGCCATGTCACCTGGCGCTGGAAGGACAACGCGCTCGGCAAGCGGGTCTGGTATTACGGCAAGGTGCTGCGCCGCAAGGCGACCATCATCTCCCTGGAGGTAGCGCCCTACTTCTACGCGCTGACCGAGAACTACGGCGATTACAAGGAAGATTACCTGATCCCGTACGAAGAAGGCCGCCTGCCGCAGGGGGCGAAGCAGGTCTACGAGGCCATCCTCGATAACGGCCCGCTCAACACGGTGGACCTGCGCCCTATGGCGCGGATGAGCAACGCCAAGGATTCGGAGTTCAACAAGGCGCTAGAGGTCTTGCAAGCCGACTTCAAAATATTGCCTGTCGGTGTGGCGAAAGCGGGTGCCTGGAATTATTCCTTTATCTATGAGATCACCGCGCGTTACTACCCGGACTTGCCAGAGCAGGCCCGGCATATCGGTGAAGGCGAAGCAAGGGGCAAACTGTTGGAATTGTATTTCGAATCAGTAGGCGCGGCGCAGATGCGTGACGTGAACAAGATGTTCCACTGGGGAGCTGAGTTGACTGAACGCGCACTGAAGCGTTTGTTGGAGCGCAGAATGATCCTGGAAGAGGTGCAGCGAAGTGAACGGGATGGCGAGTGGTTGGCGCTGCCATCATTAACCGGTGACCAGTAACAAGTAACCAAGGATCAGAAATGAGCGGCGGACTGTTTTGTGCGCTATCGACCGAGCAGACGCGCGATCTCGCCCATGTGGTTGTCCCGGTGCAGCGAACGGTCGAAGCGGAAGTGGTTGGGGGAGGACCGGATCGCTTCGTACAGTTTGGGGGAGATGGCTGCCAGGGCGGAATCCGTTTCTCTGGCGGTGGCAAGACAAAGGTCGGCTGCGGTGCGCGGTTCCAGCGCCAGGCAGATTGCCTGAAGGGAATCGTTGATCATGTCCGGGTCCACGGGCAATTCGTCTACGCCTCGTTCTTGCCAGCGGCGCAGCAGCACCAACATGCGCCGGTCCCAAAAGGCGAGGTGGCCGAGCAGGGCCGCGACTGTCCAACCCTCGGCATTGGTTTGGAAGAAGTCTGCGGGGGAAAGAGAGTGGATCAAGGCTTCCAGTCTTTGCCTGGATTCTTCATTGGGTTGAATGAAATCAAAGAACATAATGATAACTCCTGGTAGGATTAGCTCCCGTATTATGACATAATCGCGTCGGGTTTACGCCCCTCGTAAGAAGGGTTCATTGCGTTTTTTAAAAGACGTAAAATCCCCGTGAACGCGCTTAATCTACCAGCCGGGACATGTCGTCCATATCTTTCGTCTCCTCCACTTCGGCCTCGTCGTCGATATTGCTCATCTCCCCCTTCATATTGATCCTTTCACCGTCTACCATTTGGTGGGCGGTGCCGTCTGGCCTCATGATCGCCCCCTTGGTGCTGACCTTGGTCCCGTCTTCCATGGTCATATCCAGGTCCATGGGCATCATCTTTCCGTCTTTGACCAATGTCATTAAGCCATTTTTCATCGTAATGAAATCTTCGTGTTTTTCCATCCAGGTCCATTCCTTTCCAGTAATACAAATAGGACTTATGCAAATGAATGAGAGCGGTCCGAAAATACGGATTGCGTACGCCCCCACGCACACCCATTTTTTCGGTTATTGACGTTTATGAAAGTTGGTTAAGTTTCTACTCTACTTCTGTTATGTCATGCTGAGCGTAGCGAAGCATCTCCATACCGTCAAGCGAGACTTCTTCGGTCGCAAAAACCGCTTCCTCACACGGTCCCGAAGCGGTGTCCCTTCGGGAGAGTGACATGACTTAACGTATTTTTATGAACATCAATAGTTCTGGCAGTGAACGCGCATTAGAAATACAACCTTGCGCTGTAATACTAAGTCCTGACAAATTAAAGCTGGTGTGTTCCCTTGCTTGAGCGGGCGATGTGTGGTTTCATTGTACAAATTGGAAAACTGAAAGTCAAGCAGAAATTCACTGGTTTGAGATTTTTTGAAGTTTTAGGCTCTACCGCTTCCATCCCCCTAAAAACGGGAGAACCAGGTTTTAAAGAAAATGGAGAAGTTGGTTTAATATGGAAACATGGTACATAAAAGACATTGGGGATGGAATGACGGCCTCCATGCCGGCAGAGGAAATCAAACGGGCGTTTCAACGGTTCTTTCAAGCTGTGGGAGAACCCGCGGATATGGCTGTTTTCACGCGACTGGAATCGGAAGGCCGGCTGCACTGTGAGGTGATGGCTTACTTTTCCCCCGCGGCCAAAGAAGTTGCCGAAGCATTCGAGGCGCGCCCGTGTAAGAAACCCGAGCGGATGGGATTGGACCTGTTAGCAGGCAATGTGCTTTCCTGGTCGCTGCTCTTTCCTGAAAGTACTGGATAGCAGAAAGGGAAGCAGTCAAATCTACCCCGAAGCTCGGGCTTAGGATATTCACATGCTAAAGGGAAACCTATGAAATTGGTTACGATGTCGTTGATCTTGTTATTAGGATCGGTCCTGTTGTGGTTCGCAGGAACGCTGTTCGAGTCCGTTCTGGTCGGGATGTCGAACGGCGCGGAACGGTTGCTCACTTTTTTGCTTTTGGTATTACCCGCAGCAGTAGGGTCGGTAGTGGGGGGGATGAGCGTGATCCAAAGGGAGGGCCGCACCTGGCTGGCGGCCACGCTTACGGCCCTGAACGGGTTGTTTGCGCTCTTTCATCTGGCGATCATCCTGTTTGCTGGCTGAATCGGAAAGGCTCGCTTTCAGGAGTATGCTTTACAGCCCATGGTGTGGGCCAGTTTTGGCTTGCGATCGGGGAAGAAGGCATACCAGAGAATGCTGGTATGCCTCGAAGCGCTCGCTTTGTTTTCTTGTCGAAAGAACCGGTCTAACCAAGCAACAGCTTTGTAACGATCACCCCAAGTACGATAAATGTGACGATCAGGCCAGACTTTCGAGAAAAAAGGCTCGATAGAAAACCGGTTGTTCCTTTAATCTCATTGACCAAAGCATTGACAGATTGAAATTCGTTCATAACTGCGATCCTCCAGATGTGGTATGAGGCTGAAATGCCAAGCACTTGCCAACAACATGACGGAGGGAAGGAAGGGAGGTTACAGGCTAACGCCGAAATTTAATTACACTTTTGCAAGTCACCACCGGTTAATTTTCCCCTATGGATCGCTCTTTCGTGACTGCTCAAGCTATGCTTATAGAAGAGAACGGAAAAATGGTGGGCCTGAGCTGATACGCTCTTTCCTATTTATGGATATACTCAACCCCAGGGAGGATTTCTGCAAAATGATTTTTGTTGACAACGTACAGGAAGACATTCACGACTTCGGGGTCGAACAGGATGCCCACATTCCTTTTCAATTCTTTGATCGCATCTTCATGGCTGATTGGGCTTTTATACGACCGCTCATCTCGCATAGCAGAATAGGAATCGACGACGCCGATAATCCGTGCGCCAAGCGGAATTTCCTCGCCTTTCAATCCGTACGGATAACCGGAGCCGTTGTATCTCTCGTGACTGTATTCGATGATAGGAGCGACGTGGGCTAATTTTCTGATTTGAGCGACCAATTGGGAGCCTAAAATGGTATGTTTTCGAATGATTTCCCATTCAGCCGCGTCCAGTTTGCCGGGCTTTTTCAGAATGGAGTCTGCAATTCCGATCTTGCCGATATCATGTAACAATCCGCCCCAATAAATTGCCTGCGCTTCATGGGCTGTACAACCCAGCAAATGCGCAATCTCTTTTGCCCATTCCGCAATCCGCTGGCTATGGCTGCTCGTATAAGTGTCGCGCATGTCGATTGCGTTTGCCAGTGCGATCACCGTTTGCACGAAGGTCTCTTCCAGGTCTTCATACAAGCGCGCGTTTTCGACGATCACCGCTGTTTGATTCCCCAGGGTGGACAACGTTACTTCGTCGTCATGCGTATATGATTGAGTGGACCGTTTGGACCCAACAATAATGAAACCGACCAGTTCCCCTTTTGTATTGAGGGGGATGAACAGTTGAGCCGGGAACTCGTTCAAATAGTCGAGCTCTTTTTTCCACATTGCCCTGAAGATCGGGGTGATGTTCAAGGTTTTTCTAGAAAGGATGCGATTCTCACGGATCATCCATCTGATGATAGGGTGATCACTGTTGAAGGCGACCGGCGGGATTTTCGGAGCACCTTCCTCAGCCAGTAAATGGAAACTTTCGTCTGAATTGTGTTTGATAAATATGGCTGCGTGGCCAATGTGTAACGTCTTGACCACATCTGATAAGACCGCTTTGGTAATCTTATCCAGGTCCAACATCGATACGGTAGCCTGACTCAACCTTTGCAACATCAAACTGGCATCGTATCGCTCCCGGTAAAACAGGCGGTCGATCCATAGTTGGGCGGAATCGCGGACAGGAGAGATAATTACGGAGGTGAGCAGCGCCACGATCACCGATAAGAGAAATATCCTGCCCCCCGAAAACACTTCCACCACGCTGAGCGTAAGCGTAATCGCTAGAAAGTATACAAGTCCCAAGATTGCGGTGGTAATCGAGTATAGCAATCCCAGGCGGACAAAGATCTGAATATCCAGAAGTTGATGGCGCAGGATGGCGTAAGCGATCAGCATCGCTGAGATTGTGTTTGCGGCGATATCGATCGGGTATTTACCGAGGTCTGTGAAGTTTATGAACGTAGCCAGGATCGTGATCGATAAAGCCAAAATCAAATAGCGAAAGCGATTCCGCTGGTTGACATCACTGGTTCGCGAGTATCCTTTGGCCAATTCTGCCAGGTTGACAAAGTTGAGACCATATCCCGGGATGGCGACCAGGAACAGCAACGGCCCAAACTGATAATTTAATTTTCCCGCTTCTAAAGACGCTTCTTTGATCAAGTACGGCGTAAAAATGCTCAGAAGGATCAAGAGTGCGCCAAACACAAAAACAAGCGGCGCCCATTTTCGTCGCAGGCCAAACAGCGTCTGGACAAAATAGAATACGGCGATGGTCATCAGGATCGGGGCAAGGGTCATAATCCGGAACCATACCACCACTTCCCCATATCCGCTTAAGGTGATAAAAGCGCTGACCGACCAGAGGAACATGGCCAGCAGATAGACTTGAAAGATCCGTTGTAGACGCGTCCGCGGTTTGGATTGTACGACGATTAACTCAAGCGCCCCGAATATAACGGCACCCAGGATCGGGGGCAAGTAAGTTAATGCATCATCGAGACTCATGGGTTGTTGGATAGACTGCTTTCAAATTCAAGCAAACGCTTCATCACCTGATTGGACGGTTGCATGTGCGCCGGCTTGATATGTGCCAGGTCGGCCCCTTCCTTTTGTTTTTGTTGTATATAGGCATCGAAGCAGCCTGGATTCAGGAGAGAAACTTTAATCGGGTTTCGCCCCAGGATTTCTTCCAGGCCACTGAACTCCGGAGAGAGTTTGGATAATTCTAAAGCAAGCTGCCCCCGGTAATCTCCAACTGTAATGCTTTCAGAAGGTTTGGGTTCAATATAGATATGTAGGATAGCATCTTCG
The DNA here is from genome assembly GCA_963823985.1 of uncultured Chloroflexia bacterium. Lineage (GTDB taxonomy): Bacteria > Chloroflexota > Anaerolineae > Anaerolineales > Villigracilaceae > JAABUE01. The sequence continues at coordinate 321,619 of CAWGNR010000010.1, forward strand.
CTCTGGAACTCTTTTCGCGCGATCCAGTCCTGGTACCGGACGCCCGTCCCTTCGATCGCTCTCCAGATGTCTTTTTCGGTTAATCGGACCAGATTTCCCAGGTCGATCACGTCATCGGCACGGGAATAAAACCTGAGCTGGGGAAGAGGCGAGTTGAGCTCTTCATCGCTGAGGGCAATCACCTCGAATAAGTCGCCAATGCGATAGCGTACGAGAGCGCCGCCGTGGAAATTGGTCAGCACGAACTCGTAGATGCCCAGGTCCAGTTCGTTATATAGAACGGTCTTTGGCTGGTAGGCGGGATCCTCTTTGTTCTTCAGGTGTTCGTCAAGCGGGATGAACTCCAGGAAATTAATGTCCGGAGAGAACACCATGCCCTTGCCGTTCCAGCCCTGCATAGCAAGATTGCCGCCTTCCGTAGATCCAAATCCCTGCAACGGTTTTTTGCCCCAGTAGTGTTCGATCTTGCTCCCGTAGACGACCGTGTCTGCCCCGCCGGTCATGATGCCTTTCAGTTTCCAGATATCCTTGGGAAGGATGTTCCGTCCATTGAGTTTGGCGATGATCACTGCCTTGACCAACCTCCACAAAGTAACCGGGTCGAGCATCTCTTTCGAAAGTTTTGTGGAACTGGATTGTTGTTCGAATTGCTCCCCCATTCTGGCCAGTACGCTTGCCAGCCCCATGAAGTAGTCCATGCCTTCGCGCATGGCAAGTTTGAACCCGAGCGCCACGCGTTGGGCATATTCCATGTTCTCACCTTGTTCAAGCGGAGGCAGGAACTTTACCTCCAGTTGGTCCTGTGCGGAACGGCTGACAAATGCGGACACATACGGGGGAGGCGCGGTGGCCAGCAAGAATTTGTCGTTTCGTTCCAGCTTTACTTCTCCCGTATACGAGGCGGAAGCCATAAGCATGGCGCCGACTGTCAAATCTCCAAGATGATCGTACATGGCTTTTGTATACGGGATCCACTTCGGTCCTTTGCTGGACGTGCGGCCTGAGGTGCGCGCCCACAGGAATGGTTTTACCGGCAGTACCTCTTCGATCTGCTGGTCGAAATATTCTTCGTAATCGGCGTATATCGTCAGGGGAACATTCTGCCGAAACTCATCCACGCTTGCTGGTACTTTGTTTCCAAACAATTGTTTGCCGATCGGGGATTTTCCCAGGAGCTGGATTTGCTCGAGCAACAAGCGATTTTGCACATCCATGAAGTCATCCGGGGAAAGGGTGAAATATCCGCAATGCTTCATCCAGAGTTCGTCTCTTCTTCCCTCTTCGAGCAACATACGTGAATTCATTTTGATTCTCCTGCGTAGGGTTTGACAGCCTGGATCACCAAAGGTTCCGGGACCCAGCGATGTTTTGATTTCAGTTTTGTGATTTTTATATCCCGGTAACCAGCATCGATAAGGAGATCGAACCACTCATCTTTCGAGCGGACGTTTGAAACTGCGTCTGCTTCAGCCCAGGCTCTACTTATATTTTCTTTTAGAAGGAAATAAATGAAGGCAGCGATGCGCAGGAAAAACTTGACAACCGGCGATTGCCATAAATCTGACCCCCCTACGTCGGCAATCGATAGGTTCCCATTTTCTTTCAAAACTCGCCAGGTCTCTGCAAGCAGCAACCTGACATCCATATGGTGTGTCGCCAACGCGCAGGTAACCAGGTCAAACGATCCGCCGGCATAAGGAACCTCCATCGCAGAGGCGCAGACCAGGTCTATCCGGTCCTGTAGGTTGCCAGCAGTCATCTTCTTTTTCGCGCCTGCCAACATGGACATCGTGATATCCAAACCGTGCAAACGGCTTGCCCCCTTCCCTTCTGTGACTACCTTAATAGGAATGACGCCGGTTCCGGTGGCGAGATCCAGCATCCGGCCTTTTTCGGGTACTTCTGTTGCCTGAAACAACTGGTTGATAAACCCTGTATAGCTCCAACCCCAAAAGCGGTTAAGCTCGGCATCGACCACCTCTTCGTAGCGCGGAGCCAGTTCCGTGAATGTCCCAATGATGTTTTCTTTGTCGCTCATGTATTCCACTTTGTGATCGGTGTTTGTCGAATTTTACTATAAACCGACTGAAATAAATTGTTGCTTGGGCGAGATAGCGGCGGTCCCTGCGCCAGAGAAATTTTTATGCCCCACCTCCATGTGGCTGTATAATTGCAGCTGGTATTCCTTTCGCAAATATGAGGAGAATTCATGCGTCATTCTGTTCTCACAGATCAGCAAGCCCAATTCCTGCGCGACGAAAAAGAAGCCCTGGCCGAGATGCAGATTGCGCTGGCCAAGCTCGACCTGCCGCGCGAATCTTGGGATAGCTTACAAAACGCCATCCTGCAACTGGATGAACTCTTTCTGATCGTGATCGCCGGTGAGTTCAACGCCGGCAAGACCGCGCTGATCAATGCTCTCCTCGGCCAGAAAGTATTAGCGGAGGGCGCCACTCCGACCACATCCCGGGTCACGCTGATCAAGTGGGGTGAGGAACCCGCCGAAAAAGTAGTAGACGAAGGTTTCGCCGTCTACGCTCATCCCCTGCCGCTTTTGAAAGAACTGAACATTGTCGATACACCGGGTACGAATGCGATCATCCGCCGGCATGAACGGCTGACCGATGAGTTTATTCCGCGCAGCGACCTGGTCCTGTTCGTCACCTCTGCGGACCATCCCCTGACGGAGAGCGAACGCCAGTTCCTCGAACGCATCCTGGCCTGGGGCAAGAAGATCGTATTCGTGCTGAACAAGGTGGACATTTTCGAAGACGCTTCCGCCCTGGGGGAAGTGCGTGACTTTATTCTAAAACACGCCACGACGATCCTCGGCGACCGGCCCCAGCTCTTTCCTGTTTCCGCTAAAGTGGCCCAGCGAGCGGCCTCCGAGTCGAATTCCGATGAACGCGCCCGCTTACGAAAGCTCAGCGGGCTGGATGCCTTGGAAGAATACATCAACACGATCCTGGACGACACTTCCCGGCTGGAGCTTAAGTTCAATAACCCCTTGGGCGTTGCAGAACGCCTGGTCCAACAGGCCACGCAAAGCCTGTCCGCCCAATCCGAAGCCCTGGACGAGGACAAACTGACAGCCGCCTCGCTGGAAACCGTCATCACCGAATACGAGCGTGAGCTGCGTAGCGAACTGCCTCCCCGCCTGGCCGAGGTAGAGAACATCCTGCACCGCCTGGAACAACGTGGCCTGGATTTCTTCGATAACACCCTGCGACTGAACAACGTGCAGAACCTGATCCGCGGGGACAAGGTCCGGGCGGAGTTCGAGAAACAGGTCATGGCCGACGTTCCCCAGCAGATCGAGGAGCACGTCCAACGCCTGATCGACTGGCTGGTACAAAAAGACCTGCACGAGTGGCAGCAAATCATGAGCTACTTGCAGCGCCGCCGTGCGCAGAACATAGAACACCTGGTAGGAGAAGGCTACGGTCCGCGCGAGGCGCGACGGCGCGAGCTGATCGACACCGTTGGCAGGTCGGTCCAGATCATCGTGAACTCTTACGACCGCAACCAGGAGGCCACGAGAACTGGCTAACAGCGTAGAATCCGCCGTGGCTCAAACCGCCCTTTTGGAGGCCGGCGCCGTTGGCCTGGGGACGCTGATCTCGGTCGCCGTGCTCTCGTCCAGCCTGGATATTACCGGGATGTTAGCCGCCGGGACGATGGCAATCCTGGGTTTTTTCGTGATCCCTTTTAAACGAAAGCAGGCCAAGGAAAACTTCAAAGAGAAGATGGAACAGTTGCGCACAAAGCTACTGCGGGCTCTCACGACCCAGTTCAACAACGAGCGGGAAAACGCCATCGATCGCATGAAAGAGGGCGTTGCCCCCTATACCCGCTTTGTGCGCAGCGAGCGCGAGCGCATCGAGAATGCCGAGACAATCTTATCTAAAATGCGCCAGGAACTTTCCGCCTTGCGCGCGCGCAGCCAGGCGGTGCTCAAGGAATGATGATTTTCATTCATCGACGAAGTCAGCGTCACCGAAGCCGACTATGTAGTCGAAATTTCCCTCGCCAGCGGTCCGTTCCAGGGTTTGTACGATCTGCATGCTCTGGTACTGGCTTTCGTTTGGTCCTGCGATATAGAGAGGCTTGCCGTCCTGCCCAAACTCGACGTTGTAGGTACGCGGGTGCGCATCAGGCGGGTCGAGCACCTGGTCGGCGTGCAGGCGGGTAAAATCAGGATGCGGTTCAAAGCCATATTTGCGGGCGTATTCCAGCGCCCCGTAGATCATCTCGTGGGCCAGATCTACTGGTACCTCATGAGGAGCTCCCATACACATCTTTTGTAAAGATCGCTCGAATCGCTTCTGGGGCACATTTTCATCGACCACGACATCTTTGACCCCCAGGCAATAAAGATCCACCAGGTAATTGGCGTATAAGACCTTTTCGTCATCCTGCTGCCGGGCGATGATTACCGGAGCAATCCCGGCTTCCTGCCAATCTTCGATCGTCCAGCAACCGAGAATGGGATACTGGCGGGCGTTTTGAAGCGATTCCGCAGTGTTTTGAAACGAAACCTTGCGGACTTGTGAAATGGGGATTTGAGTGTTTACTTTGGATCGGCGCTTCTTCTTGTCCTTTTTACTCTTTTTAGGCATTGTATCTTCCTGTCTAATCTTAGGTTAACATATTCTCGGCAACAACTCCCCGGCTGGTAAATCTACCACCCGCGAGCCGCCGATGGCGGTTTTGGCGACGACCAGGCCGGGATGTTCTTTGGTCACGCGGCCGATCATGGCGGCATCCTGCCCGTATGGGTTGTTTTTCATCACTGCTAGAACTTCTTCTGCCAGGGTTTGCGGCACGAAAGCGACCAGTTTGCCCTCGTTAGCAATATAAAATGGATCCAGCCCAAGCATTTCGCAGGCCGCCCTCACCGCAGGCCGGAGGGGCACCGCAGATTCTTCGAATTCAATCCCGAGATGAGAAGCGAGGGCCAGCTCGTTCAGCACCGCCGACAGCCCGCCGCGGGTGGCGTCCCGCAGGCAGTGGATTTCTTTGGTGACTGCCAACATCTCCGCAACCAGTCCGTTCAACGGGGCGGTGTCGGACCGGATCTGGCTCTCGAACCTCAGGCCTTCGCGCAGCGACATGATCGCAATGCCGTGGTCGCCCAACGTTCCGCTAACCAGGATGAGGTCGCCGGGCCGGGCGTTGCTTGGGGCGATGTCTACGCCTGCGGGGATGACTCCGATGCCGGTCGTGTTGATGTAAATTCCGTCGCCGTGGCCCTTCTCGACGACTTTGGTATCGCCGGCCGCAATTTGTACGCCGGCCTTTTTACAGGCGCGCGCCATAGAAGCCGAAACGCGCCCCAGCGTTTCCATTTCCAAGCCCTCTTCGAGGATGAATCCCGCCGACAGGAACAACGGCTTTGCGCCGCTCATTGCCAGGTCATTGACCGTGCCATTGACGGCCAGTTCGCCAATATCGCCGCCGGGGAAGAACAACGGGCTGACCACGAAGGAATCGGTAGAAAAAGCCAGGCGCTGATCGCCAAGAGTCGCCAGCTCCAAAGCGGTTGAGTCGCCCAATTGCGCCAGCAGGTCGTTATGAAAGTCGGCTGCGAAAAGGTGCCGGATCAGGTCGTTCATCATCTTGCCGCCCGCGCCGTGTCCCATCACGATGGTCGGGTAGTTTTTCAAGGGGAGCGGGCAGGTCCAGCCGTCGAAGGAAGGGATGTCCATGGAAACCTCGCTTGATAGAAAGGTATTGTACATCGAAACTTTCCTGATTCTTCTGCGTACATCAAGAAGTGGCTTTTATTAAGTCTGCGAATGTTGTACACTATTTGTAAGTCGAAAAGGAGAGTAGCTTATGAGAAAACAAGGTCGTACCCAACTCGCGCTCGGCATCATCCTGATCTTGCTGGGGGGCTGGTTCATCGCCCAACGGACGTTCCCGGAAGTAGCGGCGTTCGCGGATCGCTTCACCAGCGGCTCCCTCTCGATGGTGGCCATCGGCGCAGTGTTGTTCTTGCTCGGCCTGATCCTGGGTGCGCCCGGGCTGGCCGTGCCGGCTGCCATTGTGGCCGGGATCGGCGGAATCCTGTATTACCAGGACCTGACGGGCGACAGCAGCACCTGGTCTTTTATGTGGACGCTGATTATCGGGTTTATCGGCGTCGGGGTAATCCTGCAAGGCTTGCTGGGAGAGAATACGCGCGATAACCTGAGGCACGGGCTCAATATGATGGTTGTCAGCGCCGTTCTGTTTCTGGTCTTTTCGGCCTTCCTGGGCGGCTGGAATATTCTGGGCAGCTTCGGACCCGCTATCTTGTTGATCCTGCTGGGGTTATGGGTGCTGGGCAGCGGTTTGTTCCGCTCCATCCGCGGTAGAGAGCGGGGGGAGGAATAGCCATGCGACGCGATTATATCTTCTGGGGAGCAGTCCTGATCCTGCTGGGCGGGTTGATGTTCTTGAACGCTGCAGATATCCGCCTTCCGGGCGGGATGAACGCGATGCAGCTTTTCTGGCCGAGTGTTTTGATCCTGCTGGGGGCCCTGGTCATCTTCGGATACTTCTTTCGGGGCAGCAGTATGGATCGTGAACAGCTCTCGATTGACTTGCAGGGCGCAAACCAGGCATCCCTCAAGTTGAGTCACGGCGCGGGACGCCTGGTGTTGGGCGCCGGCGCTCCTATGATGGGACAATTGCTCAATGGCAGTTTTGCGGGCGGCGTCAAAGAGAGCACCCGTAAATCCGGCGACAGGTTGGATGCGCATCTCGAGGCCCGCCCGTTCATCTTCCCGCCTTTCTTCGGCTGGCAGGGCCTGGAGTGGGATGTCGATCTTAACCGGGATGTCCCGCTGGCTTTGCGGCTGGAGACCGGCGCTTCGCAAACCGAACTCGACTTACGCGACCTGAAGGTCACCGATTTGCACGTGAATACCGGCGCCAGCAAGACGGATCTTACCCTGCCCGCCAACGCCGGCATGACGACCGTCAGTGTGGAGCTTGGAGCGGCTTCGTTGGATATGGTTGTGCCACAGGGCGTTGCAGCCCGCATCCGCGCCGAGCATGGCGCTTCTGCCATCGAAATCGATACAGCCCGCTTCCCGTATTCCAACGGGATCTACGAGTTCGTCGATTACCCGTCCGCCCAGAACAAGGCCGATATCAAGATCCAGGCCGGGGCCGGGCGGGTTGCGGTTCACTAGTCATATTTTGGAGAATGCATAATGAAACGGTTTGATCTTCGTATTGTCATCGGCACGCTGCTCATCCTGGCAGGCGGCTTGGGCTTTTTACAGGCCTTCGGATTCCTGCAGGATGTGTCTGACCTGTTCTGGGGCCTGGTCTTCCTGGCCGCAGGCGCGGTTTTTCTCTTTTTGTTCGCGAGCGGGTTTGCAAGAGGCGGCTGGTGGGCAGCATTCCCTGGCTTTATATTGGCCGGGCTGGGCGTTTTGATCCTGCTTCCCGATGCGCTTGATAATATCGGCGGTGCGATCTTCCTGGGCGCAATCGGATTGAGCTTCTGGGCAGTCTACCTGACCGGGCGTGACCGCTGGTGGGCGATCATCCCCGGCGGTGTGCTCTTTACGCTGGCAATCGTCAGCGCCCTGCCGGAGCAGGTGATGGGCGGCGCTGATTTGGGGGGCATCTTCTTCCTCGGCCTGGCGTTGACCTTCTTGCTCGTCGGGGTGCTGGCGAACATGCGTTGGGCTTACTGGCCTGCCGGCGCGCTGGCTGTTTTTGGGACCTTTCTCTTCTTCGAATCGCAGGTGTTCCTGTTCTCCTATGTTGCAGCCGGGGCGTTGATTGTGGCCGGGATTTACATCGTGACGCGCTCTCTGCGTTCCCCGTAGGGTCTGTCGGATTGTCCCGAGAATTCTGTTCCATCGGATCGGCGTGAAGGAAAGCGACCTCGGGACGATTTTTCCCTTTCGGAATCAAAAACGGCGGCTCATCACCGCCGTTTTTTCATCTTGGCTTCAATTATTCCGCTGCAACGACCTGAACGTCTGGGAAGAACTGGTGAACTGTCCCGGCGACCCAACCTTGCAGGGTAGACGGGGAAAGCGGGCAACCCAGGCATGCGCCTCCCAAACGGACCTCAAGCCTGTTCCCGTCAAACGAAACGAATTCCACCGCCCCGCCGTGGAACTGTTCTACGTACGCGCTGATCTTCTCAATCAACGTCCGGATCTGATCTTCGCTTGTGTGGTTTACAGGGGTCGCCATCAGTTCTCCTTTCTTATTTTCTTCTACGCCTGCGGCCGTTCTCAGATTGCCTGGCGCTGACGGATGAACTGAGCAGGGTTTGGATCTGCTCGCGGGCATCCTGCCAGCGGAAGGAAACGGAGTCGGCCAGCAGGTTCAGGATGATGCGGCCGGCATCTGGCTCGCTGGCACATAGTCTCTGCAGGTCCCGGCTGGCCATGCGGATGGCCCGTACGTCTTCTTTGCAGGCTGCTCCGGAGGTGTAGGTCAGATTTCCGACGACAGCCGACCATCCGATTATACTCCCCTGGGCCAGGTTGATCAGCGTGAGCTGTGGACCGTCATAAGGCTTATAGAGCATCTCAACGATGCCATCCAAAATCAGGTACAGGTAATGGGCCGGTTCGCCTTGCTCGAAGATGGCTGCTCCTGCCGGACACGAAAACGGCTCGAACAGCGGTTCGAGCAGGTGCAGGATGGAATCATCCACCTCCTTGAATAAGGGAACAGTTTCAAGCTCTTTGAACATCTGTTTGCATATTATCGGAATCGCAGGATGATTTGTAGTGGCATTCATCCCGTTTGCATTGTAATTTGTCCCGATCTATCCTGTCCTCTGTCATCCTGCGTTATACTTTTAAAAAAGACGCAGTGGAATGGAAGAAGACCGAAGATAAGGGTCGCGTGCTTAACATGCCACACTTGTTTGCAGCAATTTTCTCGAACCGCGAACGTCAAGGAACGCAAGCAACTTTTTGAACGAGGTTACATCTAAATGGTAGAGATCGAAGCAGGAATTGAAATTTCACTGGAAGCGTTGCAGGCCGGGGACCGGGCCGAGTTTGCCCGGCTGGTAGAGGCCTATTCCACCCAGATTTACCGGCTGGCTTTGAAGATGTTGGCCGATGAGCAGGATGCCGAGGATGTGCTGCAAAACACGTTTATGAAGGCTCTGCAATCGATTAAAACCTTCGAAGGCCGTTCCAGCCTGTCCACCTGGTTGTACCGCATCGCTGTCAACGAGGCCTTAATGTCCGTGCGTCGCCAAAAACCGACCATCCCGGTGGCGATGGACTATGAAGACGACGAGGATGCGCTCCCACATCCTACCCAGTTCACGGATTGGTGTTGCCTGCCAGAAGCGGATCTGCTTTCGGCAGAAGCCAAGAGACACCTGGATGTAGCCATCCGGCGTTTGCCGGAAAAACTGCGGGTGGTCTTTATCCTGCGGGATATCGAAGGCCTGTCGATCCGCGAGACCAGTGAAGCGCTGGATCTGACAGAAACCGCGGTCAAGACCCGTCTGTTACGCGCCCGGTTGAATTTGCGCGAGCAATTATCGTCTTATTATGGAGAACGGCTGCAAGAGGAGCAAGCCTGATGGAAGAGAAAAACTGTAAATCCCTGCTGGGATCCCTTTCCGATTACGTGGATGGCACTGCCCAGGAAGAATTGTGCCGCGAGTTGGAACGTCACCTGGCTGGTTGCGAGAACTGCCGTATCGTTGTTGACACGCTTAAAAAGACCGTTTATCTGTACCAGTCGAACACCGATACCGACCTGCCTGTCGCGATTCGAGAGCGTCTCTACAAGCGCCTGAACCTGGATGAATATCTTAAGACGAACTGATGGGGCAGATGCAAATCGCGTTTCGCGCGCCATTTTTGTAACCTTTTCCACCCTCATCGCATCTAAACAAAGTGACCGACCAGCCTGAGCACGAAGTATCGTCTCTGGAACTGCTCTTGCAGGGCAAATTGACGCCAGTGGAAGAGAATCGGCTTACTCTGCGTGCCGGGATAACATGTCCCGTCTGTGGAAAAGGCAGCCTGGATTACAACGGTCTTCTGGCGCTGGAATGTCCCACATGCGGCTTTGCCAGCAGCGAAGGTGGCGGTTGCACCTGATAACATAATGAATGCCCCGGTGGGGCAACCGATGGAGAAACTATGGCTCAATTACTCAACGATGACATCATCAAACAGATCCAAGAAGTTTTTAGCGCTCTGAAGAACCCCGTTCACCTGATGTTCTTTGGAAGCAAGCAAGATTGTCCCTATTGCGACGATACGCGCCAGTTGCTAGAAGAAGTGGCAGCGATCTCCGATCTGTTGACCATTGCAGTTTATGATATGGAGGCGGATAGCGACCTGGCCTCCCGGTACAACGTGGACAAGGCTCCCGGCCTGGTAATTGCTGCAAAAGAAGAGGAACAGATCACGGACTTTGGGGTGCGGCTGTCCGGGATCCCCTCCGGACATGAGTTTACCTCCCTCATCCAGGACATCATCCTGGTCTCGAACCGGGACTCGGGCCTGAATCCGCAAACCCGGGCCTTTCTCAAGGGCCTGGACAAACCGGTCCTGCTTCAAGTCTTTGTCACCCCTACCTGACCATACTGTCCGCGGGCCGTGGTGCTCGCTCACCAAATGGCGATGGAAAGCCCGATGATCCAGGCAGAGATGGTGGAAGCAACCGAGTTTCCGGAACTCTCGATGCGGCATAACGTTAGCGGCGTGCCGCAAACCACTATCAATGACGGCAAGGCCCACGTGGTTGGCGCCGTTCCGGAGCAAAACCTGCTGGCCGAGATCCAGCGGTCGGTGGCAGAATAGTTTTGATACAATTACGCCATGCCTAAACGTAAAAGCGTTTTACCAACTTCTAAGAGTATCCCGGCCTTGCTTTTCTTGGGCGTGGGGTTGATCTTGATTGGTATGGCAGCCTTCCTGGCCTGGCCCAAAGCAGCCCCGGGCCTCGATGGGCCTCCCCTGGCGGGTTATCGACGGTGCCGGTGGCGGTCCATTATGCTGCCCCCGAACTAAAACTCTCCGATTTGGCCGGGGCGGATCATGCGCTGGTGGATTATCAGGGGCAGGTGGTGCTTGTGAATTTGTGGGCCACCTGGTGCCCGCCTTGCAAGGCCGAGATGCCGACCCTGGAAGCGTATTACCAGGCGCACCAGGAGAATGGGTTCGTCACGCTGGCGATCAACGACGGCGATCCAAGCGATGATGTGACGACCTTTGTCAAGGAATACAGCCTGTCCTTTCTGGTGTTGCTCGACCCGACCTATCAGGCCACCGACCATGCCTTCAAAACCAACAACCTGCCCAGCTCGTTCGTGATCGACCGGGAAGGAAACATTCGTTTGCGTTGGGTAGGCGAGATCGATCGGGCCTCTTTGGAAAAGTACGTCACACCTTTGCTTTTGGAGTAACAGCGTTGGTCACCAGCGCAGTCAAAGAAGGGTTCTATTCTTCGACAGAAAGCATACTGCCTGGATAACAATTGACGGCGAATAAACCATTAGAAAACGCGACCTGTTTTGCAAGGTCGCGTTTTTGTTTTTTCGGGATTTCCTCGCTAGGCCTGAGCAGATACGATTTATCAGAGATTATCGTATGGTAACCAGGTAGAACTGCAGCACCGCCAGGCCAAGATTGGCGATTGCGCCGGGTACGTTGGTGACGAAGACCGCGTATATGCAAAAAGCCGTCCCTGCGAGCAGTCCTAAGCCCACGTACTGTCCCTGGCTGAGAAGCGCAATCCCAACGAATAGTTGGAACAGGATCAGCATGACGGTAAACATCCCCGGGCTTGGGAGGACAAAGCGTTGAATGAACCAGCGAGCCGGCGCAAACCAGGTGCCTTCTGCAAAAGCAGCGTAGACTTTCTCCTCATGCCTGCGCGTGTAAGCGAAGTTAAATCCGGCCCCGATCATATATAAAAGCCCCAATCCGATCTCAAAGATGACCTGCACAGATACATTCATTTGCATACTGCCTCCCGCCAGTTGAAATTTGGCCCATCCCTCTTTTTATTGTTGGCTTTGTTCGGTATATCGATCTGAGCGGATCGAACTGTACAAGTCGCCGCATTCACAGGCGGTCACCAGCCCGGTGCCCTTCGTCAGTGTCCCCTGGTAGGCAATGCGGCCGTTATGCGCCACCCAGCCTTCCAGGTTGAAGGCCAGGGGACCGTCTGCCGGGATCCACTCGCCGTTGTACTTGCGTGAGATGTGGATGTGGGTCCCGGTCACGCGCCCGCCTTCGCAGGACGGATACCCGATGGGGTCGCCCGCCTTTAAGGACATCCCGGCCGGGACGCGCCCCTGGGTGGCCACATGCAAATAGACCAGCACCCAGCCTGTGCGCTCGTCTCCGTCCCCGTCCAGGTCAAGGGCGACCAACCCGAACTCGGAACGCACGACGATGCCATCCGCCATGGCAATGCTGTAATATTTCTCTTCGACCGCGACACACCCGGACTTTTCGGTGGGGGGGGCGAAGTCGAGGGCGCTGTAGGGTTGGTCGGTGCCCCAGCCGGTGTGCGGCCCGCCAGTGTATGACCAAGCCTGCCCTCCGGGGAAGGGCAGCCTTAATTCAGGCTGCTGCAAACTGCCGGGGATGAGTTCAACGGTTTCCGCCCAGGGGTCGCCGAACAAGTCCACATAGGTAGCGGCCAGGCCCTCCTCTCCGATTGCGATGTAGTACTTGTCCGCAGAGAGCGTTTGTGAGAAGTAGTATTGCAATGCGACCGTCGCCGCGTTCTCCCAGGGATCCGGCCGGACGAGGCTGCTATCCTTGAGTTCGAACTCGGTCAACGTGCCGATACGCCACCTGTAATAGGCGTTGTTGAGCATGTTGGCAGCGCCCACCAGTTGCAGGTACATACCTTTATAGTAGGTTTTCTCAAAGCCGAGCAAATCGCCTTTAAAGGGCCTCACCGGTTTGGAGAGACCGCCCGCCTGGTACTCCAGCAGCGCCAACAACAGGCGCGGGCTGATGCTGTAATTAATCGCGACGTAGTCCACAATTTGTGCGCCGTCCCGGTTTTCGCGTCCCGCCCAGGTGCTTTCCTGGTTGATCCAGCCGGGCTTGGATGCCACGAAAGCAGATGTATTGAAGCCCACCAGCGAAGGCCCATAGACAAAAGCGTTGTCGGGGATGATCTGGTACGGGTCGCCCCACAGCGGGAGGTAATAAATCGGGATCTTCATCGGCATGCCAGGCGGCATGGTGCTGGCGTCGCGCGGGATGAAGGTGTTGGCCGCGTAAATCTCCTCCGCGGTGGTGTTGAAGCGCGCGGCCAGCCCGGGAATGGTGTCTCCGGTCTGTGCGGTGTAATCGACCAGTTCGGCGGGCGCATATTCCGGTCGGCCACTGGATGCCCGAGCCTCAGGAACAGGCTGGGTGGGATTTTCAGGGAACGGCAACCGGCTGACGGAGGCGCCCGCGCCACAGGCGGAGAGGAGCCATGAACTCGTTACCAGAAGTATAGTAAGGAGGTAAGGAAGCTTTGTTGGATTCATATTTGTACGGTAACTTTATTCATCAGGTTTGCGCACGATACCGGAGCCAAACGTGCCGACCTCGTTGGCAGTGACCACCGTTTCCCCTTTGACCATCGTTCCCAGGTAAGGTTTCTCCCCGTTGTGGACAACATAGCCGCTCAAGTTGAACGGCAGCGGGCCGTCGGCAAGGACCCATTCGCCGTTGAATTTGCGCGCAAAGTGCAAATGCGTGCCGGTCGAGACGCCGCCCTCACAGGAGGCGTGCCCGAGGCGGTCGTTTGTCTCGAGCCAGGTATCCAGCTTGACCCGATCCTTGCTGGCAACGTGCAAATAGATCAGGTTCCAGCCGGTCTCTTCGTAGCTGTCTCCGTCAAGGTCTAAGACCACCACCCCTCCCCCCGAGCGGACCACCAGGCCGGGTGCGGCAGCCACCAGCCATTTTTCTGTCTCGGTGCAACCAGATTTGTCCGTGGAGGGGGCGAAGTCGATCGCAGCCAGCGGGCCATCGTGTTCCCAGGCGCCGTGCGGACCACCCGTGAAAGCCCAATCGCGGTTAGGCTCAAAGGGCAGCACCATGGGCGGCTGAAGCAACCCGGGCGGGAAGATCGGGCCGGCATTCTGCGCGCGCAGCCACGGATCCCCGAACTGTTGCGCGTAAAAGGCTGGGAAGCCAACGTTGGGGTCGAGCACGCTTTGCCATTCTTCCCGGTTGTATAGCTTGGAGAACAGATACTGCACGGCCACGGTACCAGCATTCAGGTCTGGGGCGATGCGCAGGCTTTCGCCGTCGGGGAAGGTGAACCGGGTCAGCGTTCCGCTGCGCCATCCGTAGTACCCGGTATATAAGTAGTTGACAGCCAGTACCATCTGGCGAAAAACGCCCTGTTCGAAGCGCTCTTCGAACCCCATCGGATCCTGGGTGTGCAGGTAATCCTTGGGGCTGCCGGTCACCCAGTTGCCCTCGTAGTCGAGGAGCGCCAGCAGCAGGCGCGGGTTGATCGAGTTCTCTATCGCAATGCGTTCGATAACCTGGGAGCCGGTTGACCAGCCGGCGGAACCGAGATACTCCCTGTACTTGGATAACTCGCCCCCCGCTGTCCCGATATAAGCGTCGATGTCGAAATCCGCCGCGCTGACCGAAAAAACGATCTCGCTATCCGGCATGATCTGCGCATTGGGTCCGTACTCATCCAGCTTGTCCGGAATCACCAGCAGTGTGCCTGGATCGATCAAACCCGTGTTTGGAAGCGCTCCGGTTGAGGTGATCTCATCTGAGTCGACGCCAAAACGAGCCGCCACAGCGCTCAAGTTGTCTCCGCTTTGAGAATAGTACAGGATCGGGGGCGTATCGGAGTTTGGGATCAGGGTTGTGTCTAAGGTAGGGGTGTTTTGCACGAGGGTAACCGTTGCGGTTGGGCTCGGTTCCAGGGTGGGCGTCGACGTGGCGGGAACCGGTTCGCTAATCGGAATGAGAGTGGCCGGTATGGTTTCCAGCGCCGGCTCGGCCATGATGGGAATCGCACCGCTTTCCGATGTGGGCGTCATATAGACACCCCAGAGCGATGGGACCGGTTGGCAGGCGCTTAGTATGATAAACGAGGCGATCAGGAGGACAAAAACGCGCTTCAAAATAAGACTCCGTCGGCTAGATTATACCTGCGGAGATTAAATTGGGATGAAGAAGTCATCGACCAATCTGGTTGAGATCGTTGCGCCCGTCATAGGCTTCGATCACCTGGCCGCCGTTGGTCAGGAAACCGTCGTACTCAATCCCGTTCCCGCTGGAAACCCAGCCTCCGAACTGGAAGGGGACCAGGCCGTCGGCGGAAATCCACTCCCCGTTATACTTGCGGGCGATATGGACGTGCGTGCCATTGGAGAAACCGCCCTCGCAAGAGGGGTGGCCGATGCGGTCCCCAACATACGCATAGGTATTGACCGGGATGCGGTCGCGGCTTTCGATGTGCATGTAAAAGACCACCCAGCCGGTTTGTTCGAAGCCATCTCCGTCCAGGTCCTGCATCACAGCGCCATCGCCGGTGCGCACGATCGGTCCATCGGCGGACGCCACGACCCATTCGTCGCTGGGCGTGCAGCCTGCGATCTCACCAGGGGGGCCAAAGTCCAGCGCAGCCCAGGCAGACCCGGTATCCCAGCCGCCATGCGGTCCGCCGGTAAACGACCAGGTCATCCCCGGCTCGAAGGGCAGTTGCAAGGGGGGTTGCTGGAGGTAAGCCGGCACGAGCGGCTCGACGCCAAGATCAAAAGGATTGCCGAACAGGAAGAAATAGGTCTGGAACAGGCCAAACGCGGTGGTATCGCTCTGCCAGCTGAACGCATCATCCAGGCCCGCGAAGAAGGCCTGCACGCCGGCCGTCCCGGCGTTGATGGTGGGCGCAATGGGCGGCACGCTTCCATCTGCCAGCACCCAGGTGGAGACAGCGTTGATGCGCCAGAGGTAATAGCCGCGGTTGAGGCTGTTGGCCGCCCAGGTTAATTGCCGGTACAGGCCCAGGTGATAGCCATCCTGCAACCCCATCGGATAATCCAGGGTAGAGGGAGAACCCTGGGTCACCCAGCCGCTCTGGTGCTCCAGTAAGGCCAACAGCAGGCGCGGATTGACCGAATAATTCTGGGCGACCCGGGTGACAATCTCTGCCCCGCTCAGATACTCTCCCTCGACGTCTTCATGGTAACTTGCCAGGTAACCGCCCTCTTCCTGAATGAAAGCGCCCACATCGAACTTTGCACTGGACGGGCCGTAGACCAGCTCCGAATCGGGGATGATCTTGAAGTCGGGACCCCGGTCGCCGGGGGAGGGCGCCGGGATGGTCAAGGCCTGACCGACGGAGAGCAAGTTCGGGTCAGACAGCCCGTTGGCCTGCATCAGCGCACTCAGGCTGACCCCGTACTGCTGGGCGATCGTACCGAGCGTGTCCCCCGCCTGAACAAGATGCTGGTTGGGGTTCACCCGGGGCGTTGGCAACGCGCGGGGCGAATCGGGCGTTGGCGTCAGGATCGGCGCTCCCGGTATGCGGGTGGGGGGCAGTTGCACGCTGAAGGAGGCCAGCGTAGGAGTGGGTCCGGCGCGCTGGACAGCCCCAACGGTAGGGATGACCACTGTTCCCCCGATGACCGGCACAAGCGTGGCATTGCTGTTCAAAGGCACAAAAGGGTTGTACCCTTCAGGGGTGGCGGAGGGATAGTCCTCTTCTGAGCTCTTCCTGCAGGCGCTAAGCAGGAGAACGACCAGCAGCCAGAAGATGAGTTTGCGATGCATTGGGACGATTGTACCAAAGAGTTAGGAAAGTTCTGATAGCTAAAAGGTCTTACAAGTCGAGGTCTATGAACCTTTTGTTCCGTTGGGCTCGGAAAACGTACCTCTACCCTAACATATAAAACACCGGAGACTCTCCGGGACCTTATCTTATTCAGATGAAGATGCAAACAATATCATCCGCCCCAGGGCATTTCGGCATATTTTTCGAAAGCTTCGTCGTGCATACGCTTGAACAGGCGCTCGTGACCGGCTTCCCAACGGGCCAGCATCTCGAGGATAATTTTGGCGTCATCTTCCGCTTTGGAGGCGGCTTGTTGGTAGAACTCGGCAAAATCCCGTTCGATCAGGTAAGCCATGCGCAACACCGGCAGGTCTGCTACCATGGCTTCATTGACCGTTTGCTCGATCATCTCCTTTTCGGCGCGGTTGGCGAAGAATTCGGTTTCATTCAATTCAGGGGCTAATTTGGCGGTTGGTTCTTGACCATTTTCTTTGGCATCCAGAGCATCGAGCTGCGCCTGGATAAACTGGATGTGGCGCTGTTCTTCCTTGGCGATGGCCTTGAAAGCGCCCACTGCGGCGGCGTTGCTCAGCCGTTCGGCGTTGTTCTCGAAGAAGGCTTTGCCTTCATATTCGCGGTGTAGGGCATATTTGAAGATTTTGCGGGTGTTCATTTAGGGTCTCCAGGTCGATCGGTCCGACAGGTCTAACAAGTCACCATAGACCTGTCAGATCTGTTGGACTTCTCAGACTAACTCGACTTTAACAGCGGTCACTTTATATTCGGGGATCTTTGCCACGGGATCGAGCACCGCCTGGGTCAGTTCGTTGGCCGAGGCTTCGGGGAAGTGGAAGTTGGCGTAAACCATTCCAGGCGGGACGCGGTCAGTCACCCACGCCTGAGCCTCGATGCTGCCCCGGCGGGAGCTTACTCTGACCATACTTTTACCGTTAATCCCCATCCGGGCTGCATCCTCAGGGTTCACTTCGATCAATGTTTCCCCGTAGATTTCCATCAAACCTTTGGCGCGGCGGGTCATCTGGCCGCCGTGCCAGTGATACAGCACACGGCCGGTGCTCATCACCATGGGATAGTCGTCGTCCGGCTCTTCGGCGGGCGGGATATGGTCGATCGGGTTGAATTTGCCCACACCGCGGGCGAACTTTCCAGCGTGCAGCACCGGCGTGCCTGTGTGCTCTGCGGTGGGGCAGGGCCATTGCAGGCGCTCGCCGGTTTCCAGGCGGGCGTGGGTGATGCCGCCGTAGGAAGGCGTGAGGGCGTTGATCTCGTCCAGGATGGCCGAGGTGTCGGGGTAATCCCATTTCGCCCAGGGCGCGTTCATGCTAATCTTGTTCCCACTGTCTATTCGTAACTGGTCTCTGATCACTCTCTTTGCAATCTCAGCGGTGATCCACCAATCGGGTTTGGCGTCGCCCAGCGGCTCAATGGCCTGATGCACCATCTGCACGCGCCGTTCGGTGTTGGTGTAGGTGCCGGTCTTCTCGGCGAAGGAAACGCCGGGCAGCAGCACGTCGGCATACGCAGCGGTTTCGGAAGGGAAGATCTCCTGCAGGACGAGGAAGTCCACCTTTTCCAGGCATTCCCGCACGTGGTGCGTGTCAGGGTCGGACATGACCGGGTCTTCGCCAAGGATATAGAGCGCATGCAGTCTTGCCTTCGAGCACGCCGGGGATCATTTCGGTGGCGGTCAGGCCAACTTTGGTGCTGCTGGTCTGCCCCCAGGCGTCCCTGAATTTCTTCTGCGCTTCCTCGCTGGTGACCGGCTGGTAGGCGGGGTAGACGTTGGGGAGGCCGCCCAGGTCGCAGGCGCCCTGGACGTTGTTCTGTCCCCGCAGGGGATTGACCCCGCCGCCGGGCACGCCCATGTTGCCGAGCAGCATCTGCAGGTTGGCCAGCGACATGACGTTGCGCACACCGGTGATGTGCTGGGTGATGCCCATGGCCCATATGACGGCCATCGGTTTGCTGGCAGCCATGATCTCGGCAGCTTCGTAGAGCTGGTTGACCGGCACGCCGGTGATCTCGGAAACCAGCGTGGGCGGGTATTGCATGACTGTGGCTTTAAATTCATCGAAGCACTCTGTGCGCTCGGCGATGAATTCTTTGGCTTCCCAGCTCTTATCGAGGATGATATACATCAGCCCGTTGAGCAGGGCAATATCTGTGCCGGGTTTCTGGCGCAGGTGGATGGTAGCAAAATCGCACAGGTCGATGCGACGTGGATCGGCGACGATCAGTTTTGCGCCGCGGAATCGCACCGCCCGGCGCAGCATGGTCCCGAAGACGGGGTGCTGCTCGGTGGTGTTGGAGCCGATCACAAAGAAAGCTTCTGCGTGTTGAGAGACATCGTCCATACTGTTGGACATGGCGCCCGAACCGAAGGAGGCGGCCAGACCGGCCACCGTGCTGGAGTGTCAGAGACGGGCGCAGTGGTCGATGTTGTTCGTCCCTATGACCTGCCGCGCCAGCTTGTTCATCAGGTAATTTTCTTCGTTAAGGCACTTGGCCGAGGTGAGCACGCCGACGCTGTCAGCGCCGTAGGTATCGCGTGCTTCCCGCAGCTTCTCTGCAGTAATATCGAGGGCAGTCTCCCAGTCCGTTTCGATCCAGTCCCAGGCGTTGCCTTTGAGCCGTTTGTCCTTCTTCTCGAGCAGGTAACGGCGCACGCGTGGTTTCTTGAGCCGGTCGGGGTGATGGATGTAATCGTAGCCATAACGGCCCTTGACGCACAGCGCCATGCCGTTGACCGGGGCCTCCGGGTTGGAAGTCACGCCGATGACTTTCCCGTGCTTGACCAGCAAATCGAACTGGCAGCCGACCCCGCAATAGGAACAGGTGGTGGTGACCTTCGTAATCTGGCGGGCGCGGGCAATGCCCTGGCCGTAGCTCAGCTTGTTGGAGAGCGCGCCGGTCGGGCAGTAGGCCACGCACTGGCCACAGGATTCGCAGCGCGCCTCGAGCATGGTTGTCCCGGCCCCGGCAACGATGACTTCTTCGAAGCCGCGCTTGGCCACGCCCCACACGTCCCGCACCTGGATCTCCGCGCAGGCTTCCACGCAACGCCGGCACAGGATGCACTTGTTCATGTCGACCCGGACGAAGGGGTTGGGGTCGCTGTCCACGGGATAGCGCGTGCCCTTGCTGCCCCAGGCCGGCGCGTCGACCTGGTATTCATAAGCCAGGTCTTGCAGGTCACACTCGCCGCTGACGTCGCAGGTGGCGCAGTTGGGCGAATGGTTGGCCAGCATGAATTCCAACGTCGTGCGGCGGTCTCGCATGACTTTGTCGCTGCGAGTTTGGAGGTCCATCCCCTCCCAGACTGGGGTCACGCAGGCGGCCTGCAGGAAGCGCCCGCCTTTGACCTCCACCACACACATGCGGCAGTTGCCGGTCGGCGAGAGGTCCTTGTGGTAGCACAGGGTTGGGATATTGACGTCGTGCTGCCGGGCCACTTCCAGGACAGTCTGACCGGCTTGCGCTTCGTATTTTTGTCCGTTGATCGTTATATTGATCGTCATAAAATTCCTCATGACTCCCTCCCCCTCTAGGGGGAGGGCCGGGGTGGGGGTTTACCTTGCCAGAACCACCCCTCACCCTGACCCTCTCCCCTCAGGGGAGAGGGGATCTAATGTTCTGCTCTCGCAAAATCGGCGGCGAAATGGGCCAGCGCCGAGTTCATCGGGATGGCGACCGATTGTCCCAGACCGCAGAACGAAGAGTCCTGCATGTACTGGGAAATCTCTTTAAGCTCTTCCGTATCGCCCTTTTGGCCGTTCCCGGCTGCCATGCGGTTCAGGATTTCCAGCGAACGCCAGGTGCCGACCCGGCAGGGCGTGCACTTGCCGCACGATTCGGCGGCGAAGAAATGCAGCAGTTTGCGCAGAAAGGCCACCGGCGAGACGTTCTGGTCGCAGATCAGGAACGAGCCCGCGCCCATCGAGATGACCTGGTTCCAGCGTTTCTCGTCGGCGGGCACGTCGCGGTGGACGCCTTTGAGCGGGCCGGAGCTGTAGTCGATGTGGCTGTCCATCAAGGCGGGCGGGGCGATGGTCCCGGCCGCGCCGCCGCACAGGGCGAAGTTGAACTCGGAGCCGGGCAGCATCCCGCCGCCAAAGTCTTCGATGATTTCGCGCAGGGTCAATCCAAAGGGGCCTTCGAACAGCCCCGGATTCTTGACGTGCCCGAGCACCATATACACCTTGGTCCCGGGGGTGGGATCATCGCTCAGGTGACGCCACCATTCTGCGCCGTGCTTGAGGATGTGCGGTACCGCGCAGAAGGATTCCACATTGTTGACCGCTGTCGGCTGGCCGCGGAAGCCCCATTGCGGCGGATAAGGCGGGCGCAGACGCGGTTCGCCGCGCTTGCCTTCCAGCGATTCGAGCAGGGCGGTCTCTTCGCCGCAGATGTAGGCACCCGCGCCGCGATGGACGTGGATCTTGAACGAGAAGCCGCTGCCGAGAATGTTCTCGCCGAGCAGGTTCTTCTCTTCAGCCTGCTGGATCGCTCGTTCCAGGCGCTGGGCCTGGGATTCGTATTCGCCGCGGATGTAGATCCAGCCCTCGGACGCGCCGCAAGCGTAGCCGCCGATGGCCATGCCCTCCAGCAGCTGGTGGGGGTTGGTATCGATCAGCACGCGGTCCTTGAAGATGAGCGGCTCGGATTCGTCGGCGTTGCAGACCAGGTAGCGTGGGGTCCGTTTTTCGGAGGCCACAAACTTCCACTTGCGGCCGACCGGGAAGCCGGCGCCGCCGCGCCCTTGCAGGCCGGAAGTTTCTACCTCGGAGAGCACCGCCACCGGCTCGTGCTCGAGGGCTTTCTGCAAGCCGTCGTAGGCGCCGTTGGCGAGGGCCTCTTCGATGGAATCGGGATCGATCTTGCCGATCAGGGCGGTCATCACGCGGGTCTCGCCGGCGCGTGGCTGGGAGTAATCTGTTTGGACGCCGCGCCAGCCTTCGCACAGCTTCTCGGTGTCCGAGCTGGTGACCGGTCCCGCCTGCTCGTCATCGACCAGGACAGCCGGGGCGCGGTCGCACAGACCGAGGCAGGAGCTGCGCTCGACGGTCCAGTCACCATCCAGCGCTGACTGGAAACTGGGGACCGGAGACTGGTCACTGGCTCTTTTCAGCCAGCAAACCGGCCCGTCGCAAACGCGCAGCACCTTTTTGCGCTCTTCGAACGAGAGCATGGAGTAAAAGGTGGCCATGCCATAGGCCTTGTGGGGCGGTACATGCAGCGCCCGGGCTGCGTCGGTCACGGTGGCAGGCGAAAGTCCGGCAGGACGTTTTTCCAAGTCGACCAGCACTTCGAGCAACGCTTCAGGGTGATTGCCGTGTTCGGCAACAAGTTCAGCAACTTCAGGGGAAACAGGTTGGTATTTGATCTTTTTATTGGTCATGGGACCTCGCTTGTACCGAAACAGTCCGGAGTTGTGGACGAACTGCCGCTTCGAGCAGGATAAGCTACGTGGGAGTCATACGGATTCATAGGGTTGCGGCACGAATCATCCAGCATGATTATCCCGCCTTTAAGAATATCGTGTAAGTTGCTTTTATCGTCACTTAGCGGGGACGTTTATCATCTCTTGTACAAAGTGCAATACGAATAGGAAACACGCAGTTCGCGAAAAGATACCTTGTTTTCGGGTTTCTCTCTTCAAATGCAGACTCTACCGCTTCCGTCGAGAAAATACCTCGGGCCTCCATCCCGCTAAAAACGGGATAACCCCAATGCGTAAATCCGGATAAAAAAAGCCGCCCTGTTCAGGACGGCTGCTTGGTTTCGAGCAGAATTCGTTCCGGCGTTGCGTATAAGTTAAACCTGTTGCGCCTGGCGTAGCCGATCAGGGTGATGCCCCAGGCTTCGGCCAGTTCGATGGAGAGCGAAGAAGGCGACGTCCGAGAAGCGATCACTTTGGCGCCCATCCGCACCGCTTTTTGCAGCATTTCGGAGCTGATCCGCCCGGTGGTGATCAGGACGCGCTTATCAGGCCATAGGTTTTCCATCAAACATAGACCGGCGATCTTATCCAGCGTGTTGTGGCGGCCGATGTCCTCGGCGGACAGGACCACCCGCTTGCCGTCGCTGAGTGCGGAGGTGTGCACGCCGCCGGTCTCGCGGTACAGTTCCTGCGACTCGAACAGCAATTCCACCAACTGGTTGATCTGTCCGGGGGACAGGTGGAACTCGTCTGAAACGGAGGCAGGCCTGGGTCGTTCGATCGAGGCGACTGCCGTCACGCCGCCGGTGCAGCCGGAGGTGCGCGTCCAACTATCCGGCTTGGGCGCTTCGTGCGCCAGCCAGACATCCACGTTGTCGCCGTGTTCGCAGATGCGCACATCTTCGACTTCGTCCATGCTGTCGATCACGCCCTCGTTGAACAGAAAGCCGACCATCAGCGCCTCGAGATGGACTGGCGTGCACATAAAAGTGGTCCAGACCTGGCCGTTGACGGTCAGCGAAACCGGCGTTTCCACGATCGTACTGCCTTCGATCAGGCCTGTTTTTTTGGCCTCAACCTGAAAATAGAGGATGGGTTTACGGGGTTCTAACATGGTGCTCCAATAAAAAATGTCGGTGAGGTTCAAGCTCTTCGTGGATGGCTGTGGGCGCAATAAAAGCGCTCGGGATCTGCCAGGAACGCCTCCAGACAGGATTCGGTACAAAAGTAAACGGTCTTGCCATGATACTCCGCCCGCGGAAAATAATCCGGGGCGGCCCGAATGACCCGCTTACAAACGGTGTGGAAGCGCGAAAGTTCCTGAGGCTGGGCGGGAGCAGCCGCGCCGGACAACGGTTCTGTCACTTGCCGACCTTCCCGGCCGGGCGGAAGCGCAAAGCAGACCAGACCGTGTCCAGGGCGATTTGGCGGACGGGCTGCCAGCCGGTTTGTTTCAAGGCTTTCCAGAGCTTGTCGCGGTTGACGTCGGTCCTTACGCCGGAGGCTCTTTTCGGATACGCCACCCAGACCAGCGCCTCCTCGGAAACGGATTGCAACGCCGGCGGGACGACCTGCTCCACTTCTGCCAGCGAATTGGTAAAGATAAGCACCGCATCCGACTGTTTCGCGACACCGATCTCTTCGGACGCCAGATAGTTCTGGAATCCAGCCGGGGGATTGACCAGCATCAGGCTTTGGCCGGCTTTTAGTTGGAATTTTTTCGACAAGCTTGTCATACTTTTTCCGTTCTCGGTTCGTTTTTTAAAAAGTGGTGCTCCCGTTGTAAGCGGTAGAGCCAAAAGAGTTTTACCATGAGAAGATTAAGAACAACTGAAACGCATTTTGCATTAGAATTGGTAAATCAGCCTTATTTTATCCGATTTCTAATCTGGCCATCAGGCAGCAGTTCGCGTACCGGCGGTCTTGCGCGAAAAGGAACCCCCATGTGCCGGACTTTTGAATCCCGCCTTGAAACAGGGAGCCGTGATAAGGAGAATAGAATGAATACCTTTCAGCGTTATCTGGTCGATGAATTTGCCGAGGATTACCAGGAACGTCGCCTGACCCGGCGCGACGCGCTCAAAATGATCGCTTCCGTGACGGGCAGCCTGCTGGTGGCGGAATCGGTGCTGGCCGCCTGTGGGCCCCTTTCGGACTCGACCAGCACCGCCGTCCTGCCAGCGACCCCGGAGGCGACAGCCACCCAGGCGGAGCCAACGCAGATGCAGGCCGCTTCGCCGACTGACCCGGGAGCTGTCACCGTTACCCCGGATGACCCGGCCATCAACGCCGGTCCGGTCGAGTTCCCGGGCGAGGGGGCCACATTACTGGGCTATTTGTCCCGTCCCAGCCAGGAAGGCCGGGCGCCGGTCATCCTGGTCTGCCACGAGAACCGCGGACTGAATCCGCACATCGAGGACGTAACCCGCCGTCTGGCGAAGGCGGGCTATGTGGCCCTGGCGGTCGACCTGCTTTCGCGACAAGGCGGGTCTGCGGCGGTAGGCGAGTCGAATGTCCCCGGCGCGCTGGGCAACATCGACCCGGCCCAGTTCGTGTCCGATTTCAAAAGCGGATGGGCTTATTTACAGGGGCAGCCCTACGCGGATGCCGGGCGCGTGGGCATGGTCGGGTTCTGTTTCGGCGGCGGGGTGACCTGGTTGATGGCGGTCGAGATGCCGGAGCTCAAGGCTGCTGTCCCGTTCTATGGGCCGCCGCCCCCCGAAGAGGACCTGGCGCGGATCCAGGCGGCCGTGTTGGCAATCTACGGCGCGTTAGACAGCCGCATTACCAGCACCGCGGAACGGATCGAGGCAGCCATGTTGGCCAACGGCAAGATTTTCGAGAAAGAGATCTATCCCAACGCCGACCATGCCTTCCACAACGACACCAGTTCTCGCTACAACGCTGAAGCCGCGAAGGCAGCCTGGGCGCGCACGCTGGAGTGGTTTGAGAAGTACGTCTGAGGATGAAAACTAAGAATTGACGGAATCCGTTGTCAAAATGGTAAATTCCATCCCATCCCCGCTGCGCTTGAACCTTTGGGATGGCCGGAAGCCGTGTTTTTGCCAGACGCGGATGGATCTTGCGTTGAAGACTGCAATTGTCACGCGCATTGTTCGCGGCGCATATTTTTCAACCCCTTAGCGGATGACATCACCGGCGTAGGCTGCGCCCCTGCCCCGGCCGGTCAGTTCGGGCTTGACCATCAAGCCGATGTCCAGCGCTTCTTCGCTGTAATCCCCGCCCGAAACCCGCGCGTCCGCGCCATAGCTGCAGTAGCCGATCAACTCATCATCCTGGTCGAACATAGCATAGACGTTATTTGCCGGATCGATGTTGTACTGGATGACTGCTTCCATTTCCTCTGCAGGGCAATTGTAAATATCGTAGGGCGGCTCGTACTGCCAGCTTAGAAATTCGCGCGCCGCCTCTTCATCCGCAGGACGGTACGATATATGCAACTCAGGCATCGTCGCTTTTCCAGGGCCTCAAGCGCGGAATCCAGGCCGGGACGTGGCGCTTGTATGTCAGATATTCCTGGCCAAACTTTTCTTTTAGCCAGCGTTCTTCCATCAGCGGTATATAGAACCAGTGGAAGACAAAGACAACTGTTACAAAAATGAGGATCGGGACAGAGCCAAACAACAAGGCTTCCCCGTATAGAGTCATAAAAACCCCGCTGTGCATCGGGTTGCGCACGTACCGATACGGCCCTTCCACCACCAGATGCCTGGGCGGGTCCCAGGGCGCCAGGGTGCCTTTGCCGACGTTGCTGAACAGCCGTATCGTGGAAACCAGCAGGGTCAATCCAACGCCGGCAAGCAATACGCCAATCAGGAATGGCAACAGGGCGGACCAGCCTGACAAGTCCCAGCCCGGATCGAACGAATGGGTCGACCACAGGATGAAGGCCGGGATGACCGTCAAAACCACAACCGGTAGTGCGATGGCAGAACGCAACGCGCGGGCTTTTAAGGATTTTTCCGTCATAGGATCAATGGAAGCTACCGCCCGCTGGCCATCTCGTACAACTTGTTGACCGTCTTCCAGTTCCTGGTGGTAGCGGTCACGCCCAGCTTTTTTTCGAAAAAATTGTTCGACAGCTTTGTATTGCCATACCCGCCCGGGCAGAACAGGAAGATTTCCCGCTCGCCAATCGCGAACTGGTCCACCTTATCTTCGTAGCGGCTTAAGTCTTCCAGCTTGGACGGGTCAGGATCATCATCCAAAAACGTGACCAGGACGCGCACTGGTTCTTCGTCCTGGAACGGGTGGTCCTCGATCACCCGCCGGAAATCGTCTGCGCTGCGCACCTGGACCGGCACGGAGAACCCGAAGGTCTGCTTGATCTGTGCTTCGATTTTGTCTGCAATTTTTTCAGCCTCCTGCTCTTCGCTCTCGAAGACCACGCTGCCGCTCTGGACGTAGGTTTCGACATCCGAAAAACCGAGTGATTCGTACAGGCTTTTCAACTCCGCCATACGGACCTTCTTTTGCCCGCCGACGTTGATCCCGCGCAGCATGGAAATGTAAGTATTCATAGAGATAGTATAGGCCTTTTTCGAACACTTTGCGAGTTCGAGCGCTGATTAACCAACGCGATCAGGGAACAGGTCCAGGGACCAGTCGTTGCAGCGCATGAAGTGGCCCGGCGGGAACTCGAAATCAGCCTCCCCGCGCAGCGTGAATCCTGCCTTCCGGCAGACTGCATTGGAGGCGGCGTTGTCCACCGCAGGGAAGGCGTGTAAGAAGCGGTATTTCCGTTCCGCGTGTACGCGGTCCACGATGAGGGCAGTTGCCCGCGTTGCGATTCCCCGTCCCTGGAACTCAGGCAGCACGCTCCAGCCGGTCTCCCAGATCTGTTCGCCCTGCCACTCTTTCTCCCAGTATCCAATCGAGCCGGCTGCAGTCTTCTCAGGTCCAAACAGGATGACGAACATCGGATTCAGGCCGGTTTGGCTGCTCTGGTAATAGCGCTCCTGGCGCTCGCGGATCTTTTCAGCAGCCTCGGGGCCGCCGAGGTGTTCGTTCATCACGGGATCCCCTCTCAGCCGGGTGAGAAGCGGCAGGTCATCCGCCGACCAGGAGCGGAGCTGTACTTCGTATTCTTTTTTGCCAGCCATAACTTTCTCCTTTTCCTCCGGCGAGGCGAGTGATATAGGATCCCTTTAACGGTGTAGAAAAATCCCGAAATATTTCTACAATTCAGAGTGTGTTAGTATTATACGCACGTTGTGCAGCCTGCGCATGAGATAACATCCGGATGGTCCCGAAACAGGAGCGTGTCTTATGGAACCGAATATTTTCATCAGCTATTCACGCCGTGAAGTGCCCTTTGTCAATGCCCTCGTGGATGATCTGGAAGACCGGGGTTGCACCGTCTGGCTGGATTACCGCAGCCTGGTCCCCGGCACGCCCTGGGCAGGGCAGATCGATCAGGGAATTGTGGAATCGGAAGTGGTCTTGCTGGTCGTCTCGCGGGCCTCCATGGCCTCAGAGTACGTGGAGCTGGAATGGAGACGGGTGCTAAAGGTGGACAAGCGCGTTATCCTGCTCATTTTCGAGGCGGTCGATTTGCCGCCCGAACTGGAAACGTTCGAGTGGGTTGATTTTCGGGGAAGCTACAAAAAGGGCCTGGAAGAGCTTATGCGCCAGGTGCAGCAACCGCAACAGGAAGAACATCCCGCGCCAGAAACGGGGTTCAAAGTCCCACCCCTGGTCTGGGTGGCCGCCGCTTTGAGCGCGGTCGTGGCCGTCCTTTCGCTGGGCGCCATCTGGACCCTGTTCATCCCTTATCTCCTGGTGCCCTTGCCTTACAGGATTATCAAGCGAGACTTTCATTTCCTGCAGGTGCAGGCTGCCCTGCTGATGCTGCCCTTTGCTTTGTATTTGACCACCTGGTTCGTGGCAAGCGATAATTTGTTTGACCTGACGGACTTCATGCTGTTTGCCTGCCTGCCCTTCGTGATCGCTTTGTTATGGGTGCTGCACTCTCCCACCCTGCAGCGCTGGGGGAAGCCGGTCGCGACGCGCCCAAAATTTGCCAACCTGTACGTTCCCGATAACCCTCACCCCAGGCCGGTTTCTTTCTACGTAGACCATGCCCCGCAAGACGGGGTTGCCGCCCAGGACCTGACTGCGGTTCTGAAATCTTACGGGCACCCGGAATTGGAGGATTGGCGCGCTGCCGATGCCGTTTTTGTTTTAATTTCTCGCTTCAAAACCGGCACCGAAGCAGACCCGCAGAAGCAGGTTGTCTACCCGGTGATCTTGCAGACCACCGATGAGATCCACGAGAACCTGCAAAAAGTGCAATGGATCGATTTCCGCAACGGCTTTCGCAACCTGGACGCCCTGGCCCAACTGCTGCCCGACCCGGGAAAACTGCTCAAGGCTCTGGGCATCCGCCCGATGGGCAACCAAACGATCCTGCCCCCGATCATCCAGTATTTGACCTATTTCATTATTGCCCTGGCCGTGGTGACGATCGGGAGCTGGCTGCCTTACCTGATCCAGTTTGCGCCGGATATTCTCGACTACAGCGACGCTGACTTCGGATTGTTGATGCTCGTGCTCAACCTGATCCTGTTTATAGCGCTATCCCTCTTTATGGTGCGCGTAACGGGTGCCCGCCATGAACGCTGGGCTTCCCAACGGCTCATGTTCGTTGTGATGCTCGGGTTGGGTGGCCTGATCTTCTGGCAATTCATGATCAACGGTACGGTCTTGGAGGCCTTTGGCGTGTACGAAAATGTCAACGATTTCCGCGGTTTTTCGGCCGATTTTCCCCCGTTGATTTATGTCGCCGGGAATCTCTTGATGGCCATCTTCGTATTCCTGAAGCGCGCGGACATGCGCCGCTGGTTCCCGGCGAAATAAGGTCGCAGGATTATGCTGTCTCGATCGGGACCGCTGACCCGGTGACAACGATTCCGCCGCTGATGGGAATATCGACCGTCAGCCGGCTCGGGCGTCCCATCGCCTCTCCCTGGCGGATCAGAATCCTGGCCGGCGCAAGGACAAGCCGGGCGTCGCGCAGATAGCCGCCGAGCGCAGCGGCCGCGGCGCCGGTCGCCGGATCTTCGACAACGCCGCCAACCGGGAAGGGATTGCGGGAATGGAAAAGGTCTGGTTGCTCCCGCCAGACAAGTTGCAGCGTAGTCAGCCCGTCACGCAGCATCAGCGCTTTCAGCTGCTCGAAGTCGTACTCCAGGTTTGCCAGCCGTTGTGAAGCGCGGACAGCCAGAACCAGGTGCCAGGCTCCGGCATAGGCCCTGGCCGGCGGGATGGAGGCATCCAGCTCGTCCCGCTCCCATCGCAAGGCCGAGAGCGCTTCTGTGACAAGAGAATCGGACGCCAGGGTATGCCTGGGCTCCACCGAGGTCAGCGAAGCCTCGCGCACCCCGTCTCGAACTCGAACCGCCACCTGCACCTCCCCCACAGCAGTTTCCAAGCTATAGGTTCCATTCCCTTCGTCCTGCCCGAGCTGGACGCCGGAGGCGATGGTGGCATGCCCGCAAAAGGAAACCTCCGCTTCGGGACTGTAATAGCGAACGGTGCGCTGCCGTCCACTGGCCGGGGCAATAAAGGCGGTTTCCGAGAAGCCGACCTCGGCTGCAATGCGCTGCATCTGCGCGGGATCCGGGAGGGCTTCCCCGATCCACACGCCGGCGGGGTTGCCGCCTTCGGGGGTATCGGAAAAAGCGGTTAAACGATAGAGCGATCCGGCAGCCATCCATCTCCTTTCCGCGCTTTTGCGGGCCACTCGATCACGAGTTTCGTCCACTGCTTCTCGATCAGATACTCGCCTTTAGAAGGCTTATATTCAACATCCTTTGGGTAGACCCGGACGTGCATCTCCCCGGATGATGGGGGTCCGGCGGCATCCCAGGCCTTGATCTGCGCGATCAACCGCTCTGCGATCGATGCATCTGGACCGTATTGGCGCACGAACAACTCGAAAGGCAACACAAAAGGGGAATCGGGGGCGAATAGTTTTTTCCTTTCGACCAGTTGAACCGGCTGATCGGGCGGACGGGTCAAGCCGGCCAATCCTGCTTCATCAAACAAGAGGGCAGTGCTTGTCGATCTCTGTGTTTCCTCCTCGATGCCGACCAGAGGAGGGACAAGGTTGCGCTCGACCATATCGCCCTCCGCAACCAGTTGGCACAATTGAGGCTCACGCAAGGACAACCATGTCCATAACGTACCGGTCATCACATCCCAGGCTGTCACTTCCACGCCTGTAGGCCAGTCTTTGCTGGCACCGGTTAACAATGCGTAGGTTGAATTGCTATCGATCGCGAACTTTTCTGCAGGTTCCAAGTACAGACCCCGGTCGGGACCAAGCTGAACTCGATCCGAAAACGTTGCAGCAAACTCACCCCGCAGCGGCATAAAACCACAATCCACGACCGAGATACTGGTCAAGTGGTCCTTGGCCTGTTCAAACGAAATCGATTTCATCGAACTCTTGAGTACCAAAGGCAACACGATCCGCCCGTCCGGTTTGATTTGGTCCCACCAGGCAGGTGTGATATCAGGTGCTCCCACCGTGAGGATGATCCGGTCAAACGGTGCTCCGTCCGGGTAACCGTAGCCTCCGTCGGCACAGATTACCTGCACTTGCTTGAGATCCGCCTTTACCAGGCGCTCGCGCGCGGCTTCTGCCAGGTCCTGCTCGATATCGATTGTCACGATTTGACCCGTTTCACCGACGATGTGGGCCATCAGGGCAGCGTTGTAACCGGTCCCGGCGCCGATTTCGAGCACCCGGTGGCCCGGTTGTAAGCCAAGTTGTTCTAGCATTGTAGCCATCATCGCAGGCTGAGAAGAAGAACTGATCCATTTTCCGTTCTGGTCTTGCTTGGCTGAAATGGCCCGGTCTGCATAAGCGTCCTCCAACGGCGTTTCTGGCAAGAACTGGTGTCGCAGCACCTCCCGGAACGCTGCTTCGACGCTTGCAGTTTGGATACGTCCTCTCTTCTTCAATTCGTCAATCAGGGTTTGGTTCAATGCAATCGCTTCGCGATTGCCAGTATCTTGCTCTCGTTTTTCCATAGGTTCTTCTTAAATATTAATTAATTGTGCTTCCGACACCGATAATCGATCCCTTCGGCTCATTTCAAGATTGGACTTCCTTGCTCGAATCTAAATAGGGAAGAAACAATGCCCTTTCCTCCTGGAGAAGCCGTCTTGGGAGCATAGTTTTTGTGTCCACAAACAAACCTCTTTGACTTCCCTCGGCCACCAGAATTTGCTGGTTGTTGTAAAAACGAATGGATGTAAATACCGTTGTTGACATGCCCGAGGAAATCAATCTGAAACGTGTGGATTTCCTGGTCGAATGATACTTTTTGCATGCTTATCTCCCATCGTATCTGCTCAGGTCCAGGTGAAAAAGTAGGGCACACCGTGCCACCTTTTTATCAGGTAGGCTGAGTAGCTCGACAATGTCACATTCGCCGAGAGAAGTCCGAAAATTGGGGTGTTGGCCGTGCGCCGTAGGGACACGGCCAACACCCCAATTTTCGGTTATTTTTTTCGAATGTGACATTGTCAAAGTAGTTAACTCCCATAAATAGAAATCACGCGAGCTGCATAGGGCCCAGGAAAACGATCTAGGGGATCGAGGCCGGACGAGAATCGCTTTGCCCGACTACCAGCGGGAAGAAAGCCTGCAAATCGGCAGGGATACTGACGGGCCTTCCGGTTTTTATGTCCACGTACACCCAGTTTGTTTCGCCCCTGACGATCAGGTTTCCATCCGATGCGCGAACGAACTCGTATCGACGGCGCAGTCGCACGCGCCTGATTTCGCTCAGCCAGGTGCGGACTTCCAGTTCTTCCCCCAGAAATGCCGGTAACAAATACTCGATATGATGCTCGCGCGCGAACCAGCCCCTGTTCTCGGCAACTTTATACCCGATTGCTTCCCCGTGCCGGATGGCGGCGTCCTGCATCCACTGTAAGTAGATCACGTTGTTGACGTGGCCGTACTCGTCAATGGCGCTTTGCGGCACGGTTAACGTGTAGGAAAAGAGGGGAGGATGAGACATGCCGTAAATATACAACCTTCTGGCCTCAAAAGCAAATATGGTTCCCCCGGTGGAAACGGTAGAGCCGCAATTATTTTTCCCCCTAAAGAAGTGACAGTCGCCTTTGTGAAGCATCCCCAAAGTGAAACGGAGGGGACAAGGCGACTGTCACCTGGTCATATTACTTCACGTCGAGCGAACGGATCAGCGCGTCCAGTTGGTTCAGGTTGGGTGTAAAGCTCTCGGCGGGCTGCTGGTCCAGCATGGCGGCCGTGTCAGTAAGGTAACCCTGGAAATCGTTCAGCAGATCCTCGTTGACCTGGTCGTCGGCCGGCAGGTCCGGGTGGGTGACCGGCAGGATCGCAGCGATGTAATACTTTTCATCGCTGGTCAGGCCTTGGAAGGTGTAGAACAACTCGTAATTGTTGATGGGCAGCGGGGCCTGGTCGAACTGGGTCAGGAAGCGGACCCCTTTGCCATTCTGGAAATCGAGGTACTCCACCTGGGCGTGCATCACCTGGGCAGCGTTGAACAGCGGCAGGAAGGGCAGGTGGTCCCCGACCTGCTGGGTTTGCAGCAAGGCGGCCAGGTCAACAGCCATCTGTCCCATGCCTTCGTTGGCGGAGGCCAGTTCCCCTGCCGGGTAGACGAAGACCTGCGGCTTGTGCAGATGGTTTGCGACGGGATAGCCTTCCAGCGTCAGGCGGCGATACTCGGGCCCGGCTGCCCAGGAGGGCGCATCGGCGCTGGCGGGCTGGGCTGCTACCGTTTCGACGGTTACGTTCTGGGCGACAGCAGAGTAATCCAGGCTGACCCCGCCCGGCGCATCAGCGGCGGCTTCGGTGGGCTGGGCGGGCGTCTGGGTGGGCTGGGATTCCGTTGCGGGGATAGCCGGTCCGCAGGCGGATAGCAGCAGGATGCCGGCAAGCATCACAAAGGCAAGATCGTGTGACAATTTGCGTGCGTTCATGATTTGGGTCTCTCTTTCGTAAAGTTGATTGGTTATTCAAGCCACCTGTTTAACGTTGGCGCGGCGCGATAGGTTCCAGGATCGAGCAAAGTGTAGCACTGTCAAATGAAAAACTCCCCCGTCCCTGGGGGAGTTCTACACTGACCAAGCGGACAGGTGCTTATCTCGGTGCACAAATCACACCGAAGATGGCCTATGTCTAAAGGCAGATTCCAACCGCGTCCGTTGAGGATGACGTAACAAGGCGTTTGCGATCAGGCAGCTTGCAGGAGGGTGGCAAACTCGGGGGGATCCGAGTGGCGAATAACAAGTTCGGGCGTTCTATGCCAGTCAGCCAGCCGGTGAAGGACGGCAGCCAGGTCGCTGATCAGCCTGTTGTCGACCTGCACACCTGGTTCCAGGTGCAGAGCTTTGATCTCGAAAACCCCTTTTGCCCGGTGCGCCTTGGGATCTAGCCGGCCGACGAGCTGGCCGCGGTGTAAGATGGGCAAGCTGAAATAGCCATAGCGACGCTTTGCCGCAGGTGTATAACACTCGATTTTATAGTCGAAATCGAACAGCGCACTTGCTCGCTCCCGGTCCCATACCAGAGGATCGAAAGGAGAGAGCAGCGTGGTCAGCGTGGGTTCCAGGGCGCCGGAGGCAGCCTCTTCGATCAACGCAAGGCGATCAGGATGAACGTAAGCAGGTCCTTCCCATCCTTCCACCTCCGCCCGCAGGAGCAGGCGCTCTTGCGCCAGGCTCTCCAGGCGTTCAGGCATGCCTCGTTTCGGCTGCCGGAAGTAATCTGGCACCCAGGCTGGAGTGGCAATCCCAAGGGCGTGCACCGATCGAAGCGCCAGGGTGCGCAGGAGATCCTCGCTGGAGGGAACGGAGGCGTCATCCCAGTCCGGCAACAGGCGCTCGCGCAGCTCGTACACGCGCTGGAAATTCTGCCGGCGGGCGATCATGACCTCGCCCGTCATGAACATAGCCTCCAGGGCGTCCTTTTCTTCCTTCCAGTTCCACCAGCCACCAGACGTGTGGCTGGTGTTCTCGAATTCGGCGGACCGGACAGCCCCTTTCTCGTGCAGGTGCGCACGCACCCGCTCCATGACTTCGGAATGCTCCCGGGCCCATTCCAGGGCCCATTTCACCGGCCAGACCTTGTTTTGGATGGCATCCAACATGCGACGGCGGTGAAGGGGGAAATCCTCGCTGGGGATGAAGCACAGAGCATGCGCCCAGTATTCGAACAAAGCCCCCTCGGCCAGCAGCTCGTCCAGCCAATCAGGCTGGTAATCCCCCAGCCGGCTCCACAGCACCAGGTAAGGGCTGCGCGCCACAACGTGGATCGTATCGATCTGCAGTAACTGCATGCGCCGTATCGCTTCGAGAACATCGGCCCTGGTTGCTGCATGGCTAGGAGCTTTGTCGAGGCCCTGGGCAGCCAGCATCACATTGCGCGCCGCCTGAATGGAAAGCTTGTCTGTCATATCGTTTAGAAACTCATCCTCTTTCAATTTGCAGCTCGATCAACTCTGGCTCGAGCATGGTATCCCTCACCCTGATCGTTGCCACGCTGACCGGTAGCCGGAACCGTCGCGGGCCAGCGCTGCCTGGGTTCAGGAAAAGCACGCCGTTGCGCATCTCGATCGAAGGCCGGTGCGAGTGGCCGAAGACCACAGCGCTGCACCCTGCCGCGCGCGGGTCTATCTCTAATGCAGCCAGGTCATGCAGGACGTAGATCCACGCCCGTCCGGCTTCCACAACCTGAGTGGTTGGCAGGCTTTGCGCCCACGTTCCAGTATCGACGTTGCCGCGCACTGCCACGACGGGCGCCACTTGCCTCAAGGCCGCCAGGACCTCGGGTTTGCCCACGTCCCCGGCGTGCAGAATCAGGCTCGAGCCGCTTAGCGCGTCGAGCGCTTCCTGCCGTAATAAACCGTGGGTATCGGCGATTACGCCAATTCGTTGTGCGCTCGCGGGGAGAACGGACATTCCAGATAAGCGTTCAGACCGGTCTGTTCGGCGAGTTTTTGCTTTGCCTGTCTTCCAACTTCTTTATGCGTGATTCTCAGTTCCCGGAGTTCGCCGGAATAGAAAAATGCCTGCCACAATGACCATGACCGGTATTCCGACCACCAGGACGATATTGATGAGAAGAAATAGAATTTCGCTGATGCCAATATTCACGGCTGCTGCTCCTTTCCTAATGGCGCCTTCGCGCCGCTCGTTCCAGCCTGCTTTCCTGACTATACAACGATTCGACTTCAAAATCAATCGTTTTTAAACGCGCACCGGGCGTTGCTCCTGGCCTGCTGGCGCTGAACCAAAAGCAGATCGTTGTGAAGGGTAATCACGAGGTCACCAACGTTCGCCCCGCCGAACTGTGGCGGGGTCGCTGCGCGAAAAAGCAGTGGTAGATACCCGGATTTGGGGGTGCGAGCGTGCGTACGCACGCTCGCACCCCCAAATCCGGCCCTCTTTCACGCGAAATCTTAGAGAACACAAGGAAGAGATAGAACAAAATTTCTATTTTTCTGCTACAATTCCCCCATGTATAAACGTGTTTCAGGGACGCTGCACCTCTTGATCTTTGTACTTCTTATCGTTTTATTAGGGACCTGTGCCAGCTCCGTGTATTTCATCAACACGGAACCTGGTGGTACACTTGCAGGGACGTTCCCCCCTGTACCGGTGCTCAGCGCAACCGCTTTAGCAACATCCACACCCACACCGGTCTTCACCCCGCCTTCCAGAGTAGAGGCCGCAGCGGATACGGCGGGCTGGTCTCTATTACAACCCGGGCTGGAGCGGCGCGTGATCCCCATCTACAATGACTTGAACCAGCAAGTCGAGTCGCTGCACGTCTGGCGCCTCGATCAAAATTACTTCCGCATGGATGTTGCCTACGAGGCAACGCCCAAGTCCCTGGAAACCTGGCAGAGCGAAACCAATGCCCTCCTGGTCGTCAATGGCGGTTTCTATAGCATAGACAACGAGAGCTATTTCCCGGATGGTCTCACCATCGTCGATGGAGCAGCCTCCGGGCGCAGTTTCGATGGATATGGGGGCATGCTGGCTATCGATAAATCCCGGGCGGAATTAAGGTGGCTTGCCCAACAGCCCTACGATTCTGATGAACCGCTGCAAGCTGCGTTACAGTCGTTTCCCATCCTGGTCCAACCGGGCGGCGAACTCGGTTTCGGCGCCGAGCGCGAAAACGGTGTAAGCGCGAGGCGAACCGCGATCGGGCAGGATCGGGATGGACGCATCCTTTTGATGGTCGCCCCTCAAGGCTATTTTACCCTGCACCAGCTCAGCCTCTACTTTAACGGAATCGGATCTGGACCTGGACATTGCCATCAACCTGGACGGAGGCGGCTCCACCGGTATCTTGGTGGCGAACCCGCCCGAAATCATCCCCCCAACCAGGCCGTTGCCGTTTGTAATCCTGGTCTATGCGCGCTAACTTTCCCCTCCCCTGATAGACCTGCCAGGTTTTTAAAAACTTGTCAGGTCTACCTCTACCACGTGCCCCGGCATATCCTTTGCACACACCCGCACCTGGCAGCCCTCGCCGGGACCCTGCCCGGGACGGTACTCCCACCAGTTTGTGCCAGCCGCCTGCGCTGCGCCCTCCTCCAGGACGATCCCGCAGCGGTCGGCGATGCGCACCCGCACCTCGACCACTCTGACATCGTCCTGCGCCCGGATGCGGATAGCGCCGCCGCCCTCGCCCGTCCAGTGGCGCGTGTCCACTTCCAGGATTTCAGGCGGGTGGGACCAGTCGGCCATCGCCACATTGTAGCCACTCCGGGGAGTGCCCTCCGCCAGCGCCAGGTAAACCGGATGCTGCTTCATTTTCCTGGCGTATAGGTTTGCCTCTCGAAAGATCTGCTGCCGGGCCAGTTGCGCCTCGCTGAAGGTGCGGTCCGGGCGGAAGGTGGGTTTCTTGGTGATGATCGTCCTGCCGCCCTTGCTTTTCTTGACCACGAGCTGGTCCCCGAGCGATCCTCTCAGACCCTCCAAGAAGATGTTTTTGTCGTTCTTTGCCATATGCTTGTCTCCTTTGTGTGTTGTGTTTGGCCGGGAGAGCTGCTCAGCAAGTCCGTCCGCTTTCCCGGAATGCCAGCTCCGCCGGTCGTCTTGCACTCGGGCGAAGTTCCTACAAACCTCATTGTCGATCCGACCAAAGTTCGTTGATCCTTCGCTGATCCTTCGCTCATCCTACGGTGATCCTTCGCTTATCCTTCGATTCTCCTCGGTTCTCCCTCAGTCCCCCTCCACCGATCTTACATCTGTCCCGTATGTTTCCTGTAAATGTGGTTCGTGCAATTGGCCAACAGCCAGACTGTGCCGGGATGTACCTGGTTCGCTGGTCTCTCTAGCCGCTGATTATCCCCGTTCCGGCACGCTCGGCAAGGGCTGCTCTTTACATGTTTGTAAGAAATGTGGGGAGATTACAGAACTGTTAACCCGCCTCCAAAAAGGAGGGCCATAATCCGCCGCGTCCGGTTTGCTTCCCCCTGGCTCCGTTCCATCCACCCGCAGGTGCGCGCAGGCCGGCGGGCTTTCCTCATAATATCGGGAATAGTCCTCCCAGCCGCGCAGCCTGAACCGGTCGCGGACCTCCCCTCGCTCCGCCAGCCGCTTCCCGAGCACTTTCGGCGGGCAGGAGAGGTAGTGCAACCTCGACTGGCCCGCCCCCGGGCTGCCGCAAACGATGATAGTAGTGTGCATGCGAATCATTTTACCTTTGTAACCCACCGTCCCGAAGGCTTCGCACGAGAATGCCAATGTTCTCAAAGTCGAACCTTCGGGACGGTTTCCCCGCTAGGAGCTCTTCTCGAAAGGATAAACTGCCTGCCCCGGCCGCAGCATCCGCACCACATCCTTGACGATCTCGATGATGCTGACCACGACCACGATCCCCAGAATGAACGGGACCATCAGGTCGAACATCCTGGTCAGCACGCTCGCGGCTTGCGGGTCCATTGCGCTGGCTGAGAAGCGCACCAGGGCCGGTCCCCGCAACATGGCGGCGGCGATGGCGATCCCGACGATCTGCAAACCGATGTGCGCCAGGCGCGTGAGCGTGTCCCAGGTTCCCTGGCGCAACAGCCACAGATCCAGCGCGATCGTCAGGATGCCGCTCAGGTTGATCCACGGCAGGTAGCGGAAGAAGGCTTCCGTCAGCCCGGCGGCCTGGGTCCAGGTCCCGTCCTGCATCGTCCACATCCCCACGATCTGCGGGTAGAAGTTGAAGATGAGCAGCCCCGCCGCCATAAAGAGGATGCTCGCCACCATATCGGCCGTCTTGACCCGGTTCGGGGAGGGCACTTTGCTCAGCTCCGCAGGCGTCCACTTCTCTTCGCCCATCTGTGCGCCCTCGGGCATGACCCTTTCCAGGATCGCGAAGACCAGGGTCACGTTGCCGAAGGCTGCCAGCAGCGCGCTGACCAGGCTGGCGATGAACTCGCCAAGCGCCCCCAGCACCTCGGGTGGGCTCATGTTCGCGCCGACCAGCGAGACCACCGTGGCGATGGTCAGGCCCAGCGTGACGGCGAACAGCACGATCTTCAGCACGAACGTATACATGGAGAACATGCGCGGCCCGATCAGGTAGGGATGGGTCTGGTAGGTGGCGGCCACCTTGCGCGGGGCGCCATATTCCTCTAACAGTTCCGCCGCCAGCGCCTCGTCCGCCGGACGCCCGGCCTGCTGGCTGCGGTCCTCGAGCATGTCCTCCAGCGTGGAGCGCAGCTCGGTCTCGATGTCCAGCCTGTTCTTGCGCGGCAAGTGCCTGCCAACTTCTGTTACGTAACGATCGATGAGTTCCATTTTTTCTCCTTACTTCAACATCTTCTCCATCATGGAGACGATCCGATTCCATTCTTCCTTGAGCCGGGGCAGCAGTTCCTGCCCTTCCGGGCTGATGACATAATACCGCCGCGGGCGCGAGCCTTCCGTGTTCCAGTCCGAGCTCAGCAATCCCTGCGATTCCAGCCGCCGCAGCAGGGGATAGAGCGTGCCCTGGTCCACTTCCAGTCCCTGGTCCGCGAGCAGCTTCAGCAGCGAATAGCCGTACTGCTCCTCGCCCAGCTGGCTGAGCACCGCCAGCACGATCATCCCGCGCCTCAGTTCGTTGATTGTATTGTCGTATATCTCATTGGTCATAGTACTGTATCATTTGTTGCATTATAGTGTGTAACGCATAGTATGTCAGGAGGCAATCGTAAGCAGGAGTCCAATGTCTCCCGACATTGGGCTGAATCAAAGGGAACCTTCCAAAATCTCCAGGTTTTGGACTCTGCTGTGTCGATCGGTAACTTTTTTAAGCTTTGGACGACTGTAAGGGAAAGGCCGTGATCGAGCGGTCCTGGTTTATTGTTAGAGAAAAGGAGAAACGATGACCCACGTCATTACCAGCCTGTGTCTGCGCGACAACGGTTGCATCGACGTCTGCCCGGTGGAGTGCATCAGCCCCGGCGAGCCCGCCGATCAGTGGCCCACCTTCTATGTTGATCCACAGACTTGCATCGACTGCGGCGCCTGCGTGCCCGAGTGCCCGTATGCCGCCATCTTCGCCACAGAAGATGTTCCTTCCGCCTATCTCGCTGCGGGCGGTGAGCGGATCAACCGCCCCGGCCTCAGCGATCAGTACGAAGGCGCCAACCATTACGGCGAAGCGATCCTGCTGAAAACCACCCGCGTCCTGGCCGTCGGCGAGACGGTCGATCTCACCCCCAGCATTTTGGAGAACGAGCGCTATTACAGGTAAGCCAGGATCCCGCGCAGGGGAGTCTTTGCCCCCTTGAGACGCCCGTACCATAACGCCGGCAGGTACAGGAGGGCCAGCCCGGCCAGCCAGTACAGGTACATGACCGGCAGGCTGGTGCCGGATGGCTCGAAGGCGCGTCCCAGTAGCATGTAGAGGACGAGGTGCAGCACGTATACGAACAGGGGCGCGCGCCCGAACGCGACCAGCGGCCTGCTCGCCGTTTGAATAGCCTGTCCCGCCCGAGAGAATCCCCACAGCAGGATCAGGTTGACCCCCATGGTCAGGAAGGTAAAGGTCAGGCTGGGCGGGTACTTGACCACGTTCAGGAAGTCGATCCAGCTGTCGCCGGTGCGCGGGCGGATGTTGCCGAAGCCGTCCGCCGCGCGCAGCAGGGCGAACAGGGCCAGTAGCCCGAAGCCAATCCACAGCCCTTTCCGGTAGGCGCTCTGCTCGTCCGCCAGCAGCCAGCGCCCGAACAGCATCCCGAAAACGACCAGCTCCAGCCAGGGCAGCACGGGGAAGTTGGACCACAACGTCCCATCCCCGCCGCTGACGAACAACGTCAGGCGCCAGGCGTTCAGGTCGAGATGCCCCCACTGCTCGGGTCCCGGGTGCAGCCATTCGGTTCCGAGCAACAGGCCCAGGGTCAGGAGCAGAAGCGGGAGCGGGTTGAGCGTCACGAAAAAGCTGGCGATGATCATCGTCCCGCCCAGGGCGACCAGCACCCCGATGTACGTCTCGGGGAAGAATCCCGGCCCCGCCTTCCAGATCGGGTTGACCAGCAACAGTTGCAGCGCGATCAACAGCGCCCCGCGGACCCAGAAGTGGGCCCGGATCTTCCAAAGGCTCCAGCCCCCCCGCCAGCGCCTTTCCGCAAACAGCAGCATGCCCGCGCCCATCAGGAAGAAAAAACCCGGCGCGCTGAGATGCGTCACCAGGCGGGTCAGGAAGGGCAGGGCGGCGTGGTAGGCCGGGAAGGGCCCGCCCCAGTACTCGCCCGGGGAATGCTGCTGGGCGATGAAGTAGTTGGCGTGGTCGAGCGCCATCGTGACGATGACCAGCCCGCGCAGGGCGTCCAGGGGAAATAAACGATTGCTCCGGGTTTGAATCATGCGAAAGATGATTTCCGTGGGGCGGGATGCTATCCCGCCTGCGTGTAATACGGCAGGTAGTCCTCCCGCACCGGCGAAAAGACCTCCACCACCACCGAATCCACCAGCGCAGTGGCGCCGTGTTCTATGTCCCCGGCGATGTTCCAGCTGTCGCCCGGCTCCGCCAGGATGCGCTCCCCGTCCACCAGGAACTCCAACTGCCCCGAGACCAAGTAGCCTGTCTGCTCGTGCGGGTGGCTGTGCGGCGGGATGACCGCGCCCTGCTCCATCCTGACTTCGGTCAAAAGCGTGTGCGCCCCGTACACGTTTGCCCGGAGATGCACCCCCTTGACGATTTCCGTATGCTTGCCTGCGCTGGATGATTTGAACATGGCTTCTCCTTCTTTTGGGGATTTATTCCAGTTTGCTCAAGCCGCCGTCATCGGCGGCGGGGATACAGCTGAGCACGAAATTTCTGTGGTTGCTCTCCGCTTGGGAGATAATGGCTCTCCCGTTTTTTACGGGAAAGAGCGAAATTCACCACGGATAAACTCAGATGAAAGGGATTTTTCAGAATGTTCATCAAAAATCAGTGTTTATCCGCGTTCATCTGTGGTGAATTCCCGTCGGAAACGGGAGAGCCGAGATAATTTATGAATGAGTTTATCCCGTGATCTTTTCAATCACGTCCAGCATGCGCTCGTAGTGGGAGCCCTTCCAGTAAACCTGCCCACAGTTCGGGCAACGCTTGAAGGTATCGTAATACTTTTTGGTCAATGGTTCCAGCTTCTCCAGGACCATTTCTTTTTCCACGGGAACCAGCGGGTGGTTGCAGCGCATGCAGCGTTCGAACGGCTTGACCCATTTGGCCAGCCCGTAGCGTTGCACCACTTCGGGCAGCTGCTCGCCGGGGTCCATGCTGCGCACGAGATACCCGGGGGTGATGACCTTGTGCATCAGCAGCAGCCGGTCGCGGCTCAGCAGGATGCGCCCCTGCGCCACGCTGATCCGCACCAGCTCCTCGTCTTCGCAGGCGTTGTCGTACAGGCAGTCCAGGCCGAGCATGCGTAGTTGGGAGGCCAGCCGCCCCAGGTGCCCGTCCAGCACGAAGCGCGGCTCTTCCGCCAGGTCGGCCGGCGCCACGGCCCGGACCTCGATCCGGTCCCCGTCCTGGACGATATATCCCGTTCCGACGCTTTCCCCGTCCGCGCGCAGCGTTCCGATCTCGGTGTGCGGGATGCCCAGCGATTCGATCAGGTGCTTGGCCGACTGCGCTCCCCGGAATTCCACTTCCACCGGCCGCCCGCGCAGGTCGCGCCGGAGCAACCCCTGCAGCTCAGGGTCGAAAGTGAAGGAAGCGACTTTCATCCTCCAAGTGTATGCCAAAACCAAGCCAGGGGCAACGGTTGCTGAGCGATTTCCCCGCCCCCGTCCCCTGTCCTCCGTCATCCGGCCTCCCTCCCCGTCCTCAAACAGCCAGCGCCAATCATCACAAACCTCCGTGATGATTGTCAGAAATCTCAGTGTGCCGGGCTTCATTCTAACGGTCTGCTAAGGAAAACTTTCACAAACCTAACTCGCGGTCCAGGCGGGTTCCCACTATAGTTAGCTTATCTCTGTCCTCGAGCTATATATGCATATTCACTGCCTGGGAATCAACCACACCACAGCCTCCGTCGACCTGCGAGAACGGTTGGCCTTCCACGAAGACGGCTTGCGGGCGGCCCTGGCCCGTCTGGGTTGCGGGATGATGGCAGGGGCGCTCAGCGAACTGGTCATTCTCTCGACCTGCAACCGCATCGAACTATATGCGGTCTCCTCGCGCCTCCAGGCCGAGGACCTGGAGTTGTTCCTGTCCGAGGGACGGGGTGTCCCTATCGAAGAACTCCGCCCCCACCTGTATCAGTATTGTGACGAAGACGCCATCCGCCATCTGCTGCGGGTGGCGTCTGGCTTAGACTCGCTCGTGTTGGGCGAGCCGCAGATCCTGGGCCAGGTCACCGACGCGCTCGAACTGGCCCGTGGCGCAGGCTCGAGCGGTCCGTTGCTCTCGCGCCTGTTCCAGCGCGCCATCCACGCCGGCAAACGGGCCCGCACCGAGACGCACATCGCCCGCAATCCGGCCTCGGTCTCCTCGCTGGCCGCCTCGCTGGCCGAGAAATCGGTCCATGCCCTGGCAAACGCCCAGGTCGTCATCTTAGGAGCCGGGGAGATGGCGGAGCTGGCAGTAGAGGCCCTGCGCAAGCGCGGGGCTGCCAAGGTGCTGGTGCTCAACCGCACGCTCGAACGGGCAGAGCTGCTCGCCAAACGCTGGCAAGCCCAGGCGTCCACATTCGAGCGCATGGCCGAGGCCCTGTCCGCCGCCGACGTGCTGATCTCGTCCACCGGCGCGCCGCATACTATCATCAACCCTGCCCTGGTGGCCCGCACAATGGCAGGGCGCCCCTCGCGCCCGCTGGTGATGATCGACATCGCTGTCCCGCGCGACGTCGATCCGAAATGCAACGAAATCGAACGCGTGCGCGTGTACGATATGGACAGCCTGCACGCCCGCCTGGAGCATTCCCTGGCCGAGCGCGAGGCGGAAGTGCCGAAGGTTGAGGGCATATTGCAGCAAGAACTGGCCGATTTTATGGCATACTTCAACTCGCTGGATATGCTGCCGTTGATCGCCGAA
This sequence comes from uncultured Chloroflexia bacterium, assembly GCA_963823985.1. Classification (GTDB taxonomy): domain Bacteria; phylum Chloroflexota; class Anaerolineae; order Anaerolineales; family Villigracilaceae; genus JAABUE01. The sequence goes on from CAWGNR010000010.1 coordinate 365,382, forward strand.
GTCCATCAGCATGCGGAAGCTATCCGCCAGGCTGAGCTGAATAAAACCCTGCGCCGCCTGCCCGATTTGACGGAAGCCGAAAAGGCTCGCATCGACGCCCTCACCCAGGCGCTGGTCAAGAAACTGCTCGACGCGCCCACCCACCGCCTGCGGGCGCAAGCCAATACTCCCAATGCGCCAGAATACGCCAGCCTGGCGCGCAGGTTGTTTGGGTTATAGACAGGTGATTAATTCACCACAGATGAATAGGATGAACACTGACTTATTGGTGAACGACTTGCCTTTCCAAGCCCTCCTGTTTTATCCACTCAAATCCTTTTTATCCGTGTTTATCCGCGGTTAGAAACTGAGTTGTCCCATGAAGTTGATCTTTGCTACCCGCCCCTCCGCCCTAGCCCGCTGGCAAACCCACTGGGTAATGGCCGCATTACGAGACGCCCATCCCGGGCTGATCTGTGAGGAAAAAGTCATCACCACCCGGGGGGACAAAATCCTGGATAAGCCCCTGCCCGAAATCGGGGGCAAGGGCCTGTTCACCCAGGAACTGGAAAGCGAATTGCTCTCCGGGGCGGTCCACTGCGCGGTGCACTCGCTCAAGGATTTGCCGGTCGAGAACCCGGACGGCCTGACGGTGGGCTGCATCCCGGTCCGGGCCGAGGTGCGAGATGCGCTGATCTCAAAAGACGGCTACACCCTGGATTCCTTGCCCCCCGGCGCGGTGGTCGGGACCTCCAGCCTGCGCCGCGCCGCCCAGATTTTGTCCGCCCGCCCAGACCTGGTCACCGCTTCCCTGCGCGGCAACGTGGACACCCGTCTGCGCAAGGCGCTCGAAGGACAGTACGATGCCATCATCCTGGCCGGCGCCGGGTTGACCCGCCTTGGCCTGGATTCCCACGTCACCCAGTGGCTGCCGCTGGATGTGATGTTGCCCGCTCCAGGACAGGGTGCGTTGGCGGTGCAGTGCCGGGCCTATGATTTTGAGACCGTGTCGTTGCTGTCCGTCCTGGAAGACGCTCCTACGCGCGCCGCGGTCACCGCCGAACGCCAGTTCCTGCTCGGCCTGGGCGGGGGGTGCGCGGTTCCCGTGGCGGCCTACGGCCAGCCTTCGCTGGAAAGCGGCCGGCTCTCGGTCTCCTTGACGGGCCTGGTTGCTTCCCCTGATGGCGAGAAATGCATCAAGGTCACTGGCCAGGGCACGGATGTCGTTGCTCTCGGACGGGAATTGGCCCAAAAAGCGCAGGCGCAAGGCGCCGGTGACATCCTTCAACAAGTCACTAATCTCTAGTCTTTTCTCATTGGAAACGAATACCATGAAAGTCCTCATCACCCGCCCCCGCTCGCAAGCCGACTCCTTTGCCAATGCTCTCACAGCAGCTGGCTTCGAGCCGGTCTTCTTCCCGGTCATCGAGATCCGCCCCTTTGAAGAGAACATTGCCCTCGACCGGGCCATTGCCAAATTGGGCTGCTATGACTGGGTTGTGTTTACGTCTGTTAATGGCGTGGATGCGTTCTTCCAGAGAATTCAATTGACCACGGAGCGCACGGAGAACACAGAGAAAAAAGAAAAAAGCTCTGTGAACTCTGCGTTCTCTGTGGTGAAAACCGCCGCCATCGGCCCCAAGACCGCCCACTCGCTCACCGTCCGCGGCGTGACCCCCGACTTTGTCCCCGACGAGTACGTCGCGGAAGCAATCCTGCCCGGCCTGGGCGACCTGCGCGGGCGCTGGGTGCTGCTGCCGCGGGCTGAGATCGCCCGCAAGACCTTGCCGGAAGCGATTCTGGCGGCGGGCGGCGTGGCCCACGAGATCGCCGTGTACCAGACCATCCCGGCTGAACCCGCTCCGCAGGGGCTGGCCGCCCTGAAGTCCGGCGTAGATGCGGTCACCTTCACCAGCCCGTCCACAGTAGAGAATTTTGTCGAGCTTGTCCGCCGCGCGGGGCTGGATCTGCTGGATCTGCCGGGACATCCCAAGGTCGCCTGCATCGGCCCCATTACCAAGAAAACGGCTGAAGAAGCGGGCTTTTTCGATGTGCTCGTGGCGGAAGAATACACCTCGGAAGGAATTGTCGAACTGCTGCGCGCTGGCGCACTGGAGAAATAATGGCTATCTCTGATCCCCAAAAACTGATTACGGATTACCGCTCACGGGTCACTCGACCACGCCGTCTGCGCCGGAGCGAAGCCCTGCGCTCTATGGTGCGCGAGACCGAGCTGAACGCGCGCGATTTCATCTACCCGTTGTTCGTCCGCCACGGCCAGGGACGTACGCCGATCGCCTCGATGCCTGGCGTTGCCCAGCTGTCTGTGGAGGAGGCTGTGCGCGAGGCGGAAGCCGCTGCCGGTCTGGGGATTCCGGCCGTGATCCTGTTCGGCATCCCAGCCGAGAAGGACCCGGTTGGGTTGGAGAACTTTGCCGAAGATGGAATCGTCCAGCAGGCCATCCGCGCCATCAAGCGGGACATCCCGGAAATGGTGGTGGTCACGGACGTTTGTCTGTGCGAGTACACCGACCACGGGCATTGTGGCATTTTGAACACCGGCGAGCATTTCCAGGCTTCGCTGCCAGAAGGTTACGTGCTCAACGACCCGACCCTGAACGTGCTTGGCAAGGTGGCCGTCTCTCACGCCGAATGCGGCGCAGACATCGTCGCTCCCTCCGGCATGATGGACGGGATGGTGTCCGCCATCCGCGCCGCGTTGGATGAAACCGGTTTCGAGACCACGCCGATCCTGTCGTATGCGGTCAAGTATGCCTCCTCGTTTTATGGCCCGTTCCGGGATGCCGCCGAAGGCGCGCCCAAGTTCGGCGATCGCAAGTCGCACCAGATGGACCCGGCCAACGTCCGCGAGGCGCTGCGCGAAGCCGCCCTGGACGTGGAAGAAGGCGCCGATATGCTGATGGTCAAGCCGGCCCTGGCCTACCTGGACGTGATCCGGACCGTCAAAGAGGCGTTCCCAGAACTGCCGATGGCTGCCTACAACGTCAGCGGCGAGTACGCTATGGTCAAGGCCGCCGCTCAGAACGGCTGGATCGATGAGGCCAGGGTCACGCTCGAGACGCTGCTGGCGATGAAACGCGCCGGCGCGGATCTGATCCTCACCTATCACGCGCTCGATGCGGCCAGGTGGTTGAAATAATGATCTGTCATTGCGAGCGTTCTTTGCGAAGCAATCTCCCTTTAAACGGAATCACCCGAAAGGGAGACCATCCTGCCTGATCAGAGATTGCTTCACCCCGAGAAGAGCATTCGGGGTTCGCAATGACACTTGGTAATTTAGGAGCACGCATGACAATCCAAACCCATTTATCGGAACGCGCTGCCGCCGAGCGGCAATACCAGAACAACCGCATGGTGCACGCCGACTTCGACCAGGCTCCTTTTACCATCGCCTGGGAAGTCACCCGCGCCTGCGCGTACGCTTGCGTCCATTGCCGGGCAGATGCCCAGCACCAGCGGGATCCGCGTGAATTGTCTACCGATGAAGCCTGTGCGCTGATCGACCGGCTGGCATCCTTCGGCAATATGCCCATTTTGATCTTTACCGGCGGCGACCCGATGATGCGCCGCGACCTGAACGAGTTGATTGCGTACGCTACCCAAAAAGGCCTGCGCTGCTCGCTGACCCCTACCGCCACGGCCCTGCCGACCAAAGAACGCCTGGAGCAGGTGCGGGAGGCGGGCATCCGGCGGGTGGCGCTATCGTTGGACGCGCCCAGGCCCGAGGTCCACGATGCGTTCCGTCAGGTGCCCGGCTCCTGGGAACGCACGATGGCCATCCTGCACCGTGCGCACGACGTCGGCTTGAGCGTCCAGATCAACACCACCGTCGCCAAGCACAACGTGGACATCCTGCCGGAGATGGTGCCGTTCATCCAGGAAGTCGGCGCGGTGCAGTGGTCAGTCTTCTTCCTGGTCCCCACCGGGCGCGCGATGATTGCCGCAGATGATCAGCGCCAAGCAGCACGAGAAAGTGTTCAACTGGCTCTATGATCTTTCACAGGACGCACCCTTTGACATCAAAGGCACCGCCGCCCCGATGTACCGCCGGGTGGCCATCGAACGCAAGAAGGCCGAGGCGGGCGACCAACCGGTCACCTTCCAGGGCGCGGGCTTCCAGTACGCCGACGGGCTGAACCGGCCCACAAAAGGAGTCAATGACGGCAACGGATTCCTGTTCATCTCGCACATCGGCGAAATCCAGCCCAGCGGCTTCCTGCCGATCACGGCGGGCATGGTGCGGGAGAACGATATTGTCGAGGTCTACCGCAACCATCAGATCTTCAAAGACCTTCGGGATTATTCCCGCCTCAAAGGCCCGTGTGGCAGCTGTCAATACCGCGATGTCTGCGGCGGGCAGCGCGGGCGCGCCTATGGCGTCACCGGCGATTACATGGAAAGCGATCCGGCCTGTGTGCTGGTGAGTAGAGACTAGAGAACGGAGGTTTGTCAAATGTCCACGCCTGAGACATACTACCCTTCAGTCTCCAGTCTCCAATCTCTCCTCCCGATTCTTGCGCGCTTGCAAAGGCCTCCCGGTAGACTCCACCCCTGTCTGGTTCATGCGCCAGGCGGGTCGCTACATGGCCGAGTACCGCGCCATCCGTAAGAAGTACAGCCTGCTCGAGATTGTCCAGCAGCCGGAACTGGCCGCCGAGGTGACACTGCAACCCGTGCGCGCCTTCCACGTGGACGCCGCAATTCTCTTTGCCGACATCCTGCTCCCGCTGCAACCCATGGGTGTGGACTTTGAATTTGCGAAGGGAGAGGGGCCGGTCATCCACCACCCGGTCCGGACCCAGGCCGATGTGGACGCGCTCCGCCCGCTTCAATCCGGAAGAAACGCTCCCGCACGTGATGGACGCCATTCGCCTGCTGCGGGCCGAGCTGACGAGATACTCCGTTGATTGGCTTTTCGGGCGCCCCTTTCACGGTGGCATCCTATATGATCGAAGGCGGCGCTTCCCGCGATTACAAAATTACCAAGCTGATGATGTATTCCGCTCCGGAGATCTGGCATGCGTTCATGGACAAGCTGTCCACAGCGCTGGCGGAATATCTTACCGCCCAGGTCCGCGCGGGGGCGCAGGCTGTGCAGCTGTTTGACTCCTGGGTCGGTGCTCTCAGCCCGATGGACTACGAAACCTTCGTCTTGCCCTACTCCAAAAAAGTGCTCGATGCGGTGCAAGAAACAGGCGTACCCGTCATCCACTTCGGCACCGGGACCGCAACCCTGCTCCCGCTCATGCGCCAGGCCGGCGGAGATGTGATTGGCCTGGATTGGCGCATCCCGCTCGATCAGGGCTGGCAGGTCGTTGGGCACGATCGCGCCGTCCAGGGCAATCTCGATCCAGTGGCGTTGTTTGCTCCCATCCCTGAAATGAAAAAACGGATTCACGACGTGTTAAGCCGTGCCGAAGGCCGCCCCGGCCACATCTTCAACGTTGGCCACGGTATTTTGCAGCATACGCCGGAGGACAACGTCAAAGGGGCAGTGGAAATCGTTCATGAGTGGAGATCGGAGATTAGAGATTAGAGAACAGACCGATCTTAATCTCTCTTAATCTCTTTTTTTAGAAGTTACCCATGGAACTAAACCTCACCGGCACAATCGCAGCAATCAGCGCATTTTTAGGCATCTGGCTCGGCCACGTCTCCGTGCGCGCTTTCGAACGGATAGCCCGAAAACTCTGGCAACCCATTCTCATTGCTCTCATTCTAGGCCTCTCCCTCGAATTCTACTCACTGTCCAGCGCCAACCACCTCCTCTCTACTGCCACCGGCATCCTCGGAATCACCATCCTCTGGGATGCCCTCGAATTCGTCCGCCAGGAGAAGCGCGTCAAAAAGGGACATGCCCCTGCCAACCCGTCCAACCCCCGCCACGCACACATCCTGGCTGGTTACCCATCAGCGACAACATCGGATTTGCTCAAGCGAGAACCGGGCATGACGATTGGTAGACAGGGAGACGGGTAAAGATGGATTCATTTGGCCTTGTTATCGGCGTTGTCACGCTGTTCATCATAGGATTGGGCTTTCCGCTCGTAATTGGTGGCGAAAGGCATCTCGGATACTTGTGGTGGCCTTATATGATGGGTTTTGGGTTCCTTGTTATCGTCGCGTCCCTCTTCATCGCCACAGATTGGTGGTCTGCGATCGTTGGCGTCCTGGGAGCAACCTTTGTCTGGGGCTCGACAGAACTTAAAGAACAAGCCGTCCGTGCGGAGCTGGGTTGGTTTCCGTTCAACGGTAAGAAGTTCCGGCCGCCATTCGCGCGCATTATAAAAAACTGGAAAGCGCCACATCTGTAAACCATGAACCGTTTCCCATCTTCTATCGTAATCATCGGCGGCGGCATCGCCGGTCTCTCTGCCGCCTACTACGCCAGAAAACAAGCGCCCGACGCTCATGTCGTCCTGCTCGAAGCCGGCCACCGCTGGGGCGGTAAAATTACCACCGACCGGGTCCCGTTCGACGGCGGTGAATTCATCATCGAAGGCGGCCCCGATACCTTCCTGGCCAGCAAACCCTGGGCGGTGGCGCTTTGCAAGGAACTCGGCCTCGGCGACCGCCTGCACGGCACCAACCCCAAAAACAAGAACACCTACGTTCTTCATAAGAAAAAACTCCAGCCCCTGCCTGACGGCCTGGCGATGATGATTCCCACGAACATCCCCTCGATCTTAAAATCACGGCTGGTCTCCTGGCCGGGCAAGGTTCGCATGGGGCTCGACTTCCTGCTGCCCTCCCACAACGGCCAGCACGACGAGAGCCTGGGCCGTTTCGTCTCCCGCCGGCTGGGGCGCGAAGCCTACGAGAACCTGATCGAGCCGCTTATGTCCGGCATTTACGCCGGCGATGGCGACCAGCTTTCGCTGCGCTCCACTTTCCCGTATCTGCATGATCTCGAACACAAGTATGGCTCGCTGGCCCGCGGCGCCCTGAAGATGCGCCAGGGAATGGCTTCCCGCGGCGGGACTACCCAGGGTTCCCGCTCCGCCTTCCTGACCCCCACCACTGGCCTGGCCGAAATTGTGGAAGCGCTGGTTGAAAGTTTACCGTTGAATGATACAGAAATGCGCCTCAACGCCCCTGTAACATCAGTCGCTCGTCAAAACATTGCGCCTGGCACCTGGCTCGTGACACTGGAATCGGGTGAGACCCTCGAAGCGGATTCCGTGATCTTAGCCACCCCCGCCCCTGTGAGCGCTTCCCTGCTCGCTTCTTTCGACCCCTCGCTTGCTTCCGTTTTAGGAAGCATCCCGTACGCCTCGACTGCGACCGTTACCCTGGCCTACCGGCAAAGCGACCTGCCTCGCCCGTTGGACGGCTACGGTTACGTTATCCCGCGCCGGGAGGGACGCCGCGCCCTGGCCTGCACCTGGACCTCGACCAAGTTCCCGCACCGCGCCCCCGATGGTTACGCCCTCATCCGGGTCTTCGTTGGCCGCGCCGGGCAGGCCCTCACCCCTACCCCCTCTCCCTGCGGGAGAGGGGAACTTCCCCCTCCCCCTACGGGGGAGGGGATGGGGGTGAGGGAGCATTTGCTCGACCTGGCCCGCGAAGAACTCGAGCTGACCCTCGGCATCAGCGCCGAACCGCTGGTCAGCCGGGTCTTTATCTGGGAAAATGCTATGCCGCAGTACAACCTGGGCCATCCGGAAAAGCTGGCCAAGATCGAGGCTGCGCTCGAGCAATACCCCGGCCTGGCGCTGGCGGGCAACGGCTACCGCGGCATCGGCATCCCCGATTGCATCCATTCCGGCGAACTTGCCGTGCAAAAGATATTAGAGAGCAGAGAACTGGAGAATAGTTCATCTCCAACCACTACTGCCCTCTAATCTCCAATCTCTAGTCTCTTATCTCTACCCTCGAGGCCTTATGAACATCCAGAAATCCATCAAACTCTTCCAACAAGCCCAGCAACTGCTCCCCGGCGGCGTGGACTCGCCTGTGCGCGCCTTCCGCGCTGTAGGCGGACAGCCGCTCTTTATCGAATGTGGCGCGGGCCCCTATCTCTACGACGTGGATGGCAACCGCTTTATCGATTACGTGCTCTCCTGGGGACCGCTCATCACCGGCCACGCGCACCCGAAGGTGGTGGAGGCCGTCCAGCAGGCGGCCACCAAAGGGACCTCCTATGGCGCGCCCAGCCCGCTCGAGATCGAACTTGCCCGGCGGGTGATCGACTTCATGCCCAATATCGAGATGCTTCGCTTCGTCAATTCGGGCACCGAAGCAACCATGTCGGCGTTGCGCCTGGCGCGCGCGTACACCAAACGGGACAAGATCGTCAAGTTCGAGGGCTGCTACCACGGCCACGCCGATATGTTGTTGGTGCAGGCTGGCTCAGGCGTTGCCACGCTGGGTCTGCCCGATTCGCCCGGTGTTCCTGCCGCCACCGCCGCGGACACGCTGGTTGCCAGGTACAACGATCTCGCTTCGATTGAAGCGCTTTTCAAGCAATATCCCGGCCAGATCGCGGCCATCATCGTCGAGCCGGTGGCGGGCAACATGGGCGTCGTTCCTCCCCAGCCTGGCTTCCTTCAAGGCCTGCGCTCGCTATGCACCAATCACCGGGCACTCCTCATTTTCGATGAAGTCATGACCGGCTTCCGCGTCCACTTGAACGGGGCGCAAGCGCTTTACAACATCATTCCAGATTTGACGACGCTGGGCAAGGTCATCGGAGGGGGCCTGCCCGTTGGCGCGTACGGCGGCAAACGCGAGATCATGGAAATGGTGGCGCCGGTCGGCCCGATGTACCAGGCCGGGACGCTTTCCGGCAACCCGCTGGCCATGTCCGCGGGCATTGCGGCGCTGGACCTGCTGAAAGCGCCCGGAACGTGGGAGCGGCTCGAGAAAGCCTCCGCAGCCCTCACGTCCGGGATCGGCGCGGCGGCCGCGGCTGCAGGCATCCCCGTCCAGCAGACCCGGGTCGGCACGATGTTCACAACCTTCTTCAGCGAAGTCCCGCCGGTGGATTGGAGCACGGTCAAAGCGGCCGATACAGAGCGTTACGGTCAGTACTTCCGCGCGATGTTAGAAAGCGGTGTCTATCTGGCGCCTTCCGCCTTCGAAGCCGGCTTTATGTCAACGGTCCACTCGGATGACGATATTCAGGCGACGATCGCTGCGGCAGAAAAGGTCTTCCGGTCATGGTAGCAGGGGAGAGGACGGAAAATTCAGCCTTATTTCGCTATCGGGCCGGGTTGGCGCTGATCTGGATCGGCGTGCTGACCTGGTTGCCGTTTATCGTGATGCGCGCCAGCGGTTCTAAGCCATCGTTGTTTTGGTTCTTGCCGTTTCACCTGGCCGGCGTCATCGGCGGATCGCGCTTGCGCAAAGTGGCGCGCGCGGAGTTGGGCGCGGACGCTTCCAAAAAGAATGTCTTCCGGACCCTTGGCCACAGCCTGATCTTCCTGGGAATTTTGGTATGGGGCCTGTACTTTTACCTGAAACTGGTCGCCGGCCAGCCAGTGGAGGTGGGGCAGTTCCTGCCGTTTCACCTGACCGGCATTTTCGGCGGGATTGCCTTCCTGGCGGTGGGCGCCTTTGTGAACCGGAGAAGGATAACAGATCACAAGTAAATTCCTGCTCTGCGCATAACCATATTATTGCGCGTAAAAAATCACCCTGTCATTTTAGAAACAGGGTGATTTCAATCTACTTTTGATTTCTCGACTGCTCCCGCCGCCGGGGACGGCGGCGATTTTGATGCCCAAACTCAATTCTTTTCAAATGCAGCCTCAAAAAACTGGACCAGCCGCAGGTACAGCTCGCGCTGGTTTTTCACCTTGTAGATGCCGTGGCCTTCATCTTCGAAGTTGAGCAGCTCGTAGGGAATGCCGTGCTCGTTGAGCGCTTTGACCACCGTGGCAACGTTCTGCGGGGTGACGTTCGGGTCTTGCCCGCCCTGGACGATGAGCAGCTTGCCCTGGATGTCCTGGACGAAGTGGATGGGGGAGCGCTCCCGGTAGCGATCCGGGACTTGCTCCGGCCTGCCGCCCATCATCTCGGCGCTGTAGGGGCGCAGGTCCGGGCGGGTGGTCTGGTAATCGATCACCAGGTCGGTCATCCCGCAGATGGGCGCGGAGGCAGCGACAATCTCCTTCGGGAAGTGCGTGATCGCCCACCAGGAAGAATACCCACCATACGACGTGCCGGTAATGCCGATTTTGCCTGGCTGCTGCGATCCCTGCCTGGATCAACGCTTCGATGCCGGTGCGGATGTCTTCCTGTTCGCGGCCTCCCCAGCCGTCTTCCAGGATGGCCAGTTGGAAGGGAAGGCCGTAACCGGTGCTGCCGCGGTAATTCGGGTCGAACACGTTGAAGCCCTGGCTGGCGAAAAACTGGATCTTCGGGTTGAGATAATCGGGGCTGTGGTAGGTCGGTCCGCCATGGACGTAGACGATCGTTCCACGCGCTGGTCCGGACGGGCGATACAGCCAGGCGTGGATTTCCAATCCGTCCACGGAACGCCAGCGGAAATCTTCGGCCGGAGCCAGCTGTTCTCGGCGTTAAAGCGCTGCGCTCCCATAGCCGGGTAAGGCTGACGAATGTTTCGGGCAGCGGGGTTCTGACGATCGAAGCGGACGATCTCTCCTGGCTGGCGAGCGTCGTAGTAAAAGCCGATCCAGCCGCCATCCGGCACAGGCGCCAGCGGGATGAGATTGCCGTGGATAGCGGGAAGCGCCTTTGGGCGCTCCGTTTCGAGATCGAGGAAGGAACAGCGCACGCGTCCTTGCCTGGTTTTCGACCACCACCGCTTCGCGGCTGTTTTCCGGCACAAACGCGTGTTGGATGTCGCGAGAGGGGTCATCGACCAGCCAGCGCACCTCGGGGCTACCCAGTTCCCAGAGGCCGAGCTTGCGGTGGGCGGGCGTTTCGGTCAGAACCAGGGCGCGTTTCCCGTCCGGGTGCCAGCCGGCGAAGGTTTTGACTCTATCCCCGAAGTGGAACAGCTCGCGGTCCTGCTTGCCCTCGATGTCCACCAGCCAGACCTGTCGCCCGGCGGGGTGGCGGTCGGCGCGGGTGTACAGGATGTGCGTCCCCGGCGCGTTCAGCTCGGGGACGGTGTAGCAACCTTTTTCGGGCCGCGCCAACGGTCGACGCTCACCGCTGGCAAGGTCGTGCAGGTAGATCCAGGTTTCTTCTGTCTCTTCGCAGCTCTCGGGGTGCACGTTTGCCCCGTAGACCAGCCAGTTTTCCTGCGGGTGCAGCGATCCCGCCGCGGATGAAGTAATTCGGCTGGGGCTCGGTCAGCGGGTGCATCGTCAAGGGGTATCGAGGTCCACCCGGAAAAGCTGGACACGCTCGTCCCCGTCCTGGTCCTGTTTGACGATCACGGACCGGCTGTCCGGCGCCCAGGAGACCAGGACGGTATTCTGGGCGGTATCCGTCAGCCGGATGGGCGCCGCTGGAGCCGTCGGTGGGCGCGACGAAGACGTCGGAAACCGGACCGGTGTTGAACCAGGTCCAGGCGACCCAGCGGCCATCGCGCGAAACCTGCGGCCAGAGGTAGTCGTCGATGCCGGGCAGCGACAACAGGGCATCCAGATGGGTTTCCGGGTTCATGCTTTCACCAACTCCTTTTCTGCGGCGGACATGATCTCGTCCAGCGCTTTTTCCTGGTCCTCACGCAGCGGCTCCACCCGGTGCTCGCGCAGGATGCGTTCGGCCTCCGCCTGGGCCTGCTCGGCCAGACCCCGGCGGCCGCCCGTCTCCCAGGTTTCCCAACTGCCGCGCTCGGCCAGCTTCGAAACGAAGACTTCCCCGTTCTTCAGGTAATTCATGGTGTGCTTCTGGCCGAGGAAGTTGTGGCTGCCGTTCATCACCTTGGCAATGACATCCACAGCGAGAGCATCTTCATCCGCGACGAAACCCTGCCGCACGCGGTGGATGCTGGAGGCAAACTCATCGTCGGTCACCATCTGGGCGTAGGTGCTCAACACGCCGGCTTCCATCTCGCCGATGCCGGAGAGCTCGTCCGCGCCGGCTAATGCGGGGATCAGCGCGTTCAGGCCGCGCTCGAAGCCGTTCTGGATGTCGAGCGTGTGGGCGTTGGTCGAGAACCCGTACACGTTGACCGGCAGCCCGTAGCGGTGACCCAGCTGGACGGTCCCGGCGGAGGCCAGCCCCATCTCGACCCCGCCCCAGACCGAGATTCCGGTGCGCGGTTCCATCATCGCCAGCCGCCCGCAGAAGATCATCGGCAGCCCGGCCGCACCAGTTGCGCCAGCACGAGCGAGACCAGCACTTCGGCGGCCTGCTGCGCGATCGCTCCGGCAATGGAAAACGGGGCGGTCGTCCCGGCGGTGGGGCAGGGCAGCGGCGCGAAGGCAATCCCCTGGCGGGCGATCTCCAGCATGGCCTCGACTTCGTGGTCGGGAAAAGACAACGGGCTGACCGGGGAAACGCTCAAGGTCAACACTTCGTCCGGCGGGCCGAGCACCTCGGCCATCCGCACGGCGAAGCGCACTTCGGGAGCGGTCTGCACGCCCGGGCCTTGTAACGGTTTGATCGTAAAGGGCATCGCGTGGCGGTACATCGCCAGCGACATCAGCTCGCCCGGCACGTCGGAGGGGGTGAAGAAGGGCGTGATCGTATTGCAGTTGGGCAGGGCGTCCAGCAGGCGGGTGGCATCGCGCACGTCTTGCAGGACGGCGAAGCGGTGCTCTCCCGTGACCGGGTTGTAGATGTCGCGCGCGCCGCCCAGGTTGTGGAAATTCAGCGAGCCGTCGCCCAGGGTTTTGGTGCTTCCGCCGCGCCCGCGCACGCTGACCTGTGGCGGGCATTTCGCCAGGCAATTTTCAACCAGCTTGGGCGGCAGGCAGACGCGCTCGTTTTGCAGCGTTGCGCCTGAATTCGAACAGCATTTGCCGTGCGCCGGGATGGGTCAGGGTGACGCCGACTTCGGCTGAGGATTCGTAACGTTGCCTGATGCAGCGCCTCGACTTCTGCGTCGCTCAATAATTTCAATGTATTCAAATTTCCTCCATAGGGATCCGCAGATTGCGCGGAGTACGCAGATTGATGAGCCGCCCGTCTGGTGATTGGCGGGAGCTATCGCCTTTTTAACGCGAATTGCGCGAAAGGGCGAATACCGCGAATGGTGGAAGAAATCAAGAAAGCAATTCGTTCCATTCGCACATTCGTTTCATTCGCGTTTGAGAATTTAGACAAGTGCCTTTGCCAGGAAATTGACCCGCCGCACTTCGGCGTCGATAACGTTTTCGATTTTGAGGAAGATGTGGCCCTCGCCAGGATACAGGTGGAAATCGACTTCTTTGCCTAGTTCCAGCAGCTTATCTCGTGCCTGGGTTGATTCGCTGGCCGGGCAGCGCGGGTCGTTTTCGCCGCAAATCAGCTGGATGGGTGCATTCACCCGGTCCAGGAAAAAGAACGGCGAGCGCTCGTACCACAGATCGTAGTTATCGTGCGGGTTGCCGAAGTTTTGCAGGTCCCAGTGTTGCAGGTCTTCGCGGGAATTTTCGTGGGCGCTGAACCAGTTCAGGAAGGGGACGACCGCAGAACCCGCGCACCACAGCTCGGGATAGCGCGTCAGGCAGGAGGCCGTCAGGTAGCCGCCGTGACTGCGCCCGGTGACCGCGATCCGCTTCGGGTCGGCGAGGCCCTGGTCGAGCAGGTATCCGACCCCGGCTGCCACGTCGTCGGTGTCCACGCCGCCCAGGTCGAGGCGGTTCGACAGTTGCCAGGCCCGCCCGTAACCGGTGGAGCCGCGATAGTTGGGCGCCAGCACGGTCCAGCCGCGGCTGGCGAGGTGGATCATGAGCGGGTACCACTCCACCTGGAAGTGCCAGCTCGGCCCGCCGTGGATGACGACGACGGCAGGGGTGGTTTCACCGGCATTCTTGCTTTTGAACAACAAAGCGGGAATCGGCGTGCCGTCCAGGCCGGGGTAGGTGATCTCTGCGGGCATGACAAAATTCATAGAGGTCGTAGGAACGGCTTCCCCGGCACCGCCCGCCGGGGCAGGTGCAGCCGTTCTGGAGCGACTGAAGTCGCTACTACGTAAAGAATTGGTCAATGAGGAAAACTCGCCCAATTCAGGCGCAAGCAGCCACAGGTCGGGCGGGTGGCGCGGGCTGTTGAAGACCAGAACCAGATTATCGCCATCGGGCGTGAAGCGTGGTTTGTAGTGCACGCCGGTCTCGACCTGGAAGCTGCGCGCTTCGCCCGTCGAGCGGGTGCAGGACGACTTTGTCGGTCGCGCCATGCGCGCGCACGTAGGTGAGCTGCGATCCATCTTTGGACCACGCAGGAGCGCGACAATTGGCTTCCCCGTCCGTCAGCCAGGTGATCAGGCGGGAGCGCAGGTCGAATATCCCGATCTGGTGAAACCCATCTCGGACGTCCGAGTGGAAGGCCAATTTCTGGCTGTCCGGCGACCAGGCCGGGGCCTGGGCGTTGATGGGAGCGTTCTTTTCCGCAAGGCAGAATGGCTCGTCCCCATCGAGGGGAACGACGTAGATATTCAAATCCTGCCCATTGGCATCGCAAGTCACGGCCAGGGAACAGCCGTCCGGGGACCAGGTTACGTTGGAGGCCGGGAAGCCGTTTGCAAACAGCAGCCGGGCCTCGCCGCCGCTGGCGGGCATGATGTACACGTCGAAGCAGCCGGACTTGTCGGCCAGGAAGGCGATTTGGGTTCCGTCCGGAGACCAGCAGAAGCGGGGTTGGATGGCGAAGTCGATCTCAGGAGTTAAATCCTGGTGGCGGTCTGTATGGCGTTCGTGCACAAAAATATGGAAGTTCTCCCCGCCATCGAAGTCCACGGCGTAGGCCAGGCGGGAGCCGTCGGGGGAGTATTTGGGGGCGAATTTGCCGCCTGCTCCAACGGAGACAAGCCGGGGGGAGTCCGCAGCGTTCAAGCCCAACTCGTAGATTTCCCAGCGGCCGGTGCGGTTCCAGGCAAAGGCCAGGGATTTCCCGTCGGGGGAGAGATCAAACCCGCCTTCGGAATCAACGAAGGGAATGCGCAGCAGGCGTTCGATGTCAATCATTTTTGTTCTCCCATTTCGAGCGGGATAGCAAAGGGGCGACTTTACCAGTTTATGCACACGTGTGCATTAGACTTTAAGGCAGGCAGCTTGGTGCCCGGGGTCGATTTGCACGTAAGGAGGATCGGTCAGCTGGCACTCGTCGGTTGCAATCGGGCAGCGCGGGTGGAAGCGGCACCCGCTGGGCAGGTCGATCGGGTTGGGTGTCTCCCCTTGCAGGATAACGCGTTCGCGCCGCATGCGCGGGTTAGGGACCGGGATGACCGAGAGCAGCGCTTTGGTGTACGGGTGCTGCGGATTCTCGAGCACGTCGCGCATCTTCCCGATCTCCACGATGCGGCCCAGGTACATGACCGCCACACGGTCGGCAAAATATCCCACCGTTCCCAGGTCGTGCGTGATGAAGATAATCGAAATCTGGCGCGAGACGCGCAGATCGGCCAACAGGTTGAGGATCTCGGCCCGGATGGAGACGTCCAGCATGGAGACCGGCTCATCGGCCAGCAACAGGTGCGGCTCCAGCACCAGCGCCCCGGCGATGACCACCCGCTGGCGCTGCCCGCCGGAGAGCTCGTGCGGGAAGCGGCGCAGGTAGATCTCCGCCGGCTTCAGGCCCGCGTCTTCGAGCGCGCCCACCACCCGCGCGCGCCGCTCTTCCGGATCGGTCGCCATGCGATGGACGACCAGCGGCTCGGCCACGATCTCCTCGATGGTCTGGGTGGGGTTGAGCGATTCGTACGGGTCTTGGAAAACCATCTGGATGCGCTGGCGCAGCAGCTTCTGGGCTTTTTCGTCGGCGTGGGTGATGTCGATGCCCTCGAAGAGTATCTTGCCTTCGGTCGATTTCTCCAACCCCATCAGTGTGAGCGCCAGGGTTGACTTGCCGCAGCCGCTCTCGCCGACCAGGGCGATGACCTCGCCGCGCTCCAGTTCCAGGCTGACGCTGTCCACGGCGTGGACATGGCGCACCTCCTTGCTGAACAGGCTGGGTTTGCCGGCTTCGAAATATTTCTTGAGGTTTTGCACTTCAAGGATGTAGTCTGGTTGGGTCATGGGAATCTCTCAAGAGTAAGAGGAGTCAAACGTCTCCCGACGTTTGGCTTCAAAGTCTGGAGACTTTGGAGTTCTCTCTGGCGATACGAGATGGCAACTGGCCACGTGGCCGCCATTCAGCCGATGCAAAGCAGGCTGTTCTACATGACAGCGCTCGAAGGCCAGCGGGCAGCGCGGCGCGAAGCGGCAGCCGGCGGGCAGCGCGTCCAGGCGCGGCGGGTAGCCCGGGATGGACACCAGCCGTTTCTCGGGGTTGGAGAGGTCGGGGAAGGCTTTGAGCAGCTCCTGGGTGTAGGGATGCTGTGGGGCGTTGTAGATCGTGTCCACGTCCGCATATTCGGCCGTCACGCCGCCGTACATTACCAGGACCGAATCGCACATCTCGGCCACCACGCCCAGGTCATGTGTAACGAAGATGATCGAAAGCCCCAGGCGCTTGCGCAGGGAATCCAGCAGCTCCAGGATCTGGGCCTGGATCATCACGTCCAGGGCGGTGGTCGGTTCATCCGCGATCACCACCTGTGGGTTGCAGGCCAGCGCCATGGCGATCATCGCCCGCTGGCGCATCCCGCCGGAATACTGGTGCGGGAAATGCTCTTTATGGTCGGCGGCGATGCCGACCAGGTCGAGCAGCTCCACCACCCGGTCGTCCACCTTGTCGCCGGGCAGGATGGCGACATGTTTGAGGATGGCCTCCTTGATCTGGTCGCCGACCGTGCGCACCGGGTTGAGCGCGTTCATCGCGCCCTGGAAGATGATCGAAATGCCGTCCCAGCGCACGTCCAGCAGCTCCTGCTCGCTCATCGCTGTTACGTCTTTGTCCATAAAGTAAACCTTGCCGCCCACGATCTGCCCGGCAGCCGGCAGCAGGCGCAGCAAGCCCAGCATGAGGGTGGTCTTTCCGCAGCCGCTCTCGCCGACCAGCCCCATCAACTCGCCCTCGTGCAGCCTAAAACTGACGTTTTCCACGGCATGCGCGGGCTCCCGTCCTTCTGTGATGTAATCGATGGACAGGTTCTGGACCTCCAGCAGGACCGGTTTTCCTTCCTTCGAAAAAGCGGACCCTCTCCCCGCTTCGCTCTGGACCACCGGCCTGCCCGGCATCAAATGGTGGGTCTCCAGCCTTGGGTTCAGGACCTGCTCGAGCCCGTGCCCCAGCAGGGTCAACGCCAGGACGACCCACACGATCCCCAGCCCCGGCACGACCAGCGCCCACCAGGCCCCCGCGGACATCGCGCCGCGCCCGAAGGCGAAGTTCAGCATCTGGCCCCAGGACAGCGTGGTCGGGTCGCCCAGACCGAGGAAGGAGAGCGTGCTCTCGTTCAGGATGGCTAATGAGATCACCAGGATGGCGTTCACCACCAAAAGCGGCATCACCAGCGGCAGGATGTGGTGGAAGATGATGTGCCAGTTCCCGGCGCCGATCGCGCGCGCCCGCAGCACGAACTTGCGCGACTTGACCGCCAGGGTCTGCGAGCGCACGATGCGGGAAGTGGTCGTCCAGCCCAGCAGGCCGATGACGAAAATGATGTTCCACAGGTTGGGCCGGGTCATTGCCACGATCACCACCAGCAGCGGCAGGTCGGGGATGACCAGCATCACGTCTGTGAAGCGCATCAGCAGGTTTTCGACCCGTCCGCCGAAGAAGCCGGCTACGATGCCGATCACCCCGCCCACAAATATCGAGATAAAGGCCGCAAAAAAGCCGACCGTCAGCGAGATGCGCGCGCCGTGCACGAAGTTGGAAAGCACGTCCTTGCCGGCGTCGTCCGTTCCGAACCAGTGTTGCGCGCTGGGCGGCTTGTAGATGTCGCGGCTGGAGATGTTTGCAGATGTCGTTATGTCATACTGGGCGATTTGCTCTGCAAAAACGGCTACCAGGATGATGGCTATTAACATCACCAGCCCGACCAAGGCCATGCGGTTCTTGCTGAAGGTTTTCCAAAAGTCCAGGAGCGCGGAGGATTTCGAGATAACTTTGGGTTGGAGCAGTTGTGTTTCCATGCTACAACTCCGCCTGGACGCGTGGATCGAGGTAAGAGTAGGTCAGGTCCGCGATCAGGTTGGCCAGGATCACGCTGACGTTGATCAACAGGAACGTCCCTTGCAACACCGGGAAGTCGCGCCGGTTGACCGATTCGTAGATCGTACCGCCCAGCCCCGGCCACGAAAAGACCGTCTCGATTTGCAGCGCGCCTGCCACGGTAAAGCCCAGGTTGATGGCCATCACCGTGACCAGCGGCAGCATGGCGTTCTTGAGCGCGTGGTCTTTCAAGATCTGGAAGGTGCTCAATCCCTTGGCCTTGGCCGTTAAAATATAATCTTCCGAGAGCACGTCCAGCAGGCTGGAGCGCATGATCAGCATATATTCGCCCATGAAGACGATGGTGTAGGTCAGGGTGGGCAGCAGCATGTGTTTGAAAATGTCCGACCACTGGTCCGTCCACGGCAGGCTGGACATGCCGGGCGTGGCCTTCCCGCCGATCGGCAGCCCGTGCGCGCTGCCCCAGAACAACAGGATGATCCCCAGCCAGAACGTTGGCAGGCTCCAGGCCATCAGGCTGCTTACCAGGGCCGCGTAATCAATCTTCGTGCGCGCTTTCCAGGCGGCGACGATGCCAAAAATGACCCCCAAAATAATGGCCAGGATCTGCCCAGCACCGATCAACAGGATGGTGTTCCAGACCCGTTCCACCAGGATCTCGGACACCGGCCGGTTGGTATGGTAGCTGATCCCCATCTCCCCCTTGAACAGGTTGGTCACGTAAATAAAGAACTGCGTGTCCAAAGGGTTGACCGCGCAACTGCCGAACTCGATCGGGTTCACCTTTGCGATACAGTTGATCACCGGTTTGTCCAGCCCGTAGCGCACGCGGATGGCTTCGACGGCGTCCTTTTTCAGGCGCGGATCGTGAATGCCGGAGCGGGCGGGATCGCCGGGCAGGATGCGGAACAGAAAAAAATTCAAGACCAGGACAATTCCAATCGTAAAGATTGCCCAACCGAGTTTTTTGAGGAGGTATTGTTGTCGTTTCACGGGCGCTCCCGGAGTTGGTCGATATTATGTCGCTGCCATAGTATTACAGCGCAAGGTTGTGTTCCTGATGCGCATTCACTGTCAGAGATAACCAAAAAATGGGTGTGCGTGGGGGCATATGCCCCCACGCACACCCATTTTTTCGGGATTTTCTTGGAACTTTGCGTTGTAATGATAGGCAATGCGACATGAATGTCGCTCTACACCTGTTTTCAGATCAGACACGAAGTTACAGAGATACAAGTTCTTATGAGGCATCTGAAAGCTCGTCGGTTTGCTAGCCTGGATTGCCAAATCCAGGTTGGGAACCTGTAGAAGGTGCCGGATTTGGCAATCCAGCACAGCGAAGAGAGCCTTTTCAAACAGTTCGTTTGGGTGGCGGGGAAACCCGCCACCCCTTTCAATGCGAGGAATTTACTGAACAGGCTCGATCACGATCAAGGAAGTCGGGTCGGACAGCTCCAATTTGGCCTCGTCTGTGACCCAGCCGGTGAAGCGGTCGGTGCGATAGGCTTGCAGGGCCGGGTCATAGTACGGGATCACGTAGACCACGTCGTCGAAGACCATTTGCTGCATCTGCCAGACCATTTCTTTGCGGGCATCGAAGTCCATCTCGGCGGCCTGGGCGTAATACAGTTCGTCGTAATCCGGGTTGGAGTAGCCGGTTTCGCTGCTGCCGGTCGAGATCTCGTCGGTGGTCATGACCGACAGGAGCAGGTTCGGGTCCGGGTCGGAGCCCCAGCCCCACAGCATGACATCGAAGTCGAAGGCCGGGCAGCAGGCAGCGGTCAGGGCGTCCGGGTCCATCGCCTGGGGCTCGGTGTCGATGCCGATCTGCGCCCACATCTCGCCCAGCAGCTCCGCCAGGCGCGGGCCGTCGATCGAGTCGCTCGGCCAGTTCAGGCGGTAGACCAGCGGATTGGTGCCGTCCGGCATTTCGCGCACGCCGTCGTTGTCGGTATCAAGATAGCCGGCATCATCGAGGATCTGGTTGGCTTGGTCCACGTCGAACGCGTAGTCCTGGAGCGAGCTGTTGTACCAGACGCCCAACCCGTCCGGGATCAGGGTGGTGCCCGGCGATGCCAGGCCCAGGTAGATCACGTCGATGATTTTCTGCTTGTCGGTGGCGTGGGCCAGCGCCAGGCGGACGTTACGGTCCTGTAGCGACGGGTGGCCGGTGCACAGGCCGTCCGTTTCGGGACAGTTCTCGGGGCTGACCTGGTTGAAGATGATGTCTGTGACTGTAGGAGCGAAGGGCGCGCCGGTCACGACTTCGACGTTCTCAGCTGATTTCAGGCTGTCGATCGAGGTGGCGGGGAACTCGGTGATCATATCCACCTGGGCGGTCTTGATGGCCTGCACCAGGGCATCGTTGCTCTCAAACGTCTGGAAGATGACTTCATCAATTTTGGGCGCCTGGGGGTGGTCCTTGTTGGCTGCCAGGTGGACGAATTCGTTCTGGCGGTACTCGACCATCTTGAAGGGGCCGCTGCCGATCATTTCGGTGTTTTCGAACTCCACCGGGTCTTCATTTTCCCAGATGTGCTTGGGCAATACATACAGGTAGACCAGTTGTGAGTCGAGGTTGGGGATGGCCTCGGAAAGCGTGATCACGACCGTCTTTGGATCGGGCGCTTCGACACTTTCAAAGTAATAGGTGTAATCGCCCATCCAGGGATAGCCTTCCGTGTTGGCGTACAGGTCGTATGAGAAGACCACGTCCTCTGCGGTCAAAGGTGTGCCATCGTGGAAGGTGGCATCCCGCAGGTGATAGGTCCAGACCAGGTTGTCGTCTGAGACATCGACGCTGTCTGCCAGACTAAGCGAGAAGGTGCCGTCCAGGTTCAGGTCATACATCGAGTTCGTACACCAGCTCGAAGATGATGTACGCTTCGGAAAGCACCGCTGCGCCGGGGTTGAGCGTATCCGGGCTGCCGGCATAACCAACGCGGACAATGGCCGGCTCCGAGGGAGCCTGGGTTGCCGCCGGCGGTTGGGTTGCCCCCGGTTGCGCTGGCTCGGGTGGCGTTGCCTGGCCGCCACCGCACGCTGACAGAATCAGGGATGCTGTCATCAGCAGGGCCAGCAAGATCGTAAGTTTGGATTTCATGGTTTCTCCTCCAAGAAAATAGGTCCCGGGCTTTTCGCCCGCCAGATTGGGTCGCGCGCTTTGCACGTCCCTTCAGATGATCTATCGAGGTTTCAGCGTCCCAGTATAGGCACCTCCTGAAAGAATTTAAATGCTAACCTTCGCCATCAATACCAACATTGAACCGGACGACCCCGTACAGGTGGAAAAGGCCAGGTTCAAATGGACGCGTTTCGTATTCGGATTGATCTTCAAGCCAGGGAATAATGTTTGGAATGAGAGCAGGAACCATTCACGCTGAGGAACCTCAAGGGCACGGCCCGGAGCGTTCAACGTCCACGTGTGACGTTCGACCATTTTCTTCAAGCGCATTAATGCGCTTTCGATAGAAATCAACGAATCCTCTTGAATAACCTCGCACGCGTCTTCGAATAGTTGAGCTGAGTCATTTTAGCATGAATATGATTATCTTTCTATGCTTCATATAGAGGCTCTTGGGGAATTACCGTAGTAGATACCCGGATTTGGAGGTGCGGACGTGCGTCCGCACCTCCAAATCCGGCACCCTTTCACGGAAAATCCGAATGAACCCATAAAGATGGTTTTTATAAACAGGCTGGGGAGAAGCGCTTCCCCCTAAAACGATTGACGCCCGGGGGATAGCGAAATAGAATCCCACCGGCGTCACAGGTTGGTTTTGACCAGAAAGGGAAGTGAGATGACGAATTCCATTCTGATGATCGAGGCACGAGGCAAACACCGGGAGGTAGGGGGACAGATCGGCCAGGGGTGCCGGGCCCAAATCCACGGCATGCTCGCAAACCTGCGCGCGGACCTGCCTAACGGGATCACATGGGCTGAGATGCTGCGCGAAAGCAACCGTTACCTGGAATTTAGCCGGGAGGTTTACCCGCAGTACATCGACGAGCTGGAAGGGATCGCGGAAGGGGCGGATGCGCCTTTCGACGAGATCTTCCTGTCCATGTGCGAGGAACTGTGGGAGTCTGCGGCCTGGAAGCGGGGCTGCACCGACATGGCCGCCCGCGGACGGGCCACGGTCGATGGCACTACCCTGGTGGCGCACACCAATGACCTGCTGCCTGGGGCGGAAGAAAACCTGGTCCTGCTCAAAGTGCAGGCGGGCGACGAACCGGAATTCCTGGGGATCTCCTCGGGCGGGATTGCCATCAGCGCTGGTTTCAACACCGCCGGGATCAGCCTGACGGGCAACCAACTCGACAACAACGACATCCGTCCCGGCGTGCCGCGTTTGCTGGGGGTGCGCGCCATTTTGGCCTGCACGCATCTCAGCCAGGCGATGGACCATTGCCTGCTGCCGGGACGCGCCTCCAGCTACAACAACGTACTGGCAGACGCCAACGGCGAGGTCTATTGCATGGAAGGCTCGGCCACGGACTGCGAGCCGATTTACATCGAAAATGACTATATGGCCCACACCAATCATTATCTCAGCCCGGCCATGCGGGGCTTCGAAGCCGACCGCAACAGCCTCAGCAATTCTGTCCTGCGTTATAACCGCGCTATGCGCCTGCTCAAAGACAACTGCGGCCAGTTGACGCCGGAATTGTTCCAAACCTTGCTGGCCGACCACGCCGGCTATCCCACCTCCATCTGCAAACATGGCCTGGAAACGGTCACGGTATTCAGCATCATTATCCACGTAGAAGGGCTGCGCGCCTGGATCGGTCGCGGGCGAGCATGCGAGACGGAGTACGTGGAATATCGTTTAAGTCCTTATCAGTCCATCCCCTACGACACAAACCCTCAACGCGAACATCGCGAATAGGCGAATCACGCGAATTTCTTCGATTTTTATTCGCAAAATTCGTTCATTCGTATCATTCGTGTTGAAAAGTAAGATGCGCACCTTAAGTTGAAATCCTCTGGAGGATTATGGAAGATGTGCTTGCCCTTTTCCCTGATACATACGGAGCCTCGCGCGAGCGGTTCCGCCAGAACCTGATGGCGATCCAAAAACAATGGCCACAGGCGGAGCTTTCCCATCATCGCTTGCCCGGCGACGAAGACCTGACCATCGACTGGATCCGGTCGGATGCGCTACAGAAAAACGAGAAGGTGTTGGTTTTTACAACGGCAGAGCACGGGATCGAGGGCTACGTCGGTTCTGCCATGCTGCAGCGTTTCATCGAAAAGTACCTGCCCCGCCTCGACCGCCGGACGACCGGCCTGCTGCTGGTGCATGCGATCAATCCCTGGGGGATGAAGCACCACCGCCGGGTCAACGCGGAAAACATCGACCTCAACCGCACGTTTCTGTGGGACCAAGCCTTCGACCCGGCTTTCAATCCCGATTACGATTTCTTGAACGATGGTATTCATCCGACCAGGCCAATTCAAAACTTGGCGTGGAGCAACCTGGGTTTTTATAAAAATCTGGTTGCGGAAAGCGATTTTCAAAGGCTTGCCAGCCCTCAAGCATACGTTGCTGATCGGGCAATACCGGTATCCAAAAAGCCTGTACTACGGCGGCGCAGACTATCAGGAAGAGACCCGCACGTTGATGGACCTCTATCGCCAGGCACTCCAGGCGTATGACCAGATTTTGCACCTCGACATGCACACCGGCTACGGCCCGCGCTACCAGATGAGCCTGGTCAACTCCGTGCTGGAAACGACAACATCACAGGAGTTCGTGCAGAAATTCGATTATCCGCTGGTGGTAGCCGCCAACCGGGAAGAGTTCTACGCCATCCGCGGCGACATGATCGATTACGTCTATGCTTTGCGGAATGGTGAATTTCCTGGGAAAAAACTGTACGCCACTTCATTTGAGTTTGGCACCCTTGGAGACCGCCTGCAGCGGACAGATCGGTAGCCCGCGCGCGATGGTCCTAGAAAACCGCTTACACTGGCAGGGCGCTGCCAACGAAAAAATGGCCACACAGGTGAAGCGCGACTTCGAAGAGCTATTTCACCCATCCGCCAGCGACTGGCGCACCAAAGCCGTCGCCGATGCCGATCAGGCGTTTTCCGGCATTTTGAGAGCGGAGGGTTTTGTAGAAGAGGATTGTGCCTAGGGCTGTCTCCTCCCGGGCCATTGATTTGAACCCTTCCTTGTCTACTTGCCTACTTGCATACCTGTGTACCTGCGTTCCTGCGTACCTGCGGTACAATTCTTTTTGAATTTCCAGGAATGATGAGGTAGTCGCTATGTCTCAATTCGATATGTTTAACCCGCCCCCTCCCACGCACGATTCGTTAGAAGAGCTGATTAAAGAGATGAAGCAGATGGACGATGACCCGCTGGCTGACGCGGGCACCAACGTGGTCATCAGCCGCGGCAATCCCGATGCCAGCTTGATGATTGTAGGGGAAGCGCCCGGCCCCGAGGAAAACATCAAGGGGAAGCCGTTCGTTGGGCGCGCCGGCCAGATGCTGGATAAGATCCTCGATGCGGCGGACTTCGACCCTGAAGAAGATGTCTACATCACCAACTCGGTCTTCCGCATGCCGCCTGGCGAGGACGGCAAAACTTTCCGTAAGCCCACCACTGAAGAGATCGAGTATTACCGCCCGTATGTGTTCGAGATCATCCGGCTGGTCGACCCGCTGATCATCCTGTTGACCGGGAACGTGGCCTGCCAGTCCGTTCTGGATAAAACCGGGATCACCAAGCTGCGTGGGCAATGGTTCGAAATGAACGGGCGCTGGATCATGCCGATCTTTCACCCCTCTTATTTGCTGCGCAACCCTACCAAAGAGCCCGGCTCGCCCAAGGCCTTGATGTGGGAGGACATTCGCGAAGTCCGCAAGAAGTACGACCAGCTTACAAAGTAAGGAAGTGGGACCAAAGGGATTTATGCACACGTGTGCATAAATCCCTTGCGCACCTTCCATCTGTGATCTTGCTGACACAATCCTGCCACAGAAACATGATATGCTTTCAAAGATGGCCGAACGCATCCTGATCGTGGAAGACGAACCTGCCGTGAGCGACCTGCTGGCGTACAACCTGCGGAAGGCTCACTATGAGATTAGCGTGGCTGCGAATGGGCGGGAGGCCTTGCGGTTGGCCGGAGAAACGCCTCCCGACCTGATCCTGCTCGACTTGATGATCCCCGAAGTGGACGGCCTGGACGTCTGCCGGGAGCTGCGCAAGACCAGCGACGTGCCGATTATCATGGTCACCGCTCGCGGGGAGGAGGTCGACCGGGTGGTGGGCCTCGAGCTGGGGGCTGACGATTACATCGTCAAGCCGTTCAGCATGCGCGAGTTGATGGCGCGGGTCAAGGCCGTGCTGCGGCGCGTTGGCTCCGAAGAACACGAGACCTCGCCTTCCGCGGTTTTGCACGGCCCCGGCGGCCTGCGCCTGAACCTCGACGCCCGGACGGTTGCTGTTGGGGAAACGCCTGTCAACCTGACCCGCCTGGAATTCGATTTGCTCTACCATCTTTTATCCAACGCCGGACGGGTGCTGCCCCGCGAACGCTTGCTGGAACAAGCCTGGGGCTACGACTTTGCCGGCGACACCCGCGCCGTGGATAGCGCCGTCAAACGCCTGCGCGCCAAGTTGCGGGATGCCGGGCCCGACGCCGATGGGATCGAATCCGTGCGTGGGATCGGCTACCGGTTCAGCAGGTAACTCATGCGCACACCGATCCAAGTCCGGCTGTCCCTGACGACACTGGCTGTGCTGCTGCTCGGCATGGGGCTGGCGGCTGCCCTGAGCTGGCTGGCCGTGGAGCGGCTTTACCTGGACACCCAGCGCGAAAACCTGCTGGCCCAGGCAGAACTGACCGCTTCTGCCCTGCAGGATTCCCCGTTTCCGATAACCCCCATCGAACCGTATTCACAGACTGCCAACGCCCAGCCCGGAATCCATACCCGCCTGCTGGGGGAAGGAGGTGGGGTGCTGCTCAGCCTGCGTGCCTCTGGGGGCGATGCGCCCGTACAGGTTCCCCTGGCAGAAAACAGCGCATCGATCTCCACTGCAGACCTGTTGCAGCGCCCAGAGATTCAATCTGCCCTGCAAGGGAGTCCCGCCACCGCCGTCCGCCGGGTGGTCTCCGCCGAAAACCGCCGTGTGCTGTACGCGGCTGCCCCCGTCTATTCGGAAAATGGAAGCATCGCTGGCCTTGTCTACCTGGCCACGCCCTTGCCGGTCGCCAGCCTGCCTGCTAAAGTGATCTGGCAGTTGATCGGGGCGGTTTCGGTTGCTGTCCTGCTCGCAGGGATCGCCGGCGCGTTGCTCTCTCGCCGGATTGCCGGCCCGCTCGAAAAACTGGTCGATGCGGCGGGGGCTGTGTCCGAGGGGGACCTGGAGCAGCGTGTACCCGTGGACAGCGATGTGCGCGAGTTACACCGTCTTGGGGAAGCCTTCAACCACATGACGGCCAGCCTGCGCCAGTCGGAAAAGGCCAAGAACGCCTTCGTGGCCGACGTGACCCACGAGCTGCGCACCCCGCTAACCGTGATCGGCGGCACCCTCGAAACGCTCGAAGACGGCGCCCTCGACGACCTCGAAGGGCGCGGCCCTTTATTGCAGTCGATGCAGGCCGAAACGAAACGCCTGATCCGGCTGGTCAACGACTTGCTGGTGCTGACCCGCGCCGACGCTGGGGCTTTGAACTTGAAATTGGAAACGATCGATTTCTGCGAGTTTGCTCGCGCGCGCTGCGCCCGGTTGTCTGCGTTGGCGGAGCCCCGCGGGGTGACGCTCAGGGTCGAGGCGCGGGAACAGGCGCGGGTCCGGGCAGATGCGGACCGCCTGACCCAGGTGCTGGATAACCTGCTCGACAACGCTATCCGTCATGCCCCGGATGCGTCTGTTGTGACGGTCATCCTCCAGCGAGGTGGAAGCGAAGTCAGTTGCGCGGTCAGTGACCAGGGGATAGGCATCGCCCCCGAGCATTTGCCCTTTCTTCTCGAGCGTTTTTACCGGGTAGATTCGTCCCGGGACCGCCAGGCCGGCGGGTCGGGGTTGGGGCTGGCGATCGTCCAGGCGCTGGTGGCCGCGCAGGAGGCCACATATCGGTGGAAAGCCAGCCAGGCGCTGGCACGACCGTCACGTTCTGGCTGCCTGCCGCCGATAACTGACATTCAATTGCCTGCAATTTGACACGCTCCTGCCGGGGTTGGGGGATAAGATGGGGTTGAAAGTCCATTCGAACCTGACAGGAGATCCCCATGAAACAAAGCGCAACCATCCTCAATATTTTTCTGGCGTTTGCCCTGCTACTGATCCTGGTCTTTTTCGGACTACCCAGCCTGCGGGTGAACGCGGCCCCAGCGGTTCAAACCACCCCTGAACCGGCCGAAGACGAGTTGCTGTGCGAAACCGGCCGCACCATCCAGGTCAGCGGCACGGCGGTGGTGAACGTGACCCCCGACCGGGTATTGATCCAGTTGGGCGTGCAGTCGAACGGGTCCACACCGCAGCGGGTAGAGGCGACCAACAGCGCCACGATCAATAAAATCATCCGGGTGTTAAAGATCCCAGGGCATTGCGGAAAAAGATATCGTTACGGACTGGTATGTGATTGATCCAATTTATGATAACGGGAATTCTTTAACCATCGAGGGATACCGCATCCAAAACATGGTGGCTGTCACCTTGCGCGATATTACCAAAGTGAACCGGGTGATCGTGGCGGCTCTGAACGCCGGCGCCAACCAGGTGGTCAACGTGGAGTTCTATCTCAGCGACCTGCGCACCTATCGGGACCAGGCGCGCAAGCTGGCAATGAAAGCCGCCCAGGAAAAAGCGCATGACATGGCCTCAGTCGCCGGGGCGCAGACAGGCTGTGTGATGAGCATCAACGAGAATTCCTGGTCATCTTACAACGGCGGTTGGTACGGCCAGAACCGCGACCTGTGGACGCAGAATGCCGTCCAGAACGTTGCTCCGGCCAACGATAGCGGGGCCCTGACAGATGCCGGACCGGTCGCCCTGGGTCAAATCTCCGTCCGGGCGGAAGTGAGCGCTGCATTTAGCTTGAAATAGACACGAACTACACATTTTGCGAAAATACGGGTCGCGTGCGCAGCACGCGACCCGTATTTTCGGGGCCCTTTATTCGTTATCGTTATTTTTGTATCTGATCGTCTTCCCGTTTTGCCTCTTCCATCGCTTCCGGTTCCAGTTCCTCCGCGCTGCGGTTTAAGTGAATGAATACACCCCAGGCTGCCAGCAGGACTGCCGCCGCGATGGCTACCGAAGCTGCAAACGGCAATTGCTCAGGCGCATCCCGGCTCAAGCGGAAAACTGCCACCAACGATTCGATCGAGAGCGCTACGACCAGCGCCACCAGAAAGCGTGACAGGAAACGCCGCACCCGGGTAGGTGCAGACATATGGGCGTCACGCTGGACCTCTTCTTCGAGAATGGTTTGTCCCAACTCTAATGCAGCTACCGCAATGGTCAGCATCGCGATGCTTTCCAGCACGGCGTCCAGGTGGGTGGTGGGAGAAAAGGAGCCGGAGATGGGGAGAGATTGCCAGAGTTGCAGGCTGGCCAGAAAAATCAAATCGAAAGCAGCAGCGACAAACAGCAAGCTGATGAGGAAATGCAAGATTGGAAAAATTTTGTGGAAGTATTTCAAAGTCAATATTCCCGGTTTGTAATCTGGATATCCGTCTGTTAACTATACAGAATGTTCTCTTCGTGTTTGCCCCTTCTGGCAAAAAACCCGCTTGCGAGTGCGGGTTTTTTGCCAGAAGGGTGTAAACTTTAATTGGTTAGGAAAATTATGATACCGGTCTTTCTGGCTGGCGGGCAATCCAGATCAGCGCCAGACCGGTAATTCCTCCGGCGACCAGGCCGCTGCTTGCCGCATTAGCGGCGGTGCTGAGAGCGGGATGGATCACAGGCTGGTTGAATAAAATAGATAATGTCAATTGGCTCGCCCATAAGCCTGCCGCCCAACCAATAATATTGAT
Organism: uncultured Chloroflexia bacterium; assembly: GCA_963823985.1. GTDB lineage: Bacteria > Chloroflexota > Anaerolineae > Anaerolineales > Villigracilaceae > JAABUE01. The sequence continues at coordinate 394,507 of CAWGNR010000010.1, forward strand.
AATCACCCAAGTCAACCCATTGGGAATCTCTCTCCGCAGGATCGGCCATTGTACCAGCGCTACGATCGCGCCAAAGAGAACATAAGCGATGATGCCTCCGAGAAATGTGCTGGACAAAGATTGAATTAGCAACAACCCGAAGGCATACCCGACCGCCCACGCAGTTCCGCCGGCTAAAACCCAATCAGCGCTGGTTGTGAAATAGCGCCTGAGTACGATCCATTGGGAAAAGCCGATCAGCAGCCCAGCAACAATCGGAACAAGGATACGTGCAAAACCAAGGTCGAGCAGATTGACGATGGGAATGGTCAGTAAAAAACCGATCAGCATCCCTCCGGCTGTGGCTAGGGTCCACCCCAGCCACAATCCGAATTCGTTTCGCTCGACCTTGGCTTCGTCAAGATCTATCGCCATAAATGGCTACTGGCTAAGCGCGCCTGAATAAGCCAACGATAAACAGCAGGACGATAGCACCGCCGATGGCAACCAAAATACTGTAGATGTTGAAGCCGGTTACACCAGGGCCACCCAGTGAATTCATAATGAGCCCACCGATTACTGCACCGACGATACCGACAACGATGTTAGCGCCGGCACCCATGGAGGCATCGCGCCCCATGATCATGCTGGCAATCCATCCGGCCAACGCACCCAACAAAACCCAAAAAATAATATTCGTAAGCATTCTTTCTCCTTTCGTGGTTTGATTTTTGGTTCGTACATCCTTAATATAAGGTTAAAAGCTCCCTTACACAATTAGGGATATTCATAAATAATAAAGGGGTTTTCCCTGATTGTCCCCTATTAAACAGCAATAGTCTCCCTTGTACTCGTATTTTATTTTAAAGTTTGCTTATTTTACGGAACGGACTTGCTTTCCCCATGACGGCAGGGAGCGCAAAGGTCGCAAAGAATAGAATAATAAGGGAGATACGCATCTTATTAGGGGGTTTTCCCTACTTTAGGAAGCAACCTTTCTTTTGTATATTTGAATAATGAAGCCCCGCGAATTACTTACTCTACTAAAAGATACCATTCAAGAATGGCAAGAAGATCAAGCTGCCCGTTTAGCGGCGGCGATGGCTTATTACACGACCTTTTCCCTGCCGCCTCTGCTCGTCATTGTGATTGCAATTGCAGGGCTTGTGGGTGGGCGTGAAGCGGCACACGGTTTTATCATGGGACAAGTTGACGACCTGCTGGGAACGCAGGGAAGGGAATTCGTTGCAAGCATGATCGAGAATGCAGCTTCCCCTTCTACCGGCGTGGCCGCTTCTATTATTGGAACCGTTACCCTCCTCATTGGCGCTTTAGGGGCTTTTAACGAGTTGCAGAATGCCCTTAATCGAATCTGGGACGTAGAACCTAAACCGGTCGCTGGTTGGGGAAAACGGGTTCTCAATTTCATTCTTAAACGCTTGCTTTCGTTCTCTATGCTGCTTGGGATTGGCTTTCTGCTCCTGGTTGCGCTTGTTGTCAGCGCCGGCCTGGCTGCCATCAATGAATATTTGAGCGCCATCCCCCAGCTTTCCAACCTGGTTCTTCTGATTTTGAACTTCGTCATTTCTCTGGGGCTGGTTACTTTGATGTTTGCGCTGATCTTCAAATTCATTCCTGACGTAGAAATTTCGTGGGGAAACGTCTGGCTGGGGGCGTTCCTGACTGCCATCTTCTTTACGGTTGGGAAGTTCCTGATCGGGCTGTACCTGGGGAGAAGCAACATTGGTAATACCTTTGGCGCAGCCGGGTCGATGGCCCTTATCATGATCTGGGTGTATTACTCGTCCCAAATATTGTTCCTGGGAGCGGAATTTACCCAGGTGCATGCGAAGAAAAGCGGCCAGCAAGCTCGCCCGACCGAACATGCAGTGCCGGGAAAACGCAAACGACAACCCATCACCGAAGAACGGGAGAGATCTAAGTTGTCTTCCGCCCAATAGGAGCTCATTTATGTATAGAAGAACTGTTTCTCGCAGCCGCGGATCGGGATGGGGACGCCTGATCATGGCTGGGACAATTGCCCTGGTATCCTTGTTCACTTATTTTGGTTCCAGGCAAGATAACCCGGTAACCGGGGAGACGCAATACATTGGCATCACCGTCGAGCAGGAAATCGCCCTCGGACTGCAAGCTGCCCCCCAAATGGCAGCCGAATTCGGCGGGCTGGACCCTAATCAGCAGTCGCAGGCCATTGTCGACCAGATCGGTAACCAGGTGGTGCAACGCTCCGCGGCCAGCGATACGCCCTATGAATTTCAGTTTCACCTGCTCGAAGATGACCAGACGATCAACGCCTTTGCCCTGCCGGGAGGCCAGATCTTCATTACCCGGGCGCTCTTCGACCGGCTTCAAACGGAAGGCGAGCTTGCCGGGGTTTTGGGGCACGAAGTCGGGCACGTGGTGGCGCGCCACTCGGCTGAACATATTGCCAAAGCACAGCTTACCGAGGGGCTGACCGGCGCCGCGGTGCTGGCAACCTACGATCCGAACAATCCCTCCAGCGCCAGCACAGCGCAGATTGCAGCCTTGATCGGCCAGTTAATCAATCTAAAATTTGGACGCGATGACGAGTTGGAATCCGATTATCTAGGGGTTTGCTTCATGAATGACACCGGCTATGACCCTCGTGAAATGATCAGCGTGATGGAAACCCTGGCCGCCTCTCGGCAGGGCAACCAGCCGCCAGAGTTCTTCAGCACGCATCCAAACCCCGAGAATCGCATCCAGCGCATTCAGGCCGCCATTCAAAATCTTGATTTTGTCCATGACCACAGCTCCCCAGAGGAGCGAATAACCCTTTAAACGGAAGCAGGACCGGACGGCGTCAGAGGCGGGTTCCGGGTTGTTCTTGAACGGTTGTTCAGTGGAGGAAAAGTGAACAAAACGGATGAAATTGAAATCAACGAGGATCTCGATTTTGAAAAACGATTTTGGATTATACAGAGAGTTGGGTGGGCAGTCTTGATCCTGATCATCCTTTTGGCGCTCCTGGGCTTCTTCGGGGATGGCGTTCTCAGCAATGCAAAAGCCGGCCAGGAGAATGCGGGAGTGTGGTTGGACTATCCCCAATTCGCGCGTTACAAAAACCAGTTTCGCATCGCTGTCCACGTTGAAACGGCCGCAATAAACGAGAACGAGATTCCCATTCGATTGAACCGGAGTTACCTGGATCGTGCCCGCGTCGACGGAATCTCCCCCGCTCCCGACAATGAGAGAAGCAGTTACGAATGGATCACCTACCTATTCACAAGACAGCAAGAAGATTCTTCATTGACAGTCTATTTTTACGTGACTCCTTTTCGAGCTGGTGTGCTTCCTGGGATGCTTCAATCGCCAGACGGACGTCCGGTGAATTTTTCCCAGTTTGTGTTTCCCTAGAAATATAGGGTAACTACTGAGCCTGCAATTAAGAGGTGGCAAAGCATACCGTTTTTGCTCTATTTTTGCATAAGCCTGAGCAGATACTATACAGGTTTTCATACTTTTGGAGGTTGAGATGGATATTGTGTTGCGATCCATAGCGGTTTACGTTTTCTTGTTGCTGATCTTCCGTATTGCGGGGAAACGTTCCCTGGCACAGATGTCCGCTTTTGACTTTATCCTGTTGCTGATCATTAGCGAAGCCATTCAGCAAGCTTTGATCGGGACGGATAATTCCATGACGCGATCCGCTTTGGTGGTCATCACCCTCATCATGACCGAAATTGGCTTCACCCTGATGAAACTCAAGCTTCCCCTCCTCGAAAAATGGTTGGACGGCGCCCCGATCATCATCGTGAAAAACGGAAAACCTCTGCAGGATCGCATGCATTGGACCCGGGTTGAAGAGGATGATATCCTTTCGGTAGCGCGAAAGACCCAGGGATTGGAAAGGATGGACCAAATCAAGTACGCGGTTCTCGAAATCGGTGGAGGAATTTCGATCATCCCCGCGCCGGATGCGGAAAAATCGAACTGAGTGGCTACGTAAGAAATGCTCCCGGCCGCGTCCTCGTCGCCGGGAGCATTTTTAGATAGAGGCTGAATAAAAAATATCCACTGATAAAGCTTGTCACAGAAAAAAACGAATCAGATAGGTGAAAAGGTGCGCCCGGTTTCGTGCTCCCCCAATCGACCGGGAAACGCCTTGTTTACCTTTTTATAAAGGCCAGGTACGTTGCCGCTTCTTCTCGATTGCTGACGTTCAATTTTTTGATAATGCTGTGCACGTGGTTTTTTACAGTCCCGACCTCTACAAAGAGATGGGAGGCAATCTCCTGGTTCGTCAATCCCTGGCTGATAAAGCCCAGCACTTCCAGTTCTCGTTGTGTCAACCGGTTGTCTTCCAATACGAAGGTGTCGACCCTCGAAAAAACCTTCGTCATTTGCGAGAGCCGTTCCAAAATTGCTGCGGCAACCTTGGTAGAAACCCGGGCTTCCCCTCTTTGCGCCAGGCGCACGGCTTCCACCAGGTCAGAAACGGAACTATCTTGAAGAATGTAGCCGGCAGCGCCCGCCTCCACATACTTCAGTACATGGTGCTTGTTATCCGTCAAGCCCAAGACGAGCACTTTGGTGGTGGGTGCGACGTCCATGATGGTACTGGTTAGCTCCAGCGCGCTTTCGTTCGATAGCTGGATACTGACCAGCGCCACATCCACATCATTTTGCCGAATGATCTCCAACGCTCCTTCTTTGCTTGAGGCACACCCTACCACAGCAATGTCCGGTTCTTCATCCAGTACTTCTGTGAAGATATCACCCATAAATCGGGATTCGATCACTATCAGAACTTTACTTTGTAACATAAGTAGATCCCTTAAGCCTGTGTAACTTTGCTCTATTCTGCCATTTCTGGGACTCGAGATTGAGTCCTGTCCGGTCTTTATGACCATAATCTTAAAAAATATTTGTGCCGCTTCAACTGTGTGTTTAGAAATAATAAAAGAAAACAAATGAAAATTCCACAGGGAGAATGCCTAAATTGGGAGGGGATTATCCCCCATTGTTTTTGGTATAACGCAGGCTGATAATCTTGAACACCGAAGAAGAAAACCGGAACTTCTCCCTGCACCCGTTTGATAGATACTCGAGGAAAATATATAGCGACAATCATCGTTTCTTTAAATAATTCCTGGTCTTCCCTGTTTATCCGTTGGATTTTATTTCAACGAAAAAACAAACAAGACCAGTTAATGCTTGGGCTGGTGATCACTCACCAGCCCAAGTCAATTCAGCGAATCGTAGAACGATCCCCAGAGTACAAAAAAAGAGCCGCCCGGTACACCGGGCGGCTCTTTTTTTTTGTACATCCGTATTCTTATATGCTTGAGGAACGGTGTTCGATCTTCTTAGCGGACAGAGCTTTTATCGTTGAGCTTCAGTTCAATTTCTTCTCGTTTTTCGAAAGGGGCGTTTTCGAAATCGTAGCCAAAAATACGAATGTCCTCTTTATAAACGTCCGCTACCATTTCTTTTGTTTCGGAGGTGTAGTACTCTTTATAGTCTCTTTTGGTCCCACCTGTCTTGTTCAAGTGCTGCAGGTTTGCATTTTTCCCCAATTTGTTTTGAATATAGTTGAAGTCGTTTCCCAGGCGTTCGAAATAGCCAATAAAATCAACTTTCGGCGTTTGATCTCCAGGCTCACATAAAAATTTGTACTGGGGCACAAAATGCTTCCAGGTATTGACATTCTTTCGGTTAACCCATTCTATGACAAAGGTGTGAAAATCATCAAAATGGGACAGGTTCTGTTCCGACCAGGCTCGGTCGACTTTATTGTGTCCGCCTTTTTTCAAAAAGAGAAAGGCGGACACAAGCCGGTCCCACGGGTTGCGAACAAAAGTGAACTTAAAGTACTCTTCAAATTCACTTTTGTTAAAGATTTAATTCGTAATGGGGCACTCTCAGGTGTCCTCCGCCCAGGTTGCCGAAAAGGCTTTTGCTGACAGAAACGCCGGCGCACTTGGTGATGTGGACAAAGATGCAATTTTGTTCGTCAAATGACTTCAGAGACCGGCCTTTGGTGTCAACTTGCCTCATAGCCTGAAAACGCTTGTGCGCCTGAGGGGATAACGTTCTGAAAAGAAGTTGTCGGCTTTCATAGGGGAAAAGCCATAAGAAAGACATCGTTGCATCTTGAAGGGCTAGGTTATTTTTTATCATAATGGTAAAACCTGTTACAGATTTGTTCTCACCAACATGATGAGGAAAATAACTTGTTTGCGAAACATGATCGGAATTTCCTTTGCTTTCACTCGCTCGCAGGAACAATAGCCGTGGGCGTGAAGAACAGTGACGGGTTTGGTGCTGAAATAGGGGGCTCAGTTGCGGTGAAATCAAGGGTTGGAGTTGGCATGTTTGTGGCTGTAGAAGTGGCTGTCAACAAGCTCGTTGCTGTCGCTAAGTTTACTGGCTTATTTGTTGGAGCGAGGATGCTGCCCGATTGAAGAGCGAGGGAAGCAGAAGCCGTAACAGGACTCGCTCCTCCGAGATACAACCCGTCCAGGCTATTTCCATCCAGGCCCCAGGTGCTGCCATCAAAGAAAAGGGAAGAAGCGAAGTTGCAAGCTGTCTCATTGCCCAAAGAAGTTGGTGTGCAAATGAAGACATCTTCTCCCGCTCCCGAAGCTCCGTTTGCTAAGAAATCTCCGTTGGTTGAGAGATAAAGATCTCCATTCACGATATCCATGGCGTCAATATCTTCGCTCGTTGTAGTAGAAAGCCCCACGTCTGAACCGTCAAAGTACATGGCCCACGTGCCGCTGGTGTTGGTCCCTAGCGTACTTGGCGTAAAAGCTAAGACGTCCTCATCCTTCCCAGCGACGCCGGGAACAGATGAATCAACGGTGGTGGAGATCAGAATCCGTCCATCGGGCAGGATGCTTAATGCATCGATCTTCTCAGCTGTGGGATCATCCAAGCCCACATCGATGCCGTTGAAATAGATGCTAAACGTCCCGGCGGTGTTGGGCCCTAGTGAGGTGGCATCAAACTGGACAATGTCCTGGGGCGTGACGGCCAGGCCGTTAAGCGTAACATTGCTGCTTGGGGCCATCAGGATTGTATCGGCGTCGACGACCGAGATAGCGAACACGTCGCTGCTTCCGAGGCCAACGTCAGAGCCGTCAAACAACATGCTCCAGTTCTGCCCGTCGAAGCTGAGGATGTCCTCATCCGCAAAGGAGACGCCGCCCACCGTGCCGCTGAGCGCAAACGAAACGAAGAGTGACTCGTTCGAAGGGGCGACCGTCGGGGTTTTGGTGGGCGAACTGCCCGGCAGGGGCGTGTTCGTCGGCGTGAATGTCTGCGATGGCGTCGCCGTCGGTGTATTGGTTGGCGTGGATGTGAACGTGGCGGTTGGCGTTGCGGTCAGGGTTGCTGTGGATGTGGGCCCATTTGTCGGCGTTGGCGTGCTTGTTTGGGTAGGTGTAAAGGTAGCTGTAACGGTCGGGGTAGAGGTATTGGTTGGGGTAGGGGTGGGGGAGCCGGTTGGGCCGGGGTTGGTGCTGGCCAGGTAGAAGCCGTCGACATCGTTGCCGGAGAGGCCCCAGATGGCGCCTTCGAAGAAGAGAGTGGACGAGAAGTTGCAGGCGGTGGCGCTGCCCAGGGAGGTAGGGGCGCAGATGAAGATGTCTTCTTCGCCACCGGAAAGGCCGCTGACCGCGAAGTCGCCGACGGTGGAGAGGTAGATGTTGCCGCCGACGATGTCGAGGGCATCGATATCTTCGCCGGTCGTGTCGGCCAGCCCGACGTCGGAGCCGTCAAAGTACAGCGCCCAGGAGCCGCTGGTGTTGGCGCCGAGCGAGGTGGGGGTGAGGGCTAGAATATCTTCGTCGTTGCCCGAAGCGCCGGGGACGGACCAGTTGCCAGTGGTGGAGAGCAGGACGCGCCCGTTGGGGAGCACGCTGAGGGAATCGATCTTCTCGCCGGTGGTGTCCAGGCCGATGTCGGAGCCGTCGAGGTACATGCTGAAGTTCCCGGCCGTAGTGGTTCCCAGCGAAGTGGCGTCGAAGCGGACGATGTCCTGCGGTTCGATTGCCAGACCATTGATGGTGACCGGACTGCTAATGGCCATCAGGATCGTGTCGGCGTCGACCAGCGAGATGGCGAACACGTCGTTGCTTCCGGGGATAACGTCAGAGCCGTCGAACAACATGCTCCAGTTCTGCCCGTTGAAGTTGAGGATGTCCTCGTCCGCAAAGGAGACGCCGCCCACCGTGCCGCTCAGCGCAAATGAAACCGAGAGGGACTCGTTGGAAGGATTGACTGTCGGGGTTTTGGTGGGTGAACTGCCCGGTAGGGGCGTATTCGTCGGCGTGAAGGTCCGGGAGGGCGTGGCAGTAGGCCCGGATGATGGCACGGTCATCTCGAACAACTTGCCATCAATCGGGTTGCCCATTTCATTGTTATCGTAGCCTCGATCGACGATGTAGAAACGCTTAGCGCCTGAGTTGTCACTCGCCGGTCCATATGCCAACCCGGCCGCCACTCTGGCATTGCCGGAAGAAATATCGATCGTTTGGAGAAGCGCTCCACCAATCGTCGTCTCCACAACCACGGGACTGGTGTTATCGCTGCTCATCACGTATAACGTGCCCGTATCCGGGTTGAACTCGACCAATTCGGGATCGACTACACCGTAGGCCAGGACATCGAAGTGGTTGACCAAGGTGCCCGTGAGGGTGTATTCATACACTTCCGCATTTACGCCGTCGGCCACAAAGAGGTGGTTATGCCAGCTGTCGTAGGCGATCCCCTCCGCATCTCCGTTGTTGTAAGAGCTGGTAGAGAACCCAGTCCAGGTATCATCGCTGGTACCAATCAGATTATCAGGACCTGGATTCAGATCATATACGTCCGTGCTACCGGTATCATCGGAAAAATAGAAGTGCCCGTTATTGGGATTCCAGGCTACCCCGGTCGGCTCATCTGACATCGGTACCACCGTTGGCTCAACCGGGGAAATATTGGCCGTGCGAATGACGGATCCTCCCAACGTCAGCTCCCAAACGTTCGCGCCCTCGAAATGGGTGATTTTATAGCCTATCTCTTCCACTTCCCCATCGCTTATGATCAGGCGGTTGCCTGCAGGCACATAGGCAATCCCGGAGGCATCCGGGCTGGGGGGAGAGATAGTCGACAGGTCTGTCATTTTGATGAGGGCCGAGTTGAAGGTGCTGGCTGCCGCCGCAGCCGGTTGGACCAGGGATAATTCCAAGATTTGACCTGAGTCCTGGATAGAGGCGCTCGGCGCTTCCTGGACCTGTAACCTGGATGCCGAGCTCGGGCCTGATCCTCGCCCGGAGATCACACCGCTATCCGCCAGGAACAAGCTCATTTCGGAAGGATCATCCGTCTGGTCGCCGCTGGGAGCGAAAACCATTCCCTGTGGGCTTTTCAAACCAAACGGGACCATATCACGGGTGGTTACCACCTCTCCACTCAGGGTCAGCTCATACAACGTTTGGTCGATCAAATCAAAAATGTGTAAGTGCCCGGTAGCAGGATCGTATGCGATCCCGCGTGGCGCAACCAGGCCACTCGAGGCCAGATCGATTACAGATATCCTGCCACCCGAGATATTTCTTCCGGGACCGAGTTGTAGGCGCACGATCCGCGGTCCAACTGCGTCCAGGATAAACAGGCTGCCACTGCCCTCATCAAGCGCCAGGCCCTGGGGGTCCTGCAGACCCAAGCGACTGAGGTTATGGGGGAAAACAGCCGTTCGATCCAGGTTGCCGCTGGAGATTTCCCGCACCTCGATCAACTGGCCGGTTGTTGGTTGGTATGCCAGCAAGCGGTCATTCTGGTTATCAAAAGCGATATTCAGTGGATCTTCAATCGTGGTAAAGATCCGCGTCATGTCTTTTCGCTTGGCAAGCGGCGAAATGGCGATCACCTCAGAATTAGCAGGCAGCGACGATCTCTGGCCTTGATCTTCTACCACATAGAAGTTTTCAGAATCTGAGGAGAAGGCTAAACCGACCGGGTTGCGTAAGCCAGTCCTGTCCGCCTCCATGGAGGGCACACGTCGGATGTAAGGTTCGCTATCTTGCGCAACGCCAAGCGAAATAGATGTCAGTGCGACAGCGATGGCCAATCCGAGCGCCAGGATGGTATTGGTGATTCGAGTGGTATTGAATATCAAAGCTTGCCTCTTGTGCTCTCTTATAAAAATCGGCTCTTCAGGAATTTCCGCCGTAGGGCCCGCCATTTTTCCCTGCACCGAACGCAGGATGGTGTGGCGGGGTGGTAGATACCCGGATTGGTCATTGTTTTTTTACCACACGGACATTATCATCTCCTCGTTGTATTCGCTTCTTGACATCTCGGCCCACCGGCACCATTTTCAAGTTGTAGCGAAGTCGATATAGGAGATAACGGATTAATTTGCGCCAGCCTCCAGTGAACATTCTCCCGGATGTCTTGACGATAAGTTTTCGGCTGCCGGAATAATCTATTCGATCCCCCTTGGCTCTGAACGTAGGTCCTACGTTCAGATCGTCACTCAAGAGCTTCTGATCGTAGTAGGCCAACATCTTGGCGCGGTTCACTGCATAATTGCTACCTCGGGTTGTTGGGATGCCAAGCAATTCACGTTTGACCCAACGCGCTCCGTGATGGGCTATCATTCGTGCGGCGATCGACAGATCTTTTTTCAGGTCATAATACTCTACGTGCGTGTATGCCAGATCTGCGCCGGCATGAAGGCGATTTATATACCAATCAATTACCGCCGTCGCGTTAGGAATCCGGCAATCGGCATCGAACAGGAGCAGGTATTCACTATTGGCAGGGCGAACGCCCGTCAGGCGGGCAGAAAAACAAACCGCTTCGTCCGGACGAGCTACGCTCGGCGTTGCAGCGATAACCATTCCCATATCCCGAAACAGCTCGGTTTCCGGCGGCTCGTGTCCCGCTGGGTAATTGTTGATGGCAAGGATGACTTCGAAGGTATGGCTTCCCTTGTATGTAGCAATATCGCTCAGCACTTGCAATACGGTCTCTAAATCTCCCTGTGCATTGACAGGAATAGCAATAGAAGCGTCTGGTTTTTTGTTCGAATTGCCCCGTCTCCCCACAAAGAATTTTTTAAGCTGTTCATAGTTATCTGGCTTAATCATAGTTTATGTGACACCTTACCTCTAAAAACTGACCGATTTCCCGATTGAGTTTGTTTAGTAGTGGGGTGCGGGTGATGTACAGTTTATTTGTTTTTGTGAGCAAAAGCATTTTCCAATAATCTATAAGCTTTCCTACGTACTGGATTTTTCGTATTAGTCTGCCGCTGTGCTCTTTACGAACAGACCGAGTACCTTCCAAAGGTCATACAAAAAGGGAGCCGGGTCAGTCCAGGAAAAGACAGCATAGCGTTTGCGGCCGCTAAGGGAATGCCACCATTCGCGAAGGGTAAGTTTCCCCCGCCTCCAGTAATAGAGGGCTGACTGGATGTCTCTTCGGAGATAAATCCATTTCGCGCCCTGGTAGTTTTGCTTCCGTTGCTGAGGAAGTGGTAGACCTACAGAATCACAATACTTGGTGTATAGCAATTCCACGCCGCCTGCCTCAGCGATAGCTGACCTCCCCGTAGGCCGGCCGATATTGGGTTCGATGATATAGTGCTTCCCCGTGCGTTCGTCGCACTTCATCTCCACGTAACCCAATCCACGATAATTTACACCGCGGAATAACCTGACCGACTCCTCCAAAACGAAATCATTTCGACATTCTTCTCCCAAGCAACTCGTGCCAGTCTCGGGTGGCCATTGCCTGATTTTCCGGGCGATGAAAGTAACCAGGGGTTCCGAATCGGCGTTGAAATAACAGTTGCAGGAATAAAGTTGTGCGTCGTTACCTTCGATCCATTCCTGAATCATCAACATGTCGGCCCAGTTGGAACACTGATCGTAGAGCGCGAGAGCTTCTTCCTGGTTCATTACTTTATACACCTTGAGCTTGGTGTTTTTTTCCCAGGTCGGCGTTTTCATCGGGAGGTTTCATAATACAGGGAAAGGTCAGCTCCTTTACCGCCATTTCAGCATCAGTCCTGGTTCTCAATAAAAACGTTTTTGGGATGGGCAGGTTTACCTCGGCAGCATAAGCGTAGAAACTGACCTTATCCATCAGCATCTCGACCACATCGGGTTCTGGGAGGACAACATGATACCAATCAACAAGGCGTTGGCGATGTCGCGACAAGGTCAGCACGCTCATATCGGTACAGGGGAACAGGACTGCTTTTTGCTGCAGTTTTGGCCCTAATGACTCCAGGTCGCAGATAAACTCTTCACTGGCCGTATCAGCACAGATGATTTCTTCGCACACATTTGTTCGGCAACAGTAATGGTCGAGGTTCCTGGCGAATGCGATCACCGGAATACCGTGTCCGGCAAGGATACGGGCTGTCTGTAACCCTGTTATACAATCCAAGCCAATCACAATAGCATGGGGCAATTCTCTCGATGTGCGTCCGCGCAATGTTTCAACTCCTTAGATTTTTTTGCAGTGCAACGTGCGTGGGGCAATCCCAACTCCGAGGTCGAACCAGGACCTCACATCCGGATTTTCGCATATCAGGCAAGATCGCGCTGCTCCTTTGCGCCCACCCTGGGCAAATACTGTTTTTCGGCCTGCTTTAATTCATCAGCATTCTGCAAACGGAAAATTTCTTTAACGGGAACAACTTTATCTTCTATCGAGCGAAGCGATCGTTCCTGATAAATCTGTTCCGCCGTTTGCTGCATGGCTCTGATGCTGGATCGAAGCAAATGGTTAGCCCAGATCACAAGGCTGATCCCGGCTTCTTCGAACGCGGACGTCGGTGTGTCATAATAAGTAGTAGGAACAATCACGACCGGGCAAGCGTTGTGCCATTCGCGCATGAATTCCAGGATTTGGTCAGCCGTTGCTTTTTTACTATGCATGAGGATGGCATCTGCACCAGCAAGAGAGTAAGCTTCTGCCCGCTTGAGGGCTTCCTCTAATCCCCATCCGGCGATCAGGGATTCAACCCTGGCGACCACACAAAAATCCGGATCCTGCTGCGTATCTTTGGCAGCCTTGATTTTTCCAGCAAATTCCTCCACCTCTGCTAACGGTTGTTGTTCGCTGTTGATGAAAGAATTGGTTTTGGGAAATAGCTTGTCCTCCATGCACATGCCGGCTACGTTGCGTTGCTCGAGCTTTCGTACTAGCCTGCGGACGTTGTTGAAGTTGCCATAGCCGGTATCCGCGTCTAACAAAATGGGGATAGTGGTGGCATCGCTCATAAACTCGACCACGTCAAGCACTTCAGTCCAGCTTGCTTCGTTGTTATCGCGAACCCCCAAAGAAGCGGAGATCGTCAGCCCACTTCCCCAGATACCCTTAAATCCGGCCTCCTCGACGATTTTCCCGCTGAGCCCGTTATGGGCTTCCATAATAAATTCCAGTTGATCTGATTGCAACATTTGCTTTAATTGTGTTGTTTTCGCTAACATTGTTTGCTCTCCATTCCTCAGAATTAATTCCAGGATGACTTGATTCTTACTCAGTTTTTACCAAAGCAGGGGCCATTTCTTTTTTGAAGGCTTCGACAGTATCAAGGACAATTTCGCCAATCTCGCGTTGCGAGTCCACCGTGTTTGCTCCGATGTGCGGGGTCAGGATCACGTTCTTCAGTTCAGCCAGCGGAGATACCTTGCCCTCTCCCTCAGCCTGGTGAACGTCAAGGGCTGCACCGCTCAAACGGCCTTCGATCAAGGCGCGGTAGAGCGCCTCCTCATTGACCACTCCTCCACGGGAAATATTGACCAGGTATGCGCCCGGTTTCATGTACCCGAACATCTCTTCATCGAGGAGATTTCGGTTCGATTCTTTTAGCGGAACATGTACGCTGACGAAATCTGCCTGGGAGAGTAGCTCTTCACAGGTGGTCAGCTGAATTCCTTCCTTCTCGAATTGCTTCGCTCTATCCGTGGAGGGATACTCGACGCAGGCCAGCACTTTCATTCCCCAGGCTGCGCCCCTCTGTCCCACCAAAGAACCGATGTTGCCCGCTCCAATGACGCCCAACACTTTCCCGGTGAGCAAGAAGCCGTAAAGCTCATTTTTGGCCCAGTGACCTTGCCGGGTCAGCCGGTCGGCTTCCAGCAGGTTGCGCGCCAAGGCCAGCATCAAGGCAAACGTCATCTCTGCAACAGCTTTCGCGCCCGGTTCGGGGATCCGGACCAGCCGCAGACCCCGCTCGTTGACATAGTCCACATCCAGATTATCGATGCCGGAGCCCGCCCGTAAGAGCAGTTTGAGATCTGGGGCCGCAGACATAACATCGGCGCTAATCTTAACCCCGCTGCGGAAGACGAGGATGTCGCGGTCTGCGATCAGCGCTTTCAAACGCTCTTGGTCTGCCCCAAAAGCGCAGATCACATCGTGGTTCTCTTCCAATTTCTCGATCGCGGTCGGATCGATTTTGCTAGCAATAAGAATTTTCATCATCACTCCAATTGATATTATTAATTTTTGTATCTGCTCAGGTTTATGCAAAAAAGTTGGGCAAAAAAATCACTCAAGAATACAAGCTTGCTGTCCATGATACTAATTGCGCCCGCAGTATCGGGATTGTTGTGCCTATCCCCACATTAATCCTTCGCAAGCGCAAACGGTCTGCATGCGCAATCTCATTTACGCCGCGTTCTGTCGTAAAAGCCAGGCCGAAGCCGGTTTGTTCCACGACTTTAACGGCATCGTTATTATGGATCCCACTGGGATATGCAAATACCTTTGGAACCGAGCCGATCTCACGTTCCAAATCTTGCTTTGAACCGATTGCTTCCTCGCGCATTTCCTCAGGGGTAATCGAGTTCATGATCGGATGGGTTTGTGTGTGTGCTCCTAAGGTCAGTCCTTCGTTGGCTAATTCTCGCAAAGAGTCCCAGCCTAGCACACAGTTGGCTTGGGGAGAAACGCCAAGATCGTTACATATTTGATCCACCTCCTTCATCGCTGCCTCGTTCGGGAGCGTTTTGATGTGATTCTTGACTTGCTTATAACTGTGACTGCGCTGCGCTGCTGTAGAGATAGGGAGGCGTCCAAGGGATGAATCCAGCTCTCCCTGATCGGTTGTATGGATTGCGTTGAATAATCGGTCCCACCAAAAATAGCGCTCGGGATGGTCAGGGAACGCAGTCGGCACAAAAACGGTGACAGGGATGCGGTATTGTTTCAGAACCGGCCAGGCGTTCTGCGCAAAATCGCGGTAGGCATCATCAAAAGTGACGGTCACTGCGCGCGCCGGCAAGGCAGGCTGGCCTCCGCCTTGAAACGCCTCTAAAATATCTTCCACCGATACTACGTCATAATTGGCTGCCAAATACTTCATTTGGGCTTCGAAAGCGTCTGGTGATGCACTGATCAGGCCCGGATCCAGCCCGGGCTGCGCCTGGGGATAATCGACCCGGTGGTAGGTCAATACCCGGAACAGGTTCTGCCGTTCTCCGTCGGTATGTTCTAATATGCCCACAAATTTCTCGAACGCCGCGCTGTTCGCAACAAGGGGCGCAATCTGCTTGATCAGTTTGACCATTGGTTTGCCTTTTCGACACCATTTTTGCTGTGCTGAAAGCCTGCGATCAGGTCAGAAACCTCTTGTACAACTTTATCCATTGGTTGTGAAACGTCCACAACGGCCCAAGATTTGACCACTTTTCTAAGCTTGATGTACTCCTGCCTCCTGCGCTCGAGCGCTTCCAGAGTGCCCTCCGGTTTACGTGCGAAAAGCACTTCTGAGGGCGCATCCAGGAAAATTACAAAATCCGGTTTTGGGTACAGGTGATCGAGCATAAATCCATGGATCCGGCTATTGAGCGGCCGTTTTGGATCATCGTTTACCACGTCATGTGCGTAATAATCAAAATAAAAATGGCGGTCGAAAATGACATAATACCCGCGCAGGGTGTAGTACCAAACGATGATCTGACGGAACCACTCTTCAGCGGTAAGGTTTACATAACGCAGGGCAGCTCTTAATCCTGCCGCCAGGCGTTTGATCGGATTTTTTGAGCGGGTGCGCAATTTGTAGGACTCCTGCGACCTGCTGGTTATATCCGGGCGCTGGCCTTGGGCACGTTTGAGTTCCAGCAACAATCGGGTGGTGGGCAGAACCATATTGCTGGACTCCAGGTTCACCCCCATATAGATGTACTTGATGGGCAGCGGCGAACTCTCTACCAGTTTGTGGCCGATGGTGGACTTTCCAGCACCATCCGGACCAATTAATGCGATCGTAAATTTTTTTGTCATAGGTAACCCTTAAAGGCAGTATGAACGGGTTTCTTCGTACATAGCTGGGATCGAAACTGGGTAGGGATGGTAGACAGCGTATGCATCCTTGTCTGCCAGCACCTTGAGCAGGATCCGGCGCTGCACGTTTTCAGACTGATCGATAAATGAATTGGACCGCTCAGGAAAAGCGAACTGGTATTTCAAATAATAGGACATGATATCCTTGCGCTCTTCTTGCATGGAGAAAACCATTCGCCGGGCAATTTCTTGCGGATCGACCGGTTGAACGGTCAAACTCGTTTCGGCATGGCTGCCGACAAAGAAAACTTTATCGGGCCTGCCAGTAAGTCCGCTGGCGGTCCGTCCAAATAGTTTCTCGGGCGGCAACTGGACATACAGTTGCTGTTTTACGAGGGCTGAAAGCCTGTGTAAAAACCGCAATGGGGCAGAACTGCGCCCGGAGCCGGCTGACTCCAACCGCGCTACGGATTTTACAAACAGGTTGAGAGACCGGAGGCGGAGGAGGTCGTTGCGATTGACCGTCGTCTGGTAACGCGGCATCTCCTGTAAATGCCAGTACCAGATCCGGATCGGCTCAGGGATACCATACATGCACTCTCCGTCCTCGCTGATGTAGACCCACTCATCCCCCACATACTCTGCGCCCTTGGCCGCGTAGGCGAGCAACATCTCTGTTTTTCCCCCTTTGGCCCACCCTGTTACCACAATCCCTTTTCCATTGTAATTGAAAGCCGAGGCGTGCAGGGGGAGGGCGCCCTTGCTCAGGACGGTTAGATTGAGAATAGGCATCAGCAGCGGGACGGCCAGTAAGCCACTTTCACAAATAATTTCGCATTGGTCGTTCCCAATTTCGTGAAAAGGGATTTGGACCATGACACGTGCCTTTTGCTTCCCCCGGAACACCAAAAACGCATCCTCTGTAAAGCCCACATCGTCCACCCCGAGGTAGCGAACGGGAGATGAGCAGGGGATTTTGTCCACAAACTTGATCACGATATCCGGCTTCCTTGAAAGAGGGGCCTGGATGGATCCCAGTTGTCTTCTGACAGCAGCGATATCACTTGGCGTTGCGTTGATCAGCCGTATCCCCACTATTCCGTGCAGATCGAAATCGGTTACTTCAGTTTGCAATGGATACTCCGCATTTTCTATCAAACTGCTCATTTGGCACAGAACATGACAACGTAACGACAGAAACGCCGCAGAAACGGAAGGTGCCTTAATAAAAAATCATCCAGCTTGCGCAGGAAGAGGAGTTGCTTGCCAAAACCAAGTCCACGCTCGAGCATGCTCAGGAGTTGTATCTCTTGGAAACGGAACTCGCGAAATCCCTGACCCCAGGTATGGATATCGGAATATGTCAACGGATGATCGGCTCCTCGAGGGTTTTTGTGCGGGTAAGTCACATGGTCGCGCACAAAGTTTAGGATGGGATTCATCCCCATCGGCTCGACAAATACAGCTTTCCCTCCGGGTTTGAGAACCCGGCTGATTTCGGACCATCCCAGATCCGCTTCCAAATGGTGCAAGATCGCTCTTCCGAAGATGAAGTCGAAGCTTTCGTCCGCATAGGGGATGTTTTCCCCGGCTGCGACAGCAAATTGAATGTTCGCGTCCGCCTTGTTCAGCTTCGCTCTTTGGCGGCTGGTTATGATGCTCTTTGGTGAGAGGTCGAAGGTCACAACGTTGGCGCCGCTCCTTGCCAGCAGCGTAGAAACTTCGCCAAGACCACAGCCATACTCCAGCACTTTTTTCTCCCGCAGGTTTCCTAAGAAATCGTTAACTCTGACCATCGTGCTCGCACGCTTGGCATAAGTATAGAAGTTTTCATCTGGCTCCATCACCCTCAACGACTTCAAGTTTTTTTCAGCAACGCTATCCCACTTGGTCCGTTCTATCTGATAAATGTCTTCGAGAGTCAGTTTAATATCCTCCTAAAATCAACGTTGATTTTCTATGAGCTGAGTAGATGGTATGACACTCTTTTTGGAAAATAAAATGCTTTTACGCTTTACCAGGCTATATTTCTTGCGCGCATTCGTAGAGATAGATCATTCTCTTGATCCGTTGTTCAATCTGGCTCATTTTCTCAGGATATTTTCTCGCAACAACATCGAACCTGAAGATGCCAACATCTACAATGCACAAACAGGAATTACCCTTATCGTTGATCAACATTAAGTTTTCTCTTCCTAAAAAATCAAAGCACATTTGCTGTCCGTTCCACTGGCGGATCGTTTGTTCTGAAAAGAATAAAAATTGCTCGTGGAGGCGCTTATTTGTTTCAAATAATCTGAGGATTTCCGAGTCAGAAAAATCCTCAAAGAGATCCTTTTTTTGGCCTTGAACGTATGGTTGCAAAGAGGCAGCCACTGGTTTGGCAAAAGTCAAACCGTGCAACACCAGGAAATCCATGGGAGGCACAAGGCCGGTGACACTTCCATACCAGGCTAACACGGTCTCATAATTTCTCTGGTAATGCCTGGTTATTTCAAGTAAGCCGCTTAATGGTTTGCCGAGCGATTTCCGGTAGATCCGCAGGACCTTGTGCCCGCTTTCCCAACTTACTTTGAAGACTGCGGTTCCTGACCCGGCGGCGATCAGTTTGGTATCGACGGGTGTCCAGGGAAAGATGTTGTTCTCGTATACCTTCCGAGATAATCTTTCTGCAAAACCGGGAATCGCGCTATCGATTAGCCGGATGATCGAGGTCGTCCGTTGGTATGTCGATGGGGTTATCGACAGGGCTGATGGAGATCGGATGGACTTGGATTGCTCTAGGTGCAAAGGCGCCAGCAAGATTGCGTAGAGTGTTTTGGAGAGGAGCGAAGATAGGTTCAATGTTCCGACCTTTCAAAATTATCCGGTCTTTTCGCCTGCTACTTTCATTTCAGCTACTACATCTGCTTCTGTGAAACTGCTCACTACCACTGATAGTGCAATGATCAGCCAGAAGTAGCGGATATAGGCAAAATGTAAGAAGATACCCGTGGTCATATAGCTGACAATTGCCAGAAAGAAGCCCGTACATAAGTTTGCCATCATGCTGTTATTTCTTTCCAACCAGTAGCTTCTGGACTTCGCGAGGCTGTAAAGCGTATAAATAAATATCGCCATGAGGGTGATAAAACCTAATATGCCGGTTTCCGCGGCAACGCCGGGGTAGAGGCTGTGAGGTTCTCGGGTTGTGGTAATGTTCCTAAGGCTGACGATCTTTGAATAATCTGCCATTTCGTAACCAAACATGCCGGGCCCTACTCCAATGATAGGATTATCCATGAAGACAAGCATGGCCGCCAGCATTTCGGTAGCGCGACCCTGTATAGCCCCATCGGCGCTTCTCAATCCTCCTTCTTCCTGCGTTGCAAAAACAGCTCCTAAAGATGAAAATCGAACCGCGTTTTGGGGAAAGGCCACCAAAAGCAAGACGATGGAGAGCAATATAATCACAAGCTGGTGAATCTTGATATAACGCATGAAGGTCATGATGGCAATCAAGAGCAATAGTCCCACTTGCGCTCCGCGGGAAAATGCCAGAGAGCCGCCGATAAATGCCAACGCGGTCAGGAGATAAGCAAAGTAACGCAATTTCCTGGACTTCTCACCCCAGGCTAGAAACAAACCAATTGGAACCAACATCAACATGACTTGTGCAAATCGATTCTTCTCTCCGATCGGTCCGGATACCCGGGCTTGGGTGACACTACCCTGGATGGTTTCAACGGTGCTGAATCCTTGCCCGTTAACCTGTGCAAATCCACCATAGTTGTTGTCAAAAGTTCCCGTAACCTGTTGATAGAGGGACAGCGCACCGATGATTGCCCCGCCAATGAGCAACGCCCAAATGACATTTTTCAACAGGTTGGGGGTGCGTATCGTGTTAATTAAGAGAAAATATAATCCCAATCCTTCTGCGACATAATTTACCAGGCTTGGAATGGCTAAATTGATATCTTTCGAAAACGCACTCCCGAGAATCATGATTGAAAAGAACACTAACATAAGAACGAAGACAAAGTTCATTCTTACCTTGCGCTTGTTAGCAACCAATTCCCAGATGAACGGGAATACCAAAAGCAATGGAAGGGCATACCCCAGCATGGGGGGGACACCGTGAAACTTGATCATCACAACAGAGGTGTTCGTATAGATAACGAACGTGACGAAAATGACGATGAAATTGGGCCATTTCATGGTGATAAAGAGCACTGTTAAAGCAAACAGGAGCGCTCCACCAATGGTCAGAAGCGGATTGATCGAGCTCGCCAACCCAACCGTAATTGCGATCAAAACGGCAAAAACAGCTGTGGCAATGAGCGTAAATACTTTATTTTTAATGAGATTTGGTACAACCAATTCTGTTTGTGACATCATTTCACCTCGTGCTTATTCCGTAAAATCAAGATAGACAAATCAACTCACCCAAAAAGAGTCGCGCATCCCAACCGTTCTCTAGGGTGGAGGAACCGTTGGAGGGGGAACGGGAGATTGTTCCTCAATCGAAAACCCGTGGGTGAGGGCGCCAAAGCAAATGTCTTGACTGCAATCATCCGGCTCACCGTCTAGATGGTCAGCCCATTGTTCGAACCCGGGCAGGGTATGATGGGCGTAATAATATCGAAAAGCAACTTGGAGCGCTAAGTCATGGCGCCACTCTGTATTCGAGTCCACGATGATGGCTTTGATTGCCCGTTCAATCGAACCTCTGCCCGGATGTAGATGAGTGACCTTGAGATTACCATCTGGCCCCATGAAGGTATATTCAGGGATATCCGAATTGTCGACATTGTCGAAACAAGAAGGATCGCCACGCCGCAACATCAGTTCACACTGTTGGATGTTGTTTCCCAAATGGATTTGGGGATAATTTTCGTATTCCCCGCTATACGCGGGAATGTTACAGTATTCCTGGCGGCGGGCATCTTCAGGGATGATACCCAATTCACTGATCTGTGATTTGACCGGAGGCCATTGGTTGCTCTGCTGGCTTCCACTTAGATAATCGCACGAGCTATTGCTGCCATACTCGACGCCATATCCGTTCATTCGATCGAGCGCCAACTTATTGGCATGTGCATAAGCTTCCGAAGGCGTCAGCTCTATGTTTTTTCCATCGTGGAGTTGCGGTGGGTTCCGGTGTTCTAGAACAATATCATTGCGATCCCACAGATAGTCAGAAATATAGGCAAGTGTGTTAGTTGCGGCGGAGCCCCAATTGCTTTTGCTGCTCTCGGCAGAGTACGATACAAGATAGTATGGATTTTTGGCCAGCCAGTTCTGGAAAAGTTCCTTACAATTTCCCATACCTGTTTGAGTGTCGGCATATTCGGTACTGATAGGGCCGGTACAGGTCTTATCCCACCAGTAATCTTCAATGAGGTCGGCTGAAGCGACCAGTTCGGGCGTACCCCATCCAAAAACGAGCCGGCACCGCTCGGTATCGATATTAATCTGCTCTACTTCCGTCATAATGCGTTCTAAGATGTTTTTTACCTCTTCCGCGTATTGAGGATCTCCGGTGAGGGGATATGCCAGAGCCTTGGCGTATAAGATTGGAGTTCCTCCGCCATTATCGTTCCAGATAGGTCGATTTGCGTTCGAACAGTTTTCGTGGGCATCTAATTTATAGTTCCAGTCCTTGTTTGCCCATTGGAGCACATCACCTACAGCGCTCTGGTAAGGTTCTATACCCTGTTCGGCCTTTTTTGCAATTACTTCCAATTCTTGTGGAGTTGTCAAATAGCCTCTCGATTTTCCTGTCTGGTGAACAGGCTTTGGCGTTTGAGTGGATTCTACGGTAACCGCTGTAGGGCTAATGAGGGTAGGTGCGATCTTTGTAGGAGGTGTTCCACAACTTGAGAACCCGGCGATGAACAGGAAGCAGACAAAAAGCTTTACAAATAGGTGGGATGTTCCAAGTTTATTGATGTTTGGTTTAAAGTGTAGAAAATTCATTATCTAATTCGTTATGTTAATTCCATTCGGAATAGTTTTTGGTTTGGTCAGCGTGCGGGCTGCTCTTTGGTTGGTCGTATTGCTTGAACGCACACACTGTTTGCAGTAGTCCGATGTGGCTTGCGACGCTACATGCTTTCCGCTTCCCGCTGTGGTTCCCAGCGTTTGATCTGCCGGCCCCGCAAGATATTTAACGAAGCGATGAACGCCGCCGCGTATACCAGGCAGAAATAGAAGGGAATGCTAAAAAATTTCAACTTCCTGAAAGGAGTATGATCTAATAGCAGGCCGAGCAAGGCTAAGCCATAAAATGCAAGCTGCCCGACCATCGCAAGTTGATAGAAAAACCCGGTTTTCCACAAAAACGGGGTTACAAGAAACAAGAGCACGATCGGATAGACAACCAGGCGCCTGAGGACTTTATGCGAAAAAAGCTGGATTGCGTAAAATCCGTAGCGGAAGGGATTGAGCAACTGGCTTCTGCTATGGAGGACTGCTCTCAGGCCACGCGTGATCACCCGCACTTTGCGCCCGAACTCCGTGCTGCTGGCAGCCGCGACTGGTTCATATGCAACCGCATTTGGCGCGAAGACCAGTCGATATCCCTGCGCAATAACAGCAGTAGACGTGAAAAAATCGTCCGTTACACCTTCCTGAACCGTCTGAAATAAAGACCGGCGTATCGCGTATATGGCGCCCGTTGCCGAAATAGTGTTCCCTGCTCTGCTTTCGAACTGTTTCATTAATCGATCGAAATTCCAGTAAGTTCGCTCGCCAACCCCGGCATTCTTTGTTTTGTTCTTTTTCACATAACGCTGGTCGCCGGCGACGCCTCCCACATTAGGATCGGCAAGTGGCTCGGTCAAAGCCCGAATAGCGTCGGGACTGAACATCGTGTTAGCATCGGAGAAGACCAGAATTTCTCCCTTGGAGGCAGAGACTGCGGCATTGAGCGCTGCTGCTTTGCCAACCCTGGCAAGGGATAGCAGCTTTACTACGCTTCCTTCATACTCTTGCACGATCGTATTTGTTCTATCGGTAGAGCCATCTGAAGCCAGCACGACTTCCAAACGATCTTTAGGATAATCCAGGGACAGGAGATTATCCAGTTTTTCCCCGATTGCCTTTTCTTCATTGTAAGCAGCGATGATCACGCTCACCATAGGCGGGGGAACACGTTCTTCGTTTTTATAGGGTCGCTTCCAAAGCAACCCACGCAGCAAAACAAGCATGGGAAACAGGAGATACGTATAAAGTATCAGGCCGACCGAGGCCCAAAACAAGAATAACGCCATCGCTAGTTCTCCTGGCTTATCCACTGTGCGAGTATGGCAGCGTTTCCGTAAAGGTTGAACTCGCTTAAAACTTTTTCTCTGCCCGCGAGCCCGAGACGTTCCCGTAAGGCTGGATCGCGATAGTAACGTTCCAACGCCTTCGCCAAGCCAGTTACATCTCCCGGATGGGCGAGCAAGCCGGTGTGTCCGTTGACGACCAGTTCTGGAATGCCGGAAAGCTCGCTCGAGACGACCGGAACGCCACTGCTCATCGCTTCCATGAGCACAACCGGAATTCCTTCACGACGGCCATCACGGGTCGGGACGCTTGGCGCAGCAAGAACATCCGCCTCTTGTAAGAGCTGAGCGACTCTCTCTTGCTTTTGTCGCCCGTGGAATACTACTTTTTCTGCCAGGCCAGCCTGATTTGCAAGCTCGCTGAGAGCTGGCAAGTCTGGTCCATCTCCAACAAAATGGCAGCGGAAGTTGATCCCGCTTTCCAGTAACTTCCGGCATGCTTGCAAAAGGAAAGTTTGTCCTTTGACCTCATGCAACGTGCCAACACATAGAATCATAAAAGGAACTCTCGCCTCTCTCATACGGTGTCTTTTCTGACCGCAATTGAAATACATTCGTGTCAACACCGCAATGAATGACGGCAACTTTGTCCCGGTACTTCCCCTGGCACTCTGCAACGATCAATTCTTTGTTGTACGCGGAGATGGCTGCAACAAAAGCCGATCCGGCCACCTTCTCACGGAGCATGTGTTTGTCACGGTGGAGATCCGACCCGTGCGCGGTGAAGCTGTAGGGAATTCCGGTCAGCCGGTGGATGATGAAGCCTGCCGCAGCTGGGTGGCTGGCGAAGTGGGCATGCACGTGGTTGACATCCTCCAGCTCCATTTGACGGGCAAAAAGGACCGTTTTCGGAAAGATCCCCAGCACACCTGTAAAAAACCGGTAGCTGCCCCAGTTGTTGCTTAACACAGACCACAGTGTTCCGAGGTAGGCGCGTGGGTTACGTCGCAGGAAGTGCAAGTTGGCGCGCAGGATCTCTAACGAAAAAAACGGTTGGAAGTGGGCCGTTTCGACAAATGGGATCGCCTCCGGGTGCATGACTTCGGTTTGTTCCCGTAAAAGAGGGTAAACCTCGACTTGAACTCCTTCTTTTTCCATTGCCAGCATTTCATAAAGGATAAAAGTTTCTGTCAATTTTGGGAAGCGGGACATGATGTACGCAACCTTCAAGCGTTGTTGCTCACTTTGGGGTTCCACCCAGGGCGTAACCAACTCATTTTGTAATTTTTCTATCGTATTCGTTTCTCTGATCGACATGGCGATTAATTCTCTTTTCTTGCATTCAAAAGGGAGGCCTTGCTTTCACTCTCGGTTATTTCTTGAAGAAGGCGTTTTGCGCTCACTTTGAAGTACCGGTTCGTCAGCATAGCCTTAAGGGCGCCAAAATTCTTGAACTTGCCGCCTCCCCGGCGGGAATGAGTTACAACACTCGACCACTTATCCAGCAGGGACAGCATTTCATACAACCGGATCTCGGGATAAGGAATGGACTTTTGCTCGAAATACCCCTCTAGAAATGCCCGTTCATAAGTTGCTAGCTGGCGTGAACCGAATAAAAGTCCCTGGCTGATGACTTGTGGGGCCGACATCTTAAACGCATTTAAAAAATAACCAATATCCTCATAAATCGGGGTCCGCCACTTGGCAAAGGTATCGATGACCGTTATGCGAGCATCAGTACCAACCAGGATATTGCGCATTGCGAAGTCACCGTGCCCCAGACCAAGGGGCAGCGATTCCGGAAGGACCTTTAAGGCGCTTGTTTTTAGTTTTGCAGAAATTGTTTTGAAAAAAGCGACCTCGTGGGAGGCGTCCCCCAAAAAATTTGTTAGCGTGCCGACTGCCTCGATATAGTCGAGCCGGTGTGCATGGCGGACTTGAACGTTGTCTTCTTTTGACATTTCATGGTACAGGCGCAGCCATTTACCAACATTTTGGAGCGCAAGGTCCAGTTCGTGGGAACGAGAGCCAGCGCGAAGGCGGCTCGTATTCAGGAATAGTTTTCGAAGGCTCGGATCCCTGGACGCCTCTGTAAAGATTGCCTGGTGCTCGGGCAGGTAATCGAGCACCCGAATCGTTCCAAGATGTTTTTCACCGAGAGCCGAAAAGTACTCTGAAATTGATTGTAGGGCAATATAGCCAAGCCGATGCGTATCTCTTGGCTCTGTTTTTGGAAAGAGCTCTGGCTTATAGTCGGAAGCCCCGCTCGACCTGCTGGAGAGATGTCCGCGGTACAGAGGTACCTTGACGATGATTCCACGGTCTTGCATTTGATCTTCCACGGTAAACCAGTAAAGCATCGAGCTGGGGCGCTCTTGCTTTTCATCGAACCGGACCTCGATTTGGTCTTCTTCAAAGCCTTCAAAATACCGGGCTGCGTTCTCTCGAATGTGTTCCATAAAAATTGCGCTTTGTTCTTTGCTCATCAAGGCTCCTGGTCTTTATCACGATTGGTTGCGAAGAGAAGCCGAACCACCTGGAAACGCAAGAGTTCTGGAAAGGTTTGTTCGACATTGAGCACATTACGGTTGATCACCAGTACGATCAAAGAGATAAGACCAGCCAGCACCAAGCCGATATATATGGGAGGAGATACTAAAATCTGGAAAAATAACAGCCCCAGCGTGCCCAGGATAATGCTTGTGTACACTCTCAAATAACGCCACTGGAACAAGTTGATCTTCGTCGCGAACTTTAACCCCATGTGGTTAAGAATATTATAGAGGATGAGAGTCCCAAACGTTCCAATGGCTGCGCCCAGGGCTCCGTAGCGCGGAATAAGTACCAGGCTAATCCCCAGGCTGACAATCATTGCCAGAAAGTCAATGGCAACAGTGTAGCGAAGCCTGCCATAGACACGTAACGTATCGGCATTAAATCCGAGAGCGGCGTTGAAGAAATATCCAAAAGCAAGTAGTGCCATGATCATTCCAGATTGTGCATACCGTTCCCCATAGAGCAGGATGGTAAGTGGCTGGGCGAGTGAGAATGTCACCAGGAAAATGGGGAAGGAGATGACCGTGATCCAGACCGCGCTTTGCCAATAGAGATCATCAATTCCTTCCTGGTCTTCTTTAGCAAACATGCGCGCCATTGTTGGCATAAAGAGAAAGGCAAAACTTTGAATGACCGTTGTATTTAAATCTGCAACGGGCTGTACAGCGCGATAAGCAGCAACGTCAAGCGTGCTCCGAAAATATCCCAGTAGTACGATAACCAACTGGCCTCTTACCACGTAAACAAAATTGGTGGTAAGCAAAGGAATGCTGAAGCCAAAGATTTCCTTAATCGGATACTTTACGTTCTGCATTTTGAAATGTTTCCAGAACTCTTGACTGCGTAAGTCACGTATCAAAATTCCGGAATAGATTGTGACTCCTAAAATGCCAGAAACTACGTAGCCTGCAGATAGGAAAAACACATTAGTGCGGAAGAAGACAAGCAACAAAACAACGCAAAGTTTCAGCCCAGGTCCAAGAACGTGCCTTCGGAAAAAGATTGCACTTGGCTTAGAGAAAATAGCTAACATCCCAACCATGAAGCTGTCTATTGCTTGCACGGGGACGAGAAAAATCAACAAGAGTAAAAGATTGAACGTCTGTTGATCATTGATAAACGATTCTGCAATCCAGCCTTTCATGCCGTAGACTAGCAAGACCAGAAAGAAGCCCATCGAAAAGATCGTGCTGACCATCATAATAATGGCGCCAAACAAATTCGAATATTCGCCTTTTTCCTGATAAATTGGCAAAAACCGGGTGACGGTTTTTTCCATTCCGAAAACCGCAAGACTTGAACCGAGCGAGACCAGTGACATAACATATGCAAAAGCGCCGTAATCGCTCTTGGACAGATAACGCACGATCAGCACCTGGACGGCAAAATTAGTGGCCATCGAGACCACTCGCCCGGCGAGTAACAACGTAGAACCACGAAGGTGTTTTTTCGTGGATTGGTTGATTCCCTGAGTGTCAACGGTGGTGACAGAGGATGTTTTGAGGCTCATCTTTGAAGATAACCAATTGAAACGAGAAAAGAGGTCAGCGCAGCGTTGCAGCGCTGCGCTGACACTGGTTTTTCGCGTTTGCTCAGGCTAACAGGAACGAGGCCCTATTTTTACACATGGCTGTCTTCCGATACCACCTGTGTTCCTTCAAAAACGTTGCTGGGTTTTGACTTTAAGCCAAAGCGTTTTTGAAGATTGTCGAAAATTACGCCAACCAGATTGACATTCATCGCTTCCAGGCTAGCGATTACCTCGTTGACAACTTTGATGCGCGCTTCTCCCGGACGTGCAACCAGGATAACGCCGTCCGTGTGGGTAGCCAGGGTCAGGCTTTCGGCAAAGTGGGCGATGGGGGCTCCTGCAACCAGCACAACGTCTGCTTTGCTTTGCAGTTCTTCAACCAGGTTGTCAACTTTTTGCGAGTTGAATATTGCGCCCGCGCTTTTTTCAGATGGCAATCCGGCAGGCAAGAGCTGAACGTCAGTGACCTGGTTTACTGGAACCAGTTTCAGCTTCGGCCCGGTTGCGCTGATGAATTCCGCCAGCCCTGGCTTGTTTTCCGCTTCGAACATGTTTGTCAGATGAGGATTTTGGAATTGGGCGTCCACCAGAATTACGCGCTTGCCGGCCTGGGCAAAGACAACGCCCAGGTTCGCGACAATTTCGGCGGCATCTTCCCCGGATTGCGATCCAACGCTGCTCAACAATAAAGTTTGAGGCAACAATTTACCGAGGGAAAATAGCAGTTTGGCAACCGCGGCGCGATAACTGTTTGCGGCACGAGAATTTGGTTGGGTCAGCGTAACAATCCCTTCCAGCCCGGCACCGCCCGGCCGTTCAGGTTGCTCGATGATGCTCAACTGCGGCACTTTCGATACCCGGCTGAAATCTCCCGGGAAGCGGATCGTGTCGCCATAGTACTCAGAAGCGAAAACCACACTCACGGCCAGGATCAGCCCGGCAAGCCCGGCTGCAGCTACTCGCAGCAGGAGATTCTGGTCCACGGGGTAAACAGTTCCGGCTGGCTCAATGATCTGGAGCTGGTTGGTGTTCGTGTCAAGTAACACGCCATAGATCGATGTCAACGTTCTGAGCGCATCGGACAAGCGGGAGCGTTCTTCTGCCAGCTGGCTCGTAATCAGGTTCTGTTGGTCGAGGTTCGCTTGAGCAGCTTCCGGACTTTGGATTGTGACGTTCCCCAGCGCAATCAGTTTTGCTTCAAGCTCCTCAATGGAGGCTTCGGCGTTGGCGATGATCTGTTCCAACTGGCCTGACTGGTTGCTCATCTGGGCTCGCAGTAACGTTGTTGTGTTGTCCCTGGCGGGGCTCATTTCCATAAGAGTGGCGGCAGCAGCATTCGCAATGGCCACTGCTTGATTCGGATCGGGGTGCCGGACAAAAATGGTTAAGATCCGGGTATCGGGATTTTGCCGGGTTTCGATCATTCCGGTCATTAATTCCAGATTTACCTTTTGGTCCAGTTTGTCGTTGACGGCTTCCAGGAACGGCCTGGACAGAACTAATTCGGAATACGTCTGAATTAATTGCCCGCCGATTTTCAAGGAGTTCAAATCCGGGCTGGGACTATCCAGGCTGGGTCCCACCAGGATGCGGGTTTTTGCTTCGTAGACAGTTGGTTTACTTCTGATTGCAAAATACGTGGCCAGGCTGGCCACCAAAGCAACCAGCACGAACAGCCACAGAAACCGGCGAATAACATTTAGAATTTTCGAGACATTCATCTTGATACCTCCGAGTATCAGTAAGCACCGCGTTGGGAAAATACGACCCACACGGTCCGAAATAAAATTTGCACATCGAGCCAAAGGCTTCGATGCTTGATATAGGCAATATCCAAACGCAACCGCTCGTAAAACTCGGTTTCTCCTCTGCCGATGATTTGCCAGAGACCAGTGATCCCTGGGGTGACGTCCAGGCGTGCTGTCTGCCACAGATCATAAGTGTCTGCTGAAAACGATGTCGGACGCGGACCTACCAGGCTCATATCGCCTTTTAGAACATTCAAAAGCTGGGGAAGTTCGTCGAGGCTGGTCTTTCGCAATATGTTTCCCACGCGTGTTACTCTGGGATCATCGGTAATTTTAAAGTCAGGCCACTTTAGTTCATTCAAATGCGCTAGCTCCTTTTTCAAGTCTTCTGCATCCGGTACCATAGAACGAAACTTATACATTTTGAAACGTTTTCCATGTTTACCGGTACGATCTTGGGCAAAGACCGTTGGTCCATTCGGCGATTCTATTTTGACCAGAAGTGCAATCAATAGAAACACCGGCAAGAGGACAGGCAGCGCCAACAAAATCAGGGTGATATCCATCAAGCGTTTGGCAATTAAATAAGCCGATCCTCTAAATAGCGATTGGTCAGGATCATTTTCTTCTACCCAACCATACTTCGTTTGTACAGACAGCAGCGCATCACTGGTTTGATAGTTAAGAATGCTTGCCACGGTTACCTCCATTTCATAAAATTTCTTCTAAATAAAAACTGAACAATCAATAATCAACACCCAATCTAAACCTCTTTAAGCACGTCTACATTAATGTGTTCGTTGAGTCGTTGTTGTAAGTTTGTTTCCGCGTGCGACAGGAGTTGCTCAAAGGACAAAGCGTGATCGGGAAAGGTAGCGGCGCCAAAATTAATGGAAAGTTCCGTCCCATGGGTTAATGCGTTGAGGCGCTTGATCAAGGTTTCTGACTCGCTTACCCCGGTATCTGGACTTAGTATAACCAGCCGGCCGTTCTTATCGTTCTCAAGCAACAAATCGGTCTCGCGCAGTTGAGTAGCCAGTTCTTTGGCCAGAATGACGGAGAAATACTGTTCCATGAGCGCGCGTTGCGCGTTTTGAGAAAGCTTTTTGATGTTGGTTTGCAGATTTTTTGAATCTTGCTCCAAAACAACAACGGACAGGGACCGCCCAAAACGCCGGCTGCGGTATATTTCTGCCTCGATTTCCTTATAAGCCTCTTGTACGCGCTTCACCTTGCGAATATTGGCATAGGAAAAAACCTGGGCGTTCAGTTCGAGATCTTTGATATTTGCTGCCAGATTTTGGGCGAGAAAAACTGCGACAAGGAATAAGCCCAATTCGGTAAATGTAAGATAGGTGTAGATGTCACCCACCAGCGGACGTGGCGATATGACCTTAACAATGAAGAATATTCCGGTTGCAATCGTCAGCAATACTGGCTGGCGCAACGTTCCCAGCCACTTGAACGATAAGATCAAAATAATCGCAACAACGGTCAGGACATAGACCGAGGTTTCCAGATCGATGGAATTCTTTGTATTAATATCGAGGCGTTCGATGTTGAACAGGATGATTACATGAATCAGCAAGCTTAGAACTGAATCTTGCAATTTACGCATATTGTGCTCCACTCAAAATATCCATCACTTGTCCTTTTCACAAAATTATTTCGAAATACTGGCTTTCAGCAAATAAGCACGCTCCGCCACTCTGACATCAGTTAAGGCCAGTTTCTATTTCCTTCGAATGCAAAAACATCTGGCAAATTAGACAGCATTGTATAAATCAATGTTGTAAGCGAATAGCAGCTGCGAAGGGGGTGTTTCTACAGAAAAGTTCAAATAAAAGTCAATTCGAATTTTGCTGTATAACCTGGTTATGATTACCGGGAATGATGTTGTTCTTGTTGCCTAATTTGATTTACAGAAAGCTCCACGCCGATTTGCCGGTCCGAGAGCAGTTGCAACAAAACGCGAACGCGTTCGTGGCCGGGGAGGCGCGAGTTGAAAATAGCTTGGTAACCAGCAAAAGGTCCGGCTTCGATTGTCACAACCTCACCGCATCTAAACCGTTCAACTGGATTTTTATCAAGAGCGTTGGCGTATTCGACCTTTTCTTTGATTGCCTTTAAAAGTTCATCTGGCACGCTGGCTGGATCGCTCCCGAAATCCACCAACCCTAAAGCCCCTGGCATCCACCTTAAAGTTGAAGTCCCGAGGGAATCCAGATCAGCCTGGATAAAAAGGTACCCCGGAAAATAAGGCTTTCTTTTACGTGCACGTGGATTTACGGGTTGTACTTTGATGCGGGGGTAGTAAGCGTCGATATTGCGGGTGCGAAGCTGCTCGTAAAGTAACTCTTCTTTATTTGGTTTGCTGTGCATTACATACCAGGGCATTCACGAACTCCTAAAACTTATAACCTGCCACATCCTATTCCAATAAGCTGCTGCGGAAGCGATGAGAAAAGGGCAACTTCTCTCATTGCTTTCGTATATTAACATTCTATCAACAGGCTCTTAATTATTTCTAGATAAATTCTTAGAGTGTTCTTAATGCTTTCTCTCACAGGCTAACTGAAATCTGGATGTTCGATACTTGAATGCCGCCGCTATGCAGAACCCCAAATCTACTCTTTTCGGCTTTGCGCTGCAATAGATGATTTCCCTGAATAGAGAGGAGGAACTATCATATTGAAAACGTGCGCAACATTGCTTCACCAAATTTATTATCAGTGCAGCTCTTCTTCGCAATACAATGAATTGTATCCATGCTCTCTTAACAACTTCTACATAAATCCTTACAGAATCCTTTACGCTTACATTTGCAATGGAGTGCTTTACAACGAGGAGTAGGGAAATCCCCGTTGCCAGAGGGGCAAACTCCCCGTTGTGGGATAAACAGAAACTCGGTATAGTACAACTCTATTCCCCATTAAACGGATTTTCCTCGGAAAAAGGAAAAGGAGAGAAGATGAAATTCAAACTGCTCGTCTCAGCGTTGCTGGCATTTGTGTTTGTGATGTCTGCCTGTGCAACGGCGTCCGAAGGGAGTCCCACACCGCTGGTTACAATAACTGTTCCGGGGACAGCAGGGGGCACGGCAACCCAAGCCGCGACAGAAACCGAACCTCCTGCAACCGAGGCTGCTACCGTTACCCAGGCCGCGGCCCAAACCGAGACGCCTGCCGAAACTCCCACCTTAGCCGGCGGCCCGAATGTGACCGTCAAAATAAGCCATCAGGATCCCGATCCTCACCTGGTCGACGATCAAGGCCGCAGCCTGTACGTTTATTTGAACGATTCGCCTAACAGCGACACCAGCGCCTGCATGGATGATTGTGCTGTCAACTGGCCTCCTCTGGTGATCGAGGATGTCCCTGCCGCTGGGGAGAGCGTCGATATTTCGCTGCTGGGAACCCTTGCTCGCGAGGATGGCTCGAAACAGGTCACCTTTAAGGGATGGCCTTTGTATTACTCCAATGAGGATACGATCCCGGGCACAACCTACGGCCAGGGGTATAACGGGGTCTGGTTCCTGGTCTCGCCGGACGGAGAGCCGATCCAGCAGTAAGGTGATTCTTCCAAAGGTTTACAAAGCAAAATCCTGGCAGCCGGCCTATGGTTGCCAGGATTTTTAGATCCGGTTTCCGGGATTGGGAACGATCCCAATTGCTTTCAGGACGGATCTCAATCCTTTTCCTCGTTTGCCGGTTTTTCCTGGTCCAGCAACACATCCAGTTTTTCCCGCCGGCTCGAGAGTGAATACGGGTTGCGCATCAGGCTGGACCAGGGGTCGCTTCGCCCTTCCAACCGGTCTGGCACGTTGACCATGGTCCAATCGCGGGGACTGGTCCCGGCCTTGACCTCCTGCCATTCCAGCGGCGTGGCCACCGGCGCATCCGCCAGCGCGCGGACGGAGTAAGGGGCGACGGCGGTGGCGCCATAAGAATTGCGCAGCGTATCCAGAAAGACGCGCCCCCGGCGCTTGTTCTTGCGCTGCTCGAGCGTGTACCTGTCCTGGTGGCGGCGTACCAATACCAGCGCTACATCTCGCGCGAACCGACGGACTTCATCAAACCCCAATGCGCGCTCCAGCGGGACGACGACGTGAAAGCCCTTCGACCCGCTTGTCTGTACCCAGCAATTCATATCCAGTTCGGATAAAAGGGAGCGGATATCCAATGCAGCTTCGCGAACTGCGCTGAAACCCTGGCTCTCCTCGGGAGGGTCGAGGTCGTAGATCATCTTATCGGGGTGCTCCAGGTCGTCCGTTCGCGAGAGATAGAGATGCAGCGTGATGATCGCCTGGTCGGCCAGATACACCAGACCGGCCGGTTCATCTATCACTGGGGCATCGAAGCTGCCGCCTTCCCGCTTGGGGAAGGGGACGGTCTTGATCCAGTCCGGGAAGTAATCAGGCGCGTCCTTCATATAAAAGCCCTCCCCCTGCAGCCCATCCGGGAACCGCTGCATGCTTACGCCGTAGCGCTGCATGTGCGGGACCATCACGTCCGCAACCTTTTGATAGTAGTCGATCAGGTCGCCCTTGGTCAAGCCGGCGTCTGGAAAGAAAAGCTTGTCCCGGTTGGAGATGTCGATGGTCTGGCCGCTCATTTTCGCTGGATCGGATCCTTCTGTCTTTGTTTTCGGTATCTTTGCGCTAGTCGTCTCAAGCGGATTGTTCCAGTTGGTCATAGTATTGCTGGCATTCCACTTCCCGGCCACGGACCACGCGCTTGCCCTTCATGGGACTATTTAATTTGGTTACCACTGTCGCCTGGCTTTCACGGTTATCCCGTTCGTAGTAAATCACAACCCAATCGTGGGTGGTTCCTAACTTGTGAGCCTGGGCGGTGTTCGAATATAAAGCGGTACAAACCCAGTCGTTGCGTTCCACGTTCATAATCGGTAGCCAGGCCTTTTTGTCCGGATTGAAGCGCTTCGGGGCAATTTTGCGCAGCTCGTCTGCCCTGGCCTTTTCCCGGTATTCGGCGTCGATCTCCAGCAACGTCCCAACCTTGGGGCGTCCGTTTCCGTTCGCTTCTTCCCCGGTTTCCACCCAGCGGTTGATGCGTTGGCCTGTGCTGCTTAGCATCCCAGCCAGTCCAACCCGTACAGCCTGGACTCGTTTTTCACCGAAGCCGTTCACCTGCGCCAGCCTGCCGTCGTAGGCAGCCCGCTCGAGGTCTTCCAGCGTGTTGACGTGCAACTCCTCGTGCAGGCGATGGGCTAATTCTTCGCCAATGCCGGGTACCTGCATAAACAGGTCTGGCGGTGAGACCTCCCCTTGCAAGCGGTCTAAAACGTCCGAGCGGCCCGTTTTGACATACGTGGAAATCACGCCGGTCAGCCCGGATCCGATCCCGGGCAGTTCGCGCAGCCGGTCGAATTCGCCTCCCTGGACCCAATCCGCAATCTCTTCCTCCGTGTTGCGTACACTCGCTGCGCCATCCCGATACGCGCGGATCCGGTGTGGATTAGCATCCTTGGCTTCTAACAAATCAGCGATGCGGTCAAGCACATCGGCAATATCATCGTTTGAAAATTCTTTAGGGGGCATCGTCACATCCAATGAAGACAACAACATACTACACCTCAAATCCTATCGATTTTAAAGCCGTTCCTATATGGCTCCCGAAACCTGGAAGCAGCCTGCGCTCCTCGCTTTTTCGGGTCTCCTTCCATATAAATTTCCAATATATCTTGCTCAGACCCGGTAAGAAATTCCTTACCAGATCGAAGAGTTTGAAGCAGTTACACTCCAAGCTTATGATCTTATAATACCGAATCGAAAGCCAGCAGACCATATATCGGTGCACACAACGAAGGCACAGGTTTAGGTACATTCGAAGAAACCAGGCCGTTCTTAAAAGCCGCTAAAAGAGCCATTAAATCATCAATTTTAAATTTGAACAGAAAACGCGCATTTGCTGGCTTGGAGTGCCAAATCCGAGCCTTTCTTGCTGGATTTGGCAATCCAGCAAAGCCATATTGAGAATTGCTGCATTAAGATTGTTATTATCAAAGTTTAGTGATAAGATAAGATAACCCCAAATAAAAGGAGTCCGGCGTACCCACGCAGCAAATACTACTCTCTATCTATTAAACTCTGAAAAAAGATACCGGGCATGTGAGCTTTAATTGTCTGCTATAACAAGAAGGAGCTTGGAGATGGACGAGAAGTTAAAAGTCGATTTCCCCGGCAGGGGAGTAACAAAACAGCCAGGGATAGCCTCGTCACCTAAGAAAATTTTCCGTATGATCAAACAAAATGTAGAACTTCGGAATATTGTCGATAAAATCCCCGAAGCCATTATCCTCACGGATACAGAGGGAAGAATTCAGCACTTAAACAAGGAAGCACAGTCTCTATTTCGAGTAGAGAAAGACGATGCTGATCCCCCCTTCTGGCCGCAGGAATTAGGGCTGTATCTGGATGATGGTCTCACTCCTTACCCGGAACACCAGCTGCCGGTAAACCTCGCCTTGCAAGGAAAAGCGAAAGAAAATGAAGAAATGATCTTGCGCAGGGATGGCGAGGTAGAAGGCATTTGGGTCGCTATGTCTGCCCAGCCGCTTACCGGCCAGGATGGGAGCGTCGAAGGCGTCGTGACCATCGTCCGGGATATCAGCTATCGCAAACAAATCGAGCTTTCCCGCCAGAAACATATCCAGCGGACGGAAGCGCTTTATAAGCTTTCTCACTACATTACGGAAGCAGGCAATAACCTTAAAAACTTGACCCGGGCAGTGGCCAAATTCACCTCCGAGGTGGTTGGCGACTTGAGCGTCATCGCTCTCAAGGACGGCAGTGATTCAGAGATAAAAATCGTTGCCTTCTCTGACAGCGATCCAACCGGTCACGCGCTCATGCGCAAAGTGTTCGTCAACAACGATAAGGTCGATGGAAAACACAGCGTTATGGGAGGGGTGATCAAGTCCGGAGAACCCTTGTTGATCCCCTCGATAGACCGGGAACAGATGAAGGCGATCACAGTGCCGGAGTTGAAAGAGTATCTTGACGAGGTAGGCATCGAGAGCGTTTTGATTGTGCCTTTGATCGGCCGGGGAGGTGTGCAAGGCGCCCTAAGCCTTTCACGCCATCGCGGAAGCAAGCCTTTCAAGATGGATGACCAGTCCTTTTTGATGGACATTGCCTACCGGACCGCGCTGGCGATCGAAAATTGCCGCCTGTTCGAGTCTCTCCGGGAAGAGATCGCCGAACGGTTGTCTACCAAGCAGCGGCTGGATTCCAGCGAGGAGCGCTTCCGGGCTATCTTCAAATCCACAACCCTGGGCATCAAAGTACTGGACCTGGACGGGAATATCTTGCAGACCAACACTGCTTTTCAAAAAATGTTGGGCTATTCGAATGCAGAATTTTTTGGCAGACACTTTTCCGAATTCATCTTCCTGGCGGATGTTCCTCAGGCTTTAAGGCTAATTCAGGACTTAAAGGTAAGCAGCCCAAACCAGGTATCTCTTCGAACATCGCGCCACGGACAAGGATGACAATATCCTGTGGGTTAAGACAACGTTCTCGCCGGTCTACACCAGCAATGGCAATAAGAAACTGGCCTACATCGTCGGTATCGTCGAGAACGTCAGCGAACAGAAGCGGATCGAGCTTCAGATGAAAGAGCTGCGCGATCGCCTGCAAAGCAACATCGAGTTGGAAAGATTGCGGTTGGCCCAGGAGCTGCACGATAACCCGATGCAATCGTTGTACAGTGTGATTTACAGGGTGGAAGAGTTGCGTTCAAAAGCGGACCCTCCCTTAGGGGAAGGATTGAAAAAAGTAACCGAAGAAGTTCAAACGGTGATCGATAGCCTGCGCGCCACCGCCCAGGAACTCCGACCGCCGACGATTTTCGATTTCGGGTTGGAAAACGCTATTCGTTCTTACATAGATGATTTCTCGGATAAGCATCCCAATTTGAGCATCTCCCTCTCCCTGGCCCAGGACCGCCAGATCTTGCCTGAGAAAATCAGGCTGGCATTATTCCGTATCTTCCAACAGGCGATGATGAACGTGGTCCGCCATGCCGATGCGACCAAGGTCAAGGTGCGCTTTGCTTTCGACGCGGAAGATGTCCGCCTTGAAATTTCGGACAATGGTCACGGGTTCGAAGTGCCGTCGAACTGGATGGGTTTTGTACGCAATGGCCACTACGGGCTGGCCGGCGCATCCGAGCGAGTGGATTCCATGGGCGGTGTGATGACCGTGGAATCGAAACCGGGGAACACAACCATCGTGCGCGTTGCGATCCCCTGGAAAGAACTTCAGTAGGTTACATGCAGGGATCGAACCGGTATTTATGGAACTTCTAAAGAAGCGCTTCTTCTGGATTGCCTATAATGAAAGGGCTGAACAATGACTGATATCCGCGTACTAATTGTAGATGACCATCCAATCGTCTGCTCGGGAATCCGTAATATCCTGGAGCCGACTTTTGGGATCGAAATCATAGGAGAGGCCCATACAGGTGCAGAGGCTTTAGAGATGATTGCTGGAGATCAGCCCGATGTTGTGCTGTTGGATATGAAACTGCCCGACATGAGCGGGGTGGAAGTGATCCAGAAAATATACAAAACGAAGAACACAACCCGTGTTCTGGGCCTCAGTTCGTATAATGATCGCGAGTTTATTTCCCAGCTACTCAATCATGGCGCATCCGGCTATTTGTTGAAAGAAGAAGTACCCGAACAGATTGTAGATGCTGTCCGGGGAGTAGCCCACGGGGAACAAGGCTGGGTGAGCCGAAAAGTGGCCGCCATGCTCAGTGATATTCTCGCAAAAGAAAAGGAAGCTGGATCGGAATTAACTGCCCGTGAGTTGGACGTTTTGCGCCTGGTGGTGGATGGCAAAACCAACGATCAGATCGGAATTAACCTGGGGATTAGCGTAAAGACGGTCGAAAACCACCTGCATACCATTTTCCAGAAAATGGACGTCATTTCCCGGGTCGAAGCTGCGGTCAGGGCGGTGCGCGAATCGATTGTGTAGCGCGTCTAAAGGTACTAATCTATCAGAATTAGGGAAACTACCTATTATTAAATGTTTTGAACTACTGTAAACTGTAAGCCTAAGCCGCTTCAAAAATGGCGTTTTCCCTAAAATAAAATGGCTTAGGCAATTTAATGATTAGTGAACATATAGATTTAATTATCGTTGATGACCATCCCGGCGTGCGAAAAGGAATTATAAACCTTTTAAAGGCAGCCGATGATATTGTGGTTGTGGGGGAAGCGGCAAATGGCAAACAAGCAATCAAACTTGCTGCGTCAAAGAAACCCCATATCGTATTATTGGATGTAGAGTTGCCTGATATGAGAGGCGACGTTGTTTTGCAACATATTCTCACGGATCTGCCCAATATCAAAGTCCTAGCAATCAGCGCGTACAGCGATCGACAGTACATTTTGGGGATGATGGACCGTGGTGCATCGGGGTATCTTACAAAAGAAGTCATCCCTGCCATGCTGGTGAAAGCGATACGAAGCATCGTTTATGAGGGCATGGTTTGGATTGGTCCGCGAGTGATTAAAGATAACGCAAAATTCGAAACAACCTTAACCCAAAAAGAAGTGCACATCATGAAGCAATTATTGGTTGATCCATCCGAGCGTGCAATGGCTTCCGAATTGGGAATGAGCCAGAAGCAGGTGAGCAAATATTTGGAGCTCCTGAAAATGAAATACGATGTTGATTCGCTCACGGCTCTACGCCAGATTGCGCAGCAATTATTTTCGGACGTTCTGCATTAGGATCCGATGACAAGACACGTTTAGAAGTTCCAGGCCTTCTCAGGAACGCGGCGACCGCCATATTCGGCGGTCGCCGCGTTTTGAGTTGCATATATGGCGAACTGGGCTTGAATAGCATGACAGGATGACATTGTCGAGCCAGATACGGCGACACTTTGTGAGCGCCAGCGGCTGATAGGGAATACCCCTGAAGCAGCTAGGCACATTCCCCATTGAATCAGAATCGCCCGGGCTTTATATTAATAATATCTAAGGTTCTCTAGGAATTTCCGCCGTAGGGCCCGCCGGTTTTCCCTGCACTGAACGCAGGCCGCTGTGGCGGGGCGGTAAATACCCACATGAACCATATTTAATAAACTAGAAAAGGAGTTAGAGTATGAACGAGAATCCCCAAGTCTTGTCAGCCACAACCATGATCGGTGACAATGTGGTAAGCCCTGAAGGTGAGGACCTCGGAACGTTGAAAGAGTTGATGCTTGATCTGGACGAAGGCCGCATTAATTATGCAGTCCTGTCGTTTGGCGGGTTCCTGGGCATGGGCAATAAACTGTTTGCTATTCCCTGGGAAGCCCTGACGCTCAATCCTCACGATCATAGCTTTACCTTGAATGTCGATAAAGACCGGCTTGAGAATGCCCCCGGTTTCGACAAGGATAACTGGCCGGATCA
Organism: uncultured Chloroflexia bacterium; assembly: GCA_963823985.1. Lineage (GTDB taxonomy): Bacteria > Chloroflexota > Anaerolineae > Anaerolineales > Villigracilaceae > JAABUE01. The sequence continues at coordinate 434,289 of CAWGNR010000010.1, forward strand.
AGCCCAGTACGATTCGGGCTGGCTGAATGATGTATACGACTACTACGGCTATACCCCTTACTGGGCGAGTGAGAGCGAACAAGATCGGAATCGCAATCGCTTCTAAGTAAGGATTCTCAATCCGCACCCCAAGGCTGGTGTGCGGATTGTACTGGATCAAGCCAAACGCGGTCTAACCGATTGGAGGTAGAAGATGACATTGATAGGTTTTGTGATATTGGTCGTAATCGCAGCGATTGCCGGTAGTTTGGGAATGGCCATCACCGGTTACAGCCGTGGAGGCTGCCTGTTCTCAGCCATCGTGGGCTTTCTGGGCGCTTTTATCGGCATGTGGGTGGCGCGCCAGTTCGGGCTTCCTGAGTTGATCCCCGTGACGGTGGAAGGAGAAACCTTTCCCGTGGTGTGGAGCATTATCGGCTCGGCCATTCTATCCATCCTCTTGGGCGCGTTAGTCCGCGGCCGCCGGTTGTGATATTGCAGGAGGTGCAATGATGGGCCTAAATCGGGACGAGGCTCGCTATAAAAAGGTTGTTGTAAGGCAAGATGGTGAGCACATTCACGAAGAACATATCGTAGAAGATTCGAACCTGGAGTACAGGCAGACGATCTACAAAATCACCCAACTGGTTTGGTTGCTGTTTGGCATCTTGGAAGCGTTGATCGGTTTCCGCATCGTCCTCAAGCTAATTGGGGCGAATCCGGGGAACTGGTTTACAGCTTTCGTATACCAGATGACAGATATTTTCTTGTGGCCTTTCCAGAATATCATCGCCAATCCCGCGGTCCAAGGACTGGTTTTAGAGCTATCCTCATTCATCGCGATGCTGGTTTATGCGTTGGTCAGTTGGGCTGTCGTTCGCCTCATCTGGCTGGTGTTCTACCACCGGGATACAAGGCGTGTAACAACGTATGACCGGGATGAGATCTAGCGGATGAGTTTTATTCAAATTTAGAGAAAAGGAGAACTAGAATGAACAACGATATTTTAGAAGGAAAATGGAAGCAGTTACGTGGAAAAGTCCAGGAAGAGTGGGGCGATCTTACTGATGATGAACTGGACCAGATCAACGGGAAGCGCGACCAATTGATTGGCAAGATCCAGGAAAAATATGGTTACACCCGGGATCAGGCCGAAAAAGAGGTGGACGATTTCTTGAACGAAACTGAATCTTCCAGAGAATATTAAACCGCGTTGGACAACTTCCAGGGCAGGGGGCCCTGGTTGTAAAAATCGTAACAATATTGCTAGTCTAAAAGGAGAAAATAGTGGCTACTATCTTAGTTATCATCTTGGTTCTGTTACTTTTGGGTGCTTTACCTGTCTGGCCGTACAGCCGGAGCTGGGGCTATACCGGAAGTGGGATCGTCGGATTCCTGTTGCTCCTCCTGGTGATTGGTTGGCTGTTGGGCTGGTTCTAAACCCGCAGAACTGCCAAAGAACTGAATGAGCAATGGTTAAAAAACTTGGTTTACTGTTCGTCCTGGCGAGTATTGTATTGAGCGCCTGTACCCTTAACACGGCAATCCCGGCTACCGAAGCGGTCCCGTCCCTGGTGGCAGACGTCCTGCCGCCTGAGGTTGCCGTCGAAATCCAGAACCGGGTCAGTGAGGCCCTCGGCGTGTCCGTTGATCAGATTCAAATCGAAACGGTGGAGCAAAAAGACTGGCCTGACAGCTGTCTTGGGCTGGGTGGCCCCGAAGAATCTTGTGCCCAGGTAATTACTCCTGGCTGGCTGGTTGTATACAGCATCAATGGGACTGAGTATCGCTATCGAGTTGATGATACGGGAACAAACATTCGCCAGGAACCATGAAGTTGGACTTTACTGAAGGAAAACAGTGGACCACAAAACAGGTAGTTCTTGCAACCCTTTTTGTGGTCTGCGTTTTTTTATCCTTCTGGTTGTTATACCGTTTCCGTACCGTGGTGTTCCTGTTCTTTATCGCCATGGTGATTGGGACGACGATCCGCCCCGCGGTTGAGTGGCTTTACCGGCGGGGGGTTTCTCGTCCCGTTGGAATTATCGCCATTTATCTTTTAATTGCCGCTTTCCTGATCGGTGTGTTAGCCCTGGTTGTTCCGCTGGTCGTGGATCAGATCACGCAATTATCCCAAAACCTGCCGGCGTTCCAAACGGGCGTGCGCACAACCTTGATCGAATCCAACAACCTTCTTTTGAGAAATATAGGCTTGCGCATTCCCCCCCGGTTCAATTTTTTGGGAAGCAGAAATACAACCAGCCAGGAAGTGTTCGATCAGGTAAGCCAAACCTTTCTGTTTGCCAATATCGTCCTAAAGGGGGTTTTAAGCGTGCTGGCTGTTTTTTTGCTGGCCTATTACTGGACCCAGGAAAGCAGTTTTGTGATCAGGGCCACGCTTCGTTTGTTCCCTCGCGCCCGTAGGAAGGAGATCCGGGAGTTTATCCGGAGAGCAGAAGGAAAGATTGGAGGCTATATCCGGGGACAGGGCATCCTTTCCCTGGTGATAGGCTTGGCTGCTTTTGTTTCCTACCTGCTGATTGGCCTCCCTTATGTCCTCGTTCTGGCTATCATCGCCGGGCTGATGGAGATGGTGCCCATTTTTGGTCCGGTGTTAGGGGCGATCCCGGCTTTATTGGTGGCCCTGACCATCGATCCGTCCAAGGCCATCTGGGTCGTGGTAGCAACATCGGTCATCCAGCTTGCAGAAAATGTGTTTCTGGTGCCGCGCATTATGACCAATTCCATGGGAGTACATCCAATCGTCATCTTGCTTTCCTTAGTCACATTCAGCGCCGTGTTTGGATTCCCGGGCGCGCTGCTGGCCTTGCCGTTGGCTGCCATCCTGCAGATGTTCCTGGAGCGCATGGTCTTTTCTGCCAATGGCTCGGAACCGGCAAAAAATCCCAATGAACTCAACCTGCAGACGTTGCTTGGGAAAAGCCAGGCGACAGCCCGGGCCCTTTTGGAAAGCGCGCAACCGGATGGTTCCTCTATGAGACAGGAGCCTGACCACCTTCGCGCAGAAATGGCCTCGGTGGCGCAGGAGCTTAGCGAGCTTTTACAAAATCTAAAGAACGAAGAAGAAGTATGAAACAAACGGTCTGGTATATCGCGGTGGTTGCTGTCACGCTGGTCGCATTGATATTGTTGTGGCAGTTCAGTATCTCGATTGTTCTGTTCGCCCTCTCCCTGGCAGTTGCGGCTGCCTTGCGGCCATTGATCGATGCGCTTGCCATCCGGGCCCGTTCGAAACGGTTCGCCCTCGGACTGGTCTATTCGTTGGTTGTTGGAACCATTGTGGTGATTTTGGCGGTCGGGGGCCAACTCTTGCTCAAAGATGTTCAAAAAGTGACAGACGATTTTGCAACCGCTTACCAAAGGGTAAAAAGCGACTGGCCCAACGATCCATCCATCTTCCGGCATACGGTGGCCGAACAATTGCCAACATCCGATGATCTCTACCAGGCCATCACCAGTGAAGAAGGGCTCATCATGTTGACGGAGGGGGGCGGGCTATCTAATTTCTTTTCCGGTTTCGGCTATGTCGCCATTATCCTTGTTCTCAGCATATACTGGAGCGCCGACCAGCTGCGATTCGAACGCCTGACTGTCTCTTTGTTCCCGACCGAGCACCGTCCCAAGGCGCTCCATATCTTGCGGACGGTTGAAAAAGGGGTAGGCTCCTACCTGCGCAGTGAGCTTCTCCAGAGTCTGCTGGCCGGCGTCCTTTTGGGGCTGGGGTATGGGCTGCTTGGATTGCGATATCCGGTGCTCCTGGCGGTTTGGGTCGCAATTGTCCGGCTGATCCCCTGGTTCGGTGTGCTCATTGCAGTTCTCCCGCTTTTCTTTTTTGGGGCAGGCAGCGTTCCTTTTTCGAGCGTGATTGCCATCTTGCTTACCGCACTTGTTTTGTTAGGGCTGCGGGCCGTGGTTGAGACAAAAATCACGGATCATCGCCGCAACCACTCGTTACTGATCGTCCTATTTGTGATTCTTCTGGCGCAAGCCTTTGGGTTTATGGGGGTTTTGTTGGCTCCCCCGTTGGCGGTCGCGGTGCAAATCTTGTTAGGAGAGCTCTACCCGTTGTTCACGCGCAGATATTCCCAGGAACTACATGAGGCCTTCGAGCTTAAAAAACGCTTATCCAGCCTGCGAAGAAGGGTAGGAAACTCAGCTTCCAGCGAATCGAGGCGCTTTTTGAGCCAGCTCTACCAGCTGGTCAGGCAAACCATCACCTACATGCAAAAATATTAGCAGGACTTAAGCGGTTCATCAAAAGATACGGCTCTACTACTACCGTGTCCGGCGGAAAAACGGGTTGTGAGCGTGCATAGGCGCACTCACAACCCGTTTTTCGGGCCTCTCTCCCGTAAAGGGGGAGACCCCCATTTCTCTCCAGGAAAGTTTGATGGGAGATCAGTCCATCTTTTTCTTGAGCAAAAAGTAACTGAGCAGGAACAGTCCCACCCCGATGCCTGTGATCCCTTCGAACACCGCCAAGGGAAGTGGATAACCACGCAACATAACATCCTGCAACATGCGGATGCCATACGTGGCGGGCAAAGACCAGGCCAGCACCTTCATCGGATCCCACAGCAGGCGCAAGTCCAGGAAGAAACCGCTAAAGAAGATGCTGGTCAATAACAACAGCATCGAATATTGCACGGCCTGGATTTCGGTTTCTGACACCAGAGAAATCACAAAACCAGCGCCCAGGGAGGTAAACAGCACGATCAACAAGGCCAGGGCATAGTTCACCCAGCTGCCTATGACCGGGACTCCGATCCCCCACACGACCAGCGCCGTAAGCACAGCGGCAATGATGATATTAAAAAACAGATAACTCAAATACTTACTGATGATCGCTTCGAGCGCCGAAAGCGGGGACGCCCTGAATAACTCCATAATCCCTGACCTTCGTTCTCGGACGATGGAAAGGGCAGCGATCGTGACCGAGAGATGTTGCAACAGCAGGATGATCACGGCCGGCGTTAGAAAGCCAACCGGCGTAAATTGCACCTCAGACAGCCCGGAGAAACTGGGCTTAAAGGGACTGACCAAAACGTTGGAACTCACGGAGTTGAGCTCGGACAAACTGGCGTTCAGTTCCGGGACGCTTTGTTGCCCTTGCTCGGTGAGAGCGGCCAGCACCCGGCGGTTCACTTCGTCCGTATATAACCGTCCAACCGAGCGGATGTATGCAATCTGGAAGGGATCCACTTCGTTGTGGTAGATTTGAAACTCGGCTTGCTGGTCGTTTCGAATCGTCTCCACCGGGTTTTCCGGTACGACGACGACCATATCGCTCTTGCCCAGGGCCAGGTTCGCCAGGGCCACTTCTTTATTGTGTTCTATTCCCTGGTAGACGATTGCCGGTCCCAGCGACTGGGCAAACGTTTCGACGGAAGAGGCCAAAGGATTTTGCTCGCCCACCACGATCGTAGTGCGCAGTGAACGGCCTTCATCAGGATAGCCCAACCCGAACAGGATGATAATGAGAAAAGGACCCAACACCAGGCTAAGGATCAGGCGCGGCTGGCGCAGGATCTCGGTTAATTCTTTCCTCGGGAATGAAAAAATTCGTATGAGTGACTTGGCAATTCTATTCATCGTCTGCCTGCCCTTCGATCAAGCGCACAAAAACATCGTCGAAGCGGGGATCTTTCTGCTCGATATTTTTGACCGTTAGACCCTCGTTCCGTAAGCTCTCGATCAATGGGGGGATGGCAGAGTCTGCGTCATCGACCACAATTTCGATCCTGTAATCGTCGATCACGGTCACCTCGCCTTTTACGAATGGAAGTTTTTCGATGTGTACCCGGTGGATGTATTCGATCCGTTCTTGGGTTGCAACCTGGACGATTTCGCCCCCGAACGCCTTTCTGCGCAAGCCCTCGGGCGAATCCACCACGAGCAGCTTGCCCCCGGACATGATTCCCACGAGATCACAATATTCCGCCTCCCCTACGTATTGGGTAGTGACCACCAGGGTGTGGCCTTCTGCTTGTAGTTCCCTGAAATAATCCCAGAACTTTACCCGTAAAATCGGATCGATCCCTGCGGTAGGCTCGTCCAGAAAAAGCAGCTTCGGATCGTGTACCAGGGTGGCTGCCAGGCTCAAGCGCCTGTTCATGCCGCCGGAGAGTACTCGCGAGATCTTATTCTTGTGGTCCGAAAGTTCGACAAAGTCCAGCAATTTATTTAAACGTTTCTTCCGGAAAATGGACACGCCATAAAAAGAAGCGGCGAAGTTCAGGTTTTCCCAGACCGAGAGATCGGGATAGAGCACGAATTGTTGCAGCAAGTAACCGATCTTTTCCCGATCTGCGCTGGAAAAATCTGCCGGCCTTTTTCCAAAAACGGACACCTCGCCAGAGGTTGGCTGGTAAATTCCTGTCATTAAACGGATGGTAGTGGTTTTGCCGCAGCCGCTGGGACCGATCAGTCCGAAGATCGCTCCTTCGGGAATGTCCATGTCCATCGAGTTGACGGCTACCTCCTCCCCAAAGCTTTTGGTGAGATCATCTGCTTCGATAATATATTGTCTTTCGTATTCCCTGTCTACTTGGTCGCTCATGTGTCTGCCTTTTTTATGAAGAGGTCTGTGGGTGAGATAAATCTGAAAACGAGGATGGCGGCAAAGCACACCACCCTGTTTTCAATACTTTTTCGCGAAACGCGCGCGTGGTAGGAACGTAGCTTTGCCAACTATACCCGTGAGCCGGATGGCTAACAATGGGGAAGTAACCAGTTTGCGTGTAGGGTTTTCCCTGATTGAAATCAAGCGTCAAACGGGACCGGCGCGCCCGCTCCGCCCGGGCCTGTCTCCGTTATTTCGATGGTCCCCCCGGGGGCATTAGCGAAACAAACTCCCTTAGAAATGATAGTTTCTTTCGTCTTTAACGCGATAGAGGCCCGAAAAATGGGTTGTGAGCGCGTACGCGCTCACAACCCATTTTTCGGTATCTTTCCCGTCGGGAACGGGAGCCAAACGGTAGACCATAAAAATGTATCCAAGCCTGTATCCTGGCACTGTGTCCTGGTATATAAACAAAAGCGGGGCTTCGTGCTATGCTGTAAAAACAACATGTATTAATCGAAGAGATGGAACCGTTCGCGGGATGCCAAGCCGGGGATGTTTGGGCAAGTTTATAGTCCCGTTCGAAGCGGTTTCTGGAGACATCTTAATTTTGGACATTTATGGAAACAACTTTGATTTATAACCAACAAGCTGGCAATACCACGCAACCCGGCCCTGATCAGATTTTAGAAGCTTTACGGCAGGTCGGGTTCGATCCCGTTTACCGTCCTACTGAGACCGAAGAGGAACTGGACGATGTCCTTGCTCAGGCCAAAGACCTGGTGGTTGTCGCGGGCGGAGATGGATCCGTCCGGGCGGTCGCGATCCGCTTGTTGGGCAGAAATATCCGGATCACGCCCCTGCCGATGGGTACCGCCAACAACCTGGCCCGCACACTGGCCTTGCCGGCCAACCCGCTGAAGATCATCGCCGGGTTATCGGACCCTTCGAGTGTGACATGGACATCGGCTGCGTGAAAACCCCCCGGGATTCGTTCTACTTCCTGGAGGCGTTGGGCATTGGCGTCTTTGCAGATGGGATGAAAAAGTACAAGCCGGAAGAGGGCAAGAGCGTGGTGCGCAGCATCCAGACTGCGGTGGAGACCATCACCGAATACCAGCCGAAATTTTTTCACCTCACCCTGGACGGCGAAGACCTTTCCGGCAGCTATGTCCTGGTGGAGATCATGAATACCCCCACTATGGGTTTGCGCTATAAGCTCGCCCCGCGATGCCAAAGCAGACGACGGCCTTTTCGACCTGGTCATGATCCACGCCAGCCAGCGAGAGAATTATTTGCGCTTCGTGGCAGGCGTGTTGTTGGGAAATTTGGAGCATTTCCCTGAAGTGAGCCTGCAAAGAGGCAAGAGAATTGAACTTGCCTGGCGGGGCTTTCCGCTGCATGTAGACGGGGAAGTTTTGGACGGGGTTGCGCTGGAGCGACGCGGATAAGTCCCTGGAAGGGGATGGCTCGAGCTCCCTCGACGTGGCCGGGCCTTATTTGCACGTAGAACTCGATCCCGAAGGCGATCCACTTTCTGGTTCCCAGGACAAGCCGGATGGACAAGGGCCAGCCTAGAATCGGTAAAAAACCATAAGGAGGAATTTTGAAGGCAGCATCGATACGCGTAGAAGATCTTTACCGTCGTTTGACCGGGGCCTCTATACGCCAGCGCGAAGGACGAGAGCGACCGGTAGAGCAACTCACCCCGCAAGAAGTAGAACAGATCGAGGAAGAAGGGGCGGTCATCAAGCCCGAGGTGCCGCCTGAGACCAAGCCGGATTGCATGCGCATCGACCTGCATTGTCACAGCGAGGCCTCGCCGGACAGCAGTTCGCCTTTCGACGAGATCCCGCCTCGCTGCGTGGAAAAAGGGATCACGGTCCAGGCCATCACCGACCACAACTGCATCTGGGGCGCGCAACAGCTGCAGGAGAGCGTCCGTGACCCGTGGGGATCTGCCGCTCAGCATTATTGTAGGGGAGGAGATCAGCACTACCGAAGGGGAGTTGATCGGCCTGTTTTTGAGTGAGAAGATCGAGGCCGGCCTGAGCCCCGAGGCAGACGGTGACTGAAATAAAAAAACAGAGAGGCCTGGTCTTGCTGCCGCACGGGTTCGATCCGTTGAAGCGCTGGCATTTGAAATTGGAAGCCCGCAAAAAGATTACCCCTTCCATCGATATCGTGGAAACCTTCAATTCCCGCATCTCGCGACCACGCTGGAACCGCGCCGCTGTCCGGTGGGCAGAAGAACAAGGGGTTCTGATGAGCGCCGGCTCGGACGCGCATACGGTGGCGGATATCGGCAACGCCTGGGTGGAAGTGCCTGCCCGTCCGGTCAATTCGCCGGACGATTTGCTGGCTGCCCTGCAGGACGGCGTTCCCATGGGGGTATGGACCCACCCGGTGATCGCGTTTATTTTGAAAATGGTCGACCGCACGCGGCGCAGGATCAGTCACTGGCGGGCGTAGATCTCGCTTGTGGCGGTATCTGCCCGGGCTTAGCGAGGAAATCCCAAAAAAAGGTGTTTGTGGACGTACGCCCACAAACACCTTTTTTGGAGTACTCTGTCAACTGACGGTTTCCACAACTTGATACCTGTCCTCCTGACCAGGTTCAAATCTCCCCCTTTGACCAACGCCAACCCGCCCACTTTGCCGGTGTAACCGGCCCCATTTTGTTCTATCCTGTAGCTAGGTTTTCGGTTAACAAAGAAAGGAGATCCCATGAACAAGCTCGAACCCCTCGTCAATGACTTCCTCGCGCAGAAGAAGATCGCCGTGGTGGGCGTTTCGGACCAGCGCGAGACAGGCTGTAACCTGGCCTACAAGAAATTCAAAGAAAGCGGGTACCAGGTCTACCCGGTCAACCCGCGCCTGAGCACGTTCGAGGGCGCACCGTGCTATCCGGACTTGAAGTCGATCCCCGAAACACCTGATGCAGTTTTCCTGCTGACCAGCCCAAAAGTGACCGAAGAAGTGGTCTGGCAATGCGTGGACCTGGGCGTGAAGCACGTCTGGATGCACTGCTTGATGGGGACCAAGCCCGGTTTGGCGGCGAGCATGACCAGCGTCTCGCAAGATGCCGTGCAGGTCTGCCACGACAACGGGATCGCCGTGATCCCGGGCGCCTGCCCGAACCAGTTCCTGAAGCCTGACATCGCCCACGCGGTATCCCGGGTGATCTGGCGCACATTGGGATTTCATAGCGTTAACTAGCGAAGGGAGAAGGAAACATGAAGCTCATCATCAGCATATTGCTCATCGTCCACGGTTTGATCGTTGCCCTTCAATCGGCTGGCAGCTTCAAACCGGTCGCCGGTCCCATCGGGGTAGAGAACCCTACCTGGATCAGCTGGTGGCCGACCCGTTTGGGCCAGTCCTGGCTGCTCTCTGGCCTGGGCCTTGAGAAAACTTCCGTCATCGCGATTGGGGGACTGTTGTGGCTGGTTGGCGGCATCGCTCTGATCGCTGCAGGCTTGGGTGTGTTTGGGTTTATCGTGACGCTGGCCTGGTGGCGCAACCTGGCCCTGCTCGGCGCGGGAATTTCCCTCTTCATGTTGCTCGTCCATTTTCATCCGCTCTCTATCATCGGGACAGCTTCTAGCCTGGCTGTTCTGATCGCCCTGGTATGGTTGCGCTGGCCTCCGGCGAGCCTGATCCAGTAGACTGTGATGGTTTGTGACGATATCGGAAACAGGAGCGAATGATGACCACAACTTCTTCCCCACTCAGCGTTTCACCCGCCCGGATAGAACATCTCACAGCAAATATGCTCGAGGGTTTCAATCGTGCCACGCGGCCGCTGCGCGCGGCGGCCAGGGCCGCCACCTTTTTCTTGAAAGTCTTTCCGATGCTGCCCTCCCAGCCGGTGGACTGGGTGACGAAGACGCCGCTTGTCCAGAAGGTCAGGTATCCCACCTGTGCTGGCTTTGCCGAAGGCGACCTCTACCGGCCGGCCACGGGCGGCCCGCACCCGGCCATCCTGGTGTGCCTGGGCGTCGTGCCTTTTGGCGTCGACCACCCGCAGGTGCCCGTGCTCGGGAACGCGCTGGCCCGGGCCGGGTTCGTGGCGCTGCTGTACTGGTCGCCCGCGATGCGCGATTTCCGGCTCGACCCGGAAGATCTCGAGAACATCCCCCTGGCGTATAATTGGCTGGTCGAGCAACCGTTCGTGGACCCCGCCCGGAGCGGCCTGCTCGGCACCTGTGTGGGCGGCTCCTTCGCCCTGATGGCGGCTGCCCATCCCCTTATCCGTGACCATGTTGGCTTCGTGAGCGCCTACGCCCCGTTTTCCTCCATGTGGACCTTCGCGCGCGATATCGCTAGCGCTTCCATCACCGGCGATGATGGGCCGCTGCCCTGGCAGGTGGACCAGCTGACCCGCAAGGTCTTCGTGCATTCCGTCACCGCTACCCTGGACCCGGAAGAAGCAGGCCGGCTGCGGACCGCATTCGCCACCGGGAACGGCTATTTTGACGCACGCGGCCTGTCCGCGGATGGCCGGGCGGTGTACGCCCTGCTCACCGCGCTGGACGCAGAGGAGGCCGAGGCTGCCTTGCACGGCCTGCCGGCCGGGATGCAACAACGCCTCAACGCCCTCTCCCCGCTGAGCTATCTCCAGCACATCCATGCCCCGCTCGTCGTATTGCTGCACGACCGCGGAGACCAGGTGATCCCCGTCGGCGAGTCGCGCAGGCTGGTGGCGGCTCTACCTCCCCAGGAGGGGCTGCATTACACCGAGATGGGCTTCCAGCACCTGGACCCGGTTAAAGGAAAGCTGCCCTTCTTACAACTGATGCGGGAGTTCGGCAAGTTCCTGCGGGCGGTGTACCCGCTGTTCTGGCAGTCGGTGGCGGCCTGATAACGGCAAAAACGTTCCCTTACGCCGGGTTCCACGCGATGTTCAGGCGTCGGGGACCGGGAGCTGAATTTTTGTACCATTGCAAGCCGGTCAAGTTGGTGTAGAGGGTTGCTTTCGAGAAGCTTGCTTCGTATTGGGGGTGTCGTGGAGCGATCGCGTTTTAAGTGACAAATTCCCATTGTTTTTGGGTCAGGAAAATCGTATTCCCTTTGGTGGATTCCGTTTAAGGGGAGATGGAAAGTGAGTTGCCCCTCTCTTGAGATGCGGAGGTGCAACGCACTTCTCGTGGGAATACGAACTGGATGGTCTTTATAACCAGGCAAGAGATTAAATCGCCATAACGATTATTTTGGCTCTTTCGGAATCTCCGTTAAATCGTTGTATGAAGTTCAGACTCTAAGTCGGATACCTCCTGCCACCTAATTTGTTCTTTTGCCAATGTGCTATCGATTTGCGTTGTGATGCGTTGGTAGGTTTCTTCAGAAATGACATCGTTTGTCAGCAATTGGAGAGATGTGTTGCGCTGCACCCGGAGAATTTCACGCCAGGTATGATCAAGTTCTTCAGAAGCCAGTTCGGGGTGAAGCTCCAGCCAACCAACAGATTGGGCAGAAAGCCTGGACGCTCGCTCTTCAAGTATTTTTGAGATAATTTCCCAGGAACTGCGGCTGATTAAACCTTGCTGATACATTTCTCTGGCCCGGTCAAGGCCTGCGCGAGAGGCTACAGCCTGCGCCCGGCGCAATTCAAATTCGGTACGGTCCTCCATATTTTTAATCACGCCTAGTTTCCGTAAAAGAGGACTCATACTGAAACCCTGGATCAGGATGGTGAAGAGCACAACACCAAAGGTCATCGCCTGGATTTGGCTGCGCTCAGGACCCAGCGAAAGTGGCAAGCTGAGAGCCAGCGCCAAGGAAATAGCGCCCCGTAATCCGCCCCAGACCATAATGTGTTGCCAGGCTCTGGGGATCGTTCGTAGAAAAAGGGAAGAGAGGTAGATGACCATTGCCCTGACAACCAGTACAGCTCCGATAGCCAGAAGGATAGGTCGCCAGTTATCCAAGAGAACAAAAACATTAACCTCGAGGCCGATCAACAGGAAGACAAACGAGTTCGCAAGGAAGGAGACAAATTCCCAAAAACTGGTTACGGCAATGCGAGTGGTGGAGGACATGTGCTTCCGACCATAATTTCCCACGATGAGGCCAGCCGTCACAATCGCTAACACCCCACTAACATGTAAGCTTTCTCCAGCCATGAATGCGCCATAGGCTGAAATAAAGGTGACTGTGGTTTCCACAAGATGTTCATTGATTCGTGCAAGCACGGTGTTGCTGAGCAGACCAACGATGATTCCAACCAGAAGCCCGCCACCAGCAATACGGAAGAAATCTACAATGCCAGCCTGAAGGTTGAAATCACCAGTTTGGGCGACCACTAACGCAACACCAAAAACCACGATAGCTGTGCCGTCATTGAACAGGCTTTCTCCTTCTAAAAGTACCCGCAAGCGCTTAGGGACGCCCAGTGATTTGAATAAAGCCACCACAGCGACGGGATCGGTGGCTGCCATCAAAGCGCCGAAGACAATCGCCGCTGGGACAGATATGCCAATCGTTCTGGCTACGCCCCAGCCCACCAGTAGTGTCGTAATGATCACACCGGGAATAGCCCAGGTGAGAATAGGGATAATATTTTTGCGTAAATCCTCAAGTTGCAGATGATAAGCTGCTTCATAGAGCAGGGGCGGTACTAAAACGAACAAGATTAGTTCCGGGGTAATGTGAAAATCCGACAAATTCAAAAACGTCATACCTGCGCCAATCAGCACCAGACCGATGGTATATGGCAGGCGCAGACGGCGCGCAATAACGGCAACAGCTGTTGCGATAATCAAGACCAGGATTCCTAATTCCTGCAGGTTAAGCAAAATTTCGGTGTTCATTCATTCTCCTTTCCTGTTTCTATACTTATACTCGTAAATTTGTTACACATCGTCTAAACTTTGTTTCCATAATAGTTGCTCAATAAAAATGGAACGAACGAAAACCTGGGAATTGCTCAGTTTTATGGAACAGGGGTTGCGACGAATGAATTGAGTGTCTTTTGCAGTACAATGAAATCAGAGTACATTATGCAAAAGAGCAAACAGGACCAAGAAGAAAGAGAGCAGCAATATCGAAACATATTCGATATTGCTTCAGACGGCATGATCGTTCACGACCTGGAAACAGGTCTCGTGGTCGAGGCCAATCCAGCGGCTTGCCTGATGCACGGTTATGTACGCGAAGAATTCATCGGGCTACTATTGATATCATTCATCCATCCGGATAGCCAACCTGCATTCCGCGAGTATATCCAAGCGGTTCAGTCTGGCGGCATGTTCGATACCCGGATCCAACACCTACGCCAGGATGGCTCGACGTTTTATGCCGAGTGGCGTGGGACGGCATTCACCCATCAAGGCCGGTTTTGCCTACTCGGTGTCGTTCGGGATGTCAGCAATCGGATCCAAGCCGAACAAAACCTCCATCAAAGTGTAGAAACTCGCACGCATGAGCAGGAAACGTTACTGGCGATCTCGCATACCCTGGCATCCACGCTGGAGCTCCAGCCCGGGTTGATCCTGGACCAATTGCGAGAGATCATCGAGTACTCCCATGGCGGATTATTCGCTTTGGAAGACTCTACACTGGTCACCCTGGCGATGCGAGATAACCCCGGTTCCAGTACCCCCGAAGAGCACGAGGGCAGGTGGGGGAGAGGAACACCACAATTAGAACGATCCTCGCCTATTCGCATCCACCTGCAAGGCCCGGAAACGCTGGTCACGCTATTCAATGGACACCATAGCATTCGCATCGCGGATGTGTGGAGCCAGGATCCGCAAGCGCAATTCCTGCGTTTGCTCCTGGACGATGGAGCTGCTGCCCTGCTGGAAGGTATGCGATCCTGGATGTGGGTACCGCTGGCGGTGAAAAACCGCATTATCGGCGGTATAGGGGTGGCGCACGAGAAGCGGAATCATTTCACATCCCATCACGCTGACCTGGCCCTCAGTGTAGCCAACCAGGCCGCCATCACGATGGTCAACGCGGAACTGTATAGACAGGCACAGGAACTTGCAGTAGTGGAAGAGCGACAGCGCCTGGCCCGCAACTTGCACGATGCCATCAACCAATCCCTCTTCTCCGCGGGCCTGATTGCGGAAGTCCTGCCGCGCCTTTGGGACCAGGATCAGGATCTGGCGCGACGCTCCCTGGAGGACTTGCGCAGGCTGACCCGCAGCGCACAGGCGGAGATGCGCGCACTCCTGGCTGAACTGCGGCCGTCGACGTTGATCGATTCGGACCTGGACGAGTTGTTGCACCTGTTGGGGAATGCGCTTTCAGGGCGGATCGATATTCCGGTGACCGTTACTGTATCTGGGGAGGTTATCCTGCCTGCCGAAGTACAGGTAGCCTTCTATCGCGTCTGCCAGGAAGCGCTCAACAATATTGCCAAACATGCCAAAGCCAGCCGGGCTGAGATCAATCTAAAGCAGGAAGGAGCTGTGGTCGAGTTGTACATGCGTGACGACGGTCAAGGTTTTGACCCCAAACAAACTACCTCTGGTCATTATGGCCTGGGAATGATGCGCGAGCGGGTCGAGGCAGTGGGCGCGCAATTATCGGTCACGAGCCGGCCCGGTCACGGCACGGAACTCACGGTCCGTTGGAAGAAACCCTCATCTGAAGAGGCTGTATGACAGTTTCCCCCTCCCAACCCATTCGCGTTTTGCTTGTTGACGATCACACGATGGTACGCAAAGGATTAGCGCTCTTCTTGAAAGCCTTTGATGACCTGGAAATGGCGGGTGAAGCCGAAAGCGGCGCTGCTGCTATCCAACTGTGCGCAAAGATCCTCCCGGATGTGGTCTTGATGGATATGGTCATGCCCGATATGGACGGAGTAACCGCAACACGCGCCATCTGCCAGCAGTTTCCACTAGTACAGGTCATTGCGCTGACCAGCTTCAAAGAAGGGGATCTGGTCAAGAACGCGCTGGAAGCCGGAGCGATTGGCTACCTGCTCAAGGATGTCTCTGCAGATGAGCTTGCTTGGGCCATTCGCGCTGCGCATTCCGGCCGTGCCACCCTCTCTCCGGAGGCCGCGCAGGCCCTGGTCCAGACCGCCAACCAGCCGCCGGCTCCTGGCCTCGATCTGACCGAGCGCGAGCGTGAAGTCCTCGCCCTGATGGTCGAAGGATTGAACAATACCCAAATCGCCGGCAGGCTGACCGTCAGCCCATCCACCGTAAAATCCCATGTCAGCAACATCCTGTCGAAATTTGGGGTTGCCAGCCGTACGGAAGCGGTAACCCTGGCGCTGCGTCATGGCCTTGTTACCTGACCTCCACTCGATCCTCCTCCCCCAAATGGCGGAGACAAACACTCCCCGAGCGATGGATTTGCCCAGGGGAGTTTTGTTATAAAATTAAGTGACGGTATCTCTGCGCGCTTTTAGATGCCCCAACGGTGGCAAAGGATGGTATCCGATACACAATGAAGAAGGATACAGCCAGGAAGGCGAATATGGATGATGAAAAAGAGATAAAAACTTCAGAGCTGCGCTACCGCCGCCTGTTTGAAGCCGCCCAGGATGGAATTTTATTGCTGGATGCCGAGACGGGAATGATCACAGATGTCAACCCTTTCCTGATCAAAATGTTGGGATATACGCGCGAAGAGTTTGTAGAAAAGAAGCTCTGGGAAGTCGGCGCATTCAAGGATATAGAAGCCAGCCAGGAGGCCTTCGAAGCCTTGCAGAAGAATGAATATATTCGCTACGAAGGCTTGCCGCTTAAAGCGAAAAGCGGCAAGCTGGTTGATGTGGAGTTTGTCAGTAACGTCTATCTGGTGGGCGGGGAGAAGGTCATCCAATGTAATATCCGCGATATCACCGAGCGCAAACACGCTCAGGATGCCCTGCTCAAGAGCCAGGCGCTCCTGCGCGAGCAGTCCGTCGGGGACCACCTGACCGGTTTGTTCAACCGGCGTTATATGGAAGAGACCCTGGAACGCGAACTGCTGCGAGCCTTACGGAAAGGACTTTCACTAGGTATCATTATGTTGGATGTTGACGACTTCAAGCGGTTCAACGACACCTGGGGCCACGCCGCGGGCGATGAAATCCTGCGTGAATTGGGGGGCTTGCTGCTCAGGCAGGTCCGCGGAGAGGACATTGCCTGCCGTTATGGCGGCGATGAATTCATCCTTGTCCTGCCCGATGCCTCACGGGAGGTGACACGCGAGCGCGCCGAACTGGTTTGCGAACATGCCAGACAATTCCATCTCCAATTCGAAGGACAAAGCCTCGCGGCTGTAACCCTCTCCCTGGGCGTTGCAGTCTTCCCGGAGCATGGCGCTACGAGTACCGGGATCTTGAGAGCTGTTGATGCTGCGCTTTACCGCGCTAAGAATCAGGGGCGCGGCCGGGTGGTTGTGGCAAGCTAGAATTCCCGTTGTTGGGTCTTCCGTAGGAATGATTGGAAGACCCAGCTTAGATCATTAGTGGATTAAGATTGATGCTTCCCCCAAGTGTCTGTTATAAATTAAGTGATGGGTTTATTGATTTCAAAAATATCAGTTCGTACAAACATGGATAAGGAGTATTTTATGAAAAAGAATATTGGTTTGTGGATCGATCATCGGGAAGCGGTTATTGTCGTGGTTACAGACAAGGATGAGCAACTCACGAGAATAGAATCCGGCTCGGAAAAACAAACCCGGTTGCCGGGAGGTTCGCGAAAGGATGGACTGCAACAGACAGAAAACATTCGCGACAAAAAATTCGCAATGAATCTTGGTCAATTCTATGATGACGTCATCGCTCAAATCCGTGATGCAGAGTTGATCCAAATTTTTGGTCCCGGGGAAGCTAAGGGCGAACTTGTAAAAAGTATGGAGGATGAGGGGCTTAAGGAACGTATCGCCGAGGTCGAAACTGTAGATAATATGACCGATAACCAAATTGTGGCTAAAGTTCGAGAACGTTTTTCCACATCAAGTATGCCAACAAAATAAATGTATCTGTCAATCGTCATGACGTTTTAAGTTTAACCAATGAAGGAGTAGCTGGTAGAAGATTTGGTAATCTTATCCATGCGCTTCTATCGTATTCTAAAAAGACAAAGGAATTAGAAAATGGACAAATTAAATTTTCCTATTGAGTTTAATAACGAAATCGATGATGTAAAGAAAAGTGAGAACGAGTTTTACACATTGGCCGCAGACCGGCTAAGCAAATTAGCCGAGGGTCACAATGACATTTCAGGCGCAGTTGTTAACTTGAAGCAACCTGCCAAAGAACATCAGACGTCGTATATGTCCGAAGTGACGATTGTCGTTTATATGGGATCAGATCATATCGCAGCGACTGAAAAAGGTGAGCAGTTTCAATCCACGCTGGATGGCGCTTTAAACGCGGTTGAACGGCAGGTTCATGAACGTCGTAAACAACAGCGGAGCTACTAAACCACTCTTAGCGGTGGAGGAATGCAGCTATTTAGGAAGCCTGCAGAGGGAGTACAGCCATGAACGGACCCCAACCCTGGGAGTTTACCTGTAAAACATGCGGCGGGCATACCTTGACCGTCACTCGCGTTTGGAACATCCTGGCCGGGCCTGAAAGTGAAACCTGGCAGGAATGGGGACCGCTCGAAGCTAACCATCTCTGGCGCTTTGAATTCAAAGAAAAAATAGAGAAAGAAAAAAGTAACTACTCAGGCATAAAGCCATAAGAACCTTACCATTGTCAAAATCGCAAAACGCAAGCACAATCAAGGTATGGAACCAGTTCAATTGCCGAGCGACGAAGAAATTGGCGCTGCATACGAGCAAGGGAAAGAAGCCATAGTTGCGCTATTTCACCGGACAGTTGGGCAATTGGCTGCTCGGGTACAGGCGCTCGAAGATCGTGTTTCGAAGAACAGTCGTAACAGCGGCAAACCACCTTCCAGCGACGGATTGAGCAAACCTGCTCCGAAGAGTCAACGGAAACGCAGCGGGCGAAAAAGCGGGGGGCAGCCGGGTCATAAAGGGCACACGTTGAAAGCGGTAGCGCATCCGGATCACACGCAGGTATATGGCGTAAAGGAATGCCGCCACTGTCAAGCCTCTCTGGAACAGGTGGAAGCAAGCGGGATCGAAAAGCGACAGGTGGTTGATCTGCCTCCTTTGAAAGTCGAGGTAACCGAACATCAGGCCGAGATCAAGCGCTGTCCACAATGCGGAGAAGAGAGCAAAGCCAGCTTTCCTGAAGGTGTGACACAGCCGGTGCAGTATGGAGCGGAGATCAAAGCGCTGGCAGTGTACCTGAACCAGTATCAAATGCTCCCATTGGAGCGTGTCAGCGAAACCTTTGCGGATGTATGGGGGCATTCCCTGGCAGAAGGCACGATCCTGGAAGCCGGTAAGCGTGTGGCCGAACAAGTGACGCCGATCAACGAGGCGATCAAACAGCATCTGACTGAAAAAGAAGAGGTAGTACATTTCGATGAAACCGGAACCCATATCAATGGGAAGCTGAATTGGTTCCACTCGGCCAGTACGGATAAGCTAACTTGCTATGCCGTGCATGCCAAACGCGGGCATCAAGCGAGTGAAGCGATTGGGATCTTGCCCGATCTGCATGGACGAGCCATCCATGATGGGTGGAAATCCTACTTTCACTATAAAGCTCTCCAACATGGCTTATGTAATGCCCATCATTTGCGCGAGTTGAGCTTTCTGCAAGAGCGTTATCCCCAAGAGTGGGAAGGTCAATTGATCGACTTGCTTATAGAGATCAAGACCTGCGTTGACAACGTCCGGGAGACACAATCGGAGCTACCCAAAGAGCAGTTGACTGATTTTGAACGGCGTTATGATGCGATCATTAGCCAGGGAATGCAAGCAAATCCGCTGCCAGAACCGGTGAACGATCAACCCAAGAAACGAGGTCGAACGGCCAAAAGCCCGCCTCGCAACTTTTTGGAACGATTGAACACTCACAAAGAAGCTGTGTTAGCGTTTATGTACGATTTTAAGGTTGCCTTTGACAATAATCAGGCGGAACGCGATCTCCGCATGATGAAAGTGAAGATGAAAGTATCGGGCGGCTTCCGTTCGGACGAAGGAGCAAAGATGTTTTGTGCAGTTCGAAGTTATCTCTCCACGGCCCGCAAGAATGGCCAGAGAATGCTGGCTGTCTTACGTTTGGCCTTCAGCGGAAACCCTTATTGCCCTCCTTTCATCGTCCTACCTGAGTAGTTACAAGAAAAATATAAAAATGAAGAAGATGAAGTTGAGCGCTGGGACTTCGGTGAGTATACAAAAGATAACTCTTCTTCCAAGCCAGAAGATTATGAAATCTTCGAGCCGGAGGACAACCCGGGGAACGACAAGTTTTATGTGAATTGCGCAAGCTGCGATCGCGAGATTGAATTTGGCTGGTCACAACCGGACCGTGGCGGAGGTATATTTCCCGTAGAATGTTCTGACTTTGTTCCCGGGGAAATCTGGCCGGAACCCAGGTTTGTGGACGTTTGGCAGCAGAGAGGCTGGTTCCGAACGGGACATACCAGATATGATCGAGACCTGAACTGATGGGTCTCCGCCAAGTGGCGGAGACGAACACTCCCCAGCCGATGGATGTGGCTGGGGAGTTTGCATTATAAAATTGAGTATCAACGCATTTATGCATTCGATGCACCTGACGTAGCAGTACGAGAAAGGCAGCTAATACCACGATGAAGGCTACAGCCGGGAAAGCAGAGAAGTTAATCGAGCTATCACTGATGGATTCGGAGATTCGTTACCGCCGCTTGTTCGAAGCGGCCCAGGATGGAATCTTAATTCTGGATGCCTCGACCGGGATGATCGAGGATGTCAACCCATATTTAATAAAAATGCTGGGATATTCGCGTGAAGAGTTTGTAAAAAGGCAGCTTTGGGAGGTTGGCGCGTTTCGGGATATCGAAGCCAGCAAGGAAGCCTTCGAAGCCTTGCAAGTGGATGAGTATATTCGTTACGAAGACCTGCCCCTTAAAGCGAAAAACGGGCACCTTGTTGATGTGGAGTTTGTCAGCAATGTTTACTGTGTGGGCGAAGAAAAAGTAATCCAATGCAATATTCGTAACATTACAGAGCGCAAGCAGGCGGAAGATGCTCTGCAGGAATCAGAGACAAAATTCCGCAGATTGGTCGAGCACCTTCCCACAGTCATTTACATAAACCCAGTGGACGATGCAAGTTTCACGCTCTACGTCAGCCCGCAGATCAAGACCCTTTTGGGTTATACCTCTGAGGAATGGCTGTCCGACCCTAAATTATGGGTAAAAACCTTGCATTCTGAAGACCTTGAGAAGGTGTTGGCACAAGTCTCCCGTGCCGATCATAACAACGAACCATTCGATATGGAATATCGGATGATCAACCGCGATGGAATTCTGGTTTGGGTGCATGATCAAGCCACCCTTGTCAATGATCCGGAAAGCAAGCATCAATACTGGCAGGGCATCATGCTTGATATCACCGAGAAAAAAAAGGCGGAGGAAAGGATTCGGAGACAGCTTGAGCATCTGACTGCTTTAGGCGCCATAGATAGAGTTATTGCAAGTAATTTTAATTTAAATGTTAGCCTTTCAGAAATTCTTGGTTATGTAACAAAAGAACTTGGCGTCGATGCGGCTGATATTTTGATATTTAATTCCGATTTACAAATACTGGAATACGGCGCCGAGCGCGGCTTTCGCACCAATGCCGTCAGGAAGGCGCAAGTACGATTGGGCGAGAGCTTTGCCGGCCGCGCCGCTCTGGAGCGCCAGCTCGTCCAAATCCCGAATCTAAGAGAGGAACCAGACAATTTATTATTGACAACACTTTTGACGGACGAGGATTTTGTCTGCTACTACGGTGTGCCATTAATTACCAAGGGGCAGGTCAAGGGCGTACTGGAGGTCTTTCATCGCACCGCATTTGAACCCGATGCAGAATGGTTCGACTTCCTCAATGCCCTGGCCGGGCAGTCAGCGATTGCGATTGAGAATGCCATGTTGTTCAAGGGCCTGCAACGCTCCAACTCAGAGCTCACCCTGGCATATGACGCCACGATAGAAGGCTGGTCACGCGCCCTTGACTTGCGCGACAAAGAGACCGAAGGGCACACTCAGCGAGTCACAGAGATAACAGTGAAACTCGCGCGCGTCTTCGGCCTGAGAGATGCAGAACTGGTGCAAGTCCGCTGGGGAGCGCTGCTGCACGATATCGGTAAGATGGGTGTTCCGGACAGGATCTTGCTCAAACCCGGCTCTTTGACGGACGAAGAATGGGTGGCGATGAAGAAGCACCCCACCTTTGCCCACGAGTTGCTCTCTCCTATTCGCTACCTGCGGCTCGCGCTGGATATTCCGTACTGCCACCATGAAAAATGGGACGGTACTGGTTATCCACGTGGATTAAAAGGTGATCAGATCCCCCTGATTGCGCGCATTTTTGCTGTGGTGGATGTATGGGATGCCCTAACATCCGATCGCCCCTACCGTGCCGCCTGGCCGGATGAAAAAGCGCGCAACCATATCCGTCTCTCATCAGGAACGCACTTTGATCCGCGTGTGGTGGATATATTCATGCAGATTCCCGATTAATTTGAGGCCTACCACTCCGTTTCGCTCACCTGCACCTGTGCAACCCACACGAAGTACCTCCCGCATTTTCCTCAAGATGTTAGAGAAACTGGACACATATCAAGTATGGAGAACAAACATGAAAGGTAATCGCAAAGTTGATCGCGGTAGAGAAGGTAATTATGGCACTGGCATCCTTATCTGAGCCGAGCCAACTGCAGCCAGTTCAAGTCGAAGACCCTGTCATCAGCGTCAAACAATTGACGAAAAAGTTTGGCGATGAGACCGCAGTACAGGATGTCTCCTTTGAAGTACCCCGCGCTTCTATCTTCGGTTTTATTGGACCCAGTGGATCGGGAAAAACCACTACGGTCCGCTTATTGACGGGTGTCTACACACCCACGGATGGTGAGGTGATCGTGCTCGATCACAAGCCGGCCGAGTTCAGCCAGAATGAGCGAGCGCAGCTTGGATATATGCCACAGCTCTTCGTGCTTTACCCCAATCTGACCGTATGGGAAAACCTTAACTTTGCGGCTTCTTTATATGGAATGGGTTTGTTCCGGGGAAAACGCCTGAAGGCAGCCTTGAGATTTGTAGAGTTGTACGAGCACCGTTCGAAGCTGGCGCGCAATATCTCGGGAGGCATGCTGCGACGTCTCAGCCTGGCGTCTACTCTGGTTCACGACCCGCAACTGCTCTTTCTGGACGAGCCCACTGCTGGGATTGATCCCGTCCTGAGACGAAAGTTTTGGGATCATTTCAGGGAGCTTAAAAAGCAGGGACGCACGATATTTGTTACCACCCAATACGTAAGCGAAGCAGATAACTGCGACCTGGTGGGTGTACAGAACAATGGGAAGTTGCTTCTGGTGGATACCCCTCAAGGGATAAGACATCACGCTTATGGGGGCGATATGGTCGATTTCCACACTACGCAGCCGTTCGATTTCCAGGCCGAGGCGATGCTGCGCTCTCTGCCCTTTGTGCGGGCCAAAACCATCCGCACAGGTTCTGACAGCATGCGCATCATTGTCGACCAGGCCAGCACCGCTACTCCCGAACTAATGGGATGGGCGCAGCAGCAAAATATCCAGGTCAAGACGGTGGAGGAGTATACGCCGTCCTTTGAAGATGTCTTTGTAGAGCTTGTGCGGCCGGAGGTGGACCATGGGTAACTTTTTCCGCGGCATCATACGGGCTTCCTCCTTCTTTCGGAAGGAAATTTTTGAGATTTTGCGCCAGCCTCGGCTCGTTGTCACTCTGGTACTGGGTCCGTTCTTAATCCTGTTCATCTTTGGAATTGGCTATCAGGACCAGCCGCGTAGCTTGCGCACGCTGTTTGTAGTACAGCCCAACAGCGCCATCTCTAGCCAGGATATCCAACAGTACGGGAAATCTGTGGACTTGCTGATCATCTATGCCGGGGTCACTGACAACCAGAACGAAGCCCTCGACCGGCTCCGCCGTAGAGAAGTCGACCTGGTCATCGTGGTACCCGGGGATGCAATTGGCACCATCAGGAACAACCAGCAGGCCGTTTTCACCCTGTATCACCAGCAGATCGATCCTGCACAGGTGGCCTACGTCAAATACCTGGGATGGCTCTATGTGGGCGCGGTGAACCAGCAGGTGTTGCGCTCCTTTGCCCTTCAGGGACAGAAAGACGCAGTCAACTGGCATACCAGCCTGCAGGAAGCCCATCAAAATGTATTTGCTATGCGCCAGGCCATGCAGAGTGGCGATGAAGCGCTCGCTCAGCAAAAACAGCAGGAGTTAGCTGACAACGTGGATGCTGTTTCCCTGGCGGTTGGCACCAGCCTGGGCTTGCTGGACAGTCTGCAACAAACAAAGGGCGCGAGCGGTGGCAACACCGACCCAGTGCAGAGTACTCTCACTGACCTGCGCCAAAATACCAACCAGCTTGGCAACAGCACAGACAATAAGGATGAACGGCTGACGCGCCTTGATAAGATAGATAAAGATATCACCGACCTCGACGGCCAGCTGGCAGAGTTCCAGACCATTGACCCTTCCATCATCGTCAGTCCTTTCCGCAGCGAGACGAAAAGCGAAGCAACCGCCCAGCCTTCTATTTCGGATTTCTTCGCTCCGGCGGTGCTGGCGCTCTTACTCCAGCACCTGGCGGTCACGTTTGCCGCCTTATCCATCGTTCGTGAACGCAACGTGGGCACCATGGAGCTCTTCCGCGTTTCACCCTTATCGGCGGCGGAAGCCCTATTCGGCAAATACATCAGCTACATGCTGTTTGGCGGCGTGATCGCGGCCATCCTATCTGCCCTTTTGGTATTTGTCATGCACGTACCCATGCTGGGAAATTGGTGGTATTTCACCCTCGTCATTTCAGCTGTGCTGTTTACATCCCTGGGGATAGGCTTTGCCATTTCGATCGTTTCGCAAACCGATAGTCAGGCTGTACAATATAGCATGATCATCCTGCTGGCCAGCGTCTTCTTCAGCGGATTCATCATGAGCCTGGATATGCTTTTGCCATCTGTGCGAATCATCTCCTGGCTGCTGCCCACTACCTATGGCACGCTGCTGTTGCGGGATATCGCCCTGCGTGGAGTTGATCCGAACTGGATGCTGCTGGGTGGCCTGATTGCCATCGGTCTGGTCCTGATGTTCATATCCTGGCGGTTAATGCGTCGTCTGATTACATCTTCACAATGATTCTGACCGTAAAGTTTTGTCATTCGTAACACGAGCATAAGGAATACCAGTAGCGTTCGAGTTGTATATGCTTGGCAAACTGACAATCACCCAATTCTTTTTATCAACTGCGAGCTTCACTCGC
This sequence comes from uncultured Chloroflexia bacterium, assembly GCA_963823985.1. Taxonomy (GTDB): domain Bacteria; phylum Chloroflexota; class Anaerolineae; order Anaerolineales; family Villigracilaceae; genus JAABUE01. Next base: position 459,181 of record CAWGNR010000010.1, read on the forward strand.
GAAAAGGCGTGACCTAAGAGTTCTAACTGCAAGGAATGATCCCATGACGCTATTTGATGACATTCTCACACAATTTCCTCCCGATGTTCAAGCGACGGTGCGCAAGGTCTGGGAGGCGTTGGGGCCTAATGAAAAGGCCAGCTTCCTGACGCTATTGGTTGGTTTCCCGGCAGACACGAAGCTGGTAAAACTGCTGGTCAAGTTATCCACCGCCCACATCCGGCAAGCCTTTGGCAGCAAGCACCGGGTCGTCATCGTCGGCCCGGCCAACGTTGGCAAATCCACCCTGTACAATCAACTGGTGCAGAACAAAAGCGACCAGGCAGCGGTGAGTCCCTTGCCGGGCACCACAACGGAAAATCAACAAGCCGATGCAGCCCTGTTTAACGTGGTCGATACACCCGGTGCGGATGCAGTAGGGCATGTGGGCGAGCGTGAGAAAAATCTGGCCTTGTCGGCCGCAGCGAATGCTGATTTTCTCGTGCTGGTCTTTGACGCCATCCAGGGCATTAAAAAGACTGAGCAGGAGTTGTTCAACGAGCTATCTGCTCTGAAAAAGCCTTTCGTGGTGGTGCTGAACAAGATCGACCTGCTGTCGCGCAAAGACCTGCAAGCTGTCATTTCGAATGCTGCGTTGAACCTAGGCCTGGAGCCCGATCAAATCGTTCCAATCGCCGCCAAAGACGGCAAGAACCTCGGCAAAGTGTTGTTGGCAATCGCAGCCACAGAACCTGGGATGGTCGCCGCCCTGGGACAGGCATTACCGGAATATCGCTGGCAGCTCGCCTGGCAAACCATCGTCCGGTCGGCCTCGATCTCGGCCGCCATTGCACTGACGCCGCTGCCGGTCATCGATTTTGTCCCGCTGGCGGTCACGCAGTCGATCATGGTGGTCAGTATCGCCCGCATCTATAACTACAAAATCACCCCACAGCGCGCCTCCGAGCTGGTCGCTACCTTTGGCCTGGGGTTCTTAGGACGGACTCTCTTCCAGGAGTTGAGCAAGCTGGGTGGGCTGCCGGGCTGGCTGCTGAGCGCCGCGATTGCTTCATCCACAACCGTAGTCATGGGCTATGCGGCCGTGCGTTGGTTCGAAACAGGCCAGAAGCTTTCGAACGAGGCGCTCAAAAAGCTCACCCAGGGGATGACCACAACCTTGCTGGATACCCTCAAAAGTCTCGGAAAACGCAAGCCGGGCCAAAAAGGACTACGAGAGCGGATCACCCAATCACTGGAAAGCTCGCCGCTGTCCGAAAGCCGCGCAACGTTCGACAGGGAAGCGGGTGAATAAAGTATTTCTTGGAAAATAAAAACCTGTGAAGCTCGATCTCTCCCCCAAGTGGCGGAGACAAATACTCCCCGGTCGTTGGATGTGGCCGGGGAGCATTTGTTGTATTATGAAAGCATGACCCGCGTATATGTAGCTGATGCCAAACCCGAAGAACGTTCCGCCCTTTGTCTCCTACTACTTGATCTAAAGATGGAAGTAGTTGGCGAAGCGGCCGATTGGTCTACTACATTAGCTCTGGCCCCCGTTAGCCGCGCAGACATGTTGGTGGTGGATTGGGAATTACTCCCCAGCTGCGCCTACTGAGGCTTTGGGTGAACTCCGAATAGCCTGCCCGGCTGCGCTGGTCATTGTCCTCATCAGCCACCTGGACGCCCGTCAGCAAGCCGCTCTCTCCGCCGGCGCCGATGCATTTATCAGTAAAGGTGAGATGCCCGAGCGCGTGTCCGAACGCCTGCGGGCTGTTGCCGCGAGCGCTCTTGTTTAAATGATGCCACTTGGCTGAATGATGGACCGGATATCCGGCGCGCCAAGTCTGTCCCGCCTGTGCCCGTATCCGCACATACAGGTGAGCGCCGGCGCAAACTGGGACAGCTTTTCAAATGATCCAGAGGAGGAACTGATGAACAAAGATGTATTCGAAGGCAAGTGGAAACAAGTGCGAGGTGAAGCCAAGGTTTGGTGGGGCAAGCTCACCGACGATGACCTGGACAAAGTGGCCGGCAAGTTCGAAGTCTTCACCGGCTTGCTTCAGGAAAAATATGGTTATTCCCGCGAGCAAGCCGAACAGGAGATCGAAAAGCGCGTTAACGAATATGAGGCCAGTCTGAAGAAAAGTATACCAACTCCCTAATCAGTTAGCGTCCTATTTGTGTCATTCTCAAATGGGAAGGGCACAGATCAATAACCAAACACGGGCAACCGCGTAATTTGAAATAATCAAAAGGAGAATAAAAAATGAACATCATCGTCTATTTGATTGCTGGAGCGATCGTCGGCTATATTGCCAGCAGGATCATGCATACGAATTCGCAGCAAGGTCTGTTACTCGATATCGTAGTAGGCATCGTGGGCGCATTCCTGGCGGGTTACTTCATCAGCCCCCTGTTGGGTGTCGGGACGATCAACGACGCCATCACCATTTCAACCCTGCTGGTAACACTCCTGGGTTCCGTTGTTCTGTTGTGGCTCTATAAGACGCTCACCCCCCGCCGTCGCTAATGATAGTGGTACTGATGATTTAGTTTTATATTTACAAATCAGGTGAGCAGAGGTGTATTACACCTCTGCTCGCAATTTGCAGTATTGAATAAACCAAAGAAAAGAGCTGCGAATGGATAATTCCTTCAATCGACAAGACCGAAGGTCCACCACGCAGCAGGATCGGAAGAGCTTTCTAGGAAGCCTGCCTATTCTTGACAATATCATTACATGGCTGGCAAGTCTTATCAAGTTGACGGAGGAAGAGAAAGAGGATGCAGGCGTTCATCTCGGTCGTCTGGGAGACGGTTAATTTCGGTCAGGTGCTTTCAACCCTGCATCTTCAACACCCAAACCGCATGGAAAGTGAAAGCGGTCATTGTTTGTCGGTCGATAAGGAGAGAAAATGATCTACACCAAACGATTTAAGCAAAAACCAGGAGACCTGCCTTGAATAAAAACCTGTTTGAAAGCAAGTGGAAACAAATCCGAGGGCAATCCGCAGCGTGGTGGACTTTATGAGCGAGTACGATTTGAGCAAGGTGGATAAGGCCGATGTTAAAATTTGATAAGTATGCCACCATGCTCCAGGTAAAGTATGGCTATACCCGTAAGCAGGCAAAAATGGAAATCGGTAAACGCGTTGCCGAACTTGAAGTCGAATAAAGAGAATATTGGTATGCATCTACAATCACAATGGAAATGCAGTTAATGAGCAAAGAACTTCCAAATAACAATAGCAACGGTGGCTAACAGAATCCGTCATGGTCATGATGTCTGTTTCTTTTGATAACGGAGAGCACTCATGAGTAACGATGTGGCTCCATTAAATTGGAAGGAAATTCACAAACGGTGGAAAAAACACAGCAACAACCGACCTGCTAGGGAGGATAACAGCAAGCGTGAAGAGTCCATCGGGATCCTTCAAAAACGGTATGGGTACACTAAGGAGAGAGCTGCTTCTGAACTGGACGAACATTATCCAAAGGCCAGACTCTGCTAAAACTTTCATAGAAAGATGGTATCTGCTCAGGTCTATGTAAAAAAAACACCCTTTTATAACGTAGGCTGAGTAGTTAGGAAAGATGGAAAAATCATGACTGAAACAGGCCATTCTGAAATGCCAAAGAGTATATCTGAGCATGCACACATCCTACGCTGGGAAGATGACGGTGGAACAGCGTTCGTAACAGAGGGTTCCATTTCCCAAGGGGCCGGGACAAACTCTTCCCAGTCGATGAGTGAGGCCGGGAGATATTTGTTATTAGAAAAAAACAATCGTGTTTTGCGGAAATCAGAAACAAGCTCGTAGGAGAATTTTAATGAATAGAAAAGTTGGTTTGTGGCTTGACCACACTAAGGCTGTTATCGTAATTATCACAAACAATAGTGAAGAGAGAAGAATAATCACTTCAGACATGGAACATTATGTCCGCTATTCCAGCAATGTGCCTGGAGATGGCTCTATAGAGGATGTACGCGATCGTAGATTTTGGAATCATCTTGGTGAATATTACGATAAAGTGATCGCCCGCATTGGCGACGACGCGAACTCGATTCTAATTTTTGGACCGGGAGAAGCCAAATACGAGCTCGAAAAACGCCTTGAGAGCGAAGGAATGTTAGACAAAGTTGTTAGCGTGGACGACGCCAACATTTTAACGGACCGTCAGATTGCATTAAGAGTTCGAGAGCGGTTTCCAGCTCGAGCTTACTTCGACATTTTCTGAGAAAACGGGTCTCCTGGCTAATGGCAATTTCATTAAATCACGAAAGTTTAAGGGCTTCTCTTGGTAATTCTGTGATTCACTGCATTTAGAAAAAGCATGTCCCTTCATTCACCATCTTCACAACCATACGATTGGACATTCCGGCGGATCGTGTGGGCGACTCTGGTGCTCATTTCTGTCATCCTGAGCTTTTGGTTTCTCTTTCGGTTTAACCAAGTCGTTTTTATTTTATTTATTGCAATCGTGTTAGGCACGGTGATCAGGCCGTTAATAACCTGGTTGCATCGGCGAGGACTCCCCCGTATAGCGGGGGTCATTCTCGTCTATTTTCTGTTACTCAGCATCATCATCGGCTTCGCGTTATTGTTGTTTCCGTTAATGGTCGAGCAAGGCACAACGGTTGCTGCTGCAGTGCCGGGTTACTACCAAAACCTGCGAGAGTGGATGATCCACAATCCCAATCAATGGATCGTGCGTTTAAGTGAGTTTCTCCCAGCTACGCTACCCCGCCTGCAGTCAGGAACAGGGCAACAAACGGGACAGGAGGTGATGGCTTCGGCCGGGCAAGCACTGGGCTATATGGCATCGCTGGCAAAAGGTATCTTTACAGCCATCGTTATTTCGGTGCTGGCTTTTTACTGGACGCTTGATGGGCCGCGAATCATCCAGTCATTCTTACTACTGCTTCCACAGAACCGGCGCGAGAGCATCGGCGAACTTATTTCGGCCATGGAAAGCAAGGTTGGTTTCTACATAGCCGGACAAAGTCTACTCTGCCTGGTCGTAGGTATCATGGCGCTGCTTGCCTATCTGTTCATTGGTTTGCCCAATGCTTTGGTGCTGGCGCTCATGGCAGGCGTGTTGGAAGCTGTGCCGATGGTTGGACCGCTGCTTGGCGCCATTCCTGCAGCGTTGGTTGCGCTGTCTATTGCTCCTGGCAAGCTGGTTTGGGTCATCGTCGCTACCGTTGTCATTCAGCAGTTGGAAAACAGCCTGCTGGTGCCGCGCGTCATGCGCAAGGCGGTGGGGGTCAATCCATTCGTCACACTGCTGGCGCTTTTTGCCTTTAGCTCCTTGTTTGGCATTGCCGGAGCGCTTATGGCAATTCCCATGGCGGCCATTATCCAGCTCGTGCTCAATCGCTTCGTCTTTCATCCAACAGCGATGGAGCCTGAGGTCTCGTCCGGGCGCGATTATGCCAGCCGGCTACGCTACGAAGCACAGGATCTAGCCCAGGACTTGCGCAAGCAGGCGCGGCTCAAGAAAGGGGGCACGGATCTAAGCGTTAAGCAAATTGATAAGGTGATGGATGAGATTGAGACGATTACAACCGACCTCGATGCTCTATTGGCAAGGGCCAGTACTTCGGACATACCGTGACAAAGCAACTGGTTGTGTTTGGTACAGCAGTGATGACCACCTTGCTTGCGCTTGTGGTGCTGTGGCAGTTCCGTATTGTGGTCGTTTACGTTCTGGTTTCGCTTGCGCTTGCGGCAACAATCCGTCCATTAATTAAAGACTGGTCCAGGCGCAGCTTCGGGATGCGTCTGGCATTGATTTTGCTCTACCTAGTTAGCCTGGGCGGTTTCGGTTTCTTAATCTTGCTTTCCGGCAGGCTTGCGATCGATGATATTCAACAATTTGTTCAAACGCTATCGGTGCAGGATACTTGGAGTCTGCCTCCGTGGTTGGAGGGCAGCTCGTTCGACCAGACGTTGGTCACACGACTGCCACCGCCAAGTAAACTCTTCGAAGCAGTTACCGGCGACCGAGGGCAGTTCGTCTTACCAGCCATACTCGGCTTCACGCAAGGCGTTGGCAGCATCGTGAGTGGCGTACTCGTCATTCTTCTCTTGAGCATCTATTGGAGCCTCAATCAAATTCACTTTGAACGACTCTGGCTCTCGTTACTTCCATCGGAACTGCGCAAACAGGCGCGAAGCATTTGGCAGACGGTCGAGACTGACCTCGGCGCTTACATACGCAGCGAGGTAGTCCAAAGCTTCCTAGCGGGGTTGCTATTGGGCCTTGGTTATTGGCTGCTCGGATCCCCATCTCCAACGCTGCTGGCGCTGATCGGCGCCCTGGTATTGCTGATGCCCGTAGTAGGAGCGATTTTGGCGGTGTCCCTGCCTCTTTTGTTTGGACTGTTGACCAGTGTTCAACTCAGCTTGTTTACGGTTTTCTATACAGTCATGGTTGTAATTGTCTTGAGAGCATGGATCAAGCCGCGCCTTTACAAACGCAAGTGGGATAATCCTGTTCTAACTTTAATCATACTCCTTGTCCTGGCAGACGTTTTTGGCATTATTGGAATCGTTGTAGCACCGCCCTTATCGGTTGTATGCCAGATCTTGTGGAGCCGCCTGGTCAGTAACCGCCTTGTTTCCGGAACTGCAACTCATGTTTCAGACATTAAGGAACGGCAGGCACGTCTGCAAGCGGCCATAGGGAAAATGCAAGAACCACCTCCACCATTGGTGATCAGCAGTATGGAGCGGCTCACTCATCTGATCGAGAAGGCTGAACCTATTCTCCAAGCAGCCCTGCCGGCAGAACCCTTCGATTTATCCCATCCACCTCAGCCTTTCACTGACGAAAATGGGTCGCCTATACCCACAAAACCCTGAAGAAACAGACGATGACCATACCCAGATTGACTAAAGCTACGGCGCAGCGTTGGCAGCAGGGCATCCGCAGCGCGCACAGACTTAATGAACATACACACGGCTGGTTAGGGGTATTGGCAGGCGCAGCCAGGGAAACATTAAAACCTAACTCGGCGGTTACGGCCGCGGCGATTGCCTACTTTGCCCTTTTCTCGCTCTTTCCCATCACCCTGTTAAGCATTTCCATTGCCAGCTTCAGCCTTGGGCCGTTGCTGGATCAGCAACTCATCATTCAAAGGCTGGAGTTCATTGCGCCGGCCATGGGCCAGTTGTTAGGACAAAATATCGATGAAATTATCGAAGCACGCGGACCAGTTACCGGCGTCGCTTTGGTTGGTTTGATTTGGTCTGCGTCTACAGTTTTTTACACGTTTACTCATACCTTGAAAGAAATCTGGGGTGTTAAAAAACACCGTGCTGTCTGGAAGCGGCGTGGCCTGGCAATTCTATTTGTCCTGGCCTTCGTTGGCCCGGCTCTCTTCCTAGCTTCATTTACCGGAAGTATGATTGCCCACCTGCGCACCTTGTTACCCGATCCAATCATTTCGATGGGGAGTAGTGTCAGTTTGGTGCTGGCTATCTTGCTTGATGTTGTTTTGTTTATGGTGCTTTATATAATTCTCCCGCATGGAGCTTCTACCTGGCGCGAGATTTTACCCGGCGCAATAGGGGCTGGTTTCCTGTGGGAGCTAGCCAAGAAAGTCTTCCTGTCTTTTGTATCCACCTACATCACCATCTCGAACCTGGTTTATGGTTCGGTAGCAGCTATTATCGCCTTTCTAGTCTGGGCATATCTGAGCGGCCTCATCTTTCTATTTGGCGCTTACCTAAGCGTTGCTTATTTCCAACTTAAACAGCAGCAAAAGTAACGGTAGGCGGAATACGTCAGTAAAAAAATCGCATGGAAGTGTTAGCGGGTTAAAAGTCTCCCCCAAGTGGCGGAGAACAACACTCCCCGGCTGATGGATGTGGCTGGAGAGGATCTATTGTATGATGAGTTATAGAACCAATCACTCAAAAGGAGAAATCTCATGTTGTGGACTATTGTTGTAATTCTGGTAGTGCTGTGGTTGCTCGGCTTTTTCGGTCGGAACATAAGCCCGAGCTTCCCGCAAACGGGCAGTTGGATCCATATTTTGATCGTTATCGCGGTCATTCTCATCGTTTTGAACCTGTTGGGGATCGTGTAAATTCGCGCTTCGTTGAAAATATGAAGGGGCAGCCAGACAGGCTGCCCCTTCATGCGCAATGTAAGAAAGGAGAATCCTCGTGAAGACGTGTAGTGAAGTAATGACCAAAAACCCGGTTTGCTGCCTGCCAACTGACATGGTGACAAAAGCAGCGGATTTGATGAAGAGCGAGAACATCGGTTCGATACCTGTTATTGAGAACGAGCAGACCGAAAAATTGGTCGGTATTGTGACCGATCGCGATCTGGCATTGAGGATCGTAGCCGAAGGGCGCGATGCCAAATCCACGAAAGTGGAGGCAGTGATGACACGCGAGGTGGTAAGCTGTCTCGCTGGCGATGGTGTACAGAAAGCGCTGGATGCGATGGCAGAGCATCAATTGCGCCGCATTCCTGTCGTGGATAATGATAATAAGGTCCTAGGGATCATTGCCCAGGCAGATGTAGCAACGCGTGTTGATCAACCGGAAAAAACTGCCGAAATGGTCAAGGAAATTTCGAAGGCCAACGGGAAGTAAGAGAGACCTCGATGCGCCGCGATCTACGATTTGCCTCTATTTGGGCATTGGTATTGGCGTTGCTGACGCTAGCTGCATGTGATGGAATAGCAGTTGCTCCATCTACACAAGAAGAGGGAATGCTGTTGCTTAATTCGGTGCAAACAGGTGCTCCCTGTGAGGCCTGTGCCCAGGCAACTCTGGCAGTCGCGCTGACCCAGGGGAAGAATAACGCCGATAATCAGGCAGCAGCCACTGCCGAAATTTTGCGTGCCAATGCCCAGGCAACCTTGAATTCTGCCAATGCAACATTGAGCGCGGCCCAGACCCAGGACCAAAACAATGCTAACGTCATTGCGGCTCAAATAGCGGCTACCGCTGAAATGGAGCGCGCCAATGCCCAGGCTACCTTGAATTCAGCCGGGGCAACACAAAACGCCGCGTTGACCCAGGATGCGATCTACCAGACTCAAATGGCGGACTTGGCGACAACAGGTGCAGAAGCCATGCTGGTTCAAAAAAATAGAGACGAACTTGCTGCCAGCACCCAGACAGCCGTTGCCAATAATATCGCCACGCAAACCCGAGCCGCCGTTGCGACATCACAATGGTATGCCGACCGGGAACGCCAGCGCGAAGAACAGCGACAAGGGCCAATTGCCTTTGTATGGATGTGGTGCTTTCCAATGTTCATTGTGCTGTTCGCAGGTTTGGTTCTTTGGGGATTCTGGCGCTGGCTAAAGATACGGCAAGCCAACCAGGCTATTCTCGAAAATCCCGTTGCCAGGTTGCCAGCGCCAACGATTGAAATCATACCTCATCAACATGACGATTCGTTGCCATATCTTGAAAGTGACGTTATCGATAGTCGTTATCAACCTACGAAGCCTGACGACCAGGTGCGCCGGTGGCTTGATGAAGTCAAGCGCAAGCTGCTGAGGAGTGATAAGGAGAATGAAGACGATGACACACATAATTGATTCCTATCATTTCGATCAAGAGGCCCTTCGAATCAGGAAGCAGGTACCGATAATCCTGACAAAATGGGGGTTACTGCCACGCTTTAAACGCTGGCGATTAACGCAAGATCCAGACACCGGCATGATCGTGCTGTTCGGCATACTCAATCATAGATATATCGCCAAGCATACCTCAATCCCTTTCAGTAATTACTTCGATCCGCGCTTATTGCATGACCTTGAAAATGAACTTCAAGTGCAAGTCGTGTCTTGCAACAGCGATGGCCTCCGCTATGCCTTCATTCTGGACCGGGGTCAGTTTGGCAGGTTACCGACGCACATAGACTTTCCCTTCGTTGATAATGGCAATCTTTTAGCCAGGGTGGTGTACAGCGATACACCGCGTCAATCCGAACCAGTTTCGCCCGCAGATATCGAATTGGTTGATGATCAGGCGCTGGTGCGCCAGGGCGTGGGAGCTTTCTTGAAGGTCTTTGACGATATCAAACTCAGGGACGATGCCACCCAGCTCTCTGATCAAAGCCTGTCCGATATCGTGGTTATTGACGAAGATGAATTCAATAGACGAGTAGCGGAGCGTGAAGAAGCCAACCGGCAGTTGAGTAGACGTATCAAGAATTTATTCGATGAGAAATCTGAATAGCCTCCTTTAAGAGCGCCTGACTCTCAGTCTGAGGGGTTCTTGCTGGCTTGTATTGCGCTTCTGATGGAATCTCTCCCCCAAGTGGCGGAGACAAACACTCCCCGGTCGATGGATGTGGCCAGGGAGTATTTGTTGTACGATAAGATCATGATCCCCTGTTGAATGCCAGTTAGGAAACTGCAATCACTGAAGGAGAAAAATGAAGAAGAATCTAAGAATATTCCGCAGTAAAGGACGTAAACCATACTGGGGCGTACTTGCCCACGATATTGCATACAAGAAATTTCAGGAACTTGACAATTTCATAAGCTTGCTTCAAGAACAAGTTCCAATTGCCGAGCTAGTCCCGGTTGCACTACGAGGACCGGAAAACGATAAACCCACTATCCATTAGAAGATATAACATTTTAGGAGAACAACATGGGACGCAAAGGTATCAGTAAACGCAAGCCAAAAACAAAATCCAACCCGGTTTCCAAGGCCGAGACGAATAGTCCTTCCGGTTCACCGATACAGTCGCTGGTGAAAAACATTGCGGCCACTCTACGAAAGGGTGGTGCACAGCCTACCACTGGATCGAATAAGAAAAAAAGAAAAGGTAAGTAGGTATATGGATAATACGATTATGTTCGTCGTATTTGATATTATCTGGGAGAAATGACAATGAAACTGAATTTGCTCTTTATCGTTATGGATTTGCTTACCTTACTGGCCTATCCACTCGTATTTATATACGGCAAACTGCGCGAGTTTTCAAAAATAAAAGAAATTACTTCTCTGGCGAATTAAGGATGACTGGTCCAGTCTCAGCAGGCAGTTGATCAATCGAAAATGATGAACATGCGAAAGAAAGGTTATTATGCGTACTCAAGAGATTTATTTTCCAGGTCGGCAAACCCTTTGCGTTTTTCCTGATGAGCGTACGGATCTTGCGCAAGCTGTCTCCGGATTGGGACTGGATGACAATTATCCTGTTATCGTATTGATTGGAGGGGACATAGACCAACTTCAAGCGGTAGCAACTCGGCAGGCCATCCTATCCATTTCCCGGATTGCAGAAAAGATGAACGCTGTAGTCGTTTGCGGAGGAACGGATATGGGGGTTATGGCTGAAATCGGTCAGATGAGGTCGAAAAAAAGTTTCAAATTTCCTTTGGTTGGCGTAGCGCTCGAAGAGTTGGTCACCTGGCCGGGCGGCCCGCGCAGCACAAAGTTTTTGTGGTGGGGGAAGAAACGCTGGCAGTTAGAGCCCCACTACTCCCATTTCATCCTTGTGCCCGGCAGTCATTTTGGGGATGAGTCTCAGTGGATTGTCGATGCAGCCACCATCCTGTCCAAAGGGAATCGATCTGTAACGATCTTGATCAACGGTGGCGAAGTTTCCCGGAAAGACATCGAACTGAGTTTGGAGAACGGTCGTGCAGTCATTGCTTTGAGTCGCACAGGACGTCTGGCAGATGAATTGTCAAGGCAGCCGGTCCGGCATAGATTAATTACCGTTGCCCCGGCAAATGCGGAAAAACGGATCGTTGAGCTTGTTCAAACAGCACTATCGGTTAATGATAGAAGCGTGTTGCCCCAATCGTTAGAGGAGCAGCAACTCCATCAGGCGATTGTTTAACAACACTGCCCAATAAGTTCAAGTGTCCGGCAAACCAGGGTTAAGAACAGATCTACCCAGAAGCGGCGCGAATCCTGCTCCTGGATCGAACAAAACACAAAAGAAACGCTAGATCATGTGGTCATGCAATTTGAACCGGATGGCCATCGAATGGAGACCTGAAATGAGAACAATTTATGGCTTTATCTACACCCTGCGGCCTTACGAGCGGGGTATTCGAGAAACCTTAGGCAAGTACACCAGATTTGTGATGCCCGGGTTGGGGCTTCAAATCCCGTTGGTGCATATTACCCGCGTGCGCGATATCCGCGAACATACTATGGATATCGAACCTCAACCGGTTATTACCAAAGACAATGTTGAAATTACGGTAGATGGTGTTATGTGGGTGCGCCCCACAGTCGATGAAGAAGGCATCAAGCGTACATTCTATAACATCGACAATTGGAAGCGAGCAGTCATCCAATTGGCGATGACGAATCTGCGCCAGGAGTTTGGCGAATTGTCGCTGGATGAGAGCCTGGTGGCTCGTGAAAAGATCGCCAACAATTTGCAGCGGATCTTGAATACCTTCGCTGTCGAATGGGGGTTGACCGTCAGCAAAGTGGAAATCCGCCTGATTGACCCACCCGATGATATTAAAAAAGCCATGCATAAACAGAAGACAGCCGAGCAAGAGCGGCGTTCCATGAAGTTACTGGCAACAGGTGAGTTTGAAGCTGCCGAACAGCAGAAGCTGGCCATCATCCAGCGCGCCGAGGGTGAACGAGAGGCGGTCATTCAAGTAGCGCAAGGCAAGGCCGAGGCCATCCGGCTGGTCAACGAGGCTGCCGAAAAGTACTTTGTCGGCAATGCCCAGGCGTTGAAGAAGCTGGAGATGATCGAAAACTCCCTGCGTGATAATGCAAAAATTGTCATCACCGAACACGGCATCAGCCCGACCCTGTTGCTGGGAAGTCTGCCTGTCGAGGTGTCGACAGGGACTGGGAATGGAAAAGGCGCCAAGTTACAGAGTGCTGCGTAAATATTTGAACCAGAATTCCTGAATTATGCGGGCAATTCGTTAAAAGATAATTCAGGAATATATACAAGGAGCAGTAACAGAAGGTAAATAATAAAAGGAGGAGCCGTGAAAGTCCTGTTTGTTTACCCCGAGTTTCCAGATACCTTCTGGAGTTTCAAACACGCGCTTAAGTTTATCCGGAAGAAGGCCGGAGCGCCCCCGTTGGGTCTGATGACTGTTGCAGCTATGCTGCCTGCCGTATGGGAGAAACGACTGGTCGATCTCAACGTGACGAATCTGACAGATGAAGACCTGGCATGGGCTGATTATGCTTTTATCAGCGCTATGGTTGTGCAGCGCGCATCGGCGCAGACTATCATCAATCTTTGTAAGACAGCCGGTCTGAAAGTGGTGGCAGGTGGTCCGCTCTTCACGATGGAACACGAACAATTCCCGGATGTGGACCATTTTGTCTTGAACGAGGCCGAGGAGACGCTAACGCCGTTCTTACGGGACCTGGAACAGGGTCGGGCTCGACGCGTGTACACGTCCGATGAGTTTCCCGATATTCACCAAACCCCTGTCCCGCTTTGGCGGCTGGCGAACCTCAAGCATTACGACACAATAAGCATCCAGTTCTCACGCGGCTGCCCTTTCAATTGTGACTTTTGCAATGTGACCGCCTTGTTGGGGCATCGCCCGCGTACTAAGACTGCCTCACAGATCATTGCCGAATTAGACAGCCTCTATGCTCTGGGCTGGCGTAAGAGTATCTTCTTCGTGGACGACAACTTTATCGGCAACAGGAAGCATATCAAGACCGAGGTGCTGCCCGCCCTGATTGAATGGCGCGAGGGTAAAACCGGCATGCCGTTCAGCACGGAAGCCTCCATTAACCTGGCCGATGACCCGGAATTAATGCGGCTCATGGTACAGGCCGGGTTCGACACGGTTTTTGTCGGCATCGAGACGCCGAATGAAGACAGCCTGGCCGAATGCAGCAAGACCCAAAACAAAGGACGCGATCTGGTGGAGAGCGTCAAGCAACTCCAGCGTTCCGGGCTGCAGGTACAGGGCGGTTTCATCGTCGGGTTCGACAACGATTCCGCCTCGATTTTCCAGCAGCAGATCGATTTCATCCAGAAAAGCGGTATTGTGACGGCTATGGTCGGGTTACTTCAAGCCCCATTGGGAACACGCCTGTACGAACGTATGCAAAGGGAAGGCCGTTTGGTGAGTGAGTTTTCAGGCGATAACGTGGACGGCTCAACCAATATCATCCCTAAGATGGGTTTGGAACCGCTGCGTGAAGGCTATCGCGAGATCCTAAACCAGATCTACGCACCAACGCTCTATTATGAACGTGTCCTGACATTTCTTCGCGAGTACCAGCCGCGCAGAATCATAGTTCACTGGGATCCGCAATATATCCTGGCCTTGTGGCGGTCCATGTACCAACTGGGCATCCGCGGCGTCGAACGCGTCCAATACTGGCGGCTCTTCTTCTGGACCCTGTTCCGGCGTCCACGCCTGTTCCCACTGGCAATCACATTCGCCATCTACGGCTTCCATTTCCGCCAGGTGACCGAGTTGCATGTTGCTTGATGGGAAAACGCGTCGTAACGGCGGTAACAAGTATCACAAGCACCTTCTTCTCGATAAATCGAGGCGCGGGGCTTACCCACCTCCCCCTTCTTTTTGAAAAGATACTGTTACAGATATCGTGTATTTCCAACAGGAGGAACAAAATGGATATTTTGACAAGGTCCGAACTGGAACAGTTAATGCGTAAGGAACAACAATGGTGTGTTTCAATCTTCATGCCGACCCATCGTACCGGGGTGGATGCCCAGCAGGACCCAATTCGGTTGAAAAACCTGCTCGGCGAAGCTGAAAAAGACCTTTCTGACCGGAGCATGGGCAGGCGCGATGTGCAAAACACGCTCGAGCCAGCCAGCGCACTCCTGCAGGATACTGATTTCTGGCAGCATCAGAGCGATGGCCTGGCGATCTTTCTCTCTTCCAATGGAATGCGCCGCTATCGACTCCCGTTGAACTTTGAAGAATTTATAACCGTCATGGACCGCTTCCATATCAAACCGCTACTGCCCCTTTTCACGGGCGACGGACAGTTTTACATCCTGGCGTTAAGCCAGAACGAAATCAGGTTGCTGCTGGGCACGCGCTACAGCGTCAGCCAGGTTGACATCGGTCAGGTGGGCGGCAGCCTGGCCGAAGCCATCCTATCTGACGGTCATCAAGCGAGTCTGCAACTCCATTCTTCCGGTTCCGCAGGAGGGATGTCCGGGCGTCGGTTCCGCAACTTTCCACGGGCAAGGTGGTGGCAGTGATGAAAGCGATAAGAATGAGCTGCTGCGCTACTTTCGCCTGGTCTCGGTTGGCTTGACGGAATTTCTCCAGGGAGACCAGGTGCCGCTTGTGTTGGCGGGAGTCGAATACCTGCTTCCGATCTACAAGGAAGCCAACACCTATCCGAACCTGATGGACAGAGTTATTACGGGAAACCCTGATTTGCTGAGGGCGGACGAGTTGCACAAAAACGCCTGGAACATTGTTAGCCCGCGCTTCCAGACAGCACGAGAAGAGGCTGTCGCCTATTACCGGCAACTTGCCGGTCAGGCAAGCGAACGAGTCGTAGACACATTGGAAAAGATCGTCCCGGCTGCTTATCACGGCCGGATTGAAACATTGTTCATCGCCACCGGAGTGCAATACTGGGGTGTCTTTAACCCGGATACCAATGAGGTCAAACACCATGCTCAAATGGAGTTTGGCGACGAGTTCCTGTTGGACCTGGCGGCTGTTCAAACCTATCTGAAAGGCGGCATAATCTACATTGTGGAACCGGACAAAGTACCAGGTGATACCTCTGCCGCGGCTGTACTTCGTTATTGATCAAGCACAAGTGCATCAATTTGCGATGACCCATTTCGTTGCTGCACGCTTGCGAGATGGGCTTCGTGACGAAAAACCGCAGACAAATTGACAAACCAAGGAGTAATTAAATGACCGAGAAGACAAACAAAACAAACAAAGCAAACAAGAAAAGATTTTCGCAAGGGCTGCGCACGCACATCAGGCGGTTGAAGCAAGAGGCCCGTAAGGAAGGCACCGTTTATAGATCACCGATCATACATCGTGCCCCAGAAAAAACCGTTGGGGAATAGTTTCTGATGAACACACATGCGCAACCTCACCGTTCCATATTACAAAGCATAGCCCATCGGGCTATGCTGGAGCGAGGGCTGCTCCCAGATTTTTCCGCGAAGCACTTGCCGAATTGGAGCAACTTCCGCGCTCTGCGGCGCTCGACAGCAATACCATTCACGACAGGCGCAGCCTGCTCTGGGCTTCCATCGATAACGATGAATCGCGTGACCTGGACCAGCTTACTGTTGCCGAAGCCTTGCCTGAAGGCAAGCTAAAAATTCTGGTTGCCATTGCAGATGTAGATTCGTCCGTTAGAAATGGTTCGGCGATTGACGACCATGCGCGCCACAACACCACCTCGGTTTATACGGCTGCTGAGATATTCCCCATGCTGCCCGAGAAACTTTCCACTGATGTGACCTCCCTGAATTTGGACCAGGATCGTATTGCCATTGTGGTCGAGATGCTGGTCGGTACGGATGGGTCGCTTGCAGAGTCAACCATCTACAAAGCCTGGGTACACAATCGTGCGAAACTGGCCTATAACAGTGTTGCCGCCTGGCTGGAAAGGAAAGCCGACATTCCCGAAGAAATTGCTGCCGTGCCAGGTTTGGCTGAGAATCTGCAACTCCAGGATCGGGTAGCACAAAGTATGAAGAAACTCCGGCATCAACATGGAGCGCTTAGCCTGGAAACTATCGAGGCCAAGCCGGTCTTCGATGGCGATCAAATCCGCGCGCTCGAAATAGAGGAAAAGAACCGCGCCAAGGAGATCATCGAAGATTTCATGATCGCGGCAAACGGTGTAACTGCGCGTTATCTCTCAGCCAACGGATTCCCCTCGATCCGGCGCATGGTGCGCACGCCCAAAAGATGGGAGCGGATCGTAGAAATCGCGTCGGACCACAAGTTCGGACTGCCGCCCAATCCGGATTCAAAAGCGCTGGAAGAGTTCCTCATCCATGAAAAAGCCGCGGATCCCCTGCGCTTCCCCGACTTGTCCCTGGCAGTGATCAAGCTTCTGGGGAAGGGTGAGTATGTTGCCGAACTTCCTGAAGCGAACGCTCCGGGTCACTTTGGTTTGGCAGTCAAAGACTATGGCCACTCGACAGCTCCCAATCGCCGCTACCCTGACCTGCTGACGCAGCGCTTGTTGAAAGCAGCCCTGGATGGGAACCCTGCGCCCTACAGCAAAGATGAATTGGATGATCTGGCTGTCCATTGCACAGAAGCAGAAGATGCGGCCAACAAAGTGGAACGCCGGGTGGAAAAATCCGCCGCCGCGCTGCTGCTTGAATCAAGGATCGGAGAGCATTTCGTTTCGATTGTTACGGGTGCTTCCGAGAAGGGAACGTGGGTCCGGCTTCTCAGCCTGCCGGTCGAAGGCAAACTGGTACAGGGGTTCGAGGGCCTGGATGTCGGTGATCAGATTGGAGTGAAGTTAATATCGGTAGATGTGCAACGAGGGTTTATTGATTTCAGGAACGCTAATTCATCAAGGCATTGATACTGGAAAAAGAAAAGCGAGGATCACATGAGCAACAAAAGACAATTCTCAATTGAAGAAGCTCGCTCAATCGAAACACAGCTCAAAATCGATTGGTCACAAATTGACCTGGAGCAGTTTCGGCGAGGGCTCGAGGTAGAACTCGAACATGGCGCAAGCGATCCGGAGACCGATGTGACCGGTGATGACCTGGTGCTCACCGGAAAAATCGCCTGGGCGCATCTGAAAGAGTTTCGAGATTACTACACACGCTTAGACCGAATGGAGGCAGACGCAGAAGAGCAGTTCAAGACGCCAATGGAACGCTAACCAGGACAATATGAAAAAGGTTGTTGAATTCAGCTAATTTTCAGATGAAACCATTCAGCCGTTTTCCCAACAAATCCCAGGCACAACAAACGAATAGTATCGCAACTTTGAATGCCTATTGGACGCTCACCGCCGAGCAGCTCATGACCGTGCTGCACGCTACAAATAACGGCATCCAACAAACAGACGCTGAGAGCCGCATCAAACAATACGGGTCAAACGCGCTTAAAGCACAGCGACAAACTACGGCGTTTAGGCTGCTGTTGAGCCAGTTTAAAAGCCCTCTGGTTCTGATCTTGATTTTCGCCTCCATTGTCTCCGCCTTTGTGGGCGAGTGGACCGATGCCAGCATCGTGCTAGCCGTGATCATTGGCAGCACGATGCTCGGTTTTGCGCAGGAATATCGGGCCAGCAAAGCCGTTGAGAAATTGCGTTCGCAGGTTACTATCAAATCTAGCGTATTGCGCGACGGCAAACCGCACATGATACCCTCCGACCAGGTGGTTCCAGGTGACGTCGTTTTGCTCTCCGCGGGTAGTCTGATCCCAGCCGATGGGATCGTGCTGGAGACCAACGATTTCTTTTTGAATCAGGCAGTGCTGACCGGCGAGACCTTTCCGGTGGAGAAAACTCCCGGAGTTGTCCCGGCCAAGGCCAGTTTAGCAGAACGAACCAACTGTGTTTTTATGGGCACCAATGTAAGCAGCGGAACGGCACAAGTCTTGATCGTGCAAACAGGCAAAGCGACTGTGTTTGGGCAGATTGCCGAACGGCTCAGCCTGCGCCCGGCTCGAACAGAGTTCGAACGCGGTGTCCAAAATTTTGGCTACCTGCTGACCCAGGTCATGCTGGTGATGGTGGTGCTGGTTCTGGCCATCAACATCTTCCTCGCCAAACCGCCTATTGACTCGCTGCTCTTTGCGCTCGCACTGGCAGTGGGCCTGACGCCTGAACTCTTGCCCGCCATCATCAGCATCACCCTTGCCCACGGCGCACAACAGATGGCCAAACGCGGTGTGATCGTGCGCCGGTTGAACTCGATTGAGAACTTCGGTAGCATGGATGTGCTTTGCACTGATAAGACCGGCACCCTCACCGAAGGCATCGTCCGACTGGATGGTGCACTTGATCCCGATGGACAGCCATCTGCCACCGTTCTAAGTTACACCTATCTCAACTCACAATATCAAACCGGGATAAACAATCCATTGGATGATGCCATCAGCGCTTACGCCCAACAAGCCGGGGAACAGAGCGGCGTCGAGCGGAAGATCGATGAAATCCCGTACGACTTTGTGCGCAAGTGCTTGAGTGTGGTGACCGCCAATAATCAAGGGGAACGTACTCTCATCACCAAAGGCGCGCTGGAAAACATTCTGGAACTCAGCACTCAAGTACAGGCGGGAAACGGAAGCCATCCGCTAGATGATAAAATGCTGAAAGGGATTGAAGGACGCTACAGCGAATGGAGCGAGAAAGGCTTTCGCGTGTTGGGTGTGGCAATCCGGAAATTGGATGGGCAAGCCAACTCCTATTCGAGCGCCGACGAAAAAGAAATGACCTTCATCGGTTTCCTGCTATTTTTCGACCCCCCAAAGGCCGAGGTGCAGCAAACCATCGTCGATCTGGCAAAACGCGGCGTCCAACTCAAGATCATCACCGGGGATAACGAGAAGGTAGCGCGGCATGTCGCTGAAGCTGTACACCTACCAATTATGGGTTTGTTGACTGGTAACGCGCTGAATGAAATGCCCGACGAGGCCCTCTGGCATGCCGCCGAGCGAACTACCATCTTCGCGGAGGTCGATCCCAACCAGAAGGAACGCGTCATCCTGGCCTTGCGCAAGACCAACCATGTGGTCGGCTATATGGGTGATGGCATCAACGATGCACCGGCCCTCCATACTGCCGATGTGAGCATCTCGGTTGACACGGCAGTAGACGTGGCCAAAGACGCCGCTGACTTCGTGCTGCTCAAGCAGGATTTGGACATTCTGCGGGAGGGGATTGATGTGGGTCGAGTAACCTTCGCCAACACGCTTAAGTACATTCTAACAACGATCAGCGCCAATTTCGGCAACATGTTCAGCATGGCCGGGGCTTCACTGCTCCTGTCATTTCTGCCTTTGCTCGCTCCCCAAATCCTGCTCAACAACTTCCTGTCCGATATTCCCGCCACTACCATCGCTAGCGACAATGTAGACCTGGAATGGGTGGAAAAGCCGCGTCGCTGGAACACCATTTTCATCCGTGATTACATGGTGCTCTTCGGCTTGGTCAGCTCGATCTTCGATTTCCTGACTTTCGGGGTGCTCCTGTTTCTGTTCCACGCTTCGCCAGCAGTGTTCCGTACCGGTTGGTTCATTGAGTCATTATTAACGGAATTGGTCATCGCGCTCGTCGTGCGAACGCGTCATCTGTTCTTCCGCAGCCGGCCAGGCAAACTTTTGCTGGTAAGCACGCTGACCGTTGTAGGTATCACACTTGTGTTGCCGTATCTCCCCTTCAACTTCATATTTGGCTTTATCCCGTTGCCTGTTCCGCTTATGCTGATGATGCTCGGATTAACGGCGCTTTATGTCCTGGTCACAGAAATAGCCAAAAAGTATTTCTACTCGCGGTTGGAAAATGCAATTGCCTGATAAGGCTCGGCGAATGGGTAACTGTCCTTCTCATCCAACCTGGCGCGCCAGGATCAAGACGTGCTCGTCTGGAAATTGAAACCCTGGGGTTTCGATCTCCACCCGGTAGCGCCATTTTTCATCGTTCATGGTCAGTGTGTGCAGCTCGGATATTTCCAATCCATGACGGGCAAACGCTTCTCGATACTCTTCTTCCGTAAAATATTGGTAACTCTGCAATCGCTCGGTTTCCCAAAGTTGTTTCCCAAGAAAGATAGACTTGGTGATATAACGGGTAAAATCGCGCTGCGATAGCGCAACACACAATGGGTCTTCCACCTCCCGATATGCGATGTGAAAAGGTTGGTACTGCTCCACAAAGTCCTGGAATTCCTGGCGTACCTGGTAATCCCGGAAGCGGATGCGCAGGACTTGATGCGGATCCCCGGGAGGCTCCAGCCCATCGAATAAAACCAGCCAGCCTCCGGGTTCCAGACGGCTAGCAGCATCAGCAAGCGCCTGTTCTACGCGCTGTTTGGCGGCCGGGATATCGATTTCGCCCGGTTCCCGGGAAAGGCTATCTGAAAATACCTCGTGCAAAGCATTGATAAGCAGGACAAGCTCGAATTTGCCCAGACCAGCAAGGACATCCGGATCTGTAAAATTCCCCTCCACACAACTTAAGCCTGGATAATCCTGCCGGCAGCGCGCCAGTGATTGTGCGTTGTAGTCCACGCCCACAGAAGATTGGATGGCGCATAACTGGAAATGGGCATCCAACAGCGTACCGATCATCTGTCCCTCGCCGCAGCCTAACTCCAGCAATCGCAAAGGGTGGTCGACTTCCCGTGCAAGCAGGCGAATCAGCCTGGATGTTGCCAGGATGGCAGCCCGCTTGCCCAGGTTTTCCATCGGCAGCAAGCGCGTTTCCCAATAAAAATCCCAAAAGTCATTCTCTTCTAGCATAAGCATTGACCAAAATTTGCATATCTACAAAAAACGTATCTGCTCAAGCCTGGCGAGCTCTCTTCTACAGCACAGGCTGAGTAATCACCAAAAAACGATAAAACGGGATAGCCACTTTGCTATCCCGTTTTTGTTTGTGCGATTGTAACCGTTTTAGATTACAGTAACATTCTCTGCTTGCGGGCCTTTTTGGCCCTGCACAACTTCGAACTCTACGCGCTGGCCTTCTTCCAGGTTGCGGTAACCGCCATTGTCAGTGAGGGCGCTGTAATGCACGAAGACATCCGGACCTTCTGCGCGCTCAATGAAACCGTAGCCTTTGCCACCATTGAACCACTTTACTGTACCTTGTATTCTTTCAGCCATGATTTGGAACTCCTTTCTTCTTAAGATATTGCTTTGTCAATCATGGGTTCCAAACCAAAAACGTACTTTTTGTATTAGAACTTCTGTTAATCAAGCAATTTAGTATACCCTACAATTCGATTCTGTGCATTAACCTTTTAGAACAGACAGCGGTGAAGAACCGAAGGTTTTTCGCACAAGAATTTTCGCACAATGGGGTAAGGTTGGGGGATGAGCAAACCAAATGGACAACAAACACACTTGATTGACGAAGAGAAGCAGGGTCAAGCATTGGATGAGCAAAAGGCCTTGCTGAAAGCCTTTTGCGGCACGCTGTCTCAATATTTTGGAGGCTGGCAGAAGCTGTTCCGGAGCGTCAGGGATGGACGCAATCCTGCGTTGGTCACGTATCCACTGGAAGGGCTACTGAGCGCAGGGGTGCTGATGTATCTGTTTCGGTTGGGAGCGCGGCGGCAAATCAACTATCAACTGCGGGGGAATGTGCCTTCGCAAGTCAAGTTTAGAGCCTGGTTTGAGGGAGAAGAAGTGCCGCATGGAGACACACTCAACTATGCCTTCAAAAGAATAGCGCCAGGGGAGGTGCAAGAAGTCGTTTGCCGGATGGTGGAGAGCCTGATCCGTAAGAAAATCCTGTATCGCTGGCGACTGTTTGATAACTTTCTGGTTGCGATTGACGGAACGGGGGTGCTGACTTTCCGAGAGCGTCATTGTGAGTATTGCATGACCAGGAAACTCAACAACGGGGAAAGCCTCTACTATCATCCGGTCTTGGAAGCCAAACTGGTCACCGTCAATGGATTTGCTTTTTCGCTCATGACCGAATTTATCGAGAACCTTGATCCACAAGCGGATAAACAAGACTGCGAACTGAAAGCTTTTTATCGTTTGAGCAGACGTCTGAAAGCCCGTTTTCCTCATTTACCAATCTGCCTGTTGCTAGATGGGCTCTTTGCAGGTGGTCCAACCTTTCAACTTTGCCACGATTACAACTGGCGTTACCTGATCGTACTCCAGGAGGCTGATCTTCCCCAGGTTCACCGCACGTATCACCTGGTATGCTCTCAGACACCTGAAAACCATAAGCAGATCCGACTGGGTCAGCAGCAGGAGATCATTCAGAAATATCACTGGGCCAGGCAGATCGATTATCGCGATAGCCAGGACCGTCACCACGCTTTGAATATGCTGGTCTGCCAAGAAACCCGGTCAACTTGCCAGGCAGATACAAACACCACAACCTTCAAATGGCTGACCAACTTCATCCCGACCACCCGCAATGTCGATACGCTGGCCAATCAGGGCGGACGACTGCGCTGGAAAGCCTGTACTGAGCCTGTCGAAGTGTCGAAAACGAAGGCTTCAATATCCAGAAAAACGGCGGCTTCCATCTCGAACACCCTTACAGCCAAAATGAGACCGCTCGTAAAGTCTTCTACTACTTGCTCCAGATTGCCTACTTGCTCTTCCAATTGATCGAGAAGGGCTCCTTGTTTCGTAAGGCTTTCCCTCAAGGTGTCGGCTCGCTCAAGAATATCGCTTTCCGCTTGTTGGAAGCCTGGCGTAACTTGCACCTGAACCCCACTGCTTTCTGTGCTCTTTATTCTGGCCGTTATCAGATCCGCTTTGACTTTTCCTGATCCCAGACGGCATGCCACCTCACCCGAAGCTTCTACCTGCTGATTTGGCCTCTACCAGGCAGAACCTCTTGGTAAGTGTGACATGCCGTAGCCGTGATTCTACCTTGTTTCGAACCTTTTCCTTTTTTGACATCCTATGAGGCCTCCTCTACCCTCTTGCTGAGGCGCTGGTTGCACGCCTATTGCTACCCTTCTCTTTCTGGCTCCCTTGCATCCCTTTTCTTCTCAATAGGTGTTCTTCACCGCTGTAGAACAGAACTTACGCAAACGGATGAGAGAGACGGGTTCTTTTCGCGAACTGCGTAAGTCCTGTAGAATGCAACTGGGTCGAAAACAGGCAGAAAGCAACGAAAAAAGCAAGTATTTCTACTCGGTTCTTTCGGTTCAACCTGGCGGCCCCGGCAACGGGACATGGGTTCACTGAGCGTAACAACTGGGTGCTTTACAGGATCGATTCTAGTAGTTCTTCAGGTAGGCGAATGTATCCAGAGGGTTCCACATAGGCCTGCCCATCAGTTAATATCCATTCCAGAAAAGATTGCACGATACCTTCTGGAGGTCCATTCGTCACCAGGTACAGAACACGGGAGGGTGGAGCAGGATAAAGTCCAGACCTGACCGCGTTTGCTGCCTTTTCGCGGGTATCCAAAATCTCTTCCGGATCGGCCTGTCCATTTGTATTGAAATCGATAGGCAAAATAATCGTTCCTTTTGGAGGTACATCTCCCAATCCATAGGCGTAAATCAGGTTGTTGTAAACAATACCTGATGGATTGGCCTGAATAGCCCGCATCATGCCCGGGTCGCCAAACTTGCCTTCACCGCGCAAATCTTCCTGTGCTCCACCCAGGAAAGCTCCCCAGATAGCAGCCGCTCCGCATATATCCTGACGGGTATAAACCTGAATTTCATCGGTGATGGTGGTATCACTTACCACTTCTCCCCAGGTAGTAATCTCGCCGGTGATAAAGATTTTGCTCAAAATCTCCGAGGATACGCCTTGCGCCATCAATTCATCCAGCACAGGATTATCTTCATTGACAAGAGCAAAGACCGCATCTTTGGCGATGGGAAACGGATAAATACCTTGCGCTTGTTCTTCGGAAGTAATCTCGCGAGAGACCATCCCGATGTCCACTTTTCTGGCGAGCACATCCTCCATGCCTTTTCCTGCACCGCCACTGGAAATATCGAATCGTATACCGGGATGGATGCGCTGGAATTCCTCCGCCCAACGGGTCATCAGGGGATAAATAGCAAAAGCACCGGAGATAGAAATGTTCCCCTTCAACGCGCCTCCATTTTCAGGAGCAGCAACCGGGCCACAAGCGCCGAATACGATGATCAGCAGCAGTCCCACAACAAGGAAGGTATAAGATCTTTTCATTTTCAGACTCCATATTTTCGAAAATAAAAACCGATCCCAGCGTTATTCTTCTCGATTACCCATCCATTGGGCAAAGGTAATATGTACATTTATCATTGGTTGTGTACGGATAAATCTTCTAACCATACTCAGTAGATCACGAAATAGCTAGTAGAAGCCCGAAAAATGGGGTGCGAGCGGGCGTACGCCCGCTCGCACCCCATTTTTCGGGACCTCTTTTGATTTTCGTGAAGTACTGATAACTTACTATATCGAAGCATCGTGACAGGCATTGTGATAGGCCTGTGACAAAGGTGTGACAGAATTCAGTTTTTTGGCTCTCCCGTTAAACGGGAGAGCCAGCTCTTGTAAAAAGCCTGTACGTTCCTGACGGTGAAATCAAATATAATGAAAATTAAGAGTGCTCAGGCTTTCCAATTTATGCCAAGGTAGGTTTTATGCAATACAAGTATCATCCGCGCAGATTGAGATCTCAGCTTGTCTTGGCCTTTCTGGCTGGATTTTTGGGGATTGGCGTGGGGATAAGCGTGCCCGTGATCATTTTGCTTAACAGGCAGGCCTCCTCCCAGACGCAATTTCTCCTGGACCAGACCAACCTGGCTACTCGTGCTTTTTTCGCCAGGGAACGATCTGACCTGCAAAGCCTGGCGCTTTTGATTTCACAACGTCCCACGCTTACACAATTATTGGAAGAAAATGATCCTCCAACTCTGGACCGCTATCTGAAAACTCTGCAAGAAGGCGCCAGCCTTGATTTGATTTTAATTTGCGCGGGAGATGATGAAGTAGGGGAAACCCATCCCAACAATTCAGATGCACAACTCTGCTTTGCAAACGGCCAGTCCGGCTACTCCGTTATTTCATCTGAAAACGAATTGTATCTGTATGCAATCGCTAATTTATCGCTTGCTCAAGATCCACCCTACAAAGTCATTGTTGGAAAAGGGATCTCCACCATCTTGGCAGAACTCCAAGATGAAACCGGGCTCTTATACTTTTTAATTCGACAGAATCAAGTGATACTTTCAAGTGAACCCAACCTTGGGATGCCCTTGAGTCTCGCAAACAACCTGCAAAGGAATGGTAGGCAATCATTGGAAACTTCGCTTGCTCAAAGGGTTGTTGAGATTAATGAACACCGTTATCTGCTGGCTACATCAGAGATAGAACCATCTTTAGATATAAATTTAATCAGCGCGCTCAATGTAGATGAGCAGCTGGCCATTCAACAAAGCCTGAACAATACGCTATGGGTGGGATTGCTCTTCATCATCCTGATTGCATCCAGCCTGGGGATATGGCAATCTCAGCGAATCAGCCAACCAATCGTTAATCTTGCGAATGCCGCGACTAAATTCCGGCAGAGGGACCTGAAAACCCCCGTATCTATTGAATCATCCATCTGGGAAATCAACCAGTTAGCCAATACGCTTGAAGATGCACGCGTGGCGCTTCAGCATACGATGGAACAATTACAGGCTGAGAAAGCCTGGATCGAGCAACTGCTCAACTCAATCGTTGAAGGCTTGCTTACGCTGGACAACCGGGATCGGATTACATTTGCCAGTGCAGGCGTGGCAAAGATTTTACAATCCGAGGGTGAAGACCTAGTTGGCCGAAATGTAGATGACATCTTCTTGTCCACTGAAGGAGAAGCGGCGTTTACCAGTCAGCTTCCAATTCCGGGCCAGCAACGGCGCGTCTCCGTAAAGTTCAAAAATGGGCAGGAGCGCTTACTCTCTATTTCGAAGACAAACTTCATTCCTCCGGAAGCAGATAGCCGGACGCGCGCCCTGGTCATACGCGATGTCACCAACGAAGAATACATCCATCGCCTGTTGGGTGACTTCCTGGCCAACGTTACCCACGAATTTCGCACCCCGCTGTCCGCGTTGGAGGCCTCGACCGAATTGTTGTTGGATAATCTGGAAAATCTTTCTCAAGCTGAGATCGAGGACCTGTTGGTCTCTTTGAATTTGGGGATCACTAACTTACAGGCGTTGATCGACAACTTGATTGAAGCGGCCAGTATGGAAGCAGGCAGGTTCAAGGTTTCCCTTCAACCCGTTTTATATGATGCCATTTTGAAAGATGCTCGAGAAGTTATCGATCCTCTTGCCAAAAAATATGCGCTGTGTCTGTCTGCTTTGCCTGTGACAGGACCTATCATGGTTCTGGCAGATAAGCGCCGGACGGTGCAGGTACTGGTTAATTTACTTTCGAACGCAATCAAACACAGCCCGCAAAACGGTGTAATTCAGCTCAAGCATTTTATCGAGACAGACAAACTGCGCATCGAAGTCCATGACCAGGGTCGAGGAGTGCCCATCGAACAGCGCGATCATCTCTTTCGGCGGTTTGCGCATCTGGACGTTACGAATGAGCGGGCAAAGCAGGGCGCCGGGCTGGGGCTGTCGGTGGTCAAGGCCATTGTAGAAGCGCAAGGAGGGGAAGTGGGCGTTGCCGATCTGCCGGAAGGTGGAACCTCTTTTTGGTTTACCCTACCGTTGGCAAACGGGAGCCGGGTATGAAGGTCCTGGTTGTCGATGATGACCGTGTTTTGGCGGACCTGGTCGTATTCACGCTCAGGCGCGCGGGTTTCGAGGCGATCATTGCTGACGATGCGACCAGCACCCTGCTTCGTTGGGCGGATGATAAACCAGACCTGATTGTCCTGGACGTTAACCTGCCCGGCAAGCCAGGGCTGCAGGACGGTTTTGCCATATGCAAACAGATTCGCAGCGAATCGGATATTCCCATCATTCTGCTCACCGTGCGAGACGATGAAGCGGATATTGTGACCGGATTGGAAACCGGCGCGGACGATTACATTCTAAAACCGTTCAGCCCCCGCCAACTGGTGGCGCGCATTCAGGCTGTTTTGCGGAGAGCGGGGACGCCTGTTCCAACGCAGCCTGCCAGGATGTCCGTCGAAGGTCTCGAATTCAATCCAAAATTGAGGGAAATACACCTGAAAAACGAAACCCCGAGAACCCTGACACCCTTGGAAAGTGTGTTGCTTCAAGTCCTGATGTTGAATCAAGGGCAGGTGCTCACTTTTGATGATTTGATCAGTGATGTCTGGGGACCAGGAGGTGGTAGTCCCGAAATGCTCAGGCAGCTAATCCGTCGCTTGCGCGCCAAAATTGAGCCAGATTTATCCAATCCTTATTACATCCAAAATCTGCAGGGAATTGGGTATGCTTTTTTGCTGAAACGATAAAGAAGGAAGAACGGGGCGGGGGAAACTAAAATCACATTGTCACACGATTGTCACAACTCTATCACCGGATTAGTCACACCTCAGCGTTATCTTAAGAGCAAAGATAACTGCCATGACAATGTCACATTCGAACTTCTCTCGAGTAATGTGGCATTGCAGATACGAGCGAAGACTGAACGATGAGGTGAGGATGTCCATTGTGCTTGAGGGCGTAACCAAGCGCTACGAACAACAGATTGTTGTCAACAACCTTTCTTTAGAAATCAAGGATGGCGAATTTTTTGTGCTTCTAGGATCCAGCGGAAGTGGAAAAACAACAGTCTTAAATATCATCGCTGGCCTTGTGTCTGCAGAAGGGGGACGGGTACTGCTGCATGGTCGCGATGTCACCAACTTTCCAACCCAGAAACGGAAAGTCGGGTTCGTATTTCAA
This sequence comes from uncultured Chloroflexia bacterium, assembly GCA_963823985.1. Lineage (GTDB taxonomy): Bacteria > Chloroflexota > Anaerolineae > Anaerolineales > Villigracilaceae > JAABUE01. Next base: position 487,621 of record CAWGNR010000010.1, read on the forward strand.
AATTATGCTCTCTTCGAATATATGACGGTGGCTGAGAACATTGAGTTCGGCCTGCAAATTCAGAAAACGCCGAAAAAAGAGCGCCAACTTTAAACGCGATGAGCTGTTGGAATTGGTTGGCCTGGTTGGCCTGGGCGATCGAATGCCACATCAACTGTCCGGCGGCCAACAACAGCGTGTGGCCCTGGCACGGGCGCTAGCCCTCGAACCGGATGTGTTGCTCCTGGATGAGCCTTTAGGCGCGCTGGATGCCAAGATCCGTGGGGAATTGAGAAGGTCCTTAAAAGCAATTCAAAAACAATTTGGGGTAACAGCCATCCTGGTGACGCACGATCAAGAGGAAGCATTTGACCTGGCAGACAGGATGGGTGTCATGAGCTATGGGCGACTGGTGGAAGTGGGCTCTCCTCGTGACCTGTACCGCCGGCCCCAGACCGAATTTGTGGCCTCTTTCCTGGGGACAGCGAATATCTTGCTTGGTCAAACAGAAGGGGCGCAAATTCAAATCGGTCCACACAAATTCGAGCTAGCCAATGAAGCAACCCAGTTCAGCGCGGATGGCAGGGTCCAGGTGGTGTTTCGTCCGGAGGATCTTGTGCTGGCAGAGGATAAGGCAGCTTTAGGTTGCACTCCATTAGGGGAAGGGGTAGTGACCAGCCTTGGATTCAACGGTCCGAGCGAAAGGATCAGACTGGAATTGGCGGCAATCCCGGGCGTACGTGCAATCTCCCCGGTAGTCCCCTTCGGAAGACAAACCATGGTGATAGAGTCCAGTCGAACAGCCGAGCAAGCTGCAACTCTACCGCTTTCAGTCGGTGAAAAGGCCTGGGTAGGCATCCGCCGTTTACACGCGCTATCTCATCCTGGTCTGAGTTTTCTCGTGGTCACGGACGGGTCATTGCGCAGCCAGTCTGCGATCAGCCTGGGCGGCTACCTGGCGCGCATGGCCCATGCGCGAACGGTCTTGCTCGGAGTAGGGGATGATGAAGATTCGCTGGATGCCTATCTCCAGGATGCCCGCAAACAAATCGGCAGCGGCATGGCTTCCATTCAAGTGCGTACCGATAAAGGCCCAACCCGTGTCGCAATCGCAAAATCGATCGAACAGAGTCCGGTTGATCTCGTGATCGTTGGATGGAGGCCGGTGGAAGGACTGGAATTTGCCGAAGATATTCTCAATTCCGGAGATCATCATTTGCTTTTAGCCGCGCATCCGGGTGCGCACCTGGAAAAGGCGTTGGTATGCGCTGCAAGTGGAGAGCCTGGAAAGGATGATGTCATGTTCGCCGGACGGTTGCTCCGTCACCTGGGCGCTCATGCCAAATTACTGACGGTGATCAGCGAAGAGAAAAACAATGAGCGCCAATGCCAGCATGTCGAACGATTTATGGAAGGAGGCAAGCACAGCCTGGAAATGTTTGGCGTGCCTACAGAAAATGAATTGAGGGTAGGCGATCCACACGATGAGATTATCGCAGAAATAAAGAATGGAGACTGCGAACTGGTTGTGCTTGGAGCCCCTTTACCCGGTCGGGACGGACGGATCTCCCTATCGGGAGTCCTTGAGCGGGTGATGAAAAACGCGGGCAATTGCTCGCTTTTGATTGTCCGGTCGCATTATCACAAAAAGACGCTCATCTTCAACTGACCAGCTCTTTCCAGTAAGACTATGAAAACTTCGGTTCTTCTGGATTTTGTAGGTAACTACCATCGAGATTCCCGAAGAGCCAAAACTTCGTATCTGCTCAGGCTTATGCAAAAAAGTAGGGCAAAAACGGTGTGCGTGGGGGGCGTACGTCCCCCACGCACACCGTTTTTGCCACCTCTCTAAATGCAGGCTGATTAGTTATAAAACTTCAATGAAAGGAAAAAATGTTACCCAAACTGCATAAAACATTGGTATTCCCCCTGCTGATGATCATTCTCTTCACATCCAGTTGTTCAGCGGATGCTGCTGGCGGAGAAAATGGGACAGGAAGTGGAGCCGGCAATGAAGTTACCTTAATCCTTGCCGCCTATACCACCCCGCGTGAAGCCTACCGGGAATTGATCCCCATCTTCCAGCAACAGTGGCAGGATGAGAACGGACAGAGGGTAACCTTCGAAGAATCGTACCAGGGTTCGGGGGCGCAATCGCGTGCTGTAGTGGAGGGCTTTGAAGCCGATATCGTGGCCTTATCCCTGGAGGCGGATGTAATCCGCATCGAAAGCGCGGGATTGATCACCCATGACTGGCGCGGCAAACCTTTTGGGGGGATGGTCAGCACATCGGTGGTTTCGTTTGCCGTACGCGATGGGAATCCCAAGAATATCAATGATTGGGCGGATCTGGCCCAGCCGGGGATCGAAATCCTGACCCCAAATCCGAAGACCAGCGGCGGCGCGATGTGGAATGTGCTGGCCTTATATGGCGCAGCCAAACGCGGCCATGTGGAAGGGTTTTCAGCGGATGACACGGGAGCCCAGGAATTCCTGGCTGCCGTATTGCAGAACGTTTCGATCATGGATAAGGGCGCGCGCGAGTCCATCACCAATTTCGAAAAGGGTGTTGGCGACATAGCCATTACTTATGAAAACGAGGTGTTGGTCGGCCAGCAGACCGGGCTGAATTACCAGTTGGTGCTGCCCACCTCCACGATTCGGATCGATAACCCGGTGGCCCTGGTCGATACCTATGTCGATAAACATGGTACACGTGAAGTTGCTGAAGCCTTTGTGGACTTCCTCTTTACCAAGCAGGCGCAGGAGATCTTTGCAAAGTATGGCCTGCGTTCTCCTGACCCGGAGGTAGCAAAGGCGACAGCCGAAACGTACCCGCCGATCACCGATCTGTTCAGCATTGATTACTTTGGCGGTTGGGCGGAAGCCACGCCCGCCTTCTTCGGTGACGAAGGCATTTTCTATAAGGTGTTTGCCACTGTGCAGGGCATCCAGGTCGGCGAATAAAGCGCTTGCTGCTGGTTGAAAGTGGCAATATATTATGATGAAAATAGAAAGCAAGGAACAGCAAACATCTTTTCCCTGGGGACGCTGGGGGCTGCGCTCGGTTGCCCTCAGCTATCTGCTGGTGATTTTGATTATCCCGTTGCTGGTCATCTTGCAAGATGGGTTGCGGGAAGGTCTGGTGGAGTTTTGGCGCCAGGTCACGCTCCCCGTTGCCTGGCAGGCATTGAAGCTCACGCTGTGGACGACCACTGTCATGACCGCAATAAATACGGTTATGGGCTTGCTAACCGCATTTGTTCTCGTGCGTTACAACTTCCCGGGTAAAACGATCCTCAACGGGATCATTGACCTGCCCCTGGCTATCCCAACGCTGGTGACGGGGGTGATGTTGGTGATCCTCTTCGGACCTCAGGAGGCGCTCGGCGCATGGCTTAAAGAACAATGGGACATTTCGATCATGTTCGCCCCTCCGGGGATCATCCTGGCCCTGTTGTTTATCACCTTTCCCTTTGTCGTGCGCTCTGTGCAACCGGTGCTGCTTGAACTGGACCGCACGCAGGAACATGCAGCGGCCACGCTGGGCGCGGGCAGCTGGACGATCTTTCGTCGCATCATCATCCCGCCTCTGACTTTACCAATCCTGACCGGAGCGTTGCTCAGTTTTGCGCGCGCCATCGGGGAATTCGGTTCGATTGTCATCGTTGCCGGAAACATCCCCTTCGTCTCGCAGACTGCCGCGGTCTATGTGTTCGGGGAAGTGGAATCGGAGAACCGCCTGGGAGCCAGCGCGGTATCCATTGTGATGGTGGCTATTGCCTTTGGGTTGCTGGTTTTTGCCGACTATCTGCGCAAGCGTTCGGGAAAGGAGCAAGCATGAAGATAACAAGCACATCGGACACTTCTCGCATAAGAATAAAAACTCTCCCGAAACGTATGGCTGGAAACAGAGGCAAATGGGGTAGTTGGATCTTAATTACGCTCGTGCTGGGGTATGTTGGCTTTCTCATCATTACTCCCCTTGTCGCGCTGGTGTTTGGGGCTTTTGAGCGCGGGCTGGGAGCCGCCCTCTCATCGCTCAACCAGCCCGATATTCTGGTTGCATTTTGGAATACATTATGGATCAGTCTGGTGGTTGTCGCCTTTCACGCTATCTTCGGCACAATTGTCGCCTGGGTGTTTGTCCGGCATCGTTTTCCCGGTCGCGGTCTGATCAACGGTTTAGTTGATATGCCATTCGCCATATCTCCTGTTGTTGCCGGGTATATGTTGCTATTGCTCTTTGGTCGCAATGGTTTCCTGGCCCCCCTCGTGGAGGCTCTGGGAATTCGGGTTGCCTTCGCCCTACCAGGCATGATTCTGGCAACGTTATTTGTGACTTTGCCGTTTATGATCCGCGAGTTGATCCCGGTTCTGGAGTCCTTTGGCACTGAACAGGAGAAAGCCGCGGCCACCTTAGGCGCTAGCGGATGGCAAACCTTCTGGCGGGTGACCTTCCCTGCCTTACGCTGGGGGATGATCTACGGGATCACGCTTACCTTTGCCCGGGCGCTCGGCGAATTCGGGGCGGTTTTGGTGGTAGGCGGGGGCGTCCAGGGCAGGACAGAAACAGCGACATTATTCATCTATCGGGCGCTGGATGAGCGGCAGTACATCGGGGCATACAGTGCAGCTTTGATGCTGGGAGTATTATCCCTCGCATTGGTACTGGGTTCAGACTGGCTGAGAAGAAGGGGCGCCGACACCGGAGGGACAGGATGAATGTCACCCTTTTCCCCTGACGAATGGCAGATTAGGTGAATATGTCATCTGCTCTATAATGAAATTAATCACAATCAAATTCATCGAAGCCAAGCGAAGACGGTCCCTGCTTGCAGGTTGAGAAATGTAGTTCATCGATGCCGTAGACATGATGTCTATGGCATTTTTGTCGCCATATTTAGGAAGTCGTAAATTTGGAATAGAAATAAGGAGGTTAAGCCATCAAGATAATCTAATCAGTCAAATTCGGATGCTCCTCCCGTTCAATCCATGACCGGAAAAAACCGTTGATGAATGATCTCTTCTGAGCCCTACTAATCTGTTTGAGGCAATTATGAATGAGAACCAGAAATCCTTCATCGGCCCGGCGACATCTTCTTTTCACCGGTGCTCCCCTCTACCCAGACCATCAGAGTTGACGCTCTGCCTGCATAGAGTACGGAGACCGTTTTTTGTTAACAGGGAGCCTTGATTTTCATCCCCAAATTCACGGGATATAGGAGAATCCCCGGATCTGGCTGCGAGGTCAATTCCGGAACTTCAGTTGGTCACACGCCAAAGGAAGGCCGCGCAAAGTATCTGACGCACGGACGAACCAACTGCGGATAGCTAGAAACTTAATAAAGAAGGACCTATGGAATTCAAACAGATCAAGAAGGTTCCAGACGATTGGTCCGTGCCTCCTAACCTCAAAAACTATGAGCAGAGCTACTCAGAGTTCTCTTGGGATTTTATTCTGCAGGAGTTGGATGGCTTACCCAACGGTGCTGGAATCAACATCGCCCATGAAGCCATTGACCGCCACGCCGCAGGGCCAAAGAAAGATAAGCTCGCTCTGCGCTGGCTCGGCAAAGACGGGGGAATCCTTGATTTTACCTATGGAGATCTGAAAGAGCAAACCAACCGGTTTGCCAACCTCATTCGTGCGCTCGGTGTGGGGAAGGGTGACCGGGTTGCTGCCCTGGCAGGTCGTATCCCCGCGCTGTATATCGCTGCGCTGGGCGCGCTGAAGAATGTCAGCGTGTTCTGCCCGCTGTTTTCTGCGTTTGGGGCCGAACCGGTTTACCAGCGCCTGTTCCGCGGCCAGGCCAAGGTTTTGGTGACGACCAAGATGCAATATAAGCGGAAGATTATCGGCATCTGGGAAAGGCTGCCGGACTTGAAGTACGTTTTGCTTGCAGATGTGGAGGAAGACCTGCAAGAGAACGTGCTCTCCCTCCCGAAGTTAATGGCCAAATCCTCGCCCGAATTCACCATTCCGCCGACCGACCCGGAAGATATGTCCTGCCTGCACTTCACCAGCGGCACCACCGGCATGCCGAAAGGCGCCGTACACGTGCACAAGGCTGTGATGGTGCATTATCTGACCGCCAAGTACGCCCTGGACCTGCATGAGGACGATATCTTCTGGTGCACCGCAGACCCCGGCTGGGTGACCGGCACCTCGTACGGTGTCATTGCACCGCTGCTGCATGGCATCACCAACATCGTGGATGAAGCGGAATTCGATGCCGAGCGCTGGTATACCATCCTGCAGGACCAAAAAGTGACGGTCTGGTACACCGCGCCCACCGCTATCCGCCGCCTGATGCGCCTGGACATGAAACCGCGTGAGCTGTACGACCTGAGCCACTTGCGCTTCTCTGCCAGCGTGGGCGAGCCATTGAATCCCGAAGCGGTGGTGTGGGGCAAAGAAGTGCTCCACCTTTTGATCCATGATAACTGGTGGCAGACGGAAACCGGCGGCATCATGATCTCGAACTACAGCGTCATGGATATCCGCCCGGGTTCCATGGGCCGGCCGCTGCCGGGGATCGAACCCGCCATCGTCCATCGCCTGGAAGGGGGCAAGGTGGAGGTCGAAACAGAGCCAAACGTCGAGGGGGAACTGGCGCTGAGACCGGGCTGGCCGTCGATGTTCCGCGCCTATCTGAACGATGAAGAACGCTATCAAAAATGCTTCGTGGACGGCTGGTATATCACCGGGGATCTGGCCGAACAAGACGAAGACGGCTACTTCTGGTTCATCGGCCGCGCCGACGACATCATCAAGACCGCCGGGCATATGGTCGGGCCGTTCGAGGTCGAAAGCGCTTTGCTGGAGCACCCCGCTGTGGCTGAGGTCGGCGTGATCGGTAAGCCCGACCCGGTTATCGGCGAGCTGGTCAAGGCCTTCGTGGCGCTCAAACCGGGCTTCCATCCCAGTGATGATCTGCGCATGGAACTGCAGGGCTTTGGGCGCATCAAGCTGGGTTCGGCCGTAGCCCCCAAGGAAATCGAGTTCGTGGAATACCTCCCGAAGACGCGCAGCGGCAAGATCATGCGCCGCCTGCTTAAAGCCCGCGAGCTTGGGCTGCCGGAGGGCGATACCTCCACACTGGAGACGACAGAATGAGCACAAAATCTGCAACGAGAGAAAAAAAGGCTAAAGTGTCGGCGGATCAGCGCGAACACTACCATCACCTGCTGCACGAGATGATCCTGATCCGTCGCTATGAAGAGAAGGCTGCTGAGTTGTACCAGGCTTCCAAGATCAGGGGATTTCTGCACCTGTACATCGGTGAAGAAGCCATTGCGGTGGGTGTCATGCAGGCTTTGACCCCTGAAGACACCGTTGTCGCGACCTACCGCGAGCACGGTCATGCTCTAGCCCGCGGCGTCAGCGCTGACGTGATCATGGCGGAAATGTACGGAAAGTTGACCGGCTGCGCCCGCGGACGGGGCGGTTCGATGCACCTCTTCGATAAACCCCATCGCTTCTTTGGCGGCAACGCCATCGTGTGCAGTCACCTGCCGCTGGCAGTCGGCATCGCCCTGGCCGATAAGATGCAGAATAAACCCAATGTGACCGCCTGCTTCCTTGGAGAAGGCGCTGTCGCCGAAGGTGAATTCCACGAATCGCTTAATCTGGGCGCCCTATGGCAAACGCCAACGCTGTTCATCTGCGAAAACAACCTGTACTGCATGGGTACTGCCCTGCGCTATCACGAATTCGAACACCAACCTGACCGAAAAAGCCGCCAGCTACAATGTCAAGTCGGTGCAGATCGATGGGAATGACGTGTTGGCAGTAGAGGCAGCCGCAAAAGAAGCCTGCGATTACCTGCGCTCCGGCAAAGGTCCTTACTTCATTGAAGCCATCACCTACCGCTTCCGCCCGCACTCGATGTTCGACGCCGAGCTGTACCGGGAAAAAGCAGAGGTCGAGGAGCATAAGAAGCGTGATCCGATCCTGCTTTTCACAAAGCATCTCAAAGAGAACGACCTGATCCAGGATGAGGAGATCCAGGCGATAGAAGCGGATGTAGCTGCGGTTGTGCAACATTCGGTCGATTTTGCCGAGAGCTCTCCCTGGGAAGAAGTAGAAGATCTTACCCGCTTCGTTTACACAGAAAGGAGCCAGCCATGACTCTCCCAACCCAGAACGCGATTGCAGAGCCTCAACAGCTGGTGAAAATGACGTATCGGGAAGGTATGCGCCAGGCGATCCGCGAAGCCATTCTGCGTGACGAGCGCTGCTTCCTGATGGGTGCTGATGTGGGCCGCTATGGTGGCTGCTTTGCCGTCAGTAAAGGGCTGTTCGATGAATTTGGCCCCGAGAAGATCCGCGACATGCCTCTCAGTAAGTTGGCCATTGCCGGCATTGGCATTGGCGCCAGCATGAACGGGATGCGTCCGATCGTCGAAATCATGACCGTGAACTTCAGCCTGCTGGCCCTGGACCAGATCCTCAATACGGCTGGCACCATCCTGCATATGTCGGGCGGCTTTTTCAATGTGCCGGTTGTCATCCGTATGGCCACGGGCTCCGGGCGACAACTGGGTGCACAACACGCCCATAGCCTAGAAGGATGGTACGCGCACATCCCCGGCATCAAAATCCTTGCCCCGGGAACGGTCGAAGACATGCGCGGCATGCTCTGGCCGGCCTTAGAAGACCCCGACCCGGTGCTGATCTTCGAGCAGCAGGTGATGTACAACATGACCGAGATGGTCCCCGCCATCCCGCAGCCACTCGATATAGAACATGCCAAAGTCCGACGGCCGGGCAAGGATGTGAGCCTGATCACCTACGGCTCCTGCCTGCCGAAGTCGATGAAGGCGGCTGAAACCCTGGCAGAGGAAGGCATCGATACCGAGGTGATCGACCTGCGCACGCTACGGCCGCTGGATAACGAGACGATCTTCGCATCGGTGGTCAAGACGCACCGGGTATTGATCGTAGAAGAAGGCTGGCGTAGCGGAAGCCTCGCCGCGGAAATCAGCGCGCGGATCACGGAAAACCTGTTTTATGAACTTGACCGGCCCGTCGACCGGTTGTGCAGCGCCGAAGTTCCCATGCCCTACTCTAAGCACATGGAAGAAGCGGCCGTCCCGCAACCGGAGACCATTACAGCCGCAGTCAGAAAGTTGGTGCAGTGATGAGCGAATTCAAAATGCCCAGCCTGGGCGCCGATATGGACGCCGGCACCCTGGTCGAATGGAAGGTAAAGTCGGGCGACCCCGTCAAGCGCGGTGACATCATCGCCGCCGTGGAGACCGCCAAAGGTGTCATCGAGATCGAATGTTTCGAGAACGGCATCCTGGACGAAATTTTCTATCAGCCGGGCCAGGAAGTGCCGGTCGGTAATGTGCTGGCGAGGATTTGTTCGGAAGAAGAGTTTCGACAGAAGGCCAGCGTCCCGAAGGTTGTCGAACCGGCGGAAGTTCCTGTAGAGCTTGCCCCTGAACCGGCCAAGCCTGCGGCGCAAGTAGTTCAAGAAGCGATGAAAGCCGCGATTGCGCAACCCGCTGTCGGCGGGGATCGCATCCGCATCTCGCCCCTGGCGCGCCGGATCGCCGAAGACCTGGGCGTGGACCTGACGACTATTCAGGGCACCGGCCCGGGAGGGGCGATCCAAAAGTCGGATATCGAGCGCGCCGCCCCGGCGAAGATGGCTGTTCCTCCGGAACCGGTCAAGGTTCACGAGCCGGTGGCAGCCAGACCCCCGGAAATCCGGCCCCCGGCCCCACCCGCAGAAAAGGTCACCCCGCCCCCTGTTCAAGCCAGTGTGGAGCCTGCCCCCGAAGTAAAAAAGCCGACCGATTTCCAGAGCGCCATGCGCGCGGCGATCGCCGCCGCCATGAGCAAGTCCAACCGGGATATCCCGCACTATTACATGGAAACCAACATCGATATGACCAAGGCGCTGGCCTGGCTGGAGGAAGAAAATCTGAAACGCCCTATCCGCGAGCGCCTGCTGCCTGTGGTGGTGCTTCTCAAGGCGGTAGCCAAGTCCCTGACCGAAGTGCCGGAGCTGAACGGCTTCTGGATCGACGGCCAGCACCAGGTCAGCGAAGCCATCAATATCGGCTTTGCGATTAACCTGCGACAGGGCGGCCTGATCACCCCGGCCATTCACGATACGGACATGATGAACCTGGACGAACTGCGCGATGCGGTGAACGACCTGATCACTCGCACGCGCAGCAACCGCTTACGGTCTTCCGAGCTGACCGATGCCACCATCGTCGTCACCAGTCTGGGCGAGCGGGGCGTGGAGAAGGTCTTCGGCGTCATTTACCCGCCCCAGGTGGCCCTGGTCGGTTTGGGCAAGATCACCGAGCAACCCTGGGCTGAGAACGGCACCTTATCGGTCCGCAAAGTATTGACGGCCACGTTGGCCGGCGACCACCGCGCCACGGACGGCCACAAAGGCGGCCTGTTCCTGGAAGCTCTGAACCGCAACCTGCAGGAGGTAGAAAAATTATGAACGAAAGTGAACTGAAAGACATCATCGTCGCCGAACTGGCCAGGATCGCCCTCGGCTCCGACCCCGCAGAACTCGACTTAGATGATAACCTGCGCGAAGGCCTCGACATCAACTCCTTCGACGCGCTGAACTTCTTCATCGCCTTGAGCGAGCGCCTGCACATCGACATCTCCGAGAAGGACATGGGCAAGCTCAACACAATTGGCGAGATCCTGCATTACTTGCAGGCGCAAAGAGTCTGAGCAATCGAGAACCCAAATGATTAACCGGGGATAAACGGAGATAAACGTTAGAAGGTCCGATAAACGGTTCGAAACCGGTCATTCCGAAAGAAGGACTTCAAGCTGACCGCGTTTATCGACAATATCCTTGTTCATCCTCGTTTATCTCCGGTGAAATTGATTCATTGGAGATAATCTATGCCTGAACAATATGATGTCATCGTGATCGGCGCAGGCCCTGGTGGGTATGTGGCCGCCATCCGCGGGGCGCAGCTGGGACTGAAGACCGCCATCGTCGACAAGCAATGGCTGGGCGGCGTGTGCCTGAACGTGGGCTGCATCCCGTCCAAGGCGCTGCTCAGGAACGCCGAAGTAGCCCACATCTTGCGGGAACGCGGCCAGGAATTCGGCTTTTCCTTCGACAATCTCAAACTGGACTATTGTGTGGCTGTCCAGCGCAGCCGGCAGGTGTCTGACCGGCTGGTCAAGGGCGTCGGGTTCCTGATGAAGAAGAACAAGATCGACGTTTATATGGGAAAAGCGCATCTGACCGGGCTAGGGACGGTCTCCGTCAACGGCTCCGCAGAGGCGCCGAAAGAGCTGCCCGCGAAAAACATCATCGTGGCGACGGGCGCCTCCTCCCTGGTTCCCCCGGCCTGGAAAGTCGATGGAAAAAACATCGTCACCTATCTGGAAGCCATCACCCAGGAGAGACTGCCAAAATCGGTCATCATCATCGGCGCCGGCGCCATCGGGGTGGAGTTTGCTACCGTCTGGAACGCCTACGGCGCGCAGGTGACCATCGTCGAGATGCTTCCCGGCCTGCTCCCGACGGAGGATGAAGAGGTCGGGAAGGAGCTGAAGCGGGCTTTTGATAAACGTGGGATCAAATCGCTGGTAGGCCATAAGGTGGAAGCGGTGGAAGCTTTGGGGATGGGGGTCAAAGTGGCGGTCAGCGCTAACGGGGTGGAAACGGTGCTCGAAGCCGAGCAGGCCCTGGTCGCGATCGGGTTCCGCCCGAACGCAAAGGGATTCGGCTTGGAAGAATTGAGCGTCAAGCTGGACGAGCGTGGTTTTATCGAAGTGGATGAAAAGATGCAGACCAGCCTCCCCGGCGTCTGGGCCGTGGGCGACGTGACCGGCAAACTGATGCTGGCCCACGTCGGATCGGCGCAGGGCATTATTGCCGCGGAGAACATCGCCGGCGTAGAGACGATCGCCCTGGATTACGCCATGATGCCGCGCGCCACGTACTGCCAGCCGCAGGTAGCCTCCTTCGGGCTAACCGAAGCACAAGCAAAGGAGCGCGGCTACGGCGTGAAAGTGGGCCGTTTCCCCTTCCAGGCCAACGGCAAGGCGCTCGGCCTGGGAGAAGCTCTCGGTTGGATCAAGCTGGTGGTAGACGAAAAATACGGCGAGATCCTGGGCGCGCACATGGTCGGCCCCGAGGTGACCGAGCTGTTGCCCGAACTGACCCTGGCGCGTATGCTGGAACTGACCCCGCACGAGATCGCCCGTAATGTCCACGCCCATCCGACGCTCTCTGAAGTTTTGATGGAAGCAGCCCATGGAGCGGAGGGAATGCCGATAAATATCTGAATTCAGGAAAGGTGAGCAAAAAATTGCTTCAGTAATGACATGAAACGCTGCTTGATTCTTGGTACGTTCGCGTTCTTGCTGTTTGCAACGGTAGCTTGTCATAATAAATCAACTTCCTCCCCATCGCTGCAATTACCCACCTCGCCAACGCTCCAGCAGGTTGCCGCCGACGCACTGGTGATCGAAAATGGAACGGTCATCATTGGAAATGGGGCTGATCCCATACTCGATGGCGTCGTGGTGATCCAAGGGGATCGCATTGTAGCTGTAGGCCCACGCACCGGTTTTAAGATTCCTTCCAGTGCACAGGAAGTGGATGCCATCGATGGGACGATTTTACCGGGCATTTTTAATGCGCATGTGCACGGCGCTTCCCACCCAGCGGTACGGCGTGTCAACTTCTTGCTAATGGGAGTCACTTCAGTATGTGACATGGGATCTCCCTTGGAACAGATGCCGCAATTTGCTCAAGATCACAAATTTGGCCCGGCCGCGCGCGGCTTTAAAAGCGGACCAATCATTACAGTTCCGGGCGGCTACCCGGATAACATCTGGCACGCGGACGTGAACTATGAAGTAACCACCACCGAGGAAGCTCGGGCGGCCGTTGCGGACCTCGTCAATCGAGGTGCGGACGTGATCAAGATCGCTTTGGAGCCGGGAAGTAAAGAAGATACATGGCCTATGCTCGATCTGGGCCAGGTCCGTACTATTGTGGAAGAGGCCCACGCTCATGGCAAGCTGGTACGCGCACATGTGGGGTTAACCAAGGAGACCGATGTACTGGAAATCGTGCTTAAGAGCGGGGTAGATGTTGTTGAGCATGTACCTCTGCCCGTATTTTCGGCACGAGAAGCGTATGAGCTCATCAAAGATAACGGTCATTACACAATGATGTCAATTGACAAAGAGCGACTGGCGCGCTTGGCCGCTCAACACGTAATTATGGTACCGACCCTGAATGCTCATACATTGTGGTGTGAATCGTCTAACCTGCCATCCTGGCTAAAGCAAGGATGTTTCGAATTCTATGAAGAGCCCGTACACCAGTTTTATAGTTTGGGTGGAACACTGGCTTTGGCAAACGACTATGGTGTTGATCCGCTGATAGAAAAAGGTATCCCGTTGCGTGAGATGCAACTGCTTTTAGAAGCTGGCCTCACGCCCATGGAAGTGATCGAAGCAGGCACTCGGAACGCAGCCAAAGTGTGCGGCCATGGTGATGAGCTTGGGACACTCGAACCGGGCAAGCTGGCTGATGTCATCGTTGTGAATGGGAACCCGTTGGAAGATATTGAGGTGCTGAACCAACCTGTTATCATCATCAAGAGTGGTCAGGTCGTGTATCCGAAATAGGCTCGTTATTTAAGAGTTTTCAGATGAAGGAAAAATGCAGGCATAGCGCTTTCCACGTGCGGCCAGTAACTTGCAGGCTGATTGGAGGTCGCAGGTAAATCTTGAACGCCAGACAGTTGCACAAGTTATTCAATCCCAGGTCTATCGCGGTGATCGGGGCGTCTGACTTGCCCGGGAAGGTGGGCTACTCCCTTTTCAGAAACCTGACCGCAAACGGGTATTCCGGAACGGTCTATCCGGTCAATCCGAATCGGGAGCTCGTGCAAGGGGTGAAAGCCTATCCTGATCTGGCCGCCCTGCCTCAACGGATCGACCTGGCGATCATTGCCACAAGGGCCCCAACTGTTCCGGATGTGGTGAACGAGTGCATTGCGTGTGGAGCCTTGGCTGCCGTGGTGATATCGGCCGGGTTTTCCGAAGCGGGCGAAGAGGGCGACCGGCTAGCGGACCAATTAAGGGAATCGCTGCAATCGAGCGGTATGGCCCTTCTTGGTCCCAACTGTCTCGGCTTCATCCGCCCTACATTGAACCTCAACGCCAGTTTTTCCCGCAAGATGCCGTACAAAGGCGGCATGGCGTTCATCTCCCAAAGCGGCGCCCTGTGCAGCGCGGTCCTGGACTGGTCGGTCAAGGAACACGTCGGCTTTTCCTATTTCGTCTCCATTGGGGAGATGCTCGATATCGGCTTTCACGACCTGATCGATTATTTCGGGAATGACCCAGACACCAAAGCCATCCTGATCTACATGGAAACCTTGACCCAGGCGCGCCGGTTCATGAGCGCGGCCAGGAGCTTTGCGCGCACCAAACCGATCATTGTACTCAAGGTAGGCCGCAGCCAGGAGGGCGCCAAAGCCGCGCTATTCCACACCGGTAGCATCACCGGGGTGGACCAGATCTTCGATGCCGCCTTCAAGCGCGCCGGGGTGCTGCGGGTGGGCAGCATTACCGAGCTGTTCGATTGCGCCAAGAACCTGTCCATGCAACGGCGGCCGGCCGGGAACCGGTTGGCGATTATCACCAACGCCGGCGGCCCGGGTGTGATCGCCACCGACGCCCTCATCGACCAGAAGGGGGAACTGGCAGAACTTTCTCCTGAAACGCTGCGCAGCTTGGACGCGCATATGCCCCCGTTCTGGAGCCGGGCCAACCCGGTAGACATGCTTGCGGATGCCGGTCCGGAACGCTACCGGAACGCGTTAAAAGTTTGCCTGCGCGACCCGAACGTGGACGGCATCCTCTCGATCCTGACGCCTCAAGCAATGACCGACGCAGCCGGCGTAGCCCAGGCCCTGGTGGCGATTGCCAGGGGCGCGTATAAGACGGTACTGGCCTCGTTCATGGGCGAAGACGACGTGGCAGAAGGCCGGCGTATCCTTGTGCAAGGCAAGATCCCGGCCTATGAGAAACCGGAAGATGCGGTCAGGTCGTTCCTGAACATGGTGGAGTACCAGCGCAACCTGAGCCTGCTCACCGAAACGCCTGCGACCATCCCGCATGCATTCGCGCCTCATGTGGCTGCGAACAGGAAAATGATCGAGCAGGTCGCCTCGTCCGGCAGGTCCATCCTGATCGCGCCGGAGGTCAAGTGTATCCTGGCCAACTACGACATCCCTGTCCCGAAGGGCGAGCTGGCGAGCAGCCTGCGGGAAGCCCGGGCCCTGGCCGCGCAGATCGGCTTCCCGGTCCTCATGAAGGTCGTCTCACCGGATATCATCTATGAAAGGCACGTGGGCGGCGTCATCGCGGACATCCAGTCGGAGGAGGAAGTGGACCCGGCCTACGACCGGATCATGGAGGCCGTGCGCGCCAGGGCGCCGGAGGCGCGCATCCTGGGGGTGTACGTGCAGGAAATGATCGCAAAACGGCACGAGCTCCTGATCGGCTCGAAGAAAGACCCGATCTTCGGCCCGGTGATCGTGTTCGGGATGGGCGGTCTGGCCGTGGACGTCTTCAAGGATACGAACATCGGTATCCCACCGTTGAATATGGCCCTGGCCCAGCAGCTCATCGACGGGACCAAAATCGCGACGCTGTTGAAAGGCTACCGTGGCACGCCAGCAGTGGATGTGGGGGCGATCCAGTTTCTCCTGTACAAATTTGCTTATCTGATCATGGACTTCCCCGAGATCAGCGAAGTGGACCTTGACCCGCTTGCGGTGGATGAACGCGGCGGCATCGTCCTGGATGCCAAGATCATCCTCGATGGAACCGTTGCTGGGAAGAGCGTCAAACCGTTCTCCCACATGGTGATCTGCCCTTACCCCAGCGAGTACGAGCGGACCGTCCTGATCCGGCGCGGCAGACAGGTGCTGCTCCGGCCCATCCGGCCGGAAGATGAGCCGCTGCAAGAGGAATTATTCAAAACGCTGTCGCCTGAAACCAGGCGGTTCCGTTTTTTCGCGCCGGTCAAGGAATCGCACGAAATGCTGGCCCGTTATACCCAGATCGATTACGACCGGGAGATCGCCATCATTGCCGAGCTGAGCGAACGGGGCAGGAAACGCATGGCCGGCGTTGTCAGGCTAACCGCCGACCCCTATAACGAGACAGCCGAATACGCCATTGTGGTCGGCGATCCGTGGCAAAAATATGGATTGGGCACCGTCATGACTCGCTATATTTTAGAGATTGCTCAGGCGCGCGGGATCAAGAAGGTGTATGCATATGTCCTGGAAGACAACGCTTCCATGCTCAACTTAGCCAGAAAATTTAATTTTACCTCCCACAGAGAAGAAGATTTCTGGCGGCTTGAGCTGCAACTGGATCCCGTCGCTCCGTTCTAATCAAAAACTATCTTGATTAAGTACCTTTAAAATAACCGAAAAATGGGCGTGCGCCCCCACGCACGCCCATTTTTCGGTTATTTCTGGCAGTGAACGCGCATCAGAAATACAACCTTGCAAGGACTAGCGCAGCAATAACGCAATCCCGAAGGCAATCAGCCAGACAGACCACAAGATGTAGCTGATTGCATTGATCACACCTGCAGCTTTGAAGCTGGTCTCCTCAAACACGCCAGTCAACAGGCCGATCGCGGGAAAAATTCCCAGCCACCCAAACAGCGGATGAACCAGGTCTGTCGCAATCATGGCAATACACAACAGGATCGTCCAGGTACTGGTAAAGACATATCCCAGGTGTTCGCCAATCGCCACTCCAGCATACCGGTGAAAAGCCTGAAAGACGACTGCTGCACTGTCGCGTGTCGCTTGCGTAGAATCAGGATCAGTATAGAGGTCGACCAGGCTGGAAACAAGAAAAGGCCAGCGTATCAGCCCAAGGAACTGGACGACTCCAGCCAGGACACCGATTGTCGTGCCAACCACCAGGAACCAGGGCGCATCTGGCTGGAAGACCTGCAACACCATCACTGGAACGGGAGTGAACAGCACGGCTGAAAAGGTAAAGGCATACCAAAGACGACGCAGGGGCGCGCCACCTTCCTTGAAACGCCGCAGGATGGTATCGGTTGGCTTGCGCAGGATATCCGGATACTCAAATGCTCTTTGCAGAAGGAAGAAGGTTGCATTGAAAGCAATTGGAACAAGGATGAGCAGCAGGCCGGTCCATGCGATCAGGCTCATCTCAGGAGCCTGGGCAAACGCAGTAAGAAATACAGCGCCGCTCCGCTGAGGAGTTGGAAGGTCAATGCGCCGCTGACGCCGAACACGGACCATTTGGGGCTGAGGTCCACGCCAATGGCGCGTGTTACAAACCATGCGAGCGCCCAGCCGACAGCTAGAACTCCAATCCATAAAAGCGATTGAGGCACAGGCAGGACTTGCCGGAGGACAATGTACTGCGCAATGCCAATGCACAAACCCGTGATGGCGCCTCGCCACAGTAATTCATTGCCCCCGGTTTCGCTTCCAAACAGCACCGTGCCGATTGCAAGCCCGACAGCCATTCCAATGCTCATCGCGACAGCCCACCAGATGGACAGCGATGGCAGTTGTGCCTTCAGAACAAGCCACTGAATGAAGCCGAGAGTGGCGCCAGCAATTGTGCCGGCGAGGATGGCGCGTACAGGGGTGGTGACGGAGCCAACCAGGTTCGCGAGCAGTCCGGCAATCGGGAAACTGAGAAACGCTAAAACCCAGAATAGCCAAAAGCGCCAATGCATAGAAAGTTCTTTCATCATAAACTCCTTTTACTTTTTTGCTGTCTGGCGGACCTGCTGGACCATCTGAAGGATCGCCGCGACTGCGGCCTCCGGCTCTTCAGCTTGAACATTGTGATCGCTGTTTTCTGCAAAAAACTGCTGGCTGTTGGATGACAATTGGAGCAGTTCAGTTTGCCACTCCTGCCAGCCTGGTATGGGATTCAGCCTCCCGGTCAGAACGGTCAATGGCAGATCGCCAAAGCTCTTCACAGCAGCTGCCTGCGCTCCGGAGGCCGGCATCCCTTGAGATTCGTTCGCAGTAGTTTGCAGAGATTGAGGGCGAATATAGAGCGGATAGTAGGCTGCCTCATTGGCTGGTACACTGGGAGCAATTCCTGGCAGTTTCACAAGCAAGCGCGCTACTCCGAAACGCGCCAACACCGCCGAAAATGAAAATGGCTGAGATTGTGAGTTCGACTGAGACTGCGCCTCCGCCGGCGATTGGCTGAACTGTCTGGGAACTCATCAATTCGATCAACACAACCCCGCTAAGCTCTGAAGAGTACTCATGGACAAATACACGTACGGGAAGGCCTCCCAGCGAATGCCCTACCATGATGTAAGGTCCCAGAATATTGGCGTTTTGCAGCAAGGTATGCAGTTCTTTGACGAATTGCGCTGCGTCCCGTGGGAGTGGACCTGCTTCGCTCCATCCCATGCCGGCTCGATCATACGTGCAGACCCGTGTCGTCTTTGCCACTTCTGGTTGTACATATCCTCCCCAGGATGTTGACCAATCGCCCAATCCCGCATCGATGACCACGGTAGGACTACCGGTTCCGGTGCAGTGGATGTGCAGGCGATACCCGCCCACGTCCACCATTTGGCCAGGCGGTGGATACGCCTTTGCATCAGCCGCTTCTGCCATCGGCTCGTAAATGTATCCCACCAGCGCAAGACCCAGCAATGCAGCCAGGCTTACGCCTAGCCAAAGGAAACAACCTCTACCCCGACGCCTGGAAGTACGCGTACGTGCTTTTCCGATTTGATTTTGATCGTTCATTGTGAAGTCTCCATGAGATGAACCATTTTGACGCTCACATCCCATAATTTCCTGGCAACCACCATATCGGTGGCTTGTGGTGCTGCCGGCGTCACATGCGAGTCGAAGAAATACTCTCCCGTCATGCCCTCCACGCCGGGGGAAGAAGCCAGGTGGATCGACGTCTGCGCTCCTTTTGCAGGGGAACGCGCCACAAGCGGCGCAAATACGCTGACCAGGGCCGCCATGACCTTGCCGTTGTTCTTCGAGAAACCCGTTGCCGTAAACCCCGGGTGCAGCGCATTGACGGTTACCCCGCTTCCTTCCAGGCGGTGGGCCAATTCCATCGTAAACAGGATATTCGCGAGCTTTGAGTTTTCATACACTCTGGGGCTGTAGCCCCGTTCGCCTTGCAGGTTGTCGAACTCGATTTTGCCGGTGGTATGCGCACCCGATGACACGTTGATGATCCGCGCCGGGGCGCTTGCTCTCAGGGTATCCAGTAGCAAATCGGTCAGCAGGAAGGGAGCGAGATGGTTGAGCGCAAACGTCATTTCGATGCCATCCACGCTGAGTTGCCGCTGCATGAAGACCGCGCCCGCATTATTGATTAAGATGTGCAGGTGCGAGTATCTGCTCATGAACTCGTTTGCCAGCCGCCGAACTTCCTGCTGCGATGACAGGTCCGCCAGCAGTGAATCCACGTTTTGGTTACTACTGGCGGCGCGGATCTCTTCGACAACCTGAGCGGTCTTGGGCGCGCTGCGTCCTACGATCATGACCGTCCCGCCCATCTGAGCCAGCGCCTGCGCTGTTGCTTTGCCAATGCCATTGGTCCCGCCGGTCACGAGACAGATTTTGCCATTCATATTTTCTTTAACATCTCACTCCTTAACTGCTACTTATACCTATCAGCTTTGCCATGTTCTCTTCGCCGCGCAGCGCCTACAGCACAATCCGGATTTCTTCCTCATCACTGTAGGCGCTGAGCGGGTCTTGCTGCTCGGTAATGGGCAACCTAACGGCCAGGCTCACCAGCCACTGTCAAATGTACCGGAATAGCGAGCGGCACGTGGAGCGATTTGTCGGTTTCGGCCTGGTGCACAGTTATCACAACTTTTCCTTGAGCGTGTCCTTCTTCAAGATAGCGGAGAGCATCCGCGACTTCACGCAACGGGTAACATCGATCGATAACAGGCTTGACTTTGCCAGCTTCAAGCAGCTCCTTCATCATCAACAGATCTTTTTGGTTTGGTTTCGCTACCCCCATGTTCCCCATTTTCTGGCTCCCGGTCATGGAAATCCATGGCCCCTGAAGCATGGCTTGAGACATTTGCGCCATGGAACCTCCGGTCTGAACATAAATACCCTTGGGACTTAACGCACGCCTGTAATCTGAAATCGAGCGGTCTCCGTTCGTGGCAAGAATCAGGTCATACTTCTGTCCATTCCTGGCGAAATCTTCCTTAGTATAGTCAATGACATGGTCTGCCCCAATCGAGCGCGCCCTGTCCAAATTCCTCGTGCTGCACACCGCAGTCACCTCAGACCCGAACGTCTTGGCGAGCTGCACGGCAAAGGTGCCCACACCGCCGGACGCCCCATTGATCAAAACCTTTTGCCCGGGTCGAACCTGTCCCGCGTAGCGAAAACCTTGCAAGGCGGTGACGGCAGCCATGGGCACCGCCGCGGCTTCCTCGAAGGAGAGATTGGCCGGTTTCAAGACCAATGCATCTTCACGGGCGCATACATACTCGGCAAAACCGCCCCATCCACCCGCAGAGATATCCCCGAAGACATCATCTCCCGGCTTGAACTGCTGTACGTTTTCGCCAACCGCTTCAACCCGTCCCGCAATGTCAGAGCCGAGGATTGTGTGTTTGGGTTTTAGAAGCCCGGAGCTCAGGCGGACCAGGAACGGGTCAGCTCTCAACAGATGGAGGTCAGCTGCATTTGCAGACACTGCATACACCTTTACCAATACTTCATTCTCTTTTGGAATAGGTTTAACCAGTTCTTTGAGTTGCAGGACATCCGGGGATCCGTATTCAGTGTATACAATCGCTTTCATGAGTATTTCTTCCTTTTCTTGTGAATTTGTTGGACCCGGCTAGGCTGCAAGTGGTTCTGCTACCGGATTGCTGGTTCTTGTGGCGAGGGAAGCGAGGGCAGATGGATTGAAGCCTTTCGCAACGAGCCAGACGCCCAGCGAAAACTCGAATAGCGCGATCGGGAGAACACCGATCCCCGTCAGCACATAGAGCGGTCCGCTGGTGACGCCGAACATAAACACGATGGTATTCGCGATGAGCAGCGGCGCTCCGATGATGCCGAGAAGGGGAAGAACACGCGGCACCAGGCGCGATTGATAAAGCAGGGAGCCCAGTAACAGGTCGTTTATAGCCGGCATGAGGTTTTGCCCGAGGCGGAACAAGCCATACAGGGCGACCAGCATCTTGCCGGTGAGCAATGCTTCTGCTCCGACTCCCGTCCGCCGCAAGGTCACGATCGCCAGCAGGCAGACAACATCCGCGAAGATCGTGCTGGCTTCCAGGACCCGAGCCCCGATAAAGCCCAGCGCGACCCCTTCGTTCTGCCTCTTGAGCACCGGGTACAGCGCGACGGCAGTGCCGATGCCGGCCAGCGCCACGATGATCTCCAGGATACCGCCGATAATGACAGGGGTGTCCGGCCCAGCGCCGGCGATGTAGTTGGGGTCGTTCAACACAGCACGGTAGAGAAAGCCGATCGGGATCGAGACAAAGGTGAGCAGGTAGAGTATTCCCGCTGCTAACGAGACTTTTCTCGACGAGTCCATGATTGTGGCAGCCTGCCGGTTTGTGCTCGCACGTTTTGCTTCTTTGCTGATGGTCATATGTTTATCTTCCTTTTTGGTAACTACTCAGCCTACTTTTTTACCTAGACCCGAGCAGATACCTTTTTTGAACCATATAGATAAACTTCATAAGATTGGACTTGAGTCCGTTCTGAAACTTCACCTGCGCGTGAGACAAGCAACCATATGGCTGCTTGTCTCACGCCATGCAGTTTCCAGCGACCTTACTTGACTGCTGTCGGGATGACTGCGGGTCTTGCACGCACAGGCAGGGCTTCCGAAACTTGCTCGCGCCGTTCGGAAAAGAGGGCGTATCCCAGCCATGCCAGTGCTAAACCTACTGGCACCGCAAAGATCCGATCGTACGGGTGCTGGACCACTGAAGACAGAAGGACGGGCAATAGGGTCCCGATGGCAAGCAGTCCGCCAGCCCAGCGCGGTAGGACGTTAGCTCGAAATGTAGCAATGCCAAACAAAAGGCCGCCGAGCACATACCCAACAACTCCTATTAGTAGCGCATATACGGTTGGGAGTGCACCGAGGTTAATCTCAGTGGCCTGCCCGGTGACCATCCCCAAAAGTCCCTCCACAAACTTTGGTGCCACCGTGGCCACTACCGGCGAGATGAAAGCTTCGATGAAGTGAAGGGCCACGGAGAGCGCCCAGAAGAAGCTAAACAGAAGATAGCCGGCCAAACCAAGCCAACCGGACTTTTCCACTTGCCGGGCGTACAGTCCCACTATGCCGAGCATGGCGAAGATGTCCATGACAATGCTCAAGTAGTGGGTGATTTTCCATTGGGCGGTGGTGACTGACGTAAAAACGTCAAGTGGGTGGATCGACTGAATCGCTATGTAAAGAATCCCAGCCCCCATCGCTGCTAAGCCTGCCCAGCGGATAAGCTTCGGGGTTGTTATCTTCGTTTTGCTCTCCTCGATCGAGGTCTTTCTATTGGTATTCATTTGTTTTTCTCCTTTGTTGAACAATATTGATAAGTTTGCTTGAATTGGACACGAATAAACCTGTAGTCGACCATACTCTATTACCTGCCCAGACCGGATAGTCCTTGCCGGGTCCGCCGCACGTTCGCCGAGGCTTTAGCCTCTATCTGCCTTTGCTGTCTTGGATGTCACGAATTTGCTGACCCGGCTAGGCTGCAAGTGGTTCCGCTACCAGATTGCTGTTTCTTGTGGCTAGGGAAGCGATGGCAGATGGGTTGAATCCCTTGACGATGAGCCAGATGCCCAGCGAAAGCTCAAATACAAAGACCGGAAGTGCGGACAGCGCTCGCAAAGGGGCATCTGGCCCGATGACACCGAATATTACGGCGAGGTAGCCAGCGATGAGCACGGGTCCTCCAACGATACCGATCAGGGAAAGGGCTCGAGGCACCAGGCGCGACTTGTACAGCAGGAAGCCCAGCAACAGGTCGTCTACGGCCGGCATGAAGCTTGGTCCGAGGAGGAAGATGCGGTCATAAAGGGCGACAAGCGTATGGCTGGTGACCAGCGCATCTGCTCCAGCTCCGGCCTGCCGCAAGGTCACGATCGACAAAAGGAACGCCACGCCGAGGAAGAGAGTGCTGGCTTCCAGAACTCGGGAGGCGACGAGGCCCAGCGCAGCCCCTTCGTTCTGCTTCTTCAGTACCGTGAATAGCACTACGGCTGTGCCGATGCCGGCGAGTGCCACGATGACCTCCGAGATACCACCGATGATTGCGGCAGTGTCCGGGCCAGCGCCGAGGATGTAATTCGCTCCCTTTACCTGCCCGTAGAGAGCGAGGGTCGGGATCGAGACCATGGTGAGCAGATAGAGTAGGCCTGCCGTTAACGAGATCTTTCTATGTGAGGCCATAGGTGCGGCAGCCTGCCGATTAGTGTTCACAAGTTTGACTTCTTTAGTGATGTTCATTTGGTTATCTCCTTTTTTGAACCATTTACTTTTTCTTTAACACTCTATGGTCGACCACATCCCTGGTCCATGAGTATTAATATATATTCGTCTTCAGCGGGTGCTGTGCGCTTAAGGCTGAATTTCAGGGTTGCGCCACTTCCATGCAAACCAGACGATGAGCGCAGTACACGCAACTTCTATCACCGTGAAAAATGCATAATACGTTGTTGGCACTGCAACAAATAGCGTCATGATCAGAGCCAGGGTCATGATCGTGCCGGCGATGATGCTCGCCCAGCGACTTGCTCGATAGTTCAATATCCGCGACAAGAGCACCATCGAAATCGGAATCATCATGAATATCGAACCTCCCAACAGGAATCCTTCCGTCATTTCAATCGACCCGTGTTTAACCGGATCCATTAAAGTGACGACATCGCCGTAGGTATAAGTGAGCATGGCAAACAGCCAGAGTGTCGAAAGCAGGGCTCTCCGATCTTTGAACTCGGTGGTCTTTTTGTTTGTATTCATATTTTCTATGGTGGTCATCGTATTTTCTCCTTTGGATTGTATCTGGGTGACTGCTCAGCCTATGCTTTTTCGGGAATTCCTCGCCAGGCCTGAGCAGATGCATATCTGGAATAAATAAACCTTACGCATAAAGCTGATCTGTTTTCTTCATCCGATTTCTTATAGAGAAACCGCCTTTCGACGTAACTTCCCTCAATATTATTCAGGTTAACCTTGATTCCTTTGCGTAATTGGCGTTCTCTAACGCCAATTCATGCGCTAGAGAGCGCATTCTACGCGTGTTTTTGTTAAGCAATTCATGTTAACCTGAATAGTGTTTGGCGTCCGGCGCAGCTGCCTGGTCGGGTTCAACACCCATGACCGAGACCAATGGCATGCCCAGATCGCGCACTTTTTTGAGCAGTCCATATAACGCGGCCTGGTCGACCACTGGGCCGGTCAGGAGTGTGTTGCCGTCCTCTTCCAGGGTGATGGCCAGTCCTGCAAACCACTCTATCCATTTGGGACCCAGATAGCCCTTGATCCTGATCTGATAGACCGTTGGTTGGCCTGGATCTGTTTTTGGATTGAGTTCGTTTGGCATGCGTCTCTACCTGGTGTGGCCGGCGATAAAAATCCATGCCACTTTTTAATTTCAGTAAATCACGAAAGTTGAAGAAGTACCTGAGGAAATCTGGGATGTACTGAATATGGATATAGTCTACCTTTTGGATGGTATTAAAAGATCAGATACTTAAGTGTCGTTGGGGGGATTGTTTTTGCGTTTACAACAGACCCAGCGCGCGGGCGCGTACGATCGCTTCCGTGCGGCTTTGGACCTGTAGCTTGCTGTAGATGTTCTGGTTATGGCCTTTGATCGTATTCAAGGCCAGGAAAAGCTGCTTGCCGATCTCACGATTCGAGAGTCCCTGGGCAATGAGTTGTAATATTTCTAGCTCGCGTTGGCTCAGAGGCTCGACCAAACCGGCTTGCGGAGCGCGTGTTTGCGCTGAGACAGCTGGTTGTGTTTCATCCATAGAGAATGCTGTTAATAACCGCTGAATATAATGGGGCGCAATGCCTCGATCGAGGGTTACGTGCAGCAGCTGGGCTACCGGCTGGCCTTCATTCACAAAGATGCGGACAAAGCCGCCCGGCTCTGCCATTGTGAGCGCCTCTCCCAGCGATCGCGCCGCCTCGTCCTTTTCGCCAAGCGCACGGAACGCGATGGCCTGAAGGATCAGGATCTTGAGCTGTTCATCCACCCAGCCCTTTGCCTCCACCTGTTGCCGGAAAGGCTCCAACAGCGCCAGTGCTGTGGACGGGTCGCCCCGGGCCAGGGATACCCGGGCCTGACTGAGGGGGAGTCCGTGGGTTTCAGCCAGATGCGCGGCCCCCACCAGGTCGCCCTGCTGCAGCAGGAGCATCACTTTTGCGGCAGCCACATCGGGCAGCATAAAGGCGAAGTTGTGCCGGCGCACGAACCCTTCAGCCTCCTCCAAAACAGCGACCGCGCCGGATACATCTCCCTGGGTCTGTTTCAAACGGGCCAGGAACACCCCGTATGAAGCGGAGGTGCTCACGCTTTGCATCTGCTGTGTCAACTGGAGACATTGTCCCCCGTACTGTTGGGCGGCATCCAGGTCGTTCCATTCGTAGAAAATACGCGCCAGGCCAAGGTACGCTTCAGAGGCCATCCGTTGCGGTGGATCTCCTGCCAGTTGCAGGACCTGCCGGTAGGTCTCGACCGCCAGGGATAGCCGGTTGTCTGCTTCCTGTAACTGGCCGAGGTTGATGGTAGCCGCTGTGGTGTAAATGGACTCTCCAAACGACTGACCGATCGAGATGACTTCGGTATAGGCCTTGCGGGCCGCTGCACGGTCTCCCTGGAGCTGGTAGGCATACCCCAGCGTCCAGGTCGTTGCCGTGCGGACCGGCAAGTTATCGGGATGCAGGTGCTCCAGGGCGCGGCGCGACTGGGTAATGATGGTTTCTCCATCGTGCTGGATCACAGCCAGGGTCGCCCGCATAGAGGCGATACGGCCTAAAAGGTCCTTCGATCGGATCATCCGGTTCGGCGCCTTGCAGGGAGGCCGCTAACGCTGCCTCGGCAGCTTGGAGTTTCGGTTCGACAGCGGTATGCTGCCCGCCGAACAATAACGTCGAGGCATAGGTCACCCACAACGAGGGCCTGGCATCCAATACAATCCTGGGCAGCGACTCCAGCCAGGCACGTACAGGGGCGCCCGCACCCCGAAATTGCAGGGGCATTCCCTCCCCCTCGATCAGCTGCTCGGCGCGCTCGATATCCTGGGCGGCGGCCGCATGTTGAAACGCTTTGATCTCCTGGCCACTGTGCTCGTACCACTCGCTCGCGCGCAGATGCAGGCCAGGGACTCGATCGGGTTGTTCCTCCATTAAATGGGCACGGAGAACGTCTGCAAACAGGCGGTGGTAGCGGAACCAGTGGCGCTGGTCGTCCAGCGGGGAGACGAACAGGTTGCCTCGCTCCAGCGCTTCCAGCATCGCCCTGCCGCCCTCCTGGCCGGTGACGGCATCGCACAGCGGGCCGCTCAACCAGTCGAGGATGGAGGTCTGGAGTAAGAAGCTGCGGACAGGTTCAGGCTGGCGCTGCAAGACCTCTTCGACCAGGTAGTCCACGATATACTGGTTGATTCCGGCGAAGGCCCTGATAAACCCGGGCGCGTCCTCCCGCCCCCGCATCGAGAGCGCCGCCAGCTGGAGCCCCGCGATCCAGCCTTCGGTGCGTGATTCCAGGGTGGCGATGTCTTCTTTCGAAAGGTCGAGACTCATCGTTTGGTTGAGAAAATCGGCTGATTCGAAGGCGGTAAAACGCAGATCCGCGGCGCGCAGTTCGGTCAACTGGTCCCGGGCGCGGTAGCGGGCCAGGGGCAGATTCGGGTCCTCCCGGGTAGCGATGACCAGGTGCATGTGGGGCGGCAGGTGCTCGAGCAGGTAGGTGAGGGCCTCGTCAATGGGTTTGGCATCGATCATATGGTAGTCGTCCAGGACGAGGGCAAAGTCGTCCGGGAACGCGGCAATCTCATTGAGCAAGCTGGTCAGGATCGCTTCCATGGGTGGCAGCAAAGGAGTTCGCATCAGCGCCAGGGTATTCCTGCCGATCTCCTCATCCAACATTTGTAAAGCCGCGATAAAGTGGGCCCAAAAACGCACGGGGTCATTATCCCCGTCGTCCAGGGAGACCCAGGCGACGCAACGCACGCTGTGGGGAATCCACTCGCTCAGGGTGGTCGTCTTCCCGTACCCCACCGGGGCGGAGAGCAGGGTCAGCTTGCGGCGCAGGCCCGCATTCAGCCGCTCGACCAGGCGCGGACGGGGGACGAGTTGCGGTCGAGGCGGGGGGATGTACAGTTTTGTAGCTAAAATTGGAGCAGACATATCAATATTTGTTACGTATCATTATATCTACATTTGATAGTTCAGGCTCTACCGTTTCCGGCAGGAAAAATGGGAGAACTACAGTTCACAGATCAGCAACATGCCCCAACGATTGATGTTCCCCGAAATAGGTTCACTTCCTTTGTGAAAACGTCCCGAAGAGGATCTCAGGAAACCTTCGGGACGTTCTTGTTACGTCCGGCTGTTTCCCTCAGCACGATCAATTCCGGCTTTCTCAGCCAGGACTTCCCTGGCAATTTCGACTGCCTTTTCCACCAGGAAGTCAAAGTCGCTCCGGGCGCTACGGTGGTTGGTGATCGAAACGCGCAAGGCGAATTTCCCATGCAGGCGGGTGTAGCTCGGGACGGCCAGGCCGCGTTCCTGCAGGCGCATCAAAATTTCCTGGTTGAGCTCGTTCTGTCCCGTTGGATCCATCCCCGGGACCGTGTAACGGAAGCAGACGATGTTCAAAGGGACGCTTGGGTCCAGCAGTTCCAGGTCCGGGTTTTGCCTGACCAGGCCGGCCAGGTATTTTGCATGCTCGATATCCTGCTCGATCTGCCGCCGGAAGTGATCCAGGCCATAGGCTTTGATCGTCATCCATACTTTGAGCGCTCTGAAACCGCGCGTGAGCTGCAAGCCCAGGTCGCCGAACCAGGCGTGATGCCCGCCGGCCGGTCCGCGCGACAAATGAGAGAGATAATCCGGCGAAACCGAGAACGTGTCCACGTGCTGTTCGAAGTCTCGGATCAGAACGCAGGCCACCTCGAAGGGCATGTACATCCATTTATGCAGATCGAAAGCAAGCAAGTCGGCGCGCTCCATGCCCGACACGAGAACCCTGTACGCATCCGACAGGGCAGCCAAGGCGCCAAATGCGCCATCTACGTGGAACCAGATCTTTTCGCGCTGGCAGATATCGGCCAAAGCGTTCAGATCGTCGATGGCGCCAGTGTTGGTCGTCCCGGCGTTGCCGATGATGCAGACCGGCCGGTATCCGGCCTGTTTGTCTTCCTGGAGCTTTGTTTCCAGCGCCTGGAGATCGATTTCATAGCGTTCATTGACCGGGATGAAGCGCATCCAGTTTTTCCCCAATCCCAGTTGCTCGATGGCTTTGTAATTGCTGCTGTGGGTTTCCGTGGAGCTGTAAACCGTCATCCGGCGAGGGGCAGCGGCCACGCCCTCGGCGCGGACGTCGAACCCGGCCATCGCATTCCGGGCGACGGCAAGACCGATAAAGTTGGCCATCGAGCCGCCGCTGGCCAGGATGCCGCTCGCGCCGGCCGGAAAACCGACCATTTCTTTACACCACTCGATCACTTGGCGCTCCACATAATTGGCCACATGGTCGCCTCCCCCCAGGTTTGGGTTGACGGTTGCAGCCAGCATCTCGGCCAGGGCAGCATAAGGAATGCCGTTGCCCATCACCCAACCCCAAAAGCGGGGGTGGATGTTCCCCAGTGGATTGGACAGGACATAGTCTTTGAAATCCTGATAGGCCTGCGCTTCGCCTTCGGGGCTGCGCGGCACTGGTTGGTTAAAGAATTCCTGGGTGTCTTCGGAGATCGGCTGCCAGACCGGTTGTTCCCGGATCTGTTGAAGGTGAAGGAGCGCGTCGTCCACCATTTTGTGGCCCAACGTCCGCAAGGCCTCCCAATCCTGGGGATCGAGGTCTGTTTCCTGCTGGTCTTGTTTGTCCATCATTCCCTGCTTTCGATTGAGTTATGGACAAATTCTATCATGTATAGATCAGATCAAATTTGCCGGCAACCAGCAGCCGCGCAGGCGCCGGGCTGAAGGAAATCCCCCTGAGAAGTGGTTTGCAGGGGAGCATGCTACCTGGATGCCTGCTGGGCGGCTCTTATCTTGTGTCGTTCGATCGCATGAGGAAAGGCAAGGCCACCAGCCTCGTCTTTTTTGTTTTAACTCGGTGCATTGAATTAAACTGTGTTATCACGATCTGCCATCGGCTTCCAGTTATCCCACGCCTCAAGCACGAGACGTCACGTCCGATACTCCCCATACAAGCGGACCTCCTTATCACGGTCCGTTTGCCGGTGATCCGATTTCTGGTGTTGCACCATTCGATGCTGGAGAAAGTAGACCGCAGCGCGATTTCCACAGGAAAACGCCTCCCTTGATGCCAAGTTTCATAGGATGGATTGCCGGAATCCATCCTATGGAATTTAAATTTCATAGGATGGAGTTACCCGTTTCATAGGATAGAGTTATCCATTCCATAGGATGGAATTTAATTTCCATACCTATGAAATTTCGATTGTATAGAGTGGAAGCCTCACGAGGTGGGGATAGGCATATGGAACTGCACGGCAAGATCAGCACGTGCTCCTGAAGAGGCTGCGCCGTCAACGCCGGCAGCACCCCGACCACGATCGAAGTGTCCGCGGGCGCTACGATCCTGGAGAGCTACTCGGACGTCCGGCTGGGAGAGAGCATCCGGGCGAGCTACGAAGCCAGCAACGGTCCGATCCGCATCATCAGCGTGGATGACAAGCAGCTCATTGCAGCCATGCGCTCGATCGGGTGAGGGGAGTATATTGTCCACGATCAACACCCACCCGCTGTGCGGGGCTTCCCTGCCATCTACCCTGGCGGGCACACGTCCCTTCCAGGGAGAGGGGAACTTGAAGATCCTATCGCAAACATAGGGTGAGGGATCGCGGAGCGTAACAATGTGCGTGAAACTCTCGGACGCCTGTTCACCTTTATAAGCAAGCGCAGGATGTCATCAGGCATCCAGACCAAAGAAATACCAAAAAGTAATTACTCAGCCCGTTTTTGCCCTACTTTTTGCATTTGCCTGAGCAGATACCCCCAAAACATATATAATTAGGAGGCATTGAAATGTAGACAATCGATGGTGGCGAAACGCAAGGTGATTTTCTATGGCTGATTACGAGCAAGCTGTTTTTATTTCCTATGCCTGGAATGGCGAGAGCGAGGAGATGGTCAACCAGATCGAGCGATCTCTCCAGGAGCGTGGAATCCATATTATCCGCGACAAGCGGGACCTGGGTTACAAAGGCTTGATTGGCAAGTTCATGGAGCGGATCGGACTTGGCACCTGTGTGATTGTCGTGATCAGCGACAAGTATTTGCGCTCTCCCAACTGCATGTTCGAGCTGGTAGAGATCGCAGATGGGAAACAATTCCACGACCGGATCTTCCCCGTGGTCCTGAAGGATGCCGATATTTACGACCCCATCAAGCGCATCGAGTATGTAAGATATTGGGAAGTCAAGCGGAACGAGCTGGCCGAAGCGATAAAAACTCTCGACCCGGCCAATCTGCAGGGCATCCGGGAGGACATGGATCTGTATGACCGCATCCGGGACCGGATCTCAGGCCTTGCCAGCACGCTCAAAGACATGAATACGCTCGGCCTTAACGTCCATCGCGACTCGAATTTCAGCGAACTGTATGCGGCCATCGAGGAACGGATCAAGGAAAACAATGTTGCTACCACACCTGCCAGGCCGCCCGAGCTCGAAGCAACCATTGACAGAGAATACTTCGAGCCGGAAACCATCCTGATTCCCGAGGGTTCCTTTTTCATGGGAAGCCTCGACGCAGGTGATGCGCTGGCATACGAAAGCCCTCAGCATACCGTAACCCTGCCTGCCTACCGTATTGGGAAATATCCAGTGACCAATTCTCAATATGAGGAATTCGTTCGTGAGAAGCAGATCCCGGTGGCGCCTGTGACCGGATGGGATGGTCAAAGAGTTCCGCCCGACCTCGAGAACCACCCTGTAACAGGGGTGAGCTGGTATGAGGCGCTGGCCTATTGCAAGTGGCTGAGCGAACGCACGGAACGCAGCTATTCGCTTCCGAATGAAGCCCAATGGGAGAAGGCCTGTCGCGGTGGGGATGGTTTTCTCTATCCCTGGGGAAATGAGCTTGAAGCCGGTCGCTCCAATCATGGATGTGAAGCGATTGCAGCTGTGGATGGGTTTCCGGCGCAAAACGAGTTTGGCTGTTTCGATATGGTCGGGAATGTCCGCCAGTGGACCTGCTCCTTATGGGGTGAAAAGCGCAGCCAGCCGGATGCCAGGTACCGCTATCCCTGGAAGGACGATCAGCGCAACAGCCTGAGCGCCAACCGCCAGATCCGGCGGGTGGTGCGGGGCAGTTCCACGCGGGATGCCGTTGCGGCGTTACGCTGCAGCTGGCGCAGCGGGCAGCTCCCGGACGATCCCGGCCTGCCCGGCCTGCGTCACGGCTTCCGGGTGGTGATCCATCTCGAAGAGCATTGAGCAAAGGAGGAGCTCTCATGGCCAACAAGACACGCATGGAGGCGATTGCCGAGATGATGCAAAGGGGGGACAGTAAACAGCTCGATCCGCGGGAAAGCATTCTGCAAAATATCAGCAAGGGAAGCGTCATCCCGGTCATCAGCAGCTCGTTCCGCATCAAGCAGATCTTTCAGGAGCTGGCAGAAGGTGCCGGTCTGAACGTTGTCGATGGATTGATCGCCCAGTGGGCCAAGTTCATCAAATATCCCCTGCCAGACAGTTCCAACCTTGCCCAGGTCGCCCAGTATTTTTTTGTGCAACGGAATGACGATCCAAGCGCGCGCACCGAGATGCTCAGTTTCCTGAAGAAATTCCTGTGGAGTATGGCGAACACCGAAGTGCAGGACCCTGCCCTGGCAGCCGGCCTCCAGAGCCGGATCGAGGCGATGCGCTTTTCAGACCTGGTCGAGGCGCTGGATTACCCCAAATTCCCGGAGGGAACAGATGACCCCCTTCGCCTGCTGGCCCGCTTCCCGCTGCCGTTGTATATCACCACCTCTCAAAGCGATTTTATCGAGCGCGCCCTGGAGGCGGAGGGCAAAACACCCCGTACGCAGGTCTGCTTCTGGTCGGGCGAGATGGCCAACATTCGCAAGGAGCACCGCACGATCACGGAAGAGTTCAATGCGAGCATCACCAACCCGCTGGTCTATCACCTGTATGGGCTGGAGGAGTATCCCCAAACCCTTGTCCTGAGCGAGGACGACTACATTAATTTCCTGATCTCCATTGCCGAGGACACCGATACGCAAAATCCAAAGGTTCCCCTGTATTTGCGCCGGGCCGTGGGGGAATCGCAATTGGTATTGATCGGCTTCCGGCTCTCCGACTGGGATTTCCGGGTCCTGTTCCGGCTGATGATGAATTTCCGCATCGAAGGCTTCTCGCCACGCGGTATGCTCATCCAGCTTCAAGACAAGGATGATGAGACCTCGAATGCCAACGCGATCGAGTACCTGAAACGTTACTTCGGCAGGAAGTTGTTTGACATCGAGTGGAACAGCGCAGATGGCTTTGTTCAAGAGCTGTGGAGCGAATGGGACAACCTCAGGCAGGACCAATCATGAGCACCGACCGCCAAAATCCCTATATTGGTCCGCGTACGTTTCGAAGAGAGGAAGGACATCTGTTCTTTGGCCGGGACAGGGAGGCCGCCGACCTGGAAGCGCTGGTGGCTTCGGAAAAGCTGGTCCTTTTCTATGCCCAGTCGGGCGCTGGAAAGAGCTCCCTGATCAATGCCCGCCTGATCCCGAACCTGGAAGACAAGCTGTTCGAAGTCCTGCCGGTCGCCCGGTTGGGCGGCGATGCGCCCGTAGGCGTGCAGGTTGAGAATGTCTATATTTTCAACCTGATCCGCAGCCTGCAGCGCCACGAATTGGCCTCGGAGCTGTTCCGGGCATTGACCCTGTCCCGCTTCCTCGAAAAACTGAACGAGGATGAGGACGGCTATTTTTATGACCCGGACCTGACCGAATCCTTACGATCCACCTTTGACCCCGCTCCCTGGCCGCGCATCCTGATCATCGACCAGTTCGAGGAGATATTCAGCACCAATGTCGAAGCCTGGCAGAAGCGCGAGGAGTTCTTCCGCCAGCTGGCCCAGGCCATGCGGGACGACCCCTTCCTATGGATCCTGCTGGTGATGCGGGAGGACTTCATCGCCGCCCTGGACCCGTATGCCTACCTGCTGCCCAGGGGATTGCGCGTACGGTACTACATGGAGCGCCTCAGCCACGAGGCGGCCGTAAGAGCGATCCGCAGCCCTGTGGAAAAGCTGCGGCCCTATGCAGAAGGGGTGGCGGAAAAGCTGGCGGAAGACCTGTCCCGTGTCAGGGTACAAAAACCGGATGGCACGACAGGCACCCAGCCGGGCCAGTATATCGAGCCCGTGCAACTCCAGGTGGTCTGCTACAGCCTGTGGGAAAACCTGCCGCCCGAGGGAACCGAGATCACCGAAGAGGACCTGCAAGCCGTGGGCGATGTAAACCAGTCGCTGGGAAGATATTATGACCAGCGGGTGAGCGAGGTTGCCAGGGTCAAACAGGTCAAGGAGCGGCTGATCCGGGATTGGTTCGACCAGGAGCTGATCACGGCCGGGGGAATACGCAATGTGGTCCTCCAGGAACGTGAGACACCGCCCGGAGGCCTGGACGACGAGGTGATCCAGGCGCTGCAAAGCGACCTGGTCCGCGCCGAGAAGCGCGGCGGCGCCACCTGGTATGAGCTGACCCACGACCGCCTGGTGGAACCCATCCTTGCAAGCAATAAGAAGTGGTTTGAAGAGAACCTCAGTCCCTTGCAGCGCCAGGCGCGGTTATGGGAGGACCAGGGCAGGAATGACAACTGGCTGCTGCGAGACCAGGCCTATACGGAGGTGCTGCCCTGGGTGGATGAACGTCAGGACGAGCTGACCGGCCCTGAATTGGAGTTCCTGGAGGCTTCCCGGGAACAGTGGAACCAGCAACGGCAATCGACCAGGCGCACGCGGCTTTTTATAGGAGTGGTATCTACGTTTGCAGTCTTTGTCTTAATTCTATCCATCTTCGCATTCCGGTCTGCCCAGGAAGCAAATAAACAGGCAGAGATTTCCCGTGTAGGCGAACTGGCAGCCCAATCGGTGTCCTTGCGTGATAAGAACTTCCTTCTCTCCTTATTGTTGGGTGTGGAGGCGTTCAATGGGACAAATGAACGGATACCTTCTGTTCAAGCGGAAAGTGCCTTGCTGGGGGATGTCCTGGACAATCCACAGCTTGATCAGTTTCTGAGCGGACATTCAGATTCTGTGCTCACTGTCGCCATCAGTCCGGATGGCAAAACGCTGGCATCCGGAGGGTACGACACATCCATTATCCTGTGGGACCTGGAAACCCGCCAGCCTGGTGGCCAGCCTTTGCGCGGGCATTCGGATTTGGTAAGAACTGCAGCCTTCAGTCCGGATGGCAGAATCCTGGCTTCCGGTAGTAATGATAAATCCATCATCCTGTGGGACGTGAAGAACCGCAAACGCATCGATCCCTCCTTGACCGGACATTCCGATGCTGTTCTCAGCGTTGCTTTCAGTCCGGATGGCAAAACCCTGGCTTCCGGCAGTGAAGATGGAACCATCATCCTATGGGATGTGGAAACGCACAAACCCATTGGCCAGCCTTTGAGCGGACATTCAAATCATGTCACCAGCCTGGCTTTCAGTCCGGATGGCAAAACCCTGGCTTCCGGCAGCAATGACAAGAGCATCCTCCTGTGGGATGTGAAAACTCGCCAACCCATCGGTCAGCCTTTGAGCGGGCATTCTGATCCTGTGCTCAGTGTCGCCTTCAGTCCGGATGGCAAAACCCTGGCTTCCGGCAGTTATGACAGAACCATCATCTTGTGGGACGCGGAAACTCGCGAACCCATCACTCACTTGACCGGCCATTTGGATTCGGTCAGGAGTGTTGCCTTCAGTCCCGATGGTAAAATGCTGGCTTCGGGTAGCAATGACAGAACCATCATCCTGTGGGGTGTAGAATCCCACAAACTTGTTGGCCTGCCTTTAAGGGGCCATGCAAATATTGTAAACAGCATTGCCTTCAGTCCGGATGGCAAAACCCTGGTTTCCGGTAGTGCAGACAATACCATCATCCTATGGAACTGGAGCGAACCTACCCAGCTGCTCATTGGTCAGTCTTTGAGTGGAAATAACGGCCCTGTACAGAGCCTCGCCTTCAGTCCGGATGGCAAAACCCTGGCTTCCGGCATTGGAGACGGAACCATCCTGTTATGGGACGCGGAAACTCGCCAACCCATCGGTCAGCCTTTGAATGGGAATAACGGTCCTGTGCAGAGTGTCACCATCAGTCCGGATGGCAAAACCCTGGCTTCCGGCACTGTAGACGGAACCATCCTGCTATGGGACGCGGAAACTCGCGAACCCATCGGCCAGCCTTTGAGCGGCCATAAAGAACCGGTAACCAGCTTGGCCTTCAGCCCGGATGGTAAAACCCTGGCTTCCGGCAGTAATGACAAGACCATCATCCTGTGGGATGTGGAGACTCACAAACCCACCGGCCAGCCTTTGAGCGGCCATAAAGAAGCGGTAACCGACCTGGCCTTCAGTCCGGATGGCAAAACGCTGGCTTCTGGCAGTGGAGATGGAACCATCATCCTGTGGGACGTGGAAACGCATCACCCCATCGACCAGCCTTTAAGTGGACACACAGGTCCTATCCTCAGTGTAGCCTTCAGCCCGGATGGCAAAACTCTGGCTTCTAGCAGTATTAGAGACCAAGCCATCATCCTGTGGGACGTGGAAACTCGTCAACCCATCAGCCGTTTGAGCGGACATCTAAACTTCATATACAGCCTGGCCTTCAGTCCGGATGGCAAAACCCTGGCTTCCGGTAGTTATGATAGAACCATCATCCTGTGGGATGTGGAGACCCGCCAACCCATCGGCTCTTTGAGTGGACAGTCAGGTCCTGTACAAAGCGTTGCCTTCAGTCCGGATGGTAAAACGCTGGCTTCACGAAGCCCTAATATCATCCTTTGGGATCTCAGACCGCAGTCGTGGATCGACGAGTCGTGCCAGAGAGCCAGCCGCAATTTCACGCGCGCGGAGTGGCAGATCTATTTCCCCAACGATGAATATCGAAAAACATGTCCAGAATTTCCATTGGAAACGGTAGCAACGCCAACGGGGACACCATAATTTTCGGTATTTTTCCCATCGTAAGCGGTAGAGCCATTAACTTGTTCTCGCAGCGTATTGGCGAATCATTCCTGCGCTTAACCATGAGAGCAGCAGAGCTTGCTCTGCTGCTCTCATTTGATTCAAAAAACATCCAGATCGATTCCCCCTGATCATCCGAGCTCAGGCCTGGTTCGGAAGGGCGCGCGAGCGCCGCAGCAGGAACCATCCGGCTGCCACCAGGATCAGGCTGGCAAGCCCCAACAGGGCGAACAGGGCCAGTCCGGAAAGCGGTGTACCGGTGTCAGGCGGAACCACCGACCCAATGTACCCGTAGTATACCCAGCCCGTAGCGCTCTTGGTATAGATATTACCGCCATAGGGATTATTTTGAGCCGCAGAGACCGCCTCGTCGAGGGTGTTAAACGGCTGGGTCTGCGTACCTGTTTCGGTGCCCGTATAGGCCGTATCCACATAATACGTCCCAGGGGTGCCGTACTGGAGGGCCAGGGCCGGGCCGGCAGTGGCCAGCAGGGCAGCCAGGACTACGACAATTAAAACCAATTTCTTTAACATCACTTCTCCTTTTCTATATCGTGCCGCATACTGCGGTAGAACTTTGGATCTTTTTGGTCATGGTGTGTCAATGGGATGAGGCTTGCTCTCAAATTTCATTTTCCTCCTTTCAGCGTCCGGCTCGATCAATTCTGCTTTAAAGCGGTAGAGCGCGTCAATCTCCACCATGATGCGGGCGGACTCCGCCGGGTTCGGGCTGGAGACGAGCAGACCCCGCAGGATTGGCAGTGCCACATCATATTCTTTTTGATGTCCCAGGATCAGGGCCTGGTAGAACGCGGCCGCGCGGTTCCCGGGCTCGAGCGCCAGGGTCTCTTTGAAAGCGTCGAGCGCATCGGTTTCCTGGCCCTGGTTGTATAGCGCCAGGCCCAGCAGCAAATGAGCGGGGGCAAGGGACGGGTTCAACTGGATGGCGGTCAGGGCGCGCTGTTCAGCAGCGGCATAATCTCCCTGCTGCTGGTAAAGATAGGCTTGCTGCAGCGCGGGCAGGGGGACTTTGGGATCGATGAAGCCTGCCTCCCGGAACTCCCGGATGGCCCCGGTTGGATCCTGGAGCTCCATCAGGGTTATGCCGAGGTTGTAGGGGGCTACGGGATTATTAGGGTCCTGTTCCACAGACTGGCGCAGATACTGGGCGGCCTGGGAATAATCTCCCCGGGTGAAATAGGTGATCGCCAGGTTGTTGAGAGCCGGGGCGCTGGCCGGATCCCGGTTCACAGCCTGGACGAAGGCCGCTTCGGCATCCGATAAGCGCCCCTGCTGGAACTGGCGATAGCCTTCCTCGTTATAGGCGAAGGCTGCTCCGCTATCCACCTTTTGCGCTGCGTGGAGCAGTCCTATCGAACGGGGATGGATGGTTGCGGAACTCTCGGCAGGGCCGGATGCCAGGTAGAACAGTCCCGAAGCGATGCGGACCAGGTCGTTGCGCGCCAGGACAACGATCAGCAGGAACAGCAGGACTGGCCACAGCCAGCGCTTCCCTCCCGAAGCCGGGGCCTTCGCAGCTGCCTGCTTCACTTCGGGGAGGATGCCGATCCGTATGTCTGTTACGGCGGTGGCGATCATGGTGCCGTGCAGTTTTCTCCCCTGCAGCGTGCGCGGCGGCAGTGGGTCGCCGGCCCATATCCGCATGGTACGAACCGTCACGCCGTCCACCCGGTATTCCAGCTCGATCTCGCCGCTCCGCAGGTACCCGCTGAAGCGCAGAGGACCGTGCGTACGCCAGATCACTGCACTGGCTGGGTAGAAGCGGTAGACCATCCGGTCCTGCAGGTCCTCCAGCTCACGGCTTGGGAGGTTGCGCAGGCTGGGGATGCGGCGCAGGGTCCGGTGCATGGAGAGACTAGCCATCCGTCCCCCCGCGGTAGTCAGGCAGGGCCACGATGACGATCCGGCTCGTATAGGTCCAGTACGGCCAACAGGAGATCAGCGTCACCGTTTCAGAGGGCTGCGGCCCGGTCAAGGCCAGGATCTGGGGGATGGCCTGGGCTTCATTTCCTACATAGGGAATCGTGATGTTCTGCTGCACCTGGTAATGGAACTCCCCGGTATCGGTCAGCAGGATGATCTCATCGCCGGGGACCAGCTTGTTGAGATCCCGGAAGACCTCCCCGTAGATGTTGTTATGACCCAGAAAGACGATATTCCTGCCCTCGCCCGGGTTCCCGCTGCTGTTGTAGTGGCCGGCGGCATAGTTGGGTGGATCCCAAATGAACGAGCCGTCCCTCTGCTGTTTTGGATAGCTCTCCACAACCGAAGTATTCAAGCCAAGGGCTGGGATCGACAGACGGGTAGCCGGCAAAGGCAGCGGCGTGGGTGTCGGGCTGGGCGTAGATGTAGGTGTTGCCGTGGGCATGGGGGTGAGGGTTTGCGTGGGGAGCGCTGTGGCGGCGGGCAGTTGGAAGGCCGGTGTACTGTCGATTCGCAGGTAGTGCAGTTGGTCAGTGATCTGGTTGTCCAGGCTTTCCCGGGCAAAGCGCAGTCCCAGCAGGCAGCCAAGGACGGCTCCGGTCGAGATCAGGAGCCGGCCTGTAAAATCATAAATGCGCGCCGAGCGTTGTTCAAGCCTGACCAATCTTATTTCTTTAAATTGAGGTTTTCTGTACTGTAGCGGTCTTAAAGACATCGATGAACACCTCCCTCTCAGGTACTCTTAAATCTTCATCCATGTTGATTATGGTTAAAAACTGGCCCGATCTAACACATCGCTTTCCGAATGTTCATCGCAAGAGACAATCCTGTATTTTATTATAACGAGCTTGGGGAGAAAATCAAGCATTGGTTATGGAACCGCGACAGCCTGCGCAAACGGAATGTGGCAGCGAGAGTCAATCTTTCCGGGTTTACAGCTTTGTTAGTCGAAGGAGTGACTGCTCAGCCCATCCTATACAGGAGAGGCCCGAAAAATGGATTGTGCTTCCGGGCATCATCACCGGCATTCCCGAGATAGTGATATACGGCAAAACCCCGTTCATTTTGGTGAACGGGGTTTTGCCTGGACGGATAGATTTAGTCATTCTCAAGCAATCGAAAGCGGTACCCAACTCCGGGCTCTGTTACCAGGTATTTTGGCCGGGAGGCATCGGGCTCGATCTTCTTTCTCAAGTTACTAATGTTCACACGCAGAAGATGGTGCATCTCGGCCTGATACGTATCCCCCCACAAGGCACGGATCATGTGCTGGTGGGTCAGCACCTTGCCCGCATTCTTGATCAGGATCCGCAGCAGGTCATATTCGGTTGGGGTCAGGGAAATTTCAGACCCATCTATCGTTACCAATCGTTTTACCAGGTCCACTTTTAGCGCACCTGTTTCGAAGTAAGGCTCATCAGCAGGTTGGTTGGAATGTCGAAAGGCAACACGCATGCGGGCCATCAATTCACCCAGGCTGAACGGCTTGGTCAGGTAATCATCTGCGCCGGCATCCAGAGCGGCGATTTTTTCTTTATCCTGGTCCAGCACCGACAGGATCAGGATTGGCACTTTGCTCCACTGCCTTAGTTCTCGCGTGACGGCAATCCCGTCTATCCCCGGCAAACCAATATCCAAAATCACAAGATCCGGTCGTTTGTTCGCCACTTCGATCAAAGCTTCTTCGCCAGTGTGCGCCTCATATACCACATACCCTTGTGCTTTCAGGGAAGTACGCAAGAATCGCCGGATGGCAATTTCATCATCTACAATCAATATGCGTTGATTGGTGTGAGCCGTCATGGTCCGGACCTCTGCATGGGAACATTCACATTTGGAAATTCCATACGGAAAATCATTCCCCCAGACTCTCGCGGGATTGCCCGCAATGTCGCTTGATGGGCGTCTAGAATACCCTTTGCAATCGCCAGTCCTAAGCCAATTCCACCCGGTCTGGTTGGTTCCTTTACCCGGTAGAATTTCTCAAAGATGTGAGGCAGGTCGTTGGCCGGTATCCCGGGTCCATGATCGCGAATATCGATATTTAACAAACCGTCAGCTAGAGATACGGATATTTCAATCGGAGCCTGCTCCGGGGAGAACTTGATCGCATTGTCCAACAGATTCAGCATCGCTTGTTCAACCAACACGAAGTCGGCCTCGATGAGCGGCAGTTCCTCCGGCAATGCGATGTTGACCGGGCGATGTAGACGAGATTTCATCTGCTCCAGGGTGGCCCCGATCAGATCCTGTACATCCACGGGTTCCAGTTGCAAATGCAAGGCGCCGCTTTCCAAACGGCTCATATTCAACAGGTTACCGACCAGCCGGTTGAGTTTTTCCGCTTCCCTCCAGGCATTATGCGTCAATGACAATTGGGTTTCTTTATCAAGAAACTCAATCTCAGATCCAAGAGTGCTAAGAGTTCCTGTAATGGTCGCCAGCGGCGTGCGGAAATCGTGCGAGACTGAATTCAACAACGCAGATTGCAACTGCTCCTTATCCTTCAACAACTGTGCCTGGCTGGCTTGTTCGTTGAGGGAGATGCGCTCGAATGCCAGAGCGGACAGGTTGGCATACGCTTCCAGCAATTGAAGCTTTTCCGGTGTGATTATCCCTCCAGCGTTTTTTCCGGCGATGCTGAGAACTCCGACACATCCGCTGTTGGTGGATAATGGGAAGTTTATTGTTTCCGCCTGGGGGTAGGATTTCATTCCAGTACCGGATAATTCTCCGGTTAAGTAGGTGAACATGATGGCTTCATTAACATGCCGGTTTGCAGCGCCGGTTGTGGCTTTTACTTCGAAAATTGGTTGGTTTACGTTCTCTTCGTGGTTATCAACCAGAAAAAGCCACAGATCATACTCGATGGTACTGCTGATGTTATCAAGGATGGATTGCACGACTCCTTCGATCGAGTAAGCCCCAGTGAGGTCATGGCTGAGGTTGTAAAGGCTGGTAACCCGTGCTTCACGCTCCTTCGCCTGGACCGCCTGCTCCTTGATCTGGTAGGTTAGGTTGCTTATTATCACGCTAAGCAAGAATAAAGCCAGAAAAGTGATGAGGTACTCGGTGTCATCCACAACCAGGGTTAGATAAGGGGGTACCAAGAAGACATCAAAGGCAAAAACACCCATGACCGATGCAAATACAGCCGGCCCCCGGCCAAAATAGATCGCGATGCTGACCACTCCCAGCAGGTACGGCATGACCAGGTTGGTAGGAGTGATCCTGTCACGGATCAACAATCCGAACACCGTGATCACAACAACAATGACGAAGCTTGCGAGATAGGAAAGGATGAAGCGATTGGATGGATTGATATGCAAGGGATTGAGGAAAACCGAACTGGGCTTATTTGAATCTCGAAAATCCGGTCATTGTAAGCGGGTAAGTTGGAATCACCACGGACTTTCAATGGGATTATACATCACCCAGGATAAAGACGACCGATACAAGGAAACCCAGGCTGACAATAAACCAGGCCAATCCACCCCGGTCACCCCATTTCCTGGCAATCCAGGGAGCGCTGATACATAAGGCGAGAAAGATGATGACAATGGCAGTTTGCACGCTATTCTCCTGTAGCTTGGATCTCTACGAAAGGTAATTGCGATGAGCCGCACGCCCATTTTTTTCGGTTATTGCTGGCAGTGAACGCGCATCAGGAAAACCCTACAGCTTAAGCGAGTTGCGGCACGAGCGGTTACCGGTATCTTTGGAAGCCGTCTATCAAGACGGTTAGTGCGGTCCCACATCGCTGAGAAACCAGATGGCTGCCAGGAGAAAAGCCATCGTAGTCAATCCCCAGGCCCACTCACCCCGCAAGCCCCATTTTTTGAAAACCCAGGGGGCGCTGATGCTCAAGGCGAGAAATACGGCAACAATCGCAGCTTGCATTTGATGCTCCAGTTTGTGAATTTTCGATCACAGTATAGTACCGGGCATGTCAATAGATTAATAATATTTCCTCCATTTCCATCAAGAAAACGTCAAGATCAAGCTTTCTTGACGTTTTCTTGATGATATGAAAGCTGGAATTGACAAATTTTTGATACGCAAGATGGGAAAATATACAGGTTTGCTCAAAGCTGAAGGGAAATAGAAAGATTACTGAGGAAGATTTATGACATTCTCTGAGTTCAAACGATTTTTGATCGGAAAGCCATTCCCGACCAGCATGGACATCCACGAACGGCTGGACAAGGTGCGAGCCCTGGCTGTATTCGCTTCGGACCCGATCAGCAGTAACGCCTATGCCACCGAAGCGATCATGAGCGTTCTGCTCGTGCTGGGGAGCCAGGCGCTTGGACTTACCTGGCCGATCGGGTTGGCAGTCGCCGGCCTGGTATTGCTCGTCATTTTCAGTTACATCCAGACCATCCTGCACTATCCGGACGGGGGCGGGGCTTATACGGTCGCGAAGGACAACCTGGGTGAGTTTCCATCCCTGCTGGCCGCTGCTGCCTTGCTTACCGATTACATCCTGACGGTCTCGGTCTCAGTCTCGGCAGGGGTGCGCGCTGTGACATCGGCTTTTCCCGAAGCCTTTGACTACCGCATCCACATGGCCTTATTTGCGATCATCTTCATTACCTGGATGAACCTGCGCGGCGTACGGGAAAGCGGAACCGTCTTCGCCATTCCGACCTACGCTTTCGTGGGCGGCGTGCTGCTGACGATCCTTATCGGGCTTGCCCGCCAGGCACAACTTTTTGGTCTGGCGGCCCTGCCTGTCCTGGAACACCCTGTGCCGGCAGTGGTCTCCCCGCTGGGATTTGCCTATATATGGTTGTTGCTCAGGGCTTTCTCCGGGGGCTGCACCGCTCTCACCGGGATTGAAGCGATCAGCAACGGCGTGCAGGCCTTCAAGCCGCCCGAATCGAAAAACGCTGCCATCACGATGGTCGTCATGGGGACGATGGCCATGTCCCTTTTTGTGGGGATCACCTTCCTCGCCACGCACATGCATTTGGTCCCGGAAGAGGCGGAAAGCATCCTCTCGCAGATGACACGCGCGATTTCCGGACGGGGACTTCTCTACTTTTGGGTCCAACTTTTCACCGCAGCCATCCTGTTCCTGGCTGCCAACACAGCGTACCAGGATTTTCCCCGCCTGAGTTCCTTCCTGGCCAAGGACCGTTTTATGCCAAGCTGGATGCAGAATCGCGGCGACCGTTTGGTGTTCAGCCTGGGAATCGCTGTCCTGGCCTTTCTCGCTTCGATTATCGTGGTCATCTTTCAGGCAGATGAGATTGCGATGTTGCCTCTCTACGCACTGGGAGTCATGTTGAGTTTCAGCATTTCCCAATCGGGCATGTTCCACCTGATGGGCCGGATCGACCACCTGAAGCCTGGAGAATCCTTGCATACCTCCGTTACCGAGATCCATTATGAGCGCGGCGTGCGCTGGAAGCGGGCGCTCAACGCGGTTGGCGCAGTTGTCACGTTCCTGGTCTTCATCGTCCTGTTGAGCACCAAGTTCCTGGAAGGCGCCTGGATCGTGGTGGTGATCATCCCCATTCTGGTTACCATCTTCTATTCCATTCATCGCCACTACAGGCGCGTTGCGGCAGCCCTCAGGACCAGGGATCTGAAACCGGAAGATTTGTCGGAGGTTGCTAACGTGACCATTGTCCCGATCGGGGACGTGCACCGCGGCACGCTGCGTGCGTTGATGTATGCAAAACGACTCTCAAAAGATGTTCGCGCTGTCGCTATAACAACCTCGCCGGAAATGAAAGAGCGTCTGATCAAACGCTGGAACCGTTTTCCGAAACTGACCAGGAGAATGAAGCTGATCACAATCGATTATGATTACCGCGATGTGATCACGCCCCTGGTCGAATACATCGAGAAAGTCAACAACGAAGAATTTCCAAACCAGCTGACAACCGTTGTCATCCCGGCCTTCATCCCCACCAATTTTGTGGGACGGCTGCTGCACAACCAGACTGCAACCCGGCTTCGCTGGGCATTGCGGAACTACAAAGATATTGTGATGATCGACGTGCCGATCCACATTGATTCGAAGATTTAACCGTCAAGGATTCTTTCTCCATTGGAGGAAAAGTCCTCCTTCACAGCATA
Source organism: uncultured Chloroflexia bacterium (assembly GCA_963823985.1). Classification (GTDB taxonomy): domain Bacteria; phylum Chloroflexota; class Anaerolineae; order Anaerolineales; family Villigracilaceae; genus JAABUE01. Next base: position 532,118 of record CAWGNR010000010.1, read on the forward strand.
CAGAGATGCGTTTATTTTTTTCCTCCCGGTTCTTGCCCTACCTTCTGGCTGTTGGCTTGATCGCCGCTACCACGGTGGTATTCTTCTTTCTGCGTGATGAGCTGGATACCTCCCTGGTGGCGCTGTTGTTCTTATTGCCGGTTGGCTTGAGCACGTTCCTGTGGGGCTTGAGGCCGGGGATCACGTCGGCCTTGTTTGCGTTCCTGACTTTCAATTACTTCTTCATCCGGCCGTATTACACCCTGACCGTTCACCAACCGATCGACCTGGTCATCCTGTTTGTCTTTCTCGTTGTGGCGGTTGTGATCAGCCAGCTGGTAGGACGCGCCCAGGCAGGATTAGAAGCTGCAACCGCACGCGAACGTGAAGCAACCCAACTCTATGAGTTGAGCACGGTGCTTGCCGGGTTGAACGATGAACGGGAAATCGGCTCCGTCCTGGCCGAAAAAGCGTACTCTGTGCTGTATGCCGACCGGGTGGAATTGCACCTGGAGGCGGACCAGTCCATTGCTGTTCATATCCCCAAAAGCCCGCCACCCCCCACTGCGCCGCATCTCACGGTCCCAATCCGGGCTGCGCACGGCTCTATGGGGGAAATCCGTCTCTGGAGAGACAGGCCAGTTATAACACCCCTGGAGAAGCGGCTCATTCATACCTTTGCCAGCCAGGGAGCGCTTGCCCTGGAGCGTGCGCGCCTGGCGCAGGCGGAAGCGCGGGCTAAAATCCTGGAAGAAAGCGACCGCTTGAAAGGCGTGATCTTATCCTCTGTCTCCCATGAGCTACGGACGCCGTTGGCGACCATCAAGGCCTCGGCGACCAGTCTATTGAGCGGAGAGGTCGGCTGGGATACTTCTGCGCGCAAGGAGTTGCTGACCGCAATCGATGATGAGGCAGATCACCTCAATATGGTGGTCGGCAACCTGTTGGACATGTCTCGGATCGAGGCCGGCGTCTTGAAACCCAAACGGGAATGGAACATCTTGTCCGAGATCGTAGGCGGCGTGCTTGCCCGTATGCGACGCCTGAACGATGAGCACAGGCTTGAAATCGCTTTACCGGAAGAATTGCCTCTTTTACCTGTGGACTACGTACAGATAGAGCAGGTCTTCACCAATCTGCTCAGCAACAGCGCCAAATATGCGCCCGAAGGAACGCTGATCCGTGTCCACGCCCATCTTCAGGATGGCTCGTTCGTGCACGTTCAGGTGAGCAACCAGGGGCCGAAGGTTCCGGAAGAGCACCTCGAGCGGATCTTCGACAAATTCTATCGCATCACCGACGCCGACCGGGTAACAGGGACCGGCCTGGGACTTTCTATTTGTAAGGGGATTATTGAGGCGCACGGCGGCCGAATCTGGGGGGAAAATCTCAGGGATGGGTTTGCGTTCCATTTTACGCTTCCTCTTAGCCATGATGGTATGTCGCCCTATCAATTGCCTGCCGAGCCGGAGGGCGAATGACTGTCTCCCCTCATATCCTAGTCATCGACGATGAGCCTCAAATCCTGCGCGCGCTGCGCACGATCTTGACAGAGAAACATTTCAAGGTGACAACAGCCAGCCGCGGTGAGGAGGGATTGACGCTGGCGGCGGTTGGCATGCCGGATATCATCATCCTCGATCTCGGTTTGCCGGATATGGATGGATTCGAGGTGTGCGCACGGCTGCGGGAATGGACCCAATGCCCGATTATCGTTCTATCCGTCCGTGATAGTGAGCGAGATAAGGTTGCTGCGCTGGATAAGGGGGCGGATGACTATCTCACCAAGCCGTTTGGGATCGAGGAACTGCTCGCTCGCGTGCGGGTAGCGCTGCGTCACTCAACACAGACGAACAGCAATCAGACCAGCGTTGTCGAAGCCGGTCCGCTAAAAATCGATTTGGCCTGGCATACAGTCACCCGCGATGGGGAAGATGTAAAGCTGACTGCTACGGAGTTCAATCTGCTGGCTTACCTCGTTTCCAATCGGGGTCGTGTCCTCACCCACCAATCTATTCTGAACCATGTATGGGGACCAGCAGATGCCAATCACACCGAATATCTTCGAGTGTACATGCGACAACTACGCAAGAAGTTAGAAGAAGACCCAGACCAGCCCAAATTCATCCTGACCGAGCCTGGAGTCGGGTATCGTTTCCTGGCAGATGAATAGTTCAAGACTCGGTTCGCAGGCGATATCCTACACCCAGCTCTGTAATTACATAATGCGAGCGTGCAGGGTCTGGTTCAATCTTGCGACGAAGGTTGCTGAGATTCACGCGTAGAATGCGCATTTCGTTTTCGTAGGCTGTCCCCCATACCTGCCTGAGCAGTTGCCGGTGTGTAAGGACTTTCCCGGCGCTTTGTAAAAGCAGTCGAAGGATTTCATATTCAGTGGGCGGCAACGAGACTCGATTTCCGTCGATGGTAACAAGTCGGCGTGATACATCCATTTTCAATTTTTCAATCTGAAGAACAGGATCGTCGGGTTTGCTGTTCATCCGCCGTAATGCTGCGCGAAGACGGGCCATCAGCTCACCTGCGCCGAAAGGCTTTGTAAGGTAATCATCCGGGGCTGCGATCTTATCATTCTCCGCTTCGGCCACAGACAAGATGATAGTGGGGAGAAATCGAGAGATTTTTATTTTTTCTTAATGGGATTGGTGGAATTCTTTGTCAGCGTTTTATGCTGGCTTGTTACCATTTAGCAAGAAAGAAGGTATCTGCTCAGGCTTATGCAAAAAAGTAGGGCACACCGTGCCACCTCTTACATGCGGGCTGAGCAGTTACGAAAGAAGAAAGAAAGGTAAACATGGACAAACTGAACTCCTTCGTCTCAGATAAATACCACCATCCCTTCCCTGTCAATACGGAAGCAGAACGGACTTCGAGTGGACGGCTTGTTATCCCCATACTGGAAACCATGATAGATATCAGCCAGTTGGCGCAAAGGATCTGGAAGCTCGCAAGCTCCATGCAGGCGAAAGTGTTGCTGATCGGAATTAGTCCGGACCACTTGGACGAACCCTCCGTGCGCCGACAATTAGTGATGCTGGCAGCTGCTATTCAAGATGGCAGCATTTCCGTAGACAGCATGGTTGTAGGTGGTGTGTCTTGGATGAAGAAAATGGAAGACAGTATCTGGCCTGGAGATACGATCGTCTTTCAGCCTCTGGAGGAGATCGGTCTTAAGAGCAGGTCAATCAGCCAACAATTGACTGCCCGCCTCCAAGTGCCGGTCCATATTCTTGCAAGCCTCCAACGCCCCAAGTTCAAATCCTCAGGATTACTGCCTCAAATCATTTTGTGGCTGGGTGCTATCGGCATCATGGCCGGTTTCTTTTGGACGCAGGTGAAGATAGATCAATTGCCAAAGGACTGGGCGCATACGACTCTCTTTTGTATATCTATCTTTGTCGAGGTTGGCTTGCTCTTGTTCTGGAATTCATTGTTTTCCTAAAATGACCCTGTTGGTTTTCGAAACAGCCATTTAGATTTCATCCTTCCTTCTCAACAACATCTTTCCGGAAGACAAAGCTGCGCTTGTAGAAAAGCCAACACCGTCATCTCCACGGCTTCGACCCATTCTCGTTGCTCCTGGCAGCATCAATGCTGCCCATGAAACCGTAACTTACAGAATACAGAGCCTGGGTCATCGAGCGGCCACCAGGTAAATCTCAAATCTTTCAAACAGGTTAGCATGGCAGAAACAAATCCAAAACAAACCTTCTTGTCGGATCGACTGGCAGAAGAATATGAACGCCAGCATGCCCTACTTTCGGCACAATCCGCTATCGTCCAACACTTTTTGGAAGCGCAAGGGAAACATATTGCAGAAGCGGTTGTACAGGGCGCTTCGCAGGTGCGATTTTCCCTGCCAGACCGGGTTGCATTTCCACTGGAAAAAGGTGATTCCCCCGCGCTGGTAACCATCCCCCAGAGCCAGCGTACGTACGCGGCTGGCAGTTTCATCAGCCGCTTACGCAAAGTGGAGCTCTACAAGCAACTGCGCCATTCGCTCAATGAGTTGGAGCAATCCCCCGACCGGGCGGTATCCGTTGCGGCCGGATTGCTGCGCCATGCCGCCGTTCTTCACATGGTCTACAACATGTTGCCCGCCGGCCGCAGTGTTTCCTACAAACCCGTGGATGAGGAAGAGACGATCCCATCCATCCCCGAGGATGAAGCTCTCGAACCGGGCTCAGCCATCACCGCAGCAACCGATGCTATTGTTGAAGAGGGGAAAACAGAAGAAGATCGCGGCGAATTGCTTGTCCCGTTCGTGCCATATGCGCGCAAGTTCTATCTGCCGCAGTGGGTGGCCTTCGACGAAAAAGGGGAACTGTTGGTCAAGTCGGTCGAAGAAGCAAAGGCGCACATCAAATCCATGCAACGATTTATGGAAGTGCTGTTCCTGGCGGTTGCGCTGGCTCCTTATATTTCCACAGACAAAGACTACACCAAGAAGCGATATGGGATGCTCGGTCAACTGGTCAACCAGGGCCGCGCCTTAGCCGTTTTCCAGACCAGGGAGATCATTGCACAGATCAAAGAAAGGGTCTCAAACGGAAGCCTTAATCGGGGCCTTAGCATGAGCCTGCCTTATTTCGATGACCAGGAACTTCGCATCGACTTCTCGAATTTCGAAGTGATCCCTGCCGGGCGAATCATGTTCGTCCCTGCCTTTGTCGTGCGCGCCGTAGGCCAGGAACAGGTTAAGGTCAGCCAGGACACGCGCTTGAGCCCCTCTACCCGCAAACATTTACTGTACTTACTTGATTTGCTTGAGAAAGCATTCGACAACGAATAACAGGTCATCAACATGTTTTTCTCCATTGCCATATTGATTATTGCGTTTACCATTTCGCTGCGCGCCGCGCCGCGTGAGAGACAGGAAGATGTGCACATCCACGGTGCCGGCCAGATCGGGGTGCTAGCGGCGATCGCCTTGTTCGGCGTGGATTATTTCACGTCGTACTACTACGCCACCGGTGAAATGATGAGCGCCCTGTACCCGTACGGTTTGCAGGGAAGGTTCGCTTACATCGCGGTTGCGATCATTGCCTTTGCCAACTTTACCTTCGGTTTGCTTTACATGTACTCGCTCGGCCCGTTCAACGAAGGCGGCGGTTCCTACACCGCCTCCATGCGGTATCTCAAGCCGACATTGAGCCTGATCGTGGCTGTAACCTTGATCCAAGATTACGTTCTCACCATTGTGGTCTCAGCCCTATCCGGCGGCGACCAGCTTCTCTCGATCATCAATGCTTATGACGCTAACTGGGTCTGGCACTTTGCCTTGGGGGCGGTATTGGCAGCAGTGACGTGGTATCTCACCATCCGCGGACGCGGCGAGTCGGCGCGCGTGGTATTCACGATGATCGGCGTTTTTGTATTTTTGACAATCACAATGGGCATAGGCCTGCTGATCGCGCATCTCAGAGGTGTTCCCCCTGAACCTTCGGAAGTCGCCGCCGCCGGATCGGTCTCTCTCGGGCAGGCCCTGCTGCACCTGTTAACAGCTTCCATGAAAGGCATGGTTGCGCTCACCGGGCTGGAGGCCGTCTCCAACGGCGTACAGTTCTTCATCGATGAAGACACCAAGCTGGTCAAATGGGGCAAGCAGCACATGCCCCGCCTCAATGGCCTGTGGAAATTCTATAGCGGAAAATCAGGCGTCGGGCGCTTCGTACAGACTGCCTTCCTGTTCTACGGCGGCCTGACCACCCTTTTCCTGACCTTTTTCTCCTTGCGCTTTAACGTCTTCGATGGAACGTTCGGTCGTACCTTGATCGGGAACATGGCCTTCATCGGATTCGGTCAGATCCCTGGAGGTGTGATCCTGTTCTGGGCTTACCAGATCCTGGCCGTGATGATGCTAGCGGCGGCCTCCATGACCGCATTCCAGGACGCGCAGGCCACCGAATGGCGCGATGTAGCGATCGGTGAAATCCCGGAGGCGATTGTCTATCGTGATCCGCGTGGCACGTTCACGCGTTCGGTCACGATCACATTTGGCCTTTCGGTGGTGATCATGCTGCTGGTACGCGGACAAACTACCGTGGCTATCCCATTTTATGGGGTAGGAGTTTTCATGCCCATTATGGTCATGGGACTGGCCGTACGTCGACATGTTCTCGAAAATGCTACCGGCCGCGCGCGCAAGATAGGCTCAGCCGCAGCGACGTTTGCCAGCGGACTGGCGTTTACAGTGTTCCTCGGTCAGTTAATTGGAAAGTGGCATGAGGGCGGCTGGATCGCCTTGATCGGTTTCTCGGTTCTAGCAATTCTGGCTCATATGATGTTGCTATCCCCGCTCGGATATCGTGAACCGGTACAAATCCATCGTATTGTGCGTGAGAAGGCGCGCGTTCAAGGCGCCATGGCTTCTATCGTCGAATGGCAGTCGCTTAAGATGCAGGAGTACCGTCATTCCTTGCGCGGACGCATCTTGATCGGAATCACCCGCTTCTTCGAGTTGTTCGGCGTCCGCCGTCCGTTCCGTTACGAGCCTGTCCCTGTCGCGGCAGGGGATTATGACCACGCCTTGCACGTGGATCACCCGGAAGCGCCTTCCTTTTTAGACCAATATCTCGACAAGCCGGAACCCAAGCTTGGCGGCGCGCCCAGGGAAACCGAACACGGCGAGAACGAGGAATAACTCTAGAGTGCGTCGCATCCTCTTGTGATTTATGGGCACCACCCCGATTTTCAGCCTGCGCGTCTCGGAGATTTATCAAGACCTCGAGACCTCCCCGTACGGGCTCTCGAACGCCGAAGCAAATGCCCGCCTTTCGCTGTACGGGCAGAATTCTGCTTTCGACCCAGAAGAAGAGCTCCTTCTGGGAGAAGTTTGCGCGCGAGGTTGGCCGGACGCATGCTGTGGTACTGCTCATCGTTGGGCTGGCAACGCTTTTTCAAGGCGATGTCACCATGGCAAGCATCACTTGGAGCATTGTCCTGGGCAATATTGCTCTTTCCTTTTGGCGCGAATATCGAGCCGAGCAGGCCATCGAGAAGTTACGCCAAGTATTGCCGGCTTTTGCGCATGTCATTCGAAATAGCGTGGAAATCTACATCCCTTCCAGTGACGTTGTACCCGGTGATGTGCTGGTGCTTGCAGAGGGGGATAACATCCCGGCGGACGCACGCGTGATCGAAGAATATGGCTTGCGAACGAACAACTCTACACTAACGGGTGAAGCGATCCCAGCGCACAAGATGTCAGACCCCTCCTACCAGACCGGGATCAGTGAACTGGAACAACCAAACCTGATCTTTGCGGGAACGTCCATTGCTTCGGGCACAGGACGCGCGGTTGTGTACGCAACGGGGATGATGACACAATTCGGACGAATTGCCCAACTGACCCAGACCATAGAAGAAGAACCTACACCTTTTGAAAAGGAGCTAAACCGGTTAAGCAAGCTCACATCCTGGATCGCTTTGTCGATTGGGTGGATCGTCGCTGTCATTGGTTTCTTTTCCCTCGGCCTGCCTTTTCGACAGGTAACCTTGTTCGCTTTGGGGATTGCAGTCGCCGTAATACCCGAAGGTTTGATCGCCACACTGACGCTAGCATTAGCGGTAGCAGTGCAACGCCTGGCCCAGCGAGGCGTGCTGACCAAGAAACTGTCAACGGTTGAGAGATTGGGGCAGATTTCAGTCATATGTACGGATAAAAGTGGCACCTTGACCCAGAATCAAATTACGGTGCGTGATATCTGGGTGGCGCGCCAAAGAATCAAGATCACCGGCGGGGGCTACGAACCACGGGGACAGTTCATTCCACAACCCGAGGGCAAGGTTTGGGAACAGGATTTGCTGCGTTTATTGGAAGCAGCCGCGTGCTGTAATAATGCGCGCGTCAACCCACCTTCTACGGAGCATCCAACATGGACCAGCCTTGGGGATCAGACAGAGGCCGCTTTAAAGGTAGCAGCGATGAAAGCGGAAATAACCAATGACGCGCTCCGCCTGATCATCCCGCGCCTGCACGAGATCCCGTTCGACGCGCGGCGCAAGCGGATGACCACCATCCACCGGGATATCGATCACGAGCTTGCTTTCGTCAAAGGCGCGCCGCGGGAGGTCTTGCAACTGTGCACCAAAATATTGATCCACGAAGAAGTCGTGTCCTTGACCCCGGAATTGCGCGCTGAAATCCTGGCGGCGAACGATGGGTATGCGCGTAACGCCTTGCGTGTGCTGGCCCTGGCGCGGCGCGATCTGCCGCCACGCACAGGCGCTTATACCCCGGAGACCGTCGAACAGGATCTGACCTTTCTCGGCTTAATGGCGATGCTCGACCCGCCCAGGCCCGAGGTCGAAAAAGCAGTTCGAACCTGTCGCGAAGCCAATATTCGCATCGTGATGATCACGGGCGACTATGGCCTGACCGCCCAGTCGCTGGCCCGGCGTGTGGGCATGTTGACCCGGCCAGACTCCCTTATTTTGACGGGTGCGGAATTGGATGATTTGTCGGATACAGCTTTGCAGGAGCTGCTCGATAAAGAAGTGCTCTTTGCTCGTATGGCGCCCGAACATAAAATGAGACTCGTCTCTGCTTTTCAGCAGCGCGGCGAAGTGGTGGCCGTCACAGGCGACGGCGTTAACGATGCGCCTGCCTTGCGTAAAGCGGATGTCGGGATATCGATGGGAATGATTGGTACGGATGTTGCCAAAGAAGCCGCGGATATCATTCTCACCCAGGACGACTTTGGCGCAATTATCACTGCCATTGAAGAAGGACGCGGCGTGTACGATAATATCCGGAAATTCATTACCTATATTTTTTCAAGCAACATCCCCGAGATCTTGCCGTTCATCATCAAGGCCAATTTGCCGTTGATCCCGCTGGCGTTGAGCGTGCGCCAGATCCTGGCGATCGACCTTGGCACGGATATCTTCCCCGCGCTGGCGCTCGGCATGGAGAGGCCGGAGCCTGATGTCATGAAGCGCCCTCCCCGTCCCCGCACCCAGCCGTTACTGGACCGGGGTCTTCTGCTGCGGGCAACCTGGTTGGGATCGGTCGAAGCTGTCTTATGTTTTTCGGGGTTTCTCTTCATTTTTATCCTTTCCGATCATACCGCTGAAATTGGATTGGCGTTCCTCGCGCCGCTGGCCGGGCTGGTCGATCTTCATCTGGCCCTGTCGTTCGGCCAGGCCGTGGTGCTGGCCGCCACGGTGTACCATGCTGGCCTGGTGACAGCCCAGGTTGGGAATGCCCTCGCCTGCCGGTCCGACCGGATGCGCAGTTCCTCCCTCGGATGGCTGAGCAATCGCTATTTGTGGCTTGGTATTGCGATCGAGCTGGCGGGTATCGTCGGCATCATCTACATCCCCTTCCTGGCCAAAATCTTCAACCACGCGCCACTGCCGGGCTGGATGTGGTTGGGGCTGGCTTTGAACGCGATTGTGTTGTATTCCGTGGAGTGGATCCGCAAGGCCATTGTGCGTGGCGTCCGGATCAGGCAGGGTGGGAAGGCTTCCATTCATCCCCTTCGAGAGGTAATCCAATGAAAATCATCATTATGGGCTGCGGACGGGTCGGCTCCCAAGTGAGCTGGTTGTTGCTCCGCCAGGGACACGATGTCACCGTGATCGATCATGATGCCAATGCGCTTGCAAAACTGGGCCTGGATTTCAAAGGCAAGCTGGTACGCGGTCTTGGTTTCGATCACAACGCTCTTGTGGAAGCCGGCATCGAGGTCAGCGAGGGATTCGTGGCTGCAAGCTCGTCTGATAACGCTAATATTGTGGCCGCCCGCATCGCGCGCACCTTCTTCCACGTGCCCAGGGTCGTCGCGCGCCTGTACGATCCGTTGCGGGCCGAGGTGTACCAGCGACTGGGCCTGACGACGATTTCAACCACCGACTGGGGGGCCGAGCGCATCGTAGAGGTCATGACGCACACCGACCTGGACGTGTTGCACATCTTCAGGGATGGAGGGACGACCCTGGTGCGGGTCGAAATCCCATTACGCTTGAGCGGACAGCGGGTGAATCAGATGAATATTCCGGGAGAAGTGATGGTGATTGCAGTAACGCGGGACGAGCGTACCTTCATCCCCGTTCCAGGGACCGAGTTCCGGGAGGGCGATATCGTGCATGTCGCAGTCATCCCCTCAGCAATGGCCAGGCTGGAAGGGATGCTCGGGATGGAGAGGAGCTGACCATGTTCGTCATCATTGTGGGCGGCGGCAACACGGGTTCGCAACTGGCAAAGTTCCTGCTCGAAGCCGGGCATACCGTTTCCGTGATCGAGGAACGCCCGGCTGTGCTGGAAAAGCTGGCCGATGAGATCCCCGGGGAAGCCATTGTCAAGGGCGACGGAAGTTCTCCTGCCTTATTGGAAAAAGCCGGGATTCAAACGGCTAAAGTTCTGGTGGCTGTCACCGGTTCTGATGAAACAAATCTGGTAGTAACTTCCCTGGGGCGCTTCGAGTTCAATGTACCTCGGGTGATTGCAAGGATCAATAATTCCAAAAACGCCTGGCTTTTCACGCCAGAAATGGGTGTAGATGTCGCTCTCAATCAAGCGGAAATCCTCGCCCGTCTAAGCGCTGAAGAAATGTCTATCGGGGATATGATGACCCTGCTGAAGTTGCGCCGTGGCAAATATTCGCTGGTGGAAGAAAAGGTCGCGCCTGGTGCGCGAGTTGTTGGGGTTGCAATTAAAGATTTGCCGCTGCCACCCAATTGCATCATTTCCGGTATTATCCGCGCTGGTGAAATTGTGCTCCCGCGTGGAATCACTATTCTCGAAGAAGGGGATGAGATCCTCGCGTTGGTGGATGAATCGGCGCGTGAGCAACTTCATACAATCCTGGGAAGGAATTAGAATAGTTTGCTCTCCTTCCGATAATCAGCACGCGGATGGGCTAGACCATCACCGCTACAAAGACAAATGTTTTCAAATTCCCAACACCATCTTCGCGATGCTGAAATAAATGAACAGGCCGGTCGCGTCCACCAGGGTGCTCATAACAGGACCGGAGACGACCGTCGGATCGATCTTGAGGCGCTGGGCTAACGTCGGCGGGATCGCCCCCAGCAGGTTGGCCCATACCACGATGGACAGGATCGCCAGCGCCACCGTGACCGCCAGACCGGTGGACGTGCCCCACAGCAGGGCGCACACGTAAGCCGCGACCGCCATTGCCAAACCTAACAGGATACCGACCCGCGTTTCGTGCCATAAGGCTTTCAAGGCATCCCGCACGTGCATTTCGCCCACCACCAGCGCGCGGATGATGGTGCTGCTGGCCTGGGTGTCGGAATTCCCGCCCGTGCCGATCAAGAGCGGGACGAAGAAAGAGAGCGCCTCCGGGGTGTGAGATGGATCCCGGAGATGCCCGCATCGGGCGGGAGACCAGGGTCAGGCAGTCCGCCTCGTACGCGGACTTCGGCCCTGCCCCTGGTTCTTCGTCACCGTTCCGGCGGAGCACAGCCGAGGTATACGATCAGCGCGCTTGAAGATACGCAATCGATTCGTCACCAGTTCAAAGATATTATTGGGATGCAAATGCTACAATGTTTATGCCCTGCACCCCAGCTTGGTATCCCGAGCAACACAAAGAAGTAGAATAATTTATGTCCGAATAAATGATAAATGTGATGGTTTTACCACTTTATTTACCGATTGTTTCCCTCAGGGACAATTATGGGCACGGGAACGATCCCCCTTTTCACTTACATACAAATCTCCACCAGAGAAAACCTCCAATCACAAAACAGGTGACCCTCACTTTGGTAAGCCTGAACTTTGGCTTCCATGCTTCGCAGAGTGAGGGTCACCTTTTCACAATTTGCCAACAGAGGGGAAACCACTTGCAGTCGCTCGCTGGCACGAGTAAGCTTCCTTGTCAAAGATCTAGGACCGAAACAATAGTTACCACAGGTCACCTCAAGATGTGTGAAACCAGCAGTCTTAGTCACGTGCGGTTTGCAACGTTTGGGCCAAGGCTTCCTGGTCTTGGATGAAAATCATGCCTCGCTTAAGCTTGACAATCCCTTTTTCTTCAAAATCCTCAAGGATACGGCTGACTACTTCCACGTAATTCAACATTGAGAAGAGAGAAATCGAATAATTCGAAAATATAAACCTGCGAAAATCTGAGGATCCTTCGATCAATCGGTATAGGGAATCCTTGAGGATGGAAATAGCTTTCAAATCCTGATCCGCGATCACACGAGCCAGGTGTCTCCAATCACTTAAAATGCAGGTGGCCGTCAAGAGGCATACCTGACCGGGCGAAACCTGGTGAAGCAACATCTCCCACCCGTTTGGGAAGGGCTTAACCACCCGAGTGGATCCCGTTTTGAGGAAAGGCATGGAGTCGCAATCTTCACCCATCTCAAAAAGGACTTGCCCGGTTTGAACAGCAAGCTCATGGCTCGTCTCTTGAATATTTCTGATCAAAGGCACAGGTAGCTGTATAAGGACAGGATATATCAGCGCGAGCTTTTACAAGGGCCTGGATCACAAATTCCAAGCTAAGTCATTTCTTGAATTTGACACACCAGGATGGTACCTGTATAATTATTGTTGCGTATACAGCAACAATGTTGCATAATGTGCAACAAACACAAGGCAATATGGCTACTCTGCAGAGAGGTATACAATTGCTCGACGACGAACGGCAGCCTGGGTTTTCGATTCAGACAATACAACGCGCAGGCATTATCTTGCGTTGTCTCATGGAGAGCGATACCGAACTGGGAGTTAACGCTATCAGCCGTCAGGTGGGGATTCATAAGAGCACAGTGTCTCGTCTTCTTTCGGCCCTCAGTCAAGAAGGATTTGTCGAACAAAATCCGGAATCCGGTAAATGGCGCTTGGGACTTGGCTTGCTCGGCCTGGCTGGCGCTGTGCTTGCACGTATCGATTTGCGGAAGGCAGCGCTAATTCCCCTAAGAACACTGGTTTCACAAACACAAGAAACGATAAATATGACTGTTCTCGATGGCAATGAATGTGTGAATGTCGAGAGCATTTACAGCCCGCAACCGATTCAGTATGCCGGCAGACTTGGCCGCCGAACACCGCTGCACTGCACTTCCACCGGTAAGGTGTTGTTGGCATATCTATCACCAGAAGAGCGGAAGGCGGTGTTGCCTGAGACATTGCTTGCCTGTACCAAACGTACAATTGTTGACAGATTTGCTTTAGAAAAAGCATTAGATCGGGTGCGCGAACAAGGGTACGCCATCGCACATGAAGAATTTGAAGAGGGGTTGAGCGCAATTGCAGCCCCCATTCGCGACCACACAGGTCGAGTTGTAGCAACGGTCAGTGTATCTGGACCAACTTATCGGACAGGTCCAGGCCAGATCGAAAATTTTGTCGCGCCACTGCTTGATGCGGCAGCCGAGATTTCTGTTAACCTGGGTTATGAAGCTTCCTGATTGGTTACTGGAGGATACATGGAGGAGCGTTAGGGGAATTTGGTCGGGAAGACAGTTCAAAAGATAATTAAAGATAATTGATGTATTTAACCGTGAAACAAGATAGGGTACTTTGAGGAAGAGAGAGGTTGATAATGATCAAATTAGAGCAGGTAACTAAAGTTTATCCCAGATCAACCAGGCCAGCCGTTGAAAATGTCTCTTTCGAAGTTCCCGAGGGCGAAACGTGTGTATTGATCGGTCCTTCAGGTTGTGGAAAAACGACCACGCTGAAAATGGTGAACCGTTTAATTGAGCCTTCCAGCGGGAAGATCATATTGGCAGATCAAGATGTAATGGAACAAGACCCGGTCGAATTAAGGCGGAGCATTGGCTATGTAATTCAACAAATAGGGCTTTTCCCTCACATGACAATTCGGGACAATATCGCAGTCGTTCCAAAATTGCTTGGATGGGCAGCAGCCCGGATTGACAAGCGCGCTGATGAGTTACTCGAAATGGTCAGCATGGATCCGAGTCAATTTCGTAACCGTTACCCGCGCGAGCTTTCTGGGGGGCAGCGTCAACGAATAGGAGTGATACGCGCTCTTGCTACCGACCCGCCTGTCATGCTCATGGATGAACCCTTTGGGGCAATCGATCCCATTACGCGCGATAGCTTGCAAAATGAGTTTCTACGTTTGCAAAAACGTCTTAAAAAAACGATTATGTTTGTTACGCATGACATTGACGAAGCCATTAAAATGAGCACTTTTAATTTGCATTTTACAGGTTGGGGGAGTGATCCAACAATTTGACTTTCCCAAAAATATCCTGGCTAATCCAGCCAACGAATTTGTTTCCGATTTTGTCGGTGCGGACAGGGGCTTAAAACGATTGAACCTGGTACGAGTTAAGGAAGCGATGAGTACTGATTTCCCCTCGGCGCTTGCCACAAAATCTACAGATGAGGTGGCCGAACGGATGCGGAGGAACGATCAGGATAACGTGCTGGTGCTCGATGACGCTGGAAAATTGGTTGGCTATATCCCCCTTGGAACTGCCCAGAACAATCCCGGTCGGAATGTTGGCGATCTGATCCACCAAATTGTTGCTGTGACGGAAGAGGAAGCTACCATGAAGAATGCATTTTCTGAGATGTTGAGTTTTGGTGTAGGGTATATGCCTGTGATTGGCGAGAAGAGCAAAGTGGTTGGGATCGTCACAGTCGGGGAGGCACAGCGCTTGATCCAAACGCAAGTCAGCAATTAACAGGAATGACAAGATAAGGAGCAAAATTACCGATGCTCGAATTCCTAAAAGACTTGGTCAACTTCTCAGTTGACTTCAAAGATGGGTTGCTTTATTTCCTACCTGGCTCTGGGCGTCCAGACCGTGTGCTTGAATTTACCTGGGGGCATTTAAAAATCACCTTTGTTACCATGATTTTTGCCATCCTGATCGGTGTATCGCTTGGCATCCTTATTACACGGGTACGACGCTTATACAATCCGGTGATTGCCATTGCTGGGATGATATATACAATCCCAAGCTTAGCCCTTTTCGGCTTGATGATTCCCATTGTTGGCATCGGTTTTGAACCCGCTGTGATTGCTCTCACGCTATATTCTTTGCTGGCGATCATCCGCAATACAGCGGTTGGAATCGATGCAGTCGACGCGCCTCTTGTAGAGGCTGCTAGAGGCATGGGGATGACAAACTGGCAAATATTAACAAGAGTGGAATTGCCTTTGGCGCTTCCCCTTATCTTTGCAGGGATACGCATTGCAGTGGTATCCACAATCAGCCTGGCAACCCTGGCATCATATTTTGGCTCTCAAAGCCTGGGCTCTTTAATCTTCGAGGGCATCTCTTCCGGCGGAACTCGCAATGACAAAGTAGTGGCCGGAGCTATCGGGGCCAGTCTTCTCGCAATCCTCTTTGACCAATTGATTGGTCGCGCGGAGCATAAACTTAGAAAAGGCACAGCTTCGACTCCTAAGAAATCCAAAGGAGAGGCGTAATGTTAGTCGAGATGATGCGATATATTGTCGAGCGCTCACAAGATTTTACGACGGCGCTGGGTCAGCATTTGTATCTGACATTTATTTCATTGGCTATCTCCGTAGCGCTTGGATTGGTCTTTGGCATTATCGCCTCTCGAGTTAAGTGGTTGCGCAATACTCTGTTGAACATCGGGAATATTGGACGGACCATTCCCAGTCTCGCGATCCTGGCATTGGCGTTGCCGTTATTGGGCATTGGGGCCCCGCCGACGATCCTGGCCCTGGTCATTATTGGTACGTTGCCAATTCTGATCAATACGACGATCGGCATCGAGGAGGTCAACGCCGATATAAAGGAAGCAGCCCGCGGTATGGGAATGACCGACCTGCAGGTTCTGACCCAGGTTGAGATTCCTGTTGCAATTGCTGTGATCATGGCTGGTATCAGAACCTCGGCAGTCCTGGTCGTTGCCAGTACAACATTGGCGGCTTTTATCGGAGGGGGAGGGCTAGGAGATCTGATTCTGCGTGGACATGCGTTGGTGAGAAACCATATCGTGCTTGCCGGCGCTATACCGGCCACGTTATTGGCGTTTTACTTCGAAGAGACATTCGGCCGACTTGAGAAATGGGTTACCCCCATTGGCCTAAAAATTGGGATGCCAGACTTTGTGATGAACAGGAGCGGTCTGTTAGAGTTCTTGTCAGCGGTATTTCTTATGCCGTTGCTGTTTGGACTGATGATGCCCTGGGAAACTTTCGTGAATGGAGAAGGAGTCCAAATCACTGTTACCGGAATGCATCCTGAATATCGAACGCTGGCGGTAACTGCTTTAATCCTGGGCCTGATCACTGCGCTGTGGCCGCGATCTAGTAAATCAAGGGTTGGATCTTTCATTGTAAGTGGATCTGCTGTGATAGGCCTGCTCCTGATGATTTTCCTTGTCTGGCGTGCCACAACGATGCTGCCAGATGGACACACTTTACAACCCGGTATGTACCTGCAACTTGGCTCGATGCTTGCGCTGGCGGTCATTGCCATTATTGAAGTTGTGCAGGCCAGGTCGAATCCGAACTGATACTGGAAAAACCCGCTGAAACCATTGGAAAGCGGAGCGCAATATGCTTCAAGGAAAGGAGGCGCTTTAAAAAAATAACACACATGTTACTTCGAACCATTTTTCGGAATCTCAAGTTGGAAGATCTTCGTCTTGAAAGGAGAAGAAAATGCGGAAACTTTATTCACTCTTTGGGGTGCTCGTTATCCTGAGTCTGTTCCTCACCAGCTGCGGCGGCGGTGCGGCGGAACCGGCAACGATTCGCATCGGTTCTAAAGAATTTACCGAGCAACATTTATTGGGGAATATGTATCAAATGCTGCTCGCCGACGCAGGCTACAATGCTGTCTACACTCCTCTAGGTGGCACGACTGAGAACCACGCGGCTCTGATTGCGGATGAAATTGATGTTTACCCGGAATATACAGGAACCGCTTTGATATCCCAGTTGGGAATGTCATATGACCCCAGTATGAGCGCAGAGGATGTATACCAGACAGTCAAAGATGAATACGCCAGCCAATACAACCTGGCGTGGGGTGAGCCGACTGCTTTCAACAATACCTATTGCTTGACGATGAAAAAAGATAAAGCAGCTGAGATGGGCATCCAAACTTTGTCTGACCTTTCCACAGCTGCGCCAGACCTGGTCTTCGGCACCACGCAGGAATTTACAGAGCGCGATGATGGCTTGCCTGGGTTGCAGGCAACTTATGGAGGCTTTCAGTTCGCCGATGTGGTCGCGCTGGACCCTGGACTGAAATATGCCGGCATCGATGAAGGCGATCTTGACGTAACCACTTGCTTCGGGACCGATGGTCAAATCGCAGCCTATGATCTGGTGGTGCTGGAGGATGACATGGGTTTCTGGCCGCCTTACCCGGTTGCTCCGGTTATCCGGCAGGAGACGTTGGACGCGCACCCTGACGTTGCAACCATTCTGAACAAAGTAGCGCCTCTGCTGGATGGCCCTACCATGGCACAACTCAACTGGGAAGTGGATGGCAATGGCCGTGAGGCTGATGAGGTTGCCCGCGAGTTCCTGGTAACCAATGAGCTGATTGACAATTGAGGTTGTTCTTTCTGATCATGAGTACCAGAGGATAATAAGAAAGGCGGAGGTGTAGAGATACATCTCCGCCAATTTCAGTAAATCACAGAATTACTAAGGGAAGCCCGAAAACAGGGGTGCGTACGCACGCTCGCACCCCAAAATCCGGCACCCTTTCACGGGAAATCCTAGAGAACCAATTTACTATGTGGTGATGAGCGGATCATGTGTGGTATTGTCTGTTTTTTTGGCCAGTCGCAAGGCGTAACCCGCGTCCTTGAAGCTCTACGCCTGCTAGAATACCGGGCGCCAAACTCCACCGGGGTAGTGACCATTACTGAAAATGGACGCTTTTCTATACGGAGAAGTGTTGGCACGGCACGCCAACTCATCGAAAAGATGGCCGCGGATCCACTCTATCCATCCGATAAAACCAGGGTTGATATCGGCGCCTTGTTTGCCAAACAAGGCTTGAAGCTGTCGCCTGAATCGTTGCGAGATTGCTCTCTTAACGTTGGACATACTCTGGAAGACTTATATAAACCCGATGGGATGACCATCGGTGTAGGGGACCGCGGCGGACCTGTGTTCGGGCTGCTAGCTGACCCTCAAAGCAGGTTCACGTCCCGGATGGCGCGCACCTTACGGGACGTAAAGGCGTTTGCGTCCCCCGATTACGATCGAGACCCCGTTCGGCACAGCTTCCGTCTGGTGGGCGCGCACATCGCCAGCCGCGTAGACCTTGATCCGGGTCTCTCGGATGCCCTGACCCGGGCGCTCTGGGAACGCGTTCCGCAGGGAAGCTATGAAAACTGGAAGCAGGCCTGGGCTGAGGAAGTTGCGTTAAACACACCCGCTCAGGCATTTGCAGTAGCGGTCCGTCACTTTCAGGAGATGTTTCCCGGCCTGGCTGCCTGTCTTGAGGATGCTGATTGGGAGCGGGTTGGCGGCATGACGGTCGAGGCGATGTCACAGATCGTGATGGGCCATGGACGCTGGGCCATGGTCGGTGCGGTGACTGAAGCCAACGCCCATCCTTTCCTGGACCGGAGCCAAACGCGTGCTGCCTGCGAGAACGGTTCCCACAATGCCAGTTTGCTTCTGAATATACGGGACCAGCAAGAACATTGGTGGCGAGCTCGTGGAATCCCCGAAAATGAGCCCGTACATCGCTCGGAAAACACCACCGAGGTGATCGTATACGAATGGGAACGGAATGTCCATCGAATCATGGAGGGCGAGCTCGATCAGGACAGCCTGCAATTGATCCACCTGCTGGAGGAATGGGGGATCGATGATGTCGAAGAAAAAGCCCTGCGACTGACCCTCTGGCGTCTGCGTCCCGGCAACGCGCATGCCTGTACATTCCAGAGCCGCCACCGTCCGGGGGTGCTTTATGTCAGCAGCCACAATAAGCCAATTGCGATTGTTACCAGGACAAAAACGTGCGAGGACAGTGGAAACGGGTTCCGCGAATTCATGGTGGCCTCGGATCTGAACGCAGGCCTGATGCTCTGGCCTGGGGATCAGGTCGATGCTGCTGTGGACCGCATGGATGTCCTTCAAAAGGCCATTCACGCAAAAGATATTGATAAAGAGAAAACCAAATACGAGATTCAATCGATCTTGGATGCGTTCAGCGTCGATGTCCTTTTTCTGGACCAGGAACTTTATATGGGCGAAGAATTGTTCGCCCGGATCGAAAATCATCTAGAAGATGAAAAGATCGCCCCAGAAATGCGGGTGACCCGCTACGACGGAACGCCCGTTGCAGTGCAAACGCAACGGATAAAAATCAACCCTGCGATGGTGGGAAAACGTGGTTATCCCTCCTACACAGAGCTCCACATCGCAGAAATTCCCGACGTGCTTGATCGTATCGTCGCAGAATACGTCCGCGATGGAGAGATCCGCCTCGAAAGCGCCTGGTTGGACGAGAACATCTTCTCCCCCGGGCTCAACCTGGACAGGTTGAAAGAGCGGTTCGGAGCGCGCTTGGAGCGGCTCAAACGCTTGATGCTGATTGGCGAGGGCAGTTCCTGGCGCGATGCCCAGGCTGCGGCCCCGTTGTTCCGCTCCCTGCTTCCCGAAGTGCTCACAGTCGTTTACCGCCCGGTGGAAGTGCTCAATTTGGGCAAAGCTATGGATCCGCATACCGATCTGGTGATAGAAATTTCATGGTCCGGGACCACGAACTCTCTGCTTAAGATGGACAGTTGGCTTATTCAAGGCGACGTGCTGCGGCTGGGAGTCACCGGACGTCCCCAAAGCGACCTGGGCCGGCGCACAGCTCCCAGTGGAGGAACGCTGGATGTGCAATCCGGGGTAGAGGTATCGGTTGCCACCGTCAAGGGGTTTGAAGCCATCCTGATGACCCTATACCTGACGGCGCTAATGTTAGCCGAACTGCATCATCAAACGCCTCCGCGTGGTGAATTCATTCGCCTGAGAGACGAATTGACCCTGGCTGTCCCAAAACATGTACGGCAGGTTATCCAAGATGCGAAACGTCAGGAGCGTGTCAGGCAGGTAGCCAGGCGCTGTCAGTTCTACAATAAAGTCGCTGTGGTGGGAAATAGTCCGATCGAGATCGAGGCCGAACTGAAAATCGAAGAACTGGCCCAGATCGTGGCTTGCCCGTTTGACTTCCACGCCCCAAGCTTGCGCTCCTTAATAGAACGCAGCGCTATAGTCACGGATGATCGCCAGCGCACCCTTTTCATCATCAATGCGACGTCAGGGGAAGCCCAAAAGGATGCTCGCCCCGTGATCAATTATTTGAACTCGCTGGGCGTCTTTTGCATCGTGCACACCACCCCTGGTGAGCATTCCGAAACCTGGCAGGCTCTCCCCAATGTAGAAGTTTTTTATTCCCCCCAGGTATTTGACAAACTGCAACCCTTGATCGATGCGCCCTTCTTTTTCGAATTTGCCGTTGCCCTGGCATATGCGCGCGATCTTTCCCCGCAAGAAGTCGATCGCCCGCGCAACCTGGCCAAGTCAGTCACCACGACCAGCGCCGAAAAACGTTCGGAGGTCGAAATCCCGGCGCGATTTTTTCAACATCACCCTGGATGAATTCAGCCAGGGTCAGCCGGAGCAACGCGCGTGGGATGAGGCAGAAAAAAAGCCTACCCGCGAGGCATTGCAGGCCAGCGCCTCCCTGCGTACAGCTCTGGCAGTGCTCACCAAATCGCTGCCGGAACGGTTGGCGCTAGAGTGGGATCAAAATCTGATCTTGATCACCGATACGGAAGCGACTGAAAACGCCGGGAAAATGGCCCGGGGCGCCTGGGCTGATTTGCTTGGTCTGGACATTACCGTGTTCCGGCGCTTCCTTGACGAGGTTCCGCGTACCAGAGAAGGTACAAAGCTGATCCGTCTCCTGCGCGCCGGGGCCATCCTGACCGTGCAGGATTCCGAGACCATCACGTTGCCTGCGGATATTTCGCCGCTGCAATTGGAATTGTTAGGCTCGGTCTACCTGATCGGCCTGGCCGTGCGGTTGGCCCGCAAACGTGGATTGAAAACGGATGCCTGGGAAGCCGGTATGGCTCGCCTGCCCTTCGTCGTTGCACAGGTGTTGGGAAATCAAAGGTACGCTCAAGGGGTACGTACAATTTTGGATCCCTATGTTAGTGCGGGCTACGATAAGGTCCAGATTATTGGCGGCGGGCAGGACTATACGGCCGGCGCGAGTATTGCCCGTTCGCTGCGTTCCCGTGGCTTTATGGCCGAAGCGCTCTATACCAACTCCGCCTGGCACGGTCCGCTGGCTGCTGTCGGCGGACCGGATGCCGACCATGACACATTGACGGTTGTTCTGGCCACCGATCCTCTCTTCCAACCGGCCGCTATGGTGGACACGCAAGTCTATCGCACGCGCAACGCGCCGGTCATCCTCGTAGTGCCGGAGGGCAACCAGGATCTCCTGGCTGTCCGCGGCGTGGAGGCTTCGGCGATCTTGACCGTCCCTGCGCTGCCCCGTCCCTTCCTGCCGGTGGCGAACGCGGCGCTCGGCGCCGTGCTGGCGCGGGAAATGAACCACTTGTGGTTAAATCAATTCGAATAAGCCGACATGAACCCAATCGACTTTATCCATAACATGAGCTGGGAACAACTCCCCGAAGCGGTTCAAAATCAGGCACGTCGCTGCTTGTTGGACACCCTGGGCGCGGCGATTGCGGGGCGACGGACAGAACTGTCCGGGATCATCCATGACTTTGCGGCAATGACCTTTCCCGGAGGGGATTCTCCGCTATGGGGAGATGGACGCCTCGCGACCCCGCCTGGGGCTGCTCTCGCGAACGGGATGACGGTCGACGCCCTGGACATCCACGACGGGTTCTCGTTGACTAAAGGACATGCTGGTGTAGCGGTCATCCCGGCTGCCGTGGCAACTTTGCCCCTAAATCAAGCTGGCAAAGTATCCGGGAAGGAGTTCCTTACTACCCTCGTGATAGGCTATGAAATTGCGCTGCGAGCCGGAGTTGCCTTACACGCTACTGCGTGTGATTACCATACGTCAGGCGCCTGGAACGCGCTGGGCTGCGCAGCCATCACTGCCCGGCGTATGGGTTCCACGCCCGAAGTGACGCGCCATGCGCTGGGGATTGCCGAATATCACGGTCCTCGCTCACAGATGATGCGCGTCATCGACCATCCCTCCATGCTCAAAGACGGCTCCGGGTGGGGCGCTATGGCCGGGGTCAGCGCTGGGTTGCTGGCCCACAACGGCTTTACCGGCGCGCCTGCAGAGACCCTTGAAGGAACGGAAGTGCAAGGGATTTGGGAAGACCTCGGCACGAACTGGCTCATCCTCCAGTTGTACTTCAAACCCCATGCGATTTGCCGCTGGGCGCAACCAGCGGTGGAAGCCGCGTTAACGCTTAAGCGCGAGATGAGCGTTGATCCCGAAAATATTCGCAGGCTTCGTGTAATCACATTCCACGAGGCAGCCCGGCTCCGGTGCCGACAGCCTGATACAACCGAACAGGCGCAATATTCATTGCCCTTTCCGGTGGCGGCTGCAATCGTCTACGGCCGGTTGGGGCCTGAAGAATTGAGCGGAGTGGGTTTGAAGAACCACGCTGTACTCGGTTTGGCCGGGAAAATTGAACTGGAAGAGGACCAGATTTATAACGAGCGTTTTCCCGCCCAACGCTTCGCGCGCGTCCAAATCGAAACCACACAGGGCGAAACCTTCACTTCCCCAGAGACACAACCTGGCTGGGAGGCGGGCAGCCCGCCAACCGATTTGGAACTGCGGGAGAAATTCCAATGGCTCGTTCAGGGGCATCTCCCGGGGCCGCGCGTTTCGGAACTCGAATCGATGATCTGGAACATGGAGAGGCAGCCGGACGCAACCAGGCTGGTTGATTTGCTGGCGGCACCTTTCCCATGACAATCTATTATTACAACGAACACTCATTTTTTTCGGTTATTTCTGGCAGTGAACGCGCATCAGAAATACAACCTTGCGCTGTAATACTGTTGAATTGAGAGGATAGATACTAATGGCTTCTAGAAAACATAGACAACGCCCAAATCGCGAAAAGTCGCGCGGTGGCAATGTGGTTCCTCCGGGATTGTCGGGAGGGCAATATAGACCACTGAAAGAAGAAGATGTAAAGCGCATTCACGAGGCTTCGCTCAAAGTGTTGGAGCGCACAGGGATCGAAGTGGTGGCCTCCGAGGCGCGCGAGATATTTCGCGCAGCCGGCGCGGTGATCGATGAAGAGAACGACCGGGTGTATATTCCGCGGGCTATGGTTGAAGATGCTCTGACGAAGGCGCAAAACGAAGTGGTGCTGCACGGACGTGACCCGGAACACACCCTCACCCTGGGTGGCAAGCGAGTACATATGGGGACCGGCGGAGCGGCGGTGAAGATCCTGGACCTGGAAACCCAGGCCGTGCGGGAAACCACCCTGGCGGATGTCGCTCAAATCGGCCGCCTGGTGGATGCCCTGGACAACATCCATTTTTATTTACGGGCCTGCGTTGCCCGGGATATTCCTGAAGAGAACCTTGACCTGAATACCTATTATGCTGCCATTGCCAACACAACCAAGCATGTCACGGGCAATTGCTTCACGGTCGAAACGGCACGCGATGTGATCGAAATGGCGGCTATGATCGCCGGGAGTCCGGACGAACTTCGAGCAAAACCCTTCATCTCGTTTATCACCTCCTGGACGGTCAGCCCGCTGCGTTATGCCCCCGAGACGGTGAAAGTGCTGACCGAAATCGTACGCCAGGAGATGCCTGTGTTTCTGTCGTCAGCGCCGCAAGCGGGGGCTACCGGCCCGGCTGCGCTGGCTGGGACGCTGGTGCAGATCAACGCCGAGGAACTCTCCGGCATTACCTACTGTCAACTGGTCAAGCCTGGCACGCCGGTGGTGCTGGGATACGTCCCTTCCGTTTCAGACCTGCGTACCGGAAACTTCACCGGCGGCTCGATGGAGTTCGGTTTGATGAACGCGGCCGTCGCACAGATGGGCCAGTTTTACAACCTGCCGGTCTATAATTCTTCCGGCTTGACCGAATTCCAAGGTGCCGGATGCGCAAGCAGGGTATGAGAAAGGCATCACCGGCCTGGCGACAGCGCTGGCCGGATCGAATTTCATCCATCACGCGGCTGGTTTCCTGGAGTCCATGCTGACCGTGGCCTACGAACAATACGTCATCGATGATGATATCAACGGAGCCATCATGCGCGCCGTGCGCGGCATCGAAGTGACGGACGAGACACTTTCTGTGGATCTGATCGACCAGGTCTGCCGGGGGGAAGGACATTTCCTGGGTACCGAGCAGAGCCTGGAATTGATGAACAGCGAGTATTTCTACCCGCACGCCAGCGACCGCCAGCGCAGGGATAATTGGGAAGAGAACGGTAGCCAGGATATGCGCGAGTTTGCCCGGACCAGGGCCAGGGAAATCTTGAAGTCCCACCAACCCAAACCGATCCCGCCGGAAATCGATGCGGCCATTCGCCAGCGTTTTGAGATTTTGTTGCCGATGGAGGTTCAATAAGTCAACGTGCCCATCATAACCCCGCCAGTGCAACCAACACAATCAGTACATCACGAAATAGCTGGAAGAAGAAGATCACTTTTGACTTTCGTGAAGTGCTGACAATACATAGAAATCAACAAGGACAGGAATTATGAACAACCAAAAAGAACGGACTTCAACGGGCGGAGTGCTCGGAGGGCAATTCCAACCGCTTACGGGGGCTGATGTCAAACAAATTCACGCCGCCGCCCTGGACATTCTGGAATCAGCGGGAGTGGCTGTGCACAGTCCCCAGGCGCTCGAATTGCTGGAGCAGGCCGGGGCCAGGGTCGACCGCTCCCTGCCGCGTGCCTGGCTGCCCAAAAGCATGGTCGAGGACGCTATCGCCAGCGCGCCCTCCCGGGTGGATCTGTACGGGCGACGGCCTGAGCACCATCTCACCCTGGAAGACAAGCGCGTCTACCTGGGAACGGGGGGCACCACCATCAACGTGCTGACCTTAGACGGCGAGAAACGCAAATCCAACCTGGGGGATTGCCACCGCATTCCTAGGCTGGTCGACGCCCTGGAGAACATCCATTTCATCGTGCTGCCGGTCTATCCCAATGAGTTGACCGAGGAGAACGCCGACGTCAACCGCTTTTATGGTGGCTTGCGCAACAGCAGCAAACATATCATGGGCGGGATGTATTCCCTGGAAGGCACCCTGGACGTGATCCGCATGGCCGAGATGATCAAAGGGGGGGCGGAGGCGCTGAAGGCGGAGCCGATCGTTTCCTTCATCACGCTGATCATCAGTCCCTTGCTGGTGGACGAATTGTACGGGGACATCATGGTCGAAGTGGCGCGCCGCGGGATTCCTCTGGCAGTGCCCTGCGAACCCCAGACCGGCTCGACCTCCCCGATCACTCTGGCCGGCAATATCACCATGTTCGCCGCTGACACGTTGACTGGCGTCACCATCGCCCAGCTTGCCAACCCCGGTACCCCGGTCTTGAGCGGCTACGTCGGCACGATCACCGACCTGCGCAGTATGGGCTATCTCTCCGGCGCGTTGGAGAGCGGCTTGCTCAACGCGGGCGCGGCGCAATTGGCCCAAAGCTGGGAGATTCCATTCTACGCCACCGCGGGGATGAGTGACTCTAAAACTATCGACGTGCAGACCGGCTACGAGAGCGCTATGACCACGCTGCTGGTAGCCCTCTCCGGCGCGAACTACATCCACGACGCCGCCGGTCTGATGGAATTTGCGATGGTGGCCAGTTACGAGAAATACGTGATCGACAACGAGATCATCGGCATGGCGCTGCGAGCCTTGCGCGGGATCGAGGTTACACCGGAGACGATTGGAGCAGAGTTGATCAAATCTGTCGGCCCGGGCGGGTATTTCCTGCGTAAGCCGCATACGGTCAAGCATATGCGCTCCGAATTCTTCTTCCCCAAGCTGAGCGATCGTGACCTGCGCGAGGACTGGGAGGCGCAAGGAGCTTTGGATACCCGCCAGCGCGCCAACGCCATCGCGCGGGAGATCCTGGAGGAACACCAGCCGGAGCCCATCCCGGCGGAGATCGATGCCGAGATCCGGGCGCAGTTCGACATTGTGATGCCCGATAGCGATTGAACCTTTCCAATGAACCGCCGATTGAACGCAAGGCAGCACCGCTGCTTTTGCGTTCGAACAGGCGGCAAAAACGGTGTGCGTGGGGGGCGCACGCCCCCACACCCACCGTTTTGCCACCTCTTTAAATGTGGGCTGAGTAGTTTGACAATGTCATATTTCAAAAATGTCCCGAAAATGGTGGTGCAGACGGGGCATTGCCCCGTCTGCACCACCATTTTCGGAGATTTTATGGCAAATGTGCCATTGTCGAGGTAGTTACTTTATTTTTAGGAAATACGCAGTAGATTGAGGAACTCCCGAATATAGGAGTGCGATGAAAGAAAATCAAATGAGTTGGCTTCCGTGGGCGTCGAAAGGGAAGATGTGGCAGCGCCGTCCGCTGAAAAATAGCTACGATGTGGTCATCATTGGTGGGGGCGCGCATGGGCTGGCCGCGGCCTATTACCTGGCAAAGGAACACGGCATCACAGATGTGGCCGTGCTGGAAAAAAACTACATCGGCAGCGGCGGTAGCGGGCGCAATACAGCCATTGTGCGCTCGAATTATCGAACTCAGGAAGAGATCGCCTTTTACAATGCCAGCGTGAGATTGTACGAAGGTCTCTCGCAGGAACTGGGTTACAACGTGATGTTCTCCCAGCGTGGACACATGACCCTGGCCCACTCGGATAGTTCCGTCAACGGTTTGCGTGAACGAGCGGAACGCAACCAGATCCTGGGCGTAGACAGCCGCATGATCTGGCCTGACGAGATCAAACGTCTGGTCCCTGCGCTGGATGTGAGTGACCGCCCACGCTATCCCATTAAGGCGGCGCTGTGGCACCCGCCGGGAGGCATCATCCGGCATGACGCCGTGGTGTGGGGCTATGCCCGTGAAGCTGACCGCCGAGGCGTGCGTCTCCACCCGAAGACGGAGGTTACCGGAATCAAAGTGGAGAACGGACGTATCGCCATCGTGGAGACAACTCGAGGGGCGATCCGAACCGGCACAGTCCTGAGCGCAACCGCCGGGTGGTGTTCCACTATCGCCCAAATGGTCGGATTGAAACTTCCGGTCGTCACCCATCCCCTGCAAGCGATGGTCAGCGAGCCGCTCAAACCGTTTCTGGGCGCAGTGGTAGTCTCGGCCAGCCTGCATGTGTACGTCAGCCAAACAGACCGGGGGGAACTGGTGATCGGCTCCGAAATCGATCCGTATGCTTCTTATAGTTTTCAATCTACATTGGACTTTATGGAAAGCTCTGCGGGGCATCTGCTCGAATTGATGCCGGCTTTAGCGGAGGTCAAGGTGATGCGGCAATGGGCAGGGATTTGCGATATGACCCCAGATTACAGCCCGATTATGGGCTTCACACCGGTGGAAGGGTTCGTGCAGGACGTGGGTTGGGGAACGTACGGATTCAAGGCCAGCCCCATCGCAGGGAAGACGATGGCCGAATTGATCGCCACAAACCGGACCCCCGACTTGATTGCCCCCTTTTCGCTTGGACGGTTTTCTGCCGGTGAGTTAGTGGGCGAGAAGGCAGCGGCTTCTGTAAGCCATTGACAGAGAGGAAGTATGTTCCAGATTGAATGCCCTAACTGTGGAAAAAGAAACGTGAGCGAATTTCGCTTCGGCGGTGAAGTCCTAACTCGCCCGCAGGCCTCAAGCGACAACGCTGATTGGCCCGCGTATCTGTACCTGCGCACGAACTTGCCAGGCACCCGGACCGAGTGGTG
The DNA here is from genome assembly GCA_963823985.1 of uncultured Chloroflexia bacterium. Lineage (GTDB taxonomy): Bacteria > Chloroflexota > Anaerolineae > Anaerolineales > Villigracilaceae > JAABUE01. Next base: position 559,958 of record CAWGNR010000010.1, read on the forward strand.
GTATCACCGCGCGGGTTGCCAGCGTTGGTTCAAGGCCCTCAGAAATACATCCAGTAATGAGGTCGCAAATACCTTTTGGCCACGCAATCCCACTAATCCGGACCAACCAACACAATGACGTTAACAAGCTCTCACGACCCATATTTAATTGTAGATTTCGATACCCCTTTGAGATTCAAGTTCGACGGCAAAGAGTTCACCGGTTATCAGGGCGATACGGTTGCATCGGCGTTGTACCGTGCCGGCGTGCGGATTTTCAGCCGGGGGTTCAAATATCACCGTCCGCGCGGCTTGATGACCCTGGATGGCTCGGCGCCCAATGACCTGGTGGAAGTGAATGGCGCGCAAAACGTACATGCCAGCACTGCGCAACTGGAGGCAGGCATGCAGGTGCGCGGACTGAACGCCTGGCCTTCGCTGCGCTTCGACTTGATGAGCGTGCTCAACATGTTTAGCGCTTTTCTGCCGGTGGGGTTCTATTACAAAACCCTTATTCGCCCGCGATGGCTGTGGCCTTTCTATGAAAGCGTGCTTCGTAACGCAGCCGGGTTGGGGAAGATCGATCCTGATCCGGACAAAATCAAAGAAACCCGTTTCGAAAAAACCTATGCCCACGCGGATGTAACCGTGGTCGGCGGCGGCCCGGCCGGGATGGCAGCAGCACTGGCGGCGGCACAGTCGGGCGCTCAGGTTACCCTGATCGAGAAAGAGCCCAGGCTGGGCGGGCACCTCAGGATTTCAGATTTTGGATTTCAGATTGCGGATTTGGGATTTTTTCAAGAAACCAAGTTTGCAAATCTGAATTCGTCTTTCGACCTGGTCGAGGGACTCTCACAGGCCCTACAGGCTCATTCAAATATCACGCTTCTCACCTGTGCGACCGCTTTCGGCTGGTACGAGGGCAACTTTATCGCAGTCAGTCAGGGAAACAGACTGGTCAAGCTGCGCACGGATCAACTCATTGTCGCCACAGGACGGATCGAGCAGCCCCTGGTATTTCAAAACAACGACCTGCCCGGCGTCTTCTTGGGCGGCGGTCTGCAACGGCTGATGAACCTGTACGGCGTCACGCCCGGGAAGCGGGCTGTGGTGGTCACCACAAACGACCAGGGCTGGCAGGTCGCCCGCGACTTGCTGCGCCATGAGGTAGAAGTCGCCATGATTGTAGATGCCCGCCGCGAGATCATCGAAAGTTCGGTCACTGCCCAGGTGCGGGAGGCAGGCGTCCCGGTGAAAGTTGGAGCGACGGTTCTCAAAGCATTGGGGCGAGGTGGCGTTCAAGGGGCGGTGCTGACCCAAATCGACGAGAACGGGCGTCCACTTCCAGGAACAACCATCACCATGGTGTGTGATCTGATCAGTATTTCCGGGGGGTTCGCGGCGAACAACGCGTTGCTGCATCAGAGCGGCTGCAAGGTTGCATATGATCCTGCCCTCGATGATTTCGTCCCTCAGGCTTACTCCCCCGGGGTGTCTGCGGCCGGTCACGCCGCCGGAACTCACGGTCTGGACGCGATCCTGCTGGATGGGCAGGTGGCGGGTTTGGAGGCGGCCATACAAGCAGGCTACAGCGGGCAAGCTGTGAAACTCTCAGCGTGGAAAAAGCGTCTGAAAACCGCAAAAAATGCAGATCCTTCCCAGGCGCAAACCCGTCCACTGGTGCGCATTCCCTCCGATGGAGACAAGCAATTTGTGTGCTTCTGCGAAGACGCGACGATCAAGGATTTACACAACGCGGTGGCGGAAGGATTCGACGACATCCAGACCCTGAAGCGTTACAGCACCATCTCCATGGGACCTACCCAGGGCAAGCTTTGCACGGCGAACACGATCAAATTATTAGCCCGCGCCACAGAGCGAGAGATTAACCAGACGGGCACCACCACCTCGCGCCCCCCCTTCGCGCCGGTCAAATTGGGCATTTTGGCCGGACGCAAACTGGAACCCGTCCGCCGCACGCCCATGCATCATTTGCACACCGCAGCGGGCGCCAGGATGATGGACGCCGGGCTTTGGAAGCGCCCCGAGCACTACGGTGACCCCGGTGCGGAAGTGCGCAGCGTGCACGAGCGGGTGGGGATCATCGACGTGAGCACCCTGGGCAAAATCGACGTGCGCGGTCCGCAGGCGGTGGAATTCCTTGAAAGAATTTATACCGGGAAATTGGCCGGTTTGAAACCTGATCGCTTGCGCTACGGGCTGATGTGTACCGAAGAAGGCATCATCCTTGACGATGGTGTAGTCGCACGTTTGGATGAGAATCACTTTTATCTGTCCACCACCAGCGGTGGCGCCGGGAGCGTGTTCGAATGGTTGACCTGGTGGGCGACTGCCTGGAATATGGATGTCCACCTCAATGACCAGACGGCTGCTTATGCCGCAGTCAACGTGGCCGGCCCGTGCGTTCGGGAGTTGCTTTCCAACTTGACCGAAATCGATCTCTCGAACATGGCTTTCCCTTATATGCACATGCGTCAGGGACAAGTAGCCAACGTCCCCGCCCGGCTGATGCGCATTGGATTTGTGGGCGAGCTGGGGTATGAAATCCACGTCCCGGCCGAGTACGGTGTCCATTTGTGGAACGCGATCATGGAAACCGGTGCGGAGTACGGGATCAGCCCCTTTGGGGTCGAAGCCCAGCGCGTGCTGCGGCTGGAAAAGGGCCACATTATCGTCGGTCAGGACACCGACGCCCTCTCAGACCCGTTCGGCGCCGGGCTGGGCTGGGCCGTCAGGCTGGATAAATCCGATTTTATCGGTAAACCTTCCCTGGTCCGTAGACAGGAAAAGACGCCGGAGGAGAGACTGGTCGCCTTCGAGATGGCCAATGCCCCCGACCTGCCCCTGGAGGGCGAGCAATTCGTGCAGGATGGTCACCTGATTGGGCGTGTGACCAGCGCCCGCTACAGTTCCACGCTCGACAAATCCATTGGCCTGGCCTGGGTGAGATCCGAATATGCATCTCTCGGGAACAAGTTGACGATGCGGACAAACGGACATCCGGCTCAAGCCAACCTGGTGAAAGCGCCGTTTTACGACCCGGCTGGGGAACGGTTGAAAAGTTGAGCGAGGAGTGATGATGCAACCAGACACCAAACCACAACGCCTCAGCCCTATACACTCCTACCACGAAGGCAAGAATGCTCGCTTCAACCTTCAAGCTGGCTGGCTGATCCCCGAGGTGTACACCACGCCCGAGGAGGAGTCCGCCGCGCTGGCTGAAAGAGTCGCTCTGGCCGATATCAGCATGCGAGGCAAATTGACGGTCATGGGGGATCTTTCGCCCGCGGTGATAGCCGCGCGTTGGTCGGATGTTCCCACAGATCCCGGAGATGTCTCTGCGGTTAGATCGAGCAATATCCAAATTGCCAAATTGACCCCGGATGAATTTTTGATTTTGACCACGCCAGGGGACGAAAAAGGGATTACAGAGTCGCTCGAGAAAGAGGTCGCTGGCCAGGATGGCTTTGTTACTGTCCTGGATCGAACATCCGGCCTGGTCGGGTTGTTACTCCAGGGTCCTAAGTGTCTACAACTGCTGAGCAAACTCTGCCCGTTGCCATTTGTCCCTGAAGCATTTCCCGACTTACACATAGCCCAAAGCAGCTTCGCCAAAACGCGGACGACCATCATCCGCTACGATCGGGGCGACTTCCTGGCTTTCGAGCTATACGCCGACCGTTCGTATGGCGGTTACCTGTGGGACGTCATCCTGGATGCCGGCGCTGAGTTCCGCATCCAACCGGTAGGCTGGGGCGTACTGGCCCGATGATACATACAAAATACGAGATTTCGCATCTTTCAGTATTTACTATTTGAATGAAAGGAGAAAACCATAATGCAACTCCCAAAGCACATCCCTTATTTGGTTATTGGAGCCGGAGTTCATGGCTTGAGCACGGCCTGGCATCTGGCCAAGGAGTTGAAAGCGCGCGGGCGCGGATCGGGCGAGGACATCATTGTCGTCGACAAAGAATCTATTGCCTCGGGGGCTAGCGGCATCGCCTGCGGTGTGGTGCGTAATTTCTATTACCAACCGGCTATGGGCGCGGTGATGCGGGCCAGCGTGGAGGTCTGGGAGTCGGACCCTGAAGCGTTTTCCTATCATCCGGTTGGCTACCTGGCTGTCGTTCCGGACGTGCAAGCAAAAGACATCGAGTCCATCCACGACCGCCACCAGCGCACGGGGTACAGGTCCACGTTGGTGCGCGGGGAGCAGCAGGTCTTCGATTACATGCATGGTCTCTTCCCGGACTGGAAAGCGCGCGGTCTGACGGCTATTCTGCACGAACACCAGGGCGGATTCGCCTTCAATACGGAATTGATGATGGGGCTGGCGCGCAAAGCCGAAGGGCTTGGTGTACGTATCTTCCCCGGAACGGAAGTCACCGGGTTCGATCTCGGCCAGGATGGCAGTGTCCGGCGTGTTTTCACCAGCCGCGGCGAGGTACAGGCCGATCAAGTAGTAGTTGGAGTTGGTCCCTGGATCAAAGATCTGTGGACCAAGCTGAGTTTACCTAACAAGGTAGACGTGCGTACACCCGCGGGGGAGCTTCACAATGGACTGGACATGTGGACCTATTGGCGCTTACAGGAAGGTGAGATTCGCGTCGATCCCATGGAGTATGCTACCAGCGACGGGAAAGAACCTCCCGTTTTGCACATAGACTCCACCGAGCCTCTGTACTCCGACCGGAACGGAAAATTGATCACGGATGGGCACTGGGGCATATACTTCAAGCGCGACCGCAGGGGGGTGCAAGGTGGCGGTGTGCCAGTGAAAATCGGACCCGAGGCCCAGGTAGATCCCTATGGCCCTGCCAGCCCTCATTACACGGTTGGGGACGAGTTCGCTGATTCCTGGACCGCCGGCCTGGCGCATTGCCTGGAGCGGTTCGAGGGCAGCAGCCTGGCGTATCACAAAGCGCCGTCGGGAGGCATTGGCGCTTTCACGGTGGACAATTTCCCTGTCTTCGATTACATGCGCCCCAACGTGTACGTGATCGCCGACAGCAATCATGGGTACAAGATGATCGGGGTGGGTAAAGAGGTCGCTAAAGTCATGATGGGCGAGAATAGCGCTGTGTTATACCCCTTCCGTTTTTCCCGGTATGAAGAAGGCGATTTGCACCCCGTTTCAAACAGCCCATTCCCGTGGAGCTAAATCGGAAAATTCCGTATCTGTTCAGGCGTATACAAAAAGTAGTGCAAAAACGGTGTGCGTGGGGGCGTACGCCCTCACGCACACCGTTTTTGCCACCTCTCTAAATGCAGGCTGAGCAGTTACAATATTCCTATGATTGAAATTCGGCCTTTTAAAGAGAGTGATTGGACTGATGTATGGCAGATGATCGAGCCGGTATTTCGTGCCGGAGAAACCTATGCTTTTCCCCGCAACATTTCGGAGGAGGAAGCCTACAAAGCCTGGATATTTCTCCCTAAAGCGACCTATGTGGCAGTTGACCAGGCCGACGTTATCTTGGGAACGTATTATATAAAGCCAAACCAATCCGGCCAGGGGGATCATATCTGCAATTGTGGGTATATCGTTGCGGAGAATGCCCGCGGGCGGGGAATTGCTTCCGGGATGTGTGAGCATTCACAACGCCAGGCGATTGCTCAAGGGTTTCGAGCAATGCAATACAACCTGGTGGTGTCCACAAATTCAGGGGCTGTGCGCCTGTGGAAAAAACTCGGCTTTGCGGTCGTGGGAACAATCCCAGAAGCGTTTCGTCATCCGTCCCACGGATATGTGGATGCTTTTGTGATGTACAAACGACTAACGGGAGAAAGTTCCCCTTAATCCTCGCAGAAATCGCCGGTTTGGCAGCCTGCAATCGCGTGCACCATGTCAGTTGGGGTGAGAGCAAGCCCGGTGTCCGGGCGACCCGCGCTGATGATGACCTGTTCCAGTTCCAACACGTGCTCGTCCACATACCCTGGCACATCATCCCGGCGGAATCCCAGGACAGAAACGGCACCTAACTGAAAACCTGTCACTCGTTCGACATCCCGCTGAGAGGCCAACTGTACTTTTTTATCGTCCAGCGCCGCGCCCACTTTTTTGAGGCTGAGACGCCGGTTCCCGGGGATCACAATCAGGACGAATGGATTGCTCCCGTTTCCGGAATTTGCCGAACGTTGAACCAACATGGCCTTGACCACCTGCCCCACAGGCACGCCTAAATCCTCAGCCACCCCTTCAGCCGTATACTGTTTGCTGGATTGTTGGTGGGCTTCATAGGGAATGCCTTTCTCATCCAATGCCCGCATGGGCATTGTTTTCGCGCCGCCTTTTGCCTTTTTTGACATGTTATTCTCCTCTCATCCATCGCGGATTGCCCACTGCCCTGGTGCGGATCCGGTAACTCTCAGCGCCATCAGGAAGCTGTTCGTGTTCCACATGGGGGTGGGTTGCGCCTGATGCACGCGCGCGCAGCAGCGCTTTATCGGCGGTGACCTGCTGTGCATATTCCAGCGCCGGTTCCAACTTCGAAAAACGCTCTCGTTCAGCACCCGATTGGACGTAGTACCCCGCAATATGCATGCCACGCATTTGAGGGTAGATCCAGGCTTCTTCATGAACCATGACACTGCCGGCTACTGCACCGGCTGCGTTGGCCACCTGGAAATTCTCCGGGACGATCAATTCGGTGTGCAGAATTTCCGCAACCCGGGGCAGGAAAATTTTCGCCGGGGCGCCAATCCCAATGATGGGGATTTTCAGCCCTATTTCCGAGCCCAGGTAGGGATGCTTCCCGTACAGGTTCTCTTCGAAAAGCCATAGTCCCAGATCGTCGGGGTCAACATAGTCGGGGGCGCGTTTGAGTGATTTCGTGGTGATAAACGAAATCACTTCGGCTGCGATCCGCTCAGACATGCTTCGCATGACCTGCTCGATCAACGCAGAGACTTCCATTTTTCCGATTCGCGCTAGCAACCAGGCGCCACTTTCGGCAGCTTGTTTATTCCAGGGAGCGTAGGTCCCGTTCAAGTGCAGCAAATCGGTGGGTGTCAGGGCGGCCCGCCCGACGATTTCCTGGCTGATCAACGCCTGTCCGCCAAATTGCAGCGGATGGTAAAGCCCCATCTTTTCAAGAATATCAGGCAGGGCTAGTGCCCCTTGCTGCAGCATCTGGATGACTTCACGTGCCCGGTCGTTCTGAATATGTCGTTTGGGTTCGCGTTGCAGGAACCAGTATTCGATATGATCCGGTGTGAGCCTCTTATGGTCACGATGGGGCAATCTCGACAATTCTTGAGCGACACGAGGATCGGTTTGCGCCAGATAGGAGATGGGCGTGACACGCGCAGGGCCAACTGTCAGCCGATCTTCCAGGTCGAAGCCGATGAAACTGTCTCCGCCTAACCCAATGGAACGTACCCTGGCAGCCCGAACAGCGGTTCGATACGCGCCCACAGTTGTTCCCTCTTCACTGACCTGTACCTGTCCCCGATCGACGACGGCCAGGTCGGTGGTGGTGCCACCGATGTCGATCACGAGAGCAGGATCGAGGTCCGCCAGGAAGCGGCCGCCGATGGCGCTGGCTGCCGGTCCGGAATGTACTGTCTCAACCGGACGCTGTTCCGCAACGGCGCTGCTCATCAAGGCTCCATCCCCGCCCACAACCATCAAAGGCGCTACCACCTGGCGTTCATCCAACGATTGGCGCATAGCCTGGATGAAATCCTGCAAGATGGAAAGCAGCGAGGCATTCAAGCTGGCCGTGGTTGCTCGTTGGATGGAGTTCAGTTTGCTGGCAAGCTGGTGGCCGAGTACAACCGGCAGACCTGTCGCTGCACTGATGGCCTCGAAGGCGCGCTCTTCATGGCTGGCATTGAAGGGGCTGAAATAACCGGAGACAGCAAAGGCATCTACATCCCCTTTCAGTTCGATGGCTTTCTCGCGGATGGCGTCCAACTCCAGTGGAGCCTGCTCCTCTCCGTGCAGGTTGTGCCCGCCCTTGAAGTAGTAATAGCTGGAGGTGGCAAAATGACCCTCGAATTGGAATTGCTTCACTAATTCCGGGTCATATCCGAGCAAAAACAAAGCGATCGGGCGAACTTTGCCCTCGGCAATGGCATTGGTGGCTAAAGTCGTGGAGATGGAGACCAGTTGGATCCGGCTTGGGTCCTCTGGCAGCAAGTCGTCCAGCACTTTGAGGATGCACTGGGACAAATCGTGCCTGGTGGTCAGGGTCTTGGCAGTGGCGATGACCTGGCGGGTGCTCTCATCGAGCAACACGCCGTCTGTGTAGGTGCCCCCCGTATCAATTCCAAGCAGTAGATTGTTCTGAAAGTTTTGCTTTTTTGTTTCCATTTGGTAGGGATACTAAAACAACGCCGCTGACGACCAGGATTGCGCCTAGAATTTGCAAGAGGTCCATGCGCTCGCTGAGGATGAAATAGGCATATACAGCAGCAAAAACGATTTCCGAGGTAGCAGTGATAGCGGCAATGCTGGCCTGCAAACGACTGAGCGCCGTGGTATAGAGGGCGAAGCCGCTGATTGTAGCGATCAAAATCAAACCTGCAAAGTAAAATAACGCTGGCGTTTGAGAAGGAAAAGGGCTGGGGTTGAGGATTTGAAAAGGCAGCAAGGTAAGGGTAGCGAAACCAAAGATGTATAAGAGGATGGTCCAGGGGTTGTAATCGCCGGTCAGTTTTTTCCCGAATAAACTGAAACAACCATAGAAGATGGCTGAAAATAAAGAGGCAAGCAGGCCCAAGTTGGAAAATTGGATGTTGCTCATCCCCAGGATGCCCGAAATCAATACGGTTCCGCCAACGGAAAGCGCAACAGCAGTAATCTTGCGTGGGGTTAGCGGTTCTTTGAAAATAAGCCAGGCCATGATGGTGACGAAGATGGGGGCATTGCTTTGAATGACTGTGGAGACAGAAGCCCCCATCAGGAGCACAGAGGTGTTCCAGAGCACGTGAAAAAAGCCAATACTGATCGCTCCCATGGCCAGCAGCCAGGGCAGATCTTTACATTTAACGCGCAACAGTTTCGGACGAAATACGGCAATCCCGAAGAACAAGGACAAGAATGTAGTCAGATCGCGCCAAAAAGCCAAACTGACCGCGCCGATTTCCCAATTCTGAACGGTGAGGCTGATAAAGATTCCCGATGTACCCCAAAATATGGTCGCCAAAATGACGATCAGGATGCCCTGCATGCGACTGGATTGTATTTGCGATGGGTTGTCCACGAATTTCCTTTTGGTTTAAATAATATTGTTTCGCCTGCTTGTCATCCTGCTCAACGTTTCCCACTGGGAGCCAATGCCATGCCTTCAATGTAGAGCATATTGAAATTTGCATCCAAATCGAGGTCAACTTGTTTGGCTTCGGCCGCCAGTTTTTCGCCGAGAGCAAAGCCCTCGTCGCTGAGGAACAGGGCCGCGCCGAACCCGGCCCCGTTGGCGGCTGTCTCTACGACTTCCCGGCGCACAGGCGGAAGCATACCAATTTCAAGAATGGCATCGATGTCCACCTGGCCGCCAAAGGAACCGGTCAGGATCACTTTTTGTAAGTCGCTTGGTTTAAGATCCAGTTGCTCCAACAATACATCGATAGCCGCCCGGATTGCGCCTTTGGCTTTCTGTAGCTCGCGTACGTCGTATTGGGTGAGTAGCAGCTTACCATCATCCGTGAGTTTGATGACGCGTTGACCGTGTGCTTCGTCGGTAAAAATCCTGTCAGCATAGTGTGGTGGATCAGGCAAAATGCGCCCGCTGACATCGATCACGCCGGCTCTGCGGAACCCGGCTACCGTGCTGAGCAGTCCAGAGCCGGTCAAACCGATAGGGTCCTCATCAGCGATCGTGGTAAAGGTGAGGTGGTCATCTTCGAGTTTCAGGTCGACGATGGCGCCGTCGATGGCGCGGGATCCGCACGAGATGTTGACCCCCTCGAATGCGGGGCCGGCAGCTGTGGAGGCGGTCAGGATGCGCTTCCCGTCCGTGACCATGACTTCACCGTTCGTCCCCAGGTCGATGGCAGCCATCGGTCCTGAAGGATGATCGAATCCAAAATAAGCCAGGCAGGCCAGGGCGTCGGAGCCGACAAATCCTCCAACTAGTGGGGGCAGGGAGACTACGGCGCCCTCCGGGAAGATGCCGCCCATCAGGTGAGTCGCATCAGGCATGGAGTCCGATGTATAGGGCTGGAAAGGCATCATTCCCAGCAAATCCAGTGGCTGCTTGGTCAGCAGGTGGTGCATGGCTACGTTGCCCACAATGGTCACGCGTTGTATGCGCGCACGGATGCGTTTGGATAAGTTCAGGGAATCGACAGCCTGATTGATGGAGGCCAGCGCCAGCCTGTGCAAGCGTTCGGCATTGGTAGGTACATCGATGGCTGCAGCGATGCGCGAAATGACATCCGCGCCGTAGACAGTCTGTTGGTTGAGGCTGCCGCCCCCGGCAGCGACTTCGCCGTTGTCAAGCATGGTCAGGAAGGCCGCCACAGTGGTCGACCCTAGGTCAATTGCCAACCCCAGGGGAACATCTTTCTCGCGCCTATAGCGAGAGCTGCCCTTGAAGATTTTGTTAGAGTAAACCACAATCGGGGAAAGTACAACCCGCGAGTCTCCCTTTACGCGAGCACGACAGGCCAAACGATTGTTCAGTGCAATTTCACCGGGTGTCAGGTTCTGGAACTCGATCTCATCGGGTTCGTCCACCCCCTCTTCTACAAGCACTTTGCATTTTCCGCAGGTCCCACGTCCGGCACAGGGCTGCTCCAGGGGCAGCCCTGTTTCAGCGATCACATCGCCAAGCAGGGTACCATTTTCCGCCTGGACGATCTTCTCTTCTTCCCCATAGACGACTGTTACATTGGGCATAGTTTTCTATTTATTCCGATTTCGATTTGAGTATTTCGAAGACTTTGGTGTAAAACCCCTGCACATGTTCCTGCATCGTTTGCGCTGCTTTTGCGCCATTCCGATCTTTAATCGCCTGTACCATCTCCAAGTGCAATTCGACAGCAGTGGAAAGAAAATTCAAATGGGGCAGTACTAAAAACCAGGCTCGCTTGGAGTGACCGTAAAAATCTTCCAGAATTTCTGCCAGATATTTGTTTTTGGCCGCCCGAGCGATGGCCTGGTGGAATTTATGGTCCAAATCAAAGAGTTGTTTTGGTTGGTCGGGTGGAATTTGGCTTTGTTCCCGGCTCAGAGCTTCCAGCACAACGAGATCGTCTGCGCTGGCATGGGCGGCTGCTTTTTTCGCGCAATAGGGTTCCAGAAGCATACGAATTTCACTGATTTGTTGCAAATCGGGAATTTCGACTTTGGAAACAAATAATCCCTGAGCCGCGGTTTCAACCAGATGGTCATGAGCCAATAAATTCAGCGCTTCTCGTACGGGTACCAATCCCATATCGAGCTCATTCGCGAGTTTTCCCTCATCGATCGACGAACCGGGAACCAGCTCGAGGGAGGTAATTTTTTCCCGGATGAGTTCATATGCGCGTTGGGTGTCAATTCTTACTAATTCCATAGGTACTCCTACACTTTATTTTGTCAGACGCGGGTTGCCCACGGCCTGAGCGCGGATGCGGTAGGTATCTAAACCGTCAGATATCTCCTCCACAATCACCTGCGGATTGTCCGCGCCAGAACGCAAAGCGGCGCTCAGGGCACGTTCCTGGCTGAGTTGGCGGGCATATGCCAACGCGTTCTCAAGTTCTTCGTGCTCTTCGCGGTTATCGCGTGCCTGAACGTAGTAGCCGATCACGTCCAGCCCGGAGGGGGATAAGTGTGGATAGACCAGGATTTCTTCAGAGACCATAACACTGCCAGCGATAGCGCCAACGGCATTGGCTACATAGTAGTGATCGGGCAGGATCAGGTCCGTATGCAAGCGTTTTGCGACTTCGGCCAGCATAATCTCAGCCGGTGCACCAATGCCGATGATCGGGTTGCGTAATCGGATCTGTGTTTCAAGGTGAGGATGTTCCTGGTATAAGCTATTATGAAACACCCAGGGACCAAAATCCTGTGCGTAACTTTTCAAGGGATGAATCTTTTTCTCGCTGAGAAACTCAACGATCGCCTTCACGATCATCTCAACCGTTTGAGACCAGATGAAGTCGGTCAGGCTCTTGGATTCCCAGTTCAAATAATTGCTTAATATTTTCAAGCCATATTGTGAGGCTTCGACGTCCCATAGCTTGTAACGGCCATCTACGTGTAGCAGGTCGGTGGGGGTCAACCCGGCTTTGCCGATAATCTCCTGGCGCACCAACTGGTCGGCGCCTAGCTGGTTTAGATGGAACAGGCCCAACTCCTCAAGCAATTCAGGGATTGCTTTTGGGCCATCTTTCAACAGTTTGACCAACTCTTTTTCCTGGTTGGACTTCAACATCTGTTCGTCCCGAGGTTCGCGCAATAAAAACCAGTATTCCAACCATTGCGGTGAAGACGCCGGCCAGGTTTTCTGGGTCAAGCTTTTGAGTCGGGTACGGATGTTGGGATGCTGCTGTGCCAGGTAGGCCAGCGGTACAACCCGTTCCGGTCCAATAACGAGATTGTTTTCCCGGCTCAGGGTGATATGGCTGTCTCCCCCCAGACCGATAGATAGCAAATTGGCGGCATTCACGGAGGTCTTGTACCCGGCAACCGATGCGCCGTTTTCGCTAATAGCCACTTCTCCATTTTCGATCAAAGCCAGGTCGGTTGTTGTGCCGCCAACGTCCACAACCAGGGCGTCGTCCGTGCGCGACAGGAAGCGTCCGCCAATTGCGCTGGCGGCAGGCCCCGAGTGGATGGTTTCCACTGGTGAGCGAGCAGCAAACTCGTCGCTCATTAAGGTTCCATCGCCGCGCACAACCATCAAGGGAGCTTCGATGCCGCGTCGCTCCATCGCCCGGCGCACCGCAATGATGAAGTCCTGCAACACGGCCAGCAGGGAGGCGTTCAAGGCCGCGGTCGTGGCGCGTTCCACGGAACCAAGCTTGGTGGAGAGTTGATGCCCTAGAACCAAGGGTAGGTCACAGATTTGTGAGATCGCCTGATACGTTCTGATTTCATGTTCCGGATTCAAGGGGCTGAAGTAGCTGGAGATGGCAATCGCGTCCACTTCCCCTTTGATCTGGTTGGCCTTGGCAACCAGGGCCTGGAGATCAAGTTCGGTTTTTTCCTGTCCGTGGAGGTCGTGCCCACCGTTGAAGTAAAAGAAATTGGGCGTCGCAAAGCGGCTTTCCAATTTGAAGGACGCGACCAGTTCAGGGTCATACCCGATCAAGAACAAGGCAACCCGTTTGCCTTTGCCCTCCGCGATAGCGTTCGTGGCCAGGGTTGTAGACACCGACACCATACGAATGGCTGAGGCATCTTTGATGTCGATTCCTGCGATGACGTTCTCGATCCCGATGGAGAAATCACGCTTGGTCGTCAAGCTTTTGTGGGCAGCCAGGATCTTGCGAGAATGGTATTCCAAAAGGACACCGTCGGTGTATGTTCCGCCAGTGTCGATGCCTAAGACAAGGGCTTCAGAGGAGTTTGTTAGTGATGACAAGCTGGGCCTCTAATGCAAAAGTTGTTTGAGTTTACGACTAAGTTGCCCAGAGGCGTGAGAAGCTTCCTTAGGGGCAAGTTATTCTGCTTCAAGAAGATTCACGCCTCTGGGGTTATTAAGATGCAATCTATGCAGCTTTTTTGGTGAACATGTCGTAGTCTAGCTCTTCACTTTTGTGCTTTTCGTCGGCCAATTCACAGACGCGCCGCAGCTCTTTATACATCTTTTCATCCAGGAGCGGCTCTTCTTCGGCATCCAGGATTTCAACAACGCGCTCGTGGACGCGCTCGCGGAAGGTCTTGCTGCCGGAGGCTTCCCAATTCTCGAAGACCTGGCGATCGATCAGATCCGGTCGCCAAATCTGAGTCTTGAAGCGGTTGAAGGTGTGGTCGTGATCCAGGAAATGACCACCCGGACCAACCTCCTCCATGACATCCAGGGCCTTTTCATCATCGCTGACGTCAATACCTTTCATGATGCGCTTGACCATGCTGATGATCTCATTGGATGCGACCATCAAATCGGGTGAACTGGTCAGACCTTGCTCGATATAGCCGACATCGTGGATCATGTTGCCACCAGACAGGGCGGCAGTGGTGATGTTGATCGTGGCTTCCATGGCTGCCTGCTCGTCGAACATCTTTGAATCGGAGCAACCAGCCGTCTCGTACTCCGGCACACCCAGCCACTTGGTGATCTGAGTGTAGGCTGAACTCAGCAAAGCCATTTCTGGCGAGCCATAGCAGTAGACCGTGGTAAGCATATCCATGTTGGACATCAAGCCGCCAATGATCATCGGCGCACCCGGTTTACGAGTCTGGCTGATTACGATACCAAAGAGGCTTTCAGTGAGGGCTTGCACAGCAGTACCAGCCAGCGTAGTCGGCGCAGTGGCACCAGCCAGGGGGCAGGGAGTGTAAACGAAGGGGATTTCATTGTCTGTCGCGAAGAGCAGTTTCTGTACCACTTCTTCGGAATGGCTCAACGGAGAGACAGGTTCGATATAAAGCGAGAAAGCGGGACCTTTGCGCCACTCGTCTTTGCCGCCCAGGCGGATATACGCCATTTCCAACTGGTCCTTGAGACCGTCGATATCGACCGCAGTGATGTTAATGGGTTTGTTAGTACCTTCCAGCATGGCCAGATATTGCCAGCGGTCATACGTGCCGACGGCTGTATCTTGCACGATACCCAGGGACATATGAAAATCTATATTGGGCATGGCCTGGGCCAGGCGAGCAAAGTTCTTGACATCCTGATATTTCGCCCGGCGTCGCTCGTGCGTATATGGATCGATGGTGAAGGGGGTATCGGAACCGGCTCCAAAGTAAATGGAATCTTTATACAATTCCATCTTGTATTTGCGGTCTGGTCCGCGCAACACCACCTTGCGGGGTAATGTTGCCAGTGCTTTATCTACCAGCCACGGTGGGATTTTCACCAGGGCGCTGTCGCTCTTGGCGATCCTCGACAATGGCACCGCCCTCATATGCTACTTGGATGCCTTCTTCTGCATAGACACGCACACCTGTTTCGTAAAGGACTGTCAGAGCTGCAAAGTAAATAGCTTCAATTTCATCCTCTGTGAGCACTTCAAACGTCGGTGTGGCGTTTACAAGATGGTTTGTTTTATGGACTTGCATGGTTGTCTCCTATTCTTTCCAGGTAAGCGCTGGCGTTGCTGCTGCCTAGCGCATAAACATCTCTTGGGTGACTTCGCTCCCGGGAGGAATCACAAGAAAATCAGAATTTGCTTTGTCCGGTGAAGAGGCGATTTCGATCAACCGGCGGATGTAAATATCCGAGCCGATGATTTCCTCGTAGCGCATGTTCCAACGTTTGCAGTACTCCGCTACTTCCAGGGCGCGGGGGCGGTACTTCTCTAAATCTTCCTGATTATGGACCACGAACGCCAGTCGTTCGTAATGCTGGTATTGCTGGTCCATGATCCAGGTAGCGTCCTTTTCACCGTACTTTTCAACGTATTCTTGATACTCTTGCAGTGGATTGCTGCCTGATTCCAACCATCCTTTTGTCAGATAGTAGGTTCCAGGCGTTGCGTCAAATTCCTGAATATACTTCTTGTAAGAACCCAGAAGGATTGCAATACAGTCGTCAGTGCGGGGAATCAGAAGGCTGTGTTTTCCTGATCGGATCCCTTTCAGCCCGTTCCCGCACAAGCCATAGCCTAACATGATCAGGCTAGGTTCTTCAACCTGGTCGATCTCATCCTGCACCGACCAGGTTAGCTTGCTTGGGACCCGGTGCAGGCCATAATCCTTAAAGGTGACCTGCTTCGCCAAATTCTCAGGCAAGTATTTTTCTATCAGGCTTTGAAAGACCTGACAGGCGATGACGACCAGCGGCAATCCTTGGGTTGAAGTCACAATAACACCTTCGATTTAACCGGCGCTAACCAGTTGCTTGGCCAGGTCTGCGCCGGATGGGGCGTTGGAGCCGTATCCATCCGCGCCGATCGCATCCGCAAAGTCCCTATCCACAGGGGCTCCACCCACCATAACCTTGACCTGGTCCCGCAACCCGGCCTCTTCGATGGCCTTGATGGTTTGACCCATGGCGCGCATGGTGGTGGTCAACATGGCAGACATGCCTACAACCTGGGGCTGGTGCTTCTTGATGCCCTCGATGAATTTCTCCGGCGCGGCGTTGAAACCGATGTCGATGATCTCAAATCCGGCCCCTTCGCATAACATGCTCACCAGGTTCTTACCTATGTCATGCAAGTCGCCTTTGACGGTGCCCATTAAAACTTTGCCCAACATCTCGGCGCCACTCTCTATCAGCAGCGGGCGTAATATCTCCATCCCGGAAGACATCAAATCGGCAGACATCAGAACTTCAGGGACAAACATGTCCCCGCGCTTGAAGCGGGCTCCAACTTCATCCATACCAACGATCAAGCCATTGTCGAGGATCTCTTTGGGGGATAGACCTTGTTTCAATCCACGTTCGACCAACTTGTGGGTTTTCTCTGCATCGCCTTCTAGGACGGCGGTTGACAGTTTTTCAAATATCTCGCTCATTTTTTTCTCCTTGGGAAGCTGAATTGGGGGAAAGATTAACTTTCCTTTACGCGTTCTTCTGCCTCAGCCAATACTTTTTCGATCACTTTTTCCGTTTCCGGTTTGATGGGAGAGGCTTTATGCGTGGCCAGAATTTCCTGGACGCGCGCTACTGTGCGGTCTTTCATGGTTTTCTTGCCCATCTCTTCCCATTCCCTCATAATTGCGCCGGTCGCAAAGGTTCGGATACCAGAATTCGCTTTTGTAATATCGCCGGGTATGGGGTTCACGTAGATAGTGGCCATTAGGCCCAACATTGTTGATCACATTCACGGCCAGGGTATCTTCATTGACTTCAATTCCGCGCGTGATGCGGCGGGAGTAACCAATCAATTCATCCATGGCGCAAAGCTGGAAGACAGAGCCTGTCATAGCGCTCTCCGTGTAGCCGACATCGTGGCACAGGTCGCCACCGGTCAGCGCAGAAAAGAAGACCGAGAGCGAACCCTCGATGATGGCTTGCTCATCGAATGTCTTGGAATCGGTGCAGCCGCCTGTCTGCCAGAGTGGCAGGCCAGCGTAATGCGCCAACTCGGTAAGTCCGGCCATATTCAAGGCCAGTTCAGGAGCGCCATAGGACAAGATCATTTCACTCATATCCATGACCGAGAAGACACCGCCCATAATATAGGGCAGTCCCGGTTGAATTGCCTGGGCGAGAGTCAATCCCAACCAGGACTCAGCAGCACCTTGGATGATGATCCCGGCTGATGTCACTGGGGCTGTACCACCAGCGATGGGGCAGGGAGTGAAAATCAATGGGACGCGATGCTCGGCGGCAAAAATGAGCTTGTCAATCGCTTCTGTTGTGCTGACCAGCGGGGAGAGCGGTTCGCAATAATGGATGTAGTTGGGTCGCCGTTCGAAGGCTTCCTGCCCGCCAGCCTCTGCAATCGCGATCTCGTGAATACCTGCCGAGTCATATTTATCATAGGACCAGGCTACAATGGGTTTGCTTGTGTTTGGAAACATCCCAGCGAATTCGTACAACGCACCTAATTCATGGTGGACATCGTTGACGGTACCAAGCGACTCGCAGAAGTCGATATTGGGGAGTGCGTCCACCGTTTTCGCTACCAGGGGCACATCGGATTTCAAAAAGGGACGACGCTCCAGGGTTTCAATATCAATAAAATTGGGGCAAGTTGGTCCGGGACCGAAATGCCCGCGGCCTGGGCCTATGTGGATATCGTGCTTTGGATTGCCATCCCTCGCAAAAATGGTGAAACTGCGCGGTGCCAAATCAAGGGATTTCTTGACCAGATATGCTGGAATGCGCACTCGCAAACCATCAACCCAAGCCCCGGCTTCTTTTAAAATTTCCCGGGCCTGTTCATGGTGTACTTCAACACCGGTGTACTCCAATACATGGAGAACGCCGTTATAGAGTTCTTCCAACTGGTCATCAGTTAGCATGCGGAAGCGCACACCTGAGTTTACTGTGTAGTTGCCTCTCATTTTATTTCCTTTCGGGCACAAGGAATAAGCAGTTAAGGAAGTTGATGCTTTTTCTGCTTAGGCTTCCCTGGTCCATAATTCCTAACCAACGAATTTTTTGGCCAAGTCCGCAGCAGAAGCTGCATTGGAAGCATATCCATCCGCGCCGATCTGATCACAGAAGGTTTGTGTTACCGGTGCGCCGCCGATCATGATCTTGACCGTATCCCGTACACCAGCTTCTTCAAGAGCCTTGATCGTGTGTTCCATAGCACGCATGGTAGTAGTTAGCAAGGCGGACATACCCAACACATCCGGTTCGAATTCCTTGACGGCCTCCACGAAGGCCTCCGGTTCGATGTCCTTACCAAGGTCCTTGACTTCGAATCCCGCACCTTCGCACATCATGGCTACCAGGTTCTTGCCAATGTCGTGTAGATCGCCTTTGACGGTGCCCAGCAGGATTTTTCCGGCCATATCAGAGCCTGATTCCGCCAGCAGGGGCTTGATGATCAACATGGAAGCCTGCATGGCGCGTGCCGAACGCAACACTTCTGGGACGAACATGTTGCCGGCTTTGAACTCGACGCCCACGTGATCCATGCCAGGCATTAAGCCTTGGTCGAGGATTTGCTTAGCGCCGAGGCCATCATCGAGAGCTTCCTGGGTCAGTTCTGTGATATCACCCAGGTTCCCTTCGATAATGGCGGTGGAGAGTTCAGATAAGATTTCACTCATGGTAGATCCTCCGTGAATTAAATATATTGTTTGATGGTTTTGTGAAAGTCTTGGATATGCTTTTTCATTCTTAATCCAGCCTTTTCAGCATCCCGAGCCTGAATTTCCTGCAATATTTCTATATGAGCATCGACGTCAATATCGCCAGGATTTGCGTAGGTTAGGGCAATGTACCAAATCCGTAACGAAAGGTTGTAGTAATATTCGATCTCTCTGATTAAGAATTTGTTATGTGTTGCTTTGGCAAGCAATGAATGAAACTCACCATCCAATCTAATCAAGGTATTTTTATCTGAAGGATGAGTTACTTGATAATCTTCGGCCAGTTTCTGGAGTTCTTTGATCTCCTGCTCAGTGATACGCTGAGCTGCTAATCTTGTCGCGAAAGATTCGAGCTGAACTCGCACTTCGAAGATTTGTAACAAATCCGTCACCGCAATATCCGCGACAAACATGCCTTTGCGAGGACTCACCATTACCAGGTCTTCCATTTGGAGTTGTTTGATGGCTTCGCGAATAGGAGTCCGGCCTAATTTGAATTCTTCCATCAATTGAGCCTCATTGATGACAGAGCCGGGTGGCATCTTTGCAGTGATGATTTTTCCCTTGATTTGGGTATACGCTTTCTCAGCGTTGGTGAGTTTCATACAGCCTTTATTGCCTCCTTATCTCAACCTTCGGATTGTTCCCGTTGGCGCTCGCGAAATGCTTTGATCCAGGCCATGCCATATTCATCCCGGCCCATGGCCAGATCGGCCGCTTTAACGGCAATGGTTACTTCAGGCTCGAGGGGGTTGGTGATAGGGCAGGTCAGACCGGCATGGATCGCCATCGCAATGAAGGTGGCGTTGATATACTTGCGGTCAGGCAGGCCGAAGGAAATATTGCTGGCCCCCATGGTGATATTGACGCCAAACTCCGCGATCACCTTTTCGATGGTCTGCATAGCGACCAGGCCGGCAGTGTGGTCCGAACTCATGGTCAGGGCCAGTGGATCAATGATGATATTCTCGATAGGAATCCCTAATTGCCCCGCTCGTTCGATAATCTTGGAAGCTACTTTGAGCCGAGCATCGGCTGTAGTGGGAATGCCGTCATCGTCCATGCACAAACCAATGACCGCCGCGCCATACTCCTTAACAAGGGGGAGTACCGTCCCCATGGAACGTTCTTCACCGTTGGCTGAATTGACCAGGGCTTTTCCATCGTAGGCCTTCAGGGCTGCTTCCAAAGCTTCAGGGTCGGCGGTGTCAATACAAAGGGGGATATCGGTGACCTCCATCACGGTGGTCATGACCTGTTTCAGCAGGGCAGGTTCATCGGCGCCGGGAACACCGGCGTTGACATCCAGGATTTTTGCGCCTGCCTCAACCTGCTTTTTGGCATCACTGCGTACAACATCGAAGTTGCCCTCCTGGAGTGCTTTCAGCATCGATTTTCGTCCGGTCGGGTTGATGCGTTCCCCGATGATGACTGTTGGATTTGCGCGATTGATTTCTACTTTTTTCGTTTTTGATGATACAAGGGTAGTGAGATTTTCTGTCATATTTGTTCACCTTTTCTTATGGTTGATATTTGTTGTTAGTATATTGCAAATATATCAGTTGCAAAAAACGCTACCTCCTTTTTCGTTCCATAAGCCTCCACAACTATTCCATGTGCTTTTCTATATAAGATTGGAGCTGCCGAGCAATTGTCTGGTCCAGTGGCGGGTCTTCGTGTTGGGCTAGCAAATTCTGCCAGCGGCTGGTAGCGCGCGTTGTTGTATCCACGCGGTCGCCATCCCACCAGGCTTCGAGTCCGTTGCGGTCGAAGAGAGTAGGTTGCCAAAATTCAGTTCGGCAGCGTTCCAGGGTATGATCTTCGCCCAGGAAATGCCCGCCCGGGCCAACGTTGGCAATCACATCATAAGCCAATGTGTCTGGATCAACGCGGATGCCGCGCAGGTATTGGCGCAACATGCCGCAAATCTCATCGTCCATGACGAATTTTTCATAAGAAAAAGCAAGATAAGAGCTGAGAATACCTGCGGCGTGCAACACAAAATCGATGCCGCTGTTGACGGTGGTCAACAGGCTGAACATGGATTCGTAGCCGGCCTGGACATCGGTGAGGCTGGCGTCGGATAACGCGCCGCCGCCGCGGCTGGGCAATCCATAAAAACGCGCCAGTTGAGCGTGAGCGCTAAGGCACAAGGATAATTCCGGGCTGCCAATTGCCAGTGCACCGGTGCGCAAATCGATATTGGTTGAGGTAGAGCCGTACAGGCAGGGCAGCCCCGGGTTGATTAGCTGCGCCAGTACAATCCCTGCCAGCAACTCAGCGTTCTGTACGGCCAGCACTCCGGCCAGAGTAATGGGGCCTGTCGATCCGGCCATGATCAATGTAGCAATAATGACTGGCTGTTGGGCACGCGCGTAAACCATTAAAGCCTGAATCATTTCGGTCCCATATCCCAATGGGCTGAGCGGGTTGATCAGACCCACGGTGACCGGTCGATCCGGCTTGCCTCCGTACAGGATTTCAAGCATCTCCATGGTATGTTGGGCGCCGCACGTTCCCTCTGCGCTGCCGATGAAAGCTTTGTCGGAGTGCAGCATGTGCGCCAGCAACATGTGCAAGTGAGCAGTTTCGCTGGGGATGTCTCGCGGTTCTACCATCAGGTACCCGCTGAGATCCTGGTGGGGCAGGGCATGGGCCAGCTTGACCAGGTTACGATAATCCTCGAGCGTGGGTGCACGCTTGCCTGTCTCTGCATCTACCAGGAAAGGTGCTCCATATCCCGGTGCGAAGACGGGATGTCCGTTTCCTATAACGACATCTCGTTTCGGATTGCGAGCATGCAGGGTAAATTGACCAGGTACGTTCTTGACCTCCCCCATGACCTGCTCTTCGCTAAAGAAGACTTTGTGCCCTTCGACCTTGAACCCGTGATCTTTGAAAATCTGAAGAGCACTCTCTTCTGGGAAGAGAATCCCGATTTCACCAAGCAACTTCATGCTCGTATCATGAATGGCCTGAATATCAGATCGGGATAGGAACTCACACCAGTTGTTGGGCATTACATTCTCCTGTTGCTGTCGTCAGCGTTTTAATTTCTCATCAAACTACAAGATCAATGTCCACGTAGAAAGCTGCTGCCTTCCAAGCGAATTCCTTCGTCGTAACGGGTAGGGCGCAAGGGATTGTCTTCGGGTTTCATTTTTCCAGTGACTAAATCGGCAATGCGCCTGCCCGCTGCGGGGGAGAGCATCACGCCCGCCCAATAGCCGCAATTCACATAGAATCCGTGAACGTCGAGGACCGGGCCGATCAATGGTTGGTCATCGGGGGTGTAAACGTATTGGCCTGCGCTGATCATCACATCCGGTCCCTTCAGCGTTGTGGCAATTTCTTCCCAGAAGGGGAACAGTGGGATGAGCTTCTCAATATTGATGGCGGCAAAAAGACGGTCTGTAGGTAGATTCTCAGAGGGTTCGCTGGGGGGTTCTTCAGGGTCTACCCATCCGATGAACGCGCCACCCGTTTCGGGTCGCCAGTAAGAGTCGCGGCCCAGGTCAATGCACATGGGTGCGTTTGACGGGATTTGCGGTCGGGGGGCGATATAAGCCTTTTGGCGGCGAACGGATTTGAGGGGCAGGTCGAGGCCGACCATGCGGCCAACCACCCCGGCAAATGGCCCGGCGCAATCGACGACCACCCGGGTCGCAATCGCGCCGCGGTCCGTTTCTACAGCGCAGATTCCCTGCGCATCCTGCTGGATACCGGTCGCTTTTGTCTTCACCAGAAAAAAGGCTGAACTGCCGCGTGCAAAACCCTGTGTCGCTTCATGGGAGGAAAGCCAGCCGTCTTTTTGGCGGAAAGTGCCTCCGACGACGTTTTCGCTCAAAAACGGAAATCGCTTTCTCGCTTCATTGCCGGTGAGATACTCAGAATCTAGGACGCCCAGATCATGGTGGGTTTGGACCGCAGCCCGGACAGCGGGGAGCATTTCAGGCTCGTCCGTGATGAACAAGTAGCCGCGCTGGTGCATGGAAATATTACAGTCTGGAACGCCCACAACCTCAGCAAAGTTTTCATATATCTCGATGCTGGATACCGCAAGCTCGGACATGGCAGGCTCGGTGAATTGTGCGCGGAAACATTCCACTGAGTTGGGCGTGGTCAAGGTAGATAATCCTTCCCGCATTTCAACCAGAACAGTATTCAGCCCAGCCCGCGATAGCCAAAAGGCTGTAGCTGCACCAACGATGCCACCACCAATGACAACAACATCAGCTGTCTTTGGAAAATTTTCATCGTTTGGTACGTAGATTTGCTTCATGGCCCTATACCTTGGACTTGGCCAACAAGGTAATAAGCTTAGCTTTCAGCCATTCGAAGAATCCGGAGAACCCTGCCGGGTAATAGACCATCACCAAGATCATTAAAACGCCATAGATAACCAGGTGCAGCCCCGGGAGCTGGGTCAGGTTCGAGCGTAAATACTCGATGAAGAAAACAAAGGGAAAAGCTACCGCGATCCCACCCCACAGGCTGCCACGCCCCCCAATATAGGCTATGGCCAGCACCTCTACTGTTTTAGAGGTATGCATCAATGTTTGGGGTGTTAGAGATCCAAAGTAATGGGCATAGAAACCGCCTAACCAACCGGCAAAAAAGGCCGACACGGTGAAGTTGAATACACGGTATTTTGTTGGGTTAATGCCCGATGCCCGCGCAGCATCGATATTTTGGCCGATGGCCTTAAAGGCCAGGCCGTAATTTGATTTTGTGATTAATTTTAAGGTAATGTACACAACCAACATCATCCCCAGGATGATGTAAAAATAGGGCCGGTTTCCGGCATCGCGCGCCAATAGACTGGGTGGCGCCATACCAAGCGGACCCCGAGTCCATTCGGTCAAGTTATTTACGATGCCCAATAGGGCGATGCCCACAAACCAGGCCATGACCGCAGCGAAGATGCCGCGTAATCGCAGAGTTAGCATCCCAAGCAAAAAACCAATCAAACCAGCGACAATCGCGCCAATCCAGATGCCGATCCAGGGGGATACGCCGAGTTGTAAAATAATGGTTGGGCGCGTATTTGCCAGGATTCCGGAGGTGTAAGCGCCCAGACCTAATATGGCGGCAAAACCAAAGTTGACTACATTAATGTAACCGGCTGTAAAATCAAATGCGACGGATTGCGCGGCTAGGAAGGCGCCCATGATCATCCAGCGCAAAATATGTTCTTGATCAAAGGGTGGAATATAGGGGAGAACAAGCAAGACGAGCAGCAGGAAGAAGCCAAGCGGATTGAACCCCACTTTTCTTAAGATGGCTACAAAATTCTGCCAGGCATCGTTCGTAGTTTTTTTATTCAAAACCTGGGCTTTTCTCATTGTTCCTGTACTCCTTTGACTTCACTGCCAAACAGGCCAGAAGGTGCCAACAAGAGCACCAGGATCATGACGACTGTGGGAATGACTGTTTCCCAGGTGATCGTAAAAAATAACTGTGTGCCGGTTTGAAGCAGCGCAACAATGAAACCGCCAACAACAGCACCTGCCACATTTCCCAGACCAACCAGCATGACCACATACCAGGCAAAGTAGAGGGGTTTCAACCCTACAGTTGGATAGGCCTGGAACATAAAAAGCAAGGAAGCGCCGGCAATAGCAGCCGTGGCGGTTGCCAGTGAAAAGGTCAGGGTATGGATAAAGTCCAGGTTGATGCCAACAATCTGCGCGCCAGTTTCGTCTTGTGACACGGCACGAATTGCACGGCCAGTGCGGGTATTTCGCAGGAACCACCAGAAAATGGCAATAGTGACCGCAGCAATGGCAAGAGCCACTAAACGGTCCACCGCAATGCGCGCACCCAAGAATTCGACGGGTTCAAAGTCCCAGTAGCTTTGGATGCCCCTGAAATTGGGGCCGACGGTCAAGGTCGCACCATTGGTCATCACAAATGAGATGCCCACCGTGAGCAGAAAGGCGTTCATGACCCAGCCGCTTCTCGTGCGGTGTCTCAACGGGGCAAAGATGAGCCGCTCAATAAATATACCGAGCAACGCTCCAACAATCCCGGCGGCGATGATGCCGGCAAATGGGATCATGTTTCTCAGGAAGGGATTGGGGTTTTCTCCTAGAGCTTCAACCAAAGGGGTGAAAACAAAATATGCCACATAACACCCTACCATAAAAGATTCCCCGTGGGCGAAGTGAGGAATATTCATGACCCCAAAAACGAGCGCTAATCCGACAGCCAGTAGGGCCCACATGCCGCCGACCACAAATGTATTGAAAATTTGCGCCGGGCCGCCCTTGATGCCAATTGCAACTAGCAAAATCAGCGAAAAGACGCTTACGATCACGACGGGCAGGTTGTCTTTGATGCGAGTCAGCAGCGTTACATTCATGGCTGGTGCCGCAATTTTTTCTTTTGCCATTAATTTCTTCTCCTTGTTGTTTGCCGCTTACTAGAAGAATTCCAACCATTTAAGCATCTCAAATGCCTAAATATGCGTTGCGTACATGCTCGTTCTCTTTGACTGATTTGCTGGGCCCTTCCATAACAACGCGGCCCTGTTCCAGGATGTAGGCCCGGTCGGTAATTTCAAGGGTTGCATTGACATTTTGCTCAACCAAAAGAATGGTCACCCCTTGGTCACTTAATAGTGTCAGGGAACGAAATACATCTGTGACCAGGTTGGGTTGCAGTCCGAGCGATGGTTCATCTACCAACATCAACTCTGGTTCGGACATCATGCCCCGAGCAATAGCCAACATTTTTCGTTCACCGCCACTCATTGTGCCAGCTAATTGTTTTTTCCTCTCAGCAAGACGCGGAAAAAGCTCGTAAACAAAATTCAGAGTTTTTTGTTGCTTTTCCAGATCGCGAACAGCATAGGCCCCCAACAATAAATTCTCTTCTACAGTCATATCTGTAAACAGGTTGAGTTGCTCGGACACATAGCTTATTCCCAGGCGGCTGATTTCATGCGGCTTGAGCTTATTGATCGATTTTCCCTTGAATAAGACCTCTCCACCTTTGGGAGTTAGTAGTCCGGCAACGGTGCGCAAGGTGGTTGATTTTCCCGCACCATTCGGTCCTACCAAGGCCACAAATTCTCCCTGCCCAACTTGTAAGGATACATCCCATAGCACTTGAAGAAAGTCGTAGCCAGAATTTAGATTTTTGAGTTCAAGCATGGGAAGTATCCTCGCCTAAGTAGGCCTCAATAACTTGAGGGTTATGTAGAACTTCGTCAGGAGTTCCCTTAGCGATCATTTCACCGTATTGGATCACCATTACTTCATCACAGATACCTTTGATCAGTCTCATAATATGTTCGACAGCAATAATGGTGACACCCGTATCCCTAATGCGCTTGATCAGAGCCATAATGGACTCTAGCTCTCCAGGTGTGAGACCAGAAGCCAATTCGTCGAGGAGCAATATTTTCGGTTGGCATGCAAAAGCTCGAGCCAAATCCAGGCGTTTGAGTTGGACAGCATTCAATTGGTCGGCGGGCGTATCCGGAGATTGGACAACACTGACGAATTCCAATGCTTCCATTGCTCGTGTTTCTGCAGGTTTGGAATTGCCAGTGGGTGCGCCAAAAACAGCCCCGACTTTTACGTTTTCTAAGACTGTCAGTTTTGGAAAGGGACGTGGAATCTGAAAGGTTCTGGCCATGCCCATCCGGCACATTTCATCTGCCGAAAAACCGGTCGTATCTTTTCCTCGGAAATTTACTTCGCCAGAGGAAGGTGGAAAATAACCGGCAATTGAATTGAGAAAAGTGGTTTTCCCAGCGCCGTTAGGTCCAATTAAGCCAAAAATTTGACCATCTTCAACCGTCATGGAGATTTTATTGACCGCTGTCAGGCCGCCAAACCTTTTGGTGACCTCGTGAGTATCGAGTATCGACATAAGCTACCTCTTTGCGTAAAAAGGAGGGGTAGAGGTAATCCTCTACCCCCACTTTTTCGGAAAATCCGCTTACGGTTTTGGTTGGAAATCCTGTACTGCCCATTCAGATGGGTAGATGACCTTGCCTTCTCCATCAAAATACTGCAAGACAGGGAAGATGTAGTAACCCTGACCAACCACCGGATCAGGAGCTGTCTCCGGTGTGGTGGAGTAGTTGCTCATCACGATCCCATCGGTGTATGCCCACTCACCCGTCCACAATTTTTCTTGGATGAACTTGTAGATTGTTTCGCTGGTCAGTTCACCGTATTCGTCGATGGTAGCATTCGCCATAGCCAGGAAGAAGTTTACGCCGTCGTAGGAGAGACCACCCGCGGATGGGCTGGGAGGAAATCCAGCCTGGGCTTCGAATTCTTCAGCGAAGGCTTGGCCTTCAGCCGTAGCCCAACCCGGGATCTGGTCAAGAACGTAGTTGGAGGCGTCTCCGATTGAACTCGTACCACTCGCCGAACCAACCCAGGCCATCCATGATGATCAGGCTTTCAAGCCCGACTTCGTCAGCCTGCTTGATAAAGTTGGAAACGACGGGCAGTGCGGTGCTGGTGCCAGCAATGAGAGCCGGGTTGAGGTCTTTGAACTTGTTTAGCAGGGGATAGAATTCGGTCTGGTCGATGGCGAAGTACTCTTCGGCGACCACGGTCCATCCGGCATCCTCGAGCTGGCCCTTCAGAGCGGTAGCGAAGGAGCGGCCCCAGTCGGTGTCTTCACCGTAGATAGCAACGGTCTTTTCAGCGGGGGACCACTTGCCGGTGGCGATGGCGTCCTCGAGAGCCTGAACGTAAGAGATGCTCAGTTTAGAAGGGGATGGCCAGCCTTTGAAGGCCCAGTAACCGTAGTATTCAGGGTCCGAAGCGAAGGTTTCATTGACCACTTCTGTGGCGCCAAAGCCAAAAATATGTGGAATCTTGTGTTTGGCGGTAATCTCCATCACCGATACGGCCACGGAGCTGTGCCAGTTAAGTACCCCGGCTTGGATGCCATCCTGAACGATGGCCTGCTCATAAGCCTGGGAAGCCTTGGCGGGGTCAGACTGGGAATCGATCCATACTGGTTCGATCGTATACGGACCGACTTTATAGTCGACAGCCTCGAGAGCCATCGTGGCGGACTGTTTGAATTCGTCGCCCGTGCGAGCGCTTGGTCCACTGAAGGGTCCTAGAACGCCTAGTTTGAAGACCGTTCCTTCAGCCGGCTGTTCAGCCATTGCTTCTGTTGGTTCTGATGCGGGCGCTTCAGGTTGGGTTTCTGCCGGTTCCTGTGCAGCTGGTTCGGCGGGCGCTTGTGCAGGTTGGCATGCACTCAAGGTGAGAGAGAGCATGAGCAGGAGAGCTAATACTGTAAACAGTATTGATCGTTTGGAAATCATTCGTTACTCCTCCGGTTAAGGTATGGTTGAAATGAACAGATCAAATTGTGGTTGGAGCGTGGCGAATTTTTGAAATACAACCTCCTTTGTGGTGTCAATCGTTGTGAAAAACAAAAATGCGTACCGCTAACTTTCAACATGTCTGTTGTAAGCAAGCGAGTACGCACGGGCACCCGGAATATTGTTTTAATCATCATTGAACAATAACCAAACCATCCTCACACGAGAGGGGATTTGTAAGTTGACTGCGATGTTTTTTCAATGTTTGTGTATCAATTCAGCTAAATCATTGGAGTCAGTGATGGTTGTTGTGTATACAATGGTCTAGATAGCGGTTTGGTATCTGGTGAACATTGCTTTGTAGTATTTTAGTTGTATATTACTAATATATCAGAATGAAAATCGAAAGTCAACATTGTGAAATAAGGCGCAATCTGTGCCCGCTTCTCCGCAAAGAACCAGGCTTGTGGTTAGGATTTCAGCTGCTCGACGCCGGCGACTGGTACGTCGGTCACGGCGTTTTTCGGCGCTGGCCCCCTCCGCATTGGCCCGGATCCATCGAGCACAGTTTTCATCGTTGCCCATCAAAGCATCCGCTGCCAGGATGGATTGCTTTATTTCGACTTCAAGGGGATTGGTGATCGCACAGGTCATTCCAGCGGTCATCAGCATGGAGATGAAAGTCGCGTTGACGCCTTTGCGGTTGGGCAGCCCAAAGGAAACGTTGCTGGCCCCACAAACGGTATTGCAGCCCAGTTCTTCGCGCACCCGGCGGATGATGTGAAAGACCTGCCGGCCAGCGTATTGCTTGGCGCCAACCGGCATCACCAGCGGGTCGATGATGACATCCTCTCTGGGAATACCATAATCCATAGCCCGTTCTACAATTTTTTTCGCGATGGCAAAACGTTCATCTGGATCATCCGAGATGCCGGTTTCGTCATTGGATATGGCAATCACGGCAGCATTGTGTTTTTTGACCAGGGGCAACACTGTCTCGAGTTGTTCGTCCTCCCCGGTTACCGAGTTGACCAGCGCCTTCCCTTCATAGGCTCCCAGACCCCTTTGTAAGGCTTCCACGATGGAAGAATCGATGCACAACGGGACGTCCGTGATCGATTGCACCAGCTTGACCACCTCTTCGAGAATCGCCGGTTCATCCGCCAGGGGAATGCCAGCGTTTACATCCAGTACATGTGCCCCGGCTTCGACCTGAGCGAGCGCATCAGCCTTGACGCGCTCGTAATTCCCAGCGGCCATTTCAGCCGCCAACATTTTACGGCCTGTGGGGTTGATCCGTTCCCCAATGATGGTGAAAGGTTGATCCGGCCCGATGAGGACGGTCTTGGTTTTAGAGCTTAAAACAGTTTGCATGATTTCCTCGCTTTATAATTCCTGTTATCAATTTCTATCCCGCTCCCATTTCCGCTTCCGTTTGAAGGGATCAGGGGTGTCAACCTCGGGCTGGCGGGGGCGGGGGAGCAACCCGGCCTCTTCGATGATCTCAGCGACCAGTTCTTCTTGCCGGTAGGCCATCACATGGACACCGGAAACGCCCTTGATGTCCTTCACTTGCTGGATGATTTCGATACACATGCGCTTTCCTTCGTTTTGCTTTTCTTGCTTGGGCGCTTTGCGCAAGCGCTCGACGATTTCATCCGATATAACTACGCCAGGGACTTTTGTACGCATGAACTCAGCAGCACGTTCCGAGCGCAGTGGCCCCACGCCAACC
The DNA here is from genome assembly GCA_963823985.1 of uncultured Chloroflexia bacterium. Taxonomy (GTDB): domain Bacteria; phylum Chloroflexota; class Anaerolineae; order Anaerolineales; family Villigracilaceae; genus JAABUE01. The sequence continues at coordinate 589,826 of CAWGNR010000010.1, forward strand.
AGGATGAAGACTTTTTCATCAAGTCCTAAATCGCGCACCTGTTGCATGAACCCTTTGAAGCGGGTGACATCGAAGCAATACTGGGTCTGGATGAAATTCGCTCCGGCCTGGACCTTTTTCGCCAGGCGCTGAGGTCGCCAATCATAAGGGGGAACAAAAGGATTGGAAGCAGCCCCTAAAAATAAGCGCGGCGGCTCGCTGATCTCCCGTCCGCTGAGGAAGCGCCCTTCGTCGCGCATGGTTTTGATGGTATACAGCAAGTGGATCGAGTCCATATCGAAGACGCGTTTGGCCTGCGGTTGGTCGCCCGCAGATACATCATCCCCGGTCAGGCACAGCACGTTGCGCACACCCATGGCCGCGCCCCCCAACACATCCCCCTGGATGGCGATGCGGTTGCGGTCCCGGCAGGATACCTGCATGATAGGCTCGTAGCCGGCGCGCGTCAGCAGGGCACAGATCGCCACGCTGGACATATGACAGTTTGCCCCGGAAGCGTCGGTGGCGTTGATGCCGTCGCACACCTGCGAAAGCACCAGCGCGGCATCGTACACCTTTTGCGGGTCGGAGCTGTCAGGCGGATTCAACTCCGCGGTGACGGCAAAACGTCCCGCCTTGAGCACGTGCTCAAGGCGGCTTCCGGAAATCATTTCTTCTTGTGTAGACGTGAGGGTTCGCCATACTCTTATCACCCCCCGCTTCTGTCTACATTGACATCTGACACGTGCACCCAACCGGCGGTCACCGGGCGATCTTCCTCGGACAGCAGGGTGATCCAGGCGGAGCGCCCTTCAAGCTGGCGATTGACCGGGGGCTGCAAATATTTCATTTCGTTCCCGTACACAGGCATTTCTGTAGAACGTTGGTAAGCCTCCACCCACACACAGCGCATCTCGGGGACCACCTCGCAATGCCCGTTTGTGCGCACGCCGCCGCACGGACCGTTGCGCAGGTTCTTGGGGCAGGTCATCGGGCAGGTCATGCCCGTCGCGTGCAGCACGCATTGCCCGCACATCCGGCAGTCGAACACGATCTTTTTTGCCAACTCCTCCGCCGGGCGGATCCAGGGTTCAACCTTTCTGTATCCTATCCGCTTGAATAGAGGATCGATACGCTCAAAAATCCGCTGTGTGACTTTGTAGGCGCGTTCAAGGAAAGCAGGACGGTTCTGTAACCATCGTCCGATATTTGTGGATTGGTTGTAGATTAAGTGTGGCATTACCCTGGTACAGGGCTACCCAAGGCTTCAGCCATGGCGCGGATGTGCACCGGCGTACTGCCACAACATCCGCCGATCAGCGAAACACCCAGCTCGTGCATGTTGCGGGCGTAACGGGCCATCACGTCCGGGGTGCCGTTGTACACGATCTCGCCGCCGGCCACCACCTGCGGGATCCCGGCGTTGGCTTTGGCAACCAGGACCACATTCGGGATTGGCCGCGCGCATGGTTCTAACGGCAACTTCCAGTTCATCCGAACCTGTGCCGCAGTTGGCGCCGATGGCGAATACATCCAGGCTGCCCAGGCTTTCCAGGGCCTTGACCGGGCTGACGCCCATCATGGTGTGGCCGTGCGTGTCGAAAGACATCGTCGTGACGATGGGCAGGTCGCTGACCGAGCGTGCGCCTTCCACAGCGGCTTTGACTTCATTCAGGTCGCTCATTGTCTCGATCCAGAAGACGTCCACGCCGCCTTCCGCCAGACCTTGCGCCTGCTCGGCGAAAGCGGCTTTGGCCTCCTCGAAGGTCATCGTCCCCATCGGCTCGAAGAGCTGACCGGTCGGCCCCATCGACCCGGCCACGACCACCGTACCGGGAGCAGCTTCGGCTTCGGCACGCGCATTAAGAGCAGCCGCTTTATTCAACTCATGGGTCCGCTCCTGAAGAGCGTGCATTTCCAAGCGGAAGCGCGTCCCGCCAAAAGAGTTGGTCAGGATGACGCGCGACCCGGCCTGGATATACGCCCGGTGGACTGCGCGGATGCGGTCGGGGTGGGTGACGTTCCACTCTTCGGGCGGATCGCCTTGCTCCAGCCCGGCGTCCATCAGCATGGTGCCCATAGCGCCGTCTAGCAGGATCGGTTGACCGGTTTGCAGTAGTTTTTCTAATGGATTCATAAGTCTTTCCAACTTTCGACGGTGATTGGTTTCAAAGCCCGACTACTTTTCCATTCTCATTTTGATCAGTTTCTTGGCCGTTTCCACCGCAACAGCGGCATCCCGGCAGTAGGAATCCGCTTCGATGTCCTCCGCGAAGGCGTCGTTGAGCGGCGCTCCGCCCACCAGCACGATAATGTCATCGCGCAAGGCCTTCTCTTTAAGCGCGTTGATCACCACGCGCATATACGGCATGGTCGTGGTCAGCAGGGCGCTCATCCCCACAATATCGGCATCATGCTCGTTAATGGCGTCGATGAATTTATCAACGGAGTTGTTGATGCCAATGTTGATGACTTCAAAGCCGGCGCCTTCCATCATCATGGCAACCAGGTTTTTCCCGATATCGTGGATATCGCCTTTGACCGTCCCGATGACCATGGTGCCCATCTTCGGCGCGCCGGTCTCGGCCAGCAGGGGTCGTAAAATTTCCATGCCGGCTTTCATGGCCTTGGCCGCCATGAGCACTTCCGGCACGAACAGAATCCCATCGCGGAAATCGATCCCAACGATGTCCATGCCGCCCACCAGACCTTTGGTCAGGACTTCATAGGGACCCAAATCGCGGGATAACAGTTCATTGACTTCTTCAACGATTTCTTCGGCGTAGCCGTCGTAGAGATCTTCGTGCATGAGTTCAAGGATCTCTTCTGTGGGCATTTCTTTGAGATTGATTTCTTCAGTCATAATGTTCCTTCTAAATGAATGGATTAGGATTTTCTGCGACGGCGCCTTTCATGCAGGCGTGGGGCTGCTTCCGTTATCTCAGGCAGGATGCCTTCCAGGTGAGGGAAGGGGTCGCGCTTGTGGGGCAGGTGAATGGCCTTGACGAATTCTTCCTGAAAATCCGGATCGACGGCGGTTTCAATGTATTTTACTCGATAGGCAATCTCCTGGGCCTGGCGTCTTTTGTCCCGATTCAACAGCGCAATGCGGGCGCCGTCCCCGGCAGCGTTGCCCACCGCGTGGACCTGCTCCAGCTTGCAATCCGGAATCAGTCCTAATACCATGGCGTGTTTGGGATCGATATAGCTGCCGAAAGCGCCGGCCATGATGATTTCATCCACCTTCCGGACGTCCGCTCGCATCATCAGCAGTTTCGCGCCCGCATACAGGGCGGCTTTGGCGAGCTGGATGTTGCGCACATCGTCCTGCGTGATCATGACCGGCTGCCCGCTGGAAGATTGCTCCGCCGTAGCCAGGATGTATGCTCTTTTGCGTTTGTTTTCGTTCCAGACCAAACGCTCACAATCCAGCTCAGGATTGAACCTGCCATCCGGCGTCAGCACACCGGCCAGGTACAGTTCGGCAACTGCTTCGATGATGCCGGAGCCGCAGATGCCTGCGGCCAGATGCCTGGGCTGGTCGTCCAGAGGGGTAGACGGTCCGGTTTGCCAGTCGTCGGACCAGCGCTCGTCACCGATCACCTTAAACCGGGGCAGCTTCGTATCCGGGTCGATGCGCACCCGTTCAATGGCGCCGGCGGAAGCGCGCATCCCCGAGGAAATTTGTCCGCCTTCGAAGGCAGGCCCGGTCGGGCTGGAGGCGCTGTACATCCAATCTGGGCTGCTCAGCACGATCTCGGCATTGGTGCCCACGTCGACCGTCAGGACGACTCCATTCTTCAACTGCGGTTCTTCTGCCACCAAAACACCGACGTTGTCCGCGCCGACGTGTCCTGCCTGGGAGGGCAAAATGTGGGCGTTGGCGTTGGGATGCAGGCGCAAGCCCAGGTCGCGGGCTTTGATGTCCATCGCGTCGCGGTTGGCCAGAGCAAAAGGAGCGCCGCCCAGCTCGATAGGGTTGATGCCCAGCAAGATGTGGATCATGGTGGTGTTGCCCACCAATACGATCTCGTAAATGCGCCCTTTGCTGATCCTGGCCGTACGCGTGGCCTGAGAGGCTAATTTGTTAATGGTCTCGATGACGGACTCGTTCATCTTCTGTAAGCCGTCCGGATTGCTCATGGCATACGAGATGCGGCTCATCAGGTCTTCGCCGTAAGAGACCTGCGGGTTCATGGCCGACTCAGTTGCCAGCAACTCGCCGGTGCGCAGGTCGCACAGGTAGCTGGCGACGGTTGTGCTGCCCACGTCCACGGCCAGGCCGTAAGCGCCCTCCTGGTAGCCGGGTTGCACATCGATCACCTGGCGCTCATCCCAGATCGTGACCGTGACCTTCCAATCGTTTTTCCTGAGGGTGGCTTGCAGGTGCTGCAAGGTTTGTAACTCGATTCCCAGCCCTGTGAGATTCCACTGTTCTGCCAGCGCATCTTGCAGGCGACCCCAATCGCCGCGATGCATGCCAAGCTGCGCCTTGTCCACCACAACATACACCTGCCGGATGGTTGGGTCTACCTGGATGACTCGCTCGGAAGCGGACTTGCGGATGATCTGTTTCTTGGCGCGGCTGCCTTCCGGCACGGTGATCAGGAGGTCCCCAAGAATTTTTGCATTGCAGGAGAGACGCTGCTCGGGCGTACCCAGTTCTTTCAGCAACGCGATCTCGACCTCCGTGCGTGGCGACAGATGCTCTTCGCTGGAAGTGATACCATGCTTATCGAAATGTCCTTCTTCGACCAGCACACGGCACTTCTCGCAGGTCTGGCGGCCTCCGCAGATGCTCTCGATTTCGACGCCCAACTGCCGGGCGGCATCCAGCACCAGGGTACCGTGCTCGACAGGACCGCGCCGGCCGGAGGGCATCAGGATCAAGGTGTGAGTGTTGTGGGAGTCTTTGTCAGGCATGGCGGGAAAAGATGGGTCATATTCTGTATCGAAAATTTTCTACAGGATCGAATCGGAAATTCCGAATATCAATCCGAGCTTTTGTTTTTTTCAGTCAGCGCTCGCCAGTTTAGATCGTGGTATTTTTTAGCCAGTTCAACGGCGACAGCCTCAGCCGCCTCTTCTGCCGTTCCTGGGTGTTCGCTCTCTTCACCCCACTGGAAGCCGTTGGTATAGGCATCTGATCCGATCAATCCCAGGGCCATAGCCGCTTCGTCAATCGTTTCCTGGAAACGGGCCGGGAGTTGTTTGTTGATGCGCCCATTTTCGTCCGTGGCGCGCACCTGGGAAGGAATTCCCTTCCAGTAAAGTATTTTGTATTTTGCCATCCGTATTTTTCACTCCTTCATCTATATATCCTAGAACGTGGAAAATCTCACCACAGAGTTCACCCCGGCCCGACCGGCAACGCCGGGGCGGGCGGAGAACACGGAGATTCCTTCTTTATTTTCTCAGTGAACTCTGTGTTCTCTGTGGTTAAAGCGTTCTTTATGCCTTGATCTTATCCATCTTCGGGTCATACTGTGGATCGTCGGAAACGATCGCCGCCAGGCGCTTCCCAAAATATTCGATCTCAACCCGCGATCCTTTTTCGGCATATTCGCTGGGCAGGTACCCATACGCGATCTGCTTGCCGGCGCTGTACCCGTAGTTGCTGCTGGTAACGTAACCGACCGCTTTGCCATCCTTCAAGATGGGTTCTTTGCCGAGCAGCGTGCCTTCGTCCAGGGTCAGGCAGCAAAGTTTGCGCGAAATGCCGGCTTCTTTGACTTTCAGCAAAGCTGCTTTGCCCTTGAAGTCTTCCTGGTCCAGGCGCACGGCCCAATCGAGACCGGCCTCGAACGGATTGTAATCTGCGTGGATGTCGCTGCCCAGGGCGCGGTAGCCTTTCTCCAATCGCAGGGAGTCGAAGGCGCCCATGCCGCCGGCGATCAGGCCGTGTGCCTGTCCTGCATCCCAGAGCACGTTCCACAGCCGGAGCCCGTATTCGCTGGGCGTGTAAATCTCCCAGCCCAACTCGCCGACATACGAGATGCGCAGCGCCAGAGCCGGGACGGTCTCAAGCATGATCTCTTGCGCGGTGAAGTAGGGGAAAGCTCCATTGGAGACATCTTGCTCGCTGACGGCCCCTAACACATCCCGGGCCTTGGGGCCCCACAATCCAACCGAGGTATATTTGGAGGAGACATCTTCTATATAAACACTGCCGTCGTCCGGCGCGTTGCGGCGAATCCAGGCCAGGTCGCTCATCCCGCTGCCGCCTCCGGTCAGCACCCAGAAGCGGTCTTTCGCCAGGCGGGTAATTGTGAGATCACACTTGATGCCGCCGCTCTCGGTCAGCAGCGAGGTGTAGATGACTTTCCCAACTTCCCGCGCCACCCTGTTGGCCGAGAGATATTCGAGATAATCCGCCGCGCCGGGACCACTCACCTCGATTTTGACGAAGGAACTCAACTCATAGAGCGTTACCCCTAAGCGTGTGGCCAGGTGTTCCGCGCCCTGAATGGGGGACCAGTAACGCGCCTCCCAGCCCCTTCGTTCCGGGATCAGGTGAGCATACTGCGGTACCAGGCGGGCATTGCTTTCATACCATTGCGGGCGTTCCCAGCCTACGCTGCCGAAGAAATGACCGCCCAACTGCTTCATGCGCTGGTGATAGGGAGCCAGGCGGAGATTGCGGGTGTGCTCCATCTGCTGCATGGGGTGGATGATGTCGTACACCTCGCGGTATTGCTGGGCGGCCGTGCGCCGCACGTAGTATTTGCTGGTGGCGTACGCATGGAAGCGACTGATGTCCGCCTCGTGAACGTCGGTGCCGGGTTCGCCTTCCGTCATCCACTCCGCGATAGCTTTGCCCACGCCCCCAGCGTGGGTCACCCACACGCCGATGGCCGTCCAGAAATTATCCCAATCCGGCGCGGGTCCCAGAATGGGGGAGCCGTCGATGGTAAAAGCAAACATGCCGTTGAAATTCGTCACGTATTTTTTGCTCTGCAGTGCAGGGAGTAATTCCTTGGTAACGGTCTGCGCCAGTTTGAAGTCGCGCGGGGTGAACGGGCGCATGGCATCTTTTCCCACATCATACGGGTCCACCAGCAGCGGTTCATGTTTGTAGGATCCGATACCATAGGCATCCTTGTGCTGGCGGAAATACATCGAGAATTCCTGGTTGCGCAGAATGGGATGCACGATCTCGCGCTCTTCCCCGGCCAGCTCTTCCAGCGGCTCGGAGATCAGGTACTGGTGCTCGACGGCCATCAGCGGCAGCTTGACTCCCAACCGGTCGCTCAGCACCGGCCCCCAGATATTGGTGGCCAGCAGCACGTGATCGGTCTGAATGGTGCCCTTGTCCGTAACCACCGCGGTCACCTGCCGGCCGGAGGTCTCGAAGCCGGTGACGGTCGTCTCGCCGTAATACTCTGTCGCACCCTGCCCTTTGGTGTACTCGGCCATCGCTTCCACCGCGTTGACAGCCTTGGCATCCCCGTCCGAGGGAACATAGTAGCCGCCTTCGATCACAGACGGGTCCAGGATTGGGATGTGCTCCTGCACCTCTTTGGGGCTGATGATCCCGGCCTCCAGTCCATACGATTGCGCCCAGCCGTGCCGGCGGTGCAGGTCAGCCAGGCGCTCTTTGGTGTAAGCGACTTCGATGCCGCCTACCATATAATAGGTCGGCAACTGCCCGGTGTTTAAACTGTTGAGCAATTCGACCGTATATTGGGCAAACTCGCACATCATCTTGGAACCATTGGTCTGGAAGACCAGCCCCGGCGCGTGCGACGTCGAACCGCCGGTTTTGTAGAGCGGTCCTTTATCTACCACGACGATGTCGCGCCAGCCAAGTCTCGTCAGGTGGTAGGCCGCGCTGGCCCCGACAATTCCTGCGCCGATGATGACCAGATTTGCTTGCTTCCGCATAGAGTCTCTCCCTTACCAGAATGGTTTGACATCCTCTTCTTGCCAATAGCGGGGATCGTTTGAATTCGTAGTAGCCCTCTTGCCGGATTCTGTGTGTGGACGGAATTCTTCGCGAGGAGATGTTCCGCCTCGTACTTGACCCGGACCTGCTCCCGCTTCGATGGGGGAGCGGACGAAGCCTGGGCGAGGCCTGGCGCACCGGCCTGGCGCTGACCCGCATCCCGGGCATGTCTTTGTACAATTCACTGACCTTGCCGGTCAGCCGGGCTACGTTAAAGAGCGTGATGTTGTGACGCGATTCGCGCCGCTCGGCCAGGTCGGCCATCACCTCCCCGATCACGCTGGCAAACTTGTAGCCGTGACCGCTAAACCCTCCCGCAAAGCTGACCTGCGGGTATTCGGGGTGCAGGTCGATGATGAAGTGCTTGTCGGGCGAGTTGGTGAACATGCAGGCTTTGAGTGTCATGGTCGGCCCGGCGCCATCCGGGAAGTAGCGAGACGCGAACTCTCGCAGCATGTCTTCATCTTCGAAATCGGGCTCCCGGTCATAGCGATCCGGTTGGACCACTTCTTCGAAGTGGTGGTATTTGCCGAATTTGAAACCGGGAATGGTGTGCACAGGGAAGCCATAGTAGCGGCCTTCCGGCACCAGCAGGTTGAACACGGGGAAGCGTTCCGGCGTAAACAGCTCCGGACGCTCGGGCTGCAGCCAGGCCAGCACCTGCCGCTCGGGGACGGCGTATCCGCGCAGGAAGGGCAGCAGGCGGGAGTTCCAGGCGCCGCCGGTGATGACCAGCGAATCGGCTTCGTATTCCGCCCGGTCCGTAATGACGCGTACGCCTTCGCCGTTGGATAGCGGCTGCCATTCGAGCACCTCTTCCCGTCCGTGGATTTCAGCGCCCATGGCATGGGCGGCCTGCACATAGGCGACCGTGGCTGCTTCGGGCAGGATGAATCCGCCATCGGGCTGGAAAACGCCCATGAGATCGTGCGGCAGGTTATAGCCGGGGAAGCGCGCGTTGATCTCCATGCCGCTGAATACTTCGTGTTCCAGGCCGTGTTCCACGCAGGATTGCAGCGAGCCTTTGAAAACCCAACTGTCGGCCGGACCGGCGTCGATAGAGCCGGTCTTGACGTAGACCTGTTTCCCGGTGCGGGCCTCGATCTGTGACCACAGTTCATACGCCCGGCGCAGCAGCATCACGTAAGAGGGGTGTTCGTAATACGCCAGCCGGATGATGCGCGTGTAGCCGTGCGAGGAGCCCATGTCGTTGGGGATGTCGAATTGCTCGATCCCCAGCACGCGTTTGCCGCGTTTGGCAAGCTCATAGCAGACGGCGCTGCCCATCCCCCCGACGCCGATCACGATGGTGTTGAATCGTTTGGAGTATCCACTGGTTTGCATTTGATTTTCTCCAAGTTATGTCATTCTGAGGAGCCGCGAAGCGGCGACGAAGAATCTCATATTACAGAGCAATTTTCAGACAAGTACGAGATTCTTCGCTCCCTGCGGTCGCTCAGAATGACATAATACTTTAGAATCGCTGATCTTACGCGGCCCCCGCGCGCGCAGGCGCACGCCCCCCGGGTCGAAGAAGGGCGTGTTGACGACTTTCGCCAGGGTGGGCCGTCCGTTGACTTCCACCAGGAGCTGTGCGCCCGGGATAGGTGTGCGTGACCCGCATAAACCCCAATGCCAGGGTTTGTTCGACGCTATGACCTACCGCGCTGGAAGTCACTTCCCCGACCAGTTCGCCGGCCGATTTCGATATCCAACTCGTCCCCGGCCTCGCTGCCGGTAAACATCTTCTCCCGCACGGTGCTGACCTCGGCGATGCTGAAGATGCGCTCGCCGGTTTTCGCGGGTACTTTGCTTTCCAACTCCAACCCGGTCCAGCGTTCGTCCAGGCCCATATCCTGGATTTGCAGCAACGCCTCGCGCCCAACGAACTGGCGTTTGTCGAAGCGGATCCAGCGGTTCAAGCCAAGTTGGAAGGGGTTACGGGTTTCGTCGATGTCCGGGCCGTAGAGGGGAAGCGCTTTTTCGATGCGCAGGCTCTGCATGGCAGCCACGCCGTAGGGCTGCAGCCCATATTCGGCTCCACTCTTAAGCAGGTACTCCCACATCACGGCGGCTTCCTCTGCCGGGACGTAGAGTTCGTAGCCCAGTTCGCCGGTATAGCCGCTGCGCGAAATCAGCACGCGTGTCTCGTTGATGACGCCCCGGCTGAACCAGAAAAATTTCTGGTTTTCCAGGTCGGCTTCTTGGGTAATGTCGAGCAGGAAATCGCGGGAACGCGGGCCCTGCACGGAAATGCAGCGCAATCGACCCGCTCTGGTCGGTAACGTAAGCGCTCATCCCAGCGGCATGTTCGGAAATCCACTGCGCGGATTTCAGGCGCGGCCCGGAACTGGTCACGATCATGAAATGCTCGTCGCCGAATTTGTAGACGGTGATGTCGTCCACGATGCCGCCTTCTTCATTACACATGCTGGAGTAGCGGATCTGTCCGGGATGCATATCGCGGATCTCGTTGACCAGCAGCCGGTTGATCAAACGCTCGGCGCCCGGGCCTTTGATATCCACCTCGCCCATGGTGGACAGGTCCTGCATGCCCACGTTGGTCCTCGTATTGATATGTTCTTCCACCGGGGAAGTGTAGCTGAGGGGGAACATGTAGTCCCCGCCCCCTTTGACCATCTTCGACGCTGTCCGCAGGTGGATCTCGTATAGCGGTGTCCTTCGTTCACTCATGATGCCCGCCTCCTTTTGGCGCAAAGCGGATATTATAACGAAAGTTGTCTGATTTGTGGTGATATCGATATTTCACCACAGAGCACACCCCGGCCCGACCGGCAGCGCCGGGGTGTGCTCTGTGCTCTCCGTGGTGATTATTCTGTTAGATCTCGGCCTTGCGTTTTGTGACGAATTCTTGCAATGCCTCTTCAATCCCGGGATCGATTTCCGGGGCCTCGTATTCTGCCAGCAATTCTTTCACTTTTTCCGCCGCGAGCTGGTCAGCAGTCTTCTTCCCTTCCAACATCCATTTTTCAGCGTCGTTGTAATCGAAAAGCTTGGATTTAAAGAAGGCGGTCTCGTAGTGACTGAGGGTATGTTCGGTTCCCAGGTGATGCCCGCCGGGCGCCACCTCGCGCAGGGATTGCATCGCCAGGGCATCCTCAGAGAGATCGATCCCTTCGAGCAACTTGTGGAACATCCCCAAAAGCTCGCAGTCCATCACGAACTTCTCATACCCGGCGGCCAGCCCGTTCTCCAACCACCCGGCAGCGTGCAGCACGAAGTTGACCCGTGCCTGGACGGCAGGCAGCATGGTCATGACCGATTCGTAAGCAGCCTGGGCATCGGGGATTTTGGAACTGGCGAACATCCCGCCGCTGCGGAAAGGCAGCTTGTAACGCCTGGCCATCTGGGCGCTGGCGAAGAGCGCTAACTGGCTTTCGGGGGTGCCGAACATTGGCGCGCCGCTCATCAGGTCTACGTTTGTCATGAAGGAGCCGTAAACGACGGGGGTGCCGGGCTCGACCATCTGCGCATACGCAATTCCGGCCAGCGCCTCCGCATTTTGCTGGATCAACGTCCCGGCCACGGAGACAGGCGCCATCGCACCGGATAAGATGAAGGGCGTGATGATCACCGCCTGGCGCGCTTTGGCATACACGGTCAGCGCTTCCAGCATGCGATCGTCCAGGCGGCGCGGGCTGCTGATGTTGATCAGGGAAATCAGGGCCGGTTGCTCGCGGATGGCATCCAGCGCCAAACAGGATTTCGGCCATTTTCACGCTGTCCTCTGCGTTACGGCCCGACATCACCGATCCCATAAAAGCTTTATCGTTGTATTGGATGTGGCTTAAAAGCATATCCAGGTGACGGGTCTGGTCGGGGGCATCCGTCGGCTCGACCACCGTCCCCCCTGAGTGGTGGATGTACGGGCTGAGGTAGGCCAGCTTGACGAAATTCTGGAAGTCTTCCAGGGTGGCTTCCCGGCGTCCGCGTTCCCTGTCCTGGACGTAGGGCGGACCGTACACCGGGGCGAAGATCATGCGATCGTCCCCGACCAGCAGGTTGTTATCCGGGTTGCGAGCGAGTTGCGTGAAGTGACCGGGGGCCTTGGCAACGTATGCCTCGATCATTCCGGGTTCGAAGAAAGCGGTGTCCCCTTTCATTTCTACGCCGTGGTCTTTGAGGATCTGTTGCGCCTCCTCGAGATAAAAATCCATGCCGACCTCGGTCAGGATTTCCATCGATTTCTCATGGATTAACCCAACGCCTTCGTCGTCAAGCAATTCATAGATTGGAATTTGTGCACAGGTTGTGTCATCTTGCTGATTTTTGCCGCACGCGCCAACCGGCGTTCGCGCGGATTTTCCCGCCTGCTTCTTCTGGTTGTAGTCATCAGACCTCCTATCGCAAAGCAAGGCTACCAACAAAGCTGAGGTTCTTCGCTCCCACCGTTTATTCGGAAGGTTGATTTATTGGTATCTGCTCAGGCTTATACAAAGCAGTGACATTCATTTTTGATTCATTCGGATTTTCCGTGAAAGGGTGCCGGATTTGGGGGTGCGAGCGTGCGTACGCACGCTCGCACCCCCAAATCCGGGTATTTACCAGGGAAATTCCCAAAGAGCCTTCATTTTTGATCTGCAAGCTGCCCCAGGACATGACTGGCGATCTTGTCCAGTTCGACGAGCTCCTTGGCTTCCGCGGAACGAAGTTTGACCTCAACATTCCCCGCTTGCAAGCCGCGCTCGCCCACGGTGATGCGAATGGGAGGGCCAATCAAGTCTGCATCGTTGAACTTGACCCCAGCGCGCGTATCGCGATCGTCATACAGGACAGAGAACCCTTCTTTTTGTAGTCCTTCATATAACTTGTCTGCCACAGAAATTGTGTCCAGTTCTTTGCCGGGAATAACGATCAGGTAGACGTCAAATGGCGCGGCTGCCCTTGGGAAGGTCAAACCATTTTCGTCATGGTGGACTTCAGCCAGGGCTTGCAGCATCTCGGTGGGATAGAGCTCGAGCTTTCCACCTTTGGTTTCTGCAACCAAATCCGCTTTGGAGAACTCCAGCTTGCCGTCACAATTTGGACAGGGCTCGCCCGCAGCGGCTTCAACCACATCTGCCACGATTTCGGCCGTGTAATCGCGGCCGTAGTTGACGTTCAGCAGGTGATATCCCTCTTCGTTTGCGCCCGCAACAAGGTTTGGGGACACAGGAATGAGATCGTCCACCACGATCAAAGCGTTATCCAACCCGACGGGGGAGGCGAAGCCTGCAGCGGCGCCTGTGGCCGTTATTTCTTCGTAGGTAGCAACTCGAAAATCGCCCACGTGTTGCGCCAGCTTGGCTTCGCTCAACTGCATGTCGCCGCGTATCACCACAAAAATCAGTTTTCCGTCCGATGGGCGTGTCAGCAAGATGGCTTTGGCCGTCTTTTTTGTAGGGATGTCGAGAAAATCGGCCAGGGCTTCGATCGTGTGGCAATCGGGCGTAAAAACTTTTTCGACTGGCAGGCTGCCTTCTGGCGCGGGTGTTTCTTTTTCGAAACGCGCCAGGTCCTTGCGGGCAGCATATCCGCAGCTGGGGCATTGCAATACCCTGGCTTTGCCGGTAGGAAGGGCGAAGAAGAAGCTCCCGGCCTCTGTTTCGATGATGGGAAGGGCAAGGCGCTGAAAGAGATCAGAAGGTTTTTGGTCCGATTGGAAGTAATCCTGTAAACGGGACATTGCCCGCTGTCCCAGTGCTGTAACTTCCCCTTCGCGCGTCAGATAGCCTGCCCGCGCAAGCCAGGCAAATCCCTCGGTCCGGGCATTGGACGGAGCTTCGCGTAATGTTTGGATGTCAGATTGGTTGAGACGCACTTTTCTACCTCCTTGGTCTGTAAATAGTATAACCCAAAACCAAATTCCTTCCCCCAAAGCTCCGTTCCAGGAACAGTAAATAGACTAAGACCAAAATCCATGTAGCGTTGGTCTAACACCGCTCCATTCGCTGACCAGCGTGGTCTTGCCAAAGCCGGCCGGAGCGGAGACGAGCGTCAGTTTGCACCCTTTTGCCAGGCCCTCAGGCACTCGCTCGATCAGGCGCGGACGGGGGACGAGTTGCGGTCGAGGCCGGGGGATGTACAGTTTTGTGACTAAAAGCGACGCGATGATCTGAAGGTTTCCTCATTCACACCCGCTTTTTATACGCCCGCATCGCAAAGATATAAGCCACGAGCATAATCCCGACGCACCACGCAAGAGCAATCCATATATCATTACCAACCGGCTGACCAGACAGTAACGCACGGATGGCTTCCACGATCGAGGTGACCGGCTGGTTTTCGGCAAAGGCGCGCAAGCCCGACGGCATCGATTCGGTGGGCACAAACGCCGAACTGATAAATGGCAGGAAGATAAGAGGGTAGGAAAAGGCGCCTGCCCCGTCCACCGATTTTGCGGACAGTCCGGCAATCGCCGCGATCCAGGTCAAGGCCAGCGTAAACAGCGCGAGGATACCGGCCACGGCAAGCCATGACAATACTCCTGCCGACGAGCGGAAGCCCATCATGAGCGCTACGAGAATGATGACGAGGACCGAAATCGCATTGGATACCAGTGAGGTCAACACATGCCCCCACAGCGCGGCGGAACGCGCAATCGGCATGGAGTGGAACCGTTCGAAGATGCCGCTTTGCATATCCATAAACAGACGGTAAGCCGTATAGGCGATGCCGCTTGCAATCGCAATCAGCAGGATGCCGGGCAGCAGGTAATTCACATAGTTGTCCGTGCCGGTTTGGATTGCGCCGCCGAACACATAGACGAACAGCAGCATAAACGCAATCGGCATGATGGTGACCGTGATGATGGTGTCCATGCTGCGGAAAATATGGCGCATGGAACGTCCAAGCATAACGCCCATATCGCTTAAAAAGTGTTTAGTTCATTGTATCTTTTCCTTCCTTTTTGCCGATGATTGCGAGGAATATCTCCTCCAATGTCGGTTGTTTTTCCACATACTCCACCTTTGCGGGCGGGAACAGCTTTTTCAGTTCCGCGAGTGTGCCGTTGGCGATAATTTTCCCTTCATGCAGAATGGCAATTCTGTCGGCAAGCTGTTCAGCTTCCTCCAAATACTGTGTAGTCAGAAGTACCGTCGTGCCATTATTAGCAAGCTCTTTGACAGTCTTCCAAACCTCGATGCGCGCTTCGGGGTCAAGCCCGTTGGTCGGTTCGTCAAGAAAAATGACCTGCGGTTTCCCTACCAGGCTCATGGCGATATCGAGCCTGCGGCGCATACCGCCCGAATAGGTGGAAACTCTGCGGTCGGCAGCATCGGTCAGGCCGAAGCGGTTCAGTAAATCATCCGCGACCTGACGCGGATTTTCGAGGTGCCGCAGCCTGGCGATCATGATCAAATTTTCCCGCCCGGTCAGGATCTCGTCTACAGCGGCGAATTGCCCGGTCAGGCTGATCGACTGCCGCACATTGTCGGGCTTTGCGACAACGTCGAAGCCGTTGACGATAGGCAGTCCCGCCGTCCTGTTTGAGCAGCGTGGTGAGGATTTTGACAATCGTTGTCTTGCCCGCGCCGTTGGAGCCGAGCAGGGCGAAAATACTGCCCTTTTCCACCTCAAAATCTACGCCCTTTAGAACATGAAGCTTCTTGTAGGACTTTTGCAGCCCTTTCACTTGGATTGCCTGGTTTTGCATATTCTTCACTCCTTATATAACAGTAACTTGGATAAATCGGCCTCCATGCCTTTGAGCGCGGCATAGGTCAGCTTATCCATTTTCGCGTCGTCAAAGCATATCGTTTTGATGGCACGGTAATATTTCTTAGACCAAGTATGCCAGGTAATCGCAGCAACGAAAGACACATTTCTGAACGTTGCGCCCGAAAGGAAACTTCGTTCAGCGCCGCCATGTCAAATTTGACGCCGATAAAAGTCTGTCCATCAAGACACAGCCCGCGCAGGTCGCATTGATTGAAGTCCACGCCGATAAAGATACAGCTTTCAAAGGTCGTTTTTCTAAGGTCGGTCTGGTTAAACTTGACGTCGGTCAGTTTTACACCGATGAATTTTGCTCCGTCCAGTCCCGACATGCTGAAGTTCGTGCGTACAAGGATTGATTTAAGGAAGCTCGCGTCCCTAAGATCAATGGCAGTCAGGTTGCAGTCTGTCAGATTCGTTCCGTCGAAATTGGCTTCACGCACATCGCTGGCATAAAACGAGCTGCCGGTAAAGTCCGCGCCCGAAAAGTCGGAGCCGCGCAATGCGCTCGCTTCAAACTTTCCTTGATGCGCGGTAACGCCTGCAAAGTCGCTCTCTGGCAGGTTGCTCGCGCTAAAGTTCGTCAGCACCTGCCGCTCCAGCGAGCGGGAGAGGTTGGCGACCTCCTGTACCGTTTGCTCGATGTCACCGATGCTGTCAATGGTCATCTGCAAAGGCCGTTTCATCGTCCTTGCCTTCGGCTTTGAGTTCATGGAAGCGTTCCTGTAAATCGGAGAGCAGGTCAGCCTTTAGTTCGGCGACGCTTTTTACCCCATCGTAAGGCGCAAAAACGCCGTTCAGATATTGGTTTAATTTTTCGTTCATGGCTCAAATCTCCTTACAATAATTTATCGAGTACGCGCTTTGCGTACTCCCAATTGCTTTTGTTGTCCGGCGTAAGTGGCCTTACCCTTTTCGGTAATCCGAAAATACTTACGCCGTCCCCCCTGCGATTCATCGCCCCAATACCACTCGATATCACCGTCTGCCTCAAGCCGCCGGACACTGGAATACATCGTGGCTTCCTTTAACTCATACTCGCCGCCCGAGCGCTCGGCAATCAGCTTGACGATTTCGTAGCCGTAGCGATCCGCTTCGCATAAGAGACGTAAAATCATCGTATCGGTATGGCCACGCAGCAGGTCGGATGTGATTTCATTCTCGCTCATATCATTAACTCCATATTGGCATTGTACGACATACTACCTTGACTGTCAAGGTAGTATTATAGGTTTTATACCTTGATTGAAATAGTACCTTTTCCGTTGCGCGTGACGGCCTCACGCCCTGTAGGATGGGAAGGTGGCTACCGCTTTCGAATTTTGGGCCGGAGTTATTGCCGGTCTTGACCGGGAACTGGCCCCCAGGTTGCCTTCAAAGCCCTGGCTCGCCGGACTGGACGGGCAGTCTCCGTTTAAGCGGGGAGAATTCCCCTTTGGTCCTTTCCGTTTAATGGAAGATGGCCCGTCACCTGCCCCGTCCAGTTTGGTTTTGCGGGACAGGTGACGGGCCAGGTGCGCTTGTTACATTCGCGCGCGTACGCCACCGCCAGCCCGAAACGATCCTGGTAGACCTTCTGCTCCCGGTTGAACGTACGCCTGTTGTTCGATTTGGCGCTCACCCGCGTGCTGCCATCCCGCATCTGCCGGTAGACCAGGTTTCTCAAACTGCCGCTCCATCCCTGTACGATGGTGTCCTTTTTCTATACCCGTGATTGTCCTCTCATTGCTCTCCCTGTCCATTTTTCCCCCTCTTCGTTTTATCCCTTTTCGGTCGCGCAGCCCCCTCCAGGACGGGGCGCCCGGATTTCGACAATCGTATGGATTCCGGTCCAGGGATGCCTGTGTATGGCGGGGAAATGAAATCGCTCCTGTACGGACAGGAGCGAGAGGCCGGCCGCCCCAACGAGGTGAGGGATCGCGGAGCGTAACAACCGGGGGCGTTCGATGAGTTGGATGAGAAAAATGGATCCTATCAGATATTACAGGAAGTGTTCAAACTGGTTCTCCGGGAGTGGTTGGCCGGGGTTGGATAAGGTGGCGAGCAGTTGCTTGAATCCGCGCCGGGGGGCGGAAGTCTCATCCGGGAATAACGACCAAAAAAACACACCTCTAACCGTGTTCTTCTAACCACTCAAGCAAAGCCCGGACACTGGCTGTAGCCACGGCAATACTGGTATCCGCAGCGCCATAATAAATATGTAAGGTGTCGCCGTCCGGTGCAAGGGTGTATCCACACGGAAAGACAACTTTATCGACATCCCCGTGTTGCTCGTAGGCTTTTTCCGGACCAAAGACCCATTCGTCTCCGCGCTTCAAGCAAACCTCCGGATCGTTCAAATCAAACAGAGCCAGACCCAAGCGGTAAATACAACCGGCTGCATTCTGTTTTACCCCATGGTAAATGACCAGCCAGCCCTGCGGCGTTTCAATGGGCGGGGACGAGAGACCAATTTTGTTCGCATCCCACCATCCACCGAGCCGCGCTTCCAGTATTTTCTTGTGGCCGCCCCAATTTCGAAGGTCTGTAGAGTAGGAGATCCACATGTGGGCGCTGGTCGTGCCCACCGGGCGGTGGATCAAAGCCCAACGCCCATCGATCCTGCGCGGCAGGAGCGCCGCATCTTTATCTTCCGGCTGCATGATCACGCCATAGCGCTCAAAGGAGTGAAAATCCTTTGTGAACGCCAGGGCTACACCCGGTCCCCCGCTGGCGTACGCAGTATAGGCAATGGCGTATTGGCCCATTTCAGGAACGTAGGTAATGCGCGGGTCTTCCACGCCCCACAATTCGTCAGGATAGCGTTCCGGGTCGGCTACAAAAGTAGGCTGAGAGTCGATCTGCCAGTCATCGAAGCCGTTTGCGGAGCGGGCCGCGCACAAATGGGAATGACCGCGCCGGTCCTCTACGCGACACAACAGCAAAGTAGTGCCATCAGCGAGAAGAGTCGCGCCGGGGTTGAATACGCTATTGGCTTGATACGGCCAGTTTGCGGCCGTCAGCACGGGGTTGCGTTTGTGTCGTTGAAACAGCTCTGTGTGATGCTTCTTCATTGTGAGGATACTCATTGGGTTGACCACCATTTTCTGCTAATCTTAATTCCAAAAGTGATTGGAGAAAGGCGAGCGTAAACTCCGCACCCTGGTTCTCGTTTGGCCGGTCAGAATGCAGGCCATCCCGGCAACCACCCGTCGTCGGGTCGTACACCGGGAGATGTAAGTCGTTTCGCCCGAGGAACCACTCGAATGCGCGCCGGGCTTCTGTATGCCAGCCTTTTTCCCTAGTGATTCGCTGGGCTGCGAGGCAGGCAGAGACCATCGCCTGCGCTTCCACGGGCTGTTGGTCGAAGCGGGCGCGTTCGCCACCCTGTGGATAAAACCCATTCGAGCCAATCGGGACGAAATGCTTTCCTTCCGTGTCCGCGTGTTGCAATTCCGCCAACCAAGTAAGAACTCCAACCCCACCTCTGTCATGGCAGGATTTGGGATAGACTGGCCGCACAAGAGCATGGCGTGTGACAGCGCCGCATTGCAATACGTCAGCTTATTTTCAAACCAGTTCCATCTATCTGCTCGGTTATCTTTATAAAGGGAGAGTAACCGACTGGCCAATTCCTCCTGTACTTGGCGGACGCGCCGATCCCCGACAAAGCGCCCCAAATACTCGTGGATACCGATTAGTGCGAACGCCCAGGCGCGTGGACTGGTCGTTTCAAGGATCGCAAGCAGGGATTGCTGGAACACCCGGCCTGCCATGTTTTGAAGTGTCGGCGTGTTTGAGCGCCCTAATACAGTGCCCAGCGCCCACAAGGCACGACCGTGACTATCATCCGAGCCGCTCTCTTCGAGCCAGTTGCGCTGGTAATCCATGAAGTTGCGAAAGCGCCTGGTGTCTGAATTGAAAGCGTACCATGTAAAGGCAAGGTAACGCGTCGCCAAATCATTGGCTTCATGAATTCCCAACTCCTCCATCAGCGCACTGACCATCAAGGCGCGCGCATTATCGTCGGTGGTGTACCCTTCGCGATAATTGGGGATCGTGAAAATAGCATGTTGAAAGATACCGGTATCATCCGTGAGGTGGCGCAGGTGATCCAGTTTGAGCGGGGGCAATTCCCCTGCACGTTTATCCAGTGGTTTAACCGCGAACTCAGCCGCCGCCAAATAACGGTGTTCGGCGCGGGCGCGATCAAAACTTTGCATGTAGCGCCGTGCCACCTGCGGCCAGATCATATCCCGGCCGAAAAGATAAGCGCGCTTGCGCATGGCATGACGTTTCAATTCATTACCCAGCAGATCGATCACCTGGTCGGCCAATGCCTGCGGATCGCTAAACGGCACCAGGGCGCCGCGCTCATCGGCCAGCATTTCTTCCGCATACCAGTATGGCGTAGAGATGATTGCCTTTCCCGCTCCCAGCGTATAGGCCAATGTCCCCGATGTGATCTGCGCAGCGTCGAGATATGGCGTTATGTATATGTCCGAGGCGCTGATGAACTGGACGAGTTCCTCCAAACTGACGAAGCGGTTATAGAAGATCACGTTTCCTTCCACACCCTTTTCATGCGCCAGCCATTGCAGGGACAGCCGGTAGGTTTCACCTTCGTTCCGTATGACGTGTGGGTGGGTCGCGCCGACGACGATGTAGACTACATTGGGATATTTCTCTATGATAGCAGGCAGGGCTGCGATCACGTTCTCAATGCCTTTGTTGGCAGAGAGCAAGCCGAAACTAAGCAGCACGCTTTTGCCTTCCACGCCAAACAGATCTTTGTGAAAGCTCGGGTCTACGAATGGAACATCAGGAATGCCATGCGGGATCAGATCGATCTTTTCATGGGGAACGTGATGCACTTCCTGAAGGAATTCCGAACCGCGTTCACTCATCACAACCACACGGTCAGACAAAGACACGATTTCTTCGAGCACCCGGCGTTGATCAGCGTTGGGGTCCTGTAAGATCGTATGGAACGTGGTGACGACCGGCATGCGCAATTCGCGCAGGAGCGTCAGAATATAACTGCCAGCCTTTCCGCCGAAGATGCCATATTCATGCTGCAGAGAGACCATGTCGACGTTATTGATGTTCAGGAAATCGGCGGCGCGGCGGTAGGATTCAATATCCTTCTCAATCAGTTCGAAGCGGACGCGGGGCGGGTAGTTGTAACCATCTTCGGTATCGTTGACAGGCAACGCGATGCATGCAGTGCCTTTGTACTCCTCGGCGAGGGCCTCGCAGAGATCGGTGGTAAAAGTGGCGATGCCACATTGGCGCGGGAGGTAATTCCCGATAAAAGCAACTCGTTTTATGATCGAGTGTTTAGACTTTTCCAAAAAACTTCTCCTTCCAAACACCCTCCTGTTTGGTAACATCCTGATTATTTGAAGCAAAAGAGGTGGTTGGCAAAGTTTCGCCTCTTTACTACTTGGTCAGATCGTTTCAAATGATATTTCTGTTTGTAAAAGAATTTGTCTCAGCAGTTAGCCATATTTGGTTTTTCTCGAGGAGACCATTCTTATTTTGCTGTTTGTCGAGCTTTCACGCTCGATGATTGGCCTTGTTGGACCGTCAGGTTCTCTTTACTTCCATTTTTGAAACTCTGCTTTCTCTAGCATTCCTGCCGGGATAGGAAACGCCGCCAGCCCCATAACAGGGTCGGCGGCTGTGACACCACACAAATCCAGTTATTCAATTCCCAACTGTTGCGCGTTGTGAAATACAATGCGAACTTGCAAACCGTCTGCGAGCATCCATTCTGCAATTTCGAAATCGCCCTTCTGGACAGCGTCCATGAGGGTTTGTACTGTTTCTCACTTATTCAAGATATTTCCCTTTACCGCTAATTGATCTAATTTCGAAAGGACGGGCCTGGGTCTTAATGGATGTTCCCTATGGAGCACCCTCCGTATCCCCCACTTGATAAACACATTGTTTATGAAATGCCTGTATCAGTGTAACACACAATTGGATCAAGGCACCCCCAAATTGTCCTGCGAAATCCCCCCCGCCCCCGCACCGCTGCGCTCTTCGGGGCGGTGTGCGCTCTTCGAGGCGGTGTGCGGGGCTGGACGGGCCAGGGCTTCGCCGCTGTGCGGCTCGCAATGAACCCTTACAAGGCCCGTACTGTCCCATTCCCCGCCAGGTCCCAGGCGCGCTCGCTGCAGTCGGGTTTTTGACTGACGCGCGTGCTGCCGTCCGGCATCTGGCGGAAGACCATTTGACTTTTGCCCTGTCTGCCTGCTTTCTTGCCTCGGTTGAGTAAGGGTTCCTATTGGTTCCCTATAGGGTCTCTATTGCTTCGCGCTGGCCTTGCGCCCTTGTCGCGCTGTTCCTCCGCTGTGAGGATCTGCCTATTCTCTCTCGAATTTCCTTCGTTTTGGCTTCGTTTCTTGTTCGTTTTTGAGATGGGATGCATGGATTTGGATATCTTGTAGCGATGACATCCTGTATTCCCCGCTCACATTGGATGCCAGTGCCTTCTCTCGTGCACGGCGGTTCCCGTTCTAATTTTCCTGATACTGCTGGAATTTGTGGTTAGCGGCTAAACCCGGACATGGAAGTGGAGATCATCAGATTGTGAAGCCAATTATCATGATAGACAAAGCCATTGAGCTTATGGGCAGGTGAAGTATATTCTTGCCTGGGCCTGGCTCGCGGGCAATAGGGTCCAAAGTTGTGCAGCAATGCCCAAGCTCGAATGGAACGCTCGGCAGATGACCAATGCCCGTGAAAAAAGCGTGAACTATCCAACCAACGATCCATCAAGTTCATATGGCGATCCAGCATGTTACTGGTGCGATGGGCGAGCGGATGGTCATAGGCCAATATGAAGCGATCGACTTTTGAGCAGAGTTTCCGCACGGCATCCAAAACGTAATCGGTGGTGTTGGTTTCGGCCCAGGTCAATAACTCTGTAGCTTGTAGACGAAAAGCAGCAGCGTCTACTGCATGATAGACCTCCCATACCTTTTGGGAAAGCAGGTGAAAGCTATCTTTCATGTGTTTGCCGCGTTGGCGTATCTTGATGAAAGCATGCAGGAAACACTCTAGGATGACAATCAGCGGAAACAAATGTCGCCAGGCTTTCTGGGTGGCTTCCCAGCCATCGGTGTTGACGGTTTCAGGCTGATATTCCGGGTTGAGTTGCAAGGCTTCGTCTTTGAAATGTTGGTAAGCTTCTTCCAGGTTCGGTGTATCTATACCCAACGCGACCGATGCGCCCAATACACAATCATCTCCAACGGTGGTAGCCACTACGATTTCTTCGCCATTTAGCCAGGTGACCTTTTCATCAGCCAACAAGTGCTTGGGCAACTTTTCCTGGTCTTTGACGACCGTTTGCACCAGGTTGTAACGCCCAAATTGGTTCTCCAGTCGATACCAGTACTGGTCATCTCGGCCAAAGACATAGCTCAAGGCCCAAAATGGAACGTCAAAACGGCGCAGGAACAAGGCTTTTTCGATTTCATCTGTCAAACCAACAAAATAAGGCATCACCGTACTGGGCGCAATCGTGAAAACTTGTCTCTTGCCCTCGATAGTCCGGGCTTTCAGGCAAATGCGGCGTAGTCGCATACCTTCCAGCTTCCCAGAAAAACGATCATCGTGCAAAGTGTATCCTTCGCCGATGTTTGTAGGAAATAATTCTGGATATGTCACAATCATTTCATCCAGCCATTGTCGATAGGTATGGCTATCTTCCACAATCTTGTTGTATTTCTCGGTTTCGATTGGAAGCGTTATTCTCTTGCTTGGCCTTGTAACTTGCGTCTTTGTTTTGGTACACTGTCTTTGAGGCATGTGGGCTGTTCTCTTGGCAGAGTTTTAGCCCTATCATGCCTCATTTCAACCTAAACCACAAATTCCGTTAGAATCAGTAATTTTCAATGTACATTCGATCGGCGCCCTGGGTGATGGTTCAGGCGGCCATAAGCATTCTACGGAATCCGGTGGTGAGAGTCAATCTTTCCAGGTTTACAGCTTTGTTAGTCGAAGGAAATCCAGATTGCTTTTTCACCGTGATTGGTTTAAAAGAACCCCGCGGGGAAAAACTGCCTGACGGCATATTCTCGCGCTGAGCGAAGGTGGGTTTTCATCGCCTTTTCTGCTGCCTCTCCATCGCGGTCTTTTATCGCTTTAACGATGTTGGCGTGGCCTGCCAGGGTGGATTCTAACCATTGAGAGGATTGTGGGAATAGCGATCGCACCCGGTGCATCTGGTCATCTAAAGTCCCAAGCAGTTCGATCAAGCGGCTGTTCTGGGTGGAGGCAATGATCTGTTTGTGCAAGCGGATATCTAAATCTACGACTTCGGTAAGCCGACCTTCAGACGCAAGCGTGTTCAGGATACCAATTTCTTCTTCAAGCCTTTTTATATTTTCATCCGACATTGTCTCGGCGGCAATGCGCGCCGCAAAGCCTTCCAACTGCTCGCGGACCTGGTAGATTTCAGAAATGTCTCTGGCGGTGAGCTCCGCAACAAAGGTACCGCGGTTCGG
The DNA here is from genome assembly GCA_963823985.1 of uncultured Chloroflexia bacterium. Taxonomy (GTDB): domain Bacteria; phylum Chloroflexota; class Anaerolineae; order Anaerolineales; family Villigracilaceae; genus JAABUE01. Next base: position 613,967 of record CAWGNR010000010.1, read on the forward strand.
GATGGACTGTACCAGGCCTTCGCGTTCCAGCCGCTTTACCGCTTCCCTTACAGGCGTACGGCTGAGTTCAAGCTCCTCCGCTAACTGGTACTCAGAGAGTGGGGTTTCCGCGCTCAACTCGCCATTCAGGATGCGAAGCCGAATCTCGGCATAAGCCTTTTGGTTCAAACTCACCTGGGTTTCCTTCTTAGGAGCAGGTTTTGCCATGGAATTCCCTTTCGATATTTCAAGACTGTTTTCCGGTAGCGTAGAAAACCTCCAAAATGTTCCCCATTGAAAGGCGCTTGACTTTGAATCTTTCTGGCAGTATACTACCGATATACTGGCAGTATATCAGCCTTGTATTCCGTCGTCAAGTTTTGATCTTGAAGTCTCCATGGCCTGCAATAAGGCAAAAGAGTTTACCCAGCTACTTCACACAGGAGATGTCCCTCATGACAGAAATCAATCCACATGATCGAGAACACACCCAGATTCGCATGGCGCTCAGGGATTTATGCGGTTCGTTTTCCAGCGACTATTGGCATGAAGTGGAGGCAGAATCTGGTTATCCTGAGAAGTTTGTAAAAGCGCTGACAGAGGCCGGCTGGCTTTCAGCACTGATCCCGGAAGAGTACGGAGGCGGGGGCGCCAGCCTGACCGAGGCGTCCATCATCCTGGAGGAGATCAACCGGTCCGGGGCGAACTCGGGGGCCTGTCACGCGCAGATGTACATCATGGGGGCTCTGTTGCGGCACGGGTCCGGTGCGCAAAAGGACAAATACCTGCCCAGGATCGCCGCCGGGGAACTGCGACTGCAGTCGTTTGCGGTCACGGAGCCCAACACCGGCACCGACACGACCAAGACCAAGACCTTTGCCGAAAAAAAGGGCGACCGCTACGTGGTCAACGGGCAGAAGGTCTTCATCTCGCGCGTGCCCCACTCCGACCTGATGCTGCTGCTGGCGCGCACCACGCCGCTCGAGGAAGTGAAGAAGAAGACCGAGGGGCTGTCGATCTTCCTGGTCGAGCTAAAAGACCACGCCAAAAAGGGATTGATCGAGCGCCCCATCCAAAACATGGTCAACCACGAAACCAGTGAGCTGTTCTTCGACGACTTCGAGGTGCCGGCCGAAAACCTGATCGGCGAAGAGGGCCAGGGATTCAAATACATCCTGGACGGGATGAACGCGGAGCGGATCCTGATCGCGGCCGAGTGCGTGGGGGACGGCTACTGGTTTATCGATAAAGCCCGGCGCTACGCCGGCGAGCGGATCGTCTTCGACCGGCCGATCGGGCAGAACCAGGGGGTCCAATTTCCCATCGCCCGGGCATATGCCAACGTGCGCGCCGCCGACCTGATGCGCTATGAAGCTGCGCGATTGTTCGATGAGGGCAAGTCGTGTGGAGCAGAGGCCAATATGGCGAAGTTGCTGGCAGCCGACGCCTCCTGGGAAGCGGCGAACGTCTGTCTGCAAACCTACGGCGGGTACGGGTTTGCAGTAGAGTACGACGTGGAGCGGAAGTTCCGTGAGACAAAGCTATACCAGGTAGCTCCTATTTCGACCAATTTGATTCTTTCCTATCTGGGACAGCATGTTTTAGGAATGTCGCGCTCTTTTTAATCAGCGAAAAACGCTTGAAATTATGCAAGGAGAAGGAGGCAGTTTATGACTGAACCAACCGGGCGCTGTTTTGAAGACTTTTATGAAGGTATGGTCATCCAGCATGAACTTGGTCGGACGATTAACGTAGCCGACAACACGTGGTTCACCCTGATCACGAATAACAATAACCCCATTCACTTCGACCGCTATTATGCAGAGCAAACTGAATTCGGACAGCCGTTGGTGAACTCCACTTTAACCCTGGCCATCATTGTGGGGCTCAGCGTAGGCGACGTGTCCAAGAACGGGATCAACCTGGGCTGGAAAGAGATCAACATCCCCGCCCCCGTCTTCGAAGGGGATACGGTCTACGCCCAGACCGAAATCCTGAGCACGCGGGAATCGAAATCACGGCCTCACATGGGGATAGTAGGAATCAAAACCACTGGCTTCAAGCAGGATGGCACTGTGATCATGACGCTCGAGCGCACGATCATGGTTTACAAACGGGGCCATGTCCCTGAACGTCCGACGCCAACAATCGCCAAAAGAGATCGCGATTAAGATGATGCAAGAGAATAAACGATTCGAAATTCGTGTTGCGGGGTTCGGCGGTCAAGGCGTTGTGACCATCGGTAGAGTTTTAGGGGGTGCCTTCACAATCTATGAAGGAATAAACTCAGTGAATACACGTTCTTATGGTCCCGAATCCAGGGGAGGAGCCTGTCGCTCCGAAGTAGTCGTTTCCCGAGGCGAGATCCACTATCCAAGCGTGCGCAGGGCCGATGTCTTGGTTGCCTTGTCTCAAACGGCTTTGGATACATACGTCCGAGACTTGAAAGAAGACGGGATATTGCTCATCGATCCCAATTCCGTGAAAGATGTGCCAGAACATCTTCATTGCTATGAAGTTCCCGCCATGGAGATCGCTCAATCGCTGGGCGATCTTAAGGTTCAGAATTCAGCCGTTCTTGGGGCGCTGGCAGCGCTCCTGGAATCCATGATCAAAAAGGAATCGCTGAAGTCGGCTATCTCTGAAAACGTCCCGCCAAAAACTATAGAGAAGAATATCGAAGCGTTTGAAGCAGGCTGGGCACACATTGTGAACGTAAAGATGGCTACTGCTGAATAAGAAGGAAAGATAAATGCTTGAAACGGCTTTGAAAGAAAAGAAATATCGTGGCGAGTTCATCAAGCCAGGCAGGCACTATCTGGAAGGCAGCGAAGCCTGTGTCGAGGGGGCGCTTTTGGCTGGGCTGAAAGTCTATGCTGGCTATCCCATCACACCTGCTTCGGAGATCATGGAACATGCTTCTCGCAGACTCCCGCAGTTTGGCGGACGCTTCATCCAGATGGAAGATGAAATCTCGGCTGCCAGTACGCTGGTCGGTGCTTCCTGGGCTGGGGCAAAAGCGATGACAGCGACTTCCAGCCCGGGCTTTTCGCTGATGCAGGAAGTGATCAGTTTTTCGATCATGACCGAAACGCCGCTGGTGATCGTGGATGTCCAAAGACCGGGACCGGGACAGGGCTACATCACCACCAGCCAGGAAGATGTCATGCAGGCTCGCTATGGGCATCACGGCGAAGGCCCGCTGATTGCCTTGTCGCCATCCTCTGTGCAGGAAATGTTCGAGCTGACCATCGAGGCTTTTAACTTATCTGAAAAATGGCGCAGCCCCGTCTTGCTCATGACAGAAGAAACGGTGGCGCACATGCGGGAGCAGTTGGTGGTGCCTGAACTGGATACGATTGAAATTGTTGGCCGCAAAAAACCGCAGGAGATGGGCATCACGCCAGAGAATTACCTCCCCTACGGGCATGAGATCGTCCCGCCGATGGCGAATTTTGGGGAAGGGTACAACATTAATCACGTTTCCCTGGCTCACTACGAAGACGGCGGCGTCGGCAATTATTCCCTAAAGGCGCACAGGGAAAATATTGAACGGCTCCACCGGAAAATCGAAGGGAACGTCAACGAAATTGCGCGGGTTGAATCACAGTTTTTGGATGACTGCGAGCATGTCCTGATCTGCTACGGATCGGTAGCCCGCACCGGCCTGGAAGCGGTCAGGGAAGTGCGGGAACTGCACGGGATCAAGATGGGATTTATCCGTCTGGTGACGTTGTGGCCCTTCCCTGAAGAAGTATTGCGGGATTTAATTTCAACGGTGAAAACCGTGTTTGTCCCGGAGATGAACCTGGGCATGATGAAACACCCCATCACCGAAGCGCTGCGCGATAAATGTGAGCAGGTTGTCGCTATGCCTGAGATTGCAGCCTTGCACAGCCCCGAAAAACTGGTCATGCAAATTTTAGAGGTGATCGCATGTTAAAACACCCGATGCTCGCATATATCAAAGAAGATGGTCCCTCCGGGATGCGCTTTCCGCATATTTTATGCCCGGGCTGCGGGGCGGGGCAGGTGCTCAACTACACCTTGCATGCCGTCGACGACCTGATCAAGGCAGGCGGGGCGAAAAAAGAAGATTTTGTGTTCATCTCCGGCGTGGGCTGTTCATCGCGGCTGACCAGCCATTATCTCGATTTTGACTCGGGCTGGACGCTTCACGGCCGGTCGCTCCCCATTGCAACGGGCGCGCTGCTGGCCAATCCCGACTTGAAGATTATCATCTTCACGGGGGATGGCGATGCCGCAGCCATTGGAGGCAATCATTTCATCCACGCCTTTCGCAGAAATATGGATGTGACCATCCTGTGTGTAAATAATGGTTTGTACGGCATGACCGGCGGTCAGGTTGCCCCGACCACTTTGCCCTTTGCCAACACCCCAACAACGCCCTACGGCAATATCGAAGATCCGTTCGACCTTTGCAAACTGGCGGAGGCAGCCGGTGCATCCTATATCAGCAGATGGATCACCGCCCAGCCTATGCAGATCATTAAAGCGGTTAAAAAAGGCATCGGCAATAAAGGCGCTTCTTTTATCGAGGTGCTTTCTCAATGCCCTGTGCACGAACACGAGACGCCCGTGAAGGCGATGAACGCCCTGAAAGAGATGACAGTGCCCGTCAAAAAAGCGCAGGGCAGCGGAAAAATTCCTGTTGGCGAACTTCATTACCGGCCACGCCCCTCCTGGACTGAACGATATGAGTCCGTCATTGAGAAAGCCAACGAGGCGCTCTCATGATCGAGATTGTCATTAATCCGAATTACTGCAAAGGCTGCAGTATCTGCATCGAATTCTGTCCCAAGCATGTGTTGCAACCGTCGCAAGATATGAATGCGAAGGGATACTTTTTGCCCGAACCCGTTGATATCGAAGCTTGCACGCAATGTCAGTTGTGCGTGATCGTTTGCCCGGATCTGGCGATCGCCGTAACCCCTAAAGAGAAGCAAGGATCAAGAAATGCAAGAAAATAACATTTTCGGCAACCCCCATCATATCTGTATCGTTGTCAAAGATATCGAAAAGACCAAAAGGTATTATGAGTCCATCGGGATCGGTCCGTGGACGGAATATCCTCCGTTGGTGGAATATACCAGGCTCAATGTGGTGGACGAAAAAGGATTTTTTGACACTCGTTTTGTCTTTACGCACGTCGGCAATTTGCAACTCCAACTCGCTCAACCCGGTAAGGGGAAAACGATCTATAAAGACTTTCTTGAAACAAAGGGCGAAGGCGTTTTTCACATCGGTTTTGCGGTGGAAGATATCGATGCGATTGAGCAACAGCTTACGGACAATGGGATGAAAGTGCTTGCCAGCGGTCGCCGGGACGATGGGTCCGGGTTCTCCTATCTGGATACCCGGGAACAAGCTGGCGTAACCCTGCTGGTTCGTCAAACCAAGATTGAATCTTGATCCTGTAGGGTGAACCTGTGAACAACCATACAGCAGAAGTTTTGATCATTGGAGCGGGCATTATAGGGGCCTCCGTGGCCTACCACCTGGCGATACGAGGTTGCACAGATGTGTTGATCCTGGAAAAGGCCGAAGCCCCGATCACGGGCAGCACGGCTTTCTCTGCCGGCGGGGTGCGCCATCAGTTTGCGCGGGAAGTAAACATCCGCTTGTCGAAGTACAGTATCGAGCGATTAAAGAACTTCAGCGAGGAAGTGGGCGGACATGCTGATTTACGTCAAACCGGATACCTGTTTTTGATCAACCAGGAAGATACCTGGGCGCAATATCAAGAGCAGATGCGATTACAACAAACTCTAGGCGTGCGGGTTGAACGGCTCGAGCCACAAGAGGTGCTTGCCTATGTGCCTGGCACCAGTCTGGACGACATCCTTGGGGCAACTTTTGGAGCAGAGGATGGTTTTTGCGATCCCTATGGGATTGCCAGTGGCTATCTGAAGCGGGCCCGCGAGCTGGGTGTACGCGTGGCGCTTTCCACCCCTGTTACCGGCGCACAGGTATGTGGCGATCGTTTGATGGCAGTCGAAACGCCGGACGGTCTGGTAAGCGGCGAATTGGTGGTGAATGCATGCGGGGCATGGTCCGGAGGGGTGGCATCGCTATTGGGAGTTAACTTGCCGGTGCAGCCTTACCGGCGTAACGCCTATATGACAGAGCGCTTCCCCAAATTCCCCGATCCAATCCCTTTAACGTTCGATGTGGATACCGGTTTCTGGATGCGCAAGGAAGGTGACAGCCTCCTTTTTGGAATGGCAAACCCTGCTGATCCTCCAGGAGTTAACCTGAACGTAGATTGGGAATGGCTACCAGAGGTGCTGGATGCCGGGATCGATCGGTTTCCATTGCTTGAAGAAGCAAGCCTTGCAAAAAAACAATGCTGGGCTGGCCTGTATGAAATTTCACCGGACCACATGCCGATCCTCGGCCGCCATCCGGAGCTGCCAAATTATCTGCACGCCAGCGGCTTCAGTGGGCATGGGGTGATGCACTCCCCGGCAGCCGGGATGTTGATTGCGGAGGAAATATTGGATGGACGCGCCCATAGCATCGATATCGATGAACTACGCATTACCAGATTCCGGGATATTTCGGTTCAAAATGAAACCAATGTCTTCTAATGCCCTAGCTATCGAACATAAAAGGAGTTACTCATGACACTATCCCTTCCCCTCGTTGAGATGCAAGCAGCTCACAAGCTGCTGACCGAATATGAGTATGAACTACTCCCCGTCGAGCGGGGATACGCCAACCGCACACTGTATATCGATCTCCAAAGAATGGAAATAAAAGAGAAACCGGTCACCCAACAAATGAAGGATCTCTTCACCGGCGGGCGCGGCTTCGCCCTGAAGCTGCTCTGGGATGCCGTTACCCCCGAAACCAAATGGGACAGCCCTGAGAATGAGTTGGTCGTTGCCAACGGGCCGATTTGCGGCATTACCGCCTATCCTGGCTCCGGCAAATCCACGATTGTGACCCTCGGTCCGCTGACCGAAAATGTGATCGACTCTAACGTGGGCGGTTACTTCGCGCCCTTTCTGAAATTTTCCGGTTTCGATGCGCTCGAAATCCAGGGCAAAGCGGCTGAGGACGTGGTCATCTTCATCGATGGCGACACAGGCCGGGTGTCCGTTGAGACCGCGCCGCTCGAAGATGTGGATTCGCATTTATTGGGCAGCTATCTCACCGACATGTACAGCAACGGTGACGAGAAGTCCAAGCGCGGTATCTCGGTCTTGTCTGCCGGGCAGGCTGCCGAGCACATCCGTTTTGCGCTGATCAACTGCACCTGGTACGATGTGCGCCGCAAGGAAATTCGCCTCAAGCAAGCTGGACGCGGCGGGGCTGGGCGCGTCTTCCGCGACAAAAAGATCAAGGGCATCGTGGTCAAGTTCAGCAACATGAAAGGCGACCTGAACGGCGTGGCCGACATGGCGCTCATCCGCAAGGCCGGCGCGCGTATCAACAAGGAGATCACAGACCTGGACGAGGTGCAGAACAACATGCGCAAGGTCGGCACGTCCAACATCGTCGGGATCATGGACCACTTCGACCTGTTGCCCGTTCACAACTTCCGCTACGGCTCGCATCCCGATACCCACAAGATCGACTCGCATGTTTGGCTAGAGCGCTTCACCCAGGGCATGCCGGACGGCTGCTGGCTGGGATGCACCCTGTCCTGCTCGCACGGCGTGGACCACTTCCCGCTTCAAACCGGACCCTATGCCGGTTCCTGCGTCCTGGTAGATGGTCCCGAATACGAGAACGCTGCCGGGTTAGGCGCCAACATCGGCAACTTCGATCCACAGAAATTGCTTGAACTCAATTTCTATTGTGATACCTACGGCGTGGACAGCATCTCATTCGCCAACTCCGTAGCCTTCGCGATGGAATGTTACGAAGAAGGGCAGATCACAAAAGAACACGCCGGCGGCCTGGAACTCAACTTCGGCAACGGGGCGTCCGCCCTGGAACTGCTGCACCAGATGGCTCGTGGCGAAGGATTCGGTGTCATCGTTGGGCAGGGTGTGCGCTACATGAAGAAATACTTTGCCGATACCTTCGGCGCGGACACGGCCTTTCTGCAAGACATCGGCATGGAGATCAAAGGCATGGAAATCTCCGAGTATGGAACGAAGGAATCCATCGCCCAGCAGGGCGGCTTTGGGCTGGCGACCAAAGGCCCACAGCACGACGAAGCCTGGCTGATCTTCATGGACCAAATCCAGCACCTGTTGCCGACCTTCGAAGATAAAGCTGAAGCGCTGCATTATTTCCCGATGTGGCGTACCTGGTTCAGCCTGCACGGACTGTGCAAACTGCCCTGGAATGACATATCCCCGGCGAATAACAAAGAGACTGCTGAGCCTGCCAAGGTCGAGGAGCATGTCGAGAACTACTGCTGGATCCACGAAGGCGTGACGGGCATCAAAGTGACCCCCAATGACCTGCTGGCGCAGTCTGAGCGGGTCTACAACTTCCAGAAGGTTTTCAGCATCCGGATGGGGCGCGTCGGACGCGAACACGATTATCCACCCTACCGCGCGATGGGCCCCGTGACCGCGGAAGAGTACGAATCCCGCCAGGAGCGATATGACGAGCAACTGAAGCGTCTGGTGGAAATTGACCCGGCTGAGATGTCCACTGCGGAGAAAATACATGCCCTGCGCAAATACCGCGAAGCGCAATACGTATTGCTGCTTGACGCCGTCTACAAACGCCGAGGCTGGGATAGGAACAGCATCCCGACCGTGGAGAAGCTCCACGACCTGGGGATGGATCTGCCCGAAGTGGTGGTAGTGGTTGAAGGGGTTAGGGCAAAGTAAAGAGGAACGAGTGAAGGCAGCCCGAAGGGGAGGCTGTCTTTCCTGATACAGAAATATCGTTTTATACAGTCAATGGATGCCTCCTAAACACATGTTAGGCGAGGTCCGTAGTGACAGCTTTCATCAAGGAGAGAACCATGCGCAAATTGAGAACATGGATCGCTGGTGCCAGATGTGGCAAAACAGTAGGGTGTTCATCATGGATTTGATAGTGTAATGAAATTCTCATAACACATACATGGAGCGCACAACATTTATATTAAATCGCAGCCCTAATAAAAATGAGCAGTTTATGGAGTTCGTGGAGCGTAACAAGGAGGAAAGTCAATTCTGGGGACGAAGATTGGTATAAATTAACGAAAGACCCGAGTATTTCTACTCGGTTCTTTCGTTTCAACTCTGGCGGCCCCGACGGGAATAGGGGTCGCAGAGCGTAACAGTCGGGAGCGTTCGATGAATGGATTAGATGACTAATTTTACCAGCATTATAAATCCAACCACTCGATGGTGATCAATTCTTTGACTGCCTGAAATTCCGGGTCGCTGGTAAGAACAACAGCACCTTCCCCCTGAGTCGCAGCGACAACAAAGGCGTTTGCATACGATAAGGTGTAGTTCGCTTTGATGTGTGCGGCTGAAAAAATGGCTTGTTCATCAGCGGGCAAGATTTCGATCGGCAATTGCCGCAGGAGTGCCAGAGTATCCTGTGCTTTAGCCACGCCACCCCTACGCTCTGTAATGTAGAGGATTTCTCCTAGATTGAGAAGTGGCAGAAGCAGGCTACATTTTTCTTCCTTTGCGTCTTCGATTAAATTTTCGATACGTGCTGCGGATGGTTCATCGGTCAGATAAGCCAACAGTGCGAAACTGTTTAGGATAAAGATGGGGGAATTAACCATTCCATCTAACCATTAGAATCTTCGCGTTCACGTTCATGAGTGCGATCTTTCACCAGATCATCCGTCAAGCCAGGCAAATCTTTGAGTAAACCGCGGCCTTGCTTAATGGGGTCCTTATATGCTGGGACAATGGATAACACACCGCCATAGTCCACGATAACAACCTCGGTACCAGGCGTTAGATGATATTTTTTTCTCAATTCGGCGGGGATTACCACCCAGCCTTTGTTGGAGATAGTTAGGGTAGTCATACCAGACTCCTGTTATACTTTATATATATAAAGTATAACACAGCACAGGAGCACTGCCTACTTTTTTTAAGGGCACTCGAATCGACTCGCAGGTTTTATTGGCAAATAATGCGCGTTAGGCTTGTTTTTCAATGTTTTGAGCGTTTTCTTTTGCAGCCGGGTGTGTTTTGCCCGATCTGCTTTGAGCGGAGGCAGTTCCGTTCAGGGCCCTGTCTCCGCTCAAAGTGAGTTTCTCTTACGTTTTCACGGGTTAAAGTTCCTTTTCTGGCTGACGCGTGAGCTGCGCTGGTCCATAAGCGATGACCACAATCACAGCAGCCAGAGTGACCAGGCCGGTCATCGCGAACCCTACAAAAGGATTTCCATTGTGATCTATTGAAAAGATCTGGGACCACGTATTTGTCGCCCCGTGCAGGAGGTACGCCAGCAAGACACTTCCGCGCGTGTGGTTGTACATCCATGTAAAGAGAATGGTGAGGCTGACGGTTGAGATCAAGAACCCGAGGAAGCTTGCGCCTGCCTGTGATGAACCCGTCAGGGTAAAGAACAGCGGCAGGTGGAACAGTGCCCAAACTACACCGAGAATCAGGCTGGATGTTAGCGCGCTATGTTTGGCTTGCAGTCGCGGTAATGCAAATCCGCGCCAGGCGAGTTCTTCTCCATTGACGAGACTGATCGCAAGGAACATCATCGTCACGGACACGATCATTTCCACTGGATTGGAAAATTGCGGAAAATTCTCTGAGAGGAACGGCACAGAAACTTCTCCAAACAAGTTGGACAGTCGAATTGCCCCAGCGCAAACTGCGGCGTACCCAAATATTGCAAAGATATACCAGCGCAAGCCAACTTTTGCGATCAACAATTTGCCGAACAGGGCACGGATACCACCCCTGCCCTTGGTTAACCCGGTCACGATCACTGCCGCCAGGGTCGGCATGTAGCCCATCACGATCATCCAGGGAATGGATAAACGGAACGGCAGGATATCGTGCGAGCCAAGCGCGTCCACGATCATGAACGGCCAGGTCAATCCGAACACAAGCAAGAAGAACGCGATCAAGGGGCGTTTCTGAACAAACGATTCATTTACGGGTATGGAAGGAACAGTTATTGCGGACATGAAAATCTCCTCTATTACTCTAAAGCTCATCCGGCATGAAGGTGTCATACTTACGGTACAAGGCCATGATCTTGCCCATATCTTCAGGCGGCCAACTCGGCTCAACCTGTGACAACGCCACCAGTTCCTTGAAATATTCTTCCAACCCGCCCGGCGTAATAAAGGTCAGAAAGCGGGCTGGTTGATCGCTCTGGTTCGAAAAAGTGTGCAAGGTATGGGTGGGGTTATACACCATCGCACCCGGCGCTCCTTCGAAAACCTGCTCGCCCATGCGGAATGTGACTGTGCCTTCAAGCACGTAAAAGCACTCGCTGGTCACCTTATGCCAGTGAAGTGGCGGCCCGGCAAATTTGGGCGGAGCTACATACTCCACCAGCGCCCAGGCACCGTGCGTATCGGCGCTGGAAACTTTGAAGCCCAACGCTACATCGAAAAACGAGAGCGCCGGGCCGGCGCCTGGGGGGAACAGAAGCGGTTGTGTTTGCAATTTCTCAGTCATTTTTTCTCCTTGTGTTTGATGTCCGCATGATATTCCCCCTCACGCTCTTCTGGGTGGCGCTTACCGCCACAAAAAGCGCCACAAAACTGATACAATCCGTCCGCTGATGAATGCCGACACCTTTGGAGAATGGGTCCGGAAACGACGCAAGGCGCTCGATCTCACGCAGGAAATGTTGGCCACGCGTATCGGTTGTTCGCTTTCCACCATCCGAAAAATCGAAAAAGAGGAACGCCGTCCCTCCCGTCAGGTCGCCGAATTACTGGCTGATCATCTAGATGTCTTGCCTGATGAGCGGACTCTGTTCCTGAAAGCGGCCCGTGGCGAAGGTGGGATCCAGCGCTTTGACTCCCGTTCAGACCGCGCCTCCACCTGGGTTACCATACCCACAGCATCCCCTGCGCCGAATCGGATTCCAGTTCCTTCCACGCCCTTTATCGGTCGCCAGCAAGAGACAGCCAGCCTGACTCGTATGCTGGCTGACCCGTTCAGTCGCCTGATCACCATCTTAGGCCCCGGCGGTATTGGAAAAACACGGCTTGCCATCGAAACCGCCCGGGCGCACCAGGTCGCCTTTGCCGGGCGGATCTATTTTGTACAACTGGCAACTTATTCACAGCCCGATTCCATCTTGCCAGCCATCGCCAACATTTTAGAAATCCCTTCATCGAATACAGTCGAACTCACCGCCCGTCTGACAGGTTATTTGCACGACAAAACCATCTTGCTAGTGCTCGACAATTTCGAGCATCTTCTGGACGGTGCGCCTGTTCTGAGCGAACTGTTGCAGCAAGCGCCGCAGTTGAAAATCCTGGTTACGTCCCGTGAACGCCTGAACTTGCAGGGCGAATGGACTTTTGAACTAAGTGGCCTTTCTGTCCCGCCCTCTGGTGATGAAAGCAGTGCCATTTACAGCGCCCTGCAACTCTTCGAGCAACATGCCCGCCGCATCCACTCTGACCTGCAATTAGTTGGCGCTGAGCGCGCGGCTGCCATCCGCATCTGCCAGCGCGTGGATGGAATGCCGCTGGCGATTGAGTTGGCCGCTGCCTGGGTCAATGTGCTATCGTGTGTCGAGATTGCTAATGAGATCGAGCGCAGTTTTGACTTCCTTTCGTCTATCCTGCGGGATGCGTCGCCGCGGCACAAAAGTCTGCGGGCGGTCTTCGAACACTCGTGGCAGAGACTTAAACCAGAGGAGCAACAAACGCTCAGCCAGTTGAGCGCCTTTCAGGGTGGATTTAGTCGTCAAGCCGCGGAAGCAGTTACCGGGTCCAGTTTGAACGTGTTATCCAGTCTGATGTCCAAGTCCCTGCTGAGAAGGTCCGAATCGGGCAGGTTCGATCTGCACGAAGTCATCCGCCAATATGCGCTGGGATATTTGAGCGATGAAAAAGCTGTTTGGGGTAACCATAGCAAATATTATCTCGATTGGCTGCATGAGAGTGTGCCAGCGCTGTATGGGAATGATGAGGCAATGCGTTTGCAGGAGTTTGTGGCGGAAGTTGGGAATATCCACACCGCCTGGGAATGGGCGCTTGAGCAAAGCAAATTCGCAGCGCTCGACCGTGCCCTGGATAGTTACTGGATGGCGTATGACATTCACGGTTGGCTGCAAGAGGGAATTGGTCAGACGGATGCATTGATTTAGGTTTTGCGAAAAGAGCCGCAGAGTAAACAGCAGCAAATTTACCTGGGGCGCGTCCTGGCGTTTCACGGTATGTTCCTGTTTCGGGCAGGTGCGTATGCGGAGTCGCGACAAATCCTTGAAGAAAGCATCGTAATCTTGCGGAAAGTGGGAGATACACGCTACCTTCCCCCGGCATTGATTTTCTGCGGTATTGTGGTCTCGCTAATGGGTGAGCTTTCATACGCCCGCCAGTTAATGGATGAAGGCGTGGAACATGCCACTGCGCATAACAATAACTGGTTCATGGCGCTTGGTCAGTTTGATCAAGGCTATATCGCCGGGCAGGCGAGTGATCTTGATTACGCCTATGAACGCATGCAGGTGGGCTTGTCGCTCTGGCGAAAGTTGGGAAATACGCGTTTCGTCGCCTTTGGATTGAATTTCCTTAGTCCAATTGCGATCCAATTGGGAAAATTAGAGGATGCCCGAGATTATTTGCAAGAAAGCCTGGAACTGAGTCAACTGATTAGCGATCGCTGGGGGATGGGCACCGCATTTGGGCGTCTGGGGGCGCTTGCGCTATTGAGCGATGATTTGCCCGCGGCAAAATCCCAACTTGAGAAGAGCCTGGCGCTTTTCAACGACCTTGGCGCAAAATGGGATGTCGCCTGGGCGTTAACGCAGCTTGGAAAAATTGCTATTGCATCCAACGAGTTGTCCGGGGCGAAACATCTGCTCAAGCGGGCCATACAGCTTTCGCTGGACGCGCAGGCTATGCCCCAGGCCCTGGAGGCCGCATTGGAAATGGCAAATTGTCTTGCGAATGACGACGAGATTGCCTCAGCGCTGGGGATTGTGTTGCAAATCTTAAGGCATCCTGCCGGCACCCAGGTCACATTACAGCAGGCGGAAGATCTCAAGAAAAAATGGGAACCACAATTGGGACAGGATGAAATTGTCAGTTTGCAGGCGATGGCCAACGCAAGGCGGGTAGAGGATCTGTTTCGAGGTCTGCTTGAATAAGTGTGTAATTTACTCTTTGCGCACAATCCCCTCACGCCAGGCGTAAACTGCTGCCTGCGTACGGTCTACCAGATGTAACTTACTCAGGATATTGCTCACGTGCCCTTTGATGGTCTTTTCGCTCAACACTAGTTTGGCCGCCATCGCGGCATTCGACATTCCATCTGCAATTAATTTCAACACTTCCAGTTCGCGCTCGCTCAACTCGGTGAAGGGGTTTAGCCCCTCATCCCGCCTGCCTTGCAACTCCTGGATGACGCGCGCCGCCACACGCGGATGCAATACCGCTTCACCTAAGGCGGCTTTGCGCACCGCCGCCGCTAACTCCTCCGCGCTTAGATCCTTCAGCACATAAGACAACGCGCCTGCTTTCAAGGCAGGGAAAATATGCTCATCCTCATGATAGGAAGTCAAGACCACCACCTGCGAACGTGGGCTGACCTGCTTGACTTGTCGGGTCGTTTCGACGCCGTCCATGTCCGGCATGATCAAATCCATCAGAACCACATCCGGAACGTGCTGCGCTGCCAACGCCACCGCCTCTTCGCCCGAGCCCGCTTCACCGACGACCGATAGGTCTGCTTGCGTTTCAAGAAAAGTCCTCACTCCTTGACGCACCATAGCATGGTCATCTACTAGTAAAACCGTAATTGCTTCCGACATTATGAACTCCTCAGCGTGGCAGTGACGCGTGTGCCTTTGGTTATCTGGCTGGAAATTTCCAACTTTCCATTCACAGCCGCGAGCCGTTCTTGCATCGAGGCCAGGCCAATGCCCTTGACGATTTTTTCTGTATCGAATCCGGTGCCGCTATCTTCGATCCCCAATTCGACAAATCCATTTTCCGATTTCAGAGTAACCGTTGCCCAACTAGCCTGGCTGTGGCGCGCCACGTTCGCCAGCGCCTCTTGCAAAACTCGGAACAAAGCCTGCTCTGTCTGCAAGCCTACAGAGACGTTCTCTTGCAGGTTCATGTTTGCCTCGATTTTGTTCTGGCGTGACCAAACTTCTACATGTTCGCGGATGGCAGCTGGCAAAGTTTTTCTGTCAAGACCCGGCGGACGCAATTCGCGAATCAAGGTGGTTAATTCCGCGCCCGCTTGTTGCGCCAGTCGTTCCGCTTCGATCACGGATTGATACGCTTTATCGGTTTCAGACATAAAGGTCCGCGCGGCGCTCAACTGCATCGAGATGGCGAATACTTGCTGTTTGACGCTGTCGTGCAAGTCACGCGCCAGGCGGTTGCGTTCTTCCACAACAGCAAGCTCCTGTAGCTTACGTTGGGCGGCTTGTAATTCATCCAACAATTTCTGGTTGCGGTCACGCGCCAGTTCCGCTCGTTGGAGCGTATGACCGAAGAAACCACACACGAAGTATGCAATCAGGTAAAACAAAACCGCATACACCCCGTCCAATCCGCGGGTGAGAATCACAATACTGCTGACAATTCCGTAGTAAATTGTGATCCAAATGGCAGCAGGTTTCGCGGGCAGTACCACTGCGGTGTGTATAGTAAGCAGCAGGAATAAAAAGTTAAAGGCGTCTGTTGACTGCGATCCAAGCGAAAGCACAAAAGTCAGTACAAACGCCTGTCCGCCGAAATAAAGGGTTGGGTTCTGCTGCCAGGCATCGGTTCTGAAATAGAAGCGATAGAGCAAGCCGAAGAGCAAGCACAGGCCCAGGGCAGTCAACTGCAAATTTAACGAAGGCAGTCCGCTGATCCCCAATAGGGACATGGCAGCGATGCTGATATAGGTGGTTGCGTCCAGCAGCATTGGGACACGAATGCGGGGATAGGTATTGAGCATA
The DNA here is from genome assembly GCA_963823985.1 of uncultured Chloroflexia bacterium. GTDB lineage: Bacteria > Chloroflexota > Anaerolineae > Anaerolineales > Villigracilaceae > JAABUE01. The sequence continues at coordinate 629,999 of CAWGNR010000010.1, forward strand.
TTTCTCACTATACACAAGCATACTGCTTTATCTTTAAATTACAACCCGTCTGGGGAAGTAATTGAACTGGGTCTTCAGACGGGTTTGAATGTTAAGTCAGGTTGATGGTTCGCCTTCGAAAGAGTTTCATCCAGTATCGAGAGAATCCCATCTATGCAGACCTGCGCATCTTTTTCACGATACGCCAGTGACATGTGCGTTGCTCCATCCACGATTTGATAACTGCCATTGGTGGACAGCCCGGCCATTTCAATGTTTGCCTGGGTATAAACTTGATGTGTCTCATCATCAGGCTCTGCAGAAATCAACATCAACAGAGGCAGATCCCCAAGAGAGGTCACGTTGTGTTCCTCTTCAAAGATGGTTGACAGGAGATCGGTTTGATCGACCAGGCTATGCCAATATTTTTCTGAAACAGAGAAGGATACACTCGCGAGGCGGGCTTCTTCAGGCAGGTCAAATGTCGGACCGGCTGTGAGTGGCTGGAAAATACGTACAATTCCAAAGGGAGTCAGTCTACGCGCGGTTCGAATCATGCTGCTTTCTGATTCTAATTCAGACAGCGTCTCCTCAGGGTAACGCGGATCATCGTACAGCACACCTGGATCCATCAATGCTATTCCTACAACTTCCTGCGGATACTTTGCAGCATAGACACGGGCTACACGCGCACCATAGGAGTGGCCTACCAGAATATAGGGTTCCTTTTCATTGGCATTGGCCAGCAACGTGTGCAGTTCATGCACCTGCTGTTCTAATGTGCGCGGCGCGGGATTGTATTCGCTCCAACCGTATCCTGCGCGGTCATAGGCACAGACGCGGGTATGTTCTGCTAATTTGGGCTGGATCAACGCCCAGTCCACGGAAGAGCCACCGCCCACATGGTCAAGCACGATGGTGGGACTGCCTTCGCCCATGCAATAAATGTGCATTTTGTATCCATCCACATCGATCAAATTGCCGGGAGGGGGGAAGTTTCGCTGATCTGCCTCACTGGCGGCGGTTTGGTAAATCGTGCCTGCGATTGTTGATAATAAAACAATTGACACGATACCGATAATGCTACGTTTGATGTTTCTCAATATTTTTTGTGTTCGCATTTTTGAATTCATTTTATTCTCCTTGTTAGTTTTGAATTTGCTTTGGTTCTGTGCGCGAAAGCTGTTCAGGGCCAGTCACGAGGATGACAATGATCGCAACCGCAACTTCGAGAAAAAAATAGGTTATGTAAGCGCCCATGTTTTCACTTGAGACAGTATTTGATATTGGGAAAAATATACCTGCGGTATTCGCACTGGCGTGCATGATAGTGACCAGCAGCAGGCTGCCTCTCGTGCCGTTGTACAGCCAGGTCAAAATCACTGCGAAAACTATGGTATGTAGCATGAACCAGGCAAAGGAAACCATACTCCAATGCGAGAGGAATTTTGGCAGATGCCAAAATCCCCAAATCACACCAAGGATCAGCGTGGAGGTCAGTGCGTTGTACCTTGATTGCAAGCGAGGCAGCACATAGCCGCGCCAGCCAATCTCTTCTCCGTTAGCAATGAAATCGATCAGGAAGAAAGGCAGGACGAAAAGCCATAGCTTTGCTGATTCTCCGAATATTTCACCTGCCATCACGTGACTGAAATCAGGCGCTATCCCGGTCAAAGCAGCGTTGACAAATACCCCCAGCACAATACAGACAGGTTCCAGAAGAAACGCAACCAGATACCACTTCCAACCTACGCGCCATTGCAGATAGCGTTTCAAGAGCCTGACTACGCCTTCTTTGCCAAGCGTCAGCCAGGTCATAATGATGGCAGCGAACACGAAACCCCAGCCGAGAAAAAGATACACAATAAAGGGGAATTGGATGGGTAACAGGCCTGAGTTTGACAGGTCGATAGGCCAAGTCAAGAGGAACATCAATGCGATGCCTATAACGAGAGAGTGACGCCTTAGAAATTCTGCAGACTTTTTCATTGAAATCTCCTTCCAAATTGAATGTCTACAGGATAGGCGATTACCTTCCAAAGGGGATGCGTCTGAAGACCTAATCCTGGCAAGACCTGAGACGGCAATTTTGACCGGAAGGGCTTGGATGGCTGATTCCAAGTTATTGATACTGTCCAGCCCAAATACTTTGCATAGGAATTGCCCTCCACGGAACCAGTCATCTATCGGTGGGGTTCTTTTCGAGAAATTCAAGCCTGGATGCTACAAACTTTGTAAAGGAGATTTCATAATCTTTCTTTTGGGAAACAATTATTGATATTTCTCCCTTGGCATAAGTAGGATTATTAAATCGCGGGTTCTATAAAAAACAACGGTTTTACGAACTCGCAGAGCGTAACAAAGAATCAAACCAATTTTTTGGGGATGAAAGCAGATGCAAAACAACAAAAAACCAACCTTTTTGGTTGGCTTTTCTTTCAACTTTGGCGGCCCCGATATTATAACAGCACCAGCTTGACCAGTAAATTCAGACTTAGTCTGGAAAGATTCAACCCTTCGGAAAAAAGCCTTCCAGGAAACTGCTTGGGTTTAAAACAGCAAAGCCTTTCTCCACCAGTGGGGCAAAATGACGCAGGTTACCTGTTACCAGGGCATCGGCATTCGAACTGATGAATACTTCTGCAAAGGGCAGGTCACCAGGATCGCTAAAGCCTTCAATAGGCAATGGGTTTGCACTCACAAACCTGCCAGCCAGCTCAAGATAGGAAATGATCGCCTGAGCGCGGGCAGGGTGAATGTGCAATTCCGGGCGTGCCAACACATCCTCATATTCCCCCAAAATGCGGTCGTCATAAGCCAGTTGAAAGCGACCATCCAGTGCTAAGTCCAACACCTTGGCAGGTTTACCGGTCTCATTCAATAAACCACTTACCACCACATTCGTATCCAAAACCACTAGCATCAGCGCGCCTTCTTTTGGCGTGTTTTTTGGATAATCCCATCAATCTGCTCTTCATTCATTTGATCCAAACCTTTTCGCCGTGCCTGACTGCGGATCGATCGTGCAGCCATTTGTGCTCGAAGGCGTGAAACTAACAACATGATCTCATCCATGTTTTCGCTTCCGCCCAGATCGATCATGACCGCAAATGGCTTTCCATCCACGGTTACCACCAGTTCGCCTTGTTCTCGTAATTGTTGGCGCAGGGCGGTAGGTTTGTTCCTCAAGTCTCGATAAGGTACGAATTCCATTTTTTTCTCCTTGTAGCAATTTACGCTACAAATATTATACAATTGCGTATCTTACAACGCAAGTAGTTCGAGCAGGAATAGTGTAAGAAGTTATTCTGATTCCGGAACTGACGCGGTATCCTGCTTTATCTGAGACGCCACAGGACCTGGCTTACGGGGCAAGAACACGTAACTGACAACAAGCGAGATCGAAATGAGTCCGATCGCCAGCGGATAGATCATGAGCGGGTCTCCTTCGAAAAGAATGCCCGCAATCGGCGGCGTAACGATGATGGCCGCGCCCAAGTTTTCCATGGTGCCATAAGTGATCACCATTTGTAAATCGTGTACGAGCTCGCGCGCTTGCGTCATGGCCATCGGTCGGCTGACACGGAAGCCACCGAGTAGGAAATAGCCCAGTGCGAATATAGGCAAAGTGGTAGCCTGCCATATGATGAGAGCGAACAGCATGACCAGAACTTGCGAGTATATAAAGCCGTGACGTGGTTCCACGCGACTGAACAGGATCGCCATTAATGAGTTACCGACCGCACCCGCTGTAAAGAGAAGACCAACCTGACTGAGTGAGAGCCCGCGTATACCACTAAGGAAATTTGGAGTCAGTGGTTGGGCAAGATACATGGAGAAAAGCGCGAGAGCGATTACGCTCATCAAGACTAGGCAACTGTTGTTGCGGATCAAGCTCTCTGGAGGTGATTCGGTGCTTTGACGATCAATGGGCTGGTCTTGCAGGAACCACATCGCAATACTGCCCGGCCTACGCCTCTCCTTCGCCCCACGGGTATGGCCAGTTCGACTCTGGCGGGGCGACCTGCGAATGGAGCCTGCTGCATTGCTTCGCTCACACCTTGAGGCGCATCGATGCGCCTCCCTTTGAGAGAACAGGGCCCATTGAACTTTCAAGGGGAGGCTAGCCTTCCACTTCCGTTCCGATCGACTGCGGATACCTGAACCAGCCATCGGGGTCGTAAGCCTCTTTGACGCGGACGAGGCGCTCGTAATTGTCGCCGTGGTAAGCACGCGGCCAGTTCTCGAGGTCAAGATCGGGGAGGTTGGGGTAGACGGCCCCCGAGCCGAACGGATGCAGCATCCCCCAGGAATGCGCGAGCCAATCGCGCGTATCTGAGATCTCTGTGGCGGCTGCTCCTGGGTCAATGGTGACCACGTGCTGAACGAGGAAGGCTTCGTTGCGGTGCGCGAACGCCGTTGCGTCATGTAGAACCCGGTTATAGGCGCCACCCCAGGGCATGAAGCTCAACTGTCGTACCTGGGTCGACGGGCTGCTGCTCAGGTGATCGAGCAGTGATCCAAGAACATCCTTTGGGAGCGATCGCCGGAAGAACTCCGACTTGCTGAACTCGATCCGCGGCTCCGCTTCCCCAACTGCGGAGCTACCAACTGTGGCCAGCCACCGTTTCGCCTGCACATAAGACATCGTGTGGACTGTCGCGGACGCTGGCGTTGCCCCGGCTTGTGTGGCGAAGTCACTCAAGGATCGATCCGCGTCAGATTCGGTGCCGAGCATCAGTCCCACCAGGGCTACCTGTGCCTCTGGCTGTTGACTGATGCGAAGTTCGGCCGAGGTCTCATCTGGTGCCATTGGCGCCCACTCCTGCCAGGCTGCGGTGACCGCGAGTACGTGGTCCGCCGGCCATTCGAGATAAAAGGGCGCCGTCGACGGCGCCGGCATGGTGGCGAAGACAAACGAGGTGACGATGCCAAAGTTGCCTCCGCCGCCACGCAGCGCCCAAAATAGATCCGGGTTCTGCGCCTCGTCGCACTCGACAATCTGTCCATCAGCGAGGACAACCGTTGCTTGCCGGAGTCGGTCACAAGTCAACCCGTACTTCCGGCCGAGGACACCGAGGCCGCCGCCAAGTGTGAGACCAGAAATCCCGACTGAGCGCCCGCATCCGGTCGGCAATGCCCGTCCGTGCCGCGCAAGCGCTTCGTTGAGTTCTCCCAGCCTGACGCCGGCGTCAACCGTCGCCAGTCCTTGGTCGTCAACGAGGACGGAGCGCATCTCTCTCAGGTCAATGATGATGTCGCCGAGCGAGGATCGACCTGCAAAGCAGTGGCCACCCGAACGAGGCGTCGTGCGTAAACCGCGTGCGCGCGAGAACTGGATTGTCGCCGCGACATCGGCCGCACTCGTTACAAAGACGACCGCCTTGGGCCGCGCATACGCGAAGCGAGTCAGGGCCGGCTTCCTGGCGACATCGTAGCCAGGAAGCCGGCGACGACGACCTCTCCCCCGAGTTTACTTTGCAACGCATGCCGGTCGATCTTCATCACATTCTCCTCATCAGGTCGCGTGCGTGTCCCATTGCTTGTCACGCCGTGGACTGCTTCTCGAAGAGCCACTGAAGAACAGCAATCCTGGCATTCGACAGCGCATCAACGAGCTTCTTATTAACTAGCGCTAAACATATCCAGATAATGGGGATTGTACATAATGCCCAGGATGTTTCCGACTGGGTCAGCGGCGGACGCGGTAGCGGATGTGGGTGGCCTCCGGCGTGTCAATCACCCGGGCGATCTCCAACTCGATGCGCGACGGCAGGACATCGAACAGCCGACGGCCACCCCCGAACAGCACCGGGATCTGGTGGATCTGCAACTCGTCCAGTACGCCGGCCTCCAGCGCTCGTTGTGCTGTATATACGCCATGCACCAGCACGTTCCGGTCCCCGGCGGCGGCTTTCGCCTGAGCCATCGCGCTCTCGATCCCATCGGTCACATAGGTCACTAACGGATAGTTTGCCACCGAGGGCCCCGGCGGCCGGTGACTTGGCACGAAAATCGGGACGTCGTGATGATTTCCGCCCCAGTGATCGACCTGCTCCACAGTGCGTCGACCCGTAAGCACGGCACCCGTTGCATTGACTTCGTCTATGAAGTGTGCTCCCCAGCCGGTTCCCTTCGTGTTCGGGGGTGGCGCTTCGAACCCGTACCACATGATCGCTTTGTCAGAATGCAGCGCGCCGCTAACAGGCCCCTTCGATGAGAAATCTATCTCACGTGCTTGAGTCGGCGTGGCCTGCGTACTGCGGGCGGCGGCCGGTGGTCTGGTAGACCTGGATCGTCAGCCCGCTGGGGGTGGCTCGCAAGTCGACCAGGTCAAGCGCAATGTCCGGTCCGGTAGCGGCGAATAGTCGCGTGCCCTTTCCGACGACCACGGGGAAGGTGAACAGGTTGATCTCATCAACAAGGTTGTTGTCGAGCAGCCACCGGAACAGGACGCCGCTGCCGTGCACCTGCAGTTCGCCGCCCTGCTTGGCTTTCAGCTCGCGGACTGTGGCCATAAGATCACCCGAGAGAACAGTCGTATTCGCCCATCGCGGGTCGGTGAGTGTCGTCGACGCCACGTACTTGGGCTTCGTGTGCAATGCCGTCCAGATCGGGCTATCGCCCGAATCGTCCCATGTTCCCCAAGTGGCGGCGAAGTGTTGGTAGGTCAGCCGACCGAACAGGAACGCGTCGGCGCGCTGGTAGATCTCGTCCATGACCTTCCCGGCTTCGTTGTCGAAGTGGGCCCATCCGCGGCGCTCGAATAAGTCGAGTTCGTCGTCCCGCGCGCCGGGTCCCTGCATCACTCCGTCAACGGAGACCTGCGTGGTTGTTGTCAATTTCATAATTGTGGTTCCTTTCTCTATGAACTAATAAGAAAACGCGCCAGGCGCCGATGTTGTCGAGGCCACAGGCAGCAAACTCGTCTTCATTCTAGAGGCCTGGTTTAAAAACCATATCCCACACGGCAAACAAGAGAATAAGCAATACGATCTGGTAACCGACGATCCAGCGACTGAGCAGAGCGCGGGCTGCCTTCAAGTCGAAATCCGTATTGGCAGTGAGTTTATCCAGCGCCAGCGCGATGCGACTCAGATACACTGCGCCGATTACGAAAGCAAGCGCGAACGCTCCCAACGCGAGCAATATCCACAATTGCGTGAAACGCCAGGCCGGGGATGTGAACATCATCCAAATGCCGAAAACCAGCACCGCGATGACCGCGGGCATGAGCACCCGCAAACCGACATAAGACAGGGTCCGCGAAAAATCCCCGATGAAGCGGGGATCTTCGCTTTGTCTCACGCGCATACCAATTAGAACTCAACATCACCCCTCCACCAATCCAAATGATGGCGCCCATGATGTGAGCAAATTTTAGCCAGGCTAACAAGTTCATAACGAAAAAACTCCTTCAACTCGGGATTTATACAAGAATTGACTTGAGCCGGTCTACAATGATATGCCGGATGTCTGAGCCAACCGCATTTCGATCCGCAGAAAGCTCGAGCATGCGCAATGTCTGGATCGCCCTAATTCGATCCGGCAGTTTTCGGCTCGTCCGGGTCGATACCAGCCCCTTGCAAGAAAGGCACCCACGCACGTTGAAGCACGGCTGAACTATGGAATTCGACAGCCCAAGCCCACCATGCAGCATCGAAGAGTGGATCTGCCAGACGGACCGCTTCGAAATCTACCAGGCCCGTCAATGACTTCCCATCCGTGAGGATGTTGACCGGCGCAAAGTCCCCATGAGCGAGGACGACCGGACGATGGACGAAGAGCCCCGGCCAATCGTGGATGACTTGCATCAGTGCAGCTTCTTGATCCTGACCTAATTCAGGGACGGTTTTTACCCAAACCGCCGCGCGATCTACCAGATTGTACGGGTCAGCCCATTCATCATTGAGTAAGAGTCCGGTGGTAGGCAGTTGGCGCAGACGAGCCAGCAGATCACCCATCAGGTGGGCAAAGAAGGGGAAATCCGGGCTATCCAGTGCAACAGCGTCAACCTCGGGCACTGGACGGCCGTCTAAGAGATCAAAGATCGCCCACGGTGGGTTGGCGTCGAGATCATACTGGCGAATTTTTGGAATGACAATCCCCGATCGTTCCGCAGGAATATGCAACACCTGCATCACGCGCAGACGGTATTCAGCATCCATGCGTCGACGATAGCGCTGTACAACCACGCGCTCACCGCCCACGACGGTGACAATATCAGTTCGGTTCGTAAACCCCCACCGTCCGGGCTGAATGGCGATGATCGGCTCAGCAACGATCTGCTTTAGTTGAATTTGGTCTAGGCTACGCGTCGGCATCCTTTCCATCCAGACTGGACCATGATTTTATATGAGTCGTTGCAGTCTTCAGCTCCATGAATTCAGGTTGACGTTAATGATCTTTGTGATGACCCCCAGGTCTTGCCATGCAATGATTTAATATTGCCTGATACTTGATTTCGAGACACAACTTCAAACCATTCGTTTGAGGCGTTATACGCAGATTGTGGATAATTTAGACACAATAAAGAATTATAAAGTGCCACTTCTCATCGGCAAGTACCAGTTTGTGACCAAACAATGGTACCACTTCAACCATGACACCCATGCGGTCAGACCGAACGCATCGCTGCACCGAGCCGCCGGATCCCGTCCTGGATCTGCTCCACGGTATATTTGCTATAGCCCAGGAGGATCCCCTTGCGCTCCAACGGCTCCATGCTGAAGGGTGGAGGCACGTAAAGTTTAGTCGCTAAAATTGGTACAGCCATAAATCAATTATAAACATGTATACAAAACTTGCTGTAGTAATCGCGGCTCCGATAAAAATCGACTTTTTATGGACCCCGCGGAGCGTAACAAAGAAACAAACTAATTTTTTGGGATGAACACAGATATAAAATAACAAAAAACCAACCTTTTTGGTTGGTTTTTCTTTCAACTCTGGCGGCCCCGACGGGATTAGGGCTCGCGGAGCGTAACAATCGGGGCGTTCGATGAGACGGATTAGATAATAAATTATACCAGAGTGATGACAACTTTTCCTTGCGCGTGTTCTTTTTCAAAATACCTGAGAGCCTCAGCGGCTTTGCTCAACGGGTAACATTCATCGATCACAGGGACGATTTTTCCGGATTTCAAGGAGCTCTTTCAAAAAGATCAAATCTGTTTGTCTTTGCACCAGCGACACGACATACGTTTTCCGGCCCCCAGTCTTTGAAGTCTGCCTTCCTTGACGCGCAGCCTGGATGAGCTGAAGCATCGAGCCTCCGGCGACGACATAGGTTCCCTCAGGTTTAATGCACGTAGATAATCTGAAATCGGATGATATCCGTTCACAGCCAAAATCAGGTCATAGTGTCGACCATTTTGGGTGAAATTTTCCCGCGTGTAATCAATGACATGGTCTGCCCCAATCGAGCACACCCTATCCAGGTTTCTCGAGCTGCACACCGCTGTGACTACCGCTCCAAACGCTTTGGCAATTTGCACGGCAAACGTCCCCACACCGCCAGAGGCGCCATTAATCAATACCTTTTGCCCTGGTTGAATGTTTCCTTTGTCACGCAGTCCCTGCAAGGCAGTCAGCGCCGCTACCGGTACAGTCGCAGCCTGCTCGAACGTCAGGTTGGCCGGTTTCAGCGTTATTAGATTTTCCTTGGCACATACATACTCGGCAAACGTACCACGACCGGTTGTACTCGGTAAGTACCCAAAGACCTCATTGCCTGGCTTGAACTGTCTGACGTTCCTGCCAACCACCTCAACCTGCCCGGCTAGGTCCGCCCCAAGGATCTTATTCTTAGGTCCCAGAAAACCTCCCGGCACCAGGCGGATAAAGAACGGATTTGCTCGCATCATACGCCAGTCACGGGAATTTATGGATGCCGCATGAATTTTGATTAGCACTTCATCATCCAGGGGAGTTGGTTTTGCTACCTCCTGGAGTTGAAGAACATCCGGGGAACCGTATTTTGTGCAAACAATTGCTTTCATATGAATACCACTTCCTTATCCTGCTGTTTGCACAAACAGTATGTTTTTTGGCTTGAGTATGGGGCATGCAGATAAACCAATGCCTGCAATGGATAGTACGCTTTGAAGGACATTCACCTGCCAGCGTCCATGCCCGATGTATGAGGAAGCCCAAAATGCCATCACTTCGATAAAACCGATCACGAAAACCAGCGTCCAGAACGCCGATTTTTGACCGGCGATCAGGTTTTTACGGATGAGCGGCCACGTCAACACAGAAACCATCAGTGAGCAGGAGTTGTACAGGATTGTAAAGCAATTGAACGCAGCAATGCTCTTGGCGCTAAGGTTGGCAATTTCAGCTTCTGAAAACGAAGCCACCTGCAAAATGGGGGAGTCTTTTTTGAAAACGATGACATAGCTCAATATGACAAAGGCAAGAATAAAGTTGATTGCACACCATGCTGAAAGGGCGTTCGAACCTTTTTTTAGCATTTGCTTTCTCCTTGATATGTGCTGTATCTGCTTTTTAAGATCTATTGCAAGAGTATTTTCATAATGCTGAGAGGGGATGGGTTTCAGGGAGAGCATCTGCTCTCCCCGAAACCCCATATTCCCGATCTATACCGCGCTCAACAGCTCGTTCGTCGCTGTTTTGGTAGTCAGAGAAACGATAGCAGATGGATTGAATCCTTTAACGATCAGCCAGACTGCCAGAACCATTTCCTGCACGGCGATAGGAGCCGCCAGGGGAATGTAGCTGGTAATACGGTTACCGCTGAACAAGGCCAACACGCAAGCCACCATCATCAGGATGATCGCGACGATACCGAAGCCCGAGAGCCAGCGGGGAATAAGCTGTGATTGGAAGAAAAGGTAGTAGTACATAAATGCACCCAGGCAGAAGGCGAACACCGCCAACAGCGCGGCATTGTCGCGTACGCTCACCAACAAATTGCCGATCGCCTGAAGCGACGTACGATCGGCAGCTGCCGCAGTTGTGAACTGCTGGCCGAGTGTCACCAGTGCCATCAGGCCTACGAGGCTGACCATGTAAAAGGCCGTCTCAATGGTCCTGAAGACGACAGATCCAAGGGCCAGACCTGCATTGCACTTCTTTAAGACCGGATACATCACGATGGCAATACCGGCACATGCGAAGTACCCGATGATCGAGAGTAACACTCCTGCGGCCACCTGGTTCGGATGTGCGGAGACCCGGGTGAGGTAATCCGTACCAGTTAGATCAGGTATGAGCGGCGCAGCCAGGATAGGACCCATTAAAGTCGCAATGATGAAAATCACGCCTGTAATCACAGCAATCTTTCGAGTTGAATTCATTTTGTATCTCCTTTTATTGTGATTGATTTTGGCGTAAACAAACTGCGTACGCCTAATTATGATTTGACAGGGGAGGGGGAGGTCTTCAGCCATCCCCCCTTCCCTATATTGCAATTCTATGCAGCGCTCAAAAGCTCGTTCGTCGTTGTTTTCGCAGATAGAGAAGCGATTGCAGACGGATTGAATCCTTTGACGATCAGCCATCCTGCCAGAACCAGTTCATTCAAGCCGATCGGGATGCTCAACAGGGAAGTTGACGTCGAAAAGGGATCAACCTGGGTGAACATCGTAATGAGGGCTCCAGTCAAATGCATCAGGATCGCAACGATGCCCCAACCCGATAGCCACCTTGGAATGAGGCCTGATCGATAAAATACATAATAGTACATCAGGGCTCCAAGGCAAAAACCGAAGTGTGCCAGCACAAAGGCCGACCAAAAATGAATTGCGTGCAGTGAAGCGCCTGCGGCTTGAAAAGCGGGAGCAGAAAGAGCGTTTGCTTTTACAGATTCCTGGCTTAATGTCAACAATGATAGTAGAGCGAGCGCAGCAACAATCTGGAATACGTTCTCGATGATCCGAAAACCAACAGCTCCAAGAGCTAAGGATTCATTGTGCTTTTTCAAGATTGGATACAATCCAATTGCTATGCCTGCACACGCAAGCGCCATAATTAATTGAGAGAGCGCCCCCACCATCACCGTGTTCTTATTCTCGAATATTTTGGCAAGATACATTGGATCATCCAGAATGGGTTTCACAGCAACCGGGCCGAATGCGCCTGCAAACCCAAGAATAAATAATATCCCCACAATTATTGCTGTCTTCCTGTTTGTCCCGAGGGGACTTCCTTTGGTCGTATTCATTTTTTCTCCTTTTTTTGAACGATATGAATGAGTTTCATCGAGTTGGACTTGAACGACCGAGAACAAGGTCATGCCCAGATCACGCACCTTTTTTAGCCAACCATGTAACGCCGCCTGATCAGCCACGGGTCCAGAAAGAAGCGTATTGCCGTCCTCTTCCAGCGTGATGGTCAGGCCTTCAAACCGATTGCTCCACCGAGCCTCAAGGTGTCCTTTGAGGCGGATTTCGTAATACTGGGCATTCGTGGTCGGTTTATCAATCATTTTGTGTCTCATGTTTTCTCTCTCGTTGATCTGCTCATAGGATATCGTTGGATGTGGTGAGGTGTCATCACCAGATTAGGTGATTGGTGTGGTGATTGATGCTGGAAACAAAAATACCCGCCAGGTGGTTTGTGACACCTGGCGGGGCTCGAGTGGGTGATTTCGTGTTGATTAGAATAAATGGAGTTCTTCTGCCCGGCGGACGGCCGACCGGCGGTTGTTGACCCCCAATTTGTTGTAAATATTTTTGGTGTGCGTGTGCAAGGTGTTGAGCGACACGATCAATTGCCCGGCAATTTCTGGGCCGCTTAACTCGCTTCGGAGATGCTTGAGCACTTCAAGCTCGCGTTCGCTCAAAGGCTCTATCATGTCTGATTGTTGATAGATGATTGCCCTGGCTCGGCCAGGACGGGCTGATTTTGACGCAGTCACCGGTTGTGTAAAGGCAGCCAGGAGTTTGTCCGCATAATCGCTCAACGGATGCTCTCGATTGCGCGCTAGTTTTTCGATCAACAATCGCATCGCTTCGCCTTCATCGACAAAGCTGCGGACATATCCCTCCGGTTCGGCCAGGGACAGGGCACGTTCCAGCGAGCCGAGAGCATGCGGCTGGTCGCCTTGCGCTTGATGAGCGAGCGATTGCAGGATCAAGATTTCGATCATGCTCCCTTTCCGTCCACCTTCTTCTGCTGCTTGCAAGAGACGTGCCAGTAGTCCCAATGCATCGTGAAGATCGCCTTCTACCCGGTCGGTTTTGTACCGGGCGATGAGAACTCGGGCCAGAGTGATGTGATCGAACTCGTGCAGATAGCTTAGTTCGTTTTCTACGGACAATCCTTGATCACGCACCCAACCCAGAGCTTCACTTAATCGACCCTGTGCCAGCCACAGCCGTACCTTCCGCGTCGCGACCGGTCGCACATTCGGGGAAAAGTTACCATCGTAGAAACGCTCGGCCTGATCGAGCAGGTCGAGCGCGCCATCCAGGTCGCCTTGGGCCTCCCGAATACGCGCCATTGCCGAGCGCCAGCGATACGAGTTTTGCGGTAACCCGGCAAGCTCACCAAGAGACTGGCTTGTTAGCAGGTGCTGGGTGGCGGTCTTCAGATCATTATGCTCATAGTGAAGGGCGCTCATCCCTACGTGCATATCTGCCGCGCCCGGTAAGACTGACGCGCCCGTCTCCGTTGCCCACTGTAATCCCCGCTCATAGGTGGTCATTGCCTTGTGGAGGCAACCTTGCGCAATCTGGATATCCGCCAGGACGATGGCGCCGCCGATGGCGGGAGAGATGTACCCGCCTAGCTGCAAATTCTTCATGCCATCGGCAGTCATCCGGCGGGCAGTATCAAGATCCCCGCTTGTCCATGCAACCAGCCCCAGTTGCGAGGCTGCCCCGCCGAGCATTAGGTGATCGCCCGCAGGTGCCAGGTCGAGCACTCGTCGGGCATATTTCACGGTCTCGGGCATGTCGCCACGTCCCAGGGCCTGCCCACCACGGATCAGGGGGATCAAACCTGGCAAACGGCGAAATTCCTCTTTGTCTGCAACAACCATTTTCGCAAATGGAGATTCCGGTTGCTCCCCCATCTCTGTCTTCGTGTCTAACCAGCGTTCGGCATCCCGCAAGCGGGGTTCCACGCTCTCATTTTCACCGCAGGCCATTGACGCCAAGGCGTACCCATAACAGAGTACCGGCCTGACGCGGATCAGTTCATTCGGCAGCGCCTTTAGCCAGCCCAGCAAGGTAGCAAACCGCCGCTCGCGGTTCAAGGTTGGAAACGCCAACTCGACCAAGTCCGCAGTCCGTTCGAAATCTTGAGCGGCCAGCGCATGTCGGATGGCATCCGATCGTGAACCGTTCCACTCATACCACGTGCTCGCTCGCGAATGCAGGGCGGTTACCCGATCAGGCTGTGCTTCCAACAAGTACGTTTGCAGCACATCGGCGAAGAGGCGGTGGTAGCGATACCACTGGCGCTTGTCATCCAGCGGAATGAGAAACAGGTTGCTGCGTTCCAGGGTATCCAGCATTGCTTTGCCGTCTTCCCGCTTCGTGACCACATTGCACAAAGGCGCGCAAAACCTGTCGAGAATGGAAGTTTGCAGCAAGAAGTTGCGAATCGGTTCTGGTTGCTGCTGAAGCACTTCTTCGACCAGATAGTCCAGCACATAACGATGGCTGCCGGTGAAAGCCTGGATAAAACAGGCGCTGTCTTCCCGTCCTTGCATGGAGAGCGCAACCAATTGCAGGCCAGCGATCCAGCCTTCGGTGTGGGCTTCCAACGCGGCGATACCGTCAGCCGTAAGGGTTAGCCCCATCAACTCATTGAGAAAGTCAGCGACTTCGGCAAGGGTAAAACGCAGGTCGGCGGCGCGCAACTCGGACAGTTGGCCTTGGACACGCAGACGGGCCAGAGGTAAAGATGGATCCTCGCGCGATGCGATGACCAGATGAATCTGCGGCGGTTGATGAACAAGTATGAATGAAAGAGCATCATCCACCGCTTTGGAGTTTATTGCATGGTAGTCATCAAGGACAAAAATGAACTTGCCTGAAATTGTGTTGATCTCATTGAGCAGATTGGTCAAAATTACTTCATTTGATGGCGGTTGATGGGATTGGAGTGCAATCAATATGCTATCCCCAATTCCCTCCTTTATGGTCCGTAATGCTGCTATCAGGTAAGTGATGAAACGTACCGGTTCGCTATCCCCTTCATCCAGCGATAGCCACGCGACTGGCCTTCCACAACTTGCCATCCATTCGCTGACCAGGGTGGTCTTGCCAAATCCGGCAGGAGCGGAGACGAGCGTTAGTCTCCCTCCTTTCGCCAGACCCTCGTCCAACCGCTCGATCAGGTGAGGGCGCGGGACAATGCCAGGTCGGGGCGGAGGAATGTACAGCTTCGTGGCCAGGATTGGAACTGACATATATCAATTATAAGGCTCAGGTCTCAAGATTCAATCAGCGAATATTGATCGACCTACCAAAGGGCGTGGCAAAGATGTTAATAATTTATTTTGAAATAGGATAATCTGATCCAGCGCGTAGACCGCCTGCAACCTAGACGATCAGTAAGAGATAACCAGAATAAGCCATAACAGAGGATGATAAAGGCCAATAGCGGCTTATGTTGAACCAGTTTTTTCATTCGATACACCATAACGGTTTACGTCGTATTACGCTTCAAGAGCCCGTTTTTTCCACTCTTCGACATTTACACCCTTAATCAAAAGCCACAAGTAAAATAACGCTTCTCCGATGAACGCAAACAGGCCGAGTACCAGCGTATCGAGATTGGGAAAAAGAAAGAATAGTACGGCCGATGCCGTATAGCATAAACCACCAAGCATCAACAAGATGCCCAAAATTCTGGGAAGGAAACCCGACTTGAAAACCAAATAACCAAGGATCAGTACCCAAAAGGAAAGCATCTGGGGGATATACGTTCCGTATTTGCGCAACTCAAGAAAGAACATTACCAAGCCATGCAGTTGGTCTGCTTTGAACGCTGTTAGATAATCAGCGTTACTCGATAGTAGAAGGACAGCGAAATGGTTAATTTCATTGAGCATTGAGATAGACACACCAACCAGAGCGAACATCACCATAAGCACTGCAATGGTTTTGTTGACCGGTTTGAGTAACTTGTATAGAACCAGCGGCAATAATATCAACAGCACCTGGCGGACTAGATCACTCACCAGGGAGAGACGGAAGAGCGCTTCAGAAGCCGCAATATTCTTGACGGTTGCCGCGGTGTCTCCGGACACAAGCATGCCCGGGCGAATAAAAAGTTCAGTGGACATCCCCAGAAAAAAATAATTAGAAACACGAAGGCTGCAACTCTTGCGGTCTTTTGGGACGAATTCATCTTCATATCTTCCTCCAATATTGCCTTGTATTTGTTTCTCAAGTTTTGCAGGACTGGCAATCCAGCGTCATTTTCAGGACTGCCAGTCCTAAAGTGTGTAAAATCAATCCGTTATTCTGTTTTCGCAGTTAGGGCGGCGACCGCAGATGGATTGAATCCCTTGAGGATCATCCAAACTGCAAAGACCATTTCTTGAATGGCAGTTGGGACCAATAAGAGCCCTATTCCCACACCGATTTCTGGCTGCAAATGCAGCGGACTAAACATGCTTACAATGTAGGCAATGGGGTACAACACAGCGCCAATCAAACCCCAGCCTGACAGCCACCGAGGAATGAGCCTGGTTTGATAAAACAGGGCGAACATCATCAGCGTACCGACGCTGAAAACGATTCCCCCGATCACTGGGATCCAATGTCCTGCGGCGATGAGCATAGAACCCAATGTTTGAAAATTGGATGCATCTGCTGCTCCAGTCTTTCCATAAATCTCGCTAACAGTCAATAACAGAAAAAAACTGATCACCATGAGAATTTGGGTTACCTGTTCAAGTACTCCCCTGAACAGGACTGACCCGAACGCCAGGACTTCATTGTGCTTGCTAAAGATGGGGTACAACAGTACCGGAGTCATAGCGAGGGATAATCCCATCAGCAGGATGAGGAGTGTTCCGATAATCCATTGGGTTTCACTTGCAGATATATTAAGCGGGTACGTTGAACCTGCCCTGATCGGGGCGGTAACAACACCGGCCAGGATACCGGAAACCGTCCCAATGATGAATAGAATTCCAACAATCACAGTGGTCTTTCTGTATGTATTCATATTTTTCTCCTTTTTGGTTGATATTGATTTGTTTCTTGGGAACATAAAGCCAGATATGATTTACGATTTGACCTCCTGCGTTTTTGCCCGACTGGGGTTAACGAAATTAACCGAGACCAATGGCATTCCTAAATCACGCACTTTTTTGAGCAAGCCGTGTAACGCAGCCTGGTCAACTACAGGACCAGTTAAAAGCGTGTCGCCGTTCTCTTCCAGCGTGACGGTCAGACCCTCAAATCGGTCAGCCCAGCGGTTATCCAGGTGTCCCTTGAGGCGGATTTCATAAAGTCCAGACCCATCATGGTATTCAGGGTAAGCGTGTGTTTCACTCATGTAGCGCCTCGCGTAATTTTCTCGATTTGGACAAATTTCCACAGGTTTGCATCCATTCTTTATTGCATCCAAAAGATAACGGACAATATGATGAGGCGTCATCATTGCATGTGATGATTTAGGTGATGATTTTATTGATCGGGGAAAATAAAAAAATACCGACAGGGGGTAAGTCACCTGTCAGTACCGTAGGTTGTTAATGGAGAAATTTTTACAACAAACCGAGTTCCTCGGCGCAGCGGACGGCCGCCCGTCGGTTGTTTACCCCCAGCTTGGCGTAAATGTGTTGGGTGTGGGTGCGTATGGTGCTCAGAGAAACCATGCGCTGACGGGCAATTTCCGGGCCGCTCAATTCGGTTCTGAGCAGTCTGAGCACTTCGAGCTCGTGTTCGCTCAGCGGCTCGATCAAAGGTCCTGGGCTGACGGCCGGCTTCTCAAGGAATGTAGACTTGTTTTTTCCTGCTCTTTTCAACAACTCTGCCATTGGTTTACCTTCATCCAGGAAAATGCGGACATAGCCCTCCGGCTCGGCCAGGGTCAGCGCCCGCTCCAGAGACACGAGAGCCAGGGGAATGTCACCTTCTGCCGCATGAGCAAGCCCCAGCAACGCCAAAATCTCGATCACACTGCCCATCCGTCCACCTGCGTCCGCTGCCTGGAGAAGGCGCTCCAGCAGGCCGATTGCCTCGTGAATGGAACCAGTCTCTTGGTCGCTTTTAGACCGGGCGATGAGCACTCGAGCCAGCGTCACGTGCTCGAACTCGCGCAGGTAGCTGGGCGCATCGTCAACGGAAAGAGCCTGTTCACCTACCCACTCCAGAGCTTTGGTCAATTTGCCTTGCGCAACCCATATCCGGGCTTTCATGGCAGATATGGGACAGAAGTCAGGCAAGGGGGATCGGATATACAGGCGTTGCGCTTCGGTCAAAAGTGCGAGAGCCCCTTCCAGGTCGCACTGTGTTGTCTTGAGCCGAGCCTGGTCAATACACAAACGGTATCGCGAAACAGGGTACTGTGCTTTTTCGCCCAGTTCCTTGCTTCTCTGCAAGTATTGCGCGGTAGCCTCCAGATTACCCTGTTCAAGATGCAGCTTACTTAATTCCCGATGCAGGTCAGCTGTGTCGGGAGGAATTGGTTCTCCCTGCTCCATTACAAACTGCAATAACTGCTCGACTGTGTTGATCGCCTCGTGGAGATGTCCCAATGCGAGCCTGATATCAGCCAGAACAACGGACGTGCTGATTGCATCCGGGATGTTCCCGGCTGTCCGCAGTTTCATGGTGTATTCGGCGAAGACTCGGTCCGCAGCTTCCAGGTCCCCGCTTGCCCAGTGGGTCATCCCCAGCATCATGGATGCCTGTGCGCGTCTGAAATTGTCTCCTTCGGGTACGAGCTCGAGTACCCGACTGGCGTACCTGACTGTATCTGGAATATTGCCGAGTGCCTGAGCAATATAGGCGCGACCGATGGCAATTGTCGCGGGCAGAGATTTTAATTGTTTATGGTCTACAACAACCACCCTTCGATTACTCTCCCCACAAGAACTCTGGGACTTCGCAGGACACGTCTCAGCGGATGGGACTGCCTGTTGCACTTTCATGGTATCTGCCGATTCCAACCTTCGTTCGGCGTCCTTAAATCGGGACTCTGCGGCTTCCAGATCACCACTCCCCAATAATGCATAGGCGTACCAAACATTGAGCACTGGCCGGGCGCAGACCAACTCTTCCGACAGCCTCCTTACCCAGCCAAGCCATGTAGCCTGCTGGATACTTCCCTCCTCTACTGCCGGCCATGCCAGTTCGATCAAGCCTGCTGCGCCCTCGAAATCTCTTGCGGCCAGCGCATGGCGGATGGCATCGGATCGCAGACCGTTCTGCTCGTACCACCCGCTCGCCCGCAGATGGAGCATTGACACGCGATCGGGTTGCGCCTCCTGCAAGTGCGCCTGGAGAACTTCGGCGAAGAGGTGGTGATAGCGATACCATTGGCGCTGATCGTCAAGCGGGACGACGAACAGATTGCCTCGCTCCAGAGCCTCCAACATCCCTTTGCCATCTTCCTGTCCGGTGACAGCATCGCACAGCGGGCTGCTTAACCGATCGAGAATAGCGGTTTGCAGTAGGAAGTTGTGCATATGTTCAGGCTGGCGTTGCAGAACCTCTTCGACCAGATAGTCCAGGATGAAATGGTGGCTGCCGGTGAAAGATTTGATGAAATTGGCGGCATCTGATCGCCCCTGCATGGAAAGGGCGGCTAGTTGCAAGCCGGCGATCCAACCTTCGGTGCGGGCTTCCAGCGCGACGATGTCTTCTGATGAGAGGTTTAGTCCCATCATCTGGTTGAGAAATTCAGCGGCCTCGGAGGGGGTGAAACGTAAATCGGCGGCGCGCAGCTCGGTCAATTGGCCGCGGGCACGCAGGCGAGCCAGAGGCAGGTTTGGATCCTCGCGGGTGGTGATGACCAGATGCATCTGTGCTGGCAGATGCTCAAGCAAAAAGGTGAGTGCGTTATCTACTGGTTTGGAATCTATAATGTGGTAGTCATCAAGGACAAAGATGAAGTTGTCGGGGATGGTGGCGATTTCATTGAGCAGGGTTGTCAGAATCGTTTCGGTTGGTGGTGGTTGAGGGGATTGGAGCGCACTCAACACTCCCGTGCAAATATTTGGGACAATTGTCTGCAAAGCAGCGATGAGGTAAGTTAGAAAGCGTGTGAGGCCGTTATCCCCTTCGTCCAGCGAAAGCCAGGCGACCAGCCTCGCACAACCAGCAATCCATTCGCTGACCAGTGTGGTCTTGCCAAACCCGGCGGAAGCGGAGATGAGCGTAAGTTTGCAACCCATCCCCAAACCATCGTTCAGCCGCTCGATCAGGTGGGGACGCAGGACAATTTTAGCCCGAGGTGGGGGGATATAAAGTTTCGTGGCTAAAATTGGAGCAGGCATAGAACAATTATATAACACACACCCAATCTAAAGAGTGTCCCAACCAAGGCCAGGACACTCTTTACCGAAACCCACAGCTATTCGCGACGGACCGTTACCCTTCAATCTCGATGCGGTCCACCTGGACCTGTGAGCCGTTGTAGTCGGGCACGTTGCTCAGTAATTTGCCGTATAGGTGAACGATCTTGCCGCTGTCGCGCAGCGCCTCGATCTGGGGCTTTACCGCTGGATCTATTGAATCAATGCCAAAGTAGATAATCTGCCCCATGTCCTGCCGCTCGAAGAAGTCATCATACTGTGCGCCGGGTTGCGTACTCTTGATGACGCCCCACCAGTCTGTTATTTCTTCTGTGGTACCGGGTGGCATGTAACCGCCTGATCCTTGTTCTTTTGTGCCACTACTTGCTTCTGTGGTTGCATCAACAGTCGTGTCAGGGATTGGGCTTGTTGGTGCTTCGGGTCCACACTCTCCCCGGAAATAAGTCCACTCGTCACAGGTGCTGCCGTCCGGAAACACACATACGCCGGATTGGCTGCCATCGGCAGCAGTGCGAATTTCGAGTTTATTCCCATTCTGCTCGCAATAGACTGAAGCAGGATTTGGCATACCCACCTGAGACGTTTCCGTTGGAGCAGGTTCAGGAACCGCCTGAGTCTGGGGCGCTGCGCAGGCTGTCAAAGCCATCAAAATGATTATGAATGTGAAGATCCTTGTCATTTTTTCCTTCTTTCTGTTGTTCAAGATTTGGTGTAATCCATCCGTTTGCTAAGTGAAGCTATAGTGCACCGATTATGGGGTGAGCTAATCGACGTGCTCGATAAGATTTTTCAATCTTCCAGATGGGAAGGCCTTTACATTGGCGTAGTATTTTTTTCTGACACCTGGTATCCTGGTTAACAACATCAAGATAGACGTCAGCGCCCTGATTTTGTAATCTTTCTGCGGAAAGTCGAACAGCTTGTATTTCTTAAAATACCTATAGTCTGCTTGCCAAAGAGGCCGAAGCCTTCCCCAAATATCGTCTCTAAAAACCTTGTGCCCTGCAACACCGAGGAAGTTCTGCGGTCTGATGTACCCTTTTTCAGCAAAACTGACCAGACGCTGCGCGAAACCCTGTAACAAAGCGTCAATCTCTGCCGAGTTCTCACCCTCGTCGGTAATAATGTCCACGTGATTGGCATGTTGCCGCGCGATCGAAGATGCTTCGAGAATTTGGGTGAGATTAGGGTTTTGTCTCAAAGACCCTGAAATGATGTATCCCAACTGTTTTCCAGCAAGGGATGGCGTGTGGTTCCAAAAGTACGCTCGATCATAGAACGTTTTCCATAGAGAAGAAAGATACCGACCTTTGACACTCCCGGCGAAGACGATAACATCGGCAGTTCTCACGCGCTGGTTGTAGAAGTCAGCAAAACCGTCTTTATACGCACAGGTGTAATCATATCCACAGCGCATACAACCCAGGCAAGCACCGCGAATGTCTACGCTGTTCAGGTCAATCACTTCTATCTGATTTGCGAAAGATTGCTTGAATCGCTGTATCATCTTTCCCAAATTGGTATGGCTGTCGTTCGCATCTGTCAAGACCAAAACCTTTTTGTCTCTGGTATCAATTCTCGTTTTCGGCTCGGTCGGCTGGTACACAAAGTCACTGAAAGTAAGTGGGTTGAAAAGCCTTGAGGTTGAAGCTTGCTCTTGAATAGCCTTGATGAAACCCTCAGCGAAAATTATTATCTCCCGTCTTCTCTCCTCTTGCATCATGTCAATAATGTCCAAAGAGATGGCATCCACGTATTTCATATTAAGGTCTTCACAGACAGCTCGCATGTAATTGTGGGCGGTGTGGTCGTAGAAATGGATGGAAGTGGTCATTACAGCAGCATACTTGTTCTCGAACGCATCTTCCATCCCCCTCTCAGAAATCAGTTCGATGAACCGCATATACTGAGCGGGGACACATAGAACCCAAAGTCCGAAAGACCACAAAACGCCATCGGTTGATCGAATCTCATCGATGATTTCCTGAAAGGCTTCCCGGTCTCTCTCTATCTTTTTAATGCGCTGGGATACATGGATGATTTTAAAATCGTGTTGAGGGAAATGCTTGCGAATGTATGCGACGTACTGTAGGGTGATGCTGTCTTCGCCTTTAGGGCTTCCGTTTAGGACAACTATTTTCATGATTGGTGTTCCTTATTCCATTTGCCGCTCGTGGCTAATGAATCATTAGCATTCGTAATTGACAGTAGAATTTGTCACTGGAAGCAAATATTTTCCAGCGTTTGCTAGCGTGAGTCATTCTAGATATTTTCCTGCTACTGAAAGTCGTTGGTACCCCTTAAATTGACATGGGTATAGCGCTGGGAAGGGGATTGTATCCACTTCCAGTGCAATGCAAGATGCACAATCGTAAGGATTGTCCACGCGACTCCAAACACTACGTGCAGGCGATCTGGAACCCTCACAATATAAATTTCATTGCCAAAGTGGATGGCCCATGCGATCGCAAAGAAAACGTTGGTCGCGATAAAGGTAATCCACATGAGCCGGTCTATGACACGATTGGTACGTAGCTTTTCCGGCATCTCACTGAGACGGCGTCCGCGCAAAGCCTTGAGCCAACCCCAGTGCCTGACAATGTGCATAAAAATACCGGCAATACCCACCACCCCCGAGTAGATATGGGCAGCTACCCACACGCTGCGGGAAAACCCCAGAAAGACAATTTCCAATTTGTGGGGGATAACGAGCCATAAAATAAAGCCTGTTATGGCTGTTATCAGAAGAGCCACAAAGATGGTCACATTGAGCCAGAAGTTTTGTTCAGTATTACTCATTTTTTCAGTACATCCTAAATTGGCGTGGTATCCGCGAGGAAAATACCTGGCCTGCCAACTTTTGCAGAAAAATTTCATGATGCTTTTGCGATGATCTTTATTCCATATGGAACGAGTGCAATTGCCATCAGGATCGAGGCATTCAGATTAATGATTTCAAGACCATCGGGGACGCTCACCAGTAACACGCCGATCAAGAACAATATGCTTTGCCAGCGAGGAAAAGTATGAGTCTTGAGTAAGGCAATGGCTTGAATGGCAAAGCCAATGGGCAGGAATACGATGCCCCACAACAACCCCAACCAGCCTTGTTTTGTAAACATAGCCAATACACCCGGCATGATTTGGGTGAATACCTTTTCTGGTAATGTGTCGAAAGCGCTCATGGTCAGGCATAACGCACCTTTATCCGCTGCCAGAATAATTGCGCCAAAGATAGCTATTGCGGCACCGATAAAACCAGCCCAGGCACCAGGGCCGCGATCAAGTAGCTTCATAAAATGCAGGGCCACCACAATTAAAAGGGTAGTGCTCAACGTAACTAACACGTGTCCGAATTGCAAGAGTCCATTACTATGGGATCTGAGTATGAGCTCTTCTGGACTCAGCAGGTGAGGCTGTAGCAAACCAGGGTGGACCGTGAAGGCAAAGATAAACAGCATGGGGAAGATGATGAAGGCGAGGCCGATGCCAATTTGTTGAATTTGATTCAAGAATATGTTTTCGTTCATTAATAACGAAAGTTTTACTGTGGGATCTATTCCAGCGGTCGATTTGTTTGTGTTCATTTTTTCTCTCCTTGTTCTTGGTGAGTAATTCCCACCGTGATAACAACGTTGCCTTTTTTATGCCCTTGCTCGACATACCGGTGCGCCTCGGCCATCTGGTCCAACAGATAGCATCTATCTATGACCGGTTTTATCTTCCCCGCCTCGATCAACTCTGTGAGGAAGACAAGATCTTTGATCTTCTCCCTTGCCGGCTTCAAACCCGCCGCTACAAACTTTACCTTTTTGCTGCCGCTCTTTGCGGACCATAACGCTTGGAGCATGATTGCCGGTGTAGGGACCGTAGCAAGATAGATGCCTCCATCTGCCAGCGAGCCTTTGCACTCTGAAAACGAACGCTTGCCTACCGTATCAAAAATAATGTCATAGGTCTTGCTGTTTTCGGTAAAATCCTCCTGGGTGTAATCGATCACCTGATCGGCTCCCAAAGATTTGACCCATTCCAAATTCGCAGTACTGCATACCCCGGTTACCTTCGCCCCGTAATACCTGGCTAACTGTATCGCTGCAGCGCCAACCGATCCAGAAGCGCCATAGATCAGCACTGTTTGTCCACTCTGGATCTTGGCCTTATCTCTCAGAAAAGGCAGCGCGGTTAATGCCCCATTCGGGACGCTGGCCGCTTCTTCATAGCTCAGATTGACTGGCTTGATGGCCAGCGCCCCGTTTTCAGGCATACATTTGTATTCTGCATACGCGCCAAACATGTCGAAGCCAAATACCTGGTCGCCGGGTTTGAAGCGGGTCACATCTCTGCCGATAAATTCAATCTCCCCGGCCAGCTCTTGCCCCAGAATCGCATTTCTGGGTTTCAGGAATCCATTAAAACCTGGGGAAGCCCTCATGTCCGGGTCTTCTTTTACGACTGTCGTCGCATGTATTTTTATTAGCACCTCATTATCTTTGGGCGTGGGTTTTCTTACCTCTTTAAGTTGAAGAACCTCGGGTGGGCCAAATTTTGTGTATACAATCGCTTTCATGTCATCCTCGCAGCACAATCCCCAGCCAGACGAACCAGATGACTTGGCTCAAGCCAAAAACGCCGGTCATCAGGTCGGTCAAGCCTGGGATAAGGGAGATGATGCCCACCGCGCCGACCAACAAGCCGAGCATATTCAGGCCCTTGGGAAGCCCGCCAGCCCGCAGCGCAGCCAAGCTGACCAGCAGCGCCCAAAGGCCGCCCAGGATTTCGCCATTGGCGTTACCCAGCCCGTTTGCCACGGCTTCAATTCCCTGCCAGGTCAATGCAGCCTGGGCCGGATCTTTGGCATACAGCGCGACGACAGGGGCGATCCCGGCATTCGCGACCATGCCGCTGGCGATCAGTGAGCCAGCCCAGATGATCCCGATCGCGGTTGCTACCTGCATCATCGCCGGTGCGCCGGGTTTCAACCGCTCGTACAACGCCAGCGACAGGACGATCAAGAAAAGGCCAAAGAACACGTACATGAGCAGGTTGGTCGAAAAGATGACCATCTGCATCTCGACGAGCAAGGCCACCTTTTGGGCCGGGTCGGTGATGCTGGGGTAGTCCAGAACGACGAGAAAGATAACCATTCCGATCAAGTAGGCAACTGCCAGGTACAGGGCGGCGAAACCGCCGAATTTCTGCAAGGTTTTCATGTGTATCTCCTTTTTTGAACGATATGGATGAGTTTTACGATATGACATCTGGCGCATCTGCCGGGCTACCCTTCAGGGTTGCGCCACTTCCATGCAAACCAAACAATGAGTAACATACACACAATTTCTATAGTTGCTATGAATATGTAATGAGGATATAGTATTCCACCACCGACAACATACGCAATAGTAATTACACTTGCGATGATGTTAGCCCAACAATTCACCTTATACTTCAATACTCGAGAGAGGAAAATCATAACAATCGGAATTTCCAACATTATTGCGCCGCCCAGCATAAGCTGGGAAATCGGGGTGCCGGTGCTGACTGAGGTTTTCGTCACTTCCTCTAATACCCCAGGGATATGTAATGAAAGAATATCCGCATAAGCCATATTAATCATTACAACTATCCATAATGTTGAGAGCAGAATTTTCGTATCCATCTTTTCCGTGGTCTTTTTGATTGAATTCATTTTGATTACTCCTTTTTTGAACGATATGGATTTTTATCAAGAAGGACATTACTGCATACTAATAGTAGGTAAATTGCCCGGAATATTCCCCCTGCACAGGGCTAGTCTTGTCCCTGGTCAAGTGGATAGCTATTGAATGGCTTTTTGGACATCTGACGCATCTGACATGCCTATCTCAGCGTAGTCAAGGGGCCGGATTCAATGCGATTGACTGAAACCAATGGCATGCCCAAATCACGCACTTTTTTGAGCAGGCCATGCAAGGCGGCCTGATCGATCACGGGACCGGTTAGAAGCGTATTGCCGTTTTCTTCCAGCGTGATGGTCAGGCCCTCAAACCAGTCGCTCCAACTGGTCATCCAGGTGTCCCTTGAGGCGGATTTCGTAGCACTGATGCTGGTTCTGTGTTTCGTCGCATGTTTGTTTGTCACGCATCCTGCGCCTCGCATCTTTCCTTTCGTGGTTTATGTGCCTAAAGGATACCGCCCGGTGTGGGGAGGTGTCATCACCACATGATGTGATTGAGGTGGTGATTGTTGGGGAAAAACAAAAACCCCGCAGATGGTTTGAGCACACCTGTCGGGGTCAGAATTGGGCTTTTGGGCCAGTTAGAACAAATCGAGTTCCTCGGCCTGGCGGACGGCCGCCCGGCGGTTGTTGACCCCCAGTTTGTTGAAAATGTTTTTGGTATGGGTGCGTAAGGTGTTGAGCGACACGATCAGTTGTCCGGCAATTTCCGGGCCGTTTAATTCGCTGCGCAGCAGCATGAGCACTTCCAGCTCGCGTTCGCTCAAAGGCTCGATCATTTTGGATTTTTGATTGGCGATTTTCGATGGGGGAGTGGCTTCCATCGATTGCGGGAAAGCAGCCAGGAGTTTTTGCGCATAACCGTTTCGCGGATAGTCTCGATGGCGCGATTGTTTTTCGATCAACAATCGCATCGCTTCGCCTTCATCCACAAAGATGCGAACAAAACCACCCGGCTCGGCCAGCGCCAGCGCTTCGCCCAGCAGTTGCGCAGCCTTGTCTTGTTCGCCCTGCGCGTGCAGAGCGATCGTCTGGAGAACCATCACCTTGAGCAGTTCATCCGCCCATCCTTTTGCTTCCACCTGTTGGCGCAAGGGATCCAAAAATGCCAGCGCGGAAGACGGGTCTCCCTGAGCCAGATATACCCGGGCCTGGCTGAAGGGCAGCGCATGCCTCTGCGCGAGATGAGCGGCTGCCCCCAGATCCCCCTGATGCAGCAGCACGATCACTTGTTGCGCAGCCAGGTCGGGGATCCGCTGCAAAAAGTGATGCCGGTGCACGGACTGCCCGGTCTCCGCTAACAGAGCGGCCGCCCCGTCTGCGTCCCCCCTCGCCAGTTTCAGGCGGGCAAGAAACAGCTCGCAAACAATGAATCTGTCGATCACACGATCCCACTGCTGCGCCAGCCGCAGGCTCTGCTGCCCGTGCTGTTCAGCGGCATCCAGGTCGTTCCATTCGTAGCAGATCCGCGCCAGGCCAAGATGCGCTTCACTGGCAGACGGCAGCGGATATTCTCCAAACAGTTGCAGGGCGTGCCGGTAGGTCTCGGCAGCCAGATAGAGCCTGTTTTCTGTTTCCTGCACCCTGCCAAGACCCATCGTGGCCAATTTGGTGACGAAAGTATGTCCTATCGTTTGGCTGATGGAAATGGCTTCCGTAAAAGCCCGGCCGGCCGCGGTACGGTCTCCTTTTTGTTGGTAGGCAGCCCCCAACGCCCAGGTACTTATGGTGCGGACAGGCAGGTTGTCGGGGCGCAAATACTCCAGGGCACGACGTGCCTGAACAATGGCTGTATCTGCCTGGTACTGGATGAAAGCCAGGGTAGCTCGGTTGTTGGCAATCCTTCCTACCATGTCGCGGGTATCGATGTCCAGCTCGGCGCCTTGCAAAGCGGCTTCAGCCGCCTTAAGTTTTTGTTCGGCGCTGGTCACTTGACCGGCCGTGGTTAATGCCCCGGCATACATCACCCATAATATGGGCCTTTCATTCAGCGCCGTCGCAGGCAGCGACTCCAGCCAGCTCAGTACAGGGACCAGCGCGCCACGCACGTGCAGGGGCATCCCCTTTCCTTGGATCAGACGCGAGGCGCGCTCAATGTCCTGGGCGGCAGCCGCATGCTGAAACGCCTCCAATTCAAGGCCATTGTCTTCGTACCATTGACTGGCACGTATGTGGTATTCGGCTACGTTGCCACCCTGCTGCAGTCGTTGTCGCAGCAATTCCGCAAAGAGATGGTGATAGCGGTACCAACGCCGTTCGTTGTCCAGGGGGACGATAAACAGGTTGGCGTGTTCGAGATATTCCAGGGTTTTCTGCCCGGAAGCAGGGGAGTCCAGTAGAACAGCGTCACAAAGGGAGCCGCACATGCGGTTAAGGATCGATGTGCGCAACAGAAAATTCTGGACGCTTTCGGACTGCTGTCCCAGGACTTCTTCCATCAGATAATCCAGCACAAAATGGTGGCTGCCGGTGAACGATTGGATGAAGTTGGTGGCGTCTTGACCTCCCTGCATGGAAAGCGCGGCCAATTGCAGGCCGGCAATCCAGCCTTCGGTGCGGGCCTCCAGCGCGGCAATGTCTTCCGCCGGGAGGTTTAAACTCATCACCTGGTTGAGAAATTCGGCCGCCTCGGCAGGGGTGAAACGCAGGTCGGCGGCACGCAGCTCCGTGAATTGACCCCTGGCACGTAACCGGGCCAGGGGCAAATGTGGATCCTCACGGGTGGCGATGACCAGGTGCATCTGGGCTGGCAGGTGCTCGAGCAGAAAGGTGAGGACATTGTCAACCAGTTTAGAATCAATGATGTGGTAGTCATCCAGGACGAGGATGAAGGGATCCGGGGCACTGACGATTTCATTGAGCAGGGTTGTCAGGATCGATTCGATGGATGGCGGCTGGGGGGATTGGAGCGCTGCCAACAGACCCTCGCCCATACCCGCCTTGATGGTCTGCAATGCCGCTACCAGATAAGAGATGAAACGCACCGGGTCGTTGTCCCCTTCGTCCAGCGACAGCCAGGCGACCGACCTGCCACAACTGGCAACCCATTCGCTGACCAGTGTGGTTTTGCCAAAGCCAGCCGCAGCGGAGATAAGCGTCAGCTTGCAACCCATCGCCAAACCTTCGTTCAAGCGATCAATCAGGTGCGGGCGAAGGACAACTTTAGGCCGGGGTGGAGGCACGTAAAGTTTAGTCGCTAAAATTGGTACAGCCATAAATCAATTATAAACATGTATACAAAACTTGCTGAAGTAATCGCGGCTCCGATAAAAATCGACTTTTTATGGACCCCGCGGAGCGGTGTCACCCCACTAAAACGTGGAGAGGCAGAAACTTGACAAAAAATGGGGTTCACAGGCAAACTCATAGGACTACCAAATCCTTGAGAGCTGCCAATGAACCCACGAGATATATTTTGCCCGAATATGGCGTGTCCGGCAAGAGGTCAAACTGGAAAAGGGAATATTCACGTTCACAGCCAGAAAGACAAGCGCTTTATTTGCGATGTTTGTCAGGGAACTTTTACGACTAGCAAAGGGACGATTTTTTATCGTCTTCGTCACGATCCCGGAAATTGTGCTGTGTGTGATCATCTTGCTGGCATATGGGTGTCCGCTTCAAGCAATCGTCAAAGCATTCGATCTGGATGAACGAACGGTTAGAGATTGGCATGAACGCGCAGGCAAACATTGTCAAAGTATCCATGAGCATATTGTGGAAAAGAGCCAGCAAGATTTACAGCAGGTACCCCGTCAACATGGGGCACAGGTGCAAGCCGATGAAATCAAGGTCAAGACTTTGATGGGATCCTACTGGATGGCGTTGGCGCTGGCAGTCCCTACCCGGTTGTGGTTAGGAGGCGTGGTCAGCCGCAAGCGAGACCTGGATTTGATCCAATCATTAGTAGATAAGGTACGCGCGATTGCGCTTTGTCGTCCTTTGTTACTGGCAGCAGATGGTTTGGCAAGTTACGTCACTGCTTTTCGGATGGCTTTTCGAAGCAAAGTACCGCATTGGCGAGGCGAAATCGGTCGCTGCAAAATGGTTTCCTGGCCAGATATCGCCATTGTGCAGGTTGTCAAACAGCGTGTTGAAGGTGTCCTGACCGTTGACCGACGTATTGTGCAAGGCAGCCAAGAAATGGTGGAGCGCTTGATTAGAGCTACCCAAAATGGGAAAGGCGTCATCAATACGGCTTTCATTGAACGGCTCAATGCCACGTTTCGCTTGCGGTTCAACAACCTGGTGCGACGAACGCGCACATTGGCGCGCCGTTCCGAAACCTTGGTGGCAGGCATGTATATCACCGGCTGCTTCTATAACTTCTGCGATTATCATCACGGCTTGCGTCTCAAGCTCTCCGTAGGTTCTTTCGGTCATCATTGGGTGCAGCGCACACCAGCTATTGCCGCTAAACTGACCGATCACCGATGGACTTACAGTGAATTATTTGCCTTCAAAGTACCTCCACCACGTTGGAGCCCACCTATTCAGCGCGGCAGACCTTCTCAGGCTATGCTCGCATTGGCCCAAAGGTGGGCTGATTGATCACGTTTAACTGCGGTAACACCGCGGAGCGTAACAAAGAAACAAACTAATTTTTTGGGATGAACACAGGTATAAAATAACAAAAAACCAACCTTTTTGGTTGGTTTTTCTTTCAACTTTGGCGGCCCCGACGGGAATAGGGTTCGCGGAGCGTAACAAATTGGGGGACGTTCGATGAGATGGATTAGATAATAAATTATACCAGAGTGATGAAAACCTTTCCCTTGGGGTGTACTTTCTCGAAATGCCAGAAAGCTTCAGGAGTTTTACTCAACGGGTAACGTCCATCGATGATCGGTATAACTTTTCCAAATTCAAGAAGTTTTTTCAAAAAAACAAATCCGTTTGGCTTTGCACGAGCGACACGACATACGTTTTCCGGCCCCCTGTCTTTGAAGTTTGCCTTCCTTGACGCGCAGCCTGGAAGAGTTGAAGCATGGAACCTCCGGCGACGATATAGGTTCCCTCAGGACTTAATGCACGCAAATAATCTGATATCGGATGATAGCCGTTCACTGCTAGGATCAAATCATACCGTTGCCCATTGCGTGTGAAATCTTCCTGCGTGTAATCGATAACATGGTCCGTTCCAAGCGAGCGCACCATTTCCAGATTCCTAGTGTTGCACACTGCAGTGACTTCCGCCCCGAACGTTTTGGGAATTTGTACCGCGAATGTCCCCACACCACCCGAAGCTCCTTGGATCAATACCTTTTGCCCTGGCTGGATGTTTCCTTTGTCACGTAATCCTTGCAAGGCGGTCATCGCTGCTTCGGGAGTGGCCGAGGCTGCTGTGAGCAAATGGAAAAAGCAGCTTGTTGAAGAAGGGCCACAAGCTCTGCAAGCGCAAAAAGCGACTGGCAGACCGCCGAAATTGGATGGTGTTGCAAAGGCGGAGTTGGTCAAAAAGCTGGAAGAAGGCGCCATAGCGGCCGGTTTTCCAACAGAACAATGGACCCAGGCTCGGGTGAAGCAGTTGATCAAACGAGAATTCGACGTGGTCTATCATCAGAATTACATCAGCCGGTTGTTGGATGATCTGGGCTGGAGCGTGCAAAAAGTAGACCCAAGAGCGATGGAACGAGATGAAGAATTGGTCCGCGCTTGGTTGAGCCGGGACTTGCCCAGGATAAAAAAAGCGCGGCGGCTCGGCGCAGAGATCGTGTTTGAAGATGAATTTGGACTTTCCTATGCAGAGCCGGTCAGTTTCACTTGGGCACCGAAGGGAAAAACTCCGCAACTGAAACGGATCACCAAATTTCGCCGAGAAATCTCGACAATGGTCGGCTTGACGATTTCGGGCAAAATCTACAAACGACATTTTGAAGGTTCGATTAATGCTGAAAAACTGCTGGTTGGATTGAAACATCTTGTGCGTCAAATCAAAGGTCCTTTCATCCTGATCTGGGATCGGTCTCCTACTCACAAAGGCAAAGCCGTGAAAGCGTTTTTGGAAAAGCATCCGAATATTCATATGGAGTATCTGCCAGCCTATGCACCAGAACTCAATCCAGAAGAGTATTGCCACGGAAACGTCAAGCGTCGCATGAAAAATGCCGTTTTGCACTCCAAGGATGAAATTCGCAGCTCTTTGGATCAAGGTTTTGCTCGGTTACGGAAACGGCCAGACATCTTGCTCGGCTGCTTTCAGCATGCAGGTCTCAAACTTAACCAACTTTGGTAAATGTCAATAGTGACCAGGACATATAGCACCGTGAGTCCGAGCATCGTCAGCATAAGTGGGAAAGGCAACGGGATGAAGCCAAATAAAAAAGTTGAAGGGGAAATACGGCAACACGAGAGTTATACCTATAACGATCAGCGTGCTTACCAGCAAAAGTTTGCCCGGCCGGCTACGGAAGAACACATGACGCGTTCGCACGACGAGCGCGATGACCAGTTCCGTTAATGCGTGACTCAATGAACCAGCCGGTGCGGAACTCTTCTGGGGAAGCGCGGAACAGAAACAGTAGCACCCCGAAAGTCCGGAAATCGAAGATTGAGCTGACCAAACCGAAGAGCACCATGTAATCGCGGAAAAAAATGGTGTTCCAGCGACGCGGCTTTTCCACCCACTCCGGGTCTACATTGTCACCGGCGTTGGCGGTGGCGGGAATGTCGAACAGGAAGTTGTTGAGCAGGATTTGCGGAGCAAGTAAGGGCAGAAATGTCAGGAGCAATGAAGCCCCGGCCATGCTGAACATGTTGCCAAAGTTAGCGCTGATTGTCGTCAGAATATATTTGAGCGTGTTGGCGAAGGTCACTCGACCAACGTCAATTTCCTCCCGCAGAATGTCCAAATCCTGCTTGAGCAGCACGAAGTCGGCAGCCTCCTTTGCCCCAACTATCACACCAGAAGTGAATTTTGATATGAATACAACTCCATTACCGCAAATTGTAAGAAGTTTGTTGTAGTTTCCACCCCACGCTTGACTTGTGAAATAAAGAACAGTATTATCCAATTATATTTTAGCACTCTAACTGGTAGAGTGCTAAAAATGAACACAATCGCTTTTTAGGAGAATCAAATGACACTTTCCATCAAACCTTTGGGCGACCGCGTTGTGGTTGAACCCATCGAACAGGAAGAGGTAACGGTTGGTGGCATCGTGTTGCCCGAGACCGCTAAGGAAAAACCCCAGCAGGGTATTGTTCTGGCAGCTGGCCCAGGTGGTCGTGATGAAGACGGTGACTACATCCCTATGGATGTCAAAGTTGGCGACAAGGTTTTGTACGCCAAGTATAGTGGCACCGAATTCAAAACCGATGGCAAGAAATTGCTCATCTTACGCGAGAGCGACCTGCTCGCGATCGTCAAATAATCTGATTTTATTGGAGGAATTAAGCTATGGCTGCTAAACAACTCGCCTTTTCTGAAGAAGCACGACGTAAACTTAAACGTGGTATCAATGTTGTTGCTGAAGCTGTTTCAGCAACACTGGGTCCTAAAGGCCGCAACGTTGCAATAGATCGCAAATTTGGCTCGCCGACCATCACTCATGATGGGGTATCGGTTGCCAAAGAAATCGAACTGGATGACCCGTTTGAGAATATGGGTGCGCAACTGCTCAAAGAAGCTGCCACCAAGACCAATGACATCGCTGGTGACGGTACCACTACCTCGACTATTCTGGCACATGCCATCGTAAATGAAGGCTTGAAAGCACTTGAGGCTGGCTACAACCCGATGCTGCTCAAGCGCGGTATCGAGATGGCGACCGATGCTGTTAGTGAAGAACTGCGCAAAGTAGCTGTCAAGATCGACACCAAAGAAGAGATCGGTTACGTTGCGACCAACTCCGCTGCGGATGCCGAGATTGGCAACTTGATTGCCGATGTGATGGACAAAGTCGGTAAAGACGGCGTTATTACCGTGGAAGAATCCAAGTCCATGCAGTTCGAGACTGAGTATGTCGAAGGTATGCAGTTCGACCGTGGCTACCTTTCGCCTTACTTCATCACCGATACCGAGCAGATGGAAGCATCCATCTCTGAAGCTTACGTGCTGATCAACGAGAAGAAGATCTCTGCTGCGCAGGACATTGTCCCGTTGCTGGAAAAACTCGTCCAGCTTGGCAAGCGCGAACTGGTCATCATCGCTGAAGACGTTGATGGCGAAGCCCTGGCTACTCTTGTGCTCAACAAACTGCGTGGCATGCTGAACGTGCTGGCTGTCAAAGCGCCGGGCTTTGGTGACCGCCGCAAGGCCATGTTGCAGGACGTCGCTACATTGACCGGGGGCACCGTTATCTCTGAGGAAACCGGCCGCAAGTTGGAGTCCGCTACTATAGAAGATCTGGGCCGCGCTGAGAAAGTTGTCTCCGATAAAGAGAACACCACCATCATTGGCGGCAAGGGTGAAAAGAACGCCATTACCACCCGCATCAAAGAGATCCGCACCGAGATCGATAAAAGCACCAGCGACTACGATCGCGAGAAACTGCAGGAACGCCTGGCGAAGCTCTCCGGCGGCGTTGCCATCGTCCGTGTTGGTGCTGCCACTGAGACTGAACTCAAGGAAAAGAAGCACCGTGTTGAAGATGCGCTTTCCGCTGCGCGCGCTGCTGTGGAAGAAGGCATCGTGCCCGGTGGTGAGATTTCTCTTATCAACGCTAGCGTTGCTCTGGATAAGATCAAGGCTAAGGATGAAGAGACCAAAGTTGGCATCAACATTGTCCGCAAGGCCCTTGAAGCTCCCATTCGCAAGCTCGCTTCCAACGCTGGCGAGGATGGCTCGGTCATCATCGATACCGTGCGCCGCACGGCTGCTGAGAAAGACAACAAGAACATTGGTTTCAACGTGCTGACCGCTGAGTACACGGATATGATCAAAGCTGGCGTTATCGATCCCGTGAAGGTTGTGCGCGGTGCTCTCGAAAATGCTGCCTCCATCGCGGCTATGATCCTGACCACCGACGTGCTCATCACGGATATGCCCGAAGAAAAGAGCTCTGGTCCTGCTATGCCTCCGGGCGGCATGGGCGGCATGGGTTACTAAAATAATTTAGCCAAACTCAACCCAGTAGGGGCAGGTTTGCAATCCGCAACCTGCCCCTATTTTAGTAGGTAGTTTTTTCTAGGTGGAGTTCTTACACTTATACAGAAACTTGTGCAAAACATGACAGGCATCTTTTCC
Organism: uncultured Chloroflexia bacterium; assembly: GCA_963823985.1. Lineage (GTDB taxonomy): Bacteria > Chloroflexota > Anaerolineae > Anaerolineales > Villigracilaceae > JAABUE01. The sequence continues at coordinate 665,348 of CAWGNR010000010.1, forward strand.
AAAATTTTAGGAAAACACAACCTATTTTTCAGACGTATGGAGTCGCACATCAAAAACCGGCGCTTCAACCAAATGAAAAGTTGCTGAAGCCATTGAGACGCGCCCGTAGCTGGCAGCTCCTCCATCCAGAATGCGGGTGAAGAGTAAATCTTTTGTGCTGCGGCGTTTCTTGAAATCCACCACGTAGCGCAGGGTGGTGAACTCCATCCAATTATCGTTGGCAACCAGGGTGACGATGAGTTCAACCAAGGCATCTTCAATTGCGTATTTACGCCGAATATTTTGCCAAGTCTGGTGGGCAAAATAGAGTAGGTTTTGCAAGAAAGCTTCCATCCATATGCCTCCAAACAAAAGTGGAGCTGCATACTGCTTGCACCGATGCAACTCTGTGACAAATCGAGATCGGAAAAAATTTACTCGTCGAACAAAGCAGCTTCCACATCCAACAGATTGCCGGTGAGCAGTTCTAGGTCTACTTTGGCAGTTTCGATGTCGCTGTCTAGGCCGGCGAGGATGAGTGCCAGGCGTTGGGGCATGCTTTGCGCCAGGTTGGTATCCACTTCGGCGATGCGTGGGGCCAAACTATCCAACTGTTGTGCGGTATTTTTGAGCGCAGCCTTGGCCGCAGGTACATCATCATCAACCAGCGCCAGGCGAGCGTTATTAACATCTACCAGCGCTTGCAGAAGTTCGAGGTGGGTGGTGGCAGTATCCAGTTCGGATTGGAGAGCCTGGTTGTCATTTTCGAGGGCGGTAACTTTGTTGCTTGCGGCAGCGAGTTTGCCTTCCAGGTTGCTGATGTTCTGGTTGGACTGTGTCAGTTCGCTCCGGGTTTGATTTAACCGCTCATTAAGCGGCTGGTAGCGCGCAAAGTTGAAGATCAACACGCCAGCCAGGAAGGAAACGGCGACCATTGCTAGCCAAATCAATGAGGTCCGCCAGAAGCGGCGAAAACGCCCCAGTTGGGGTTTGGCCGGTTTAGCGGGAGCAGGCACAGGGTCCGGTTTTGAAGCGGGATCAGGCTGGGCAGGTCCATTAAGTGCTTCAGGTTGCGTATCGTTTGGTTCGGTTTTCATGTTCAGTTTCCCTTTTTCGAATGAAGGTACACCGTTTTTTAGCGGGGTGTATCTACAACTACTCTGATCACAGGAATTTTTCGCGAAATCTGTGAGTGATTTTACGGTGTGGCCTTCGGCGTAACACTCACAACGGGGGTTGGCGTTTCGGTAGCAGGATATGGTATGGGCGTTTCCTGCGGCTGGTCGGGAAGACCCTTGACCAATAACTGCCGGGCGAAATTCACATATTCACCATGTAATCCCAGTTTGTTGTCTATGCCCGAGACTCAGCCTCGGCCTCCATCTGATCCAACCGTGTGTAGTAATCTCGAATCTCTTTCAGATGCGCCCAGGCGATTTTTCCCGTGAGCAAAAGGTTGTCACCGGTCACATTAGTCTCCGGATCAATCGCGCCATGTTCGAGTTCTACTTCGAGCCCTCGCCGAAACTGCTCCAGGTCAATTTGTGACCAATCAATTTTGAGCTGTGTTCCGATTGAGCGAGCTTCTTCAATTGAGAATTGTTGTTTGTTGTTCATGTGATCCTCGCTTTTCTTTTTCCAGTATCAATGCCTTGACGAATTAACGTTCCTGAAATCAATAAACCCTCGTTGCACATCTACCGATATTAACTTCACTCCAATCTGATCACCGACATCCAGGCCCTCGAACCCCTGTACCAGTTTGCCTTCGACCGGCAGGCTGAGAAGCCGGACCCACGTCCCCTTCTCGGAAGCACCCGTAACAATCGAATCGAAATGCTCTCCGATCCTTGATTCAAGCAGCAGCGCGGCGGCGGATTTTTCCACCCGGCGTTCCACTTTATTGGCCGCATCTTCTGCTTCTGTGCAATGGGCAGCCAGGTCATCCAATTCATCTTTGCTGTAGGGCGCAGGGTTCCCATCCAGGGCTGCTTTCAACAAGCGCTGCGTCAGCAGGTCAGGGTAGCGGCGATTGGGAGCTGTCGAGTGGCCATAGTCTTTGACTGCCAGTCCAAAGTGACCCGGAGCGTTCGCTTCAGGAAGTTCGGCAACATATTCACCCTTCCCCAGAAGCTTGATCACTGCCAGGGACAAGTCGGGGAAGCGCAGGGGATCTGCGGCTTTTTCATGGATGAGGAACTCTTCCAGCGCTTTTGAATCCGGATTGGGCGGCAGTCCGAACTTGTGGTCCGACGCGATTTCTACGATCCGCTCCCATCTTTTGGGCGTGCGCACCATGCGCCGGATCGAGGGGAATCCGTTGGCTGAGAGATAACGCGCAGTTACACCGTTTGCCGCGATCATGAAATCTTCGATGATCTCCTTGGCGCGGTTCTTTTCCTCTATTTCGAGCGCGCGGATTTGATCGCCATCGAAGACCGGCTTGGCCTCGATAGTTTCCAGGCTAAGCGCTCCATGTTGATGCCGGAGTTTCTTCATACTTTGTGCTACCCGATCCTGGAGTTGCAGATTCTCAGCCAAACCTGGCACGGCAGCAATTTCTTCGGGAATGTCGGCTTTCCTTTCCAGCCAGGCGGCAACACTGTTATAGGCCAGTTTCGCATGATTGTGTACCCAGGCTTTGTAGATGGTTGACTCTGCAAGCGACCCATCCGTACCGACCAGCATCTCGACCACAATGGCAATACGATCCTGGTCCAAATTCAGGGAGGTCACATCAGTGGAAAGTTTCTCGGGCAGCATGGGGAATATCTCAGCAGCCGTATAAACCGAGGTGGTGTTGTGGCGCGCATGGTCGTCAATCGCCGAACCATTTCTAACGGACGAATTTACATCTGCAATGGCGACCAGAATTTTCACCTTGTCTGCGGGCAAGGCCTCAGCAACGGTCAGTTGATCCAGGTCGAGGGAGTCATCGTTGTCAATGGAAGCCCAAAGAAGGTTCCGCCTATCTCGAATTTTATCGCTATCGATTGCCGAAGCCACAGAACGCTGAAGTTGCCCCAGTTCGGCAAGTGCTTCGCTGGAAAAATCTGGGAGCAGCCCTCGCTCCAGCATAGCCCGATGGGCTATGCTTTGCAAAATGGAACGGTGCTGCTGCGTATGTGTGTTCATCAAAAACTATTCCTCGGTTGTTTTTGCCAGGGTACGACTTATGATTGGAGATCTATAAAGAGTGCCTTCTTTACGTGCCTCTAGCTTCAAACGTCTTATGTGCTTACGCAGTCCTTGAGGAAGTCTTTTCTTTTTTGTTTTGCTTGTTTTGTCAGCCATCGAATTACTCCATATTTTTTTGACGCTTGCTTGATCAATAACGCAACACAGCAGCAGCGGTTGTTCCACCCGGCACTTTGTCCGGGTCCACGGCGTAGACTATTCCACCTTTCAAATAGGTCTGAACAGCCGCCAGGTCCAACAGGGAATTGTCACCAGACTCCATTTGATCATGAAATTCAATCTCATTGGTATCCGGGTTGAAGACACCCCATTGCTGCACTCCGGCGGCGATGAACAATGTTTCAATCCGGCCGTGATAAGCAGCCGGGACGATCTTTTCTAATGCGTCTGCGGCTCGCTCGCTTGCCTGGCCGGCAAGTTGCCGGTAATCGGCGACAGCCTCTTCTCGTGCCGTCTGGAAGCGTTGGCTAACAATGTCCCAGGCGCTCTTGTGCAACTCGTTTGCGCTCAACAAATCAGGGCTGCCCGTGATGACCGTGTCCATCAAGTACGGATACGTGTTGGCCTCTTTATAGATTGGAAGTAAATATTCAACTCCCGCCAATACAAGCGGCACCCGATCTCCCTGGAGAAATTCCGTCAAGCCATCCGAGACGAGGCGAAAGTAGCGCAGCAACTCATTCTTGTCGTCTTCATCACTACCACCACCTTGCCCATGGAATGTTGCTGAACCGGCCCCGAATGTCCCCCCTGTGGAACCAGAAGCGTGGAGTTGAAGACTCGCTTGATGACCGTCAGATGGGATGGCTTTGGCCAGACTGCCACCCACCTGACCGATGTCAACCTGGCTGACGCTGTAGCGCGTGCCCAGCAGCAACCGGACTTCGTTCTGGCTCAACGCCAGGATGTAAAACTGTCCGTCTCCCGTGAAAAGGGGCAGTAGCGGTTTGATATGGAAGCGGTCCATGACGGTTATAAATTCTTCAAAGTTCAACGGGAGTTCGATAGCGGCGCATTCCATTGGAGGAGAGAAAGATCGCCAGGCCATCGCTCTGATGCTGCCAGAAATCAGAAGCCTGCAACAATTTGTTAACCGGCTCGAGCAAACTTTGTATATCGCGCGTGCCTCCGCCCTGGTCAGACAGGCGCTTCTCAGCTTCTCCGAGCAGGTTTTTCAGCCGAATCGGATCCTGCTGGGCATCTACCCCAGTACGATGGGTCGGCATATAGATTGAAACGCACCATTGCTGTTCTTTACGCATTAACAGTTCTAGTTCTGTTCTAGTTAAAAATATCCATTTTCTCTCTCCTGGTAAAATTTGCTACATCTTACGATACTCGCCTGCAACCATGTTCTCACCGCCGACCACATACCAATGTCGGTTGTCATCGATTGCTCTCCGCATTAAGGTAATGTCTTGAGGAAGGCAATCAAATCAGCCAGGTCCTCGTCGCTGATGTTCCAGCGCGGCATATCCGTGTTCAACTGCGTGCCGTCGGGGTCTTGACCTTTCGTAACCGCCAAGCGGAATTTTTCAGTGTCGAATTCGTCCTGCAAGACTGACCAGCGAATATCCTTGGCATCCATCACTTGCATCATCCCCATGCTGTGTTTACCGCCGCGTCCATTTGGGCCATGGCATGAGGCGCATGCCAGTCGCCCGTTCCCCATCATCCAACCGTTTGACCCCGGACCGCTCGTGTAGGTGATTGCCGTACCGCGCTCGCTAGTCGATGTGAAATAGATGCGTTCACCGTTCGAGCTAAAAGCCCCCGACCCCCAGGCAGTTCCGCCCGGCATCGACGGCTGCGGACGTGATGCGCAGGCCGCGATTAGCAGAGTAATGATAACGGCCAGCAAACCATTAGCGATATTTTTGATTTTCCGATTCATGGTTCGGTCTCCTTTTCTGTTGCTCAACGTATGTTGTTCATCTACGTCAAAAACAAGGAGCGTATTTAGCCCACAGTATGCCTATTGCCAAGGTCTTAATGGCCGCTGAACTCACTGGTAATCCTGCGCCAGCCGTTGGGCTGCGAGTAAGGCTTCCTGTGATTTTTGGGTGTACTTTTCGAGGTTCATGGAACTCTCCGTAATATCATTCCTGAATTTCCAGTTCGATCCAGGTGGCCTCGTAATAGGCTTCCCGGTAACGAGCCAGGCGCAATTGCTGGCTGGTAACCTGTGCGGTCAGTTCGGCTTCCAGCAGGTGAATGCGAGATTGTAATTCAAGCACCTGGTTACGCAGGCGCAGGATTGTCTCAGCGGCAGCTTCATCGACTCCCAGATCTTCTTGTAAGCGGCGCTGGCAGCGTGACTCATAGCCTTCGTATGGACCATACCTATACCTTTTTTGGGATGGATTCTCGGGGCTCATACATTTGCCTCATCAGGATGCGTTTTAGAACGGTTTGAGCGGGAAGTGGCCAACTCGCGCATGCTGCTGACTTCCTCATCGCTCAACAGGTCGGGCAGCACCAGCCTGACCCGGGCAAACAGGTCGCCGCGCTTTTTGGTGTCACGAAGGTGGGGCATGCCTTTGCCGCGTATGCGGAATGTGCGGTTGGCGTTGGTGCGGGGCGGGATTTTCAGAGTCAGCGGCCGTTCCAGGCCGGGGATGCGCACTTCACCACCGGCAACGGCAGTGAAGATATCGACCGGTACATCCATGTGTAAGTTATCCCCTTCGCGCTCGAAGGTTTCATTGGGGCTGATCTGCACGATCAAATACAGATCCCCGGCCGGACCACCGTTCTGGCCTGGCTTTGCCTGACCTGCCAGTCGGACTCGTGATCCGGTGCGCACGCCCGCGGGTATGCCGGCTTTTATGCGATGCCCATCGATTTCCAACAGGCGCTCCGCACCGTGAAAAGCCTCTTCCAGGCTCAGATCGACTTTATATTCGACATCCCGTCCGCGACGTGGGCCGGGCGGAGTCGCTTCGTCCACTATTCCTGCCACCGCCAAAGATATTGGTGAAAAAGTCGGAATACAGTAAATCACTGCCAAAGAGATCTTCCAAATCTTCAGCAGTGGCATATTGCGTGCGCGTTCCTTTGCCCGGTTGCGACGCGCCAGCAGTCCCGGTTCCGGCACGGGAAGCCGACCAGTTTTGCCAGTCGAAATCCTGTTGGCGGCCGCCCGTCTGCTGCCATTGCTGGTATTGAGCCAGCAACTCATCATACTTCTTGCGCTGTTTAGTATCCGATAGAACCTGGTAAGCCTCATTGATCGTCTTGAATTTCTCTTCTGCTTCTTTATTACCGGGATTTACATCAGGGTGAAACTTGCGGGCTAACTGGCGGAAGGTTTGCTGGATGACCTTTTTTTCGGCGTTCGGCGCTACACCTAATATTTCATAATAATCTTTGAAGTCCATTGGGCACCCGTGTTACTCGTCTTCTTGTTCATAGTCCGCCTCTTTGTCATTTCTGGACAGCCATCTTTTATAAGCAGCCTCAATTTCCTCTGCTGTGTGGGTGTCGCAGGCAACCAGCGGTTGTCTTTCATTCGGTACGCAATGGCCGTCGGGGCTGGTCACTGCACAATCCACCAGCTTGCCACCCGGGGTATACATGGCAAGGACGTTGAATAATCTGGCACATACGATACAGCCATGAATCTCAACTGCATCTTTATTTTCAGACATGCTACCTCTAAGATTGAACGCCGCTTGCGCGGGGAACATCGCTCCGACCAGCGGTTATGGCTGGCCATCTCCCGCTTTGAGCCAGTGTTTCTGATGCCAGGATTCTAAATATCTGGGTTCCGGCCAGAATTCCCCGGGAACGAAGTCAGAACATTCTACGGGAAATATGCCTCCGCCACGGTCCGGTTGTGACCAGCCAAATTCAATCTCGCGATCGCAGCTTGCGCAATTCACATAAAACTTGTCGTTTCCCGGGTTGTCCTCCGGCTCGAATATTTCATAATCTTCTGGCTTGGAAGAAGAGTTATCTTTTGTATACTCACCGAAATCCCATCGCTCAACTATCATCTTCTTCATTTTTATCTTTTTCTTTCTCTATCTTTTCCTTGAATTCAAAGCGCCAGAGATGATTAGCTTCGAGCGGTCCCCATTCCTGCCAGGTTTCACTTTCAGGCCCGGCCAGGATGTTCCAAACGCGAGTGACGGTCAAGTTATGGCCGCCGCATGTTTTACAGGTAAACTCCCAGGGTTGGGGTTCATTCATGGCTGTACTCCTTCTGCAAGCTTCCTAACCGACTGCATTCTTTCATCGTTAAAGCGATCAATCAGGGTGGTTTAGTAGTTCCGCTGTTGTTTACGACGTTCATGAACTTGCCGTTCAACTGCGTCTAAAGCGCCATCCAGTGTGGTTTGAAACTGCTCACCTTTTTCAGTCGCTGCGATATGATCTGATCCCATATAAAGGACAATCGTCACTTCGGACATATACGACGTCTGATGTTCTTTGGCAGGTTGCTTCAAGTTAACAACCGCGCCTGAAATGTCGTTGTGACCCACTGCCAATTTGCTCAGCCGGTCTACGGCCAGGGTGTAGAAGTCATTCTCACTTTTCTTCACATCATCAACTTCATTGTTAAACTCGATAGGGAAATTTGCTTTGTCCATTTTTTCATCTCCTTTGGCTGTTTAAAATAGCAACAGCATGCTTACACCTCAACAATAAAAACTCTGGATTTCAACATTCCGATTCTCAGTTGTTCCGGGGCAGAATACCAGCCATGCATCCATCATACAACAAAGGCTCCCCGGTCACATCCAACGCCTGGGGAGTGTTTGTCTCCGCCACTTGGGGGATGGGGTATTGGTTGCCGTCACGTGGATTTGTCCCCAATTCGCGCAGTTGGAGAGCCAGCGCCGCAGGCTGCCAGCGGCAAAATGGATAGAGATTTACGTAGCGTCTCAACTCTGCGTCCCCGTGGGTTCGATCCCTAGGGTGGAACCGGGCTGCTTGGCCTGAAAACGCAATACGATTTCCTCCAGGGGCTGAATTTGAATGATCAAGGTGTTGGGTTGCCATGCGAGAGCAGCCGCCTTCTGAAAAGATTGGTGTGGCACAGGCCGGAACTGGATCGTCACTTCGGAAGCCTTCGCCTTTAGCCGCTTGCTGGTACGCAGGTAAAACGGAACATCCTGCCAGCACCAATTATCGACAAACAATTTAATCGCCGCGGATGTTTTGGCAGGTGAGTGGTGTGCCACGCCGGGTTCAGATCGATCGGCAGGGACTTTTTGACCTTCCATCGAACCCGCTCCATATGGCCGCGCACTGCCAATCCCCTTAACCTGCTCTTTGGAGATCGGACGGATGGCCTTCAACACGTCCACTTTCTTGGTACAGATCTCATCCGTCGCTATGATGTCGATGCCTTCACTAATATGGGGTTGAGCCAATGGCCGTCTGCCGCGATGAGTGCATCAGCCTCCTTCGGCCCCCAGCTACCCCGCTTGTAGGGAAGGGCTTTAGGGTGTGTTTTCAGAATCGGGTCGACCACTGCCCAGGCGGCCTCAACCGCATCCTCTCGGGTGAAGAGCGCTTCGTCGCCAGCCATTGCATCTCCTAAAAGCCGTTCGTAGGGCGATTCTTCACCCGGCTGCTCTTCGATCAGGTACAGCTCACGCTGGTCGCCGATGAATTCTTTTCCTGCGCGCTTTACGCGAGCGGCTAGGGCTATGGCCGAGCTGGGGGAGAGGCGAAAACGCAAATAGTTAGCCCGACCAGCCGCTGGCGCTGCGTCGGCGAAAAGTTCCTGCGGTGGTAGCTTCAGTTCCACCAAGACTTCCGCCGCCGTTTCGGCCAGGTATTTGCCGGAGCGCAGGTACCAAGGCACTTCTCCCCAGCGCCATGAGTCGATGAAAAGTCGCAGAGCGCAGAACGTCTCGACATCGGAGTCCTTCGCCACGTCTGGCTCTTTTCGATAGCCAGCATACTGGCCGCGTACCAGGTTGTCGGGCTGCAACGGGCGCATGGCTTGAAACACCTTGGTTTTCTCGCTGTGAACGGCTCCAAAGCCCCGATAAGCCGGCGGCTCCATCGCGAGCAGTGCGACGATCTGGAAGAGATGGTTTTGAATGACGTCGCGCAGGCAACTAGCGGTTTCATAAAACGCGCCACGGTTCCCCACGCCAAAATTCTCAGAAAGCGTTATCTGTACACTGGCTACATAGTTGCGGTTCCAGATCGGCTCAAGAAAAGAATTGGCGAAGCGGAAATAGAGGATATTCATGATCGCCTCCTTCCCGAGATAGTGGTCGATGCGGAAGATCGAGTCTTCCGGGAACACAGCGTGCGCGACGCGGTTGAGTTTCCGCGCGGAGGCCAGATCGCGTCCGAAGGGCTTTTCGACGATGACACGCGCATGCTCGGCCAAACCAGCGGCACCAAGCCCCTGGATGACTGTCGCAAAGAGCGAGGGCGGGATGGCGAGATAGTGCGCCGGGTGCTCAGCATTGGCCAGCGCTTTTTTTATAGCCGTGAACGTGCCTGGCGCGTTATAATCTCCACTCACGTAGCTGATCAGGGACAGAAGCTGATCGAGGGCGCGGGTGTCATCGATTCCACCCGAGTGTTTCAGGCTGTCCTTTACGCGTGTATGCAATTGCTCCAGTCTCCACGTTGGGAAAGCAACACCGATCACTGGAACCGTCAAGGCGCCTCGTTTTACCATTGCATAAAGCGCCGGGAAGATCATCTTGTGTGCAAGGTCACCCGTTACACCGAAGAGTACCAATGCATCGGATTGGGCTTCATGGTTATTATTCCTTGCCATATCTTCATCCCTTCTTCTCGTCGTGCCCGCCAAACTGCTTTCGCATGGCCGAGAGCAACCGATCAGCATAGTCAGCTTCTCCCCGAGAGGCAAAACGCCCGAAGAGCGCCGCGCTGATGACCGGCACCGGCACCGCCTCGTCAATTGCAGCCGCGATAGTCCAGCGTCCCTCGCCGGAATCCGAAACGCGACCTTCAAATTCTTTCAAATTGGGATCATCGAGAAGCGCGATGGCAGTGAGATCCAGCAACCACGAGCCGATCACACTGCCCCGTCGCCAGACCTCTGTGATATCGGGCAAATCCAATTCATACTGGTAATACTCCGGGTCACGCATCGGCGTTGTCTCCGCATCTGAAGCCTGTGACTGCTTGCCAACATCGGCATTGTGCAAGATGTTCAAGCCTTCAGAATAAGCCGCCATGATGCCATACTCGATACCATTGTGAACCATCTTGACGAAATGACCAGCTCCCTGCGGCCCGCAATGCAGGAAGCCTTGTTCGGCTGTGCCCTCGTTCTTATCTCGACCAGGCGTGCGCGGCGCGATACCAACACCAGGGGCGAGGCTCTCAAAGATTGGACTAAGATGCTGGACGATCTCTTTCTCTCCGCCAATCATCAGGCAGAAACCGCGTTCGAAGTCCTGCCACGCCTCCACTTGTTCCGACATCCACGTAGTGAATTCCATGAGTTTTCATTTCAGCACCGCGCCGAATATCATCGCGATAAAAGGAGTTGCCACCATCAATCACGATGTCGCCCGCTTCGAGCAGTGGAGTAAGCGCTGCCAATTCCTTGTCCACCACCGCGGCTGGAACCATTAACCAGATCGCACGCGGTTTAGTTAATCGCGAAACGAAACCTTTGAGCGAATCCGATCCAATTGCTCCTTGCTTCGCGAGCTGCTTAATAACACTCGCGTTCATATCAAAGACTACACATTTGTGGCCGTCTTTCATCAGGCGCTGCACCATATTCGACCCCATACGACCTAATCCGATCATTCCGAGTTGCATATTAAATCTCCTTTCGTAGTTGTGTACTCTAAATCATTGCGACTAAATCGTTTGTGTACATCTCAGGCAGATAATCTGAGACCCCATCCTTCAAGGGCTATTCGTGTCTCATCGTAGCCAGTATGGATGATGCCATTTATTCCCAAACCTCGAGCCACCTCGACAAACATCGCCCGGTCGTCAATGTAAACTACTTGTTCCGGGCGCACTTGAGCAATGTCCAATACAATTCGGTATATGTCTGCATCCGGCTTGCGGTAGTGGACAAAACAGGATGAGACAAAAAAGTCTATGAATGTGCCCAGTTTGAATTGTTCGACACGATAGGCCGTAAGCTCGCGGCCTTCATTGCTGACTGCTGCAACTTCGAGGCCATATTGAGGCTTCAGCCCGCCCATCAATTCAAGCATCTCTGGAAAAGGTTGGGATTGGGCGTACATGAACGCCTTGAACTCTTCGCGTGAGAACGGAGCGCTCTTGATAAAAAACAACCCAATTCAAATATTCATCCAGGCTGAGCTTGCCCTCTTCATAAGTATCGAAGGTCAGGTGATGGCGCTCATTCATCTCTTCATATTCCAGGCCAAACTTGTCAGCCGCGCGTGTTCGAATATTATGATCCCAGCCATTCGTGAGCAGGACGCCGCCTATATCCAGGAATAAAGTCGTGATATTGGAAGATGGAGGTCATGGCATCACCTGCTCAGATTGCAAGGCAGACGCCAAAGCTTCTTTCAAGGTTGCCAACCCTTTGATTACATCGGAGCCAAGGTGTATACGCCCCACCCGCCGTCCGTGTTTCCGCAACGCTTCCAGATCGCCCAAAGCCTGGGCGCGCTTAAAGATGCCAAATGTGTAGGGAGCGCCCGGGATCGGGACATCTTCAACATCATCCGCAGTCAGTTGCAGGAACAAACCTGTGTTCGGGCCGCCCTTATGGAACTGGCCGGTGGAATGCAGGAAGCGAGGGCCATATCCCAAGGTGGTTGTGATGTGCAGACGATCTTGCAACAGGCTGCGAATATCTTGTAATGCCTTGTCATTGGCTGGATTCTCAGTAATATAAGCCATCAGAGCCAGATAGTCTCCAGAGCGGGCTTGAGCCAGGAACTGTTTTAGCGTGTCTGACACGGTTGTGGCTTTTTCATTGAAATAAAGTTTCAACGGATCTTTGATCAGGGACGGTGTTTCTTCAGGCAATTTGCCTTGATCGCGCACGATTGCCAGCAGGCGGTTCGTATTATCTTTGCTTTCCTGTACGTTGGGTTGATTGAAGGCATTGATGCCAAGGATCGCTCCTGCGGTGGCGGTGGCAATCTCCCAGCGGAAAAATTCTTGCCCCAAATCCAGAAGGTCGTCTAAATAAATCGTAATCACAGGTTGGCCGGCCTCGCGCAGAGATGACACGTGGCTCTCCAGGATTTTATCCGCTGTATCTTTCATGCGGATGTAGATGAAGACCCGATCATCACCATAGACTGTTGGATCACCGAGCGGTTCACCAGCCACTGGCAGGAGTCCGGTGCCTTCCTTTCCGGTGCTTTCAGCCAGGAGTTGCTCGAGCCACATACCCAAGGATGAGATCACATCTGGAACAAGGAAAGTGACTTTATTTCGTTTGCTATTTTCAGCCAGGTCGCCCAACGCCGCGCCTAGCATCAGTCCGGGATTTTCCCGGGCGGGAACAGATGAGGCGCAAGCATGTAGCATGCGCAACGCACGATCCAAGAGTTCATTCACATCCACCCCCATCAACGCAGCCGGAACCAGGCCGAAATAAGAAAGGGCCGAGTAACGTCCGCCGATATCGGAAAAGTTAAGGAAGGTTTTTCTGAAAGCCCGTTCCTTTGCCGCCTTAACCAACGGCGTGCCAGGGTCCGTGATAACACAGAAGTTCTCACCCGCTCGTTCACCTTTTATCTCCTTGACTTTTTGGTAGAAATATTCGGCAAAAGCAAGCGGTTCTGCCGTGGTACCAGATTTGCTGGCAACGATAAAAAGCGTGTCTGCAATTGGGAGCGATTTTTCAATTTTCAGAATGGTGGCAGGGTCGGTGGAATCCAGAACGGTAAGCGATAAAGCGTCCTTACTAGGGGTAAATGTACGTTCGAAGACCAATGGAGTCAGGCTGCTGCCGCCCATGCCCATATGCAGCACATGGCGAAAGCCGGCTTTTCGAATCTCATTCTTGAAAGCGTCAAGCTCCCTCAAATCTTCTTCCATCTTTTCGGCAACATGCAACCACCCCAGGGCATTGCGGATATCTTCCTGATCCTTGGGATCACTTTTCCAGAGGCTTGTATCCTTCCGCCACAAACGGGCGCTGAAATGCGTCCCTTCGAGGTCGGTGATCCGCTCTTGAACAGCTTTTTGATAATTGCCCAAGGCGAAAGTCTGCCGGTCAACAGGCTCCTTAAATGAAGCAGCACGTTTTTCCTGCAACGCAGCCATCAATTGTTCAAAGGCCTGGCTGAATTTTGTTACCCCTTCATCTTCGAGTTCCTGCGTCAATGCGTCCAAATCAATTCCGGCCTGACGCAAGCCTTCCAGTACACGGTAGGCTTCTTGCGTACCCTCTTCCAGCCGTGAGGCCGGTTTGCCATGGTCACGAAAGGCATTGAGGGTTTCCAGTGGGATGGTATTGATTGTATCCCCGCCGATTAATGTTTCAACATACTTTACATCGCTATAGTCCGGGTTCTTAGTGCTGGTGCTTGCCCAAAGCAGACGCTGGGAATGAGCGCCTTGTTCGGATAATTTTTTGAATATCGCTCCTGTCAAAGATTTCCTGATAGATTTGGTATGCCGCTTTCGCGCTGGCAATTGCGACCTGTCCATGTAGACCCCCCACGATCTCCGCGACAGGTTCCCCTTGTAGCCGCAATTTCTCTAGCATGGATCGATCAGCACATCGATCCGACTTAGGAAGAAACTCGCTACTGAAGCGATGCGGTTTAACGGCTTGCCACTCGCAGACAACGTTTCCAGCCCGAGCCAGATACGCCTCCGCCACCTCTTTGTAACGCGGCAAGCCGAACAGGAGAGTTACGTTGACATTGATCCCTTCCCCGATCAATTGTTGGATGGCAGGCAGTCCTTCGCGTGTGCCCGGAACTTTGATCAGCAGGTTAGGTCGGTTCACCGCAGCCCAGAGATGACGGGCCTCGGTTATTGTCCCCGCTGTGTCATGAGCCAGCTTGGGAGACACCTCCAGGCTGACAAAACCGTCTCCACCTTCCAACCGGTCATAAATGGGACGGAAGAGATCAGCAGCACGCTGGATATCTTCTATCGTGAGCGCTTCGTATATCTCTTCAATGCTTTTGCCCTCTAGCGCCATGGAGCGAATGGCGTTGTCATAATCGTGGCTACCCGCGATGGCTTTTTCAAAGATGGAGGGATTCGAGGTCAGCCCGCTGACCCCATCCCGATCGATCAACCCCTGGATTTCTCCGTTATCAAGAGCATTGCGCCTGAGAAAGTCAAGCCAGACACTCTGCCCAAAGCTCTCTAAACCTAATAAAGCACTCTTGTTCATTTCATTACTCCTTGCATTCCAACGCAGCCACCTTTGCCAGACGCCGTTCAAAGCGTTCGGCTTTTACATGGCGAGCTGCCAAATAAATTTGAATGATCTCCCAGGCCAGCGCAAAACCGACTACGCGCCCGCCCAGGCAAAGCAGGTTCATATCATCATCCTCGACGCCCTGATGAGCGGAGAAACTTTCGTGGATCAGGGCTGACCGTACTCCAGGGACTTTGTTGGAAGTGAAGCTGGCGCCAACACCGCTGCCACACATCGCGATACCGCGTTCCACTTCACCTTGCGCGACCGCCCTGGCCAGCGGGATGACAAAGTCCGGGTAATCATCATCGGGATTCAAACTGTAAGCGCCGAAATCCCTTACCTCGTGCCCGGAATCGTGCAGCGCCTTCATGATGGGTTCCTTCAATACATAGCCACCGTGATCGGTTGCGAATCCAATTTTCATTTTTGCCTCGTTCTAAAATCATCAGTCCTTCTTCTGTCGCTTTATCACGGCGACAACCTGCTGGACGACGTGCTCGACGCTAAAACCGTACTCTCGCATCACAATCTCCCCTGGAGCTGATGTGCCAAAGCGATCCACTCCGATGACCGCGATGCTGAGGCCAACGTAAGAACGCCAGCCTAAAGAAACCCCAGCTTCGATTGCAAGCATAGGAACATTTGGAGGCAGGACCGCTTCTTTATATTCGACGGGCTGAGCATCAAACAAATTCCAGCAGGGCAGACTGACCACGCGCGCTCTGACACTCTGTGTCTCCAGTTTCTCACGCGCGGCGAGTGCCAGTTGAACTTCGGAACCGGTCGCGATCAAGGTGATGTCGGGAGGCGTGTTTCCGGTTGCATGTGCTAACACATACCCGCCGGAACGAACGCCGAGCGGAAGTTGCGGGTACTTCTGCAGATCGAGGATCGGCAGATTCTGGCGGGTGAGGGCCAGGGCGACCGGTCCACCTGTATGTTCAATGGCGATCCGCCAGGCAGCGGCAGTTTCGTTCGCATCGGCCGGACGGATGACCAGCATGTTCGGGATGGAGCGCAGCCCGAGCAGTTGCTCGACCGGTTCGTGCGTAGGGCCGTCTTCTCCCAGGGCGATGCTGTCATGCGTAAAAATATAGATCACGTGCAGCCCCATCAAGGCGGCCAAGCGCATCGGAGGACGCATGTAATCGGAAAAGATCAGGAACGTGGCTCCAAAAGGAAGCGGGCCTCCATGCGCCGCCATTCCGTTCAGGATCGCTCCCATGCCATGTTCGCGGATACCAAAATGTAGGTTGCTGCCAGAGTATCGCCAGCCGCCTCCGACGGAACCCTGGGGATCGTCCATTGTTTCCTGGGGGCTTTCGAAGTCACCTTCCCCGGCCAGGGCAGTGTGCGTGGATGGGTCCAAATCGGCCGAACCGCCAATGAAAGTGGGTAGTTTGGATGCAATTGCATTCATCACTTTCCCCGAAGCCACGCGGGTGGCCATGCCCTTTGCATCGGAGGAAAACACTGGAATATCCATATCCCAACCTTGTGGTAATTCACCCTGTATCACTTGATGCAATTCCTGGGCCAAGTCTGGAAAGGACTGTTCATAGGTAACAAATCGTCGCTCCCATTTCATTTCGACTTGTCTGCCTCGTTCGACGGCCTCCCGGAAATGAGCCAGAACTGTATCAGGGATGTAGAAGGTCGGTTCCAACGGCCAGCCAAGATTTTCTTTGGTGAGCTTCACCTCTTCCAAACCCAGGGGTGAGCCATGCGCTTCAAAGGTATCCTGTTTGTTCGGCGAACCATAGCCCAGATGTGTGTGTACCAGGATGAGGGATGGCTTTTCTTTGTGTCTTTGCGCGGTCTTGATTGCACGCTCGATTGCCACCAGGTTATTTCCATCTTCAACAGATTGAGTATGCCATCCGTAAGCATTGAAACGGTTTTTGACGTCTTCCGTAAAAGTAAGGTCCGTGGCTGCCGATAAGGTTACATGGTTGTTATCATACAGATAGATGAGCTTACCGAGCCGCAAATGACCAGCCAGGGAGGCGGCCTCAGCCGACACCCCTTCCATCAAATCGCCGTCGCTGGCCAGGCCATAGGTAAAGTGATCGATGATCTTGTGTCCGGGCCGGTTATAACGGGCCGAGAAAAAGGCTTCTGCCATCGCCATCCCCACACCATTCCCAAACCCCTGACCGAGCGGCCCGGTCGTCACTTCGACCCCGGGGGTGAGGCCGCGTTCAGGGTGACCGGGGGTGATGCTATCCCATTGGCGGAAGTGCTTGAGCTGGTCGAGGGAAAGACCATAACCAGTAAGGTGCAGCAAACTATACAACAGCATCGACCCATGACCTGCCGATAAAACAAACCGATCGCGGTCGAACCATTTTGGGTTGGAGGGGTTGTGCTTAAGAAAGCGGGTCCATAACACATAAGCAAAAGCAGCTGCGCCCATCGGCAAGCCGGGATGACCACTGTTTGCTTTCTGCACTGCATCTATCGATAAAAAACGAATCGTATTGACGGACAAATTATCCAGATCAACTGTTAATGAAGTTTTCGAAATATCTTTACTCATACTTGCTCTCCTTATTAACTGTCACGTCATCGTCTGATTTTCAGCAAGCGCGCATTGATGGCTACAATCACCGTACTCGCCGCCATCAGGGCGGCACCTACAGCGGGACTGAGCAGCACGCGCCAGGCGTAAAGCGCTCCGGCTGCCAGCGGAATGGCGATGACGTTGTAGCCCGTGGCCCAGGCAAGGTTCTGAAGCATTTTCCGATATGTGGCGCGGGAAAGCTGCACGATCGACACGACATCCAGCGGATTGCTCCGCACCAGAATAACGTCAGCGGTCTCCACCGCCACATCGGAACCCGCTCCAATGGCGATGCCCAAATCAGCCTGCGCCAGCGCCGGGGCATCGTTCACTCCATCGCCGGTCATGGCCACCAACACGCCCCGGGATTGGACTTCTTTCACTTTGGCAGCCTTGTCCTGGGGCAGGACTTCGGCGAAGTATTCATCTAGTCCGACCTGGTCCGATACCCATTTGGCCGTTGCTTTGTTATCGCCGGTGAGCATCATGCAGCGGATATTCAACGCCTTGAGGGCAGCGATGGCTTGCTTCGCCTCGGGCCGGACGATGTCAGCCAAGGCAATTGCTCCTTTCAACTTCCCGTCAACGAGAACAAACACGACTGTCTTGCCCTGGGCTTGCAGTGGCTCGACGCGCTTGTCGGTCATGGCGATGTTTTGTTCGTGCAGATAGCCGGGGCTGACCACCTTGACATCCTTGCCTTCAACCCTGCCTTCGGCGCCTTTGCCCGGGATACTCTTGAAGTTTTCGACGGGCAGTTTCTTTTCCGAAGCAGCGGCGATGGCCTTGGCGATGGGATGTTCAGAACTCGCGTCGACAGAGGCTGCGTACTTGCGCAGCGTTTCTTCGTCGCTGTCCTGCGAAAATATCAGTGTGTCGGTCACGCCAAAGCGGCCCTCGGTCAGCGTGCCGGTCTTGTCAAAAATGACGGCCTGAAGTTTTCGGGCGCCTTCGAAAGCAACGCGATTACGAATGAGCAGACCGTTGTTCGCGGCCAGGGCCGTGGAAACGGCCACGACCAGGGGCACAGCCAGACCGAGCGCATGCGGGCAGGTGATCACCATTACAGTTACAGCGCGTTCGATGGCGAACGCGAAATCCTTGCTCATGAGAACCAGCCAAAGAAAGAGGGTGAGTGCGCCGCTGCCGAGGGCAATAATGGTGAGCCACATTGCAGCGGTGTCGGCGAGGGCTTGGGTCTTTGATTTACTTTCCTGCGCCTGTTTGACCAGATCGATAACCTGCGACAAAAACGAATCCTTGCCAGTGCCTTTGACCTCGATGGTCAACGAGCCTTCGCCGTTGATAGAGCCGCCAATAACCTTGCTGCCGGTCTTCTTGGTGACCGGGGTTGATTCTCCGGTGAGCATCGCCTCATTGACTGAACTCTCGCCATCAACGATGACACCGTCCGCCGGAATTTTCTCACCGGGCTTAATCAAGACTTTGTCATCCACTGCTAGTTCGCTCAGAGGCACATCTTTCACACTGCCGTCGGACATGAGTTTGTGGGCGTCGGAGGGCATGAGTTTCGCCAGTTCCTCCAGTGCCTTTGAGGCGCCCATCACCGACTTCATTTCGATCCAATGCCCCAACAGCATGATGTCGATGAGTGAAGCCAACTCCCAGAAGAACATCTTGCCGGTCAGGCCGAATACCACAGCGCTGCTGTAAAGATACGCCGTAGCAATGGCAACGGCAACCAGCGTCATCATCCCGGGCTGGTGAGATTTGAGTTCCGCGAACAATCCTTTGAGGAACGGCCAGCCGCCATACCAAAAGACTGCAGAAGAAAGGGCGAACAGGATATAGATGTCGCCGGGAAAGCGAATAGCGTCTCTCAGTCCCACCAGCGTTTGGAGAAGCGGTGAAAGGACGAGAATCGGCAGGGTCAAGACCAGTGAGATCCAGAACCGTTTTTGGAAATCCGCCGCCATGTGAGCATGGTGGTCGGCTCCAGCGTGCGGCATGGCCTTCATGGCTTCTTTGCCTTGCTCCGGTTTTGATTCGGGAGCCTTGGGCTGGTCTTTATGATGTTTCATATCGTATTCCAGAATGGATTCTCCTTGTTTTACTATGCCGCAGGTTTCGTGAGTTGCAAAGAAGGATTCACTAACCAACCCCCGCTGAAACCCGCTCGCTGCAAGCCGCTGGCGATATATGGGCAGTTTCGCATCAATTGCCACACTAAGCCGCTGCGATAGTTTTCAATCATCAAGATGATCGGTCCCTGATTAATTCCATAATGCCAGGGAGATACCCAGCCATTGGGGTTACTGGATTTTTCCGGGTAGGTCGGGTTGAAAGTTGCCTTAAAGCCGTAGGGGTTGGACTGGGTTAATTTAACGTGGTTGATGTAATGGTTTAGTGTGGGTAGCACGATTTCGGGCGCGAACGGCAGTGAGGTCACCACCGCCCACGGCGCGACGGTGCCGTCATCGGGTCCATACGGAGCACCTCGTCCCCGGTAGTTGAAGAATTTCCGTTTGATGCCGTTTACATTAATTGTGCTGGGGCCAGGGCCATCGCCCGCAGTGATGCCCCAACAGTCGCGGCCATACCCAGCGAATTTGAGCGGGTTGTCCAGCGCGTACTGTTGCTGCACATATGTTGCGCGACGGCTGTTCTCGAAATAGTCGCCGCCTTTTTCGCGCATAAACTTATCCTGAATGCCGCGAAAATCAACCCAGACATGCGAGAGCTGGTACGTGAACAGCGGCCCGGCGTAAAGATATTCATATCCGTAAGCCTGTACCCATTGATAAGTTGAAGCCCACGCGGTGTAACATCTTTCGGGCAACGGATGAGTGGGCGAGCCCAGCCCCAGGATATACAACAGCATGGCCTCGTCATAGCCTTCCCAGCGGTATTTGAGAAATCCTCTTTTAGATTTCCAACCATGCGTAAGCGTTGCGCGGCGATAGAGCTCATCGGCGAGCGAGCGGATTTCATGCTCGTTGGCCGTATCCGCATCAAAATAGGCTCCTGTCGTCAATGCACCCGTCAGCAGGAAACCGGTATCTATCGTTGACAATTCGCATTGCCAGGCACGCCGGCCAGTGCGCAGATCGAGAAAATGATAATAAAAACCCTTATAGCCGGTGGCGTCGGGTTCTGGCCCCTGCGGGCTGTTCCAGAAAAAGCGCAGCGTTGTCAGCGTTCTTTCTACCGCAGCAGTACGCGGCATAAATCCGCGCTCGACAGCCACGGGGTAAGCCGCCAGCGCAAGGCCGGTAGCGGCAATACTGGCAGGCCAATCCGCTACGGTCTTGTCGATCGCCAGCCCGTTGCCTGGATTCGTCTCATGCAGAAAATAGCTGAATGATTTGCGCTGAAGCATTTCCAATTCAACCTCGGTGATTGGTTTTCTACTGCTCATAGGCTTTCCTCAAGCTATTTCCTGATGACATTCCGATTGCCACGACCAGCTGACGATCACACAGGTATACCGCGTCAAACGCGAAAATTGGCCTTTCACTTTGCAATCTCTCAACCTCATTCACAAGCTGCTCACGGATCGACTACAATTCTTTGCGGCGCGCCTGATCCACTTCCG
>CAWGNR010000011.1:0-21227 GCA_963823985.1 uncultured Chloroflexia bacterium
TGCAGCGTCTGGGCTTGATAGATGCAGGTTCCGATGCCGTCTTTGATGCTCCTGTCGACCAGGTAATCATCCTTGATCCTGACGATAGTATATTCTGACCATATTTCTTGCGTGGTCCCTTTCGTTTTTGCGTACCATCGTAGACGAAAGACAGGGCAGCATCATAACGCAGCTTGGAGATCAGATGCAGATCACACTGCAAGGTCATCTGCAGGGCATTGTTGTTGCCAAAGTGCCCATCCAGCACCAGATAGCGAACGGTGATCAGAGCTCGCAGCAGGGTGAGCTGATTTTTGACCATCTCCTGAATGCGTTTCAGTTCCGCAGTCAACTCAACCTGGGTCTTATCCCGATTGCGGCTGCCTTTGGGACGACCACGCTTTTTCTTTGGCGCTGCCTTGTCCTTTTTCGCTCGTTTCTGCTTGCGCTCTTTGGCTGCCAGCTTTTCTTCTTCGCCGCGGATCACCTGTTCCACTCGCAGTGGATAAGAGCGCCGTTCCTCAACAGAAACTAACACAGAGAGAAGATGGAGATGCCCTTCACGACTTTGTTCAGCAAACCGGAGAAAAAGTAGTCCAAGACCATGCGTCTCTTTGCCAGATTTGGTCGCTACACTTTCATCCCCAACCAGAAAATATTCCCCATCTGGACGATACAGATGCCGCATGAAAAACTTCAGAAAACATTCGCCAGGAAATCACAGCGTTGAAAAATCGTTGTACCGTCCGTAACTGCCACCCTTTCCAGCCCAGCGAGACAGGCCCAGCATCGTCACGCGACCGCTCATGCTCAACATCGCCTGGGCGATCCGGCTTAGCCGCCGCTGTTCGGTTTTTGAAAGATCAGGCTGTATGCATTGTAAAAGTGCTAAAATGTTCATCACGGGCTTCTTGTTGTAGGTTTGTTTGTGGTGAACATAACTTTATACAAAAGCATACTTGATTAATTTTTTGGCGAAGGTATTGTCATTATGTACCAGTAGTAATAACTTAACACAAGGGTCTGTTTCTCCATTTTCATGGGCTACTTGGAATAATTCAAAGGGAAGTATATTTATCTTGATATTGTAACCAAGTGAGCGCGCTGGGATTCGAAGCCAGAACACTGGACGTAAATGGCTATTTTCGGAAGTTATTTTTGGTTTTGCCCAGTGGGTATTCAGTTAGTCACAAAAAGTCCCAATTTCTTGGTAATTCCAAGTGAAAAGGAGATTACAGAATCAATGCAGAAAAAGCGAGTACAGATAGGCAATAAGATTTTGAATAGCGCTTATAGCAAAAATGAATTCAGCCTTATTTTCCATAGTTTTAGGTAAGCTAAATCAATCGCTTTATGCGCCTCATCTAGAACTCGATTTGATATCCAAAGAGAGGTATGGGTAAGTGCGTCAAGTAAGTATCGGGCTTGTTCCCCATCGATATTAGCCGCGGCCAAATTCCAAAGCAAAATACCAATTGATCCATGTGATTCCAATCCCAAGGATTCAACAAACTGACGCGCTTTTGCATCATCGGTAACAGACCAATCCGCTTCAATTTCGATCGCCATCGCAATAGCATCTGCTTCTCCCCAATCAACCGTTTTCGATTTGATAAATTCGGTCGAGCGTTTTTGGGCTGCCTTATCCAATATATGAACTTCAATCCATTGAGGTGGATTCCATCCCTGTGCGTTTTGGTTAAACTCCGTTGAAACACTTTCAGGGATAAGAATCTGACCTGTGTTTTGTAATAAATGAAAAGCCCCAGCTTCATTCAAATGAAGCAAGGGGCCGGTATCGCAGACAACAATGCGTTTCATTTATTTTTTGCTTTTTGCTTCACAGCCCATGCCACATCATCCAGTTGGTACTTCTCTGCAAGTGTACGGTCTACCGCCAATTTGGGAACCAAACGGATAGTCCCGTCTTCTTCCACAAGCACTTCCAAAAGATCTCCCTCGTTAAGTTTGGCTTTACGGCGCGTTTGGGCTGGTAGAGTGATTTGACCGTTGCTGCGGATTTGGAGAAACTCGGACATAGAATCCTCGCTTTCTAATAACCTGATTTCCTGAGTTCTCATAAATCATACATTTGCAATATCACTTTGTCAAGCAGTTTCGAACATAAGTAAATCAAAAATAAGGCATGTAAAGGCAGATTAAGGAGGCTCTATCCAATTAACTTGATTCTCTTATTCACCCTCAAGTTCGCGTTTGATTTCTTGCCAGATAGAAGTTAGTTGTTTTTTTATAGCCCATTTCTGTATATATTCATAATCTAATTTCTCACCCCTGGTTTTAATTATCGAACCGATATCGCGGATGTGCTTGGTTTGCTGGCTCAGTGAATAATATAGCATCTTGTAGATAATCAGATCTTCAGGGCTGTGGACGTACACTTCTCCTATTTCGGATCCAAAATCAACCTTCACTCGACGTTGAAAGGCTGTCTGGCGAATCTCGTCATCCTCTCGCATGAGAAACATCTCTGCCTTATATCCACTTGCCCCATGTATTGCGTTGATAGGCAGGTCAATTCTGGTTTCGTGCAGGTTTTCCAAGATGATGTCGGGAGGAAGGTAAATATCTACTTTCTCCAACTCTTTTGAGAGCGTATTGATCTGCTCTATGCCAAGATGGATAACGATATCGATATCCTGGGTGGACCTAGGCTCTCCCCACGGCCAGACAGCCACTGCTCCGCCGATCATGTAGTCGATGCCGGCCTTCTCCAAAACGGACAATATCATTTTTAGGAAATCTTCGAAACTCAGAAAATCATTGTTCATGCGCATTTCCTTGGATGGATACTTTCTTGCTTAGATTGATGATAGAACACGCCTGGTAGAACTTTTGCGCAGGGGAGATGCGTTTGTAGATCTCGATCTGTTCCTGATCGATTTCGTCGAGCGCGCCTGCGATTTCTTTTTTTACATCTGGGTGGAGGAAGACTTCCCCAACAAAGTAGTAGCCAGGGCGATCTCCAGCGCGGCTGTATTTCAAGTCAAGACCGGCTCGTTCCATTGCTGCTTTCACCACACGCATATCTCGATAGAAGTTGTCCTGCCAGCTTTTTTCTCCAAAACTGGCAAACCCCATAAGAAATTCAACCCTAAGCATCAAACTTTCACGAGTGAGATACCGCTCTCGTAAAAGGATACGCGCCAAGTGTGAACGCCGGGCCGTAACCGGGTCTCTTTTTTCGGCATCGTATAATAAATAGCGTTGGGTTGTTTCAGGCAATTGAGTAATCATGTGACCTCTAAGGGAAAATGATACCACATTAAAACTGATTTGCAGATCAGTTTTAATGTGTCGGTGAGTATGAATAATCTGACTAAAGCCACCAATTTTCCAACGGCGATGCCTGACGATGAGGAGAGTCGATGTCAATTTAGGTGGCGCACAGATAGTTCTTCCTTATATCAATACCTTCGCCAAAAATAAGTAAGCAGGGCTTCCTGTAGTAAAGTTGAGTTCACCACAAACCAACCGCTACAGGAAGCCCGTAATGAACATTTTAGCACTTTTACAATGTATACAGCCTGATCTATCAAAAACCGAACTACGCCGTTTGAGTCGGATCGCCCAGGCGATGGTGAGCATGAGCGGTCGGGTGACGATGTTGGGCCTGTCTCGCTGGGCTGGAAAGGGTGGCAGTTACCGGACGGTACAACGATTTTTCAACGCTGTGATTTCCTGGCCGAACGTTTTCTGTAAGTTCTTCATGCGGCATCTGTATCGTCCAGATGGGGAATATTTTCTGGTTGGGGATGAAAGTGTAGTGACCAAATCTGGCAAAGAGACGCATGGTCTGGACTACTTCTTCTCCGGTTTGCTGAACAAAGTCGTGAAAGGTGTTGCCATTTTCTCTCTGTCGTTAGTTTCTGTCGAAGAACAACGTTCTTATCCGCTGCGCGTGGAGCAGGTCATCCGCAGTGAAGCAGAAAAAGTGGCAGCCAAAGAGCGCAAGCAGAAACGAGCGAAAAAGGACAGGGCAGCACCAAAGAAAAAGCGTGGGCGTCCCAAAGGCAGCCGCAACCGGGATAAAACCCAGGTTGAGTTGACTCCGGAACTGAAGCGCATCCAGGATATGGTCAGAAACCAACTCACCCTGTTGCGAGCTCTGATTACCGTCCGCTATCTGGTTTTGGATGGGCACTTTGGCAACAACAATGTCTTGCAGATGACCCGGCAGTGTGATTTGCATCTGATCTCCAAGCTGCGCTATGATGCTGCCCTGTCTTTCGTCTACGATGGTGAGCAACCCCGCCCTACGGTCGCGGGGCAAAAACGCAAAGGCCCACGCAAGAAATATGGTCAGAAGATCAACTATCGCAACATTCTGGACCAATATCTGGTCGAGCAAAGCACCAAAGACGGCATCGAAACCTGCATCTATCAAGCCCACATGCTGCATCACGAGTTCGCCCAGATCCTCAATGTGGTCATCATCACCAAGACCAACCTCAGGACCGGCGCCTTTGCCAATGTCAACTTGTTCGCAAGCGATCTGGAACTCTCTTATGAAAAGATCATCGAATTCTACAGTCTGCAATTCCAGATCGAGTTCAACTTCAGAGATGCCAAGCAGTATTGGGGCTTGGAAGATTTTATGAACATCAAGGATGTGCCTGTCACGAATGCGATCAACCTGTCGCTGTTCATGGTCAATCTTTCCCAGGTTTTGCTGCGTGAATTTCGGGAAGCCCATCCTGACAGCGGCATTCTGGATTTGAAGGCTTACTTCCGAGCCGCAAAATACTTCGAGAAGACAATAAAAATGCTTCCGCAAAAACCTGAACCATTTTTATTAGAGCGCATTTTCAGCCAGGTGGCCACTTTAGGCTGTATTCATGCTGTTAATGTGCGCCCTTCACCGCCATAATCGGCGAAGGTATTGTTATATATAAGGTGTTTTGAATGTAGGTGTAGGTTAATCAAAAATAACTTACGGACTCAACAATTTGTCAAGAACAAGATCTCGGAATTTCACACGGACTTAACAATTTGTCAAGAACAAGATCTCGGAATTTCACAGAACAATGCGAAACTGCCGCTCCACCTTTTGGCGAAACGTTGTGATGATTTGAGTTGTATAATGGATTCGAGCGGTGAGCCCGTTTCCAAATACTGGGTTAGGTTACAAGCCCGGGGCGTCTGGAATTGATCCTGATATGCAGGAGCGCCGACCTACTTGGGACACCGCTCACTCTTTTTGAGGGCGCAGTCGAGATGGGGGAAGCTTGTAGCGATTAGAACCCCAGCGGACGGTTTCCAACTCCTGGCCGATCCCGAGGCGATCTAATTGTTCTCTGGTGAAAGCCAACGCCGATTTTCCTTTCAAGTGTTTTTTCACACCGAGCCGATAGGCATGATCAAGGAAAGAAACAGCCACAGTATGGGGATCAGCGAAACGATCTGCTACTTCTTTGTGAAGCACATGCCAGACAGCGACCAGCAATTTGCGAGCAATTGCCACAACGGCTTTCGAGCGACCCAGGCGGGGTTCCAAGCGTTGCAACTCTCTTTTCCAGTGAACGTGATGCAAAGCGGCGTGATTGGCGGCGTTTACCATAGCGCGCCGCAGATCTTTCCTGCCTGCTTTGGTGATTCTTCCTGTGGCATGCGTCATGCCGCTATCATGGACTTCTGGTTCCCAGCCCCGCGTAGCCCACGAGTTGTTTAGCGTTTGGAAAACGCTCGATTTCACCAATGGCTGCCAGGATGGTGATCGCGGTGAGCATGGCCACTCCAGGGAGTTGGATCAGCAGAGGAATGCGCGGGTCCTGGACACTTGCCTGCTTCAGGCACTCTTCGATCTTTTCGATCTGCTTTTGAGCAAATTCGAGTGTATCCAGGTCTGAATTCACCATGACCTGTTCCGTTTCGGAAAGAGCCAGGTCCTTCCACCAGTCGCGTTGTTCGGGAGAAAAAGGCTTGGCTGGCAAAACCAGGTGATTGCGGTGCAGTAAGGAATGTAAGCGGTTCTTTGCCATCGTTGATAAACGGACCATTTTTTCGCGTTGGGCAAGCAATGCACGCAAGTCGCGCACCGCGTGGGGTGGGATCCATACACCTTCGAGCAAACCTGCCGAGTGCAGCTGGGCCAGGGCCAATGCAGCTTTCTTATCCGTTTTTACGGAAACCTTGGTCACCAGGGCGACATGCGGTGGGTGGACAACAAGCACCGAGTGAACGTGCGGCAACAAGGCGTCATAGAACAAGTATGTATTTGTGGTCATCTCCAAAACGACTGCATCTTCTCTTGTAAGATGCCGCAAGATCCAATCCTCCAACTGATAGACCGATACTCTTCTGGGACCAAAGACAACTTCTCGTTGCTGATTGACTCCGACTGCAACGAAGTACTGCTTGTGAATGTCCAGACCGATAAAGCGTGTGGGACTTTCTGCCATCAAAACACCTCCATAACGATAAAAAGGACCGGGCACGCTGATTTATGGGCAGGACTTCACACACGGACACGGGCTGGCTCTTATGAGCTTCCCAGGTTAGCGGATCCGAACGGGCAACCAAACATGTAAGCGAGCTCAAGGTCTCATAAGCTATTTCGGCTGGCCCAAACGTCACACACCCGGAGCAGGACGTTCCCATTCATAACCAAGGGGAGTTTACTCCCAAACGCACCCGGTCACCCCCGATCAAGGGTGTTGAATGCTAACATGTATGTAAATACAAATTCTAAACATGTAAATACAAATTCTAAACAGGGCAATACGACTGGGGTACAAGTTCCGGTAATCTGAATTTATACCCATATTTCCAGATATGTACCCCACTATACAAATCGCTATATACTATGACTGCCTTAAAGCACCTCGTTCTCACACAGAATTCCGTACTTGTATGTAGCCTTGGCCTGTCGAGAAGCGCTACCTGTTGGCAATAAAAGTGTCTACGAACTTGCTGATGACAAAGCTATGGGAGACTGTCCGGGACGCGATGGACTTGGGTTTCTATGATGGTGCGGAAGGGTATCCAGGGGATGGAATATAATAAGCGCAAGTAAAGGACCGTTATCAGTATTATGGATACAATCGTGCTGGAAAGCAAGCTGCACATTCCTGTCCAGCCACAACGAATTGTTCCCCGCCCACGCCTTCGAACTGTGCTCGAACACCAGGTAGCTCGCTACAAACTTACACTTGTTTCAGCCCCGGCCGGATATGGAAAAACCACACTGCTAGCCGAATGGGCGCGTGCCACCAATTTGGCAGTCGTCTGGTTAACCATTACTGGCGAGGAAAGACGACACCGAATCTTTTCTGCGCTATCTGCTGGCAGCCTGGGAACCTATATACCCTGATCTCCTCGAGAGTCATCCTGGGAATTCTTCTTGGGTCCCAGACGCCAGACATCAAGGCTGTACTATCAGCTTTTCTCAATACGGCCAATGGGGTACCCGATCACACCGTATTTGTGCTCGATGATTACCATTTAATCGATGACACCGGTATTCATGACGCTGTCGCCTACCTCCTCGACCACCTGCCGCAAACTCTTCATTTTCTCATTGCTAGCCGCAGCGTGCCGCCCCTGCCCCTGGCCCGCTACCGGGCTCGCGGTCAGCTTATGGAGATCAGGTCCGCCGATCTTCACTTTACCAGGGATGAGACTGCGGACTTCCTGAACCGGTCGATGGAACTTAATCTTTCCTCGAATAAAATTGACTCTTTACACGCGGATACCGAAGGTTGGATCGCCGGCTTACAGCTCGCTGCGCTTGCCATCCGGCGACGACTCGGTGGCGCTGAGGGACTGCGACTCATCACAGGTAAGCAGCGCTTCATTGCTGACTACCTGGCCGAGGATGTTCTTAGCCAACTCCAAACTGATGTCCGATTTTTCCTTTTGAGAACCAGCCTCTTAGACCGCCTCTGCGGAATATTGTGCGATTTTGTAACCGGTCAGAAAAACGGCCAGTCTATGCTAGAGGCCTTAGAGCAGGAGAATCTCTTCATCACACCCTTGGATGAACGAAAGGAGTGGTACCGTTATCACCAGCTTTTTGCCGAATTCTTGCGTAGTGAATTGGCCCGACGTCATCCCGATGAGATTCCTGGGATCCATCGCCGGGCAGGAGAATGGTACCTGCATCACGGACTACCCGAAGAAGCCTTCCATCATGCGGTGGCAGGTGAGAACGTAGAATTGGTGATCGAAATCTTCATCAAGTATCTCGGCGCAAAGCTTACGGGCGGGGAAATGAAAGTTGTTGCCAGTTGGATCGATAAACTCCCGCAGAAATGGTTTGCCACTCACCCTGAGCTTGCTCTTGCCCAGGCTGCACTTCTGATGACCAGCGGAGTGATTGAAGCCGGATTAAGAAGCATTGATGAAGCTGAGCAGAAGTTATTCCTCATAGACATCGGTAACAGAGAGGCCCGATCTGGCTAGGGCGAGTGCCATTCGCTGCTTTATGGCCTGCTTTCAAAACAACCTGGAGAGGGCAGAGTCTTATGCGAACCGTGCGCTTGAGGATTTGCCGGAGGACGACGTTTCCTTTCGATTCGGGATTTATGGCGCGCTAGGGGATACCTACCGTAGGAATGGTCTATGGTCGAAAGCCAAAGAATGGTACCTGAAAGGGCTGAACTTACCTCAGGCACCTGAATTCCGTGCCCAGTCAACGCATGTGTTTGGCGCGTTGGCAGACCTGGAACTCTGGCAGGGCAATCTGCAAAATGCAGCATCTTATTGGCAGAATGCTTTGGACTTTCTTCAAGAGCGAGAGAATTGGGGTCGCCTGCCCCTCCCATTGATCGGCTGGATATACATCCGCATGGGCGAGCTTCTCTACGAGTGGGACCGGTTGGAAGAAGCCTGGGATCACATATCGCGTGGGTTGAAACGCGCAGAAATAGGCGGTGATGTCCGTTCGCTGATCGCGGGTTATGTAATTGCCACGCGATTGAAGATAGCTGAAGGCGATGTCAAGATGGCCGCAAAGTATCTGGAGCAGGCGCGCCCGCTGGAGGAGCAATCTTCCTTCCCCGATTGGACCAGCCAGTTTGAACGTGTCCAATTGGAACTCTGGTTGGCGCAGGATAAGCTGCGGACAGCAGTCAAGTGGTCTGATGAGATGTCCGGCAGTATAGAACTCAAAGGGCGACCGGAAAGCGTGGTAACACAATTAGCTATGGCCCGTGTGTTGATTGTCAAGGGAGATAAGCCCTCTATCGACCGTTCGCTGGCGCTACTCGACCGCCTGCTTGAGATAGCAAAAGCCGAAGGTCGGTGGAGTGTATCGATCGAAGCGCTGGCGCTTAAGGCACTGGCTGGTTGGAAACGCGACGATACTGCGGGAGCATTGATATCTCTGGAACGCGCATTACGACTCGCTGAACCCGAAGGCTACGTACGGACCTTTGCCGATCTTGGTCTCCCGATGGCTCGTATATTACAGGAAGCCCGTTCCCGCAAGCTGGTTCCAGACTACGTGGAAAGCTTGTTGGCGGCTTTCAGCCCAGGAATTTCAATCCACGCCCAACATAGAATCATGTTACCTGATCCGCTCACCCGGCGAGAACAGGATGTGCTGAAGCTACTCTCTGCAGGTTTGACTAACAAGGAGATAGCTGAGGAGCTGGTCATTTCTTACGAAACCGTCAAAAAGCATGCCGGTAATATTTATCGCAAATTGGGGGTCAGCAATCGAACGGAGGCGGTCTCCAGAGCCCGGGCTCTGGGTCTGCTCCGCTAGCCATATTCTACTCCCGAGACATCAGAAAAATACCCCTCGAATATACCCCGTTTTGGGCATGACCCGGCGCGCCGGTTTGGTTATCCTATCTGCAAGACAAATCATTTTGTTTTTGAAGAAGGAGTAAAACCATGACCAAAAATAGCAAAACCGTATCGCGCCAATTTTTTGAAGAAGTACTGAGCAGGGGTGACCTGGAGTTGGTAAGGGAGCTATTCACTGCTGATTGCAACACCCATACACCAATTGGCGCATTTGAGGGCATTGAGGGTGCGATGCAATTCGTCATCAGACTGCGTGATGCATTTCCCGATCTTAATGCTAAGGTCGAAGTTCAGGTAGTCGAAGGAGACAAGATCGCTACCCTGTGGAATGCGCACGGCACACACCAGGGCGACTTCGGGAGCATTCCAGCCACCGGAAGGGACATGGAAACATGCGGGATCACAATGTTCCGCGTCGCTGATGGCAAGATCATCGAAAGCTGGGGGTTTGCCGATATGATGAGCATGATGAAGCAACTTGGCGCTGTCCCTGCCCCCGCCCATTAATACCTGGCGATCATCTTTGGCAGGGCAATTCCTGCCATGTCAGATGACTTAATGTTAATCAAACAGGCCAAGAAGGAGAACATCTAATGAATAAACAAACTCATACGTATAATACGATTGTGATCGGCGGCGGGCAGGCAGGACTGGCTACTGGATATTATCTGAAGCAGCATGGGCAGCAGTTCATCATCCTCGATGAGAATGAGCAAACAGGGGACTCTTGGCGCAAACGCTGGGATTCGCTGCAGCTGTTCACCCCGGCGAAGTTCTCCAGCCTGCCGGGAATGCCCTTTCCGGCCGAAGCTCTGCATTACCCTACTAAGGACGAGATGGCCGATTACCTGGAGACTTACGCCCGTGGGTTCAATCTCCCGGTACAGCTAGGTGCCTGTGTGAAGCGTTTAAGCCGGGAAGGCGATCGCTTTGTTGTCTCATCTGGTGAGCAGCGGCTGACCGCCCGGCAGGTGGTGGTGGCGACAGGCGCTTACCAGTCGCCGCGGATACCTGCCTTTGCCAAAGACTTGGATCCGGCGATCCACCAGGTCCATACCAAGCACTACCATAATCCCTCACAGCTCCCGATAGGAGATACGCTGGTGGTAGGCGTCGGCAATTCGGGCGGCGAGATCGCTATGGAGCTGGCGCAAACCCGGCAGGTATGGCTTTCCGGTAAGCCGACCGGTCAATTGCCAAAGCCGAAGAATTTCATGATCAACTTGCTCTGGTGGTTCCTGCACAACGCCACTCGTGTGGACACCCGCTTCGGGCGGTTCTTCAAGTCCAAACAGGGACACAAAGGTGCGCCACTGGAGGGGCTATCCGAAAAAGATTTCGCCGCTGCTGGGATCGAGCGGTTAATGAAGACAGTCGGTACCCGGAACGGAAAGCCGGTGTTCGAGGACGGGAGAAGCGTGGATGTGAGCAGTATCGTCTGGGCAACCGGGTTCCGCAACGATTTCTCATGGATCGACCTACCGGTCTTCAACGTGGAGGGCGAGCCGGCGCACGAGAGGGGCGTGGCAGTAGGTAAGCCAGGGCTGTATTTCACCGGACTGCATTACCTTTATTCAGTCAGCTCAGGCCTGATCGGCGGTGCCAAGCGGGACGCCGGTTATATCGCTGAACAGATTGAAGCCCACTCGCCGGCGCGCAAGCCTGCCAGCCTGCAGCCAGAACCAGCACGTCAGGCGACCAACATCGGAGAGTGAGCGGGCAATCATCTGCCCGCCCTTGACGGCGGACGCCAGCCAGACCCTCGATGTAGCCAACCTACATTTGGTGTACGCGCTTCCATCCTGGCTTCTCATGGATCGATCTGCCCATCTTTGGGGAGCAGGGGCCTATGCACGAGCGGGGAATTGCAGTCGGAGAGCCCGGACTGTACTTCGTAGGACTGACCTTTCTCTTCGCCGCCTCGTCCCGTATGATCCACGGCGTCGGACGGGATGCCGAATATGTTGTCGAGGCTATCCAGGTATGGCAGCAGCATCTCAGACAAAGCGAAGGCGCGGATTTGCAGCAACAATACCAACTATAGGTTAATGTTCTGCAACCGGTAAGGTGGTGACGTATCTAACCCTTGCCATTTGTTGAATTGAGAACGGGAAGATCGCTGAAGAAAGGATAATCATGATTTAAAATCAAGTACATGATGGGATGATTAATAAGGTATACGAGCGACTGTTGGTGGGTACTGCGGCAAAACCCCGCTGGGTGAGTGTGCGTGACCGTCAAGTCTATCTTATTGAAACGGGTGAAGGACCGCCTCTAGTACTCCTTCATGGGACGGGAAACTCATCTCTCTTTTTCCAACCATTGTTGAAGTATCGAGGAGTGTACGAGCAATGGCGCCAGATCGACCAGGACAGGGATTAAGCGAGCCTGTGAAACTGCCGCGCGAGCAATACCGCGAAACCGCGGTCGAATGGATAGATGAATTGGCGGATGTACTGAACTTAAACATGACTTCACTGCTGGGCCACTCAATGGGAGGCTTGTGGGCATTATGGTATGCCCTGGCACATCCAGACCGGGTCGAGCGACTGGTGATTATTGGCGCGCCACTGCTTCCCGGAACTCAGGCGCCTCTCCCTTTCAGGGTCATGGCTACCCCGGGAGTAGGTGAATTTGTGCAACGATTTGCACCACCTACGCCAAAGTCCGCACTACAGTTTGCGAGCTTCGTAAACGAGGATGAGACCCTCTCCAAGCGCCCGGAGTTAATCAACCTGCTCGTGGCACTGGGTCGAGATCCAATGTCCGCAATGACCGATCGGAATGAAGTCCGCGCGATTCTCGCCATTTGGCCTTATCACTAACTCCGGATTCCGACATCGAATGCAGGTGCGTATCAACGAGCTAGAACAACTCGAGGTTCCAACGCTGATCATATGGGGACAAAACGAAACAGTTGGTAGTATTCCGGTTATTAAAGCGGTGAATAATCGAATACCGCACTCTCAGCTCGAATTGCTGCCTGCTGGGCACGCACCCTGGCTTGGCCACCCTGAGCGGGTCGCCGAACTGGTAACCACTTTCATCCAAAAAGGCTAGTGATAGGAGGGATCGAATGACATCAGCAAAGCTAATCCGCTGGAGTGGGCCGATATCGATGTTGTCAGCTTTGCTTTACGCCGTTGGTGCCATGCTCCACCCGGTTGGTGAGAATTTGACCGCTGTGAGTCATCCTAATTGGGTACCGTCTCATTTACTTTATTGGGCTTCTGTAAATCTCTTGTTCTTCGGTCTAGTCGACCTCTTTGCGCGCCAAGCCAAAGCAACAGGTTGGCTAGGCCTGCTGGGATTCGTCTTGGCTTTCATTGGTACTGCTGTGGTGGGTAGCATCATGCTGTACGTATCGACCGTGCTTCCACTTGTCGCCTCTGAGGCACAAGGGATCTTTGAAAAAGCAGCAGAAACGCCCATTTTCTTATTGCCTGTGTTCATTTTAGGATTTGGCTTGGGATGGATTCTGCTTGGTGTTGCAATCATGCGCGTGGGCCTGCTGCCTCGTTGGTCAGGATTATTGTTGATTATTGGAGTAACGCTATTTATAATTTCGGAAGCGATACCGCTCGAGACCATGCTAGCTCATTTACTCGTCACCATCCGCGATATACTTTTCGCCTTCGGTTTGCTGTGGATTGGTTAAACCTTGTGGTCTGAAAAGTCGGAGTTTACTTTTCAAACAAAGAGCACGGGCTAACACACGGTGAATTACATCCTCTGATAATGCGAAAAGTAATTAGCAAGAAAAGAAGAAAAAAACTCCCCGTGCTTTTCGAGCACGGGGAGTTTTACATGAGCCTATACGTTTTTTTACAAATTCTTTTGATCATATGAAGGCGTGAATTGTTATATATTTACACCTTCCCATGCCGCCTACGTTCTTTTACAAAATTTATGCCCGTAAACAATCATCTACCTCACCGAATCAAAATAACTTGTGTAAATCCCCATTTACCTCGCAAAGCAATAAATCTCACCCACATACGCACATAAGATAAAGCGTGTTGCAATATGCAACCAAATATGCTATACTCTTTTTACCAAAGGAGAGTAGCATGAATACTTTACATGTTCGCAGTGTCCCTGATGATTTGTACCAACGGCTTCAACGACTAGCGCAGGCGCGGAATCGATCCCTAAGCGCTCAGGTTATAACAATGCTAGCACAAGCTGTCGAAGACGAAGAACGTCGCAAGAAACAGGAAAAGGTATTGATGACCATTCGCCGTCGGCGCTTTTCGCCTCCCACGAAATCCCCCTCCAGCCTCGAACTGTTGCGTGAGGATCGTAACCGGTGAGCGATGAACGATTTCGGTGTGTAGTCGATGCAAGCGTTGGCATTAAGCTATTTGTAAACGAGCCTAATTCTGATCTGGTACATGCACTCTTTGCAAAACTTTCCGAAGAACCTCCGGCAGAATTGTACGTGCCGGACCTGTTTTACATCGAATGTACGAACATCCTTCTAAAATATGTGCGCCGCTTCGGACGACCATTAGAAGATTCACAGGCTGACCTTGCAGATTTGGGCCTGCTGGATTTGAAATCCACTCCAACCATAGTTTTGATGGAAGACGCACTTATACTGGCTGCACAAAGGAATTTGACAGCTTATGATGCCTGTTATGCTGTCCTTGCCCAACAACTAGAAATACCTTTGGTTACTGCCGATGAGCCGATGGCAAAAGCGGTGGAGTGGGCGATCAAGCTGGCAGAGTTTAAGCCATAATCATTACTGATTGTGATTTTTGAGGTTCCTGACGCCAGGGCTGTAGTCCAATAAGCATTTGAATCAAAAAATGACTTACGGACTTAACAATTTGTCAAGAACAAGATCTCGGAATTTCACAGAACAATGCGAAACTGCCGCTCCACCTTTTGGCGAAACGTTGTGATGATTTGAGTTGTATAATGGATTCGAGCGGTGAGCCCGTTTCCAAATACTGGGTTAGGTTACAAGCCCGGGGCGTCTGGAATTGATCCTGATATGCAGGAGCGCCGACCTACTTGGGACACCGCTCACTCTTTTTGAGGGCGCAGTCGAGATGGGGGAAGCTTGTAGCGATTAGAACCCCAGCGGACGGTTTCCAACTCCTGGCCGATCCCGAGGCGATCTAATTGTTCTCTGGTGAAAGCCAACGCCGATTTTCCTTTCAAGTGTTTTTTCACACCGAGCCGATAGGCATGATCAAGGAAAGAAACAGCCACAGTATGGGGATCAGCGAAACGATCTGCTACTTCTTTGTGAAGCACATGCCAGACAGCGACCAGCAATTTGCGAGCAATTGCCACAACGGCTTTCGAGCGACCCAGGCGGGGTTCCAAGCGTTGCAACTCTCTTTTCCAGTGAACGTGATGCAAAGCGGCGTGATTGGCGGCGTTTACCATAGCGCGCCGCAGATCTTTCCTGCCTGCTTTGGTGATTCTTCCTGTGGCATGCGTCATGCCGCTATCATGGACTCTGGTTCCCAGCCCCGCGTAGCCCACGAGTTGTTTAGCGTTTGGAAAACGCTCGATTTCACCAATGGCTGCCAGGATGGTGATTGCGGTGAGCATGGCCACTCCGGGGAGTTGGATTAACAGAGGAATGCGCGGGTCCTGGACACTCTCCTGCTTCAGGCACTCTTCGATCTTTTCGATCTGCTTTTGAGCAAATTCGAGTGTATCCAGGTCTGAATTCACCATGACCTGTTCCGTTTCGGAAAGAGCCAGGTCCTTCCACCAGTCGCGTTGTTCGGGAGAAAAAGGCTTGGCTGGCAAAACCAGGTGATTGCGGTGCAGTAAGGAATGTAAGCGGTTCTTTGCCATCGTTGATAAACGGACCATTTTTTCGCGTTGGGCAAGCAATGCACGCAAGTCGCGCACCGCATGGGGCGGCATCCAGACGCCTTCGAGCAAACCTGCCGCGTGGAGCTGTGCTAGGGCCAAAGCAGCTTTCTTATCCGTTTTCACGGAAACTTTGGTCACCAAAGCAACATGCGGTGGGTGGACGACAAGCACCGAGTGTACGTACGGCAACAGGGCATCATAGAACAGATATGTGTTTGTGGTCATTTCCAGAACGACAGCATCTTCCTCGGTGAGATGCCGCAAGATCCAATCCTCCAACTGATAGACCGATACTCTTCTGGGACCAAAGACAACTTCTCGTTGCTGATTGACTCCGACTGCAACGAAGTACTGCTTGTGAATGTCCAGACCGATAAAGCGTGTGGGACTTTCTGCCATCAAAACACCTCCATAACGATAAAAAGGACCGGGCACGCTGATTTATGGGCAGGACTTCACACACGGACACGGGCTGGCTCTTATGAGCTTCCCAGGTTAGCGGATCCGAACGGGCAACCAAACATGTAAGCGAGCTCAAGGTCTCATAAGCTATTTCGGCTGGCCCAAACGTCACACACCCGGAGCAGGACGTTCCCATTCATAACCAAGGGGAGTTTACTCCCAAACGCACCCGGTCACCCCCGATCAAGGGTGTTGAATGCTAACATGTAAATCCCAGTTTACAGAAGTTATGAGTATCAAGCTTTTTTAAATCGTCCACTTTGCCAGTTCCTCATCTATTTGATCAAGAGATCTGAGTAACATACCAGTAGACTGCCATCGTTTCCCTTGAGCTTTTTTGGCACTCCCTTCTGCAAATTCAACAGCTTCACTGGTCCACCCACTGCGCGCAAAACCCAGGTAAAAGATTTTCCACTGGCCATCATTGGGAAGTACCTTTTCAGTTTTGCCGATAAGCTTTTCCAAAATACCAACATCTTTTGGGTGACGATCCCACTTGCATTCCCCCAGAATGAGGGTCTTATCCATAAAGTTGACTCCTGCTACATCGATTTGAGCTTCCCGGTTCCAGATACTACCAACCTGGTCTGGCAGAAATGGCAGCAAATTTTTTCCAGATGCGCGTAGCAGCCATTCACGACAAAGCTCTTCCCACGTATGTGTGCCGATAAAATCTATCAGATGTTTCTTGATCTCCGCTAATGCCTGATCGCGAACACCCAGAGCAAGTTGTGCCTGGCGTCTAGAGAGAAATCGATAGTGGAATCGTAAGAATGGATCGATTATGTGATGACGACCCTGTCGGGAGGCCGATGATTTTGTGACTGGAACACGACGCTCAACAAACCCTGTTTGCAGAAGATTGCTTAGGTACATTGAGATATGCCGCTCGTTCAACCCAGCTGCCGATGCAATTTCCTTTGGAGTGCGATAGCCATAAGCAATCGCCCGAAGAATGGAGGCGTAATTGTGGATATCGGATACAAAATCTTGCAGGAGCAAGCGAGGCTCATCCTCATTCAGATTGGCATCTCCCAGTAAATGCTTTTTGATGTTTCGATCAAGGCTCAGGTCTGGATCGAACTGTTCCCAGTAGGCTGGCACTCCTCCAAAGATCGCGTAAAGAGCCACGCGTTCATCTGCTTTATACTTCGGAAACATTCCCTTCGTTGCTTTGAATGGCAGAGGCTGCAGGTGCAATTTTGAAGGCTCATTAGGAATTCGCGTGGTAACCCCCAGATATGGGGGTGTAAAATGGTGGCAAAAAGGCGAGTATGGCAAAAGCACAAGTCACCATTCCATTGGATATTCCTGAAGTTCGGGTGCTCAAGAGCGAGATGAACAAAGCTGGCGAACTGATCATCACTGTGGAGAGTACAAAAGAAACAGCCGTATGTTATCGGTGTGGCAGGGTCACTCGGAAATTTCATGGCTATGATAGTTGGGTCAGGTTGCGTTACCTACCTGTATTTGGACATCCGACGTATCTTCGTTATCGACCCAGGCGATACCGATGTGAGTACTGTGATGGAGGTCCAACCACTTCCCAGCGCTTGGATTGGCATGAACCCAACAGTCCGAACACGTTTGCATATGAACAACACATTTTGGTGCAGTTGGTAAATGCGACGGTAGAAGATGTATCCCGCAAAGAGCGTCTGGCATACGATAAGGTATTGGGAATCCTGGATCGCTACATCTGTGCTGAAGTGGATTGGTCACAGTACTCTGTTTTGGAGACGATTGGCTTGGACGAGATTGCTCTGAAAAAGGGGCATCGCGACTTTGTGGTGATCGTAACCGCTCGCTTGAAGCATGGACGGGTGGTACTCCTGGGCGTTTTGGAAAACCGTCAGAAGGATACGGTGGTTGAATTTCTGCGCTCCATTCCACAACGGTTGAAACGAAGCATCGTTTCCGCTTGTTGTGACATGTACGAAGGTTACACCGAGGCCATCCGGGAAGAACTGCCACATGTGCGCCTGGTGATCGATCGTTTTCATGTTGCCAGAGCCTATCGAGATGGGTTGGATCACCTGCGAATAGCAGAACTCAAACGCTTGAAAGATGAACTCTCGCCGCAGGAATATAAAGCCTTGAAAGGCAGCATGTGGGCACTGCGCAAAGAGAAACAGGATTTGACGACCGAAGAACGAAAAACCTTGTCCTTCCTCTTTCGGCTTTCCCCTGACTTGAAAGTGGCTTACCAACTGCAAAATCGCCTGACGGAGATTTTCGAAGAACATTTTTCGGTAAAGGCAGCCGAAACCAAAATTAGAAAATGGATCATCGCCGTAGCCAAAAGCGGGCTGCGCTGTTTCGACAAATTCATCGATACTCTTGCCCGCTGGTGGAAGGAAATTCTGAACTACTTTGTCGAGCGTGAGACCAGTGGCTTTGTGGAAGGCTTTAATAATAAGATCAAAGTCCTCAAGCGACGCTCCTATGGTTTGACCAATCTGAAACATCTTTTCCAGCGCATTTATCTCGACCTGGAAGGTTACAGGCTCTTTGCTTGACCACCATATCTGGTGTTTTCACGGAGATTCCCAAAGAGCCATTTTGAAGTAGCACGTCCGTACAAAGGAGCGTGGTATGAAAGTACACCACGTTCCATCATGCCCATGTGGGAACCGGAAATGATCAGAAATATGTTGCTATTTTTGAGTTGGTGGTCCCAAGCATTTTGTAAGACGCCAGCGATCCCCTGTTCAAGAGCAATCAGGTAAGTAAACTCATCCAGTACCAGTGCAAAGCGCTCATCTTTTGCCATCCGCGCCGCCTGCTCAAAAGCTTGAGCCCACGATGCATAGGAGAAATCTTCGGGCACAGAGGAACTACCTTCAAACCCAAAAAGAGCCTGCGAAAAAGACCGTAACTGGTCCACAGGGGATGTTGGTTCTGCCACCCAATACAATGCTCGTGGTATGGCGCTGTTGATCCAATGGGTAACAAGGCGCGTCTTTCCAACCCGCCGTCTGCCATATAAGATGAGCATCCTAGCCTGGGAAGAATCCCACTCATCTTGCAGAATAGCAATTTCGCGTTCGCGGCCAACAAAAGGGGTTTGATACATGGACTATTCCTGTTTGAGTAATTCAAATTAGTATAATCTAAATTACTCAAACCTTCTAGGTTTGCCAGCGAGTAATTTCACGTTTCCGGAGAATTGGCGAGAGATAGTGAAAGTAGCCCGCCTTCCAACCCCAAGAATTACAATAATTTGCCATTAATGGCAAGTTGGCGCAATGGATTGTGTATTCTTGCTTACTCGTGCACTAAGGTTCTTTCATTTGAAGAACAAGTAGAGAATTTAGCAAAAAAGCTTCATAGCTTATGAAAATGTTGGTTTCCGAAGTTTTCCACGTAAAGCAAAAAAGCCCCTGATATTCACATCAGGGGCAACAGGTTAGATAAGTTGATAACGTTTCAGGTAGATTTGTAATTGATCATGGGCAATGACGTTTTCATTACTGTTATTCTTCCAATCCCCATGGGCGATTGGAGTATAGATGACTGCTTTCCGATCGGGAAGCAATAGGCCACATTCAAAGGGCTTGCGCTCCTCGAACAATCGGCGGCGTTCTTCGCGGCTACATCTTGCCTGTTCTGCTTTGGGCTTTATCTTAGGTGCAGTAGGCATGACAGGTAAAGTCGCTTGCATACCCCCTGAAATACCAAAGCTATATTGTGAACCGCCTGGATGGGCGATCCTCACTTTTTCACTCCGCCCACCGCTAGAAATCCCCGCACACTTCGGTCCCATGCCGCGAGCAATGCTTTCTGGATCGCTCAACACCTTACCGCACTTTTTACATCGTGGTTTCATTGTAAAAATCATCTCCTTTCGAATGAACAGCCCGGCATTCCAATAGAAACCGGGCTGTTCGGAATACAAATCGCATCAATCTTCAGACCAACTGCTGCAAGTCTTGGTCGAGTGTGCAGCCCAACCCTCAGTTACGACATTATCTGCCCAGGTGCACAGGTATTCTGTCGCTGTCGGAGGAATATTTTCCTCTATCGGAAGCTCGCCGTTCGGACCAGTGAGCTCTTCTCGCTCCTCCTCCAGGTATCGAATGATCGCTACTGGTGTCCAGGACGGATAGTGCAGCTCGGCTACCGGGTCTCCGATCAGGTCGCCCAGAAGGTAGCAGT
Organism: uncultured Chloroflexia bacterium; assembly: GCA_963823985.1. Lineage (GTDB taxonomy): Bacteria > Chloroflexota > Anaerolineae > Anaerolineales > Villigracilaceae > JAABUE01. The sequence goes on from CAWGNR010000011.1 coordinate 20,215, forward strand.
AATGCCCAACAGTGATCTTCTCACCCTGGCGCCTGACCACCAGGCTGCTGTAGTAGGGCATGTCGAAACGGGCGTAGAACCGCTGCCCGGAGTTGAACCACTTCAACAATTTATGCGCCTTTAAAACCGACTCTATGGCTTCTCGAAACTGGTCCATGTCCGGCTCCTATTCCTCACCGTACCCGCTGATGCTATCTTCGAACGCGGCTTCTAACCAATCATCGTCGTGCAGGCGGGAAGAATTCTCGAACTGTTCAACGAACGGATCTTCATCCGGTTCCGTATCCGGCTCGGGAAACCCATATTCCGGTCGCAGAAGTACGTCTGTGGGAAAATCCTCTGCATCTCCGATGTTTGTCACATTCGCCAGGTCGTAGCCTGGCTGGCAGAACTCTTTGGGATCCGAGCTGGATGAGACGATCACAACATAATCATCTCCGTTTCCAGTGTAGTGCGCTAGCCGGTAGGGCCCCAACTCCATGAGCGGCGCGGGCTCGTACTCGAAGGGTGGTATCTCAACACCGGCTTCCCGGAACAACCAGGTCACTTTCTCCTTCAGCCAGGCAATGTCTTCGTCCCGGTTATAGATCGTGCAGCGATTGTCGCTGCGTGGCGGTTCGATCAGGTTGGTATATTTTTCCGGAAGTTGCTCTGCCAAAGCATAGGCTGTGGTTTCAATTGCCAGGGCTACGATCCGTTCCCCTTCCCATTTCCAATGCACACCACCCGCAAACTCGCAGGGTTTGGAGAATGTTCCAGGAACCATACTGACATCTCCCCAGCCCTTGGGGTGGTCTTCGGGGTGCACCAGACCTGGAATCCGGCGCTCCCGGCTTCGAAGATGGCTTTCTTTTCGGGATTGGTCGCGATATCGAGCAGGCGGGCTACGTCGAGCACGGGCCTCATACGTTTGTGTTCGGATTGGTAAGACATGGGGTAGCTCCTTGTTAGAAGTTAGAAAGTTGGAATGGATAAGGCCAGCAGGGTTTTCCCACTGGCCATTGGGACTGAAT
>CAWGNR010000012.1:0-917332 GCA_963823985.1 uncultured Chloroflexia bacterium
AAAAGAGTTTGAAGGCCTTTTCGTTACTGAAACCGAAATTAAAGGCTTGAGGGAACATAGCCAGCCTGCAATTCATCAATTCTTTTCAGTTCGTCGCTAACATCTATTGGAGCCAGAAGCTGATCTTACCTGTTGAAAATATCTTTCGCTTTGCCATACTTTCTGACTCCTGATCAGCCTAATCCTATCATTAGTTTTGGACCGAATTTGGGGGGCAGGTCAAGTTGGCACAACATGCCTGCTAATTTTAGATTGTGCTAAGGTGAGATCAAAAGCCGGCAATATTTGATACATTCTTCTGCAAATAAGCTTTAACTTCCTCAGCGGCTTCAAGCTTTAATATTTCTTCAGCGAGCTTTTGACATTTGGGCACTCTTACCCTCGGATTATCTGTTTTGCGATAGGTATCGTTGGTGGGTTTATGCTAAATTCATCCAAGCCTAGACCTAGCAAAACAGGAATGGCCAGCGGTTCACCAGCGAGCTCACCACATAGGCCTACCCATTTGCCATATTTGTGCGATTGCACGATCACGTTCTGTATCAACCGTAGCACGGCCGGAGAAAATGCACTGGTTAGGTAAGCAAGTTGGGAATTTGTGCGGTCCACCGCCAAGGTATATTGCGTTAAATCGTTTGTACCAATGGAGAAGAAATCAACCTCCGGTGCGAGTTTATCTGCCATCAGAGCCGCGGCAGGTACTTCCACCATGATGCCAATTTGTATATTTTCTCCCACTGATTTGCCTTCTTTGACAAGCTCTGCGCGACATTCATCCACGAATCTTCGCGCCTGCCTTAATTCCGCTAAGGTGGTTACCATTGGGAACATAATCCTTAGGTCATGTCCATATCCTGCGCGTATGGCAGCTTTCAGCTGAGGTTTGAATAGTTTTTCGGAATTAACTAGCGCTAAGCGCAGCCCTCGCACACCTAGAAAAGGATTCATTTCTTTCGCAAGGGTGAGATATGGCAATTCTTTATCACCACCGATGTCGCTCGTGCGCAGAACGACAGGTAGCATCCCAAATGTATCCAGTATTGCTGAGTAGGCTTGATATTGTTCTTCTTCGTCGGGTAAGGCTTTTCGTTCCATATATAGGAATTCGGTACGCAGTAATCCCACGCCTTCTGCGCCATTGTAGATAGCAGTCTGCGCGTCTTCCAAGCTGCCAATATTGGCGACGACTTCCACCTGATGTCCATCTTGGGTAATAGCTGGCTCGCGACAATGAACTGCCGCTAATTCAGCTAACATGGTAATAGAAATCTTTTTGGTTGTGTAGTTATTAACGCATTCTGGAGTAGGGTCGATGAACAATTTTCCTGCCACGCCATCCAGGACAATCTCTTGGCCATTTGGAATGTTCAAGACATCGGCTGGACTACCTACGACTGCCGGAATGTTCAAACCACGCGCCAGAATAGCTGTATGTGACGTATCACTGCCTTCAACTGTGCAAAAACCCAATACTCGGCTTTTATCCAACAATATGGTCTCAGACGGGGTTAAATCCCTGGCAATTATGATGGATGGCTGGATTAAATCGCTAGAATCGGTATCCGTGGCGCCCAGCAAGATACGCAGCACTCGCTGTGAAATGTCGCGCACATCGGCTGCACGAGATTTGAAGTAATCATCGCCAATGTCATCAAGTGTTTGGGCAAAATATTCAGTTGCTTCTTTGACTGCATATTCCGCATTCCATTGATTTTCTGTAATGGTTTTGTGAATCATCCCTAAAAGTTCAGGGTCTTGAAGCATCATTAAGTGGGCATCAAAGATCGATGCCTGGTCCGCATCAGTCTCAGCCTTTGCTTTTTCGAAAACTGCTCGAACCTGTTCGGTGGCAATGGCAACCGCCTTTTCTAGGCGTTTGATCTCTTTGCCAGGATCATCGATTTTATATTGTTCGACCTGCGTGTTGATCTGGAGAAACTGGAAGGCGGGCCCAATGGCAAAGCCACGAGCTGCGGCAATGCCTTGAATCTGTCTCATTCCTTTTCTCCAAAATTATTAGCATGAAGTTCTTTAAATGCCGTTAAGGCTTGCTCGGCATCTTCGCCTTCAGCAGTTACGGTGATAACAGCGCCGTGATTGGCTCCTAAGGTCAAGATATTTAAAATACTCTTTGCATTTACGGTTTTGGAATCCAATTTCACGGTTATGGTGCTATTAAACCGGTTGGCCATTTGTACAAACAAAGCAGCGGGTCGGGCATGCAAACCCACTTTATTCTTAATCTCAAGCATTAGTTCCGGCATGATTACGATCCTCTACTTGAATATACATAACCTTTTGGAAATGACGATAACTTTATTAGGCAGGTCCGGATTGGAAAGGTCCTTATTTTGAGGGCAAGGTTGCTTTCTTCATTTCATTAATAAATTTCGACAAGACCTCAAAGTTGCCGTTTGTGATCCTTTCGATCATAGCAGTTCCTACGATAACGCCGTCTGCACCGGCAGCAACAGCTTCTTTTGCTCGCTCGGGGTTATTGATTCCATAGCCCAGAATAATCTTTGCATCTAAATTCGTTCCTCTTATCCTATCGATAATATTTTTATTTTCAGGCGCTACTTTATCTCTTTTTCCCATTTCGTCAGCAAATGATTGAAGAAGTAAAAATCCATGCGCTTTATTCTTGATGCTACTCAAGTTATCTTCATTGAAAGGATGGTGCAAAATATAAGTTCGATATATTCCAGCCTTATCCAATAAGGGTTCAAGCTGGCGGACAAGTTCAGGAACGGCCTCATCTTTATCCGGAAGTTCGACCAAATCAATGCCTATTTGATGAATTGTTTCTACGAATCGCTCTACTCCATAATTACGAATAATATCGGCGTATGCCATCATATAGAACGGCTCATTCGGGAAGTCTTCTCGGACTTTGGATAAGATATCAAAATATTTATCTAAATCAGGTTCGGAATTTAATGCCTGGATGTTTGAAGTCAGCGATAATTTTGGTATCGATATAAGGGTTCGGACTGGGCATGGAGAATTCAACCACGTCGATACCAGATTTGATATATATTTCAACAATTCTGCGGGTTGTATCAACGTCTGGATATCCGATCGGAACTCCCGATACCAATACCTTCTCACCCCGGTTTAATACCTCTTGCATCCTTTTTTCTATTTTCTTCATCAGCGTCCCTTTCCGGTTTTCTTGAAATTAGTAGCACAAATTGAATGATAAATAGTATGCTCAGATAAAATACGTATCCGATCATGGGTATATAAGGGCCAGAGATCTCGGTAAGTTTTGGTTGGGTGAAAATTAAATATTTGCCAACAAAAAAGACAAGAACAAGCCAAACAACGATTCCCGTTTCTCTATAGCGTTTTTTTAGTGGTTTCAAGAAGATGATGATTTCCACAAAATCAAAAAATGAAATCTTTAATAACCAGGCGACAGCTTGTTTAACTTTATTAATATGTTCTCTATTTGCAGTCCACGAAAATACGAGGGAAATAGCGACTAATGCCAGAACGACTACCAGATATCTTAAAGCAATTGCATTCATATTCACCTCAAAAGCTAAAATATTTAATTTATAAACATTGTTTCCGGATGTACTTTCGAGAGATTATCCAGCACCAAATCAGCTTGGGTTAATTCATCCGATGAAAAAGTAGTGGCTATTGCGCAACATAGCATGTTTGCGGATTTTGCTGCCTGGATACCTGCCGGAGCATCTTCGATTACCATGCAATTATCGGGATTAACTCCCAAGGAAGCTGCCGCTAATGTAAAGACGAGCGGATTGGGTTTGCTGGCTGGCAGATGCGCCCCGGAGATTATTGAGATAAAGTAATCCGAAACATGCAGCGCTTCCAACACCACCAAGATGTTGGCCATCTCGCCCGAAGACGCGACTGAGCAGCGGATCTGATTCTGTTTAAAGAAATCCAACCAATCAAACACACCTGGTGTAGCCTTAATATTTTCTTTGATATTCTCCCGAAAATACTGCTCTTTGGTATTAATAAGATTCCTTCTTAAGAGACATAGACATTTTTAAATTTTGCAGGTTTAATATTTGGTTATCATATCCAAATTTGTTCTACCAAGCACTGATAAGTATGTTTTTTGATCCAGTGCGGGCATATTCATTTCACTCAAAACGGAATTCCAAGCTTTTAAATGTACGGGAATTGAATCTACCAGCACACCATCCATGTCAAACAGGATTGCATCAATTTTCGTCTTTGGATCAGATAGAAAAATTGAATGTTGGGGTGATTTTACTGAAGTTGCCATAACTTTAAATGTTCCACATGGAGAGCGTTTCATGCATTGCAGTTTCAACTTTGGAGAATAACTCCTTCCCCAATGGCAATATGGGTTGCCGAGGAAAACCGGCTTCAATCCCGCGGATTTGAAGCATTGCATAAGCAGTAGGGTTAGACGGGCCGATATGCAAGATGTCCCACATCTTTAACACCTTGGTTTGCATTTCCTTTGCCAGGATAAGATCGTTGCTCAAGGCGGCTTGATACAACTTGTTCATTAGTTCCGGGAGTGCATTAGCGAGACCTGATATGCAAGCCCGCGCTCCCATCATAAAAGCAGGTAGGAGCAAACTCTCAGAGCCGATAACCACATCAAAATCCTTTTTATGCACTTTACGCATTACCGCGTATGTCTTGCTAATGTCGAAAGTGCTATCCTTAACGCCGTTCAAGCCGATATCTGCCAGTCTGTTGATTAATTCTGGCGATACTTCATTCCCTGATGCCCCTGGATTATCGTATAAATAAACAGGTATGGATGAGATATTGATCAATTCTTGAAAATATCGAAATAAGGTCTCTTCATCATAGTGGTAATAGTAAGGGGGGACAGCCGTGACGGCCAATGCGTGATGCTGCTCAGCGTGTTCGGCTAAATTCAAGGTGTCTCGCTGGTTTGCAGCACCCACGTGCGCTATTAATTGATATGAGCTGTCAAGACAATCAGCAACGGTTTCAAAAACCTTTTTTCGTTCATCCACATTCATTAACACCCCGGACCCATACGTACCACACACAAAGAAACCCTCTACATAAGGTTTCATGAAATTAACTAACAGGGGAATCCGATCATAATCAACATCCCCGTTTTCCATGAATGGAGTGAGCAGCGGCGGGATAATACCCGATAATTTCATGGCGATCCTTCCCTTTCTGTGTTTAAAAACTCAACGCATTGGCAGGATTATTCACAAAAATATCTGCAATGATATCTTCAGAAAAACCCTCTTGGCGTAATCGAGGGACAAAGTCCTCAAGGATGTATTTCAATCCCGGCGCTCCACCATATGCACATTGGTAGCTTTGCCTGGCCAAGTCACCACCCCAAAGAATTTGCTTTCCATGACCGGCATCCACCATTTTTTTGACGAGTTCAATGAATTGCGTTTCGGGAAAATATTTACGCCGGCTAGGTGTGTCGTATTGGAGAAAACATCCGGTCTGAGCCAATTCGTGGTGCAGGTAGAAATCCGGGTTGCGGTCATAGTGCCCAACTGTGATATGTGACGGATCGACCCCATAAGATTTGAGCAGCTTTACTTGCTCCAAACCGAGGGTTCCCTCTTCCGTATGGCTAAATATGGGGACTCCAGTTTCGAGATGGGCAATTGCTGCTGCATGAATCACCCTTTCGTCCTCAGGCTTCATGACAAAATAGCCGGTCGCAATCTTTAACGACGCCGGCGCGAGCTTCCGTACGGTCAATAATTGGACCGTTATATTGATTTTGGTCCAGTCCCATTTCAATTTCTTCGATGATGATCTTTGCAATCTGGTCAACTTCGTAGAAAAATCTCCAGTGACTATCCATATAGAATTGCGGTCGATGGAAGCCAGTCGAGGCGATAATGTGCAATCCCGTATTTTTTGCAACCTCGACCATTTTCTTCGCATTGCGACCGAAATTCAAGCAGGTCATTTCAACAGCAGCTCTTCCTCCTGCCGCCATAAATGAATTTACTTCTTTAGACGTTTTCTCAACACTGTCCATGCGATAATCCGGATTCAATTTGATCACATAATCTTTATCCATGATGAGATGCTCGTGGGCATCAGTGAATTCCAAGTTCTTTAGGAGAGATATCTCCCAATACTGTCCTTATTTTCTTCATTTGAATAACCTTTCAGCGTCAATATCGGTGGGTTTGAGGATTACACCCTGCGAGAGCAGGGTATCCTGAAATTCCTTAATATTTATTTGGCTTGGTGAATTTCCCTTGGAAAGGGCTAGCGCTGAAGCAACGCCCGCAGCTTCGCCCATCGCCATGCACTGCGCCGAATTTCTGGCGGAAGCTTGGCCATCATGAGTTGCGCTCAAGCAGCGCCCTGCCACGAGTAAATTGTTGATCTTCTTTGGAAGCAAGGATCGATAGGGGATCTGGTAATAATCACCGGATTGTAGGAATTCCCAATTTACATTTTTACCGGCATTGTGGTCTTCAATCGGGGCAGAACAGCAAGCAACCGCATCTTCAAATTTGGCACCTTGCTTGATGTCGTCACCTGTCAGAATATATTTACCCTTTAGTCTTCTGGTCTCACGCACCCCAATTGTGGAAGCGGTCGATGCGAGATATGAATTTTCAAATCCGGGATATTCATTAATTAGGAAACGCACATATTCCTGTACCTGCCGCCGACCTTCTATTTCCGCGTGTGTTAACGCGAATGGATCCGTAGCATCTACATTGGGAATACGGGTGAGATTGGCATGTATGTAACCGGGATGTGGTGTTGGATGAATTGATCCCCCAATGCGGGTCAGGTTATATTTTCCGCTCTCATTAGCATCTTGCATGATCTTTGTGCGCTCTTCCTGCGAAAGCGAAAAAGCTTTTTCATTATCTACATTCGCCATATAAAATACGGTTGTAAGTGATTGAACGGGGATCCCATTCTTACCAGCCAGTTCATACTCTTCGCCGGCACAAGCAGCGATATCAAGATCGCCAGTTGCATCTATGATTATTTTCGCTTCGACAGAGTTCAGACCCGCTTTATTGCATATTGTGACGCTCTTGATTGATTCGCTCTCAACCTTTACATCGGCAACGAAAGAGTAGAAAAACAAGTTAGCGCCTGCTTCTAATACCATTTCTTCGTAGACAATCTTAAGTTGCTCCATGTCATAAGTTACTACAGGGCCAGACCCAAATGTATTTTGGCGAAGAAAAGCAGCTTTTCTCTTCTTCAGTCTATCCGACTACTTCAAAACTTATTCCGCCCACTAACTGGAATACGCTTTCTCCTGGACTAAAAAAACCATTAAAGGTGTCAACACCCATCAGGGTGCGACTGCCTCCCAGGCTACCTTTTGATTCCAAGAGTAGAACCTTTTGATTTTTACGGGCAGCGGAAATAGCGGCTAATGTTCCGGCAGCACCACCGCCAATGACAAGAATATCTGTCTTTAATGCTGTTCTCGCATTATCCATTTATCAGCCTCTCTGCCTGTTGAAAGGTCTCAATCACCGAATTGACACTTTCGGCCTTGAACAATTGATTTACCAAATCCTTAGACAGGAAAAGTTCCGCAAGGGCTTGTAAAGCCCCGATATGCACTTTCTTGTCGATCGCAGATAAACCAAAAACTAATCGGACGGGATCGTTATCAGGATTTCCGAAGTAAATGGGATCGACTAATTTGACCAGGCTTAATGCTGTCTGCTTTGCGCCAGCCTCGGTTGCGGCGTGAGGTAATGCAATTCCTGGAGCGATCACAATGTAAGGGCCTAGTTCTTTGGCCACATTAACCATGGCCTCGATATATTCACTGGTTACCGCGCCACTCTCCCATAAGAGTTTGCCAGCTTCGCGGATCGCTTCCTGCCAATTCGTTACCTTGACTTCTAGTTTTATTCTCTCGCGCGGCAGCAATTCGCTCAAGGAAAGCAACTTATTGGTAATATTTTTTTGCGTGCTCCGATGATTTTCGGCCATTATGAACCTCGCGCTTCACCGGCAGCTTCTAACCAGTTTGCACTTATCCTGGTAATTTCTTTAAACGAACCTTCTGCGATAAGTTTGGGGTTTGCAAGACTACTTGCTCCTGCGACACCACACACACCAGCCTTGAAGAAGGCGGGCAGGTTCTCAAGGGTGACACCTCCAACTGCCACGAGTGGTATTTGTGGGAGTGGGGCATGGATTGCCTTGATATACTCCGGGCCGGCAGGCATAGCTGGAAATACTTTCACTGCGTCAGCACCCGACTCCCAGGCGAGTAGGCATTCGGTGGGCGTGAAGGCGCCTGTAAAACAAGGTTTTCCGTATCGTCGGGTGGTATTAATTGTTTTTGCCCGCACGGTTGGGCTTACAACAAAGTCAGCTCCGGCAAGAATAGCAGCACGGGCGGACTCGCTGTCCAATGCCGTTCCTGCGCCGATCTTTATTGAACTTCCGAATTGTTCATGAACCTTTGTGATGTATTCAAGCGCGTGGGGAGTCACCAGAGATATCTCGATAAATTCGATACCTCCGTTTGCTAAAGCCTCAACTGTTGGAAGAACGTCCTTCGGTGAGTCGATGCGAATTATGGCCATAACCCCACTTTGCATAAATCTTTGTATATCCAATGTCAGATCATTCATCGTCTGCCCTTTTATTTTGAGGTATTTTCTCGGGTACGTTAATTATTTCGACAAATTGCGGTCCAAATTGAGGCTGCTTGGTCTAGCCTAAATGTTTGTGGCGGAAAGGATGGGATTTGTCCGCGAATAGTGTTTGGACAGATCACTTCCGGAAACCAGTCATTTAATTCCTTTGTCAGTTGATTAATAAGTCGAGATCTTTGTTGCCCGGTTTCGTGGGTATCAAACTGGGGGACACTCACTACTGCTATCCCCTTGGATTTCAGTACTCGTTGGACTTCCGACAGTATGAAGGCTGATTCTCCCATTAGATGAAGCAGGTTGATTAAGTAAACGCCACTGATACTCCCGGATGCAATAGGTAATTTAAAGCCACTTGCGTTTATCCACGGGATCATTTCTTTACCCGGTATATCTTGAGAATAACAAAGTGCGGAAAAATCGAGATCTATTCCCAGAACATGTAACTTCGGATTGGTCTCAGCGATTAACAAACTGCCAAATCCATATTCGCAGCCTAGGTCAATCACCCATCCCGGTTGCATATACTTGGCTGCCCATGTATATAACGTTGCATGCAGTGTTAATCGCGGCGAATCATGCAAAACCTTCCAGAAATTTGGCGGCCTTTTGTATTTTATTATAGATGAGTTTGCACTTATCATTGGAGATTATCCATTTCAGAAGCATCAGGGGCAGGAGCTGTGGAGATCAAACCCATGCCCCTGATACGAAACGGAAGCGACTTGTAGTCTAGTGCTTCTGCGCTAGGCTTCTTAATCTGCGGCTGCTGTCATTGTGGCTTTTGCCGCATCAGCTGCATCATTCTCTCTCATTTTTCCCTTTCGGATTACTAGCACTCCGATCAGAACAAGAATGCCTGCAACTATGGAGATTACTCCGTAGGTAGCAAAACCTTCCACCTTACCGCCGATCAAGGCCAGGATCCAGTAGAGGGGCGCCCACAGAATGTAGTCACCACCACCGAATATGAGACCCGTGCCCTGGAAGAATTGGGCCTGCAGGGGGTAGGTGAGCAGGGCTACAAAGTCAATCAGGATGCCCATCAATGCTCCGGCAATAATGGATGCTTTCCAGCCACCATATCGGTCACCAAATACGCCAGCCAAAGCGCCATCAAAGAAGAAGAAGATGGGGCCGGGGAAGATGATGATTGACATGCCGAGAGCAACCTGAACGACGGTAAAGACCACCATTGCTCCAAAGCAGGAGAGGAATCCGAGGATTACACCAGTGGGGGAGTATTGGAAGAATAGTGGTGAATCAAGGGCGGGTTGAGAGCCCGGCAATATGGTTTTGGCAATGCCTTCAAAAGCCGGGATCATCGCGGCTAAGAACATGCGGACTCCGAAGAGCACGATCGCGACGCCTGCGGCGAATCCGATGCCTTGTAGGATCAACCAGACAACCCAATTTGCCCCGCCACTGAGCGCGTTTACATTATCAGGTCCCGCCACAAAACCGATGATTATGTATACGATTGGAATTAGAGTGGCAAGAATGACAGTGTAATCGGTAAAGACGGATAGGAAACCAGGCAAATCTACCTCGTCACTGCGTTTTGACTGAACCATTTTGCCGGCTAACGCACCCATGGGAAGGTCCATGGTCTGCAAGTGCCCCAAAGTATATAGATCTTTCGTCAGGAATTTTGAGAATGGTCGTCGCAATAGCGGGCATGCATGTCCAGAACAGGGCAGTCAGAATTGCTGTTGAGACGATCAGCGCTGTGTCGGTCCAACCTAATGTTGTGTTGATGACGATCGCTGCAATCGAGGTGTTGAAAAGCATAATATGACCGGTCAGAAAGACGTTTTTAAACGTCGGGAACGGAATAATTCGAACCAAGACCAGATGTATGATGAAGGCCAGAACGAAAGCAAGGGAGATCGGAATTGCCATCGTTTGCATCGCTACACCAAATGGTCCGAAGCAATCGGGTAAGACACCGGTCACACCAAACGAGCTGTTTAAGAGGGTTGTCAGTGGCAATAGTGATCCCAGGAAAACGCCAATACCTGCATTTAGGATCACAATACCCACGATAACCTTGATGGTGCCTTCCAAGACATCACGAGCCGCGCGTCTCTGTAAGAGTAAACCAACAAGCGCAATGATCCCAAGGAAGATCGGTGCTTGAACAAACACCTCATTGATCAAAAAATTTATTACTGACATTGTCATTTCTCCTCAATTTTGTAAATCTGGAAATTTGAATTCAGATCAGTTTCGTGGTTCAATGAGAGTTGCCGTGGTTCCCCCATATATGGGGGTGGCTTCTTGCCAAAATGCGCTTTTTGCGCCTAAATGTGGAAAAATCACGGCAATTCTCAGAGAGCCAGTTTCGTGAGGATGTATTTTTATAATTTTCTTTTATAGTTACCCACCTTTCTGAAGAAATTCATTGAAAAATGGACCCAATAATGCTCGTATTTCTTCTTCATCCATAAAAGACTTAACCGCAATCACGGGTGTGTCGGGGATTTCTCCGAGGCGGCTGACGAGATGATCTTGTACTACCATGATGTCGGCCTCATAACCTTTCGCGGTGCCCACATCTGCCGCTTCGATCATGGTTTGAACCCCAAAATCACGAGCAATTTTTTCGATCACTCCTTTGCCAAGCAAACTACTACCTAACCCACATCCACAAACTGTCACTATCTTCATTCGTTTGGCCATTCTTGATCCTCCTTTGGATACTGAAATTGGATGTTCCGAACAACATAAATAAACAGACCAGCCAAATGGCTGGTCAAGTTACTTATGGATGGGAATTGCGACTTAAAAGAATACCGGTCTATCGAGTTTGCTGAAAAATTAATCAAACCAGAGCCCAAAGATAAAGCCATATTTCCGCTCAATTCAAAAATTTAAGTGCGGCAAAATTAACATGAGATTAAATATCATTGTTGCACGAACTTTGTCCCCCAGAGATCCGATTCGTCTTACTTTGTATTTGTGGACTGTTACAATATTTGACTATTTTGAGAAGCGGGAAACCCAGTGAAGCACCACCGATTTATGCAAGGTGCTTTGGATAGCGGATCTGGCTTTTTTATCCTGCATCAGTCGGTTTAATTCCTGCAGTGCAGTAATATGAGAATGGCTATCTGTCACTGCTAAAACTATGGCAATCTGTACCGGGTCATGCTCTGGATGGCCGAACATGATGGGATTCTTAGATTGATGAGTGCCATGCATAATCGTCTAACCCCTTGTGGAGGAGCGTGCAACAATACTGCGCCTGGCCAGATCACCATATAGGGACCGAATTCAAGAATGATGTCTTTCATTGCTTGGACGAAATGGGTTTCGATGGTACCGGCCTTCAACAAACTGGCACCAGTTCTATCTACAACTTCCTGCCAATTTTTTGCCACTACACCCAATTCAATCGTCTCTGGGGTAATCAGATCGGCTAAATGAATTGCCGTTTGAGTGGAAAGCTTGTTTTCTAGTGCTGGATGATCTTTTTTCTCAAACAATTCTTTTAGCCCCTTGCAGTCATCTAAACTCAATAATGGGTTTACCTGTCTGGAAGGAATATCCTTTATTTTTAGAGGGAATCGTGCTAACGATAAAATCAATACCCATCAAATTTTTTTCGGTTTTCCAGTTCACGGGCCGAAATAACATCGACAACTTCAGCATCTGGGAATTCGGTTCGCAACGAGATACCAATAACCAAGCGGTAACAACTCCTGCACTGCAAACAACAAGAATTTTTTTTTTCGGTGTTTCAAATAACCGTAATCGCTCCATTGCGGCGATCAAACAAATTGCAATATCTCCTACTTCCGCCTCGCTCAATTTCATGCCTATTTCTTCCATCAAAATATGTCTACACTTCCCTGCAACAGAATAAATATAAGAATACTGACTTTTTACATCTGGTAGAAGAGGATTCATTGATGTTTGGGCGCGTTGGTAGGGCTTAGGATGGTCTCTAAGTAATTGGACAAATTGTGGATCAGGTCTAAATCAACGCTCAGACTCGGATGAAGTGAAAGTGATGCTTGAGCAAGAATTCGATCTATAATTTTTTGGATGGAAGAATCGTTAATTACTTTAATTTCTGCGGTTGGTTGATTTGATACAGGGTGTAAACGATTAGGTTCAGGGATTTGCGTGGCAAGCCAGGAAATCTCTGTCTCTGGTAGCTGGAAACCCAATTGCTTCTTGGCCTGGAGCCCGATATTTTTGGCATTCGATAATTCTTTTGCCTGATAAGAACGTTTTGATAAATCTGGAAGGGCATCGATAATTTTACCGATCCGATATCGATAAATCATGATAGCCATATATATAAAAAATTTTATAAATAATTGGTCAGATAGAGATCCTTCCAATGTATGTTCAATAGGAGCGGTTAATTTATTAATTTGCGCAATATCAAGTTTGGTCCAGACTTTCTGGAGAGCCTCTTCCAAGCCGGTTTTTGTTCGATAGGAAATAGCTACAACGGTTTTTGTCCCTTGCGCAAGTGCCAACAGACGTGCATCTCCGGCACATTCTTGCAATAGGCAAATAACCGCTTCGCGATAATTGATTTCGTTCCCGTTGATTTCATAGCCATAATTTGGCCGGCGAATAAGTTTTAATTGATAATCACTGAGCCAATTTTCGGCGGTGTTTACGATCTTGATGATCGTGGTTCGTGATAGGTTAATGGTATGTTGTAGTTGTTTGATTTGAACGGGCTTAATTGCGAAGAACAATGTTAACAATGTAACATAAAGACGCTCTGATGAGGATAAACAAGGTAAAGGTTGATCATAGCCTCGTATTATCCGAGCTAGGTTTCTTTTCGCCTCCGTAGATCCTACTAAGAAAATCCCTTTCCCCCGTTCTATCCTCAGAGTGATTTGCCTATCTTGGAGCCATTGCTCAGCAGGCACCAGACTGCTTCGGACCATTCTGCCTGAAATATTTATATTTAATTGTCGTGCTATATCTGATGCCGCAAGAGGCTGTTCAGACGCTACCAGCAAGCTGAGAATATCCAGGCAACGAGAATTCAAGCGGAAGGTCAAGAATTCGTCTCAATTCTTCGCTTTGGGAGTGACTGCATTGGTGCTCCTAGCTTAATCAAATCGGAAATCGGCCATTTGTCAATTAGATGAAGTTTATGATTTCAGATAACTGCGATGGTTAGGGTACAGTAAATAACGGAAATTCCTTTATTATTCTACCATTGAGCGATACTTGGATTTCGGGGGGCAATTCTTAATCAAAAAAGAGGTTTTCATTTTACTGCCACCAGGAAAAGAGAGTCTAAAAATTTCAAGTAGATGAGCAAGTAACCAGCACAGGAACCATGATTACCAGCCTAATAATCAACAATAATAGACCTCCTACAAAAGTAGTTTAGCGAGCACTTTGGAGTTCCATATTGTAGATAGCAGCAATCAGGTTGAAGCGAAGCCCGAAGCGTTTTCTCGATTTCGATAGCGTTATTTCCCTGCCCACTGTGCGGCATCGACCGTTTAAGGTGTGCGTTTTCACCGTTTTACGCAGTCAAGTGGGATAACTTCCGTAAATAGCCATTTTCACAAGCGAATTAAAACTGGTGCGTCGATAAACGAACGTTATTTCATTAGGAGATTGATTCCGCCCTACAGACTTGGCATTTCCAGCATATAACCAAAGGAACTGACCCAATCTTCAATTCTCTTTTTGTCGAGATGGAAATGTTTGTCAGCTAAAGTCCGGATATCATCCAAATCTTTCGGAGGATGAGCAATTGCCTTCATAATGATCAGATTTTCTGGAGTTAGCAGGCGAATTGATAGACTAGGAAAAGATTTTGCACTGGCCCTCTCCACCATCTCATGTTGAAATGAAAGAATTCCAAGCGAAATGTCAATATCCATATCTGTTAGGGCGTGTTTCAACAAGAGAACAAGGTTTTTTTTCGCAAACGCTACGGCATTTTCGATGCGAGGCCAGCTTCATACTGCGTTTTGATTTCCGCCCAACGCAAGATCACTTTCATCTCCCCATCTTCCTTCTCTTTTTCCATACCCGTTTCAATCGCAAAACGAGCAATGGCATTTAGTTGGCGCCAGTGGTCCTCTAAGGTCATGGCGCGCAACTCTTGTCGTTCGATGTCCTCGACCGCTTTCCAACGTTCCTTGTAAAAGCGTATATCGCCTACATTCATAGGAATAATTATAGTACGATGAAATATCTGGACTTTGCCCATTTTAAGCGGTGATGGGAAGGCATGAGCCACCTGTGGTAATGTAGAGTTTGACGAAACTACATGCCTAGGAGGAAATCATGCCAAGCCCATCACCGGAGATTATACAACTGCTATCGGTGTTTTCATTCGCTTTCACAGCGCCGACATTTGCAAAGGTAATGGTTCTCATATACGGAACGATTCTGGCTCCTGGTCGCCGCACGGTAACGGCCGCATTGCGGATGATGGGGCTGGGAGAGGATCTGCACTATAGCAAGTATCATCGGGTGTTGAACCGGGATCGCTGGTCACCGTGGTTGGTGAGCAAGATCTTGTTGAGCTTGATCATTTTGATCTTTCTACCTGCTAAGGCACCCTTGCTTTTGATGATCGATGAAACCCTGGAAAGACGGCGTGGTAAGCAGATCAAATACAAAGGCTGGTTTCGAGACCCAATTCTCTCGACCAAGGAACATGTGGTCAAATCGTTGGGCATTCGTTGGGTTTGTCTGGCGGTACTGGTGTCCGTGCCCTGGAGCCAGCGTCCCTGGGCGCTGCCCTTTATGACGGTATTGGCGTTGGGGCAGAAAACCAGCACCAGGCTCAACAAACGTCACCGCACGCTTGTGCAGTGGGCTGATTTTATGATCGACAAGGTGCGAGGCTGGCAGCCGGAGCGGGAAATCATCCTGACCGGAGATGGCAGTTATGCTGCTGTTGCGCTGGTGCAGCGTTGTCAACGGCTCAAGAAACCGGTCAAGTTGGTTTCTCGTCTGCGCCTGGATGCCCGCTTGTTCGATTTTTCCTCTCCACAGCCAAAGAGTAAGCGTGGCCCTAAACCAAAGAAAGGTGCACGCCAAGTTCAACTCACCCAACGCCTGGAAGATCCGGAAACCAAATGGAAGACACTCAAGGTCATTCTGTATGGCAAGGAACATACGATCGAATTCATCTCCGGCAGCTCTCTTTGGCATACACCCGGTCAAGACCCAGTTGCGATACGCTGGGTATTGGTGCGTTGCCCAGAAGACAGTTTTGATCCCGCCGCTTTCTTCTGCTCCGATACGCACGCTTCTGCAAAGCAGATCATCGTCTGGTTTGCTCTCCGCTGGAATATCGAAGTCACCTTTGAAGAATTGCGCGCCTTCCTCGGCTTTGAAACCCAACGCCAGTGGTCTGATCGGGCCATTGAACGCTCTACACCTTGCCTGTTCGGTATCTTCAGCTTGGTGACCCTCATGACCAAGGTGCTCTATCCAACTGAATTGCCTGTTCGCCAAACCAGTTGGTACATCAAAGAAGATGCCACTTTTAGTGATGCGCTAGCCGCTGTCCGCAAACATTTGTGGAGCCGCTTGAATTATGAAAGGTCGCCCCAAAACCCCGACCTGTTCCTAATTCACAGGCTGCCCTCTTTTCCCTTGTGGAATCAGCCTGTTATTCATCCTGAAATGGGCAAAGTCCAGGAAATATATGATTTTTCGTAATATAAGCAAAGTTCAGGGGAACCAAACGAAAAGGATTAACTGTTGACCTGCAAAGTTAGCCAGCTAAAGATCGTTTATAGGGTGTGCCATCAGGATTAAACAACCGGCGACCTTGCGAACCAAATTTATGGTAAATTTCAGCGCAGTAAGCGACATCCTGTTCGTTTACAAAAACTCGATAACCATCATCGGAAAGCCGCTCGATTATGTTCGATTTAACCCACCTTGTAATTGTTTGCTGAGGAATGTTGTAGTCCTTAGAGGCTTTATTCAACCAAATCGCCCTGCCCTTCAAATGGGCATACTTTTGGTATTCCGGCAGATCTTCTTTTTTTACAGGAAGGCTTTCCTCATTTACAACCACCTCTCCATCCGGCAATATCCCGCCCTCGATCTTACCAGACTCGACCAAATCCCGAATTTGCGCAGTGCTCACACGCATTTTCTGGGCAGCTTCTTTTAGAGAGATAAAGTGAGTTAAAGCCATTTTCGATTAAAATCTAACAGGCTTGGTTTCCGGCGAGCCAAGCCAAACCCTAACCCTGCGCCAAGCTTGTAACTTGGCGCAGGGCCAACTACATATTAATCTAGTGGCGAGAGTGGATTTCGATCAACAACTAAGGGATTACCAACATTTATTCACGCCACTATGTCAAAGTTCAGGACCAGGTGATACAATCGGCCTGGGTTTAGTGAGCGCGCTGGGATTCGAACCCAGAACCAATGGCTTAAAAGGCCACTGCTCTGCCGTTGAGCTACGCGCCCATTACAGTGCCCCAGAAAAGGGTTGAAGCGGATTGCATTCTATCACGGGCGTATCTCCCCGTCAACGTAATATATCTCAGAGTGGCAACATCTAGGGAGTATCCGGAGGTCAAATGGCTGATTTAATCAATGTTACGGAAGACACGTTCGAAAATGAAGTGATTAAGGCATCGGAACCAGTGCTGGTGGATTTCAGCGCGGTCTGGTGCGGGCCCTGTAAAATGCTTGATCCGATTGTCAAGCAACTGGCCGGGGAATGGGACGGCAAGGTGAAAGTAGTCAAAATTGACGCGGATCAAAACCCGAACATTTTGATGCAGTACAGTGTTCTGGGTATCCCTACCTTGCTATTTTTCAAAGAAGGGGAAGTCAAGGAACGTGTCACTGGCTATATTCCGAAAGACAAGTTGGTAGCCAAATTCTCCCCTCATTTCAACTAAACTCAGTAAATCACCCTGTTTCTTGTCCTGAGCTTGCCTGCCCCGGTGGAGCGGAGCGCCCTTCCCCTGTCTTGGGCCGACGCCTTCACGGGGCGGACGGCCGGCTCCTCCGCGCGGGCCGGGGTCGAAGGGTCGGGTACTCTTTCAACGTCCGCGCTTTACTGAAACTGCATTAAAAGACAAACGGGCCGCGCGGCCCGTTTGTCTTTTAATCGAGGAAAAACCTTTCCAATTCGTCAAAATCTACCCTGGAGGTCATATCCAGGCTTATGGGGGTAACCGAGATTTTGCGTTTCTTTCTTAACACATAAACATCGCTATCGGATGGCTCTTCTTCCGGTTCCGGCGCCTCTATATATCCCACTGTCCCGGGCACGGACCAGCTCTTACGGTCTGGAGCTACCGGGTCATAGTAACGCTGCTTGGCCAGGCGCGTCAAAGCCCAGGCGGTCTCCGGGGTCGCATCGTCGGGCACATCAACCTTGATCAGGTCGACGTCAGGATATGGCGGTTTCTCCAGTAAGAAGCGAGCAAATTGAAGCGTGAAATGAGCCGCCGCCGAAAAATCGACTTCGCGCGAGTAGGTCAGATGGTGTTCCTGCGCCGTTTCCAGAGAAACCGCCAGGGCCCGAAATCCCAACGCAGCCGCTTCCATTGCGGCCCCCAGCGTTCCGGAAATCGTAATGCCAGTTCCCAGATTGGAGCCGTAATTTATTCCGGATACAACGATATCCGGCTTGTGGGGCATAATTTCAAGGATCCCGTGCAAAACGGCCTGCGCCGGCGTGCCTCCAACAGCGTATACGGGCCATTCCTGGCCTTTGATTTCTAACCGTTCTTCCCTGATGATCCCATCTGACGTAACCGGCAGGCTGCGCCCCATACCGGAAGATTGATCGCGCGGCGCAACCACGCTGACATACCCCAACTCTGATAAGGCGGCTGCGGCTGCCCACAGACCTGGAGACTGGATGCCATCATCATTCGTCAACAGGATTTGACATTTGGACATAAGGTCACTCCTGGAAATAAAAGAAGCGGGCTTATCCCGCTTCATCAAGTATGGCGCCCTCGGCGGGACTCGAACCCACGACCTATTGCTCCGCAAGCAAGCGCTCTAATCCACTGAGCTACGAGGGCGTTCAGCAGGGATGGATTTTAATGCAGAATCAAAGGCAGGTCAAGTAAAATTCGAATAAGCGTTCAGTTCGCATTTGCCCTTGACAGCCCTCCTTTTTTGCAGATAATACTTTTAACATCGTAAAGGCTGTGAAAGAGGAAAGTATTTCAAAAGAAGCCGCCAGAGACGTGTGGAGCACAGGCTGAAACTCCCACCCGGCAGAAATTGATCGAAGTTCCCTCTCGAGCCGCTTGAGTGAATGGAAACTAGTAGTTCAAGCCGCAATCCCAGCGTTAGCGGGGAGGCTGATGATGGTTAGTGCAAAGTGGACCGATCCTGAAATAGGGAAGGATGGTCAATTTGGGTGGTACCGCGGGAACTTTCTCCCGTCCCAACGTGGACGGGAGTTTTTAATTTCGGAGGTAGGTATGCTAGATAAGTTGAAAGGAATCGAACAGACAGCTCTGGTTGCGCTCGAGTTTGTCAAGGATCAGGCTGCGCTAGATTCATGGCGCGTTGCCTATTTGGGACGTAGTTCTCCGTTAATGCAGGTGTTTTCCGGGTTAGGACAGCTGTCCAAAGAAGATCGGCCCGCGGTAGGACAGGCCGCCAACAAGGTTAAAGTTGCACTGGAAACGGCTTTGGCCGAACGGACAGAAGCCGTGAAGTCAGCAGAGCTGGCCAAATCGCTGGAAGAAGAGGAACTGGATGTAACCCTGCCTGGCCGCGGCGTACGAGCCGGACGCCTGCACCCGTCTACGCAGCAGTTGCGCCTGGTCGTTGATATTTTTGCCGAGATGGGCTTCCAGGTTTACACCTCCCGAGAAGTCGAAACGGACGAGGTGAATTTCCAGGCGCTCAACTTCCCACCGCATCACCCGGCGCGCGAGTTACAGGATACGTTGTATATCGAGGCCGGGGAGCGTGGAGACAATCCGCTTTTGCTTCGCACGCATACTTCCCCTGGCCAGATCCGGGCGATGCGCGAAGCCAGTTCAAAATATCCGGACAATCCACCTCCCATCCGCATCGTGCTGCCGGGGATGTGCTATCGCAGCGAGCAGATCACAGCCCGCTCGGAAGTGCAATTCAACCAGGTGGAAGGACTGGCTGTTGGAGAAAACATCACCTTCGCCGACTTGAAAGGCACCCTTTCCGATTTTGCCCGGCGCATGTTCGGACAGGACGTGCGCACCCGTTTTCGCGCCTCTTACTTCCCGTTCACGGAGCCTAGCGCCGAGATGGACGTGGAATGTTTTGTCTGTGGCGGCGCGGGCTGCCCGGTTTGCAAGCAATCCGGTTGGCTGGAAATCCTGGGTTGCGGCATGGTGCATCCGGTCGTGCTGGAGAACGGCGGTTACGACCCGCGCCGTTATACCGGCTACGCCTTCGGGATGGGACCGGAACGCCAGTTGATGCTGCGCTACAAGATCGATGACATTCGCTATTTCTGGGGAAACGATATGCGTTTCCTGGAGCAGTTCTAATTCTCCCTCACCCCTACCCCCCTCCCGAGGGGAGAGGGGCGAGGAAAGCTGGAGTTATTTGTTATGAATGTACCTCTTTCCTGGTTACAAGAATTCGTAAATATCGACGGGCTCTCCGTCGAAGAAATTGCCACGAAACTAACCCTGTCCGGCCTGGAAGTGGAAGAAATCCGTTACGTGGGCTGGCCGATGCCGGACGGATCTGGCCGTCACGAGTTCAAGACCAGCGGCATCTCCTGGGACAAGGACAAGCTCGTCGTGGCAGAGATCCGCGAGGTAATGCCGCATCCCAACGCGGACCGGCTGGTCTTGTGCGACCTGTACGATGGCGAACAAACACACACTGTGTTGACCGGCGCGCCGAACCTGTTCGAATACAAAGGCAAAGGAAAGTTAGAGAGGCCTATCAAGGTCGCCTATGCCAGAGAAGGCGCGGAAATCTATGACGGGCACCAGGAAGGCCAGGTCTTGGTCACGCTCAAACGGGCCAAAATCCGCGGCGTCGAGTTGTACTCGATGGTCGCCTCCGAGAAAGAGCTGGGCATCTCGGGAGAACACGAGGGCATTATTATGCTCGATGAGGATGCCCCGGTCGGGATGCCGCTGGCCGATTACATGGGCGACGCGGTGCTCGACATCGCCATTTTGCCGAATATGGGCCGTTCGGCCAGCATCCTGGGCGTTGCCCGGGAGTTAGCGGCGCTGATCGACCGGCCGCTGAATAAACCTGAGATCCGGTACCAGACCGAAGGGAGTCCGGTCGCGGAGTCGGTCAGCATCGAGATTGGCGATCCGAAGTTGAACCCGCGTTTCGTGCTCGGCCTGATCCGCGACATCGAGATCAAGCCCAGTCCCTACTGGGTGCAACGACGTCTGCGCCTGGCCGGGATGCGCCTGATCGACTGCATCGTGGATGCGACCAACTACGCCATGCTCGAACTCGGCGAGCCGCTGCACGCCTTCGACTACGACGTGCTGGTGGGACGGATTGACAATCGCCTGCCGCTGGGCGGGATACCGTCCCGCCCCACATCACAATCTCCACGCGCGCGGCCCGGGAGGGCGAAAAACTGACCACGCTCGACGACGTAGAGCGCACGCTCAACCCGCTCAACGTGCTGGTCTGCGACGAAGCCGGCTCGCTCTCGTTGGCGGGCGTGATGGGCGGCCTGGCGTCCGAGGTGACGAAAGAAACCCGCAACGTGCTGCTGGAGGGCGCTGCCTGGAACTTCATCAACATCCGCCGCACGGCGTTCGGGCACAACCTGCACAGCGAAGCCTCGTTCCGCTTCTCGCGCGGCGTGCACCCAGCGCTGGCCAAACCGGGCGTGCAGTGCGGGTTGCAGTACATGGCCGCCTGGTCCGGCGGAAAGGTCGCGCCCGGCTTGGTGGACGAATATCCGCTGCCGCCCGAAGACCCGGCGGTCGAAGTGACGCCGCAGGACGTCAAACGCCTGCTGGGAATCGAACTGAGTGCACAGGAAATTGCAGAATTGCTGGGCCGGATCGAATTCGAGTGCAAAATCGAGGGCGAGAAGGTGATCGCGCAGACCCCGCCCATCCGGCTGGACATCGGCGAGGGCGTGGTTGGCTTGGCCGACGTGCTCGAGGAGGTCGCTCGCCTATATGGCTACGACAATATCCCCGAAACGCGCATGGCCGACGAGCTCCCGCCGCAGACGGGCAACCCGCTCAACGAGTGGGAGGAGCGCCTGCGCGACCAGCTCGTGAACCTGGGGTTGCAAGAAATCGTCAGCTACCGCATGACTTATCCGGAACGTGAAGCCCTGCTGGGGATCAGCGCTGAACACGTCCGCGTTGCCAACCCGATCGCGCCGGAAAAGAGCGTGCTGCGCCGCAGCCTGCTCTCGTCGGTGCTGGACACGCTCGAGCATAACGTTCGTCTGCGGGAAGGGCTGGCGCTGTTCGAGATCGGCCCCGTCTTCGAGCCCAACGACGGCGAACTTCCAAACGAGATCACCAAGCTCGCCATCGCGATGACCGGCCAGCGAGACGAGACCGCCTGGGACATGAAGTCCAGCCCGACCATGGACTTTTACGACCTCAAGGGCCGCATCGAACGCCTTTTGGCCGGCTTCCACTTAAGAGATGTTTCCTACGTTCCCACCAATTCCGTTCCCTACCTGCACCCGGGCAAAGGGGCTGAAGTCAGAGTGGGCGGCCAAACCATCGGTATCTTCGGCGAGCTACACCCGCTTGTCAAGGAGAAATACGAGTTCGAAGAAGAGCCGGTCCTGGTCGCTGAATTCGACCTGGCAAGCATGCGCGCAGCGGAATCCGAATACGAGTTGAAACCGGTGCCAGATGTGCCGCCCGTGCTGGAAGACATCGCTGTCATCGTGAACGAGTCCGTCCCGGCAGCGCAGGTCGAGGCGCTCATCCGCCAGACCGGCGGCAAGGTGCTGACCAACGTCAAGCTGTTCGACGTCTATCGCGGCGAGCAGATTGGCGCTGGTAAAAAGTCCCTGGCCTACAGCCTGACTTATCAGGGCGAGAAAACGCTGACCGACCAGGAAGCCGCGGCCATCCGCGACAAGATCGTCCGGCGGTTGGAACATGAGCTGGGTGCGAAACTGAGAAGTTAAAAAACAGGGAGCGCAGGTTGATGCTTGCGCTCCCTGTTTTTCACCCTTATACTGAATGTAGAGTGTACATTTTTTGCGTAGAGGAGAATACAAAATGGATAAAAGAACCACTGGTCTTATCGCTACGATTGCCACGGCGCTCCTTTGCGGTTGCCCGGGCTTGTTTGGTTTATGTCTGGGGGGTGCGTCGGTACTTGCAAGCCTTGTTCCAGGGGCTGATATCGATGTGTTCGGAAGCAATGACCCTGCTGCTGCGACCACAATGGGAATCGTGTCGTTGTGCTTGAGCGTAATCTTCATTGCAATCCCGATTGTGGTGGGTGTGATCACATTACGCAAGCCACCCGAAGCAGTTGCACCGATTGTGACACCTGTAAGCGAACCCAAGCCCCCCGCTCCGCCTGCCCCGCCCGCAGATGACGAGCCTTTACCCCCCGCTTCATAGATTATGTTCTGAGCAGGAATTCAAGAGCTACCCAAAATCTGGGTAGCCTTTTTAATTTGGAAAATTTATCTGCAGCTGGGCTAATCCGCCGCGTCCAGTTCAGCCGGAACCTGCTCCCGGGATTGGCGGTTGGCCCGTCCGATGAGGAACAGCGCGGGGGTCAGGAGCAGACCCGAAGTCGAGATGGCGGCCATCACCGAGGCGAGGCTGGCGACCAGGCCCACCCCCGGTCCGCCGGCGATCTGGCCGATCGCATCCACCTGTCCAAACATCGAATGCACGGTGGCCCGCACCCGCGAATCCAGCTTCTGATTGATCCAGGCGGTCCGCAGTGGGTAGCTGATGTCGCGCAGGACATCGATAACCAGATACAAAGCTAGCGCAAGCACCAGGAAAGGCGCGAGTGCAAACCCGATCATCGCCAGGGATATGCCGGCGGTCACGGCCAACAAGGCTCGTCCGATGGCCAGTGAACTGCCGGTGTCGACCCGTTTTTCCGTGAAACGGATCACGAAGATGGTCAGGATCGTCCCGATCACGCGCAGGGCCGCAAAGAAAGCGACTTCGTTATTCCCAAACAGGATGGGCAGGCTGAAATTGTCCAGCAACAGCTTCACCCACAGGCGGTCGAAACCTTCGCTGTACAGCCCATAAAACAGGCCAATTCCCACAATGGACATCAAACGCGGCCGCCCACGGACTGTTTTCAGGCCCTCGTTGAAAGTGTGCCACATCTGCTGCCAGTTGGTGCGCTCTTCTCGTGGCGTCGGATGAAAGCCGGTCTCAGGCATGATCACGAGCAGCGTGACGCCGATCAGGAACACGCCCAAGGCGCCAACCAGAATGGGCAGAGCCACATTTTGGGCGCCAACCAGGGTGGCCGCACCCATACCGATCAGGGAGGCGAACAATCCCACCTGCGTGGCGCGCAGGAACAGTTTGTTGGCCGGTTCTTCCCCGACCTCGTCAGTGATCCAGGCCTGGGTGGCGCCGGAGGTGAAAGTATAGCCCAATCCCCAAAGGACCTGTGCCAGCAGGATCGGCACAAAAGCGGGGAAGAGTCCTTCGACCAGGAAGCCCACGCTCATCAGCAAGTAGCCGACGATAATCGAGAGCCGCCGCGAGTACACGTCGGCGACGATGCCGGTGGGGATTTCGAAGGCGAAGATGGAGAGTTCTACCGTGGTCCCGACCAGGACCAGTTGCAACGGCGTTAGCCCGGCCGTGGTCACCTCGTACAACGACATGGCGATGAACATCATCGAGAAAAAAGCCGAGGCGGTGAATTCTACAAATAAATAAACTTTGGTTGCGTCTCGTTTGCGAAACATGTTTTACCTTTAAAAGGACTTACGAAGTTCGCGGAAAGTGACCGAAAACTGCGTAACTCCCGCAGATGAATTGCGGGTTGCCCGCAGGTCTTCGCCTACGGGCTAAGATAGCCGGGGTCTAAACGATTCCCAATACAGTCGAATGTTTTTTGGGAAACAGAATGTTGATCAGGATGCGTGCTTCATCACTGTCGCAGGTAACATCCGGGAAGGCGGCACGAAGTTCGTCAAAGGACAGGCGCCCGAAAATAAGCTGCAAGATGGTCAGTTCGGGCAAGCCCAAATCGCCGTAATCGGTTGCATCGCGCGGTCCTTCGTCCACGCCGGTCAGCTTGCCGCGCTCGAAGCTCAGCACCAGCATGGTTCTGTAGCGGTTGATGCGGATCTTACCCATATGCCCAACAGCGATCGACTCCGCCAGGCGTTTTTCCAACGCAGGGGCAATATGGTGGATGAAACCGGGCAGGTCAGGCACGCGGATGTACCAGGCGTACGGTTGGCGGTAGACAGGTAACCTGCCGGCAAAAGCTTCATAGGCGGGATGCTCCGCACCCAGCCAAAGTGTAAAAGCTGTGCAGGTTTTCCCATCACGTTCGGCATAAGCTTGACCAGTCTTCCATAAATAACGGACCACGCTCGGCGTCACCGCCAGCCAGGAGACGCCTTCTTTGAGCTCGTAAACCGGGGCAGCCACCCAGGTACCAACCAGGTCAAAGTTGTGTTGCAAATAGCCAACCGGTTCCCCATGCTCGTCTTCGATCACGCGCATCTCAAGCCGGTTGACGTGGTTCTGGCTGCGGCCATCCAACTCGTATTCCCACATTTCCGGCGTGCGCAAGCATGAGACCGCAGAGCGCTTCTGGGCGTGCTCGTCCAGGCTGGCAATAAAAGGCAGGTCTGCACGGGTGGCCGGGCGGATGCGATACGGTTCGCTCTCACCATCTTTCAAGGCCGGCACGTGCGGTTCGAACCCCATGCGCCGGCCGCCCAGGTCGATCGCCATTTCATATCCGAACTTGCGATAGAAGTACGGGATGCCGGTAATCGCCTGCGCCAGTTCACCGCGTTCGGCGCTCCATTGGTGGATTTCTTCGAACTGCGCCCGCACCAGACCCCGCTTGCGATAATCAGGATGGGTCGCGACCAGTTCCGGCCGCCCAACTTTAAAGGGAATCCCCTCGTAAGCCCAGGTCTGCGAGATCAAATTCAAAGACGAGACAATTTCCCCGGTGGCGGTATTCTCCACAACCGTGAAATCGTCCGGGTGAAAGGTCGGATGGGGGCGCGTGAGCAGGTCCCGGACCCAGGCTCCGAGGCGGTCGTCCGGCTTTTCCGGGCCGTCATCGCCGAGATAGGCCGAATCAAAGCTGGCCAGCGCTTCCGCATCTTCGGGAGATGAACGGCGCAGGATCAAACCTGCGCCTAAGTCTTTCAAAATCTTTTTTTCTTGCACGTTATTCATTTTTGGTTCTCTAGGATTTCGCCGCGTCAGTCCCGCCGCAGTTTGGCGGGGTGAAAGGGGTCGGATTTGGGGTATCCACCACTGCGTCTCACCTGCACCCACCGCAGGTGCGGTGTCGCGCAGCGAACGGCGGAAATTCCCAAACAGCCTCATTTTTCATTCAACAGGTTCCGTAATTCTGTCATCGCTTCTTGTGGATCCTGAAAGTGGATGCCGTGCATCCCAACTGCCCGGCAGCCTTCGATATTTTCGTAGAAATCGTCGACGAAGACCGCCTCGTCCGGACTCACCCCGGCCTGTTCCAGGGCAATCCGGTAGATCCGGGCCTCGGGCTTCATCACGCCTACCTCTCCGGAGATGACCATGGCATCAAAGGCGTCAGCGAACTTCAGACTGGTGATGTAATCGCGCAGGTCTGGCCAGGCGTTGGAGATCAGGCCAACAAAATAATCCGGGCGCAGCGAACGCAAGAACGCGACGATCCCGCGGTCCACCACATCCCCGGCGAAAAACTCTCCACGGATGGTTTCCGTTTCGGCAGCCTGTCTGCGGAGGCGTTTGGTCACCTCCGCCCAGTGTTCCTTGTCGGTGATCTCGCCATGCGAAGCCCTGATGCCGCTGGGGCTGTCGAAGACCAGCTTGACAAGGTCTTCGTATTCCATGCCGAGCCGGTCCGCCAGCGCCTGGCGAGGAGCCTGAAATTCGGTGCGGATAATGACTCCGCCGAGGTCGAAGAATACGGCTTTGATCATTTGCCTTTGGCAGCGGCCTTCTTTGGGGAAGCAGACGGTTCTTCCTTATTTTCCGCGGTTTCCGCTTTTTCCGATTTTGCCGCTTCTTTGTCCATTTCCTTCACGGTCTCCCGCCAGTTGGGGTTGGCAAGCTCCAGTTTTTTCCGTTCCACACGGTTGGCGCGGCGGCATTTGGGGCAGTGAAACTCGAAGTAATCGAGATCTTCCGCTTCCATGGTTTGTAGGGCGATGATCATATTCTCGCGGCTGATCCCAAACATGGTCTGGCAATACATACAACGCAGGTTCATGATTATCTCCTTTTGAGAACCAGCGCGTCACACCTGACGGGGAGAAAAAATCCGTTTATCAGGAATTGATCCACGAGCGAACCAATTCCTGATAAACAAGGTGCGGCGCACTCATTTTTTGTTATTCTCCCAGCGATTGTACACTGATTTCCATACCGGGGCGCAGTTCCTTTTCAAACAGGTCGAACTGCATGTGGACATGCATGCCGGCTTTTTCGTACAGGCGCAAAGCGCCCGTCAGGTTTTCGGCGTCCACGCCCAGGCCGGCTTTGCGCTTGCCGCGGCGATAGAATTCGCCAAAGGCGTGATGCAGGAAAGCAAGTCCCAGCCCGAGTTTGCGCCAGGGGCGGCGTACGCCCAAAATGTTGACAAACCCCAAGGCAGGATCATCGTAAGATTGCGGCCTGCACAGGCAGATACCGGCCAGTTCATCGCCATCGAAGGCCAGCCACCACAGGGATGGATCAAAGCCCTTCGTATTCGGTCATCATGTGGATGAAACGATCAAGCCCTTCTTCCACCGGCTCGGGAACGAACCCAAAGTGATCGCGGAAAACATCCTGGTCCGCCAGGTAGACGGCTTTGGCATCGGTCTCCGGGTTGTAGGTGCGGATGGTGAGCCCGTCCGGCCAGATTGGTTCAGGCGGCGGAGCATCCAGGTCGATCATCATGCGGTAGGAGCTGCGGAGGTAGCGGTACCCAAAGTCTTTGAAGAGTTCCTGGCTTTCTTTTGCCTGGCTATATATCCCGATGCGGGGCGCAAAGCGCAGGTCGTCAGGGACCTTGTCGAGTGCGCGCATGGCCTGGTTCTCAGCCCAGGTCAGCATCCAGGAGCCGATCCCCAATCCGCTGTAGTCCGGGTGGACACGGCCCCAAATCCATGGGTGTACGGGCGGTTTGGCCGTCGTCCAGACTTCAATATAACCCACCAGTGTTCCATTTGGGGCAAAGACCAGACGGATATCCTCGGCCGGGTCGAAGCCGGGCGAAACCCATTCATTGCGTATAGCAGCGGCATCATTGATATCGTCTTCGCCAATCACGCTTTGTGACCAAAGGTTGTACATCGCTAGCGATGCGTCCACATCCTCCAGGGTCGCTCCACGAACGGTAAACCCTTCGGGCAAATGGACATCTATTCGTTCGTCAAGTTTTGTAGTCATTTTTTATCCTTTATTCATCCAATAACTATGTCCCTGAGTAGAGGGTCGAAGCGCGAATATCTCAATGATTGCCCTGCGACTGCGCCTTGCTTCGATACTACATCGCGCGCTTGACACCATAAAGAGGGTGTAAGAACCGTAGCCTGCTCAGCAGACAGTTCCAATCAGGGACGATCAACTTCCGGTTCCCGGCCGGACCGCAACACTTTCTCATAGGTGACATATTCTGCCGCCACGTGCATCCCGGCTCTTTGATACAGACGTGTGGCGCCAGTCTGACTGGCCGCATCTACACCCAGGCTGATGACCGGGGTGCCCCGCTTGTAGAATTCTGCGAACGAGTGGTAAAGCAAGGCCAGGCCAAGACCATGTTTGCGCCAGGGGCGGCGTACGCCCAGTGTGCCCACCCAGCCATTCTCATTCCGATAGCGGTTGAGCGCATACCCGGCAATTGTCATCCTTGTCCCAGGCGATGAACCACAGGGACGGGTCCAATTCTTCGTTGTTCATGCGGTGCTGCCATTCCTCGTAAGCGTGGGGCGTATGGCCCCAATGATCACGGAAGGCTTCCTCGTGCGCCAGATAAACAGCGCGGTTGTGCTTTTCAAGCTCGAACGGGCGCAACTCGACGCCTTCCGGCCAAACTGCTATAGAGGGTGGACCATCCAGCGTAATCTCCATGCGCCAGAAAAAACGGATCGGCTTGTAATCTTCGTTTTCGTGCATCTCACGCGAGACAGTGTCACCGATCGCCATCCCGTTGCGGATGAAGACCCGCATATCCGGGTCGGCCAGTTTCATTTCTTTGCGCGCGCGTACTTCAAGGGCGCGCAACATGGCGGTTCCGATCCCTTTTCCCATGAAGTCGGGGTGAACGTAACCGTCTCCCTGCAGGAACGCATGCGCGTGGCGGTTGACGAACTCTTCATAACCGACTACCCGGCCATCCGCGTTGGTCACCACCCAGGCGTCTGTGTGCAGATTGAATCCCGGGGATTTCCACTCGTTTTCCAGCACCGCAGGCGAGACCGCCATGGTAGCATCGCCATCGTTCGTGCACACGTCGAGGATCAGTTGCGCAACGGACTCCAGGTCGGTCCATTGCGCAGGGCGCAACAGCAGGCCCGGATCAAGCATCGCTGAACCCGGTTTGAGCAGTCGCGAGTTTGTATCAACCAGAAACTCATCATTAATCTGTATTTCTGTAGCCATGATCTTCCATCCATTCTTCTCTTAAAATACCCATATAAATAATGTCCCAGCGGCGGCCTTCACGCTGGATAAACTGGCGCTGGCAGCCTTCCGGCCGGAAGCCTACTTTTTCATAAGAACGCCGGGCGCGTTGGTTGAACTCGAACACGGTGAGTGAAACGCGCCGCAGGTTGAGCTCGATAAAGCCGTAACGCAAAAGCACTTGCATGGCATCGGTGCCGTAGCCTTTGCCCCAGAACTCACGCGCGCCAATAGCAATGCCTGTAAACGCCTCGCGGCTGCCCCAGTTGATGACCGACAGGGTGATATCACCAAGCAGCCGGTCATCTTCCAGGGCGCGGATCGCGAACCAGTACATATCGGTGGCTTTTTCGAGATCTTTCTCGAGCCATGCCTTGATGGCTTTGGTCGAGTGCATGCGTGGCGGATCGGTATCCAGCAGGCGCATGTATTCCGAATCGCGGTTCCATTGTGCAAAGGATTTGCTGGCCTCATCGGGTTCGATCCCGGACAGGCGGACGAGTTTGCCTTTTAACAGGTTGTCCATCTCCGTTACATGCCCTTCGACTGCGTTGTCGCTCCGCTCAGGGCGAAGGAATCTTCCCACTCCGAACGGAGCAGACCGAAGGCCAGCAGGTCCCACGTGCGGCCATCCCGCAGGATGGCTTTGCGACGGCGGACTTCTTCCACGAAGCCGAACTTACGCACCAGGGCGAGGGCAGCCTGACAGTATTCCGGCAAGACGATGGTCACGCGGAACAGGTTCAACTCGGCGAACGCAAAGCGCAGCAGCAGCGTGAGGGCCTGTTTACCGAGACCACGGCCCCGGTCGGGGCTAGAGCCGATTCCCAGGCGCAGATACCCGTTGCCGTTGGTCCAGTCGATCCACTCGAGCACGGCCTTACCCAACAGACGGTCGTCATCCCGGGCGCGGATGGTGAAATAAAAGAGGTTCTTGGCCTCCTCGATTTCCTTCTCGAGGAACTCGTAGCCCTTCTTGACCATGGCCGGCGCCAGCGGGCGGACCGGTTTAAGTTCCATCATGCGCATGAACTCGAAGTCATGCGTCCACTTGGACTCCACTTCTGGGTCCTTTTCATGGTCAATCGGGCCCAGGCGAATATCCTGGGCTTCGAAGAGCGGGGTTTGGATGTCAAGCATGGTAAACCTCCAACAAAAAAACGAAAAACAAAAACGGCCACGGGTTTGCCCATGGCCGCCTTGGAGTCAAGGAAAATAAAAAGGCCACGGGCTGGAGCGCTCCGTGGCCGTAGATCACATTCCGTGGTTCTTACGAGTTAACAGACGCACTCCGAGGATGCAAAGAAGCACCACCGCCTTGCGCGGTGCGGGTGCAGATGATGTAAATCTTGCTATCGAACATCGGTTTGCGTCTCCTTTCGTAAGATATGCCTTACACTTCTGCAAGGTCGTCCCAGTTTATCACAGGTTTTTTTGGGGTGTCAAGGGTTAATGTTGTTTTAATGTTTTGGTTTTCCCCTCTCCCTTCCAGCCCCCTACAGAGATACTTTGCGAGGGATCGGAATTTCTGTAGCTCTTGCATTCCTCTCAAAAAAATGCGAGAATGAGAACGGTCGAAGGAGAAGAATATGAACACAAAAACTGTGCCCGTTTTGCTGCTACTTCTGACACTCGCCGCCTGCGCGCCAGCGCAAGGAACGCCAACCGCGCCACTGCCGTTCGTCACCGTAACGCCGACCTTGTTCCTGGGATCCCCCATCCCCCAGCTCGAGACACCTGTTCCGGTCGGAACGGTGGCCCCCGGTTTAACACCGTTCCCTACGTTCACGCCGCTTACTCAACCGACCCAGGCAAGCCCAAATGAGAGTTCCGCCACGTATGCTGTTATTCTGGTTCCAGAAAACGATGTGCTCAATATCCGTTCTGGGCCGGGGGTACAGAACGCCGTTGCAGGCACACTGGAACCAGCTGCCTCCGGCCTGACGCGCACAGGAAAAACCATGCTGGTGGGAGAGGATCTGTGGGTTGAGATCCAGAATCCCGGAGGAGGGACCGGCTGGGTCAACTCCAAGTTCCTGACCGAGCAGATCCCTGCAGCCACGTTTTGCGCAGATTCGCGGGTTACAGCGCTGTTGAGCAACCTGGAAACGGCCGTCAATACCACCAACGGGGATCTGCTCAAGAATCTGGTCAGCCCGGCACACGGGCTGGATGTCATCTACGTCCGCAATGGCACCGTCGCAAATTATTCGCCGGAAGAAGCGGGTTGGGTAATGCAAAGCACGTACGAGGTGAATTGGGGCCAAGGCGCGGGCAGCGGTCAACCGGTCACGGGGACGTTTCCCGAAATCGTTCTGCCCGCTTTACAGGATACGTTCAAAAATACCTCCACAACCTGTAACGAGATCAAACTGGGCGGCGCGACGTATGAAGTCCACTGGCCGGTAGAATACGCTAATCTCAATTTCTACTCGATCCACAATCCCGGGAATGATCCGGCGAATGGCGGCCTGGATTGGAGCACCTGGCTGGCAGGCGTGGAATACGTGAACGGGCAGCCATATTTGACTGCCCTGCTGCATTACCAATGGGAGCCGTAGATGTTCAATTTCTCTATATATCTCTCCCATGCCGGCCTCTATGTGGCCCTGGCGACCGTCTTTTTACTGGCTCTGGTGCTCTACAACCCACGCCTGATGTTGCAGGACTATCACCCGGCGATCAAGGAAGTTGTCCCTCCAAAAACGGTCAAAGAGAAACAGCTCTCCACCTGGCTGGGACTGCCGTTCCTCTTGGTGTTGCTCATCTTTCCGATCTACGCGACCTTCGTCTTCCAGGCACAGACTGGCAGTGATCCCGGATTCTTGACCCTCTGGCTGTACGCCTTTGGGATTGCCTTCGCCTTCAACGTGTGGGACTGGCTAGTGCTCGATTGGCTGGTCTTCTGTACCCTTACCCCCAAACAGTTCATTGTTCCTGGCAGCGAGGGACACCCGGCTTATAAAGATTACTTCTTCCACTTCCACGGCTTCCTGATTGGCACCGTTTTCAGCGCGATCATGGGATTGATCGCCGCCGGGATTGTGACGATCTTTTAGGATGACAGAACGCCGCCGCGCCCAGGACACTTCGCCTTCGTTCAGAGCAAGCCTCGGGCTTGCTCCCGGCACTCTGCCGGCCGGGCCCTTGAACGCCATCACCGATGTGGCAGGCGTCAAAATCGGGCATTTCACCCTGATCGAAGGCGATGACGTCCGCACCGGCGCCACCGCTATTCTGCCCCATAGCGGCAACCTCTTACAAGATAAAGTCCCGGCGGGGCTGGCAGTCGGCAACGGATTCGGCAAGCTGGTGGGTTCCACCCAACTGGCTGAACTGGGCGAGATCGAGACGCCCATCTTGCTGACCAATACCCTGGCCGTCCCGCGCGCTGCCGAAGCGCTGATCGAGTGGACGCTCTCCCAGCCCGGCAACGAACAGGTGGGCTCGGTCAACCCCGTCGTCGGGGAGACCAACGATGGCAAGCTGAACAACATCCGCGCCCGCGCATTGACCGTGGAGCACATGCGCCTGGCGCTCGAGAGCGCTCGCGAAGGCCCTGTCCCAGAAGGCTGCGTGGGCGCAGGCACAGGTACAATCTGTTTCGGCTGGAAAGGCGGAATTGGCACCAGTTCACGGGCTCTGCCGGATAGTTTCACCCTTGGGGCGTTGGTGCAGTCCAATTTTGGGGGAGTGCTGCAAATCGCAGGTGCGTTGCACCCTCTCTCATCGACCGACGGTTCAATCATGATCGTCCTCGCTACCGATGCGCCACTCTCCGACCGCAACCTGGCGCGTCTGGCCCATCGGGGACTGGCCGGCATGGCGCGCACGGGCGCAGACATGAGCAACGGTTCAGGAGATTACGTCATCGCCTTCTCGACGCATGAAGGCGTGCGGCGGACACCCGAAAGGCGGAGACCAAATCTGGTCGTATCCAGAAATGCCCAACGATCTGATGTCGCCGCTCTTCCTGGCGGCCATCGAGTGTACCGAGGAAGCCATCTACAACTCGCTGACCATGGCAACGAAGATGAGTGGCAACGGCGTCACGGTGGATGCGCTGCCGCTGGAACCGCTGGTCCGATAGGCCGGTGGATGGGAGTTGCGAGAACTACCTATATGCAACACAGTTCTTCTCGTTCCGGTGGGTAAAATTTGTACGACCGTGTAACAGTTAGCGTCCAACTGGTGGTCAACTTTGCTATAATTGCCTTCATGGACAAGCTCAAAATTCGCGTCTCGCGCAAGAAACTGGAAGAATTCTGCCGCAAGAATCACATCTGCAAACTCGCCTTCTTCGGCTCCGTCCTGCGTGATGACTTTGGACCGGAGAGCGATATCGATGTGCTGGTTGAGTTCGAGCCGGGAAAGACACCGGGATTTGCATTCGTAAGTATGACAGAGGAGTTGGAAAATATTCTTGGCCGCGAAGTAGATTTAATGACGTTCCGAGGAGTGGAAACAAGCAGGAATCCAATTCGTCGGAAAGCTATTCTTGATTTAGCCAGGATTTATTATGTGGCGGGATGAAGCCTATTTGTACGATATTCTGGAGTCGGCCAAAACCGCCATCGAGTATATGCGCGGTAAAGATTGGGATAGCTTTTCGGAAGATATCCTCTTACAAGATGCAGTTGTTCGTCGTCTTGAAATAATAGGTGAGGCAGCAGGAAGAGTTTCGCTTGAAACGCAAGAAAAATATAAGCATCTCCCTTGGCAGGACATGAAAGGCACGCGCAACAAAGTGATCCACGAACATGATTCGATCCGTCTGGATGTCATCTGGGATATCGTTCATAAAGATTTACCTGGCTTGGTGGAAGAATTAGAAAAGATTATTCCACCTGAGTAGCACTTTGGAATTAAATGGCGACAGTAACCCTGTCGCTAATCTTTTTATGGAGCATAATATGCCTGCTGAATCCAGAAAAGACGAAGAAAAGAAGGAAGAGAAGAAAGAAGAAAAACCAACCCCTGTCGACAACCTGGTCGAAAGCAAACACGCGCTCACCATCGACGGGCAGGAGCTCAAGTACACGGTTGTCACAGGAACAATGGTGCTGAAAGAGGAAACAGCCGATCGCGAGAAGGAAGCGGAGGGTGAAAAGCCCAAGGCGCAGGTCTTCTTCACCGCCTACACCAAGGACGAGGTCGAGGATAAGTTCAAACGCCCGATCACGTTTTCCTTCAACGGGGGGCCGGGATCTTCGTCGGTGTGGATGCACCTGGGCATGCTCGGCCCGCGCCGGGTGGTCATGGAGTTCGACGGTAACCTGCCACAGCCGCCCTTCCGGTTGACCGATAACGAGTACTCGCTGCTCGATGAGACGGACCTGGTCTTCATCGATCCGGTCAGCACGGGCTACAGCCGTCCCGTGGAAGGCCAGAAGCCCAAGGAGTGGCATGGCTTCAAGAAGGACATCCAGTCGGTCGGCGATTTCATCCGCCTGTACACCACGCGTTATGGGCGCTGGCTCTCGCCCAAGTTCCTGATCGGCGAGAGCTATGGCACCACCCGCGCCGCCGGGCTGGCAGGCTACCTGCAAGAACGGCACGGGCTTTACCTGAATGGCGTGATGCTGATCTCGTCCGTGCTGGATTTCACCACGCTGGACTTCAACCTGAACAACGACCTGCCCTATATCCTGTTCCTACCATCTTATGCGGCTACGGCCTGGTACCACCGTGCCCTGCGGCTGCGACGTCCTTTACAGAGACTGCTGACCGAGGTGGAGGAGTTTGCCCTGGGCGAGTACGCCGCAGCGTTGTTAAAAGGCGACCGCCTGACCCGCCAGGAACGGGATGCAATCGCCGAGAAGCTGGCCCGCTACACCGGGCTTTCCCCCGCATTCATCCAGCGCGCTAACCTGCGGATCAACGACCAGCATTTCTTCAAGGAATTGCTGCGCGACCGCAACCGGACCGTCGGTCGTCTGGACAGCCGCTTCCTGGGCCGCGACCGGCTGGGGGTCACGGAACAGCCCGAATACGATCCGCTGCTGACCAACGTCATTGGTCCCTACGCAGCCGCCTTCTATGACTATGTTCGGTCGAACCTGAAATACGAGTCCGATCTGCCCTACGAAATTCTCAGCGAATTCGTCCATCCCTGGTCGTTCGCTGAGTTCGAGAACCAGTACGTCAATGTTGGTGAAACCTTGCGCAAAGCCTTGACTGCCAACCCCCATCTAAAAATCTTCGTCGCCAACGGCTACTACGACCTGGGCACCCCCTACTTTGCCAGCGAATATACCTTCAACCACCTTGGGCTGGACGAGTCCCTGCGCGATAATATCAGCATGGGATATTACGAAGCCGGCCACATGATGTACATTCATTTGCCCTCGCTGGCCGAGATCAAACGCGACTTGGCAGACTTTATACGGGGGGCGATGTCGGTTTAATTTTCAGCCCAGACACTTTAGAGAGCTCTGCTGTTCAAGATGAGATAAAAACGGCAGAAATGTTCTCAAGAAAACCGCGCTATGTTTTTCAGCGCGGTTTATTATTCACAAAGATTGTAAATGGTCATAATTGCCAGTTGTTTTGCAAACCAGCTGAATGTATAATATAAGAACCTTACAATTTTGTAAGGTTGGTGGTGAGATAGAAACTAATAAATCCTTAGAAATTCCAAAACCATACAAATTTCTATTTTGTTATATTAAGCTGGAGCACGACCTTACAGTTTTGAAAGGTATATTTGGCCGACAGAGCCACAAAGTTTGCTAATATAAAGAGAGGTAATTGAATGAAAAAAGCTTTTTCTTTTTTATTTATTCTAGTTACGTTGGGAGCACTTCTTCTTTCCAGCGTATTAGTTGCAGCTGCTAAGAACTTGATCCCGGACACTGTTTTGAATGCGGGCCTGTCTGCAACAGTCGAGACCAGGTAATGAGTTAGAGGGGACAAACAGCATATTTGATATCAGTATGAGCGAAGTTAAAGATAATCCCTTCATTTCCAACGGAAAATATGCCGGGCTGGTGTATCCAGGAGCCGCCTCATGGACAGTTACAGAATGATTCTGCAACCCTATATTCCAGTCTTAGCGATAAATTACCATATGACCTTGAAAACTTGCCATTGAATGAAATCAATTATGTTTTGAACCATAAGATCCACGAAAAAGCAAGAAGTGATATCGAGTTCATTGCGGATGTGCAAACCGCTATCTGGATGTTACTGGGAGAAGACAAGCCTGCAATTTGGCGTCAGTCCGAGGCTCAGAAGATGTTCGATGAAGCCATTGCTCACCCGAATTATATACCGGGCGAAGGGGATATCGTGGCCGTTGTCATGTATTCCGATGGCATGGTAATGAGAGATCCTGAAAGCATCCAGGAAACGATCATTGAAGTGAAGCTCCATTTGAATCCAACAGCGACAGCATCACCTACTTTTACGCCAACTGCCACAACTACAAACACCCCGGGCGATCCTACCGCAACCTTTACACCAACAGCAACTGCAACAAACACACCAGGCGGCCCAACAGCAACCTTTACACCGACCGCAACCTTTACGCCGACTGCCACGATTACAAATACCCCGGGCGGTCCTACAGCGACCTTTACACCAACTGTAACCGCTTCTTTCACTCCTACTGCCACAATCCCCCCCGGAATCTGCCAACCCACAGTGGTAGTAGCGGATTTTTCGCAGGTAGCGCCAGGTGGTTCGGTTGAGGGAGTGGGGGTAGTTGCGCCCAACTTAGACATCGATGCAAGAGGAACAGCTGTGAAGATTTCGGAAGCTACAGCCCCGGTTGTCTATGGTGCGTCTCCCAACAACACTTTTCCTCAACGGCGGAATTGCAGCTGGGGGCGGATTTAGTGATGCGACACTCTCAGGCAGCCAGAGTAGCACATCGATACACGTTCACCTTTGCAGGGATTGCGGTAAGCGACTTCTCTTTGCACATGTTGGATTTTGGAGATTGGAATCCAAGCCTTAGCACAGCCCACTCTGTTAATTTGACTGCCTACAACGGAAACGGGACTGTAGTTGCCCAACAAGCGATAAACTACACCACCCAAGGTGTGGCGCTCCCGGTTGATGGAGGCACTTATGGGAATTTGACGATTACCGGAGACGCTATCTCTGCTTCTCCAGGACAGTTGGGAAACTGGACTTGGAATGTCTCCGGAAGCGGAATCGTAAAAGTCGTTCTTGACTTCGGCGCCGGCTTCGACCCCGCGATCGGCTTCGATACCCTGACATACACAACAGAGTGTGTTGTTTGCCAGACGGCTTCTACAGTAGCGGATTTTTCGCAGGTAGCGCCAGGTGGTTCAGTTGAGGGAGTGGGGGTAGTTGCGCCCAACTTAGACATCGATGCAAGAGGAACAGCTGTGAAGATTTCGGAAGCTACAGCCCCGGTTGTCTATGGTGCGTCTCCCAACAACACTTTCCTCAACGGCGGAATTGCAGCTGGGGGCGGATTTAGTGATGCGACCTCTCAGGCAGCCAGAGTAGCACATCGATACACGTTCACCTTTGCAGGGATTGCGGTAAGCGACTTCTCTTTGCACATGTTGGATTTTGGAGATTGGAATCCAAGCCTTAGCACAGCCCACTCTGTTAATTTGACTGCCTACAACGGAAACGGGACTGTAGTTGCCCAACAAGCGATAAACTACACCACCCAAGGTGTGGCGCTCCCGGTTGATGGAGGCACTTATGGGAATTTGACGATTACCGGAGACGCTATCTCTGCTTCTCCAGGACAGTTGGGAAACTGGACTTGGAATGTCTCCGGAAGCGGAATCGTAAAAGTCGTTCTTGACTTCGGCGCCGGCTTCGACCCCGCGATCGGCTTCGATACCCTGACGATGAACTGTTCTCAGTGAGTTTGCCTGATTGACCGGGTTCAGGTAAATCAACCTCAGCAAAACCACGAATTAAAACAAGTCAATGATCGTTCGTCCAGCAGTGTAACTGCTGGACGAATTTTTTAAACGACTGTCCAAAACAACTACCGCGTTCGGTTTCCGGACGGAACCTTTTGTCCTTCAAGCGTTAAAAAGCTCCACAATCTAGTACAATTGCTAAACTTGCCTCGGCAAAATCCCGTTTCCAAAAAGGATCGAAAATGACAGAAGAAAGAGAAGTTGAAGTAGTGACCTTCCACAGCGAGGGAGCCATTTCGCGTATTTCATTATGGGCAAACATCATTGCTTATACTATCCTGGTTTTTGCGTTGATCGCGTTCGCCTATCAGGTTTACCAGTTGATCAGCAACTGGGCCCAAATCGCTCCCGGCCTGCCGGCCAGCCTGTTCGAGCGTATTGCTATTTTTGTCTCCAATATTTTCATGGAGCCGCTGCGAGGCGTCTTTTACTTCCTGGTCCTGCGTGGCATCTCGCAACTGCTCAACCTTGGCCTGGACCTTTACTATGCCAATGTAGAGGATCTGAGACTTGAAGAAGTGCCTCCCGTACCGGAAGTATGATTTTAGACGATCTACCCCGTTTTAAAGCGCTCGACCCGCAGGACATGCGGGGGCACATCGACGGGCTGCCGGACCAGCTACAATCTGCCTGGGATTTGAGCCAAAAACAACCTTTTGAAGGTTCTAACCCTTCGAAAGGTTCCCTTCGCCAGATTGTCATCAGCGGGATGGGCGGCTCCGCAATCGGCGCGGACCTGGTGGCTGCTGCCGTTATGGACAGCTGTCCCGTGCCCCTCATCGTCCACCGCGACTACGGCCTGCCCGCTTTCGCCCAAGGACCGGAAACCCTGGTCATCTGCTCGTCGCATTCAGGCAACACCGAAGAGACCCTGGATTCGTTCGAAGCGGCGCTCGAGAACGGCTGCCGGGTGCTGGCAGTCAGCACCGGGGGAAAACTCTCTGAAAAGGCCAAAGCGGCGGGCGTTCCCGTCTGGCAATTCGAGCACGATGGCCAGCCGCGCGCGGCAGTCGGCTTTTCGTTTGGACTCCTCCTGGGCGCGCTGTACAGGCTCGGGCTGGTCCCCGACGCGGGCGCCGATGTCGCCGGGGCCGTCAAAGCGATGAAGTCTCAGCAAACGGCATTGGTGGCCGAATCGCCCATCCCGAAGAATCCCGCCAAACGACTGGCCGGGCAGTTGATGGGCCGCTGGGTCACGGTGATCGGGGCAGGCGTCCTGGCGCCTGTGGCACGCCGCTGGAAGGGACAGCTCAACGAGGTGGCCAAGGCGGTGGCGAACTTCGAGTTCATCCCCGAAGCCGACCATAATACGCTTGCCGGGGTGCTACACCCGGCCGAAGTGATCCCGCCGCACGTGATGACCCTGTTCCTGCGCGCGCCGTCCGACCATCCGCGCAACCGTCTGCGCCTGGACATCACGCGCAAAACGTACATGCTTGAAGGCCTGAACGTGGACGGCTACACCGCCAAAGGCGATTCGCCCGTCGCGCACATCTGGACGGCATTGCACTTTGGGGATTACGTAGCATATTATCTGGCAATGGCTTATGGAGTGGACCCTACCCCCGTGCATGCGCTCGAGAGCTTGAAAGAGACTTTAAAAGGATCGAAATAATTTTTGTTGCACCTCTCCATCACGTTCTAAAAACGGGACGCTGATACACGCAGAAAACGCTGATTTTAAATGAGTGAAATCTGCGTTCATCAGCGTCCTTTCGATCGGTTCTGGTTGTCCAGCTGGGGCCCGGTTCAAGCGTTATAATCAATCGAACTCATACTCAAGGATCATGTATGCATATACTGGTGACCAATGACGATGGCGTGCAGGCTCCCGGCTTGCTGGCGCTCGTCAAAGAAATGCGCAAACTCGGCCAGGTGACCGTCTATGCGCCTGACAAGAACTGGTCGGCTTCAGGGCACGTCAAAACCATGGAGCGCCCGCTGCGGGTGCGCGAGACCCGGCTGGCGGATGGTTCGGTCGCTTTTATGTCGGACGGCGCGCCGTCCGACTGCGTGGCGCTGGCTCTGCTCGGCCTGGTGCAAGACGTGGACCTGGTCGTTTCCGGCATCAATCCGCACGCCAACATCGGTCACGACGTGACCTACTCCGGCACGGTCACGGCTGCCATGGAAGCGACCATCGCGGACGTGTGTGGCATCGCCATCTCGCTGGATTCGCCCGATAATTTTGGCGAGCTATTGGACTACTCCACAGCAGCCGTCGTAGGGCGGCATGTGGCGAAGAAAGTGCTGGAAGACGGGCTCCCCAAGGGAGTGCTGCTGAACGTCAACGTGCCGTATTTGCAGGAATCGGAACTGAATGGCTATCAGATCACCCGCCAGGGACTGCGCGTCTACCGCGATGAACTGGATAAACGGGTCGACCCGCGCGGCAAGCCGTATTACTGGATTGGCGGCGAAGCTCCAACGGGGGTGGATGAGCCAGGTACAGATTTTGGCTCGCTGCGGGCCGGTTACGTCTCGATCACGCCCTTGCAGCTGGACCTGACCGCGCGCGAAGCCATCAAGAGCCCTCGAGCGATGGGACTGGCCCGGTGAACAGTAAATCCAGTGAAACCGTTGAAGCTTACTGGCAGCAGTTTCTTTCTACCCTGCCGGCTGATTCCCCTTACCAGGAACAAAACCTACCTCACCGAAGCCTGGGGCGACAGCCCGGAGATGGCCGACGAGTTGGGCGCCTTGATCGCGGCCGGCGTGAAGACCGCCACCTGCTCCGCGCTGTGGGAATGGGAAGCGGAGGGTAAATCGCCGCCTGAAACGGGAACCGTGACCGTCGTCGTGGATGGACGCGGGACAGCCGCTTTGCATCGTCGAGACCGTCGAGGTGGCGGTCCGCAACTATAACGAAGTAGACGCCGATTTTGCCCGCGAAGAAGGCGAAGGCGACCTGTCCCTGGAATACTGGCGGGAGGCCCACCGGCGTTTCTTTTCCCGTGCGCTGCCCAAGATCGGCATGGAATTTAGCGAGGAGATGCCGCTGGTCTGTGAGCGGTTCCGGTTGATCTACAAATCAGAAACGTCGCAGTCGAGTGAAGAAATCCGAAAATAAGGATTGAAAGGATGAGCATGTATTTCCCCTCCGAGAGTCGTTATGAGGATATGCGCTACAACCGTGTCGGGCGCAGCGGGCTGAAACTGCCCGCCATCTCGCTTGGCCTGTGGTACAACTTCGGCGGCGTGAACTCGCTCGAGAACGCGCGCGCCATGGCCCGTTACGCCTTCGACCGCGGCATCACCCATTTCGACCTGGGCAACAACTACGGGCCGCCGCCCGGCTCCGCGGAAACTACCCTCGGACTGTTGATGAAACAGGACTTCGCACCCTACCGCGACGAGCTCATTATCTCCACCAAAGCCGGCTACGACATGTGGCCCGGCCCGTACGGCGAGTGGGGCTCGCGCAAGTACCTGCTGGCCAGCCTCGACCAGTCCCTGCGGCGCATGCAGCTTGATTACGTTGACATCTTCTACAGCCACCGTCCCGATCCCGACACGCCGCTGGAGGAAACCATGGGCGCGCTCAATTCGGCCGTCCGGCAGGGCAAGGCGCTGTACGTCGGCCTCTCCAACTACGGCCCGGAGATGACCCGCGAAGCGGCCCGCATCCTGCGCGAGCTGGGCACACCCTGCCTGATCCACCAGCCGCGCTACAACATGTTCGACCGCTGGGTGGAGGACGGCCTGCTGGATGTGCTCGACGAGCAG
Organism: uncultured Chloroflexia bacterium; assembly: GCA_963823985.1. Taxonomy (GTDB): domain Bacteria; phylum Chloroflexota; class Anaerolineae; order Anaerolineales; family Villigracilaceae; genus JAABUE01. The sequence continues at coordinate 42,043 of CAWGNR010000012.1, forward strand.
GGCATTGGCTGCATCGTCTTCTCGCCTCTCGCCCAGGGACAGCTGACCGACCGTTATCTCGGCGGGAATTCCCTCTGACGCGCGCGCCAGCAAGACCGAGCGCGTCTGGCTGACCCCCGACGACGTCAAGGAGAACCTGCCCAAGGTCCGGCAGCTGAACGAGATTGCCCAAGCGCGCGGCCAGTCGCTGGCCCAGATGGCGATCGCCTGGGTCTTGCGCAGACCGACAATCACCTCCGCGTTGATCGGCTCCAGCAGCGTGGAACAGTTGAAAGACAACCTGGCTGCGTTGGAAACGCTCGATTTTTCTGAAGGTGAGTTGGATCAAATCGAGGCGATTCTGAAGGAGTAACCATGGGCTTTCTCAAAAAACTGTTCGGCGGCGGCGCGACCTCCTCAAGTTCCGACTTTTACACCTTCAACGTGCGCTGCGACCGCTGCGGCGAAATCATCGAAGGGCGAGTCAACCTGAACAGCGAGCTGACGCCAGACTACGAGGGCGAAGGCTACCATGCCCGCAAAGTGCTGATGGGCAGCGGGCATTGCTTCCAGCAAATCGAAGTGAATTTACATTTTGGTGCTGACAAGCAGGTACAGGACCAGGAAATCAACGGCGGCACATTTGTAGAATAGACGGGGACAGAGGACGGGAGACCGGCTAATGCCCTTACGCGGTCTCCCGCCCACTGTCTCCTGTCCGATCAGGAGGTTTCAATGCGCTACACCTCTCCCCCCAACTTGCAGGACTACCATAATCAGGTCTGGGACCTGGTGCGCCAGATTCCCTCTGGAAAAGTTGCCACGTACGGGCAAATCGCTTTATTGATTCCTCCCCCCGCGGGGGTGGAGTTCGAGACGTATAAAGCCTTCAGCCCGCGCTGGGTCGGCAGGGCTATGGCGGCCTGCCCGGGTGACGTGCCCTGGCAGCGGGTGATCAACTCGAAAGGCGAGATCAGCGAACGCCCGGGGGCGCAAAAACAAAAGGAACTGCTGCTCGAAGAAGGGGTGGTGTTCAACGAGAAAGGCCGCATCGATTTGAAGAAGTATGGTTGGAAAGGGCCGGGAGAAACGGTCGAGCCCAGGCAAGAGAGCATGTTTTAGCGACAAAGGAATACGCGTGTTCAGAATAAGCTTGATTTTTATCGTTATCTGCGTAATGGCAGGCTGCACCTCTCCTTCGACCCCTTCCACCGAAACAATCCAACTTCCGACAGCCAATCTCCAACCAACCGTCGGTGAACCGTCTACGCCAACCGAGTCCAGAGTAGAGACGCCAGCCACTGAACCGACAGTGGAAAATCCGCTTTCCCCAACCGATTACACAATCCAGGAATATCCGATCCCGGCGGGTTCGCACCCGCACGACGTTGCGCCCGCTCCCGATGGGACGGTCTGGTACACAGCGCAGCGCTCGGGGGAATTGGGGCGGCTCGACCCGGCCACGGGCGAGACGTACCACATCCCGCTCGGTCCCGGCTCCGCGCCACATGGGGTGATCGTCGGCCCCGATGGCGCGCCGTGGGTCACGGACGGAGGCCAGAACGCGATCGTGCGCGTCGATCCGCAAACGGAAGAAATCGATGTATTTCCCCTGCCTCCAGACAGCGGGTACGCCAACCTCAACACAGCCGCCTTCGATGCCGATGGCTCGCTTTGGTTCACTGGTCAGAGCGGCATCTATGGGCGGCTCGACCCCTCGACGGCGGAGTTGCAGGTCTTCGAAGCCCCACGCGGGCGCGGTCCGTATGGCATTACGGCAACGCCCGGTGGGGATGTCTACTATGCCTCGCTGGCGGGCAGCTACGTCGGCCGGATCGATGCGATGACGAATGAAGCCGAAATCCTAGTGCCGCCCACACCGGGGCAGGGAGCGAGGCGGGTCTGGTCCGATTCGCAAGGCAGGATCTGGGTGAGCGAATGGGACGCAGGGCAGGTCGCTGTCTACAACCCAGCCGACGGTTCCTGGCGGGAGTGGAAGCTGCCCGGGGACAGCCCGCGCGCGTACGCCGTTTATGTCGATGATAAGGATATTGTCTGGCTAAGCGATTTTAGCGCGAACGCCATCGTCCGCTTCGACCCGGGCCTGGAGCAGTTTACCGTTTACGAACTCCCCAGCCCGAACGCGCAAGTGCGCCAGATCCTGGGCAGGCCCGGTGAAATCTGGGGCGCTGAGTCGGGGACCGACAAACTGGTCCTGATCAGAACGGGTTCTCGGTAAATTGTCAGGAATGTGTCAACTCCACCACCAGCGTATCCAGCGCCAGGTCCATTGTGACCTGGCCTGTTTTCGCCCCCTCGTCGATCTCCAACAGCCGGTGATAAATCTTTTCCAGTACAGGCAGGGTGAAGCTGCGCGCCTGCCCAGCCGTTTTCTCGGCTACGAACGGGTGCACGCCTAATGCGCGCGCCACCTCTTCCTTGCCGCCGTTTGCATCCAGCACTTCTCGCGCCAGCAACAGCAGGCGGAACTGGCGGATGACCATTCCCCACAAAGAGAAAGCATCCTCATTTTCCAGTAAGCGGTGCAACAGGCGCTGCGCGGACTGGCTGTCCCCGACCGACAGCGCGTCGACGAAATCGAAGATGCTCTCTTCCGCCGTAACGATGCTGACCGCTTCCACGTCCTCAATCCTGACCTGGCGCTCCCAGTTGACGTACGCCAGCAGTTTGGCGATCTCCTGTTCCGCCTGGCGGGTGTTCACGCCAACCATCTCGGCCAGTTTCGCGGCAGCGGCTGGCTCGATCGACCCGCCCTGGGATTTGACCTCGTTGGCGATCCAGCCGGTCATCTCCCACGGGCGGGGCAGCATAAACGACTGGGTTTTAACCAGCTTGTTATTTTTGGCGATCCATTTCACCAGCCAGTGCTTCTCAACTTCTTTAGGTTCGATCCCTTCGTAAATGACCAACCGCGCCGTATCCGGCACTTTTTCGATAAATTCTTCGAACTTTTTTCGACCGGTAGGCTTGCTGTACTTGTTGGACGGATCGGCCAAGAGCACCAGGCGCCTTGGCGCTAAAAACGGCATCGCATTGACCGCCGTGTTCAAGTCGTTCTCGGTCATCGTGCGCGCGTCCAGGCGCGCTGTGTTCATGTCAGCGCTGGTGGGATCGGGAAAGTCCGCCGCGAACTCTTTCAGGCGACGGGAAATACCGAATTCGTCATTTCCGAAGAGGAAGAAAACGTTGGGCATGGAAATATTCACCACGGAGTGCACAGAGCGCACAGAGTTTATTACTCTCTGTGCGCTCTGTGCTTAATTGCTCGTCATGACGCGATGGACGGGGACACCGCCTTTGCGAACCCGGACGACGTCTTCTACCTGTAAGTCACCCAGGTTGGCTTCGGTAGTGTACTTCTCCTGCAGCTTGGGCCCTAAAGGCTTGCTGAGGGCATAGCCGAGAACGCCAAACCCGATTGCAAAGGGCAGCAGCCACAGCCGGCTCCGGACAGATTTGGCCCCGCTCATTGGGAACCAGGCCAAAGTCCCGGAAAGAACCATACTAGTTGCCATGTTGGTCCCACAACCGGGGTGGATGGCCAGCTTGCTTTCGCCGGCCCGCAAACGGGTCCGGGCTTCGGACACGGCCGATTTCAAGTCTTCGGTCGTGACGTTGCCCATAATGTAAAAACCGGTCGGGTTGGAATGCCCGGCCATGTGACGATCGGGATATTTTGCCGATAAGATGTGAATGGTGGCATGCTCGAGCGCATGGTTGCGCCGCGTTGCCAGGATGTGAGGTAAGTCTAAAATCATAGGGTAATTATACTCCGGCCCCACCCCCACCCCGGCCCTTCCCCATTGGCCGCTGAACTTCAGCGGCCAATGGGGGAGGGCGCCCGAAGGGCGGGAGGAGGTCAATTTTTTCCGACCGAGTTCGATTCCAAAGCCTGGTACGTATCCAACAGGCTGATCAAAATCTGGTCGGTATAGGTATGCATTTTGCCTAACATATCTTCCCAGGCCTTACCGGAAGGGATGTTGGCTTCGCTGTACACTTTCATAACGGACTCGATCAAAACGCTCCGGAAAAACAAAAACGCCCGGGTTGCGTCTACGTAGCTCAATTTATAACGGCGGGCGCGCGAAGCATACTCGTATCCCACCGCAAAAGCCTCCGAATCCGCCTCTTCGTTCGAGGAGGCCAGGTAGTTCATCAGGCCCTGGAAGAGCGAACGCGCGCCCAGTCGATATTGGGCGCGGGCATCGCTATCCAGCTTTTGGTACCAGTTTTCGGCCTCCAGCCGGCCTTCGGTAATCTGCATGCGCACATTGCGGATGGCGGACTGCATCATATCTTCGGGCTGTACGCTGTTCGTTTCGCGAGAAGTCTGGGCCCAGAGCAGCACTTCATCGCGTTTGTAACGACGGTGCCCGCCCTGGGTGCGGTGGACGGGTAACAAACCTTTATCGGACCACAAGCGGACCGTGTTGGGATGCACGCCCAGCAATTCAGCCGCCGCGCTCAGGGAAAGCCAATCGTTCATGCGCATCATTCCGCTGCCAGGGCCACTTTCTCAGCGAAAGATGGTTCGGCTGCCTTGCGTTTGAATGCGGACACATCGATACGTGCCAGCATCAGGGCGGCGCTGGCCAACATCACAGCTTCGATGGCGAATACCACCATATATCCGCTCAAGGCCAGCCCCGTGAGCTGCGTAACCCCATCGCGCACGATCCCGCCGAGCAGCGATCCCGTCAACCTGCTCAGCGCATTGGAGAAGCCCCAGGCGCCGATGTACAGGCCGACGTTGCCAGCCACGGTCAGGTCGAACATAAGGGACAGGTTGGCGACGGTGGAAAGCCCGGTGCCGATGCCAAGCAGGGTCACGCCGGTGTAGAAAATCCCAATGCTGTGGAAAAATCCGCTCAAAACAATGACGATAAACCCCGCCAGTGCGGTCAGGTTTCCGGCCTGTGCGACGATTCGTTTTTGCACGCGCCCTTCCAGCAGACCGGCAACGATAATGGCGAGCAGCACAAAGGTGCCCCACAGCGAGGTGATGCGGGTGGTTTCTGTGACGGTCATGCCGAAGGCTTCGGCGCCGAACGGCTCGAGCAAAACGTCCTGCCCGAGCAGGGCTGCCAGGAGCAATAACAGGTAGATAAAGAACGTTTTGGCAACCGGGTTATCGAAGATCGCGGAGGTCATTTGTTTAATGGTATAGGCTTCAGTCTGAGAGTTAACGGAACCCGCTGCGGAACGCGACTCCAGCCGGAGCAGGCCGAGCAGGCCCAGGACCAGGGCAGAAGCGCCTACAATTTCGAAGGCGCGGATCATGGCTGCAGGCGTGTACGGATCTACCATGTGACTGATGCCGATCGCCGTCCCAATAATGCTGACAATCATCATGAACCACATGGTCGCGATGGTCTTGCCGCGTCCCTCCTCGCCGGAAATTTCGGATGCCAGCGAGAGATACGAAACACTGGACAGGTTGTAACCCATGCCCCAGGCTCCGAAAGCCAGCACACCCGCCAGAATGCCGAGTCCCAGGTTTTCGGACATCAGAAATGCAACTTGCGGCGAGAAGACCACTCCCAGCACACACAGAATCAGCCCGACCAGGATATAAGGCGTCCGCCGCAGTCCGAATATCGGATGGCGGTCGGAGTAAGAACCGATCGCAACCTGGATGGGAGAAAACAAATAAGGAAGAGAAGCGAGCAATGCGACCAGCGTGGCCGAGATGGCCAGTTCTTTGATCATGACCCGGTTCAGCGTGCTGTTAATAGGCACGAGCGTCATAGCAACGGCAACGTGAATCAGACCGAGTTGGAGGCGTTTACGGAACATAGATAACCTTTGCAAACAGTGACTTGTCGATGGATATCCCAACCCAAATTGCAGGTACAGGCATCCCGATGGATTATCCTTCGCAAGGGTTATTGTATGGCAGGATCAGAACCCGTCAATGTAGATTTAGGTAGAATTTTATCAGGGGAAAATAAGAGTAGGTTAAGAGAAAAAAATCGGTCCTGAAACGTGCTCCCCTACGTTCCAGGACCGACCACGTGGGTTCCCTGCTTCCTCGAGCCCTCCCACATGCTGCATGGCTGCCTGTCTGTCTAGCTCCTCTTATTATTCCTCACCCCTGTAGAGGACCAACAAGCAGTGTTGTTTTCGCTCTATAAACTTAGTTGCCCCATGTAGCAAAAAAGGGTTTCAAGGGTTTATCCAGTTTTCTCCTTTGTCATGTCCTGCGCTGTCTGCAAAATCTCCTGTGCAGATTGCATTGTGGCTTCACCCACCTGTCCCAGCATTTGGGCCAACTCTACCAGGCGGGACTCGCCGGTTAAGGGCTCAACGCGGGTCAGCGTGCGGTTCTCCTGCACCAGCTTCTGGACCTGGAAATGCTGGTCGCCAAAAGCCGCCAATTGCGGCAGGTGGGTGACGCAAAAAACCTGGTGGTTGCGCGCCAGGTGCCATAACTTTTGACCGACGATCAGCCCCACCCGCCCGCCGATGCCCTGGTCGATTTCGTCGAAGATCAGGCTGGGAATCTCGTCTGCGCGGGCCAGCACGTTTTTCAGGGCCAGCATCAACCGGGAGGTCTCGCCGCCGGAAGCGATCTTAGCCAGCGGCTTCAGCCCTTCGCCGGGGTTGGGCGCCACCAGGAATTCGATCCGGTCATAGCCATTTTGGTCGAAGGTCACACGATTTGCCTCTCCGACGGGGATACCGTCCGTAGCAGGGCGAGTCTGGAAGTCGACGGCAAACTGGGCGGAGGCCATGCGCAAATCGTCCAGTTCGGTCTCGATGCCTTTGCCCAAAGAGACGGCCGCCCCCTGGCGCTTTTGGGAAAGTACGCCGCCTTTATCAGCCAGTTTCTGGAGCAAGGCCGTCTCTTCGGCTTCCAGTTCTTCCATCCGTTCCGTGGCGTGGCTGATATTTTCCAGTTGCGCGCGAGCATCCGCGCCGTATGCGACCACCTTTTCGATCGAGCCGCCATATTTGCGCGACAGGCTGAAGATCAGGTCGAGCCGCTCCTCCACGACTTCCAGCCGCTTGGGGTTGAACTCGATCTCTTCCAGATAATCGCGCAGACTGCGGGCCAGGTCCGCCAGGGACTCTTCCAGGCCAGTGGCCTGTTCGGACAGCTCGGCATGCCCCGGGTCGATCTTGGCCAGCCCCATCATGGCCTGGGCGGCCTGCCCCACCAGGTCGCTGGCAGCAGGCGATTCAGCGGTGCCTTCTTCCAGCGCAGTCAAAGCGCTCTGGGCGTACTCTGCCAGCGATTCCGCGTTGGCCAGGCGGTCACGCTCCTGCTTCAACTCCACGTCCTCGCCCGGCTTGAGGTGCGCGGCTTCGATCTCCTCGGCCTGGTAGGTCAAGAAATCGATCCGGCGCTCGGCGTCCGCCTGGGCCTGGCGTAATTCCTTCAATTCGCGGCGCACGCCCTGCAGCTGGTGGTAGCTTTGGCGGTAGTCGCTCAGGGCCGGGCCAACGTCCGCGAAACGATCCAGCAGGCCCAGGTGGGCGCGCGTATCGAGCAGGGAGAGGTGTTCCGACTGGCCGTGGATATCCACCAGGTGCGCGCCCAGCTCCTTCAGCAGGGACACGTTCACGGTCCGGCCGTTGACGCGGGCGATGCTGCGTCCCTCCCGGCGGACCTCGCGCGACAGGGTAAGGTAGTTCTCGTCGTCCAGCAGCTCTTCCCGTTTCAGGATCTCGTGCAGCGCCTCTTTCTCCGGACCTTCGAGGCTGAATACGCCTTCGACGAAGGCATGCTCGGCCTCAGCGCGGATGGCGGTCGTCTCGGCGCGGCCGCCGATCAACATGGTGACCGCATCCAGGATGATCGACTTGCCCGCCCCCGTTTCACCTGTCAGGATGATCAGGCCGGGACCAAACTTGAGATCGAGCTGGTCGATGATCGCAAAATTTTGAATGCGAAGTTCAGTAAGCATATGGTAAAAACTATCTGGATAATTGTATGCCGGAGAGACGCGTGTAAACCGTCGGAACGGTAATCCCCAGGTAGATGACCTGGAAAATGATGCCAAACAAGCTCAACACGAACAATTGGGTCAGGAGAACAGGGAGCGCTCCAAGGATAACTCCAGCCACCACCGTGTAATAAAGCGGTTTTGCGCGGTGGCGGCGGACGACATAGCGGACTGCTTCAGCAATGGTTACGCCTGCAACGGGGCCGGCTGCAATGATCAAGAACCAACCAATGAACCCGATCCCACCAATCAGAGTAACCAGAAAACTGGCGATCCCTGAAAGAACAGCCGCTACGATAAAACCCAACACATAGTCAACCCATTCGGCGGTGTCGAAGGTTTTTTTCTGCTCACGGACACATTCCCTGCAGCGGTAGCCGGTCGGAGTACGGACGGCGCATTGCGCACAGATTGGCCGCTCGCAGCGGTTGCAGCGCAGGCCGGTCTCGCGGTCGGGATGGACGTAGCAGTATAGCGTGGTGGTTTCTTCGGTCATCGAGTCATTCCTATAGCGGGGTTTTGGTTCATGTGGGCGGTCAGGTTGCGGTAGAAGTAGCCCGCGTCTCCAAAGCGGACGAATTTGGCGGTGTAGCCGGCGGTGCGGATGTCCACCCGGTCGTCTTCGGCCAGGCCGGTCGGGATGGCGCCGTCTACGCTCAGGACGGTGTTATCGCTTTTGACATGGATGCTGACAGAGGACCCCTCTGCCAGTACAACCGCCCGGTCTACCGACAGGTGTGGCGCGATCGGGACGATCAGGATGTTGCGCAGTTCCGGCGGCAGGATCGGTCCCCCGGCCGCCAACGCATAAGCGGTGGATCCGGTCGGGGTGGCGGCGATCAGGCCGTCCGCGATGTAGGTGGTCAGCAGGTGGTTGTCGGCAATGGCAGCCAGCTTGACCGGCCGCAGGTATTGTCCGCGCACCACGACGGCTTCGTTGAGCGCGTGCCAGGTGCCCAGCACATCCCCTGCGCGGATATGTTCCACGCGGAGCATCATCCGGTCTTCGATCCAGGCTTCGCCCTGGAACAGGCGCTCCAGCATCTCGCGCCATTCTTTCTGCTGTACCTGGATCAGGAAACCCAGACGCCCCAGGTTGACGCCCAGGATGGGGACGCCATTCGGAGCGCATAAATGCCCTGCCCGCAACATGGTCCCATCGCCGCCGACAGCAATCAACATGTCAAACTCGCCATTTTTGGTGCGCTTCCGCAGGTCTTCCTCGTAGAGCGAACCGCAAACTGAGACGAGGCCTCTTTCATTCAGATAGTTCGATATAGCTTCCGCCTCCGCAAAGGCGGCCGGCATTTTTGGGTAAGCAGTCACGACCAGGCGCTGCGGGAGGAAAGGGTCGGACATAATAAATTAATTATACCTGTTGGTGATGGAATTTATACCAAACTCTGGTCACAAAGGTCCCTGAATCCGCAGCGAGCACAGCGGCCAATTTGCTCGTGCGAGCGATCAACGTTATCCTTGATCTCATCACGGCGCATGTCGGCCAGTAGATCCAGCAGGGCATTCTCCAGTTCAGGGGTGTAGTCGATGGAGAAGTCGCGGTCGTTGTAGTGGATGATGCCGTAAGGCGGGCGTTTGCCATACGTCTTCTCGACCAGCAAGCAATACGAGGCCAGCTGGAAAATATGGGAATCATACGGCGATTGAGGCGCGCGCCCGGATTTGACCTCCACCGGGATCACAACCCCGTTCTGGCGGACCAGGTAATCGGGCTTGCCGGTCAGCTTAAGCGGCGCGTAATACAACGGGCGTTCCACAGTCCCCCAGCCGCCGGTATCGGTGTAGATGACGCGCCCGCTGGGAAGTCCCGCTTCGCGGCGCTGCTTGCCCGATTGCCAGAAGAAGACCAGGGCGAGGAGGAAAATGAAGAGGATGAGGTAGAGCATGGTTCTTTGGTTACCGGAGTTCAGTGGCCAGTAATCAGTCGTCAGCGACTGGCAGGGGTAGATAAGGGAAGTAAAAAAATTTAAAGTAACTGTGCGGTGCAGTAAGCCACCAGCAAAACCAGCGTCAGCAGCAGGAGTACAACCCCGAATGCGCGCAGCAGCCCGGAGGCCATCACCTTGCGCCCGTGTTTGCGGTGCAGGTCGGTCCCGCTGGCCAGCTCCGCCTGGTTCTCAGAACTCGAATCCCTGGTTGCGGTACCACCAGGCCCGCCGGCAATACAGGTAATTTCCGATGTCGGAAGATCGGATAACTCGCATACGCGAAGTATAGCACATTTATTCTACGCCTTTAAACCTGGCAGGATCCGTCCGCCCTTTCTTTATTACTGGGCTTTCCGCAAACTTCCCAGCCCTGCTGGGAAATATTTCCTTGTGAAAGAGATCGGAAACGCGGATAATAAAAACGTAACGAGAAAAGGAGGCGGAGGCATGTCTGAAGAACTGAGGGTTAAATTCTGGGGAGTACGCGGGAGTCACCCAACGCCCGGCGCGGGGACAGTCAAATATGGAGGCAACACTGCCAGCCTTGCCATTTCGGCCGGGGAGAAAACGCTCATCCTCGACGCCGGGACCGGCATCATCCCCCTGGGACGGGAACTGGCGCGGACCGCTGCCGGCCAAAAAGGGCTCCTGGAAGTAACCCTTCTCTTCAGCCATCTGCATCACGACCACACCCAGGGATTTCCGTTTTTTGCCCCAGCATACCTACCCAACGCCAAATTGAACCTCTTCGGGCCAGGCGTCTCGCCTGAAGCGTTGGAAAAGGTGCTGGAGGACAACCAATCTCCGGCCACCTTCCCGGTGGGGTTGAGAGAGATGGCTGCCTCCAAGAACATCCGCTCGTTGCGCGAGTTCGCAGATCATCGTTTGGGATGAGGCAGGGGTCAGGGTAGCGGAGGCAGGTACCAAGAGTGGGGACGAGGCGCTCGTTGTACGTATCTACAAGTCGTACGCGCATCCGGGAAACGTCTATGTATACCGTATCGGCTGGCGCAACCTATCTCTCGTCTATGCGACGGATATCGAGGGCTACGTTGGTACCGACCGCAGGCTGGTCAGATTCGCTCAGGATGCGGATTTGCTGATCCACGACGCGCAGTACGTGGATGCGCACTATTACGGACAAATGGCTGGCTTCCCGTCCACTCAGGGATATGGTCACTCTACCGTCACAATGGCCTGTGAGGTGGCCGCCGCAGCCGAAGTTGGAAAGTTGGTCCTGTTCCACCACGACCCAGCCTACCATGACGAAATGATCGATAGAATTGAGAAAGAGGCGCGGTTGAGGTTCAAAAGTACGGTAGCAGCCTTTGAGGGCTTGGAGGTGTCTTTCTCCAAGAGAGGCGCTGCGACTTCGATCTTGTCGGTCGCTCCGTCCAGCGACGGGGGAGGGGTAAAATATGCACAAGATGGTTAATCTGAAGAAAGACGATACCCGCAACTTGCTGAACGAGATCCAGTTGTTCGATGGGCTTACAGCCGGGCAGCTGGATTGGGTCGCGCGGCGCGCACACCGGCGGGCTTTCCCGGCCGGGACCAACGTGCTGATGATCGAGCAACCCGGCGAAGCGATTTACATCATCTTGCACGGCACGGTCAAAATCCATGTGGAGCAGGGCGATGGGCGGGATGTGATCCTGTCGATTTTGGGGGCGGGCGACCTGCTGGGTGAGATGAGCCTGATCGATAGGGTCGGCCGCTCAGCCAGCGCGGTGACTCTGGAGAGTTCACTCCTGCTGTGGATGGACAGGCACAGCTTCCAGGAACTGCTAGATGAGTTCCCGCCGGTGGCCCGAAATCTGGTGCGAATCCTTTCGGCGCGCGTGCGCCTTTCAGACCAGCTCATTCAGGCATTGGCTACGCTGGACGTATACGGTCGAGTGGCGCGACAATTGCTGGCTTTTGCCGAGCGCTATGGTCGCCCGATTGCCAACGGTGAGATCCGCATCCCCATTGCCCTGACGCAAGGCGATATTGCCGACCTGGTGGGCGCTTCGCGCAAGCGCGTCAACCAGGTGATGGTGGCTTTCAAGTCACAAGGGTTGATCGGAGCGGACGGGGAGGGTCATATTATTCTGTCTGACAGCGAGGGGCTGGCAAGGTATTGCAAGTAGTCGCAGAGCTGACAGCATTTCCAATCCTGCCAGCTCTTTTCCATCGTATAATCTGCGCCATGTCCGCATTCCGTTTCTTCCATCCCATCGAAGTCCGTTACGGTGACCTGGACGCGCAGGGACACCTGAACAACGCCAAGTACCTGACCTATTTCGAAACCGGGCGCATCCGCTATTTTGCGGAACTGGGGCTATTCACGCCCGGACAGTCTTTTATGGACATCGGTGTCATCATGGCCGAGGCGCGCGTGACCTTCCATGCACCGGTGGAATACGGCACCCCGGTCAAGGTGGGGGTGCGCACCAGCAAACTGGGGGGCAAGTCCATGACCGTGGATCAGAACATTGTCCACGCCGAAACGGGCCAGGTTCTCGCGTCCGGGCAAGTGATTCTGGTCGCCTTTGATTACCATACCAACAAAAGCATGCCCATCCCGGACGTGATGCGAGAGAAGATCGCAGCGTTTGAAGGTCTCAACGTCCGACAAGTCTAGCAAGTCTAACAAGTCAGAGTCTAAGGTCCGACATGTCAGACTTGTGGGACACATGAGACCTGAAAGACCTATCAAACTGGAGAAAACATGCCATTACCGCCCATCGATACCGAATATTTGAAGAACTTCTTAGTTGATCTGCTCCACATCCCTTCCCCGACCGGTTTCACCGAACAAGCCATCGCTTTCGTCGAAGAAGAACTTTCCGCCTTTCCCCAACTCAAACTCACCCGCACGCGCAAGGGCGCGCTGGTGGCCGTCTGGGAGGGCGCGTCCTCTGCGTCTCCCCGCGCCCTGACCGCCCACGTGGATACGCTCGGCGCGATGGTCAAGGAAATCAAAACTGTTGGCGAAACGAAAAGGAGCAAAGGCCGCCTGGCCATCACACGCATCGGCGGGTTGCTACTGCCGGCGGTGGAGGCAGAAGGCTGCTGGGTCCATACCAATACGGGTGAAAAAATTCGCGGCTCGCTACTGGTCAACACCGCTTCCGCGCACGTGCATGGAATAAAGGCATTGGAAACCAAGCGCGACGAAGACGGGATGGAGATCCGCCTGGATGCGCGTGTCAAAAGTGAACAGGATGTGCTCGAACTGGGGATCCGGGTCGGGGACTTCGTGTCCTTCGACCCGCGCGTGGAGCTGACCGACGGCTTCATCCGCTCACGCTTCCTGGACGACAAGGCCTGTGTGGCCGCCATCGCAGCCGCGCTCCGGTCCCTGGCCGATTCCGGGAAAACCCCCACCCAGACGACCTATTTCCACATCAGCAACTACGAGGAAGTGGGCCACGGCGCCTCGGCCGGCATCCCCGCGGATGTGACACGAGCTGGTGACTGTGGATATGGCCGCCGTCGGCCCCGGCCAGGAATCGGACGAGTTCCACGCCACCCTGTGCGTCAAGGACAGCGGCGGCCCATACCATCACGGCCTGTCGAACAAGCTGCGGGCGCTGGCCGAAGAAAACGGTATCCCCTACAAAGTGGACATCTACCCCTACTATGGCTCCGACGGCGAGGCCTTCTGGCGGGCCGGCGGGGATGTCGCCGTGGCCTTGATCGGCCCCGGCGTGGACGCCTCCCACAACTACGAACGCACCCACACAGAGGCGCTGGAAGCGACGGCGAACTGGATTGTGGCATACCTTTTGTCGGAATAGTCGGATAAGTCTTATAAGTCTAACAAGTCCGACATGTCAGACCTTTTAGACCCATTAGACCTGGAGACCTATTATGAAACTTGACGCTGCCCTAGCCCCCATGTCCCTGACCGGCGTCCCGGCGGTGGCGGAAGCTGCCGAGGCGCTGGGCTTCGACGCCCTGTGGACCTCCGAGACCCAGCACAACCCGTTCCTGCCCTGCGCGTTGATCGCCGAGCACTCGCAGAAGATGGAGATCGGCACCGCCATCGCCGTCTCGTTCGCCCGCTCCCCTGCGGACCTGGCCTACCTGTCCTGGGACCTGGCGGCGCAGTCCGGGGGCAGGTTCATCCTGGGGCTCGGCACGCAGGTCAAGGGCCACATCGAGAAGCGCTTTGGGATGCCCTGGCCCGAGTCGCCGGTCCACAAGCTGCGCGAGCAGATCCAGGTCATCCGCGCCTTCTGGGACTGCTGGCAGAACGGTACCAAACTGCGCTTCGACGGCGAGTATTACAAAATTCGTCTGATGACCCCGTTTTTTAATCCGGGACCGCTGCCCCCCCTTTCGTCCCCCCCGCAAGTGGGGGGGAAACAGGGGGGGCCCATCCCCATCTACATCGCTGGCGTCAACACCGGGCTGGCGCGCCTGGCCGGCGAAGTCTGTGACGGCTTCCACGTCCACCCGCTGAACAGTCCCAAGTACCTGCGCGAGGTCATTCTGCCGGCTATCGAGGAGGGCGCCGCAAAGGCGGGCCGCTCCCGCGCGGACGTGTCGGTCTCGGTCACGGCCTTTGCCGCCACAACTCCCGAAGAAGAGAACTTCGCCCGGGCGCAGATCTCGTTCTATGCCTCCACGCCCTCCTACCGGCCGGTGTTCGCCCTGCACGGCTGGGAGAGTGTGGCCGAAAAGCTCTCAGCGCACGCCGCCCGCGGCGAGTGGGCCGAGATGTTCGGCCTGGTCACAGACGAGATGCTGGAAGCCTTCTGCCTGGTGACCGATGCAGAGTCGCTGCCTGGAAAGCTGAAGGAACGCTACGAAGGATTGGCCGACCGGCTGACGCTGTACACGCCCTTCACGCCGGGGGAGAAGGATGATTTTTGGAAGAGGCTGGTGGAGGCGTTTTAGGTTCCTTGGACACGGATTTCACTGATTGTCACGGATAAACAAGGTTTCATTTGATAACAGAATGTCACTCGAAGAAGGTGGTTATTTGAGTGACATTCTGTTTCCAATTTCATATTTGTATTATACAATAGTTACCAATCTCCATTCTCTGCTTCCGGCAGCGGGAGACGCTGTTTGGAGCGGTAAAAAATCCTTTTCATCCCCGTTCATCTGTGGTGAATATGAACTTCAACGACTATCAACAAAAATCCCGCCGCACCGCCGGCTATCCCGCTATCGGGCACCCGGTCATTTACCCGACCCTCGGGCTGGTTAACGAGGCCGGCGAAGTGGCCGGCAAGATCAAGAAGGTCTTCCGCGACAAAGGCGGAGAGATCAATGAAGAGACCCGCTTTGCGTTGAAGGCGGAATTGGGCGACGTTTTATGGTATATTGCCCAAATATGCACCGAGCTGGACCTATCCCTGGACGAGGTGGCGGAATATAACCTCGAAAAGCTGTATTCGCGGCTCGAACGTGGTAAGATTTGGGGGGATGGGGATGACAGATAAGATGAAGGCACGCATCGGTTAGCATTCAGTTGTAATAAAATTCTAACCTTTTTCCTACCTTGACTCCCCTTGCTTTTTGGTACAATGAAAACCTGACAGTTCCTGTCTGTATTGAAGTAGGAGTAAACACAAAATGGCTGGTATGGAACGCTTTACACAGCGAGCACGGCGGGTACTCAGTTTGGCCCATCAAGAGGCCGAACGCTCCCGCCAGAATAAAATAGGCACTGAACACCTTTTACTGGGATTAATGGAAGAAGAAGGTGGCGTCGCTGGTCGCGTCCTGCGAGAGCTGGGCATGGACTCGGACCGCATGCGCGAAATGGTGGAGCGGGTCGCGGGCTCGGGAGGCTACGTGGGGGGCAAGATCGAGCTGGCGCCAGAAACGCAACAAGTGCTTGAGCAGGCCGTCGAAGAAGCTCGTCGACTCGGTCACCATTATATTGGGACCGAACACATCCTGCTCGGGTTAGTCGGGGGAGAAGGCACGGCCATGGACGTGCTGCGCAAGCTGGGCGTTACATCCGACCAGATCCGCCGCCAGACGCGTCGCGTGCTGAACGAAACGACCTCATCCCCAACCCCCTCCGCCTCTGGCAGACGCGAGAGCAGCAAACCGCAAGCCGGGCAGAAGTCCCCGCTGGTGGACCAACTGGCCACCGACCTGACTGCCCTGGCAGAAGAAAAGAAACTTGACCCCGTCATCGGTCGCCAGATGGAGATCGAACGGGTGATCCAGGTCCTGGCACGCCGGACCAAGAACAATCCCGCCTTGATCGGCGAACCCGGCGTCGGCAAGACCGCCATCGTCGAAGGACTGGCCCAGCGCATCGTCGAGGGCGATGTGCCTGCTCCCCTTATGAACAAGCGCGTCCTGCAACTGGACGTGGGTTCCCTGGTGGCGGGCACCATGTACCGCGGACAATTCGAAGAGCGCCTCAAACGGGTGATCGATGAGCTCAAGCAGTCTGGCGCGGTGCTGTTCATCGATGAAGTCCACATGTTGGTGGGCGCCGGCGCGGCCGGTTCCTCCGTGGACGCAGCCAACATCCTGAAGCCGGCCCTCTCGCGCGGCGAATTGCAGGTGATCGGCGCTACCACGATCGATGAATACCGCAAACATATCGAATCTGACGCGGCCTTAGAACGCCGCTTCCAGTCCGTGCTGGTGGAAGAGCCCTCGGAAGACGAGACCATCGAGATCCTGCGCGGCATCCGTGGCGCATACGAGGAGCACCATCATCTCGTGATTTCAGATGAAGCCCTCGAAGCGGCCACCCACCTTTCGTCCCGCTACGTCACGGAGCGCTTCCTGCCCGATAAGGCCATCGACCTGATCGATGAGTCATCCTCGCGCGTGCGCATGTACAAGAGTCCTGCCGCCAAACAGGCCAAGGACCTCTTCAGCCAGCTGCGCGAAGTCCGCCAGAACCGCACCCTTGCGCTGGAAGACGGCAGCATGGAAGACGTCAAAGAGTGGGAAGAGAAAGAACTCGAGCTACAGGATGACCTGGAGCGCCTGCGCACCGGCTGGGACCGGGCCAGCAGCCCCGTCGTTTCGGCAGAAGACATCGCCGAAGTGGTCTCCATGTGGACCGGCGTTCCGCTCATGCAGCTGGCCGAAGAAGAGAGCGAACGCCTGCTGAAGATGGAAGTGGAACTGCAAGAGGCCATCGTTGGTCAGGATAAAGCCATCGACACCATCTCTCGCGCCGTCCGCCGCGCGCGCGCCGGTCTCAAGGACCCGCGCCGCCCGATCGGTTCGTTCATCTTCCTGGGCCCAACCGGCGTCGGCAAGACTGAGCTGACCAAGGCCCTGGCCAAGTTCATGTTCGGCAGCGAGGATGCGGCCGTCCAACTCGACATGTCCGAGTTCATGGAACGGCACACCGCCTCCCGCCTGGTCGGAGCGCCTCCCGGCTACATCGGTTACGAGGACGCCGGCCAGTTGACCGAAGCCCTGCGCCGCCGCCCGTACTCCATCGTCGTCTTCGATGAGGTCGAGAAGGCCCACCCTGAAGTGCACAACATGTTGCTGCAGATCATGGAAGAGGGCCACCTCTCAGACGCCCGCGGCCGCAAAGTGGACTTCCGCAACGCCATCATCGTCATGACCTCCAACATTGGTGCGGATGTGATCCGGAAACAGGGCTCGCTCGGCTTCCAGTTGAAACGCGATGAAGTTACAGAAGAGCGCCAGTCCTACGAAGAGATGCGCAAGAAGCTGACCGATTCGCTCAAGAAGATTTTCCGGCCCGAGTTCATCAACCGCGTCGACAGCATTGTGGTCTTCCGCGCCTTGAACAAGGAAGATATCCAGAATATTGTCAAGCTCGAACTGGATAAGGTTTCCGGACGCCTGCTGGAACACGCCTTGACGCTAACAGCCACAGACGAAGCGCTGGCCCTGTTGGCCGATGAGGGTTACGACGCCGAGTTTGGCGCCCGCCCGCTGCGCCGCGTGATCCAGCAAAAGGTGGAAGACCCGCTATCCGACCTGGTATTGTCCGGCGAGTTTGGCGAAGGCGCCTCCGTCCAGGTGGACGTGAACGAAGAAGGCGAGATCATCTTGACAAACTCGGAAGAAAAAAAGAAGGAAAAAGCTGCCGCACCCGCGGCGTAAGGTGATATCCAGACCTGACAGGTTTTGAAAACCTGTCAGGTCTTTTTATTTAAACCGCATCCGGCAACTCTTCTTCCAAATTCCGCACGCGGGGGTTCAAGGCGGTTCCCAATGTTAAAACAATAATGAAGAGTCCCATCAGAAAGATCAACAGTCCTATCCCCCTGGATGGACCTACTCCAAACAACTGACCGAAAGAAGATGCCAGAGCGCCGTTCGCACCCAGTAACGGTTTAAAGACCTGGTCCGAAAGCGGACCGGCGGTCAGGTAGGCTAACGGGATCATGGAGCGCGCCAGCATCCGCCGGATGGAGAAGACACGTCCCTGGACTTCAGGCGGCACCTTGCGCTGCCAGATGGCCTGGTCCGAGCCGTTGACCAGCGGGAACGGGAGGAAATAGAAAAAGGTTGCCAACGCAATCAGCGGGATGCTCTGGAACAGGCCAACCCCCATGATGGCCAGGCCCGCCAGGGTCTTGAAGATCAAAACACCGTAGATCCTTTTCTTGGGGCCGCCCCAGGCCGTCATCAGGAATGTTCCCACCAGCATACCCAGCCCGCCGGTGGAGAGCACGCTTCCCAAAACCGTGGGGGAGCTCAGCTCGAGCAACATGGGCGGCATAAGGGTATCGGTCATCAAGTTGGCGTAATTCCCAAGTGCGAACAGGACCATCAGGCTCAAAAAACCGGCCCGCGCCGAGATGAACTGCCAGCCGACGGCCATATCTTTCCACACAGAGGTCCGGACGGCCGCATCCTTTTTTGCACCTTCCGGCTGGGGAATGCGCACAGCCAGGACGATGCTGACCGCGAAAAGGAACGTCGTCAGGTCGATCAACATCACAGCGATAATGCCAACCTGTTCAAGCAGCCAGCCGGCCAGAATTGGGGAAAGCAGATAACCGGAAGTGGCCTCCAGTTGCATGATGCCGTTGGCGCGCCCAAGTTGGTCCCTGGGTACCAGCAGGCTGACCGAGGCCGTATAAGCCGGCACCTGCAGGGCGCGAAAGATCGAGTTGAATCCCATGATCACGTAGATGTGCCATATCTCCAGCCAGCCGGTCTGGACCAGCAGGATGAGCAAACCGGTACAAGCCGCTGCGCCGGTATCGGCAGCGATCATCACCCGGCGGCGGTTCCAGCGGTCGACCAGCGCGCCTGCCAGCGGCGCAAACAGCAGCGAGGGCAACACGGTAAACAACAGGATCAGCGAAAACAGGGTGGTCGAACGGGTTTCCTGGTAGACCCAGGCGCCGAGCGCAAACCCGGTCAGGGCCGATCCGGTCACGGACACGATCTGTCCGACGGCGACAAAGATAAAAGTGGTCATTCTCTGCGGAGTTTTAGGATTTTCCATCTGCACATCCGTAGCGAAGCTGAATAGTATATGATGACCCACGTCGAGGAGAATTATACAACCCGATCTGAGAAACGTTTAATACTTTTGTAATCCATCTCTGGTAATCTCCGTGGTTTATCGAACTTGAAATAAATGCGAATTTCCCTTGCGTATTCGGACAAATTAAGTCTATAATGTTTATTCTGAAGGTGACCCTTGGATGGAGCCCACCAAGGCAATAATTGTCCAGTCTGGCGGTTGCATCCATTTTAATCTCAAGGTGGAGACCTTGGACTCTGACAAAAACAATCCGATTCAAAATAATTCGACAGACGGGCAAGATTGGTACAAATTTCTAACCGAGGGGGAAGCTGTACCTCGCTACTTGAATCATCTCATGGGTCTGCTTCCTTCCAGCCCGCGCTGCAAATTGTGCAACTCACCCTTCAAGGGTTGGGGCGGGTTCATCATGCACCTGACAGGCAGGGACCAGTCCAAGTACAACCCCCGCTATTGCCAACAATGTGATCGCTTCGAACAACCGGGCGGCGCGGTCATTGTATTGACCATGCTTTTCGCAGATGTGCGCGGCTCGACAACCCTGGCAGAGCGGATGGGCATACACGAATTCAGCCAGTTGATGAACCGTTTTTATAAAGTAGCGACCGATGTTCTTGTCAGGACAGACGCGCTCGTGGATCGTTTGCTTGGGGATGAGGCCATTGGCTTGTTCATCCCAGGCTTTGCGGGTCCAGAACATCCGCGCCGCGCCATTGAAGCCGCACAAAGCTTGTTGCAACACACCGGGCATCGCGATACAAAGGGGCCATGGCTACCGGTTGGAATCGGCATCCATACGGGACAAGCTTACGTAGGTGTAGTGGGAGGCGAACGAGGAGATCCACAGGATTTTACCGCGCTGGGCGACAATGTCAACATCACAGCGCGGCTTGCGTCCAGCGCCAGGACCGGCGAAATCCTGATTAGCGATGCGACCTACAGCGCAGCAGGATTGGATCTGGGTGAACTGGAACACCGCCAACTTGAATTGAAGGGAAAGAGCGAACCGACCGACGTACGCGTATTACAGGTGTCAGCGGGCTGATGGTACTGTAATACTTTCTTAATAAGATTTAATGGCCTCAAAGCGTCTAGGGGATGTAAGGAAATTTTAGAATAGGAGTAAATCGCATGAACAAAAACCTACAAACAGCAACCTTGGCGGGGGGATGTTTCTGGTGTCTCGAAGCCGTTTTTGATGAAGTCAAGGGTGTGCAATCGGTCGAATTTGGTTACGCTGGCGGGCATGTGGAAAATCCGAGTTACAAGGCCGTTTGCACCGGTACCACCGGGCACGCGGAAGTCGTGCAGGTCACCTTCGACGATCAGGTGGTCTCCTACCGGGATCTGTTGAACGTGTTCTTCGGGATCCACGATCCCACCACACTCAACCGTCAAGGGGCGGACGTGGGCACACAGTATCGCTCGGCGATCTTCTATCATGACGAAGAGCAGAAGAAAATTGCTGAAGAGGTGATCAAGGATCTGGAAGCGCAGAAAATCTGGGACAAGCCGATCGTCACCACGCTGGAGAAAATGGACAATTTTTATATGGCCGAGGACTACCACCAGGAATATTTTGCCAACAATCGCTACCAACCATATTGCATGGCCGTGGTCGCGCCCAAGGTGAGCAAGTTCCGCAAACACTACATGGATATGCTGAAGAAGGAACAACCGGCGCAATTAAAAATGTGATATCACCTTTCGTCGTGATAAACGGCTAAAGCCGTTACTACCAAAGTTTTCTAATTTTGTTATACTCTGGAGGCGATTTGGATCGCCTCCAGAGTTTTAGATGGTATGGCAACCAAGATATTGAACCTGTCCCCCAATACGTTAACATCCCTTGCCTTTTGGGTGCGGGATATACCCGTTTACGGGAGTGCCATCCTCTCCCCCATGGACGGCGTCTCCGACTGGCCTTTCCGGTCATTATGCCGTCGATTGGGATCGGCTATGTCGTATACCGAGTTCGTCCGCGCGGAAGACGTATTGCAGGAACGCAAATCCGTCTACAAGCGCTTGACATTCGAACCGGACGAGCGCCCGGTCGCCTTCCAGCTCTACGGCGATGACCCGGATCAGATCGTGGAGGCTGCGCTTCGCATCCGGGACCTCGGACCTGATGCCATTGATTTGAATATGGGCTGCCCCGCCAAGTCGGTCGCCAACCGGGGCGCGGGCGTGGGCATGATGCGCACGCCGCTCAAGATCGCGCGCACGTTCCGCAAGCTGACCGCCGCGCTGGATATCCCGGTCACTGGCAAGATGCGCCTGGGCTGGAACGATTACCAGTCTTATAAATTGGTTGCCCGGATCGTGGAGGAGAACGGCGGCGCGGCGATTGCGCTCCACGGGCGGACCAAGGAGCAAGGCTACGGCGGGACCGCCAACTGGGATGCGATTGCCGAAGTCAAGGCTGCGGTCAAGATCCCGGTCATCGGGAACGGGGACGTCCGCACGGTGGCGGACCTTAAACGGATGCAGGCCTACACAGGTTGCGAAGCGGTCATGATCGGGCGCGGGGCGATGACCAACCCGTGGATCTTCTCCGGCCGCGACCGGGACGAGGTCCCACCCGAGGAGGTTCGCCAGTTCATGCGTGAGCACCTGGAACGCAACATCGCGTTCTACGGGGAAGAAGACGGCCAGCGACTGTTCCGCAAATATGTAGCCCAGTACCTGCTGATGAAAAATCTGTCCCGCGAAGAACGCCGGGACATCCTGAGCAAAAGGCCTCGCGGGGAGTTTCTGGCGGTTTTGGAAGAAGTCGCCTTTACGCTGTCTGAAATCAGAACATAAATTCTGTTATACTTTGATGAGCCCCACCTAGCCTCCCCCGCGCGCGGGGGAGGTATGAGTTCTTCCCTCACAAGCGAGGGAATCTAGATGCGAGAGAATAATATGACCAAATCTCAAACCAGATGGCGTGCGCCAAAAGAAATTCAAAATCGGGCTCGTGAACTCCGTAAGGAAATGACACCGGCCGAAATGAAACTGTGGCAAGCTCTGCGTGGTAACCAGCTTGACGGGTTATATTTTCGCAGGCAGCATGCAATCGGTTCTTATATTGTTGACTTTATTTCTGTGCATGAAAAATTGATTATCGAGGTTGATGGGGCTTCTCACCTGGATCAGGAAGAGTACGATGAAGAGCGAACTCGATGGCTTGAGGAAGAAAAGGGATATCGCGTTATTCGGTTTACGAATACGGAGATTTTACGGAACATCAATGAAGTTTTAGAGGCAATTCAAGATGCGGTGAAACGCCCCCACCTAGCCTCCCCCGCAAGCGGGGGAGGAATAAGTTCTCCCCCCGCAAGCGGGGGGAGCTAGAGGGGGGCCGTCAAAGGATTTAAATGGCAAAAACCCACTCTCGATTTGTCTGCCAGCAATGCGGGCGCGTATCCGCCAGTTATATGGGCAAGTGCCCGCAGTGCGGCGCGTTCAACAGCATGGTGGAAGAAGTCATCCACGATGAAAAGGTGCCGGCAAAAAAAGCCGCTGTGCGCGGCCTGAGCGGGCGCTCCGAGCCGCGGCCGATCGACCAGGTCAGCGGCAATGCGGAAGACCGCATCCATGTGCCGATCAGCGAGTTCGCGCGCGTGCTAGGCGGCGGGATCGTGCCCGGCTCGATCGTGCTGGTGGGCGGCGACCCCGGGATCGGCAAGTCCACCTTGCTGCTGCAAATGGCGATGGAAATGTCTGGGGAACAAAGGGTTTTGTATGTTTCCGGCGAAGAGTCGGAGCGACAGATCAAAATGCGGGCCCTGCGTTTGCTGCAACGCGATGCAAATGCAAATGGCAGTCCTCCTTTGCCCGATAATCTTTTGCTTGTTACCGAGACCAATTTAGAAACGATCTTCAACCACGTTCGCGAAGTGGCGCCGACCATGTTGATCGTCAACTCGATCCAGACCATGTACCTTTCCGACCTGGATTCTTCGGCCGGCTCCGTCTCCCAGGTGCGCGAGTGCTCGTCGCAGTTGCGCGAGCTGGCCAAGTCGAGCGGGATTTCGGTCTTCATCATCGGGCACGTGACCAAGGAAGGCACCATCGCCGGCCCGCGCGTGCTGGAGCACATCGTCGATACGGTGCTCTATCTGGAAGGCGACCGCTTCCAGGCCTACCGGTTGCTGCGCTCGGTCAAGAACCGCTTCGGGGCGACCGCGGAGGTGGGCGTCTTCGAAATGCGCGGCAGCGGCTTGAGCGAGGTGGTCAACCCATCGGAGGCCTTCCTGGCGGAGCGCATGGTCAACGCGCCGGGCTCGGCCATTGCCGTGACCATGGAAGGCACGCGCCCGCTGCTGGTGGAGGTCCAGGGGTTGACCAGTCCGACCCAGTTCGGCAACGCCCGCCGCACCCCAAACGGCGTGGATTTCAACCGGCTTTTGCTGATCACCGCCGTGCTGACCCGGAGGGTCGGGATCAAGCTGGGCGAGCAGGATATTTTCGTCAACGTGGTGAGCGGCCTGAAAGTGGACGAGCCCGCCGCCGACCTGGCGGTTGCGGCCGCGATCGCTTCTTCCTGGCGAGATGTGCCCATTCGCGCCGATTCCGTTTTGATCGGGGAGGTTGGCCTGGCGGGCGAGCTGCGCATGCCAGGCCAGATGCAGATCCGCTTGCGGGAAGCGGCCAAGCTGGGGTTCAAGTCGGCCATCGTGCCCAAGGCCATCCGCAGGGTGGACGATTGGCCCAAGAACATCGAGATCGTCGAGGCGCGCTCGCTCAAACAGGCGTTGGATGCGGCGTTTATGGAACGGGAGAGGCCGAAGGGCCGGAAGGTGGCGTAGACCACAATCCATCCTCACCCCGGCCCCTCTCCCTTTCAGGGAGAGGGGAGTTTTTATGCAACCCACACTCTCCTGTAGCGTATATCTTCCCAGAAGGAGAGTATCCCATGAAATTTCTATTGTCATTTCTTGCAATCCTGACCCTGGCTACGATCGCCTGTAGGGTTAATATCGATGTTCCGGATAAGCTTACAACGGGACCCGAAGTTACAGATCAGATCACGGTAGCAACCCCAACGATTGAAGAGGCGCGCTTAAAGATTTTGTTCGGAGCGGGAGAGCTCCGGTTATCCCCGGGCGCACAGGATGCCCTGGTCTCCGGAACGGCCACGTACAACGTCGCCGATTTCAAGCCGCAAATCATTGAAAATGAGGGCGGTGTTGAAATCAAGCAAGGGGATTTCAAAACCTTGGACGTGGTCGATTTGAAAAACGAGTGGGATCTGAAGCTCGGCCAGACGCCCATGGAACTGGAAATCAATGCCGGGGCGTATAAAGGAAAATATGAATTTGGCGGCCTGGCGCTCACCAATCTGACGGTCAAAGACGGCGCGTCCCAGGTAGAGGCTTCCTTCAGCGAGCCGAACCAAACGGAGATGTCCGTGTTCCGCTATGAGACGGGCGCTTCGAACGTCGAGCTGACCGGCCTGGCGAACGCCAATTTCTCGACCTTGATCTTCAACGGCGGCGCAGGGAACTACACCCTGGACTTCAGCGGCGCGCTTCAGCAGGATGCCACTGGCCGGGTCGAGACCGGATTCGGCGATCTCAACCTGGTGATCCCTGAAAACGTAGATGCGCGCGTCACGGTGGAAGGCGGCGCGATAAACGTCAACCACAGTTCAGGCTGGAGCGAGAGCAACGGCACGTACCGGCAAGACGGCACTGGCCCCACCTTGACAATCGTCGTCAAAATGGGCGCCGGGAATGTAACTTTCAACGGATTGATCAGCGTAGAAAAACGGTCCGAAATTAAGAATTCGCGTCATTTCATATTTCTGTGGAAGTGTATTTCGCAAAAAGAAACCGGGAATAAAGGTAGCTGGCTGCGCCAGCCGCCTTTATTTCCGGCCTTGTTTGAAGATATTGTTCAATATCTATCTGAAAAATCGGAGTAATTAGTCATATTTCATCCATGACCTCCATCACTTGTCTTGAAAGGGCAAGCACAATAAAATCTCTATAACAGATAAAAATTGCCTTCATTGTAAGTGAGGAACCTATGCAAATCACCCGTCAAGCTGACTATGCCGTCCGAGCCGTTTTATACCTGGCCCACTTAGAACCCACCCAGCGAGCTGCCACCAGCCAGGTGGCCAAAGAACAACGAATCCCGCCTTCTTTTCTGGCGAAGATCATTTCACAGCTTTCCATTGCCGGTCTGCTGCATACTTCTCGCGGCGCGCGCGGCGGCGTAACACTGGCTCGTGATCCCAATGAGATTACACTGCTCGAGGTCATCGAAGCCATTGACGGGCCGATCTTGCTCAACGAGTGTGTAAACGGGAACAGCACCTGCACCTTTGACAATGACTGCCCGTTGCGCCCAGTATGGTGTGATGCGCAGGAAGAGCTGGTCAGCCGCCTGAAAGGCACAAACTTTCAACAACTGCTGGAACAGAGCACAGTCGCGGCATAGCGTATCAATTCCAACCAATTATCCTCCTGGGACCACTCAGGAGGATTTTATTTTTAATTTTTCTTCCGGAAAGTATCCAAATCCCCATTTTGATCTACGGCTTGAACGCGTTTCAGGCTTAATCTATCTGGTTACAAAGATGGGTGTTGAAAAGATAGGTAATAATAGGATGAGCGCGGTTGAGGTTTCTCAGTCTCTCGGCGTATAATAACCGGGAGCTTTTTTGATTCCACAAAGGAGAGAAGATGTCCGGTCCACGCGAAGTCCGTGCGCCGCGCGGCACACAATTGACCTGTAAAAACTGGCTGATCGAAGCCCCCTATCGTATGATCCAAAACAACCTCGACCCGGAAGTGGCGGAGATTCCCGAAAAACTGGTCGTCTACGGTGGGCGGGGACAGGCTGCCCGTTCCTGGGAGGCGTTCGACGCCATCCTGGAGAGCCTGAAAAACCTGGAAGAAGACGAGACCCTGCTGGTCCAGTCGGGCAAGCCGGTGGTGGTCTTTAAGTCACACCGGGACGCGCCCCGGGTGCTGATCGCCAATTCCAACCTGGTGCCGGCCTGGGCTACCTGGGAGCACTTCGATGAGCTGGCTGCCCGCGGCCTGATCATGTACGGGCAGATGACGGCCGGTTCGTGGATCTATATCGGCACACAGGGAATTCTCCAGGGCACTTACGAGACCTTCGGCGCACTGGCCAGGCTCAAAGGCTGGGACTCGCTCAAGGGCAAATTCTGTCTCACCGCCGGGCTGGGTGGCATGGGCGGCGCGCAACCGCTAGCCATTACGATGAACGAGGGCGTGGGCCTGATCGTGGAAGTCGACCCCGAACGAGCCCGACGCCGGCTGGAAATCGGCTACGTAGATACGGTGGTGGATAACCTGGAAGAAGCCATGACGCTAGTGGAAGAGGCGGTGAAGCAGGAGGTCCCCAAGTCGATCGGGTTGATCGGCAACGCGGCCGATATTTACGCGGAACTGGCTGCCCGGGGCGTTACCCCGAATGTGGTCACCGACCAGACCTCGGCGCACGAAGCCCTGATGTACATCCCTTCCGGATTGTCGGTCGCCGCAGCGGACGAATTACGCGTTTCCAACCCCAAACGCTACAAAGAACTGGCGATGGAAAGCATGGCCAAGCACGTCAGAGCCATGCTGGACTTCCAACATGCGGGCGCGGAGGTATTCGATTACGGCAACAACCTGCGCCAGCAAGCCTATGACTTCGGCATCAAAGACGCCTTCGAATTCCCCGGATTTGTTCCGGCTTACATCCGGCCGTTGTTCTGCGAGGGCAAAGGTCCCTTCCGCTGGGTAGCGCTCTCGGGCGATAAAGAAGATATTTACCGCACCGACGAGGCCATTATGGAGCTCTTCCCGGAGGATGAGCACCTGCATCGCTGGCTCAAGCTGGCCAGGGAAAAAGTCCCGTTCCAGGGATTGCCGGCCCGGATCTGCTGGCTGGGATACGGCGAGCGTGCGAAAGCGGGCTTGAAATTCAACGAAATGGTCGCAGACGGCACGCTGAAGGCGCCCATCGTGATCGGCCGCGACCATCTGGACTCAGGATCAGTCGCCAGCCCCAACCGCGAGACGGAGGGCATGAAAGACGGCACCGACGCGGTCTCGGACTGGCCGATCCTGAACGCGTTGATCAACGCCGTCGGCGGGGCGACCTGGGTCTCGTTCCACCATGGCGGCGGGGTGGGGATGGGCTACAGCCAGCACGCGGGCCAGGTCATCGTGGCAGACGGAACGCCGGAAGCGGCCCGCAGGCTAGAACGGGTTCTGACAACGGACCCAGGCCTGGGCGTGGTCCGGCACGCGGATGCCGGGTACGAGATTGCCATCGAAGCGGCGAAACGGAACGGCTTGAAAATGCCGATGTTGAAATAAGACGAGGAACTTGGAATTGTGAGTGAAATGATCCTTCAACGCCTAAAACAAACAGCCCTGCTGGTTACATTGGCCATGGTCCTGCTGACTGCTTGCAGCCGGGCGACGGAGCCCCCCCCGGCTGCCACTCAAACGCCCCTGCCCCCGCCTTTGGACGTCACCTTTTGCGATATTGCCTCGGCGGATATTTGCCTGGAAGGATTTGGCCAGGACGCTGATGAGAAGTTGCTGGTTCTGTTCAAAGTAAATGATCCGCCCTACGCCGATATTTATATGCTTGCCGACGGACCAGACGGGGAAATTTTCTTCGAGTGCCAACCGTCGAAGGATTTCCCTGAGAACGTGTACTGCCTCGGAGAACCTTTTCCCGAGGGAGACCCCATAAAGCTGAACATTTACGCAGCCAGCACAAACAGGTTGATCGCGATCGGCGTTTTCAACGTGGAATACAGTAACCTGCCAGCACCGGACGTTGTTTTCGGGGCAAAGGCCACGCCGACGCCGTCTACGTCCTATCCGAACCCGTCTTACCCGAATCCGTCCTATCCCAATCCTGCCTCGCCTTAGATGTTGGTATGGCAAGCGCTCCTGGACGGTTTCTCCATCCTCAGCGAAACATGGCCGGTCGTTCTCGGAGCTGTGATCGTCACCGGTCTGGGAGCCTGTCTTAGCCTATTCTTTTTACGAACTTCTTCCAAAGAAAAAAGAATTCCCCGCCAAAGCCTCTTATTGGTAGCGGGCTTTTTGGGCATTTCGGTCGTCCTGCGGCTGGCGTTCCTGACCCGGATCTACGTCCCACACTATTTTGAATTCGGTCGAACATTACAGGATCATCAAAGCACTTAGCGTCGCGCTCGAGACATCCACGTTCCTGAAGACGCTCCCGGCCCTGACCCACGGTTATTACCACCTGGGCTTCCACTTCCTCGCTGCGCTCCTGACCCTTGGCCTGCGTGCCAATCCAATGGACGTGATCCTGGTCCTGGGGCAGGTCATTCTGGCGGCGATCCCGATCCCGGTATTTGTTCTCATACGGCAGGAAACCCGGAGCGACCTGGCCGCTTTTTTTTCCATGTTGCTGGCCGGGTTTGGCTGGTACATGCCCGGGTTCGCGGTCAACTGGGGGAAGTATCCCGCCCTGGCGGGATTGCTGGCTTTGGGGATTGTTTTAAACCTCGCCTACCAACAATTCGAAAGGCATTCCCGCCGTCGAGACCAAATTATTTTAACCGGTTGGCTGATGCTGGGAATTCTTGTCTCCACGCTCTTTCATACCAGGACGTTGGTCGTCACTGCGTTCGCCTTGGTGTGCTGGTTTATCGCTGGCAAGATGCAAGCCCTTGCGAAGGGTTTGCAGTTTTTGTTTGGGGGAATCTTGCTGATTGGAATATTGGTCTTTGGAACATTCATCTACGGAGAACCGTTACTCCATTTAACTCTGGATCCTTATCTTGGCAACGCTGGCCTGTGGGTTACTTTGATTGTCCTGGCATTGAGCCCGTTTGCGCTGTTCAAATTTCCCCGGACTTTCTATTTCAGCAACCTGTTGATTTTTTGTGGTTTTATCGCCTTGTTCGTTCCTATCGGTCTGCCCCTCCCCGGGCTTGAAAACCAGACCATCCTTGACCGGCCATTTGTGGAGATGGTTCTGTACCTGCCACTCTCCCTGCTCGGCGGCCTTGGCCTGGCTGGCATGGTCCAGACTTTAAATAGCTTTTCTTCGAACTCAGGAAAATTACCTTCATATGCTCCGAAGCTGAAAGCGATTTTGCTGGCCAGTGTTGCCGGCATATTTGCAATCGGGGGCTATCATTTTTACCCATCGGATTGCTGCAATCTGGTGAAATACGACGACACCATCGCGCTTGACTGGATCGAAAAAAATTTACCGCCCGATGCTCGCATCTTGGTGGCAGCCAGCGAATTGAACGTGCTTCCAATAGGGCCAGCAGAGGACCTGGCAGGCACAGATGCAGGACTCTGGATCCCGGCGTTGACAGGCAGGAAAATCTCCCTGGCGTCGTTTGACGTCGATTTTCGTGCTTCAAGCACGTGGAAACAATTATGCCAGGAGCGAGTGGACTATATTTACGCGGGGGGAATGGATCAAAGTTTCCATAACGCGCAATTGAATGAAAAGACAACCTGGTATGAAAGGGTTCTGTTCCTGCCTGAGGCCCATTTGTTTCAATTGACCGGGTGTACAGAGTAGGCAAGCGTGAAACAGACCTACTGTTGAGGAATCGGGCCGTAGGTAGGCGAACAAGCGATGTCGTAATATTCCAACTCGGTGGCCTTGTTCTGTTCCGCGTACGCCGCCGCTTCGTTGCCTATGTTGCGGACCACGTCGATATTGGGCAGCACCTGGTTGGGCCAGTAACGAGGCAGCGTCATGCGCGGATCGTTGACCGGTCCTTCGGGGACATAAGAAGGCCGGCCCGGGTCCGCCTGGTCTGCGAGCGGGATCCAGTTGTACATCAGCGGCCCGCGCGGGTTGACCGTAAAGCCCAGGCGGTACCCGTACTCGCGGGCAATTTGGGCCGGGCGAACGCCAAACCCACCTCCCGGCCAGATAATCGCCACCGGGGTTTTGTTGAAGTTCTGTTGCAAGTCGTTGATCGAACCCTGGAATTCGCTCCGGATATATTCGTCGGTGGATGCATCGCTCATCGGGATGTTGTGCACAGTGCCATGCGACTGGTAATCCACCCAGCCCTCGTTTGCAAGGGCGATATTTTCCGGCAGGATGATATTGCGAATCCCGTCTTCGGCGCTGATCCAGGCTGTGACGACCGGCCAGCCCCACTGTTCCCAGTAGGGGCGGAAATGCTGGTTGAAGTTCTCAGCATAATGGCGGTCGTCCTGGATCAAGACCACCGAGCGGGGCGGAATTTTGGCGTTGTGGTCGAGAAAATCGGCCAGTTGGGTCGCGTTGATAGCCTCGAAGTTCTGCTCCTTCAAAGCGTTCATCATTTTCTTGAAATCGGCCACCGTGACGTCGTTCGGATCGTCTAGCCCTTCCTTGTTGATGCTATGCAGCATGACAACCATGACGATCGTGCCAGGCTGGGCATTCTGCGGGTTCCACTTGTCCTGCAAATACTGGCAGGTATCGTCCATGTAGGCGTGGGGCGTATCCAGCGGGTTGAGGACGTTGGTCGTGAAGACCGCCGGCAAGGCAGGTGGCGTGCGTGGAAGGGGAGTCTCGGTCGGCAGGGCGGTTTCAGTCGCGAGCGCGGTAGGTGTGACGAGACCTGCAAACACGGTTTGGACCGCCTGGGTCATGATGGCGTCCATGTCTGGGGTTGGGGGAGCAGATGCCGGGGGCAGGCAGCCGGTCAAGATAACGGCCAGCAGGCCCAGGCTCAGGATGAGGCGATGAAGTCGAAGCATGGAGAGGATTTTATCAATAAATGTCAATTTCAGTAAAACAACGATTTGCTGTACCGGATTGTCAAATCCGGTACATTATCGGCGGATTTGGCAATCCGCCGGAGCATTTTGTGATTTACTGATCTTATTCGGCCAATTGTTAACAACCGGCCGAACAAGATCGAGCGGCGGTTTAATCGTTAGCATCGCCTTTGATAAAGGCCTCGGTCATCTCCAACGCAACGCTATCCCTGAACTGCTTGGGCGGTTTCTTGAAGAAGTAGGAGGAGGGGCCGATAATCGGGCCGCTGAGTTTGCGGTCGAGGGCGGTCTTGGCGCAACGGACCGCGTCAATCATTACGCCGGCTGAGTTGGGGCTGTCCCAGACTTCCAGCTTGGTCTCCACGTTGAGGGGCACGTCGCCAAAAGTGGTGCCTTCCATGCGGATGTAGCACCACTTGCGGTCGGTCAGCCAGGGGATGTGGTCCGAGGGGCCAACGTGGATGTTATCTTTTTCCAATTCATAAGGGATCATGCTGGTAACCGCACCGGTCTTAGAGATCTTCTTGCTCTCCAGCCGTTTGCGCTCGAGCATATTGAGGAAGTCGGTATTTCCCCCGAAATTGAGCTGGTACGTGCGGTCGATGCGAACGCCACGGTCCACGAACAGGCTGGTCATGGCGCGGTGTAAGATCGTGGCACCGACCTGACTTTTGACGTCGTCACCCAGCACGGGCAGGTTCGCATCCCTGAAACGCTTGGACCAGTATTCGGACGAGGCGATGAAGACCGGGATGCCGTTCACAAAGGCGCAGCCCGCTTCGATAATCTGCTCAACGTACCATTTGGTGGCCATTTCAGAGCCGACCGGGAGAAAGTTAAGCACCACGTCGGTCTTGGTTTCTCTCAGCAGGCCCACGATGTCAGAAGTTGGGCCAGGCGCCTTTTCAATGACATCGGACAGGTATTTTCCCAACCCGTCGTGGGTCATGCCGCGCACAACAGGCACGCCCATGTGGGGCACATCGGCGAACTTGTACGTGTTGTTAGGAAAGGCAAAAATTGCTTCCGAAAGATCTTTTCCCACCTTGGTGGCATTTATGTCAATGCCCAGCGTAAACTGAATATCTTTAACGTGGTATCCGCCCAAGTTGACGTGCATCAGGCCGGGAACGGTGTCGCTCTCATTTGCATTCTGGTAATAGTGGACACCCTGCACCAGAGAAGAGGCGCAGTTTCCCACTCCAATAATTGCGACACGCACTTTTTTACTTGCCATTAAATTACTCCTTAGAAATTGGGTAACGACTCAGCCAGAGGTGGTAAAAACGGTGTGCGCGGGGCGTACGCCCCGCGCACACCGTTTTTACCCTACTTTTTGTCTATACCTGAGCAGATACAAAATTGGTTTGCGTATCTTTGATACAGGATAAACTGTTCTCAATCAAGCCGATTCAGCAGCCCTGTATTGTATAATGATGTTATCCTCTCTTTGAGACTGACTATGATATCGCCTGACAAAGCATCAAAACTAGAACGCCTGCCTGCGGTCATCCGCGAATTCGGATCTGCTTCCAATACAGAGGAATTGTTGCAACGCCTGACGACTGCCGCTATCGATCTGACCGGAAGCGCCTCTGCCTCCATCCTGGAATTTGACGAGGGGTCGAACTCCTTGCGCTTTGTTGCAGTGCCCTGGTTCTGGCACCAACTCCTTAAGGACATTTCCGTGCCTTTGGACAAGAGCATTGCAGGCTGGGTCTTTGCCAACAACAAGCTGCAAATCGTCCAAAACGTGAAAAAAGATCCACGCCATTATAAAGAGGTCGATCAACTGACCAATTTTACGACTTCTTCTTTGCTGGCTGTCCCGATGGCTTATAAAGGGGAGACGATCGGCGTGCTGGAAGTCATCAACAAGGGTGACAACGCTCATTATACCGAGGATGACGCCGCAATTCTAGAGATGCTGGCTCTTTATGCGGCAATCATCCTGTGGAACTCCGGCCTGGAAAGGCAAATCCAGAGCACACGGAACGAATATACAGAACTTGATCGCATGAAAAGCAATTTTATTGCGATCACCTCTCATGAACTACGCACGCCACTGGGGCTGATCCTCGGGCATGCCACCTTCTTGAAGGAGAGCCTTTCCGAAGAGCATCGCGAACCAATGGATATCATCATCCGGAACGCCACCCGCTTGAAGGAAATTATCGAAAGCCTTACAGAAGTGGATAACTATGAGGCCGGGGTTGCCAGCATTCGCCAAAACTCTATCTCGATTCCTTACATTATCAGAGAAGTCGTTTCTTCCTTCCAAGATATGGCAGCCAACAAGAATATTACCTTGGAAGAAGACATTCGCGACGAGGATCTCCAAGTAGAAGCTGATGGCAACAAGATCACGGTGGCCATCAGCAATTTGATCCGCAATGCACTTACGTTTACGAACGAGGGCGGTCTGGTGCAGGTTATCGTTGAATTGGTGACCGGCCACGTTCAGGTTTCCGTAAAAGACAACGGCATCGGGATCCCTGCGAGCGACCTCGGACGCATATTCGATCGGTTCTTCCAGGTTGAGTCGCATCTCACACGGCGCTATACCGGCATGGGCTTGGGCCTTTCGGTTGCCAAGAGTTTGATCGAGTTGCACGGAGGCCGGATCTGGGTTGAGAGCGTCGAAGGCAAGGGCAGCACCTTTAGCTTTTTGTTACCATTGCGTTCCAGCCAGATCAGCCCGCAAAAAAAAGCATTCATCACCTGAACGCATGGAACCTCGCTTTGTCATTGCCGGTCTTTTACAGCGTGAATATATATTACCGCCTGTTGGCAACCCCCTGTTGGATGCGCCGGGCGGGAACCTGCTCTACGCCGCCGGCGGTCTGCGCATCTGGGAGTCGCAGGTAGGATTGCTGGGACGGGTCGGTGAGGACTATCCTCTCCAGTGGCGGCGGGATATCCAGGCGCGCGGCTTCGATACGCAGGGGTTGAAAATCTTGCCAGGCAGCCTGGATTTGCGCAGTTTCCGCGCCTATTCAGAACTCTTTTGAACAAACCCGCAATAATCCTGTTTCCCAATTTGCGCGCCGGGGGCTGACCTTTCCAAAAGCACTGTTGGGCTATCAGCCGCCGGATACCAAGGTTAACCCCCGACGACCGTATCCTCATGCGCCCACCGTGGGAGATATCCCCGATGATTATTCATCAGCCAGCGCGGTCCATCTTTGCCCGATGGATTTTACCAGCCAGGGACAGCTGCTCAGCGCATTCAAAGCCGGGCTGACCACCACGGTCACCCTGGAGCCGGAAGCATCCTATATGAACTCAGATTTCATCAAAGACTTGCGCGAGTTGCTCAACGGGCTGACGGCTTTTCTTCCTTCTCAAGAGGAACTAGAAGGTTTATTCTGGGGAAGAACGAATGATATCTGGGAAATGGCTGAAGCTCTCGGCAGTTATGGTTGCGAGCTGGTCGTCATCAAACGGGGCGGGCAGGGACAGTGGCTGTACGATGCGATGGGCAAGCATCGTTGGGAGATCCCAGCTTATTCTTCGCGCACGGCCGACCCAACCGGCGCAGGGGATGCCTTCTGCGGAGGCTTCCTGGCCGGCTATCGCAAAGCCTACGACCCGCTGGAAGGGGCGCTGTACGGCAACGTCTCTGCATCTCTCAAGGTGGAGGGCAGTGGAGCGTTCTACCCCCTGGACGTCATGCCGGGGCTGGCACAGGCCCGCCTGGAAGCGTTGCGAGATATGGTCCACGAGGTATGAACATGAAAGCGCTCGTTAAACGCCTGCTCGCGCTGACAGTGCAAATCCAGCAAATCCCTGCGCCTACGTTCGCTGAAACCAGGCGGGCTCAATTCGTTGAGGGGCTGTTCAAAAAAGAAGGCTTAGAAGATGTTTCGATAGACGAAGTAGACAACGTCTATGCCTGTCTGCCGGGAGAAAACAAGGCCAAACCCTTGATCGTCAGCGCCCACCTGGATACGGTGTTCCCCTCCGGGACAGATCTGACCGTCTTGAAAAAAAAGGACCGCATCATCGGGCCGGGGATTGGCGACAATTCGCTGGGGGTGGCTGCCCTGTTCGGCCTGCTCTGGTCCTTGGGCAAGCGCAAAACATCCTTGCCGGGCGACCTGTGGCTGGTGGCAAACGTGGGCGAAGAAGGGTTAGGGGATTTGCGTGGGATGCGCGCCGTGGTCGATCGCTTTGGCGTGGACGTACAGGCCTATCTCGTCATCGAGGGGCTCTCGCTCGGCTACATCCAGCACCGCGCCCTGGGCGTGCAACGCTACCGCATCACAGCCAGGACGCCGGGCGGTCACTCCTGGTCGGACTACGGCCAGCCCTCGGCGATCCACGAGCTCTCGGCGCTGGTAACCAAACTGACTGCCCTTCCGATACCGCAAGAGCCGCGCACGTCGGTGAATGTGGGGCGCATCAGCGGCGGGACGTCCATCAATTCAATTGCCGCAGAAGCCTGGCTGGAACTGGATTTGCGCTCAGAGAACCCACAAGTCCTGAGCCAACTGGCAAAAACCGTGGAAGGGCTGGTCGAAATGGCAAACCAGCGCGACGTCCGGATGGAAGCGGAGGTGATCGGGCGGCGTCCGCCCGGAGAGCTTCCCGCCAGTCATCCGCTGATCGAGTTGGCCGAAGAGTGTCTCCGGGAGCAGGGCATCGAAGCCAAGTTGATGATCGGTTCCACAGATGCAAACGTGCCGCTCAGCCTCGGCCTGCCGGCCCTGGTATTAGGGGTCACCAACGGCTCAGGCGCGCATACGACCGAGGAGTTCATCTATACCGCGCCGGTGGAGCGCGGCATACAGCAGCTGTCCCAGTTTGTGAGCCGGGCTTGGGGATGAACCTTTCATGAACGCCGAAAGTGTCCTCGCCAACTTGCGCCTGCGCTTGTCCCGCATTTCCCTGTTCCAGCGCATCGTGATCGGCAATGCGGTGATTATCGTCTTTGGAGCGGTGATCGGCACGCTGGTCACTCGCCACCTGGCGCAACAGGCGACCGACTGGTGGCTGATCATGCTTTTTGCAAGCGGGGGGATCCTGGTCAGCCTGGCGATCAATTCCTGGATTGTCGGCGCGGCGCTCAACCCGCTGCGAGACCTGGGGCGGCTGGCCAAACACCTGCAGAGCGGGGATGCAGAGATCGAGTTAAAAAATCCTGACCCTTATACTTCCCGGATGGCAAAGACCTTGCGGTCTTTTTTCCTGCAGCTGGAAGAGCGCAACCGCGAGTTGCAGGCGCTCTCCGAACGCGCAATCAACGCACAAGAGGAAGAACGTCGCGCCATCGCCCAGAGTCTGCATGACGATACCGGCCAGGCACTCTCCATGCTGGTCATCCACCTGGACCGCATCGACGAGCGCATTCCGCCGGACCAAACAGAACTGAAAGGCCAAGTAGCGGACGCGCGCTCCCTGGCCTCCAACACGCTGACGGAACTGCGCCGCACCCTCTCCGGACTTCGGCCTGCCATCCTGGACGACCTGGGTTTGGTCCCGGCGATCAGGTGGTTCGCGCGGGCTAGCCTGGAGCAAGTCGGGATACGGGTGGTGATCAAAGCGCCAAGCATTCCTTTAGAGCTTACCCCTGCGGTGACGACTACCCTGTTCCGCATCGTCCAGGAGGCGGTCAGCAACGTCATCCGTCACGCAGGCGCGGGGTCCGTCACCATCATTTTGGGTTTGCGCGATGGCCTGGTCCAATTAAGAATCCAGGATGACGGGCGCGGTTTCGACCCGGGGCCTGCCTCGCGGGATGCGGTAGAAAACCAGCAACTGGGCCTACTGGGCATCCGCGAAAGGGCTGAGTTGCTTGGCGGGCAGTTCCAGATCGAATCTGGCCCTGAAAAGGGGACGGTATTACAGGTGACCATTCCTGTAGGAGGAACCGGTGGAAAACATCCGCATCCTGCTGGCTGATGACCATACGCTCGTGCGCAGCGGCATCCGCTCCCTGCTGGAAGACGAGCCGGGCTTGAGCGTGATCGGCGAGGCCGAAGACGGTCGTATGGCGGTGACGATGGCCTGCCAGTTGAAACCCGACGTGGCTGTGATGGACATCGCCATGCCGCTCCTGAATGGCCTGGAAGCCACCCGCCAGATCAAAAGCCAGTGCCCGGGCGTGAAGGTGCTGATCTTGAGCATGCATGACAACGAGGAATATATCCGCCAGGTACTGAAGGCTGGCGCAATGGGTTACATTTTGAAGGATGCAGCTGCTCGCGAGTTGATCAGCGCCATCCAATCGGTGTATCGCGGTGAGGCGGTGCTCTCGCCCGCCGTGACCCGGCTGGTGATCGAGGATTACCTGCGCTGGGGGGGCACCCGTCCCCAGGTCGAGGCGGATGCGCTCAGCCCCCGCGAACGCGAGGTGTTGCAGCTGATCGCCGAGGGGTACACCAACAAGCAGATTGCTGAGATATTGTCCATCTCCATAAAAACGGTTCAGGCCCACCGCAATAACCTGATGCACAAGCTGGACCTGCACGACCGGGGGGAGTTGATCAAGTATGCCATTCAGAAGAAGATCATCGAAATCTGAATTTATCCTCAAATAAAAAACTGGCTGACAGCGATTGTCAGCCAGTTTCGTTCTTTATTCTTTATCTCAACTAGGGATGCATGAAGTCGTAAATGAAATCCTGAACATCCTGGCGGTCCATGCGGAAGACGCCGCCTGTGCCGGCACAGTTGCCATTGAGACCGAAGGAGGTCACACCTGCAACCACATTCGAGTTAAATAGGAAATTCGGGCCGCCCAAGTCTCCGAAGCAGGTGCCGCCGGTCGAGTGGTTGTTGGAGAGCAGCAACGAGAAGTCACCGGTGAAGCCAGGCGTATTGATCTGGATTAAGCGGGGATGTGCTACGTATCGTGTTCGAGTATTGCTTGCCAGGAAATATGCTGGATCCGGATAGCTTGCCTGAAGTCCATAACCAACCGAGGTGAAGGAAACTTTATTCAATCCACGTTGAGTTTTATATTGGTCTAGTGAATCCACAGCGGGAAGCGTACCAAACACACCTGGATAACCACCCGGATAAAATGGTTCTGCAAGTTCGATCATGCCCACATCGTTGAAATAGAACGGATAATCCGGGTAATCAGGATGGGAAGCGAAGCGGACAGCTTCAACGCTGTTCGGACCCGCATATGGATAATTGTTCGTTGTGCCAATCCCGGCTTCAACATCTGACTCTGTGAAGATGCGCATGCCACTAAATTCACCGGGCGCTCCCGCGCAGTGTCCAGCTGTCAATACATATGTTGGGGTTAACATGGTTCCGCTGCATCGAAATGCCGGTTCACCATCGACTTCCATGAGTATGAGGACGACTTGGGGGTGACCTTCGCCATCTAGTTCGCCATCGGTAACTGCACTTGCAACGCCAACCACGCTAAAGAGCAGAGCAAGCGTAAGGATCCATACA
This sequence comes from uncultured Chloroflexia bacterium, assembly GCA_963823985.1. Taxonomy (GTDB): domain Bacteria; phylum Chloroflexota; class Anaerolineae; order Anaerolineales; family Villigracilaceae; genus JAABUE01. The sequence continues at coordinate 80,564 of CAWGNR010000012.1, forward strand.
ACTGCAATTTTCTTCATGTTCAACTCCTTTGGATTTGAATGTTTTTTGTCTATTTTAGTGATGCACTTACAGGGGTCACTATCGCTTGGCACCTCCTTTGGAGAAAACAAAAACTGCCCAAGTAAGTACTTCGGCAGTCTGGCGGTCTGCATACCTTTTACGCGCAGACCCATGACTTTGCGCCCCCGCCTCACGACGGGTTTGCCCTTAGCGAATACAGATCAAACCAAAAAATTATTTGGTTGTATTCATGACGTATTAACCGTTCAAAAGTTACTGATCGGTAGAATTATATCTTTAGGATTAACCAAATTATCCAGGAGCCAGCGATGGCTCCTGGATTCTGATCTAATTTCAATTTCTAAGGAAAGAAACTGTTGATCCAGGCCAATACTTCCAGGGTATCAACCCGGTACGAATAGCCGACGCCTGAGCAGTTGACGTTCGTAACATAGGAGTTGACTGCCAGGACGATATCCGTGCCGCCCAGCAAGTCCGGACCGCCCAAATCGCCAAAGCAGGTGCCCCCCTTACCACGGCCTGGGTTCATCGATAGTCTCATGAACTCGTCACTGTGCTTGAAATTTCCAGAGACCAGTTCAGTAGGCGCGTAATAGCGGGTGCGCGGTCCGGTCCAGCGGTAGAACGGTGGCGGCTGTGGCAGCTCATTTCCGGGAACCTTAGCCTGATACTTGACCCCGTAGCCGACGACATCTACAGGAGTCTTGTTGTCAAGCGTATCGACCAGGTTGGCCGAAGGCAGCTGAGCATAGTCGCTGACAACTGAAGTGGGAACCGGCTCACTGAGCACAACGATCCCAACGTCGCCATGGGCAAACTCCGGCAAGCCGTTTCCACAGCCGGTGCAGAATTCATCGTATGTATAAGGGGTACCCTCGTAGGAAGTCGTCCCACCGAAAGGATATTCTGTATTAGCCTGTACATTCTCGTCGAACCAGATCCGGGCTGCAACCGCACCGTCCGTGCAGTGTCCAGCGGTCAGCACCACGGTTGGCGAGAGCAGTGAACCGCTGCAGCGCCAGGCAGGACCGTCTGCATCATCAAACACCAACAGCCCTACGTACGGATGCCTGCCATTATCCGGCTGGCCATTCGTGATTGCACTAGCAGCACCTATCGTGCTTAATACTAGAATTAGAGCGAGCGCAACCGCTAAACTTACTTTTTTCATTTGTTATTTTCTCCTCATTTGTAGTTGGTTTCTCTCTTTTAGACACTTGCATAAGCTGCAAGTGTCGCCACGACCCACTTGTGCGCTACATTCGGGCATGGCAATAAGAAGCAATCTCACAAGCTTATGGGCTGAAGCATCACCTCCTTCTGCGTAAAGATTTTGAATAAGATGAATTCAGGGCCTGGCTGGCTGCGTTGAGATTGTTGTGAGTCGCTCTTCCCCCGCTCACCGTGATGTTGTCTAATAGTATGGAACATACCCTTGTACTTTACTATAATGGGCTCGAAACCTCAAGTTATTTGGATTAATATTGCTTTAGAAATTGTGATTGAAACACCCGGGGAGTGTCAGGATTTGTTAGATTCGAGGTTCGAATCGAAGGAACTTTTTTGTAGAAAATACGTCTTTTGTATTACGCTGCCTCTAGCAGGCTGGCGAAGGATTTTATAAGTCAGGAGGTTCCGTGAAAATATCTTTTTCTTTGCTGCTCCCTTTTATAATTTCTCTCGTTGGCTGCGTACCCTTGGCTTCCCCTGCCACCAGCAGCCAGTTCCATCCCCTACTTTTGAAATCAACGATACAATAGCAGCCCCTGTGACATCTAATATACCTGATCCACTTGCGCGAGAACTCGTGAGCCAGGCCCAAACACAGCTGGCCCATAAACTCGGCCTGGAGACGAAGGACATCTTCTTGTTCGATGTGAAAGCGGTCGAATGGCCGGATGTCAGCCTGGGCTGTCCGCAAGCGGACATTTCGTACGCCCAGGTCGTGACCCCCGGCTATCAAATCTTGCTCGAAGCAAACGGACAGGCATATTCTTTTCACACCGATACTACAAGCCGCGTTATCTTGTGTGAGGCACAAGAGCCGGATGAAATCTATCTCCCACCGTAGGCATATTTTAGAATAAAGGCTCTACCGCTCCCGTTAAGAATGGGAGAACCAGAATTAAGAAAGAAGAGCCTGCCGATGAAGCAGGCCCTTCTTTTTCTATACGGGTAAGGTAATTGTCAACGATTACTTGTTGACTTGCACCTGCATGAAGTTACCCTGTGCCGAAACGCTTACCACACGGATCGTCGTGCCGGTTCCGGGCAATGGGACGCTGGCCCAACCGTTGTTGCCAATTGCGGGGTTCGGAGCAACCCAGTAGGACTTTGTGTCATCGAAGACCTTGTTAGCAGGCAGGCCGCCATAGCAGCCTTCTACGCTGTTCATATGTAGGCAAATCTTGTCGGTCTTATCCAGACCAAAGGTCGAGTCGTAGGACTGGATGCGCGGGCGCCAGACCTGGCCGTTATCGGGCCGGAGCAGGAGGTCGGGATGCGCGTCCACGGGCAGGTACAAGCCACCACAGCGGCCACCGGAGCAGTTATCTCCCACGTTGTTGTCGGCAAACAATTCATCGTAGTACCAGACCAGCAAGCCATCCTGGTAGGGGAAGTGCTCGACCCAGTTACCCAGGGTCGGGTTATCCAGGAAGCCGAAGTTGTACGGACCGGTGCGCAGGCCGTCATCATAGCCTTTATAGGTGCGGAACTCCGCAAAGTAGGCGTTGAAGAAGGACAATGTTACCGTGCTACCCGTGCGGATGAAGCCATTGTAGCTCCAGCCCGGATCGGTCTCGGCATCGTCAAGCGGCTGCCCCGTGATGGCAATGTCATCGACGAAGAGACCGGGGTTGGCAACAGCCACGTCCGTCCAGTAGCGGAAACCGATGGTGACGGTCTGGCCAGCAAAGGCGGAAAGATCGGCAGTCAAATCGACCCATGCGCCGCTGGAAGAGCCGGTAATCCCTTCCCCAAAGTTCTGCCCGTTCGGGTTTGTGTTGGTAGAAAGGTTGGTATGAACTGGCGTTCCATTGACGATCAGGTAGGCATAGTCCCAGTCCATCTCGATGTCAAATTTGACTTTAGCCGTTAGATCAACTGTACCAGCAGGCAATGTGACATCACGAGTCATGCTGTTATCCAGGTCGTTGCCGGAGCCGGAGAAGTAGAAGAAGTCTCCGGAATATGGATCGCCAACCGGGAAATCTACGCTCTTGTCAGGCAACAACACAACGAGATGCTGAGCCTGTTTGGTGGTGTAGTTCGAAGGACCAAGTTTTACAGAGGCCTTCTGTCCATAGCCGACCGCCGTATAATCGGACCAGCCCAGGAAAATCTTCTCGTAGGCGCTCATCGGGATCGGCTTCGATCCAATGCCCTCTTCGGGAATGCCTGTGTTGCCATAGGAACCGCTGGAGTACAGAGTCCAGAAGCCGGTGGAGTTCTCAGCGCCGCCGGTGTTGCCGGAGGTGTCGTACAGGTCGGGCAGGCCCAGGTCGTGGCCGAACTCATGGGAGAATACACCCACGCCGCCGTTTTCAGGCTCGACAGTGTAATCGCCAACCCAATAGTTGCTACCACCAATTCTGACACCGCCGAAAGAGCTGGGGCCTACGCCATCCGGACCGTTGGCGCTGTAATAGGCGTACCAGCGATGGCTCCAGATGGCATCCGTGCCCTGGGCGCCGCCGCCGGTCTCTTCGCCTTCACCGGCGTGGATGGACTGGAAGTGATCGATGTAGCCATCCGGCTCGTTGAAGTTGCCGTCGCCGTCCATGTCATAGCGATCCCAGACGTCGAACTGGGCCAGGTAGGCATTGATGTCTGCATCGGTCTTGCCAGCTGCGATCTGCGCGTTGTACCAGGCGTCGATCGAGTGGTTGACGAAGACCCAGGTCTGCGCGCAGACAATGCCGCCGCAGTAATTTCGCCCGTAGGCTGCAGCATTGTAGGGAACCTGCACCCAATCGGTCACATCGCCGTTCACGGTATAGCGGTTAGACGACTGTTCGATGTAGAAGTTGCGCATGGAGACAGCGCCGGGCGCTTCCGAGAAGAGCAAATCCTCGTAATAGGCTTCTGTGAAATCGGGTTCCCAGATGGTGCTGTTATCCACGCTGCGGTCCGGCTCCGGGATTTGGTTATGCAACGGTCCGGGGACGCCAGAGATAAAGGATAGGGGCGGGGTGATCAGCAGGGCCAAACTCCGCGATCACGGTGAAGATAGAATCTTCACCTTCGCGCTCTAACTCAACAAACTGGCCCTTGGCCACCTCTGCGACCGGGCCACTGGTTTTACCATTGACCTTGGCCTCGAAGCCCTTGTCCCTCAACGCCGACTGCTTATCCCCCAGGGGATGGCTGGGATTATCCGTGTTGGCGCCGAGGTTGATAACGCCATCATCGTTGTTCGGCGCTGCGCCGGCAAATGCGGGCAGCGCTGCAAGGACGAGAATCAGGATGGAAATTACTGCAAAAAACTTACGTTTCATGTGCGGTTCTCCTCAATAGAGAAAGTTGGTTGTGTGTGCGGAAATCACTTGCAAACGTACGGGAAATCGCTTTATAGCATCACCTCCTCTCCATTTAATAAAATTACACGCATTGGGATATGCAGCATACCCGAATGCGTGAGCGCAACCGGTAAAGGGAAAAAGAATGGTTCGTTAAAACCCAGAACGAAAGCATGGATGATGTTGAATAAAAAGTTTGGTAGTCTAGTTGTCTGTGTGCGGTAGACGTTGAATTTTGCGCCCCCGTCTCGTGGCGGGTTTGCTCTTCGAAACTTGCTGACCGAGATAGTTTCTGCTTATCTCTATCAAAAAGAATGTAGTTAAATTTTATCTAATTATTCTTAATTGTTGCTGGAGGAAATCTTACAGTATTCGTAAAATATTAAGAAATGGAACATTTTCAATCTTAGAGCGTCCTTATGATGGAGATATAAATATGAAATACCTCTTGATTTACTTTACCTTACTGATGTTTGTGGCCGGATGCCAAACCGGTACAGGGTTCGACACACCACCCTCATTACCACCTTCGGCCGTGTCCACGGGACAACCATCTATAACCCTTATTCCGCCTAATTCCAGCCTGGACCACCTGACGCAGGTGATCATTGCAGACCTGGCACACCGCCTCGAGCTTGACCCGCAACTGATTACCGTTATCGACGCCCAACCCGTCACCTGGCCGGATGCGGGTTTAGGTTGCCCGAAACGGGGAGTGATGTACATCCAGAAGCTAACCGATGGATACATCGTTCAACTTGAAGCCAACGGCCAACGGTACGAATACCACACAGACACCGACCAAAATATTGTTTTATGCGAGCCTAACTCCCCGGAGAACAATTCGCTGAAAGATACGGACAAAAGCGTCCAAGATGGGGGACCAAATGAAACCAAAGACAGGGATGTGATTATCGTAACACCGACAAGATAGTTAAAGGAAACAAAAAAGCGAGGAAGGCTTGTGCCTTCCTCGCTTTTGAGATTAGCCCGAGAGGCTACTTCACGGTGAACAAATATCCGGAAGTAAGGATATGGTCCGCGTGGTTGGTAACGATCGAAACCTTCACGTGCCCGGAGTTGGCCTTGGTCGCCGATACTTTATCCGTGCCATACTGCGTATCCGGGTCAACGGAGAGCACACTGATGCTGCTCAAGGGGGTAGCGTTGTTCGCGGCAGGTTCGGGATAGCGTACATCGGAAACCCACTTGGTGTCGATGGTCACGACGCCGAAATCGTTAGCGAACTTGCCGTCGCTAATGTTCCAGCCATCGGCGATCCAACCATCCGGCCCGAACTCAACATCATCTGAGAAACCAAGCTCGGGGATCGAAATATCGTCGACGTACATCATCTGCAGGGTGAAAGCGCCATCCTGCCAGGTCCGGAAGTACAGATCGATGGTGTCGCCGGCGAACGGGGTCAGATCCATCTCGACCGGGATCCAGCCGCCGCTGTTGCCAGTGAAGGCGTGCCAGCGTCCGGCATCTTCGTAGTCTACGGGTTCGCGGCCAACAGGTACGTTCGGGTTATCCTGGCCGTGGGCCACATAATCCACCGTACCGGCTGCATCCAGCGTATACCACTCGCCAGTGGTCTGGTCGTACACCTCAACATAACCGTAGTCCCAATCTTCTTCGATCTCGAAGAAGGTCATGAAGTTGAGGGTTGCGCCGCCGGCCGGAATGGTAAACGTCTGATGGAAATCGCGCCAGGCCCAGGCTTCCGCGCCCGAGTACCACTCGTAAGTGCCGCTAAACGGCAGGGTTCCTGCGAAGTCTTCCCCGTCCAGCGACAGCGTGGCCGCCTTTTTGTTGAAGAAGCTGTAATAGTGAGCCGTATAAGGCTGCGGGTCAGAACCGGTTAACCAGTCAGAAGACACCTCAAAAGGAGCATCCAATGGGGGGCCCCACCAGAAGTTGGCGATGGAGTAAGGGATCGTGTATCCCCAGGTATCCGCATCGGAGCCGATATCCAGGGTGTCGTACCCGTACTTGTCGCCCTTTTTGTCGGTATCCAGGTAATTGGCAATCGTCCAATCGTCGAAGACCTGATCAAACGTCTGGCTGTAACCGAAATTCGCAAGCGTGTTCTGGACACCTTCGATCCCGTTGGCTTGTTCCTGCACCAGCGCCGAGACAAACGGGACGCCGCCGTATTTCTCATACAAATAGAGCTCGAAGAGATAGCTGGCGCCGTAATCTTCCAAACCGCTGCCCCAGAAGGTCAAAGAGGTCAACGGGTGGTAGACCATGTAATAGGCGATGTGACCGGCGGAGTGACCGTAACCGCATAAGAATCCAGCCAGATCGGCCAAGCCCTCGTCCACCCACAACTCTTCGTCCGGATCTTGGTCGAAGTGGATCAGGTGCTCGAACTCGTGCGCAAAGACGCCTTCATACAGGTAAGGCCGAGCGGCATCGGGACCCGTGCGATTTTCCCAATCGTAGGTATCGATGTGCATGATGTTCTTGTTGTTTTCGGCGCTCTCGCTGGCTGAGAAATAGCCCGCGATATAGGTGGACTCCTCGGGATCATAGTAAGCGTCATCGCGAATGTTAAAGATCAGGATCCAGGTCTTTTGGCCTTCTGCGCCGCGGGCAAGCGGCTCGCCGAAAACGGAAGTGTCGGTAGGATAGATGTTGTTGTCGAACTCGTCCAGCAAGTAGGCAAGTTGCTCAGGTGTGAGCAGATCTTCCGTCCTCAACCAGGTTTCGCTGCCGTCTCCAACGGGATTGGGGAAGTGATAGTAGGTGCCGTCAAAGCTCTCGTACGCATCCTTAGTGATAAGGATGATGCCATGGGTGCCGTCTAAGACCACGACAAATTGCTCGTCGTAGTCTGTTCCCAAGCCATTATCCGAGACGGTGACCGTAATCTCATCACCGATCGACGCGGGTTGGCCAGACGGGGAGACATTGCTGGCAACTGCGGAACCCACCTGGGCTGCATACTTCCGAATAGCAATCTCATCGTCACCGAGCATTTCGACGGATAGATCCATCGGATCCAAGCCAGCCGGGGCTACGTTATTACGGGGAAAGGTATCAGGCGGCGCTGCAGAATCTGCTCCCGCGATGGAGGCAGGCAGGAGCGCTACCAGCAAAGCGAAGACGCCGAGTGCGGCAAAAATTTTCTTGTTCATTACTTTTTCTCCTCAAAGTTGAAACATTTTCTCTTTTGGATTCGTAGATTGATGTGAATTCTTCCCGTTCACCTCCTTTCTCCGGCAGAACAAAAACTGCCGAAGCAAACAACACTTCGGCAGTCTGGCAATCTGAGTGCGGTCAGACCCATGACTTTGCGTCCCTGTTTCACAACAGGTTTGCCTTTTCGGGTTATACATAATTTGTGATTGGTCGTCAGCACTGACGACATCTTTATCTTACCGGTTTTTTTTTCATCTATCAAGTATTTTTTGCATGTTTATACAAAATTATTTCATACGCATACTTCTTACCAGATACCAGGAGCCCGCCTTGCAGGCGGGCTCCTTTTGTGCGCGAAACAAAGCAAATCGCCAGGATTACTTTGCGGGGCGAACTTCCACTTGCACGAAACTGCCCTGCGCGCTAATGCTTTGGATGCGGATTTGCGTTCCAGTGTTAGGCACGATCACACTGCCCATCGGGTTCGCAGAATCCCAGTATGAAACGCGGTCGTCAAACATCGAAACGGCCGGCAGGCTCGGAACAGGCGAAAGTACGCCCGCCTGGTGAATGTTGGGGATGCCGTCTGTCGGAGCGAGCGTAAACGTGGAGTCATAAGTCTGGATCCGGTTTCGCCAGACGACTCCATCGACGCGAAGCAGGGCTTTCGGATGCGCGTCGACCGGCAGCAGCAGCCCTGACCAGGATGTTGCCCGGTGTTGTTATTGGCTTGGGATGTGTCCCAGAAGTTGAGCAACAGACCATCTTGATAGGGGAAGTGGTCCACGAAGTTGGGCATGCTGGGGTATCCGAAGTAGTACGGTCCGGTTTGGAGGCCCTTATCGTATCCCTTGTAAGTGCGGAATTCGGCCACGTAGTACTGGTTGTACAACTTGTCCTCCGTACCGGTCGTTCTGCGGAAACCGGTGAAGGTCCAGCCAGTATCGGTCTCGGCCCCGTCAGTGTCATAGCCGCTGATCTGGATGTCGTCGACCATGAACCCGTCGTAGTTGACACCGCCATCGCTCGTGTATTTGAAACCGACCATCACATCCCCTGCCGGAAGATTGGCTGTGAGGTCCACCCAGCCTTCGGAGAAGCCGTCGATGCCGTTCGCCTCTACGGAAGAGGTCGACAAGTTGGTGGGTACCGTCTGCCATGTCGCGCCACCGTCTGTGGACACAATCACATTGGCATAGTCGTAATCCACTTCGATGCCGTAGTTGACTTTGGCATTCAGCGTGGCCCCCGCGCCAAGCGTGAACGCTTTGGCCATCTGGTTCTTCAGGTTGTTTGCAGAGCCGCTGAAATAGAAGTAGCTGCCGGCGTACGGATCGGCAATATGGGCTGTTACAGGCTTCTGCGGCAGGATCACAAACAGACCCTGGGCTTGCTTGGTATTGAACTCCATCGGGCCAAGCTTATGCTCGGACTTCAGGCCAACCCGCGCAACTTCATAATTCAACCAGCCCAGTTGGAATTTCTCCCAGGCGCCCATGTGGCTGGGCTTGTTGCCGATGGTGTCCTTGCCCTCGTCGACCCAGGATCCGGATGACATCAGGGTCCAGAAGCCAGTCCCATTCTCGCCGCCGGAGGTGTCGTACAGATCGGGCAGGCCGAGGTCATGGCCGTATTCGTGGGTGAACACGCCCACGCCACCGTTCTCAGGCTGGATGGTGTACTTGCCAACCCAGTAATTGCTGTCACCGACCTGGATGCCACCCAACTTGTTGAAATCTGGGCCAGCAATCCCTTCCAGGTTGGAAAAAGCGTACCAGCTGTGGCTCCAGATGGCCTCGGCGCCGAGCGCACCGCCGCCTGCCTCTTCACCCTCGCCGGCATGCACGGATTGGAAGGTGTCGATGTAGCCATCGGGCTCATCGAAGTTGCCATTGCCATCATAGTCATAACGATCCCAGACGTCGAACTGGCTCAGATAATCGTTGATCTCCTCAGAGGTCATCCCGGCTGCGGTCTGCTTGTCGTACCAACCGTTGACCGTATCCTGAAGGAAGTCCCAAACGTTCGAGTCAGGGTTGTCATCATACATCAGGTGATCGCCGACCGTGACCCAGTCGGTCACATCGCCGTGGACCGTGTAGCGGCCCGACGACTGTTCGATGTAGAAATTGCGCATGGAATTCGCGCCGGGAGCGTCATTGAACAGCAGGTCCATGAAGTAATCGCGACTGAAATCGGGGACCCACAGGGTGGTGTTATCCACGGCGCGGTCGGGTTCAGCGATATTATTGTGCGGAAAATCGGAGAACTCGCCGAGCACAGTCCAGAGCGCCCCTTCCCCCTCGCGCTCCAACTCGACGTACTGGCCGCGGGCAACTTCATGGGTTTTCCCATAGGCCTTTCCGTTCAACTTGGCATCCAGAGCCTTCTGCTTGAGATCCAGCTGCCGGGTTGTCAGGGGATCCGCCAAGTTATCATTCTTGGGGGTGAAGTCCGGATCATCCGCCGCGGGTGCGGCAATCGCGGCAAAAGGCAGCAAGGCGAGAAGAATCGCCAGGATGCCTATCACAGCAAAGAACTTTTTACTCATTTTATTTTCTCCTCAACGTTGAACAAATTTTTGAATGGTGTTCCAAAGTCGAAATCAGCCCTTCCCATTGACCTCCTTTCCTCCTCCGGCAAAACAAAAACTGCCGAAGTTAAAAAATCCTTCGGCAGCCTGGCGGCCCCGCCCCGCGGGGTCCATAACTTTGCGCCCCCACCTCACGATGGGTTTGCCTTTTCGGGTTTCACAAAACCTAAATTGTTCGGAACCATTAAGGCAAGCGCGCTTAATAAGCAATACTTACACATCCCGTACAGGATGCGTTTTAATCAAGACGATGAATATTAGAAAAAGTTACGCACAAGGTATAATCCTCTCTCATGTCCAAGCGTTTCCTGTTCTCGATCGCCCTCGTCGCCGCCGTGACCGGTGGCTATTTCCTCTATCGTACGTACCGCCCGGCGGGCGAGCGCTTCTCCCTTTTCCGGGCCTGGATGCGGGACCCCGCCGCGCATCCGGAGTGGAGGCTGGCGGCCGGCTCCCGCTGCGGGCAGGCCCCCTTCCTCTTCCCGACCGAGGGCATGGTCGGCTTCCTGTGGGACGATTCCTTCCGCCTCGGCCACCGCCACCAGGGCCTGGACATCTTCGGCGGGACCGACGTTGGCGTAACGCCGGTCATCGTAGCCTACCCTGGCTACCTGACCCGCCTGCCGGACTGGGTCTCGACCGTGATCGTACGCATCCCCTCCGATCCGCTCCAGCCCGGGCGCCAGATCTGGACCTATTACACCCACATGGCGACCAAAGACGGCCAGTCGTTCATCTCCGACGATTTCCCGCCCGACACCTTCGAGAAGTATGTCGAGGCAGGGGCCTTGCTCGGTTACCAGGGCAACTTCTCGGGCGACCCGAACAACCCGGTTGGCGTCCACCTGCATTTTTCGGTGGTCAAAGACGAGGGGCAGGGGGGCTTCCGCAACGAGTTGGAGATCAAGAACACCTACGATCCCTCTCCCTATCTGGGCCTGCGCGTGAATGCTAACGAAAATCGAGATACGGTTCCAGTTTGTGAGGATGAAACATAATGCAGTTCTGTGATGCGACATTTATGTCGCCATTCCATGGTGGGCGACATAAATGTCGCGCAACTTATTCGAATAATGGATAACCAGGCTTTCAAAGATAAAGTCGTGCTTATCACCGGCGCGGGCAAAGGCCGCGGACGGAAGTTGGCCCGGGCTTTTGCCAGTCATGGCGCCACAGTGGCGGCCAATGATATCTCGCCCAACAACATAGATAAGCTGGTGGAGGAGATCACCGCGTTGGGCGGCCAGGCCAGGGCTTACGTGGACGATATCGCCAAGAAGGTCGGGGCGCAGGCGCTGGTCAAGCAGGTGGAGGACGATTTCGGCCGGATCGACATCCTGGTCAACCACGCCGCGGTGGAACCCCGCTCCGCGCTGCTCGACATGGACGAGTGGGACTGGCACCGCGTCCTGGACGTCAACCTGACCGGCGCATTCCTGATGACCCAGTCCGTGGGGCGGATGATGCGGGAAGGCGCTGGGGGCGTGATCCTAAATCTTATATCGGAAACAGGCCGTGATGAAAGTGCGGGGCGGGCGGCTTTTTTGGCCAGCATGGCGGGGCTGGAGTCGCTGAATCAGCAGGCCGCTTACGAATTTAAACCGTACGGTATCCGCGTCCATGCTGTCAAAACGGACATGGAGGTCGATGCCGTTTTAGATCTTTGCAGGAGTTCCACATGAACCAATTGCTCGAATACCGGGCCAAGCTGGTCGACCAACTGGAAGCCGCGCCGGAGGAATTCCGCCAGGCTTGCCTGGCAGTTGCGGACCAGTTCAAGCCCCTGGATCAAGACGGATGGAACGTTCACCAGATCGCGTCCCACACCCGCGACGTGGACGAGAAAGTCTACGGAATGCGAATCCGCGGGACAGCGGCGCAGGACAATCCCATCTTCCCGGACTTCGACGGGGAGGTCTGGATGGCCGAACATTACGACAAGGAAGAGCCGCTCGCCTCGATCCTGGACGAGCTGTCTGCTTCCGTTAAAGAGACGGTTTCGCTGCTACGGGAGATGCCACCAGAGGGCTGGAGCCGCGAATCCGCGCACGAGGTCTATGGGGGCGGATTCTTCCTGCAAACCTGGGTCGAGCGCGGGCTGGCTCACATCCACGAGCACGCAGACACGCTGAAGAAAGCGGCTTAAAGCAAACGGGAGTGACGCCGGTCACTCCCGCATTTTTTCGCAACCAAAGCTTACCACAACGAAAACCACAGCCATCAATTGAGCCAGTTCACAATCGGGGGATACACTTCCAAACCGAAGATGGCAATAATGACGCCGAGCAGCATCCCTGCCACGATGTCAGAGGCATAATGTACACCCATGGCCACCCGCGCCAGCCCGACCAGCGGCGCCCAGATCCACAGGACGGCTCCCAGTGGGGCAGGGCCAAGCACGGACGCCAGAACCGCGATCAGGAACGCCCTGGCAGCATGCCCGGACGGGAACGAATGCGGGTCTGTGTTGCGGTAGATGCCACCCCATTCGCCTTCCGGCCTGCGGCGACGGATGATGAACTTCAAGCCCATCACGATCACGGCCAGGGCAGAAATCCCCCCGAACAGCAGGACAGCCCATTTTTTCCAAAACGGATCGTCGCTGAAGATCCATAACAAGATGAGCGCCAACGCCCAAAACCAGGAGTCTCCGGAATGGGCAAAAAAGATGGCGATCGTGCGCAGCAGGCCCGGCCGTTCGGCAACGCGCATTCTGTTGGACAGGTTGGCGTCGAATTCTAAAATGGAACGAAAATGCATGCAGCTCTGACCTGTTGGTTTATACGCGTTGTAGCAGTTTTTCCATATCTCGGCGGACCAGTTCAAGCTGGTGAGGCTTGTCCACGTCCATGCCGGGTTCGGCGTGAGGCCAGATGATCGGGCGGCCGGTGATGGCGAGCCGCCTGGTGATGACATCCACCAGGTCATTCAAGGCGATGCTGCGGGTTGCTACCTTAAACAACGTCCCAATTCCGATTGTAGCGGCCTGCTTAAGCGGGGATTTGCGGTTGCCGATCAGCTCTTCCCACATCTCCAGGTGCTCGGTCGCCATGCGGACGTGCGTGACGTGCATATCGGCGCCGCATAGTTGCATGTCTTTCAGCTTGGTGTAGGTCCGGTTCGAACCGGGATAGCGCGTCTCCATCACCTGGCGCGGAACGACGCCATAGTAAATGTCTTCTTTCGTCTGCATGCAGGTCTCGACCAACCAGTCCACCATCTCGGCAGTGATGCCAGGGATATCGGAGGAGGAAACGATGACGTACTCGGTCTTGGGATCGAGCTCGAGCGACTTGTTGACCCCGGCCACAATATTTGATAGCATGCGCCCCTGGTTGGAAATAAAGTGCAACGGTTTCTTGCAAGTGACATCGCTCTTGGGAGAGAGGCCGATAACGATCACGTTATCCACATGCCTGGCATTCCCGAGCGCATCCAGCACCCATTGGATCATCGGCTTGCCGGCTACATCGACCAGCGCTTTGGAATCGCCGTTTGTATAGGGATAGAGCGGATCTTCAGGGAGCGGAATCCCGCCGGCTGTAACGATTGCGTCCATAGGTTCTCCTTGGGTACACCGCAAAGACATTAAGACACGAAGGTACAAATTTCCCTTTTCGTGTCGTTGTGGCCTTGCGCCTGCCTGGTAAGTTAGTTCAACTCCTGCAATTGCGGTTCGAAGTGAAGATCATCCAATAATTCGCTGTACTCCTCCCAGGTCAACGGGCGGTTCTTACCGGAGATCGCCACCAGCGCAGCTTCCATCATGTTGGTGCCGAACGAGCGACCGTCCAGTACGGGCGTGGTGGTGACCAGGTATTTTACGCCGCACTGCTTGAACAACGCCACATCTTCCGGCGTGGTGGTGTTGGTGACAACCACTTTGCCTTGCATATTATCAGGCATATGTTTCTTGATGTAATGGCAATCCCCGGCGATAACGGTCGCCCATTGATAATACTTTTCATACTTCGGGGTACGCACTTCCTGCTTTTCACCGGTCGGGTAGACCCATTCAAACGGTAAACGCCCGGCGATAGGCATAACAATCCTGGCCACTGACTTTAACTGGCTGAGCTTATGGATTGCGATGGGAACATCCAAACCAAACATCAAGTCACCAAATACCATCTCGTACCCCGCCTCAGAAAAACCACGGGAGAGGCCCCAACGGTCCGCCCCAAGCGTTACAAACACTTTGCGTCCTTGCTGATTGAGGTAATCAGCAAGGTGTTTTTCCAAAAAGGCTGCGGCTTTATTTTCTAACGTATTCTTCAACCCGCCGCCATCTACTAGCGGTGTTTTTTCAACAAAACGCACCATGGGCTTTACGGAATAAAGAGGATACCATTTTCCATCTACCAGCACTCCCAGGTCGGCACCGCCCACTCCGAAGGCATCCACCTTTCCATCCAACTCCTTGTACTTGAGCGCGGCGGCCTCCATATCCCCGTCCGTACCGATGCGTTCGATGCTGACTGTTTCCCCCAGCAATTCCACTTCTACTGCTTTATCGCGTTTCGATGATCCAATGCTGATACTGACTGCTCGTTTCATGCGGCCTCCTTGGAAAGGGTTCCCGTCAGTATACACCCAACCGAAAAATGTGGAAATGCCCTCCGCCGTCCTTATTTAACGGGATAGAGGCCCGAAAAATGGGTTGTGAGCGCGCGTACGCGCGCTCACAACCCATTTTTCGGTATTTTTCCCGTTGGAAACGGTAGAACCTTAATTCTCTATGTCCTTTATGAGCTCTATGGTTAAACTTTCTTTTTGCGGTGGACCCACGGTTAAAATAGACTTCTGAGGAGAAAAAATGATGATCGTTCGGCGGACGTTGATCGCTTTGCTTATCCTTTATGCCTTGCTGGTTGCCTACATCGATGTGACGGTTGCCATGGGAAGCGGCATCTCGCCTTGGATCACCCCCCTCAGCACGCTGGTTGGTTTCAGTTTTGCGCTCTTGCACGCGAGTCAGCGGCTAGGGTGGAAACGCGCACTCGGGCTCCTGGCCTGTGTATTCGTTGTCAGCTTGGCGTTCGAGAGCGTCGGCGTGGCCACCGGCCTGGTCTACGGACCGTATCATTACACGCGCAAGCTGGGACCTCTGTTCCTGGGCCTGGTCCCGTTCCTGATCCCGGTTGCCTGGTTCATGATGATGTACCCGTCGTTCGTCATTGCAGAGCAGTTGGTCTCAATCCGGAATGGCTGGCGGCGCGTTCTGACGGTAGCGGCTTTAGGCGGTCTGGTCATGACCGCCTGGGACCTGGTGATAGACCCGGTCATGGTGCGCGGCCAGCACTGGGTCTGGGAAGTGGACGGGGCTTATTTCGGCATCCCCCTGCAGAATTTCTGGGGCTGGTGGTTGACCACCTTTGTTACCTTCCTGGTTTTTTTGCTGTTCAATCCCGCTTCCTCGCAGTCGCACGATGGCAGCGATGATCGGCTGGTCATTCTGAGCTATGCCATCACAGGGGTAGGGAATACGATCGGCGCGTTCCTGGTCGGCCTCGGCGGCCCGGCGCTGGTGGGGTTCTTCGCCATGGTGCCGTGGGTTGTGATGGGTTGGATCAGGACGCGTTGGTCGAGTAGTTCCGCGCGTTCTTCGCGGGAAGTATCGAGACCAACAGGCCAGAAACAAACTTAACGTTTCTTGAAACTTGTGGTCTCGATACGCCCTTCTAAAATCATTCAGGGCTACTCGACCACCGGTTGCCCTAAACCTAAATCTGTTGTCCTTTGAACTGGCTCAAATATAAATTGTGATAAAAGCCGCGCTTGTCCAGCAACTGCTGGTGCCCGCCCTGCTCGACGATCTCCCCGTCTTTGATGACGATCACATTGTCCGCATCGCGGATAGTGCTCAAGCGGTGGGCGATCACGAAGCTGGTGCGCCCCTCCATCAACCGCAGCAGCGACCTCTGGATGCGTGCCTCGGTGCGGGTGTCCACGCTGCTGGTGGCTTCATCCAGGATCAGAATCGAGGGGTCGGCCAGGATGGCGCGCGCGATGGCCAGCATCTGGCGCTGTCCCTGGGACAGGTTACCGGCCCGCTCCGAGAGCCTGGTCTGGTAGCCCTGCGGCAACTGGCGGATGAAGTGGTCGGCGTCGGCCATCTCTGCCGCTTTGATGCACTCCTCGTCGGTCGCGTCCAGCCGTCCGTAGCGGATGTTCTCCATCACCGTGTCGGAAAACAGGAAGGTATCCTGCAGCACGATGCCCAGCTTGCGGCGCAGGTCCGCCTTGCGCACCTGGCGGATGTCAGTCCCGTCTACAGTCACCGCGCCATCATCCTCGCCAATTTCGTAGAAACGGGAGAGCAGGTTGATCATGGTGGTCTTGCCCGCCCCGGTCGGCCCTACCAGCGCGACCGTCTGGCCAGCCTTCGCTTCGAGAGACATCCCCTTAATCACGGGGACATCTTCCACATAACCAAAATGGACATCCTCGAAACGGACATCTCCTCTGACGGCGGTCAGCGGGATGGCATCCGCCGCATCCTGGACCTCGGGCTGGGTGTCGATGATCTCGAAGACTCGCTCCGCCCCGGCCAGCGCCGCCTGAATGGCGTTGTACATGTTGGCTAGCTGGCGCAGCGGGTTGATGTAGTTGCGCCCGTAGTTGATGAAGGTCGCAATCGTGCCGATCGTGACCAGTCCCTGCAGAGCCAGCCAGCCGCCCAACCCCGCCAGCACGATGACGAAGAAGTTGCCGAGCACGTTGGTCAGCGGCATGAGCAGCAGGGCGTAAGAATTGGCGTATACCCCGGCCTTATAAACCGCCTGGTTCTGCGCTCGAAACGCTTCGATCACGGCATCCTTGCGACGGAACGCGCTGACCACCTTCTGCCCGCTGATGGCTTCCTCCATCACCCCGTTCATCCCGCCCAGGTGTTTTTGCAACTCGCGGAAGCCTCTGCGGGTGTATTTGGCGACAAACTCGGTGAACCACAACATGATCGGCACTACCACCAGCGTGCCCAGCGCCAGCCAGGGGTTGAGGATGAACATGGCAATCACAATGCCGACCAGGGTGAGCACACTGGCCAGCAAGGCCGTGACATTCTGCGAGACAGCCTGGTTGATGGCGTCGATGTCGTTGGTCAGACGGCTCATCAACTCCCCGGCGGGGTGACGGTCGAAGAAGCTGAGCGACAGGCTTTGCAAGTGCTGGAACAGGTCGCGGCGCAGGGACTTGAGCGCATCCTGCGAGACGCGCGCCATGGTCCAGCCCGAGGCGGCCTGGAAGAAGTTATCCAACAGGTAGACGGCCAGCATCCACAAGGCAATCCGCATCAAGCCGAGCACATCTCCTCCACCGATGAAGCGGTCAATGGCCACACCCATCAAGTACGGACCGATCAACTCCATCCCGGTATAGACCAAAACAAAGAAGAGCACTACGATCAGTTTAAAACGATAGGGCAGCAAATAAGCGGCCAGGCGCGCGATAGCGCCGCGGGCGTCCCTGGCCTTCTCGATCTGGACGCGTGCCGACGGGCGGCGGTGTTCCAGGCTGGCGCGCACCTGGCGGGTATCGGGCGTTGGAGATGGGTTGCTCATGATCGCGACTCCCGCTGGGCTATGGCAATTTCCCCACGGAACCCGTCTCCCAACTGCGAATCGAAAATTTCCCGGTAGATCGGGCTGGAGTGCATCAACTCCGCATGCGTTCCTTCCGCGGCGACCCGGCCGCGCTCGAGCACGATAATCTTATCGGCGTTCAGCACGGTACTGATGCGCTGGGCCACCACAAAAATGGTGCAACCTTGCATCATTGCTTCCATGGCAGTCTGGATTTTGGTTTCGGTCTCTACATCCACCGAACTGGTGCTATCGTCCAGGATCAGAATCCTGGGTTGGGTCACCAGCGCGCGGGCGATGGCCAGGCGCTGCTTCTGTCCGCCGGACAGGTTGACCCCGCGCTCCTCGATGTGGGTGTCGTAGCCGTTTGGCAATTCCAGGATGAAGTCGTGCGCCTGGGCAGCTTTGGCTGCCGCAACAATCTCCTCGTCGCTGGCCTCCGGGCGGCCGTAGCGCAGGTTGTCGCTGACGGTGCCGGAGAACAGCACCGGCTCCTGTGGGACGATCCCGATGTGGCCGAGCAGCGAATCCTGGCTGATCTTGCGGATGTCCTGGCCGTCGATCAGGATGCAGCCCTGCGTAGCGTCGTAAAAGCGCGGGATCAGGTTGACCAGCGAGGTCTTGCCCGAGCCGGTCGCGCCCAGGATGGCAACCCTCTGCCCGGGTTCGGCCACCAGGCTGACGTCATCCAGGACGCGTTCGTCCTGGTTCCCGTTATAGCGGAAGGAAACGTGCTCAAAGACCACCCGTCCGCGGGCATTGGCCGGTAAGGCAACCGCATCCAGGTCTTCCAGGACCTCGGGGACGGCGTCCAACACCTCGTCGATGCGACCCATCGAGGCCAATCCGTTGGCCCACACGTTGGAGAGCCGGGCCATCATGGTCAGCGGACCGACGGTGGTGAGCATGTAGTTGGTGAAGGCCACGATCTGGCCCAGGGTCAGGTCGCCGCGGATGGCCTGCAGGCCGCCCGCCCAGATGACCACCACAATGCCGATATTGACGAAGAAGCTGAGCACCGGCGACATAGTCTCCATGAACTGCATGACCCGCACCGTTAAAATTGGCAAAATCTTCGTTGGCTTCTTTGAAGCGCTCTCCTTCGTAATCGGCGCGCACAAAGGCCTTGACCAGCCGCGCCCCGGCGATGTTCTCCTGCAAGACGGTGTTGAGCCGGTCGAGGCGCTTCTGGACCTGGCGGAAGAGCGGCTCCATGCGCACGCTGAACCAGAGCGTCACCGCCAGCGTGATCGCCAGCAGCGGTAGCATGGTCAGCGCCAGCCTGGAATTGGTGTTGAACATCAAGATCAGGCTGCCGATCATCAGCAGCGGCGCGCGCGTGCCGATGCGCAGCGAGACCTGCGTCAGGCGTTGCACGGCGCTGGCGTCGCTCGAGAGGCGCACCAGCAGGTTGCCGGTGGTGAAATGGTCAAGGTTGCCATAGGAAAACGACTGGATTTTCAGGAAGGTCGCCTCGCGCAGGTCGCGCGCCACGCTCTCGCCAGTCTGGACGGAGAAATAGTTGTTGCCGATGGCCAGGATCGCACCCAGCACCGACAGCCCCAACATCAGCGCCGCGGTTTGCAGCACCACGGCAGTGCTATGCTGGGCAATGCCCTGATCGATAATGCGTTGGATGAGGCGCGGGATCGACAGGTCGATGAACACAACCAGCGTCAGCAAAATAAGGCTGATGACTGACCAGAACCAGTAGGGTTTGACAAAGGTGAGCAGCTTGCGGAAATGAGTCATAGGAAAATTTACCGTAGTAACGGCTTCCCCGGCACCGCCCGCCGGGACGATGTAACCCTTAGCGACTGAAGTCGCTACTACTTTCATCAAATGCCGATTTAAGCACATCTAATGCCTTACTGATAAGAGTTCATTTGCTCTGGAGTCAGAACGGACAACTTCTCTTCCATCCAGACCCGATTCTCGCGGAAGATGGCTGAGAGCAATTCCTCGCCGTTCTCCGTTAATCCAAGTTGAACGAAGCGCCTGTCTTCCGTCTTCTCGCGGCGGGTCACCAAGCCTTTGGCAACGAGCAATTCTACCGCCTGGGAGATTGCCGGGCGGCTGATGCCCTTGGCCTCGGCCAACTCGCTGACCGAGCCATGTCCTTTGCGGATGTGACGCAAGATATGGAATTGCTCGACGGTAATGCCAAACTTCTCGGCCGCGATCCCGCGCACGTTGGTCCGGATGCGGTTCCAGGTGGGAGGAAAGCTTTCCCAGAAGCGGTCGATGGTCAGCTGTAACAGCTCAACGTTAGCGATAGCCTTGATCTGACATCATAGCTCCATTAGATAACTGGTTTAACTGTTAAATTAACTTACACATTTTACGCAACGTTGATTTTGTCAATAAGAAAGCGGCATCTAACAATGCGGACGATTCAACACAGTGGGATATTACAATTCCTGAAAATCACAGATGGTACAACTTTGGTTACTTAGGTTAAATATCTTTGCATGATGCTCACACAACCATAGATAGTGACCTTCGGGTGTGAGCACTCTTTGCAGAACCTCCCCAAACTTGTTTGGGATCTTTTTCGTCAAGGAGATGACGCAGGGAACGTGAGGCTGAACCTTGCGCGCGTTCCGGGTCATTAGATAACTTCCCGAACTTGATCTCCTGTAACAACATCTGGCATAGCTTTGACAATTTCACCATTAAATTTAATATCGTTCTTGACGAGGTTTTCATAAGCTGGTGCACGCCATCCCAACCCAGGGACCGATAAAAGGTGTCACAAATTTGAGCATTTCAACCATGTTTTGTAAGAAAGAACCGAATCGACGCAACTGCTCAATTGGCTGTTCTAGTAGGTAAAGTCCACCTTCTTTTGTAGGATGCCAGCAACCCGGTTGTTGGCAGTAAAGTTGCAAGTTAAACATTTCTCCCCAGAGCAGTTTATTGACTTTGCTATCTGCCTTTGAACGAAGAACAAATACATTAGGACAATAAGCGTCAAGCTGGGATTGTGCAACACGAAATTGTTTTGCAAATTCTCGTTGAAGTAATGCGACCAATTCATTGTGACGTTCTTCATTTTCCTCGGCGGATTTTTGTACCTCATAGAGTACATCGTCTAGTGTAACTGGAATGAATCCAGAACAGCATGGCACGTACGTCTACATCTTCCAATGCTTCAGGGCACTCGATGTAAGGCTTTTTCTGTAGCCTTTAAGAAGTTGCTCATAATCAAACTCATGCGGACAAAGCTGACGATTGTGGCCTGGGCAGGGAATCTTGCGCTCGATCCTCAAGCCGGGGTAACGATCGAGGGTAAGTTCCAGGCCGTCTTTGAGTAGGGCAAAAAAGTTGTGTGGATAGGCGCCGCGCACGCTGAGTTGCAAGTAGCGCTCATGGGGAAAAGCCTGTACTAACGCCAGATGGCGGCGCTCACGTTCGTGCTGGAAGAGCGCACCATTACGCCAGTGCCGGTGGGTGGTGAAACGGTGCGAACGGGCAATGAACCAGGTGGGTATGCCGGGCGGGATGGTATTAAGACGATACTTGATAGCGATTTCGTGACAGGACACATCGCACATAGTATCATTCCATAAATCTTGATATACAGGTGGGTCAAGCGGTAAACGTTCGACAACTAAACTAATTTCGCGGTTTTCAAGTGTCCGATAGGAAATATCAAATTTTTCCATCAGCCGCAGAAAGGGATCACGCATAGAAGGCGTTAGATCGGCCCAAATGATGTTCATCTGCTTACGGGTGTAAATCTCCCAAACCTTCGATGACCTCTTATCTTCGATGACTTTGCTGATATATTCAGATGCCCATTGAGGCTGAAGAATGACCAGGTCGTTCAGTTCATCATCTTCACGGAAATACAGGATATCACCCAGTTCGTGCAACCATTGAGAGAGTACATGTATCCCTTCCAGTCACCCCATAATCCTTCATCTCATCTTCTAATTCCTGTGGGGAGATATGCTTCTCTTCGCGAACTCGAATAGCGCTAGCCGCGTCCAGCCAAGCCTTAGGCCAGACTTCGCCCATCAAGGGCAAAGTAGCAGCTATATCAGTAATAGCTTGACGCAGTTCATCGATCTCTCTCCGCTCAAGTTGCTAACAGCGAAGTGCGCGACCACTTGTGGGTATTTCTGTTTGACTTCGGCTAACGGTAGGTCGGCATCACGTTCATCAATTTGGGTAGCAATGATAATGATTGGTGTACTCAGGTGCGCGGGCCTGGATAGCATCCAACCAGTAGTAGAGTTTGCCCTGTTCAAAGCCATGCCGGGCATTCCAAACCAACAAGAAAAGCGACCGGTCTGTCAGGAAGAACTGATGGGTGGCATGGTAGATTTCCTGCCCATCAAAATCCCAGGCATTGAGTTGCATAACCACATCTTTTTCTCTAGGGTGTTCAAGTTCTAGTTTTTGTACATCAATACCATGAGTAGTTGGCATGCTATTATCAAAAACTTCGCCGCGTAATCGGCGGAGAAGTTGGGTTTTGCCAACCCCGCCTTGGCCAACTAGAAGTAGTTTGGAAACCCACTGTCGCTGCTGCCTCTCCAGTTGTTGGCGGAGATATACCATGATGGCATTATGACCTTGCGAAAGGATTGAGAATGGTGGTGATATCAATTGATTGTTTTGGAAAAGCAGCGTCCGCAAGTTTTGGAGTTTCCCGATTTCGGTCGGTAATTCACTGATTTTATTGTTTAAGAAAGCAAGTTCTCGTAGGTATTTTAGCTCTCCAATTTCTGGTGGTAAAAACGTGAGCCGATTATTCGAGATGTCTAGGAATTGTAGGTTTTGAAGTTGACTAATTTCAAGTGGCAATTCTTTGAGCCGGTTGTCTGAGACAGATAGATGGATCAGATTTTGGAGGTTTCCGATTTCTGATGGCAGTTCACTGAATTGATTGTTCCATAAAGACAACTGAATTAGGCCTTTGAGTTTTCCTATTTCAGGTGGCAGTACGCTAAGTTGATTACTTGAGATGGACAGATAAGTCCAAATTTTTGAGTTGAAAAATTTCTAGCGACCAGACACTTTAGCAAATGAAAAGGTTGATCGGCAGGCAAAACCGGGTAAAGTTGTTTTTGCGAGAAAACAGATTGCCAGGAGAAAACCATGCCGACCAACCAACTGTATCATACATGGATTTAGCGAATTCGTGAATTGCGTCCAGAGCAAAGAGTTACCCAAGTTCGGAATTTTGTTTTGCTCATGTACGGGATCTACCAGAGCCGTTCGGTTTATTTGAGCCGGATTGCTGGAAAAATACCTGGGAAAGCAAAGTTGCAAAGTACGGTGAAACGGTTGGAGCGGTTTCTCGACAATCCAGCCATTCGTGTTCGTGACTGGTATAAGCCGGTCGCTCTTCAATGGCTTGCAGAACAGCTGGCGAGCCTTGGAGAAATCCATCTGATCGTGGATGGTACCAAAGTTGGTTTTGGTCATCAATTATTGATGGTCAGCCTGGCCTATCGCAAACGTGCCATCCCGATCGCCTGGACCTGGGTCAAGTATGTGCGCGGACATAGCACAGGCAGCAAACAGATCGCGTTACTTGCTTATGTAAAAACGCTCATTCCGCGTGGAGCCGCCGTTTTTCTGGTCGGTGATACCGAATTTGGAGCTGTCAAAGTGCTAAAACAACTGGACAAATGGCATTGGTACTACGTTTTACGCCAAAAATCAGATACGTTGGTCTGGTCACAGACTGAAAACCAGTGGGTGCCCTTTGGAAGTTACGTCCAAAAAGCCGGTCAGAGCGTATGGCTTGGAAAAAGAGAATTGTCACAGACACACATTTATCCGGCTAATTTGCTGGTGCATTGGAAATCTGGTGAAAAAGAACCCTGGTGCCTGGCGACCAATTTGCCTGATTTGCAAACCGCTCTCCGCTTTTATAAACGCCGGATGTGGATTGAAGAAATGTTCGGTGATATGAAAAAACATGGTTTTGATCTGGAGTGTTCCATGCTTCACAGCTTTTTGCGGCTATCGAGATTGACCCTGGCAGTAGCCTTTCTGTACGTCTGGCTGGTTTCATCTGGCGGTCGCACTATCCATCAAGGTTTGCGTCATCTCGTGGACCGTAAAGATCGTCGCGATCTGAGTATCTTTCAGATCGGTTTGCGTTTTACCGAGAGATGTCTTGTCAACGCTTTTTCAATTCGCGTCTCTCTTTGTGCCTATTTCTAAAACTGTCTGGTCGCTAGAAAAATTTCGAGTGTTAAATTTTTTTAGTTGGTTATTATCAACTTCCAGTCTTTGTAGGTTTTCAAGCTGAGCAATTTCAGGCGGCAGTTCATTAAGTTGGTTGTTGTAAAGATCCAGCCTTTCTAAGTTTTGAAGTTGCCCGATTTCAGGGGGCAAGAATGTTAGATTATTGTTCGAGATATCTAGTCTTCGCAAGTTCTTAAGTTGTGCAATTTCAGATGGAATATAGGTAAGTTCAAAGTGGGTGAGATTTAGATAGTCCGATTGTTTCCGAACTGCGTTTTTGAAAATTTGAAGAAGTTCTTGTATATGCATAAAATACCCTCACTGAGTGATGGTGAAGTGGTTTAATTTTAGATGCAAATGATGTGGGAAGCAAGTTATAAAAAAGGAACACAAGAGCCGAACCTTAATCTTGCGTTCCTTTGCTAAGAGAAAAGTAGTGTAAGTTTACTGCCCGAAGGTCACATCTACCGGCATGCCTGGTTTAAGCTTCCCATCCGGATTTTCCACCGAAAGCTCCACTGCATAGACCGTCGTCTGGCGCTCCTCCTGGGTCTGGACGTTGCGCGGGGTGTATTCGGCCCGATCAGCGATGCGTGTCACGGTGGCGGCGAAGGTCTCTCCGGGGAAACGAATCGGTGCGCAGGCTGGCGGTCTCGCCCAACTTGACCTCGCCGTAGCGGTCTTCGGGAATGTACACCGTGACGGTCAGGTGGTCCAGTTTGGCCAGGGTCATGACCGTCATGCCGGCCTGGACGACTTCTCCCGTTTGTACGCTGCGCACCAGGACAACGCCTTCCTGAGGGGCATTCACCGTCAATTTGTCCATCTGCGCCTCCAGTTCGGACAATTGGGCCTGCACCTGATCCACGGCCGTTTGCGCGCTCTCGAGCGTGCTCTGGGCCTGCTCGACGGTTTTGGCCGCCATCACCACCTCGGGCGAATCCGCGCCAGTCTGGAAGGCGCGCAGGGCGTCTTGCGCCATGTCATAGCGCTCCTGGGCCACATAGACCCGGGCGCGCGCTTCGAGCACGTCTTTGGCGTCGTCGCTGGTCAGGGCGTCATCGTAGTCTTTCTGCGCATCTTCCAGATCGATCTTGGCGTCATCCAGAGCGGTCTGGGCGGCGTCGCGTAGTTCGGCGCCGTTGGAACCGTTCGTGCGATCCAGCACATCTTTGGCGTTTTCGAAAGCAACGCGCGCCTCGGCAAGCTTCTTTTCGGCGTCTAGGAACGCCGCGCTGGTCACCTGCTGCTCGACGCTGTCCAGTTTTTCCTGCTCCTTTTCCAGGTCGGCTTGGGTCGCATCGGCTTCGGCCTGGGCGGCCTTGAGGCGTTCCTCCCGGTTGAAGTACCAGGTGGGCTGGTCGAACTCGCCCGGCTTGGATTCCTTCCAGATGCTCACGCGGGCCGCCTTCTCCGCCTCCAGCGCCGCGGACAGGGTCTGGTCGTAACCCAGTTGGGCCACCTCCAGCGCCACCTGCGCAGACCGGACGTTCGCGTTGGCCGAATCGAGGCCGGCTTCCAGGGTCCGCTTTTGGGCCTGGAGCAGGCTGTCGTCCAGGGTCAGAAGCGGATCGCCTTTTTCGACAGAATCCCCCTCCGCCACCGACACGTCGACCACGCGTCCGCTCAACTCCGGCGCGACCGCGATCTCCGTCGCTTCGATCTGGCCCGAAGCCTGCAACGCGGTGCTCTCAGCAGGACCGCAACCCGCGAGTAATAAACTTACCAGCAAAAGGATCATGATTTTCTTCATAGCAGCCTCCAAATTTTAGATGTTATTGCGAGGGCAAACCTCAAAGCAATCTTATGTATCGATAAGCCGGGGGATTGCTTCGCTACGCTCGCAATGACAAAGTCAAGCTTTCATCGCCGAAATAAAGACGTCTTCCAGCGACGGCTCGATGATTTCCGCGTGGCTGGTGCGGATGCCCGCCCGGCGCAATGCGCGCTCGATGTCCCGTTGGTGTTTTCTCATTTCCGGCGCCACCACGTGGACGAGCGAGCCGTACAGCTCGACTTCCTCGATAGGCAGGGAACCGGCCTCCTGCGCAGCGCGCAAGACCTTGACCGCCTCCACCGGGTCGGACGGGGCGATCTCCAGCACCTGGCCACGCATCATTTCGGATTTGATCTCGGCCGGCGAGCCGTAAGCGATGATCTTGCCCCGCTGGATGAAGGCCAGGCGATGACAGTGCTCGGCCTCGTCCATGTAGTGAGTGGTGACAAAAACGGTGATGCCTTCGGCGATGAGCTTGTAGAGCAAATCCCAGAAGGCGCGCCGGGATACGGGGTCGACGCCCGCGGTGGGCTCGTCGAGAAAAAGCACTTCCGGGCGGTGCAAAATGGCAGCGCTGAGGGCTAGGCGTTGCCGCCAGCCGCCGGATAGATCTTTTGTTTTGGCATCTTCGCGCCCCTCCAACCCCGCCATTACGAGCGCATCCCGGATTCGTTCCTGCAATTTCACATTTTTCAGGCCATAAGCCGCGCCGTAAAAGTTCAGGTTTTGCAGCACGGTCAGGTCGTTGTACAGGCTGAAGCGCTGGGACATGTATCCGACGTGCGGGCGGATCCTGGTGGTATCACCGTCTACTTTCATGCCAAGCACGTCCACCTCCCCCGAAGTGGGCTTCATCAACCCCAACAGCATGCGGATCGTGGTCGTCTTGCCGGAGCCATTCGGCCCGAGGAAGCCAAAAATCTCGCCGGGGTAGACTTCAAAGTTGACGTCATCCACGGCGGTGAAATCGCCGAAGCGCTTGGTGATGGAGTTCGCGAGGATTGTAGGTTGAGTTTCCATAATTTTCTTACCACGGAGCTCACGGAGAGCACAGAGATTCTTTTTTTCTCCGTGAGCTCGGTGATGTCTGTGGTTAATCCAATGCCCTCCGCACAAAGCGCAGCGAGAAGGTGCCGATCACCAGCCCCAAGCCCGCCAGCGCCAGCACGTTGGGCCACAACACGTCCAGGCCAGCGCCTTTGAGCAGGATGCCGCGCAGGATGGTCAGCCAGTGGTGGGCCGGGATGAAGTTGGCGAACCACTGCAAGACCGGCGGCATGCCTTCCACCGGAGCGGCATAGCCAGTGAACATGAAGTCCACCATACCCACCAGCAGCACCAGCAGGAAGGCCTGGTGTTGGGTGCGCGAGATGACCGAGACCACCAGCCCCTTGCCGAGTTCCACCAGCAGGTAACCGAAGGCCAAAACCAACAGCAACGGCAGCGATCCGCGCACAGGGACGCCAAACGCCAGGTGCACCATGGTCAGCATCAGCAGGAAGTCGGCAAATCCGACGATGACCACCGGGATCGACTTGCCGATGATGATCTCTATTGAGGAGAACGGCATGACCAGCAATTGTTCCAGCGTGCCCAACTCGCGTTCGCGTGAGAAGGCCAGCGCCGCGAACAGCAGCACGGTGAACTCCAGCATCAGTCCCAGCTCGGCCGGGGTCGTGTAGAGCGCTTCGCTCAAGGACTCGTTGAACCACACCCGCAGGCTGGGGTCGAACCCGGCAAACTCGTCCGGTGGCAGGCCTAAACGCCGGGTCGTGATGCGAAAGCCCAAATCCTGCGCCAGGCCTTCGACAGCGCGTTTCGAGGCAATCGCGGGCGTGCTCTCTGCGCCGTTCAAGATCACGAACAGGGTCGGCTGGCCGGTCGGGGAGGCTATCTGCTCGTCGAAGTCCGGCGGGATGACCAGCGCCGCGTTGATCTGCCCGCGGTTGAGCGCCTCTTCGATGGCCGGCATCCCGCTGACGTACTCCGGCTGGCGGAACGTCCCGGTGTTCTCGAGCGCCGTGACCACTTCCCGGCTGGCCGCACTGCGGTCGTGGTCCAGCACCATGATCGGCAGGTTAGAGATGGGGCGCGAGGTGGCCCAGCCAACCAGCAGCAATTCTGACGCGCCGCCGAGCAGCATGAAAGCCGGCAGCCACCAGTCATTGCGCAGGTGGATGAATTCTTTAATTACCAGAGACCAGATTCTACGCAGCATAATAAATCAATCCATAGATGTCGCACGCGTGCCTGTGCACGGTGCAGGCAGATTACGCATAAATCGTAACTACTCAGCCTGCCTGCAGAGAGGTGGCGAAAACGGTGTGCGTGGGGGGGCGTACGCCCCCCACGCACACCGTTTTCGCCCTACTTTTTACCTGGGCCCGAGCAGATGTCGGAGATCACAAAAAAAATCTGTGAAATCTGCGTAATCTGCGGATTTTTAAGCAAGTTTCTTCCTGAAAAACAACGCCGCCACCAATGTAAACGCGATCCCCAGCACCACCAGCATCACCAGGTTCGGCCAGAGCACCTCCAGCCCGATGCCCTGCAGGAACATACCGCGGGTGATGATGGCGTAATGCGTGCCCGGCAGGAACAGGGATTCCAGGCGCGCTTCCTCCGGCATCGAAGCCAGCGGGAAAAAGATTCCGGTCAGGAAAAAGCCGGGGAAGAAGATCACCAAAAACGACATCGCCAGCGCCGCCGCCTGGGTGCGCATGAAGACGCCCACGATCATGCCCATGCTCAGCACAGCGAACATGAAGACCGCCGAAAGCCCAAAGAACAGGAGAAAATTCCCGTTGAACGAGATCCCGAACCAGGCGATCGCCAGCAGCGGAATGATGATCACGTTCACCAAACCGACCAGGATGTACGGGACAATCTTCCCGACCAGCAGTTCCCCGCGCCCGATGGGCGTCGCCAGCAACTGCTCCAGCGTGCCGTGCTCCCGCTCGTGCGCCAGCGTCAGCGCCACCGACAGGGCCGGGAATCCCAGCACCATCGAGAGCAGGCCCGGGATGATGTCGTTGCGGGGCTTCAGGTCGGGGTTGAACCAGGTGCGCACCCGCAGGTCGAGCGGCTGGAGCGTGTCCATCGCCAGACCCCGGGCGTGGAGCTGTCCCGCCAACGCCGTGCTGATGAACTCTTCGGCCCGGTTCGAGATGTGTTCCACTGCAAACCCCCCGCTCTCCGGCTCGGTCCCGTCGATGATGACCTGCATCGGCATGCCCCGCAGCGCCTGCAAGTCAGCAGCAAAACCGGGCGAAATGACCAGCGCCGCCTTGATCTGGCCGCGCATCAGCAGCGCCTCGACCTCGGCCATGCTCTCGACGCTGGCGTACAGGTCCAAATCCTGGCCGGCTGTGATCTGCTCGACAAACGCCTGAGAGGTCTGGCTTTTGTCCAGGTCGAGCACCGCCAGCGGCACGTGCTTCAGGTCCACCGTCAGCGCGTAGGCCATCAGCAGCATCACCAGCGTGGGCGTGAACAGCACCAGTAACAGCGTGCTGCGGTCGCGCACGATGTGGTGGAATTCCTTGCGGGTCACCGCCCAGATATGTCTCAGACTCACTCGGCCTCCATCTTGCGGATCAAGGAAATGAACGCTTCTTCCATGCGCGCCGGAGCAATGCGGATGCTGCGGTACTCGACCTTGGACTTCTTCAAAGCACGCTCGACCTCCCGCAGACGTTTTCTGCCGTCATCGACCAGCAGGTGGAGCGACTCCCCGTACGTCTGCGCTTCGCGGACGCCCTCCAGGCCTGCCACCGTTTCCAGGGCCGCCCGCCAGTCCCCGGCCTGGACCTCGATCACCTCCCCTTCCAGCCGGTCCCGGATGGCCTGCGGCGTATCGCACTCGACCAACTTGCCCGCGTACATCAACCCGACGCGCGAGCAGCGGTCGGCTTCGTCCATGTACGGCGTGCTGACCAGGATGGTGGTGCCCTGCACGTGCAACTCGGTCAGAATGTTCCAGAACTCGCGCCGCGAGACGGGGTCCACGCCGGTGGTGGGTTCATCTAACAATAGAATCTCAGGTTGGTGGATCAGGGTGCAAGCCAGCGCCAGCTTCTTTTGCATCCCGCCGGATAAATTGGCCGCCCGGCGATCGGTGAATTGGGTCAGCCCGGCAAACTCCAACAACCGTTCGGTGCGCTCGCGCTGCTCTTCTTTCGAGACGTCGAACAACTCGGCGAAAAACTGCAAGTTCTCCAGCACCGAGAGCTCGCCATACAGGCTGAACTGCTGGGCCATATAGCCCACGTGTGGCTTGATGGCTTCCGCCTGGGTTTTGAGATCGTAGCCCAGGATCGTGGCTTCGCCCTCGGTCACGTCCAGCAGCCCGGCCAGCAGGCGCAGGGTCGTGGTCTTGCCGGCGCCATCGGGGCCGACCAGCCCAAACAGCTCCCCGGGCGCGATCGACAGGGTCAACCCGTCCACGGCACGCACAGACTTGTAGTCCCGCGTGAGGCGGTTTGTCTCAATGATAGGAGGTTGATCGGTCATGTCGATTCCTGACCACCAAGGCACGAAGACGCAAAGTCACAAAATTTTTGTTTTCTTCGGGTCTTGGTGTCCTGGCGTCTTCGTGGTTCAATCTATCTCCTGGCAACCCGGATGAGCCACAAAACCAGCAGCGCCCCGATGGCCGGTTCCAGCGCTACGCCCAGGTTGCGCAGGCTATCGCTGAAGCCCATGGCCGGGATGACGTACCAGTCGATCAGGCCGACCACAATTGCCGTAATTACAGCAGCAATATAGTCGCCTCGCACCCCGATGGGCCGTTTGTTCTTCCAGATGAAGCCGGCCACCCAACCCATCAGCAGGCCGACAACAATCATGGCAACAAGTAGAATGATGATGTCCATTTTTGGCTCCTTTGCTTCGCAATTTTTGTACCGCGACTTTCAAGTCGCTTTTGCTATTTGCGAGATAAATCTCGCAGTACAGTTTATTCAGGTTGAAACGCCACCATCGGCATCTTCTGCGCGAGCCGTTGTACATCGTCGCTGCCGGGCTTGGCGCGTTCACCCAGGAATAGGCCGCTCAACTCGTTGAACGCAATCGGGTGTTCCCGTGCATAGGTTTTTAAAATCTCAACGGCTTTCTCTACAGGGATAAACTCCGCTTTCGATTTGAATGTTCTACCGCCTGTGTGGATGCTGAGAGAGGGGTCTTTCGGATGTTCTGGTACCAGTCCGATTTCTCGCCCCAACCGGATACGACATAATAAGTATCCGTATCTTTGCGGTGCTGCACGACTTCGATCACGGTCTGGTGCGGCTGGCCGCTTTTCCTTCCAATATGGGTCAGCATCAGGAAGCGCCCTCCCAGCAGCCAGCCAAGGTGAGCCCGGTACAACCAGATCGGCAGGCGTAGCCCGAACCGCAACGCTCTCCCGGGCGGGCGATCAACAAGCGATTTGCTCATACTTTCTTTCTCCTTCCAAACTTTATTACTGACCGGTCAGTCATGTATTTGCTTAAAAAAAGAGCTTTATCTTCAGGCAGGTATGGAGACGCCCTCGAACAGCAATTTAATGCTGGAGCGAATATGGCGTTCCACGTCGATCAGGCTCTTGTCATACACCCACAAAAGGACGGTGCCCTCGAAGATGGCCGCCGCCGCAATGGCAACTTCCTGCGCATCCTCCTGCCGGAACTCGCCCGCATCGATGCCGCGCTGGATGATCGGCACCAGGGCTTCCATATACACGTTGAAATATTGTTTCAAGGCTTTTTGAACGATTTTGTTGCGGAATGCCAACGCCAGGAATTCGTAAGCGATCGGCATCATGTGTAGCATCTTTTTGTAATCGCCAATCGCTTCTTCTGTAAACTGCCAAATGGCTTCTGTGGCACTTGCTTCGACGGTCTCTCGTGTTCCGAGTTGCTTGAATGCTCCCAGGAAAATACGGTCGAGGATGGCGATAACCAGGTCTTCTTTGCTCTTGAAGTACAGATAAAGCGTGCCTTTGCTCAACCCGGTTTCCTCAGCAATATCATCCATGCGCGCATCGCTGAACCCTTTTCGGGTGAATACGCCTTCAGCTGCGTTCATAATCTGGTCTTTACGTTCTTCGCTTACATCGGGTCGGGGAGACATACATTTCCTTGATTTGAAATGACTGACTGGTCAGTTATTTATATACAGTATAGTCAAATTTGTCCCTTTGTCAAGCCCAATTCCATGTTACGAAGTGTCCTGAACCGCCAGGGCGCTACGTATTTTAAGAAAAAGCGCCAAGCTGATTTCCTTGGCGCTTTTTTAAAATTCTTGGCGTTCTCCGTGACTTGGCGGTTTTCCTTTACACTTTCGCCAACAACTCATCCAGCACTTTTTTCGAGCCCTGCTCGACCGCCGCGTGCTGGCTGCCGCCGTGACTGTCCATCGTCACCACCACCGGGAACTCCTTGACCTCGATCACCCACATCGCCTCGGGTACCCCGAAATCCATTTTGTAGACCCCCAGCACCTTTTGCACGGACTGGGCGATGTACGACGCCGCGCCGCCGATCGCGTGGAAGTACACAAACGGAACCTCCTGGCAACCCGCCAGAGTCTTGGGCCCCATGCCGCCCTTGCCCATCACGCCCTTGGCGTTGAAGTGCCTCATCACATCCGCCTGGTACGGCTCCTCGCGGATGGAGGTGGTCGGCCCGGCGGCCACGAACTTGTATTCTTTGGTATCCAGCCCGGACACGACCGGCCCGCAATGGTAGATCACGCTGCCGTCGAGCAGCGGCTTGATGGCCTCATACACTTCCAGGTCATCGCCCTGCGGTTCGCGGGTTTTCTTGATGAAGGTATCGATCATCCACTTATGGACGGCGTCGCGTCCGGTCATCATCACGCCTGAGAGCAGGACCGGCTCGCCGACTTTCAGGCTGCGAACGGTTTCATCGCTGATTGGTATGTTAATCTCGCGCATAACTTCCTCCGAAAATTAACCATAGAAATCACCGAGATCACAGAGAATTTTAAAGAATTTCTCCGTGATCTCTGTGGTGCATTAATCGTATATCACTTCGTTCCCTGCCACCGTCATCTTGCGTCGCCGGTACGCCCAGCACATGTACGACACCGACACGAAATACGAAGCCGGCAGGCGGTGCAAGCCGGTGATCTTGGTGTCGATCACGGTCGTCTGGCCGCCGAAGCCCATCGGGCCAATCCCCAACTGGTTGGCCTCGCCGGTCAGTTTCTCTTCCAGAGCAGAGAGCTTTGGATCCGGGTTGCGGGTCCCAATTTCTTCGAACAGCACTTCCTTCGAAGCATAGTACGACGAACCGCGGTCGCCGCCGATGGCCACGCCCAGGATGCCCGGGGCGCAGCCCTTGCCCTGCGCCTTGTGGACCGCGTCCAGCACCACTTTGCGCACGCCCGCCAGGTCGCGTCCGGCGCCGAGCTGCGCGTGCGGCAGCGAATACTGCGCGCCCACGTTCTCACATCCGCCGCCTTTGAGCATCAATTCGATGGTCAGGGGTTGGTCGGCGTCCACCTCTTCGAAGTGGATGTAAGGAAACTCGTCGCCGCCCAGGTTATTCCCGGAGTTCTTATCGTAGACCGCGTCGACCGCGTTCGGTCGCATGTAGGAACGTTTGGTGGCCTCCGCCATCGCCTCCCGGATCTGCATCTTCAACTTTCTCGTGGACCAACCCTCCGGGTAATGCACGTAGAAGATCGGCGTGCCGGTGTCCTGGCAAATGGGCGTAGACTGTGCGCGCGCCAGTTCGACGTTCTTCATGATCGTCTCCAGCGCGCCACGCGCCGCCGAACCGGGCTCTTCCTTTTCTACCGCGGCCTTCAAGCGCTCTTCCACGTCTGGCGGCAGGCTGGTGGAGGTGCGGCGGATGAGTTCGAGGATTTCGTTGGTCAGGTCTCGCATGGGGCCTCCGTTGTGATTGTGAAAGCTATTTCAATCATACCCCAAAACCTGTTCAAAGGTCACGTATAAAAAGTCATGTCTACCGGAGACAGATTTAAGGAAATCCCGCCTCTGTCCACTGATGCAAACGTGCTCATCAGTGAACAAATCCACAGTCCTGATAGCGCCGGTGCGAACACAACAGTCCGTGCTATAATCCGCAAACGGCCAATTCTTACCAATCAGACAAACAAAGCTCTATTAAATCTCCGTGGAGTAAACATCAAAAGGCAACGAGGGAAAAGAATGTGAATAGTTTGCCAAAGGGAAAATGAGTGACAACACTTTCTGAATTTTCCTCTCAGACCTATACGTTTTTGTTTACGGACCTGGAAAGCAGCACCCAGCTTTGGGAGCAGTTTCCTCAGGCCATGAAGCCTGCCTTAGAGCGGCATGACGCCATCCTGCGTTCGGCGGTGGAAGCTTCCAATGGGCAGGTTGTCAAGACCACCGGCGATGGGTTGATGGCTTTCTTCGCCTCTGCCCTCGATGGCGTGAGCGCTTGTCTGGAAGCCCAACGCCAGTTGGCGGACGAGCCGTGGGGAGAAACGGGTCCCTTGCGCGTTCGCATGGGGTTGCACGTCGGGGAGGCGCAGCCCCGCGGCGGAGATTTCTACGGTCCGGCGGTTAACCGGACAGCGCGGTTGATGTCGGTTGCGCACGGAGGACAGGTGCTCCTTTCCGCAGTCATCGCCGGCTTGGTCGCTAACATGTTGCCCCAAGAAGCGTCTCTGCGGGACCTGGGCGAGCACCGCTTGAAGGGTTTGGAACGATCCGAGCACATCTTCCAATTGCTTCACCCCGACCTGCTCTCCGACTTCCCACCTCTCGCTTCGCTTGACCTTCGGCCCAACAACCTCCCCGCGCAATCCACGCCGCTGATTGGACGGGGAACGGAGCTGGCTGAAATTTTGGAGCGCCTGACCTCCTCCGAAGTGCGGCTGTTGACCCTTACCGGGCCCGGCGGGATTGGAAAAACCCGTCTCGCGCTAGAGGGAGCCGCCGATATGATCGATCGCTTTGAAGATGGCGTCTTTCTCGTTGACCTGGCCCCTATCCGGGATCCGGAATTTGTTCCCACGTCCATTGCGCAAGCCCTCGGCCTGAGGGAGACGAGCGAACGACCGCTGCTCGACGAGCTGAAGGAGCAGTTGCGAGCCAAGTCGATGCTGCTCCTGTTCGACAACTTCGAGCAGGTCACTGCGGCGGCGCCCCTGGTACAGGAACTGCTCCAGGGCTGTCCTCGCTTGAAGGTGCTGGTGACAAGCCGGGAAGCATTACGCATCCGCGGTGAGTATGTCTTTCCGGTACCCACGCTCGCATTGCCTCGTGGAAATCACAAACCACCCACAATGGATCAGATTCTCCGAAATGAGGCAGTCCAGCTGTTCAGTGAGCGCGCCCAGGCCGTCAAACATGACTTCAAGCTTACGGACGAGAACGCCACCTCGATTGCCGAAATCTGCTTGCGCCTGGACGGCCTGCCGCTGGCCATTGAACTCGCCGCAGCCCGGGTCAGGTTGTTTACGCCGCAGGCCCTGCTCGAACGGTTGGGAAGCAGGTTGCAGTTCCTGAGGGGAGGGGCGCGCGACCTGCCGGTCAGGCAACAGACCTTACGCAACGCCATTGACTGGAGTTTTGAACTGCTCGACACCCGCGAGCAACGCCTGTTCGAACTGTTGTCTGTGTTCCCAGGGGGTTGCCTGCTGGAAGCGGTCGAAGGGACAGCCACCCGGGTCGAACGCCTGGATGAAACGGGGATGGACGTGCTCGACGGGGTGACTTCCCTGTTGGAGAAAAGCCTGATCCGGCAAGCAGACCAGGATGGCGGTCAGCCCCGTCTGGTTATGCTTGAAACGATCCGGGAGTTCGCCGTGGAGCGGTTGGAAGATGATCCCAACTTCAGCGCTGCCACGCGCCGGGCGCACGCGACCTACTTTGCCGACTTTACCCAGCGCCAATGGAAACGACTGACCGGCCAGGAACGGGATCAGGCATTGAGGGAGCTCAGTTCTGACCTTGAGAACGTGCGGACCGCCTGGCGTTACTGGGTGGAGCGACAGAACCTGGAGCAACTCGGCAAGCTCGTAGACGGCCTCTGGCTGTTCTACGATATACGCGGCTGGTATCACGCGCTGGTCGATCTCACCAACGATTTGCTGGCTGTTCTCTCAACAACCCCCTCCACGCCGGAAAGCGCGCAGGAGAAGATCCTGTTACAAACCAGCCTGGCCCGGGCGCTGTTGGCCATCAAGGGCTATACACCGGAAGTCGAGGAGGCTTACAAACGCGCCCTGGAACTCTGCCAGGCAGAGGGAGATATTCCTCAACTCTTCCCCGTACTCAGAGGATTGTCCAGTTATTATGTTTATCTTGGTCAATTCGAGAAAGCTGCTCAGATGGGGGAAAGGATTCTGAGTCTGGCCGAGCGTTACGATGACAAGAACATGCGGGTCGAGGGGCATCTGGTATATGGGTATAACCTGGCTTTTTATAAAAATATCAACGAGGGCCTGGTGCATCTGGAAAAAGCGATCGCGCTTTTCGATCCCAACGAAATCTACAAGCACCGCTTTCGGATTGGGAATAACCCGGGCGTCGTCGCTTTTAATATTTCTGCTTTTTTCCTGTGGATGCTTGGATACCCGGACCGCGCACGCGACCGGGCAAACGCAGCGGTTGCACTGGCCAGGCAAATGAACCAGCCTTTCAACATGTGCTACGCCCTGTTTCACGCCGGAATGCTTCACCACTGGCGGCGGGAACCGGAACTTGTAGCAGAATACGCAGGTGAAGTTTTGGAGATTGCCGAGGAACATGAATATCAGGTTTGGAAGGCCGTAGGAACTTGTTTGCAGGGTGCTGCGCTGTCTGGAATGGGCCAGCCCACGAAGGGATTGGCCCAGATCCGTCAAGGCATGGACCTATATCATGACCTAAAAACTCCGCCCATCTTTTGGTCGCTGCTTCTCTACCTCTACGCGGAGGTGTGTAACCAGGCAGGCATGCCAGAGCAGGGATTATCCGAGTTCAAAAAATCTGAAGAAATTCTGAGTGACAGCTCCGGACAGACACTCATACCGGAATTTTTCCGGCTCACGGGAGATTTGCTGCTTGCTCATAATCCGGGAAATGCTGCCGAAGCCGAGCTTTGGTATCAGCGAGCCCTGCAGATTGCTCGTAACCTACATGCCACCATGCTGGAGTTGCGTGTTGCCTTAAGTTTGAGCCGGTTATGGCGAGATCAAGGCAAAGACGGACAAAGTAGCCTGCTGTTGAGGGGCATCGTCGATAAATTTACGGAGGGTTTCACAACAGCCGATTTGATGGAAGCCAGAGAATTTTTAGGAGGGGGAGGATGAGCCAAAACCCCAAAGAAGGGACCAGAGGCTACCCGATCTACTTGTGCGCCCCGGTCAATGCGCTGGTGGAAGGCGTGTACCAGGAGCGCATCCCATATTCGGAAATTAAAAAACACGGCAATTTCGGACTTGGAACCTTCGACGATCTTGACGGCGAGATGGTCATGTTGGACGGCAATATCTACCAGATCACCGGAGAGGGGCGCGTTCACCAACGGGAGGATACAGCACTTACCCCCTTTGCCTGCGTCACGTTCTACCAGCCCGCGACGCACGACGAGTTGCTTGATGAAGCCCCCCATGAGAACTTCCTGGCATGGACCGAAAGTTTGCTGCCCTCGCCCAACATCTTTTACGCCATACGCATCGAAGGGATGTTTTCCTACATCAAAGTTCGTTCGGTCCCGAAACAGGATTGCTACAAACCGCTGGTGGAGGTCACCAAAGAACAACCCGTTTTTGAATATGTAAATGTTGAAGGAGTGCTGGCTGGCTTTTTCACGCCTTCCTTCCTGAGCTCACTTAGCGTTCCAGGATTACATCTTCATTTCCTTTCATCGGATCTTCAACGCGGGGGGCACTTGTTGGAGTGTCATCCGAACGGCATCCGTGCCGGTGTGCAATTCATCAACTCGGTGGAATTAGGTCTTCCTATGAGCCTGGATTATCTGACTTTGGATTTCCAACGCAACGTTGAGGATGACTTGAATCGGGCTGAAAAGTAAAAGGTTCTTGAAGTTTGAGATGGATACTTCCGAGCAACATGAAGGCGAGCGCAGGCTTTCCGCGCTGATGTTCACCGACATGGTTGGTTTCACCCTGATCGGACAGCGGGACGAAGCGCCTGCCATGCGGCTTCTCGATAAGCAAAGGGAGCTCATCCGCCCCCTTCTGGCCAAACAGCGGGCAGGGAAATGGACACCCTCGCCGATGCCTTCCTGGTGTTCGGTTTTGGAGATAGCGTCAATGAGGACGGGATCACGGAGGAGATCATGTCCTCGGTATCCTAGCCCATATAAAAACGCCCAACCACTCGCGGACGAAAGTGGTTGGGCTGTACTTCACAAATTTTTGGTTTTATCCAGAGGACATGGACCTTCGAGAGTTTGAACTGGAGCCCGCGTCAATCCGGCGCCTGTAATAATCCTTCACGGCCCTGAAACCAACCAGTTTTTGATTCTCCTCGTCCCATAGACGATAGGTGAGCGATTTTAGACTGATTGGGATTGTGACCGGCTTGATCTGCAGGAACGGATTCTCTTTGTGAGCCTGTGGCAATTTGTAATTCGGGATTTTCGGACCGAGATGGTGGATGTGATGGAAACCGATGTTGCCCGTGAACCACTGTAACACCTTTGGCAGCCTATAGAACGAACTGCCATGTAGACCAGCTCTGAGAAAATCCCACTGATCATGGCGCTGCCAGTACGTCCCGTCGAAATTATGCTGCACGTAGAACAGCCAGACCCCGCTCGAGCAGGCCAAAAGCAAAACCGGCACCTCGACCAGCAAGATCGCTTTCCAGCCTATTGTGAGCCATAACAGGGTTCCAATCGCTGCCAGCGCCAGGTTCGTCCAGATCACGCTGTTGCGTTCGCGCTTTCCAACGCCCGACCGCCAGAAACGATGTGTCACGGTAAATACAATGAAAGAGCCGACCGTGAACAAGATGAAAGGGTTGCGCATGATGCGATACCCAAACTTTTTGTACCAGGGCAATTCCAGGTATTCTTGTACAGTGAGGGTCAGCACGTCTCCAACGCCGCGACGGTCCAGGTCACTGACCGTGGCGTGATGGATCGCATGGTCGTGGCGCCAGTGGAAGTAAGGCGTCAGCGTCAGGATGCCGGTGATAATTCCCAGGGTGTTATTCGCCCTCGAAGATTTGAAGAACGAGCCGTGGCCGCAGTCATGGAAAATGATAAAGGTGCGCACCATGAATCCGGCTGTGGGAATTGCCAATAAAAGGGTCAACCAGTAAGAGATTTCCAGGCTG
Source organism: uncultured Chloroflexia bacterium (assembly GCA_963823985.1). Taxonomy (GTDB): domain Bacteria; phylum Chloroflexota; class Anaerolineae; order Anaerolineales; family Villigracilaceae; genus JAABUE01. The sequence continues at coordinate 119,709 of CAWGNR010000012.1, forward strand.
CGGTACATCAGGTACCACATGGCTAGGAACGGAAGGACAGAGTTTACGATCTGCCAGGTGCTGCGCCACTTGTCTGGGATAGCATAGCGGGCAACGATAGCTTGCCAGCGAACATTGTTGTCTTGGGTATTCATTTTTTCTCCTTTGCGAACTTAGACGTATTCCCCCATCTAAAAAGCGTTCTAGACCTCTCTATTGTACCCTTTGGAAACCAACTGTGGATTAATTTTTGATGAATTTTTTTAAATTCAGTAAACCACGAAAGTTGAAGGAGCTCCCTGAGTAATCCTGTGATTTAGTGAAATTTGTCGGGACCTATGCAGTTCACGCTAAAATATCGAAAATTACGCGTAATTTCTGTGGATATTATTGGTATAAATCAATAAGCATACAAATCAGGTTTCCGGCGTGCATTTTACAGAGTACGTGGGCGGCGCTCTTGAAAAGAGACGTCAAAGGAGATTGGCGATGATATTCGCAAAAATCGGATCGGTTCTCTATGTTTTTTGGGGGTTGCTGCACATAGTGGCAGCTTTCGATGAATTCGCGCTCGGGGCCAGCCTGAATTATGGACTGGTGCAAGGGAAAATCAACCAGGGCGCCTGGGATCTTCTGATGTTTGCGTTGGCCAGCATCCTGATTGCAATCTTCTACAACTGGAAAAATAACCGTTTAGGCTACTGGCTCAACCTGTTAATCGTCAGCGCCGCCGATATCGGTTTCATCATCTTTGTTCTTATCCCCGGCTATGTCGCTTTATTCCCCGGCGTTTTGGGGCCTGTTTTTTGGATTTCGGCAGCGATCTTTTCCACTCTGGGGATCAACTCAAAGGCATGGAACTGACCTGGCATGCCTGAACAAGTGAGGTGTCACTCCCCGGAAGCGCGCGCCTTTGACTTCTGGCTCGGCGACTGGCGCATCGAGCAAAAAATTCTGCGCCAGGACGGGACCTGGCTGGAACTGGATGCAAAAACGTCCGTCTCACCGGCGCTGGACGGCTGCGCGCTCATCGAGCATTGGGAAGGGAGCGTCCAGTTCTTCTGGGAAGGCATGCAGTCCGTGGAGCCGATGCAGGGACTGAGCGTGCGTTCCTACGATCCCACGGCACGCAAATGGAACATTTACTGGATGGATTCGCGCGCACCGCAATTTGGCGCTCCCTACTCCGGGAACTTTGCAGAAGGCGAGGGCAAATTCTTCAGGGAATGGGAGACCCCTAACGGCAAGCGGATGGGTCGGATCACGTTCTCAGATATCAGGCCAGACAGGGTGCATTGGGAGTTGGCCGTCTCAAGCGATGAGGGTCGGAATTGGTCGATACTGTGGATCATGGATATGTCCCGTGCCGGGAAGTGAAGCAGCCTTTAAGACGTGGAGCAAATTACAATGGAAAATCAGTCGCCAAACACCCAAACGCCTGCCTGGGAAGAAGTGGATTCCGAGACAATCAGCGCCTTCCGATATGATGAGGCTGCCAGGACATTGGAAGTCCGGTTTAAAGATAGCGGGGTGTACCGGTACTTTGACGTGCCCGTGCGGGTCGTTGACGGCTTGCGCCAGGCTTCCTCAAAAGCAGGCTATATGCAGTCAAAGATTATCGATGCCTATCCTACCCAAAGAGGCCTCGGGAAGTGATAAAACCTTTTAACATGTGACTGTCATCTACAAGATAATAGTCACCTTTCTTAAAGGTAAAACCGTGATCGTTCCAAAGGCACTCCAGTCTTCTGAGCAGTAATACGTGTATTGACCGGGTTCTGTCAAGATAATCGAAAACGTGCTGCCGGGCTGGAGCAGGTCGGTCCCGCCGGTGTCGATCAGGACGCCGCTCTCATCGGTGCGCGCAAGCAGCAGGACATGATCCTCCGTATCCCGGTTGGTCCAGGTAACCTGCATGCCCGCCTGGGTTTCGATCGATGGACACCCGTCTTTCCCGATTTCCAGGCTGATTGCGGGCGCAGTCACTGCAGGCGCATCCGAATTTTGGGGGGCATTACAGGCAACGAGGTTCACTGCTAGCAGTAGGCTGAAGAATAAACCAGAGATACAATTCCTAACCATTCTATTCGCTCCTATGCCTCGATGAAAGCGTTCGGTAATTCAAAATAACCACTTTCTTTATCAAAAAGCCGAGGGCCTTAACTCTCGGTTTTTTGCCATATCGTTTTTTACGATTCGTTTCGATCCAACTTCTCAATTTTAATTTTATCCTCCAAGGCAAGCAGCTCAGGATCACCGGTCACCAAAACAGCCTGGTGTTTTTCAGCTATCGCTGCAGCAAAGGCATCTGCATAAGCAAGGGGAAATTTCATCTTCCAGCGTGCGGCTGCAAAAACGTCCGTTTCCTCAACAGGCAAAATTTCAAGGGGCAACAAGCGCATGTCGGTCAGGATTTGCTCGGCTGTATCTTCCCCTCTTGACCGGCCAACAATGTAATACACTTCGCCCAGATTAATCACAGAAATAAGAAGGTGCGCCGTGCCATCGCGGGCTTGCTTCAGCAAGGTCAATACCCGATGGTCGGCAGGCGATTCGTTTTTCAGATATGCCAATACCGCCCAGGAATCAAGCAGAAAGGTCGCGGTCATGCTTCATTTCCCGTCGATGGTCCTCTTCCAGCTCCCGCAGCACATTGCTTCCGGCCAAAACACCGTGCAAATTTTCGATTGCGTCCTTTTTGACCGGTTCAAGAATAATTTTGCCATCCACAATCCGCGCCTGGAACTGGTCACCGTTTTTTAAGTGCAGTTTCTCACGGATTTTTTTGGGCAGTACCAGCTGTCCTTTGGAGGAGAGTTTGAGCAACATAAAACACTCCTGAAATTTCTTACAAATTTATATAAATTGTAAGACGCAAGTTCTGAAAAGTCAAGCAAAAAGGGCGGACGGTTCTTCCCATACCAAACCATCCGCCCCTTTTAATCTCTAATCTCCAATCCCCGCTCGTTACACCACAATATTCACCAGCTTCTTCGGCACCACGATCACTTTGCGCGGCTCCTTGCCGTCCATGTACTTCTGCGCGCCATCGGTCGCCAGCGCGGCGGATTTTATTTCCTCTTCGCTGGCATCGGCCGGGACGACCACTTTATCGCGCAGCTTGCCGTTGACCTGCACCGGGATCTCGATGCTGTCTTCCTTCGCTGCTTCTTCGTCCACCTGCGGCCAGGGCTGCTGGTGGATGGAGTAGGGCTTGCCCAGGTGCGCGGTCCACAGTTCTTCGGCGATGTGGGGCGTGATGGGGGCCATCATGCGCAGGTAAATATCCTTGGCTTCATCCCACTCGGCGGAACCGACGGCCCCAGCCTCGCGGGCCTTGTACATCTCGTTCATCAACTCCATCAACGAGGAAATGATCGTGTTGAACTCGAACTGCTCGAAGTCGCCCGTGACCGCCTGCAGGGTCTGGTGTACGCTGCGACGCAGATTCCGCTTCACTTCAGTGGGGGCAGTTCCGGGCTTCTCACGATCCGTGAACAACTTCCAGACACGACGTACCCAGCGCACCGATCCTTCAATACCTTGCGAGTTCCACGGGCCGCCCATGTCCCATCTTGCGAAGAACATCAGGTAGGCGCGCACCGTGTCGGCGCCGTACATGCGCACCAGCTCGTCCGGCGCGATGACGTTGCCGCGGCTCTTGGACATCTTCTCGTGGTCTTCGCCCAGCACCATACCCTGGTTGCGCAGTTGCAGCATCGGCTCGGGGCCTTCGGTGATGCCCATGTCGCGCAGCGCCTTATGGAAGAAGCGCGTGTAGATCAGGTGCATGGTGGCGTGCTCGATGCCGCCGGTGTAGATATCGACCGGCATCCAGTAGTTATATTCAGCCTCATCGAACGGGCCTTTGGCGTAGTGCGGGCTCAGGTAGCGCAGGTGGTACCAGGACGAGCACATGAACGTGTCCATCGTGTCGGTCTCGCGTGTGGCCGGCTCGCCGCACACCGGGCAAGTCGTGTTCTTCCAGGTCGGGTGCAGCTTCAGCGGGCTTTCGCCGGTCGGCTTCCACTCCACGTCGTCGGGCAGCAGCACGGGCAGTTGGTCGTCCGGGACCGGGTTCCAGCCGTGTTCAGCGCAGTAGACCATCGGGATGGGCGCGCCCCAGTAGCGCTGGCGGCTGATCAGCCAGTCGCGCAGCCGGTAGTTGACCGCTTCCTTGCCGACGCCTTTTTCTTCGATCCAGTTGATGGCGGCAGCGATGGAGGGGTTCGCCCGTCCCTTTTCTTCGTAGACCGGCGTTCCGTTTAATGGACCTGAGTTGACCATTTGACCGGGCCCGATATAAGCCAACTCCGCAATAGCTTCTTCCGCATCTTCCTGCCCTTCAGGCTGGATGACCGGGACAATCGGCAGCTCAAACTTACGGGCGAATGCATAGTCGCGCTCGTCGTGGGCCGGAACGGCCATAATGGCGCCCGTCCCGTAGCTCATCAGCACGTAGTCCGCGATCCAGATCGGGATGCGCTCGCCGTTGACCGGGTTGATGGCGTACCCGCCGGTGAAGACGCCGGTCTTCTCTTTGTCGGTCGCCTCGCGTTCAATGTCCGATTGGCGGGCAGCCTGCGCTTTGTAAGCCTCCACTTCGGCCCTTTTATCGGGAGCCGTTACCAGGTCCACCAGCGGATGCTCGGGCGAGAAAACCATGAAGGTCGCGCCCCACAGCGTGTCCGGCCGGGTGGTGAAGATTTCGATGTCATGGTCGCCCACTTCGGTCTTAAAGATCACAGAAGCGCCTTCCGAGCGTCCGATCCAGTTGGTTTGCAATGTTTTGACCCGCTCCGGCCAGTCGACATTGGAGAAATTCAGCAACTCGTCGGCATATTTGGTCGTCGTGAAGAACCACTGGTCCAGGTCTTTCTTGATGACCGGCGTGCCGCAGCGCTCGCAGTGACGGTCTTCTCCCCAGACCTGCTCGCGCGCCAGGGTGGTGTTGCAGTTCGGGCACCAGTCCACGGGCGACATTTTGCGGTAGGCCATGCCGTGTTTGTACAATTGGGTGAAGAACCACTGGCTCCAGCGGTAGTATTCCGGGTCAGCAGAGACGGCTTCGCGCTCCCAATCGAACATCGCGCCCATGGTCTTCAACTGCTCGCGCATGCGATCGATGTTGCGGTAGGTCCAGTCTTTGGGATGGATACCGCGTTTGATGGCTGCGTTCTCGGCAGGCAGGCCGAAGGCGTCGAAGCCCATCGGGAAGAGCACGTTGTAGCCCTGCATGCGCTTGAAGCGGGCGCGCGAGTCCGAGGGCGTCATCGCATACCAGTGACCGATGTGCAGGTCGCCGGAGGGATAGGGCAGCATGGTCAGCGCGTAGAACTTGGGCCGGCTCTCGTCAATGACGGAGCGGTACAACCCGTCGGCTTCCCATGTTTTCTGCCACTTCTTTTCAATTTTTGCATGGTTGTATGCAATATCTGTCATTCTTTCCTCATCGTTTGATGTTTTGCTTTCGATAAATTCAACTTGCCGTGCGGAAGACAGCTGTTCGGTCTTCCGGTCATTTTCATTTAGTTTGAGCTTTGTTAAGGCGAAGAAGACTCCTCTGATCAGAAGCGAGGAAACTGCTCCGAGTGGACGCGAGGAGAAGAGGCCCCTCTTGCCAGAAGACATAATTAATGCGGATGTTTGCTTTCATTTCGGCCTCCTTTCGCCATCCTTCGACTACGCCGACAAGCGCGGCTCCGCTCAGGACGATAATAAAAAATCCCTTCATCCACTCAGGGACGAAGGGTTACCTCCGTGGTACCACCCGGATTGTCTAACAAGTCTATTAGGTCTACCAAGTCTTACAGGTCAAACCTGTTGGACTTGTTGGACTTTTTCGACATGCTGGACCACTCGTGCGCTATAACGGGCTTTCCCGGCGTTGACTACTGTTTTTTCACCAACGCAGTTTCCCATACGGGGATAACAGGCGAGTTCGGTCTCTTGTCCTATTAGGGAACCTGGCATTCCCGCTTGATGCCGTTGAAGGGCTTCCACCTCGCTCTCCCTTCTCGCTGACGGGATGACCTACTACTCCTGTCGTGACTTTTCAGCATTATACTCTTGTAGAAGAGACAGCGCAAGCCGGCTTTTTCTTACAATGGATCCGACGGGAGCTGTTCCGCTTTGATCTCGTTCAGCCGCTCGAGCAGCCTGCGGATGTGCCCTTCCTCGATCATTTGGGCCCAGTGACCATCCGAAAAACGCTCGCCCCTGGAGCAGAAGGTCAACATCGTCTTGATCTGGGACAGGGAAGCGGTTTTGATCAAGTTTTCATCTTTAAGCATCTGATAGGCCTGCTCTGGATTATATTCATAATCGAGCCAGCCCTCGCTTGCTACGGCATAGAAAAACTCATTCACAATCTTGTGATAGTTTGGGTAGGGTAACGTAAACGTACCATCTTTCTGTTTCCCGCCCTCCCAACTGGTAACAGGCGAAAAACCGTCCGCATACAAGCGCGGCAGAAAGGATGTGAGCGCTTCGATTTCCTGGAAGGTAGGTAGCCGGCCTTTTTTCATCCTGAACCTCCATAGACACAAACCGCTCATCCAGCACGGAGAGCGGTTTGTTTTGATTCTGTGGACCCAGAGGGATTCGAACCCTCGACCTCCTCAATGCCATTGAGGCGCGCTCCCAACTGCGCTATGGGCCCGTTCGTATTTCTGATTGTGGATTTACGATTTTGATTGTAACAGACAATCATAAATCAGAAATCGTCAATCGTAAATCTGGTGGACCTGAGGGGATTCGAACCCCTGACCTCCTCAGTGCGATTGAGGCGCGCTCCCAACTGCGCTACAGGCCCAGGATAGGCGAAAGGTATTCTACTTGAGGGGTAGTTGAATGTCAAGCAAATTATTGCTCCATTTCAGCTTAGAAAATTCTACTTAAATCCACAAAGGTTCTTCACAACTTTCTCATCTGAGATTTACCATCGCTTTCTATAATCGCACCTCGTTTGCCTTGAAAGCTCGCATGGCAGGGTTTTCTAAGCAAACACTCATCTATGAGACCGTAACTCAATTCCCCCTACAACGACATCTTTGATGAGTTACCTGGCAACAGCGCAAGGCAACACCCTTTATCGGCATAAATCGCTGTTGCCAAACATGGATCGAGCAAACCAAAGAAAGGAGAGCCTTAAAAATGGATAAAGACACTTTTCGCTCGAGAACAATCCTTTTTGGGGGCATTTTCGTCGGCTGGGTTGCATGTATGAGCGTGTTGGTTCAATACATCGCCGGCCTCTAAAATGCCTTTCTAAGAAGGGCTCAATAGTGTGAAGTTATTTTCTGGTCTTCGGGTTCGATTTGTTATGATAGGAGAAAGCAAATCGAAAGAAGAAGGAGCAGATGAGCAAATTAAAAAACGAATATCGAGATTTAGCCAACCCAAAACGGATGAGAGAATTTCTGAATGGAAAGGGTGTCCTCGCGAAACGGCAAGAAGTAGCAGAAGAGTTCAACTACGATTGGCATGCACGCAAATTGAACTTTGAGCAGCATTTTCGCGGGCTGGTGTTGATGCAAGTGACGGCCTATCGCAGCACGCGGGATCATCAGCATGCGGCGGAAAATGATCTCTTGTTTCATGCCAACGGTGCGGGAGTGGAGATCAGCGTGTCCGGATTGGCCCAGGCAAACCGTAATCGTCCCTTAGAACCGTTCCTGGCGATGATGCAGGCCGTGATGACCGCAGTTGAAAGCCTGCCTGCGCGCAAGCTGCGGGTGTTGGACAAGCACACCTGGCAAGGGATTGTCGGCTTGTTACATCGCACGGAGTTGTTCGATGCCACCACGTTGAAACTGCCGCCGAAGCTGCGCAAATGGGCGCCGGGCAAGAATAAAGACACGGCCGGGATGAAAATGCAACTGTGCATCGATGGCGAGCGTGGTGACTTCAAACGGATCCTGTTTACACCCGAACCAGGCAACAATTTACCCTATTTCGAAGCCATGTTGGGTGATTTAGCCGAGCAAGAAGGGCGAATTTACATCTTCGACGCTGGCTACTGGAAGATCCAGACCTACCATGACATCGTGGAAAGTGGCAATGACTTCGTTACCAAGCGAGCGGGCAAGATCAAACCACACCTTGTCAAGGAACTTCCGTTGCCAAACGAAGAGCAACTCTCCAGCGGTTACGAAGTCTTGCAGGACGCCCTGGTGCATCTTGGTAAAGATCGGGATCGTCTGTTCCGCATGCTGCGCGTGCGCCAGACCAACGGTCAAGAGATTATCTTGCTCTCCAGCCTGATCGACCTGTCTGCCGACCAGATCTGTTTGTTATATCGCTACCGTTGGACCATCGAGATCGTCTTCCGCTGGCTGCGCCAAACCCTGGAGCTAGAGCATCTCACCTCGCATGACCCGGTTGGCATTCTGCGCCAGATGTTGACCGCTTTGATCGTTTGGGGCTTGCTTGTCATCGCCAATCAGGACTCTGGCAAACTCAGCCCCAAACAGCTTTGGCGTCAATTGCAAGCCGATATCCATCAGGCTGTTTTCGAGTATGGCTATTGTCTCGGTTTTCAATAGAAGGGCTAAATATCGCAAGATAAAATCTGGCGGAGCTTTCAGCTCCGCCAGATTTGGTTTTTAGGCTCTACCGCTTCCGAGGGGAAAATACCGAAAATTGGGAGAACCGGTTTTTAAAGCAATGGAATTTCATAAGCAAAATGGCCAGCCGTAAAATATTTGTAGGGTATCTGAAAGCATAACAAAGTTAGCATTCATTTATAATCGCTCAACCATTCGGATAAAGTTTTCCCATCACAAGGATTTATTGCAGCACTGGACAACCCATGACCGAAACTTTCACACAGCCTGTCTACCGTATCACCGACTTACACGAATCCGACCGACCGCGCGAGCGTCTGTGCGCGCTCGGGCCGCAAGCGCTTAGCAACGCCGAGCTGGTGGCGATCCTCTTACGCGTGGGCGTGCGGGGGGAAAACGCCGTCCAGGTGGGGCAGCGCTTGATAAACAAATTTGGCGGGCTATCCGGCATCCACCGCGCGCCTTTCGACGAATTGCTCCGCGAGCATGGCCTGGGCGCGGCCAAAGCAGCCCAACTCAAGGCCGCCATCGAACTGGGTCGCCGGTTGACGCTCGAATCCCCTGAAGTGCGTCCCACCATCAACTCCCCTGCGGATGCGGCGGCGATGGTACAGTATGAGATGTCCGCACTGGAGCAGGAGCATTTGCGCGTGCTGTTGCTCGATACGCGCAATCACGTGCTCGACATCGTGGAAGTATATCGGGGCTCAGTCAACTCTTCACAGGTCAGAGTGGGAGAAGTGTTCAAAGCGGCGGTGCGACGCAGCGCAACGGCCGTGATCGTCGTCCACAACCACCCCAGCGGCGACCCAACCCCCAGCCCGGATGATGTGGCTGTCACGCGCGCTTTCGTCCAGGCTGGCAAACTGCTGGATGTGGAAGTGCTCGACCACCTGGTCATTGGCCAGGGGAGATGGGTTTCCCTGAAGGAGAGGGGATTGGGATTTTCGTAGTCGTAAGATAGAAGAGATTTAGACAACCTGAATTCAGCATTATTCATTCAGTATACGGGCATCACGGAAGGAATCCGTAAAAGCCCGCGTGGTCCGTGTACAGAAAAAATGGTTATTTCAATCTGGCGTTAGTTACATACTGGATTAACTCGAAACGATTGAAACTCCCCCGTAGCCTGTTTCCACTCTTCTCGCAATTCATCCACGCGTGCGCTCGACGGCCCGCGCTTGACCATCCGTAAAAAATCCTCGGTCTGCGATTTGGTTCCCTCGGCCACGGCTTCAACCGTATCATAACCAACGTTGCGCACCCAGCCGGTGACCCCGGTCCGGTTGGCATTCTGCTGGACGAAGGCGCGAAACCCGACGGCCTGCACACGCCCCTGCACCCAAACGTGCACGCGGACGACTTCATCCTGCTCTGGCATCCGCAGGCCTCCTTTGGAAAAAACCGATCAGGGGAATCAAAAGCATAAAAACGAGCAAGCCCAGATACGGGGACATATTGCGCAAGAATACGCCGGCCACATTTTCGCCTAAGACCGCTTCTCGCCAACGGGTATCCAGGCTAACCAGCGAAGTGCCCAAGGCGCGCACCACCCCCTGGTCACAGCTCAGGCCGTCGGCGTAGGCCGAGGCCAGCGAAAACAGGCCCGCGGTCCCGTACGTATCGCGCAGGAAACGGACGAAAGACTGCGATGCAGCGTAGGCCAGGAACGCTCGCGAAGCATCCAGCGGAAAGGCGTCACATAAATCGGGGATCGCCAGCAGCGAACTGTTCCGGCTGGCGCTCATCAAAGCCTGTTCATAGTCCGGGTTGGGGTACAGTTCCGCCAGCGAGGCGATGCCTTCGTTCAACCAGACCGGCAACAAGTCATATCCCTCTCCAACACTGCGATAGAGCATCACGTGCGCCAGCTCGTGTGGAATAAGCGTTTCCATCTCGATGCTCTGTCCCGGCCCGGGCGTGATCGCCAGCAAGACAACACCCATCTTCGGGTTGGCGTGCCCCCCCTGCCATTCTTCGCCCCCCAGAAATAAAGCGCTTTGCAGGTCGGTGGTTGACGCATACACGTACACATCCAAAGGCTCATCCGGTGGGGCGGGAATGAGCGCATTGACCGCGTTCAAACTGCGGCGGGACACATCCAGCAAAGCGTCTCCAAAAGACGGATCGCCCTCATACCAGTGGATCCGTAGGGAGCCATCCGCCTGCTGTTGCCAGGGGAAACGGTCGTCGATATATTGCACGCGATAATTGTCGCTCTTGAGCGTTTGTCCATTTTGCAAGGCAACTTCAAACCAGAAGTTTATCGTCACAAATGGGCGCAACACGTTCTGGGTTGCGTCATAGCGATAGGATACAGCCCCATTTTCTCCAAGCGTCACCGGAAAACGGCGGACAACATCATCGAAACTATCGCTGAAGACGAGGGATGCGCTTGTGATAGGGACAGGGGATTGGATCCGGGCCTGAAAGGTGACGTGCTGGCCGAAATCGTCCAACACCCCAACATCCGTCACTTCAATTCCGGACTGCGCCCAAGCCTGCAGAGGCAGGCCAAGCAGGAGAATGGCCATCACGATCGCGAGTGCAACATAGCGCATATGACCCCGCACGCTGGTTATTCTTCCAAATCTATTTCATCGGGTTCGTCTGCATCCAATGCCAGCAGGTCGAAAATGGCCATATCTTCGGTAAAGGCCAGGTTGTCTAACGCTTCTTCCAGCAAGGCAACCTGGTCGTCATCGTCTTCCACGGCCTCGAGCAGGCTATGCAAATATATCCGCACGTCTTCACCGCCAATCTGTGACAATGACCAGATAGCCGCGCCTGCAATGGCTTCATCGAACTCATCTTCCAGCAAACGCAACAAAAGCGGGCGGGCCAGCTTTAACTCCAGCTCGCCGGCAGCCTGCACGGCCGCCAGGCGCACGGCCCGGTCTTCCGAGACGATCGCGCGCAAGACCATGATCCGACCAGCGCTCATCATTGGAACGACCCATCGCAAAGATCGCGCTGGCCTGCCAGGCCGGGTCCTGGCGCTTGTAAGAGGACGCAATCAACACCGGCACTTCAATACGGGATGAGAATCCCAACCCTTCCAGCGCGCGGCGACGGACGGGTGGATCGTCCTCGCTGTTGAGCACTTCCAGCAACACATCCTCGACCCGGTGATGGACATCGGCCGGGATATCCTCGAACTCGCCCAGTTGCACAAACAGGCCTAACATAGAGGCTGCCTCCGCGCGGACAGCCGCGTTGCTGTCTGTGGTCACCATATCGATGTAGATGGGGACAAGGCGCACATCTTCGCTTTCGACCAGCAACCGCATGGCGCGGATGCGCACCTGGGGCTCTGGATCTGTCAAAAGGGCGCGGCCCAGGTCGTCGAAGGAAACCAGGGTATCCTCGTTCGCCCGGGCGTTAAGCCGGTCGAGCAGGAGCAGCTTGCGCTCGAGCTCGACCTGCGGCCAGACCTCCAGAAACGACTGGAGCGAGGCAGGTAGGATGTCCGAAAACTCGCTCAGGTGACGATGCGGAATGTCCTTGCTTGGATCGAGCAAGGTATCCAGCACTTTTTGAAACGGGATCAGTTCATCGTTCATTTTAAGTCAACTCAGGGCAGGTTGATCTGGACGGGGTTGATAAAGTCCATGGCATTAATGTAAAGCATAAAGGCCAACAACAGTGCAAAGCCAACTGCGTGGACGATATTTTCGAACTCAGGCGGGACACGCCGGCGCAAGATGATCTCGGGAAGCACGAAAATAATGCGCCCGCCATCCAAAGCCGGGAAAGGCAGCAGGTTGAAGATGCCCAACGTAAGCGTGAGGGAGGCAATGATTTGCAGCGTAAAGTTGGTCGGTTCGATGGGCGCCGTTGTCGGCGAGGCGGGAGGCGTCGATTCGCGGCTCTGCACATCCCGGCTGACGGCCTGCCCAAACAAATCGTAAATGCCTTTCAGGCCGATAAAGCGGCCTTCTTCGGGGGAGAGCTGGTTGCGAATGAGCATGACCGGCAGTGAAATGATCTGGCGGATCTGGGCATAGGTATACATGCTGCCATAAGGAATGGCCTGGATAAAGGAATTGGCTTGCACCATCGGCGGTCCCGGCAGAATGCCCAGTGCGCCCTCGTCCGCTGAACGATTGCTGAGCGGCGTGGCCGTGAGATCGAGCGTCTCATCGCCGCGTTGCACGGTGATGTCCATGGGCTGGTCGAGATGGGCCTGGATCGCAGAGCGGAACTCATCATCGCCGTTGATCGGTTCCCCGTCCACCGCCACGATCAGGTCATCGGCCTGCAAACCGGCTTGCGCGGCCGGGGAATTCGGCGTGACGTCGTACAGGATCACGCGCGAGGTATCCGGAACGCCCATCTGCGCAAACAGGATGCTGTTGACCAGGATGCCTGCCAGCAAGTTCATCAGCGGGCCGGCAAGGAGCACCCCCAGGCGCACCCACGGGCTGGAGGCAGCCAGCCCGCCTTCGACGCTGGGATCGTTTTCCCCTTTCGGGCGCACGAACCCGCCCAACGGCAACCAGTTAAGCGTGAAATCGGTTCCTTTCCATTTGAAGAGTTTCAGCGCGCGGGGGGGCAGCCCAATCCCAAATTCTTCCACCTCGACTTTAAAAAGCCGGGCGGCCAGGAAGTGACCAAACTCGTGGATCAAGACAACGGCGGCGAATACGCCGACAAAAACCAAAGCGGAAAGTAAAGTAATATTCATCGTTCTTTCTATACCAATCGAATACCGCAATGCGGCACAAGTCAATCGTCAAACAGGCGCACCCATTATATCCTGAAACAAAAACGGAGAAATGAGAGAGAATTAAGAAACAATCCGCGCCGGACCGCCGACTGCGGCCACCAGCACGTTCTGCACCCCCGGCAATTTCCGCAGGCGCCTTTCCATGACACCGGCCTGCTCCCGCGGACAAATGACATGGATATTCGGCCCGGCATCCACCGTATAGCAGACGGGCGCTCCGTGCGCCCGCCACTCTCGCACCGCTTCCATGACCCTGATCGAAGCCGGCTGCCAGTAGAACAGCCCCGGGGTGGAGGTCATCATCACTGCGTGCATCAGGTCGGAATCCAGTTCGACAATGGACGCAAACGCAGCGAAATCTCTTTCCAAAATAGCGCGGCGGCACAGATCCAGGCGGCGGGGCGCATCTGCCACGCGCGCAGCCTGCAAGGGGCTGGTCGGCGCCAGGGCGTGTCCTTCGGTAGAGCCGGTCTTCTTGTGTCCCGCGCTGACCACCGCCACGCAATCGGCCAGGTCCCAGTGTTCGGGCGCTGCGATGGAGGCTGCATACGAATCATCATCCGTTTCTCCGGCCAGCCATTCCACGAATCCGCCAGGGATGGAGCGGCTGGCAGAGCCGGACCCACGCCGGGCCAGGCGGGAAAGCTCGGCTTCGCTCAGGTCCAGCCCCGCGGCGCAACTGGCAGCCAGGGCCAGGGCCGCAAAAGCGGCGGCGGAGGAAGCGATCCCCGCGCCGGATGGGAAGTTGTTGTCACTGACGACTTCAGCGCGCAGGTTCATCCCTGCTGACTGGCGCACCAGGTCCAGGAAGTTGCTCACGCGCTCCAACCCGGTCCCGGTCACAAACCGGTTGCTGATGCGCAAGGTGTCGGCCTGGAAGGAAGCGGAAAAGGTAACCGTTGTGCGCGCCAACAGGCCGTCCAGGTTCATCGAGATGGATCCGTTGACAGGGATGCGCAAATCAGAATCCCTGTTTCCCCAGTATTTGATGAATGCAATATTAGAAAACGCTTGAGCAGTGGCAGTGGTCATTGCGCGATGATACCACCTCCTCATAAAGAAATTCATTGGTTTTGGCTCTAACCTGTCTTACATGCCTATAGGAGAATTTTATCTGTCCCACCGCTGCCCAATTCCAACATGAAAGTGCTGTAATACCTGAAGAGAGTATCATAAAAGGTGGTTAAGAGCTAATTGTGTCGCTAAAGGTTCGCCAACAAGTCTACAACAACCTGGCCAAATTCCAGGGCATTCCCCCGCTCCCATGCCCTATCATAGCTCTCTGCCGAAAGCTCAGCTTTGAGCGTGTCAAGCAATTCCTGCGCACGGTCACGAACTCTCCCGCCCCCCAATCGATGTAGATGGCTGGCGGGATGCTGAAGCACTCCGGCCAGCAATTCCACTGCCCCTTCCAAACGGTTCTCTGCTATCCGAACTCTGGCGAGATCGCACAGTAAATTGACCTGATCACGGCCCGAACCTGTTTCATCCGCGATCTTGAGGCTTTCGAAGAAGGTATGTTTCAGCTTCTGCGGTTTCATTCAATGACAAGGCCATCTGGCCCAGATACTTGCATGCGTTTGCAATTCCCCAACGATAGCCAACTGCCTCCGATGTTCTCAGACATCGCAGATAAATTTCCCTGGCCTGTACATACTCACCAAGGGCGAATGCTGCATGGCCTAGTGTTACAAGAGCTAATATCGAGATCATCCCTTCACCAAGTTCTTCGTAAAGCTTCATGCTGGCTTGTGCGACGCGTTTCATTTCAGCATAGTCTCGCTTTGGTGGGTTGGCCACGCTCACCTTGTACAGCGAAAAGGCCAGCAGCCATTTATCATCCAGCTCAGTGGCGATGCCGAGCATTTTACGTGCATCTTTCTCCCCTTCATCATAGCGGGTGAGGAAGTTGGCAGCCAAATTCAGACTGCTCAGTGCGAGGGCCAATTCGAAGGGACGGTCCAGTCGTTCGAGGATATCAACGCTTTCTTTTGCCAGGTTGTGACCTTGATCTGCAAATCCTAACCACGCTTTAAAAAATCCCCGGTGGGCCATTGCGAGCGCCTTCACAATTTCAGCTTCCTCATCTACATTTTCTACAGACAGTGCGTTAACAGCTTCACTGAATAATTCCTCACCCCCATGGTACCAACCATGAAACCAATAGACGAGCCAGAGAGTATTTATGAACATTTTCATTTGTGTGGCATTAGCCTGGTCAACTCGATAACGCCATGCGGTTCTTATGTTCTCTAGGTCAGCATCGATCTCATTCAGTGCAACTTTTTGCCTGTGATCTCTAAGATGCTCCCAACGCTGCTCCATGAAACTTGCGAAGTAAGCAGCATGTGCTTCCAGGGCGATGATGCTGTCCTCTGGTGTCTCTTCAAGCTGCTCCTGGGCGTACTGCCGCAATAATTCATGGATCTCGAAACGGCCGGAGGTCGGATCGTGGCGGATGAATGATTTGTTGACAAGTCCGGCCAGCAACTGAAGCGAGGCTCCCGTAACCGCCTGCCCTGCCTCGCGGGTAAAGCCACCCCGAAAGGCTGAAAGGCGCATGAACGTCACTCTCTCGGTCCGGTCCAACAATGACCACGACTGGTCGAACACAGCTCGCATGCTATGGTGGCGCTCTGGTACATCACGCATCTCCGAGGTCAGGATATCCAGACCCCTTTGGATCTCACCGGCCAGTTCTTCAGGTGACAAAACGTTGATCCAGCCTGCCGCCAACTCAATCGCCAGTGGCAATCCCTCCACCAACCGACAGATATGAGCAAAATGGTTCATATCGTCTGCCTTGGGGTCGAACCTGGGGTGGACACGTCGGATGCTATGCAAGAACAATTCGATGGCACCATAATCCTGCGGGTCGCTGGGTGTTTTTTGGTCAGAGAGGCCCATACCCTTGACGGTAAGCGCAGTCTCGCCGTGCAACTTCAACTTCTCCCGCGAGGTGGCGAGAACCTTTACCTTGGGTGCAGCTTGCAAAATCTTCGCAACAATATCCACATCGTCGAGCAAGTGCTCGAAGTTATCCATTACCAACAAAAGTTGCCTTCTTCGCAGGTGGGACAACAATTGATCTACGGGTGTTTGATCGGTTGAAAGGGGGAAACCTATCGCTTCAGCGATGGTTTGAACGATATGTTTGCCGGAACTGATCGGGGCCAGCGACACGAAGAAGACCCCATTCTCAAATTGGTCGTGCAGATCGCTTGCAGCTTGCAGAGCAAGGCGCGTTTTGCCGATGCCACCAGTGCCTATCAGTGTTAATAATCGCGTTTCATCCAGAAGGCGGCGGATTTCAGCCAACTCCTCAGTCCGACCAATAAAGAGCGTCGGTTCAGCGGGCAGGGCATGTGCAAACTTGGACGCGGTTTTCCTATCCAAGTCCAACAGGTCTAGTTCTTTTGCACGCTCAACAGCTTGCCGACGGTCCTTCACGCCCAGTTTGCCAATGATACTCCCAACGTGACTCTTGACCGTATTTTCAGTCAGATGGAGGTGATCACCGATCTCGCGGTTGGTCAGACGCTGGGCAAGGAGCGTTAGCACCTCCTGTTCACGCCAGGTCAAGTCTTCAACAAGCACTTTATCGGGGGATGGATCATGGTCATGCACGATAGCAATCCTCTGGGTCGCACCTAAATCTTACTAATTCACTCGGATTATATCCGACGAAAGGATTTGCGATATCTATCTACTTTTTTCATCCTAAAAGAAGGATGACAATCGGCCCTTGTCCGCCTATAGTGAAAACATGAGTTCAAAACCCTATCAAAAAGGAGATATGAAATGGCTAAACTTCTCGTTCACCACAGAGTTCAGGATTATTCAGCATGGCGCAAGATTTTTGACGAGGACGATCAGAGGCGCAAGGAATACGGTTCCACCGGATTTCAGATACTCAAGTCAGCTAGCGATTCGAATGACATCACAATCATCATGGACTGGCCTTCGGTTGACGCAGCGCAGGCTTTCGCCACATCGGATGCTCTCAAGGAAAAGATGAAGAACGCCGGCGTTGTTTCCCAACCTGAGTTGATGTTCCTGGAAGAGGCTTAAATCTTCCCGCCGCGGTGATCCGTTCGATAATATTTTCACTAAAGGAAAAATCAGATGAAACTCAATGTTGTATTTACCGTCGCTGGTCTCTTCATGATCATTGTCGGTCTCGCTCAACTTTTAGCTCCAGCCGCAATGGTGGCGGGAGCTGGAATAGGAGAGACACCTTCACCAGCATATTTAATGACTGTTCGCTTTACAGGTGTTGAACTGCTTGGATTGGGTCTCATCGCATGGCTCGTCCGCAATGCCGAGGCTTCAAGAGCGGGTGATGGAGTAACACTTGGTCTCACAATTTACTTCGCTCTTCACGCCCTGACGAGCCTATACGTTCAGCTTACTGCTGTATATACGCCTTTTGGTTGGGCAGTGATTGTCGTTCAAGGTTTGTTCGCGGTCGGCTTCTTCATGGCAGGCAGAGTCAGTATGTCGACAAGGGCAAGCTAACT
This sequence comes from uncultured Chloroflexia bacterium, assembly GCA_963823985.1. Taxonomy (GTDB): domain Bacteria; phylum Chloroflexota; class Anaerolineae; order Anaerolineales; family Villigracilaceae; genus JAABUE01. The sequence goes on from CAWGNR010000012.1 coordinate 137,504, forward strand.
TCTCATTAGGCTGCGCTCGATATGTGGTGAAAAAAGAGTACAGTGACAAGACCGTATGTCAATTCTTTAGAATCAAACGGAAAAAGGAACCATTATTATGTCTACGATAGCGAATACATTCCCCACCACCCGCAATTCACTCCTGCGCTCCAGTGTGATCGCCGGACTGATCATCGGTTTTACCGATGGGATAGTCTATCACTGGTTTGTTACCAGTATCCTTGGCGGGGTCCCATTAATTACTGTATATCAATATATAGCCAGCGGCGCATTGGGCGAAGCTGCCTTTGCAGGTGGCATCGCCACCGCCTTGCTCGGAGCGCTATTCCACTACATTTTTAGCATTGTAATTGCTGGCGTTTTTATCCTGAGCGCTGACCAAATTCCACTCCTGCGGCGCTATATCATCCCTGGCTCGCTCCTGTATGGATTTGGTGTTTTCATTGTCATGAATATGATCGTGACGCCGCTCAGTGCGACACCTCCATTACCAACTCCAACAACGTCCCAGCTCATTGTGCTGATTATGAACCACGTTCTGGTCTTCGGGTTGCTTTTGGGAGTACTAACGCAGCGGAATGCTAATGCCAATCAATAAATGCAGTATTGAGGATAAGTAAAAACCGCCGCTTGACAGAGCGTTCGTAATACGTCACCTATGTTCACTCGTAAAAAGACGAAATGGTCTTAAGTTATGAACAGTACTAATCTTCAAATGTTGGTCGGCTTTGCGTCCAGCATGATCTTTATCAGCAGCAATCTCCCCATGCTGTTCAAAGCCTTCAAAACAAAAGATCTGAGTTCTTACAGCCTGGGACATCTCGCATTGGGTAACCTGGGAAATGCCGTGTATTGGCTATATGTGATCAGCCTGCCCGTCGGCCCGGTTTGGTTCCTGCAAGTTTTCTTTTCAATGGCCAGTGCATTAATGCTGTTTTGCTATTTGCGCTATGAAAAGAAATGGTTCCGCTTTTAGCAAGCCGATTTGATACGAATACCAGGATCGTCCTATGGAAAACATCCTAAGCCAACGCTCAGCAGAGAAATCAATAAAAGCTGCCATCAGAACAAATTGGAAAAATTACCATTACTGCCTGGGACGTTCGCCAAACGTTGAATTGTCAATCGGCCGATACCTAAGCTGGCTGATGACGGACCTACCAGATTTTTTCATGAACCTGGTTGTGTGTGACCAGTTGCCACTTAAGGGAGTTGACGATCTCATTGAAACCGCACTGGTTCACTTCAGATCATTGAATATCAGGAAACTCTCCTGGCTGGTTCATGAAGGCGTTTCGTCAACTGAGATATATAAGGCTCTGCTTGCCCATGGTTTGACGTTCAGAGAATCGTTCGCAACTGAGATGGCGGTCGATCTTTCGTCATTGACAGAGGATCTGCCCACACATCCTGACCTGAGGATCGTCCCGGTAGCTGATGAATACGCACTGAGGCAATGGATTCACGTTGCAAGTATTGGTTTCAGAATCAGCGAGAAGTTCGAGAAGGTTTGGTACAACTTTTTCGTGGATACAATCTTTAATCCGCAGTTTCGAACATATCTGGCCCTATTGGATGGAAAGCCAGTTGGCACATCGCAGTTATTCCTCTCCGAGGGGGTGGCGGGAATCTATAATGTCACATGCATTTCTGAGGCGCGCGGTCAAGGGATTGGCTCGGCCGTCACAATGGCTGCATTGCTCAAGGCGCGCGAGATGGGATATCGAATTAGCATTTTACAAGCATCTCAACAGGGCTACCGCGTATATCGTCGCTTGGGATTTCAAGACTTTGGCAATTTGAGTGTTTATCTTTGGGAAAATGCTCGTGACTTGATGGTAGGATGAAAATGCACTTCCGCCAGTGATATGCCCCACTGTATTACGAACCTTGCAGTTAGCGCAATGGAGTATTGCTGTTGTCTACTTGATGAAAGCAATATTTGGATGAGCGAGAGCAGTAGCGGTGGACATAAATTCAGTTTACCACGAAGGTCCATCGATTCAATGATATATAAAAGTGAAGAAATTGATTCTCAAAGTATGAAAAAATTGACATATAATATCCATAATGTCAAATATTCTTCCCACTTTGCTTATCATCACTTCTCGGCCGCGAACGAGATACAGCGGCTCTGCATAAACTTTTGACGCGGGCTGACGTGCGCCTGGTCACAATCACTGGTCCCGGGGGCGTGGGAAAGACAAGCATGGCATTACAAGTTGGCCATGAGTTTACAAACGCCTTTCAATGATGGCGTCTTTTTTATTTCCCTGGCAGCAATCAGCGACTCTACCCTTGATTATTCCAACGATTGCACAGGCACTCGGCGTTACCGAATCTCCCAACCGATTGTTGCTTGACAGTCTCAAGGATTTCCTACGCAAAAAGCAAACGTTGTTGTTGCTCGACAATTTCGAGCAGATCGTATCTGCCGCTCCGCTATTGACAGAGTTGTTGAACGCCTGCGCCGAGTTGCGGATGCTGGTCACAAGCCGTGAAGCCTTACGCTTGCGTGGCGAGCATGAGTTTCCTCTAGCACCGCTCGAATTAGATGATCACGTAATAAGATCCGATGATCGATCCGCCAATATCTTGATGCAATCTCCCGCCATTGCGCTATTCATACAACGTGTACAGGCAGTCCAGCCCGATTTCGAACTGACTGCAGAGAATGCTCCCGCTGTAACTGAAATCTGCGTGCACCTCGATGGACTGCCTTTGGCGATTGAACTGGCAGCTGCGCGCATCAAACTACTCCCGCCAAAAACGATGTTGGAAAAACTGCGAGAGTCTCCCCTACAATTGCTCACAAGCGGTGCACGCGATATGCCTGCCCGTCAACAGACTCTACGCAGCGCCATTCAATGGAGCTATGACCTGCTAGAAGTTGATGAAAAGTATACGTTTCGTTGGTTGGCTGCCTTTGTAGGCGGATGCACACTGCAAGCAGCTCAGTCCGTAATCGGGGATTCGGCATCGCTGGATATGCTCAAATCTCTGGTGGGTAAGAGCCTCGTGCGTCAAACTGGAGATGGATGGCCTGCCACGTTTGACCATGCTGGAAACCATCCGCGAGTTTGGGTTGGAGGAGTTGACATCCACGCATGAACTGGAAGCCGCGCGCCGTGCTCATGCCAAATATTACCTGTCCTTTGCAGAAGATGCCGAGCAACAGTTGACGGGGACCGACCAAAAGACTTGGATTAAACGACTGGATCATGAGCAGGATAATTTGCGCTCCGCGCTTCACTGGGCGATTGAACATCAAGAGGGTGAATTGGCTCAGCGCATGGCTGGCGCCTTACAGATATTCTGGCTTACCCGCGGTTACTGGAGCGAGGGACGTCGTTGGCTGGAAGGATCCCTGGCAATGGACTCGGGTGGAGCGCTGGCACCTGCTGTCCGTGCCAAGACGCTGTATGGGGCAGGTGCCCTGTCTCGCTTTCAGGGCGACTTTGCCCGGGCGCGGATGTTATTAGAACAAAGCCTGACGTTGTATCGTGCCCTCGCCGATAAAACCGGGGTGCTCATAGCGCTTGTGGAATTGAGCCGCATCACTGCCTTTCAAGAGGATCAAACGGCAAAGCAGCACTTTCTAACAGAAGCCGCCTCCCTGCTTGAAACCTTGCCCGATACCGTCATGAAAGCGTATGCCTACACAGAGCTGGCTACTGTCATGTTGGATATTAATGTTAGCCCCATTCATTTTCCCCCCGAGGCGTCCCGCTACATGACTGAAAGCGTACGCATTAATCGTGCGTTAAACAACCCGGCTGGGTTGGCGTTGGCTCTCGCCCGTCAAGGCAGTAGCGCGTTATTCACAGGAGATTTCACTCTGATGGTCTCCCAATTGGACGAAGCAGAGCGCCTGGCGCTGGAACTCGGCGATGAGCGTATCCTGAGCCGCCTGGCAAGCTTGCACATGTTGCTTGATATGCAGAAAGGCGATTTGACCGCCGCGCGCCGCCGCCTGCAAGACACTTTCCAGCAGGCTGCCAACCGAGGTGACCATCAGTTGCCAATGTGGCTGCCAATGCTGGCTGTCGTTCTGCATGAGCAAGGTCAGGATGTGTGGTCGGCACGGATTTTTGGCCTGACAGATGCTTTGACCGGGACCTATCAAACGCGTGGCGAAGGGATTGCAGAAGTCTTCAGGCAATTCTTGGGTATCGGTGACATTCACGCCGAGTTACGCGCCCAATTGGGTGATGAAGCCTTTGTCCGCGAGTTCGCGGCGGGCCATCAACTGACGCTGAAAGATATACTGGCGATTCCTCACCCACCAGAATCCACGCTTGCCCCTGCCGCATCGGTTTCGGCCTCTAGCGCAGCCCTGACAACGCGCGAGATCGAGGTACTCCGCCTGCTCGCCCAGGATTTGAGCAACCCGCAAATCGCAGAGAAACTCGTCGTCAGCCGCCGCACAGTCGATGCCCATCTGCGCTCGATCTACCATAAGCTCGATGTTAAATCCCGCGACGCCGCGATCCGGGTGGCGAGAGAGCGTGGGTTAATCTTAAGTCTCTAGTCTCCAAAATCTCTGCAAAACCTGGGAGTAGAGACTGGAGACTAAAAAAATAGGCAACCCAATTAGGCAAGCAGAATAGGTAAGTTACCGATGTGCGTTGGATATTTACGCAATATACTGATCACAACAATTTAGAGTAAAGGAGCCTAATATGTCTAATTCAGATACCCAAGCAACAACACCCGGTCAGCCCATTCCCACATCGCCTGATTTCCCAATTAATTGGGAAAACCCGCGTGACGCGAAAATCACCTGGATGTCGAATCCCGCATACAAAACGCCGGTTCCGCAACTGATTTTTTCCGTGGTCAGCGCTTTTATGGTCGGCGCCGGTTTCGGATTTGAGAAGGCAGGTTTGGATATGGAAATGCATCTGAACCGCATCAACACATACTTCTATATGGGCATGGTACCCAAAGCGCTACCGCCGGAAGCGGTAATGAAAGCCATGGGGTTTATCAACCGCGCCGCGCCGGGCATGTTCAAGATGATGATGGGCAAGGTGGGGGCAGGAATGTCAAAACAACAAGAGGCTGCCCTCAATCCCATTATCGAAAGATTCGATGCCTATTGGAATGATGAACTCCTGCCGGAGATCAAACAGCATATCGCCTACTTCGAGAGTAGCGACTTGCGCGGCATGAGCCTCGATCAGTTGCGCGCGCATCTAGCAGAAGCCATCAAGCGCGGGGAGCGCATGGGCGCCCTGCATGGGGTTGTCATGCCAATGCTCTTTGCCATGAGCCAGTTCGAGGAGTTGTACTGCGAGTTATTCGAAGGTGCCACTACGCTGGATGCCCTGCAACTCACGCAAGGCTTTGACAACAAGACCATGGAAGGCGACCGCGCACTTTGGCGTTTGAGCCGCACTGCCCGGTCGATACCAGAGGTGCGTGAGATTCTATCCAAACACGCCGCGGGTGAGGTAATCACTGCTCTGGAAAAATCAGCCGCCAGCCAGCCATTCCTGGCTGATCTGCACAAATGGTTGGCTTATTACGGTCAACGTCTTAACTCTGTCTTTGCGCTTGACCAGCCAAGTTGGATCGAAGATCCGACGCCTGCCATCCAAAATTTGCAGGCTTACGTCGCGATGTCCGATCTGCGACCTGAAATGGAACCAGCCTCATTGATTGCTGAGCGTGAAAAAGCAGTGACTGAGGCGCGTGCCAAACTCGCTGGTTATCCACAGCCCATCGTGGCGCGCTTTGAAACATTGTTAAAGGCGGCACAGGTTGCAACCATTGTTCATGAAGACCACAATTTCTGGATCGATCAGCGCTGCTTCTATCACATCCGGCGGATCATCATGGAATTTGGAGGGCGTCTGGCACAAGCCGGGGCCCTGGATGCGGTGAATGATGTGTTCTATCTGACACTGGATGAACTGCAGAAGGGTCAGGATATTTCGATGAAACGCCTGATCCAGGAGCGCAAAACAGAAATGGAACACTTCAGCCAGGTGACCCCGCCACCGATGTTGGGCACCGCGCCAGCTTTTGAAATGACCGATGGCGGCTCTATGGTTCGGGCTATGTTCAAAGGTGAAATGAGTCCAGCTCCCACTGGCAACAGTGAAATGAACAAGGTCAAAGGATTACCGGGTTCGGCTGGGGTGACGCGCGGTACAGCGAAAGTGATCCACTCGTTGGCAGAAGCAGGCAAACTCCAACCGGGGGACGTGCTGGTAGCCATCGCTACAGAACCGCCATGGACGCCGCTGTTCGCCACAGCCTCAGCCATCGTCACCGATAGCGGTGGGGTGCTGTCACACAGCGCCGTCGTTGCCCGGGAGTATCGCATCCCTGCCGTGGTCGGCACGGGCAATGCAACCACTACCTTCAAGGACGGGCAACTGCTTGAAGTGGATGGCAATGCTGGCACCGTGCGCGTGGTAGTTGAAGAAGTTAACGTTGAGGAAATTGAGCATGAACCTGCTCTGGTTGGGTGATCCCAGATCATTTGATGTAGCCTTGGTAGGTGGCAAGGCGGCAAATCTCAGCCGCCTTGCCCGAATGTATCACCGCGTACCGGATGGCTTCTCCCTGCCGGTAACGGTGATGGATGAAGCACACCCGCATGACTTGCAGGATGAAATCAGCGCTGCGATCTCAGACTTGATGGCCTGCCACCGCCTTCCCGACTTTATCGCCGCTGTACGTTCCTCCGCTGTGGATGAAGATGGAGCAACCGCCTCGTTCGCGGGTCAACATGAAACCTATCTCAACATCGTCGGCGCGGATGCCATTATTCAAGCTATAACACGCTGCTGGGAGTCTGCTCGCTCGGAACGCGCTTTGGAGTATCGCCGCCAGCAAGGGCTGCCTGTGGAGAGTCCGCAAATTGCCGTGTTCGTTCAACAGTTGGTGGCTTCTGATGTTTCTGCGGTCGTTTTCAGCGCTAATCCAGTCACCGGCAGTCGTGATGAAATCATGATCAACGCCAGTTGGGGACTGGGTGAGAGCATCGTTGGCGGGACAGTCACGCCAGATACGTTTATTGTACGCAAGTCGGATCTGGAAATCATCCAGCGGATGATCGCGGACAAGCAACGCATGACAGTATCCGCGCCGCATGGCACGCACGACGTGGAGGTACCTCGCTTCCTTCGCACAGAAACATGTTTAACGGACGAGCAGGTGGTCGAAATGGCAAAGCTTGCCCTGACATTGGAAACCACGATGGAGCATCCGGTTGATATCGAATGTGCATATTCAGACGGAGAGTTGTACTTGTTGCAATGCCGCCCGATTACAACGCTGAAGTAACACTTTGCAACCGATCTTTGAGTTAATACAATTGGTTATTCCTGGTATTCCAGGAAAAGTGTTTCTGCTTGTGATGTTTACTGTCTAAAAATATACCTTGCGGTCAGTTCGATGGGGGTATGCCAATGTAAATTTGATGAAAGCGATATTTGGATTTGCGATAGCGGTTGCAGAAGGGGTTTTCATAGTAGTTTTCGCTAGAATTCAGGTGGAACGAACGTGGTTTTTGCCATAAATTGCTGGTGTTCACTTGTGATACCATTGCAGGCCTCAAGTTTTGGGACAATATATGAAGTTTACCATGTGGCGCTTGCCCTGTTATTGATCGGCGCCCAAGTTTAGTTCCATAAAATGTAAAACTCCCAAAGGAATTTGTCGCTTTGAGAGTCATGAACTGTTTATTTTGTGTGTTTTCAAACGAGTTTTTCCAAAGCAGCGATCACAGGCGCAATATCCTTCTGGCTTGCGTTCCAAAGGATTTCTTCATCCAAGCGAAAATATTCATGCACAAGCACGTTGCGGATTCCTTGCATCTTCCCCAAGGAATTTCGGGATACTTTTCCTGTATCTCTTCCGGAATAACACGGGCAGCCTCGCGCGGTATTCCACTCCAGACTGTGGAGGGGTGATTGATTTAAGAGTCAAGATGTGCTCGATCCAATCACCAAAAGGATAGGGAAACGGCGAGTACATGGAATGTTTTAGGCATCGCCGAAAGCGGTCGGCTCGCTGGAACACAACACATTCCGATGGTATCCATCAATCACTTCTGGTTTTCCTGGGCGGCTTTCAGACCAGGAACGAGGATATTCCAGCCATAATTGGATGCTGCTGCCCTTGTGCATGACGATGCTTCCGCCGTGCAGCGACTGTTGTGGACCGTTGTCGTACCAGCCCAAGAACCGCTGCTCCAACGTGCAAAAGGTTTCTCGCTAGCGCTTGAAATCACCAGGCGGAATGGATGCGTATACGCTTACGAGTCACGCTTCAATATTTGCCCCAATGCGTTTTGGAAAACCTCATACGGTTGTGCGCCGACAATGGCATAGCGGTCATTGATCACGTAGGTCGGCACGCCTGTCACCCCCAACTGGTACGCGGACCGCACCTGGTCCTCGACAATCTCAGTGTACTTACCACTTTCCACTTGGTTCTGCATCTCGTCCGCATCTAATCCCACTTCTTCGGCCGTCGCCCGCAAAGCGTCCCACTGGCTGGGATCCTCTCCCTGGGCATACACCCTGCGAAACAGCGCGCGGTGGAACGCGTTCGCTTTTCCGCACTCGCGCGCGTATTCGGTCGCCTCATGCGCCAGGCGCGTGTTATAAATTCTTTCCGTGGATTGAAAGTCCATCCCGTATTGACCGGCCATTTGTTTCAGCCGTTCTTCCGACCCGCTTACGCGCGCCCGCTGGACGTGCTCCGGCAGCTCCCTGCCTTCCGGCGGCGTGTCGAAATACAGATAGAACGGACGCCACTCCACGTCCAGGTTGTATTCCCCTTTCAATTTCTCGACCACACCCTGGCCGACATAACACCACGGTCAGATGTAATCGGAATAGATGGTCAACTTGAAGTCCATTTGGGTTCCTTTTTTCGGTTTGTAATATCCCGAAGGCGCTGTCCTGCTCGCCCCGGCTCCGGCGCACGGGCCAGGGTCGAAGAGTTTGCTCCGCAAAGAGGCCCGGACGAGATAAAACCTTCGGGACGTACTCTGCATCAGTCACAAACGAAACGATATGGTAATTTTGAGACTGCCACTCGTAGGCATATCTTACACAGGAGCATAGATGGATTGCTCCACCCCCAATCCCACAGGGATGCTTTGCGATTGCCCGACCCGTGGATGCCTGCCTCTGCTCGCCTGGCAACCTCCACAAGCTATGGAATCAAACAAAGCAAGATTTCAGTCAGGATTTCTTCATTTCTTTCTGCGCGAGGAGAGCCGCTTCCACCCGGTTGCGTACCTGGAGTTTCTGCAAGATGTTTGTCATGTAATGCTTGACCGTCTTCTCCGATAAAAACAACTTTTCTCCGATCTCTTTATTGCTGAGACCAGCCGCCAGGCTCTCAAGAATTTCCCGTTCACGAGGAGTTAGCTCGTCCAGAGGACCGGCGGCTTGCTTTTGCTGCGATTGGGCTTCGCGCATTTCGAGCAGCAGGCTGGCTGCCAGGATGGGGGGTACATAGCTTTCTCCCGCCTGGACGGCACGAAGAATGCGGATCAATTCCCGGGCAGCTACGCCTTTCAAAATATACGCTCGCGCGCCGATCTTCAAAGCGCCAATCAAATGGTCATCTTCCTCAGAAGACGTTAGAACTACAATTCGTGTGACCGGACATTCCTCGGCAATAATACGTGCAGCTTCCAGTCCACCGCCTGGCATATCAATATCCAGCAGGATGATATCAGGCAAAATATCGCGGGCCAATTGAACTGCATCCTTCATCGTCCCGGCCTGTCCTACGACTTCAAAGTCCTCCGTCCCGGCGATGATGCCCGCTAAGCCTTCTCGAAATAGGGTGTGATCATCGGCGATCACAACATGGATCTTATCGCTCATGATCGCCTTCCTCTGACTGCAAAGGCAGTCGAGCCGTCACCTGTGTCCCTTTACCTGCCTCACTCTTCACCGAAAACCTGCCGCCCAGGCTCTCCACGCGTTCCCGCATCCCTGCCAGCCCAAGGTGTCCATTGAGCGTCATCGTCGGCTGTATGACAAACCCGGGACCCTCGTCCGAAATTTCCAGCGCTATTAAGTTCCCCTCCATAAATGCCCGTATCTGCTGATTCGCACCCCCGGCGTGGCGGAAGGCATTATTGAGGGATTCCTGTAGAACTCGATAGACGGTAATCTTCACAGGTAAGGCGGCCTGTTCGGGCAGCGTTGCCACGTCCAGCGTGACCCGGCTGCCGGTGCGGCGCTCATGCGCGCGGACGGCTCGGATCACCGTTTCGGGGAGCGAAAGCTCCATCAGTTGCGGCAAGCTCAGCCCGCTGGAGATCGCGCGGATTTCCTTGTGGGCATTCTGCAGAGCTGATTGGATGCTGGTCAGTTCCTCGACGAAAGCAGGCGAACGTCTGTGTCTGGGCCTGTTCCGAACGGCCAATCAGCACATCCAGCTTCAGCAGGACCAGCCCCAGGTCCTGAGATGGACCGTCGTGCAGCTCAGAGCCAATTCGCCGAAGAAAACGCTCATTCAGGGTCGCCACACTGGCGGCGGCGCGACGCACACGCTTGTGCAGGTCCTGGTTCTGTGCAAGAAGCTCGGTCAGGCGGGTAATCTGGTTGTTCAAGGTATCCCGCTGCTGCTCAATCGTGTTGCTCGCCCGTTGGATGAAGCCTGCCAGCAGCAGGTAGATGAACAGCGTCACCGCGCCCACGACAAGCCAGCTTCGGCGCTGCGCCGCGGCGACTTCCTGGTTGAGGGCATCTACCGTCTGGTAGAACTCCGCGACCGCGATCACTTCGTTCGTCCCGCTGAGGCGGACAGGGCTGTAGGTCTCCAGGAGTTCAGAGCGAATAGCACGCTGAGCAATGTTTTCCTCCGCCTCCAGTTGGCTGATCTCCGAACTGACCTGTCCGAGAATGGCAAGGGCCAATCCCTCGCCGACCGGGAACGTTTGACCGATAGTTTCCTGATCGGTGCTGTAAATCACCTTCCCCGTGGTGTCCCAGACTTTGAAGGTCACGATCTGCTGTCCCATCGGTGTGTCCTGTAGCAGTTTGCTCAACTGCTCGCTATATTCCGGCGAAAGAGCGCCGGCGCTGCCGAGCTCCTGTAGAAGAGGCGTCACGAAGCTATCCACGTACAGGGCGGTCGTGGCGCCGGTACGGTGAACGACCCCATTCTTGATCTGGTTCCCGACCCAGATACCGATCCCCGCCATACCTGCTACCAAAATGACCAGGCTGGCGAGCATGAAACGCTGCGCCAGGGTCGCTTGTCTAAGGGGAATCCGAAATGGCATTGACATATACACTCTCCACACAAAAGTTTAGCGCTTTGTATCTGATCAGGTCTAGGTAAAAAAGTAGGCTGAGTAGTTTCAGCGCTTTTATTATAGTAGAGCCTGCCTTATTTTTTGAACGACCAAAAGCCGTATGTCGCTTAAGACTTTGGTCTTAAGCGGCCTTGTACTTCCGGCACCCGAACCTGCGACCAATGCAGGTTGTGGCAGAAACCCCGTTCCGCTAAGATAGGCACAATCAAATTCAGTAAACCACATAAAGAGAGGCAGATCATGAAAAACATTCCTTTTCTCACCTTTGTCCTAACCATCGCTACGCTGGTCCTGAGCGCCTGTGGCGCTGCAACCGCTCCAGTGCTACCTACAGAAACCAATGCAAAAGTCAACGCGATGCCGGTTGCTTTCGTCGGGATCGTAGATAGCATGGCCGGGGACCAGTGGGTCATCAGCGGCACGACAGTGACGGTCGATGCTTCGGTCGTACGCGATGGACCCTTTCAGGTCGGCGACCGGGTCAAGGTGGAAGGCTTATTCAATCAGGACGGTTCATTCAACATCTCGCGTGTAGAAGCTCCCACGCCCCAGGAGTCCGCAACATTATCTCTGTCCGCTGACGACAATTCAAATGATGCAATTACCAATGCAAATACCAACGACGCCAACATAAATGACGGCAACGTGAACGATGACAATAGCAGCAGTGTGAATTCCAACGACGATAACAGCAATGCTGCCAATTCGAACGATGCCAATATCAATGATGATCATAGCAACAGCACGAATTCCAACGATGACAATGGCAACGACAGGAATTCAAATGATGATAACGGCGGTGGCAACTCGAACGACGATAGTGGTAGAAATGGCAACTCCGGTAGTGGCAGTGGAAACGATGACAGCGGAAGCGATGATCACGGCAGCGGTGGCAACGGCAGTGACGACTAGCCTCCAAATCTGTACATGGTAACGAAGAGATAGTCTGGAAGGTGATGAGCCTCCGGACTATCTCTTAAAAAGATTGCGCATTCAAACTGGAACGTCAGGTTATAAATAATGGCAAAAGCTCTCGAACTCCCCCAAATCATGGTTCATCACGCCCGGCGCGATGTCCTGACAGGAAAACGAATTCTCCCTATCGCGCTCTTTCTCTTATTTTTTCTCGGCATGGCGCTGATCCAGTTTGCCACGCCGGACATGCCGGATAACGATGGGTTTTATCACATCAAACTGGCCTGGTTGATGCGCACCGAAGGGCTCAAGCCGGAGTTTCCTTTCCTGCCTTTGAGCATCCTGAACGAGAATGCGTTTTACGACCATCATTTTCTCTTCCATGTGGCGCTCATCCCCTTCACGTTTGGCGACCTGCGGACAGGCGCGAAATGGGCGGCGGTCGTCTTTGCCAGCCTGGCGTTCCTTGCAATCTGGTACCTCCTCTATCGCCAGCGCGTTCCCTACGCCTGGCTCTGGGCGGTAGGGTTACTTGGACTCTCGGACGCATTTCTCTTCCGCATGAGCATCACGCGGGCGCAGTCGCTTTCTCTGGGGGGCTCGCGCTCGGTTATGCGTGGCTTCTGGAAGGGAAGTACAAGCATCTGGCATTCCTGGGGTTTATTTATGTCTGGTTGTACGACGCCTTTCCCCTGTTGATTGCGCTGGCAGTCTTACATTTGCTCGCGGTCGCGTTGACGGAACGCCGCTTCGAGTTTCGCCCGTTGCTTTATACATCTGCCGGGATAATCGCAGGCATGATCCTCAACCCGTATTTTCCCGACAACCTGATATTTTCCTACCATCACATGCTACCCAAGCTGGCAGGCGCAACTTCCGTGCGCGTGGGCAATGAATGGTACCCGTATGATACCAGGCAACTTTTGGATCATGCATTGCCAGCCCTGGTCGCCTTCGCGAGCGGAGCGCTCGCACTGGGTCTCAGCGGTCGCAAAATGGACGCGCGTACCGCGCTCGGACTGTTCGCCTCCCTGCTCTTTGGGTTGATGCTTTTTCAGGCGCGGCGCTTTGTGGAATATTTCCCGCCGTTCGCTCTCCTCTTCGCGGCGTTTGCCTGGTCGCCGCTGTGCAGGCCGGCGCACGATTCCTCGGATGCAGCCTCCCCTCCCGGACCTGGATGGATACCCGGGCTGCAGAGCTATCTCCCTGTGACCGTCTTATCCCTGGCAGTCCTTGTGGGGATCGGCTCGACCCTCTCCCCTGCCCGGGCGGCCGTAGACGGGGCAAAGCCTTATGGCCTGTATGCGAATGCTTCCTTATGGCTGGAGAAGAATACGCCTGCCGGGTCCCGAATCTTTCAAACCGATTGGGATGACTTCCCACGGCTGTTCTATTACAACACGCACAACACCTATCTGATTGGCCTTGACCCTACCTATCTGCAACTGTACGATGCCGGTCTCTACGATCTGTGGGTGGATATCACGCAGGGCGATGTCGAAACGCCCTCGCTGGTGATTGCCACCACATTTGGCTCCCGCTACATCCACACCGACCTCAATCATGGCGATTTCCTGCAAGTTGCCGCCGCGGATCCGGGGTTGAAAGAAGTGTATCGCGACGATCAAGCTGTGATCTTTGAAGTGATCGCGCCATAGGGGGAGGGTCTAAAAAACCCATGCTACCCCGCGCTGATCGAGATAGCATGGTTGGAGAGAAAGCCGCACGAAAGTGGCTTTCATTCCGTATTACGCTTTTTTGGAAGATTTGGATGTTAGAAAATACGGGATTTGGCAATCTCTCCTAGCACAAGGCTCAGCCTGCCGGAAGAGGGGGAAGAGGGTTGCCAAACAGGCGTATGGACTTCCTTCGAGAAGCAACCCGAGCAGGCAGGCGCTTCCCGCTGGTATGGTAGACTCATCCCGGTTACCCTGATGGGCTATATCCTGGACAATCTTGTGAACGGTCGTACCCAACGTTATTGGATCGTGATCCTGTGCGCTCTTCTGTTTCTCGAGCTGTGCACCCCCTGCCGGCGGTCCCCGTCAGGGAATTCCATCCCACATGGCTTATGTTGAAATCGCAAAGCCGGGGAGAACACAAGCGGCGCCAGCCGCTCCCGCCATACCGGCTGCTACACCCCTGGCGGTCCCATCCGCTCAAACCACAAAGGTCTTTATCTGGACGCCGCCTTATCTTGCAGAAACACTCGATGGGGTTCTGCCGGATCCGTTGAAAGGATTGTTTGTTCCTGATGCAGCGACAGCGGACATAAAAATGGAAGTGGGGGAAGGTCATTGGATCAGCCAATGGGTATACGCCCTGGTGACGCCCTTCTCTTCCACCCTGCAAGGGATCGCAAGCAGCGACCTGCTCCTGCACTGGCAGGGCGCATCCACGAGCCTCGACGTGAATGGGCCGCTGCTCATGGACCAAAACACCTATGAAATGTTCAGCGCTCTATGGGGTCCCCCGGCCAGCACGAGCGTAACGGTCATGGCGAAAGATGAGCTGGTCGACGCTGCCTGGGCGCGCGGACCTGCGTTGGCGATCCTCCCGTTTGAAAACCTGGAGCCGCGCTGGAAGGTCCTGCCTGTGGACGGTCTGTCGCCGGTCCACAGGGACTTTGATTTGGGGAGCTACCCGCTAACAGTCCCGATCTCGCTGAACGGTGACCCGGGACTGGTCGAACAGACCAAGAGCAATTTTGAGCTGCCTCCTTCCAATCTCGATCCGCAAAAAATGACGATCGTGGCGATGACCGGCGTCACGGCCCTGGTGCGCGCCACGGCGTACGAAATGGAAAATCATGGCATCACCTATCCGGCTCAGGATATCCGTGACTGGTTACGGAACGCAGATATCACGCACATCAGCAATGAGGTGCCGTTTGCCCTGGATTGTCCGTATCCGAACCCGGTACAGCCAGACCTGCGCTTTTGCAGCCGCGATAGTTATATCCAATTGCTGGAAGATGTCGGCACAGACGTGGTGGAGCTGACCGGCGATCACTTTCAAGATTGGGGGACCGAGGCGATGGTCCACACGCTCGAGATGTACCGGGAACGGGGCTGGTTGACGTATGGAGGCGGAGCGAACCTGGATGAGGGGCGAAAGGCGTTATTGATCGAGAAAGGTCCCAACCGGATCGCGTTCATCGGCTGCAATGAGAAAGGCGGCCCCTACGCCCGGGCAGATGCGACGGAGCCGGGCGCCGCGGCCTGCGATATGGGCTGGATGGCAGGCGAGATCAGCCGCCTGAAAGGGGAGGGCTATCTTGTGATCGCCAGCTTCCAACACCATGAATACTACACCTATGCCCCCCAGCCTGACCAGCAGAGGGATTTTCGCCAGATGGCCGAAGCCGGGGCGGTCATCGTCAGCGGCAGCCAGGCGCACCAACCCCAGGGCATGGAATTCTTGCACGGCGCATTCATCCACTATGGACTGGGGAACCTGTTTTTCGACCAGTTGGGGATTTGCGCGGCCTGCAGCCAGGGGTTGATCGATCACCATGTTTTTTATGACGGCCGCTACATCAGCACGGAACTGTACCCCATCCAGTTCGTAGATTATGCCCGCTCGCGTCCGATGACATCGGACGAGGCGAACGACTTGCTGCGGGCATTGTTCCTTGCCAGTGGCTGGCAATAGAAACCACTTCCATAAGTATTACGTTTTTTTGGGAGCATTTGGATGTTTCCAGGCTGAGCTGCGCCAAATCGTGGACCTGCTGTAATCCATCCAGCTTCAGTCTGAAGGATTAATTTCAGCTTTACGATCATCCGCTCTTATTTGCCCTCGTATGCCTTCTGTAATTCGGCAACATCAAACTTCTTCATTGGCAAGAATGCCTGCGTCACCCGATCGATCTGCTCGCGCGTTCCTTTTGCCATCATCTCCCCCAGTGCAGCAGGTGAAATTTGCCAGGAGAGACCAAACTTGTCCCTGAGCCAACCGCACTGCTCAGCCTCCGGAACTGCTGAAAGCCTTTCCCAGTAATAATCAATCTCTGCCTGAGAGTCACACTCCACCAGAAAGGAAATCGCTTCATTGAAGGCAAAATTATGTTCGTACGCACTGTCCATCGCGGCGAACCATTGGCCCTCCAGCATAAAGTCGGCAAACATGACCGTACCTTCTGGATCCAACTCTTGCTCGGGGCCGTAGCGGGCCATCGCGCCCGGTTTCGAGTTCTTGAATACCGAAAGGTAATGGTTGATCGCCTCTTCTGCACGACCGGCAACCTCTCCCACAAACATGAGCGATGGAATGATAAAAGGTCTCTCCTCCCCTTCGGGATCTGTGAAGATAAGCTGCCATGAAAGCCCGTATTTGTCCTGCACCCAGCCATAGTGCTCGCTGAAGGGGTACTTGTCCAGAGGCATCAGCGCCGTGCCGCCTTCAGACAGCCTCTCCCAGAGGATATCCAGGTTGTTTCGCGCATCCTTATCTCTGGATGGATCGAAATTCACAAAGAATGATACGGAGGGGTTGAACTTGAACAGAGGGCCTGCGCTGATGGCCATGAAGGATTGTCCAGCTAGCTCGAAGGAGACAATCTCGGAATCGCCGGACGGTGTGTCATGCAGCGTTGTTATGTTCGTAACTTTTAAGTCAGGGAACAGAGATGTATAGAATTCGGCGGCTTCGCGGGCTTCCTGATCGAACCATAAGTGGGGGGTGATCTTTTGCATACCAGTATCCTTTCCTATTTTTTATTACCAATATTGAGAAGGTTATCCTATCGCAGTCAGTATTCGTTCAACGGTTTTCCATGTCCGGGTCGTGATCTCTTTGCCAAACTCTTTTTCGAGCCAGAGCATCGGGTCGGGCGTTCTGGCGCTGGTTAAATCGATCACGCTGCAAATGGCGCCGTCAACCATGCCCAGGATCTCATAATCCCGATATTATATCAACGCAAGCAGGCGCAAAGACCAGCGTAGTCTTCCCGAAGCGACCGCACGCAATGTAGAAGCACTTTTTCCAACGATGCTGATAACCTTGCCAGACCAGGGAAGAGCCCAGGCTGGCCGTCTTAAAGATGGACCTGCCGGAAGAGGGGGAAAAGGCTCACTGCACGGAATGAGCGCGGTGCCGGTTTCGCGAAGACCTACGCCAGGCCGGAGACGGAACCTTGCATCGAATTAAACGTAGTTAAGGTATTGGCGTTTTACCATGATCCGGGTCTCGCCAACCGTTAGATGACTACACATTTGGAGATGAGGATGTTCGCAACCGTTCGGGAGCTAAACCAACATTTTATCGATCAATGGTGGGAATGTGAACCCAGTTTCCCTGATCTGGGCCCGTCCTATACAGCGCAGGCTCAAACGCAAAACGAAAAAAGCCTGCTCGGAGCTTTGGATCAGGTGAAACACATGCTGGACAACCCACCGCGCAGCCGGGAAGGCGCACAGGCCGCCCAATTGCGCTTCGGTGCCACATTCAGGCGTCTTGCCGAGGAGGCCCTGGGTTTTAAGGCAGCGCAACTGGACTTGCTCCCTTCACAGGCTTTTTCCGATGTATCTGAGAAATTTGTACGCATGGCCCGCGCCTTTGACCCGGAGTTGAGCGCCGAGCATATTTATCAAGCCGGGCGGAACGCCTGGACGGCTCATGGTCTGCAGTGGCTACTGGGCTTGCCCGTACAGCTCACCCCTGCGATCCTTGGCTACAGTTTGCTTTATCCTTACACCGATAATTACCTCGACGATCCGGATATCGCCAGCGCGACCAAACTGGCTTTCAATGAAAGATTCCGCCAACGCCTGGCAGGCGACTTACTGGCGCCGGTCAATGCATATGAGCAGGTCATCTTCGATTTGGTGGGGATGATCGAGAAACAGTATTCACACTCCGACGATCCGACCGTGTTTGAAGGTCTGTTGGCGATTCACCACGCGCAAAGCCAGAGCCTGCAGCTCCTGCGCCGCGCTGCCGCGCCGGGAGAGGTGGACGTGCTTGGACTTAGCTTTCATAAAGGCGGGACCTCCGTTCTGGCCGATGGCTATCTGGTCAGCCCCTCTCTGAACGGGGCGCAACGTCGATACACCTATGGACACGGGATCTTTGCACAACTCCTGGACGATATGGAGGATGTTGAACAGGATACCCGGGCCGGCCGCCTGACAGTATATTCGCAGCCTGCCGGCCATTGGCCTCTTGACAGGCTCGCGAACCGCACTATTCACTTTGGGCGCAAGATATTGATGCGGCTGGACTGCTTCGACGTGCCAGAACCCGTCCGTGAGCTGATCCGGCATGGCGCCGATCTGTTGCTCATCGATACGATCGGTCGCACAGACCGGTATTACACCCCATCTTATTTGCGCGAGCTCGAAGCACACGCGCCTTTCCGGTTTTCCTTCCTGAAGGAACAACGGGATGACTTTTTCAAGCGGCAAGGATCGCTGGGGAAATGGATGGAAACCTTGATCTTGTTTCCAAACCCGGGGATGTCTTGATCGGTTCGCCCGGCGATGTCTACACCCTATGTGTCATCCATCATAACATCGTGGACAAAAGTAGCACCTTAACAACCGAGAGAACCATCAAGACATCGTAGACGGGGTCAAAACTGGGCGTTTGAACAAGCCAGCCAACAGGGCTTGCCACCAATTGGGAGTCGTTTGCCTTTGTGCGAACTGTGGTTGTAAGGGCATAACCGGCTCATTGAGTAGAAACGGATGCTCAGCCAGGCAGCATCGTTTTGGGGCATCCGGTGCGGCATCATAAATTCGCAAGGTTGCGCCACTGAGCTGGATGGACAGCGTTGCCCAAACTCCTTGACCCGGCTGACCCAATCCAGCAGACCAGATTTGGTTCAGGATGGGTACGCTGTGTTTTTCATTCACTGCACGCAAAAAGTGCAGCTGCCCGGCGGTGAGGGGCAATGGAGTAGGTGGAGAGAAACCGAGAGGCAGTTTGCGTGCAGGCACAGCCCGGTGGATTTGCAGCGGAGAGCGTCCAGCCAGAGCAGAGTGGTGATGGCTGCTACGATAGTTTGGGTAAAAGAGCGCCGAGCGTTGGCGAACGGCTGCAAGGTCTTCCAGGTGTTCTTTTTTCCAGACAAAATTCGAGTAATCCTGATGAAAGCGTTCCACAAAGGCATTGCTCTCTGGGTGATAAAACGGTGAGAAAACCGGTTGGACACCTACATACAGCGCCAGACGAACGACTTTGCCAATGACGCCAGGGTGCTTGTAGCCCCCGCTGAAACAACTTTCGTTATCCATCTGGAGATAGTCTGAAAGTCCCAACTCTCGCCAGGTGTGTAAAATGAAATCCAGCGCATCTCTGGAACGCTTGTTGGCATATTGCTTGCCAGCCGGATACCGCGAGACGACATCGATACTGTTGAAACAGGCAATGCTCTCGCCGCCAGTCAGGTAGTGTGGGACAATATCCACCTGGGTTAATTGGTGCACTCCGCTTGGCTTTAGGTGTGGATACACCACTTCTTTTTCCGCCTGGGGCAAACGAGGCCTGGTCTTACCAGCATGTCGCAAGATGCGCTCGATCGTACTGACGGCAGGTGGCGATTCGATCCCGTGGACAAGCAACCTGCCATAAATGGCATCGGCCCCAATGTAGCCCAGGTTATCCTTGTTTTCAGCTTCCGCTTCCAACTCGCTACGGATGCGCAGAATCTCCTGGCGTATCTCGGCAGATGTCTGCCGGGCAATGTGCTGTGGCGCTCGTGAGCGTGCTTGCAGTCCCGCCCACCCTTCCTGTTCAAAGCGATCTTTCCACTTGTATGCCCACCCACGTGATCTAGCCAATATCTGTGCCGCTTCTCGTGGCGTTTTGCCGCTGTTCAGCAAGTGGATCAGCGCCTTCCTGTCTTCTTGATCGGCTTGTTCGCTCATAGTTCACCTACTCCTTGCTCGGGTAAGCAAATTATGCGCGTTTGTCAACGATGTTGTGATGGTTTCGGTTGTTAAAGTTCTGTCTACGATGTCTTTATGGTTTATCCGTTAGACCGTCCACGATGTCCTGATGGACGACACCTATGGAATAAAACCAGGGAAAAGTTCATGCTGGCCGTCTTTAAGATGGACCTGCCGGAAGAGGGGAAGAGGGTTACTGGCTATAATCCCTTAAAATTCCAATCACTTGCTCCATACACCACCCTCATCTCGTTCAAAATTCGCTCGCACAGAAATGGACTGAGTGCGCCCTCTGTCAGTAAATCCACTTTGCGTTCCAGGACTTCCCTACCGCTTGTCTCATTAATAACTAAACTTTTCGAATGCGCTGGTAGGCTGAAATTCAAATTTCAAGTTTAGCTGATTATGCGGTACTCTGTATGCTCTCTTTCCAAGCGGATGACAGCCAGCAGACTTTTGCGCTTCGAAAAACGGACAAGCAGATCGATATCGCTATCCTTCCTTGCCTCCCCGCGCACCGTGGAGCCAAAGACACCGATCATAGAAACGTCATGTTGGCGGCAACCCGATCAACTGGGGCAGGCAGGCTGTCTTTTAAGATGGACCTGCCGGAAGAGGGGGGAAGACACTCGCTGGCGCTCCCTGGCACAAGTAACTGCTTGCCGATGGTGCATGCGCGAGCGCGGAGATGGTAAAATGCAAGATGTGAAGGCTGCCAAGTTTTCCATCAAGACCAATGTACGCCCGGTGGGGTTTCCTCCTGTGGCAGAGACTTTGCCAGGGGCGATTGAGCGCATTGTGTCCGGACTCAACCCTGAGAAGATCATCCTGTTTGGCTCGTATGCATATGGGAATCCTACACCGGATAGCGATGTGGATTTGCTGGTCATCATGAAGACGAAAGCGAAAGAGATTGACCGGTATGTTACCGTTTCCAATTTGCTTTATCCGCGCCAGTTTCCACTGGACATCATCGTAAAAACGCCCAAGGAAATTGAAGCGGAGCAAAAGAAAAAGGGAAACTTCTTTATGCGCGAAATTCTCACAAAGGGGAAAGTTTTGTATGAACGACCTCAATAATGCACTGGCGTGGGGGAATTATGCTGAGGAAGATTTGATCATGGCGAAAAGCGCGTTGAGAAGGAAACAACCGCTTACCTCTGCGTCCTGTTTCCACAGCCAGCAATGTGCAGAAAAATATTTCAAGGCAATCCTTGTCGCAAGAGATGTTGAATTCCCCAAAACACATGACCTGGCCATCCTAAACACCCTTTGCACGAACGCAGGAATTTTCACCGGTTTTCCAGTAGAAAACCTTAGTAGATTGTCGGGATATGCTGTGCATACCCGCTATCCGGGTAACCAGCCGACGCCAGAGGAAGCACAAGATGCCCTTGGAATTGCGCTGACAATTCGCCAGTTCGCACGAACGTTTTTGGGATTGAAGAAGTAAAAGAGATTCGTGCTGGTCGTCTTTAAGATGGACCTGCCCGAAGATGGTTGTTGACACGAGCAATCCTGGCGTATAAAGCTATGCTGGACTGCTAAGTCCAGCGGTTACGGGATTTGGCAACATCGCACTTGCGTTCGGTGCAAGTGTCCCTCACAGCAGAAAGCGCAACCTGCCGGAAGAGGGGGAAGATGGTCGCTGGTGCGAGCGATCTTGCTTGCTGAGAGTCCGCAATAGAATAAATTACAGGCAAGTTTCCCCATTCTCTAATTTGTTATGAAACAAAAGCTTTTGACCCTGCAAGTTTGACTAATACAGAATATAAAGTATGTCTTACATTGCTATCCTGATCTGTTTTCATGGCCTGGAGCAATTTATCATATATGCCCTGGTCAAAGCGAATCGGATCCAGGCTACCAAGCAATAATGCAGCTTGTTTTCGAACATTATCACTGTCCCTAATGTATTCCCAGGGCAGGTTTCCATACTCTAAGGCTTCCAGACCCAGTTGAATGGCTTCTTGGATGTAAGGCTCACGATTGATTAGGTAGCTTGCTGCCGTTAGGCGTGCAGGGTAGCTTTCCAGAGCTCGATTATCATTCAACGTTTCAAGTATTGCATTCAGTATTTCCTTGGGTGGACCATCTGGATATCGCAACAAAGTCTGTATTGCGCCAAGGCGAGTTTGCCAACGAGGGCTTTTCAACCAATTGAGTATGGTTCTCATTAAGAATTGATCGTGGGGTAGGGTTTCTGCGTACAAGAGATAGAACTTCTCTTGGGCTGAGAAATATGATTCTCTGTCGAAAATAAAATAATATAGGTCATCGAAGTTGAACCCCAGCCAGTTTACTAATGTGTGCCTGATATTCTTCTCAATAATTCCCAGTTTTTCTCATCCGACTGATTGCAATAAATGCAAACAGTCGGACATCAGGATCTTGATCATCAAGGCGCTGCAAGATGGCCTGGCGCACATCGGCATCGGAGCTTACCAGAGGGCGAGTGCTCCGAACGCTGAACTTCGGACAAATGGCTCTTGATCATCAAGGCGCTGCAAGATGGCCTGGCGCACCTCGGCATCGGCGCTTACCAGAGAGGCGAGTGCGCTGACCGCTGACCTTCGGGTTTGCCAATCTTGATCATCAAGGCGCTGCCAGATGGCCTGGCGCACCTCGGCATCGGAGCTTACCAGAGAGGCGAGTGCGCTGACCGCTGACCTTCGGACATCAGGATCTTGATCATCAAGGCGCTGCCAGATGGCCTGGCGCACCTCGGCATCGGAGCTTACCAGAGAGGCGAGTGCGTTGACCACTGACCTTCGGACATCAGGATCTTGATCATCAAGGCGCTGCAAGATGGCCTGGCGCACCTCGGCATCGGCGCTTACCAGAGGGGCGAGTGTTCCGAACGCTGAACTTCGGACATATGGAGTTGGATCATCAAGGCGCTGCCAGATGGCCTGGCGCACCTCAGCATCGGAGCTTACCAGAGAGGCGAGTGCTCCGAACGCTGAACTTCGGACATCAGGATCTTGATCATCAAGGCGCTGCAAGATGGCCTGGCGCACCTCGGCATCGGCGCTTACCAGAGAGGCGAGTGCGCTGATCGCTGAACTTCGGACATCAGGATTTTGATCATCAAGGCGCTGCCAGATGGCCTGGCGCACCTCGGCATCAGAGCTTACCAGAGAGGCGAGTGCGCTGACCGCTGACCTTCGGACATTAGGATTTTGATCATCAAGGCGCTGCAAGATGGCCTGGCGCACCTCGGCATCAGAGCTTACCAGAGAGGCGAGTGCGCTGACCGCTGAACTTCGGACATCAGGATCTTGATCATCAAGGCGCTGCCAGATGGCCTGGCGCACCTCGGCATCGGAGCTTATCAGAGAGGCGAGTGCGCTGACCGCTGACCTTCGGACATCAGGATTTTGATCATCAAGGCGCTGCCAGATGGCCTGGCGCACCTCGGCATCGGATGAGCCAATATTTGCCAATAATGGCAAACTCTCTGAAATGAGTTTCGCAGCTTCAGGGGCAGACATATATCTTTCTGCCTTTGTAAAAAGCTGAATAACGTTATAGATAGTCTCGGGGGTTTTGAGAGCCTGCGCAAGTGTGTTGATAGTCTCTAAACGAAGTCTCCAGTTTATCTCCTGTAGTTGATTGATCATGGCTTGGCGCACCTCGGCATCGGAGCTTACCAGAGAGGCGAGTGCGCTGACCACTGACCTTCGGACATCAGGATCTTGATCATCAAGGCGCTGCCAGATGGCCTGGCGCACCTCGGCATCGGAGCTTACCAGAGAGGCGAGTGCGCTGACCGCTGAACTTCGGGTTTGCCAATCTTGATCATCAAGGCGCTGCCAGATGGCCTGGCGCACCTCGGCATCGGAGCTTACCAGAGAGGCGAGTGCGCTGACCGCTGAACTTCGGACATCAGGATTTTGATCATCAAGGCGCTGCCAGATGGCCTGGAGCACCTCGGCATCGGAGCTTACCAGAGAAGCAAGTGCGCTGACTGCTGACCTCCGAACATATGAAACTTGATCATCAAGGCGCTGCAAGATGGCCTGGCGCACCTCGGCATCGGCGCTTACCAGAGGGGCGAGTGCTTCGAACGCTGAACTTCGGACAAATGGCTCTTGATCATCAAGGCGCTGCAAGATGGCTTGGCGCACCTCAGCATCGGAGCTTACCAGTGAGGCGAGTGCGCTGACCGCTGAAATTCGGACATCAGGATTTTGATCATCAAGGCGCTGCAAAATGGCTTGACGAACCCTAAGGTATTCGACGCTCCCTTCTAATGCCCTAATTGCAGTTGATTTCAGTTGAGAGTCCTTTGAACTTTAGTTTCCGCTAAGAATTGACAACATCATCAGCCGAAAGAAATGGCCGGTGAGTTTGAACCTTACAAAACGAGCAGTGATTGCGCCAAACAGCCTAAACGGGTGCAGGTTGAGGCATTTTTGTGTTTCGGGCCAGGTTTCCTTTGGGCAAATGAGCCGTTACCGACTTCTTTTCTCGAAGTTGCCCAGCTAGCTTGGCATCTTTGGGAAATGGTTGGCCCATCAACAGGCGACGGAAGCGTCCCGGGGTTCGTCTGGGATGGCGATCCCAAAACCCGGTTGGGGTGGCTGGGAAAGTAGCTGCCAGGAAACTCAGCACGGAACCAGCCAGGAGGGCCAATTCTGGCAAGCGCTGAATACTTTCCGGATTGTGAACAAACTGGCGGTGGCTACCCACCATCTGTTTGGCGCTGAGAGGGATCTGTTCCACCGGCCAGCGATCTTTGTAAATGGCGTACACGCTTTCCGATTTGAGTTTGAGGGATATGGCAAGTAGCCAGGGTTTGTCAAAGTCAGGGTCATAAATAGCGTACACATCAAAGGTTTTGTTGTTTTCGTCGGGTATCGTTTTGTTCAAGACCAGGCTGCGCCAGATTTCCACGCGAAGGATACGTCCGCTCTCGACCCAGGTGTAGGTTTCGTCCGGAGGCGTGGCTTCCAGAAGTCTTGTCCTTGTGTTTGCGGGCCAAAGGGCGCACCAGCGCCCCATACTTGGGCTTGCGCCCTTTGATGTGCTCCGGTAGAAAATTCCGCCGCGCCGTAAAATTGGTCGCCAAACGCACCTCGTAGTGTTTGATCCGAGCTTCTTGCAGGGTGCTGAGTTTCACGCCTGCATCTAGCACCAGGATTTCATCGTCTTGCAGGTTCTTTTGGGCGCTTTTGAGCATTTCTTGCCACAGACGGGTCTCTCGCATGTCTTTTGGATGTACTCGCTCGAAAGCAAGTGGCAAAGCGATCCTCTGTCCGTTGATTTCACCAACTTCTGCCGTGATCCCCATGATTATCGCTGGCAAAGCACAGTTCGCAGCCGGATGATAATGTTTGCTCGGACAATTCTTCAACGTTGGACGCCAGAAAGCCGTGACATCTGCTGGAATGGGACGATAGCCTTCATAGCGATGTTCTTGCCAATCAGGCATTCGTTTGACCTGCTCTCGCCATAAAGTCAGAATGGCTGATATTTGCCAAACACCTTTGCTAAAAGCTGCCCAGGCTCGACGCGTTGCGGCATCTGACAACCCTGTCGATTTCAATGCAGGAAAGATGGCCCCTCGATTGGGCAGGAGCGCACCGCTCACCAGCATCCACATGAAATGTAAAAGTCCCAGATTTGTCCCAACGGGTAGTTTTTGCGTCAATATGCTTAAGATCGTTATGATATGATTTGTCATGGTAATGGGTTCTTGTGAAATTTGTTTCGGCAAAAACAAGATTATCACGTTTTGAGCCCATTACCCCTTTTTTATCTACACCAGTTAGCGGAAACTAAAGTTGAATGATCCAAGAAAAATAAACACTCTTCTGCACGTGTAACACCATTTACAATCAATTGCCCAAGCCTATTTATGATTTCGCCTGCAACGATATAGACATTGGTATTCAAGCATGCCATGGCTTGCTCCACTATGTTATTCAACAACGTATGTTCCAAGTTTACATCATCGCATGCAATGGATAGTGCCAATAAGAGGTTTCTATGTAGATCATTTTCAGTTGGATCGTCACAGGTCATTATTTTTTCCACAAATCTGGTCACTTGTGGTTTTCTTTTTTCCACAGTGCCAAGTTGCCCTGCACAAAGCAATATAGGTTCACGCCAGCGGGGATCATGCAAATGAAGGACAATCGCATCCCAGCGTGGCTCTGGTTCCATCTGAGCAAGTGCACGTCCCGTAAAATATTCCTGAAAAGTTAAATGCAAGAAACCAAATGCGTCGTAACCACGTTCCACGATCAACCCACTCATATTCCGCATATCTGTCAGGAATTCCTGCGCATGGTCTTCTGCCAATTTCCTCTGCGCCCTTTGGGCTTTAGATGGCTCGATACCATCCTCCTGTAGGTAAATATCCGTTAGCGCGTTGTGAATTGCCACTTTTGATGCTGTCCCGCTGGGTTGTGTGCTTTGCAACCAGAATGCCAGAGGAATAAGAACGGATTCTGCTTGATGCGGATCAACCATGCGAATGTGATGCTCCCTCTCTCCATGACTTCGTGCTTCCACCCAATTTTCTATCATGGTGTCCATGTATCTCTTATAAAGATCAATTCGACGATGAGGAAGGCGTCCCACCTGCCTGCGTAATAAGGCAAGCATGGTCAACATCAACGGATTGGCGGCAAGGCGTCGTACACTGGCTATACTTTCTACATCTTCTAGCATATCTTTTTCCAATTGATATGCAAGGCGAATGGTTTCAGGAGTTTCCTTACCACCAGACGCAAAAGTTTCGTACGTGTAAGCCCATTGGTGGATGAATGTTTTGATTTCTTCTTTCCCAAAGTCCAGTACGCTAAGATGAGGAATATCTCCACCAATTGGCGCCTCGCGATATCCAACGAAACGACTGGTCATTACAAATCGAACACCACGCGGCATATACTCACTGATCAATGCTGTTACCTGATTGGCAACGTAACTGCGAGTAGTTGAATCAAGAACTTCGTCCAGTCCGTCGAATAAGAGTAATGCTTTTCCATTTTCCATAGTTTGTTTGAACAAAGGCTCTAACCCAGTGATCATTCTACGGCGATCAAAATACATTGGTAAAAACTCAAGCAGAGTCATTCCAGGTTGGGTGCGTAGCATGTCGTCAAAAGCTGCCAAGGGCACGAAGATTGGCAAATAATCTGTTTCTTGTGGCGGAACCTTAAATAGGTTTTGCACGGCTTTTGCTCCACGCGCATAAACCAGCGCAAGTAGGTGAAGAAGCGTACTTTTTCCACTTCCCGGGTCTCCCAGGATTACAAATGCACGTTGATCTTGTTTTAGCAATGCTTCTGTGATCGATTTTCTGTCAATGGATGTTCGGCTCCAACGTTCACGCCGTAACGTATCCATATGATGAATCAGTTCCTGCTTGCCTTTTTCATCTGCATCATCAATTTCAAGTAATAATCTTCTTTCTTCCACGCTGAAAGTATCCGCCGCCTCTGGTACTTCCCCAACAGCACGCAACTCTACATAAATATCTTCCAAAGGCAACGAGATGGCTTGCGCAGTTCTCATCATTCCTTGAAAAGTCAACCGTTCGAACCAACGAATGATATGTTGGCGATAGCGAGATTCTATGATCGATAGGTTTTTCTTCTTTAACTTTTTGATTGTCAACTACTTGGCGTAGGCGAGAAATCTCTGTCTCTAATTCACCGAGCGCTTGTGATGTAACAATGTTTTCTACCCTGTTACTATCGCCTATAACAACATTGCCGTTGCTTACAGAAATGTCGTAGCCACTCTTGTGTAATGCGGCAATTAATTTTTCCTGTAGTTCGTAGCTCTGTTCAAATCCTTTCGTTATGGCTTGTTCGATCGCTTCGGTAAGGTCGGTCATTTTTGCCTGACCTTGCAGGAATTTCTCAAGAGTTGCACTGATTTCATCGGTCGCGGCGGCAGCTTGTTCGGTTGCTATCGCTGTCCTTTGTGTATAGGAAGAAATTTTGCCAAGGCGATCAAGGTTACTTCTTAGCAATTGAATCTCAATTCCACCCTGGAGTTCATCTTGTTTCGCGGCAGCAGAATAGAAAGCCTCTCCAAATGCCACAATAAAAGTATCAAAACTGAAAGAAGCCAGTGTGGCTTCGTCAAAGCCTGCTAGATTAAATTGATCACGTAATAGCTCTAAATTCAAGGAAGTATTAGCATGTGGATCAATAAATTGGGTTAATTCATCTACCACTTCCGGTTGGAATAAGAACATTTCAAATAAGCTCGAAAAGTGGTCTTGATTTATTTCCTCTAGATGAAAAGCTGCCAGGGAATTTTCCAACCCTTCTTGTAGGGCAGCAGATAATGCTTTTTGTTTTGCATCACCAGTAAATTTCTCCCTTACACGGCGGGTTGTGGCGTCAAGTAAATCCCCTGCAAGTTTTATAGCAAGAGAGGAGGCTAACGTGACATAAAAAGGTTCAGTTACCATAATAATCCCTCCAGGCTTTGAGGTCGATATACTAAGTATACTATCTGCGACCTTGACCGACATTAATATTTAATTGCATTGTGAAAATAGTGCAAAGCCGAATTGGACAGTATCATTTTTAAAATAAATTCAGATTAACCTTTACGTAAAAATCTCCCCAGAGCATCCGCCCCTCCCAAACCAGGTGACCCTCACTTTGGTTCCTATAAATTCCAAATCCCATGTTTCGCGAAGTGACAGTCACCTTCAAGGTGACTGTCACTTTTCAATCTCATGAATATGTTTCATCCCATCGTCAGGCAAACGGCGCGTATGCAGGTACTCCCCCACAAACCTTTTGTACTCTTCGGAACTGGAAAATTGTTCTTTGATAAAGTCCCTATCCACAAGCCGACCCGGGCGTTCTCCGATCCATTCGAGATAAGTGGATTAGGGCCAGTCGCCGGGTTCCGCGACCATTCCATCTTTGACAGGGTTTCCATGAATTTAGCGGCATAAGTGCAGCAAATAACTACTGGTTTCGATCGCTTTCGCTCGAAACCGTCCCGCGAAAAGCGTTCCGCCACCAGAGTAATCCGCCCATCCCAAACCAGGTGACTGTCACTTCGGCTCCTATGAATTCCCGATCCCATGTTTCGCTAAGTGACAGTCACCTTTCTGCACCAGAGCAATCCACCCATCCCAGACCAGGTGACTGGCCCTTGGCCAAGGGCCAGTCACCTGGTCCCTTCAACGAACCTCAAGCCGGACCGTCACACTGTCGTCTTCCTCCAGATCCTCCGCTTCCCGCACGCTCGCTTTAAGGGGTACCTGTCGTCCATCAGGACATCGTGGACGGTCTAACGGATAAACCATAAAGACATCGTAGACAGAACTTTAACAACCGAAACCATCACAACATCGTTGACAAACGCGCATAATTTGCTTACCCGAGCAAGGAGTAGGTGAACTATGAGCGAACAAGCCGATCAAGAAGACAGGAAGGCGCTGATCCACTTGCTGAACAGCGGCAAAACGCCACGAGAAGCGGCACAGATATTGGCTAGATCACGTGGGTGGGCATACAAGTGGAAAGATCGCTTTGAACAGGAAGGGTGGGCGGGACTGCAAGCACGCTCACGAGCGCCACAGCACATTGCCCGGCAGACATCTGCCGAGATACGCCAGGAGATTCTGCGCATCCGTAGCGAGTTGGAAGCGGAAGCTGAAAACAAGGATAACCTGGGCTACATTGGGGCCGATGCCATTTATGGCAGGTTGCTTGTCCACGGGATCGAATCGCCACCTGCCGTCAGTACGATCGAGCGCATCTTGCGACATGCTGGTAAGACCAGGCCTCGTTTGCCCCAGGCGGAAAAAGAAGTGGTGTATCCACACCTAAAGCCAAGCGGAGTGCACCAATTAACCCAGGTGGATATTGTCCCACACTACCTGACTGGCGGCGAGAGCATTGCCTGTTTCAACAGTATCGATGTCGTCTCGCGGTATCCGGCTGGCAAGCAATATGCCAACAAGCGTTCCAGAGATGCGCTGGATTTCATTTTACACACCTGGCGAGAGTTGGGACTTTCAGACTATCTCCAGATGGATAACGAAAGTTGTTTCAGCGGGGGCTACAAGCACCCTGGCGTCATTGGCAAAGTCGTTCGTCTGGCGCTGTATGTAGGTGTCCAACCGGTTTTCTCACCGTTTTATCACCCAGAGAGCAATGCCTTTGTGGAACGCTTTCATCAGGATTACTCGAATTTTGTCTGGAAAAAAGAACACCTGGAAGACCTTGCAGCCGTTCGCCAACGCTCGGCGCTCTTTTACCCAAACTATCGTAGCAGCCATCACCACTCTGCTCTGGCTGGACGCTCTCCGCTGCAAATCCACCGGGCTGTGCCTGCACGCAAACTGCCTCTCGGTTTCTCTCCACCTACTCCATTGCCCCTCACCGCCGGGCAGCTGCACTTTTTGCGTGCAGTGAATGAAAAACACAGCGTACCCATCCTGAACCAAATCTGGTCTGCTGGATTGGGTCAGCCGGGTCAAGGAGTTTGGGCAACGCTGTCCATCCAGCTCAGTGGCGCAACCTTGCGAATTTATGATGCCGCACCGGATGCCCCAAAACGATGCTGCCTGGCTGAGCATCCGTTTCTACTCAATGAGCCGGTTATGCCCTTACAACCACAGTTCGCACAAAGGCAAACAGACTCCCAATTGGTGGCAAGCCCTGTTGGCTGGCTTGTTCAAACGCCCAGTTTTGACCCCGTCTACGATGTCTTGATGGTTCTCTCGGTTGTTAAGGTGCTACTTTTGTCCACGATGTTATGATGGATGACAGGTACCAGGTAGCGGCCGTCCTTCGGGAACAGGGACGTCTGGAACTCGGTCTTGCCGATGCGCACCTGGACCGGGATCACGCCCCAGCCATAGGTCACGAGCCCGGAGATGGCTTTCAGGTCGCGGCTCTGTTCCTCCGGAACGGTGACGAAGAACCAGGGGGCGGGGCCGCGCCAGATAAAAATCTTGCCGCTGAACTCGATGTGCATGGGCACAGTATATCAAACTCCCTGAGAGGGCTTAAGTGCGGAAGGGACAGTCACCTCCAAAAAAAGGTACTGCCATGGGCATATTTTTTGTTATAAGCTTTCAAATCAGGCTTGCTGATGAATTCCGAAAAACGGTGTGTGGGCGCGTACGCGCCCACACACCGTTTTTCGGTTCCCTTCTGTACAGGATAGGCTGAGTAATTACCAAAAGCGATTGAATACGAATTGTGGTACATCCCCTGCTGGTTCGCTGTCATCCTGCCTGAGGAGGAAATGATAAGGAACCCGTGGCTTGCCTATGCATTCCGCTGCAATCATGCGAAAGGGAAGATAAGCAGCCAGGGCTCCAATGATGTGCCGGACAGGTTCTTACCCGTTCCGCGCCAGGGTCGAGCGGATTGGATTAACGAATGGAACGCTTAGTAAGAACCAGTTCGCTCCGCTCGACCCTGGCTTCAATCAGTTACGAATGGTTAGGCGCGACGAAACAATCCTACAATAAAGAGCAGGACAATCGCACCGCCAATCGCTACTAAAATACTGTAGAGGTTGAAGCCGGTCACGCCAGGGCTACCGAGCGCGTTCATAAGGAACCCGCCGATCACGGCGCCGATAATCCCGACGACGATATTGGCGCCTGCGCCCATGCTGGAATCGCGCCCCATGACCATGCTGGCAATCCATCCGGCCAGCGCACCCAATATAATCCAAAAGATAAGGTTGGTAAGCATTCTCTTCTCCTTTCAAGTCTATGTGGTTTTGGATCGTACAAGCTAAATATAACCAAAACGCCCAAATAAACAATCAGGGAGACTCACACCTTTATAAAAGGGTTTTCCCTGGTTGTAAGAACGTCACTTATTTTGTACACAGTCTTGTTGCATACCGGACGAAAAGCCTCGGCTTTGGTTCTATTCGAACACTTGTGCTACAATTGCTTCAGGCTCTTTCGGAATCTCCGTGGTAGATACCCGGATTTAGGGGTGCAAGCGTGCGTACGCACGCTTGCACCCCTAAATCCGGCACCCTTTCACGGCAAATCCTGGAGAACCTTGCTTCAAATTACAAGGAGAGGAGTGCCTTTCGTTATGAATGCAGATGCCTTTCGCCAGTTCTACGACTATCACTTCGCGGAAAACCGCAAGCTATGGGATTGGTACCTCCCGGACCTGTCCCCTGCCCAGTTCATGCAAGCTGTGGGCTACTCGCATGGCTCGGTCCGGGACCAGCTCGTCCATCTCATGAACGTGGACGAATCCTGGTTCAGCGAGCTGCGCGGCGAGTTCCCGGAACCGTTCCCTCCCGCGACAGCGGATGACCGGGAGCGCATCCGTGCGCGCTGGGACCAGGTGGAACAAAGCATGCGCGCCTATCTGGGGGAATTGCGGGACGAGATGCTGTTCACCAAGCCGATCCGGGAGCCGGAAGAAGACAAAGACCTGATGGTGTGGCAGGTGCTGCTGCACGTCGCCAACCACGGCACCGACCACCGGGCCCAAATTCTCAGGTTGCTCAATGACTTGGGACTCAGGACAGCGCCGCAGGATTACATGTTCTACGTTTATGAGCACTCAAAGTAAGGAGAACGAAGAGATGGAGTTTTATTCGCCAACATGGCAAGCCCCCAACCAATCCGTCATACAGTGGCTGCTTGATTCCGATCCTTCGATCCACTGGCAAACGATGCGAGACCTGACCGATTCGTCGGACGAGCAGATCGCGGCTGAGCGCGCGAAGGTCGCGACGGAAGGCTGGGGCGCCCGGTTGCTTACCAGCCAGGGCTTGGATGGGTATTGGGGCGCTGGCACGTCCAACCCTGAGTGGGTAACCCTGCGGACTCTGTTGTTGTTGCGTGACATGGGGCTGGACCCGGCGAGCGAGGAGGCTCGCCGTGCAGTCGCCCGCGTCCGTGACAATGTGACGTGGCGGGGCGTGCTGCCTCAAGACGCCGCCTGGCACGGCAAGCCCCTTTTTGCGGGCGAAGTCGAGCCGTGCATCAACGGAAGGGTCGTGACGGTTGGCTCGTACTTCGGCGAGGATGTGCAGGGCATTGTCGACCGGCTCCTGGGCGAGCAGATGTCCGATGGCGGGTGGAACTGCGAGCAGGAAAACGGCTCGACCCGCGGTTCATTTCACACCACGATCTGCGTCCTTGAGGGGCTCCTGGAGCACGAGCGGGCCACGGGCGGTTCGCCGGAAGTGACGGCTGCCCGTGAGCGGGGGCAAGAGTACCTGCTCGAGCGCCGGCTGCTTTACCGTCTATCAACCGGCGAAGTGATCGACCCTGCCTGGACCCAATTCTCGTTCCCAACCGGGCATCACTACGACGTTCTACGTGGGCTCGAGTACCTGCGTAGCGCAGGGGTTACCCCGGACGCCCGTATAGCCGGGGCGATAGACCTCGTCGCATCCAAGCAGGATGCCGATGGCCGTTGGTCCCTGGAGCGTGTGTATCCCGACGAGTTGGATGGCGAACCGGGCGCCGCCGAGGGCCAGCCAAGCCGCTGGAATACGCTGCGCGCCTTGCGCGTGTTAGACTGGTATTCTGCACGGGAATAGCGGTTCTTCCCGTAACGACATGTATGATACCCCCCTCACCATCGAACAGGCCCTGGCTGCCCTGGCAGAAACGCCCGTGCGCCTCGCCGCGCTGACCCCGGACCTGTTACCCGCCCAATTGCAAACCAGCTTCGACCCCGACGAATGGTCGCTCAACGAGATCCTGGCCCACCTGCGGGCGTGCGCCGACATGTGGGGCGGCTACATCCGCAAGATCCTGGCCGAGGACCACCCAACCTATCGAGCCGTCAACCCCACCACCTGGATCAAACAAACGAATTATCCCGAGCTGGCCTTCCGTCCCTCGTTGCGCGCCTTTGCCCAACAGCGGGAAGAGCTGCTGGCGCTGCTGGGACCGCTACCGCCGGATGCCTGGTCGCGATCGGCCACAGTCACGGGGGCAGGGAAACCGCGCCAGCGCACCGTCTTGGAGTATGGGCGCTGGCTGGCCAACCACGAGCGCTCGCACCTCAGGCACATCGCCCGCCTGGTCGAGGCGATGCACGAGGAGCAACCTGATGCTGACCATTGACCTGGAAACCGCCCGGCGCTTCATCCTCGGGCTGCAGGGCTTGTGGCCCGGGCGGCGCTGGCGCGGCCCCCGGGGTACGGAGGGGGCCATGCGTGCAATGGAATACCTGCAGCTGGACCCGCTGCAGATCGTCGCGCGCAGCCAGGACATCGCCATGTATAGCCGGGTGCTCGCATACGAGCCCGAGATGTGGGCGCAGCTGACCTACGGACAGCGCAAGTTCTTCGACTGGGGCGGCTGGCTGGCCGTCCGGCCGATGGACGAGCTGCCCTATTGGCGCGCCGTCATGCAGCGCGAACGCGAGGGCGCCTATGGCGACTCGCGGGTTCGCAGCATGGCCCGCGAACACGCCGGGGCCATCGCCGAAATGCGAGTCCTCCTGAGCGAGCGCGGCATCCTGAGCAACCGCGACTTCAAGATGGCGACCCGCTCCCGGACGCAAAGCTATCGCGGCCGCAAGGACAGCTCCCTGGCCTTATATTATCTGTGGCGCACCGGCGAGGTGATGACCCACCACCGCGAGAACTTCGAGCGCGCCTATGCGCTCACCGAACAGGTCGCGCCCGCGCACCTGATCCGTGAGCGTGACGCAGCCGAAGTGGACCGCTTCCTGATCGAAAAGGAAGTCCGCTTCTCCGGCCTGTCGCGGCTGAACCGGACTCCGGATGCCTTTCACGGTCGCGGCGAGCCGGACCGCGCCGCCAAGCAGTTGCTGGCCGGGATGCTGGCCGATGGAGACCTGATCGAGGTAAAGGTGGAAGGCTGGAAAGCGGTGCACTACGCGCTCGGCAGCGACGCCCACGTCTTGCAAGATTTGAGCGTCGGGCGCGCCCCGGAAGCGTGGGCGCCTGTAGAGACAACCACCACGGAAGAGGCCGTCTTCCTGGCGCCGCTGGATCCCGTCAGCGCGCGCGGGCGCGCCAAAGTTTTGTTCGGCTTCGACTACGTGTGGGAGGTGTACAAGCCCGAGGCCAAGCGCAAATTCGGCTACTACACCCTGCCGGTTCTGTGGGGCGACCGGCTCGTCGCCCGTTTCGACAGCAAACTCGACCGGGCCACGGACACATTGGTCATCCTGGGCCTTTGGTTGGAGGACCAGGCTCTCGGCAAAGAGGAAGCCTTTGCGGAGGCTTTAGCGCGCGGGTTCGCGCGCTTCGTTACGTTTCTTGGCGCGAACAAGCTGGATGCGCAGGCCATCCCCCAGCCGCTGCTGCGGGGAAGGGTTATAAAAGGCCTATCCGTTCACAAAAACCTATAAGGGGAAATACCGAAAAAGCAGGAGCAACAGGGCAATCGCATCTAATTTATGCCCAAATTGCCTTTAGAAGCTTGTTTTTCCTGCGTAAAAGTCTTACAAAGCCGCCCATCGTGTACCAGACACCTTTCCCTCACCCCAATCATGGCGTCTTTTGTCAAGATGACTTCCCCCTCTCCCTTTGCGACGTGTGCCCGAAAGGAAGCCCGAAAACAGGGGTGCGGGCGCCCATAGGGGACCGCACCCCTGTTTTCGGGTACTTCTTCAACTTTCGTGATTTACTGACTTTAATTTCTAGAAGTGACAGTCACCTTTCTTAAGAATAGATTTAATCTGTCTCTTTCCAGACCGGGTCGCGCAGGATCAGTAGGATGACCGGCAGGGCCAGGAGCAGGGCGGGGAGGCCGATGCTGAAGGACAGGACAATGCTGGCCGGTGTGAAGACGGCGACCATAAAGAAGGACAGGGTCTGGTTGAAGAGCCCGTGCAGGTAAGCCGCCGTCCACACGCCTTTGGACTTGAACACGGCGTAGGCCAGGAAGTAGGCCAACAACACCGTGAAGACCACCATCAGCAGGGAACCGAGCAGCGGCTGGCCGGGATAGTTGTAGCCCATCCAGATCACCGGCCAGTGCCAGATGCCCCAGATGATCCCCAGCAGCCCAACGCCGCGAATGCGCCCCAGGTGGACCAGCTCGCTCTGCAGGTACCCGCGCCAGCCGTACTCCTCGCCAAAGGAGATGATCAGTCCCAGGAACGGGCCGATGATGACCATGTTGAAAAAGGTAGAGCCTATCAGGACCAGCGGTGGGAGGCTGTCCACTGCGCCGGGAGGGTACAGCACCGCGGAGTCGCCCGGCTGGCCGAGTTTAAAGACGTAATTCAGCAGCGTCTCCAGGGCGCAGAAGAGGATCACGGCCAGCCCGTACAGCAGCCAGGTGCGCCAGTTCCCGCCGGCCATGCCGGACCCGGCAAAGGTCCCCGGCCCGCCGCGCCAGCGCAGGGCAAGCAGCAGGGCCAACCCGAGGATGCTGAGCAGTCCCACGTACGAGCTGATCGCCAGACCCTGAGCCGGTCCCGCCAGCCCAAGGATCGCGGCGGCCAGGTAGGCGCAGGTCATGAAGAAATAGAAATAGATGAACCAGCGCGAGGCGCTACGGT
Source organism: uncultured Chloroflexia bacterium (assembly GCA_963823985.1). Taxonomy (GTDB): domain Bacteria; phylum Chloroflexota; class Anaerolineae; order Anaerolineales; family Villigracilaceae; genus JAABUE01. Next base: position 174,094 of record CAWGNR010000012.1, read on the forward strand.
TCGTTTTGTAGTAGATCGGGCTTTCTTTGAAGAAGAACAGGCCCAGCAGCATGGCCGAGAGAGCCGGCATGAGCATCATACACTGCATCAGCAGCCTGGTAGCCGGCCCGGCCAGCCCACCGTTCAGGTAGATGACCAGGTCGATCAGCCAGGCCAGCCCAAACGACAACCCGATGTAAGCCCACACGTGCGGCCAGTGAACCGCCTCCCGCAGGGGCGCAGCGGCTTCGGGGACGGGCGCTGGCCCCGAGATGACCCGTTCCGGTTCTATAGGATAGGATTGTGCCATATGAAACTCCATTCGATTTAATCATGGTTTTCCAGTTACAGGATAGCTCTTTATACAGTAAGACTTCCCCCGCCTTTGGGGGAGTCTTATCCTGGTCAACCGGACAGGTTTCACCCTCGGCGCAACGAGGGTCTTCGGCGTGAAAATCTTTACCAGCACGCGCGACATGCGATCCGTCCTCGGTCCGCTCCCCTAGCGTCTTTTCCGTCGCCGGAATTTCTTCTGCGACCTCCACAACTCCGCATCCCAGCAGAACCGGTCGCCCAGCAGGTTGTTGCCCTTGCAATAGTCGGAGAGAGCCATGTCGTAGGGGCGCTTGTTGTTTTTCTTTTCCATTGACATCCGTTCATAGACGGCGCGGACCTGCGGGTCGCCGATGGCAGCCCTGGCGTAGGCGCTGGCTTCGGCGAAACGCTCGCGCTGGGCGACCTGGGCGGGACTCCATTGGACCCGCGACATGTCCGGCTTGATGTAAACGGAGATCTTGCCATTATGGGATGTGCGGAAGACCAGGCTTTTCAGCCTGCCCCTGAGCCCTTCGAAGAGTGGATGGAGTTGTGCCTTTGCCATGTGTGCGCTTTTCCTTCTTATGAGTGGTTTTCAGGCCTGCTGCGGCCAGGGTTCCCTATAGGATGATCCAATGTGCCTTCGGTGTAGACAGGCGAGCCCTGTACTCGTCCTGTACTGATCCTGTACTGGTCCTGTACTGTCCTGGTGTTTATTATGGAAATGCCTTTCAAGAATTCCCCCCGGGTCTGCTCCGTTTGAAATGATCCGGCCCAAGTGTAGCATAGGGAGCCGGGGGCCGGGTTTACAGGTGGTTAACAGAAACCTTTGAAGAAAGAGGGGACTAAGTGACAGTCACCTTTTCAGCGATCGTTTTTTACACTCGCAACCCCGCCATCCTTCGACCCCCGGCACCGCCCGACGGGCTCGCGGCCCGGACGGGGGGCAGTTGTACGCCGCAACGAATACGGCTCCGCTCAGGACGGCGGGGCAATGACGAAATGGAGAATTCTCGGCTATATTTTTAGCGGTATATCCACGGGCGGTAAATCATCGTGGAGGACGTGCCCGAAAAGAAGGATGCGGACGGATGTCCGCACCCTTCTTTTCGGGAATTCTTTCAATTTTCGAATGGGCCAGCAGGGTCAGGCGCGCCGGAAGAGTCCCACGATGAAGAGCAGGACAATTGCTCCGCCAATCGCCACTAAAATACTATACAGGTTTAATCCCGAAACTCCCGGGCCACCGAGCGCGTTCATGATCAGGCCGCCGATCACGGCGCCGATGATCCCAACAATGATGTTGGCGACCGCGCCCATTTGGGCGTTGCGTCCCATGATCATGCTGGCGATCCAGCCGGCCAGCGCACCCAGTAAAAGCCAAACAATGATACTTGTAAGCATTCTCTCTCCTTTCAGTTCTATTATGGTTTTAGATGGTATAAGGTTGATATACACAAAGAACCATAGACGCGGATCCCACGCTGGCCTGGCAGGCCGAGGGAGTTAGCCGTGAGGAATGTTGAGATCGTTGGGGGCTTCTCTATAGTATAGGGAGTATGAGAACAAAAGTCAATTTTGTGGTTTTTGTAACAAGTGGAGGTAAGGTGACTGTCACTTCCTCTTTAATCGACGAATGAAAAAGGCGGCCGATGAGCCGCCTTTTTTGCACGCAGGATGGATGATGCCTTCACAACCAAATCCGGATTCCCGGTTGTTTGTTACTTTCAGTATATACCATTCTCGAACGGGATTCAATCCCCCTTAATCTCTGCTTGAATCCGCCCTTTGAAGGTGCTATAAAATGTTGTCGTTTCAAACCAAAATCGCGCTGGAGGTCATATGCAAGTACTGCTTTCCACAATCGGCTCTCGCGGTGACGTGCAACCCATCCTGGCGCTCGCACTGGAGTTGCAAGCGTTCGGACACCGCGCCCGGTTGTGCGTGGCGCCCAATTTCAAAGAGTGGATCGAGTTCTACGGGGTGGAATGCGCCCCGATCGGCCCGGACCTGAAGAAGCTGACCGGCGGCACCGTGCCGGGCAAGCCGGTCCTGCCCTCCAAAGAACAATTACAGCAGCTGGCCGACCAGATGGTGCGCGGGCAGTTCCAGATTATCGCCGAAGCAGCCCGCGACTGCGACCTGATCGTCGCCGCGGGAGCCTTGCAAATCGCGACGCGCTCGATCGCCGAGGCCCAGGCCATCCCTTACATCTTTGCGGCCTACTGCCCGGCCGTCTTGCCGTCGTCCAGGTATCCCCCGCCGAATATGGTCAGCCACTATTCGTATTCGCTCTCAGAGGCAGAAAATCGGCAGCTTTGGCAAGAAAATGAGCGGGAGTTCGAGAAGTTCAGCGCAGTGTTGAACGAGGAGCGAGCGAAAGCCGGCCTGGTTCCTGTTACGGGCGTGCGGGACCATATGTTTACGGATCGCCCCTGGCTCGCCGCTGATCCGGCCCTCGCGCCGGTCTTCCCGTCTGCCGGCCTCGAGGTAGTGCAGACCGGGGCCTGGGTCCTGTCCGATCAAACGCCGCTGCCTGATGAGCTGGAGCAGTTTCTCGCCAACGGCGCACAGCCCGTTTACCTGGGGGTGGGCAGCATGCGGGCCTCCGACCGGACTGCTGGTATGCTGGTAGAGGCGGCCCGCGCTTTGGGGCTGCGCTCGATCCTCTCGCAGGGCTGGGCGGGTCTCGCGCCGGACGAACCCGGGGACGACTGTCTCTCGATTGGCGATGTCAGTCATGCAAATCTGTTCCCGCGGGTAGCGGCGATCGTCCATCACGGCGGGGCAGGCACCACACAGGCCGCGGCGCGGGCAGGCAGGCCTCAGGTCATTATCCCGCACAATTACGATCAATTCTACTGGGCGCACCGGGTGCAGCAGCTGGGTGCCGGCGCCTCAGGCCCCCCGCGGGATGACCTGACCGTAGACGGCCTGATCCAGGCGCTGCGCGCGTGCTTGCAACCAGAAGTGACGGCGCGAGCAGGGGCGCTGGCAGGCCGCATGGAATTGCACGGCGCGCGCATCGCCGCCGAACAACTGACGAACGAATTCGGCTAATTCGACAAACGGGGGATTCTCAAGGCGCTGCTGCGCCACCGAGTTATGGGAAGTGACAGTCCCCTGGAAGGGGACTGTCACTTTTCAATTTCATTAAAGCAGTGATGATATGGTGTTGGGGCCAGTGCCTTTTTCGTTAAAAAATTGCCGGATAGGCTATGGATGGATCGCCATCCATAGCCTATCCGTCTTCCCATTCTGGTTCACCGGCAAGGCCCAATCAGCGCTCGAGATGAGATAGGATCTCAGTACGGTCTGATGAGCAAGGCCGATAAGGGCCTGACCAGACTTGGGAACAAGTGTCCGTTCCGGGCCAGGGACGAACGGTTGGTAAGAACCAAATTCGCTCCGCTCGGCCCTGGCTTCAATCCGTTACTGATAGTTAGGCGCGACGGAAAAGTCCTACGAGGAACAGCAGGACAACCGCACCGGCAATAGCGACCAGGATGCTATACAGGTTGAAACCGGTTACTCCCGGGCCACCTAACGCATTCATAAGCAAGCCGCCGATCACGGCGCCAACGATACCAACAACAATATTAGCACCGGCGCCCATGGAGGCATCACGCCCCATGATCATGCTGGCGATCCATCCGGCCAGCGCACCCAATACGATCCAAAAAATAATATTCGTAAGCATTCTCTCTCCTTTTGGTAGTGATGGTTTGTTTTGATCCATACGGTTTCGACCGTACAATACCAATATAAACGAAAAAACGATCCATGCAATGAGGGAGAAACGTATATTATAGAAGGGGATTTCCCTGATGGAGAAACCGTAACTTTTGGCGGGGTTGGGGTCCTCTAGATCACTTCTCGATCTTCCCTGCTTCTTCTATAGGATGGGGAAGGGATGCCTATGCCTTGGCTATACTATGCCTAGTCATCCTGTATTCCCCGCTCTGCGTTATAGGTTTGGTAATTTCAGCGCCCAAGCCCTGCTGCATCGCCAAAATCCCTACCAGCATGCGCGTGCGGATACCGGTCTTGGTGTAGATGTGGTCCAGAGGAAACGCGCCCGTTTTTTTGCTAATGAAAACTTTACAAGCGATTTGTTGGTTGGTTTTATCTGCCTGGACCAAGCGAAGAATTTCTAATTCACGAGGGGTAAGGTCAGATAAGTTTGCCATTTCTGGGGAACCCTTTAGTGAGCGATCAAGATTGCTAATAGCAGAGAGATAAGGCTCAGGATGGCCATCGGCAAGGCAGGGAGCTTGCGTCGCTTGAGGGATTGTCTTTCGAAATTGTGTTTGGTCGCAGCGCGCATTTCATCCTTGCGCCGTTCGATTTCATAGGCATAGGCGTTCTCTAAATCGCTGGGATACATGGTTTTGCTCCTTCCACTTTACATTCGTTTGGCGAATTCCGTTGCACTATGATGACACCCCTGCGTTTACTCAGCGTTTATTTCGATGAGAAAAATCAACTTGACCCTTTAAATCTTCATCCCGATAAATCTCATTAGCACTTAATTTGCGCTGTTCCATTCCTAGACGCCCTGAATGTTTATTACCAGAACGATCCTCCCGCTCGCTGCTGTTCCGCTAGCGGTTTTGATCCGGTTTCCAAGGAATTAAACCGGCCCCCAGTCTGAAGCCAACTACGACTGGGGGCCGGTTTATCTAAGAAGAACTCAGGTTCAACCTCGTCGGTTGCTTTGCCCTCTTCGTACGATCCCCTCCTGCCAGGCGTAGACAGCTGCCTGCGTACGGTCCCCGAGGTGAAGTTTCTTGAGCAGGTTTCCGATGTGGGTCTTGACCGTGCTTTCGCCGATGACCAGCGCCTGCGCGATTTCGGCATTGGATTTGCCTGCCGCGATCAGTCGCAGTACTTCGAATTCCCGTTCCGAGAGTTCGGTGAACGGGTTGACATCTTCCTTGCGCAGGCCCTGCAATTCCTGCACGATGCGGGAGGCGACGCGCGAATTCGAGCACCGCCTCCCCGTGCGCGGCTTTGCGGATGGCTGCGGCCAGCTCATCGGGCTCTACATCTTTGAGCAGGTAGGAGATCGCGCCGGCGCGCACGGCCGGGAAGATGTATTCATCCTGGTGGTGCGAGGTGACCACGATCACTTGCGTTTCGGGTCGCCCTTTGCGGATGTGGCGCGTGGCTGCAATGCCGTCGAGCTCACCGGGCATCTCGAGGTCCATCAGGACGACGTCGGGCTGAAATTGTTCAACGGCGGTCAAGGCCGCTTCACCGGAATCGGCTTCGGCGACCACCTGGATGTCGGCCAGCGTGTGCAAAAAGGCGCGCACCCCCTGGCGAACGATCTTGTGATCATCTACGAGCAGGACTTTGATTGGCATAAAACCCTTCATTGGCGGTCGAGCAGTCCTGAGCGGAGCCGCCGGTTTCTGGCGGCGAAGTCGAAGAACGTACCGAGACCACAGGTTGGAATTAATATCTTGATTTTTAGTTCCAGTTGGTCTCGATACGAGCCGGGAAGAACACCCGGCCTACTCGACCAACGGGGTACCTTTTATAAGTTATGACTCTAATTTGACGGCAGCGGTGACGGTTGTCCCAATAGAGGGCGTGAACTCGACCTCGAGCACCCCGCCGACTTCGCGCAGGCGTGCCTGCATGCCTGCCAGGCCGTACGAATTTGGGGAGATCGCGTTCACATCGAAGCCACGACCGTTGTCAGCCACGACGAGAGTCACTTGCTCGGGAGACATGCTGAGGCTGAGCCTGACGGCGTCTGCATCCGCGTGGCGGGCAATGTTGGAGAGCGCTTCCTGCAACACACGGTAGAGCGCCTGTTCCACCTCGAAAGGCAGGGGCCGTTCGCCGCTGACGGTCGTTTCCGCTTTGATGCCGGTGTGTTCCTGCCAGCGGTCCGCGTATTCCTTCAACGCGTGCGCCAGTCCCTTGCCCTGTAGGGCGGCAGGCCTGAGCTCATCGATGATGAGTTTGAGCTCCTGCTGGGTCTCGCGGTTGAGCTGTAGCGCGGCTTCAATGTGGCCGGCGGTCGCTGTGGGATCAGAACCCAGCAAATTTTTGGCGGCGGTCAATTGCATGCGCGCGGCGTAGGTCTGTTGTTTGACCGTGTCGTGCAGGTCGCGGGCCAGGCGGTTACGTTCTTCCACCCGGGCGAGTTCATCGTGGGTCTGGAGCAGGGTTTGCAACTGTTCCGCCATGCCGTTCAGGTTGCGGGTCAGCTCGCCGATCTCGTCCCCGGACCGGTCTCGAGGGGAGACAGAAAAATCGCCCTGGCTCCAGGCCTGCGAAGCGGCGGACACGGCCCCAAGGCGTTTGCGCAGCCCGCGCGTGGCCAGCCAGCCAAAAAGCGCGCCGACGGGGAGAGCAACGATGAACATGATCAGCATCATCACCAGAAAAAAGGTCTGGTAGAGATAAAGGTTGCTCGGCGTAGCAAAGGCGACTGGCTTGAGATGGTAGATGACGATGGCAACCACAGGCTCGGAATCGCTTTTGCGGAGCGGGAACGCCACCAGGCGGGTGCCGTCAGGGTCGGAGATGCTTTGGGCAAAGTAATTTTTATCGCCAACCAGCGCGGCTTCAAGGATCGCTTCCATGCTGAAGCCAATCGATGCACGCGGTTTAAACGGTTTGCCAATCAAGTCAGGGTTGTCGCGCGGAGCGGCAGCGATGAGATTTAAACCAGGGTCGAGCACGTAGATGGGATGGGTTTTCGCAACGAGTGTATTGGCATAATCAAGCGTTTCCCGCACAACGTTGGACTGAAAATCGTTCCAGGTGAAGCCCGTTTGCTGGACGCGGTCCAGCCACGCCTGCAGCGCTTGGGGGTCGTCCAGCAAATAAGGGATGTTATCCTGGAAAGCGGTCTTCGACCAGTAGAAGCTGTCGAAGGTGCGCCGGCTGTTTTGGGTCTCGAAGTAAACCGCAACCCCAATCAATAGGATGGTGAGCACAACAATCGTTCCGGCGGTGACGACCGCGTAAGACAGGGTCAGTTTCCATTGCAGGCGGCGGAAAAACTTAAACATTACGAGCGCTCCATCATCACGATATCCTCGACGTCATCCGTGACCAGTAAGGGGCCGATACTTCCCAATACAAAGAACAGCGAGAGAATTACAGTTAATACGATCATTTTATCTCCTTGATGGCCCGAAGTATAGGAGACCTTCTTGTTTCACGCTTCCGCCTGGAGGCTGATTCCGGGTCATGCCTGGGGATGATTTATTCCAACATGCAAAACAATCAGCGTTCCAAGATCGCGTTCGCATGTGCGCCGTGACGGTCTATAAGGACTGCCGGTTAAATAATGTCGTTTCGTAGCTGCTCAGGCCTAGCGAGGAAATCCCGAAAAATGGTGTGCGTGGGGCGTACGCCCCGCACACCATTTTTCGGTTCTCTTCTATAAGCATAGGCTGAGTAGTGACGTCGTTTCTTTTCCTACAGGGAGTGATACACTTTCACCCGAACGATGGCACCGAAATTCCTGCGCACCTCCGACCTGGCCCGGGCTGTCGGGATTCACCCCAACACCGTCCGCCGCTATGCGGACTGGGGCTTGATCCCGCCTGTCGAGCGCAGCCCGTCCGGCTATCGCTTATTCACCAAACGTCATTTGGATTGTCTCCGTCTGGCGCGGCTGATTTACGCCGCTCCCTATCCGGGCAGGGGGTTCCGCGCCTTAGGCAATGAGATCATCCAACGCGCCGTCACAGGCGATTGGCAGGGGGCGTTGGAAAAAGCGCAAGAACACCTGGCTGCGGTGAGCGCGGAACTGAAACACGCGGACACCGCCGCGGATTTGTTGGAACATTGGGCGCAACATAGGGAAGGGAATTCGGGCGAAGATCCCTTAGCCATTCGAGAAGTCTCCGCGCTGCTCGGCGTCAGCCAGGACGTTATCCGCAACTGGGAGCGCAACGGGTTGGTCCGCGTGCCGCGCAACCCCTACAACAACTACCGCCTCTTCGGCAAAACGGAAATCGAGCGCATGCGCATCATCCGCATGCTGAGCCTCGCGGGATACAGTCATATGGCGATCCTGCGCATGTTCATCGAACTGGACAAGGGCAATACGCGCAACTTGAAAAAAACGCTCGACACGCCCCGCGAAGATGAAGACATCTTCAGCGCCGCCGACCAGTGGCTGACAACCCTGACGGCGCAGGCAAAACTGGCGCAGCAGGTTATTCAAATGATTGAAGAAAAGGTCACAACGGGGAAAATACACGGGCAAACATCAGCGGAACTCCTGATGTGCAAGGCAGATTTCCCTTGCTCCGCGTAGCGCTTGAACGCCCTCTTCTTGTCAAACCCTCCATTGGCACACCAGGGTTGTAAAATTAGAATAAAAGCCTTGCCCTACCACACATTTGGAGACGTATGAATCCCACTATAAATATTCGCAACGCCCGCCTGCACAACCTCAAAAACGTAACCCTGGACATTCCCAAGAACAAACTGGTGGTCATCACCGGGTTGTCGGGTTCGGGGAAATCCACCCTGGCCTTCGACATCCTGCACAAGGAAGGCCAGCGCCAGTATCTGGAATCGCTCGGCCTGGTTACCTGGGGAGTGAGTAAACCGCCGGTGGATTCCATCACCGGCCTGTCGCCCTCCATCAGCGTGGACCAGCACCTGACGAATCACAGTCCCCGTTCGACGGTTGGCACCGCGACCGAAGTCTTCACCTATTTAAGAATTTTATATGCCCGCCTGGGTCATCGCCCCTGCCCCGTATGCGGCCAGGACGTCCCTCCGCCGGCGTACGAATCCGCCGTCGACGATTGGCAGGATGAATCCGACGAAAGCCCGGAGGGAACTTACCCTTGTCCGCATTGTGGCGCGCAGGTGCCGGAGATGGGCATGGCCGATTTCTCATTCAACAAGCCCGCGGGGGCGTGTCCCACTTGCACAGGGTTGGGCGTAGTACGGCAAGCCATCATCAGCCGCCTGATCGACGAGAGCAAGCGCCTCCTCGAAAACGCCGTGGACGGATGGATGGAGTTCCACGTCAAGCATTACAGCCAGATTTTGAAAAACACCGGAACGTATTTCGGGTTCGAGTTTGACCCGTCCAAAGCCATCCGGGATTACACCCCGGCGCAACGCGACCTTCTGCTGTACGGCACGGAAAGCCCGCAGTTCCGCCGCCACTTCCCGGACCTCAAGCCGCCTGCCACCAACGCGCAGGGACGGTTCGAAGGCGTGGTCACCAGCCTGCAGCGCCGCTACGACGAGCACGCCACCAACGCCGCCTACCGCGAAAAACTGAATCATTTGTTCACGTTCCAAGCCTGTCCTGATTGCGAGGGCACACGCCTGCGCCCCGAAAGCCGCGCTGTCACAGTGGCCGGCGAGCCGATTGTCACGATTTCGCAATTGCCGCTCAACGACCTCGACGCCTGGCTCAAGACCCTGCCCGCACATTTCACAACCGAAGAAATGCGCATCGCCCGACCTGTTCTGGATGACCTGGTCGAACGCGTCGGACGGCTGCTCGAAGTAGGCGTGGGCTACCTGACTCTCGAACGTTCCTCGCCCACTCTTTCTGCCGGCGAAGCCCAGCGCCTGCGATTGGCCGCCCTGCTCGGCTCCGGTTTAACCGGCGTGCTTTACGTGCTCGACGAGCCCACGATTGGCCTGCACTCCCGCGATACCCAGCGCCTCATTCACGTCCTGCGCCATCTGCGCGATTTGGGCAACACCGTGCTGGTGGTAGAACATGACCTTGAGATGATCAAAGCCGCCGATTATCTGGTGGATATGGGTCCGGGGGCGGGCAAGTATGGCGGGAAGGTGGTCGCGGCGGGCGCGCCGGATGAAGTCTCCAAAACGAAAGAGTCGCTGACGGGTGCGTTCATCGCCGGGACCATGAGCGTAGCGGTCCCCAAACGCCGCCGCGAACCGAACCCCAAGGCACTGACCATCCACGGGGCGCGCCAGTTCAATCTGCAAAACGTGACTGTGCGGATTCCTCTCGGCTTGCTGGTGGCAGTGACGGGCGTTTCCGGATCGGGCAAATCCTCCCTGATCTTCGACATCCTGAACCTCGCCGCGCACCAACGGTTGAACGGCGCGACAGAGCTGCCGGGCGAGCACAACTCCATTACCGGCTGGGAGCACATCGATAAGGTCATTACGATCGACCAACAGCATCTCGGGCGCATCCCGCGCTCCAATGCCGCCACCTATTCCGACACATTCACCCCCATCCGCCAGGCGTTTGCTGCCACGCCCGAGGCCAATAAGAAGAAAGTGACGGCGCGCCATTTTTCGTTCAATGTACCCGGGGGGCGCTGCGAGCGCTGCGAAGGCGCCGGCACGCTGACCGTCAAAATGCACTTCCTACCCGAGATCGAAGTGCGCTGCCCGGCCTGTCATGGGCGCCGCTTTAAGCGCGAAACTCTCTCGATCCAATATCGCGGTTACGATATTTCCCAGGTGCTGAACATGACCGTGGAAGAGGCCCTGGTTTTGTTTGCGGATGTGCCCGCCGCTGCCTCCCGCTTGCAAGTCATGTCGGACGTCGGTTTGGGATACCTGCAACTCGGTCAGCCTGCCACTACGCTCTCAGGCGGAGAAGCCCAGCGCGTCAAGCTCGCCAAGGAACTCGGGCGCCGCGCCACGAGGCGGACCCTCTACCTGCTCGATGAACCGACAACCGGCCTGCACCCCGCCGACATCTCCCGCTTGCTGCTCGTCCTCCAGCGCCTGGTGGACACGGGTAACAGCGTGGTCGTCGTCGAGCACAACCTCGATCTGGTCAAGGCCGCCGACTGGGTGATCGATCTCGGTCCTGAAGGCGGCGTAGCGGGTGGTCGATTGCTCGCGGAAGGGACTCCCGAACAGGTGGCAGAAGTCAAAAAGTCTTACACCGGACAGTGTCTGCGAGAAAGCTTGTAAGCGTGTGCTCCCCCAGGTGCATAACAGCGGCGAGTATCCAGATTTTCAGTTTATTATTTCCTGATCCTCAGGGCAGTGTTCCAGTTGCCTGTGGTTCGGTTGTAACACTTCGAAAGTCTATCACGGGCATCGTCTCGCCATTGCTGATAATCCACTTACTATTCTGGCGAAGCTCCTGGGCGATCAACACCTGAATATATTGCTCAGCCAGAGGCCCTTTTTCCTCCAACTCTTGGAGAATAATACGCAATGCATCTGCCTGCGCCTCTGCCAGCCGGGTTGTCTGGTAGGCTTCGCCTTCCGCTTTCTTCTGGGCGGAGTAGAACTGGCTGTCTGCCAGGGTGCGCTGTTGGGAGGCTTCCGCCTCTGCCTGTTCTTGAAGTTGAACTGCCACCATGCGATCTTTAATTGCGTTTACCACCTCAGCGGGCGGCGAGGCGCTCTGAATCTGAACCAAGATGAATTCAACCCCATATTGATCCTCTTTTTCTTGCAAGATATTGAACACTTCGAGGTTGAACTGGGCACGACTGTGCATGACCTCATCCATCATGCGCGTATTAACCACGTCCCTGAGCGTGCCCTGCACAAATCCGGCGACGATTGCTTCCGGATCCAACACTTCAAGTTGGTAACGTGCAGGGTCCGCCACGCGATATGTATAGAGCAGCGAAACGTCCATGGTTACATCATCGGCTGTCATAGCGGCGAGTTGATCGATCGTTCCAGAACGTTCAATGACAATTACCTGAATGACGGTATCCACAAAGGGGATCTGAACGTGCCAGCCAGGTTCGTCTATGCCAATGAACTTTCCACCTCTCAAGTGTAGTCCTCTTTCGTAGGGGCGGACTTTATAAACCGCAGCACGCGCTAAAGAAAAAAGGGTCCCCCCAACGAGCAATAGAACGAGAATCAACAGGGCATTTTTATACAACACACTGAGGCAACTCTGTGAAAATCGGTTCTTTTTAAGAGCTTCCCCCGTGGGGCTTGCATCCGTCTGGCTGTTGAGTGACATGACTTCCCTCCAATTTGAAACCGTAGGCCAATTCAGCCCATAGCGTGAAATTTGTGACGTAGACACCCGTCTAATAACCTGTAAATCCACGTTCCCTAATAAGACAGTAGCATTTAAGCGGGGGAAAGTCAATTGGGATAAAAGTCACATTTTGGCTTTTTAGCTCAGCAATTCGTTTCCTTACAGTAAGGAAGCGGGCCTTCTTGCCAACCTTAAAATTTGTAACGAATGTCCCAGACCTATTGAATTTTGTAAAATCTTGTTATATACTTACTTTGTAAGTTTATTGAATTTACAAAGTTTAGGAAAAATGACACCTGCAAAAGCCACCCACCAGAAAACGAAACTGCACAACCGTGACCTTGTGCTCCAGACCATCTTCGAGCACGACTCGATCAGCCGGGCTGAAATTGCGCGGCTGACCCAATTGACGCGCGCCACCGTTTCAGATATGGTCGCCAGCCTGATGGACGAAGGCCTGGTCGAAGAGATTGGCTACGGCGAATCCCTGGGCGGCAAAGCCCCCATCCTGCTCAGCCTGGTGGCGGATTCCCGTTATCTGATCGGTCTCAACCTGGCGCAGGACAAGTTCATCGGGGCCGTCGTCAATTTGCGGGGCGAGATCAAAGAGGCGGCTGAAATCCCGGTCGACAACAGCGACGGAGAGCAGGCGCTGCAATACGTGTACCAAATCCTGGACCAGCTCACCAACAAAGGCTGGGGACCGCTGGTGGGCATCGGCGTGGGCACGCCCGGGCTGGTCAACACCCAGGAAGGGATCGTGGTCAACGCGGTCAACCTGGACTGGCAGGATTTGCCGTTGGCCCATCTGCTGGAGTCGCGCTATAACCTGCCCGTATCCGTCCTGAACGACAGCCAGGCCACAGCCATCGGGGAGTTCGTGTATGGGGCAAACCACCCCTCCGAAAGCAATTTAATCGTCGTCACCATCAAGCACGGCATTGGCGCCGGCATTTTGATCAACGGCGGCCTGTTCCAGGGGGACGGCGGCGGCGCAGGCGAGATCGGCCACGTGGTGGTCCAGGAGAACGGATCACTCTGTCGTTGCGGAAAATACGGTTGCCTGGAAACAGTGGCTAGCAGCCGGGCCCTTGCTGGAGCGTGCGATCCGCCTGGCTCCGCGAATATAGCAGTTCAGAGCTGGCAAAAAATCCGCAGGATATCACGCTCAGCGCGATCGAAGCCGCCTGCCAGGCTGATGACCCGCTGGCGCAACGGGTGGTATCTGACGCGGCCCGCTATCTGGGCACATCGCTGGCCAACCTGATCAGCGTGTTGAACATCCAAAAAATCGTATTGACGGGGGATATGGCCTCTTTTGGCGAACTGTGGCTCGGATCCGTCCAGCAGGCGATGACACAAGCCGCGTTGACCCGCATGGCGCAAGACACGCAACTGGAGATGGGCAGCCTGGAATTCAGGGCCTGCATCCTGGGCGCGTCCGCTTTTATGCTGCTAGAAGATTATTCCCTGCTGTTCATGCAACCCACCTATTAGGAAAACCAAATGTTGCGCCAGATGGAACTCATTTCCCCGAAAGTTTCTCCTCCGCTAGACAAGGCCTTTCGTCCGGCTGTCCTGGCAAATCACAACTTCCAGTCGCAGGTCCTGCCGGTTGGGGTCCCGCTGGTCATTGGCCTGGAACGAAGCGGGGGAGAATTCTCCCGGTTCGAAACAAGCGTCTTCCCGGCAGGCCATCCGAACGCGGGCGCAAATTTCCAGTACGTCGAGCGGCTGGTCAAGTTCCTGCTCTGGCAGCGCGGCGGGTTCCGGATCTACATTGGCGGGCCGCGGGAGATCGGTGAATTCATCCGCGAGTGTTATGCGCCTGAGGGCGAGCAAAAGTTCGACTACCACTTCATGGGCGAGCAGGTCTACGAGCGGACCTTTGAAGTGCTCTCCTGTGAGGCGGACGAAGTGCCGGCTTCGCGTGAGACTGGCAAGCTGCTCGGCCGCAATTTGAACGGTTCCCGCATCGGGTTCGACCTGGGCGCTTCGGACCGCAAGGTGAGCGCCGTCCAGGACGGGGCGGTTGTCTACAGCGAGGAAGTGGTCTGGGAGCCGCGCGTGCAGGCCGACCCGGAGTACCACTACCGGGAGATCATGTCCGCTTTGAAAACGGCGGCAGGCAAATTGTCCCGGGTGGACGCGATCGGCGGCAGCTCGGCCGGCATCTACATCGACAACCGTCCGATGGTGGCGTCGTTGTTCCGAGGCATCCCGCAGGAGCGCTTCGGCGAGGTCAAGACCCTGTTCCTGCGCATCCGCGACGAGATGGGCGTGCCGCTGGAGATCATCAACGACGGCGACGTGACCGCGCTGGCCGGCTCGATGTCGCTGGAAGATGACGGCATCCTGGGCATCGCCATGGGCTCCAGCGAGGCCGCCGGCTACGTGGACACCAACGGGCACATCACCGGCTGGCTGAACGAACTGGCCTTTGCGCCGGTCGATTACAGCCCGAGCGCGCCCGTGGAAGAATGGTCCGGCGATCTGGGCTGCGGGGCCTCCTATTTTTCGCAACAGTGCGTCTTTCGGCTGGCGCCCAAAGCCGGGATCGAGATCCCAAGCGGCCTGACCGACGCCGACCGGCTGAAGTTCGTGCAGGAGCAGCTCGAAGCCGGGCACCCGGGCGCCGAGAAGATCTGGCAGAGCATGGGCGTCTATCTGGGCTACGGCCTGGCGCACTACGCCGATTTTTACGACATCAAGCACGTGTTGATTCTGGGCCGCTGCACCTCCGGCTGCGGCGGGGATCTGATCCTGGAAGGCGCAAAAGCGTTTTGCAGAGCCGAGTTCCCGGAACTGTCCGAGCGCATTCACATCCAACTGCCCGATGAGAAGAGCCGGCGGGTCGGGCAGTCGATCGCGGCGGCAAGTTTGCCGGTATTGTGATGACCCTGGTGGTCGAGTACCATGAGCTTTCGTTGCGAAGGGCGTATCGCCCACCCCAGCCGTAATTATGAGTTCATGTTCTCAGGATATCGGCGGGCCGCGGAAACCACCACGATTTCAAGTAATTTTGTGTCGTTGGCTACTTTTGGTCTCGTACAGGCCGGAAGAGACCGGCCCTACTCGACCAACGGAAATTAGGAAATAAAGAACTTTATGAAATTCAATCTCAACACCGCCGAAATCTTCGTTCCAGACGACCTCCCCGTAGAAGCTGCCCTGGCGCGCACCACCCACCTGTGCGTCGCCGCGCACCAGGACGATATCGAGATCATGGCCGCCGGGCCGATCCTGGAATGCTTCCAGCGCGAGGACAAGTGGTTCACCGGCGTGGTGGTAACCGACGGCCGCGGCTCGCCGCGCAACGGGATGTACGAAAAGTACAGCGACGAAGAGATGCGCCTGGTGCGCTTCAAGGAGCAGCGCAAGGCGGCCATCGTCGGCGAATACGCCGCCCAGGTCCTGCTGGACCACCCCAGCAAGGTGGTGAAGGATGGTAGCGCTACACAACCCGTCGAAGATATTGTTTCCGTTTTACAGGCCACTCGCCCGCAAGTTGTTTTTACGCACAATCTGGCGGACAAGCACGATACGCACGTCGCGGTTGCGCTGAGAGTCATCGCAGCCATCCGCAGTTTACCGGAGAACGAACGCCCGCAAAGGTTGTATGGCTGCGAAGTCTGGCGCGGCCTGGACTGGATGGTCGATGACGACAAGGTTTGCCTCGATCTTTCACAGCAGGAAAACCTGCAGGCGGCTTTGCTGGGCGTGTACGACTCACAGATCAGCGGCGGAAAACGCTATGACCTGGCCTCCATGGCCCGCCGCCGGGCCAATGCGACCTACTTCGAATCCCACGGCGTCGACGTAACGACCGGGCTGTCCTTTGCCATGGATATGACGCCCCTTATCACAGATATAGATATATCTGCTTCGGAGTATGTGCATGAATTTATCCACAGGTTCGCGCAAGAGGTCAGCGATCGTTTAGAGCGCATGAATTAAGAAATTGGAGAATGAACCAAACCTAATCAGGCCGAAAGGAGACGAGACAAGCATAAAAAATCAAACCAAACCACATGATCGTAAATTATTCAAACTTACCCTCAAGAAGGAGAAGAAACAATGCGTACTAAACTGTTCGTTTTTCTGATGCTCGTCAGCATCATACTGAGCGCCTGCGGCCAGGCCGTGGTGCCAACCCCGGAAGTCATCGAGAAAACCGTCGAAAAGACGGTCGTGCAGACCCAGATCGTCGAAGTCACCCCGATGCCGGGTCCCCACCCCGAAGCGATGATCGAGGGCGTCGAACCCGGCGCTGAAATCACGCTCTGGACCTTCTGGCTTTCGCCCACCTTCGACGACTACATCAAGAGCACCATCGCCCGTTTCAATGAGGCCTATCCCGGTGTGACCGTGAACTGGGAAGACCACCAGGCCACCTTCCAGGATGATCTGAAAAATGCGTTTGCCGCCGGTAATGCCCCGGACGTCATCAACCTGTCGATTTCCGAAGGCTGGGTCAGCGATTACGCCACCCAGGGCTTGCTGCTCCCGTTGGATGAGGCCGTCCCGCAAAGCGTGATCGATCAATATTTTCCCAATCTGTGGGACCAGCAGTTGATCGATGGCAAGCACTATCAATTCCCCTGGTACCAGGGCATTATCGTCGACCTGGTCAACAAACAGATCCTGAGCCGATGCTGAATTGACGGTCGAGGATTTCCCCAAGACCATCGAAGAGCTCCCGGCCTTCTGCAAGACCATCAAAGATGCAACCGGCACGTTGTGCGATATTCGCCTGGCGGTTAATGACCTGCTGGCGCAGATGACTTACGAAGGCGGCGTCCAGGTGATTAACGCGGACGGCACGGAATTCACCTTCGATTCTCCCGAAGCGGTTGCCTGGCTGCAAATGTACGTGGACATGGTCAAAGCTGGCACCGTCGACCGGACCGCTTTGGTGACCGACCAGGACCGCGTCGGGCTGGACCTGTTCACCACCGGCCAGGCTGCTTTCTACAACACCGGCCCGAACCTGATCCGCGAAGTGCGCGCCAACAACCCCGCCCTGTACGGCTACCTGGATGTGGTGCCTGCGCCGGTTGGCAAATCGGGCGTCGTTGGGAAGGGTTTAATGGCCCTGTCTGTGAAGGCCGATACCAAGTACCCGAATGCCTCCCTGGCCCTGGCTACGTTCTTCTCGAACCCGAAGAGCATGCTCGAGTTCGCCAAGATCGTCTCTGTTTATCCCTCCACATCGGCTTCCTACGAAGATCCTTTCTTCTCGGCTGCGCCGGTCGCCATCGAAGACAGCGCCAAGCCTTATGCCAAGGATGCGGTCTCCAAACTGGCGGATATCCTCCCGACCGTCCCGCACAAAGCAGACGTCAACGAGCTCGTTCTCCAGGCAGTCCAGTCAGCACTGTTCGACGGCGCTGACCCGCAGACTGTGCTGTCCGATGCCGTCACCAAGGCGAATGCCTTGCTACCGTAATGAAGTATTTGTAAAGTTATGATTGGCCCTCTCTCAGTCTCCCCGGCCAGCCCTAAACTAGGGCGGACCGGGGCGGGCGATATGGCGGGAAAACATAGCCTACTCGACCACCGATGAGAGAGGGCCAATCCCAGGCGGAGGGCCCTAATGACTAAAAAGCTTTCTCTCACCCCTTATCTTTTCCTGGCGCCCGCCTTGATTGTGATTGCAGTCTTTTTGCTGTACCCGATTGGGGCTGTCGTCTATTACAGCTTCACCGACTACAACATTATCACGCCGCCGGTATGGGTTGGTCTGAGGAATTACCAGCAGCTGTTGGGGGAAGATCTCTTTTGGAAGGCACTGAGCAACTCGTTCATCTACCTGCTCGTGACTCCTGCGCTCATTGTTCTTTCTGTCATACTGGCCATTGTGGTCAATCGCAAGCTGCCCGGCATCAGCGCGTTCCGGACCTTGTTCTTTATCCCGGTGATCAGCGGCAGCATCGCGGTCGGCATCGCCTGGCGCATGATGCTGGACACCAACGGGATTATCAACAGCCTGCTCCTTTCCATAGGCCTGCTGCACGAGCCGGTCCAGTGGCTGGCCGAGCAGTCTTTTACCCTGCCTATTGCGATGATGCTGACAACCTGGTTAGGCCTGGGATACTACATGATGATCTTTCTGGCAGGCTTGCAAAACATCCCGGAGGAATTGTATGACGCCGCGGTGATCGATGGCTGCAACGTCTGGCAAAAGCACTGGCATGTCAGTGTCCCCGGCCTGCGCCCTCAGATTACGTTCGTGGCAGTGATCTCCAGCCTGGCTGCTTTGCAGGTGTTCAACGAGATCTATACCCTTACTGGCGGGCTTGGAGGGGTGAATTTCAGCGGTTTAACGATGGTGTTCTACCTGTGGCGGCAGGCGTTCCGCTTGAACCATTACGGCCTGGCCTCAGCCATCGCGATGGTGTTGTTGGTGATCACGCTGGCCTTTTCGATCATCAACATCCGCTTTCTCGAGCGCGGTACGGAGGTGGAGTCATGAAACAAACACAGGTTCGGTATCACTGGCGGCATCCTCACCCAGTCACAAGCCAGGAGAGATCGCACCCGCGCCGTAGTCCGCCGCTCAATCGAAAACGGTTTGTTATACATCGTATTATGTCTGGTAGGCATCGTGACAGTTTTCCCCTTTGTGTGGGTCTTTTTCACATCCTTCAAGGGGACAACCGACGCCATCTTTTCGGTCCCGCCGCAGTTGATCCCCAAAGCGCCGACTCTCGATAACTATGTGCGCGTTTGGAACCAGTTACCAATCTGGCGCTTTTACTTGAATAGCATCTTTGTCACCTTCAGCCTGGTCGTTTTGAACACCTTGTTCACCGCCCTAGCCGCCTATCCATTGGCCAAGATGAAGTTTCGGGGGCGTGATGCCATCTTTTACATGTTGCTGGCGACCTATATCGTTCCGCACGTACTGACGGCCATCCCCGGCTATTATCTGGCGGTCAGGGTTTTTCATTACTACGATAAAATCGTGTCTGTTATCTTTCCCTATTTGGCCACCGTGCTGAACATCTTTTTGCTGCGGCAGGCCTTCAGGAGCGTGCCCGATGAGCTGATCGATGCCGGGCGCATCGACGGCGCCGGCGAACTGCGCATTTGGTGGAGCATCGTCATGCCGGTCGTCCGCCCTTCGCTTGCCACGGTCGCAATTATCACCTTCGTCGAACAATGGAATAATTTTTTCTGGCCTTCCCTGATGCTGCATACCCGCGAAAACATGACCCTGCAAGTTGGGCTGGTAGCGCTGCAGGGCGCATTTGCGAATGACCAGCGCGGCATCGCCGCAGGCATCGTCATAACCATTGTCCCTATCATCATCTTTTTCGTAATGCTCCAGAGACAATTCATCCAGGGTCTCACCGGGGCGGTCAAAGGCTGAGGCATGGACAGCGAGCATTCCATCGGACAAAAAATCCTGTTGGCGTTCGAGGGCAAAACGCTCTCGCCAGCAATAATTGCATCGCTAAAAAAATTCAGACCCGGGGGAATAACCTTCTTTCGCAGCCTGAACATCGATCACCCCGCTCAGGTTCGCCAGTTAACGGATTCTCTCAGCGCTTCGCGCAGGACCTGGGCCTGCCTCCGTTTCTGATCGGGACCGACCAGGAGGGCGGACAGCTGATGGCGATCGGCGAGGGCACCACAGCGCTGCCGGGCAACATGGCGCTGGGCGCGACCGGTTCGGCGCAACTCGCTCGAAAGGCGGGAGCAGTTTTAGGTCAAGAGTTGGCCGCGATGGGGATCAACGTCAATTACGCGCCCAATTGCGACGTCAACATCAACCCGCATAACCCTGTTATTGGTATCCGCTCCTTTGGTGAAAAACCCGAAGATGTTGCACGTCTTGCCAGCGCGATGATCGAGGGGATTCAGTCTGCGGGAGTGGCTGCCACTGCCAAACATTTTCCCGGTCACGGGGATACCAGCGGCGACTCCCATCACGGGCTCCCGTCGGTGCCTCACAACCTGGAAAGGTTGCAACAGGTGGAGTTCGTACCGTTTCAAGCTGCCATTGGTTCCGGCGTCAAACTGATGATGA
Source organism: uncultured Chloroflexia bacterium (assembly GCA_963823985.1). Classification (GTDB taxonomy): domain Bacteria; phylum Chloroflexota; class Anaerolineae; order Anaerolineales; family Villigracilaceae; genus JAABUE01. Next base: position 194,376 of record CAWGNR010000012.1, read on the forward strand.
CCGCCCACCTGGCTTTGCCAGCCATCGACGGCCCGGACGCGCCGCCCGCGACGCTTTCCCGGCAAATTTTGCACGACCTCTTGCGAGAAGAACTTGGCTTCGAGGGCGTAACCGTCACCGATGCGATGGACATGGGCGCCATCCGCCAGGGGCAGGCGTTGGGCGAAGATGCCGTCCGGGCGGCTGCCGCGGGCGCAGACCTGCTGCTGTTGACTTCCAACCCGGACGACCAACGCCGGGTGTACGAGAGTTTGCTGAACGCTTTCCAATGCGGCCGAGTTAGACCGAGAAGCTATGGCGAGGTCCGTTGAGCGGATTTTGTCCCTGAAACGTTGGCTATCAGAACAATCCCAGCCGGATTTAAGCGTGGTCGGCTGTGTCGCGCATCAGAGCGGTGGCGGCGGAAATCGCGGAACGCTCTATCACGCTGGTGCGGAATGAAGCCGGTTTGCTGCCACTCCGCCTTCCTGCGGAACAACGGGTTGCAGCGGTTGTTCCGCAGCCCATCGACCTGACCCCAGCGGACACATCCTCCTATATCAAACCTGGGTTGGCCGCGGCTTTACGCGAGTACCATCCCAACCTAGATGAATTCATTATTCCATACGCGCCTTCAGAATCAGAAATTGCTGGCCTGCTCGAACGCTTGCGGGAATACGATATACTCATTTTGGGTACCCTGAACGCGTTTGCATCTCCCGGTCAAGCTGAGCTGGTGCGTCAGGCATTGAAACTGGGCATCCCTACCATGGTTATCGCCCTGCGCCTGCCCTACGACCTGACCGCCTTCCCCGAAGCGGGGATCTATGTGTGCACATATAGCATCCTGGAACCGTCTATGCGGGCGCTGGCAAAGGCTTTATTTGGCAAGATTGCTTTTCAGGGGCAGTTACCCGTTTCTATTCCCGGTTTATATGCCCTGGGACACGCAAAAACTGTTAAAGAAGGGAGTGCGTCGCACCCTCTGAGCGAGAAATATGAGCCTGCATTCCGAAATTTTAGAACAACCAACCTGCCTGGAACGACTGCTTACCTCACAGCGAAAAAACGTGGAGCAGATCGCGCGGGCGATCCAGAAGCAGGATATCCACTTTGCCTTCCTGGCCGCGCGCGGCACGTCGGACAACGCCGGCCGTTACGCTAACTACCTGTGGGGAGCGATGAACGGACTGCCGCTGGCGTTGGCCACGCCTTCCCTGTTCACCTACTATCAGCGGCCGCCCCAGTTGAAAAACGCGCTGGTAGTAGGCATCTCGCAATCCGGGCAGTCACCTGACATCGTCAGCGTGCTGCAAGAAGGCAAGCGCCAGGGCAATCTGACATTGGCGATTACCAACGAGACAGACTCCCCCCTCACCGAATCTGCTGATTTTGTGTTAAACATCGAGGCTGGTCCGGAACTGGCGGTGGCAGCCACCAAAACGTACACCACGGAGCTAATGGCGATCGCCATGCTTTCCGCCGCGCTGGCAGGAGAGGCCGCACGCTGGGAAGAGTTGGAACAGGCGGCGGGCTGGGTGCGCGAAGCGTTGGAGCAGGATCAAACTGTTAAAGAATTGGCGCAACGCTATCGCTACATGGAGCAGTGCGTCGTGCTGGGGCGCGGCTACAACTACGCGACCGCCTTCGAGTGGGCCCTCAAGCTCAAGGAATTGACCTATGTGGAAGCTGAACCCTATTCGTCAGCAGATTTCCAGCACGGGCCGGTCGCGATGGTCGCGCGCGGTTTCCCTGTGATGGCGGTCCTGCCGACGGGCAAAGTGTTCGATTCGATGATGGCGCTGCTGAAGCACCTGCAAACCGACCTGCTGGCGGAACTGGTGGTCATCTCGAACGCGTCCGAAGCGCTTTCCCTGGCAAAGTCGCCGGTCGCCATCCCCGCCTGGGTGCCCGAATGGCTCTCTCCCCTGGTCAGCATTGTGCCGGCCCAGTTGTTCTCCTATCACCTGACCATCGCCAAAGGCTACGATGCGGACCAACCGCGGACGATCAGCAAGGTCACCGAAACACGCTGAGGAATCGTTTGGCACAGATCTGGGATATTTGTCACATTGACACATCCCCCTCGAATGGTAAAATAGCGCCCAACATGCAATATCCTGTACCATCTTTCGTTTTTGACGTCAAATCCAAGCGCGAGCCCGCATCCGAAACTTCGGTGGTCGGGTTTGTGGGCATGCTTTGGTTGAACAGGAAACGATAAAAAACAGGATTACCCCTGTCTTTGTACTGTAACCAAATGCGCCCTCCGGTACCGGAGGGCGCATTTTTATTTTCTGCCACAGGAGGCTGATATGACCCGCATTGGATTTTTATACTCCCGCTTACGCGTGGAAGAGAAACTGTTGTTGGAGGAGCTAGAGCGCCGCCGGGACGTGGAAGTGATCCGCATCAATGACGGCGAGCGTTACTTCGACATTTCCCAAATACCGGTAGACACGGAAGTGGTTTTCGAGCGCTCGATTTCCTACTCGCGAGGTCTCTACATTTCGCGCATCTTCGAAGCGCATGGAATCCCGGTCGTTAATTCTTCGGTTGTTACCGAGCGCTGCGGGGATAAGTACGTTACCAGCCAAATCCTGGTTCGGGAAGGCGTCCCGACCCCATACGTGTTGATGGCTTTCGACGAGAAAGCCGCTCTGGCTGCAATCGAGACGATTGGTTACCCGTGCGTGCTCAAACCGGTGGTCGGTTCGTGGGGACGATTGTTGGCGCGCGTAGACAATCGCGAGATGGCCGAAGCGGTCATCGAGCACAAGGCTTCGCTGGGCGTGCACCACCAGGTTTTTTATATCCAGGAATACATAGACAAACCGGGACGCGACATCCGGGCCTTTGTAGTCGGTGACGAGCCGATCTGTGCCATCTACCGCTCGTCCGAGAGCTGGATTACGAACACAGCCCGTGGCGGCGTGGCGAGCAATTGTGCGCTCACAGCCGAGTTGCGCGATATCTGTCAGCGCACAGCGCGAGTCATAGGCGGCGGGCTGCTGGCAATCGACCTTTTCGAAACAGCGTATGGGCTGACGGTCAACGAGGTTAACCACACAATGGAGTTCCGCAACAGCATCGACACCACGGGCATAAACATCCCCGGACGAATGGTAGATTATGTCTGCCAGCAAGCTTCGCATCAGCACTCCACCCTTGTTACTATAAAGGGATCAAGCACTCGAACATAAAAAATGCATAACAATTTAGCCGGCGGGCGACCATTTTCAAACATCATCTATTGACATATCCCCCCGGGGTGGTAGAATAGCGCCCAACATGCACAAGATGTTCGCGCTCCCGCGTTCCCGTCGTCCGCTCCCACTTCTCAGTGAGAAGGCTGGGCGTCTTTGTTTCGGATGACGGAATAAGCAAGCAGGTGCGTTAGAAAACACCACAGGTCAACCAAAACAGCCCTCCTTCTCGGAGGGCTGTTTTTATTTTGCCCTCATCCCCTACCCTTTCCCAGAGGGGGGAAGGGAGTCGTCCCCCCTCTCCCTTGGGGACGCGTGCCCGAAAGGGTAGAGGGGTTAGGGTGAGGGCAACCAAAAGGAGAACAATGAACCCAAAACCGCAAATCCAGAAAGTCGTTCTTGCTTACTCCGGGGGGCTGGATACGTCCGTGATCGTGCCATGGCTCAAGGAGAACTACGACTGTGAGGTGGTCTGCTTCTGCGCTGACGTGGGCCAGGGTGATGAAGACCTGTCCAAGCTGGAGGGCAAGGCCCTCGCCAGCGGGGCCAGCCAGTTCGTCGTCCACGACATGAAGGAAGAGTTCGCGGCCGATTACCTTTTCCCGCTGCTGCGCGCCGGAGCGGTGTACGAGCGCAAGTATCTGCTCGGCACGTCTGTGGCGCGCCCCTTGATCGCCAAACATCTGGTCGACGTAGCCCACGAGGTCGGCGCGGACGCAATTGCCCACGGCGCGACCGGCAAGGGCAACGACCAGGTCCGCTTCGAACTCACCGTCATGGCCCTCGACCCCCGCCTGCAGGTGATCGCCCCCTGGCGCGAATGGGACATCCGCTCGCGCGAAGATGCCATCGAATACGCCGCCAGGCATAACGTCCCGGTGACCGCCACGGTCAAGTCCATTTACAGCCGCGATTCGAACCTGTGGCATCTCTCGCACGAAGGTGGTTTGCTGGAAAACCCGTGGAACGAGCCCGAAGAGACGATGTACCAGATCTCGGCCTCGCCTGAAAATGCCCCCGATGAACCCGCTTACGTCGAGATCGAGTTCGATAGCGGCACGCCGGTAGCGGTCAACGGCGAGAAGATGACGCCCGCCAGCATCGTCACCTATCTCAACAAGCTGGGCGGCGCGCACGGCATTGGGCGCGTGGATTTGGTCGAGAACCGCCTGGTCGGGATGAAGTCGCACGGCGTCTATGAAACCCCCGGCGGCACGATCTTGCTTTACGCCCACCGCGAGCTGGAAGAGTTGGTGCTGGACCGCGAGACCATGCATTTCAAGGACATCGTCGCGCTCAAGTACGCCGAGCTGACCTACAACGGTCTGTGGTTCACCCCGCTGCGCGAGGCGCTGGACGCCTTCGTCGATAGCACCCAGGGCCCGGTCACCGGCACGGTGCGCCTGAAATTGTTCAAGGGCAACCTGATCAGCGCCGGCCGGAAGAGCAAGCTCAGCCTGTACCGCGAAGATTTCGCCACCTTCGGCATGGACGACGTTTACGACCAGTCCGACGCGGAGGGTTTCATCCGCCTGTACGGCCTGTCGCTCAAGGTGCGGGCGCTTAACGAACTGCCGATCGCCGGGATGAATTTGCCGAAGCCGGATTACTCTAGATTTAAGAGAGATTAGAGATTGGAGACTGGATGACGAGTTTATGGGGCGGCCGTTTCAGCGGCAAGCTGGACGAAAAGGCTTTTGCGCTCAACGCATCCCTGCCGTTCGATCGACGCCTGGCTTTGCAGGATGTGAAGGGATCGATGGCCTGGGCGGAGGCTTTGTCCCGAGCCGGAGTACTGACCCAGGACGAATCTGCCCGCCTCCTCTCCGGACTGGAGGCTGTGGAGGCGGAATTCGAGCGTGGATCCTTCGCTTTTGCCGAAGTCCGACGAAGACATCCACACGGCGGTCGAGCGGCGGCTGGGCGAGTTGATCGGACCGCTGGCGGGCAAACTGCACACCGGGCGCAGCCGCAACGACCAGGTCGCCACCGACTTTCGCCTTTGGATGCTGGATACCCTGCCCGAACTGGATTCAGCAATCGTTGGTCTGCAGTCCACGCTGGTGAGACTGGCCGAAAAGCACCTATCCACGTTGATGCCTGGATACACCCACCTGCAACGCGCCCAGCCGGTCACGCTGAGTCACTGGCTGCTGAGCCACTTCTGGGCGCTAAACCGCGACCGTGAGCGCCTGTCTGATTTGCGCGACCGGGTTGCCATCCTGCCCCTGGGCTGTGGCGCGTTAGCCGGAACGGCCTTCCCCGTGGATCGAACAGCCCTATCTGACGCGCTTGGCTTCGACGCCCCCGCCCCCAACAGCCTGGACGCTGTCTCGGATCGGGATTTTGCTGCCGAGTATCTCTTCTGCGCAGCGATGACCGGCGTGCACCTGAGCAAGCTAGCCGAGAACGTCATCCTGTTCAGCACGGCGGAGTTCGGCTTCTTCGAACTCTCAGACGCCTTTTCGACCGGCTCCAGCCTGATGCCGCAGAAGAAGAATCCGGACATATTCGAGCTGGCGCGCGGCAAAGCCGGAACGTTGATCGGCCTGCTGACCGGGATACTGGCCACGCTCAAGGGATTGCCTTCCACGTACGACAAGGATTTGCAGGAAGACAAAGTCCCGGTCTTCCAGGCGACCGATATCCTGCTGGCAATCCTGCCCGTGCTGGCGGGCGCGTTGGAGACGATGACTGTGAACGAGAAGCGCATGTCTGACGCGATCGATGCGTCGATGCTGGCGACCGATGTAGCGGATTATCTTGTCCGCAAGGGCGTGCCGTTCCGCGAGGCGCATCAAATGGTGGGAAACGCCGTCAGGGCAGCGGCGGAAAAAAGCGTCAGCCTGGACCAACTCTCGTTAAACGATTGGCAGGCCCTCGGTCCGTTCGAGGCGAATGTGAAAGATGTCTTCGACCCGCTAAAATCGGTCGAGGCCAGGAATGCCACCGGGGGCACCAGTCCCCGAGCTGTAAAAGAACAATTGATCAAGGCAAAGTCTCTTTTGGGACTTTAAATCAACCCTCACCCCTGGCCCCTCAACCTTCCAGGTAGGGGGGAGGAAAAAAAGGAGAAAAATCATGTCTACTGTAATTTGCACCGAATGCGAAGCTGAAATCACGTTGGATGCCGGGACCGAAGCAGGCGAGATCATCGTCTGCCCCGATTGCGGCGTGGATTTGGAAGTTGTTTCTCTCAGCCCTGCAACCGTCGAGCTGGCGCCTATGGAAGAGGAAGACTGGGGCGAATAGACCTAACCCCCGTCCCTGCGGGACACCCCCTTCCCTGGTAGGGAAGGGGGCAGGGGGGATAGGTTGGAGAAAGCTATGCAACCAAAACTCAAGATCGGCGTGCTGTACTCGCGGGTGCGCGTGGAAGAGAAGTGGATTTTCGCGTCCATGGAACGGCGCGGCCTGGATTACGCCCGGCTGGACGATCGTGTCATCCATTTCGATCTGGATGATCCCGCCCCATGGCGGGCGTTCGACGCGGTGCTGGAGCGCTCGATCAGTTACAACAGCGGGCTGTATGCCTTGCGAATGCTAAACGCCTGGGGCGTGCCGACCGTCAATACGGCAGCCGTGGCGGAGGTGTGCGGCGACAAGCTGACCACCTCGGCCATGCTGGCCCGGGCGGGTGTGCCGCAACCGCACAATAAGGTCGCGTTTTCGCCCGAAGCGGCGCTCGAAGCCATCGAAGAATTCGGCTACCCGGTGGTGCTCAAGCCGGTGGTCGGCTCGTGGGGGCGGCTGCTGGCCAAGGTCAACGACCGCGATGCGGCCGAGGCGGTGCTGGAGCACAAGTCCACGCTTGGTTCGGTACAGCACTCGGTTTTCTACATCCAGGAGTTTATCAAGAAGCCCGGGCGCGACATCCGCGCGATTGTGGTCGGCGACAAAATTCTGACGGCAATCTACCGCAAGTCGGAGCACTGGATCACCAACACGGCCCGCGGCGGCGAAGGGGAACTGTGCCCGATCACGCCCGAGATCGAAGTCGCTGTGCCTGGAGGCGGCGAATGCGGTCGGCGGCGGTGTGCTGGCCGTCGACCTGGTCGAGCACCCTGAAAAGGGCCTGGTGGTCAACGAGATCAACCACACGATGGAGTTCCACTCGGCGCAGCCGGTCAGCGGGGTGGATATCGCGGATGAGATCGTGAATTATGTGGTGGAAGTAGCTAAGAAGCATTAACCACGGAGCACACGGAGAGCACAGAGATTCTTAATATTTTTCCCTGTGGGCTCCGTGGTCTCTGTGGTGGAAATAGGAGAAATTATTGATGAAGAGTGTTTCCATTATCGGCGGTTCGGGGTATGGTGGAGGGGAGTTGCTGCGGTTGCTGCTGGCGCACCCGGCAGTGGAAGTCAAGCAGGTCACTTCGCGCTCACACTTGGGCGAATACGTTTACCAGGTGCATCCGAACCTGCGCAAGCAGACCCAGCTCAAGTTCGTCGACCCGTCGCAGGTCGAGCCGGTGGACGTGTTGTTCCTGGCCCAGCCCCACGGACAGGCACAACACCATATCGACGAATACGCCACGCTGGCGGGCAAGATCATCGACCTGGCGGCGGATTTCCGACTGCATGATGCCGCCTTCTATAAAACATGGTACGGCGAAGAACATGTCGCCCCGCACTGGCTGGATAAATTTGTCTACGGCCTGCCCGAGCTGCACCGTTTAGAAATTGCTACAGCGGACTATATCAGCGGAGTAGGCTGTAACGCCACCGCCAGCAACCTGGCGCTTTTGCCGCTTGTGAAAGGCGACCTGATCGACCTTACTGCCCCAATCATCATCGAGATCAAAGTGGGTTCGTCTGAATCCGGGGCGGAAGGCAACACCGGATCGCACCACGCTGAACGTGCTTCCGTGGTCCGGACGTTTTCTGCCTTTGGGCACCGCCACACTGCTGAAGTGATCCAGGAGATGGGCGTGAGCAACGTTTCGCTAACGATGACCGCCGTGGACCTGGTCCGCGGCGCGCTGGCGACCGCGCACGTTCAGGTCAGGCCGGGCGTAGCCAACAAGGACGTGTGGAAAGCGTACCGCGCGGCTGCAAACGAAAATCCGTTCGTGCGCGTGGTCAAGGAAGGGCGCGGCATCTACCGCGTTCCGGAGCCGAAGATCCTGGCCGGCTCGAACTACGCCGATATCGGCTTCGAACTGGACGAGTCCACTGGTCACCTGGTCTCCCTGTGCGCCATCGACAACTTGATGAAAGGCGCTTCCGGCTCGGCGGTGCAGTGCATGAACTTGATGCTCGGGTTGGAGGAAACGACCGGGTTGGAGTTTATGGGGTTGCATCCTATATAAAGGTACTCCGATGGTCGAGTACTGCGAAGTGGCGTATCGAGACCATCGCGTAACTGGAAAATTTAAAATTGTATGAAACGAAGAATGTGGTCTCGATATGTTCCTCACTAACGCTTGGAACTACTCGACCACCAGGTGAAATGGAAAACATATGACCGAATCAATTATTATTGTCAAACTTGGCGGCACAGAGGGTGTCGATTTTTCTGCTATATGCGCCGACGCTGCCGAACTCCTGTCTCAGGGCCGGAAAATGGTCTTCGTACATGGCGGCTCGGCGGAAGCGAATGCGCTCGGCGAAGCGTTGGGCAGACCGCCGAAATTTATCACCTCCCCGTCAGGATATACATCGCGCTACACCAATCGAGAAACACTGGAAGTTTTTTTGATGGCGGTCAATGGCAAGGTCAATTCGCTATTGACAGAACAACTTCACAGCCTGGGGGTCAACGCCTTCGGCCTGAGCGGCCTGGACGGGAGGCTGATGGTCGCCACCCGGAAGGATGCGATCCAATCCGTGGAAAACGGCAAGCGCAAGATGGTCCGCGACGATTACACGGGCAAGATAGAAACGGTCAATCATAGTTTGTTATTGACGCTTTTGGAGATGGGTTGTTTGCCAGTAATTGCGCCGGTAGCGGTCAGCCAGAAGGGCGAAGCACTCAACGTGGACGCCGACCGCGCCGCTGCGATGGTTGCGTCGGCATTGAAGGCCGAAACGCTGCTCCTCTTGACTGCGGTCCCTGGCCTGATGGAGAAATTCCCGGACGAAAAAACGCTCATTCGGAACATGCCGCAGGCCAAACTCCAGTCCGCGCTAGAGATGGCGCAGGGGCGGATGAAGAAAAAAATCCTGGGCGCGGAAGAAGCGCTGCAGGCGTGGAGTCGGCAAAGTCATCATTGCCGATGGGCGTGTGGAAAAGCCGATTTCTAACGCCATAAACGGTAACGGAACTGTGATTCGGTAAATTTGCCACGGAGACACGGAGTCACAGAGTTTTTAAAGGGTTTTCTTTATGTTCTCCGTGTTCTCTGTTGTGCAAAAGTCGGGAGCAATAATGAATTTTTACGAAATCGAAACAACACACGGCGCAGGCGTTTATGCCAAGCAGCAACTGTCTATCGTCCGGGGAGTGGGGGCAAGTCTCTTCGACGAGGATGGTAACGAGTACCTGGACTGCTCGTCGGGACATGGCGTGGCGAACCTCGGACATGCCCACCCGAAAGTTGCGGCGGCGATTGCCGCACAGGCCGCCACGCTGGTCACGCTGTTCGAAGTCATTTCCAAACGACAAGCGGGCCGCGTTGATGCAAAAGATGGCGGGACTGGTACCTGGGTTGGAGCGCGTCTTTTTCTGTAACTCGGGCACGGAAGCGGTGGAAGCGGCACTCAAGTTCGCCCGGATCTCGACCGGCCGGACAAATGTGATCGCAGCAATGCGCGCTTTCCACGGGCGGACGTTCGGCTCGCTCTCGGCCACGTTCAACAAAAAATATCGCCAGGGATTCGAGCCACTGCTGCCGGGATTCAGCCACGTGCCGTATAACAACATCCAAGCGCTGGAAAGCGCCCTGACCGCTGAGACAGCCGCAGTGATCCTGGAAGCCATCCAGGGCGAAGGCGGGGTCTACCCGGCGGATGTGGATTACCTGCAGGCAGCGCGGCAGATTTGTGATGCGCACGGCGCATTGTTGATCCTGGACGAAATCCAGAGCGGTTTCGGGCGCACGGGCAAGATGTTCGCCTTTCAGCACTTCGAAGTAACGCCCGATTTGTTGTGCTGTGCCAAATCGCTGGCGGGAGGCGTTCCGATAGGAGCGGTGTTGATTGGTGAAAAAGTGCAAAACCTGACGCCGGGCACCCACGGCTCGACCTTTGGCGGGAATCCGCTCTCATGCGCGGCCGCATTGGCAGCGTTGGATGTTATCGAGGCGGAAAATTTGGCCGGGCAGGCCGCAGAAAAAGGCGCTTATCTGATGGGAAAGCTGCGCTTAATCAACTCTCCACTGATCCGCGAAGTGCGTGGTATGGGGTTGATGGTCGGGATCGAGTTGAAACAAAAGGTTGCGCCGTATTTGAAAGCGCTACAAGACCACAACATCCTTGCCCTGAACGCCGGGATGACGGTGCTGCGGCTGCTCCCGCCGCTGGTGATTTCATACAAGCAAATCGATCGGCTTGTGAGTGCATTGGAAGATGTTTTAACGGATGAAAGTTAACTATAAAGTCGCCAAGACACGAATTCCTTTAATTGTGCGCCTTTGTGTCTCTGTGCCTTGGTTGTGAGAGAAAAATATATGCGTGGTTTTGATACTTTAATCGGATTGGTAGAACATTACAGCCCCTCCGGACAGGAACGCGAGGCGGTGGAGTGGCTCGTCGGACGGATGCAGGCGCTGGGATTTGACGAGACCCTGGTGGATGGTGCGGGTAACGCGGTCGGCGTGATGGGAAACGGCCCACGGCAGATTTTGTTGCTCGGCCATATCGATACGGTTCCGGGAGAAATCCAGGTGGAGCAAATGGACAATTTGCTCTACGGACGTGGGTCTGTGGATGCCAAAGGCCCCTTGGCCTGTTTTGTGGATGCGGTCGCACAGGTCGGTGCGTTGGATAACTGGCAATTTGTGGTCATCAGCGCGGTGGAAGAGGAACGCAATTCAGACGGAGCGCGGTTTATTGTGGATAAGTACCGGCCCGATTTTGCCATTATCGGCGAACCCAACAATTGGGACCGGGTTGCGCTCGGCTACAAAGGCTCTGCCTGGGCAGAGGTGACAGTACGTCGTGAGCAAACCCACACCGCCAGCGGGGAACAGACCGCGTCAGAGGCTGCCGTCGAGTTGTGGCTGGAGATTAAGGCATTCGCAGAGACGTTCAACGCCGGAAAACAACGCGCTTTCGAACAAATTCTGCCGACTTTGCGCAAAATGGAATCCGAGGAGGATGGTTTCGAACAGTGGGCGCAACTGCGGATCGGTGTTCGTTTGCCGCTGGAGGTTTCTCCTGAGCAGTGGTATGAAAAGTTGGGTGAGAGAGCAAGTGACAGTTACCTTGAAGGTGACTGTCACATCTCCGTTGCTCAGGTTGGCTATCCTGTCCCGGCCTGGGAGTGCGAGAAAAACTCTCCGCTGGTACGCGCCTTTTTGAACGGGATCAGGCAGGAGGGCGGCACGCCGCGCTTTGTCTACAAAACGGGGACCGCCGATTTGAATGTGGTCGCGCCGGTTTGGCGCTGTCCGGCCGTGGTGTACGGTCCGGGTGACTCGTCCCTCGACCATACGCCGAACGAGCATCTGTCGCTCGATGAATATAGCAAGTCTGTAGACGTGCTGGTGGGAACGCTTCGGAAGTTGTCCGAGCAGTACCTTCGCTAACATCTGGTTTTTTCTTCCCTCTGCTATAATTTCCCGTATGATTTTGATCACAGGCGGAACCGGGTTCATCGGGCGTGCGCTCGTGCGCCAGCTGTTCGAATCCGGCTACCCGGTACGGACATTGCTACGGCCATCGCCTCAGACGCCGCGCCTCCCGAAAGGAGTGCCGGTCGAGGTGGCGGTAGTGGGCCTGGGCGATGTCCGTGGCCTGCGAGCATCCCTGCGCGACGTGGACACCGTGATCCATCTCGCTGGGACGGAACACCACGGTCGCAACGCAAAGCTGCTGGTCACCGACATTCAAGGCACGCGCAACCTGGCCCAGGCGGCGAAAGATGCCGGCGTCAGCCGGTTTATCTACCTGAGCCACATTGGTGCGGACCGCGCTTCTGCGTTTCCGGTGCACAAAGCCAAGGGCATCGCCGAGGAACACATCCGCAAATCAGGGGTTCCGCACACGATCATCCGTTCCTCGATTGTCTATGGGCCGGAGGATCATTTCACCACCGACCTGGCCATGTTATTGCGCCGCGCGCCTCTCTTTTTCCCGATCCCAGGGGACGGGCAGACGCGCATCCAACCGTTATGGGTAGAAGACCTGGTCACCTGTCTGCTTTGGGCGATGGAAAGTCCGGACACAGTCGATCAGACCTACGAGGTTGGCGGCAGCGAGTACTTCACTATCAGGCAGACGCTGGAAAGAATTATGGACGTGATTGGCAAACAGCGCGTGCTGGTGCCCATCCCGCCGCCATTCCTGCGCGCGCTGGTCGTTACCCTGGAGAACTTCCTTCCCCGTTTCCCGGCCTCTTCCCTCTGGATCGATTATTACGCTGTCCACCGGACCTGTCCGGTGGACAACTTGCCGCGCTTCTTTGGTCTGATGCCCGCCCGCTTCACCTACCGGCTCGACTATCTGACCCACACACCCTGGTATATTTTGTGGTGGCGAAACATCAAGGAAGCCGCTTTTAGGTTAATATCCAGGATACAAAGTATGCTTCGTTCTACCCGCGAACCGAAATGAGCGACGAATACATCATCCGATTGCTCGAATCCCCCGAAGATATGGCCGCTGCCGAAGAACTTCAGCGCCTCGTCTGGCCCGGCAGCGAGACGGACGTGGTTCCGGCTCACTTGCTTATCACGGCCGCCCACAACGGCGGCCTCGTTCTGGGTGCATTTGTTCAAAGCGAGTTGGTCGGTTTTATCTTCGGGTTTCCCGGCCTTGACATGCTGCCTGACGGGCCGCATCCTAAACATTGTTCGCATATGATGGGCGTCCACCCCGATTGGCGCAGTTCCGGTCTTGGTTTTGCGCTCAAGCGCGCCCAGTGGCAGATGGTGCGGCACCAGGGTCTCGATCATGTTACCTGGACGTACGACCCTCTGGTCAGCCGAAATGCCTATCTCAACATCGCCAAACTTGGCGCGATCTGTAACACATACCGGATCTCTGAGTACGGCGATATGCGCGATGGGCTGAACGCCGGCCTGCCCTCCGACCGCTTCCTGGTGGACTGGTGGCTCAATACCCGCCGCGTGGAACGCAGAATCGGAAATCGCTCTCGCGGGACGCTCAAACTGAACCAGTTTGCCAAGGCCGATCTACAGCCGCTCTACGCGCTTCATACGAGGACCGATGGCCTGCCTCGCCCTCCCGAACATTTTTCACCCCTGGAGAGTTCCATCCTGCTGGCGGAGATCCCGGTCGACTTTAAAGCGCTCAAAATGGCCGATTTTGCTCTGGCGCGCGACTGGCGCTTTTTCACCCGTGAAGTATTCGAAATTACTTTCGCCGAGGGCTACCTGGTTACTGATTTCATATTCGACAACGCTGACGGCAACCCGCGCAGTCTCTACGTACTTACGCATGGAGAGACCACGCTGGAAGACCAGGAATGATGGACTTCATTGTTAAAATCAAAGATTGGTGGGCCGTAGAAGCGATGATCGCTTCCTACACCTACGCCTACCAAATCGCGTACAAGACCAGCTACGAGGTGGCCGGTCCGCTGGGCGTAACAAAGTACGGCAGTTCTTCCATCGCTCCCTACCAGATCGAGTTTTTGGCGCTCAATCCCAATCCTCGCGTGGTAACCGAAGCCATCCACCATTATCCGATGCGCGATGAAGACAGGTACATCTTGCACGTCTTCCACGCCTCCCCCGCCGTCCCCGATCTTAAAGCGAAGTACATTTCGCTCGGCTTCGACTTTATGCGCACGGCTCCCATCTTGGGAAGAGATTTACCGCCCAAACAACAACGCAACGACGTGTCAAACATCCACAAAGCGGACACGATCCGCAAGGCGGAATTCGCCAACGAAAGCCTGACGAACGAAGGGGAACGCATCCCGCTTGACAGTCTCGGGAACGAGCACGTTCACAATTTTTACGCCGAAATTTCCGACCGCGCCGTGGGCTGGATCCAAATGATCAGCGTTTATCCCAATGTAGGCTATATCCAACACTTTTATACGATGTCGATGTACCGGGACTTGCGTGTGGGTTCGACACTGGTAGAGCGAGTTCAAATAGAAGCCGTCCAGCTCGGGTTACAAAGTATGATCATGGTGCCCTCTGAAATGGCGCTGGTCCTGGCGATCCGTCTTGGGTATCGGCCCCTGGCTTATTTCACCCTCTTTCGCCGGGCAGATGATGAAATTTAACGCGCAGGGACGGCCTCGTGAGGCCGTCCCTGCGTTTGGATGGGGTGGAAGGAGAGGAAGCAGAAATCTTCTTACTGTCGGCGCATTCCTTGCCCTTCATCATAGGATTGCGCGTTCACACCAATCGGGTGGTAGGATGGCTCAACCCGTGAAGGGCGATTGTTCGGCATTGCAGAAATTGGCTTGACCGCCGGACGTACGAACGTCGGCGCAGGCCCTCGGACCGGTTCGACCGCCGGGCGCTGTATTCTTCGCTGCGAGTGAGGCTGGTCCTCCGCCAGGCTGAACAGGTTTTCACCGGCCACTGAGAATGTCCCGATGATCAACACGCGGATCAACCAGACCATGACCGCCACAAAGATGGGCACAGCTTTCGTCATGGTCGCCTGACCGAGCAGCACACTGCCGGCAGAGGCGTGGTTGAGAATGGCAATCGATACGCCCCACCAGGTTAGCATGGCATTCATCGTCGCAGCCAGCAGCCAGGCCCCGAAAAGGTACCAGACCTCAGCAGGTTCGTCGCGGCCCTTCTCCGGGGTGAAAAGCCGCGCAATGCCGGCGAAGTCGATCCCGCAGAAGGCGATGGAGAGCACGGTTGACCAGCGCAACCCTGCAAAACGCAGGTCGCCAAGAACGTCACGCAGGGCAAAGTCAGTGGTCGAATAGTTGAAGACTTCGAACGCCAGTAAAGCGGTAACCAGGATTCCGCCAAACAGCGCAGCGCGCCGGTTGGCCGTACCGCGCAGGAAGGGAAGAAACTGGATCGGGAACGAGCGATTCATGGCGACCTCCTTTTGGAAAAGCCATGGGGAACAGGGAAGCTTATCTCCATTATAGAATATTTGTTCTACTTGTCAAGATGTTTAGCTTAATTTTAAGGTTGAGTTTTCATTGCAGGTTTTCTTCTATGCAGGAAAGTAGCAAGTTGAAACGATCCGGCTATGTAAATTGGTTGTATAAATCCCCCAACGGGCGTAAAATAAATCAGCCGGTGTAAGCTGGCAAGGATATATTTGTAATGTTGCTCCAAGAAGAGAGTGATCGTTCCCCTACGGACAGTAAGCCGCCCAGTCCCACGCGAGGCGGAGCGTTTAATTTAAAGAATTGCATCACGTAGGCGCTCAAACTCCTGCGTGATCTACCCACGCACAGGAGGCTGCATGCTCACAATCTACAAAACAACCCCTGAAGGGCTGGAAATCCTCGAAAACCCGAGGAACGGTTGCTGGATCAAAGCAACAGATCCCACAATAGAAGAAATAGAAAAACTGGAAAACTGGGGTATCGAGCCAGAACTGGTTACTTATTCCCTGGATCAGGATGAAATGGCCCGCGTGGAGCGAGATGAAGGCTACACCTTGATATTGTTGCGAATCCCGCACTTTCAGGGCGAAACGCACGATATTCCCTACGGCACCGTCCCGATGGGCGTCATCATCAAAGACAACCTGATTGCCACCATTTGTCGGCATGAAAGCCATATCACGGGCATCCTGACCAACGGCAAATATCGCGGGTTTAAAACGGCCAAGCGCTACCGCTTCGTGCTCTACGTGCTGCTTGAAACCGCCACCCGCTATCTAACTTATCTGCGCGAGATCAACCGGTCCGTAGATCACGTGGAAGACCAACTTCAAAAATCTACCCGCAATCGCGAGTTGCTACAGCTCTTGAGAGTATCAAAAAAGCCTGGTCTACTTCACCACCGCGTTGCGCTCAAACGAGGTGATGATGGAACGCCTGCAGCGCATGCGCATGTTCAACAAATATGAAGAAGACGAAGACCTGCTCGAAGACGTGATCACCGAGAACCAGCAGGCCATCCAGGTGAGCAACATCAACGCCGAAATTTTGAGCGGCCTGATGGACGCTTTCGCCTCGATCATCTCCAACAACCTCAACGTGGTCATGAAGGCACTGGCTGCCATTACGATCGTCATC
The DNA here is from genome assembly GCA_963823985.1 of uncultured Chloroflexia bacterium. GTDB lineage: Bacteria > Chloroflexota > Anaerolineae > Anaerolineales > Villigracilaceae > JAABUE01. Next base: position 210,867 of record CAWGNR010000012.1, read on the forward strand.
AATGTTCCCGCCATCGTCGCCGCCTTTTATGGCATGAACGTCAGCCTGCCCGGTGAAGAGCATCCGCTTGCTTTTCTGACCGTTTTTGGAGTTTCCCTGCTCTTGTCAGGGTTCGCTGCATTTATCTTTTACAGACGGGACTGGTTCTAATGCAACCTGAAATCATCAGCAATGCAAAAGCTACCTTGGGAGAAGGACCGGCCTGGGACGCCAAAACCGGAACCCTGTACTGGCTGGACGTTGTGGAGAAACGCGTCCATTTGCACCGCCCGGAGGGAGATGGATTCATCCAGTTGGACGAGATGCCCGGCTGCCTGGCCCCGTGCAAAGACGGCAGGCTTCTCGTGGCCGCCCGCGCTTCGATTCTCGAAGCTCGAGCCTGCTTCCGGCAATCAGACTTTTCTCGCCTCTGTCAGCGAACCCGCCAACAACCGCTTCAATGACGGCAAATGTGGCCCGGACGGGCGCTTCCTGGCCGGCAGCATGAACATGGATGAGAAAACCGCCAGCGGCGCGCTCTACACGTTCGACGGGAGCAACGTCACCCGCCTGCTGGACCACCTTCAAATTTCCAATGGCCTGACCTGGAGTCCGGACGGCAAGACTTTTTACCACACCGACACCCCCACTCATCAAGTGAAAGCCTACGATTACGACCTTGAAACCGGCCAGATCGCCAATCCGCGCATCGTGATCGAGGTCCCCAAGGCCCAGGGTTGGCCGGACGGGATGACATCCGATACGGAGGGCAACCTGTGGATCGCAATGTGGAACGGCGCGCAAGTGACGCGCTGGGACCCTCGAAACGGGGACCTTCTGGAGCAAATCCCACTCCCGGCTAAGCATGTCAGCTCCTGCATTTTTGGCGGCAGCGATCTGAACGAGCTCTACGTCACCTCGGCCCGCCGGGGACTGGATCAGGCCGATTTAGCGGGCTACAGCGGCTCGGGGAGTCTGATGCGGGTGATGACCAGCGTCCAGGGGATGCCCACCTTCGAGTTCGGGTAAAATCAAAGGCGTGAACCAGGATTTCAGTCCCGCCAAAAAGAATTGCTTATCTCGACGTTGCCAAAGGGATTGGCATCTTACTGGTGATCCTTGGGCACAATTACGTTAAAAGTTCGCTGCCGGATATGGGGAGATTGATCTTTTCGTTTCACATGCCTTTTTTCTTTCTGCTCTCAGGCATGCTCTTCAAACCGAATTATCCCTTGCTGGTGCTGTTCAAACGACGTTTTGCAACTTTACTCCGCCCTTATTTTGTGGCCATCATCCTGCTGTATGCCGTATTATTTTTCTATACCGATATCGGCTGGATGACCCTGCTACGGCGCATGGCGCGCTCCTTGTATGCTTCCGGAAACTATATCGAATGGGCGCAATTATGGTTCCTGCCCCACCTATTCCTCTTGAACATGTTCGCCGGGGTGCTGTTCCTGCTATTCTACGGACAGATCAAGTGGCTTTGGCTGCGGTTGCTCTTCCTCGGGGGCCATGCTCTGGGTGGGGGTCGCTTTCCTGCCAGTGTATTACATGGACGAAGTGACGATCGCCGGCCAGACCATCGTGCTGGACGGTCTTCCCGCCAGCGCGGACTTGTTGTTGATCACTGCGCCCTATTTTCTGCTCGGTTACGAATTGCGGCAGCGGGTTACGGAGCGCTTCTATGCTTCTTATTGGACGCTTCTGGTTTCAGGATTGGCCCTCAGCGCCTTGAACGTAATCTTTCCCGCTGAAATGGATTTATTTTTCCGCACATACGACTCTTTCCTTGTCAATACGCTGGAAGCGCTGTCGGGCAGCATATTTGTGCTGTCCCTTTCTGGCCTGATCGCGTTGAAACAAAACTGGCTCTTCGCGGTTCTCAAATACTTCGGGCACGATTACAATCATCCTGTTGATTTTTCACCAACCGGCGCAAACGGTCACATATGGGCATGTTATGCAGTTGGTCGAAATCCGTTTATTGCCGGCTTCTTCTCTTTCCTTGCATCCATCGGGGTGCCGGTACTGATCCATCAACTCGCCTTGAAAGACAATCCCAGGCTGGCAAGCTGGTTTGGGTTACGGCGGCCTGAACCGACCGGATTGGAGAGCCCGGCGTGAACAGCAGCACAGGCGGATTGGATATATCGATATTGCCAGGGGCATTGGCATTCTGCTGGTCGCTCTGGCGCACGCGGACGTTTCACTCTTTTCGCCTTACCTGCACCGGCTGATCTATGCCTTCCATATGCCCTTGTTTTTCTTCCTTTCGGGATATTTTTTCAACCCGCATCTCCCGCTTTGGGCGCTTGTGAAGAAAAGGTTCAACACGGTTCTCAAACCATATCTGGTTACCATTTTGTTGATCTATCTCGTCTCTCTGTCTTTTACCAACATGCGCTTTGCGACGGTATTTGGTCGCATTCTCAAATCTCTCTATGCCACCGGGTATTACATCGATTGGGTACAACTGTGGTTTCTCCCCAGCCTGTTCGTCACCAGTCTGTTTGCTTTCCTGTTTTACCGGCTGGTTCTCGTCCACATCAACAACCGTTATGTACGTTGGTTCATCTTGCTCGCGGTACTGGCCTGGCGACTCAACTTTCTTGAACGTTTTTTATCCGTTCTCCATCTCATTGCTGGGCAAGCAATATGATCTCTACGGCCTGCCTTTCAGCCTGGACCTGGTTGTCTTGAGCGGTTTCTTTTACATCATGGGAAATGAAGTCCGGCAGGTTTCAACCGAAAAAACATTTGAAAACCGTGGATGTTGTTTGGCACGGGAGCAGCGCTCATCGCTGTTGACGTTGCTGTTCGAGTATCGGAGCGATTTCAACACCCGCCTGTTTGAATTGTTCCCGATTAACACCCTGGAAGCCATCCTGGGCATCTTGTTCACGCTGGCGGTTTCGAGGCAGATCGACTTAAAAACCAGTCGTCTTGCCTCTGCGTTGAACTATATCGGGCAGGCATCGCTGTTTATCCTGATTTTCCACGTCCCGATCCAGGAGTTCTGGGCGCCTAAAATAATGCTTGTGACGGGCATGCAGGCTTTTTCTATCCTGTCTGCCTTTGTGATCAGCGTTGTCTTTTGTCTGGTAATCTACAGGATCTTTTTCGAACAAAATCCAATTGCTCTTTTCTGGTTTGGAAGGAAAATTTCACCGCCCGTGAAGCAAGAACCCGGCACCGCTACCCCCGGAATTACAACAGAACAGGGAGGAAGAGATTGTACAAAAATACGGCGAGCCATAAGCGCCCGCCGTATCCAATTTTGTCTCTTTAAAGGCCGTTCACAAAGATCACGTTATCATAGCCCAGCGACTGGAAGAAACGGAAGAGATAGTTTTCTGCGTTTGTCTGCGCTTGTTGCAAGATACCATCTTCCAATGCGGCCCTGCGAATTTCATCTTCGGCAGACTGACGGGCCAGGGTTTCCAAATCCTGGACGCCCTTGCTCAAGAAACCCGTCTCGCGGTTGTAAACGTAGGATTTCTGGTTATCGAGCGTGGCAATGAAAATCTCCGCCGGAGGCAGGGTCACGTACAACACGCCATTTTCAATCCGCAAGTCTTCCGGGCCGATTTTTTCCATGTCAATGCCGGCGATGACAACGCCGTGCGCCACAAAAAGCATCCGGTCGCCAAATAGGAAGTCGAAGGTGCCCTGACCGCTCTCGGCCGTAATCACTTTCTCAATGCTGTATTGGATGGTCTCCAGCCGTGCCAGCGCGCGCACTTCATTGATGTAGGTGACCGGGTCAGGGATAATGGTGGGCGTCGGGTTGAGCAACACCGAGACCTGCGTTTGTAAGCCTTCGTTCGCCCGCTGGACCTGGCTAAACGGCCCTAAAGCCGCATTTGCGGCCGCCTGGGTGCTCTCACGAACAGTTTGAACGATAAAGTAAGCAGCAACGACTACAGCGATGAGGACGATAAAAGAGAACAAGTTTTGTTTCATGCTTTCATTATAAAACACCTTTTCTATGCATTGGTGCGATTACGCTTTTTTCATAAAGTTATTATAAAATTACATATAAACCGTATCTTTCGCTAAAACTGGGGGTGAGGTTCTCTACTTCCCCCATCTTTTTAGGAAGATACTATAATTCGGCCTATATCTTAATGAGAGAACCGGGAAAATTCCTTTTCTACAGCTTGATCCTGATTTCGCTGACAGCCTGCATAACAACCAGCGCTTCCGAAAACGCAGCCCAGTCTGTTTCCGCGACGGAAACAGCTCTTGCCAGTAGGGCTGAGAGCGTTGAAATTCCTCGCATTACGCCTACCTCTGCCCCGCCAGGGACGCTCGAAAATCCGCTGGTAATTGCGTTGCCGCCCGGCAGCAGTTCGGATGGCGCTCGCGTAGAGGCGGGCAAAGCCTTTGCCGAGCAGCTTTCCGAGGTAACCGGGTATACCTTCGTAGTGGTAGCGCCCGACTCCTACGCCAAACTGGTCCAGGCGCTGGGGGAGGGAAATGCACATGTTGCGGTTTTGTCGCCCTATGCTTATGTGCTGGCATACAACCAGGGATACGCCAATGCAGCCTTTGCCAGGCTGGAATCGGGAGAAAAGGCGTACGGGGCGCAATTCATTGCCCGCGCGGATGCAGGCTTTAAGTCTTATTTCAATGTGAATACCGGTGAAAACACGGCTGACGCAAGCGAAGCCCTGGCCCAGTTCCGCAGACAAAAAGCCCTGCTGGCCCGACGAAGTTTCCCTGTCAGGCTTTGCCGTTCCGGCCGGGATCCTCGCCTATAACGAAATTCCACTCCAGAGCGCTGCCATCTTGCAGGGACAGCCGACCGTAGTCCGAGCAGTCTATGTCGGCGGAATTTGTGATTTTGGCGCCACCTACATCGACGCTCGGCGTTTTCCCGCTGTCCTGGACGAGTATCCGGATGTAATCGATGCAGTACAGGTAATCTGGCAGATCCCTCCTATCATTCCTTATGAAGTGATGGTCATCGCTCACAACCTGCCGCCTCAAATCGCCCTGGCCATCAACGATGCGCTTTTTCGCATTACTGGGATGCAGGCTGGCAGGCAGGTGTTGGGACCAGCGTACGGGATCGAGGATTGGGAACGGATCACCGATGCGTTTTATGCGGAATTCCGTACCTACATTAATGCCTCAGGCATGGATCTGCAAGAGGTTTTGGATCAAGAACCTTAAAATTCAGCGGCGCGATCGGTTATGGCTTAAAGAGACACTTGCTCACCTTGCAATTTTGTTATATTATCAGGGTTGTAAATGGGGAACGCTCCCCAACCATTCCAAATCTTCTGAGAGGAGAAGAAATGAAAAAAGTACGCCTATCATATGTACTGATTGCTTTAGTGGCTGCGTTAGCTATGGCACTTTCTGCTTGTGGCCCGCAACCAACCGAAGCCCCCGCACCTGAGCCCACTCAGGCGCCAGCCACCACGGCTCCCGAGCCCACCGAGGTCATGACGGAAGCGCCAACGAAGCGCCGACCGAAGCGCCCATGTCGGATATCGGTTCGGCCGATCATCCTATCAAGGTTTTGTTTGTGCCTTCTGTCGATGCCAACATCATCGTGACCGGCGGTCAGGTAATGGCCGACGCGCTGAACGAGGCCACCGGCCTGAACTTTGAAGTGACGGTCCCGACTTCCTACGCCGCTACCATCGAAGAGATGTGCGCTTCCCCAACAGACACCATGGCCTTCATCCCTGGCCTGGGCTACGCGATCGCCAGCCAATTGTGCGGCGTCGATGTCGCCTTTAAAGCGATCCGTTTTGGCTATCCAGTTTACTGGGCGGAATACATCGTCCAGCGCGATAGTGATTATCAGACCCTGGAAGATCTCGAAGGCGCAACCTGGGGCTACGGTGACCAGGGCTCGACATCCGGTTACATGGTCCCGACTGTGGAATTGGCGGCTGCTGGCGTTACCCCCGGTGAACAGGTCCAGACCGGTGGTCACAACCAGACCGTCACCGCCGTCTACAACGGCGAGGTCGATTTCGGTACGGTCTTCTACAGCGTTCCGTTGGATCCCGATGGCAACCCGCTCTTTAGTTGGGAAGATTATCAGGCCGGTAACATCACCGACCTCAGTCAGTACGAAATTCCTGATGAAGCTGTTCCCGATTGCGGTCCAAGCGATGATGGTTCGAAACTGCTGTGCGATGGGTACCGCATTCTCGATGCCCGCGCAAACATCCGCACCGAGGCTCCCGATGTGATCCAGAAGGTTCGTATCCTGGCCGTTTCTCAATCTATCCCGAACGATACCCTATCCTTCAGCCCGGACTTTCCGGCCGATCTGCGCTCCCAAATCTCCGATGCGCTGGTTGCCTTCTCCCAGACCGATGCCTGGGGTGAAGTCAATTGGTAGCAACGACTTCTATGGATGGACCGGTATCGAACCCGCCACTGACGCTGAGTACGATTTTGTTCGCTCCATGGTTGAAGCTACCGGCTATACGATCGAACAGTAGTTTCACCCCTTCACAATAAATATTTGGGGCAGGGATGCTTCGCGACCCTGCCCCAAACTGCAATTATTCTTTCATCTTTTTTCGAACCTCAAGGGCTGGAGCTCTTTTACGCAACTGGAAATCGTATTCGTCGCTAAGATGCGCCAACAACTCATTTTCGGGATACCCTACCTATGCTACAAATCAAAAACCTGACCAAAATCTATGAAGGTGGTGTCAAAGCGCTGGACAATGTCAGCTTTGAAGTGCCGGATGGCCAGTTTCTGGCGGTCATCGGCCTGAGCGGATCAGGGAAAGTCCACACTGCTCCGTTGTATCAATCGCCTGATCGAGCCCACCGAAGGCCAGATTCTTTGGAACGGCGAAGATATCACCGCAGCTTCACAGGAAGAAATGCGCCGGATCCGTCGCAAAATCGGCATGGTCTTTCAACACTTCAACCTGGTGCACCGCTCCAAAGTAATCACCAATGTGCTTGCGGGACGTCTCGGCTATGTCAATCCGGCCTGGAGCTTGATGAACCGTTTTCCAAAGGAAGACATTCAAAAAGCCATCCAGCAGTTAGGCCGGGTGGGGATTGCAGAAAAGGCTTACCAGCGTGCCGATGAATTGAGCGGCGGCCAGCAACAGCGTGTTGGCATTGCGCGGGCCCTCATGCAAGATCCTGAAATGATCCTGGCGGATGAGCCCGTCGCTAGCCTCGACCCGGTTTTAGCCCACAGCATCATGTCCCACCTGGAAGACATCAACAGAGAGGACGGGGTTACCGTGCTGTGCAGCCTTCACTTCCTGGACCTGGTACACCGTTACGCCGACCGGGTTGTTGCCCTGAACGAAGGGCGTTTGGTGTTTGAAGGGTTACCCCAAGAGATTGACGATAATAAATTCAAAGAAATTTATGGTCGCGATGCGGAACGGGTAGGGTGATAAAACGATGAAGAACAAGAAAAAAGCCTCCCCGTGGAAATCTATTCAAGTAGGCCTGATCACCCTCTTAGCCATGGTGGTTTTTGCCTATGGCTTCCAGATCACCAGAGTCAATTTGGAAGAACTGCGCAGTGAAACCCGCCAGCAGAGTTTAATCCGGGTGACCCGCGCCCTGGCCAAACCGGACATCTTCGAGTATGACCAGGAACAAGAGGTTATTAACTACCCTATCTACGTACCCTGCCCAACGGATGGCAAAACCATTGACGCGCCTGAACACGGCGCTTCCGAACCTTATCTTGTTGTGACGCCTTCGTGCGCCGACCCCGGCGAGCAAGTACAGGTAGAAGGATTCAACTTCGCACCCAACACGAACGGCCCCTTGCGCTTTGTCCCCGGCAATGACCCGAATAACAACGTCACCCTCGGTCGTGATACTGCAGAAACTGATGCCGAGGGGCACTTCCAGTCAACCCTGACGCTCCCGAACCGGACGAGCGAAGACGTCCAGTTCATCCGTGCCACCCTCCGCCGCAATGTGGGAGCTCCTCACTTTACCCAAACTGCTCGCGACACCTGGGACAAGATTGTTGAAACTGTCTTCATGGCCCTCCTGGCGACGGTCTTCGGCACCCTGCTTGCCATCCCGTTGAGCTTTATCGCCGCTCGTAACTTGATGAGACCTGTCAAGAGTCCACTGGCCAGCATTTCCCTGTCCATTTTAGGCTGGCCGATCGGGATCGTGGTTGGTTTTGCGGTAGTCAGGTGGGTCGGAGAGTTGAGCGCTTCCGTCGGCTCGAATATATGGATAAACCTGCTGAGTATCGTGATAGCTCCAATCCTCATCTCGTTTGGGCTGCGCTGGGCTTTACCGCAAGAAGAAACGACCACGCCCCCAAGCACGCAGGTCCGGCTGGCACGTCTCGTTGTTTTACTGATGACGGTCCTGGTAGGATTTTTTGGGTTATTCCAACTGGCAAGCCTGGCAATGAATGCCGGAGAAGCGCTGCAAACTTCACTGGGAGCGTTCGGCTTTATTGGTTATTTCCTGTTCCAGATTGGCGATATTGTTGCCATTATCACCCCGGTTCTGGGCGCTCTGGCTGTCGGCGGTGCGCTAAGCGGTTTACTGGGTCGTATAGGACAGCGATATTCTGAAAAAATCCCGGCCAGCGCTCTCAAAATCATCAACATCATCCTGGCTACTGTAACCGGAGCCGTGGTATTGGGCTTACTCGGACAGTTGGTGGAATGGCTGTACCAGGTCGGCCAACCGCTGTACACCCTTTGGATTCCCGTTGTCGTTGGCGGAGCGTTAGGCCTTTTGTTGGCCATCTTTACAGGTGCGAAAGAGGCCTTGCCGATAGGAATGGTGATCTATTACATTACCCGTACGTTCCTCAATGCCTTGCGATCCGTGGAAGCGCTGGTGATGGCAATCGTGTTTGTGATCGCGGTCGGCATTGGGCCATTTGCAGGCGCCATGGCGCTGGGCTTACACACCATCGTCAGCCTCGCCAAGCTATACTCCGAGCAGGTCGAGAGCATTATGACTGGTCCTCTGGAAGCGATCGAGGCCACCGGCGCCAACCGCTTACAGACCATCATTTATGCGGTTATCCCGCAGATCGTACCGCCCTACATTTCTTACACGATGTACCGCTGGGATATCAACGTGCGTATGTCCACCATCATCGGCTTCGTGGGCGGCGGCGGCATCGGGTTCCTGCTCCAGCAAAACATTAACCTGCTCAACTACCGCGGCGCGAGCGCCCAAATGCTGGCGATTGCGGTTGTTGTGGCTTCGATGGACTATATCTCATCGGTGTTGCGCGAGCGCACCCTTTAAAAAGCAGGTTCTCCCTTTTTGTTTTTCTCGCCGTAAGCAGTAGAGCCAAAAAGCATAAAAGGAATACCCACAGCAACCCGTTCAGATGATCGAACGGGTTGCTGGCTTTACGGGGGCTGCCCACCAATCTAACCCAGGACGATATCTGTGCAGAAAAAAAGGAAGCAAATCCGGGTTTCTTTTAACAAAACGGTATAGTAGAATTCGCATCTTATGTGGAAAGCCTTTCTCAAGTGGACCTGGCGCGTCATCCGGACCCTCGTCCTGCTCGGCCTGCTGATCCTTTTCCTGCCCCGCATCCTCACCTCGATCTACGCCGCCTTCCAGACCTTTTCCGTCGAAGAAGTAGCCGCCGACCGCGTGGCCATCGTCTTCGGCGCCGGCCTGCGCCGGGACGGGACTCCGACCGCCGTGCTGCGCGACCGCGTCAACACCGCTGCACAGCTTTATTCTGCGGGCAAGGTCGAAAAGCTGCTGATGAGCGGTGACAACAGCGAAATATACTACAATGAGCCGGAAGCCATGCGCCGGTATGCCATCAACCTGGGTGTTCCGGACCAGGCGATCGTGCTCGATTACGCCGGTCGCCGCACCTACGACACCTGTTATCGCGCCAGGGCCATCTTCGGCGTCGAATCCGCAATTTTGGTCACCCAGAACTTCCACCTCTCGCGCGCCCTGTTCACTTGCAATGCGCTTGGGTTGAAGGCCAGGGGTGTCGAGGCGAACAACTACTATTACCTCAAGCGCTCGCGTTTTTACTGGAATCTTCGCGAGCAGTTCGCAACCGTCGCCGCATTTTGGGATGTATACTTTAAAAAGCCAGTGCCCGTATTAGGCGAGCCAGAGCCAATCTTCCCACTGACTTAACCGCAAAGGGCGCGAAGCGCGCCAAGGATAAAACCTTTGCGGTCTTCGCGTGCTTGGCGGTTCAAAAGGAGAACTATGACCCGTGACGAAGCCCTCGCCCTGGTGCGTGAATACGTTAAGAATGAAAACCTGATCAAACACATGTTTTGCGTCGAGGCCGCCATGCGCTTCTACGCCGAGAAGTTCGGGGAAGACGTGCAGGCCTGGGGGCTGCTGGGCCTGCTGCACGACTTCGACTGGGAAGTCCACCCCACCCTCGAGGAACATCCGGTCAAAGGCGCGCCCATCCTGCGCGAGCGCGGCGTAGACGAGGATATCATCCAGGACATCTTGAGCCATGGCGTCGATACCGGCGTCCCGCGTGACACCCTGCGCCGCAAGGCGCTCTTTGCCTGTGACGAGATCACCGGACTGGTGACCGCCGTCGCACTGGTGCGACCCTCCCGCTCGTTGCTGGACCTGGAAGTCAAGTCGGTCAAGAAAAAGTGGAAGGACCGGGCCTTTGCCGCCGGCGCCAACCGGGACGAGATCGAAGAGTCTGCCGCAGAGTTCGGCGTGGAACTGTGGGAACATGTGGGCAATGTGATCCTGGCGATGCGAAAAATCGCCCCGGAATTGGGGCTGGTCGAGGGAAATATCGGCTCAAATCAAAAAGGCGACCAGATTGGTCGCCTTTTTTGTGCCGTATAATCCGCCGCCGCTGTGACAGCCGGTTGAGGCGCTTCTTCCGGCTGCGGACGGGCCGCGAAACGGAAGCCCGCAAACATCAGGATCGCTGAGAGCAGTTCGCCTAAATATAAGAACTGGCCATATCCCAGGCGGGTCAACGTGCTGGCCGAGCCGATCAGGAGCGCGCCGGCGGCGATCAGCACGTTCCCGATCACCCGGTTGGGCAACACGCGCTTGCGCCAGAACAAATACGCCGACCAGATCGCGCCGCCGACCAGCGTCAGCAGGCCGTAGATGTTGAAGAACGGGGTCGTCAGCCGCACGGGGGTGCCGAGCGGGAGCAGCCCACGGACGACCGTCACTTGCTCGCCCCGATAGGTAGTGGTAGCAGTTTGGGCGCCGGCGGGAGCCGTTTCTCCGGGTTCGAGCACCTTGGTCCCGTATTGTTCGCTGACCAGCTTGTCGGTCGTAAAGGCGCTGGCGTCCAGGTTTGGCATGGCGTTCAGCATCAGGTATCCGGCAAACAGGCTGGCGACCACCAAAACAACGGTCACAACGTTTACCCAGCGCTTACGCACCAGCAGCGCCAGCGTGCCGTGCCCGATCCAGGCTGCGTTCAGGGCTGCGCCGAACAGGTACCAGACGAAGAACACCCAGCGGTTCCAGCTCAACGCCAGGTAGGCTTCGGCAAAACTGCCCGCGCCGAACATCGCCAGGCCGATCCCCCAGAACAGGAAATGCGGCGCGCGCCGGACGGCATAACGCTGTAAGACAAATGCGGTAAAGTACAGCATAATCGCTGTGGACAAGAAGGGCAGGATGTGATTGATGGACATACGTAAAACCTCTATCAGATTAAGAGTTCATCCGTAAAATACGCTCTAGGCGGCGTACCCCATATGGGACACTTTCCCGCCGCCGAGGACGGCGGCTTGAGCATTTTTCGGATAGAAACTAAGTTTTGCAAAACTGTCTTTCACCCTGAAAACAGAAAGTACAACTTAGGGAAAAAAACCTCGTGACTTCGTGGTAAGGCTCTCAGGCGCTCGCTAAAATTGGATGATTCCCAGCAGCACGCCCGCTGCGAACAGGATGAGAACTGCGGTCAGAGATTCCCATGAAAATCAACGCGGCCGGGATGATCCTTTCAAAGAGAACTGAGTTCTCCGGCATATGGGACTTACTGTTTCCCTGGTTTCGTTTGGGAATATTTTGTGCGCTCATAACACCTCCGAGCTTTAAATAGAACAACCGTATCTGCTCACGCCTAACAAGGAAATCCCGAAAAATGGTGTGCGTGGGGGTGTACACCCCCACGCACACCATTTTTCGGCTCTCTTCTATGACTGAGTAGTCACGAACAACCTTTATATTATTTCCCGTTTCGCGGGATGGGTCAATGTAGGTTTAAGTAGAAATTGATTAATATTTGGGGAAAAACGTTAGCTTATTCGCGCGTCTGCATCGTAAAGCCATTATCAGCACATCGCCGAAGCTTGATAGGCTTCGGCGATGTGACAAAGTTACTTTTTTGCCGGCGGCTTCCGGCTTTTGGTTTTCTTCCCCTTTGCGGAAGATGTTCCAGCCGGTTTTCCTTTGGCCTTGGGCTTCTTATTCGAAGAGGATGGAGCCGCAGGCTTTTTCGCCTTTGTAGAGGATGTGGCTGATGGACTTCTTCGTCGTAGAATTTTTTGGTTGTCGGCTTCCCCAATGCCGTTTTCTTCGACTTCGCAGTCGATGCCGCCGAAGACTTTTTCTTTGTCCTTCTGGGAAGATCTTGCAGGCGCCTTCTTTTTTTCGTTTATCTTTTCCTTCCCCCTTCTCATGCATCACATCCACGAAGTTCTCCACCTCCCAGCCCATCACCACGGCCTGGACCGCATCGCCCGCCTTCACATCCACAACTGCGTTGCCGCGGACCGTCGAACGCTTACGGACGGGAGCAGCATCCAGGCGCGTAGATTTGGGGGCCATGTCGCGTAAGTGGACGGTCGCGACATGGTTGGGCTTGCCTGTGGCCGTGCCTGCCAGGCTGACGCCCTTCGCCAGTTGCCAGGCGATCACGCCGCGGCCGTAGCGTCCCTGGGTGGGGAAGTCTTTGACCGGCACCCGTTTGGCTTTGCCATCCGTTGCAATCATAAAGATTTCGCCCTTATCGGGGACTACTTCCGCGCCGACCACCTCATCGCCTACCCCCAGCTTGATCCCGTTCACGCCGGCGGCCACCAGCCCCATGGGACGGACATCCTCCTCCTTGAAACGAATGGCATACCCGCTGGAGGCTGCCAGCAGGATTTCCTGGGTGCCATCGGTGAGTAGCACCCATCCCAGCGCATCGCCATCGTTGGCTCTGACCAGCGTAAACGGCTGGGCGGAAGGACCGGGCAGTTCGCTCACCAGGGACTTTTTGACCATGCCGCCATGCGTCACGGTGAAGACGTACGTTTCTTCGGGCAGCATGGATCTCAGGGAAGGCAGCGTAAAGACCGCGGCCAGCTTGTCGCCCTCGCGCAGCGGCGAAATCCTGTGCCAGAGCAGTGCCATCGCCGAGCTTTTCCGTTTCCGGCAAGGTGTGGACGGCGACCGCAGCGGCTTTCCCGCTTTCCGACACCAGATAGAGCGTATCGGTCGTAGAGGCCTTCACCTGCCAGCGCGGGGCTTCGTTGCCCGAAGGGCGCGGCATCTTCTCATCGCGGCCGCGCGAGACCAACCCCTCGGCGGTCACGCCCACCCACACGGTCTGATCGGGCAACAGTTCGCGGGCAGATAACAGTTTGGCGCTATTGCCCTTTTCGAGGTGGACGATCTGCGTTCGGCGGTGGTCGCCGTAGGCAGCCTTGACCCTGAGCAGTTCATCGGCGGCCGCCTGACGCATCTTCTTGGGCGATTTGAGCAGCGTCTCCAATTCCTTGATGAGCGCTACCATTTCTTTGTGTTCGGTTTCGATTTTCTTGCGCTCCAGCGCGGCCAGGCGGCGCAGCTGCATCTCAAGGATGGCGTTGGCCTGCATCTCCGTCAGCTTGAAGCGTTTCATCAATTTGACGCGGGCAGTTTCCACGTCGGCAGCGGCGCGGATGAGCTTGATGATCTCGTCGAGGTTCTTGAGCGCGACCAGGTACCCTTCCAGGATGTGCGCGCGCTGTTTAGCCCTGTCCAGATCGTGTTCCGCGCGTCTCTTGATAACCGTCAAGCGGTGCTCGATATACACGCGCAATGCTTGCTTGAGCGAGAGCATGCGCGGCTCATTGTCCACCAGCGCCAGCATGATGATGCTAAAGGTGGATTGCATCGGCGTGCGCTTATACAAGGCAGCCAGCACCTTTTCAGGATCGACGTTTTTGGTCAGCTCGATCACAATGCGCATGCCCTGGCGGTCGGATTCGTCGCGCAGGTCGGTGATGCCCTCGATATCGCTTTCGCGCGCCAGGGAAGCAATGCGCTCGATCAGGCTCGATTTATTGGTCATGTAAGGCAGCTCGGTAACGATCAAGCGCGAGCGGCCGCGGTCCATTTCCTCGATGTGGACTTTTGCCTGTACGCTCACGCGTCCGCGCCCTGACCCGTAAGCTGCCTCCAGACCCTCCTCGCCCTTCTGCTGGACGATCACCCCGCCCGTGGGAAAATCCGGTCCCTGCACAAAGTTCATCAACTGGCTGACGTCGATATCATCCAGCTTCTCCCAGCGTTCGAGCATATAGACCAGCGCATCCACCACCTCGCCCAGGTTGTGCGGCGGGACCGAGGTGGACATACCCACAGCGATCCCTGTCGCGCCATTGACCAACAAGTTCGGCAGCGCGGCGGGCAGGACATTGGGTTCTATCCAGCGTTTCATCGAAGTTGGGGGTAAAATCGACCGTATTTTTGCCGATGTCGGTCAGCAACTCCAGCGCGGGGTAAGCCAGGCGCGCTTCGGTATAGCGCATGGCGGCCGGCGGGTCGCCGTCGATCGAGCCGAAGTTACCCTGCCCATCGACCAGGATCGTTCGCATCGAGAAATCCTGGGCCATGCGCGCCATCGCATCGTACACCGCCGAGTTGCCGTGCGGGTGATACTTGCCCAGCACCTCGCCGACAATACGGGCTGACTTTTTATAAGGCGAGTCGGCCCGCAGCCCCATGTCATACATCGCATACAGGATGCGCCGGTGCACGGGTTTGAGCCCATCCCTGGCGTCTGGCAGCGCGCGCGCCACGATCGTGCTCATGGCATAATCCAGGTACGCCTGCTGCATCTCCTGATCGATATCTACTTTCTTTACCAGTCCAAGTTCCATACATGCTCCTACCTCACCTAACCCCTTCCGCCCGCTTGGCGGGCTCCCTCCCCTTCCCTGTTAGGGAAGGGGAGGGTCGGGGAGGGGCTAGGTGGGTGAATTAATGTTCTATACCCGCGCCAATCTTAAGGGAGAAGAGGGAAAGCGTCAAGTTAAAACATGGTCCGGTTATTTTTATTCGCGCTGGATAGCGTGAACCAATCTGCTTGCCCAGCCCGTTTTTTTCCTGCTCGCGTTGCTGCCGTTCAACTGCCTGACTCCCGTTTAAGAGAGCAGAGTATAATGAAATCGTATCATTGTTCTCTCGTTTGAGGGCTCATGAACCAACCCTACACTCAAAAACGCTTCCACACTCTGATTTACCTCGTTTTGATCGTCCTGTTGACCGTTTCCTGTGGGCTGCCGGCTATCCCGACGCAGCCACCGGAAGCGACTCCGACGGCCTTCCAACAGGAGCCCCTGCCTCCGGTGCTCAGCGAAGTTTCCCCGCTGGACGGAAGCCAGCTGGGGCTAAAGGAGCCAATCACCTTCTACTTCAGCCAACCGATGGACCGGGATTTGGTCGAGTCGGTTCTTTACGGTCTTCCGGACGGCTCCCGTACCTGGAGCGACGACTCGACCCTCACCTTCACCCCCGACGGCTCCTATACGGCAGATACCGAAATAACGGTAGCGATCCTGACGTCCGCGCGGGCTGCGAACGGGATGCACCTGGCTGAGCCCGTTACCCTCACCTACCAAACAAGCTCCCACCTTCAAGCCATCAATTTCCTTCCCCAACCCGATAGCCAGGATATCGACGCCCAGGCCGCCGTTGCAGTCACGTTCAACCAGCCGGTTGTCGCGCTCGGTGCGTCCGAAGGAACGGGACAAGGCCTGCCGGAGGCTTTTTCGTTAAGCCCGCCGGTAAAAGGACGCGGCGAGTGGCTTTCTACCAGCACGTACGTGTTTTATCCCGAGCCAGCCCTGGCTGGCGGCGAGACGTATACGGCCAGTCTGAACACGGATCTGGCTTCCACCCTCGGCGCGCCGCTGGATTTGACCGGGAGTCCCTTAGGCTGGTCTTTTGGAACGGCCCTGCCCAGGCTGGTGTCCGTGGAACCTTCCAACGAACAGACCCTGGCGCTCGACCCAACCTTCAAGCTGACCTTTAACCAGCCGATGGATCCCGACAGCGCGAAGAACGGTTTCGTATTGCTCGGCGCTGGCGCTCCTGTAGCCGGTGATCTCAGCTGGAGCGATGACCGCACGGAGATGACCTTCGCGCCAGGTGATCTGTTGGATAGAGGCACAACTTATACGCTGATCGTTACCCAGGATGTAACCTCCGCCAGCGGCACGCCGATCGCGCTGGAACAGCAGTACGAATACTCCACTTACCGTAATTTTCGTGTGCAAAGCAGTGATCCAGCAGAAGGGGGCGCCAAGGCGGAGAACAGCCCCGTGCAAGTAACGTTCACTTCGCCGCCCAAGCCGGTGGATAATCTCGACGATTTCGTCAGCTTGAGCCCCGAAGTATCGAATCCGGGCATCTACCTCAATGGCACAACGCTGAACGTGAGCGGTTTTTTCCTGCCGGAAACGGAATACACGCTGACGGTTTCCCCGCAGCTAGCCGATGCCTGGGGCCAGCCGCTGGGCAGAACGTTCGAGCTTAATTTTCGCACCCCGGCTGCCAGCCCCAGCCTGGATACCCCGTTTTGGGGAAACGTCTATTTCGTGCGGCCGGATGATCCGGTTTTGCAGGCCAACGCAACCAATATTGCGCGCGCGAACGTGTCCGTTGCGCCTATCCCGTTCAGCGACTTCCAACTGTTGACCGGGCCTACCGCTTACGAGGCGATGCAGACATACACGCCCCCAAATCCGGAAACACACTCCCGCACGTATTCCCTGGCTTCCAGCCGCAGTGAACTGGTCGACTTACCGTTGGCGGGTGTGCGAGAAGCGCTCCCCAGCGGGTTTTACTACGTGAACGTGGGTTCGCCGCAGTTAGACCAGGCTTCTCAAGAACAGACCGGACCCAACGCGCGGAAGTACCTGGTTGTTTCCAGCAATATCAATCTGGCACTCAAGGTTGGCGCGACCGATGGATTGCTGTGGGCGACCGACCTGAGCACGAACAAACCGGTCTCGGCGCCGTTCACGATCTATGATAACAACGGCGTCGAGGTCATCAGCGACCAAACCGATGATCAGGGACTCTGGCACGGCGATCTCCCTGTCCAGGAGCAACCCGGCCAGTTCTATATGGCCGTGATGAGCGAACCCGGGCAGGATGACTTCGGGGCTGCGCAAACTTCCTGGAACAGCGGGGTCTCGCCCTGGGAGTTTGGCATTCCCTTAAACCCCAGGCCTCCCCAACCGGCCACGTACCTGTATACCGACCGTCCCATTTATCGCCCAGGACAGACGGTCTACTTCCGGGGCGCGGTGCGGCAGGCTTTCAATGGCCGCTATCAATTACCCGACTTTTCGTCTATTTCGCTGGAGCTGCGCGATTCCAGCGGACGCCTGCTGCAAACGTTCGAGGCCGTGCTCTCGCCCTACGGCACCTTCAACGGCGAATACCAGCTCTCCTCCGAAGCAGAACCCGGCTACTATTCGCTCAACAATGAAGATATGCAGGCTTATCTCTCCTTCAACGTGGCCGAGTATCGCAAGCCGGAGATCGAGTTGAACGTCGCTTTCGGGGAGGATCAGGTCGAGGCCGGCGAACAGGTCCGGGCGGAGTCCGAAGCGCGCTATTACTTCGGCTCACCGGCGGGTGATATCGACGTCCAGTGGGTCCTATACGAGCAGCCGGCCTATTTTGACTTGCCCGGCTATCAAACCGGCGTGGTCGACCCGAATTGGCTGGTCCCAAGCTGGGCCCGCGACGGCAGCTTCGGCCGGACGCTGGACAACGGCACGTCCAGCACAAACCCGGACGGGACGCTCAGCCTCGACTTTTCCGATGTCCCCGATTCGGACGCGCCCCGCACCCTGACCCTGGAACTGACCGCGCAAGACGAGAGCGGTTTCCCCGTCAGCGCCCGCGACGAGGTCACCGTCCATCCCGCAGATTTTTACATCGGCCTGCGACCGGACCAGTGGGTAGCGCAGAGCGGGACGGCGATCGGCTTCGATGTCTTCACGGCCGATTGGGAGGCGAACCCCAGCCCCTCGAAGGCGCTGCAGGCGGAGTTCAAGAAAGTGCGTTGGGAACGAAAAAACCCGCCCGCTGAAGACGTTTATGCCGTCCCGACGTATGAGCCGGTGTATACGCCGGTGAGCAGCAGCAACTTATCCACCGCGCGAGATGGCAAGGCGCGCTTATCTTTTGCGCCTGACGACCCCGGCACCTATATGCTGGATGTCTTTGGCGGTGGTGCGCACACACAGATCCTGTTGTGGGTCACCGGCGGGCAGTTCGCCGGCTGGCCCAGCCTGATCAACGACCAGATCAAGCTGACGGCAGACCAGGCAAGCTACCAGCCCGGCCAGACTGCACAGGTTTTTATCCCCAATCCGTTTGGGGAGCGCGTTCAAACACTGGTGACAGTAGAACGCGGAAAAGTATTGAGCGCCGAAGTGCTCGATCTGGCCGCCAGCGGCTCGACCTATTCGCTCGATTTAACGGATGAACATGCGCCCAACGTCTACTTGTCAGCCACGCTGCTGGGCCCCGACAACCAGTTCCGCCAGGGGTATGTGGACCTCGAAGTGGCGCCCACTGCCCAGGAGCTAAACGTTGAATTGACGGCCAAACCGGAGATCAACGAGCCGCGCGGCGAATTGACCCTGCAACTGCGTGTCACCGACAGCAACGGGCAACCGGTCAACGGAGAGTTTTCCCTCTCGGTTGTAGATAAAGCCGTGCTGGCGTTGGCCGATCCCAACTCGCCTGACATCTTAAGCGCCTATTACGGGGAACAACCCCTTGGCATCACCACCGGCCTCTCGCTGGCGGCTTATAGCGGACGCTATGTCATCCAGCCGGGCGGGCGCGGCGGTGGCGGCGGGGAGGGCATCTTTCCCGTGCGCGAAGAGTTCCCGGATAGCGCCTACTGGAACCCTTCCTTCATCACCGATTCCAACGGCATGGGACAGGTGACTTTAACCCTGCCCGATAACCTGACCACCTGGTTTGTCGAAACCCGCGGCTTGACGCTCGATACGCGCGTCGGCCAGGCCGCGACCGAAGTCGTGACCACCAAACCGCTGCTGGTCCGCCCGGTCACGCCGCGCTTTCTGGTAGCCGGCGATCACGTGGAACTCTCGGCCATTGTCCACAACAACACCGACGCCGTTTTGGATGCCAGCGTCTCGTTGGACGCAACCGGCCTTGTCTTGGATGACTCTACAGGCGCCTCCCAAACGGTGGAAGTGCCTGCCAACGGCCGGGCTGAGGTGACCTGGTGGGGGACAGCCGTGGGCGATGCGCAGCAGGCAGACCTGGTATTCGCTGCAAGCAGCAACAGCGGCGGTCGCACCCTCAGCGATGCCGCCAAACCGGCTCTCGGCCCCTTGCCCATCTATGCTTATGTTGCTCCGCAAACTTTCGTTACGGCCGGCATGATGATCGACGGGGGCAAACGCCAGGAAATCATCAGCCTGCCGCGCACCTTCTCGCCCACGGACGGCGGTTTGGACGTGGAGATGTCGCCTTCACTAGCCGCCTCCCTGCTTAAGAGCCTGGAAGCGTTGCCGGCGCCAGCGTGCGCCTGCAATAACGAGCAGGTTCTGTCCTACTTCCTTCCGAATCTGGAAACCCAGCGCGCCTTGCAGGCCTCCGGCATGGACGATCCTATCCTGAAAGAGCGCCTCGATAAAAGCCTGGTGGAAGGCATCGCAGCGCTCGTCCGCAACCAGAACGTCGACGGCGGCTGGGGTTGGATCAGCGGGAGCGACTCAGACCCGTACATTTCGACATACGTGCTGTTCGGCCTCGGGCGCGCCCGCATGGCCGGGCTCAGCATCCCGGATGAAACCTTCGACCGCGCGCATGAATACCTGCGAAACTTCGCGCTTGCCGACCCAGGCCTGGGAACGTACCAGCCCTGGGAACTGGACCGCCTGACCTTTAGCCTCTTCGCGCTGGGGCAGACCAGCGGCTTGCAGGAATCCGATTGGCCAATCCTCGACAGCATGTATGAAAAACGCGAGCAGTTGAGTCCCTGGGCGCAGGCCCTGCTGGCGTTGAGCCTGGAAACCGTCTCTTCCAACGATGCGCGCGCCCGCGACCTGGTTTCCAACCTGGAAGCCACCGCCATCCGCACGGGCAGCAGTTCCAACTGGGAGAGCAACTCCGCTTCCAGGCGCAATCCGGGCACGCCGCTCTACACAACAGCTGTGGTCGTTTATGCCCTGGCACAGCGCGATCCGGCGGCGCCGGTGCTGATCGAAGCGGTACGGTACCTGTCTGCCCACCGGAACGCCCGCAGCTTGTGGGGATCCAGTTATGAAGATGCCTGGGTGATCCTGGCGCTCACCGAAGCGATGAAGGGCTTCGGCGAACTGCAGGCCGATTTCAGCTTTTCGGCCAGCCTCAACGGCGCGCAACTGGCTACCGGCGATGTCAGCGGGACCGAGATCTTTACCCCGGTCAGCGCCACTGTCCCTCTTGCATATTTGTCTGCCAGCTCTCCCAACGAGCTCCTCATCGAGCGCGAATCGGGCCTGGGACGGCTGTACTACCGCGCCGCGTTGGTGTTGAATAAACCGGTTGAAACGGTCCAGCCGTTGAACCGGGGGATGGAAGTCAGCCGCGCTTATTATGACGGGAATTGCCTGGACGTTGCCAACAAGAGAAGCAACACCCGCTTCGAACGGGTGTGTGCCTCTTTCTACCCTGTGGCTTGCCCCCAATTCCAGGCTGGTTGCCCGCCTGACGCTGACCCTGCCGCACGACTCCTATTACGTTATGCTCGAAGACCATATCCCCGCCGGGGCGGAAATCCTCAACCAAGGCCTGAAGACCAGCCAGCAAGGCAAAGAGGGGACGGACGTGCAGGGGCTCTACGACCCGGATGATCCTTTTGCGCGCGGCTGGGGTTGGTGGTACTTCAACACGCCGCAGATCCGGGACGAGCGCATCACCTGGACAGCTGATTATCTCCCCGCCGGGACCTACGAGTTGACCTACACGCTTCTCCCTGCCCAGGCCGGTGAATATCACGTGCTGCCCGCGCATGCCTGGCAGGCCTTCTTCCCGGACGTGCAAGGCACCAGCGCCGGAACGATTTTTGAAATAAAGCCGTAATCGTTTCGTCTGGCAATCGCTCTGATTTATAAAAGAGACTGGTATTTCGGAAGCGCCGGTCACTTTTTAACGCGATCTTCGACTTGTCCCCTGCAACTCCCTTGCCTGGAATAATACCCCAACCACAGCAAAACGATAAAGACCAGCGTGCCAGCCCGGCGTCCAGGCCGAGCGCGTTGACGATCAGCGCTGCGCCTGCCAGCGCAGATAACAAAATCAGCGCCCAGCCTAAAAACATCCCGATCATGATGATCCCGACCAGCCCGCCGATGATGAACGCCAGCACGGTCGCCCAGTTGCCTTCCAGGTTGAGAAAAGGCAGGATCTGCAAGGCGATATAACCGCCTACCAGAAAACCGGCCAGTCTGATCGCAAACCGTTGCACGGCGACGGCCAACAGGGCAGCCAACAAACCGATGACCAGGCCGACGATCACCCCCACCCCCTGAGGAACCTGGGCAAGGCGGTTCGTCAAAGACAGGCCGGCTACAAAGCCCGCACCGGCTACAAATAACCAGAAGGCTTTGCGTCCGAAGAACAGCAGCCCAACGCCGAACAATATATTGATAATGGACATATACACCTCTAATCGTGAAGCCATGGTGACAGTCCCTTATACCTTTTAGAAAAAGGCGTTGTGTCCAAATTTTTGCTGTGTCATATGGAAGGTACAACTGTCACCTGGTTGTCAATTTACAAACGGAAACCACATCCCAATTGCTGCCAGGGTGCAGAAAATGATCGTCACCACGGCAACCCCGACGATAACCTCGCGCGGTTCGCGCTGGTCCACCACACGTAAGTTGGGAGAAATCCCCTGCACTTCCCATTGTGGGCCGGCAAACCAGGCAAAGATCAAACCGCCCATCAGCCCGCCTACATGCCCCCAGTTATCGATCCCGGGCTGCAGGCCCAGGAACAGGTTGATGGCCACCACGAAAATGACATTGTTGAGCGCCCCTCTTACCTGCGATCCGAACAAGTTGGCGGTTCCTGAACAGGAAGATGCCCTCCGCAGACACCAACCCGAAGATGGCCCCAGAGGCCCCGATCGAATACGCGTTCGAGAACAGGAACGAGAACACGGTCCCGGCAAAACCGCTCAAAATATAGAGCAGCAAGAAACGGCCGTGCCCGTAGCGGCGCTCCAGGCCGGCGCCGAAGGCCAGCAAGGCGTACATGTTAAACCCGATGTGCAGGATCGAGCCGTGCAGCAGCATGGGCGTGAAAAAACGCCATAGTTGGCCAGCGCGAATGGCGTCGTTGGCTTTGGCGCCCAGCGCGACCGCCAGGTCGTATCCGTAAAGGTATTGGGTGAGCAGTTGCACCAAATAAGCAACCACCGTAATGCCAAGGATGGTGTAGGTTACGCGCGGGCTGGAAGCCGGCAGCGAAACGGGGACAGACCGCGGCTGGGGAGGAGGCGGGGTATCATTTTCTTCAGGCGGCTGAGTGCATATTCACAGGTTCACCTCCCGGTGTTTGACGCGGTGGTGTTCCGCCTCGATGATGGCCTGGACGATATCCACCGTTTCGTCCAGTTTGTAATCGTGGTTGATGATTGCGTAATCGAAGGCCTCCACGCGCTTGAGTTCTTTGCGGGCGGTGGCAATGCGCAGGACCAGCTCATCGGGCGTTTCGGTCTTGCGGGCTTTCAGGCGGCCTACCAGTTCTTCTTCGCTCTCGGTGGTGATGAAGATCAACAGCGCCTCGGGCGCCAGCCTGCGGACGGTTTCCGCGCCCTGTACGTCCAGGCGCATGACCACGTCCTTTCCGCTGGCAAGCGCTTGCCGTACCTGCTGCTTGGGAATGCCCTTGTAGTCGCTATACACGATCGCATACTCGATCAGTTCATTTTCTTCGATCATGCGGGCAAACTCTTCCTTGGAGACAAAGAAATAATCCACGCCGTGCACCTCGTTATCGCGTTTTGGGCGCGTGGTCGCTGTGACGACGAAATGAAAGGGCATGCCGCGTTCCTGCATGCGCAACATGACGGTGTCTTTGCCCACGCCCGATGGACCGGAAATGACGATCAATAGCGGCTGGGGGTTGAGGATAGTGAATTCGGGATCATGGCTCATGCGGGTATTGTAACTTAAATGGGACTTTCGCATGCAAAACTACCCCTAAGAAAGCTTATAGGCCTTGGAGACCTCCGGGGTCTTTGATAAAATGCATACATGCCGACTTATGACTACCTCTGCCTGAACTGTAAAAAACGGTTTGACGTGTTCATGACCTACAGCGAATACGGGACGAAGCCCGTGGTCTGCTCCCACTGTGGCAGCGAGAACGTGCGCCGACGGATGACCCGGGTGCGCATCGCGAAATCGGAGGAAAGCCGCCTGGAGGGCCTGGGAGACTTTGCGGACCCGTCCGCGCTGGAAGGGTTGGAAGATAACCCGCAGGAATTGGGGCGCATGATGCGCAAGATGGGCAAAGAACTGGGCGAGGAGATGCCGCCCGAATTCGACGAGGTGGTGGACCGCCTGGAAAAGGGCCAGTCGCCGGAGGAGATCGAATCTGCCCTGCCGGATCTGGGCGGGGAGGATAGCGGCGGGCTGGACAGCGATTTTTAAAGCAAAAGGAGCGGACTTCTCATCCGCTCCTTTTCATATGTCATTGTGAGCGGGCCCTCAAAAAGCTCAGGGTAAACTCTGCGGGCGCGGCAATCTTCTAGTTAATGACCGTTTCCGTTCTGCTTAACATCTCTTTCAACGTCAACCCCAGGCGGGTGATACCCTCGCGGATGAGCTCAGGCTGGCAGTAGGAGAAGTTCAGCCGCATGGTGTTCTCCCCGCCGCCATTCGGGTGGAAGGCGAAAGCCGGGCACAAAGGCGACTTTTTTCTCGATAGCAAACTTCAGTACTTCGGTCGCGTCCATTCCCTGTGGCAAGATCCCCCACAGGAACATGCCGCCCTCAGGATGGGTCCAGCGCGCTTCGGAAGGGAAGACTTCCTCCATGGTTTCAAGCATCACATCCCGGCGCTCTTTGTATGTAGCGCGAATGACTTTGACGTGCTCATCAATGAAGCCATGCTTGGCGACTTCGTAAGCAACGATTTGGATGAAGGTGGACGTGTGTAAGTCCGCAGCCTGCTTGGCCATGACCAGTTTGCGCGTCACCTCCGGCGGCGCAATGACCCAGGCCAGGCGGATCCCAGGGGCGAGCAGTTTGGAAAAAGTGCTCAAGTAGATGACGTTGCCGGTATAGGTCCCACCGTTAGGGCCGCGCATCTGGCTATCGAGTTGCACGACCGAAGGCAGGTGTTCTCCTTCGTAGCGCAATTGGCCATAAGGATCGTCCTCTACAATGGGAACCCCATATTTATCGGCAAGTTCCACTAGCTTTTTGCGGCGTTCCAGCGAAAGCGTCGAACCGGAGGGGTTCTGGAAGTTGGGCAAGATATAGATGAATTTCGGGCCAACCCGCAGCGCCTTCTCCAGTTCGTCTACGATCATGCCATGCTCATCCGAAGGGACAGAAACATACTGCGCGCCGTATGCATTCCACGCCTGCAGCGCGCCCAGATAGGTAGGGGATTCAACCACGATGTAGTCCCCCCGGTTGAGGAACAACCGCCCGATAAAATCCAGCGCTTGCTGTGAGCCAGAGGTGATCATGATATTGTCTGGCGAAACCTGGACCGAGAAACGGGCGTTGTGCCGGGCGATCATCTCCCTCAGCGGACGATAGCCTTCGGTGGTGCCGTACTGCAAAGCCTGCGCGCCCTGTTCGTTCAACACGATATTGCAGGCTTCCTGAAATTGCTGAACAGGAAAAACTTCTGGGGCCGGCAGCCCGCCGCCAAACGAGATGATGTCGGGCTGTTCAGTCAGTTTGAGCAGTTCACGGATCACGGAACTGCCCATCCGGGACGTACGGTGGGCGTAACGGTATTCCCAGGGTGTGGTATGGTGCATTTTTGCTCCTTGTGTGGATTTTTCCCTTCCGGGAGTTTCTTGCTGTGCTACTCGATTGCTCTGGATGTCATATTTGTAGAGAAATAAAAAGGCCTGGCAGGTATATGTGTACCCGTCAGGCCTGCTGGTTCAAGGCTTAAGAAGGAGAAAAAGGAATAAACCCAATATCTCGCTCATGGCAAGCTTATCTTACCTGTTTTTGAGTTTCTGTGCAACTGACAGATTTGTCAAGAACTTCGTGACAGTTGTCCATTTTCGAATCGCAACCCATTCTCTTCGAGCGAAAGGGATGTCGCCAAAGGCGACAGGGGGTAAGTCACTCACCGTACACGAACAAATCGCCGAGGGACTCTGCGCGAGAAGTTGTGAAGGATAGCCTCCGCAAAAGCATCGGCAACCGATACCACTTTTAGCTTGGGATTTCTTTTTTCAGGCGGGATGTAGACCGTGTCGGTGGTGACAATTTCACTGATTTGTGGCACAGCAGCCAACCGGTCCAGGCCGCCGCGGGTGAAGACGCCGTGGGTACAGACGACCAGGATGTCTTCCACGCCTTCGTCCACCAGCAGGCGGCTGAGTTCCAGGATGGAGCCGCCCGTCGCGATTTCGTCGTCGTAAACCAGGGCGCGCCTGTGTCCGCGCACGGTGCTGCCGACCAGCCCGCTGATATGCACCTCGCTATCGGAGACCCTTTCCTTGTTCCCGGCAGCGACCGACAGGCCCAGGCTGCGGGCAAAACGCGCCGCGGATTTGGCCTGTCCCATATCGGGCGAGACGACGACGGTGTCACTCAGATCCCTGTCGGCCAGGTATTTGCGGAAGACCCGGCGGCTGCTGAGGTGGTCGGTGGGCATGTCGAAAAACCCGTGCACTTGAGGCGAATGCAGCATGATGGTCATCACGTGGGTGGCCCCGGCTGTCTTGAGCAAATCAGCCACCAACCGGGCGGTGATAGAAATGCGCGGGGCGTCCTTTTTGTCGGAGCGGGCGAAGGAGAAGTAAGGGATGATGGCATGCGCTTCGGCTGCAGAAGCGCTCTGGGCAATATCGAGCATCATCAGCAACTCCATGAGATGGTCATTGACCGGCTGCGAGAGCGATTGTACGATAAACACTTTGCGATAGCGCACGCTGGCGCCCAGTTGCACGTACATGTTGTCGTTGCTGAAACGGGATACATGCGTCTCTTCCAGCGGGACGCCCAGGCGCGAGGCAATATCACCCGCCAATTTGGGATTGGAACTGCCACTGAAAAAGCGGACTTCGGAAGGATCGATAGATGGTGTTATCATTTTCTCCAGGAACGCGTCCGGCTCTTATCTTTCCGGTTTGTATTCAAACCGGTGCCCGTGAATTTCCACATACGGCTGCCAGTGTTTGTAACTAACGGCGCGGATGCGGCGCTCTACCTCTTCCTCGCTCATATCGGGGCGGATGATAAACAACTCGTTGAATTGGACACGGGTAAAAGGCGGGCGCGTCCAGGTTTCGTCAGAAACGGGCAGTTGCTTGCCCTGGGCCAGCAGGCCCATGATCTCGAAGAACAACTCGATCATATGCTCATACGTCCGTTTAAGGACTTCGTCCACCCCATCTTCCGGGTAGACCGGAAAGCGCTTGACGGCGATCATGGGGCCAGTGTCCACCTTCGGATACATATGATGGCACGTGGCTCCGTATTCTTTGGCATTCTCATAGAGAGCAAAATTGTTACAGCCAATGCCAGGATATTCGGGGGAAGCCGGGTGAAAGTTGAAAGCTGCCTTTTGGGCGCGCTCGAGCAGGAACTTTGGCACCACCCAACGCGAAAGATATGAAATGACGTAGTCGCCTTCCCAGTCCCTGGCGCCTTCAGGCAGCGGATCTCCCCACATGCCGAAAAAATGGGTAACGTTGGTGAAATGCTCCTGGCAAAAGGCCAAAGCCCGCGCGCAATCAGGGTTATCGGCATTGCCAAGAAAGAGGATGGATGTATCGGATTTAGACATAGCGCTGATTATAAACCGGTAAAAGTTCAAAGCGCGGGACCTGATAGAATCCGTAATCCACAACAAACGTTAACAGATTAGCAATAATACCGAAAAGCTGTCCTGAGCTTGCCAGAAGGATAGCGGATAAAAAAACCTGCGCTCCGCACAGGTCGTCTGTCTAATTCGAAATATACTCCCGCAGGTTGTGCTCTACCGCATATGCGGCCGCCTCTGCGCGGTTGCTCACTCCCAACTTCGAGAGAATGCTGCTGACGTAATTGCGCACTGTGCCCTCGCCGAGAAACAGGTTTTTGGCGATCTCGCGGTTGGTCTTGCCTTCCGAGACCAGCAACAGCACGTGCTTCTCCTGCTGGCTTAAGTGCACGAAAGCCGAAGCCTCCTCCTCTTTCACCGCCCGGCGTACTTCCTGAAAGACCCGTTGGGTCACCGCCGGGTCGAGCAATGCTTCACCGCGCCCGACCGCTTCGATGGCCTTGACCAGTTCTTCGCTGGCGATCTGCTTGAGCACATAGCCTGAGGCTCCGGCGCGGATGGCCGAAAAGAGCATCTCATCCTCGGCGTATGAAGTTAACATGATAACTTTGGTATTGGGATACTGGTCGACAATTTGTTCGCAGGCTTCGATCCCCGATGTGCCCGGAAGGCGAATATCCATCACCACCACGTCCGGTTCTGTCGCAGCCACCTGTTCCAACGCGTCGCGCGCCGAACCCGCTTCTCCGACGACTTCAAACTGCGGATGACGGTCCAAGAGCGACTTCAACCCCAGGCGGACAACTTCATGGTCGTCCACCAATATGATCCTTTGTTTTGCCATTAAGGTTATGCCTCCAAGATGGTCGGATGAAAAGTATAGCCCAGAGGTAGATGTCTGACAAGGGCAAAAAAACAGGGCGCGCTAGGCCTTGTGCGAGACGCGCCCTATTCGCTTCTTTTGAGATCCCTAGACCTCACGCGGGACAAGCCCGACCCTGCTCCCGTTTAATCATTTTCGTTCTTCTCTTTATTTTCCCTGCGGAAATCCACGAAGCGGTAGCCTACCCCGCGTTCGGTCAGGATGTATTTGGGGTTAGACGGATCGGCCTCCAGCTTCTGTCGCAGGTAGTTGATATACAAACGCACATAATGGGGTTCATCGCGGTACTCGTACCCCCAGACCTTGGTCAGCAGCTGATCGTGAGTCACCACCCAGCCTGCGTTCTGCACCAGATGGTAAAGCATACGATATTCGGTGGGCCGTAACTTGACCAGTTTCCCTTCCAGCCAGATCTCGCGCCGGTCGAAATCGATTTTCAGGCGGTCGTCCACCTCGATCAGGCCGTGCATCGAGCCGCTGGCGCTTTCCGTACGGCGCAGCAC
Source organism: uncultured Chloroflexia bacterium (assembly GCA_963823985.1). Lineage (GTDB taxonomy): Bacteria > Chloroflexota > Anaerolineae > Anaerolineales > Villigracilaceae > JAABUE01. Next base: position 239,433 of record CAWGNR010000012.1, read on the forward strand.
AGCTTTCACGCGGCTTACCAGCTCGCGCGGGCTGAACGGCTTGGTGACGTAATCGTCCGCGCCCAATTCCAGTCCGCGCACGCGGTCATCTTCCTCGCCCTTGGCCGTCAGCATAATGACCGGCACATTGCTCACCTCGCGGACGGTCTCTAACACCTCGAAGCCGTCCAGGTCTGGCATCATCACATCCAGCAGGATCAGATCAGGAGTGACATCCCGGATCTTTTGGATCGCTTCTTTGCCGTTGAATGCTTCACTGACCTGGAAACCATCATGTTCCAGGTTTAAACGGATGAAGCGCACCATGCGCTCTTCATCATCCACCACGAGGATACGGCGGCGGTCAAATTCATCGGTCATGAATTACTCTCTTACGAAGCCAATGATACGTTCGTCTTCTTCCCCTTGGAGCACTTCGATCAGGCTGACGCGGTGCAACGGCCAGATGACCTGTACCACATTTGGCTCCAGATAGTGCAAATCCTTGCCGTCTTTCTGGCGAGGGCTATTAACGTTGATAATCAAATCGGTTGGTTTTGGCAATTCATCTACTTCCCCGATGATCGAGGGTTCGCCCGGAAGATGTAAAATAACCGTATAAGGCATGAGGGCACCTTTTCTTGTTAGGATTTTCTGAGCAGGATTTGAATCTTAAGTTTACCCAAAGCAAGCATATCACCGTGGTTCAGCGTCTGATCTACGTTCGGTGTCAGGCGTTTGCCATTCAAATACGTGCCGTTCGAAGATCCCAGATCCAGCACGAACACGCGCTGGCCTTCCCGTTTTAGCACAGCGTGCAAACGTGAAACGCCGTTGGCATAGGCCTGGTAAGGAGTCAGGTCGATATCTGGCATGATCGGCTGCGCCTCGCTCACGCGTCCCAGCGTGAACTCTGTGCGGTCACCGAGCGGGAGAATTTGTCCGCTATCCAGCAGATGTAAGGATGCCCAGGTATCGAGCTCATCCGGGAATGGAGCAGTTTTTCTTTTCTCCATCGGCGGGAAGGGCCGGCTGTCCGCCGATATATTTTGCGTCACGATCGGCTGTAAACCTGAAAGCTGCATTCCACATTCCACGCAGAAAACAGTTCCATCCAGGTTTTTATGTTGGCAGTTAGGGCATATGATCATACGGGTACTTCCTTTTCTTCTGGCGTTATGAGGGCCCGCGTTCCATATTTTATTTCTTTACTTCCCTCTTCAGAAAACGACTGCATTTTGGCAATGTTTTCGGCTTCTATCAAGGCGGTGCGCGCAAGGCTCCGTTCACCTTGAGACAAGAGGCTGGTAGCAAGATTTTTCATATGTTGGGCTGCGAGCTCGAACTGTCCCTGGCTTACTTCCACATGAGCTCTTTCTTGCATTCGATACAGGGTCAGTTTGCCGAGAGATTGTATGATGATATTTGGAGGAGGTTCTCCACCAGGTTCTTTTTTAACTTCACGAGAAAACTCGACCGCTATCGGGGGGACTTTCGTTGGCAATCCAGCGATAGATAATTTTAAATATCCGTGTAACAAGGAAACTTGCTCCAATTCAGTAAGGGGCGGTTCAATTCGATATTCAAACAACACGTTCAAAGATGAATCGTGCAGTACAGGCCCGAGATGGATCGACTCTTCGATCGGCAGTGGACCAGTTTCCGGCTGCGTCCGAAACGCATAGGCCATTTCAGCGCCAGGGATCCTCTTGGCTTCCAAAACAACGTCATCGGCCAGCGTGCGTGCAAATGTTTCGAATTTTTCAACCAGAAAGTTTTGTATGTCACTGGAGCGTGAAATGTAGCGACTACTCCCACCGGTGCGGCTGGCCAGAATATCAAGAAACGCGTCGTTCCATTCTTTTCCAATCCCCATCGCGCTGATCCCAATCCCCTGCACCGCAGCTTCTTCTGCCAGGGTAATGCACTGTTGTTCATCCCCATAGGTGTGACCGTCAGTCAACAAAATGATGTGATCGATCCGTTCCTGGTTGAGATTACGCTGAATTTCATTATAGCCAGCCTGTAGTCCCTGAAAAATTTCGGTCGCTCCTGAAGGTTGTAACATTTGTATCTGGGACTCTGAGCTTTCTTTTATCATAAGGATAAGAAGCGGGAATGAGCACTTCTGCCCGGTCACTAAAGGTAATCACGCTAAAAATATCCTGGGGGCGCAAGTTCTGCATGACTTTGATGGCTGCATTTTTGAGCATGTCCATCTTTTCATCTTTCATCGACGTGGAACGGTCAAGCACCAGGGAAACGTTCAGAGGCGGGGAAGGGATTTCCTCCCTTTTTTTCAGCGGCGCGATCTCGAGCAGCACGTACAACATTTGCTCTTCATTCATGCGCACAAGATTCGGACGACTGTAGTAAACATTGTGTCTAAAAGGTAAAGACGGCAGTTCTTCGGGCGGCAAGGATGCATCATATTTTTTGCGGCGGGCAGGGTTCGAGAGCATTTCGTAAGCCTGCTGTACACCAAGGAATATCTCCGTGTCTCCAGCCGCCACGTTTTTATCCGGATGTAAACGTTGCGCGGCTTCAAAATAAGCCCGCTTTATTTCATCCTGCGACGCGTTACGCGCTATACCAAGAATAGCGTAATAATCCGGCTGCTTTTCTGACATCTTATCCAATCATCTGTACAATAATAACACTAATGTTATCTGGTCCTCCGGCTGTGTTGGCCGCTTCGACGAGGCTTTGACAGGCACGTTGCAAGCTAGGCGCTTCATTAATGATCTTGTAGATGTCTTGGTCTGCGACAACGCCCCACAGACCGTCGCTACATATCATCAAATAGCCTGTCTGCGGGAAAGAGACTGTAAACACATCCGCTTCGAGGATCTCTCCTTGCCCAAGTGCCCGATAAAGCACGTTCCGATGAGGATAGTTTTCTGCTTCAGCCGGACTGATATGGCCCAGTTCTTCCAGCCGCTTGACAAGGGAATGGTCACGGGTAACGACCTCGACACGCCCATCGGGGTATATATGATAGGCGCGGCTGTCTCCTACATGAGCGATCGTCACTTGCTGGCCGAGCACCAAAGCTGCAGTAAGCGTGGTGCCGCTGCTGGGCGCTTCACTTTGAATGAGTTTTTGGGCCTCGTGCACAGCGGTTTGCATGATCTCTTGCAAGGATTCATCGGGCGGCGAGGGCGTAATGCTGAACAAATAGGGTTGAAACTTTCGAATGATGTGACCAGCAACAATACGAATAGCCACATTGCTGGCTACTTCCCCGAATTGATGCCCGCCCATCCCATCGGCGACGATATAGACGCCAAAGGGAAGGCTGCCTGAATTGCCCGCAAGTGTGGTCGTCAGAGCCAACAAGCTGTCTTCATTCAACTCGCGTTGTTTGCCAACCGATTGGCCCGCGGCCGCTATCAATTGCTGTAAATCAAATGAGGCCTTTGACCCCTGTAATATCGATTGAATTTGCTGGTCGGTGAGAGGAGCTGTATTTGCGCTTTCTATTTCTTTTTTTACAACCGGACCGCCGAACAGTTTGCGGAAAAATTCCATCACAATAATATCTCCTTCTCAGGCGAGCAGAGCGTAAACCTGGTGGTCGGTTGAGCCAACATAGACAATATCATCATATACCAACGGAGAACCGATAATTTGACCTTCGGTGCCAAACTTCCAACGCAAACGACCTGTACGATATTCAAGACAGTACAGGTAACCATCTACCGAGCCGCAGTAAAGAGAATCCTTGTAAACAACTGGGGAACTACTTACTTGATGCTCCGTGCGGAAGCGCCAGAGCTCTTTCGAAGTCCTGGCTTCGATCGCGTAAATAAATCCATCTGCGGCGCCGACAAAGACAATATCGTCAACCACGCAGGGGGAGGAGATAGAGCCCTTGCCAAGACGAAAGCGCCAGACCACGAACCCGTTGCGATGGTCGAGGGCGTAGAGAGTTCCATCCAGAGAGCTGAACAAGACCAGCTGTTTGTCGATGGTTGGGGAGGAGGTAATCGCTCGTTTCGCGCGGAATCGCCACTTCAACTGGCCACGGAAGTCGATGGTGAGAAAATCGCCAATTTCATTGCCGACATAGACCAGTTCGTTGGCGATGAAAGGGGTAGAGCGAATGGGATCCGATGTCTCGAATTTCCAGGCAGCACGGCCCGAATTCAGGTTGACGGCGTGCAGGTATTTATCGTCAGAGCCAAAAAACGCATGCCCTTCGGCAATCCGCACGGAGGAACGTACCGGCCCGTCCGTATAATAGGTCCACACAACTTTGCCGGAGCGGGCGCCAACCACGTGCAGGCGGTAATCTTCAGAGCCAAAATAGAGGTTGTCATCAAAAGCGACCGGCTTAGAGACAATCCCGCCTTCGGTTGGATATTTCCACAGGAACTCTCCGTTGCCTGCATTGATCGCATACAGGTTGTTGTCATAGCATCCGGTAAAGAGGGTATTTTGATAATACAAAGGGGTACTGCGGATTTCATCTTCGCACTTGAACTTCCATAACGGCTTGATGCCATTCGCCTGGCTGATGGTGCTAGTCCCTTTTGAGAGAATACCGGTCTTATTCGCAGAGGCTAGCAGGGCATCCTTCATGTCGGCTGCTGTCTGGAAGCGGTCTTCAGGGTTGTACTGTAACGACCGGGTGACAACAGCATCTATCTCGGATGTAATGCTTGGATTGATTTTTCGCAGAGGACGTTCTTCAAAAGAGAAGGGCGGCTCCATGCGCGGATCCCGGCGGGAAAGGGCGTGATGCAAGGTGGCGCCCAGGGCGTAAATGTCAGCTAAAGGGGTGGCTTCGCCGCGGTACTGTTCGGGAGGCGAGTACCCCTCGGTGCCAATCATCGTTCCCTTTTGGCCGAATTGGAACGTTTTGGCGATCCCAAAGTCCACCAATTTAACATCCCCATTGTGATCGATCATCACGTTAGACGGTTTCATATCACGGAAGACGATTGGATCCGGTTTGTGGTTGTGCAGAAAAGAGAGCACTTCACACAACTCGATCCCCCAGGTTAGCACTTGCTCCTCGGTCATGAAGCTATCGCTTTCGCTGATAATTGCTTCCAGGTCCTTGCCATGGATATATTCGAGTACGAGATAGGAGCGATTTTCCTCGGTGAAATAATCGTAGATGCGGGGGATAGAGTGATGGTTGAGCGTGGCCAGCAAATTGGCTTCGCGCTCGAAGTTTTGCACGATCGTCTGCCGTATGAGCGGGTCGGGCGCAGTATTGATCATTTCCTTGACCGCCACCAGCTTCACCACGTTGGGAAAATGCAGGTCGCGTGCGCGGTACACCGACCCCATCCCGCCGACTCCAATTACATCCTGGATGAGATAGCGCTTTAATAAAGTAACACCCGACTCCAGCTGTCTTCTAGGTGTTACGTCTCCATTATTATCTTCCGGCAATGTAATTCGTTGTGTTTCCAGCGGATAACTCCTTAAAAAATCCCATGAGCCGCAACTCATATCGTCGAATCAGGGATGTTCGATTATTATAGTAGGCACTCAGTGGTTTTGCAACTCTTCTCATGGGTTACTATGGTTTATCTTTGTTTTGAGGCATTATTTGCATTGTGACCTCTTGCGCCAGGGACTATTCTACGGAAAAATGAACGAACAGGTATGAAAAAGATACTCGCTGTAAGTGATCAGGTGGTGGAACGCATCTACGCGCTGGCTGTAGCAGGACATTTCCAGGAAGTGGACTTCATTCTCGGCTGTGGAGATTTGCCTTATACCTACCTGGAATACCTGCTCTCGGTTTTGAACGTGCCGCTTTTCTACGTTCCCGGCAACCACGACCCTGTCTACAACCCGTACCGAAAACTTTCATATGCTGAAGGCGGTTCGAACCTGGATTTGAAAACTGCTTTCGCGAAAGGTTTTTTTCTGGCCGGCCTGGGCGGGAGCATCCGTTACCGGCCCGATGGGGTCAACCAGTATACGCAGGGGCAGGCTTTTTCCCGCGCTTTAAAACTGACCTCGAAAGTTCTTTTCAACCGGCTCCGTTATGGCCGAGATTTGGACATCCTGATCGCCCATTCACCGCCGCTTGGGATCCACGATGAAGAAACCGGCGCCCACCAGGGACTGAAAGCCTTGAACTTCCTGATGCGTGTTGTCCACCCGCGCTACCTTTTTCATGGACATACCCATTTTTACCGCAGTAATCTGGAAAATTCCGTTACAAAGATCGAACAAACCACTGTCATGAATATATTCCCATACAAAGTGATCGAAATTGACAAAGGAGAAGAATAGTTCTATGGAACAACATCCGCTGTCCGGCGTATACGCCGCTGCTCTGACTCCACTGAAGTCCGATTCAAGCCCGGACCTCGAAGCTGTGCCCGATTTTCTGGCCTTTCTTGCCGAACGGGGCTGTCACGGTGCGCTTATCTTCGGGTCGACCGGGGAAGGACCTTCGTTTTCGCCGGAAGAACGGGAGGCTGTCTGGAAAGTGGCTCTGAAAGTCCGCGAAACCCACCCAGACTTTCGCCTGCTGGCCGGCACCGGGACTCCCAGCTTGCAGGAAACCATCGATCTGACCAAAACCGCCTTCGACCTGGGCTACGATGGCGTGGTCGTCCTGCCGCCTTATTACTTTCGCACCGCCAGCGATGAGGGCCTATTTCTCTGGTTCGAGAGCCTGGTCCAACAGGCGGTTCCGGCAGATGGTTATCTGCTGGGGTATCACTTCCCGCAGGCGGCTGGGATCGGTTTCTCGATGGATCTGCTCAAGCGGCTGAAAGAGGCCTTCCCGGTACAGTTTGCGGGCATCAAAGATTCTTCGCACGACCCCGCCCTGGCAAGCGCTTTGGGTGAGACGTTCGGCGCGGACCTGGCCGTGTTCACCGGCACCGATTCCTATCTTTCGGTAGCGCTACAGAACGACGCTGCGGGCTGCATCACAGCCGCCGCGAACCTGATCTCGCCAAACCTGCGGGCCGTATACGACGCATTCTCCTGCGGAGAAGATCCTTCGGAAGTACAGACTCGCGTTACAGAGCAGCGACATATTTTAGAAAAATACACTCCTTTCCCTCCGGCTCTTAAGGCCTTGCTCGCCAAAAAATACGAATTCCCACTTTGGCCTGTCCGCCCGCCGCTGGTGGAAACAGCAGGCGAGCTTGTCGAGCAAGCAGCCAGGGAGTTGGAGGAGTGCCAATAGCGGGTTCCAGTCGATTTACTTGAACAATCGGCCGATTTGTTGAACCACTCCCATAATGCAGCCCGGCGATTCCGGATCCGGCTGTGGCTCCGGCTCTGGTTCAGGCTCCGGCTGAGGTTCGGGCCCGGGGCCTGGCTCCTCTACGGGCGCCGGCTCGAACAACTCCCTGGACTTGTTTCGTTCCGACCCTTCCAACTGAGGGGTTTGCGGGTATTGTTGAGACGGTAGCGACTGTCGCAATAAGTCATAGAACGCGTGGAATGTTGCATCCGGATTGGCCCGGATGGCATTGATCGCGTAACGGGACATGGCTCCGTTGTAGCGCCCGTCAATGAAGGCATCGTAAGACAGCTCGGTATCGCTGCAGCCAGTCAGCAGCAATTCAAGCATTTCCGCTTCTGCCAGGAAATGTCCTTTGACAGGAATGAGCGGGCTGTAGCCAATCACAGGCACGAAACGCGGCTTGGCATAGTAGGTATCATCCCCTGCCACCCTGGTGACTGTCCCGGAATAGCAACTGTCCGAAATGATCACCAGACTGGTATCAGGACGCAGGTCATCCAGGATTTCACGCAGTTCGTCATCCAGCAAAAGCCCATCATAGACGTAGAGGGCTTCGTCATAGCTGTCCGGCTCATCGCCGCTGGTGTCGCGGTTGTACGTCCCATGGCCTGAATAGGTGAAGACGCCATAATCTCCCAGTCCAAGGGTAGAGACCAGGTCCCGCAAGGCAGCCTTGATATTTTCCCGCGTGCCCTGGTTATCGAGCAATACCTGCACATCAAAGCCAAATTCCGACAACAACTCTGCCCAATCGTTGGCATCGTTGACGCAACCTTTCAGGTCGTTCAGCAAGCCGGGGTAATTGTTGATGCCGATACAGACAGCCTTTTTCATGTTTTCTCCTTATGCGTTACATTATGGCGCAACCATGGTAACTACTCAGCCTGCATTTAAGCGATGGCAAAATGTTGCGTATTTCGGTGTAACTATACAACATTCTCATCACTTCTACCATTAATCGTTACCTTTTTCTGCTCGTTCCGGCCCGCTGGATTGACGCGGCGAATAAGAAAAGGTTGAAAATAAGCACAGACCCTCATGCGCTCAATCACATGAGGGTCCGCTCGAGAGCGATTCACGATCTCTCTGCACAAAGGTGCGATGTAAGGTTACTTGTATCTATGACAGCAACTCGGGTGTAAACTTCAGGCTCCGGTTGACCGAATTGTTCGTGCAGGATTATTCGTCCGCTGCAGCGGCAGCATCCACCAGGCCATGCCCGAAGAAGGAAGTGCGACCGCCGTTGCCATAGCAGCGATGGCGATCATCGTTAGGGCTAACGGCTGCAGGGTGGGCAGTCCAGATGCTGCGCCGTACGTTGTACGGCCGCCTTGACCGCGCCAGGGCTCCAACCCGGATGCATTTGCTTAACGAGGGCAGCTACTCCGGCAGCATGCGGGGCCGCCATGGAGGTGCCGTTCAAGGTATACATATCCCCCGCCCCCATCCGTGGTCGTGAACCCAGGGAAGAAAGCATTGTAGCGGATCATATGCATTCCAAAGGGCAGAACCGATCGGAATCGCCCCGAGCACGGCATCCTGGACGGTGCCAGTGGCCCGGAAATAATCGCCGCCGGGGGCCGCAACATCCACGCGGGACATGCCTACGCTGGAGTAATCGGCAATCCACAGATCGTAGCCGGGATAGCCAACAGGACCGGTGGCAGAAACGGTCAGCACGCCGGGCAGTTCCGCCGGAGCAACGCGGCAGTTGTTCTTCACATAGCGCGTCTCTTCCGTGTCGGGCGGCCAATCGGGGCTAAGCTCATCAGTCACCGGGTGTTGCAAGTCCGCCTGCTCGTTGCCAGCGGAGGCGACGATCAGCACGCCATGTTGTTGGGCGTATTTGGCAGCGTTCTCAAGCTCCTTGAGGATGGCCTTTTGTTCTTTATCAGATTTGCAGTAGTACAGGTAAGGATCGGCAAACAGGCTCAGGTTGACAATATCAATATCATGGTCGCCGGCATACCGCAGCGCCGCCGCTACAGAGTCTGCAAAGCAAAGCCTTCCTGGGTGCAAGCTTTCAAGGCGACAATGGTCGCTTCGGGCGCTACGCCTGCGATGCCTATGCCATTGACCGGCGCGGCCACGGTCGAGGCGGTATGGGTGCCGTGTCCGCTCAGATCTTCCACGGCGGCCTTGTTGCGAGCAATCGCCGTTGGCAATTTCGGATGGGTCAGCAGTTGGCGTATCATCATAGATGAACGAGCACGAGCGGTCGAGATCAAGATTGGGGGCAATATCGGGGTGGTCAGTCTGAACGCCGCTGTCGATCATGCCGACCGTAACGCCGGCCCCGGTAGCAGTCGCATAACTGCCGCTGTCGGTGGCGTTGATGATGGCCAAGTCCCACTGGCAGACGCCCAGCGGTTCGCCATTGGGCACCCCGAAGACGCCAGCATACAGGTCAGTACAGATGTCCACCAGTTGACTCGAGGGGACGGCAGCCAGTGCGGAGGTCGTTAAAGCCAGCAAAGCTACGGCAACAACGCTCAATACCAGGATCCATTTCCAACGTTTCATACTTTTTCTCCTTTTCTACGATTAAAAAACAGCCCGAGTTATACCATACCAGATTTAGAAAATTTATGCTACGAAGGATTCTAAAAAGGATACAAATCTCGAATTTCAGAGATATGTTCATCCAAAGAACAACAAATTTTGTTCTGTGTCCGACCTGAATGGATGTGCTATGTTGCAAATAGACTATGATGCTTATCCTAGAAATCGGATAATTTTTACGGCTATTGTCCAAAGCCCATCTCACTATACATTAAATCTTCTTCCCTACAAGTAGTAAACTGGTCATGTCGTATGTTTATTAGGTAGAATTGCACTATGACAACCTGGCGACTTATTATTACTCTCTCCCGCTAACGGCGCATGGAATATGGCCTGTGGACGAAGCCATCCTTGAGCATGCCGTGCGCGGCGAAGTGCTTCCCACTTTACGTTTATACGCCTGGAATCCGGCCTTGCCTGTCGCTCGGGCGCGCTCAACCCTTTACAGATGTGGATACCGACCGGCTCAAATCACGTGGCTGGGAAGTGGTACGCCGCATGACCGGCGGACGCGCCATCCTGCACACCGACGAATTGACCTATTCCGTGACCGGCCGGATCGATGAGCCAAACCTGGCCGGCTCGTTGCTCGAATCCTATAACCGCCTGGCGGGCGCGCTGCTGGCTGCGGTGCGAGACCTGGGCCTGTCGGTGGAGATGAAGGAAGATAAAGCGGAAAGCGGCAAGATCCCCAACCCGGTCTGCTTCGAGGTTCCTTCCACGTATGAGATCACGGTAAACGGCAAGAAGTTGATCGGCTCGGCCCAGGCGCGGCGCAAGGAGGGCGTGCTCCAGCACGGATCGCTGCCCCTGACCGGCGACCTGACCCGCATCTGCCAGGCGTTGGTCTTCCCGGATGAGGCCGCGCGCGCAGCGGCGATCGGAACGCCTGCTGGCGCGGGCGACGACCGTCGAGTCCGTTCTGGGCCGGGAGGTGGCCTGGGAAACCGCCGCGCAGGCCTTCGTCCGGGCGTTCGAAGCGCAGTTGGGGTTGCAGCTCGAAGCAGGGGAATTATCCGAGTCCGAACTGGCGCGCGCGGAAGAACTGGTCCACGAGAAATACGGGAATCCTTCCTGGACGGAAAGGATCTAGCCCGCTGAATTTATCGAACCAAGCGAGGGGGACGGAATGGAACTCTGCTCCACAAAAGTCAGATTTACAAATAATAGCCCTACCGCTTCCGACGGGAAAAAGCCCGCTAAAAACGGGAGACCCTAAAAATCAACGCCCCGTCGATTTTACGGGGCGTTGGCGCATTATTCTTCGCTCTGTTTTTCTACCGGAACAGAAGTTGGGGGGGAGAGGGGAGCCCCGCCGCGCATGCGATCTTCTTCCAGCGCGCGGATCCCATTGCGGACCTGGTTCAGGGAACGCTCGAGCTCCTCCTGGAGGCGGTCGAGGGTGTCGATCACATATTCATCGGCGTCCTGCTTGGTCGTCTCGGCTGCCATGCGCGCCTGGTTTTGGATCTGGTCTGCGCGCCGCTGGGCTTCCTGGGTAATGCTGTCCTTGCTGACCAGGCTCTCTGCCTTTTCACGGGCCAGGTCGATCGTCCGGTTGGCCTCTTCCTGGGCCTGCGCCATCACCCTGTCCCGCTGGCTGAGCAATTGCTGGGCTTTTTTCACTTCTTCCGGGATGGCAATCCGCATCTGGTCGATGATATCCAGCATGCGGTCTTCGTCCACGGCCACATTGTGTGTGAATGGGATCGGTTTCCCATCGTTGAAAAGTTCTTCCAGGCGGTCGATCAATTGCAGGATGTCCATAGGCTCCTCCGTATTTGTCAACGGATACCAGGTTACCGTTTTTACCACCAAAGCAGTGAGTCACAAAGACACGAATAAACAAATATTGTGACGTTATGCCCTGGTGTCTTCGTGGTTCTATTCTATCCGATTTTTAGTCTCTAATCGCATTTGGAACATTGTTATCTTCCATTTTGCTCACCACTTCCTTTAAAGCCTTCTCCACATGCGGAGGAACCATGCTGGAAACATCGCCGCCCAGCAAGGCAATCTCGCGGACCGTAGTCGACGAAAGGAAGGTGTGTTCTTCTGCGGTGATGAGCGCCATATACTCGATCTCCGGTAACAGGCGATGACTGGCCAGTGCCATGCGAAATTCGAATTCAAAATCCGAAAAGACACGTAAGCCACGCACGATCACTTGTGCGCCTATCTTTTTAGCATATTCCACTGTAAGTCCGCTGTAACCGGTTACGCGGATCTTGGGGGTGCTGTCCACCGATTCCCTGACCAGCGCAATTCGTTGTTCAGGGGAGAAGAACAAGGTTTTGCTGGGCTTGTCGTAGACAGCCAAAACGATTTCATCAAACAGGCGCGAGGCGCGCACGGCAATGTCTATGTGGCCGTAGTGGATCGGGTCGAACGTTCCAGGGAATAAGGCTCTTACCATAGGTCTCCATTGAATACGTCTGGTAGGTCTGAAAGTCAGGTCTGACAAGTATTACAAGTCTATAAGTCTTACAGGTCGTTGATCGGGTATATAGACCTGTCAGACAGATTAGACCAGTTGGACGAGTTAGACTAGCTCACATCGCCCTTGCCATCGCCCCAGAAGCGCTCCAGCGCTTCTGCCAGCAGGGTGTTTTCAGGCTTTTCGAGTTTGGCATCTTCTTTGAACAATTGCTGCGCCTGCGTACGAGCATCTTCGATCAAACCCACGTCGGTCAGGCTGGCCATCCGCAAACCGGTTGCATACCCTGACTGGCGCGTGCCCAAAAACTCGCCGGGACCGCGCTGTTGCAGGTCGCGCTCGGCCAGCACAAACCCATCGGTGCTTTCCGCCATGGCCTGCAAACGCTCGTTCTCGACCGCATCCTCGTGGTCGGGAATGAGCAGGCAGTACGACTGGTCTGCGCCGCGCCCGACCCGTCCGCGCAGCTGGTGCAACTGCGCCAGGCCAAAGCGGTTGGCGCCCTCGATCAGCATCACGGTCGCATTGGGCACATCTACGCCCACTTCCACCACGGTGGTCGAGACGAGGATGTCAAACTCCTTGTCACGGAAGGCGCGCATGACTTCATCTTTTTCGTCGGGGCGCATACGTCCGTGTAACAGGGCCAGCTTCCGGTCGGGGAAAATTTCTTTCGAGAGGGTCTCGTGGTCGTCCACAGCGGCGCGCGAATCGATCTTATCGCTTTCTTCGATCAGCGGGTAAATGATAAAGGCCTGCTGCCCACTTTTGATCTGGGTGCGGATCAGGGTATAAGCGCGCTCCCGTTCTTGCGGACGCAGCACATAGGTCGCCACCGGCTGCCGTCCGGCAGGCATCTCGTCCATGATGGTCAGGTCGAGGTCGCCGTACAGCGTGAGCGCCAGCGAGCGCGGGATGGGAGTGGCAGTCATCACCAACAGGTGCGGCGTGCGGCCTTTGGTGCGCAGGGCAGCCCGCTGGTCCACGCCGAAGCGGTGCTGTTCGTCGATCACGGCCAGTTCCAGGTCCGCAAACTGGACCGGATCTTCCAGCAGCGCGTGCGTACCGATGACAACTTTGATGCTGCCATCCTGCAAGCCGGCCCGGACCGCTTCTTTCTCGGTCTCAGGCGTGTCACCGACAAGCAGGTGGACCGCCTCCTGCGGCAGGATCCCGTTTTCGCCCGTCAAGAGCTTGGAGAAACTGCGATAATGCTGTTCCGCCAAAATGGAAGTAGGTGCCATCACCGCCGCCTGTGCGCCGGCGTTGGCCACAATCGCAACCGCTAAAGCGGCCACCACCGTTTTTCCGGAGCCCACGTCCCCTTGCAAGAGCCGGTTCATCGGGCGACCGGAACCGAGATCTACCAGAATATCGTCGATGGTGCGCTGTTGCGCCCCGGTGAGTTTGAACGGCAGCGCGGTGAGGCGCGCCTCCAACCACTGGTCTTGCACGTCGAAGATGCGCGCGGTGACCGATTGCCACTCCCGTTTCTGGCGCAGCACGCCCATTTGCAAAAAGAAAATTTCATCGAACGCCAGCCGTCTGCGGGCGGACTGCAGCTTTTCTTGCGTATCCGGGAAATGGGCCTGCAAGAGCGCCTGGTCCAATTCCATTAAGTTGGCCGACGAGCGGACGCTTTTGGGCAGGTGGTCGATGACGCGCGGGGCCCAGTGTGTGACCACCTGGTTCATCAGCCCGCGCAACCACTTCTGGGTGATTTTCTCCGTTAACGAATAGATCGGCACGATCCGGTTGGTATGCAGGCTCTCGGTTTCGACCGGCTCGAAATCGGGGTTGCTCATTACCAGCCGGCCCAAATACTGGTCGATCTTGCCGGAGACGGCGATGGCGTCATCTTTGTTCAGACGGTTGGCCATCCAGGGCTGGTTGAACCAGGAAAGCCGCAGCGCAGCGGTGCCATCCGACAGGATGGCTTCGACCACCTGCGCCTTGCCGCCCCGGATCGGGCGGGTATGCACCGACTGCACCGCGCCAATGACGGTCACCTGCTGGCCGTAGGAGAGCTCTTTGATTGGCTTGAGCTGGCTGTAGTCTTCGTACCGGCGCGGGAAGTAATACAGCATGTCGCCCAGGGTGTGCAGGCCGAGCTTGCCCAGGGTCTGCGCGTGGCGCGGGCCGACGCCCTGTAACACGGTCAGGTCCGCGTTGAGGGCGGCAGGCGTGGCGGAAGTCTTGCCTCCCGGCGCTGTTTCCGAGCGTCCCGGAGGGGCTGGGCGCTCTTTTACGGGCGCTTCTGTAGGAGCGGATTCAGCTGGTTTAGGGGCAGGCTCTCTCGAAGGGGGTACCGGCAGGGGCTGCGGACGAGGCGGGCGCTTTTGCTTTTGGGCTGCTTCGGGATACTGGTCGCCGATCCGTTTCCAGAGTCCTTTTAAGGATTCAGCCCGCGATTCTGGCGACAGCTTTCCATAGGATTGCAAGCGCTGGACGATGGCCTGGATGATCTCTTCAGAGAGATTGTCGGCCCGGGCTTCCCCCTCCCAATAATCGAGCATTTTGGCGAGGCCCCCAATAATGGCGGTGTCGTTATAACCGTTTTCATGTTCGAGGCGGAAAAATTTGCGAAGTTTTTCTAATGAGGACTGCATGAGGGTATTTTATCATGGGGAGGAAAGATCCGCAGATTACGCAGATTGCGCAGAAAAATCTGCGGAAAAATTATTTTCTTACTGCCGCAAAGCCCAGGCCATTCGGCCCGACGTGGGTCCCGATCACGGGGGTGACATTCACCAGTAAAACATCTCGGGGAATGGACTGGCTGAATTCCATCATCAAGCTGTTCAAGAATTCGCGGGCCCGGGTTTCAGCTCCGGTATGCAGGAGGGCGAGGCGCTCGATCGGTCTGCCTTTCAGCAGCAAATCGACGAGGCGCTCGTTGGCCTGGTTCGTGGTCCGCACGGCGGCGATCGCTTTGACGGCGCCTTCCTTCAACTCGATGACCGGTTTTATCGAGAGCAACCCGCCGAGGGCGGCCACAGCCCCCGGTACCCGTCCGCTGCGGCGCAGGTTTTCCATCGTGTCGAGCGCTGCGAAAACCTGCCCGCGCTGGCGGGTTGATTCGATGGCAGCGAGCATAGTTTGCAATCCGTCTTCGGCGACCTCCGCCGCTGCCAGCACCTGGAATCCCAGGCCGAGCGAGAGCGAGCCGCTGTCGAGGACAGTAACGCGCCCGGTGTACGTCCCGGCTGCCTGGCGGGCCGTGTTTGCAATAGTGGTCAACTGTCCGGCGGCGTGTATGGACAGGATATGGTCACAGCCTCTTTGCAATAATTTTTGATAGCGGGCGGTGAACTCGCCGATGGAGGGCGCGGCGGTTGTGGGCGGAGTCTTCATGTCCGGCAGGCGCTGGTAGAACTCGTCGCGCGAGAGGCCGTACCCGTCGGCGTATTCCCTGCCAGCCAACACCAGAACGGTTGGAATGACTTCCAACCCGTATTCTTCGATCAGATAGGGGGGAAGGTCAGAGGTGGAATCGGTGACAATGCCAACTTTCATTTTTCCATCCCGAACTTAATCTTTGCGGTAATTGCTAAGCCTGCATTTATAGAGGTGGCAAAAACGGTGTGCGTGGGGGTGTACGCCCCCACGCATACCGTTTTTGCCTTTCTTTTTCTACAACCCTGAGCAGTGACCTTTGCGGGGAAGTTATAAAAGTTCGACCGGGAGTTAGATTCCTGGTCGAGCTAAAGAGAGCTTATTCCACTGAAATGATCAGTTGATAGTGCGGTTGCCCGCCGTCCTGGACTTCGATCTCCTGCCCCGGGTAGGCTTCGCGCACCCGGTCGGCAATCCGGTTGGCCTCGGTAACGCTCAGTTCTTCGCCGTAGAAGAGCGTGATCAGCTCGTGTTCCCCGGCATTGGCTTTGCCCAGCATGCACAGGCAGCCTTCTTCGACCGTTTTCGCCGAGCAGACCAGCTTTCCGTCCAACAATGCGATCACCTGGCCCTGCTCTACTTTGACGCCGTCGATTTCCACGCTGCGGGTCGCAACCGTGATCTCGCCGGTTTTCGCCAACGCCAGCGACTTGTTCATTTTTTCGGCCACGGCTTCCACGTCGCCATCCGGGTTGAGCACCAACATGGCCGAGAGCCCTTGGGGGACAGTGCGACTTGGCACAACAAAAACTTTTTTAACGGTAACATCCTTGGCCTGGTTGGCGGCCATGACGATATTCTTGTTGTTCGGCAAAATAATAACTTTGTCGGTTGGCAAGCTCTCGAAAGCGGCCAGGATCTCCTGCGTGCTCGGGTTCATGGTCTGCCCGCCTTCGACAATGGCAGCCGCTCCCAGGCTGGCAAAGATGCGACTTAGTCCCGCTCCCGGCGAAACGGTGACGACAGCGATCTGTCCCGGCTCGATGATTGGCCAGTTCGAGTTTGTCGCCTTTTGACTTCATATCGATATCGTCCATCTGGGCGACCAGGTTTTCCATCGCCACTTTGGTAATCGTCCCCAGCTCCATGATGTAATCGATCGGCAGATAGCGGTTCTCGAGCGGCACGTGGATGTGCATGCGGTACATGCCGTCGCCCTCGCCAACCTGGATGGAAGTGCCCATCTCTTCCAGCCGGTTATAAAAGGATGACAGATTCAACTCGTTTTGGGGGTAGAAATCCACCACGACTTCGAAATCCTGTCCCTCTTCGACCTCCTCCATTGCGCTTTCGAAATCCAGAAGCCGAAAGCGGCTGGACCGAGGCCAGCGGCGTATCCAGCGGTTGGCCGTAGATATGGCGCAGCATGCCTTCCAGGATGAAGAACAGGCCTTTCCCCCCAGAGTCGACCACGCCGGCCTGTTTGAGGACCGGGAGCAGGTCAGGGGTACGCTCGACCGATTCATCTGCAGCTTTGACCGCTACCGCGAGGATATCCACCGGATCCTGCGTGGACCCAAGGGCTGCTTCCGTAGCCGCGGCAACATCCTTGGCAACGGTCAGGATCGTTCCCTCCACCGGCCGGACCACGCCCTTATAAGCGGTGTCGCGCGCTTGCGCAAATGCTTTGACCACGCCAGGGGCATCCAGCACCTCCTTTCCCTGTAAACCGCGTGAAAAACCGCGCCACAGCTGCGACAGGATAACGCCCGAGTTGCCGCGCGCGCCCATCAAAGCGCCCTGCGAAACCGCCGCCGCCATATCCCCGACGTTGCGATACCCCAGTGCGTTGATCTCGTTGTATGCCGATTGCATGGTCAGCACCATATTGGTGCCCGTGTCGCCATCCGGAACGGGGAAAACGTTCAGGGCATTGACCGTCTGTTGGTTGGTGCGCAGCCAGGTCAGGCCGGCCTCTACCAACCGCTTGAGCGACTGCCCGTCCAAAGGAGCCTTGCGAAATTTATCCAGTCGTTTCTGTGTGTCGAGGGAATCCAAGTCCATTGTCTCTCCTGCTGCTGACCTTAATCGGGACTGCTGACACGCAGACCGGCAACGTGCACATTGATGGTGTTGACGCGTAACCCCAACGCTTTTTCTACGTGGTAACGGACCGTGTTGGCAACGCTGTTTGCCACGGACGCGATCCGCGTGCCGTACTCCACGATAATGTAAATCCCGATATCGATTTTTTCACCGTCGTACTCAACCGAAACGCCGCGAGTCGGTTCGCGCGTCACAGTTTGAGCCAGTCCCTCCGCCAGGTTCTTGGGAGCCAGTCCCACCACGCCATACGATTTAAGTGTGGCATGATATGCGATGGTTGCAACGGCACTGGGTGAAATATGAATGCCGCCCAAAGATGTTGTTTCTTCGCCCATGTTCAATCCTCTGTCGATCTTCAATCTGCTTGTAGATGAATAGGTTGTGTGGTAAAATGCTTTGCTTGCGAGAGCAAGCCTGAACTCTGGAATTATAGCAAGAAAGGAATTTGCAAGATGGCTAAGTGTGCTCACTGTGGAAAGACGACAACTTTTGGCCATAGCCGGTCGTTCTCGATGCGTGCTACCAATCGCACGTTCAAACCCAACCTGCAAAAGGTGACGGTTTATGAGGGCAACCGCAAGGTCAAGAAGGTGCTATGCGCCAAGTGCATCCGCACCCTGACCAAAACCAAAGCGTAACTCGTTCCTTTCCTGATTGATAAAAATCGCGGCTGAAGCCGTGATTTTTTATTTAATCGTAACCACTCAGCCGCCTTTAAGAGGCTGGAAAAAACGGTGTGCGTGGGGGGCGTACGCCCCCCACGCACACCGTTTTTTCCCTACTTTTTTGCATAAGCCTGAGCAGATACATTTAATCTATCCGGACGTTGAACCCTTAACCCGCTTCTCGCAACGAAGCAATCCCCGCCGCGATGCCATCCGGGTGTTTGAATATCGAGGTGGCAGAGACGAAAGCGGTCGCGCCCGCGGCTCTCATATACGGGTAACGTTTCTGGGGAGATGCCGCCATCCACTTCCAGCCAGGCGGAAGAGCCGATCTCGTCCAGCTTGCGTCGAATTTCGGCCACTTTGCTGACCATTTCCGGAATATACGTTCCGCCGGAAAAACCGGGATCGACGCTCATAACCAGCACCAGGTCCACGAAGGGCAGCACCGGGAAAAGGGACGAAGCCGGGGTGCCGGGGTTGAGCGTGACGCCCGCCTTACATCCCAACGCTCGGATGTCTTCTATCGTGCGGTGTAAATGGGGACAGGTTTCCACATGGACGGTCAGATGCGATGCGCCTGCTTCGACAAAGGCACCCAGCAACCTTTCCGGTTTTTCGATCATCAGGTGGACATCGAGTGGCAAGTCCGTCCCGCGGCGGCAGTGCCGGACGATAAAGGGACCCATCGTCAGGTTGGGAACAAACTGGCCGTCCATAACATCTACGTGGATCCAGTCCGCACCAGCGGATTGGCAGGTCGCCAGCACATCCCCCAAATGCAGGAAATCGGACGAGAGAATGGAAGGAGCGAGAACAAATGAATCGGTCATTAGCGAATTGGCTGGTTATAAACGAAGTAAACCCAGATCCAGAACGGGATCAATCCCCCGACGGCGATCAGGGCCAGCAGGCCGAGAGCCACAGAAATCCAGTCGATGTCCGCTGGGGGGGCAGCCAGCACCGGCTCCGGATAATAGACCGATTCCGGTTCCGACTGGTAGGTGGGCAAGGCTTCGGGGGTGAGGGAAAGCTCGGGCGCCTGCTCCATTTGGGTCTGTGTTCCGAAGCGCAACAGCACGCGTCCAAGCTGGTCAGCAGTGCGATAGCGCGCAGCCGGCTCTTTGGAAAGCACTTTATCGATGATCTGTTCGAGGGCGTCAGGGATATCCGGCAAATACTCACGAATGGCGTGCGGCCGTTCGTCAAGGTGCATCCGGCTGAGTTCTTCCGGCGTGGAAGCGTTGAAGGGCAGGGAACCGGTCAGGAGCTCGTACAGGACGATCCCAAGCGCATAGACGTCCGAGGCCGGGGAAGGCGGTTCGCCAGCGGCCTGCTCGGGCGAGAAGTATTGCGGCGAGCCCCATACCACGTCACTGCGTTCTTCGGGATGGATGGTGGCCAGCGCGCGGGCGATCCCAAAGTCGGTGACTTTGAGCCGCTTATCCGGCGTCACCAGCATGTTATGCGGCTTGACGTCACAGTGCACCAAGCCGGCGCGGTGAGCGTAACCAATGCCCGCACAGGCCTGCACCACCAAAGGGATGGCTTCTTCGACGCTGAACCTGCCCCGCTGGCGCAGCAGGGTTTTCAAATCCGAGCCGGGGACGTGCTCCATGACGATGAACAACTGGCCGCGGTCCAGCCCAAAATCGTGGACGGTGACGATGTTCGGGTGCGATAGGTTGGCCGCCGCGCGCGCCTCCTGGCGGAAGCGCTCCTGAAAGGACTGGTTTTCCGTATAGTCTGCGCGCAAGACCTTGATGGCCACGTAGCGTTCGAGCATCAAATCGCGGGCGCGGAACACGTCCGCCATGCCGCCGGTGCCGACGCGCTGGAGCAGTTGGTAGCGGTTGTTGAGCAGAGTCCCTTCTTGCATGTCGGAATCGATTATAACATCCAAGAGCGTTATAATTCGCCCCATGCGTAAGGCGCTGGTCATCTACAATCCCGCTGCGGGACGTTTCCCGGTCAAACCGTTCCTGAAGGCCATCGAGGCAGAGCTCGCCAGGGCCGGTTGGAAGGTGGATATCGCGGCCACCCGAGATGGCGATCATGCTGTCCAGCTCGGCAGGCAAGCTGCGGCCGAGGACTATGAGGCGGTTTTTGCCGTTGGCGGGGATGGCACTGTAGGACAGGTCGCCAGCGGATTGCTCGGTTCCGAGACCGCGTTAGGGGTTCTGCCGGCCGGCACATCCAACGTCTGGGCACAGGAACTGGGCCTGCCCGCTTTTAGCTGGGCCTATCCCGGGCGCTTGCAGGAAAACACGCGTACCCTGGCAACCGCTCCCATCTACTGGGTGGATATGGGCCAGTGCAATGAATTTCCGTTCATGATGTGGGCGGGCATCGGTTTAGACGCCATGACAATCCATGCCGTCGAACCGCGCGACCGCCTCGAAAAATTCTTCGCCGTACCCGAATACGCCGCATCCACGCTCTGGAACGCCAGCCAGTGGAAGGGCATTCGCCTGCGTCTGTGGGCAGATGAAAAGGAAGTGGAAGGACATTATCTGTTGGCCGTTGTCAATAACATCCGCCGCTATATGGGCGGGTACTCCGTTCTCTCTCCTGGCGCTTTTCTGGATGACGGCCTGCTCGATCTGTGGCTCTTCCGCGGCGACAGCCTGGCGGATGCCTTCCGGATCATCTACGAGTTGTGGAGCGGAGGCCATGTCAATTCCGATGAAGCCCAACGCATCCCTTTCCAGACCCTGCAGGTGCAGGCCGAATCTTCTTTCTTCGTCCATATGGATGCCGAGCCAAAAGGGTCCACACAGGAAGCGAAGATCAGCGTCCACAAGCAGGCGCTCAAACTGCTGGTGCCGCCCGATGCGCTGCATCTCCTGCAAAACGCAAACCGCTTATGAACCGCAACGATTTCTTTTCCTTGTTCAACATTAAAGTCGTGCTCGGGGCATTGGGCATCGCCGGATGCCTGATCCTGGTCACGCTGGCTTCGATTGGCTGGTCAAAACCGGATCCGGCCCGGCAATTCGGGTTTGCTCCCGCGGACCTGACCGTGATCCCGGCCCCAAGCTCTACCCCGCAAGTCACCCCAACGTTTACCCCCGATCCCTTGATCGTGGGAACGGCAACCCTGGCTCCCGGAGAAATTGGCGTAGGCGGCTACGTCCAAATCACCGGCACCGAAGGCGAGGGATTGCGCTTGCGCGCCGATCCCGGGCTGAACGGCACCCCGGTCTTTCTCGGCTACGACGAAGAGGTCTTTCAAGTGAGAGAGGGGCCTGAAGAGGCCGACGGATATTCCTGGTGGTATCTGGTTGCGCCTTACGACGAGACCCGCGCAGGGTGGGCAGCGGCTGATTTCCTGGGAGCGATCCCTTCCCCTTAACCCTCACCCTCTCCCTGGTTTCGATTTGGCGAAGAACGCGCCTACTCAACCACCGGGAAAGGGGATTGGAGAAATAATGAACGAAAAACCAACCGGCATTACTGCCAACAAAAAAACACGCGAATTTACCGTTACCTGGAGCGACGGGCATACCAGCGTATATCCCTTTGGCTTGTTGCGCGCAGCCTGTCCCTGCGCTTCCTGTCGCGGCGGGCACGAGAATATGGGCAGCGAACCCGATCCTAACGTATTTGGCATTGTCTTAGAAGAAAGCCCTTCCACGCGTATTGCGAACGTTGTTGCGGTGGGATCCTACGCATTATCGATTGTATGGGAGGATGGACACGACTACGGGATTTTCAACTGGCATTACTTGCGCGCATTGTGCCCCTGCCAGGAGTGTCGCGGCAGGCGCTAAATTCTCATTTGAAAATATAATTTGGAACGAGCAGGAGACTGCTGACAGAACGAAATATGAAAACCGCCCTGTCCTGTTGATGGGCGGTTTTTCGTCGCTAATTCGCTGGGGTTGGAGTTCCTGGTCGGTCTGGGAGTTCTGCTGTTGGTGGGAGTTGGCGTGCGGGTTGCGGTCCCGGGGCGGGACGTGGCTGTTTTCGTCGGCGATGGTGTGCTGGTGGGCCGGGTGGCAGTGGGGCTGGGGGTGCGGGTGTAGATCGCATAGAAATGGGTTTCTGCTTCCATGTGCATTTCGGAGGTCATCGCACTTCTGGGTAGCGCAAGCAGCTCCTGCCAGGATTTGGCGGCGTTCTCCGGTTCTTCCCGTTTTTCGAAGTTGAGCGCGCGCCAGTAATAGGCCAGGGCCAGCTCTTTGTCCGTTTCGGCCAGGGAAAGGACCCTTTCCCCTTGCAGGTAAGCGTCACCGAAGTGCTCCTGAAGCATGTAAGCGCGCATGAGCGCAAGATTGGGTTCAAAAGCGTCACTGGAGAAACGTTCCAGGTCAGAGACGGCCGCGTCCGCTTCTTCCACTTCTACATTGCACAACCCCCGGTAGAGATAAGATTCTCGCTGGCGCGAGTCTATCTCGATGGCAGCGCTCAAGGCTTCGATGGCCGTTTCGCAATCCCCGGCGCGGTAATAGGCCTCGCCGATCATGGCGCGCGCTTGCGCGTCTCCCGTCTCGTAAGTAGCATAGGTCTGCAAGACATCAATCGCTTTGGCATATTGGTTCTGTGCCAGATAAATCTCACCCAGGATAAAGTAAGCGGGAAGCATGGTCGGGTCGGCTTGCTTGGCTTTCAGCGCTGCAACCTGGGCCTTAACCAACTCGTCCAGCGCCAAATGAGCGCGGGCTTGCGCATAGTACACCAGGGGAGAACCAGGTAAAAGCTGTTCTGCAATCTCCAAATCGTCCAACGCGAGTTCGGGACCGTCGTTATACAGATAATAGATGGCACGATCGAGATAAACTTCGCCAAAATCGGGATCGCGCTTGATGGCTTCCGCATACAACTCGAGAACGTTCGCTTCCGGATCCTGGAGCAGGCGGGCGCGGGCCAACCCCAGGTAAGGCGGGCCAAAGTCCGGGTCGATGCGCAGGGCTTCGTTGTAGGCTTCCAACGCGTTGCGGAAATCGCCTTTAAAGCGGTATGCTTCTCCGATGTAATAGTACGGATCCGCCGCATCCGGCTCGCTGCGCGCAATGTCCCTCATCCCTGAAATGACCGCATCCCAATCCTGGTTCTCGTAGGCGGCCCGGACGACCCGGAAGTTATCGATGGATTGCGGTTCTCGCGGTGTGTTGACATACAATGGCGTAGGCGTGAGAGGCGCCTCTAACAACTCCGCCAGCGGGACAAGTGTGCCTCTTTCGGTAGGAACTCGTTCGGTCGCGTTGACGAAGGTAGGGGTAAGGGTGTAGGTAGGGGATGGGCCGGCCGTGAAAAAGATGCGCGGCGTCAGGCGCTCCGTGTTTGGCACGATCAAGCCGAACACCACCAGCGCCAGTACGGCGATTCCGATCACCCCGAAGCCCGCCAGGCGTCCTGCAGGGCTGGTCATCAGACTTTTGAATGTTGTTTTTTCTTTGGGTCTCTCGCCGGCCAGGCCAAGTTTTTCCTCCCACAGGCGCGGACGATTCAAAGAGAACGGCTGGACGGATTCGTCTGGCGGGAGAGCTCCCATCAGCACTAAGCCCCGTTTGGCGGTAGCATTTCCGGGGTCCAGTTGGAGCGCAGTCTGCAGGCAGTAGATCCGTTCTTTGGTGGATTCGACGGCCGCGCTCAACCAGATCCAGTACTGCGGATTGTTCTGGTCGGTTTTGAGCAGTTGGGTCAGAAGGTTTTTGGCCTTGGCCTTGTCGCCTGCGCGCAGGGCGTTCACTGCTTCCTGGAACATACTGTCGTCAGCCATGGACAGATTGTATTACAGGCCAGGATTACAAACAAGGAAGTAAGCTTACAGTATCGTTATTCTTGAAACTCTTCCACCTGGTAAACAAGGACATCTATATCCTTCTTGCGCCAAAAATCGGGCGCGGCGCCCATTTTGTCACACAGGTTCTCGAGAAAGCAGACCGGGTCCGGCAACTTTGCCCACACCTGGGGCAGGAAGGTAGCGCGGCGTAAGCCATCCCGCAAGACCACGCCATCTATTCCGGGACGAAGTTTTGTGAGCAGGTCTTCCGCGCAACAGTATGTGAGCGCGATCGGGTTGGTAAGGCGAGAGATTTCGAGCTTGATGCGGGGGAGTTCTTCCGGGCACACGACCGGGAAGCGGTAATCTTGCAGCGCAGCAGCGATGGCATGTTCGCGGACATCTTCTACCAGCGGCTGGCAGGGTTCCAAGGCGCCGATGCAACCACGCAGGTTCCCAGCGATCGTCAGCGTCACAAAGGAACAACCGTATGCTGTCAGGCGCGGCGGCAGGGTTTGCAGGTCGAGGGCAGGCATACTCTGTCTGCGGACACCAGCTTCCAATGCCTGCCGGGCGACCACCAGCAGGGCGCACTTTTCCTCATCTGTCAGTTTATCTTCGGCCATGTTGCCTCCCGCCCTCCGGGGAAATCAATCGCCCAGCTTACGGTACTTCCGATCATGATAGACCAACGGGTTGCCTTCGCCATTCCCGCGCGCTGCCACCACTTCGGCCAAAAAGAGCGTGTTTGTGCCCACGGCGATTTCCTGGCTGAGACGGCAATCAAGAAATGCCAGCCCGCCTTTGATTAACGGCGCTCCAGTCACCAGCGTTTCGGTTTCGATGCTTGCCAGGCGGTCTTCTACATCTGAAATCCGCCCCGCGAAAAGATCAGAGATCTCCTGCTGGCCGTCAGCGAGGATGGTCACTGCAAAAGCATCAGCTTGCGTGATAATCTTGTGCGTCCGACTGTTTGTTTGCAGGGATATGATGATCAAAGGTGGTTCCAGCGCAACGGAGGTGAACGAACTGACGGTCATACCGTGGCGTTCTCCCTCGTGAGAAGCTGTCACGACGGTCACGCCCGAACTCCAGGCACGCATCGCCTGGCGAAGTTGTTCAGGGTCAAGAACTGTATCTTGTTTCATATTACTTTCATAAACAGAATTGTAACTGCTCAGCGTGCATTTAAGAGGTGGCAAAAGCCTGAGCAGATACACAGAGTTTACTTGCTTGAATAGGAAAATTCGAAAACAAGGGGGCGTGCAGTGCACGCCCCCTTGTTTTCGATCTCTTTTGCGAACTTCCTAATCAATCATAGCTTCGAGAGGGGTTGGCGTCAAGGCAAAAATCTTTCGAAACAAACGTAAATCGTGCTTTCCATACCGATATGCAGCGCATAAGCCGAAATACCCCGGATTACCTCCAAATTGCCTCTTGCAATTTCTTCACTTTTTAAGGTACTATTATACGAAACAGCATGGAATCTTCGCCCGTTTCAACTTCCCGCAAGCGTCCCCGGCCTGTCCGTGTGCTGAGCAGCACGCTCGGCCTTGCAATTTTCCTGGCGACCTTGTTCAATTTATGGACCCCGTCCAAGGGGTTCTTCGCGAGCAGTTTTTCGGACAAGGTTGGCTTGCTCTTAACCGCCCAGCCGGAGAGCAACTTTGTGGCTACCCCGCAGCCGCAGTTGCGCATCGGCGTCGTGGCCGGGCACGCAGGCAATGATTCAGGAGCGATCTGCCGGGATAGCAACGGGAACGTTACCCTGACCGAAGCGGACGTCAATCTGAGCATCGCCACCCGGGTGCAAAAAATCCTGACGGATGAAGGCTACCAGGTGGATTTGCTCAACGAGTTCGATACCCGCTTGAACGGCTACCGTGCCGTAGCGCTGGTTTCGATCCACAATGACTCATGCGATTATGTCAACGACGAGGCGACCGGATTCAAGGTCGCCGCAGCGGTTAATACCCACGATTTCAACCGCGCCACGCGGCTGACCGAGTGTCTGCGCGACCGTTACCAGAGCATCACCGGCCTTCCTTTCCATGCCGGGAGCATCACCAACGACATGCGCGGGTACCACGCCTTTTCGGAAATTGACCCAAACACAATCGCCGCGATTATCGAGACCGGGTTTTTGAATCTCGACCAGACCCTGCTGGTCAGAGATACGGATAAAGTTGCCTATGGTGTTGCGCAAGGCATTCTCTGTTTTGCACGTAATGAGAATGTGGAGCCAACACCGTTACCTACGTTTGTGCCCTGATCGCTAAAATGAATGCTGAACTAGTACAAGCCCAAAAAGCCGTTCAAAACGCGCGACAAGCCTTGCGCGATGGAAACCGCAGCGCGGCCCGTCGCTGGGCAGAGCAGGCTGCCAAATTAGCCCCGCAACTGGAAGACCCCTGGCTGATCCTGGCCTCGGTCGCCAGCCCTAAGGCGAGCGTTGCTTTTATCGAGCGGGCGCTGAAGATCAACCCGGATAGCCCGCGCGCCCATAAAGGGATGCAATGGGCCTTGAAGCGCTTACAGGATGTGCCTCTCGAACAAACCAGAGAGCAGAAAAAGCCAGAAGAGAGTGGAACTACCAAACAGGTCAAGGCGGTAAAAAACCGCATGCCGCCCAAGAAATCCCGGCGTGGAATGCTGTATGCCAGCCTGCTGCTGGGCTTGGGGTGCGTGGTTTTGCTCCTGGCCGCCTGGACAGCCAGCGCCTCCCCGGTTCTGGCCTCCCTGCTGGCCGGCACGTCGCAGCCGGTCGTCGTGGAGCATCCCAAAGTCTGGGCGCGGGTGGAGATCGCCAAACCGGCCCAGGCGGCGTCCGAACCGGATCCTGTCGTTGTTGACCTGCAACCTACCTTACCAGCTCCTACGCCGACGTTGCCTCCCACGCTGGAGCCTACCCCAGCGCCCCCGATTGCTACATCCGAGCCGGACGAACCGGATCCAACCCTTGCGCCGCAGGAATCTGCCACCCCCGAGGGTTCCCTGGTGATGGAGATCGTTGAGAACACGCCCGTGCCTACCACAGGTCCGGCGGATTCAAACGAGCCTTCCAAACCGCAAGCGCCTCCGGAGGGAAATGGCGTCCGTTGGATCGAGGTCAATCTCAGCGAACAACGCGTCTACGCCTGGGAGGGAGACGTGCTGATGAATTCGTTCCTGGCCTCCACCGGCACCTGGGCACACCCCACCGTCACAGGAACGTTCCACATTTGGAATAAAACCCGTATCCAGGCCATGTCGGGACCCGGCTACTATCTGCCGGATGTGCCCTGGGTGATGTACTTCTTCGAGGACTACGGCTTCCATGGCACCTACTGGCACAACAATTTCGGCACGCCCATGAGCCATGGCTGCGTTAATTTGACCATTCCGGATTCAGAATGGCTTTATAACTGGGCCTCCTACGGCACAACGGTGAAAGTCCACTACTAGTACGTTCATATTATGGAAACATGCACCGGCGCGTTCTCGCGCCGTGACTTTTTGAAACTGGCAGGTTACGGCCTGCTGGGCTTGTCTTTTCCTGATTTCTCCCCAACCCCTTCTACACAATCCTTCAAGGCTGACCTGCAAGGCCGCATCACTGAAAAGTCGTTGTGGATGTACGACGAACCTTCCTTTGCAGCGAGCCGGGTCAAGATGTACTGGCGCGACCTGATCGTCCCGCTCAGCGGAGCGGCCCTCAGCGAAGACGAAGACGCCTATAACCGCATCTGGTATGAGGTCGCTGGCCAGGGGTACGTTTACTCCGGAGGCGTTCAGCCAGTGGTCACCCTGCTCAACGAACCGGTCCGGGAAGTGTCCCCTGGCGGCCTGCTGGGAGAGGTGTCCGTCCCGTTCACAGACGCGCACGAGGAGCCGGATTCCATTTCCGACGTGGCGCATAGGCTCTATTTTGAGAGCGTGCACTGGATCATGGGTTCAATTATCGGCGCGGATGGGCAAACGTGGTACCGTTTGCTAGACGACAAATGGAATCTGTCTTATTACATCCCTGCCAGGCACATGCGCCTCATTCCTGATGAAGAGCTTGCTCCCCTTTCGTTGGATGTGCCCGAGGCCGACAAGCGGATCGAGGTCAACCTGACCCGTCAGCTGGTCCTGGCCTACGAAGGTTCCCGCCTGGTATACGCCGCCCGGGCAGCTACCGGGAGCCGCTACCGCCGCGGCCGCTGGTCGACCCCCATTGGACATTTCATTACCTCTTACAAGCGCCCCACCCGTCACATGGCCGCAGGCGATATCGCCGCCAGCGGCTTCGACCTGCCCGGCGTACCCTGGGTTGTTTACATTACCAAAAGTGGGATTTCCTTCCACGGGACCTACTGGCATAATGACTACGGCCACCCGCGCAGCCACGGGTGCATCAACCTGACGCCCCAGGCCGCCAAATGGCTCTACCGCTGGACGTTACCTGGCGTCAAACCCGGCAAGCAATTCGCCTACGAGGATTTCGGCACGGCGGTGCATATTTTTGAATAGTTTAGGAATTACGCAGTTCGCGAAAAGATACCGGAAATAGGGGACGCGAGCTACGCTCGCGTCCCCTATTTCCGGGCTTCCCTGTCCAAGTGCGTAACTCCTATTTTAAAGGTCCATCGCGAAAGTCCAACGACGGGAGTGGTTGGACTCCCAAACCCTATATCTTTGTCTCGCACTTCTGCGGGATTGTGGTAAATTCAAGCCGCTATGAAACCAAGCTTTTCTTTCACCCGCCGCGATTTCCTGAAACTAAGCGCCTCTGGCGCACTGGGATTGTTCCTGGCAGAAACCGGCCTGGACCGCGCGCTGGCCCTCACAGAACCGCCCGCCAATCACGGGCGCGTGTTGATGAGCGGCCTGTTCATGTACGAGATTCCCTCCTTTAGCGGCGAGAGTTGGAAAGATTATGGCAAAGACCAGGTCGTCCCCATCTCCGAAGTCGTCGAAGGCGAAGCAGGGAACCCTTACAACACCGCCTGGTATCGCATCGGCGATGAAGGCTTCACATATTCCGGCTGGGTGCAACCGGTGGAGACGGTCTATAACGACCCCATCTTCGACATCCGTGCAGAGGGGCAGGTTGGCGAGGTGACTGTCCCCTATACGTTTGCGCGTCCCGAGCCGAACGTGCTCTTCAACGGGCGGCGATACTATTACCAGACCACGCACTGGATCAAGCGGACGATCGTCAACCGGGCACAGAAGAGCATCTGGTACGAAGTCTACGACTTCCATGAGCATAAATCCTATTACATTCCTACCCATGACATGCGCGTCGTCCCGGACGATGAACTGACCCCACTCTCCCCGCAGGTTCCCGACGACCAGAAACACATCCACGTGGACCTGGCCACGCAAACCGTTACTGCTTTCGAAGGCGACCAGCCCGTGTTAATCGCCCGTTGTTCCAGCGGCGCGGGAGATACCAAAACCCCGACCGGGGATTTTCGTACATATCATAAAGGTCCTTCCATCCACATGAGCAATGAAGGCGATGATGAAGCTGGTGTGTATGATCTGCCTGGCGTGCCCTGGGTTTCGTTTTTCACCGGAACAGGCGTTTCCTTCCATGGCACCTACTGGCACAACGACTACGGGCGCCCGCGCAGCCACGGCTGCGTGAACCTGCCGTCGATGGACGCGAAATTCATCTATCGCTGGACCAGCCCGGTCGTCCCGCCCGGGGTCGACTACCTGCATCTGCCGGGTCAAGGAACGGCCGTTCAAGTCACATCCTCATAGGAGCATTCATGAATTCCATCTTCCAGTATGACCGTTACCTGCTCAAACGCCAGGTCTTTGCGCTGACCGGCAAATTCCGCTATTATGATCCCATGAACAATTTGGTCATGTTCAGCGAACAGAAGATGTTCAAGCTGCGCGAAGATATCCGTGTGTTCGCCGACGAGAGTAAGTCTCAGGAAGTGTTACAAATCAAGGCGCGCCAGATCATCGACTTTTCAGCCGCCTATGACGTGATCGATAGTGCTTACAACCAGAAGGTGGGAGCGCTACGCCGTAGAGGCATGAAGTCGATTTTGCGCGATGAATGGGAAGTGCTGGACCCCAACGACCAGGTGATCGGGCTGCTGTTCGAAGACAGCATGGGACTGGCCATGTTGCGGCGCTTGTTGCTCGGCTCACTCCTGCCGCAGAATTACGATATGACCGTCCGCGATCAACGGGTGGCGGATTTAAAGCAGCGCTTCAATCCCTTCCGCTACGAACTGGACGTGGATTTCAGCTTTGACCCTGCCAAAACACTGGACCGCCGGGTAGGCCTGGCGGCGGGGATTTTGCTGGCTGCAATCGAAGGAAAACAGAGTTAATGCCCAAACAACCCCTCTTCGCCGGCCTGGTCATCGACGAGACCGGCAAACCCGCAGAAACGACGTACGTTGGCGACGAGCCATGCTACGTGCTCGACGATGCCGGATTCCGCCGCCATATCTCTTCCGAGCAAGTCGACCGCCAGGTTTTGCAGCAATTGGCCGATCTGATGAAAGGCAGCGAAGACCTGATCTCGGAACAAACCGCCAAGATGCTCGGCCAGGAGGATGTCTTTACGGTGGCCGCCATCGAGCAGCAGCTCAAAAACATGGACAAGCAATTCGACGTGTTGTTGCAGCAGGGCATCCCCGAGGACGCGCGCGCCTATCTCGGCATGATGGGATTTAAAGTGGTGGTGAATTACCAGGGAGAGGTGCTGCGCGTGGAGCAGCCCGGCGCGATCGATGAGGGGGATGGAGAATAGGAACTGCTTGCTAAAATAAAGACCGCGTTTTCGAGAAACGCGGTCTTTTGATTTAACCTTTATTCCTGTGACTCTTTTTCTTCTGCGGGCACGGGCGACAACAAGCTTGCCAGTTCTTCCTCTTCCCCGTGTTTGCAAATGATCGTCAGCCGGTCGCCCGCCCGGAGCAAGGTGTTCCCATGGGGGATCAGCACCAGGCTGCCGCGCTGGATGCTGGCCACCAGGCTGTCTTCCGGCCAGGCAACGTCACATAAGGGTTGTGCGTCAGCGAGGCTGCCTGCCTGCACAGATTCTTCCACAATTTGCACGCCAGCGACTGTCCCCAGCCGGACCTGGTTGATTTGCTGCTGGGTGGCCACCCGGCGCGTGAGCGCGCGCTCGTAAGCGCGGACAATGTCTGCCCGGCTGATCCAGCCAATCAGCGTTTGCGGATTGCTCGGATCGACAACCGGCAGGCGCCCGATATCGCGGCGGCTCATCCGTTTCAGGGCCATGCCAACCGTTTCGTTGGGATAGGTCCACACCAGGTTGCGCGAGCAAAAATCCAGCACGGGCTTGGCCAGGTTCTCCTCAGATTGGGTCGCAGCCCTGTCGATATCGCGGATCGAAATCACCCCCACCAGGTTCCTATCCTCATCGACCACCGGCAACCCGTGCATACGGAGGCGGTCCAGGAGGGTGGAGACTTTGCCCAGGGGAAGGGAAGCAGGCACCGGGTCCGGAGCGGGGCGCATGACTTCCTTGACGAGCAGGGTTTCCATCACGTCCACATCGCGTCCACGCTGTAAGACGATCCCGCGTCTCGTCAACTTCAGCGTATAGATCGATTCTTTGCTGATCATCCTCGAGACGAGCGTACCGATGACGGTCGTCAGCATCAGCGGCAAAATGATGAGGTAATCGCCGGTCATTTCGAAGAGGATCAATACGGCTGTGATGGGAGCGTGGGCGGCGCTGCTAAAAAACACGGACATCCCAACCAGCGCATAGGCTCCCGGCGGCGCCGTAATATTCGGGAAGAGCATGTTCATGATCTGCCCAAAGGCTTCCCCCAGCATGGCGCCCATAAAGAGCGAAGGCGCAAAAATCCCGCCGGAACCGCCGGAACCAAGGGTAATCACAGTGGCGAGGAATTTGAGAATAAACAACCCAAAAGTCACCTGGAACGCCAGTTTCCCGAATAACGCATCCCCAATGCTTTCATAGCCCACCCCAAAGACTCGCGGAAAACCGTCGATTTTGAAGGATATCAGGCCAATCAGGCCTAGAATAAGTCCGCCAAGAATAGGCTTGAAATATTCGGGCGGGAAGGGCAGACGGTCGAAGAGATCTTCGGTAGCGTAAAGCAGACGGGTAAAGGCTGCGCCAAGCGCTGCGGCAATCAGTCCGAGAAAGACATAAAAAAGCAATTCCCATGGACTGACCAGCACATATTCGGGAATCACAAAGGCACGCACGGAACCTTCGAACGCCTGGGCAACGACGTTTGCCGTAACAGCCGAGATCACAACGGCGCCAAAGTATGTCGCTTCAAACTGCCCCAGGATGACTTCCAGAGAAAAAATAGACCCGGCGATGGGGGCATTGAAGGTGGCGGCGATGCCTCCCGCTGCGCCGCAAGCGACCAGGCTGCGGATGCGATCGTTGGAAAGGTTAAGCCACTGTCCCAGGGTGGAACCCAGCGCAGAGCCAATCTGGGCAATCGGTCCTTCCCGCCCTACCGAACCCCCGGTCCCGATACAGATCGCCGAAGCCAGAGACTTGATCACCGCCACTCGTGGACGGATCCGGCCTCCCCGCAGGGCAACCGCCTCCATCACTTCCGGGACGCCATGTCCCTTGGCCTCCCGGGCGTAGAAGTAGATCATGGGACCGTAAATGGCGCCGCCCAAAGCAGGGATGATCAACAAATGGTAAGGCTTAATGCCCCCGAAGAAGTTTCCCAATACATCATAGGAAAGGGTTTGCATGGTCCCAATCAACCAACGAAAGAAAACAGCCCCTAAACCGGCGCCGATCCCGATGACGATCGCCGTAAAAACGATCGAAGCAGGTTCGGGAAGCGGAATCTTATCAAACCAGTGAAACAAATCCATCAATTTTCTCTTCGATTTCGAGACTTTGACGATTTTCGAAAGGTTGGTCCGGCATGACACCTGCCTTAATTGAATTTCAATTGGAGCAAATTGATTCTACCACCCGCGCTGCTCCCTTAAATCCTGGCTTTTCAGGAACGCCCGGAGTGAACCCAGTGTTCTTTCCTCTGCCAAATCGAACGGAAGATGGCAAAATATAGAGAACCCGTTCTTTTTAGGCTCTACCATTTCCGACTGGAAAATTTTCGGGCCTCTATCCCGATAAAGATGGGAGAACCCTTTTTTGTTAACAAAAAAGGGAGAGTTTTCGCTCTCCCTTTTCCTTGAAATATGCTCCTACTGTTCTGGCAAAGGCTTTTGCTCTTGCACAGCGGTGAGCAAACTCGCCAGAACGTCCTCTTCACCCTGTTTGCAAATGAGGGTCAGGCGGTCTCCGGCTTGTAACAATGTCTTTCCATGTGGGATGAGCACCTGGCTGCCGCGCTGGATGCTGGCGATCAGGCTATCTTCCGGCCAGGGAATTTCGCTGAGCGGTTGCATATCCGCCAAACTGCCCGCGTTGACCGTTTCTTCCACAATTTGCACCCCGGCTACTGCCCCAAGGCGAATTTGTTGCACCTGTTGTTGCACCGCCACACGACGGGTAAGCGCACGCTCGTAGGCGCGGATGATATCGGCGCGGCTGATCCAGCCAATCAACTTGGTAGGCCTGTTGTGGTCCACCACAGGCAGGCGTCCAATGTCGCGGTGACTCATGCGCTCGAGGGCATGGTGGACCGTTTCA
Source organism: uncultured Chloroflexia bacterium (assembly GCA_963823985.1). Taxonomy (GTDB): domain Bacteria; phylum Chloroflexota; class Anaerolineae; order Anaerolineales; family Villigracilaceae; genus JAABUE01. The sequence continues at coordinate 273,108 of CAWGNR010000012.1, forward strand.
TCAGGGTAGGCGACGACCAGGTGTTGCGAGCAGAATTGGGTCACGGGACGATCGAGATTTTGTTCGTCATCTTCCGCCGCCTTTTCCACATCTTGAATGGTGATGACCCCGCATAGCTTGCCATTCTCGTCCGTGACAGGCAGACCGTGCATGCGTACGCCTTCCAACAACGCCGGCACCAAACGCAGCGGTAAGTTGTGAGGAACAGGTTCTGGCGCCGGGCGCATCGCTTCTGCGACAGTCAGGTTTTCCATCACGTCCACATCTCGCCCGCGACGAAGGTGAATTCCACGGCGACTAACTTCAGCGTGTAAATGGATTCCTTGTGCAAGCGTTCCGCCACGATCATGCTAAAGATGACCCCAGCCATAAGAGGCACCATCAGCCGGTAGTCATTGGTCATTTCGAAGACGATCAAAATAGCGGTAAATGGTGCGCGCGCCGCACCCGCAAAGACGGCTGCCATGCCGACCGTCGCAAAGGCGCCCGGTCCCGCGGTTGCGCCTGGGAAAAGGCGTTCGACAACCAGGACCAAATGCGCCGCCCAGCGCCGCGCCAGAAAACAGGGAGGGCGCGAATACGCCCCCGGAGTTCCCCGAACCCAGGGTAAAAGAGGTGGCCAGGGGTTTCAGGAAAACCAGCAGGAATAAGAGGATAAACGAAGATTTTCCCAGCAGCGCGGCTTCGATGGTATCGAACCCGGCGCCAAAGATATGCGGGATATTGGCTGTGATCGGCAGGCCGGCGTTGGCCTGGCTGGCGGGCATCCCGCCCCAAGCCTAAAGCGATCGGATAGGCAAATCCCAACAAACCCAACAGCAAGCCGCCCACGGCTGGCTTGACCGCATCCGGAAACTTCCACTCGTCAAACCGGTCTTCGAACCAGTACAACATGCGGATAAAACCGACTGCCACGAACGCTGCCAGTACCCCTAACAAAGCGTACAGAAAAACTTCCCAGGGCGTCTGCATGGCGTGACGCGGGATGGCAAAAGCGGGGTTATCCCCTAAAAAGACGCGCGCGATGGTGGAGGCTGTCAGCGCCGAGATAATAACGTTGCCCAGGTCGCCCATATGCAACTCACCCAGGATGACCTCCATCGCGAAAACTACGCCTGCAATCGGGGCGTTGAACGTAGCAGCAATGCCCGCTGCTGCGCCGCAGGCTACCAGGTTGCGGATGCGATTGGACGACAGCTTCAACAACTGTCCAAGGTGGAGCCAAGGGCTGCGCCAACCTGCACGATCGGTCCTTCGCGCCCGGCCGAGCCGCCGCTACCGATACAGACCGCCGATGCGGCAATCTTCGCCACCACCACCCGCGGACGAATTCGCCCACCGCGCAACGCGATGGCCTGCATGACCTCCGGCACGCCATGTCCTTTGGCTTCGCTGGCAAAAAAGGCGATGATCGGGACCGGCAATCAATCCGCCGATCGCCGGGATCAGAATCAGCAACCAGCGGCCCATTCCTCCGAATAATGCCTGGCTGCCTGCAAAAAACAGGTTTTGCACCACTCCGATCAACCAGATGAAAAAGACGGCCCCCAGCCCTGTCCCTGCACCAATCAGAATGGCTGTTGTGATCAAGATGGTTGTTTCCGAAAATCGGATGCGATTGGTGATATCTCTTGCCCGTACACAAATACTTTCCATAAATTCTTCCTTCTTGCGGTACTGCAACTAAATAAAGTTAAATCAATAAACCACGAAAGCTGAGGGGGCTTCCTTTGATAAATCTGTGATTTACTGAAACTGCAAGTTATTGGATTTCTAAGGGCACAATGCAAGAGTAGCCTACAGATGATGCAGTTGCGATATGGTTTCGACCAACTATTCTATCACGAGTGATTTATCGCCATTGCGGCTGTATAACATCTATGAACCCTAAAAAAAAACCCACCCCTATCCACCGGCTTCCTGGCAAAGCTGCGAAGCCTGCACCCCAACATCTGGGTTGCTACGGCCACATCCTTTCTAACCGACATCTCTTCGGAGATGATCGTTTACCTCATTCCGCTCTTTCTGGCAAACATCCTCGGTGTGCGCACCGCGGTCATCGGCCTGATCGACGGCATTGCCGAGACCACCGCCAGCCTGCTCAAGATCTATTCCGGCGCGCTTTCGGACAGGCTGGGCAACCGCAAATGGCTGGCGGTGATCGGTTACGGGCTGTCAACCGTCTCCAAACCATTTTTGTATTTTGCCAATTCGTGGGGTTGGGTGCTGGGTGTCCGCTTTGGAGACCGGGCCGGGAAGGGCATCCGCACCGCGCCGCGGGACGCGTTGGTGGCCGGCAGCACAGACCCGAAAATGCGCGGGTTGGCCTTCGGGCTGCACCGGGCCGGCGATACGGCGGGAGCATTTATCGGGATTGGCATCGCGGCGCTGATCATCTGGCGGACGCAGACAAATGCATCGCTGCTGTCGCTCGAAACGTTCCGGCTGGCGGTGCTGGTCAGCATCGTCCCGGCGGTTTTGGCGGTGGTCGTCTTGGCCCTGGGGGCGAAAGAGGTAGCGGTGGCAGGCCAACGGTCCGAAAAGCTGCGTTTGAATTTCAAAGGGATGGACGCTGCGCTTCAAATATTTCCTGCTGGCGGTCGTCCTGTTTACGCTGGGCAACTCATCCGATTCGTTCATCATCCTGCGCGCCCAGGAACGCGGTCTGTCTGTCTTGCAGACCATGTTCATGTTGATGACCTTTACCGCCATTTACACAGTGTTATCAGGCCCGCTGGGGGCGCTCTCGGATAGGGTGGGCCGGCGCAGGTTGATCATGTCCGGCTGGCTGGCCTACGGGCTGGTGTATCTGGGGTTTGCGTTCTCGGCCACCGGCTGGCACATCTGGGCGCTGTTCGGGTTGTACGGGGTTTACTACGCTGCAACGGAAGGGACGGCCAAAGCCCTGGTGACGGATCTGGTCCCCGATGCGCAACGCGGAACGGCCTTTGGCCTGTTCAACGCCGCGATCGGGCTCACCGCCCTGCCTGCTTCCGTGATTGCAGGCTTGCTCTGGCAAGGGCTGGGCTCCTGGACCGGCTTTGGTCCCGCTGCGCCGTTCCTCTTTGGCGCGCTGATGGCTTTGTTAGCAATGATTTTGTTTTGGTGGCTGGTTCGCTAAAGTTGTATAGTTACGGATAAGTTGCCCCGCATACTTCACCTTGTTAAAACATACAACCCAGGCTCTCAACACAAAATGAAGCTTCTCCCCAACATATCGAAAAATATCCGTGAGTTCTTTTTAAAGCGGGGAGTTGGTAAAGGCATGGCGTATATGATCTTTGGCTCCATTCTGGCTTCCCTGCTTATAACAAACTTGATTACAAAGATGTTTGGAGGCACAGGTTGGACCTTTAGGCTACAGCATCGCTGTAGCAGTACCGGCTTTTATAGCCTCGGTTGCCAGTTACTTCACACTTAACCTGTACTTTGAACTCGAACATTCCCGGATAGAAATTCGCGAGCTGGCAATTACGGGATGATTTGACTCAAATTTTCAATCGAAGATATTTTTTTGAACTGGCCGAACGTGAAATCGAACGCTCCCGGCGTAACGGAGATCCTCTGGCGATCGTTCTCTTCGATATCGATAATTTCAAGCTGGTCAATGACAGTCACGGCCACCGCGCCGGGGATCTTGTTTTACAAGAGACCTGTGCGATATGCCAGGTAGTTGTGCGCCCTTACGATGTCTTTGCCCGTTTTGGGGGAGAAGAGTTTGTTTTTTTGCTGCCAAATACCGACGAGACGCGAGCAAGAGCCTTTGCCGAGCGGCTTCGCGGGCTGATTGCCGGCCAGGCTGTTGCTTATAACGAAATAAGCATGCAAATCACCGTGAGCGTTGGGGTGGCAGTCTTTGATCCCAACCAGGATACACTGGATGATCTGATCTGCCGCGCTGATAGCGCCCTATACAAGGCAAAGAATTTCGGAAAAAACCGTCTCGAAATTGCATAACCAGGAGGAACTCACCAAGAATATTGACAGCCATGCTATACTTTTATTGTCGGATTGGTTTGTTTTCGTATGAAAGGAGTATGGAATGGCAGAGAGCGTGTACAAAGTCATCGAACTGGTTGGGAGCAGTACCGAATCCTGGGAAAAGGCCGCTGCAGCCGCTGTTGAGATGGCCTCCAAAAGCCTGACGGACCTGCGCGTTGCGGAAGTCGTTCAATTAGACACTACCATCGAAAACGGCATGGTCAGCGCTTACCGGGCAAAGTTGAAGATTTCCTTCAAGTATCACCAAGAAGAATCATAGGGTACGGAGAGCACTGACTCACTCGTCAGTGCTCCTTCTTTATATATTCAGCTCTTTGGGAATTTCCGTGTAAATCCTGGAGAACCATTTATTCGCGGGGAAATGGGTATACTGTAAATATGAAATTCGGCTCTTTCATAGAGAGCGGAATTTAACCGCAGATACCCTTACGGTCACACGTCAACATAGATGAAAAGGGGTTCTCCTGATGGTTCATCTATGCGGAATTTTTACCTGTTTCCGTTAAAAACGGAAGATCCTTAAGTTCTTACACAATTCGCGAAAAGATATCCGTTGCTTCGTGGAACTCCTGAAAACAAAGGACAAGCTTATGCACCAGAACGCCGATCTGATCAAAAAGTTCTATACAGCATTCCAGGAGCGTGATGCGAGCGCCATGAATGACTGTTATCATGGCGAAGTCGTCTTTTCAGACCCTGCCTTTGGGACTTTAACAGCAAACGAAGTGACTTCCATGTGGCGTATGCTGTGTGAGCGCGGCAAGGATCTGGTTATCCAGTTCGATGAGGTCTATGCAGATGAAGAAAATGGTCGCGCGCACTGGGAAGCCTGGTACACATTTTCGAAAAGCGGCCGTCGTGTCCACAACAAGATCGACGCCTCCTTTGACTTTCAGGCTGGAAAGATCTTCCGCCATACGGACCGGTTCAACCTGTGGAGCTGGTCTTCTCAGGCTTTAGGCCCGCTTGGCACGTTCCTCGGGTGGACGCCGTCCGTACAGTCAGCCATCCGTAAAGAAGCCCGCCAAGGGTTGGAGAAATTCATTCAAAAAACGGCTCTACCGTTTTAAACGGGAAAGAGCAAAAATTCACCACGGATAAATTCAGATGAAAGGGATTTTTCAGGATCGTTCATCAAAAAATCAGTGTTTATCCGCGTTCATCTGTGGTGAATTCGCGCCGTAAACGGGAGAGCCAAAAAAAGTCAAAGCGAACCAGGAATAATTACAGATGCATCCCTACGTTGAAAGTATTCATTCCCTTTTTTCAGCCCACGCGGACCCGGTCGCTGCCATACCGATGAAGCGCTATATGCGCGACCAGTTCGAATATCTGGGTCTCAAAAGCAAACAAGTCGCAGCGTTGCGTAAAGAGCACTTCGACCAACATGGACTGCCCCCGCTCTCTGAATTGGACACCATCCTGCGCGAACTCTGGGCTTTACCAGAGCGAGAGGTTCAATATATCGCTACTGGATTGCTGAACAGGCTCCAAAAACAACTTCCTCCGGAATTCATCGAAACGATAGAATTCCTGCTGGTAACCAAATCCTGGTGGGATACGGTAGATACCATCTCTACGGGTGTCGTAGGCATGCATTTCAAACGATTTCCGGAGGTACGCGACAGGTATCTAACGAAGTGGCGCAGGTCGGAGAATTTCTGGTTACGACGGGCAGCGATCCTTTTCCAACTCAACTACAAGTCGGAGACCGATTTTGGCTTGCTGTGTGAAATCATTCGTGAAAACCTGGAGTCGAAAGAATTTTTCATCAATAAGGCTATCGGTTGGGCGCTACGCCAGCATACACGGGTGCACCCCGAAGCTGTACGCGAATTTGTAGCCACAACGCCGCTGCATTCGCTCAGCGCAAGGGAAGCCTTGAAGTGGTTGGAGAAGGGAAAAAAGGGCGAGAAACGTTTATAACCCGTTAAATGTATCCTGATTTGTACCCAACTTTATCAGGCGGTACATGGGAACAATTTTTCTCTTGGACTATCATGGTTGGGATGCTATATGGCTTCTTTGAAAGCTGTGCTTCTTCTATCCGGATAGATTTCTAAAAGGCGGTATTGCTTTTACGAGCATGAATGCTATACTGGATAATAATTTAGTTGGCATCTTCACAATTTGTTAATTCAATGTTCTTTATGGGCGTAAAAGTATGGAAGGAGTGAAGAGATGAAAAAGCATCTATACTTCATGGCGCTGGTGGGGATTGCACTGGTTTTATCGGCCTGTAATTTAGGCGTTACTGCAACACCTTCTAATCCACTACTTGATGGAACGTCTACATTGAGTTTGCTTGTCCAGGTCCAGAACCCGACCGATACTTTTGATTCGGTAGGAGACGTCATTAATTACAATTATATGGTCACAAACGCAGGGACCGAGCCCCTGGCCGGGCCAGTGGTCGTGAATGACAACATCGCCGCAGAGACCTGTCCCGATTTAACCACGATTGGCAACCAGGATAACGCTCTTGACCCAAGCGAATCCATTACCTGCAATGGGACATACGGACTTACACAAGCCGACCTGAATGCCGGTTCTGTGACGAACACGGTAACGGCCAGTGTGGCGGGTGGAGCTGTCGTCTCGGCCCAAGGCGGTGTTACGATTAACCTGGCTGGCAGCGCACCGGGAAAGAACCTGGGGTTGGCAAAGACAGCCAATCCATCGACATATAACGTGGCGGGGCAAGCCATTACTTATACTTATGTTATTACAAATACGGGCAGCCTGGCCGTCGGTCCGGCGCAATTTATGATTACCGACGATCACCTCGGCGGCTCCGCCACCCCGATTGCTTGTGGAGTGAACGGGACCACGCTCAATCCGGGAGAAACCGTTAGCTGTACGGCAATTTACACCATCACCCAGCAGGATATGGTTTCAACATCCGTGACCAACAGGGCCACCGCATCCGGAGGGGATGCGCCAGCCTCGGCTCCCGCCAGCACGACCATCACGAACAGCAATTTTCAGGGCAATATCACCCCTACCGTGACGTCAAATCCCACCAACTTGACGCCCGGTTCAACAATCACACATGTGGTTGAGAAAGGCGAGTGGTTAATCCAAATCGCTCGTTGCTATGGCGTTCGATATGAAAGTATACGGAACGCCAACTTACAGATCGCTAACCCGAACGTGCTCGCCATTGGGCAGCCCGTGACCGTGCCGAACATCGGCAGCGCCGGTACCATTTTTGGCCGTCCTTGTGTGGTGCTACATAAAGTTGTATCTGGCGATACCTGGAACTCGATTGCCACCCAGTATAAAGCCAGAGTGGACGTCCTGCAGGCAGCCAACCCGGCCGGGTTGGTGACCGGGACGGAGGTCAAGGTGCCGATCAATTCCGCGGCGCCAGGTGCTGTTCAGATCCCGCCGAATGGAGGGGTTACCAGCGTTCCGGTAACAGCGACGGTGACAAACACCCCGGTTACAGCTACCCCAACCGTTGGAACGGCCGTTCCCGGGGGCTCGAACCGGATTACGATCCCTGCCGGCCAAACCTCGGCCTCCGTTTCGGGAGCGCTGGTGGGCCACGAAACGATCACTTATTTGCTGGCTGCCAGCCAGGGACAGACGCTGACGGCGACGTTGTCCGCAAACGTTAACGAAATTGCGCTGAGAATTTATGATCCGAACGGTCTTCTGATCAAACCGTTGGATGGGAACCTTACCTGGACGGGTCTCTTGACTGCGACCGGAGATTACCGCATCGAGCTCCTCGGTCTGACTGACCCCACAAAAAACTACATTCTTACTGTGGCGCTCACAGGCCCATAGGTCTCAAATAAAGATTGTGACTGTACCGCCGGTCCAGGCTGATCTCGCGGTCGCCGGTCAATAGAGCGAATTCTAAGGTTTAGAGGTGTTTGAAAATGATAATGAAAGTTGCCAGCATTGTCTATAAACCGGAAGATACAGTTTCCGACCCTGCTACCCAGTATGTGCGTATTCCGCTCAACTCCGCCAATCTGGTCAGCGGCTACGGAATCGAGGGCGACCGCAAAGGCGGGAATCCCAAACGCAACTTGAACCTGATGTCGTTCGAAACGCTGGGTGCGCTTCGAAAAGAAGGTTTCAGCACCCAGCCCGGACAGATGGGAGAGCAGATCGTGGTCCAGGGGATGGAGCTGGGGAAGCTGACGGAAGGCGACCGCTTGCAAATCGGCGACCAGGCCTGTGTGGAGGTGGTCAGCCACCGCACGGGCTGCCAGCGCTTCGAACAGATCCAGGGGAAATCTCCCAAGCTTGCAGCGGGTCGTATGGGAGTCATGGCGAACGTGGTTACAGGCGGAAGGGTTGCCGTGGGTGATCCGGTCACATTGCTCTCAAAAACAGTCCAACGCCAGGATGTCATTCAACCTCGGATTAACGAAGCAGAACTTTAAATCTTAGCACCAAGGGTGTCCTTTTCGTTCCGAACGCATCTGAAGGAGGGCCTTTATGCTTCGAGGAAAATCGATCCAACTGAGACCGGTCAAGGAAGGAGATGTCGACTTTCTGTGGGAGAAACACATCGACATCGAGGACCGCGGACCGTTCTTCCCAATTGGGGTAATGTCCCAACCGGGCTTCCGGCGCGAGTTCGCGGAGACCGGCTTTTGGGAGGAAGACCAGGGAACGCTCGTTATGGTGGACGAAAACGACCGGATTCTCGGCCACATCGAGTATTTTCCCACCGTCAAGTACCTGGATGAACTTGAGCTTTCCTACCATATCTATGGAAGCGAGAATCGGGGCAAGGGCATCGCAACGGAAGCCGTTCTTCTCATGACGCGCTACTTATTCGAGCGCAAGAACAAGAACCGCATTCGGCTGATCATTCATCCCGACAACAAACCTTCCCAAAGGGTAGCCGAGAAAGCAGGGTTCCAGTATGAGGGCATTGCCAGGGGCGCCTGGTACAACCGCGGCAAACACCATGACGTGGCTGTATATTCGGCTTTGAAGGATGAATTCCTGGCTTCGACAGCCCCGTAACCCTCTCTGTTTGGTTGCAAGAGGGGCCTGGATTCGCGTTGGACAGAGTTTTATGGCCCTACCGCTTCCGGGGGAAATTTACCGAAAAAGACGGGAGAACCCGTTAATAAATCAGCGGTGAAGAACACCTATTGAGAAGAAAAGGGATGCAAGGGAGCCAGAAAGAGAAGGGTAGCAATAGGCGTGCAACCAGCGCCTCAGCAAGAGGGTAGAGGAGGCCTCATAGGATGTCAAAAAAGGAAAAGGTTCGAAACAAGGTAGAATCACGGCTACGGCATGTCACACTTACCAAGAGGTTCTGCCTGGTAGAGGCCAAATCAGCAGGTAGAAGCTTCGGGTGAGGTGGCATGCCGTCTGGGATCAGGAAGAGTCAAAGCGGATCTGATAACGGCCAGAATAAAGAGCACAGAAAGCAGTGGGGTTCAGGTGCAAGTTACGCCAGGCTTCCAACAAGCGGAAAGCGATATTCTTGAGCGAGCCGACACCTTGAGGGAAAGCCTTACGAAACAAGGAGCCCTTCTCGATCAATTGGAAGAGCAAGTAGGCAATCTGGAGCAAGTAGTAGAAGACTTTACGAGCGGTCTCATTTTGGCTGTAAGGGTGTTCGAGATGGAAGCCGCCGTTTTTCTGGATATTGAAGCCTTCGTTTTCGACACTTCGACAGGCTCAGTACAGGCTTTCCAGCGCAGTCGTCCGCCCTGATTGGCCAGCGTATCGACATTGCGGGTGGTCGGGATGAAGTTGGTCAGCCATTTGAAGGTTGTGGTGTTTGTATCTGCCTGGCAAGTTGACCGGGTTTCTTGGCAGACCAGCATATTCAAAGCGTGGTGACGGTCCTGGCTATCGCGATAATCGATCTGCCTGGCCCAGTGATATTTCTGAATGATCTCCTGCTGCTGACCCAGTCGGATCTGCTTATGGTTTTCAGGTGTCTGAGAGCATACCAGGTGATACGTGCGGTGAACCTGGGGAAGATCAGCCTCCTGGAGTACGATCAGGTAACGCCAGTTGTAATCGTGGCAAAGTTGAAAGGTTGGACCACCTGCAAAGAGCCCATCTAGCAACAGGCAGATTGGTAAATGAGGAAAACGGGCTTTCAGACGTCTGCTCAAACGATAAAAAGCTTTCAGTTCGCAGTCTTGTTTATCCGCTTGTGGATCAAGGTTCTCGATAAATTCGGTCATGAGCGAAAAAGCAAATCCATTGACGGTGACCAGTTTGGCTTCCAAGACCGGATGATAGTAGAGGCTTTCCCCGTTGTTGAGTTTCCTGGTCATGCAATACTCACAATGACGCTCTCGGAAAGTCAGCACCCCCGTTCCGTCAATCGCAACCAGAAAGTTATCAAACAGTCGCCAGCGATACAGGATTTTCTTACGGATCAGGCTCTCCACCATCCGGCAAACGACTTCTTGCACCTCCCCTGGCGCTATTCTTTTGAAGGCATAGTTGAGTGTGTCTCCATGCGGCACTTCTTCTACCTCAAACCAGGCTCTAAACTTGACTTGCGAAGGCACATTCCCCCGCAGTTGATAGTTGATTTGCCGCCGCGCTCCCAACCGAAACAGATACATCAGCACCCCTGCGCTCAGTAGCCCTTCCAGTGGATACGTGACCAACGCAGGATTGCGTCCATCCCTGACGCTCCGGAACAGCTTCTGCCAGCCTCCAAAATATTGAGACAGCGTGCCGCAAAAGGCTTTCAGCAAGGCCTTTTGCTCATCCAATGCTTGACCCTGCTTCTCTTCGTCAATCAAGTGTGTTTGTTGTCCATTTGGTTTGCTCATCCCCCAACCTTACCCCATTGTGCGAAAATTCTTGTGCGAAAAACCTTCGGTTCTTCACCGCTGTTAATAAATCCTACTGGTTGATTAATCTCATCGTTTCATTTATAAATAAGTTCCCACATCAGCCCAACATCGATTAAATAACCGCTGGATACGTTGGGTTAGCAAGTGCTGACTTTAGAAGTTATGAGGAAAGATCATGCAAAAGACATTATTGGTAATAAGCAAAAGGTGGTAGCTGGCATAACAGGAACACAGGTTTTGGATGGCGGCATTCACTCGCAGGTTATGAAGGGCACAAGCCACTCATCACCAATCCGAAAAGCCATCTTTGGTGTTGCGGAAAACATCTTTCACAATACGACAACGTTTGACACCTGCAATCGTATTTTCAACACTGATCCTGGTTCTGGAAATGATACTATTCAAACAACGATCGGTTTGGCTCAACTCTTGTCCTTTAGGCTTTTTTTGGCTGAAACGTGATCACACCTTGCGGCTCATATCCTTGAAAGCCGGTGTCCTTGCCAAAGTAGAACATCTTGGATAGGAGATGGGATGATCGTCAGCTACCTTTTGTCGTGAGTTTTGCCAGTCACGGTTGGACTGAGATACAACACTTTCTTGGTATGGCAGCTGCTCAACAAAAGGTTCTTGTCGGTATGGGTTTTCTTCTTGCCACTGTAGTGTTCACGCTGTTTTTGGGCATCTTTCGGGCGTTGGCGTCGTCTTTCCGTGCCATCGATCAAGAAATCTGGCTCTGCTTCGGCAACGAGTGGGCTGTCAGCCACGGCTTCTCCATCACGCTCCGGCGTCAAACCCATTTCGGCTAGCGTTTGCTTCAAGATCGGCAAGAGCAGGTGTATCCAATAGTTGGCTTGCGGTTGACTGATCTCAAACTGTAATCCAAGCATCTCCTGGATCGGATACGTCTTCTGGTAGATCAAAATGAACAACAGCTTGTCTTCATCCGTACGTAATTTCTCTTTCGGGCCAGCCCCGGCTCGCCGTTGCCGAGGCGTGCTCTTTTGGTAAGCTCTGGCGGATGTAATCCAGCCAGCTTTCCCTTGAACACTGGCAAGATCCGCTCGAATTCTTCCACTTTGAGCCCAGTCGCCGCTAGAAATTGTTTTGGTTTTGCTTTCAATTGGTCGTATGTGATCATGCTGCTATTTTACTATTACGAAAAAGAAAACGACTAGAGCGACTGACCTTAATGGCATTTATCGTTTCGACTATTCTCGGCGGCAATAACGCCATCGCGGTCCGTTTTAGCAACGTGGAACTGCCTCCCTTCTTTGGCGCCGCCGTCCGGTTTGCCGCCGCCGCGCTGATCCTCTTCCTGTTCGTTCTTGCTTTGCGTTTACCGCTCCCCAAAGGGCGCTCCCTTGTTGGAGCGCTAATTTTTGGCGCGCTCCAATTTGGGGTTAGCTATGCTTTAATGTACTGGAGTCTCTTGCAGGTACCCGCAGGGTTGTTTCAAGTGATTTTGGCGCTAGTGCCTCTTCTGACCTTCTTGTTCGCCATCGCCCATAGCCAGGAAGTCTTCCAATGGAGAATACTGGCCGGCGGGTTGCTTGCTGTAGGCGGGATTGCGATTATATTTAGCGGCCGGTTAATCGATAACGTTCCTTTTCTCTCTCTGCTAGCTGTTATTTTGGCAGCTGCCTGTATCGCGGAGGCGGTTGTGCTTTTCAAAACCTTTCCAAAAACCCATCCCATCACCACCAACGCGCTGGCGATGGCGACAGGCGCGGCAATCCTCTTCGCCATATCGGGGATAGCGAGCGAAGTTCCCCGCTGGCCCACAATGCCGGCAACCTGGATGGCGCTCTTCTATCTGATTCTATTTGGATCGATCGGCACCTTCGTCTTGATCTTGTACGTTCTTAAACGTTGGACGGCTTCCGCCTCTTCCTATTCTCTCGTTCTTATGCCGATTGTAACGGTTCTCTTCGCCTCCTGGCTGACTGACGAAAAACTGACGGTTGCTTTGCTGTTTGGCGGACTATTGGTGCTGTCCGGTGTCTACGTCGGCGCCCTGGCGCCACCTGAGCTGCTCAGGCGGATTCTTTCTTGGATCCCCGAAGTGCCGGAGATGGAAGAAACAAATTCGTCTTAAAGATCCCTGTTTATCTAAGCGGCAGAGGTAAATATGTCAGACGATTTCCTTGATCGATTGGTTGGCTCGTGGAATTTGACGGGCACCATGGGCTCGACGGAGCTCAGGCAGACGGTAAAGGCAGGCTGGGTGATTCAAGGCCATTTCCTTCAAGTCCACTTCGTGGAGGAAGGACTTGTTCCCCCTGATAAGCCTCGTTATGAGGCAATTTACATGCTCGGGCATGACCGCGATGCAGGTGGCTACACGTTGCATCTCTTTGACACTTTTGGCGCGGGCTACGCACGGACAGTGGGCATCGGAACGCGCCGTGAGAACTCGCTCGAGTTCTTGTTCGAGTATCCCAACGGCCTTTTTTCGAATACTTTCACCTGGAATGATGATAGCGGGGAATGGACGATGTTGTTGCGCCAGCAAGAAGAGACGGGCGAATGGAAGGTTTTTGCAAAAAAGACGCTCGTACCGATGAAACCCATACGTTATCCGACCATCCTCTTCGATTGGGGTGATACCGTGATGAAAGACGACCCCGACTTCACCGTCCCGATGGTGGAATGGGAAACCGTCGAGTCCGTGCAGGGAATCGAACCTGTGCTCGCCTATCTCCAATCCAGCGGGCGGCGCATTGTGCTGGCCACCAGCGCGTCCATCTCGGACGAGGCGCAAATTCGTGCCGCGCTAGCGCGCGTTGATCTCGATGCCTATTTCTCTCGCATTTTCTGTTTCAAGAACACTGGCTTGCCCAAAGGGCAGATGTTTTATCGATATGTATTGAACGATCTCGCCATCCAACCTTCGGAAGCGGTTATGGTCGGCGACGGTTTCGAAAAAGATGTGCTGGATTCGAACAGTATGGAGATTTTTGCCATATGGTTCAATCCCAGGTCAGACAGTTCTCGAAGCAGTAAATTCCATCTTACTATTCATACAATGGAAGAACTGCTTGCATTGTTTACATCGATCGATCAATCGCAAGCGATCGTGTAGATATCGCATGCCGAAGGATTCGAGCCGGAATCCCCATCGGTAGGTTCAAAACCAGGCTTTCAGTTGTTCCCATTTCTACCTTTGCGGGTAAAATAACACCTATACCAATACAGGAGCGCAATCATGGGTGTTATGCTGCAAGCATTCTACTGGGACTGTCCGCGCTTAGAGAAAAAAGAATTCAAGTGGTGGAACTACGTGGCCAAGCAAGTCCCGTCCCTGGCGCAGGCCGGGTTCACTTCGCTGTGGCTGCCGCCGGTCCATAAGGCGGCCAACTTGGGGGGATTTTCGATGGGTTATGACCCCTACGATTATTACGACCTGGGTGAGTTCGACCAGAAAGGAAACGTCCCGACATGGTTCGGAACCAAGCAGGAGCTCCTGAAACTTATCGAAACGGCGCACAGCCAGGGGTTGAGCCTGATCGCGGACGTGGTTATCAACCACAATTCCGGCGCGGATGCGATGGAAGTCAACCCGCTGACCGGGCAGGAACGGTGGACATCCTTCCACCCTGCCAGCGGCAAGTTTCCTCGAAACTGGGAATGCTTTCACCCCTCCATGTACGAGAGTTGGGACGAGGGGGCTTTCGGCGATCTTCCTGACCTCTCCCACCGCAACCCCTACGTCTATGCCGAGATCCTGAAACTAACCCGCTGGCTGGTAGAGGAGATCGGCTTCGACGGCTTCCGCTACGATTACGTCAAAGGCTACGGGGCAAATACGATTGCCGCTATCCAGGAATACCGCTATGAACGGGACGGGAAACCGTTCAGCCCCTACGGCGTGGCCGAGTTCTGGGGGGACGCTCAGGCGATCGACCATTGGGCGGACGTGGCCAACTTCTCCAACTCCAACCCGGTGGACGCCTTCGACTTCCCCTTACGCGAGATGCTCAAGGCGCTCTGCGACCAATACGGCTTCAGCCTGCGCAACCTGGCAACCTGGGATACCGTGCTCAAGAACCAGCCGCAGACCACGGTTACCTTCGTCGAAAACCACGACTTGCGCGACGAAGGCCGCCCCATTATCAACGACAAGCTGCTGGCGTATTCCTTCATCCTGACCCACGAAGGCTATCCCTGTGTTTTCTGGCACGACTATTTCAACTACAACCTGGCGCTGGAAGGGACGCTGAACGGGATCGCGGCGCTCGTCCAGAGCCCACGAGAAATACGCCGGCGGGGACACCCAGACCCTGTGGCTGGACGACAACCTGTACATCATGCAGCGCAGCGGCTATGACGACAAAGCGGGCCTGGTCTACGTCTTGAACAACCACGGGGACAACTGGCGCGGCGGCCTGGTCAACAGCCGCTGGCCCAACGTGACCTTCGAACCCGTGGCCTGGTGGAGCAAATTCGACATGGCCCGCCCGATCGACCAGACCACCGACCGCGATGGGCGCGCCCATTTCTACGCCGCCCCACGTGGATATGCAGTATATGCCCTGAAATAAGAAAGATCGGTCATTTTGCCCGCATATGTTTTCGTCTTGCGCGGCCTTTATAGGGGTTTTCCTCTCCCCCAAATGGTACCAATTGAAAAGGGATCAGATAGGTTATTATTTAACCAGAAGGTAACCACTCAGCCTGTATTTAAGAGGTGGCAAAAACGATGTGCTTGGGGGCGTACGCCCCCAAGCACATCGTTTTTGCCCTACTCTCTTGCGTAAGCCTGAGCAAATACACCAGAAGTTTGTTTTGGTAACTATCTATTGGAGGAAGAGATGAAGAATAAGAAACCGATGATCCGCGGGCGGTTGTTGCTGGCTTATCTGGGAACTTTGGCAACAATGTTGGCATGCGTAGCAACAGCGGTGGGGACAGATCCGGATACAAGCGAACCCAATTCTAACGTACCAATCCAATTGGAAAATGGCGTTGTCGAAGTGCGGGACGAAAACGGCGGATGGACCAATGTTTCAGAAACCTCGACCTTCGACCTGACAGCTGAACTGGAGAGCACCGATCCCTGGAAAGTTGCAGGCATGACGCTCGAGACGGATGACGCTACCGTGATTGAAGATGGCCTGCAAACAGGCGACCTGGTCCGCGCCCAGGGTTTGATCCTCGAGGATGGCTCCTGGCTGGCAAGTTCCATCCAACGCGCCGAAGGACAAATCGATCCAGTCATCATTCTTGTGGGCAAAGTAGACTCTGTGGATCCATGGATGGTAAACGGAATTCAGCTCAATGTTACGGAAGATACGGAAATTCAAGGCACAATTACGCCTGGCATGTTTCGTGCGGGTGGAAATCTTGCTTGCGCCGGATGGCACCTGGGAGGTGTTGCGCATCGTCCCCCTGGGTGATTTTGAGGAAGACGTCGGATTGTGAAACCGTCGTCGCGAGAGTTTTGCGCGTGGAGGGAACAAAATTGAATTGTCGGGCTGGCCGGCGATCACGATGGATGAAGATACTAAAATCGAAAACGAATCGGGCGAAGAGACGAAGCTCGAGCCAAACCAGACCATCCTTGTCGTGGTGTGCCCAGTCCGGGGAAGACCAAATTGTCATCGTGCAGATCATTGTCATTGAACACTGAAGAAGAGGAAAATGCCGTGAAGGAGGCGAGAAAGTATTGATATGTCACAAACCGGATAAAAAAGGCGGGCATACGATTAGCATTTCCTCCTCGGCCGTGCCTGCTCACATCGCCCATGGAGACAAATTAGGCGCCTGCCCTTAATTCAATAAATCACTGATTTCGGGTACTCTTTCACCTTTCGTGATTTAATGTAATTAAAATTGAGACAAACCGGGCGCGTTTCAAAAGGCAGCCATTTCGTGGCGGTAACGCCGGTTTACCCGCAGGGCACGAGGAAAAATGTTGAAAGTGCCTGGAGAAATAAACTAATGGCCCTTCCAAAGCTGTTAATCACAGGCTATAGCGGTCTGATCGGCACTGTCTTATGGCGCAACCTGGCGGACACGTTCGAGCTCTACGGCGTTGATCTTTGCCTGAACGAGCGATCCGGCAATTTGTTTCGCGCCGATGTCTCAAATCTTGAACAGAATCTGGCTGTGTTCGAGCGCATCCCTTCCCTCGCCTATGTGATCCATCTTGCCGGCGATCCGCGCCCGGATGCTGACTGGCAATCGGTGTTGATGAACAATATCGTGGGAACCAGAAACGTATATGAGGCAGCCAGAGGGCACGGGGTGAAGCGGGTAGTGTTTGCAAGCTCCAACCACGCTACCGGCGCTTATGAAGGATTTCCTCCGAGCCTGCACACCAA
Source organism: uncultured Chloroflexia bacterium (assembly GCA_963823985.1). GTDB lineage: Bacteria > Chloroflexota > Anaerolineae > Anaerolineales > Villigracilaceae > JAABUE01. The sequence continues at coordinate 290,242 of CAWGNR010000012.1, forward strand.
GCCGAACCCGCCCTTGATCAGTCCCCAAGATCCGATCCGCCCGGATGGATACTACGGGGTCAGCAAGGCTGCCGCAGAAGCGATTGCCAGGATGTACTACGAACTATATGGCTTAGAATCTGTTTGTTTAAGGATTGGGGCCGTTCTAAGAGATGATGACCCGACAAAAGAAGACCGTAACATGAGCACATGGCTCAGCCATCGAGACCTGGTCCAGCTGGTAACAAAGAGCCTGTTGAGCGATGTCGGTTTTGCGATTTATTATGGGGTTTCGAACAACAAAAAGCGCTTCTGGGATATTTCCAACACTGAGGCGGAGATCGGTTATCAACCTGAAAGCGACTCTTCGATCCTCGATCTGAAACAGGCTGCGCTTGCCGTGCGCAACAGAACCTTCCGCGGTCATACCGTGGTCAGCAGGCCTCGCCCTGGTCGTCCACGTAACACCAGTCTCCCTGGAAGGCGCGCCACTCGCGGGCCAAAACTTCCAGCTCTTTGAGATAAGCAATCAATTCGTCTTTCCCGCTGGCAATCCGCTCGCCATTTTGAATGGCGGGCAGGGTATGTTGCGGTCCCCGCGCCTGACGAGCTTGCCCAGGTGTGATGACCACCCGTTCGTACCCCAAGACCATATCCCGTAATTCCGCTTCAATCCAATCGCCCTGTTCGCTTTCTGCCTCACGGAACACTTTGATCATCGTCTTGCCTCCTTCCCGGTTGAATTTAGACCAAAATCATCCGCTTTCATTGTACCGAAGCGTTCGGTAATTCCAATTCACTTAACGTTTATCTCCGTTCATCCCCGGTTGAAATTTAAGGTTTTCGACCACTTTCAATACCAAGCAGAGCACGATCGGATTTTGCGCTATGCACATTTGTGCTAAGATTAATGCATCCTGGGACAAAAGCGACAGGTCATGATCAATCAAAAACCTCTAGATCTTGAATTCGAAAATCGCATTCGAGCCAGTTTTGGGCAAGCAGGGACTGATCCATACGCTCAACGGGAAGATCGCCTACATCGGCCCCGGCGAATTACACATCCAAGCGCCATTCGATGAACGTTTCACCCAGCAGGACGGTTTCCTGCACGCCGGCATCGTCACCACGCTGATGGACAGCGCGTCCCGCAGGGAGCCCGCCTGCGGGACGGGGTGCGGATACGCCGCTTATACCCTCATGCCGGCCAGACTCGCGCGTGCTCTCGGTCGAGTTCAAGGTCAATTTTCTCAACCCGGCCCGGGGCGAGCGATTTCGAGCCGAAGGGCGGGTGGTGAAATCCGGCCGGACCATCTCGGTCTGCGAGGGCAAACTGTTCGCTTTACAAGATGGGCAGGAGACTTGACCGCAATGATGCAGGCAACGATGATCTGTATTCGAAAGGATGCATAGATGCAATTCGATCTTCCCGCCCGTCCGCCCTTCCGCTTTCTGTCGGTCGCCAAGTCGCACGGCTGGGTGCAGCTGGCGCCCTTTGACTTCGACGAAGAGACATCCGCGCTAGAGTATATCGACCGGCTGTCTAACGGACGGGTGCTCGAATACCGGATTTCAGAAACGGCCGGCGGGGTATCTGTCGAAACGGGAAAGCTGACCGGAGCAGAACAGGCCGAAGTACAGCGAGCACGTAAGCTGGATGCTCGCTCTGGATATGGACTTCTCTGACTTCTACGCCGCTTCGAAACGGGAACCGAAGCTGGTCCAGGCCGAGAAACTGGCTCGGGGCCGGGTCCTGCGTTCCCCCACCCTGTTCGAAGACGTGGTCAAAACCATCCTGACGACCAACACCCAGTGGTCGGCCACCAAACGCATGAACCTGAACCTGATCAACCAGTACGGTCCATCGCTGGATGGACCGACCCCGCCATCCGGCGGGGAAACAGAGAAACGCGCTTTCCCGAGTCCGGACGAGATAGCGGCCAGCAGCCCCGAAGTCCTGCGCGAAGCGGTGCGGGTCGGCTATCGCGCGCCGGCGATCCACGAGCTGGCGGTCCGGGTGGCATCCGGCGAATTGGATCTGGAGTCTCTCAAAAGCAGCGATTTACCGACATTGGAACTGCGCAAAGAGTTGTTGAAGATCAAGGGCGTCGGTCCGTATGCGGCAGCCAACCTGTTGCTGATCCTGGGGCGGGGCGATTTTATCCCGGTCGACTCCTGGGCGTTGAAGCTGGTCTCGCACGAGTGGTACGATGGGGAGCCGGTCACGCCGCAACAGGTGGAAGAGGCGTTCGAGGAATGGGGCGAGTTCAAGGGATTGGCCTATTGGTTCTGGGACTGGAAGTATCAGGGATGAACGATGGCTGAAACGCGCATCACCGACCTGGCCTGGGGGCAAATGGAAGTGACGAGCGAGGGAGAATGTGCAGCGCTTCAAGGATTGCAAAATCTGGCCCGGCGGCGCACTGCGAGTGGCGCTGGGAGGAGACGGGCACACACCACAACCCGGGCATCCAGCCGGCGGATCTCGAAGAAATTTTGGAACAAAACGTATTGATGAGATCGTGCTAGGGCGTGGCCAGTTGGGAAGGTTGAACCTGAGCACGGCAACCGAAACGCTGTTGCGCGAACGCGGCATTCCATACCATCTCGAAAAGACACACAAGGCCGTGCAGTTATTCAACGAGCTGGCCGCGCAGGGAAAGCGGGTCGGCGGTTTGTTTCACTCAACTTGTTAATTTCGGAAACCGTGCGTCATCCTACGAGTAGGTGAGTCCAGTTCGACGTAATCGAGAAGCCACCACCATTGCAAAAGAGACACTGTCAAACAGACTTCCGGCTCGGATTTATGGAGGTGAAAAATGGAAGTGTTTTTAGAGAGCGTCCTGACCAGGTTGCAGGAAATCTTCGATCCCGGCGATTTAGGCGCGCAAAATTGCCGAAGGGCTGATCAACCTGGTGGTTGGCCTGGCCGTTTTCCTGGCCTTTTACCTGTTCTGGCGCATGCTGATGCCGGTCATGCGCAGAACCCTTCAAAGATCCCGCAGGTTGGATGAAACAGCCTACTCTTTCGTGGAGACCGCCGTAAAGTACACGATCCTGATCATTGGGATCGTTAGCGCACTGGATTCGGTTGGGATCAACACCGGGGCGCTGCTGGCTTCATTGGGAATCGTGGGTGTCACCATCGGATTTGCGGCGCGCGATTCGCTTTCCAATTTCATCTCCGGGATTATCATTTTCATCGACCGGCCGTTCGTCCTGGGCGACCTGGTGGAGATCGATGACAAATATGGGCGAGTGGCTGAGATCACCTTGCGTTCCACCCGCATCGTGACCAGCGACGGCAGGATGCTGGCTGTCCCAAACACGGAAATTGTCAACAAGACGGTCGACTTCCTATACAAATTTCCCCACCCTGCGCTTGAACATCGCGGTTACGATTGCTGTCGATGAAGATATTGAAAGGGCCCGCCAGGTTTTGCTCCAGATTGGTGGAAAATGATCCGGACTTATCTAAAAACACCCGCCGCCACGGGTTGTCGTCACGGCGCTGAACGATTACAACATTGCCCTGGAGTTGCAGGCCTGGTTGGATGATGAGCGCCAGCACGTGGAAAAGCGATTTCGAACTTACGCGAGAAGGTCTTCGGGGCGCTCAATCGCGCTGGAGTTGAGATGCCCTTTGAGACGATCCAGCTGGCGCCGGTCCAGGTGAACATGTCGAGTTGAAATGATCCCAATTTTCGCCCATCCACTTCTACGATGATCCCATTGAAGTGATCTTCGATACACCGCCGCGCGTGAAAAGACCCCCACTTGTCCGAACGGATTCGAATGGGAGGAGAACACATACCGGATCGTGGAGGTTTTGTCCGAATGGAGCGATTTTTCCCGCCGGGGAAAATATGCGCGCAATATGCGGCCCGCACATGCAGCGGTGGCATCGACGCGCGGCTCTTTGAACGTGGGCCGGTTCTATTTCCGGGTAAAGGCCCTGTCATTCGATAACCCCCAAGGGCGGGTGTTCGATATTTACTACGACCGCGCGATGAAAAGCGTGGATGAGCGCAAAGGACAGTGGTTTATATATCGGGAACTGGTCGAAAAGGAAGAGACCGATGTTTGAACATCGAAGTACGCCTTTGCTATCGCGGGAAAAATTTATCCAACGCGTTTTGCGCTATACAGCCCTCTCTATTGGCATCATCGGCAGCTCATTGGCAATCGGCATCCTCGGCTACCATTATTTCGAAAGTTTATCCTGGTTAGATGCGCTGGTCAATGCGTCCATGCTTTTGGGCGGGATGGGGCCAGTCGCCCCCTTACGGACGACGGCAGGGAAGATTTTTGCCTCTTTTTACGCTTTGTTCGCAGGGATGATTTTGTTGGTGGCAGTGGGCGTCCTGATTGCGCCTGTTTTTCACCGCTTCCTGCATCGCTTCCACCTGAATATCGATGAGGAAGACTCGCTTTGAGCATCCGTTGTAGCGACAGAACTTACCTCATGCTTGCATAATACCTAAAACGTATCTGCTCAGGCGTATACAAAAAGTAGGGCAAAAACGGTGTGCGTGGGGGCGTACGCCCCCCACGCACACCGTTTTTGCCACCTCTCTAAATGCAGGCTGAGCAGTTACCCTAAAACAAAGTCTGTGATTTTCACGTTCGACGCTGGCCAATATGAACCCCTCCTGCTAACGTAGCAGGAGGGGTTACAAATTAATTAGAAATTCCCTTTCCGATTTTAATCTAGGCCCATTTCAGAAAGCGCCCCTTCGATCTGGGTTTGAAATTCGCTGAACGGATAGGCCCCGGCGATAAATCGCTGCTTTTCTTCTCCGTTTACGGTATAGGTAATGAGAAACGCCGGTGTGCCCGTCACACCAGCAGCAGTGCCATCGATCCTATCTTGGTTGACCCGGTCGGCATACTTGTTACTAGACAGGCAGCTATTAAAGGTATCCATATCCAGGGACAGCGCTTCGGCAAAGGCCTGTAAGCGGCGATCCGCAAACGCGCCCACGTTTTCACCGGTTTGATTGGAAAACAAGATGTCGTGGTATTCCCAGAATTTACCCTGCTCACCGGCGCAGTAGGCAGCCTCAGCAGCAGCTTTCGACTCAGCACCGATAAAATTACCAAAGGAACGGTAGACAAAATAGACGGTCCCATCCGCTACATAGGTGTCCGCGATTTGTTGCTCGGTCTCTTCATGAAAACGGGCACAGTACGGGCACTGGAAATCGGAAAACTCCTGGATCTTGATGGGCGCATTCGGATCGCCCATGGCATTATCGTTGACCATGGGACGCTTGGCGGAGTCGACGCTTGTCACTTCGCCTACCGGCTTCAGATTTGGGTAAATCAAGGCTGCCGCAACCAGCAAAGCTCCCACGACGATAATTGCGATCACGCCCACCCGTTGCAGGCGCGCCTGGCGTTGGCGCTTTTCCCGCATCATCTGGCGCTTGCTCATCTTTTGTTCAGGACTCATCTCTTCTTCTCCTCGGTAGTGTTAATTAAGATTTAAACAGTTGCGCGATAGAAGTATAAAAGAATTTTTTTCGCGAACTGCTTCATACTATATTGAATCATATCTACTCAGACTTATGCAAAAAGTAGGGAAAAAACGGTGTGCGTGGGGGCGTACGCCCCCACGCACACCGTTTTTTCCACCTCTTAAATGCAGGCTTAGTAGTTATATTGAATTAGAATTTTGCCATGTACGCGGAAAATTGTCCAGTCAAGCTTTTGAAATCTTATTTGTTTCTAAGCTGGGAATTCATCCAATCGATCATAAAAGCAAGCACTTCCTCTTGTTCGGGCTCATTATGGATCTCGTGATAAAGCCCATCCCAGAGTTTAAGCGTGCTGTTACTGGTTACCAGGGCAGAGAATTCCTGGCTGCCATGTGAATAAGTTACCTTGTCCGCTGTGCCATGCATGAGCAACAAAGGAACGGGAAACTCAGAGGCTTGTTCAAAAGCCCGGTCTACGGCCGATATCCCCACACGGGCGGCGGAAAGCGTGGCTACGCCATGAACCAGCGGATCTTTTTTATAGGCGTTCACCACTTCCGGGTTGCGGCTGATGCCGTTAGCATCCAAACCGGTCGGAATGGTCACCCTCGGCAGAAGGCCGCCTAGCACCTTCGAGAGAGCAACCTTTGCGTTCTGTTCTAGCACCGGGGAACGTAGCCCGGCCCCGGTAGCGATCACCCCCGTCAGTCCATGCTTGTGATACGTTGCATAATTCAAAACCAGTAACCCGCCCAGGCTATGGCCGTATAAAAAAACCGGCAAGCCGGGGAATTTTTCGCCCCCTTGCCGAATGTGATCATGAATATCATCCATGAGCGCTTCCAGGGAAGGGAAGTGCCCACGCTGTCCCCCCGATTTGCCGTGACCACGCAGATCGAACGCAACCAGCGCGAATCCCGCCTCTGCAAGGGTTTTGCCCACGTGATCCCAGCGGCCAGAATGTTCCCCCAAACCATGCACAAGACAGACGAGCGCCTTTGGATCTTCCGGCTTCCAACTCTGGGCGTACATCTCCAACCCATCCTTGCTTTTCCAGTTCCATTCCTTGTTTTCCAAAAGAATCAGCCTCCAATCGTGATTTTGAACTCGCAGGCGTCCGCACCCTTTGCGCGGCAGGAAGTTTCCTCCACGTCATGTTCCTGGCCGGTTGCCCAGTGCAGGCATTCTCGCACCAGGCCTAGGGTGACGTAGCAGATAGGGTCTGACTCGCTTTGCCCCAGCGTGCCAGGGCTGGCTTTATCGGCCAGAAGCAGGTCCAGGTCAAGGGTGTGAACCGTCACATCCCCACGCTGGTCAGCGAGCAGTTTGGCGAGCAGTTCCAACGCAGATTTCCGACGCGCATTCACGGGCAGCCCTAAGACCAGCTTGGATTGGGCTTTCATTCCAAGAGGGGCCTGCCTCAACAGACGCATCCACATGTTACTCCCTACCCTCATCAAAATTCCGCGCGCGCCACGCCCGTAATAGGTGCGCAGGGCTTTTTGCAAACCGGCGTAGGTTTCAGCAGTTGCGCCGTTCAAAGGGCCCCAGCGGGCCGGACCGGATAGGTCAGGCGGCAAGCCGGCTTTCTCCAGGACGATAGCAAGATTTTCCGGGCCCAGTTCAGCAGCAATCGTCTCTACAAAGAGAAGTAAGAAGCGGCTGGACAACGTGCGATCGTTCATCCATCAAGCTCCCGGACCTCGAAGCGGCAATACGGATCGCCTTTGGCGGTGCATAGAGTTTCGATGATCCGATATTCCTGGCCCGTGGCCCACCGCACGGCTTCCCCAATCGAGCCCATATACAGATGACAGATCGCATCCGTGCTGTGGCGGCCGTGGCAAATCGCGCAGGAGGCGTCGCAATACGCCAGGGTGTTGCCCGTTTCTTCTACCCAAGCCTCGACCTGCGGATTGGACTTTTTCAGGGCGTTGACCGTTGCATTCAAAATGAACTTGATGCGTTGTTTGGTCGGCAGCAACTTCAAGGCTGCGCCCGCCAGACCGAGCAAAGCGGCCTGCTCACGGACAGCGTATTGGAAAGAAGCTTTACCGATGCGGCGTAACATCCCGCGCCCGCCGCGCCCATAAAACTCCTCGATGGCTTCGTTTAAGCGGGCGTAATCGGATGTTTTGATAGCGGGATTCAGATCGTCGGGCGGGAAATTGCCGATAAACCGCTCCAGCCCGCTGGTCCTCAAAACCGTGTTCAAACCGTTTTCCCCCATCACCTCCTGGGCAGAAACCAGCGCCTGTCGCACCAACGTATTTACGATGACTGCATCTTCTCTCGCCATGCCAGCCTCCTTGTGCTGCAATGATCTAAAGTTTGCCGGTTCAATTACAGTGTATCAAAGGATAAAAACTTAAGGTAGCCCTGCGGGGTTATATAGGTGACAATCCCTGGCGAAAATGCGGCACTAACGGGAAGGTGGAACTGAAAAAGAATACACCGGGAATCTTTCACCGGTTTCTACAAACCCCATCTTTTTATAGAGCGCCAGCGATGCATGATTGTCGCTTTGTGTGTTGACGGTTAGACGGGCGACGCCCTTGCGGTTCAAGCGCTGGAGTAAATCTGTGACGATCAGCGTACCGAGCCCGCGCTGCTGCGCATCAGACCGGACCGCAAGCCTGGCGAGGTGGGCCCCAAACGGATTCGCGGTACTGATCTGGTACCCGACCAGACCCCGGGAATCTTCCGCTACGGTTGCCATGGTCGCCTGGGGCAAAGCTTTTTCCAAAGCTGCAAGCGGATTTTGCCAGAGGGGCATGAAGGCGTTTGCATCCAGCTCCGCAACTGCCTGCAGGTCTGCGGCCGACATGATGCGCAAGTTTATGCCATCGACTGGAAATATGCGGGGAACAACTTTATCTTTCCACTCGAGCATGAGGATGTCTTGCTGGTGGGTGAATTTATTTCTCACCAGCAGATCGATTAACCACTGCTGCATGGCGATCAGGGCGACGGTTGCGCCACCCTGCCGTCCGATACTTTTTTGAGCAGTTGCCCAGAGTACGGTCCAGGCATCGTCGAGGGTAAGCTGCCTGGAATGGGCAAACAAACGCACCCAGGCTATGCTGTCCGGATTCTGCGGACAGGCCAGAACTGCCACGATGCGCCCGTTCTCTTCTACCACCCAGTAGTAGGGAGAGCCCAACCATTCCAGCGGTGCATGCCAGTCCAGGTGACGGTGCACGTGGGATTCAAAGAACATCAAATTGGCAATCTGATGTTGATCCTGTGGGACTGCCGGACGAACCTGGAGACTGACCTCGATCATGATCTAAGACGGATTAAGAATTTCAAAAGTCTTTGCAATAAAGTTGGTTTTTTGGTTGATTCAACGGAGCCGATCATGGAAAGCGCCGAATCCATCACTTTGCCACGCCGCAGTTTGATCGCTGCAGCAGATTGCAACACGATGGAGCGCATTTCAGTCTCCCCCGCTTCTGCGAACAAAGCCGCAGAGCGCTCGTAAGCTTCCAGGGCGGGATCGAGCTTTTTAAGCGCTTCCAGAGCAGCTCCCTGGTTGCCAAAAGCCATTGCCTGGCGCTCCACTTCCCCTGCCCGAGCAAATACTTCGTCTGTGCCTGCGGTTGCTTCGTAAGCAGCCTTTGCTTTTCCAGCCTGTAACAGAGCAACGCTCAGGTTGTTTTTCATCTCGGCTGCATTCAGGGCATCGTCCAGCGCCTGGTAAGCGGAAGCAGCTTCGGTAAAGAGAGAGGCGGCCCGGTCAAAATCTTTGGCTGCAAAGGCTTGTTTCCCCTGCTCAACAAGAAGTTCTGGCTCTGAGTTCATAATTCTGTCTGTTAGAGAGTGATATCGAGTAAGTCCTCGGCCACGGAACGCAGCTTGTCGGTGGACATTTCACTGAGCTTGCGCGCCAGGTCGAGATAGGGCCTGTTGACCGGCTGGCTGACAAAGTTCTGGAGTTCGACCGGCATATTCAAAAACTGCTGGACCGCTTTTTGCTGGGTCATCCACTGCCCCACAGGTCCGCCTTGGTCGAAAAAGGTCTCAACCCGGCCTCCTAACGCCCCGAGGAGCACCTCCAGTTCAGGGAGCGGGATCGGAAGCTCCCCTAACTCATACCGCTTCAGGCGGCTGCTTGAAATACCTGTCTGTTCCGAAACGGATTTCAGGGACAGGCTGGCATTCATGCGTTCCTGGCGAAGGAGGGCGCCGATCATTCGATGGCGAAGTCCGGTCAGGCGGGGCAGGTTCAACTCGGAGATGCGAGCCGGAGCATCTGAAATCGTTGCATTTTGCCAGAAGTGGTTGATGGGCAGCTCTAAATAGTAAACCAGCGTTTCCAATTCGGGCAGGGATGGCGCCCTGCGTCCTTCTTCATACGCAATAAACATGCCGTTACTCACGTTGATAGCATCCGCGCATTCTTTTGTGCTCCTGCGCGATGCCAGACGCGCATCCCGAATCAGGGTACCGAGTTTTTTTGAACGGATTTTTATCTGGGCTTGCATATCCATAGGACCTCAACAGTTTCTTTCAGGCTTCCCAAAAGTAAGGTTTGTTGATTATAGCAGAGAACCTTTTTTCGGTTGACTTATCGTTTTGGCCCTCTGCCGAGCATTTCAGCGATGTTGGCTCCAAACACTTCGGCGCCCAACTTCAAGCCAGCCGCTTCAAGGCGGGACGAGAAGAGCGGGCGGATTCCGGTCGGCTTCAGGTCGCCCATTACTTTGCCTTCGGTTGTCACGCCCGTTTGTTCAAACTTGAACACATCCGTGAGCACAACGATCTCGCCTTCCATGCCAGCTACCTCAGTAATTGCCGTGACCTTGCGCGAACCATCCTTCAGCCTGGTCTGTTGTACGATCAGATCGATGGCAGAAGCGATTTGTTGTCGCACGACCTTCAGCGGCAAGTCCATGCCTGCCATGAGCACCAGCGTTTCAAGGCGGGCAATCGCGTCCCGCGGCGAGTTGGAGTGCAGGGTGGTTAGAGAACCATCGTGGCCGGTGTTCATGGCCTGCAACATGTCGAGCGCTTCCCCGCCGCGCACTTCACCGACCACGATACGGTCGGGGCGCATGCGTAAGGAGTTGCGCACCAGGTCGCGAATGGTTACCGCACCGCGGCCGTCTACATTAGCCGGCTTGGTTTCCATGCGCAAGACGTGGTCTTGTTGCAGCTGTAACTCGGCTGCATCTTCGATGGTAATGATCCGCTCATCTTCCGGAATGAAGCCAGAAAGAACATTGAGCAGCGTCGTTTTTCCGGAGCCAGTGCCGCCGGAAATAATGATGTTCAAATGCGCTAACACACAGGCGCGCAGGAACTCGGCCATTTTTTCAGTTATGGAGCCAAAATTTACCAGCGCGTCAATGCCCAGTTTTTCCTTGCTGAATTTCCGGATGGTGATAGACGGTCCGTCAATGGCAACCGGCGGGATCACAGCGTTCACGCGCGACCCATCCGGCAGGCGGGCATCCACCGTGGGGCTATCTGCATCGACGCGCCGGCCGAGCGGCAGGATGATCCGGTCGATGATTTGGAGAACGTGGTTATCATCATCGAATACAACGCTTGATCTCTCCAAACGGCCCTTCTTTTCAACATATACCTTCTTGGGTCCGTTGACCATGACTTCAGTGATTTCCGGATCTCGCAGCAGCGGTTGCAGCGGACCGTAGCCAAGCAACTCATTCAGGACTTCCTTCAGGATCATTCCACGCAGATCATGGGGAAGTTTTAAGTTCGCCTGGTCATAAATGACTTCGATTTGTTGCCTGATAAAATCATCTCGCTCCGTTGCTGCTATCCCATCCGCTTCGATCGTGCGTGCGACATTGTCGATCAAATATTTCTTGAGCTTAACCAGGTCCTGGCTGGTCAGGCGAGAAACGCCGCCAGCAGAAGAGAGTGTCGTCATTCTTTACCCGACTCTTCTGTTTCATGAGTGGGCATGACCCACACGATTTGCGTGCGGCGCACAGCCAAAAAACGAGTTCGGTGGAGCGTTTGTCCATCGGTACCAATCACGCTTGCATCAGTAAGCGCCAAAAAGAGTTCGTCGCGGTCTAATTCGTCTTTAAATCTTTCATCACGACGAACATGGATATTTCCACGAATCAAATGTTGGGTTGTCTGCACGACAGCGGGAATTGCCACTTTAGAAACTACATCTGTGAAGATTTTTCCTTTTTCGTCAAACTCGAATGTCATCTTTTCTCACTTTCTCTTTTGCAGCATTGAATGGTTTTAATGCAGGCTGCACTTCTATCTGCTTCGCAAACTGTCTACGGTTTTGATCATGTCTTTGGCTACATCTCTAAACACAATGAAAATATCTTATAGAACCGGGTCAAAAATAATCAGATCGGGCCGGTTGCGTCAGGCGCTTATCAATCCCCTCTTTGCCTGAACCTGCACCCATAGCAAAATGCCCCTGCTCATTCATGATACGGACAAGAAAATTCAGGCTGACCTTATCCGCATCCCCGATCAAGATGGATTTTTCTGACAAGTTAGGCACCGCTAGATGAAGCCTCTAAGGGCGGCATCAGATAGCCCAAACCGGACCGTGTCACAATATGTTCGGGATCGTGTGGGTCTTCTTCCAACTTCTGGCGTAAGCGAGCAATACTGACCCATAAAATTTCCTTTTCCATCTTATACTCGGGTCCCCAGACACCGGTCAGCAGATCTTCAGAGGTTAAGATGCTGCCCAAATTATGGGCAAATTGCAAAAGAAGACGGTATTCGGTTGCCGAAAGAGAAATAGGTTGTTCGCTGCGCCAGACTTCAGCGCGCGCGAAATCGATCTTTAAATCCCCGTGAGAGAAAAAGCGCGCTTGCCCGGTTTCTGCCGGAATCTGGCTTCGCCGTAACACAGCCCGGACCCTCGCAAGCAGCTCTGTCGCCGAGAAGGGCTTGACGAGATAGTCATCCGCCCCCAGGTCCAGCCCACGAACGCGGTCTTGTTCTTCCCCTTTGGCTGTCAGCATGATAATCGGCACGTTCGAATATTCACGGATGCGTTGGCAGGTCGAAAAGCCGTCCATGCGAGGCATCATGATATCCAGCAAGATCAAGTCAATGGGCTGGGATGAAAAGATATCGACTGCCTGAACGCCATCCTGTGCAGTTGCCACTTCATAACCCTCTGTGCGTAAGTTGGCTTCGAGAAGGCGCAAGTACCGGGGCTCGTCATCCACTATGAGAATTCGTTTTGACATTTGCACAACTCCTTATCGAAAAAAGGAAAACTTAGAATGTCGATTGAATGGGCAACTGAATATAAAAGGTGGTTCCTTTTTTTAGTTCTGACTTTACCCAAATCTTACCATGATGAGCCATGATGATTTGATTGCAAATGTATAACCCTAATCCGCTGCCTTTGCTGGTACGCTCGCCGGGAACCCGGTAGAAACGCTCGAAAACATAGGGCAGGTATGCCTTCGGGATCCCAGGTCCCCGGTCGGCAAAGGTCACCAGCAACGACCCTTTCTTTTCTTTGACCGCCACGATTATTTTCGAACCGCTGGCGTATTTGACCGCGTTGCTAAACAGGTTGTCGAACACCTGAGTAATTCGTACGTTGTCACCCTTGATGGGTGGAACCGGCTCGAGGTGAAGTTCTACTTCCAGGTTTTTGTGGCGTGTATGTACTCGAATGACCACATCACGAATCAAAGCGTCCAATCTCAGGGGCTGCACGTTTAGCTGTACGGAACGACTCTGCAACTTGGCTGACTTAAGAATATTATCGATCAGTTCAGCCAGCCGGTCAGCTTCTTCATCGATAATGGTCAGGAATTCTTGTTTGGTCTCATCATCCCAGGTTGTATCCGCGCGGAGTAAGGTGGTCGAATATCCTTTGATAAAACCCAGCGGTGTGCGTAGTTCGTGCGAAATGGTTGCCACAAAGTCGTCTTGCAGTTGGACTTTTTGTTGTAGAGCAGACAATTGTTCCTGTATATTCTCGTGGAGCTTACGGAACAAAATTGCGGCGACCATACTTCCAGCGACAACCGCCAGGCTAACATGCTCCTCTTCGTAAACAGGTCCGCCAAAACGGACAAAAACCATGACCCCAAACACCCTGGAACCGTTGTACAGGGGCAAGCCCAGCAGATAGGCTTGCGAGATCCTGTCACCGGCATCTTCGCGCGGGTTTTGTACGATCGCACATTCCTTTGCCAGCACCTGGTTGGCCAGGCTCTCTCCCCAGGCCGCATCTGCCTCGGCAGCTTTTCCACGCCCGACCGCGCGGGCATGGGCAATTTCCAGATTGGATGTGTCCTGATCGACCATATAGATAGCGGCATTATCGAAGACAAATTCTGCCCGCAACGCCACCAGCAACTTGTCCAAAGCAACCTTCCAGTCACTGTTCACACTGGCAGCCTGCACAAGGGTTTGAATATAGGCCAGGGTTCTTGGATCGAGTCCTTCTTTGGGCATGGTCACCTACGATTCGACGGAAAGGAGAGGAAAGTGGAACGTAGTCCCATGGCCCTCGGTGGATTGTACATCCAGCATCGAGCCATGCGCTTCGATGATCTGCCGGACAAGCGATAACCCCAAGCCTGTTCCACCGAAGCGACGGGTAGATGTTTCGTCCAGCTGGTGAAAAGGTTCGAATATTTCGTCTAAGCGGGACCCGGGGATACCGATGCCGGTATCAACAACCGAGATGGTGATCAAATTGCCCGTGTCCGGTTTCACGTTCAAGACGACGCGTCCGCCTGCGGGTGTGAACTTGATCCCGTTATCCAATAGTTGAGAGAGCACCCAGGCGATCTTCTGCGCATCCGCCTGAACGTGGGGGACGTTGTCATCCACCACGGCATGGACGGTGACATCTCGTCCGGCGGCCTTTTCCGCCGCTGTCTTCACAACCAAATTCGCCAGGCGCCGGATATCCACTGCTTCCTGTTTGATGCTCAATTCCCCTTTCGAGGCCAGCGAGAACATGATCAAATCTTCGATCATCCCTTCCAAACGGGCTGCTGCCCTTTGACTGACCTCAAGGGCATGATGTTGTTCTTCCGAGACGGGCCCTAACGATCCGGTGATCATCAATTCAAGGTAGCCTTTCACATGCGTTAAAGGCGTGCGCAATTCATGGGATATATTGCTCACGAAATTTGCCTTTACCTGGGTAAGCTCGGAGAGTCTTTCCAGCGCTTTCTGTAATTCTGCTGTCCGTTCTTGCACACGGCGTTCCAGGTTGCGATTGGCTGTCTGCAAAGCAGATCGCAGTTGGATGATCTGTTCGGTGACCGCCTGGTCGAGCTCGGCACGGTTGATCAGGTTAAGATCGACCAGCGCCTGCCCCAACAGATACGTCTGGTTATTCGTCATCTTTTCCTGTTGGTACGCGAGCGCCTTCTGCAGGTCGATCTCTGTGATGTAGTTGCGCTGAACCAGATATTCGCCCAAACGGGGAACGAGCATTTCGGGAGTAAGCTGGGCTTGTTGTTCCATTGCGCCTCTATCGTTGCCAGACCCATTCTCCGCCGATCATGGTTGCAGATGGTTCTAGCGCAAGCAAGTCAGACGGTGGAATGACGAACGGGTCCACGGGTAGGAGGATCAAGTCGGCCAGGTAGCCGGGGCTGAGTTTGCCCAGCCGGGCTTCCAGGCCAGCCACATAGGCCGGGCCCACGGTATAGGCTTCCAGGGCCTCTTGGAAGGAAAGTCGCTGCTGCGGATACCATCCCTCTTGGCCGGGAGAGCCATCGGCGCGCTGGCGGGTGACAGCAGCATACAGGCCGAAAAATGGATTGGGAGATTCCACCGGGGCATCGGAGCCAAACGCCAGGTGTGCGCCCTGCTGTAACTGCGTCCGCCAGGCGTAGGAAAGCGCCGCGCGCTCGCCCCAATACCGGTCCGCCATTTGCATGTCGGAAGTGGCGTGGATGGGTTGCATCGAGGCGATGATCCCAAGTTCGGCCAGCCGGCCAGCGTCATCGGGGTGGAGCACCTGCACGTGCTCGATCCGGTGTCTTAACGGAGGCAGGCCTCGGTCCCGTTCGAAGCGGCGCAGTTGTTCGTAGGCGTCGAGCACCTCGTGGTTGGCGCGGTCCCCGATGGCGTGGACCGCCATGCTCAGTCCCACTTCCACTGCCCGCCGGCCCGCTTCAAACAATTCTTCGGCATCCATGTTCAACATGCCGCGGTTTTCCCGTTCGTTCAAGTAGGGCTGGAGCATGGCCGCCGTGCGCGGGCCGAGAGCGCCGTCCATAAAGGCTTTGACCGAACCAATCCGCAGCCAATCGTTACCGAAGCCGGTGCGCAGGCCCAATCCAACAGCGTGCTCGAGGTCTTCAAGGGGAATACTTTTCGTAACCCGCAACTTGAGTTTTCTTTGCGCATGCAGTTGCTGGAGCGCCATGAAGCAGGCGCGGCGGTCGAAATCGTGCACGCCGGTGAGGCCCATGCGCCATAAGAGCGACTGGGCTGCCTCGATCGCTTCCGCAATAAATTCCAGGGACGGTTCCGGAATGGCAGTGCTAACCAGTGCCATGGCCGATTCGAGCAAGATGCCGGTTAACGCTCCATGCTCATCGCGTTGCAGTTGACCGTTGGCGGGGTCCGGAGTATGCGCTGTAATACCGGCCAATTTCAGGGCAGCGGAATTGGTCCAGGCCGCATGCAGCGATTTCGCTGTGAGATAAACGGGGTTGTTCGGCGCGAGTTTATCGAGGTCGGAAGCGGACGGCCAAGCTCCTCCCTCACCCCCATCCCCTCTCCCCGAGGAGAGAGGCGGACCAGGCGTTCTGGTTCCAACCATGGCCCAGGATCCATTCGCCGGGTTGAGAGGAGCGGAGCGCGCTCTTCTACGCGACGCAGGCAGGCCTCGAGGGTATCCGTTTCGCAATCGATTTTTTGCAGGGAAAGGGCGTAGTTTTGTAGATGAATGTGTGCGTCGGTCAGTCCCGGCAGGATTGTTTGCCCCCCCATATCTTGTTTCTCGGCGTGTTCGAACTCGAGACAGCAAGTCATCCGTTGCTCCGACAGCCAGGATGCGCTCGCGCTCTATGGCGATAGCGGAGGCTAGCGGGCGAGAACCATCGAGGGTATAGATGCGGGCGTTGTACAGGATTTTCATTGTGAAATGGCAATCGGCAGATTTTCCAACCTGCCGATTCAATTACAACAATCTTTCCAGCAATTTATTCAATTCTTCGTCGGAATAATAGCGGATGGTGACCGTGCCACCGGTTTCTTTACTATAGCGTAACTTTACTTTCGTTTCCAGGCTTTCCTCGAGGCGTTTTTCCAGTTCGGCCACTTCGGGAGAGAGAGATTTCTTAGGAGCAGGCGATCTTGTTTCTCCGCCCCAGCGTTTGACCAGTTCTTCGGTCTGGCGGACGTTCAGTTTGCCCGCTACAACCGTTTTTAACGCCGAATCCTGGGCCTGGTGGGTGGATAAACGCAATAAGGCCCGGGCATGCCCCTCGCTCAGGCGGAATTTGCTTTCCCCCTGGGCTTCCGTTTCCTGGTCTGCCTCGTCTTCATGGGTGTAGCCTTCGATGAGAGTTCTTTTAACGGTATCAGATAATTGCAACAAGCGGATGGTATTGCTGATAGCCGGACGGCTTTTTCCTACCCGTAAAGCAACTTCCTCATGGGAAAGGCCGAAATCTTCTGTCAATTGGCGGTAGGCATCCGCCTCTTCCAGCGGGTTGAGTTCCGCCCGTTGAATGTTTTCGATCAGGGCCAATTCCAGCAACTCCCGGTCGGTGGCCTGGCGCGTGATGGCTGGAACGGTGTGCAAGCCGGCCAGTTTGGCGGCTTCCAGCCTGCGCTCTCCGGCGATCAGCGTGTACGTCCCATCGGATCCGGGGGAAACGATCAGCGGTTGGATAATGCCATGTTCGCGGATGGAAGCAGTCAGTTCATCCAGGTCTTTCGAGTCGAACCGGTCCCGGGGCTGCCGGGGGTTGCGCCGGATCACGTCTACAGGAAGTTGTAATACGCCACCTTCCCCTGGCTTATGATGCAAACCCGATGGGATCAGTGCATCTAATCCTTTGCCGAGACCTGAGCGTTGAGGCATGCGTTGTTCCTTCCTTATGATTGAAAAAATACGAATAATTTCAATTTTCTACAAGAACCTGGACACCATCCCCGGCCAGGAGTTCTCGCGCCAGGCTTTCATAGGCATCCGCGCCGCTGGACCCGGGCGCGTAACTTGAGACCGGGAGGCCGTACGAGGGCGCTTCGGCCAGTCGAATGCTGCGCGGCACCACCGTTTTGAAAGTCTGTTCGGGGAAATGACGGCTGACTTCGGTCACTACGTCACTGGAAAGCCGGGTGCGGCCGTCGAACATAGTGAGGATGACGCCGCGCACTTTCAGTTCGGGGAACAAAACGGAGCGCACCAGCTGTATCGTCTGGGTGAGTTGCCCCAGTCCTTCTAACGCCAGGTATTCACACTGCACGGGGATAAGGACGCCGTTGCGGGCAGCAACCAGCCCGTTAACCGTCAACAGACCAAGCGAGGGCGGGCAATCGATCAAGACATAGTCATAGCGGTCGGCGATGGGCATAATGGCCTGTTTCAAACGCGTCTCGCGACCGAGTTGGGCGACAAGTTCCACTTCCGCACCGGCCAGCGCCGGGGAAGAAGGCAGCAAGGAGAGTTTCAAGCGTTCGTTGTACAGCACCAACGAATTAACCGGGGTTGCGTTGAGAATGGCATCGTACGTGCTGCCTTTGACGGTTTGCTTGTCCACGCCCAGGCAGGAGGTGGCGTTCGCCTGGGGATCCAGGTCTACGATCAAAACACGCTGACCAAACTGAGCTAGATATGCCCCTATGTTGATGGCTGTGGTTGTTTTACCGACCCCGCCCTTTTGGTTGACCAGCGTGTAGATCCGCCCCATGGATTAAAAAGACCTCCACCATGCAGGCCTGGATTTCTTCCAGGGTTGGGATCCCCTCCAATCCTCTGCGCATCACGGAACGCGCTGAGAGTTGCGTTGCAAAACGGGTTGCCTCCCACGGGTCTTGTGTGGTCAACAGGCGGGTGAAAAAAGCCGCCGCAAAAATATCGCCCGCGCCGGTTGCATCTGTTTCATACATCTCGGGGGCTCGGAAACGGCGCTGGTCTCCGTGCCAGTATAGACGGGAACCGGCTGCCGCTTCGGTCACAACCAGGATGCGCGTGTGCGCAGCCAGGAACTCGATGCGCTCCTCGTCACTGCCCACGTCCTCGACGCTGAGCACCACTGCTCCAGCCTGAGCGAGAGCCTGCTCGGCGGATTCCCAGTCCGTTTGATGGACATGACCAGCCTCGTCCCAGGCGCGCATCCAGCCTTGCGGGGTAAGCCCCAGCAGGGCCGGCGAAAACGAGCCGGGCAAAAGCGGGCTTACTTCCTGAGCTACCGGGCCGATGTGTACAATCGTCGTCCGCCGCCAGGCATCCGGGACGCTGTCGAATGACAACAGCGCAGCGCGATGATGTAGTACTTGCCTGCGGCCATCTTTGGAATAGATATTTTCAAAGGTTGTGCTCTGCGGGGAGGGAACAGACACGACCGGAATATCTCCTAAAGCGTTCAGGTCTGTCTCGGGGCCATTGGAGGTGACCACGCCCACGCGAAAGCCCAAGGCGCGCGCGGTGAGCGCAGAGTATGCGGCCGTACCTCCCAGACGTGGGCCGGAGGGGGTCAGGTCATAGGTGACATGGCCGATGACCAAATAATCCACCGGCTCCAGAGGGACTAGGTTATACATGCAAGCATTATACCGTCTTAAAAAACCTTGCGAAGGCTGGATCCTTCGGCTTTACCTCAGGACAGAGCCTTCGCAAGAGAATGCATTTGCTGGGATTAAAATTTTTGGGGATAATGGTTACTTTTCGGTGCGGATCTTCTCCGATGCTCTCGGTGGTGACCGCCGGGTGCTCGCGCAATTCCAGGTGGATGATACGCCTTTCGTTGGACGACATCGGCTCCAGCACCTGGCGGCGCCCGGTTTTGAGGGCCTGGTCAGCCATGCGGTGGGCCATCCGTCGCAACTGGCTTTCGCGACGGCTGCGGTAGCCTTCCACATCTACCACGAGTTGGACCCACTGCTGCACTTTCTTGCCGACCATCAAGCTGGCCACATACTGGAAAGCATTCAAAGTCTCAGAACGACGCCCGATCAGGATGCTCAAATCGTCGCCGCGCACGTCCACGTGGATCGTGCGGCGATCTTCGCGGTCAGATTCTTCATAGTGTGCGGAGACCTGGGCCTGCATTTTCATATGATACAGCAGCTTGGAAACGGTGTCCTCGGCCAAATTGAGCAGCTCGTCCGGTTCTCCGTTATTCTCCACGACAGGGGCAGGGACCGGTTCTTTTGCTTTGGGCCGGGATTCCTTCGCCGGAGCGGAAGCAGGCTTACGGTCCGGTTTGGGAGCGGGGGCAGGGACAGGGGAAGCCGGTTCCTGTTCTGATTTGACAGTCAGGCGTACACGCACCTGGCGTCCGCCCAACCCGAACAGTCCTTTCGATCCCGCATCCAAGACTTCCATGCTGACAGCTTCAGCTGGCAGGCCGAGCTGGGCCAATCCCTGGGCAAGGGCTTCCTCTACCGTTGGGGCAATGATCTCAAGCGTTGGTTTTTCGTTCATGACTCCTCCCTCCATCCTACTTCGTGGCTTTCGCGTTCGCTTGTTTGTCGCCACCCGGCAGCAGGTTGCGCCAGTTGGCACGTCCGGTGACGGCATACTGGAAGATACCGAGCAGGTTGCTGGTAATGAAGTAAATCGACAGGCCGGAAGCGAAGGTCAGCGCGAAATAACCTAACAAGAGCGGCATGTAAATGCTCATCGTTTTGGTCATACCTGCAGACTGGTCGCCGGGGCTGGCCGTAGCCGGCATGGTCAGTTTCGATTGGATATAAGTTGTGATCGCTACGATCACAGCCAGCGTGGGCAGGTTGAAGCCAAAAATCGGGATCGATTCGGGCTGGCTCAGGTCCATCCACAGAAAATGACTGTTCAATGGGATCAGAGCGGCTACGCTCAGACTGGGATAAACGCCGCGCGCCAGGTTCAACAGGCCAAGCGGCGCAGAAGCAAGCGCCCGAATGATGGCCTGGTAGAGTCCGATAATGATCGGGAACTGGATCAAAGTGGGCAAGCAGGAACTGAAAGGACTGATGCCTCTTTCTTTGTAGATGCGCATTTGTTCCTGCGCCAGCTTCTCTTTGTCTTTGGCGTATTTTTTCTGAATGGCCTGCCACTCTTTGTCACTCTGCAATTGCTGCATGGCCTGCGCGCCTTTCAACTGCTGTGCGTTTAGCGGCCAGGTGATGACGCGGATAACAATGGTAAATAGAATGATAGCCCAGCCAAACGCGCCGGGAATACCTGCCAACAGGGAATAGATCCATAAAAGCAGGTTTGTAAATGGTTGAATGATGAAGGTTTCCCACATAGTACAATCCTTAGTTCTCAGGTTGGAATGTCCAAGCCTGGTTTCCATCGGCGTCGAGCATGGCTAATGAAAACTCAGCTTGCATGGGTGCGACAATAATCCGGTCGGTGCTGGCAACGGGAGAGGTGTAAATTTGCCCCCCCACGTCGTGCTGCCAGACGATTTCTCCGGCGCTGTCCACAGCGTAGACGGAACCGGATTCGGTTGCAAATACAATCGTTTCCGATGTTACCAACGGACTGCCCACAACCGGGCCATCCGGCTGGATGGACCAGGCTTGGCTTCCGCTGGCAGCGTCCACAGCAAAAAAATTGCCTTCAAGGTCGCCAAAATAGATATTCTGTCCGTCGGTTACAGGTCCGCTCCAAACCCAACCAGGTGTATCGGTCACCACCGTGTCGGCGCCTGTAGTCGGATCCACCTTGACCACCTCCGAATCGAACGACCCAACATACACGTTTCCGTCCGGGCCGACGAGCGGTGTGCCCGGAGCCGCCCCGCCCAGGTCGACAGCGGGCCAGGCGAACTCATACGTGTCCGGGTCGATGCCGTATAGGAAATGGTCCAGCGAGGCAATATAGACCAAGTTGCCGTCTGTGCTGGGTTGTGCCCAGAGCGCGCCGCCAAGGCGAATCTTTTCCAAAGCCGTTTTGGAAGAAGAGCCATTCTGGAAATCAAGGACATACAGGGTGCCGTCAGCGTTAGGCGCAAACACTTTATCGTTCAGAATGAGAGCCCCGGCCACCCAACTGCTTCTGGCTTCATTGAAGACCCATTTTTCAGCAGGGGTTTTGGCTGTATCGCCGCTCAACTGGGTTGGATCCAACGCTACCAGGCGGTGATCGGTACCGGAAGAGCCGATGATGATCGACCCATCGGGTGCAACGACCGGCTGGGCGATGAAATGGATGCTATTACTGGCTTTGGCCGGATAACGCCAGATTTCTTTGCCGTTTTTCAGATCGATGGCATACAAATACTGGCCAGATGCCAGATAAGCTGTCTCGCCATCGCTGGCCAGTCCGGGCCAACTGTTGCTGAGTCCCCGGCTGGAACAGCCACTCAGCACGAGAGCAGCCAGGGCCACTACAAGCACAAAAAGAAAATACTTGGATTTCATTGAGGAAGATGTCTCCTAAGGGACAGGATCATAGCCGCCTTCATTGAGGGGATTGCAGCGCAATACCCTCCAGACAGCCATTATGGAGCCTTTCAGTGCACCATACTTGTAGATGGCCTGGTACCCGTAGTGGGAACAAGACGGATAAAACCGGCAGGTTCCCTCTGGCAAGCCACGCGAGATGGTTTTTTGATATAACCGGATCAGAGCCAGTACCGCCAGACGCGCCCAGTTCCGCGGCGTGCGCGGAAGATCACGCAGGCGCGGCTCATTGGGGTATTCGTTTGGTAAGTAAAACTCACAATTCATTGGATAGGGATAAAATTTGCGCGCGGCGGAGCAGGCTTGTCAACGCCTGGCGGATTTCCTGTAAAGAGGAAGAAGCGAGCGCGGGTCGAGCAATCAGGATCAGGTCCCAGCCGGATGCCAATTGGGGCAACAATGGCCGCATCGCCTCTCGCAAGAGACGCTTAGCCCGGTTTCGTTGCACGGCCCCACCGACAGACCGACCGGCTGTCACCCCCACGCGCACTCTGGGTGCTTCATTGGCTTGTACAACCAACACAACAAACGGGTGGGCATAAGACTTGCCTGTGCGCCGCACCCGCTTGAAATCAGTTGACCGGGTGAGGCGAAATTTGCGCTGCACCCGCACCTCGAAATACCAACTGTTTTGGTTGATTCAATGCATCACGCCGGGGGTAAAGACTCCGCCTCGCAGGTCAAACCAGCCGGCGATCTACCACCGCACCTTTTTGACATGCTGGTTGGCTTTCGTTGCCAAGCGATAGCGACCGCGCAAGCGGCGGCGCTTCAGCACCTGACGCCCGTCTGCGGACGCCATGCGCTTGCGGAAGCCATGGACGCGCACGCGGCGGCGAATTTTGGGTTGATACGTTCTTTTCGGCATCTCTACTTTCCTTTATGTAAAAGATAATTGCGTGTCCCACTGTCGGGGACCTAGCTGTTGAATTGGCACGGTATTATACCGTAACGCCTAGTATCGGTCAAACGGGAATCTCATGTTCCCCAGGATTAATTTCTCACGGGAGTAAGCAGTTCGGCTAACTGGCGGGCGCCCTCAGGGTCAGTAACAGCCAGGACTTCGTCGTCTTTCTGGAAAGTGGTGTCGCCACGGGGAAGGGTCACTTTTCCATCCCGAATGATCGCCGCGATGACACATTCAGAAGGCAAACCAAGATCTTTGAGGGCTACCCCGATTGCCTTGGCACGCGGTGGCACTTTTTCTTCTACCAGCGAATAGCGGCCGCGGCGCAACTTGAGCAGGGTCATCATATCGCCCATGGACATCTCCTCCTGGATCAGACTGGCAAATACGTTGGCCTGATTGAGAGCAACGTCCACGTGAAACTCCCCATTGAACAGCCAGGCATTACGCGGATTATTGATCCGCGCGATGGTGCGCGGCACAGAGAACATCTCCCGCGCCAGGAAGCACAGGGCCAGGTTGGCCGTGTCGTCCGACATAACGGCTGCCACCACGTTCGCGTTGCGAATGCCGGCATGCTCCAAAACCGATGGATCGGTAGGATTGCCCTCATAAATTGCCTCAGTGGGCAACTCTTGATGCAAACGGGTCAGCATTTCGTGGCGATGCTCAACTACCAGCACCTGGTGATCGCTGGAGAGCAAGACCAGCCCTAACTGCGAACCTGTCCGTCCACCGCCAGCAATAATGACAAACATCTAAGCCTCCTTTTCCGAGAACAACTGAGAACGCAGCCCTTTGATTCCGGCAAAAGTGGCGCTGACGTTGAGCAAATCGCCAGCCTCTAGCACCGTCTCCCCGGTCGGCAACAGGGCCCGTCCGGCCCGGGTCAGGGCAACAGGCAGACATTCCGGATTGCCCCGCAGCAGATCCCCGAGGGTTTTTCCATCCCAGGCAGGCGAGATCATCATTTCGTAGACTTCCACTTCCCCGTTTCCGGCAGAGAAGATTGTACGGAAGGACGGGTCTAACAACAGCTCCTGAATACGCTGCGCGCCCCAACTGGTTGAGCTGACAACCTGAAGGCCAAACGCCTCCAGCACAGGCAGCATAGCGGGATCATAATTCCGCACCACTACGATTGGCACCTTATAGACAACGTGGGCGATGTGCGCAACGACTGCATTGAGGGTATCCGAATTCGTGACGGCTGCGAGGCCATTTGCCTCGCTGATTCCGGCCCGCTCCAGCATTTGTTCCACCAGCACGTCCCCTTCGATCGTTCTGCCGCGGAACTCAGAGGGGAGCCCGTTGAGCGCTTCGCGATTCTTGTCGATCACGACTACCTTATGTCCATTTTTGTACAAGCGGAAAGCCAGTTCAGAACCGACCCGCCCGCATCCAATCACAAAGAAGTTCATAAAATTCTCCTTCAAAAATTGCCAATAACTTAGAACACCTGGTACGGCACGTTGGTCACAACCACGCCGGGTTTAGAAAGCAATTCACTGCGCAGTAACTTAGCCGTCTGCATGTGCAGGAAAGTGTTCCAGCGTTCAGAAGGGACAAACTCAGGGACCACAATGGTAATCGTTTCGTTCGGCTGTCGCTGGTTAATGATCTCTTCGAGATAGGCGAGCAGAGGTTCCAGGAAGAGCCGGTAGGGCAATTCTACAATCACCAGGCGCGTGCCTTCTCCCCACTTTTCCCATTTTTGTTTGACTTTCTCGGTCTCAAGCGGATCGATTGAAACATGAACCGCGGTGACATCGCTCGAGAGCAGGCGCGCATAACGCAGCGCCTCGAGCGATCCCTGGTGCACACCGCTGACCGGCAGGATGACCCGGTGACGAACCGCCTGAGGAGGAGGCCCTCCAAACTTTTCTAGCGAAAGACGGTTGGCTAACCTTTGGTAGTGTGTATGAATCCTTTGGAACATGACCACCAACAACGGGATCAGGATCAAGACGAACCAAGCTCCGTCCCGGAATTTTGTAATCGCAAAAATCACCATGACGACAGCGGTACAAAGGGCGCCAAACCCATTGGCAAACATTTTGGTTCGCCAGTTTTGCTCGAAGTGAATCGTAGAACCGGATTCGACCAGTTTCTCTCCGGGAGCCAACTTTCCGCTTTTCCACCATCGACGAGCCATTCCAAACTGTGCCAGGGTGAAAGAGAGAAAAACACCAATCGCATACAGGGGAATCAAACGCGTGACGCTAGCTTTAAAAATCACAACCAGGACAGAGGCGATCAATGCCAAACTCACAATGCCGTAGGAATACACCAGGCGACTGCCCCGGTACGTCAACTGACGAGGCAGATACCCGTCCTTCGCCATTAGGGCGCCCAAGCGCGGGAAACCAGCAAAAGCAGTATTGGCCGCCAGAATCAAAATTACGGTAGTGGCCAAAATAATTGCCAGATACAAAATGCCCTGCCCGTTAAATATCGTTCGGGCCAACTGCGAAATGACCGTCTCCTGCTCAGAAGGTACGGCATGGACTTTTCCCGTCAGGAAGGAAATACCGATGAAAAGGGTGCTCAGGATTGCAGCCATGTAAATAAGGGTAATGCCGGCGTTCTTGCTGCGCGGTTCTTTGAAGGCAGTGATGCCGTTGGAGATCGCCTCGATGCCGGTCAGCGCAGCCGTACCACTGGAAAAAGCGTGCAGGATCAGGAAGGGTGTAATCGCGGTCAGTGGGCCAAACGTTTCAATAGGCGGCGGGTCAACCACACCGCCCAACGAACCGAAGAAAGCACGTACCAAGCCGGTTCCGACCAACGCATACATGATGACGATGAAGAAATAGCTTGGGATTGCGATAGCAGTCCCCAATTCGCGCACGCCACGCAGGTTGATCAGCATGATCAAGAACACGGCTGCAACGGCAATGGGAACACGATAGCTATCCAACGCGGGATAGGCTGAGACAATCTGCGCGACACCTGATGAGATCGAAACGGAAACGGTCAGGATGTAATCTGTCAACAAAGCGGAAGCCGCGATCAATGCATAGAACCTGCCCAGGTTGTCATGGGCAACAATATAGGCCCCGCCGCCATCCGGGTAAGCCTGTATGACCTGCTCGTAAGACAGCGCAACGATGACCAAAAGTGTCACAATCGCAATCGAAATCGGAAACACATAACCGAAAGCAACCGTCCCGGCAGCAGCCAGGATCACCAGGATTTCCTGGGTTGCGTACGCCGTGGAGGAAAGCGCATCTGAGGCAAAAACGGCTAGGCCGATCGCTTTGCCGATTGTTTCATGAGGCGCATCAGCGGTCGAAAGCGGACGTCCAATCAACCAATGGCTGAGGGAGCGGGGCGGCGTATAGCCTGCCTCGCGATGCATAATCGACTCTCGGGTAGGTTCTTCAGAGTTTTGCATACAGCCTTCATTCTAACTTACGTTAATATTTATAGAGCGCAAAATGAATGGTGGATTCCCCTAATTTGGGCATTCTCCAACCGTTGAGGGCGCTGGTTTTAAGCACAAAAATACGCCCCCGCATGGCGAGAGCGAAGGCAAATTATATACCATAATTTTAGCTTATGCAGCCTTGATCTCTTTGGGGCGTTCGATGGGAACCTGGAGGTAGAAAGTGCTTCCCTTTCCTTCTTGACTCTCAACCCACACGCGTCCACCATGGCGCTCTGCAATCGAGCGGACGATCGCCAGCCCAAGCCCGGTGCCGGCTCGGGAGCGGGCTTCGCGCGCTTTTCCGCGGTAAAACTTTTCAAACAGGCGCGCCATATCTTCGGGCGCAATGCCAATACCAGTGTCCTGAATTTCAAACACCAGAATATGATCCAGGGTGCGCACACGGACGAAAACCCGTCCGCCTTCAGAGGTGTATTTGATAGCGTTCTCCACCAGGTTGTAAATTGCCTGATGGAACAAAGCCGGGTCGGCGTCGATATGATCGGGCAGGTCTTTTGGCAGTTCGAGCTTGAGTTCAATTTCTTTCTGGCTGGCCTGTATCTGCAGCGTACCGGTCACTTTTTCCAGGACATCCCGGACAGATACGGGTTCAACCTGCAAGTCCACTCCCAGTTCGATGCGACCCAGGTCGAGCAAATCGTTGACCAGGCGGGCCATATTCTCTACGCCGGTGATGATCTTGCCAACATATGTCTGTTGCTGCTCATTGAGTTCGCCGACCATATCCATCATGGTGGCGTATCCGCGCATGAGCGTGAGCGGGGAACGCAGATCGTGGCTGACAGTCGAGACAAATTCGGACTTGAGCGTATCCAGTTCTTTGAAGCGGGTGACATCGCGCAGGATGCATACCCGTCCCACACGGTGGCCATCAGCTATGACCGATGAAGCCGTAGCCAGATAGGTACGCCCATCGGGAAGAAGCACTTCAACGGATTGTTTCTCGCCAGCTGCGTTCAACAGGTTGAGCAGCGGTTTCTGCTGGATCAGCCGCTGCGTGGGCTGACCTTCATTCTTCACCAGCCGGGTACCCAGCGCTTGCTCGGCAGCTGCGTTTGCCAGCAGAAGGCGGTTGCGCGGGTCGGTCACCAGAACGGGATCGGGCGAGGAGCTCAGGATGGCTTCCAGCTGGCGGCGGCTGATCTCCACGTTGAGGAACAGGTGTGTATTTGCGGCAGCCAGCGAGGCTTGCCCGGCCAGGGTTGAGATGTAACGGATATCGCCTTCCGAGAAGACGTGTGGTCGGTCGTACGCAACCCACAAAACACCATAATAACGGCTCTTGTGGCGCAATGCAACGGCCATTAGCGAAGCGGGGCGAGGGGTGTTTGGATCCAACTCCAGATTGCGCTCACGCGCGACGTTCGGCCAGACGAGACGGTCTCGTTTTTCAGCCAGAATCAAGATCTGTTCATCCAAATGGGCATAAGCGTCCCCCAACTCTCCCGCTGAAAACCAGGTGGGCAACTCAATGGGCGTTTCGGGCAACAACTCTGGCGAAAAGACGATCCGCGCTGCGCTGGCGCCCCCGACCAGGGCCGCATCCAGGACCGGCTTGAAGGCCTCCCGCATCTCCAATGTAGAAGAAACGCCCTGGCTGACAACCAGCAGCCGGTTCAATTCTTCCATACGATCCTGCAGGCTGACACGCATCTGCTCGAAGGCGCGTCCCAGTTGCCCGACTTCGTCTTCGCCATCGAACTGCAACGGGCGGTCCAACTGTCCTTGTGAAATACGATTGGCTTCGCTGGCCAGCTTTTGTAGCGAGCGCGTGATCACCCGCAAGCCAAGCCTCAAGCTGATCAAGGCGAACAGGGTCAAGATAACCAACATGACCGAAAGCGGCAATGCAATTTCGAGCGCCAGTTGCTGGGTCTGCTTGGCAGGGATGGTCAGCACGATCGCCCAAGCCCGCCCGGCGACTGGTTGGTAATACACCATTTGGCGGGTGCCATTCGGGGCGGTGTCATCGTAGAACATCGGCTGGTCGCCTTGCTGACCGATGTAAGCGGAACGGATCTGGGCCGCATCCGGGTGGTACAAGATCATTCCGTTGTCATCTATCAAAACACCGGTGCCGCCCATCTCAGACATAGAACCCAGGCTCTGAATGAGCGGCTGGGTCAACGGATTGATTCCCAGGTTCGTGCGGCCGAGCAGAATCCGCTGGGTCTGACCGGCGCTGTCCTTGATTGCGACGATGAACGAAATCCGGGCTGCGCCGCCGGTCTCCTCGGGAGGGATAGAGTAAATTTGGGTGGGCACATCGCTCAGCGCAAATAAAATTCCGGCATCTTCTTCTGGAAATAAATCAAAAGACTGGCATGTATTGGCGGGATAACAACCTAGAACGTTGCGGCTGGCCGCATCCAGCACCAGCGCCTGATCGAAGTACGGCACGGCCTGGAATTGCTCGCCCAGCAAAGCGGAAAGCTCCGGGTCAACGGCATCCCGCATCTGTGGGCGTGCGGCAACCTGTTCCGCCAGATTTTGGCCGGTCTCGAGGAAGAACGGCACGCTTTGCGAAGCCATCTCCGCGGTGCTGCTCAAACGGTCCCTGAGCATGCGGCGGGCAGCGTTGCCGGCCACGATCCAATCGCCGATCAACAACGTGACCAACAGCAGCAGGATGAAAACCCCGGTACCGAAGACGAAACGAGCCTCCAGGCTGCGCTCAGCTGGAGAGGGTTGGACCTCCCGCTCCCCGCCCCACGCAGATGGAAACGCTGCGGATACGATCTGCGCCACCAAACCGGCCACCAGCATTTCCCCGGCAAATGCCAGCGCCACCGGCCCGATGTTGCTCAGCGCGTAATCCAACCGGACGGTTGGCTCGCCCGACTGAGCGAAATATGCCCCGAGCACGTATAAAGCGACCTGTAGAGGGATCAGCAGCAGCACCGAAAACAAAGGCTGGCGCAAGAGGCGGAACAAGGCCGTCCGGTAGCGCTGGCGGATGGCTGCCGAAAAGACTGCCGCCAGCAAGGCCGTTTCCAACATGGTGAACAGGCTGTGCGTGTCCCATAACCCGCGCAGCAGACCGGTCAACCCACCAACCAGGGCGGCCCCAACCGGTCCTAAAAGACCGGCAGCCAGAGTCCAGGGAAGACCAGCAAAGGGCAAAAGGGCGGATCCGAATTGCGCAGTGGGAATGCCCGGGGCAGGCAGCGCCGTACTGGATGAAAGATGAAATCCAACCAGCAAAACCGCGAAGGGAGCCAGAACAAGTAAACCAATAAAAATCCCCCATTGCCGCCCCCGCCAGGATACATGATAGCGCCGCCAAGCGTACAGACTGTATCCTGTAACGCCTAACAACAATACCCACACCACCCAGCCAATCAGGGTCGGTGCAGTCAAGTAGGGCAGTGTTTGCAGAATGGGACTCAGAAAGGACATAATTACCACTTAAATTATAGCCCTAAAGCAATTCGTTAAGATTGCTAATGACTGACAGTTCGATAAGAACCACGATACGCCTCAGGCAGCAAATCTGCCAGCGCTTCCATAATTTGATCTGTTCCCTCCTGAATCGTTTCCCGGCGATCTGCCTGCCGGCTGAGTCGAAAAGCCTTTCCTACCCTCAGGGTAACCGGCGCGCGCTGCAACCGCTTCAGGTGTCCGTACACGCGGGCGTTTTCGGTGCCGATGACCGCCACCGGGACGATGGACACACCCGCCTTGAGCGCCAGAAACGCGGCTCCAGGCTGACCTGTCTCGAGGCCGCCGGTCAGGCTGAAACGCCCTTCCGGCGCGATCAGGATGAAGCGCCCCTCAGCAAAGCCATCCAACGCGGCTCTGATGGCGCGCCGGTCCGGGCGGCCACGGTGCAGCCAGATCATGCCATACCATTCCAGCAGCTTTCCCAGGATAGGGAAGTCATACAGTTCGATTTTGCCCAGGGCATCCAGCGAGGCGGGCAGGCTGCCGACCAGCAGCGGCCCATCCGCATCGCCCAGGTGGTTGACAACCACCAGCGCCGGACCCTGCTCCTGGGAAGTTCTCCAGCCCTTCTACCGTTCTTTTTGTGAGAACGGTGATGAGCAGGTTAGAAAACCCGCGCCAAAAGGCACGGTAACCACGCCGCGCCCAGCCCAGGCGAGGCAATCGTACCAACTCCGGCCGCCAGACCTCACTGACCGGTTTCGGTGGGACTGATGGCGGTTTCGGCATAGACGCCCCTATACTCCTCAGGCAGCAGGCTGGCCAGATAACGCATGACCAGGTCGGCATTTCGTTGCCGGGCCTCACGCCGCGCTACACCTTTTTCTGTTAATGCGCGGCAGTGTCAGAGGTGCACCGATGCGGATTTCGAGGGGCGGTTTCTCGCCTCGTCTCGCGCGCTGCCAGAAATCCTCAGTCGTTCCGACCAACCCTACCGGCACGACCGGGACACCGGTCTCTTCCACGATGTACGCAACGCCCGGCAAGGCGCGCCGCATGGCCGGGACGTGCGAGCGCCCGCCCTCCGGCGCAATCAAAAACGGGTCGCCGGCTTTGATAATGGAAACGATGCGCTGTAACAAAGCCCGGTCATATTCGCCACGACGGACCGGGATGACCCCGTATAATTTCAACAACTGGCCCTGGCCAGGTTTGGAGAAAACGTCAGAAGCGCCAATGATTTCAAGCATTTCTGGCCAGAAGGCGGCCACCAACGGCGGGTCGTAAATAGAGATATGATTTATCGCAACCACGTACGGCTTCCCATACGGAATATTCTCCCTCCCGCTCACTCTGACCCGGGCCAGGAGGCGGAAGATCAGCCGAAAGATGGCTTTCAAGACCGGTCGAGACAGGCGGAAGCGGAAGGGCACGCGATAGATTTCAGGCATGGAAATATTCTAAAAGTAGTATGAGACAGCATCCCTGCAGGGATGGAGGTTCCCAACAAAAAATCAAGACATAAACGTTGTCTTACACAAGACCAGAACCTGTTGGAAGACTTCTTCGGCGTTCAGTTTATCGGAATCGACCACAATGGCATCCTCGGCTATTCGAAGGGGAGCAACGTCCCGGGTCGAATCGATGCGGTCCCGTTCGAGGACTTTAGCCAGGATCTCGTCAAAGTCCGCAACTTCATCACGCGCGAGGATCTCGTCATAGCGTCTGCGGGCGCGCTCTTCGGCGGTCGCATCGAGGTAGATTTTCAGGTCTGCATCGGGTAGCACAACCGTGCCGATGTCTCGTCCCACCATGACTACGTTGCCTCGCCGGCCGATCCGCCGCTGTTGCGCCGAAAGCGCCCGGCGCACGCCCGGATAGGCAGAGATGACTGACACGTTGGCGTCCACTTCCGGGCGGCGCGTTTCCCAGGTGATATCCACCCCTTCCACGATCACATCACAGGCACGGCCATCCTCCTGAGAGGGCGGCTGCACTTCGATCGGAATAGACTCGGCCAGGTCTGTGATCAAGGCTTCGTCCGCCAGGTTTATCCCTCGCTGGAGCGCCAACCAGGTAATCGCCCGATACATCAGGCCGGTATCAAAAAACAGATAACCTAATGCATCGGCCAGGCGTTTGCCGATGGTAGATTTGCCTGAAGCTGCCGGGCCGTCGATGGCAATGATGGAGGGTGTATGGATTCTGGACACGAGTTTCACTTATTCTCACGAATTTTGTAACTACTCAGCCTACTGATAAAAAGGTGGCAAAAATGGTGTGCGTGGGGGCGTACGCCCCACGCACACCATTTTTGCCCTACTTTTATACCTAGACCTGAGCAGATACGAATTTTCTTTTTGTTACCGAACCGCTCGGCTACTGGGCCCGCAATTTGATAAGATAATTCCTGGCGTACAATTTCTGTCATCAGGCCTTCCAAAATCATTCGTGTAATTCGTGGTTACATCACTGTGGCAAACTTGGATTTGTATCGATAAATAAATCATTCCGCACCCAGACGATCACGGTTTCTGCATCGTAAGGCAAGTCCCGGAACACGGACCATTTGATCCACTCGTAAATTCCCAGAGCCTCCCAAAAAGGCGACCGCCGCCAGGAGAAATCCTGCCCGCGATAGGCGATTGGCAGGTTGAGGGTCGTCAGTTTGCGGGGAGATGACAATTGCCGGCGCCGCATCTGCATCAAGCGCAGCGGCCTTATGCACGGTACGACCGCGCAGCAGCCATTCCAGGGCCGGTGAGTCGATGTTTAGCAGGGTGACATCCTGACCAGTATCCTCTCCGGTGCTCCACTCCGATTGTTGGTTCACGGTTTCCAGCAACAAATCCGCCTGGGCGGGTCTTTTGTCCGGGCCACCACAACTCCCAACCATCCGGCGTACGCAGGCCGGTCGCCCCCCAGGCCATCCCCAGCGAATATATCCCCAGCGCAATCATCAGGCCCCAGACCAACCCCAGGCGGGCCGTCCGCGCCGACCAACCCATCGCAACCATCACCACACTCACCACCAGCAACAATAAAACGCTGATCAGCAAGATGTAGCGGGTGGGTGGAAGCTGGTCAAAGAGCACGGTCCCGCCGACTTGAACCGCGTTCGAGCTAAGGTTGGCCTGGTTGAGCGGATCGAGCGCGATACCGGCATAATCCAACCAGGCGAAGGTCAAAAGGATGAAAATCAGCACGGCCATCCCGATCACTTCGCGTCGCTCTTCCCGGAAGACCCGCGTATGGTACGAAAGTTCCAGGGCCGCCAGCGCCCACAACGGGATCAGTGTCCAGGCCAGGTCGCCTACCTGACGGGCAGGATAAAAGAGAGCCACCAATAAGGCCGCCAGCAGCCACAGGCTCAAGCGAATGTGCCGTTTCCGGCGTTGGACCCAACCGCGCACAACGGCGGCCAGCCCAAACAGCAGGGCCAACGGCTCGTACACGAACAGCGCAAACAGCAGGCGACCCGCCGGGACTACCCGAGGGACGGGCCCAGCCGCTTAGATAAACCGGTAAGGCATCCAACCAGGCGCTTAATCCGCTTGGGGATAACAGGAACAGGGTTCCCCCCAACAGGATGGTCACGCCTGCAAATATCAACCCGATTTTCAAGTCTTCTCGGTGGACCCTATCCGGGTCCGGGTCTGCTTCCATTTGCAGGGTTGGTGCGCCATTTGGTATTGAAGTCGTTTCGACGGTCTGTTTCTCACCTCGCTGGCTTGCACCCCACCTATCCAGGCTGCGCCACAGAACCCAGGCCAATCCCAACCCGAGCATCCCGGCCCAGACGCCCGGACCGGAAAGCAAGGCCAACCCGCCGAAGACCCCCGCCACCCGCGGACGCCTGGCCCACCAAAATGCCCAGGCCAGCAAGACGAAGGTCAAGGCAGGCATCAAACTGCCCGCCTGGCGCGAAAGCGAGACCAGGCCCGGGTCGAGCGCCAGGAAGAAGGCCAGGATCAAGGCGGGGATCGCTCTGAGGCGCAGACGGAACAAGAATGGGACCAAAATAAGCGCGCTGCCCGTCAACGCCGGGATGAAGCGCGCCAGGAAGTTCGACGTTCCGAAGAGAAAAAATAATGCACTTGTCGGGAGAATATAAACAGGTTGCGGGCCAAGCAGGGGCCGGGCTCCCTGGGCTACTTGGAGGGCCTGTAAGGCCCATTCGGCTTCAGTGTCGCTCAATGGCAGCGCGCCGAGCCGGATGAAGCGCAGGGCAACAGCCAAAATAAAAGCGATCAGATACAGAACGCTTTCATACTTTACAGATCGGAATCGCATGGGCCAATTTTAGCACGAGAAGAGGAAATACTTGCATGTCCGCGGGAAGGAAGTTCAAACAACTCCTGTCGTTGGAAAGCCGGAGTCAAAAGTCGTGCCATTGACTTTTGCAACTCCGCGTTGTACGCATCTAAGGCGCCTCATAAATCGCAACATTCCCCTGCTGGAAAGCCAACCGCATATGCTGTTGAAACTTCTCTTCCTGTAAGGGCGCCCCTCGCTCCAGGTTGCCAACAAAAACATAGCGAATGTCGTAGCGTTCCAGGATCGCTTTCGCTGATTGCCAATCCCCCGTGGCGTACAGGGTTTCGATGTCACCCTGGCGCGAGCCCTGCTCTTCGTACCCGCCGCGCCATTGAGACTCGTGCCCCGGCCAGCCTAAAACGGTCGGCAGGCCGGTCAACGTTGAAACGCGGCCATAGGCGCTGTAGCTGCCGCCAACCGCCTCGGCTACCACGCCATCCGGCGCGGACTGCAGCCACCGGATGGCTGCCGCCTCGTCCGGGTTCTGGCGCTGGAACATGTCGAAATAATCTATGGTCCAGAGGGATTCCAGTTCCTGGCGGGCGATAGATTGTGCCGTCTCATCCCCATTGGACCGGATGGTGTTTATCAGCGTGAGCGCGCTGTCGAGCCGGAAATTCCCGGTCCGGTCGAGGAGGCTCAAAACGGGATACGTCAGACCAACCAGCAGCAACAGGACCAGGCCTATACGGAAGGCGAGATTCCAACCGGCAGCGCAGATTTTGAGCCAAAACAACAATGCCATACGAAGCCGCCAGGCTCCACAACATCCAGGCTTGATAATAGAACTTGAACACCGTGTTGATGCGCGTGCCGAACTGGTCGCGCAGGTAGAGAAATTCTGGTCCTATCAAGAGCAGCGCACCGAGCGAGATCAGTAAAAGCACAAAGGTCGTGGAGGCCGCACTGCGGCGTCTGGTCGACCGAGGTATCCTCTTCCGTAGTCTCCAATCTCCGGTCTCTGCTGCAACAGGAACGCCAGCGCCGGTACCAGCACCGCCAGCAAGGTTAGCAGGCTGCCGATGTGCGAGAGTCGTTTCAGGCCGGCCTGCACGAACAAGGCGCCCATATCCGTCACGCCCTGCATTTGCAAGAACAGATCGCCCACCTCCGGTGCGGCCGTCCGGATAACCAGGCCGATTAACCAGGAAATCACCCAGAGCGACAATACCAGGCCCAGCGAAAGCCAGAATGCCAGCCGCCAGCGGCCGGTCCGTTTTTCCGAGCGCCAGAGATAGATCAAATAAGCGTAAAGTGGGAGCAGCAAGGTGACCAGCATGATCCACAGGTGCGCCCCGCGCGTTGGATAGACCAGGTTGGGCAGGATACCGCCCAATTGGGACGAAAACCCGATGTAAAACAGCAGGTACAACAGGAACGAAAAAATCCCAAGCGGGATTCCCAGAACGAAGACGTCCTCGGCCCTTTCCCAAGCCCAGCCCGACTCCCTGACCCTCGACAGCACATACGACCCAACGATCAGCACCGCCGCGACCAGAATGTCCCAGGTATTGAGGAACGCCAGTCCTCCCAAAAGCAATCCCAGGAAAGCAAAACCCGTTAAATTAATGCGCAACCTGAATCCGAACAGGTCCAGTTCGCCGCGCCAGCCGCCCAGGAACAGGTTGAGCGCCGCTCCAATCGCCAGCAGGCTGAACGGGATGGCCAGCACGTGCGGGTGCAGGTCCGCGTGCAGGAAAGAGAAAAACGGGAACTCGTCGATGATCTCT
The DNA here is from genome assembly GCA_963823985.1 of uncultured Chloroflexia bacterium. GTDB lineage: Bacteria > Chloroflexota > Anaerolineae > Anaerolineales > Villigracilaceae > JAABUE01. The sequence continues at coordinate 326,062 of CAWGNR010000012.1, forward strand.
TTGAATCCGCCACTCAGGTCGTAATCCGAGATGACGCGCGAGGCGCGCCACCACCACAGGTAGCGGTCGGGAATCCAGCCCAGCGGCGGGACTGGCGGCTGGCTCAAGTCCTTGATGTCCAGCCAGGTCCAAAAGTTGGACGTATTGTCCGCTCCAAAACAAACCCAGCCGGTGCAGCACTTCCAGGAAACCTTCAGCGTTGGAGACGATCAGCAGGAACAGGGGAGCGAGGAAAGCAGGCCCTGTATTTGCTGTTGTCGGTGGTGGAACATGTTCAGCTTCTTTTTCCGAGGGCCGGCGCAAGGATAGCAGGTTGTATAAAATTCCATACGAACCAATCGCCCCCATGGCAAAGACAAGCGCGGTCATCAAATTGTGCGCCGCCGTGCCGGGCACAGCGGTCAGCTTGGCGAGCATAGCGGTCATCACGTAGCCAAAGTAGTAGTACGAGATGGCGTAGCCGGAAAGCCAGGCGTCGCGCGGTGGGAAGGTTGGCGAGCGCAGGATGGCGTTGATGAACATCAATTCCATCGGTTTTTCGGCGCTGGTCAATTCCGGATTGCTGGCCCGCACAAAAGCCAGGAAGGCGAAGGCAACCAGAAACAACGCCTCGACAGACAGAACCAGGCTGCGGTTGTGTTTTACCCAGTCCACCAAAATATGCAGGTTGCCAAACGGGCTGCCTTCCTCTCCATGCCGGCGCTCGATGGAGCGCAAGGCCCAGACGCTTAATCCTGCCAGGATCAAGAGACCGAGCAGCAGGCCGCCGACGTCATTTTGTGAAAGCCGGAGCGAAGTGAACAACCAGAAGATGTAGCCCCAGACCAACAGCCCGGCGGCTCTCGAAAGGCTGTAGCCACGGTCTGCTAAGGCTGGAAAAAGCTGGTAGACCAGCGGGAAGGTCAGCCAGCCGAGCAGGGTAACGGTCAGGTACCAGGAGATGAACCAGCCCATATCGATCAGGTCAGCGTTTCGGGTAGGGTGAAATTTCCGTTCCCATCGGGTTCAAAAGCGACCACATCCGTGACCGCGTCCAAATTAATGGGACCGTAAATATGCGGGAACAATTCGTCGCCGACCGCGGCAGCGCGCTCCGGATTGGGATGCGCGGGCGGTTCCCACTTCAACGCAGACTCCAGTTTCGAGGGGTCGATCACCAGCAGGACCAGTCCCCGCTGGCCATGGTAGAAGCTGTTCGCCACATCTTGCACCTGGGACGGTTTCGAGCAGTGGATGAAGCCCTCCGTGGCCAGGCTGTCCGCGCGGTAAAAGCCCTTTTTCACGGCAGCTAGCCAGGCGTCGTACGAAGCGAGGTGCAGGATCGGTTCGGTCACGGGAGCACCTGGTAGATGGTCGTCCCCGCGTCCTGGTAGACCGACTTCCACAACGCCCCGTCGAATTGTTCGAACTTGCGCAGGCCGGCCTCTTCATAATAGATCCGTTCCAACTGGCCCACTACGATGTAGCGCACGTCATATTTGAGGATGAAATCCGCCGCTTCGCTGAGGTCCGGGGTGTTGTAGAACTGTCCGATCGCGTCGACGCGGTCGGTGACCATGCGTCGGCGGACCGAGGGCGCGCTGTTGGCGCTGGTGCCAGTTCCAGCCGACCACTCCGGGCAGGCCGGTATAAATCGTGAAGCGCGTGCACCAGCGGTACTCGGGACAGTTGGCCTCGACAATGACCGGCGAGCCCTGGACGTTTTTCTGCATCCAGCGGATGGCGCGGTAGTCCTGGCTCGAGATCCATCGTCTGGGTATCCCAAAACTCGGCATACTTCATATACGTCATCGAATTGAGCGTGTGCGGGGCCTGAGGGGCCATCCGGTCACTGACCTTGTCCGTGGTGGCGGCAACGGTATAGAGCGCTGCGCCGGCGAAGAGGATCAGCAAACCTGTCTGCCAGAGGTTGCGCCAGCGCGGCAGCCAGGCATGCAGGTCGGCCAGGATCCAGACAAAGGCCGCCCCGCCGCTGACCGCGAGCAGCGTCCAGGCCTGCAGGTAGAACTTGAAAATGGTGTTCATCCGGCCGATGTCGCCGCGCACGGTGAAGAGCTCGACCACGATAGTGATCATCAGCGCGGTCCCCACCCAGAACAGGGCCAGGCGTTTGACGTCCGGCTGGTCCGGCCGCAGGATCAGCACCCCCGCCCAGGCCGCCAGCGGCAGGGCGATCCAGCCGACCCAGGCTTTGCGATAGGCCAGGTAAAGCAGGAGGACAATGACAACTGCGATCGCCAGCTCGATCAACACCTGGAAGGGTTTGAGCTTGCCCAGCGAAGAGAGGGCGTGGCCGCCATCCACTGGCGCGTCTCCCAGGCCAGCCAGGAGAAGATCAGGAACAGGAACAGCCCCCAGTGGGTCAGGTAAGAGCCGATCGGGGTGTGGCTGGCCGTCCAGGGGTCGAGCGCCCGGTAAGCCTGGCTGTAGGCGGCCCGGTAGGGTTCGTAGAACCAGATGGACAGCGCGGCCAGCACGGTCACGCCCAGAAATGTCACAATGATCCGATTAACTGTCGGAGACAGTTGAGGCAGCCAGCCGATTCTGGGCACTTCGCTGGCGCGCCAGATGGCGTAGACCAGCGCGGTCAGCCCCACCGGCAAGTAGGTATAAATGTCGGAAAGGTTGGTCGGGTACAGGGCGCCGATCACCAACGCACCGACAACGAGAGAGAACAACGAAGTGCGCCGCGCCCGCACCGTCGCCAACGCCCAGGCGATGACGAAGGTCGCAAGCGACCAGCACGATCATGTGCGCGTGCAGATCGCTGTACAGGAAGGTGAAGAACGGGAATTCGGTGATCTCGTTCCCGGGTCCCGGCGGGATGACCCGGCTCGGGTTCCAATACCACTCCCCGCGCCCGATGGGCAGCACCATCCCCTGGAAGATCGTCTTGTAGAGCCCTTCCACGGCGTATCCCAGGCGCTGGACAAAGCCCAGGTCTGTGAGCGTCCCGCCCGGCGCAGCCAGTCGCCCCAGCGCCTGAAAGACCATCTGGATCGTCCCCAGGTTGCCAAGCACGGCCATGAGGATGGCAGCAGCGAGGCCACCGAGGAAAGAAGAAAGAGGAAAGAGGCCTCTTACCTCTTTCTTCTTTCCTCCTTCCACGAGATTCCAGCCAATCGAAAACGCGCTGGTGGCCACAGTGGCGAACAACGTCGGCAAAATAAAGTTATACGCGATCGACGGCACGATACCGAGCAATTTCACCGGGGTGCTCACCAGTACGAAACCGTAATAGTAATAATTGATGTATCCGCCCGCAAACCAGGGGTCGTACGGCGGGAAGGTGGTGCTCTTAATGACCGCGTTGAGGTACGAGAAGTCCATCGGACGCTCGCCGCCCTTGAACGGGTGCCACAGGTCGGGGTTGCCCAGGCGGATGAACAGGTCGAACAGGAAGAAGGACAGGAAGACGCCCTCGACCATCAGGAACTGGCGCCGGTTGGACTTCCACTCTTCGAGCAGCTCGTCCCTGCGCATCCATCCCAGACCGAGGCCTGCCGCCGCTATGGCAAGGAACACCAGCCCGATGAGCAGCCGCGTGTGCGGAATGCCGATCGAGCTTAGCAGCCAGGGCACGTACGCCAGAATGACCAGCCCCAGCGTGCGGGAAAGTGCATATCCCTTGTCGCTTAGGCCGGGCATCACCAGCCGGATAATCGGGTACGTCAGCACGCCCAGCAGGAAAACGAACAAATACCAGGTCATCAGCCCCAGAACCGGGAACCTGTTTTGCAGCCAGTCGTAATCGAACAGGTTCGACCAGGTCCCGCCGGCGCGTTGCTGCGCCAGGCGGCCTTCCGGCAGCAGCATGCTCTTGTACGAAGCTGCTTGCTTTGGCGTCAGATGAACGACCTGGGTCAGGTCGACGTTGCCGAGGATGGTGGCAACCTGCTCAGGGTTGTAATCTGCGCTTTTCTTGAAGATCAACACCTTCGGGTGATCGTAGAAAGTAAACGCTTCTTCCGCAGCCTGGTCCTTGATGACGAACGGGCCAATCGTCGGATAAGACTTGAATACGGCCACCAAGTCAAAGCCAAGGTTACCCTTGAAGGTGCCGGGTTCCGCCTGGCGGTAGCAGTCGATCACGTTCCACTCCAGCGGGCAGCCGATCAACTCGCGGTAATAGACCGTCGTCAGCGGGTAGCGCTCGGGCAGGCGGGTAATCTGCGCGTACTGGTGGTTGGTCGGGATGAAGATGTAATCCGCCAGCTTGAGCGTTTCCGTAAAGCGGGCCAATTTGTCGGCGTTGTCATCCCAGTAGACCTGGAAGTTCAGGTCGCCGCGGTAGATGCCGGCGAACCCGTCGTACCCGTCCACGCGGAAGGGCAGGCCATAGTCGTAGTCAGTCTCGTTGGCCACCGCAGCGCCGCTCAAGGTGAGCGGGCCGCCGGCCGTTTCGAGCTTCAAATAATAGGTCTGCTCGAACGAGAGCGGCACGGGGGCTTCAAACACAAAGGAGGCAGACGGTCCGCGGAGGTCGTTGCCCGGGGAAAAATCCTCGGTTACGGAGGCGGTCGCAACAACCTGCTCAGGGAGCGCTTCGGGCGAAGTTGCCACGCTCAAGGTCAGCGTTTGCGGCCCGGAGCCAGTCAGCGCCGCCGCGTGCGGAAGGAAAACCTCCTTGAGCGGGCCAAAGGCTGCCAGGTCGCTATCCGCCACGTCCGCGCTGACGGAGAAGGGAGCGATATAAGGCAAGCCCTCTTGCAGGGTCGTATCCGGTGGCGCCGGCAACGGTTGTTGTATGCGTGGACCCGGCCTCGTAGCGCAGGTTGATCGGGCCGGGCACGTTCTGGTAGATCCAGCGCGAAGCTGCAATGCGAGGCTCGTCGCGGACGTAGATCGTGTGGAAGGCATAAGCCCATAGAGCGGTTGCCATGAGGACGAGAATGCCCAGAGGAATTGCCAATTTTCTTGTTATGGAAGATATGCGATGCAATTGGCGATTGGAGACTGGAGAGTGTAATGGCCGCGCCACTTCAAACACCACCCAGGCTGCCATCATCGCCAGCAGCGGATAGACTGGCAACTGGTAGCGCATGGTCGGGTTGAACTGCAGCGACTGCCAGCCAAAGTAGAAAGCCGTCCAGCCCCACAGCAGAGGCATGCTTCCACTCGCCCTTGAGGATGCGCCAGCCCATGTACAGGAACCCGGCCCAGGCCAGGATGCCGAGCGGCAGGCCCAGCCCCCAGACCGTCAGGTTTTCGAAGGAATACAGGTGCGAGCGCCGCGCCCACTGCAGGTTCCAGGGCAGGTCGGCGTCCCCGCGCGCCTGCACGCGCTGCTCGGCGATGTTCGCCAGCCATTGGTCGCTGGGCAAGCAGACCGTCGAACGCGTAGGGTTGGAAGATGCGGAAGGCCAGGAAAGCGGCGATGCCACCTACGATCAGGTAGAGGGTAACTCGTTGCCAGCCCGCCCCGGCTCCGCAGTTCGGGCCGGGGTAATCAGTTGTCAAAAATCGCTCGCGCTCTGCCTTGTCCCGGATCAGGCGGATGGTGAACGCGCCTGGCAGTAAAAGCGCCAGCGGGAAGATGTTAACCTTGGAGGCCATGGACAGACCGAAGGCGAAGCCAAAGGCGATGCTCAGCCAAAATAGTCTATCGCGGAAAAGACTCCCCAGAGATATCGTAATTGGAGATTGGTGATTGGTGAGTTGTGGTTCCGGCTCTTCCGTATCCACTTCTTCTTTCTCAGTTCTTCTTTCTTCTCTCCTCTTTCTTCTAGAACAATCCCCACCGCAAAATAAATCGCCAGAAACGCGAACAGGTTGACGAACAAATCGGTGGTGAAGAAATGCGACTGCTGGATCTGCATGACGGTAACCGCCGAGAATGCGGCTGCCAGCAGCGCCGTGCGCCGGTTGTAGAGCTTGGCCACAATCAGGTACAGCAGGAAAATGGTGCCTAAATCGGCCAACGCCGAGAACTGGCGGGCCAGCAATTTGATGGCCCCAAAATCGGTCTTCCCGGTGATTTCTGCGGCATAGCGCACGATATTCAAAGGCAGGTTGCCGTACACGAAGAACGAAAAGCCGCGGTTATAGGGATTGAGCGTGGATTCAGCCGAATTGAAATAGTCGCCGATGCCCATCCAGCGCTGTTGCTCCGGCGGGCAGGCGTCGATTGGGACAGCAGGATCTATGCACACGTGTGCACGCAGGTTGGATACCACGCTGACCAGGAACCCTTCGTCCGGGTGCTGGTGTTGCAGCTCGCCCCAGTCCGCCCCGCTGAGCCGCAAAAACGCCGCCGCAGCCAGCACGGCGATCAGGAGCAGGTCATAAAGAAAGGCGTGTTTTTCTTTCATTCTAGAACGATCTACTGCGCAGGCACCGAGAAGACCCAGAAATCATGACCGGGCACGTCCGAGTCGTATAGTTCAACGTTTCCTTGCGGGTATAACTGCCAGAGTTTGTCCAGCGTTGCGCTGTCGTTGGCCTCCGGGAGTTGCGGGTCCGCTTTGACCAGGAACAGCTTGGGCCCCGGCAATTGTACCGTCTCCTGCAGGGTATCGGGCCACTTGGCGAAGTCCCGGTTGGGGATGCCGGCCCACACGCCCGGCAGGCGCGTGTCCACCCAGTGCGGGAAGGGCACGATCCAGACGGTGTCTGTGTTCCCGTATTTTTCCTCGAACCCTTTTATGACGGCGCCCATCTCGGACGAGTTCCAGGAATTGGCCCGGAAGGTTTCGTAATACTGACGAAAGACCAGGTCGTAGTTCTGCAAACCCGACCAGAACATCAAGAGCAAAACCAGGCCCGAGACCAGGCCCGCGCGCAGCTTTCCGCGCCCCGCGCCTGCTTCCGTTGCAGCCAAGATGGACGAGACGATGGCGTCCAGCGCCAGCCCGACAATGACGAAGGCCGTCACATACGCTCCCGCGGCCCGGTTGAGCGCCGGGTTCTCGTCCGGATACGCCAGGGACAGGATCGAGGGCAGCGCCAAAAGCGGGAGGGACAGGAGCAGGAACAGGTCCAGCCAGTGGCGGTCGCGGACGTAGCGCACGATCAGAAGCACGACCCCAATCAAAAAGAGCGCCCCCGAAACCACTCCCAGCGCCGGCCGTTGGGTGACCGAATGGACCCAGATGTCGCCATCGTCCCAGTTGAACATCTTCAGGCCGTTCCACAGGTTCGAGAAGAAGATTTGCAGTGCAGGGCCGGGCAACGGCGCTTCGGCGCCACCCAGGCCGGGAGAGCGCCCGGTAGGAGAAAATATCCGGGTTGTCGATGGAATAGCGCAGCAAGGGGATAAAAACGAAGCAGAGAAGCCAGTCCCAAAATAACCAGCCACAAAACGGCATCCCGCCGCAATCCCTTAGACCTGGTATGCAACAGGAACAAGCCGACCGCGATCACCACCACGACGGGCAAAATCCGGATGGGGCTGTAGCCGTGCAAGCCAACTCCCAGAAACAGGCCCGAGAGGATGAAGTCGTTGCGGTTGCGGGTGCGCAGGCCGCGGATCAGGTAATAGAGCACCGGCGCCACGAACACCGGGTAGAGCGGGAAGCGCAGCCCCACCCGGCTGATCACGTTCGGCCAGTAGCCAATCGCCGCAAAGAACAGCGCAAACAACCCCACCCGCGGTCCGCCAATCTCTTTGCCGAGCAGATAGATGTAAGGCAGGGTCAGCAGGCCGAACAGCACCGTGCCGATTTTCAGGCTCAGGAACGAAAGCCCGGTGCCGAAGATCCAGCTCATCAACAGGGTCCAGTACATCTGAATGGCTTCGCGCCCGGTGTTGCGCGGGAAAAAGATGTGCGTCTCGCCTTGCGAGACGTCGTACACATCCAGAATTTTTTCGGCGTGGTCGCTGAACGGCTCCGGCGGGACGGAGTTCACCCGGTAGGCGCGGAAGAAAATCGCCACCGCAGCCACGTACACGAGCAGCAGTCCCCAGACGATGAGCCGGCGACGGTCTTCCGGAGTCCTTTCCCTGCGCACACGGCGGTAAGGCAGCCACAAGGCGTAAACAAAAAAAGCGATCGCCAGCAGCCAGAGGGTCAGGTTGAGCCAGGTGAACAGGTTGCCGCCGAAACTGGCATAAGCAGCCAGGGCCAGAAACGCCGAAATTGCAAACGGCACCAAGCGGATCGTTTCCGGATCGAGGCGGTCGTGGTCCGGCAACAGGCCGGACAGGCGGATTTCGCCCCGGAAGAAACTCCACAGGATCAGACCCAGCGCAATCGCGTAAAAGACCACCCCGAAGGGCGCGTTCCGTCCGCTCTTCTCCAACTGGAAAGCGCCCAGCTTGAGCAAGATTCCCTGCGGCTCGAGCATGTACTGGGCCAACAGAGCCAGCGCCAGGCCGGCCAAAATACGCCAGGAAAAAGCTGCGCCGGATGGAACCCCGGCTGGGAGAGGTTCGGGCTGCGGCTCAACAATCACTTCCCGCTCTTCGGCCAGGGAAGTGCTGATTTGATCCCGCCGCGCGGCGTCGAACGCGGAGGCCAGGAAATTGGAAAACGACCTCCAGTCCTTGAAAATGGACTTGAACAGATCGAGAACGGTTGGTTCTTCGGTTTGACCTTCGGATGAATGGAGTCTGGGGGTCGTCGTTCATCACTGTATACTGATCACTGGTTACTGGTTACTGGTTTTTTTCGCAATCACGATGATGCTCTCCCCCCAGCGCGCCGGCAGGAAAACCACCCCGCTTATGGCCTGCAAACCACCTAACGAGCCAAACAACAATTTCTGGATTTGCCTTGGTACGACCGGAATATAGGGCACATCCCAAAACCCGTCCGCGAAGACGCGCTTTGGCGAGAAGCCTGACTGAACGATCCAATCCAGCCAGACGGAGGGAGGCTGAAGCGAGATGTGGGTTGGGTCCTGGTAGCCGATCCACTTCTCGCCCTTCCAGGGCTTGAGCAGCGAATCCAGGTTGGGGGTGGCCAGGAGCAGGATCCCACCGGGAGCGGTCACCCGGCCGATCTCGGCGATTGCAGTTTGGGGGTCAGGCAGGTGCTCGACAATATGTTTGATGATGACAACTTCGAAGGCGCCATCTGCAAAGGGGATTTCCTGCGCGCTGGCGGTTTGCAAAGCGGTCTTTTCGATCACGGATCTCAACTCTTTGACCGCCCAGTGGTTCAAATCCATGCCGAACGTTTCAAACGAGTCTTCCAGCTGGCCGACCAGGTGACCCAACCCGGAGCCGATCTCCAGCAGGCGTCCACCCCGTTTCCCGTGACGGCGCGCCAGGATCGCATAGAATCGGTTCGACCACCAATACTGGCTGTATCGGGCAAAGGAGGTATTTTCGTAGGTGTGAGTGGAAAAATACTTTTCGTCGAATGACATAGAAATAAGTGCGTAGTAACGACTTCAGTCGTTCCTTCTTTTCCTGGCTATATAAAAAGTGAACGTGCCGTCGTCCACCGGCTCGGGCGAAGCGTACTTCCTGACAAACCGCTCCGTCAGCCGCAGGTTCCAGGGAGCGCGGCCGATGATCCATTTGCCGGTCAGCAAGCGCGCGGCCACCGATGGCGCGCCGAAATAATGTCCCCATTCTAACACGCGCATCGCGGACGGGGAGAAATAGTCCCAATGGCGGACTAATTCGAAGCCAGCCCTTTCCAGTCGTTCTCCCCAGACCTCGGGCGGATCGGCGTGCTCTACACGCGAGATGCGCCGGAACCATTCCGTGTACCAACCGCCCAGCAAGCGCGAGATCGAAAGTTCTGAAAGATAGCGCGGGTTGGGAACGCAAAAATAAAAGGGCGCCCCCGGCTTGAGGACGCGGGCCGTATCGGCCAGCACGGCGTCGATGTGCGGGATGTGTTCCAGCACCGAGTTGCTGAACCCGCTGGCAAAGTAGTTGTTCGGGAAAGGCGAGCGCGCGCCGTCCGCTTCCACCAACCCGCGATAGGCCCCATATTTCTTTGCGAGGTGGATCGGTCCGTGCCAGGGATCGAGACCTACGTCGATCTTGCGCTCGAAGGTCAGGGAAGCAAAATGGCCGTCTCCGCAGCCCACGTCGTAGACGGGCGCGGGCAAGTCCAGGTCCTGGTAATAGGTCGCCTCCACGCCCCGGATGAGGGCGCGGAAGTAGGGCAGGTCTTGCAGATGCAGGAAGATAAAATCTTTTTCAGACATGATATAATGATAGCACTTTTCCAAAAAGTGATAGCAGATGTGAGGCTTTTATGATCCGCACGATGGTCCAACTGACCGAAGAACAACTAAAGGCGCTGAAAGAGCTGGCTAAAGTGCGCAAGACCTCCGTGGCCAGCCTGGTGCGCGAGAGCGTCGACCAGTACGTAACGACGGCCACGGAAGAAACCGAGCGCGAGGAGAAACGCCAGCGGGCGCTAGAATTCATTAAGTACATTGAAGAGCACCCGGAAGAATTTCGTGATATCGAGGGCAAAACAGATGTAGCTCGCAACCATGACAAATATCTTGACGAGATTTATGGAACATGGAAAAAATCTTCGTAGACACATCAGCACTGTTTGCGCTGATCAATTTCGTTGATGAAGACAATCTCTCTGCGCGAGAGACCTGGAAAGATATACTTAAACACAGTCATGATCTTATTACGAACAACTATCTGATCGTAGAATGCTTGTCTCTGGTCCAGAGACGGCTTGGCCTTGAGTTTGTTCGGAAACTCCAAACAGAAGTATTGCCGTTAATTGAAGTGGATTGGATTAATGAAGAGCAACACGCCTTGGCTGTTGAATACGTATTGAAATCCAACCGTCGAAACCTCAGTGTCGTAGACTGCTCGTCATTTCAAACCATGCGCCGCCTGGGGATCAAAACCGCCTTCACGTTCGACGGTCACTTCCGCGAAGAAGGTTTTAAGGTTATTCCTTAACGCTTTTTCTCCATCAGCTTTGAAAACAACTTCTCATACGCCGCCGCGACCGTATCCGGGTCATATTGGCGCGCGATTTCGGCCGGATTCCCTTTGAACTTTTGCGCTTCGTCCAGGACCTCCAGGATGGCCGCCGCTAAACTGGCGGAATCTCCAATTTTAGCGACGCGGCCCATGCCATGCATTAGTACAGGCTGGCGCACGCCCGGCAGCGCGGACGGCACGCTCGGCACCCCGTTCATCATGGCTTCGATCTGCACCAGGCCAAAGGCTTCGGTCGAGTTCAAGGAAGGCACGGTAATCACGTCCAGGTTGGGGTAGAAGGCAGCCATCTGTTGCGGGTTGAGGATGCCCAGGAACGTCCAGTGCCCGCCTGCTTCGTATTCGCGGATGCGCGGCATCAGGCGCGCGGCGTAGGCAGTCTCGCCCATCACATCCTGGTACTGCCCGGCGAACAAGACCTGCGCTTGCGGATATTTTTCGAGGATGGCTGGCATAGCATCCAGCAGCACCTCCACACCTTTTTCGGAGGCAAAGCGGGCCGCCATGCCAATGACCGGGCGTCGCTCCTTAACGAGATGCTCCTCCGCGAAGGCCTGGACAGCGCCGGGGGCTGGATCGGGCAATCCCACCGGTGGCAGGATGGGGGTCAGTTTGGAAGCGTAACGGGAAAGATAAGGGGAATGGTCGGCATAGTCCCGGGTGTAGGTCACAATATGGTCGGCTAACATCCCGGCCATACCATTCTGAAAATTTACAACCAGGTTGACAAAGCGGTTGAACAGCCCAGACGGGAGCAGCAGGTCACAGTGATACGTCAGGACAGCTGGCTTCCTGAACAACCGCCCGCGAAAGGCCACGCCGGGCGCATCGAACTGGGGCAGGTGCATCTGGACGACGTCGTGCTGCGCGACCAGCCTGGTGGCAACCAGCCCAAACGTCGGGGCGATGACGCCTTTGCTGAGGCGGAAGGCCACCGGCACGCGGATAACCTTGACGCCGTCCATGGTTTCCTCGCGCGGCAGGCTCCTGTCGAATTGGGTGGTCATAACGGTTACTTCGTGTCCGCGCCGGACGAACGCCTTCGCCAGGCGCTCTGCATAGATCGTCAGACCGGAGGTATGCGGACGATAATAGGTAAGAACAGTAAGAATTTTCATAGAACCGGAAAATTATAACGCACTGAGCAGATCCTCGAAACAAATACCCGCCACATTGTTGGCGGGCCGGAGAAGGTACAGTTCTTTCTTCATGCTTCTGCTACCTATACATTGCGAATGACAACAATCACCAATCCAATAAAATCGAAAAATAGATACAACAGCGTCAATGTAGAGATCCGCTCGAACAATCCTTTTACACCCCGCACCATCTTTTCCGACCGCAGGACCAGATATGCCGGGATGGCGATTGTGATACCAACCAGAGCCAAGCCGATGGCATACAAGACCCGCAGCGGATGGGCCAGTTGGCCAAAAAAGAGCACGGTCTGGCCGGGGATGGAAATGTTGAACATAAAGAAAAGATAGTTGATCATCGCCCATAGGCTGGCGATCAACACCAAAGTACCCAGCAAAGCGATCCGCCGGTCCTCCGCCCATTTCCTGGAGACGAGGAACCCAAGCAAAAGGGCTACCAGGAAGACCAGCAGGCTCTCGATAAAGGCAAAAACCAGGCCGTAGGAGAGCACCCCAATGGCGTCCCAGGAATTTGTGCGCTCCGTGACCCAGGAAAAATCCCTGAGCGCGAGAACGATTGTCCAGACATGAAGCGGAAAGGCACAAACCAGGAAAAGCGCCCAGAGCCCTTGTTTCGAATAATGCTTCATCTTTTTCAGCCCTGCTTTAACAAAAATACGCCGGGGTGTCCCTGCTGCATACTGTCAGCACGTAACCCCGGGTTTCATTCGGCTATCTTCCGACAGGCAAAAAACTGTCTATTCGGATTTGGATTCGCTGAGATCGGTCTCTTCGGATTCTTTACGCATGGAGCGGCGAAATTTGGCGATCCCCATTTTGATCTTGCGGGAAAACAGCAACATGACACCAGAAAAAACGCCAAAAATACCAATGAGAACTGTAGCAAGCATACCACCGGTATTGGGATCTATATACATACTATCTCCTTACACTCCGTTCGAGTGGTTCGCAACATTTATACAAGTGCGCGTTCATTATATCAAACACATACCATATGACAGTTAAAGGGAGATAAGAATACCTGTGGAAACATCAGGCCTGCCTGTGATGGTGTGAATACTCGCCAAAAGCGCATTGTTGCTTGTTTGGCATACACTCCTCGCACTCCAGTTGCAGGGTGGCGTGGTTAATCTGATATTCCTGGTACAAAACCTCATTCACCTGGGTTTGGATCGAAGATCCTGCGCTAATAGCCAAGTCGTCTGTCACCAGGTGCGCCGAGAGCGAACGCATACTGCGGGTGATAGACCACACGTGCAGGTCGTGCACGCCGCGCACGCCATCCACAGAGACGATATCCGTGATCATCTTGTCCATATCGATATCTGTTGGCGTGCTTTCCATCAGGATGTCGATCGCTTCTCGCAGGATGCCCCAAGCACTCCACAAGATCAGAACCCCAATCAGCACGCTGACGAACGGGTCGAGCCAGTTCCAGTCGGTAAAACGGATAATAACACCTGCGATCACCGCGCCGATCGTGGAAAAAACATCCCCCATCAGGTGCAAAAAGGCGGCGCGCACGTTCAAGTCGCTTTCCGCACCCCGCCGGACGAGCAGGGCTGTTACCACGTTGATGATGACAGCGACCAGCCCGACGCCGATCAGAATATCCGCTTGCACTTCGGGCGGATTGAGGAAACGTTGATACGCCTCATAAAAAATCCCAAGCGCGATGATCACCAGCGTAGTCGAGTTGACCAGCGCCGCCAGGATGCCTGCGCGGTGATAGCCATAGGTCCTTTGGTGGCTGGTGGGCTGGGTTGTAAGCCGTAAAGCCCACAAGGAAAGCGCCAACGCCAGCACATCGGTGAAGTTATGAGCTGCATCCGTTAACAGAGCCAGGGAATTGGAGAAAAGCCCGGCGCCGATTTCAACAAAGACAAAGAGGAGCGTGATGGCGAGCGAGAACGCCATCCGGCGACCGGTTTGTTTCGTCAAATCATTGATGTGTATATGCGAGTGATTATTATCCAAATCAATCATGCTCCATGTGTTTCAAACCAAGACGGAACAGTTCCGCCACATGTTCGTCGTCGAGACAGTAGAAAACCTGCCGGCCCTGTTTGCGGGCGCGGACGATACGTTGCAGGCGCAACCCGCGCAGTTGGTGGGATACGGCGGATTCTGTCATGCCCAGCTTTTCGGCGACCGCGCCCACGCTCTGTTCGCAATCCAGCAACAGTTCCATGATCCGCAAGCGGGCAGGGTCGCTCAAAGCGCTGAACAGGTTAGCTAAATGGAAGGCGGTGTGTTGGTCAAGAGATATCATAATCATGAATATATGAACAAGTATTCATATTTTACCAGATTAAAAACAACTGTCAAGAAGGCAGATTCATCTTCTTGCAATCTGTGCAGCCGTTCTGTTATGGCTTTACCGCTTACGGCGGGAAAAATACCGAAAAATATGGGTGTGAGCGCGCGTACGCGCGCTCACACCCATATTTTCGGGCTCATATCTCGGTAAAAACGATAGAACCTCGATTTTAAAGATAAGGCTGGTTGGAATTCATCTAACCTGGCCTTTAATTCTGCCAGCAACTCGTCCGCAGTGCCCCGCTGGGAGGCGTACAGGTCAACCAATTCTTCAGGATCAGACTCGATATCGTAGAGCTTGACCAGCTCTTCTATGCCTCGTTCTGGATATCCAAAATAATAGTGCAGCTTGTACCGCCCCTTGACCAACGCCAAAGACGCACGTTGATTGATCGGTTCCTTTTGTCTATTTTTATTTGCCCGGACAGCAAACACGCTTCGCCCCGGATCCACTTCTGTTGTTCGATATGGCGGCAGAATCTGGCCCTCAGCCCACTCCGGGATCTCGCGCCCTGTCACGTGCAGCATGGTGGGCAAAATGTCGACTGCGCTAGTCGGGGTATGTATGCTCATTCCCGTTTTACGCCCCGGCTCAAAAATCACCAACGGAATGCGAATGACAGGCTCATATAAAGCGTCCATGCTGTGGCCGTCTATCCCGCGTTCGAACATTTCCCCGTGGTCCGACGTGAAGACCACCCAGGTGTTTTCTAACAGGCCCGAACTCCTGCAGAGAATCAAAAAATCGGCCAAACTCTTCATCCACGTACAGGAGGAACTCATCGTACTCCGTCCGTTTGCGCAGCAAATTTTCCCGGGTTACTTTCTGTGTAAAAATATCGACCGGTTTTTCAACCGGCACAAAACCATCTCGGCGAAAGTGATTGTAAAAATCCGAACGCGTTCGGTAGGGTCCGTGGGGAGGCAAAAAGTGAAAATAGCCCATAAAGGGCTGCGGAATTTGGGTGAGGCGAGTACGGATCCAATCGGTTGCATTCTCAAGCACAAAATTAAAGTCCGCGCTGCCCGTCGAAGGAATTCCACGGGGAAACATATTTTTAAGGTTTTCTACTTTGAGCTTTTGAAGCGCTTCATACACGTGGGCGAGGAACAAAGAGTAGGCATTCCCTTCCGTCTCCATTTTCATATTGCGCACCCAGCCCACGGAGGCGACATCGAAGTCTTTCTTGAACACCGTTTGGATAAAGCCATCGTAGGATCGTAAAAACAGTTGGTTCCAGGGAATGAATTCTTCCATCTCCCCTTCAAACTGTTCCAGTAACTTGTTCGCCCAAATGTTGTGGGTATACGCCAGCCGGTAATATCCCTGGAATTCACTGAATATATTCCGGGTGACGAAAGGCTCGATCACGGTCCCGTTCGGGTTGAGCGCCCGATTGGTCCATGGCAGGGTTCCGGTCAACAGAGAGGCCGTTCCGGGGGTGGTGAAATTTCCCCCGGCATAGTGCTGGTGGTATACGACCGCCCGTTCCGCAAACCTGGCGAGATTGGGCGTGGTTTTGCGCCCGTAGCCCAGGAACGAGAGGTGATAGGCCGAAAAGGCATCGAAAACAACCACGATCACGTTCTGCTGCCCGGACTGCAACGCACGCAGCCTGTTATCCACCTCGAACAATCCGGGAGCGGCAACGCTAAGAGGCAATACCCCTGCAAACTTGAGAAAATCCCTTCGACTTAATCGCTTCGTCATGATCCTTCCCTAACAGATTTACGGAAGATGCCGCTGTTAGAACAACTCTTTGTTCTCCTCGTACCCATTCGAACAGTCTCTCCACTCCCTGCTCTACGCCAATCTTCGGCTTCCAGCCCAGCTCGCGCTCGGCCTTGCGGATGTCTGCATAAAAGACTTTCTGGTCGCCCGGGCGCCAGTCGCCGCGCGCCACGTCGAGCTTCTTGCCCAGGGACTTTCTCCAACATCGGCCCGAACTCCACCCAGACCGACATGACGTTCTGCGGCCCGCCGCCAATATTGTAAACCTGCCCGGCAGCGACCTCGATCTTCTCGATGGCTGCGTCGTACACGTCCAGCAAATCGTCCACGTGTAGCACGTCGCGCACCTGCTTGCCGTCGCCATAGATGGTGATGGCCCGCCCCAAAACGGCTGCGATAATGAACCAGGCCACCCAGCCCTGGTCTTCGATCCCGAACTGGCGGGGTCCGTAGATACAGGACTGGCGCATCACCACCGTTCGCAGACCGTAGATGCGGGCATAATCGCGCACGTACTGGTCGCCTGAGCCCTTCGAGCAGCCGTATGGGGAGTGGAAGTCGAGCGGCTGGGTTTCGGGGCAACCGTGCTCCAGGTCCGCGTAACGCCAGCGGGTGGCATCTTCCGCCAGGGGCACGTCCTCCATCCCGCCGTAGACCTTGTTCGTCGAAGCGTATACAAACACGGGGTCGCGGTTCGAGGCGCGCGCCGCTTCCAGCGCGTTGAACGTCCCGAGCGCGTTCGCTTCAAAGTCCTCTCTCGGATTTACAACGGACGTCGTGACGGCGACCTGGCCCGCCAAATGAACGATGACATCGGCATCTTGGGCCGCTTCCGCCAAAAGAGCGGAGTCCGTCACATCCCCGACGATCAACCTGGGCCCGTTTTTTCCGAACGATTCCTGCAACCAGGCCAGGTTCTTGGACGCGCCCGCCCGGCTGAGGTTGTCATAGATGGTTACAGTTTCGCCGCGCCCCAAAAGACGATGGACGTAGTTCGAACCGATAAATCCGGCTCCACCGGTGATGAGATAGTTTTTAGACATTTCTATTCCTTCATTCATTGTTTTGAACGGAAGTCTAATAATAGCTAACCTGGCGCCTTCGTGCAAACAAAAACACAGCCAGCAAACCGAACACAAAACCGCCAATGTGCGCCCACCAGGCGATTCCGCTCCCGGCCGCACCGCCCAAAGAAAGGACGCCTGAAAACAACTGCGAACCAAACCAGAATAACAAAAAGATAGGCGCCGGTATCTCGACCAGCGTAAAAATGAATAAGATCGGGACCAGGCTGAGAATGCGGGCGCGCGGGTATAAAAGCAGATAGGCTCCCAGGACACCGGCGATCGCGCCGCTTGCTCCAACCATGGGGACAGGGCTATCGGGGAGCAAAAACGCCTGCAACAACCCGGCTGCCAGACCGCTCAGCAGGTAAAACACCAGATAGCCAATGCTGCCCATGCGGTCTTCCACGTTGTCGCCGAAGATAAAAAGGACCCACATATTGCTGATAATGTGAAGCCACCCGCCATGCAGGAACATGGCGCTGAACAGCGTCATCCAGTTGGTTTGCGGCTGAGCCCAAAACTGGGCCGGGACCAGGCCCCAGGTCTGGATCAATCCGTTCAAGGCTGAAGGACCGATGCGCAGCTCATAAGTAAAATACCGCAATGTTGGCCAAGGATGATCAACCAGTTGACAAGCGGGAATTTGCGGGACCTGATCGTATCGCGAAGGGGAATCATTCTCTGTTTCGAGATTCTTTCTGTAACACCGTCCAGCTCATGCTAATCAGCGCTCGCACTACCTTTTACTCTAAACTCCTTCAACTGCTGGTAAATCCCGGAAAGCGTCTGTCCTTCGCTTGCCAAACCGATCAACCCCACGACGATGGCGCTGATGTACATATACAATCGGCCAGCCAGGGCCGCCGCCAGCGCAGTAGACTGGTCGCCGCTCAGGATCGTCAGCGCCCCGCCAAAAGCGCCTTCGAAGGTGCCGATCGCCCCTGGCAAAGAAGGGATGGCATTTCCAAAAGCGGCTACGCCCAGGCCGAAGAAACCCCAGATAGGCTGCGCATCCGGAAAGAACGCCAGGATGATCATGAAGTAGGAAACAAGAGCGACCGTCCAGTTGACGGCCATCCAGAACAGGAAACGGGCGAAGAGCCAGCCATCGGTGAGAACGGCAAGACCCTCAAGGAATGCTTCAACGATACCGCCACCGACCCGTTGCAGCGCGGGCCAGCGCTGGCTGAGCCTGTGGAACAAGGTCAACGCCCACTGGCGATAACGCGCCAGGAGATATAACGCCACCAGGCCAAACAGCACCACCAGGCCGACAATGACACCAATCTGACCGGCGCCTTCCGCTCCAACGACAAACGGCAGCGAAACCAGCAAAATCGCCGCCGAGTAGGCCAGGTCTACCGCGCGCTCGATCACGATCGTGGGGAGGACTTCCATAAACTGTAAGTTTGATTTGCGGCTGATCAGAAACGCGCGCCCGATTTCCCCCAGGCGGAAGGGCAGGAAGTTGTTCAGCAGGTAGCCTTCCCCAATCGTGAGAAAGACATCCCGATAGGAGGCGCGATTGCGCAGCAACGTGCGCCAGACAATGGCACGTACGGCCATCCATAGAAACGATAACGGCAGCGCCAACAGCAGGATGACATAATTGGCCGAACGGATGGCAGCCATCATCTCGCTGAGATCGACAAAATACAAAATTCCCGCAATCAGCAGGATACTGACCAGCGCACCGGGCAACCAGCGTTTTACTTCTTTCCATTTTAGGGACATACTCATTCACCACCGAGCGCACAGAGTGCACGGAGCTTTTATTTTTTCTTTCTCAGCGTTCTCCGTGCTCTCTGTGGTGAGTTTATTCCTCGTCCAATTTTAACACCGCCATGAAGGCATCCTGTGGGATTTCCACGTTGCCAATCATCTTCAGGCGTTTTTTGCCCTTTTTCTGCTTTTCGAGCAATTTCTTCTTGCGGGTGATGTCGCCGCCATAACATTTGGCCAGCACGTCCTTGCGGGTGGCCTTGACGTTGGCGCGCGAGATGACCCGTCCGCCCGAGGAAGCCTGGATGGCCACGTCGAATAACTGGCGCGGGATGATGCCTTTGAGCTTGGTGATAAAGCGCTGGCCTCTGTGATAAGCATCCTTTTCGTGCACGATGGATGCCAACGCGTCCACCGGTTCACCGTTGACCAGGATTTCCAATTTTTGTAGCTTGTCGGGGCGATATTCGGCAAAATGGTAGTCCAGGGAAGCGTATCCCTTGGTACGGGATTTCAACTCGTCGAAGAAGTTGACGATCAACTCCGAAAGCGGGATGGTGTAGTTTAGTTGCACCCGGTGTGGTGCGGGATATTGCTGCCCCGTGAATTCACCACGACGCTTGGTCACCAGGTCCATGATCGGACCGTAATAATCGGTGGGAGTAATGATTTCGATATTCATCCACGGTTCGCGGATTTCGACGATCTTGCTCTCGTCTGGCAACTCTGCGGGCGAATCGATCATCACGGTGGAATTATCGATCAACAAGACTTCATATTCCACGGACGGCGCCGTAAACAGCACGTTCAGTTCGTACTCGCGCTCGATGCGTTCCTGGATGATCTCCATGTGGAACAGGCCCAGGAACCCGGCCCGGAAGCCAAAGCCCAGCGCCTGTGATGTTTCCGGGAGGAAGGTCAGGGCGGCATCGTTGAGTTGCAGTTTGTCGAGCGCGTCGCGCAGATCGCTGTAATCATCGGCGTCCACGGGATAGATCCCGGCGAAGACCATCGGCTTGGGATGGCGGTACCCAGGCAAGGGATCAGATGCCGGTTTGGCTGGGTGGGTGATGGTATCGCCCACCCGGCATTCGTGGACCGTCTTCAAGCCGGTGGCGATGTACCCCACTTCCCCGGACGAAAGGCTCTTGACCGGTTTCATCCCGGGCGAGAAAATCCCAATTTCGACCGGTTTGATATCTACTTTGTTGGACATCATGCGCACCGTTTCGGTAGAACTGATCTCGCCTTCCATCACGCGCACGTACGCAATCACACCTTTATAAGAGTCGTAGTGAGAATCAAAGATCAACGCTCGCAGCGGCGCTTCGTTTTTATCCGCAGGCGGCGGGACCTTTTCGACAATTGCATCCAACACCAAATCGACGTTTTGGCCGGCCTTGGCCGAGATCTGCAGGACCGACTCGGGCTCGACCCCCAGCAGGCTGCCGACATCTTCGGCGACCTCGTCGGGAAGGGCGGAAGGCAGGTCGATTTTGTTGATAACCGGGATGATTTCGAGATTGGCTTCGATGGCCGCATACAGGTTCGCCAGCGTTTGCGCTTCAATCCCCTGGGTGGCGTCTACCACCAGGACCGCGCCTTCACAGGAATATAACGCCCGGCTGACCTCGTAGCCAAAGTCCACATGGCCGGGAGTATCGATCAAGTTCAGTTCGTACTCAGAGCCGTTGCTGGCTTGATAGATCATGCGCACAGCGGAGGCCTTGATCGTCACGCCTTTTTCGCGTTCCAGATCCATGGTATCCAGAACCTGCTCGGTCATCTCACGGTCAGAAATCGTGTGCGTGAGCTGAAGCAAGCGGTCCGCAAGCGTGGACTTGCCGTGGTCCACGTGCGCGATGATGCAGAAATTACGGATGTTTGAAGTCATAATTGCAATTAAGCGGGGGAAGTATACTCGATTTTAATCTATTGCTTCTCAAGCAATGCAAGGTTCCCAAGGATTTCGCGTGGAAGTGGACCAGATTTGGGATGCGAGCATGTCCCTGCGAGAGACACGCTCGCATCCCAAATCCGGATATCTACATTGGATCCTCTGGCTCGGCATTCCCCCACGGCGCGATCAAAAGACTTTTTCTGTAAACTACTTAGCTACATTTTCGCCAACAGATCGGCTTTCTTTTCCCGAAACTCCTCTTCCGAGATAATGCCTCGTTTGCGCAGGTCATCCAGTTTGGCGATCAAGGTAGGGATGTCATCCTCGTGTTCCATGTGCAGGTCATCCTCCTCAATATCCAGGTCTTCTTTGGCATTCAACATGGTGGTCTTGAACTTGATCGGGTTCGCGATCCGTTCGAAGCGATCGACCCCCAGTTCGCTGGCGGTCAGGATCTCGATATTCCCGTAGTCGAACAGCCTTCCAAAAAAAGACTGGTTCATCTTGATATCGTTCACTTTTTCCAACGATGAGTCGACCACCTTCTTGCTGAAAACGCCCGCCGTCTGCATCACCCGCCGGTTGGTGACGATGTACTCGTGATTGCGCCAGATCAGAATGTCCCGGATCATCCCGAACAACGGGACCAAAACCAGGATAAAGCCGTAGACGGCCACAGGATAGTAATACATTGCAGCAATGACCCCCGCCACCAGGACGATGATCAAGAAAATTTCCAATGCAATCGAGCTGAACAGGGCAAACCAGTGCTGGCGGGTCAGTAATAAGATGCGTTCTTTTTGCCCCATCAAACTTTTCACGTATGAGTTTGCCATAGTTATTCTCCTAGTGTATCTACACCAAAAAGAGAGGGAAAGTGCCCTAATTTCTGAAAAGATACAATTTTATGACTTTGTGAGAAAACTACGATGAGCGATATTGTATCACGCCGGCCTTGTTTCCTAGCGTCCTTTCAGGAACAAGTGCATTTTCTTGAGCATCCCCTGCCACTCGGACTCGGCGTCCACTTTGCGCTGGACTTCCATGGCGCGCGTCGCCATGATGCCCATCACGCGCACATCTTCGCCCTCGTCCAGCCAAAAGCCGTGCTGGTTCTCGCAATAATCGAGCTTGAGTTCATACAACCGGTACTGGAATTCCTGCAACTTTGATTCGCACCTAGGACAAGAAAAGTTGGTTAAAGTTTGACGATGCAGCAACGACCCTTTGTTTTCATCCCGGTCAAAGGCGACGTCTTCCAGCCGGTCGAGCTCGTCGAAGTCCAGCCACATGCCGCGGCAGTTCGGGCAGCAATCCACTTCCATCATGCCTTTGTAAGATTTCTTGATCAGGGTCGACCCACATTTAGGGCATTTCATTTTCTTCTTCCTTTGGTAAAACGTGATCGACCAACGCTTCAACTGTCTCGCCACCGGAAGCGAGACCCAGCCAGGCCAGAAACTCGATGTTTCCCTTGGGTCCTGTAATTGGCGAACGGATCAGGCCTTTCAAGTTAAATTTTTCCTCTTGCGCAAACGCCAGCACATCCAGCAGCACCTGGCGATGGATCTCCGGATCGCGAATCACCCCGTCCCCGCGCGAGACGTCTTTGCGGCCGGCTTCGAACTGGGGTTTGATCAATGCCACAATTTCCTCCTCTCTCCCTTTCAGGGAGATGGGACGGGGCGCCGTGTTGAGCCTGTCGAAATAGTGAGGGGCGAATCCAGTTTCTAACCACTGGTAAAAGAATCTTAAGCGAAATAAACGATGCATCGATCGTCACAAAATCGACCGGTTCCGGTAGAGTTTCGACATAACGCGCGTTGGTCTGTTCCATCACGACCACGCGCGGGTGGTTGCGCAACTTCCAGTGCAGGATGCCCTTGCCCACGTCGATGGCGTAGATCTTTTCCGCGCCACGTTGGAGCAAGCAATCCGTAAAGCCGCCCGTGGACGCGCCCACGTCGGCGCAAGTCAGGCCGGTTACATCGATGCCAAACGCCTCTAACGCAGAATCCAGCTTTTCACCGCCGCGCGAGACGAAGCGCGGGCCGGAATCCACCGTCAGCTCGGAATCGGGCGAAACCCCGGTAGCAGGCTTGAGCGTGACCTGATCGTCCACACGCACCTGCCCGGCCATGATCATAGCCTGCGCTTTGGAGCGGCTTTCAGCCAGACCTCGTTCGGTCAGCAGGATGTCCAGCCGTATCTTTGCCATGGATTTATTCTATCAGACCTGGCTGGTCTTGAAGGTCTGTCAGGTCTTCGATAAACAGGTAAAATAACCAGATGCTGAAAGCCCTGCTCCGAACCATGCGACCCAAGCAATGGGCCAAGAACGTTTTTTTGCTGGCCGCCATCGTCTTCGACCGCAAGCTGACCAATTCGGACGCCATGCTGAATACCATCCTAGGCATCATTGTCTTCAGCCTGGTCGCCAGCGTGGTCTACATCATCAACGACATCGCCGATGCGGATGCGGACCGCCAGCACCCGATCAAACGGGAACGCCCTATCGCGGCTGGCAAACTGCCTTTGCAAGTCGCCTGGGCGGCTGCCATCCTTCTGCTTTTGGTTTCCTTCCCGGTTGCCATCTGGCTTTCCCCCGCGTTTGCGTTCATCGCGCTGCTCTATCTGATCTTGAATTTGTTTTATTCCAAGTGGCTCAAACACGTTGTGCTGCTGGATATTATCCTGCTGGCTTCCTTATATGTAATCCGTGTGGCGGCCGGGGTGGCGCTGATCGACGTGGTCCGTTTTTCGCCCTGGATCTATATCTTCACCACGTTCCTGGCCCTGTTGATGGGCACCGGCAAACGCCGCGCGGAGCTCTCCGAAATTGCAGATGGACCCAATGCGCAGCGACGCGTGCTGGACGGGTATACCTTGAGCTTCCTGGACCAGTTGATCACGCTGGCTTCGGGCATGACCATCATCACCTACAGCATGTACACCTTTTCAGCACCCAACGTGCCCGAAAACCACGCCATGATGCTGACCATCCCTTTCATCATCTATGCCATCTTCCGCTACCAGTACCTTTTGCAAGTTAAAGGGACGGGCAGCGCGCCAGAAGAACTGGTGCTGGCCGACCGGCCGCTACAGCTTGCGATCGCGCTCTGGGGATTAACCGTGCTGGTGGTGTTCTACATCTCATGAGCAAAGGCTACGCGCCGGGCAAGGCCATCCTGTTTGGGGAACATGCGGTTGTCTACGGGCAACCGGCCCTGGCTGTGCCCGTCACACAGGTGCATGCGGAAGCGCGGATCGACAAGAGCTTCAGCCCCGGGATCCGGATCAACGCCCCGAACATCTTATTGAATGAAAAGGTGGAGGCTCTCGCTCCCTCCGACCCGCTGGCTGCCACCGTTCGAAACACCCTCACCGCGCTGGAAGCTGCCTCACTCTCTGGCGTGACGGTACTGGTTCGCTCGAGCATCCCCGTCGCATCGGGACTCGGCTCCGGCGCAGCCGTCTCGGTGGCCATCATCCGGGCGCTGGCGAAATACTTGAAAAGGGAACTGACTGACGAGCAGGTCAGCGCGCTGGCATTCGAGACCGAAAAACTGTATCACGGCACGCCTTCCGGGATCGACAACACGGTCGTCACGTTCGCCAAGCCGGTTTATTTCGTTAAAAGCCAGCCGATCCAGGTTTTGCAGGTCAAGAAACCGTTTACGATCGTGATCGGGGATACCGGCATCCCGGCCACCACCAAAGAATCCGTGCGCGACGTGCGCGTGCAACACCACAAGCAACCGGAACGCTACGAGACGCTTTTCGCGGCTGTTGGCAGCATCGCCAAAACAGCCCGCCAGCTGATCGAAAGCGGCATGCCCGAAAGTTTCGGTCCGCTGATGGACGAGAACCATGCCCTGTTGCGCAGCATGGGAGTTTCGTCCCGGAACTTGACCACTTAGTCGAAGCAGCCCGCCAGGCCGGCGCGCTGGGAGCGAAACTGTCCGGCGGGGGACGCGGGGGCAACATGATCGCGCTGGTCGAGTCCGGGAAAGCCAGAGCCGTCGCCCGGTCCCTGAAAGAGGCGGGCGCGACCAATACCATTATCACCAGGGTTGCTGAAGGAGGAATGGCATCGATGCAAACCATTGGCATGATCGGCGGGCATGAGCTGGGAATCTTCCATCGAATATTATCGGCCTCATCAACAAGGCGGTGAAGGAAAGGCTGGGCGGTTTACACTCTGCCAAAAGCGTGATGGTCTCAGTAGACTTTGCCGAGATCGAAACCCTGCAGCACGAGGGCCGCTGGAACGAGGCCACCCAGGCCATGATCATGGCCGCGCGGCAGGTGGAAGCAGGCGGCGCGGATTTTCTGGTGATCTGCACCAACACGATGCATAAAATGGCGGATGAGGTGCAGGCTGCCATCCAAATCCCGTTGCTGCACATTGCGGATGCCACCGCTGAGACGATCAAGTCTCGTGGACTGCACACGGTGGGTCTGCTGGGTACCAAGTTCACAATGGAGCAGGATTTCTATCGCGGACGCTTGGTGGGCAGGCACGGACTGCAAGTGCTGATCCCGGAAGCGGCCGACCGTGAAACCGTCCATGCCATTATTTACGAGGAGCTGGTGCTGGGCGTGATCAAACCCGAATCGCGGAACGAGTACCGGCGCGTGATCGAGAAGTTGGTTGCGGCAGGCGCGCAGGGGATCATTCTGGGCTGTACGGAAATTGGCCTGTTGGTCAAAGAAGAAGATAGCAGCGTGCCGCTGTTCGATACGACCATCATCCACGCAGTCAGTGCCGTGGAATACGCATTATCTGGAGCATAAGAGTTTACCCATGGCCAACACAGCAGACGCGATCATCATTGGCGCGGGCGTCCACGGGGCCAGCCTGGCCTTTCACCTGGCGGAACGCGGGGTCGAAGCGGTCGTGCTGGAAAAGAATATCATCGGTGCCGGCGCCACCGGCCGCTCCAGCGGACTGGTCCGCATGCACTATGACGTGCGCCAGGATTCGGAACTGGCCTGGGTTTCATTCGGGTACTTCCGCAACTGGGCGGAACGTGTGGGCGGAGACTCCGGCTTCACGCGGACAGGCTTTATCCAGATCGTGGCCCGCGAGAACGAAGGGGCTTTAAGGAGAAACACAGCCATGCACCAGGAAGTCGGAATCGCCTCGTTCCTGATTTCCGCGGAGGACGTGAAGCGGCTGGCGCCATCCTTCATGACCGATGATTTCGACCTGGCAGCCTACGAGCCGGAATCCGGTTACGCCGACCCGAGCGCAACGACCGCATCACTGATCAACGCCGCCAAAGAGAAACGCGCGCGCATCGTGCAGGACTGCACGGTAACAGGATTGATCATAGAAGGTGGAAAAGTAAAGGGCGTGAACACATCGCAGGGCGATTTCTTCGCCCCGGTGGTGGTCAACGCGGCCGGCGCCTGGGCGGACAAGCTCAACGCGTTGGCCAGTCTAGACATGCCTTACACCACCTGGCGTCACGACACAATGTTCGTGGGCCGGCCCAAAGAAATGGGGCCCAGCCACCCGATGGTGATCGACTTCCCCAACGAGCTGTACTTCCGCCCCGAAACCGGCGGCCTGACCCTGGTTGGGTTGGAAGACGGCAACCCGCTGGGCGAATCACCCGAAGGTGACACCGACCACGCCCAAAAAGGGTTTGTGGAACGCGCCATCGAGCGCATCTGCCTGCGCGTGCCGGTGATGGAAAAGGGTTACCTGCACACCGCGCACGGCGGCTACGACGGCCTCACACCTGACCAGCATCCGTTGATCGGCCAGGCCGGGCCGGATGGCTTTTACCTGCAATGCGGGATGAGCGGCACCGGGTTCAAGATCGCGCCTGCGGTGGGCCTGTGCATGTCCGAATTGATCCTGGACGGGGAAGCAAAAACCGTGGACCTATCGATCTATCGCCCCCAACGTTTCGCGGAGGGGAAAGAGATCAAAGGCAATTACGAGAGCATCTGGCATTAGCTCAAGAAGTGCCTGAAAGCGAACCACATAAGACAGTCATCCGGAAGTTATCGATTGCCGCCAGCCAGTTTGGCCGCTTCCGGTCGTTTGCGCAGCGCGTACATAGCCCCGATGCCGACGATCGGGCCTAAGGCCAGGAATGCAAAGGCCCATTTCCATCCAAAATATCCCTGCAGCGTGGGGACCAGGCGAATCGTCACCAAAGTCAGCAAAAAGCCGAGGCTGGTTTGTAGGGTCAGGGCTGTGCCCGTATATTCTTTTTGGCAAAGCTCGCTGACCGCCGCGGAGAACTGGGCCGAATCTGCCACAATCGCAAAGCCCCAGATCAAGCACAGGATCGCCAGCAATGCCGGATTCCCGCCAAAAAAGAACCCTACGACGAGGGAGCAAACCCCGCTTGTGACCAATGAGACGATGGTAACCGTTGTCCGTCCGTATCGGTCCGCGAGCTGGCCTGCAATGATGCTTCCGAGCCCACCCATGGCGATCACGGCAAATGCGACGGCGCTGGCCCAGGTTTCGTTCAAGCCGGTGAGCGCGAAACTGGCCGTCAGGAAGACCTGGATCCAGGCCCACATCGCAAACAGTTCCCACATGTGACCGAGGTACCCAAGATTTGCCAGGACAAGCTCGC
Source organism: uncultured Chloroflexia bacterium (assembly GCA_963823985.1). Classification (GTDB taxonomy): domain Bacteria; phylum Chloroflexota; class Anaerolineae; order Anaerolineales; family Villigracilaceae; genus JAABUE01. The sequence goes on from CAWGNR010000012.1 coordinate 353,440, forward strand.
GCTGGCGCACGACTTCGCCGACATACTTCCAGTTGAACTTGGGGGCGGAGGTGCGGTACGGTCCCTCTTTGATAAACAACAAAGCGATCAGGCCACCGAGCGCGGCCAGTCCGGCTGCCGAGTAGATGACGAACTTCCAGTCGCCCACGCCGCCCAGGGCGTTGACAAGGTGCGGCGAGGCCGTCCCGATCGTCAACGCGCCGACCAGCATGCCGATGCCGAGGCCGCGGTCTTTTTGGGTCCATGTGGAGATGATCTTCATCCCGACCGGATAAACACCCACCAAGAAAACCCCGGTCAACAGGCGCAGGAGCAGCGCGATTGGGAAGCTGGTCGCAAACCCGATCAGGGCGGTGGCGAGCGCGGCCAGGAAGGCGGAAAAGGCCATTAAACGGGGCGCAGGCAGAATGTCCGAAAGGTTCGTCAGGGCAGAGATCACGGAACCGATCACAAATCCAAGCTGGACCGACATCGTCAACCAGGAACGTCCCGAATCGTCCAGCGACCACAGCCGCGTCAAAGCAGGGACAACCGCAGAAGCCGAGAAGTAAACGGCCATCGAAAACAAGACGGATAAAGAAAGCAGGATAACGGTGCGCCACTTATCTTTCATCGGGCGCTTCCGGCTTGAACGTGTAACACCAGGCTTCCCCCTCCAACACGGTTTCCCCGTCCTGGCGGGTGATCAGGACCTTCAACTGCGTGACCGGTTTCGTCGCATGAACAGATAGCACTTCGGCTTCCGCCGTGATGGTGTCGCCGATAAAAACCGGCGCGGTGAACTTCCAATTTTGGCTGAGGAACACGGTCCCCGGGCCGGGCATGTCCATTGCGACCAGCGCGTGCAGCAGGCCCGTCGTCAGTCCGCCCTGGACCACCAATTTTTTGAACTTTGTTCTGGATACAAAATCTTCATCGAAGTGTAGCGGATTGTGATCCCCGGTCATTTCCGCGTACGACTTGACATGTTCTGCTGTAAGGTGGATCGAGCGTCTGGCTTTCTTTCCCACATTGATATTGTCCATCTACGATACTCCTAAAATAAAGTTCCATGCGAAGATTATACCGCCTCGAAAAAACGCGCTTTTTGAACATATCGGGTCCTTTGGGAAATCTGGGTCTCCCATTTTTAGCGGGCCTTCATCCCGTCGGAAGCGGGAGAACCCTTATTGCTCTGCCAGGGGGAGTATGGGATAATCCAGGGGAGTTTGCAAAAATCGGTGGAGAGTTCAAATTCAGGAGAATGTATGGCACTCAAAGTGATTGGAGCAGGTTTCGGGCGAACCGGAACGCGATCACTGAAGACAGCATTGGAAGAACTGGGATTTGGCAAGTGTTACCACATGGAAGAAGTCATGAAACATCCTGGCCATTTAAAATTTGGGGGGAAATTATGGCGGGAAACAAACCGGATTGGGAAACCGTGTTCAGCGGATACCAATCCTCAATGGACTGGCCTGTTGCCGCATATTACCGCGATTTAATGGAAGTGTATCCCGACGCAAAAGTGATCCTGACCGTGCGGGATCCCGAACGCTGGCACAAAAGCATCATGCACACCATCTACCAGCACAGCAGAAAGTTTCGTAGGTTCGCGCGCATCATTCCTGCGGTATATCAGTTTTTAGAAGGAATGGAAAAGGTTATCTGGAAGAGTACCTTTGATAACAAGCTGGAAAACAAAGCCCACGCAATCGAAGTGTTTAAGGCACATATTGAAGAAGTAGAACGGGTGGTGCCGCCGGAGCGCCTGTTGGTTTTCGAAGCCCGCCAGGGATGGGAGCCTTTGTGCGCCTTCCTTGGTGTCCCGGTGCCCGAAAACATGCCTTTCCCTCACAAAAACAAGGGCAAGGTCGTCCGGCAAATTTTGAAACATACATCTGTGCTGAAGTGGGGTGCGTTGGTTGCCCTCCTTGCCTTTCTCATTTCTGTGGTTCAAGCGCTGGTTGTGTGACAATTCCTCCTGACCATTAATCGGGTTGTGCGGCCAGATTCAAATTCGCAGCGATCAAGGGCAGCACTTGCTCTGCGAATGCTTCGACACGATCGTGTTTCTTGTCCCGGCTCCACTCCAGGGCCAATCCATAGATAGCCCAGCTTGCCGCAGTGGCGGCTATGTTCGGCTCGACGTTCGTCTCGCGTTTTTCGATCCAATTTTGAATGAGTTCTTGGACCTGCGCTTTGACCTGCGTTTCCATTAACGACTCAAATTGGGGCGAGGGGGGATTGCAATGCGAGCTGGCCGTTGAAATAAACTCACAAACTGTAACGATCAAAGCGCGCAAGTTTTGCATGCTGAAGGTGCAGACGTTTAAAGTGCGCTTTTCAAGCTCCTGCCTGAACTGGGTGCGGATGCTGTAATCAAGCAACTCGTATTTATCGGAGAAGTGGGCATAAAACGTGGCGCGATTCACCCCCGCTCTTTCGGTAATGTCCTTCACCGAAACCGACTGGAATCCTTTTTCTGCTACAACCTCCATAAAGGCGCCTTCGAGCAGGCCCCGGGTCCGGGTGACGCGGGGATCTTCTTTTTCATCTTGCATTGTAGACAACATTTTGGCTCCGATGTTGCTTAAGCAACAAAATCCGTTTTTTGATGGTTGACCCGGTTTGGTAAGAAGGGTAAATTATACAACATCTGTTGTTTAAACGACAACAGTTGAGAATATATCATAATCCCTGTGGAGAGTCAAATGGTTAATGTTATGCATGAACGTACCTTTACACCGAATGAAGAATTCGAAGAGGTAGCAACTGATGAACAGATCGAACGCACTGCCAAAGCGCTAGAGTCGAATAATATTCATACTTTGATCGCTGAAAACGAAGAGGAAGCGAAGAGGATGTTCTTTGAACTTGTTCCGGAAGGGGCCGAAGTTTTTCTCGGCGCTTCAGTCACGCTCGAAACGCTTGGAATCAAGGATGAGATCGATCAATCGGGAAAATTCAATGCCTTGCGACCTAAGATGTTTGCAATGGATCGCGCGACCCAGGGCCGGGAGATCCGCAAGCTGGGCGGCGCGCCGGATTATGCAGCCGGCAGCGTGCATGCCGTAACCGAAGATGGCCAGGTGCTGATCGCATCGAACACCGGCAGCCAGCTTGGTCCGTACGCTTCCGGTGCTGGCCAGGTCATCTGGGTGGTTGGCACACAGAAGCTGGTCAAAGACCTGGATGAGGGGTTTAAACGAATTTACGAGTACACCTTACCGCTCGAGGAAGTACACATGCAGGAACTCTATCAAATGGGTACGGGCGTCAACAAGATCTTGATCGTCAACAAAGAGATCCGCCCGAACCGCATCACGATGATTATCGTAAAAGAAGAGATAGGCTATTAGATAAAAATGGCTCTACCGTCGGCGGCGATCTACCCGATCATTCGTGGCAGGTTCTGCGTCCGGGAGGGATTCTGGTCACGGTCGCCGCACGCCTGGCGGAGAACGCTGGTGAAAAGCACGGCGTCCGCGGGATCAGTTCCGGGAGGGCGTCCGCGGAAAATCTAAAGACGATTTCCGAGTTGATCGAGTCGAACAAAGCCAAACCGGTGGTCGAGACTGTCTTTCCATTAGCCAATGCACGGGAGGCGCAGGAACTCAGCCAGACTAGCCATGGCCGCGGACGGATCATCCTGCACGCAGCAGATTAACCTGGAAAGAAACGTTGCTTACGGTTTGTCCTGATAGTAAGGCTGGATGTGACTACTCAGCCTATCCTATACAGAAGAGAACCGAAAAATGGTGTGCGTGGGGGCGTACGCCCCCACGCACACCATTTTTCGGGAACTACTCACCAAGCCTGAGCAGATACGACTGGAGATCATTTATGAGTGTTTACCCCAATTCAGAAGCCAAAACCGAATTTTCAATTCACCCCGCCACCAAAATTGGTTCCGTTTCATTGGCAGTAGCCAACCTGGATACCCAGATCGCTTTCTACCAACAGGCTCTTGGGTTTGTGCAACTTTGGCGGGAAGGGGATCAGGCAGTTCTCGGAACGAGTGATAAAGAATTGCTCCGCCTCGTAGAGCAACCGGGCTTCAAACGCTATCGTGGCGTGACCGGACTGTACCACTTCGCGGTGCTGTTCCCAGACCGGCGGGAACTGGCGCGCGTCATGGCGCGGCTGTTCGCCTTGAAATATCGCAACTATCCTACCGATCACATCATGACGAAAACCACTTACCTGGATGATCCGGAAGGAAATGGAATAGAGCTATATACCGAATCGCCTGAAGACGGATCCTGGTCGATGGAAAACGGAGAGTACATCACCCGCCGCGCGGATGGTTCTCTAAGCGACGGCCGCGAACCGTTGGACGTAGAGGCGCTATTCAGCCATCTCAAGGAAGACGATACGTTGGATCAGCCCATTCCGGCGGAGACCCGCGTGGGACATGTCCATTTGCACGTCAGAGACATAGACGAGGCCGTGGATTTTTATCACGGTATCATCGGCTTCGATGTTATGGGCGTAGCGAAATCGTTCCGGATGGCGTTCGTATCCGCGGGCGGCTATCACCACCACGTTGGCCTCAACACCTGGCAGGGCGCAGATGCTCCCCCGCCCCCGGCTGATGCGCTCGGTCTGCGCTACTTTTCGGTCGAGTTGCCCGACCGGGCCGCGTTGGACGAAGTGATTGCGCGGGTAGAAAAGGCGGGCCTCCCTGCAAACCAAACTGAAGATGGCCTGCTCTTGCACGACCCCTCACAGAACGGCGTCCTGCTGACACTGGCAAAGTAGTTTCAGTAAATCAGAAGTTTATAGGACCATACAGTTTAGAAGGGAAAAGAACGCGAAAAAAAGTTGCAAAACACCCACTGGTTTTCAGTCTGTGACCAGACCAACGTATCTGATTTTTGGCGTAAAACGTAGTACCAATGCCATTTGTCCAGTTGTTTTAGCACTTTGACAGCTCCAAATTCGGTATCACCGACCAGAAAAACGGCGGCTCCACGCGGAATGAGCGTTTTTACATAAGCAAGTAACGCGATCTGTTTGCTGCCTGTGCTATGTCCGCGCACATACTTGACCCAGGTCCAGGCGATCGGGATGGCACGTTTGCGATAGGCCAGGCTGACCATCAATAATTGATGACCAAAACCAACTTTGGTACCATCCACGATCAGATGGATTTCTCCAAGGCTCGCCAGCTGTTCTGCAAGCCATTGAAGAGCGACCGGCTTATACCAGTCACGAACACGAATGGCTGGATTGTCGAGAAACCGCTCCAACCGTTTCACCGTACTTTGCAACTTTGCTTTCCCAGGTATTTTTCCAGCAATCCGGCTCAAATAAACCGAACGGCTCTGGTAGATCCCGAAGAAGTTCCCTTTGTAATTCTGTGATTTATTGAGTTTTTGTAAAAGGGCAAAACAACCGGAGCTCCGGTTGTTTTATTTAAAATCCCTGCTCCCTTTTCTCCACCAACACGGGAGAAGCGCTATAAAGCATCGGGATTTGAAGCCAGTTGTGCCGCAACTTCTTTAAACGGTAGGGTTTTCCTGCATTCCATACTGGGCAAGCCCCTATTTACATCGGTTCGCGTTATCCTTCATAATGATTTCAATAAAACAAAGAAGCGTAAACCGCTTCCAGCTTAAGGAGGAGCAAACCCATGTTACCCATTGGCGATGATGATAGCACTCGTAGAACTGTCCCTTACGTTACCTACATTCTGATTGCAATCAATGTAGTCGTTTTTTTCCTGGAACTCAGCGCGGGAGATCCGTTTATCGAGCGCTGGGCCTTCGTACCGGCCCGTTTTCTGGCTAATCCGGCGAGTGAATTCCTGACGATCTTTAGCTCCATGTTCATGCACGGCGGCTGGCTCCACCTCGGCGGGAATATGTTATACCTGTGGATCTTCGGCGACAACGTGGAAGACCGCTTAGGCCACGGGCTGTACGCGATCTTTTACATTGTGTGTGGGATTGTGGCAACCTTTGCCCAATTCCTTTTAAGTATGAACTCAAACGTGCCCAACTTGGGCGCCTCCGGGGCGATCGCTGGTGTGCTCGGCGCTTATCTTGTCATGTTCCCAGGGAGACGCGTGAACGTGTTGATGGGTCGCGTGGTTACAGCGACATCTGCTCTGGTAGTGATAGGGTTGTGGTTCCTGATCCAGCTCTTTAGTCTCGGCCAAATCACCTCGGCAAATACAGGCGGTGTGGCCTATATGGCGCATGTTGGTGGGTTTATTGCCGGGCTGGTGTTAGGCTATCTGCTGGGCGGAAGGCGAAGAGCCTTGCCTGCCGGATAAACTTTCGTTGCCAACTCAGGATTTCGCCACGGATCACATGCATGAGCACGGATTCTTGAAATTTACAAGCCCAATGTCGAATTCCGACCGGAAATGAGCCGACCCTGCAATCAGGGTCGGCTCATTTTGTGTAAATTGTGAAACTTGTACTGCGCCTTTCCCTGCAGGCTCTCCTTCTTAATCGCCCATGATCTTCAAATAGTGTTCATCGAAAGCCGCCAGTAAACTTTCGCGGGGGGTATACCACCCAGGCCTGTACGCTTTCGAATTCGACCCCTTGCTGGCCCAACTCGCACACGTGCCAGTCCTGCAAATTGGTCTCGTGCCAGAAGTCGACCGCCTCCTGCGGGCGAAAATCGGGCTGATTTCCGGCTTCGGGGTGGAACAGCCACTCGCTAACGATTTTGCTGCGCCCCGGCGCTTCGGGGAAGATCAAATGGAACATAACGTAATCGGGATGGATGTTCAACAGCAGGTTGGAGAGGAGCGAGTAATAGTATCCGCGCTGGCTCTCGTTTTGGTCGAGGTCGCCGAGCGGAAGGGCGCACGTTCGGCCCGAGACCGTCATGCTGCCGCCGCTGGTGATGCTCAGGAACCCGCCCAGGAAGGGTCCTTCGACCAGGTCGTTTTCGGCGCTGGTGTAGTTGGCATATTTGTTCAGGAGCGGGTGGATGGTGGGACAGTGGTAGCACTCGTTGAAGTTCTGGATGACATACTTCCAGTTCGTCCTGGCATCATACGAAATGCGTGTGTGCGATTTTAAGCTGTCCATGTTCCACTTGCTCAAACGACCGATCAGTGGCGCGTACATTTCGGCAAAAGGTTCCGGATCCTCGAGTCCAAGATGCACGAAGAGGAAGCCCTCCCATAGTTCGACGGGCGCAGCTTGTAAAGGGTAATCTTCCCAACGAAAGCCTTCCACCTCTTTCATAAAAGGCGCACCGATTAATTTACCATCCAGGCCGTAGGTCCAGGCGTGGTAGCTGCACTGGATGCTGTTGCTGAACTGTCCTTCAGCTGCATCGCAGATCCGCGTGCCGCGATGGCGGCAGACGTTGTAAAAGGCGCGGACCTGATTTTCCTTATCCCGCAAGATGATTAGGCTCTCGCCCATGAGATTGAACAGGAAGTAGTCACCCGGATTCGGGATGCGGCTGTGGTGGCCAACACAGATCCAGTATCGATTGAAGATGCGCTCCTTCTCCCGTTCGAATACTTCCTCGGAGGTGTAATACTTTTGCGGCAGGGTCGTTGAGCCGGCAGTAAACGTGTCAGTCGTTTTGCGATAAGTAACCATAAAAATCTCCTTAGGAAGTTGGTGGTCGAGCAGGCGCTGCTTTTCCGCCCTATCGAGGCCACAGTTGAAAAAGCTGGTTTCCCTGGTCCAGAACGCCAGGACGGGCAATACGCCCTTCGCACACCTGCCCTGGCGAGCAGGAAGAGCGCTCGGTCTACTCAACCAGCGGATCTCCTTTTTCCTGCAACACCTTCTTTGCCGCATTGCGCCCGCTCGCGCCGCTGATTCCGCCCCCGGCATAGACGCCGCTTCCGCACAGGTACAACCCGTGGATCGGGGTTTTGTGGTTCGCCCAGCCCGGAATGGGGCGCATGAACAGGAACTGGTCGAGCATAAGCTGGCCGTGGTTTAAATCACCCTCGGTGAGAGCGTAAGTGGTTTCCAAATCATGAGGTGTAATGGTTTTGGTACTAGAGATTAGAAATTGGAGATTGGGGAAATGTTCTGTGAGAATATCAATCGCCAGTTTTTCCAGGCTTTCCCTTTCCACTTTCCACTTTCCACTTTTTAACTGATAGGGCGCAAACTGAAAATGGATCGAAATCACATTCTCTGTGGTTGTGACTTCGAGATAAGGCTTTTCCGAGATCTGACCGTATTTGGCGGCATCATAAGCTTTTTCCACATAGCGCAGCGACGGGGCAAGGACATAGGTGGTATATGGCGCCATGCCCTCAGGTAGGGACTCCACGCCCAGGTGTACTTTGGCAAGCGAGCCGCGCATCTTGATCGACTGCACGTTCCAGACGAAGGTGGGCGGCAGTTCCAGTGGGCCGACCAGAGATAGAAACGTGCGTTTTGGATCCACTGCGGAAAAGATTGTGTCTGCTAAAATCTCTTCCCCATTCGATAGCACAACGCCCTTACTTGTATTCCTGTCTACTTGTATACATTTCACTTCTGCATTACAACGGATTTCCGCGCCGTAAGCTTTGGCGGCCTCCACCAGCGCGCCCGTTATCTGTCCCGCTTGCCCGATATGCCGATGCGCCAGGCCGCCCCGGTTGAGCCAGTTGTGGATCAGATTGAAGGTGGTTCCCGCCGACATCACGCCGAGCGTCACACCGTGGACTCCAAGCGAGGCAACTGCCGCCTTCAACTGCTCGGATTCGAACCACTCCTCCACAAACTCGACCGCGGTCATCGGCAGGGCGCGGATGATGTTGAGCATGTCTTTGCGACCCATAGAACGCAGCTTAAGCCCGAGTTGGGCGAGGGGAAGGCCTTCCTCCAGGGAGTTCGGGCCTGGGCAGGCGCGGCATCGGGGTGCGGTAGGCGGCCTCGAGGAAAGAAGTCGCCTTCGACATAAAAGCCAGGAACTCCGGCCAGCGCGCCGCGTCCGTTGCGGAGAAGTGTTTGATGGATGCGGCTGTTTTAGCGGGATCGATATCGATGACGAGGTTGTCGGAATCAGGCAACAGAGAGATAAAAGCCGGTTTGACGGAAGCAGGCCTGGGCTTGCGTCCGCCCGCCCTGGACCGCGGCGGGCCGGGGAAGCGGGACAGGTCCAGATCGCGGAGGATGTCTGGGCGCAACGTACCGCTTTGAACCATGTCCGCCTGGAAACCGTCGAATTCCTCCGTGACTAGCGTCCCGCCGAGGATGTCCCGTCGTTCCAGCACCAGCACCTTTTTGCCCGCTTTGGCTAAATATGCCGCAGCGACCAGCCCGTTATGGCCTGCACCGATAATGATTGCGTCGTATGTCTTCATAAGTCACCTTTGCTTACCACAGAGATCACGGAGTTCACAGAGAATTTTTTGAGCTCTCCGTGCTTTCCGTGGTGCGTCATCTCCAGTCTTTAAGCGCCTCTTGCACGGCCAGTTTCCCCGCTGCGCCCATCACACCCCCGCCGGGATGCGCGCCGCTGGCAGCCAGGTAGTAGCCGGGCAGGGGCGTGCGGAAGTCGGCCCACTGCGGCGCCGGGCGCATGAAGAAGATCTGGTGCAGCAGCAGCTCGCCGTGGAAGATGTTGCCGCCGGTGATGCCCGCGATGCGCTCGATGTCCTTGGGGGTGATGACCTGCATTCCCACGATGGCGCGCCGGATGTTAGGCGCGTACCGCTCCAGGGTGGAGATGACCGTCTCGGCGAAAGCTGCTTTTTTCTCATCGCTCCAGCCGCCTTCCAGGTCGTAAGGCGCGTACTGCACGAAGCAAGAGGCCACATGTTGCCCGGGCGGGGCCATATCGGGGTCGATCATCGAAGGGATGATCATGTCGATGTAGGGCTGGCGCGAAAACTGGCCGTACTTGGCGTCGTCGTAAGCGCGCTCGATGTAGTCGATGCTGGGGCTGATGGAGATCGCGCCGCGATGGGGTAGGGGCGGACGGCCGTCCGCCCCTACAGGCCATGCGGTAAATCGGGCAACTCGGAAAGAGCCAGGTTGAGCTTGCCCGACGAGCCGCGCACGCGGAAATTCTTGAATGGAATGAACGAATTCATCCGGGAAAATATTTCGGGTCGACGAACTGCAGGAAGGTCCGCTTGGGATCGGCCGCCGAGAAGACGACTTTGGAATATAGTTCCTCGCCGTTCTCGAGCGCGACGCCGGCTGCGCGTCCCCCCTTGACGATGACCTGCGCAACGGAACTATTGACCCTGATCTCGGCCCCGAGCGCTCTCGCCGCCTGCGCGATAGCGCCGCTGACCCCGCCGGAACCGCCCTTGGCAAAGCCCCAGGCGCGGAAGGCGCCGTCGATCTCGCCCATGTAATGGTGCAGCAGCACATAAGCCGTCCCCGGCGAGCGCGGACCAAGGAAGGTGCCGATGATCCCGCTGGCGGCCTTGGTGCCCTTCAGCGCGTCGGTCTCGAACCACTCTTCGAGCAGGTCCGCGGAGGATTGCGTGACCAGCTTGGCGATGGTGTACAGCTCCTTTTCCGAGAGGCTCCGCCGCGTACTGGCCCAGCTTGAGCAGCCCCATCACATCGCGCGGGCGCAGACGACGACGGGTCGGGCGGCACCAGGCTGATGAGCGGTTTGATGGCCTTGGCGGCGCGCGCCATGGCGCGGGCGTACTCATCATAAGCTTCGGCATCTACCGGCGAGTGACGGTACAACTCGCGGCGGGTCAGATCGTGGTCGTCCCACAGGCCGAGGTAATCGCCATTATCCATCGGCGTAAAGGTCGACGGCAGCGGCAGGATCTTCAGCCCGTGCTTCGGCAGCTCCAGCTCGCGGATGATCTCCGGCCGCAGCAGGCTGACCACGTAGGAGAACTCGGTGAACTTGAAGCCGGGGAAGATCTCCTCGGTCACCGCCGCGCCGCCGACGATCTCGCGCCGTTCCAGCACCACCACCTTCTTGCCCGCGCGCGCCAGGTAAGCGGCAGCCACCAGCCCGTTGTGGCCGCCGCCGATGACGATTGCGTCATAATTGATTTACTGGCATAGAAATTCCTTAGGGTTCACCACAGAGAACACAAGTTCACGAGTTTTTTCTTTATAAATGGATTGGATTTTGCTTATGCACACGAGTGCATAAAGTAAAAACCCGTGTCTTTCCGTGTATTCCGTTAAATCCGTGTCGATATCACTCCAACTACATTTCGAATTTTGTCCGCAGCGCGGATTCAACACTGTTCCCATCCGCAAACAAATACTTGAACCACCGGATCGAATTCGCTTTCGTCTCTTCGCCTGTGTTCTCTCTACCAAAAACATCTTCGGCAAATGCACCGATATCTTCAACGCACCAGTCGTAGCGGTAGTAGGCCAGCGCAAGCGGATCGACTTCGGTCTCGCCATAGCCTTCGAAGAACAGCTGCTCCCATCTTCCGCCGGAAGTATCGTTAAAAATGCTCCCAATCACGAACAACAGATCGCGCTCCTTGGGCGCCAGCATGGTTTCGTCCCAATCCACGATGTAGAGTTTGTCATCGTCGCTCAGCAAGAGGTTGGCTGTGTGGACGTCTGCGTGGCAGAGAACCAGGTCAAGATCCGTTTCCTGCATCCGTTTCGCCAGGGATGCCGTCCGCTCGAGGATGGTTGCAATCTTATCGTAGTTTTCCAGCCAGAAGTCGGCCAGTTCCTTTTGAAATGGATCGTAATATTTAGAAGGTTTGACCTGTGCGTGGAGTTCTCCGGCAAATCCAAGTTGCTTCGGGATAAACGCCTCGCGCTTGAGCTGGCTTAGAAGTTCGGGAGCTGGCTTCGTGGAGTGAAGCTTTCTCAATGCAGAACCGAATTCCACCCAATGCGCATCCGACATGCCCACATCTATCACCCGCTCCCCCGTGATGAAGGGATACAGGATGAAGAAAAAACCATCCGCACGTACCCACGCTTCCCCATTCTTCGTCGAAAGCGGCGCCATGACTTGCTGGATACCTTGCTCCTTGAGAAAGCGCGGGATCAGGATCCCGGCCGGGTTGGGGATCTGCTTCCTGAGCTTGAGAAAATAGGGGCCAGTTTCTCCGTCCACACGATAGGCCCAGGCGGACGAGTCCAGGCCAAGGGGCAGAAATTCAATGCCAGTTACGGGAGTTGAAAAGTTTGCCTGTAGGATGAAAATTGTTCTTTTGTCAGAAATGTTCGGCTTTTCCAGCAAGCGAACTCCTATAAGGTGTTATGTGCTAAAATTTGAACGTGAAAGTGCGCGATGTTACCAAATTGATTGAGGCTGATGGCTGGTATCTCGTTGTTACGAAAGGCAGTCACAGGCAATACAAGCATCCTGATAAGCCCGGTCGCGTGACAATTGCAGGTCATCCAAGCCACGATTTGGCTCCAGGAACTTTGAACAGCATTTTCAAACAAGCACAACTCCAGAAGCCAGAAAGCAAGAGGTAACCATGTATCGATTTCTTATTGTTATCGAAAAAGCCAACGGTAATTACTCCGCATACAGCCCGGATTTGCCCGGCTGTGTTGCCACTGGAAAGACCCCAGATGAAGCAGCGCGCAATATGCATGAAGCCGTAGAAGTGCATGTACAAGGAATGTTAGAGGACAAACTTCCTATTCCTGAAAGCACTGCCCTTGCAGAATATATTGCTATCGCGGCCTGATTATTTATCAACTACTCTGTTTAAAAATTGCCCTCGTTCCAAAACGGGGGTTTTGTTATTAATCATTACTTTCTTTTCCATTTGGGTTCATAAAAGGGCAGCTTCACCACCTTCGCCGGCGCGTGCTGACGATGGTGCTCCACCGTCACTTCCATTCTCACGTCCCTTCCAGCTTCATAATATGGTCTCTGCAGGTGCGCCAGCGCGATGTACTTCTTTAATAATGGCGACCAGGTGGATGTTGAAGCGTATCCTACCTGCACATTGCCAACCAACACCGGCAGGCTGCCCCGCACCGCCATCCCGGGGATTTGTGGCGGCAGGCCGACATCTTTGAACAGGCGCTCCATCCCGTCCCACTCCACTTCCAGCCCCATCAATTTCCAATCTGAGCCCTCGCGCTTCTCGCGCTCCAGCGCGGGCCGGCCCACGAAATAACCTTGCTTATCGAGAGCCACCGTCCAGCCCAAGCCCAGCTCGAAGGGCGACGACTTCTGGGCTTCGATCCAGGCGTGGCTGGCCGAGGTGTAGTCCACCTCGATCATGAACAGCCCGGCCTCCACGCGCGCCATGTCCATCGCCAGGATGCCGACGGGCATGAGGCCGTAATCGTGTCCGGCCGCCATCAACGCATCCCAGACAGGCAGCGCATCCGAGGCGCCCATCCAGATCTCATAGCCCAGGTCGCCGGTGTAGCCTGTCCGCGAAATGGTGACGGGGTTGCCCGCCAGCTGATTTTCCATCAGGCGGAAATATTTCAACTGATCCACGGGACTTTCACAGCAACGGTTCAAAACGGACCGGGTGTTTGGTCCCTGGAAACTGAGGGCGGCCAGACTGTCGGTCACTTCCGTGATCTCCACCTCCAGGCCGACAGCGTTCATCGAAAGCCAGCGCAGGCTCGGGTCCGCGGAGGTGAGGCGGTAGGTCGCTTCGCCCAGCCGGGAGACGGTACCGTCGTCGATCATCTTGCCGTCCTCGTCGCACCAACCGGTGTAGTAGACCTGCCCCACCTGCAACTTGTCGATATCCCGCGTGACCATCCGGTTGAGCAGGCGCGCCGCATCACGGCCGCGGATGATGTACTTCATCAGCGGTGTGACGTCGATCAGCGCCGCGGCGTTGCGGATGGCCCAGTATTCGCGGTCGAGCGCTAACTCGTACGAGCCCGCGACCAGGTACCCCGCCCAGCGCCGCCAGTTTTGAGGTTGACATAATGCTGCGGTTCGATCATGAAAGGGAGTGTAGCGCAATTTTTCCATCGTCATTCCTGTCTTGACCACGAAGCATGGTAAGGGTGCCAAGAAAACCTGCAAAACCTTTTGCGGTCTTTGCAGTTTATTAATTTCGCAGGGAATACTCTGCCGGCGCAAAGAAGACCAACACCTTTAACTCTTCCTCAATCGAATGGAAGCGGTGTTCCACATCCTTTGCCACATAGACAATCGATCCGGCTGCAACGTTGCGATCTTCGTCTCCAACCGTTATTCTGGCCTTCCCACTCACCACGTAATAAACCTCGTCCTCCGTATGCGGGGATTGTGGGTCCATGCTGCCGGCGGGGAGCACGTAGAGTCCCAGGCTCAGGGCAGGGGTGCGAAGGAATTCAAGATAGGGTGTTCTGCCGGATTCTTGTTGGGAAAGGAGTTGGGCGAGTTTAAAGGTTTGCATGGAGTTTCCATTTCTACCTCGTCCGAACCTTCTCCCTGCGAAGATGGGATTCCGTTCTTGGAGCGAGGCTGTCACACAATTATATATAGATTTGGTATCTGCTCAAGCTTAAGTAACCCACGGAAAGTAGCTTGAAAAAAACTCCCGAAAAAAGGGTATGGCGGGGGGCGGCCGCTCCCCGCCATACCCTTTTTTCGGAAATTCGTTTTTAGAATACTTTTAGAGATTCACTTATGCAAAAAGTAGGGCAAAAACGGTGTGCGTACGCACGCTCGCACCCCCAAATCCGGGTATTTACCACCCCGCAAAAACCGGCGGGCCCTACGGCGGAAATTCCCAAAGAGCCGAACAATACTTTTCATTGAGGCAGATATTTGGCCAGAAAATCAGAAATGATTTGATAGATCTGCTCCAGGCCTGGCTCAGCCGCTCCGTCTGCCTCGATAGGAGCATGTCCCGCGTTATGAACAATGACCAGTTGGGTGGGAACGTTCATATCCAGCAAACGCCCATACATCAACTGCGATTGCTCGTACGGTACGACCGTATCACGATCTCCGTGGATCAGCAAAAAGGGTGGATCGTCCGGCGTCACATGCGCGACCGGGCTGGCTTGCGAGATATTCTCTTCCGAGAACCCGACCAGCCGCATGGCCTCGATATCAGCATTGGGGAAATTCTGGGTCAGATCCGTGACAGCGGCAATGGCAATGACCGCCTGCACGCGGCTGGACTGGTCCGGGTATTCGCCTACATCCCAGCCAACACTCGCATCAGTAGTGCCAAGCAGCGAAACCAGGTGGCCGCCCGCGCTGGACCCGGCAGCAGCGATGCGGTCTGGGTCGAGGTTAAGTTGATCCGCGTGGGCCCGTAATGAACGGATGGCGCACTTCACATCCTCGATCATATCCGGGAATCTGCCCGCAGGATACAAACGATAATTAACGGAAACGACCAGATAGCCATCGGCTGTCATGCGGTGGGCAAACATCCCGGCCTCGGATTTATCACCGTACATCCAACTGCCGCCGTGGACATACACCAGGGCAGGCCAAGGGCCGCCCGCCGCGGGAAAAAAAACGTCCATGGTTTGGGACATGCCTTCTGAGGCGCAGTACGGGACATCGATCAAGGTCTGGCCATACAGGTGAAAGGGGACCGGCGAGCGATCCGGAATCTCGACTGATGGTTCGGGAGTGTTCGTTAAAAGGCTGGGGGAACTGTCTTGTTGAGGGGTGGAGGTTTGTACAGGGGAACACGCGAAGGTAAATAATGCAAAAGTGGTGGCCATCGGAAATACTTTTAGAATTCGTTTAAAGAGGAATTAATCAGTTTACTCCTCATAAAAGGTTGTGTAAAACCTTTGAACCTTCTTACCTGAAGCAGGCTATCGATTTTTCAAAGGATATTCACTCTATTCCGTAATGTCCGCGCTGAAAAGAGCAACCCCGGCCTGGGCTTGCCCTTTGGTATACGATGAAATAATACAATCAGGGGTTATGCGGTCAAGAGTGTGAAAACTAGCGCCAATCGCTCAACTCTTCTTCGAGCGTGACGATCAGCAGGTTGTATTTCTCGGGATCATTTTGCAAATCTCCGTTTAAAGCAAGCTTATCGACCTGTTCAGAAAGCCGATGTTCTTCCTCGAGCGGAACATTCTGTTCAAGTAATGGAAAAATCAGGGTTTTTAACCGTTCCAGATGCTGGCGAATCGCGGATGTGTATTCGCTGGAGGCCCAACCTACATCAGCGCGCGCGCCCTCCTCGCCTGCTTTCCAGTGCTCCGCGGCTTTAACCAGCTGAATGGCTGCATTATGGCTTTTGATCTGCTCGCTGCGCAGAAAGCCGATTGGCCCGTCGTCCGGAGGAAAGCCAATATCTTCGAGTGTTTTGATGAGCACTTCTTCCTTTTTGAAAAACCCACCCTCGATGTAATCTTCAATGAAAGTGTGTGCCTGCAGGAAGAACTCTGGGCGAGCAAGCCGGTTACTGCTAAGCTCGATCATTGCGCCACCAAGCACAGTTAGAAAGCGTTGGATGTTTTCCTGGTCGTCGCTTAGTTTTCTTGCAATACGCATATGGTACCCTATCGTAGAACATTTAAGCTTTTGCCGAGTATATCACGCCAGCGGGAACAGGATGCTTCCCGTGGATTCCGGTTTAACCACGGGTTCAGGCCTTGACCGGATTGCTTAACTTTCCCAGCCCTTCGATCTCGGCGTCTACCACATCTCCAGCTTCGAGCTGGTCCACGCCGGCGGGGGTGCCTGTGAAGAGCAGGTCGCCCGGTTCCAAGGTCATAATGGAGGAGACGTACGCGATCAGCACCCCGACGTTGAAGATCATATCGCGCGTAGAGGCCATCTGGCGCATCTGCCCGTTGACACGGCAAGATACGACCGCATCTGACGGGTCGAACTCGGTATCGATCCAGGGTCCGATCGGGCAGAAGGTGTCGAATCCTTTTGCACGCGTCCACTGGCCGTCCGTTTTTTGCAGGTCACGAGCTGTCACGTCAATGCCGATAGTATAACCAAAAATATAGCCGCTGGCTTCCTCGGCAGTAATGTTCTTGCCACGCTTCCCGATCACGATCACCAGTTCCGCTTCGTGCTCTACCTGCTGAGATTGGAGCGGCAGAACAATGCTATCGCCGTTCCCGATGACAGACGAGGGCGGTTTCATGAAGAGCAGCGGGATTTTGGGCACCTCGTTGCCGAGCTCTTTGGCGTGGTCCACATAGTTGCGGCCTACACATACGATTTTGGTCGGCCGACATGGCGGGAGCAGTTTGACGTCCGCTAGCGGCGTTTGGGCCTCCTTTCGCTTGTAGGATCCGAACAGGTCTCCTTCGATCTCTCCGATTTTGTCGTCAAGCATCCAGCCATATTTGGCCGCTTCATTTTTGGCCTGATACCGTATGATTCTCATTCTTTTCTCCACTTCGAAATTTGCGGGTGAAGTGTAACCTGCAACTTGCCAACCTGCAACCTTAACCGTATAATAGCGGGCACGGGCGCATAGCTCAGTTGGTTAGAGCGCTTCGTTTACACCGAAGAGGTCAGGGGTTCGAGTCCCTTTGCGCCCACAGAGTCTCGCAACCTGCGAGGCTTTTTATTTCACCGAAGCCCCCATTGAGGGGGTGGTAAGGTCAGGGGTATAGTGCCCCGCGAAGCACCTTAAGTGCCCATGGGGTATCGAGTTCCTTCGCGAAGCACCCTGTAAGGGTTGCGCCCACAGAGTCTCGCAACCTGCGAGGCTTTTTTATTTCTGCTGGTATTGTGACTGTTACCAACGGGCTCTTGCATAAATACTTCTATGCAGTTTTAATGATTGTGTGGCATAGATTTGTGTTAATATATAATTAAGGAAATCCATTGAGGTAACTACGCCGAGACGCCGTGAGTATCCGAATCAAAGTTATCTTGCCTTATCTTCTGCTAACGCTTCTCGTAGCGATTACAGGGGCTTATGTTGTCACTAGGTTAGTGACGGACTCTCTCTCCGAACGCCTGAAAAACCAACTTGTGGAAGCTGGACGGGTTGTTTCTGATGATTTTGCCCGCCAGGAACTGCAGCATATCGATAATGCGCGCATCATTATATTTACACGGGGCGTGGCAGAAGCGCTTCGCGACGCAAATCCCAGCAGCCTTGGCGAGCTTGTTACGCCAACTGCGAGCGGCGTAGGAATCCAAAATCTATTTATCGTCAACTTGCAGGGCGAGGAAATGCTGCATTTGCTCGGGCAAGCGAACGGAGCGTCAGCAAATGTTACGCAACCATCGCGCAAGATCGCTTTGGACTTTGTCCAACCGATTCTGGAAAACAACCATCCCGATACGCCGCCCACCCGGGCCATTCGTAAAGACCCGGAGAACAACCGCTGGTATTACTTTACCGCGGTCCCATTTGTGGCAAATGATGAGATGATCGGTGCCGTCATCCTCGGGACTCCGATGGAAACGATCATGCCGTTGCTCAAGAGCACTTCCTTGGCCAATGTGATCATCTACGGAGAAAACGGGCAGGCGGTGGCTTCCACGTTCACGCCGCAGGGAGAGGAAGAAGCCGTTTTTCTGAGGACCTTGTCCATACCGGTGGCAACGTTTCAGGAGGTGGCTGCTTCCGAAGAACTGGTCTTTGGGGAAAATTTTGCCTTCGGGGACCGTTCATACAGCCTGGCGCAAGGCAAATTACAAGTGAGCGATGATTTCCTGGGGGTGTTTGCCGTGGTACTGTCCTCCGATTATGTCGTTGAAACAAGCGGGAACAACCGGAATTTGTACGTGGCGATATTTTCCGTTGCAATGGTTGTGGTCGTCCTGCTAGGCTACCTCATTGCGCGTCTCATAATCGAGCCGCTTTCGTCGCTGGTACAAACGTCACAGGCTATCGCCCGTGGCGACCTGACCCGGCGTACCGGTATCCAGAGTAAAGATGAAATCGGCACGCTGGCATCCACGTTCGATGAAATGACCAGCCACCTGCAACAACGTACGGAAGAACTGGAACGAACGAACAAAACGCTGGAGCAGATGGATAAGACAAAGGTCAGCTTCATCCATATTTCTGCCCATGAACTGCGCACTCCTTTGACCCTGATCCAGGGTTACACCTACATGCTGCAACAGATGGCCAAAAAAGAGCCGGAACTGGAACCGATCTCCAAAGGGCTGATGGACGGCTTCTACCGGATGGAAGAAGTGGTCAACAATATGTTGGATGTCTCAAAAATAGACAGCAAGACCCTGGATATTGCACCGGTCGAGTCCAAGGTTAGTTTTATCGTTGCGAAAGCAAAGAAGCCTTTCGAGCCCGCCCTGAAAGAACGAAATCTGGAATTCACCACCGAAGGCCTGGAGGATCTGCCCAGCATCCAGGGGGATAGCGAGCTTTTGTTTAAAGTGTTCTACCATGTGATCATGAATGCTATCAAATATACGCCGGATGGCGGCAAGATTGCTGTGAACGGGAAAACAGTCGCTGGAGATCTCAACTCCCCTGAAGTTGAAATCTGCGTGCACGATTCCGGGATCGGGATTGCCAAAGAGAACCAGGAAGTGGTCTTTGAAAAGTTCTACCAGACCGGGGAGGTGCTCATGCACTCTTCCGGTAAGACCAAGTTCAAAGGCGGGGGACCGGGATTAGGGCTGGCCATTGCGCGCGGAATTGTTGAAGCGCACGGGGGCAAGATCTGGCTGGAAAGCCCTGGCTATGATGAGGAGACCTTTCCAGGCACAACCGTATACGTTAGATTGCCAGTGGATGGGCACAAAACATGAACGAGCAGGAGGATACACGGCACAAATCGCGTAGAGACCTGCTGCTGGTCTTGCTGATTCTTCCCCTGGGTGTCTTATGCATGTTCATAACCGGACAAACTGCGATCAAGCTTGCTCCCAGCTGGGTGCTCAACGCAGACATGCGTTCCTTCTTGAATCCCAACGCGACCTTTGCCGCGGGAGGCAACCAGTTGTTCATCGAGCCGCTCGATCCCGGTATTCTGACCCTGCCTGCCTGGGGGAATTTGTTTTTAACCCCAAACGCGGTGATCCCCACCCGGCAAATTCCCACGGCAACGCCACCGCCGCCGGCCAGGACGCCACAGCCTCCCCCTCCACGGAACACGCCTGTGGAGGAGCCGACAGCCACGCTATCTGTTCCGATCATACTGCCGACTCGCTCAGGTCCTGCAATTGGGGACCTCGAGATCGAAATAAGCGATAACAGTTCCACCTATACGCCGGGGACGGTGATCAACTACACCATCACCATATCCAATTTAGGTCCTGACAATGCGCTCAGGTTCGACGTGACCGACAACATCCCAGCAGAGATCAGCGGGTTGAGCGTAGCCTGTTCCCCGGCTGCTTACTGTGGCACGAACGCCAGCAGCGGAAATACTGTTTCCTTCACGGGGATGACTCTGCCATACAGCGCCGGACTCAATGAAATTACCATCTCAATCAGCGGGACAGTCGCTGCCGGGGCCACCGGCAATCTTTCGAACAGGGTAGAAATCACCATTGCGGGCAATGTCAGGTATCGGGACCCAAACCTGTCCAATAACACTGCAATCGACAGGAATACGCAGCGATCTGTCTATGACCTGGCCATCACGAAGAGCGATGGGGTTGATACCTACACGGCAACGACTCCGCTCACGTATGCGGTTGTTGTCACCAACAGCGTTGGACCCAGTGATGCCCTCGGCGTTCGCGTGACGGATAACCTCCCTCCACAGATTGCATCCTGGACCTGGGCTTGCACGAGCGTGAGCGCCGCAAGCGGATGCAACGGCGTCACAAACAGCACGAACAATTTCACAGATACGGTAAACATACGGGTTGGCGGGCGGATCGAGTACACGGTAACCGCCAATCTGGCGGGTATCACTCAAAATCCCCAAAGTTTGTCCAACACGGCCAGTATCCAGCTCCCCGGTGGATCCGGATTTGTCGATCCGGTCTCCGGAAACAACGCAGCCACAGATGTCAATCTCCCGTATATTGATCTGCAAATCACAAAAGATGACGGGGTGACCACCTACACGCCAGGCGGCACCGTGACTTACACGATCGGGGTGACTAACAACAGCACCTTCAACCTTACCGGAATCACCTTAACTGACAGCAAGCCGTCACAAGTCACAAATTGGACCTGGTGCGCGGCCCCGCCCTGTCCTGCTCCCATTAATACTGACTTTACTGCTACATTCGATCTGGCAGCAGGGAACAGCCTGACCGCAACGGTCACAGCGAACATATCCGGGACCGCGGGGGCAACAAATCTGACGAACACGGTTGTGGTGAGTTTGCCTGCAGGCCTGATCGACTCAGTTCCTGCAAATAACTCCGCCACCGACGTCGATAGCCCGAATATAGATCTGCAAATCACAAAAACCGATGGAGTAAACACCTATACGCCGGGTGGCATCCTTAACTATACGGTTACTGTTACGAACAACAGCGCTATTCCCTTGAACGGCGTTTCCGTGACGGACAACCTGCCGGCACTGGTCAGCTCCTCCACCTGGACCTGCGCAGGCGCTTCCTGCCCAACCCCGTCCGGAACGGGAAATATAAACAGCACGCTTAATTTACCCGCTGGCGCCGTCGTCACCTTTTCGATCAGCGCCACAGTCCACGCCAACGCTGCCGGGCCTCTGGTTAATGTTGCTTCGGTCAGCCCGCCGGCGGGTTTTGTCGATACCGCTCCGGGCAACAATACAGCTTCCGATTTGGATATCAATGCAGTCGGCGAACCCGATATTGGATCGCCAGATGGGAACGTTTATTCAATTCCGGATGGCAGCACGACCACCTTCTTCCTGAGCCAGGCGATCGTCGCGGATAGCGACCCGGGGGCCGATTTTGTATATTATGAATTCCCGATGGGGGCGGGCATCCGTCTCGACCAGGTGCTTGTTGAGATCAGTTCTGACGGCGCCACCTGGCTTCCGGTTTTCTTCTGGGGCAATACCATTGCTGACACAAACACCAATATAAACTATGCCAGCCTGAGCGGTGTTTGCCCAACAGAAATCGACAATTGCGAAATTCCGGCAGCGGACCTGTATCCTTACCCCGGCACCGGCATCACGATCGATGTGGATAACAGTCCGCTATCGGCCGTCCCCCAAGGCAGCTATCGCTGGATCCGGTTTACGGAACCGGGCCTGGGTAGCACGGATGGCGCCCATGTGGATGCTATAGAAATCTTGCCTTGATCGCAAGAGACTGGCGCAATCGGTCTCTTTTTGTTCGAAATGTGCTTTTTCTCACTTGACCCCAAACCCCTCTCGTTCTACAATTCAGTAAATTACAACTTACGCAGTTCACGAAAAGATACCGAAAATAAGGGTCGCGTGCTGCGCACGCGACCCTTATTTTCGGTCCTCATTCATTTGCGTATGTCCTGTAAATCTGTCTGACAACTGGGAAGCCCGCTTCCCGATTCTATTCCCTACCTACGGAGAAAACAATGTCCGATTTCCTGTTCCGCGGTTCCCTGGCTGACCTTGACCCCGAAGTCCATGAATTGACCGAGATTGAGGCCGAACGCCAGGTCCGCAAGTTGATCCTGATCGCCTCCGAGAGCCAGGCCCCGCTGGCCGTGCGCGAAGCGCTCAGCTCCGCTTTCCAGAATATCTACGCCGAGGGCTATCCCGACGAAGAGACGCGCTGGATGTCCGAAGAAGAGATTCTCGACTATCCGGCGCGCCTGGCGCATTACCGCCGCAACTCGGACCCGCGCTACTACAAGGGCGTCGAATACGCCGATGCTATCGAAGCGCTGGCCCGCCGCCGCGTTGCCAAGGCCTTCGCCGCCAACGGCGTGACCGCCGATCAGATCTACGTCAACGTGCAAGCGCTTTCGGGCGGACCCGCCAACAACGCCGTCTACCAGGCGCTGATGAACCTGGGCGATACCGTGCTGGGGATGAACCTGCTCTACGGCGGGCACCTCTCGCACGGTTCGTCCGTCAACCGCAGCGGCAAGTGGTTCAACGCCGTGCATTACTCGGTCAACGAAGAGACCCAGCGGCTCGATTACGACCAGATCCGTTCCCTGGCGCTGGAGCACAAGCCCAGGCTGATCATCGCCGGCTACTCGTCCTACTCCTGGGTGCCGGATTGGAAGAAATTCCGCGAAATTGCCGATGAAGTCGGCGCTTACCTGCTGGCCGATATTTCCCACATCGGCGGGCTGGTGGCGGCGGGCGTAGTGCCCTCGCCGGTCGGCCACGCCCACGTGATCATGTCCACCACCCACAAGTCGATGGACGGCCCGCGCGGCGCGGTGCTATTGACGACCGACCCGGCCATCGCCAGGAAGCTCGACCGGGCCGTCTTCCCCGGCGAACAGGGCGGACCGCACGTCAACGTCTTCGCGGCGCTGGCGCTGACCTTCAAGCTGGCCCAGACCGAGCAGTTCAAGCAATTGCAGAAGCAAACCGTCAAGAATGCGGAAGCGATGGCCGACCAGTTCCAGAAGCGCGGGCTGGCCGTCCCCTTTGGCGGCACCGACACGCACCTGATCAACATCGACTGCAACACCATCGTCGGCCAGGATGGCACCACGTTGAGCGGCGACTACGCCTCGCGCATCCTGGATATCGCCGGCGTGGTGGTCAACCGTAACACCATCCCAGGCGACAAATCGGCGCGCGACCCGTCCGGCCTGCGCCTGGGCACGCCCTGGATCACGCAGCGCGGCTTCGACGAGGCCAAGTCTCGCCGCCTGGCCGACATCATCGCCGACGTGCTGCTGGCCTGCGCGCCCTACAGCGTGGACACACCGCGCCAGGGCCGCCAGCGCCGGGCCAAGATCGACTTCCAGACGCTCAACGACGCCAAGATCCAGATTCGTGACCTTGCGCTGGAAGCCGGGATGGACTTCGAGCCGGCCGAGCACGGTTATCCCCATTTCTATTATCTGGACGAGAAAGCCACGACGGGCGTCTTCGACCTGGAGGGAGAGCGCGTCCGGCAGTTCCTCGATTATGCGGTCTCCTCCGATCTTTCCGCCCTCGAGCCTGGGTCCGCGCAGGCGACCCTGATCCACGCCCCCGGCGCGGACGTGACCGGCTCCCTGGCCTGCGTCTCGCACGACCACTACGCGCTCTCGGTGCCGCTCGATCAGGCCGCACTGGTGGCGACCTGGCTGCGCGACCTGTCGGACGGCTACGTCGGGCTCAAGCTGGACGGTTCGAAGGATGACAGTGAAAAGCGCATGCCGGGACCCATCACGGTTCTGGGGTCCGATGCCTCGCCCGAGCAGGTTGGCGGGGATGCTGTTAGTGAGCAGAAGCCCTGGTTTATCGGCCAACAGCCCGATGGCAAGGGCGAAGCGGCATCGTCCCCCTGGGGATGCCGTCCTTCGAGTGGAACGAAACCGAAGGCGAGCTACGCCGCACGCCGCTCTACCAGATCCACAAAGACTTAGGCGCGAAAGTCATCCCGTTTGCGGGCTGGGAGATGCCGGTCTGGTACACGTCGGTGGTCGAGGAGCATTTGGCGACCCGCCAGGCGGCCGGCCTGTTCGACGTGGCCCACATGGGCGCGTACTCGGTGGAGGGTCCCGACGCGGCCTCCTTCCTGGACACGATCTGCGCCAACGACTGCGGCGGGCTGGAGCCGGGCGAGAGCCTGTACAGCCAGTTCCTCACACCGGATGCCGATGTGATCGACGACACGCTGGTCTACCGGCGCGCCTGGGACAAGTACCTGGTGGTGGTCAATGCGTCCAACGACGACAAGGATCGTACTTGGTTCGAAGCGGTGCGCGATGGCACGGTCCGTATCGACAACAACCGCCCCTGGGCGCGGACCTACGGCTACGAGGCCGTCATCCGCAACCTGCGCGACCCGAAAGCCGGGGAGGATATGCGGGTCGACATCGCCCTGCAGGGCCCGAAAAGTCGCGATATTTTGCTGGCGATGGGGGTAGACACGGAAACACGTAGAAAGGTCATGGCGCTGAAGCGCACCGAGTTGACGCGACGCGGTTGTGGGCGGTTTCGATCTGATCGTCTCGCGCACCGGCTACACCGGCGAGAAGATGGCCTTCGAGCTGTTCGTGCATCCTGAGCGCGCCGCGGATTTCTGGAACGCGGTCATGAAAGCCGGCGAGCCGTTCGGCGTCAAACCGATCGGGCTGGGCGCGCGCGACAGCCTGCGCACCGAAGCCGGCCTGCCGCTCTACGGCCACGAAATGGGGCTGGGCTCCGGCAAGATGGGTCAGCCCGACCTGGGCGTGGCGGAAGGCGGTTTCGGCTCCTACGTCAAGCCCTACAAGCCCTGGTTCATCGGGCGTGAGGCCTTCGTGGCGCGCGAGAAGAACCGCAAGGGCGTGGTGGTCCGTTTCCGCTTCACCGAAAAGGGCGTGCGCATGGCCCACAACGGGGACCCGGTGGTCGACAAGCGCGGCAAGGCCATCGGCTGGGTCACCTCCTGCGCCGTGGACGCCGAAGGCTTCCTGACCGGCCAGGCCTACCTGGACCTGAAATCTGCCGCCGTCGATACGCCGATCTTTGTGTACCAGTCGGCGCCGGAGAAAGCCGGGCCCGCGCCGGCGGAGATGAAGTTGGGCGACAAGGGCGTGCTGCCAACAGCGGCGGTGGTGGTTTCGCGGTTTCCCAAACTTTAAACCAAAGATAACCTGGATAAACATTGGTTGTTGATGAACTGAAATGCTCCCGCCGCCGTCCTCGGCGGCGAGGACGCCGCCTCGAGCATATTTTTCAATAGTTGATGAACGGCGGGCTTTCCGGGAGGAGGTCCGCTGTTCCGTTCTTTTTGCTGGTGAATTTATGACTTAAACTTGCTAGTCCGCGGAGTGGGGTGGGGACCTCACCCCCAGCCCCTCTCCTTCTAGGAGAGGGAAACTGCTTTTTTGAAGATTGCGTTTCAATGGGAAAAACGTTATGATATTGACAGGAGGACCCTGTGCCCGAGGATATCCAGGTATTGCTTCGCAAGCTGAAAAAGGGACTGGTCGAGATTTACGGCGACCAGTTTAAAAGCTGTTTACCTGTATGGTTCCTATGCGCGTGGGGAAGCGCATCCCGCTTCGGATGTGGATGTGATGATCGTGTTATCTGATTATCAGAGCTATGGGAAAGAAATTGATCGAACTGGCGAGTTGGTCAGTAAGCTGTCATTGGAGTATGGCCTGAGCATCAGTCGCGTCATCACGAAGGAAATTCAATGGCAGAAGGCAGCAACACCACTGCTGCGGAATGTCCGCACTGAGGGGATTGCAGCGTGAAAGGGTAAACTGGTGGGGATATTGTGTTGATGCCAACATCGAAATGGATATTGCGGCGAATATGATCAATCAAGCGCACGAATTCCTGGAAGCCGCTCAAGGTTATTTGGACTGAAAACCGCTGGTCCGCGGGGTTGGATGTGGGATAGGCCCGCCCTACGTTACCCCATTCAGGTCACACGCAAATCAATGGCCCGACGCCGCGGAGGCCTTCTTTTGCAACAGAATCAACTCCTCCAAGCCCCGCCGCTGCGGTACCGAATCGGATGGTTTCTCCCGTTCGAGAAGTTGAAAGCCTCGTTCCTGGAACAGGCGCAACAATTCAGAAACTGTGACTGCGAAAGGTGGGCCGCCCTGCTGCTGTGCTAGTGGAAAGGCAAGGCTGATATAAAGGCCCCCCGGTTTGAGCAGGCGGGCCACCAGGTCCACGAACTCCGTCCGGCGCTTTGGGTCGATGGCGCAATAGCAGGTGTATTCCAGCACATAGTCGAACGTCTCATCCAGTTTGTGCGGCAGGGTGAACAGGTCTTGCTGTAAGATTTCCATGGGTGTATCCGGACCGGCCAACCTGCCCATTTCCCGCACGGCGGACGGAGAAAAATCGACCGCCGTAACTTCATATCCGTGCCGCGCGAATTCCCGCGCATCATGCCCGCGCCCGGCACACACGACCAGCATCTTGCCGGGGGGCAATTCTCTGTTTGCGAGCAGGGTGCGAAAAACGGGAGTGGGCTTACCCAGGTCCCAACCGTCGCTGCCGCGCAGGTAATCGGCTTCCCACTTGTCTGCTGAGTTGATATCTATGGCCATATAGTCTTGAATTTCTCTCGGTCCTATTTCTTACTTTCTCCAACGAACGAAACTTAAAAAATCGTATCTGCTCACGTCTATGCCTAAAAGTAGGGCAAAAATGATGTGCGTGGGGGCGTACGCCCCCACGCACATCATTTTTGCCAACTTTTTATAATGCAATCTGAGTAGTTACAAAAAATCGTTATCCCTGAGGTGATCTGCATCTCAGGGATAGCGACTTTTTAGTACCTGCTCCGGCTTGGCGGTTGAAGGCTTTATATCTACAGTCAGCCACCATCAGTCATTATGATGTAAAATCAATGTAGGATCAATATAAGATTATTGTGAGATTCAGCCAGAACAGAGAACACAGAGCGAAAGCGAGGATCAGATGGCCAAAGTAGAACTTGACGCACCGTTTCGAAAGATTACAGGCAAGATCGGAAAACTGTCATATCGTTGGATGCACGGCCAGCAGACCGTCATGAAAACCCCCGATATGTCCAAGGTCGAGTGGAGCGAGGCCCAGAAAGCAAACCGCCAGCGTTTCGCCAAGGCGATCCGCTACGCCAGGCAGGCGATGGCAGACCCCCAAGCCAGCGCACAGTATGAAACGCTCGGGAAAAAAGCCGGCAGGCAGCCCTTCCGTGTGGCGGTGTCCGATTTTCTGGCAGGGAACAATTTGCTGGAACAGAAATTTCCATGAAAAACTTCGACCCGCGCTATAACGACCTCCCTAAAACGGAAATCCACATCCACCTGGAAGGCTCCATCCGTACACAAACGATCATTGATATCGCCAGGGAATACAAACTGAAGCTGCCTGCCTACGAAGTCGCTGAGCTGGATAAGCACGTCAAGGTGCTGGACCAGATGCGGGACCTGCGCGCGGTGCTGGAGGCCTTCGCTATTTTCCAGGACAGCATCGCTTCGCCGGAAGTCGTCGAGCGCATCGCCTGGGAGCTGTTCGAGGACGCTGCCCGGCAGAACATCCGCCTGTTCGAGGTGCGCTTCTCGCCGGATTGGGCCTTCCACGGCCACAACCTGGACTGGGACGCCTGCCTGGAGGGGCTGCTGCGCGCCAGGGAACGGGCCGAGCGCGCCTTCGAGATGGCGGTCGGTTATATTGCCATCACCTCCCGCAGCATGGGGCCTGAATCGTGCGTCAAGACGGTGGATTGGGCCATCCGGCACAAAGACCACATCCTGGGCATCGACCTGGCAGACGCCGAAGACGAGCATCCCATCTACGAGTTCGTCGGGCCGGTGATGAAGGCCAAGGAGGCAGGGCTCAAGGTTACGGTCCACTCCGGGGAGAACACGCCGGCCTCGGCAGTGGTAGACACGATCCACGCCGTCAGCCCGGACCGGATCGGGCACGGGATCCACATCATCGAGGATAGGGCGGCCGTGGAACTGGTCAAGGAACGCGGCATTACGCTGGAGGTCAACCCGTGGAGCAACTACCTGACGAATTCGGTCCGGACCATCGAGGAGCACCCGCTCAAGGAATTATTCGACCTGGGGGTCCGCGTGACGATCAATTCCGACGACCCGGAAGTGCTGGAAACCAATCTGAATAACGAGTATCGCATCGCCCATGAAATTTTAGGGATGAGCCTGGAGGACATTGCCGACCTGCAACCAGTATGCCTATGAAGCCTCCTTCCTGCCCGTGGCGGAAAAGAACAAAGTCTGGCAGAAAAAATAACTCTTCGACTTATCCTTGCCCGAAAAAAGAAGCGCCTCTGAATATCACAGAGGCGCTTCCAATTCTAGAGCGTAACTGTCATCCATCATAACATCGTGGACAAAAGTAGCACCTTAACAACCGAGAGAACCATCAAGACATCGTAGACGGGGTCAAAACTGGGCGTTTGAACAAGCCAGCCAACAGGGCTTGCCACCAATTGGGAGTTGTTTGCCTTTGTGCGAACTGTGGTTGTAAGGGCATAACCGGCTCATTGAGTAGAAACGGATGCTCAGCCAGGCAGCATCGTTTTGGGGCATCCGGTGCGGCATCATAAATTCGCAAGGTTGCGCCACTGAGCTGGATGGACAGCGTTGCCCAAACTCCTTGACCCGGCTGACCCAATCCAGCAGACCAGATTTGGTTCAGGATGGGTACGCTGTGTTTTTCATTCACTGCACGCAAAAAGTGCAGCTGCCCGGCGGTGAGGGCAATGGAGTAGGTGGAGAGAAACCGAGAGGCAGTTTGCGTGCAGGCACAGCCCGGTGGATTTGCAGCGGAGAGCGTCCAGCCAGAGCAGAGTGGTGATGGCTGCTACGATAGTTTGGGTAAAAGAGCGCCGAGCGTTGGCGAACGGCTGCAAGGTCTTCCAGGTGTTCTTTTTTCCAGACAAAATTCGAGTAATCCTGATGAAAGCGTTCCACAAAGGCATTGCTCTCTGGGTGATAAAACGGTGAGAAAACCGGTTGGACACCTACATACAGCGCCAGACGAACGACTTTGCCAATGACGCCAGGGTGCTTGTAGCCCCCGCTGAAACAACTTTCGTTATCCATCTGGAGATAGTCTGAAAGTCCCAACTCTCGCCAGGTGTGTAAAATGAAATCCAGCGCATCTCTGGAACGCTTGTTGGCATATTGCTTGCCAGCCGGATACCGCGAGACGACATCGATACTGTTGAAACAGGCAATGCTCTCGCCGCCAGTCAGGTAGTGTGGGACAATATCCACCTGGGTTAATTGGTGCACTCCGCTTGGCTTTAGGTGTGGATACACCACTTCTTTTTCCGCCTGGGGCAAACGAGGCCTGGTCTTACCAGCATGTCGCAAGATGCGCTCGATCGTACTGACGGCAGGTGGCGATTCGATCCCGTGGACAAGCAACCTGCCATAAATGGCATCGGCCCCAATGTAGCCCAGGTTATCCTTGTTTTCAGCTTCCGCTTCCAACTCGCTACGGATGCGCAGAATCTCCTGGCGTATCTCGGCAGATGTCTGCCGGGCAATGTGCTGTGGCGCTCGTGAGCGTGCTTGCAGTCCCGCCCACCCTTCCTGTTCAAAGCGATCTTTCCACTTGTATGCCCACCCACGTGATCTAGCCAATATCTGTGCCGCTTCTCGTGGCGTTTTGCCGCTGTTCAGCAAGTGGATCAGCGCCTTCCTGTCTTCTTGATCGGCTTGTTCGCTCATAGTTCACCTACTCCTTGCTCGGGTAAGCAAATTATGCGCGTTTGTCAACGATGTTGTGATGGTTTCGGTTGTTAAAGTTCTGTCTACGATGTCTTTATGGTTTATCCGTTAGACCGTCCACGATGTCCTGATGGACGACAACGTAACGGTTAGGGAGAGCGTCTTTCTCTCTCCTTCACAGGGCGAATGAGGAAAATCTCCTTTACTGCCCGATATAGGACTGGCGCCGCGCTTCAAAGGCGTCGAAGAAGTAGGTGCCGCGCGTGCCTGCATCGATGCTGGCCTGGGGTCCTAGCCGTGTGCGGTCGATCCGGCGGGTATCGTTGTCGATTCCTGTGATGTCCGCCTGCTGCGCGCCATCGATCCAGACCGTGAGGCCACCATTGTTGGCGCCCACGCCCGTCGCCGCGCGCCAATCCAGTTCAATGGCGTGCGAGGCGTCGCTGATAGGGAACCAGTTGGTATCCTTCCATTTAGAACCATCGTCCACCAAGGCGGCCCGGACCTGGTATCCAGCAGTAGAAAAGCCGAATTCAACCCGCAAGGCGACGGTAGAGCTGCCATAGTAACCACGCAGGATCACGTGAGCATCCCCGTTCGCCATGGCGATCGAGTTCGGGTCGAAGTAAAAGCGGACCCGATAACGCGGCTCGGCATTAGGGGAGTCATCGTTCACATACATGGCGGTGTTGTCGTTGATGACCGCCTGCAATCCATTCGCCCCAACCAGTGCAGCAGAGGGGCTAACGCTCAGGTCACCGCCTCCATTGGACTTCCCGGACCATTCTGCCAAACCGCTGTTCTCGAAGCTGCTCGCAAAGATCGCGTCCGCAGCCGATTGGGGCGTTGCCGGAGGGTTGTTAAGCGTCGGGGAGCTAACTGGTAGAGAGGTGGAGGTAAATGCCGGCGCGGGAGTGGCAGTATAGGATGCAACAGGGATGGCTGTTTGGGTCGCGGCTGGAACCACTTTTGTGCTCGTCGGGATTGACACCTGAGTAGATGTGGGGACCGTGACAGCACCGATGGTGTTTCCAAGTAGGGTAACGCCTGCTTTGTCAGAGATGTACGGGTCCTCAAAAATGGTGTTGTACGAAATCACTACGTTCTTGTTTGGGGAGGTGGAAAGCGCAATCGGCCTGGCGTACCCGCTCGGCACGTAATTCTTGGTGATCGTCACGTTTGTGAGCGTTCCGCCTACCTCGCTGGCAAATGCACCGATTCCCTTACTACAATCCTTGACCGTATTACCTGAGACGAGAATATCATGCATTTGCGCGCCCCAGCCCGAGTAGAGCTCTTCTCCCAACCCTATACCGGTAGGCCTTGTTCCATCCCGTCGCAAGACTGCACCCGTGCAATAGACTAGGTTGTTCTGGAGGGTTGTGTAGGGGGAATTGTCAACGTAGATGTTAGGGGCAAAGTTATCATAGACAGTATTGTTCTTGACTACAACATTCACACCGCGTGTGACAGCGATCCCTTCGCCGCAGTTGTTATGCACGGTATTACCTTCGATAGTGATGTTTTGACCGCCAACCCCAACCTTGAGCGCACTCGCATAGGAATCAGCGATACCACACTTTCCAATGCCGTTTTCGGTGACATTATCGTGCACGATGTTATTTTTGATGATCACATATTTGCCTGGTATGGCGATCCCAGCATCCATGGCTCCGGTGACCTCGAAGTTCGAAAGATTCACGTAATTGCCGCTGATCTTTATGCCGGTTGTTTGTTTTCCCTGCATGTTCACGATCGCTCCATTGCCGATCACGTGGATGGGGACGGCGGCTGTGCCGGACTTGGTGAGCCTCAACGATTCGTAATACGTTCCGGGCATAACTTGTAACGTATCGCCAGGCGCAAGTACGGAAACAGCCTTTGCAAAGGTCTTGAACGGCGCTGCGCTGGTTCCCGAACTGGTGTCGCTGCCTGTTGTGCTCACATAGTAGACCTTCGCTTCCAATAGAGGGTTGTCATTTCCCTTCATGACAGGCCCAGCCGCGGCGGAGGCCAGTGCCGGTGAGGAGGCTCCAAATGCCAAGCCAAACACAACTGCGATACTTATGATTTGACATGTTGTCTTGTTCATTTTTCTCCTTCTTAATTTGATGTGCTTCATGGCACAAAGTCTTCCCTTGTCAAGGCAGCATTCTCTCCTTGCTTACAGGATAGGAGATTTATTCGTTTTACTGTTAACTATCCAACCCTGGAGAGGCTGTTGTGTATGGTGCTGAAAGCCTTGCCAATAATCTAGCAAACCAGCACGAGGACCCCCGTAACAGCATAGCGACCAAAACAAGGATGAGGGCGTATTCTACTTGTGTTTCAACTCCCTGCCCCAAAAACACTTAACGTTTTTGTTAGGTAGAAGCCCCCCTAAATGCCTAAGGCGGGCACAGACACGTGGAGTGCTTGGTGATGTCAAGGGCGATGTAGCAGCGATGCTCGCCCATGGAGGGATCCTGTTGGACGAGCATCCTGGACCGTTTTCCTAATGATGGGATTCCAGCATGTGGAAAAGCCCTCGAGTGTTCCCGAGGGCTTTGAATCGCTTGGAAATCGGATGCAGTTCCAGGTCTGCGGGCAGATCGTTAAGGGTGGAGGACGCTTTGCATGGGAAGATCGATTAAGGGAGGTTATGCAATCAACCCCATCCCCTCACAGTTCTCGCCCAGGACGGTCAGGAAGCGGTGTTCGATATCGGTGAGCAGCACATCCGGATTGATCCCCATCAGGGGGAACTGCCCGCCAGCCATGGTGCCGTGCCCGCCTGCGCTGCCGGGAGAAGTGACCACCTGTTGGATGATCATGCCTGCATCCTGCTCGGCTGTTCCGGTGCGCAACGAGATATGCAGGGTGTCGCCATATTGCCCCATGCATAGCGCAGCCTGGGCGCCCTGCAAGCGGATGAGGATGTCCGCCATCTCAGCGGCGAAGTCGGGTTGCTCGATAAAACCAAGGCGTGAAACGACGGCCTTGCCGTGCAGCCGGGTGGCGTGCAATCCGTTGCTGAATGCGCGGAAATATTCCAGACTGAGAGCCGCCACCTCCACTTTGGCCAGTTCCTGCTGGTCCACCCGACGGGTCAATTTCATGAAGGCCACGTCATCGGCAACCGAATCTCCGCGCGACAGGCTGCGGGTGTCGGTCTTGAGCCCGTAGTACATGGCCGTTGCAAGGAGCGGGTCGGGACGGATCCCGGCGGCTTCCAGGTACTGAAAGAGCATGGTGACCGTTGACCCGAGATCGGTACGGACGTCTGCATAGGATGCAGCGGCGGTCGCATCGCGCACGGGGTAATGATGGTCCATCACGATGTGCCTGGGATGCATGGCCTCCAGGCGGTTGTTCCCGGCGCCCGGTTGTGTATCGATCTGGGCGACTGCCGAATACTGTTTCAGGTCGGGCAACGCCTCAGCCTTTTCCCATTCCGGGGTCAGGCGGTTAAGCATGACGTGGTTTTCTGCGCGGGCAATCAGCCCGCTATAAACCAATCGGCTGGGGATATCCCAGGCTTCCCTGAGCAGGGTTGCCAGAGCTTTGCCGGAAGCCAGGCCGTCCGGGTCCGGGTTATCGTGGGTCAGGATCAGGACCGGACCACTGCCGGCAATTTCACGTAACTGTTCCAACTGGATTTGATCAATGGGGTTTATCATCTCGATCATCAGGCTCCTACTTAGACTGGAATTGGGCTAATGATTTGGCTCCTGCTTGCAAGCTTGTGCAAGAGCCTCTACCTCTGCTGACTTTCACGAACAAATGTCAGGATAAAAACTGTAGAAATTTATTGTGTTGCAGAGGAGATGATATACAACTGTTTATGAGCCATTGACCGGTACATTATATGTTAGCTACATGTGAAAAAAATTAAAGAGACTTTAATGATCGCCCGGGTCACCATATATTGGGTTTAGAATCGCAGTTTTGCCTAAGATTATCCCCAGATATGGGGGGTACCACGGTAATTCCCGAAGAGCGATACATTCGTGCTCAACTAAGCCTGCATATGCAGCGGTCGCAATCCATAGACGGTTACGTTGCTGCACGGCTCCAAAACGGGCTGGCGACCATCGATCAGGGGTCTCGCTGACAGGATCGGGTTGGCCAGGGTAAGGGTTGAAATGAGGAGTAAAAAGCGATAAGATATTTCGGAAAAGGAGCGTGGCGACCCAAACCGCTCTCTTTTTCTTAAACGTTGAAAAAGTTTGAACTACCATAGTCGGAGGCGCTCATGGGTACAACTGCTCCCAAAACATTCCAAGGCGCCTTGCGTTCTACGCGCGAGGTCCTGGCAATCGTCATCTCAATCATTTCCTTTATTATTTCAACGGTAAACGTCTACGTGACCAATCTAAAGGCCCCCGATTTGAGCATGATCGTGGCCCCGTACATGCGTCAAGTGGTGGACGATATTAGCCTGAACGAAGCGTTTTTTATCCCGCTGACAGTGGTCAACCAGGGAGCAAAACCGGGCTCGGTCCTGTCTTTCGAACTGGTGGCCACTTACTTAGAGACCGGAGAGCAGGCGACCTATTACGCGCAGTATTTTTCCAATACGAACAATCCCGAGTTGTTGGGTCGTTTCTTTACACCAATCAACGTAGCCGGGTACAGCACAGACGGGCAAACGCTCTGTTTTTATCCACTGGGCGAGAGGGAAGGAAATTTCTTTGCCCGGACGGGCACGTACGCGTTTTCGATTACAGGGATCGCAGCGAATGTGAAAGGTCAATCAAGAGGCAGGATGGTTCAGGATTTCAGGGTCGAGCTTACCCAGCCAATGTACAACCAGATGCAACGGGAACCCGATCTCGAATATCGCTATCCGATCCGGATCGAGGCCGGCAACACTGGAGGGTCTCTTATAAATATGTTGCGAGGTCTTGGAAAGTAATCTAACGCAGGGAAATTTTATTCTCCCTGCATAAACCCCTCGCAAGCCAGTCTGCGAGGGGTTTATGCAGGGAGGAGCGTTTATCGAACAGTTGAGGTGCTCGACAAACCAAAGGAGAGGAGAAGATGGCGGGGTGGAGCGGTCAGCGTTTGTCTTCGATGCCGATCCACAGGTGACCCGGCAGGACGGGGCGATACGGGCGGACCACCAGCCCTTCGGATACTCTCGCGGCCGGCTTTCCCGTTTTCGGTTGCTCATCTTCTTTGCCTTCAGCGGGGAGCATGCTGGGATGGATGAGACACAGGTTGGGATCGCGCCCGTATTTGTGCCGGTAATAGTCGGCCGCCCGCTCGATCTTGGCGGTCAGGGCGGTCTTGGGGTCGTTATCGAACCAGAGCATACCTGCATTCATGGTGTACCTGCCTTTTCAAGCTTGCGGGATGGAGAACTGGAGCCAGTCGCTGCCTTCGCGCAGGGCGAACTGGGAGCCGGCCTGCAAGCGTTTGAGCCTCGAGCCGGGGACGCCGCTCAGTTGGCCGGCTGTGCGCTCGTCGGCGATGAGGCCGAAGATGCGGGTGCGGAAGGCTTCCAGCCAGGCTTGCACCTGGGAGGCGCGCCTGGCGTTGATCGAAACGATCGGCCAGACCCGCCGGGATGGTCCGCGCAGGAGCAGCCAGCGCAGGGTCTGGCGGGCGTCGAAGTCCATCTGCTCCATGCTCTCCAGGTCGTCGAGCAGCAGCAGGAGCGACTGGCTGCCGCCCTTGTTGGCGTGCGCCCAGCCGGAGAGCGAAGACAGGAAATCGACGGCCAACTCGTGATAGGTGGGGAAGACGCCGGTGCAATGGTCGCAGTCTGCCAGGTGGCCCCACTCGTCGGGGTAGTTGCTCACCACCCCGAACTGGACTTCCGCCGGGGTGTGCATGTGAGCGGCAGCCTGGGCGACCAGTTGCAGCAGGGCGGTCTTGCCGCCGCCCGGGTCGGCAGCGATCAAGAGCGGACCGGGGAGCGGGTCGTGCAGGTTGAGCAGCACCGGCAGGCCGTCGGAGGCCAGTCCCAGCAGCAGGGCTTCTGTGGGGAGCGGACCCAGCTCGGAGAGCGTCTCGGCCAGGGAGGGCGCCGCCGGGGCGGAGTTGGCGTCAGACGCTTCGAGCTCCGGCTGGAGATCGGTCAGGCTTTCGAGCATGAGCGAGAAGGAGCGCAGGGGATTGTTCATAAGCAGGTCCTGTGGGAGAGGGGAAACCGGTAAATACTAGAACTGATGTTCTAATAATACAGCCCTTTCACACCCCTGTCAAGCACTTTTCGAATTTTGGTTCTCCCGTTTTTAGCGGGATTTTTGCGGTAAAGGAGCCCGAAAATTGGGGTGTGAGCGCGCGTACGCGCGCTCACACCCCAATTTTCGGTATTTTTCCCGTTTTAAGCGGTAGAGTCCGAATTTTTAAGGGAAATTGACCCTTGCCTTCTGGGATAAAATATCCATGAGCCTTGCGTAGCTCGCGAAAAGAACCGGAGAATAAGGGTCTCCCTGATCCACACCAAATGGAGGAATTATGTCAAAAGATACTGTACGCCAACTTGCGAATGCCCTGTCAGTTGTTTTGGCTTTAGCGGTCAACATTCTGGCGGCGACGCTGCCGCTGAACGGCCAGAACACCGGCGAAATCTCGGACCGCTTCGAGGTGTTCTTTGTGCCGGCCGGTTACGTCTTTTCGATCTGGGGACTGATCTACATCGGCTGGATTGCTTTCGCGATCTACCAATTCTTGCCCGCTCAAAAGGATAACCCCCGCTTGCAAAGGCTGGGATATTGGTTCGCGTTGAGCGGTTTGCTCAATGCAGCCTGGCTGTTCTGCTGGCATTACAACCTGTTCGGGCTGAGCGTTCTGGTCATGCTGGCGCTTTTGGGTACGTTGATCGTCAGTTACCTGAAACTCAACGTAGGACGCGCGCCGGTCAGCGCCGCTGAGAAATGGTCTGTGGATATTCCCATCAGCGTGTATCTGGGCTGGATTTCGGTTGCGACCATCGCCAACATCACCGATTACCTGTACTATATCGGTTGGAATGGACTCGGGATCACGCCACAGGCCTGGGCGGTCATCATGCTGGTCGTTGCCAGCCTGCTCGGGTTGGCCATGGCGCTCGCTCGCCGGGACGCCGGCTTCCTGTTCGTATTCGTGTGGGCCTTTGCCGGGATCGCGCTCAAGCAGGCGGATGCGCCGCTCGTGGCATATAGCGCCTGGGCGGCAACAGTGGTTGCTTTAGGGCTGGCAATGTACAGCCTGATACAGAGGCGGTCGAACCCGGCAACCTGAGAATCTGTATCAGGTTTTGCATTGAGGAGTCCAAAGTCTCCAGACTTTGAAGATTGAAGCAAAGAAACAAATCCTTCGGGAAAAAGGAGCAAAGCCCACATGCAAGCACTGATCCCTGTTGTCCTTATTGGCTTAGTTAGCGGCATAGCGGTTGGATTGCAAAGTCCGCTGGCCAGCATGATCACCCAGCGCCTGGGGATGTTGGAGAGCATCTTTATCATCCACATTGGGGGCGCCATCCTGATTGCGATTCCATTGATCCTGGTTGGAGGCGGCAACCTGGGGAACTGGCGCAGCCTGCCCTGGTATGCTCTGGTAGCCGGTTCCATGGGCTTGATCGTGGTAGGCGGGGTGAGTTTTATGATCCCAAGGGTAGGCATTGCCACCGCCATCACCCTGATCATCGCCGGGCAGCTGGTCATCAGCTCGATCCTGGACCATTACGGCTTGTTGGGGGTGCAGGTGCGGCCCATGGACCTGCCACGCATCCTTGGCCTGCTCATCGTCTTCGTCGGCGCCTGGTTGACGGTGCGCTGAACGGCAGCCCAGCGCTATCCCTTCCCATGCGTGCAAAATTCCCCGTTACGGTCCATTTGCTGTTCTTCCGCGAGAACCAGATCCTACTGTTGCGCCGCTTCAACACCAGCTTCGAAGACGGCAACTACAGCATTCCGGCCGGCCATTTGGATGGTGGCGAAACCGTCCGCATGGCGGCAGTTCGCGAAGCGCTTGAAGAAACCGGCGTTCGGATCGACCTGGACAACGTAGAATTCGCCACCGTAGTGCATCGCAAATCAGATGACGAGAGGGTAGATTTCTTCGTACGTATCAAACACTGGGAGGGTGAGCCGTTCAACGCCGAGCCAGAAAAATGCGATGAGCTGCGCTGGTACGCGCTGGAGGCGTTGCCGGAAAACACCATCCCCTACGTCAGGAAAGCGATCGAGAATTCCTTCAGGGGGATTCCATTCGATGAGTTTGGCTGGGAAAGTTAGAAATTCGCATTCCCCTAAAGCGTTGAAATCTGAAAACCATTCTCTAGAATGGTGATTTTTTGGCGTCAACCCTGTACCATGTTACAAGCAAGATATCCACTGTCTGCCAAAGGAAGGAACGAACCGCATGCTTGGACACATTCGAAGAATTCTCTATTTTATTTTCAGCGCGGGTGTATTGCTGGTGAGCGGTTGCGCTTCCCCGACGCCGACACCCGAACCGGAGCCTACGTCTACCCCTGTCCCAACGACCACGCCGGAACCAACCAAACCGGCCAAGCCGGAACTGCTCATGACCCTGGCTGGAGACGAAAAACCGTTCGATACGCCCTATGGGATTGCGGTCGCCATGGACGGCAGTATTTACGTTTCCGACAGCGGCAACAACCGCGTTTTGAAGTTTGACCAGGATGGAAACCTGTTGGACAAATGGGATCAAACCGGCAGCGGCGAGGGAGAGTTCCAATCCCTCGGCTTTGGCGGCCTGGCGGTCGATCCGGATGGCAACGTGTTTGTGGTGGATAACGGCAACCATCGCATTCAGAAGTTCGACAGCGAGGGCAACTTTCTAAGCCAATGGGGCAGCGAAGGCACAGGTGACGGCCAGTTCGTGCGCGCGATCGGGATTGCGGTCGATACCGACGGCAACGTCTACGTAACTGATGACGGCAATCCCTACGTTCAAAAATTCGACAACAACGGCCAGTTCCTGATGAAGTGGGGCGGCCAGGGAAAGGATGATGGCGAGTTTAGCCATGCAACGGGGATTGCCGTAGACGCGGACGGCAACGTCTTTGTCGCCGATTACAACAACCAGCGCGTGCAAAAATTCAATCCCCAAGGCGAGTTCGTCACTGCCTGGACGACGGCCAGCGATCTCAATGCGACCGGCACGCCTGAAGGCATTGCGGTGGATGAAGGGGGACATGTTTTTGTTACCGATTACCAGTTTGGCCGCGTGCAGGCCTTCAGCAACGATGGGCAACCACTCGTGGCCTGGGGCTCTCACGGCCTGGAAGCCGGCCAGTTCAGGAGGCCGACCGGAATCGCGGTCGACGCCCAGGGCCACGCCTACGTGGTCAGCCAGTCGAACAACAACGTGCAGGTGTTTGCCTTACCTTCCTTACAGTAGTTCCCATTGTCTTGTGCCCGGCGGGCATCTCTGGTAAAGTTTCACCCATGCCCACCGAAAAAGAAGTCTACGCAGCCCATGCCGGCCAGTACGAGCGCCTGGTCCGGCGGGAGGACTACCAGAACAACCTGCTGGCCGCCATCGAAACCTACTCCCCACTAGATGGGCTGGACGTGGTCGAGCTCGGCGCGGGGACGGGCCGCCTGACCCGCCTGCTGGCCTCCTACGTGCGCTCCATTAAAGCCTTCGACTCCTCGGCGCATATGCTCGAAGCCGCCGAAACAGCATTGCGGGAAACGGGCCACACCAATTGGGAAACCGGCGTGGCTGACCATCGTCAAGTTCCCGGTTCCACGATGAAAGCGCAGACCTGGTCATCTCGGGTTGGAGCTTTTGTTACCTTGCAGTCTGGGGTGGCGCGGATTGGCAATCCGCGTTAGAAGCCGGGCTGGACGAAATCAATCGCGTCTTGCGCCCCGGCGGGATGATCCTTCTGATCGAGTCGCTGGGCACGGGAACCGAGAAGCCCCGTCCGCCGGAGCACCTGGGGGCGTATTTCGCCTGGTTAACGGAGGCAGGCTTCGAGCGCGGTTGGACGCGGACCGACTACCGGTTCGAGTCCCTAGCCGAGGCGGTCGAACTGTCCACGTTCTTCTTTGGCGAGGAGATGGGCCAGCAGGTCCGCAAGAAAAATTGGTCCATCCTGCCCGAGTGCACCGGGATCTGGTGGAAGAGGGGGTAAAATCGGGCTATGTTCGACCTTACCAATTGTCGTTTTGCATTTTTAGACCTGGAAACCACCGGGCTTTCGCCCTGGTTTGGCGACCGGATCTGTGAAATCGGGATCGTGCTGACCGAGGGGAAACGCATCCGGGAGACGTTCGAGACGCTGGTGAACCCGGGGCGGGAACTCTCGCTCGCGGCCGCCAGCACCAACGGTCTGACCGACGCCGAGCTTGCTACCGCGCCCTCGTTCGAATCGCTGGCTGACGTCGTTGCCGCCCACCTGCGCGACGCGGTGGTGGTTTGCCACAACGCCCAGTTCGACCTGCAGTTCCTGGATAGCGAGTTCCGGCGCGCCGGACGGGAAGTGCAGATCCCCAACCTGATCGACACGCTGATCGTGGCGCGCGAGCGCTTCAACCTGCCCTCCAACACGCTGCACGCGCTGGCGGAGGCCTTCGGCGTGCCCCTAGACGTCTCGCACCGCGCCCTGGCAGATGCGCTGACCGACCGGGGCGTGTTCTTCGGGATGATGGACGCGATCCAACCTCCCGGCGGCCGGCTGGACGATTTCATCGGCATCTACAGTTCCCCGGCCTGGCCCCAGGACGGCATCAACCTGCCGATCGAGTTGAACGAGGCCATCCACAGCGGACGTCGGCTGCGCATCTCCTACGTGGACGGCAAGGGCAACCGCAGCAAGCGCTGGGTCACGCCCTACCAGGTGATCGGCCTGTCGGATTATCTCTACCTGCACGCGCATTGCCACATGCGCAACGCAGAGCGCAGCTTCCGCCTGGACCGGATCGTCGAAATCGGGGTCGAGGTCTAAGGTGGGCTACCTGCTGCTGGAAGGCGGCGCGGAATTCGGCGGCGCGATGCGCGAACCCGACCTGCGCGCCATCGAGCTGGCCGGCGGCTTCGAGGCGCCGATCCGCATCTTCCCACCGCCGCTGCGCCGGATAATAACCACGTCCGCGCCGGGAACAACGGCGTGCGCTGGTTCCAAAATTTGGGTGCGCGAAATGTAGAAGCGCTGCCTTTAATGGACAAATCCAGCGCAAACGATTTCCAAATTGTGGAGGGTCTTCGTTCGGCAAAATTGATCTACCTGCTGGGCGGGTTCACCCACTACCTCGGCCAGACGTTGAAAGACAGCCGGGCGTGGCAGGCCGCGTTGGAAGCATGGGAGAATGGCGCGCTCATCGCCGGTTCCAGCGCCGGGGCGATGGTGTTGTGCGAGCATTATTACGATCCCGGTCGTGGAAAAGTGGAGCGGGGTTTGAATCTGGTGCCGAATGCCTGCGTGCTGCCGCACCACAACACCTTTGGCAAGAACTGGGTGGATAAATTAAAAGCATTACTGCCCGGCGTAATTTTGCTGGGCATCGATGAATATACGGGGATGTTAAAGAAAATGGAGAATGGACTGTGTATGGGGGCGGCGAAGTGACGTTATACCAAGGTTCAAAGGTGAAAACATATACTTCTCAAACAGAGTTCCAGCTTTCCTGAAATAGAGAAAGAACTTAAACGCGAACTGCGACGTATAGCGAAGCAGCAAATGCGAAAAACGCTGATTTCTGCTTTTATGATCAGCGTTCATCTGCGTCCGAATAAGAGTGCGACACCCTCTACTTATTCGCCGCTCACTTCCTTCCAGGCTTTCATCATCACCAGCGCGTCTTCTTCCATCACCGGGCTTTCGCACAGGATGCGCCCGGCAGCACCGAAATCTTTCAACGCGCGCAGCAGGGCTTCCAGGTCCAGGTCCGCTTCTTCGAGCTTCAGGTGATTCTTTTCCCCTTTGGGCCCGTACTCGATGCCTGAAAGGTGGATGTGCAGGCGCTTCAGCGATTGTTTTCCCAATGCTGTTTGATACATTTCCATATAACTGGCCCACTCCTCGTAGGTATTGACCGTCCCATCACCGGGGCGGGCGTGCAGGTGGGCGAAGTCGAGGCAGGGTTCCACGCCCTCGATGGCCTTGCTCATCTCGAGCGTGTCTTCCAGCGAGCCGAGCATGGCGGATTTGCCCATGGTCTCGGGGCGCAGGGTGACAGGGTTCCCTGCCTCGCGCAATTCGTCCACGCAAGCTTGCAGGCGCGGGATAGCGACTTTGAGCACTTCTTCGGGCGGGCGCTCAAAGTACGAGCCCGGGTGAAAGATGATGTCGGTCGCCCCGGCCAGATTCCCGTAGTGGGCCGCGTCCATAAGGCGCTTGCGGGACTTCGGCCAT
This sequence comes from uncultured Chloroflexia bacterium, assembly GCA_963823985.1. Taxonomy (GTDB): domain Bacteria; phylum Chloroflexota; class Anaerolineae; order Anaerolineales; family Villigracilaceae; genus JAABUE01. The sequence continues at coordinate 395,706 of CAWGNR010000012.1, forward strand.
TCTTCCTCGTCCGCGTTCAGGTTGATAAAGTAGGGCGCATGGACGCTCAGTCCCACCTCATGCTCGGTCCCGGCTCCTTTAATGGCAGTGCAGGTTTCCTCGCTCACTCGAACCGAGCGCACCCAGCCCAACTCGAGCGCTTCCAAGCCAATCGATTTGCTGAACGCAATCGCGCCGACCGAGCCGCCTGGTTTCTTGGGCGTTCCGGTCGGGGAACCAACGGTGCCAAATCGAAACGATACAGCCATACTACACTCCTATTTCACCACGGAGCTCACAGAGCTCAAAAAAGGTTTTTCTCTGTGTTCTCCGTGGGCTCTGTGGTTAGTTACCAACCCAGGTCGAAATTTGCTTCCACAACGGCGGACCCAGGATCAGCAGGCCCACGCCGACCGAGGCCAGCGAGGCGATCAGGACAGCGGCGGCGCCCACATCCTTCCCAACGGCTGCCAGCGGGTGTTGCATCGGGCTGGCCAGGTCCACAACCGCCTCGATGGCGGTGTTGAAAAATTCCGCCGCCCAGACCATGGCGATGGTCACCAGCAGCACCGCCAGGTCGCGGGCGGGCAGCCGCAGCCAGAACGATACGATGATCACCGCAGTCGAGATGACGGCGTGGATCCAGGCGTTGCGCTGTGTGCGCAAAACGTGCCACCAGCCACGGAAGGCATAGCCAAAGGAGCGGGAGCGAGAGCTGAAGAATGATTTCATGGTTGCCTGATGTGTGGTTTTGAGGCCGGGAATCGCGGATGCGTGCAAGTCAGGAGTCTCGGATTTCAATATCTGGCAATCCGAGGCCGGACAGAACCTCGGCTTGCGCCTTCCACATCCGGGTTTTTTCGGCGGCCTCGGCATGGTCATAGCCCAGCAGGTGCAGGGCCCCGTGCACGGTCAACAACTGGGCTTCAGCTTGCAGGGGGTGACCGGCGGCGCGAGCCTGCTCGTCGGCGCGAGGGACCGAGATCAGGATATCGCCCAGATAACGGCGGTCCGTTTCCGGGTCCGTTTCGGAAGCGGGAAAGGAGAGCACGTCGGTGGGAGCGTCGATGCCCAGGTAGTCGCGGTTCAGTTCTTGCAGTTGGGCATCGTCCGTCAAGACGATGGTCAAGTCGCCATCAGCGGATTGGTGGGCGAGGGTCGCCAGGGCGGCGCGTTCCAGGCTCTCCAGCGTAAGCTCTATTTGCAGGGACGGATTGGTTTCGATATGGATCACGTACTGGCTCTGCTCTTGGGAAGGGTTGGCACGTCTTCAGCGGCGGGGGGAAACTTCGCTTTTGGATATTCGATCCGTGGATGGAAAGAGCCGCGCAGCGTGGTGACAAAGAACTCGGCGATCTTGTTCAAGTCGCTCAGCGTAAGCTGGGTGTGGTCGAGCTGGCCGGACAACTGGGCGTGCTCGATGGTGCTGCGGATGATGGCGCGCAGTTCTTCTTCGGTGGCAGGCCTCCCGGCGCGGACGCGCGCTTCCGTACCGTCGGCCAGCATCAGGATGGCTGTTTCCCGCGAATGCGGGCTGGGGCCGGGATAGCGGAACTTCTCCGAGTCCACCATGGATTCGTCCCCGCCGGCCGCCTCGACGGCCTGATTGTACTGGTAGCGGGTGAGCATGGTACCGTGGTGCTCGAGAATGAAGTCATTGATCCGGCGCGGCAGGCGATACTTGCGCGCCAGTTTAATGCCGTCCAGCACGTGTTGGGTGATGGCAGCAGAGCTATCCACCGGGTCAAGCTCATCGTGGGTGTTGATGTCGCCGTGGGCCTGGTTCTCGATGAAGAAGGCCGGGTTCAGGGCCTTGCCCACGTCGTGGAACAGCGCGCCGACACGGGTGAGCAGGGCGTCTGCACCGATATTCTCGGCGGCCTGCTCAGCCAAATTAGCAACCTGCAAGCTGTGCTGGTAGGTGCCGGGCGCGTTACGCAGGAAGAACTGCAGCAGAGGAAAATCAGGGCGCGAAATCTCCAGCAGCTGCAGCGGGGTGGTGAGACCCAGGACCTGGGCCAGGAAATATTGCAGCACCAGCGTCAGGCTGGCGGAGGCAAAGCCGTTGAACAGGGCAGCGACCATCAACGTGGCAATCCCAATCCAATCCATCTGCGTGAACGGCAGGCGAAAGGCCAGGATCGCCGCGATCCCGGCTGCGGTAATCGCCAACCCGGCACGGAAGAAGGCCCAGAAGCGGTGCGCCTGTCCGAGCACGAACACGCCCGTCAACGAGGCCAGCATATAGTAGGGCATCAAGTCAAGGGTGTTGGGCAGGCCGTATGCCGCCAGGATGGAGATGACCAGCGAGAAGATCAGGCCTGTCTCCAGACTAAAGAGGGTTGCCAGCAGCAAGCCGATGGCCGGCAGCGGGTAGAGGTACGGAACGACCGTGCGGTTTGGGATGGAAAGTCGTGCCCCGACCAGGAACACAATAAAGACGATCGCGATCAATAGCAAGCTGCGGACATCAGCAAGAAATGGGCGATTACGACGGCGGAAGTACATCGCCATAAACGAGGTGGTCAACACCACCAGCGCAACCACGCCCAGGTAATCCTGCCATTGCGGAGTAGGCTCGATCAGTTCCAGTTTTCGAAGCGCTTCCAGTTGTGCTGGGCTGATGACCTGGCCGCCGGCGACCACCATCTCGCCCGGTTTGTAGGTCTGGACCACGGGCTGCACAAAATCGATGGCCGCCTGGCGGGCGGCCTCGGTCAATTCCGGACTATTGAAGCTGTTGGGTGTGATGAAAGCAGACACCAGATCCGAGACCAACGCAGCCTGCTCTTCGGTCAGCGCCAGGCTAACCAGGGAGGGCACGCTGCGGCGAACCATCGGCAGATCAGTATCGCGGATCGTATTGCGCATGACCTGTTCCAGCACGCTCAAGGATTCCTGCACAACGGCGTCCCAACGGGCAGATGACAGGTCCAGGATCTGTGCGATGGTTTCGGGTTCAAGGCTGATGTCGCTCAAGGCCTGCAGGTCGGCAAATTTTTGCTCGGAGGTGGCGTACTCGTCGGCGCGGACCAGGCTTATATAATCGAGGGCAGCGCGCAGGCGTTCGATCTGGCTGCGCGCGATGGACGGGTCGGGCGGGGAATAAACTTGCGGGATGGCACGGACGGCGGCCGCGCGCGCTTCCTCGGTTCGCACTTCGCTGACATATTCGATCGCCTGCGGGGCCTGTAAGTCGCGCGGGGCAACGTCTCCTGCCGAAAGCGGCAAAGCCCCCGGGCTGAGGGCTACCGGCACGATCAGGGCAGCCAGCGAGACCAGCCCGACCAGGATGAGCAGGATAAACCGAAATGTGCGGACGCGTGCCGGAAGTTTCTCCGGGCGAACGGAAGCCATCAATCAGCCAGCAAGTTGCTCGCGCACCATTGTGCTGACCTCGCCGCCAGGCGCGCGGCCAGCCACCTTTTCCAGGGCGATTTTCATCACCCGGCCCATGTCGGCGGGGCCTGTTGCGCCGGTTTCGGCGATAGCCTGTTTAACAATCTGGCTCAGGTCATCCTGGGACATGGCTTCGGGTAAGAAAGCTTGCAACACAGACGATCTCAGCTTCGTTTTCTTTGACAAGGTCATCACGGCCCGCTTGTTTGGCTTCTTCGAGGGCTTCCTTACGGTTCTTGATCTCTTTTTGCAGCAATGCGATCACCGCCGGGTCATCTAACGTAATCCGCTTGTCCACTTCAGCTTGTTTTACCGCCGCCAGCGCCATGCGGACGGTGTTCTTGCGCACCGTATCGCCGGAGCGCATCGCGTCTTTCATCGATTCGTTCAGTTGGGTCTTTAAGTCCATGAGGGGATTATACTAGAAAGCCACCCTGGTTTCCGCCGTTCAGCGGACCGAAGACCGCGTTTCTTAAAGGAATCAAGCAAGCGGAATTTCGCCGCCCTTTGCAAGAGCTTCTCCCACCTCATATGCGCCGTACACACCGGCGTTATCTCCCAACGTGGAAACTTTAAGCACCGGAATCGGAACATACGTGATCTTTTTTTGAAGATAGAATTGAGTATCGCTGAGAAAATAAGCGCTCTTATTGCTAATGCCTCCCATCAAAATGATCTGTTTAAGCTTAAACAACAGCGTCAACACCGACAGGCATTGCCCCAGATAAGAAGCATATCCTTTCCAAAACGCCACGTCATTGACTTCTTCTGCGCGTACCCCCAACTGCTTGTAAACAGCAGAACCGGATATATCCGCTTCCACGCAACCGACTTGTCCACAGACACACAATGTGTCTTGGTTGCGAAGATTTAAGGGGATATGTCCTATCTCCAAGGGACTGACATCGCGATCAGTGATTAATGCTCCTCCGACCCCCGTTGATAGAGTGACTACCAGGGCCGGCAGCCCTGTAACATGTTCATGCGTTTTAATTCCGTACGCAGCAGCCTGGGTATCTTGAAGGACAACGACGGTTTCTAGTGAAGGAAACATTTCGCTGACATCCACTTTAATATTCTTTCTTTGCCAACTCTTGCCAAGGTTCGGGACATTGGTTACACATTGGCCTTCGATAACCGCCGGTAAGGCAATCACGAGATGTTGAACCGGCCGGTCGGCTTCGAGCGTCCTCTTTAAGAGTTCTAAATACTCTTCATATTCGAAAGGAGTTTTTGTTTTACGGACGGGACGTTTGCCGTCCCAGATCCGTGTAAATGTAGCGCCGGTATCGATGCCAAGGATCATGGTGGTAGATAGCTCTTTATCGAGCCTGCCTTTTTATTGCTGCAAATCCACACTCTCGCCGCCGTACTCTCCGGTCACAGAAAAGTTCCCGTTGCCGTCGCGGGTATAGGTCAGCGATCCGGATTTGTCGCCGCTCACCTGGGCTTGAATGGTGAACAGGCCGCTACCGTAGTCGTAAAGCCCGCTGCCGGTCAGGATGAAACCATTGGTATAGGCACAGTACTCGAAGTGGTAGGCTTCCCCGGCCTCGCCCGGGCCGAATGTGAACGAGCCGCCGAATGGGCAGGCCACCGAGACGGGCTCTTGCAGGCTGCTGTAAAAATATTCTGGCTGCAGCCGGATCTCATAGTCAACTGCCCGGAAAATTTCCAGCGGGTTGGCGTAATCGCTGGCATTTGCCGAAATACGCGGCTCATAGGGATTGATCACCGCCTCGCCCCAGTCATCGCAAAGAATCTCGTGCTGGGCGGGGAGCGCGCCATCTACCATGAAGTTCGTAATGTAACGATCGGGGCAGTCATAGCCCCAGCCGAAGATAGAGTGGCGGCCTCCATCGACGTACAGATGGTAGCCGTCCACCAGGTGCTCGAAGACGGCCTGACCTTCCTCGAATGGTGTGGCGGGGTCGAGGGTGGCGTTCAGCACAAAGGTAGGCACTCCCTCGGCCACGAGCGGTTCCGCTGTAACCGGCTCGGGCGGCGAACTGGGCCAGTAGGTGCATGTCAACCCGGTGTAGAGGCTGCCGTCCAGGCGCGGGATTGTGCCGTTGGAAGCCTGACCAGCCTCGATGGTCCGCGCGATGCGCTCTTCCTCCGTTCCGCTGAAATAAGAGTTGTCGGTGCAGTGCACGCTGTAGAACATCGTATCCGAGAAATCGGGATCGCCAAGATATTCGAACGTAACCGGATCGAGCATCGCTTGCTGGTAAAGCAGGCGCGCCAGCGGCACCATATTCCCCTCTTTCGCCGCCGCCAGGGCGCGCAGGAAGAGCATCCGGCCGCTGAAAGAGTACATCTGGTAGGCAGCAGTGTATTCCAGTTCGTTAAAGGTGAAGGTGCGGCTTACGGTTTCGCCAGAAGGTAGGGGAAACTCGTATGGAACCGGATTTTCCGAAACCTGGGCGGCCAGCTGGTCATACAGGGACAAGGCATCCCCGCCCAGCTCAGCTGCGCAGGCTTCGTCTATGTCGCAGGCTTTCAGGGTGGCCACCAGCACCTTATCGAAGGCTGCCTCCTGGGAGTGCGATCCGGCATCGCCGGTGAGTGTCAGGTCCACCGTGCCATCCAGGACCAAGCCCATCAGCCGGTCCGGGTGGGCGGCTGCGTAAGTCTGGGCCACAGCAGTGCCGTAGCTGACGCCGTAGAGCATGAACTGCTCGTCGCCAATCGTCTGACGGAAGGTTTCCAGGTCTTCGGCGACCTGGCCGGTGCCGTAGAAAGCCAGGTTTTTCGCGTCCGGTCCGATTTCGGTCACGCATTCGTCCACAAAATTCCGCGCTTCCTCTACGGCAGCCTGTTGCTCATCAGGCGTGTCATAGCCTTCCAGGCCGGCTTGATCGCTTTCCTTCAAAAAACCTAGAAAGTCTTGGGCATAAGCAGCCGGACAGGCAATGGGATGGGAAAGTCCCACCCCGCGCTGGTCGAAATAGACGATGTCGTAGTGTTCCAAGATACTCTCCGGGAACCAGAACAGGCCGCCCGTGCTAACTCCCTCGCCGCCCGGTCCGCCGGGGAAGGCCTGTACGTACATGCCGTAGCGCTGGCCTGTGGCAGGCGCTACAGCAAAGACCACATCCAAAATCTCCGGGTTGGCCGGGTCAAAATGATCCAGCGGTACCTGGATGCTGACGCAGGTGAAGTCCGGGTTTTCTTCGCAGCGCCTTCCACCCAATTCTTCCAGTTTGGAGCGCATGTCCACGGGTCCGGCTTCGAGCGTTCCCGGCTGAATGGAGACGAGCGTCGGGGTTGGCTGTTCCGGCGTCGGCGTGCCGGGGATGAACAGCCTGCACGCCAGGGTTGTGAGCGCAAGGACTGACAGGACCAGGATGAATTTTTTGATGCTCATAAGTTTCTTCTCCAAAGTTGAGTGACCGGTATTTTACACGGTCCCCTTTGGCCTCTGTTTACTCCAGATCCTTGAATAACGCCTCCTGGCCGGACGACAACCCTGCCACCGTTTTATCGAACTCGTCCCGCGTCCGTTGGATTGCCGCTTCGAAAGCGTAACTGAAGCGCTCTCCGCGGGCGGGCGAGTCAAGGTGCATGTGAGCGTGTGAATCTTCCGGCAGGAAGGGGATGACGAGAAGCTTTATCCCGGGAAGGAAGGCGAGCACTTCCCACGGGAAGTACAGTTTCCCGGAATGCAGATCAGGGCTGCTGACCAGTTCGCCCATCAGGGGAACAATCTCGGACGGGGGAGGAGGTGTTCTTCCGTTTCCAGTGGAACGAGCCAACCAAAGATCGACGTAGTTGCTGTGGGCGTAGAAATCCTGGGCGGTGTGGATCAACCTGCCAAATGCAGCCCAGGCGAGGGGCAAGTTACCCGTTTGCAGAGCAGATAAAATCAGCGCTCGCTGCGCTTCGAGATAGCGATCAGACGCGGCGATGGCGTTGTTGTCGTAATGGTATTCGTCGTGGCCGATCTGGCCGGTCAGCAGGTCGTCCTGTTTGAGGTTGGCCCCCAGAATGGCATCCAGCGCGCGGGAGCTGAAACGCGCGCTGAGGGCTTCACGGGTGATGGATTTGTGGTATGGGATCAGCATGAATGTTCACCACAGAGCACACTGAGTCCACAGAGATGATAGGATTTTCTTTGTGTTCTCCGTGGGCTCAGTGGTCGATTATCCTTTTATTCCCTTTAGTTCGTACACTTCCGCCGGCTGGGCGCGACCTTTGACCATCAGCGGGTTGAGCGGCGTCGCTTTGACCTGGTCTGCCACGATATCGTAAGTTCCCTTATAGAGCAGGATCTGGCCGGGTTTGGCAGCCGTCTGCAGGCGCTGGGCCAGATTGACCACGTCGCCGATGGCGGTGTAGTTGAACAGGTCACTGGTGCCCACGTTGCCGACCATGGCCTGGCCGGTGCTGATCCCAATGCGGAAGATCAGATGCTGGTTCGGGTCGCTAAAATGGGGGTGGGCAGCCAGCGCGCGTCGCATAATGTCGACTCCCGCGCGAACGGCGCGCAGAGCGTGATCTGCTTGCAGGTCGGGGCTGTTCCAAAGCGCGAGCACGGCATCCCCCATGAACTTATCCAGCGTGCCTTCTTCCTCGAGGATGGCCTGGGTTGCCAACGACAGGTAGGTATTGAGCACCTTGAAAACAGCCTCCGGCGAATAGCGTTCGCTGAAGGAAGTGAAGCCACTCACGTCCGCGAACAAGGTGGTGACGAGCTGCTTTGTCCCGTCCAGGCGCAGGTTGCTGGGGTCGGCCAACAGCCGGTCACGCACGCGCGGCGCGACCACCCGCCCAAACGTCCGGCGGATGCGCTCCTGTTCCGCTTCCAGATTGCGACGCTCGGTCAAGTCTTCGAACACCAGCGTGGCGCCTTTTGTCCCCAGGTGCGCGTCTAGCAAAGGCGCACAGGACAGGCGCAGGAAAATATCGCCGCGCGGCGGGACTTCGCGCATCAGTTCTGTCCCAAGGATGACCGCGCCATCGTTGAGTGTACTGGCGGTGACGTCGTCCAGATCGATGCCAAAAACAGGGACGGCCCTTGAAAGCCGGCGTCCCATCACCTGCCAGGCTTCCAGCCCCAGGATTTGCTCGGCCGCCCGGTTGAACAGGGTGACTTTGCGGTCCAGGTCGGTGGTAATAACTCCAGTGGAGATCGAAGCGAAAATATCGGTCATCAAGTTCTTCATTTCCATGGTCTGGTCGAGCGTGCGCCGCAGGTTGGCGAACAGACGGGCGTTCTCCAGCGCCAGGGTGGATTGGGCAGCCACCGCCGCCAGGAAGTCCAGGTCGTCGCTGGTGTACAGGTCACCGGAGCGGCGCGGGCCAAGCATCAGGAACCCGATCAGTTTTCCTTCATAGTGAAACGGCACAAACGTGTAGCCCTTCAAGCGGCCGTAGTTGCCGGTCTTGTCCCGCAGCGCTCCAGGCAGCTCCCCCGATGACGGCAACCAGACAGGCGCCCCGTTCTCGAGCATGAAGTGGATCAGCGGGTCTTCCACCTGGTAGGGCACCGCGCTGTCCTCTCCTGAAGCATGAGGGAAATACTGCCCCATCTCGTCGTTGTACAGGTAAACCACAAATTTTTCCGGCGCCAGCGCCTGTTGTAATTGTTCTTCCATGATGCGCAGGGTCTGGCTCAGATCGGGCGTAACGACCAGCTTCTGGGAGATGCTGGTCAAGGCGCGGCGATAATCCGCCGGCGAGCGGTAGAACAGCCGGTCGATGGCGCTCTGGATCAGGTTCCGGACGGGCATCAGCACCGCCGCCAGAACAAGCAGGTAAACGGCGATGACCAACGGATCGTTCGCCTGCATGGCGTCTTGCAGCAGCACCGAGAGCAGCGCGATCAATCCATAGAACGCGCCGAGCGCCAGGGCTGTAGTCAGCAGGTAGGCCAGCAGGCGGCTCAGCACGCGGTCTACGTCCAGCAGGCGATAGCGCAGGATGGCATACATGATCGAGAGCGGCATGATGATCATGGGCGGGAAGACCAACCAGGCCCGGAATTGGGTCGCCCGTCCGCTGCCCAGGAAGGTCAGATAAACCATAATGGGCAACAGGGCCAAGGTGACGCCAAAGATGATCACCCGACTCTGCTGACGGATGATGTTCGAGTGACCGCGCAGAATTCGCCGGCTCAACATGCCTACCAGGAAGATAAATCCGAACACGACCCCTAGATATCCGAGCTGCCACCAGGATGTGTAGGTGTAGGGCGAAGGCGGCGCAACGACAGAGAAGACCATCATGGGAGCCAAGAAAGCGAGGCCAATCCACGGGAGCAAGCGCAGGCGCGGGTTGGCGCGCACGATGCGGGTAGGCTGCGGGAAGACCATCGCCAGGTACATCAATCCGCCCGCCGAGAGCAGCACGGCCAATCCCCACAGCACGTTGGTATAGCGGGTGGTGCTGATCTCAAAGAGCGTGGTCATCAAGACCGTAACGCCGGAAACAAAGTATAGCAAGGCGCGGCTCTCCCACAGGTCGCCGCGCAGGTGGTAGGCCCATAATCCAATCCCAAGGAACGCCAGGCCAATTAAATATGGGACAATAAAAAGTGAAACGAGATCAGAGAATGGAAATTGGATGGGAGTTAGTTCGATCTGATACCCCTCCCCATCCGGTCGCACGAAAGATAGGCGGACGGGATCGAATCCGTTTGATTCCATCAGTCGTTCAAAGTCGCGCACGCTGGTAAGCCTGTTTCCATTGACAGCCACCAGACGGTCCAGATATTTCACCCCGTGTTCGGTCGCAGGCCATCCCTGGCTGTTGATCGAACTGACCACATTGTTCGTTTCATACAACGCTCCCGTAAACGGCAGGCGGTACCAGCGGATTGCCCAGAAAGGCGTCAGGATCAATATGGCAATCGCTGCGGCCGCCGCGAGCAGCGGGAGAAGCGGTGTTAGAACGCGGGAGCGAGTCAAGTTTTTGACTCAAAAGACCTCCAATTGGACCTGGAAAAGACGGATAAATTATACGCGAAATTCCCTGTGTGACGAATTGGCGTTTATAATGCTCTCTATGCCTCTCTACACACGAACTGGCGACGATGGCACCACCGGCCTGCTCGGCGAGGACCGCGTCTCTAAGGACCACCCCCGGATCGAAGCCCTGGGCGCGTTGGACGAAGCTTCCGCCGCCCTGGGTCTGGCGCGCGCCTCCTGTCATGCGACTCAAACGCCCCCCATCCTGCGCGAAGCACAACGAGACTTGTACCGGCTGATGGCGGAAGTCGCTGCTACGCCTGAGAATGCGGAAAAGTTCGAAAGCATCGACGCGGACCGCGTCAAGTGGCTGGAAGAGCAGGCCGATGCCATCCACAAGCTGGTCAGCATGCCTAAAGCGTTCATCCTGCCGGGCGATACTCCCAGCGGTGCGGCCCTTTCGCTGGCGCGGGCTGTAGTTCGCCGGGCGGAGCGGCGCGTGACGGAGTTGTTCACATTGGAACAACTCAGCAATCCCGAACTGCTTCGCTACATCAACCGCCTGTCTTCGTTATGTTTCGTGCTCGAACTGCTGGAAAACCAGACGGCCGGGAAATCCACATCCCTGGCGAAGGAATAGCCCTCAGGCCTTTGCGAAGGATACCAATCTTTCCAAAGTCGGCGTTGTCCCCATGACCGGAACCATCATCAACATTATCACCGTGCTCGTTGGCGGCACCCTGGGTCTGCTGTTTGGCTCGCGCCTGCCCGACCGTCTGAAAGGGACGGTCGTCGCCGGGATGGGCCTCTTCACCTTTGCCATCGGGATCCAGATGTTCCTCAAGACCGAAAACCCGCTGATCGTGCTGGGCGCTTTGTTGATCGGCGCGCTGCTGGGGGAATGGTGGCGCATCGAAGACGGATTACAAAACCTGGGACGGGCCTTGGAGGAACGCTTCATGCGAAATTCTTCAAGTTTGCCTGCCGTTCCTGATGCAAGCGGCGGCGAGACTGGATCCGATCCTGCTCCCCTAACAGAAACATCCTCTTCTACCAATTTCATCCGCGGCTTCCTGACCGCTTCCCTGCTCTTCTGCGTCGGCCCGATGACCATCCTCGGCTCGATCCAGGACGGCCTGACCGGCAATTACGAATTGTTGGCCGTCAAATCCGTGCTAGACGGGTTCGCTTCTCTTGCGTTCGCGTCAACCCTGGGCGTAGGTGTGTTGTTCTCTACGCTGGTCATTCTGGCCTTTCAGGGCGGAATCAGCCTGCTGGCCGTGCAATTGAACGCGCTGGTCACCGCGCCCATGCTCAACGAGATGACCGCTACCGGCGGCGTCATCTTGATGGGGTTGGCAGTCAGCAGCCTGTTGGAGATCAAGAAGATCCGCAGCGGCAACTTCCTGCCGGCGCTGGCGGTGGCCCCTCTCATCGTGTGGATTTTGAGCTTGCTAGGGGGCTGACCTTACTCCTTTCTGATCAGCCGCACGTGACTATCGTAGTTGTCTTTCTGATGCGCGTTCACTCCCTAAATAACCGAAAAGGTGCGCGCGGGCGTACGCCCCCACGTCCCCTTTTTTTCGGGATTTTATTGGAACTTTGCGTTGTAATACTATGATGTTCATAAAGATGTTAAGTATGTCACTCTGAGGAAGCGGTTTTTGCGACCGAGAATTCACTGACGGAATGCAGATGCTTCGTACGCTCAGCATGACATAACAGAAGTAGAGTAGAAACTTAACAAATTTTCATGAATGTCAATAAATAGGCAGGCTAACAAACTGGGCAGTAGAAAAGCTCCCGCCTATCTTGGCGGGAGCTTTAGTTTATCTCCAGAACTGGAACTGGCTGAACCCCATCGCAGCCAGCTCGAGCGGGATGCCGAGACACGCGGCTGATAAAGAAGATCAATCCCCAGAACAGGTTGTTGATGAACGGCACAAACCATAGCAGCAGGAATACGATCCAAATAAATGCGCCCTGAGTTTGTGCGAACTTCATCCGTATCGCTTCATTCAAATGCGGTTCGAGGGCGTTGTAACCATCGAAGGGCGGCACAGGAATGATGTTGAGCACGACCGCCGTCACCTGTAGCAAAGCTAAAAAGGCCAGTCCGGTCCAAAAGCCAGAAATGTAACAGGAGCAAAGCGCAGGATCAGCCCGAGGATGATGGCCAGGAGCAGGTTCGAGAGCGGTCCTGCCAGCGATACGGCCGTGCGCCAGTTTTTGCTGCGCAGGCGCCAGGTCTCGATATAGACCGCCCCGCCGGGTAAGCCGATCCCGCCCATCACCAAAAAGAGCAGGGGCAGCAGCAGCGAGTAGACCGGGTGGGTGTACTTGAGCGGATTGAAGGTCAGGTAGCCTTTCTCGCGCACGGTATAGTCACCGCCCAGGTAGGCCACCAGCGAGTGCGAGAACTCGTGCAGGCTCAGGGAAAGGACCCAGCCAATTAAAACGACTGCAAATGTCATGCTTCATATCCTCGGGGATGATTTTTATGCCATTCCCACGCGCTTTCTAAAATTTCTCTCAAATTTGAATGTTGAGGAACCCAGCCCAACTCGCGGCGAATTTTCTCGGGGGAAGCCACCAAACGGGCCGGATCGCCGGGCCGCCGGGGAGATTCCGTCGCCGGGATCGGGTGTCCGGTGACCTCGCGCGCCGTCTCGATCACCTCGCGGACCGAGTATCCGCTCCCGTTTCCCAGGTTGTAGACCAACCTGTCGTGATCTTTTAAGGCATCGAGCACCAACAGATGGGCCGAAACCAGGTCCGCAATGTGGATGTAATCGCGGATGCAGGTACCGTCCGGGGTGGCGATAGTCGGTGCCATTGATGTTGATCGATTGCAACTTGCCGAGCGGCACGCTCAACACGCGCGGGATCAGGTGCGACTCCGGCTGGTGGGCCTCGCCGCGCCCCGGCAGCGCGCCACAGGCGTTGAAATAGCGCAGCGCGGCGTAATGCAGACCATGGATCTTCCGGTACCATTCCAGGGTCTGCTCGATGATCAGCTTGGTATGCCCATAAACGTTGGTCGGACCGAGCGGCAATTCCTCCGTCAAAAGCGCATCGCTTGATTCATATACTGCTGCTGTGGAAGAAAGGATGAAGCGCTCCACGCCTGCTTCCACAGACGTTTCAATCAAGTGTAAAGAGTTCACCAGGTTATTCTGGTAGAAGCGCCCCGGGTCTTTCATGCTCTCACCAGCTTCGATAAAAGCTGCAAAATGCATGACCGCGTCGAATTTCTCGCCGGTCAACGTTTCGGCCAGCGCCTGGCTGTCTTCCAGCGAGGCGTGAATGAAACGTGCGCCCTCCGGCACGGCCTGTCTGTGCCCGGTGACGAGCAAATCGTAGACCGTAACCGAATGTCCCGCCTCGAGCAATGCGTTTGTCGTAGCCGAGCCAATGTAGCCGGCCCCGCCTGTAACAAAAATATTCATAAGTTCTTTCTTTCATCTTTTCTTCTAACGTTTATCAAGTGGCGTTTCCTACAACGGCGGTTGCTTTTTATGCCATTTTGTCGCTTGCTGGTACATGTGTGTCGCATGGAAAAGAAGGTCTTCTCGAAAATGCGGGGCGAGCAGTTGCATCCCGATTGGCAGCCCCTGGCTGTCAAAGCCCACCGGGAATGAGATTCCTGGAATTCCAGCCAGACTGGCTGGCAGGGTGAAGACGTCTTCCAGGTACATCGCCAGCGGATCCCCCGTGTGCGCGCCGATCTTAAAAGCGGTGGTTGGGGTGGCCGGGCAGGCGATCAAGTCTACCTGCTCGAAGGCGGTTTCGAAATCCCGCTTGATCAGCGTGCGCACCTTTTGAGCCTGTCCGTAGTAGGCTTCATAGTAGCCTGCCGAGAGCGCGTACGTCCCCAACATGATGCGGCGGGTCACTTCCGGCCCGAATTTCTTGCCGCGCGTCTTGAAATACACCTCCTCGAGCGAATCCGCTTCCGCGCGAGGGCCATAGCGGATGCCGTCGAAACGGGCCAGGTTGGCGGAGGCTTCCGCCGGAGCCAGGATGTAGTAGACCGGCAGCGCATACTCGCGTGTGCGGCAGGCTGATCTGACGGACTTCCGCCCCCAGGGCTTCCAACTGCGCAATCGCCGCCCGCGTCCCTTCCTGGACTTCGACCTGCATCCCTTCGATGAAATATTCCTGCGGGACGCCGATCCTTACCCCTTGTAAAGGCAGGGGTTGCCCCTTACCCTGGGCAGCCGCAAGGGATGCCCCGACAGAGGGAGCCTCTGCCGAGGTAGCATCCAACGGATCCCGCCCGGCCATCATCTCGAAGATGCAGGGCCACATCTTCTGCCGAGCGCCCAAACGCGCCGACGCAGTCCAGCGACGAGCCGAAGGCGATCAGGCCATAGCGCGAGACCCGCCCATAGGTGGGCTTCAGCCCGGTCACCCCGCAGAAGGAAGCCGGCTGGCGCACCGAGCCGCCCGTATCCGTGCCCAGCGCCGCCGGGACCAGCCTGGCCGCGACCGCCGCCGCTGAACCGCCCGAAGAGCCGCCCGGCACGCGGGAGAGATCCCAGGGATTGTGGGTCACGCCGTAAGCCGAGTGTTCGGTCGAAGAGCCCATCGCAAACTCGTCGGTGTTGGTCTTGCCGATCACGATCGCTCCGGCAGCCTGCAATCTTTTTACTGCTGTGGCCGTATAAGGAGGCAAAAAACCTTCCAGGATTTTCGACCCTGCCGTAGCAGGCATGCGCTCGACGGTCAGCACATCTTTGACTGCGATGGGAATGCCTTGCAAGGGCAGTTTTTCTTCGGCTTGTATGTGATCTGCTTCATCAGCCTGTTGTACTGCCCATTCCGCTGCAAGATGCAGGAAGGCATGCAGGGATGGCTCCAACGCGGCGATCCGTTCCAACACAGCTTCCACCAATTCGCGGCTGGAAAACTGGCCTTCACGCAGACCGGTTTGCATTTCGATCAAGCTTAGCTCGGTTAATAAGGGCATGATAATTGCGGGTCATCTTAATTCGGCCAGCAGGAGTACCTGGTGACCAAAGAAATGCGGCATTTCCTATTCAAACACGGGGGGAATCTTGAACTGGCCGCCTTCTTCTTTCGGCGCATTCTTGAGCAATTCATCCTTCGCTAAACCAGGGCGCGGCTCGTCTGGACGAAGCGGCATTTCTCCAACGGACCCGCTGGCTGTCGGGATTACCTGCTGCGTGTCCAGTTCCTGCAATTTAGCAACGTGGTCGAGAATGGCCTCCAACTGTCCGCGGTAGCGGGTCTTTTGCGCGTCGGTCAATTCCAGCCGGGCCAGTTTCGCGATATGTTCGATTTCTTCCAGGGATAATGGCATGCCGAAATTATACCCTTTGTAAACAGGGCATTATATACCTGCTATTGTTCTTCGGCCTGCCGGTCCCATACTTCTGCATACCAGCGCAGGTACTCTTCGACGTGCGCCGCCCAGTAGGCTTCGTCGTGTGCACCGGGATAGAGGTGCCACTCGTGAGGAATCCCAAGCTGGGTAAGCATGTTTTCAAACACGGAGTTAAAACCCAACTCAGAATCGTTCTCGCCGGTATCCAGAAAGATGTGCGGCCAGTTGTCTGCAGGAATGGCTTCCAACCAGTCATCTAAGAAGGGACGGTCATCACCAAAAGCGGCCAGGGAGTGCAGCCCTACAGCGCCGAACAGGTCCCACCGTCGCAGGCCCAGCCTCAAGGCCCAACCGGCGCCGCGCGACATGCCGCCAATGGCGCGATGCTGTCGATCATCGATGGTGCGGTAATTCTGGTCGATGTACGGCACCAGATGGTCTACCAGCCTTCCCCCAAAGCCGGGTCCGGCCTCCACGTTCCAGTAGCGGTCGTCAGGGAAAACGATGATGAAAGGAGCGATCTCGTCTTCCAGGAACAACCTGTCCATAACCTGGATGGCGCCCAGCCGCACCCACTGGTCGTCGGTATAGGTCTGGCCGTGCAGCAGGTACAGGACGGGATAGCGCAAGTCGGGCATCTCGTCGTAGCAGGGCGGCAGGTAGATCAGGTATTCCTGCGGCGGCCTGGTCTCTTCAAGGACGCCTTGTTCCATGCGTCCAGGCTGGGTCAGGCAGCCTGGGGGCGTGGCTGTCGGGGCCGCTGTAGGCGGTAACGGAGTCGCTGTCTTTGTGGGGGTAGGGGAAACCACTGTCGCTGTGGGAAGGGGTTCGATGGACGGTGCGCAGGCCCAAAGTCCGGCGAGAAGCGGGAGGAGAAAAAGGGTTCGGCGAAGGCGTATGATCATGTCCAATCTGCTTGACGATAATTCAATCTTCGCATTATACTCGTCTCGCCCGGGGTGTAGCGCAGTTGGCAGCGCACCGCGTTTGGGACGCGGGGGCCGGCGGTTCAAGTCCGCCCACCCCGACACAAGAACCGCTGGTCCACAAATGGCCAGCGGTTTCCCCATTAAGGGGATTTCACCGTCCGCCACCCCGACCAAAACCGCCGATCGATATGGTCGGCGATTTCCCCATTGAGGGGATTTCACCGTCCGCCCACCCCGACACAAGAACCGCTGGTCCACAAATGGCCAGCGGTTTCCCCATTAAGGGGATTTCACCGTCCGCCACCCCGACCAAAACCGCCGATCGATATGGTCGGCGATTTCCCCATTGAGGGGATTTCACCGTCCGCCCACCCCGACACAAGAACCGCTGGTCCACAAATGGCCAGCGGTTTCCCCATTAAGGGGATTTCACCGTCCGCCACCCCGACAAAAACCGCCGATCGAGATGGTCGGCGATTTCCCCATTGAGGGGATTTCACCGTCCGCCCACCCCGACACAAGAACCGCTGGTCCACAAATGGCCAGCGGTTTCCCCATTGAGGGGATTTCACCGTCCGCCACCCC
This sequence comes from uncultured Chloroflexia bacterium, assembly GCA_963823985.1. GTDB lineage: Bacteria > Chloroflexota > Anaerolineae > Anaerolineales > Villigracilaceae > JAABUE01. Next base: position 412,859 of record CAWGNR010000012.1, read on the forward strand.
GACACAAGAACCGCCGATCGATATGGTCGGCGGTTTCCCCATTTAGCGAGAGTATACGTGTACCAACCCTGCAAAACGGTGCATGGATTGTCGGACAGGAATATTCAATTTCCGGTATTATGTTGAGCAGAGGAATATATAACATGGATTCGCTTGAAAGAATGAACCTTGCGTTAGCCTATATCGAAGAATTGCTTGCGGATGAGATTGACTTCAAGCAGGTTGAAAGGCTGGCATTGTGCTCAGAATATCATTTTAGGAGAATGTTTTCCTTCCTGGCCGGTTTAACGCTTTCAGAATACATCCGGCGCAGGCGGATGACATTTGCAGCCTTGGAACTTGTTCATAGTAATGTTCAGGTCATCGATATTGCACATAAGTACGGGTACAACTCACCTGATTCTTTCACACGAGCCTTTTACAGCTTGCACGGGGTCACACCAACAGAGGCCAGGAACAAAGGCCAACTGTTGAAGGCATACCCGCGAATCACCTTTAAGTTAATGATCAAAGGAGTAGATGAAATGAATTATCGGATCGAAGAAAAATCAGGATTTAATATTGTAGGGATTATGAAAAGAGTCCCATTGATTTACAACGGTGTAAATCCAATCATCGCTGCCATGTGGGAGAGCCTGGATGAGGATAAGATAAACACCCTCAAGTCGTTATCTAATATAGAACCACGCGGATTGATCAGCGCCTCCATGAATTTTTCCGAAGGTCGATTGGATGGTGGTGAACTTGATCACTATATTGGAGTGGCGACAACGAAGGAATATCCGGATACCCTGAACCGGCTCGAGGTACCGGCTTCCACCTGGGCAGTGTTCGAATCGGTTGGGCCATTTCCAGAAACACTCCAGACCATTTGGGGCAGGATCTATTCGGAATGGTTCCCTTCATCTAGCTATGAGCAAGTGCATGGCCCCGAAATTCTATGGAACGAAAACAAAGATACCAGTTCTCCGACATTTAGAAGTGAAATTTGGATTCCGGTCATCAAGAAGCCAGAGGAGAAATAGGGAACTGCGTAATCCATTGGTGGCAGTCACGTCGAAGTGATTGCCACCTTTGTGTTAAAATAAACCAAACCTGGAGGGCCCCATGGCAAAGAAATTCGACGGAGTCATCGAAGCAGTTCGCTACCATCCCAATGGACAGATTGCCCTGGTCCGCGCTTATGTTCTGCGCGGTGTAACCTATTCCGACCGCGTGTTGCTCGACCGCGAAACGCTGTTGGAACGGATCAAAGCAGGCAAGAAGTTCACGACCGGACAGCGCAAAGAATTCTTGGCCAGCACGTTTGCGTTCGGAAAGCCGGTCAAAGCGCTTGGCACCAACGGGAAAACCTTTCTGACAACCCGCGAGGATGTGACACAACATGACGAGCTTGAGGAGACCCCCATTTTTTAAGTTCCGCTTCAAACCGGACCCGAAACCTGCTACCGATGAAACTGATTGACCAAACCCCCCTGCAAGATGAGAACGGCGAAATGGGGTTTTTTCAACGCGCACAAGGCACACTGACATATGGCTTCGACTGGTATCCCCAGCTGGAAGCCCAGAAAACAGTGCTGGCCCACCTCTCTCGCGCTTTGGGGAAAGGGTTTACGGTAGTCCGCAACCAGACGCTGGGCGCCAGCGGAATAACTATCCCGCTGGCGATTGTGGGCCCGGCGGGCATTTATGCCGCCCATGCTACCCCTTTAGTCGGCACGTACCGGGCAAAGGGCGAGAGTTGGGGCCAGATGTTCGGGCTCAATTACCAGGCATCGCGTGTCAATTTAATCACCCGGACCCAGCTTTTAGCGAGGGCCTTACAAGCGTTTATAGAACGCCAGGGCGTCAAATTACCCAAACCGGTTGAACCGGTCATTCTGGCCGCCAATCCCAGCCTGCACGTTGAATCCTTGCAGCCCGCGGTACGTATCATCCTGCTGGACGCGCTGGAACGCTGGGGCGCCTCCCTGGAAGCGGCTGCCCCTATCTTTACGCTAGAGACTGCCTATGAGTTGGCGGACCGGATCGTCAATCCGCGCCCACCCAAGAAAGAGAAGCCAGAAGCAGTTGCACAAGAACCTGTTGACGACTCCCGGGAACAGCCGGAGTTCTCCCGCGCCAGCGCTATTTTCCGTGCTGCTGAGGAAGCCCAGCCTTTTGACCCTGCCGAACTTGAGTTTGCCTTCGCAGAAGGGGAAAGCCTTGAAATTCCACCGGAGTTGATCGAATCCAGTCCGGCCGTTCCTCTTTCTTCACAAGCAGGCACAAAAAAAAGGTTTCTGGGCATGACCACTCGCCAGCTAACGCTGCTGGGCGGGATGGTCCTGTTCGAACTATGCTTGCTGCTAGGTCTGGCCTTATCTTTCTTTTTAAATTCGTGATTTTCCTTGGCATCCCCTTTTCTCTCGATCATCATTCCTGCTTACAATGAGGAGCAACGTCTGCCGCATACTCTAGAGCAGATTTTTTTGTTTCTCAAAGAGCAAAGTTACACAGCAGAAGTTTTGGTTATCGAAAATGGCAGCCAGGACCGGACCTTGGAAATCTCCTACGCATTTGCGGAACGCTACCCCAATCTGTCTGTTTTCCAGGAAAAACAAAAGGGCAAAGGGAATGCCGTCGGGCTTGGTATGCTGAAAGCGCAGGGCGAGTACCGGTTCATGTGCGACGCCGACCTGTCGATGCCGATTGCCGAACTAAACAAGTTTTTGCCTCCTGTTCTCAGTGATGTGGATATTGCGATCGCCTCTCGGGAAGTCAAAGGGGCGGTTCGTTATAACGAACCTTATCTTCGCCACCTGACCGGACGTATATTCAACAATTTAATCCGGCTGTTCGTGCTTCCCGATTTACAAGATACTCAGTGCGGCTTCAAATGTTTTCGTGCGCAGGTTGCGGAGGACGTCTTTCGATATTTGACCCTGAACGGCTGGTCGTTCGATGTAGAAATTTTATACATTGCGCGACGGAAAGGCTATCGAATTCGTGAAGTTCCCATTCACTGGTATTTCAGCGCGGACACGAAGATCAGTGTCTTGAAAGATTCCTGGCAAATGTTTCTGGATCTATTCAAGATCCGTCTTAACGCAGTTCATGGTCTCTATGATGGTGAAAACCAATCCACCTAGCCTCTACTTCGAGCAAAACCTGTGGAAAAGCGGGCTGAAGCATGTTGCCGGCTTCGACGAGGCCGGGCGCGGCGCCATGGCCGGACCGGTGGCTGTCGGCGCAGTGATCCTGCCTGCGGACCCGGATCTGAGCCGGACCCTGGCCGGTGTGCGCAACTCAAAGCAGATGACCCACGGACAGCGTGAAATCTGGGCCGAACGGATCAAATCGGTTGCGCTGGCCTGGCGGGTGGGTTTTTCTTCAGCGCAGGAAATTGACCGGATTGGTATCGTTCAGGCGACATACCTGGCGGCCACGCGTGCTCTTGAAAACCTTGGAGCTTTGCCTGATTACCTATTGCTGGATTTTCGGCTCGACTTACCAGATTTTCCTTTGCCGCAAACAGCCATCGTCAAAGGCGATCAGATATCGCTGAGCATTGCGGCTGCATCCGTGTTGGCGAAAACGAGCCGGGATGCGCTGATGTGCGAGATGGAAGCGCAATATCCCGGCTATGGGCTGAAGCAAAACAAAGGATATGGAACGCGCACCCACAGGTCCGCCATGATGCGCCTGGGTTATTCTCCCATTCATCGAAACTCGTTTTCTTTACGAACAGAAGTGACGCTAAAAAAGTAGAGCGAGATTTTCTCTCGCTCCACCGACAAACAAGATATGACGATCATCAAGGATGATGGTTGCCGCATCTTTTTTATACAAGCTGGATAAATTGGTTTCCTTAGCGATCGCTCCTGCGCAGGAAGAATTTGGTGATTTCTTCCGAGACAGCCGGGATGAGCGCCAGCCCGAGCACGATCAGCCACTCGTTCAGGGCAAGGAAATGGGTGTTGAAGATCGGCTGCAAGAAAGGCACCGAACTGACCAGCAGCAGCAAGGTGATCGAAAGCCCCACCGCATACTGCATATATTTATTAGAGAATATGCCAATTTCGAACAGCGAAGCCCGCTCCGAGCGGACGGTGTAAGCGCGGAACAGCTCGCACAGCGAGAGCGTGAGGAAAGCCATCGTCTCGGCAGTCTGCACGTCCACGCCGCGCCAGTCGTGTTGGATCAGGCCAAGTATAGGGTTAATGCCGACCGGGAGCGCCTGATCTATATGCCAGTACAGCCCGAATCCAAAGGCGGTCAACACAGCGGTGGTCTGAGTGATGGTCTGGATCACGATCCCCAGACCCATGCTGCGGTTGATAATCGGCTCATTCTTGGCACGCGGCTTGCGCTGCATGATGTCAGGGTCGCCTTTTTCCATGGCGAGCGCCAGCGCCGGCGCGCCGTCGGTGACCAGGTTGAGCCACAAGAGTTGGATGGCCGTCAGCGGGGCGGGCAGCCCGGCCAGCGTGGCCAGGAAGATGATCATGATCTCGGCCACGTTCGACGACAACAGGAAGAAGACGAATTTGCGGATGTTGCTGTAGATCACCCGTCCCTGCGCCACGGCCGAAACGATGCTGGCGTAGTTATCGTCTGTGAGCACCATGTCGGCCGTTTCTTTGGCGACGTCGGTACCGGTGATACCCATCGCGATGCCGATGTCGGCGCGTTTAATGGCCGGGGCGTCGTTGACGCCATCGCCGGTCATGGCGACCACCTCGTCGTTGGCCTGCAGCGCGTCTACGATGCGCATCTTGTGCTCGGGCGAGACACGCGCGAAGACGGCGATGTCTTCGATGATATTGCACAACTCCGCTTCGCTCATCTCGTCCAACTCTGCGCCTGTCAAGACACCGGTTCTCTGTTTCATCAAGCCAATCGATTCGGCAATGGCGCGCGCCGTGTTGGGATAATCGCCGGTGATCATGACCGTCTTGATGCCCGCCTCGCGCGCATTTTCGAGTGCACGCTTGACTTCCAATCGAGGCGGGTCGATCATCCCGATCAGGCCAACAAAGACCAGGTCTTTTTCCAGTTCATCTGTTTTGAGATCTTCGGCCCGGTCGGGTACATCTTCTTCGATGCGGTATGCCACGCCGAGTACGCGCAGGGCGTCTGCCGTCATCTTGTCATTGGCAGCCAGGATGCGCTCGCGCACCTCTTCCGTCAACGGCTCGGACTGGTCGTTCATGGTCTGGTAGCGGGAGCACAGCTTCAATACGATGTCGGGCGCTCCTTTTATCGCGATGATATCCCAGTCCTTTAAGTTGGAATCCAGGAAGGGCGAAATATCCTCTCGTTCCGGTTCTCCGACATCGTGGATGGTGATCATACGCTTGCGCTCGGAGTCGAAAGGGATCTCGTTCTCGCGCGGGTAAGCCTGTTTCACCTTTAGGGGCAGCGCGCCGGCCTTGGCCGCTGCCACCAGCAACGCCCCCTCCGTCGGGTCGCCGACAATGCGGTAGGTCTGCTGGCTGTCGGCAGCGCCGGTTACCTCGATATCCGCATCGTTGTTGAGCACGCCCAGCCACAAGGAGGTGAGAATTGCGGGGTATTTGGTCACGTCTGTTTTCTCCCCGTCGATCATAAAATCCCCGTGAGGGGAGTACCCTGTTCCCGTCACATCCACAAACTGCCCGTCTGCCCAGATGCGCGTGACCGTCATTTCGTTTTGGGTCAGGGTGCCGGTCTTATCGGAGCAGATTACGGTGGCCGAACCAAGCGTTTCCACGGAAGCCAGCTTGCGGATGAGCGCGTGGCGCTGGATCATCTCCCGCATCCCCAGCGCCAGGCTGATGGTCACCACCGCGGGCAGTCCCTCTGGCACCGCAGCGATCGCCAGGCTGATGGCGATGATAAAGACGTCGGTGATCTCGTGCGCGTAATTTTCAAGGTACGCCCCTGGTCCTGCAAAAAGCTGGCCGATATCCGTATAGCTTATCAGGGCCACAACGAACACAATTGCGACCAGAAACAGCGAGGCCACACTGAGCGTCCTGCCCAACTGGTCCAGCCGGCGTTGCAGCGGGGTTTCCTCCGTATCCACGCCTTGTAACATCGTGGCGATCAAGCCCAGCTGGGTGCGCATCCCCGTGCTGACCACCACGCCCCGCCCGCGCCCGTAGGAAACCAGCGTGCCCATAAAGGCCGTATTCTTGCGGTCGCCAAGCGGAACGTTTTTGTCCAGCACGCTGGCGGCATTTTTCTGCACCGGCAGGGATTCGCCGGTCAGAGAAGCCTCTTCCACCCGCAGGTTGATCGCCTCCAGCAGGCGCACGTCCGCCGGGATGTAGTTGCCTGCTTCCAGGTAGACGATATCCCCGGGCACCAGTAGGCGAGACGAAACCGTCTGCCGGCGCCCGTCGCGCATCACCTGGGCATCCGGCGCGGCCAGTCGTTTAAGGGCGGCCAGCGCTTCTTCGGCGCGTTGCTCCTGGACGATGCCGAGCACCGCGTTCAGGACAACAATTGCCATGATCGCGCCGGCCTCGATGTAATCGCCCAAGAGCCCAGAAACGAGGGAGGCAACAATCAGCAGGATCACAACGAAATTGTTCAACTGCTCCCACAGCATGTGCCAGAATGCAGGGCGCGGCGCTTCTTGCAACTGGTTCACGCCGTAATGATCCAGGCGGCGGGCGGCCTCTTCAGCCGTCAGGCCATCCTCACGGACCTCTAAATGCTCGAGCACGTTCTCCGCGGTTAACGTATGCCAGGCCTCCTCTGGTTGCGCTGCCCTGGTTTGTTTGAGTTTATTTTCCATCCAACGGCCTCTCTAAAAATGATTTGATTGCGGGTGGCCTAGAAAAAAAGACCACCACGCCGAACGTGGTGGTCTCGCCAACGCAACAAAGCGCATGAGCTGCCGAGGGCGTTATGCCCTGTCCTGACGACAGCCCATCCTGCGGGGAGGCAGGAGGCTACTCCCCATCCAAGGTCAGTTTAACAACTGACGGAAAGGCTGTCAAGGCATAAATCGAGTCAGGTGAGACATCCGGTGAACGGCATAAGCAGGTTTGCTATGCATCTTCCGGTGTGATACGTGTACCGGCGGGAATTTCAGTGCTCTTGGGGATGACCACGATCCCATCCCGCACAAACCAGGTCTCCCGGTCCAGGTCTTTGTCGCTTGGGAAGGGCTTGATCACCACGCCCTTGCCCAGGCGCACGTTTTTGTCCAGGATGGCGCCTTCGATATGGCAGTTCGGTCCAATCCCCAGCGGGAGGTTGTGCGAGATGGTGTCCGCATCGAAGTAATCGGCGCCCATGAGAATGCTGTCTTTGATGTAAGCGCCGGCGGCAACCTGGCTGCGGACCCCGATGATGGAATGTTTGATTTCCGCTTTTTGAATGCGGCAGCCGTCCGTCAACAAGACATCCTTCAATTCGCTGTCCTCGACCACCGAGCCGGGCAGGAAGCGTGCGTGGGTGTAGATCGGCGCGGCCGGATCGTAAAAATTGAACGGCGCAGAGGGACTGGCCAGCTTCAAATTCGTGTCGTAAAAGGAGCGGATCGTTCCGATATCTTCCCAGTAGCCGTCGAAATCAAAACCGTACACCTCGTGCGAACCGATTGCATCCGGAATGATGTCACCCCCGAAGTCATCGTGACTCGGGTGGTATTTGAGAAGATCCATCATCACCTGCGTCTTGAACAAATAAATGCCCATCGAGCCAAGATAAGGGCGCTCCGGATCATCGCGACTGACGAACTTCTTTTGGACGTTCGGGTCTTTTGGCTTTTCCGCAAACGAAGAGATGCGGCCATCGGACTTCGCGCTTCAACAGCCCGAAGCGGGTCGCGTCGTCTTTTGCGACCGGTTGGACGGCTACCGTTATATCGGCGTCCTTCTCCCAGTGATATTCGGCCAAAGCGGCGTAATCCATGCGATAGAGGTGGTCGCCCGCCAGGATCAGGACGTACTCCGCATCCGTAGCCTGGATCTCGAATAACTGTTTGCGGACGGCGTCCGCAGTGCCCTGGTACCAGCCCACGCTTTCCATCGTTTGTTCGGCGGCCAGGATCTGCACCCAGCCGGTGTGGAAGGCGTCGAAGTGATAGGTATTGGTGATGTGGCGGTGCAGGGAAACGGAATTGAACTGGGTCAGGATTGCAATCCGGTGAATCCCGGAGTTAATACAATTGCTGATGGGAATATCGATCAGGCGGTACTTGCCGGCAATCGGAACTGCCGGTTTCGAGCGCATCTTGGTCAACGGATACAAACGCGTGCCGCGTCCGCCGCCCAGAATCACGCCCAGGATATCGTTCAATGTTGGCATAGGGACCTCCTGGGGATTGGTTGGATGATCTCTTTATTATCGCTTAACTTTAAGAATCTTGCGCAGTTTGCCGTTTAAATAGACAATGGGATATGCGAGCAGCACAAAAAAGTCGATCAGGACGAATATTACGTAGAGTTTCATTCTGTTTTCCTGCCCATCCATTCATTCTCGTTTGAGGCCACGAAAAAGAGGGAGGGGACCGATGACGGGTATGGGCAAAAACGCGAGGCCACTCTGTAGCGGTCTCGCGTGCGCATCTTTGCATTCAGGGGACCGGGGAAGTTGCTTCCCGAACTGACGATCCTCTGACCTGTCAGCAGGTGACAGGCGCTACTTCCCGGAAGGTACCGAAAAGCATCTATTCCGTTTATAGGATGCCCGCGGTCACAAAAAGCGCAATTTGCCTGCACCGAACGCAGGTACGCGTGTGACCGGGAAGGGTATAATGCCGAAGGAGGGAATCGAACCCTCACTCCCGAAGGAACACGATTTTGAGTCGTGCGCGTCTGCCTGTTCCGCCACTCCGGCGAGTAAAACAAATTCGCAATTTGTTTTACGCAGCGCAAGTATAATCACTCCCACAACGAAGGTCAAGATGAAACTAGGAATTATAGGCTTACCACAATCCGGCAAGACCACCATCTTCAATGCGTTAACCCGGGGCGACACGCCCACAAACGCCAGCGCCGGTCGGATCGAAGTGCACACTGCGGTGGTGGACGTGCCCGACCCGCGCGTAGATAAGCTCTCTGCCATGTTCAACCCTAAGAAAACGGCTTATGCCAAAGTCACTTATGCGGATATCGCCGGGTTGGAAGGCGGCGCGGCCAAGAGCGGCATCTCCGGCCAGCTGCTCAACCAACTGGCGCAGATGGACGGCTTCCTGCACGTGGTGCGCAGCTTCGAGAGCGAGCTGGTTCCCCACCCCGCCGGCTCAGTGGACCCGGCCCGAGACGTGGAAACCATGCTGGACGAGCTGCTGCTCAACGACCTGGTCGCCGTCGAGCGCAAGCTGGAGCGCCTGGCGGACGAGCGCCGCAAAGGCGGCTCGGACAAGACCATGGTCGAACGGCAGATCGCGCTGTTTGAACGGTTGCAGGCCGCTTTGTCCGAAAATGTGCCGCTGCGCAAACTGGAATTTACACCGGAGGAACGCAAGGAACTCTCCAGCTACGGCCTGCTTTCCCGCAAACCGATCCTGACCGTCTTCAACCTTGGCGAAGGACAGGCCGCTCCGGAGATCCAGCTCGACCATCCCTCCGTCGCCCTGCAGGGCAAACTCGAAATGGAAATCGCCCAACTCCCGCCGGAAGATGCGGCCATCTTCATGGAGGAGTACGGCATCGAGGAGCTCAGCCTGAGCAAAATGATCGGGCTTTCATACGATCTGCTGCAATTGCAATCCTTTTTTACCGTCGGCGAAGACGAAGTCCGCGCCTGGACGACGCGGCGCGGCGCGCCGGCTGTGGAGGCGGCGGGCGAGATCCACACCGACCTGCAGAAAGGCTTCATCCGCGCGGAGGTCGTTTCATACAACGATCTGGTCGAGTTGGGCGGTATGAACGAAGCCAAGTCTAAGGGCAAACTACGCCTGGAAGGGAAAGAATATCCCGTCAAGGACGGCGATATCATGCATATTCGCTTTAACTTGTAATGTACATTTCCTCACAAATCAATATAATGTAATTTAACAACCTGGCTTACATTGTATGAGGAGGGCACCATGCCAAATTTGTTAAAGCAATGGGGAATACCGTTTTTATTTTCTATTGTCCTGATTTTGATCCTCGCATGTTCTCTTACAACCATGTCTCCCACCGAACCTCCGCCAGCTTTTGACCCTACCAAGGCCTCACTGGAGTTAGAAGCCACAGCGATGTCGTTACAACTTACCCAGGCAGCCATGAAACTGGAAGCGCAACAGTCTGCACAGCAGCCAGCAGTTCAGACGACAGTTGCGCCGCCAACTCAATTGCCTCCACCGACCGATGTCCCGCCAACCGTTGTTCCACCCACTGCTACGCCGGACCTGGACACCCTCATGAAATCGGCTAAGATCCTGGTTTACGAAAACACAGATGGGCGTGGGATTGGATTGTGGATCCGCGATGCGCTGAATGGGATGGGGTTGTCATACACGCACACCGGTTCTTACAGTGGTCATTTCATGGAATACCTGAACTCGGGTACCGAATGGGACCTGATCATCGTGGGAGCGGAGGATAAGGATAAAATTTCCGGTGAGTTCTGGGATGTGATCAACACACGCCTTGCTCGCGATAATGTCGCCCTCATTGCCGAGATTTGGTATCTCGACACTGAAGCGAACGGCCCGATCAATAAGATCCTCAGCGGGTGTGGCATTCGCTATGAAAAAGACTATCCTTTGGCCAAATCCATCTACTGGTGGGCTTCCGACCATCCTGTTTTCAACGAGCCAAATACAGTCCTGCCACTGCTGCATTATGATCGCTATTGGGCCAACCAGACCGGCGACAAAATCCGTTTAGGAAGCGGCGGCGATGCCACCCTGTTAGCAGGGCTGTTAGCGCAGCCATCTAGCAAGGGAGCCGTGCTGGCAACCTGCTATGAAGGGCGCGTGATCATCCAAACCTTCTCCGACCACGACTATCACCAGACGGATGTTATTCCACTTTGGCAGAATTACATTTACAATACGCTGAAGAATCATTTTTTGGCGATCCAATAATCATTTACAGGAGTATTCTATGGCTTTCACCCGGACCAAATGGAGCCTGGCGGACCTTTATCCCGGCTTTAATACCCCCGAACTCGAATCGGCTTTCGATTTGATCGAAGAGCAGGTTACCTCCTTTGAAGGGCTGCGCTCGAATCTCAGCCCCCGACATCACTGCTGACCGTTTTATAGGGGTCATCCGCGCCCTGGAAGACATGACCCGCGTGGCCCACAAGCTGTACGCCTTTGCCGGTCTGTCCTTCGCTGCTGACACCCAGGATCAGGCCGCCCAAAGCCTGCAGGCGCGCGTGCAGCAGTTCCTGGCTGACATGGAAAACCGGACCCTGTTCTTCAGCTTGTGGTGGAAAGATCTGGACGAAGAGAACGCCAATCGTCTGATGGATGAATCCGGGGATTACCGCTATTACCTCGAAGAAATGTGCCATTTCAAGCCACATACCCTCAGCGAGCCGGAGGAGAAGGTGGTCAACCTGAAGAACGTGACCGGCGCAGAGGCATTGATTACCTTATATTCGACGATCACCAGCCGCTATGTCTACAAGCTAGAAGTGGAAGGGGAGACTAGGGAACTGACCCGCGGAGAATTAATGGTCTACGCACAAGGCTCTGATCCAGACCTGCGCGCGGGAGCTTACCAGGAACTGTACCGCGTTTTCGCGGAGGACGGCCTCGTGTTGGGACAACTGTACCAGAACCGGGTGCGCGACTGGCGCAACGAGAACTTGACCTTGCGCAAGTTCAGCAGCCCGATCGCTGTCCGCAACCTGGGGAATGACATCCCGGATAAAGCGGTAGACACCCTGCTGGACGTGGCCCGCAAGAACGCCGGTATCTTCCAACGCTACTTCAAGCTGAAGGCCAACGTGCTGGGAATGGACAAACTGCGCCGGTATGATATTTACGCGCCGGTGGTAAAAGCCGAGAAACCGTTCGAGTACGCCTCAGCAGCCCGAATGGTGCTCGAACTCGTTCAACGAGTTCGAACCTAAAGTGGGGAACCTGGCCCGCCGGGTCTTCGAACAGGTCCACTTGGACAGTGAAGTCCGCAAGGGCAAACGGGACGGGGCTTTCTGCTGGTCCGTCACGCCGGAGATGACACCCTGGGTGCTGCTCAACTATCAGGGCCGCGCCCGGGATGTGGCTACCATGGCACATGAGCTCGGACACGCGGTCCACTCGATGCTGGCCGCGCACCACAGCGCCTTTACCTTCCATGCGGCCCTGCCGCTGGCGGAAACGGCCTCCACCTTCGGCGAGATGATGCTGACCGACCGCCTGCTGGCTGAAGAGCGTGACAAAGATGTGCGCCGCGATATCCTGTTCAAGCAGGTAGACGATGCCTACGCTACGATCATGCGCCAGTCATATTTTGCGCTGTTCGAGAAGCAGGCTCACGAGATGGTGGCCAAGAATGCTTCGGTGGATGAACTGGCGGCGGCTTATGTCGAAAACCTGAAAGAGCAGTTCGGCAATTCGCTCGAATTGAGCGACGAGTTCAAGTGGGAATGGGTCTCGATCCCGCACATCTATCACACCCCGTTCTACGTGTATGCATACGCTTTCGGACAGTTGCTGGTGCTCTCGCTCTACCAGCAGTTCAAACGCGAGGGCGAAGCCTTTAAGCCCAAGTATCTCAAGATATTGTCGGCGGGTGGATCGAAAGCCCCGGCGAAAATCTTGAGCGAAGCAGGGATCGACATCGAATTCGGCGGCCTTCTGGCAGGGCGGGTTCGATGTAGTTGAGGGGTTGGTGAAGCAGTTGGAGGATTTGAAGTAATATTGCAGTCCGAAAACAAGAGCCGCGTGTTGCACAACACGCGGCTCTTGTTTTCGGCATCATATATAGTTACAAATCGTCTGCAAATCGCCTATTTCTTCTCATATTTGTCTAAGATAAAAGTGTCATTTTTCCGGTACAATATTTTTGTGGAAATGCATGTAGAAGTCCGCTGATTAAAGGCTCCAAGTGGGTTGGAGCTTGTTTCTCTTAAAGGTAGCAATCAAATGAATGAACCACAAGCTTCAGGTTCGGAGCGGTGGCGAGATCGACTGGTACGCTTCCGAACTTTTTTCAAGAGCGCAATCCCGTTGATGAGCGGCATTTCGGCGGGCCTGCTGGTAATTCTGCTTTACAACATTCTCTTCCCCGGTCCCCATCAAATGACAACGCGCGAAGTCAACGATCTGGTTGCCCAGGCCATGGCCTCTGCCACGCCGCAGCCGGCTTTTTCCTCGCGGGTCTTTCAGGTGATCCAACCTTCCCTGGTTTTGATTCAAACCAAAGGGGAGAACAAGCAGCACGAAGATGAAAACGGACTGGGCAGCGGGGTGATCGTCACCAGCACCGGCGAGATCCTCACAAGTTTACACGTTGTCGATGGCGCGGATGAGATTTTGGTGACCTTTGCAGATGGCACAGAATTGGTGGCGGAAGTTACCTTGGCTCAACCGGAAAATGACATTGCCGTATTACAGTCTTACTTGCTGCCGGAGGTCCTCGTGCCTGCAGTGCTCGGCAACCCCGGGTCCCTGCACGTTGGCGACGAGGCTTTCGCCTTTGGAAATCCCTTTGGCCTGTATGGCTCGATGAGTTCGGGAATCATTTCCGGTTTCAACCGCACTTTCCAGCCGCAAGGGAGCAGTCAGAAGCTGGAAGGCCTGATCCAGATCGACGCGGCTGTGAATCCGGGCAATTCGGGCGGCCCGTTGTTGAACCGCAACGGTCAGGTGGTAGGCATCGTGACAGGGATCATCAATCCGACCGAGCAAAGTTTCTTCGTAGGGATCGGGTTTGCTGTGCCCATCAATGTCGCCGTCGGCGGGATGGGTTCGCCGCCTTATTAGGATGAGAATTAGAAAGATGAACCGCCAAGTCGCGGAGAGCGCCAAGCTTCACTCTAAGACGCCACGGTTTCCTGGCGTTTCCAAAAAAACTTGGCGTTCTTGGGGCTTTGGCGGTTAGAAAAGTGCAACTGTACAACTTCTGGCAACATTACCTAAAGGAGAGAATTAATGAACCAGAGCATGGATTCGGAAAATCGCAAACCGATGGAACGCGTGCTTTACGAGGTGAAGAAAATCATCGTCGGGCAGGACCACCTGCTGGAGCGGCTGGTCGTCGCGCTGCTGGCGCGCGGGCACATCCTGGTGGAGGGCGTGCCCGGTCTGGCGAAGACCATGGCGATCAAGACCCTGGCGGACGTGATCGGCGGCGAGTTCAAGCGCATCCAGTTCACGCCCGACCTGGTCCCCGCTGACCTGATCGGGACCCGCATCTACAACCAAAAGACGGGCGAATTCAACACTTCTCTTGGCCCGGTCTTTACCAACCTGCTGCTGGCGGACGAGATCAACCGCGCGCCGGCCAAGGTGCAGAGCGCGCTGCTCGAGGTGATGCAGGAACACCAGGTGACCATTGGCCGCGAGACGTTCAAGGTGCCGAATCCCTTCCTGGTGCTGGCCACCCAGAATCCGATCGAGACCGAGGGCACCTATCCGTTGCCCGAGGCGCAGGTGGACCGCTTCATGCTCAAGGTACTGGTCGGCTACCCCAACTCCACCGAAGAGTTCGTGATCGTCGAGCGTATGACGGGCGCAATCCAGGCCGTGCAGAAGGTGCTCACCACCGAACAACTGGTCGCTTTGCAGGGGCAGGTGGACCAGGTGTACGTGGACCCCGCGCTGATGGAGTACGCCGTCCGCATGGTGACCGCTACCCGCGATCCCAAGCTGGTCGGGCTGCAGGAGATCGAGCATTACATCATGTTCGGCGCCAGCCCGCGCGCTTCGATCAACCTGGTCCTGACCGGACGAGCGCTGGCCTTCGTGCGCGGACGCAATTACGCCCTGCCGCAAGATGTGCTCGATATGGCAATGGACGTGATCCGGCACCGGCTGGTGTTGTCCTACGAAGCGCTCTCGGACAACGTGACGGCTGATGACCTGCTGAATCAGATTTTCGAGCGAATTCCGATCCCGGTGGTACCGTTACGTGAGCATGCCGATAAGTTCCGCAGCAACTCCTGAGCGCATCCTGCAGCGACTCGACTGGCAGGTCATCCGGCGCTTGGATGGCCTGCTGCAAGGCGACTACCGTAGCCTGTTCTACGGCTACGGTGTGGACTTCGCCGACCTGCGCGAGTACCAGCCGGAAGACGACATCCGCTACATTGACTGGAACGTCACCGCGCGGATGGACTCGCCCTACGTGCGCCAATATGCTGAGGACCGCGAGATCACGGCCTGGTTCCTGTTGGACCTGAGCCCGTCGGTCGACTTTGGCACGGCCGGCAACCAGAAGCGCGCGATGATGGTCGATTTTGTGACCACCATGGCGCGCGTATTAACCCGGCACGGCAACCGCATCGGGGCGATGCTCGCCACGGGCGGCAACCGCATCCAACACACCATCCCGGCCCGGGGCGGGCGGATGCAGGTCCTGCGGCTGGTCAATGACCTGCTCAAGCAACCACGCCTCAATCATGCTCCGTTCACCGACCTGACGCCGCTGTTGCGAGGCGGCTTGAATGCGATCAAAAGGCGTTCGGTCGTTTTCGTTGTCTCTGATTTCATCTGCGAACCGGGCTGGGAGGGGCCGTTGAAGTTGCTCAACCAGCGGCACGAAGTGCTGGTGGTGCGGCTGTGGGACCCGCATGAGGTAGAAATCCCGGACATCGGTCCGGTCATGATCGAAGATTCGGAAACAGGCGAGCAATTGTACGTCGACACCCACGACCTGAAATTCCGCCAGCGTTTCAAGGAAGCGGCGCTACAACGCGAAGCGCATTTAACCGAAGCCTTCAAACGGTCGGGGGTGGATGCGCTTTCGCTCTCCACCGGCGAAGATATGGTGCGCGCCATCGTCCGGTTTGCCAAACTGCGACAACAGCGTCGCAAAGCGAGTTGAGAAGACATGACGTTTACCTGGCCTTTGATGCTGCTGAGCCTGTTACTGATCCCTGCTTTTATTTACATCTATGTCAGGGTCCAACGACGGCGGCAGGAGATTGTCGAGAATATGGGCAGCATGGGGTTCGTGCAGGATGCTCGCGGCGCGCACATCGGCCGTCGCCGCCATATCCCGCCGGCGTTGTTTTTGGCCGGCCTGACGATCCTGCTGTTCGCTCTAGCCCGTCCGAATGCGGTGGTGCGCTTGCCCGGGCTGGAAAGCACCGTTATCCTTTCCTTCGACGTTTCCGGCAGTATGTCGGCCACGGACATGGAACCGACCCGCATGGAAGCGGCCAAGGCTGCCGCCCGGGAATTTGTCCAACGCCAGCCGGGCAACGTGGAGATCGGCGTGGTGGCTTTCAGCGACGGCGGAATTTCCGTGCAGGCCCCCACCAAAGACCAGGACACGATCCTGGCGGCGATCAACCGCCTGACGCCCCAGCGCGGCACCTCGGTGGGCAGCGGCATCCTGGCGTCCCTCAACGCGATCACCCTGGACCGGGGCGAGCTTCCGGGAAACGGAGACAGCCTGACCCCCGTCCCGACGCTGACACCGGTCCCCTATGGGACCTACATCCCGGCGGCAATCGTCCTGCTCACCGACGGGGAGAACACCACCAACCCGGACCCCCTTGAGGCAGCGCTGGCAGCCTCCCAGCAGGGCGTCCGCGTTTACACGATCGGGGTGGGCAGCGCCGCGGGGACAACCCTGACGGTCAACGATTTCACGGTTTTCACCCAGCTCAACGAGCCGATGCTGCAACAGATCGCATCCATCACGGATGGGATGTATTTCAACGCGCAGAGCGAAGAAGACCTGCGCGAGATTTACGAAAACCTGGATGTGCAGGTGGTCGTCAAGCCCGAAAAAACAGAGATCACCTCGGTTTTTACAGGGGTAAGTGTGCTGCTTATGCTGCTCGGCGCCGCCTTTTCGCTGGTGTGGTTCAGCCGCTTGCCCTGAGGTTATGCAAGGATATGATGAGGCTCAACCGCCAAGCGCGTAAAGAACGCCAAAATTCTTTTGAAGGTGCCGAGGATGCCTGGCGGTTCATAAAAGTAAAACAGGTAACTTTGGCAAAAAGACAAATCTTCTTCTCTACCAACATGGGACGCATGTGTTCCCATCCCGCTATCCCTTTCGTTTGGAGAAGATTAAAGGTATTAAGAGGTATAAGATGAATCTGCTTTGGCCCGGGTTTCTGCTTTTGCTGGGGCTCATCCCCATCATAATCGGGATCTACATTTGGATGATGCGACGGCGGCGGCGCTACGCGGTCCGTTACTCGAGTCTCTCGTTGGTTCGCGCGGCCCTCCCGCAACAGTCGCCCTGGCGCCGCCATCTCCCCATGGCCCTCTTCCTGTTGGCGCTTTCCAGCCTGGTGATCGCCATGGGACGCCCGATGGCAAGCGTGGTCGTGCCATCGGGCCAGGCGACCATCGTGCTGGCCATGGATATCTCCGGGAGCATGTGCTCGACCGACATCGCGCCCAACCGCCTGCTGGCCGCCGAGGATGCCGCGTTGTCGTTTATTCGCAGCCAGCGTGTGAACACGCAGATCGGCGTGGTGGTGTTTGCAGGTTTTGCAGAAGTCATCCAGCCGCCCACCCGCGACCAGGATGCGCTCGAAAAGGCCATTCGCAGCCTGAATACCGCCCGCCGGACGGCGATTGGCGGCGGGATCCTTAAATCGTTGGACGCGATTGCCGAAGTGGACGAGAACGTTGCTCCGAGCGACCTGGGCGCACCTGGAAGCAGCACCGTTTCACCGGTCCCGCCCGGGACGTACGCCCCGCACATTATCGTGCTGCTGACTGACGGTGCCAGCAATGCAGGTCCCTGGCCGCTGGATGCCGCGCAGCAAGCCGCAGACCGGGGCATCCGCGTCTACACGATTGGGTTTGGCACCGCGGAAGGCGCTCCTTTTGCGTTCTGCGACGCACCCTTCACCGGAAACTTTTTCGGCGGCGGTTCCTTTGGAGGCGGAGGCGGCTTCCGCCGCGGCATCGACGAGGAAACGCTAAAACAAATCGCATCCCTCACTGACGGCGAATATTACTCAGCGACCAGCGCGAGCGAGTTGGATAACGTGTTCAAGAGCCTGCCCACTTACCTGATCACCAAGCAAGAAAGCATGGAGATTAGCGTTGGCTTCGCGGCTGTGGGCGCCCTGCTGGCTGCGGCAGCTATCTTGCTCTCGATGCTCTGGAACCCCCTGCAGTGAGGCTCAATTTACCCTGAGCGGAGCTTTAGCATAATCGGGCCTCTCATTTTATTTACGAAAGTTCTACATTAAAAACGACCCGTGCCATACAACGGCACCGGTCGTTTTTCAATGATATTCTGTATCTGTTCAGGTTTATACAAAAAGTAGGGCAAAAACGGTGTGCGTGGGGCGTACGCCCCCACGCACACCGTTTTTGCCACCCTCTAATTGCGGGCTGAGCAGTTACGATTTTCTTATTGTCGGCTGGTTTGAGTGAAGCTATAATCTTTTCAGGTTCTTTTTTACAGGTGGTTCCTGATTCAGGAAAGGGAGAGCAATGAAGACTTCACGGTTTATCTTACTGTCCCCGCCACAGTTCTCCAGCTACGAACAAACCCAAAAAGCCAAGCTTTTGCATTACACGCTGCTGGCTGCATTTTTAGGTTCGCTGATCATTGGGGTAACAAATTTTATCAACGGTTGGACCGTCGAAGCAACCACATTATTAATATTCGCAAGCGTTTGCCTGTTTGGCTTATATCTGAACGGTACACGTTACTACGAATATGGCGGTCTCATCTTGTGCATATCGCTTTTTCTGGTTATTGGCCTGATGTTATACAATGGTCTTGGCCTGTATGATGAAACAGTCCTGGCCTTCCCTGTATTTATCGTCTTTACCGCTTTTATGTTTGGCAACAAGGGACTTTGGCTTGCAACCATCCTGTCGGTGGTAACAGTAGTCGCAGTATATTTTTTACAGGTATATGGGGTATTCGAAAATCAATTCGGTGCGACATTCACGCGTGTTTTCATACTCTCATCCTTGTTGGTGATTACTGCCCTGGTGATCTGGGTTGTGCACGGCTCGTGGGAGACGAACCTGCTGCGTTTGCGCAAATCTTATGATCTGACCTTACAAGGCTGGGCGAAGGCCCTGGAGTATCGGGATGGTGAAACGGCCGGCCACACCGCAGGGTGTCTGACTTGAGCGTTTTGCTGGCAGCCGGGCTTGGGCTTGGCAATGAGGAGATTCGCAATCTCCAGCGCGGGGCTTACCTGCACGATATTGGGAAAATGGCCATCCCGGATCACATCTTATTAAAGCCAGGTCCACTGACAGATGATGAATGGAAGTTTATGCGCCAACATCCGGTCCGTGCGCGTGAATTTATCTCGGAGATTCCATACTTGCAGCCTGCCATCCAGGTGGCCTACTCGCATCACGAGCACTGGGATGGGAGCGGCTATCCCGAAGGATTGTGCGGGGAACAAATTCCGTTGCCGGCTCGCATCTTTACTGTGATCGACAACTGGGACGCCTTGAACTCCGACCGCCCTTATCGCAAGGCCTGGCCGCGCGAAAAGGTGGTTGCCTATCTGCGGGAGCACGCCGGATCGATCTTCGACCCGTGGGTTGTGGATGCATTTTTAGAGATTCTCGAGAAGGAAGGTTGTTAGAGGGCCGTTTCACCGGGTTAGTCTCTTAAGCGGGTTGTCCGATTAAAGCGCAAATTTCCAACGGCACGCCCTTCAATTCATCTCTCACCAGCGAAATTGCATCTTGTGGACATTTATCCACACAGACGCCGCAGCCCATGCACTTCTCATAATTGACCTGGTTCCATCCATCGACGACTGCCAATGCGCTGAACTGGCAGTATTCCACGCAATCCCCACAACCGATGCAAAGATCCTCGTCCACCTGCGAAAGATAGCCGGAAGACGCCAGCATTGGGACGCCGTTGCGATGAGCATGCATCGCGCCGCAGCAACACTCACAGCAGTTGCAGATGGCGTAGAAGCGCTCCAGCATGGCATCCTTGAAGAAAGCGTGGTGAACGTGCCCGCGCTCGTCTTCTGCTTTCAAGATATCGATGGCCTCGTCGCGCGTGATCCAGCGCGAGCGTTCCGGCTGGTGCTCTCGGATGAAACTGGCGAACGGATCGCCGACGACCAGGCAGACATCCAGAGGCAAGCACGGATTTTCCATCGCAACCCGGCAGGGGCAATCCAGCGCTACAATGCGGTCCGGATTCTTCATCACGATCGAGCGCGCCCGCTTATAGGGGATGACCTGTTCCAGGTCGGGAATTTTGATCTCCTCGTTGATCATCACCAACGTTTTGGCTGTTTCCAGTGGCACAGCTTTCCCGTGATAGGTGTCCGCAAAGCCAATGGTTTCGGAGCTGGGTTTGCCTTTCTTCTGCCAGGTGACCAGGTGGTCAAAGAAGCCGGCCAGAGGAGCCAGGTATTTCGAGAGCGGATGCTTTCCCTTGCCAATGCCAATGTACAGGTATGGCCAGCGTCCGTATACATATCCATGTAGAAAATCAAAAGTAGAATAATCGGGGGTCTTGCGCGCCTCTTCCAAAAAGGCCTGCGTTGAAGGCTTGAGAAATGGAATTTTCACGGGACACCTCCTGAGGATATCTACTTCATCGTACAAAAATAATCCCCCTCTGAACAGCGCCATCCGTCCGTAATCTATCAGACGAATTTCCTTTAAGTTTTTGGGTTTCCTCTAGAAACAAGACTTACGCAAATGGATGAGAGAGGCCCAAAAAATAAGGGTCGCGTGCTGCGCTCACAACCTAATTCTCGGTCCTCTATCCCGTTGAAGACGGGATAACCCGGGTTCTTCGTAAACTGCATAAGTCCTAAGACGTATCTGCTCAGACTTATGCAAAAAAGTAGGGCAAAAACGGTGTGCCTGGGGGTGTACACCCCCAGGCACACCGTTTTTGCAGACCTCTTAAATGCAGGCTGGGTAGTTATTTCTAAGAAATAAAAAGGAGTCCAAAGTCAGCCCGTCTGGCGCCCGGGCCATGGAAGACAGTGGAGTCCTTAAATAAAAACACGGAGGCCACCTTCGTGCCTCCGTGTTTTGTGACTGCGCCTCAGGCTGGTATTTCCGCTTCGTAGTCTGCAGGCTCTTCTTCCACCGACATCATCGGCTCATCAGCGGGTTTCTTGTCCAGCATCTGCATCACCAGGGCAACCACTTTGGTGTAATATTTTGTTTCGCCCTTGTCCTCATAGCGGTCGGTCTTCAGCCGCCCCTCGAGGTATGCCAGGCTGCCTTTCTTCAGATATTCCTGGCAGACTTCGCCCAGGCGTCCCCAGGCCTCTACGTTGATCCACTCGGTGTACTCCTTGCTCTCTCCCTGGGACTTCCAGTGGTTGGTGACGGCCAGGCTGAAGGTCGTGACCTGTTTTCCGGTGGGCGTGTAGCGGCTCTCTGGATCCTTTCCAAGGCGTCCGATCAGTTGGACTTTGTTTAATGTGGGCATGATTGTTCCTCCGTTGGAATATGATTTTGGATCCGGTTTGGATCCGATATCGAATAGTTTATAGTGATCTAAAGCAAAGTCAATCTACAATTTTGTAATGTATTGGTTTATAGACGCTTCACTTTGCAATTTTGAAAACCAAGCTCCTGGTTTGACAATCCGTCGAATTGGTGTATCATCGCAAAGCGGATAATTTTTATCATGTTTATATTTTAAGCTTGCAGATGTTGTAAAAACAGAACGTATGTGCTATAAAAGAAGCAGCAATCCTCCTCCAAATTGGTGCGACTTTAGTGTATGCGTTCCAGGCTTGTGTTCAAAAGCCCGGCATGAATCTTTAGAATAAGGAGATTAACATGAGTGGAGTTCGAGTTCTGGTCGGTACGCGGAAAGGCGCGTTCATCCTGACGTCGGATGGGAAGCGCGAAAAGTGGGACGTCAGCGGGCCTCACTTCGGAGGCTGGGAAATCTATCATTTGAAAGGATCGCCCGCCGATCCAAACCGGCTCTACGCATCGCAATCCACCGGCTGGTTTGGCCAGATTCTCCAGCGCTCGGACGACGGCGGCAAGACCTGGGAGGCCGTAGGCAACAAGTTCGAATACGAGGGCGTTCCCGGCACCCACCAATGGTACGACGGCACGCCTCACCCGTGGGAATTCAAGCGGGTCTGGCATTTGGAACCGTCGCTCTCCGACCCGGATGCTATCTACGCCGGCGTCGAGGACGCCGCCATGTTCCGCTCGAGCGATGGCGGCCAATCCTGGCAGGAGCTGCCCGGGCTGCGCGGCCACGGTTCCGGACCCAACTGGCAGCCGGGCGCGGGCGGACTGTGCCTGCACACCATCCTGCTCGATCCGAGCAACCCGGAGCGGATCTTCATCGCCATCTCGGCTGCGGGCGTCTTCCGGACGGACGATGCCGGGAAAACGTGGCAACCCATCAACCGGGGGTTGCGGTCCGAATTCCTCCCCGATCAGGATGCCGAGGTCGGGCACTGCGTTCACCGCATCGCCATGCACCGTTCGAGGCCCAATGTGTTGTTCATGCAGAAGCACTGGGACGTCATGCGCAGCGACGATGCTGGCGAGTCGTGGCACGAGGTCAGCGGCAACCTGCCGTCCGACTTTGGTTTCGTGGTCGACGTCCACGCCCACGAGCCGGAGACCGTCTACGTTCTCCCCATCAAAAGCGATTCAGAACACTATCCGCCCGAGGGCAAGCTGCGCGTGTATCGCAGCCGCACTGGCGGGGACGAGTGGGAAGCGCTGACCAATGGCCTGCCCCAAAGCGACTGTTACGTCAACGTGTTGCGGGATGCCATGTCGGTCGACTCGCTCGATCCGTGCGGCGTCTATTTTGGCACGACCGGCGGGCAGGTCTACTGCTCGGCCGATGCCGGAGACAGCTGGAACGCCGATCGTCCGGGATCTCCCGGCGGTGTTGTCCGTTGAGGTCCAGACCCTGCCATGATCCGGGTGGTACTTCCTCCGCACCTGCGGAACCTGGCACGCGCCGGTCACGAAGTGACACTCGAAATCGAGGGGCCGGTGACACAGCGCGCAATCCTGGATGCGCTCGAGGCCCGCTACCCAATGTTGGCCGGGACCGTGCGCGACCAAACCACACAGGAGCGCCGTCCGTTTTTGCGGTTCTTTGCCTGCGAGGAAGACCTGTCCCACGAATCGCCGGACGCGCCCCTCCCCGATGCAGTTTCTGCGGGAAGGGAGCCTTTTCTCATCGTGGGCGCAATCGCCGGCGGGTAAGAAGAGGTACGAAATGGATGAGATCCAAATGAACTCCGGCTTTGCAGCGGTCAACGGCGCCCAAATATATTACGAGATTGCAGGGCAAGGGAATCCTTTCGTGATGATCCACGCCGGCGTGGCGGACAGCCGCCAGTGGAACAACGAGTTTCCCCATTTTGCGAAGCGCTTCCGCGCGCTGCGCTATGACCTGCGCGGCTATGGCAGGAGCGAACCGGTCGAAGGGGAGTTCAGCCATCTGCAGGATCTAACCGGGTTACTAAATTACCTGCATCTCGATCAACCGCTCATTCTCATGGGCTGTTCCATGGGCGGTGGGCTGGCTATGGATTTCGCCTTGACGAACCCCTCAAAAGTACGGGCATTGATCATGGTCGATTCTGGCCCGAGCGGGCTGGAACTGGAGACCCCCGGCCCTGACGAACTCTTTGAAGAAGCAGAAAAAGCGTATACCGCTGGCGACCTCGACCGTGTGGCTGAACTCGAGACCCAAATCTGGTTCGACGGGACGGGACGCACATCCACCCATGTAAATCAGTCCATGCGCCAGCTAGCCTACGAAATGAATCGAATTGCCTTGTCACATGAGGCTAAAGGACTCGGAAAACGCAATCCCAACAGCGACCGTCCGGCAGCTGAGCATTTGAGCGAGCTGGATATGCCGGTGCTCGTCATAGTGGGTGATCAGGACATTCCGTACATGTCGGCAGCCGCAGACTATATGGTAGAGAAGATTCCATCTGCGAAAAAGGCAACCATCGAAGATGCAGCACACCTGCCGAACATGGATCATCCCGGCAAGTTCCAGCAGGTTGTTGCTGAATTTCTTGACGGTGTAACTCTTTAAAAAGGGAAAGGTATCTGCTCAGGCGTATATAAAAAGTAGGGCAAGAACGGTGTGCGTGGGGGCGTACGCCCCCACGCACACCGTTCTTGCCACCTCTCTAAATGCAGGCTGAAATAGGGAAAGTATCAAAAATGGGATGCGAGCGCTCGCATCCCATTTTTGTACCCAAATCCCGCGAAAAACGCAAGATCCGGGATCGTTATGGAGTAGAGGTAGGCGTGGGGGTATCTGTGGATGTCGATGTAGCAGGAACGGCTGTGGTTGGCATAGGTGTCGAGGTATCTTTAGGCGGCGTCCCTACTTTGATGGTAACAGGCAGGCTGGCGCCAAACAGATTCCCCTCCGTGTCTGACAGGCGCCAGTATCCGGTATACGTTCCAGTTTTATCGGGCGCATTCATCCTAACGGATAATGTGGTCCACTTGCCAGGATCGATGAGGTTGGTCACTCTTGCGCCATCCCCACCGAGTTCATCCCCGCTTACAAATACGGGCCTGAACCCATATTTCCAGGCGCAGGTGCCCGTGTTCGCCACTTTCCACTCTTTTGTGAAACCTTTTCCAGGACTTAAAGTGGAGCCGATATCAATCGGCAGATCAACGACCACCGCCAGGTTGAGGCAACCGGAAGCGAGGGAAGCGGGATCCTGCGTGCCGGTCACGGTGGGCGTCAGGCTGGGAGTGCCGGTGCCCAGGGTAACCGTGTAGTAGATAATTTGCGTGGGGGAAACAACCAACGTGGGAATAAGAGTAGCAGCAGTGGTCTCCGTGATCGTGGGCGAAGGCAGCGGGGTGCTGGTGTCCACCGGCGGCGTATAAAGCGCCGTCTGCGTTTCGAAAAAGGAAGCGACCATCGTCCCCACCCCGGCGGTGAAGGCAGCGTTTACGTCGGTAGTTGGTTCTGCCACTGCCTGCCCTCCGCAAGCAGCCATTAAAACTGTTAGCAACAACAGATACAAAATCCGTCCTGACATTTTCATGAGAGTCTCCAATTTGGTTCATCTTTCTTAGATAGTATGCTCGTTTCGATTCACGAGTTATTTTCGCTTCACTAAGAAGCCTGCAGGAAGTGCATCGCAAGTCGCTCATGCACCTTGCAAAAGATTCATTTCCTGTTCATAATTAATTGTAGAAGTTCATACACCGATACTTCGCGTTGGTCATTGCGCCGGAGAGGCAGGTCTGTATTGACTGTGTACCTGTTTTCCCTGCCTTCTTTTCGCTTGGCAACATATCCCTCGGCTTCAAGATCCTTGATAATTCGAATAACAGACCTTTCTGTAATCCCTAATGCGGAAGCAATTTCACGAGAAGTTAAACGCTCCTCATGGTTTAAAAAAGTAAGAACGACAGCGTGATTTGTGATAAAAGTCCACTTGTTTTTGGTCATGGTACCCGTAATTTCACTCAATGTATGCTATATATTTCATGATTTATGTTTCATAGATTATGAGCCAAAACTGCTTACCGGTCAAGAGCTACAATTTTCCCTTAAATCTGCTTCCCCAGCCGCCACTCCAGGGCAGTAAAACGCCGGGCTACCTTGTTGTTGTGAACGGCGATGCTGATGGCGCGCCGGCTGCCGGTCAGCACGCACAGGTTGCGGGCGCGGGTGACTGCCGTATAGAGCAGGTTGCGCTGTAACAGCATGTAATGCTGGGTGACGACCGGCATGACTACGACCGGGAATTCCGAGCCCTGGGCTTTGTGGACCGAAACGGCATAAGCCAGGGCCAATTCGTCCGCTTCGCTCCAATCGTAAGTGGCTATTCTTCCTTCGAAATCCACTTGTAAGCTTTGTTCGATCAGGTCTATCCCCCGGATAAAACCGATGTCGCCATTGTAGACGTCCTTGTCGTAGTTATTGCGGGTTTGCATGACCTTGTCACCCACCCGAAAGGTGGTGCCATACAGCCTGCGCTCTGCTTTATCCCTGGCAGCGGGATTGAGTTTTTCTTGCAGGCGCTCGTTCAGAGACATCACCCCGGCGGGCCCGCGGTAGATCGGGGACAGCACCTGGATGTCTGCGATCGGATTGTAACCGAACTTGTGTGGGATCCGTCCGGTGACCACATCTACCACCCAATCCGCAGCGGCAGCTGCATCTTCGGCGGGAAAGAGATAAAAGTCGCCGCCTTCCTTCGAAAAGACCGGCAACTGTCCCTGGTTGATGCGGTGGGCATTGGTGATGATCTGCGAACCAGCTGCCTGCCGGAAGATGGTCGTCAGGCGGGTCACCGGGGCAACCTCGCTGGCGATCAGGTCGCGCAGCACATCCCCCGCGCCCACAGATGGGAGCTGGTCCACATCCCCGACAAACAGCACATGTGTCCCCGGCCGTGCAGCTTTGAGCAGGTGGTTGGTCAGCAGCAGATCCAGCATAGAGGCTTCGTCCACTACCAGAAAGTCCACATCCAACGGATTTTCCTCGTTATGTTTGAACCCGTCCACCGGCGAGAACTCCAACAGGCGATGGATCGTGCTGGCCGGGTGGCCGGCCGCTTCCGAGAGCCGTTTGGCGGCCCGGCCGGTAGGGGAGGCCAGGGCATAGCTGTCTCCCTGCGCTTCGAGGCTAGCGATCAAGGCTTTCAGGCAGGTGGTCTTGCCCGTGCCCGGCCCGCCGGTCAGGATCGAGACCGGATAGGTGAGCGCCATCCGTACCGCAGCGCGCTGCTCCTCGGACAGTTCTTCGACGGGAAACGGGAGTTGTTTTTCTGTCTGACCAGAGGTACGCGCGTTGGCTAACGCTCTGACGCGTTCCGCCACCCCTTTTTCACCGAAGTAGAGGGGCGTTAAATAAACAACCGGAGAGCCGTATGTGCCTTGTGATTCGGCAATCGTCCTGGCCGATCCGCTATTTTGGTCGGGAGCAGGAACGAGTTCCGGCCGGATGCGTTCTGCCTGTGCCAGGCGGTCCAGTCCGGCTGGGATGAGGTCAGCCGAGACCCCGAGCAGCTCAGTGGCACGTCCGGCCAACATCTCCCTGGGCGCGTACACGTGACCGTCCTCGATCATCTCGTTCAGGGCGAACACGATCCCGGCCTCGATCCGGGATGGATGCTCAGGAGACAGGCCGAGGGCCTGGGCGATGCGGTCGGCGGTCTTGAAGCCGACACCATAGATATCCCGTTCCAATTGGTACGGGTTTTGCTGCACGGTCTGCAGGGCCGTATCTCCATAAGTCTTGTAAATCTTAACTGCCAGGTTGGTGCTGACCCCGTGACTGTGTAGGAAGAGCATGATCTCTTTGACGTGCTTTTGTTCTTCCCAGGCTTTCACGATCTTGTGGGTGCGGTCCTGCCCAATGCCAGGGACTTCCAACAGACGCGCGGGTTGCTCCTCGATGATCTCGAAAGTGGCTTCGCGGAAATGCCCGACAATGCGTTCGGCCAGCTTCGGGCCGATGCCCTTGACCATCCCGGAACCCAGGTAGCTTTCCATCCCGGCCACCGTAGACGGAAGCACCTGTTCGCAGACTTCCGACTTGAACTGCTGGCCGTGTTTGGGATGGGTGTCCCAACTGCCCTGCAGGCGCAGGTGTTCCCCGGGAGAAAGTTCCGGCAGATTGCCAACCACCGTGACCAATCCCTCAGCACTCAGACCGGGCAGGCGCTGGCGACCGCGCACTTCCGGTCGCAGGCGCAGCACGGTATAGCCGTTCTCGGGATTGTAAAAGGTGATGCGTTCCACAGAACCGGACAGATTTTCCATCGGCATAAGTATACTTGCTGAGCAGGGGCAAGCGCGATGCGCCTGGCAATACATTGCGCAGAGCGGTTACAATTAAATCCACAAACGATTTGCTATGAAACGTATTCTGACCCTCACCCTCACGCTTCTTTTCCTGGCCTCTTGCCTGCCCGGCGTTTCGACGCCGGGACCTGCTCCCACGATCCTGCCCGTTTACACCGTCACAGCGACGCCGTTCCAGCCGCCAGCGGAGACCGCCACCCCGGTCATTGTTCAGCAGCCGACGGCCACGGAAATCCCACGCCCGGCGCGCGTGCTCATCCTCAGCATCGACGGCTTCCGCCCCGACGCGATCGAACTGACCCCCATGCGCAATCTACAAACCTTAATGCGGGAGAGCGCCTACTCCCTCGTCGCGCAGACCATCTTCCCCAGCGCCACACTGCCCTCGCACTCCTCCATGCTGACCGGGCTTTGTCCCGATAAACACGGCGTCGACTGGAACGATTACATTCCCTCTCGAGGATATGCCAACGGGACCGATCTCTTCGACCTGGCGCACGCCGCCGGGTTGCGCACGGTAATGGTGGTCGGGAAAGAAAAGCTGCGCCAGATCACCGAACCGGAGAGCACCGATGTGTTCGAGTTTATCAACGACCGCGATGTGGTCATTGCGGAGCGGGTGGCCAAGCTCATCCCTGAAGGCTTTGGTCTGATGTTCGTCCACTTTCCCACGCCCGACTGGATGGGGCATGAATATGGCTGGCTCTCGCCCGAGCAGTTCAGCGTGCTCTTCCGTTCGGATGAAGCGCTACAAACCATCTTGAATGCCCTCGAGGCAGCCGGGATGCGCGACGACACACTCATCATAATCACCGCCGACCATGGCGGTCATGACACCACGCATGGCAGCAGGCAACTCGAAGACATGACCATCCCCTGGATCGTCAGCGGGCCGGGCGTCCGTCATCTGGTGCTTTCCACGGACGTCAACACCACGGATACCGCCGCTACTGCGGCCTGGGCGCTGGGCCTGCCGCTCCAGCCGGAGTGGGACGGCCTGCCTGTGCTGGAAGCCTTTGACCTTCCGGATGAGCCGCACCCACAGCCACGCTGTCCTTAAACCAAAAAGCCCGGCCTGGCGGGCCGGACTTTCTGGTTTGAGATACTGATAAAAACTTTATTCTTTCTTGAGAGCGGGCAAACCGGTTTTCATCTCGACAACTTTGTAGCCAGCCGGCACGGCATCCAGCGCTTTTTCATCTTTTACTTCACGGGAGAAGTAATATAACGTGGTTTCCTTCCCGCTGGAGCGCTTGATCTTGTTGGCGTGCAGGTAATAGGTTTGTCCTTTGGAATTGACATGCGAATAAGCCATTTTTTATCTCCTTTCCTCTGAATGAGGCAATCGTTGTCCTTAGTTTAACACAGACTATCCGCTTGTCAACACAAAAAATGCCTTAAAACAGAACATCAATTCTATATTTTAACAGCAAGAAGCAGAGGAAAATCATGACCAAGTCGATGATGATCGTATCTACTGTGGAAGAACTGCGCTCCGCCCGGGCCATTCTCGACGACCCGGTTGGCCTGGTGCCTACCATGGGCTACCTGCACGAAGGCCATCTTTCCCTCGTGCGCCAGGCTGCCGAAGAATGTGAGAGCGTGGTGGTCAGCATTTTTGTTAATCCGACCCAGTTTGGCCCCAGTGAGGACCTGGCTGCTTATCCGCGCGACATGGAACGCGACCTGCGCCTGCTGGAGCCGCTGGGCGTGGACCTGGTCTGGACCCCCACGCCCGAGATCATGTATCCGGAGGGCTACCAGACCTGGGTCCAGGTGGAGGCGTTGACGGAACCGCTCGAAGGGGCCATGCGTCCCGGTCATTTCCGCGGCGTTACCACCGTGGTGGCCAAGCTGTTCAACGGCGTCCAACCGGCGAAGGCTTATTTCGGCCAGAAGGACGCCCAGCAGGCCGCCGTCATCCGCCGGATGGTGAGGGATTTGAACTTCCCACTTGAAGTCGTGATCGGCTCCACCGTGCGCGAACCGGACGGGCTGGCGAAATCCAGCCGTAACGCCTACCTTGACACTGAGCAGCGCCAGGGGGCTACCATGCTCTACCGTGCCCTGAGCGCTGCCAGAGAAGCCTACCAGGCGGGCGAGCGCGACGCGGAGAAGCTGCGCGCCCTCATGCGCGAAACGCTCGCCGCCGAACCGTTGGCCCAAATGCAGTACGTCTCCTGCGCGGACTACGACACACTGGATGAGTTGGAAACAGTGAGCGGCAAAGCCCTGCTTTCGATGGCGGTCTTTATGGGCAAAACCCGCCTGATCGACAATTTTGTCTTGGGATAACCGCCAAGCACGCCAAGTTCGCCAAACAGTCAAAAATTCGCCAAGCTTGTTTTCTTGGCGAATTTCATTTCAGGACTTTATTCATCTACGGACCCCAGCGCATATTCTGCGCAAAAGGAAGCCCGAAAACAGGGGTGTGGTCCCCTTCGGGCGCCCACACCCCTGTTTCTTGTCCTCAGCTTGCCCGCCCCGGTAGAGCGGAGCGCCCGTCCCGGCTCCGCCGCGCGGGCCGGGGTCGAAGGATCGGGTACTTCTTAAATTTTCGTGATTTACAGAAATTGAATTAAACCTGCTCGAAGCGCTGCACGGGGACCACGAACAGCGTGGCGCGACTCTCCTTCGAATCGGTTTGTCCTAGTTTATCTCGGATGACTTGAATGCCTGATTCCACGCGTTCTTCATCGACTCCGATCAACAGGGTTACCACACCGCTGCGCAGGAATCCACCCGTAGAGGCGATGCGGGTCACCCGGAAAGCGTTGGCAGTCAATGCCTGCGTAATGCCTTCTGCATCCAAATCTTTGATAATGACAATGATCATCTTCATGGCTAAATCTCCTCAAACCTGTCCACCGGCAGGGCAAAGATGGTCGCGCCTCCAACTGTTACAGGTACCGGGGTAGGCATGGGCATGGGTGCGCCCTCCACGGGCATGGTCAGGTATTCCACCCTTTGACGGCAGGTGTTGTGCAGGGCGTCGATCAGGCCGGCTTCCATGCCATCGGGCAGACCGATCAACAGGGTTGCGTTACGGCGTCCTAAAAAGCCGCCCGTGCTGGCCAGGTAAACGACCGGCGCGCCAAGCGATTCGGCCGCGCTGGTGGCATTTTCGATATCCTGTTCCTGCACGACAGCCATAATCAGAAAGCGAATGGGGAGTTGGGGAGCCATCGTTTCTCCTCTCATTTCAAATCTGCTCGAATTGATCTACCTTCAAAACAAAAACTGTGGCCCGCTTTATGCCGGGATCAATGGCCGGAGCGCTGTTTTTCCGGATCAGTTGGAGAACCGTTCCAACCATCGCTTTTTCGACTCCGATCAAAAACGTGGAAGTACCGCGCCGCATAAATCCGCCTGTAGACGCAATTTGTGTAACGCGAAATTTTTCCTCAAGCAAGGCCTTGAGCATCTCTTCGCTATCCGCGTCGCGCATAATGGCAATGATCAGCCGCTGGTCAGAATTCATCGTAAGATTTTACCTCGAACATAAAGACAGTTGCTCCACCAACGGTCACTTCTGTGGGCGTGGGCATGGGGAACGGGGCTCCGCGCATTGGCGACGAAACGAATTCCACCCGTCGCTGGCTACTACTCTGTAGCGTTTTGACCGCAACGTCCACGCGGCCTTGCTGCACGCCGACCAACAACGTGGCGTTCCTTCTGCTCAAAAACCCGCCCGTGCTGGAGAGCCGGGCCACAGAAAAACCAAGCTTGGTTAAAGCGGCCAGCGCATTTTCCAGGTCCGCTTCCTGGATCACAACCGCCATCAAATGGGTGACCGGGTATTTGTTCGAGCCGAAACGCAGCAATTCAGGCCACTGGTAATTCTGCTCGGTCAGGGCTGAGTCAACCTCGCCAACCAGTTGCGAATAGGTCTCCTCGGAAATGATGCCATCGCGCAGCAGGCCCATCAGCGCGCTCCGTTGGGCGCGCAGAGCCTCACGGTGGGCTGTGTCCAGTTCTTCGGCTTCCACCTTCGGGTTTGAGGTGATCGCCTGTTTGACGGCTTCTACCAGGGTATCGTTCTGACGTTCCATCACGGGAGCCAGCCTCTGCCAGGTATGCTCCGAGATCAACCCTTGCTGGCTCATACGGCGGACATAATCGTACGCGGCTCGTCCGGCGACAAAGCGCGCGTGGCGGCGTTCATATTCCTCTTGGAGGTGAGAGCGCTGCACCAGTTCGAGTTTCTTGATCACCCAGTCCATGGAAATGCCCTGGATCAGCAGGGTAAACAACACCACGCCGAAGGCCATGTTGCGGAGCATATTGACCTGCGCGAGGATGCCTGGCGCGACGTTCACAGGGAGCGTCAACGCCAGCGCCAGCGCAATCGCTCCGCGCAGGCCGCCCCAATACATGACGTGCTTCCATTTTGATGAAATTCCCCGGTTGAAGAGCGAGAGGCCATAGATTCCCAATGCGCGCGCCAGCAGCACCGCCAGAATGGCGATCCCAATCGCGGGCAAGTTCTTGGCCAGGTCCGAAATGTCGATTGCCAGCCCGATCAACAGAAAGATAAACGAGTTCGCCAGAAAGGCAGCGTATTCCCAGAAGTTAAAGACCACCACGCGTGTGGTTGCAGACATGCCCTGCGGACCGACGTTGCCGTTCACAATGCCAGCCGCCACGACCGCCAAGACACCGCTGACGCCCAGAACGTGCTCCCCTATCAGATAGGAACCGAAGGCCAGCACCGTGGTCAGGGTGGTTTCCACCAGCGCATCGTCAATACGACCGATGATCTGCGAAGCGAACATCCCCAGCACGACGCCGGTCAGAACGCCGCCTCCAGCCACTTTCAGGAATTCGGCGACCCACATCCCCACGCCGGAATCGACTGTAATGGTAGATTCACCATGGGCCAAGACGCCCGCAATGGCCAGCGTAATATTGAACATCACGATGGCGGTGCCGTCGTTGAACAGGCTTTCTCCTTCCAACAAGACCTGCAAGCGTTTCGGCACGCCGAGCCGCCGGAAAAGGGCCACCACAGCCACCGGGTCGGTAGCAGCGATCAGCGCTCCGAAAACCATCGCAAATTGGATGCTGATCCCAATATTGGCTAGGGAAATCAGCCCGCCAACCACCAGCATGGTCAGGATCACACCCGGAACGGCCAGCAAAAGGATAAAACCCAGGTCGCGGCGTAAATCGTCTAAGCGTAAGTGGAAAGCGGCTTCAAAGATCAGCGGGGGAACTAACAGGGAAAGGATAATTTCTGAGGAGACCAATCCGGGGATCTGTTCGGGAAAAATGGCTGAGATCAACAGACCAATCCCTACCAACCCGATGGTATAGGGCAGACGATAACGGCGAACAAAGATCGCTACTAGTGCAGCGATCAACAAAAGCCCGATAATGACTTCTTCTGCTAGGACGAAATCGCTGATTTCTTCACCGTTCATCTGCGGAACCTACTCCTCCTTATGCCAAATTCTTTTAGCCGTAAAACCTGTACGCGTTATCAAGAAATCGGATGAATTCTGATCCTAAAAAATTGATTTGAATTAATGATTGTTACTGCAATACCACAACGTCTTAATACCAATAACGCGGTTGAATAGAGCAGCTCGAAAATTGCGTAAATCCCTAAGCATCATTCCTCGAACTTTCTCAAGCTGACAGGGCGCTAAAGGGAAACGATGCAGGGCGCAGGACCGTCCACAGTCGCACTTTTGCCGTTGGGAAAGATGACTTCCGTACGCTCCAGCCCCCGTACCACCTTTAGTCCTTTATATTGTACCGTAACCGGCCAGGGGAAAGGATTTTTTCCTTCCAGCCGGACGCGCGTGGATGAAAGCACCTGTACGCCCAACACCTGTAAGAACAAACCGACCGGGGCCAACCCGCTCAGGGCATTGCGCTCGCCTAACCCCTGCCCGCTGTCCGCGTGATAGCGCTGGTAAAAGGCGCGCTTTTGCTTCAAATTTTGGATCACGCCCGTCATCAGATGCGCCACCAATCGGGCCGCCTCCTGGCGGAAGCCGTAATCCAGCATGCCCTCGCAGAGCAACTGGTTCCAGGGCAGGTACACGCTCGAACAGGTTGGGTCCGCTTCGGCGTTGGGCGCTATGGGGCAGGCCGGAATCCCGTACGGACGGTCGAAGCGGCCCGCTTTCAGCAGGTTACGGTTGATCATCGCTTGCGCTTGTTGCGCATCCGGAACGCCTGCCCATAAAGGCAGCATCAAGGTGTGGTCTTCGCCGGTATAGTCTGGTCTGCGGACAATGACCTTGTCCTTGGTGCCTACGCCTTTGAGCTGGATGCGGCCGATCTTCCCGTGGACCTGTTGGCTGGTTGCCACCATACCACCGCTGCGCCAGTGGAACTGGCCTGCCTGGATGACCTCGTTCTCCCCTTTGGTGGCGTATTCGCTGATGACGGCCTGCGGTCGCCTCGCAGCCGGATCCTTGGTCTGGACTTCGATCAACAGGCGGACCGGCGGCTCGAAGGTCTGCTTCAACTTGATCGTCCCGGATCCTTGCAACCGCCCTAATATCTTGCCCGACGAATTCGCGCCCGTTTCACGATCACGATAACGATACATGGCAGCCCGTGGATTCCAGGCTTCCTTCAATGCCGCTTTCAGACGCTCGATCTGTTGTTTGACCAGCCGCACCTCAGAGTCCCGGCCAAGCTGATCTGCCATCTTGAGCAGGGACCGGCCTTCGCGATACAGCATGGCCATCAAGGCAGGGTTATGCATGCTGCTGATTTCCGCTCCTTGTGACCACGGGTTCCAGGTATCGAACATCGGATTCTCTTCATAGCCCGTCTGCATCAAATGGACCCACTCGGGGATACCGTCCCGGTCGCGGTCGTTCATGGGGGAAAACCAACTCCAGAAGAATTTCAACAGTTTAGGGAAGACCTCGGCCAGGAATTCATCACCATCCAGAGAACAATGGATGTTCCAGGCCATGCTGGCCAAAACCGGCATGGCAGGATAACGCCCGTGCTGGCCGCCCAGGCCGGGCTTACCGTCGATGGTGCCGTCTTCGCTTTGCATCGCCAGGAAGTTGCGCAAGAGCCCCTTGCCAGGTTTGTGGCGGCAGGAAATAGAGAGGCAAGGTAATAAGCGTCCAGCGGCGCCTGCCCGTTCCAGGAGGCGGGATAATCGCTGCCATCGCCTTTGCGCGAATAGCCCTGGTCTGGCCCGCGCACCTGGACGAAGGATGGATAGGGCAGGTTCTTGTTTTCCGGGAAGAACAGGCTGAAAGCGGTTTTCTGGCTGA
The DNA here is from genome assembly GCA_963823985.1 of uncultured Chloroflexia bacterium. Lineage (GTDB taxonomy): Bacteria > Chloroflexota > Anaerolineae > Anaerolineales > Villigracilaceae > JAABUE01. Next base: position 447,935 of record CAWGNR010000012.1, read on the forward strand.
GCGCCAGGGCCGCATCCCATTCCGGGTCGCCGGTATGAATGTCGATCGTTCCCCCGGCGTTGACCAGTTCAATACGTGCGCGTTCCGCCTCCCAGGGCTGGGCGGCAACCAGGCGAGCCGTATCGAAAGAGGCCTGGTGTTCGAGCGTGGCGGCCTGGGACCAGGTCAATTGGCGGGAAGCGCCGGGGTCCAGGTCGAGATCAACCATCAGGGAAGGTTGTGGCCCGGGCCCCGGGAGCGGGCCGCCGGTCATGAAAAGGAGCGGGATCAGCCCGCTGGTCTGTCCGACCAGCACATTGACCATCTGCATCTGGACGTGGCTGAAGGTATGTCCTTCCAACGGGACCAAGGCTGCGCACAACTCCAGGCGCGGCTTGCGCCTTTCGGTAGAACGATTGGCGATCGTCATGCGCCCTGCGATTGCGTTGGAATCGGGCACGCGCACTTCGTATGTCACTTCCAATCCTTCCAGGGGCGAGAAAGTCAGTTCCAAAAAGTTTGGATAGAACTGGCGGATGACAGGCTGGGTGAAAAAATCGGCTACATTCGTTACGCTGTTCCCGTCTTCGATAAAACGGGGAAAGATGCGGATCGAGCGGGCGCGCAGCCCGTAGGTGGTGTGCAAGGAGAGCGCGGGCGGTTCGCCGGAGCCGAGATCCAGCTCCCAGCTGTGGTCGTTGACGTAGCTGGGCTTGGAAAGACGCATATCGGCTGACAGGGTCAGGTTCAAGGGATCCCCGGCACGGAGTGACCATTCACGCATGTGCATATTGTACGGGTAGTTCATCCGCAGGTCAAAGGGTTTAGCGGATTGTGCTAAAATTTTCTGGCTCTACCGTTTACGGCGGGAAAAACCCAGTTTTCGGACCGCTATCCCGTTAAAAACGGGAGAACCAATTTTCTTTTTGGCGAGAGGCCTAGTCCATTGCAGCGTGTTCTTTATGCTAGAATGGAAACGCCTTTTCGATACAATGGGCTTTTTCCTTGAATCGAGAAGCGATAAGATAAAATGGAACTAATGTGCAGTATGGAGCGTCTATGACAGAGACACTTTCCTTCAAACGTGGACAGTATTTCGAGGAGTTCGAAGTCGGCCAGAAGATCATTACCGTTGGCCGGACTGTCGCGGAGAGCGATATTTTTAACTTTGCCGGCTTTTCCGGCGATTACAACCAGATCCATACCGATGCCGAGTTTGCCAAAGGTACCCCTTTTGGACAGCGCGTGGCGCACGGTTTGCTGGGCTTATCGATCGCTTCCGGCCTGGCCATGCGCACGGGCATGCTCGAAGGCACCGTCATCGCCTTCCGGGAAATCAATCACTGGAAATTCATCGCCCCGGTTTTTATTGGTGATAGCCTCCACGTTGAAATGGAAGTGATGGAGACCAAAGCCCTGCCGCGCATCGGCGGCGGCTCGGTCGTCATTACGCTCGACGTCAAGAAACAAAGCGGTGAAACCACCATGAAAGGAAATTGGACGGTCCTGGTGATGTCCAGGCCGTAAGGTAGTATGTCGACCCATCCCGAAGAAGATCCACGCGAACGCTTGCGTCGCTTGCTGGCATCGGAAGACGAAACGATGCCAGATCTTCCCGCAGCGGACGAAGAACCCGGCGGCTCGCCCTCGGACGAGACGATGGCTTCCGTTATGTCATCCTTGGGTGAAGAAGAGGAAGAATCTCCCCCGCCCCCGGAGCATACACGCACGCCTACGCCTGATCGCCCCATGCCCGCGCTGGACAAGGACAACATGCCCCTGCCCCGCCACGTGGACGAGATCGACGTAGGCGCCACGCGGGTCTCCCCGGCCGCTTACAATGTTTTGCCCAAGGCCGGCCTCGCTCGTCCCGCAGGCCGCACGCCTTCCCAACCTGTCGGCGCCCGCCGGGCAACGAGCAACCCTCCTTCCGGGCCACGTCCGGCTACGCAGCGCACGCCCACCAGTCCGCCCGTCCCGTTTTGGAGGGGCCGCGGCGGGTGTCTATTGAGAGGCTTGATCGTTGTTTTATTTGGTATGGTTGTTCTGGGGTTGATCGGCGGCTCTGTCGCCCTCTATCAATATTACGCCATTGCCCGCACGCTGCCCAGCGTCGGCGACCTGCGCGAACGCGCCTCCCAGTTCGAGACCACCCGCATCCTGGACCGCAACGGCAACCTGCTCTACGAGATCATCGATCCCAATGCCGGACGGCGCACCTACGTGCCGCTGGAGAGAATTTCCCCCAACGTGGTTGCCGCGACCATTGCCACTGAAGACAAGGACTTCTACAGCCATCCGGGCTTTGATCCGGGCGCGATCGTCCGCGCGTTGTGGGAAAACTACCGCACCCAGGGACAGGGCGGCGGCGCTTCAACCATCACACAGCAATTGGCGCGCAACCTGCTGCTCTCGCCGGAAGAGCGCGTCCAACGGACTTATACCCGCAAGGCGCGCGAGATCATCCTGGCAGCTGAGATCACCCGCCGTTACACCAAAGACGAAATCATCGAACTGTATCTGAACGAAAACTATTACGGCAACCTGGCGTACGGGATCGAAGCCGCGGCGGAAACGTATTTCGGCAAAACCGCCGACCAACTGGACCTGGCGGAGGCCTCCTTCCTGGCCGGCTTGCCGCAATCCCCTTCTACCTACGACGTTTACACAAATCCCGAAGAAACGTTTGCGCGCCACCAGCAAGTGCTGGTGCTCATGTTCCAGTTGAGCCTGGAACGCGGCTGTATCCCGGTCAGCAACAGCGAGCAGCCTGTCTGCGTGACGCCGCCGGATGCCACCAGCGCTGCCAACGAGATCAAAGTCTATCCCTTCCGACCGCCGGCCATCCAGATCCGTTACCCGCACTGGGTCAACTTCGTCCGCGAGCAGCTGGAAGGCATGTACGACGCACAGACCATCTATCGCTCTGGCTTCACCATCTACACCACGCTGGATCCTAACTTGCAGGACAGGGCCCAGCAAATCGTGACGGACCAGGTCGCGGCGTTGATCGCCAACAATGCCCATAACGGCGCGTTGGTCTCGATCAATCCCTCTACGGGCGAGATCCTGGCGATGGTTGGTTCCGCGGATTTCTACAACGACGCGATCGATGGGCAGGTCAACATGGCCAACAGCCCTACGCGCCAGCCCGGTTCTTCCATCAAACCGATCAACTATGTGGCCGCCTTCGAAAAAGGCTGGACCCCGGCTACGCTCATCTGGGATGTGCCCTCTGAATTCCCGCCCTCCGGCGATCCGAACGATCCGCGCGAGCCTTATATCCCGGTCAACTACGACGGCCGTTTCCACGGCCCGGTGACCGTTCGCACGGCGTTATCAAACTCGTTTAACGTCCCGGCCGTCAAAACCTTGCAGTTCGTCGGGGTTTACGATGACCCGAGCACGCCCCAAAAAGAGGGCATGATCGGCATGGCCGAACGCCTGGGGATCACCAGTTTTACCCGGGATGACTACGGTTTGTCTCTCACCCTGGGCGGCGGAGAGGTCAGCCTGCTCGAGATGACCAGCGCGTTCGGCGTGTTCGCCAACAGTGGTGTGCGGGTTCCCCCGGTTGCCATCCTCAAGATCGTCGATCACACCGGGGAAGTGGTGTACGAATACAAGCCACAGCCCGGCGAGCAGGTCATCCGTCCCGAGCACGCTTATTTGATCAACTCGATCCTTTCGGACAACGAAGCCCGCTCCTGGATGTTTGGCCCCAACTCGGCCTTGAACCTGTCCTTCCAGGTGGCGGCCAAGACCGGCACCACCAACGATTTCCGCGATAACTGGACGCTGGGTTACACCCCCGATCTGGTCACCGGCGTGTGGGTCGGGAACGCGGATTACACTCCTATGATCAACACAAGCGGCTTGAGCGGCGCTGCGCCCATCTGGTCGCAATTCATGCAAATTGCAGTTCCCTATGTCAGCGGGGGAGACCCGCGGGCCTTTGTACGTCCGGCTGGGATCGTGGACAAGGTCATCTGCGCCACTTCTGGCACGGAGCCATCCAACTGGTGCAAGGACCAGCGCAGCGAAATCTTCGCTGCCGACCAGCCGCCATTGCCCGCTGGCAAAGATTTGTACCGCCGCACCACGCTGGATACCTGGACCGGTCTGGAAGCTTCGCAAGCCTGTAAAGAATTCACCGACGAGGAAAATGTGTTCAACACGGGCGGAGACCCATGGGCTGCAAAATGGTTGGAAACGGGAGCAGGCAAGGACTGGTTGGAAGCGCATGGTCTACCTCGCAACGGGGCGATTGCGCCGCAACGCGAATGTACTGCCAATGACCCTCAGCCTACCGTTGAATTCCAGAATTTGAACGACGGCGAAACGGTTACGGATAGCCCGGTCGAGGTGCGTGCCATCATCAAGGCCCCCGATAACATCAAATCCTGGACCCTGGACTATGGACCCGGAAACAACCCAGATCAGTGGACTCAGCTTGCCGAAGGAAAGAGCGCCGTAGACAGCCCGACCACGCTGGCCAATTGGGACCTGGGCCAGATCGGCGGTGATACCGTCACATTGCGCATCTACGTAACGGGTAAAAACGGCTACGCGGAGCGCAAAATCACGCTCAAGTTGCAATTGCCGACGCCCACGCCGACACCCACTCTATCGCCTACCGCCACGGTTCCTGCGCCGACCGACACGCCAACGCCAACGGTCACGCCTACGTTTCCAGCGCCAAGCAACACGCCCCCGCCCTCGGTCACTTCCTTTCCAAGCGCCACGCCAACCGCGACGCCATAGTGATGAAGTGTAGCTTTTAAGAAATAGCCGGGAACAATTCCCGGGCTTCTTTCTCAATCAACTCGTGAAAAGAAAATGGACTTGCGCAAACGAATGAGAGAGGCCCGGAAATATGGGTCGCGTGCTTCGCACGCGACCCATATTTCCGGTACCTTTTCGTGAACTGCGTAGTCCTGGAAAAAATAAATGCGCCTGGAAGACTTGAACTGGATGGACGTTGAACGCTACCTGGAACAGGACGACCGCCTGATCCTGATCCTGGGCGCATGCGAGCAACACGGATACCTGAGCCTGCTGACCGATATCAAGATACCGCTGGCCCTGGCCGATTCCGCCTCGAACCAGACCGGGGTCCTGGTGGCCCCGCCTCTGAACTTTGGCATCTCGCCATACTTCTTGGACTACCCCGGCACACTGAGCTTCGGTGTGAAAACCATGATCTCGGCTGTCGAGGACATCCTCCGTTCGGCTTACCGACAGGGGTTTCGGCGCATCCTTTTGTTGAACGGACACGGCGGAAATACGCCTGTCCGTCACCATCTAAATAGCGTCAACAACGATCTGCCTGATTTGAAGATGAACTGGTATGACTGGTGGACCTCCCATTCTGTCGAAGTTGTTGCGCAGAAACATAATATCAAACCAGCCCATGCCAATTGGCTGGAAGCTTTTGCCTTTACCATCGTCAGCCAACTTCCGGAAGGGAGTAAGATTCCGCCCAAAGTGCCCAGCGCAATTATGGATGCCAAAACGGCGCGCGAGGTATACGGCGACGGTTCCTTCGGCGGGCCATATCGCGTCAATGACGGGATCATGCAGGAGGTCCTGCAAGCTGCACTGGAAGACGTACTGTTGTTAATAAAATTCTTGTGAAAACCCCCTTGACTTAAAGTCAAATTAGCCTATAATTATCCAGTTGGATGTAATAATAGAAGGAACTATAGCGAGCGCTTGAGACAAAGAGTCTCAAAGCGCTTGCGTTTGTTTGTCTCTTGTATGCGCCGATTAACGCCTTACAGAGACGCTACTCAATCGTAACCCTGATTCGTTGGATGAGGAGTGGATCCGTGGAAACCAAAGGACTGACCGCCTTACGCATCAGCCTGGCATCGCCCGAAACGATTTTATCGTGGTCGTATGGCGAAGTGCTCAAGCCCGAGACGATTAACTACCGCCGCCTGCGACCGGAAAAAGATGGCCTTTTTTGCGAAGCAATATTTGGCCCAACGCGTGACTGGCAGTGCTATTGCGGTAAATACAAAAACCCCCGTTTAAAGGCATCATATGTGATAAGTGCGGGGTTGAGGTAACGCGCGCTGCCGTGCGTCGTGAGCGCATGGGCCATATCGGTCTGGCAACGCCGGTTGCGCATATCTGGTATACGCGACGTATTCCCTCTTACCTGGGTTTATTGCTCGATATCTCACGTCGCAACCTTGACCGCGTGCTGTACTTTGCCCAATATATTGTTACTTACGTGGATGAAGACGCTCGCCAGAAGGCGCTCAAGCGTCTTGAAGACGAAATTTCGGTATCGGAGCGCGAGCAGGCGACGCAAATTAACGCCAAGATCGCAGAAGTCAAGACGCGCCGCGACCATGCCGTAAATGAAATCAAGCAAAAACAGGCTGCTCTCGAACGTTCTTACGATGAACAGATCGCTGCCCAGCTTGACCCGATTATCAAAGAGGGCCAGAAGCTGGAACAGCAACTCCAGGACCAGAAGGGCAAGCCTGCCAAGAAAGCTTTGGTCTTCGGGTTCACCGGCGATACGATTGTGGAGGCTGGCACCGAAATCGCCGCCAAGCACATCAGCCAGGTGCAGAAGGCCGTTCAAATCAAGCTGGAAGAGCTCGAAAATGAACTCAAGGACCAAAAGGCCCGCGAAGTCGAAGATCTGAAAACCGAAGCAGCTCGTGTTAAAGCCGAGGCGGATCAAGAGATGGAAGCTTTTCGCGGACAGCTCGAGGATCAGTCCGCAGTTTCGCAGAACCAGAACTCGCGCGTGCGCGATGAACTTCTGGATCTGCGCCCGTTTACCTTTTTAAGCGAGATTCGTTATCGCGAGCTGAAACAACGCTGGGGGCAGGTCTTCCGCGCCGATATGGGCGCTGAGGCCTTCTTTGACATTCTGCGCCGCCTCGACCTCGACCGGCTCGCCGAAGAACTTTGGCACGAGGTGCGCACTACCAAGTCAAAGCAGAAACGCAAGAAAGCCACCACCCGTTTAAAGGTTGTGGAGGCTTTCCGCCGTTCCGGCAACCGCCCGGAATGGATGATCATGACCGTTCTACCGGTCATCCCGCCCGACCTGCGCCCGATGGTGCAACTGGACGGCGGCCGTTTTGCGACCTCTGACTTGAACGACCTGTACCGTCGTGTGATCAACCGTAACAACCGCCTCAAGCGGCTGCTCGAGCTGGGCGCACCGGATGTCATCATCCGCAACGAGAAGCGCATGTTGCAAGAAGCGGTCGACAGCCTGATCGACAATTCTCAGCGCGGCAAGGCGCTTTCTCGCCGCGGCCGCCGCGAGCTCAAGTCCCTGAGCGATATGCTCAAGGGCAAAAAGGGACGCTTCCGCCGCAACCTGCTCGGAAAGCGCGTAGACTACAGCGGCCGCTCGGTGATCGTCGTCGGTCCGCAACTCAAACTGTTCCAGTGCGGCCTGCCGAAGACCATGGCGCTGGAGCTGTACCGCCCGTTCGTGATCGCGCGCCTCGTGCTACATAATTACGCGGCCAACGTCAAAGGGGCACGCCGCCTGATCGAGCGTAACCGGCCCGAGGTCTGGGAAGTGCTCGAGGAGGTCATCAAAGATCGACCGGTCCTCTTGAACCGCGCGCCAACCCTGCACCGCCTGGGTATCCAGGCTTTCGAGCCGCTCCTGATCGAGGGTTCCGCCATCCAGTTGCATCCGTTGGTTTGTACCGCCTTCAATGCTGACTTTGACGGCGACCAGATGGCGGTCCACGTGCCGCTTTCTCAGAAAGCCGTCCAGGAAGCCCGTGAACTGATGCTTGCCTCGAAAAACCTGCTCAAGCCTGCTGACGGCGAACCGATCATTTCTCCGTCGAAGGATATGGTTCTGGGCGTGTACTACCTGACCCAGACCCATAAAGCTGCCCACAAGGGTGACGGTCGTGCATTTTCAGATTTGGACGAAGTGGAATACGTTTACCAGCTCGGACAGGTTGACGTTCACTCTGAGATCAAAGTGCGCGCGACTACCTGGTATGACGAAGAGGGCACTCGTATGCCCGAACCGCAGACCCGCATCATCGATACAACTGTGGGCCGCGTGCTCTTCAACCGCATCCTGCCAGAAGAAGTGCAGTTCGTCAACGAAAAACTCGACAAAGGCGGCGTGAAAGACCTGATCGCCGATGTATACGAACTCAGTGGTCAGGAAGTCACCACCCAGGTTGCTGACCGGATCAAGAGCATGGGCTTCGAATTTGCAATGAAATCCGGCACTACGCTGGCCGTAGCAGATATCACCATCCCGCCGGAACGCCGCGAAATTATTGCGGAAGCTTTGCAACAGATTGAGGTGGTCAACCGCGATTTCCGCAGAGGCCTGCTCACCGAGCAGGAGAAGAACGAGCGCGAAATTAACATCTGGCAGGAAACCACAGACCGCGTTTCCGATGCTGTCCGTCGTCACATGGACCCGGATGGCAACCTGGCAACCATGGCAAACTCCGGCGCAACCAAAGGTGGTTATTCCACCATTTCACAGCTGGCCGGCATGCGCGGTTTGATGGCCGATCCCTCCGGACGCATCATCCCATTCCCGATCCGTTCGAACTTCCGCGAAGGCCTGACGGCTATGGAATATTTCATGTCTACTCACGGCGCTCGTAAAGGTCTGGCAGATACCGCACTGCGTACAGCGGATGCCGGTTACCTGACCCGCCGTCTCGTGGACATTGCCCAGGACATCATCATTAACGAGCACGATTGTGGCACCAAAGAGGGCATCTACATCCGTCGAAAAGACGATGTGGCCGGGCAGTCCATGGCGAACCGCCTGTATAGCCGCTTGCTGGCCGAACGGGTCATCGACCCGAACACCGGCGAAGTGGTTGGCGATTTCGACGACATCATCGATCACGATACGGCGCGCAAGATCTCGCAGACAGGGCTTGCTGAAGTAAAAGTCCGCTCCCCAATGACCTGCGAGTTGACGCATGGCATCTGTGCAAAATGCTACGGCATCGACCTGGGCCGCGGTGATATGGTTTCGCTGGGATCGGCGGTAGGGATTGTGGCCGCCCAATCGATTGGCGAGCCAGGCACCCAGTTGACGCTACGAACCTTCCATACCGGTGGTGTTGCCGCCGGTGGGGCGGACATTACCACTGGTCTCCCCCGCGTGGAAGAGTTGTTCGAAGCCCGCAAACAGCCTAAGGGTGAAGCTGTGGTTGCCGAGATCAACGGCATCGTGAAGATCATGCAGTCTGAGCGCTACGCCGACCTGCGCGAGGTGACCATCGAGCACAGCGAACTGATCAGCGATACTTACGATATCCCCGAAGACTGGAAGATCGAGGTCAAGACTGAGAACGAGGTCAATATGGGCGATGTGCTGGCCAGCAAAGATGATGCCACCATCGTTGCCCAGCACGGTGGCCGTGTGCGCGTCGAGAAGAAAGAACGCCAGGTCATCGTTGGTTACGACCAGAAAGAGGAAAAGACCTACGATATCCCGACCACGGCGCGCTTGCTCGTCAAGGATGGGGCGCACGTGGAAGCCGGCCAACCGCTGACCGAGGGCTCGCTCAACCCGCACCGGGTGCTGCGCATCCAGGGACGGGAAGCCTGCCAGATGTACCTGATGACTGAAGTACAGAAGGTGTATCGTTCGCAAGGTCAAAACATCCACGACAAGCACTTCGAGGTCATCATCCGCAAGATGTTGAGCAAGGTGCAAGTCACCCGTCCAGGCGACAGCAAGTACCTGCCCGGTGACGCGGTAGACAGGCTCGAGATCCGGCGCGTGAACGAGCAGTTGCTATCCGAAGGCAGGCAACCGGCGAAATTCGCCGAAATCCTGTCTGGGTGTGACCAAGGCATCGCTTTCCACCGACTCGTTCCTCTCGGCTTCCTCCTTCCAACACACCATCAAGGTGTTGGCGCAGGCCGCGATTGCCTCGAGCACAGATCCACTCTTCGGCCTCAAAGAGAACGTGATCATCGGTAAACTGATCCCTGCCGGGACCGGCTTTATAGAAGGGCGCTTCAGCCTGACCGAGGATACTGCTGCCGAGGAAGATGATTCAGCACCATGGACCGAAGTTCCTGACGCAACTGCGGCGGATTAGTGCCGCAACTTGCTTAAGCTGTAGGGTATTCCTGTTAAATTTCAGGTTGCAGAATTTATTTCTACCCTACAATTTAATTTCAGTAAATCACGAAAGTTGAAGGAGTTCCCGAAAACAGGGGTGCGGGCGTACGCCCGCACCCCTGTTTTCGGGCTTCCCTTAGTAAACCTGCGATTTACTGAATTTTGTTGCGGTACTAGAATCATTAGGAAGTACGAAACAAGACGGTCAACTTGAGTTGACTGCATATAGTAAATATAAAAAGAAAGCACCCCCTGTGAAAAAACAAACACGGGGGGTGTATTTTACGTCTGGAGCAAAAATAATTTCTATATATGTGGACAGCCTTCCAGAAGGGTCTTATCCAGTGCTCATTTGTTATTTTGTGCCATACCGGGGTAGCTTGACAGCCTCCGTTCAGGGCGTATAATAATTACCTACCCTTTTAACGTAAATGCTTGTGAAAGGAGGAGCAAACGCCAAAATAGTCCGACCTTTTGAACGCGTTCGAATTCCATGTTCCTGACAAAATATAGGAGAGAGATATGAGATCTGAAAAATGGTTACTAATAGCCAGCCTGTTGATTATGGCAAGCATGGTTTTGGGAGCCTGTGGACCGGCAGCAACGCCTGCTGCAGAACCGACCCAAGCCCCTGTAAGTACCGAAGCTCCTGCTACTGAACCTGCCGCTACAGAAGCGATGACTGAGGCTCCTACCGAAGCCCCAGTTGCATCCACACCGGCAGATACCATCATTATCGGCACCACCGATACAGTAGCCAGTTTCGATCCGGCAGATGCGTATTCCACCCGTGACTGGGAAATCATCAAGAACATCAACGAAGGTCTGCTCAAGTGGGAACCGGGCAGCGGCGACAAACTCGTACCCGCCATGGCCATGGATATGCCCGAAATTTCCGACGACGGCTTGACCTATACCTTCACTTTGAAGGATGGCATCAAGTTTGGCGACGGCACCGATCTGACTGCGCAAATATATGTGGATAGCATCAACCGCGTACTGACAGTCGGGCCCGACTGCCCGAATGGGGTGGCCGACGCACTAGCAACGCCATACGTTGACAGTGTCGAGGCGCCAGATGCAAAAACGGTTGTCTTCCACCTAAAGCAGCCAGTAGCCTACTTCCTACAAATCCTGGCTAGCGCCACCTATACACCGGCTAATCCGAATAAATTCCCGGCAGACGCATGCGAGCTCTTCCCTGAAGCGCCCATCTATGGAACGGGTCCCTGGTTTGTTTCCCAGTTCACCCCTCAGGAACAGATCGTTTTTGAGCCGAACCCTTATTACGAGGGAGACTACCCGGCACAGGTCAAGCAAGTCATCGTACGTTTCTTCTCCGACCCCCAGACCGAGGCGCTCGCGATCCAGAACGGTGAGATCGACGTTGCCTGGCGTTTCCTCGGCCCAGAGTTGTTTGGCCAATTGCAGGGCGTCTCTGGTTTGACCGCCAGCACCATCAACGGTGGTTCAATCCGCTATCTGATCCTCAACCACACGATGGCTCCTACAGACGATCCGAACGTAGTTAAGGCGATCGCATCCGCAATCGACCGCAACGAAATCGCTGACACCGTCTTTGGCGGCCAGGTGAACCCGATTTACTCCATGGTCCCCCCAGGATTCCTGGGTGCATCCGAGTCCTTCGACACCATGTATGCCTCGCCAGATCTGGATGCAGCTCGGCAATATCTGCAGGACTCCGGCTATAGCGAGAGCAACCCCTTGGAACTGGAAATGTGGTACCCGCCCGAGCATTATGGCGCTTCAACCGCAGCCTGGATGCAGGTTATCCAAAAACAACTCGAAGCCACCAACATGATCAATGTGACTTTGCAAAGCCAGGAGTGGAGCACTTACGTGACTACATTGACCGGCGGCGAAGCATATGCTGTAGGTGTGCTAGGCTGGTTCTACGATTACCCGGATCCGTCCAATTATCTGGAACCCTTCATCTTCAACGGCGGTGAAGGCACGAACGTGTCACCATCCGCGGAAGGAACAGATTATGGCAAGCCGATCAACGATCAGGCTCAACAACTCGTCGATCTGATGACGCAATCGGACGTAGAGACCGATCTGAACAAGCGCGCCGAACTCATCCAACAGGCGCAGGACGTCTACGCCGACCTGGTGGTAACGCTTCCGTTGTTCCTCAACCCAGAATACATCGTATTCACGCGATAATATTCAGGGTTCCGACCAGTATGCAAGCCCGGAGACATTGAATATCGGTGGCACAATCGAATTCAATTACTCCACGCTCACCAAGACCCCATAAGGTCCCTCTGTAAGTTTAGGGGCGGGCCTGAAAAAGCCCGCCCCTTCTTCTAATCTATACCTGCGAGGGAAACGTGTCCCCAATTGCTCTCATTGCTCTGATTATCGGCATCCCAGCCTTGCTCTTGCTGGCATTTATTTTTGTGAGAGGCTCGACAGGTCTGCGCCGCTATATCCTGACGCGCATCGGTTTGACTCTGCCCATGGTTTTTATCCTGGCAACGCTGGTCTTCTTTGTGATGCGTGTGATACCCGGGGATCCCGTCAGTTCGGCGTTAGGCCCCAAAGGCACACCCGAGATGCTAGCACGCATTCGCGCGCAATTGGGTTTGAACGATCCCCTGCCCGTGCAATATGGTCGATTCCTGATCGACATGGTAACACTCGACTTTGGGAATTCACTGGTTGGCGGACATCGACCGATCGTAGATGAAATGAGCGAGCGCTTTCCCGCCACGTTGGAGTTGGTAATCCCGGCTTCTGCCCTGGCTTTGCTCGTTGGAATCATAGGAGGCACGTTTGCGGCTTCACGCCGTAAACGTGCCGTCGACTACTTTTGGCGCATTTATTCCGTGGTCATTTATTCGCTCCCCATTTTTTGGCTCGGTTTGATGTTGCAACTCCTGTTCGGGGTTCGACTCCAATGGCTGCCCATTGCCGGCCGGATCGATCCGGTGATCGGTACGAGCATCAAGCATATTACCAACTTGTATGTGGTAGATGCGTTGATTACCGGGAATTGGCCGGCGCTCAGCTCCGTCCTCCAACATCTTGTACTCCCAACGATCACGCTAGGGTTGATCCTATCGGGTGTGTTCGTACGCATGACCCGCATCAACGTGATCGAGACCCTCCAGGCCGATTACATTGCTGCCGGACGGGCCCGCGGCATTCGAGAACGGATCCTTCTGTATGGGCACGCGCTGAAAAACGCCATGATCCCGGTGATCACGTTGATCGGCCTGCAAGTGGCAATTTTGCTGGCCGGCGCTGTGCTTACAGAAACGGTTTTTTCGTGGCCAGGCATGGGACGTTACCTGGTGGAGCGCATTTCCTCGCGCGATTATACGGCAGTGCAAAGCGTTATTACTGTATTTGCCCTTTTAGTGGCTTTAATCAGCCTGGCAGTCGACGTGATCTATTCTCTGGTTGATCCAAGAGTAAGGTACTAAACTCATGACCACAACGAAAGAACAACCTCCTGAAACCATTCCCGAAGAAGAAGCCTGGGAGAGTGAACTGGAACGCGTTGGGTTTGTTCGCCGCATCTTCCTCGCCCGCCGCTGGTATGGCGCTGACTGGTGGTTTGTCGCCATTTCGACTGCCATGGTGATTGCCTTCATTGTGATCGCCCTCGTCCCCGGTTGGTTTGCTCCTTACAGCCCAAATGCCCTTGTCGGCCACAGGTTTTTGGCGCCGGGAGAACAGCCTGCCGTACCGGTGTTGATCGTGCCGGCAAATTTTCCTTTAACGAACTCAAAGACCTGGCAGTTACTGCCGATCAACCGCGGCCAGCCGTAGGGGTCGTTCAGGGCGTGGCAACAGGCGGCGCCTTGAACGAGCAGGCCCAGGCCATTGATAACCAGATCAAGAATGAACCCGAAGGCTTACGCCTGCGCCCTCGCATCCATCGCTATGCTACTTTAGAAGAGGCATTACAGGCTGTCGCGGATGGGACAGACCAGGCTGCTGTGGTTCAGTCGTCAGAATGGGAAAAAGAGGGACTGGCCAATCAATTTCCAACGCTCCGTGAAGGTGCAAGCATCAGCGGGGATGTTGCGACAGCGGGCGGCTTTATCCTGGGTACCAACGACATTGGTCAAGACGTTTTCAGCCGTCTGTTATGGGGTACGCGCGTTGCCCTGATCATTGGCTTCAGCGCCTCTATTGTGGCCCTGGTGCTCGGCGTCCCGCTGGGGCTTTTCGCCGGCTTTCTCGGCGGCCCGTTCGACCGCCTGTTGAGCTTGGTAATGGATAGCCTCTACGCGTTTCCCGGCTTGATCCTGGCGATTGCCATCACTGCCGTGCTGGGACCCAGCATGCTCAACGTCATCGTTGCCATTGCGGTCTTATACGTACCTACCTATTACCGCATCGTGCGTGGACAAACGCTTTCGGTGAAAGAAGAAGTCTATATCGAAGCTGCCCAGAGCATCGGCGCGCGCAGCAGTAGAAATCCTGCGGCAGTATATATTTCCAAATGTCATCCCCTCGGTAGCGATCATCTTCTCGGTCAACGTGGCGGATGCCATCCTGACAGGCGCCGGGCTTTCCTTCCTGGGCCTGGGTTTGCCCCCCACGATCGCTGACTGGGGAATCGACCTGGCGCGCGGGCAACGATTCATTCAGACCGCCTGGTGGATGATTACATTCCCCGGCCTGGCAATCATGTTAGTGGTTTTTGCTTTTTCCATGATGGGCGAGGGGCTGACCGAAATTTTCAATCCTAAACTGAGGGAGCGCTGATGTCCGACGACATCCTTTATTCCATTCGAAATTTGACTGTCGAATACAAAACCCGAGCTGGACCCGTACGAGCCGTTGATAACGTCTCTCTCGATATCCGCCGGGGCGAAATATTGGGGCTGGTAGGGGAATCGGGGTGTGGCAAATCCACGTTAGGGCAAGGCCTTGATGCGCCTGCATACCGGTCCGGCCAGTATTACCGCTGGTGAATTATGGTTCGACGGACGCAACTTGATGACGCTTTCCGAACGCGAAATGCCAGACATCCGCGGGGCAGAGATCGGCATGGTTTTCCAGGATCCGATGACCTCTCTTGACCCGGTCCAGCGTATTATTGACCATTTGACGGAAACTGTTCAGACGCATGAGCCGGAAACATCGGATACGCAAGCGCGTACCCGTGCAGAAGAACTTGTCGAGCGGCTTGGGATCCGGCGGGAACGCTTGCCCGATTACCCCCATCAAATGTCAGGTGGGATGCGCCAACGTGTGATGATCTCCCTTGCTTTGGCGCTGCGAGCCAAGCTGGTAATTGCCGATGAACCGACCACATCTCTGGATGTCATTGTTGAGGCAAAGTTTCTTGACTTGCTAAAAGAACTTCAGAAGGAATTTGGTCTGACTATTTTGCTCATCACCCACAACATTGGTGTTGTTGCTGAAGTGGCGGACCGGGTAGCCGTCATGTACGCTGCAAAGATGGCTGAGGTAGGCGACGTCAACGATGTTTTTGCCGATCCTAAACACCCATACACCCAGGGTTTGCTGAAGTCCGTTCCGAACATCCGGTTGGGCGAAGATGAGTTATATCAGATGGGAGGTTCCCCGCCCAATTTGCTATACCCACCCTCCGGTTGCCGCTTCCATCCACGTTGTCCTTATGTGATGGAAGTTTGCAGGAACGTAGAACCTGCCTTTGAACCCGTTGAGAGAGGACAGCTTGCCTCTTGTTGGCTTTACCAGGAGGCTCCTGCTGGACAGGAGAAGAGCCATGTCTGAAGCGCAATTAAGGGCCAATCCCGACGCTCCGGCAAAGGCTATGGAAGATAGTGACAACCTGGTGCGGGTCGAGAATTTACGCAAGCACTTTCCATTGCAAAGTGGGCTGATCGCTAACCTTCTCAATCAAGGCGATATTCCGGCTGTGAAAGCGGTGGACGGGGTCAGTTTCTCCATCCGGAGGGGAGAAGTCTTTGGACTGGCTGGCGAGAGCGGTTCTGGCAAGTCTACGGTGGGCCGCCTGGTTTTGGGTCTGCTAGAACCAACCTCAGGTCGGGTGATCTTCGATGGCATCGATTTGAGCAGCTTGAAAGCGGAAGAACTGCGCCGCTTGCGTTCTCGCATGCAAGTGATATTCCAGGATCCTTTGGCTTCCCTCAACCCCCGCATGAGCATAGGGGAAGCAATCCGCCACCCGGTGAAGATCCATATTACGGATGATTGGCAGAAGGGCCGGCGGGTGGTTCACGAAATCCTCGAAAAAGTAGGGCTGGCACCTGCAGAACAGTATTACGATAAATTCCCGCATCAGATCAGCGGCGGCCAACGCCAACGTATCGTTATCGCTCGAGCCCTGGTAACAGCGCCTGATTTTGTCGTGGCAGACGAGCCGATTGCTATGGCTGACGTAAGCGTGCGGGCGCTATTGCTCGACCTGATGATGCGTTTGAAAGAGGAACTCAATCTAACGTATCTTTTCATTACCCATGACCTGGCAACGGCCAAGTATGTCTGTGACCGCATTGCGATCATGTACCTGGGCAAATTATGCGAGATCGGCCCCTTGGATGATGTCTATGAACACTCCGGGCATCCGTATACGCGCGCCCTTTTGGAAGCTGTCCCGGTTCCAGACCCACGACATCGCAGGACAGAGCCGATGCCCGCTGGTGAAATCCCCAGCGCAGTCAATCCACCTTCGGGTTGTCGCTTCCATCCGCGTTGTCCTATCGCACGTCCGAACTGCGCTGTCGACGAACCAGCCTTGCGCGAATTACGGCCCGGGCACTCCATGGCTTGCCACTATGCCGAAGATTTGCTGAAATAAAAGTAAGCGAATGGTACAAGGAGCGTAGATGGCATTTTTGAACGCCATCTACGCTTTTGGCACTTTATGAAGAATGATTACTTCACTCAATCACAAAAATCAGACTTTTACGGGTCATTTGGCAATTTCAATAAATCACAGCTTTCCTAAGGGAAGCCCGAAAACAGGGGTGCGGTCCCCTTCGGGCGCTCCCACCCCTGTTTTCGGGACCTCCTTCAACTTTCGTGATTTACTGAGAATTGGTTCGGAATGAACGCCAGGCAATTGAAGGGTTCAGTTCAAAAACGGGAGCGCCGGCTCAACGCGCGGCTTCTGCCGGTTTTTGTTGGCATTCTGACCATATTATATGGCCTGACAGGGTATCGTGGTTGGCTGGTATTCTTTCTCGGGACCGGGGGCGTCTGGCTCCTCGCTTTCCTGTGGGTTTATTCTCTGGAGCGGGGCCTCAGCATCCAGCGCAAGATTCATTTCGCCTGGGCTACGGTGGGAGACTCGGTGCCGGAACAGCTCATCGTGATCAACAATAGCCGGTTCCCGGCGATTTGGGTGGAAATTACGGACGAAGCCGATACGCCAGTAGATCCGTTCCGGCTGGTTTCTGACGTCGAACCACGGAACACGCGCAGGAGACACCCAAGCCATCTATTCACGCGAAGGGGCCTCTATACGCTTGGCCCCACCCGTTTGCGCACCGGGGATCCGTTTGGCATTTACAGCCTGACACTACATGACCCACACTTCAGTACCATTTTGATTACCCCACCCCAACTGCCGCTGACCCGACTCAGGATCGCTCCCGGCGGTTGGGCCGGAGACCGTCAACGACGGCGCAGTGCCCTTATACGCGAGATCAGCGATGTCGGCGTGCGTGACTATGTCCCAGGGGATAGCTTGAAACAAATTCACTGGCATGCTTCGGCCCATAACGATACCTTGATCGTCAGGCAACTGGAGGCCGCCACTTCCGAAGACTGGTGGATTTTCGTTGACCTGTACGCAGCCGCCCAGTCCGGGATCGGTCAGGATTCGACGCTGGAACTTTCTATCGTACTGGCAGCATCTTTGCTCGCACGCGGACTGAAAGAGCACCGTCGCGTGGGGCTCTCCACGGTTGGGCCGAAGCTGACCTGGCTGGAGCCTCGCTCCGGTACGACCCACCACTGGCGCATCTTACGGGCGCTGGCAATGGCCGAAACAGGGGACCAACCCTTGGAAGACTTGCTAGGATTAGGGCGGCCAGGCCAGACAGCCACTTTGATCGTGATCACACCATCCACCAATCCGGCCTGGGTGGCGGCAGCGGGACGGCGCAGGCACGATAATCGCATGACAGCGTTGATGATCAATCCCGGCGACTTCGGCGGTCATCGCGACCAGAGGAAAGTTGTCAGCGCTTTGGCGCGCAGCAGCATACCCTTTACCTTCATACCGCGTTCGCTGCTCACAGAAGCATATCCGTCCTTAACTGGGGGAATCAAACGCCTCCTGTTGGTCTTCAACCCAAAAAACGGTATTTGCAACAAGGGAGAGCCCCGTGGCAACAGATGGGCTAAGAGGCAAATTTGTTCCCGGATCCTCGCGTGCCAGTCTCGTTGAGAAGCTGAGCACGTTGTTGCTGCTGTTCATCTTGTTGGCGGCCGCTGTAGCCGGTATGGCAAGCGTACTGACGGGACAGGATTGGGGTTCGCTTCTACGGGCCGCCCTTTTTGGAATGGTCTTGGGTTGGGGTCTGGCGTTTTTCCGACAGCCCGCCTGGCACGCAGCCTGGATCGCGGTCACGTTTGGCTTGATCTATATTCTCCTTTTCCCTGGTGGCCTGTATGGAAAGGCAATTGATGTGTTGGTCGAGGCTGTCCGCTTGATTCCCAGCAGCCTGGCTTTCTTCCGGGGCGAGGCGATCGAACTGGACTCGTTAGAACTCCTGTTACGGGATTTCTCTGCTTCAGCTGGGATTATCGCGCAGCGCCTTCAAACCTGGATGACAGCCCTTGTAAACGGTCAACCGGTTTTTGATCCGGTGGCAGCTGCGCTGGTGTGGAGTATATTCATATGGATAGTTGCTGCCTGGGCCGGGTGGATCCTTGAAGCCCAGCGGAATGTTCTGTTGGCGGCTTTGCCGGTGGTTTTGCTAAGCGTTGGCACGCTCGCTTACGGGCGGCGGACTTCCTTCGTCCTCTATCTGATGATGGGCTCGCTTTTGCTGCTGCTGGCGCTGGTTCAGCAAGGGCAACGGGAGCAGCTCTGGGATGAGACCGGCGTGGCTTATCCGGCCAGGAAAGGCCGTCAGGTTATCCGCGCCGCCTCGCTTGCCACGGTCGCGCTGGTCTTGTTTTCCGCGTTCGCCTCCTCCCTATCGCTCCACCGCCTTCAAGAATGGATTTCGGACCATACGAAACCCGCTGCCCAGCAAGACAACGGAAATTTCGGCGAATCCCTTGGAATTATCACGAGCAGTACGGGGGCGCCCGATCTTTTCGAAACGGTGCGCAGCCCGGGCCTGCCGCGAGACCATTTGATTGGTAGCGGGCCGGATCTTTCTCAGCGCACTGTGATGACGGTTGCAGTCAAAGATTTGCCGTCCCTTTCTCCTGGAGGACAGCCCCTGCCCCTGTATTGGCGCAGCCTCACCTATGATACTTACACCAGAAACGGATGGCAAACGAGCAAAACCAAACCGGAGTCCTATGATGCAGGCCAGCCTCTGCAAGAAAACCGCTCCCGGGACCACATCTCGATCCAACAGGATGTAAGTCCGGTTGAGGATCTGGGCGGTACTGTCTATGCCGCTGGGGAGCCGGTGATAGTCAATCACTCCACTGAAGCAGCCTGGCGCTCGTCTGGGGATCTGTTTGGCATCCAGTTGGAGCAATCAGTCTCTTATCACGCGCTGTCCCTGATTCCGCTGGTTGACGAGCGTAGTTTGCGCGCTGCCGGGCAAGAGTATCCGGAATGGATCAGGCGGCGCTACCTGGCCCTACCCGCAGACCTTCCGGACCGGGTAAAAGCCTTGGCCATCGAGTTGACGGCCTCCGAACCCACCCCTTATGACCGGGCTAGAGCCATCGAGCACTACCTGCGTGGTTTTCCTTACACACTTGACGTATCTCGCCCACCCTTGAAATCGCGATGTGGTCGATTACTTTCTGTTTGACTTAAAAAGGGGTATTGTGATTATTATGCTTCAGCGATGGTGGTTTTGGCGCGCGCAGCCGGGGTGCCGGCCCGGCTTGCCATCGGGTATGCTAGCGGCACCTACAATTTGAATTCGAAGCGCTTCATCGTCACGGAAGCGGATGGGCATTCCTGGGTCGAGGTCTATTTCCCGGACATCGGCTGGGTGCCTTTCGAGCCAACCGCCAGCCGTCCGCAATTGGAGCGAGAAGAGGCAGCGCCAGCCGTGCAGCCTGCGGAGCCGCCCTCCCCCTCAGCGCCGCAGGGAAGGACAATCCTGCCAGTGTGGCGCTGGCTGCTTGGAGGAGCAGGATCGGTCATTTTGCTGGGAGTGCTTTGGGTCCTTTTCACTGAAATAAGACTACACCGCCTGCCAAAGCAAGCAGCTGCGGTCGAAGTCTATAAACGCCTGAGACGGTACGGCAACGCCCTGGGTATGCGCTCGAGCGCAAGCGACACCCCTTTTGAATTTGCGTCTTTACTGACTGTTCATCTGCAAAGATTGATGCCTGTGAATGTCAAACCTGCGTTTACAGCAGAGCTTTTGCAAGATATGCAAACGATGACAACGGAAATCGTACAAAATCCTCTACCGTCCTTCATCGCCAGAATCTTCACCAGATACCGATATCTTGAAGCAATGGATGGGCTTGCGCCGGAAGTTACAGGTGATCCGAATTTTTATGTACCTTAAGACGTACAGCGACTTTATCAGGCGGAAATGGGAAATGACATTTGCACGGGGGAACCACGGGATTGCCCAGGAGAAATGATCGTATGATGTCAAAGAATACCAGCGTAAAAAACACCTCCAGTGAGGTCCAGGATTTCGCGGAAACCGTGATCAAGAATGTCGAGAAGGTGATCGTGGGGAAACGACCGGTTATCGAATTGGTCCTGATCGCGTTGCTGTGTGAAGGCCACGTATTGATCGAAGATGCACCCGGCACGGGGAAGACGATGCTGGCGCGCGCGTTCGCACAAACCACCGGGCTGGATTTCAAACGCTTACAGTGCACGCCTGATCTATTGCCCAACGATGTGACCGGCGTCTCCGTTTTCAACCAAAAAACCAGGGAGTTCGAATTCCGGCCGGGCCCGGTTTTCAGTAATATCCTGCTAGCGGACGAAATCAACCGCGCTACGCCGCGCACACAGAGCGCTTTGTTAGAAGCGATGGGCGAAGGACAGGTCACTGTGGATGGAATCACCTATCCGTTGCCCAAGCCGTTCCTGGTGTTGGCGACTCAGAACCCGATCGAGTTCGAGGGAACATTTCCTCTCCCGGAAGCCCAACTGGATCGTTTTTTCATGCGCATCAGCCTGGGGTACCCGAACTTGGCCAATGAAGATATGATGCTGAAAATGCAGCAGTTCACTCACCCCATCGAAACGCTCACCCAAACCGTAGCTAGCAGTCGCTTACCGGCTCTTCAACAGCAGGTCCGCCAGATCGATGTCGTAGAAAGTGTTCGCCACTACATCCTGGAGATTGTGCAGGCCACGCGCGAACATCTCGCTTTAGGGCTTGGCGCCAGCCCGCGGGGCAGCCTGGCGCTCTTTCGCGCTGCGCAGGCAAATGCAGCCCTGCGCGGGCGGGATTTCGTCATCCCCGACGATGTCAAACAGATGACCATGACATGCCTGGCGCATCGCATCGCGGTAAATCCCGAGAACAGCCTGAGCGGGGACACGACGGCAGGCGTGTTACAAGACGTGCTTAAACAGATCAAAGTGCCTGTAGGCGCGTCGCTGGATGAGGAGTAACGCAACTGTTTAGTACACCGGAAGGGGCATCCCAAAACCGTGCAGCCGCACTTGTTTGGGATCGCGCGGCCACAGCCCCGGAACTTTCGTACCACATTGTGGGCATTTCCCCTCTGCGGTCAGATGATATGCTGAGATAACGTAACCGGTCCGTTCTACGACCATGTGGTTACAGTTGGGGCAAAAGGTGCTTTCGTATTCGCCCACCCGGCCCGGGATGTTGCCAGCGTAGACATAACGGAGGCCGGCCTCTCGTCCGATTTCCGAGGCGCGTATTAAAGTCTGGACCGGGGTATTGTCCGAATCGGTCATCTTGTAATCTTTATGGAAGGCGGTCACGTGCCAGGGAATGTCCGGCGAGACGCCTGCGATGAAGCGCGCCGCATCCCACAACTCATCGTTGGAATCGTTGAAGCTGGGGATGACAAGCGTAACCACCTCTACCCATACACCCATCTCTCGCGCCCGCTGGATGCCGTCCAGCGTGTTTTGCAGCACGCCGCCCAGCTTGCGATAGTTCTTGTCCTGCATGGACTTTCAGATCGACCTTGTAGGCGCTGATATACGGGCGCAGGTATTCCATCACTTCCGGCGTGTTGTTGCCGTTCGAAACGTAAGCGCACATCAGCCCGGCGGCTTTGGCTTCCTTGAAAATCGCCACCGCCCATTCGCTGGTGATCAGCGGCTCATTGTAGGAGGAAACCACGATGGATGCATTGGTATCGTGGGCGAACCGGACCATCTTTTCCGGTGTGACCTGCCGGATGTAGTTGACCGAAACATCCGAATGCGGGTCGCGCATTGCCTGAGATGTCAAAAAGTTTTGACAATAGCCGCAGTGAAAATCGCATCCCAGCATCCCAAATGTCAACGCGTTGGAACCGGGTAGCACGTGAAAGAACGGCTTTTTCTCTATCGGGTCTGATTGCAGCGCAGCCACGTACCCCCAGGGCACGCGCAGCTTCCCGCCTTCGTTGAAACGCACCTGGCAAACCCCTCGTTTGCCCTCCCGGATCAGGCAGCGATGCCCGCAAGCATAGCAGCGGACAGAATTGTCTTCCAGCCTTTCGTACAGATCCCCTTCTTTTGTCAGTTTGTCTAAAACATTGCCAATTGTTGTCATATCCATCTTATAATACCTCTATGTTAACAATTTGTGTACAGGCCGGCGGGGAATCCCGCCGCATGGGGCAGGACAAAGCCTTAATGACCTTCCTCGGTCGCCCGCTCATTCAGCGGGTGGTGGACAGGCTGAGGCCCATTGCGGACGAAACGATCGTGACGACCAACCGACCCGAGGACTACCGTTTTCTGGGGCTGCCGCTCTTTCCGGACCTCATGCCTGGTCGCGGCGCATTGGGCGGACTCTACACCGCGCTGTCATCTGCCACCTGCGAGACCGTAGCTGTGGTGGCCTGCGACATGCCCTTCGCCAGCCCGGCGCTGATCGAAGCGGCGGAGGGGCTGCTCGTCCAGGAAGAGGCGGACGTCGTCATCCCGGACTCCGGCGGCGGACTGGAACCGATGCACGCCATCTACCGCCGAGCTACCTGCATCCCGGCCATCGAAGCGGCTATCCATGCCGACCGCTGGAAGCTCATCTCGTGGTTCCCGGAAGTGAAAGTGCGCATCCTCCAACCTGACGAAGTTAAACGGTACGATCCGGCCGGCCTGGCATTCTGGAATCTCAACACGCCGGAAGAATTCGCTGATGCAGAAAAAACGGCCAGACAAGAAAGCCGGGGGAAAGATTGGTTAAAACGTATACGGTATTTATCTTTCCAAGGGTTACTCGGTTACAATTCCGCCATACCAAGACCCAAACCACACGCAAATTACACCAGGAGCAGTCATGCCTCTCGACCCATCCGTCATCCGCCAACAATTCCCATCGCTGGACCGCCCGGCTGTCTTTTTCGACAACCCCGGTGGCACACAAATTGCAAAGCAAAGCCTGGACCGCATCAACCGCTACTTGCTGGAATGTAACGCCAACCACGAGGGCGCTTTTGCCACCAGCCAGCAATCTGACGCAATCCTGCACGAAGCCCACGCCGCCATCGCAGACTTTTTGAACGCGCCATCTCCGGACGAGATCGTGTTCGGCGCGAACATGACCACCCTCACCCTGCATATGTCCCGTTCCCTGGCGCGAACTCCTGGAACCCGGTGATGAGATCGTCGTCACCCGCCTCGACCACGACGCTAACATCTCGCCCTGGTTGCTGGTCGCAGAGGACCGCGGCTGCAAGGTCACCTGGGTGGATTTCGGCGTGGAAGATTGCATCCTGAACGTGGACGATTTTGAGAAAGCCCTGGAAGGGAAACCGAAAATTGTTGCTTTTGGGTACGCTTCGAATGCCACCGGCACGATCAACCCGGTGCGTAAGCTCACCAAAATGTCGAAGGAGGCAGGCGCACTGGTCTACATCGACGCGGTCCAGTACGCGCCGCATGGTCCCATGGATGTCCAGGCAATCGATTGTGATTTTTTAGTATGCAGCGCCTATAAATTCTTCGGCCCGCATGTCGGCGCACTGTATGGAAAGCTAGAACTGCTGGAAGATTTGAAGGCTTACAAAGTCCGCCCTGCGCCGGATGATCCGCCCGGCAAATGGATGACCGGCACGCAAAACCACGAAGGGATCGCCGGGGTGTTAGGCGCATTGGAATATTTCGAGTGGTTGGCCGGGGAGTTCGGGCAAACGCAAAAGAACAGCCTCTCCGAAGAGGGGTTTGCCGGCCGGCGGCTGAACTTTAAGGCTGCTATGACGGCCATCCGCGCCTACGAGTTCGAACTGAGCCGGGCGCTGATCGAGGCCATTGAATCTGTCCCGGGAACGACCATCCACGGTCTTACGGACATGAAACGCCTGGATGAGCGCGTGCCGACCGTTTCTTTTACCCTGGAGGGCAAACATCCACGCGAGATTGCAGAGTCCCTGGGCGAAGCAGGTTTTTACGTTTGGGATGGGAATTATTACGCCCTGGCCGTTACGGAAAGACTGGGCCTGGAAGAGAGCGGCGGCATGGTGCGCGTGGGAGCGGCCCATTACAATACCTTGGATGAGATTGACCGTTTTGGGGAAGCGCTGAAGAAAATAGCAGGTTAAGTTAAAGACCTGACAGGTTTTGAAAACCTGTCAGGTCTAAATATTTTGTATTAAATGGCAAACGCCAGGGTGAGGGGGGCACCCTAGCGTCTGCCGAACTCTATATTACTATATTCCCTGGAAAAATGCAATACTTTTGTGTAAGAATTATCTAAGAGTTTTGTATCGGCGCAGGCCTGTGCAAAAAGTAGGGCAAAAACGGTGTGCGTGGGGGGCGTGCGCCCCCACGCACACCGTTTTTGCCACCTCTTTAAATGTGGGCTGAGTATTTAAAGAGTTTTTTATAAATAAGCTTGGCTTATCGATAGAGCCAAAACGAGGACGGCATGCGCCGTCCTCGTTTTCGGATTTTCAGTGCCCCGGGCGGGAATCGAACCCACATCTAAGCCTTAGGAGTGCCTTGTTCTATCCATTGAACTACCAGGGCTGGCAGGGCGATTATAGCATTTCTCAGCCATCTTTTGGAGGCGCGGCCGGGCCGTAATCGAGCACGGAGCGCACCTGGGTGCCTCCTTCCGGCGGGCTGACGATGCCTTTCTCTTCCATTTCATCTACGAGGCGAGCCGCGCGCGTATAGCCGATCCGCAGGCGGCGCTGCAGCATGGAGACGGAACAACGCCCCTGGCGACGCACCAGATCGACGGCTTCGCTATAGAGCGGGTCAATTTCCTCTTCCTTCTGCATTTCTTCCCACAGCGCCTGTTGCTTCAGGGGCACGCCGCTCGGCAAGGGCGCGTCCACCGGCGCGCCTGCTGCCGCGTAGGGACTGGAGTTCGCCCACCTGCTCACGCCAGAAATCGACCAGGCGCTGGATCTCCGGGTCGGAGACAAAGACGCCTTGCAAGCGGACAGGCGCGGGAGCTTCCGGCGCCTGGTAGAGCATGTCGCCGCGGCCCAGCAACCGCTCGGCGCCTGGCTGGTCGAGGATCACCCGGCTGTCGGTGTTGGAAGCCACCGAAAAGGCGACCCGGGCCGGGAAGTTGGCCTTGATCAAGCCGGTGACCACGTCCACAGAAGGACGCTGGGTGGCGAGGATCATGTGGATCCCGGTCGCGCGCGCAAGCTGGGCCAGGCGCGTGATGGTCCGCTCGGTTTCGTCCGGCGCAATCATCATCAGGTCCGCCAATTCGTCGATCACGATCACCAGGAACGGCAGTTTTTTGCCGCCCCGCGCTTGCATACGCGCGTTATAGTCGCTAATATTGCGCGCGCCAACTTTGGCAAAGGTATGGTAGCGCTTGTCCATCTCGCGCGTCATCCATTGCAATGCGCCAACCACGCGGTCCACTTCCACGATCACAGGCGCCAGCAGGTGTGGGATGCCGTTATAGCTGGTCAACTCTACCCGCTTGGGGTCCACCAGCACCAACTTCAAATCGTTGGGCGTATTGTGCAACAGGAAGCTGGTCAGGATCGAGTTGACGCACACCGACTTCCCGGAGCCAGTTGCGCCCGCAATCAACAGGTGCGGCATGGCATCCAGGGCCGCGATCTGCGGCAATCCGGCCACGTCCCGGCCCAGCGCAAAGCTCAAGGAGGACCGTTTGCGCTGGTAGATTTCGCTTTCGAGGATATCGCGCAGCGCGACCATCGTCATTTCCTCGTTGGGCACTTCAATCCCGACAAATCCCCTCCCCGGCACCGGCGCCTGGATGCGGATGCGCGGTGCAGACAGGGCCAGCGCCAGGTCGTCGGCCAGCGAGGAGATCTTGTTGACCCGTACCCGCGTACGACCGCTGCGGGTCTCGACGAAAAGCGGCTCCACCCCAAACTGGGTGATCGTCGGCCCCCGGCTGATCTCGACGACCTGTGCCGGCGCGCCAAAGGAAGCCAGCGTTTCCTCGATCACACGTTTTCGCTGCTGGATGAATTCTTCATTGACATCCGGTGAACTGCCTTCTTCTAGAATTTCTTTGACATTTGGCAGCACCCATTCAATCGTTGGCCCCCCGCCGCTGGTGGTTGTGACCGGCACCCCAATCTGTGCGCTTTGCGCTCCCTGAGGGGGATTTGCACCAACTTGGGGGTTTCGTACGGATGTATGCCCGTTGATCTGCACCTCGGTGCCGTTCAACCCGGACTCGGCAGGTTTCGACCGGCTGGCCAGCGCTTCTCGAAGACTTCCTACTAGCGGGCCCACCCACGCGAACAATTCGCGGACCGAAACATCCAGGGTCAACATCAGACCGATCAACAGCCAGGCGATCAGGGCGACAACCGCGCCTCCCGACCCCAGGCTGAACCACAGGAACTGGACCAACACGCTGCCTAAGTACCCGCCTCCTTCCCCGTTCAACGCCGCTTGCTCGGCCAGGGCTGGCCCGGCGAAAACGGCGTGCAGGGCCGTCAGCAACCAGAAAAATAACAGGATCACGCCAGTAACGCGTTCGATCGAAATGGTTGGGATGCTCTCGAGGTTGCGCAGCACCAACCACACGCCGAGCACGATCAGGCCGACTGGCAGGATGTACACCCCCCATCCGAAGAACCGCCCCAGGTACCGGATCAGGGTGCCGGTCAGCAAGCTGCGCTCCGCGGAGATCAGGCTGAGGAGCGTTACCACTCCCACCAGGGTCAGCACGATCCCGATCACGTCCAGTCTGCGATCGATGGAAAGCGACTGCCAAAATGAAGGCACGCGTACAGCAGGCAGCGCAGGGGTCTGTTTCTTTCTGGATTTCTGCTTAGACTTCTGCGCAACCGGCTTAGAGGCTCTCTTTTTCGGAGAGGCCTTCTTCGCTTTGGAGCCGCTCTTGCGGCGGGACTTGGGTTTACGGACAGGCATGGGTTTAGGTGCGGTTATAGAAAAACGCAGAAAGATTATAGCACAAATGGTCTGTTTTCTTTAAGGTACAATTGCTCCATGGACGTAAGACTGTCTTTGTAAGGGTTTCCGAAAAAGGGGGTGTGGGTGGCGCTGCCGTCCACACCCCCTTTTCGGTCTTCTTAATAGATACGTTTTGTACGCACAGGGACCCTATTCTCAAAAAGGATTATTGTGTTCGAAATTCTTTTTCTTGGAACTTCCGCTTCCGCGCCTTCCGCCAAGCGCGGTCTTTCAGCCGCCATCGTCAGTCACGATGAGTATCGCTTTCTCGTGGATTGCGGGGAGGGCACCCAACGCCAGATTTTGCAATCGGGCGCCGGGTTCAAGCGCCTGACGCGCATCCTGCTCACGCACGGACATCTGGATCACATCCTGGGGCTGGGTGGACTGATGTCCACTTTTTTGCGTTGGGAAGCGATCGACGAGTTGGAAATTTTCGGCGGTCGTTCTGCCCTCGACCGCGTCCATGACCTGTTATTTGGTGTGGTCTTACGCGGCAAGCAGCCGCCGATGCCGCTCGCATTGCGCGAGCTCAAACCCGGCATCTTCTTTGAAGGGGATGACTTCACGGTCACGGCCTTCTCCGTTACGCACCGCGGCCCCGACTGCCTGGGCTATAGCTTTGAAACCAAGGCCCGGCGACCGTTCCTGGCCGAAAAAGCAAACGAGCTGGGTGTCCCGTTTGGGCCTGAGCGCCGTGACCTGGTCAACGGGAAAACAATCACCCTTGCGGACGGGCGGATGGTCAAACCCGAGGACGTACTTGGAGAGTGGCAAAGTGGCACAAAATTGGTTGTGGTCGGGGATACTGGTCGCACCGACGACATCCTGGAGCATTGCCGGGATGCGGATGCGCTGGTGATCGAATCCACTTATCTCAACGATGAGGCGGAGATGGCGCAGCAATTCTCGCACCTTACTGCCCAAAGAGCAGCCGAATTGGCAAAGGAAGCGGGGGTTAAACGGCTGATTCTGACCCACCTTTCGCGCCGTTATCGCGAACGGGATGTATTGGCCGAGGCGCAAGCCGTTTTCCCAAACACTGTCGTAGCACGGGATTTCGACAGTTTTCAAATCAAACGAAATTAAGCGAAAGGACGCCAGGCGGCGTCCTTTTTGCATATCCGGTTTTGATTTAATGGCTCTACTGCTTCCAACGGGAAAAATACCGAAAAAATGGGTGGTGAGCGCGCGTACGCGCGCTCACCACCCATTTTTTCGGGCCTCTTTGAGAAAATCTATGATTTACCGAATTTCAATCACTGGTCATAATGAACAGCGGCGTCATCTCGAAGCTCTTGTAGTACGGGCGCAGGCGCTCAGTATTATAAAAACGGTCGACTTTGACGGTTTTCTTGGTGCTGGTCACGATATCGATCGGGATATTGTCGTAGCGCCCGTTCTTGAGCACCACCAGGCGTCCGTGGGTCCGCTTCTGGATCAAGTCCAGCGCCAGGTTTCCGTAAGCCATCGGTACAATAGAATCGATCGCGTCCGGGTCCCCACAGCGGACCAGATAGCCCAGTTTTTGGTTGACGGTGTCAACCGCCCGGCCGTTGTTGAACTGGGGGGTGAGCTCTGTTAATCTCGCCGAGACCAAGTCACCAATACCGCCCAGCTTGGCGTGCCCGAAGGCATCTGTGGTGCGGTCTTCGAAGACCATTTCCCCGCCCTCGAACATCGCACCCTCCGAGACTAGCACGACGGAGTAATGGCTTGGATTATATTGCCGATCGAGCATCAACAGTTCTGCCAGCCGTTCGATGTTGAACTTGTACTCCGGGATGACGCAGCGATGGGCAGCACCGGCCATGGTAGGCAACATCGCGGTGAAACCAGCATAGCGACCGAAAACTTCCAGAACCATCAACCGTTCATGGGAGCCGGCCACCGTCCGCAGGCTGTTCGCTATTTCGATCGTACGCGTCACACATGTGCTGAAGCCAATGCAGTAGTCGGTGCCGGGAACGTCGTTGTCCATTGTCTTGGGGATCGCAACGACTTTGACCCCTTCCTGATACATGCGGACTCCGTAACTAAGCGTGTCGTCGCCACCGATCGGGATGAGATAATCGATCCCTAAGAAGTCGAGATTCTTCATGATTTCCGGTGTAATGTCGTTGACTTCATCGGTGTAAACTTCCCGCAAATGTTCAGGGAGACGGTCGCCCTTGATCTTCGCCGGGTTGGTGCGCGAGGTATGCAAGAAGGTCCCCCCGGTCCGCCCTGCCCTTCCAACCACCTCTTCGGTCAACTCCTGGAAGTTTTTGCTGTTATCTGCTTTTTTGTCTCGGATGACATCCACCAGCCCGGCCCAGCCACGCCGGATGCCGATTACTTTGTAGCCCTCCCGCAGGGCGCGGATGGTCACCGCCCGGATCGCCGGGTTGAGCCCGGGAACGTCACCGCCCCCCGTTAGAATTCCGATCACCCCGGGTTTTGCGTTTGCCATTGTTGTACCTCCATTCCGGTATTCAAATTAGTTTATCTGAAAATTTGCTCTCGGCAGCGAAAAATACCCCAGCGGGATATGCTGACTTAAGTGATTTTCAAATCGTATCAATTCAAGGGTTGTTACAAAACTTATCTCAGAAGAACTAACACCTAAATCCAGTTTGGTTCTTCGTAAGTTCCGAACACTTCCCTCATCACAGCGATAATTTCGCCCAAAGTAGCATAGGCGTGCACAGCATCCATGATGAAAGGCATGGTATTCTCAGCGCCCTGGCAGGCGATCCGCAGCCTGTCCAACGTCTGGCCAACGCGCGCGTTATCGCGCGTCCGGCGGACTTCTGCGAGCCGTGAAACCTGGCGCTCGTACCCTTGCGGGTCCATTTCCAGCAGGGGGACGGCCGGCGGCTTCTTCTCGGCATAAGCGTTCACGCCTACGATCTTACGGACGCCTTCGTCGATTTCACGCTGGTAGCGATAGGCGGCGTCTGAAATCTCAGATTGGAAGAAGCCTTTGTCGATCGCCGGCAACACGCCGCCCAACTCTTCAATCCGGCGGAAATAATCGTACGCCTGTTGCTCGATGCGGTCGGTCTGGGCCTCGACGAAGAAACTGCCGCCGAGCGGATCGATGGTGTTCGCCACCCCTGATTCTTCCGCAATGATCTGCTGCGTGCGCAGCGCGATCGTGACCGCGTGCTCGGAAGGCAGGGCCAGGGCTTCATCCAACGAATTGGTGTGCAGGCTCTGGGTCCCGCCCAGGACAGCTGCCAGGGCCTGGATCGCCACCCGGACCACGTTGTTCTCCGGCTGTTGGGCCGTCAGCGAAACGCCGGCCGTTTGCGTATGGAAGCGCATCAGCCAGGAGCGCGGATTCTTCGCGCCGAAGGTCTCCTTCATCTCGCGCGCCCAGATGCGCCGGGCCGCCCGATATTTAGCGATCTCTTCAAAGAAGTCGTTGTGGGCGTTGAAGAAGAACGACAGGCGCGGGGCGAACGAATCCACGTCCATGCCACGCTCGATCCCCCAGCGGACGTACTCCATGCCGTCCGATAAAGTGAAGGCCAGTTCCTGCGCTGCGGTGGAGCCTGCCTCGCGGATGTGGTACCCGCTGATCGAGATGGTATTCCACTGCGGGACAGTGTTGGTGCCATATTCCATCGTATCCACCACCAGCCGCATGGACGGCTCGGGCGGGAAGATGAATTCCTTCTGAGCGATAAACTCTTTCAAAATATCGTTCTGGAGGGTGCCGCGCAACTGGTCCGGACGTACGCCTTTGTTCTCGGCGGCGGCGATGTACATAGCCCAGATAATGGCCGCTGGCGAGTTGATGGTCATGCTCGAGGAAACCTTGTCTAACGGGATGCCGTCCAGCAGGATTTCCATATCCTTGAGCGAGGAAACCGCCACCCCGCATTTGCCGAACTCGCCCAGCGCTTCGGGCTGATCGGTGTCATAGCCCATTAAGGTGGCTAGGTCGAACGCAATCGAAAGGCCGGTTTGTCCCTGGCCGAGCAGGTATTTGAAGCGCGCGTTGGTCTCCTCGGCGGTCCCGAAGCCGGCGAACATGCGCATGGTCCAGAGCTTGCTGCGATACAATGTGGGATGCACGCCGCGGGTGAAGGGATACTCGCCCGGAAATCCCAGGTCGGCTTCGTAGTCCATGTCCGCGACATCCAGGGGGGTATATAGTCTGTCAATTGGTTCTGAAGAAGTAGTGATAAATGTATCGCGCCGTTCGGGCATGGACGCACGCGCTTTTTGTAAGCCAGTCTCTTCCCACTTTTCCAACGATTCTCTTAGTTCTTCAAGTTTTTTCTCATCGTACATAATTCTCTCCTTGGGCGAGTGTTTGGGCTCTCCAAGAGTAACCGGGAAGTAGTCTTGTTCGAAGCAATCTATACCGCGGAAATTCCCAAATCACGAATGAGTGAATTATAGCAGAGCGCGGCCTATCATCCGCCCTCTGAATTTGGTATACTCCGTTTAATCCAATCGACCAGATTTTCTTCCGCCGCGCTCTGCTATAAAGAGAAAACTGCCCCATGGGGCTTGCTCTATCGAGCATATTTTTGAAACAGAAATTCATTCAAACCAAGCAGGTACCTTATCTCATGTCCCGTTTTGAAATTGACGTAGATCCCGTAGAACATATAACCGCTGATGCTATCGGCAAGCCCGGTCAGCGTGTCTTTTACATCCAGGCCTGGCAAGACCAGCGCACGGTAACCGTATTGATCGAAAAGTTCCAGTTGCAGTCTCTTTCGGTCGGCGTGGAACAATTCCTGGCAGAAGTTGTCCGCCAGGCGCCGGAGCTTGAAGACGTGTCCGGCGATTACATCGAAGACCAGATGCGCATCAACCCGCCGGTGGACCCGCTTTTCCGCGTGGGTGAGGTCGGCCTGGGCTTCGACAAAGACCGTGACCGGGTCGTGCTCCAGACCCGAGAACTGTTGACCGAGGAAGACGAGCCGGATTCCGCCGCCGTGGTGCGTTTCTGGTGCACGCGCGAGCAGATTCGCAAAATGGCCCGCTGGGGCGCCGAAATCGTCACCCGCGGCCGGCCGACCTGCCCGCAATGCGGCGCGCCAATGGAGCCGGAAGGCCACTTCTGCCCGAAGAAGAACGGGCACAAACATTAAAAGCAGGTTGAAGGTGGGATGTTAAAAGTTGTGCAAAGCCCTTCAAGCTGTAACTTTCAACCTTCTACTAAGCCGGCATGCTACCAACTCAACCTGACCTAAGAGAAATCTTACAACAAGGGACTCTTGAGCTCAAGGGCCAGTTCATGCCGGGCAGCAACTATACCTTCCTCGTCAATATCCACTACCAGGGGCTTGAACTGAAGGCCGTTTACAAACCGTCTAAAGGCGAACAGCCGCTGTGGGATTTTCCTCACCAAACCCTCGCGCACCGGGAGGTGGCCGCTTACCTCGTCAGCCAGGCGCTGGGTTGGTGCTTTGTTCCATTCACCGTTTTGCGGCCCGAAGGACCCTACGGGCCTGGTTCTATCCAGCAGTACATCGAGTACGATCCCAATTATCATTATTTCAACTTCACGGAAGAAGACAAGGACCGCCTGAAACCGGTCATGCTCTTCGATCTGCTCTGTAATAACGCCGACCGCAAGGGCAGCCATGTTCTCATCGAAGAGGGGACGCGAAAACTTTGGCTGATCGACCACGGGCTTTGTTTCCACGAGGAAGAAAAACTGCGGACGGTCATTTGGGACTTCTCGGGAGAACCGATCCCTGCCGCATTGCTCGAACCCCTCGCGCAGCTTTCCTCGGACCAGGACCTGCTGGCTGACCTTCAGCCTTATCTCAGCCCCAAGGAGATTTCTACCCTGCTCGCCCGGGCACAGACCCTGGTTTTGTCGCGCGTCTTTCCCGAGCCACCCGAGTATAGGCGCGCTTATCCTTACCCGCCGGTGTAACGCGGGTTGGCAAACAGCGCCACAACTCAATTTGGAGAAACCCTATGCACTACAAACTCGCATTTATCGGTTTTGGGAACGTTGCCCAGGCGCTGGCGCAGTTGCTTTTACGCAAGCGTTGGGAGTTGCAGGAGCGCTACGATATCACCTTCAGCGTAAGCGGGATAGCGACAGGCTCGCACGGAACCGCGGTCAACCCGAACGGGATTTCGGTCAACGCAGCCTTTGATATGCTCCAATCTGGACGTTCCCTGGACCTGCTGACCGGCGGCCCCATGCCGGGCAACACGCTGGAGTTTTTGGAGCGCAGCGAGGCTGACGTGATGTTCGAAAACACCCCGGTCAACCACAACACAGGCCAGCCCGCCATCGACCACTGCCGCATGGCCCTCGACCTGGGCATGCACGCCATCACCGCCAACAAAGGCACGGTGGTGCACGGTTATCGCAAGTTGACCGAACTGGCCAGAGCCAAAAACAAGAAATTCTTGTTCGAATCCACCGTGTTGGGCGGCTCGCCGCTCTTCTCCGTGTTCCGCGATGCCATGCCCGCCGCCGAACTCACCTCTTTTCAAGGCATCCTGAACTCGACCACCAACATCATGCTCTCGCGCATGGGGCGCGGCGAGAGCTTCGACGAAGCGGTCAAGTACTGCCAGAGCATCGGCGTGGCCGAGACCGACCCGTCCGCGGACGTGGACGGCTGGGACGCGGCCATCAAGGTCGCTGCGTTGGTCACAGTTTTGATGGACACCCCGTTGACGCCACAGCAGGTGGAGAGGATGGGCATTCGGGAGATCACGCCCGAGATGATCGAGCAGGCTAAGGCCCGGAACGAACGCTATAAACTGGTTTGCAGGGCGGAGAAAGTCGAAGATCGAATCAAAGCCAGCGTCAAACCGGAGCTTGTTCCGCCGGCGTCTCCGTTATACGGCATGGAAGATTCAACCAGCGGCGTCACCTTCCGGACGGATGTATTGGGCGATTACTCGATCATCGAGTCCGAACGAGAAGGCATGGTAGCAGGCCCCATCCCCACGGCGTACGGCCTGTTCGCGGACTTTGTAAACGCGACCAAAGGAGGCTGACATGGCGGACTTTACAATGAGGCAGGTCATGCAAGTGCTGGAGGAAGGTTGGGGGGAGTACGTCAAGCAGTTCAACGCGCTCTCTCCACAAGCGCGGGCAGATTTCCTGGAAAGAGAGGGCTTTGCTTCCTTCCACGATTTGCTGGGCCACGTGATCGGATGGTGGGAGGAAGGCCTGTGGATCATCACCGGCATCATGGAGGATCCCAGTTTCACCTGGGAAGAGCGCGACACCGACGAGTTCAACCGGGAACTGATCGAGAAGTTCCGCCCCTGGAGCGAAGAAGACCTGTTGTTGCACTACGAGAACGTACGCGAAGCCCTGCTGGATCTTGTGGCCGAGTTGCCAGAAAATGCGCTGGACAACAAGGATATCCGCGAATGGCTGGAAGCGGACGTGATCGAGCATTTGGAAGAACATAGAATAGTCTCATAGGTCGATCAGTCATACAAGTCCAACAAGGTCAGTTCGACTTGTATGATCTATTAGATTCGTTAGGAGGGCATCATGGAAGAGCGAGACGTTTTCATCGTATCCGCCGTGCGTACGGCGATTGGGGTGGGCAAACCGGGGGGAGCTTTGCATGAGTTCCTGCCAGTGGACCTGGCTGCTATGATCATGAAGGAAGCCGTTTGTCGCGCCGGGATCGAAATGGACCGCGTGGAAGATGTGCTTTGGGGCTGTGTCACCCCGGTTGGCGACCAGGGCGCCAACGTGGGGCGGCTGGCGGCGCTCAAGGCCGGGTTCCCCGTCAAGGTGCCGGCGCTGACCATGAACCGCATGTGCAGTTCCAGCCAGAGTGCGGTCCATTTTGGGGCACAGGCCATCCTGGCCGGTGATATGGACCTGGTGGTGGCCGGAGGCACAGAGATGATGTCGCACCAGCCCATCGGCGCGGACTATCCGGCTGAGTGGCCGCAGGACTTCCCCTATGAGCTGGTCCACCAGGGCACCAGCGCCGAGTTGATGGCCGAAAAATGGAATTTGACGCGCGACGAAGTTGACGGCTTTGCCTACGAGAGTCACCTCCGCGCCGGGAATGCCATCAAAAATGGATACTTCGACGAACAGATCATGCCGGTCAAGTTGTCAAATGGGGAGGAGTTCAAGGTGGATCAGGGCGTGCGCTTCCCCCCGGACCGGGAGAAGATGCGCTCGTTAAAAACTGTCTTCAAAGCGGACGGCGTGGTCACGGCTGCCAACGCCAGCCAGATCAGCGACGGGACCGCCGCGCTCGTTTTGGCCTCCCCCGCCGCGGTCGGGCGCTACAACCTGAACCCGCTGGCGCGCATTGTCGCGCGCGTGGTAGTTGGCACCGACCCGGTCCTGATGCTGGACGGTCCTATCCCGGCCACGCGCATGGTTTTGGCAAAAGCAGGTTTATCGCTGGAAGACATGGACGTCATTGAGATGAACGAAGCCTTCGCCAGCGTGGTGCTTGGTTGGGCAAAAGAGATCCATCCCGATATGGAAAAGGTCAACCCCAACGGCGGCGCCATCGCCCACGGGCATCCGGTCGGCGCAACGGGGACGATTCTGATGACCAAGCTGGTTCATGAGTTGCAAAGGAGAAAGGCGAGGTACGGCCTGCAAACCATGTGCGCCGGGCACGGTCAGGCTACGGCAACAATCATTGAAAGAGTTTAACGCACCACAACCCCGCAGAATTGCGAGGCAAAGGCACAATGACACGGAGACGCGGAGAATAAAATCTCCGCGTCTCCGTGTTCAGCTTCCTCATAATGAGGCAATTTATGTCACTTGCTATTTATTTTCTTTCTCGAACAACTCCAGGTACTCCCCATACCCTTCTTCTTCCAACTTGTCCACAGGGATAAAGCGCAGCGCCGCCGAGTTGATGCAGTAGCGTAAACCGGTCGGCGCGGGACCGTCGTTGAAGACGTGGCCCAGGTGCGAGTCGGCGTTTTTTGAGCGCACTTCGGTGCGAGGCATGAGCAGCTTGAAGTCCGTGTGTGTTTTCAGGTTTTCAGCTTCCAGGGGTTGGGTAAAGCTCGGCCAGCCACAATGCGCATCGTACTTGTCCAGCGAGCTGAACAGCGGTTCCCCGGATACAATATCTACATATAAGCCGGGGTCTTTATGGTCCCAGTATTCGTTCTGGAAGGGCCGCTCAGTAGCCTCGTGCTGGGTCACGTCGTACTGTTGGCGCGTGAGCCGGTTACGCAGTTCTTCATCATTTGGCTTGGTATACGTTTTCATAAAAAACTCCTCTTTATCTGTCAGTACCTATTTGAAGGTGCCAAAGATTCGTTTCTTACACCCAGATACAAATGTAATCCTCTGTTAATATCCTGAGCGGCAGGAATTTCACAGTTAGATAAAGAAAGCCGAAAATAAGGGTCGCGTGCTGCGCACGCGACCCTTATTTTCGATCAACTCTCGAGACAATACGCGAGGGAAAGTGACCTGAGCACACTATTTTTCCTCTGCTGTACTCAACCTCCAAACAGCCAGAATAAAAAAGATAACAGCGTATCCCACCAGCGCCGCCGCCGGGAGCAAAACCGAGTTAAACCCTAACCCGCGGATGCTGATGTTCTTGAACCCGTCCATGGCCCAGGCGACCGGTGAGAGATGACCAATCTTTGCAAAGGTTTCGCCGGTCACTTCCAGCGGCACCCACGCGCCTCCCAGGCCTGAGAGCACGAACATCGGGATGAGCGAGAACGTGACCGCCTGCTCTTCGTTGCGGGCCAGCACGCCGATCAACAAGCCCATCGCCGCGATGCACAGGGCAGCGCAGAACGCGACGAAGAACGTCGCTGCCGGAACGCGCAGGTAATTCACGTGCAAGATAAATTGCCCGAAGGCGATCAAGGCCGCGAACTGGGCGAAGATCAGGGAAAAGATGGCCAGGTAGTGTCCCAACAGGATGTCGACACGCCGCGCGGCGGTGGTTAGTAAGCGTTGCAAGGTGCGCGACTTGCGCTCCGTGACGATGACCTGGGCGCAGGTCAACAGCCCGGCAATGGCAAATTGCAGCATCATTCCGGGCGCGGTGTGCGCCAGGGCTTCCACGCCGTCATCTGTCGCCTCCACAGCACTGCTGGTGGTCTCCTGGACAGCAATGGGCGGCTCCTTCCAGGCCTCCAGGCTCTGCTCGAAGGCGTACTCGAACGGCATGCGCTCCGCATCGACTTCTTCCAAAATAGTCGCTGTGCGGACGGCGCTGTCCAGGCGGCTGATATTTGCCATGACCTCCGCTTGGATGGTCGTCCAGGCGGTTGTGCCCGTGTCCGCGATAACGATCAGGCGCGCATTTTTACCCTTTAGGAAGGTCGCGCCGTAGCGGTCCGGGATAATGATAACGGCGGCCAGGTCCCCGTTCGCGACGAGCATTTCCAGGTCCTGGTACGAACGATTCTTGTCTTCATCCAGGCGGATAACGTCCGAGTCGGTCAATTGGTCGTGCAGGGACTGGCTGAGCCAGGTGTCATCCTGGTCCAAATAGCCGACTGGCAGGCGCGAGTCCGATGCGCCCCCGCTGAAACCTCCAAAGGCAAATCCAAACAGGAACGTGAACAGGACCGGCATGAGCAGCAAGAACATGAAGGTCTTGAAGTCGCGGGTCAGTTGCAACAGGTCTTTGAAGGCAATGTCGAGGATGCGAGTCATGGTTGATTCTCCCGCCTCTCCCTGAAAGCGACGTGTGCCCGAAAGGATAGAGGGGCGGCTGGGGGTGAGGTTCTATACATAACGTCTATTAAACCTCCGCACGCCGATGGTGAAGAACGCAATGCTCCAGGCCAGCAAAACCAGCGTTGTCACCGCTACTCCTGTGACGGGTTCCCCGTTCATCGACTGCATCAGTCCTCGTACGGCCCAGCCCTGCGGCACCAGCAGCGAGACCGTGTCTCCCATTTTCGATGCGGCCGGTGAGTTCATCGCGAAGATGCTGATCATGCCCACCATGCCGGTCACAGTCAGCACGCCGCCGAACAGCACCCCACCCTGCTTGGTGTTTTTCAGGAAAGAATTGACGAAGACGCCGAAGGACGAGGCGCTGAACATGATCCCTGCAGCTGCCAGCGCAACCGAGGGCAAAGCGCCCCACTGGATGCCGAAGATCAGCCAGGCGGCGATGAGCAGGACGATCACCTGCACGGAAACGGTCAGGAAAACGGACAACAGCTTGCCGCTCAGGATGGTGGCTTGCGGGGTTGGCGTGGTAAACAGCCGCGGCAAAGTCCGTTCTTCTTCCTCCTTGAGAATGCTCTGCGCGGTAGACGTCCCGGTGAAAAAGGCGTAAAAGATCATCATCCCGCCCATGATCGGGCCGATGATAGTCACCAACAGGTTCTGGCTTTGCTCGGCTTCGCTCTGTTCCCCAGGTGGGGTACGGACGTCCAACAGATCATCTTCCGGGTTCTCGCGCAACGCCAGCGAGGTATCCAGGTATTGCCGCACGACCAGTCCCGCCTTGCCATAGTCGCTCGAATCGGCTTCATCCTGGAAAACGTTCACGGCGATCTTGACGCCCGCCATCCCGTCCATGAAGCGGTTCATGATGCTGCGGATGATCTCCGGTCCAATGGTCAGGGTCGGGTCCTGGTAGAACTCGATGACCGCCTCCCCTTCCTGGTCGGCGAACTGTTCCGAAAAATCGGGCGGGATGATGATCGCCACCTGGGAGGCCTGTGCATCGACCGCGGCCCGGGCAGCTGCTGCGTCCAGCGCGAACGAGACTTCGATCAAGTCCGCGATTTCATCGCTCTCCAGGATGTTGACGATCAGATCCCCCATCGTGTCTGCTTCCTTCCCCCCGGGGATGTTCTTGGGGTTGACCTGGAGCTTCGGCCCGCCCTCGTCCAGGTTGGCGATCACCACCTGCGTCTTCGGCAAGTTGAACTCTCCATCGCTGGCGATGTTGCCAAACATGAAATAGAACATGCCAGTCACTAGAAGCGGCACAATGAACATAAAGACAATCGCAAAAAAGCTCCGGAAGGAGCGGGTCATGTCTTTGAGGGCGATATCCAGGGCTTTCATGTAAAGCTCCGTGAAGGAAGCAAAGTCTGTAAACAAGTACACAGGGTAACAGGTGCTTGTATACGTGTATACCTGTCTACCCCCATATTATCCGGGTTGTATGTCTTCATCAGTCTCTCAGCGCTCGGCCAGTCAAGTGCAGGAACACCGCTTCCAGGTTCGGCTCGAGAATGTCGACGGAAGTAATGCGTGCATTCTGGCCTGTGGCGCTCTCGAACAGGCGCGGCAGAACTTCGTTGCTGTCATCCACCAGCGCTGTCACCAGACCGTTTTCGTCTGAGACGCGGCTCACCCCTTCGACCTGCTGCCAGGCGCTCAGGATGTTCTCCGCCGGGACGTTCAGGGTCAGGTCGATGCGCGTCTGCTCTCCCACCAGTTTCACCAGCTCGTCGTGTGTGCCGCTGGCGATCAGTTTGCCGTGGTCCATAATACCGATGTGGTTAGAGAGCTCCTGGGCTTCTTCCATGTAGTGTGTTGTGTACAAGACAGTCATGCCCTGGTCTTTCAGCGCGACGACGCTATCCAGGATATTGCGCCGCGACTGCGGATCGATCCCGACCGTCGGCTCGTCCATGTAGATGACCTTTGGCTTGTGCAGCAGCGCCACCCCGATGTTGACCCGCCGCTTCATCCCGCCCGAGTACTTGCCCACCCTTTCCTTAGCCCGGTCCCGCAACCCGATCACGTCCAGCACTTCATCCACCCGCGTTTTGAGCGCCCCGCCGCGCAGGCCGTACATCTTGCCCCAGAAGGACAGGTTTTCCCGGGCGGTCAGGTCTTCGTACAGGGCGATTTCCTGCGGGACGAAGCCAAGCACAGACTTAACTCCCATCGGATCTTCGCGGATGGAATGTCCCATGATGCAGGCATCGCCGCCATCCGGGCGCAGCAGGCAGGAGAGCATTGAAATGGTAGTAGTTTTGCCCGCGCCGTTCGGACCGAGCAGGCTGAAAATTTCTCCCTGCCGCACCTCGAAACTGACGCCCTGCACCGCTTTATTCTCGCCAAAGGACCGCCGCAGGTCCAGGACTTCGATCGCAGCTGTGTTGGTCATAAAAAATCCTATCTTCAAGCTGAATTTGTGATGAATGGTACCATCTACGTTATATCATTACTTACGCAAGGATCCGCGTTGAGTTGCTCGATTTAGAAAAAAATGAATTGCACATCCTATCCTTCAGACCGGCTTAATTTCTCACTTGCCAACCGATTTAGGCTGATCCCAGATTTTGCGGCCTCGAGAGCCAAACGACGGTGTAATTCTGGTGGAATACGGACCATAAACTTGCCGCTATATTGCTTGACTGCGAGAGGTTCCGGAATCGGCTCGCCGTTTTTTTTCAAATCTGTGACCACCTCAGCCACAACCTGCCGAATGCCAATTAGCGCTTCTTCAGGTTCCTTCGCCAGCCAACTCAAGCTTGGAAATTCAACACAAAGGCCAATATACTCCCCATCTTCTTCCGACCATGTTACGCGATATGTATAACGGTCATTTTTCATTTTCTTTTACCTCCAGACGTTCTATTGCTTTCAATACCTGTCTTACCTGATAAGCCTTTGCCTTACCATTATCATTCTGAATATTGACTCTCGGGTCTCCTTGCCAAGGCGTTCTATAGATACGGTGAGAGCTGCCGCTCTGCCGCGCCTCTCCAAAGTAGAAATCGCACACTTTACAAAAATCTTGGAAACTGATCCCTTTGGGTTTGCGTTTCATTTTTGCAAGGACTGCTTCGATCTTAGCCACAACTAAATGATATCACTATTAATACTATTGTCAAGAACATGCCTTAGCTTAATCATATTCGGATAAGAATAGTAAGAATACCCTTCCGCCCTTCATCCAAATATTAATAGGACTCACGTAGTTGGGGAAAAGAACCCTTATTTTCGGGCCTCTCTCATCCCTTTGCGTCAGTCCTGATTAAAAGGATCTTTGGGGATTTGTCATGAAAGAGGACAGATTTAGGGGCGCGCGTACTGCTAAATCTGGGTACCTTCCCCGGAGATTCCCGAAAAACCGATTAAAAACGAATTCTGAAATAGAGGTATTGACATGCAATTGACTGGACTCCACCATGTGACGGCGGTCAGCGCAAAGATCGCCGAGAACGCCGGATTTTATACGCAGGTGCTGGGATTGCGCCTGGTCAAGAAATCGGTCAACCAGGACGACGTTTCCGCCTACCATCTTTTCTATGCGGATAAAGTCGGTACGCCCGGGACCGATATCACCTTCTTCGATTGGCCTCACATTGGCCCGGACGTGCGCGGTACGGATAGCATTGCGGGGATCGCTTTTCGAGTAAGCAGCCGCGAGGCGCTCGACTTTTGGCTGGAACGTTTCGAAGAATACGGTCTTCACCATAGCGAGATCACAACCTTTGCCGGCCGCGAGTTGCTGCCCTTCGAAGACCCCGAAGGCCAACAACTGTACCTGGTCAACGACCAGGGTGCGGAGTTCGAGGGCGAGCTCTGGCAGCGCCCCGATATCCCGGACGAGTTCCTCCTGCGAGGGTTTTACGGCATTATCCTTTCCGTTCCGTCCCTCGACCAACTCGCAACGATTTTCACGGAGGTCTTGAATTTTGAAGAACGGGAGCGCACAAAATGGATCGATGGGGTGGCGCATGCGGTCATTTTCAGTACACGCGAAAACGGCGGCCCCGGGTCGGAAGTGTGGCTGTTGGAGCAACCCCAGGCAAAGCGCGCACAACTGGGAGCAGGCGGTACGCACCATGTGGCCTTCCGGGTCAAGGATTTCGAAACCCAGAAAATCTGGCACTCGCAAATCTCCCAGGCTGGCCTGCCCATCAGCACCCTCATCGACCGCTTCTGGTTCCGCTCGATCTACTTCCGGGTTTCCAACGGGATCTTGTTCGAAATTGCCACCGACGGTCCCGGATTCGCCATCGATGAGTCTCCGGATAACCTGGGAGAAAAACTGGTCTTGCCCCCCTTCCTGGAAGATCGCCGCGAGGAAATCGAAGCCGGATTGACGCCGATCGGCGTAGAGCAGAAAAGCAAATGAGCGAGAATATTCACCAGGGACAGCCCGTGATCCGTTTTGGGGAAGATTTAAACAATGCAAAGCTCGCTGTTATTCTGTTACACGGACGTGGCGCTACCGCCGAGTCCATGCTGCCGCTTGCCGAAGCGCTCGATGTGGAAGGAGCCGCTTTCTTGGTCCCGCAAGCGGCGATGAACCGCTGGTATCCCAATACTGCCTTCGGGCCACTTGAGATGAACGAACCCGATCTGTCGTCCGCTTTGGAAACCGTCGATTCGCTGGTAAAGGATGCTCATGAAAAGGGCTTTTTGGATCATGCAGATCGCCTTTGGAGGCTTTTCCCAGGGCGCATGCCTGGCAGCAGAATACGTTGCCCGCCACGCCAGGAGATATGCCGCGTTATTCGTTTTCAGTGGCGCCCTGATCGGTCCGAAGGGCGCGTCCCGCAACTACCCCGGCTCTTTGGCGGGGATGCCGGTCTTCATCGGCGGCAGCGACGTTGATCCCTGGGTGGCGCACAACCTGCTCAGCGAAACGGCGGGCGTCTTCCGGGAAATGGGGGCGGAGGTCGATTTCCGCACCTATAGGGGTATGGGACATACGGTCAATCAAGATGAGATCGACAGCGCACGAGCCATGCTTCTTCAAAGCAAATCAGCGAAGTGAACGTGGAGTAATTGATTTATAACCACTCTCATCTACACAGCCTGGCCATTGAATGGCCAGGCTGTGTTTTTTGGGGTTCTGTGTTTTGCAATTCTACTTTTTTACAATAATCCTGTTCGCTGCAGGCGCCCCTACAGGCGAGTATTTTCGAATGTAATCTTCCAGGACTTCCGGCATAATGGTCGGCACTTCATACTCCACCTGTTCATCCGGAATGACCAGATAGCTGACCTGCTCGGAAAATTCGAAGTCGCTTGAAGCGACGAGATACGTATCCTCTTCCAGGAGAGGCTTGTCTCCAACGTTGATTTCCAAATCGTTTTCGTTGTCCGGTTTGTAGCGGACGCGCATCCCGGCCACGTGGGGCATCCCCACCGCGCCGCCCCTTAAAGAATGCAGTCTGCGGGCAGCGTTTTCGGGTTTAAGCGCTTCGCGAAGAAACGTTTTGATTTGTTTCCCGCTCAACGCCACGCGGGCAGGGTTTGCAGTGGACCGGTTTGCGGCAAAGAGTTCTCCCTGGGTCACTTCCCCGGCGTCCAGACCGGTTGTCCAGTGACCGGCAAGGGCTAAAGCAATCTGCGCTCCTTTCATCCTGTCTAAAAGGGCATCTGCCAGCAGGTTCCCCGCGCTGCATTCGTTTTCCTCGGAGAACTCGACGGCGCTCTTCAAAAACCCGATCGGCGTGCGCATGATCTCTGCCACCCTCTCTTGCTCGCTCTCGACGGCTCTGTAGGGCGAGCGGATCGACCGGGATATCCTCTTCGACTGCAATTAATTCTCCGTTATAACGCACGATCTTGCCCGTTTCCCCGTCGATTTCCAGGTCCAGCCGGCCCAGGAACCGGCCATGTTCTCCCGCCTGCGCGATGATCGTTCGGTCAATTTCTAGGGGAGGATATAGTATTTTGTGATCGTGCCCGCCGATGATCAGGTCGAGGCCGGGTATCTCTCCCGCCAGTTGCTGGTCGACGGTCGAACCCAGGTGTGACAGCAGAACAACAAGATTGGCCCCCTGCGACCGGACTTCCTCGATGAGGTCGGGAAGCACGTCAACCGGCTTTCTGGCGTCCAGCTTGAAAACCGTCCGATATACTGGCATCGGGTCGGTCA
Source organism: uncultured Chloroflexia bacterium (assembly GCA_963823985.1). GTDB lineage: Bacteria > Chloroflexota > Anaerolineae > Anaerolineales > Villigracilaceae > JAABUE01. The sequence continues at coordinate 492,477 of CAWGNR010000012.1, forward strand.
GACCGATCAAGCCAATTTTTAAATCACCAAACGACGGAAGGAAGTACGGTGTGAGCCCTTTGACCAGAATTCCCCTTGGGTCGAACAAATTGCCACATAGCAACGGTTTTCCGAAGTGATTTGCCAGGTTTTCAATCGCTTCAGGGCCATACCGGATTGGGATCGCGTTCCCCAGCGCAAGATACTCGCATCCCGCGCCGCGTACCATCGCTTCCAGGGCGCTGCCTTTGGTCAGGCTGCTCTCCAGGTTGGAGGTGTCTTCCGTGTCGCCGGCATCCAGGTACAGGCAGTAGCCGCCCTTTGCCTCCACCTCTCCCCGAATTTGGCGGACGAGGGTGGCGATGCGCAGAAGCTGCTGGACCCGTCCGTGCAAGTCGTTGGTGTGCAAGATGGTTAGTTTAACCAATGGAACTTCCTTCGTTGGGGTTGTCTCCAGTATAGGGGAATCCCGTTTCGATTACAACCTCCACCCGTTCTTGATTTTTTTATCTTCGACTGGAATATAATCTCTTCATGGACCACACCGTCTACATCGCGCTGGGGACCAACCTGGGCGACCGGCTCGCCAACCTGCGCGCGGCGATTAAGTCATTGCCGCCGGATGTTTCCGTGCTGGCCGAGTCACACGTCTACGAGACGCCGCCCTGGGGGTATGCAGACCAGCCGCCTTTCCTCAACATGGCCATCAAAGCGGAAACCGATCTGGCGCCGGAACCTCTGCTCACATACCTGAAACAGCTCGAGGTCGAGCTGGGACGCGAGCAGAACTTCCGCTGGGGCCCCCGCCTGATCGATCTGGACATCTTGTTCTACGACGAGCTGGTCGTCAATACGCCGCCGCTGGTCATCCCGCATCCGCGCCTGCATGAGCGTGCTTTCGTGCTCGTCCCGTTGCTGGACGTTGCGCCGGATCTGGTCCACCCTGATGCTGCAAAGAAAGATTAAGGGATTTACTTGGCGAACTTGAGACAGGAAAGGAATTGTTCGTTTCAGTGATTAATCTCACAAGAAGCGGGAAAAGTGTCTCTTGTCTTCCATTTGAATATTTTGTATACTAAAATCATCAAAAGTATAAGGGCGGTTATCAGTATTTCGCCCGAAAGGGGATCAAAGTTTTGGATCTTCAGCGGAAGACTTGGATGTGGTTGCTCTTCCTCAGCATTTCGATAAGTGCATGCGGAGAAGCTGTTGCTGCTGCTCCAGCGACACATTTGGAAGCCTGTCGTCCAGAAAGCAATCCCTACACCAATGCCTATTGAAGGTCACCTGGCGAATATTTATCGTGCGGCTGTGGCTTCAGCAAACGATGTTGTTGGATATAATAATAATAGGCACCTGGCCTTTACCGAACTGGTCAATCGTAGTTCATAATTGGACAGATACTGTTGTTATAAATAACGGGGAACGAAATATCGAAGTAGCAATTACTTATGTAAGTCCAGAACTTGCTCGCGCTATTGTTATAAACCATTATTTATACATCGAGGAATACCAACTTTATGGCAATCCTGGATGGCCAGGTAAGAACCATCTTACAAGGGATCATTGATCGGAATGAGCATGTTTTTTTTGTACACCTTCATCAGCGCACTCCATCAACGAACCGTGTAACGATCAATTTCCCATAAGTCAATTTGGGTTAACAAATACCAGTAACCTGACAGTGTTCCGAGAGACACGATGATTATAATTTGGAAAAACCTATTCTTCTACAGAATGATCCTGGAATATGGATTCTTTTATTTTCCAATGGCGGTCATGAAAAATGGAAGGTATCTGCAAAACCGTGCTTGATAAAAGCGTGATACAAGCGTGTTACATCAGTGTCCCAAGAGTTGAGATCAATGGCACGACATATGCGCCACAGTCTTGGAAATATAAATATATTCCTCTCATCGATATGAGTTCTCTCACTGGCGGTGGCAATTCAAACGGGCTTACAATCGACCAAATATACCAGTCGATAAATTTTCCCCTGGCAATGGAAACGTTGTCTCCGAGGAAATAAGACTGATTTGAATATTGGATCAACACTTGGCGCGAATTATATGGTATGGAAACAACTTTAGATCCATAAGGCACAATTGCATGTTATAACAGGCCTGAGGTAGAGAATGAGCGGGAACAAGTTGCCTTAGGAAATCAGACCCCTCTCCGTTCCGGTCTTTCGACAACCTTTCGAGAACCCTGTCAGCTGTTCGTCCGTATGCGTGTCATAATTGGTGCCACAACTGCGCCCGGATCTTCTCAGCCGTCTCTCGATAGGTCGCCAGCTTCTCGCGCTCCTTGGCGACCACGGCTTCCGGCGCTTTCTTTGCAAAGTCGCTGGCCAGCAACTTTTCCAGGCGGGCGATCTGCGATTCGGCCTCGGACAGCTCTTTTTCAAGCGGGCCTGTTCTTGTTCCCGGTCGACCATGCCTGCCAGCGGCAGGTAAATCTCCACCGGGGCGACGACCAGCGCAACGCTGCCATCGGGCTTGTCTTTCTGAGATGGTTTGATCTCGATCTGCGCTTCATCCAACCCGGCCAGCGCGGCCACGACCCTGGCCTGTTCACGGAGCAAGGACGTTTTCTCCCCGCCCACAAAGGTTGCCGCAATGCGCCTCGCAGGGGCAACTCCTCTTTCCGCGCGCAGGTTACGGATCGAGCGCACGATTTCCTGGATCAGTTGAAAATCGCTGGTTTTGTCCGCTTCCCAGCCCTCGGGCTCGTGCGCTTCCGGCCATTCCGCGATGATGAGCATATCGGACCACCCTGCGATTAAATCTGCTAACGGGGAATCGTTCAGGGCATTTCGCAAGTGGCCCCATAATTCCTCCGTTACGAAGGGCGTGAAAGGGTGCAGCAAACGCAGCGAAGTATCCAGCACGCGCGCCAGCGTATAGGCGGTGGTGTAACCGCGAGCGCCGCCCTCCGCAAGTTGTCCCTTGGCGATTTCCACGTACCAGTCCGCAAAATCGGACCAGAAGAAATCGTAGATCTGCCGGCCGGCCTCTCCGTACTGGAAGTTCTGGAACAGTCGCTCCACATCGCTGACCAATTGCTGTAATTTGGCCCAAATCCAACTGTCTGCAAGCGTGTAACCGGCCTTTTCGCTAATCGCTAAAGGCTGATTGCCAATCGCTGAAATCACAAAACGTCCCGCATTCCAGACCTTGTTGGCGAAGTTGCGATTGGCCTCCACTTTGCTAAGAGCCAGATTCATATCTTGTCCCAGGGTGGAACCCACCAGCAGCGTAAAGCGCAGCGCGTCGGTGCCCAGCTCGTCCATGACGTTCAACGGGTCGATCACGTTACCGTAGGTTTTGGACATCTTGCGCCCGTGCTCGTCGCGGATCAGTCCGTGCAGGTACACGGTGTGGAAGGGCACTTCTTCGGTGAACTCCAACCCGTCCATGATCATGCGCGCCACCCAGAAGAACAGGATGTCATAGCCGGTCTCCATGTAGGAGGTCGGGTAGAAATATTTGTAATCGGGCGTTTCTTCCGGCCAGCCCAAGGTAGAGAACGGCCACAACCCCGAAGAGAACCAGGTGTCGAGCACGTCGGGGTCTTGCACGATATCCGTCGAGCCGCAGTTGGGGCATTCGGTCGGGTCTTCGCGGGCGACGATCTGTTCGCCGCAATCCTGGCAGTACCAGACCGGAATGCGGTGCCCCCACCACAACTGCCTGCTGATACACCAGTCTTTGATGTTCTCCAGCCAGTTGTAATACACCTTTTCAAAGCGCTCCGGCACGATGCGAATGTCGCCGTTCTTCACGGCCGCCAGCGCTTTTTCCGCCAGCGGGCCAATTTCCACGAACCATTGAGTGCTGATCATCGGCTCGACGATCTCGCCGCCGCGCTGCGAGCGCGGAATGGTGGTGGTGTACGGCTCTTCCTTGATGACCAGCCCTTCGGCGCGCATATCCTCCCACAGGTTCTTGCGGGCCTCGAAGCGGTCCTGACCCTGGTACTTGCCCCCGTTTTCGTTGACCCGCGCCGCCTGGTCCAGCATCGAGATGACCGGCAGGTTGTGACGCTCGGCGATGGCGTAGTCGTTGGGGTCATGGCCGGGGGTGATCTTCAACGCGCCCGTCCCAAACTCGCGGCTGACGTAATCATCCGCGATCACAGGGATCTCGCGTCCCAAAACCGGCACGATGACCTTCTTACCAATGTACTGCTGGTAGCGCTCGTCTTCAGGATGCACGGCTACCGCCGTATCGCCCAGGATGGTTTCCGGGCGAATGGTAGCCACGGGGATAAACTCATCAGAACTCTTTAAGCATATATTTGAAATAGTACAGCGTGGCTTCTTCCTCGCTGTATTCCACTTCCAGGTCAGAGACGGCCGTTTTCAAGCCCGGCGACCAGTTGATCAAACGGGGTCCGCGGTAGATCAGCCCTTTCTCATAGAGCTGGACAAAGGCTTCTCGGACTGCCTTCGACAGCCCCTCGTCCAGCGTGAAGCGTTCCCGGTCCCAGTCACAGGAGGCGCCCAGCCGCCGGATCTGGTTCTGGATCATGCCGCCATACTTGTGCTTCCACTCCCAGGTCCGGCGCTCGAACTCTTCGCGGCCGATTTCCTCGCGCGAAGTCCCTTCCTTGCGCAGCATCTTCTCCACCTGCAACTGGGTAGCGATGCCGGCATGGTCGCTGCCGGGGATCCACAGGGTGGAGTAGCCCTTCATGCGGTGATAGCGGATCATCAGGTCTTCCATGCTGACGAACATGGCGTGACCCAGGTGCAGCTCGCCGGTCACGTTCGGCGGCGGGATGGCAATCACGAACGGCTCGACTGTCGGATCGAAGTCCGGTTCGTTGGGATCGTTCCACGGTTTGAAGTAGCCGCCTTTTTCCCACATCTCATAGATGCGAGATTCGGTGGATTTGAAATCATAGGTTTTGGGTAGTTCGTAAGATGCCATTCTCACTCCTTGAAAATAAATTCCAACGCGCTTTTCAGTGATGTTTCGAAATTGGTGGGGAACTCGTGCCCCAGGTCCGGGTGAAATTCCTCGGTAAACGGGATCCTGTGTTGCTGTAATACGGTCTGAATCTCTCTGGCTCTATCCAGTGTGTAATCCTTTTCGCCACAGATGAAATAGCCGCGCAGGTTTCTTGCATGGCTCGCAAGCGCGGCCAGGGATTCGACATCCGGCCACCAGGTCGCGCCGGCGATAAAGCCGCGCACAGGCAGATTTCCGCTCAAGGCTGCATAAACCGCCATGCCGCCGCCCTGCGAGAATCCGCCGATGGTGATTCTGTCCCTGTCAATTGGGTTGGTCTTTAAGGTATGCTCCAGGTAGAACAAAATATCTTGCAAGCCCATCCCCGGGTCGTCCCAATGATAAGCGCCATGGTAGAGCGGCTGCGTTGATTGTGCGGACAGGACCGCCCAGCCAAGCCACCTGGCAACCTCCCAATGCTCCATGTTAGTTTCCTTGTCTCCATGTCGGCCGTGTAAGACGATCATCAAAGGATGTGGGCTTGAAACTGGCGGTTCCGGCAGGAGCAATAGGTGATCTCGTTCGATTTTCTTTCGTTCCAGCTCCCAGGCCTGCACTGACCTCGCGACCAGTTCCTTGAATTCGGGCAAATCGCGCAACGGATCGAGATCGCTATCGTTGAACTGGCTCTCGTGCCACCACATGCCATCCTCCAATCCCTGCCGGAACGTGGAAAGAGCCTCTCCCAAACGTCCATCCAGGCTGAGAAGGCACATCTTCCAGAACGTGGTCCGCGCCGCCTGCTCCGGAAATTTCCCTTTTTCCCTTTCAACCAACTCGTACCCGGCGGTATACCGCGCCGCTTCATATAGGCTCATGAGTTCCACTCTCATTTGTTCGAACGAAGCTCGATCAGCCATCCTGCCTCCTTCCGATTCAGTGCGCCACTGAATCAGCAATCGACTGCTCCAGGGTGAATTGCGGCTCCCAGCCCATCTCGTGCCGGATCTTCTCCCACGAGAGGGCCTTGTCCACAACCATCTCCGAGGGGCGCCGGATGCCAGGGTTGCGCTTCAGGAAATCCATGATCCACAAGACTGCATCCAGCAAACGGACCCCTGCGCCCGAGACCGGGATCAGGAGCGGTTTCTTCCCGGCAGCTTTCAAGGCCTCTCTTGCAAACGTTTGCATATCCACGTTGTGCGCGGTGACGATGTAACGCTCACCGCTGCGGCCTTCCGTCAGCGCCAGGACGACAGCCCGGGCCGCATCGCGGACATCCACAAAGCTGTTGACGTACGACAAGCATCGGCAGCACCGGCAAATAGCGCGCCATGCGGTACACGGCCTGGATGCGCTCGGAGCCAGGCCCAAGCACTACGCTGGGGTTGAGGATGATGATCCGCATTTTGTCCGTCAGTTCCATCAATTCGAGTTCGCTGAGCCGTTTGGTATAACCGTACATATCGTGTTTACGCTTGTATTCCAGGTCCGGCAGACTGCTCTCGTCCGTCAGGCCGCCTGGGTTGAAGCCGATAGCAGAGATGGAGCTGATGAAGATGAAGTTTTTACAACCTGCCTCTATGGCAGCATGCGCCAGGTTGTGGGTGCCGACCACGTTGGACTGGAAAATCGCATCTGCATCCGAGCGCCGGAACGAGACCAGGGCAGCATTGTGAACGATCGTGTCCACATCCTGGAGCTTTCCTTCAAACGTTTCCGGTTCTGTAAGATCGCCTTGCACCCAGTGCACCTTCTTCAGGTCTTCCACACCGAGCAGCGTGTGACGCCGCGTGCGGCCCAGCACACGCAGTTCAGCATCCGGGTCGTGCTCGTGAATCGCCTTCACGATGTACTGGCCCAGAAACCCAAATCCGCCGGTGATGAAATAAATCGTCATAAAAGTCTCAATAGTCAGATTGGTTTTATAGGTCTTACAGGTCTTACAAGTCCGACCAGTGAGACATGTCAGACCGTTAGACCTGTTCGACTGTTAAAACAAAAACGCCTCGTCCTTGCTGAGGACGAAGACGTGTCTCCGCGGTACCACCTCAATTCGCCCTGTTCTCCCGCTTTGCGGGATTTCGGGCGCTCTCTGTAGCCGACTGTCATCGGCTTGCGCGATAACGGGCGCTCCCGTGCTCGTTCTACTTTTTAGCCAACTGCTAACCGCTGAAAACTAAATTTCTTCGGCACTATTCCCGGGCGACATTCGGCGCTGGGGTACTGAGGGGGCTTCCAGCCAACGGCCACACCTTCTCTATCAGCCTTGCCAGTCGCTTACTCCTCCCGGGGTGAGTTATCGTGATTATACATAGTTGAGGAAGGCAAGTCAAGCGAGTTTCGGATTTTCTTCACCGCTGCGGATTTTCACTTTTCTGGGCAATAGATTTTATCAATCCGCGGAAGACCAGCTTGTGAAAAGGCCCGAGCAGGTACCAATAAAGAAAGCCGGGCAGCCCACGCGGCGCGAAGAAACCGGTTTGTGACAGGATGGTGGCGCCGTCTACTGTCTCGACTCGCCACTCCATCCAGCCAGCGCCCGGTGCTTTTAATTCGGAAACCAACCTGAGCAGGCGATTCGGTTCGATGGTTTCAACGCGGTAATAATCGACAACACCTCCTTCTTTCAAAGGCCCTCTATCGGGCCGTAAACCGGGGCCATCGAAGAGCTTATCCAACCAACCGCGTAAGATCCACAACCAGTTTGCGTAGGGCCACCCATATTGCCCACCCATATTCGTAAAAACCTGAAACACGTTTTCCGGCGTTGCATTGACCGGAAGGCAACGGTGGTCGATGAAAAAGCCCTCGTGTTTCAAAACCTTCACTGCTTGTTCATTCCCTACCCAGATCGGCTCAATACAATCGGGTTGCAAGCTTGCAAGCGCCAGGTTGACTGCATCTTCATAGCCGATCAAACGGACATTTGGAAAAACCCGGCAAGCGGATCCATCCTGGACTACGCTTTCGCTGCGCATACCGTCTACCAGCGGTGTTGCGATCACAGCCGGGACAGGGGTCATCCATTCTACGCCCAAAGCCATGAACCAGACCGGCATACCCAGCACAATCACATATTTGCGCGATAGGCCGCGCAGACGCCCATAGGTGAGCATCAATTGTGCGTAGCTCATTCTGTCGGGGCCGCCTATCTCAAACACCCGGCTTTGACTGGTTTTGCTTTCGAGAGCCGCCAACAGGTAATCCACCACGTTCTGGACTGCTATCGGTTGCGCCAGATTCTGTAACCAGCTTGGTCCAACAACGACCGGCATTAATTCGGTCATAAAGCGGATCATTTCGAAGGAAATGCTACCTGGGCCTACAATCACTCCTGCACGGAACTCTGTTACCGGGACTTTTCCCTGGCGCAAGGTTTCTCCCGTTTCCATGCGAGAACGCATATGGGACGAGATGATTCTGCTCAGGATTAGCCAATCCGCCCAGGTAGATGATGTGTTCCACGCCGGCCTGCTCAGCGACGGAGGCAAAAGTTTGGGCACTATTTTGCTCGCGAGAGGTGTATCCCTGTCCGCTGGACATATTGTGGATCAGATAATACGCAGTATGAACAGCCTCCATCGCAGGCAAGAGGGTTGACGGAACCAAAACATCGCCCACGGCAACTTCGACATAAGAGAACCAGTCTCGGGCTTTGAGCCGGTGCGGTTGCCGTACCAGGCAGCGGACCCGGTACCCGCGTTCCAACAGTTCAGGGATCAGCCTGCTGGCAATGTACCCGGTAGAGCCTGTGACAAGAACCAGTTTTTCAGCCATATGAGCGCGCCAGCACCCGGGCGCGGGAAGCAATACGGCTGGTCAGCCCGTCGAAAATGAATCGATGAAAAGGATACATGGCATACCAGTAAAGCAACCCGAGAAAACCGTGCACGTCAAAATAGGCATTGACCCTTAATAACGTTTTGCCGTCCTCTTGGGGCAGGGACTCGAATTGTAGCCAGGCATCCCCTGGAACCTTCATTTCCGCCCGCAGGCGCATCAAGCGATTTAGGTCGAGCGCTTCTACGCGCCAGAAATCGAGCGACTCTCCGGGCCAGATATCATCTGGGTGGCGCCGGCCGCGCCGCAACCCCACGCCGCCAACCAGCTTATCCAGCCAACCGCGAATGACCCAGGCCCAGTCCATATACAGCCAGCCGCGCTCGCCACCCAGCCCCGTGTAAGCCCGAAAGACCGCTTCAGGGGATACATCGACAACTACCTGTCTCCGCTCTACCATTAAACCTTCCTGAACCGTAAAAGTATAAGGCTTCACATCTCCTGCGGTGGTCACCAATGCATCTGACCAGGACGTTTCCACGTTATCGCGCATGATGCGCCGCAAAGCGAAATGGGTGGCGGATTGGAAATCAAGGGGCTTTATTTGTGGGAAGAATTTCTTGGCCAGATCATCGTGTACCACCAACTTGGCGCGCAAGCCTTCAATAAGCGGTAAGACAACTCGCCAGTGAATTGGTGTCACCATGTGGATCCAGTAAGCGGAAAGCCGCGGCACATAGAATGGCGTGGGGATCAGGAACCGCTTCAATCCACGCTCCCTTGCGTAGGCAAATAACATATCAGCATAGGTCAATCGTACCGATCCGCCGATCTCGATCATCTTACCGTCGCTTTCCGGGGTTTCCAACGCTTCCACCAGGTACGCCAGCACGTCCCTGATGGCGATCGGCTGCGCAAGCGAGAAGAACCAACGCGGACAGATGAAAAGGAATTCGCGCTCGGAAAGGTAACGGATCATCTCGAACAGCACGCTGCCCGATCCAACGATCATGCCGGCCCGGAATTCGGTTACGGGAACGCGGCTGTTCCAGCGCAGGATGTAGCCGGTCTCGTGCCGGGCCCGCAGATACGGGGAAAGATAATCGGTAGTATCAACCAACTCGCCGAGATAGATGATGCGTTTTAATCCCGCTTCTTCTGCTGCTTCGGCAAAATTACGCGCTGCGGACATATCGCGCGCAGCATCTAACTTATCCCCTTGAAAACCATGGATCAGGTAATACGCAACCGATACGCCTTGCATCGCCGCAACCAGCGAGTCTTTGTCAAGCGCATCCCCTTTTACGACTTCAAGCGGCTCCCCTTTCCCATCGCCGGAAAGACTTGAGTTCAGCGTCCGCCAAGGGCGACCTTCCAGCCGTGCCAGGTCCCGCACCAGGCAACGAACATGATACCCTGCTTCGAGCAGCCTGGGGACCAGCCTGCCCCCCACGTAACCCGTCGCTCCGGTGACTAAAATTAAATCGTTTTTTGCCATACACTTACCTTTATAACGTAGATGAACAGATTATACATCTGTGTTTTGGAGTCTTTGCCCGTCCCGGCCGGGGTGACTTGGTGGTTTTCACTGGGCTTAAATCGATGTACAATCGTCTGTAATGTATCCAGTAAAACAAACAGCTCCGCTCACCCCGCCCAGCCCGTTTTCACGAGCACGGACATTGCCATTCTTCTGGATCTCGCTTGCCTTTTTGGCCGGAACCATCCTTGCCGGCCAGGTTTCGCTCACATATGACATCTGGATCATTCTAGCAGGCCTTTTTCTCCTACTTGCGCTGCGTCCGCGAAAACCGGCGGAGTTGCTTCATCTTTCTACCCGCACATATTTGATCGTTGTCCTTTCGCTGGTCAGTTTCTTCCTGGGCGGCCTGCGTTACCAGCTCAGCCTCCCCAAAATTGACGCCTTCCATATTGCCTGGTACAACGACCGTGAGTATGACCTGCTGATCACCGGCACGCTCGCCGAGCCTCCCGACTATCGTGACAGGTACACCAACCTGCGCCTGAACGTAGAATCGGTCGACACCGGCTCAGGCGATTTACCTGTTGAAGGCTTGCTGTTAGCGCGGGTTTTTCCAAATGAAACGTACGAATACGGCGAACGGATTCGTTTGCGCGGAAAGCTGGTCACGCCGCCCGAAAATGAAGACTTCTCCTACCGGGATTACCTGGCCGGTCAGGGCATCCACGCTTATATGTCGGGCACCGAAGTCACGCGCTTGCCGGGAAACGGAGGCAACCCTCTCAGAAAAAAAATCTATGCGTTCAAAGACAAGGCACTCGAAAATATCTATCTGATTTTCCCTGATCCTGAAGCCTCTTTAATGGCAGGCATTCTATTAGGTGTCGATACAGGCCTGCCAGCTGGTCTGCAACAGGCTTTCAAAGATACCGGCACAGCGCACATCATCGCCATCTCCGGTTTTAATATTGCCATTATTGCTGGTTTGTTCTTTGCGCTCTTTAGCCGTCTGCTCGGTCAGTTGCGCGGCTCTATCCTTGCCATCCTGGGGATTGCGCTTTACACCCTCCTGGTGGGCGCGGATGCGGCCGTGGTCAGGGCTGCCCTGATGGGAGGCATAGCGCTTACGGCCCGCCAGCTTGGACGCCGCAATGATGGTCTGAACGCGTTAATGCTGTCAGCTGTTGTGATGACGATCTTCAACCCAAATACTCCCTGGGATGTAGGCTTTCAGCTTTCCTTCTTCGCCACGCTCGGCCTGATCCTATACGCGGAGCCCTTTCAGGGCTGGGCCGTCAAAATTATCACGCGTTATACCTCTCCGGGAACTGCCCAAAAAGTGGCCGCCCCTGTTTCTGAGTACTTCCTGCTTACCCTGGCTGCGCAGTTGACTACACTGCCAATCATGGCCTATCACTTCAAGCGTATTTCACTGATCTCGCTGATTGCCAATCCCTTTGTTTTGCCTGTCCAACCGGCTGTGATGATCGTTGGCGGGGTTGCCGTCCTGCTCAGTTTGATTTGGTTGCCGCTGGGCGCGGTTGCGGCTTTTGCTGCCTGGCCATTTGTAGCCTATACCATCCGCCTGGTAGAGCTTTTTGACCGCTTTCCGAACGGCGTCATTGTTTTGGGAGACCTTTCGCTCTGGCTGGTCATCCTGTTTTATGCCGTGCTTCTAATCTGGACTTTAGCCCGCCACCGTGTAAGACAGCTTTTTTACGGCGAACAACCTCAACTCCCCACCTTTCCCGCAGTGACGCTCATCACCGCACTCATGGTAATCGTTATGATGACCTGGCGTGCTGTTTTTACCGTTCCTGACGGGAACTTGCATCTTACTTTTCTGGATGTCGGCTCCGCTGACGCGGTGCTGATCACGACCCCCGCAGGACAACACATCCTTATAAACGGTGGTCCAAGCGCCTCCATGTTATCAGATGGCCTGGGCCGCCGCCTGCCTCCCTTCAACCGTCATCTGGACTGGCTGGTCATCGCATCCACCCAGGAAAACCAGCTTTCCGGATTGCCACGGGTAGTGGAGAGGATTCCCCCTTCTCGGGTGCTTTGGGCAGGGAATGTCGAAGCTTCTTTTTCCGCTCGCGCCCTGGATGAATGGTTCATTAACAAGAGTATTCCCGTCATGCGGGCTGAAACCAACTCCGAACTTGACCTGGGCGAGGGCGCCATCCTGCACCTCCTCAACGTCAACTCGCGTGGCGCCGTCTTGCTCCTTGAATGGAATGAATTCCAGGCTTTGCTCCCGGTTGGAATTAATTTTAGCGTGGAGGAAGAACTCCATTACGGGGAAACCCTTGAGAAGCCTTCCTTGCTTTTGATAGCAGATTCGGGGTATGCGCCCATCAACCCCCCTGAATGGATCGGCAACCTGACTCCACAGCTTATTATCCTCAGCGTTGCCGCCGGCGATCCAGACGGCTTACCCCACCAGGCAACGCTGGATGCTACAGAAGATTACCCGGTCCTGCGCACGGATTATAACGGCTGGATCGAGGTGATAACAGATGGATCTGAAATGTGGGTTGAGGTTGAAAAGAAGCAACCCCAACCGGATGAAAGTATAAACGCATCTGAATTTCAACCTTAAAGTAAAAAGGGCTCTGTCAGTGACAGAGCCCTTTTTACTCGATTGAGTTGGAACTAGCTAACGCCAGAGAGGCTGCTGTTGATAGTGCTGAAGACGTTGCCAATGATCGGGCCGAGGAGCATGAGCACCGCAATAACAACGATAGCAACCAAAACGAGGATCAGAGCATACTCTACCAGACCCTGGCCTTTTTCTTTCGGGGCAAATAACATGATTTTTCTCCTTTCATAAGAATAACTTGATTTTGTTTTCAAGACTACACTTGGATTATAGAAATATCTATTCATTCTTACAAGCGCTTTTCCAAACATTTTTGTTAGGAATATCCATTCTTATCGTTTTTGTAAAGTAAAAGGCTCTGTCACTTGACAGAGCCTTTTACTCGATTGAGTTTGAACGATCAAACGCCGGAGAGGCTGCTGTTGATGGTGCTGAAGACGTTGCCAATGATCGGGCCAAGCAACATGAGGACCGCAATAACAACGATAGCAACCAAAACGAGGATCAGAGCATACTCTACCAGGCCCTGGCCTTTTTCTTTCGGTGCGAATAACATGGCTTTTCTCCTTTCATAAGATACGACAAGTGATTTTGGGAGCTATTTGCTTGTCGTCAGATATTGAGGACTTTATTTTTGTATTGATCATCCTCGATAGATATATCCAGATTAGGAAAAACTGGAGAGGCTGGTATTGATGGTGCTGAAGACGTTGCCAATGATCGGGCCGAGGAGCATGAGCACCGCAATAACAACAATAGCGACTAAAACAAGAATTAACGCATACTCCACTAAGCCTTGGCCTTTTTCTTTTGGAGCGAACAGCATTTTTTTCACCTCCTTTCGTTGAAAAGTCTTCCTAGAAATTAGAAGCATTTACATTATACCTATCAAGAATCCAATTACAATGTCTCAGCCTATAAAACTGTTAACTTTTTTGTTAGGTTTTCCCCCTACAAATGTCCTAATTAGGTTATTTTAGAGCTAATTGCTACAAAAAAACTCACCCAATTATGGGACGAGTTTATTTAGAGATTCTGGCTCTACCGTTTCCGACAGGAAAAATACCGAAAAATGGGTTGTAAGCGCGCGCCGCAGGAACCCCGTCTCCCGCAGAGACCCCGCCTGCAGGACGGGGTGCGGGAGGCGGGGTGCAGTGTTACCCCGCCTCAGTTCGGCGGGGCGAACGGGGGGAATTCTCGAAGAGCCGGATGTGCTCTTTTAGAGAAAAGCAACGATCAATTCCCAGTTCGTAATCAGATCATAAACTCCCACCCCAACCAGCAGCAAACCGCTTATGAGATTGATCAGGCGTGCCCGCTGTGCAAATTGGCGTGTAATCCAGCGCTGCGCCCCACCGGAGAAGAAAGACAAGATCAATAAGGGAATTCCAAAGCCCATTCCAAACCAGAAGAAGATATTGAGCTTGCTGAAGAATTCGCCCGCGGTGAGGGAAAGCGCAAAAATGCTGACCACCAAGGGTCCGGAGCAGGGTAAGGCAATCGGCCCGTACAGCAGGCCATAGACGAACGCGTTCACAAAGGGATGCGAGAGCACCGGCACCCGGATTTGCGGCAGTGTTTTAAAAGGATTGATGTTCAGTAGAAGCAGAACCCCCAACAGGATAATGATCAAATCTGCAATGGGAATAATAATGGAAAGAGCCTGTCCCACAGAAATCGACAAGAATGCAATGATCCCGCCGAGAGCCAGCATCATGGTCAGCACGCCGGCCAGGACGAAGAACCCCAATAGGTAGCGGCCTGCTTTTCCTTGCAAGCCATCTTGGCCGCCGCTGATATATGCCAGAAACCCGGGATACAGCGGCAGCACGCATGGACTTGTGGTCGCCAACAGGCCAAGGGAGATAGAGGTGAGGATTGCTTCCATTTTACATGCTCTCGTCCAGGAAGGGCTGGATCGCCTGCATCAGGTCATCCGCGCTCTTGATGCCGAACGGCAGAGGATGCGCTTCCCCGTGACGGTCGATTACCAGGATTGGGGTGGATGGCGGGTTCAGGAACTGGTCGCCGTAGAGAGAGGCAATCTCGCGAGAAACATCTCTGGATGGCACGGCGTAAAGCCAGTCAAAGCCTTTATTTTCCACGTAGCTTTTAAGCGCTGCTATGTTCTCGTTGGGATCGATATCCAGGCCAATGCTGACGAAGTCATCGCGGGGGCCGAGTTGCCCGTGCAAAGCCTTGACCTGCCCTTGCTGCTGCAAACAGTTGGAACACCAGATTGCCATGGTTTCGACCAACACTACCTTACCTTCGAGATCGTTGATGCTGAATGTCTGGCCGGTGCGGGCATCGGTCAGGGAGGCGCTAAACCAGGCCGGGGATGCCATCATCGCCTCTTCGGTGGGAGCAGCCATCGGGTCCGGGGTGGAGGCGTCGTGGGGCATCCTAGCCTCTGCGGTCGGTTCGTCATCATATCAGCGTGGGTCGGCTCTGTCATGGTTTGTTCCGGCCGATCTTCCAGCATCGCATCCGGGGTCGCTGCCCCGCCGCAAGCAGTCAGCAAGATTGCCAGCAAGAGCATCAGGCTTAGCACGGTACTACGCGGTTTCATTTTATCTCCTTTTGGTTTCTGTTTTGACAACGATTGCACGCCCTGACCCGCGGGACAGGAAAGCGCCAATACATAAAGAGCGTTGATGTAAAATCATAATCGCAACGTCTTACGAATAAGCTGCGAATCCATTAACTTTTTCTGAACAGGCTCGTAAGCAAACCGTAACTTCTGCACTCGTTCAAAACAGGGTATGATTACGACAAGTGAGGGCCCGATGAGTGAACTGACTATCCTTGTTGTCGAAGACGAACCCAGCATCGCTGAGGTGGTAGGACTGTATTTAAAGCGCGCCGGATACCAGGTCCGGACTGCGGCGGACGGGAAAATCGCCATGACCACGCTTGAAAATGAAATTCCAGACCTCGTGATCCTGGATCTGATGCTCCCGGAAATCGACGGTCTCTCCCTGACCCGCTGGCTGCGGGACCGCTCCGATGTGCCCATTATCATGCTGACAGCCCGCCGGGAGGAGATCGACCGCATCGCCGGCCTGGAAATGGGCGCGGACGATTACGTGGTCAAGCCCTTCAGCCCGCAGGAACTGGTCAGCCGCGTGCGGGCCGTAATGCGGCGGATCAAACGAGCCTCCGCGCAGTCAGGACAGCAGGCGCCGGCCTCGACCGAACTCCCGTTGACCTATGGCGAGATGGTCATCGATGCCCCCAGCCGGACGGTCACCGTTTCCGGCAAGGATATCCCGCTTACGGCCAAAGAGTTCGATATGCTCTACTTGCTGGCGCAGCATCCCAAACAGGTGTACACGCGAGAGCAGTTGCTAGACCGCGTCTGGGGCGGGGCTGAGTACATCGACCCCGGCACGGTCACCGTGCACATCCGGCGCGTGCGCGAGAAAATCGAAAATGACCCGTCCAGTCCAACTCGCCTGTTGACGGTCTGGGGGGTGGGCTATAAGTTTGAACCGTGACCCCTTCCTATCCCTGCCCAAAATGGGAATGGAACTGCAACTTGTAAATAATTTTATGAACACATTTATCCGCTACATCCTTGGCGTGCTCGCCATTTTCTTCGTCTCGCTGGGCATCTTTTACCTGGTGATGACACCGCCCCTGAACGAGCTGGGGTTGATGGCCCTGTTCCTGGCGATCACGGCCATCGTCTCGAGCTTGGCGGGCTACCTGGCCTACCGGCTGGGCTGGATTGCGCAGACTCCCAGCCTGCGCTGGGGCCTGATGGCGATCTACGCGATTTCCAGTATCCTGACGTTCTTTAACGTCTGGTTCTCGGCTCGCCTGATGTTTGCCAGCCCGCACGATCTATTGCTGGCCAGCGTGTTGCTGGTCTTCGCGGGCGGCATGGCCATGGCGCTGGGGTATTTCCTTTCCGACACGGTGACAGACCGGATCCACCTGCTCAAAGGGGCCGCTGAAAAGCTGGCCAGGGGAAACCTCGAAACGCGCGTGCAGGTTGCCGGGCGCGATGAAGTGGCCACACTGGCCAACTCGTTCAACCAGATGGCTGCCCAACTCCAGGGGGCGGACGAGAAGCAGCGTGAGCTCGAGCGCCTGCGGACAGACCTGATCGCCTGGGTCAGCCACGATCTGCAGACCCCGTTGGCCTCCATCCGCGCGATCCTGGAGGCGCTCTACGACGGCGTGGTGGAGGAGCCTGAGACCGTCAAACGCTATCTCAGCACCGCCCAGCGTGACGTGCGTTCCCTTTCCATCCTGATCGATGACCTGTTCCAGATGGCGCAACTGGATGCCGGCGGCATCCCGCTCGAATTGGCCGATTCGTCCTTATCGGACCTGGTCTCGGATACGTTGGAATCGTTCTCAGAACTTGCTGCCCGCCAGGGTCTCACCCTGGAAGGCTCTGTTGAATCTGGCGTCGATCCCGTTCTGATGGATACCCAGCGCATTGGGCGGGTGCTGAATAACCTGATCGGCAACGCCTTGCGCCATACGCCCGCCGGGGGAAAAGTGGAAGTTCAGGCCCGGCGAACCGACCAGGGCGTAGAGGTGGTCGTCTGCGATTCGGGCGAGGGCATCCGGGAGGAAGACCTGCCCAACATTTTCGAGAGCTTCTACCGGGGAGAGAAGTCCCGCAGCCGCGCCACCGGGGGAGCCGGGCTGGGGCTGGCCATCGCGCGAGGCATCGTCCGCGCACACGGGGGCCAAATTTGGGTGGAAAGCCAGCCCGGGGATACGCGTTTTTTGTTCACCCTTCCTTAACCAACTGCTCAGCCTTTTGTAATCCTTTCGTAAGGAAGTTCTTGTATGATTACCTCATCAAGGAGGCTGAGGATGAAACGATTTTGTGTTTTTGGATTGCTCTTTTTTGGCCTGGCCGCATGTGGGACTGTTGCCACTCCGGAACCGGAAAGCGAGCCAGCTCCCCCGATGCCCGTTCGCGCCTCTCTCCCGGACCTCGGGCCTGCTCCCGAGCTGACCAACGACATCTGGCTGAACGTGGACGCGCCGCTGCGGCTGGCCGACCTGCGCGGCAAAGTCGTTGCCATCGACATGTGGACCTTCGGTTGAATTAACTGCCGTCACGTAATCCCCTCGTTGAGGGGCTGGCATGAAACGTACAAAGACCAGGGCCTGGTCATCATCGGCAACCATTACCCGGAGTTCTCGTACGAAGCGGACCTGGACAACCTGAAGCAGGCCGTCGCCGATTTGGATATTTCGTACGCGGTCGCCCAGGATAATGACCGCAAGACCTGGTCCGCTTACAAGAACCACTACTGGCCGACCCTGTACCTGATCGACAAGCGCGGTCACATCCGCTACGTTCACATCGGCGAAGGCGCCTATGAAATCACGGAAGCCGCTATTCAGGAATTATTAGCAGAAAGTTATCCATAACTCCCAAACCCCTCTCCTTGCGAAGCATCCCGTTAGGGGCGAGGGGAGAGGAGTTTAGAAGAAGGTGAAACCATGACTGAAAAAATAAAATCCGTCCCTGTGCTCTCTTCGGAGATCACTCCCAAATCGCTCTATCTTTCCCGCCGCGACTTCCTCCGGGCAGCCGGCATCGTCACCGGCACCGCGCTGTTGGCCGCGTGCGCGCCCAAGGTCAGTGAGCAGACCCCGGGTCCGAGCAGCGGAGCGGCCGTTCCTTCGTCCGGAGAAACCGACGAATTAGGCGCTCCGCTCAACTCCTTCGACGAGATCACCAACTACAACAACTTCTACGAGTTCAGCACCGACAAGCAGGCCGTCGCCGGGCTGGCGCAGGACTTCCAGACCGAGCCCTGGACCGTCGAAGTGAGCGGCCTGGTCAATAACCCGAAGACCTACGGGATCGACGACCTGATCAAGCTGTTCCCGCAAGAAGAGCGCATCTACCGTTTGCGCTGCGTGGAAGCCTGGAGCATGGTCATCCCCTGGAACGGCTTCCCGCTGGCCAGCCTGCTGAAAGAAGTCGAGCCGACTTCGGACGCCAAATACGTGCGCTTCGAATCGATCTATGACCCCAGCCAGATGCCGGGACAGAAAAGCCCGTTCTACGACTGGCCCTACCAGGAAGGGCTGCGCCTGGACGAAGCCATGAACGACCTGGCCATCCTGGCCACCGGCCTGTACGGCGAGATGATGCCCAACCAGAACGGGGCGCCCATCCGCCTGGTGGTGCCGTGGAAATATGGCTTCAAATCGATCAAATCGATTATGAAGATCGAGCTGGTCGATTACGAGCCTGATACCCTGTGGCGGCATGCCGCACCGGGAGAATATGGCTTCTACTCCAACGTCAACCCCGAAGTGTCGCACCCGCGCTGGTCGCAGGCGTCCGAACGCCGCATCGGCGAGCTGGGCCGCCGCCCGACCCTCAAGTTCAACGGCTATGCCGAACAGGTCGCCTACCTGTACGAAGGCATGGACCTGGCGAAGTATTACTAGTAATCTCGTTGAGGAGAGAGAGAAAATCATGAAAAACAACGTTACACCCCTCTGCAAATCATCATGCACCTGTACGCCTGGAGCGGCCTGGCGCACCTGCTATTCGACTTCGCGCTGGGAAACCTTTCGGTCAACCCCATCCAGGACCTGGAGCGACGTACCGGCCGGCACGCCATCACGCTGCTGGTGCTCTCCCTGCTGTGCACGCCGCTCAACACGCTGTTTGGTTGGAAAGAGCCGCTCAAACGCCGCCGCGCGCTGGGCCTGTACTCCTTCATGTACGCAACCATTCACGTGCTGATCTTCCTGGACCTGGATTACGGCCTGGCCTGGAGCCTGATCTGGCAGAGCATTATCGAGAAGCCCTACATCCTCTTCGGGCTGGTCACCTTCCTGATGCTGGTCCCGCTGGCCGTGACCTCCTTCGACACCTGGAAGGTCCGCCTCAGGAAGAACTGGAAGCGCCTGCACCAGACCATCTACCTGATCGCCCCGCTGGCCGTGCTGCACTTTGCGCTCTCCAAAAAGGGCGACATCTTCCGCCTGCAAGGCGAAGTGGTCCGCCCGTTGCTCTACGGACTGGTGGTGCTGATCCTCTTGATCCTGCGCATCCCCCGGGTACGGAAGTTCTTCGCTTCGCTCAAGTCCCAGTACGTGCTCCCGTTTTTCAGGCGGGTCCAGGGCTGGAAGCCGGTCAACTCGGTCGGGACGGATTAACTCTCTCCCCACGATTCTCCGCAGTTCGAGAAAAAATACCGAAAACAAGGTGGAAGTGCTTCGCACTTCCACCTTGTTTTCGGTTCTCTCGTGGGCAGGTTTTATTAGAACAGGCCGCGCAGCGTGAGCAGCAGGCCCACGATCGCCAGCGGGATGCCGATGATCGCGCCGACAACCGTCAGGCTGACGATCACGCCCACGATCATCAGGACCAGCCCCAGGACAACGGCCACGATGCGGCCGGTGAACCCGACGATCCCGCTGACCAGCTTCCACAAAGCCCAAAACGGCCACAGCGAACCAGGGAATGTTTCGTTTTTGTACGCTCATAGGTGCCTCCACTGAGGATATACGGACTCCGGGCCTAAAAGGTTCCACGAAAACCGGCAAAGCCCCGCGTGATATAATCCGCCGCATGGAAAATCCGAACGTCCCCGGCGGACCAACGGGCGCAGCCCGAAGGATCTTGCCTGCCCATGGGGTCCGTTTCGAGGGAATGGTGGAGAGCGTATGAAGAAATTCGTTGCCGTTGCAGGAAATATCGGGGTGGGGAAATCGACCCTGGTCGAGGGGCTGTGCAACCAGTTGGGCTGGGAGCCGTTCTACGAGCCGGTGGCCGAGAACCCCTACCTGGCCGATTTCTACGAAGATATGGCCGCCTGGTCGTTCCACTCGCAGGTCTTCTTCCTGAGCCACCGCCTGCGCGCGCACCACCTGATCGCCCAGCGCCCCGGCTCGGTCATCCAGGACCGCAGCGTGTACGAGGACGCGGAGATCTTCGCCCACAACCTGTACCTGCAGGGCCACATCCACGAGCGCGATTACCAGACCTACAAGGAACTGTACGACACAGTGATCGAGTTCCTGCCCCCGCCCGAGCTGGTCATCTACCTGCGCGCCTCGGTAGGCACGCTGCTGGAGCGCATCTCGCGGCGCGGGCGCGACTACGAGCGCGCCATCTCGGGCGAGTACCTGGAAAGCCTCAACGGGCTGTACGAGCAGTGGATCGCGCGCTTCAGCCTGTGCCCGGTGCTGACCGTCCCGGCCGACCACCTGGACTACGTGGCCCACCCCGGCCATTTGCGCCTGATCGTGGCCAAGGTGGACGAGAAGTTGACCGGCAAAGACGAGGTGGTTTTCGCGCCGGAGGAAGTGGCCAGCGCGGCGATGGATTGAAGGAAGAGGAAAAAAGAAAGAGGAAGACCTGACAGGGTTGAAAAACTGTCAGGTCTTTTTTTATTTACTCGAAGATCGTCTCCCCCTTCTGCTCTTCTTTCAATCTCAGGCGCTCGGCGGCGTCCGCCCCGTCCCAGAACTGGCGGTTCCAGATACCCTCCCCGCCGGCTTCGCACTCCGCGTAAACGAATACGTCCGGCGTGGTATCGGGCAGCAGGCAGACCTTTGGAAGGAAGCCAGGTACGGGTTTCGCCGGAAGCGGGATCGTCCCGGTCAGGGCGTTGGGGTTGTTGGGGGTGGGGAAGCAGGGATCGTTCCAGTAGCCCAACCTGTCCGGGATGCGGCACCACGACTGGTCAGGAGCGCGGACGACCGGGTAAGTATATGCGTCCACCACGGTGTTGCCCCTGAGCAGGCGCACGGTATCGCCCGCGTCGCTGAGCAGGATGCCGGTGTCGGAAGCGTAAAAGACGGCGCGCTCATCTGGTTTGAGGGTGATATTGGGCAGCGTAAAAGGGACGGAACCGATACTTTGCTCATCATCCAGGCGGTAGGCGCTCAGGTTGATATCGATCCGGCCGGCGTTGATGATCTCGATGAACTCGTCGAACACGTCCACCACGCCGTCGTTGTTCCAATCGTGTCCGGGACGGGGCAGGAACTCGCTGATTCCAATGATGGGGGGCAGGGTGACGCCGCCGGAAGAGCCCGAACCGCTCCCCGGGATGGCCGTATTGCGGGGCGTGGGGGTGGCCGTGACGTTGAAGGGCGCGTTCGCCCTGCCCGGCGTGCCCTTGATCTGGTTCCCGGAAGCGTCCAGGGCTTTCGTCCCGCTATCCCTGGCGGCATCGTAGGTCACCCAGGTAAAGTTGCTGTCGGCGCTGATCACGCTGCGCTGCATGCTCGAGAAGCTTGAGGCGATGCCTGCCGGCCAAGGCCGCCGTTGGAGTTAGCCGTATCCACCAGGAACCCGTTTGGATCGTACAGGCGTAAGATTTCACCGCTGTTCGATAAAGAGCCAGTATAGAAAACATCGCCGGTCACATCGGTCGGGTCGTCGTCCGTGCGCTCCAGCAGCAGATACTCGCCCGGAGCAATGACGATATTTTTGAATTCAGCTTTGATGTTGGGACTACCATCTGAAGAGAGTAAATTCCAATTTGTCAGGTTGATGTTCTGATTTCCAGGGTTATAGAGCTCGATCCACTCATCGTCGGAAGAGGACTGCGTTCCTGCCCAGGCAACTTCGCTGATGACAACCGTGAGCGCACTGGTAGGAGCGGTGGTAGAGGTGGGAGGAGGGTAAGAGTGATGGTCGGGGTGACTGTTGGCGTAAGTGAATTAAGGCCTTTTGGAGTGCCCCAAATGGGATTTCCACCAGCGTCCACACCATTTTTCATAACACCATTATTGGTAAACCACGCATTGTCACTATCTGCAAGATCCCCAATTCTTTCCATTGTCGCGTGTGTGGTTGAATTTCCCGCCGGCCATGCGCCTCCATTTGAATTAGCAACATCTATCACATTTGTAGCGCCCTCGTACAAGATTAGCGTTTCCCCGCTATTTGAAAGGGTGTTATTAAAATCGTAAACGATGTTTGCATTTATATCTGCGACTGCATCTTCATTCCGTTCCAAAAGGAAGTATCCACCAGCCGGGATAGACCCACTCAGTGGAATATTGGGATTCCCGTCGGCGGCCTGCAATCTCCATCCAGTGAGGTCAACGGGCGATGAACCAGGATTTCGTAGCTCTATCCACTCATGGTCTGTGTTAGCTTCGGTTCCTGCCCAAGCGACTTCACTGATGATGACTGTGAGAGGAGGTGGGGACAATATCCAGAAAATATTACGTTATCAATTCTTAGAGCACCATTTGCAGCAGTTGCACCATAAGCAAACAATTTCAAATTTTGCATTAGCGTTATCATTAATTGCTACCATTGAACTTAGATCAAAGTCGAGCATGTGAAAGTTTGAGTTTGTCGCCAAAGTTCTCGGCACATCAAACGAGGTAAATGTTGCACCATCAAGTGAGTATTGCAATTCTAGTGTAGTTGGGCCAGAACCTGTAGATCTATATTTGAAACTCACGACGACATCAGACCAATTTGTTGTATCAACATCAAATTCCAGGAAATCGTTCGCGTTCAAAGTTGCTGTATTCCACCCTGTAAAACTTATCGCTGGCTCTTCTAAAGCAGTTTCTCCACCCAAATATGATGGTCCATTAGTACCCGAGCCGTACGAAAATGTTCCTGCACCAGTGGTGGCGACTGTTGAATTTCCCGCAAAGGTCCACTCCGCAATGGTTGGATCCGGGCAAATCGCTAGCGGTTTTGCCTTCGGCGCCGCACGGACAGCCATCTTCGCCCCGCCCAACACCCCCACCCCCAGCAGGCACAGCAACAGCCAGCCGCTCAGCCAGCGAATGAAAAGTTTGCTTCGACGCATAGGAGCATTTTAACCGAA
The DNA here is from genome assembly GCA_963823985.1 of uncultured Chloroflexia bacterium. Classification (GTDB taxonomy): domain Bacteria; phylum Chloroflexota; class Anaerolineae; order Anaerolineales; family Villigracilaceae; genus JAABUE01. Next base: position 516,090 of record CAWGNR010000012.1, read on the forward strand.
AAGAAATACGATTGAGGCCGATTGTATCGAAACCTCAACGGAACAAACCACTGGCCGGGTAATGCCTGTCTCAGGGCTCGAGGATGCTCGGCCTGACCATCTCAGGGTACAGTTCCACCACCAGCTTGACGGCCGTGCGCACTTTCTCTTCGATCTCCACGTCTACGAACTCGGGCAGGCAGCAGACGGCGATGCCGTCCTCGCGGAGATAGCCAGACGCTAGAATAAGGGCCTTGACCGCCTGGTTGATGGCGCCGGCGCCAATTGCCTGTACTTCCGCCCGTTTGTGTTCGCGAACGACACCTGCAATTGCCCCGGCGACTGCCGATGTACGGGAGTTCGCTGAAACCTTGATCATATCCATGTTAGCCTCCCAGCTTGTCCAATGATTGGGGCACCGTACTTCTAAATTGATTTCAAATTGGATTTATAGTCAGATTGTACAAGATTAACTGCCTGGATACAAGATAGATTTAAGCATATTTAGATTAATATATGGATTTAGTTGTATTAGTAGGCCCGGTGGATAATGTGGATAACCGGGCTAAAGCGGCTCCCAGCCCTTAGATGTGGGGATGCATGAAAGGCGCAACCCGTATCTTCGGGCGCAGGGAAGGAGGTCTGTTAGAACGCGCATGTGGAGAAAACCGGGACAGATTGGGGAGAGTTTTTCCCCTTTTTTGGCCCTTTCCACATCTGGCAAACGCTGCGTTGCGCATCCTATATATAGGGGTCGTTTTTTTTCCTTTTTCGAACAAGTGAGCGATTGTCCACAGTTGGACCGAGTTATCCACAGTTTTCCCCGAGTTATCCACAGGGGGAGCGCCAAAGCTGCCCTTGGGTGGCTTTCGGTTACCCCCATATGTGCTGCTCGCAGACAACTGTCACGTTCCAAAGTAACAGTCGCCTGTTTCTACATGCTCGTGGAAGGTTCCAGCCCGTTCTCCTGGGCGATCTCATCCAGCAGGATATCCAGCTCGTCCAGGTACTGGTCCAGGCCCTCGACGCGCTCGGCAAAGCGCTTCCCGCTCAGGCCGAGGGCAGCGCAGGCCACCTGCCAGGCTTGAATCTCATCTTCGGGCAGTACGACCGCGGCGTTTGTCCAGGTAGTGAGCAGCGGCCAGAGCAGCGCGCTTGGGTCCGCGCCGGCCAGCATGGCTTCAAAGCCCTTCTTGTAGTAGTTCAAGCGAGCCGGCTGGATTCGTACGTCGGCTTTCCCGGTTTCAAACCCGGCCTGGAAAGTAGACTCCCAGCCCGGCAACCAGCCTTCTAGGGTGGAGGCGTCCAGGTCCGCCGCGCCCAGCAGTCCCAACAATCCGGCGCTCAAGCCGGGACGCCCTGCCTGCTCCGCTAAAGAGGGGAACTGCAGCAACAAGCGGCGTTCCGCTAACGGCGGCCCGTGCAGTTCAGCGATGACGTTGGCCGCGTGGTAGAGGGACTTGAGATACTTGGCAACTTCCTTCGGCCCGACGGATTCGCCGGCGTCCGACAGATCGAACCAGATCTTGCGGCCGTGGTCCAGCAGCTTGCGACAGCGCTGCAACACCAGGGCCGGCCCGTGGAACTCGAACCCCGCCCGGACCGCCGCCTGCGTGAACTCGATAAAATGGCGGCTCTCGTATAAGATCATCAGGTCGTAGACTTCATATCCCAGCCAGGGGTTGGCGCGCAACTCGCGCGGCGGGTCGTATTCCGCTTTGGCGCGGAAGGAGATATCCAGGTGAAAGTCGGGCGTCAATGCGACGATCTCGCGGCTCATGAGAGGCTTTTCGGCCGTGACCAGCACCAGGTCGATATCGGTCACGCCGCCGAAAAGGGGATCTTCGTTCAACAGAGAACCGGTCAGGTAGGCGGCAACGATATCCTTTTCGTTGTACATCCGTTCCTGCACGGTCTCTTTAGCGATGCGGATGAGCGATTCACGGGTGACGCGCATAGAGCCTCCCTTACGGAGAGTTAGCCTTGTTCCGCCAAATTTTCGAAGCCTGGCGGAGGATCGGCCTCGGGCAGAGGCAGCCCCGGTTGGTACGGGGACAGGCCCAGGCTTTGTTTGAGGCGGTTCTCGATCAAGGTCAGGTGTTCCGGCCTGTGGATGATATTCAGCGGGTCCGTGTCGATTTTCAGGACCGGCACGCTGTCGTACGGCTTCGAAAAGAAGGCCTCGTAGGCCTGGTTCAACTCGTCGATATAGCTGCGTTCCATCTGGCGCTCGTAGGGCCGGTCGCGGAAAGCGATGCGCTGCATGAGCACGTCCGTGCTGGCCTGCAGGTAAAGGATCAGATCGGGTTTAGGGATTTTCTCCCCCAATGCTTCATGGACCTTATGATACATGTCAAGCTCATCGCCGCTCAAGTTGATGCCGGCAAACAGGGCGTCTTTGGCAAAGGTGTAGTCTGCCAGCAAATTCTTGCCCCCGGCCAGCATTTTGGGCACGGTGCTGTTCTGCTGGCGATAGCGGCTGAGCAGGAAGAAGATCTGGGTCTGGAAGGCGTACCGGGCCCTGTCGCCGTAGAAGTCCGAGAGAAAAGGGTTCTCCTCGAAAATTTCGAGCAGCAGTTCGGCATCGAAACGTGCTTGTAACAGGCGGGCCAGGGTGGTCTTGCCTACACCGATCACCCCTTCAATGGCAACGTACATGGACAGGCTCCGGATGAAAATGTTGGCTAAGGATACCATAAAACCTTCTGCGCTCTGCCCGCAACCGGGCAAGATATAATATCGGCATGCCTCGTATTTGCATCGTTCCACAAACCAGCTCCGGGGGAATGGCTTCTTTCCGGGCGAAGTTCGAAGGCGGGTTGGAGAAACGCGAGATCGAAGTGACGCACGACCTGAGAAGCCGGCTCCGATGCGGTCCTGGTCATCGGCGGGACCCGTCACCTGGTTCCGTTGTGGCGGGCGAAAAAGCGCGGCATCCCCATCGTGCAACGGCTGGACGGCGTCAACTGGGTCCAGCGCGCCCGTTGGAGCGGACTGCGGTACACGCTGCGCGCCGAGTACGGGAACCTGTTGTTGTCCTTCATTCGCAACCGGCTGGCAGACCGGGTGGTGTACCAGAGCAATTTCATTTCGAAGTGGTGGCAGGACTGGTATGGCGCGGCGCGCGTGCCGGAACAAGTAATTCTCAATGGCGTCGATTTGGAGTCGTACACGCCGGGAAGGCGGGATAGCCATCCCGCCCCACCCGCCTTATCGTTTGCTGGTCGTAGAAGGAAGCCTGGCGGGCGGGCTGGATTTCGGACTTCGTGTGGCAGTGCAGTTCGCAGAAAGCTTGTCTGAGCGTTTCCCGATCAAACTGACGGTAGCCGGCGCAATAGACCGGAGCGCTGAGGCTCGATTGGCAGAAAAAGCCAAAGTTGCAATCGAATTTTTAGGAGTGATCCAGCGCGAGCAGATCCCGGAGCTGATGCGTTCCTCGCACCTGCTCTTTTCCGCTGAGATCAACCCGCCCTGCCCGAACTCGGTCATCGAGGCGCTGGCCTGCGGACTGCCGGTAGTTGGGTTCGATACCGGATCGTTGCGTGAACTGCTTGGCGAGCAGGCCGGAAAACTTGTCCCGTATGGTGGGAACCCGTGGAAACTGGAGCAGCCGGATGTGCCGGCGTTGGCCCAGGCGGCTGTTGAAGTTTTGCAGGCGCAGGAACGCTATCGCAAAGCTGCGCGTGCCCGGGCTGAAGCGGAGCTGGGTTTGGAAAAAATGATCGACGAGTATTTGAAGGTTCTGTTATCTAACCTCTCTAAAACATAAGCTCAAATTAGGGTTCTCTGGGATTTCGCATGGGAGATTTCCGACAAGTTCAAATTATGCTACACTTGCAGCAGGAACATAAAATGACGATCCAGAGTAGTACTCAAATTGCAATTGTGATTCGCAACGCCGTTGCTTTCAATATAAAGAATTGGCTAGGTGGCTCGATTAATTCGGATTTACTCATTCAATCTGTTCAAGAGTTATTCTCCGTTCTAGAGCAACGCAGAATTGATTATGTTCTGGTTGGGGGAATTGCTCTTTTACATTATGTTGAAGGGCGAAACACGCAAGATTTAGATTTGCTTATGTCCCTGTCATCAGTTGAAAAATTGCCTAAACTCAATATTTCCAGTCAGGAGATGTATTTTGTCCGTGCAAATTATGGGGAACTCGAAATTGATATTCTGCTCACGAAAAATCCGCTCTTCAAAAAAGTCCACAGCAAATATTCAAAAGAACAGCGGTTTCTTGATCGAAATATTCCGATAGCAACTGTGGATGGCTTGCTTTTATTGAAACTATATGCCTTGCCATCTTTATATCGACAGGGTAATTTTGCCAGAGTGGGAATTTATGAAAACGATATTGCTACCTTGCTTCACGATTATGAGCCGGATGTAAATACACTCTTATCTGAGCTTTCTCAGTATGTGAGCGAAAGCGATTTAGCAGAAGTAAAAAGCATCCTTGCTGATATACAGAAACGCATAAAACGGTTTAAAAACGAGTCTCGCTAAATCAAAAGGGTGGCTAACCAAACCTGCTTCGCAGGATCTTCGATATGGGCGCGGATGATGTGCCTTCGTGCCCTAGCGTCTCTATGGTAAAGGAGAATCCATGGACGAGGAAGTCAAAGCATTCCTTCTGAAACACTTACAAGCCATTCAGGAAAACGATGTGGCTGCCTACTATGAGACCAGCGCGGAAGACCTGACGCTGTACGAGTGGTGGGTCACGCCCCACCGACTGGACGGGCTGCCCTTCCACGAGTTCATGATGAACGCCAACGCCGAGCGCGGCTCGGTCTTCGGCGCGGAGGATGCAGGGGCAAAAGGCCAAGTCGCGCCTGGACCTGGCCAACCTGCATATCCAGCGTTACGGCGACACCGCCATCGCCAGCTATACCATGCTGGTCAGCACGGCGCTGCCCGAAGGCGTCCGCGTGGCGTCGCACAATGAGAGCCGGGTCATCGTCAAGATCGACGGTCAGTGGAAGGTGGTGCACTGCCACAAATCGCCAGCCTGGCAGGCGCCGCACGTTGCCCCGGGATGAAATTAAATTTTTACGCCTGGCTCTGGCTCAGCCTGGCCCTGATGGTGATCCTGTTTATTGCCTTTCTCTTGCCGCTGATTCCCAGTGACTACTGGTGGTACGTGCGGCTGGGAAACGATATTCTCGCCAACAAAGCGGTCCCCACAGTGGATATGTACAGCTTCACACAATATGGCCAGTCGGTGGTGTATCAATCCTGGTTATCGGCCGTCCTTTTCGGGTTGGTCTACGAAAGCGGCGGAATTCCACTTACTTTTTTGTTACGGGCCCTGGTATTGGGATTGACGTACGCTTTATTGTGGAAAGTGGCAACCAATGCGGGTGCAGGTCCAAAGTTAGCAACGGTCCTGGTCCTGCTTGCAGCCTTGGGGGGGAGCAACAACTGGTCGCACCGTCCCCAATTATTCACTTATGGATTGTTTGTATGGGAGTTATTGTTGTTGTGGAAGTGGAACCAGGGCAGGGAAAAACAAATCTGGTGGCTGGTCTTGATCAGCCTGTTGTGGGCCAATCTGCACGGCTCGTTTGTGATTTTTTTCGTCCTGGGGGGAATAGCAGCGCTTTTCGGGAACGGGGATAAAAAAAGATTGTGGACCGCGCTGGTCCTTGCAGGCGCCGTTACCTTCCTTAATCCACGAGGAGTAACTTTGTGGACCTCTGTGTTGGAAACGTTCATCGCGCCGGGAAGCCGTAACCTGAGCGTAGAATGGGCCCCTCCGCTGAATGCTGGCTGGCAAATGGGAATTTTCTTCTCGTGGCTGCTGCTCTTTGCTCCGTTGGCTGGGCTCTCAGGCCGCCGTTTGCCCACTTTTAGCTGGGTCTGGTTCCTTGCTTTTGGCTGGCTTGCGCTCTCGGGAATGCGCTACGTCGTCTGGTTCCTTTTTCTTCTTGTCCCCCTGACCGCTTATCTCACAACAGATTGGTCTGCAAGATGGTTAGACCGCCCAGTCCCGCTCAGACGGCCAGCCCTAAACCTGATCTTAGGGTCATTTTTTGTTTTCATTCCACTGGTTGCGCTGCCCGGCATTCGGGAAACGTGGTGGCCAGATGCGCCGCCTGCGTTATTCCAGGGAACTCCGGTGGAGGCGATACACTGGTTGTCAGTCCACGAAGCGCTTCCGGGAGAAACGTGGAGCGATATTCAATTTGCGAGTTACCAGATCTATGTCCTGCCCTCTCGGCCCGTCTGGATCGATACCCGCATTCAAGTGGTATATCCCCTTGAGCTATTTGATGAGTACACAGCCATTGCAACAGCGGCCGCAGGTTGGCAGGAGTTGCTCGATCAGTACGAAGTCAATTTAATACTGCTTTCACCGGGATCCCAGCCACTGCTCATGGCTGCGCTCGAACAAAGCTCTGGGTGGTGTCCCGTATACGAGGATGACGTCTCCCAAATCTATGCGCGACATCCGCAAAGTGTAGCCTGTCTGAGATAAAATGTCGCCCGAAAAAGAGACTTTTCAAGGCCGACTTGGCCTCCAGCAGCGCGTGTTGCCTGCCTATCGTGTGCCTTTCTTCGACAGGCTGGCTTCCGCTTGCACGGATGGCATGAGCCTGTTTGCCGGGCAGCCGCGGGCTGAAGAAAGTATTGCTACCGGAGAGCCGCGAGTTGCCCGGTATACCCGAGCGCAGAATGTCCATTTGCTTCAAGGCCCGTTTTATTTCTGCTACCAACGCGGAATGCTAGACTGGCTGGCCGACTGGAGCCCGGACGCGCTAATCGTGGAAGCCAACCCGCGCTATTTGGCGACGCCCTCTGCCGTGGAATGGATGCACGGACGCGGGCGGCCTGTCCTCGGCTGGGGACTGGGTGCTCCGCCTCTCAGCGGACCGCTGGCGGGCTTCCGCCAAGAAAGACGGATCCGTTTCCTCGGCCGCTTCGACGCTTTGATCGCCTACAGCCGGCGCGGCGCGGACGAGTTTGCCGCACTAGGCATCCCGCGGGAGAAGATTTTCGTGGCGCATAACGCGGTCTCCGGGGCGCCTTGGGCTTTGGCTGACCGAAGACCGAAGACAGGAGGATCGATCGACTATTCTTTTTGTGGGCAGATTACAGGCCCGCAAAAGGGTAGACTTCCTGTTGCGCGCCTGCGCGGAACTGCCGGCACCGAAACCAAAACTTGTCATTGTGGGGGATGGGCCGGAACGAGGGAGATTTAGAGGCGATAGCGCAGCAGGTCTACCCGTCGGCGCAGTTTGTGGGGGCAAAGCATGGGGACGAACTCAACCCTTATTTCGCGGAAGCAGACCTGTTCGTCCTGCCCGGAACCGGGGGACTGGCGGTGCAGCAGGCGATGAGCCACGGCCTGCCGGTCATCGTAGCGAAAGGGGACGGCACCCAGGATGATCTGGTCCGCCCTGGGAACGGCTGGCAGGTCCCGCCGGGGGATTACCAGGCGCTGGTCGCCACACTTGCGCGAGGCGATGTCAGACCTGGAGCGATTAAGGAAGATGGGAAAAGAATCGTTCCGCATCGTCGCGCAGGAGATCAACCTGGAGAAGATGGTTGAAGCCTTTATGCGGGCTTTGCATTCAGTATCGTAGCGTTTGCAGCAACTGCCGCGCGGCGTTCCCCAACAAGACCGTATCGGCCCCGCACACAATGAACTTGAAACCTTGTGCGATGTACGGTTGTACGGCCGCGGCTGTCAGGCCGAAGATACCTACCGGCAGCCCAACATCGAAACACGCCTCGGCCACGTGCTGAATGGCAGCCTGTACTTCGGGATGATCGACCTGGCCGGCAAACCCCATGCTGGCGGATAAATCGTAAGGACCGACCAGCACGGCATCCAGCCCTTTCACCTTCACGATGGATTCGATGTTCTTCACGGCTTCCAGGCTCTCGGCCTGCACGGAGAGCAGGATATTCTCGTTGGCGGTTTCCAGGTATTCGCTGACCTTTATGGCCGTAACCCTGTGCGCGTCCGAAGCCCAGCCCGCGCGAACCAGCGGGATGGTACCGCCCCCACCTTACAAGCTGCTCCACCTGACCGGCATCGTGGACTTGCGGGACGAGCAATCCCGCCGCGCCCGCATCCAGGGTTTTCTTGATCATGATCTCATCCAGCGCCGGGATGCGCACCACGCAAGGAACGGAATCCCCGGTGGCCTGAAAGAGGGCTTTCAGATCGTGCGGGTCGAGCGTGCTGTGCTCCGCATCGATGAAAAGCCAGTCAAACCCGACCTGGGACAAGATTTCGGCCACATCCGGTGAGTTCAGGCTGAGGATGGTCCCCAGAACCAGTTCGCCCGCTCCTAAACGTTTGCGGAGTTGTAAATTCATGAACTTGCTCCTTCTCTTTGATCGAATGCAAGCGCGTCCCACAAGCGGTTGAACCCTTCGAACCAGGATGACGGGCCTGCTCCCAGTCTCGATGGTCCCTGCGCGGAAACCTGCCACATCAGCCACAGACAGACCAACGGCGCCACCATCCGTCCGTAAGACCAGGGGAAGAAGTCGAAAGCCGGCAGCAAGAACTCGAAGAAGTACGCAAATCCGAACAACGCCCACGCGGAGGGCGTTTCTATTTTCTTGAGCAGGACCAGAAAGGACAGGGTCACAAAGATGCCGTGATGCACCCAGACGATGGGGGAGGCCATTAACATCAGAATACTGAGAGAAGGGATCGCGTTGTAGAGCCGTTTTCCATCCCCGGAAAAGAACGTTTCGTTCATGATATTCTTGCGCATTACAAACAAAGTTCCCACAAGTAAAAGTGCTTTAGCGGCATACACGCCAAAAGTGACAAACGTCCGAGAAAGGTTCAGGAACTCACCCAGCGCGGTGAAAAAACCGTCAAAGGAATTCTCGCGGAAATTGAGCGCGTGGCCGGCCGCCAGTCCAAGCGTGTTGTTCACGAAATCAAGATAAGGGCCGAACCCATGAGCAAGGACCGGGATGGCCCCCACGACCAGGAATGACAGGGCCGCCCAGGCCAGCCAGCGCCAGTTCCGATCGAGCAGGAACGCCAGCACGAGCACGGCCGGGGAAGCCTTCAGGTGCACGGCGATGGCCAGCGCCAGCGCGGAGAGGGCCGGGAAACGGCGGTACAGCAACAGGCTGAGAAAGACCGCGTTCATGACGTGCAGGTTAATTTGCATGTAGACCATTGTCCGCAGGAGCGGCGCGTTGGCCAGCATGAAGGCGCTTGTCACCAGCGCGGACAGACGGGGGGAAAACCCGTAAAGCTGGAGCGTGCGGAATAGCAAAAAGTAAAAGGCGAATAGGGAGAGTAAATTAAGCAGCCAAACTACGATAAAAATGCCCTTTTCCCCCAGCGGGGCCAGCCAGGCCAGCAGGGTCGCCCACAGTGGCGGGTAAAAATATTCCGTGCGGAAGCGCCTGCCCCGCTGACAACTTGAGCGCGGCGTCGATGTAATATTCGAAATCCCCGTATTCGGTGCGCTCGCGCAGCAGGTTGAGATAAACCAGCGAAACCAGGAAAAAGCCGGCCCAGGTAAGGGCGTTCCTGGCTTGTAGTCTTCTGGTGGAAAGAAGAAAGAGGAAGAGACCAGCCAGTAACCAGGTCACCGCGACCGACGCCAGCGCGGTCTGCAGGTTGGTGTACGGCCCGCGCTGGATAGCGGTCTCGAATCCGCCTGCGCCGCGCCACAGCCAGATGCCCAGCAGGCTGAGGATCATGGAAAAGGTCAGCACGCCCCAAGCGAGAAAGGCGGTCGAGGCGGGAGAGCGGCGCTGGACCTTCCCGGGCCTCACTTTCGCACGTACCAGGCCGCCACGAATCCCTCTGTCCCACCGGGTTCGCGCACCTTGAGCCAGATGTTATATGCGCCGACCAGATCGATGGTGCCTTGCAGCAGGGTCAGGGGGGTGTTTGGGGCCAGGATTTTAAGTGTGGCTGCGTTGGTGGTCGGCCCGCTGCGCATGCGCAATCCGGCCGAGGCTGCCGGGCTGACGTACACGGTCACGGCCTGCGATAAGGGATCGGGCGTTTCATCCGGCGTTTCTGTCTCGCCTTCGTCCGGTACCGGGGGAGCCGGTTCTTCGCGCAGTTCAACATAGTCCGCGGCCACGTAGCCTTGTAATTGCTTGGGGTCGGAAACGTGCAGCCAATTGCCTTTCACGCCGATCTTAGGCCGGGCCTGCGCTTCGGGTTCCAGGACCGTCAGGGCGGTCCCGGCCTGTTCGACGGCCACCAGCGCGCCGCCCATGCTGGGCGTTTTTCGCAGGCGCAGGCCGGCTGATCCCACGGACTGCAAGACGTGGACGGTCAATGTTTCGGCTTCTGGTGCAGAATCGGATTCCGGAATTGGGACCGGCTCCGGTCCGGGAACGGGTTCTGGTGTCGGTCCCGGAGTTGCATCCGTTGGTTCAGGTTCCTCCTGACCTGCAACCGTCGGCCCTTTTTCCACGTACCAGGCCGCCACGTAGCCCTCGCGTTCCTGCCCGTCGCGGACCTTGATCCACTGGTCATAGACGCCGATCTTGGGCAGCGCCACATCCACTGGCTCTGTCACGCGCAGCAACGCGCCCGGAGGCTCGATCGCAACGGTATCGGAAACAGTTGTGGAGGCGGAACGCAATCGCAAGCCGGCGCTCACGGTCACGGGCACTTGGACGTACGTTCCCGCTTCGGTGGGTGAAGCAGGGGTCGTTGAAGCCGCATCGCTGGAGTCGCCCGAACCGGGCTGTAAGCTCTCGTAAAAGACAACGGCAGTGATGCTCTTCTTGAGCGCCTTGCCGTGACTGTAACGCGGCAGGAGGGGCACATCCTGGCCGCTTTCGGTGGGAAGTGGCCAGGGGTCGAGCATCAGGTAGTCGTCGCCCTGTTTTTTATAGAGCACCACCCAGTGCGTTTGCAGGCCGGCCTTAGGCGAACTATCCACCTCGACCAGCACGGGCTGGCCGGCTACCAGGGAGGCATCGATCTGGGCCAGCGGCGCAGCGATGTCGCGGCACAGCACCAAATTCCGGTAAACCACTTGCGGATAAATGCTGGTGACCGCGCCCCAGATAATAGACGCATCCACGTAGCCGCCGCGGGCCTTGAGCTTGGCGTTAAGCGTCTTGGGCGTCTCGGGGTAGCCATGCCCGCTGACCAGCATAGCGACGCTTGTGAGCGCACAGCCGACGTGGCCGATTGTCTCGCTGCTGGAGCCGATTTTGACCGATTTCCAGGCCGGGTCTTGCTGGGAGTAGTTAACGAGGGTAAATGCCATTGGTGTCTCCTTTGGCGGATGAAGGCTTGAGGTAATTATACAATGGACTACCCGACCGCCTTCAACACCCGCAATGCCCGCAGCGTGACCCATGGATTGGGTGCCTTCTTTTTGCCAAATTCTACCCAGGTCTTGCCGCTATAGTCGTATTCCAGCGGCCAGCGCCCGTTTTCGTCTTGCTTGTCTCGAATGAGATCCAACGCGTTTCCCAGGCGCGGATCGTGGCCGTAGCCCAGCCCAACCAGCGCTTCCACGATCTGCAGGATATCGGTGACATAGAAGACCGGGAATCCAAACTTCCACCAGTTGCCGCTGGGCTTATCGCTCCAACCGCTGGGGTATCTCGCTTCCGCAGGGTCAACGCTGAAGAAAAAGTCCACGCCCTGTTGGATTGCATCTTCGATCAAAGGAGTGCAGCGCTCTTTCGGCAGGACGTTGAAGGCCAGCGCGACCTTGGTCCCGCCCCAGGCGCAGGGCTGCTTGTTGTTCGCACCGCAGCAAAAGAGCGGTCCGCATTTGCCGGCGTAATAACGTACGGATGCATTCCGATCATGCATGGGAGCAATCCCTTCGCCGGTCACGCTGCGCGCCATCCACTTGTAGGCCAGGTCCAGGCGCGGGTCGTCGTAACCGAGCGCCGTCAGCGCCCAGCACAGGTTGCCCTGCAGGCAGTCGGCGGTCCCGGAAGGCGCTCCCGAGGTGGAGAATTGTCCGCCAGTGGCCAGGGCATGATCCAGCAGGTAGGAACAGGCCAGCGCGATGCGCTCGTCTTGCTTCGCGGAAGCGCCCAGTTGCGCCAGCAGGATCAGGGCCCACACGGTGGAACGGTACTTTGGCAGGTAACCGGGACCAGGTTCGGCCCAATAGCCATCATTGCTCATGTTATCAAGTATCGTGGCGATGGGACCGTCCTCGTGCGCCGCTTTTTGAGCGGCAGCGATTCCTGCCTCGTCAGCTTCGTCTGTAAGATCACGCAACGCCAGGAAACGTACCCCCGGCGAATCCGTTTCCAGAAGCCAGGGTAAAGGATCGCCTTTCAATTGATTTTTCCAGGACATGGGAAGCCTTTCTCTACAATTCCATTATAGATAGAACTTACGCAATTTGCAAAAAGATACCGAAAATAAGGGGAAAACGTAACTGCTCAGCCTATGCTATAGAAGTGAACCGAAAAAAAGGTTATGAGCACGCGTACACGTGCTCATAACCTTTTTTTGGTATTTTTCCCGCCGGAAACGCAGAGACGAAGTTCTCTGAGACGTTATTGTATTGCCCGCATCAGGCCAGATCGAAGCGATCAGGTTCATCACCTTGGTCCAGGCGGACACAAAGTCATGGAGGAACTTCTCCTGCGCGTCTGCAGATGCATAGACCTCAGCCAGGGCGCGCAGTTGGGAGTTTGAGCCAAAGATCAGGTCGACGCGGGTGCCGGTCCACTTCGGTTCGCCGGTTACTCGATCGCGGCCTTCAAACAGGTCTTCGTCTTCATTCACGGCCTTCCAGGCCGTGCGCATATCGAGCAGGTTCACGAAGAAGTCGTTGCTCAGCGCACCCGGACGGTCGGTGAAGACGCCGTGTTTGCTGCCTGCGAAGTTGGCGCCCAGGACGCGCATGCCGCCCACCAGAACGGTCATCTCGGGCGCGGTCAACGTCAGCAATTGCGCTTTGTCGACCAGAAGTTCTTCGGCTGTGACAGCGTACTTGGCTTTTTGATAGTTACGGAAGCCATCTGCAAATGGCTCGAGCACAGCGAAGGCCTCCACGTCGGTTTGCTCCGGCGAGGCGTCCATGCGTCCCGGTGTGAAGGGAACAGTGACATCGTAGCCGGCATTCCTGGCGGCCTGCTCAACGCCTGCATTCCCGGCCAGCACGATCAGGTCAGCCAATGAGACCTTCTTACCGCCGGTCTGCGCGCTGTTGATCTCGTTCTGGATGCCTTCGAGAGTCCCCAGCACTTTTGCCAGTTGCTTTGGCTGGTTGACTTCCCAATCCTTCTGAGGCGCCAGACGGATGCGGGCGCCGTTTGCGCCGCCGCGCATGTCGGAGCCACGGAAGGTGGATGCAGAGGCCCATGCGGTGGAAACCAGTTCAGGGATCGTCAGACCTGAATCCAGGATCTTTCCCTTGAGAGCGGGGATGTCCTGCTCATCGATCAATTCATGGTCGACCGCAGGGATGGGGTCCTGCCAGATCAGATCTTCTTCCGGAACTTCCGGACCGAGATAACGGGATTTAGGACCCATATCGCGGTGGGTCAGCTTGAACCAGGCGCGGGCATAGGCGTCTGCAAATTCGTCGGGATTCTCGAGGAAATGCCGCGCGATCGGCTCGTAGACCGGGTCCATTTTCAGCGAAAGGTCAGCGGTGGTCATCATCGGCCGGTGCTTCTTCGACGGGTCGTGCGCGTCGACCACCATGTCCTCTTCGTCACAATCTTTGGCCAGCCACTGATGCGCGCCGGCCGGGCTTTTGACCAGTTCCCAATCGTATTTGAACAGCGTCTTCAGATAGCCCATGTCCCAGGTGGTAGGGTTCGGTTTCCAGGCGCCTTCGGGGCCGCCGCCGATCGTATCGCCGGCCATACCGTTGCCGTGGGTACTCCTCCAGCCGAGGCCCATCTCTGCAAGGCCAGCGGATTCAGGTTCAGCGCCGACCAGCGCCGGATCGCCAGCGCCGTGTGCTTTGCCGAAGGTGTGACCGCCGGCGACGAGCGCGACCGTCTCTTCATCGTTCATCGCCATGCGCCCGAAGGTCTCTCGAACGTCTCTGCCGGAGGCAACTGGATCCGGGTTGCCATCCGGGCCTTCCGGATTGACATAAATCAGACCCATCTGAACGGCCGCCAAGGGGTTTTCGAGATTACGTTCCCCGGAGTAACGGCTGTTGGGCTTGTCGCTTGTTGCCAGCCATTCCTCTTCGGAGCCCCAGTAAATGTCCTCTTCCGGCTCCCAGATATCTTCCCGTCCGCCGGCGAAGCCGAAGGTCTTAAAGCCCATCAATTCCATCGCAACGTTGCCTGCCAAGATCATGAGATCGGCCCAGGAGATTTTGTTGCCGTACTTCTGCTTGATCGGCCACAGCAGCCGGCGCGCCTTATCCAGGTTTACATTGTCAGGCCAACTGTTGAGGGGCGCGAAACGCTGGTTGCCGGTCCCTGCCCCGCCGCGGCCGTCACCCATGCGGTAGGTCCCGGCGCTGTGCCAGGCCATGCGGATGAAGAGCCCGCCATAGTGACCGTAATCCGCCGGCCACCAATCCTGCGAGTCTGTCATCAGTGCAGCCAGGTCCCTTTTCACGGCCTCCAGGTCGAGTTTCTTGAACTCTTCCGCGTAGTTGAAATCCTCATCCATCGGATTCGATTTGGAGGAATGCTGGTGCAGAACCTTAAGATTCAACTGATTCGGCCACCAGTCCCGGTTTGAGGTGCCACGACCAAATGGGGGCTTGATCGGGTGCTTGGTATTGTCAGCCATAGCATTATCTCCTTTCGTGACAATGTGTTATTTCTGTCATTTATAAGTATCATGTTATCACAACTTCCTCAACGCAAATCCGACCGCCGCAGCCCAGGACAGCACTGTGATCTGCCCATTTTCCAAAGCAGTCTCTATTTGCTTATGCGTGAGCAGGAGAAGCTCCTGTTCTTCGAGATCGTCCGCATCCCTGGGTTGAACGTAACGCGCCTGGCGGGCCAGGAACAGATGTCCCGTGGCGATCCCTCGGTTCGGGTCGAGAAGGTAACTGCCCAGCGGGACCCAATCCGGGGATTCGTACCCGGTCTCTTCCCGCAATTCCCGCTGCGCAGCCGCCAGGGGTTCTTCTCCCTCCTCGATATACCCGCCGACGATGCTGAGCGTGGCCCCTTCGATCCCATACTTGACCTGGCGAAAGCAGATGAAATGCCCGTCCTCGGTGACCGCGACCACGTTGATGTAATCAGGGGTGATGATCCAGGGCCAGTTTTCGATAAGCCGCCCATCTGGCAATTCCACGGTGTGGTGTTCCACGGTTAGCCAGGGATGATCGTTCAGGACAATTTGTCTTGTTCTTGTTTTCCAGGGTTTCATCAGTTGATTATAAACGTGCCGCGGTCCACCATAAAAAGACCGAGGCGTGCACGCCTCGGTCTAAAATCTCTCGTGTATTGGTAACTTCTTAGCCTGCATTTAAGAGGTGGCAAAAACGGTGTGCGCGGGGGACGTACGCCCCCGCGCACACCGTTTTTGCCCAATTTTTCGGATAAGCCTGAGCAGATATGCGTATTGTTTTGTTAATCCAGCTTGCCGGTTATTGTTGCCTTCTTCAGCTCGCCGATCGCCAGCGTGATTTGGATATCGCGCGGGCAGGCGACTGTACAGTTGTAGATGGTGTGGCAGCGCGTCACGCCAGAGGGTTCGGCCAGGATCTGCAATCGCTCGGGGGCGGCCTCGTCGCGGCTGTCGAAGATGAAACGGTGCGCAGTGACCAGCGCTGCCGGGCCATAATAATCTTCACTGCCCCAGAACGACGGGCAGGACGTGGTGCAGGCCGCACACAAGATACATTTTGTGGTGTCGTCGAAGCGGGCCCGTTGCTCGGGAGATTGAATGCGTTCCTTGCCATCTTCAGGGATGGGGCTTTCGTTAAAGAAGTAGGGCAGGACTTTTTTATAGTTGTCGAAGAACGGCTCCATGTCCACGATCAGGTCTTTGATCACCTTCAAACCGAGCAACGGCTCGATCGTAATCTTTTCCCCTAAATCCTTGACCAGCACTTTGCAGGCCAGCATGTTGCGCCCGTTGATTCGCATGGCATCCGAGCCGCACACGCCGTGCGCGCACGAACGCCGGAAGGAGAGCGTCCCGTCGTTGTAGGCTTTGACCTTTTCAAGCACGTCCAGCACGCGGTCGGTCGGCTCTGCCTCGAGGGTATAGGACTCGTAATGAAACTTCTGATCCTTTTCGGGATTATAGCGGTAGATTTTTAAGGTTACATCCATGCTTGCTTACCTCACTAATAAACTCTCTTCTTCGGCTCGAAGCGCGTGACGACAACCGGCTTATACCCGATCTTTAGCTTGCCGTTGTCCTTCCAGATCAGGGTGTGTTTGAGCCAGTTGATGTCATCTCGCTCCGGATAGTCGTCCCGGGCATGGCCGCCGCGCGATTCCTTGCGGTTGAGCGCTGAGACGGTGATCACTTCAGCCATGTCGAGCAGGTTGCCCATCTCCCAGGCGTTCAGCAGCTCGGTGTTGAAGATCTTGCCGGTATCCTGCACTTTGACCTGTTTGAAGCGTTCCTGTAACTCGTTCACCTTGGCCAGCGCCTTCTTCATCCCTTCTTCGGTGCGAAACACGCCCACATCGTCGAACATGACGGACTTCATCTCATTGCCGATATCGAAGACATTCGCTTTTCCGCTTCCATGCCTGAGACCGTCGAACTGCTCCCGGGAAAATGCGGTTGGGTCTTCAGGAAGGGGAACGTAGTCTGCGCCCTTTAGCGAACTCCGCCGCCCGCAGGCCGGCATGCTTGCCGAAAACAACCAGGTCTAGCAGCGAGTTGGTCCCCAGCCGGTTCGCGCCGTGGACCGAAACGCAGGCCACTTCTCCGGCCGCATAGAGGCCCGGGAAAACAGTGTGCTTGTCGTCGATGACCACTTCGCCGAACTTGTTGGTGGGGATGCCGCCCATGGTGTAATGGGCCGTCGGCTGCACGGGCATGGGCTGGTCGATCGGATCTACGCCTAGATAGGTGCGGCAGAAATCGATGATGTCGGGCAACTTCGCTAAGATCTGTTCGCCGGTGATCTTGTAGGGGGTGCCATCCGGGTTGGTGCGCCCGTCGATTTCCGCGTACTTGTTAACGGTTTCAGGCCTGACGTCCAGGTAAAGGTAGCGCTTGCCGCCGATCCCGCGTCCGTCGCGCATTTCCAGGTACATGGCGCGGCTGACCACGTCACGCGAGGCCAGGTCCTTTACGGTGGGCGCGTATTCCTCCATGAAGCGCTTGCCCTCGTTGTTGAGCAACACGCCGCCTTCACCGCGCACGCCTTCGGTGATCAGGATGCCCATCTTGTAGATGCCGGTCGGGATGGAACTGGAAGAACTCCATGTCCTCCAGCGGGATGCCGCGGCGGTAGACGATCGCTGCGCCGTCACCGGTGTAGGCATAGGCATTGGAAGTGATTTCCCAGACGCGTCCATGCCCGCCGGTGGCGATGATGACGGCTTTGGCGTGGAAACGTGCAATTCGCCGGTCGCCAGTTCGACCGCGACCACGCCGGCGGCCTTGCCGTCAACGGTCAGCAGGTCCAGGACCTGGAACTCGTCGTAGAATTTGACCTCGTTCTTCAGGCATTGCTGGTACAGCGTTTGCAGGATCATGTGACCGGTGCGGTCGGCGGCGTGACAGGCGCGCCGGACCGGTTTGCCGGTTTCGTTGTTGGTGTGCCCGCCAAACGGACGCTGCGAGATGCGTCCTTCCGGAGTGCGGTCGAAGGGCAGGCCCATGTGCTCGAGCTCGTAGACAGCCTGGACCGCTTCCTCGCACATGAACTCGATCGCATCCTGGTCGCCCAGGTAGTCCGAGCCTTTGACCGTGTCATAGGTGTGCCATTCGGGATGGTCTTCTTCGTAGTTGCCGAGGGCTGCGCCAATGCCGCCCTGCGCCGCGCCGGTGTGCGAACGGGTGGGATACAGTTTGCTGATGACAGCAGTTTTGGCAGTTCTGGAGGCGTACAAGTCCAGCCATCAGGCCGGCGCCGCCCGCTCCAACGACCAGCGACTTCAAATTGATGAGTATTCATTGACACTTCCTACGAAGTCCAAACAACGTAGATCCCGATGCCGATCAGGATCGGGATCAGGATGATGATAATAATTCGAAACAACGATCTCAGCCGGGGTTGAGCGTAGTAATCGTCCAGCACGCTGAGCACCCCGTGCAGCCCATGCGATCCGGCCGTCAAGACCATCAAACTGGCGACGGTCTTCCAAAAAGCTGTGGCCCAGGGATCCAGTACGGGTACGTTCGTACTCTGCACGTGAGTGGCATTTGGCGTAAAGGCCCAACGCAGCACGTCTGCCATGTTCATCTGGTAACGCGCCCCCATGACCAACGCGCCGACCACTGCGATCAATGATGAGAAAATACATTCCCAGCGCTGTGAGACGCGTGAATAGCCACATGAACGTTTCGAAGTTCAGGCCGCGTTTGCGGAGGGACAGGGTCCGTGATTTTGTGCTCATCTCAGCCTCCTAACGCATTCCTGATGATCACGATCACCGCCAGGCCATAGATTGGCAGGAAGACGAACCATTCCAGCCAGATCGCCTCGCGCTGGAATTCGAGTAACTTTGGCCATAAGTCCAGGATGGTGATACGCAGGCCGTTGATCCCGTGAAACAGGGCGCAAAAAAAGACGATGATCTGGAACCACCAGGATTCGTATACGTTATTGATAAATTGACCGATGTCGCCACCCAAGAAAGATGCCAGAATATGTGTTGTTACAAAAAGGACAATCCCCAACCCGCTGATGCGGTGTAAAAGCCAGGCGGTCTGTGTACTTCCCCCTTCATAGTTCAATCCCTGGGCCACGCTCACATTGCGATTACCAGCCATACATGCCTCCTGCAATCAAAATCAAGTTTCTTCCGCCTTCAGCGGGAGAGAGGCTCGAAACCGGTGTTTTTCCCTTCTTAAACGGCAGAGCCAGAATTAGCAGCGCGAAGAAATTATCACATGGACACATAACAGGAGAAAGTGACTATTATCCTAGTTATTTTGTTTCAGACTTCCTCTAAAAAAGCGGTCGGAGACCCTTATAATCCAATTTATCGGATTGTGCAAAGTCGCCCCTGTTATTCTAATCGAAAAATCCTTTCTTAATGTAGAATAGAGATACTTTGTGCACATAATTACAGTCATTCATTCAGGAGGTGCGCATGTCTGGTTCTAACCGGATCAGCCGCAGAGATTTTATCTTGGCAACGACCGGAATCGTCGGGGGAATCATTGGTGCTGCCGTAGGAATCCCGGCAATTGGCTACTTGATTGCCCCCGCGCTGCGCGAAGACAAGGCCGGAGCACCTGTCGTGATCGGTAAATTGGAAGACTTTCCGGTCGGCCAGTTCCGACAATTTTCATTTACGCTCACTGTGGTAAACGGCTGGGAACGGACCGCTAACAGTTATGGCGGGTATCTGCTGCGCAGGTCTGAATCTCCTGACGACATCCTGGTGCTGTCCAGCCGTTGCACGCATCTTTCCTGCACCGTAAACTGGAACCCGGACACGCAGAAATTTACCTGTCCCTGCCACGATGCGAGCTTCAGTAAAGAAGGCAAAGTGCTGGACGGGCCGCCGCCCGAGCCGCTTGCCCATTTTGGCTACAGCGTAGATGCCGATGGCGCTATCACGATCGTCCCGGTTGAGATCAAGTCGGAGGCCTGATCATGTGGAACAATATCTACCTCTGGCTGGATGAACGCCTCGACCTGGGGGGAATGTACAAGAACCTGCTCGACCGCCCCGAACCGGTGGGCAACTGGTGGAACACTCTCGGCTCGGCCAGCCTGTTCCTGTTCGTGATGCAAGGCCTGACCGGCATCTTCCTGACGGTCTACTACACCCCCTCCCCCGACCACGCTTATGACTCTATTCAATATATTATGAACAACCTGGCCTTCGGCTGGTTGATCCGCGGCATGCACCACTGGGGCGCCAGCCTGATGGTGTTGGTGGTCTTTATCCACATGGTGCGCGTGTTCGTCACGGCTTCCTATAAGTATCCGCGTGAATTGACCTGGCTGGTGGGCATCGGCCTGCTTCTGCTGACGGTCGGCATGGGCTTTACCGGCTACCTGCTGCCCTGGCACCAGCAGGCCTACTGGGCCACCACGGTTGGCACCCGGATTGCAGGCAGCGTGCCTTTCATCGGCGACTTTGTATTGAAAGTCCTGCGCGGCGGCCCGGACCTGAGTGCGCTCACGCTGCAGCGGTTTTTTTCCGCGCACATCTGGATCCTGCCCGGCCTGCTGGTCGCCCTGATCGGCGCGCATTTATATTTGATCATCAAGCACGGCGAATCCCACTTTCCGGATACGGAAGATTAGCATTCGCGCTGAGCGGAACGCCGTAAAGTCGCAGGGTCCCCGAAGGGGGAAGCACCGTTACGACTGGCCCTTCGACTACAGGCCTGCAAAGAATGCAGGCCTTCCGCTCAGGGAGGCATACTCATGAACGAAGAAACCAAGAAAAAAATCAACGCAAAATATGAGCGCAAACTGAGCACGGGCGAGCGCTTCTGGCCGGATAGCATCTTCAAAGATGTGATCGTCTCGCTGGGCATTTTCATCCTGCTGGTTCTGCTAGCGACCTTCGTCGGCGTGCACGATACGCCCAAGGCCGACCCGAGCGACACCTCCTACATCCCGCGCCCGGAGTGGTATTTCCTGTTCCTGTTCAAGTTCCTGGCGCTCTACGGGCAGATCCCCGTGCTGGGCAAGATCGAGTTCATTGCCACCGTCATCATTCCGGCTCTCGCGATCGGCGTGCTGACCCTGCTGCCCTTCATCGAAAAGTCTCCCTACCGTTATTATGGCAAACGCGCCCTGCCGCTCAGCGTGATGGCGATTTTTATCGTCAGCATGGTCACCCTGACCTGGATTTCGGACATTCCCACCACGTCGGGCGAGGAAGGCCTGTACCTGGCCGGCATCCTGCAGACGATCGGCGGATTGGTTGTGCCCGGACTGGCCTTCCTGCTGTTGTTCCTGATCGCGTTTACGATGAAAGACCGCGCCAAAGGAGCCATGATCTGGACCGCCGTGACGGCCTCTCTTTTGATGGTGGCCTTTGCCGGTGGAACGCTCCTGGCCGCCCCCGAAGTTGAGGCCGTTGAAGAAGAGATTCCCGTCACCCTCGAGGACCGGATCGTTGCCGGGCGGGATCTGTACTCGATCAACTGTGTGGAATGCCACGGCGACGACGGCTCGGTGGCCGTCATCGAAGGCGTCGAAGGGCTGGAGGGCAGGGAGATCACGCCCATCAACAGCAAGGACGTGCTCTATACGCTGACCGATTCCGCGATGGCGGAGGTCATTTCGTACGGGCGCCCGAACTTCGGCATGAACCCCTTCGGCCTGGCCCACGGCGGTGAACTGACCCGCAGCCAGATCGACTACATGGTGACGTTCATGCGCTATCTGTGGGACGACCGCTTCGAAGCGCCCGAGATCAAGCCGCTCTTCCCGCCGCTGGCCGAAGGCGAAGTGCCTTCCTATGAAGTCCACATCGCCCCAATCGTCAAGCGCTACTGC
This sequence comes from uncultured Chloroflexia bacterium, assembly GCA_963823985.1. GTDB lineage: Bacteria > Chloroflexota > Anaerolineae > Anaerolineales > Villigracilaceae > JAABUE01. The sequence goes on from CAWGNR010000012.1 coordinate 537,602, forward strand.
ATTTCCTGCCACCGCCCGAACAAGGACAACAACGACTTCCTGATGACCACCTACGATGAGATCCTGACCACCGGCGAACATGCGGAAAATAATGTGGTTGCAGGAGACATGGACTCCTACCTGCTGCAAACCATCCAGCAGCAGCCCATCATCGACCCGGCCACGGGCGAAGAGATTATCGGCGTGATGCCGCCCAAGTCCGTGCTCAAACCGGACGTGGTCGACGCGTGGGTGCGCTGGATCATGAACGGCATGCCGGAGACGGCGGAGGAAGCCGCGGCGCTTTCGACAACGCCGGTTGAAACTCCAACGCCATAACGCGAAAGAACTCAGAGAACAAAAAGGCCATCTTCTCGAATGCAAGATGGCCTTTTTTGAAAAGCGGTTCTCCCGTTTTTAATGGGATTTTTGCGGTAAAGGAGCCCGAAAATTGGGGTGTGAGCGCGCGTACGCGCGCTCACACCCCAATTTTCGGTATTTTTCCCGTTCTAAGCGGTAGAGCCTGAAAAGCTTTATGACTTTGGTGAAGAAAATGAGATGATCGAAACCATTTTACATTCCCATCTCTCCCGATATCCCACGATGCAGATCCAAGACTTATACAAGCTCCTGCATCAGGCAGCCCTGGGCAGCGAACATGCTGTTAGAAACCTGGAGGCTGCTCGAAACTGGCTTACTCGTGAACTAGCGGAAATGGGAGCAGATCCATCGGAACCATTGATTGATCCGATTTCGCCCGATGGAAAAATTGTTCGGGTACATCTGCGCCCATTTGTAGCGGCTGGACATAACCCGGATGTCTTGCTCCATGCCTTTCGCAGTACGGCAAATGAGCATTACGGCGATGCGACTCTACTCGAAGAATTCTGGCAGGCTGCCGTTATCATATCTAAATTTCCGGCCGTGGAGATGGAAGGCTTTATTCTGTCCATGAAGGAACAAAATTTCCCTGCTGTACACCATTCCTCCAAATACGAGCAGCTATACCGTCCGGCATATCGTGTTGTTGCGCTAGCCTTTTGCCCGCCTTCATGGGGAGATTTCCAGCCTAACCTATAATGTAACTTAAACGACAACCCCTCTTTCAATCGTGATAGAGGGGTTTCGCTAAGTGCTAAAAGCTAAAAGCCAAAAGCCAAAAGCTGATACCTAACCGCTAATCACCCATATGCTCGATGATCGCATCTCCAAACTCGGAACACTTGAGCAGGGTGGCCCCGTCCATCAGGCGCTCGAAGTCGTAGGTCACGGTCCTGGCGGCGATGGCGCCTTCCATGCCCTTGACGATCAGGTCGGCGACCTCGGGCCAGCCCATGTAGCGGAACATCATCTCGCCGGAGAGGATGACCGAGCCCGGGTTGACCTTGTCCAGGTCGGCGTACTTGGGCGCGGTGCCGTGGGTGGCCTCGAAGATAGCGTGGCCGGTCTCGTAGTTGATGTTGGCGCCCGGGGCGATGCCGATCCCGCCCACCTGGGCCGCCAGCGCGTCCGAGAGATAGTCGCCGTTCAGGTTCATGGTGGCGATCACGTCGTAGTCGCGGGGGCGGATGATGGTGAACTGCAGGCTGACGTCCGCGATCGAGTCTTTGATCAGCAGCATCTGCTTCCACTTGCCGTCGCCGTGGGTGTCCCACAGTTTCAAAGCCTCTTCCACTTCCCCTTTGACGTCGTTCTGCTGGTCGGGGGACATCATCTCGAAGCCGGGCTCCACCATCCTCGCGTTGTCTTCCACGCTCAGGTCGGGGTTGGCTTCCTTGTTGCCCAGGATCCACGACTCGCGCTCGGTCACGAGCTGGTCGCGGAACTCGCGCTTGGCAAGCTGGTAGCCCCAGTCCTTGAATGCGCCTTCGGTGAACTTCATGATGTTGCCCTTATGGACGAAGTTCACCGACTTGCGATTGTTGTCCAGCGACCATTGGATCGCCGCCCGGACCAGCCGCTCGGTGCCTTCGATCGAAACCGGCTTGAGGCCGATCCCGGAAGTTTCGGGGAAGCGCATCTTCTTGTATTCGTCGGGGAAGGCTTCCTGGAGGAACTCCTTGAACTTCTGATTCTCCTCCGTCCCCTGGCGGAACTCGATCCCGGCGTAGATGTCTTCGGTGTTCTCGCGGAAGATGACCATGTCCACGTGTTCGGGATGGCGGACGGGCGAAGGCACGCCCTTATACCAGCGCACCGGGCGCAGGCAGACGTACAGGTCGAGCAGCTTGCGCAGGGCCACGTTCAAGGAGCGGAAGCCGCCACCGATAGGGGTGGTCAGCGGGCCTTTGATCCCGACTAGAAATTCCTTGAAGGCTTCCACGGTCTCGTCGGGCAGCCAGGTGTTGAACATCTTGAACGCCTTCTCGCCGGCGTACACTTCCATCCAGTGGACCTTGCGTTCCCCGCCGTACGCCTTTTCGACCGCCGCGTCGAACACGCGCACGGATGCGCGCCAGATGTCCCGGCCCGTGCCGTCGCCTTCCACAAACGGGATGATCGGATTATTGGGAACCTGTAAAACGCCGTCTTTGGTGCTAATCTTTGCCCCATCTTCAGGGACTTTTACATTGGTATATGCCATGTTGCTACTCCTTTGGGATTTTCGGGCTGGATTATAGCATTCGCCTTTATCGTTTTTCAGTGACGAACGTCACAACATTAGCCACTATTTCGATGCAATTGCCCCTGATTGGTTGCATTATACCCTTGACAAGATTTGGGGGTTGCGTAGAATTACGCCCGATATGATTGCCGCTCCCACAGTACGAAAGTACAAAGAATACGTCATTGCTCCGGGAGTGTTCCTGTTTTCGGAGACAGAGAGTCGCTTTCAGCGGCTCTCTTTTTTTGTGCCTTCCTCCCCCTCTCCCTCCGGGAGAAGGGCCGGGGTGAGGGTAAGAGTGATGGAAACAAAATGCTCAAACTCCCTGGATTGATAGACCCCCACGTCCACGTGCGCGAGCCTGGACAAACTCATAAAGAGGATTGGGACACGGCCACGGCTGCAGCGTTGGCAGGTGGCGTGACCATGATTTTGGCGATGCCCAACACCAAGCCGCCGGTCTTCGACGCCGCCACCCTGCACCTGGCGCTTGCTGCCGCCAAATCGAAGGCGCGCTGCGATTACGCCCAGTTCCTCGGCGCCGGCCCGGACAACGCCGAAATCGCTGCCCAACTCGCCCCGCGCGGCGCCAGCTTGAAAATGTACCTCGACTCCACCTTCGGCGAGCTGCGCCTGGACGATATGTCCCTGTGGATGCCGCACTTCGAGAAATTTCCGAAAGACATGCCGATCGTCCTGCATTCAGAATCCAGAACCATGGCGGCTGGGATCCTGTTCGCCGCCCTCTACGACCGCCCGGTTCACATCGCGCACGTCTCGCTCAAGGAAGAGATCCTGCTCATCAAGGCCGCCAAAGAACGCGGTCTCAAAGTGACTTGCGAAGTCTGTCCCCACCACTTATTTTTATCTCAAAATGACCTTCCCTCTCTGAGCGGAGCGACCAACGGGAGCGCAGTCGAAGAGCGCCCCTCGACGAGGGGCTCCACCCTCCGCTCGGGGAGGAGTGAAGTCCGCCCCCGCCTCGCCACGCAAGAAGACGTCGAGGCCCTGTGGTCCAACCTGGATGTGATCGACTGCTTCGCCACGGATCACGCTCCGCACACCCTGGAAGAGAAGGATTTCGATAACCCTCTACCCGGCTTTCCTGGTCTGGAAACGATTCTGCCATCTCCTATTGACCGCAGTTCACGCATCACGCCTCACGATTGACGACATTATCGAGAAAATGTACATCAGGCCTGGCCGCATCTTCCACCTGCCTGACCAGCCCGAGACCTGGGTCGAAGTGGACGAGAACGCCGGGTACGAAATCCATGCCGCTGACCTGCTCTCCCGTTGCGGCTGGACGCCCTTCGAAGGCTGGCAGGTCAAAGGGCGGGTGAGGCGGGTTTTCCTGCGTGGAAAAGAAGCGTATAAGGATGGAAACGTATTCGTTCATGCAGGTTATGGACTTAACGTACGCGGCTAATGAATTATTTGTCCCTCTCGCCCCAATTACTAATCTCCAATCTCCAGTCTCTATTCTCTAACCCCCAAGGAGTACCCCATGCCCACTGACCCCCAATCCCCCTACCTGCCCTTCGGCGACAACACCCACGCGCCCTGGTACGGCAAGGACATCATTTCTGTCAAACAGTTCAACCGCGCCGACCTGGAGTACATCTTCGGCGTGGCCCATGAGATGCGCGGCATGGTCGAGCGCGTCGGCACCTTCGACCTGCTGAAAGGCAAGATCCTGGCCAACCTGTTCTATGAGCCGTCCACCCGCACCTCATCCTCGTTCACCGCGGCCATGGAACGCCTGGGCGGCAGCGTCATCCCGATCAACGAGGTGAAATACTCATCGGTCTCAAAGGGCGAGAGCCTGCCCGATACCGTCCGCACCCTGGAATGCTACGCCGACGTGATCGTGCTGCGCCATCCGGAGGTCGGCTCGGCGGCCATTGCGGCCAAGGCCGCCCGCAAACCGGTCATCAACGCCGGCGACGGCGTGGGCGAGCACCCCACCCAGGCGCTGCTGGACACGTTCACCATCTTCGAAGAACTGGGCGAAGGCCAGATCGACGGGATGACCGTCACCATGCTGGGCGACCTGAAATACGGCCGCACCGTCCACTCCCTGGCGCGCCTGCTGACCCTCTTCGACGTCAAGCTCAACTATGTTTCGCCCGAGATCCTGCGCATGCCCAAGGATGTGATGGACGAAGTCTCCGCCAAGGGAATCCCGCAAACGACCTGCGACACGCTCGAAAATTGCCTGCCTGAAACCGACGTGCTGTATGTTACCCGCGTCCAGAAAGAGCGCTTCGAAGATCCCGCCGATTACGAGAAGGTCAAGGGCGCCTTCGTGGTCGACCCCGAGATCATGAAAGCCGCCAAAGATGAGATGATCGTCATGCACCCCCTGCCGCGCGTCGGCGAGATCAGCCCGGATTTCGACGATGATCCCCGCGCCGCATACTTCCGGCAGATGGAATACGGGTTATACGTTAGAATGGCCTTGCTGGCAATGGTTCTCGGCAAGGCATAGTCTTCACCACGGAGAACACCGAGATCACAGAGATTAAAAAAGGATTTTCTTTGTGTTCTCTGTGCGCTCTGTGGTAAGTCAGGATACTTTATGGAAAGCTTCTTCTCTTTTCTCGAAAAACGCGTGGACGACTGTTCCTCGCTCCTGTGCATCGGTCTCGATCCGCACGTATCCGACCTTAAGCAGCCTAGCGCCGCTTCCGCCCTGAACTTCTGCCTGCGTCTCGTTAAAGCAACCGCTCCCTACGCTGCGGCTTTCAAACCTAACGCCGCCTTCTTCGAGGTATTCGGCCCCGAAGGTTGGACCGCGCTCAAGCAGGTGATCGAGGCCGTCCAGGAAGAGTTAAACCGGCGCGGCTCGCTGATCCCCGTCATCCTGGATGCCAAGCGCGGGGATATTGCCTCGACCGCGGAAGCCTATGCCAGATCCACCTTCGAGAACCTCGGAGCGCATGCGATCACGCTCAATCCCGTATCTCGGCAGGGATTCGATCGATCCATTTTTGGGGTACAAGGAAAAAGGCGTCTTTCTGTTATGCAAAACGAGCAATCCGGGAGCAGGAGATTTTCAGGATGTTCTAGTGCTAGATGAACAGGAAAAGAGGAAAAAGAAGAAAGAAAATGACCTCTTGCCTTCCTTCGACAATGCTCAGGACAGGCTTTCCTCTTTCATTCCTTTCTATATCCAGGTCGCGAGAAAGGCCCAAACCTGGAACACCGCTAACAACATCGGCCTCGTCGTCGGCGCCACCCAACCCGAAGCGTTGGCCCGCGTCCGCGCCGCTGCCCCAGAGTTGTGGTTCCTTGCTCCCGGCGTCGGCGCCCAGGGCGGGGACCTGGAGACCGCGCTCAGGTCCGGGTTGCGGAAAGATGGCAAGGGCATGCTCCTCAGCGTCTCCCGCTCGATCGCGCGGGCCGCCGAAGGTCCCGGCCTGGCCGCGGCGGAATTGCGGGACGAGATCATCTATATCAAGCGTAACCTGAAAGTCTGATGCCCAGAGTTCTGATACTCTCCAAGCACGATGACGAATATCGGAAACTCGTCGAAGAATCCGGTTTGCCTCAGTTGGAACTTGTCGCTGCTTCTAACCCGGACGAAGCGCTGGCGACAGGCCAAGAGTGCGAGATTGTCTTTGGCGAGCCAAACTTGATTCGCGACGCGCTGCCGGCTCTGGAAAAATTGCGCTGGGTCCAGGCCACCTGGGCGGGCGTGGAGCCACTGCTCGACCCATCCCTGCGGCGCGATTACACATTGACCAACGCCCGTGGCGTGTTTGGCGGCTTGATGTCTGAGTACGTGTTCGGGTACCTGCTTTTCCACGAGCGACGGATGCTCGAACGGATGCAGGCGCAAGAAAACCGTCGTTGGGATGGTCGGTAACCGGGACCTTGCACGGAAAAACAATAGGGCTGCTCGGGGTTGGCTCGATCGGCGCACACCTGGCAAAGACCGCAAAACACTTCGGCATGGCGGTCCGCGGGTATACCCGTTCCAGCGAGGATTTTCCCGACGTGGACGCCTATTTTCACGGCGATAAATTGCTCGATTTTGCCGCCGGCCTGGACTATCTGGTCAGCGTGCTGCCGAATACCCGTGAAACGCGCCATATTGTGGACGAATCCTTGTTGAACGCGCTGCCCGCACACGCCATCTTTGTCAATGTGGGCAGGGGCAGCGCGCTGGATGAAACTGCGTTGGTCCAAGCGCTGGAAAAAGGCAAAGTCGCAGGTGCGGTCTTGGATGTTTTTGAGCAGGAACCGCTGCCTGAAGCGCATCCTTTTTGGACGACACCCAACCTTTTGATCACCTTTCATACTTCAGCGCCCAGTTTCCCCGCTGATATTACGGCGCTTTTTGTTGAAAACTATTATCGCTATGTCAACGGGGCAGGAACTTAAATACCAGGTTGATTTTGAACGTGGCTACTAAAAGGAAATCCGGATGACCGAAATGAACCCTACTATTCCCTCCCTGGCTGATCATCTGCTGAATGCGGGCTGTATCAAATTCGGCGAATTCACCCTCAAATCGGGTCTCAAATCCCCCATCTACATCGACCTGCGCCTCATCATCTCAAAACCAAAACTGCTCGCAGAAGTCGCCCAAGCCTATCTCCCGCTTATCTCCAATCTCCAATTCTCCCGCCTCGCAGGTTTACCGTATGCCGCGATTCCCATCGCTACCGCCATCTCCCTGGCCGGCAACTATCCCATGATCTACCCGCGCAAGGAGGTCAAGGGCTACGGCACAAAAGCCGAGATCGAAGGCGAATATCACCGGGGGAAACCGCGCTCGTCATCGATGACCTCGCCACCACCGGCGGCAGCAAGTTCGAAGCCATCGAAAAGCTGACCGGCGCCGGGCTGGTTGTCAAGGATGTGGTCGTGCTGGTGGACCGGCAGTCCGGGGCGAAGGAGTCGCTGGCGGCAGCTGGTTACACCATGCACGCCGTGCTGACGATGGGAGAGATGCTGGATCATTGGGAGAAGACAGGGAAAGTGGAAAAAGATAAAATCGAAGCAACCCGCAAATTCTTATCCAGTTAGAAGGAGCATATGGTTTTTTCTCAGACGGAATTCGACATCCGGCTCGAGTGGGGAGAACAAGGTGTACGTCTCCTTGCCCCAATCAGCGATGTCGTGATTATTGTTGATGTGCTTTCCTTTTCCACCAGTGTAGAAGTAGCCACGAGCCGCAAGGCAATTGTTTATCCTTACGGCAAGAAAGATGGATCTGCACCAGATTTTGCGAAATCAATGGGTGCAGAACTGGCAACAAAGCGGGGCTGACAAGGGCTTTTCGCTCTCCCCGCAATCTCTTCTGAATATTCCAGCAGGGATAAAACTTGTCCTGCCTTCCCCGAATGGCGCAACCCTGACTCTCGCAACCGGCAAGACCCCGACGCTGGCAGGCTGTCTCCGGAATGCGCGCGCCGTCGCTGAAGCCGCAAAAGGATATGGTGACCGCATGACAGTCATCCCCGCCGGGGAGCGCTGGCCGGATGGATCATCTGCGGCCTTCTTTCGAAGATCTGATTGGTGCGGGCGCGATTGTTCACTATTTTAATGGTCTCTGTTCCCCCGAAGCGGGTGCGGCCGGATCCGCTTTTCTTGCTGCTGAAAAAGAACTGAGAACTCTTTTGCTCCAATGTGGTTCAGGGAAGGAGCTGGTCGAACGCGGGTATCAAGAAGATGTCTACCTGGCTGCTGAATTAAACGCCAGCGATTGTGTGCCCACACTTGTAAACGCTGCGTATATGGCCCAATAACGTGGAAACATTGAAACCTGCCCTCGTACTTCCTTTCCATGACCCGCAAGGGATGTTTTTTCCGCATTTGCAGGTAATTTTGCCCGATTTGAAACGTCACTTTGCGGGGGCGTTTATCACTTTACCCCAAAGTACACGAAGAAGATATGCCGGGAATGCACAGTTCTTAGAACAAGACAACTTTTTCACCTGTTTCCATATCCGCTCAGAAGAGCCTGTGGGCGATCACTTCGCTTTTCTTTACCGGCAAGCGGCTCTAGCAGCAAATCCCGAACAAATCTTACATCTTTGTTATCCCGATCGATTGGCGTACGCGTTGAGAACGGGTTATCGCGAGCAGTTCCTTGCCGACGTTGACAGGCTGCAGGAAGAGCACCTCCCTCTGATATTCCACCGTTCCGCCACCGCCTGGGTAACTCATCCAAAGAATTACTTCGAGCTGGAATCCTTCGTAACAAATGTCGGACAGGCCCTGTTCGGCAAAAAGCTGGACTTTGGCTGGTGTCATTTTGTGATCCAGGCACAACAGTTGCGGAAGATCATGCCGCTGATCAAAAAACATGATTTGAGCATGGTAGCGGAAATGATTTTGCCTATCCGGGAAAACGTGAACACCCGTGAAGTAGATTGGCTGGCCTGGGAAGATCCGTTTATCCTCGGCCGGGATGCCGTTGAACTCAAGCAAGAACGTGAAAATAGCCTCGCAGAAACCCAGAAAAGGCTTTCTTATGTATTGCCCATGGTAGAAATGCTGGTGAAATTTGCCATGGACGAGAAGGGTTAGCTTATGTCAGAGATTGGTGTGAATGTTGCTGTTATTCAGGACCGTAAAATCCTGCTTACACAACGGGAAGACTTTGAAACCTGGATATTGCCAGGCGGCGGGGATGGAGCCCGGTGAGAGTGTTGCCCAGGCAGCGCTTCGCGAGACAAAAGAAGAAACGGGTCTTGACGTGGAACTGACCCGGCTGGTCGGGATTTATTCTCGCCTGGGGAATTTTATAGGAGGCCATATTGTATTGTTCACTGCAAGGGTGATTGGCGGTGAAATTAAACGCCAGCCGGGCGAAACGATTGCGGTGGATTGGTTCCCCTTCGACCACATTCCAAGTCCGCTCTCGATCGGGCACAAAAGGCGAATTGAAGATGCGATCCGCGAGCGAACAGGCTGCGTAAGCGTTACCCAAGAGATCCACATGCCGGATGCACCCGAAAACCTCGACAAGGAAAAACTTTACGAGCTGCGCGATAAATCAGGCCTACCACGCCAGGAGTTTTATTTGCAGTGGATTGAAAAAGCGACCTACCGCGAAGAAGTTGAAGTAGGAGATGCTGAATAGATGGATACCAGGCAACCCCAAAAACTGGCCTGGGCGCGTGAAATTTTCTCGATTGCGCAATCGGGACTTACCTACAGCAAAAACGAATTCGACTTGCAACGCTACCGCCGTCTAAAGGAAATTGCAGCAGAGATGATCGCCGGCCAAAGCGACCTGACTGTAGATGCTGTGCTGGAGAATTTTTCTTTGCAAATAGGCTATGCCACTCCTAAAATCGACGTGCGCGGCGCGGTGGTCCAGGATGGAAAAATTCTGCTGGTGCACGAAAGAATTGACGGCAAGTGGTCCATGCCTGGCGGTTGGGCAGACCTGGGCGAGGCTCCATCCGAAATGGTGGTTCGCGAAGTTAGCGAGGAGAGCGGGTTTGAAGTGCGCGTGGAAAAACTGGTTGGCGTGTACGATGCCAACCGGATTGCGCCGCTGGAGTTTTATCACGCTTATAAATTGATCTTTCTCTGTGTTATTACAGGGGGCGTGGCACGGACGAGCATCGAAACCCAAGACGTCGACTTTTTCGCTCCGGATGCGCTCCCTCCCCTGTCAGAATTCCGTACAAACCGCGCGATGATCGCAGAAGTATTCGCGCACCTGGCAGATTCCCACCGCCCGGCGTATTTTGAGTAGGCGATGTATAAATTGATTCGCCCCCTACTCTTCAGGCTTGCCCCCGAAACCGCCCATCTCCTGACCCTGCAATTGTTGCGGGTCGGCGGCCTTCCAGCCGATCCATGCCTTTATTACGATGGATGTATCTTGCTCCCCGAAAAACCGGTTGAAGCTTTCGGCCTGACATTCAAAAATCCGGTCGGGCTGGCGGCGGGCTATGATAAGGACGGGATCGCCGTTCGCGGATTATTCTGCGCTGGGGTTTGGGCACATCGAAGTCGGGCACGGTCACACCGCGGCCGCAACCGGGCAACCCAAAGCCGCGCGTCTTCCGGTTGGTGGAAGATGAAGCCGTGATCAATCGCATGGGATTTCCGGGGAAGGGCGCTGAATTTGCCGTTCACCGTTTGTCTTCCGTCGCCCGTCATCGGTCTCGCTGTCCTCGGTCTCAATCTCGGCAAAAATAAAGACACCCCGCTTGAAGAAGCCGCCAGCGACTATGTTATGCTGATGCAAACGTTTTCTCCTCTGGCCGATTATCTCGCTGTCAATGTTTCATCTCCGAATACGGTTGGTTTGCGCCGATTGCAGGGCAGGGAGATGTTGGAAGCCTTGCTGAAATGAAATAGCCCTTGCACGCCGCAGATTGGGTGTCACACCTCCCGTGCTGGTCAAGCTCGCGCCCGATTTATCTGAGGCGGAACTTGACGACGCGATTGGCGCGATCCTCGATTCCGGCATGGATGGGATCATCGCTACCAACACGACTTTGGCGCGCGAGGGGCTGCGCTCGAAAGCTTCCGTCAGAATCGGGCGGGTTAAGCGGAAGCCCGCTCCGGGTCCGGAGTGAAGCGGTGCTGGAGAAAATCGTCCGGCGGGTGGATGGCAAAGTCCCTGTCGTCAGCGTAGGCGGAATTATGAATCCCGGGGACGCAAAACGCCGCCTCGACATAGGGGCGGCGCTGGTCCAGGTCTATACCGGTTTGATCTATCGCGGACCTGGATTGGTTCAAGAGATTGTCAGGGCTCTGTAAGCGCTCTAGCCGCCGTCCCCGGCGGCGGGAACACCGCCAGGAGCAGCAATTTTAGGGTTTGCCTTCTTGAACTGGTCTGGGGTGGCTTCCATATGCTTGGCGATCATCAGCAGGAAGCGCCCCTGCGTGAACGATTGCAACCACTGACCGGCCTTCTGACCGGGCTCGGATTTGAGCGCCTCTTCTAATGCCTGCCGCGAGTCGAAGTATAGTTCGTGAACCTTTTTGTAGTTCATGTTGTGCGGGCCGAAAACCAGTTCTTCGACATCGCCCACCGCTTCCTTGCGCAGTCCTGGCATTTGCTCTGCCAGTCCTAAAAACTTCTGCCAGCCCTGTTCGAAAGAGGCTGCGGCGAAGGACGGTAAAAAGAGGATCACCAATTTGTACATGTTCAACTCCTGCAATGATTATACAAGAGCTTTTGTGGTATCATCCGCCGCAATAGGAAAAAAACCTTATGGATGACAAAATCACAATTATAGAAGGCCCACCGCCTGTTTTCGAGCAGGTACAGGACGGCTGGGCGATGAGCCTGAACGAAGGCCCAAATTTTAACGTTACCGCATTAACCCGTTTGCGCACCTTCAATGGTCCTGCCCTGGTGGAGCGCTGCTATCGCGCCTGGCACAATCAGGCGCCGATCCACCTGCATTACCGCAATGATATGGGATTGGAGCAGACTGCGCCCATCATGGCGGCTCGCAACGTGGAGACCGATGACGGCCACGTGCTGCTCTTGTGGGTGTATCTCGACAGCGAAAAAGTCGAGTTCGAGCTCGACGCTGGCGACGAAGACGGCTTCGAAGACGACTTCGACGAATAAACAAACTGACCGGGCTGAGAAGCCCGGTCAATGCTTAAAGGGAGCGGGTGCGACGCACCCGCTCTTCAGGTAACCAAGGGAAACGGAGTTTTCCCGTGAAAAACGAATTCCGACAAAGGGGATGCAACGCACGCTTTCTTGCGGGTAAAATAAAGGCATGACCACGCTTCTAACCGCGCTCCAGTCTGCTACGCTGACGATCAGCCTGAACCGGCCCGAACGCGCCAATGCCTTTAACTTCGAGATGATCGCCGAACTGCAAACGGTACTCGAGCAGGCCGCAACGGACGCGCAGGTCCGCTGCGTGGTGCTGACCGGCGCAGGCAATTCTTTTTGCGCTGGCCACGACATCACTGAGATGCTCGCCGTCCAGGGACAGGGCGTCTCGTACCGCGAGCATCTCCGGCAAACCTACAACCCGCTCATCCTGCAGATCCGCCGTCTGGAAAAACCGGTTGTCGCAGCGCTCAACGGGCCAGCAGCCGGGGCGGGGTTGGGCCTGGCGCTTGCCTGTGACCTGCGCGTGGCTGCCGAGACGGCCGTGTTCACAGTCGGTTTTACCGGAATCGGACTGGTGCCCAATTCGGCCGTCTCGCTATTGCTGCCTGCCCTGATCGGGCTGGGGCGCGCTACGGAATTCACCTTTGGAAACCAGCCGATGACGAGCGTCCAGGCCTTGACGTGGGGCCTGGTCAATCAGGTGGCGCCAGAAGACAGGCTGGCGGAAGTTGTGCGAGAAGTCGCTGCAGGATTGGAAACGGGCCCCACCGGCGCCTACGGCCTGACCAAGCAGCTCTTCAACCAAAACGTGCTGCCCAACCTGGAAGAAGCCCTGGAGTTCGAAGGCGAGTTGCAGGAAGTTGCCAGTAAGGGCGAAGAACACATCGAAGGGGTGAAAGCGTTTTTAGAAAAACGGAAACCGTCTTTTTAAGGAACCTGTCGGCGCAGGACAAAGTGGCAGAGCATACCCGGTGCACCTCTTAGGAATTTCTTCGTATCCCGCCCGCTGGAAACACCTTATCCGGTCCGCGAGCGTGTTGCTGATCGTCACTGCTCTCGAAGGGATCGGAACACTGATCTGGCTGCTGGCCAACCCATCCGAGCCGGGGAACAGGGTTTTTCTGGCTTATTCTTTCGAACGCTGGGGGTTGATTCTTTTTACCGCCTTTCTTGTTTCTGTTGTGGTGTTCATGCTTTGGTCGGTTAGAAACAGGCGGGATCAAATTCTAACGGTTTTAGAATACATCGAGGAAGATAAACGGGCCGCCGGCCTGCTCATATTTTTGGCGCTTGTTTCTGCAATGCTGGTGGGATTACACCTCGCGCTGTTTGCTATGAGCGGAACACAGGCTCATTACCGGCAGTTATTTCCTCTGCTTGCTTTTGTTACTTTGGCCACACTGCAAGCGTTCATAGTCCTGTTTGTAACTGTGCCCCGAGCCCGGGTCCGGATTTTGGATGCCTGGTTCCCCATTTACAAAGATGAACAATTCTTTTTCAAGCTGACTGACAGGCGCATATGGATTGTTCTTATTCTGTTTTCATTCGTTTACCTGTTTGCCCAGATAAGCGCTGGGATCAAAGTCCCGCAGGCCGTAGAACTGGGCGATACCACCAGCTATCTGGAGGGAGCCAGGCTTCCGCTCAGCGATCCGGCCTTTTTCTCCGAGAGACGCCCCTGGGGCATCCTCTTGATCTATAAAATGCTGGGAGGTTCGCTAGCGGCAATCGGGATTACCCAACTCGCTTATTCTACGCTTGCTTGGTTATTCCTGGCATGGTTACTGGTTGGTTCCTTTCGAAGCAATGCAGGAAAACTATTGGGATTTGCATTTACCCTGGGGATTGGCCTCTCTCCGACGGTCCAGGTCTGGAACCATGCCGGGTTGAGCGAATCTTTTTCAATTTCGACCCTGATCGTGATCATTGCTTTGTTGGTTGGACTGTTGCAGCGGTGGAAATTATCGTTTTTTCTCGCCTTGATTTTCTTTTTTGCCCTGTGGGTCAGCGTTCATGAAGTCAATTTATATCTGGGCTTGCTGGCAGCCGTTACTTTATTCCTATTTGGGTTGATACGAAAAAACTACAGAACGTTTTTGGTCCTGTCTTTTTGTATTATGGTTATGTTCCTGATTAATTCGCGTTTGTCGTCACGGTACGCTTTGCCGCGCTGGGCTTTGCCTGTGGCCGAGGTGATCACCAAACGGATATTGCCGGTGCCCCCATATCGTGAATATTTTGTAAGCCAGGGCATGCCGGTCACGTCCGAACTGATGGCCTTCAGCGGCAAGTGGGCAAACAGTGAGAATTACGCCATTCTAAACAATCCTCGCTTGCGGCCCTTTTCCAGATGGTTGTTGCGGGACGGGAAAACCGCCTATGCAAACTTCCTGATAGCGCATCCAATCTATGCTCTTTCGATGCCCTTGAGAAATATCGACGAAATGTTGGCTGTCGATTTCTCTCAGCTCATCCCCGGTTACCAACCGGCCCTGCCTGCCCTGATTAACGAGCTTTTTTTCCCAACTCGCTGGTTTTGGGCTTACCTTGTAATATCGGTTCTCCTTTTAATGATCATCCTTTGGAGACAGCATCGCGAGCCATCCCGCGTCTTCTGGTTGTTCGTCCTGTTTTTTATTTTATCCATTCCCTATTTGTATTTAGCCTGGCACGGCGACGCGCTTGACCTGGCGCGGCACGCCGCCATTGCAAACGTCCAATTCCATCTTGGACTGTGGTTGCTGTTCATATTTTTCCTGGACAGATCCGTCTTAAAACCGCAGATATGATCTCTTTTCAAGAACGTCTGAGTCATTCCATGCGGCTTGCCTTTCTCCACGGCCTCTTGATCTTGATAGAAGGCCTGGTGGTTCTGATTTCTTTGCTTTTAGAGCCCTCCCAGGGCGGAGGCTTTCTGGGGTATTCAACGGGACGTTGGGCGATCCTTTTTCTAACCCTGTTCGCTTTGGCGGCTGTTCTCTTGGGCACCTATAAAGCAGGGACAAACCAGGCAAAAGCGCTGGAAACCTGGCTCTCGGCCAAGCGGCACTTATTTTGGATGCTTTTCCTGGCGTTCGCCCTCGTTGGATTCTCGCTCCCGGCCGCGTTGGGAAAGATCGCTGTCATTCGCTATTACGCCTATTTTGGCCGCATCCGCCCCTGGTTGGTCTGGCTCGCGTTTGCCAGCGGGCAGATCGCGCTGACGATGTTGCTGGCGCTGCGCGGACCTATGTTGCGCTGGTTCGGACAGTTTTTCCCGTTGGATGCCCCCGCATGCGAAACGCAGGCTTTAACGCGGAACCAGCGGTTCGCCATGCTGGGAATCGCGATGGCCTATCTGGCGCTTCAGCTGGCCAGTTTCGCGCAAGTCCGCCAGGCGAAATGGTTGCCGGATAGCGTCGACTACATCTTCCCGGCAGAGACCTACCGGTGGACCGATCCCGGTTTCTGGACCCACACCAAACCCTGGGGGGCGGCGGTGCTCTATAAGTTGACGGGCAGTTCTGCGGGCACGATCGACGCGGTCCAGACCGGGCTCTCGGCGCTGGGCTGGCTGGCGCTGGTCTGGGTTTTCAGTCGCAGCCTGCGCTCGGGCCGACTAAAAGTGGCTGCTTTCATGCTCATCCTGGGGTTCAGCCTGGCGCCGCCTGTGCAGATGTGGAACCATATCATTCAAAGCGAGTCGTTATCCATCTCGTTGATGGTAATGATCCTGGCGGTCTGGATGTCTCTTTTGCAAAGATGGCGTTGGGGGAAGCTGTTCACGCTCATCCTTCTCTTTGCCTGGTGGCTGGGTACGCGGGAAACAAATGTATATCTCGGTGGCTTGGTCGCCGGTGTCCTTTTTTTCCTTGGCATGGTTTACAAACGCCAAAGGTTTTACTGGGCGGTCGCAGCATTGCTTATGCTGTTTAGCTACATCAACCTGCAAATCTCAGAAATCCCCACCCTCCCGCGCTGGCTTTACCCGTTAACAAATACGATCCTAAACCGGATTTTGCCGGATGAAGAGTTTCTGCTTTACTTTGAGGCCAAAGGATTGCCCGTTTCTCCGCAACTGCTTTCGTTGAGCGGGGGGTTGGCAAACAACGGCGATTTTGCGGTCTTCAATGACCCTGGGCTGAACGATGTGGAAAATTGGCTGTACAGGCGCGGGAAAGATGTGTATATCAATTTTTTACTCGACCATCCGGTTTATACGTTGGTCTCTCCCTGGCAGCATCTCCCCGAACTGCTCGCGCCCCAAGATATATCGAGCTATGCGCCTGAAAGCTATGCGCCACTGATGGCCTGGTTGTTTGGAAACGTTTTCTTTCTAAAATCCCTTTGGGTGTTATTGGTATTTGCAATTGTTGTGCTTGCTTTGGTTGTGCTGGCAAAACCCTGGCGCCGTTCGCCCGTTTTTTGGCTGGTATTCGGGTTTGGGGCGCTCTTCTTGCCTCACTTCTACCTGGTCTGGCACGGGGACGCGGCGGAAGTTGGCCGGCACGCCATACAAGCCAGCCTTCAATGGCGGCTTGCTCTGTGGCTGTTATTTTTCCTGGCTCTTGATACAATAGTAAGACATGATAAACGAATATGAACCCGTTATCGGACTGGAAGTCCATGCGGAATTGCGCACAAAATCGAAGATGTTTTGTGGCTGCGCCGTGGTTGATTCTGTCTCCGCGCCGCCGAACAGCGCGGTCTGCCCGACCTGCACCGGCATGCCGGGAACGCTGCCCGTGGTCAACCGGATGGCGGTCGAGTACGGCATCCGGGTGGCGTTGGCATTGGGTTGTACTGTTAACCCCGTCAGCATTTTTGCGCGCAAGAACTACTTTTACCCCGACCTTCCTAAGGGCTACCAGATCTCTCAGTACGAAGAGCCGTTGGCTGAGAACGGCAAGCTCATCATCCAAACGTCCTCGGGCGAGAAAACGATCCGCGTGCGGCGTGTGCATTTGGAGGAAGATACCGGCAAGCTGACGCATATCGATGATGGTTCGCTCGTGGATCTAAATCGCGCTGGCGTGCCGCTGCTGGAGATTGTCTCCGAGCCGGACATGCGTTCGGTGGAGGAAGCGCGCGCCTATGCCGGGTCGCTGCGCGAGATTTTGCGCTACCTGGGGGCCAATTCCGGCGACATGGAGAAGGGCGTCATCCGCTTCGAGGCCAACATCTCGGTTCGCCCCAAAGGGACGGATAGGCTCAATACGCGCGTGGAGATCAAGAACCTGAACTCCTTCCGCGCGCTCGAGCGGGCAACTGCCTTTGAGATCGCGCGCCAGAGCGATATCCTGGCAAACGGCGGGATGGTGGAACAGGAAACGCTGGGCTGGAACGAGTCCACGGAAACAACCTATTCCCAGCGCAGCAAGGAAGACGCCCACGATTACCGCTACTTTCCCGAACCGGACCTGCCTCCGTTGGTCGTGGGCGAAGCCTGGCTGGAAGCTATCCGCGCAGACCTGCCCGAGCTGCCCCGGGACAAATACCAGCGCTTCATTGAGCAATATGGCCTGACGGAATACGATGCCCGTGTATTGACCAGCGATAAGGCCATTGCAGATTATTTTGAAACTACCGCCTACAGTCTACCGTCTACCGTCACGCCGAAGGCGTTAGCCAACTGGATAACGGGTGACCTGTTCGGGTTGATGAACCAGGCTGGTATCACGGTAGCAGACCTGAAGGTCCGGCCGGAGGCGCTGGCGCAGTTGGTCGGGCTGGTAGCTGAAGGTGAGATCAACCCGTCCACGGGGAAGGCCGTCCTGTCTGAAATGTTCCAATCTGGTAAAGGCGCAAAAGAAATTGTGGAGGCAAAGGGACTCAAGCAAGTTTCCGATGAGGGCCTGCTCGCTGAACTGGTCAAGCAGGTCCTGGACGAGAATCCGGAGGAAGTTGCCAGTTTCCAAGCCGGCAAAGAGACGGTCGCCAACTGGCTGTTCGGGCAGGTGATGCGCAAGGCGGCCGGCAAGGCCAACCCACAAGTAGTGCGATCCGAATTGGACCGGCAACTGAGGAGCTAGCAATGGAAAAACTTAACCGTCAGGAAGTTCAGATGTTTCTAGAGCAAGCCGCCGGTTCGTTCCCGCACGGCGCCTGCCTGACCTGCGAATGTTTCCTCGGATACGTGACCCGTTTGCGGCTGGACTCGGACGAAACCAGCCGGGATTTGATCGGGGAGTATCAGGCGGAGCGAAACAGCATTCACAGTTGCCTGGGTTGTGATCCATGTCCGCCAGGTGACTTATACGCAGAGTATGTCCGGAAAAAGCAGGGTCCGCCGTTGATTACCTTGTGAACGAGTCCGAACCAAGCATGGTTCCTTGCTCTTTTGTGAGTTTTGTCTGGTGTATTTATGCAATTCTTATATTGACTGTAACCAGAACCTCGTGTATGGTTAAGCTGCACAACAGAGGAAGTAACTGAGCTATATGATGGTTGTTTGTGCCATAAGAGAAAAGCAAAGCGGGCACCCGTCCTGGGATGCCCGCTTATATTTTTTCCCAAAGTAGATCTTCCCGATAAATGAGGCGTAGGGTGTTGTGGGCGGGGCGCAGCCCGCCCACAACACCCTACTTCCCCCCTCTTTTTTAGGAAGCACCCAAATTCGTCACTCTTAGGAGACATATATGTCAGGACAGATCAACGCTTTTGAAATGGCGCAGCAACAGTTCGATGGCGTCGCCAAGCTGCTCAACCTGGACCCAGGCATCGCCGAGGTGCTGCGCTGGCCCGCCCGCGAGTATTCGTTCCGCATCCCCGTGCGCATGGACGATGGTTCGTTGCGGGTTTTCCAGGGCTTCCGCGTACAACATAACGATGCCCGCGGCCCGAACAAGGGCGGCATTCGCTTCCACCCCTCCGAGACAATGGACACCGTCCGCGCGCTGGCGACCTGGATGACCTGGAAATGCGCCGTGGCCGATATCCCGCTGGGCGGCGGCAAAGGCGGCATCATCGTCGATCCTGCTACGCTCTCCACCCGCGAGAAGGAAGAACTATGCCGTGGCTGGGTGGACGTAATGTGGAAGAACATCGGCCCGCGCAATGACGTCCCCGCTCCCGACGTGGGCACCACGCCCCAGATGATGGGCTGGATGATGGACGAGTATTCCAAGCGGGTGGGCGAGTACACCCCTGGCGTCTTCACCGGCAAACCCCTGGGCGGCGGCGGCTCTGAAGGCCGCACCGAAGCCACTGGCTACGGCGTGATCTACACCGTGCGCGAAGCGATGAAGCACCTGAACATGGACCCGACCCAGTCGGTAGCAGCGCTGGAGGGCTTCGGCAACGTTTCCCAGTATGCGGCGATCGGCTTCGTCGAGATGTTGGGCGGCAAGGTGGCCTGTGTCTCCTGCTGGGACCGCCACGACAAGCAGGCCTACACCTACAGCCATACAGACGGCGTGGACCCGCGCTTCCTGCTGACCATCACTGACCAGTACGGCACCATCGACCAGGAAAAGGCCAAGGAAGCCGGCTACGTGATCGAAGACGGCGAAGCCTGGATCACCAAGGAAGCCGATGTGCTCATCCCCGCCGCGATCGAGGGCCACGTCAACGCCGATACCGTCAAGCAGATGTCGGACCGGGTCAAGATCGTTGCCGAAGGCGCCAACGGCCCCTGCACGCCCGAAGCCGACGACTTCTTCAAGGCTAACAACATCTTCAACATCCCCGACTTCTTGTGCAACGCGGGCGGCGTCACGACTTCCTATTTCGAACAGGTGCAAAACGACATGAACTTCTACTGGTCTAAGCAGGAAGTGCTGGAACGATTGGACCATAAGATGACTTCCGCCTTCCACGCTGTGCTGGATATGTGCCAAAAGGAGGCTGTATCCATGCGTGAAGCCGCTTACATGGTGGCCATCGACCGGGTGGTCAAGGCCATGGAGCTGCGCGGCTGGTTCTAAGAACTTTCCTTTACAACTCGGCCTTCTCCAAGGAAGGGGAAGTAGGGTGTTTCAGGCGGGCAGGGCCGCCTGAAACACCCTACATTCCAAATTATTGAAAAGGGCATTTCCTGATGGAGAGCCCTTTCTCTCTTTAATAACCAGCCGGTCTTAGACAATCCCGTATGCCACCATGGCATTGGCCACCTTTACGAATCCCGCGATGTTGGCGCCGGCCAGGTAATCGCCCGGGCAGCCGTACGCTTCTGCGGCCTCCAGGCAGGACCTGTGAATGTGTTTCATGATGGCGTGCAGGCGTCGCTCTACTTCCTCCCGAGGCCAGGAAACGCGGATACTGTTCTGTGACATTTCGAGGCCGGAGGTCGCCACCCCGCCCGCATTGGCCGCCTTGGCGGGCCCAAAGAGCACGTTGTTTTCTCTATAGATTTGAATTGCATCCAGCGAGGAGGGCATGTTGGCTCCCTCGCAGACCAGATAACATCCATTCCTTACCAGTCCCTCGGCATCGGTGACATCGATTTCATTTTCATGCGCGGAAGGGAAGGCCAAGTCTATTTTCAGACCCTGTTCCCTGATTACCTGCCATACGCTCTTCTCGGGATAGTACACGGTCCCGTTGAACCGGTCGGCATATTCCTTGATGCGGCCACGACGGTTGTTCTTGAGATCCAAAAGGAAGGCCAGTTTTTCGGTGTCTATTCCGGCCTCATCCACAACAGTCCCGTTCGAGTCGGAAAGCGTGATGGCTTTGGCCCCCATCTGGGTCAATTTTTCCACAGTATATTGGGCCACATTGCCCGAGGCGCTAACCGCTGCGGTCTTGTCACGGATCTCTTCTCCTCTCGTGCCCAGCATCTCCGCTGCCAGGAAAACTGCCCCGTAGCCGGTGGCCTCTGGGCGGATCAGGCTACCGCCATACTCTATGCCTTTACCGGTCAAGGCAGTGTTATGTTCGTTCACAATTTTTTTGTAATAGCCATACAGGTACCCAATTTCCCTGCCCCCTACCCCAATATCGCCAGCCGGCACGTCTGTGTCCTTGCCAATGTGGCGGTAGAGTTCCCGCATGAACGCCTGGCAGAAGCGCATCACTTCTACGTCCGATTTTCCTTTCGGGTCGAAGTCAGAGCCACCTTTGCCACCCCCTAAGGGCAGGCCGGTGAGCGCGTTCTTGAAAATCTGCTCAAATCCGAGGAATTTGACAATGCTCAGGTTGACCGAGGGGTGAAACCGCAAGCCGCCTTTGTAAGGGCCGATTGCGTTGCTGAACTGCACCCTGTACCCGCGGTTGACCTGGACCTCGCCGCGGTCGTCGACCCAGGGCACCCGGAACAAGATCGCACGGTCCGGGATGACGATTCTCTCATAGATCTTGGCTTTTACATATTCCGGGTGTTTGGATACGGTCGGTTCCAGCGAGGGGAGCACTTCCTTGATTGCCTGCAGAAACTCTATTTGACCCGCGTCCTTCTCCTGCACCAGCGCGATGACATCCCGAATGACAGACATAATTTTCCTCCAAAGCTTGATAAAAGAAGTCGCGAAATGGTATTTATACCGGTTTTTATCCAAATTCGTTTAAAAAAGAAACCCAGCGCGCAAATTGGGTTTCTCAAACCTTGTTTTCGAAGAGAGTCGGGCCGGCCCGGAACATCTCTCGCAGCAGACTTAGCTTCAATCTGCTCCAGGACTTCGAACCATCCTCCCCCGTTGGATTTCCATCCCTCCCTGGAAAACGACCAATGCCACAACCACGATTGCCGTTCCGACCGTGAAGGGATTCCACAAGCCGGTCGTAAAATCTTGCGGGTTCATCAAGGCGCCGATCAAAATCAGGATCCCCCAGGCTGTGATGCTTTGTATAGGTATTCGCCAGGCGCTCCAGCGCGGATCCTGGCTGGCATAGAGGCCACCCACGCCCAGTAACCCAAACCAGCCCGCGAGCACGCGCGCGGTCAGCGGTGTCAGCATCCAGGACCAGGCGGCGATCAGGACCTCAGGCTGGATGAACAGAGAGAGTGCCAGAGCAAGGCCAATGAGACCGGAGGCCATAAAAGCCCATTTTGCCAGCGCAGGGACGGGAACATCGTTCTCCTCTGGTGTGCCCGGGTCGCTGGCGCGGTTTTTGACCCACAGGTAAGGCACGAGAACGGGAGTGATGACGTAAAGGATCAGCCAAAGTTGAAAAGGGAAGTGTTTAAGATCGAAGCGGTCCCAGTGCAAAATCGTAGCCAGCAGCATTGCTACTGTGAAGGTTGTCACCGCGGGGAACGCGGCCTTGATGCGATGCCACCTTCGGCCAAAGATCGCATAAACGAACATATAAGCTCCGGCCAGATAGCCGGAACCGATAAAGAGCGCGGTTATGTGCGGTTTGATCGCCCAGGCAAAGCGCTCCCCTGATTGGTCAGGGAAAATATACAAAATCAGAAATGCCAGTAGCAGAAACGGGACAACAACAATAAGAACAAGGCGAGTTTGGAGCAGGATGCGATCATCTCGGACCGGAACGGATTTTTTGGAAGAAGTAAGCGCGGCCATAAAGCTCCTTTGGATTGCATATAAAACCCTAACCTCAGATGAGAGAGGCTTTGCAAACAAAAACTCCCCGCGCGGGGGAGTTGTATTTCAATGATGGCCTTCCAGGCAGACGACGCCGTCCTTGCCCACCAGCGCGTCGTGGACGATGCCGGAGGGCAGGTCCAGCCGGTCGCCTGGAAAGAGGGTCACATTTCGTTCGAACTGGGGCAGGCCGAAGGTAATCGAGCCGCTCACCACATAAATGACCTTGTTGAAGCTGTGCGAGTGCGCGGCGTAAACGTCATGCGGACCGTTCGACCAGGCATACGGCGACATGCCCTCCTCCGTCATGCTCAGCCGGAGATGTTCCCGCGAGGGCGGATCTTCGTCCGGCCAGGGAGTGACTTTTACAGGATCTGCCATTTGTTATCTCCTTCTATTGGCTGCTTTCCACCGGGTAACCGGCATTTTCCCAGGCATGGAAACCACCCAGAATGGGATTGGCGCGGGTAAAGCCGTTTTCGAGCAGGATTTCCGCCGCACGGGCGCTTGACTCTTCTGCCGGTCAGGTGCAGTAGGTGATGATCCATTGTTCAGGATCCAATTCGTCGAGTCGGGGCTCGAGGAATTGAAGCGGAATGGATAGCGCCCCCGGGATGTGGCCCGCTTCGTACGCCGTTTCGCTGCGTACGTCCACGAAGATGGCCTCCCCACCGTCGAATGCAGCCTTGCTTTCTTCGAGCGTGATCCGTTGAACTTCTTGCGGCGCCTCTACAGCGGGAACCGTCGGTTCGCTCTGCGGCAACGGAGTGGAGGGCGCACATGCTGCGATCACCAGTGCGATTCCGGTGATCCAGGTGAAGCGCGCTTTGTTCAGCTCCAATCGACTCATGCTATTTGCCATCCTTGTAGAAATCTCCTCGCAAGGGGGGAGAAAAGGGAGTGTTTCGGGGGTAGCCCACCCGAAACACTCCAAACCAGGTTCCCTGAAAAGCGTCTTTATTTTACCAATAATGGTGCACCAGCGGGCGGATGTGATTGTCGTACAGGGCCCGGATCGTGTCCATTGTTGCGGGAGCAAGCGGGGGCAGGTCGGCAGCGCGGACGTTGTCTTCCGCCTGTTCGGGCGTCTTTGCTCCGGGGATCGCACAGGAAACGGCCTCGAACATCATGATCCAGCGCAGGGCAAATTGGGCCATCGTCCAGCCTTCGGGGACGAGCGGACGCAACTCATCGACGGCTTGCAATGCAACTTCGTAGTCTACTCCGGAGAACGTCTCGCCTCGATCGAAAGACTCGCCTTTGCGGTTGAAGGCGCGATGGTCGTCTTCCTCGAAAGTGGTCTTTCTGGTCATCTTCCCGGTTAGCAGCCCGCTGGCAAGCGGCACGCGCGCCAGGATGGCAACCTTACGGCGCAACGCCTGGTCGAAGAACAACTCCGCCGGGCGCTGGCGGAAAATGTTGAAGATAATCTGGACGCTCTCCACATTAGGATATTCAATGGCCTTGAGCGCTTCTTCCACCTTTTCCACACTGACGCCGTAGTGAAGTAGCTTGCCAGCCTTCACCAGGTCATCCAAAACCTCGAACGTTTTGGGCATATAAAAGACCTCGGTGGGCGGACAGTGCAGTTGGAGCAGGTCCAACGCCTCTGTGTCCAGGTTTTTGAGGCTCCGGTTGACAAACCTTGTGAGGTTGTCGCGATTGTAACCCCTGGCAACGTGCGGATCCAGCCGCCGGCCGGCTTTGGTGGCGACATAGATTTTTTCGCTGCGCTCCTTGCGTACCTTGGCGATCAGGCGCTCGCTGCGCCCGTCGCCATACACGTCGGCGGTGTCAATGAAATTTACACCCAGGTCGATGGCCCGATGCAGGGCGGCTAACAATTCTTTATCGTCTACCTTGCCCCAGGTGCCGCCGATGGCCCAGGCTCCGAACGAAATGGCAGAAACTTTCCAGCCGGTCCTACCGAACTCACGGTATTGCATGTTGCCCTCCCAAGAAATTTTTAGGACCTGGTTTCCACGGGGGAAACGGAAAAACCCATAGAAATCTGTGTGCTACAAGTCCCAGGTTGTTAATTAGAGTTCACAATAGCGGTCTACGCTTTTGGCGATAATCGCAATGCTGTCATCCCAGAACTTGCGGGTGCGGATGTTGATCCCGAAGCGGTCAGCCAGGTCGGCGGCCATGGCTTCGCCGGTGGAGGCCAGCAGGGCCTTGTAATCGTCGACGAACGCCGCGCCGCGCTGCTGGTAGATGGCGTACAGGCCGGTGCCGAACAACAGGCCAAAGGCATACGGGAAGTTGTAGAACGAGATGCCGGTCGAGTAGTAATGCGGCTTCCAGGTCCACATGTATTTTTGCAGGTAGCGCTCGTCGAGGCCCTCGCCGTAGGTGGTTTTCTGGGCGCGCTCCATGATCTCGCAGATTTCATCCGCCGATAGCTCGGCCTCTTCGCGGCGCTCGAAGACTTCCTTCTCAAACAGGTAGCGCGAATAGATGTCCACAATAACCTGGGAAGCGTTGTTCAACTGGGTTTCCAGCACGGCCAGTTCCTCCTGCGGGTCGCTCACCTGGGCCAACACGGCTTGGGTGGCGATCGTCTCGCAGAAGGTGGAGGCTGTTTCGGCCAGCGTCATGGGGGTGAGTTGCTGTAGCGGGGTCTTGTCGAACTGGTAGGCGCACTCGTTGTGGAAGGCGTGACCGAGCTCGTGCGATATGGTCGAGATCTGGTCCTGAGAGCCGTCGAAGTTGACCATGATGCGGCTTTCTTCCACGCCCAGCACTTCCATACAGAAGCCGCCGCCGCGCTTGCCCTCGCGCATCTCAGCATCGATCCAGTGGTTTTCGAAGGCGCGGTTGGAGAAAGCGCGCAGCTCAGGCGAGAAATGGTCGAAGTTATCGAGGATGAATTCTCTCGCTTCGTCGAAAGCATAGCTTTTTCCAGTTTTGCCGACGGGAGCATATAGATCCCACCAGGCCAGCTTTTCCTTGCCGAGCAGTTTGGCCTTATGAGCGAAGTACTTGCGGAAGGTGGGGAAGGAGGCTTCCATCGCGGTCAGCATGGCTTCCAGGGTGGGACGGTCGATGCGCGCCTGCTCGATGGCAGAGTCGAGCGCGTCCTTGCGGCCCCGGCGCTTGTTCAGCGTGATCACCTCGCCCTTGACGCCGTTGAGGCAGGCCGCCAGCGTCTCGCGGACCGAGTCCCAGGCGGCGTTTTCGGCCTCGTAGGCGCGGTGGCGGGTTGCTTCGTCCGGATGAGAGCGCAGGTTGATCAGCGCGGGCATAGGCATCTTCTGGGCCTCACCGTCCAGCTCAAAGTCCACGGAAAGCTGCGAGGTGACCGTCCCTTGCAGCTTATCCCAGGCATTGCCGCCGCTCAGGCTGAGTGCGGCGGCCAGGGATTCTTCCGCTTCGCTCATCAGGTACTTGCTCTGCTCGGCAGCTTCTTTTAGCATGAAGGCGTGCGCCTTGGCCGGCGCGCTGTATTCCAGCGCTGGATCAAGCGCAGGCGAGATCTTCCCCAGCCAGGCCTTCAACTGGACGTTGAGATTTCGCAGGGGCAATTGCGCCTGCTCGTACTCGGACAGTGTCCGCATGGCGGTTTTGTTGTGCGAGTCGGTGCTGACGAAGGAGTAGATGTAGGGCTCCAGGGTGCCGGAGAGGGTATAAACGTCGTTGAAGCGATCGACGACCTCGCCAATGATGGGACCCAGTTGATCGGGCGGGGTGTCCGCACCGGACTTGCTGACCACTTCAACGAAGTAATCGCCCAGGTCAGCGACTTTGGTTTTGAAACTCTTATAGGCTTCTTTGAATTCTTTTGATTCGAGGGAAGGATATACGTTGGTCAAGTCCCAACGGGGAGCGGATATGGACATAGTTTTCTCCTGGTGATGGAATGCTCGCTAAGTATACCAAGAGTGAGACCAGACCAAATCCTTCTCCGGGAGCATTTTTTAAAAGCAATATGGCTCTACCGTTTCCGCCGGGAAAAAATACAGAAAAATGGGTTGTGATGGTTTGTTTCCTACAAAACCAGCATGACCGGTTGTTCCAAATCGCCATTCTTTAACAATACAACCGTATTGGGCTGGGTTGCCAACAAGCCAAGCTTGATATATTTGCGCAGCATTTCCACAACGCTGGTGCCGTTCTGCTCTGCGGTGGTGGACAGTTGATTGTAAATTTCAATGGGCAATTCGAAGGTGTACCGTTTCGTAGATCGTTTTTTTTCAACCATTCTTATCACCTGTTTTTCGCATCTGGCGGACCGAAAAGTTACAACTCAGTTCTTATCGAACAAGTGGAGACAACAATGCAGTTGGGGCTCATTTCCTAGCGCTATTTTCGTAAACGTTTCAAAACATAGGGCACTAGAAAGAGTAATAAGGTTCCATAAAACAACACTAAAACAAATAACGAGGTGGATAAAAAGGGGTGATTCACAAAAGCCTCCTCTAGAGTTGGTTTTTAGAAAATGCTGTAAAATTCCCTGAATTAGAACATATATTCTATTTATTATTTTAGCATATTTTAGAGGACCGTCAACGCTTTTTAAGCTGTTGTCTTTATGCTTTTTTGACTCATCCAAGGCGGGTTTTTAGCTTGCTTGTCACCTATTCCAAAAGGCTGTACAATGACTTCAATGAACGTGGATGCATTGCGCCTGATCCTGGTTACCTTCCTTGTTACAATCTATCTGCTGGCCGTTTTTTATCTAAGCCGCCGGAAAATGGCGAAGATGGCATACGCGTTATGGGGAGTTTTTGCGTTATTGTTGCCCGCCTTTGGCCCCTTCTTCGTGATCGCCTATCGTCCCGGTCAATCCATGTATCGTAAGCGTAGCAGGCAGAAGTCCGGTTTGAAGCGCCGTAACAACCTCCCAGTATAGAAAACAAAGGATATACATCTATGAAACAAGACCGTTTCCTCGTCGGCATTCTGGTTGGCATTGGAGTATTGGTCGTCGTTGCGCTGGCCTTGTTCTTTACCCGCAAGGACAAACAGGAGTACGTCTCAGAAGAAACGCCGGAAGGCGTCGTCCACAACTATACCCTGGCGGTCTACAAGGAAGATTATGAGAAGGCTTATGGCTACCTGGCCGAGACGGAAGACAAGCCGACTTACAATGAATTTCGCCAGGCGTTTTTCAACCATTATGTGGACCCGAGTAACGCCGGGCTGGAACTGGGAGAGACCGAGATCGCCGGGGATGAAGCCTATGTGACGGTGTACCTGATCTACAATCCGTCTGACCCGTTCTCCAGCGGCTACCGGAATACGGACACAGCGCGGTTGGAGCGCCAGAACGGAGAGTGGAAGCTCCTGCAAATGCCCTACAACTTCTGGTCTTACGACTGGTACCAGCCGACTGTTGAAGCTGTCCCGGCCCCCAAGTAGGAGCCCCCATGCGCACCATTCGCCGTCTTTATTTTTACGCCGTAGCGTTGATCAGCCTGGAAGTGGTGATCTGGGGCCTGATTGGCCTGCTGCGCAGCATTTTCTCCTCCCGGCTGGTCAACACGGCGCAGGTGCTGGCGCAGGCCCTGGCGCTGGTGCTGGTTGGCGTGCCGGTCTTCCTGTTCCACTGGCTGTGGACCCAGCGCGCCGCTGGAAAAGATGAAGAAGAACGCGCCGCCAGCCTGCGGGCGATTTTCTTTTATGCGGTCCTGCTCGGGACGCTCGTCCCGGTGGTGCAGAACCTGCTGGCTTTCGTCAACCGCCTTGCTCTGGGGATTGCAAATGTCCCGGCTTCGCGCGCCCTGCTAGGCGGCTTGCAGACCTGGCAGGATAACCTGATCGCGATCTTCATCAACGGCGTTGTGGCGTTTTATTTCTGGACGGTCTTGCGCGATGCGTGGAAGTCCCTGCCCGAGGTCGAAAACTTCGCCGATGTGCGCCGCCTGTATCGTTACCTGTGGCTGCTGTACAGCTTGCTGATGGTGATCTACGGCACGCAGCAAATCCTGCGTTTCATCTTTTATATTCCGGTTCCAAGCTATTTGTTGGGGGAAGTGGGACGGGAGATGTTCGTCAACGGGCTGACGCTGCTGCTGGTCGGGACCCCGTTATGGGTTTATACGTGGAGCGTCTGCCAGGAGGCCCTGTCTGATCCGGTGGAAAGGGACTCGAATCTGCGCCTGGGCGTGCTCTACCTGCTCTCGCTGGGCGGGGTGATCGCCGTTTTGTCGAGCGCGGGAACTCTGTTGGACGTGATCCTGCGCTGGGCGCTGGGCGCACCGATGACTGGCTATGAGTTTCTCCAGCAGGTTGGCGGGCCGATCTCGCTGGGCGTACCGTTGGCCGGCGTCTGGGCCTATTACGGCGGCTGGCTCAGCCGGCAGATCCGGTTAGAAGAAGAACCGACGCGCCGGGCGGGCAAGAAACGCCTGTATTATTACATCCTATGCGCGCTCGGATTGGGAGCAACGTTCATCGGAATCGCTTTGGTGTTTTCCTTCGTGATCGACCTGCTCACCTCCAACGCGTTCTGGGGCGACTCGTTGCGCTCCCGCCTGGCGGCCGCCATCTCGACGCTGGCCGTCGGACTGCCGCTGTGGTTGATGACCTGGCGGCCAATGCAGGCCGAAGCTCTCGCCGAAGGAGAATTTGGGGAGCATGCCCGCCGCTCGACCATCCGCAGGACTTATCTGTATCTGGCTCTCTTTGTCGGGGTGATCGGCGGGATGGCATCCGCAGTGGGGCTGGTCTACCAGTTGGTCAACGCGCTGCTATCGGGCGATGCGCCGGCGGATTTTGCCTCCAGCTTGCTGAACGCAGCCCAGTTATTGACCTTGTTTTCGATTTTGCTGGTCTACCACTTAAATAGCATGCGACGCGACAACGCGCGAACCGACCAGACCCTGGACGAACGCCAGCGGGGGTTCCCGGTGCTGGTGATCGACCCTGGGAACGAAGCCTTCGTCAAAGCGGTGAAAGCCGCCCTGATAAAGCACGCCGCGGATGTGCCGTTGGTTGTGAAGTCCGTTTCCGATAGCCCAGAAACGGATGAAGCAAAAGCGGTCATCTTGCCAACTTCGCTGGCGCTCGATCCGCCCGAGGCACTGAGGAAATGGTTACAGGCCTTCAGCGGCGAGAAGATCGTCGTGGGGGAGGCAGCTTCCGGCTGGGTTGTGAGCGGGTTGTCTCCTGAGCAGGCGGCCCGGTATACTCGGCAGGTCGCGGAGGGGGAAGAGATCAGGCTGGCAAATACGTCCGCAACCTGGAACGTGGTACAGACCGTTGCGGTGATCATCATCGGGGTACAGATCCTGTTCTTCCTGTTTGCGATCGGGATTTGGTTGTTAAGGTTGTGATCCAGGAGAACCGGATCACTCCTATGATATACTTTTGCCAGCTTTGACGCAGGAGAGGAACGCCCATGAAAGTCACCCTTCTTCAAGAGAATCTTGCCCGTGGGCTGGGGATTGTTTCACGCGCGGTATCCCCGCGCAGCACCCTGCCTGTGCTTTCCAATATTTTGATCGCAACCGATGAGGGCCGTTTGCGGCTTTCGGCCACTAACCTGGAAATGGGGATCACCTGCTGGGTTGCGGCCCGCATCGAGGAAGAAGGCTCCACAACCGTGCCGGCGCGCACCCTTTCGGACCTGGTCAACACGTTGCCCGGTGATCAGGTGGCCTTAAATCTGGATCCGTCCACCCAGACCCTGAATTTGCGCAGCGGCACGTCTACCAACGATATCAAAGGGATCGACTCGCAAGAGTTCCCGCCCTTGCCCGTGCCCGATATGGACGGCGCAGTGCAGTTGAACGTGGTCGATTTTCGGGAAATGATCCACCAGGTGGCCTTTTCGGCATCCACCGACGAGGCCCGCCCGGTGCTGATGGGCGTGCTGGTTATCGTAGAGGGTGAAAAGATTACGATGGCTGCCGCCGACGGTTTCCGCCTGTCGGTGCGTAGCGCAACTCTCCTCACCTGCCGCTCAACCGGTCAATATCATTGTCCCAGCGCGCGCGCTAAATGAGCTGGCCCGCATCGCCAGCGACGGCGAAGAAAGCATTTCGATGGTTGTTCCCAAAGGTCGTGGACAGGTCGTCTTCCGCGTCAAGGATACGGAGCTGGTCTCCCAGTTGATCGACGGCACCTTCCCGGATTACCAGCAAATTATCCCACGCTCGTACAAGTCACGCACGCTGGTTGCGACGGCTTCTCTCTTGAAAGCCTGCAAGCAAGCAGAAATCTTCGCCCGTGAAGGCTCGAACGTGGCACGGCTGGATATCAAAGCATCTCACGGCGAGATGGAACCGAGCGAGGTTGAGATTTCGGCGACCTCGGAGGAAACCGGCAAGAACGAGACCATTGTCGAAGCGACGGTGGACGGAAGCGGCGTTTTGATCGCGTTTAACGTCAAGTACTTGCGCGAAGCGCTGGAAGTGATCAGGACACCTAATGTGGCCCTGGAAACCTCTGCAGCGAACGCGCCTGGGGTGATCCGGCCGGTGGGCGAAGACGATTTCCTGCATGTAATCATGCCAATGCATTTGGGATAACCAGTAAACAGTTACCAGTTATCAGTAATCAGTAATCAGTGTATGGAAGCGGCGAGTTTTTTTATGGCTCGCCGCTTTTTGGTTTAGAATTAGGATCTGATATGACCATTCCCTTACCCTCTTCTGACAACGTTCTGAATATTTACCTAACGCTCAGCCAGTATCCCATCTTGGGACACCGCATCCGTTCGCGCATGCGAAAAGAATTATTTCAGCGCGGTATTATCACACAAGAGGATTTCGAGGCCGAGGCGCGCCAGAAAGCGATCGAGTCGCAGGGCCGTGAGGGGTTGCAAAATCCGTACGGGGAAGAAAGTTCGGAAATCTGGGAGAAGCGCCTGTCCCGTATTCGCAACTCGCTGACCGACTTTTATTTTGCCTATAACCTGCCCTATGCGGATTTCGAACGCATCATTCGTGAGATCCTGACCGAGCGCGGCCGGGTCGACCTCGATTTTGTCTGGTTCAACCCAGAGCTGGCGCCGCAAGATATGCTCTTCGAGCAGGCCGAGGTGATCGCTCACATGCCGGCGGAGGAACTTGCCAAGCATAGGCCGCGTTTACAGGAAATCAAGGTTGTGCTCATTCGCACGATGGTCAGCGACCAGTTGAGGTACATCAAAATCGCCCGCCAGTGGTTTAAAGTGGACGACCTGGTGGAAATCCGCAACCGCAAAATTGGCGGCGGGAAGATAGGTGGGAAAGCCGCCGGGATGTTGTTGGCTTTACGGATCCTGAAAGAAACCGCCCCACCGGAGCTACGTGACAGCTTCCAGATCCCGGAGTCGTATTTCCTGGGTTCAGACGTATTCTATAACTTCATGTCCTTCAACGGGTTGATGCACTGGAACGACCAGAAGTACAAGTCCGAGGAGCAGATCCGGGCGGATTATCCCATTATCATCAACGAGTTTTCGAAGGGGCAGTTTCCCCCGGAAATCCTGGAGCGGTTAGAAGAATTGGTCCGGAGCGCTGACAAAACGCCGTTGATCGTCCGTTCTTCCAGCCTGTTGGAGGATAATTTCGGAACTTCCTTTGCAGGAAAGTACGAAAGTATTTTCTGCCCCAATCAAGGCACGCTGGAAGAAAACCTGTTTGCCTTGACCAATGCAATTTCCAGAGTGTATGCCAGCAGCGTGAACCCCGATGCGCTCACGTACCGGCATCAAAACGGCCTGATCGATTATGACGAGCGCATCGCGATCCTGATTCAGTATGTGGAGGGGGAACAATATGGCCGCTACTTTCTGCCCCAGGGCGCGGGGGTAGCCTTCAGCCGTAACCTGTATCGCTGGTCTCCTCAGATCCGGCAAGAAGACGGTTTCCTGCGCCTCGTCTGGGGGCTGGGCACCCGGGCAGTGGACCAGGTGGCAGACGATTATCCGCGCCTGGTTGCGCTCAGCCACCCGCTGCTCCACCCGACCGCCGATGTGCGGTCGATCCGGCGCTATTCCCAACAAAACGTGGATGTGATCGACCTGGAGGCCAACCAGTTCTGTTCGGTTCCGGCGCGCGAGATCATCAACAAACGCTACCCGCCGCTGCGCTATATCGTCCAGGTGGAACAGGATGGATACCTGGGGGCCATGCGCAGCACGATGGTCGACCCCGATAAGCTGGTGATCACCTTCGACGGGTTACTCTCGCGGACGCCTTTCCCGGCGCACATGCGGGATGCGCTGGAACTATTGGAGACCCACTACGATTCACCGGTTGATACCGAGTTCACCGTCGAGGTGTTGGAGCCGAACAGCCAAAAACCAGACGTGCGCATCACGCTCTTGCAGTGCCGCCCACAAAGCCATATCCGGGAAACCAGCCAGGCGAAACTGCCGCTTGAGCTCTTGGAAAAAGACATCATTTTTTCCACCCAGCGCATGGTGCCGCAGGGTGTGGTCCAGGGGATTGACTACGTGCTGTTCGTTTCGCCGGAAGGCTATTTCAGGATCTCGAACCAGGCCGAACGCACCAAACTGGAACGCGCTATCGGCCGGCTCAATGCGGCGCTTAAAGGGGAAACGTTCATCGCGGTCGGCCCGGGACGTTGGGGAACGTCCACGCCCGACCTGGGCGTCCACGTGGCGTATGGCGATATCTACAATGCTCGCGCGCTGGTGGAGCTTTCCGGGGAATCGGTTGGTACTTCGCCCGAGCCTTCATTTGGGACACACTTTTTCCAGGATTTGATGGAAGCCCATATCTATCCGCTGGCCGTTTTCTTGGATGACAAAGATGTGATTTTCAATCAGGAATTCTTCTACGAAACCCCCAACAAGGTTCTCAAGTTCATCTCGATCGACAAGCGCCTCACCCGGACCCTGCGCCTGCTGGCCGTTAAAGAGTACCGCCCCGGCCATCACATGGACCTGGTGATGGATGGCCAGAAGGGCCGCGCGGTGGCGTATTTGGTTCCAGATGAAGAGCGGAAAGAGACTTCTTAGCGGGAAAGGAGCCCGAAAGCCAGAAAAGTATTTCAAGGCTCGACCCAGACTACAAACAAAAGTTCGCTCTTCGCTGCCTTTGCTGTCACTTCCCAGCAGCCCTCGGTGGGAAAGGACAGCCCCGTGGCTTGAAAACGGGTTGGATAGCAACAAGGCACATGAGCTTCAAGAGGAGGGCCCTGTCCATCCAGGCGCTTGCCCGTGATTTTCAGGGAGGCCCCTTCAGGCCGGAACCAGCCCATTTTAATTCCCTCTTTGCTCGCGCTTAACTGATACCCTTCTGCTTCTGTCCACCAAGCTGAAGCCCAGATCGAACGATCTTCATTCACGTAATAATATCCATAAGCGGGTGGGTTCAAGACAGCAGAATCTTCCGGCGGTTTAAGCCAGGCCGGTTGGGTAACAGGGCAAGACGCAGTTGGCGAACAAGCGCTTAATAAAAAGCCTGATTAACAAAAAGGACATGGAAAAGCGGATCGGATAGCTCATCGGAATATTCTCCTTGGTGGATTTCTTCTGTAAAAAGTACACCGATCGCCAGGGAGAGGTTCCCGTGTTACTTGGAATAACGATTTATTTCATGACGCGATAGACCACAAATCTTCGATTTTCGAAAACCTTGTCGAGCGGCAGGCTGCACGCCTCGATCTGTTTTGGGGGAATCTGCAGGTTTTCGCCAACTTTCTTGCTCAAAGCCAGATAATCGCCCTCTGGAACGCGCTTGCACTCGGTGAGCGCCAAGGAATTGCGATTTGTCATTAGATGCATGGCGCGCGGCTTGAAGAAAACAATCACGCTATCGGGAGGAGTTTCATTTTTAATGAACTCGTACGTTTCCATGCTAAACGGATCGAAGGGCCCGTTAATTTCCCGGTTTTCGCGCAAATTTATATACGCCTCCCATCCGGCGTTGTACGCAAATAAAGCCGCAAGCAGCAACAAGTAAATATAAGCACTTTTCCGAAAAATCCCTTTTCGATTATCTGGCAGCCTCTCAAGCGTTACCCGGATGCCTTGTACAGCAAAATAGACGAAAAACGGCAGCAGGGGAAACAAAAAGCGGTAGCCCTGCCACTCCGGCCAGCTCCATAACACGAGCAGATAGAGAGCGACGTACAGTACAAAGAGCAGATCCGCTTTGAAGCGGACTGCGAGCCCCACGAAGAAAAGCGCTACGAAAATGGCGAAGAACAGCGTTTGGGCAGGCAAGGTTGCGAAAAACCCGGCAAACGATTTTGAATAACTAAAAATGTTGCTGGTTAAGGTGTCCAGACTGAACCCGGCGTATTGCGCCAGGTAGGAACTCTGCCCACCGGGAAAGATCAGCGCTGAAATGCCCCATAAAACTCCAAAGGTTGCAGGAATCACGAGGGAATCGGTAAAGATTCGTTTACGATCCTCAAGCTGCTTTACAAAACGAATGCCCTGGAAGAGTAGCACGCTTCCTAACAAGAGCAACCCCTGGGTGCGGACAAAGAAGGCGGCGAAAATGGAAGCGCCGGCCAGGGCGGCCAGGGGCTGGCGACGAATGGGACGGTTCTCGTGTGTGAATATATCCGCCAGCAGGATGGCCAGGGTGGATAGGAACAGGAAGGGGATGTCCGAGACGATGTCATCGAGGAAGCTTAAAAGCCCGGGGTTGAACGCAAACAGGGAAACGGCTAACAGGCTTTCGGTCAGTGCGAGGCGGCGTTTTATCAGCAAGAAGAAAACCAGCAGGAAGCCCAGGTACGCCAGCAAACCGGGCAGCTTTAAGGCCAGCGGGCTGAGGCCGGTCAGCGCATAGACCGGTGCTAGCATGAGCGGAAATCCCCAGGGATAGGCAGCCGGCCCAATCTGGCGGGAGGATTGCATGACGGTGAAAGTATTTGCGGCAAGGAATTCATCCATATTCCCCGCAAGGATGCTTTTGGCCTGCATGATATAGGCGGCAAAGTCATCGCCCCACACGTGACCACGAGTCAGCAGAGACGAGCCAAGCACGGCGCTCACGATGAGAATGGATGCGAGAATAAGGCCGGTCCTTTTGTTCATAACAGGATTGTACACTGGAAGACGGAATACAAAATTAGAAAATTTGTTCTATACGCGGGTTATAAAAACCGGGGAGATTTCCTCCCCGGCAGGTTTCTCTGGGCTAACCCTTTAGGCTCTACCGCTTCGGGCGGGAACAATCCCGAAAAAACGGGAGAACCACCTTTTATAGTGCTAGAAGAACGTGCAAGACAATATCTGCCGTGAAGTGCGATAGCATGGCAGCTTCCAGACCATGTTTGAAATAAAGATACCCAAAGGCGATGCCGACCAACCCATTGAGCGTGATTGCACGCAGGATCACCAATGGCGTGAGCGGGAAGAGCGCAGCCGTAATCGGGAGATGGCCCAGGCCAAAGAATATGGCGGCCAGGATGTTGGCGGTCCACAGAACGGCCAGCGTAGGACGCCCATCCTCCCTTTTGCTGACGAAGCGTCCCAGCCAGACCAGGATGGACATCAGTCCGAGCCGTAGCAACAACTCCTCGTTGATGCCGCCGTAAAACGACGCCAGCAGCCCTTTCCAGGCGGCAGGCTGCAGCGCTTCCTGATTCAGATTAGCTGCGGTCTCTCCCAACTCCGCCATCAACTGGGGCATAAACACCAGGCTATCCAGCAAGATGATCAGCACGGAGCCGACAATCCCAATCAGGATGCTCAGGAGCAGGAATGACCTGATCTTCTGACCCACTGGTTCACCTTGTAGCTTGGCTTCGAGCACCGGCAATCCCAGCCCAATCCGGTTGGCGGCTAGCAACCCCAAGAAGATAATGACAGCGAACAGGATGGCGTTTTGCGCTACCTGCAGCAAAAGCAAGAGCCATGTTGGCATGGGTAGGTTCAATTCGGCCAGCGTGGTACCCTGGGCCGCCAGGGAATACGGAATAACCGCCGCAACCCCCACGATCGAGGCTGCCAGCAAAATAAAATAGATTTTCCAGTTGAAAGATTTCTTCATGTTTATTTTTCCTAATAAGAGGGTCTCGAACGCTCGCGCCTCACCCGGTCTATTAACGGGCGCCTGGCGATCACGTTAATCTTATTCGCGTTTTCAATAATATGGGTGGAGACGACTTCCCATCCGTCTTCACCCCATTCGTTGAGCAATTCTTCCAGCTCCTCTGCCTTTACACCTGAAAAGAACGCGCCCACGGTTTGGACTCGATATTCCCATTGCTTTATTTCTTCGTACATTTGATTTCCTCATTTTTCAGCAGAAAAACTGGCTCTATTTTTAACAGCGGGCAATATAGCGCCAGTTTTGTTTCACATGAAACATCATTCACGCCTGCGTTTCTTGCCGGTAGAGAACATAGGAATAAACGAGCAGAAACAAAGTCGAACCGAGTACAGGAACCATAATAAACCAGATTGCAAAGTCGGCAAAGAAGGCTCCCAACATGGCCAAAATCCCGGAAGTAATGAACAAGATGGAGCCAAGACGGTGAGTCTCGTCCCAAACCCGGTCACTGCTCAGGGTCCATGGGGTGCGGATGCCAATAAAGAAATTGCGTTTTGCTTTGCGCATCATGATTCCGGCAAAGATGAACAGCAATCCCATTGCTGGCAGCATGGCTGCGCCCATGTTGAACTGGTCATACCCCAGGTTCCAAAGGATGGTCAGGATGTGCATGTAAACCAAAAAAACAGTGATCAGCGCGATGAAGGCATTGAAATATTCCCGGAACTGCGCGATGTTAGCCTTGAGTGGGTCGATTTGTGGAATGACCAGGAACAATACAAGCAGCCCGGCAGCAACAATCGGCATCAAAAATGCGCCCCAGAACTGGGATATATAGCCATCGACCTGGCTAGCCGTGTTCCAATGCGAAGCCATTTGCTCGGGTAAATCTGGATAAACAAAGAAGCTAAAGGCAACAGCAAAAGCAATCAAGAAGATGGTTATGAAAATAGTGGTACGGGTGGACATGGTGACTCCTGTGGACATTCGTGTGTGCGTTTCACGTGAAACAAAGAACGGTTGGCTTCAATACAACTTTACGATTTTCGGTAATCGTCTTTTGGCAGGTTCTGTTGGGCGATCGAAACTACGCCACTTAAACCGCCGAGATTCATCGTATCTACTGCGCTGCTGGGAACGATGACCAGGGCGCCCTTCTCCTTCAATCCTTCAAAGAGCATGTTCATGGCGCGCAGGTGCAGGGCAGTCGGGTTGTTGACATAAGCCTGGGATGCTTCGGCGAAGGAGGCAGCGATCTGCATCTCGGATTCGCCCAGGATGACGCGCGCCTGGCGCTCGCGTTCGGCCTGTGCCTGCCGGGACATGGTGTCCTCCAAATCCTGCGGGATGACCACATCCCGGATCTCCACCGATTGGACAGTCACGCCCCAGGGCGTGGTACGTTCGTCGATGATCCGCTGCAACTCATCATCCATCTTGGCGCGGCCGATCAGGATGTTGGCCAGGTCCATCTGGCCGAGGACTTCCCGCAGCGCAGTCTGAGCGGCCCAGGCGATAGCGACCTTGTAATCTTCGACCTCAAGGGCAGCTTTTTCGGCATCCCATACGACCCAGAAAAGTACGGCATCCACGTCAACTGGGACCGTGTCCTTCGTCAGCGTCTTTTCAGCGGAGAAAGGCGTGACCATGACCCGGTGGTCGATCCAGGTAGCAATGGTGTCGACAATGGGGATGATCCAAAACGGACCCGGACCGGCCAGCTTGTGGATTTTGCCCAGACGCAGCACGACCGCCTTTTCCCACTGGGACGCCACCTTGAGCGCAAACAGGATATACAGGCCGATGAACGTCGTCACGCCAACGTATCCGCCGATGACTCCACCGGCGAAGCCGCTTTCCGACAGGATCGCTGCCCCTAGTACGCTGGCAAGCAGAAAAACAACGAAGACCGTTGTGGCAATGCCGGAGATGTGTTCGTCTTTCTTGGCTTTCATAGATTGAAGAGTTTTGTCTTTGTTGTATTTTGTGGACATGCTAACCTCATTTGTTTTCGTTTTCGTCTAAAGTTTCGAGTTGTTCTTTCAAAACTTCGCAAATTTCATCTGTACTGCATCCCAGGCGGAGCGCTTCGCTCAGGTAATCCCTGGTCAGGGATTGGAGCGCCTGACGTCTGAGTTTATCGGTCCGTTCGGGAGGCGGACCTTCAAGGATGTAGGTGCCGCGTCCCTGTTGGGTGGAGATGATGCCTGCCTCGTCGAGCAGGCGATAGGCCCGCGCAACTGTGTTGAAATTGACTCGCAGTTCCAAAGCCAGCGCCCTCACTGTAGGGAGTTGGTCTCCCGCTTTAAGCTCTCCGCTGACAACCTGTTGCTTGACCTGTTCCACGATCTGGGTGTAGATCGGGGTGCCGGAGCGGAAGTCGAGCTGGATGTTGTCAATCAGACTTTTCATCTCGAAATTGTATCATTGTATAATTGAATTAATTGTATCATTGTACTAATTGTATACAAATATTCGGTTTTGTCAAGGCTGATATTTGGTTGAAATGATAGACAAATTGGATAGCTGTTCCGGTTTATTCATTCAGCGCTACCTGCGAGATCGCATTCCCTAATCGTTTGATCCCCTCTTCGATTTCCTCCGGGGAATGGAGCACAAAATTGAGACGCATCCAATCTTTTCCCCTGAGTCCCGTCCGGGAAGAACCGGCTGCCCGGCACAAAATCGGCTCCCGCTTGACGGGCAACGGGAAGCAAATCGTCCGATGAGATCTCATCCGGTAGTCGAACCCACAAGAACAGCCCTCCCTGCGGGATATCGAAACGAACGGCAGCGGGCAGGTAGCGCTGGATTGCTGCGATCATGGCGTCCCGGCGTTTGCGGAACATCTGGCAGGAACGGCGTAGATGGGACTGGTACCGTCCGACAGTGACGTACGCCTCCAGTGCACGTTGGATCAAGGCGGAGGTGGCCAGGTCATTGACCCGTTTGAAGTTGACCAGTTGCTCGTAGATTGGTCCTTCGATCAGTAAAAAGCCAACCCGTAAGCCGGGCATGAGCATCTTTGAGAAGGTGTTGGCATAAATAACCCGTCCGCCCGGGTCGAGCGCTTTCAAGGAGGGTTGCGCACGCCCATCATAGCGCAGGTCGCCCACGAAGTCGTCCTCCAAAATAGGAACGTTATAGCGATCTGCCAGCACGATCAACTCACGCCGGCGCGAACTGCTCAGGCAAGTGCCGGTGGGATTGTGAAAGTTGGGAATTGTATAAATCAGCTTCGGGTGATGTTGCTGCAAGAGCTTTTCCAGGTTTTCTACCTGCATCCCTTGCCTGTCCATCGGGATACCGACGATCGAAAAGCCAACTGCCCGGAACAATTCCAGGGCGCCGCCATACGTGGGGCTTTCGACCAGAATCGTGTCGCCGGGTTTGAGCAACAGCTGTGATACCAGGGAAAGCGCCTGTTGGGAACCGGCCGTGATCAAAATGTTTTCAGGGTGGGCCTGTAAGCCCTGGCTGGCCAAAATATGCGCGATCGTGGCGCGAAGAGGCGCGTACCCATTGCTATCTCCATACCCCAATGCGGCCATCCCATCCCGACGCATAACGGACTGCAAAACTTTTCGAAAATCATCGGCCGGGAACAGGTGCGGTGCGCTGGTCCCGCCGGCAAAGCTGATCAGGTCGGGATGCTGGCTGGATTTGAGCTTTTCACTTTCTTCGGTCGTATCCGGTGTCGTGAACTCGATGCGCGTATTTTGCTGCCACAGCGGCCAGGCCGCCTCTAACGTGTTAATCGGTTGTGTAGGCAGGGAGATCGAGTGCAAGACGAAGGTGCCGCTACCAACGCGGGAATAGATCAAGCCGTCTGCTTCTAGCTCCGAATACGCTGTTTCTACCGTAATCCGGTTCACGCCCAGGTCGCGGGCCAGTTGCCGGCTGGCAGGCAAGCGCGTATCGGGCGCCAGGCTGCCCGATAGGATGGCCTGGCGCAAATAGGCTTTTATTTGTTGATACAGTGGAATGTGACTTTGACGGTCGAGGGGGATGCGCACGGTCTTTCTCCTGAAGTCCAATCGTATTCTCTAAAACGAGGCGTGGAGTGTTGCGGGCTGACGTAGTCAGCCCGCAACACTCCACCTTCCTCTTCCTTTTGATTGGTATTACGAATATATCATTTAACACAAGCGATGTAATAGAGCCAATTCCGTGTCATTTGAACTATTCCATTAAAGTGGACTTAAAAATATTGCTTGAAATTGGCTCTTAACAATATGCCAATTCTCCCTAAAATTGGGTTGTGCCCACCT
Source organism: uncultured Chloroflexia bacterium (assembly GCA_963823985.1). GTDB lineage: Bacteria > Chloroflexota > Anaerolineae > Anaerolineales > Villigracilaceae > JAABUE01. Next base: position 578,398 of record CAWGNR010000012.1, read on the forward strand.
CTCCCACTCCTCCCTCCAATCTCACCCGCGGATACTCCATCGCCGTGATTAGCGCGGTGATCCTGTCAACGACGGCGATCTTCATCCGCTATCTCACACAGACCTACCAGATGCCGGCCCTGGTCCTGGCCTTCTGGCGGGAACTTTTCGTAGCTTTCACCTTGTTGCTGTTTTTGATTTTATATCGCCCCAGCCTCTTGAGAGTCGAGCGTAAGGATTACCGTTACCTGGTCATTTATGGGCTGGTGCTCGCAATTTTCAATTCTCTGTGGACTCTTTCTGGTCGCTTTAAACGGCGCTGCCATCTCGACCGTTCTGGCATATTGTTCGGCAGGCTTCACCGCCTTGCTTGGATGGTGGTTCCTAAAGGAGCGCCTGGGTTGGGCCAAGATCGTCGCAGTGATGCTCAGTCTGAGCGGTTGTGTGCTTGTCTCCGATGCTCTCAACCTCTCGGCCTGGTCTGCCAACTTTGCTGGGATCGTGACCGGGATCCTCTCCGGCCTGCTTTACGCCGTTTATAGTCTGATGGGACGTTCAGCTTCACAACGAAATCTGTAATCCATGGACGACTCTGCTATACACGTTCGGTTTTGCGGCATCATTCTTGTTGGTTTTCAACTTGCTTCCGGGCAGTTTTTTGCCGGGCAAGGCCGTACAAGCGGTTGACCTATTCTGGCTGGGAAATTCCTTGACCGGGTGGGGAATCCTGCTCCTGCTGGCTGCCGGCCCTACTTTGGCGGGTTATGGTTTATATAACGTCAGCCTGGGCTACCTGCCTTCCAGCGTTGCTAATCTGATCGTCTCGCTCGAGCCAGCAGTCACAGCCGTGATGGCCTATCTCCTGTTTGGAGAACTCCTGAACGGCGTCCAGGTTCTCGGCAGCCTGATGATTTTGGCAGCGGTGGCATTTTTGAGAATTTATGAAGGAAATCTACTACGACTATCCGGCGGCGAGGAAGAGTTCGTGCTTGCAGAGCCGTCGTAGTTGACTATGTTATCGACGGGTTTCGAACTGCTTAGCAAGTCAGCATGGTAGAATCGACCCGCAAGTTTTACTCATAAGGAGTTTCAAATGGAACAGCAGACTGGTACTTTTGCCGTAAAAAAAGGACTGGCGCAAATGTTAAAAGGCGGCGTCATCATGGATGTGGTGACCCCGGAACATGCCAGGATTGCGGAAGATGCGGGCGCCAGCGCCGTGATGGCGCTCGAGCGCGTCCCTGCTGATATCCGCGCGCAGGGTGGGGTGGCGCGCATGTCGGACCCCGACCTGATCGAAAAGATCATGGCTACAGTGACCATCCCGGTGATGGCCAAATGCCGGATCGGGCATTTTGTCGAGGCCCAGATCCTCGAATCAATTGGTGTGGATTACATCGACGAGTTCAGAGGTGTTGACCCCCGCCGACGAAGCGCACCACATCAATAAACACGAGTTCAAGGTCCCGTTCGTCTGCGGCTGCCGCAACCTGGGGGAAGCCCTGCGCCGTGTGGGTGAAGGCGCCGCTATGATCCGTACCAAGGGCGAAGCCGGCACCGGCGATGTGGTGGAAGCTGTCCGGCATGCTCGCACCGTGTTGGGAGAGATCCGCCGCCTGACCACCATGCTCGACGAGGAATTGATGGCTTACGCCAAGGAAATCGGCGCGCCCTATGAACTGGTCAAAGAGACCAAAGAACTCGGCCGTATGCCGGTGGTCAATTTTGCCGCTGGCGGTATCGCTACACCCGCCGATGCCGCCCTGATGATGCAGCTCGGCGTGGATGGCGTCTTTGTTGGTTCGGGCATCTTCAAGTCCGGGGACCCGGCCCGGCGCGCCGCCGCTATCGTCAAGGCCGTCACTCACTACCGGGACGCGTCCATCCTGGCCGAAGTCAGCCGGGACCTGGGCGAGCCAATGGTCGGCCGTAACGTGTCCACCATGCCTGAGGTCGAGAAGTTAGCCGGGCGGGGCTGGTAGCCTAGGACTATCGACAAGTCTGAAAAGTCTAATGGGTCTAAAAGTTCCAATAGACGACCTGACCTGTAAGACAAAAAGACCCTTAAGACCAACCATGAAAATTGGTGTTCTCGCCCTTCAGGGTGACTTCGCGGAACATATCGCCATGCTCAAAAGCCTGGGCGTAGATGCTGTCGAAGTGCGCCTGGCGGAGCACCTCGACGGGCTCGATGGCCTGATCATCCCCGGCGGGGAGTCCACTACGATCGGCAAGCTGGCCACGGACTTCGGCCTGATGGAACCGCTGCGCCGGTTCGGGCAGCGACACGCTGTTTGGGGCACGTGCGCGGGAGCGATCTTCCTTTCCAGGGATGTCAGCCGCCAGCAGCCCCTGCTCGGCCTGATGGACATCAAGGTGGCGCGCAACGCTTTTGGACGCCAGGTGGATTCATTCGAGGCCGATCTCGACATCTCGAAGCTGAAGCAGGCTACGGGTACGGAAGAAGCCTTTCACGCCGTCTTTATCCGCGCACCTATCATCGAGTCCGTATCCGGGGATGCGAAAATTCTCGCTTCTTTGCCGGACGGGAGGATTGTCGCCGCACAACAGGGACATTTCCTGGCGACGTCCTTTCACCCTGAACTGACCGGCGACAGCCGTTTCCATCAATATTTCTTATCACTCGTAGATTAATGACGATCCGTCCGCTCGACATCCTTGACCTGCCCCTCGTTGCTCGCTACCGCAATGATGCCCTGACGCTCGATAGCACGCGCGCCCTGACGCGCGGCCATCCATTGGGAGCGGGAAGCTTGTTGACGTACGTCAATCCGGCCCGGCACATATATGCGGCGGTGTCGAACGGGAGCAAAACTTCTCTGGTAGGCGGTGTCATTCATTCGCGAGGTGAAACGTATGCCAGGCTGCTTTACCTGGCTCCCGCTTCCCAGCTAGACCATGCCGCCCTGCCAGGGCTGGTGGAGCATCTGGTCGTGCAGGTGGGAGCATGGGGTGCATTCCACGTCATCGCCGAAATCGACGAAACCAGTGATGCGTTCCCCGCGTTGCGACAAACCGGTTTTTCCGTCTACGCCTGGCAACGTATTTGGGATATCAGCGAGCTCAAAACTTCGGTCGATACCAAAAACTGGACCCGCGCTCGCTCTGTAAACAGGCCAGCGTTGCAAAGTTTGTATCACCAGATCGTCCCACAGTTGATGCATCCGGTGGAGCCGCTTTCCAAAAACACACGGGGGTTGATCTGTGATGGGGATGTCAAGTGCTACGTCAGCCTGGCATCGGGCGCTCGAGGCATCGTCATCTCTCCCTTGATCCACCCCGAAGCCAAAGATGTGGAGGAAAAACTGGCCTCCCTGCTTAATTGCATTCCGAGGCGAAGGGGACGGTCAGTGTATTTGTGTGTGCGTTCCTACCAGGCCTGGCTGGAACCTGCCCTGGCAGATATGGGGGCAAAATCAGCGCCGCGCCAGGCCGTGATGGTCAAGCATCTGGCCCGTTTGCTCAAAGATGAACAGACGGTGCCCGCGGTGCCCGCGGGGGTCAGCGTGCAGCCGTCGCGAGTCAGCAGGTTAGAATGGAAAGAAAATGAGTAGTGGGATAGTCTTATAGAATCAAGATCAGTACGGGAAGCACTTTCGTCACTCGCCACACCGTCCTGGCGTTCGGTGCCAGGAAGTGCGGCGGGACTCACGCGGCGAAATCCTGGAGTAACATTAAAATCGAATTAAAACCACTGGGGAGAGACTGCTATAATAGGTACAGACTCAGAAAATCAGGTGGTACTTAAAAATGTTTATCAACATTTATTAGGCTTCTCGTATGCCGCCCTTTTACTGGCAATACCGGCGGCGCAAGTATTTTTCTTTTGCCTCCTTTCTGACATGTGCCGTTCAAAACCGGACACCACATCTTGTTTGACAAATAAAAACTTATAACTCAAAGAAATATTACAGACGATCTGGATGCCTTACTGAACGTCCTTCCTGCCAACGTCCGCACAGCGGTCGAACATGCAAACGATAGCGACAACCTGCTCGAAATCATCATGGATCTGGGCCGCGTGCCAACCGCTCGCTTTGTGGAACGCGAAATCACATTACGGGATGGCGAAGTAACGCGCCCGGAAATCGACTTCGTAGACGAGCGCGTCGGTCAGTTCGACGCCGATAACCGCGCCGGGCTCGAGCGCACGCTGCACCGTATCTCTGCCATCCGCAACCGGCTGGGCACGATTGTCGGTTTAACCTTGCGCGTGGGCCGGGCTGTTTACGGGACAATCGATATCATCGAAGACATCATCGAATCCGGTAAATCCATCCTCATCCTCGGGCGCCCCGGCGTAGGCAAGACTACCTTGCTGCGCGAAGCGGCTCGCATCCTGGCCGAATCCAAGCGCGTGATCATCGTGGATACCTCCAACGAGATCGGCGGCGATGGCGATGTGCCGCATCCGGCCGTCGGTAAAGCGCGCCGCATGCAGGTCCGCGAACCGATGCTCCAGCACGAGGTGATGATCGAAGCCGTTGAGAATCACAACCCCGAGGTGATCGTCATCGACGAGATCGGGCGCGAGCTCGAAGCCCTGGCCGCCCGCACCATTGCCGAGCGCGGCGTACAATTGATCGGCACCGCCCACGGCAACTCGCTCGAAAACCTACTGCTCAACCCCACCCTCTCCGACCTGGTCGGCGGCATCGAAGCCGTCACCCTGTCGGACGAGGAGGCCCGCCGGCGCGGCACGCAAAAGACGGTCCTCGAACGCCGCGCGCCGCCCACCTTCGACGTGCTGATCGAAATCCAGAACCGCGACCGTTTTGCCGTCCACATGGATATCATGGCTGCCGTCGATGCGCTGCTGCGCGGGTACCCACTCCCGGCCGAGATCCGCATGCGGGATGATGAAGGGCAGATCAAGATCGAGAAAGCGGTAGCAACTCCTCCAACGCCCAGGATCGAGACGAACGGGAAAACGGTCCGGCGTGGGCGCGAACCCATCGATCGGACTCCAGGCCGGCCTGTTGAGGCCGCCGAAATGACCGCTCCGGTCCCGCAGTTTGACCCGGAAACAGCCTCGCGTGGAACGCTGCAGTCCGTTCGCATCTACCCGTATGGCGTGGCGCGTAACCGGCTGATGCAAGCCGCCAAGCGGCTGGGAGTCCCAGCCGTGGTGGTGCGCGAGCCGGGCGAGGCCGACGCACTGGTGACGTTGCGCTCGTACTACCGCAACCGCCAACGGACAGTGGTAGATGCAGAGGAACGCGGCATGCCGATTTACGTGCTGCGCTCGAACACGGTCAACCAGATGGAGCAGTTCCTGAGCGACCTGTTCAATCTTTCTACCGTGCAGGCCGCCTCAGGTGAAATGGACTATGTGCGCCAGGAGACCAAGTCGGCCATCCAGGCCGTTTTGAACGGCGAGCGCTGGGTAGACCTGCCCCCGGGACCCTCGCTGGTGCGGCGCTTGCAACACGAGATGGCCCGCGATGCGGAGCTGACCTCGCACTCGTATGGCAAGGAACCCAGGCGGCACGTGCGGATTTTTCGAGAATAGAAATGTAAACAGGTATACAAGTAAAGAAGTTTCATAAGTTTGCCTGTCTACCTGTTTACTTGTATACCTTTATACCTGTATACTGGCCCCATGTTTATCACTCTCGAAGGCCCTGAAGGTTCCGGCAAGACTTCCCACATCCCTTATCTCGTGGAATACCTGCGCGAGAAAGGCTATACCGTTTTCCCTACCCGCGAACCGGGTGGGACTTCCATTGGCGAGCAGATCCGCGAAGTGATCCACGATTTGAAGAATGCTGAAATGCACCCTCACACAGAGACGTTGCTCTACCAGGCCGCGCGCGCGCAAATCGTGGAAGAGGTCATCCGTCCGCGCTTGAAAGCGGGCGAGATCGTGCTCTCCGACCGCTACGCCGACTCGACCGTTGCCTATCAAGGCTACGGCCACCAGCAGAACATCGAGCAGGTCCGTGCCTTGATCAACTACGCCACGGGCGGCCTGATCCCTGACCTGACGATCCTGCTGGACCTGGACGTGGAAGTCGGCTTGGGCCGCAAGCGCAAAGCCGACGAGTGGAACCGTCTGGACGCGTATACGGTCGAGTTCCACCAGCGCGTGCGGGCGGGGTATCTCGAGATGATGAAGCAGGAGCCAAGTCGATGGATGGTGATCGATGCGGGAAAGAAGTGGGAAGATGTGCAAGAAGAGTTAAGACAAGGAATTTCGAGAGCGTTAATCGATTATGAGAAGGTATAAAAAATGAACCCAACTCGATTTGCATATCTCTTTGCTCTTGCCGCCCTGATCACCGTTCTTTTTCAACTTGCGTTAGCAGCAGGAATGCCGTGGGGTAACCTCGCCATGGGAGGTCGTTACCCGGGCAAGTTTCCAGCCGGCATGCGGGTTGGAGCCGTAATCCAAGCTGCCTTGATCGCTTTCCTGGCTATCATTGTCCTGGCTGATGCTGGAGTGGCATTCCCCGGGTTGTCGTCTCTGTCGAATGTCTTGACTTGGGTCGCGGTTGCGATCAGTGGAATTTCACTGACGATGAATTTAATTACGCCAAGCAAGTGGGAGCGTATCCTGTGGGCTCCGGTCGCGTTCATAATGACAGTTAGCAGTCTCGTTGTCGCCCTCTCGTAGATTGTGCTTAAATCTTTCTGTCAATAGAATTAACCGATGATAAGGATTATAATGGCTGATGATACCCTCCCAAAAAGTAAAGCAGAAGTGATGGCCAGGATCGACCGCGAATGGTCCGCCCTGATGGATGTGGTCGAGCAGCTTTCTCCCGAGCAAATGGTCACGCCGGACGAAGGCGGCTGGACGCCCAAGGACAACCTGGCGCACCTGACCAGTGGATGAACATCCTGCTGAATTATCACATGGACGGGCGCCCCGCTCACGAAGTGGCAGGCGTCACGCCGGAACAGGCTGCTGATTGGGACTTCCAGGCAATGAACAAAGATTTTCTTCGAGCGCCACCGAGACGCAACCCGTCCAGGAAGTCCTGTACGAGCTGAACAAGGCCTATGAGCGGGTCCGCGCCAGGCTGGATGCCATGTCTTATCAAGACCTGATGAAACCCCGCCGCGCCGACGATCCCGAAAAACAGCCGATCCTGAACTGGATCTTTGGCGATACCAGCGAGCATTTCGAAGAGCATCGTGAAACGATCGAGAAAATGCTAAAGAAGTGATATTTCGTAACTGTTTAGCCCCCATTTAAAGAGGTGGTAAAAACGGTGTGCGTGGCGGCGTACGCCGCCACGCACACCGTTTTTACCCTACTTTTTGTATAAGCCGGGGCAGATACAATATTTCTTTCAAAAAATGAGGGTGTTGGATGATAAAACTGCACCTCTTCTCCACGCCTGGTAAAGACGATCTACGGTATATTCTCGAGGCCAGCCGTCCTTATTTGAAGACCGGGAAGACAGCCGGATTGCTTATCTTCCACTGGCCTCCCTTTTTGCGGAACGCTGGTTGGACCTCACCAAGACGCTTTCAGGAACCTGGCTGTTGTTGACTTGATCAATGCGGAAACCATGACGCTGCCCGAGATCCAGGATGTTTTGCGGCGAGCCTCTTTGCTTTACATCCCGGGTGGAAACACATTTTTACTCAATCACCGCCTGCACATCAGCAATTTGATGCCTTACCTGCGCAAGCTGGGGCAAACGATGCCCGTGGTCGCCTTCAGCGCCGGGACGATTTTGTGCGGGCAGAACATTCTTACTGCGAAAGACTTGAACTCTGTAGGAACGCCTTATTTTGAAGGGTTGAAGGCGGTTCCTTATAATTTCCTGGTCCACTACGGCGAAGACGCCTATTTACAAGCCATCCACGATAACTGGTTGGCGGATTATCATGTTTTCCAGGATAACCCCGTGATTTTGATGGCCGATGAGGCCTACGTGAGGGTAGAAGGAAAAAGGTACTTCTGGAACGCGGTCCAGCCTGGATTCTGAGAAAAGGCCATGAAAAAGAGAAGCTTGAGGCAGGTGAAATTAAGGAAAAGGTTCAAGCCTTATAATTGGCCTTATGCACACGTTTCCTGCCTATATATGCCTTGACGAGCTTAATATTCCCTACGTCAAAGCCGAATTCTCAGCGGAGATCGAAAAAGGCGCTGCCTCGGTGGCGCGCGCCCTGGGATATCCGCGAACGACAGATGATCAAGACGCTCGTCTTCGAACTGGATACCGGCGAGCGCATCCTGGTCATGGTGGGCGGCGACCAGAATATCGTCTCGGGCAATCTCAAGAAGGCAGCTGGCTCGCGCAATATCAAGATGGCCAGCTATGAAGCCGTCAAAGAGACAACCGGCTATGTTGTCGGCTCGATCCCGCCGTTTTCGTGGCAGCCGCAGGGCTTTCGCACATTTCTGGATGCCTCGTTAATGAACGAGCCTGTCCTCGGTGTGGGAACAGGCGTTTGGGGACACGAGATTTTGATCACGCCCGAAAATCTGGTCAGGGCCAGCGGGGCGATCCTCGTCAATCTGGTGGATCGAGAGAAACCCGCTGATTTTGGATGCATAGCCAACAGAGTTTTTTATCTCTGTGTCTCCGTGGCTCATCCACTCCTTACTCTTCTACATACGGCACATAATCGGCACGGGCGATGCCCTGCTCGTAAGCCTTTTCGGCTACGGCGCGCGCCACGGCTTGATGGACCGCCTTATCCAAGGGGTTGGGCACCAGGTCGCCGGGCGGCGCCAGGGCCGCGATCGTCTCGGCGGCGGCAACCAGCATCTCGTGGGTGATGCGCGCCACATTGGCGTCCACCGCGCCGCGGAAGATGCCCGGGAAGCCCAACACGTTGTTGACCGATTTCCCGTCTGCGGCAAAGGCGGCCCCCGCTCAAGCGCCAGCGACGGCTCGATTTCCGCATTGGGATTGGAAAGCGGCAGGATGATCTGCTCGATGACCGCTTTCTGCAGGGAATATCTCTCTATAAAGATTAGATCAGGAAATAGAGAACTGTTTTACGAACTCCACCAACCCGTTGAACGAAGCAATCACCGGACAACCCGGATCGTCGAAGAGTCCCTTTGGGTCGTAGAGAACAGGCTGAAGCCCGGCGCGACGCGCGCCCACCACATCCGCGAAGTAATTATCGCCGATGTACAGGGTATGCTCGGGCCTCGAACCGGCCATTTTGAGGGCATGTTCGAAAATACCCGGTTCCGGCTTCCAGCACTTGACCTCCCCTGCTGCCAGCGAAAAGTGAAAGTAATCCTTCATGCCCAGTCCATCGATCTCTTCCTGATAAGGATGATCGCGGTTGGATACCACTCCCAGCGTAAGCCCGGACTGGCGCAGTCCAGGTAATACCGAGTGCGTTTCTTCCGGCACCCAGATTGTAGGCCTGAATTGTTCACGCATGTAATCGGAGAGCTTGGGGCCAAGTTCGGGGATAAGATGCGAAGAACATCCCAGCGCAGCCAAGCGCCGATGCGAAAAATGGAACCAGAAGCCCTCTTCCTCGCCGTTGTACTTTTTGTGATCCTCCTGGATTTCGGGAGAGTTGGCGAAGTAATAGTGCTCCCAGCGCGCTGCCCGGCGGCGATCCTCCTCCGTAATGGGCAGCCCAAGGCTGAGGGCGTAATCTGAAAAAACCTCCCCGCCAGAGGGGAGGTGATGTCGCAGCGTGCCGTCGAAGTCAAAAAGGATCGCTTGGATCTCGTTCGATACTTCCATTAACCACCTATCTCGTTCATAACTCTGTTCAAGGGGATGACGCCTTCTGCCAGGCCATGGCCCCATGGTTTTTCCCAAACGCCGTCCAGGATGATCTGGCGCAGGTCGTCGAGCGTGGCGCCAGCGCGCAGAGGCGTCAGCAAGTCTACTTCCTTTTCACGCAGCAGGCACAGGCGCAGGCGACCGTCCGCGGTCAGGCGGGCGCGAGTGCAGGAGGCGCAGAAGGGCGCGGTGACGGAGGAGATAAAGCCTACGTCACCCTTACCGTTCGGCAACCGGAAGAGACGGGCTTCGCCGTCCAGCTTGCCGCCGTTGGCCGCGTCCATATCGCCCAGGGAATCCTCGATGCGTTCCTTGATTTCTTGGCCGGTGATGACCTGCCCGGTCTGGATATCCGTCGCTCCGGCGAAGGGCATCATTTCGATAAAGCGGATTTGCCAGGGATGTTCGAGCGTAAGGCGAGCCAGGTCAACCACATCTGTTTCGTTATACCCTTTAACGACAACAGCATTGATCTTGATGGGAGTCAGCCCGGCGTTCTCGGCAGCCTGAATGCCGTTCCAGACGTCCTCCAGCTTGCCCCAACGCGTCAGGCGTTTGAACTTTTCCGGGTTGAGGGTATCGAGCGAGATATTGACCCGCCTGAGTCCGGCGTCAGCCAGCTGGCCGGCCAATCGAGACAGGAGCAGGCCGTTGGTGGTCATCGAAACGTTGTTAACGCCCGGTGTGGCGGCGATGCCGCGCACGATGTCGACCACGTGCGCGCGGACAGTCGGTTCCCCCCCGGTCAGGCGGATTTTTTCGAATCCGAGGCTGGCAAACAAGCGGGTCAGTAACAGGATCTCGTCGTCCTGCATTAAGTCAGCGTTGGGCCTGAAAGTCTGGTCTTCCGGCATGCAGTAGATGCAGCGCAGGTTACAGTGATCTGTCAGGCTGATGCGCAAGTAGTGAATGGTTCGTCCGAATCGGTCTATGGCCATAAGATTAATCCATTATAACAATTTTATCCGCAGGGCGCCCCGGCAATTGACGGGGTGATTTAGGCATGCTATCATGAGGTCGATTACTTTAACATTTCTGTTCGTTTCCAAAGGAGTTATTCTTTATGAGTGTTGAATTTATCTTTCGAATTTTTGGCATGATTATCTTTGCAATTATCGGCGGATATTGGGGTGGCCTGGCCGGTCAGTTAGCAGGGCAAACGACATTCTACGTTGTCATTTTTGGACTGATCGGGGCCCTGGCTGGCCTGATCCTGACGCCATATCTCACCACCCGCCCGGTAAGAGCGTTTCGTGCCATTCTGGGTCGTCTTTCGGCGGAAACCCTTTTCGCCGGCCTGACCGGTTTGGTGGTCGGCTTGCTGGTTGCAGCTTTGCTGGCGTTCCCGTTGTCGTTGCTGCCAAAACCGTTTGGCAGCGTGCTCCCGTTTGTAGGTGTAATTATCTTCGGGTACTTGAGCATTTCGTTATTTGTCATGCGCCAGGGAGATATTATGAGCCTGCTCAGCGCGCTGGGTGGACGGGGGGAAAGCGGCGGATCCTCTTCTTGGACGAATTTGAACCGCACCATCTTACTGGATACCAGCGTGATCATCGACGGACGTGTGGCGGATATCGCCAAAACCGGGTTCTTGCCGGGCACGTTGCTCATTCCCCGCTTTGTCTTGAACGAGCTGCAATATATTGCCGATTCGCCCGACGGGCTGCGCCGCCAGCGCGGGCGCCGCGGCATGGAAGTGTTGTCCGAGCTGCAAAAACAGCCCAACATCCTGACCCGCATCAGCGACATCGACGTGGAGGGGATGCGCGAAGTGGACGACAAGCTGGTCGTTCTGGCGCGCCAGCTCAAGTGTCCCATCCTGACCAATGACTACAACCTGAACCGGGTGGCGGAGCTGCAGGGCGTGACCATCCTGAACATCAACGAGCTGGCCAACGCGGTCAAGTCGGTGGTGCTGCCGGGCGAGATCCTGCGCATCAACGTCATCCAGGAAGGCAAGGAACGCGACCAGGGCGTTGGTTACATGGACGACGGCACCATGGTGGTGGTCGAAAACGGCCGCGACTACATCGGCGAGTATCAGGAAGTGAACGTCACCAAGGTCTTACAGACCGCCGCCGGGCGGATGATCTTTGCCCGGGTGGAAGAAGAACAGACTGGTAGGAAGAAAAAGTAAAGCTCACCACTGAGTGCACAAAGCCCACAGAGAAAAATAATTAAGTCTCTGTGCTCTCAGTGTGCTCTGTGGTGGGATAAGGTAGGAAATGTTACGCGTTTACAACACACTCACCCGTAAGAAAGAAGAATTCCAGACCCTCGAGCCAAATCTGGTCAAAATGTACGTCTGCGGTGTCACGGTCTACAGTGACGCCCACGTCGGGCACGCCATGTCGGCGCTGGTTTTCGATATTATTCGCCGCTACCTCGAGTATCGTGGCTATAAAGTCAAACATGTCATGAACTATACTGACGTGGACGACAAGATCATCCACCGCGCCAACCAGCTCGGTGAAGACCCGATCAAGTTGGCTCAGCGCTACATCAACGAGTATGACCGGAACCTGCGCGATCTCAACATCCTGCCGGCCACGTCCAATCCGCGTGCGACGGAGACGATGCAGGAGATCCAGGACATGGTCCAGGGCCTGATCGACAAGGGTTACGCCTACGCCGCCGAAAACGGCGACGTGTATTTCCGGGTCAACAAAGACGATGATTATGGTAAGCTCTCCGGCCGTAAACTGGAAGACATGCAGGCCGGGGCGCGCATCGAGGTGGGCGAGGCCAAAGAGCACCCGATGGATTTCGCGCTGTGGAAGGCCGCCAAGCCCGGCGAGCCCTCCTGGGAGTCGCCCTGGGGAGAAGGACGCCCTGGCTGGCACATCGAGTGCTCGGCCATGAACCTGGCCAAGCTCGGCGAGCAGATCGACATCCACGGCGGCGGTAACGACCTGATCTTTCCACACCACGAGAACGAGATCGCCCAGTCGGAATCGTATACTGGTAAGCAATTTGCCCGCTACTGGATCCACAACGGGATGCTGCAACTGGGCGGCGAGAAGATGTCCAAGTCGATCGGTAACCTGGTCTCCATCAACGAATTCCTGACCAAACGGGAAGGCGACGTGATGCGCATGATCGTGCTGACCGGATCGTACCGCGCGCCGGTGAACTTCAACGAAGAAGCGCAGGACGCCGCCGAACGAGCCCTCGAGCGCCTCAAATCCGCACTGCGGCCTGCCCTGCCCAACGGCAAGGGACTCAGCGCCGAAGCCGCCTCCGCGCTTGCAGCCCAGGCGGAACCCATCAAACAAGCTTTTATCAACACGATGGACGATGACTTCAACACCGCCGGCGCGCTGGCCCCGGTCTACGAGCTGGTCAAGATCATCAACACCGCTCGCGACGCCGGCGCCACGGACGAGCAGCTTGCGCCTGTCCAGGCCATGCTGCGCGAGCTGACCGGCGTCTTCGGCCTGCGCCTGGAAGAGAAGACCGGCTCCGGGGATGCGGACAAATTTATCGACCTGCTGGTCGAGGTGCGGAGCGAGGCTCGCGACGCAAAAATTGTGGGCATTCTCCGATTTGATCCGCGATAAATTGAAAGAGTTGGGCGTGACGATCGAGGACAGCAAAGAAGGAACAACCTGGCGTTGGAGCTAGCATGAAATTGAAGATTGATAGAGGAAGCGATGCTCTTTTCTTCCGGCTGGATGAAACAAAAGATTGTCGAATTGGAAGAAGTGGAAACCGGCGTTGTCCTGGACTTTAATGCTGACGGAAAAGTGGTTGGCATTGAAATCTTGAATCTAAGTACGCACATCGACTCGGCGAAATTGAATATTCTCCAAATAGAATTCTCATGTTGCGTAGATAGCGAAGAGGGTACAAATTAGCAGCATTCGATTTTTGGTATCAGCAAATTAGATTTAAAAACTTCCGAGGCAGTCGCTTGGAAGTTTTTGTTTCTCATGGTCGAGAGAATGCGTCGCACCATGTCACATGGGTGCATCTCCCAAATTGTGAGCACAAATGTTCGCGTTATCCTACCAAAGGCAGGGTAGGGCAATCAAGATGGGCAATAACCGGATGGAGACGCTGAGATTGTCTTTGACGGGGGTTTGCCGGCAAAGCAATCTGGGCGTGGGACCGGCTGATCGTTTTGCGGAAGTCGGAGCACAGCAATTCCCAGGCTGGCAGCCAGCGGTCGCTTTGGATCAGGCTACGCAAGGTCAAGATGGCCTGGCCACCCGTCTGGGTCCAAGCCATGCCGGATTGCTTCATGCGCTGCGTAACCAAGGTTTTGCAGGAGGCTTCGATCACCCCACTGGCAATGGGCAGGTTGTCACGCAGGTATTCGGCGTAGCGCATGCGGGATCGTTGGTTGCGGAAGTAGGTCAACTGGGTTTCCAGACGTTTGCGCCTGCGTCCCTGTGCTTGTCCGCGGTGATACTTCAACATGCGAATGACGCGGTCAACACCTTGATCGTCTTCCTTGAGCAACGTTTTCAGCCGCTCGAACTCGGCTTTACTGCGCGGGGTGCTTTCCCCCCAGATGGCATCACAGCCTTCCTTCAGGTGATCACAGGCATGGTAGAAATCCACAATTTCGACACTAGGCTGGGGAAGGCAAACCGCAAGCCCGGTCCACTTCAGACAGCAAGTTCCAGTTAGGTTCGGCCCCATCGGCCAACAACACGCGCTTCAAATCCGGTCGCGTGGCCAAAACACGGCTGGCTTCCGTCTCCAGTTGCTCTCGAAGAGTTGCCTTTCTGTACTCCGGCATACGCCCATAACGGACCGTTTGCAGTCGTTCTCCTTTGGCGTCATACAGCACCACAGTTCCGCAACCCGCTTCGCGCTGTCCGGCCGGACCACTGGCGTGTTTACCCGGTTGGTCGCGTTTGACCTGCCGCCCGTCACCTTTCATGCGCAGCGTCACGCCATCCACCGAAATGGCGATCACGCTGGCTTCGTGGGGAACGCTCTCTTCCGTGCGCAAGGCAGCCTCCCACTCGAGGCGATGGACTTCCCAATGGGCAGACAACTCTTTGGGCAACCGGTCCAGACTGGGCCGGCTGGGCTGCATCCCACCCAGTTCAGCGAACAGGGCTTCGCTGTCGCCGGGCGTCAAATGGGCGATGGCAAAAGCCGCCTGACGAGCCGCGCGCGGTGTCCAATAGCCGCGGATGATCCCGGCTCGCAACTCCAAGGGACAAATACTGCGGCTCCCGCGTCCAGCCGGACGATACAGATGCCGCTCAAGAGTGAGCACACCAGCCGCCGACAAATACGTTTCCGACGAGGTCAACGCCTGGCGGTAGCTTATGCCACCCACCTCAATCAGCTCGGCTTCTACATCATAGTGAGCCAGTTCTTCCGTCAACAGTTCGCACTCCAGCGCCATGATCTGTTCATGCAATTCGTGCTCAAAGCGTTCGAAGTCCGGTGTACTCGTTTCCCATCGCCTCTGCCAGTCCAGGACAAATTGTCCCAATTTCTCAAAGGCGGGGCTTTGCAAGACGGGCTTCTTGTGGCACAATTCCATCGTAACCTCCGTGTTAATGGGGAATCTCGGCTAAGATTCCTACTTTGCATGGAGGTTCTTCTTTTGTCAAGCTTGGGTAGCTCAAATGTCCTCACAGTTTCAGAGATGCACCCTTGTTATATGAGATGAATTTGCTCGTGGGCGTTCTGCCAATTAAACGATCCCTCCATGTGTGGTGCGACGCATTACACCCACAATCTGATATAAAATACATCCCATGAAAGAAACCCTTTACTCCCGCAACGCTGTCTACGAAACCCTGCGCGCGCACCGCCGTGAGGTGTTTGGACTCGAAATCGCCGAAGGGGCCCAGGAAAAAGGCCGGATCAACGATATCCTGCGCATCGCCAAAGAGCGCAAAATCCCAATCAAACGCGTGCCGCGCGGGCGGCTGGAGCGACTGAAGGCCAACCACCAGGGCGTGGCGCTGGAGGCGGGCGGCTATCCCTATGCGGACCTGACCGAGATCTTTGAACTGGCTGAAGATCGCAAAGAGCCGCTCTTCGTTCTGCTGCTCGACGCGCTCAACGATCCACAGAATTTTGGTACATTGCTGCGCACCGCGGAAGTCGTCGGTGTGCACGGGGTCATCATCCCGCTAGCGCGCTCGGTGGGCGTGACGCCGGCAGTTGTCAATGCCTCGTCGGGCGCCTCCGAGCATCTCCTGGTGGCGCAGGCCAACCTGCACCAGGCCATCGACGCGCTGAAAGAGGCCGGAGCCTGGGTCATCGGACTCGAAGGAGGCGGGCAGGCTGAACCTCCGGAGAAGGTGCGCCTGGATGGGGCCATCGGGCTGGTCGTCGGGTCCGAGGGCGAGGGCATGCGCTCGTTGACGATGAAGTCCTGCGATGTCTTGATGAAGCTGCCGATGAAGGGGCAAATCGAATTGTTGAACGCCGCAGTGGCAGGTTCTGTGGCGTTATATCTCGCCTATCTTGCACGCCAATAAAACCGGTTTTCTCTCGCGCCTGCTGGTTTTTATTACCTTTATGCACACGTGTGCATAAACAGGGTATGGCCGATTTGGAATAAAAGGGCAACCTTCCCGTTACCTTTCGTGTCCCCTAGGGGGAACTCCCCATCCGCGTTAAAGTGTGCTCGTGATAGTATTCACGTTACAATAACGGACAATTGATCTTAAGGAGAGTTCATGCCGCAAGCGACATATCACTTTCCGCGTGGGTTTCTGTGGGGAACAGCCACCGCCGCGCATCAAGTGGAAGGCAATAACACCAACAACCAATGGTGGAAGTGGGAGCAAGAAGGACACACGAACGGCACCTCAGGCCTGGCCTGTGACTGGTGGGGCGGCGGGCGCTGGCGCGAAGACTTCGATCGCGCTGCCGATGCCGGGCAGAACGCCCACCGGCTCTCGGTGGAGTGGAGCCGTATTCAACCCGAGCCCGATCGCTGGGACGAAGATGCGTTGGAACGCTACCGCCTCATGCTGCGCGGCCTGAAAGAGCGCGGTATGACGCCGATGGTCACGCTGCACCACTTTTCCGACCCGCTCTGGCTGACCGACTACTGTGGCTGGGAAAGCGAAGAAGTGGTAGCGCTGTTCGATAAATTTGTGCGCAAAACGGTCGATGCACTCAAAGAATACTGCACCACCTGGTGCACGATCAACGAACCGAACGTGTATGCGTTGAGCGGCTACGTGGTGGGGGATTTCCCGGCTTGTAACCTGGGTGTTAGCACAGCTATGCAGGTCATGAGCAATATGCTGCGCGCCCATGCCCGGGCGTACCGCACCATTCACGAAATCCAGCGTGAAGCGCGGGTGGGTTATGCTCATCATTACCGCCCGATGGTCCCCAAACGCCCCTGGTTCCCGCTCGATGTCCTCATGCGCTACATCCGTTACAACAGCCTCAATATGGCCTTTCCATCCGGTATTTCTAGCGGCGTGATGAAAACCCCGGTTGGCAAGTACCCGGTCCCCGAGGCCAAAGGCACCCAGGATTATTTCGGGCTGAATTATTATTCTCAGGATACGGTCTGGTTCAATCTGTTGAATCGCAAGGAGTTGTTCACCGAAGCCGGCTTTCCGGAGGATGCCGATTTGAGCGACACGGGCTTTATCGCCAACATCCCGCAGGGGCTGTTCAAGAGCATCAAGTGGGTAGCGAAAACCTATCCCAACCTGCCGATCCTGATCACCGAGAACGGCGTCGAAGATGCCGACGACCATATGCGCCCGCGCTACCTGGCGCAGCACGTCCACCAGATGTGGCGGGCGGTCAATTTCAACTGGCCGGTCAAAGGATACTTCCACTGGACGCTGGTGGACAACTTCGAATGGGATCGCGGCTGGACCCAGCGTTTCGGCCTGTGGGCGCTGGACGTGGAAACCCAGCAACGCACAAAACGCCCTTCCGCGGACCTGTACGCCGAAATTTGTAAAGAGAACGGTCTCTCCAGTGAAATGGTGCAGAAGTATTGCCCGGAAGTAATGGATGAAATATTTCCCGTTTAAGGGTTGCTACCGCCTCTTTCCACCCTTCAACCTGCCCTCGTTCCCCTGAAACGTGACACCCAATCCTTTCTCATCCCCCATTATCGTCTGCCGCCCCGCCTTGCCATCAGATAAAGCGGATGTACTGGAATTCACCAAATTCATCTGGGATGGGCACGACTACATCCGCTATGTCTGGGATGAGTGGCTGGCCGACGCACAAGGAATGCTGGCCGTGGCCCAATATGAAGGGCATTGTGTTGGCCTGGGAAAGATTTCCCTCTCGGCGCCGGGACAGTGGTGGCTGCAAGGGCTGCGCGTCGACCCAAAGTTCCAGGATCTGAAAATCGGCTCGCACATCCATGCTTATCTGGATGCATGGTGGTTGGAACACGGCTCCGGCGTTGTCCGCTTGATGACCAGCTCCAAACGGGTCAAAGTCCACCACCTGTGTGAAAAGCTGAGATATGCAAAAGTTCTCGAGGTCAAAGAATTCGAGGCAGGCTCTTTGAACGAAGCTTGTGCCAATTTTCAAGCCGTCCAAACGGAAGAAATCCCTGCTGCCCTAAAAATCGCGTTGCATTCTCCGGTTCTAGCGCTAGGTCGCGGCCTTTTCGATCAAGGTTGGGATGCACTTGAACCGACCGAAGAGACCGTGGCCGAGATTCAACAGCAAGGGATGGCCTATTGGTGGCGCGATAAAGAAGGCTTGCTGTTGGGCTGGGATGACGACAACGAGGATGGAAAAGTTCTGGGTCTAGGCCTCCCGGCTTGTTCCCTGGAGTCCCTGCCGGAACTGCTGTTGGATGCCCGCCGCCTGGCTGCGCAACAAGGGACGGGTCGGCGTGTTTTGGATCGCGCCGCTCAAACCCGAAATCCTGTCCGCGGCGGAGGCTGCCGGTTACGGGCAGCACGTGGAGCACTCGGGGTATCTGTACGAAAAACGCCATCCCGCCCGGCCATGAAGCTGGATCTTCCCCCGCAATTTATTCAGACTATCCAAAATACTTTTGGAGAAGATGGCCAGCGCTGGTTGAAATCTTTTCCTGCGCTCATCGGTGAAGCCATCCGCCGATGGGGCTTGACGGAAATCCAACCTGTTTCCAACCTTTCCTATAACTTTGTGGCGTTCGCAACGAAACCGCCCTCTCGAGCGCCGGTCTCAGGGGGAGAAGCGAGTTTCGTGCTTAAACTCGGCATCCCCAACCGGGAACTGCGCTCAGAGATTGCCGCCCTGAAGGCGTACGCCGGCCGGGGTGCGTGCCGCCTGCTGGACGCGGACGCTGAAAAAGGCATGCTCCTGCTCGAACGCTTGCAGCCAGGCCGGATGCTGGCTGCGCTGGAGGATGACGAGCGCGCCACCCGGATTGCGGCGGACGTAATAAAAAATCTTTGGGAGCGTTGTAATGACTTGGGCCATTTTTCCGATATGGCTTCGAGAGAGTTTATCCGGCTGAAAGACTGGTTTGACGGTTTCCAGCGCTTGCGCAAGCGGTTCAACGGGGGGACGGGACCGCTGCCAAAAGGACTGGTCGAAAGCGCCGAAGCCCTTTCGAGGGAGTTGCTGTCCGAAAACAAAGATGAAGCGCTGTTACACGGCGATTTTCACCATTTCAACGTGCTCGAATCGGCGCGCGGCTGGCTGGCGATCGACCCGAAGGGCGTGATCGGCCCGCGCGGGTATGAAGTGGGGCCGTTCCTGATCAACCCGGTACCGGGCTTTTTAAACGGAAACAACCCCCGGGTCCGGACGGAGAGGCGGATCGCCATCCTGTCCGAAATGTTAGGCCTGGAAAAAGAGCGCATCCGCGCCTGGGGATTTTGTCACGCTGTCCTGTCTGCCTGGTGGAGCATCGAAGACAACGATCCGGGTTGGGGGGAGTACAGTCTGCGCTGTGCAGAAATTTTCAGGCAGGGGCTTGGTTAGCTACGGTTTACGAGGAAAATGATGCCGGCAAGCAGCGCGCATACGCCCATGATGATGCTGAGGAATGAGATAGTCACACCCAAGGCGGCCAGGCCAGCCAGGATCAAATAAATGGCTAACAGGATATATCCAATACTCCGGTCGATTCGCATGTTTCTCTCCTTTTAATAAATAAATCGGGGCGATCTACAAGACTTACAACACCACATTTGCAAGACAGTTTCAAGAACGGCAAACTGAAGTTTAGAGAGGGAAATTTTCGAATAAATAATTTCCTTTCCGTTTGCGGGAATAAACCCTATCAGCATGAGGGGTTTTCCCTCATTCACACGGCTCGCAGCGAAGACTATAGTTTTAACAGATACTTATTCATAATTTACACAGAAATCTTGCATTTGATTGGACAGGGAGGAAAACAACACAAATCATCATACGAGAAAGGAAGGAAAAATGTCCCTTTTTAAGGATCGCAGAGATGCAGGGCAGGGAGTTGGCCCAAAATTTAACCTCCTATGCCAATCGATCGGACGTGGTCGTCCTGGCGCTCCCGCGTGGAGGGGTTCCGGTTGCTTATGAAGTGGCCCTGGCTCTGAACGCGCCCTTGGACATTTTTCTCGTCCGGAAGTTAGGCGTGCCAGGGCATGAGGAGCTGGCTTTTGGCGCGATTGCTTCAGGGGGCGTGCGTGTGTTGAATGAGGAAGTCGTAACGGGCTTTCATCTCTCGAAAGCCGCAATCGAGGCGGTTGCGCAGCGCGAGCTCATCGAGTTGGAGCGCCGCGAACGCGTCTACCGAGGCGACGACCGGCCCGTACCTGAGATCGAGGACCACATTGTAATTTTGGTAGATGACGGTTTGGCTACCGGCGCAAGTATGCGTGCCGCCATTGAAGGGGTGCGTGCAAAGGATCCGGCAAAGATTGTGGTGGCGGTTCCCACCGCCGCCCCTGAAACCTGCGAAGCTTTCAAGTCTGAGGTAGATGAAATCATTTGTGCTGAAACGCCTGCGCCGTTTTACGGGGTGGGCCGTTGGTACCAGGATTTCTCACAAACAACAGACGAAGAGGTGCGCAGGCTCTTGGAGCAGACAGCCCAAGAAATAAAATATTGAGAAAGGAGATAACGGTTAATACACCATG
Source organism: uncultured Chloroflexia bacterium (assembly GCA_963823985.1). Lineage (GTDB taxonomy): Bacteria > Chloroflexota > Anaerolineae > Anaerolineales > Villigracilaceae > JAABUE01. Next base: position 599,147 of record CAWGNR010000012.1, read on the forward strand.
AACCACACAAATACTGAAAATCGCTATGTACAAATTTTGAGCACCGGTGTTCGTCTGGAAGGAATCTTAAGCATTCCCGAAGATCCGAGGGGCATCGTTGTTTTCGTCCACGGGAGCGGCAGCAGCCGTCATAGCCCGCGCAACCAATACGTCGCTGAGATCTTGCAAGAAGCCGGTATGGCAACGCTGCTTTTCGATCTCTTGACCGCGGAGGAGGAAGAGGTCGACCAGCGCACACGGCATTTACGCTTTGACATCAACCTGCTCGCCCGGCGGACCGCCGGCGTGTTGGAATGGCTGACACTACAACCTTATACGTATGGCCTGAAAACCGGCTTGTTCGGCGCCAGCACCGGAGCGGCCGCAGCGCTGAAGGCCGCAGCTGAGATGCCTGAAAAAGTGGATGCGGTGGTTTCGCGGGGCGGCCGGCCAGACCTGGCAGGGGACGCGCTCTCGAAAGTGCAGGCTCCCACTTTGCTGATCGTTGGCGCGTATGATGAGGTGGTTATCGTTCTCAACGAGGAAGCACTGGACCACATGCAAGCCGGCGAGGATAAAAAATTGATGATCGTGCCGGGGGCAACCCACTTGTTCGAAGAGCCCGGTACGCTCGAGTACGCTGCGCGCCTTGCTCGCGATTGGTTCGAAGAGCATTTGGACCGGGTAAGCGTGCAATAGACCTTTCGAAGATTTTCGTGCCAGGGGTATCCGCCTCTGTGGTTAATCTTCCAAAAGGTGACTGGAAAGAGTATGTTACGCGATCAATCTAGAATTGAAGAAGGAACGTTTAAAAGCCTTTCTGAGGAAATCCGTCAGATTTCCAGCCCGTTGGAAACGGCAGCGGACCTTGACCCGTTGATCGAGCGCATCGCCGATGCGCACTTCGTCTTGCTGGGCGAGGCTTCTCACGGGACGTCGGAATACTATCAATGGCGCGCCCGTCTGAGTTCCCGCTTGATTCGGGAAAAGGGGTTCAATTTCGTGTCCGTCGAAGGGGATTGGCCGGATTGTTACCGCGTCAACCGCTATGTGAAGGGATATTCGGATTCTGGGGAGAGCGCGTGGGAGGTATTGCACGCTTTCAAGCGCTGGCCAACCTGGATGTGGGCCAACTGGGAAATCGTCGCCTTTGCGGAATGGCTGCGCAAGTACAACCAGAACAGGTCGAACAAAGCAGGTTTTTATGGCCTGGACGTGTATAGTCTGTGGGAATCGATGGAATCGATTCTAAACTACCTGGAGAAACACGACCCCGAGGCGGTTAAGACAGCCCTGGAAGCCTACCGCTGTTTCGAACCCTATGGCGAGGACGCCCAGTCGTACGCCTGGAGCACCCGTTTGGTCCCTGATAATTGTGAAGACGAAGTTATCGACCTGCTGCTGGAAATGCAGCGCCACGCAAATCGCTACGATGGCGATCCGGAAGCAAGCTTCAACGCGCAGCAGAACGCGCTGGTCATCAAAAACGCGGAACATTATTACCGCGCCATGGTCCGCACGGACGCCGGCTCGTGGAACGTGCGCGACCAGCACATGATGGAGACGCTCAACCGACTGATGGACTTGCACGGTCCGCAGGCCAAAGGGATCGTCTGGGCGCACAACACCCATGTCGGCGACGCCCGTTTTACCGATATGTCCGGCGCCGGGATGCTCAACATCGGCCAACTGGCCCGGGAGCAGCATCTCGACGATGGCGTGGTGCTGACGGGCTTCGGGTCGCATCACGGCAGCGTTATTGCGGGAAAGTCCTGGGGCGCGCCGATGGAACGGATGAAGGTCCCGGAGGCGCGGGACGGCAGTTGGGAAGACCTGCTCCACCAGGACGGGAGCGACCAGCTTGTGATCTTCGACCCGGAAAACATGTCTGATGAAATCCGCAAGCGGCGCGGACACCGGGCGATCGGCGTAGTTTATCAAGGCGAGTTCGAGAGCTACGGCAACTACGTTCCGACCGTGCTTCCCAAACGGTACGATGCGTTTTTATACATTGACGAGACGGAAGCGCTCCACCCGCTGCACATCGAGCCGGATGGGAGTGAAGTTCCGGAAACCTATCCATGGGGGATCTGAAGCTAAAGCGAGGATAACAAGAATGTCCCGAAAACAGGGTCGCGTGCGTAGCACGCGACCCTGTTTTCGGGATCCGTATTGCGCTTCCAATCAAATTCAAGTATAAGGGTGGCCTGGAAGACACACTTACTCTTTCGATCATCTTTCTACTTTCCCAATCTTATCGCTCGAAATAACCAAGGAAATTTATGTCGCCAGTCCCCGTTGTCCCCTCGCACACTGTAAAAATTGCATCTTTAATCCATGCCAAACCCTCCCAGGTGGAAGCGGCCGTCCGCCTGTTGGATGAAGGCAACACCGTCCCGTTTATTTCCCGCTACCGCAAGGAGATGACCGGCTCGCTCGACGACGAGCAGGTCCGCATCGTAGCCGATGAAGTGGTGCGCTTGCGCGCCATCGACGAGCGCCGCGCCGCTATCCTGAAGTCAATCGAAGAACAGGGCAAGCTGACGGATGAGCTGAAGTCTGCCATCGAAGTCGCCGAAACGATGACCGCGCTCGAAGACCTGTACGCGCCGTATAAACGCAAGCGCCGCACCCGCGCCATGGTTGCTCGCGAGCGCGGGCTGGAGCCGCTGGCGGAACTGATCCTAGCCCAGTCGCTGGACGGTTCCCCGGAAGAAGCGGCCGCGCCATTCTTGAACGAGGATGTCCCCAGCGTGGATGACGCCCTGCAGGGCGCGCGCGACATCGTCGCTGAGACCATTAGCGACAACGCCAGTGTGCGCTCGGCGACCCGGGAAAAAGCGCTCAAGTTTGCAATTCTCACGGCCGAAAAAGTCGAAGAGGTTGCCGATGAGAAGCGCGTCTACGAAAGCTATTACGACTTCCAGGGCCGCGTGGACCGCTTGCAGCCGCATCAAGTGTTAGCGATTGCGCGTGGCGAAAAAGAGGGCGTGCTGAAGGTGCGTGTTCACATCGCCGAGCGCGACTGGCTCGACCCGGTCCAGGCCCAGTTCGAGGAAGATATGCTCAGCCCGTTTGCCGACCAGCTGGAAGAAGCCATCCAGGATTCCGCCGAGCGGCTTTTGTTGCCTGCCATTGAGCGTGATGTGCGCCGCCAACTGAGCGAAAAAGCCGACAACCACGCCATCCAGGTCTTTGCCACCAACTTGCGCGCGCTGCTCGGGCAACCGCCGCTGGCCGGGCAGACCGTGCTGGGCATCGACCCCGGTTTCCGCACCGGCTCGAAAGTGGCCGTCGTAGACCCGACCGGCAAGCTGCTTGATACTGGCACCATCTATCCCCACGAACCGCACAAGAAATGGCAAGAAGCTATCTCCAAACTCGAGGAGATGATCAACCGTCATGGCGTTACGCTCATCACCGTCGGAAACGGCACCGCCTCGCGCGAGACCGAGCAACTGGTGGCCGAGTTGACCCGGGACAAAATATGCTGGCACAAAATATCTGATTGTTAACGAAGCGGGCGCGTCCGTTTACAGCGCCTCGCCGCTGGCGCGGGCAGAGTTCCCAGACCTGGACGTGTCCATCCGGGGGGCGGTCTCGATTGCCCGCCGCGCGCAGGACCCGTTGGCCGAGCTGGTCAAGATCGATCCCAGGTCCATCGGCGTGGGACTGTACCAGCACGACGTGGACCAGACAGCGCTCACCCACACCCTGGATGGCGTGGTCGAATTGGTCGTCAACCGCGTCGGCGTGGACGTCAATACGGCCAGCCCAGCCCTGCTCACCCATGTGGCCGGCGTCGGGCCCAAGTTAGCCGCCAGCATCGTTGTGCATCGGGATGCGAACGGCGCCTTCAAGGCGCGCGACGAGTTGCGCAAGGTCTCCGGCCTTGGGCCCAAAGCGTACGAACAAAGCGCCGGGTTCATGCGCATTCGGAACGGGATGAATCCGTTGGACGCTTCCGCCATCCACCCCGAATCCTACCCGATCGCCGAAGCCGTGCTTGCGCGCGCCGGGCTTTCGCCTGCTTCCGCTATCGAAGAGCGGAAACCTGCCCTCGAAGCGCTGACCGCCAAAACCCCGCCCGAGGCCCTGGCTGCTGAACTGGGCTGCGGCCTGCCAACGTTGAAAGACATCCTCGAGCAGCTCATCCGCCCGGGGCGCGACCCGCGTGAAGAAACGCCCGCTCCCATCCTGCGCTCGGACGTGCTCAAGATGGAAGACCTGGTCAAAGGCATGAGCCTGAAAGGAACCGTGCGCAACGTGGTCGATTTCGGGGCCTTCGTCGATATCGGCGTCAAGCAGGACGGGTTGCTGCACAAGTCCCAGATCCCGTTTGGCACGGTCCTGAAGGTGGGCGATATCCTCGATGTTGAAATCCTCAAGATCGAACCCGAACGCGGGCGCATCGGCCTGGGTTGGGTCAAAGCCTGATGGTGGGTCAGCCTCCGGAGCAATTTCCGGAGGCTTTTTGTTTGTAGCTATGCTAGAATCCGGGTAACCATGCCAGACGCGCAATTTCTTTTCCCGAAAATACTAGCAAAATTACAGACCGTTTACGAAGATCTTCCCGCGCGTTTAAAACTTCCCGAAGCAACTTCTCCGGATCATTCGTCCCTCAAGGAATTCCTCGAGACTTCCGGCAGTGTTGTGAATCTTGATGAAGGGCAAATCCTGTTCAAACAGGATGACTCGGGTGACGGCATGTACTGGATCGAATCAGGGCTGCTGGCGGTGCTGCAAGGCCGTTTGGACGAGCCGCGCCTGCTCACCTTTCGCCATCCCGGGCAGGTGGTGGGGGAAATTGCTTTGCTGGAAAACATCCAGCGAACTGCCAGCGTGGCAGCGATTTTCCCAACACGCTTGAGGTACTTGAGCAAAGAAAAGTTCCAGGGCCTGTTGGCGCTCATCCCGGGCGCCGGCGTGGAGATCATGCGCCTGCTCAGTGCGCGCCTGCGCGAGGTCAAACCGGCTGATTACAGCGCCGGCCTGTACGATCATTTGACCGGCGCGCTCTCCCGCCAGGCTTTCGACGTCCGGCTGCAAGAGGAACTGGAACGCGCCAGCCTGTACCAATACATTCTTTCGCTGGTCTTTCTCGATGTCGACCATTTCAAGAGCGTCAACGATTCCTATGGACATACGCGCGGCGATGAGGTGCTGATCGCCTTGGTTGAGCGGGTCAAAGCCAAGTTGCGCACCACGGACCTGTTATTCCGGTTCGGAGGCGACGAATTCGTCCTGATCCTGCAAGGCGTAGACCAATCCCGCGGGCCGGCCCTGGTCCAGCAACTGCTCGATGACGTCAGTGCCATGACAATTGCAGGGGACCCACCCTTGCAGATCACCTTCAGCGCCGGGGTAGCGTATTTCCCGGCGGACGGGGACACTGCTGAGATCTTGCTGGAAGCTGCTGACAAGCGTGCGTATCATGCCAAACGCCGCGGGCGCGGGCGGGTAACGGGCTCTCTTTCACTCGAGTAAAGAAGAATGGCTCTACCGTTTCCAACGGGAGAACCAGAAGGATTCATTCGGGGAATTTTTAAACAACCGAAACCGGAATCCCTTATTCCTATTCTGCTTGTTTTACGCCCGGGTTTGTGCAATAATGGATAGAACTTATCTGGTTTCAGGAAATCACAGGTTTATTTAGGGAAGCCCGCACCACTGTTTTCGGGAACTCCTTCAACTTCCGTGATTTACTGAAGTCTTGATTTTTACAAAGGGAGTCATGTCGAAAAATATCGTTATTTTATCTGATGGGACCGGGCAGGAGGGGGGCAAGGGACACGATACAAACGTTTACAAATTGTTCCGGATGCTGGAAGACCGCACGGAGCGCCAGATCGTTTTCTACGACCAGGGAATAGGAACGGACAGCCGTAAGATCTTAGGCAGCATTGCCGGAGCCGGTTTCTCGGAAAACCTGCTGCAATGCTATCAATTCCTTTACGAGAACTTCCAGGCGGGGGACAAGATTTTTCTGTTCGGCTTTAGCCGCGGCGCAGCGACTGTGCGAAGCCTGGCAAACTTCATCCATTATTTCGGGATTCTTCCCAGATCACGCCCGAAACTGGTCAACCTGGCCTATAAAATTTACAAAGTCGGGATTGAAGTGAGGGATAGCGGCGGAACCGAGCAGATCGAAACGGCTCCCGAAGAATCGGACCCTCAAGACTTGACGGCGCGGGGACAACAAAGCCTGATGGAGTTGCGCGATGCGGTCATCCGTGGCACCCCACTTAACCAAAAAGCAGAACAGTTTGTCCACGCGCACCCGAACCAGTGGGCTGCGATCGATTTCCTGGGGGTGTGGGATACCGTCCCGGCCCTGGGTTTCCCGGGCGCTGTCATCGATACCTTTGTCAATTATGTGCCCGGTTGGAAACATCGCTACCATGATTTCAGGCTGCATCCCAGCGTGAAAAATGCCTACCATGCCATGTCTATCGACGATGACCGCGAATGGTTCCATCCAACCATCTGGAATGCGTACAACCATGATTATCAAAAAGTCGAGCAGGTCTGGTTCAGCGGTTCCCATACGGACGTAGGGGGAGGCTTCCGGGAGCCGGGCTTGTCGGATATCACCCTGGAGTGGATGGTCCAAAAAGCAGTTGCCCATGGCGTAAAACTGTACCTGAGGGCCACAAAGTACTGGAACTTCTGTATCGCGCCTGACCCGACCGATGCATTCCATCCGCCACGGGCAGGCGCTGGCAGGATTTACCCTGGCGCGCAGCGAGTTCTGGCCAGACCCTGCATTCAAAATCTTCGGCCTTCCCACGGTTCATGCCAGCGTGATGGAACGTGCGAAACGAGTAGTTGGATATCAGCCCTGGATTTTGAAAGAATTCCCCGAACCCCAAATCGAGCCGTGGGAGGAGAATTTCGAGTATGAGGGCGAGCAGATGTCCATCCGGGATTATGATGAGGCCAGCTGGCAAAGTCGCTTTAAATTTGACGGCGAGAAGATCAACGTCACGAGGCCGGAAAACTACTATGACAATTTGCTGAAGCGTGGCGAGTGGGGGAACAACCGGCTTAAACGGGACTTGTCCCGCTGGCGGGCCAGAGATCATTAGATACCAAAAACGCCCCCGCTTTTTCGTCATTTTGGTTCTATAGGGGCTCCCTTCCAATTCAATTTAGGCAGCAATAATGGGGGTAAAATCAGCCTCTGTGCCTAACCCTTTAATTTTAAAATTTCTATGACCACAATTTCCCAACCCGCTGAATTTACCCTGCAACGCGAGCATACTGCTGACCGCAGCAGCGCGATCAAATGGATCGCTTCCCACGCGACCCGGTACTGGCCGATCATCTCCATGATGGTGCTCGGTGGGATCGGAAACGCGGCGCTGGCAGCCGTGGTGCCTATCCTGGTGGGGGACGCCTTCAACCAGATGTTGGGCTCAAACCCGGATGTCAGTATTCTGGTTCCGCTGGCGTTTATCATGGGCGGGACGCAGATCGTGCGCGGCCTGCTGCAGTTCGGGCGCAACTTCGGCGCGGAACTGCTGGCGCAGAAGATCGAGCGCGATATCCGAGACGAGTTGTACGTCTCCCTGCTCGGTAAGAGCATGACCTTCCACAACCTGCAGCCCGTCGGCGATACCATGGCGCGCGCCACCAACGACGTGCGCGAGGTCAACTTCATGTTCAGCCCGGGCTTAAACCTGGTGGTGGGCTCGCTGATGTTCCTGATCATGCCCTTTATCTTTGCGCCTCGCTACCACATTTCGCTGATCCTGGCGCCCTCGATCTACGCGATTGCCTATTTTATTGCGCTCTGGCGTTACCTGCGAACGCTTTCCCCGATCACGGACGAGGTCCGTAGCACATTCGGGACGATGAACACGCATCTCTCCGAAGCGCTGGACGGCGTGGAGATCATGAAAGGCGCTGCCCAGGAGACCGCGGAAATCGATCGCTTCGTGACCAATGCCCGGCGCGTGCGGGATGCCTTCGTACGCCAGGGTGACCTGGAAGCGCGCTTCCTGCCTAACCTTCTCCTGGGATTGGCTTATACGATCGGTCTGGTCCATTCCCTGCTGCTGTTCCGCGCCGGGACGATCGATACCGGCGGCGTGGTGGCCTACTTCGGTTTGTTGCTCATGCTGCAGTTCCCCACCTTCGCTTCCACATTTGCTTATACCCAGATTTCGCTTGGTCTCTCCAGCGCGCGCCGCATCCTGGAGCTGATCAACCGCGAAACCGACCTGGACCAGAACGCGGCAGGGTATAGCGCCGTCATGCGCGGCGAGATCGAGTTTCGGGATGTTTCCTTTTCCTACTCCCCTTTGCCTGATGAAGCCGGGACGGGGGATGCCGAAACCATTCTGGCAGATGTTTCGTTCAAGGTCAAACCGGGGCAGACCGTCGCCATCGTCGGGCAGACGGGCGCGGGGAAGACGACGCTGGTCAAGCTGATCAACCGCACCTACGATGTGACCGCCGGGCAGGTGCTGGTGGACGGGGTAGACGTCCGTGAGTGGAACCTGGCCTCGCTGCGCTCGCAGATCTCGATGATCGAGCAGGATATCTTCCTGTTCTCGCGTTCCATCAGCGATAATATCGCTTTCGGGAAACCGGGAGCAGACCAGGGGGTGGTCGAAGCGGCGGCCCAGGCAGCCCAGGCACACGATTTCATCGGTTCCTTTGATGAGGGCTACCAGACAGTCATCGGCGAACGCGGGGTGACGCTCTCCGGCGGGCAACGCCAGCGCCTGGCTTTGGCGCGCGCCTTCCTGACCGATCCGCACATTTTGATCCTGGACAATTCGACCAGCGCGATCGACAGCGCCACGGAAGACAAGATCCAGCGCGCGGTGGCCAATGCCGCCAAAGGACGTACCACCTTCCTGATCACGCACCGCCTCTCCCAGATCCGCTGGGCGGACTTGATCGTGGTCATGCGCAAGGGACGCATCGCCGCCATCGGTTCGCATGAGGAATTGATGGAAACGTCGGAAGCGTATGCAAGGATTTTTAGAGAATAGCTGTTAGCTAAACGCTAATGGCTAACAGCTATCAGCTAACAGCTAAAGGCTAATCTATGGGCTTTTTTAGTGGACTGAACGCAGAAAAGTACGACCGCCAATACTCGGACCGCCAGTTGGTTGGGCGGATTGCGGAATACTTCAAGCCGCAGGTCAAGCGCCTGGCAGTCGTCTCCGTTTTGGTGGTGGCTTATTCAGCGGTAGGTGCGGCCTTGCCGGTTATCGTTTCGAAGGCTGTGGATCTGGTCCCCGCGCCCGGGCAAGAAGCGGGGCTTGCCGGGAACCAATCGGCTCTCAACCTGATCGTTTATATCGGCATCGCGATGCTGATCGTGGGCGTAGGAGTGTGGGGGCTGTACTGGGGGCGGCGCGCGCTGGTCGTTCGCACAGTGGGCGATGTGGTCCTGGGGCTGCGTGCAAAAGCGTTCCACGCCGCGGCGGAGCACGATCTTTCTTTTTACGATCAGTTCTCCTCAGGGAGGATCGTTTCGCGCATCACCTCCGATACCAACGATTTCGGCCAGCTGGTGGTTATTATTACGGACGTCACGGCGCAGATGTTCCAGGCCCTTATTCTGGGAGTGGTCCTCTTCCGCACCGAGTGGCATATGGCCCTGTTGATGTTTGTCTTCATGCCGATCATTTTCGGAGTTGCGCTGGGTTTCCGCGCCATGGCGCGCCGGGTGACCAAACGCGGTATGCAGGCCATGGCGGACGTCAACGCGGCGATCAAGGAGACGGTCAGCGGCATCTCGATCGCCAAGAACTTCCGCCAGGAAGAGAGCATCTTCGAGACCTTTGACTTTGCCAACCAGCAATCTTACAAGGTCAACATCCAACGCGGCTTTATTCTGTCCCTGGTCTTTCCTACCCTGAACGCGCTCGGGGGCGTTTTCACTGCCGTTCTGGTCTACGCCGGCGGGTTGAGCATCCAGCAGGGCATCGTCACAGCCGGAGCCTGGTACCTGTTCATCATCAGCCTGGACCAGTTCTTCTTCCCGGTGTTGAACCTGTCCGCATTCTGGGCGCAGATCCAGCAAGGGTTGGGCGCCGCCGAACGTGTTTTTGCCTTGATCGACGCCGATCCGAACGTGATCCAGACGGAACAACGGGATGTGCCCCGTTTAAAGGGTGAGATCTGTTTCGAGAACCTTAACTTCCGGTATACGGACAAAGAACCGATTCTCACCGACTTCGACCTGTGCATCCATCCCGGGGAGAACCTGGCCCTGGTGGGCCACACCGGCGCGGGCAAGTCCTCGATCGCCAAGCTGGTCGCGCGCTTTTACGAGTTCCAGTCCGGACAACTGACAATTGACGGGCACGATATCCGCACCTTCGACCTGACCCAATACCGCCGCCAGTTGGGGATCGTCTCGCAAGTGCCGTTCCTGTTCTCCGGCACGGTCGCGGACAACATCCGCTACGCCGCCCCCGAAGTGCGCGACGCCGAGATGCGCGAGATGGCCAACCGCATTGGCGAGGGCGAGTGGCTCGAAACCCTGCCGGACGGCCTGTACACGGAAGTGGGCGAGCGCGGCAACCGCCTCTCGATGGGACAGCGCCAGCTGGTCGCCCTGATGCGCGTGCTGGTGCAGAAGCCGGCCATCTTCATCCTGGACGAGGCCACCGCCAGCATCGATCCGTTCACCGAGTGGCAGATCCAGCAGGCGCTCAATCTCATCCTCAAGAACGCCACCAGCATCCTGATCGCCCACCGCCTGTCCACCGTCAAGGCCGCGGACCGGATCGTGGTGATGGACCACGGCGCCATCATCGAAGAAGGGGATCACGAGCAACTGCTGGCCCAGGGCGGGCACTACGCCAACCTATACAACACCTACTTCCGGCACCAATCCCTGGCATACGTGGAGCAGGCGCGGGATATGGTGGAAGGGGATTGAGAACATCGGACCTGATAGGTTTTCGCGAAGTGCCCTGGAATGAAGCGTAGGGGCAAAACCTGTCAGGTCTTTTTTATAACAGGAGGAATTCATGACAATTCGCGTTTGTGTAGCCGGCGCGACTGGCTGGGCAGGATCGGCGCTTTCTCGCGGCGTTTTCGAAGCGCTTGATATGGAACTGGTCGCCGGGATTTCCCGGAGCCAGGCAGGGAAGCTTCTTGGCGCTGTGCTCGGCATCGACGGGCTTGCTGCCCCAGTCTTTGAGACAATGACCGATGCTGTGGTGACCAAACCGGACGTGGTGGTCGAATACACCAAACCGGATGCAGCGAAAGCCAATATTTTGTCAGCTCTGCGGGCCGGCGCGCATGTGGTGGTAGGAACTTCCGGCTTGAGTGAAGACGACTACCGGGAGATCGATGGGGTCGCCCAAGAAGTCAAGCGCGGCGTGCTTGCGGTCGGCAACTTCGCCTTGACCGCGGTGTTGCTGCAGAAGTTTGCCGAAATGGCTGCTCAGTACATCCCACACTGGGAGATCATCGATTATGCTGATTCCGGCAAAATCGACACTCCAAGTGGGACGGCACGTCAGTTAGCAGACCGGCTTTCGAAGGTCCGGGAGTCGCAGCTTGACGTCCCGCTGGAAACGATGCAAGGCCCAAAAGAGAGCCGTGGAGTCCGTTTGAACGGCTCGCAGGTGCACTCGGTCCGGTTGCCGGGTTACGTTATTTCGGTAGATGCGATCTTCGGAATGCCCGACCAGAAATTGATCCTCCGCCACGAATCGGGCACGAGTGCCGCGCCGTACGTGGACGGGGCGCTGCTGGCAATCCGTAAAGTCGGCGGGCTGGTGGGAGTCCATCGCGGGCTCGACCAGGTGATGGATTTCTAACGAAAGGGTTGGTTCTTCCGGCTGCGCGCAAGAAAAACAAACGATTTCTTGTATGATCCTCAGGGGTTTATAATAAACCCTGTTAATGTTTCTCTGGTCATGCGGCAATGAAGGATTTGTCGGCAAAAATTTCGCTGGCCGGAATGCAGGTGTGGACGTTTGCCGACTTTGCTGCAGTGCAGGGAACCGGCCAGGTGGGGGATGGATCTAACAAGGATGTTCTCCTGAGTTCTCCAATTCAAGTTGGCCGGCACCTGTTTCACAAGGAGTGGATCGATCGGTGAAACAAGATGATTCTCATCTCCATTCCCAATCCAAACCGGGAAAGGTTTCTTATTGGGATATCTTCATTATTTTCTTGAAAGCCGGCCTGGCGTTTGGAGGCGGGTTGGGGATTCTGGCGGTCATGGAAGAAGAACTGGTTACCCGGCGTGGGCTGGTCAGCCGCGAAGATTTCCTGACCTATTACGGGATCGGCAGGATCGTTCCCAGCGGCACCATGACAGCCCTGACCGTCGCTTATGGCTACCGGTTGGGCGGTGTTTTGGGCACGGTGATCGCCCTGGTTGCGATGGTCATCCCCGCCTTCGTCATCACCGTGGTGCTTACCATCCTGTATGAGTTCTTCAAGGACACCGACTTCCTGGCCTGGCTGCAGGTATCCGTGCTGCCGGCTGCGCTGGCGTTCATCCTGGCGGCTGCCTTCAAGTTGGGGAAGGATGTATTCCGGCCTTCTCTCGAGTTCCTGCTGGCCGCAGCCGCTTTTGTGGGGGTTTTCTTCTTCGACCTAAGCCCGGCCGTGGTGCTGGTCGCTGGCGGGCTGCTGGGGATTTTGCTCTTTCGATCCAGGAAGGAGGAAGCAGAATGAGTTTACCTCACCTGATTTTCCAGATCTTTACCTTCAACTTGCTCACCTTCGGCAATGGGCCGACCATGATCCCCCTGTTGCAATCCGCTTTGGTAGACAAGGCCCACGTTCTGACCCTTGAACAACTCTTGTACGCGTTTGCCATCGCGCGCGTCACGCCGGGACAGGCCAATGTTTATGTGGCTTCGATCGGCTACTTCCTGTACGGTTGGATCGGCGCGATCCTGGCGGTTTTGGTGATCCAGCTTCCCGGCTACATCATGCTGCCTTTTATGGCATTCTACGAGCGCATGCGCTCTACCCAATGGATTGGCAACTTCACCCGCGGCTTGACCGTCGCTTCCGTGGGAATCATTTTCTCCGCCACCCTTTCGATCGGGCTGCGGACCTTGGCTGGTACGATCACCTGGATCGTGTTCATCGTCACGCTGGGGATGATCGTGCTGCTCAAGTGGAACCAGATGCTCAGCCTGTTTCTCGCCAGCTTGCTGGGAATCCTGCTCAAGTTGCTGTTGTCCTAGGGAAGGGAAACAATGGTGCGCTACAGTAAATGAGTAGAAAAGCGCTGCTCCTGTTTGCAGTTTTCACCGAAGGCGGACTATTGGTTCTCGGCCTTCTTCTGATACGCTTTTTCCAGCTTGACCCGTGGGCCGGGTTCGATCTTTCCCTGGCTGCGACAGTCTATGCGCTGTTGTTGAGCATCCCGCTGTTGGGAATGCTTTTCTTGGCTGTGAGCCTGCGCTGGGAGCCATTATCTCGCCTGAGATACGAATTAGATGAGAAGGTTCGACCGGTCTTTTCAACCAGCAAATTGCCTGACCTGGTGCTCATCGCTTTTCTTGCAGGAGTGGGAGAAGAGCTTTTTTTTCGGGGATGGCTGCAGAACTTCCTGGCGGCCAAATGGGGAATATGGCCAGGGATCTTGCTCGCCAGCGCCATCTTTGGAGTGGTGCATTATCTTTCCAGCACGTATGCTGTTTATGCCTTTCTGACGGGGTTGTATTTGGGCTTGATATACCAGGTTTTTGGGAATGTCTATATTGTCATGCTCGTCCACGGGCTGTATGATTTGATTGCGCTCCTGTATCTCATTGGTAGATCCGGGAAAATGGAAGTCCATCTCAGGAAGGATCTCGGAACGGACGAAGATGTAACGGAATAACTGCCAGGCAGGAATATTTTATAAGCCATCATTCGGAAGGAAATCACCAAACATGTTTCCGAAAAATTAACATCAGGAGATGAGATTCGCGTTGTAGCTCCATCCCGATCCTTAGGAATCTCGGTTTCAACCAGTTTTCTTCAAAAGCGCTTCCATAGAAATTCGCGTATAAGCATCTAGTTTCAGCGATAGCGCATCGCCAGGCGCTATCCAAAGATACTTCTGGGCCTCGTCGTTCAGGATCACATCCGTGCTATCCGCCCTGGCCGCATAATCAAAGAAAATGAAGTGCCTGTGCTTCCAAAAGGCGGGATCGTAGATGAATTGCTGGAAGGTAACGAATTCCAGATCGTAAATATCCAGCCCGGTCTCCTCTTTCGCCTCGCGGACGGCCGCCTCCTCGATGCGCTCGCCCAGCTCCACGTGCCCGCCAGGGACCACGTATGCGCCCGGCCACTTGTGGGATTGCAGCAGCAGGACTTCGCCTTTTTGGTTGAAAATAAAAATGCCAACGGTCGGTTCGGGGAATTGTTGATCTGCCATGGGGAGATTATACTGGCATACAATGAACCGCCAAGGCGCCAGGACCGCCAAGGAATTAACAAAGGACGCCAAGGATCCCTGGCGTCCAATGAGTAAAACTTGGCGTACTTTGCGCGCTTGGCGGTAAAAATTACCAATTAATCGAAGGATTTCAATGCATCTTCCATCGTCGGGTAGAAGGGGATGTTGTGCAGGAACCCGGCCAGGTTAAGCACGTAATAGACTTGCGGGGAGGCCGCCGCCAGCTTGAAATAGGGGGTTTTGTAAGGCTCATCGCCCTCGCGCGCCGCTTCGATTTCTTCTGAAGGGGTGCACATCTTGAAGATGTTATGTAAGGCCCGCAGTCCCGCGCTGGAGATGTGCGTCAGGCCTTGCATATCGAGCAACAAAAACTCGGCTCCGCTTTCGAAAGCTTTCGTAGCCCGTTCGCACAAGTCCTCTTCGCTGGAAGCGTCCAGGGTGCCGCTCAAGTGAAACACGGTCACGTTTTCGTTCCCCTCGGCTTGCGAACTCTGGATTGACAAAGCGTCCGTCATCTCGTTCCTCCTTAACAGGTTGACTCTTACAAAAAGCCCATCTCTGGAGAGGATTATACTCCACCAGAATTGGGCTTGGTTTTTATATGGCTCTTTGGGAATTTCCGTGGTAGATACCCGGATTTGGGGGTGCGAGCGGACGTACGCCCGCTCGCACCCCCAAATCCGGCCCCTTTCACGCGAAATCCTAAAGAACCTTTTATATTCAAGTGAGCAAAAGAAGCTTTGCTTTTGCAGTTACTCACGAACCACATATTTAATCATATAACGGAATTCTCGCCCCATTCAACTTCTTGGCTTCATCCGCACAAAGATAGAGCATAGCTGTGGCGATCTCGTTGGGGGTGGTCCCTGCACCGCTTTCATCCTCATCGATGGCATGGACCTGGATCACATTGGCGGTCAGGTCGCTGCCGTGGAATTCGTTCGCCAGGCTGAGCAGCAGCGCTTCTTGCGCAGCCTTCGCCATCCCGTAAGCGGCCCTTTCGGCAGGCGGGTTGTTGGCCGAATCCGAGGAGACGGCAATGACCCGTCCCCAGCCGTTCTCGACCAGCTTTGGGGAAAAGGATTGCAGCAGGTGAACCGTCGTCCAGGCATGCTGGTCGAGCATGGAACGGAACTCTTCCAGGTCGGACTCGGCGATGGACCTGCCGCCGGTCCAGCCGCCGACCAGATGGATCAAGGCGTCGATCCGCCCAAATTTGGCGGAGACCGCTTCGGCGGAGTCCCGTACCCTTTCCGGGTCAGTCAAATCCACGGCGCAGGTCATGGCCCGCCCGGAAGGCAAGTCCAGTTCGCGAACAAGGGCGTCCAGCTTCTCCTGGTCCGTGCTCAACAGGGCGAGCGACGCTCCTTCTTCCGCAAAGATGCGCGCAATGAACCTGGACAAATCCCCCGTGGCGCCGGCGATGACCACGACCCGGTTTTCGAGATCACTCATACAACGCCTGGATCTGTTCCTGGGTCATCCCGTGGACGATCGGGCGATCGGTTTGCTCTTCGAGGTGCGGTTTTCCGGAGAAGTCGATAAAGTGGCCGGACTTGGCGGCCTTGGTCTCCAGGTAGAAACGGTTGTGCTCGTTCGGCTGCATGACGTGCGGGATGCGCCCGTTAACCTTGATGCCATGCTGGGTCAGTTGCTCGATCTTTTTAGGGTTGTTGGTGATCAGGTCCACCGATTTGACCTTAAGCGACTTGAGCATATGGGCGGCTACGGCATAATCGCGCTCGTCGTCGCGGAAGCCGAGCGCCAGGTTGGCCTCGACGGTATCCAGGCCCATGTCTTGCAGGCTGTAGGCGCGGATCTTGTTGACCAGCCCGATGCCGCGTCCTTCCTGACGCAGATAAAGAACGATGCCCTTCTTCATCTGACCAATCATCTTCAACGCAGCCTCCAGCTGGTCGCGGCAGTCGCAGCGCAGCGAACCCATCACATCCCCGGTCAGGCACTCGGAGTGCACGCGCACGGGGACGTCTTCTCCGCCAACGATTTCGCCTTTGATGATCGCAACGTGTTCCTTCTCATCTCGATTGTTCCAGAAAGCCACAATGTGAAAATCGCCAAAGCGGGTGGGCAATTCGGCAATCGCCTCGATCCGGACACAAACCTTATCTTTTCCGACCCCTTTGCATTCATGGCAACAATTTTCCTCGATCAGATCTTCGATCACTTCATGTGTAAGTGCAGTCATTTCATCTCCTGTAGGACAATTTGTCAAATTGTCCTACAATTTATAAGCTAATAAGAGTTCGCCATCCTCCCACACTTCAACGTCGGCTAGCTTCAATGGGATGGCGGCGCTGCGCACCAGGCCCTGGCCTGCTGCCAGTGTGGGAGCGGACTCGCCCCCGAACACCAGCGGCGCGAGGTAGATTGTCAGTTCGTCTACCAGCCCCAGGCGGAGCAACTCGAAGTTCAGCGTTGCGCCACCTTCGACCATGAGGCGGTCGATGCCGCTTTCTTTGAGGGCCCTCAGGGCTTTCGGCAGGTCCACGCGCTGTGTTTTATGGACAAAGACCTCCACATCGCGGGCGCGCAGGAACTCGAGCTGTTTTTTAGATGTCTGCTGGGTGGTAAATATTACAACCCGGGCCGGGCCGGCGTTCAGGAAATCGGAACCCGGTCCGAGGTCCGCGTGCGAGACCACGCCCACTTTGACGGGATTGGGCGCCAGTCCGCGGGCTTCCCGTTCTGCGCGCAATTCAGGGGATTTGACCGTCAGCTTGGGATTCTCATCCATCAGTGTATGCCCGCCTACCATGACGGCGTCCGCTTCGGCGCGCAGTCGATCCACGCGCTCTTTGTCGCGCCGGGAAGAAATGGTTGCGCCGCGCCGTTCGAAGGTGTCGATCTTGCCGTCGGCCGTCATGGCGACATTGATGTGGACGTAGGGCCGTTTCATAATACTGGCACCAGGCGGCGTGAGCGTTATTTACAACCCGGCTTTGTTGAGCAGCTTGTCGATGACGTGGACCGTGATCGCATGTTGGCGCTCCTGGACCTGCTCCAGGATGGGACGGGCCTGCGCTTTGGCCCAGTCCGAGGCGATCATGGCGCGGAAGATAGGCAAGACATATAACATGCGGCCGTTCCTGCCAAGGTAGGCCTCGACTTGCGGCAGAATCTCTTGGTAGTCGCTGTTGATACAGGTCGCGTAGAAGTAAGAATAGTGAGCGGCGTCGTTCTTCGTCTGCAAGCCGAGAACTTCCTCGAAATATTTGCAATCCTCAGCCGGAATTTGCTTCGGTAAGGCCTGTAGAAACGACAGGATCTGGTAGCGGTGCCAGTTGGAGACCTGCTCTTTGGTAGGCCGGATTCCGTTTTTGTATGCTTTTACCACAGCCTGCACTTCCTCATATAAATCGGACTGAGGCCGGTGGCGTTTTTCCGGCAAGCCTGGCTCATAGACCCACAGGTGGACATCGATTTGCTCGAACACTTCCGGGAGCTCTTCTTTCAAAAAATCCAGGAACGCTTCGGTGGTCAAAGACTGGAACTGGTACGTGCCGGTGTATTTTTGGATAAAGGCGTCGAAGCGCGCGCGCCCAACGGCGTATTCGCACTCTCTCAGGAAGAACGACCCTTTGTAATAGGGGATGATGCTGGTGGCCTCATCCGGGTCCAGCCCTTTGGAGGGAACCTTCAAGCGGGTCAGGACGGAATCCATGCCAAACCGTTCCATCACTTCGAGCAGCCGCTGCTCATCGTACACAGCCATCAGGTCGGCGTTTGCCTTACCTTCCAGCACCTCGGTGATGCGGGTCTCGGCGTAAGTGGTCCAGCCTTCGTTCAACCAGAAGTCCTCCCAGGTGGCGTTGGTCACCAGGTTGCCGGTCCAGGCGTGGGCCAGTTCGTGGGTGATCAGGGTGGCCTGCCCGCGGTTGCCCAGGATGGCGGTCGGGGTCAGGAAGGTCAGGCGCGGGTTTTCCATCCCGCCGTACGGGAACGATGGCGGCAGGATCAGCAGATCGTAGCGGCCCCACAGGTACGGCCCCAACAAGCTTTTCCGCTTCGACGATTTTTTCTTCGTTCTCGGCAAACTCCCAGGCGGCCGCGTCGATCACTTCCGGCTCGGCATAGACGCCGGTGCGCGGACCCAGTTCGCGGAAGACCAGGTTCCCCGCGCCGATGGCGAACAAATAGGACGGGATCGGCTGCGGCATTTCGAACTGAAAGAAGCGACTCTCGCCGCTTGTCCGCACCCCGACCTGCTCGGCTGCCAGGACCGCGGTCAGCGCCTTGGGGACTTCCACTTCGGCGCTGTAGGTGAACCGTACCGAGGGCGTGTCCTGGCAGGGGAACACGCTGCGCGCGTGGATGGCCTGGCACTGGCTGTACAGGAAGGGATGTTCCCCGCCCGCCGTCTGGACGGCCGGCAGCCATTGCAGGGCGCGCGCCTCGTTGGAGGTGGTAAAGGTTAATGCGAAGGATGACACGCCATCCAGGTTTTTCAGATGAAGGCGTTCTCCCAGCAACTTGTCCTGTTCATCAAACACCCATTGCAACTCCTGACCATTCGCAACGGCCCTGTGGAGGTCGATCCCGGATGTGTCCAGGAACAACGATCCGTTGACCGGCTCCGCCAGCCGGTAATCGGCCTCGACCTTCAAAATATGGGCATCGAAATCGGCATTGATGCGTAGATCGATGTGCTCGATTTTTCCCTGCTGTAAATCTGCGTAGGAATGGGGGTCGTGTGGAGTTATTAATCTGTGTCCTCATGAGAAAAGTGTAGAGCGACATTCATGTCGCTCGTGCTATCTGGCGACATGAATGTCGCCTAACAAAAATTATTCTTCTATCGGATAAAAACACAATCCAGCCGTGCCAGGTCCGGTGTGGACGGCCAGGGCTGGCGACAGCTCGGCGAAGAACGATTCGACCACATCCACTTTGGCTTCCACCAGGCGCTTGATCTTCTCCACCTCTCCCAGCGCTCCGGCGTGTACGTATGCCACCTTGGCCTTTCCGCTCCCGATGGCCTCGCACACCATCTCGGACATGGCGGTATAGGCCTGCACCCGGCTGCGGGCCTGGCCGAGGGCTACGATGATGCCGTCTTTCATGCCGATCAGTGGCTTGATGTTGAGCACGGTTCCCATCAACCGTTTGGCCATGCCGATCCGCCCGCCCATATAGAGGTATTTCAACGTGTCGGCAGTCTGGATCATCTGGGGAAGGGGCAAGATCTGTTTAACGGAAGCAAGCACGTCGTCCGGAGAGAGGCCCGCCAGGGCCCCGCGTGCGGCCTCGATGGCAATCCATCCGTGGCAAAGAGAGGCATTTTGTGTATCTACCACTTCCACTTGGATCTCCGGCGCTTCTTCCCGTAGCATCGACTGCGCCACCACTGCGGCCTGGTATGCGCCGCTGGCCTTGGAACTCATGTGAATGCTGAGGATCGAGCGGATGCCCTTCTGCGACCAACGACCTGTACATGTCTAGATAATCGCCAGGTCCAGGGCTGGCGGTGGTGGGCAGGGTCGTTGCAGTCGGCAGCCAGCGCAGGAACTCCTCGCGCTGGATCGTGACCAGGTCACGCAGCACTTCCCTGCCCCGGTGTATGTAGTAGGCCACAACGTGGATATTCAGTTCTTTTAACATGGATTCTGGGATGCTGGCGGTGCTGTCGGTAACGATAGCTAGGTTTGACATGTTGCCTCTTGTCGCGATCGGTGGCACTATTGTACTCTTTATTTCAATCCACTCGCGCGCTACAATGAATACAAGGCGATACAGTTTGCGTTTTTTTTCACATCCTGCGCCACTCTCGGAACATTGACCCGCACTCTGTTTGCTTTTACAATACCTTTATGAAACTGTTGCACGGTGCGTACCCCGGAGCAGCCCCCTTTTTCGGGGGGTTCTTCCGCCCCGATCATGATCCTCCGGTAAGTTTTGGCCTGCTTAGTCTGTCTTTAGAATTTCCTTTTTTATAATAACTCGGAGGAGTACCCTATGCCTAGCCCTATTGTTTCCAAACGCGCCCCTATTTATGCCGACGTTCCCGATGAAAAGTGGAACGACTGGCGTTGGCAGTTAAGTCATCGCTTGAACAGCGTTGAAGAGATCGAAAAAATCATCTCGCTGACCGACAGCGAGCGCAAAGCGCTGCAGACCAGCGGTCTGTTCCGCGTGGACATCACGCCCTACTTCATTTCCCTGATCGACCCCGACGACCCGAACGACCCCGTCCGGATGCAGATCATCCCGCGCGCTGAGGAGATGCAAGCCTTTACCGCCATGATGGAAGATTCCCTGGCGGAAGACCGCCACTCTCCCGTCCCCGGCCTGGTCCACCGTTACCCGGACCGGGTGCTGATGTTGGTCACGACCCAGTGCGCCTCGTACTGCCGCTACTGCACCCGTTCCCGCATCGTGGGCGATCCCGGCCAGACCTTTTCCCGCCAGGAATTCGAAGCCCAGATCGAGTATCTCAAACGCACCCCGCAGGTACGCGACGTGCTGCTCTCCGGCGGCGATCCGCTGGTGCTGGCCCCCAAGATCCTGGAAGAGATCCTGCGCCGCCTGCGCGAAATTCCGCATATCGAGATCATTCGCATCGGTTCGCGCGTGCCGGTCTTCTTGCCGATGCGCGTCACCCAGGAACTGTGCGACATGCTCGAGAAGTACCACCCGTTGTGGATCAACATCCACATCAACCATCCCAACGAGATCAGCCAGGAACTGGCTGAGGCCTGTGACCGCATGTCCCGGGCCGGCATCCCGTTGGGCAACCAGTCCGTCTTGCTGGCGGGCGTGAACGACTGCGTGCACATCCAGCGCGAACTGGTCCAGAAGATGACCCGCATCCGCGTCCGCCCGTATTACCTCTACCAGTGCGACCTGGTGGAAGGCGCCGGCCATTTCCGCACGCCGGTGGCCAAAGGCATCGAGATCATCGAGGGCCTGCGCGGCCATACGTCCGGATACGCTGTCCCGCAATTTATCGTGGACGCGCCCGGCGGTGGTGGCAAGATCCCGGTCATGCCCAATTACCAGATCAGCGCTTCCGATCACAAGATCATCCTGCGTAACTACGAAGGCTACGTCACGACTTACGAGGAGCCGACCCAATATACGTCGCACGACCCAGCCACCTGCTCCTACTGCCAGAACAAACGCCCCGAACCGGGGCAGACTGGCATCACGGGCCTGCTCGACGGGGAAGACATGTTCATCAAGCCCGAAGGCTTCGACCTGACTCACGACCGGCACGGCATCCAGCATCGTCTGAAAGACGAGAAAAAGTGGAAGCCGCTGGGGATTGGGGCCGGGACGAAGGAAAACACGGAAGAATAGTTCATTCCGAATCAAAGGAGAAACGAATGAAACGTTGGACAAACCTGTTACGGCTGGCACCCATCCTGCTGGCGGTCCCATTGCTTGCGGCAGCCTGCGCACCTGCTGTAGCGCCCACCGTGAACCCTGCAGTAGTCGAAGATCAAGTCGCAACTTCGGTGGCGATGACGATCGAAGCCCAGGGGCAGGTTGCTACCTCTGTAGCGATGACCGTCGGCGCACAGCAAACTGAGGCCGCCGCTGCCATGCCGACAGAGACACCTTCCCCGGCCGCGCCCCCAAGCCTGACGCCCGTGCTGACGACCGCAACCCCGTTCCCATCAAGTACCCCCTCGGGCGGAAGCGGCGGTAGCAGCGGTGGAGGCGGCGGGTACACCACATACAAATACTCCTGTGACATCATCCGGCAGAGGCCGATCGACAATACGGAGTACAAACGCAAAAACACATTCGATGTCACCTTCGCCATCCTCAACAATGGCACCGCCACCTGGGATGCCGGCAAGGACCTCGTCCTTTTGGGGAACCCGGGGCCGACCCTGATCAATCCGCCCGGCACGATTCAGCTCCCCAAGATGGAGCCCGGGGACGTGTTTACGGTCGGTCCTTTCGAAGCCCTGGCTCCGGACGACCCGGGACGGTACGTGATCGATTTCAAGCTTGAGGGAGGTTTCTGCTATCCGTACGTAGCATTCTACGTAGCTCGCTAAGCGATGCTGATATCTCGATGAGTGAGGAGGTGTGATGAACAGGCGTAACCTTCGCCGAATAACCTTGTGGCTAAGTTTGATACTGGTCATATTGGGTTGTGGGGCGCCAACGCTTGTCACACCTCCTCCTTCTGCTCCTGGCGCCGGTTCTTTTGAGACCATCATCGCCCAGACGGCAGAGGCAGCGCAAACTCAAACAGCCATCTTCTTACCACCAAGCGCCACACCTTCCTTAACCCCAGCCCCGACAAAAACCTTTACCGTCACCCCAACACCGACGGCTACGATCCTGTTTTTGATCCAGACCAATACCAGCGTGCCGACAGCGACAAGTTCCATTGTAGGTGGTGGAGGTAACAGCACGGGTAGTGGGGGTGGATCCGGGAGCGGTAGCAGCGGCGGTGGCTTTGTGAAACCCACAGCCACTCCCCAGGAATGGACCTGCCGCATTTTATCCAAAAGCCCGGACAAAGCGGTTAACGTTCTGGGGGGATCCAAGGTAAAAACAACCTGGACTGTGCAGAATACGGGCACCAAAACCTGGCCAAAGGACGGCGTGGACGTGGTCTATCAGTCCGGGGCGCGCCTCAACGCTGGGAAACCGTATTACGATATCCCTACTGGGGTGGGTCCGGGAGGCACGGTCAAGATCTCTGTGACCATGGAAATGCCGAAACGACCGAAAGAATACTCAACCAGATGGTCGCTTATGGTTGGGCAGACACAATTTTGTTCCGTGCGATTTGTATTCAATGTCGAATAGACTCGGGTTATAAACCATGAACATACATTCGGTAAAAAAACTGTTCCTCCTGCTTGCGGCGCTGTTTCTGTTGTTGGCCTGTGTCCTGCCGGGGCTACCCTCACCGGTTGGTCCAAATCCAACTGCCGTTCAGGATACCATTCAAACGATCGTCGTTGCCACTGCAGGCGCGGCTCAGACCCAGACCGCGCTGGTGCTACCACCTGCCAGCGATACGCCCCTGGCCACACTGGTGCCCAGCTTGACTCCCACGGAAACGCTAACTCCCACAGCAACGATCATTTTCATAATCCCGACTTTTACGAACACGCCAACTGCCACCAGTCCGGCAACGGCAACCCAGAGCGCCAGTGGCGCCGGGGAAGGTTGCGAACTGGTCTCCCAATCTCCGAGCAACGGCACCACGTATAACTCCCGCCAGCGGTTTAACGTCGAGTGGCGGTTGAGGAATACAAGCAATGAGACCTGGGACGCCAACAGCCTTGATTTCTTCTATTCCGGCGGCAGGGATATGCACGATAGCGACATCCTCGACCTTCCCAAGAACGTCCGTCCAGACGCTGAGGTGACGTTCCGGGTGGAGATGCGAGCACCGGGCAGAGCTGATAGCTATACCTCAACCTGGACCCTTGGAACACGCAATAATACGTTGTGCGAAGTCTCGGTCAGAATCGTGGTCAAGTAAAGGGCATGGAGGATTTGATAAAACAGAAGTGCGCTCCCAGTCTCGTACTGCTGTTGACAGTAGCCCTTTTCCTATCGGCTTGTGGCTCTCCCCTGGTTGTTGGATCCTCTGCTACTACTTCGGTTCCGGGGGCTGTGGAAACCATTATTTTTGAAACAGCCGCGGCTGCCCGCACACAAACAGCCCAGTTCTTGCCGCCCACTCAAACGATTACCACCACGCCTACGCTGTCGAAAACGCCCACCCAAACTCCGACGCCAACGGCGACTGTCCTATTTCTTTTTCCAACCAATACACAGGTTGTGTTCCCCACTTTTACCCTCGTAAGCAGCGTTGGAAGTGGAGGAAGTGGCAAGCCAACCCAAACTCCATCCCAATCCCAATACGCACGACTTCACAGGGTCTCTGCACTGCGCATTGGTGGGACAAACTCCCCGCGATGGGACTGTTTTCAGGCCTCGAAATAAATTTACGGTTGTCTGGACGGTCAAAAACACCGGCACGGCCGCCTGGCGAAAACATATCATTGACTACAGGTATATCGGCGGCGATAAGTTCCATGACAAGGCGCGTTACGATATGAACATCATTGTCGATCCGGGAGAGACTGTTGAAATGCCGGTTGAAATGCATGCTCCGAAAATGCCCGGGAACTACGAAACCACCTGGGTCGTGGGGTTGAACAAGGGCGGCTTGTGTAAAATGACGCTAGCGATTGTGGTGAGGTAAGGAGTTTGCATGCACTACCGACGCCTGGGCCGTTCCGGTTTGAAGTTGAGCGAGATTTCGTTTGGGGCATGGGTCACCTTTGGCGACCAGATTTCCGAAGGAACAGCGATACAGTTGATCCATACGGCCTATGAGGGCGGGATCAATTTCTTCGATAACGCGGATGTCTATGCCAATGGACAGGCCGAAACGGTGATGGGGAAGGCCATCCGAGACCTGCCGCGCGAAGCGTTGGTCCTCTCCAGCAAAGTATTCTCACAAACGATGCCCGGGCCGAACGGCCGCGGCCTTTCGCGCAAGCACATTACCGAATCGGTGCATGCCTCGCTAAAGCGCCTTGGCATCGATTACCTTGACCTGTATTTCTGTCACCGCTACGACCCCGATACGCCCATCGATGAGGTAGTTTATACGATGGACACCCTCATCCGCCAGGGCAAGATCCTGTACTGGGGCACGTCGGAGTGGCGCGGATATCAGATTGCGACCGCTATCAAAACCGCCGAGCAAGATCACCTAGCCCCGCCTGTTGCCGAACAGCCACAATACAACATGTTCCACCGCGATCGCGTCGAAACAGACCTGGCTCCCGTCTGCAGGGAGTTTGGCCTTGGATTGACCACGTTCAGCCCGCTTTATTACGGGATCCTGACCGGAAAATACAATGACGGCATCCCCGAGGGGACGCGTGCCGACCGGGATGAGTACGGCTGGGTCCGCGAACGGATTACCCCCGACCGGATCGCTATCGTAGAAATGCTGACCGCTGTCGCCCGAGACCTGGGCCTGACGAGCGCACAACTGGCCATCGCCTGGCTGCTACGCCGCAAGGAAGTCAGCAGCGTCATTACCGGGGCTACACGGGTGGAGCAGCTGAAAGAGAACATTGCCGCCGGAGAGGCGGCCCCAAATTTGACGGACGCGATCCTGGAAAAGATCGAGCAAATCTTGGGGAACTACCCGGATGTGTAGATTTCCATTAAATATAAATCCCGTTAAATTGTAAAGGGACTGTCCGTAAGAAGGCAGTCACTTTCGTTTTCCCATTCCCAATGTTTACTTATCCATGCCTGCTCATAAAACGCTCCATGCGCCTTAATGCCTCTTCTAACTTTTCATAAGAGGTGGCGTAGCAGGCTCTAACGAACCCTTCTCCCCCAGGGCCAAAAGCGTTACCGGGGACAACCGCCACCCCCTCTTCTTTGAGCAGTGTTTCGGCAAAGGTTTCGTCGTCCATGCCGGAGGCCCGGATGTCCGGAAAGGCGTAGAAAGCGCCCCTCGGCTCGAAGCTTTGTAGCCCGAGAAGGTTCAGCCCGTTCACCAGCAGTTTCCGGCGGCGGTCGTACTCCGCCACCATTTCTTCCACGTATTTGTTCCCGTTTTTCAAGGCCTCCAGGGCAGCGTCCTGCGCGGTCGTCGGCGCGGACATGATGGTGTACTGGTGGATGCGTACGAGGCCTTTAATGATGTCGGCCGGCCCACAGGCATATCCGATGCGCCAGCCGGTCATGGCGTAATCTTTCGAAAAGCCGCCCAGCAAAATCGTGCGGCGCTTGATGCTTTCGCCCAGCGCCGGCACGCAGACGTGCTCGAAGCCGTAGACCAGCCGGTCATAGATTTCGTCCGAGATGATCAGCAGGTTATGCTCTTCGGCCATCTTCGCCACTTCCAGCAAGGTTTCGCGCTCGGCCACGGCGCCGGTCGGGTTGCTGGGATAACCGATAAAGATCACCTTTGTCCTGGGCGTGATTGCAGCGCGTATCTTGTCGGGGTCGAATTGGAAGTTGTTCTCGATCTTGCTGGGGATTTCTACCGGCACGCCGCCCGCCAGCAGAACTTCCGCCTGGTAAGAAACGAAGCAGGGCGTGGGGATAATGACCTCGTCCCCGGGATCCAGGATGGCGACCATGGTCAGGTAGAGCGCTTCCGAAACGCCCACCGTGGCAATGATTTCATTTTCCGGATCATAAGATACGCCGTACAACTGGTTCAGGTTGTCGGCAATTGCCTGGCGGAGTTCAATTTTTCCCCAGTTCGAAGTGTAATGCGTTTCACCGTTTTGGAGCGAGCGAATGCCTGCCTGTAAAATCGGTTCGGGAGTGGTGAAGTCCGGCTCGCCGATGCCGAGCGAGATCACGTCTTTCATGGTCGCGGCAATGTCGAAGAACTTGCGGATGCCCGAGGGTTTCAACTCGGCCACACGTTTCGAAAGATAGTGTGCGCTGTCGATTTCCTGCATCAAGCCTCCATAGGGCTCGTCATTTCGACCGTAGGGAGAAACCTTGCCCTGTCATTGATAAGATTTCTCCTCGCGGAGTTTATCCTGCCGTCTCGCACCGTCGTGCTCGCGGCACGAACGGTGAGCTTGTCGAAGGGCTCGTCGAAATGACCATAGGGGAGTGGCACTCATCGAAATGACAAGTTAAACTGGTTGCACCTGCCACTCATCGGGAACTTCCCGGTAGGTCAGTTCAAATACCTGCCTGTCAGCTGTTTGCACGCGGAAACCCCTCTCGGCCGGCCCGCGCCAGCGCGACAGGATTTCCGCGATTTCCAGGCGCTGCCCTTCCCAAACCAGGGAAAGAGGGCGCTCGGCGTAGTGCGAATCGGAACGGCACTCGACCAGTTCAGGCATCGAAACGGACCTCGGAGTTGTCACCGATATTGAGAGAGGATGCTTCCTCCCGGTTGGGTTGCCCCTCTACAACGCAGTGACTGCCGATCAGGGAGCGGGTCAACGCGGCGCGCGTGATCTGTGTCCCTTCCGCGACGATGCTATCCTGGATCACTGCCTGGCTGATCTTGCAGCCCGGACCGATCGAGACGTTTGGTCCAATGACCGCCTCGCTCACTTCGGCAGACGGATGGATGAAGACCGGCGGGAGGATCTTGACGGTTGGACGCTCCTCCACCTGATAATCTTTGCGTTTGAGCAAAAAAGCGTTCGTCTCCAGGGTGGCGTCGATCGTGCCGGTATCCAGCCAGGTGTCCACGTGCTCGACGCGCATCAACGCGCCATGTTCCAGCAAAATATTGATCGCGTCCACCAGGAAGAATTCATTTTTGAGTTGCACGTTGCGCTGCATCTGTTCTTCGATGGCCGCCATCAGGTTTTCGCTGCTTTTGAAATAGTAACAACCGACCACAGCCAGGTTATTCTCCAAGCTCTCCGGTTTTTCGATCAGACGCTTGATCCAGCCCTCTTCATTAACCTCCGCAACCCCAAAACGACGCGGGTCCGGCACAGCCTTGACCCATGCCACGCCGTCGCTCTTTTCCCGCTCGAGGAAAGAAAAGTCCGTTTCGATGAGCGTATCGGAAAAGATCATCACCATCGGTCCGCTGAGATACTGGCGCGCGAGATAAAGCGCGTGGGATTGTCCCTTCATCTCAGCCTGTATTACGTAATGAGCGGTGATCTCGGGATAATGTTCTTCCACAAAAGCCGGGATCTGCATCTCGCCCAAATAGGGACCGACGATAACGACATATTCGGTGCGCTTCGGATCAGGCAGCGTATCGAACAGATCCATCAAATGTTCGAAAGAGGTCTTGCCTGCCACGTTAACCAGCGGTTTGGGCTTGCTCCAGGTGTGCGGGCGCATGCGCGTGCCCCAGCCCGCCATAGGGATCACGATTTTCAGGGTTTCTGTCATACTTTAATTAAACCACAAAGAAGGAACTTTTTTACAAATTGTATAAACAGATCTCCCCCTGGGTTCACAGTTTTCGGCAAACCAATACCCCTTTCCCGACCGGCACCACCAGCGCATCAACTCGCAGGTCGTTTTCTGCGCGATCCAAAAAATCAGCCAGGCTTTCGGCGTGATTGATGGCGTTGTCGGCGGCCAGGATGCCGCCCGGAACGAGATTAGGGATCACTTTTTCGTATACGTCCAGGTACACTTCTTTTTCAGCGTCCAGGAAGCAGAAAGCCACATCCGCATACCCCAAAATGACCTCGCGTGCATCGCCGTGGATGAGCTGGATTTGCCCGGTGACTTCCGCGGCTTCGAACGTTTCATTGGCGCGGTCTACCTTTTCATCCAGTATTTCAAAGGTTGTTAAATGGTCGCCGCGTTCGCGGCAGGCCAGCGAGAGCCACAGGCTGGAATAGCCGCCGCTGGTGCCCACTTCTAGCACGCCGCCTGCTGGCGAGCTGGCGCATAACAGCGCCAGGAATTTCCCGGTGACCGGTGGAATCTGGCGCAAGCGCTCCTGTCTGGGGGTTCCATCTTCGCGGTCTATGGAATCCTGCGCTTCCAGTGCGCGCATGCATTTCAAGATTGGTGCGGGGATGGTATGGAACATGCTTTACCGATAAACGAGGAATCCAAAGATCGCCGCGATGATGACCAGGAACACCGGATTGATCTCTGTAGCCGTCAACAGTGCAAATGTCACGATTGCGATCAGCACCCTATCCCAGTTCTGGACGAGACCGGCGCCCCAGCCCAGATTGCTGACGCTGAAGACCGAGTAAGCCATGATGTAGACGGTCCACAACAGCAGGCCGACCACAACCGGGCGCACCGCTTTGAGCATGGCGACTACGTTGGGGCTGTCCTTGATGCCGAAGAAGAAAACGATCATGATGAGCATCAAGAGCGTGGTTGGCAAGATGGTGCCGATCACAGCGGAAATGGCGCCGGGTAGGCCGGCCAGCTTGTACCCGACAAACGCGGAAACCTGGGGAGCGATCGGCCCCGGGAGTGCATTCCCGACTGCCAGCGCATCCGCAAATTCCGCCGTCGTGACCCAGCCGATGCTGACGGTTTCGCGCTGCATCAGCCCCATCGAAGCCGGGCCGCCGCCCCAGGAGAACAGGGCTACGCGTGAAAAGACAATGAAAAGATCCCAGAGCAGTTTCCAGTCCATTCTTGTTGCCAATGCTCCTTTCTGTTTTATCGACAGAAAGGGGAAGTGGGGTGTTGTGGGCGGGCGTAGCCCGCCCACAACACCCCACACCCCGATTTATTGAAAAAGAATCCTCCCTCGAAGGGTTATGTGTGACCTAATATGGGGTGAGGCAAGTAAGGTTCTTCCAGCCTTTTCACTTCTTCTTCGGAAAGATCGATATCCAGGGCGGCGAGCGATTGTTCCAGATGCTCCAACTTGGTTGCGCCGATGATTGGCGCGGTGATATAGGGCTTGTTCAACAGCCAGGCCAGTGCGACCTGAGAACCTGTCACCACGCGCTCCCGGGCGACTTCTTGTACGCGGTCGGCAACGTCGAAGTCTTCCTCGCGGAAATACAAACGCTCGGCATAATCGTCGTTGTTTGCCCGGGTTGTCTCTCCGCCGCCTTCATGTTTACGGTTGCCGGCAAAGAATCCGCGTGCCAGGGGACTCCAGGGAATCAGCCCTACGCCCTGTTCGATGCAAAACGGGATCATCTCACGCTCTTCTTCGCGGTAGACCAGGTTGTAGTGGTTTTGCATGGAGACGAATCGGGTCCAACCGTTCAAATCGGCGGTGTACTGCGCTTTAGCAAATTGCCAGACGTGCATGGAGGATGCACCGATGTAGCGTGCCTTGCCGGCTTTGATCACGTCGTGCAAGGCATGCATGGTTTCCTCGATCGGGGTGTCGTAATCCCAGCGATGGATCTGGTACAGGTCTACGTAGTCCATCCCCAGGCGTTGAAGGGATGCATCGATGGCATCCATAATATGTTTCCGGGATAAACCGCCCGCGTTGACTTCGCCTGTCAGGTTGAAATAGACTTTGGTGGCGATGACCACATTTTCTCTCGGAACGCCAAAATGTTTTAAAGTTTTGCCCAACACCTCTTCGCTGGCGCCCTTAGAGTACATGTCAGCGGTGTCAAAGAAGTTGATGCCTTCATCCAGGGCTTTTTTTATAAAGGGACGGGCCGGCTCTTCGTCCAACACCCAGGGTCGCCATTGGGATGTGCCATAGCTCATCATGCCCAGGCACAGGCGCGAGACTTTCAAGCCGCTTTTTCCAAGATTAACGTATTGCATGCATCCACCTTTCTTCTAAAAAAACTTGGGAAGGCTTGATCCTTCGGGCTACGCCCTCAGGACAGGTCTCACCACTCTCCAAACCGTGTAATTTCGATCCCGCTGCGATATTCCTCCAAACGGCGGCGGTGGCCGGACATGAGCCCCTCCGGGAGGGCGTCTAAGGCGAAGAGGCGCAACTCGGCGATTTCACGGTCCGACTTGCCGCTGAATGTGAAGGCGGTGCATAAAAACAGCACGTTGTGGTCGCTTTTATATTCGCCAAAATGAGTGTACGCTCCAAGAAGACGCAGCTCTCCCATCTCGGCGCCAATTTCTTCGAAAGCTTCCCGGCGGGCGGCCTGCTCCAGGGTCTCTCCGCGCTTGACCCCGCCTCCCGGCATAAACCACCCGGGCAAATACGTTTGGCGGACGAGCAGCACCTGTCCGTTTTGGATGAGCATGACCCGCACGCCGACCGTTGTGGGTCGAAAGAGGAAGCAGTAAATACGGAAGCCCAGATACAGCAGACGGATCATGAAATGATCGTCAGATTTGCAAGGGAGGCGGCTAGGCGTTTGATGCCGACGCTTTCGAAGACTACATCCACGATCTCGTCGTCGTCCTGTAGGCGGCTGTCGAGCACGATGCCCTCGTCCCAGAGAGGGTGCCGGACCCGCGTCCCGGCGTGGTACTTCGACTGGACCACAGGAGCAGACCTGCCCTGAGTTTGATCGAAGGGTTGGGATGTCCGTTTCGACGCTTCCCATAGGGTTTCGGGAGGGCGTCCGCGTAAGCTGCGTCCCGTCCGCGCTTTGCCGATCAACAACTCCGGCGGGATGTCGTCCAGGAAGCGGGAGGGGAAGGTTTCCTCAGCGTAACCGCGCCCGCCGCGCTGCACGGATCGGATCAGGTAGAGGCGGTCTTTGGCGCGGGTGATGCCAACGTAGAACAGGCGACGTTCCTCTTCCATTTCTTCGGGCTCGTCGAAGGAACGGCTGTGTGGCAGGATGCCGTCGTCGAGGCCAACGATGAAGACCGCGCCAAACTCCAAACCTTTGGCGGCGTGCAGGGTGAGCAGGGTTGGCGCGTTGACGGTTTCTTTAAGGGTATCCTGGTCGGAAATCAGAGCGATATCCTGCAGGAATTCGTCCAGGGTGCGGGTGGCGTAATCCTGGGTCAGGCGGCGCAGCTCGCTCACGTTTTCCCAGCGCTCGGCGCCCTCTTCGGTGCCGTCGTCGAGATAGGCCTTGTAGTCCACCTCGCTGGCAATTTTGTCGAACAACTCGGTGATCGTGGCAATGGTGGCCGCGGCGCGCCAGTTAGCCAGCTTGACCGCAAAATCAGCCAACGGCGCAACGGCGCGGGCAGAGAACTGTTCCCAGTAGGGCGAATTCGAACCC
The DNA here is from genome assembly GCA_963823985.1 of uncultured Chloroflexia bacterium. Lineage (GTDB taxonomy): Bacteria > Chloroflexota > Anaerolineae > Anaerolineales > Villigracilaceae > JAABUE01. The sequence goes on from CAWGNR010000012.1 coordinate 631,094, forward strand.
CGCGCCAGGTCGAGCAGAATTGCCCCGGCGCTGATGCCGTGATGGCGCGCCACGAGTACCAGGTCGGAAAATGTTTTATTGCCGATCCCGCGCGGCGGCACGTTGATGACCCGGTCGAGGCTGGCCTCGTCGTTGGCGTTGTAGACCAGGCGCAGGAAGGCGATCATGTCCTTGACTTCACGGCGGCCGTAAAAGCGCTGCGCACCCACCAGCCGGTAAGGCAGGCGCGCTTGCAGGAAGGCCTCTTCGAGCAGGCGGGACTGGGCGTTGGTGCGATACATCACGGCGCACTCACCGGGTTCGAATTGCGCGCTTGCCACCAATTGGGCGATGGTGTCAACCACGAATGAGGCCTCCGCGTAATCGTCCGGCGCTTCATAGAAGAAGAGTTTCTCGCCCTGGCCGCGCTCCGTGAATAACTGTTTGCGACGCCGATTGCGGGCCTGGTCGATGACCCCCATGGCCGCATCGAGAATGTTCTGCCTGGAGCGGTAGTTCTGTTCCAGCAGGATCACCTGCGCGTCGGGGTAATCCTGCTCAAAGCGCTGCACGTTGCGCCAGTCCGCGCCGCGCCAGCGGTACACGCTTTGATCGGGGTCGCCAACCACGAAGACATTGTGATGGACCGAAGCCAGGTGCTTGATCAGGGTGTATTGGGCGATGTTGGTGTCCTGGAACTCATCCACCAGCACGTGCCTGAAACGCCCGGCATATTTTTCGCGGACCTCGGGGCTGTCTTCTAGCAGGCGGGCCGTATAAACGAGGATGTCGTCGAAGTCCACCGCGTTGCTGGCGACCAGTCGTTTTTGATACTCTACGTAGATGCGCTTTACCACCTCGTCGCGGTAGGTGGTGGTGGGATAATCGCCCGCGCTGATCAGCTCATTCTTGGCGTTGGAAATGGCGCCGTGCACGCTGTTCGGCCGGTACATCTTGTCGTTAAGATTGAATTCGCGGATAATGCTCTTGACGAGTTGAACCTGATCGTCGGCGTCGAAAATAACGTAGTTGGCCTCCACAGGCAAGAGGTCCGCTTCGCGGCGCAGGATGCGGGCACAGACCGAGTGGAAGGTGCCGAGCATCATCCCTTGGGTGGCCTGTTCGCCCAGAAAACCGTCCACGCGCGATTCCATTTCACGGGCGGCTTTGTTGGTAAACGTGACTGCCAGGATCTGATAGGGACGGACCCCCTCATATGCGATTAAATAAGCGATGCGCTGGGTCAGCACGCGAGTTTTTCCGGAACCCGGGCCTGCCAGCACCAAAACGGGCCCAGCCCCCGCTGATACGGCCTGCCGTTGCCGGGGATTGAGTTGTTCTAAGAAGTCCATAGGAGAATAGAAACTAGAGAGCAGTCCAAGCTTGGGACGATTCTATAGCCTCCAATCATCTTTTCTCTAAAGTTCCGACGTGCAGTTGGGACAGCGGCTGGCTTTGATGGGAATGGAAGTGAAGCAGTAGGGACAATCTTTTATGGTAGGCGCTTCCGGAGGAACATCTTTTTCTTTTTTTGCAAGGCTGTTCGCTGCCTTCACAATCAAGAAGATCACTAAAGCAACAATGAGGAAGTCGATGATAGCCTGGATAAAATTGCCATATGTGATCACTGCATTGCCGAATTGCCAGGCCAGGCCAGAGAAGTTAACCCCACCTAGTAACAACCCGATCAATGGCGTCAAGATATCGTTCACCAGCGAAGTGATGATCTTGCCAAAGGCGCCGCCGATAATGACAGCCACAGCCAGGTCCAAGACGTTTCCGCGCATGACAAACTCTCTGAATTCTTTGAACATATCGCCTCCATGGGGGAATCACAAAACTCTTTGTATTCTATTTTAGGAAATGCTTGCTGTCAACAAAGGGTTCCCTTCTGATGATTTTTTGACGGGACGACAAAAACCATACTGCAGTATCTGTAAAAAACAATACTGTGGTACTATTTGAAACAATACTAGAGAACTGTTTTTGTCCCCCACGCCTTGCCTATGATTGCTATACGTTTGAAGGGCTGTTGACGACCTTGTGGAATTAGGTATAATTTATGTTACTCCGCAATAAGTTAATAGTTCCGCACTAACTTGTTCGTCGCTATTCCAAAATTACAACAGAAAAGGATTTTCGCGGATGCCTAATCTTTTATTAGATGTTCAGGGTCTTGAAACTCAATTCAAGACCTCAGATGGGGTTGTACACGCAGTCAATGGGGTTTCATTCAGTTTAGCCGAAGGGGAGACCTTGGGCGTGGTGGGGGAAAGCGGTTGTGGCAAGAGCGTGACGATGTTGTCATTGCTTCGCCTGATTCCCGCACCGCCTGGAGAAGTTACCGCAGGAAAAGCAATATTCTATAATCAAGATTTGCTGAAGCTCTCGAACGAGGAGATTCGTTATATCCGCGGCGCCCAAATCAGCATGATCTTCCAAGACCCAATGACCTCGCTCAATCCAGTTTTGAACATCGGTTTACAGTTGGAAGAGCCGTTGATGTTGCATCTGGGCATGACGAGGAAACAAGCTCGCGCCCGAGCTGCCGAATTGCTTGACATGGTCGGTATTCCAAAGGCAGCTGACCGGCTTGGAGATTACCCGCATCAGTTTTCTGGTGGTATGCGCCAGCGTGTCATGATTGCAATGGCGCTCTCTTGCAGTCCGCAAATCGTGATCGCTGATGAGCCAACAACCGCACTGGACGTAACCATCCAGGCGCAGATCATGGAGCTGGTCAAACGCCTGCGCGACGAACTTGGTATGGCAGTGATCTGGATTACCCATGACCTGGGAGTGGTAGCCGGTTTGGCCCACCGCGTCGTAGTCATGTATGGTGGTTTAATTATTGAAGATGCCCCTGTGAACGAGTTATATGCCAACCCACAACATCCATACACGATCGGGCTGTTAGGTAGCCTGCCCCGTGTAGATGAGACGGAGCGTCGCCGCCTGACCTCCATTGACGGCCTGCCGCCAGTATTATACGAAAAACCGCATAGTTGCCCGTTTGCGCCTCGCTGCAAGTGGGTAGTGGAACGTTGTTTGAAAGAAAACCCACCTCTACTGGATGTAGGTCCGAACCATACAGCAGCATGCTGGGTGGATGTCGAGACAGGGAGAGAACGTTAATGACCGAGAACAATGTTTTGCTCAGCGTAGACAATCTCGTCAAATATTTCCCTATTAACCGAGGGATTATCTTCCAGAAAGAGGTGGCAGCGGTCCATGCTGTTGATGATGTTTCATTCAACATTCGCACAGGTGAAACCCTGGGGCTGGTAGGCGAATCCGGTTGTGGAAAATCCACCACCGGCCGAACCATATTACAGCTTTATCGTCCCACTTCTGGTACAGTGGTGTTTGATGGAGTGGACCTCGTGGCGTTGCAGGGCGAACAGCTTCGAAAAATGCGCCGAAAGATGCAGATGATTTTCCAAGATCCGTATGCCAGCCTGAATCCTCGTATGACCGTTGGTGAGATCGTGGGGGAACCCCTCGCTATCCATAGAATGGCGAACACCAAAGAAATTAATGAACGCGTAGAACACTTGCTTGAACTGGTTGGTCTCAATCCTGCTTTTGCGAATCGTTATCCCCATGAATTTTCCGGTGGGCAACGCCAACGCATCGGGGTTGCTCGCGCGCTTTCCTTGCAACCATCTTTCATTGTGTGTGATGAACCGATTTCAGCCCTGGATGTTTCCATTCAGGCGCAGGTTGTCAACCTGCTTGAAGACCTGCAGCAGCAATTCAACCTCACTTATCTGTTCGTTGCTCATGATCTCTCAATGGTACGGCATATCAGTGATCGGGTAGCAGTCATGTATCTGGGTGTAATTGTGGAACTCGCTAACCGTTATGAAGTTTATAACAAGCCACTCCACCCATATACGCAGGCTTTGTTGTCAGCAATTCCTATCCCTGACCCGGTCGCCGATGCAAAACGACACAGAACTATTCTGCAGGGAGATGTTCCCTCCCCGGTGAATCCACCCTCAGGATGCCGGTTCCGCACCCGATGCCCTATTGCAGAACCTATTTGCGCTGAAGTCCGTCCTGAATTCCGTGAAATTCAACCCGGACATTTCGTCGCCTGTCATTTTTCGGAAAGATTTTTATAGCAGTATTGAAAGGAGGTGATTACCGGTCAGACGAACTATACAGTTTCTTAATAAAGTATGTACTAACCAAATCCTACTAAACTAATTGTGAGGAGAAGAAAGATATGCGTAAACTATTTGTTTTACTGAGCCTCCTGGTCGCTCTAAGCATGGCACTTGCTGCTTGTGGCGGCGCCGCGCCGGAAGCTCCTGCCCAGCCCGCCGAACCCGCTCAGCCTACTCAGGCAGAGCCTGCTCAGCCTGCTCCGGCCCAAACCGAGGCTCCTGCTGCAACTGAGCCTGCGATGGAAGGCCCGAAAGTTCTCAATCTAAACTTTGGTCCTGGCGACGTACCGACCCTCGATCCTGCCATTGCACAAGATACTTCCTCAATCCAGGTGATTGAAGAGGCTTTCATTGGCCTGACCCACATCGACGAAGAGACCAGCGCCACAGTGCCCGGCATGGCTACAGATTGGGATTCGGTCACCAATGACGACGGCACGGAAACCATAACCTTCCACGTGCGCACAGGTATTCCGTGGGTTCGCTGGAATGGTGACGAAGTTGAGACCGTCAAGACCTGCGACGGTTCCGCTGACCGTATCGTTACTGCTGGCGATTTCGCCTATGGTATTGAGCGCAATCTCAATCCCACCAATGCTTCCCCCTACGCCTATGTGTGGGGCTTCGTCCTCCAGGGCGCTGCCGACTACAACAATGGCGTAACGGACGATTTCTCGACCGTTGGCGTGGAAGTGATCGACGATGCAACCATCGCTTTGACATTCGTGGCCCCGACTGCCTACAACGCGCAGATCGCCGGCATGTGGATTGGTCGCCCGCAACCTCAATGGCTCATCGAAGGTGATGACTGCACCGAGGCCCGTGGCGAGCGCTGGACCGAGCCTGGCTTCTTCCAGAGCTATGGTCCTTACACCATGAGCGAATGGATCCACGACTTCATCTTTGACCCTGGTCAAGAACCCCTTCTGGCCTGGCACCGACGATATTCCGGTGGCGAAGATCGATGTTGTCAACTTCTCGATGCTGGATGATGCCGTTGCCTTTGCCGATTACGAAGCTGGCAATACTGATGCTGCTGCCGTCCCCTCGGCTGACCTGGATCGTGTTAAATCAGATCCCACTCTTTCAGCTGAACTGGTAACAGCGCCAGTGATGTGCACGTACTACTATGGCTTCAACACCCAGGCGCCGGTTGTCGATGACGTGCGTGTTCGCCGCGCGCTGTCCATGGCGGTTGATCGCCAGGGCTTGATCGACAACGTCCTCAAAGGCGGCCAGGAACCTGCACAGTGGTTCTCCCGCCCAGGCCTGGCTGGTTCCCCCACCATGGAAGATCACCCGGATTTGGGCATCAAGTTCGATCCCGAAGCTGCTCAGGCTGAACTGCAATCCTATCTGGATGAGACCGGACAGACCGCTGACCAGCTCGACCTGACCCTCATGTTCAACACCTCCTCCGGCCACCAGCAAATTGCTGAGGCGATCCAGCAGATGTGGGCCGACAATCTGGGTGTGAACGTTAAACTGGTCAACCAGGAATGGGCTGTCTTCCTGGAGACAATCAAAGGCGCTAACACCCCACAGATCTACCGCCTTGGCTGGTGCTTGGACTACCCGGATGCCAACAACTTCATCCGCGAAAACTTCGATGCCAATGGCTCGTCGAACCCATTCACAAATGGTGAGCCCTCCGGTGGAGCCTTCTACAACAATCCTGACTTCTTCGCTGGGTTAGCTGCTGCCGCCACCGAAAGTGATCCGGACAAGCGCGTTGAAATGTACGCAGACCTGGAAAACACCCTGGTCGTCGAAGACGCTGTCATTATCCCGATCTACTGGTACTCACGCAACACGGTTACCAAACCGTACGTGCAGCGCACCTTCGGTGTGGGTGGTCAGGAAGCCCTCGAAAAATGGGATATCCTGCCCCACTAAGCTTTTAGCGCGAAAATTGGAGGGAGGGAGCTAAGTTACCTCCCTCCAATCCGAAATTTTGCTTTTGACTGGAGAGTTTCGATGGGCCGATATATTATTCGTCGTTTGCTTTATATGGTGGCGGTGGTGCTTGTTGTTTCAGTTATTACTTTTGGTTTAATGCATGCAATTCCTGGCGGCCCTTTTACCCAGGAGAAGAGATTGCCAGAGGAAACAATCAGGGTCTTGAATGAACGCTATCATCTGGACGATCCTCTATGGAAACAATACACCAGTTATGTTTATGCAGTCCTGGTTCCGCATTTCACCACGACCCCACCTTCCAGCGCATTAGCAGACGATTTTCTGATGAATGTTAAGATTGGTCCAGTTTGGATTCGTTGGATGAACTTTGGTCCATCCTATAAGTCTCGTAGTCGAACTGTGAACGATATATTCCGCGATAACCTGCCCATCTCAGCACAATTGGGGACAATGTCGTTGATCATTGCAATAACGATCGGTATGCCACTGGGCATCCTCGCGGCTTTAAAGCAAAACACCCTTTGGGATTACTTTGGAATGGGTGTTGCTATTTTTGGAGTGTCTGTACCTGTGATTGTGTTGGGACCCATTTTCGTATGGGTCTTCGGGGTGGCATTAAAGTGGCTACCGCCAACAGGCTGGGGGTCACAACCGCCCTATTTCCTTGGCTTTTTGCCATCCAAGTTGAGCTGGGACTTTTTCAAATATGCGATCATGCCCTCCATCGCTTTAGGTTTGGGGTCGTCTGCTGTAATAGCGCGTCTTACACGGGCAACCTTGCTTCAAACGGTGCGCGAAGATTATATCCGTACCGCCCGTTCGAAAGGCTTACCTGAGCGTATGGTAATTGTCCGCCATGCTCTGAAGAACTCGATGATCCCTGTTGTTACTATCCTTGGTCCATTGTTTGCAGCACTGGTAACAGGCACATTTGTAACCGAATTGATGTTCGGTATTCCGGGCATGGGAAAGTACTTTGTGACCAGCATTACCAACCGCGATTACCCGGTTATTATGGGAACAATCCTGCTTTATGCAGTTTTTTTAGTGATTGCAAACTTGCTCGTTGATATTGTATACGCGTATCTGGATCCTCGGATTCGTTACGATTAGTGATAAAGGAGAAGTAGGATGTCACAGGTCGAGCTAGAATCGAAGACACTTTCGGGTGGCATGCCACTCACTCAAAAACGTGAAAGCCTGTTCCAAGATGCTTTCAGGCGTTTGGTTCGGAACAAAGCATCAGTAATGGGTGGTACGATCGTTCTGCTGCTCGTCCTGATGGCAGTGTTCGCCCCATTGGTTGCCGTTAAGTCCTTTGAAGTCCAGGTCTTGGTGGATCAGAATAAAGTTCCGGAATGGATTACAAGTCTGTTTCCAACCATGAAACCGTATGCGCAGTTCTCCAGTGATTATCCTCTCGGGGCAGATTACGTAGGACGTGACCTGTTTAGTCGCATTGTCTACGGGGCGCGCGTTTCTTTGGCGGTTGCGTTCATCGGTCCGTTGATTAGCTTGATTATTGGCGTGATTTATGGCAGCATTTCAGGCTACTTTGGCGGCCGCGTCGACAACATCATGATGCGTATTGTCGACGTCTTATACGCCTTTCCGAGCTTGCTTTTCATCATCCTGTTGCTGGCTTTCTTCCGCTCCACGATAACGGAAATCCAACCAGGAACGCCTGCATACGTGCTAAGTAAAATAGATAAATCAATGGGAGGGCTGTTCTTTATCTTCGTAGGCATCGGTTTGACAGCCTGGGAGACCATGGCCCGCCTCACCCGTGGACAAGTGCTTTCCATTCGCGAGAAGGAATTTGTCGAAGCTGCACACACTATTGGTGCATCAAACTTGCGCATTATGTTCCGCCACATCCTTCCTAACATTCTCGGTCCGCTGATTGTCGCGGAGACCCTGGCCATTCCCGGCTATATCTCCACCGAAGCATTTCTTTCCTTTATCGGTTTGGGTGTCAACCCACCAACCCCCTCCTGGGGAGCAATGATCTCGGATGGTGCTACGAGAATACGTTCGTACCCGAACCAGACCATTTTCCCGGCGCTTGCGCTTGCCATTACTATGTTTGCATTCAACTTCTTGGGTGACGGCCTGCGCGATGCGCTGGATCCTCGCCTGCGCGGAACACAATAGCTCGATCGGTCCATTTCTTTTTTGATAAGCGACAGGATTCAGAAGGAGATACGCTTCTGAGTCCTGTTGCATTAAAATATTACAGGTATCATTACTGCACCACTTTATTTACTGTATGAGCGAGTTCTTCTATGCAGAAAAACCAGCTTCCTCTTCCACTTATGGCCCTTGTGGCAATGATCATTACTCTGGGAATATCGAGTTGGATTTCTCCTGGGACGATCGTCCCTTTGCAGCAAGGGACACCGACAAACGTTGCCATTGAAATGCCGCCGCCCACCGGGGACAGCTGGATCCTCGTCGATCTACCGGAAGACGCAACTCAACTCGAATATGGGGCGGAAGTATATCGGCTGGTGTGTAAAGCTTGCCATGGCGATAAGGGGCAAGGCTTGACCGATGACTGGCGTGCCCAGTGGGCCCCGGAAGATCAAAACTGCTGGCAGTCCAAGTGCCACGCTGAGAACCACCCACCGGACGGGTTTTATATGCCTCATGCGCCGGCGGTGGTTGGACAGCCGGTCAGGGGATTCGGCACGGCGCTCAGCCTGCATACCTTTATTGCAAAGTATATGCCCTGGCACAATCCTGGCAGCCTTACGGAAAAAGATTCTTGGAGCGTTACCGCCTATATCTTGAAAATCAACGAAATCGATCCTGGCCCTACGCTTGACGCGGAAACGGCAGCCAAAATCGACTTGAGCCTGATCGACCCGGATTTACGCCCCACTACCATCCTGCCCTCCTCCGGTGAGCTCCTCCCCACTCAAACTCCTGTAGTTCCTGTCTCTGCAAACCAAGGATCCGCTTCGGGGCGCTTTCCCTGGTTTGCGGGTATGGGCCTGGCGGCCTTCCTCTTTCTAGCGGTCGTCCTCTTGAGAAGGAGATGGGTTTCTCCTTCAGAGTGATGAGCCCTTCCAAATCTTCCTTCCTGATTTCGAATTGTAATTCTTATCGAAACACGATTTCTTTGTTTTGTGGCATACTCTAACAAGAAAATCAACTCTGCCCTGAGGGATGCTCAATGACCGTTTACGCTAGCAAACGCAGCCTGTTGGCTCTTATCCTGTTTGTCTTTCTACTCTCTGCCTGTCAGTTCCCCATGGGAGCCGACGCTGCAACTCCTGCACCGACTGCGGAGCAGCCCATCTTGCCAACCCCGACTGCAACCCCGGTCTCTGCGCGTACCCTGACCGTTTGCCTCGGCGCAGAGCCTAATACCCTTTATCCGCTCGGCGGTCCAAATGCCGCGGCGCGCAGTGTGCTCGAAGCGCTCTATGATGGTCCTATTGATGTAATTAGTTACGATTACCAGCCTACCATCCTAGAGCGTATTCCCAGCGTTGCTGGCGGCGATGCACTGATCGAGTCGATCCCTGTAAAAGCCGGTGATTTGATTGTCGCTGCAGGCGGGAACTTGGTGCCTTTAAGCACAGGTTTAACGGTGCGCCCGGCCGGTTGTCGTAGGGATGATTGTGCCATTACATACGATGGCGTTAGCCCTCTTGAAATGGACCAGATGATCATCGATTTTACATTGCTGGAAGGCCTGGTCTGGTCAGACGGAGAACCGCTTACCGCAGAGGATTCTATCTTTGCTTACAACCTGGCGAAAGACGAGAACACGCCCGGCTCCAAGTTCCTCTTTGATCGAACTCAGGTTTACGAAGCCACGGATGACACCCACATCCAATGGTGGGGAGTTCCGGGTTATATCGATTCGACATACTTTACGAATTTTTGGGCCCCCTTGCCCAAACACGCCTGGGAAGAATTTGCTGTGACAGAACTCCCCCAGATCGACGTTGTTTCTCGTACCCCGGTCGGCTGGGGGCCGTATGTGATGGAAGAATGGATCCCAGGTGAGCGACTGACATTACAAAAGAACATTCGCTATTTCCGCGCGGACGAGGGCCTGCCCGTCTTCGATACCCTGGTCTTCCGCATCGTTCCGGACCCCAATGCCGCAGTGAGCGATTTGGTGGCTGGCGCCTGCGATATCCTTGACCCGACCATCAACCTAGATGGCCAGCTGTCTCTTCTCCTCCAGATGCAGACCGATAAACAAGTGCAAGCCCTGACAGCAACCACCAACACCATCGAATTGTTAGGATTGGGCATCACCCCGGCCACTTATGATGACGGTTACAGCACAACCCCTCCGTTGGACCGTCCTGATTTCTTCTACGATAAACGCACCCGCCAGGCCATTGCCCTGTGTCTCGACCGCCAGAAAGTGGTCGACACGGTTCTCTTCGGGTTGTCGACGGTTCCAAATACGTATATAGCTCCCGAACATCCTCTTTACAATGCAACGGTTGCGCCCTATCCTTTCGATCCTGCCCAGGGCAACCAGATTCTGGAGCAGGTCGGCTGGAGAGACGTGGATAAAGATCCCTCTACGCCTCGGCAGGCCCAGGGCGTTGGAAACGTGCCGGAGCTTACACCGCTAGTGTTGAACTATTACACCAGCTCTGCTACCCAGCGGCGCCAGGTGAGTGAGATTCTGGCGCAATCGCTAAGCCAGTGTGGCATTGGTGTCAATGTCACTTATCTCTCGTACGTGGACCTGTATGCTGAGGGTGCGGCCAATGGTCCCTTGTTCGGTCGCAGCTTCGACATGGCCGAGTTCGCGATGGGCACCACCAGCCTCCAACCTCCCTGTTCCTGGTATACCACGGCCCAGATTCCGACCGCGGACAATAACTGGGTGGGAGCAAACGTGACCGGATACAAAAATCCTGAATTTGATGCCGCCTGTGACTGGGCGCAACAGCTGGCCCCGGATGAAGAAGCCTATCGTGATGCCTATTTCCTGACCCAGTCCATCTTCAATTCTGACCTGCCGGCCATCCCGCTTTATGCGCGCCTGAACGTGGCTGCTGCCCGCCCGGATATGTGCGACTTTGAACTTGACCCAACCGCCAATACGCTCTGGAATATCGAGTCTTTGGACTATCAAACTACCTGTGCTCCCTAACGTATCGCAATGCGGCTATCTCTTATTTCACTGGCGCTCGCCGCTTTTTTTCTGTTCGCTTGTGTAGCAACTAAGCCCGAGCCGCTTCCTGCTCCAACGCCTGTTCCTGTTGTGAGTACGAATACGCCTGTTCTCCCGGCGTCTGCTTATCTCCCGCATCGCGCCTCTGCATTGCGGATTGCTACTTTAGGCGATACAGTCACCTCCAACGTATGGGCTCTGTTCGACGAATCAGGCGCAGATTATTGGAGCGTAGCGACTCAAGCCAGTTACTGGCCGAGTCTCTACTACCTCAGGCCTCCTACGTTTGACCTGCAGCCTGTTACCGCTAAAGGAAGACCAGCCCCTATCCTCTGCGATGCCTCCACCTGTACGGCGACGGTTATGTTGCAGCCCGGCCTGACCTGGACAGACGGTTCTTCTTTCACCGCAGCAGACGTGGCATTCACGGTAAATACTGCTTTGCAATTGCAGTTAGGCTTGAACTGGCGGGAAGCTTATAACCCGGATGTGCTCGATCGAGCCGAGCCTTTGGACGATTTCAGTGTGCGGTTTTATTTCAAAACGAAACCAACCATCGTGGACTGGCAGTACGGGATTTTGCAGGGCCCGATTGTCAGCCAGGCATACTGGCAGCCGCGCATCGCCGACGCTCTCGAACTTCGTCCTGGAAAATCATTAACCACCTCCATTCAGGAACTGGAAACGGAATTGGCCTGGCGGCAGGCAGACCTGGACAATATGGAGCACTCATTAGCCGTGATTACTCCGGAGAGCACGGCTTACATCGATACCACAAAAAAGGCCAAGCGCTTGCAAGATGACTTGACCGGCTTGCGCAATGAAATAGAAAAAGAACGCGCCGAGTACGAGGTAAAGCTCTCTGAAGCGCGTAAATCCTTGCTCACGCATACAGGCCTCGACGAGCCAACCTTGGGCCAGTGGAAGTATGCGAACCGTAGCACGGGGAGCTATGAAGTTCAGGAAAATTTGGGCACGCCACTTGGAAATCCCTGGTTTGATAGGGTCCGGTATGTGACCTATTCCGATGAAATCGCGGCTGTAGATGCGCTGCGAAACAATGAAGTCGATTTCATCCTTACCCTTGACGGCCTTTCATCGGATGCTGTCTCACGCTTATTAAAGGATTCCGGAATATCGCTTTGGCGCAACCTGACACACAATGCGCGCTTCCTCGCTTTCAACCATGCTAATCCTGATCTGGCTGACCCGGTCCTCCACCGGGCACTGGCTTGTATATTAGACCCGCAAGTGTTGATGGAAAGTTTAGGAAACAATGCAGCTCCCTTGCCCGGTTTTGTCGTGGATGATTTCTGGCGCCAGGGCGCAGCTTCCTTGCCTTGTTCCGGCATGATAGGAGATGCACGTCTGAGTGAGGCCGTCAGGCTCTTGAAGGTGGCGGGCTACTCCTGGGAAAGTGAGCCTGCCCCCGGTGTAAATGGCGCCGGACTCAGAGGTCCTGGCGGCAACATATTGCCCACTTTTGACTTGTTGACCGTAGAACAGGACCCGATGCGAGAACTGGCGGCCTTGTATATTGGCCAGCAAACGAATTTTTTAGGCTTGTCGGTAAACGTAGAGACGGGCAGCTTGGATGAATTGTTGTACTCCGTCTACAGTTCCGGGAATTACGATCTGGCCATTCTGGGCTGGCATTTGAGCGCTTATCCCTCCTACTTGTGTGAGTGGTTCATACCTTTCGACTCAAATCCGTTTGCTTATAACGGAAGCAGCTCCATGTCGGGGGGAGGCGGTAGGCTGGTGTCCGCCTGCGAGGCGTGGTCGCAGGCCACGGATTTGGATGCGGCAAAGGCGTATGCGTTCGAGGTCCAGTCGGCCCTGATGGAGGATCTGCCCCTTATCCCGTTGTATACGGGTGTCCGCTTCGATGCTTACCGGAATATTCGCTATCCATTTTTAAAGTCAGTGGACGGCCTGGGCGGTTTGTACGGCGCGCCCGGGTTGGCAATTCCCGTTCCATGAGAATGCAATAATAAGCGGAGAAAATCTTTGCTATAATTCTGCTTCGATTATGCCTCCCATTTCATTATCGAGCAGGTCACCTGCTCGATAGTGAAATACCTGTTCCTAAGGAAAGTCTTATGCCCGTCCCCCGTATTCTGTTGGTTGATGATCAACGCGATATCCTGAAATTGCTCCACTCCACGCTGAATACGCTGGCGCATGAGATGGATATCCTCGAAGCGCCTTCAGGGGAAGAAGCGTTGTTGGAAGCCTCGCGCAATAAAGTCGACTTGTTGGTATCCGACTATCGCCTGCCAGGTATTACCGGTGTCGAATTGATGCACAAAATTCGGGCTAAGTATCCGGACGTGCGCGTGATCCTGGTAACAGGGATGACCGACCGCAAAGCACGCGATGAAATCCTGAACGCGGGGGCTGCAGCCGTTTTTGATAAACCCATCTCGCTGACGGATTTTCTGGATGCGGTCGAGCGCGCGCTTGATTTGAACCGCACCATCCTGCCCGAAGAAGGGGATGGGGAATCCGGCCAGCACCAGACGCTTGCAAACCTGTTGGCCAATTTCAGGCAGGATATTGGTGCGCAGGCTGTCTACCTGCTCAGCGATCGGGGGAGAGTGCTGGCATGTGCCGGCGCTTTGAAAGACAACAGCATGGAAGCATCCCTGTTTTCTGCTTTGATGGCGATCTACAGCGCCGGGATGAAGGTGGCGCGAACCATGCGCCAGGAAGAACTGGATAGCTATCATGTCTTCGCAGGTGGCGACCACGACCTGCTGCTGATCCCGGTCAATCCAGCCTATGCGCTCTTGTTGGCCGGAAACAATCTTGCCACAGTCGAGAATATCTTGAGCACCGTCAGCGCGATGCTGGCCTTGCGCGACGAAGTGAAAAAGGCGCTGCGATCCATTGGCGTAGCTCCCGTTGTCCCCGATGACGAAGAAGAGCAGGAAAAAAACCAGTATATCGGAGCCTCTTACCCAAACCACAGTGCTGGAAATTGATTCCCTGTTGAAGGCGAAGAAAAAAATCAGTACCCATGAGCTGGAAGCTTTTTGGAATGAGGCCGCAGCAAAACAGAGCAACGTTCCCACGAACCCGGACGTGATTACATACGATCAGGCTCGCCAGTTGGGCCTTACGCCCGATGATGATGATGAAGAATAACTGTATTGCCCATCTGCCTGCCCTGTGATACAATCCCGCTCACCCCTGTTGAAATTGGAAGTGCGAGCGGGACAATCGTGCCCGCCCGAAGGGGCAACCCCGCCACAGTTCCAGGGCGGGGCAACCTTGGGGCGTGGTGTAACGGCAACACACCGGCCTTTGGAGCCGTGGTTCTTGGTTCGAATCCAGGCGCCCCAGCCTTTACCTTATGCTCGCTGATTCCCGCTTACGCGGGGCTATTTCACTAAACCCAAGCAGGCCTTGTGCTGTCCCGTTGAGCACAGGCCTGTTTTATTTTCGCTTGACATTTTCAAATCAAGGCACGTTCCTCATTTTTTGAGAAACTATCCAGGAGCCAATGTATGAAAGTCGCTGCTGTTCTACTCGCTGCCGGACAAGGCACGCGCATGAAATCGAATTTGCCCAAAGTGTTGCATCCAATCGCGGGCAAACCTATGCTCTGGCACACGCTGCGAGCCTTGAACCAGGCCGCCACCGAGAAGCCGGTTGTCATCGTCGGCCATGAAGCTGAACAGGTCATAGAGTTCGTTGGCGAGGCAGCGATTTGTGTCTTACAGGAGCCACAGCTCGGGACGGGTCACGCTGCCATGCAAGCAGGACCGGTTTTGCAAGGCAAAGCGGATTACGTGATCGTTACGTATGCGGATATGCCCCTGTTGCGAAGCGAGGTTTTTCAGCAGTTGGTGGAAACCCAGAAGAAGAATAGCGGCCCAGTTTCCATGCTGACAGTCGTGGCGGACGATCCACGCGGCTTTGGCCGCATCGTGCGGAACGACGAAGGCACGGTTGCTGCGATTGTGGAGGAATACGTGGCTACCCCAGAGCAAAAGAGCATCAAGGAACTTAACGTGGGCGCATATTGCTTCTCGGCTGACTGGTTGTGGAAAGCATTGGGTCGTGTCCGGAAGAATCCCCAAAAGGGCGAGTATTATCTGACCGACACGGTCGAGCTGGCTGTCAAGGATGGCCTGGCTGTGCAAGCGTTGCTCCATGATGATCTGCTTGAAACGATTGGGATCAACACGCGCGTCCATCTTGCCGAGGCGGAAGCGGTCATGCGTCGGCGCATCAACCGGGACCTGATGCTGGCCGGCGTGACCATGATCGATCCCGTCTCCACCTACATCGAAGCGGGCGTGACGATTGGCATGGATACCGTTATACAGCCAAACACGTATATTCAGGGCGATACAAGCATCGGGGAAGGTTGTGAGATCGGGCCGAACGCCCACATCCGCAACTCGTACATTGGGGACCGGTGCAAAATCTTTATGTCTGTCATGGAGGGCGCTCATCTCGAAGATGATATCGATATGGGACCCTTTGCCCGCCTGCGCAAGGGCGCGCATCTCATGGACCACGTCCACATGGGCAATTTTGGCGAGGTGAAAGACTCCACCCTGGGGCCCGGCGTCAAAATGGGCCACTTCTCCTACATCGGCAATGCCACCGTTGGTGCGAATACCAATATCGGCGCTGGTACAATCACATGTAACTATGACGGAAAAAAGAAGCATCACACCGAAATCGGAGAGAACGTCTTTATTGGCTCCGACTCGATGCTGGTTGCGCCTTTGAAAATTGGAGATCATTCGCAGACCGGCGCCGGCGCCGTCGTCACCAAGGACATTCCGCCTGGGGTGCTGGCGGTAGGAATGCCGGCCCGGGCGATCAGAAAATTGGAGAAAGATGATTCGGATTGAGTGGGGCATCCCGCTTAGTATTTTGTTTGTAATCCTTGACCTGTTGATCGCCTCCTCACGCGTGAGTTTGCTGAACTTGCGTCCGCTGCGGCTGCTGTCCCTGCGGGACCAGTTTCCGGAATTGGTGGACCGCATCCTGGCTTTGATCGAAGATTCCCGCCTGCGCCCCAGCCTGCGTTTCAGCCAAACAGCCACACGCATCCTGCTGGCCGGAACCATTCTCCTGATGGTGGGGCAGGCCGCGGTGGTGTCTCCCTTCGCGCTCGTCATCTTGCTGGTGATCATTATTGTCGTGTCGTTACTCCTCATGATGCTGGAATTTACCGTAGAGGGCAACATCCTGCGTGAACCGGAACGCTGGAGCCTGCGGCTGGGCGTGTTTACCCGCAGCCTGGTCACATTCATGACTCCCCTGGTGTTTTTCCCGGTACTGCTGCTCAAGTCTCGCTGGCCGGGGCCTGTAGCTGCCCAAATGACCGAGGACGAGCTCAAAATCTGGGTGGAATCGGAGCAGGAAGAGGGCGGCCTGGAGCGCGAAGAACGCCAGATGATTTATTCCATTTTCCAGTTTGGGAATACCCTCGCCCGCGAGATCATGGTGCCGCGCATGGACATGCTGGCTTGCGAAGTTTCCACCTCGCTTTCGGAGGCGACCGATGCCTTTACACGTTCCGGGCACTCGCGTGTTCCGGTTTATGATGACGAAATCGACAATATCATCGGCTTGCTGTATGCCAAAGACCTGCTGCACGTGATGCAAAATGGTCCTGAAAAAAGTAGCATCCGTGATCTTCTGCGTCCGGCCTATTTTGTCCCGGACACCAAAAAGGCCGATGCCCTGTTGACCGAGATGCAGGCCCAGCGCATCCACATGGCGATCGTGGTGGACGAATACGGCGGCGTGGCCGGGCTGGTGACGCTGGAAGATATTATCGAAGAGATTATTGGCGAGATCCAGGACGAATATGACCTCAGCGAGGAAGAAGTGGCCCAGCAGGCCGGCCCGGATGAGTACTTATTCCTCGGACGTATCGACCTGGACGATTTCAACGAAATCATGGGCAGCGATATCCCAAAGGTCGAATCCGATACCCTGGCCGGATTCCTGTACGACCATTTCGGGCGCGTCCCGCACGATGGCGAATCATTCCAGACCGATGGGCTGATCCTGACCATTGAGCAGGTCATTGGCCGGCGCATCCGTCGTGTGCGCGCCCAGCGCGTCCCTGTTGAGGAAAAAGGTGATAAAGAAAATGCTCCCACTGACTGACGAAGAACGCCATAATTTGATCCGGTTTGCCAATGAAGTGCGCCATCACGCGTACGTGCCTTACTCGCACTACCCCGTAGGGGCAGCCTTGCGGACGAAGTCCGGCAAGATCTATACCGGTGTCAACGTGGAAAACGCGGCCTATCCCACCACCATGTGCGCCGAGCGGACGGCGGTCTTCAAAGCTGTTTCCGAGGGCGAGCGCGCGTTCGATGCCATCGCCGTGGTGACAGATAACGGCGGTTCTCCCTGCGGCGCCTGCCGCCAGGTGCTGGCCGAGTTTGGGCAGGATACGACCGTGCTGATCGCAAACGGGGCAGGCGAACTGCTCCAGGAGACGACCGTCAAAGATCTGCTCCCCGGAGCCTTTACGCCCGAGCAATTGAAAAATAGATAATTCAGAGACTGGAGATTGGAGACTGGAATACTATTACACTCCTTATCTCCGCCTCCAATTACTCTCTAATCTCCACTCCTTGACTCTCTCCCTATGTCCGAATTCCGTTCCATCCGTGTTCACGCCATCGTCCTCCGCCATGCGGATTGGGGGGAAGCCGACCGCCTGGTCACGTTGTATACCCGCGAGCATGGCAAGCTGCGCGCCATTGCAAAAGGAGCGCGTAAGATCACCTCGCGCAAGGCCGGTCATCTCGAACCTTTTACCCACGTGAAACTACAACTCGCGCGCGGTCGTGATCTATTTATCGTCACTCAAGCGGAAACGCTGGAGGCTTACCAACCTCTTCGTGAGTCCCTGGAACTGACCGGAACTGCTTCCTACCTGGTCGAGCTACTCGACCGTTTCATGTACGAAGAAAAAAGCCCGAACCCGACCCTCTTCCGCCTGCTGGCCGATTCGCTCAAACGACTTGCCGATGGGGGCGATATCTGGCTGACTGTCCGTTATTACGAGATGCGCCTGCTGGACTACCTCGGTTTCCGGCCGCAACTGTTCCAATGCAGCCAACTGTGAGCGCGAGATCCAACCGGAAGACCAGTACTTCTCGTTCTCCCTGGGAGGCGTCGTTTGCCCGCGCTGCGGGCAGGGGTTGCCTCATCTAAAATCGATTTCAGAAGAAACGCTCAAATATTTAAGGCATTTCCAACGCTCCAGTTTCGCCGAGGCTGCTCGCGCGCGGCCTTCTCCCGAGGTCCGGATAGAGGCGGAAGCGCTGATGCAGGCTTACTTTACCTACCTGCTCGAACGAGAGCTGAATTCCCCCGGTTTTCTCAAAAACGTCAGGGCTTGAGGCGTTTGCCCCAATTCAAGACGAAGACCCAGGCGAAGGCCAGGATGACGGGTTTCCAAAAACGCCAGAACCATTTTTGGAACCAGGCCCAGTGCAGACGGTACAGGATCCTGGTGATAGCCCAGCGCACGAATAGGGTCTGACCAAGCGCGCTGCGTGCCAGCCTGCGCCTGTATCCGTGAAAAGAAAAATCTCCCTTTCTGAAGGCTTCTACCAGTTCCCCTGCGGCTACTTTCCCGTATCCGAGAGCGATGCTGATGCCCTCCCCGAAGATCCCGTCGGCGCCGACCGCGTCTCCTACCAGCAGCACGCGCGGGACCGAGACCGGGTTGCGCGGGCTGTACCAGCGGATCGGGTGGCCTTTGAGCTCGTGCTGGCTCAGGTCGAAGCCATGGCGGGCCATCTCCCGGGCCAAGGGCTCTTTCAATGCGGGGCGCCGCTTGTGCGCCAGCAGGTTGGTGTCATAAATCCCCCAGCAGCGCATAGGCCGGCCGTCGATCTGGGTCGGAAAGTCCCAGGTATAACCGGCGATCCCGGCCGGGACGGGGAAGAAGTCGAAGTAGGCATGACCCCTTCCCAGCCTCCCCCAGATTCCCTCGGATTTCGGGGGGGATGCCCCGATAGGGGCGGAGGGGGGTCAGCACTTCTAGCAACCTGGCCGTGTGAACCGGCGCATCCGGAAACACCCGGCGGCGGGTGACCCCGTTCGAACCGTCCGCGCCCACGACAGCCTGTGCGTAGAAGTTGCCCTGATTGGTGATGACAGTCACGCCTTTCTCATCGGGCACAACATCTTTTACGGTTACGTTTTCTCTAATCTCTAATCCCTGCTTTCTTGCTTTTCCCGCCAGCCAGGCGTCGAACTCATCCCTGCGGACGATGCGCAGGGTATGGCGGTCTGGCACGGAAACCGAAAATCCCTTACCCCCAAAGTCGAAATGCGCCGTGTCCGCGTCCACGTGCGGGACTTCGCACACGTCCAGGCCCAGGCCCTCCAGGATGGCTTCCGCGTCGGCTACCAGCCCCCCGGCGCACAGCTTTGGGCGCGGATAATGCTCCTTCTCCAGGAGCAGGATGCGGTCGGTGAGATGCGGGGCGAGTTTTTGGAGGTGGAGCGCGGTCGAGAGTCCGGCCGGTCCGCCGCCGAGGATGAGGATGTCATAGTCCATGGATTGAAATATCGATTGCTTGGGCTTCGACTGCGCGGAAAAGCGCCGCTCCGCTCAGCCACACAGTGCTACATATACGTACCGGACCAGGCGTCGAAGTTGCGGCCTTCGCGCTCGTCATCTTTATAGAAGGTGAGGTAAGTCAGCGCCTGGTAGGGCAGGAATTTTTGCTCGAGGGGACTTCTTGATGGCCAGGTCGTAGTAGGAGTGCCAGGTGCCGGAGTTGAGGTAAACCTGGCTGTCTGCATAAGGGGGATGGCCTTCGGCGTCCAGGGAAACAATCTCGTGATGGTGAGTATGGCCGTAAACGATGTAGCGGGCAGAACCGTCCAGGAAGGCGGGCTCGCTCAGGGCGTGGTCCGCGAAGGAAAGCTGATCCCGCCAGATCTTCTCACGGATCCAGATGACCAGGTCGTTGATGTTGTTAAAGGACGCGCGGCGCGAAATCTTGACCACCATCTCCAAGGCATCTACGATATCCAGTTTGAAGGCTTTGTCCGCCTGTCGGACGATGGACAGTTGCAGGAATTCGTCACACAGGTCATCCCAGACCCGCTTGAGCTCGTTTTCGAGCGCCGCGCTTCCCGCCTGGCGTTTGAGCTGCCCGCTGATCCACAGCGGTGCCGCCAGCACCGGGCGGACGTTGACCAGCCGGCGTAAACTGTCTACCAGGGTGGCAGGGATTTTATCGCCAAAGTGTTTCTGTACAGCGAGCGGATAACGGTTGAACACTTCCATGGTGAGCGCGTCGCCCAGGGTGGCATGGTCCCGTCCTTTCTCCCGACTATAGTTGAAGTTGTCGTAACGGTCTCCATGGCGGCCGTAGACGTTGTGCTGGCTGAAGATCTTCTGCAACACAGGGGATTTCTTCTAACTTGTGGGGAAAGGGTAATTCTTCGTTTTTCAGCCCCAAGGCAGCAATCACCTCGGCGCGGATCTGGTCGAAATTTCCACCGGGCAGGTGGTAATACCAGTCGTGGTTGCCAACCATGTAATAAAGATTGACTTTGACGGGCAGCCGATCCCGAGTGTTGAGATGGGGTTTGCGTTTTGCGTTCGCAGGCCGGACGGTGACCGCTTTGCCGCTGGCAAGCTGGCGCAGCACGGCGACCGACTTTTTATTTTCCTCCAGGACAGCCCGAGTCACCTCGCGCAGTTTGTCGGCGTACCTTGGATCGTTCGAATCGGACCAGGGCAAAATCTGTTTACCGTTTTCAGAAAGGGGATTCAACCAACGGGTGGAGTGAAGCGGATCGATCATGTCGCCCATTAAAACCAGGTCGATATTCTCGATAGGCCGATAGCTGCCATCTCTGCCGGAAGGAGGCGAAGTGGGCAGCCTCGTTCAGGCGGCTGGCGAACAAGTGAAATGCGACCGGGGAAATCGATGAGGCTGTGGTTCCATCGCCGAGATGAAGATCACTGATAATAACTAACATGCTACGCTCCGTAAGCAAAGCTACTTCTTGATTTTTATTATGCCACATTCCGTATCTTTAATTCTATTCATTAGAATTCTGGCTTCTGAAGGCTTTGCCTTTGAAGTAGGTTGGCTCTTTAGATATCCACCATGGGAAAGTCTGGAGAGCCAGGAGATTTGCAAATGAAATTTGCCAAAAATGGTATAAAATTAGACAAGGAATGTCTGTTATTATCAGATAATATGCAGTTTTATGTTGAGAACCGCCACAAGCGAGGAGGAGAGCATGCTTTCAGACCTGAAGAACTCCATCGAAAAAGTCCAGGGAACAGTGCCCGTTACGGTTTTCCATTTACGCGGTTGGCTGGACGCCCAAAGCGAGGAGGAATTTGTCACCTGGGCCAGCCAGGTCTATGAGGAGGGCACTCGCTACCTGTTGCTCGACCTGAGCGAATTGGATACGCTGACGAGCGGTGGGATGCGGGCCATCCAGAGGGTCTATAAAATGTATACCACTGAAGGCGAAGACCCCGAGTTCGCGCATTTAAAAATGGCCAGCGCCCCGCCGCCGGTTTACCATGCCCTCAAAATCACCGGCTTCCTAAAAAGCATTCCGATGTACGAGTCGGTCCAATCTGCGATCAATTCGTTCAAGAAATCGCCGGCTTAGCATTCCCCAACTGATCCGCAAACACAGTTTCAAGGAGACCGAGTACGATCAGTCTCTTTTCTGTTTCATAATTTTGGTTCTCCCGTCGTAAACGGTACAGACATAATTTTTAGGAGCTATCAAGTGACCAACGCTCTTTATCGCCTCTGCGCGGACGCCTGGCAATGCAGCGACTATTTCGCGCATGCAACCAGGCGCTATTGGTGTAATCCGTCCAATGCGCTGGAGAACGTTGGTTTTCGTTGTGCACCCAGAAGAGAGGATTAACGCAACCCGTATATGAGGAGCGTTAAGGTTTATAATCGCAACATTACATTAATCCTCGATTTACGCTATACTATCAACATGTAGCACAGATCCTGAAAAGTTCATTGACTTGGGTGAATTTTCTGGAAATTTGCATTACGATCATCGGCAAAATGCGCGCATCTGGGAACAGGGGGCTTATCCCCGGCTTGGCGTGCCAAAGACTCCATCCATTCCACTGTGCATTTAGTAGAAAAAAACCGCTTCCGCTGTATTGACGGGAAATTCTAAACTTCAGGCTTAATCGTCAGGTACAGCGAATTGATGGCTACCTTGTGTTTAGGGTTTGTTTTAGGAGTTCTTTATGAATGATCTGGAACAGCACGCCGTTAAGAAACCCTTTTCGGAATTTGGGATATTTCTGGTTGGATTTCTGGTTGTGATTACGCTTCCGCTGGTGGTGATAACACTTCTGCAACCGCCAAGCAGCAACAGGCTGCAGGAAGCTATCACGTTTGAGCAGATTCCTCAGAAACAAATTAAATGATCAAGAAATCGTCGTGAGCCTAGACAAAGTAACTCTTTACGTGCCTGAAGATGCGACCGACTTAACAGGCAGTTTTATTATTTCCCCTCGTCAGCCCGATTTATATTCTTTTGCAAGCGAACCCGGCTGGTTTCGCCCCATCGTGGTTGATATTGAATACAGAAATGCAGAGGGAGTCGTTTATCCAGGGATTACCTTTTCCCAACCTGTCAGCATTTGTTTCAAGTTGACGCCTACCGAATGGGAAGGCTTCAGCCAGCGCCCGGACGATTTTCAGGTCCAACATTTTGATGGAAAGCAGTCTCCATCTCGTTGGATATCGCTCTCCCGGACAAAAGATCCGAATGAGCACGAGCTATGTGGTCAGACGGACCATTTTTCAATCTATGCCCTGGCAATCCGATCTGCAGAAGAGATTCCTGTTACAGGCTCAACCCTCACTCCCACTATTACCTTTCGCCCGACAGCGACTGTTTTCAACACCCGGGAAAGCCCCCGCAACCCGAACAAAGGGCCTGCTACACAGGTTCCAACCATAGCCAACACCAGGCCGCCCTTGCCCACAAAAACATCTGTCAACCCTCCTCAGCCGCCTACCCAGCCTCCACCGCCTCCTGGAGGAGTAACCCAACCCCCAAAGCCGACGAACGAGCCGAAGCCGACGAACGAACCGAAACCGACCAACGAGCCCAAACCGACGAACGAACCGAAGCCGACCAAAGAGCCGAAACCAACCAAAGAGCCCAAACCGACCAACGAGCCGAAACCAACAAAACAGCCAAAACCGACAAAACAGCTGATCATTGGCTTGTTACTCATAGACCCCTTGACGGCGGACAAGGCCTTGCGAAGTTCAACACGGAAATCTTAATATAGAAATATTACCTTATTAGTCGATATACGCTATACTATCGCCATATTGTTGAGAACTCGAAAAGTTGCTCAAGCTTCGTGGTTTTCATGGGAACTGGCGTTACTATTATCGATAAAATACAGCTTTCTGGAAATTAGACGCTAAGAATGCAACTCATCTTGCCGTCTAGCATATACAACTGAAAAATAACCGAGGTTAAGCGTGTTTGACGGAAAGTCCGAAAGTGAGTGCCTGATCCAGCAAGAATGAAGACCCCGATTAATTCTATGAATGCAGGTTTAATGGTAGGAGGTTTCTATGGATAATATCGAACAACCGGGCGGAAAAGCGCCTGTTCCTAAGGTTGCCACGTTCATCCTGGTCTTTCTGGGGCTAAGCATCCTTCCGCTCATTGTTCTCGTACTTTTACGGCCGCCCAGCAGAAGTACACCGCAGGAAGTGATCGATGCGATACAAATCCCTCAGCAACACACGACTGGTCAGGAAATTGTAGTAAGCGCAAATAAAGTAACGCTCTTCGTGCCCGAAGGAGCGACCGATTTACGCGGCAATTTTGTGATCGATCCTCGCCTGGCCGATTTGTTTTCCTTCGCGGGTGAAGCTGAATGGTCTCGGCCTATTGTGGTCGATATCGAATACCGGAATGAGGAGGGCGTCAACTATCCTGGAATTACCTTTTCCCAACCCGTCAGCATTTGTTTCAACATGACATCCGAACAATGGAAATCATTTTGCAACAGCAGCCTGACGATTTTCAGGTTCAATATTTCAACGAAAAGCAGGTTCCGTCTCGATGGGTATCTCTTCCCAGGACGATGGACCCCGAGAAGCAGCGAACTGTGCGGGCAGACCGATCATTTTTCCATCTATGCTCTGGCGATCAAATCTGCGGATTTGATCCCGATTACAGGGGCAACTATAACCCCGACTTCCACTCCAATTCCTACAGCAACAATATTCAATACCCGGAAAGCCGCCGCAACCGCAACTCGGACGAGGAGCCTGCTACCGCTATTCCGGCCGCTACCAACACCAAGCTGCCACCGCCAACCAAACCTCCGACTCAACCAACGATTTGCACTCCGCCTGCCACGCAACAGCCAACAATTCTGCCTCCACCCACGGAGACAGAGCCACCACCTACACGATCCGCCACCCACAGAGCCACCACCCACAGAGCCACCGCCCACAGAGCCGCCACCACCAACCATCGAACTGCCGATCGAAACGCTCCTGCCAAATCCGCCTACAAAAAAGCCACAACCTACAAAACCAAACCCGTCGGCAACACCTATCGGATGAGTTCTTATGGATAGGATATATTGGATTCAAGTGAAAGGATAATAAATGGCGCGTAGATTTTTTGGCATTTTGTTGATTTTCCTCAGTTCGGTATTATTGGTGTTAAGTCTCATTGGGATCGTAGCTGTCTGGTACTACAATGAGCCGCTGACCGAGGCCTCAGTTGCCAGGCTGGGCGAGGTCGACGCGGAACTGGTTCGCACGCAAACGGCCCTGGGAGATGCCAAAGCCGAGTTGGAACGCACGCTGCGCATCGTTGATTCGGCCGAAGCGACTCTCGAGAAGGTAACCGATGAACTCGCCCATGCCAAACAGCTGTTCGACGAGTTCGACCAGACGCTGGGCGATAAGTTGATCCCCGGCCTGGAAAATTCGAAAGAGAGATTGAACAGCGTAAGGGATACGCTGGAAAATCTGCGCTCCAGTTTGGCGCAACTCAACTCCCTCCCGATCATTAATCTGAACTTGCCCGGAGATGAAACCTTACAGAACCTGATCGCTACCGTCAACACGATCGATACCCAGATCGATCGCATGAAAGGCCTCGCCGACCAGGCCTCGACCTTTGCCGAGGATATTTCCTTCCTGATGGGCGGGGATTTCAGCGAGACCCGGCAACGGCTCAAGACGTTCGTGGGAGTTGTCGGGGACTACGAGCTGAAGGTCAGCGGCTGGCATTCCCAAGTCCAGGGCTGGATCGAATCCCTACCGGGCTGGATCGATACCGCTTCGATCACCTTGACGGTTTTCCTGCTCTGGTTTGGCTTTTCCCAGTTCGGTCTGCTGCTGCACGGGCTGGAGATCCGGCGCGGCGAGAATCCCCTGTATGCGCTGCGCAGACAACCTGTTTCGCTCCTGGACTCTCCCGAGGCCGCGCAAGTGGTGCTGGCGGAATTGGATGAAGTGGTGGAAGAAATGGAAGAAGTAGCGGACGAGTTGGACGAGGATGATCTAAAGGATGAAACTCCGGACGATTCTGATTAAAACGGAAGAGTTAACCGCTGAAAGCCAACAAACCTTTAGTGGGGAAAGGTGTTCTATAGAGAAACGATTTATCAGTAGTGAGGCGATCCCTATGGGCTCCATTTTTATCAGTTACAGTCATAAAGATACGGACTATGCCCACAAATTGGCAAACACATTGCAGAGCATAGGTCTAGACGTCTGGATCGATGAGCGCCTGGATTACGGGTCCCAATGGCCTACCGAAATTCAGAAGCAACTGGATGCTTGCAGCGCCTTCATTGTGATCATGGGCCCGCGTTCGTTTGCTTCAGAATGGGTGCAAAGCGAACTGCAGCGCGCCAAGCGGAAATTGAAGTCCGTTTTCCCGTTGCTGCTCGAAGGGGATGAGCCGTGGTTGTCGGTCGAATCAACCCAGTACTATGATGTCCGCAAGGGGATATTGCCAGACGACAAATTCTTCTCCGCCATCCAACGCGTTGTTTCTTCTGAGCCCGGGGTTGTTGCTGTCCCTGCAAGCGAGGCCAAAAAGTATCCTGGCGCCAAGAAACCAAAACTCAAGACCGTATATCTTCTGGCAATTGTTGGCGTTATTGTGGCGATCTCGGTCGTTTTCCTACCGTCTTTGTTCGGTGCCAATCCATCCGAAGAGTTGCCTATTTCTTCAGAGCAACCCCCGGATTCGAGCCTTCCCCCTGAAACAACCGCTGTGACCGATATGACCGCAGGAACAACCGAGCCGGAACTTCAGCCTGTTTCCGCTACGCAGACTGATGACGTGTACGATGAGAACGGTATTGTCATGCGCTTTGTTCCAGCAGGCGAATTCGAGATGGGCAGCAGCGAGAGCTCGTATGGCGAGGAGCGGCCGGCTCATACGGTCTACCTGGATGAATTTTATATCGACAAATACGAAGTGACCAACGTAAGCTACAAGTCCTGCGTGGATGCAGGCGTCTGTCAGCAGCCAAACGAGTTAAGCTCTGCAACCCGTCCCGATTATTACGGGAATCCGGAATTCGATGATTATCCCGTCATCTACGTGGACTGGGACATGGCGGTAACCTACTGCGAGGAATGGCGCGGCGCGGCCCTGCCAACCGAGGCCCAATGGGAAAAGGCCGCCCGCGGGACCAATGGGCGCAGCTATCCTTGGGGCGAAGGGATAGACGCCACCTTCGCCAACTACAACGATTCCGTAGGGGATACGACTCTCGTTGGCGCCTATGAAGATGGCCAGAGCCCCTACGGGGTGTATGACATGTCGGGCAATGTATGGGAATGGGTGACCGATTGGTATGACGAAAACTATTATGGCAACCTGGGGGAGCTTACCGAAAACCCGGCTGGCCCCGCTAGCGGGGAATTCCACGGGCTGCGGGGCGGCTCATGGCTCAATGAAGAAGATTTCGTCCGCACCTTCACCCGCGGCTGGAATGACCTGTCCTACTTCGACTACGCCGACTTCGGTTTTCGTTGCGTACGAGATACGACTCCCTAGTGCCGCAACTTCCCTATCCCACGTCCGCCCTTCGAGAACCCGGCCGGCCTTCAGTCTGCCGGACGATTTTTTTCGCCTAACGCACGTCTTGCAAGGCGCTTTGGTACTTCTTGGGTAGTTTTTCCGCTTTGGTGTAGAAGTGTACGTTTTGGGCCTTCGATATTTTGCAGATTGCCAAGGTTTTCGATGTGTTCATAATGTTAGTCCATAGTTGCGTTTAATACCAATAGAGGCACCAAGGTTCCGCGCGAAGCAGGGCTTTTTCATAGGCTATCCCCGCTTCGCCAAATAACAAACCCGACAGGAAAGTATACTTTCCTGTCGGGTTCTTTTCTCTATGTGTGGCTGTCTCAAGCTTTACAGGCTCTTACCCGCCCCATTTCTCGGCATAATTCGACCTAGCGCCAACCTCAGCGCCACGGCTGTTGAGCGCGCGGGCTGTCGTGGCAAACTCTTCTTCCGCAACCTGACGGATGTCATCCAGCCGGTCGCCAACTTTCTCCTTGAAGGCAGGCATGTCCAGAATCTCTGATCAGGGAACCAGCCTGCCTGAAAAGCTCGGTCAGTTCGGCGCCCGAAATTGATTTTTGCGCTTCCTCGCGGATGTCCGCAAATGCTTCTCTCATATCCTTCTCGTTGTTGATTTCCTCGGATCCATCTACGTCTGGGATGATATCGGCCTCCATGCTGGCGTTGTTGTTCGTTTGGGCGTTCGTATCCGCGTTATTATCCATTCCATTGGTGATGCGATTGTCGAATACCATCGTTTGCTCCTTTCATAAGCGAATGTGCCAACTTCATCCATCATGTGGCAGGAAAGTGGGAATAGCAATAGTGAATCTCCCTGGTTTTGGCGGGGTAAACCCTGACTAGCGTATAGGTTTGCTCTGGGTGCCCGTCGTTGTACCTATACATCATGGTGGATGTCCGGCCCACGTGGGCGCGCGAGCAGGGAAATCAGCACGACGATCACCAGCAGTCCGAGCACAGCCCAAAGCACAAAGTTCGAGAAAAAGCTGACGATAAAGGTGTCGCCGCCACCGGTATTCGGGATGATGACCGTCGCGGCGGGAACGGCTGTAGCGGGGATGGTCGTAACGAGAGGCGTTTCCTGCAAGGTCTCGCTCCGGTTCCCATGGAAGGCTTGTGCAGGGCTGGTACCAAGGGCTAAAATTGCAATAAAAGCGATGCCGGCCAGAACGATCGTGACCGGCCAATAGCGGAAAAAGGTGTTCCTGTTCATCTCCATCTCCATTCATCTCACCGGTAAGTTGAACTTTATTCTAGTTAATAAAAAGAGCCGGCAGGCGGTCACCTGCCGGTTTTCCATCTAGCGCACGTCTTGTAACGCGCTCTGATATTTCTTGGGCAACTTTTCGGGTTTGCTGTAAAAATGCACGTTTTGCGCGTCTTCAGGGACTTCGACCACTTTTCTGAACTCCTGGGAAGAGGCCTCCACATCGGTCGGTTTGACTTTGTAGGTGGTGCTATCCCGTTCGGCCGTATAGCCTTTGCGGTGGTACCCTTCGCGGGTCTGCTCGTACTCGATTGCCACCCCGGAGACCTTGCGCCCGGAGCGTTTCTCGACCTTGCCAAATTCCCAGTCTTTGACGTCCCCGGCGATATAAACCCGTTTTACCTTCGGGTACATCGCGGTATTGTCGCCACGGGTCTCCTGCTCCAGGTCGTAGGTGACGTACATTTCCTGCGCGCCGCCCTTGTACTTGGATTCGGTCGGTTTGTAGCTTCTTTTATCGTTCTTTGCCATCTATTAATCACCCCATTTCTCATCATAATCGGCATCCGTGCCGACTTCTTTTGCCCGGCTGTTAATCTTGCGAGCCGTCTTGGAAAACTCGTCTTCGGCGGTATCGCGGATATCATCAATATCATCGCCAAATTTCTTTTCCCAGGAAGACGCGTTCGTCAGTGTAATCAGGTATCCTGCCCGACGGTATAGCTCGGTCAGTTCGGACCTGGAATCGGCTTTTTCGACATCGTTCCGGATTTCCGAAAACACGTCCTTCAAATCGGTCTTGTTGTCTACTTCACCGTAAATTTTTTCTTTTGCCATCAGCTGCTCCTTTCTCAAAAATACGTACGAAACACATGGTCTCTACAATTATCATTGCGCGAGGCAGCCGATCTGGCAATAGTGAATTTCCCCGGTTTGACTGGGGAGAACCCCTAATTTCGCGGAAGCTGAAAACAAGGATAACCTGGGCTACATTGGGGCCGATGCCATTTATGGCAGGTTGCTTGTCCACGGGATCGAATCGCCACCTGCCGTCAGTACGATCGAGCGCATCTTGCGACATGCTGGTAAGACCAGGCCTCGTTTGCCCCAGGCGGAAAAAGAAGTGGTGTATCCACACCTAAAGCCAAGCGGAGTGCACCAATTAACCCAGGTGGATATTGTCCCACACTACCTGACTGGCGGCGAGAGCATTGCCTGTTTCAACAGTATCGATGTCGTCTCGCGGTATCCGGCTGGCAAGCAATATGCCAACAAGCGTTCCAGAGATGCGCTGGATTTCATTTTACACACCTGGCGAGAGTTGGGACTTTCAGACTATCTCCAGATGGATAACGAAAGTTGTTTCAGCGGGGGCTACAAGCACCCTGGCGTCATTGGCAAAGTCGTTCGTCTGGCGCTGTATGTAGGTGTCCAACCGGTTTTCTCACCGTTTTATCACCCAGAGAGCAATGCCTTTGTGGAACGCTTTCATCAGGATTACTCGAATTTTGTCTGGAAAAAAGAACACCTGGAAGACCTTGCAGCCGTTCGCCAACGCTCGGCGCTCTTTTACCCAAACTATCGTAGCAGCCATCACCACTCTGCTCTGGCTGGACGCTCTCCGCTGCAAATCCACCGGGCTGTGCCTGCACGCAAACTGCCTCTCGGTTTCTCTCCACCTACTCCATTGCCCCTCACCGCCGGGCAGCTGCACTTTTTGCGTGCAGTGAATGAAAAACACAGCGTACCCATCCTGAACCAAATCTGGTCTGCTGGATTGGGTCAGCCGGGTCAAGGAGTTTGGGCAACGCTGTCCATCCAGCTCAGTGGCGCAACCTTGCGAATTTATGATGCCGCACCGGATGCCCCAAAACGATGCTGCCTGGCTGAGCATCCGTTTCTACTCAATGAGCCGGTTATGCCCTTACAACCACAGTTCGCACAAAGGCAAACGACTCCCAATTGGTGGCAAGCCCTGTTGGCTGGCTTGTTCAAACGCCCAGTTTTGACCCCGTCTACGATGTCTTGATGGTTCTCTCGGTTGTTAAGGTGCTACTTTTGTCCACGATGTTATGATGGATGACAGGTACGGTATAATCCCAAAGCCATTATCACTTCCCATTCACCAATCTCTAATTCTCTACTCTCTAATCTCCAGCCTCTAACCCTTCCCATGCCAAAATCCACCTTCCAATCTATCATCCTCAATTTGCAAAACTACTGGGCCGAGCGCGGCTGCGTGCTCTGGCAGCCCTACTATACCCAGGTCGGCGCCGGGACGATGAACCCGGCTACTTTCCTGCGTGTCCTCGGCCCCGAGCCGTGGAACGTCGCTTACGTGGAGCCCTCCGTCCGTCCAGACGATGCGCGCTACGGCGAGAACCCCAACCGCTTCCAGATGCATTACCAGTTCCAGGTCATCCTCAAGCCGGACCCGGGCAATCCGCAGGAACTCTACCTGGACTCGCTCAAGGCGCTCGGCATCGACCCGCGCGAGCACGACATCCGCTTCGTGGAAGATAACTGGGAGCAGCCCGCCATCTCGGCCTGGGGCCTGGGTTGGGAGGTCTGGCTGGACGGGCAGGAGATCACCCAGTTCACCTACTTCCAGCAGGTCGGCGGCCTCCCGCTCGACCCTGTCGCCGTCGAACTGACTTACGGGCTGGAGCGCATCCTGATCGCGCTTAATAACGCTAAGGACATCTGGGGCGAACCCTGGAGCGGGAGAACGCTCCAGGACGGGGAATGGGCTCCCGGCGTAACCTACGGGGAGGTCCGCCGCCAGGAGGAGTTCGAGCACAGCAAATACTACTTCGAGGTTGCCGACGTGACCCGCATGCGCGAGATCTTCGAGCGTTTCGAGGCCGAAGCAAACGCCTGCCTCGAGAACGGCCTGATCGTCCCCGCCCACGATTACGTGCTCAAATGCTCGCACACCTTCAACATCCTCGACACCCGCGGCGCCATCGGCGTCACCGAGCGCCAGGGTTACTTCCGCCGCATGCGAGAACTGGCCAGGAAGGTAGCTGTGGCTTACCTGGAGCAGCGTCAGGAGCTGGAATATCCGCTCTTAAAGGAAACCGGAGAACAGAGATTGGAAACTGGTAAGCCCCACTACTCTCCAATCTCCAGTCCCCAATCTCTTCTTGTAGAGATCGGCACCGAAGAACTCCCCTACGGCGATGTGGAAGACGAGCTGGATCAGCTCCGCGAGCGGGTCCCGGCCTGGCTGGACGAACTGCGCCTGGAGCACGGTCCCGTGCGGATCGAAGCCACGCCCCGGCGTGCTACCGTTTACGTGGAGAAATCTCAGCCCCCGCCAGCCTGACCGCGAAGACCTGGTCAAAGGACCGCCCGCCGAGCGAGCGTTCGACGCGGACGGCAAACCCACCAAAGCCGCCGAAGGCTTCGCTCGCGGCAAAGGCGTGGACGTCTCTACCCTGGAAACGCGCGAGATCGACGGCGGGAACTACGTAGTCGCCGTCGTCAAGCAGGTCGGCCGCCCTGCGCCAGAAGTGCTGGCTGAGGCCCTGCCAGAGCTGGTAGCGGGGATCAACTTCACCAAGTCCATGCGCTGGAACGAGAGCGGCGTGGCTTTCTCGCGCCCGATCCGCTGGTTCGTGGCCATGCTTGGCGAGAGCGTAATCCCGTTCAAATATGCTGGCGTGGTTGCCGGGAACGTGACCCGCGGCCTGCGCCCCTATGGCTCCCCTGAGATCGCAATCCCCACTGCTGACAAATACTTTGACGTGATCCGGGAGGCGAGTATCATCCTAGATCCCGAAGAGCGCAAGTCCGTGATCGTAGAACAGGTCAAGAACGCGGCGGCCTCCGTTGACGGGGAAGCCATCATCGATCCCGGCCTGCTGGAGGAAGTCACCAACCTGGTAGAGAAGCCGACCGCTGTGCTGGGCAGTTTCAACCAGGAATATCTATCCCTGCCGCGTGATGTCCTGATCGGGGTCATGAAAAAACACCAGAGATATTTTCCAGTTCAGTCCTCGCTGAGCGGAGCGACCCGACAGGGGAGCGTAGTCGAAGCGCCCCTTCTTTCTTATTTCATCGCCATCCGCAACGGCGACTCCGAACATTTGAACATTGTCAGGCAGGGCAACGAGCACGTCCTCAACGCCCGCTTTGCGGACGCCAACTTTTTCGTGCGCGAAGACCTCAAGCACCCGCTCGAGGAGTACCGTCCGCAACTGAAGGCACTCATCTTTCAGACCAAACTCGGTTCGATGCTCGATAAGTCCGAGCGCATGCTCAAGTTCGCCGATAGCCTGATCTCCATGCTCGGCCTCGAAACGGACGAGGCGGCCTTTGCCCGCCGCGCCGTCTTCCTGGCCAAAGCCGACCTGGTCACCCAGATGGTGACCGAGATGACCTCCCTGCAAGGTATCATCGGGCGCGAGTACGCGCTGCGCTCCGGCGAAGCTCCCGGCGTGGCGGAAGCCATCGGCGAGCAATACCGGCCCGTTCCTCAGTCCAAGGTTGGGCTGGCGATCGCCCTGGCTGACCGGATCGACTCGCTCGTCGGCCTGTTCGCCGCCGGGCTGGCTCCTACCGGCACAAAAGACCCGTTTGCCCTGCGCCGCGCCGCCATCGGGACGGTCCAGCCGCTGATCGAGCACAAGCTTGATTTTGATCTGGGCGCTGCGGTAGCTCAATCCGCCAGTTTACAGCCAATTGAAGTCAGTCATGAGATACAGGCCCAGGTGCTCGGTTTCATCGCCGGACGCCTATCCGTTCTGCTTAAGGAAAGTTACCGCTACGATGTCGTCGACGCGGTTTTAGCGGAACAGTCCCTCAACCCGGCCTCCTCGGCCCGGGCGGTGGAGCAGCTCGAAGCCTGGGTCGAACGGGAGGATTGGAACGAGATCCTACCCGCGTATGCGCGCTGTGTCCGCATCATCCGCTCGGCATCCGTGAGCCGGGAACAACTGCCAGAAGTCCGTGAAAGTTTGTTGGCTGAACCGGCCGAGAAGAATCTGTACGGTGCGCTCCGGGAAAGAATGCAGGCAAAACCGAGTACGGTAGACGAATTCATGAATTTGCTGGTGGGGCTTATCCCTTCCATCAACAAGTTTTTCGACGAGGTGCTGGTCATGGCTGAGCAGGAAGCTGTCCGCCATAACCGGCTGGCGCTGGTAGGACAAATTGCCAATTTGTCCCACGGCATCGCCGACCTGAGCAAACTCGAGGGGTTCTAAGACTCTGACGGGAGCAGGTATGATCTCGCTCCCGTTTTCATTTAAGGATGGTGTGATGGTTCGAAAAATTTACCTGCTGCCGATCTTTTTGCTGGCCTGTTCGCTGTTTTCCCCGCTTGCGCTGCCCTCGCCCACTGCCGCACCTGCGGTAACTCTGACTCTGCCTCCCCTGCAGACTGATGCGCCAACCGAAGCGCCGGCAACGTCCCCAGCGGTGACGCTTTCCGCTGGGGACTTCACGCCCATTTTGTATCGCGATCATGTTTCTCAATATAACGAATTCCAAATCATCGGCGGGGTTCAGGATGGAGAATGGCTGCCTGCCGGGCAGGTCGCGGATCAGGTCGAGTTCGAGCAGGCTTTTGACCTGTACGCCAACGGCTATGCCGGGGTGGCGATCACCAAAGATGATGGCGCGCCAGCTTTCAACCCGCGTTGTGGGGAAGCATATGTTGGGACGGATTTTAGCAACGATATTCCCAACCTGATCGGTGTAAAACAGGGCTGGGACGTGACATATCGTCCCGGGGAGGAAGTTCCGGTCAATACGCCCGTTTACTATGCAGCGGTGGCGGACTGGCTCGTTTCCCAGGGCTTCACGCTGCCTGCCGTGGGGATCAGCCGCATCCTGCGGGTGGATCTGGAGGGCGACGGCGTGGAGGAAGTTTTGATCAGCGCCGCCCATTTTAGGGATGAGAGCGGCCACATGGCGGAACAGGGCGATTATTCCATTATCTTGATGCGCAAACTGGTTGGCGATCAGGTGCTTACAGTCCCCGTGGTAGCGGATCTCTATACTTCTCCAACCGCGGAGTTAACTTTCCCGTTCACCTATTCGCTGGCCAGCTTGCTGGACTTGAACCGGGACGGAACCTTGGAATTGATCGTCGACGTATCCCGTTGGGAAGGTGCTGGCGTGATCCTTTACCAGGTAGATGGAACGAATGTGAATGAGGTCATAAGAGCAGTTTGTACCCAGTAAAAACCTGCTGTAATTAAAGGAAAATAAGTATTTTTGCTAAATCGGACAATATTGAGTATAATTGATTTCTCGTCAAGCATTGGGGGATGGGAATGTCGGCCAACATACGCACCGCAACTTCGTCGCGGCTAACCGCTAACAAGGAGTAGAAACCATGTCCAAGTTAAATCTTCGAGTACTTCTTTCTGTGCTGATCAGTCTTGGTGTCATCTTTGCGGTATACACAACGGTACAGGGGGCATCGCTGAACTTTGCTGCGGCCCAAACGGGTTCGCACGCTGTGAGCGGCCTGATGACCAACTTCAACCATGACAGGCTTACGCTGGCGGAGCAAGGTGCCTACCAGGCTCAGTTCCAGCCTTATAACAGTTCCAGGTCCGACTCTGGTCACGGCTGCGACTCCCAGGCGATTAATCCGCTCGACGATTAACGCTTTCCCGCTCTTATTTTCCCCGCTTCGAATTCATCGAATTAGAACGTACCAGTTCGCGGGAAGTAACCGAAAATAACATCCGATACCCCGAATTTAATCTTTATGGTTTTGAGCCAGGGATTACACAGAATGAGCCGACCCAGCGCGCTGGGTCGGCTCATTCTTAGACCGTGACGATCGAGGATATGACCGGTTCGGTTAATCTGCATTTCCAACACCGAACTCTTTTTATTTTCGGACCTCTCTCATTCATTTGCATAAATCCTGTCGGGCGCAAAAAGGGAGTCATTTTGCTCAAAAAGTTGCCAATTTTATAAAATCGAGTCTATAATTCCTGTACATATGTCTACCATTGACGAAGTTAAATCTCGTATTGATATTGTTGACCTGGTCTCGGAAGCCGGGGTGAAGCTGCGCAAGGCCGGGCGCAACTATACCGGCTTTTGTCCGTTCCACGACAACAAGAATACGCCGGCCTTCGTGGTCTGGCCGGAGACCGGGACGTGGCGCTGTTTTGGTGCCTGCAACGAAGGCGGCGATATCTTCAAGTTCGTCATGAAGAGGGAAGGCTGGGATTTCAAGGAAGCGCTGCAGCGCCTGGCCCAGCGCGCCGGGGTGGAATTGCAAGAGTACACGCCGCAACAGGAAGCCCAGAAGGAACTCTACGATTCCCTGCGTAACCTGCTGGAAGAGGCCGTGCTTTTCTACAGAAGCCACCTGCTCAACCAACCAGACGTCCTGAACTATCTGCGCGACAAACGCGGCCTGACAGACGCTACCATCGAGACCTTTGGCCTGGGGTACGCGCCCCACAGCTGGGATAATGCCCTCAAGCATTTCACCGAGCGCGGCTACAGCGAGCAGGACCTGTTCGACGCCGGCCTGCTCTCCGAGCGCGACCTGGGCGGCTACTACGACCGCTTCCGCCACCGCATCATGATCCCCATCCGCGACGAGCGCGGGCGTATGGCCGGATTCGGCGCGCGTGTGGTCGAGCCTGAAGATGTGCCCAAGTTTCTCAATTCGCCCGAAACGCCGATCTTTTCCAAGGGACGCCTGCTCTACGGGCTGGACCGGGCGCGCAGGCCCATTCGCGCCGCCGACCAGGCCGTGATCGTGGAAGGCTACCTGGACGTGATCGCCGTCCACCAGGCGGGCTACGAAAACGTGGTCTCGCCGATGGGCACCGCCCTGACCGAAGACCAGCTGCGCCTGCTCAAGCGCTTTACGCGCAAGATCGTGCTGGCGCTCGACCCAGATACCGCCGGGCAAAAAGCCATCCTGCGCGGGCTGGATGCCGCCCGTCAGGCCATGGACCGCGAAGGTGAGTTGGGTTTCGACCCCCGCGGGTTATTGCGCAACGAAGCCCGGTTACAGGCCGACCTGCGCGTGGCCTCCCTGCCCGACGGCCTCGACCCCGACGAGATCGTGGCGCGCGACCCGGAAGAGTGGGCCGGCCTGATCGAGACGGCCAAACCGATCGTCACCCACGTCATGGAGACGCTGGCCGAAGGGCAGGACTTGAACGACCCGAAGGTCAAATCCAGTATTGCGATCCAGATGGTGCCCTTGATCGAGGATCTGCCGGACGCGGTCGAACGCGAGACCTACCGTCAGCAGTTGGCCCGTTTCTTGAAAGTGGATGAACGGGCGTTAATCGGCGACCAGACCCGGGGCCGCGCGGTGAGCGGGTCGAAGTATCCGCGGGGGAAGCGGAGTCAGAAAGACCCAGTCAGGGATAGACAACCGGTCGCTGTACCGGTTATGCAGACAGTGAGCCCGTCCTTTAAAGTTAGAAACATATTGTTTAAGCGTACTGTTACGGAAACCTGAATTGCTTCATCGCCTTGATCGTCAACTGCAGGAATCAAACTTACAAAGACTCTCCACCGAAGATTTCGAGTATACTGATTATCAAGTTTTATTTGAGCTTATCTGTCAATCGTTAGAACAAGATGGAGTGGATCACCATCAATTTGTTGTAATGCATCTACCTGATGCATTGCTGGAAACAGTTGCAGAAGTTCTGAAACAAACAGAAAGGCTTGATCCAATTGAAGAAAAGGTAATTGATGAGTTATTTCGTGGGGTATTAAATATGCGCAGAATAATTGCCGAAAAAAATATCAATCAGTTGCGCTTCATCATGGAAGAAGAACAACTATCCGGTGATTTATTCGCCCGCACATATCAAAAAGCAGTTCAAGAGCAATTACGTTTTCGCGATCACCTGGATCAAGCGTTAAAAAGAAAGAATTTACGTAGAATCGGATAAAGCATGACTCGTAAAGCCAAATCCAAATTTGAAAAGCACGCTCCGCAAATTTCCAGGACGAAAGACAAGCCCCTGGAATCCGAGCGAGAGGATGCTCCCGTGGAAGATGAATTGGCTGTTGAAAATACTGATGCCGGTGGCGAAGATGTGGAGGAGATGATCGAGCCAGATGATGAAATTCTTGCGCAGCAGGAAGAAGAGCTCGATGAAGAAGACGTTCTCGATATCAAAAAAACCCCTGAACTGGCTGCCGAGCTCTCCGAGGATCCGGTGCGCCTGTACCTGCGCGAGATCGGCCAGGTCAAGCTGTTGGACGCCGATAGCGAGTTCCGCCTGGCCACCTTGATCGAAGCGGACCGATTGATCGCAGCGTTCTTACGGCGCCCCCAGCAAGGGCGTGGGACCGTCTCCAGCGAGATTTATCGGGCTGTGGGGAGCGAACTGTTCGCGGCCTGGGAGCGCCTGGAAGACGATGCCAGGCGGCTGGAATGCGATTTACCGGACCTTGCCCTGCTGCTGGCTGAAGCGCAGGCCCTCCAGTCGGGCTGGGAGGTAGATGAACCCTCCTACCTGCGCGCTTATCTTGATAACGGCTTGTGGGGACAGGATCCGACCTGGGACAGCATGGTACGGAAGGCCTTCAGCGTTTTCATGTGCCTGTACCTGTTGCCGGCTCCCTTCGCGGAATGGTTGATGAAGCATATCAAACAGCATCAGGGCCTCCCGACCGGGCGCACCTTCCAGCGCAACATCCCCGACGATTCAATCCTGGACGAGGAGCTTGCTTCCGTTGAACTGCGCTCGGACGAGGCCAACCATGCCTTGATCCGCGCGAATCTGCGCCTGGTGGTCAGCGTGGCCAAGCGCTATCTCGGGCGCGGCATCTCGTTCCTGGACCTGATCCAGGAGGGGAACCTGGGTCTCCTGCGCGCAGTGGGCAAGTTCGATCCGCGCCGCGGTTTCAAATTCAGCACGTACGCCACCTGGTGGATCCGCCAATCGATCAATCGCTCGATCGCCGAGCAGGCGCGCACCATCCGCATCCCCGTGCATTTGTTCGAATCGATCACCCGCATCCTGCGCGCCCAACGCCAATTGACCCAGGAACTGGGACGCGATCCAACCAACGAGGAGATTGCTCTCGAGGTCGGCTACCTGCCGGCTACCGACGTGCAGGCGATCCTGCTTGCCAAAGCCAACGACAACTCGCTCGATCCGGCGCTGCAACGACGTTGGGAATATGCCACCCAAAAAGTGGACCGCGTGCTTCGTTCTGCGGAAGAGCCGGTTTCCCTGGAAGGTCCGGTCGGCGGCGGCGATGATGCCAGCCAGTTGGGCGATTTCATTGAAGATGAAGATGCGCTCGAACCGCTGGATGCCGCCTCTCGGGAGATGTTGCGCGAGCAGGTCCAAAGCGCGCTCACAGCGCTTTCGGACCGCGAACGCCAGGTTTTGGAGCTGCGCTTTGGTTTGTTGGATGGAAAAGACCACACCCTCGAAGAGGTCAGCAAATATTTCGACGTAACCCGAGAACGCATCCGCCAGATCGAGGCCAAGGCCTTGCGCAAGCTTCGTCACCCAACCCGCAGCCGGCATTTACGCGATTACCTCGGATGAGAATTTTAAGTTAAAACGAGAGCGTTCAATAACTGCTCAGCCCAGATACTATTTCTAAAAAAGGTGCCTGAAAAAGGGGATGTGGGTGTACGCCCGCTCACGAGGGGCACCAGCAGGGGGGAATAGGGTGTCTCTAACCAAAGTTCATGTAATTTGTCCATATGACCCCTGTCCTCTATATTTTGTGAAATGTGACACATTGTCTAGTCCATGAAAATGCCTTATGATATACTTTCTTGCCGGCGTGCAAGCCTAACGCTACAAAGAGGTGACTATGCTGCTTGAGTATCTTGCTATAGCCGTTTTGATAATTCTATCAACCGCTGTTGCTGCAATTGCAATTGGCCTGGGGGGATTGTTTGGGCCAAAGAAGAAGACAAAACAAAAGTCCATGCCCTATGAATCAGGTATGACGCCCTACGGTCCGGGTACGCGCCGGATGCCGGTGCGCTTTTACCTGATCGCAGTGTTGTTCATTTTGTTCGATATTGAAGTTGTTTTCTTCCTGCCCTGGGCGGTCGTCTTCCGGCAACTCGGTTTGTTCGGGTTGATCGAGATGGTCGTCTTTATCGTTATCTTACTGGTTGGCTACGTGTATGCGTGGAAGAAAGGAGCCCTGGAATGGGAATAGAACAAAAACTTGGCAACATGGGCATCGTGACCACAACGCTGGAGCAGGTGGTCAACTGGTCGCGGACGCGCGCCATGTGGCCGATGCTGTTTGGCCTGGCCTGTTGTGCCATCGAGATGATGTCCGCGCAAGCAGCCCATTATGATATGAGCCGCTTCGGGATGGAGTTAATGCGCGCCAGTCCACGTCAATCGGACCTGATGATCGTGGCCGGGCGCGTTTCGCGTAAAATGGGACCGGTCGTGCGGCGCCTGTACGACCAAATGCCAGAGCCAAAATGGGTTATTGCCATGGGCGATTGCGCCTCCTGCGGTGGCGTCTTCAACAACTATGCTATTCATCAAGGGGTGGATGAAGTGGTGCCGGTGGACGTATACGTGGCCGGCTGCCCTCCGCGTCCCGAAGCCTTGATCCATGGCGTTGTGACGCTGTACGAGAAGGTCTACGGCGAAAAGTTCAAAGATTATGCGGATATGGGATAAAGTTGATTGTCATTGCGAGCGAGCGATAGCGAGCGCGGCAATCCCCTGATGAGTGAAGGTTGCTTGGCCGCTTGCAGCGGCTTGCAACCCCGCCGACTTCTGGCGGGGCAATGACAGGACAATGTTTATGAACAATACACTTCAAGAAATCGTCGATGCTCTGCAAAAGGATTTCAGTCTGACATTCGAAGAATCTCGAGGCGAGATTCATCTTTTTGCGCAGCCGGAACAAATCGTGGATGTGATCACCTCCTTGCGCGACGAGCATCATTTCGAATTGCTCTCCGCCCTGACCGCTGTCGATTACTGGCCGCAAGAGCAACCGCGCTTCCACGTGATTTACCAGCTGACCTCGATCGCGAACAACCTGTCTATCCAGGTCCGCGTACCGGTCACCGCGATCAAGCCGGTTGTCCCGACGGTGAGCGGCTTGTTTGCATCCGCCAACTGGCGCGAGCGCGAACTATGGGATATGTTCGGGATCCGCATCGAAGGTCATCCCGATCTGCGTCGCATCCTGATGCCCGCGGATTGGGAAGGGCACCCGCTGCGCAAAGATTATCCGTTGGGCTATGAAGAGCCGCAGTTTACCTTCAACTTCGAAGAAATCAACCTGCGCAAGCCTTACGCCGAGGAATAGGTATGGCTCAGCTACAAGAAGTAACCGTTGAAGATTTGAAAAACCTGGTCTCTGAGCGCGCGATCGAAGGCGAGACCATGTTGTTGAATATGGGACCGCAGCACCCGGCCACGCATGGCGTGCTGCGCCTGCTGCTGGAACTCGATGGCGAGATCGTGGTGAACTGTATTCCCGACATAGGCTTCCTGCACACCGGCGTCGAGAAGAACATGGAAGCCAAGACCTACCAGAAGGCCGAGGTGATGACCGACCGCCTGGATTACATGAATACGATCGGCAACAACCTGGCTTATTGTATGGCCGTCGAAAAGTTGGTGGACCTGGATGTGCCGCCCCGGGCGCAAGCCCTTCGCGTGATCCTGACCGAGTTGCAGCGTCTGGCTTCGCATCTGGTGTGGATCGGCACGCACGCCTTGGACCTGGCGGCTATGTCCATGTTCATGTACTCTTTCCGTGAGCGCGAACAGATCCTGGATATCTTTGAGCTGGTTTCCGGCCAACGCATGATGACTACTTACATTCGCCCGGGCGGCGTCTGGCGCGATGTGCCGGTCGAGTTCGAAGGCGCCGTGCGGGACTTCATCAAGATTTTCCCGAAGCGGATCGACGAGTATGAAGCGCTGTTGACGAAGAACCCGCTCCTGCTGGATCGTCTGCTGGGGATCGGTCTGCTGTCAAAAGAAACGGCTCTCAGTTACGGCGTGACCGGCCCAATGCTGCGCGCCAGCGGCGTAGACTGGGACTTGCGCAAGAAGCGTCCTTACATGGGCTACGAGCAGTACGATTTCACCGTTCCGGTGCGCACCGAAGGCGACAACTACGCCCGTTACCTGGTCCGCGTGCAGGAGATGCGCGAATCGTTGAAGATCGTGGAACAGGCGCTGAACAAGCTGCCGATGGGCCCGGTACGCAGCGACAACCGCAAGTTTGTCCCGCCGCCGCGCTCGGAGATCGGCACCAGCATGGAAGCCCTGATCCATCATTTCAAATTGTGGACCGAGGGCTTCGAAGCGCCCAAGGCCTCCATATATTCAGCGGTCGAATCGCCACGTGGCGAACTGGGCGTGTACCTGGAAGGGGATGGCGGCCCGAAACCGTATCGCATTCACATGCGCACACCCTCCTTTGAAAATGTGGGCGCACTGCCCGAAATGACGAAAGGCCATCTGGTTGCTGACCTGATCGCCATCATCGGTTCGATTGATTTTGTCCTGGGAGATATTGACAGATGAGCTTGGCAGAAAAGTATCCCAAGGAAGTGGAAAAAATCATGGCGAAATATCCGCCCGAGCACAAACGCTCGGCGGTTATGCCATTGCTTTACCTGGCGCAGCGGGAGGAAGGGTACGTGGACCGCCACGCCATGCACGATATTGCTACATTGGTAGATATTACCGATACCGAAGTTGCTTCAATTATTGGCTTTTATACGCTCTACCACGATGCCCCGGCCGGGCGGCTGCGCATCCAGGTCTGCACGGACCTGCCCTGTGCCCTGCGCGGCGCGGACCAGTTCCTGTCTGATCTGTGCGCCAAGCTGGGTATCGAGCCCGGTGGCACTAACCCGGATGGCCTGGTGACGGTGGAGCCGGTTATGTGCCTGGCGGCTTGTGACAAAGCTCCTATGTTCCAGACTCAGGGACCCGATGGGATCAAGTACCACGAGAACATGAGCGTGGAAAAAACCATGCAATTAGTAGATGATCTGAAAAAAGCAATGTGAGTCTTAGAAAGATCACGAATGTTTGATATCACAAAGCAAGTAAACCTATGGAAACAAAAGCACCGTCCAACTTACAGGCAAATCGATTTTTAATCGTGCAAAGGATGTTTTCGAATGGCTGATGCAGCAGTAGTGGAATCAGTTCAAAGCTACTTGCAAGCAGTAGCTGAGCAGGGCATTCCTGTCCGTTTCGGTGTTCTATATGGTTCTTATGCAAAAGGAACGGAGCATAAATGGAGTGATATAGACTTGTTGGTAGTTTCACCTTTATATGATGATAAAGAACAACGCACGCACGAGAATTGGACAGATTTATGGGTAATTGCTGCTCACACGGATGCCCGAATTGAGCCAATCCCAGTTG
Organism: uncultured Chloroflexia bacterium; assembly: GCA_963823985.1. Taxonomy (GTDB): domain Bacteria; phylum Chloroflexota; class Anaerolineae; order Anaerolineales; family Villigracilaceae; genus JAABUE01. The sequence continues at coordinate 674,000 of CAWGNR010000012.1, forward strand.
GAGAGAAGCAATTTCAAGAAGGTGATGCCAGCATGATTGTCGAAATTGCCCGCCGAGAAGGGCAGATCATCCCTCTGGCAGAATAGAGACCTATGACACACATTCTCTTACGTCATCGAGATATCCCTGACATCAATAAGATTGATGTCTATCAGGCAAACAGCGGTTTCAGAGCGTTCGAAACGGCGGTCAAAATGAAGCCGGCCGAAGTGACGGACGTGGTCAAGAACTCCGGCCTGCGCGGTCGTGGCGGGGCGGGTTTCCCCACCGGTGTGAAATGGTCCTTCATGGACAACAACAATTGGCCCCACTATGTGGTTGCCAACGCCGACGAGTCCGAGCCGGGCACCTTTAAGGATCGCGAGATCATGGAAGGAAACCCCTTCCAGTTCCTGGAGGGCGTGGCGATTGCCTCTTATGCGGTCGGTGCGAACGCGGCTTATATCTATCTGCGCGGTGAGTTCTGGCAGGTGGCGGCTTTCCTCGACGAGAAGATCGAAGAGATGGAACAGGCCGGTTATCTCGGTGACAATCTCTTCGGCAGCGATTATTCTCTAAAAATCTATACTCACCTGGGCGCAGGCGCCTACATCTGCGGTGAAGAGACCGCCCTGCTCGAATCGCTGGAAGGCAAGCGCGGGCAGCCCCGGATCCGCCCGCCCTTCCCGCCTTCGTTCGGTTTATATGGCAAGCCAACCGTGGTCAATAACGTCGAGACCTTTACCAACATCCCCATGATCCTGGCCAACGGCGCCGACTGGTACAAATCGATCGGCACGGCCGATAGCGCGGGCGTGAAAATCTTCTCGCTCTCTGGCCGGGTCTGCAACCCGGGCAACTACGAGCTTCCGTTTGGGACCACCTTCCGCGAACTTATTTACAAATACGGCGGCGGCATCCTGGACGACCGGCCGGTCAAGGCCATCATGCCGGCCGGGGCTTCCTCCTCGATGATCGTGGTGGATGAGAAAGTCCTGGATACTCCGATGGATTACGCCAGCGTGCGCACGCTCGGCGCGGACCTCGGGTCTGCTTCCGTCATCGTGATCGATGACACTGTCAGCATCGATTGGGTCATCAACAAGACCATCCATTTCTTCAAACACGAATCGTGTGGTAAATGTACGCCCTGCCGTGAAGGCAACTACTGGATGCAGCACCTGATCGAGCGCATCCGCCACAATGGGAATTCCGGCGAGGACGTGGAACTGCTGTACAGCGTTGCCAAACAGATGCAGAACAAATGCCTGTGCGCGCTGGGCGAGTTTGCCACCATGGCAGTCGTTACCGGTATCGAACGCTTCCCGCAAGACTTCAAACTGCCGGTGCAAACGAAGTACCGCAACACATGAAATGGCGCAGCCATATGGAATTCATTCTATGAAAAACGATAAATTAGCTTACAACTTTAGTTGTTGCGGCACAAGGAAGCTGATCTGATATGACCAAACAAGTTACTCTTACCATTGACGGCGTACAGGCCACCGTTCCTGCCGACACGCTGATCGTGGATGCTGCCAAGAAAATCGGGATCGACATCCCGGTCTTCTGCTACCATCCCAAGATGGAACCTGCCGGGATGTGCCGCATGTGCCTGGTCGAGATCGGCCGACCGATGATCGACCGTGGCACGGGCCAGCCCATCTTCGACGAAAACGGCCAGCCAAAGATGCAGTTCATGCCCAAGCCAGAGACAGCCTGCACCAATCCAGTCTCCGAGGGCATGGTCGTGTTGACGCAGTCCGAGAAGGCCAAAGAGGCGCAGAAGAGCATGATCGAGTTCCTACTGACCTCCCACCCGTTGGACTGTCCGATCTGCGACAAGGGCGGCGAATGCCCGCTGCAGAACCTGACCATGGAGCATGGTCCTGGCAACAGCCGCTTCTTGTATGACGACAAGCTGCACATGGACAAGCACTACCCGTTGGGCGATTTGATTTTCCTCGATCGTGAACGCTGTATTTTGTGTGGACGTTGTGTGCGCTTCCAGGACCAGGTAGCCGGCGAGGCAGTGTTGGCCATCGACGAACGCGGGCGAGGCAGTCAGATCATCTCCATCTCGGACCCCGGGTTTGATTCCGTTTTCTCGGGGAACACCACCGATATCTGCCCGGTCGGCGCGCTGACCACGGTCGACTTCCGTTTCGGGGCGCGTCCCTGGGAACTGAAGGCCGCCGCGTCCGTCTGCGTGCAGTGCCCGGTCGGCTGCAACATCACCTTCAACACCCGCCGTGAAGCCAAAGCGGACGGGAAAGTGGTCATCAAACGGGTCATGCCGCGCCAGAACGAGCAGGTCAACGAGACCTGGATCTGCGACAAGGGCCGCTTCGCATACCACTTTGCCGAGAGCAAGGAAAGGCTGGAGAAACCGCTGGTCCGCGGGCAGGCTGCTTCATGGGAAGAGGCGCTGAACGAAGTTTCCGGCAGGCTGGCGGAAGCCAAAAATGACATGGTGGTGCTGGCATCCGGCCGACTTTCCAACGAAGATCTGTTCAATCTGAAGTCCCTGGCCGATGGGCTGGGCGGGAAAGCCGTGCTGTATACCGATATGGGTGGCGGCGATCTGGTCACACAGGTCGGTGTGGGGCAGGGCACAAATTTCTCTGACATCGGCAAAGGCGATGCCATCCTGGTAGTTGCCTCTGACCTTTATGAAGAAGCGCCCATCTGGTGGCTGCGCGTTAAACAGGCTGCTCAGCGAGGCGCGACTTTGATCGTGGCCAACCCGCGTGAAACCAAGCTGGATAAATTTGCCAGCTATGTGGTCCGCTATTCCAACGGTGATGAAGCCAAAACGATCCAGGATCTGGGCGGTAGCGGCCAGATTGCCGGGGCGTTCGCCGCGGCTGCCAACGCGGTTGTGTTGTTCGGCAGCGACGGGTTGGGATTGAGCGGTTCTTCGAACTTGGCAGCCGCCTGCGCGAACCTGCTGGTAAAAACGGGTCACGCCGGAAAACAGAAGAATGGTTTGATCGGTGTGTGGCCGAAAGCCAATGACCAGGGCGCCTGGGAAATGGGTTTCCGACCTGAAGCCGATTTGGCATCAGCGCTCAAAGGAAAGACAGTTTACGTTGCTGGCGCTGACCCGGCCGGGGATGACCCTGCGCTGGAGAAAGCGCTTAAAGAAGCCAGCTTCGTGGCGGTGCAGGAACTGTTCCCGACGAAGACCGCGGAACTGGCGGATGTGGTCCTGCCTGCGCGTGCCTATACTGAACGGGATGGTACAATGACATCGGGGGAACGCCGCGTGCAACGCTACTATCCCGCTGTCCCGCCGCTGGGCGAGACCAAAGCCGATTACGCCATCACCGCAGAAATCGCGCAGAAACTGAATATCAACCTGGAAGGCTCGTCGCCGGTGCTGGTTTTCGAGAAGATCGCCGCGAGCCTGAAGGATTTTGCAGGTCTCACCTATGCCAAACTGGCACAGGTGAGCGAGCAGTGGCCGATCGTAGGCCGCGGCGATTTGTACTACGGCGGCACCACCTACGAGAACACCCAGGGTTTGGGCGTACAACTCGTCAGCGCAGCAGAACGTGGTGAAACGGTTGACCTGCCCGAGGTCCGGGATGAGGCGGGGCTGCGTCCCAAAGAAGATGAACTGCTGGCGATCCCGGTTACCAAGCTGTACGACCGCGGCACGACTGTCATCCCGGCTCAGTTGTTGAGCGCGCGCATCGGAGAAGCCACGATTGCCCTGCATCCCGAAGTGGCCAGGAAATTGGGCCTGGAAGCGGGCAAGCAGGTAACGATCAGTTTCGACGGCGTCAGCGGCGAAGCGGTCGTAAAAATTGACGAGACCATTTCGGCCGGCGTGGCGCTGGTCCCCCGTAGTATGGGGCTGGCCATTCGCGAGCCGGTGGCGATAAAGGTGAAGTAACATGGATTGGACACTGTGGCTGGAATGGGGCATCAAAGCCCTCGTACTCATTTTCACGCTGCTCATTGGCTTCGGCTACCTGACGTACTACGAACGCCGTTTCCTGGCGCTCCTGCAATCTCGTCTGGGTCCCAACCGTGCCGGGCCGCAGGGGTTGATGCAGTGGATGGCAGATGCTGTCAAGCTGATCTTTAAGGAAGAATTGATCCCGGATAAGGCCTACAAGCTCGTGTTCATCCTGGCCCCGATCATAACCATGGTGCCATCGATTGTAATTGCAGCGGTCATCCCCTGGGGACCGTCGGTCAATTTGTTCGGGCGCGATATTTCGCAGTCGGTGGCAAATATCAACGTGGGTGTGCTGTTCCTGATGTCCGTCGCTTCGATTGCGGTATACGGCATCGTACTGGCAGGCTGGTCTTCAAACAACAAGTACGCTATGATGGGTGGGTTGCGCTCCTCAGCACAAATGATCTCTTATGAATTGACGCTCGGCCTTTCGATGGTGGTAGCCATCCTGCTGGGCAACTCGATGAGCCTGGTGGAGATCGTGGAAGCACAGCGCGGCCCATTGGGATGGTTTATTTTTGTCCAGCCAGTGGGAGCAATTATTTTCTGGATTGCCACGGTTGCCGAAGTCAACCGCCATCCATTCGATATGCCCGAGGCGGAGCAGGAGATCGTGGCCGGCTATCACACCGAATATTCCGGGATGAAATTTGCCCTGTTCTTTATGGCCGAATACCAGAAGATGATCGTGGTCAGCGCGATTTTGGCGACGCTGTTCCTGGGCGGGTATCTCGGCCCAGGCGTCGATAAACTCCCCTGGCTCGGACCGCTGTACATGTTCCTCAAAATTTTCGTTTTGCTCGGCATCATGATCTGGGTGCGTGCCTCCTGGCCGCGGATCCGCTACGATCGCCTGATGGCCTTTGGTTGGAAAGTCCTGCTGCCATTGGCGCTGGCGGTGGTGTTCATCACAGCGGTCGGCATCTTGCTGGCGGATACAATCAACCCTATGTTGATGTGGATTACTCCCGTCTTTTCGTTGATAGCCGGTTGGATCGCTTCCTTAATGGTAGACCGCACGATACGGAGGAAGAACTATGCTTAAAGAATTGGGACGTGGACTATTTACCACGTTCAAGATGCTTATCGAAGGGCCAGTCACGGTCCAATATCCGGAGCAGAAACGGCAGGTGCGTCCACGGTATCGCGGGCGACACGTGCTCAAACGGTATGAAAACGGGCTGGAGAAGTGCATCGGCTGTTCGCTGTGCGCGGCGGCCTGTCCTGCAGATGCCATCTTTGTGGAAGCTTCCGAGAACACGGACGAAGCGCGCTTCTCTCCCGGCGAGCGCTATGCCTCCACATACGAGATCAACATGCTGCGCTGCATCTACTGCGGCTTCTGTGAGGATGCCTGCCCTACTGAGGCCATCGTGCTGGGTGACAATTACGAGCTTTCCTTCACCGACCGTCATGATGCCATCTATACCAAGGACAGCTTGCTGGAAGGCGTTCGCTCGCCTGAAATGACCACCCCGCGCAAGGTGGACCCGGGAATTTTCACGAGGTCAGTGCCTCAGATGGAAAATCCTAGAGACTAGATGATTAGAGACTAGTTTCTGCTCTCTAGTCTCTAATCCCTGAAAAGGGTGCTTATGAGTGTTGACCTGATACTCTTTCTTGTTCTTGCCCTGGTTGCAATTGCGGCCGCGATCGGGATGCTGGTCAGCCAGAACGCGGTGTATTCGGCCTTGTTTCTGGTGATCAACTTTTTCACGGTAGCGGTCTTCTACCTGCTGCTGGGCGCCCCGTTCATCGCAATGGCACAGATTACCGTATATGCCGGGGCGATCATGGTGTTATTCCTGTTTGTGATCATGTTGCTGGGCGCGGAAAAATTAGCCCCGGGCAAAGTCTTGCCTTACCAGAGACCGCTGGCGATTGGCCTGGCAGCCCTGTTGGTGGCGGAAGCAGCCTATCTGTTGCTTTCCCGGGTTCAATCTACAGCCGCAATTGTCGAGCCTGTTGTTGCAACCAATTCGGTAGAGACGATCCGCGCTCTTGGCATGGCCTTATTCAGCGATTACTTGCTGCCCTTCGAGATTACCTCCATCGTGCTGCTGGTTGCCATGGTTGGGGCAATTGTCCTGACAGTCCGCGAGAAGGGAGAACAGAGATAGTATGGTTCCACAAGCCTATTACATCGCTTTGTCTGCCATCCTGTTCAGCATCGGTGCGCTGGGCGTGCTTGTTCGCCGGAATGCGTTGATTATTTTTATGTCGGTCGAGTTGATGCTCAATGCGGCCAACCTTGCTTTTGTGGCATTTGCCAATACCTTCCAGCAGTTGAACGGACAGATCATTGTTTTCTTTGTGATCGCGGTAGCAGCGGCGGAAGTGGCGGTCGGCCTGGCGTTGATCGTGGCAATCTTCAAGACCAAGCAAAGTATCGACGTCGATACGATGAGCAGCCTGAAGGGATAAAATATGTTCTTGAGCGAAACAACAACAGGCTTTTTCTTTCTGGCCCCCTGGCTGGTATTTGCGCCGGTCATCGGGCTGCTGTTCAATATTATTTTTGGCAGCCGGCTCAGCGAGAAATGGGTCGGTACGGCCGCCAGCCTGGCTTCCGGCGCTACCTTCGTTGTGTCGGTCCTGCTGGCATATTCGGTTTGGGCAAATGGCGGGGAACATCAATCCGTTTTCCTGGCGCAATGGATACACATTGGGAGCTTAAGTCTGGATTGGACTTTCCGCGTCGACTCGCTCTCGACCGTTATGATGCTGGTCGTTTCGGGCGTCGGCACACTGATCCATATCTATGCCATCGGCTATATGCACGAGGACGTGCGCTTCAAAAACGATCTTGGCCGTTACAGCAGGTTCTTCGTTTTTCTCAACCTATTCATTGCTGCAATGATGATCCTGGTCAGCGGCGACTCATATTTGATGCTGTTCGTCGGCTGGGAGGGCGTAGGACTGTGCTCCTTCCTGCTGATCGGTTTCTGGTATGAGATGGACATACTGGCGCGCCCTTCCTGGTCCAACTCGGACGCCGCCAAAAAGGCCTTCATCACCAACCGCATCGGTGACTTTGGTTTCCTGATCGCCGGCTTCCTGATGTTTTGGCAACTGGGCTCTCTCCAGTTCGACGAAGTGTTCAATGCCGCTCCGGCGTTGGCAGCAGCCCAGCCCGGTATCATTATCGCTATCACGCTCTTCATGTTGGTAGGTGTGGCCGGCAAATCCGCCCAGATCCCGCTCTACGTCTGGCTGCCGGACGCGATGGCCGGCCCAACCCCGGTCTCGGCGCTGATCCATGCCGCGACCATGGTCACTGCTGGCGTATATCTGATTACCCGCTCCGCGCCGCTGTATACGCTTGTCCCGCAGGCGCAGTATATTGTAGCCATGGTCGGCGCCGTGACGGCCCTGTTCGCGGCCACGATCGCGGTCGGGCAGTATGACATTAAAAAGGTACTGGCTTACTCGACCATCTCGCAACTTGGTTTCATGGTCGCGGCGGTTGGGATGGGCGCTTTTGTGGCAGGTATGTTCCACCTGGTGACGCATGCCTTCTTCAAGGCGCTGCTCTTCCTCTCGGCCGGTTCGGTATTACTAGGAATGGAACGCGGACACCACCATTTGGCGCATCATGGCAGCCATGATAATCACGAAGAAGTGTTTGATCCGGGAGATATGCGCAACATGGGCGGCATGCGGAAAACGATGCCGGTCACCTTCTGGGTCTACATCATTGGCACGCTTGCGCTGTCAGGCATTTTCCCGTTTGCCGGTTTCTGGTCCAAGGATGAGATCCTGGCGGATGCGTTTGCGGAAGGATATACGGCCGTTTACTGGTTATTATCGATTGCAGCATTTTTTACTGCCTTCTACATGGGACGCCAAGTCTGGATGGTTTTCTTCGGTCAGCCGAGGCATGCAGCGGCAGCAAACGCGAAGGAAAGCCCAAAGGTGATGACGGTCCCGTTGATGGTGCTGGCTGCTCTTTCCATCTTGGGTGGCGCGCTGAACTTGCCGGGCTTGCATACCCTGACCAACTGGTTAGAACATACCATCAACGTACATGCTGGCGAGTTCAATTTCCAGGTAGCCATTGTATCCACCCTCCTGGCTTTGGCGGCAATCTTCATCTCGTGGCTGCTTTACGGGCGCAACCCGCTCAAGGTCGGGCAGTCCGACCCGCTTAAACGGTCGCTCGGCTTTCTGTTTACGGGCATGCAACGCAAATGGTTCGTGGACGAAGGCTATTGGGCTGTGTTTGTAAACCGCTTCGTCGACCTGGCAAATTTCCTTGCGGACTACGTCGACTGGCGCTTCTGGCACGACTGGTTCCACGAGAAGGTCATTGCCGGAACCTATAACTGGCTTACAAACGTGGGACTCAACCTGTACGCGGACCAGCGCATCATCGACGCGCTGGCGAACGGCCTGGGCGACTGGACCCAACGTTTATCGGCGAGCCTGCGTAAGGTCCAGAACGGATTCGTGCGCAGCTATGCTTTGTCGGTATTGCTCGGCGTCGTTCTTATTCTTGGATATCTATTGTTAAAATAAATACTTTCCCTCTCACCCCCTTCGCCGCTCTTTTAAGAGAGTGGGTGGGTGAGGGAGAAACGAGGGCAAATTATGGAATTTCTCTTGCAACCTCTTACTCTGGTGACCTTCTTCCCGCTCCTGGGGATACTGGTCCTGCTCTTCCTGCCGGCTGAGAACAAGAACCTGATACGCTGGACGGCGCTGGTCACTTCGCTGCTGACCTTCGGCATCTCGCTCTGGATCTTGGGCATGTTCGACGCCTCCAACCCGGACCTGCAACTGGTCGCCCAATATAGCTGGATCCAGGTGGCCGGGTGGAACATCCAATACCACCTGGGCGTGGACGGGCTCAGCATCTTGCTTGTCCTGTTGACCACGTTCCTGACCCCCATCTCGATCCTTTCGACTTGGACGGCTGTGGAAGAGCGCGTCAGGGATTTCATGGTCTTCTTCCTGCTGCTCGAAGTCGGTATGACCGGCGTGTTCCTGGCACAGGACCTGTTCCTGTTCTACATCTTTTGGGAATTCACGCTCGTCCCGATGTACTTCCTGATCGGTATATGGGGCGGACCGCGCCGTATCTATGCTGCCATCAAGTTCTTCCTGTACACTATGGCTGGCTCGATTCTGATGCTGCTTGGCAATCCTGTGGCTCGGAATCCAGGGCGGCACTTTCTCCGTCCCGGAACTGATTTCCGCCGGGGGAATTCCAGCCGATACCCAGTTCTGGCTGTTCCTGGCCTTCACCGCCGCCTTTGCGATCAAGGTCCCGATGTGGCCGTTGCATTCCTGGCTGCCTGATGCCCACGTGGAAGCGCCCACAGCCGGATCGGTCATCCTGGCGGGCGTGCTGCTAAAAATGGGCACCTACGGCTTCCTGCGCTTCAACATCCCGCTCTTCCCACAAGCTTCGCTGCAACTGGCGCCCTGGATCGCGCTGTTTGCTACCATTGGCATCCTGTATGGCGCGGCGGTTTCCTACGCCCAGGCGGACGTCAAGAAGCTGGTTGCCTATTCCTCGGTCAGCCACCTGGGCTTCGTAATGCTGGGTTTGTTCGCCCTCAACGCGCAGGGGATGCAAGGCGCGATTTTACAGATGGTCAACCACGGTCTTAGCACGGGCGCGTTGTTCCTTTTGGTCGGCATGATCTACGAGCAGACCCACACTCGCGAGATCAAGGTCTACGGTGGCTTATGGAAGATCACCCCGATTTTCGGTTCGATCATGTTGATCGTCGCACTCTCCTCGATGGGCTTGCCAGGCCTGAACGGTTTCGTGGGTGAGTTCGCCATCTTGCTGGGTGCGTTTGGTTCTAATGCGATCGGCACACCATGGTATGCCGGTCTTTCGGCCATTGGCGTGATCATGGCGGCTATCTATATTCTCTACATGTTCCAAAAAATGTTCCTCGGACCGCAAGGCGAAGTCGTGGATGAAGTCAAGCAGCATGGCCATGGCATCCACGACCTGAACTGGCGCGAGATTCTCACCATCCTCCCGTTGCTGATTTTCATCTTCTGGATTGGCCTGTATCCCAAGCCCTTCTTTGACTTGATGGCTCCCACTGTTAATAATCTGGTGGCTACCCTTCAAACCGCCGCGCTGGCGATGCCCTAGGAGCGTTCAACGAACTGCGTTCAGCGAGTGAGCTGAACGCGGTTCGCTCATTGCAGAAAGCTATAAGCTATGACACAAGTGGACTTCTACGTACTGCTGCCCCTCATTATCCTGGTCACCTCGGCCTGTGCGCTCCTGCTGGCAGACCTGTTCATCCCCAAAGAGCGTAAGTGGTTGACTGCCCTGCTGGCGGCCTTCGGTTTGGCGCTGGCGCTTGGCTTTACTTTGTCTCAGCTCGGACTTGAGAACACCGGCTTTAAGGACATGGTCGTCGTAGACGGCTTCTCGGTCTTCGTGAATGCCCTCTTGCTGCTGACCGGTTTGCTAGGCGTTGCCCTCGCCTATGGCTACCTCAAACGCATGGGCATCGAGCGTGGCGAGTACTACACACTGCTGCTCTTCAGCGTCAGCGGGATGATGCTCATGGCGCAAGCAGCTGACTTGATCACCGTTTTCCTGGCGCTGGAGTTGCTGTCCCTTCCGCTCTATGTGCTTTCTGCCTTTGCCCGCCCCAATTCGGACTCAGAAGAATCGGGCCTCAAATACTTCCTGCTCGGCGCGTTTTCATCCGGATTTGTGCTCTACGGGATCGCGCTTGTTTACGGCGCGACAGGCGCAACTTCCCTGACGGGCATCGTTGCAGCCGCTTCGAACGGGACCCCGGGCCTGCTCCTGACCATCGGCGCGGCCCTCATCCTGGTGGGACTCGGTTTCAAGGTTGCCGCGGTCCCCTTCCACATGTGGACGCCCGACGTCTACCAGGGCGCCCCGACGGCCGTCACCGCTTTTATGGCGGCGGGCGCCAAGATCGCCGGTTTTGCCGCCCTGCTGCGCGTGTTCGCTACCGCCTTCCCCTCCATTGCCGTTGACATGACCCCGGTGCTCTGGGCGCTTTCGGCTTTGACCATGATCACCGGCAACATACTGGCTATCTCACAGACGGATATCAAACGCATGCTGGCTTACTCCAGCATCGCCCATGCTGGTTATATCCTGATGGCCTTTGTGCCCTACGGCAACCCGGAGGTGGCTCCGGTCTCCATCGCGGCCGGGCTTTTCTATCTGGTCGCCTACGCGCTGACCAGCTTTGGCGCCTGGGCCGTAGTCATTACACTTGAGCAGAAGGAAGGCAAAGGACTTGCCATCAGCGACTACGCCGGCCTGGGACGCAAGTATCCGGCCTTGGCGGCGGCCATGACCATCTTCATGCTCTCGCTGACCGGGTTCCCGCCCACTTTAGGATTGGTCGGGAAGTTCTACCTGTTCCGCGCGGTTATGGCGGGCGGTTATATTTCCCTGGCTATCATAGGCGTGTTGACCTCGCTCATCTCGGCGTACTACTATTTGCGCGTGGTCGTCACCATGTACATGCAGGAAGGTGAACCTGTAACCGAGCGCGAATTCTGGCTTGGCTTTGCCACCGCCGGGACCGCTTTGGTAATCGTCATTGTCAGTCTGGTGCCGCAAAGCTTGTTTACCTGGGCGAGCGAAGCGGTGCTCAGGCTGTTCTAAGCGAGCTGAACTTTCGAAGCCCGCCATCGTCTTCCAGACACGTGGCGGGCTTTTCCTTTTTAAAAGGCCTATGCTATACTGAACAAAACGATTTACAGGTAGGGCTCGTTCGCCCAGGTTGTGAAGGAGGCTGATGTGAAGAAAAACAAAGCTTTGCTTTTTCTGTTTAGTGTCTTGATTTCTGCTGCGTTGGCATGTAACTTCCCAACTGTCACACCGACCCCTACGCTGGACGTTGATGCCACCCTGACATCCTTTGCTTTCACGCAAGAGGTAGGGTCAACTCCCGCAACTGCGGCAATCGTTTTCACATCCACATCGATCTTGACACCTACGGTTACCTCTACCTTGCCCCCGTCTGTTCCTACGGTTAGCGTCAGCGTGGACACCAATTGCCGGACTGGGCCAGGGGTCAATTACGATTTGTTGACCGGTTTGTTTGTCGGCGAAACTGCGGAGGTGGTTGGAAAATATACCTCGGTCACCCCAAACTACTGGGTCATCAAGAAAGGCTCGGCCACTTGCTGGTTATGGGGTCAATACGCCACAGTCCAAGGAAATACCGGCAACCTGCCGGAAATGACCCCACCGCCATCTCCAACCCCTACGTTCACCCCCACACCCACCCTCACGCCAACGATCACCCAAACCGGTACGGCGACAGCTACACCTACAGTTACAAATACGCCTCAATAAGAGGCTTACGCAGTGCTGGAAAAGCTACCAAAGAATAAGGAGGACAGCCATTCCCAAATGGCTGCCCTCCCTTCGCAAAAATTTACCTTATTCTTCCACATACAGGGAAACCTGATTCTTCCCTGAACCTTTTGCCTGATACAGCGCCACATCTGCTTGGTGAAGGAGATCTTCCAACGATTGCACTTGATCGCTGTTTTCGTTTGTCAACCCGGCAACGCCAATGCTAACAGTCAAATGAATGGTACCTTTACTGGCCTTAATGGATTGCCCGCTGACTTTATCATGAATACGCTTGCCTACGATTAATCCTTTTTCAGCGGGAGTTTCTGGTAAGATAACGGCGAATTCATCTCCCCCATAGCGTCCTGCAATCTCTACTTTTCGCAAAGCTCCTTGGATCAGGCCTGCAACCATGATCAACGCCTGGTCTCCGGTTGCATGTCCAAAACGGTCGTTAATTTGTTTGAAATCATCCAGGTCTAACATCAAAACAGAGAATGGATTTCCGTATCGTAGGGCCCGTTTCCATTCATACTCTGCAAGCGTTAAGAAGTGACGCCGGTTATACAGGTTGGTCAATGAGTCGCGCGTTGCCAGGTTTTCCAGAATTGATTGAATTCGCCTTTGTTCGTCGATTTCTAGCTGGAGTTTTGCGTTTTGGAGAAGCTGAATCTCCATATCCCGTTGCGTCGTTTCTACCTGATGGTTCATTTTAAGGATGGCAATTTGTCTGGCCGATCTTTCGCCTGCGATCAACTCTTTCAAAGAGTGGAAAAGTTTGTAGTTTCCTAATGCTTTGTCAATCTTATCTTGCTTTTCATACAACTCCGATAAAAACTGGTGACAGCGCATTTTTTCATTTTTTAAGTTCCATTTTGTTGCTGTGTCCAGCGCAAGGAATAACTGCTGTTCGGCCTGTTGAAAATCGTTTTTTGCCAGGGAAACCTCGCCCAGGTCTACAAGGATGTAAAGGTAACTGATGTCGCGGCCGTATTTTTCTGCAAGTAGTTTTGCCTGCTGAAGATAGCTTTTCGCCTGGTCATATTCTTCCATTGCTAGAAGAATTTCTCCGATTGTGCCGGTTATATTGATTTCATCCCTTTTTAGCTTCACGCCTCTAGCCAGTTGCAAACTTTTCTGGCTGTATTCAAGCGCACGCGAATAGTCTTTCAACTCTATGAGCGTATAAGCCAGGTTGTTAAGAACCCGAGTCTGCCCCTCTTTATCTTTCAACTCATCAAATATCCGCAGGGCTTTTTGGTACATGGAGATTGCCTGATCAGGATCTTTGAATGTACTTGCGGTCAGATCAAGCGCCCAGGCTTCATATTCCTTGATCCCTACCTCTTCCGACCTTTTAAGTGCCTTCAAACCATATTCAAGCGCCGCCGGAAAATCACCGGAATAATAATAAGACCAGCCCAAGGTATACCAGGCAATAATCAGGTCATTGCTCGTTTGATCATCCTTGAGCAGGGTAAGGGCCTGAAGGCAGAGAGAAACAGCGCTTTCCAGATCCCCATCTTCGCTATCTAAAAAAGCCTGCGTGATGAAACTGGCTGCCATTCCCCGGGCGTACACCAGATGCGCATCACTTTTTGCCAGGCTGGCAGCTTCTTTGCTCAAATCACGCGCTCGCTCAGGCTGACCAATGCGTAACTTCCAGGCAAGCTGGTTAATGAGATCGATTTTGTCTCGAATAGAAACGGCCTGAGCGAGTTCTTCCTCAGGTTGAATGTTATTCTGTGAAACCGGCTCTATATCCAAGGCTGCTTTTACCGTTAGAAAGCATATAAGAAAGTATACTCCCCGAAGCGAAATATTTCTCCTGTCCGAATGCGAGGGGATAGTTCATCTGTACAATGTTTCAATCTTGAAAAGTATAGCATATTTGAGCCCTGATGCACTCGTCAACGTTGTTAGGTCCTATGAGACCAGTTGCTGGAAAAGTTCTGATAAAATTGCCGCCATATGAAAATCAAAGCTCTTCTATTCGATTTTGATGGCCTCATCCTGGACACGGAAACCAGCGAATTTCTCGTCTGGCAGAAGATCTACCGCGAGTTCGGACAGGAAATGCTTCCCGAAACCTGGGGACAGGTCATTGGTGGTTATGGCATTTCCAATTTCGATGGCGCTGTTCATTTGGCGGAGTTGGTTGGGAATGGGTTGGACTCCCGGGAGCTGCACGCACGTTATCGGTCCGAGAGCGATGCGTTGATCCTCCAGCAGCCGGTCCTGCCCGGGGTGCTGGACTATCTGGAGGATGCGCGTCGACTGGGATTGCGCCTAGCCGTGGCATCCAGTTCTCCGCACAGCTGGGTGGACACGCATCTTGCCCGCTTCGGACTTGCCGACCGTTTCGAGGCCGTTATCTGCCGCGACGATGTCTCAGCGGGACGCACCAAACCCCACCCAGATCTGTTCCTGAAGGCGTTGGATGCGCTGGGTGTAAACGCCGAGCAGGCCATTGTGTTGGAAGATTCGCCCAATGGGGTAACTGCGGCTCGCGCCGCAGGCATCTTTGTGGTGGCGATCCCCAACCCGATTACGGCCCTGCTCAAGACGGATGGGGCTAACTTGACCCTCGATTCTCTGGCACGAATTTCCTTGCAAGATTTGCTAAAAGATTTGACAAGGCTGTGATACAATTAACTTGCTTGGCCTAGGATTTGTGTGTTTTTGCCACCAAACCTAACGACGGTTGGCGGCTTTTTTCTTACATCAATAGGAGAAGAGTACAGTATGGAAGCAAAGCTCTACGTCGGGAATCTACCTTATGGCATCCGTGATGACGGCTTGCAGAAGCTGTTTGCACAGGCCGGCAACGTGGTATCTGCGACTGTGATTACCGACCGAGAATCGGGCCGGTCGAAAGGCTTCGGCTTTGTTGAAATGAGCAGCTCCGAGGAGGCCGATAAGGCCATCCAGATGTTCAATGGCTACTCATATGATGGACGTGATTTGCGCGTGAGCATCGCTCGCCCTCGTGAAGAGCGTCCGCGTGGTGGTGGACGTGACCGCCGTGGCGGCAATGGGGGTGGCAACCGCGGTTACTAATTCCTGAACGATCAATTTCAAAATATTGAGACCGGTTTTCTTCACCGGTCTCTTCGTATTTATTCACAACAATTACTCTGTAAATGAGAATAGACCGAAAACAAGCAGCCACGCTTCTTTGTTCCGTTACGATCCTGCGAGTTGCACAAATCCTAACTTAGCAGTTCCAACAGTTCTTGGGGCGAAAGGACCAGGAAATCCGGGTTTGCCATCATCAGTCGCGATGGGCTCTGGTGGCCCCAGCCTACTGCAATGCTTTTAATGCCGGTTTCCCTTGCTGCGCGAATGTCACTGATCAGAGTCCCCGACCATGTAAGCAGGTTCTTTGCGATGACCTAGCTCCCTCAAAGCGATCCTGATCTTTTCCGGTCTTGTATCTTTTTGTTCCACCCCGATTACCAACCTGACATAATTTCCAACTTCATGTTCCTTGAGAAACGCCTGGACCGTTGGTGTCGTGTTTCCGGTGATGATGGCAAGTATGTTGCGCTGTGCGGCCTCTGTTATTACCCGTTCCATACCAGGGAATATTTTGGGTGGGTTCGGTTTTTGTGTGAACATTTGCAGGTAGCGGTCAACGAATTCGTTCAATTGTTCGGGAGGAACTTCGAGTTGCCTGCCATAGTCTGGGACCGACATGATCTCGAGCTCTTCGAGGTCAGCAGGGGTCGGGTTGCACTCAAAGCCTATCTGCGCACAGGCTTCCCGTGCAAAATTGAGTGTATCCTCTAATGTGTCGGCCAGTACGCCATCGAAATCGAATAAGATAATAGCCATAAGCAAAATAAATAATCCTTTCACACAACTTGTCTTTCTGCCTTCCTTTTTATAACCTTGAACCCTTTTTATCTAAAAAGTACGAAAAAGTTTCGCTGAAAAGTATATTTAATCATGGTTTTTTGAATGAAATACAAAGTAGTAGAAGATTGGTCTTGCTTAGAAAGATGCGATCGCTTCATCCACCGAATCATAGATTTCAATCGAGTTGGTCACCCCGGCAACCTTGAGCACTTCCCGAACGTAAGGGGTAGGACTGACCAGCTTGACGTGTTTTGAGTTCCGGCCTTCCTCTCCCGCCATCATTTTGTAAATCACTAGCAGAGCTCGGATCCCGGCGCTCGTGAAGGAATTTACCTTGCTGATGTCCAGAATCAGGTCACGTGTGCCACTGGCATAGGCGTCTCTGGCTGCCTGTTCAAGTTCGGCAGTGTTTCCTAAATTGACCCGGTCTTGCAACTCAAAAATAGTGACCGGTACCTGTCCTTCAGCCTGTGAAACCTTTACGAGGCTCATGCTTTTTCCTCCTTGATTAAATGGAATGAATTTGGACAATAATACCCTAAATTAAAGCAAATCAGTTATCCAAACCGATTCCCAATCTAAGAAATGAGTTTAACTTCGATAAAGGCAAGGAACAAATTCTCATAGCAAGATCGGTTATTCACCTGGTCATTTGCCGCAGTCTGGGTTGATCCATGCCCTGTGTCTGTTCTCGTTTTAGTGAACTTTTTCCAGGTACGTGACCGTGTCGTTAAAGCTACGATGTTCAAGAGCGCACGACCAGAGACTGGGAGCGGCAGGCAGCTTAGGGAAGGAAGGAGGTGCGATCAGTTCGCGTTTGTTTCTTCCATGTGCTGGACAGATTTTTTCACAAGTTCTTGCAATACATTCTGGTCAATATCTTCGATCTTGTTGATGTATAGGCAAGACTTTCCGATCTTGTGCTTTCCCAGCCTGCTTAACAGCTGATCATATTCTTCAAAACCAGACATGATATACAGGGTCAGGTTTTGTTTGCGCGGAGAAAATCCGGTTACGAACCAGTCGCCTTCACGCCCGCTCTCGTATTTATAGTGATAACTGCCAAAGCCGACGATGCTTTCTCCCCACATCTCTGGCTCTTCTCCGGTGACTTGCTTCATCAAATCCAGGAGGGTGAAACTGTCCTGCCGTTTTTTCTCATCAGGAACGCTGTTGAGAAAGGCTTCTACGCTGCCTTTATTGCGTTTCGTTTTCAACTCTGCCATAGCCGGATCCTTTCTTTTGTTTAATTTCTAAAGCTAATATATTTTATCTGTATGTATTGCTCGGTAGCAAAGTACCATTTTTAACAGCTGAATATGATCTGTTATTGCTCGCTATTGCCCTTACTAAATTGGACATTTTTCCCCGAATACGATTACAATGGGATATATTTGACGAGAGTGCCAAAAAAGCTCGTACAGAGCGCTCCCTTGAAAGGGGACTAGGGCGAGCCCTCATTCCCTCGAACTTAACGTTACGGGCTGCTCCCTTCTTTCTTCACTCAGTACCAATCGCGGGAAATCTTTCTCGCAAGATGGTATTATTCATAAAATGAACTGGTGTTAATTCGGTAGGTCTGTCTTTACGGTAGAGATCATCATAGATTTGGGTAAAATTGCAGTTGCTAGAGAAAATCTTAGGAGTTTACAACTCATCTGTTGAAAGCGTGAACCGGTTGACAAAATACGGCTGGATTTGGACCCTGGTTAAAAGATTTTACACAAGGGCCAAGTTATTCATTTTTATCATCCTGCCCATCATCATTCTCATCATTGCATAC
Organism: uncultured Chloroflexia bacterium; assembly: GCA_963823985.1. Lineage (GTDB taxonomy): Bacteria > Chloroflexota > Anaerolineae > Anaerolineales > Villigracilaceae > JAABUE01. The sequence goes on from CAWGNR010000012.1 coordinate 691,922, forward strand.
CTACTGATACCCGACTTCAAACAGCTTTTAGCAAATGCTTATGGCTTGTTTGTCCTGATACTGGGTATCGGTATCTTAATCTTGCTTATTAATATCGCTTGGTTTGTTGTTTATCGCCGCCACGTAGCTCTGCTGGAAGTAGCCACTGACACGCTCCCAACCAACTGCCCTTTTTGTGGCAGGGAGTTTCAGGTAGAAAAAGCCGAACGCACTCTCTTGTTCGGTTTCCCAGCAGCACACTTCAATATCTCTTGCTCATTTTGTAGTACACAACTGGTTTCGGATTATCCGTTTAAGGATTGGGTTTTCACCCAGGTGGACACGGTACTCAATTCAACCTTTGCCTGGTTATACCAAGGGGAAAAAATGAGCCGCGAAGACCTGGAACTGGTTTTGAACAGGCAACATACTGAAAATGCAAAGATTAAACTTCGCGCAAGTGGAAATGCTGACCTGATCCATATCTGGTTTGATAAACCTACAGCGCGCACCATTACCAAACTGCGCACAGGCCCGCTCGAAAAAATTGTATCCGGGGATATGACTGCGTTGACCGAACTGAACTCGGATATCCTCTACACGGTTCCGGATGTTAACACCTACTTCTTTAAGCAGCCCGGTGATCTCGTTCTGCGGAAGAGAGAAAATGTAATTCTGACCGTTACGCCGGTCCGACTGGCATCTCGAAGAAATGAGCAAAGCGATGACCATTTTTATACCAAGGACACTGGTTTCTTCTTCATCACCAATCAACGAGTTGGTTTTCGCGGGAAAACTCATCGTACAAGCCTTACCATTGATAACATCGATGATCTCGGCCACCAGGCGGATAAAGTCGTAATCCGGTCTCATCATCGAAAAACTCCAGATTATTATCTGGATTTGGATGGTGAATTGGTATATTGTGTAATCAAGGGGCTTCTGAGGACGAATGAGGTACCCTAGGCTTTTTATCGTTAGTTCTATAAGCGGATTAGCGCTAATTTTGATTGGCGCTATCGGAATGGCCGTGGTGCCACCTCCGGTGCCCGCTACGTCCACGCCGATAAATACTCCGTTGCCGAAGATTACATCAACTGCCACCCTGTCAAGATTTGTTATCATTCGCGTGACGCCCAGAGCAACAAATACAACTCGTCCCACGGCCATATTATCTGAAACACCTACTAATACACCTTCAATCACACCTACCAGTACGCGAACCTTAACCCCAACAAGTACACCAACCTTTACGCCGACAAATACCCGGACGTCTACCCCTACCAGGACACCCACAAGTACTCCTACGGATACCCCGACAAACACTCCAACCAGAACGCCAACAGACACACCGGTCACGCCTACCAGAACCCCCTCGGATACACCGTCGCCAACTAGAACACCTACTCCAACTCAAACTCCAACCCAAACCCCTTCACCAACCGATACCCCCACTGACACTCCCACTGCTACGCTAGACCAAGCGAATTCAAACCCTCTACAAGAAACCCTCACTCCGGCAAATATTATTCAGTAAGCCGGATCATCACCATCGTTACTATGCTGGGGAACTTGAATTTACCAGCTATTTCCGGACACCCGGTTCCAAACAGTCACTTCATTGCCGCTTGTAAAACCGCTTAATTGCTCGAAGCTCAGCTGCGTGAATTGAATCACAACGTTATAAGGGGCAACTTGCATGCCATTCGATTGTTGTCCTGTTAACACCAGTTGCTGCATGGGGGATATGTTCCATTGCCCTTGAACCATCAACGTCGGGGCAACGCCCTGGAATGTTCCATTTGTTTGGACTTCGATGTTCATTTGCACGGGTACCATTCCAAATGGAGTGGGCATGTTGATATTTACCAGCCATGCCCCCGGAAGGATCGATTCTATGTTTTGAGGCAAGTTGGAGGGTGGGGCAAATTCCTCAGAATTATCCTGCTCGAATTCCCAATCTTCTTCCGGACGGGCCCGAGGATTTTTATCCGTTTGTGCGCTTGTTCCCAATATCTTTTCAAGTTTCGTGATGAGCAGATTGACGTCGGAATCGAAACTGGCGTGCTCGATTCCCATACCGTTGCGGCGGGCAAGAGCAGTTAATTCTGCCGGCAGTTCTCTTTCATTGGGCATTTGAGCGCCCTGGACCAGGATCGGGATGACACGGATATTTCTTTGCAGGGCCGTCAACACTTCAACGCGTACAAAATCATTTGGATCGCTTAAACGGGGCTGACCATCCATGTTGGTGACGTTCAGCCAGGAAGGCCCGATCACCGCCAGCAGCACGTCGCAGTCACCTACTGCCTCCTGTATCTTCTGGACAAAATCAACGCCTAGCTCGATGGTATCGATATCCATAAAAATATTGGCCTGCTCGAAGCGGTTTGACAAGCGGTCGAACAGGCGGCCAGCGTAGCCGGCGGAATCTTGACGGCGATAACTGATAAAAATGCGACCAGACATGGCAATTCCCTGCTGCAAAGATTGGATGGGCTCGGTTAAAATAAATATAACGGGAAATACCGGTCAAGGCAATAGCAAACGTAATTTCAAAACGAAGTTTTTCAGTCCTTTTGATGGGGAAAACCCAATTGGGCAGCCAGATCGAAATATTTCTTTGCCTCAGCTTGGTTGCCCATCAACTCGTAAGAGCTTCCCATGTTCAAGTACAGGGAGGGATAGAAGCCCTTAACGCCGCCATTCTTGACACGGTTGGCCCGCTCCAAAGCTTCCTGATTCCAGCGCAAGATTTCCTCGGGAGTCTTTTGACAGCGAGCCATATAATGAGCAGCGATACACGCTTCATAATCGTCCGTAGCTGCCTCCCAGGCCTGGTGATACAACTCGCAAGCATCCTCTTTCTTGCCCTCGAATTCAGCCCGCGTGCCTTTCACGCATAGGCTTATGACCGGGTTTTCGAGATCCATCGCCACGGTTTTTCTATGCCAGCGTTTTCTCGATCCGCCGGTCAGGGATAAGCCACATGACCGCTACCAGGACAAATAAACCACAGGAAAGCCAGGGGGTCAGAAATGCGAGCGGGATCGCCAAAATATAGATAACCAAGGATAATTTTGCTTTCAAATCTCGGCCAAGCGCGGTCGCCAAAACGGAATCTTGCTCATGGATAGACAGCAGCGTTCGGGATAAAATGAAATAAGCGATCGCGGCAAAGAGTAATACTGTGCCATATAGTGCAACTGGCCAGGTGGCAAAGTTGTTCTCTCCCATCCAGCCGGTGACAAAGGGGATCAGCGACAACCAGAACAACAAGTGCAGGTTCGCCCACAACACCTTACCGTCCACGCGCCTGGTTGCTTGCATCAGGTGATGGTGGTTGTTCCAATAAATTCCCACGAAAACAAAACTAAGCACGTAGCTCAGAAAGACGGGGATCATCGGGCGCAGGGCAGCTATATTGGCTTCATGCGGAACCGCCAGCTCGAGAACCATGATGGTAATAATAATTGCCAGCACGCCATCGCTGAAAGCTTCCATGCGGTTTTTACTCATGTTTTCTCTCTCACCATTTGACTGTTATGGAATCCAGCTCACTGTGCTCCCACCGGGATCAGGAATCAATGAGGTCAGATTTGAGCCATCCATGTCCATGACGAAGAGTCCATCCAGGCTAAAGCTGACGATGCGCTTCTGGTCTGGCGAGAGGCTGGCGAAAAGATTGATCGATTGTGTATGGGTTAATCGGGCGGGATCTCCGCCTGCAACTGGTACGGACCACCAATCAGAGGGGAGATTATGGGCTTTGGCGACGAGGACACCGGTCAGTTTTTCGAACCAATTAGGCTGGTAGGACTGCGTTGGGTTCGGCGCACTAAAGAAAATGGTCTGTCCATCGGGAGCAAAGATGGGCGCATCGATGACATGAGTGACGTCGTCTCCGTTCAGTTTAACCTGGCGAGGATTGCTCCCGTCTGCATCTGCAATGAACAACTCATTCTTCCCCAAATCAGGATCGAGGCTGACATACACGAGTTTGGACGAGTTGGAGGAAACTCGGGGCCAAAAGGCATGTTCCAGGATCCTTTCAGGCTGGCCATCGGGATAAGCCATACGGAAAATTTCGTAATTTGGAAACACCTGCCCCGCCAGTCGACTCTGGTAGTTGGTGTGAACGAAATAGATATATTTCCCGTCCAGCGACCATTCCACCTGAATGTAACTATCCGATTCCGTTGGCGGTGCAACCAGAAGTTGAGGAGGTGCACTTCCGTCCAGCGGCAGGATATAGAGCGCCTGATTCGGAAGGAAATCTGCTGATAAGGGGGAGGCAAGTGAAAGGATCACTTGTTCCCTAACGGGTGAGACCGTTGTGTAATAAATGCTAGCTTCCTCTGGTGCCGTGAAAATCGTCTCAATTTCCCCGTTTACAAGGTTCAACACCTCCACGCTTAAACTGGAGACATCATTGTTCGAAGATCGTCTGGTATACACCAGTCTGCCTGTCAAATTCAGACCGGACCAGGTCACCGGCCTGGTCGAGCCGGATGGGAGCGAGGGTTTATCTGCTGTGATGACGGTTGGAGTGGCATCTGCTATCTTGACGATGTGGCTGGGCGTCGCTTGGATCGGCTGGTCCAGCTCGACCGAGCAGCCAACCAGACAGAGACACAATAAAAAATAAGATGCGGTGTCTGATTTGTTTTTCATGCGCTTCCAACAAACCATATTTTCATTTTGGCGCGAGGGTGCGGATATAGTTGACCAGGTTCCAACGGTCGGTGTCTGAAAGAACCGTTTTGAAAGCCGGCATGCGCGTTCCGGGGAAACCATTGGTAAGCCATTCATACAATTGCCCATCGCTATGTATGCCAGGGGCGGCATGCTGGGTGAGGTCAGCCGGGCGCGGATTCAGGGTTTAACCAACGGGTCCATCTCCCTTCCCCGAGATTCCATGACAAGGAACGCAGTTGGTCGCGAACAACTCTTTTCCAGCGGTTATCGATTTGCTGTTTGGTGTGATCGGATTTGCTTGTGTGTGCTGGGTAGTGGAGGGACGCGTCAAATAAAAAAGCCCAAATCCCACGGTCATCAAGATAAGCGGAATTCCTACAGAAAAGCGCACGATGCGGTTTGTTCTGCTCGCGATCGAATTGAAAGCCAGCAATAATCCTACCAGAAGGAGCAGACCGCCAGCCTGTATTGAGGAGGTGTTCTCATTGTTCGATCCAGGCTTTTGAAGGGCAAATTTGAAATTTGCGATGGCGTCGTACTCGTTTTCACGGCGCACAACGGACCGGATTAGCCAGCGGCCAGGGAGACTTAAAATAAGCGCCTTTGGCGGAAAAGGTTCCTGCACCATTCCCAATCAGTTCAAGTTCGGACGGCGGGATGTCCAACTGCTCTGGAGTAAATCGAAGCAGAACCTTTTTTGCAGAGGATAAGGGCTGGCCGCCAGACGTTTTTATGTCAAGCGTAAACGTGTTCTGCCCTACTGTCCCTGGCGAGATGGTCAGTGTAAGCCTCAAGTCGTTCGTTTTTACCCGGTCTACGAGGTCATAATTGAGCGCTGGAACTTTTGCAGGAGGAAGATATGTAAGGAAACTTACACTGGCTAACAACAAGGCAGCAAAGCTTATTTCGAAAATGAGGACTTTGCCGAAAAATGAGACTAGATTGGCGTTGGCGCTGCCCTGCAGCCGCTCGCGATTTAAGCGAGGCGAAATGACTAGTAAATTCGTCGCTGCAATGACCAACAACCCCGCTACAAATATCTGTTTGACGAGCAACACGTGCCCGTACAGGCTGTCGAGAAGCGCGGGCAACGTGCCCACACGCAAATATGCCGCGTATAAGCCTGTGGCGCCGATGAGCGTTACAAAAATCAACGCATTGGCTGAAAAACGGCGGGTTAATAAGGAAGTCAGCTTTGTGCGCAGATGGCCTCCCAATTCCCGAAGTTGGCGAAGTCCAGTGAACAGATGAAAGAGCCCGCCGAACCAAAACGTCATGCCGACCAAATGAATCCAGTCCGCCAGGATGGGAAGGATTGGTTGCGCTTCGGTTGCGGCATGGCTGGTCAGGCTGATTGTGAAGAGCAAGCAAAGGTTGGTTGCGAAGGAAATCCAATTTATCAGGCGCGATTCACCCCTGCTAGCTAGCCAAACGGCGAACATGGCGAGCATGAGTCGGGAAAGCCAGACCAGTCCCAGGCGGGTTTCGACCAGGATACGGCCGACCGCCGGATCCCAGGGGAATAACAGTTCCATGCCAGTCGTTTGTCCCGCTTGAGACAAAATGCCGATCCCGATAGCGATCAGGGCTCCAATCAGCCCGAGTCGGTAGAAGGTCGCCCAAACAGCGGGCTCGCCCACTTCGCTGGAATCTGACCCTGTTGCAGGATTCCAAATCAGGGCAATAAAGAGCCTTTGTCCTACCAGGATTGCTAAGGATGCCAGAAGGATGAATTTCGAGAGGAGCGCGCTAAACGGCAGCCTGGCAGTCGAACTTTGTTGAATTTCATTTACCGCGGTTGCATTCGCATCTCCTACGGCAAATGGAAATGTGCCATAGGTTTGGTGACCGTCGATTGTGGAGACGACTTTCCAGGTGACCGTATAAACCCCGTCGGGCAGGGATCGTAGGGAGACGGTCATCCGAGTTTGGTCGACGGAGTCGACGCGAACATCCCCGGCATCCACGATCAGCAGGTCCGAATCGTAAACGCTGACAGAGCTCAACTCGGGCTCAAGTGGCTCGCTGAAAAAAAGTTCAACCTGCGGAGGAGACTTCTGTAAAACAGCATTCGCTTCTGGCGTGGAGCGCAGTAACAAAGCGTGAGCGAAAGCTGGCACAACGGCCGAGGCACTATAAAGAATGATGATAACCAGCAACGCGAAACGGAGCTTTCTCATGATGCGTTGCAACTTCTGTTGCTATAGAGTGACATCTCTACTTACTTTTATCCCTTAAGTTGACCAGGGACAGAGTCAGGCCGGCCAGTCCGCTGACGAGCCCCGCTATGGCTAGCCAGCCGACCAGTCCAAGCTGCGCGTCTTTTGATTCGGAAGCAGATCGTTGGGCGTCCGCAGGAAAGTCTAGCGCATCGGTTGCTTGCACTTCCTCGGGATTGACTTCAACATTTACGTCCGTGTCGCCCAGTGTTCCAGTGACGTTGACCGTATATTCTCCCGCGATCATTGGAACGATGGGAGAAATGAATTGGCCAGGGGTATCTTCCCCCAGGGGCTGGAGTTCAAGATGCTTCGTCTGGCCCCCATAGGCGATATTGAAACTCAGCCTCGAGACATCTTCCACGGGTTTTTCTTCAGTCCCACTTGTCTCATAGATGTTGAGCACGACTGCATTGCGTTGACCTGTAATGGGCGGTTCATCCAGCCAGCCGATCTCGAACGTGTAGTCGCCGACCGTCACGGACTCATGGGCAAAAACCAACTGAACATTCAGGGCAAGTGCAAGAAATACAGCCAGCCCTGCCAGCCATACTTTCTTTTTTTTCATGAACTACTCCTTGGCTTATGAAGCCGGAACCATTCAGACATTATAAATCCGCTTTGCCCGTGTTGGTTTGTGGAAACCAAAACTCCCGCCGATTACATCTGACGGGAGTTTATCCACATTGAACTCTGATTACCGATTACTGCTCACCGCCTACTGCTTCCCCGTAAAGCTTGCGATGCACGATCGACAACGCCCGCACCTGCTCCGCGGCATGATACGACGACCGCACCAGCGGCGCGGACTCGACCCACTGGAAGCCGATCTCCAGACCGTACTCTTTCAATTCCTTGAACTCTTCCATGGTGTAATAGCGCGAAATCGGATAGTGCTTCTTGCTCGGCTGGAGATACTGGCCGAGGGTCAGGATGTCCACACCCCAGGAGCGCTGGTCGCGCATCACGGCTTTGACTTCCTCCAGCTCCTCCCCCAGGCCGACCATGATGCCGCTTTTGGTCAACACTTCCGGGTCGAGTTTCTTGGCGTTCGAGAGCGTGGCCGCAGCCCAATCGTAGCTGTCTTGCGGCTGAATCGTCTTGAACAACCGCGGCACGGTTTCCACGTTGTGGTTCAGGATCTCAGGGCGGGCCTCCATGACAATCTTCAACGCTTCCAGCGAGCCTTTAAAATCGGGGATCAGCACCTCGATCGAGCATCCGGGCAACAGTTCGCGGATGCGGCGTATGACCATCGCAAAGATCGGCGCGCCGCCGTCCCGCCGTTCGTCACGGTTGACGGAGGTGATCACGGCGTGTTTCAGATCCATCGCCTTGACCGCCTGCGCTACGCGCTCCGCCTCGCCCCAGTCCATGAGCGTTGGCTTGCCGTGTTTGATATCGCAGAACACGCAAGAACGGGTGCAAACATCGCCCAACATCAGGAACGTGGCTGTGCCGGAGCCCCAACACTCGCCCAGGTTCGGGCACATGGCCTCCTCGCAGACCGTGTGCAGTTCCTTCTTGCGCATCAGGCCTTGCAACCATTCGTACGTCTCGCCTGAGGGCGCGCGCACTTTGATCCACTCCGGCCGGCGCAGTGGGCGAGTGTTGATCTCTTCGGGTTTGACCCGGTCTCTTGTGGGGGTAGCAGGCATAAGGTCCTTTCGGATGCGGTTTTACGTGACTGTCACGTTCTATTATATCTTACGGACTTTGAGACGCAGTCCTTTAACTTCGACAACCTGGATTTGATCCCCCTTACGGATCTTCGCGGACCCCGGGTAGGCTTCCGCTGTCCACAGCTCGGACTCGACCTGCACCTGTCCCGTTTGATTGATCGCGGTTGTTGCCGTCCCCGTTTTTCCAATCAATACCTCCCGCCCCGCACGAACGGGCGTTTTCATGGCTCGGATGCCGAATCCGACCAGCACGCTGAACATTGCTCCGATCAACAACCCGACCAGGATCACCAGCGGGACCGACACTTGCATGAACTGAGGGGTGCCGGGCGAGTTGAACAGCACCAGCGCCCCCACAATGAAGGTGGCGATGCCGGCCGCGGTCAGCGCGCCGTGGGTGGGCGCTTTGATGTCAAGGATGAACAACCCAAAGGAGGTGATCAGGAAAACAATGCCGAACCAGTTGACCGGCAGCCAGCCGAGACCGTAGCCCGCAAGTGCCAGGCAAACCACGCCGATAAAACCCGCCACCCAACCGCCCGGGCTGCCAAGCTCGATGAAGATCGCCTGCGCGCCGACTGCGATCAGCAAGAAGACAATGTTCGGATTGGTGAGCATGCTCAATAGCTGCTCGACAAAACTGGCTTCGACAACTTCCGTTGTCGCATTGGTTGTCTCCAGGGTTTGCGGTCCATTGATGAGATGGACTTCAATCCCGTCAAGCTGGTTTAGCAGATCGTCCAGGTCCGAAGCGATGAAATCTACCAATCCTGCATCTGCTGCTTCCCTGGCCGAGGCCGCTTTCGCCTCTTCGATGGCGGATTCGGCCAGCGCAATGGCTTCCTCGCTGCGCCGTTCAGCCAATGTACGGACCGTGGCTTTGAGCGCCTCGGTCTCTTTAGCCTTCATCGTTGCGCCCAGGTCTTCGCCCTGCCCGCCCACCGGGCTGGCTGCGCCGATGATGGTCTCCGGCGCCATGGCGGAAGCATGTCCGGCCAACGTGATGATCGTCCCGGCAGAAGCTGCCATCGCCCCGCGCGGTGAGACATAGACCACGACGGGGATGCGGCTGTCACGAATTCTCTGCACAATGGTATTCATTGTTTCGATGCTGCCGCCCGGGGTATCCAGTTGCAGGATGACCAGATTCGCATTGCGGCGTTCGGCGATCTCCAAGCCGCGCTGGATGTACTCTTGCATGGCCGGAGCCACCGGGCCTTGCGCGTCTAGCACGATCACGAGCGGAGAACCGGCCTGCGCGCTGGGTCCCGCGAGGGCTTTAACCGGTTTAAACGCCAGCAAGATGACGGCGAGGAAAAGAAGGGAAGTGATGCGGGTGGATTTCATGGCTTCCTCCGGGGTGATTTCATTATAATAGGGATGGATGCAACCATGGGGAATCCTAAGAAAACATTCACGATCCGTGTCATTCTGTCGTTGCAGGGTTTTATCGTGCTTATGCCCTTTCTACTGGCGCTGGTTTCATAGACCCAGAGCATCTGCTCAGGCCTGGTGAAGAATTCCCGAAAAATGGTGTGCGAGGGAGCACACCATTTTTCGGTTCTCTTCTATCAAGGATTGGCTGAGTAGCCACGACCCAGGATGGGTGGCAGGCCTGGATTTATGCTCTGATCCGGGTCCAGTACGCTGCTATCCCTTATAGCAGCGCTTGCAAGATCGTGCGAATGCTCAAGCCGATAATGAGCAGACCGACCATGCCCATCAACAAACGTACGGGCATTCTTTTTGTCACCATCGCAGCAAAGGGAGCAGCGATCACGCCCCCGAGAAGCAATCCGACGATCACCGGCCAGTTGGACAGCAGGTCAGAGGAAAGGGTGAAGATGAAGACGACCGACTGCGAGAAGGTTACGAAGAATTCGGACAGGTTGACGGATCCAATCGTGAAGCGCGGGTTGTTTCCGCGCGCCACAAGCGTGGTCGTGACGATCGGACCCCACCCGCCGCCGCCGATGGCATCGAAGAAACCACCGACGATGCCCAGGATGCTGATGTGATCTTTCACCTGCTGCTCTTTGTGGTTGTTCTGTAACGCCTTGACCAGGATGAGGATACCCATGACGAGCAGGTAAGCTGAGATGAAGGGCTTGAGGATGTTACCGTCAATTTGCGTCAGGATATAAGCGCCGAGAACGGCGCCCAAAATGCCGGGGAGGATCAACTTTTTGAACAATTCTTTGTCCACGTTTCCCAGCCGCCAGTGCGAAACCCCCGAAACCGCCGTGGTAAACGTTTCCGCCACGTGGACGCTGCCGCTGGCAATAGCCGGAGGTACGCCCATGCTGAGCAGGAAGGTATTCGAACTGACGCCATAGGCCATGCCCAATGCGCCGTCAATGATTTGGGCCAAAAACCCGACCAGTACATAAAGCAAGATTGTAAGGTCCATCGCAAATTCTCCTTGGGTGGAAGATAGGTTGGAAGTCTGGTGGATTGCGCTCACCAAACTCTCGACGTGCGCTCTCTATTGCATATAAAGTCTATAGTAGTAATATACTTTTGCTTACAACTCTATCGTGGTGGGTCAGCCCACCACGTGAAAGACCCTTACTAATCCAGTAAAGCGTGTGCCGTTTCGACGCGCTCGGTTACATCCGCCAAAGAGGTGTTTTCTAGAATATCTGCAATCGCGTTGCGAACATCGCCCATCACCATGCGCAGCCCACAAGTGCGCTCGTCGGGGCAGCCGCAGGGCTCGTATGCCATCTGGCTTACGCAGCGAATGGGCGCTAACGGCCCGTCCAGCACACGAACAATTTGGCCCAGATTGATATCTTTGGGAGGGTGTGCCAGGTAATAGCCGCCGCCGAGGCCCATCCGGCTTTGCAGCAGACCGGCATTCTTGAGCGCCAGCAGGATCTGCTCCAGATATTTGGCTGGGATTTTCTCCTGTAGCGCAATGTCCTTGATCTGGACCATCGCACCAGGCGACTGTTTCTGCGCGTCGGCCAGGTTGATCATCGCCCGCAGCCCGTATTCACCACGTTTGGAAAGTCTCATGATTTATCCAATAAGTATCATCGGGACTACTCAGCCTATCCTATACGGAAGAGAACCGAAAAACGGTGTGCGTGGGGGCGTACCGCCCCCACACCTCCCAGCCCCGAATTACTAAAATAGTATTCTATAAGGTCTATTATTCCACTAGACTAGCTTGATTTTAGTGCTTTTTATCACAAGTGTCAAGATGGATCTGTGAGCAGTTCTACAGTTTCAAACTCCCCCAGCGCCTGTCCGAGATCGGCGCTTTTCAGGATGACAGTGGTCCCGCGGAGGCCGGATCCGATGGAAACTTCTTCTTCGAGGAAGACGCCCGGATCGACCAGTACCCGCAACCGACGAATCGTTCCAAAAGGTGAAACCGCACCGATCGTGATAACCGGTTATCGCCAGCACTTCTTCCTCGCTTGCCATTGTCAGCCTTGACTGGCCAAGATAACTGCGCAGTGCCTTCCAGGAGATTTGTGCAGGCCCGGCGACGAGCCCCATGACATATTCGTCCTCGCTAACGCGGAATAAAATGCTGCGCAACACCTGCTCCGGACGTTGGCCGCGTTCGCGAGCAGCCTGCTCGAGGGAGTTAACCGGTCCGTGATGGACGAAGACCCGGTGGGGAACGTTCAATTTTTCAAGGGCTAAGCTGACGGGCGGTTTTTGTTTGGGCATAGTCAAGGTTATACGCTGGTTTTCGGCTCATAGTCGCACAACTCGTAGACCGGGCAAACCGGGCAGTGGGGCTTACGTGCAGTACAGACTTCACGCCCCAGGCGGATGATGTTCAGGTGGGCAGCGTAATAGGTTTCCGGCGGGAAGAGACTCTCGAGACACGGGTGCGCCTGCTCGACGGTCATCTTTTCAGGGCGCAACCCGATGCGGCCGGTCACCCGGTAAACGTGCGTATCCACTGGGAAAGCGGGACGCCCGAGCGAGAAGCACAGCACGATGGCGGCAGTCTTAGGTCCAACCCCCTTGAACTTGGTCAGCCAATTGCGCGCTTCTTCAAGCGGCAGCTCTGCAAGGAAAGACAAATCCAGCGAGCCGCGCTCTTCCGTGATATCACGCAGCACCTGCTGGAGGCGCGGCCCCTTCTGGTTGGCCAGCCCCGCCACGCGGACGGCCTCGATGACCTCCTCTGTATCGGCGTCGCGGACCTGCTCCCATGATGGGAATTTGGCGCGCAGCGATTCAAAGGCGCGGTCGCGATTGACGTCGGTGGTATTTTGGGAAAGGATGGTCGAGACCAGCTCGTCCACGGGCGGCAAGGGATTGCGCCAGATGGGTTCGCCGTAGAACTCGAGTAATTTTTGATGAACCTTGAGGGCTTTTTCTTTATGATTCATTGATCAGTTTTACCACGAAGTCCACAGAGAGCACAGAGCTTTTAATTGGTTCTCTAGGATTTTGCGTGAAAGGGGGCCGGATTTGGGGGTGCGAGCGTGCGTACGCACGCTCGCACCCCCAAATCCGGGTATCTACCACGGAAATTCCCAATGAGCCTTTTAATTCTCGGTGTGCCCCATGCGCTCTCTGGTGAAGGCTCTATTCGTGTTGGACCAACGAAAATATAGGTCGCGACTCACCGACGGCAATCCCGCGGTGATTGGCAACCTGTTTGACTGGCCCAAACTCAGCTAGCTCCCGCAACTGGGCTTCATTCAACGCCCCAAGCTGTTTCAGGACTTCGAGCGTCACCGCAGGGCGGACGCGGGTGTAACTGGTCAGGTCAGGCTTGCGCTGGCCCAGGTCGCCGTCCATCACTTTGAGGGTGATGCCGATCCCGGGTGAATCCGGTCCGAGGGCGCCGGGGAACAAGCCGATGGCCTGGTAGCCCTCCGCGCCGCGCTTACAGACGATCTTCCCCGCGCCGACCTGCATCAGGCGACAGTCAAATTCACCCGGGCCGCTGATCATTTCGGGATAGGAAGTAATAGCAGAGGTGATCTTGTGGCAGGCGCTGGCACGCGTTCCCGGCAAATCGTGCGGGTCGACCAGGCGGGCAAAGGCCAGCGCCGCATTGGTGAGCGGAATGGCAAAGTTAGGCGCGGAACAGCCGTCGATGCCGAGCTGCACCTGGTTTGGCGGGAGCAGGCACATCTCGGCGAACGAGGCGAGAATGTCCTGTTGAACGGGATGATAGAAATCCAGGTAGTCCTCCAACGGCAGTTCGCCCATTTTGGCATATGCCAGCATGGCAGAATGCTTGCCGGAGCAGTTGTTGCGAATGGGCGCAGGCGCTTCTTCGTTCGCGATCAGTCGTTTATAAACTTCTGCATCTCCCGGCAGGTGGGCACCGCACTGGAGATATCCCTCGTTCAAGCCGGCCTTCTCTAAAATGGATTTGGCCACGCGGACGTGTTCGTCGGTTCCTTCGTGCGAGGCGCAGGCCAGGGCCAGTTCTTTAGGGTTCAGATTAAAATGTTCAACCCCGCCGTGTTCTACAAAGGGCAAAACCTGGAAGGGCTTGGCGCTGGAACGCAAAAAAGCAATCGTTTGCGGGTCGCCATAGGAAGCCAGCAGCTTGCCGAGAGAGTCGACGACCGCGATCGCACCGAAGTGGGTTGATTCTACAACCTGCCCGCGGGTCAGCTCAAAAATGGGTTGAAAAGGAGTGTGCAAGGGTTATTCGTCAGGCACGTTGCTGTTGGACTGGTAGTGTCGGGAATAATAGTGCCGCAAGCCGTAACGCAGGCGATGACTGTATTGCTTTTGGCGCATGGCCGGCACTTTGAAGTTGGAGAGCAACGGTTGAACCAGGCTTTCGGTCATATCCGGCTTTTGATCTTTTTGAGAAAGCTTTTCCAACTTCTTGCTTACTTCTTTGAGGAAATTAACCTGAGCTTTGATGTCCCCTGCATCAACAACCCCGTCACGGCCGCTGATCACCGTGTAATTGCTGTATTCTTTGCTCTGCAATAAGGCTAGAGATTCGAGCCAAGCGGGGATATTGGCGTGCGCCAGGAAGGACGGTTGATTTTTCATAACGGCATCGCCAACAAAGACAATTTTTTCTTCGGGCAAAACCACCCAAGTCGCACCCGGATGCGGCCCTGGGTGATTTTCGAGCAGGATTGGGGTGCTGTCCCAGTTGAGGGTCATGGTGTGGGTGAAGGACATCTCCGGAGCTACCCAGCGGATACCGGTCAGGCCTGGGATCGATTCCCAGTCAGCCCCGGTGTCATCTCCCTGGGCTTTGAAGATGTTAGGTCTATTGCGGAAGACCTGGGCGGTCTTCTCGTGAGCGATCACGCTGCAATCCATGGCGCGCACGCCCACTGTCCGGTCGGGATGCGGGTCAAGGTTGACCAGAACGCGTTCCGGGCCGCCTGCCACTCCCATTAATGCGGCGCGCCAGGAACGGCCGTCTTCGGGAGAAGGCGGCGCATCGACCAGGACCAGGCCCTGGGAGGTGCTGATCACTCCCAGAGTCACGCCTGGGTACTGTTCTTCGATGAAAACTTGTTTGCTTATGGGTTCCATAAAATATTGCTCCTTGCCTCACCCTCAATTTTACTCTAAACCTGTTTCTCCTCAAAAAGGGGCTCCCTTGATTTTGTCGTGAAGGGGGCGAAAGTTGAGGCGCGAGCCTGCGGACATTCAAACTCGAATCAGGGTTGTCTACCACGAAAATCCGGCTCTACCGTTTCCGAGGGGAAATTACCGAAAATTCTAAAGATGCGAAAAGGAAAAATGGGGTGTCATAGACAGATACCGCCTGTCCATGACACCCCATACTCCGTGTGCTTGAAAAGTGGCCTAATTCCCTTTTGTGCTTTCCTGCTGCTGGGCTGTAGCCACTGGCAAGGTGAAGTAGAAGGTGGTCCCTACGTTATTCTGGCTTTCGACCCAAATTCTGCCGCCATGCCCTTCCACCGCCATCTTACAAAAAGCAAGCCCGATGCCCAACCCGCCGGGCTTGTGCGTGCCGCGCAGTCGGGTGAATTTATCGAAGATGCGATCCCGGTCTAAAATAGGGATGCCCGGGCCATTATCTTCGATCGAGACCGTCACCCATCCGTCCTCTTCGATTGCATCCACAGACACATTCCCGCCAGCAGGAATGAACTTGGTCGCATTCTCGAGCAGATTAAGGAACACGCGCAAGATCATATCCTTGTCGACCCAAACAGGAGGCTGCGCACTCGAAACGTAAGAAGTGACTTGCTGGTTGCGACTCTGTGCCAACGGCATAACTTCCTTGACCGCTTCGAGAACCAGCTGGTCCAGGTGGACGACGTTTTGGTTGACGATTTTTTGGCCGGATTCCAGGCGATTGATATCCAAAAGCGAATTGACCAGACGTTCGATCCGCGTTGTGGAATTCGACGCAACCGACATGATGGACTGAATCGTCTCGTTATCGTTCGTATTCACCAGCCCGTTTAATATATCCAGGCTGGAAATGATATTGGCCAACGGAGAACGCAGGTCGTGGTAAACCATGGAGATCAGGTCGTTGCGCAGATCGTCCAACGCTTTTCGCTCGCTGATGTCGTGCAGAGTCCATTGCAGCACGTCCGCATCTTCGAAGTTAACCGGTCTAACGTTAACCTGCATGTGGACGATATGGCCGTCTTTTTTGTGGAGCAGCGCTGTATAACTGCAAGGCTGGTACTCGTTGATATGCTCGAACTTTTCCCCGGTCTTGCCAAAATCGACTTCGTGGATCTGGTCGATGTTCATGTTGCGCAGTTCTTCATCCAGGAACATGCTGACCGAGGCGGCCTTCCGGTTTGCTTCCAGGATGTTTCCTTCCCAATCGGTGATGAAGATCGGATCGATGCTGGTTTCGAAAAGTTCCCGGTAGCGCTGGTGGGCCGCTTCCAGCTTCTCGAACAGTTGGGCGTTTTGGATATTTGTCCCGGCCATGCTGCCGATGCCGTTCATCACCAGCAATGCATCGGGATCGAACCTGCCGGAGACGGGATTGATCGCTTCCAGGACGCCGATGACCTGACCCTGGGCCTTGATAGGAGCCGCGGCAATCGCATGCGTCTCGATGCCCCCAAACCGGTCCTCGTTTTTGAAGCGCGAATCTCGGCTGGCAACGGGTACCACGGCGCCGTGTCCGGCAGAGACTACCTGGCCTGCCAGGCCTTTTCCGGCCGGAATACGTCGCCCGAGCGCATTCCCGGCATTTTGACCAGTTGCGGCCTGGAACACCAGGTCACCGGTCGCCAGCTCGATCAGCCCCAGAACGACCGTTTCTACTTGCAGGGCTTGCATGCACTGGTTGAGGATGCGTTGCAGCACTTCATCCAAACGGAGAGAAGTGTTGATCGCAGCCGCCCCTTCGGCCAGGGCGGTCATGACGCGCGCCTGACGCTGGCTTTCCGTATACAAGCGGGCGTTCAGTACGGCGATCCCCGCCTGGTCGGCAATGGCTTGCATCAGTTCCAGGTGTTCTGGCCCGAAGGCATTCGCCTGGGGATGCACAAGCGTAAGCACTCCAACCAGTTTTTCGCGCGCCAGCAGGGGTACACAGATGGCGGATTTCGGTCCCGTACGATCGTCAGCGTCATCAGGGCGGCGCAACCAGCGGTCGTCCTGGCTGGTGTCGAGGATCAGGACCGGCTTGCGATTGCGCACTACCCATCCAGCCAGACCGCGTTCTACGGTAACCTGCAGTTGTTGGGTTGTATCCTGGTGAAAGGTCTTTCCATATACGATGGTGGAATCGACCGGCTCCCCGTTATCGCCAAGCACAACAATACTTCCCCGTTGCCCGCCTATGTTCTGAGTGGCTTCGAACAACACGCGCTGTAATACCGTCCGCAAGTCCAGAGCAGTGGCTACCTCGCGGCTTACATGGAAAAGCAACTCGAGCAGGGCTCGGGTGCGGTCTTCTTCTAAAATGGGTCTCTCCTGAGACGAATTCATCATAGATAATTCTCTACCTACTCGACGGTCTGTTCCGCACTATAAATTCAAATATACCACGTGCTAATCGAACTATTTACATCGGCCCTGAAACGACGGATCGGGCGCAGTCTCAGCAGGCTAAGGTTCTACACTGGAAGGAAGCAATCCAAGATGGTAGTATAGCACAATGCATTTCATTTTATCTCCTTACCGAATGAACTTCAAATGGTTTAAAATTGACGTATGTCCCTTGATTTGCAACGAATCCAGGCCTTGTGTTTTGACGTAGACGGCACCTTGAGCGATACCGACGATCTGTATGTAAAAAGAGTTCTCCGTTTTTTGCCTGCACGACTCTTCCGCGATCCGGAGCGCACCGCCCGCCGCATCGTAATGGGGATCGAGTCGCCCGGCAATACGTTGATCGGCTTACCGGATATCCTCGGTCTGGACGATGAAATGTTGTCGGTGTGGGAGTGGTTGAACCGCCGTCGTCCACGCCCGATGAAGAATTTTTTGTTGGTGCCTGGCGTCAAGGAGATGCTCGAATCCTTGCATAGCAGATATCCCATGGCGGTGGTCAGCGCGCGGGATGAGAGTTCCACGTTGGCCTTTCTCGAAAAATTCGCGTTGACCGGCTACTTTCAAGAGATCGTAACGGCGATTACCGCCAGGCACACCAAGCCTTATCCCGACCCGGTTCTGTACGCAGCCGATAAAATGAGCGTTGCTCCTGAAACATGCCTGATGATCGGGGATACCACAGTCGATATCCGCGCTGGAAAAGCGGCCGGAGCGCAAACAGTCGGCGTGTTATGCGGTTTTGGTGAAGAGGATGAGCTGAAAAGCTGGGGAGCTGATCTCATCCTGGAAAGCACGGCACAGTTGACGGAAATATTGCTTAAACCGTAGCGGGATGGCAATCTGATCATTCCTCAACATATGGTGCTTGAAGAATCTCATCCCCATGATTTCTGTAAGGGAGCTATAGGGGAGTTCACTGATCCAGTTTCAGGACGAACCCTGCTACCGGTTGGCCCTCGACGACCGAAAAATTCTTTTCCTCCCCCTGCAGGTGGAAACCGCATTTTTCCAGCACGCGGAATGAAGCGGTATTATGTTGGGCAACATGGGCAAAAAGGGGACGTTCCTGCACCTGTTTTAGAAAGTACATCAGCGCGCGGGTAGCGATGCCTTTTCCCCAATATTCCCGCCCCAGCCAGTAGCCAACTTCCCTTTTATTGGACAGCACAAAGCTGACCAGATTGCCAGCCACCAGGCCATCGAAAAGGATGGTTCTCAAGATGACGCTCTTGTCTTGCATGATTTTCGACCAGTGCGCTGTAAACGTATCCTGGTCCCTGGCCGGGAAGGCGGCCAAGCGGTTTGCCACCGGATCGCGCTGTTGCTCGAAAAATATGGCGAGATCGCTCTCTTGCACGGGTCTTAGTTGGACATTCTCTGTCATTACGGCTACTTCCCGAATACCTCATGCGCTTCGCCCCAGAAGGATTTCGGCTGGGGCAGCCCCGCATGCTCCGCGCGTTTAATTGCCTCGGCATGGCTGATCTCGGCAGGGTAGAAATAGACCGGTTTTCCCAATTCCTTTCCCGCAGCCATTTCATCCCGGCTGATTTCGCCGCCACCGATTCCGATCATCACGTCGCTGCACGCAACGATGGCTTTGGAGGTGGGCGAAAGCTCGTCAGAATCGGGCAACTTGCCGCCCCACTGTTCGTCGACAATAAAACAGAGGTGGTCTACTGCCGCGCTAATCTCGGCGCCATCCTCCAGGGCTTTTGTAGAAACAATCCCGGTTGTGGTAAAGTGCAAGGACTTTGCGACGGGGTAAGCCGCTCCGATGCCCACTTCTGTCCCGCCGATATTGACCAAAGTCGATTTCGGGCGAATATCCCAGAAGAATTTCCCGGACTGTTTGAAGGAGGGCATTTTCACTCTGATAGCTGGCAGAGAATCCCAGCAGGGTCAGCACAGTTTTGCCTTGAACGGCGAAAAAACTACGCGCCTCTGCGGGTGTCATCTGCCAGCCAACAACTCGGTTTTTTGTGCCTATCCGAAGCCTGACCCGACCAATAAAATGGCGCAAGCTGTTCATAGCTCACCTTATCTTTTGATACCAATAAATCGAGAACATCCTATAGCACAGGATCGCTTTTATCCATTACAGTATAGCACTTCTCTGATTTCCTTATTCATCTAGGCCTGGTTCTCTAGGATTTCGCGTGAAAGGGGCCGGATTTGGGGGTGCGAGCGTGCGTATGCACGCTCGCACCCCCAAATCCGGGTATCTACCACCCCGCAAAAACCGGCGGGCCCTATGGCGGAAATTCCCGAGGAGCCAGGCGCTTTATCATATTCTGGCTGGTAATCTCATAGCCGAGCCTTTTATACAGGTTCATCGCGGCCGCATTGTGCACGAAAACATGCAGGCCGATCGTCTCCAGTTGCAGTCCCTTTGCAAATTCTTCCAAGGCCAGCATGGCTTGTTTTCCGTAGCCTTTGCCCCTTTGCGCCTCATCCAAGCGGATATCGAGGAGGAACCCGTGAGGGCGAGGAACCTCATGCTTTATCCACACAGTACCGATTTTCTCTCCGCTCCCTTCGACCTGGATCTGGAACAGATAATTATTTTCGGTTTCAATCCCCTGCGGTAATAGATCGAAATATGCTTTGTACGAGCGTTCCAATGCGCCTTCTTCGGGCCAGTACCCTGCCTGTACATTTTCATCCGCATATTCCGGGACCGTTTGTTCCAGGTACGCTTTGAACTCGCTTTCCAGCATAGGGACCAGTCGGACCATGTTGCCTCCGTTATTCGTTTGTTTGGTTGGTCAGGTTCAATAGTTTGATCGCGATCACGATCCCCCAGGACAAAATTGCAGCCAAAAACAGATAAAATGCAACCCCTTTGAGCGCGAAGGATGGTAAGGCAAGCGCGGCGGTGATGTACGTATAAAGGCCATAGCCCTTCCAGCGCGGGTGGGTTTGGAAGGCGCGCCCGAGCGCAACCATAGACGTCAGCAAGGTAAAGCCGAGCAGGACGAAGAACATGTCGTGCAGAAATCCGTGCCACGTTTTGGGGTATGACCGGAAGGTTGGGTCGGTGGAGAAGACCAGGCCGGCGAGAGCGCAACCGGCCAGGATCAAACCCAGGGTCCCGATGCGAGCAGCGGTCCCCTTCCCTAGGGCATTCCTCAGTCCCAAGGCAAAAATCGCCATGAGCAACCCGCTGACCGGAAATGCAACCGTCAGCCAGAGGCCGTACGGTCCGAGCGCCAGCCCGCTGGGCCAGTCGATGACGTGGAGCGGTTCCCAGCCCAGGCTGCGCATGAAATCGTACTCGACAAACGTCAGGACCAGGAGCACGGCGCCGAAAAAAATGGGCCCGATAATCCCTGAAAGCGCGGCGAGTTTGGTCAGGCGATGGTTTATGGAAAATCTCCTAACAAGCACGCATCAACCCAATTTTATTCTTTTTTGAGGGCTTTTGGGGCAAGCAGCCACAGTATCGCTAAGATAACGCCGCCTAGCAGGAAGGGAGTGGTCGAGCCCAACCATTGGAACAACGACCCGTAGAACAACGGCGCAATCGCGTTGGCCGCGCTATAAAAGGAGGACGAAATCCCCAACATGCCGCCCACCTCGCTCTTATCAGCGGACTGGGTGATCATGCTGTTGATCGCGGGCATGAGCAAGCCGCCGCCCAGCGCAGCCGGGAAACTGGCCAGTAGCAGCCAGGCGCCGCCCAGCCAGCCCCGGTTTGCTTCACTGGGCAGGTTTACGTGGATGTTCTGAAAGCTGGAGGCGCTGTTGTCTCCCGCGATGCTGGCTTCTACGCGCGCCTTGTCGTACCAGGGGACCGGGACGCGCGGCGTCAGGGAGGTCAGGATCAGGCCGATGGCCAGCGTGGACAGCCCCAGGAGCACCAGCCAGCGATCGCCGTATTTCCTGCTCCAGCGGCCGACCAACCCGCCTTGTACGACCACAATGAACAATCCGGCCAGTACGAACAGTCCGGATGTGTCGCGCGCGTCCATGCCCAGACGGGTGAGCGTGAAGAGCGAGAACAACTGCTCGTAGCCGCCGAAGGCGATCTGGTAGAAGAACATCATGATAAGCAGCAGACCGATGGTCGGGCGGCCCAGCGCTTCGAACATGGCCCGGAAATCGAAGGTTTTTCTGCGAGCTGCAGACCGGTCGACATCAGGCGCTAAGCGTTTCATGGAACCAGAATGTGGTCAGGAGGATGGATATCAGCGAGAAAGCTGCGGCAGTGAACGCCACCGCCTGGTAGTTCTGATCGCTGGCAGCCAGGACAATGAACGCAATGATGGGGCCGATAATGAAGCCTAACCCGAACGCCGCGCCGACCAGGCCCAGTCCCTGGGTGCGGGTCTTTTCCGTGGTGGAGTCGCTGATGGCGGCCTGCGCCGTGGAGATGTTCGCGCCGGAGAGACCATCGATGATGCGCGAAACAAACAGCAGCCAAAGCGAATTGGCAAAACCAAGCAGGATGAAGCCCAGCAAGGTGCCTATCTGGCTGATGACGAGGATGCGTTTGCGTCCGAAGCGGTCCGAAAGCCGGCCAAGGATGGGCGCGCCGATGAATTGCATCATCGGATAGGAGGCCTGTAAAACCCCAATCGTCAGGGGCGACGCGCCATACCGGGTCGCGTATAGGGGCAACAGCGGAATGATGATCGAGAGCCCCAGCAGATCGACCAGGACAATGACCAGGATCGGAAGGATGCGTTTAAAATCTAGTTTGTCGGTGTTTTCAGCAATTGCCATACAAATACCTGAACCCTGCCTGTATATTTGTCTTGTGCCATGTTCGGTTCGATGAACTTACCGGCTCCAGCCGCCAGGCAACAAGGCGACACCGATGCCAATCAGGATCATGGTCCCGAGCACTGCAAAAAAAGAAACAGCGTATCGATTGGTTGCACTCTTAAGCATGGCTGGGGAATGTGCAACCCCCGCAGCAACCAGCATGGTGAGCCCGTGTTCGATGCGATACGCTGGGAAACCCATTCCGCCGAAGCCGGTGATCAGGAAATACAACAGGCCCAGGGTAACCTGCAAATCGATCAAGCCGCTAAAACCGGCCGAAAGCCCGCGGTCCATGTGGTCAAATTCGCTTTTACGGATCCAACCGATCAAAAACTTGAGGAGGGCAATCAGGCCCACAATGACAATGATCCAACGCAAAATGGAATGGATTTCAAGAAGAAAAGCCATACATACTCTCCTGTCGAAGGGAAGAAAAAGCACGTCGCGTCACGCGGATAGCAGAATCCGGTATTGCGAAATTTCCCATTCAATCTCCTTCCCGTTTAATTGGCTGCGACGCGCTCTTGTTTGCGTGCCAATGGTAGCACACTTCGGTTTCTCGTGTACAATCGTGGTGAGTATCCTTAACGAAATTCTTGCGTTGTGGCCATTCCTACGGAAGAATAGAGGAGCAGTTTATGTCTTACACCAGCATCTTAACCGAAACCCGCGGCCGCGTTGGCCTGGTCACGCTCAACCGCCCGGAAGCGATGAACGCCCTTAACTCCACCATCTTGGGGGAGTTGATGCACGCGCTCGAGGCCTTCGACACGGACGAAACTATTGGCGCTATGGTTGTGACCGGCAACGAGAAGGCCTTCGCCGCCGGCGCAGACATCAAAGAAATGGTCACTGCTTCAGAGGAGCAGATGCGCAAGAGCCCCTTCATCGATTCCTTCGACCGTATCTGGAACATCAAGAAACCTGTCATCGCGGCAGTATCCGGCTGGGCGTTGGGAGGAGGCTGTGAACTTGCCATGAGCTGCGACATGATCGTGGCTTCTGAAAAAGCAAAATTCGGACAGCCCGAGATCACCATTGGAGTCATCCCCGGCGCGGGCGGGACGCAGCGGCTGACCCTGGCCGTTGGAAAAACGGTCGCGATGGAGATGGTGCTCAACAACCGCACCTTGTCGGCGAAGGAAGCGTCCCAGTTTGGGCTGGTGAACCGGGTAGTGCCGGTGGAAAGCTATTTGCAGGAAGCCCTGTCCCTGGCAGAGGAGATAGCTGCGCGCGCGCCGCTGGCTGTCCGGGCGGGCAAGGAAGCGGTCAATGCGGTTTTCGAAGGCTCGCTGACGGAAGGATTATCCACCGAGAAGGAGCTGTTCTACCGCCTGTTCTCAACCGAAGACCAGAAAGAAGGCATGGAAGCGTTTATTGAAAAACGCAAGCCAAATTGGAGCGGAAAATAGAGTGATTTGAGTTGCCACGAAGGCACACAGTCTCGAAGCCACTAAAAGAGCGATGCTCAGCCTACATGACTTCAAATCAGCGCTGGAGAGCCTGCACTTAGGAAGCAAACCTGCGATTGCGCACGCATCCTTACGATCAATTCGGCCCCATTACAGGGCGGCGCAGCAGACGGTTTTGAAGGCGTTGCTGATTACAGTCAGCGGGTTGATGATGCCGACCTTCACCTACAAAACCATGATTACGCCCGAAATCGGGCCACCTAATAACGGCCTGTGTATGGCAGTCAGCGCGATTTGAACCGGATGGCCGTCCCGTTTCGACCTGCGATGCCTGTAGACCCGATGATTGGAATCGCTCGCGGAGACGCTACGCCGTTTTCCGGGAGCGATACGCACCGACCATCCCATCCTTTCCTTTGCGGGCATAAACCTGGACAGTGCTCTATCCATCCAGACAATCCCTGACCCGTTTGCGCCTATCGGTTGGTTGGCCGATTACGACGGTTTGGTCCTGCTGCTAGGCGTGGACCATACCGTAAACAGCAGCATTCACTACGCTGAAAAACGGGCCGGGCGACATCAATTTGTGCGTTGGGCGATCACTGGACAGCGCATTGTTACATGCCCTGGCTTTCCCGGCTGCTCGGATGGGTTCGAAGCGATCCGACCAGACCTGAAAGATATTTCGCGGCGTGTGCCGGTTGGGGAAGGCTTTATCGAAGCGATTCCGCTTCAGTTTCTGTTCCAGGCTGTTGAGACCTGGATAAAAAAAGATCCGCTGGCTTTGTTATGCCAGCGGGACGAATGCGAACGCTGTGAGGCGGTGCGCGTTATTGAAAGGTAATTTCGTCCACCCGCCAGTTTTCTTCTCCCATTAATTTTTCCAACCGGCTCAACATTTCCGAGCATACCCGGGTCGTATCGTTGGGGAAATCGATCAGGTGGCCCTTCCCGCCTTCGAAAATCTGGAAGCTGAACTTATCCCGCCCGTGGAACGAGATCAACGTGCCGAACAATATTTTGATGCGGCGCTTGTCACGCTCGTGGTCGCCGGTTGGGCGCAGCAACACGGTGAGCTGTTTCGGCGGGCGGGAACTGTCATCGGTATGGGCGACGGGCGCATACAGGCTGGGATACCTGGATGCCGGTTGGACAGGAGATTCAACCGCCTGCACAACCATGACCGGTTTCGACTCAATCCCCAGTCCTGCGCTTGCTCCATGACCGGTACGCGATTCCGCCCCCTGGAGCGTGGACTGTCCCTGAGCATCCGGTTCCGGCGCCGGGGCAGGGATGATCTCCGGCGACAAGCTGACCGGCTCGTTCTTTTTGAACTTCGGCTCGGGCCGGGCGGCGATTTGGGCGGCCTCGAAGTCGGGCTGCCAGGCGTCGTCCCAGCCGGGCGGGAAGGCATCCGGCGGGGGCGGCCCGTCGTCATCATTCCATTCGGGATCGGAAGTGTACGCCGGTACCGCTTCTGCCACCGCGTAGGGCGAGATATTATCTCGCCCTACTGGATCGAGACCGGATTGATTTTCCGTAGAAGCTGGCATAACGGCTGCCAGTTCAGGGGTTCGGAGGGGAGGCGGTGTCGCGTTTGTCGAAGATGGACGAACGGGCGTCGGGTCGGATAGCGGCAGCGGGGGCGCTGCAAGCTCCGCTTCGCCCTCATCGACAGAAACTTTGATCTCAAAATCAGTCCGCAGGCCGTCCACCAGGATCTTGGGCGGGTTGCTGTCGGCGTCCACCTTGCCCTCGACGATGATGATCTGCCCGACGACCAGCATCTCGGAAAACTGTTTCCAGGTACGCGGGAACAGGACCAGGTCAATCACGCCCTGGATGTCTTCCAGGGTGACGAAGCCCATCGGTTTGCCGGTCTTGGTCTGGTAGGGACGGATGCTGTTGATCAGCCCGGCCACGCGCACTTTTTCTTCGTGCTGCGCGTTGGGCAGTTGGCCCGAGAAGTAGCTGACGATCTGCGAGAGCTGCTTTTGATAGGCCGAGAGCGGGTGGTCGGAGATGTACAGGCCGATCAGCTCGCGCTCCCAGTTGAGCATTTCGCGTTTGTCCACGTCGTTGACTTCGGGCAGCACAATGCTCTCGGTGACGCCGGTTTCCGCCCCAAAGAGCGACATTTGCCCGGCTTTGATGGCCTGGAAATGGGAGTTACTGACCGCCACCACGCGGTCGAGCGAGGCCAGCAGGGCGGCGCGGTTGCCCCGCACTGCTGCGGGGTTGCCGAAAACGTCCAGCGCGCCGACCTTGGTCAGGCATTCGAGCGCGCGTTTGCCCACGGCGCGCAGGTCCACCCGGCGGGCGAAATCGTTAAGGTCTTTGAAGGGCTTGTCCTGGCGGGCCTCCAAGATTAAGTTGACCGGCGCTTCCCCCACGTTCTTGACCGCGCTGAAACCAAAGCGGATGGAAGTCTGTTGGTCTCCGCCATTCTCGATCGTGAAGTCCCATTCAGACGAGTTGATATCCGGCTGCAAAACCGGGATGCCCATACTACGCGCGTCCGCCACGTAGAGCGCCACCTTGGCCGTGTCGTTGCGGGTGACCGTCAGCAGGGCGGTCATGTATTCGGCGGAGTAGTGAGCTTTGAGGTATGCGGTCTGTACAGCGATGACGCCATAATCGGCCGCATGAGACTTGTTGAATCCGTACCTCGCAAACTCTTCCCAATCGGTGAAGATAAGCTCGGCGGTTTCTTTGGGAATGCCTTTCCCGCTCGCGCCTTTGATGAATTTGTTGCGGTGCTTCTTGACCTTTTCGGCGATCTTCTTGGAGATGGCCTTGCGCAGGTCGTCCGCTTCGGATTGGGTGTAGCCGGCCAATTGCACGGCGGCGTTCATCAGCTGTTCCTGGTAGACCGGGATGCCGTAGGTGTTCTCGAAGATCGGGCGCAGCGCCTCGTGGCGGTATTCCACCTCCGCTTCGCCGTGCATGCGCGCGATGTAATCGGGGATGAACTGCATCGGGCCGGGGCGGTAGAGCGCCACCATGGCGATGACGTTGTCCAGGTTTTCGGGCTTCATCTGGACCAGCCAGCGCGTCATCCCGCCGCCTTCCACCTGGAAAACGCCGGCGGTCTGCCCGTTGCCAAGCAGCTCGAACGCCTTTGGGTCGTCCAACGGGATATTATCGAGGTTGAGCTCGATGCCATGCCGCTGCTGGATCAGGTCACAGGCGCGCGCCATGGTGCTCAAGGTGGCCAGTCCCAGGAAGTCGACTTTGAGCATGCCGAGCGAGTCGAGAATGCCCATTTCGAACTGGGTGACCGACTTGATCGGCGTTTCTTCCGAATTGGAGGTGGTCCGGTGTAGCGGCAGGTAATCGGTCAGCGGTCTGTCGGAGATGACCACGCCCGCGGCATGGGTCCCCGCGTTACGGACGGTGCCTTCCATGCCGATGGCGGTGTCGATCAGCTGCTTGATCTGCGGGTCTGATTTGTACGCTTGTTTGAATTCAGCGACCTCCATTGCGTCTCGTTCGATGCTGACGGTCCGGCCGGAGACGAAGGGCACCATTTTGGCGATGCGGTCTACCACGGGCAGGGGGATGTCCATCACGCGACCCACGTCGCGGATGGCGGCTTTCGCGCCCATCGTGCCAAAGGTGATGATCGAGGCGACCTTGTCTTCGCCGTACTTGCGGGCGCAGTATTCCATCATCTCGGCCCGGCGGTCATCGCGGAAGTCCAGGTCGATGTCAGGCATGTTGACGCGGCCGGGATTGAGGAAGCGCTCGAAGATCAGATCGTGCTCGAGCGGGTCGACCAGCGTGATGTCCAGGGTGAACGCGACGATGGACCCGGCCGCCGAACCGCGCGCGTTGTACCAGATCTCATTTTTCTTGGCGTACTGGCACAGGTCCCAAACGATCAAGAAGTAGGCGTCGAAGCCCATCTTGTGGATCACGCCTAACTCGTAATCGAGCCGCTCGCGGACCTTTTGGCTGCTTGCCTGCTCCCCATAACGGCGAATTGCCCCCTGCTCGCACAAGTGACGCAGGTAGGTTTCCGCCGTGTAGCCCGGGGCAACGTCGAACTCGGGCAGGTGGTAGCCCTTGAACGACAGGTCCACGTTGCAGCGTTCGGCGATGAGCAGGGTGTTGCTGAGCGACTCGGGCACTTCCGCGAACAGGCGCTGCATTTCCTGCGCCGTCCGCAGGTAGTACGAATTGTCCGTCATCTTCATGCGCTCATGTGTCGCTCAACAGGGAATTGGTCTGGATAGCGAGCAGGATGTCCTGCAGTTTAGAGTCGGACTGGTTGATGTAATGCACGTCGTTGGTGGCCACGTAATTGGCCGCGTAACGCGCGCCCACTTCCACCAGGCGGCGGTTGAGCTCGGTAATTTCCTTGATATTGTGGTGCTGGAGCTCGACGAAGAAGCGTTCCGGCCCGAAGACATCGTAGTACCAGTTCAGGCGCCGCACCGCTTCTTCGGGGTTATCATTCAACAGCGCGCGCGGGATCTCCGCCGACATACAGCCCGAGGTGCAGATCAGCCCTTCGGAGTGCGCCGCCAGGAAGTCGTGGTCGATGCGCGGGTAGTAGTAAAAGCCCTCCAACTGCGCGGCAGAAGCGATCTTGAGCAGGTTTTTGTAACCGGTCTCGTTTTCGGCCAGCAGCAGCAGGTGAGAGGACGTACGGTCGAGCTTCGAATCGCGGTCGCTCATCCCCCGCGCGGCCATGTAGGCTTCCATCCCGATGATGGGCTTGATACCCGCCTCTGTGGCCGCGTTGTAGAAATCGATCACCCCGAACATCGTGCCGTGGTCGGTAATCGCCACGGCGGACATGTCCAGCTCTTGAACGCGCTTGACCAGCTTCTTGATGTTCGAAAAGCCATCAAGCAGCGA
Organism: uncultured Chloroflexia bacterium; assembly: GCA_963823985.1. GTDB lineage: Bacteria > Chloroflexota > Anaerolineae > Anaerolineales > Villigracilaceae > JAABUE01. The sequence continues at coordinate 720,512 of CAWGNR010000012.1, forward strand.
ATACTCGGTGTGGACGTGCAGGTGCGCGAATGACATGGGAGCTTGCTGGCATTATAGCACGTCTGTTTCATTATTCACTTTGCGGCTCCCTTAAAATATCGGGTTTTTTAAGGACATACTAACATTGATGCTGAGCGGAGCGTAGCGAAGTCGAAGCACGACGCAATACAGCGCTTGCCCTTCCCCTACGGGACGATTCGACTTCGCTCCCGATGGTCTCTCCAGGCAAGGAGAAAAATATGGACTGAAATGATCGGAATCCTGCACCCCGGCGCGATGGGCATTTCCATCGCCGCCTCCGCACTTCACTCCGGACAACGGGTCTGCTACGCCTCCGAAGGGCGCAGCGAGGCGACCCGGAGCCGTGCCGCTGAACACAACCTGCGTGACCTGGGTACGCTGCGGGCTGTGTGCAGGGAATGCTCGATCATCATGAGCGTCTGTCCGCCGCACGCCGCCGAAGAGGTCGCGGAACAGGTGATCGCGGCAGGGATTCCAGGGCCTTTATCTGGACGCCAACGCCATCGCACCCGAGAAGCACAACAGATCGGACAAATGCTGTCGCAGGCAGGTATCTCCTTCGTAGACGGTGGCATCATCGGCGGACCGGCCTGGACGTCCGGCGAAACCTGGCTGTATCTTTCAGGGGAAGAAGCAAAACGAATAGCGGCTTGTTTCTCGGCCGGCCCCTTGGAAACCAGCATCATTGGCGAGGAAATCGGTAAAGCCTCCGCGATCAAGATGTGCTATGCAGCTTACTCGAAAGGGACGACGGCGTTGTTAACCGCGATCCTGGCGCTGGCCGAATTTTCCGGCGTGCGGGAGGAGCTCTCCGCGCAATGGGAGCGGGACGAGCCCGGGTTCAGCGAGGGGGCCGAACGCCGGGCCCGGCGCGCAACGGCCAAAGCCTGGCGGTTTGCCGGGGAAATGGACGAGATTGCCAGCACGTTCGAATCCGCTGGCCTACCGGGCGGGTTCCATCGCGCTTCGGGGGAGATTTACCGGCGCATGGAGCATTTCAAGGATTTAGGAGAGTCCCCCGAGCTGTATTTGGTGTTGGATGCTCTTTTGAGACGGTAAATTCTTCTTGCAGTGTTATTTTTCAAAAAGGGGATGCAGAAGAACACTGATTCCGCTGATTTATGGTTGGTTTTCCGATTTGTAGCGAAACCACAGACAAGGTAAAAAAAGAATTAGCGTTTTCTGCGTTTATCAGCGTCCAAATAGAAGTGATAGATATGAACAAAAAATAGCCGCGGAAAGGCTCCGCGGCTATTTTTTGTTCATATTCTCGTAATACTTTCATAAGGTCTGCTGAAGGGTTTCGCAATCCTTTTCCTCTACACTATCTATATACAAATGGACAAGGAGGTGCTTATTGTAAGGTACGAACAAGTTCTTACAAGTCGAAACCCCTTTAGTGAAATGGAGAATAACTTATGAAAAAGAAAATGTTAGCTTTAACCCTTGCCCTGGCCTTACTCATCGTCACCGTCATTCCAGCCTTCGCCGCTGGTCCTAACTTTGGCCCTGCAATCTATGCCGACGGCGTCGCCTGGGGCACGAAGGGAAACGCCGATCTCCCCGCCCCCAATGATCACAACCGGCAATCGTTCGATGGACTGTACAAATTCACGAACGGCGTTGCAGGGCAACTTCCTGTGTCTGAGGCCGGGCCAGGGAACCCGTCTTACAACGGTGGCCGTTGGATCGAATATTTCGTTACTTGGAACATTACGCCCCCTGATGATCCGATTACATCCTTTGACCAATTAGACGGTTTTATACAGGCTGGTGATGTCACTGTCGTAGAAAGCGGCAATTACTTCCAGTGCCCTCTCCTACCCGTGAAATAACGTCGAGCATACTGTCAGGCTCATGATGTCTGGCAAACCATAAAACCAAACCTAGAGTTTGGCCTTTTTCCAGGGGTATTTGAAAAAGGGAAGCCTTCTGAGTAAGGTGTAGTTGAGAGACTACCATATCCAGAAGGCTTCTATGGTTAATGATAAAGAGCAATCGAGTTTAATACACAGTCTATATACGCTACTGGAAGCGCACAAACCCGCCTTCAAGTAGGATCGGTCCTTTTGGCGTGCGATTGGATTAGTGTTGGGGGAGATTTTCAGCTTTGGGCGACACACAATGACAGGAGATCGAAGTCGCTCACCGCGAAATGAAATCCGGCCGGGCGAAAAACAATGTTGGAATAAACATGAATTTCGACCCCTTTGGACCACAACCGGCAATAACGAGATGGACGAAGGCGATAATTACCTGCTTTGCCCGCTGCTCGGCCCCGGCCGCACCTCACCATAACTTTCAGCACAGCAGAAATGATTAACCGGACAGGATACTCCTGTCCGGTTCTTGGATAAAAGCGGCTTCCCTTTCTTTTGTGCTTTTCAAAGTGAAGAAGTTGACCAAACTCTGTTTCAGGAGCAAGTTACAGCCGCGTTGCTAAATCGGCTTTCCATAGAACTTGAATGTGCGTCCCCGTTTTTGGCGTTGAGTTAATCCTGACTTCTGCCCCGATAATTGCAGCACGCTCGATCATTCCGGCCAGCCCGAAGTGTTTATTCGCTAGAAGGGCATCCAATTGCAGATTTTCTCCGGCCTCGAAGCCAACCCCATCGTCTTCTAAATCCAGATGTATTTCCTGTGTATATAGGGTCCCGGAAATCTTAATCTTCCTGGCCTGTGCATGGCGCAAAGCGTTTTCGCAAGCCTCCTGCGTGATGCGGAACAAGTGTAGTTCTGTTTTTGGCGGGTATCGGGTTCCATCATTTTTCAAATCCAAATCTACTTGCACGCTTTCACTGTCACGCTCCACCAGATTCTCAGCCAGTTCACGGATGGCCGGTTCCAGGCCGTAATTGAGCATGGGCGGCCGCAAGTCACTCACGATCTCTCGTAAGCGCTCTGCCAGGCCATCATAAGCATCCTGGAACTTTTGCGAGGGACTGTCCAAATTCATTTGTAAAACCGCTAACTGATTCAAGACGCTGTCATGTAATTCAAGGGCCAGATGTAATCGTTCTTCTTCATAGCGGTCGACGTTTGCCAGATAGAGCGCACGCAAGCGTTCGGTCTGGAGGATATTGCTCAAGGCAATGGCGGTTTGGTTGGCCAGGGATTGAAAGATGGGGATCTCCGAGGATGAATAAAAATCGTCCGGATCACGGCGACCGAAAAGCCAAAAGCCAAGCACGGACTCGCCCACCTTGAGTGGCAGGACCAGATATGCCCAAGGACAAGGTTGTTGATGGTTTAGCACGGAAGCAGGGCGGTAACTTCCCGAAGCTGCAATGAGACCGGTGAAATCGCATCCGCTCAGGGCCTGCTCAATTGTTAGACCTTTGATAAGCAGCAGTTTAGGCGAATGGCCTTCAACGTTCAAGAAAACAAACTGGCGGATCAGCAGGCTGGGAAGGATTTCTCCTTCTATCAAGTTTAGTAGACTTTTAAGAGATGGGCTGGTCGTAATACGCGCGGAGTAGGTTTCAGCCAGTTTCTGGTAGGGCAGCTTGATTCCCAACAAGTTCTTCTCGACGAAGACTTGATAAGCAGGGAAAATCCGTATGGAAACATAAGCAGTTAAGACGGATAACGCTACTGCCAAGAAAGGCACGGACTCTGGTGAAAGAGACAGGTACTGGGCCATCGAAATAAGAGGCAAGAGGATCGTTGTGAGCAAAACAAGAAAAGTATATATGGAGAATAGCCGGTTGGCCCGTAATTCCAATCCGCCTAATTGGTGGCGGTAGACGATAAAAATATAAGCACCTGGCATGAGCGGCAGAGCAAGCAAAGCGACTCCTCCTAGATTGGGAATGCTGCCAGACAAACCGAAGATGGCCAGAACAATCGTAGGGGCTAAAGCAATGAGGATCGTTACGGCCAGCAATCCCAACTCGAGCCGTTGCGTAGGCTGGCGTACAAAACGGATGATTAACAGAATGATACTCCCCACCAGCATAAGTAAAAAGCCAAGCAAATATGCAGATCCTGGCAAGAGTTGTAGGAACTCACTTACTGCAAGAATGGATCCAAGGAAATAGAAAATAATCCAGAAGAAGGAGGGGACTTTCCGCAGGGATTGTGGAATAACCCAATGAAGATTGAGATACACAGGAAGCATCAACCAAGTTATGGCACGCAAGATTATTGAGCTTTCCCAGATATGACGAGAGGATAGGGTGCCCGCAATCAGCCATATGCTCGTCAGGTAATTGGCAGAAATCAATAAACGCCAGCGTACATCTTTAGGCCGTAGAAAAAACTGTACGACCAGGCCGAGCAAAAAGAAGGTAAAGGCCAGCCACCAGGTATTGAAAAAACGGAACTGAAATTCTTGTTGGTTGAAACCAGGAAAGCGCCAGTTGATCGCGATTTGCTGCCCATTTCGTTCCACAACGATTTCTACTAATTGGCCGGGTTGCACGTTTTCAAAAAAGGCGACCTTCCTGTCATCTTGGTAAGAATCCCAGGAAACGGGACCAATGCTTAGGATACGATCATCAATTTGGATTGTTGGCAGGGCATCTCCGGGAACAAACAACTGCACAATGCGTCCGCTGTAAGGATTGAAATAGATGCCAGAGTAAGGAGCTGCAAAAAGATAACCATATGTGAACAAAACCAATAATGCCAGGACAACTAGTGGGATAAGTATTCCGATTGGATGCCTTTGACTTGGGTCGCTCTGATTCATAGCAGATCTCCGAGCATGATGGAATTTAATAATCGAAACAATGATTTGGAAAGGAGGTTGCTAAGTATCGCCCAAGAAAAAGGGCAGTGTCTATATTTTTACCATAGGATGTGGATTTGCGGTAGGCGGATACTCATATCCCTAGTTCTGATATATGTCCCATTGTGACTGTAAATACTAGAGCCGCACAGTCGCTCGATCAACCTCAACGGACGGTTTTATAAAGCTTTATGGCGAGATAAGGGATAAGAATGCTATGAACAAAGCGCAGGATATTTTGAACCGCTGCGGCGCGGTCAATTCTTGGTAGATCAGATGCTGGGCAGGGACTAATCTGCTCAAAGTGCCCTACAGCGTACTGACTGTGTTCCCTGTAGTTGGTCAAATATTTGTTCGAAGCAGTTGGGGAATCGCTGCCCGCTTCTTTTACGCCGGGGGAGCCTGAGAATGAGGTGTAATCAGCCCCATCTGGCGCGCCTTTTCGATAGCCGCCATACGGCTGTGTACGCCCAAGCGAAGGTATGCTCCTGAGAGCAGGTTGCGGACGGTCGAGTGAGAGGCAGACATTTTCTTGGCCACGTCGGCGCTGCTCCAATCCGGGTAAGCGGCGCATAGCGAAAGCGCTTCCAGTTGCCGGGCGCTGAGATTCTGTCCGCTTGGCCCGGCCTTTTGGTCCAGCATGATCTGGTGAGCCTTCTTACTGAAGGAAATGCCTCCGCTGGCGACGGATTGGACCACGTTCCCCAGATCCTGAAGGATAGCCCGGTCATCTTTGAGCACATAGCCGCTGGCGCCCGCTTCCATCACCGCGCGGATCAGGCTGCGTTCGGCGTGCATCGAGATGACCAGGATGTTCAGATCGGAGTATTTCTCCAGCAAGCTCGGGATGCTGTGCAGGATGGGATAGGGGTTCGGGTTCTCCGTTGAAGTTGGCACATTGACGTCAAGCAAGAGCACATCGGTGGGATGCGTTGCCAGAGCAGGCTCCAGTTCCTCACCGTAACTGATCGTAGCGACCACCTCGACGTTATTGGAATTGCTTAAACGGTACAGGTAACCGTCGATAATGCTCTGGTGGTCGTCCAGGATGGTAACGCGGATGGTTTGAGAATTCATCAGATATTTCCCTTCTTCTGCATAGCGTAGCAAAATCAGCGCTGAATTGCAATCCCTTTTTATAAGTCGGTACAACTGTCTATGTCAAGCGACAGCCTGTCTATTGCGCAAACCCGTGAAATTTTCTACACTCTTAATGTAATCTTTACTAGGGAAATTGGTGGGGGAATCCAGGGGATCGGGTGCGTTTCAGTTTCTGGGCGGCGCAGACACACCAATGTGGGCATCACCAAGCTGGTGGAGGAAATCTGAAACGCACCCATCGTCAAAAGACCGGGCAGAAATTTCTGTCCGGTTTTTCTTATCTTCTTCATATGCCCCTCTGTTATAATCCCTCCCCGAAAGGTCCAAAATGTTACAGAACTTTGTTAAACTCTTCGGGGGCGACCCCAACCGACGTGAAATCGAAAAATTAAGCCAGCTGGTCGAGGGCATCAACGAACTCGAGCCAAAATTCGAAGCTTTAAGCGACGAAGCGTTGCGTGCCAAAACGGACGAGTTCCGCGCGCAGCTCAAAGAGGCCACCGATGGTATCGAGGACGACGATGAAAAATTCGAAGTCGAGCAGGAATTGTTAGAAGAAATCCTGCCGGAAGCTTACGCAGTGGTGCGCGAAGCGTCCAAACGCACCATCGGCTTGCGTCACTATGACGTGCAGATGATCGGTGGAATTGCGCTACATCGCAGTTCTATCGCCGAAATGAAGACCGGTGAAGGCAAGACGCTGGTGGCCACGCTGCCGCTGTATCTCAACGCGCTTTCCGGGCGAGGCACCCACCTTATTACGGTCAACGATTACCTGGCCCGCCGTGATGCGCGCTGGATGGCGCCGATCTTCAACTTCCTCGGCCTGTCGGTTGGCGTGCTACAGATGGCGGCCGTCACCGAGAACGGGAAGAAGGCCTTCCTGATCGATCTCAAGAAGGAATCCCCGCACGAGGACCAGCACCAGCTCCGAATGGTCGATCGCGCCGAGGCGTATCGCGCCGACGTCACCTACGGCACCAACTCCGAGTTCGGCTTCGACTATCTGCGCGACAACATGACCATGCGCCTGGACGCGCGCGTGCAGCGCGGACACCACTACGCCATCATCGACGAGGTGGACAACGTCCTCATCGACGAGGCGCGTACGCCTCTGATCATCTCCGGGCCTGCTTCCGGTGATCTGGAGTGGTACGGCCGGATGGCGCAACTCGTCAAACAGCTCAACCCGGAGGATTACGAGGTCAGCGAGAAGGACCGCAACGTGTCCCTGACCGAGATCGGCATCGCGCACGTCGAGCAGTTGCTCGGACAGCCGCTGCAGGACCCCGACCGACCCGAAGACGTGACCCCCGAACAGGCCCGCCTGTTGGGCTATCTCGAACAGGCCCTGCGCGCCCAGCACCTCTTCAAACGCAACAAGGACTATCTCGTCCAGGCCGGCAAAGTCGTCATCGTGGACGAGTTCACCGGGCGCCTGATGCCGGGACGCCGCTGGAGCGACGGCCTGCACCAGGCAGTGGAGGCCAAAGAAGGGGTCCGGGTAGAACCGGAGTCGGTCACCTACGCGACCATCACCATCCAGAACTACTTCCGTATGTACAAGAAGCTGGCCGGTATGACCGGTACCGCCCTGACCGAAGCCGAAGAGTTCAACAAGATCTACGAGTTGGAAGTTACCCCCATCCCGACCAACCTGGAGTTCCAGTCCTTCGGCAAGGATAGCCAACTGGTCGAGCACAAGGCCAAGGACGAGGAAGGTTACCAGTACACCTACTACCTGCGTCCCGACGATCCTGCGGACGCCGAGCCGGTGCTGTGGAAGCGCAAGGACTACCCGGACATCATCTATCGCACGGTGGAAGCCAAGCTGCGCGCCATCGCCACCGAAATTGTCCGCTTCCACGTGATGGGCAGGCCGATGTTGGTAGGCACCACCTCCGTCGAAGCCTCGGACATGCTCTCCAACCGGTTGCGCGCGGAGCCGGTCCGGCGGCTGGTCCAGGTGCTGCTCGTCCGTCACACCTGGATGGTCGCCAATGACCGGGTCGAAGATGGGCGCCTGATCGAAGAGCTGGTGCCATTCAATGCGCCGCTCGACCAGATCAATCCCGGGCAGTTGCGTAAGTTCGCGCAGCCGTTTGGCCTGAACAGCATCAATCCTGAGGACGAGGAGAACCTGCCGGTTGTCTTAGACATGCTTGGATTGGGGGCGGAAGATGCCGAGCGCCTGAAGTCGGTGCTCAAGGCAGGCGTGCCGCACGACGTGCTGAATGCGCGCAAGCACACCGAGGAGAGCCAGATCATCGCCGGCGCGGGCGCTTTTGGCGCAGTGACCATTGCCACCAATATGGCCGGGCGCGGCGTCGACATCAAGCTGGGCGGCGAGCTGGCCGAGGAAGAGTTCGCCGCCATCAATCGCGTGCTGAACCGTATTGGCGTGGATGATCCCTACGAGATGCCGCTCGAAGAGCGCCGCCAGGCGTTGCGCAAGGCCGATCCCGAGGTTTATGGCATCTACGACAGCCAGGTGAAGCATTTCCTGCAATACTTCGACGACATGGAGCGCGTCAAGGCGCTGGGTGGGTTACACGTGATCGGCTCGGAGCGCCACGAAGCCCGCCGCATCGACAACCAGTTGCGCGGTCGCGCCGCCCGCCAGGGCGACCCCGGCTCCTCGCGCTTCTTCCTCTCGCTCGAAGATGACCTGATGCGCATGTTCGCCGGCCAGCAGGTCAGCAGCCTGATGGAGCGCTTGCGCGTGGACGATTCGCTGCCGCTCGAGAGCCGGGTGGTCAGCAGCATCGTCGAGCAGTCGCAGGGCCGCGTGGAGGGCGCCAATTTCGACGTCCGCAAGCACCTGCTCGAGTACGATGACGTGCTCAACAGCCAGCGCGAGCGCATCTACTCCCAGCGCGACCGCATCTTTGTCAAAGAGGATCTGAGCGAAGATGTTCGGGATATGCTCCAGACTGAGATCGAATTGCGCGTGCCGGCTGGATTGGTCGATGAAGAAGGTCCCTGGAAGTTAATGGCCTGGCTCGAACAGGTCCAACCGCCTTTCGCCTACGGAGAGAACGGCGTCTTCCCCAGCTATGGGCTGAGTCTGTTGCTGGAGGAGCTAAGCCAATCTGACGAGGAGATCCGCTCCGCTGCCCTCAAGCTCGTCTCGGACGCCATCGAGGCGGAACAAGCGCACACCCTGCGCGCGATCCAATCTCTGCTCGAGCGTACCGCCGAGAACCTCGATCAACAGATCGACGAGCGTTCCGATGCGCTGGATATCTTCTTCGAGGGCTTAAGAGATTCAGATCCTTCGACCCCCTCGGGGGGGCAGGCAGGCTCAGGACAGCGTAAACCCCAGGAACTGGCTGACGAGCTGCAAAGCATCGCTCGTTTGCCGTTGAAGTTATCCAACAACCAGATGCGTCTGCTGGCGAACGAGCCGGATGAAATCGAGGATGACGTTAAAGACATGCTGGTCTGGGGACTGACCTCGCTCTATGCCATGCGTGTGATCGGCGCGGTGGAGAACCGCCTGAACGAATTGTTGGAAATCGACAAAAGCGCACTCCAGTCCGCGGATTGGGATGAGCTTTCCGCTACGATCCTGGATACCAGCGAAGAGCTCATGCGTAATCAGCGCGAGCGCCTGGTCGGGGAGAACGGGCAGGTCCGCCGGGATATCGATGCGTTCTTGCAGCGCGAACCCGTTGAAGACGACGATGCCAGGTTGCGGCTGTTGTTGGCGCTCTCCCAGGGTGTGCGGACCGCGTTTGATTCCAAGACACACCGCCAGGTGAAACAGGCCTTTAGCCGCTTCAGCTATGTCTTCCTGACCGCCCAATACCTGCAAGACCGCCCCGAAGAGGAAGTGGTTGACGAGGTCTTGGAGCACCTGGTCGAGGCCGAAGATGCGTTAGTGCTGGCCTGGGGAGAGGGAGAACTCGCGAAGTCCCGCCTGCAAGAAGCGGGAAAACGCGGTGAGACCCCCTCCTTGCCCACCCCACTTGCGGGGGGGGAGGGGGCGAGCCAGGATGAAGCGAAAGCGCGCGAAGTCGGTCGCCAGGTGCTGAACCAGGTCCACAGACAGTTGTTGTTGCAGGCTATTACCGAGCAATGGGTCGAGTACCTGACCCGGGTGGAGGCGCTGCGCGTGTCGATCGGATTGGAGGCTTACGCCCAGCGCGACCCGCTGGTACAATACAAAGCGCAAGCCTCTGAGATGTTCCAGGGATTATTGTCGGACATCCGCTCGCTGGTGATCAGCCGGGTGTTTGCCTATCAGCCGCGCCGCATCCAGTTGACCTTGACCGATAGCGGCGAGAGCCCTTCGACCCCGGCCCGACCGGCAGCGCCGGGGCGGGCAGGCTCGGGACAACGTCCCGCACCCATCCCTGCCGCGCAGGGAAGCCAGACAGGTAAGAGTGGTAAAAAGAAGAAGAAGCGAAAGCGACATTAGTGTTTGAAGAGCGAAATTACCACCCCGCGGAACCTCTATAAAACCTTGCCCAAGGTGGAGCTTCATCGACATCTGGAGGGCTCATTGCGCCTGCAAACCATGCTGGAGGTTGCCCACGCGCACGGCATTTCTTTGCCGGCCAGCATCGTGGGGTTGAGCGACATGGTGCAGGTACAGGAGGCAGATCCGTTCACTTTCCAAAACTTCCTCGCCAAATTCAATACATTGCGCTTATTCTACAAATCGCCGGATGTCATTCATCGGGTCACCCGCGAGGCGGTGGAAGATGCCGCACAGGACAACGTCAAGTACATGGAACTGCGCTTCACACCCGTGGCTTTGAGCCGGGCCGAACGCTTCCCCTTGCATGACGTGATGGATTGGGTAAGCAGCAGCGCTGCTCAGGCGGCGGCGGATTTCGGGATTCAGGTCCGCCTGATCGTTTCCGTCAACCGGCACGAAAGCCCGGAGCTGGCCGAACAGGTGGCTTGGCTGGCGGCAGAACATGTCAAAGACGGCGTTGTGGGCATGGACCTGGCGGGCAACGAAGCCGAGTTCGCTGCCAAGCCCTTCGCCAGCATCTTCAGCGAAGCCAAACAGGCTGGTTTGCATCTCACCATGCATGCCGGGGAGTGGGGCGAGGCGCAGAACGTGCGCGAGGCGATCGAGCAGGTCGGTGCGGAACGCATCGGACACGGGGTGCGTGTGATGGACGACGAAAACGTCGTAGCGCTGGCGCGCGAACGGGGCACAGCCTTTGAAGTGTGTGTAACCAGCAACTACCAGTCGGGGGTGGTGCCCGCTCTGAGCGACCATCCACTCCTGCGTATGATACAAGCCGGCCTGAATGTAACCCTCAACACCGACGATCCCAGCGTCTCGCAAATCGACCTGAGCCACGAGTTCAAGCTGGCCCGCGAAAACCTGGGCGTACCGATCAACGTGCTCAAAGAGCGGGTGCTGGCGGCAGCCCAAGCATCGTTTTTGGCAGATGGGGAGAGGGAAGAGCTTATCGGTCAGTTGCAGAAGGAATTAGGATAAAGAGTTTCAGCCCCGCTTGAAACAGTGGGGCTGATTTCTTAGAAAAACGTGCGCTGGCTGCAGCGGATGCCGGCCGGGTTAAGGGATTTACAGCGGCCACAGGATGGGCGTCAGGATAATGGCGAGCAGGTACACCACTATCGTCAAGAGCCCGCCGACTTTAAGAAAATCCATGAAGCGATAGCGCCCCGGCCCATAGACCATCAGGCAGGCCGGCTCCAGCGGCGTCAGGTAAGAGGTGCTCGCCGCAATCGCGATCATCATGGCAAATGTGCGCGGGTTCAATCCCAACTGGATTGCTGTTTGCAGCGCCACGGGAATCACCACCGCGGCGGCCGCCTGGTTGGACATCGGCTGGGTCAGCAGCACGGTCAAGGCAAAGAAGCCGGTCAGCAGCCAGAGCGGATTCCAGCTCCCCGCCAGTGCCGTCAGGCGGTCGGCCAGGAACTCTGCCGTGCCAGTGGACTGCATCGCCACCCCCAGCCCCAGCATACTGCCGATCAGGATCAGGACTTTCCAATCTACCTGGCGGTACGCATCGTCGGGCGTTATACAGCGGGTCACAAAGACCAGCAGCGCGCCCAACAGCATGGCCGCAGGCAGCGGGACGAGCTTCAAAGACGCGAGCAGCAGCGCTCCTACAAAAATCCCCATCACCAACCAGGCTTGCTGGCGGTTGAATCGCTGCGCGTTCATCACCCCTAACACGTCGAAGGCATTTTCGGCTTGCAGCGCAGCAATCTGCTTTTGGTTGCCCTGCACCAGCAGCACGTCTCCCAACTCCAAACGGGTCTCAGCAATCTTGGAACGGATCACCCCGGTGCGGCGATTGATGGCCAGTACCTGAATTTGATAGCGCTCGCGTAACTGCAAGGCCTTCGGTGTGCGGCCAATAAACGGCGAGCGTGGCAACAGCACCACCTCTGCCAGGCGCAGTACTTCGCCCTGCAAGTCATCATCCGAGAATTTGGCATCGGCCTGGATATCGATCCCCGGAATATCCTTGACCTTCAAAATTGCCTCGGACGATCCTTCGGCCAGCAGTTTATCGCCTGCCTGTAACATGGCGTCTGCAGAGGGGTCAAGCTGGCGTTTCTCATCCCGGAGGATGGCCAGCACCATCAGGTCGAAATCGCGGCCAAGACCCGATTGGGCCAGCGTACTGCCGGCCAGCGGCGAGTCGGGTGCAATGCGCAGCTCGGCCAGGAAAGGGCGCAGGCCAAACGTCTCGGTCAGGGTTTCGGGGGCGGGTCGCTCGGGGATCAGGCGCTGCCCGAAGAACAGCATGTAAACCAGTCCCACCGCCAGCACCGGCACGCCCACCGGCGTCAACTCAAACATTCCAATCGGCGGCAGGCCGGCTTGCGTCATCAGCCCGCTCACGACTACGTTGGTCGAGGTGCTTACCAGGGTCATCGAACTGGCTAAAATCGCCGCAAACGCCATTGGCATCAGCAAGCGCGAGGCGCTTACGCTAGAGCGTTGGCTCAAGCCCAAGATCACCGGCAAGAAGAACGCTGCTGCTGCCGTGTTATTGATCACGGCGCTTAACAACGCCACCGCCAGCATGGTTGCGGGCAGCAAACTGGCCGGGTTCTTGCTCGTGAATTGCAAGAATTTACGGCTCACTACCTCCACCACGCCGGTGCGCATCAGCGCCGCTGTCATGATCAGTAGCCCAAGCAACAGCATGACCGTATCGCTGCCAAAGCCGGCGAACGCCTGATCTAACGGGACCAGCCCCAATATGATCAGCGCCAGCAACACTCCCAACGCCGTCACATCCGGCGATATCCACTCGAACCAGAATAGCAGCAACGCGATCGCAAGAATCACTAACAACAGTATGATTGGCAAAGTCATGCCGCATCACTCCTTGAACGAGAATCAAAGTCTATATCAGGCTGGGGACGAAAGGCCAGCGTCAAATACGCTGCCTTGTTACTGTAACGTTTTCTGGCCTGATTATCTCTTATCGGGAATACTTCCGTGTAAGGCCCATTGGTAGGGTGTTGGCCGCAACATTCTACCAATGAGCTAATATGCGGACAAAGGTTGTCCTATTATACAAAAGAGCCAATCAAAAGACAATTCTTGCGTTTCTCTCACGCTTTTCCCCACTTTCTATACGGCTGTTTCACCAGATTGGCATTTTGATAGCGAAAATCACTTGAGACTTCCCTTCCTAACCAGTCTGGTGTGGGGAATTCCTGGTTCTCATCTTCTAATTCGATCTCAGCCACCACCAGGCCGGCATTCTCTCCCAGAAACTCGTCGATTTCCCACTTGAACCCGCTTACTTGAACTTCATAGCGTATTTTCTCGATCAGAGGCCTGATGCATAGCTCATCCAGGATTGGGTTCGCTTCCTGTACTGGAATTTCGAATTCGAATTCCAGGCGCCTGATCCCGGTCGTTTTGCCTTTGATGGTCAGGTAACCGCGCTCCCTTTTGGTACGGACTCGCACGGTTCCGTCGATTTCGTTGTGCAAATATCCCTGGCGAATCGGAGTCCCTTTGCCGGTTCGCCACGAGTCTCCCTTTACAAGAAATTTTCTCTCGATCTCTTGGCCCATATTGCCTCTTAATTCCTGCGTACAACTCACAATGAGGTGTATTGCGTTGCCCTTAACAGCAAAAGGTTTAACAAAATGTACCACACAGCGCAATGATGTTTCGGATGAAATAAGCATGTCAATTGCCCTGCTCTCTCTGCAGAAAATAACCTGCTTGCTGTATTCCACCTTACTTTGGTAGAATAGAAATCCACAACAAAGACTCACCACACAGTCCGAAAGGACGACAAAGGCGCACCTTTGCGTCTTTTTGGTCTCTGTGGTGACCTGTTCAATCCCTCACCCCGGCCCTCTTCCTTTGGGAGAGGGCTAGCAGGGAAAGACGAAGGAGATCACCATGCAAGATTTTTTCAACGCCCGTGCTACGCTGGACACCAGCCACGGGACTTATGCGTATTACCGCCTCGACGCGCTGGAAAAAGCGCATCTGACGGACCTTAAACGGCTTCCGTTTTCGATCCGCGTCGTGCTCGAGGCGGCGTTGCGCCAGTGCAACGAGCGCGAGATCACCAAAGAGGATGTGAAGAACATCGCTGCGTGGACGGCACAAGGCAAACGCCCCGGCATTCCCTTCCTGCCCGCCCGCGTAGTGATGCAGGATTTTACCGGTGTGCCGGCTGTCGTCGATCTGGCGGCCATGCGCGCGGCGGTAGCCCGCCTGGGCGGCGATCCCAAGCGGGTCAATCCGGTGGTGCCGGTGGACCTGGTCATCGACCATTCCGTGCAGGTCGATTTCTTCGCCACCCCCGAAGCGCTGCAGCGTAACACCGAAATGGAGTTCCATCGTAACCGCGAACGCTATGAGTTTTTGAAATGGGGGCAGAGAGCCTTCGACAATTTTCGCGTCGTCCCGCCGATGACCGGAATTGTGCACCAGGTCAATCTCGAATATTTAGCTGACGTGGTCATGAAGAACCCCTCCGAGGGCCCGGATCTGCTCTTCCCCGATTCCCTGGTCGGAACCAACTCGCACACCACCATGATCAACGGCCTGGGCGTGGTCGGCTGGGGCGTGGGCGGCATCGAAGCTGAAGCGGTCATGCTCGGCCAGCCGATGGACATGCTCCTGCCAGACGTGATCGGTTTCAAAATGCACGGTAAGCTCGCAGAGGGCGTCACAGCCACCGACCTGGTGCTGACCGTCACACAAATGCTGCGCGCCAAGGGCGTGGTCGGCAAGTTCGTCGAGTTCTTCGGCCCCGGCCTGGACAGCATGACCCTGCCTGACCGCGCCACGATCGGCAACATGTCGCCCGAATACGGCGCCACGATGGGCTTCTTCCCGGTGGACAAGGAAACCATCCGTTACATGCGCTTCACCGGCCGCCCGGAGGAAGTCATCGAACGGACGGAAGCCTACCTGCGCGCCCAGGGCTTATTCCACGACGAACATTCTCCTGAACCGGAATACACCGATACGCTCGAGCTGGATCTTGGCTCTGTCG
This sequence comes from uncultured Chloroflexia bacterium, assembly GCA_963823985.1. Lineage (GTDB taxonomy): Bacteria > Chloroflexota > Anaerolineae > Anaerolineales > Villigracilaceae > JAABUE01. The sequence goes on from CAWGNR010000012.1 coordinate 735,851, forward strand.
TTCCTTCCCTGGCCGGACCCAAACGCCCACAAGACCGCGTCCCGTTGACCGAGATGAAGGACACCTTCGAAGAGGCGCTCAGGGCCCCGGTCAAAGACCGCGGTTTCGAACTGGGTCCCGACGCGCTGGCGCGCCGGGGTACGGTCGGCACAAACGGTGGGTCGTACCAGATCGGGCACGGCGCGGTCGTCATTGCCGCCATCACCTCCTGCACCAACACCAGCAACCCGTCCGTGTTGGTGGCGGCGGGGCTGGTGGCCCGGAAAGCCGTTGAAAAAGGGCTGAACGTCGCCCCGCAGGTCAAGACCTCGCTGGCGCCCGGCTCACGCGTAGTGACCGAGTACCTGACCAGGGCAGGTCTGATCGATCCGCTCAGCAAGCTGGGCTTCAACCTGGTTGCCTACGGCTGTACCACCTGCATCGGCAACTCCGGTCCGCTGCCTGGCGAGGTGGCCAAGGCCGTGACCGGGGAAGACCTGGTGGCCGCCGCCGTGATCTCAGGCAACCGCAATTTCGAAGGCCGCGTCCACCCGCTGGTCAAGGCCAATTACCTGGCTTCGCCGCCGCTGGTGGTGGCTTACGCCCTGGCCGGCACGGTTGACATCGACATGATTAACCAGCCGCTAGGCACCGGCACGGACGGAACGCCGGTCTATCTCAAGGATATCTGGCCGACGACCCACGAGGTCCAGAAGGCGATCGCCCAGAGCGTGACATCTGAGATGTACCGCGAAAAATATGCGGACGTGTTTACCGGCTCGGAGATGTGGCGCGAGATCGAAGTCACTGGCGGGGACCTGTACGATTGGGACGAGACGTCCACGTACATCCAGCACCCGCCCTTCTTCCAGGAAGTGACGGAAGAAGTGCCTTCTGTCAGCGATATCACCGGCGCGCGCGTTCTGGGCCTGTTCCGCAATTCGATCACCACCGACCATATCTCCCCTGCCGGCTCGATTGCTATCGATAGCCCGGCGGGAAAATATTTGCAGGAACACGGCGTCGAGTACCGGGATTTCAACTCTTACGGCTCGCGGCGCGGCAACGATCAAGTGATGGCGCGCGGCACGTTTGCCAATATCCGCTTGAAGAACCAGTTGGTCGCCCCCAAGGAGGGTAACTGGACGGCCTGGATGCCCAGCGGGGAAGTCATGCCAATCTACGATGCAGCCATGAAGTACAAGGAAGAAGGCGTTCCCAGCATCGTGATCGCCGGCAAGGAATACGGCACCGGCTCCAGCCGCGACTGGGCCGCAAAAGGACCGTTGCTGCAAGGCGTAAAGGCCGTCATTGCCGAGTCGTTCGAGCGCATCCACCGCTCCAACCTGGTCGGGATGGGCATCCTGCCGCTGCAGTTCATGGAAGGTCAGAACGCGGAGACGCTCGGTTTGAAAGGCGATGAAGTCTACGACATCACCGGCCTGAGCGATAATATGGAACCGCGCAGCACGGTGACCGTGAAGACGACCAGAATTGACAATTCCGTGATCGAGTTCAAAGCAATCGCTTTATTGAATACGGATGTAGAAGTGAACTATTACCGCAACGGCGGTATTCTGCATACCGTTTTGCGAAATATGGTGAAGTGAAGCCTTTGGTCTGATAACCATGCCGGACACAAGCGGCCACCTGAAAGCATTTTTGGGATTCTATTGGGTTCAAAATAAAAATGAGACCGGTTTATCACCGGTCTCATTATGTTCCGGTTTACCAATCCAGATGATATATTGACTTTTCAACTTTATTTGATGCAAGCATGACTTTATGCAACGCTTTGTCGAGTTTTTCCAGATCCTCAGGAAATTCGATTGCTATGCGGGCAAAAGCCAGGCTGGACTTTGCCAGGCTAAAGGCCGGGCCATAAATCAATGGCTCAGCAGAACTGGAACGTAGTTTCGATGCCTTTTCGTTGAGCTCATCTAATAACGGTTTCCAATCCTTTGTTTTCTTTTGTTTTGCCGGAACGGGTTTCCAATCTGGGTCAAGGCTCTGGATGATTTCTGCCCTCTGTTTTGCAATGCGGACACGATTTTTTACAGATGTAGAAATACCAGGACCAAAAAAGATGCTATGTCCTTCCAGTAAACCATCATAGATAATTTTGCCTTTGAAAGGCAATAAGACAGTTTTTACGTATACGGGCAGGGACGCTCCCGCTAGTATATCTTGAAGTGGTTGCACAAGCGCTAGAACTGCAAATACATCGTCATCTTGTATGAAAATCGCATGTTTTTTGGTTAATTCCGCTATAAAGAAACTGTCGTTTACGTAATTTATCCAACTTGAAACAATTTCAAGTTCCTCGTGAGAAAACGAAAAAGGATTTTCCCGCACAAAGTCTTCAATCAGCTTTGGATTTTCATCATATACCGCATTTCTCAATTCAATTCGTTCCTGGTCGGATATCGTTCTATAGTCTTTAATTTCCTTTAACCTCTCCACAACTTTCAGCTGTCGATTTGCAAAGGTCTGCAAGGCAGGCATTAAATTTAAAAAACAGGGAAGCATCTTCACGAGATAGTTGCATGTGATTTGTCTCCTGCTGAAAGTATATCTGTATCTTTAAAGATTGAAAATAGTGAAAGTATAGTTATAGAAAACGCTTTTTGCTGTTTTTGTTCGTCGCGAATCCCTATATCGGGCTCTGGGCAGGAACGGCGTTCTCATGGTTTTAATCCTCCTACAGGATCTTCATCAATTTAGCGTTGCATGGTAAAACCCAAGCCATGCGATTCTTTCAGGCTCTCTATCGAAATTACCTTGAACCGGTGCGCTCATTCGACCGGCCTGCCCGGCTATTTCTTTTGATGACCATCATCGACGGGGTGATTATCAGCGCGTGGTGGCTGTTCTTCAACTTCTATATTTTGGAAAGCGGTCATAACCGCGATTTTTTAGGCTTAGCCAACTCGATGCCGGCCACCGCCGGCCTGCTGCTCGGCATCCCGATCGGACGGCTTTCGGACTGGATCGGGCGCAAACCAGCCATCCTGCTGGGGATCGGTGGCGCGAGCCTGATGATGCTGGTCCAGATCACGGCCCGCCAGCCGGTTGTGATCCTGGTCGCTGCCTTCCTGACCGGCGCCTTCAACATGCTCTTCCTCGTCAGCCAGGCGCCGCTGATGGTCAAGCTGGCCGACTCCCACAACCGGACGCTGCTATTCAGTTTGAACTATGGCCTTTCGACCATTTCCGGCGCGGTCGGCAACCTGTTTGCGGGCCAGCTCCCCGCTCTCTTTGGGACATTCCTGCATGTCCAGGCCACCAGCGCGACGGCTTACCAGGCGGTGCTGATTACTGCGGTTTCGCTGGGGACGACGGCCATGCTGCCGATGTGGCTGATGCGCGAACCGGAAGCGCGTCAGACGGTGCCCGGGCCTGTTTCCACGGAGGCAGGCCGTTCGTCCGGCCTGGTGCGGACCACCGTCAAAATGGCAACCCCCAACGTCTTGATCGGCTTCGGGGCGGCTATCCTGATCCCGTACATGAACGTCTTCTTCAAGGACCAGTTCGTCATCTCCGACAAACTGCTGGGGACGATGTTCAGCCTGTCGTCGCTGATGATCGGGGTGGGCAGCCTGATCGGGCCGCGGCTGGCGCTGCGTTTGGGCGGCAAGGTGCGGGCTGTCACCCTGACCCAGTTCACCAGCCTGGTCTTCCTGATGCTGATCGGGTTTTCGCCGTTTTACTGGCTGGCGGCGATCGGCTTCCTGATGCGCACGATGCTGATGAATATGGCCACGCCGTTGTATAGCGCTTTTTGCATGGAGCAGGTGCCCGAGCGCGACCAGGGCCTGGTCAACAGTGTGTTGAACATTTCCTGGCAGATAGGCTGGTCGATAGGCCCCTATCTCTCCGGGTTGGTGCAGGAGAACTATGGTTTTAAGCCGTTGTTCCTGGTGACGGGCGGGCTGTATTTAGTCGCGATCCTTACGATGTGGACGTTCTTCCAAAAATCCGAGCGACAGTTACTGGTTTTGCCGGCATAAGTTAATCCGGTTCTCCCGTTTTCAACGGGACAGAGCCGTTAATCCAAAATAGACCCTGGGGGCGTAATCCATAGTGAAGATACCAAAAACCGGAACCAATTCTTGGAGGAAGAATATGAGACGAAAACTCTTTATCAGTATGTTGTTCATGGTTGCCTTGTCCCTCAGCGCATGCGGTGCCCAGGACACAACGCCTTTATCGCCAACCGCACAGCCCGCTGCAACCGAAGCGCCCGCTTTAACAGAACCGCCCTCAGCAACCGATATGCCCGCTGCTACGCAGACCACGGCGCCTACCCAGGCTGCTGTTTCAAACGGAGATTCTAATGGGCTGGATGATAGATACGATTATGGGAACGATGCCTCTGACTCGGGCAGTGGCGTACCTGTAACAGGCGGGGACGCGATCCAAAGCCAGGCTGGCCCGCTGGGTACGATGTTGGTCGATGCGAGTGGCAGAACGTTGTACATTTTCTTAAAGGACACCCAAAACGCGAATACCAGCGCGTGTTCGGGAAATTGTGCGGAGAACTGGCCTGCTCTGACGGCTGGCAGCGCCGGCGAGGGCCTGGATGCCTCCCTGCTCGGAAGTTTCCAGCGCGAAGACGGTTCGACGCAAGTTACGTACAACGGCTGGCCGCTTTACCACTTCGCCGGGGACCAGAACCCGGGCGATATAAATGGGCAAGGGCTTTCCGGAAACTGGTTCGTGGTTTCCCCCTCAGGCGAAGCGATACAATAACATTTCAGAAGTTACATCATCGCATTAAAGAAATCCCAAAAGAAGGGCCGGCGTGCGCACGCCGGCCCTTCTTTTGGGAATCTTTCCGCCCAGTCTTTTTTCAAACGTAAAGCTATTTTGGCTGCCAGGCCATCTTCATATACACGTCCCCCTTCTCCAGTTCCTCCAGCATTTGATTCAAGCGCTTTTCCTGGGTTTCGATCCGTTTGGCGCGCGTGATCCAGCCGATGTAGTCGTTCCGCTGGTAGGGCGGACGGGCGCGGTAGGCGTCCACCAATCCGCGCGCTTCGAGCGCTTCGCGCATAAATTCGGGCATGGTGTAGCGGGGTCGCGGGGGCATGCTACTCTCCTTACTTCAAGGTACACAACGCCTGGCGGATCTCTCCAAGATGATAGGCGGTATGCACTACGACTGCCATTGCGCCGCCGATAGCATCTTCGTTCCAGGTTTCATTTTCGTGGAATAGCTTGTCTATGCGGCGATAGGTTTTCTCAAGATTGGCTTTATAGGTTTCCCACTCTTCGGGCGTGACCTTTTCCACCGTGCGCCAGACCTCGCCCCAGTCCACCCGGCTGGTGTCGTTATACACAATATAACGCTCGAGCACTTCGAGATAAAAAGTGACGTGGGCTACCTGCGCGGCCAGTGAAGCGCACTTGCCTCCCACCGGGACGGAAGCCTCTTCAGCGGAAACCGTTTCGAGCGTCTGGAAGAGGGACGTGTTTTTATCCAGAAAGATGCCGTGATGATTTTCGAAGGTTTCGTCCAGCAGGGCGAACAGCGCGTTCAGAAAATCGTCCTGGTTGATTTTCGGTTCAATGGTTTTATCCAGGCTAGCCATCCAGTTTTCTCCTTAAATCGTAAAAACCGATAAAATTTGTTCTCATTATAGAACACATTTTCGATTGTAACAACTCCTCTTTGAAGAATTAGCCCAACTTATTAATCCCATCGAAAGCCGCGGTTTTATAGCATTCCGCCAATGTGGGATAGTTGAACACCGTGTCGATAAAGTATTCCACCCTGCCGCCAAACGCCATGACCGCCTGGCCGATGTGGACCAGCTCGCTGGCTCCTTCGCCGATGATGTGTACGCCGAGCAATTCATGCGTCTCCAGATGGAAGATCAGCTTGAGCAGGCCGCTGACATCGCCGATGATTTGGCCGCGCGCGATTTCACGATAGTTGGCCTTGCCCACTTCGTAGGGCACGCCCTGTTCGGTCAGTTCCTCTTCCGTGCGGCCCACCATCGAGATTTCAGGGATGGCGTAGATCCCGTAAGGGAACAGCTCGGGCACGCTTTTCACCTCCACCCCGAAGGCGTGACAGGCTGCCAGCCGTCCCTGCTCCATCGAAGTGGAGGCCAGGCTGGGGAAACCGATTACATCCCCAACCGCGTAGATGTGCGGGGCATCGGTCTGGTAGCACTCATTGACGGTCAGATAGCCGCGCTTGTCCGCGGTAATCCCCGCTGCTGAGAGGTTGAGGGCAATCGTGGCCCCGGTCCGCCCGATGCTGTAGAGCGCGCTTTCCGTGTTGATGCGCTTGCCGCTGGCGAGATGGATGTGCACCCGTTCCCCTTTGCCCTCGTCGACCAGTTCCAGTTCCTGAACTTCTTCTCCCAGGCGCAGCGTCACCCGGTTCTGGCGCAGGTGATAGACCAGCGTATCGGTAAGCTCATGGTCCACAAACGGCAACAGGCGCTCGCGCTTATCGACCAGCGTAACCCGCACACCGATCGCTGCGAACATGCTGGCGTATTCCAACCCGATCACGCCCGCGCCCACCACGGTCAGGCTGCGCGGCAGTTGCTCCAGCTTCAGGATGTCATCGCTCAAGAAGATATGCTTGTGGTCGATGGGGACGCGCTTATCACCGGTGGGACGGGTGCCAGTGGCAATGATAATGTTGGCCGCCGTTACCAGGCGTTGGCCGCGCCCGTCCACAAATTCCAACCTCAGGGTGTGGGGGTCTTCAAAAGAAGCCTCAGCAGACAGCAGTTCCACCTGGTTGCGCATCAGCTGGTGTTGGATCACGTCGATCTCGTGCCGCATCACGTAGTCCGCCCGGAAGAGCAGATCATCCATCGTAATACGCTCTTTGACAGTATAGGAAGCCCCATACATCTCGTGCATGCGGTAACCGGATAGATAGATGACCGCTTCGCGTAAGGTCTTGCTGGGAATAGTGCCGGTGTTGATGCAAACGCCTCCCACGACGGCCCGGCGTTCTACCACTGCTACATGTTTCCCCAATTTTGCCGCCTGGATGGCCGCGCGCTGCCCGGCCGGTCCGGAACCGATTACCACCAGATCGAAATCATACTCTGCCATCGTTGCTCCCAACTCTAAGGAAAAGAACCACGTAACTGCTCAGCCTCCTGTTTTGCCTACGCCTGAGCAGATACAGAACCACTTATAAGAAGATTATAAGTCATTGGGCGAGTTCGGTTGGCCCACAGATGCCAACTTATGCATCTTGAGCTATTCGATTTTGCCCTTGAGGGTCTGACTTCCTTTACCTGGAGGGTCGATCATTTTTACGTGGTTGCCTTCGATCTGGATAAAAAGAATGGCGGCATTGTTTTCAGTGTTTTGTTCCCAAATATTTTTTCCCGGGTTGACCGTCGAGCGTAATGCGTAAACGCCATCAGAGAGGGAGCTAATATCGATGCTCTGTCCTGGCAGATGATAGCGATAGACGTCTATCCACCCTACCGAGATGCCCTGTTCTTCCTTTTCACAGCTCGTATAGGTCTGCCACCTGGCTGCGTCCGGGATATTGGAACGCGCGTCATCCCGGAGGCAATAACTGATTTTGTTTCCCGAGGCGAGCACCCGATCCAGGTCTACATCCAGGGTAAGCGACAAAACTTCATAACGGGCAAAGTTTCCAAAGTGCCAGTGGTTATGTTCGCGATGGAAGAAGAATTCCCCTACGGCCACCTTTTGAATGGAATCTTGTGCGGTGGTGATGTGTTGGGTGACGGTCACGTTCCCGGTTTCCGGGTCGCTGTCTCCCCACAGTTCCATCTTCCCCGGACCGTTGTTCGCGATGAAGTTGGTGAAACGGAGAAGCTTCTGGCCGTTCGAAGGGTTGACCCGGAGGTTGAGATCGCTGGGCGGCAGGGTGACCAGGTCCGGCAAAATCAGATCCCGTCCGGTAACAAGAACCTGACCAGCTTGGCAGATACGAACCTGCTCATCCCCCCGACCTGGCCTGAACTGGGACGAAACCTTGGGCTCATGACCCGGAATTATTTTCTCCAGTGGGATTGCGTCAGGGATACAGGGTTCCACCAGGGCTGTCGCTGGAAGGGTTGTGGGTGGCGCTGGTGGAACCGTCTGCAGGTGGGGGGTGGATGTGTTCTTCGTAGACGGGGAGGCAGGCAAGGGCGGGCGCGTGGCGGTTGCCGTCAGCTGGATGTCCGCTGTCCGGGCGTTTGTCGGGGTCGGTTGGTCGGCGGAGGCCACCGGTTGAACTTCCCCGGCACAGGCGCAGAACAGGAACAGCATGACGAGAAGCACAAGCTTCCCTCCATGGAGTCGAAATGTTTTTCCGAATGTGGAATTTTTCGGCATAGACAATTGAAGCTACGCGCCTAAAACACCAAACCCGCTCTCGTACGGGCCCTGTGAAGTTATGAGTCCTGTTCGCGTTTTAGGCATCACCCGATAAAAAAGGCCTGGATACGTTTAATGAAACCAGTATAGCCTAAAAAAATAACAGGAACATGAAAAAACGCCGGATGAAATGCTATTATCTCAATAATCGCCTCAACTGGTAGTTTGAAAGCCGTGCTATACTAAAATCAACGTTGCCCCAACGTATCGACAACTCAATCAAGTCCGTCAAAGGTATCTGCAATTCGTATCCACCTTTTTTCGCCAGACAGGAGGTTTGTATGCAAGGACAGATGATGGATTACCAGCTCACCCTGACACCCTTGTTGGAGCGAGCGCAACGGCTTTTCCCGAAGAAGGAAATTGTCACCAAAGCGGGACCGGGGCTGGAGCGGTTTACCTACGAGCAGATGGCGATGCGGGTTGGCCGGCTTGCCAACGCGCTGGCAAAACTGGGCGTCAAGAACGGCGACCGGGTGGCCACCTTTGCCTGGAACAACGCCCGTCACCTGGAGATTTACTTCGCCGCGCCGTGCATGGGCGCGGTTTTGCATCCGCTCAACCTGCGCCTGCCCCCCGACCAGTTGATCTACATCGTCGGCCACGCGGACGATAAGGTCCTGTTCGTCGACCCGACGCTGTTGCCCGCCGTCGAGAAACTTTCCGTTCATTTCAAGAACGTCAAGCACTACATCGTCATGGGGGATAAAGTCCCGGAAGGGACGACCCTGAGCCCGGTCCACGCGTACGAAGACCTGCTCGCCAATGCCAGCCCGGATTACCCCTGGCCGCACCTGGACGAGAACGATGCGGCCGCCATGTGCTATACCTCCGGGACGACGGGCAACCCGAAGGGCGTGGTGTATTCGCACCGCTCGATTTTCCTCCACAGCCTGGGACTGAGCATGACCAACTCGTTTGGCCTGTCCGAAGCGGACGTGTTCATGCCGGTTGTGCCGATGTTCCACGTGCTGGCCTGGGGCACGCCCTTCGCTACGGTCATGCTGGGAACGAAGCTGGTCTTCCCCGGTCCGCACATGCAGCCGCGTGACCTGGCCGAGCTGATCCAGGCCGAAAAAGTAACCCTGACCGCCGGCGTTCCGACCCTGTGGCTGGGCATCCTGAACCTGCTGGAAAAAGAACATTACGATATGAGCAGCCTGCGTGGCATGATCGTCGGCGGGGCGGCCGCGCCACAGTCCATGATCGAAGGCTTCGAGAAGAAGCACGGCCTCAACGTGATCCACGCCTGGGGCATGACCGAGATGTCCCCGCTGGGAACGGTCAGCCGGTTGAAAAGCTACCAGGCTGAGTTGCCTGAATCGGACAGGTTCTCGATCCGGGCCAAACAAGGAATGTCCGTACCAGGTGTGGATTTGCGCGCTGTGGACGAAGCGGGTAAGGAAATCCCGTGGGACGGCAAGGCCTTCGGTGAGTTGCAGGTCAAGGGTCCCTGGGTGATCAGCGGCTACTATAACGACGAGCGCAGCGCCGACTCCTTCATGGACGGCTGGTTCCGCACCGGGGACGTGGTCACCATCGATCCCGAGGGTTTCGTCCAGATCGTCGACCGCACCAAGGATCTGGTCAAGAGCGGCGGCGAGTGGATCTCCAGCCAGGACCTGGAGAACGCTATCATGGCGCACCCCAAGGTTTTGGAAGCGGCGGTGATCGCCGTGCCGCATCCCAAATGGCAGGAACGCCCGCTGGCTTGCGTGGTCCCCAAGCCGGATTTCAAGGACAGCCTGACCAAGGCCGAGATCTTCGAGCACCTGCGCGGGCGCTTCGCCAAGATGTACATCCCCGATGACATCGTCTTCATCGAGGCCGTGCCGAAGACCAGCGTGGGCAAGTTCGATAAAAAGGTTTTGAGGGCCGAATACAAAGAATACCAGTTACCAGAATAGTTCGAGCGAGCGAGCAGTCCCGGCGGAAAGATCGCTTCTGCCGGGATTTTTTATTAACCTTTCATCAACCTCCCCAAACTTACAGTTGCAAAAAAGCCTGAGGCGTCGTATAAGTCTTATAAGTCATAAGGTCTAACAGTTCATATTTACTGCATCATTGTCGGACTTGTAGGACTTGTAAAACCTTTAAACCTGTAGAAAGTGTTTTGAAAATCCAAAATTCAACCAGAGATGAACGGAGATAAACGTCCATTTGGCCCGATAAAACAAGATAGCTCATTTTCAAGGGCGAAAACTTTGTTCATCCCAGGTTATCCCCGGTGAATCCGAATTTCAAAACACTCTGTAAGACTTCCAAAACACTTTAGATTTATGAGACCAGGAGACTAACATGTGGCACGGCGGCGGATGGTACAGTTACTTACGTTCGGGCGATGACAAGCCCCAGAAGGTTACCCGAGAGCTTCTTTTACGGGTGCTCGATTATGCGCGCCCCTATCGTAAGCACATCGGCGGGATGCTGGTGACGATCCTGTTTACCACGGGACTCTCGCTGATTTCCCCTTTGATTTTCCGGTATCTGATCGACACGATCCTGCCAACCAAGAATGTAAACCAGCTGATTCTCTTCTCAGTTGCGTTGCTGCTGGTTCCGCTGGTCACCGGTATGATCAACGTGGTCCAGCGGCGGTTGAATGCCACCGTTGGCGAGGGCGTGATCTACGACCTGCGCGTGTCGCTCTTCTCGCGCCTGCAGCGCATGTCGTTGCGCTTCTTCACCAACACCAAGGTTGGCGAGTTGATGTCGCGCCTGAACAACGACGTGGTCGGCGCGCAGAACGCCATCAGCAACACCATCGTCGGCATCGCCACCAACATTGTCCAGGCAGTCGCGATTCTGGCGGTGATGTTGACCCTCGAGTGGCGGCTGACGATCGTCAGCGTGCTGATCCTGCCGCTCTTCATCCTGGCCGCCCGCCGGTTGGGCGTGGTGTTGCGCGATATCGCCCGCCAGCGCGATGGACCAGAACGCCGCCATGAACGCCCACATGAACGAGACGCTCAACATCGGCGGGGCGCTGCTGGTCAAATTGTTCGGGCGCGCCAATGAAGAGGAAGAACGCTTTCGCCAGCGCGCACAGGGCGTGCGCGATATTGGCATCCGCCGCGCGGTGGTCGGCTCGAGCTTTTTTGTTATTATCGGGCTGGTCAGCGCGGTCGGCACGGCGCTGGTCTACGGGCTGGGCGGCTGGTTCGTCATCCAGGACACCTTCACCATCGGCACCATCGTGGCCTTCGGCTCGTATCTCAGCACGCTCTACGGCTCGCTGCAGGGGCTGGCGGGCGCGCCGGTCGAGTTCAGCACCAGCATGGTCTCGTTCGAGCGCGTTTTCGAGGTGATCGACCTGCCCGAAGACATCGCCGAAAAGCCGGACGCGATTGCCCTGCGTGACGTCCATGGCGACCTGGAGTTCGACCACGTATCCTTCAACTACACCATGGACACGTCCAAGCTGCTCAGCGACGTCAAACGCTACGGGCGCATGGACAATGTGACGGCGGTGCTCTCCGGGGACGGGGGGAACGGGAAAAAGGACAGACGGGTGGAAGCAGACAACGAAACGGACTCAACCGAACCGGTGTCCGTTTCCCAGGCCCGCGATAAGGCCCTCGAGTCCGTCTCGTTCAAGGCCTCCGCTGGAGACCTGGTTGCGCTGGTCGGGCCTTCCGGCGCCGGCAAGACCACCATGACGTACCTGATCCCGCGCCTGTACGACCCCACCGAGGGCGTCATCCGCATCGACGGCCACGACCTGCGCGACCTGACCCTCGACTCGCTCTCGTCCGCGATCGGGATGGTCACTCAGGAGACCTACCTGTTCCACGACACCATCCGCACCAACCTGACCTATGCCAAGCCCGATGCCACCCAGGCCGAGATCGAAGCGGCGGCGCGGGCGGCGAATATCCACCAGTTTATTATCGAACTGCCCGAGGGCTACGATACGGTCGCCGGCGAGCGGGGCTACCGCTTGAGCGGGGGCGAGAAACAACGCATCGCCCTGGCGCGCGTGATTTTGAAAGACCCGCGCATCCTGGTGCTGGACGAAGCCACCAGCCACCTGGACAGCGAATCCGAGGCCCTGATCCAGGAAGCGCTCAAACGCGTCATGGCCGGGCGGACCAGCATCGTCATCGCCCACCGCCTGAGCACCATCCTGGCGGCCGATTTGATTTTGGTGATGGATCGCGGCAAGATCGTGGAGAGAGGCACGCACGAGGAACTATTGCGCGAGGGCGGGTTGTATACCCAGCTTTACGAAACGCAGTTCAATCGGGAGAAGGCGGTGTAATTTGAACCGCCAACGCACGGAGAACACCAAGATTCTTTTTATATCGCCAGGTTTTAAATTCTTGGCGACTTTTTCAAAACCTTGGCGGTCTTGGCGCCATGCTGGTTAGAAGAAATACGAGTATCAAAGGCGCGCAAGAGCGGATCACGAAGGAGGTTTGACAACTTACTAACTAGTAAGTAAAATAAGACCATCATGGTCCAAAAAACAAACACGAGACGAGCGATCCTGGATTTGGCTGAATCCTTCCTGCAGGAGAGAGGCTTTAATGGTTTCAGCTATGCCCACATCGCATTTGAGCTGGGGGTAAAAAATGCTGCTATCCATTACCACTTCCCTTCCAAAGAAGATTTGGGATGTGCGGTAGTGAAACGCTACCGCGACCGTTTCCAGTTATGGATCAACAACACACGCGTCAAGGATCTGTCACCTCAGGAAAAGCTGGATTGGTTCTTCGGCATCTATGCCAACCTGCGCGCAGACCACGGCAAGGTCTGTCTTGCTGGATCATTAGAAACCGAGTTCAATTCGCTTCCTGATTCTTTACGACAGCAAACCGAAGGCTTGACGGGTGAACTGCTCGCCTGGTTGGGATCGACGCTGGAAGAGGGGCGGGGGACGGGCGCCTTCCGGTTCAGGGGAGATCCGGCAGACAAGGCCGCACTCATTCTATCCAGCTTGCAGGGCGCGCTGCAGATGGCGCGGGCGCTTGGCGCAGAGAAGTTCTACGCAGTGATCGAGCAGCACAAACAGGATCTGTTTCTTTAGTTTGCTCAAGCCGCAGTTCCCTGGCGGAACGCTGCCTATAGCTGACTTTATAAAAACTCTTCCGGCAATTGTTTATTAGTAGGAAAGGAGATGTGATGACTACTTTAGAAACCGGCACAAAAGCACAGGCAATCGTTAAAAAGGCGTACCAGGCTTTTTTCAGTCCCTCTCAGTATGAAGTCAAGCCGCGGGATCGTGAAATCATTGCACGGGGAACCAATTACCGCCTTCCCTTTGATGGCGGAGAACTGGCCGTCACAACCTGGGGTGAAAGCGGCCCAGCCGTTCTGCTAATGCATGGTTGGGGTGGCGCCCGCGCCCAGATGACCGGTTTTGTTGACCCCCTGTTAGAGGCGGGATACCGCCTGGTAGCTTACGACCAGCCTGCCCACGGGGAATCGGACGGGAAGTGGACCAACATCCTTGAGATTGCCCCCACGCTGGATTTGGTTGTAGAACGAGAAGGTAAATTCGAAGCGGTCGTGGCCCACTCCTTCGGAACTCTGGTCACTTCGTATTCGCTGGTCAACCGGGACTTCCCGCCTCCTGCCCGGCTGGTCTATTTGGGCTCGTTTAACCGGCTGATGGACTCCCTGCCGCGTTTCCAAGTCCTTGCCGGTTTGCCGGACCCGATTGCGGCTGGTTTGAAAGAGATGATCTATGAAAACTTCAAGAAGGAAGTGTTGGACGCCATCTGGAATGAAAATATGACCCAGCGAATCGATATCCCTACTTTGATGTTTCACGATAAAGCAGACAACGTCACGCCGGTCGAGGACAGCCGCGCGATTGCGCGCGTTTGGAAAAGCGCGCAATTGGTCGAGACCGAAGGATTAGGCCACCGCGGCGCTCTGCAATCGAAAGAAGTTCATGCCCAAATCGTGCGTTTTTTGAAATAATTTTTCATCCACGCTATTTCTTTTCTACTTCGCCATACATCTTCCAGAGCTGGCGCATCAACTGGATCTGGCCCATATGCGTGGCGGTATGTTTCAGCGCGTGGCCGGTGATCCAGGCCACGCTTCTTTCCCGGCCGCGGAAGTCGCGCATTTCGGCAAGTTCATCGACGGACAGCCCTTCGAGCGCGCTCCGGATGTATTCGAAACTGTCGTTCAGGCGCTGCGCCAGTTCGTCCGCATCCAACCCGTGGACCTGGAACTCGGCCTCCCGGTCGCGGTCCGCCGGCTCATCTGCCACCGCCTCTCCGATCAGAAAGCGCTGTGCGCCGACGGTGTGGACGACGAGCGCGTTGATGGAATTCATCTCCGCAGCCGGGCTCCAGTCCAGGGCGGCGGGCGGCAGGTCTTTGATCGCGTCGAGTATGTCTTTGTGAAGTTCTTTCAGGTTCCACAAATAGTCTTCGAAATAAGGCTGCATGACATATCCTCCGGCCATTCATTTTTCGGGATTGCGGCTCTACCGTTTCCGACGGGAAAATTACCGAAAATTGGGGTGCGAGCGCGGGTACCCGCGCTCGCACCCCAATTTTCGGGCCTCTATCCCGGTAAAGACGGGAGAACCGGGATTGGAAAATCGTTTATGGATAGCTGGCCGTCTCGCCCATGATCTCCCAGCCCCGCTCCTGGGCCACGGCGCGCAGCTTTTCATCCGGGTAGACCGCGACCGGATGGTCGGCATGCTCGAGCAGGGGAATGTCCAGCACGGTATCGCCGTAGGCATAATCGACGCGCTCTACGCCCAAACGGGAGAGCACCTGCTCGATCTTCTTTTCGTCCGCGACCAGTTCCCCGGCAATGCGCACATGCCCGTCCACGAACTCGACCGGCGTGCCAATGGCTTCCGCGCCGATGCGCCTGGCAAAGGCGACCACGCCCGGCTCGTAGACGCTGCTGGCGATGTACACCTGTGCCCCGGCCTCCCGGTGCTCGCTCAACCGCCGGATCACATTTTCGCGGCGTTTTTTCCACAGGTCGGCTTCCACCATCCACTCGGAAACCTCGTCGAATTTTTGCGGGGTAGCATCTTTGATCATCGACAGGCTGGTGATCATCAGGTTTTGTCCCCAGCGCTGCCAGTTGATCAGCCCGCGCTTGGCGAGCAGGTAACCGGGAACCATGGAGGCCATATACCAGCGCGCCTGCCATTTGCTCTGGTTGTGCCGCACCCAGTCCACCAGTCCCAGCACTGGCGAGCCGGTTGTCAAAGTGCCCATCAAATCAGAAACGACGATCATCCGTACCTCCAGGGGTTTGGAAGATTTCGCTATAACCGGCCGCTTGGCGACGCGAGCCCTGCGCCCGCAGGCTCCCGCGAACCCCAAGCCGGGATATATCACGAAGGTCTCAAAGAGCCGGGTTTGAAGGATTATAGCACTGAGGTCTGGGTGATAAAATACGCCCATGGGAATCCTCTACCTGGTGGCAACGCCCATCGGCAACCTGGAAGATATGTCGCCGCGGGCGGTGCGCATTTTGCGTGAAGCCGTTCTGATCGCTGCCGAGGATACCCGTCACACCGGCAAACTGCTCAAGCATTTCGAAATCCCCACACCACTGACCAGTTACTTCGAGCATAACAAACTGCAAAAGATCGACTATATCCTGTCCCGGCTTACGGACGGGGACGTGGCGGTTGTCTCGGATGCGGGTACGCCCGCGATCAACGACCCCGGCTATGAACTGGTCAAAGCGGCGCTCGCTGCGGACTTGGACGTCCGGCCTGTTCCCGGTCCCTCGGCGCCGCTCGCCGCCCTGACCGTTTCCGGCCTGCCCACCGACAAGTTCCTGTACCTCGGCTATTTGCCGCACAAAGCGGGGAGCGCCGCGCAAGACTCGGGCAGGTTGAAAACTTGCCCTACACATTGATTTTCCTTGAATCGCCCTACCGGGTTGTCAGATGCGCTGGAAGACATCCTGTCCGAGCTCGGCGACCGGCGCATCTGCGTGGCGCGCGAGATGACCAAGATGTTCGAAGAATACTGGCGTGGCTCCCTTAGCGGAGCGTTGGAGTATTTCGGATCCCAGCCGGCGCGGGGGGAATTTACGCTGGTGGTGGCGGGAGCGGAAAAGACTCAAGAGCAGTGGACCGAATCCGAAACGGTAGCAGCCGTCAGGTCCGGGTTGGAAGCGGGGGAATCGCCCAGCCGCTTGTCGAAACGCCTGGCAGGCGAATCGGGTTGGAACAAACGAGAAATCTACCGGCTGATCCAGGAAATGAAAGAGTGATCCTTTTTCTTTTGAACCGCCAAGATGCCAAGAACGCCAAGGAATTTTTAAGACGCCAAGGAGAAACCTTGGCGGACTTACAAGAAGAACTTGGCGCTCTTTGCGACTTGGCGGTTAATCATCATTTTGTAGGGAGAGCTCCAAAGAATATCTTCATGAAAAGCAAACATCGCGATTTCATCACCGGCGCGCGTGACGCGCTGCCCATCCTGCTGGGCGTCGTGCCGTTTGCCATGATCTGCAGCGTGGCAGCGATCAGCGTGGGGTTGACGCCCGTGGAGGCCATGGGCATGTCGTTCATTGTATTTGCGGGCGCATCACAACTGGCGGTGCTGCAATTGATGGGACAGGGCGCTGTCTGGCTGGTGATGGCGCTGACGGCCTGGACGATCAACCTGCGCTTTACGATGTACAGCGCCACGTTGGCGCCCTACCTGCAAAACGAACCGCTGCTCCGCAAGGCTCCGTTTGCTTACATCCTCTCGGACCAGGCTTTTGGCGTGACCATGAGCCATTTCGCCAACGAGATGCCCGCCAATCCGGCCTGGTACTACTACGGTGTTGCGACCGCCATCTGGCTGACCTGGAACATGAGCGCGGTCCTTGGAGCGCTGCTGGGCACGCTCGTCCCGGAGAGCTGGGGCCTGGAGTTCGCCTTCCCGCTCAGCTTCATGGCGCTGATGTTCGCCGCCTTAAGGGACCGCCCAACTGTACTGGCAGCGATTGTGGGTGGGCTGGTTGCGGTTCTCGCCCATGCGCTGCCCTACAACCTGGGATTGGTGCTGGCGGCGCTGTTAGGGATTGGCACGGGCATGTTCGCTGAAAATATTTCCGGAAAGCAAATGCAGGAGGCCGCCGAATGAACGGACTTCCTATCTGGCTGTTCTTCCTCCTGCTGGCGGCCGGCACGTATGCGCTGCGCCTGTCGTTCATTTACCTGTTCGGTAAGGTGGAGATGCCTGGTTGGCTGCGGCGCGCGCTGCGCTTTGTGCCTGCTTCCGTGCTGGCGGCGCTGGTCTTCCCCGCGCTGACCTATCCCAACGGGACGCTCGATCTCTCGCTGGGCAACGTCCAATTGCTGGCTGGGATTGGTGGCGCGCTGGTGGCCTGGAAAACGCGCAACGTGCTGTGGACGATTGCCGTGGGGATGGTGTTGTTCTGGATCTTGCAGGCGTTGTAGACTCACCCCCGCTTCCCTGTGCGAGTTACGAGACTGTCTCGTTTCGTTATACAGTGCATGAATTCGTTCCCGTTTTCGGTTTACTCCCTCACTTTCGTATTTAAATTTCGTTACGAAGCTTCGTAGTTTTAGTTCCCCTCCTTCGTACTCAAGTTACGAAGCTTCGTATTTTGTTCCCCTGCTCAATAGTTTTGTTACGAAGCTTCGTAGGTAAGTTCCCCTGCTGTATAGTTTTGTTCCCCTGCTTGCCCACTTAGTTACGAAGCTTCGTAGTTTCAGTAAATCACGAAAGTTGAAAGAGGACCCGAAAACAGGGGTGCGGGCATACGCCCGCACCCCTGTTTTCGGGTTTCCCTTAGTAATTCTGTGATTTACTGAGTTTAGTTCCCCTGCTTACCAACCTGGTTACAAAGTTTCGCAGGTTTGTTTTTCTGCCCTTCCATCAAGGAACGAAGGCTCGTCATCAGGCTTTCCCCTACTTTGGGATAGACAAACAGCTACTCTTCCGTGATCCTATCCCGCTGGACCAACCCCCGCTGCCAGGCGTAGACGGCCACCTGGGTCCGGTCGGCCACGTGCAGCTTGCTCAAAATGTTGCTGACGTGTCCTTTGACCGTGTTCTCGCTGATGACCAGCTTCTCTGCGATCTGGCTGTTGGTCATGCCGTTGGCAATCAGCTTGAGCACGTCCAGCTCGCGTTCGGTTAGATCGGTAAACAGGGGTTGCTCTTCGCTGTGCTCTCCGCGGATGTTTTGCAGCACGCGCGCGGCCACCCGGGGATGCAGGGTAACTTCGCCCTGCACCGCGCGGTGTAGGGCCTCGACCAGCTTTTCCATTTTCATATCTTTCAAAATGTAAGAAATGGCTCCGGCTTTGAGGGCAGGGAAGATATGCACATCCTCGTGATAAGACGTGAGCACGACCACCTGTGTCCGCGGGCTGATCTTTTTGATCTGGCGCGTCGTTTCGACGCCGTCCATACCGGGCATGATCAAATCCAGCAGGACGATATCCGGGATCAACTCGGATACCAGCTCGACGCCCTCTTCGCCCGCGCTGGCTTCTCCCACCACCCTGAAATCAGGCAGAGTTTCCAGGTAGGAGCGCACCCCCTTACGAACAACTTCATGGTCGTCCACGATCAGGATGGTAATTGGTTCCGTCATGTCTATTCCTGTCCTCTCAGTCATTCCTGCGAATGGCCATTCAATGGGGCTGTAATGGTGATTTTGGTCCCCTGACCCGGGGCACTTTCAACACAGGCCTGCCCTCCGATGGTTTCCGCACGCTCTTTGATGATGCGCAGGCCCATCCCGCCTGACCTGTGGTTGGCGCTAAAACCCAGTCCATTGTCTTCTACTGTCAACTGGAGCTCATCGGGGCCATAAACCAGAGCGACATTGACCTGGTCGGCCTGGCTATGCCGGGCCACGTTTGCAAGCGCCTCCTGGATCATACGATAGATAGCCTGCTCTTTATCGAGAGGCATGCGCCTTGCGTCCTGGATGGCCAGGTTAATCATAACCCCATTTCTGTTTTCCCACTCGAAAATATACTCTCGCAGGGTAGTCGCCAACCCTTTTTCTTTCAGGGCCATGGGGTACATTTCCTGGATCAAGAAGGTCAACTCCTGGATGACTTCATATACCAGGTTTTCTGCTTCGCCAAGATGTGTCCACGCGCTGGACGGATCGTTTTAAGGATGCCGCTGACAGCGCCCAGTTGTGCCAGGGCCGCAAAGGCCTTTTGTTTGGCGCTGTCGTGCAGGTCGCGGGCAACCCGGTTGCGTTCTTCGATCACGGCCAGCTCCTTGGTTTGTTCGAAGAGCTGCATATTTTCGACGGAGAGCGCTGCGCGCTGTACCAAAGCGATGTATAAGCGCGCCGTATCTTCCGTGATTGCTCCCGGGCTCGTAAAGCCAACGTTGAAGACGCCGATAATCTGATCATTGACCCGGATAGGCAAGTTCAGCAGGGAGTGAATGCCTTCGGCAACGATCGCAGCCCGGACGTCTGGCCTGAGCGGTTCCGGATCGACCTCAGCCATGATGAGCGGAATTCCCGTTTCAAGCACCTTCCCGATCATGCCTTCCCCTTTTTCAAAGTGCAACACCTTCAGCAATTCAGCCTTAAACCCGTGACTGACGTGCGGCACGACCTGGGTTTGTTTCTCATCCCAAACAAAAACTGCGGCGCGGTCAGCGTGGAGCATGTTGACCGCCACGGCGACAATAGCCTCGAACACTTGATTGAGCGTGATCGCGCGGATGATCTTCTCATCCCCAGAATACAGGGCCTCGAGTTCTTCGGTGCGTTTGCGTAGCGCGCTGGTATGCTCGCGCACGGTGAGTTCCAGTTGCAGATTCCGGGATTGGATACTGTGCACGCGCAGGCTATATGCAAGGAGTCCCAGCGCGAGAACAGTTACGGTAATGGAAATGCGGAATGCCCAGGTTTCCCAGAACGGCGGAACCACTGTGATCTGAACCGTTTGGTCGCTTTCGCTCCAGACGCCGTCGTTGTTTGTGCCCATAAAGCGCAGCGTATAATCGCCGCCGGCAAGGTTGGTGTACCGGCCTTCCCGGCTGGCTCCAACATAATTCCAGTCTTTGTCGAACCCTTCCAGTTTATAGGCAAACTGGTTGCGGCCTGGCTCTGCGAAGCTCAAAGATGTGATCTCAAAGGCGAAGTTGTTGTCCGGCCAGGCCAGGGTGACCTGGTTCAATACTTCTGCCTGCGGCAATGCAGCGTCGGGCTGTCCGCCCGGGGTAAAAGATGTCAGGACAACGGGCGGGGCATACGTGTTGTCTTTCACTTCGGAAGGCAGGAAGGAGTTCAGGCCGTCGATCCCTCCGAAATACATCTTTCCATCGAAGCCTTTGGCATACGCGCCCATGTTGAATTCGTTGCTCTGCAACCCATCGCTGTCGGTGTAATTGCGGAAGGTTTCTTTCTCGGGGTCGAAGCGGGAAAGGCCATAGTTTGTGCTGAGCCAGAGTTGCCCATCTTCATCTTCCAGAATGCCGTAGATCACGTTGTTTGGCAGGCCGTCTTTTTCCGTGTAGTGCTTGAAGGTATTGGTTTCGGGTTGGTAGCGGTTAAGTCCGCCACCTGCAGTCGCGACCCACAGGATGCGCTCTTGATCCTGGTATATGGCTGTTACCGAGTCGTCGCTCAGGCTTTGCGGATCTTCCCGGTTTCGCTCGTAGCGCACAAAAGTGCCACTATCACGGTTAAACCGGTTGAGGCCGTTATCGAAGGTCCCAACCCACAGAACTCCGTCTCTATCTTCGTAGATGGCAGTGATGGCATTGCTGCTGATGGTTTGCGGGTTGGTCAAATTATTCTGGTAATGGGTAAATTTTCCCGTGGAGGGGTCGAGTAAATCCAGGCCATTCGCTGTGCCAACCCAGAGCAATCCTTTGCTATCCCTGAAAATCACCTGAACAGGTCCGCCGGCCAGGCTGGCCGGGTTGGCCGGGTTGTTGGTGTAATGCGTGAAGTTCGCCGACGAGGGGTTCCGGCGAGAGAGCGCTTCGGCTGTCCCTACCCAAAGTGTGCCGGTTTCGTCTACGTATACGGAGTAGATATCATTACTGGGCAGGCTAAGCGGATTGCCGGGGTCGTGCATGTAGTGTGTGAACAGGCCCAGGCGCGGATTGAAGCGGTTCAAGCCACCGCCATAGGTTCCAATCCAGATATGTCCGCTTGTGTCGGAAAAGATCGGGAAGACGTGATTGGCGCTCAGGCTGTTGGGGTTGCCGGGCTCGTGGTGGTAATAGGCAAACTTTCTCTGTCCCTTGTTGAACTTATTCAGGCCGCCGCCAAATGTCCCGATCCAAAGCACGCCGCCCCTGTCCTCCTGGATCGAGAGAATGATATTGTTGCTTAAGCTGGTCCGGTCGCTGGGATCGTTTCGGTAGTGGACAAAACTGCTTGTTTTAGGGTTGAAGCGATCTAATCCTTCATTTGTTCCAATCCAGAGCGTGCCTGAGTGATCCATATAAAGGCTTAAGATTGTATTGCTAATCAGGCTGGACGGTTGTGTCTTGGCGTGTTTGTAAGTGGTAAAACTGCTTTCGCTCGGGATGAATTGCTGTAACCCATCGAAGGAAGCAATCCAGAGATCACCGTTATGATCTTCCAGGATAGATTTTATGCTTTTTCCTTTGACGGTAGGATAGTTTTTGGGGTCATACACGTAAGAGATGAAATTCTTGGTAGCTGAATTGAAACGGTTTAATCTTCCATCGTCGGTTCCAATCCACAGGATTCCCCGGCTATCCTCGTACAGGGCGCTAATGAGGTTGCTTGAAATTGTTGTGGGCAGGTCGGGATCGCTATTAAACCTTTGAAATTTGCCGGTTTGGCGATCCAACAAGTTTAACCCATAATTTGTGCCCACCCATAGTTCCCCCTTTTTGTTCTCCACGATCGCCGTGACATAATTGCTAGAGATACTTCCCGGGTCATCAGCGCTGTGCAGGTAAAAGGTAAATTTTCCTGTTGCGGGATCATAGCGGTTTAACCCACCCTGGCGCGTGCCGATCCACAGGTATCCCTGGCTGTCCTCGAACAGGGAAGTAATCCAACGGTCACTAATGGAATCCGGGTTATTCAGGTCTGGCCGAAACACCTTGAAGGCATAGCCGTTATAACGGTTCAGGCCATCTTCTGTGCCGATCCATAAAAACCCAAACTGGTCTTGCAGAAGGGCTAGCACTGTGCTTTGAGAAAGCCCATCCTCCAGCCCGAGGCTTTCAAAGCGCAGGGCGCCACTGATGTTGGGGAGAGGTTCTTCAACCGAAACGCTTTGCGGAACGGTCTCGACGGGGGAAGATGGTGTTTCTGTTTTTACAGGCGCGTTGGGAGGCTGCAGGCCTGCGCAGGCTGCGATGAGAAGAGCTAACACTACGCTCAGGTAAACAATCCGGGCTTTGCTTGCAAACATAGTTCCACTTTATAGATTACTTGTTCTCAATATACCTTTCGTGATTACAGTATAACGCAACAATACCAAAGTGCTTGCAATCACAGAGGCGCTTTTCGCCTCCCCCAGTAGAAGGGTTTCGTTCTTGCATTCACGCTTCCCCAGGGTGGCTGGAAAAAAATTCTTATGATCCCATAGAGGGGCATTCGCGCCCAGAGAGTAGGGGAGGGGCAACCACCCCGGCGAGGGGCTGGAAACCCGTTTAGAGACTCGTGTTATTTGTGGGGAATCTTTGTACTATCAAGGTGTCTGATTTTCAGGTATCTGTCTCAGAATGGTGCCCCGGATGGACTTTCCTCATTTTCCTGCTCTCCTCACAGAAAATAGAAAGCGCCCGGTAAGAAGAGAGAAGTCAGCGTGCGGCTGATCGCTCTCCACCGTCGGAGCTTCAGACATCCGGATTTCGGGAAAACGGTCAGTGTGCGGCTGGCCGTTTTCCAAATCCGGGCAAGAAAGAACTTTTCAAACAGTAGCAGGCTGGGGTGGGCAAACAGTCCGAGCCTCCCTGCGAGGTTTTTTGGAACAGATATCAAACAAGCGCCGCAACTTTCTAAGAGGCAGAGTCTCCCACGATTTTCAAGAGAACGATCCGGCTTGATTCTACTTGAAATGTGGTTGCGGTACAAGGAGGTGCGCACTATCAAAAGCCTGAATTGTATAAGCCGAAACATCCTATTTTCAAATTGCAAGAGGAGATAAGAAGAATGAACCAAAAAACAATGAGTGCCCTGTTTAGCTTGCTTATGATCGCCGTCATGGCTTTGGGTGCGTGTGCTCCACAGCAGGTCCCCGAGGAACAACTACCCGTAGTGACCGAGGAGCCGGCTGCTGCGACAGAAGAACCGGCGATGACCGAAGAACCCGCTGAACCGGCCATGCCGACGACGGACCGCCACGGCGGCTGGCTGGACGAAATCGATGTTGCGGCTGTGGCCGGGGAATCTGCCATCTCCCAGCTTCAAGCAGACGCCATCGATATGTACTCTTACGGCCTGGCGTCGGACGTCTACCCTGCGATCAAGGAAGCCGGTTTGAACTATTCCCAGTCGTTCGGTGGGAGCTACGCGGTCATGTTCAACCCGGCTGTTTTCACGGACAGCGAGGTCCTGAACCCGTTCTCCAACCGGAAAATTCGCGAGGCGGTGAACTGGTTGATCGACCGTGATTACATCAATCAGGAAATCTACGCCGGCGGCTCCCTGCCAAAGTTCTTTGCGCTGACGACGCAGCTCGTGGACTATACCGCCGTCATCGATACGGCGCGCGCGCTGGAGAGCAAATACGCCTATAACTTTGACAAGGCCAACGAGATTATCAGCGCTGAAATGGAAGCCATGGGCGCCACCCAGGGCGCGGATGGAAAATGGGAGTATAACGGGTCCCCGGTCACGCTCGCCTTCCTGATCCGCTCCGATGGCGATGGGACGCGCAAGCCCATGGGCGACTACGTGGCGAACCAGCTGGAAGCGGTTGGCTTCACGGTGGACCGCCAGTATAAGACCTCCTCAGAAGCCTCTCCCATCTGGATCGGTTCCAATGCTGCGGATGGCCTGTGGAATATGTACACGGCTGGCTGGCTCCCCTCCGGTCTTACCCGAGACGAGAAAGGCCAGTTCCAGCAGATGTACCTGAACAGCAGCATTCAGGGAATCGAGCCGTTTATTTCCAACGTGTCAGACGAGGAATTCCAGAAGGTTGGCGATGCGCTGAACCAGGGCGCCTTCTCCACCCAGGAAGAACGCCAGCAAATGATGGCCGAAGCGCTGGAGCTTTCTCTGCAGGACTCCCTGCAGGTGTGGACCATCGAACAGGTGCAGTACTCGCCCTATAACACGGATCTCCAGGTGACCTATGACCTGGGCGCAGGGGTAGAAGGGACGCAGATGGGCGCTTACAACCTGCGTTTCAAAGATCAGGAGGGCGGCACCATGAAAATCGGCACCGCTGACCTTTTCACCGAGCCGTGGAACACGATAGCCGGCAGCAACTGGGTGTGGGACTCCAATATTATGCGCGCCACCTCCCAGGGCACTTCTGTAACAGTGGGCGGCGGCGGATTGATGGGCGATCCCTATACGGGCCTGGCCTGGCCGCAGCGCATCGAGAGCGCGGAACTGACCTACAAGGATGGCCTGCCCATCGAGGAGAACCTGGACTGGTTGAACGTGGAAACCGCCGATGAGATTCCTGTCCCGGCGGATGCCTGGGTGGACTGGGATGCCAGCACACAGACGTTCATCACCGCGGCGGATAAATTCCCTGAAGGCGCGATAACCAATACCAAGAGCGTTGTCACCTACCCGGCTGACCTGTTCGATACCGTCAAGTGGCACGACGGCAGCCCGCTCTCGGTGGGTGACTTCGTGATGCCCATGATCGAACTCTTCGACCGCGCCAAGCCCGAGAGCGCTGTCTATGACGAATTCTACGTGCCCAGCTTTGAATCTGTGCTGGTCGGGTTGAAAGGCATCCGTATCGCCTCGACAGACCCCTTGGTAATCGAATACTACTCTGACCTGTACAGCGCGGACGCGGAACTGAACATCGTCCCGTTCTGGCCCATTTCCCCCACCGGCCTTTCCGGGGAGAACAGCTGGCCGATCCTGGCCATCTCGAACCTGGCCGAAGCCAACGGCGAGCTCGCTTACACTCCCGATAAAGCGGACCTCGAGCAGATCGAGCAAACCAGTTGGGTGGGCGGCCCAAGCCTTGATATCCTGTCCAAGTACCTGGATCAGGCAGCAGAGGAAACCTACATCCCGTACGAGCCTACCCTTGGCCAGTACGTGACCCAGGAAGAGGCCGCTGCTCGCTATGCCAACTTCCAGAAGTGGTACAACGACCACGGACATTTCTGGGTCGGAACGGGTCCTTATTACCTGGACAAAGTGTTCACGACCGAGAAATCCCTGGTGTTGAAGAACAACACGGAGTTTGTGGATAAGGCCGACCGCTGGGTCGCTTTCAGCGAACCGATGCTGGCCAGCATCCAGCTCGACGGGCCGGCGCAGGCCAAGGCCGGGGAAGAGGCGGTTTTTGACGCAAGCGTCACCTTCAAAGACCAGTCCTATCCGCAGGCTGATATCCGGCAGGTCAAGTACATCCTGTACGATGCCACCGGAGCTGTGGTCGAAATCGGAGAGGCTGATTTTGTAGCCGAGGGCCAGTACCAGGTGACCCTGAGTTCCGAGACAACGGCCAAGCTGCCGACTGGTTCGGCCAGGCTGGAGGTTGCGGTGGTGCCCGTTCCGGTAGCTATCCCTGCCTTCACTTCGATTGACTTTGTCGCCATTCCATAACTGAGTCCGATTCTGGAGACAGGGGCAGCGTGATCGCCCCTGTCTCTGGAGTTCTTTGAGAGGAAGCTTATGGCAGTAGCAACCCATTCGCCGGCAGAAAGCCTGGGGACGAGAAAAAGCTCTCGTAGCAGTACGTTGGTGCGTGTTTCGCGGTTTTTTATCGTGCGTCTTGTGACATTGTTCGCCACGGTTGTGGTCGGCGTGTACCTGACGATCATGATCGCGAACATGGGCGGTTTTGTAGACCAAATCATGCGCGGCCAAATCCGTGATACGGTTACCCAAAAAATTGGTCTCAATCCCGCTATGCAACAAATGGATCCCGATGTGCGCAGGAAATTGATCGAGGATACGATCGCGCTCGAAGAAAAACGCCTTGGCCTGGATATACCCGTTGCGATTCGGAACGTCCGGTACCTGTCGAACGCCCTGACGTTGAGGTTGGGACGCGCCATCCACATGACCAGCGACAGCGGCTCCAAACAGGTACGTCTGATCCTGCTGGAACGGCTGCCTGCCACCCTGCTCTTGATGGGCACTTCTCAGCTCTTTTTGTTCTTCTCCAGCGTATTCCTGGCGCTTTCTCTCTCCCGCCGTTACGGAAACTTTTGGGATAAGCTGGTCATTGCGCTTTCACCGACCTCAGCAGTGCCGCCCTGGTTTTACGGTATTTTCCTGATCTTGATATTTGCCGCCCTGCTCAAAGGACTTCCTTTTGGCGGGATGGTCGCTTCCCCCCCGCCGGAGAGTACTTTCGAATACGGGCTCAGCGTGCTGAAGCACTTGATCTTGCCAGCTTCCTCGCTGGTAATCAGTTCGTTCTTTCTGAGCATCTACAACTACCGGACGTTCTTCCTGATCTACTCCAGCGAAGATTACGTGGAAATGGCGAAGGCCAAGGGTCTGCCGTCCCGCGACATAGAACGGCGTTATATCTTGCGGCCTACTTTGCCCAATATCATCACCAATTTTGCGCTCCTGATCATCAGTCTGTGGAGCGGCGCCACCATTACCGAGACGGTTTTCCTGTGGCCGGGCCTGGGCCGTACGCTCTACAGGGCGATTGGCCTGTATGACATCCCGATTATCGTGGGTTCGACCATCATTTTCGCTTATATGCTGGCAATCACCGTATTCCTGTTGGATTTCATTTATGCGCTGGTTGATCCTCGCGTAAAAGTAGGTAGCAAGTAAGATGAGCTCCCTGAAAAACACATTCCAGAAACTGCTTTATTATCCTTCCGCGCTTGTGGGAACCCTGGTTGTTTTCCTGCTGGTCTTTATTGCGGTCTACGCCATGGTCAAGATTCCCTATCAGGAAGCGATTCGCTTGTGGCGAGGCGGCGAAGAGGTCTGGTACCAGAACCCAAAATTCGCACCCCCTGCCTGGATCAATCTCTTTTCCAGCAAAAAATATGCAGAATCTTTTGCCGTCAGCAGCAGCAAAGGGAGCATGGAGAAGACGGTCACCCAGGAGTCGCCGGAGATTGCTACCATCACGATGTCTTATCCGTTTGACTTTTCGTCGGATTTTTACCCGCAGGAAATGATCCTGTACATCAGCGCGCAATACCAGGAAAAGCAGCCTTTCCTTTCCGTAGAATGGCTGACCCCCGATGGCAGGACCATCCGCATCACCAACCTGGGGGTTCCCGAAACCCTGACCTACCGCTTTTCACAGGATGCCAAGCTGATGTCCCGCTTGAAAACGGAGGACATCATCCCGGCGCTGTTTTCGTTGCCGGATTCAACTACTGCCCAAAAGGGACAATACCAATTGTTGCTTACGGGCACGACCTTCGAGCCTGACTCCGATATCAACGTGGAATTCGTCTTCCACGGGCAGGTTTACGGCCTGGCAGGCACGGACCAGGCGCGGCGTGACCTGGTAGTGCCGCTGCTGTGGGGCGCGCCGGTGGCGCTGGCCTTCGGCCTGCTGGCCTCTCTGGGCACGCTGGTGCTGACCATGGTGATTGCCGCCATCGGCACCTGGTATGGCGGTTGGGTGGACGAGTTGATCCAGCGCATCACCGAGATCAACCTGGTGCTGCCGTTCCTGTCCATTTTGATCATGGTCGGCACATTTTATTCGCGCAGCATCTGGGTCATCCTGGGCGTGACGATTTTGTTGAGCATCTTTACCGGTTCCATCAAAGGCTACCGCTCCATATTCTTGCAGGTCAAAGAGTCGGGATATATCGAGGCAGCGCGCGCTTACGGCGCCAGCGATATGCGCATTATTTTTGTTTACCTGATCCCGCGCATGATTCCCTTGCTGATCCCTGGCCTGGTCTCCTCTGTGCCCGCCTTCGTGTTCCTGGAAGCCTCCCTGGCGGTGCTGGGTCTGGGCGATCCCGTCCTGCCGACCTGGGGCAAGATCATCCAGGATGCGAACGAGAACGGCGCGCTCTACCGCGGCTTCTACTACTGGATCCTGGAGCCGGCCGCGCTGCTGATGGTCACCGGCCTGGGTTTCGCTATGCTCGGCTTTGCCTTAGACCGCATCTTCAATCCCAAGTTGAGGGACTTATGATCACGACGGATCAAACACTGCTGCACGTGGAAGACCTGGTGCTGCACTTCAAGACTGCACAGGGCTCCGTCCAGGCTGTGGACGGGGTGGACTTCGACCTGGACGCCAACCGCGCGGTGGTGATCCTGGGAGAATCGGGCTGCGGGAAGAGCTCGCTGGCCAAAGCCATCCTGCGCCTGCTGCCGCGCAACGTCGAGAAATATTCCGGCGAAGTCTATTTACAGGGGCGGGATGTGATGGCCATGGACGAGGAAGAGTTCCGGCATAACGTCCGTTGGGTGGGCATGTCGCTCGTTCCGCAGGCCGCCATGAACGCCCTCAACCCGGTGCTGCGGGTTGGGGACCAGGTGGCGGAACCGGCCGTGATCCACCTGGGCGTGTCAAAAGCCCAGGCGCTCGAGCAGGCCAAACGCATGTTCCAGCATGTGGGCGTCCCGGAAGATTTCTTGAACCGCTACCCGTTCGAGCTGAGCGGCGGGATGCGCCAACGCGTGGCCCTGGCGATGGCGCTCGTCACCAGCCCCAGCCTGATCGTGCTCGATGAACCGACCTCGGCCCTGGACCTGCTCACCCAGGCCAACATCATGAACGTGCTCAAGCGCATCAAGCACGAGCTGGGCACCAGTTTCATCCTGATCACCCACGATATCGCCACCTCCAGCGAACTGGCAGACGAGGTGGCCATGATGTACGCCGGCCAGATCGTGGAAGTGGGCGATGCGCAGGATTTTTTCCCCGCGCCGCTGCATCCCTACTCCAAAATGCTGATGGACAGCGTCCCGCGCCTGCGCAGCGATTCCGACCCGATCTTTATCACCGGTCAGCCGCCCAGCCTGGTCAACCTGCCAACAGGCTGCCGGTTTGCAGCCCGCTGCCCGTTCCGCTTCGAGAAGTGCGGCCAGGAGCCGCCCGTGTTCGAGAAGGGCGGGCGCAAGGTCAAATGCTGGCTGCATGAGTAAACAGGAGCATTCCATGATATCCGAACTCAAAGAGGTGATCGTGAACACACCAGACAGTTAAAGAACAACACCCCTTATTATCGATTCGCGACCTGCACGTCTGGTACGAGTTGCGGCGGTTCGGGTTCGGTCATGCCGGCTACGTCAAAGCGGTGGACGGGGTCAGTTTTGAGATGGCGCATGGTGAAACGGTAGCAGTCGTGGGAGAGTCCGGATGCGGGAAATCCAGTTTAATGAAAACCATCCTGGGGCTGAACAGTCCCACCAGGGGCGAGGTCATTTTCAATGGCAAGAATTTATCCGACCTCAAAGGCTATGATTTGCGCGCCTACCGTTTTGAAGTGGGCTACGTCCAGCAGGATCCGTACGGGGCCTTGCCGCCGTTCATGAGCATTCAGCGCATTCTGGAAGAGCCGCTCGTTATCAGCGGGGTCAAGAGCAAGGAAGAACGCCTGAACCGCATTCTCAAAGCGATGGGCGAGGTCAAACTGCACCCGGCGGACGATTTCCTGCCCAAATTCCCGCACATGCTCTCCGGCGGGCAGCAGCAGCGCGTGGTGATTGCACGCGCCATGCTGCGCGAACCGAAGCTGATCGTCGCCGACGAGCCGGTTTCGATGCTGGACGCCTCGGTGCGGGTCGAGATCCTGAAGTTGATGCACGCCCTGCAGGCCGAGCACCATCTCTCGGTGATCTACATTACGCACGATCTTTCGACGGTGAAGTATTTTTCGGCCCGTATCTTCGTGATGTACGCCGGCAACCTGGTGGAGAAGGCCGCTACCCGCCGCCTGCTGGAAAATCCCCTGCACCCCTACACAATGGCCCTGCTGGCCGCCACCTCTGACCCGGATGCGCGCAATGCCGAAACCTTCAAGGAAGTGCCGCCTGGCGAACCGCCCAGTCTGGTCAAGCCACCGCCGGGATGCCGTTTCCACCCGCGTTGTCCGCATGCCATGGCAGGTCTGTGTGACGAGAAGGAGCCACCGGACTTCGAGCCCGAGCCCGGACATCTGGTTACCTGCTGGTTGTACCAATGATCGACGAAAGACCGCGCACGCTTCTTTTCATCGCCCTGGGCCTGCTCTTGTTTGGATGGGTCATGCCGTTCCTGATGGTGATCAAGGTTGTCGAATCAACCTTTTTCCTGAACTTCCTTTCCTGGGGCGCTTCTGTCGCCGGGCTATACCTTGGCGTGTCGGCCGTGGCCGGCCTGGTACACAAACGGAGGAAATAGGAATTCCTAAAGAGAAGGGGAGTAGCCGGTTTACAAGATTGGTGGCAGTTTAATGATTTTTAACGCGAATTTCGCGAAACGAGCGAATAGCGCGAAAAACCTTAGAATCTTCCCGCCTTTCATGCAACAAGAGCCTGTCTTTCATTTCCAAGAGTGCAAAGTATTCTACACTTTGTTCTTCACAACGAAGAATAATTGTATCTGCTCAGGCCCAGCGAGGAAATCCCGAAAAATGGTGTGCGTGGGGGCGTACGCCCCCACGCACACCATTTTTCGGTTCTCTTCTATAAACATACGCTGAGTAGTGCGGAAGCCTTCCTGCGCAAATATGCCGGGGACCAGTTTGAAGCGCATAGCGCCGGGTTGCAACCCAAGGGCGTCAACCCGATTACCGTCCAGGTGATGCAGGAAGTCGGGCTAGACATTTCCGCTCAGACCTCAAAAGGGGTCGATACGTATTTGGGCAAGGTGCTTTTCCAATATCTTGTTACCGTCTGTGACGATGCCGAAAAGAATTGTCCAACTGTCTGGCCGGGGGTCAACCAGCGCATGCACTGGTCTTTCGAAGACCCGGCTGCCTTTGTGGGGACGGATGAGGCCAGGGTAAGCTAAGGTTCGCCAGATCAGGGACCAGGTCGAGATGCAGGTCAAAACCTGGCTGGCGGAGCAGAAACTCCATGCGCAAAATATATGACAACCATCACGTGTAGTTGGTGACAACAGCCCCTTAGACAGATGCCTTTTTTGTTCTAAAATTATATTCAGAATGTCGAATATGATTAAGCCTTTCCAGGCCTCTGCGGATTTGTTCAAAACCATGGCGCACCCGGCGCGGCTGGCCATCCTGTCTGTTTTGCGCGACGGGGAACAATGTGTCTGTCACATGGAAGCCATGTTGAAGCTGCGCCAGGCGTATATCTCCCAGCACCTCAAGGTGCTGAAGGACGCGGAGATCGTCTCGGACCGGCGTGACGGCTGGAACATGTATTACCGGATTACCCGCCCGGAGATTTTCGAGATCATGGACACCATGTTTTCCCTCGCCGGCCAGCCTGAAGCCATCCCCCACGCCCATTCTCCCGCAGGCGGGGTCACTGCGGGACGGGGTAAAGCGGAGTGCCCCTGTCCCAAGTGTCACCCAGAGGAAGGCAGCGAGGCCGGGCAGGCTATCTTTTTGTCCGAGTAAAAGCCTTCTTCCCGGAGAAGGCCATATTTTTGCCACAATCATATTCGAGAATCCGAATACACATCAAAGGACGAACATGAACGCTCTCGAATTTCTCACAAATTTGTTTTACAGTGGTCTGGGCAACCTAGCAGCCTACCTGGCTGCGCACGTCCTGTTGTGCCTGCTGCCGGCCTTTTACATTGCCGGGGCGATGACGGCTTTGATCCCGAAGGAAACCGTAACGCGCTTTTTGGGACGAAAGACGCCCAAATTGATCTCCTACCCCGCTTCGGCAGCGGCGGGCTTCCTGTTGGCAGTCTGCTCGTGCACGGTCATTCCGCTCTTCGCCGGGATCTATAAAAAAGGCGCCGGGCTTGGCCCCGCCATCACCTTCCTGTTCGTGGCCCCGGCCATTAACATCCTGGCGCTGGTCTACACCGGCGGCGTGATCGGCATGGACCTAGCGGTCGCCCGCCTACTGCTCTCGCTGGCCTTCGGCATTGGCGTCGGGGTTCTTATGGCGCTCCTCTTCCGCAAAGAAGACGCTGAACACGACAAAGCTACCGACGCCATGTTCGCCGGGCAGGCCGCTATGCGCCGCGCGGCGCTGGTCTTCATGCTGGTACTGGTCGCGTTGCTGGTGGCGGGTACTTTCCAATTTGAATTTTTGAAACAAGCCTATGCTGAAATTACCCTGCCGGTTGGCGGCGTGGATTCGTTCCAGGCCACGCTGTACCGCCTAGTGCCCTTCGACGCGGCTAGAGGCGAAGAAGGGGTAACAGCCCAGGGCGCGGTCCTGATCGGGTTGCTGATTCTGATCGGTCTGGCATCCTGGAAAGGCGTCGAACACATTCACGAAGGTTTCAACGCCTGGACCTGGATCTCCACCGGGCTGGTCGGCCTGACCTTGCTGGTGGCTGCCCTCGGGATGACGCCCCACGCGGGCGGTCTGACCCTGGCCCTGACCGGTAAATTCTTTGGCGTGCTGCTCTCGGTCATCATCCTGGCATGGATGCTCAAAACCCAGTTGAGCGAAGAGGAGACCCGTGACTTCCTGTGGGAGTCGTGGAAATTCGTCAAGCAGATCTTCCCGCTGTTGGTGGCAGGCGTCTTTGCCGTGGGGATTATCCGCCAGCTGATCAAGCCGGAATGGATCGAGGCCATTGCAGGGAGCAACACTGTCTTAGGAAATTTCGTTGGCGTGGTCTTCGGAGTCTTCATGTACTTCCCCACCCTGGTGGAAGTGCCCATCGCCCAGATGTTCCTGGACCTGGGCATGCACCGCGGCCCGCTGCTTGCCTACCTGATCTCCGACCCGGAACTTAGCCTGCAGAGCATCCTGATCACGGCAGCCATTATCGGACGGCTCAAGGCCTGGACCTACGTGGGCTGGGTGGCGTTGTTCAGCACCCTGGCGGGGTTAATGTACGGCGCCTGGGTGGATGGCGCCAGTCTCGGGCTGGTTACGCTCTATCTAACGTTGTTCCTGGCCGCACTGGCCGGGATTATGTGGCTGGTGAACCGCCGAAATGCGGGAACCGCCGTTATCGCACATTCATCTTAATCTGGAGGATCCTATGCTTACCATCAAAATTCTCGGATCGGGCTGCGCCAACTGCAAGCGCGTGGAGCAGATCGCCCGCAAAGTTGTGGCTGAAATGTCGCTCGAAGCCGAGGTCATCAAAGTGACCGACTACAATGACATCATGGCCTACAACATTCTCTCCACGCCGGGGTTGGTCGTCAATGAGCAGGTCGTTTGCACCGGGCGCATTCCCACCAAGGCCGAAGTAAGCACCTGGCTGGCGAACGCGCTCCAAACGGCCTGATCATGGAACTCGCCCGCTCAGCAGGTCTGTTCCTGGTCGCTGGTTTATGTGAAATCGGCGGCGGATACATGATCTGGTTGTGGTTGCGCGAGAGCAAAAGCGTCTGGTACGGGTTGATTGGCGCGGTTGTGCTGGTGCTCTACGGCGTTATCCCGACCCTGCAGCCATCCGTCTTCAATTTTGGGCGGGTGTACGCTGCGTATGGCGGCGTCTTTATCGTCCTGTCGCTTTTATGGGGCTGGCAGGTGGACCGCAAAGCGCCGGATACACTCGATCTGATTGGAGCGCTGATTTGCCTGGTCGGTGTGGGCGTCATGATGTACTGGCCTCGAGGCTAGGCTGATAAGACGCAAGCGCAATTGGAACGCTCAAAATCCTTACGTGCGAGATGGAGATACATATGACACAAGCAGCCCCCAGACGGCTTTCGTTCCTGGACCGCTATCTGACCCTGTGGATCATCCTGGCGATGGCGGTCGGCGTGGGAATTGGCTATTTTTTTGCCTACCAGGTTGCCAGGTTTAACTTTCTCGTCTCGGTTGGGACGACGAACATCCCGATCGCGATCGGCCTGATCCTGATGATGTACCCGCCGCTGGCAAAAGTCCATTACGACGAGTTAGGCGACGTCTTCCGCAACTGGAAGGTGCTGGGACTCTCGCTGCTGCAGAATTGGGTCATCGGCCCGGTTCTGATGTTCCTGTTGGCGATCCTCTTTCTGCGCGGCTATCCTGAATATATGACCGGCCTGATCCTGATCGGGCTGGCGCGCTGCATTGCCATGGTCATCGTCTGGAACGAGCTGGCCAAGGGAGATAACGAGTACGCCGCCGGGCTGGTGGCCTTCAACAGCATCTTCCAGGTGCTGTTCTACAGCGTCTACGCCTGGGTCTTCATCACCGTCCTGCCGACCTGGTTCGGCTTGGCCGGTTCGATCGTGGACATCACCATCGGCGAAATCGCCAAAAGCGTGTTCATCTACCTGGGCGTCCCCTTCCTGGCCGGCTTCTTCACGCGTTTCTTCCTGGTTCGCGCCAAAGGCAAGGATTGGTATCACAAAGAGTTTGTTCCCAGGATCAGCCCGTTGACTTTGATCGCCCTATTGTTCACGATCGTGGTGATGTTCTCGCTCAAAGGCGAACTGATCCTGACCATCCCGCTGGACGTGGTGCGCATCGCTATCCCGCTGCTGATCTACTTCGTGGTGATGTTCCTGGTCTCGTTCTTCATGGGGCGGGCCGTCGGCGCTGACTACAGCAAGACCACCACGTTGTCCTTCACGGCGGCCAGCAACAACTTCGAGCTGGCAATTGCGGTGGCGGTGGCGGTCTTTGGCATCAACAGCGGCGCCGCTTTCGCGGCAGTGATCGGCCCGTTGATCGAGGTGCCGGTCATGATCGGGCTGGTGAACGTGGCGTTCTTCTTCCAGAAGCGATTGTTTGCTGGAACTGTTGCGTCCGCACCGGAAATGGTGACCGCGGCGGCAGATATCTGTCCGCCGGATGAGAGCATAATCAGATAACGCGCTCTTTACGTGAGGAGACGGTCACGTTACGCGACCGTCTCTTACGATTTTAAATTTACGGTTCTCCCTTCTTTCTCGGGATAGAGGCCCGAAAAATGGGTTGTGAGCGCGCAGAGCCAATTCAAAGATAGCAAGCCCGGCAATAATTTTTCCATCTAACTTACCTGCGGTATAATCCCCCTGCTATGCCACGCCGGAAAGCCCCTGAAGATCTATCCGTCGAAGAACTGCGCCGCCTGCTGATCGAGAAGCGGCGCGGCGTGCGTAAGGAACGGTTGGAACACTTCCGCCGGACCGGCCGCGTGGTGGACGATGTCGCCCCGCCGCAATCCCTCACCGCAGGGGCAGAACCAGATACCGGCCCAGTGGTGGATACGGTTGAGAAAACGGCGGCCGTTGAAAGTCCGCGCGTGAAGCGGCGGGGCTTCGCGGACCGGCTCCTGCTCTCAGTGGAAATCCTGGCTGTTTTGGGGCTGGCCGGGATCCTGCTAAACGGCTTTGGCTTATTGCGGACCCTGAACCAGGAAGTGGCTGCCGCCCTCAGGCCAGAGACGCCCACGCCTACTCCTCTGGTGATGGCGGTGGTGTTGCCTTCCGGACACACCCCGCCCGATGCAAGCGGGCATACCGAACTCAACAAGGCCGAAATTCCCGAGCATTTGCTGCCGATCTTCCAGACACAGGCCAGTATTCAGATCCCCACGGCCGCCCCCGACCAGGCCGTGCGCCTGCAAGTCCCGCGCCTGAACGTGGACGCGCCTGTGGTGCAGGGCGACGGCTGGGAACAGTTGAAGAAGGGCGTTGGCCAGCACATCGGATCGGCCAACCCCGGCCAGGATGGCAATGTAGTGTTGACGGCGCACAACGACGTGTACGGTGAACTGTTCCGCTACCTGGACCAGCTCCAGCCCGGCGATAACATCATCGTGTACACCCAGCAGCGCCAGCATGTATACATCGTCGATCGCACCGTGATCGTCGAACCGACTGCCGTGGAGGTCATGGCCTCCACCGGTAGCCCGACGGTCACGCTCATCTCGTGTTACCCATACCTTGTAGATAAGCAGCGCATTGTGGTTTTTGCGCGGCTGCAAAATTAGGAGTTAAAAATGGCAAAGAAAAGCAAACGACAGGTCAGCAGGCGCCCTCTGCGGACCGCACCGGTCCGGGAGGAATTCAATCCCGATTACAGCGACGTCAAAAAGGACCTTAGGACCATCGGTTCGTTGGCCGGATTTTTCGTCGCCGTCCTGGTTGTCCTGTCCTTCTTCCTTCGATAGAGTTTCGCCGAATAAGCACAAAACGTAAAGGCTCGGAGTTCAACGACTTCCCGTCGTTGGCTTTCCAAAATCTCCTGACTTTGGAAAGCCATAAAAGGAGCGAAATATGCCCCGCATGTTTGTCCCCGGCCCGGTAGACGTCGACGAAGAGGTCCTGCAGGCCCAGGCCCAGCCCATGGTGCCACATCGCAGCAAGGAATTCGAAGCGCTCTACCGTCGCGCCTCCGAAAAGGCTCAGGAACTGTTCTTTACAAAATACCGCGTTTTCCTGAGCGCCTCCTCAGGTACCGGACTGCAGGAAGCCGCGGTCCGCAACTTTGTCGACAGAAAAGTTTTATCCTGTTCCAACGGCGCCTTCGCGGACCGCTGGTATGATGTGGCAGTTTCGAACGGGAAGGAAGCCGAGAAACTCGAATTCGAATGGGACCAGCCGGTCGACCCGGACCGGGTGGCTGCTGCCGTTAAAGATGGCGGGTTCGAAGCCCTGACGATCGTCCACAACGAGACCTCCACCGGGATGCAGAATCCGGTCCAAGAAGTGTCCGAAGCCGTCCATGCGGCCGCGCCGGCTACGCTCATCCTGGTCGACGCGGTCTCTTCCCTGGGCGGCGCCAGGATCGAAATGGATGCCTGGGGCCTGGACATGGTGCTGACTTCCTCGCAGAAAGCCCTGGCCTTGCCGCCCGGCCTGTCCCTGGGGGCCGTCTCCGACCGCGCTATGGATAAAGCCGAAACGGTCGAGAACCGCGGCTGGTACTTCGACCTGGTCCGCATGGAAAAGCACCGCCTGAAAGATTCCTCCCCGGCCACCCCGGCCATGTCCCTGATCTTCGCGCTCGATCACCAGCTCGACCGCATCCTGAACGAAGGACTGGAGAAGCGCTTCGCCCGCCACACGGCCATGGCGGAACGCGCCCGGGAATGGGCCGAGGCGCATGACCTGTCGGTGTACGCACCCGAAGGATACCGCTCCCAAACGGTTACCACCGTCAAAAACGATCGCGGCATCGACATCGCAGATTTGAATACGTTTCTGAAGGAGCTTGGCATGCGCATCGCCAACGGCTATGGCCCTTTGAAGAACAAAACCTTCCGCATTGCGCACATGGGCGAGACCCGCTTGGAAGATCTGGAGGAACTGTTCGCTGCCATGGAAGAATATTTGAACCGTTAACCTGTTGGGGGCAAGCATTGATCAATGTAGGCTCTATCAGGGGCTTCCCCCCGGTAGAGCGGTTAGATAATTATGTACAACAACACCTTTGACATCATCCTCCTCACCGGCCGCCCGGCATCCGGGAAGAGCGAGATCATCGACTTTCTCACCCATTTACCAGAGGACGTCAGGCGAGAACGCTATCACCTGGCTGGTTTCGACGTGCGAGACGACTTCCCCATGCTGTGGACCTGGTTCGAGGAAGACGACATCCTGCGGAAAAAATTCGGCCTGCCTGGCCTGCACACGGATGAGCAGGGAAATTTCAAATACCAGGAACTCTGGCACCTGCTAATCGAGCGCCTGAGCCTGGATTACGCAAAACTCCTGCGCGATCAACCGTCCTACCATGAGCGTCACTCCTACCTCATCGAATTCTCGCGCGGTTCGGAACATGGCGGTTACGCCGAAGCCTTCCGGCATCTATCCGAGGAAATTTTGTTGCGGGCCGCGGTCCTGTACGTGCGGGTGCCTTACGAAGAATCCCTGCGCAAGAACCGCCGGCGCTTCAACCCGGATAAACCGGACAGCATCCTCGAGCACGGACTCTCCGACGAAAAGATGGAGCGCCTCTACAAAGAAGATGATTTTGCCTCCGTTGCTCCGGGCGATTCCGGTCTGATAGGAATTCGTGGCCATCAAGTCCCATTTGCCGTTTTTCCAAACGAGGACGACGTCACCACCGGCAAGCCCGAGCAACTGGCGCAGCGGCTCAAATCCGTGCTGGGGGAGTTGTGGGAGCTATATTCGAAACAGAACTCATAATACTTACCAGAAATTACTCGTACCGCACTGGACATATGTCAAATTGTTGTGTATAATCTATACACAACTCGGAGGTGCATCTATGGAACTCTACCGCACACAAGTGCTTCTCGAAAAATCCCAGCACGAAACGCTCTCCCAGATCGCAAAAGAAGAAAGCCGTAGCCTTTCTGATATCGTGCGTGAAATGATCGAGCGTGAATTACGCTACCGGCAACGTCGACAACTGATGTTGGCTGCGCATGAACTTCAAGCGGATTACACCACAGACTCAGAATTGACTGCTTTCACCTCCTTGGACAGCGAAGATTTCTTGTATGGGGATGAAGACGATGCAACGGGGTGAAATCTGGCTGGTGAATTTAGATCCCACAATCGGCTCAGAGATTCACAAGACGCGCCCTGCTGTGATCGTTTCGAGCGATCTGGTAGGCATCCTTCCGCTTAAGGTGATCGTCCCGTTCACGGAATGGAAAGACCGTTACATGCAGGCTGCCTGGATGGTGAAGATCGATCCCGATTCCCAAAACTGCCTGAAAAAGGCCTCGGCTGCGGATACCTTACAAATTCGGTCCGTATCGCAGCAAAGGCTGGTTCAGAAGGTCGGTATGTTGTCCCAATTGCAAGTAACGAGAATTGTGCAAGCGGTCATGACAGTTCTACAAAGATAAATGACTGGCAATACATTTGAAGTTCGACTTGAAAAATTTACTTATGGCGGCGATGTTATGGGGCGCCTGCCCGATGGTCGCGCCGTCTTTGTCCCGTTTGGGATTCCGGGGGAGTTGGTTCGCGTGCGGTTGGTGGAAGAGAAAAAAAACTTTGCCCGGGCAGAACTGCTGGAAGTATTGGAACCCGCTGCGGAGCGGATCGTACCGCGTTGTAACCATTTTGGAGAATGTGGGGGCTGTCACTACCAGCACATCCCCTACGAGGCCCAACTGAAAGCCAAAACTGAGATCCTGCGTGACCAGTTGCAGCGCATCGGCAAAATCGAGAATCCCCCGGTCCGGCCGATGGTAGCTTGTCCGGATCCGTGGTATTACCGCAATCACATCCAGTTCCATTTATCCAAGGACGGAAATTTGGGGTACTTCAGGGCTGCGACAAGGCCAGGCCCTGCGATCCTGGAAATCAGCGAGTGCCACCTGCCTGAGCCGTTGATCAACGCCACCTGGCCGCAACTGGAATTCGAGCCGGATACCGAGATCGAACGGGTTTCCCTGCGCACAGGCGTGGAGGACGACCTGATGCTCATCCTGGAATCGGAAGAAGTTGAAGCGCCTGAATTGGAACTCGAAGCCGGGATATCGGTTGTCCACCTGACCGAAGAGGACTCGCTCGTCATGGCAGGCGAAGACCATCTCTTCATGCAGGTCCTGGACCGGGATTTTCGTGTTTCGGCAGGCTCGTTCTTCCAGGTCAACACAGTCATGGCGGAGAAGATGGTCCAGCACCTGCTGGGTAAACTTCCCTTGCCCGCCAGAACCATCCTGGACGTCTACTGCGGGGTCGGCTTGTTCAGCGCCTTCCTGGCGCCCCAATGTGAGCGCCTGATCGGGATCGAGGCGTCGCCCTCTGCGGGCGAGGATTTTGCCGCCAACCTGGACGAATTCGACAATGTGGAACTGTACGAGGCGGCAGCCGAAGACGTGATCCCGCATCTCGAAGCGGAGCAGCCCATCGTCCTGGTGGATCCGCCGCGCGCCGGCGTGGAGCCGCCCGCCCTGGACGGCATCCGCCAGCTAGCGCCGCAGGTCATCGCCTACGTCTCCTGTGACCCGTCCACTCTGGCGCGCGATGCAGCCAGACTGATCGCCGGCGGTTACCGGCTCGTGGAAGTCACACCGTTCGACCTGTTCCCGCAAACGTATCATATCGAAAGCATTTCTATCTTTAAACGGTAAAAAAGCACCTTTCGAAACCTATGATTAGAATGCGGAATAAGGCTGTTTTCGCTGATAAAAGAAATAATCAGCGTTTGTCAGCGTTCATCTGCGTCCCAATCTAAAAACGCGCCTCCTCTTGGGAAGGAGGGCGCGCAACGGAAGGAAGCGGTCAGTCGCCGACCGGCCCGGGTTCCGTTTCCGGTAGCAGGGCGGGAAGTGTCTGGATCTCGCGGTAGGTAAGCGTCCACACCGTGGAGGTGAAGACCTGCTGCCAGGCGGTCAGTAGCACCCAGGGCGAGAAGGCGATCAGGAAGAACAGGGGCAGGACGAAGATGCCCGCTACGATCCAGGGCAAATATCCGCTCAGGAACAGGCTGAACAGGCCGACCAGCAACAGCCCGGGAATAGCCGCTACGATTGCAGCGATGATGGCAGTGATCGCCACGACGGGGAGCGTGATCACGATCGCGATGATGGAGACCAGCGCCCAGGCAATGCCCAGGCCAATCATGATCAGCCACATCAGGCCGACGCTTTTCCAGTTCTCCCGTACCAGCGCAAAACCGCGCCGCAGCGATTCGCCCACCCCCAGGTTTTCAAGAGCGCAAGCGCGCCAAAAGAAGTGGCGCAGCAAGCCCAGGGCGATGCTGACGATCACCACGACGAAGATGGCCAGGAAGGCTGCACCGATCCCGGCGATGACGCTAACTGCAGCTAAGCTGTCGCTCCCGGCTGCAACCGTCGTATAGATGACGAAGCCAAGAATGCCCATGAGGATCAGCAAGAGGATGACCGGGATATGAATGACCAGATTGATCAGGAATAACCGCCAGGCTGCCCGTGACCAGCCGGCGCGGAAGCCCTGTCTAACGGTCATCTTTGTATCGGTGGCTTCATACTCGTCCACCATGCGGATGACGGCCGTCTCGGAGACGTAGCGCGCAACCGCCATGACGATCCCCACAACGATCAGGAGGAGCACGAAGGCCACGCCGATCCACAGCAGGGCGGTCAGTTCGCCTCGCGAGAGCCCGAGAGCAGGCAGCCCATTTTGGAATACGTTCTGGATTTCTCGCATGACTTGGCGGAACGCTTCGCGGACATTTTCCGGCAGCGGGGCATGGAATTGCTGGTTGTTGCCGTCGCCGCTGAACCTGACGCCGTTGTTGCCGTTGGCGCCCGCCGAACCGGAAGCCGTGAGAGCCAGGATCAGGCCAAATACCCACAGAGCACGGTAGCTCCACAGGATGTGCCAGGCGCGTTTTAGAATTTTGATGGGATCCATTTTTTCTCCTTGTTTTTTTTATCTTTCGTAACTCGGCCGCATTTAAGAGGGGGCACGGTGTGCCTTACTTTTTTGCATAAGCCTGAGCAAATACTATCTTTTTCACTATGACTGTGGGCCAGCTGCCGCTATCGAAGTCCCTCGGGCTCCTGACGCATGTGTCGCGCCCACAAAATTGCCATCCAGCAGAGATACAGCAGGGCGATCGAAACTTGCCAGGCAAGCGGGGGCAGAGCTGTCCGGGTGAACATTTCTGTCGTTTCAGCCCACTGCAGGCTGTTCCCGGCCAGCAGGCCAAATTGTGCGAGCGTTCCCGCCCAGGAAACCTGGTTGGCTGAACCGGAAGACAGCCAGGCAGCCGCGCTGCTCAACAAACCAAGCTGACCGGCAGTCGTCACCAGATTGCTGACCAAAAGGGTCGTGCCAAGAAAGATCCAGGCCAGAAGGAGACCGACCGGCGCCATCCACCAGCCAAATTCAAACGCTCTTTGACGTGTCGGCTTGACCGGGGTGCGCGGCAGGCGTAGCGCCACCTCCGCGGCCAGTCGCTCCGCTGTGGTGAAATCGGGGGACGGCGCCGATTGCAGCGCTGCCGACAGGGCACCGCAGGGATTGAACTCTGCCTGGCAGTCCTGGCAGTCCTCCAGGTGGGCTTCCACCTTACGCAGTTGCCCGCCGCCCAGTTCCCCGTCCAGGTAGGCGCCGAGCAGTTCAGGGATATGGTCAGACATGTTCTGCCTCCATATACGAAAATCATCGCACTTCTAACTTCTTTCTCAATAAATTGCGGGCATAATTCAGGCGCGACATGACCGTACCGACTGGAATATCAAGCGTTTCTGCAATCTCCTGGTAAGAAAGGCTCTCGTACTCTCTCAGCACCAGCACGGCCCGGCTTGCTTCCGGCAGGTCTAGCACTGCCTGCTGGACCGCCTGTGCTCGCTCGGAATTTGCCTGCCAGCGCTTCCGGTCCGGGCTGCGGGTCTTTCAGCCTCAAATCATCGACCGCGCCGGGTAAGATCCGTTTTTCTTTGCGTAGCATATCGATTGCGGTATTGACCGCCATTCGGTATAGCCAGTTCCGCAAAGAAGTGCCGGGGCGAAAGGAACGCAGTCGCAGCCAGGCTTGGATGAATGTTTCCTGGGCGGCATCTTCGGCCACTTGTTGGTCGCCGCACATGCGGTAGATCACGTGCAGCACACCCTGGGCATGGCCCCGGACCAGTTCGCTGAAGGCGTTGCGGTCGCCAGCCTGTGCTCTGGTGACTAGCTCTATTTCGTTGGCTTGCGAGATGCTCGTCACCGAGAGAAATCCTTTCAGGAGTTTCCTTGCGTTTGCTAGTAACTACTCAGCCACCGTTTTTGCCATACTTTTTTGCATAAGCCTGAGCAGATATGTTTGCTATTATATTAACGTAATAGCACGCGAATTTATTCGAAATGAAGGAACGAGGGCTATCAACTTGTACGAAGCGCATGGGCTTCGATGGCCAGAGACCTGATTTGACTCACCGTGTTAGAATCAAGCTCCCAGAGGAAGCATCCTGAGGGGATGGATCGCTTCAAAAGGAAATTGTATATGAAACCTTTGATTGTGATTGTCTCAAATCGAGGCCCGTTTTCTTTTAAAAGAATTAGCGAAGGCACATTTCGAGTGGAACGCGGTGCGGGTGGACTGGTAACCGCTCTAGGCGCGCTGGCCGAGCAGCACGATGTTTTATGGGTCGCAGCCGCGATGAAAAAAGACGACCGCCTTTGGGCGGAGGCGCAACCGGAAAACCCTCAACAGGTAGACGGGGTTTCCCTGCGCTTGCTCAGCCCCGAGAAAAAAGCCTACCACGGCTACTACAACGTCATTTCTAATCCACTCTTGTGGTTTATCCAACACCAGTTGTGGGATACGCCGCGCAATCCGAGCATCACCCAGGCCACCTGGGATGCGTGGGAGAGGGGCTAC
Organism: uncultured Chloroflexia bacterium; assembly: GCA_963823985.1. Taxonomy (GTDB): domain Bacteria; phylum Chloroflexota; class Anaerolineae; order Anaerolineales; family Villigracilaceae; genus JAABUE01. The sequence continues at coordinate 779,531 of CAWGNR010000012.1, forward strand.
TTGCCAATCAACGAAGCGTTTGCCAATGTAGTAGCCGATACGGTTGCCGGCGAGGAACGCCCGGTGATCATCCTTCCCCAGGATTACCAGCTCTATCTATGCTCCCACTACCTGCGCGAGTTGCTGGGTGATAAAGTGCAGATCCAGCCGTTCGTCCACATCCCCTGGCCCGGACCGGATGCCTGGCGCGTGTTGCCCGGTCAGATCCGCGATTTCATTTTGACCAGTTTGTTACAGGCCGACCGGGTTGGCTTCCAAACCGAGAAGGATGCCTTCAACTTCGTGCAAACCTGTCGTTTTTATTTGGAAGGCGCGCATTCGCAGGGGACGAGGGACACCGTCTATTACCAGGATCGCGCGATCAAAGCGCTCGCGTATCCGATCTCGATCGACTTACAAAAACTGGAAACCCTGGCAGAAGAACCTCAGACCCATTTGCTCAAAACCCAGTTGTATAACTTCGTTGACGACCGCAAGCTGATCTTGCGCGTCGACCGCATCGAGCCGAGCAAAAACATATTACGGGGATTGGAAGCATATCGGACCCTGCTCGAAACCCACCCGGAGCATCGCGGCAAGATCCAGATGATGGCCTTGCTTGTCCCTTCGCGTACAGAGGTGCGCGAGTACCAGGATTACTTGCGAGATATCATGTCCGAGGCCGGGATGATCAACGCCAAGTACAGCACCTCGTACTGGGAGCCCGTCCGGATTGTGGTGGGGGATAACTATGACCGCGCCATCGCCGCCATGCAGTTGTACGACGTGTTGCTGGTCAATCCCCTGGCGGATGGGATGAACCTGGTCGCCAAGGAAGGCGCGCTGGTCAACCAGAGGGACGGGGTGCTGGTGCTCTCCGAACATGCCGGGGCGTTCTATGAACTCGGCGGGCAGGCTCTTACCGTCTCTCCATTCGATATTTACGGCACGGCCATCGCGCTCCATCGCGCGTTGAGTATGCCTCCGGAAGAAAAACGCCAGCGCGCCGAGAAGCTGCGCGCGTTGGTCAAGAGCGCGGACATCCGTAGCTGGTTCTCCGATCAGGTCAATGACGCCATGCGGGCTTTCGAAAGCCAGTCCAGGAACGACTCCACCCCCGCCACTTCCTGAACGAGATAATCTGCTTCCGTTAAAACGGCCTGTGGCGTGCCTCGAGATTCGACCCCTAACCCGTATGCCAGGCATGTTCCCAACTCCCGCAACCGACGAGCGGCGACAAATACGGCCACGTCCGTGGTGTCGTCCCCCAGGAAGAAGGCGGACTCCAGCTTATACGTTTCGACCAGTTCTTTGAAGGCCGTGCCCTTATCGATTTCCACCGGCGGGCGAAACTCGAAGACCATCCGGCCACTGGTGAGATGTAAGCCGTGTTGTTCGGCGATGTTTTGCATCGCCGGGGCCAATTCCTTTTCAACTTGTTCCGGATCGCTGGTTTGGCGGTAGTGCACCGATAAAGTGGCCCCCTTATCTTCGAAACGCATCCCGGATCTCAGAAGCTGCTGAACATCTGACGCGGCCGCTTCTAAATTCTCCCGGTAGCCTGCCGCTGCCGGCGAGACGACCACTTTCCCATTCTGCCATTCTTCCATCCCATGGTTCCCAACGTAGGCCAATCCCGGTAAGCGGAGGCGTTGATACAGGTCTTGGGCCGCCCGGCCGGAGATGACCGCCGTCAGCGTGAGCTGCTTCTGGAGCGCGGCCAGCAGCTCCAGGTTGCGGGGCGTGACGCGCGCCTCGTCCGGTACATCCACGATGGGGCTGAGCGTACCGTCCATATCGCTGACCAGACCCAGGCGCGGTTTGGCGATGGCTTTCTCCAGTTCGGATTTTGCGTTTTCCCAGTACATAGGGATAATCATAACAGGAGTCATCCAATTGAATCAGAGAAACCCGAAAACAAGACCGGTGTGTTCCGTACGCCGGTCTTGTTTTCGGCAATTCTTGTATTCGTTAACTTGGTAGCGTTATTCTTCTGCCAGCACGATAATGCGGTCTGCCGGCGCGAAGATGACTTTCTCAGACTTCTTCGGATTGGTATGCACGCCGTAATTTTTGTCAGCGAGACTGGCTTCGCTTGCAACGCGATACCCAACCGCCGTTTCTCCACGTCGCGTGGCGGCCTCTACGACGGTGTAAAAGTTGAGGGGCTGCCCCGTTTCCACGTAATCTTCGACCGGTTTCAGGTAGATTTCTGCGCCCTCCGGGTCGAAAATACGTTGGAAGATATCGAACAGGCCATCGTTCTCGGAGAGCTGGGCGAGCATCAGGCTGATCAGATGCTCGCTGACAATGAAATCGTCCACGTTGGTGACTTCGGCCAGCTGGCGGTTGCGCAGGTCGAGCATTTCGCTGACGATGGAGAACGGGGTTGGGTCGTGTTCGGCGATATCGCGCAGGTGCAACAGGGTCATTAACGTCCTGGCATCCGCCTGCTGGTTTCCGAGGCCGGAGCGGGCCAGGACGATCACGTGGTTGTATGCGGGGATGTTCAGGCTGTCGAGGAGTTCGCGGTTGGTGGTGTCGCCAGGGATAAAGGTCAGCTTTTGGTTGGTCAGGTTTTTCTCGCAGGCGGAGGCGCCCTCCCGGGCCAGGCTTTCCTCCGCAAATACCGTGACCTGGGAGTTGCTGGGAACGTAGGCATCCAGTTCGCGGATGATGATCGGCGCGGCGCGGTTCCAACCAATGATCAGTGCCCGCTCGGGGTTACGCCTGTGCGATTTTTTGCCGTTACGGATCGAGCCTGTCTCGATCGGAATTTCAGTGAGACCGGATAAGCGGATCGTATCGTCGTCTTCGGAGAGAGCGAACAGATGGTCGCCAGGTTCGAGGCGGGCCTCCATGGGCGGGTTGAGCAAGATCGTTCCGTCCGCCTTGCGCAGGCCCATCACGGCCGAATCTTCGTACGCCAGCAATATTTCCCCGAACGTTTTCCCGGAAAGGCCCGGTTCCTGCTTGAAGTAGATCTCGTCGCCGCCGAAGTTCATCAGTTCGGTGTAGACAACCGAAAGCCCGGATTGGCGCGAGGTCTGTGCCACGACACGCGCGATCACGTCGCCGGTCAGCAAGGGAAAGATTTTGTCCCCCGCTCCGATCATCTGGACTACATCCATATTCTCGCGATTGCGGATCTGGGTGACGATGTGATAGGGCTCTGCCCGGCGGTGGGGGTTGTTGGTAATGGCCAGCACGGTCTTGATCACGTCCGCATCCGGATCTTCGCTTTCCGGCGGCAGGACGATAATGGAGCGAGCAGTGTGCGGGTTGCCGAGTTCCAGATCATTGAGGTCGATCGGATGTCCGGAGCGTACGATCACGCGCGTGCTGCCTTTTTCCTCCACCCGCTCGCGGATCTGTTCTTCCATCGCAATCTTATCCCCCTCCGCCAGCACGACGATGCGCGCGTTCTTCTGGTTCTCGTTGGCAGTCATCAGTTCGGAAAGGATGGTGAAAACCTGCGGCGACCAGCCCAGGATCAGGGTGTGGCCGTTTTCCAGCACCCGGGAACGTCCCTTGCGAAGACGGTCCAGTTGCATCTGCAATCCGGAACTGAGCACGCCGATCAGCGCGCTGACAATAAAAATGCCGCCGACGGTGACGGCCAGCATCATAAAGAGGAAGAATGGTGAGCCCTGATCGTCCCCCATTGTGCCAGGGTCCAATGTGCGCAACAGGCTCATCCAGACCAGTTGCAGGAAATTTTCGTTACCAGGAGCTGCTCCGAAGAATGCTACAAGAGCCGCAATTACAAGAATTAAGATTGCGGACGCAGCAAAGAGCATCCCAATCATGGCAGGCATGCCTTTTGCCATCATATTGTCAAACGGATATTTAAGACGTTGTTGGAATGTGGGCTGTTTCATCATCCCTCCATAAAAGAATCGGGAGTTACGGGTTGTACGGGGAGGCCCGAAGCGCAATGGCTTCAGGATTATATCGGGTTTCCCTGAGTAACGCTGTGATTACTGAATTTTGTTGTAACTATTCAGCCTTCATTTGAAGAGGTGGCACGGTGTGCCTTACTTTTTGTATAAGCCTACGCAGAACATTCTATCGAAGAATTGACCGTTGCCCTGTTTTTGTCTATACTGTGAATAGTCACATCTGACAGGAGGACGAAATGAGCAATACGTTTACGTGGTACGGGCACGCAACGCTCGGTCTGGAAACCGGCGGGTACAAACTGATCATCGATCCTTATTTCAAAGATAACCCTGCTACCTCTACTAGCCCTGAAGAAGTCAACCCAGATTTTATCCTGGTCAGCCACGGACACGGCGATCACGTCGGCGATACGGCTGCCATCGCCAGGCGGACGGGGGCGCTGATCATCACCAATGCCGAAATTTCAGGCTGGTGCGGCCACCTGGGCTTGAACACCCACGCCCAGCACATCGGCGGCGGTTACAAACATCCCTTTGGATATCTCAAGTTCACCATTGCAGTCCATGGCTCGAAGCTGCCCGATGGCGCGGACGGCGGCAACCCGGCCGGCTTCCTGCTGACCACCAACGACGGCAAGAAGATTTACATGGCCCAGGACACCGGCCTGTTCAGCGAAATGAAGCTGATCGGGGAAGAAGGGGTGGACCTGGCCATCCTGCCAATCGGCGACAATTACACCATGGGCCCCGATGATGCCTTAAGAGCCGTCAAAATGATCCAGCCGAAGGTGGTCGTCCCGATCCACTATAATACCTGGGACCTGATCAAGCAGGACCCGGACGCCTGGGCTGAGCGTGTCAACCAGGAAACCGATACCGAAGCGGTGGTCTTGAAACCGGGTGAAAGCCTCGAGTTTTAAATAAGGCTCGGGCAAAGGGCCGTTTTTGACGGTTACAAAATTACCAAAAATTAGGCCACTCTCCTTTGCTCAAAACGTAAGAACTGGATTCGTTTTGTAATAGAAGTTTAATGTTTATGGGGTAACATTTGACGGCGTGGAGCGTCTAGTCCATGCCGTCATTTTTTTATTTTTGACAGTTAGAGGTGTGTATGTTTACAAATCAAAGTATCGACCGCCGCAAGGAAGAAGAACGCGTCAGCATGGAAGGGCGCCTTCCGCCCGGCCAATCGCTCACGTTGAAGTTTCCGGTGCTGCACTACGGGCCTGTACCCCGTTTCACCCCCGCCACCTGGGACTTCCGCGTTTGGGGCGAGGTGGAAGAAGAAAAAGAGTGGAACTGGGACGAGTTCAACAAACTCCCACGCACCAAACTCGAAATGGACATTCACTGCGTCACGCGCTGGAGCAAGTTCGATACCGTTTGGGAGGGGGTTTCCGTCAAGAGTTTGGTTGATGAAGGATTTATCAAGATTAAGCCCGCTGCCACCCACGTCATGCAGCACGCGGAATATGGGTTTACGGTCAACCTGCCACTCGATGTTGTTATGCAGGACAACTTCCTGATGGCCACCCACTTCAATGGAGAACCGCTTACGCCCGATCACGGCTACCCGTTGCGCGGCGTGGTGGGTTATATCCCGGACCGCGAAGGCCTGGAAACGCCTTACTTTTGGAAGGGCGCCAAGTGGCTGCGCTCGCTGGAATTTATGACCAGAGACCGGCGCGGCTTTTGGGAACAGGCCGGTTACCATAACCGGGCCGACGTCTGGAAAGAAGAACGCTTCGGTTAAAAAGTAGAGCGAGATTAATCTCGCTCTACTTTTTTAACGACAAAACAGCCCGATCAGTACCGCAACACGCCTCCAATCCCGACCTCTTCCAGCTTCGGGCTCCCGTACACGATTTCCACATCGCCGCCATCCCGCATCACCTTGCGGACCGCCATTTCCACGGCGTCCTGGATCTGCGCGAACGGTTTTCCACAGAACGCGCAGCTTCCCAACGCCTGGGTGGTAATGAAACCACAGCCCTGGCATTGGTATCCTTCAGCGCGATAGCCTTCTTTCACGATTAAAGTCTGTACGCGTCCATCGTGGACGGCGCTCAAGGTATCGTCCAGGCGCACGACCCCGCCGGCCCCTTTTGCCGCCGAGGTGATCAGACGGTCCACCAGGCGCGACTCCCGTCGACGTTCAGCCTGCTGGCCGATTTCTAGGGCTTTTTTCTGCACCTCGGCCGCGTTAGCCGTCATGCTGACCGGGAAGGTGCCCACCACCAGGCTCTGCCAGGACTTGGGCAACTGGCTTTTGAACATGTTGACGTTTTCTTCTGTGCCGCCAACCAAGATGCGCCGGACGTGATTCTCCTCGAAGAATTTGGAAGCAAACTGGGCCGATTCCTTCAGGTTGCGCGCAATCGTATTTTCTGAATGGCGCGCCTTTCCGGCAATGCCCCCCAGACGGCCGAATATGCTCGAAGCGCCTCCGCGTTTGGTATGGCGGATTTCCTCTCCGAGAATCCCTTCCTGTTCTCTTAATTCTCCCAGGTGAAACTGGAACAAGCGCGCCCCTTGTTTGTCCACCACTGCCACGCCATAGCCACCGTAGGAATCCAGTAAATCGGCCAGCGGCTTGACATACGGCTGTTCTCCTACAAACACGCGACTGCGGACCGGCACAGCGATCGGGAACGCCCGGAAGTAATCCTGCGCCGCGCAGGAAAACATCGCCAGGCTGCGACCGGTCCACTCACGTTCGAGTTCAAAATATCTCAATATTGCGGCCTCGTCCTTGGGTAGATCCACCTCCTTTAGCAGGGTCCGCAGGCGCAGCTTGAGCGCGTCGGCGGTTCCTTCGGTCATGTCGGTATTCAAGTACACACTCAAGACCGGGTCAGAGCTGGAATAATCCAACAGTTCATGCAGAATGCTGTCTGTAAACATTTTTTCTCCTTATTCACTTTGCAAGGCCGGTAAGTGAGGCTGCCAGGGCCTCCGGCAATAGGCGCATCCTCCTTTGTGATCTTGCTCTCACAACCAGAGCAGCACTTATATTGTAGAACAGATTCGCAAAAAAACAAAAGCCATCACCACGGGCGGGTGACGGCTTTTTTGATGGAACGAAGAGACAGACGATTAAGCCGTCACGAACGTTCTATGGATCAGGGACGTTTTCCCAGGGTAACAGGCACTTCAACCTGATCCTGGCCGCGCAGTACGGTCAACGTGACCGTATCTCCCGGGGATTTGTTGTTGATCAGGTACTGCAAAAGGTCATCGAAGCTTTTGATGGCCTGGCCATCGATGGCAACGATCAGATCGCCGCCGGCGCTAAGTCCTTCGCTGGTGGTCTCATTTCCGGCGTGGATGCCGGCCTGGTCGGCCGGGCCGTTAGGGGTCACGCTGGTTACATAGGCGCCGGTGAAGGACTGCAACCCAAGCGCCTCGATCTGCGGCAGGTTGAGCTCGTCGATGGACGAAATTCCCAGGTAAGGATAATCATACTTTCCTTCGGCGATCAACACCGGGACCACGCGCTTGACGATGTTGATCGCAATCGCAAAGCCGATCCCGGAGTTGACCGGTTCCCCGGTGTCGGTGAAGTTGGTGGTCCGGATGGCGCGGTTGACGCCGATCACTTCGCCGTTCAGGTTGAAGAGCGGGCCGCCGGAGTTGCCGGGATTGATGGCCGCGTCGGTCTGGATAATGTCGCCGGCGGTGAAGAAGCCGCCGCTGGGCGCGTCACGCGCGGAATTCAAGCGTGCGCCCCTTGGCGGAGATGATGCCGGTGGTCATGGTGCCGCTCAAACCGAAGGGGTTGCCGATGGCAACAACCGCCTGTCCCACACTGTAGCGCGCTCGAATCGCCCATGGGCAACGGGTGCAGCTCGGAGGCAGGCGCGTTCACTTTAACGACGGCCAGGTCCGAGTCCAGGTCCGTTCCGATGACCGTCCCGTAGATTTTGTAGCCGGAAGTGAAGTCCACTTCCAACTGCTGCGCGCCCTCCACGACATGATAGTTCGTGATGATGTGACCCTGGTCGTCATACACAAAACCGGAGCCCAGGCTGCCACCCTGGCTGCCGGCTACCTGCAACGCCACGATCCCCGGCATGACATGTTGATACAGACTGACCAGAACATCTTGCTGCCCGGCCGTGTCGAGAATCACCGGCGTAGAAAATTGGTTGGTAACCGGGGTGGGAGCTGGCAAATTCGGCGCTGCCGGGGCAATGGGAGCAGTGCCGGGAATCTGGCAGGCCAGGGCAGACAAAATTATGACAGATAAAAAAATCCAGATACGGTATATTTTCATGCTTTCTCCTTACCTACCTACGATTAAAGAAATAATATTTTCTAAGGCCTATAGTCCAGCAGGAAGGCACTTAGGATTTTGTTTTAGAAGCTTCTTCCAAAAGTTCTCTTTGTTTGGACGACAAGTCGCGGGGAATTTCTACTTTCAGGCGTACGAACAGATCGCCCCTCGTGTTGGGCCTTTTGAGTTGCGGCATGCCTCGCCCGGCCACCCGGAACACCTGTTCCGGCTGCGTGCCTGCCGGGATGGTCAACTTGACTTTGCCGGTCATCGTTTCCACTTCGGCTTCCCCACCCAAGACCGCCGTGAAGACACTTGTTTTCGCGTTGGTATACAGGTCGTTCCCTTTCCGATCGAAGTTTTCGTTTTCTTTCACCTGGACGATCAAATACAGGTCGGTTCCATTCGGACCCTCGCCTGCTACCCGGACCTTCGAACCGGTCCGCACCCCAGGCGGGATCCGCACCCGTTTGCGTTTGCCGTCAGTCTGAAGTTCCATCGTTGTCCCGTTAAAAGCATCCTCGAGGCTGATCTCGACCTGTTGCTGGTAACCGGGGACCGCGCGCGAAGATTGCGTTCCGGCGGTTCCCATGCCGCCACTGAAAATGGTGCGGAAGAACTCTGAAAAAACCCCTCCTTCGTTGCCGAACAGGTCATTCAGATCTCCATATTCCACCCGTGTGCCGCCGGGCGCTCCGCTGCCCCAGCGCCCCCAGTCGAAGCCGCCCTGCCCGCCGCGTTGTTGCCAACCCGAATAAGCGCTGCCCACCCGGTCGTAGTGGGCACGCTTTTGGGGATCGCTGAGCACCTGGTAGGCCTCGTTGATTTCTTTAAAATGTTCCTCGGCGCCCTTGTCGTCCGGGTTGCGGTCCGGGTGATATTGCATGGCCAGTTTTCGATATGCCTTGCGGATCTCATCCGCACTGGCGCTTCGCGATAAGCCCAAGGCCTGATAGTAATCTTTATAATCCATTGTTATTAATTCTATGCCTAACCATAGCAGAGTTGCAAGTCCCCCAAAGAGGGTCTAATACAACTCTAACCGAATGTCCACATTTTCCAGTATACTACCCGGACAGGTTCTCTGGGAAATTTAATGAGAGAACTCGTATTTGTAGCGAAGCCCGGAGAGCAGTGCAGATACTTCTTTGAAAAAATTACAGGATGGAGAATGAAATCAATCTGTGTGTTTTGTGGATCCTCTGATTCGGTCTCTCCGGACTACCTGGCTGCTGCCCGTCAAACCGGGCTGGTGCTGGCCAAACGTGGGCTCCGCTTAGTTTATGGTGGCGGCAAGACCGGGCTGATGGGCGCAGTCGCGGACGGGACGCTCGCAGGCGGCGGGGAGGCGGTCGGCGTGATGATCCCCTCGATGAATACCAACCCGCTTGCGTACGTCGGCCTGACGCGCATGGACGTGGTCATGGATATGCACGCCCGCAAAGCGCGCATGCACGAGCTGGCGGACGGTTATATCGCCCTGCCCGGCGGCTTTGGAACGTTCGATGAATTGTTCGAAACGATTACCTGGGGGCAAACCGGCGCGCACGAGAAACCGGTCGGTTTGTTGAACGTGCGAAACTACTATGAGCCCTTGCTGGCCGCTTTGAAACATGCTGTCCGGGAGGGCTTTGTGTTTCAAGAACATCTCGATACCCTGGCATTAGAAGCAGACCCCGATACGCTTTTGGATGCGATGGAGAAGCACAAACACCCGCATGAAGCCGTCAAACGCTGGATGCGGGAAGAATAATTGGAAGTCGTTATCGATTAAGGAACGTGATGCGGGATGCTATCCCGCATTTCTTCTAGTGCCGCAACTTCCTTAAGCTGTAGGGTGCTGTGCTAGATTTCAAGCGATAAAATGCATTGTGACCCTACACCATAATATGGTTGCGGTACTAGTTGGCGGAATGTCATTCCGCCCCATGAAGGACCTCCCTTGTTTTGCCGCATACTGCATCTACCTGTTTGAAGTGGTGATCAACTCTTTCAACACAGGCAGGGCCGTAGGAGCCATCGGGTTCAGGTTGCGCTTCTTTCCCCATCGCTCGCGCGTTTGCTCGTGGATATGCCAGATCTGTTCCTCGCTCAAGTTCTTCGAGACGACCGCCGGGAAAGCTTCCTCGAAGTAGGTGTAAGGCGGGCGGTTGTCGAGATTGGGGGAGTGGTAGTCCAGCTTTTTTTCCTTTTGATGTAAACGAGTAATCTCCGTGCCGGGATGGTAGGTCAGGATGTTGGGGCTGGCAATGCTGATCAGGTCCTCCGCCAGCAATTCTTCCACCTTTTCGATCGTCTCTTCGATGGTCTCCTGTGTTTCCCCTTCCAACCCGAACAGGATGGATGAGCCCACACGGATGCCCGCATGCCGAGAAAGCCCCAACGCGATGCGTACGCGATCGTCCCAGGGCTTTTTGCGGCTAATGTTCTTGTGCACGTTTTTGATGACAGCTTCCGACATGCTTTCGATGCCGATATAAAGGTAGGTGCAGCCAGCCTGCCGCATGGTGTCCAGGATGATCATGGCGACCTCGGGCCGGCGTCCGGCCAGGAAGTCGACCGTCAACTGCGCGCCCCATTCCAGGCTCAGCAGCTTACGCCGGTCCACTTTTTTGCCAAGCAAGGTGACCTCGGGGGAGTTGTTCCAGGCGGCTTCGTCGCGGAGCTTGATCCACTCGCGGCAGAAGTTGATGATCAGGCCGACGTTGCCTCCCCAGAAGATAGAATCGTCGAAGAAGATCGCCTCTGCGCCGTATTGGACGTATTCCAGCATGCGTTCGAGGGCCTGGTCGAGGCTTTCATCCTTGAAGGAGTTGAAGCTGCCAACCACGCTGACGCCCTCGGAGCAGTAGAAACAGTGATACGGGCAGGCATTGGTGACCATGAAATGAGCCGTGCGCGCGATGTGCCCGTCCGTTTCGAAGATGGGGAAACGGGCGCGGATGGCGAAGGCTTTATACGGAGAGGGCAGGGCGCTCAGGTCGATCTTATAGCCCGCAATGGGCCAGTAGTGGATCGCCTCGGGACGAGGAGCGGCGATAATGGCCTGACCAGGCACGGGTCCAAGCAGAGGCGAGAAGTTTGCGAGCGCATCCAAAACCGCAGCGGCGGAGACTGTCTTGGTAGAAATGTCCATTGCCAGCGAAATGGCTTTCATCAAAACATCCAGCGCGTAATACCCTTCCCCGGCGATGAGGAAGTCGACCAGCGGCTCGACGCTTCCGTCCATGATTTTGCTCAACGTGCTGCTGGGTTGTAGAACCAGTTCCTGGGTGACAGGGTCGAGCCGAATCGTTTCGTCGGCATGTCGCCCGCCGAGGACGATCAGGCAGCCGGGCAGGTGTTCGCGCACTGTGCGGGCGATGTCTAAAGCATAACGATGCGCGGGAGAGACGGCGCTGATCAATACAACTTTGGGCTGTACGTGTTCAAGCACCACGTTGACGAAATATTCTTTGACCGTTTCATTCCAGACGCGCGGGTCGAACACGGTCTGGTCGGTGTTCAGCAGGGGCGCGTCATACTTGCGTATGCCGTTGTCGCCCACGTTCTGGCGATAGGCGGCGGAGGGCAGATACCCCCACTGGGGACACAGATCATTATAGGAAGAGGTGGGATGGATGCCTTGTTGGCGGGCCTGAACGACCTGGTCGACAGCGTGGCTCAAAGCCGTATAGAGGATCATCGGATCTCCCGGGAACTCGATCTTGTCCTCGTTTGTGGACATGACCGGGGCCAGAACGGCCAACACGGGATAAGAACGCGCCAGCCACCTGTTTTCTTCGGCGTTCAGGGCGGGATCGCCTTTGAATTCCCGGATGTAGTGGAGCAGTTCCTCCTGCCGGGCATCCAGGTGCAGACGCAAGTCCAGGGAGAGGCTTTGGGGGTACTGGGCGAAGTTTTGATAGTGGATGTGGCGCGTGGTATGCAATGCAAAGTCCGTTTCGAACTGTAAGATGCAAAAAGTATAGCAGTTACGCCCGATTACGGAGGGGTTTAAGGGCAATTTTTATTGGATTTGTCGGGAGGTTGTAAGGGGAAAACTCTCTAAACTGTTTTTTTAACCGCCAAGTCCGAGAAGAGCGCCAGGTTTATTGAGAAGTCGCCAAGGTGATAAAGATGGTTTGTCCAACTTTTTTGCATGAGCCTGAGCAGATACGAGAGATCTAAATAAAAGTTGCGATCTCGTCCAACGGTTTCTTGCTGATAGCGGGGACGGTTGTCCCTTCGGCGGGATAGCCGGTCACCAACACCAGAAACGGTCGCTCGTTGGACGGGCGCTTTAATATTTGGTTCAGAAAGCCCATGGGGCTGGGGGTGTGGGTCAGCGAGGCCAGCCCTGCGTGGTGGATGGCCGCAATGAGCATGCCTGTGGCGATGCCGACCGATTCGGTCACGTAGTAATTCTTGCGTTTGCTGCCGTCTGGCAAGATGGCCTTGCTCAGGCCAAAGATCACGATCAGATAAGGGGCCTCTTCGAGAAAAGGCTTACGCCAGTCCGTGCCGAGCGGGGCTAAGGCTTCGAGCCATTCTTGGGAGGCGCGCCGTTCGTAAAACGCGCGTTCTTCCTTTTCCGCGCCTTCGCGGATCTGTTTCTTCACGTCCGGGTCGCTGACCACCACAAAATGCCAGGGCTGCATATTTGCCCCGCTCGGGGCGGTCCCTGCGGCGCGCAGGCATTCCTCGATGATTTCGCGCGGAACGGGCCTGTCTGAAAAGGTGCGGATGGTGCGGCGGCGCTGCAGCTCTTCGCGGAAGGTTCGGGCGCGGTCGCGCATCTCTTCCGGAGGGAGTTCGCGATAGGTAGAGTAAGGGATGAAGTTTGGTTCTTTCATAGGGTTTAGCCTTTTTTTACGTTGGCTTTTAGCTTTTAGCGATTAGCTGTTAACGATTGGTTTTTAGCTTTTGGATGAAAGCGTTGAGCATCTTACGAACTTCAACCAGATTGACCTGCAATTGGTTGTATTGATCATCTGCTAGATAGCTCAAATCATGTGCCAGTAATAGAAGATATTCTAATTCGCTGGAAGAACCCATTGCGATTTTAAAGTAGCGTCCGAGCTCCGCATCGCTGTCTTTGCCGCAACCTTCAGCAATGTTCGTAGGAACGGACACTGCTGCCCTTTGTATTTGGCTCGTGATTCCATACGTTTCGCTTTTTGGAAAAGATTGCGTTGTTTTATAAACGGCAAGCACAAACGCATGTGATTTCTCCCAGACTTTAAGCGTTCTGAAATCCTTCATCATCGCCTCCTGAAACTCTAAAGCTTTTATCCTCCAAACTGAATAAAACCACTAACCGCTAATTGCTACTCGCTACTTCCTAACTGCTAACTGCTTCAAGATCGCCAACGTTTCCTGCTTGCCTCCCATCCCGTTCTCTCCGCCCGGGCCGACACAAGACGGGCAGCCGTCCAGACAGGCGCAGGTATCCACCAATTCCAGAGCACCTTTGAGAAGCGCATCGTGCAGTTCGTACAGTTTCTGGCTGAACCCGATCCCGGCCGGGACCAGGTCGTACAGCACCACCGCTGGCAGGGGAAAATCGGCTGTACCGACCGGCTCGATATGGGTGCCCAGGTCGCCGGGGTCGCACATCAGGAAGAGCGGCGCCAGGTTGCCCAGCACATAGCTTAGCCCGGCCAGCCCCGAACGGACACGTACCGCGGTCTCGGCCTTTTTGTGGCACTCCGGGCAGAGGCTGGTGAGGTTGTCCAGTTGGTTGGCGCGCTCGCGCAGGATATGTCCGCTTTCGTCGCGGAACATACGAAACGGGTATTTTATGATGCACATCGTGCTGGCGATTGAGTTCAGGTTGGCCGCACATCTGGCATTTGTACTCATCCCGCGCGCGCACCCGTTCACGGATCTGCGGCCAGGACGGTCCGTAGTCGTTCGGGGCGTTGGTCCACTGGCCGGCTTCGCTCAGCGTTTCAACCGTCTCGTCAGAGATCGAAATCCAGTAACCGGTGGTCTGTAGATCTTGCGGGGGCAGGTCGAGCGGCTCGGCGCCTAGGGTCTCGTGGGTGTACCAGCGGCGTTTGGTGAAGCCCTTCACCCGGGTAGTAACCTGCAACTCGCCCCAGGTTTTCTCACAGCCTATTGGCCTGGCTCCACTCGCCCAGCGCAAGCGGTTTGACGGTCGTCTCGCGCAGCGGCTCGGTGTAGTAATCGCTCACGCCCGGCCGCAGCAGGGCAACCTTCTGCTCCAGGTCGAGCTGCTCCACGAAGTAGGACTGTGCCTCGTGCAGGTATACCGCGCCAGGGTGCACCATCCACAGGGCGGATTCCATATCCACTGTGCCGATGGTGAGCGGTTTTTCGCGACTTAATTTGCAGCGTGATCCTGGACGGCGAGGCAGAGCGGAGCGAGATGTTGGCTGCCGGATACTGCTCAGACATCCAGAAGAATTTGTTGTTGGACTCGTGCGCTTCCTGGTTCGCGACCAGGAATTCCAGGAACTCGTCCACGTCTACCCGGCCGAAGCGCTCGCCCCGCTCGAACGGCAACTCGAACATCGCGCAGCGCAGGTGCTCCAGCAGGATCAGCAAGTGATCGGGATTGATGAGCGCCTGCTCGGGCGAGCGTCCGAGGAAATACTCGGGATGGTGCGCCAGGAACTGGTCGAGCGGGCTGGCCGAAGCGACCAGCAGCCCCACAGCCGGGGCATCCCCACGCCCGGCCCGGCCGGCTTGCTGCCAGGCGGAAGCGACGGTCCCCGGATAGCCGACCAGCACGGCCGCGCCCAGCCCGCCGATGTCGATGCCCAGCTCGAGGGCGTTGGTGGCAACGACGGCCCGGACGGTGCCATCGCGCAGGCCTTTTTCGATCTCGCGGCGTTGGGAGGGGAGGTAGCCGGAGCGATATCCTCGGATTGGAGACTGGAGATTGGAGATTGGTGGGTAGTCTCCAATCTCCAGTCTCGTTTCCCTGCTCTCTTGAAGGTAAGTCAATATAATCTCGACACTCCGTCTCGACCTGGCAAAGACCACGCTCTGTACATTGGCTGACAGCGCATCCCCTGCCAGGCGGACGCTTTCGAGCAGGGCGCTTTTGCGCAGGCCGAGAGCTTCGTCTACCAGGGGCGGGTTGTAGATCAGGAAGTGTCTCGGGCCGCGCGAGGAGCCGTCCTCGTCGATGAGCGTCACGGGGGATTCGATCAGCTTTTCGGCCAGCTCCTGCGGGTTGCCGATGGTCGCGGAGGTGAGGATGAACTGCGGATGAGCGCCGTAAAAGGTCGCCACCCGTTTCAGCCGTCGCAGCACGTTGGCCACATGCGAGCCGAAGACGCCTCGGTAGGTGTGCAATTCGTCAATGACCACATACTCCAAGTTGCGGAAAAAGTCCGCCCAGTTGGTGTGGTGCGGTAGGATGCCAGTGTGCAGCATGTCGGGATTGGTCAGCAGGATGCGGGCCTTCTTGCGGATGGACGGGCGGTCGTGTTGGGGAGTGTCGCCATCGTAAATCGCTGCGCTCAGGATGGAAGTAGACGGTTGGTGGCTGGCGGCAGTCAAATGCTGGCTGACAACCGCCAACTGATCTTGAGTCAAGGCTTTGGTGGGGAAGAGGTACAACGCGCGCGCATTTTCGTTTTCGATCAACCTTGCGAGCACGGGCAAATTGTAAGCCAGGGTTTTGCCGGAAGCCGTACCCGTCGCGAGGACCACGTTCTTTCCGGCCCGGCCCTGGTTCCAGGCGGCGGACTGGTGGCTGTAGAGCGAGGCGATGCCGAGGGAAGATAACGCCTCTCGCAGCGGAGGGGGCAGGTCGTCCGGTAGGGGATGCAGATGCGCCGGGCGTGGGGGCAGAGTCCGCCAGGCCACGATGTTTTCGGCGATCAGCGGGTCCTGCTTCCAATGTCTTAGTAAAACCTCGATAGTCATGGGAATATTATAGTGCGGCGCGCCTTTTTTAAACGCGAATTGCGCGAATTTGGCGAATAGCGCAAAAACCCAAAATTTCGTGTTATTCGTTTTTTTCGCGCTATTCGCGTTGAGAATCTTTACAGTCTATCCCGACCAAGCCTGGATAACTTTCAACAAGCTCAGGAATTGCTTTAGAGTCTATTCGTAAAATACGCTCTAGGAGGCGTCCCCGCCGCCGAGGACGGCGGCTTGAGCATTTTTCGGATAGAAACTTAATACCCTATTCCTCGATTCCCTTGACAAAAAATAGATACTTGATTACTATTTAGCCCGTTCGATAAAAATAATAACCGGTATACTATTATTATGTCTGTACGCAACGCAATTCTTGGATTTTTAGCCCAAAAACCGCGCCACGGCTACGAGCTGCGCGCGGTCTTCGAGGCCGTGGTGGGCGGAGACGCCAACTGGGACGTGAAACCGGCCCAGATCTACACCACCCTCGACCGCCTGCAGGAGGCCGGCCTGGTGGAAACCAGCTCCGACCTGGGCGAAGGCGAGCAGCCCTCTCGGCGGGTGTACGCGATCACTTCCCAGGGCGACGAGGTGCTGCGCGAGTGGTTCGCCAACGGCGTGCCGACCGAGCACCAGCGCGACGAATTCTTCGTCAAGCTGATGGTCGGGCTGGCCAGCGGCGAAGCGGACCCGGCCCGGCTGATCCAGTCCCAGCGCGCGCACCTGTACCAGGAACTGCACGGCGCCACCGCCCAGCGCGACGAGTACAACCCGCAGACCGAGCTGGCCCAGATCCTGCTGATCGACAAGACCATCATGCACCTGGAAGCCGACCTGCGCTGGCTGGACATGGTCGAGGTGCGCCTGGAAACCATCCAGGACCAGCCCTTCCCCGAGCCGGAGATCCGCCGCCGGGGCCGGCCGCGCAAGGGCACAACGGGATCGGAGTATCCGCCGCCCGAGGCAGTGGTTAGTGAACAGTGATCCGTTTTCAGTGCTCGTGCTGAAACAGTAAGGCGACATTTATGTCGCTCTCGTTTGCAAGTGCCTTGCGACATCAATGTCGCGTTACATTAATTGGTGTTCTTATGTCCCTCGTCCAAACCCAAAACCTGACCAAAACCTACGGCACCGGCGCCACCGCGGTGACCGCGCTCGATCATGTCAACATCAAGATCCACGACGGCGAGTTCGTGGCCATCATGGGCCCCAGCGGCTGCGGAAAGTCCACCCTGCTGCACCTGCTCGGTGGGCTGGATACGCCCAGCGCCGGGGAAGTGCTGATCGACGGCGCCAACATCGCCAAGATGCCCGACGACCAGCTGACCGAGCTGCGCCGTCGCCGGATCGGCTTCGTGTTCCAGTTCTTCAACCTCATCCCGGTGCTGACGGCGGCCGAGAACGCCGCGCTGCCGGTCACGCTCGATGGCGTCAAACCTGCCGAAGCGGCTGCGAAAGCCAGGGAATGGCTGGCGCGCTTCGGCCTGGGCGAGCGGGCCTCCAGCCGCCCGGACCAGCTCTCCGGCGGCCAGCAGCAGCGTGTGGCCATCGCCCGCGCCCTGGTGGCCGAGCCGTCCCTGATCCTGGCCGACGAGCCGACCGGCAACCTCGACACCCGCTCCGGCGACGAGATCGCCGGCCTGCTGCGCGACGTGTCCAAGCAGTACAACCGCACCATCGTCATGGTCACCCACGACCCGCGCATCGCCGCCTACGCCGACCGGATCATCTTCCTGAAAGACGGCAAGGTGGTGGACGAAACCCTGCTCGAACGGAAAAGCACCAAACGCGAGCGGATGGTTGAAGAGAAGGTAAAGGAGGTCGGGGACTGATGAACCTCCAACTCACCCTGGCTGCCCGCTATCTTGCCGGGCGAAAACTGCGCACCGCGCTCACCACGCTCGCCATCATCTTTGGCGTGCTGCTGATCTTCGGCATGAACACCGTGCTGCCCACCATGCTGGCTGCCTTACAGGCCAACGTGCAGGGCGCGGACGGGGAAGTCGATTTCAGTGTCACCAATATCACCGGCGAGGCCTTCCCGGCGGACGTCGTTGACCGTCTGCGCGGGATCGACGGCGTGCGCGCCGTGGCCGCCTCGCTCAACCGCACGGTCAACCTGCCTTCCAATTTTGTGGATGGGGACTCCTCCCACCCTGATACGGTTGCCGCGATCAACTTGATCGGCGTGGTCCCGGAGGAAGCCCGCTCGCTGCGCGCCTACCCCGTGATTGCCGGCCGCTATTTGAACGACTCCGACGCCGCCTCGGCCGTCATCTCCCAAACCCTGGCGGACGCGTTGTCCGTTGGAGTGGGGGATTCCTTCCAACTCCCTGCCGCTTCCGGCCTGACCGGGCTGACCGTGGTTGGGGTCCTGCCCGCAGACATCATGCCCGGCAACGAGAAAGTGCTGGTCAACCTGCCGCAGGCCCAGCAGATGACCGGGGAGCCCGGCAAGGTCAACCTGATCGAGCTGAACGTGGAAGCCTTCGCGGACCAGGCCCGCCGGGCCGAGATCCAGGCGGCGGTCGAGTCCGCCCTGGGCGAGAGCTACCAGGTGGGGAGCCTGATGGCCGGCGATGAAATGTTCGCCGCCATGCAAATGGGCCAGATCGCGCTCAGCCTGTTCGGCGTGCTGGCGCTCTTCATGGGAGCTTTCATCATCTTCAACACCTTCCGCACTGTGGTGACCGAGCGCCGCCGCGACATCGGCATGCTGCGCGCCCTGGGCGCCACCCGTCGCACCGTAATCGGGACCATCCTGGCCGAGAGCCTGCTCCAGGGCCTGCTCGGCTCCGCGGTCGGGCTGTTGCTGGGCTACCTGCTGGCGGTTGGCATCATCAACGTTGCCCAGGGACCGATCAGCACCTTTATCAACCTACAGCTCGGCACGCCGGTCTTCTCGCCCGGCCTGGTGCTCGTCTCCGTTTTGTTGGGCGTGGGCGTGACCGTGCTGGCCGGCCTGCTCCCGGCCTGGAACGCCAGCCGCATCACCCCGCTGGAAGCCTTACGCCCGTCGCTGGTAGAGGCCGAGTTCAACCGGGGGGCCGGCAGGGGATTCTTCCTCGGCATGGCGATCCTGGTTTTAACGGCGGCAGCCATTCTGACCGGGCAGGCTGCGCTGATCGTCCCGGGCGGGATCCTGTTCCTGGTCGGCCTGGCGCTGGTCGCCCCCGCGCTGGTGCGCCCGTTTGCGCGCCTGTTCGGGAAACTGACCGCCTGGGCCACCGTCCGGGCGGGCATCGGCGGCCTGGCGGAGAGCAACCTGACCCGCCAGCCGGCCCGCGTGGCGGTGACGGCCTCGGCCAGCATGATCGGCCTGGCCGTGATCGTGGCGGCCGGCGGACTGGTCTCCAGCATGACTGGCACCCTGTACGACCTGGTGCAGTCCAACCTGGGCAGCGACTATCTCTTCATCCCGCCCTCGGTGGCGCTGTGGGGCAGCAACGTAGGAGCCAGCCCGTCCTTCGCCGCGGACCTGCGCCAGGTGGAAGGTGTGGAGGCGGTCAGCACGCTGCGGTACGCGGCCTCCAACACAGACGGGATGGCGGTCTCGCTGCTGGGCATCCAGCCGGACACCTTCCAACAGGTCAGCGGGCTGGACTTCATGCAAGGGAATGAATCCGCGTATGCTGAGCTGGCTGCGGGCCGCAACATGATCGTCAACGGCTCGTTCCTCTTATCGACGGGCACCAAGGTAGGCGACACGGTCGAGCTGCTGACCACCGACGGGCGCGTTCCGTACCGCATCGTTGCGGTTGGCAATGACCTGCTCAACGCCAAGGTGACCACCGCTTACCTCTCGCAGGAAAACCTGAAAGCCGATTTCGGCAGCAGCGGAAGACGTGTTCATCCAGCTCGACCTCGAACCCGGCGCGGACCGCGAGGCCGCCGGCGCGCAGATCAAGGCCCTGGCCTACAATTATCCCCAGTTCCGGGTGGTCTCGGGCGCGGATTATTTCGCCTCGGTCAAAGCCCAGATGGACACCGCCTTCAGCGCCATCTACATCGTCTTCGCGGTGCTGGCCCTGCCCTCGCTGATCGCCATGCTCAACACGCTGACCATCGGCGTGCTGGAACGCACCCGCGAGATCGGCATGATCCGGGCCGTGGGCGGGACGCGCAAACAGATCCGCAACATGGTCATCGTGGAAGCGCTGCTGCTGGCCGCCATCGGGACCGCCTTCGGCATCCTGGGCGGGCTGTATTTGGGCTACGTCTTCGTGACCGGGATCAAGATCATCTTCCCGATGGGCTATTACTTCCCCGCGGCCGGCATCCTGGCGGCGGTGGCGATCGGCCTGATCTTCGGCGCGCTGGCGGCGGTCATACCGGCCCGGCAGGCGGCCCGCATGGATGTGGTCCAGGCGTTGCGGTATGAGTAGACAGCAATCCAGTAATCAGTAAACAGGAACCAGGGCGACCTGCCGGGATGGAGGTCGCCCTGGCTTTTTGATTCGTGGTTAGGGTGTTATCAATTCGGAGAACTTGAACCCTTCTATGCCATATGCAGCGTCTTGCGCACCCCCAACCTGACCGCCCAACCAGTATACGCTCCAACCAAGGGTATCAATAAAACCACCAGCATGCGCAGATCGTGCGAGAGATAAATATCGTGCAGGGGGATCCAGATGCCGACCGCCAGCGCGATCAACCACGGACGCCGGCCGCCGAGCAGCGTCAACAGCCCGCTGGCCAGCAGCAGGCCCGCCGACCAGGAGGCCGGTATCGTCCCAGTTCGGACGCGAATCGACCCAGGCAGAGAATAAGCCTGCCAGGAGCGCTACCGTTAAAAGGATGCTTTGCATGCTGTCCTTCCTTATCAAAACGCTCAAGAATTATGCGATCCATTATCGGACATTATCCGCAAAAGCGGAAGGATATACACAATTACCGTGGCTTGGCTTATGGCGCCCAAGACCGGTTCAGAAACGGGTCTCGACTCGTTCGGAACCGTCTGCAAGGAAGCAAAAGCGGACTTATTTCTCTTTCAGTAAATTGTTCCCTGCCATAAAATGGGACACCGCCACCCGGAAGGGCTGCCTGCCGGCTTTCTCCGCAAGCTTTTTATACTGCGCGCTGGCTTCGGGATCTGCCATCGCTTGCCTGGCGTAGTGGATCGCCTGGGCGAAGCGCCGGCGGTTGGCCTTCTGCGCTTCGCTCCACACAACCCTGGACATATCGGGGGTCTTCATCACGGTCTGCTGGCCGTGCATCCAGCGGTAAGACAGCTTTCCGATCTTGCCCTGTATCCGTTTGAAGGGCGCGTCGAGTTCTACTTTAGCCATAGGGATCTCACTTTCGTTTTATATATTAAATAAGAATCTCACAATAATCTTTCATCAATCCTACATTAATGCTACATTATAATGCGAACGTAGATAGATTGTAACCGGGATGCTCAGGAATGCCAAAGCGAGCCTCGGCTCGTTCGAAATTGCCTGCCCTGAAGATTTAATAGTTCGCCTACTTGTTTGGGGAGGACAGATTATGCCAAAATAGGGCGGTCTGTCGAGATGAAGCTAGTAAGATTAACTCATTGCCCACTTCCCCCATCAGGACGATCATCGGCTGGTGACCCTTGTCCAGCGCGCCCGAAGCGACGATAAAGGGCATACTGGCGCGAGTCGGATCGTCGGTAGCGAAGGTTCCCAGGAATAGAAGCTTACCCATCTTTGCCACCTTTCGATAAACGATAAAATTATTTGGCATGGACCAGGGTAAGAGAAACTTGACCAGCCTTTCTTTTCATTATCGTACAGGAAATATCAGGGGGGCTTTACCATAACTTAATGTCCAATAGACATTATCGGTAATAGTAAAATAGTGGCATGATCACATACGACCAATTGAAAGCAAAACCAAAACAATTTCTAGCGGCGACTGGGCTCAAAGTGGAAGAATTCGAGCGGATCTTGCCAGTGTTCAAGGGAAAGCTGGCTGGATTACATCCGCCAGAGCTTACCAAAAGAGGCACGCCTCGGCAACGGCGAGCCGGGGCTGGCCCAAAAGAGAAATTACGTACGGATGAAGACAAGCTGTTGTTCATATTGATCTACCAGAAGACGTATCCGATCCAGGAGATGCTTGGATTACAGTTTGAGATCAGTCAACCGCAAGCCAACTATTGGATACACCTGCTCTTGCCGATCTTGAAGACAAACGCTAGCCAAAATGGGTTTGACGCCGGAGCGTGATGGAGAAGCCGTGGCTGACAGCCCACTGGTAGCCGAAGCAGAGCCAGATTTCTTGATCGATGGCACGGAAAGACGACGCCAACGCCCGAAAGATGCCCAAAAACAGCGTGAACACTACAGTGGCAAGAAGAAAACCCATACCGACAAGAACCTTTTGTTGAGCAGCTGCCATACCAAGAAAGTGTTGTACCTCAGTCCAACCGTGACTGGCAAAACTCACGACAAAAGGGTAGCTGACGATCATCCTATCTCCTATCCAAGATGTTCTACTTTGGGCAAGGATACCGGCTTTCAAGGATATGAGCCGCAAGGTGTGATCACGTTTCAGCCAAAAAAAACCTGAAAGGCCAGGAGTTGAGTAAAACCGATCGGTGTTTGAACAGCATCATTTCCGGAACCAGGATCAGTGTTGAAAATACGATTGCAGGTGTCAAACGTTGTCGTATTGTGAAAGATGTTTTCCGCAACACCAAAGATGGCTTTTCGGATTCGGTGATGGAAGTGGCTTGTGCCCTTCATAACCTGCGAGTGGAATGCCGCCATCCAAAACCTGTGTTCCTGTTATGCCAGCTACCACCTTTTGCTTATTACCAATAATGTCTAATTAAGATTTTCATGGACTAGCAGCTTGTCGGAGAGGGCGAGATGTTCTCGGCACAAATAGTCCTACAGGGCGAAAAAGGCCGTTGATTACGGCAAAACAGGCGTAAAAGAGCATGTTTCAAGGGCAAGTCTCCATTAGCTGGCTGATTCCAGGCACGCAAAATCAGCCCCTGGTCGAGGTACAAGACATGCAAGCGTTTGAGATTGAACGCCAGACACACCAGACACCATTCTCCGGCAGCGGCCCACAGGCTGCGCAAAGAGAACTGGCGGAAGCCCAGGATTTCCTTGATGATTCCGATCACGGGTTCCACGGTGCATTTGCGCAAACGATAGCTCGCTTCGCCAATCTCGGTTTGCAGCTTGTAAGCCATCTGTTCTTTGGGGCTGGCTTCATCGCCGGGCGGTTCGCCCAATTCGGCGAAAAAGGTATGCCAATCTTTATGGTGGGGTTCGCGTCCGGTGGCAATGTAAGCCTCCACCTCGCGCTTCTGGAAAGCAAGAATGTTGGCTTCACTGAAGTAACCGTTGTCCAGGGCAGCCGCTTCGGGTTTGCCCAATTCGGGAGCAATGGCGTCCAAGGTTGGTATGGCTTCTTGCTTATCATTGGGGTGGTTGGAGAGGGCATGCGCTACGATCAACAGGCTCTCTTGATCGGCAGCCACTTGCACGTTGTAGTGTTGGTCAAAGCCCTCATTGGTACTATTCTTCATAATGCGCGAATCTGGGTCGGTGAAATTGTACTGATCTTTGTCGCGTGGGCCTGGTTCCGGCGGTTTCGGAGGACGTCCCTTGGGCTTGTGGCGATGCTTGCGTGCTTTTCTCTCGCGCTCTCGCAATTTGGCTTCATACTCGGCCTGTTCTGCTTCGTAGCGTTCTTTGGCGCGCGCTTCCAGTACCGCCTTCGCTTTGGCCAGATTGGCCAGCCGCTCTTCGCGGGTCGCAATCTCGTCTTGCATGTCCAGCCCTTCCGGTTTCTGCATTTCGCCTTGATCGACCTTTTCACCCATCTCGAACAATTCGCCGACTTCCTGGCGCAGTTGGCTTTCGATCTCGATCAAACGCTTGTAGCTCACCGCTTTGCTCTTGGACGCATCCGCATGGATCTTGCTGCCATCCAGACTGATATTCCCCAACTGCAACACGCCCGCCGCCTGAGCCAGCAGCAGGATTTGCACAAACAGTTCTTGGATCTCGTTCAAAAAGGTTTTACGAAAGTTCGCGATGGTATCGTGGTCAGGATGCAAACCACCTGCAATGTATCGAAAGGGAATGCTCTCATATGTGGCTTTCTCGATCTTGCGCGAACTGTACTGCCCCGTGGCATACCCATAGAACAACAGCCCCAGCAAGATTTCCGGCGCGATCGCTTCTCCACCTACCGGTGCATAGCCTGCGTAAACCTTGCTCAAATCAAGCTGGACGATCATATCCACTACAAAACGTGCCAGATGTTGCGGCGGCAGCGCTTCGGCCAGGCGGATCGTTTGGTTCAGTGTTTCTTCGTAATTTGCACGCTTGAATTTTCTGCTCATTTCAGAAGTTTATCATCGCTTTGTCCGCCTCTCCGACAAGCTGCTAGCAGCGCAACCTTGCGTGGGGACTTACCACATAGATGCAGTAAATCACAGAATTACAAAGGAACCCCGTTTTCGGGTACTTCTTCAACTTTCGTGATCGGTTGAGATCAACTTTTAGGCTTATCTTTCTCCGGATCGTAGGGCTGGCAGCCGTCGCTGCGGAACTGGGTAGTGCCGCCCTCGGCCAGGACAGTCTTCCCGCAACAGGGGAATCTGTATATATCGATATAATTTCTCATCGCGTCGGTAGCTCCCACGAAAACAGCCTCCTCAGGATGCCACATAGGCGTTTCCAGGGTCAGGTTCTCAAGCGCCTGGACGTCCTCATCCAGCCTGCGCGCATAATCATCAAAGTTGCGAAAGGTAAAGTCTCCTCGATCTGGCGCTGTTCGGCGACGATCTCTTCGATCACGCGCTTAAGTCTTGGCTCCACCATCTGTCTCAAGCTCGGGCTGGCCAGGACGGCGCCGAGCAGGTTCCCTTCTTTGATCGCCCGTTCCTTCTCAGCCTGTTCAGACTGCCCCAGGAACTCGAGTTCCTCTTTGTTCAAGGGCAGCCGGTTTTCGCTAACGAGTTCCCTCGCGCGGGTCAGCCGCGTGCCGCGCAGAAGGTCGTCTACGTTTTGATCCTGCTTCCAACGCAGCAGCGCCTGCCGGATGAACTCGCGCAGCCGCAGGACCTCCGTCTCGTCTTCCAGCCAGCTCACCAGAGGGCTCCAGGTGCGAAACAAGGCCTCGTGCGCGATCTCGAGCTTCGCTACTTCGTTTTCGACACGCGACATTAAGATGCGTTTGTCCACAAAACGCTTTAATGCGTCCTGCACGGACTCCGGGTGGTCGCTCCAACGGGTGGTCGCGCGGGCATAGCCACCGTTCTCTCCCAGCCGCGACATACGGACGAAGGCCGTCCGCAAATGGTCATAGATTTCCGGGTCGGGTTTTACAGTTTCGAGCACGGCGTCGGCTTCCTGGGCTACGGCGCCGCCTAACCCCCCAAGTTCTTCATATTCCGCGATGGAGAGCAAACCGTCCTCATGACCCCGGTCCCACAGCGCGCGTAAGGCGAACGCCAGCAACGGCAGCGCATCTGGAGTCCCGGTATCATCCAGCAAGCGATCTACCAAGCCGTCCTCTAATTCCAGGGCGCACAACCGGGCAGGCTGGGCGATGACTCTGCGCATGGCTTCCTTCGCCATCGGCCCGACCGAGAACGTGTTGTGGTGACTGTCCAGCAACGCCGGGACATCGCGCCTGCGATGGAGTTCGGCCACGAAGTCCGAGCGCAGGGTGAATACCATGTGCACGGGGAGGTCTTCCGAAACGCAGGCCACATCCAGCATGTGCAGAAACTCGCTGGAGCCGGGGTTATCGGTGCTGAGCAGCTCCTCGAACTGGTCGACGACCAGCAAAGGCGTGGCCTCCGGCCTGTCGCCCGTGCGCCGCAAGCGGGCCATGACCTCGGGGATCGAGGTGCTGCGTAGCTCGCCGACCAGGTCCTGCACCTCATCGGCGTTACGGTCGAAGGTTTTGATCAAGCGCGCCGCCAGTTCCTCGACCGGTTCCCGCCCCGGCCGGAACGGCTCGATCACCAGCCACTGCGGGTCACGGCGCAGGCGCGGGATGACGCCGGCCCGCACAATGGATGACTTCCCGGAGCCCGAGCCTCCCAGGACGGTCAGCGCGCGGTCGGACTCGCGGCGGCGGGCTGCGTTGAGCATTTCGACGATTTCCCGCGTCTCAGCTTCCCGCCCGAAGAAGACCGGCGCTTCGTCCTCGCTGAATGCCATCATCCCGGGGTAGGGTGCGCGGCGCGGGTCCCACTGCCGCTCCGGCTCGGCTTCCACGCCCAGTTCGGCCAGTCCGCGCCAGAGTTTGTCCAAGGAACTGAGATCATCCTTGCGTAGGTCCAGGTATTGGTGCTCGGTCAGAATCGAAGGGATGGAAGAAAGATTGGTGAGCGGATCGATGAGCAACGTGACAACGTGTTTGCCCTTCATACGCGCCAGGGCGATCTCGGCAAAACACCAGTTGGAGGCGTGGTGGTTGTCGCTGAACAACACCAGCACCACGTCACAGGCCTGCAGTTTGTGGTACAGGGTTCTCTCCCAGCTTTGCCCCACAGGGATGCCATCGGCCGGGTCGAAGTCCAGGAAGAGCGATTCGTACTGGCGCTCCACCAGGCGCTCGCGCAACATGACCGCAGCTCCATTATCTTTTGAGCTATGACTGATAAAAAAGATGCTCATCTGGCTGACCTCCTGCGTAACCTTCCGTATTATACGCTTTTTTCTGTGTAGTCTGACAGACTATGTCCGCTTATGCCGCCAGCCGGGAACAAGGCCTGAGCTGTCGTGGGGGATCGGCGCGCATGAATGTGGATGCCCCGCCGGTTTTTCCTGGTACCTCCAAATCTGTTTATCTATTAGGGAAATTCCCAAAGAGCCCAAAAGGATTTGAAGAGAGGAAGATGCTATAATAAATTCATCTTCGAGCGAATGGAGTCTGCATGCCAGTTGGCCTGCGTGTGAGTGGCTACATGTTGGTTAAAGCAAAGATCCCCGCCAATCGGGATGATAGAATCTGTTCTCCCACTGGCGATCCCTGATTTGAAAGAGGTAAAAGCGTTCGCGGACCACCTCAGCGGTGAAGAACCGAAGGATTTTCGCACAAGGATTTTCGCATAATGGGGTAAGGTTAGGGGATGAACGATCCAAAACGCGAAAAGAGAAGCTTGTTAGACGAAGAGACCCAGGATCAAGAAGCCTTGTTGAAAGCCTTTAGTGGCACGCTCCATCATTATTTTGGAGGTTGGCGGAAGCTATTCAAAGGGGTTAGAGATGATCGCAATCCCGAGTTGATCCGGTATCCCCTGGAAGGCTTACTGAGCACAGGTGTACTGATGTATCTGTTTCGGCTGGGAGCGCGGCGACAGATCAACTACCAACTGCGTAGGAATGGGCCTTCGCAAACCAAATTTAAAGCCTGGTTCGAGGTGGGTGAAGTTCCGCATGGAGACACGCTCAACTATGCCTTCAAAAGAATAGCACCTGCGGAGGTGCAGGAAGTGGTGTGTCAGATGGTAGAAACCTTGATCCGCAAGAAAGTCCTGTATCGCTGGCGCGTGTATGGCAATTTTCTCCTGGCCATCGACGGCACTGGGGTGTTGACTTTCCGGCACGCCATTGTGCGTATTGTATGACCCGGAAACTCAACAATGGCGAGATACTCTACTATCACCCAGTGCTGGAAGCCAAACTGGTCACTGCCAATGGATTCGCTTTCTCGCTGATGACCGAGTTCATCGAGAACCTTCGGATCCACAAGCGGATAAACAAGACTGCGAACTGAAAGCTTTTTATCGTTTGAGCAGACGTCTGAAAGCCCGTTTTCCTCATTTACCAATCTGCCTGTTGCTAGATGGGCTCTTTGCAGGTGGTCCAACCTTTCAACTTTGCCACGATTACAACTGGCGGTTACCTGATCGTACTCCAGGAGGCTGATCTTCCCCAGGTTCACCGCACGTATCACCTGGTATGCTCTCAGACACCTGAAAACCATAAGCAGATCCGACTGGGTCAGCAGCAGGAGAGTCATTCAGAAATATCACTGGGCCAGGCAGATCGATTATCGCGATAGCCCGGACCGTCGCCACGCTTCTGAATATGCTGGTCTGCCAAGAAACAAAAACCGGTCAACTTGCCAAGGCAAAAGGATAAAACAGGGAAACACCACAACCTTCAAATGGCTGACCAACTTCATCCCGACCACCCGCAATGTCGATACGCTGGCCAATCAGGGCGGACGACTGCGCTGGAAAAGTCGAAAACGAAGGCTTCAATATCCAGAAAAACGGCGGCTTCCATCTCGAACACCCTTACAGCCAAAATGAGACCGCTCGTAAAGTCTTCTACTACTTGCTCCAGATTGCCTACTTGCTCTTCCAATTGATCGAGAAGGGCCCCTCTGTTCGTAAGCCTTTCCCTCAAGGTGTCGGCTCGCTCAAGAATATCGCTTTCCGCTTGTTGGAAGCCTGGCGTAACTTGCACCTGAACCCCACTGCTTTCTGTGCTCTTTATATTGGCCGTTATCAGATCCGCTTTGACTCTTCCTGATCCCAGACGGCATGCCACCTCACCCGAAGCTTCTACCTGCTGATTTGGCCTCTACCAGGCAGAACCTCTTGGTAAGTGTGACATGCCGTAGCCGTGATTCTACCTTGTTTCGAACCTTTTCCTTTTTTGACATCCTATGAGGCCTCCTCTACCCTCTTGCTGAGGCGCTGGTTGCACGCCTATTGCTACCCCTCTTCTGGCTCCCTTGCATCCCTTTTCTTCTCAATAGGTGTTCTTCACCGCTGGAATCACCTTCACTCGCTTGGCAAATACTGGCAGGGAGAGCTGTTCGGCTGGCAGGCGGAATACACTCCCGAGAGCGTCCAGAAACCCATCGACTCGAACATGACCTTCACCCCGGCCGATTTCTGGATCGGCGAGAGCGGGATCTGGTTCTTCTCTTTGATGTGGGAGCACGGCAAGGACGAGGAACCTGTCGCGTTTTTGGATGACCGGGGAATCTTGAAATAAACATATTGCAACCGGAATTCCAAACCGGGAGGAGCTTGGCGCGCCCCAACCTATCAAAGCCGTAAGCCGCCGGTCATTGACGGCAGGGGCCAGAGCCCGTAGAATGTTCTTGCCGGGGGAAATGCGCCGGGCTATCCGGGCCTGAGGCATGGGAAGGGATGCGGACCGCTGGGCGGAAGGACGAAGCGCCAGCAGGTGCGGATGGATACAGGCCGAACGTAAGCAGAACGTACCCAGAACGTAAAACCCTATTAGAGCGAATAGAGAGCGAATAGAGAGAGCGGCAGGCCGCAGCAGGAACGAAAGCTTGGGCGGCACCGGAGTGGCCCGGTTTTGCTTTGTTCGCGAGAGGTCGCGGGGCTGAAGCCCCTGCTCAGTACATGGAAGCCTGCGAAGCAGGCTCGTTAAGCCCGCAGGGCTTTCATGACCTGAGGCAGGACTTCAGTCCGCCGGCCTGGGTTGCCGGGAAAAATACAAACAAAATCGATGCTTTTAATCTGCATGCATGGATTCTATGCAATTTCCCGGGGCTTTTGAATAAGCTTATTAAGACCGGTTCATAAACGGCGCCAACTCGTTTGGGGATGGGACGAGATAGTTCAAAACAGGGCGGCCGGCCGGATAGAGGGTCTTGTTTTTTTAATTGCTCAATAAAGGTACTAATGTGATTTGTAAGGCAAAAGCAACTTTCCAGAACACTATTAATATGCAATAATAGTATGAGTGTCTTCAAAACTGAATCATAGGATATGAAAGATGAGCGGGAAAGCTACCTTAGAATATACCCTAAGCACGTCAGATGCAGGCGATGATGTAAACCGACGATTTCGATATCAAGCGGCTTATGCTGCTATTTTAGCGTTGGGAATGTTTATAGAAGAAACGGACTTTGAAGAATTATTCTGCGAGCATCATGAAGATATACTTGTAAAACGAAAAGACGGAAAGTTTATAGCTATCCAAGTTAAAACCCGGTTAGAAACTTATACACCATTTAAAGCAAAAGACCAAACAACTTTAGATGTAATGGTAAAGTTTGTAAAGTTGGATAGGGAATTTCCAGATCAATTTGTAAGCTTTGTACTAGCAACAAACCTTGGCTTTTGGGGCGAGAGAAAGACGCACAAAATTTAAAATATACTCTTGAATTCGAAAGAAGAAGTAAATAGTCTAGCGAACAGACACTTTAACAATTAGGGGTTGATCGGCAGGTAAAACCAGGTAAAGTTGTTTTTGAGAGAAAACATCTTGCCAGGAGAAAACCATGCCGACCAACCAACTGTATCATATCTGGGTTCAGCAAATTCGTGAATTACGTCCAGGACAAAGAATCACTCAAATTCGGAATTTTGTTTTGCTGATGTACGGGATCTACCAGAGCCGCTCGGTTTACTTGAGTAGGATCGCTGGGAAAATCCCTGGAAAAGCAAAACTGCAAAGTACCGTGAAACGTTTCGAGCGTTTTCTCGACAATTCGGCCATTCGGGTTCGTGAATGGTATCAGCCAGTTGCTATTCAATGGCTTACTCAACAATTCGCGAGACTTGGAGAAATCCATTTGATCGTGGACGGCACCAAAGTTGGCTACGGTCACCAATTATTGATGGTCAGCCTTGCATATCGTAAACGTGCTATTCCAATTGCCTGGACTTGGGTCAAGCATGTGCGCGGACACAGTACAGGTAACAAACAAATTGCTCTACTCGCCTATGTAAAAACACTCATTCCGCGTGGTGCAGCCGTTTTTCTGGTCGGTGATACCGAATTTGGGCCTGTCAAGGTGCTAAAACAACTGGACAAATGGCATTGGTTCTATGTTTTGCGCCAAAAATCAGATACATTGGTATGGTCACCGACTGACTATCAGTGGGTACCCTTTGGACAATACATTCAAAAAGCCGGTCAGAGCCTATGGCTTGGCAAAAGAGAGCTATCACAGCAACACATTTATCCGGTCAACCTGTTGGTGCATTGGAAACCTGGTGAAAAAGAACCCTGGTGTTTGGCAACCAATTTGCCCCAATTACAAATCGCTCTCCGTTTTTACAGGCGCCGCATGTGGATCGAAGAGATGTTTGGTGATATGAAAAAACATGGTTTTGACTTGGAGTGTTCCATGCTTCATAGCTTTTTGCGGTTATCGAGGTTGACCTTGGCTGTCGCCTTTCTTTACACCTGGTTAGTTTCATCGGGCGGCCATACCATCCATCAAGGCTTGCGCCATCTGGTTGACCGTGTAGATCGTCGCGCTCTGAGTATCTTTCAGATCGGTTTGCGTTTTACCGAGAGATGCCTTGTCAATGCGCTGCCAATTCGTGTCTCTCTTTGTGCCTATTTCTGAAACTGTCTGTTCGCTAGTAAATAGTCATATATTTTTTGAATATGCTCAAGTTATAGAGATGCATATCAAAGATAACAGCGTATCTCATGAGGAAGTAATAAAAACGCTTTATAAGATTCTACTTGCTGATGATTTGCCTAAACTTAATAATTATGCAACTTGGTTAAGTACGCAGATTGGGAAACTTGAAGATTATAAGTACCTCTCATTAATAAAACTCCAGTTTTTGGCTAGCAATTTGATTGCGTTAATGCTTGATGCAGGTGCGAAAAATAGTGATGCTCCTTTCCGAAACTATATTGCATATTTAAAAAATCCAGTTGAAAGCTTGAATAGATCAATAATCACTAACAAGATAGTTACAAAGCAAAAAATTCTTACTGTCCTATATAAGCATGAGGAAGACCATGATCTGTTAACCACTTGGGATGAGAAAAAATTATCGGACATAGCAAAAGGCTATCGAAAATTCAGAAATTAAAATGGGCGCAGGCCATATCAGTTCTCTTGAAGTTGATTTGCTTAAAGATCAAAAAGCATCATCTGAGCGCTTGTTATCTAGTTGGTTATATAAGTACAACGCTGAAGACGCAAATAAACAGTATCAACACATAAAAACACTAGTAAGAACCCAATGCCAAGAAGCTTACACAAAACACAAAAAGGATGATAGTTTTTTTGGCGAAGAAATGCTCATTGAAGTAAGACAGCGATTAAAAAGTGTTTTGAAGAGGAAAGAGAAAATTTGTTTGGGTTTCGCTATGAACACTTATTAGGAACTGTAGGGATACTTACTGAAGAATGTAAGATTTGGTGGAGTAGAAAGTTCGACATTCCTGAGGAAAGCCTCTAATGGATATTTTTAAAATATTATCAAACTTGGAAGAAAATAAAGAAATTCATTTAAGTAGACTTATTGTTTTACGGGCGTCTTTGCTGGCAAGGACGGCAAAGGAGAGATTAAGGCTTAACCAAATTGGCAAAGCTAGATTTTCTACTTCGGTACCCTGTTTATCTTGAGCATGCATTGGAAAAAAAGAGGAGTTGATAAAACGAAAGTAGAAGTAGAAGACTATGAAAGGCAAAGCGTTAAATCTCATATACGAGATACAAATATGGACCATGGGATTTCAGATATAGGATGTTGTTAAAATATACTTGTTGGAAAGGGTTTAGCACATATAGAAGTTGACGGAAGAACATGACAATTGGTTTAACTGAAAAGGGTGTTGAGTACGCCAAATTATTATCGGCAGAAGAAAGTTTAGGCAAATTAAACAGCGAGCAGGATTGTTGAAATCCAATCTAAATTTTTCAGCTACAAACCTTATGAATTTTATTTATGATACTTTTCCCGAAATAGGAACTCTAAAATATGGGGAGACAATTGAATGAAAATATGGCATAAATCTTTGAGTTTGCAGTTTAAAGAATCATATGAGGCTATAGACTTAGCACATCAAATAGTTTTTTTCCATGGAAAAATTTCTTCTGGAAAATCATCAATTATGCGATTAATTGATTATTGTTTGGGAGGAGATTTAGAAAGAACTCCAGCGATTGATAGAGAATTTGTTTCAGCAACACTAAACTTAGAAGTTAAAGAATTTGATGTTTTACTCGAAAGGCAAGATCATTCTGGTTCAATACAGGTTACTTGGAAAGACCAAAACAACAATATGGGAAGCGTAAATGCACCCATTATTTCAAGAAGTGAAATAAATCCGATTTGGGGGGACAATATTTTCAACTTTAGTGATCTAATGTTTTATCTTTTAGGATATAAACCCTTTAAAGTTAGAAGAAGTAAATTAGAAGAGGATAGTCCTCTAGTGCGATTAAGTTTTCGTGATTTTCTCTGGTATTGTTATTTAGATCAGGATAATCTTGATTCAGATTTCTTTAATCTGGATGATGTCTATAAAAGACTTAAAGAGCCGAGATGTGATGAGGTTTGTTGTAGGCTATTATTCTGAAAAGCTGAATGACTTAGAAATAAAATTGGAAGTTGCCAGAAACGAAAAAAAGAGTAAATTAGATGCAGCAGAGCAAATAAAGGAACTTTAAAAAAATTCGGATATGGAAGTGAAGCGGAGTTAGATGAAAGAAATTAAATCTTATTCAAGAGAATTTGAAAAAACTTGAACAGGAGAGAGCCACAGTTAGAAAAGAACATATGCAGAATACTCACTTTTCAGATACTCTGAGAGATGCTCTAAGAAAACTCGGAGATGACTTAGAAAAAGCGAAAATTACACTGGAAGATCTAAATAGAAAAATTTCAGATCAAGAGCAACTAAGGGCTGAACTTATAACCTAAAATTTAAATTGTCGAAGGTAGAAAAAGGAACAAAAATATTGGGTGGAGTATCTTTTGAGCATTGCCCAAGCTGTGGAGAAAAGGTTAACCCGAAAAACATTGAAAATGTATGCCAGCTTTGCGGAACTCAAAAGTCCATTTTTATTGAAACTGATGACAAATTACCTGGACCGGAGATAATTCAAAGAGACTTGCAAGCACGTATAGATGATTTAACAGAATTAATAACAAGGCATAAGGCAGCAAAGAAGAAGCAAGGACAGGAGATTGATCAGTTAAAACAAAATAAGAAGTCAAAAGATTTACAGCTTCAAGAGGAACTATCAAACTATGACTTTTCATTTTTGGCTAAATCTCGAGAGATCGATAGAGAGATAGCAACGCTTCTTAAAGAATTAGAGGATTAGAAAAAGTATCAGAATTGCCGGCAGCGGTTGAAGTTTTAGAAAGAGAAGCTGAAGAAGCAGGATTATTGGAAAAGAATTTACAAAAAAAGATTGTTGATGAGCGAGAAAAATTAGTTAATGCTCGGAGCATCGTTAAGGAAATTGAGGCCAAATACCTGATGTTTGAATTAAAGTGGGAGTTCCGGGAATTTCAAGGGATGATAAGGTTGAAATAAACATGCAAACTTGGAAGCCGAGCATATACCCGATGGGAAATCGCAATTTGGGTTGGAACTTTTACAGTGCTGGTAGTGGCGGAAGAAGAGCAACGTTAAAAGTATGTTATGCCTTAGCATTACACATTGTTGCGAGCGAAAATAAACTACCACTACCTACATTCTTGATGATTGATACACCTATGAAAAACATTGGTGAAGATGTGAACGAGGGAGATTTAAAGCCTTTTATAAAAATTTGATACAGACGCAAAGAATGAACTGGTAGACACACAATTCATAATTATTGATAAGGAATATATTGAGTTAGATATTGATGATTTAGATGCTTCAACCCGCTATATGACTCCCGATGATGAAAAACATCCTCCTCTAATACCCTATTACTCTGGTGCATAAAGTTTACGCTAACAGATCAAGGCAATCTTCCCACGGCACAACCCCCCGCTTACCTTATCCGGTATATAGAAGCGCAGGCCCTTAGAGTTCGGATTTGCTATTTGATTCCCTTGCGCTCTTTATGATAATCTGGCGCACCTCTCAACTTTCCTCGCCGCCTCTATATCATCAAAAATCGCAAAGAAACCCTTAAATTAGATAATTTTTGTCCTATGATTTGAATCCCAGGCCATTGTTTCCCCCCTTGAAGGAGCGCAGGATGGACATCCGAAACGGATATATGTTCCCCACTGTATCACCTGCAACACCGAGTTCCTGACCCAATCCGAACGGGACCATGCCGGGTAATCCTCGCCCTGCCTGCGATCCCGATTCTGCCCTGGCTGCGCCCGGTTCGGCTGGGGGCGATCTTCTATGTGGTGATTGACGCTTTAGCTATGACATCGTGGATGAAGCAGGCCTTGCGGTTGCTTGCATAGGAAAACAAGTATTTACCTGTCTTTCTGAAATGATCTAGAATAACAGCGTATGAGTGACGCCGATTCGACTGTCAAGGTATCCCAATTGCAAGGACCTGAAACCGCCCCTGGGCGTAAAGGTTTCAGTAGGGAAATCCTTGCGTCCTGCCGTCCAGAAGATCGTCCGTGAGTTGGCTCCGCAATAAATTGTGTTGTTTGGTTCGTCTTTGAGATGAAGCGAAAGAAGCAGCCTGTTACAACCCCCGTCCAGGATTTTGATATGGACTTCGGTCACCAGAATGTTATCGGTAGCAGTCACCCTGACCGGTCCTTTTCTGCGTTGGATGGCATGGATGACAGGCGGCTTGAACCAGTCTGAAAGCGCCAGGTTGGACGCGTTGGCCGGTTGCCCTTCGGCAAGCGCCGCGTAGAGGAGGCCCGGTCCTGGAGGCCCCGCGCGCGTACCGGATAGCCCGCTTAAAACGGGCTTGTGTATCCACCTGTCCCTGTGAAAACGCACGGTTGCTGAAGTCGGGCTTTTGCATGCGAAAGCCACTCCTATCGATAGGAGTGGCTTCCCTCTTTGGAGGAATGGGTTCCTATACCATGACTTCGCTCTGACTTCGCTCTGACTTCACTGTGCCTTCACGCTATCTGCTATCATCTCCAGCAGTGTTCTTTTTACGATTGCCATCCTGTTTTTGGCGGGAAAGCCTCACACGGCAACGTACAGCGATAGCAATATTCTATGGTTTTTGGCTCTGGAAGTTCTAACCCGCCAGGGGCGAGACCTGGTACTCGATTTTACCTGGCAGGTTGACACGCCGCGAAGCATCCAGGATTTCGAGTGAGACGAGATTTCCAACAGAATTACAGAGAAGCCCGAAAACGGTCGCTTCTCAAAGGGTTCTATCTACCTGGCGATAGAGGGGGCGCTCGAAAAAATCAACCTCTGCATAGATGCGTTCCGAGCACGATTCCAGTACGATTTCTGCGTTCGATAAAACCTTAACCGTACAAAAGGATGTGCTATGGAACCAGTCAACCTTTCCATACAACAACGAGCTGCCCGCATCGCAACTCTTCTTGTCCTGTCTCCCCTCATTGCCGAAGTCTTGTTTGGGTCTACCCATCTCAGCATGCTTTATCTGTTGGTCCCGCAGATTTGTATTTACGGGGGCGCAGCGCTGATCATCCGCGCTTTGACGCGCCAGCGCCACTGGAGCGCCGTTCTCCTCCTGGGAATTGTGTTTGCGGTGGCAGAGGAATGTATCATCCTGCAAACCTCGGTCTCCCGGCCTTACCAGCAGCTCTTGTTTGGCAGCGCTCCGAACCAGAACTACCTGGGAGCCTTTGGAATCAACTGGACTTACTTAATGTGGGCGCTTGGCTACGAAAGTGTCTGGGCAATTGTCCTGCCGGTTCAGCTCACCGAACTGATATTCCCTGTGGGGCGAGAAGCGGCCTGGATCGGCAGAAGGGGCTTGTTCGTTCTCGCGGTCGTTTTCCTGGTCCCTTCTTATGGTGTCTGGTATACATTCACCCAGGTGGGGATTGCGCCCGGTCTGGCGTACGAAGCGCCGCTTCCCCTGGTTCTGGCCGCAGTGGGTATCATGATGATCCTGGTTTTTTTCGCTCTGGTCCTTCTGCCAGCTCCCCGCGCCAAGCAAGGAAGCGACCGCTCTGTGCCTGCGCCATGGTTCGTGGGGTCGAGCGCTTTCCTTTTGAGCCTGCCCTGGTTTTCCCTGGCGATCATGCCTTACCTGCTGCCGGCAACGATCCCCACGCTGGTTCCGGTTGTGCTGGGGATTGCCTGGGCGGCTCTTGCATTTTTTCTGGTACGGTATTGGTCATCCGCTCGCAAATGGCGCGATGAGCACAGATTGGCGCTTTGTGTCGGGGCCTTGCTCGCCAGCATGTTGGCCGGATTCCTGATCAATGGTCCTGCATTGTCGCCCTTCGACCTGGTTGGAAAAGCAACGCTCAATGTAATTGCCCTGGTGCTTCTCCTGATCTTTTCCCTAAAGAATCCGGCACAGGGATACAATTGCGAATACCTGAAGATTAGAAGTGATCCGCGGTAGTCTGTGAATACGCAGGTTAGAAGTATTTTGGAAAACTTAAAATGAACCGCTTTATCCGTAGTCTTTTCTCCCTGACCGTCATGGCCTTGATTGTGCTATTCGGCCTTTCGATACAAAAAACGTTTCTGGCCTGGGGCGCTCTCATCGCTCTGGCGCTCCTCTATTCCATGTTCGTTTGGATTCGGGAAGCATGGTGGACGTCCCTGAAATATGTCCTGGCAGTGTCCGTGACAATACTCCTGGTCGCTGGCCTGCATGGTACTGCCTCCAGCACCACCATCCCTGAAAGTTTGCTGCTTATTCCACTCCTTCTCCTCCTGGCGCGCGAACAGCAGAATGATCAGAGTCTTTTTGTAGCACTGGCTGTGGTCACTGTAATCGTGATGGCGATCTTAGCTCCGACAGCAGCGTTCAACTGGGTCGTGTTACCGGTTAGCCTTGCTTTATACATGTCTGTGCGCGCCATCAACATTTATAAGGGAGCCTATCGTATCAGCTTACAGAATATCGCCGAACTAAACGCGGCGCAACTGGAATTGCGGCAAACCAATGAAGCCCTGCAGGCAGCCAGCCTCGATTCTATGCGCTACGCTGCTCTTGCCGAACGCACACGGTTGGCGCAGGATATTCACGACGGCCTGGGCCACCAGCTTACCTCTTTGATCGTGCAACTCCAGGCGCTCGAAATTATGTTACCGGGGGATCCTGTGCAGGCCTCTAAAGCTGTGCCCGGTATGCTGGCTGCGGCGCGCGGAGCGATGGAAGAAGTCCATAAGGCTGTAAAAACCTGGCGCGCTGATGAAGGCAGCGTAGGATTGACCGCCTTGCAAGGGCTTGCTTCACAGTGCGCCTCGCATGCGCCATTCACGATTAAGTTTGTGCAGGGGAATGATCTATCAGATTGGCCGGTTGGATTGAGCGTTGCGCTCTATCGAATCCTTCAGGAGTCCTTGACCAATGCCCTGCGCCATGCGGAGGCGTCGGCTGTTGAGATTCAGGTCAAGGAACAGGCCGATGATGTGATCTTGACCGTCTCCGACAACGGCTGTTACACAGACAAGACCTCCATCAAACCGGGTTATGGCATCCAGGGAATGAGGGAACGCTGCCGGTCTTTAGGCGGAACCTGCCACATTTCCCAGAATAAACTCCACGGACTTGTTCTCCAGGCCAGTCTTCCCATCCACGCTGACACAAAGAGAGAGTAGCATGAACGATCTTATCCGGGTAGTCCTTGCTGAAGACCAGCCCATGATTTGACAGGGGTTACGCTATATCATCGATGCGCAGCCCGATATGTCCGTGGTGGCCGAAGCGGAAGACGGGGAACAGGCGGTCCATGTGTCGCTTTTAAAGGCGCCCGATGTTGTACTGATGGATATTCGGATGCCAGGAAAAAATGGAATCGAGGCCACTCGGGAGATTCTTCAAGAGCGACCGGACACAAAGATCATCCTGCTCACAACCTTTGATGTGCAGGAATACGTTTATGAAGGCATCCGGGCAGGCGCTGTCGGGTATTTGTTGAAAGATGCGGAGACAAAAGCGCTGTTGGATGGGATCCGAGCAGCCTCTCAAGGCGCTGTTATCTATCGTAGCACGTTGTCCGGGAAGGCTATCGCTCGGGCGCTTGAATCTGGAATGGAAGATATATCGCCGCAGAACCAGTATTCCGCCCCGCTTGAACCTTTAACCGAACGCGAGCAGGAAGTTTTGCAACAAATGGCATTGGGACATCGTAATTCGGAGATCGCAAGCCTCCTTTCTGTCACGGAAGGGACTGTTAAAACCCACGTACATCGCATCCTCCAAAAATTTGGCGTGGACGATCGTACACAGGCGGTTGTCATTGCAATCCGGCAGCATATCGTTCGGTGAAATTGATTCAACAGAACTTACGCAACCCTGATTTGCGGGCCTCTTTTCGCGAACTGCGTACGTCGTATTTAAGGTATGGATAAGATTTTTCCTAGCTGTCCATAAGGTCACAGCCCTGTGTTGTGCGTTATGGTAGAAAAAGAGCGTTCCCCTTTAAAAATAAAAGGATCATTCAGATGAAACCAACCAAATCATACAGCCGGGGGAAGATAGCCTTCATTCTGGCGATTGCCCTCGTATTTGTCAGCGCCTGCGCCGGCATGGGGGCAATCGCCACTCCGACCGCCACACGAAACTCTGTATCAACAGATGTTGCAGCGACCCTGCAAGCCTTAACGCCTGCTGCAACCGCGGTCAACACGGTTACGTCCATCCCCCCAACAGGCACGGCAGTTCCTCCTACGCCAACCTTACTTCCGCCAACCTTGCCTCCCCCAACACGAGTCCAGGAACCAGCCGGAGCGGTCCGGATAAATTTTCTAAGCGGAGCAACGGCTTCCCAAACGGACGGAACCATCTCTCCGGGACACGTGCAAAACTACCTCGTACGCGCATTAAAAGGGCAACCGATGATTGTCAGGGTTGATTTGCCAAACCAGGGCCTGAACCTGTCCGTTTACGGGCTGCAAAGTGGTCAGGTCTTGCTGCCATCTTCACAGGAACAGAATTCCTGGCAGGGAATCCTGCCGGTCACAGATGACTACGTCATTCAGGTGATTGGCGGCCCGACAAGCCAGAACTTCAATTTGTCATTGACCATAGCCAGTCCTATCGAATTCGATCCCGGCGCGGTTTCAGCGACGGTCTCGGGAACTACCCAAGGTGGATTTAACGTTACCTATGCAGTGTACGCATTCGCCGGGCAGACCATGAACATCAACTTGAGCCCCGTATCGGGCAATGCAGTATTGGAAGTTTGGGGATTTAGCGACGGTCAGCCTTACCTGCGCTCGGCTACCGAATTGACCACGTTTAGCATGAAGTTACCAACCACGCAGGACTACATTGTGGCTGTGGTTCCTTTTGCAGGCCAGGTCGTGGATTTTAATATGAAAGTAGAGGTAAAGTAGCACGAGAAAGCCATCAAATTTGAGCCTGTGACTTCTGACGGCATTTTTAGATGCCGGAAAAGGGGCAGTCTCCTCGCGAGGGTGTGAATTCAAGCAGTATCATCCAGCCTCGTCGGGTGTTTAAATCATTGATGCGTTTCTGTCCCATCCATCGGGAGACTGGCGGGTGGAAAGTCCTAGAGCAAAACAGGAGTTTGTATGAACGAAACATACAAACTGTACGGCTACCGCTGGGTGGTCCTGGCGGTCTTCATGCTGGTCAACCTCACCATCCAGGCCCTGTGGATCGCCTACGCGCCCATCACCGGGCCGGCGGCGGAATACTACGGCGTGGGCGACCTGCAGATCGGCCTGCTCTCGATGGCCTTCATGATCGCCTTCATCCCGCTCTCGATCCCGGTCTCCTGGCTGATCGACACCTACGGCTTCCGCCTGGCCGTCAGCCTGGGCGCCGTCTTGATGGGCGTCTTCGGCCTGCTGCGCGGACTGGCCGGAGCGAACTACGCCCTGGCCCTGGCTGCCACCTTCGGGATCGCCGCCGCCCAGCCGTTCCTGCTCAATGCGTGGACGACGGTCCCGGCCAAATGGTTTGGGGTCGAAGAGCGGGCCACGGCCGTCGGGCTGGTCACGCTGGCCAGCCTGGTGGGGACCGCCCTGGGCCTGGTCCTGACGCCGCTTCTGATCGAACGCATGCCGATTGCCGGCGCGCAGTTGCTCTACGGCGGCGCGGCGGCCTGTTCGGCGCTGCTGTTCGTCTTCCTGGCGCGGGAGAGCCCGCCCACCCCGCCCGGCGCGCCCGGGCAGGAGGTCCGCGCGCTGGTCCTGGACGGGTTGAAGCACGCCCTGCACGTGCGCCCCTTCTGGTTCGACCTGGCGCTCTCGTTCATCGGGCTGGGCATCTTCAACGGCATCACCACCTGGGTCGAGGCCATCATCCGCCCGCGCGGGTTTACGCCCGGCGACGCCGGACTCCTTGGCGCGCTGATGATCGTCGGCGGGGTGATCGGGGCGGTGGTGATCCCGTCCCTGTCGGACAAGCAACACAGGCGCCAGCCTTACCTGTACGTGGCCTTCCTGGGCGCGATCCCGGGCCTGGTCGGGTTGTCGTTTGCCACCAGCGCCTGGCTGCTGTTCGCATCTGCGTTCGTGCTGGGCTTTTTCCTGGTCAGCGCCATGCCGATTGCCATGCAGTATGCGGCCGAGATCACCTATCCCACGCCGGAGGGCAGCTCCAACGGCCTGATGCAGTTGTTCGGGCAGGTTTCGGTGGTGTTCGTCTTCATCATGGAAGCGCTCAAAACCCCGGACGGCTCGTTCACGCCCGCCCTGGTGCTGGCGATCGGCCTGCTGGTGGCCGGCGTGCTCCTGGTGACGCAGATGCGAGACGCCGCGCCCGCCTATGCCTGACCTGCCAGGTAGCTGCGCAAGCTGGGTAGCATGACAATGTCACATGGGTGCATCTCTGAAATTGTGAGGACATTTGAGCTACCCAAGCTTGACAAAAGAAGAACCTCCATGCAAAGTAGGAATCTTAGCCGAGATTCCCCATTAACACGGAGGTTACGATGGAATTGTGCCACAAGAAGCCCGTCTTGCAAAGCCCCGCCTTTGAGAAATTGGGACAATTTGTCCTGGACTGGCAGAGGCGATGGGAAACGAGTACACCGGACTTCGAACGCTTTGAGCACGAATTGCATGAACAGATCATGGCGCTGGAGTGCGAACTGTTGACGGAAGAACTGGCTCACTATGATGTAGAAGCCGAGCTGATTGAGGTGGGTGGCATAAGCTACCGCCAGGCGTTGACCTCGTCGGAAACGTATTTGTCGGCGGCTGGTGTGCTCACTCTTGAGCGGCATCTGTATCGTCCGGCTGGACGCGGGAGCCGCAGTATTTGTCCCT
Organism: uncultured Chloroflexia bacterium; assembly: GCA_963823985.1. Lineage (GTDB taxonomy): Bacteria > Chloroflexota > Anaerolineae > Anaerolineales > Villigracilaceae > JAABUE01. The sequence goes on from CAWGNR010000012.1 coordinate 821,605, forward strand.
TGGAGTTGCGAGCCGGGATCATCCGCGGCTATTGGACACCGCGCGCGGCTCGTCAGGCGGCTTTTGCCATCGCCCATTTGACGCCCGGCGACAGCGAAGCCCTGTTCGCTGAACTGGGTGGGATGCAGCCCAGCCGGCCCAGTCTGGACCGGTTGCCCAAAGAGTTGTCTGCCCATTGGGAAGTCCATCGCCTCGAGTGGGAGGCTGCCTTGCGCACGGAAGAGAGCGTTCCCCACGAAGCCAGCGTGATCGCCATTTCGGTGGATGGCGTGACGCTGCGCATGAAAGGTGACGGGCGGCAGGTCAAACGCGACCAACCGGGTAAACACGCCAGTGGTCCGGCCGGACAGCGCGAAGCGGGTTGCGGAACTGTGGTGCTGTATGACGCCAAAGGAGAACGACTGCAAACGGTCCGTTATGGGCGTATGCCGGAGTACAGAAAGGCAACTCTTCGAGAGCAACTGGAGACGGAAGCCAGCCGTGTTTTGGCCACGCGACCGGATTTGAAGCGCGTGTTGTTGGCCGATGGGGCCGAACCTAACTGGAACTTGCTGTCTGAAGTGGACCGGGCTTGCGGTTTGCCTCCCCAGCCTAGTGTCGAAATTGTGGATTTCTACCATGCCTGTGATCACCTGAAGGAAGGCTGTGATGCCATCTGGGGGGAAAGCACCCCGCGCAGTAAAGCCGAGTTCGAGCGGCTGAAAACGTTGCTCAAGGAAGACGATCAAGGTGTTGACCGCGTCATTCGCATGTTGAAGTATCACCGCGGACAAGCACAGGGACGCAGGCGCAAACGTCTGGAAACCCAGTTGACCTACTTCCGCAACCAACGATCCCGCATGCGCTACGCCGAATACCTGCGTGACAACCTGCCCATTGCCAGTGGGGTGATCGAAGCCTCCTGCAAAACCTTGGTTACGCAGCGCATGAAGCAATCCGGCATGGCTTGGACCCAGACGGGTGGCCAGGCCATCTTGACCTTGCGTAGCCTGATCCAAAGCGACCGCTGGCTGCCAGCCTGGGAATTGCTGTGCTCCGACTTCCGCAAAACGATCAGCCGGTCCCACGCCCAGATTGCTTTGCCGGCAAACCCCCGTCAAAGACAATCTCAGCGTCTCCATCCGGTTATTGCCCATCTTGATTGCCCTACCCTGCCTTTGGTAGGATAACGCGAACATTTGTGCTCACAATTTGGGAGATGCACCCATGTCACATTTGCCGAGAGAAGTCCGAAAATTGGGGTGTTGGGCGTGCGCACGCACGCCCAACACCCCAATTTTCGGTTATTTTTTCGAATGTGACATTGTCGAGGTAGTTACCCTGCCGGTATAATAAGTGCATGACAAAGATCGAGATACTGAAAATTGATCCTTTTCCCCAGGCCCGCTTCGACATCACGGTCCGCGACGACACGGTGACGATGCACAGGGTCACGCTCACCCAGGCGTATTACCAGGAGTTGACGGCCAGCGCCGTCACCGCGGAGGAGCTGATCGAAGAATCGTTCGAATTCCTGCTCGCCCGCGAGCCGAACACGTCGATCCTGACCCAGTTCGACCTGCCGGCGATTTCCGGGTACTTTCCTGACTTCGAGCAGGAAATGAAACGGAAGTTCCGCTCTTCCTGAAGATGGCAGGCGGAATGCGGACGCTGATTTATTCTAAGAGGCGACCCATCCTTTCATCCTGTGGATCCTGTTCAAACCGGGCAAAGAGCCCGGCTGGTTCTCAGGCCCACAAGGCCGGCTTCACCACCATCAAGAAGACGATCCCAATGGCGAGCACGGCCAGGATGATCCCCAGGACCGTCTCGAGTCGCGCCTGGGCCCGGTACGCGGGCGAATCAAAGCCCTGCGCCTCGAGCAGGCGGATTTGCATCCGCAGCACAGGCGTGTACCCGAACAGCCCGAGCATCACCAGGATACCGTATAGGACCAGGGACGTCAGCAGCCAGGGCGTGGTCAACGGCAGGGGCGCCGTGAGCGCCATCCACAGGCCGGTGATGAGCAGCAGCCCGTAGGCCGGGTTGGCCATCCGGTCGTCCAGCAGCTTGATCCCTTTCAAGGTAAAAGGCAGGGTTTCCGGGTCGCGCGAGGCCCGCGCCAGCCAGACCCCATAGGTGGCGTTCGCCCCTACTGCGACAATCGCCGACAGAACGTGCAGCCATTTCAGATACGGATAAAGCATGGGTTCCTCCAAAGGCGAAGGGATTACTGGAGTCCAAAATCTCCGGATTTTGGGGTTCCATCGGGTGAAATCGACGTCAGAGACGTCGACTCCATTCCAAAAAGCAGGTTCCTCAAATATTACTGCGCAAGGGTGCATGGCTGATGCGCATTCACTCCTGGAGATAACCGAAAAAATGGTTGCGCGGGGGGCGCGCGCCTCCCGCGCAACCATTTTTTCGGGATTTTCTTGGAACTTTGCGCTGTAATACTACGGACAGACCTGGTTGAAGCGTACCAGCTTCCAACTTCCAAATTCCGGCTCGTAGAAGATTTCGGTGATGCCGCCGTAGTCCACGATGAAGTTCCAGCGCCCGCTGACCGGCATGCCGGTCACATGGCACATCAGCAGGCGGATCAGCCCGTCGTGGGCCACGACGATAACGTTCTCATCGGCGTGCTGCACGCGCTTCTCTTCCAGGAAAGCAACGACGCGCGCCAACCCCTCTTCCCCGGTCTCGCCTTCCGGGAAGCGGAAGCCCGCTTCTCTCGCGCGCAGGGCGCGCAATTCCTGCGGGAATTTCTGGCGCAGCTCCTCTTCCGTGGCCCGCTCGAACAGGCCGTTGTCCAGCTCGTTCAGGCGCTCGTCCCGGACCGGCGTCAGCTTGAAGTGCTCGGCCACCGGCGCGATGGTCTGTCCGGTCCGGATATAGGCGCTGACGTAGATCTTCGCAATCTCTTTATCCGCAAAGAACGCGACCAGTTTTTCGGCCTGCGCGCGCCCGTTCTGGCTGAGCGGTTCGTCCTGGTGGCGCAGTTCGGGGTTATAGAATTCCCCCGCTTCCTTTTCGGCGTGGCGCAGGATGTAAAACGTCATGCTAAGCGATCCTCATAACCGAAATCGTTGGTTTCACTCCGTCGCCAGGGCGATATCGCTGCACGGGTCTCCGCACTTCTCGATCTCGGCGAAGATGGCGTCGATGGTAGGCTCGACCGTGTGGATCTCGGAGCCGTCCTTCATGGTCAGCGTGACGTCCAGGCTGTGCAGCTGCACGACCATTTCGACGTTCCCGCTGTTGAGGATTTCCACCGCCGTTTGCCAGTCCACTTCCTCCGGATAGGGCGTGGGCGGGGCGCTGCAGGCTGCCAGCAGCAGCACTGCCAGCAAGGCAGCCACCAGCCGGTATATTTCCTTACGATTCACTGTCTTTTCCTTTCTTTTCTTCTTGGAACGCTACCTGAGCCCCAGGTAATTCCTGAGCAGGTACAGGATGCCTGCCCCCAGGGCCCACACGCCGTAGCCGCTCAGGATCATCGGGACCAGCTTCACCCCCGCCCGGGCCGCCAGCCAGACGGTGACGATAAAAGCCAGCGTGGGCAGGAACCCCAGGAACATCCCCAGGGTGAAGTTGGACACGGCTTCCTTGTCCCCGGCGGAGGACGAGTACACGATCCACAGCGCCAGCGGGGCGGCCAGCGGCATGGTCGCGGTGATGGCGGCGAACAGCTTGCTCTGTTTTTCCAGCACGGCCACCAGCAGGATGACGATGATCGACAGGACGACGGGCAGGTAATCTTGGGTTTTCATACCAGTTCCTCTTTGGTGTGGTCCAGGTGCAAGCTGCGGAAGGCCCAGGCGCCGATGCCCAACGGCACCCAGAAGGTGATGGCCCGGTAAGCGATCGTGATCACCACCGCCTGGCTCCAGACCACGCGCAGGGAGCGGAGCGCCAGCGGCAGCACGCCCTCCACCACCCCGATCCCGGACGGGGTGGGCGAAACGACCATGAACAGGTAGCCGATCGCGAACCCGCCGATGATCGTCCCTGGCGAGTGGGGCACCTGGAACGCCAGGAAGACGCACAACAAAATGCAGATCAGCAGGGCCTTGTTCAAAAAGGACAGCAGGAGCGGCCTGACCAGGCTGCCCGGACTCTGGGGCAGGGAGGCCAGCCCGTCAGCCATTTCATGCGCGAACTCATGGGCGCGCTCTTCGCGCAGATAATCCCGGTGCAGGACCGGCCGCAGGATCGCGTTGACCAGCCGCGACAGGCGGGCCAGGAAGTTGCCCATCGCCTTCGCGGAGCGCCAGCCCAGATAGAGGGTAAAGGCCAGCAAGGAGGCGATCGTGAACAAGATCAGCGAGGCCGTGATCTCGCCCGCCGCCAGGTCATTGCGCCGGAAGAGCACGATCAGCCCCAGCGCCAGCACGGCCAGGAAGGCGGCCACGTCAAAGAGCAGGAACAGGGCCGCGGCCAGGGTCACCTTGCCGGTCGGGTGGCCGTCCTTGCGGGCCGCGTTGACGAAGATCGCGATCCCGCCCACCCCCACCGTCGGCATGACCACGTTGACGAAGGTGGCCGCGGCTGCAATTTGGGTCAGGGTCTGGAGCGAGGCATGCATGCCCAACAATCGGTAAATTGAACGGTAGGTGATGCCGACCAGAAAAAACCAGGCAACCTGGATCAGGAAGGCAAGCAACAGATACCAGATATTGCCGCTTTGCAGGGTGGCAAGAGTTTGTTGGAGCTCGCTAAAACTGATGATGACAAATGCAACCCCCAGAAACAGGACGAGCAGTACCATGAATTTTCGCATAAAAGCGATTATACACATGAAAATTCCCCCCACCCGATAAAAGGCGAAAAAACGGTCGTGAGCGCGCGTACGCGCGCTCACGACCGTTTTTTCGATTTCTTTCCCGTCGTAAACGGGAGAGCCTGTTTAATTACCTGCGTCGGCCGCTGACCAGGCTGGCAAAGTAGAGCAACTGCACGATGGCCGTCAGCAACCCGGCTACGTACGTCAGCGCGGCGGCGTTCAGTACGCTGTTTACGCCGCGCCGTTCCTGCTCGGTCTGGATGATGCCGGTCTCGGACAGCAGTTGCTTGGCGCGGGCCGAGGCGTTCAGTTCCACCGGCAGAGTGGCCAGCGCAAACAGCGCGCCGCCGGAGAAGACCAGCACGCCGATCCAGGCCAGGTTGAGCGCGTTAAGCACCAGGCCAACCATGATCAGAATCCAGCCCAGCCACGAGCCGATGTTGACCATCGGGACGAGCGCCGCGCGGAAGCGCAGGGGCAGGTAATCCTCGGCATCCTGCATGGCGTGTCCGAGCTCGTGCGCGGCGATGGCCACCGCCGCCACCGAGGCGTTGCTGTACACGCCTTGCGAAAGGCGCAGCGTTTTGGTGCGCGGGTCGTAGTGGTCGGAGAGGTTGCCGGCCACGCCTTCGATCTTGACGCCGTACAACGGGCCGGAGGAAACCAGCCGTTGGGCAGCCTGGGCGCCGGTCAGGCGGCTGCTGGCGGGCACCTTGCTCCACTTGTTGTAAGCCGACCGGACGTACCAGGAGGCCAGCATGGTGAGCAAAAGGGCCGGGGCCATGAAACAGAGATAGGATGGGTCATAGAAAAACATGATTCACCTCGCAGGTTCTTGACTTGTCTGCCTGAAAAATCCTTATTGGGTCGCGTTGCCGTTGATTTCGTCGAGCAGGACCTCGACCGCCTTGTCCAGCTGCAGATCGGTATCCGCCTGGCGCTGCTCGTCGGTCAGTTCCACCACCGCGTTGGGCTGGAGCCCTTCTCCGCTGATGGAGCGACCGTCAGGGGTCAGCCATTTGGCGATCGTCACCCGGACCGCGCCCTCGTTGTTGGTGAGCGGGATCCAGTTCTGCACGGAGCCTTTGCCGTAGGAAGTCACGCCGACCAGTTGTCCGCGCTCGTGGTCCTGGATGGCGCCTGCCACGATCTCCGAGGCCGAAGCCGTGCCCTCGTTGATCAAGACCACCAGCGGGACCTCGGTGGCCTGGCCGTTTTTGAGCGCCTCGTAGGTGGTGCGCTGGCCGTCGCCGTACTGCTCGTACAGGACCACGCCATCGTTGATGAACTCGGAGGCAACCTCTACCGCAGTTTGCAGGTACCCACCGCCGTTATTGCGCAGGTCGATCACCAGTCCTTTGGGGTTTTGGGCCATCAAATCCTTCAGCGCGGCGCGCAGTTCGGGGGTGGTTTTGTCGCCAAAGGTGGTGATCTGGACGTACCCGATATCGTTCTCCAACATCTTGCCAGAAGCGCTCTTGACGACGATCTTATCGCGCGTGATCGAAAATTCCAGCGTTTCGGGCTCCCCCTGGCGTGCCACCGTTAAACCGACTTTGGTCCCGGCCGGGCCGAGCACCTTCTGGCGCACCAGCTCGGCGTCGATGCCGCTCATGTCTTCGCCGTCGATCGCGATGATCTTATCTCCCGACTCCAGGCCCACTTCCTCGGCCGGTGACCCGGGGATTGGGCTGATCACGGTCAGGTAATCGGCGGTGGTATCCACCCAGGCGCCGATGCCTTCGTATTCGCCTGCCAGGCCGGCGTTGGCGTCTTCGAAGGTTTTCGGGTCCATGTAGGAGCTGTGCTCGTCGCCCAGCGATTCCATCATGCCGCGGATGGCGCCCTGCATCATGAGCTCATCGTTGACCGGCTGGTCGACGTAATCTTCGTGGACGATATTCCAGGCTTCCCAGAAGGGTTGGAAGAGCGTATCCAGCTCATCGGGGGTGCTCGCTTGTTGTTGGGGGGATACGGTGGGGACAGCTTCGGGAGCGCTGGCGAAGATGGGTTGGGCGGCGTTTGCCTGGAAAGGCAGGAAGTGCCCGACCAGAAAACCGCCGGAGAACGACCCAAATAACATAATGATGGCGAGCACGCCGATCAAACTGCCGCGTATATATCTATTCATAGAATCCTCCTGGATCACCGGTAATCGATCATCTCCATAACGTATCTGCTCAGGCTCAGGTAAAAAAGCAGGGCAAAAATGGTGGGGGCGTACGCCCGAACGCACACCACTTTTGCCGCCTTTTTATAATGTAGGCTGAATAGCTACAAAGATATACATAAATCAATTTAAGAGCTTATCATACGCTTATTAAAAAAGAATGAAATCCACATTCCTCGATTATATGAAACGCGTAAACGTTTTATTAGAGAAGCGCAGCGCTGCCTTATCCTTTTTCCGCATCCCCCTTCTTTGACAATTCTTCCACTTTCTTGTGCAGTTCTTCCAGCGAGTCATCTTCTTTTTTGAAGGGCTGGCCAAACGAGCCGCGTACGTCCTTGAACCAGTCGAATTTCATCCCGCGCGAGCCGCGCACCATGGCAAACATCGCCAGGTTGGCCATGAGCACAATCCCGAAGACAAGCAGGACTACCAGGACGACGTTATCCGTATTCATGGCATATCTCCATTCATCTTGCTCTTCCCGCCGTCCGCGGCGGGAATTTTAATGAGGAAAGCTCCTTCGTCATGATCCCATCCCATTCAGAAGCGAGGCCAGGTTTCGCCAGTCCGTCAGGGTGGCGTCCGCATCCGGGTGCGGGCCGGCCTGCCCGAACAAGATGCTGTACCACCCGGCTTCCCGGGCAGCGCGAGCCGTGTGCGGCAGGTCGTCGATCATCACGCAACGGGCCGGGTCCGTTTCGCCGGCCACCCGCATGGCAATTCCGAAGGATTCGGGCATCGGCTTGCAGTACGGCGACACCGCGTTCACGTCCACGATGTCCTCGAAGCACTCGTCCACGCCGAGCACGTGCAGCACCCGCGGGCGTGGGCGGCATCCGCGTTGGTGAAGATAAAATTGCGGGTCCCGAGCGCGGAGATGATTGTACAGAGATCCGGGTTGGGCAGGATGAAATCCGCCAGGGGCAGGTCATGGACAAAGGCCAGGAAGTCCTGCACGTCGATTTCGTGGTGGGCTTGCAGCCCGCGCAGCGTGGTGCCGTACTGGAGATAGTACTTTTCGCGCACCTGCGGGATCTCGGCCGGGTCGAAACCCATCCGGTCGCGCATGTACACGTTCATGCGCTCCTTGATGGCTTCCCACAATCCGGTCGAGGAGGGGTAAAGCGTGTCGTCGAGGTCGAAAAAGACAGTAGTGAATTTCACGGCATGATTATACCGTTGCTTGGCAGTGGGGCGGGATACCCCGTCCGGGGTACTTTGATATCCCGCCAAAGCCCACGGTAGGCTTGAGGAAGGTACCAAAAGTACCCTTAACAAGAGTGTATATTCCCGAAAACGGAATTCTATATGCAGGCGGTATAATATTTTTCATGCCTATTCGCGTACTCTCCTCCGAGGTCGCTTCCCAGATCGCCGCCGGCGAAGTGGTCGAGCGCCCGGCTTCGGTGGTCAAGGAACTGGTCGAAAACGCCCTGGACGCAGGCGCGCGTTCCATCTCAATTTCGATCGAGGAGGCCGGGCCGGAGCCTGATCGAGGTGGCCGACGACGGCTCCGGCATCCCCGCCGACGAGCTGGCGCTGGCGGTCTCGCGTCACGCCACCTCCAAGCTTGCTTCCGCCAGCGAGCTTTTTTCCATCTCCACGCTTGGGTTCCGCGGCGAGGCCCTGGCTTCGATCGGTTCCGTTTCGCGACTGACCATCACCTCTCGCGCAACGGACGAGGCGGTCGGCGCGCGCATGCGCGTGCAGGGCGGGCAGGAAGGGGAAGTCGTGCAGGCCGGCGTCCCGGCCGGGACCGTAGTGCAGGTCGAGAACCTGTTTTACAACGTCCCGGCGCGCTTGAAATTCCTGAAATCGGACATCACCGAGCGGCGCGCGATCGATACCTTCGTGGCCCGCTACGCGCTGGCCTATCCGGACGTACGCTTCAAGCTTTCGGAAGGGAACAAGGCCACCCTGCAAACCTCCGGCGACGGCGACCGGCGCGCGATCCTGGCCACGCTCTACGGCGTCGAGACAGCCAGGCAGATGCTGGAAGTCCTGGCGCAGGAGGACGGTTTCCAGTTGACGGGTTTCATCAGCCCGACTTCGATCACCCGTTCGAACCGCCGTGAGATGACCTTCTTCATCAACGGCCGCTGGGTGCAGGATCTCCCGCTGAATGCGGCCTTGACCCAGGCCTACCACACCCTGTTGATGGTGGGCCGCTACCCGTTGGCTACCCTGTTTTTGCAGATCGACCCCGGCGCGGTGGACGTTAACGTGCATCCGGCCAAGGCCGAAGTCCGTTTTCGCGAGCAGGATAGGGTTTTCAGCTTCGTGCAGCGTGCGGTGCGACGGGCGCTGCTGGCCTACGCGCCGGTCCCCAGCCTGCCGCCGGCCATGTTATGGGGCAGTCGCCCTGCTTCCGGGGAAACAAGTGGCGGGACGACTGGCCTCGGATTGGACGATGGCCCGGGAGGTTGCAGGGGAAAGGTTGCAGGCGGAAAGGAAAGCCATCTGGGACGATGCCAACGTGCAACATACAACTTTCGACATGCCACTCTTGCGCTTGATTGGCCAGATCGGCGCGACCTACCTGGTTGCCGAAGGCCCGGACGGGTTATACCTGGTCGACCAGCACGCCGCGCACGAACGGGTGCTGTTCGAAAAGTTGATGCTCCAGCACGAGAAGCGCAATATTCCTTCCCAATCTTTGTTGGAGCCGGTCAGTGTGACCCTGCCCCCGGCCCAATCGGCGCTGCTGGAGGGGCAACTGGAGTTCCTTAAAGGGTTTGGGTTCCAGGTAGAACTGTTTGGGCCGAATACCTTCCAGGTGCGCGCCATGCCGGCGCTGTTCTCCGGCAGCGACGCCGCCTCCGCCCTGCGCGCGCTGGTGGAAGATTTCGAAGAGGATGAAACCCCGTTGCAAGAAGAACTCGAAGCGCGCCTGGCCGCCCGGGTCTGCAAGCGGATGGCGGTCAAGGCCGGGCAGGCGCTCTCGGGGGAGGAGCAGCGCGCCCTGCTGACCGACCTGGAAAACTGCGATGCGCCTCGCACCTGCCCGCACGGCAGGCCCACCATGATCCATCTCTCAGTCGATATGTTGGAGCGCCAGTTTGGCCGGAAAGGCCCTCGTTAAAGGATGGGATTTTGATGAATGACATGAAGGCGGAAGCTGAAATCCGGCGCTTGAGAAGTGAGCTCGAGCAAGCAAAAAAAGAGCTGGAAGCCACGAAACGCATCGTCCGGGTCAAGGAAATCGAGTTGAGCGCGGTCCTCGCGCAGGCCGAGGAAGTCTCGCACGTCGACGCGTTGACCTGCCTGCCCAACCGGCGGCAGGTGATCAAGCAACTGCAGAACGAAGTGATCCGCGCAGAGCGTTACCAGTCCAGGTTATCTCTTTCGATGGTTGATATCGATCATTTCAAGCGCATCAATGATTCCTATGGACACACGGTGGGCGACCAGGCGCTGTTTCAACTGGCCAACATTTTGCAGGAAAATATCCGCAACCCCGATACGGCCGGTCGTTACGGCGGTGAGGAGTTCCTGGTGGTGCTGCCCAATACGGGTTTGAAAGAGGCCACAGAACAGGCAGCCCGCCTGTGCAAACGTATCCGGGAGACGGATATCAACATCGGGGAAATGATCCGGCTGACCGTCAGCGTAGGCGTTGCAGAGTACGAACATGGAAAGGAAGACTGGCAGAAATTCTTGAGCCGCGCCGATATGGCCCTTTACGATGCCAAGAACAGCGGGCGCGACCGCTGGTCGGTCTCGGAATGGAGAGGCGAACGATGAAAGCCGTGTGGCTGGAGAACAACCAGCTGGACCTGCGCACTGTGCCCGAGCCGGCGAAGCCCGGTGAGGCCCTCATCCGCATCCGGCTGGTGGGGATCTGCAGCACCGACCTGGAAATGGCCAGGGGCTATTACCCGTTCACGGGCGTCCCCGGGCACGAGTTCGTCGGGGAAGTGGTTGCAGCAGCGGACGAGAGCTGGATCGGCCAGCGCGTGGTTGGCGAGATCAATATTTCCTGTGGAGGTTGCGAGCAGTGTCTTCAGGGGCGCTCCACCCATTGCGAAAACCGGACCGTGCTGGGGATCCTCAAGCGCGATGGCACTTGTGCCGAGTTCACCACGCTGCCGGTTGCAAACCTGCACCGCGTTCCCGATTCCATCCCGGACGAGCTGGCTGTTTTTACGGAACCCCTGGCGGCTGCCCTTGAAATCCAGCAACAGGTGCAAGTCCGGCCTGCGGACCGCGTGCTGGTGGTTGGCGCTGGCCGGCTGGGACAACTGGTAGCCCAGTCCCTGGCGCTGACCGGTTGTGAATTGGGCGTGGTTGCGCGGCATGCCACCCAGAAAAAAATTTTGCTCGAGCGGGGGATTGAAACCATCGATGCGGGGAACATCCAACCCCGGCGCTGGGATATTGTGGTGGAAGCGACCGGGTCGCCGGGCGGCTTTTCTTTAGCCGGGCAGGCCGTTCGTCCGCGTGGAACGCTGGTCATGAAGTCCACCTATAAGGGCAGCTTGGAGATCGATTTTTCGTCAATTGTAGTGGACGAAATCAACATCGTCGGTTCCCGTTGTGGGCCGTTCGAGCCGGCATTGCGCTTGCTGGAAACCAGAGCTGTGGATCCGAGCGCGTTGATCTCAGCAGAGTTTGGATTGGACGAGGCGTTGCAGGCCTTTTCGTATGCGGCCCAGGCGGGGGTGCTCAAGGTGCTGGTAAGGCCCTAGCGCCGCAACTTCTTTATAGGGCTCTACCGTTTCGGGCGGGATCCTCTCTCGCCCCGGTTCACATTTCGGACAGGAACTTCCGAAGGCCGGTTTTGCTTTTAACGGGCGGCTTTCTTGCTCTTGCGCGGCAGGCCAACCCGGATGTTCGTTCCGATCCCCACCTTGCTCTTGATCTCGATCGTGCCGCCATGTCCCTGGACGATCTGTTTGCAGATCGATAAGCCCAGGCCGGTGCCGGCGGCTTTCGATTCGTTTTCCCGCACCCGGTAAAACTTCTCAAAGAGATGGCCCACCGCGTCTTCCGGGATCCCCAGGCCTGTGTCTTGCACCGAGATGATCAGCTGGTGTTCCTGAGTCTCGGTCTTCAGGATGATCGAGCCATTTTTGCGGTTGTATTTAATCGCATTGCTGAGCAGGTTGAGAATGACTTGTTTGATCTTATCCCGATCTGCCTCCAGCAGCACGGTGTTATCCGGTTCGATCACTTTGATCTGAATGTGATCCTCGTTTGCTTTGGAGGTCATCACGTCACAGCACTCGTGTAACAAGTCCATTACGTTAAAGGTGGATTTGCGGAACTGCACCCGGCCGGATTCCAGCCGCGCCAGGTCGAGGAAAGAGGAGGCCAGCGCATTCAAGCGCAAGGTTTCGGCGTGAATGTTGCTGGCGATTTGTTCCTGTTCTTCGCGGGACATTTCCGGGCGCAGCAGCAAATAGGTCGCTGTGCTGAGGGAGGCCAGCGGGGTACGCAGCTCGTGCACAAATTCTGCGATCAGGTCCGATTGTTGGAACAGGCGCGCATTTTCGATCGCCACCGCCGCCTGCGCTCCCAACACCGACAACAAGTTCTCGTCCAGGGAGGTGAATTTTCCCCGCTTCTTATTCAACGCTTCCAGCACGCCCACCACCTTGTTTTTGGTGACGAGGGGAATGCCCAGGATGGACCTTGTGGGGTAGCCTGTTGTCTGTTCGATATCGGCAAAGTGACGCCTGTCTTCGTGCACCTCGTCGATGCGAACCGGCTTCTGGTTGGTTACGATCCATCCGGCAATGCTGCCCTCCAAAGGCACAACCAGGCCCCGCATGGTCGGCTCATCCATATTGGTCGCAACCTGGAAGTAAAGCTGGCGTGAAGTATTGTCGTACAGCAAGATCGAAGCAGCCTCAGCGGAGGTGATGTCGGCAGACGCTTTAACGATCCGGTTCAACAATATGTCGAGATCCAGGGTGGAACCGAGGTCACGGGCAATATCGATCAGGCGCAGATAGTTATCTAACCGCTGGGTCTTGATTTCAGCCATGGAGGACTTGCTCCGCAATTGCCGGCAAGATGGTAGCTACGTCTTCTTGGATCACCACATCTGCCCGTACATTGAGATAGGTTTCAGCGTTGTTCAATATGACCAGGTGGGCCCCGCGGTCGATCGCTTGCATGGGCAGGCCGGCAACCGGCAACACTTCCAGGGATGAGCCTGCCACCAGCATCAGATCGCAGCAGCGGCTTTCCCGTTGGGCGTCATACCACGCTCTTTGCGGCAACTGTTCGCCGAACAGGATCACATCCGGTTTCAGCAACCCGTTACAAACCGGGCAGCGGGGTAACTCGCCTTGTTCGACGAACGCTTTCAGATAATCTTTTGCTTCCGCCTTTTGAAAACATTGCGCGCAGGAAAGCGTACGCAGCGTGCCATGCATTTCGATGACTTTTTTTGAACCGGCCTTGTGGTGTAAGGCATCGATATTTTGGGTAATAATGCTTTGGAGACGGCCCGCGTTTTCCAGCTCCGCCAGCGCCTGGTGGGCGGGATTCGGCGCGGCGTTGAAGATTTGACTTGCCAGCGGCCGAAACCAGGCAAAAAAACGTTCCGGATCGGTGCGGAAGGTACTGAGCGAGGCCACCTCCAGCGGTTCATCCCTGGACCACAGGCCTGTTCCCTCCGAACGGAAGTCGGGAATGCCGGAAGGCGTCGAGATCCCGGCTCCGGTCAGGACGACCGCATACCTGGCTTTCCGGAATAGCTCTGCAGCGTATTCAATCCTCGTTTTGGTCTGGCTGGAAAAGGGGATCATTTTGCCCGGGCCTCATCCTTAACGATCCGCTCCACCAGTTTCTCTGTTTGTTGGGTTGTCACGCTCTCTGGCTGGCAAAGTACGGCAGGCGTATTCAGGCGTGAGGCTTGTGCAAATAGCTCGGGAGCGGGGGGCAGCGTTGCGGCGATGGCGTATCCCAACTGCTCCTGCACCTCTGCCCAGGGCATCGGGCTCTCCGAGCGGGAACGGTTGTTTAAGGCGACAGCGATGCGGTCCCTGTTTGTCCCGAATTCGATCAGGTCTTCGATCAAGGCGCGGGTATGGTCGATCGTATTGGGCGCGCCATCTACCAGGACGATGAGTTCCTTCATCAGGGGCAGCAGGCGCTGCACAAACGGTGGCAGACCCATTCCCAGGTCCAGGACGATAAAGCGCGCCAGCGTAGAAAGGCGCGCCACCACGTTTTCGTATTGGCTGACCTGGTTGATCAGGTGAAAATCGCGCGGGTGGTTGGAGGCAAGCAGGACTTTGAATCCGGCGTCATGAGAGACCAATTGCTCGGCAACGTTGCTGCGCGTAATCTCTGCGGAGGACTGGCCCAGCAAATTGGCCACCCCTTTATCCGTCGAAAATCCAAGGTCGTATGCCAGGCTGCCTTGTCCGGGCGTCAACTCCGCCAGGATTACATCCGCTTGCGCTTTGTTGACAAGGCCGGCAGCCAGGTTGGTGGCCAGCGTGGAAACGCCCAGTCCCCCGCGGGCAGCCATTAAGCCAATTACAAACCCATCCTGTTCGAGCAGGGCGGTTTCCGCTTTTTCTTTTGGCTTCGCGCTACGTGCCAGCAAAGCTTTCACGTGCGACTGGAGCTCTGAAGGATGGGTAGGTTTTGTCAGGTAATCATCCACGCCCACCTCGAAACCGGTCATTTTGTCGTCCAGTTGTGTTTTTGCCGTGAACATCAGGATGGGGATATCCACCGTCTGCGGGTTGGCGCGGAGCCGGCGGGTGACTTCATACCCGTCCATATCCGGCATCATCACGTCCAACAAGATCAGGCCAGGCTTGTCTTCAAGCGCCTTTTCCAACCCCTGTTGCCCGTTCGTTGCTGCAGCGATCTGATACCCCTGGCGTTGTAACATTAAACCGACCAGACGCAGCGTGTCCAGGTCATCGTCGATGATGAGTATTTTTTCGGCCATATTGATTGTCCTTGTAATTTTCAAAGTCTGGCATTAAGACAATTATCAATCAAGAGATTTATTGTATCCTGAATCGGCCTGCCGCCCGGCGTGTTATAATGAATTAGTAAGTTTCCTGGCTTAGGAATCTTCTATATAGTACGGGGATGACAGGCTTCGACGGGAGAGGTTGTTCCCGGAATGCGAGTCGAGAGGCGCCGAACTCGTTAACTCAGCGCAAACCATTAAGTGCCAACCGCACTTCATATGCTGCTATGCCCCTCGCTGCATAAGCGATCTGCATAACAGTCGGTCTCCACAGATGAGGCCGCGTCCACCTGCCCCGATCTCCGCCAGGGACAGGCTCGGGCGAGACAAACGCGGAGTGCCGCGCGCGATGCCGCTACAGCGTGCGAAAGATCAAGCGGCTGGCAAAGGGTAGTCCGTGCCAGTTGAGGCGCCCTGCGTGACAATTTTCAACCGGCTACGCTCGTAGATTTCCGTGGTGCGAATCTTTCGGACGCGGGTTCGATTCCCGCCATCTCCACTAGAAATTCGACCAGCAAATTATAATGCTGGTCGAATTTGTTTAATCTGGAGAGCGCATGAAAAAACTGTATTTGATCGGACTATTGCTCCTGGCGGGTTGCGTGGCGCCTTCCGCAAGCGGCCAGACCGCCATTCCCGTAACAACTTCTACGCCCACAGCCACGGCCACCCGCCTCCCTCCTACGCCCATCTCTGCGACCGCTACCGAGACACTCGTCCCGACCCCAACATTCACCCCTGAACCACCCCCGCGATTCTTCACCGAAGAATTTGACAATGCGCCTGTCAACTGGTCCACTCTCCATGCTTCCGGGGATGCCAGCCGTTTGGAAACCCTCAACCAGGATGGCAAACTGACCTTCGAACTATACAGCTCCAATGCCTGGTTGTACGCCATCTATGGCGCTTACGATTATGAAACAGTTCATATTGAAGCAAACGTGGAAAGCGCAGGCAGCAACAGCAACTACATGGGGCTGGTTTGCAGCTATACAGAGCAGGATGGCTGGTTCGAGTTCAATATTTCCAGCGATGGGAGCTATACCGTGCTTTACGGGGAATGGCTGGGGGAAGGGGTAGCCAGCTACATGCCGGTTGCGGACGGGCAATCCGAGTATATAAACACGGGCAATAGTACAAACGAGATCGGCATAGACTGCCTGGGTGACACTTTGCAGCTCTATATCAACGGGAAATTATTCCGAAATATGGATGTCTCGCGCTTCGAGTTGGGCGGAGGAAAGGTGGGCCTGGCTGTCGCCTCCTTCCAGGAAGTGCCGGTCATTATAAGCTTTGATTGGGTGAGGGTGAGCGAACCTTGAAATCCGATGTAATTTCTACACCTTGTTAACAGGATTCTTGCATTGATGCGTTATCCTATGAATTGAATATCATTGCCTGCACCGCTAGGACCTCCCGGCAGAATATGCGGGCGCGTGTGCGAGCCCTGTAGGGGCGTGGCAATCTCTTAAGGGGTGAGATTGCTTCGTCGCTGCCCTTCTCGCACCCCGCCAATGGGCGGCGTGGCAATGACAACTTCAAAAGTGAAGGAGAACACCAATGGCAAAAATCATCGGAATTGACCTCGGAACCACGAACAGCGTGGTTGCGGTAATGGAGGGCGGACAGCCGACCGTCATCTCAACCGCGGAAGGCGGGCGTTTGGCCCCTTCTGTGGTGGCGTTTAATAAGAATGGCGAACGCATGGTTGGCCAGACCGCCAAACGCCAGGCCGTGGTCAACTCAGAAAATACAATTTATTCCATCAAGCGCTTTATCGGCCGCCGCTACGAAGAGACGGAAATGGAACGCAAGATGGTCCCCTTCGAGGTGGTCAAGGGACCCTCGGACGATGTCAAGGTAAAGGTGCCGGTGACCGGGCGCGAATACAGCCCGCAGGAGATCTCCGCCATGGTGCTGGCCAAGCTCAAGAGCGATGCTGAGGCCTACCTGGGCGAGAAGGTCACCCAGGCCGTCATCACCGTCCCGGCTTATTTTAACGATAGCCAGCGCCAGGCCACGAAAGACGCCGGCAAGATTGCCGGTCTGGAAGTGATGCGCATCATCAACGAGCCGACCGCTTCCGCGTTAGCCTACGGCCTCGACAAGAAAAAGGACGAAACGATCCTGGTCTTCGACCTGGGCGGCGGCACGTTCGACGTGTCCATCCTGGAAGTGGGCGAGGGCGTGATCGAAGTCAAATCCACCAACGGCGATACCCACCTGGGCGGCGACGACTGGGACCAGAAGATCGTCAACTGGGCCGCGGACGAGTTCAAGAAGGATCAGGGCATCGACCTGCGCAACGACCGCCAGGCGCTCCAGCGCCTGCGCGAGGCGGCAGAAAAGGCCAAGATCGAACTTTCGACCGTGATGGAGACCGAGATCAACCTGCCCTACATCACCGCTGACGCCAGCGGCCCCAAGCACTTGCAGCTCAAACTGACGCGCTCGAAATTCGATCAGATGACCGAAGACCTGCTCAACCGGGTCAAAGCCCCGTTTGAAGCGGCGCTCAAAGATGCGGGCATGACCGCTTCGGATCTCGACGAGGTTGTTCTGGTCGGGGGCTCGACCCGCATGCCGCAGGTCCACGACCTGGTGCGCAAGCTGGCTAACGGGAAAGAACCGCACAAAGGCGTCAATCCCGATGAAGTGGTCGCCATCGGCGCAGCCATCCAGGGCGGCGTGCTGGGCGGCGAGGTCAAAGACATCCTGTTGCTCGACGTGACCCCGCTTTCGCTGGGCGTCGAGACCATGGGCGAAGTCATGACCGTGATGATCGAGCGCAACACCACCATCCCGGTGCGCAAGACCGAGGTCTACTCCACCGCCGCCGACAACCAGACCGCCGTGGACATCCACGTGCTTCAGGGCGAGCGCCCGATGGCCTCCGACAACATGAGCCTGGGCCGCTTCCGCCTGGACGGCATCCCACCGGCGCCACGCGGCATCCCGCAGGTCGAAGTGACCTTCGATATCGACGCCAACGGCATCCTGAACGTGACTGCGCGCGACAAGGCTACCGGCAAAGAGCAGAAGGTGACCATCACCGCCTCGACCAACCTGAACAAGGAAGAGATCGAGCGCAAGGTGCAGGAAGCCCGCCAGCACGAGGCTGAAGATAAAAAGCGCCGCGAGCTGATCGAAGTGCGCAACACCGCCGACCAGTTGACGTATCAGACTGAGAAAACGCTGAACGAATTAGGCGATAAGGTCCCTGCTGCTGAGAAGGAGAACATCCAGAGCAAAGTCAACGATCTCAAGCAGGCGGCCCAGGGCGATGACGCTGCCCGCATCAAACAGCTGATCGAGGAAGTCCAGCAGGCCTTCCACGCGTTGAGCCAGCAGCTTTATGCGCAAGGACAGCCGCAGCCCGAAACGCAGGGCGGCCCATCCACACCGCCGCCTAATGGTGGTAATGACGGCGATGTGATCGAAGGCGAAGTCCGCGACGTATAATAACTTCCAATTCGTAGTTCAAAAGTGCAACTGGTTATCTAGTAACGGTTGCACTTTTTTCTTTGACTTTGTCAACATCCTCTCGTACAATACCCATGGTTACCAGCATTTCCCTTAATACGTTCTTCTGCCAGCGATCCTGAGAAATCGCTCGGGTTGTGGTAACCGGGAAGGTCTTATGCGCGAATTCTTTAGTTCGATCGTAGAGTACTGGTACATTGTTGTCCCTGCTCTGTTGATCGTCATTGCAGGCTTGCTCATCCTGGTTCGTAAGGGAGTTTTGAAAAAAGCAAGTTTTGGCGGGATCGAATTCGACTTCACAGATGATGAAAAAATCAGAGGCAAACACCATGTTTTTGCTCGCAGTGATAGCTCCGAGTTTGCCCAATATTTCGAGTCGAAGATCCGGCATGCTGACCGGGTTGTCCTGATCGGGACCGGTATCAACATTATTCAACGTGATCCGATTTTTTTGGACCTGATGGAGCGAGTGGAGAAGGGGGAGTGCACCCTAGAAATCTATCTGGCCAATCCCTTTAGCCGCCAGATCGAAATGCGTCTGGTCGAAGAGGAGATTGGGAACATGAAACCGCCTGTCGGGCGGATCGGGCTAATCCAGCGTTTGGAAACAATCTTGAAAAAGCAACAGGAGTTGGGAAACCCGTCTAACTTTGTCCTGAACCTATTCTGGAACTATCCCACAACAGCAATGTTTATCATCAACTCCGATTATTTTCTCTACCCGTATGGGTTTTCCTTGTTGGGCAACCTGAGTCCGGTTCTGCATTATTCAAAAAACAATCCAAAAGATCACCCTGTTATTGATTTCGTGGAGAAACAGTACCAGTTGATCAAGGCCGCCAGCGTCAGCGCCCGGCTGGTCATGGACCTGCGCCACCGGCGTTCCATCAATATAGAAGAACTGACGCCTTTTGCAGTATATCTGATTCCCGCGGATGAAACGCCTCTATATGAGTTCGGCTCGCAGGTTCTGGGCTATGATGTCCGAGGAAAGAGTTCCCTGTTATCTCCCTGGTCCCCTTCCGTAGGCACAGCTGCCGATTTTGGTTTCCACCTGACCGTGGCGGACGCGCTGTACCTGGGCTCCCGCCGGGAGTTGGACCTGTTGATCAAGGAGATTGAGTTTATCAGCCGGGAATTTAAGCCTTTTACCGTCGACTTTTCTTGGCAGGAGGGGTTTCCAAACGTCAACAGCATCGCCGTAGTCTGCGCGGAGGAAAGCGGGGTGTTGGAGAGCTTGCACTTTGAAATGATCGCTCGTTGTTACCGCCAGGCGCTGGGGTCCAACTACAGTATGGACCTTGTACCGGTGGACCGGTCCTCTAGCGCAGAGCGGAATAAACTGATGATCCAGCGTTATCATGCCCCTTATATCCTGCAGCAGTTTAAACCTCATTTTACTTTGCTGACAAACCTGCCTCAAACGCCTCTTGAACGAGAAAGTGTGGTTTCTTCTCTCTACAAAGCCTATCGAGAGCGTATCCGCCTGGAAAAAATCGAAATTGCAAGCATCTGTATCATGACCCGTTCCCGTGCCGGCCGGCCCTGGCAAATCGCTGAAGAGATCCATTTCTAATGGCTTCTGGAACTAGAAATCTCAAATTGCTAAAAATGTGCCGGACGGAGTATATCCGCCTGGCCCGTCAGGTTCAGCACCAGGGTCTATCGATTGCCGGGGTCGAGCAATCCGTTCGGGAATTTACTGCTTTTGAGAACGATTGTGCATGGGTGAAACCACTTGCTTATGCCCCCACTGGTGTGGCTTTGGGCTGCCCGTTGCCTGATGAACATCTCTCCCGGTATTTCTGGAAGATTGCGCACCTTTTGGAAGCCAAATTATGGGGTTGGTCAACTGCCACAGGACCTGCCTTTGCATATGTTCCCCAAAACAGTTATCACATCACAGTTCTAAATCGCTCGCACTATGAAACATCAGTGGTCTTCCCGATGAACGAAGAAGAATTTGCGCAGGTCAAAGAGGCTGTTGTTCGCTTGAGCATCGTAAGCCTCCGCGTATTAAGCTGTGGGCTAGTTCTGACCAGCGCAGGGAAGTTGTTTGTTAAATGTCTGCCTATCGATGACCGCATCCTGATGTTGAGAGAACACCTCATCAAAGAGATTCCGTTCTTGCGGACCAACGCACCCCGGATGATCCATATTAAATTAGGGCATATCCTTATTCCGCTTGATAAAGCCCGGACCTGTGAGCTGCTTGCCTGGCTGCAACGCTTGGACCAGTTGGTGATTGGCCAGTTTGAGTTCCTGGACTTGTATACCCCGGTTGGAAGGATTGCCCTGTAGCAGAAATTTTCCTAATTAAGAGAACATTAGCAGGGTTTAAGTGTTGGTTTTAGGGGGATTTGACAGGCAGTATAATCTTCGTATGTTCAAGAACTTTAGACGTGTTTACGTTTTGCCGGTTGCGCTACTCCTGGTGGTCGGCATATACTTCATACCCCCGGTTCATTCCCGGCTGTCCTGGCGGCTCGATAGCCTGCGTTCGCGCGTTGTTTATTTTTTTAATCCGCCTGATGAAGCCGTCTTCCAGCCCGAGCAGCAGGCAGATTTCGAGTCCGTTTTAGCGACCACGCGCGCCGAATTCGTTCAGACGCTCACGCCCGAAGCGACGACTCCTTTCCCGCTCGAGACCGGCACCCCAGCCGGCCCAACGCCCCGTCCCACGATCACACCCACGCCCCTGCCTGCTACCGTTAAGTTGGAAGGGGTCAAATACGAAGACCAGCACAACCGTTGGAACTACTGCGGACCGGCCAACTTCTCTATGGCGCTGACCTACTGGGGCTGGGACGGCAACCGCGACGTGGTCGGCAAAGCCATCAAGCCCAGCGACAAAGACAAGAACGTCATGCCATACGAGCTGCAGGACTTTGTGACCGATAAGGTTCCCGGCATGCACACCGCCATGCGCTATGGTGGCGATATCGACACCCTCAAGCGCCTGATTTCTGGCGGATTCCCGGTGGTGACGGAAAAGGGGTACTACGAACGCGATTACGCCGGGAAACTGGGCTGGATGGGACATTACCAGTTCGTGACCGGCTACGACGATACCAAAAATGCGATCATTGCCCAGGATACGTACCTGGACGGCCCGAACTTCGCCATCTCATATGATGACTTCATCGACGGTTGGCGCGCGTTCAACTACGTCTTTGTGGTGGTCTATCCCGTGGAGCGGGAAAGCGAAGTGCTGACCTTGCTCGGTCCGCTGGCCGAAGCGGATGCGGCCGCGCGCCAGGCTATGCTCCGGGCGCAGGACGAAAGCCTGCGTCTGAGCGGCATCGACAGGTTCTTCAGCTACTTCAATATCGGCACCAGTCACGTCGCGTTGCACGAATATGGGGACGCCAGTTATGCCTATGATTTCGCCTTCCAACTGTACAGCGGCCTGTCGGGCGATGACAGCATCCGCCCTTATCGCATGATGTGGTACCAGACCGGGCCCTACTTTGCGTATTATTACAGCAACCGCTTCTCCGACGTGATCAACCTGGCGACGACCACCCTGGACGACACCATCAGCGAGCCGGTGCTGGAAGAGAGCCTGATCTGGCGCGGCCGGGCCTATTACATGGCCGGGGACACCCAGGCCGCCATCAAAGACTACCGCGCCGCGCTCAAAGTCCATCCCAACTGGCCGCCAGCGCTACAGGCTCTGCAGGATTTAGGAGTTGCTCCCTAAATCACCGCCCGGCCGCCTGGCGGAGCGCAACCATTATGGCAAAGGTAACCATCGGTCTTAGCCCCGGACGAAAAACATGGATAATGTTCAATGGTATGATTTGGCTGGTGGTCGGGAATGTAATCGCCATCTTGTTGCTGAGACTGCAAGGTGGCATGAGCATTGACGTGATTGCTGTTTTTCTTCTATCTGCATCGCTTGGAATCGCGCCGGTGTATCGGGCAATCCGCAGCCAGATCGAGTTCAACGGAGATATGATTGTGTATACTCAGCCGCTGTTCAAGATTTTGTGCAGGTGGGACGATTTTATCGGATTGCGTATTTCTTCAGATGG
The DNA here is from genome assembly GCA_963823985.1 of uncultured Chloroflexia bacterium. Classification (GTDB taxonomy): domain Bacteria; phylum Chloroflexota; class Anaerolineae; order Anaerolineales; family Villigracilaceae; genus JAABUE01. Next base: position 844,008 of record CAWGNR010000012.1, read on the forward strand.
CGTTGCGCTGCGGTTCCTGGATTCAAGGATTACCACCTTCAAATTCATCGCAAATATACTGAAATACGCAGGCTGGTGGAACAACACCGTTCCTTTGTCTCCCTACCTGACTTTTGAGAACCGGATCAAGGTTTGGAATACAATCGAGCGATATTTGGAAGATGACCAGGAAAAAAAGATTCTCGAACTATTGTTGACAGGATGACGATGAAGATCCTTCACTTTGCCGACGCTCACATTGATATGGCCAACTACGGCCGCCACGACCCGCTGACAGGGTTGCCGTTGCGCGTGCTGGACTTCCTGAAATCGCTGGATACCATCGTAGATGCCGCCATCGCCGAAAACGTGGATATGGTCCTCTTCGCCGGCGACGCCTACAAGGACCGTTCGCCTGCTCCCACCTTTCAGCGGGAGTGGGGCCGGCGCATCATCCGCCTTTCGCGGGCCGGCATCCCCACCTTTTTGCTGGTCGGCAACCATGACATGTCGCCTGCGGCCGGCCGCGCGCACGCCATCCAGGAATTCGATACCTTGCAGATCCCGCACGTGCGCGTGTTGCAAAAACCGGGCTTCCTGAGCGCGGACGAGTTAGGTCTGCCGGTTCAACTCATCGCCATTCCCTATATTTCGCGTTCGGGCTTGATGGCCGCGCTGGAAGTCAGCGGGGTGGACCGGAACGAGGTCTACAGCGAGATCGAAAAACGGCTGACCGATTTGTTGATGGAATGGCTGGAAAATGCCGACCCGAGCCTGCCCGTTATCCTGACCGCGCATGCTTCGGTGCAGGGCGCCTCCTACGGCTCGGAACGGACCGTCATGCTGGGTGCGGACTTTGTGCTGCCCGCCTCCTTGGTCAAAGACTCACGTCTGGATTATGTAGCCCTTGGGCACATCCACAAGCCGCAGGATTTGAACGACGGCCATCACCCGCCCGTGATCTATCCCGGCTCCATCGAGCGGGTGGACTTTGGCGAAGCCAGGGACGAGAAATTTTTCATCATCGCAGAAGTCGAAAAGGGCCAGACGCAGGTGGAGTGGAAAAAGCTCGACGGGGTGAGGCCGTTCGTAGATTGCCGGACAGTCCTAAAGAGCGACGAGAACGTGACCGAGACGCTGCTGTCCGCCCTGCCGGCGGCGAACCGGCTGGCAGGCGCCATCGTGCGCCTGACGGTCGAATACCCGCGCGAGTGGGATACCCTGATCGATGATGCCGCCTTGCGCAGACATACCGATGGTTGCTTTGAGTTCCACCTGGCCAAGCGCCCCCAGGTCGAAGCGCGCATCCGCCTGCCAGCCGACCAGACCGTCAGCAGCCTGTCGCCGTTGGACTTGTTGGACCAGTACTGGGGCGCTGCTCATGTGGACAATCGCGACAGAGAAGCGCTGCAAAAGCTGGCCTCTGACATCCTCTATAACCAGATTGAAGAAAACTAACACCTTTTTCACGCTGGTCCTTACCCAAACCTTCTCGCTGGTCGGCAGTCGTATGACTTCGATTGCCGTCGGCATCTGGGTATTCGCCCAGACCGGGCAGGCCAGCCCCATTCTTTTGACTGCTTTCTTTACAGAGTTGCCGGGCATGATGTCCGGTAGTCTGGCGGGTGTGCTGGTGGACCGGTGGGACCGCCGGCTGGTGATGATCCTGGCGGACCTGGGGCAGGCAATTGGTTCGCTGCTGTTGATGCTCAGCTTTCTTTCGGGACATTTTGCGTTATGGCACTTGTATAGCATCGCCTTCTTCCAGGGCGTTTTTGCTACTTTCCAGGGACCGGCAGAAGACGCCGCGACCACCATGCTCGTGGACGAAGCGCAGCGGGAACGGGCCAATGCCATCAAGGAAATTTCGTTTCCATTGGCGGGCGTGATCGCGCCGGTCTTGAGCGGCATGCTCTACGGGCTGGTGGGCATCCCGGGCATCATCGGCATCGATTTGGCCACGTTTGTCACCGCTGTGACGGTGGCCCTGTTTGTACGTATCCCTCACCCCAAGCAGACAGAAGAGGGCGCGGTGTCCCAGGGCAAGTTCTGGGTGGAAGCCCAGGGCGCATTCCGTTACCTGCTGGGACGACGCCTGTTATTGGTTTTCGTCGTTTATATGGCTTTCATCAATTTCATGCTGAATGGCCCTCTGGAGTTGACCCTGCCGTATTTGATCTCCGTGACGGGTAGCGAGGCGCAAGCCGGCGGTATATTAGGCGTGATGAGCCTGGGGGCCTTTGCCGGCGCTTCGCTGATCGCTGCCTGGGGTGGGACTCGGCCGCGTATGCATACCATCTTGCCCGCGCTGCTGCTTGCGGGGCTTATGTTCCTGTTTTATGGCACCTTCCGTTTACCGGTCCTGCTGGGAGCATCGCTGTTCCTGCTTTTGCTGCCACTGCCGGTCATGAACGCATTATATATGTCCATTATGCAGGTCAAGACCCCGCCCGATCTTCAAGGACGTGTCTTCGCATTGGTGGCGCAACTCGGCTTCCTGGGCTCGACCGCTTCGTTTGCCCTGACCGGTTATCTGGTCGATCATGTCATCAACCCCGCTATTGGAAGCCAGGCCTGGGCTATGTTCGAGCCTATCGTGGGGAATGGCCCCGGCGCAGGCATGGGCCTGGTCCAGGTGGTGACGGGCGTCATTATCGTGCTGGTAACGCTTGGTGTGTATGGCTCTTCGGCTGTCCGCCAGCTTGAGATACGGCTGCCTGATTACGAAGCCATTGCGGCAGACTGAGTGGGAATGGTTTGACTTGCCCGTTTTCCTGATGTAAACTCATTAAAACTTCCTACCATGCGAGGTCAACCATGTCACCAAAGAGCTCTCGTTACCGCTGGTTCGTTGTTGCGATTTTCTTCTCCTTCATGCTGTTGCACCAGAGCGACAAGCTGCTCATAGGCCCGCTCACCCCCGCTATTATCAAGGAATTCAATATCACCAAAACCCAGATGGGCGCCGTCCTGACCGGCGCGCTGATCGTCGGCACCGTCTTGTACCCTCTTTGGGGTTACCTCTACGACCGCTTCTCGCGCTCGAAGCTCCTGGCGCTGGCTTCCCTTATCTGGGGCTCGACCACCTGGCTGAGCGCCATCGTGCGCACATACCCAGGTTTTTTAGCGACCCGCGCCACCACCGGTATCGATGACTCATCCTATCCGGGCCTGTACTCGCTCATTGCGGACTACTTCGGCCCGAGCATGCGCGGCAAAGTATATGGCATCCTGCAACTGACCCAGCCGATCGGCTACCTGGTCGGCATGCTGCTGGCCCTGTTGCTGGCCCCCACGCTGGGCTGGCGGAACGTCTTTTACATCACCGGCGCGTTGGGATTGGTGCTCTCGGTGCTGATCTTCTTCGGCGTGAAAGAGGTGCCGCGCGGTCAGGCCGAGCCGGAATGCGAGGACTTGGAGATGAGCCAGTACCGCTTCAACTGGGAGCAGGCCAAAGGTGTTTTCAAGAAACGTACTATGTGGTTCGTCTTCCTGCAAGGCTTCGCCGGCGTCTTTCCCTGGAACGTGATCACCTACTGGTTTTTCACCTATCTGGCCGAGGAGCGCGGATACGACGAAAACAGCATCCTGTTGACCATGGCGCCAATCATCCTGGTGCTGGCCGGCAGCTACTTCCTGGGCGGCACCCTGGGCGACTGGGCCTTCAAACGCACCTTGAAGGGCCGCATCCTCGTCTCGAGCGTAGGCGTGCTGATGGGCGCGGTTTTCCTGTTCTTTGCGATCAACACCCCGGTGGGGGCCCGCGGAACCTTCTTCGTCTTGATGATCCTGACGGCGATCTTCATGCCGCTCTCCTCCCCGAACGTCATCTCAACCGTCTACGACGTGACCATGCCCGAAGTCCGCTCGACAGCGCAGGCCACCGAGTACTTCATCGAAAACATCGGCGCGGCGTTTGCGCCACTGCTGGCGGGCATCATCGCCGACGCCTCCAACCTGGAAACGGCAATCCTATCCATCTGCATCACCGCCTGGGTTTTGTGTTTCTTCTTTTACCTGGGCGCGTTGTTCTTTATCGAGCGCGATATCAGGTCACTACGGGGGCAAATGAAGGAACGCGCCGACTTCGAAAGGGCCAGGCAGGCAGCGTAGGGCGGGTTGCCAACCCGCCCCACAACCCATGGATATCCTCCAGGTCGACCTCTCCGACAAAAAGCAGGTCCGGGACTTCCTCGACCTGCCGTTTCAAATCTATAAGAACGTCCCCCAGTGGGTGCCGCCGCTGCGGATGGACGACCGCCTCCGACTGAACCCGAAGCGGTACCCGTTCTACCGGCACTCCCAGGCCGGGTTCTTTCTCGCTCACGAGGGGAACCGCGCTGTGGGGCGCATCGCCGCGATCGATAACCGGCTATATAACCAACATAACCACGAATCGACCGGTTTTTTCTACTTGTTCGAATGTGAGAACCATCAGACAATCGCTAACGCCCTGTTCGAAGCCGCTTGTGAGTGGGCCCGCCTGCGCGGCCTGACGAAAATGCTGGGCCCCAAAGGTTTTACCGTGCTGGACGGATTTGGGCTGCTGGTGAAAGGATTCGAGCACCGCCCGGCCTTCGGTTTGCCTTATAATCCGGACTATTATCCTGATTTGATCGAAGCGGCGGGCTTTGGACCCGAGCGCGATTCTGTTTCCGGCTACATCAGCGAGGAGGTCCGCTTCCCGGGACGTATCCACGAACTGGCCGGGCGGATTGCAAAACGCCGGGGGCTATGGATTGCCCGCTTCCGCACGAAGGCGGACCTGCGCGCGTTTGTGCCGGCGCTAAAAGACCTGTACAATAACGCATTGCGTGGCACCGCCGGGAACGCCCCGCTCACCGAAGCGGAAGTCAAGGTGATGGCGGACCAACTGCTCCGGTTCGCCGACCCGCGCCTGCTCAAGATCGTATATAAAGGCGAGCAACCGGTCGGTTTCCTGATGGCTTATCCGGACATCTCCACCGCGCTGCAAAAGACCGGGGGGCGGGTATTCCCCTTCGGCTGGATTACCCTGTTACGCGCGTTCAAGCGCACCGACTGGTTGAACATCAACGGTGCCGGCCTGCTGCCCGAATATCGCGGCTCCGGCGGTATGGCTATCCTGTACAGCGAGCTGTTCAAGTCTCTGGTGGAAACCGGTCAGTTCAAGCACGCCGAGGTAATCCAGATCGGCCTGGAAAACGAGTGTATGCGGCGTGATCTGGAAAATTTTGGGATCGATTTTTATAAAATTCACCGGACCTACGTGCGGAAGTTATAGACCGACATTTATGGCGTGGTTGAACCATGGAACAATCCCTGCTTTAAACTTTGTTCGTCCAGCAAGGCCATCGCATTCACTGCGGGGGCTGCCGGACGAACAAAACAGCACCTTTGGGAGAACGAATGGATTTTGCTGAAAACACCGGCCTTTTACTAAAAGCGTTGCGTTTCTCGGCGGACAAGCACCGCAACCAACGCCGCAAAGATCGCGCCCAGTCGCCAGTACATTAACCATCCCATCGAGGTTGTGCAGTTGTTGTGGGAAGTGGGCGGCGTGCGGGATATCGACGTCCTGCTGGCGGCCGTCCTGCACGACACGATCGAAGATACTGAGACAAGCCCGGAAGATATCAGAGAAGCGTTTGGAGAAGCGGTCATGGGGTTCGTCCTGGAAGTGACCGACAATAAAAGCCTGCCCAAAGCGGAACGCAAACGCCTGCAAATCGAGACCGCTCCGCATAAATCCTTTGGCGCGAAGCTGGTCAAGCTGGCTGATAAATCCTGCAACGTGCGCAACCTGGTCTCCACGCCGCCGGCAGACTGGTCGCTGGAGCGCCGCCAGGAATATCTTTTGTGGACCGAGCAAGTCGTGGCCGGCCTGCGCGGCACGAACCCCGGGCTGGAAGCATATTACGACCAAGAGCTTGCCAGCGGTAAATTATTGCTCGGTATTTAGGTATTTTGAGCGATTCCCAGTCGGTAACCGTTATTAAACGCGAATTTCGCGAAATGGCGAATGCCGCGAAATCCCTTAGAATCTTCCTGTAATTCGCTCCTCTGCGCCTGCCAGATGGTTCGCGCCTTTCGCGTGGAAGTTGGTTATTACCCCTGTGCCGGACCAGTGGTGATGTCGATTTTCAACTGAAGTCAGAGAGGAAGAAACACATATAGCCAGCGTGACCTGAATCAGCATACAATAGTGATAGAAATCTTTTCTGGAGCTCCTATGACCATCATCGTAGCTGATACTACCTGTAGTCTGCCACGTGACTTGCTTGCGCAACGTGGCATCCCTACCGTTCCACAAGTCGTCATCTTTGGGGAGGACGCTTATCACGATGACAGGGATTTGGATACAGCCACCTTTTTACAAAAGCTCAAAGCTTCTCCTACCTTGCCCAAAACGGCAGCCCCGGAGCCGCCGCTGTACTATCCAATTTTTAGAGCTGCGCAAGAGCAGGGAGAGAGCATCATCGTGATCGCGCCGTCGGCCAAGGTGAGCGGCACGGTGCGCTCGGCCGAGACCGCTGCCCAGGAATTCCCCGGTTTGGACGTGCGCGTGATCGACTCGTTGACCGTTTCCTGCAACCTGGGATCGTTGGTGCTGGCCGCAGACGATATGGCCAAAGCCGGGGCGTCCGCGGATGAGATCGAAGCCAGAGTCCGGGAGATGATCCCGCGCGGGCGCATCTTCTTCGTGGTGGATACGCTGGAATACCTGGCCAAGGGCGGCCGCATCGGCGGGGCGAAAAAATTGCTGGCCGAGCTGCTGGAGATCAAACCCATCCTGACCATTCGTGACGGGCAGGTAGAGCCGTTCGAGCAACAGCGCACCAAGAAACGCGCCCTGGCGCGCCTGGCGGAGGTGGTGGCGGAGGAATGCCCCGGGGACGGCGGAGTGCTATTTAAGCGTGCTGCAGGTCGCGGCGGAGGTGGAAGCGCAGGCCTTCGTCCAGGAGTTGTGCGCCAGGGTTCCGGTCGCCTCCATTCCCGTCTACGAACTGCCCCCGGCCATCGTGGTCCACGGTGGGCCGAAGACGATGGGGGTCGGTTTTTTTACAAAGAGCTGATCTGAACGGGAGCCCGCCCAATCGCCGGACGGGCTTTTTTCATGCGCTTTTTTCGGCGCGGTCCACCGTCTCCGGGACGTACCGGTACACGACCCAGGCGCCCAGCAGGGAAAGGATCCCGCCGATGATGAACGGCAGCACAAAAGAATAGACCGCCAGCACGCCAGCCAGCAGGGGGCCCAGGGCGATGCCTAGCCCAAAGCCCATCGTGATGATGCTCATCTGGCGTCCTTCTCCGCCGGCCTGGGCTAAGTCAGCGGCTACGGCAAAGGCTGGCGCAGCCACCGCAGCCGAGCCGATCCCCTGGAACAAACGCAGGATGATCAACAGGGTGACAGAAGATGCGTATCCCAGCAGCGCCGTGGCCGGCCCTAACAGCACGAGCCCGGCGATGATGATCGGTTTGCGGCCGATACGGTCGGAAAGCCGTCCAAGCGGCACCTGGGTAAAGATACGGCTGAACAACAGCGCGCTGAAGGCGATGCTGAACAGGAAGGCGTTCATGTTCAGGCGGGCGTTGAACTGGTTTTCCAGGGCCGACATCATCGAGAAATCCGCTGGCCATCACGAAGGTCGCAAAGGCGACCCCCAGGATGCCTGCGTTGAGCAGGCTGGTATCGATGATGCGAAATTTACCGGGGTTTTCCGCCGGTTCCGGGGCTTTTTCATGGATCCACAGTTGGACCAGCACGATGGCGATGATGATAAAAGCAGCCCCGGCGAAAAAAGCGGCGTTGAAACCGAAGTTATCGTACAGCAAGCCGCCCAGCAAAGGACCGGCGGCAAATCCTACCATCCGGCTGGTTGTGTAAATGCCCATGGAGCCTCCGCGGGTTTCTTTTTCGCTCGAGCCGGTCATCAAGGCCAGCGCCGCCGGGATCGTGATGGCCACCCCCAGTCCCTGGAGGGCGCGCATCAACAACAGCGTGGAAAAGCGGCCAACCAGCACGAAGCCGAATGTTGCCAGGGCCATCAAGGCCAATCCTGCTAGGATGAACGGTTTCCGCCGTCCCAAGCGGTCAATCAGGGCGCCGGCGAAGGGTTGTAACACCGAGTTGACCAGGCCAAACACGGAGATCAGCAGCCCGACCCGTACTGTTTGCGGAAACGGGATCAACGGGGAGGGCAGTTTTGAGACGAAAATGGGGAGGACGATGAATAGGATGCTGTTTCCAATGGCATCTCCAAGCCGGGCGGCAGAGAGCGCGATCACCACGCGGTTTCCCCCAATACTTTTAAGTTTGTCAAAAATCATTTATTTTTTCACCTCTAAAAATAACTACCTCGCCAATGTCCCATTATCCGAGAGAAGTCCGAAAATTGGGGTGTTGGGCGTGCGTACGCGCGCCCAACACCCCAATTTTCGGTTATTTTTTCGAATGTGCGGTGCGGAAGTAGGTCAACTGGGTTTCCAGACGTTTGCGCCTGCGTCCCTGTGCTTGTCCGCGGTGATACTTCAACATGCGAATGACGCGGTCAACACCTTGATCGTCTTCCTTGAGCAACGTTTTCAGCCGCTCGAACTCGGCTTTACTGCGCGGGGTGCTTTCCCCCAGATGGCATCACAGCCTTCCTTCAGGTGATCACAGGCATGGTAGAAATCCACAATTTCGACACTAGGCTGGGGAGGCAAACCGCAAGCCCGGTCCACTTCAGACAGCAAGTTCCAGTTAGGTTCGGCCCCATCGGCCAACAACACGCGCTTCAAATCCGGTCGCGTGGCCAAAACACGGCTGGCTTCCGTCTCCAGTTGCTCTCGAAGAGTTGCCTTTCTGTACTCCGGCATACGCCCATAACGGACCGTTTGCAGTCGTTCTCCTTTGGCGTCATATAGCACCACAGTTCCGCAACCCGCTTCGCGCTGTCCGGCCGGACCACTGGCGTGTTTACCCGGTTGGTCGCGTTTGACCTGCCGCCCGTCACCTTTCATGCGCAGCGTCACGCCATCCACCGAAATGGCGATCACGCTGGCTTCGTGGGGAACGCTCTCTTCCGTGCGCAAGGCAGCCTCCCACTCGAGGCGATGGACTTCCCAATGGGCAGACAACTCTTTGGGCAACCGGTCCAGACTGGGGCGGCTGGGCTGCATCCCACCCAGTTCAGCGAACAGGGCTTCGCTGTCGCCGGGCGTCAAATGGGCGATGGCAAAAGCCGCCTGACGAGCCGCGCGCGGTGTCCAATAGCCGCGGATGATCCCGGCTCGCACCTCCAACGGGACAAATACTGCGGCTTCGCGTCCAGCCGAACGGTGGAGATGCCGCTCAAGAGTGAGCACACCAGCCGCCGACAAATACGTTTCCGACGAGGTCAACGCCTGGCGGTAGCTTATGCCACCCACCTCAATCAGCTCGGCTTCTACATCATAGTGAGCCAGTTCTTCCGTCAACAGTTCGCACATTGTCACGCTACTCAGACCGCATTAAAGATGTGGCACGGTGTGCCCTATTTTTTACATAAGCCTGAGCAGATACCTCTAAAAAATATCCAACAACTCAAATCGGTCCGAGACCTTTTCATTATAGTACAGCCATTCATGACCCGGTTTAGGGCCACCTAAGCGCGAGCCTGCATACCGCTACCGGGGCTGAAATGGGCTCATGGTATAATCGCTTCCACGAAAATAACTCCCGCCTTTTTGTGCCGCTTAACGATTGCGGCATTTCAGGCGGGTTCTTTGAAGGAGTACTCGTATGTCTGGACATTCAAAGTGGTCCACCATCAAACGCAAAAAGGGCGCGGCGGATGCCAAACGCGGCGCAGTTTTTACCCGGCTGGCGCGCGAGATCGCCGTGGCTGCTCGCGAAGGTGGCGGGGATCCGAATTCCAATTTCCGCTTGCGCCTGGCCGTCGATAAAGCCCGCGCCGAAAATATGCCCAAAGACAACATCGAACGCGCCATCAAGCGCGGCAGCGGGGAAGATAAAGACGGGAATGCTTACGAAGAGATCATGTACGAAGGCTACGGCCCCAAAGGCGTGGCCATGATGATCGAAACCGTCACCGACAACCGTAACCGCTCGGTCTCGGAAATCAGGCACGCCCTGTCGAGGAGTGGCGGCAGCATGGCCGAGCTCGGAGCGGTTTCCTGGCAGTTCGAGCGCAAAGCCTATTTTGCCGTCCCCGCCAGCCAGCTGAGCTACGACAAGGCCTTCGAACTGGCCATCGAAGCGGGAGCGGACGATGTGACTGAAGAGGAAGAGATGATCGAGATCATCGGTCCGGTGGAATCCTTTAAGACCATTGCCGATCTTCTTCACAAAGCCAAGATCAACCCAGAAGATGCCGAACTGCGTATGGTCCCCAAGCAGGAGCTGGAACTGGACGTAAACGATAGCTTACAGGTAATCAGGGTCATCGAAACCCTCGAAGAAATGGACGATGTCCAGAGTGTCTACTCGAATTTGAAGATGTCGGAAGATGCCCTGGCAGCGCTCGAAACCGAATAAGTTTAAAGACCAGGATGACAATCCGCTCATCTTCGCTAACCTGCGCTAAAATGGTTGCATGGTTACCGAAGATTGGCGGATTTTTTGTAGACGATGCTTGCTCTAGGACTTGACCCGGGGACGGCCACTACAGGCTATGGACTGGTCCGCCTCGCGCCGGACGGGGAACTGCTGGCCGTTAAACATGGCGTGATCAGCACCCCCCAGGACACCCCCGCCGCCGAGCGGCTGGTGATGCTCTACGAGCAATTACAGGAGCTGCTCCGCGAGCACCGCCCCGAAACGGCCGCCGTGGAGAAGCTGTTCTTCCAACGCAACGTGACTACGGCCATCGCCGTCGGGCAGGCACGCGGTGTGCTGCTGCTCTCGCTGGCCCAGGCCGGCCTGGACGTGTTCGAGTACACGCCAAACGAGATCAAGCAGGCCGTAGCAGGCTACGGCTCAGCCGGAAAACGTCAGGTGCAGGAGATGGTCCGCGTGCTGCTGGGGCTGGATGCCATCCCGCGCCCCGACGATGCCGCCGACGCGCTGGCGGTGGCGATCACCCATTTGAATACCAACCGCTACGAATGAAACAATATCGTTTTGACCGCGAAGCCGGCACTGCAATCGAACAATTTGGCAGCACAAAGGCAATTATCTCAAAAATCGTACATTTGGAAGGTGAAGTTGCGATCCACTGCGCTTACATCCGGCCAAAAGGGAAAATTGGTTTTCACCAGGCAGTGACGCAACAGCTGTTTTTAGTTGTGAAGGGAAACCGCTGGGTGCGAAGCGAGGCTGACAAAAAGATCTCGATCAAGGAAGGACAGGCTGTCTTTTGGGAAAAGACGAATGGCACGAATCGGGTACCGAAACCGGGATGACTGCTGTTATCATTGAGGCGCACAGAATAGACCCGGCCAAACTTATGCTCTCCATGCAGGAAGAACAATGATAGCCACCTTGCACGGTGAAATTTCCCAGATCGAAGAGAACGCCCTCGTTATCGAAGTCGGCGGGGTGGGGTTGCGCGTGCTCGTCCCGGCCCCGCTGCGGACCCGAGGGAAGGTTGGCGAAGGCATTTTCCTGTACACCCATCTTGTTGTCCGGGAGACGGAGTTAACCCTTTACGGCTTCGAATCCCAGTCCGAGCGGGACCTGTTCAATTTGCTGTTGGGCGTGGACGGTGTCGGCCCGAAGGCTTCGCTCTCGGTGCTTTCTGCCATGAGCATCGAATCGGTCCAGCGCGCCATCTTCGGCGATGAGCCCGAACTGTTGAGCCGGGTCCCGGGCGTAGGCAAGAAGACCGCCCAAAAGATCGGGCTGTATTTGAAAGACCGCCTGAAACCGATCGACACGCTGGCAAGCGTGGCGGCCATGTCAGACTCGGACTCGGAAGTGTTGGCGGCACTGACTGCCCTGGGATACAGCGTGGTCGAGGCCCAGACCGCTGTCCAAGCGATCCCCAAAGACGCGCCCGATGACGTGGAGGAGCGCCTGCGCATGGCGTTGCAGTATTTCCAAAGGTAGCTGTGTAGAGTCAAAAGTCTCCAGACTTTTGACTCCAGAATGTATGAAATGAGGTTTTTTCCCGCCGTACGCGGTAAAGCCTAAAATGAAAAGCGCCTCTGATCTTTCAGAGGCGCTTTTGCGTGTGTTGGCTGTTCGATACGAAAGTTTACCTGATTTCTACGGAGTAATTGCCTTCTTCCCGGGTAAAGCGGGTGGTGCCGGCCACTACCAGCGTGACGCTGTCCACGTCGCCGCCGATCGAAACAGGGATTTCGGCAGTCTGGTCTTCGTTGATCTGGATCATTTCTACGGTCGGATTCGACCCTTCTTTGATCAGCGCCAGCCGGAAGGTCTGCGGGAGCACGTTCTGCACGCGCACAAACCCATCCGAAGTCCAGCCGCCATCATCGCTTTCGAAGTCGGTCGAGTAGTCGATTGCATCCACGGAGACATCGTCGATCAGCATGCCTTCGCCGTTGACGGCCGCATCGGTCACGTATTCGAAGCGGACGAAGATGTCTTTCCCGGCGTATTCCGACAGGTCGATCTGTTCCTGGATCCAGCCGCTGGTGACGCCGTTGTAGCCCCAGCCGTACGAATTGCCAGAGGGATTCTTATCGGTGCCGGAAGGCGTGGTCACGATCTCCCAATGTTCGCCGTCTTCGGACACTTCGAAGTACAGGTAATCATAATCTTCTTCCAGGTCATACCAGGTGCGGAAGGAAAAATTGATCGGGCTGCTGACATTGGTAAAATCGAACTCGTGTGTCAGCGTCATATCTGATGAGTCGCCTTTATTAGACCAGAAGGCGTAGGAACCGGAATAAGGGTCCTCGGGCAGCAAACGAGCCAGCGTGGAGCCTTCGAAGCGCAGGGTGTAATCGCCGGGGCAATTGATCTTGATATAGTCCACGCCATATTGCTTGACTGAACGTCCGACTGCGCCAGCAGGACATTCGTTGACCGATTCAGTGGGGGCAGCCTGGGGCGCGCCGGCATAATTGTGATAGGTGTAGCGCCCATCGCCAACGTTCCCATTCAGCAGGTAATTGGTGACCACCCAGTCCATGTATAGGTCGTCCGCATTGATCGGCTGTCCGGTCAATTCTTCGGTCGCGTTGATCTGCTTCAAAACGTTGTCCACGCTGTCCAGGCCGTTTTCCGGATCCTTGACCAGGGCCTTGGTGGCGTCCTCGCCAAAACGGTCCAGGAAGTAGGTCAGATAAAGGAAACCGGCGCCGTAGTGAGGGGAGGTCGCGTTTTGATCGTTGGGCCAGTCGTTCAACTGAAGATCGGGGTTGCTGGTGTACAGCCAGTCAAAGCCGCCGACGTCATAACCGTTCAAGAAGGCCGCAACCTCAGAAAAGCCTTCGTTGATATACGATGTTTCGTTGCGGTCCTGGTACCAGTGGATCATGTGCTGGAACTCGTGCGCCAGCACGCCGTAGGTAAAATCTTCGCCTAAATCGGTGTTATCGGCGTTGAACAGGAACATCTCATGCGCGTTGGAATACTCGTGGGCCTGCGGTGGGACTTCGTCTGCAGAGGAGAAATAGCCTGCAATCGACATGCCCAGGCCGCGGGCGTACAGGATATAGACGTGCACATCCCCGTCGATGCCGGGACTCCACTCGCTCCCGAAGAATTCCCGGTCGGTTGGATAAATCTTCTGCTCGAATGCGTCGGCCAGTGCCTTCAACTCACCTTCGTCATAATTGACCCCGTTTTCCACCCAGAAGTACACGTGCGGCGTTACATACTGCAGGGTTGCGTCTACCTGGAAATTCTCGTTCGAATTCACATTGGTCACCCAGAACGAGTCCTGTTCGCCTGCCTGGCGCGGACCGGCCGGGGGTGTCATCGTCGCCGGGATATTACACTCGCCTTTCAGGCGGCAAGCCAGCTCGATCGGATCGTTTTCGGGAACAATCGTAACCTTGAGTTCTTCCAGCGTGTCGGTCGGCACATCGCCCACCGGAGGGCGGGTCACTTCTACCCGCGGCGTGGAGGTAGGAGGCCCGAGCGGGATATCCGAAACGATTGGGTTTTGCTGGTAAAGCTCGTACGCAAATACGCCCACGGCAGCCAGGATCAGGACGCAACAACACAGCACAACAAGCACAATTGCAATCACAAGGCCGGTCTTGCTCTTTGGTCTTTCGACAGGTTGTCCTTCCATCATAAAATCCTCCTTTTAAATTCCACCAATCTTACTCTACTTCGCTGAAAATCAGATTAGGAACCTGGGTGTTTCTCCGCTCTACCACCGGAAGTTCTCTGGACCTATCCAGGTAGATATAGGAAGAGCGGGATATTTCTATCCCGCTCTCTATCGTTTCATTTCTCGAAGTTAAGCTTCTGCATCGACAGGCAGTTTCGCCTTGGCAACCAGTTGGGAGGATGTGAAGACCAGCGTATTTTTTTCCTGGTCCACATCAACCTGTACAGTGGCGCCATCCTTGAACTTGCCGGACAGCAACTCCACCGAAAGGGGGCTCTCCACATATTTCTGGATCGCCCTGCGCAACGGACGAGCGCCGAAGGCCGGATCGTAGCCTTCCTTGGCCAGCCAGCTGCGGGCAGCCTCGGTCAGTTGTACGTTGATGTTGTGCTCGCTCAATCGTTCCTGCACTTCTTTCATCTGCAGGGTGACGATATGTTCCATCTCTTCGATGCTGAGCGGTGAGAACATGATGATCTCGTCGATGCGGTTGAGGAACTCAGGCCGGAATGCGCCTTTGAGCGCCTTCTCGACCTTGTCGTGCGATTCGCGTTCCTCGTCCGAAGCTTTTTGCTGGAGGAAGCCCAGGGTGCCGCCTTTTCTGACGTACTCGGTCCCCAGGTTGGAGGTCATGATCAGGACCGTATTGCGGAAGTCGACTACGTTGCCCTGACCGTCGGTCATGCGGCCGTCGTCCAGGATTTGCAGCAACGCGTTCCAGACTTCGGGGTGGGCCTTCTCGATCTCGTCGAACAGCAGCACCCGGTACGGGCGTCTGCGGACGGCTTCGGTCAGTTGACCGCCTTCCTCGTAGCCGACGTATCCTGGCGGCGCACCGAATAAGCGGGACACCGTATGCTGTTCCCGGTATTCGGACATATCGATCCGCACCAGGGCATCCTCATCGTCGAACATGAACCAGGCCAGCGCCTTTGCCAGCTCGGTCTTGCCGACGCCCGAGGGGCCGATGAAGATGAACGAACCGATGGGGCGGGCCGGGTCTTTCAACCCCGAGCGCGCACGGCGGATGGCATCCGAAATAGCGTGGATGGCCGCTTCCTGGCCGATAATGCGCTCGTGCAGGCGTTCTTCCATTTGCAGCAGTTTCTCGGTCTCGCTTTCCATCATTTGCGTCAATGGAATTCCAGTCCACTGGTGCACCACTTCGGCGATATCGTCCACGTCTACCACTTCGTCGAGCTGGTGGTCGGCTTCCCAGCTTTCGCGCTGGGTGTTGAATTCCTGCTCGATGCGCAGGCGTTCGGCTTTCTTCTGGGCGGCGCGCTCGTAATCGCGTTCCAGGCCGGCCTGTTCTTCTTCCGCGCGCAGTTTCTCGATTTCGTTCTTCATAACCTTGAGATCGTCGGGCAGGGAATACAGGGCCACGCGCAACTTGGCGGCGGCCTCATCCATCAGGTCGATGGCTTTGTCGGGCAGGTGCCGGTCGGTGACGTAGCGGTCGGCCAACCGGGCGGCAGCGACCAGGGCCTCATCTGCAAAATGAACTTTGTGATGAGCTTCGTAGCGGTCTCTCAGGCCTTGCAGCATCAGGATGGTATCTTCGACGCTCGGCTCCTCGACGTAAATGGGAGCAAAGCGGCGTTCCAGCGCGGCGTCTTTCTCGATGTGTTTGTGGAACTCGTCCAGCGTGGTGGCGCCGATGCATTGCAGTTCGCCGCGCGCCAGAGCCGGTTTGAGCATGTTGGACGCGTCCATCGCGCCCTGAGCTGCTCCCGCCCCAACGACGGTGTGTAATTCGTCGATCATCAGGATGATCTCACCCTGCGCGCGCTGCACTTCCTCGATGGCCGATTTCAGGCGTTCCTCGAACTCGCCGCGGAAGCGCGACCCGGCGATCATGCTGCCCAGGTCGAGCGAGACGACTTTCTTGCCCGCCAGGATCTCGGGGACGTCGTTGTTGGCGATCTTCTGCGCCAGCCCCTCGACGATGGCGGTCTTGCCGACGCCGGCTTCCCCAATCAGAACGGGGTTGTTCTTGGTGCGGCGGGACAAGATCTGAATGAGACGCAAGATCTCGTTATCGCGGCCGATGACCGGGTCCAGCTTGCCTTCGCGGGCCATCTGGGTCAGGTCACGGGAGTATTTCTCCAGGGTGCGATAGCGCGCCTCGGCCTGTGGGTCGGTCACGCGCTGGCCACCGCGCAGGTCCTGGATGGCCTCATAGACCCGGTCGCGCGTCAGGCCGGCGGACTCTAAGATGCGAGCCGCGGGCGTGTTGCGCTCGGTCAGGATGGCCAGGAAAATATGCTCGGTGGAAATATATTCGTCTTTGAGACGGTTGGCTTCTTCGTTGGCCAGGTCGATGATCCGCTTTACGCGGGGCGTGATGAAGATTTGCCCGGCGCCGCCGCCAAAGATATTGGCCTTGGGGCTGGCGCGCAAAGTGGAATCCAGGCGCTCAGTCAGCGCGGCTGCGCTGACGTTCAGTTTCTCTAAAATTTGGGGAATCACTCCTCCCGGCTGCTCGATCAGCGCCAGCAGGATGTGTTCGGTATCGATTTGGTTATGACCGTAGCGCTGGATGATCTCCGCAGCGCGTTGGGCGGCCTCTTGTGCTCTTTCAGTAAAGCGGTCAAAGCGCATCATAAGCGTTAATCCTTTCGTTACAAGCCTGACAGGCATGAGGAAGTTTTTGGAAAACTCCGGACGTTGTCACTCCTCGAAATGCCAAATTCTTATTGCAAACGTGCTATTAAACAAATACGGTTCTCCACGAATTTGTTGTGGAGACCTGTCAGGTTTCGACAGGGTGATTATAACAAAGGCGGATATGCGATTTGCAAATATGGCGTAAGATTTTCATTAGATTTTACGGCGCCGGGGAGGTCGTAGGGGTTGGCGTATATGTGACCACGATGAGCTGGATCTGGGGAATCCAACCGATGCGGCCCTCCTGGTCCCTTACTTCCCACCAGACCAGGCCTTCGTAAACCTTTGATCCATACAAGATGGTCACAAAGTCGCCGGGGCGGATTTGTCCAATCACGGGGCCGCCCGGCTGCTGCACCAGATTGAGGGGGACGGCAGGTGTGCGTGGTATCTCGGCCAGTTGCGGCGTTGCCGTCGCGGTTGGCGGGTTCGGCGTTGGGCTGGGGGTGTACGTAACGGTAGCGGTTGGGGTATAGGTGCTGGTCGGTGTAAAGGTAGCAGCCGTGGGCGTAATGGTGAGCGTGGGCGGGATGAGCGGGTCGAGCCGGGCTGCGACGACCTGGTTGACCACAATAGATACAGGTCGTTGCAGTTTTAAAGCAATGTTTTGTTGCAGCTCGACCACATCTTCATAACGAAGCTGTCGTGGAACGCGCAAAGTGATCGTCAGATGTAACGTCTCCCCATCCTGCTGAGGCGTTTGCATTTCCGCCAACTCGGCGTCAAAGTTGGCCACTTCTTCTTTCACGACCGCATCGATTTGGCGGTTTTCGGATGCGTTATGGAAAAAGCGGGCGCTGAGCACGGTAAGCGGCACCAACAGGATAAGCGTGAACACAGCCGAAATCGCCAGCGCGCGCGGGGCCCGTTTCCCGGCGACCCGGGTGGGAGCAAAGCCGAGCGCAAAAAAGACCAACATCCCTGCGAAGGCGATCGTGACCGCGTTGGTCAGGAACAATAGCAGCGCGCCGCCGGCGATGTCCCAGCGAGCCATGGCGATCCCAATCCCTATGGTGCATAACGGCGGCATCAAGGCCGTGGCAATCGCAACCCCGGGCAGCGCCGCCGAAATGGATGGCATCACCAGCGCGAAAGCAGCTGCCAGGCCGCCCGCCAGAGCGACCGTCAGGTCGATGGGGCTGGGACGAGTCCGGGAAAGCACTTCGCCCGGAATTTCCTGTAGGGTGATAAAAGGCAGGTAGCGATTGGCCCAGGCCAGTAAGGCTGCCATCAAGACCGCCAGGAGCGCGCCGCGGGCCAGGGCCACGTTCGAGTCGCTGAACAGGTGGGCGTCCCCGGTCAAGGAGGCCAGGCCGATCCCAATGATGGGCGACATCAGCGGGGCAACCAGCATGGCGCCGATGATCACCGCCGCGGAATTGGTCAACAGGCCGAGGGTGGCAATGACGGCAGAGAGCAATACCAGCAAGAAAAAGTCGAAATCAGGGGTACAGGAATCTCGCAACTGTATCTGTACTTCGGCGCGCCTTTCCCGGGTGACCGGTTTGGCGATTTTGCGAATCATATGCCGGATCTTCAAGCGCAAGGAAGGCCGGGCGGGTTCGGGTTGGCTCATCGATCACCTTTTACAAGCATTGCTGGTATCTGCTCAGGCTTATGCAAAAAAAGTAGGGCACACCGTGCTAACTCTTAAATGCAGGCTGAGCAGTTACTATTGCTCTAATTCTACCCTCAACCTTTCCCATGCGCGCAACTTCGGTACCAGAGTAGGAGAAGCTCATATATTCAACCTTTTTCGCAAACCGTGGGCTCTTTGGGAATTTCCGTGGTAGATACCCGGATTTGGGGGTGCGAGCGTGCGTACGCACGCTCGCACCCCCAAATCCGGCCCCCTTTCACGCGAAATCCTAAAGAACCAAACTGCGTCTGTCCTAATAGGGCTATAATAGCCCCATGGCATCCGTCCCGCTCCCGGCTGGTTCGACTGCCGAAAGTTACGTGCGCCCGCTCAACATTCTGCGCGATCTACCACGCGTGGCCGACCTGATCGAAGTTTGTTTCGCTACCAACATGGACAGCGAAGGCCAGTCTTACGTGCGACAAATGCGACGCGCCAGCCGGGATATGTCTTTCATGCGCTGGGCCAGCGCTGCGATTGAAAGCGCCTCTTTACCGCTCTCCGGTTTTGTCTGGGAGCAGGAGGGGCGCATCATTGGCAACGCCAGCCTGGTCCCGTTCCGTCACAAAGGCAAGCGGATTTTCTTAATTGCCAATGTCGCCACTCACCCCGACCACCGTCGCAAGGGCATCGCCCGTTTCCTGACGGAACAGGTGATGCAGCAGGCCCGGCAACGCGGCGCGGACGAACTGTGGTTGCACGTCCGCGAGGATAATCCCGGCGCGGTCCGCATCTATTCGGACCTGGGATTTGTCGAACACGCTCGACGGATTACGTGGCACATCAGCAAAAATGCCAGTCCTCGCTTCCCTCGTTCGAACCCGGCCTTCAGCCTGCCGACCGTTACCAGGCGATATTCACAGTTTTGGCCGCAACAGCTTACCTGGCTCAACCAGTTGCATCCTGAAGAATTGAGCTGGTATCGCACCCCAAACTGGAACAGCCTCAAACCAGGCTTGTGGAACGCGCTCTACCGCCTTTTTATCGAATTTGACCTGCAACAATGGGCTGTACAAAAAAATGGAAAATTGCAAGGCGTGCTGGCCTGGATGCCAACTGTACACAATGGAGCTTTATGGCTGGCCTGCGACCCGGGTGCCGATCCGGACGCGGTTACCTCGCTGTTGCTCCGTTCACAGCAAGTTTTGGGTCATCGTAATAGCCTGACGCTCGAACACCCTGCCGGCTTACAGGAGGACGCCATTCAAGCAGCAGGCTTCCATATTTCCCGTACGCTGATCTGGATGCGTTCGGAAGGTGCAACCTAACGCGCGTTCTTTCGTATTAATGCTTGAAAGGAGATCCAAATGACCAAATTCGTTTTGCGTTGGGTCGTCAACGCGATTGCGCTTTTTCTAGCCGTTTACCTTATCCCCGGCGTTCGTCTCGAGGGCGGCTGGGTTTCTATCCTCTGGCTGGCGCTTATCTTTGGATTGATCAACGCATTCCTGCGTCCGTTGCTCACGCTGTTGACCTGTCCGCTCATCGTCTTGACCCTGGGCCTGTTCACGCTTTTGATCAACACCTTCCTGTTCTGGTTGACCAGCCAGGTGGGTCAGGCCTTTGGAATCGGTTTCACCATCGACGGTTTCTGGTCTGCCTTCCTGGGCGGGCTGGTGGTGAGCGTGGTGAGCATCATCATGAGCCTGATCTTGAAAGACGAGTTCACGAAGAAACGTTGAGAACCAGGAACATCAGGCAGTCCAACCGTTAACTCGCCGAAACCAAAGTCACTCGGTATTCAACCCCGGCAGGCCCCCTGCCGGGGTTGCTTTTTGTACGCCACGCAGAATGGCCTGTGCCATCGCTTCCGCCGCAAATGCGCCGACCGTTGACGGGTCGGCTTTTTTCTCGCCGGTCGCCAACGCAAAGACCGTGTCCCCGTCTAGCATGGTATGGGCCGGACGAATGGCCCGCGCTACCCCATCCTGTGCCATCTGGGCCACTTTCGTGGCCTCTGATTTCGTCAGTTTGGCGTTGGTAGCCACCACGCCAATGACCGTGTTGGCCCGGGTCGCAAATCCGAGCATGGTTCGTCCGATGAACGTTTTCATAATCTCGAGCGTGTCGCCGAAATATCCCGCCTGTCCCAGTTTTACCGGGCCAAAGGTGGTAGAGCGAGCGCCGGCAATGATCTGGCCGGTTCTCGGATCGATCACATCGCCAAAAGCGTTCACAGCCACCAGCGCGCCGACAATCAGCCCGCCAGCTTTGATGCTTGACGTGCCAATCCCGGCTTTCATGGCGCTCTTCAGCCCGAATATCTTGCCCACAGACGCGCCCGCTCCTGCTCCTACATTGCCCAGCGCCGGAATGTTAGACGAAGCTGCCGTGGCTGCCTGGTAGCCCATTTTCGCGTCTGGGCGGATATCTCCGCGGCCGATGTTCAGATCGAACAGGATTGCCGCCGGCACAATCGGCACTTTGCCGGCGCCCGTATCGAAGCCGATGCCTTTTTCTTCCAGATAACGCATTACTCCGCTGGCGGCATCCAGTCCAAAGGCCGATCCGCCTGCCAGTACAATGGCATGCACTTTTTCGACCAGGTTGACTGGATTGAGCAGGTCCGTTTCACGCGTACCGGGCGCACTTCCGCGCACGTCTACTCCGGCCACGGCTCCTTGACGACACAGGACAACAGTACATCCCGTCAGGGCTTCGTCATCCTGGGCCTGGCCGACTTCGATCCCGGAAACATCCGTGATCGCGTTATTCCATTCCATATTAAGTTTCTATTTCAGGCTGCTGACCAGTTCGATGAACTCCTGCCATTCCTCTTCGAAAAAGTGCAAGGTCAGGTTGTTTAACTCGATGTGGTAGGTGGTCTCCCCATCGGGCTCTTCCGCCTTCCAGACCATGTAATTGTCGGTCTCGGCCAGGGTGTCGGTTGCGGGTTCTTTCCCATTGTTGGTCATTCGTTCTCTCCTTCTGTTGGTTTTTCTTCCGGGAAGTCCGGAGGTTCCGGGGTTGGTAGTTGGTTCTTGCGTCGAAATAGATCAACGATATTGTCCTCCGTGCGTTGATACATCCAACGCAGGCGCGCAAGCATGGATTGGGTGGGATGGCTTTTCGGTATTGGTTCTTCCTCGGGCCACGGATTCTGGTCGAACATTTTCCGCAAAACATATTGTCCAAATAATTGTAATGTGGCCAGAATGGGCGCGGCAATGACAACTCCCAGGATCCCCAGCAGATTGGCCGCCACAAGCGCCATCACCAGCACGCCGGCCGGGTGCACTTTGAGCACATCCGCCATTATGCGAGGGGAAACGATGTTGTCAAAGATTTGGTCTACGACGAGCGCCACTACAACCACGATGATGGTATAAGTCAGAGGCTCCATACCGAATAACTTAAACGGTTGAAAATAAGCGACCACGATCAGGATAACCCAGTTAATGGCCGGTCCCACGTATGGCAAAAAACGAGCCAGCCCTGCCAGGAACGCCAAACCAATTGCATAACGCAGCCCCAGGAGATTTAACAAGATAAAATAGACGCCAACCGTCAATAAAAAAACAATGATCTGACCGCGCAAGAAGGCGTTCCAGATGCGTCCCAGTTCCACGCCCAGGCGAGAAATGTCTTCGTTGTAGCCCGGCACGTTAAACTTAATAATGTCCCTGCGCAGGCCGCCGCTCTCCGATAAAACAAAGAACGATACGAGCAGAATGAAAACCGCCCATCCGAAGAATTCGGCCGCGCCGCTGGCAACCGTCCCCAAAAGTTGACCGGTTTGGCCGAGCAAGGGTTGCACCACCGACAATAACTGGTCTGTCAAGGCGTTGAGGTCGAACGTGTTGAAATCGATGGGAATTGGGCTGCGCGTCTGAAGCCATTCCGCAACGTTGTTGACCAACTGGGGGAGTTCAACGAGGCTGTTTTGAACCAGCCGGATCAGGCTCTGGATCTGCTGTACCAATCCCAGGCCTCCCACGGTGAGCAGGCTTAGCATCAGGACCAAAAGCAAGAAATAGATGGCACCGACCGCTGCTCGCCATGAAAAAAACAAGATGCGGTTGAGGAAACTGGCGACCGGATACAGCAGGTAAGACAGGATAAAAGCCATTAACAGGGGAGAGATGAGGGATTGGAAGCGCGAAAGCAACCAGGCAACGATCGCAATAAACGTGAGCGCGACCACCAGTTTTGTCAGCGAGCCCCAGCGGGGAGACGAGACAGGTTTTTGAACGGTCATAATTAATACATGAATTCGTGCAATCCTGAAAAGATTTTACCACCTGAGATTCTGTCATATGACAAAATCGCCCCCGCGGACAAAATCTGCGGGGGCGATGAGATCCGTTTCATCCACAGCCTGGAATGAAGGGGAAAAATACACACCAACGATACGTCTGGTCCACCCACACGAGGAAAGCAACACAGACACAGATTAAGATCAGCGCGCCAACTCCGATGGCAATCGGCACAGGATTGATCCGCCTGGAGACCGCAACCTCAGGCGGGCCTTCTGGCACCTGGCCTGCAAAGGATTGTGGCGGAGGTGGGGGCGTCGAGACCACTGGGCGGGGCTGAGGGACCGCCCGCGGCGATACCCGAGTCGCACCCGGGTCCGAATCAACAGCCTCATATACGAAAATAATCTGCTCACCCAGAGAAATCACTTCTCCCGATTTCAAAACGCGCGGTCCGCTCAAGCGCTGACCGTTGACAAAGGTGCCGTTGGTCGAGCCCATATCTTCCAAAACGTATTTGCCGCCCTGGAACGTGAGGCGGGCATGCCGGCGAGAAACCTCGGCATCGTTAACAGGAATTTCATTGGCCGAATCGCGCCCAATGCTAAGCTGGTCGCTCTCGAGAGCATAAACCGTGCCGGGGTTGGGTCCTGAACGCATGGTAAGTTGATACTGGCCAGGCATAATTTCTCCTCCAAAGCAAATAATCTGTGCTTAGTGTACAGGGTTCGTGAAAAAAAGTCAATTAGATAGGACTTACGCAAACGAATGAGAGAGGCCCATATTTCCGGTACATTTTCGCGAACTGCGTAAGTTCTGATGATTAAAAAGGCGAAAGAAACAAAAGAATTTGTCGAAATGTGGCTACAAAATTTCATTGATCTCCCTCCACGAGCGCCAGAAAAAACGCTGTTATTGCCTTTTCACGGCTGAACCATTTCAAGCCCAAATACATCACCGAACGCAGTGATGATTTCTTGCTTCACCTTGTCCATCGAAGGGACCGGATCGACCAGGTCGGCCAGCGAAGCGACCGGCTCCTCTTCCAGCCCGCAGGCGATAATGCCGTCCCAATAGCTCATATCCGGGTTGACGTTGAGCGCAAATCCGTGCCGTGTAACCCCGCGCGCGTCCACTTTGACGCCGATCGCGGCGATCTTGGCGGGCTTTTGCCGGTCTTCCGGTCGGCAGCGCGGACAACGCGACCAGACGTCCGCCTGCACCCAGACGCCGGTCAGACCCTTGCGTTGCCCGCTGACCAGTCCCAGGTTTGCCAGGGCAGCAACGAGAGTTTTTTCGAGTTTGCGGATGTAACCGACGTAGTCGGCTTGCGGGATGCGGGATTCCCCCTCACCCCCGACCCTTCTCACCCCCCGGGGGAGAGGGGAGAGTGGTAGTAGTGGATACCCCACCAACTGCCCCGGCCCGTGATAGGTAACGTCGCCGCCGCGGTCCACCCAGTGGGTGGCAATTCCTTTTTCTTTGCGTTGCGATTCGTCCCAGAGCAGGTTCTCGGCCTGCCCGCGCCGCCCGAAGGTGTAGACGTGCGGGTGCTCCAGCAGCAGCAAGGTGGGCGGGTGGGCGCCGGTAGCGATTTCGACGGCGTAGGCATCCTGAAGTTTCCAGGCGGTTTCATAATCGATTAAACCAAGGTCTTCAACAACAAAAGTTTGCATCATATCAACTACTCGTCACGCATCACGTGTTACGAGACGAGTGATGCGCCAGTTATCCAAATATCCTGCGATATAAATCACTTTCCAGCAGTCCGTCCGGATCGGTGCGCTGTTTTAATTTTTTGAACTTCTCCACGGCCTCGTCACCCAGGAACGCTCTGGTCGTTTCTGCGGAGGTTTCACTGTTCTTGGCGAAGTAAAAGCGGCCACCTGCTTCGAGGACGAGTCTTGTCGAACTCCTGCAACATCTTGACATTACCTGCGCGGTCGGCGGACCTTGAAGTCTAGGGCGAGGGAGAAGCCGTCCACGGCATGGGAGAGCAGGAAATTGTCGGGGCGGTGGCGTTTGGTGACACCGAGGTAGGAGGGTAGACCAAGCTCCTTTGTGCGCGCCAGGATTGTGTTCCAGGCTCGAAGCGCTGTTTCTTTTGGCAAGAACGACTGGTATTGTATAAGTCCTGCGCGCCCCGTAGGAGAGCTCCCAGTTAGGAACGTAGTCCAGCAGGAAATGAAAGGCGGCGTGACTCTGGCGGAAGGTGTGACGGCGCAGGCTGGCAATGTACTTGGCATTGTTAATGCTCCACCAACCCAGGATCGTTTACGAAGGGAGTCATGAAATAATGCAGCATGCTCTTTGGCATCACGCCGAAAAGGCGGTCGGGCAGGGTCTGGTAGCTGATCTGCATTTTGGCCGGGTCAGGGTCATCGTGAACATAGTTCGCGGCGTGGATCTGGCCGTGGCCGATCGTGATCGTATCCAGCCAGCCAACGATGTAATCGTAATGGGGCGCGCCCTCTTCCAGGCTGCCCAAATGCTCTTCGAGCGTGCGCGTTGGCCAGGCGTGTACCTCGAGCAGGCCCGATTCGATCTTTTTCATCTTCATCGTGACGGTTGTGATCACGCCCAACATGCCCAGTCCGCCGATCATGCTGTAGAACAGTTCGGCATTCTGCTCGGGCGAGCAGGTCAGTTCCTGCCCGGTGGGCAGGATAGCGCTGAATTCGGTCACGTGCTCGCCGATGGTGCCCATGCGGAAGTTGTTCTTGCCATGGATGTTTGCGCCCAAACAGCCGCCCAGCGTGGTCGTCATGGTGCCGGAGACGACCGGCGGCCACCAGCCATCCGGCAGGACTTTGTGCCACAACTGGTCCAGCGTGACGCCCGCTTCGCAGCGGACCACGCCCGAGCCTGGGTCCCATGCAAGGATCCGGTTCAGGCCCGTCATGTTGATCACGACTCCCCCGCCGTTCATGGCAGGCGTCGTTATAGCTGCGACCCGCTCCGCGCAGCGTGACGGTCAAACCGTTTTTCCTGGCAGACTGGAAAGCATCGCAAATTTCATCCTGATGTTTGGGGTTGAAAGCAGTAGGAGGGCGCCTTCATAGAGTGCCCGAAGTTTTCGAGGGTTGTGAGGGTGTTGTTCATGATGGTGGATAGTGTAGAGGATAAGAGGGTTCGCGAGCATTGCAATCTCATCTTAATCACTTAGAAGTTCAATCGCCGGAAAATCACAGACGGCGTGTGCCTGATGACCAGCATCACCCAACGCCATATGCTAGAAATGTAGACAACTTGTTTACGCTTTTGGATTGCGTTCCAGATGCCGTCCGCCGCTTGTTGGGGGGTTACTGCCAGCACAGGTTTGGGTGCGTTTGGCAGCTTGAACACATCCGTTTTCACCTGGCCGGGTTTAATGGTGATGACATTTACGCCATGGCGCGTCAAACGGTTGCGTAAGGATTCGAGGTAGCCGCTGAAGCCAGCCTTGGAAGCGTTATAGCCCGGGTTGCCAATCCGTCCACGGTCGCCGGCCACCGAGGAGATGCCCACGATCTGCCCGCCGCGCATCGATTGAAAAACAGGCGCAACTTCGCTCATCCAGGCCATCGCGCCGAGCAGGTTGACCTCGACCATTTTATAGTCCTCAGCGAAGTTGAATTCGTCGAGCGCCGGGAAATAGATCGTGCCTGCCACATAAACAAACAAATCCAGGCCGCCCAGGTCGGCTACAATTTTGCGAAATAGAGCCGGAACCTGATCGTAGTCGGTCACATCATGCTGGTAAAAAATAGTCCGGGTTTCTTCGTGCGATTGGTTTATTTCGCCACACAAATTTTCAAGGGAGTCCTCGCTGCGGTCCAGCAGCGCCAGCACATAGCCCTCCTGCGCCAGCCGAACAGCTACCTGCGTGCCGATCCCGCCGGCAGCTCCGATCAGGATTGCTTTTTTTCGGGGGATCAGAGGAGTGGCACGCGGTATCGTTGTTTGAGTTTCAGGCACATGTGCCTCCCGATGGTAAGGTATCGTCACGATTTTAACACAGTCTCATAAGCGTATCATGCCGTATAATTACGCGGTGTCACACTCTATTTGTGACAAGTGAGACAAATGGGTCATTGTTCATGATGATTTTTGCGTGATAAAGTGATTTTAGCTTCCATGGTGGAAAATAATCTTCGCCTTGCAGTCCTTCAGCAGGCTCGCGAATCCTTAGCTCAAAAAGACCTGACAGATAGCGAGAAGGATATCCTCATCAACCTTCTCGATATCTTGACTTTCTCTTTAGAGAAACTCGTCCCTCCGGAAAATCTGGCGGGAGAATCGCGTATCCTGGCGGAAAAGCTGATCTCCTCTCAGGCTTTGCTGTCCCTGGCCACCCAACAGGCCGATGAGTTGGATGCGCTCAAAATTCTCAGCCTGAACCTCACCGCCAGCCTGGATTTGCCAACCGTTCTAGACGCGGTTGTAAAAGAAGCAATGCGTCTGGTGGTTAATGCCCGCGCTGCCCATATTTTCCTCTACCCAAATAACAAGTTGGAGTTCGGCGCATCTCTTGATGCGAATGGCCAAAAAAACCGTGTATTCTCTCACCCCCGCGAAGGGCGGATTGACCGAAACAGTTGCCCATATGGGAAAAATCATCATTGTGGAAGATATGAAAAGCCATTCCCTCTACAAAAACGCGCCTGCTGACTGGAGAGGCTCGATCATCGGGATGCCGCTCAAGATGGGGGAAAAAGTTGTCGGCGTGATGAACCTTTCCCGCGATAAGACCGGTGGCTTTTCCACTTCGGAGTTGCGTTTACTCCATATGCTGGCGAACCAGGCTGCAGTAGCGATTTCGAACGCCAGCCTGCACCAGAGCATCAGCAAAAAAGCCTACACGGACACAGTGACCGGGCTGCCTAACCGCCGCGCTCTCGACGAACATCTGGAAGCCGAGATCATCAATGCCCGGCGGACGGGCTTTTCCTTTGCCGCGATCATGATGGACCTGGACGGGTTTAAAAGCGTCAACGATACGTTTGGACACGATGTGGGCGATCAGGTGTTGCGGGTGGTTTTCAACGTCATCGCTTCCGGAATTCGCTCCTCGGACTTTATTGCCCGGTATGGTGGCGATGAGATCACGCTACTTTTGGCAAAAAGCGAGGTACAGGCGGCCAGGCTGGTCACCGAAAAAATTCTCGAAAACCTGTCTACCTTCGAATACAAGGCGCCCGATGGAAAGTCCATCAAGCTGGGGATTTCAGGGGGGATTGCCCTCTATCCTACCCATGGACGGTCAGGGTCCGAGTTGCTGCGCGCTGCCGATGCGGCCTTGTACGAAGCGAAAAAGCACCACCGTGGAACGTTTTTCCTCGCGAAAGCAGCGACCGGTCCGCTTCTCATGAAAAAATGATTTGTTGGTTCTTTGGCGGATTTTCTCCTTAAGGGATACACGGAAACTCCCAAAGAGCCAGGAAATTTAATCTAACGGAGGCGAAAGGCCTCCGTTTTGATTCCCCGGGGTTATACTTCCTAAATACCATCGAGGAGAAGACAACATGCCCCGCAAAGTCAAAATCATCCTGAATCCCATGGCCGATATGGGGAATGCTTATAAAGTAGCCAACGACCTGCGCCCGATCATCGCGGAATATGGCAGAGCAGACTGGAGCGGTACGGTTTATCCTACCCATGCTACCGAACTGGCAGAACAGGCCGGGGAGCAGGGCTACGATATGGTCATCGCAATGGGCGGCGACGGGACGATCCACGAGGTGATTAACGGGCTGATGAAAATCCCGGAGGAGGTGCGCCCCATCTTAGGCGATTGTCCCTGTTGGATCGGGCAACGATTTTGCGCATTCCATCGACGTTCCCATGAACTCAGCCCTGGCCCTGGCCCATGCCTTACATGGAGAACCGTCAAACGTGGACATCGGGTTGATGACCGACGAGAACGGCCGCCAGGAATATTTCGATAACACAGTGGGCGTGGGATTCGACGCGGTGGTCACCATCCGTTCGCACAAGCTGCCTGTGGTGCGCGGTTTCTTGATGTACCTGACCGCCGTCATTCAGACAATTATGCTCAACCACGAGCCTGCCAAAATGCGCCTGGAAGCCGACGGCGAATACTGGGAACAGACCAACCTGATGGTCACCGTGTGCAACGGCCCGCGCGAGGGCGGCGGCTTCCACGTGGCACCCGAGGCCCGGAACGATGACGGCATTCTGAACTACGTGATGATTGGAAAATGCAGCCGTCCGATGATGTTTCGGCTTATCCCCGAAGTCATGAACGGCACGCATGGCCGATTCGACCTGGTCAAAATGGGTACCTTCCGCAAATTCTCGCTCGAGTCCGCGCGTCCCGTCTACATCCATGCCGATGGTGAAATTTACACCAGCTTCGGCAGCAATCTGCGCAAGGTGGATTTCGAAGTTTTGCCGGATGCGTTGAAAGTAGTCAAAGGTTGACGGTTGCAGGTTGAAAGTTGCAGGTTGGACGGTTACAATGAAATCGTCCAACCTTTTCATTTCCTTGAAGTTTTCGAACTGTAACCAGAACGATGCCCGACCTATTCACTTCCCTACAAAACCACGATCTTGGACACTTCCACATCCTGGCAGGAGTGTGGGGCTTGGAACTGGATTCAAATGAAAGCGAGGTCGCCCTCAAGGAACTCTGCGCTGCGCTCCTGGACCCGGACCTGCTGGCCGAAATCTTGGAAACGCTCGGCCCCGAAGCCCGGGAAGCGCTCGAGGCTTTGGTTGCCAAAAACGGGCGCATTCCCTTGGCGGAGTTCACAAGGCGCTTCGGCGAGATCCGCGAGATGGGCCCGGGCAAACGCGACCGCGAGAAGCCGCACCTGAACCCGGATTCGACTGCTGAAATCCTGTTTTACCGGGGGCTGCTGGCGCGCGCCTTTTTCAACACAGCCAACGGCCCGCAGGAATTCGCCTTCATCCCCGATGACTTGCTGAAATTAATTCACCAGGGAGAACAGCCCGGCCCAACCGGCAGCGCCGGGGCGGGTGGAGAGCGTGGAGAAGATTCTGAAAAAATCACTGTGAACTCAGTGGTCTCTGTGGTACATCCCGAACCCCTGGGCAGACCGGCTTCGCCCGGCGAAAAGGCACTTCTCGTCCCCGCACAAGACTTCATTCTGGACGATGCCACTACCCTTCTGGCAGCTCTCAGGCTGGGGATAGAACCACCCGAGACCAGTGTGCCCCGACCAGTTTTAGAAGGCTTTTTGCGCGCGGGGAAGATTATTTCGAAGTCCGGTCCAAAACCAGAAAAGGCAAAGGCTTTCCTGGAAGCGCCGCGTCCCGAGGCCTTGCAAACACTGGCCGACGCCTGGCTGGAGAGCGAGTCCTTCAACGAATTGCGCCAGCTCCCCGGCCTGGTCTTCGAAGGCGAGTGGCAGAACCAGCCCCTGATCACCCGCGAGTTCCTGCTCAACTTGCTGGACGCTATCCCGGAAGGAAAATGGTGGAGCCTGCCGGCATTCATCCGGGATGTCAAGGCTAAATATCCCGATTTCCAGCGCCCGGCGGGAGATTATGATTCGTGGTTTATCAAACGCAAAGCAGATGGCGAGTACCTGCGCGGCTTCGCCCACTGGGATCAGGTGGACGGGGCGCTGGTCAGGTACTTTATTACAGGGGTGCTCTTCTGGCTTGGGCAGGTGGATTTGGCCTCTGCAGAGGAAGGAGGTGATGTTACCTCTTTCCGTCTTTCTGCTTTCATGCCAAAGAAAGAGGAAAGGGGAAAGATTACGGCTTCTTCAAGCGGGCGCATTACGGTAGAACGAACGGCCCCGCGGGCAGTCCGGTACCAGGTGGCGCGTTTTTGCGAGTGGAATGAAGCCAGGCAGGGCGAATACCGCTATACCGTTACGCCTTCTTCATTGAAAAAAGCTGCCGAGCAGGGGTTGAAAGTCGAGCACCTGTTGAGTTTGTTGGTGAAATATTCAGCTGGCGGGGTTCCGCCGGTGCTGGTCAAGGCGCTCAAACGCTGGGAAGCGAACGGGACCGAAGCCCGGGTGCAGACCCAGGTCGTTTTAAGGGTCAGCAGGCCGGAGGTCCTCGAAGAGCTGCGTAAGTCGAAGGCGGCGCGCTTCTTGGGCGAGTTGCTGGGTCCTACGTCGGCGATCATTAAGGACGGCGCACAGTCCAAAGTGCTGGCAGCCTTGGCGGAATTGGGCCTGTTGGCGGAAGAAGAAAACTAGGGCGACTGTCATTCAAAATTGGTGACAGCCGCCTTTTGTTGAATAGGAAAGTTGCTATAATCGTACCTGCTCAGTCGTAGCGATGTCATTGCCCGCCAAAAATGGTGTGCGTAGGGGCGTACGCCCCCACGACGATACCATTTTTCTCGTTCTCTACTATACCATTACTCTGAGCAGTCACCAATAATCAATGTGCACAAGTTGTTCAGGAGGAGAAACAGATGTCCAAACTCGATTGGCTGCAAGAAGAGATCGACGGTCTGAAAGAGGCCGGGCTGTACAACAACATCCGCACGCTTTCCTCGCCGCAAGGGGCCTGGCTGGTGGTGGACGGCAAGCGGGTGCTCAATTTCTGTTCGAACAATTATCTGGGGCTGGCAAACCATCCCAAGATCGTGGATGCCGCCCAAAAGGCGGTCGAGACATACGGGGTGGGGCCGGGGGCAGTGCGTACGATTGCGGGGACGATGGACATTCACATCGAACTGGAAAAACGGCTGGCTGCGTTCAAAGGGGTAGAGGCGGCCATTACCTTCCAGAGCGGCTTCAACGCCAATCTGGCGACCATCCCGGCGCTGGTAGGCAAGGAAGACGTCATTTTTTCCGATCGGTTGAACCATGCCTCGATCATTGACGGCTGCCGGCTTTCGGGAGCCAAGATCGTCGCCTATGAACACAATAACGCAGAGTCGTTGGAAGATGCTATTCAGGAAAACTTGTCGAAGTATCGCCGGGCCTTGATCGTCTCTGACGGCGTCTTCAGCATGGACGGCGACATCGCCCCCCTGCCGGCTCTTTACGAGGTGGCCAAGAAGTATGACATCCTGCTGATGGTCGATGATGCCCACGGCGAGGGCGTGCTCGGCAAAGGCGGGCGCGGCATCGTGGACCACTTCGGCCTGCACGGCAAAGTTGACATCGAAGTCGGCACCATGTCGAAGGCCTTCGGCGTGATGGGCGGCGTGGTAGCCGGGGACAAGATCATCGTGGAATGGCTGCGCCAGCGCGGGCGCCCGTTCCTGTTCTCTTCAGCCATGACTGTGCCGGACGCGGCCGCCTGCCTGGCCGCCGTGGACCTGCTGGAAGAATCGACCGAGCTGGTGGACAAATTGTGGGAGAACGGCCGCTATTTCAAAGCAGAAATGAACAAACTCGGCTTCGACACCGGCCATAGCGAGACGCCAATCACGCCGGTGATGCTCGGGGAGGCGCCACTGGCCCAGCAGTTCAGCCGCGAATTGTATGAAGCTGGCGTGTTCGCCACTGCCATCGGCTACCCGACCGTACCACAGGGCAAGGCTCGTATCCGGGTGATGATCTCTGCTGCCCATTCGAAGGATGATCTGGATAAAGGCTTGCATGCGTTTGAGATGGTGGGAAAGAAGCTGGGGGTGATTGAGTGATCAGCGAACAGTAACCAGTAATGAGTGGCGGCGAGAGGGGGCGCCGTCTTTTCTTAGGGTCTCTACTGTATAATCGGACTCTGGAGAATTATGTTAGAAAGTCGCGCTTACTTAAAACGGTTTGCCTGGCTATCAATGGGCGCCGCGATTCTGACGATCGCCCTCAAGGCCGCCGCCTACTTCCTGACCGGCTCGGTCGGTCTGCTTTCGGACGCGCTCGAGTCCTTTGTCAACCTGGCGGGGGCCATTATGGCACTTGCGATGTTGACCATTGCCAGCCGCCCGGAAGATGAAAGCCATCACTTCGGTCACAGCAAAGCCGAATATTTCTCCAGCGGCGTGGAAGGCGGGTTCATTATTATCGCAGCCGCGGGCATCGCCTATACTGCCATCGAACGCCTCATCAACCCCCAGCCGCTCGATCAGCTCGGCGTTGGCCTAGCCGTCTCCGTGGCGGCGGGGCTGGTGAACCTGTTTGCGGCAATAATCATTGGAAACAACGGGAAAAAGTATAACTCTGTTACGCTGCTCGCCAACGCCAAACACCTGATGACCGACGTGTGGACCTCGGTCGGCGTGCTGGGCGGCGTCGCGTTGGTGGCGTTAACCGGCTGGCAGCCGCTCAACTCGCTGGTTGCGATCGGGGTGGCGGTCAACATCGTCTGGTCCGGCGTCGGGATCGTGAAGCATTCCGTCTCTGGGCTGATGGACACCGTGCTGCCCGAAGAGGAGCTGGTGCTGATCCGCAAAAAGATCGAAGAACTCTTGCCGGAGGGCGTTGCCTATCATGCCCTGATGACCCGCCAGGCCGGGGCGCGGCGTTTCGTTTCTTTCCACGTGCTGGTCCCGGGCGGATGGACTGTGGAACACGGTCACGTTTTGCTTGAAAAGCTGGAAGTACAACTTACCCAATTGCTCCCCAATATGGTGGTCTTTACCCATATCGAGCCGCTGGACGACCCCGCTTCATGGAAAGACCTGGCCCTCGACCACCACGCTGACGATATTCTGGAAGGTGAAGTGACCGCTCCGGAAGACTGAGAGAAGACAATACTGGCGGACGAAATAACAGCCTGCTTCCGTTTGACAGGCGCCCCCCGGCTTATTGGCCGTTAGGTTCTAACCCCCGAAATAGATCGCCAGCACGATCCCAACGATCAGCACAGCAATCGCCACCGCCCAGGCCAGTCTGCGCAGCGTATGGTCGGATTCGACGATGGGCGGCGGTGGCTCGATGATCGGCGGCGAAAGCCTGTAAACGATCTCATCCGACGGTTGGTTTTGCATCCCTGCCGGCGCAGAACGGCGGTACAGGTCTTCGGTGCTGGGCAGCTCGTCTACCGGGCTGGCTTTGATCGGTTTCGCATCCAGATCCCCGCGCACGCGTTCATAGATCTCGCGCACTTC
This sequence comes from uncultured Chloroflexia bacterium, assembly GCA_963823985.1. Taxonomy (GTDB): domain Bacteria; phylum Chloroflexota; class Anaerolineae; order Anaerolineales; family Villigracilaceae; genus JAABUE01. Next base: position 877,698 of record CAWGNR010000012.1, read on the forward strand.
GTCGGGCATATTTTCCATACCGCTTGGAAGCGTTCCCGCTTTCTTCTCGGTTTCATCTTCGGAAACATCATAACCGGCCCTGGCCTTGAAATAATCATGGCGCATCTTCGCAGGCATATCAGCCAGGCTGTTATATTCTTTTCCTCTAAACTTAATTTTAGGCATCGCGACCTCCTGGTATTACTATACCAAATCCCCAATCAGACTTCAAACAGAAGGCATAGGGGATAACCCTTGTCGCCATCCGAATGCAGACCTCTACAACCAAGAAAATCCCGGAAAAAGGGTGGAAAGCCCCCAGATCGTAGTTGCGGTAAACCCGATCTCGCGAAAAGAGAGTTTGAAATCGCGCCTCTTGGCCAGGTTGACGATCATAAACACTTCTAAAGCGGTCAAGAACAGAGAAGACCCGATGATCGGGCTGGTGAGGGCGGCGAGCAGGCCGGCGATCAAGGTATAAATAAGGATGAGTTGTATGGGCATGACTCTCTCAGTTCCTTGTATTCACGCAACTTGTTCGGGTATAGGTTTGCGCGTACCATTTCCGTGACCACGGCTGATTCGTTCTTTATAATCGCTCGCGCTGCTTCTTTATGATGTTTCGCTTCGAAGATCGCTATCCTCCTGTATCACGGGCTCAGGTTTAGTTGGGCGGTTTGGGTGGCGTTTTTCAGCATCGTACCATTTTTTGGGATTACCACAGAAAATACTTTCGCCAGGCCAACCGCAATAAAAACTCTGGAGAAGAGGACCGGGAACAAATAGTAACGGTTCCAGTCAAGCGGTGAAAACATTCCAGGGACGGCCAGAACAACTGAAAAAGTGCCCAGTATGAGGCCCGCTTCCCAGCCTGGGGATTTGTTCCACAGTGCGTGAACCACAACGTAGACACCCACGCAAAATAGAAAGATATTTATCAGGTAATGCCCGGGATAAGCCAGGGTCGACAATTGATCGAAAATCCGTCCTGGCACAATGCGAAGCCAGTTCTCCAGCGTAACCACCGACTGCGGGTACATCTTCATTTGAACCTGAAGCGTAAACGTCCGTGCGATGGACATCAGCGCAATCTTCCGGAAGGGGGAAGTGTACAAGTACGGGTTGATCAGGATAAAGATCGCTATGATTAAATATGTTTGTGCCACTATCAAGCGGACAGCCAGTCTTATCCCCTGTCTCAATTCGTCCATTCTTCCCCGGAAGAGGACATACCCTATGCAAAGAATCCCTGCAAACAAAATGGCGATGGCATTCATTTTGGAAGCCGCAGCCAATCCAGTCAGCACCCCGAACATGGAAAAACAAATAAAAACGGATTGGTACTGTTTTTCCGATAGGGCAATTATGCCCTGATACCCCACGAGGCCTGCCAGGAAAGTAAAGAAAACGAGCGGCGCTTCGCTCATTGCCTGCTGCAAGGGATAGGTAAAATGGGTCAGACAAAAACCATAAAAAACAAAAGCGGCCAGCCGAGAGTGCAATCTGCTGACCAAGGATGCTGCCAGTAACAAGCCCAGCACTGAAGTTACCAGCATGGGAAGCCGTGCCCACCATAGGACTTCCGCGGAGGGAATACAGCCTCTCGCAATATTACTTTGTGTATCAAGGGCCCAATCCCACCGTGGCAAGGATTCAATGGAAACCCTGCCTAACTTAATGCCGACACCGATTAGATATTTAGCCATGGGAGGGTCCAACATCCCATTGTATTCATCTTCCCAAAGACCCGGCCTGAAATCAGCTTCCCAAAATGAGTTTAAAGCTGCGCTTTCATAGATCCAAGGGTTTTCATCCACGTAGAATTCGACCGCCTTCAAGTTGTAACTGAAAGCTGCGACGCCGATAAAAAACAGGATTACAAACTCCAACCAGGTGAATTGTTTTCGATAGAGATACTCGCCAAATTTTTTGAGTGTACTCATGTCTCCTTACATCCCCTCCCACTCTCTCAACTTCTCATCCATCTGCCTTTGCACCGGCTCATACTCCCTACCCAGTTTCGCCACCTTAGCGGGATTGCCAGGCGGATTTTCCAATTTGATGCTCAATTCTACAGGGATCGTTCCATTGCCCTGATTTTCGGTTCATGATGCCTCGTTTGATAACTGCTGGATCAAGACTAGAAATACTTCCACAACATGAGGATCGAAATGTGTCCCCGCTTGTTCCTTGATGTGAGCCAGGGCTTTCTCGCGCGCCCAGGCGGGACGGTACGGCCGGTCGCTGGTAACCGCATCCCAGACGTCTACAACTGCAAAGATACGTGCGATCAAAGGGATTTCCTCGCCTTTCAGGCCACGGGGATAGCCAGTTCCGTCCCACTTTTCGTGATGGCAATAAGGAATATCCAGTGCCGGCCGCAAATATTCGATCGGCAGGAGCATTTCATGGGCGTATACCGGATGCTGTCGCATGACCTTCCATTCTTCGGGAGTGAGCGGACCTTCCTTGAGCAGGATACGGTCTGGGATGCCCATCTTGCCAATGTCATGCAACAAAGCTCCACGCCGGACCTGCACCAGCTCTCCCTCGCTAAATCCGCAGGCTCGGGCTAGTTTCATGGTCAATTCGGTAACACGAAGAGTATGCCCCTCCGTTTCTTTATCGCGAAGATCAAGAGCATGCGACCAGCCTTCGATGGTCGAGTCATATGCTTTGAAGAGTTCGTCATTCATCTGTTGCAAATTGGCGAACAAAGAAGTGCTTTCGATGGCAATGGCGGCCTGCCCTGCAAGCGTTTCCAGGAAGTCGAGCCATTCCTGGTTAGGGTCAAGCGTGGTGCGGTGGAATATTTCCAACACGCCAGTAACATTTCCCTGTGCAATGAGTGGCGCCGCATAGTAGCTGGCAAAGCCTTCCCTGGCGAGGCTAGGGGAGTATTTCAACGTTTGAGGGTCCGTACGCAGGTCCTCGATCCGGATAACTTTTCTTTTTTGTGCGGCGCGCCCCGCAATTCCTTCCCCCATGCGCAAGCGCGTAAAACGTAAAGTGGGTGTATGGAAACCGCGGCTGGCCGCATACTCGAGGTGTTGGCTGTCTTTGTCCAATATCAGGATGATTGCAGCATCCACTTTTAATTGATTTGTAATTTGTTCAAGCAAAACATCGAACATTTTTTGCAAATCATGGTTCGAAGTAATCGCTGTATCAATCGCGCGCAGGGCCTGCAGATGTTCCAGCCGGCGATGGGCATCTTTATAAAGCCGGGTGTTGACAATCGCCAGGGCAGCCTGATCCGCAATACCATGCAACAACAGCAGTTCGTCCTCTGTGAAGTCCCGTGTTTCGCCTAGGGTAATTGCGTTCAGACTTCCGATCAGTTCATTTTCGTATTCCATGGTTGCAAATGCGATGGAGCGAAAATTCAACCGCTTAAATTCACCGATGTACGGCGCACTAGGAAGAAGTTGTAAGTCTGGTAATGCAAAAACCTCTCCGAGTTCATTGACCGCATCATTGTATGTTTTCTTGGGAAGCGTAGTAATGCTTTGGATCAAATCGAAGGATATACCCAGCCCTGTCGCTGGATATAGAATATCCTGCTTTTGATCGTACAACATCACAATGGATACCGGCGTATTGAGGGCTTGCGCAACTTCTTCGCTGAGGGTTGTCAGTAATACATTCAGGTCGAGCTGAGCGTTGAGGCGCTCCGCCACACGCAGTAAGGCTTTTGTGCGGGCAGCTTCGAGTCGGCTGTATCGTTCTTTTTCTTTTAATTCGGCCCTGCGGTCTTCTTCCAACAAGTTTCGGTGGCGCGTGATCAGGATGATGAGCAAAGAGATGACAAGAACGAAGCAAAAAGGGCCGATCAGGATATCATTCAAACTGACGATTGGAGTGAGTGCCGGAAAAACCAGCAGCCCGGTCAAGTCTGTGACGATCAACAGCGCCAGTTCGCGCGGATTGAGAAACAGGCTGCCGAGCAAAATCGAGATAGTCAAGTAATCGAGAAATCCTCCCAGAACCCCCTCGGGCCAGGCCAGGGCCGCAAGAAAACCAAAAATCGAAACGGATAAGACCACCAAAATACTCGCTATACGGATATGGCGGGTGCGACTTATCCCATAGAGAATGGCCAAGAAACCAACTAATGCGATCGTCTGCCGGTAACCGGTGTAGGTTGCATCTTCGATCAGGATGACAGTGATCAATTCCACGATGACAGCTAAGAAGATAAGTCCCAGCAAGATGGCAGAGAGCAAAATAGCCTGGCGGCGCTGGTCCGGTTCCGTGACCTTTTGAGAGGGCGTGAAGAACCAGTGCCGGAGCTTAATGATGGCTCTCTTCAATTTCGAAATCGTTTAAGGAGAATGGTGCCAGATCCATGGATTATCTTCGCAGTAAGCGGATGCATAAAATACCATGATTTCGTTCATAATCAAGCTAAGGCAATCAAACTGCAATCTCTCTCGTTCCAAGAATTTCGGCTATATCGTTGCTGTCGGACTTTTCCATCCCCACAATTCTTAGCTCCCACGAGACTTTAGCGTTCGTAAGAGCTTAAATCAAACCTGTAATTCTTCCCACTCTCCCAACTTCTCATCCATTTGCCGCTGCACGGACTGATACTCACGGCCCAAATTTGCTACTTTGGCGGGGTCCGCAGGGGGATTCTCCAGCTTGAGGCTCAGTTCTGATAACTGTCGCTCCAGGTTTGCGATCTGGTTTTCCAATTCCTGCAGCTGGGCGACACGCCGGCGTTCGACTTTCTCATCCGGCGACCGTGACGGGCGTTTGCCTTTCTTGACCGCTTCTTCTTCCGCGGTCGCCGCCAGCCTGGCCGCCACTTTCTCCCTTTCTTCTTTCATCTGCGAATATGTGCCTTTGAAGACAGTCAGTTCCGACTCATCTGGGTTCACTTCCCAGATTTGGGTGGCCAGCGCGTCGATCAGGTAGCGGTCGTGGGTCACCAGCAGGATCGTGCCCGGGTATTCGTCCAGCACAGCCTGTAGGATCTCCTGTGAGGGGATGTCGAGGTGGTTGGTGGGCTCATCGAGCAGCAGCAGGTTGGTGTCCTGCAAAGCCAACTTGGCCAGCGCCAGCCGCCCGCGCTCGCCGCCGGAGAGCAGGTTTACCGTCTTGAAGACATCATCCCCTGAAAACAGGTACTTACCCAGGTAATCGCGGATTTGGCCCGGCAGCCAGTTGGGCATGACCGAGTCGATCTCTTCCATAACGGTGTTGCCCGGTTTCAGGCCTTCGTGCGCCTGGGCAAAGTAGCCGATCTGCAGCGATGCGCCCAGCTGCACCTCGCCGGCCAATGGCTCTATTTGGCCGAGGACGGTTTTCAGGAAAGTGGTCTTGCCGGCGCCGTTCGGGCCGATCAGGGCGGCGCAGCCGCGGCGGCGCAGTTCGATATCGGGCGCGGAGAAGAGAAACTTGCCGGGGTCGCCCAACCCTGGTTCGGCGGGATAGCCGATCTGCAAATCCCTCGTGCGCAGGACCAGGTCGCCGGATCGTTTTTGAGAGCCGAGTTGCAAATGTAAGCGCGGTAGCGTGCGGACGGGAGAACGCAGCCCGCGCACGCGCCGCTCAGCTTCTTCCACGCCAAAATTCGAGGTGGTTACGCTGACGTCTTCGGCGGTCTCGCTCCACTTCTGGTTGAGCACGGCTTCGAACCCCACCTGCTCGACAGCCTGCACGATGCGCGAAAGCCGGCGAAGTTTGCCTTTGGCCTGGGTGACGTTCTGGCCCGAGATGTTCCTCTTGATATACTCCACGTCTTTGAGCAGTTTTTCCTTCTCGCGTTCGAAGGTTTCCTGCCGGCGCTCGGCGCGTTCCTGGCGTTGGAGCAGGTAGGCCGAGTAGTTGCCGTGATAAAGCTCGAACCCGGCCAGCAGCATCTCGAGGATGACGTTGCAGGCCTTGTCCAGGAAATAACGGTCATGCGAGACGACCACGGCCGCCCCGTCCCACTGTGAGAGATAGCCCTCCAGCCATTCGACGGCGGAAATGTCGAGGTGGTTGGTCGGCTCATCGAGCAGAAGCAGGTCGGGGTCCGAGAGCAGCAGGCGGGCCAGGAAGGCGCGGGTGCGCTGTCCGCCTGAGAGGTGTTCCAGCTGCAGGGTATAGTCGGCCTCGTCGAATCCCAGCCCTGTCAACACCTGCTTGATGCGCGTTTCGTAGGTGTACCCGCCACGATGTTCGAAGTCGTGCTGGAGTTTGCCATAGCGTTCCATGACTTCTTCAGCCCGGGCGGGATCGGCCATAAGCGCTTCGAGGCGGTGCAGTTCGTCCTGCTGGCGCTGGATGTCGGCGAAGACGGCCTCGCAGCACTCCCAGAGGCTGCCGTCCATTTCGAAGTCGGCCTCCTGGGGAAGATAGCCAACCCGGACCCCCTTTGCGCTTGCTACCGTACCCGAGGAGGCTTCGTCCTCCCCGACCAGGATGCGCAGCAAGGTCGTTTTGCCCACGCCGTTCGGACCGACGAGCGCCACACGGGCTCCCTTCGCAACAGAGAAGCTAATTCCGCTGAAGAGGTCGAAATCGCCGAAAGATTTGGTGAGGGAATTTACAGAGATCAGTGACATAGCAAGATGGTTTGATATGCAAAGGCATGAAAAACGCGCGTAGATTTTAACCTATCCGCGTCTATCTGGTGAAGTTTTGCCCGATCTAATGTGTGATTTTTAAGGCTCCCCGCCGCAAAACAACCCGGAAATGTTTTCCTGCATTTCAGGGGACAATGCGTACCCCTGCTCGCCCATCCCGCTCAGAATCTGGCAGGCCTGCTGTTTGTAGAAAGGCTCGGTGTTGATGCGGGTCGCAATCTGCCGCACCTGTTTCGTGTCGCCCAGATAAGCGTTGGCTTGCAGGAACGGCATCCATTCGATCTGGTCGTTGGGATGCAGGCCCTCTTTCTCAACGGTCTTTTCAATCTCCACAATTCGTTCCCAATCCCCCTGCTGGCGGGCCAGATCCGCTTTTTGGTAGAAGTAGCACCAGCCGTGAGGGGGTTCGGGGCCAAACAGAACCCCTGGAGGAACGGGAGCTGCCCCTTGCGGCGCGATGTTCTCGATGTTGGATTTCGATCCACCGACCATCACATAAGCGCCGTCCGCGCTGGAAACGTCCGGCCAGCGGCTGTCTATTGCACGGACACAGGCGCCATCGCCGGGCTGTGTGAGCAACAGCAGGTTTTTATAATTTTGGGTGAGCGCCGTGTATTTGATGATGAGATCTTCTTTTTCGTAATCCCGCGAGCCCATATAGATATTGGTCAAGGCGCTCGGTTCCAGGCGGGTGGCCGCTAACGGGACGTGCACCGGCGCCGCTGCCTGTTTTTGCGGGTAATAAATGATATTGGCCGGCGCCCAGGCGACTTCTTCGCCGTCCATATAGTTGACTTCCGGATATAACACGACCAGGGTGGTATTGTTTTCCGCGCGAATGGAGGGCGCTCGCCAGGTCACCTGCCACCAGAACTCGCTGACCGCTTGCGCGTCGCTGATGGCATGGGCGGCGGCGCCCTGGTGAGTCAAGGCCGCGATGCCAAGCAAAAACGACAGGGCAAGCCATCTCATCCTTTGAGAAGAAAGCGAAAAAAGGATGGCCCCTACAAAAATCACCCCCGGCAGCGAGGCGGGCAAGGCATAGTGGGAAAGCCTGTCAAATGTTACGCTTCGGTTGGCCATGACAATCGGCAGGAGCGCGCCGAACGTGCCCAGCAGACCAACCCACAACGCTTCCGCCTGCCATGTTCCGGACTCTGTGTCGGTTTCACTCCTGTCATCGCTGAGGTTCCGACGGAGCAGGGAACGGTTAAACAAAAGCGCGATCAGGATGACAAGAGCAGCAAAAAAAAGGCCCAGGAACACATCCCTTAAGCGCGTATTGAAGAAGTTTTGTTGGAACGGGATCGCCCAGGCCATAATCAAAACGTTGAGGCTGCTTTGTAACAAGCGTACCCCGGCCCATAGTCCCGCCAGGGGCGAGGCAAATAGTTGGGATAGCTGGGCACCTGCATTCTGGGCGCTGCGCCAGTTCTCGAAGAAAAACTGGTACCAGATGACAAACCCAAGCGGGATGAGGAGAAAGGGAGCGTACGCGCGCGCGGTGGCCACCAGTTTCGCCCGCAATTCCTGGTAACTGGTTGTGTGGTTGACCAACAGATAAACAGCCAACAAGCGGAATACTTCCATGCCGATGGCAAATTCCACCAGGGCCAGGTATAGCCAGCCAGTCAGGAACGCCAGCGCCGCCCAGAGGATTTTTTTCCCTTGCGTGTGCGCTTTTATCGTCTGTAAGGTGAACGCAATCGAAAAAATAGCCAGCCCAAAGCTGAGCACGTAAGGCTGGAACTCGAAACCGCCTGTCCACCACAAGAAGCCGGGGTAGATGATGACCAGCAGAGCCAGGAACAGGTTGGCTTGGCGTTGTTTCGGCCAGAGCAAATTGAACAACCAGAAGGCGCCCAGTCCGCCAAGCAGCCGCCAGATATATAAAAGAAAATGATAGGGGAAGGGATGAATGCCAAACAGCGAAAAGAGAAGCTGGTAAAGCGGTCCGCGGAGGGGGCGGGTATGCCGGGTAATATCCAGGAAAACCTGCGGGCCTACCATGAAGCCATCGTAGATAAAATACCAATCGTCCTTAACGAAAGTGAATTCCCCCAGCCGCGGAAGGTAGACAAGCCCGGACGCCAGGGTCAGGAATAAGATGGGCAGCCATTTGTTGGTCTTTACTTTTTCCCAGAACATTGGATCTCCGAAGAATGCAAATTGGCCCCCGAATTATAACCGCCCGTTTATTTCACAACCGCATACAGGTAGACATCCCGCGGTTCGTCGCTGATATTGGGATGTAGCACATAGCGCCGTAGCAGCCCTTCGCGGGCCATGCCCGCCTTTTCCATCACCCGCGCGGAAGCGGGGTTTTCCAGATCGCAAAAAGCCTGGACCCGAAAAATTTCTGACTGTGTAAAGGCCCAATCGATCACGGTTCGAAGGATTTCGGTCATGTATCCTTTGCCCCAATGTGGGCGCGCCAATGCGTAGCCGACTTCAAGCTTAAAAGTTCATCGGGTGCAAGCCAAACATGCCGATCAAGCGATCATCCTCTTTCGTTGTGATCGCGTATGCAAAATCTTTTCCCCTTCGCCACAACTCTTCACAGCCGCTCAGAAACCGCTGCGTTTCCTGAAGGGTTTGATGGGGCTCCCAGACCAGGTAACGCGTCACCTCGGGATCCCGGGCATAGCTCTCGAAGATGGCGGGCGCATCGTCCAGGCGCGTTTTGCGCAGGATGCAGGCGCTCGGTTTGGATTCTGGCTGGTGGAATCATCTTTCCATCTTTCCGTTGCCGCGATAGATGCGGATGGTCGCTTTTTCGAGCGTAACCATCCCAGCCTGGATGCTTTCGTCGATGCTTTGCAGATAGGTTTCCAGTTTCTCTTTGGTATCCACGATCTCGACCACAATCGGGAGGTCCTCGGAGAGGCGGGTGATCTTGAAGGTGTGGATCTCGTGGCTGTTGGCACCATAGCCCATCATGCCGCGCAGGACCGTTGCGCCGGCCAGTCCCTGCTCCCTGGCCTGCAGCACCAGCCACTCATACAGCGGCTTGCCCTGGTATTTGTCCGCTTCGCCGATGAAAATTCGCAACAGGTAGCCTTCTTCGGGGAGTTGCATGTTTACCTCCAGAGCAGGTAGGCGACGGTTCGCCCCAGCCAGACAAGCAGCAAACCAAAAGCGACGTTCACAAAGACGTTGGTCAAGGCGTTGAACATCTGTCCGCTGCGGGCCAGGTTGAGGGTATCGTTACCGAAGGATGAAAAGGTGGTGAACCCGCCCAATACGCCGATCAATACCAGCAGCCGTGTTTCATTCGTAAAGAACCCGCGCGCCTCAGCCAGTTGGCCTGCAAATCCGATCAGGAAACAGCCGATCAGGTTGACCGTCAACGTGCCGTACGGAAAATCGAGGCTTTTGCTAAGTTGTTGCGCCCAGCCGCCCACCAGATATCGCAAGGCGGAGCCGATAAACCCGCCCATGCCAACTAGGAATATGTTTAACAAAGGTGGCTCCGTTACTCGGCATCGATGTCACCCGGGGAAGTTTCCGGAATGTGAACGGCTTTCTCCTTGCCCAACTCCAACGAGCGCTGGTAGGCTGCCCAGACCGCGCGCGAGATGGCAGTCCGGAAACCGGCTTTTTCGAGATAATACAACGCTTCCGCAGAGGTGCCGCCCGGCGAAGTAACCTGGTTGCGCAGCGTAGCCGGATGTCGCTCTGCATAGTAATAGTAATCGACCGAACCGCGAATGGTTTTTAGCACCAACTGTTCGGCGATGCGACGTGGGAACCCCATATGCACGCCGGCGTCGATCAAGGCTTCGGTGAACAGGAAAACATAAGCCGGGCCCGTGCCCGAAAGCGCGGTCGCCATATCGAGGTAGCCCTCGTCTTCCACATAGACTTCCTCGCCCAGCGCTCCCAGGATCCTGCGCGCCATCTCACGCTGTTCTTCCGAGGTTCCCTGGGAGGCTGCCCAGACGGTAATGCCTTCGCCAATCTGTCCCGGCGTATTGGGCATCGAGCGCACCACCGCTTGATGTTTCAACGTCTTGCTGATTTTCTGGATGGAGGCGCCGGCCACAATCGAAAGCACCAGTGCACCTTCGCGGATCTTGTACAGCCCGGTCATCACCTCGGTCAGGCGCTGGGGCTTAACCGAGAGCACGACCACGTCCGCGTCCGAGGCGGCCACGGCGTTGTCGGTCGTGGCCTGGATACCGTACTTACTTTGTAATTGCTGTCCACGTTCTTCGCGCGGACCGGATGCCAGCAGGTTTTCGGGGCTGGCCAGTTCCTGGCGGATGAGCCCGGCGATCATGGCCTCCGCCATGACGCCCGGGCCGATAAAGGTGATTTTCTTGTCAAGCATAGGTCCTCCGGAGAAAATATATCATAATGCGCCCAAGACGTCCCGTTAAAGGGGCCGGATTTTGGATGCGCCTACGCATCCAAAATCCGTAAACCAACGATCAAATATTTGATGAGTAAATCGAGTAGGTCACGCTTCAAGCGTGACCTACCTGGTTGTTAGATGCCGGCAGCTTGTTTCAGCGCTTCGGCTTTATCTATTCGCTCCCAGGGGAACTCGACATCCTCCCGACCAAAGTGGCCGTAAGCGGCGGTTTGGCGGTAAATCGGCCGGCGCAGGTCGAGGTCCCGGATGATCGCGCCGGGGCGCAGGTCGAAGTGCTCGAGGATCAGTCCGGCGATGCGATCGTCCTGGATCTTACCCGTTCCAAAGGTTTCGACGTTGACCGAAAGCGGGTGGGCCACGCCAATCGCGTAGGCCACCTGGATCTCACACCGGTCGGCCAGCCCGGCGGCGACCACGTTCTTGGCGGCCCAACGCGCGGCGTAGGCAGCGGAGCGGTCCACTTTCGTGGGGTCTTTGCCGGAGAACGCGCCGCCGCCGTGGCGGCCCATCCCGCCGTAGGTATCGACGATAATTTTGCGGCCAGTGACGCCGGCATCGCCCAACGGGCCGCCGATCACGAAGCGGCCGGTGGGGTTGACGTAGATCTTTCAGATCGTCGTCGACCATATCGGGGGGCAGGGTGGGCATAATCACGCGGTCGATCACCGCCTGGCGGATGTCTTCCTGGGAAATATCGGGGGCGTGCTGGGTGGAGATCAAGACCGTATCGATGCGTTTGGGCTTGCCATACGCATATTCCACCGTGACCTGGCTTTTGCCATCCGGACGCAGCCACTCCAGGTCTCCCTTCTTACGGACCTCGGCCAGGCAGCGGGTCAGTTTATGGGCCATGAAAATGGGCATCGGCATCAGGGTGGGGGTCTCGTTGCAGGCATACCCGAACATCATGCCCTGGTCGCCCGCGCCGATCTTGTCCAACTCGGCCTCGTCGCCCTCTTTGGCCTCCAAAGACTTGCTGACGCCCATATCGATATCCGGGCTCTGGCTGGCTATGGCTGAAAGCACGCCGCAGGTATTGCCGTCGAAGCCCTTCTTGGCGCGGTCGTAGCCGATCTCGACCACCACCTTGCGGACCAGCTCGTCGAAGTTGACGAACGCCTGGGTGGTGATCTCGCCCAGCAGCATCACGTAGCCGGTCTTGGTGGCTGTTTCACAGGCGACGCGCGAGTAGGGGTCCTGCTCCAGGCAGGAATCCAGGACCGCATCGCTGATCTGGTCACACATTTTATCCGGGTGACCTTCCGTCACTGATTCAGACGTGAACAGCAGTTTCGGAGATTGCATAAAAGTAGTACTCATCTGTTTCACCTCGTTAGAAAAAAATTACCCTTTCCGGCTACGCGAGAAAGGGCAATTGCGTGTGAAACTGGCTGCCCTCTCATCTTCCAGAACATCCATCTGCCGGAATTAGCACCTTTTCTTGTTGAAAGGTTGCTGAGGCTTCGCAGGGCCGGTCCCTCCGCCTCTCTGGATAAGAGCGCCGTACAAAAGGCTATTTGGTTGTGTTGGGATAATATCACAGCGGATTTAGAAAGTCAAATCAACTTCGGATAGGAATCCCGGTGCTATAATTACGGTCAATGCCGGGAACAGCGGCATTCTTGAACGGTAAAGGGTTCTCTAACAGGAGTAGGGGATGGCAATTATATTTGGATCCACTCCAAAAGTTCTAGTGGTCAGCAATCAACAGACTACCGGACCACTTTGGGTGTTCAGCCTGCAGCAACAGCAGCAATTAGATGTTGTTCTGGAACCTGTGCCGGCAAATACACTTACCAGGTGGGAAGCAGACAACCCTGATATGGTCATCCTGGATATCAATCTGCCGGAAACCCATATCCTCGAGCTAGTCAAAAAACTGCGCGAAGAAACCATTGTGCCGATCATGCTATTAACAGCTGCAAGGTCAGAAACATTCGTGCTACAAGCCTATGATGCCGGTGTGGATGATTGCATGCTCAAACCTGTCAGCCCCTCGCTTTTTAATGCCAAAATTAAGGTTTGGTTACGGCGCCTGGGACACATTCCCGTCAGTGCGTTGGACACAGTGAAGGTCGGTCCATTTTCCCTGAACCCCTCCGAGCGAAAAATAAAAGTCGGGAATGATGATCCCATCCGGTTGAGCAACCTGGAGTTTCGTTTGTTATTCCTCTTGATGAACCGGCCAGGTCATACAATCACCGTTGAGGAATTGAACCAGCGTGTTTGGGGATATAGCGGTGAAGGCGATAATACGATGCTCAAGAATGTCATCTACCGTTTACGCCGCAAGATCGAGATCGACCCTGCCAATCCAAAGACCATCGAAACCGTGGCTGGCGTGGGCTACAAGTTTGCTTACGAGTAGACGCTTTTCATCTTCAAGCGTGGAATTCTCCGCAGTGAAAAACAGCGGAGAATTTTTTTATTCGGATGCAAAAGAGGAAAGTATTATGGGTGGAGGATAAGCCAAAAATTACGACCAATTTACGACCATAGGGGGGTAACCGTCAACCACGTATTTCGTCATGGTACTGTAAAACTTGTTATAGAAGTCATTTTGTATCGGCGGCGAGGACCCTGTTGCCCACATTTGGTCGCTAGCCCGCAACAGCGGGCCAAGCAGCAGGCGAGCCAGTAGCGAAACCGGCCATTCTATGTGAATGCGCCGGTTTTTATTTTTGCACTTATGCAGGGCAGTTCTCGATCTAGCGGAGGTGATCAACACAGCCAATACACTCTTCCTCAAACTCACAATTTTCATTGAAACCATGATTCGCTTTTTATTTTATAAGGAGAAACAAACATGAAACACAAATTTTCGGTAAGTTTGACCCTGGCGCTGGTGCTGGCAATGCTGGTCACGTCGCTGGCGGTGGCGGATAACATAAACAACGATATTACAGTAGACACCATTTTTGTCAGTGATTCTACTGTAGTGGGTTACAAAGTTGTTGGCACAGGTGGTGACGGTGGTCCAAGCGGCCCCGGGGGAAACTGCAATGCTGCTGATGGTTCTAAGCTTACCATCACGATAAACGTTCCTGCAAATGTGAGTGCGTTTGGTTTCACGCTCTTACCAGGCAATAAGTTGGAATTCACAACTTGTAATGACTTCCAGTATGTTAGTTTCTCAGCGACCGCTGCTGGAGACTATCCAATTACAGTAAGCTATAGCGATATTGGGGCAGGAAGTTACAACAATAATGCTGACTTTACGTTGCATGTGAATGCGCCTGCCGTCACCGATGACACCCCGCCTGTCCTCACTCCCAGTGTTCTTGGCACACTTGGCAACAACGGCTGGTATACAAGCGATGTGTACGTTAGCTGGACAGTTGTTGACGATGAGTCGCCGATTTCCTCCACCACCGGTTGTGGGATAACCCCGATTGAGTTCGATACTGCTGGTACCACTTCGACTTGCACTGCAACGAGCGCGGGAGGTACTAATTCCCAATCGATCACAATTATGCGCGATGCGACTGCGCCTACGATCTCAGGCTCTGCTTCGCCCGCTCCAAACGGCGCTGGCTGGAACAATACGGATGTTACCGTTTCCTTCACCTGCGGTGATAACCTCTCTGGCATTGTCTCATGCGGACCGGATCAGACCCTTGGCACAGATGGCGCCGATCAGTCAGTCACTGGAACGGCGGTCGATAGCGCGGGCAATAGCGCCGGCTTGACCCGGGGCGGCATCCACATCGACAAGACCGCGCCGGTCGTGGCAGTCGTTGGCGTTGCCGATGGCGCGACTTATACATTGGGCTCTGTTCCAGCGGCCGGTTGTAGCAGCATGGATGCGCTTTCTGGTTTGGCGACGACCCCCATCCTGAACGTTAGCGGCGGTCCGGTCGGCTCTGTAACTGCAACCTGCAACGGTGCTTTGGACAATGCCGGCAACTCTGGATCTTCTAGCGTGACATACAACGTCATCTACAATTGGAACGGTTTCTTCCAACCGATCGACATGGGCATATTGAATGTTGCCAAGGGTGGCAGCGGTATCCCGGTCAAGTTCAGCCTGAGTGGCAACCAAGGCCTCAATATCTTTACTGCTGGATATCCTCGCTCATTAAGATCAACTGTGACTTAACCACTGCGGAGGATATGATTGAAACGACTGTCGCAGCCGGTGGAAGCAGCCTCACTTATGATGCTCTGGCTGACCAGTACGTGTATGTGTGGAAGACAGAGAAGTCCTGGGCCGGCACCTGTCGTCAGTTGCAGGTGACCTTGAATGACGGAACCGTACATACGGCGAATTTCAAGTTCAAATAGACTTTAGTGCAATACAGGGGGTAGAAAATCTGAATAGTATCAGGCCGCTTGGTATACCCAGCGGCCTGATTTTGATGTGCTTCAATAATCATATTTATGCACACGTGTGCATAAATATGAAATTCGATATACTGCCTTAAACTATTGTTCGATATTCTCTTACTCACTTCCCGCACAGCGGAAGCCAATCTTAGACGAATCCTCCCCGGTCTTGTCCGGCGCGTCGAAGGGCGCATCCGGTTTGGGACCCAGGACGGAGCCGCGCTTCGAGACGCGCAGGTTGGTCCAGCCGTCCTGGAAGGAGCCGCCGCGGATGACGCGCTTGTTGGTGGCGCTCGTCGCGGGACCGGGCGGGTTATGCTCCGGGGAGGCGGCGTAATAGCCGCTCGCATAATAATCCGCCACCCACTCCCAGACGTTCCCGGCCATGTCCAGCGCGCCGAAGGGACTGGCGCCGGCGGGATACGACCCGACCCGGCTGGTATCGTCTATCAGGCGGTTGTAGTTGGCGTAGGTCTCATTGGGCGGCTCGTCGCCCCAGGGGAAGTTGCGGAAGTCATCGCCGCGGGCGGCGCGCTCCCACTCCGCTTCGCTCGGCAGGCGGCGTTCGGCCCAGGCGCAGTAGTCCTTGGCCTGTCCCCAGGTGACGTGCACCACCGGATAGTCCTTGTACGCTTCGTTGTTGAAATAGGAAGGACGCTTCCCTGACGACCAATCCGTGGGCGGGCTGCAAGTCTCCGGCTTGCACGCACAGCAGGTACATGCCGTTGGTGACCTCCAACTGGTCGATCCAGAAGGCGTCCAGGGAGACGGTGTGGGCGGGCAATTCGTCGCTGCCCACAGAGTAGACGTCCAGGCCGCCCATGCGCACGGTCCCGGCCGGGACGTAGACCTGGGGCATGCCGTCGACAGGGGAAGTGCGTGCGCTGGGAGCGGCTTCAGTGGGCGTTGCCTGCGGGGGGGAGGTTGGCGGGAGGGCCGTCAGGGTAGGGGTGGCGGGGGGAAGGGTGGCAGCTATGGTTGGGGTTGGAGGCGGGGAAGAACTTGCCCTCACCCGCCGGCCCCTCTCCCCGGGGGAGAGGGGAGTTACAGGCGGCCAGAAAAAATGTCAGCAAAACCAGGAGGGTGGATTTACGCGTCATTGGACATATTGTAAGGCGTTATGAGCATCCACATAAGGGGAATTGTTGATCGAGAGGGCCTTGTTCCAGGCCTCCCGGGCTCCCTTATAGTCGTTCTGGCGGTACAGCGCCCAGCCGTACCACAGCCAGGCTTCCTCGGACATTTCGGTCACGCCGCGGGCGTAATCGGTGAGGGCGAGCAGGTCGTCGATGCGGTTCGAGTGGAAATAGGCCCAGAACGGCCCGAACTGGTAGCGGAACATGCGCAGGGGCAGCCCGATCTCGCGGGATTTATCATAGGCCCGGGCGGCCTCGTCGTAGCGTTCGAAGTAGACCAGGTCGCTGCCCAGGTTGAACCAGGCATAGGTATCTTCGGGATCGGCGCTAAGTGGCAGCCTGGGCTTCGTCCAGCGCGCGCTGGCGGTTGGCGTCGGGATCCCAATCGGCCCCGAGCAGGGACTGGAGCTCGGCTTCGTTTTCGGGGAAGTAGAGCACCATGTACAGGTTGTTGAACGCTTCCCAATCGGCTGCGAGCTGCTCGTAGGGAAGAGCCCGATCCGCACCGTGGTAGGAATCCTGGGCGGTGAACTGCTGCGTCGCGTCGTCGTAGCCGGTCAGCAGCAGGTAATGCGCGGCCCACAGGTCATCGTGGGGACCCAGGGCGTCGTTGGGGTCCAGGCTGGTCACGCTCTCGACGATGACCGGATAGCGGGCGGCCAGCAGTGATTTGAGCAACGCCTCGTCGCCCGCCACGCGGTACTGGATGTTCAACCAGCCCGCAAAGTTGCGCACGTAGTAGGCCATCTCTTCCGGGTTGACGTTGCGGTCCTGCAGGACGGGCTTGATCTGGGCGGCGATCTCTTCCTGGTCGCCTTCCCAGCCGTACAGGTGCATGGCCATCGAGAGCGTGGCCGGACCGCAGTTGTTGGGGGTCTGCTGCTCGTACGGCGGGCTGGGCAGGGAGACCTGAGCGGGCAGCGGCGTGCTGGTGGCGGTGGGAGGCAGGGTCGGCTGCGGCGTGGCAGGCGGCAACGTCCCGGTTGGGACGGAGGTGGGCGTGGCCGGGAGCGGCGTGACCGGCAGGGCGGTAGGCACCGGGCCGGGGGGATCGACGACGTTTTTTGCGTATATCGTGAACTTTTCGTAACGCCAGGCAACGGCGGATTGAACCCTCGGGATTTGCAGCAAAAGGACCGCAAGGAGCAAGGCGCCTCCTACCGCGGCCAGGATGGTCTTCGAGCGCGTGGACATGCGGGGGAGTTTATCACGAGAAGATGAGCCCGGTATAAGATTTTCTACTGACCCTGCGCTACTAGTGCCGCAACTACCTTAAGCTGTAGGGTGCTCCGCTAGATTTCAAGGGATAAAATCCATTGTGACCCTACAACTTAATATGGTTGCGGTACTAGGGGGAGCGGGGCGCTGGCGCTGCGCGTTTTGCGCCGGGCTCCACTCGACCGTCGACATGTCAGGGCTTTTTGAGACGTAGGTTTCCCCGCTCTGGGAGCTGCGGAAGACCACATCGCCCACCTTGCCATGCATCTCTTTAATCCAGGAGGAAAGTCTTACTCTTGCCATGATTGCGCCTGCTTTCTTCCGGACGTTCGAGGCTGGTCCCATAGTGCTCCTATGGTGCTCCCATACTGCTCCTATGCTGTTCCCATACTGCTCAACGCGGACTGTGTTAATCCTGGCTTCAGCCTGCGTTGATCCTGCATTCGTCGGGACGATTTAAAGATTGGTTGGGTTTGTACATGTGTTTTTCCCCCGCGCGATTTACAGTTATCTAAATCGGAGCGCCTGCGGTTCGAAGGGTGAGGCCGAGCCGCTCCACAAGCTGAGGCGCATTCGATGCGCGTGCGAGCAGTATACATGAATCTGGAAGAGGCGTACCTTACAGCTGGTTTACCGTTGTCGTTAGGCACACGCATTCCCCCGTCACAAGGCATTTCCGCCGTCGGGAAAGTGCCACCGCCTCAGCGGGCAATGCCTGCTACAACCTGGCGCACCAGTATATGGCTGCCTACTTGAATACACTCAACGACGCGTCGGTTCCGACCGAGGTTCAGGATGCCCTAGATGCTGCGGAGGACTTGTTCAACACCTACACGCCAGCACAGATCGCTGCGTTGAAGGGTAAGTCAGGCAATGCGCTGCGGTCACAGTTCCTTGAACTGGCTACCATCCTCGACAACTATAACAACGGTTTTATCGGCCCCGGGCACTGCTCGGAGTAACCGACAATCCTGCATAACCAAAAAGTGACGGTCACTTTCCAGGTGACCGTCACTTTTTTTCTTCCCAGGCCCTCACCTGCTCGAACAACATTCCCAGCGGCTTCAAATCCCCAATTGGAACGGCCAGGTTCTTCGTGCGGGTCTTGGCGTACTGGAACACCCGGCTGCCAGGCTGGATCAGGCTGCTCTTGCGGCGGAACTCCTCGCGCGGGAGGTAGCCGGTCAGGATAATTTCCAGGCCATAGACCCAGATGTTGCCCCAGCCAAAGGGGTCGATCAGGTACGGCTCGCCCATGGCCGGGCTATGGATCCCGATCCGGGCTCCGGGAAGGGTGTGGACGTGGACGGACGACAGCGCAAAGAAGCCATCTTCGACTTTGAGCCTCATCCGCGGAGGCAGAACGTACGTGCGCGTCATGAATTCCCGACCCCCGGCCTGCCCGCCGATTTCGACGGTGATCGTCTCGTCCGATTCTGACTTGAGCGCCAGTGGCCCGAGCGGGCGCCAGACCTGCGGGCGGGTCCAGGCCTTGGGCAGGGTGTGGACCAGGTAGACGGGCTGGCCTGCTTCCAATGCTTTTCTCAAATCTGTCTGCGAGGCGGCCAGGAGACAGGTCATAAAGGCAAAGAGGTACAGGTCATCGTCGCGGTGTCCGTCGGCGGCAAACTGGTCGAGCGGGACCAGGGCCGGGGCTTTCAGGAGCAACTCCGGGTGAGTCCGCAGCTCGTTGATCTGCTCCCGGCGTGAGATGAGGAAAGACTTGACGTCGCAGCGATGGCCGCCCAGCGAAACGTCGTAGCGGTCCGGGTCGGTAAACGGCGTGGCGCCTTTGACGTCGTAGGGGATCTCCTGCGCGCTGAGGTGCCGGCGGAAGGCCAGCTCGACCGCCACCCCCGCCGCGATCCTCCGCAGCCGGTCGAAGGGCGAGCCGCCCATGCGGTTATAAGTATAGGGCAGCGAGCGGATGGCGTACGCGATCCCGCCCTGGGTCAGGTCGGGGGTGAAGGGGATGCGCAGGAAATCGGAGGGGGTAAGCATTTAAATATATGTAGTGTCGCTCAGCGGAAGGTCGAACATTAGTGAGGCCTGTAGTCGAAGCGCAAAGTTTTTAGGAACTTGCCCTTCGACTTCGTTGCACTCCGCTCAGGGCCAATTATCTTTGCCACGGTAACCTATCCAAATCCACATTGCCGCCTGACAAAATCACTCCGACCCGCAGGCCGCTCAGGTCGATTTTGCGCTCCCACAGCACGACGACCGGCACGGCGGCGGAAGGCTCGATCACCAGTTTGGCGCGCTCCCAGATGAATTTCATCGCGGCTATGATGCCGTCTTCACTGACGGTTACGATCTGCTCCACGTTTTGTTGGATGACCGGAAACGTCAACGTGCCGAGCGAGGTCAGCAGGCCGTCGGCAATCGTGCGCGGATTTTCGGAGGGGAGGATGTGGCCGGCCTGCAACGAACGGTAGGCATCGTCGGCCATCTCCGGTTCGGCGCCAAACACGCGCATATGGGGAGAAAGATTTTTGGCGGCGATGGCGGTGCCGCTCAACAGCCCGCCCCCGCCGACCGGCGCGATGATGGCATCCAGGTCGGGAATCTCTTCGAGCAATTCCAGGGCCGCGGTCCCCTGCCCGGCGATGACCTGGGAGTTGTTATAGGGATGAACCACGATCGCATTCGTTTCCTGCACCACCTGCGCCAGGGTCGTCTCGCGCGCCTGCAGGGTGGGCTCACAAAACGTGATCTGCCCGCCATACCCGGCTACCGCCGCTTTCTTGACCGCTGGGGCATTCTCTGGCATGACGATATAGGCCGGGATACCGCGCAATCGCGCGGCCAGCGCCAGCGCCTGGGCATGGTTGCCGGAGGAGTGGGTTGCTACGCCGCGATCGGCTTCTTCGTCCGTCAGGGAAAAGACCGCGTTGCAGGCCCCACGGAATTTGAACGCGCCTACTCTTTGCAGGTTCTCGCATTTCAGAAAAACCTGTGCGCCGACCTGTTGGTTCAGGCTGGCGTTGGTCACCACCGGGGTGCGGTGGGCGTACGGCAGGATGCGCGCGGCGGCCTGGTGGATATCGGTGAGTGTGACGTTCATGCCTCCCACCCCGCTTCCGAAAGCCGCCGGTCGATGTCATATGCGGCGCTGATCAGCGCCAGGTGGGTGAAAGCCTGCGGGTAGTTGCCCAGGTGCTCCCCACGTGGACCGGTCTCTTCCGCGTACAGGCCCAGGTGGTTGGCGTATCCCAGCATTTTTTCAAAGACCAATCGCGCTTTTTGCAACTCCCCGGCGCGCGAGAGACACTCCACGAACCAAAACGTGCACATGTTGAAGGTGCCTTCTACGCCGCCCAGAGTATCGACCGGGGTTTCCTCGGTGTGATAGCGGTACACCAGGGAGTCGGAGACCAGATGCTCTTCGATGGCCTTCAGGTGCGAGAGCCAGCGCCGGTCGGTGGGGCTGATGAAACGCACCAGCGGCATCAGCAGGCTGGAAGCGTCCAGCGCCTTCGAACCGCGATACTGGACGAATGCGCCCTGCTGCTCGTCCCAGAAATTCTCGAAGATGTCGTTATAGATGCTGTCACGCACTGCCTGCCAGCGTTCGAAAGGCGCGGGGAGCGAGCGTTTGCGGGCCAGCCGCAACGCCCGATCGAAGGCCACCCAGCTCATCAGGCGCGAATACAGGAATTCACGTTGCCCGCCGCGCACCTCCCAGATGCCGTTATCGGGCTGCTGCCAATGTTGTTCCAGCCAGTCCATCAGGCGCACCAGATTTTTCCAGAGATCGTAGGAGATCGGCTTCCCGTACTTGTCATACAGGTAGACCGAGTCCATCAGTTCCCCGTAGATGTCAAGCTGAAGCTGCTGGTGGGCGGCGTTCCCCACGCGGACGGGTTTCGTGCCTTTGTACCCGTCCAAATGCGGAAGTTCGAACTCATTCAAATCGCGTCGCCCGTCCAGGCCGTACACGGTTTGAAGCGTGCCGTCCGGGCCTAGTTCGTCGCAGCGTTCCTCGATCCAGCGCATGAAGGCGCCGGCCTCTTCCGTATATCCCAGGCGGATGAAGGCATAAATGGTAAAGGACGCGTCGCGGATCCAGGTGAAGCGGTAATCCCAGTTCCGCACGCCGCCGATCTGTTCCGGCAATCCAAACGTGGGCGCTGCCAGGATAGGCCCATCCCGCCAGGAAGTAAGCAGTTTGAGCGCCAGCGCTGAACGGTGGACCATCTCGCGCCAGCGACCCTGGTAGTTGGATTTGCCGACCCAGGCGCGCCAGTAGTTGACCGTATCCTTGAAGGCGCGCGACACGAAGCCCGGATCGGAGGAATCGCTGACCGTTTCTTTCGCATTTTCGAGCACGAAGGAAGCTCTCTCGCCGGCCTTCAGGCTGAATTCGCTCACGACAGCGCCATCTTCCTCATGCAGCGGCGTGCTGGAGCGCAGGCGCAAAACGGTTCCGTCCTCCCCATTCGAGCTGAAGATGGCTTCGCCGTCGCGTATGTCAACGGTGTGCGTGGCGCGGGCGTAGTCGAAGGCCGGTTTACAGACCATGCGGTATTTGACCTCGCCGCGCACGGTTTTGGCCCGGCGGATCAGGTCGTGGGCCTGCTCCGTCGCTTCGACCGGCATGAAATCCGAGATTTCTGCCACGCCCTCGGCTGAGAGAAATCGCGAGAGCAATACGTTGGTATCCGGGATATAGAGCTGTTTTTGGCGGGCGTTTTCGAGCACCGGCGCGAGAGAAAAATAGCCTCCCTTTTCATGGTCGAGCAAGCGCAGGAAGATGGAAGGAGAGTTGAATTTGGGAAAACACATGAAATCCACCGAACCGTTCATGCCGACCAGGGCTACGGTGTGCAGGTCCCCGATCACGCCATAATTCTCTATGGGCTGGTAGTTCATGTTTCCCTCGCGCATATCATTCATTCCTGAATTGCAGGCAATAGTGATGAAATGTATTGCTGACCCAGGCGTTCCCCAGCCCGTAGGGGGCCAGGCGCTGGTTATCTTGCATCCAGATCTTTTCATCCTTGAGCGTGTAGGTTTTGCCGAGCTCGCGGCCGAGGTCCCAGGCCAGGGGATAGATCTTCCCGCCCTTCTTGACGTTCTTGACGATGATCGTCAAGTACGCTTTTTCTCGTAGTAAGGGCTTTAGCCCTTCATAGATGCCAACCAGTTTTTTTAGAAAATTTTCATAATCGTGCAAGTTCCCCACATCGTTGGGATCGTCGGAGTAGAAAACATCTAATTTGTCAGACCCTCTGCGCTTTTTCTGGGTTTCGGCGCCTCTGGCGTGCAGCATGTTCCAATAAGGAGGTGAAGTGATCACATAGTCGATGATGGGAAGTTCGAATTGCGTTGCGTGACTGGCATCGCCAGTGATGATTATCGATTTCAGATTTTCGATTGACGTTCCCAATGTTTCCCGCTCTTCCTCCACAATCTGGCAGGCAATCTCGGCGTACTTGGGATTCAGTTCGATGCCGTAGGAGTTGCGCCCGCAGCGCAAGGCCGCCACCAGCGCCGACCCCGTGCCTGCCATCGGGTCGAGCACGGTTTCCCCCTCCTTGGTGAAGAACTCGATGAATTCCTGGGCCAGGGTTTCCGGGAATTTCGCCGGGTGGACCAGCACGCCCTTCTTGCGCGGCGGCGGGTTGTGGATGAACCAGGATTTCTGGAATTTGAGCCAGGATTTGGGGTCGAGGTTGTTGAGTTTGTTTGGGCGGGGCATGCCTTATTTTATATCATTTTCTATAGGACTTACGCAGTCCGTGAAATGAACCCTTATTTTCGGGCCTCTCTCATCCATTTGCGTAAGTCCTGTTTACTTTACTCGACCGACGCGCTATTTACGGTCCCTTCGTCTTCGTTGGAACCGGCGTCTTGGTTGGGGGGGTGTATTCCACCGAGCGCACGCGCAGGTCCGAGAAGGTGACAGTAATGGGAGTGGTGCCGGCCGCGCGGGCGAAGACACCCACCGTGCCGGACGAAACGTTCTTATCCACGATGCTGAACTGGTAACGGTCGTTCAGGAACAGGCGCAATTCCGACCCGGCGGCCCACACGCCGATACGGACCTCCCCCGGCGCGCCGGGCGGCACGTCGGCGCTCACAACGGGTTCGTGGAGAACGTGCCGCTCGCCGACGCTGATGCGCTCTGCGTGCACTTGCTGCCCGTTACAGGTCAGCGAAAAGCGGTAGTAGGTCGCGGCGCTGGCGCGCACCAGGAGGCCGTATTCGTCCGCACCGCGGCATAAGCTGGGGCGGGCAGTGATCTCGGCGTAGAAATTTCCCAGCACCATCTGCCTTTGCAGGCTGAGCATGTATACGCCGGGTTGGGCCACCAGTGTGAGCCGTCTGCGGCTGACCGAGACGCTTCCATCGTCAGAGACCGCCGTGTCCCATTCGCCGGGATCGGAGAAATCGTCGCTGGCGATCAGCGTTCCCAGGCCGGTCAGCATATCGGGGGTGGGGGGCTGGGTACGCAGCGGCGGAGGCGTAGACGTGGCAGTTGCCGGGAACCAGACAGTGGTCGGGGTCTGGTACGGGGTGGGCGTCGGCGGGCGTGGCGTGGCGGTGATGGCGACCATCCCTGCGGGGGAACAGGCCGCCAGCAGCAGTCCGCATGTGAGAATGAGGAGTTTAGAAAAAGTCATGTGCATTTGATGACAAAAATCCGGGTGGGGATGTTGTACAATAAGACAGCAATGGAGCAACACATGCTCGCTGGTGACCGGGTCCGCAGGTTTAAGGGATGCGCGCAGACGAAAGAACTGCGAGAATCCGCCCTACCTGCGGACTTTTCGTCACCCATTCTAGCACAAAGGAGAGAACTATGACTGATACACAGGTCCTTGTGACAGGCGCCTGCGGAGAAATCGGACAGGCGCTGGTACAAGGGTTGGCGCAGCGTGGAGGCTACCGGATTGTCACTGCCGACCTGGCGCCATTGCCGGGGCCAATCTCTTCCCTGGTTGCGGAGCACGTCCGGGGGGATCTGGTCAACAAAGTCAAGCAGTTTTACGATTACGATTTCGACGTGGTCTTTCACCTGGCCGCGTCGCTTTCTTCTAAGGCGGAAGAATCGCCGGAAATGGCGCACCGCATCAACGTAGAGGGGACGATGCAGATGCTGGCGATGGCAGCCTATCGCGCCGAGAAATATGGCAAGCGGGTCAAGTTCTTGTTCCCCAGCTCGATCGCTGCCTATGGCTTCCGGGATCTGACCGAAAAGATCATGGCGGGACGGGTCAAGGAGAACGAGTGGAACGCGCCCCAGACGATGTACGGGTGCAACAAATTATATTGTGAGAAGTTGGGCGTGTACTATAGCCGGTATTTGGGGCAACGTCACCTGGAGCCGGATCCGCCGACGATGCTGGATTACCGCGCGCTGCGCTTCCCCGGACTGATCAGCGCAACAACCGTTCCCAGCAGCGGGACGAGCGACTACGGTCCTGAAATGCTGCACGCTGCCGCGCAGGGCCGCCCCTATGCCTGCTTCGTGCGCGAGGATACGAAGATCCCCTTTATGGCCATGCCGGACGCGGTCAAATCGCTGTTGATGTTGATGGATGCGCCTCCCGAGCAATTAACCTGTCCGGTCTACAACGTTTCCGCGTTCAGCCTGACGGCAGGCGAGTTCCGCGATTGGGCGCTTAAGGCTTTCCCCGGCGCGCAAATCACCTTCGAGCCGAACATCCGCAGGCAGGGGATCGTCGATTCCTGGCCGGAAGCCCTGGACGATTCCAAAGCCCGCCAGGAATGGGGCTGGAACCCGGATTTTGATGAGGACCGGTTCTTCAACGAGTATTTCTTGCCCGAGATCAAGAAGCGCTATCCGTAAAAACTGTCCCGTTCAGGGAGATAAAATGCAAAATCAAACCCTGATATAATGCGCGTACTATGGCCCTGAAACGATTTATTGTCGTTTTTCTTCTTAACTCCTCTTTTGCTGTTCGGATTGATGATGCCGGCGCAAGCTTTGCCGTCTGCGCAAGGCCAGTTTCCCTCGCCGACGCCGGGCCCGGACGGCCGCATCATTTATATTGTGCAGGCTGGGGATAGCTGCTTCCGCATTCAAGCGCTGTACGGCATCACCGTGGACCAGTTAAGGGGCTTGAACCCACAGTTGGATGAGAACTGCACGCTGATCGAAGGAAATGAGCTGATGCTCGGCGTTGGCGGTCCCGCGGCGCAATCGCCGACCCCGGGACCTTCGCCGACCCTGGAACCCCCCACGGTGACGCCCACATTGCCCGCGGGGACGACCGAGATCTGCATCCTGCTTTACAACGATAGCAACGGCGATGCGCTGCGCCAGGAGACTGAATTTGGCGTTGCCGGCGGCGCGGTCAGCGTGAGCAATACGGCAGGCACATTTTCAGAGACGAAAACGACCGTCTCCGAGATCGACCCGGATACCCTGGAGCCGGTCCAAACCTGCTACACGGACGTGCCCGCCGGGGAATATAACATCAGCGTGGCAGTGCCTCCCAATTACAACCCTACCGTGCAACTGACTTACACCTTTGCCATTAAAGCGGGTGACACTGCTTTTGTGCCATTTGGCGCACAGTCTCAAACGGAGACGGGCGCTGAACCGGCCGCTGAAAACGGGGAAGGCGGAAGCGGTCCCTCTCCCATCTTTGGCATCCTGGGCGGCCTGCTCCTGCTTGGCGGTCTGGGGCTGGGTTGGTATGCGTTCCAGCAGCGAAAACCGGCCAGCAGGCTCAAAGGCGGCGGGTATTTTAAAAGATGATTCAAGCGGGGATGCGTTGTTATATCAAGCAGGGCTGGAGCCCTGCTTTTTTCTTTAACGCTGAAGTTGCGCTTGATGAGGCAAAGGCGAGAAGAATGTCACTCCGATTGTTTTCTCAGAGAGACACTTCAATGCTGGTGTGGATGATCGTGCGAGTGTGCCGCCGTACCGGAGGCATGCTCGACCTGTCAACAGCCGGGTTCGCCATGGTGTCCGCAACATCTTTGTTTGAGGATGACCCGCCGCCACAGGTTGCGAACAAGCTTGTACGTTTTCTCGGGCAGCGGCATGGGCTGTTCGAGGTTGGTCAAGAAGTCTTTGATCCGGTTTTGAGCCATACTTATTCCTTTTTGCGATATGTATCATGGCAGTAGCCCTAACCCTTTTTCCAGGCCATACCTACCCGTTCGACGGATGTAAAGCGGCCAGCCGCTGGTTATACTGGAATAGAGAGTGCACCGTACATATCTTCACCCGCACCCTGAAAAATAATCGCTTTGCAATAGTGCCGCAACTTCCTTAAGCAGTAGGGTGCTCTGCTGGATTTCAAGGGATAAAATGCATTGTGACCCTTCAACTTAATCTGGTTGCGGTACTTAGAAGCAGTAAAATAAAAAGGAGAAAGAACTGATGTCCAACGTACTGGTAGAACTATCGAACGCAATGGCGGCTGCTGCTGAGAAAGTGGGCGCGTCCACGGTGACGGTCAATGCGCGCCGGCGAATCCCTGCCACGGGTATCGCCTATGCCGCAGACCTGATCCTGACTGCAAACCACGTAGTCGAGCGCGAGGAAGGCATTACGGTTACCTTGAGCGAGGGGAGCGAGGTTTCGGCTACGGTCGCCGGGCGGGACCCCGGCACCGACCTGGCGTTGCTGCGTTTGGAACGCCCTTTGGCAAAGCCGGCGGAAACGGCCCAGGAGGCCAAAGTCGGGCAACTCGTGCTGGCGCTCGGGCGTCCTTCGCAGGCGGGCATCGAGGCCAGCCTGGGTGTAATCAGCGCGGTGGGTGGCCCGGTCCACACACGGCATGGGGCCATCGATAAATACATCCGCACCGATACCACCCCCTTCCCCGGTTTCTCCGGCGGCCCGCTGGCAGATGCCGATGGGCATGTGGTCGGGTTGAATACCTCCGGGTTCGGGCACGGGGCGGCGATCACCATCCCGGCCGACCTGGCATGGAAAGTCGCCGAACAGCTTGCCCAGCATGGCTCGGTCCGGCGTGGATATCTAGGGGTGCGCAGCCAGGGCGTGGAAATCCCCGCAGCGGCGCAAAATGCTCTGAAACGGGAGCAGGAAACCGGCCTGCTTTTGATGGGGGTCGAAAGCGACAGCCCTGCGGAAGCGGCCGGACTGATGGTCGGTGACATGATCGTTGCCATCGACGGCCAGCCAGTCCACGACCACGATGAACTGTTCGCTCGCCTGTCCGGCGACGTGATCGACAAACCGACGCCGGTGGAGGTGCTGCGCGGCGGACAGCCCCAGAGCATCAGCGTGACGATCGGAGCGCGGAAATGAACTATTCTGCCCTGCTCAATACGGCCCTGGATGAACTGCTCGCACGGGTCCGTCCTGTGCTGGCGATCGTCCACAACGGCCGGCGCGGGGCGGGGGCAGGCGTGCTGGCCGGGGATGGACTGGTGCTGACCAGCCATCACGTGGTCGCCCGGGGACGATCCTTCAAAGTGACGCTGGAGGATGGCGCTTCGTACGAAGCCCGGGTGCTGTTTTCGGAACCCGAAACGGACCTGGCGCTGATGCGGATTCCCGCTAATGGCTTCCCTTCCGCCGTTTTCTGCGAAAGGGAGCCGCGCCCTGGGGAGATGGTCTTCGCCTTCGGCCATCCCTGGGGGCAGCGGGCCGTGCTGACCGGCGGTGTGCTCTCGGCGCTCACCGTAGCGCGGACACCGCACGGAGAAATCCCGCTGCTGCGCACCGATGCGCGCCTGGCGCCGGGCAACTCGGGCGGCCCGTTGTTGAACGCCGCTGGCGAGGTGATCGGCCTGAACGCCATGATCTTTGGCGGCGACCAGGGGATTGCGATCCCGGCCAGCGTCATCCGTAAATTCCTGGAAAAAGCGCGCCATTCTGTGCAAGCGGACGCCGTTCCGGAGGGCGTGCTTTGATCCGGGTGGCGGTCCTGGCGCCGGCGCTGGCGCTGCGCATTGGCCTGCGGGAGGTCTTCCGCGGCCTGGAAGGCCTGGAGGTCGTTGCGGATGCATCTACCCTGGATGAACTGCCCGACGTGGACGTTCTCGTGTTGACCTCCCCGGACTATCTGTCCGACCTGGAAGAAGACGCCCCGGCCGTGCTGCTCTTAACCGATGACCAAAACGCTGCCGCGCAGTTAATGGACCTGCCCGTTTGGGGCGTGCTGTCGCTGGACGCCAGCCCTGAGGAACTCTCAGCAGCCGTGTGCGCCCTGGGTGAAGGGTTATGGGCTGGCTCGCCGGCGCTATTACAAACGCTGCTTGCGCGCCAACCCGCTTTTCTGCTCGACGAAGGCGACCCGGTTGTCGATCCGCTGACGCCCCGCGAACGCGAAGTCTTGCAACTGGCCGCGGAGGGATTGGCCAACAAGCAGATTGCCCTCTCGCTGGAGATCAGCGAGCACACGGTCAAGTTCCATCTTTCGTCGCTGTACACCAAGCTGGGCGTCACCAGCCGCACGGAGGCCATCCGCGCGGGGGCGCGGCGGGGGTGGGTGGTGTTATAGACAAAAATAATTCCGAAGTCCTTAGGACTTCGGAATTATTTTTGTCTATTCAGGCATTTTCTCGCAATTCAATCGTAAAAGTCGTCCCCTTCCCCGGTTCACTCTCTACACGGATCGTCCCCCCATGCGCTAGGACAAGCTGCCGGGTGATCGCCAGCCCCAGGCCGCTGCTGCCCTCCGTCCGCGCGCGGGATTTGTCGCCGCGCCAGAAGCGGTCGAAGATGTAGGGCAGGTCTTCGGGGGGGATGCCTTCGCCGGTATCGCTGATGGTGATGCGTATTCCATCCGCGATGGATTCAGCCTTGCAGAGCGGATCTGCCCGTTTTCCGGGGTGTGGCGCAGGGCGTTCGCCAGCAGGTTGGAGAGTACCTGGTTCAGGCGGTCGTAGTCGGCGCTGATCTCTGCAGAGGGAGCGGGAACGTCCACGCGCAGGTCCACGTTTTGGGCGGCGGCGCGGGAGTCGAAACCGGCGGCGGCATCCTCCAATACATCGGCGAGCAGGAAGCGGGTGGGATGAAGCGGGAGCTGCCCGGCCTCGGCCAGGGAGAGCGTCTGCAGGTCTTCCACCAGGCGGGCCAGCAGGCGGGTCTCGTCCAACGTGTCGGTGAGGTTCTCGGGCGTCGGCTCGTAGACCCCGTCCAGCATGCCTTCCAGGTTGCCCTGGATGATGTGCAGCGGCGTGCGCAGCTCGTGGGCGATGTCGGCGGTCAGGTTGCGGCGCTGGGCCTCGGCGCGTTCCAGTTCGGCCACCATGTTGTTGAAGCGATGCGCCAGGTTGCCCAACGGGCCGCGATTATTTGCAGACAAGCGCACACTTAAATCCCCGTGAGCGATGGCATCCGTAGCTGCCATGATATCGGCAAAGGGCGTGCCCAGGCGCCGGAAAGCTGTCCCTCCTAGCAGGGAAGCTGCCAGCAGAAAGGCGAACGGCAGGCCGCAAACGATGGCCAGCAAGGCGAGTGGGGAATAATTGGGAGTTTGTCCAAATACCAGATACAGAATGATGCCAATCCCGATTAGAAAAAGCAATGAGATCCCGCCAAAGATCATGCGCAAAACGCCAGAAGATGAAGCGGCGGTGGCGTTGCCAGGGCGGCCCAAACCGGTGAGAATGCTCGCGCCAGTTAGGCGGCATGAGGCGGATTTCCCTCGACGAAGCGGTAGCCCACCCCGTACACGGTCTCGATGAAGCGCTCGTTGGAAGCAGACTCGAGCTTGCGGCGCAGGTTTTTGACGTGGGAGTCTATGCTTCGATCCACCCCGGAGGCTGCTCCTCCATACAGATCATCCATCAATTGTTGGCGGGTAAGCGTCTGGCCCGGATGGCGCGCCAGGACGACCAGCAAGTCGAACTCGCTGGGGGTCAGATGCAGGAATGCCCCGTCGAATTTTACGATGTGTTTTTGATCGTCGATTTCCAACTTCCCGGTGCGGATGACTGCCGGCGCCTGCACCTCTCCCTTGGTCCGGCGCAGCAGGGCGCGCACCCGGGCCACCAGCGCGCGCGGCGAGAAGGGTTTGACGATGTAATCGTCCGCGCCGATCTCCAGCCCGACGATCTGGTCGCTCTCTTCGGCCAGGGCGGTCAGCATGATGATGGGCACGTCGCTCTCGTGGCGCAGGACCCGGCAGACCTCGCGCCCGTCCATGCCGGGCAGCAGCAGGTCGAGCACGATCAGGTCGGGATGCTCGCGGCGTGCCATGGCCAGCGCGGACGGTCCGTCCATGGCGGTGACCACGCGGAAGCCGTTCTTCTCGAGGTAATCGCGCGCCAGGCGCACGATCTTGGGTTCGTCGTCTACGACGAGGATGAGGGAGGACATAGTTGAAGTGTACCAAAGGTCATAAAGCTGTTGTAATGAGCGGAATTGGGCAGAAACGAGCGAACCGCCAAGAACGCGAAGATCGCAAAGCTCTTGATAGCTTTTCCTAGAGGTTATTAGCGTTCTTGGCAGGTTCAGGCTCATCCATGCCCCGACGCGCCGGGGCATGGATGGAATGATAAGGCTACTTGTCTTCCTTTTCAGTTTCTGCTTCGCCTGCCTTCCCTTCGCGCGCCCAGGGCGGGGTTCCCCACGGACCGCGTCCGTGCCTGTGGCCGTAGCCCCAGGCCCAGCGACGGAAGAAGATCAGGCGCATCAGCCCGAAGAACAGGAAGAAGAACAGGAGGAACCCGAAGATGCCGCCGAACGGGAAGAAGCCGAAGTGCGGGCGGAATCCGTAATACGGGTATCCGTAACCGTAGCCGTACCCATAAGCGGGAACAGGCGGAACCTGTCCGTTCTCGGCGGCGTTCGAAATGGCGGTCGCCACCTCGGGCGCCCGGGCGATCCCCTGGGTTACGCCGGCCCGGTAAGCGATCGCGCCGCCGGCAATCATCAGGCCAACCAGCAACAGAGCGCCGATCAACCGTAGAGCGAAAGAACCTCGATTGTACATGTTTACCTCCTTCAGGGTTTATGTTTTAGAACTTACGAGATAAAAGAGTAGCCCGAAATAAGGGTTGCGTGCGCAGCACGCAACCCTTATTTTCGGTTATCCCTCGCGCACTGTGTAAGTCCGTATTTCGTATTTGGTTCTTATGAATTTAAGATATCAACCAATTGTGGAGGAATGATGGATGGCTGCGACAGAGATTGTGGAGGACCGGCCTTAAATTCGAGTAAGATTAGCAAAGAACCCCCTCTTGAAGGCAGGCTGCGTGGTTACAATTGGAGAAAAATGAATACAAAAGAAGAAATCGTTGCCAACTGGTTGCCGCGCTATACCGGCACACCGATGAGAAGAGTTCGGCGAACACATCCTGCTGGTCAACTTCGAAGACTACCTGCATATGTTCTCCGAGTGGTTCAATGTTCCCATTCGCGGCCAGGGGAAGCCCATGCCGAATGTCACCGCCGAAGGGATCACGCTGATCGACTTTGGGATGGGCAGCCCCAACGCCGCCACAGTTATGGACCTGTTAAGCGCCATCCAGCCGAAGGCCGCGCTTTTCCTGGGCAAGTGCGGGGGCTTGAAAAAGAAGAACCAGCATCGGGGACCTGATCCTGCCGATCGCCGGAATCCGAGGCGAAGGGACCTCCAACGATTATTTCCCGCCCGAGGTGCCGGCACTGCCGGCCTTCAACCTGCAAAAGGCCGTCTCGACCACCATCCGCAACCACGAGCACGACTACTGGACCGGCACCGTCTACACCACCAACCGGCGCGTGTGGGAGCACGACGAAATCTTCAAGGAATACCTGCGCGTGATCCGCGTCGATGGCGATCGACATGGAAACGGCCACGCTCTTCAGCGCCGGCTTTTACAACGGAATTCCCACCGGCGCGCTGCTGCTGGTTTCAGACCAGCCGATGGTCCCCGAAGGGATCAAGACCGCCGCGAGCGATAAAAAGGTCACGCAGGATTACCTGGAATTGCATTTGAAAATCGGCATCGACGCGCTCAAAGAGCTGATCAACCACGGACTCACCGTAAAGCATTTGTATTTCTAGTTTCCCTGGGCGGAGCCCCAGCGCAGTCGCAGGGCTGTTCCATGCAAAAATTGCTTTGACTGCTCTTTTCAATATCCGCTTAAGTAACTGCTCAGCTTGTACTGATAGAAGAGAACCGAACCATTTTTCGGGATTTCCTCACTAGGCCTGAGTACACACGCGCTTAACAAATATCCATCTGGAGCTACTATGAAAATCGCCATCACCCGCCAGGTCAGCCCGGCCATCAATCGTTGCGAGCTTACCCACATTGCCCGGGAACCGATTGATTACGAACGGGCCCGCGCCCAACACGAACAATATGAAAATGCACTGCGTTCGCTTGGGATGGAGATCATCTCGCTGGAGGCGGAAGCGGAACTGCCGGACTCGGTCTTTGTGGAGGATGTGGCGCTGGTGCTGGACGAATGCGCCCTCATGCTGAACCCCGGCGCACCCTCCCGACGCCCGGAAGTTGCTTCCGTTGAAACGGCCCTGGCCCCCTACCGGGAAATTTTCCGGATCCGGCCGCCCGGGACAGTGGACGGCGGCGACATTCTGCAGGTGGGAAAATCAATTTATGTTGGCATATCCACCCGCAGCACGGAAAATGCCATCGGGCAGATGAAGGATATCCTTGCGCCACTCGGTTACGGGGTCCGGGCGGTGAACGTGACGGGCTGTCTGCACCTTAAATCCGCTGTGACGCAGGTCAGCGCGGATACGCTGCTGGTCAATCCCGCATGGGTCTCGAAAGAAGATTTCCCTGGCATGCACTTCATCGAGGTGGACCCCTCTGAGCCATATGCGGCCAATGCCGTGCTGGTAGACGGGGCCATTATCTACCCGTCATCCTTTCCGGAAACGAGAGCAAAACTGGAAAAAGCTGGCATTCATTTGCTGGTGGTGAATGCTGACGAGCTTGCCAAGGCCGAGGGCGCGGTGACCTGCTGTTCGTTGATTTTTGATTCATAAATTGTAACCACGCAGCCTGCATTTAAGAGGCTGGCAAAAACGGTGTGTGGGGGCGTACGCCCCCACACACCGTTTTTGCCCTACATTAATTAAGGGCTGCCTGTATAACCCCTGAACTTATACGCCCAAAGCAACCCGGTTCCGGCCCTTATGTTTGGCGACGTATAAAGCCTGGTCGGCGCGGGCAACCAGGGTTTCCAGGTTAGGGCTGTTTTCGTTGCATTCGGCAACCCCCAGGCTGATCGTGATCCGGATTTCCTTCTCTTTTACGAAGAACGACGTTTTTTCAATCGTTCTCCGTAACCTTTCGGCCATTTCTGTTGCGGACTTGCCGTCCGAACCGGAGGAAAGGACGGCAAACTCCTCGCCTCCATAACGTCCTAAAATGTCCGTGCCGCGGACCGTGCTGCCCAGTTCGGAGGCCAGGAATTGCAGGACCTGGTCCCCAATGGGGTGCCCGTATTGGTCGTTGATGGACTTGAAGTGGTCGATATCGATCATGATGACGGAAAACGGTCGTTCCAGCCGCTGTGTTCGGGTAAACTCGATGTGGCCAATTTCGAAAAGTCCGCGGCGGTTGTAGAGACCGGTGAGCGCGTCTGTAACCGCCATGTTCTGCGCTTCTTCGGCGCGCCTGCTGGCTTCCTCGATCGCGTAAAATTTTTCCAGCGTCAGGGCGATCAAGCTGGCAGCCTGTTCGCCGGTGGAAATTTCTTCTGCCTGGAACTGGTGCGGGTTCGAATAGGCGAGCAGGATGGCGCCCAGTTTTTTCTGCCCTGCAATGAGCGGCAAGGCCATGGCCGAGCGGAATGGGATCAGGGATGCAATGCGAGAACTCAGGTACTGGGTATTGGAAAGGTCATCCACGATCAGGGTGTGACCTACGGCGAGCGCTGAAGTGGTCAGCGTTGGCTCGCCTGGTTCGGTGGTAAGGGAAAGGTAGGTCTTACTGTAAAGGCCATATGCTGCCAAGGGAGTCATTTTTTTGCTGATTTCCTCCCAAACGGACAAAAAACAGCCATCAGAGTTAACTAAATTGCCCAGGTAGTTCACGATGGTCTGGGCCATCGAATGACGGTCTGTGGTTTGGAGGGCGGAGACGACAATTTCGTGAAGCAGGTTGAGGGTTCGCTGGCGGCGGTACAAAGCATTTTCATTGCGAGCGCGCACTTCGGATGCGCTGAAAATTTCGGCGGCAGCTTGCAAGGCATCCAGTTTCGCTTTGCTCCATTGCCGTTCGCTGACGTAATCTTCCAGTCCGAGAAACCCCCACCAGCGTTTTTCCACAAAAATCGGCACGATCACGATTGAGAGTACGCCTCTTTCGAGAAAGGGCGCCTGGTCAGCTTCGGGCAGATCCCGGATGAGCGCTGTTACCAGTCTTTCCTGGCTGAGCTGCGTGCACCAACTTCCTGGGCCAATAGTTTGGGCCGGGATTTGATGAAAGGCCGGGCTGTCGATTTGTGGCGCTATCCCGGGCGCAGTCCATTCATAGCACTGGCTGGTGAAAATCTGGCCCTCTTGCCCCTCAAAATTCTGGAATACATACGCCCTGCCGACCTCGGCGGCCACTCCAAGATGCTCCAGAAAGGCCGGGATGTTCTTCTCCCACGCGGCGCTGCGCAAGAATTGTTGTGCTGCCCGGTTGAGTGCTGCCATCATCGCTTCCCGCCGTTGCAGGTTCAATTCGACCTGCTTTCTCTGATGAATATCCCGGATGGTGATGAGGTGGCTGGCATCTGTGTGATGTATTTCCCACTTGGTTTTCGATAGATCAGAGATACGAATATCAAAAAGTCTATTTTGACCGTTTAGCTTGAACTCATGTTCTATAAACGGTTGATGTTGGTCGAGCAGAAAGTTTAAGGATTCCAGGAAGGAGGGTTGCACAGATCCTGCCGGTTGCCCAATAGCTGCTTCTGCTGTTGTTTGTAGAAGTTGCTCGGCCAGGCTATTCAGATAAATGATCCGTTTGCGACTATCGATGACAATTACGCCATCCTGTAATTCCTGTAAGATCATGGATGGCGCTAGCGGCAAGATACCGAGCAATCGATAGCGCAGGATTCCCCACGCAAGGATTAACGCAGTGGGCGCGAAAGAAAATGGAGAAAGGTCGATGCCAGGAAAAACGATGCCGCTCAGATATAGAATGCTGCCCAGCCAGGGAAATAAAATGCCCAACAATACAATTCCCGCCTGTATGTTATACGGCCTGGGCGAGCGGGCCATTTCCAAAATCAGGAAGACGGATGCGATGATGACCAGCATATACGAATAGGCTGCTTGTATCCAGAACCAATATCCGAAATCGACTGACAGGAACGTGAGCGCTCCGGACCTTCCTATACTCGTCCTCTCCCAAATCAGGAAACGGTATTGAGGCATCCAGGCTAGCATCATCGTCACGGATGGGATGAGGTGAGCTAATATGCGGTTTCGTGTTGTGAGTAAATTGTTGCGGCCGGTATATGCCGCGCTAAAAGCAAACACAAAAACAGCAATATTGGCAATGCCGATGATTTCTACTTGCGCCCAGAACAGTTTCCCACTTAAGTCTGACGCCAGGAGTTCCAGCCCGTAACCCAAGGACCATACAGCGATGCAGAACATCATCCAGGCGAAGGGCGTGATTGCCAGGCCTGGCCGCCTTCCATATATGATTAATCCAACCCCTATGTATAACGCTGAAAGCAAAACAAGACTGGTCGGGATGAGTTGGGCAAGCATAGTTTTGGAACTTAGAGTTTGACAATTTTAGAACATTCCCAGAGAAAAAACATTGCATTTGTCCGGTAAAATTCAAGCCAGATACATCGCATGCAGATACTGTATACTTGTTACAAATTCAGTAAATCATAGAATTCCTGAAATTCACTTGCAAACAAGGAGAATATTAAATGGAGTGGATTACACAACCCGATACCTGGATTGCGCTTTTCACCCTGGTAGCCCTCGAACTAGTCTTGGGGGTGGACAATGTTATTTTTATCTCGATCCTGGCTGGAAAACTTCCGGTAGACCAACAACAGCGGGCGCGGACGACCGGTATTGCCCTGGCGGTCATCACCCGGATCCTGCTGCTCCTGTCCATTTCGTGGGTGATTGGCTTGACGGAACCGCTCTTCAGCCTGTTTACTCTGGAGATTTCAGGCCGCGACCTGATCCTGCTCGCAGGCGGATTGTTCTTATTGGGCAAGGCCACGCTGGAGATTCACCACAAGTTGGAAGGCGTGGAAGGCGACCGCTCTGTCAAAGTGGCTGCCAGCTTTAACAGCGTGATCATCCAGATTATGCTTCTGGACATCGTCTTCTCGCTGGATTCCGTCATCACCGCCGTGGGGATGGTGGACGAAGTGCTCATCATGATTATTGCGGTTGTGGTGGCGGCAGGCGTGATGATCTGGTCCTCCAGGCCGCTGGGAGAATTTGTCGAGCGCCATCCAACTATCAAGATCCTGGCGCTGAGTTTCCTGTTGTTGATTGGTTTCACCCTGATCGTCGAAGGGCTGCACCAGCACATTCCCAAGGGATATATTTACTTTGCAATGGGCTTTTCGGTTTTTGTGGAGATGTTGAACTTGCGCGTGCGGGCAAAGGATGTGGAGCCGGTCAAGTTGCGCGATGCGTATGCCAAGGAGAAGCGCCGCAAAACAAAAGCCGCCTCGACGGAGTGACCTGTTTTTATGCCTCTTATAAAAAATCGCCGACCATCGTCGGCGATTTTTAATTCCGTGAGAGCCGCTTTGTTCTTGCCTGGCTCAAGTTCCCCTCCAGCGACGCAACAATTCATTCTCGCGCTCCTTTTCCAGCCCGGCCTGCCATTCGTGATCGTCCGGACGGGAAGCGGCCCATGCGAGCGTATCGCGGACGGTTCCTTCCAGGGGACGAAATGTCAGCCCCGCTTCGATCGCTTTGGAAACGTCCACCTGTGCGAAGCCGGCGCTTTCTCCCGAATCAGGAATCCAAACGGGCAAGTCGCTCCATGGGGCGACGTTATGCTCTTCCAGGAAATCGACAGGGGCCCAGTGGAAAGTTGCGTTGCTGTTGCTCACCTGCTTGCCCGTTTCCAGCAGCATGCCGAGCGTTAACGTGTAGTCCGGACCGGTCGCATTGAAAATACCCGTAGCCTTCTCCTCGACCAGTTTGAGAATGAATTCAGAGAGATCGCGCACGTCGATGATCTGGATGGGCGCATCGGGCCTGTCGGGCGCAAGCATATCTCCGCCGCGCGCGACACGCACCGGCCAGTACGTGAAGCGATCGGTCGGGTCATGTGGACCGACGATGAGTTCCGGGCGAACGATCAGCGCCTGTTCTTCACCGAAGACATCCCGTACAGCCTGCTCGCACAAGGCTTTTCGCACGCCATACGTCTCGGGAGAATGTTCATCGACGCTTTCCCCCTCCGGGGTTGCAACAGGATCCTGCTCGTCGAGGCCAATTTTGCTGAAATCCGCATAGGCAGAGAGACTGGAGATGAAGACATACCTGTCCATCGCATCTTCCAAGACCTCCGCCGAGGTTCGTACAATCCGCGGCACATACCCGCAGGTATCGATGACAGCTTCCCATGTGCGCCCGGACAACCGATCCAGGTCCCCTTCGCGGTCGCCGAAGACAGTTTCCACCTGCGGGAACAGGCCCGGGTTGGTCTTGCCCCGGTGGAAGAGCGTGAGTTCGTGCCCGTGGGCAAGGGCGGTCTCAACCAGATGGCGTCCAAGAAAGCGCGTGCCGCCGACCAGGAGAATGTTCACGTTTTTATCCTGGCCAATTGTGTTTCGGTCGCTTTGGCCTCGCCGCCCTCGGGACTGATGTTGTAGGCTGTGATCACCAGGTGGTCGGCGTCGAGCAACTGGACCTCGGTCCGCCAGCCCCAATCTGGGCCGCCGGTGGGGTCGGGGTAGCTGCCGACCACCGAGAACCCGTTCTCTACTGCGTTTCCCACGCAAAACATGATCGCGGTCTGGTTGTGAAAGCTGTCCACCCAGCTGGCCTCAAACTGGTCAAGGGTGGTGTTGTAGCCGAAGGTGAACATGCCGTGCTGCGACTCACCTTCCATCACGCTTTGATAGAGAAAAAGGAGAAACCGCCCGCCCAAGAGCAGTTGGAAGCTGCCCTGGGTCTGTGACAGGATCGGCACGCCGTCCGGCTCGAGCCAGGTGCCGGTCTGCCCGGCCCAGCCGCCAACCAGTTGGGCCAGGAAATGGTGTGGGCTGCCTGATAATACTGATTCCTCAAAACTCATGTCTTTAACCTATTCTTCGCTAAGTACTGAACCTCGCTGGTGCCGAGTATCAGCAGGCGCTGTACCAGATTCTTGAGCTCCCGGATATTGCCGGGCCATTCGTAATTGCGCAGGCGGTTCTGCGCCGCGAAGTTGAAATGCCGGTAAGCCAGCTTGTCGTTGACGACGAAATAGTCGATGTAGAAGTTCAGCAGGTCATGAACATCATCCGCATGTTCTTTAAGGCTGGGTATGTGCAAGGGGACCACGTTCAGGTGGTAAAACAGGTCATCCCTGAACCTGCCCGCTGCGACTTCCTCCTCCAGGTTGCGTTGCGTGGTAGCGATGATGCGCAGGTCAACCTCGACAGCTTCCTTGCCGCCAAGCCGGGTAAACGAGCTGGTCTGCAAGACACTCAGCAGGCGTGTCTGTGTCTGAAGGTCCATATCGGCGATATCTCCGATGCACAGTGTGCCCCCGTTCGCCTGCTCCAGACGTCCGTAGTGGATACTCTCGCCGTCTTCGTGCCCGAAGAATTCAGCTGCGGAATTTTCCGGCGAGATCGAACCAACGGCGATCTCCACAAAAGGGCCGTCGCGGCGCTGGCTTGCCTGATGGATATAGCGTGCAAACGTACCCTTGCCGGTTCCGGGTTCCCCGTAGATCAGCACCCAGCTCTTGTGCTGCGCGATCTTGCGAGCGTGTTCCCGCAGCTGCTCCATCACCCTGCTTTTGCCGATCGGTTCGATCACTGGCTGGGCGTGTTTTCGCAGACCTATATTTTCCCGCTGGAGCTTGTCGCTTTCGAAAGCCCGCTCGATCGTCAGGAGCAGCTTGGCGAGTGATATGGGTTTTTCGATAAAGTCGTAGGCGCCCAGGCGTGTGGCCTCGACC
>CAWGNR010000013.1:0-1008809 GCA_963823985.1 uncultured Chloroflexia bacterium
CTCCGGGTATCTGATCTCGGTAGCCAGGATGATATCATCCTTTCTTTCCTCGAGGAGCTCGAGCGCGCGTTGGGTGACGGGCCATAACAATTCCGGCTTGCTCCGCAGCTCGGCCCACACTTCGGGTTTGACGCCGAAGAAATGCGCATTCTTTTGATGATCAAGAAAACATCGATATATTCGGGAAAGTGCCCGAGAACGGTTTTCTCAGGATTGTTCGATGACCAACCCGGGTTCCAACCCATCTTGCGCCAGGTCGTTTCCGAGTAAGGCGCACGAAACGCGAACAATTCATCCAACTTGCTCGATTGGATGATCCCGGTCAAGTCTGGCCAAAGAGGCTCTACTTTATCGAACAACGCGCTAGCTGGTATTTGCTTCTTCCCTCCCAAACGGCGTTGTCATAGTCATAGAACCAGGAAAAATCAGCCTCCTGTTGTTGTTTCAAATATGCCGAAAGAATTGAGACGTCGAACCAGGCGTTCACGCTGTTTCTCTCCCGGAAAGCGGGCGGGGCTCCTGGGGCGGCGAACTCCAGGAAGACATCTTCCCGGTCGAGCACGAACCGGAGCATGGTCTTTGGAGATTTCAGCACTACTATGCAATTATCGAAATAGTGATCATGTCCAATCCCCGCCAGTGTATAAGGTTTAAGCATGGCTTTGAATTGTTTTTGGATCAGCTCCCAAAACAGATCGTGGCGAGGTTTGTTGGGCTTTTTGAACAAAATTTTCTCCTACCATTACACACGAAATTCCAGCGAAAGATCAGGAATCAAATATAGGGAAAGTGTAGCATAAGCGGGAGGACGGGTAAAGTCGGGGGTATACCCAAGAATAGACATGCCCGCCCTTGAATTCAAGGGCGGGCATGTGCAAATTGATAGATCCGTTATTTTCAACGTTTACTGGCAACTCACATTCGGGTTGAACTGAGCGAAGATCTCATCTGGATTGGCCTGCCAGAGCCAGACGTGCAGATAGTAATGCGGAATTTATCCCGGCAACCATCACTTTACGGTGAATTGCTTGATCATGCCGAGCATTAAGTGGGGCTGTCCTTGGGCTTTCGGGCTGGGGATATTGCAGATGGCAACATAGTTCCCCGGCTCGAAGTTGAATTCGACATATCCCGTAGCGCCAACATCCAGCCCGTTCATACCGCCAACGGGAATGAATGGTGGCGGGCCATCAGGCGCGTTTAGGAATTGAATTACGTCGTCGACCGTCTTCCCCTCAGACAGTTTCAGGAGGTTAAATTCATGAGATTCGGGACCTCATTCATGACCTCGATGGTCATCTGACCAGCAGTCAGGGAATCGGGCATGTCGAAAGTAAAATCCTTCAGGTGAACCACCAGGTCCGCTGAGGGTTTGCTGGCCGTGTTCCCGCTGGCGGGCTGGACGACCAGGCTCTTGGTCATGCCTTTGGCGTGGTGAGCCACATGGTCGCTCGGCGAGGGCACGAAGCACAGGATCACATAGGTTCCGGCGGGCAGATTGATCACAGCCTGCGCGGTGCCACCGGGATGGATGGCGCCCACGCCGCCCCTTTCTTGCGTCATCGCCAGTGCGGGACCTTCGGCTTGCTTCAGAGCTTCCTCGAACTGATCCACGGTCACACCCTCATTCAGGCGCAGAAATTGGACGTGGTGCGGTTCCTGGCCGGAGTTCGTCAATATGACCCGCACCCAGCCCTCGCTCAGGGTGTCGGGCGCATTGTATGAAAAGTCAGCCGCTTCGATGGTGATTTCGGAAATCGAATTCCCATTCGTTGCGGGCGCTTCGGTTGGTGTGTTCACTGCTTTTGGGATTGTGGTCGGCGCGGCAGGGCTGCACGCAGCCAGCACGAACGCCAAGGTAAGGATGACAGAGATATGTAGCTTTTTCATAGTTCCTCCAATTCTGTTCAACTTCTCTCTTAGAAACCGAATTGGTTTCCCGTGACCATAATGTAGTAAATCGTCTTTCCCTGTTGGTCACACAAACTGTTACATAAAGCGCGACATCCTGGGAATGTAGTGGCCGGACAAGCCGACCACGACCTTTTTAAGTTCATCTGCCTAAGGGAGCACAATTGTCCCGCTGATCGTTCCGGATGTAACGCCCGTGACTTGGTTAAGCACGCGCTCGATAGTGAAACTTCCACTGGCTCCGGCAAACCGGCCCGTGCCGCCCGTAATGGTGTGAGTTTCCACAATCGTAACGACACCGGGGGTTCCTGTCTCCGTAGCCTGTCCTGATCCTTCAGCGAAGAGTCTGTCTCCATTGGCTGCCACAAACTGAGCTGACCCAACTCCCGCGAGGGTAGGAATATTGACTTCAACCTGATAGTTCACTGTGTATCGGCCAAGGTGTGTCGCTTCTCCTGAACCGCTCGCGGTTACA
This sequence comes from uncultured Chloroflexia bacterium, assembly GCA_963823985.1. GTDB lineage: Bacteria > Chloroflexota > Anaerolineae > Anaerolineales > Villigracilaceae > JAABUE01. The sequence continues at coordinate 2,387 of CAWGNR010000013.1, forward strand.
AACAATGTTGGGAAGTCAACTTCATTTGTCTCAAGTGCCTGCAAAGAGCCCTTAAAAGGCAATTCCCTTTCTGCCGCTGCCGGCGCGGCGAAAGTGGGGCTCGCGAATACAATGGCGAGCAGCAGAGCAATGGTGGTGGATACAAATGTCTTTTTCACGGTTCCTCCAATCTGGTTCAACCAGTTATAATATTTTCAGAAACCCGAGTTGGTCTCTGTATCCACAATGTAGCAAATCGCCCTTTCTCGCGGGTCACACAAAGTGTGACAAAAAGTGTGACAATTTTGGTAATTTAGAGTTGATATGGAAGAGCATTCTTTTGGTGATTGGCTCAAGCGCAGGCGCAAGTCACTGGATCTGACTCGCGAGCAATTGGCGGAACGCGTGGGGTATTCTGCGGCGACCCTCCGCAAGATTGAGGATGAAGAACGCCGTCCCTCCATTCAAATTGTGGGACGGCTGGCAGAGGTCTTCAACATTTCCCAAAACGAACGGGAGGCATTTCTGCGATTTGCACGCGGCGATTGGAAAGCCGCACCGAGCGAGGCTCAAACAGAATTTCCCTGGTCTACCTCTATTAAGTCCACACGCTCGAATTTGCCTGCGCCGGTCACCTCTCTGATCGGGCGCGAAAAGGAAATTACGGCGCTTCATGAATATTTGCTGACAGCAGATATTCGTCTCGTCACCTTGATCGGCCCACCAGGAACTGGGAAGACGCGCTTGAGTATTGAAGCAGCACGCGCCGTCTTACCTGATTTTCCCAATGGGGTTTTCTTCGTTTCGCTTGCTCCCTTGGCTGACCCGGCGCTACTCGGACAGACGATTGCCCAATCGTTGGGTTATGTCACAACAAACAATAGTTCCATACAGGAACAACTCAAAGAGGGCATTGGGGACAAAAATTTGCTGCTTGTGCTGGACAACTGCGAGCATCTGATCGAAGAGGTTTCTTCTCTCGCTTTGGATCTGCTTTCCCATTGTTCCCACTTAAGGATACTTACTACCAGTCGCAAATCGTTGCGCATCTCTGGTGAATGGATTTATCCAGTGCCTGCCCTGCAGATCCCTGTGCGCCAGGAACCTGGAGCAATTTCTTCCATTGCTCTTGAAATGGCTTCTGAATTTCCCGCCTTGACCCTTTTTGCCGAGCGCGCCCGTGCGGTTCGCTCTGACTTTGCACTGGATGTGGACAACATCCAGGCAGTTGCGTCCATTTGCATTCAATTAGATGGTTTGCCCCTTGCCATTGAATTAATGGCGGCGCGCATGCGTCTCATGACGCCCCAGGTCTTGCTGAAACACTTGAACACCCAGTTTGTATTATCCGCCAATGGGATGCGCTCTCCCTCTCCACGCCAGAAAACATTGAACGATGCCATTGCCTGGAGTTACAACCTGCTCTCAGAAACAGAACAAAAATTATTTGCCTATCTCTCGGTTTTTTCAGGTAGTTTTACACAGGAAGCTGTTGAGGCAATATTTTCAGACTGGTTTGTGGGCGCATCCCTATCAAGTCTACTTACCTCCCTTTTGGATAAAAGTCTTTTGCAACGAGCGTCTAACCGGGAAACGCCTGACGCAATACTTTTTAGCATATTAGAGACGATCCAACATTTCGCACGGAACTGTTTGCGCAGTATGGAAAAGGAAGAAGAGGTGCGCAAGCAACACTTAGCCTATTTCCTTGGGCTGACAAAACAAGCTGAGAAAGAAATTCGCGGACCCAGGCAAGTCGAATGGTTGCATCGTCTTGCAGCCATGCGTGACAATTTGCGTTCGGCGTTGGAATGGGCGGTCGAAACCGGACAAACAGAAATAGCCCTGCAAATGGCATGTGATCTTTCCTGGTTCTGGTCCATGCGCTCAGAATTCAGTGAAGGACGGCTATGGCTGGGAAGAGCTGTGGAAATGCCCGGGGCGTCGCGATATCCCAAGTTGTACTCCTATACGCTGGCACAACTGGCTCTGCTTACATGGTTGCAAAGCGGACCGAAGGAAGCCCGACCATTAGTGGAACAAGCCCTCTCTACTGCACGTGCACACGATGATAAGTGGAATATTGCCTGGGCATTGAGCATTCTCGGCCTCGTCTTGACCAACGAAAGTGACTTTATCGGAGCACAATCCGCATTGGAGGAAAGCAGAGCGCTCTTTAGAGAGGTTCGTGACAAACGGGGATATGCATATGCTGTCGGTGGTCTGGCGATGAGTGCCTATATTCAGGGGGATCTAGCAACCTCCCTCGCCCTGCAGGAGGAGGAGCTCGTGGCATATCGTCAACTGGGGGACAAATTTTTTGAAAATGCGGCGCTCCGCTTTATCGGCATGATCCAAGTCAGGCAAGGGGATCTGACCCGTGGAGTGGCAGCGCTGCGGGAAGCGTTACTCATCGCACAACAACTCGACAGCAAACATGAGATCGCTATCGCGCTAACACATATCGGCGATGCAGCGCAGGCCGAAGGCAATGCAGTGCGTGCGATGCGCCTATACCTGGCATCCAAAAATATCTTGGACTCCATTGGGGTATGGAGACAGGACGATGAAGCAGAATTGGAAGAGAAACTTGCAGCGAGCCGTGCGGCGCTAGTTAAATCAACGTTTACTCATACGATAGAACAAGGCCGCGCCATGACGTTGGAGCAGGCGGTTGCTTATGCTTTAGAGAAAATTGATGGCTGATTCTTCTTTTTCTTCGGCAGGACAACATCTTCCTTCCGGAACGGTTACCTTTTTGTTTACCGATATCGAAGGCTCGACGCGGCTCTTGCAGCAATTGGGCGAGAAATATACCAGCCTGCTCGAGGAGCAGCAACTGCTTGTGCGCGAGGCGTGCGAGACCTATAACGGCACGCGTGATGGGCACCCAAGGCGATTCCTTCTTCGTTGCCTTTTCAGACGCCGTGGATGCCATTCAGCGCTGTGGTAGCAATCCCAACATGCGCTCGCTGCATCATACATGGCCGGATGGCGTCAGTGTACGCGTGCGTATGGGTTTGCACACAGGCGAGCCCCAAATCAGCTCGTCGAATTACGTGGGCATCGACGTCCATCGCGCAGCGCGCATCGCGGCTGCCGCGCATGGCGGACAGGTGCTGCTCTCGCAACGGACGTATGAGTTGGTCGAGAACAAATTGCCTGATGATTTGACTCTGCGAGACCTGGGTGAACACCGTCTCAAAGACTTGCGCCTGCCCAAGCATCTGTACCAGCTCGATATCCAGGGATTGCCCGCCGATTTTCCACCCATCAAATCACTGGATGCGATCCTGAACAATTTGCCGGTCCAGTCGACCAGCTTCATTGGCCGCGAAAAGGAAATAGGCGAACTCAAGAAACTGGTAGAAAGCGCGCGGTTGGTCACGTTGACCGGAACGGGTGGCAGCGGCAAGACCCGCCTGGCACTGCAAATTGCCGCCGAAATGATCGGGCATTTTAATAACGGCGTATTTTTTGTCCCGTTGGCGCCCATCACCGATGCACGATTTGTTGCTTCAACGATTGCGCAAGCCCTGGGCATCCGTGAGACCGCCGGGCGATCTGTTCTCGACAATTTGAAAGACTACTTGCAAAACAAAGCACTGCTGCTCGTGCTCGATAATTTCGAGCAGGTGATCGCTGCAGCGCCACTCGTCGCCGAACTGCTGGCAGCGTGCGGCGCGTTAAAGATTTTGGTCACCAGCCGCGAAGGTCTGCGCATCAGCGGGGAACGCGAATATTCCGTCCCGCCGCTTCCGCTGCCGGAGCTTACACAACTGTCGTCGCCCGAATCCCTCTCGCAGTATGCTGCGATCGAATTGTTTCTCCAGCGCGCGCAGACGGTCAAACCGGACTTTCATATCACACAAGATACAGCTCCGGCTGTCATCGAAATTTGTTCTCGCTTGGACGGATTACCGCTAGCAATCGAACTGGCGGCGGCGCACGTCAAGTTGTTACCACCGCAACGGATACGCGCCCTGTTGGAACACCGTCTCGAATTCTTGACGGGCGGCGCGCGCGATCTGCCGGAGCGCCAGCAGACCCTGCGCAATACCATTGCGTGGAGTTACGACCTGTTGAAGGAAGGCGAACGGGAATTATTCCAGCAGCTATCCGTTTTCGTCGGCGGATGTACGCTGGATGCGGCTGTGGCGGCGGCTGGGGATCGCCCGGACCGCGTCTCCGTATTGGATCAATTAGGCTCGCTCTTGGACAAGAGTTTGCTGCAAGAGATGGAAGGGCTGGATGGTGAATCGCGTTTTTTGATGTTGGAAACCTTGCGGGAGTTTGGCCTGGAGCAACTGGAAGCAAATGGCGAGCAGGAAACAATTCGATACCGGCATGCAAATTTTTTTCTGGCGCTTGCCGAGGGAGCCGAGGCAAGCTTGGAGAGCGCGGAACAAGTTCAATGGATGGACCGCATGGGGCAGGAGCACGACAATTTGCGCGCGGCCCTTGAGTGGAGCAAAACAGCGAAAGACAGGGGCGAAACATGTTTGTGGTTGGCTGGCGCCCTTGGTTATTTCTGGGAAGTGCGCGGTCATTTTAGCGAAGGCCGCGAGCGATTGAACGCTATTCTTTCTATGGATATTGCGCAGGGACGAACGGTAGCCCGCGCCAAGCTTCTTGCCAGAGCGGCTGAGCTCGCCTACCGTCAAAGCGATTATCCAGCCACGTACGCGCTCGCCCAGGAAAGCCTGGCCATTTACCGCGAAATCGGAGATAGAGAGGGGACCGCTTCGATGCTCCTTAAATTGGGAAATGCCGCCACAGAAAGGGGCAGTTATGCCTCTGCCTCCCGCTTTTTGGAAGAGGCGCTGGGAATTTGGCGTGAGCGAAAGGACACACATGGTACAGCGCGCGCCTTGATCAGCCTGGGATGGAATGCACTACGTTCAGGAGAAACCCGTCTTGCGAACGCACGCTTGGAGGAAGCCTTTTCCATTTCGCATGAATTGGGAGATTCGAGGAGCATGGGCTTTGAGCTTTCCGGCTTGGGGGAAGTGGCGTTGCGTCAACGAGATTACGTGCGTGCGAGACAACTCATGGAGCAGAGCCTGGATCTGCGCAGGAAACTGGGCAACAAATGGGGGGTGGGCGTTTCGCTTGGTATGTTAGGCTGGGTGGCCATGCGCGAGCGAGATTGGGACCGCGCGGTTGCACGCTTGGGCGAGAGTCTGGAAGTCCGCCAGGAAATCGGGGACAAGGGCGGCAGCGCCTGGTGTCTTGAACGCCTGGCAGGGGTAGCGATGGCGCAGGGACAGGCGGAGAAAGCAGTGCGCCTGTTCGGCGCTGCCGCTGCCTTGCGCTCTTCCATCGGCTCGGTCATCGATCCCGCGGACCAGGCCAGGTATAAAAAAAACCTAAACTCCCTGCGCGCGAAATCAGGCAAACAAAGGTTTAAAGCAGCATGGGATGAAGGCCACACCATGACGATGGAGCAGGCGGTCGCTTACGCGCTTGAATATCATGAAGACGGCTAGAGCATTTCTTGCTGGACTGCGATATCAAGGAGGATGCTCATGTATGCTCCTTTGGTGACAATCCTGTTTGTCATGCGTTCAAGTGCTAACAAACGCTGGACGGCGGTTGTATGTAGGGAATTTTACAGGGAAGCAATCTACCGGATCAGTTACCGGTTTCCGTCACTTTTTACGATGGAAACGATAAACTCTGTACGCTATAAATACCATCATGCCTGATATAGCAATGATGGGAAGCAACTGGATTCCCAGCAAGACCTGAGGGATGGTTTTGGCCGCCAGATAGCCGACCGACACCAAAGAACCACTCCACAGCACTTCGCCAGCCAACACGGGGGGAAACCACCGTCGCCAGGGCGTCCGCGTCAGGCCGCTTGTGATCAGGGCGGGAATAATCAGTGTGCTGGTCGATTTTGTTACAAATAAAGTCTTGGAGGTGTATTTTATGGCATTCTTTTCCAACCGGTCCAACTTATCCGAATACATCCCAATACGGGATGCAAAACCGGTGATCCAATCCACTTTTCCAAAACGGCCAAACAGGTGCCAGAAAAATCTCCGGTCAGATTGCCACCGGCTACCGAGAGAAAGACGAGCCCAGGATTCAAGGCTCCGGTGGAAGCGATGGCAGCGCCGGTCAAGGTGGTCAGTGGTCCCTCGAAGACCGCCAAGATGGCGAGCAACAAGTAAGCTTGCACGGGCAGTTCAGCGAACTGTCCGGTTTGAATTTGCTGTAAGAAACTGTGTACGAAGGTTTCCATCGATTTTCATTTCGTCGTGGATCTAACGGGCTTTACAGCCACGGCGTTGCCAGGCGAAAGGCATAGGAAAGCGCTTTGGTTGTCAGGGGAAGTCGTTGGAATTCATCCTGTGTTTGCAACAGGCTACGCTTGGTATCGGCTTCGAATTTGCAGGTTAACTGCTCGGACAGCGCCCGATCCTCAATCACAAGACTGCATTCGAAGTTGCTGCGCAAGGCCTTCTCGTCCATATTGGCTGAGCCAAACAGGATCTTGCCCTGGTCGTTCCAGGCGACTTTCGCATGCATCGAGCCGTCCAGATAACGGTATACACGGGCGCCTGACCTGGCCAGATCGTGACCATGCAAATAATTGGCGAGATTAATCGGTCGAACCGGTGTGTGGTGTGAAAACAGCACGTTCACGGCTACCCCACTTCGCGCCTGCGCGCACAGGGCATCCAGGATTTCACGATCCGGCAGGAAATACCACTTGCGGATGTAGATTGCCTGTTCCGAATCCAGGATCAGATCCAGCAGCGTGCGACGGATGTCACAACGTTGTCCCGGAACGGTCAACCGGACCTGGGCCTGCCCGGCGAACAACCGGGATAAGTGTAAATCCGGAGCCGGTTTGTCTTTTCCGTTGCGGCTGAGATGTCGAATGTAATCGTAGACCCGATGGAAGGTAGAACCCAGTTCTCCGTCCATTCGCAGGTTGTGGTCGCTCATCTGCAAATATCTGTCACCGATATTCGACCCACCGACGAACGCGATACGCTCGTCAATCGCGCACACCTTGATGTGCAACCGGTTCCAGTCGCTGAGGCGCCAGCCGGAGGGGCGGAAGATGTCGACCTCTACACCACCCTCACGAAGGTACTCTGTAAACCAGCGATTGCGGAAGGCATTTTTTGGATCGTCTACCAGCAATCCGATATCGTCTACCATCAGTCGCACATGCACGCCGGAAGCCGCCCGCTCGCGCAAGGCATCTGCCAGCTTGAGACCCCATGCGCCTGATTCGAACGTCAGATACATCATAGAAATTTGATCTTGAGCCGTGGGGATGGTTTTCAGCAGATTTTCATAAAATGGTCGCACATCGGTAAAGAGCTTGTAACGGGTGTCAATCGCGCTTGCCAGCGGTTTGATCGGTAAACTCTTGGGGACAGGGAGGTCTTTCTTGAGGCGGGTCACAGCCGTTCGGTCCGGAAGGAGGCGGGCGTAGATGCTTTCATGATCTTCCAGGGTAGCAACAATCGAATGCCCTTCAGCTGTCATGCGTGCCGCCCTTCCCATTTGTTGGGCCCTTTGCGGATCGTGCAAGATGTCTGAAATCCGTTCAGCCATAGCGTCCGCATCCCTAGGCGGGATGAGGTAGCCATTTACCCCATCCTGAACGAGTTCAGGGATGCAGGTGGCCCGTGCGGCTACCACCGGAACGCCGCTGGCCATCGCTTCCAGCAGCACAAGCCCTTGCGTCTCAATTTCGGAAGCGGTTGCGAACACGGATCCCAGCCGGTAGATGCGGGGCAGCCCGTCGTCCAGTGAAACATAGCCAGGGAAAACGCTGCGATCCTGGATACCCAAATCTTGCGCCAGACGGATCAGGGCTTCACGTTGATTTCCATCGCCAACCACCAGCAGCTGCGCATCGCTGGATTTCATGGCTTGGGCGGCGGCCTGGATGATGATGCCAACCTGCTTTTGGGCATGCAATTGTCCGACGTGTAAGATGATGGGGCGCTGGGGATCAAGGCCAAACTTTTTGCACAGGATTTCTCGCTCGTTGGATACAGGCGGTTGTGGTGTGAATGCCTCCAGGTCCATGCCGTTGCTAATAGCATGAGGTTTGATGCCCGTGCGGTCATTGATCATTTCGGCGATCATTTGGGTTGGAACGAGCAGAGAATCGTACTGTCCACATAACCATCGCGCGTATGACCAAAGGATCTTATCGATGAATGTGCGCAAAAAGCGGAACCGGATCCCATCGCTGACAAACCAGGGGAGTTGGTGGGCCGTCATGATGGTCTTTACTTGCATGCCGCGCAGCGCGTACATCCCGGCCAGCGCGGGAAGCAATGGATCGTGCGTATGTACCAGGTCCGGCCGGAAGCGCAACAGTTCCAGACTCGCCTCTCGCCAGGGCCAGGACAATATTCTTTGGCCAACCCGGAACGGGTTCTTCGACGAACGCAGGCGCACCACTTGCAAGCTTGCTTTCTCTTCGACATACGGCCTTCCGTGTTCGCTGGCGGCGATCACCAGCACGGCATGGCCCCGCCGCGCCATGCCTTCTGCCAGTCGTTGCGTCAGAATCGATTGGCCGCTGATCATAGGTGGGTAGGTTTGGGCAAGATAAGCAATTTTCATGGGGATATTAAGACATACGAGCCGTTCGGGCTGAGGTTGCACCCCATCCCGAACGAATTGGTATCAAGCTGCTGATTCAGAGACGCCGGCTTTCATTGTCCCGTTTACACGGAAGACCATTACGAAAGCCAGGAGCAGGAAGACTCCGCTGGACCAATAAGGCGCTGTAGGGGTCAACAGGTCGTAGGCAGCCCCGGCCCATAATGGCCCAATCACGTTGGCCAGGCTGTTCAGCGAAGCGCTCACGCCGGCCAGCTTCCCCTGCTGGTTCTGGTTGACGCGGTTCGAGGCCATGGCGTTCAGCGTGGGCATGGTGAGCGCGCTGCCGATAGCGCTGACCGCTGCCAGCATATACACCATCCACATGCTCGGAACATTGACAATCCCAAGCCAACTTACGGCAAGAATTACCAGACCCGCCATCGACAATCGTTTTTCACCGAAGCGCGGTACGAGGATTCGGATCAGGCCGCCCTGCACGATGATGTTTACGATGCCGGCCAGGACGAACACCAGGGCAAACTCGAATGGCTGCACATTGAACTTCTCAATCATAAAGACCGAAACGTTGTTGGTCATACCATTGAAGGCGAACAGGAAGATGAACGTCGCCGTCAGGAGCAAACCCAAACCCGGGAGACGTAATATCCTCGAAATTGCGGTAAACGGGTTGGCATCTTCGCGTTTGTTGGCAGCCCGCATCTCTTTTGTCAGAGATTCCGGGAGCACAAAGAAACCGATCGCCATTGCCACCAGGGACAGACCGCCGGCAACGAAGGCAGGCAGGGCCAGGTTTATGTTGCCCAGCATGCCACCGATCGCAGGCCCGAGCAGGAAGCCCAGGCCGAAGGCGGCTCCCATCATAGCGAAGTTCTGGGCGCGTTTTTCTGGCGGCGTAACATCTGCAATGTAGGCGGTTGCCACGGAGAGATTGCCGCCTGTGATCCCGTCGATCAAACGTGACAGGAACAGGATCCACAACGCGCCGCCTACTCCGAAGATGAAATAGCCGATGGCCGAGCCAAGCAGGCAGATCAACAGGACCGGTCGCCTTCCGATGCGGTCGGAGACCATGCCGAGGACCGGGGCGGCCACGAACTGCGCCGCGGAGTAGATTACAGTCAGCAGGCTGACGGTCAGGGCGTCCGTATCGTACTGGCGGACAAGGAATGCTTGCACAGGCACGATCAGGTTTACCCCCAGGAGGTCAAGAAAGACCACGGCAAAGATAAAGGCCAGAGCGCCTTTGCCTTTCATTTTTACTTGTTTATTCGTTTTCATTTTTTCAATCTCACTTCTAAACTCATTGGATTCCCTTGAATTTCGTGTTGGTTGAATTCGGCTTGGGAAACAAATGCTGCCAGTTCATCCTTTGTATAGGCACGCTTGGTCAGCATGAACCGAAAGGTCCATTTTGTGATCAGGGAGTTCAGCCAGTTCAAGTTCATCTTGTCGACATATTCGGCAATGGCCTCGTTGGAGACATCCCGGCGCAGATCATCGATCCAGGCCGCGCCACCGGGTTTCAAAACCCTTTTCATTTCACAGAGCGCGCCCACCGGGTCGGCGAAATTCTTGAAGGCTGCCCTGCAAATGATGAAATCGAAGGTTTCGTCTTCGAAAGGCATCCCTGCAGCGTTGCCTTGGTGAAACTTAGCGTTCACGCCGGCATTAGCGGCATTCTCTCGTGCGATTCCCACAAAGGTCTGGCTAATATCCAGGCCGGTCACATCGAATTTACCGGTTTTGGCCAGTTCGACGGCCAGAAATCCAGGGCCCGGAGCAACTTCGAGGATTGTGCTTCCGTTCGGTACGCTCTCATCTATGCGGACTGCGAATAACTTATATTCATCGATATCCTTGAGCGTCGTCTTGGCGTACCACTTGGCGATAAAGCCTTCCATTGCCTGGCCCCGGTAGGCCTTTGCTTTTTCTGATTTCAGATTCCTATTCATTTTAGATCTCCTTCGTTCGATTGTTTATTCTTGGCGGAGGACAGCCAGGTGGCTGGCACCGGAAAACACGCGAATGTCGTACCGATCAGTGGTATCTTCATAACCAGGGGTTTTCAGCTCTATCCTTTCGCCAACGCTGCTGAATAACTGATCTCCAAATTGAAGCTGGCTGATACCGCCGCTTGCCCGGAGTTGAGCTTCGGTCCTCTGCATACACGAGAACGATATCCTGTTCGATCCTCCCAGAATAGAGATCGGGACGGTCCCGGATGGATGCGGCAATGCGATGTCTGCCTGGCTGACGCCGCCTTTAAATGCGAGTGATTTCAATTTCAGCATCTGTAAGTCGGCTTTCATCTCTGATACGCCGCCATTGAGATCAATCTCCCAGAGGATGGTTGTATGGAGGGATATTTTGGCCTCATGCCGGTTCCACAAAAGAGTATGTCTGACCCATTCTGCTATCGACAGCCGGTAGCGAATGCGGACTGCTCCCTTATTCATACGGACTTCGGGGATCAAACCGGTAAACCTTGCCTGAAACAAATCCCGTTCGGGGGAGTTTCCACTGAGTTTAAAATTCGAGATGCCACTTGTAATCGTCAAACGGGCTTCTCTTCTCGAATTTAGAGGGGTGGAAAAGGTTGCTTGTTTGTTTGTTCGTTCGATCCTTGGTAGAAGAAACGGTCGTTGTGTACACTGCTATTAACTCCTTTCATACAAACTATGTATAATTCAATTACATTAGATTGTAAGTGTATTGTTATCTAATTATCTTATAATATAAGATAATTAGATTCTAAGCAATGATTGGATTTTTGTCAAGCTGATTCCCTTGTTGAGATGGATGCTTTTTAAAGGAGAGAAATTATGGAACCGGAGGTTCTGGAGCGCTCTAAACTGATTGAAGAAATCAATGACCTGACCCGTGAAGGAAGCACGTATACGGTGCTGCTCCATCAGACCATTGCAGACAGGCTCGGCTTGAATATTACCGACCACAAATGTCTCGACCTGATCGAGCGGATGGGCTCAATGACGGCTGGCCAGTTGGCCGAAATTACCGGTTTGACAACCGGTGCAATCACGGGCGTCATCGATCGCTTGGAAAAGGCTGGCTATGCAAGAAGAGAAAGATCTTCCCAGGACCGCCGCAAGGTGATCGTCAGTTTAGTACCCGATAAAGCCTATGAGGATATGGTTCCGCTTTTTGAACTACTCTCACAACGATATGATCCAGTTATCGAAAATTACAGCGATGAGGAATTAAGTGTTATCTATAGATTTTTGCAGGAATCCAACCAAGCAGTGAAAGATACAATCGCGATATTACGTCAAGGCGATTCCGGCTAAACTACAGCGTTTTATTGCTTTTCAAAAATAACAACAACATCGGATAGGGAGATCACCCGTAGTTCGTTTCCTGTTGAAAACTTCTAACATTCTTCTTACTTTCTCAACCTTGACATAACTTATTTTTTGCATATAGTTAAGCCCGCTTAACTAAAAAGGTTGCTTAACTATGACAGACTTAGTCCAATTTTCCCAATCCCTGCGCGCGTGGATGGATACCTTCATCCACCGTTCGATGCACGATTCCGCCCGCTTCGTCAAAGCGAGCGGGTTTTCCATGCCTCAGTTCTTCCTGCTGATGCAGGTTCATCGCCACGAGAACTGTGGCATTTCAGGCCTGAGTGAACATTTGGAGATCACCAACGCAGCGACCAGCCAACTGGTGGACAAACTGGTTCAGGCTGGCCTGCTGGAACGTGCAGAAGACCCCCACGACCGGCGCGCCAAGCAAATCAGTCTTTCGCCCGCGGGCGAAGCCTTCATCGCAAAAGCGATCGCCGAGCGCTCGCGTTGGGTAGACAGTCTGGCTGTTGTCCTGAACCCGGACGAACAGCAGAAAATCGCCGAAGCGTTGGAGATTTTGACGGAAGCGGTTCGCAGAATGGAAGCTCCAGAAAGGCTATAAGTTCTTTCAGCCTCCACAAAACCTGCCAGAGACCTTCACCTTTCCTCCACATTCTATTGCTATCTTCACCTTAGGCCTTTCTAAAAGAAATCCATCCCAAGGAGTACCCCTTGCAACCATCTATGTCTCCACCTCTTCCTCGCCGGCGCGGCGAGCGTACTAAGTCCAGCGGCGGGATGAAGCGCGCTGTCCAGTATCTGACGCGCTATGGCCGCGAAGCGGCCCTGCCCTATGTCTTTTTGCTGATCGCAACCCTCTCCCAGTTGGCCGTGCCGCGCATGATCCGAAACGTGATCGACGCGGTCACCAGCGGTTACCTCGCCGACCAGGTCCTGGGTGCGCTCGACAAAATCCCGGCTAACTTCGTCTCGGCGGCGCTGCCGAAGATTTTGGAGGCCACGGGCAGGCCGTCCAACTTAACGCTGGAGCAGCTCAGGGTCCAGCTCGAAGCGGACCTGGCGAATGCGCCGCGGGCGCTGCTCACAGCGCTGGTCGCCATCATTTTCTTTGCCGTGCTGCGGGGCGTGTTCGCTTTCTTGCAGGCCTACTGGGCGGAGAAGAACTCGCAGTCAGTGGCTTACGACCTGCGCAACGACCTGTACGCCAAGATCCAGAACCTGTCGTTCTCGTACCACGACAAGAACCAGACCGGCCAGTTGATGATCCGCGCCACCGATGACGTGGAGAAAGTGCGCCTCTTTATCGGACAAGGCCTGCTGCAACTGGTGGGCGCGATCATTTTGTTGACGGGCACGATCATCATCCTGTTCAGCACCAACGCCCCGCTGGCCTGGACGGCGATGCCGATCCTGCCGGTTGCAATGGTGTTGTTCATCTTCTTCAGCAGCGCTGCCCGGCCGATGTTCAAGAAAGTGCAGATCAAAATCTCGACCCTGAACACTATCTTGCAGGAGAACCTGGCGGGTATCAAAGTGATCAAGGCTTTCACCCGCGAGAAGGAACAACAGAAGAAATTCCGCTACGCCGCGGACGACACCATGAACCAGGCCATCGCACTGGCGCGCCTGTTCACCTTCATGTTCCCGATGGTCTTTATGATCGCCAACCTGGGCCAGGCTGCCATCCTGTACGTGGGCGGTAAGCAGATCATTGCAGGCGCGCTCTCGCTGGGCGCGTGGCAGGAATTTTCGCTCTACCTGATGTACCTGTTCTTCCCGGTCGCCATGCTGGGGATGATCATCACACAGTACGGGCAGGCTTCCGCTTCAGCGGAGCGCATCTTCGAGATCCTGGACGCCCGGAACGACATCGTGGACAAGCCAGACGCCATCGCCTTGCCGGACGTGCGCGGCCAGGTCAAGTTCGAAGATGTGACCTTCCGTTACTTCGGCGGGGGGGAGCCGGTGCTCAAGAACGTGACCTTCGAGGCGCAACCCGGCGAGCGGATCGCCCTGCTCGGCGCGACTGGCTCCGGCAAGAGCACCATCATCAACCTGCTGCCGCGCTTCTACGACCCGACGGAGGGCCGCATCACCATCGACGGCCATGACCTGCGCGATGTGAAACTGGAGTCGCTGCGGGCCCAGATCGGGATCGTGCTGCAGGAGACTACCCTCTTCAGCGGCAGCATCCGCGAGAACATCGCCTTCGGCAAGCCGGACGCCACACAGGAGCAGATCGAAGCCGCAGCCCAGGCTGCCCAGGCGCACGATTTCATCATGTCCTTCCCGGACGGCTACGATACTCACGTTGGCGAGCGCGGCACCACGCTCTCCGGCGGCCAAAAACAGCGCGTGGCCATCGCCCGTGCCCTGCTGCTCGACCCGCGTATCCTCATTCTCGATGACTCCACTTCCAGCGTGGACCTGACAACCGAATCGCTCATCCAGGTCGCGCTCGACAAACTCATGGAAGGGCGCACCTCCTTTGTCATCGCACAACGGATCAGCACGGTCATGACAGCCGACAAGATCCTGGTGCTCGACAAGGGCGAAGTGATCGCCATCGGAAAGCATGCAGATTTAATGGAAAACAATCCGATTTACGCTGAAATTTACAATTCCCAGATCCTGAGTTACGAGGAAGAACACCAGGCTGGCGAAGTCTTCCAGTCTTCGGAAGCCTCACCGGTCATCCAGGGAGGTGCGAAATGATGCACGGTCCTATGCGCGGTGCGCTGCAAAGCGACACCCTGAAACCCCGGAACATTGGGGAAACGCTCTCCCGCCTCGGTTCCTATTTTGGCCGATTCTGGTACATGATCCTGCTGGCGGTGGTCTTCGTGGTCATCGCCACCTGGGCCCAGGTGACCACGCCTGACCTGCTCGGCCAGGCCACCGACTGTTTCCTGGTGCCCATCAGCGCCAGCAGCGGCTTTGGATCGTTCCTCCCCGGCGCGCAGCAGAGCGGCCAGCAGCAGGCTTCCAATTGTTGGCTGGCGACAGAGCGACCCCTCCACGCTTTCAACCACGCACAAGCTCATCTACAGCGCCTTCACGCGCGGCGGATTACCAGCCCCCGATCCGGCTACCAGCACCGATGCCCAGCGTACGTCCGGGTTGGTCCGCCTGATCTGGATCACCATCGCCCTGTACGTGGGCAGCGCCATCCTCAACGGGATGACCTTCTTCACCATGTCCTGGAGCGGGCAGCACGTGCTGCGCGAGCTGCGCGTGGAAGTCTTCGAGCAACTGCACAAGCTTTCCCTGGGGTACTACTCCGAAAATGAAGCCGGCGACCTGATGAGCCGCATCACCAACGACACCAGCGCCATCGAACAGTCCATCTCGTTCGCCCTGGTGCAGGTCTTCAGCGGCATCCTGCTCCTGGTGTGGATCTCCTACAACATGTTCACCACCAGCGTGGCCTTCGCGCTGCTGGCGCTGGCGGTCGCCCCGTTGATGTTCCTGGCGACGATCTACTTTTCCGGGCAAGCCCGCAAAGCCTTCCGGCGGGCGCGACAGGAGATCGGCTCGGTCAACGCTGAACTGCAGGAAAGCATCTCCGCCGTGCGCGAGGTGCAGGCCTTCAACCGCGCAGACGAAAACATCGAGCAGTTCAAGCTGGTCAACGCCGCCAATCGCGACGCCAACGTCCGCGCGGTAGCCTTTACTTCAGCCCTGGCCCCAACGCTGGAAGCCATGTCGTATGTGGCGCTGGCGATCGTCACCGGCGCCGGTGGCTGGTACCTGCTCCGCGGACAGACCCTGATGGGCACGGTCGTTTCGCTCGGCCTGGTAGTGACCTTCCTGGCCTACGTCCAGCGCTTCAACCAGCCCATCCAGCAGATCTCTGTGCTGTGGACCAACATCCAAAATGCGATCGCGGGCGCGGAACGCATCTTCGGCATTTTGGATGAAGAACCCTCCGTGCAGTCAAAACCGGGCGCACGGGAGATGCCTGAGATCGTTGGCAAGGTGGAGTTCGACCACGTCTCGTCCGCCTATAAGATCGACGAGCCGGTGCTCAACGACGTCAACTTCGTTGCCGAACCGGGACAGACGGTCGCCATCGTCGGCCCGACCGGTGCGGGCAAGACCACCATCATCAACCTGATCCCGCGCTTCTGGGACCCGACTGGTGGGGAAGTGCGCATCGATGGCATCAACGTCGCAGACGTGACGACCGAATCGCTGCGCGAGCAGATCGGCATCGTGTTGCAGGATACCTTCCTGTTCAGCGCCCCGGTGATGGACAACATCCGCTTCGGGCGGCCGGGCGCGACCGACGAGGAAGTCAAAGCGGCCGCAAAACTGGCTTACGCCGACACCTTCATCGAGCGCCTGCCCGAGAAGTACGGTACGGTATTGGGCGAGCGCGGCTCCGGCCTGAGCCAGGGACAGCGCCAACTGTTGTCCATTGCACGGGCGGCGCTGTCGGACCCGAAAATCCTGATTTTGGACGAGGCAACCTCCTCGGTCGATACCCGCACCGAGCGGCTCATCCAGAAGGCGTTCGACGAGCTGCTCAAAGGGCGGACGGCCTTCGTCATCGCCCACCGCCTGTCCACCATCGTCAACGCGGACGTGATCCTGGTGCTGGACAAGGGCCAGATCGTCGAACGAGGCAGGCACAACGAGCTGCTGGCGAAACGAGGCTTTTATTATGACCTGTATATGAGCCAGTTCAAGAAACAGGAAGAGCCTGAGACGGTCGCTTGACCCCCACCCTGCCCTCCCCCTTTCAGGGGGAGGGTTTTGATTAAACGGTTTTCATCTGCATGCATACCCCAAAGGCACATTCTGTGGTTAAATAAAACCAGGAGGCAGCATGTCGAACACCCAGCCCGATCTCATCCGTTTTTTAAAAGCGTACCCCAGTTACCCGTCCACCGAAGCGCTCGACCACCTGCGCACATCGGACTATGCGCGGGTCGATCTGGGGGAACATGTCTATCTGGATTACACCGGCGGCGGGCTGTATGCGGACTCACAAATCCGCAAACATCACCAGATGCTGAGCCAGTTTGTCTTTGGCAATCCCCATTCCAGCAACCCGACCTCCATGGCTGCCACCGAATTGGTGGATCACGCGCGCGAGTACGTGCTCCGCTTCTTCAACGCCGACCCTGAAGAGTATCTGTGCATCTTTACGCCCAACGCCAGCGGCGCGCTCAAGCTGGTGGGCGAGTCCTATCCCTTCCCCGGCGGGCACTACCTTTTGACGTTCGACAACCACAACTCCGTCAACGGGATCCGGGAATTTGCCGCCGCACGAGGAGCAGAGGTGACCTACATCCCGGTTGCGCTCCCGGACATGCGCGTGGACGCCGCCCAACTGGACGAGTACCTGTCTCGCGCCAAACCGGGGCATCGCAACCTGTTTGCGTATCCCGCGCAATCCAACTTCTCGAGCGTCCTGCACCCATTGCGCTGGATCGAAAAGGCGCATCGGGCCGGTTGGGATGTCTTGCTGGATGCGGCTGCCTTCGTCCCCACCAACCAGCTTGACTTGTCCAGGGTCAAGCCCGATTTCGTGCCCATTTCGTTCTATAAGATCTTCGGCTATCCTACTGGCCTGGGGGCGTTGATCGCCCGCAAGCAGGCCCTGGCGAAACTGCACCGTCCCTGGTTCGCCGGCGGGACCATTACCGTCGCCTCCGTCCAGGGTGACAAATACTACCTGGCCGATGGCGCCGCCGCCTTCGAAGACGGGACGCTGGATTACCTCAACATCCCGGCCATCGAGATCGGCCTCAAACACATCGAGTCGATCGGCTATGACGTGATCCACGAGCGCGTGCGCTGCCTGACCGGCTGGCTGCTCGACCACCTGACCCTGATGAAGCACACCACCGGCGAGCGGCTGGTACGCGTGTACGGGCCGACCACCACCCAGGGCCGCGGCGGCGCGGTAACCGTCAACTTCTACAACAAGGACGGCCAGATCATCGACCACCGCGACATCGAAGCCGCTGCCAACAAAGAAAACATCTCGCTGCGAACGGGTTGCTTCTGCAATCCCGGCGCGGGCGAGATCGCGCTGGGCATCTCGCGGGTAGAGCTGGACGTCTGCTTCACCCGTCCCGACCACGAGGACCGCCTGACCGTGGATGATTTCCGCCTGTGCATCGACGGCAAAGCCTCCGGCGCGGTGCGGATTTCGGTGGGAATGGTGACCAATTTCAACGATGTGCAGGCGTTTTTGAAGTTCGCGCGGGGCTTGCTGCAATAATGCCCCCTTCGCTTTTATAGGTTCTATCGTTTGTGACGGGAAAGTACCGAAATTTTGGTCCCGGGCATGCATATGCCCGGGACCAAAATTTCGGATTTCTATTCCCCTAAAGATGTTGATCAAGGAAGGTCATCATGAAAACCAAGCGAGGGGACATCCAAATTTAACCTGTATAATTTTGTTACCTGGTAGTGAGCCTTAGCGAAAGAGTTATAGGAATGGATAAAGATTTCGACCAAGACCATGAAGTGGAAGCCGTTTGGCGTGCGTACCTGACCACCGGCGGTGTGCCTGAACATTATCACCAACCCTGGTATGAAAGAAAAATCTGGCGTCCGTTGGTGCGGCACCTGCCTGCGAACCCGCGCTGCCGCATCTGCTATTATCCCTTCGAGGGGATCGGCGGTTGGCTTTCCAAATTGCTGCTTAGATCTGGAACCCTCTAAAATGAATCCGCAGTTGTGCAACGTTTGTGAGCGCTTTGCAAACAAATTTCGCGGCGGGACAGAGCTCGAAGTTTCCATGCTTTTTGCGGACGTGCGCGGGTCGACCAGCCTGGCGGAAGGCATCCGGCCTGCTGAGTTCAGCCAGCAGATCAATCGTTTTTACCGGGCAGCCACCAATGTGTTGTTCCACACTAACGCTTTTGTTGAGAAATTGATCGGGGATGAGGTAGCCGGGTTTTACGCGCCGGGATTTGCCGGTCCAGAGCACGCCCGGGTTGCGGTCGACGCCGCCCGAAGGATCCTGAAAGCAACAGGCCACGACGATCCGGCCGGGCCGTGGATCCCCGTTGGAGTGGGCGTACACACCGGGGTTGCTTACATCGGCTCCGTAGAAGTAGCGGAAGGAATTTCGGACATTGCCCTGTTAGGAGATGCGGTCAATACGACGGCCCGCCTTGCGTCAAAGGCCGGCCCGGGTGAAGTGGTCATCAGCGAAGCGACTCGTACGGCTGCCGGTTTGGCGCAGGAGGGAATGCAATCCCGCCAGTTCAACCTCAAGGGGAAGAGCGAAATCGTGGATGCCTGGGTGTTATCTTTGATAGGGTAAGGCACTCTTATGGAGAAAAAATGACCCAACCGCCGATCGACGACGATTTCCAGGATCGAATCCAGCGTATTCTGAACGAAAAGAAAAAGAGGATTTGCGCAAGCGCTACGGAATGCAACTCGAAGGCCACAGTGAAGAGCTTTCCTCTCAGGAAGAGAGCGAGTGGCTGGATTACATCACCGAGTTCGAACGCCAGTTCGAAAACGCTGCGGAAATTTCTGTCCGCGAGCGCATTGGGAATCCTGCGATCCGTCCATTGTTCGATATTTCGGATGCTGAACTGGAAGATGCGCTCGACCAGCTACTGGAACTGCTCTACGCAAATAATATTGTTGTTGACTTTATTAACGAAGTGGACGACCGGGAGGCGTATCGCTTCCTTACCGAAGAGTTACTGAACGAAATGATGGATGATATTCGTATTCCGGATATGTACAGCCACTTTACCTATGAAGACTTCCATCCGAATGATCAGGTAGACGTAAAACAGTGGGCCGAGGAGTTCCTGCATGCCTTTTTCAAACGTGACGATGAGATGCTCGATCTCGCGCTTGGGAAGGATGCCTTGAAAGATTTGCAGGGCAATGCGATCAGTCTGGAAGAATTCAAAGGCACGGTCAAGAGATTTCACACAAACTATATCGCCATCATGGCCCTTTCTTTTCAGGTCGAAAAAGCAACCGTTGATGGAGATTTTGCCCAGGTCGAAGTAAACACGGCTTGGCAGGGATTGAAAAACGACGGGAAGACAATCGACAGAAAAACCGGTATCTCGAAAATTGGGCTCATGCGAAGCCCTTATTCCGGCTGGGATGTGATCCAGGCAGAAATCGCTGGTTGGAACGAGCTCTAACATGGAAAACCCGAAAGGAAACACCCGCGCCAACATCAGGCCTGGTTCCCTTGTCCGCATCGTTTTGAAACAGGATCAACGCAGCGGTAAACTCACCGAGGGGATTGTTAAAGACATCCTGACCAAATCGCCCACACATCCGCACGGGATCAAAGTCCGTTTGCAGGACGGGCAGGTCGGGCGCGTCAAAGAGATCGTGGAATAACGTAATTTGTTCGCATCTCGAAGAACGTTCGCAGTAGTCGACTTCGCGATCATATCGAGCTTGCTCGTTCGTGAGATCCGTCCCTGGATGACGGCCATGGAACAAGTATGAATGTTTTGCGTTCTCTCAAGCATCGCCCATTTGCCCTGCTATGGGCGGGGCAAACCACTTCGCGCCTGGGCGACAACCTTTACCGCATCGCCTTAGCCTGGTGGGTGCTGGAAAAAACCGGTTCAGCCACAGCCATGGGGACGGTGCTGGTGTTATCCCAGATCCCGATGCTGTTATTTTTATTGGTCGGCGGCGTGGTGGTGGACCGCTTCCCGCGCATCCGCATCATGTTTATATCAGACCTGCTCAGCGGTTTGGTGATCGCCTTCATTGCCATCTTCTCCTGGCTGGATGCGTTGGAGTTGTGGCACATCTATCTTGCCAGCGTCATCTTTGGTCTGGTTGAGGCTTTTTTCTTCCCGGCCTACCAGGCGGTTGTCCCGCAGATCACACCCCCCGAATTGTGGACCAGCGCAATCTCTTTGAACGGATTTAGCCAACGCGTGACCGGGATCGTTGGACCGGCGCTGGGCGCTGCGCTGGTTGCCGCGGGCGGTACGTCCATGACCTTTGGCCTGGATGCCGTTTCTTTTTTTATTTCCGCCCTTTGTGTCCTGCCCATCCTGCGCGGGAATTTCGAACAGGCGAAATCGCAGGAGAGTTCTTCCCGAAAATATTGTAAAACGAACAACCTTCAAAGAAGCGCTTCGCCAGGGAATTGGAGACCTGCGCGGCGGCTGGAATGCGGTTGTTACGATCCCGTGGATTTGGATCGGCATCCTGATCTTCGGGTTCATCAATATGACGGAGGCCAGCCCACGGTCGGTCGCGTTACCTTTCCTCATCAAGGACAATCTTGGCGCGGATGTTGGATTGTTGGGCCTCTTGGGTTCCGCCTCGTCGCTTGGGTTTGTCTTGAGCACGCTCTGGCTCGGGCAGTACACGCGCCTGCACAAACGCGGCTGGCTTGGTTATCTTGCCACCATGCTGACGGGAGGGGTCCTGCTGCTGTTCGGGTGGGAATTGCCCATCCCAGTCCTGGTGGCAGGGATGTTTGTCACGGGCATGTGCCATGCAGCATTTTCCTTGATTTGGAACCATACCTTGCAGGAAATGGTTCCGATTGACTTGCTGGGACGCGTCTACTCTTTGGACGCGCTGGGATCATTCGTTTTACTCCCAGTGGGGTTTGGCATAACAGGCTGGGCCACGGACCTGGTCGGCGCACCGACGGTGTTTTTGATCGGCGGATTTGCGACCATCGTGTTGGTCGGGCTTGGTCTGACCCATCCTGCCGTCCGCAACCTGGATTGAAGGCCAGTTTTATTCATTCGGCTCTACCGTTTTAATGGGAAGGAGCAAAAAATCAACACAGAATATGATAGGTTAGAATTCATAATGATGAAACGTCATCCCGTTTTCCTTGCCATCCTGAGCTTTGGACTGGCGCTATTATCCTGTCGTCCGATCGTTGCCATCGGATGGCCGGAACTGATGGTCCTGGTTGTGCTCATTGCCGTCTTGTTGGGACCGTTGCTGTTCCGCTTCTATCGCTTTATCGACAAAGTCCAAAAAATCAGCCGGGCGGAAGAGAAAAAGAAAAAACGGGATGAGCGTAGCCGATGACGAATCCATTTTTTGCCACCCTGGCCTTCCTCTTGCTCGGCTATCTGAGCGGCTCCTTGACGCCTTCGATCTGGGTCACGCGCCTGGTCAAGGGCGTGGACGTGCGCGATGCCGGTTCCGGCCACGCCACCACAACCAACACCATCCGGCAGGCTGGTTTCGGTTGGGGCGCGCTGGTTTTGACCCTGGATATTGCAAAAGGCTTCGTCCCGACCTGGCTGGCGTTGCAATTCGCCCAGGCGGCCTGGATGGTGCCACTCACCTCGGCCGCCGCGGTGATCGGGCATTGCTGGCCGGTCTTTGCCGGTTTCCGCGGTGGGATGGGTCTCGCCTGCGCCGGGGGAGGCTTGCTGGCGGTCGAGCCGCTGGCTTTCTTGACTGCTCTCGCTATTTTGATTGTCCTGACCCTCACCGTTCGGCACGGGGCGCGGGCCAGCGTATTTACCGGGGTCCTGATGGCGCCCGTCTTCTGGCTGCTGGGACTTCGCGCGATCGAATTTTGGGTTGCCGTCGCGATTGGAACAGTCCTGGCACTCCGCTTCCTGATCGACTGGAACCGCCAGTACCGCGAGTTGTGGCTGGACCGGGAAAGGACTATATAAACACGCGAAAGAATTGCCCTGTAAGGCATGCTATACTGGGCGAGCAAACCTGATAAACTTGCTCTTTTTCATTCATCTTCGGGAGGCGCCTGCATGGGGAAAAACGTTTTAGGGAGTTTCCAACCAAAAATGCTGGTTCCCGGCCTGACTGCCGGACTTATCGTGGGAATTACGGTCGTCAGCCTGGAGATATCGCTGGCAGCCTTGATATTTTCAGGCGCATTGGCCCCTTATGTGGCCTACGGCATCGGCTTCGTTCTTTTCGGCGCGTTTACCGTCCCTTTGCTTGGCGCGCTCACCAGCTCCATCCCCGGTACCATGACCATTCCGCAGGATACGCCTGCCGCTATCCTGGCGCTGATCGCTGCCGGCGTGGTTGGCAATACGTCGGCCTCCGCCAACCTGGAGGGGACGTTCACCACGGTTGTGGTTGCGATCATTTTGACCACTTTACTGACAGGCGCCGTATTCATCCTGTTTGGACGTTTCAAATTAAGTGGCTTCGCGCGTTTCATCCCTTACCCCGTGGTAGGTGGCTTTCTGGCCGGGACAGGTTGGTTGTTGGCCGCGGGCAGCTTCAGCGTCATGACCGACATGTCCATCACGCTGGGCAACTTCACGCAGCTCTTCCAGAGCGATGTCCTGATCCACTGGCTCCCGGGCCTAGTCTTCGCTGTGACGCTCTTGCTCGTCCTGCGTCGCAGTTCTCACTCCCTGGTGATTCCCGGTATGTTGGCTTTGTCCATTGGCTTGTTTTACATCGTTCTTGCCTTGTTGGGAATTTCGACTTCTGAGGCTGCCAGGCTGGGCTGGTTGTTAGGCCCTTTTGAACAGGAGGCGTTGTTCCGGCCGCTCACCCCGGCTTCCCTGGCCCTGGTGGATTGGTCAGCTATCCTGACCCAACTGGATAAGATCGGGGCAGTGGTCGTGCTCAGCCTGATCTCGCTGCTGCTGAATGCCAGCGCTCTCGAGGTTGCCGTTAAAGAAGATATCGATATGAACCGAGAGCTGAAAACGACCGGCATCGCGAACCTGGTTGCAGGCTTATTTGGCAGCACGGTTGGATATCCGGCGCTCAGCATGACCGTGTTGACCCACCGTCTCAACGCGAAGACCAGGTGGGCCGGCGTCTTCGCTGCGCTGGTCGCCGGCGGGACGCTGTTATTCGGGGCAGATGCGCTCTCCTATTTCCCAAAACCAATGTTAGGCGGCATCCTGCTCTTTATGGGGCTCTCCTTCCTGGTGGAGTGGGTGGTCGATGCACGCGCGCGCCTGCCAAGGATCGACTACCTGCTGGTGTTGATGATCTTGATCGCAATTGCCAGCATTGGCTTTTTGGAAGGGATTGCCGTGGGCGTGTTGGCGGCGGTGGTCATGTTCGTGGTCAGTTACAGCCGGATCAACGCGGTCAAGCACACCTTGTCCGGAGCAACCTACCACAGCAAGGTGGAACGCCCGCTCGTCCACCGCCAAACGCTCCAGGAGAGGGGCGGGGAAATCTTTATTCTGCGTTTGCAAGGATTTATCTTTTTTGGAACTGCCCAAAAACTGTTAGACCAGATCAGGGACCGTTTGAACGATCCGGGCCAACCGCGGTTGCGCTTTGTCGTCCTGGATTTCCGCCAGGTGGTTTTGCTCGAACTCTTCGGCAGTTTTCAGCATCACGCGCATGAAGCAACTGGCTGAATCTCAAGATATCCGGATGGTCTGGACCAACCTGTCCGCGGCCATCGAGCGCATGATGGAAAAAGGCGGGTTGATCGACGAAGCAGATGATAGCTTCATCATCCTCCCGACTCTGGATCACGGCCTGGAGTGGTGCGAAAACCGGATTCTGGCTTCCAAGGGGGGTAAAGACCTGGCGGGGTTCTTCGAGAAGATCGAAGAACAACTCCAACGGGCTATCCCGGAACTGGATGATGTAGGCAGATTGATGAAGTACCTTGAAAGGATGGAAGTAGAGGAGGGACACCAATTGATGCGCCAGGGCGACCAGCCGGATGAGATGTATTTTATCGAAACCGGCCTGGTTTCGGTCCAGCTAGACCTTCCGGATGGAAAGATCATGCGCCTGCGCAGCATGCGCGGCGGGACGACCGTGGGCGAGATGGGCATGTATCTGGGAAATGTGCGCACCGCCTCCGTTGTCGCAGATCAGCCCAGCACGGTCTACCGGCTTTCCAGAAATGGGCTCAGGGAGATGAAAAAGAACGATCCGGAAGTCGCTGCCTTCCTGCACCAGTGGATTGCCAGCCTGCTCGCCGAACGCCTGGCGGAAAATAATCGCACAATAGAAGCTTTGCTCGATTGAAAACAAGGGTTCTCTCACAGGGGAATAGGACAAACCCGAACGAACAAGTTCTAACCATAAAAAAACCCGATTTTGAAGCCGGTTTTTTTTATGGCGTTCGGGTACTGGAAGGTCTTACCGTGTTCGTCGGCCAGGGAGTATAAGTTGGCCCGAGCGGGGTGAGCGTTGGCGTCAGGGTTTCTGTTGGCGTGGGAGAGATCGTTGGCGTGAGTGAAAGAGTTGCGCTGGGAACAGGGCTGGGGGTGACCGAGAGGGTGGGAGTGGCAAATACAGTGGAGCGCAAAAAGTTGACCGCCAGGACCGAGGTGAAAGCCAGGAAAAGCAGGAGGGTGATTCCGCCACCGATGATCCAGGCTCTCCAGTTTGTTTTTTTGGGCACGACCATCTTCAAATCGCGCGGCACACTGATCAGGATAACCGTGATGTTATCGTGCCCGCCCCGCTGGTTGGCTGTTTCGATCAACTGCTGGGCAGCAGCCTTGGGATTGTTCTTCGAGCGAATAGTCTCGGCGATTTCGTCGTTCCAGACCAGATCCGTAAGTCCATCGCTGCAGATCAAAAAGGTGTCGCCGGGACGGATCTGGGCTCCCTGGTTGCCTTCGGCCAGCGCATCGGCTTCGCTATCGTACAGGCGCAGACGAAAATCGACTTCGGGAGGGTCTGGCGAACCCAGATAGCGGCGGATGACGTGCACGTTGGGATGTTCGCGCGCCTCCTCCGGGGACAGGATTTGCTTCTCGACCGCTTCCTGGACCCAGGTGTGGTCGGTGGTCAATTGCTGGATGCGGCCCTCGCGCAGCAGGTAGATGCGTGAATCCCCCACGGTGGCGGTATAGAGCTTGTCGCCAATGACCCAGACACAGGCGCAGGTAGCGCCCATGCCTTGCTGCTCGTCGGACGAAGCAGCGTGATCGGCAATCGCATCGCTGGCTTCGTGGATAGCTCTTTCAAGGGTTCTTTTGGGGCGGTGCGCATCGCTTTCCGCGACAAACTGGCTGATGTGATCTACCGCCAGTTCGGCGGCCACCTCCCCGGCGCTGTGCCCGCCTATCCCGTCGGCTACCACCGCAAACAAGACCGGGGTCGGGTCCTCCTCGCTCAGTTGGAACGAGCTGATGGCATAACGGTCTTCGTTGTTTTTCCCGGTCATGCCCGCGTGGGTCTGGGCGACGACGTTCAGGTGGGCACGATCAGTGCGGATCATTCAGCAGGGGCCTCGGGAATGATTTTAGGTTCGGCGTCCGCCGGGGGATTCTTCAAGGAGAAGCGGTACATTAATAGGCCGAAGTGTACCATGTCGCCATGTTTTAAAACATGCCCGCTTTTGGGAACTGCTTCATAGTTGACCCAGGTTCCGGCTACGGAACCGTTATCGAGCAGCAAAAACTCACCGCTCTCTGTCCGCTTCAGACGGGCATGCAGGGCAGCAACGGATGGATGGTCGAGTACTTTCGTCGCCTGCACGGGATCAGTGCCAAAGCTCGTTTCCTGCTCAATCATGGGGATGGGATTCCCGGTCATGGGCTCGCCATCTTCTCGCACGCGGGTCAGATATGCGGGCGCTTCCGGCACTCGTTCCCGTTCCCCGCGTCTCCAGGGCGCGCGGACTGCCTGCTTCTTCTTCGAGGGCGGTTCCGCCTGCTGGATGGCGACTGGCTGGGTTACCGGGTCGGTATATCGTTTACGATCGGCGCGCCGTTCCCGGCGCGACCTGATCCGCACGCGACCGGTTAACAATACGACAATCAGAATTCCGCCTGCCACAATAATCGCGCCGGCAGCGATATACAGGCGGTACCTGGCCAAAAATGCCTGAAACCCGGTGGGCGGCTGCACGGTAGTCACCGTGATCGGAACGCTCATGCTGGCTTTGCTCATTCCCAAGCTGTCGACCACTTCCACAACCAGGCTATGTTCGGCGCTATCGCTATACTCGCTTAAATCCCAGACGAAGGTATCGAACGGTTCGGTTTCATTCTGGTCTGCCGCTTGCCCGTCCACGTACAGCGTCGTGCGCGCCAGGGGCCGTGGGTGGTCGTCGGGGAATTCGATAATGACTTCGAGCTCTTGCTTTTCCGGCAAGAGGAGTTTGGTGTTGAATGGATCGTCCTGCGGCGCCTGGCGGACAATTTGCGCCGGCGGCATGACCAGGATCGGGTTGGGAGGTTCCACCTCCAGGCTAAAGCTCTGGCCCTCGGATGTGATCGCCCCCGAAGCTGTCTCGACTTTGACGGCCAGGTTATGTTGCCCGCTGGTGGTCAGCGTGGAAGCGTAGGAAAATGAGTATAAATGACGCAGCGGTGAAAAATAGGTTTCCGGGTCTGGCAAAACTTCCCTGCCCGAAAAAGCGAAGTATCGCCGCCGGTTTGCAGAGCCAGGGCTTTGAAAGCAGTCGCGCTGGGCGTGTCGAAATATTGTTCCGCGTCCACGAACCAGACGAAGATCCGCACGTTCGAAGCGAGGGCTTGCTCCCCAATATCGTTCAGCAGCAGGTCGATGTTGGGGTCGTCCATGTGCGGGGTGATGAAAAGAATGGCGCGCTTCACCCCCGGAATAGGCGTTCCCTCGTTGACCGTATTCAGCGCAACCGATAGCAACTGCACGCTAGGCGTGGTAGAGCGGAAATCCGGTTGGAATGCGTTTAAGGAGATGCTCCACCCATCCGGCTTGGAGTGCGTGATGATTGGCCCGGCAATCGAGACCAGGCTGAGATCATCCGGATTCTCTGCAGGCTGCGACTCCGCCCAACCGGTCAGCACTTCTTTTACCCGGCTGATGCGTTCGATCCCCTCCCCATCGCGGACACCAAGCGCGGGTCCGGGGTTGATCGCGACCACAATCTGGGCCGGAGGCGTAGTTTCAACCAGTTCGTTCAGCGAGTAGCGGCTGGTTGTCTTCTAGAACGGTCACATCTTCGGCTTTAAGACCGGCGATGGGCTTTCCCTCTTCATCCAATACATCTAGCAGGGCTCCAACAGTTGGGAAGCCCTGCGCATTCGACAAGAAGTATGTTCGCGGTAGCCGCGCTCTGGGCGCGGACAGCGTAGACCTGCCCGGCCAGCAACAGCAGGCCGAGCAGGATCAGGGAGATTTTACGCATTGGGTTCCGCGAAAACGGGAGCCTCCGGAAGTTCAGGGGTTCGAGTCAGGCGCAGATAGGTCAGCGTCCAGGCGGACTGGGTAAAGGTATTCAAGATGCCGTTCAAAACCCAGGACACCGGGGCGTACAGGCAGATGCAGGCCAGAGCCAGGTAAAGCGGGGTGAAAGAGCGGCCCTCGCCGATGGCAAAGGCAAAGATGGTCGGGAAGACCACGATGAAGATCGGCAGGGCGATCACGATCCCCAGCACCAGCGAGATGCCAAACAGGATCAGCCCCATGACGAGCAGAGGCCCGACATTGGCCCTGGAGATGTCCCAGCCGCGTTTTAGACCATCCCATATGCTCAGGTCTTCCAGTACGATCGCGCGGTCGGCCTGTTTGACGATAATGCCTACTGCGAAACCAACCGGGATCAACAGACAGATTAAAGGCAGCAAACACAGCAGAACCAGGCCGGCTGTAAGCACCCCGAGCAGAATCAGGGGGACAAAGAGCAAGAAAACTGCCAACCCGATCAAGAACGAAAGCCCGAACACCCGCCAGAAGTATGGCATGCTGGCGCTGAATAACTCACCGAAGGCCAGCTTCTCCGCGCCCATTTCGGCCTGGTAGGAACCCTTGATCAAGCCGATCTTTCCGATCGTTCCCAGGAAGATGCTGATCACCACCAGCAGCAAGAACACCAGACCAACAATGATGAATATCCATAGATTGTCTGCTGCCCATTGCACGAACCTTTCCATCCATGCCACAAATTGTTGAACTTCTGGAGGAACGTTCCAGTTTTCCGAAGGGCCGGTTGAAAAATTTGTGTTGCCCCCGCCGCCTCCACCCCCTCCGCCGTTAGTACAACCCGCCAGGATCCCAAAAATCCAGAGAACCTTGTATTTCCAGGTGATCTGCCAGGCGCGGGTGAGCACTTCTCCAAAATTGAACGTCATGTTTTGTCTCCTTGAAGCAAGAATTACATAGTTTCAATCTATATCTACGTAATTCGTACTGTTTTGGGTTCACTCCCACTCGATGGTTGCAGGCGGTTTGCTGGTGATATCATACACGACCCGATTGATTCCGTCTACTTGGTTGACGATGCGGTTCGCGACTTTCGCCAACAGGTCGTGCGGCAGGCGAGTCCAGTCGGCGGTCATGAAATCCTCGGTGGATACAGCCCGGATCGCCACCGCTTCCTGGTAGGTGCGCTGGTCACCCATCACGCCCACCGAGCGGACCGGCAGCAAAACGGCGAAGGCTTGCGAAGTCTCTGCGCTTTTCCCGAGATAACCGGCCGCCGATAATTCCTCCTGCAGGATGGCATCCGCCGCCCGTAGACGGGCCACGCGTTCGGGAGTCACCTCGCCCAGGCAGCGCACGGTCAAGCCCGGACCCGGGAACGGCTGCCGCCAAACCATCGACTCGGGCAACCCCAGCGCCTCCCCAACCGCCCGCACCTCGTCCTTGAACAGATACCGCAGCGGCTCCACCAGCTCGAACTGCATATCCTCCGGCAGGCCGCCCACGTTGTGATGGGACTTGATCCGTTCGGCCTTGTTCCTGTCCGGCGCCGACGACTCGACCACGTCCGGGTAGATCGTCCCCTGCATCAAAAACTTTGGGTGGCCAAGCTGCCTGGCCTGTTCTTCAAAAATGCGGATGAACTTTTCCCCCACAATCTTGCGCTTTTGCTCCGGTTCGGTCACACCGCGCAGCGCCTCCAAAAATTGCTCTTCTGCCTCTACGGCGATCAACTCTGCGCCCATTTGCTCGCGGAAGACCGTTACCACCTGCTCGCCTTCTGCCTCGCGCAGCAATCCCGTATCCACAAAGACCGCCACCAACTGGTCGCCGATGGCTTTGTGCACCAGCGCCGCCGCCACCGACGAGTCCACCCCGCCGCTGACGGCCGCCAGCACGCGCTCGTCTCCGACCTGTTGCTGTATCCGTTTTACGCTCTCCTCGATAATGGAAGCGGGCGTCCATTCGGGTTGAGCGCCGCAAATCTCCACCGCAAAATGTTCGAGCACTTCCCCTCCATGCGGGGTGTGATGCACTTCCGGATGGAACTGTACGCCGAAATATTTGCGCCCGAAGTCTCCAATTGCCGCATAGGGACTGTTGCCCGATTTGGCCAGCGCCACGAAGCCCTGCGGCATGTGCGTGATCCGGTCGCCGTGCGACATCCAGACGGTGGAAAGCGTGGAGATTAGAGGATGTGGAGATTAGGAGGTCGATGCTTGCATTCCCATATTCACGTTCGGTTGATGGAATCCACCTGACCACCGAGGGCCACGGTCAGGGCTTGCATGCCGTAGCAGACGCCCAAAACCGGTTTGGCGGAAGCCAGCACGTAGTCCGGCACGAACGGTGCGCCCGGCTCGTAAGCGGAATTCGGTCCGCCGGAGAGGATGAATCCTTTTGGGTTCAGCGCCATCACTTCTTCAGCCGGCGTGTCCCACGGAAATAGCTCGCAATACACCTGTGCCTCGCGCACCCGCCGCGCAATCAGCTGCGCGAACTGGGAACCGAAGTCGAGGATGGCGATGGAATCGGTCATCAGCCCTCACCCTGGCCCTCTCCCGGGGGGAGAGGGGAGATCAAGTGGAAATGCAACTGCGGAAAATCCTGGTACTCCCCGCCATTAACGATCAGTCGATAGGCGGGGAGGTGAAACTCTGCCACCAGCGATTGGACAGCAGCAACCACATCGGATAGTAACACTGAAGCGGGATCGAGATCCATGATAGTGGCGATCGTCTCTTTAGGAACGAGCAGCACGTGAAACGGATAAGCCGGCTTCGGATGGTAAAACGCCAGCAGCGTTTCCGTTTCCCGCAGACGCCTGGCAGGGATGGCAAAGCTCATGTGGGCGAAAACCCATCCAACCAGCCTGCGGCCAGGGCCGGTACGCAACAGCCACCGGAAAAACCCGAACATAATTCGTCAGTCACAAAACGTGATCTTGTCATCTTCCATGGCGCAGATGCGGGCCAGCGACTCGGTCGGCACACCCAAGGGCTTCAGCGCGTCTCGCCCGCCCTCGAAGGTCTTCTCGATCAAAGCGCCAATCCCCACCACTTTCGACCCGGCGGCTTCCGTCAGCCGTACCAGGCCCAGGATGGTCTGCCCGCTGGCCAGGAAATCGTCGATAATCAACACCTTCTCGCCGCCGCCCAGGAACTCGGGCGAAACGATCAATTCCACGGTCCGGCCCTTGGTGTGGGAAGGAGCCAGCGTCAGCAAAACCTGGTCGGGCATGGTGATGGGCTTGTGTTTGCGCGCATACACCACCGGCAAACCCATGTGCAGCGCCGTCGACACCGCCGGGGCAATGCCGGAGATTTCGGCCGTCAGCACCTTGGTCGCGCCGAGCGAAGCGAAGCGTCTCGCAAATTCCTTCCCGCAGGCGTCCATCAGCATCGGGTCCACTTGATGATTGACAAATCCGTCCACTTTCAGAATGCCATTTCCCAGATTTTTCCCCTCTTGCAAAATGCGATCCTGCAGCTCCTTCACGAGTACCTCCGGTGGTTTGAAACCTGACAGGTTTCCAAAACCGTCAGGTTTTATAAGTCTAGACATTTTACAACGGCACATCCGAACTTGCCAGTGCGCGCGCGGTGATTGGTTGTCCTCCCGATGATAGATGCCTGTGCTTATCTGCCTCTAAGGTGCGCAAAGGGAGATTGTGTTAGAATCTCAGACCGTGAGCGAAAAAAAAATCCTGATTCTGGCATCCAATTCCCCGCGCAGGCAGCAGTTGCTTGCCCTGGGTGGCTGGAGCTTCAGCGTTCTGGTCGCTGACGTGGACGAAAGCCAGCTGCCCGGCGAAGCGCCGGGAGAGTACGTGTTGCGCCTGGCAGAGAAGCAAGGCGCGCAAGTCGGCCGAAAGCGCGGACGACGAACAGCTTGTGATTGCCGCAGATACATCTGTGGTGGATGCGGGTGAAATCCTCGGCAAACCCGTGGACGAGGCAGATGCCGTACGCATGCTCAAACGCCTGCGCGGGCATACGCATCAGGTCTACACCGGGCTGGCCCTGCTCCGCGTGAGCGACGGCCGCCTGCTGACCGACCTGACCGTCACCGACGTCCCCATGCGGAACTACAGCGACGAGGAGATCGAAGCCTACGTCCGCACCGGCGACCCGTTCGACAAGGCCGGCGCTTACGGTATCCAGCACCCGGATTTTCAGCCGGTTGAAACCCTGAACGGATGTTTTGCCAGCGTGATGGGCCTGCCGCTTTGCCGGCTGGCCGATCTCCTGGGACAGTTCGATATGACACCTCGGTCCGCAGCGGGGGTTCGCTGCCAGGCCGAGAACCAGTATGATTGCCAGATCTCCAGCGCGATTTTGCGCGCAGAGTTGGCCAATTCATATAAAGGTGAAGAATGAAACCACTACACTGGATCAGCCTGATCCTGTTCATTTCGCTGCTGACAGCCTGCGGCCTGAACTCTGACGGAGTTGGGTTTCCATCTATTTTTGGCACGCCCACCCCCTTGCCTACCTCTGCTGCGACAATTTCATCGGCTCCCGACGCGGAAGAGCCTATCCGTTCCTATCTGGAAGCATTCAAATCGGAAGATTATGCTGCCATGTATGAAAGGCTGACCCAGGTCAGCCGCGAGGCGATCTCAGCGGAGGACTTCGCCACGCGTCACAGCGACGCGCTCAATAAAATGAGCGCCGGGAGTTTCGATTACGAAATCCTCTCCGCGTTGGTCAACAACCCGTATTCCGCGCAGGTCGCTTTTCGCTTGACCTATCACACCGCACTGGTGGGAGACATCTCCCGGGATATGGTCGCCCGTTTGAGCCTGGAAGAGGGCCAGTGGAAGCTGCAATGGGACGAAAGCTTGATCCTGCCGGAATTGGCCGGCGGCATGAAGCTGGCAATGGATTATCAAATCCCCTCCCGCGGCAACATCTATGACGTCAACGGCGATCCGATCGTCAACCAGGCCAACGCGGTGGCCCTGGGGATTATCCCCGGCCAGATGGAAGAAGATTCGAGCGTAGTCAGCGAGCTGGCCAGTTTGTGCATCGTCGACCCGCAAGAAATTCGCGATAAAATCGATGTTTCCGGCCTGGACTGGTATATCCCGGTTTGCGAGGCCTCTGTAGAGGAAGCGCAACGGATCCTGGATATCAACCCGAGCGGGCTGGTCTATTACCCCTATGAGGCTCGTTACTACCATCAAGGCGCAGCTTCGCAGGCGGTGGGCTATACCCAGTTCATCTCCGAGGACAACCTGGAAGAATACCGCCGCCTGGGATACCAGGGGACCGAGCGGGTCGGCGCTACGGGAATCGAGGCCTGGGGAGAAGATTACCTGGCCGGGCAGCACGGCGGCTCCCTGTACGTGGTCGACCCGAACAGCGGCCAGATCGTCACCCGCATCGCCAACAGCGACCCGCAGCCGGCCAACTCGCTTTATTTGACTATCGATAGCAACCTGCAGTACTATGCCCAGCAGGCCTTGACAGGTTTCCGCGGCGCAGTGGTCGTGCTGGAACGGGATAGCGGGCGCGTGCTGGCCATGGCCTCCTCCCCGGGTTTCGATGCAAATTTGTTTGAACCCGAAAATTACAACAGCAGCCTTGCGACTGAACTGCTCAATGACCCCGAACGGCCGCTGGTCAACCGCGCCGCGCAGGGACAGTATCCGCTCGGCTCGGTGTTCAAGGTCGTCACCTTCTCGGCCGGCCTGGAAAGCGGGTTGTTCCTGCCCAAATCGACCTTGGACTGCCAGTACGATTGGACCGGCTTGAGCGATCAGGTTCGCCACGACTGGACCTACGACCACTGTCAGAAAAGGCTGGGAGAGGGCAAGGAATGCAACACCAGCGACAGTACGCCTTCCGGACCGTTGACCTTGCCGGAAGGCCTGATGCGCTCCTGCAACCCCTGGTTCTGGCAGATCGGCCTGGACCTGTTCAACTTCGACCGCGGGAGCGACATTTCCAAAATGGCGCGCGCCTTTGGCCTGGGTGAGCCCACCGGGATCGAGCAAGTGAATGAAGAAGCCGGCCAGATCAACGATCCGGGCGGGTTGGTACAGGCCGTCAACCAGGCTATTGGCCAGGGAGACGTGCTGGTAACGCCGCTGCAGGTGGCTTCCATGATCGGCGCGATCGGCAACGGCGGGACGCTCTACCGCCCGCAACTGGTCGAGCGTATTGAGCCGATCGAAGGAGATCCAACGGCCGTTTTCAAGCCCGAAGCCCGCGGCACCCTGCCGTTGCGCCCGGATAACCTGCAGGTGTTGCAGGATGCGCTCTGGAGCGTGATCCACGACACGCGCGGAACGGCCAACTTCAGCCTGCGCGGCTTTGACTTTCCGGCAGCCGGTAAGACCGGCACGGCCGAATCCGGCTCGGGCGATCCGCACGCCTGGTTCGCCGGATATACCGACTGCGCCGACAACCTGGGTAGCTATCCGGTTTGCGAAGGCAAGTCGGACCTGGCCATCGCGGTGGTTGTGGAAAACCAGGGCGAGGGGTCCGAGTGGGCTGCGCCCATTTTCCGGCGCATGGTGCAGGTCTATTTTTACGGTTCGCCGCAAAGCCTGTTCCCCTGGGAAGCCAGCTATGGCGTGCCCAAGACGCCCACCCCGATCGGCGGCATTCCCACCAACACGCCAAAATAGATAAGAATGGTTTTGACATTGCGAAAGGTGAGTCCCAGCAGGAGCAAACTGCATTGAACGATACAGCAACCACACTTATTCCTGGCTTGATCATCCGGGCCCAATCCGGTTTCTTTACTGTAGAGACCGAGGCGGGCCCGGTCGTCTGTCAGTTGCGCGGACGGCTGAAACAGGGTCCGCGTACTGGGGACCTGGCGGCGATTGGCGACCGGGTCCGGATTTCGCTACTGGAGGACGGCTCCGGGATGATCGATGAGGTCGAAGAACGGAAGCAGGCTATCGTCCGGCTCGACCCGCGGCCGCAGGGCGAGTACCAGCAGGTCTTGCTGGCCAATGCCGATCAGGCTGTCTTCGTCTTCGCCTGCGCCCATCCCCAGCCGAAGCTGAGGATGCTCGACCGGTTCCTGGTCATCGCGGAGAAGCAGGGCATCCCGTCCGTGATCGTCGCCAATAAAGTGGACCTGGTGGGTCAGGAAGAGGCCGAGTCGATTTTCGGTTTGTACACCCAAATCGGATACCCCGTCATCTATACTTCCGCCGAAACCGGGCAGGGCGTCGAAACGCTGCACGCCACCCTGGCGGGTAAGATCAGCGCCCTGGCCGGCCCCAGCGGCGTGGGGAAATCCAGCCTGCTGAATGCAATGCAACCGGGTCTCGGGCTGGAGGTTGACGAAGTCAGCAAGGCCTTGGACAGGGGCAAGCACACCACGGTGGTGCGTCAGTTGTTCCCGCTGGCGGGCGGCGGCTACGTGGCCGATACGCCTGGTTGGAAATCGCTGGCCCTGTGGGATACCGAGCCGGAAGAGATCGACGGCTATTTTCCCGAGTTGCGTGAGCTTGTCATGTACTGCCAGTTCAACGATTGCACACACAGCCATGAGCCGGGTTGCGCGGTGCTGGAAGCCGTGGAGCAGGGAGAAGTGCAACCGGAGCGCTACGAATCCTATGTGCGGCTGCGCGCGGGGGAAGAGTAACATCCTGTTATTGGAACACAGCGGATGATTTCACGTATAATGGAGATATGGCTACACCATCCGATTTTGCAGTGCCACCGATAAACGAACGTAAGCGTATCCCCATGCGAACGATTCGGGCGCTGGCAAACCATATTGCGAAAAAATTTGATCCAGAGGAGATCGTATTGTTTGGATCTCATGCATATGGAAAGCCTGAGCCGTGGAGTGACGTGGATCTTCTGGTGGTGATGGAGACGCCTAAAGGGGAAGCAGAAACTTCGCTTGAAATCTATAGATCTCTTCCTAGAATTACTTTCAGCCTTGATATTGTTGTGAGATCTCGGGGAGATATCGAGAGGCGTAAAGAACTTGGCGATTGGTTCCTGATTGACATTACAGAAAAAGGCAAGACGTTATATGAACGAGATCGCTAAGGAATGGGTAGATAAAGCTGAACAGGCTTTTAAATCCGCCACTCGTGTGCGTGAGAATCTGCGAAAAAAACTTGGGATAAGCAACTTATGAGCAGGGGAAATGGTCATGATCGCTTGGCGATGAACAACTGGAACCTGCTTGGCCATGAATGGGCTGTGGACATGCTCCAGCAGCACATTTCTCGTTCCACGCTCCGGCACGCGTACCTGTTCAGCGGACCTCCCGGGCTGGGGAGGCGCACCCTGGCCCTGCGCCTGGCCCAGGCCTTGAACTGCACCGAACCGGCGGCCCCCGGCCAACCCTGCGGCGCCTGCCGGGATTGCCGTGAGATCGAATCGATGCGCCATCCGGACCTGACGATTGTGCAGGCTGAAACCGAGGGCGGAACCCTGAAAGTGGATCAGGTGCGCGAGGTCCGGCGGGCCCTTTCGCTCAAACCTTACCAGGGACGCTACCGGGTCGCCATCTTTTTGCGCTTCCAGGAAGCCAGCGAAGGAGCGGCCAACGCGCTGCTGAAAACGCTCGAAGAGGCGCCCGAATACGCCGTCCTGATCCTGACCGCCGATGCCCCGGAGCAATTACTCCCAACCATTACCTCGCGCTGCGAGCTGCTCCGCTTGCGTCCGCTGTCCGTAGACACGGTCGAAACCCATTTGCAGGCCCATGGAGCGGACCCTGAACGGGCGCGCCTGATCGCGCACGTCTCAGGCGGGAGGCCGGGCTATGCCCTGCAACTGCTCAAGGGTGAGTCTGCTTTGGAATTTCGCGCCGAGCGATTGGCCGACTTGGGCGGCCTGCTTTCATGCACACGTGTGCATAAGTTCGACTACGCCGAAAAAATGGCAAAAGACAAGGAAACCATGCGCCAGACGTTGCTGGTGTGGTCCTCCTTCTGGCGGGATGTGCTGTTACGTGCCAGCGGCGCCAAAGCTGCCATCGCTAACATCGACCAGAACGAAACGATCACCTTGCTGGCGGACCGGCTCGAACTGGGAAGGGCCAGGCAGGCAGTCAGCGGGCTGGAGTTGGCTCTGAAACGCTTAGAACGCAATGTCAACCCGCGCCTGCTGGCTGAGGTGTTATTGTTGGATTTGCCCGAAGTCAAGACCGAAAAGCAAAATTCAGTAAACCATGAAAGTTGAAGGAGTTCCCGAAAACAAGGTGCGGGCTTCCTTTAGTAAACCTGTGATTTACTGAAAATTAATGTTAGAAGAGGATGAATCATGTGCCGTAGTATCAAACCCCTGCGCTTGCCAGACCGCAAGCCTACCGATCAAGAAATTAGCGAAGCCGCTTTGCAATATGTCCGCAAGGTCAGCGGGTACCGGAAACCTTCCCGGGTCAACCAGGATGCGTTCGAAGAAGCAGTGAATGAGATTGCAACAGCAACTTTGAAACTGCTCCAAAACCTGCAGGAACGAAATAGAACGCCCGCTTGAGCGCGGGCGTTCTCGTCTTGTGGGATCAAGACCGTTTTACAAGATCCTATTTTCGCAAATGATAGGGGATATCGATAATCACTCGTTGAAAGCCCCTTTCTCTCCTTCGATACAATAAGGCTGCTTTAAGCAGCCAGGCGGTCTGGTTGTGCAGAATTCCCTGCCACCACTTGGCCGGGACGAATTCGGGCAGAATCAAGGTTGCCAATTGCCCGTCGTTGTGTGTCGTGTCCGTTTCATCCAGGAAATCGATCAGGGGTTGGATGATCGAACGATAAGGAGATGGGACAACCACCAGGGGAATATCCGGCCACCACAGCCGCCACTTCTTCTGCACGGTTTCTGCCTCCCCCGGCTCCAGTTCGACATAGACAGCGGTAATATCCCGGGTAATTGCCAGGGCGAAATCGACTGCCTCCACAATCCCGCGATGCACGCCAGAAATTGGGATAATCACGCGTGGCATGGGGGCGGGCTTCAGGGAAGGTGGCAATCCATGCAGGGTCAGTCCATGCCCAACTTCCCGGTAGTGGGCGCGTATCCTGAGAAATAGAACCACGATGGCAGGGATGAGGAAGATCGTGATCCAGGCCCCTTCCAAAAATTTGCTGGTCCCGATAACGATTACGGTTGCCGCCGTTGCCAGCGCACCCAGCCCGTTCAGCAGCGCTTTGAAGAACCAGCCGCTGCCTCGCAATCTGATCCAATGCAGGACCATCCCGGCCTGGGACAGGGTGAAGGCTAAGAAAACGCCGACCGCGAAGAGCGGCACGAGCGCATGGCTATCCCCGCTGAACAAAACGATCAATACGCCTGTAGCTCCGGCCAAGGAAAGGATGCCGTTTGCAAAAACCAGCCGGTCGCCCAGGCCGGTAAACTGGCGCGGCAGGAACCCGTCTTTGGCCAGGATGGCTGCCAGGCGCGGGAAGCCCGCAAAGCTGGTGTTTGCAGCCACGGCCAGGATCAGCATAGTGCTGGCCTGAATGATGTAGTAAGAGATGCCGTTCCCGAGCAAACGATGGGCCAGCGCCGAGAGAATCGTCTCCTGCGGCCCGGCAGTCACGCCCAGGAATCGGGTCAGGCCGACGCTGCCCACGAAAAGGATGCTCATCAGCGCAGCCATGACGATCAACGTCTTGCCGGCGTTTTTTGATTCCGGCTGTTGAAAGGCCGGCACCCCGTTGCTGATGGCTTCGATGCCGGTTAGAGCCGTGCAGCCTGCCGAAAAGGCATGTAAGATTAAATACAGGGTCACGGGTTGAACATGGCCGGGAATCCCTTTTTCTATGGGCGTCGGACCGTTCTCAAGCAGTTGATACAAGCCGTATGCGAGCATGGGGAGATAGACCAGCAAGAACAGATATACCGGGACCGACATGAGGGTTCCGGTTTCTTGCAAGCCTCGTAAATTGGCAAGCGTGATTACGACGAGCAAAAAGAGGGCGATCACGATGCGGTATGGCCACAGGCTGGGAATTGCCGAGGCCATGGCTTCCACCCCGGCCGTCAGGCTGACAGCCGCAGTCAACAAATACCCGATCAAGAGGGCTGCGCCTGTGATCAATCCGGGCACCATCCCCAGGTTTTCTCGCGAAACAACATACGAACCGCCGCCGGAGGGGTAAGCGTGGATGGTCTGGTAATAGGAAAGCGCAACCATGACCAGCAGCCCGGTAATCGCCAGACCAATCGGCCAGGTCAGTGCAAGGCCTGCGCTGCCTGCAATCACCAACCCAAGATAGATTTCCTGGTTGGCGTAGGCGATGGACGAAAGCGCGTCCGGCGAAAAGGCTGCCAGGGCCCGGATTTTGTTTAATTTCTTCTCAAGAAGTTGTTGGGTGGGAAGGGGAGGCCCAATCAGGAAATCTTTAAGCCAATTGTGCATATTCGCGAGTATACACCTGATGCAGAAATTTCTAAGTTCAAGGCCTGGACAGCCATACGCTTATCCGATTGCTTCTTTCAACTGCCGTGCCAACTTGCCGAATTGGGGCGTGTAGCGCATCTCGTCAATGCGCGGGCGGGGTAAGTCTACTTCTAAATCCAATTTAACTTTTCCCGGGCGTTGGGTCAGCACCAGGACGCGGTCTGCCAGGAACAAAGCTTCCGAAATTGAGTGGGTGACCATCAGCACGGTCATGCCTGGCCCGCCGGCCAGGACGGGCTGGCGCGCCTGCCAGATGCGCGAGAGTTCCATCCACATGCGCTCGCGGGTTAAGGCGTCGAGGGAGCCGAACGGCTCATCGAGCAGGAGCAGGTCGGGGTCGTGGATGAGCGCGCGCCCAATCGCCACCCGCTGCGCCATCCCACCGGAGAGGTCCCGCGGCCAGTAGCTGCCGAACCCCTCCAGGCCAACCAGTTCCATCATTTCCTGGGCCTTTTGACGGGCCGCATCGGTCTCTATCCCGGCCAGCTCCAGCGGAAGGGTCAGGTTCTGGCTGACGGTGCGCCAGGGCATCAGGTTGGCTTGCTGGAAGACCATCCCAATTCCCGGATGTTCGCCGCCGTGGAACGTGACAGTGCCGGATGTGGGAGGTAGTAAGCCCGCCACAATGCGCAGCAAGGTGCTTTTGCCGCTGCCGGATGGCCCCAGCACGCACACAAATTCCTGCGGACAGACCTCGAACGAGACCCGGTCTAACGCGTGCAGTCCGCCGTTGCTGTCGGGGAACACGGCGCTCAAGTTGTCAACGGTGAGAATGGGATCAACTTCCATCAGGGCACGAATTCGTTCGTAAAAGCCTTTCCTAGATCCAGCTGGTTTTGCAGCAATCCCATCTTGAGCAAAGTATCCTGCATGTTTTGCCAGGATTGTTCATCCGAAAAGCCAGGGCGTTCGGCCTGCCACAAATCGATCGAACGCGCTAGCACTTCCTTTTGCACGGCCTGGTCCGCTT
Source organism: uncultured Chloroflexia bacterium (assembly GCA_963823985.1). GTDB lineage: Bacteria > Chloroflexota > Anaerolineae > Anaerolineales > Villigracilaceae > JAABUE01. The sequence goes on from CAWGNR010000013.1 coordinate 42,719, forward strand.
CGGCCAGGTTGGGGATGTGCGCTTTGCTCAGCTGGTAGGCTTCATCAGGGTTCGCGAGCGTGTCTTCCAGCCCCTGTAACAGAGCCTTCACCATGTGACGGACGAGATCGGGATTTTCGGCAATCGTCTTCTCGTTGGTGATCAGTCCGTTGGACGCCAGTTGCACGTAGTCTGCCACGCGGATCTCGTTCAAGTCGTAGCCTTGCGCGCGCAACTGGACCGGTTCATTGGCCGCGTACACCGATACCGCCTGCTCCTGGTCGGCCGCCAGCGCTTCCACCTGGTTGAACCCGATCGAGTCGAGGGTCACATCCGCGTTGCTCAGGCCGGCCGAAAAGAGCAGCGCCTCGAGCCCGATGTAGCTGGCCCCGTACAACCCCGGCAACCCGATCTTTTTGCCTTTCAAATCGGACGGGGTGCGGATGTCCTGTTCCGCCTTCGAAACCACCGCCACGGGATATTGTTGGTACCAGGCCGCGACGTAGACGATCGGCAACCCTTGCGCACGGGCCAGCAGCACCTGTTCGCCCGATACGACCGCAAATTGCAGCTCGTTCGCACCGACCAGCGTCACCGCGTCCGTTTCGAACGAATAGTCGAACTCGAGTTCGATGCCTGCATCCTGGAAGTATCCCTTTTCAATCGCAACGTACAGCGGCGCGAATTGGATATTGGGGACATACCCCACCGGCAGCTTGACGTGGGTCAGCGCTTCATTCCCGGACCCGCTGTCTGCCCCCGCGCCACAGGCGGTGACCAGCGTTCCGAGAAGGATGAACAAAAGGATTCGTTTCAGCATCTTGGTTCTCCTCTTTACATTTCTAAACCTGATTTTCCTGCCAACTCAAAAATTTTCTCTCCGCCCAGGCGACGCTACCGTACAGCGCCAGCGCCAAAAGAATCAGGGTGAACACAGCCACAAAGACCAGGGCAGTGTCGTACTGGTTGCGCCCCACGTTGACGAGGAAGCCTAACCCCATGTCGGCGCCAACCAGCTCGCCAACCACCGCGCCAATGACCGAGAGCGTCGCGCCAATGCGCAGTCCGCCCAGGAAAACAGGCAGCGCCGCCGGGATTTCGAGTTTCAGCAAAATTTGCCCCCGTGTAGCGCGCAGGGAGCGCATTAGATCGTGCAAAGCAACCGGTACGGCGCGCACGCCCACCACCGTGTTGACCAGCACCGGGAAGAAGACGATCAAGGCGCAAATCAGGATCTTGGAAAACATACCCGGTCCAAACCAGAGCACCAGCAGCGGGGCAATTGCCACCAGCGGGACAGCCTGCGAAGCGACCAGGTAAGGCGAGAGTACCCGTTCCAACGCGCGCGATCTTGCCACCAGATACCCAAGGACGGTCGCCGCCAGGGCGCCGGCCAGCAACCCCGTCAGGATTTCCAGCAGCGTCACGCCCGTGTGCACCAATAAACTGCCATCCAAGAGGGCGCGCAGGAAGCGCGTCCATACCTGGCCGGGAGTAGGGCAGGATAAAGGGCGGCAATCCGCTAAAGCGGGCTGCCGCCCACCAGGCCAAGAGGCCGGCGAGCAGGGACGCCAGTCCAAGCCAGTTGCGGCCGGATTTAATGGTGTGGGAAAACTTTCGATACGTGTTGGTTTCCATCATTCTCATAAATCAGGTTAAGAAGTCGATAATCTTCAGGTTTTTATCAAATGTCCGGAGACGTTTGACTCCATATAGAAGAAACAAAAAAGCCTCGCAGAGAATCAGCTGCGGGGCAAGGAAACAGGCGCCGGGTGCGGTTGGATCGCTTAAGAAAAATCCCGAAAACAGAATCGTTTTCGGGGTCTACAAGCAGACCAAACCGTAGAAATCGGCCAGTCAGTACCTTCTTTTATCCGGACTATAACCGTCGGCTCCGGAGTTCCACCGGATCATGCGCTACGCTCAGTGCTCGTGGGCTGTACCACCGATCGGGAATTCACTTGCACGCACTTTCTTTCCAGTTGTGCAGGCGTCACCCTGCCCCGAAGGTTGTTATTTGGATGTAAGTATCCTAATTATAATCCATTAAGAAGTGGAACACGGGATATTGTGGGCTGCCACGGCCTGTCCACAATATCCCGCGTTCTTAGGGAATTACACTTACGCTTTTACGATGCTCTCGACCGGGCAGACCGATAAACACTGCGGCTCATCGAAGTGACCTTCACACTCTACGCAAGTGTCAGGGTTGATCACGTAGATGGTGTCGCCTTCTGAGATGGACTCGGTGGGGCACTCAGGAACGCAGGCGCCGCACGAAATGCAATCTTCGGTTACTTTCATTGCCATGGTAGTTACTCCTTATTGAAATTTTGCCACTGTTTAAAATGCAGGCTGAGCAGTTGCTATCGTTCTTAAATTAATCCATCCCCAAGATCATGTCAAATGACAAACGTCTTTGCTTTGGCTGGTTTTGTCACGAAGGCAAATGCCTCCTGCGTTCGGTTATAATCGCTGCATACCAACAGGAGGACCTATGACAGATCTTAAACCACTCAACTGGCAACCCAAACCCGGTGTTGGCATGGATGTGGTCCGCCGCGGAGATGGCGGTTTGACGCTCACCTTTACCGATCTTTCCAACGCCACCCTGGCTGACTGGTACGATTTTGCCTCCGAGCACTTGCTTGGTTCGGACCAGCGTGTTCGCAATCTGTATGATTTACGCCAGGTAGAGGACATCCCTGAAAAAGCCATCCGCATGGCGGTCGAACTCAACACGGACCCAGGTACGCGTAACATCCGGATGGCCGTGGTGGTTTCGTCTGAAAAAGTGAAGGATGCCGTTCAGGAAATTGCAGCCTTATCGGGGGGAGATTCGGCTTATATGCGTTTGTTTACCGATATTGACCAGGCGGAGGCCTGGCTTGCCCGTCCGCTCGACCACATTGCATGAAGCCACTCCATATTGGCAAATTCACTTTCGACTGGGGTGCCCGCACGTATGTGATGGGCATCCTGAATATTACGCCCGATAGCTTTTCGGGCGACGGCATCATCGTGCAAGGAGATCCTGTCCAGGCGGCCCTTGAGCAGGCCCGCGGTTTTCTTGCCTCTGGCGCAGACATTCTGGACGTGGGCGGCGAATCTACCCGCCCTGGCTCCGAGCCGGTGGGTGTTGAGGCCGAGATGGAGCGCGTTGTACCGGTAGTTCGGGCGCTTTCAGAAGAATTCCCTGACACCCTGATTTCCATTGATACGTACAAAGCGGTCGTAGCCGAGAAGGCTCTCAAAGCGGGCGCCCAAATCGTCAATGACGTCTGGGCGTTGCGCGCGGACCCGGCGTTGGCCGACGTAGCTGCAACCCAAAACGCCCCTGTCATCCTGATGCACAACCGCAGCAACCCGGCCAGCGTGGAAGTCCGCACGCAGCTTGGCAACGCGTATATCGGCGCGAAGTATGACGACTTGCTGGAGGACGTCAAGCGCGAATTGATGGACTCGGTTGCGCTGGCGCACCAGGCCGGGATCCCGGATGAGCGCATCATCCTGGACCCCGGGATTGGGTTCGGGAAAACAGTCGCCCATAACCTGGAGCTCATCCGCCGTTTAGACGAGATCCGATCTCTTGGGTATCCCGTTTTATTGGGGTCTTCGCGCAAGTCCTTCATCGGCTTCACCCTCGACTTGCCCCCCGACCAGCGCATCGAAGGGACGGCCGCCACCGTGTGCGTTGGCATCACCCGCGGCGCGGACATCATCCGCGTGCACGATGTGGAGCACATGGTCCGCATCGCGAAAATGACCGACGCGATCGTGCGGAAGTAACGAACCATGCCAAGAGACTACGCGGAGAGCCTGTTACACACCGGAATCGTCGAAGCGAAAGCAGGGGAGCAGGGCGCAGCCCGCCGCTACCTGGAACGCGCGATCAACGCCAGCGGCGATCATGCGGTGCTATCCGAAGCCTGGTACTGGTTGAGCCTCATTAGCAGCGATCCGGCCGAAAAACGGTCTGCCCTGGAAAACTGCCTTTCCTTCGATATGCGCCACGCCCGCGCACGGCGCGAACTGGCCATCCTGGATGGCAAACTGGACGCAGGCGAGATCATCAATCCCGACGCTCTGCCCGCCGTCTCAACTGACCCCAGACAGGTAACAGCTGACCGGTTCATGTGTCCACAATGCGGCGCAAAAATGGTTTTTGCTCCCGATGGCGTCTCCCTGATCTGCGAGCATTGCACCCGCAGTCAGATCTTGCCATCCCAGGGAGAAGCTGCGGAACAGGATTTCCTGGTAGCAATGGCCACCGCCCGCGGACACGGGAAGCCGGTTGCCATGCAGGTTTTCCATTGCCACGGTTGCGGCGCGGAATTCCTCCTGCCGCCGGACCTGCTCTCCACAACCTGCGCCTACTGTGATTCGCCCCACGTGGTCAGCATGCAATCCTCCCGTGAACTGCTCCAACCGGAGGGGATCCTTCCCCATGCTTTCGACCAAAAACAGGCTACGCGCTTATTGTTGGACTGGATCGCGCAAAATGGGATAGGAGCGCGCACACCCCCCGAACCGCCGCGCGGCGTTTACCTGCCTGTCTGGACCTTTGATATCGGTGGCGCGATCGCCTACCGTGGCGACAGGTACGAGACCGAAGACGGCTTTCGCCAAGGCGCTCGAAGCGTGACGCACGTCGACGACGAATACCCGGTCCATCTCGACGATTTGCCTGTTCCCGCCAGTTCGAAGGCTGCCCACCGACTGGTAAGCTTGCTCCCTACCTTTGATCTGGGTGCCACCCTTCCGTATGACCCGCGTTACCTGGCAAATTGGGCGGCCGAAGTCTATAACGTGCCGATGGCAGATGCATCCCTGGATGCCCGCAGCTATGCTTACACCCGGCTTAAACGCACGCTTCCCAGGGATATCGCTTCTCTTTATAATCTAAATACCTCCTCTGCCAGTCTGGTCATCGAATCGTTTAAGTTGGTGCTGCTGCCGGTCTGGATCGGCGAGATTCCTTTTGATAATCGTAAAGTGGCAGCGTTCATTAACGGGCAAAATGGAATTGTGCAAGCTGATCTTGTTCTAAAGTCCAAACCCAGGCCCAAAAACGGCCTGTTCGACTTCCTGGAAAACTTGCTGGACGATTGATGTCGGCTGTCCGTCCCATCCTCCAGCGCCGCCGTGAAAGACGCGAAGCTGCCCGCCGCAGTGTAGAGGCCCGCACCCGCCATTTCTCCTTGGGATGCGGTTTTGTGCTCAGCCTCTTGCTGGCGCTGTCGATTTTTGGGGTCACGCTCTTTTACGCCAGTCTGACGAGCGACCTGCCTTCCGTCGAAGTTCTACCCGATTTGCTCAACCCCCCTGATGGTTTGCTATTACAGCCCACGCGCATCTATGACCGCACCGGCCAGCATATCCTTAAGACATTTGCGCCTGGCGAGTCCCTGCGCCGTTACATCCCACTCGAGCCGAACAATCCCCAGCACCTGCCCGACTCGCTTGTGCAGGCCACCATCGCCATGGCTGAGCCTGCCTTTTGGGAACACGCGGGGTTTGTAGGGACTGGCCTGAATAACCCCGATCTGCATCCGACATTGGCGCAGCAACTGGTCAGCGACTTATTGTTGTGGAATGAATCGCCATCCTTGAAACGCGCTGTCCGCGAGCGACTGTTGGCGGCACAGGTCACGTACAAGTACGGGCGCTCGCAGGTGATCGAGTGGTATCTCAATACAGCGAACTACGGCAACTTCGCTTACGGAGCGGACGCCGCTGCCCAGCTCTACTTCGGCAAGTCCGCCGCCGGGTTGACGCCTGCCGAAGCTGCAATTCTCGCCGCCGTAAGTCAGGCTCCCAGCTTGAACCCGCTGGATGCGCCTCAGGCTGCCCTGCAGCGCGGGCGCGAAACGGTCCACATCATGCAGGCGCTAGGCTTTCTTTCGGATGATGAAGCTGGAAAGGCGTTAGCGGAATCTCCTCAATTCTCTCCTTCTTCGCTTGGTGAGGGTGGGGACGGGGCGGGAATCTCTTCTGCCTTCCTCAACCTGGTCCTCCAACAACTCGACGCCCAGTTCGATCGCGCCCGCATCGAGCGCGGCGGGTTGACGATCACCACCAGCCTTGACTTCGAAATGCAAAACCAGGCTTCCTGCGCCATGCGGGTGTACATGGTGCGCCTGCAAGGCAGCTCCGCCGCTCCCGTGGATTGTGAAGCCGCGCGCCTGCTGCCCTCCTTGCCATCCGACCTGCTCGCTCCGGAACCGGTTGCCAGCGCCGTGATCACCGACCCGCGTAACGGGCAGGTGCTGGCGATCGTGGGGGAGTCCTTTCGAGGCCAGGAAACGGCTCTTTTAGCGGAACACGACGCCGGGTCCCTGCTGACGCCGTTCATTTATTTGACGGGGTTTGCCCGCGGGCTGGGTCCCGCCTCGCTGGTCTGGGACGTGCCCCGGTCCGGCACCATCCATAACGTCAATGACGAGTACCATGGTCCACTCCGCTTGCGGTTGGCGCTGGCGAACGACTATCTCGTTCCAGCCGCAAACGTGCTGGACCAGATGGGCCTGGAAAATGTCGTCAGGACCATGGATTCATTCGGGCTGGACGTTCAGCCTGATTCTGTTCCCCTGCGCGACTCAATCCCAATGAGCCTGCTCGATGTCTCCAGCGGCTACGCGGTGCTGGCAGCCGGCGGCGTCAAATACGGGAACGCCACCGGGGAGGGACTGGCTCCCGTGGCCGTCTTGCGGGTGGAAACCGCTGACCACGCCGTCTGGCTGGATGCGACCCACCCGGCTGCCCAGTCGGTAGTTACGCCGCAACTGGCCTACCTGCTCAACCACATCTTGAGCGACGAGCCTGCCCGCTGGCCCTCGCTGGGCCATCCCAACTCGTTCGAGACCGGCCGTCCGGTTGGCGCGAAGACCGGCGTGACAGTGGAAGGTCTGGACTCCTGGGCTGTAGGCTATACCCCATACCGTGTGGTCACGGTATGGACGGGGACCCGGGCCAAGACAAGCTCTCCGGTCTCTCCCCGACTTCCGGCCGGCTTGTGGTACGCGCTCATGCAGACTGCCTCCCGCGACCTGCCGCCCGATGGCTGGGCCGCGCCAGCTGGTATCACGCAGATGGAAGTGTGCGACCCCTCCGGTCTCTTGCCTACTACAGACTGCCCGACAGTGGTCCGAGAAATATTTGCAAACGGCAGCGAACCAACCCAGCCGGACAACCTTTATCGCGTCTACGAAATCAACCGCGAGACCGGGTTCCTGGCAACCGTGTTCACCCCCCCGCAACTGGTGGAACAGCGGGTTTACATGAACTTCCCGCCCGAAGCGCTGGACTGGGCAGAAGCCAATGGCCTCTCGACCCCACCCGATTCCTACGACGCGATCCAGCCTGTAATAGCCAACCCGAACGCCTCCATCAGCGCCCCCGATATGTTCGCCGACGTGCAGGGCAAAGTCGAAATTAAGGGAACTGCAAGCGGGGAAAACCTGGACTATTTCCGCGTGTTGGTCGGGCAGGGACTCAACCCGCAAAGCTGGGTGCAGGTTGGCGAAGATTCTGGTTCGCCTGTACTGGGCGACACGCTGGCAACCTGGGATACCAGCGAGCTGAACGGCCTGTATGCTGTGCAATTGCAAGCGGTGCGGGACGACCAGCGTGTCGATACGGCCGTCATCCAGGTGACAGTCGATAATACCCTGCCAGAACTGGCAGTCACTTATCCACAGGATGGGGATGAACTGGCATTCGACAGCAACCGTCAGATTTCTTTACGGGCGCAGGCAAGCGATAATTTGTCGTTGGCCGTAGTAGACTTTTATATTGACAATGAGCGCGTTGGCGCATTGAAGCAGGCGCCCTTTGGGTTGCCCTGGAACGCCAGCCGGGGAGAACACATCTTGCGCGTGGTCGCGCGCGATCGAGCGGGGAATCAGAGCGAAGAGGTCATCAGGTTTTCGGTGAAATAGTTTCTAAAGTGCGTTCCTTCCTCTGCGCCAACAAGCGCCGGATTCTGGCGTGCCGTTCCCGTGTCAACGGGTAGAACCAGGCCATCGTCACCGCGCTGAAGAGCAGCAGTGCGCCGAAAGGCCCGATCAAGATACGGATGGCCATCAATGTTGTTGGCGATTGCTGGAAGAAGGTCGCCCCTTCCGGCGGGGACTGATAACCGAACCAGCCCAGCACTTGCAGCGCAATAAAGATTGCCAGCGCGCCGGTCATTTTGCGGACGAAATTCTTGACGCCGTAATAGATTCCCTCCTGGCGGCGGCGCGTTCGCAGTTCATCCCATTCGATCACATCCGGGAAAAGCGCATCGGGGAGCACGTGTGCGGTCGAGACCGAGATGCCGGCCAGCACGGAGAGCACGAGGATGTAAGTGATTTGTCCCGGCTGGATGGTAAAGATCAGCAGCTGTACGACTGCCCAGAAAGACATCCCAATCACATAGGCGATATGCTTGTTGAAACGGTTGGACATCCAGACCCAGAAGGGTAACACCAGCACGGATGTGATCAGCAGCAACGCAAATACAGCCGATTCAACCGGTAAACCGAGCGCTTTTTCAAGCAGGTTTCCGCTGGAAATCCAGTAGGCGATGAAAAACGGCAAAGCCAGCGCAACCAGGTCAAAAGTGATCCAGTTGAGCATGTACAGTCCGGTTGCGTAGCGGAAGGGGACGTTCTTCCAGGCTGTTCGCACGCTTTGGACAAGAGAGATATCTTGACTTTGCACAATCTCCTGTTGGCTTCGTTCACGTTCCCGGATAAAGAAAAAAATCAGCAACAAGGGAATGACCGCCAAACTTCCGAAGAGCGTAGCAACGATCAGATATCCCTGTTGCTGGCTCGCGCCGGAGGCCAGGACCGAGTCCACGATAGCGGGAGCAGCTACGGCTGTCACCAGCGAAGCGAGCAGGTTGAAGAACATGCGGTAACCGGTCAACGATGTGCGTTCGTCGTAGTCCAGCGTGATTTCGGGCGTCAACGCATAGAGCGGCACCCCAACAACGGTTTGGAACGTGTCGCTTAACATAAATGCCAACGTAACGAAAGCAGCAAGCGCGAGCTGGCTTTCGAAAGGAGGCGCCCACCACAGGATGACGAAGCCCAAACCAAAGGGAATAGAACCGAGCAACAAGAACGGGCGTCTGCGCCCCCACTTGGATGTAACCCGGTCGCTGAGAATCCCAACCAGCGGATCATTGATGGCATCCCAGGTGATACCGATCAGCGCAGCAACAGAAGCCAGCCGAGGTTCCAGTCCCACTACGTCGGTGATGAAGATGGCATAGAAGATCTGCCGCAGCGTACCGAAGCTGGAGACACTCCAGTCGCCGGAACCAAATAGCAGTTTTGTCCACAGGGACAGGCGGGCTTCCTTTTGATTGGTTGACATGTTTCCTCCGGTGGCGAAGCGTTCTGCTAAATCAAACACCGGAATAATGAAATCCCCTCGATGAACGTGCTGGCACTCGACTTTTTTGTCAGGCGGACATTACAGGATTGTAAAGGCCATAGTCGCTTTGAAAGCGTATAATTTCAATAACAAAAGTCCGATAAAGGTAAATCCGTTGAAAAACGGAGGCGCAGAGTTATGGGTCTAAAACCATAAAACGCATGGTTATGACCGCCAGACCGCCGAAGACCATAGTAAGCAACGCTTGCTTCTGATTTTTTCGCGAGTTTGGTGCCTCCCAGACTCGTTTTGTTTGTGGAATTTTAAAAACTAAATGTTCGATAAGGGCAAACCCGTTGAAAAACGGGGACGCAAAGTCATGGATCTAAAGTCGTCGCTGAACGACTATGATCGCCAGACTGCCGAAAACGTCTTGATTGCTTATCTCTAAACGCAGGCAGAAAACTTTTGCGGAACATGTTGTGATGCCCTCCTCGAACAAGGAGCTAGCATGGCATCTAACAACACAGTCACTCGCAAAAGTTTTCTTCGTAAGAGCGTAGAAGTTTGCCTTGTTGCACTCTTACTGCTCGTTTCCCCCGCGCCCGCGCTGGCGCTAAGCTTAACGGTGGAGGAGGACAATTCCTCGTCCCCGGCAGTGGCCAATTCCGTTAGGGGGGAGTTCATTGAAACCACACTCCCAGATTATCAAAGCTTTGTTACGATGGTTCAAAATGGCGAACAGGGCGTACTGCGTGGTGTCTATGTGCCGGGCGTGTTGGCCTTGCCGGTTGTGCAACAGCCCCTTGGAAATCCAGGATTTGTGTCTCAAAGGAATAATGAGCTCACGCAGTTCAGTATGGCGACCGAAGTTGGAAACGTCGGCTTGTTGGCTCATAATTTCCTGAGCGGCGCAACTTTCACGAGCCTGTCCATAGGCCAGGAAGTGCGCTTGATTTATGGGGATGGAACCGTCGAATATTTTGAGATCGATCAAATCTTACGCTATCAAGCTTTACAGCCCTTCAGCCCTACCAGCCAATTCCGAGACCTGGAAACGGATCTCACGATTACTGCCGAACAGGTATTCGGCAAAGTGTATCGTGGGGAAAGGCACGTTACCCTCCAAACCTGTATCGATGCCAACGGGAACAGTAGTTGGGGGCGCCTCTTTGTTATCGCGCATCCAAAATTGTTTCCACAGGTAGAGCAACAATACATTCGAGATGACCTGCTCCCGGTTCTCTATTAAGAGCACCAGCCATCTAAAATGGTTCTCCCGTTTTTAAGGGGACAGAGGCCCGAAAATTGGGGTGTGAGCGCGCGTACGCGCGCTCACACCCCAATTTTCGGTATTTTTCCCGCCGGAAACGGTAGAGTCTTTAAAATATAAGCTAGAACTTACGCAGTTCGCGAAAAGAACCCGAAAACAAGGGTCGCGTGCGCAGCACGCGACCCTTGTTTTTATTTTTGGGCCTCTCTCATCTTTGGAGAGGAGGAGGATCGAATGATCCTCCTCCCTCACCCTAGTTCCCCCATATTTTCGGATAAGTTCCAGTCGCCTGACCTTGCCTCAAAATAATGTGAAGGTCAAAAATACGATTCCCGGCCTATCGATGGGCGACTCTAAATAATTTATGATTAATAAATCCTCTTGAAAGAACGTTGTCTGGCATTCTCATCGTTTCTTCCAAAAATCGCGCTTCCAAAGTTCCTGATTACAGGTTTGCCCACTGGCTGTGGTGTTACAAGCGCGTTCTATGTGGTGGTGGCATAGTTTCACTTCCAATATCCTTGCTCAAAAGATACAACTTTATCGAAAACCGGATTGCAAATTGCTTTTTGCATCGAACTTCATATTGGCCTTGAAACTAAAATCATCATATCAACTATTTTCTTTAAAAGTGTTATGGATCTATTAGCATTCTTTAGGTTAGCTGCACACGACAACGGTTTTTTTTGAAGCGTTCTCCGGGCAAGCAACCTGGTTTTTCCTGGGAATAAGCGTTTTCTAACCAACGAGCGCTGGGCTTTGGTTATAATGTTGGCACGATCATGGAATCCAACCAAAAATCCCTTGCTGACAGGCTCAAGTCGCTGGGCGTCGATCGCGGCGCCGGCAATCTTCGCGCTCCACAGAAAAAAAACGGCAAAGCCATTCAAGATGTGCTGGACGGTCGATTCATCTCTACCGTGCGGGGGGAGGCGTTTATCTATGAGGAAATGTACGGGACGGATTATCGCCATGGTTGGGCCTCGCTCGAGACGGATGTCCCTCTTCATTTGATGGCTGCCTGGGCCAAAGATCCCCGCCTGGTGGAAATGCCACTGGAAGCCTTTGCTTTCGTGGACACCGAGACATCCGGGCTTTCCGGAGGAACCGGCACATACGCTTTTCTGGTGGGGGTGGGGCGCTTCGAATCATCCGCTGCGGGGAGGACCTTCCGCCTGCAACAGTTCTTCATGCGCGATCCCGGCGAGGAACCGGCTCTGCTCGAAGCCCTGGCGGAGTTCCTGGCTCCTTGCTCTGCGCTTGTGACGTACAACGGCAAAGCCTTTGACGCGCCCTTGCTTAAGACCAGATATACCCTGCACAGCATCCCGGTTCCGTTTGAAGATTACACTCACGTAGACCTTTTGCACCTGGCCCGCCGTCTGTGGCGTGACCGTCTCCCCTCACGGACGTTAAAGTACATCGAGGAGAACGTCTTAGCCGCGCCGCGGACCAGCGAAGAAGTGCCGGGTTACGAAATCCCCTGGTTGTACTTCGACTATCTGCGCACCGGGAATGCGAAGCCGCTGAAGGGCGTGTTCTACCATAACGCGATGGACATCGTGGCGCTGGCCGCTCTCTTCAGCCACACGGCGGCCATGCTGCACGATCCGTTCGACGAGCGCATCCAGCATGGCCTGGACGTGATCGCGCTGGCAAAGCTGCACGAAGACCTGCACTATTGGGACATGGCCGCCCGCCTGTACGAGCGGGGGCTGGAGATGGGCCTGGGGGAGGCAGACTTCTGGAAAGCGGTCCACCGGCTCTCGGTCCTGCAAAAGAGGCGCGGGGACCTGGAGGAAGCGGTCCGCTGGTGGGAGCAGGCTGCCGCGCAGGGACATATCTTTGCATGTATCGAGTTAGCCAAGCATTGTGAGCATCGCCGCCGCGATTGTATCGAGGCCCAAAAGTGGGTTGTTACCGCGCTGGAGCTGGTCGATTCCGGCGGTCTGCCAGATTATATGCGCCAGCACTGGCAGGCCGAGCTGGAACACCGCCTTCAACGGTTGGAAGGAAAGTTGAAGAGCAAGCCAGCAAACCCTAAAAAACACGTATAATTCGGCCATTCTTGTGCGCTTATTTTGAGGAGGAACCATGGAAATCAACGTTTCACAGGAAAAGGGCACAGTCCCTGTGAGTGTGGTGCACATCAAGGGGGATCTGGATGCCTCAAGCTATCTGCAATTGGTCGATACTACCCAGAAACTGTATGACGCGGGCGTGCGGTATTTGTTGCTGGACCTGTCGGACCTGGACTTTATCAGCAGCGCCGGGCTGGCTTCCCTGCATATCATCACGAAAATGTTCCGCGGGGAAAAGGCAGACACGGAGGACGGCTGGGGAACGTATAAGGCGATCGACCGTGAGCGCGAAAGTGGTTTCCAGCAAAATGTGAAACTGCTCAACCCATCCCATGAGGTGGACCAGGTTCTGGAGACCGTGGGGTTCAAACAGTTCTTCGAAGTCTATACAGATTTGGATAAAGCAATTCAGTCTTTCCAATAGAAGCGTCGTTCCCTGATGGATAAGCTGTTCGGCAGTGCCGTGCTCACCAGAACCGTTGCCGGCTGCGAAGGTTTAAGGGAACCGGGCCGCTTCCGGCAAATATCAGCGCGAGTGAGAATCGCAGCATGCAACTATTCCGCCTTTGACTCATCTAAATAAGGAAATCAAGACAAGAAGGAAGCTTTCTATGCCAAAACGCAAATCTACCCGCCGAAGCAAAAGCTATCGCTCGCGTTCTTACAGCTCGCGCTCGAGCCTGAGTGCGACTTTACGCCGGCCGAGCGTGCAGATCGGTATTCTCATCGCCATTGGCCTGATCATCTTTTTGATCGCCTCTTTGGGGCGCGAACAGGCTCCTACGACTGCCAGCTTGCCGGCCTCTGTTAGCGTGGACCAGGCCTACCAGATGTACCAGGACGGAACGTTCGTGTTGGACGTGCGCACATCCGAGGAGTGGAACGAGTTCCACGCGCCGAACACTACTTTGATCCCGTTGGATGAGCTGGCTTCGCGCCTGAACGAGCTGCCCAAGGACCGACCGATCGTGGTGGTCTGTCGCTCCGGGAACCGCAGCCAGACCGGGCGGGACATCCTCCTGCAGGCCGGATTCGATGCGACCAGCATGAACGGCGGCTTGACCGCGTGGAGGTCCAAAGGCTACGCGGTCGTAAGCGGACCGTAGGATTATGAAACGATCCTCTAAAAAGCCACGCTCGAAGCGAGTGTGGCTTTTTACATTGCGATACAATTGAACCGATGCTCCGCAAAACGTTGACCGTCTTCCTGCTGTTCCTTTCGGCTTGCGCCCCTCGGGCAACGGACTCGCCCGGGTCTGCTCCCGTTGTGCTGGTATCCACCACCTTCCTGGCCGATATCGCCCAAAACGTGGCTGGCGAGCGGCTGCAGGTCGAGTCCCTGCTGCCGCCTGGCGCGGACCCGCACAGCTACCAGAACAGCCCGCAAGACGTCGCCAGGGTAGCAGACAGCGACCTGCTGATCGTCAACGGCCTGGGCTACGAGCATTTTTTGGACACTGTGCTGGAAAACGCCGGGGGCCAGAGAACGGTCGTGCAGGCCTCCGCAGGCCTGAAGGTCCGGGAAGAAGCGGGGGATGAGCATGCGGTCGATCCCCATTTGTGGCTGGATCCCAACAACGTCGTGGTCTACGCCGGAAATATCCGCGACGGGTTGTCCAAGGCAGATCCCGAAGGGGCGGAAATTTACACGTCCAACGCGCAGGCATACATCGCCAGGTTGCAGGAACTGGACGGCTGGATCCGCGAGCAGGTCAGCACCATCCCGCCTGAACGCCGGCTGCTGGTGACCAACCACGAAAGCCTGGGGTATTTCGCCCAGCAATACGGTTTTACCGTGGTTGGGACGGTCGTGCCCGGTTTCAGCTCGGACGCCGCTCCTTCGGCGAAGGAAATGGCCGCCCTGATCGATCAGGTCAAAGCGACCGGTGCTCCGGCCATCTTCCTGGATGCGACCGATTCGCCCCTGCTGGCCGACCAGATCGCCTCCGATGCGGACGTGACGGTCGTCACCAATCTATACCTGGAATCCCTGACCGACGGCCCTCCCGCAGGCACCTATATCGACATGATGAAACATAACGTCTCACGCATGGTGGAGGTCTTGCGCTAACCATGTACCCGCACACGAACCATCAAGAGGACCAGCCCATTTTAGATGTCCGCAAGGTGAGCGCCCGCTATAACAGGCGTCTGGCGCTGGATGAGATTACCTTTCATTTACACGCCGGGGAACTGGTTGCCGTGGTCGGACCGAACGGCGCCGGCAAGAGCACGCTGTTCAAGGTGGTGGCGGGTGTTTTGCCTCCCACGAGCGGGGAGGTGAACGTTTACGGTTCCACGCCCCGCGCACACGTGTGCATCGCGTACATTCCCCAGCGCAGCCAGGTGGATTGGAATTTTCCGGTCAACGTGAGCGACGTGGTCATGATGGGACGCATCGCCAGGCTTGGCCCGCTGAAGTGGCCGAAGAAGCGCGATTGGGAGCACGTTCAGCGCGCCCTTGAAACCGTCAAACTGGCGGACCTGGCCAAGCGCCAGATTGGCCAGCTCTCCGGCGGGCAACAGCAGCGTATGTTCATCGCCCGCGCGCTGGCGCAGGAAGCCGAACTGATGCTGATGGACGAACCGTTCAGCGGCCTGGATGCCCCTTCGCAAGAAAGCATCCTGTCCCTGCTGGACGGGTTGCAGCGCGAGAACGTCACGGTCATGGTGGCCACGCACGACCTGGATCAGGCGGCTGAATATTTCGACCGCATCATGCTGCTCAACCGCCGCCTGATCGGCTTTGGCCCGCCGGAGCAGGTTTTCCAGACAGAGAAACTGGTGGAAGCCTATGGAGGCCGGTTGCGTTCAGCGGACGGAGAGAACGTATTGGCCGTAGACGATTGCTGTGACGAAGGGGACGAAGATGCCCACAGCCATTAACTGGGTATTGGAACCCCTCCAATACGCCTTTATGCTGCGCGGGCTGGCCGCCGCGGTGCTGGTGGGGATCGTCTGTGCGGTGGTGGGCACCTATGTGGTGTTGCGCGGGATGGCCTTCTTTGGCGACGCGCTGGCGCACACCATCCTGCCGGGCGTGGCGCTCGGGTACCTAGTCAGCGGCGGGGCGCGCGAAACGCTCTTCTGGTGGGCGTTGGGGACCGCTATCGTTGCCGCGCTGGGGATTGGGGCGATCAGCAAAAATTCTCAAGTCAAGGAAGATACCGCCATCGGCATCATCTTCGCCGGCATGTTCGCGCTGGGGATCGCCTTGATCTCCACCGTCCGCAGCTACGCAGTGGACTTGAGCCACTTCCTGTTCGGGGACGTGTTAGGCGTCTCGGGCGGGAGCTTGTGGCTGATCCTGATCTTCGGCGGACTGGTGCTGCTGGCGATCGGCGCCTTCTACAAGGAGTTCCTGACCCTGTCCTTTGACCCGATCCTGGCGACGACCCTGCGCCTGCCGGTCGGCCTGCTCAACAACCTGCTGCTGGCGCTCATCGCCGTGACGATCGCGGTCTCGCTGCAAACCGTGGGCGTGGCGCTGATGGTGGCCATGCTGGTCACCCCGGCTGCGACCGCGTACCTGCTGACTCACAGGCTGCCGGTCATGATGGGACTGGCGGCGCTGTTCGCTTCCCTTTCGGGCCTGATCGGGCTGTATCTCTCCTATTATTTGAGCATCGCCTCCGGCGCGGCGATTGTGTTGACGACGACGGCGTTTTTCCTGTTGGTGTTTTTAGGAAAGCGACTACGTAACTGAATTGGCTATTGATAATAAACCGCTAAGTGCGCGAAGACCGCAAAGGTTTAATAATTGCTCAGGTTTATTAATTGCTCAGCGCGCTGTCCCCGGCGCGCGTTTTCAGGGAAATATTGAGTTTCCTGGTACTCGAAATCATCTGTGCAATCCGCCGCCGGGGACGGCGGCGGGAGCATAAGGCAGAATCGCGAGGAAAGTGCCCGAAAGGGTACGGCGGCGAGAGCAACCTAAACGCTCAGCGCGCCGCACCCCATACGGGGCACTTTCCCCGGCGCGCATTTTCAAGGAAGTATTGAGTTTCCTGGTACTCAAAATTATCTTTGAAAGCGCCGCCGGGGACGGCGGCGGGAGCAAAAAGGGAACAAGGGTTTACCATATAGCTCAGCGCGCCGTCCCCGGCGCGCGTTTCAAGGAAAAATTGAATGACTTTCAATTCTCTACATGATCCCACCCATTTTTACTTTGTAACAGCCTCACTTTGTGGTTGGAAAAGAGTATTCGAAAATCCCTCTTATGCAAACATTGTTCTTAATTCTTAACGTGGTTGAGGCAGAACAAGAGGATGCATTTGTTTGCATTTGTCCTTATGCCTTCTCATCTTCACGCGATTGTCAAACCACGCGAGCGTTCAATCGGGAGCCTCTTAGACGAGTTTGGTTCATTTACCGCTCATGCGATATTACAGCAGTTGCGGCGAGACAATGAAAGTGACTTATTAGATTTCTTTCACCTGCAATGCAGGGATAAGCGCCATCATCACAGCATCTGACAGGATATACAGGCCAAGAATATCTTCTCAACAAAGTTTCTAAACCAAAAACTGGAATATGTGCACAACAATCCTGTTGCCAAAGATTGGAAACTGGTTGAAGATAGAGCGGATTATCAATATTCAAGCGCCTGTTTTTATGACAAAAATATCGCCCCCATCATTGAAATTGATGATATTCGAAATTACCTTTGAAATCGCCGCCGGGGACGGCGGCGGGAGCAAAAAGGGAATGATGGCTTTCCATATGCTCGGCGCGCCACACCCCATGCGGGGCACTTAAATGCTAGCGCGCCGTCCGGCGCGCGTTTTCAGAGAGTTTCCTGGTACTCGGAATTATCTATGAAATCCGCCGCCGAGGACGGCGGCGAGAGCAAAAATGCTCAAAAAAGCTCTATGGCTCAGCGCGCCGTCCGGCGCGCATTTTCAAGGAAATAGAGTTTCATGGTACTCAAAATCACCCGTGTAATCCGCCGCCGGGGAAGGTGCCCGAAAGGGTACGGCGGCGGGAGCAACAAGGGAATTTTCGGGCACTTTCCTCGACCCACATTCCAATAAGCACACGTTATTACAGAGAATGGTTTAAAATACCGCAATGCAAAAATCCATGCGCTGGTTTTCTCTCCTCTTTCTTCTTTCTTTTCTCACAGCCTGTTCCACCCCCTCTACTCCCCTCCCCGAGCCGAGCCCGGCAGTTCCCCTCCCCCCAACCATCGCCTCTGTGACCGAAACGATCCTCCCTCCCACCGAGGCGCCCGCGGAAACGCCCAGCCCGGCGCCGGAACGGGCCCGCTACGCCCTCAACGCTACACTCGACTACGCTGCCAAAACCGTCAGCGTGGACCAGACCGTCCTCTACCCCAACCACAGCGGCGAAACGCTTTCGAGCCTGGTGCTGGCAGTCGTCCCCAACTTGTGGCCGGGCAGTTTCAACCTGACCGCCCTGAACGTAGACGGAGCCCCAATTCCCGGTTACGACCTGAACGGTCAAAAACTGGAATTCAACCTGCCTACCCCTCTCGCGCCGGAAACGACAATTTCCGTATCCCTCCAATATTCCCTCGCCCTGCCCTTCGCCGAGCAGCAGGACCCCAGCGTGGAGCGCCCGCGCATCTACGGGTACACCGCCCGGCAGGTCAACCTGGCGAACTGGTACCCGTTCATCGTCCCGTATGAAGCGGGGGCGGGTTGGGTGCTGCACGATCCCTGGTACTACGGCGAGCACCTGGTCTACGAGGCCGCCGATTTCGAAGTCAACCTGAAGAGCGACCCGTCCGTGGTGGTGGCCGCCAGCGGGACTCCTCCTCCCTGAGCCTGTCGAAGGGAGCGTTTCTACCCGCTACACCCTCACCGCCGGCCGGACGTTCGCGATCTCGGCCAGCCCCGAGTTCCAGACCGTCAGCGCGCAGGCCGGGGACGTAACCATTACCAGCTATTACTTTCCGTCTTATGAAACCCCGGGGAAAGCCGCGTTAGACGTCAGCGCGCAAGCCGTAGAGCTGTACAGCCAGCGCTTCGGGCCCTACCCGCACAAGACGCTGGCCGCCGTGATGGGCGATTTCAACGACGGGATGGAGTATTCGGCCTTCTACTTCCTGCCGCGCGATTTCTACAACCTGTACGACGGCAAGCCGATGAACTACCTGGTGTTCGTCGCCGCACACGAGACCTGCCACCAGTGGTGGTTCGAGCGGGTTGCCAGCGACCAGGCCGAAAACCCCTGGCTGGACGAATCGCTGGCCACCTACTGCGAACGCCTGTACTACGAAGCCTACCATCCCGACCTGGTTTCTACCTGGTGGCCTTACCGCATGTACTACTACGACCCGGCCGCGAAAATGGACATCCCCGTCTACGACGGCAGCGGGTTCCAGCCTTACACCAACGCCACCTACTTCGTAGGCGCGCACTTCCTCGAAGACCTGCGGGCGCGCATCGGCGACGAGGCCTTCTTCGCCTTTTTGCAGGATTACGCCAACCAAATGGACGGCAAGATCGCCACGCCGCAGGACTTCTTCTCGATCCTGCGCCAGCACACCGGCGCGGACCTTTCCGACCTGATCGCCACCTACTTCACGAACTCCTATTAACATGACTCACCGGACATTGCGCGCGCTCGGCGTACTCTGCTGCTTGATGATCCTGGCCTCCTGTACGCTCCCCTCGGGAAACCCGGCCGCCTCTTCTCCGCCCCTCCACCTGGTGACCGTGGACCCGAACGCCACCGCCACCCCGACTCCCTTCCAGCCGGCGGTCGAGAGCTTTACCCCCTCTCCCACGTTGACGTTCCTCCCTACCCTGACGCCCCTGCCGACCGAGACCGTCACTCCCTCCCCCGCCCCTACCGAGACGGCCACCCAGGGCCCAACCCCCGTACCGCCCACGTCTCTCCCGACTCTGACGCGCCCGCAATATTCGTTCTACGTGCTGCTCGACTACTCCGGCCACCAGCTGGCTGTGGACCAGACCATCCAATATACCAACCTGACCGGAACAACTTTGTCTGACCTGGTGCTGGCGGTGGAGCCCAACCTGTACCCGGACAGTTTCTCCCTGGAAACGCTCTTTTTAGACGGCGATTCTGCCAACTACCAGTTAGACAGTCACCGCCTGACCATCTTCCTGCCGCAGCAGATGACCCCCGGCACGACCGTTACCCTGGCCATGCGCTACCGGATCGCCATCCCGCCCAAATACTACAACATGCCCTATGGCTACCTGGGGTACCAGGTCAACCTGACCGATTGGTACCCGTTCGTCGTGCCCTACAGCAACGGCTGGATCCTGCACGATCCCTGGGCCTTCGGCGAGCATCTGGTCTACAACTCGGCCGATTACGACCTCAACATGCAGGTCTTGGAAGACGGCATCACCGTCGCTGCGGCTGCGCCGGCGGAAGAAAACGGCGAGTGGACCCGTTACCGGTTATATGGCGCGCGCACGTTCGCTTTTTCGGCCAGCGACCGGTTCCTGGTAGAGGAATCAGCCGTCGGGACAGTGGTGATCCGCTCGTATTTCTTTGAAGGCCATGAAGGCGCGGGACAGGGCATGTTGAACGCGGCGGTGAAAGCGGTGGGTCTGTTCGACGCCATTTTTGTCCCGTATCCATACGCGAGTCTCAGCGTGGTAGAGACCGAAGTCCCTGACGGGCAGGAGTATGACGGCCTGGCCTTCCTGGGTGCCACGTTTTATGACCAGTACGGCGGATCGAACCGCAGCAACATGGTCAGCATCGGCGTGCACGAGATCGCGCACAACTGGTGGTTCGGGCTGGTGGGCAACGACCAGGCGCTGGAGCCCTGGCTGGACGAGGCGCTGGCGGTCTACAGCGAGCGCCTCTTTTACGAGTGGACCAATCCCAACTACGGCGATTGGTGGTGGGGCTTTCGCGTGAATTACTTCAGCCCCAGCGGCTGGGTGGATACGTCCATTTACGAAGGCGGCAGCTATAGAGGATACGTCAACGCCGCGTACCTGACGGGCGCCTACTTCCTGGAAGACCTGCGCGTCCGCATGGGCGACCGGGATTTCTACAACTTCCTGGAGGATTATGCCACCCGCTACAGCTACAAACGCGCTACCGGCGAGGCTTTCTTTGCGACGGCCCGCGCCCACACCAGCGCCGATATTTCAGACCTGATCCAGGCTTATTTCCAGGGTTCCTACTGATGCCACACGATTCAGCTACCATCGAGACCAACGGTATTAAGTTGCACGTTGTTTTTGCCGGTCCGCAAGACGGGCAGCCGGTCATTTTGCTGCACGGCTTTCCCGAGTTCTGGTACGGCTGGAAGGAACAAATCCCGGCACTGGCCGCGGCCGGGTATCGCGTCATTGTCCCGGACCAACGTGGTTACAATCTGAGCGACAAGCCAAAAGGCGTGAAGTCTTATAGAATGGATGCGCTCGCCGGCGATATCCTTGGCTTGATCGATGCGCTCGGCCACGAAAAAGTGAATCTGGTCGGCCACGATTGGGGTGGAGCGGTGGCCTGGGCGCTTGCGATCCGGTGCCCCGAGCGATTGCGCAAACTGGGAATCCTGAACGCGCCCCATCCGGCCGTGATGACCAACTTCCTGCGCCGCGGCGATCCCGAACAAATCCGCCGGTCGTGGTATGTGTTCGCTTTTCAAGTTCCCTGGCTGCCGGAATATATATTGCGCAAAAATGACTGGCGTCGCCTGGTCCTTGCGCTGCGCGGCAGCGGCAAGATCCATACCTTCACCAACGAAGATATGGAGAAATATAAGCAGGCCTGGTCCCAGCCCGGCGCGCTGACCGCCATGCTCAACTGGTACCGTGCGGGTAGATATTACTTTACGAACCTGCCAAAAGACCCTCGTGTGGGTGTTCCTGCGTTGATGCTGTGGGGCATGCAGGATACGGCCCTCAGCCACCGCATGGCGCGCCTGAGCATGGACTACTGCGTTAAGGGGAAGCTGGTCTTCTTCGAAGATGCCACCCACTGGGTGCAACATGACGAGGCGGAGAACGTCAACCAACTTCTGTTAGAATTCCTTGCGGAGAAATAAATGACCGATTTACGAAAACTGGGATTTACAAAGTCACATATCGGGATGAAAATAGAGCTATGAAGATGGAACCTGAAGTTACCCACAACCAGGAAGAGCGGCGCTTCGAGCTCGCTGTTGATGGTCACCTGGCCGTGCTCAGTTATATCGTGTACGGGGAACGTATCACCTTTACACACACCCTCGTTCCCTCGGCGATCGAAGGGCGCGGCCTGGGCAGCAAACTGGTGGAGACCGGGCTACACTATGCCAGGGAGAACGGCCTGAAGGTGCGCTCGACGTGTTGGTTTGTGAGCAAGTACATCCGGCACAATCCGGAGTACCAGGATTTACTGAGCTAAACAATACCCAAATCGCCTCTGCCATCACAGGGGCGATTTCTTTTAGCGGATGACTGAAAGGGGAAGAGCTGTCCGCGAAGGCAAGATTGCGTGTTTCAGGGGGGATGGCATCCCTTCCTTAACAAATTCTTGATTCTCCCCCGAGCTTTCAAAGCTGTAAGCCCCGGGAATTGACGAGCAGAGCCGGATTCCGTAGAATGTTCTCACGAGAACATAGAACGGGCGCATCCGGCAGTTTCGTTGTCCAGGAAGCAGGCCTGCCCATTGTGACGGGGGTATGCTACGGAAAACCAACAGCGTAAAGAGACAAGGACCGCAGGAAGAAAGATGACAGGACGGAAAAAAGACGGAAGCATAACGGAATCACGACGGAACAAGTTCCTGCAGCAACCCTATAAGCACCCAATAAACATCCTATAGCTACCCAACCGGCAAGCAGGCTCAGAAAGCAGGAAACATGGCAAAGATCAAACAGAATACCTTCTTGAAGGGGTTAAGCGGCAGCGTAGGGATCATGGTCTTCCGGCAGATGCCGGACGGCAGCACGCGGGTGAGCGCCAAACCGGAAAGGAACACGCGCAAGTTCAACTGCGAGCAGAAGGACAACCAGGACCGGATGAAGCTGGCGGTGGCGTACGCGAAAGCGGCCAAAAGCGACCCTTTCTACGAGATGCTGGCCCTGGAGACGGGCCGGGACGCGTACCACGTGGCGCTCTCCGATTCCATGAAGTCGCCGGTCATCCACGCGGTCGAGCGCGTGGACGGGCGGGTGCGCGTAATCGCCAGGGATAACGTGCTGGTGGCCAGGGTCGATGTCAGCATCCTGGATGGCGAAGGAAATCCCCTGGAATGGGGCCACGCGGCACAGCCCGACCCGTTCGGCGATCCGGAGCGCTGGGAGTACGCCCCCCGTGCGGAAGGGAAGCTGGAAGTCACCGCCTGGGATGTAGCCGGAAACCGGACGACAAAAACCGTGTCCTTGTGAGCCTGGCAGGCGGTGAGCTCAGCGGGTCGAGATCACGGATGAAGCCGGCGCCCTGCTCGAAACGGGACCGGCCGTCCTGGCGGTCACGCAACGCTGGGAGTACCCGCTCCAGGGCGCGCATTCCGGCCCCCTAACCGTGACCGTCTATGCCACTGACCTGCCCGGACACGTGACCCAGGCGGACGCCAGCAAGAGACTGCCATAACCCAGACCTGGAACTCAAATACCTCTCTCCTTTCCAGGAGTCTCCTGAAGGGGATGATAAGGGCAGGGAAGCCCCGCACGGCGGGGTGAGGGCTAGAGTGCGGACAATATACTCCCCTCACCCCGACCCTCTCCCCGGAGGGGAGAGGGGGTTTGGTGCATATCTTATGTGCTCTACAATAGTTGTATGAACTCCAGACATCGAATTTACCCACCTATCCTACAAGCTGCTCGAGAAATGCGCCAACCACAGACGCCGGCGGAAGCCACCTTGTGGCGCGCTTTGCGCGGTCGCAACCTTGGATACAAATTCCGCCGCCAGCACCCCATCGAGCGCTTTATTATTGACTTTTACTGCGCCCAGGCGAAGCTATGCATCGAAATTGATGGCGCTTCCCATGGTGATCCCGAACAGGTTGCCTATGATATCGTGCGCACGGCGTATTTGGAAGAACTGGGATACAGAGTCATCCGCTTCACGAACGAGGACGTGCGCTACCACCTCAATGCGGTTGTTGCTGAAATCATACGGGCCATAGAATCTTCAACTACTCCTCTCCCTGGAAGGGAGAGGGCAGGGTGAGGGTGAGGGTCGAATGTGGACAACATACCCCCCTCACCCCGGCCCTCTCCCCGCAGGGGAGAGGGGGTTGGTGCATATTTTATGTGCTCTCCAATAGTTATAAGGATAATAGAAATTTCAACTACTCCTCTTCCTTCCAGGGAGTCCCCTGAAGGGGAGGATAAGGGCAGGGAAGCCCCGCACGGCGGGGTGAGGGTCAAATATGGACAATACTCCCCTTATCTGTAGAAGATTTATCTTCCTTTTGGAAGGGAGAGCGCAGGTGACGGGGGTGCGGGTCGAGATCACGGATGAAGCCGGCGCCCTGCGCGAAACAGGACCGGCCGTCCTGGCGGTATCCCAACGCTGGGAGTACACGCTCCAGGAGTCGCACTCCGGCCCCCTGACCGTGACGGTCTCCGCTAGGGACCTGCCGGGGCACGTAACCCAGGCGGACGCCAGCAAGAAGCTGCCATAACCCAGCCCTGGAATTCAACTCTCTGAAGCAACCCAAAGTTTTCTGCTGCACATTCGCGCTTTACAGGTGCATTTCGCCTTCCCCTACTCATGCTCTATAGAGAGTGTGGATACGATAGCAATGTTGAAGTGTTTCTTTGTTTCTGTCACCTTGAAATTGGCGATCATACGATGGTTTTCTGGGAACAGGAGTTCTTTGCGCTCAATCAGTTCCATCAGGAATGCGCTCATTTCCAAGCGGAGATCTCCGGACATTTCCGGTAAGCTTCGGAGTCCATCTTGTATGGATTTTTTCTGTTTTCGTTTCGGCAGGTTGGCGGAGTTCCAGGCAATGCAGGCCAGAGCGATCAGGTTGGTATATGCGTTCAGGGTGGTCGCATCCTCGCTATAGGGATGCACTAATTCTGCAATCACGTCTGACATTTTTAACTTCGCCAGGCGGATTGATAAGGGTCTTGTGATCCTTCAGTTCTTCTTCCGCCTGGACTTCATCCATCAAGCTTTGCAGAGCGGGTGAGGCTTTCTTTTGGATATGTCTTTTTCTTGCCATCTATTTCGTCTCAACTTTCTTGCGGCATTCTTCCAAACTGCCTTATTGGGTATGGGAGAAAGCTGGTTTTGCAGGAGTCATTTCAGTTCATTGTTCCCCGATCAATCCTGAATCCGACTTTTAAGTTTTTCATACTTTTCTCGCAGATAGGCTTCGTGCCTGCCCGGTTTCAGACAGGCTTCATACACTGCCAGGGCCAGATCGTAACGCGCACGTTTTTCAGCCGCCTCAGCCAGAATAGTGATACGTTGCCACTGGCGGGTTCCCATTGCTCCTGCGGCCGGGACAAATTGCTCGAACATCTCTTGTTGGGCATAAAGCAATCCCAACATGGTCAGCGCTTCCTCGGATTGGTAAACCAACTCCAAAGTTTCAAGCTCCTGCCATTGCTGTTGCAAGATCGTCTCGACAATAGGAATTTCTTGCCTGGACAGGCTGGCAAAGAAGTCTGGCTGGTTGCGGTAGGTAAAGGCGTAATCTTCCCAGAGCAGCAGTTCGAGTAAATCTTGAAAGTAGATTTCCAGCGGCAGGTCGATCAGGGTCCGATCCAATTGAAAATAGGTTTCGAAGACGCTTTCGTACAGGTCACCGATCACGCCAAAAGAGTTATCCACCCCGTTCATGTTTTCAAGGACAACGGTCAAAAAGGCGCGATACAGCGCCAGTTGGCCGGGGGTATCCAAACTGGCTTCCTGTTCCTCCAAAAAACCGGATAACTTGCTTTCCAACTTGAACAATTCTTCTTCCAGGTGGTATCTGCCAGTTTTGAAGATAGCTGCCAGGTCCGGTGCAAATTTGAGCGGAGAAACGGGAAACCGCTCCCAGTACCCACGCAGGGCGCGAGTCTTGCGCAGTTTGCGTGGTGTCTCGCCCATCCAGGCACTTTGTTCCTGCTCCCTGAAATTAAGTTCCATCAGTTTGTTCCTGGCCTTGGGTTTTTGCTTTTTCAAGAAAGCCAGGTCGGCATCCTTCAAGATGTCATCTGGTGATAAACCTGCTTGTTCGAGCGACTGGCGCAACATGAGCAGATGGTTGAGCGCGCCTTCGGCCTGATCCCGCCGCCAGGAAAGCGCTGTGGCCCGTTGCTGGAAATGTTCCCTCAGCGCTTCCCAGTTGCTGGAAAACGGGCCTGTCAGAAGAAGAATAAACCAAAGATCCCAATAAGTTACAGGGAATAATTCGCCGGTATCGGGCAGAATCATCTCGCGATAGATGTCATTCCCACTCTGAGTTTGGGAGGGTTTCGTTGTCATTGTTCACATCCATATACTGAGTACCTGCGTGCCTTTGTCTGCTTCACCGGAAAAAAGTACCGCCATCACCTCATGAACCAATTGTACCTGGTGAACCAATTGAAGTGGCAATCGGACCTTGTTGCCGGTTGGAACTTCATCATCGCACCAATCCCCCAGTCTTTGCAGGCGATGAACGGCTGCGTCTGGCACGGGTCCTCTGTTGCGCGCGCGATTCTGACCCCCTCCCGCCCTCCCCCGTTCGAACAGCACGAACGGGGGAGGTGGAGATAATCTGTTCATGAAAAGCGGAATTCCTGAGCACCATGAAATTGTCTCGTCCCCCAAAATCGGTTTTTGATTTTGGGGGACAGCGTACCCGAAGCGGAGCGGAGTGGTAGCACGGAGGGGCTCAGATGCATAAACGCACCAGCCCTAAAACGTTTCGAAGGGCAAAAGAGCTGCATTGTAATCTGACGCCCGCCGGAGCCAAACTCTGGGCGCATTTGCGCGCATTCCGGCCCCCTGACCGTGACCCAGGCGGACGCCAGCAAGTAGCTGGCATAATCCACACCTGAGACTCACATTTTGCATAGAACACTGGATCTCTGAAGAAACCCGGCCATTTTAGCAGGGCAAGACGCCTATCTTCGGCTTTTGTTTCGGGAACGATATCTTACCCGAGAAAGCCTGATAGGAACAATTATTTTATTTGTTATGAATTTGTCCGTTTTGGATTGCGTGAGGGAATGAAGTTAAGGCTATAATCATTATATAATCTGTCAGTGGGGATTATTTATACCCGTCCCAGTACTGAGAAAACATTCATGTCCACCCCCGAATCCCTCGCCCGCCAAACCATCGACCAGAAGCTGACCGCTGCCGGCTGGATGGTGCAGGATTTCAGGGCGCTCAACCTGGGGGCGGGACCGGGCGTGGCGGTGCGGGAGTTCCCACGCGCGCGGGGCAAGCGGATTATGTGCTGTTCGTGGATCGAAAAGCGTGGGCGTGGTGGAAGCCAAGCCGGAAGGGACGACACTCGGGGGTGTTCGAGCAGTCGGCCAGATATATGACAAATTTCCCGGAGCAGATTCCGCATGTGGAGCTGCCGCTGCCGTTCAGCTATGAGAGCACGGGGACGGAGACGCTGTTCGTGGATCTGCGCGACCCGGAGTATCGTTCGCGGCGGGTGTTCAGTTTTCATCGACCGGAGACATTGAAAGAGTGGTTGGCCTCAGGGTGCGGGCCGGATACCCACTTGCGGGGTCGGTTACGAGAAATGCCGGAGAAGTACCCGTTGGACACGAAAGGTTTGTGGGATGCGCAGATCGAGGCGATCGCCAATCTGGAGCAATCCCTGGCAGAAGGAAGGCCGCGGGCGTTGATCCAGATGGCGACCGGCAGCGGGAAGACGTTCACGGCGGTCAGTTTCATTTACCGGCTGATCAAGTTCGCCGGGGCGAAGCGGGTGCTGTTCCTGGTGGACCGCAACAACCTGGGCAAGCAGACCCTGCGCGAGTTCCAGGGCTACCGCACGCCGGATGATGGCCGTTTGTTCACGGAGCTGTATAACGTGCAGCGGCTGACATCGAATGTGATCGACCCGGTCGGGAAGGTGACGATCACCACCATCCAGCGGCTGTATTCGATGTTGAAGGGGGAGGAGTATGAGGAGGGGAATGAGGAGCGATCGTTGTTTGAGTTGGCTGACCCCGCCCCCACCCCTAGCCCCCTTCGACAGGCTCAGGGCGGTGCCTCCCCCGCAAGCGGGAGAGGGGAACTGACGGTGGAATACAACCCCGACATCCCCATCGAGACCTATGATTTCATCATGACGGACGAGTGCCACCGTTCGATCTACAATCTGTGGCGGCAGGTGTTGGAGTATTTCGATGCGTTCATTATCGGGCTGACGGCCACGCCGTCGAAGCATACGCTGGGGTTCTTCGACCAGAACCTGGTCACGGAGTACACCCACGAGCGGGCGGTGGCGGATGGCGTCAACGTGGGCTACGAGGTCTATCGCATCCGCACCAGGCTGACGGGCGAAGGGGGCAGCGTGGAAGCCGGTCATTATGTGGACAAGCGCGACAAGAAGACCCGCGCCGTGCGCTGGGAGCAACTGGACGAAGACCTGGCGTACGCGCCGAACCAGCTCGACCGGGACGTGGTCGCGCCGGACCAGATCCGCAAAATCGTCCAAACCTTCCGAGACAGGCTGTTCACCGAAATCTTCCCCGGGCGCACGGAAGTGCCCAAGACGCTGGTCTTCGCCAAGGACGATTCGCACGCCGAAGACATCGTGGAGATCATCCGGCAGGAGTTCGGCAAGGGCAACGAGTTCTGCAAGAAGATCACCTACCGCACCACGGGCGAGAAGCCCGAAGACCTGATCGCGCAGTTCCGCAACAGCTACTACCCGCGCATCGCGGTGACGGTGGATATGATCTCGACCGGCACCGACATCAAGCCGTTGGAGTGCCTGCTGTTCCTGCGGAGCATCCGTTCCCAGACGTATTTCGAGCAGATGAAGGGCCGCGGGACGCGCATCATTTCGCCCACCGATTTGCAGCAGGTCAACCCCGGAGAGGTCCACAAGACGCATTTTGTGATCGTGGATGCGGTCGGCGTGTGCGAGGAGGATAAGACCGACATGCGCCCGCTGGAGCGCAAGGTGCACGTCCCGTTTGAGAAGCTGTTGAACGGGTGGCGATGGGGATCCGGGATGCGGACACGTTGACGTCGCTGGCGGGGCGGCTGGCCCGCTTGGAGCGCGGGAGCAAGCCGGGGGACCGGGAGCGCATCGAACGGGTCTCGGGCGGGCTTCCGCTCAAGGACATGGTCCACGCCCTGTTGGACGCGGTCGACCCGGACGTCCAAATCGAATATGTCCAAAGTTTGGGATTGGATCCATCCAACGGAGGGCACAACGTGCTGTGTCCGTACTTGTGGAGAATGCCTGCGCGCCCTTCGATAATCCGGCATTGCGGGAGACGCTGGTCGAAGTCCAGAAGAAGAACGAGCAGGTGATCGATACGATCAGCGTGGACGAGGTGCTGGAGGCCGGTTTCGCTGAGGAGGAAGCGCAGGGGAAGGTGGAGTCGTTCCGGGCGTTCATCGAGGCCAACAAGGACGAGCTGACCGCGCTGCAAATCCTGTACAGCCAGCCCTACGGGGCGCGGCGGCTGACGTACGGGGCGGTGAAGGAACTGGCGGGGGCGATCCAGCTGCCGCCGTACAACCTGACGCCGGAAGACCTGTGGCGGGCTTACGAGCGCCTGGACAAGTCGCGGGTGCGCGGGGCGGGACCGTCGAAGCTGCTGACCGAGGTGATCTCGCTGGTGCGCTTTGCGCTGGCGCAGCGCGAGACGCTGGAGCCCTTCCCGCTGACGGTGGAGGAGCGTTACAGGCACTGGATCCTGGACCAGCAGGGCGCCGGGCGGACGTTCAGCGCGGAGCAGTTGGAGTGGCTGGGGATGATCAAGGACCACATCGCGGCCAGCGTGACGATCGAGATGGAGGATTTCGAGGACGTGCCCTTCAACCAGAAAGGCGGGGCGGTGCGCGTCTCGCAGTTGTTCGGGGCCGAGCTGGACGGCATCCTGGATGAGTTGAGTCAGGCGTTGGTGGGGTAGGATGACGGGGAATAACGGTTTGCCACAAGGTTGGAAATTAGCAACTGTTGGAGAGTTATATAAAATTCTCTCCGGTGGCACACCTTCTACAAAAAATGAAAAATACTGGGGTGGCAGATATTCCCTGGATTACAAGTGCAAATATTCATGGATTGAAGGATATTCGACCCGAGAGAAAGTTACACAATTAGGGATTGAGAATTCGGCTACTAATCTTGTTCCGAAGGGAAGCATTATTGTTGTGACAAGAGTAAGTTTGGGAAAGGTTGCTTTAGCAGATACTGATATTTGTTTTAGCCAAGATTCTCAGGCTCTTTTACCAAATGATAATGTTTTACCTGAATATTCACTTTATTATCTTTCTTGGGCAGCCCGTGAATTTAAATGCTAAAAGTCGGGGAACAACAATTTCTGGGATAACAAAAAAACAACTGGAAACTCTTGAATTTCCCCTTCCCCCACGCCCCGAACAGGAACGCATCGTCGCCAAAATCGAAGAAACCTTCACGCAACTGGAAGCCGGCGTCGCCGAACTGCAAAACGCCAAAGCCCAGTTGAAACGCTACCGGGCGGCGGTGCTCAAGTCCGCGGTGGAAGGGGAGTTGACGCGCGAGTGGCGCGAGGCGCACCAGGGCGAAATCGAACCTGCTGAGAAATTGCTGGCGCGCATTTTAGTCGAAAGACGAAAGAAATGGGAAGCGGAAGGTGGGAAGGGAAAATACAAGGAACCTGTTGAGCCGAACACGGATGATTTGCCAGAGTTGCCAGAAGGATGGATATGGGCAGCGCCAGACCAATTGGCATCGACAGAAAAATATGCACTTGCAATTGGCCCATTTGGTAGCAATCTCAAAGTTTTTGATTACACTGATGATGGTATTCCATTGGTTTATTGTACGAAATATCGATCAGAAATCTTTGATAGCTATAGCACCAAATTTGTTCAGTAAAAAAGGCTAAAGAGCTAAAAGCTCATCAAGTAATAGGTAGACATACTCATAACCAAAATGTGGAGAACCGCCAGGAGATGCTTGATTTATATCCAGAAACTGAGCCTCAAGCAATTAATCACTGCTGATTGTGTTAAATGGACTTTGTCGCTCTTTCTTGAAGAAAAACGTTTTTTGTACATGCAGTAAATTCTCATCTTGTTAGAAGTCAGATCATAAACATTACTAAAGGCGTTGCCCAGAAAAAGATAGTCTTGCCCTTTAAGTTGCAATTCCTTTACCCCCTTTAGAAGAGCAAAAAAGTATTGCTGCCAAAGTCGAGCGGCGGCTGTCGGTGGCCGACGAAATCGAGAAAGAACTCGATGGGGCGCTGGTCCGTGCGGAGAGGTTGCGGGGGTCGGTGTTGAAGTCCGCATTTGAGGGAAAATTAAGATAAAGGGAAAAAAATGCATCAACTACAAGATATATTGGACAAACAAATTCAAGATCAATTGAGGTTCTCCATTTTTATTGCAGACCTCATTGAAAGCGAATTGGAGAAACAGGAATACATCTAACAACTGAACAAAAAAAGCAGTTGATTGGTGAATTGGAAAAAAACAAAGATAACTTAAATACAGTTGCTCAAATTCAGATTAATGACGATGGTAGCGTACAAATCACTAATGAAACTGGTGGTGCAGGTTTAGAACTTGATCTTCTTGATAGCGCAGAAGCGAAAATGAATGCCATTCTTGACAATCTACCTTCCATAATCAATGAATCATCTGAGGTTGAAAGCGAAAAATACCTGGCAAATATAAAGAGACGAACCTCGTTGATCTTAAAAGAAAAAAAGAAGTACCAAAGAAGTTTCGACAAACAACTTGATAAGAAGTGGGGAAAGCTGCTTGATTTACTTGAAGTATTTGTTTTACTGTCAGAGGAAATAGGCGCAGAGTTCACTGACGAGATTATTAATTCACCTACAGAAGATATCTCCCCGCTTTATCGTCCTCAGCCGTTCTCACGCTCGAAGTTGCCAAGTTTCTAAGGAGATAATAACTTTATTACGAAATGGATTTGCAGACGGAGCACATGCACGATGGAGAACGCTTCACGAGATTGCTGTCGAAACTAATATTATCCACAATAATGAGGATGAACTTGCAAGGAAATACCTCGACCATGACACAGTGCAAATGTTGCAATCAGCGAAAGCTTTTCAAAAGTACGATAAGGAGTTTGGCTACGAAAATGTATCGCAAGAAGAATTGCAAGACTTGCGAAATGCTTGTAACGAGTTGGTTGACTTATACGGCAAAGACTTTCTCAACGAGAACGGCTGGGCAGTTAGTCTAGCTAAAAAGCCAAGACTAAATTCTCTGATTTAGAGGCTCTTGCCAATTTTGCTCACATGCGTCCCCAATATAAATTAGCATGTCTAAATGTACATGGCGGTGCCAGGGCATTACTCTTTAGGCTTGGCTTGAGGTACGATGGCGATGAAAGATTTCTTCTCACAGGACCAAGTATCAATGGATTGGCTAACCCGATTTAAAATACAGCGTATTCTTTATTGCAGATTACTTCGGCATTGTTAACTTATGACGTTAATTTGGATTACCTTGTAGCGTTAAAAGTTCTGTTCAAGCTTGAACAAGAGGTTTTCGAAGTTACTAATCAAATAGTTGAGGAGTATTTTGATTGAAAGGTTCAACCTGCGGCGATCGGTGGCAAACGAAATTGAGAAAGAACTCGATGGGGCGCTGGTCCGTGCGGAGAGGTTGCGAGGGTCGGCCTGTCCCGCACTTGCTGTTGTGCGGGGTGTTGAAGTCCGCTTTTGAGGGGAGGTTGGTGTGGATATTTTGATTCTCCTCGGATTAGTTGCATTACGTGAGAAATATAGAGATTTACCAAATTACGAAGTTCCTGAAATAGTTTTTCTCGATAGATATGAAGGATACGCAGGCGAAAGGGAATTAATGGAAGAACTAGTAGGGAGTGTAAGCGAACTCAAGCAAAGGGATTGGCTTGGAAGACTGATCAGCGAAGATCCGAGTCAACATATAGGTGTATGGTTCGAAATTATGCTCTTTGGCTGGCTTCAAGAACGATACAAAGTTCTGGTAGAACCTGAAGATCTAGGCTGCTATCCTGATTTCGTTTTGGAATTCCACGATGCTCAGTTGGCTATTGAAGCTAGAGCATTTCTAATAACACCTGATGAACGCGATAGGAGAAGCAGAATTCAATAGAATTATTACATCACTGGGTAGCATAGAAAAGCCATTCTCTGTAGTTCTAGAAACCAAACGGTTGGGGGGCAAAATAGCTACCGAAGATTTTGTTGGGCAAGTTGTTAATTGGCTTAAATCCGCGCCAGAGGAAAATTTCGTATATCATGATGACCTTGGAAATGTTCTTGGATTATCTGCCACCCCGAGACCAAATATGAAAAAGTTAGGTGTCATGAGTTCGGATGCATTTTCGGTAAATCCTGATATTTTGAAACCTGCACTGAGTGAAAAAGCAGGTCAACATAAGGCATTGCGTAAAGCAGGATTCCCTTATGTAATTGCTGTCTTGTTAGAGCCTTCGCACTTATCTGCTGAAGAAGTGTCAGAAGCATGGTTAGGAAGAACCACAATTGTATATGATCCAAATTTTGAACAGGTAATAGAAGAAAAGGTAGATAAATCAGGAATTCATTTTTTTGGGAATGAAATCAGGCACAAAAGCGTAACGGGTACCCTGGTTTTTAGAGTGGATCACGATATAAAAAATAAAACGCGGTACTTGCGATCATGGTATGTGCAAAATCCCTATGCAAATGTAATAATAGATCCGACTGTTTTCCCTGCAGAATCACGATTTATCATAGTTGGGCAAAATGATAAAGCTTTCGAAATGAAATGGGTAGTATGAATTTTATGGATATTTTCATGGATTGGTTAACTATTGCCAACGAAATCGAGAAAGAACTCGATGGAGCGCTCCCCTGCGGGATGATATGGTCCGTTCGGAGAGGTTGCGGGGGTCGGTGTTGAAGTCCGCGTTTGAGGGGAAACTTGCTAAGTGATAGATGAAATAAATATTAACTAAAAGGAGAAGCATAGATGTCAGACCCACGTTATCCCATTCGACTTTAAGATACTGGACCAAATTCGGAGGTCAGCTCCATCAACACCTGATTTTAGTCGTTTTCACTCAAACAAGAAAGATGATGTTGAATTCTCCCGGTCACAGGCTTATATACACCTGTTGCTTCTAGTTCGCTTTGGTATAGAAGACTTTCGTAAGAGAGATGAGTTTATTTGTGATGACAAATTTGATGGCGGGGTGGACGCGATTTTTATAGATAAGGAAGACCATATTATTTATTTCATCCAGTCTAAATTTCGCAACACACCAGAGAATTCGTTTTACAAGAATGGGAATGAATGATTTTATCAAATGGAAATTAAGGGTATTACACAGGGCAAGTCTGTACACAGTAATAAAAACCCGTTCAATGAGAAGGGGAACAGCTACAGGCATTGATCGTGCAGGCAAATCGTGAGGGCATTTTTGACTACAAAGTGCTATTTTTAGCAAATATTGAATTCAAAATAAATGATTCACAAATACGAAAATTCACAGATGATCTCAACTTTGAGATATACGACTATGAGCGATCCTACAGCGATTTAGTAAGACCAGTATGTGCTGGTACCTATTACGATTCTGGAAAGCCCAGAGACCCATTGTTTTTTCTATGGGGTTTGATTTTAAGGGACAAACGTGAACCTTATGCGCATCAGGTCGCGAATACATCCTTTGGAAAAAGTGAAATATATCTTTTGTATGTGCCAACGAAAGAAATAGGAAAGATGATGGCAAAATATAAAAATGCCGTACTCCGTTACAATCCGAGGAACTTCTTGGGGGTTAGTAATAGAGAGAATTCGGATTAGCAAATCCAATTTCTATTTTGGATGTGTCAGACAACGATTTTGCGCTGCTAAACAACGGCATACAGTTTTAGCTGACGACGCAAATATTCAGCCTGATACAGGTGAATATAACTTGGGTTTATTGAAATAACAAATCCGCAGATTGTTAACGGAGGGCAAACTGCATACATTTTAGGTGTCTTATATGAAAATGATTTTCCAAAGATTCCAAATATTTTTGATGAAAAGGAAGTTTTATTACGTGTCGTTAAGTTTCCTAATATATCTTCAAGCGATTCCAATACTGAAAGGATAAACACAAGTCGCTAGTACGTATTGTTAGACGCAACAAATCGACAAACGGCTATCAAAGAAGCGGATCGTCGTTCTAATGATTACAAGTTTCAAGGAATTCAGGATCTAATCTTTCAAAAATATGGTTATATGTTACAGGTAAAACAAGGTGAATTCTATAATGGTATAGACAATGGGTTTCTTGAGAAGGATATCCTGCTTGATAGGGATAAAGCGTTACGTTCGTTAATTGCCTTTAAATTTTTAGATCCAACCTTGGCTCGTAATGGAGGCGATAAAAACTGCTTAAGAAAGATTTAATCGATTCTGGAATATAAAAATGATGAGGATTACAAGAGATCACGTCGCAAGTGTTTTTCGCGTATATGATTTATATAAATTTACCTAGGGTAGGCAGAATAAGACAAGCTTAATCAGAGGTATGGATACTCGCTGATTTACGGAAAATATGCTATTGTTTCGGCAATATCATCTTAAATGAATGCTGGGGAAAAGAGCCACCTTGTACGACAAACCAGTGCCAAATTAGCAGAGATGCGTAAAAGAGAAGTTGATCGTGTACTAAAGAAATGGAGGAAATTCGAGTCATTTTGCGAAAAAAGATCGAAAAACGCAAAATGCAGAATATTATTCAGATGGTTCATTCGATCATGATAATTACTACAAAGGTACAACACTGAGCAAGGATATAAAGGACTTTACCTGGTGATACTATCAACCTATAACAACAAAGGTGGCCGGTGAAATCAAGAAAGACCTGGATGGGGCGCTGGTCCGCGCGGAGAGATTGCGGGGGGCGGTGCTGAAGTCCGCGTTTGGGGGGAGGTTGGGTGAAAGGGAAAAGATAATAAGGAGAATAAAAATGGCAGGACAAACTACTAAGAAAGACGAAATCAATGATGATGTCTATTTGAAAATTTGGGACATAGAACAAAAACACACGACTACTCGATGGACACTGATGACTTTCTATTTGAGTGTTAGTTTTGCTATTTTTGGGATTCTCTCCAAAACAAAGACTTGCCAGTTCCATTATTTATACCGCAAGCTGTCGCAATTGCTATTTATTGGTTTGCCTATCTATTGTTTCGCCGGTTCAATGATTTCAATAAGTTTCTTCGCAACAAGCTAATGGAGTTAGAAAATAACGGACAGGCATCACTAAACCTTCAAAACAAATCCAAGAAATTTCTCAATAAGACTAAAAAACTTTCAGCCACTAAATTGGTTTTTGGTTTTGGAATTTTATATACATTGGCAGGCATTGCGATAAGCCTATATGTTCAATTATGGGATAGTGTCCTATGAACAAGATTCTTAAGATGCTGTTGGTGGTCAACCAAATCGAGAAAGAACTCGATGGGGCGCTTCCCTGCGGGGATGATATAGTCCGTGCGGAGAGGTTGCGGGGGGCGGCCTGTCCCGCACATGCTGTTGTGCGGGATGTTGAAGTCCGCGTTTGAGGGGAGGTTGGTGTGATGGCAAAAAGACGCCGGTATAAGGTAATGTCAAAAGAAGAATTGCGCTTATTTCAAGAAAGAAATTGGATGCCAGTATCTTTTGCAGGTGCAGCTTTACCATCTTGGTTAATGGTGTTCCGGAAGAAAAATTAATCGCAGTTTATGGTAGTGGTACTTATTATGATATGAGAATTGTGCAATTAGGCGAAGAAGTAATACCCTATGTAGTTGCTGGTTACGATGTGTTTAGATATGACGAGAAAGATGAAGCAAAAGGTTATCCTGTCAATAAAGATCATTACATTGTCTTCAGAGATACAACAAGTGATGAAAGGTTTTTAGTTATAGGGCCAGAAAAAATAGAAGGTGATCATTGGTTTAAAGAATTGCCAAAAGAACATCCAGAAATTGAGATAACTGAATTTCCTGATGAAAACAATGACGAGTAGTTTTTTGCGATCCGTGTGGAGAGGTTGCGGGGGCGGTGTTGAAGTCTGCGTTTGAGGGAGGTTGGTGTGATGGCCCCCACCCCTAGCCCCTCCCCCATAAATGGGAGAGGAGAATCTTCTGAACGGCTGTTGTCGATGGCCGACGAAATCGAGAAAGAACTGGATGGGGCGCTCCCCTGCGGGGATGATATGGTCCGTGCGGAGAGGTTGCGGGGGTCGGCCTGTCCCGCACATGTTGTAGTGCGGGATGTTGAGGTTCGCGTTTGAGGGAATGGTGTGAAGGTCCAGGTTTATGATATGTTTGGGTAGGGACACGGCTTGCCGTGTCCATGATATAGGTCACGGCAACGCCGTGCCCCAAGGAATGCCCACGGAGAACATCTTATGAAATACGATCCACAAAAACACCATCGTCGATCCATCCGATTGAAGGGATACGATTACACCCAACCAGGGGCGTATTTCGTCACCTTTTGCACCTACCAACGCGACGAAATATTGGGCGAGGTTCTCCATGGGGAAATGAAATTGTCAGCGTTGGGAAGGATTGTCCAGGAAGAGTGGTTCCGAACCGCCCAGATCCGGAAGGAGATCCAATTATTTGATGACGAATTTATGGTCATGCCCAATCATGGTCACGGAATCATCCGGATCATTGAAACCGTAGGGGCGGACGGTGTCCGCCCGGAAGACGGTGTCCATCCGATAAACCAGGACGCACGCGGTGAAAATCAGGACGCACGCGGTGAAAACAGGACGCACGCGGTGCGTCCCTACGGAGGGCGCCGCGTTCTCTGGGATCGGTGATGGCAGGATTTAAGGCATCGGTCACATCGCGTGCGAAACGGGAATTGAACATTGCAGGAATCTGGCAACGCAATTATTACGACCATATCATCCGCAACGACCGGGAACTGAAAAATATTCAATGGTATATTCGCAACAATCCTCTCAACTGGCAACTGGATCGAGATAACGATCAAAATATCCGAAAATTATCACCGCCTGAAAGGGTTGAAGAATATATAAAGGATGTCGAAGAGATGGTTTTGAAATTAAAGGCGAATCCCAAATGAACAACCAATCCTCCACCATCGTCCAACGTCTCTGGAATTACTGCAACGTGCTGCGTGATGACGGCGTCAGCTATGGCGATTACGTCGAGCAGCTCACCTACCTGCTCTTCCTGAAAATGGCCGATGAGCAGACCAAGCCGCCCTACAAAAAGCCGTCCATCATCCCGGAAGCATACGCCTGGCCTTCCTTCCAGAACCTGGATGGCAGCGACCTGGAAAATCCATTACCGGGAAACGCTGGTCGAACTCGGCAAAAGCGGCGGGATGCTGGGGATCATCTTCCGCAAGGCGCAGAACCGCATCCAGGACCCGGCCAAGCTCAAACGCCTGATCGCCCTGATCGACGAAGAAACCTGGATGGGTCTGGACATCGACATCAAGGGCGAAATCTACGAAGGCCTGCTGCAAAAGAACGCCGAAGACACCAAGAGCGGCGCCGGGCAGTACTTCACGCCCCGTCCGCTGATCAAGGCGATGGTGGAAGTCATGCGTCCCGAACCGGGGATGACTATCTGCGATCCGGCCTGCGGGACGGGCGGTTTCTTCCTGGCGGCGCACGATTACATCTCGAACAACTACAACCTGGACCGGGACCAGAAACACGCGCTTCGCGAGCGGACCTTCAAAGGCTGGGAGATCGTGGACAACACCGCCCGCCTGTGCGTGATGAACCTGTACCTGCATGGCATCGGCGGGGAGAAGTCACCAGTGGAAGTCAACGACGCGCTCATCTCCGACCCTGGCAAACGCTTCGATATGGTGCTGACCAATCCGCCTTTCGGCAAGAAGAGCAGCGTGACCATTGTCAACGGCGAGGGCAAAGCCGAGCGGGATGCCCTGACTTACGAGCGCGACGATTTCTGGGCCACCACCAGCAACAAGCAACTCAACTTCGTGCAGCACATCGCCACCCTGTTGGAGATCGACGGCCGTGCGGCGGTGGTCGTGCCGGATAATGTGCTCTTCGAAGGCGGGGCCGGCGAGACGGTCCGCAGGCGGCTGCTGGCGGGATTCGATGTCCATACGTTACTGCGTTTGCCAACCGGCATTTTTTATGCCCAGGGCGTCAAAGCCAACGTGCTCTTCTTCGACAAGAAACCCGGGCGCGAAAAGCCCTGGACCGAAAAGGTCTGGATCTATGACCTGCGCACCAACATGCACTTCACGCTCAAGACCAATCAGATGGGGTATGCAGACCTGGAAGATTTCATCCAATGCTACAACCCGGAAAACCGCCACCAGCGCCAGGAAAGCGAACGCTTCCGTGCCTTTGCCTATGATGAAATCATGGCGCGCGACAAGGTCAGCCTGGATATTTTCTGGCTGAAGGATGAGTCTCTGGAAGATACGGAAAACCTGCCTGATCCGGATGTGCTGGCGCAGGAGATTGTGGAGAGTTTGCAGTCCGCCCTGGCGCAATTTGCGAATATTGCGGAGGAATTAGGGGAAGAGTAAAGATTATTGAAGAGGTGGTTTCGAAAATCTTGCTCTTTGAACAATTTCACGACAATTTTCTCGTGAGAGAAACGCCTTTTTCTTCAAAAATACGAAACACGATTATCATAATCGTGTTTCGTATTTACGCAATTCTTTGCGCAGGCCTGTAAATCCAATGGAATGGCAACTGAACTTGTGTTTTGCGTTTTCAGCTTTAGATCCCCTCAGAAAACAAATCAACACCTGGTTGGCTTAAGACGGCCACCGGTAAGACGCTGACCTGCTCCGCCAGCGGGTAAGCGCGGTTCCCAGGGTAGAAAACGACTAACCGATCAAGACGCAAGTCTACAAGCGCATTACGCATCGATGGTGTCGAGGCGAGGCGCGTCCATTCGCTTACACTCCACGCCCAGGCGGCGACCATCCTTGAAGAGCAGCAGGTCCAATTCCGCTCCGTTGTGGGTCGCCCAGAAATAAGCCTCGTCCGGCGCCTGGGCCTTGATCACTTCTTCGATGACATATCCTTCCCATGAAGCGCCACTCTTGGGATGAGTTTGTAAGTCCAGTTCGGAATGAATACCTAACAGGTAATGCAAAATCCCGCTATCACGAAAATAAATCTTCGGTGATTTCACTTGCCGTTTTCCAAGGTTTTCAAACCAGGGTTGCAGCGCGCGAACCATGAAGAACTCCTTGCAATATATCCAGATAATTACGAACTGTGGTCTGGCTAACTCCCAGTGCCTGGGCAGGCTCTGAAGCATTCCAGACCTGTCCGTGGTAATGCGCCAGCATCATCCAAAATCGCAACAGCGTTGCAGATGGCACACGCACGCCCCACAGCGGCAGATCACGCTCCAAAATGGTCTGGACGAAATTCTTGCGCCAGGCAAAGCTGTCTTCTTCGGTTTCTGCCAGGAATGAAAGCGGAAAGCCTCCTCGCAACCAGTGCTCGGTAATCGCCTCCGCACCTAACTCCGAAAGCCCAAACCCGCTGATGGGGATGGTTTCCAAGCGGCCAGCCAGGCTCTCGGAGGCTGCATTCATCAGGTCAGGCGAAGCGCTGCCCAAAATCAAAAAGCGAGCGGGGAGAGGGTCACGATCAACCAATACCCGCAGGAGGGGGAACAACTCAGGACGCCGTTGGATCTCGTCAATCACCACCAGGCCTTTCAAATCCCGCAGGGCAGTCATCGGTTCTTCCAGACGCAACAGGCTGACCGGATCTTCCAAATCAAAGTAATTCAGCGAATCGGTTGGTACGAACTTGCGCGCCAGAGTTGTCTTTCCCGACTGGCGTGGACCGATGAGGGCGACTACCCGGCTGCGTCGCACCCCGGTTTGGATAGCTTGCTCGAGGGCATACCGTTCAATCATGGCTGGATGATACCATGAAAATTGAAACTTAAACTTTCAATTTTCATGGTGTTTTAAGCGACTTACAACAGGTTTTCAGTGCCAATGAAAACAATATGCCATTTTATTTCATTGCGAATGAAAACCTTTGGAATTGTGCCGATCCATCCTGTACAGGACTGCGGTTTGTGTCAGCGCTCCTTTATTTCTAGCGCCGCCTTTAGCACGCCCGGCAAATCCCCCGCATACGTCAACACCAGCCTCTGCCCGGCCCTGGTGGCCGCCATGTACAGCTTGCGGGTATTGTCCCGGATCAAGGTCTCGCGCTCCTCATCCGAGAGCCGCAGGGACTGCTCCTCTTCGAACAGGTCCCGCAGCCCGGCCAGGAACACGATCGGGCTTTCCAGCCCGGCGCCGGCGTTGAGCGTGGTCACGCGCACGTAGTCGCCCGGGTAGGTGTCTTTGGCGTCCAGCGCAGCGCCCTTGCCGAGCTTGTCATCGATGGCCTGCACCAGCGCCTTGACGCCTTCGCCGTTGGTGTGCAGGACCAGCAGGTGCCTGCGCGGGAATCCCTTCCGGACGAATTCCACGACTTCGTTGGCGACCCGCGCGATCTCATCCTGCGGGCTGGTCAGCGGGATGACCTGCGGGAAGGCGCCGTTGGGCATGGTCAGCAGATCGGGCACGAGGATGTCGTCATCTTTCTCGTTTTCCAGCCGCAGCCGGTACAGCAGGGTGGCGAACTGCATGATCTCGCGCGTGGTGCGGTAGCTGCGGTTCAGGTGATGGGTGCGGCCGCGGGCGTCCAGTCCCAGCGACTTCCAGGAAGCGCCGCGGCCGAGGAAGCCCTGGGTGGGGTCCGCCACGATGAACAGGTGCCCGGTGCGCGGGTCGAGCGCTTTCTGGATCAGGCGGATCCACAGCGGCGCGAAGAACTGGGCTTCGTCCACCAGGATGACGTCGTATTCAGGCAACTGCGCCCCCCCGTTTTCGGTGAAGTGCCACAAGCGGCGGGGCACATCGCCCCAGTCGAGCGCGCCGCGCGCTTCGAGCGTTTTCTGGTAAGCCAGCATGGCGTCGTACATGCGCTGGCGCCCCTCCACGCTCAGGCCAAAGCCGCGCCCGCGCCGGTCGGCGTTCAGGTAGCCTTCGCGGTTCATCGGGAGCTGGTCCTTGAACCAGTCGATCTCGCTCATCAACATCTGGGACGAAATCGGGGAATCCTGCAGGTTTGTCCGCCAGGTAACGTCCACAAGCCTTTTGCGGCGGTTCATCGAAAGCGGCTGGATCCACTTCTGGTCCGGTATCCAGTGGTGGTAGCACCAGGCGTTGAACGTCCGCCACTCGACGTTCTCGGGCAAGCCGCCGTTCAGACGGGCAAAGCGCCCTTCCATATCATGGCTGAGCGGGCGGTTGTGGGTCAGCACCAGGAAGCGCTTGTTGGGATAGAGATGGGTGAGCAGGCGCAGGCGGTAGAGCAGGATGAGCGTCTTGCCGCTGCCGGCCACGCCGTTGATGATGTTGAGCTTGAAGTCGCCGGTCAGGGACTGGCTCTTCATCGGGCAGGTCCAGGTCCGCTTTGACCGCCGCCTCCTGGTCGTAGTCCAGCAGGTAATCGGTCAGACCCGGCCTCGATGCGGCGCTGGACCGGCATGCGCACGGTCATGTCGGATGAGACGACCACTTCCGGGGTAAAGCGCTGGCGCAGTTTTTCCAGCCAGACGGGGTCCATTGCGTGGGACGGGAAAAACGCCTCCCACGTGTCCGGACCTGTCTCCGCTTGCAGGAGTTCTCTCCCAACCCAGGCCGGATCCCCTTCCCCGCGCTCCAGCCGGCTGGCCTGCACCTGCTTGTCGGGGATGTTCGGGAAAACGACCAGGGTCTCGATCGGTTGGTCAGCCGGAAAACACAGCGAAGCGCGAAGGAACTGCAAGACCTGCGGCTTCCGCCTCTCCCAAGGGAGCGCGGTCGTCATCGAGCAGCAGCATCTGGGCGGCAGCGCTGGCCTGCCCCGCCGCCGCCGAACTGACCTTGACCAGCAGCACGCGCCCGTCTGCGCTCGAGACCAGAAAGTCAGGCGCCTGCGGCTGCCAGGGCGCCAGGTGGTGCCAGACGTAATAGGAATCCGGCAAAGCCTTGAGCGCGTGGAAGACGCGCAGCACTTCCTTCGGGAAGATCTGGGGCGGGGTATCGGGCAGGATGTGGGCCATCGGGTCAGCCGGTCAGGTCGCCGTTGGGGACGGTCAGGTGCAGGCAGCTATCGAACAGGTTCCGCAGCAGGTCCAGGGCTTCGGTCTGGTTCGGGTCGTACTGGTCCGCGTCCAGCAGGTGGTGGCTGCCGACCAGGATCAGCTTGGTGCGCGGGCGGGTGACCGCCACGTTCAGGCGCTGGGGCTGGAACAGGAAATCGGCCACCTGCGCGGCAAACTTGGGGCTGGCGGTGGCGAACGAGACCAGCACCACTTCCCGTTCCTGTCCCTGCATGCGCTCGACCGTGTCCACCACCAGCTTCCCGACGATCTCGTCGTCCATCAGGTTGCGGCGCAGCAGCGAACGGATCAGGCGGCTCTGGGCGCGGTAGGGCACCACCACGCCGATCTCCTCCGGAGAGACTTCCCGCATCAGGAGCGAAAGGACCAGCTCCACCACCACTTCGGCTTCGATCCGGCTGCGGACGGTGGTGTTCTGGTGGCACAGGTCGAGGAACACGGCCGGGGATTCGGGCGCCAGGGCGAAGTCCCAGGGCGTGGCTTCCGGGGATAAGTTCAGGCGCCGGGCGGCGGCTTCGTCGCTTGGATCGTAGTTCATTGCGATAGAACGTCCGGTTCGGCCAGTCGGTCAGCACATCGTTGAGCCGGTAGGTGACGTTGAGCATGGTCTCGTTGCCGCGCCCGGCCAGGTAGGCAAAGATGGACGTTTGCGCGGCTTCCTCGGCCGAAAAGGCCGTGACCGGCGGGAGCTGGTTCTCGTCCCCGATGAAAATGTACTTGCTCCCGGCCAGCATGCCCATGATCGCCAGCGGCAGGGTGATCTGCGAGGCTTCGTCGAACAGGACCACATCGAACTCGACGTTCGCCAGGCGGCTGGTCTGCAGGGCAAACGGGGTGGCGCCGATCACGTAGCCGCCGTTGATCTCGCCAAACTTTGAAGATGAAAAACGGTCGAAATTGGGCACCTGCAGATCCCCGGCCAGCCGCTCGTTGCCGATCTTGCAGACCGGCATGTCCTCATCCACCTGCGGCATCTTGTTGAGCGCGTTGTGGATGGCGCGGTGGGTCAGCGCGGTGACGAACACCCGG
Organism: uncultured Chloroflexia bacterium; assembly: GCA_963823985.1. Taxonomy (GTDB): domain Bacteria; phylum Chloroflexota; class Anaerolineae; order Anaerolineales; family Villigracilaceae; genus JAABUE01. Next base: position 86,670 of record CAWGNR010000013.1, read on the forward strand.
CGGCCATCCCCCACCAGCAGCCGCGCCAGGTGCGCCAGCATGAGCGTCTTGCCGGTCCCCGGCGGCCCCTGGATCAGGTGCAGCAGGTCGGTGGCGTACGACATGGCCACCGCTTCCACCTGGCTTTCGTTCAGGCCGCTGTCGCGCAGCATTTCCCGGGCGCGCTCGTAGCGGGCAAAATCGATCTTGGGAGCGAGCGACCCCTGGATCAGCGGCAGGATGATCGAGCGTCCGCGCTGGGAATCGGCAACGGTATTGAGCGCATCCAGATAGAACGGGCTGGAATCGAACCAGTCCTGGTCCATGATCCAGCCGTCCAGTTGCTGGGAGAAAAAATATTCATTTCCCCGGATCAGGCTGGCTTCCAGGTCGGTCTCGCCATCGTATTGCAGTTCGCAGTGCTGAGCATTTTCATCTCGGGGATTCCCACGGTGCAGCACGACCAGGTCGCCCTCGCGGAAGCGCGAGTCGTTGGTCGCGCAGGTCAAGCGGATGATGCCGTTTTGCACGTGCTGGACGTGCAGCCCTTCGATCGCCCAGCCCCTGGCGACGCGTTCCTGCAGCGAGCGCGACCATTGGCGGGTAAGCTCTTGAAGCTGGGCTTCCGCTTCATCCTGGACGAGCTTGCGAAGGCGGAGGAGAAATTCGGTGGTGGATTGGGGCATGGCCCCTCTTGATAGCAATTGAGTAAATTCTGAACAATGGGTTAGAGGTGAAATATACCATTATTCATGCGTCGAGTTTTCAGTTTCCCGTTTTCAATTGAAGCACAGAACCTGATCTCTACATAAGTGTGACATTATGTTAATGTGAAATAGCTTACGGACTCAACAATTTGTCAAGAACAAGATCTCGGAATTTCACAGAACAATGCGAAACTGCCGCTCCACCTTTTGGCGAAACGTTGTGATGATTTGAGTTGTATAATGGATTCGAGCGGTGAGCCCGTTTCCAAATACTGGGTTAGGTTACAAGCCCGGGGCGTCTGGAATTGATCCTGATATGCAGGAGCGCCGACCTACTTGGGACACCGCTCACTCTTTTTGAGGGCGCAGTCGAGATGGGGGAAGCTTGTAGCGATTAGAACCCCAGCGGACGGTTTCCAACTCCTGGCCGATCCCGAGGCGATCTAATTGTTCTCTGGTGAAAGCCAACGCCGATTTTCCTTTCAAGTGTTTTTTCACACCGAGCCGATAGGCATGATCAAGGAAAGAAACAGCCACAGTATGGGGATCAGCGAAACGATCTGCTACTTCTTTGTGAAGCACATGCCAGACAGCGACCAGCAATTTGCGAGCAATTGCCACAACGGCTTTCGATCGGCCCAGGCGGGGTTCCAAGCGTTGCAACTCTCTTTTCCAGTGAACGTGATGCAAAGCGGCGTGATTGGCGGCGTTTACCATAGCGCGCCGCAGATCTTTCCTGCCTGCTTTGGTGATTCTTCCTGTGGCATGCGTCATGCCGCTATCATGGACTCTGGTTCCCAGCCCCGCGTAGCCCACGAGTTGTTTAGCGTTTGGAAAACGCTCGATTTCACCAATGGCTGCCAGGATGGTGATCGCGGTGAGCATGGCCACTCCAGGGAGTTGGATCAGCAGAGGAATGCGCGGGTCCTGGACACTTGCCTGCTTCAGGCACTCTTCGATCTTTTCGATCTGCTTTTGAGCAAATTCGAGTGTATCCAGGTCTGAATTCACCATGACCTGTTCCGTTTCGGAAAGAGCCAGGTCCTTCCACCAGTCGCGTTGTTCGGGAGAAAAAGGCTTGGCTGGCAAAACCAGGTGATTGCGGTGCAGTAAGGAATGTAAGCGGTTCTTTGCCATCGTTGATAAACGGACCATTTTTTCGCGTTGGGCAAGCAATGCACGCAAGTCGCGCACCGCGTGGGGTGGGATCCATACGCCTTCGAGCAAACCTGCCGCGTGCAGCTGGGCCAGGGCCAAAGCAGCTTTCTTATCCGTTTTTACGGAAACTTTGGTCACCAGGGCGACATGCGGTGGGTGGACAACAAGCACCGAGTGAACGTGCGGCAACAGGGCGTCATAGAACAAGTATGTGTTTGTGGTCATCTCCAGAACGACTGCATCTTCTCTTGTAAGATGCCGCAAGATCCAATCCTCCAACTGATAGACCGATACTCTTCTGGGACCAAAGACAACTTCTCGTTGCTGATTGACTCCGACTGCAACGAAGTACTGCTTGTGAATGTCCAGACCGATAAAGCGTGTGGGACTTTCTGCCATCAAAACACCTCCATAACGATAAAAAGGACCGGGCACGCTGATTTATGGGCAGGACTTCACACACGGACACGGGCTGGCTCTTATGAGCTTCCCAGGTTAGCGGATCCGAACGGGCAACCAAACATGTAAGCGAGCTCAAGGTCTCATAAGCTATTTCGGCTGGCCCAAACGTCACACACCCGAAGCAGGACGTTCCCATTCATAACCAATGGGAGTCTACTCCCAAACGCACCCGGTCACCCCCGATCAAGGGTGTTGAATGCTAACATGTAAATACAATTTTTCAATAGTAGCCCCCGGTACTGAACTCGCACCATCGCAGGTTCGAAGCCCATCGGGACCGCTATTCGATATATAAAATCCTGCAAAAAGAGAAAAATCGATCATAGCATTATTTTCTACACAATACTCGCTGTATCTTAGAACTTTAGTTTCCGCTAAGAATTGACAACATCATCAGCCGAAAGAAATGGCCGGTGAGTTTGAACCTTACAAAACGAGCAGTGATTGCGCCAAACAGCCTAAACGGGTGCAGGTTGAGGCATTTTTGTGTTTCGGGCCAGGATTTCCTTTGGGCAAATGAGCCGTTACCGACTTCTTTTCTCGAAGTTGCCCAGCTAGCTTGGCATCTTTGGGAAATGGTTGGCCCATCAACAGGCGACGGAAGCGTCCCGGGGTTCGTCTGGGATGGCGATCCCAAAACCCGGTTGGGGTGGCTGGGAAAGTAGCTGCCAGGAAACTCAGCACGGAACCAGCCAGGAGTGCCAATTCTGGCAAGCGCTGAATACTTTCCGGATTGTGAACAAACTGGCGGTGGCTACCCACCATCTGTTTGGCGCTGAGAGGGATCTGTTCCACCGGCCAGCGATCTTTGTAAATGGCGTACACGCTTTCCGATTTGAGTTTGAGGGATATGGCAAGTAGCCAGGGTTTGTCAAAGTCAGGGTCATAAATAGCGTACACATCAAAGGTTTTGTTGTTTTCGTCGGGTATCGTTTTGTTCAAGACCAGGCTGCGCCAGATTTCCACGCGAAGGATACGTCCGCTCTCGACCCAGGTGTAGGTTTCGTCCGGAGGCGTGGCTTCCAGAGTCTTGTCCTTGTGTTTGCGGGCCAAAGGGCGCACCAGCGCCCCATACTTGGGCTTGCGCCCTTTGATGTGCTCCGGTAGAAAATTCCGCCGCGCCGTAAAATTGGTCGCCAAACGCACCTCGTAGTGTTTGATCCGAGCTTCTTGCAGGGTGCTGAGTTTCACGCCTGCATCTAGCACCAGGATTTCATCGTCTTGCAGGTTCTTTTGGGCGCTTTTGAGCATTTCTTGCCACAGACGGGTCTCTCGCATGTCTTTTGGATGTACTCGCTCGAAAGCAAGTGGCAAAGCGATCCTCTGTCCGTTGATTACACCAGTTAGCGGAAACTAAAGTTAGAAACATTAGGTATTTTCCTTGCTATCCTCATGCTCGGGCTTATCGTGCCGGCAATCGAAGCGGTCCGTCTTCAATAGGTTCTGTGCTGAAAAAGTACAGGGCGCTGTCGTGACCTGGCAGCGTGACGGCAACTTGCTCTAGCGCGTGCTCGTGCGTCGCCTGGCTTTCCCAAGAATATAAAAATACGGCCCCGTCGATGCCAAGGTCTGCCAAATGATAAGTGCGTTGTAATGTACGCGCACTTGTGTTCACAATGAAGATAGCTCCCAGCACGCCTGCACGTGCCGGACGGCGGACCTGCACCAGAACCGGATCGTCGGCACGGGGGATAGGCTGAGGGTTATCTCCCCCCTCCCCGGCAGGCAGGCGCTCGTAAGAAATACCGGTTTGCCCCAGGAGGGGAAAGTCACAAGAAGCCCGGGTTTCCGATAGAATCAACTGCCACAGGCGTAAACGCTGCGGGGAAAGCTCCCCCAGGTGATCGCTGGTCATCATCACGCCGCCTGACATGCCGGCGTAGACCGCCAGTGTTTTGATCTCGGCTTCTGAAAGATGGCTGAAACGCTCGCGTAATAACACGCAGTCCGGATCGCTCTGCCAGAGTATTTGATTCGCAAAATTCCGGCAGGCCTGATCGCGCAACAGGGATTGCGCCGAGAGTTCCCCACTCCAGGTCACGCCCACATCGCGCCCGATGCGGACGCTGTCCACCAGCCCGACGGAAGCCCACAAGGGGCAGCCGCAGCCGAGCCAGAGCGCCTCACCGAGCTCCTCGCGGATCATCTCCGCCATGCGCCGCCATATCTCAATGCGCGTCCGGCCGGGCACGTACCAGACCGCGGTGTCCGGGCCGTGTTCGCTACCGAAGTGCATGAAGTCGGTCTTGAAATATTCGCAGCCCCACTCCTGTCGCCAGGTGCGGAATACGCTTCTCAGGTAGTCGAATGCTTCTGGATGGGTGGCATCCAGAATGTAGTATTCCTCGCTGCGCTTATGCCATCGGAATTCGCCATAAAAACGCATTTGTGTTAATGGCCCCCCAGTTCGCCTTTCCTTAACCACCCAATCAGGATGCTCGCCATATAAGCGGCTGCGGTTGCCCACCAAGAACGGGGCGATCCACAAGCCGGGAATGAATCCAGCCGACCGGATATCATCGAGCAATGGCTTGATCCCGCGCGGGAACTGCGGCTTGACATCCAGCCAGTCCCCCATTTCTGGCGTGAAGCCGTCGTCGATCTGGAAGACGCGCATGGGCAAATGTTCCCGCGCCACAACCGTTTCAGCAGCCTGAAGATGCTCAAGGATGTTCTCATCGTTGATGTATCCATACAGGTTGTACCACGAGCACCACCCCGTGATTGGCGGCTCAGGGATGCGCGGCCGCGCGGGAGATGCTCCAGCCACCAGGTGCGCCCACTCTCGCAGCCCCTGCTCGCATCCTTCATGACTGAAAACTGCCAGCCGCTCCGATTCGCAGCGTTCCAGCCCGTAGCGCTCCTTCCGGTCCCACAACGTTTGGATCGTCAGGCTAAAAGGCTGGCTCAGGCCAAAGTCGAAAGTCTGTTGGAAGCGGTCGTGCCGGTCGAAGCCCAGGACGAGAGCGCCGCTCCCATACCGGGGGAGCATTTGTGTCATCGCATAGCCCCTTTCGAGCCGAGATGTGTCCACGTCCAAACCGATCAGCGCTTCAGGCTGCACGTAATAGCTGCCGTCCCAACTGAAGTAGCCGTTGCGCAGGTACTGGCGCAGGTTCTCGACCTGCCTGAAACATATTCCAAAGGATTCCAGGAGCAGGTCATCAGGAAGATGCTCGATCCAGTAGCGCATCCAGAGCAGGTGTTGTTTGTTCGAGCGGGTGACCTGAATCCAAAACGCCCCGCCAGCCAGCGACGGGGCGGTATAGCGCAGTTCCGCCTGCTCATCATCAAGACGGATCATCTCGCAATCCCAGTATTCGACAGGCACGCCGTTGAGAACTGGCTGTGCGTCGTGCAAACTCACTCCCGGTGTTATGAGGGACAGTGTTTTTTCGAGGGAAAGCAAAAAATTCACTGCAGGGAAACCTCCTGGTGGGCCTTAGCAGACCGGGTGGCGGCCAGCGCCATGTCAAGCGTCTTTGCACCTTCGCGCAGGGGGGTGCGTGTTTTTCCGTCGCTGCGAATGGCGGCCAACAAGTCTTGCAGTTCGGCCAGGTGCATGTTTTTTTCGCTGCTGATGGACTCGGTCCGCTGAGGAGTTTCGGCGGTGTAGTGAAACAGTGCATTGTTAGCATTGCTGAATTCGGCGGTCAACTTTTGCGTGACCACCCGGTAATCATTGGTCCACTTTCCGGGAATTGCGCCGTTGGTGGCATAGATCACGCCGATTGCACCGCTCTTGAATCCGAAAACAGTAGCACTAACATCTTCCACAGTGTAGTCGCTCAGCTCACGGTGGAACAGGTTTTCCTGACGGCTGTACACGCTGACGGCATCGCCCATGATATGGCGCATCAGGTCTACCATGTGGATCACCTGCTCGACAAGCTGCCCGCCGGATTTTTCCCGCTGCCGCCACCACGGCGCATGCAGCGAATTGCAGAAGTAGCGCGCGCTCATCAACCCAGTTGGGCCGACTTTGCCGGATGCGATCAATTCCTTGAGCTGTTCGATTGCGGCACCAAACCGGAACATGAACCCAACCTGGGTTTTTACCTCGGCGCTTTCGGCTGCTTCCACCATCCGCCAGGCGTGCTCGGATGAGAGCGCAATGGGCTTTTCGATGAGCAGATGGACACCGTGTCGGGCGGCCAGTTCTACTTCATCGCTGTGGCCATAGGGCGGCAGACATATCACGACCAAATCAAGATCGGTTTTCTCGAACATCTCGCGGTGATTTGTGAAAATGCAGGCGTTCCCGGCGTTGTATTTCTCTGCAAATACGCGGGCACGGCTCTCGTGCCGGTCGCAAAAAGCGGCCAGTTCCATTTCTTCGGGCAAGGAGACAATGTTCCTGGCATGCCAGTTGGCGAACCCACCGCAACCAAGGATAGCAGTACGTAATGGTTTCATGGAAGTATCCTTCTAATTTTGGGAGAAATCCAGCACCACTTGCATGGCCTGGTCGGGATTCTGATCGAGGATATGGAATCCCACTGCGGCCTGCTTGAAGGGGATTACGTGCGTGATGACCGGGCGCAGGTTGAGGACGCCTCTTGCTTGCAAATCCATGATCGTATGGATGAGGCGGATGCGATCCCAGCGGTAACTCAAGGCAGGATCTACGTTCGAGATTTGCGAGCAGACCAGGCTGATGCGGTTGTGGTGGAATTCTTCGCCTAAGAATAAACCTTGTGCGTCGCCCTGCAAGAATCCCAGCGCCACAACACGGGCGGAATAGGCAGTAGCGCGCACAGCTTCGTTTAGGGCCGTGGCGCTGCCGGAGACTTCGATAGTCACATCCGCGCCGCGCCCGTTAGTCAGCTCTTTGATTTCCTCGGCAGGAGAGCCATTGCGGGGATTGAGGGCCAGGTCAACAGCGTCCAACTCTTTTGCCAGTTCCAGCCGCTTTTCGATCAGGTCTACGCCGATCACGCGAGCGCCAGACCACTTCGCAAGCTGGGCAATGACCTGCCCCAGCACGCCCAGACCAAAGACAGCCACCGTCTCCCCAATGTGGATGTTGGCATCCAGGATGCCGTTCAACGCAATCGGCCCGATGTGGGAATAAATGGCGAGGATCGGGTCCAATCCGTGCGGCTTGATGCGCTGGCGGGCGTACTCTTCTTGCAGGATGTGATGGGTGCGATGGCCCCAGGTGCCATAGACGATGTCTCCAACCTTTAAGCTGGTGACTTCCGAATCAACTTCGATCACTTCCCCGACTTCTTCATAGCCCCAGCCGGACAATGGATAAGGTTGGCTGGGTATTTCGGCGGGGAGGAATAAACGCGATTCAAGCGACCATTGTTTGTTCAGAAATGGGTTACTGCCGCGATAGGCTGTCATTTCGGTACCAGCGCTGATACCGGAATACAGCGTCTTCACGCGAATTTCTTTGGACGCCAAGGGACGGTCTTCGACAGTTTCAAAACCGATCTTGCGCGGTTGGATAAAGACCAGAACTTCGCTCATGGAGGTATTCCTTTGAATGATGGAGTATTGTTTTATGTCATCCCGGATCTACAACAGAGAGCCAGTGGGTTTGGTAAGGCTCCAGGCCGATTTCAAGACCATTGGGTGTGGCAAAATAGGTTTGTCCGCTTAGCAGATCACGCCAGATGGAGTTAATGTCAAGCAGGCCAGGTTGAAGATTCAGGCGGAAGCGATGGGTTGTAGAAGTTACGTTGGCGAGGCACAGAACAGTTTGCTTGCCATCGGGGGACCGTCGGAGGAGCGAGAAGACCGCCGGATCGTTTGCTAATACGACTTGCGCTCCTGATGGATGGAAGGCGGCTTGCTGGATGCGTGTTTTGATCAAACGGAGAAAGGCTGCCAACACTTGCACTTCACGACTGTCAGGTTGCGCCAGCCGAAATTTCAACGCGGCGAAGTCGAATTTTTCGCGGTTCAGCGAACGAGCTTTTCCTGTTTCGCCAGTGCAAACCTGGCAATTGGACGAACCAAAAAGGCTGTGGATGTAAATACCAGGAACGCCCGCCAGTGAGAGCATGATGAACTGGGAAGCCAGAAACCGGGAAATGTCGGTGGCAGGTTCGGGAGCGGCAGGATCGTTCAGCGCATCATACCAGGTGATGTTCATCTCGTAGGCGCTATGGCTGCCATCCGGCTTCAAGCGGTAGGATACCTTCCCACTGTGCGCCAGCGTGGTTTGGATCAAAGCCTCGATTTCATCGGCCAGGAGCAGGCCCTCCACTGGCCGCAGTCCGATGCCATCGTGCGAGGCGGTGAAATTGAAAAAAGTCATCCCGGGAGACAATTCGGGCAAGCCCAGAGCCCAATCCGTCAGGCGGCTTGCGTCACCGGTTAAAAATGTGTGCAGGATCAAGGGCGCGAGCGGAAATTGGTAGACCATTTGGGCTTCATCGCTGCGTTTCAAGTCGGGCCGATAATTGCCAAAATAGCTGATATTCTCCTGATGGGGGACATTCGTCTCCGTGATCAGGATGACCGACGGTGCGACAACGTCCAAAATGGCGCGGAACAATTTAACGATTGCGTGAGTTTGTGGAAGGTGTAGACAGGATGTACCCGGGATTTTCCACAGGAAGGCGATCGCATCCAGGCGGATGATACACGCGCCCTGCGCGACATAGAATAAAAGGACATCGATCATTTCCAGCAGAACCAGCGGATTGCTGTAATCCAGGTCGATCTGGTCTGCGCTGAACGTTGTCCATACGTGGCGCAAGCCGTTGGCTGTTTCGAAGGGGGTCAACACCGGAGTAGCGCGAGGGCGAACAGTCTTTGAAAGATCGGTGTCCTGATCAAGCACGGGGAAGTAGCTGGTATAAGGCTCCTCGCCCGCAATAAACTTCTGGAACCACTCGCTCCTTGCGGAGGTGTGATTGGCGACTATATCAAACATCAAACGGAAGTTTTCCCCTAACCGGCTTACATCCTGCCATGTTCCCAGTTCAGGCGCGACCTGGCGATAGTCGATCACAGAGAATCCGTCGTCGGATGAATAGGGATAAAAAGGCAAAATGTGGACCCCATTGATTGTGCCGCCTAGGATTTCCTGTAAAAACGTTTGCAAAGTTTGCAGCGGCGGGCGCTGCAACTCGTGAAACTGATCGGCATATGTGATTAGGATGACATCTTTCTCAGATAACTGTTCCTGACTGGCACCGCTCCGAGTATGCGGATAAACCCGCATAAATGCCTCAAGCCGCTGCCACAGGCGCTCTGTGAGCTTGTTTTTCTGTTCATCACCGTAGAGAAATGCAATAAGATCTTGAATTTTTTTCCTGGAATCAATCATCGGTTTTTAAGGAAGCTGACGGTTAGAATGATGAAAGTACCTGCGCAAGCAACACTTCCAAGGTTTCGAGCGAAAAATAGTCCCGTGCGATAGAAAAATTACCCTCGACCATTTCCCGCGCGTCTTCCGGGTGCTCGAGCACGTGCATTGCCTGTTCGATTGCCCGATCGTTCACATACCCGTCCAATTCGATGAACTCGAATCCAAGCGGGCGAATATCACTGTTATAGACCGGGTAACGGTTTACCACCACTGGGCGCTTGTAATAGACTGCTTCAATCAAAGCGTTGCCGAAGCCTTCATAAATGCTTGGATATGTGACCAGGTCGGCGTTGAGATAAGCATCGGCCAGGGAATAAGTTTTCCCTTCTATTACGTGGCCGCGCTCACCGACCGTCAACTGGTCGATCAACTCCAGCGAGACGCCCATGAGTCTGGCTTCGCGCTCGATCCAATGCCAGTAAGCAAGACCCTCATCGCCGGCCGAATGGGTGATGAACAAGCGCTTCCCCGGCCCGCCGTGGTCCGCCCATCCCGCCCGCCCCGGCTCCGTCGGTCGGGCCGGGGGGGCGGGCGGACTCAGCTCCAGCCTGCTGACCAGTTCGATAGCCATTTCTATGCCCTTACGCTGGATCACGCGCGTTGGCTGAACGATCAGCGGTTCACCTGCGCCCAGCCCCAAAGCATGGCGAAAATCCCGATTGTATTCGTCAAGCGCGGGGGCCGGCTCGGTAAAGTCGAACACATTTGGCACCACCACAGAATCGATGCCCCTGCGTTGTTTTAGTCGGTTCGTGGCAATCGTGTTGATAGTGACATGCCGGATGGACGGCAGGTCGGGCGGAAAGTAATCATCTAGAAAATCAAGGTAAGCGTTGGTTTGGTAGCGTTCCCGTTCCCAGTAAAAATCGTGATGGTGCGCGACGGTAGGGATGTCTGTCTCTGCGATCAGGTTGTTCAGGCACAGGCCGAGCGGCAAGTTCATAGGGATGGACTGTGCGTTCTCGGTGATAACCAAATCGAGGCGGTTGGCGCGGATAAATTCCAGGAGGGGAGCATGTAATCCGCTGGCAAGCATACAGATCTCGTCGAGAAGGTGCTCTTTGTCTTCGTCCATATCGCCTTTGAACGCCCGCTCGCTGATACGTTGGATTTCGGGATGCAAAAAGTGCATCTTGGGAACGAGAGTTCCCCTGGCGGCGTAGCCCCCCAGCTCGCCTGCGCAGTAAAATGTTTCGTAGCCTAGCCGGTTAAGAACCTTTACCCACTTGGCGACTTCGAGAGAAACGCCATCAGTGCCCGACAGGCGTGTTGCAAAGAAACCGATACGCATGGTTACCCTCTAGGCAGGCTGTATGCTTAACAATCTACCTGCTGTACCAAGAATTTTACCCTTTGACGCTGCCCGCGGTCAGACCTTCTGCCAGGAATCTTTCCAGGGCCAGGAACAACACCACAACCGGGATTGTCATGATGGTTGAAGCAGCCATAACCACATGCGGGCGAGGGCTGGGATCGTTAAAGATTGTATTGACTTTGATGGGCATGGTGAACAAGGTTCGGTCGTTCAAGAAGACCAGGGCGTACAAAAATTCGTTCCAGGCGATCATAAAGGTATAGATGAAAACCGAGACTAGGGCGGGGATGGCTAGTGGTAAAGTCACGCGCCAGATAACACCGAGGCGGCTGCAGCCATCGATCAGGGCGGCCTGCTCGATTTCATCGGGGATGGTGCGAAAATAGTTTGTCAGCATGTACATGGCAACCGGCAAGGTCTGCGCGAGGTAGGTGATGGTTAACGCTGGCAGGTTGTCCTGGACATTGAAGCCCAGGCGATCGCCAAAATTTGCCAGCATGGAAAAAAGAGGAATGATAAGCAATACACCAGGCAACAGATATACCATCAGGATGCCGTTTAAAAGAAGATTTTTCCCTTTGAACTTCAGGCGGGCGACAGCATAAGCACCCAGCACGGAGAGGATCACCGCGATGAGCGCGGTGGGCAATGAGACCTTTAGGCTGTTGATGATGTTCAGGCCGAAGTTCTGAAAGCTTGGGTGGGAAGGATCGAACAGTGCCCGGTACGCATCCAGGCGTAACGCGGAGGGCACATACACGGGTCGCCTGCTGCCGATCTCGACCTGGGTTTTGAAGGAGGAACTGACCATCCAGTAAAAGGGGAACAGGATGCTGGTCAGGAAAAAAGTCAAAATCAGCAGAAAGACGAGCTTTCGTAAGGAGAAGCGCCGGGCAATATGCTGGATCAGGTTCATGCGTTGCAAATCAGTCATTTTTTGCCTTCCTTTCTATTGTTCGTCGATGTTTCTCATCACTACGCGGATGTAAAACAGCATGAAAATAATCAGCAAGGCCAGGAGCATCATGGCGGCAGCCGCTCCGCGACCAAAGTCGAACAGGCGGAAGCTGAACTCATAGGTCAGGATTGGCAACACTTTTGTTCCGAAGCCTCCGCCGGTAAGCAGGAAAATATCGTCGAATTTGTTGAAGGTCCACATCAAGCGTAGAAGAAAAATGGCTCCCAGAACATAGCGCAGTTCAGGCAGGGTAATGAAGCGGAACTTTTGCCACAGGTTCGCGCCGTCTACATCAGCAGCTTCGTAGAGGGTGTTGTCAATGGCTTGCAGGCGAGCAAGGATCATCAGCATGGCGAAGGGAAAGTAACGCCACGCTTCGAAAATGATAACGAGGAATAATGCCAGGCCGCGGGTGGAAAGATATCCCAGGGGGAGATCAATGATCCCTGCTTGCATCAAAATGTCATTGAGGACACCAGAAGGGCGCGGGTCGAGAATCCAGCGCCAGACAAAGGCCATGCTGACAATGGGCGCTACATAAGGGAACAGAAAAATAGTTCTGGTGATACCCCGGCCGGTAAACGGTTGGTTGAGCAAGAGCGCAGCTAACAGCCCGATCACGACAGTTAGCAGTGTCGAAGCAAAAGAATAGAAAACACTTGTGACCGCTGCGCCGGGACTGGCTAGGCCCTGGTACTTGAAGGCAAAATCTTGAAAAACGCTGCTGTAGTTTTCCCAACCGACAAAGGGCGCGTGGAAGACATCATTGAGATTTTGAAGTCCAACATCGCGAAAACTAATCCAGATGCTAAAAGCTGCCGGGAAAAGAATCAGCCCGAAAACGATCAGCGCCGTAGGAAGGAGCAAAAACCAAGCCAGACGTGTTTCGCGAGCCGGTAAGGAATTCCAGCGAGAAATAAATGACGGCTGATTCATTGCAGTTCCTTTCTTTGAAATAGAGGAGACGCCTTCGGGCGTCTCCTCCATGGCCAACGATCGGGGAATTGCTATTCCTGTCGATCAGCGAGTAAAATTTCGACCTGTTCCTGTAGGAAGGCTGCACCCGTTTCAGGCGTCATCGTGCCTTCTAAGGCGATGTTGCTGAGAACTTGGGAAATCAGCAATCTGCCTTCGATATCACCAACGACGGCTTTCTCAGTGGCATCGTAATCTGGGCGGAAGAGCCAGCGCTGCATGCTGTCGAAACCATTGCCGATTTGGTCGAGTGTTTCATCGGTGTAATTGGCGAAGTAGGGGCTCAGGTCTTTCCAGCCATCGACAGCGCTCTTGAGCACAGGCACTTTGCCAAAGGGAGCCAGGGCGAGCACATCCTGGTAGTTTTGACCGGTCATGAAGAACTTAACTACATCCTGGGCGACAGGATCGGCGCCCTGCATGATGCCCAAGGCAACCAACTGACCGTAGGTCGCAGCTCCATTAGGACCCTCCATAGAAGGAGCAAAACCGGTCTTTTCAGTGAGGCCTTCGACGGCAATCTGAACATTGCCACCTTCTTCCAAACCAGAGCCATCGACTAGGTCATCCATGATATAGGTGCTGTAGAACATCATCCCAGACTGGTCGAGTTGGTACATTTCCCGGGCGCCGCGCCAGTATTGCGGTCCGGGGGGGGCACAGCGCATTAAATCGGTATACCATTGTAGCGCCTCGACCATTTCAGGTGTGTTCATCGTAACGTTTCCAGCTTCGTCAAAAGGCCAGGCATTATTGGAAATAGCAACCTGTTCAAAAACCTGATGGGGGTAATTCTGTCCGGGATCGTTCGCCAGAACCAGGGCATACAGCAAATTACCGGTACCGGGGATAGCATCGCAAGCGGCGTCGATATCCTCCCAGGTGACCGGGGCATTCAAGCCGAGTTCAGCGAATGTATCTGAGCGATACCAGATCGCCTGCAACCAGCCATCGAAGGGAATAGCGGCATATTTGCCAGTGTCTGGGTCTATTACCATCTCAAGCGGGCTGGCGCGGAAGTCATCCTTGCCGATGGTATCGATGCTTGCAACAGCGGCATCTTCATCGAGAATGCCATCTGCGGCAAAGGCTGCCACACGTTCCACGCCCATTCGAACAATATCGGGCAAGCGGTTGGCAGCTTGGGCAGTAGCGATGCGCTGGCTCATAGAGGCTTCGTCGATCGGAACGATGCGAATTTCAACATCGGGATGCTCAGCCATATATCGTTGCGCGATCTCGTCATACAAGTTGACGCGTTCTTCTTCGTTGTCGGTGGTCCAGAATTCAACAACGGTTTTATCAGTCGGTTTCGCTGTAACTTCTACAGGCACTTCGACAGGTACTTCCACCTCCTCTGTGACCACAACAGTCTTCTCGATAACCTGAGGCTGGCATGCACTTAGAACAAGCGTAACAAGCATGGTCGCGGCCAGCAAGATACTAAATCTGGGTTTCATTCTTCCTCCTGAAAATATTTTAGGTTTGATGGAAAATTCAAACATGTATCAGGGTAATTGCATTGACCTCCTTTCCATGTGGATTAATTTGTTGTCCGCCCAGTTGATTCGCGAATATTCAGATCTGGTTTGAGCAGCACTTGCCTTGCTTCTAAATCCTCATTGTTCAGGCATTTGACAAGCATCTCACAAACCATGTTCCCAATCTGATATATCGGTTGATCTACTGTGGTGAGAGGGGGATGCGAATGTGCGGCCATTGGGGTGTTGTCGAAACCGGTCACAGAGATGTCAGAGCCGACAACAAGCCCACTATTTTGTGCTGCGCTCATCGCGCCGAATGCCATCAAATCATTGAAAGCGACGACTGCTGTTGGAGGCTGAGGATCCTTCAGTAAATCTTTAGCCTGTTCGTAACCGCTACGCTGTGTCAAATCCCCGACACGCACCAGGTTTGGGTCAAGAGGAGCGTTAAGTTCCTTCAATCGGGAGCGCAACCCATCGAGCCGGTATTGAGAAAACATCAGTTCGGGAGGCGGGGCAATGCAGGCAATGTGCCGATGCCCGAGTTCAACAAGATGATCCGCAATTAGTTGCATCCCTACCACTCCATCTTCGTCGACGAATGGAAAATCAAGTTCCCCTTCTACCCTGCCAAAGGATACGAAGGGGAACTGAACTGAGCGTAAATAATCAATTCGGTCGTCGTGACGGCGAGTACGCACTACCACCAGCCCATCAACACGATGTCCTTGCACTATTTGGTGATATGCTGATAATTCAGCAGCACCTGGTGGGCGAGTTGAAACCAAAAGATCATATCCATAATCTGCTGCTTTATTACCAATACCTGCCAATAATTCGCTGAAGAATGGGTCTGAAAACCTGGGGCCAAAGGTTGGTATGATCAGTCCAATCGTGTCAGTTTTTCTTTTCTGGAACCGTTGTGCCAGCGAATTTGGGGTATAGCCCATTTCGGTTGCAGTCTGCTGGATCAGAGCTTTCGTGTCGGCATTCACATCATCGTAATCATTCAAGGCGCGCGAAACGGTGGTAACCGAAAGTCCTACTCGTTTTGCAATGTCTTTGATTGTTACGACCATATTAACTGCCCTTTGTATAAATGCATTTTCCAAAACGTTTCGGATATAGAATTATTATACTCCGAAACGTTTTGGATTACAAATTTGGTTCTCCCGTGTTTAACGGGATAGAGGCCCGAAAATTGGGTTTGTGAGCGCGCGTACGCGCGCTCACAAACCCAATTTTCGGTAATTGTCCCATCGGAAACGGTAGAGCCCCAATTTGCTTGCATCGAACCACTTGCATCCCAAACCACACAATTGATCAGTACGAACGCTGCTGCCCTGGTGTTGGGAGTGTTTCAATAATAGAACACGGTTCTTTTGCGCAAAAGCTTCCGCATTTTGTGTCCGCGGTAATATACTTTCCGCCTCAGCAAGATTTCAGAAATTTGGGATATCGCTTGTTTTTTTACAAGGGAAAATTTATTTTACAAAAAACAGCCAGCTCGGCGGATCTTAGTTCACCTTCGTGGGTAGCCAAATAAACAGCAGGAAGCAATGCAGGAGTCAAGCTTTAAGAAACAATCCTTAGGTAGATGAACAGCAACTAATACTCTGCTAAGAAAAAAATAACTTATATAAATACAAATTTACAAAGCACAGCACGATCTCTGAAATTGTGTCACATAATCGAATACTAACAATTTTGTAATCCCCAAACCATTGCTGTTATTTTTCTCACGGGTAAAATAGGCCTCGAATTGACGTGTTCCCGGGTGCCTGAGTGCCTCTGTTTCTGGTCATCAAATAAAAAAGACACGTCTTGTAATGCGTGTCTTTAGCGGGGAGGGCGGGATTCGACATCGTCCCCGACAGGGGAATACCATCCCCTCAATGGGGACCAAGGTCGAATAAAAAAGACACACGCTTTCGCAATGTGTCTTTTAGCGGGGAGGGCGGGATTCGAAACATCCCCTCAATGGGGGCCCGGGGGCGAATAAAAAAAGACACACGCTTTCGCAATGTGTCTTTTAGCGGGGAGGGCGGGATTCGAAACATCCCCTCAATGGGGGCCCGGGGGCGAATAAAAAAAGACACACCTTTGTGATGTGTCTTTTAGCGGGGAGGGCGGGATTCGAACCCGCGGTCGAGTTTAACCCCGACACTCACTTAGCAGGCGAGCCCAATCAGCCAGCTCTGGCACCTCCCCAGATTCAACTTTCTTGCCCGGAATGACATGGCGGAGGGAGTGGGATTCGAACCCACGTGGGCTTGCACCCAACCTGTTTTCAAGACAGGCACCTTCGGCCGCTCGGTCATCCCTCCGGGCGGGACGATTTTACCATAAATTCAATAGTTGGAACTCTTACGGGAACGTATCTCTTACGAGCGGTGTATATCAGATATAAATCGTCTGATTTTTTCACAGGAGGTACGTATGAGATCCAGAACATTTCTAAGCGCCGGTCTGCTGCTCGCTGGGATGCTTTTGCTGGCCACCCCGGCGCTGGCCGGCGGCTGGGCTGTGATCACCCTGGATGAGCTCCCCGGAGAGTTCGTTGCCGGGCAACCGCTTGAAATCGGGTTTACTGTCCGGCAGCACGGCGTCACGCCCCTGGCGGGCCTGGCACCAGTCGTCTCTGCCCGGCAGGGTGCCTTCACTTTGAGCGAGCAGGCCAAAGCGCAGGGCGAAACCGGCCATTACACAGCCACGCTGACCTTCCCCCAGTCAGGGGAATGGGAATGGTCCATCCAGGCCTTTACAGGGAACCAGCCCATGCCGCCATTGAGCGTGATCGCGGCTCCTGCTACTGCTCAAAGCAAAGCGCAAGCGCCAGCCCTGGCCAGTCTTTCCGTACTGACAGGGATTCTGGGCCTGACCGGCTTGATTGCCGGTTCCTTCGTTGCATTTCGTCGAAAAGCGCGTTGGGCCATCGCTTTGCTCATTGCAGGATTGGTTTTGGGAGCCGGCAGCATTGTCTCGGCAGCAGAGCAGCCTGGGATAAAGTCCGAAGCTAAAGTGATACCTGCTGATGCCTCAATCTCTCAGATTGAAATCGGCCACCGATTGTTCATCGCCAAAGGCTGTATGGTCTGCCATTCTCATCGTGAAACAAACAGCATCCGTGAATTTGGCGTCGATATCGGACCGGAGTTGACGCATAAAGCGTTCAGTCCGGAGTACCTGCGGATGTGGTTGAAGGATCCACGAGCCGTTAAACCTTCCACGCAGATGCCAACCCTGGGCTTGAGCGATGCCGAGATTGAGGCGTTGATCGCTTTTCTCAATGCGGATTGAAGATCTATATAGAATCTGTCCGATCTAAATGCGCTCCGGTTGAACGTTTCGGGAGCGTTCGAAATTCCGTAGAACAATTTTGTAATGCGACATTCATGTCGCATTTTCAAAGGGCGACATGACCCGCCCTACTCATAATCTCCAACATTTGAATGCTCCCCATGGCAAACGTTTCACTTCAAATCCAAATTTCTGACAAACTTGGTATAATTCCAGCCTTATGAATGGCAAGAAATATCATCTCTGGACCGAAGGCTGCCAGATGAACGTGGCTGACTCGCAACGGGTCGGCTCTTCGCTGGAGCACTTGGGCTACACCTTTACCGATACGGCCGAAGAAGCCGATGTGATCGTTTTGAATACCTGCGTGGTGCGCCAGTCTGCTGAGGACAAGGCGATCGGGCGTTTAAGCTCGCTCAAACCGCTTAAGGACAAGAATCCCGACCTGGTCATCAACCTGATGGGTTGCCTGGTGGGCGTGCGCGGTGCGGAGAAACTGGCCAAGCGACTCCCCTATGTAGACGTCTTCTCGCCGCCTTCCGACCCGGGGCCGCTGGTCTCCTATCTCACCCAGGGGGAAGTCCACACGCTCGAAACCGGAGAAACGGCCCGCCGCTACCAGATCATGGACGGCGATTTATTGCTACCTGCTCCACGAGCGCGGAGATCTGGTCAGCGCGCACGTGCCGATCGTTTATGGCTGTTCGCACGCCTGCACCTTCTGTATCATCCCCTACAAGCGCGGCGCCGAGCGCAGCCGCCCCGTGGGCGACATCGTGGGCGAAGTCCGCTCGCTGGCCGCGCAGGGCGTTAAGGAAGTGACTCTGCTGGGCCAGATCGTCGACCGCTACGGCACAGACGTGCCCGACGGCCCGGACCTTGCGGCGCTGCTACGCGTCGTCCATGACGTGGACGGGGTCGAACGCATCCGCTTCCTGACCTCGCACCCGAATTATTTCTCCGAAGAATTGATGGATACGGTGGCCGAGCTGCCCAAGGTCATGCCACACATCGAAGTCCCGATCCAGGCCGGGGACGATACCGTGCTCGAGAACATGAAGCGCGGATACACCCAGGAAGACTACCGCCGGCTGGTGGCTACGATCCGCGAACGCATCCCGGATTGCTCGATCGCAACCGATATCATCGTCGGGTTCCCCGGCGAGACCGAAGAACAGTTCATGCAGACGTACCGGATCCTGGCGGACCTCAAGCTGGACGTCGCGCATCTGGCCCGTTACTCCTCCCGGGAGGGGACCGTCGCCACCCGTCGCATGGACGATAATGTCCCGGAAGAAGAAAAAATGCGCCGATTCCGCTTGCTGGAAGAGTTGCAGGAACAAGTCGGTCGGCGAGATCAACGCCAGGTATCTTGGCGAAACCGTTGAGGTGTTTGTTCGAGGAGAAAGTCAAAGGTCGCTGGAAGGGGCGCACCCCCACCAACAAGCTGGTCTTCGTTGAATTGGACGAGGATTTACAGGGAAGGATCGAGCGCGTCACGGTCACCTGGACGGGGCCGTGGTCCATGCAGGCCAGCCTGATGAGGCAGCCGGCGCTTGTCGATCTACCGAAGATTGCGTAGGTCGGGCTTCTAGCCCGACAAGTACAATTTGAAACAAAGATTGTCAGGCTGAAAGCCTGACCTACAGGAACACATAAAAAAGAGCCGCGTGAGCGGCTCTTTGATTTTACGCTTTTTCAACCGTGACCGGCTGTTTGCGGAACTTGTAATCCACTTTCTTCGACAGCACCTTGCCGATCAGCAACTCGGGCACGTCAACGAAAGTATGCTTGTCCTCGATGAAAATCTTGCCGATGGTGTTGCCGGGGATATCGGCGTGGTAGGCAATGGTCCCGACCACGTCCGACGGGCGGATGCCGTTGGCCCGGCCCAGGTTCATTGAGACGCGCACCATGCCCTGCTCGTGTGAGACCGTCGAGCGGCGGTCGGAGCGTGCTTGGTTTTCTTGGCGGCGCACCCCCCGCCGGCGCAACCGGTTCTCCGGGTCTTCGCGCTCGAACTTGCGCGGCTTGTGCCCTTCCTTCTTCACCTCGCTGACCGGGTCGATCGGGCGCTGCTTTTCGTCGGCGCGGGCCAGTTTCAGGGCGGCAGCAGCAATTTCAAGCGGGTCATGTCCGGTTTCGGCCAGCGCGGTCACCAGCTCCAGTTCGCGCTTGTAGCGTCCGCGGTTGAGCCAGACGTTCATTTTCTCCACCAGCTCGTTCTCGCGCTTCTGTGCGATGTCGGCTTCGGTTGGTAAGGGCAGGAAGACGAACTTCTGGTGCGTAAAACGCTCCACGCTATACAATTTGCGCTTCTCACGGGGTGATACCAGCGAAATGGCCTGTCCCGTCTTGCCGGCGCGCCCGGTGCGGCCCACGCGGTGCACGTATACCTCGGCTTCATCGGGCAGGTTGTAGTTGAAGACGTGCGAAATGTCGTCGATGTCCAGTCCGCGGGCAGCCACGTCGGTGGCCACCAGCACCTTGATCTGGTTGTTGCGGAAGCGGCTCATCGTGCGCTCGCGCGCTTCCTGGCTCAAATCGCCGTTCAAGGCCTCGGCCGGGAAGCCGCGTACGGTCAGTTCGTTGGCCAGCTCGCCCAATTCCGACCCTCGTGCGGACGAAGATCAGCGCGCTGGTCACCTCTTCTACTTCGAACAGGCGCGTCAAAGCGGCCAGCTTGTCTTTATCATTGACCAGGTAACAGCGCTGCTCGATCATCTCGGCCGTGACCTGCTCGCGCTGGATCGTCACGGACTGCGGGTCGCGCATGTATTTGTCGGCCAAACGGCGGATCGGCCCGGGCACGGTAGCAGAAAAAAGGGCGGTCTGGCGCGAGTCCGGCGTCTGGGACAGGATGGTCTCGACGTCTTCGATGAAGCCCATCTTGAGCATTTCGTCCGCTTCGTCCAGGATAACGGTCCTGACAGCGCTTAAGTCAACGACTTTACGCTCGATCAGGTCCAGCAACCTGCCAGGGGTGGCGACCACCACGTCCACACCCTTTTTCAAGCGTGCGATCTGGCGGCTATAAGACGAGCCACCATACACCGCCAGCACGCGGACTTGCAAGTGCTGGCCATAATCCCAGAAGGCATCGGCCACCTGCATCGCAAGCTCGCGCGTGGGCGCCAGCACCAATGCCTGGGGATTCCGTTGGCCGGGTTCTAGATTGTGTAAAATAGGAAGGGCGAAGGCGGCCGTCTTGCCCGTGCCGGTTTGCGCCTGACCGATCACGTCGGCGCCGGTCAGCATAAGCGGGATCATGCCCGCCTGGATGGGCGTAGGCTCGGTATAGCCACGCTCGGTAATCGCCTGCACCAACTGCGGGTGCAGGTTGAATAAATCGAATTGGGTTGTCATTGTAACTCCTGTTTAAATGTGTTCGATGGGTCTTTCATCCGCACCGCCTTTCCAGGCAGTGCCCCTGTTGACTGCAACAGTTGACCCATCTCACACAAAACACGGGCTCTTCCTTGAAGAGCCGGGAGTCATTCTGTTTGCAACAAAAGCGCCCGACCGAAGTACGTCGGGCCGCAAATTGAGACTTCCAAAGTTAGAATTATTCGCTCTTTCCAGAGCGGAACGAGAGTATACCACGGATTTGCTCATTCGATCGGGGGATGGGAAAATTAAACAAAAAATTAACAGCAGGGCGTTTCTGGTTTGTTTTGATTTAATAGAGCTGGCCGGGCAATCGCCCGGCCAGCTTGTCCAGAGGAGAAGTATGGACGAGGAGGAGAATGCACCTGGGTTTATTCTGACGGCGGCAGCAGCACTGTGTCGATGACGTGGATCACGCCGTTGGTGGTCTCAATGTCGGTGATGATGACGTTGACATTGTCATTCAACATGACCTTATCGCCATCCACTTTGATGTTGATGGACTTCCCTGCCAGCGCGGTATCGGCGGACTGCCCATCCAGACTAACCACATCAGCGGCCATGACCTTGCCGGGCACCACGTGGTAGAGCAGGATGTCGGTGAACGGCCTTTGTTTTCGGGCAGGAGCAGGCTGTCTAACGGTGCCTTCCGGCAGAGCAGCAAAGGCCTCATCGGTGGGGGCGAAGACGGTGAACGGGCCTTCACTCTTGAGCGTGTCAACCAGATCCGGCGGCTTGGACGGCGGCAACCAGGGTGGTGAAGCGGCCGTCCGCGACAGCGGTGTCGACGATGTCCATTTTCTCGGCCATGGCGTCATCGCTCATCGCCTCATCGGCCGGCGGAATCAGGACGGCATCGATTACGTGGATCACGCCGTTGGAGGCTTCGATATCGGTAATGATCACGTTGACATTATCATTCAAGATCACTTTATCGCCATCAACTTTGATATCAATGGACTTGTCAGCCAGGGCGGTCTCAGCCGATTTGCCGTCCAGCCCAACTACATCAGCGGCCATGACCTTGCCGGGTACACGTGGTAGAGCAGAATGTCGGTTAGCGCGCGGGATCATCGGCTAACAACCCTTCCACGTGCCTGCCGGTAAGGCGGCAAAGGCCTCATCGGTAGGGGCGAAGACGGTGAATGGGCCTTCGCTATTCAGCGTATCGACCAGATCGGCGGCTTGCACGGCAGCGACCAGGGTGGTAAAGCGGCCATCCGCAACAGCAATGTCTACGATGGTTTGGGACATTGGCTCTTCCGTGGGAATGGCTGTGGGTTCCGGCATGGGGGTGGGGGCCGGAGTTGCCTGTGCACCGCAAGCGGTCAGCAGCATGGCAAGGACGACGAACACGAACGCGAATTTTGTTTTCATCTCTCATAGCTCCTTAGGCTGTTCAAACTTTGTCTAGTTATTGTCAACATTATTGATGTATTTTACAGGTTTTATCCAATTTGTCAAGGGATTTGTCAAGGTTTTATCAAGTTCTCATTTTCTTCTTATTTCAGTACATCTCAGAATCACGGTGGGAGTGATTGATGCCTGGCAGTCCTCGAAAAATAAGGAAGAAAGTTACTCTTTCATTCTTGTGAAATATCTTTACAATAGGGATTAGATGCCGAAAAAATTGAAAGATGCCCCCAAAGAATCCCTTGGCCTGGAACGGATCGTCTTCTTCAGCGATGCAGTTATGGCCATTGCAATCACGTTGTTGGCGATTGACCTGCGCGTCCCGGAGATCGAACCCGCGCTTGCAGCGGCGGAACTTCCCAAGCAACTGTCTGCCATTATGCCCAACGTGCTGACCTTCTTCATCAGTTTCATCGTCATTGGCATTTACTGGATCTCACACCACCGCTATTTCAGCTACATCAAACGTTACGACACACGCCTGATGCTGCTCAACCTGATGTTCCTGTTTTTCATTGCCTGCATGCCGTTTGTCGCCGGCTTGCTGGGACGTTTCACCTCGGTCCCAATCGCCCTGATCCTCTACACCCTGGCCCTGGCAGCGTTGGGCATCTCCATGGCGTTGCTCTGGCGCTACGCCTCCAAGAATCACCGTTTGATCGAATTCCACCCTGGATGCAAGCACAATCCGTACGATTAACATCCGGCTGTTCGTGGCCCCGCTGATGTTTCTGATCGCCGTGCCGTTTGCCTTCGTCAGCCCGTTTGCGGTCATCACCGTCTGGTGGCTATCGCCATTGGCTGTCGTTTTGGCAACCCGTTTCCTGAGCAGAAAACGAACAAAACGGGTTTCTGCTTAAAACGGTTTGCATCCTTTTGTAAAAACTTCTCACATCAAGTATGATTGCCCGTGACCTGCGCGGGCAATTTTGTTTTTGATTGCGATCCTTTGGAGTCCTGATGAAAGTACACGTCAAAGTCCCTGCCACCACCGCCAACCTGGGTCCCGGCTTCGACGCCCTGGGCCTGGCTTTGAACTTGTGGAAT
This sequence comes from uncultured Chloroflexia bacterium, assembly GCA_963823985.1. GTDB lineage: Bacteria > Chloroflexota > Anaerolineae > Anaerolineales > Villigracilaceae > JAABUE01. The sequence goes on from CAWGNR010000013.1 coordinate 110,185, forward strand.
GAAGCCGAGTTTGTTTGCACCGATGACAATCAAATCATTGTCACGGTTCATGGCGAGGGCGAGGGGAACCTTCCTGGCAACGCGGACAACGCCATTGCGGAAGCGGCCCTGCAAATCTACGACCTGACCGGCAGACCCTGCAGCGGCCTGCACATCGACTGTCTCAACCGCGTGCCGCTCGGCTCTGGGATGGGCTCCAGCTCGGCTGCGATGTTGACCGGGATGCTGGGCGCCAACGCCTTGCTGGAAAATCCGCTGACAGACGAGGAAATTCTGAAGCTGGCGATCGAGATGGAGGGACACCCCGACAACGTCGCGCCGGCCATGTTAGGTGGATTGGTTGCGTCGATTGTCCACGAAGACCGGGTGATTTCGATGCGGCTGCCGGCCAGGGCCAACCGCGGCTCGATCCACGCCACGGTGGTGCTGCCCGATTTCGATTTCCCGACCAAACAAGCGCGGGCCATCCTGCCCAAGCAGGTCGAGCGCAAGGACGCCATCTACAACATCAGCCGGGCTGTGCTGGTGACCGAGGCGCTGCGGACCGGCGACCTGGACCTGCTCGGCATCGCCATGAAGGACAGCCTGCACCAACCCTATCGCCTGCCGCTCATCCCCGGCGCGATCGCTGCGCTGGAGGCCGGGAAGAAGGCAGGGGCTTCGGCGGTGGCGCTCTCGGGGGCAGGTCCTGCTTTGATCGCGTTCTCCTCACAAACGGAGGCAGGCATCGGGTCCGCGATGAAGCGGGCGTTCGAGGCAGCCGGGTTGAACGCGCGAATTTTTGAGTTAGAAACGAGCTACGAGGGCGCGGAAGTCAGCATCGTCTGACCCCCCTCCCAGCCTCCCCCAAATCCCAAGAACGGGGATTTAGGGGAGGAAACTATCACTTTTTACTTATCGCGGGGACTGAAATACACATCCGTCGGCTTCAACTTCGAATTGCGCAGGAAGTTCGGCTGCACCTGCATGCCGATCCAATCCAATGTGGCCTCCAGCGGGTCGACGCCCATCAGGCGAGTGAGCAGCAGGGTGTTCACGCCTTCGATCTCGACCAGCGCCAGCACGAAGGGCGTCTCGGGCAGGAACTCCTCCGAGCCGAAGTGACAGACGGTGAAGGCATGCACTTTGGCTGAGCGGTCGGTGATATCGATCCAGTCCGTTTCGGCGCCGGAGAACATGTCGTGGCCGCGCGGGTTGGCGTAGGTGTAACCGTGCACCGGGTCCTGGCTGGCGAGCAGGCGCTTGTTGGCCAGCCCGGCGAACCACGGACTATCCTGCCCGTACGAATGCAGGTAGGTGATGCTGTAGGGCTGCTCGATCTGGATGGGAGCCATCTGCTTCAGGAAGGCCAGGGAATCGGGGTCGGTTTCCTTTGGGAACGGAACGCCGTGCACAACAAAGCCGCCCAGTGTCTCTTCGCGTTTTGACGGTAGTTTGGACATGACTTAACCCTCCTGTTCCAGAACTGAGACGGTGACGTAGGTGCCGGTGCCGGCGTGCGAATGGATCGCGCCGCGCTTCGCACCCCGGACCTGGAGCGTGCCATCGTTAAATTGACGTTCGACTGCCCCCTGCAATTGCCAGATGGCGAAGACCGCCTGCATCAACCCGGTTGCGCCGACGGGATGTCCGCAAGCGATCAGGCCGCCAGACGGGTTGACAGCGCAGGCCGTCTTATCGGGCAAGTTCAAGCCATAGTCGATGCCAGGCAGGAAAGCCTTGCCCGATGCGGCGAACGCGCCGCCCTCGCCGTAGCGGCACAGACCCATATCTTCGTAAGTTTGGATTTCGGACGAGGTGTAAGCATCGTGCAGTTCAACGAAATCCAATTCGCCCAGCGGATCGCTGATCCCGGCGTGTTTGTAGGCCATGTTACCGGCGGTACGTCCGGCGCGGAAGGAATGCACACCCGGATAGCGTGTGCCGTGGTCCCACAGTTTTTTGTAGTAGGTGCGGGTTTCGTCAGACGATTTTTCTTGCTCAGTGGCATAATCGCGCATGAAGGTGTCATAATCAAAATGCGGACGGTCGGCCATGCGCATGGCATCCGTGCCGCGCCCGATGCCGGTCACTTTCACCAGCGGGCGGGCAATCTGGGCCCCGGCGGCTTCCAGTTTCGCTAACCCTTCTTCCGAGACTAAAATTGTGGCCGCCGCGCCATCGGACATCACGCAGATGTCGAGGCGGGTCAGTGGCCAGGCCACCATCGGCGCGTTGCGGACGTCTTCGATCGTGTAACGGTTGCGCTTCTGGGAATAAGGGTTGTGATAAGCGTTGATGTGGTTCTTCACGCTCACATGCGCCATCTGCTCGACGGTGGTGCCGAACTCCTTCATGTGGCGCGTGACCATCATGGCATAATAACCCGAATAAAAACCTCCGACCGGGTAATCGAACGATATGTCAGAGGCTAAGGCGATGAACTCGTTGCCCTTCCAGGTTTCCACGTGGGACATGGTCTCGAAGCCGTAGGCCACACACACGTCCATATGGCCGCTGGCCACCGACTTCCAGGCTTCCTGGAAGCAGATCCCACCGGTCGCGCCGCCGCCCTCCACGCGGTGGCTGGGTTTCGGACACAGCCCGAGGTAGTCCTGGGCCATGATGCCGGCCATCAGTTGCCGGGCAAAATGGTCCGAGAAGTACGAAGCTACCGAGCCGTCCACGATGCGGGTGAACGTCTCGAAGTCCAGGCCAATATCCTGGATGGCGTAATCGTACGCTTCCTTGATAATGGCCTGGAAGGTCTTGTCGGGCCGGGCTTTGGCAAATTTCGAAACCCCGCCCGAAATTACATATACTGGTCTCATAGCAGTGAACCTCCTTTGGTAGAAACGTCCCTCAACAATATTTTCGGTTCTATTGTGTATAACAAGAAAGGAACCGAAATTTAGGGTGTGGGCGTGCGTACGCACGCCCACACCCTAAATTTCGGGCTCTATCCCACAGTAGACGAAACAACCATACTTTCATTATTGCAAAAAGGGGATGGAAAGACAACTGCATTTCGTCACATGTTATATGGATCGCTTTTAATCCTTTCCTCCTTTACCTGCCTTCATGCTTATGCTAAACTCTTAGCATCCCACTTGATTGGTAGCCCATGGAAATTTTGCCAACTAACCTCTCTCCCGATGACCCGCAATTCAAACAGAATGCCCAACACCACCGCAAATTAGCCGAAGAGCTGCGCGAGCGGCTGAACACGGCCAACCAGGGCGGCGGGACTAAGTACCGTGTCCGCCACGAAGAACAGGGCAAGCTCTTCGTCTACGACCGCATCGACCGGCTGCTCGACCCTGGCTCGCCCTTCCTGGAACTCTCCGCGCTGGCGGCCTATGGCATGTACGGCGGCAAAGCGCACGGCGCGGGCATCGTCACCGGCATCGGGCGCGTCAGCGGGCAAGAGGTGATGATCGTCGCCAACGACGCCACCGTCAAAGGCGGTTCGTACTACCCGATGACGGTCAAGAAGCACGTGCGCGCCCAGCAGATCGCTGAAGAAAACCACCTGCCCTGCCTGTACCTGGTCGATTCGGGCGGGGCCTTTTTGCCGATGCAGGACGAGGTCTTTCCGGATGCAACCCACTTCGGGCGCATCTTCTACAACCAGGCGCGTATGTCAGCAAAAGGCATCCCACAGATCGCGGCGGTGATGGGCAGTTGCACCGCGGGCGGCGCCTACGTCCCGGCCATGAGCGACGAGGCGATCATCGTCAAGGGCACCGGGACCATCTTCCTGGGCGGACCGCCGCTGGTCAAGGCCGCTACGGGAGAAGACGTCAGCGCGGAGGAATTGGGCGGGGCGGACGTCCACACGCGCCAGTCCGGCGTGGCGGACCATTTTGCCGAGGACGACGACCACGCGATCCAGATTTTGCGCTCGATCGTCGAGACTTTGCCGAGGAAAGAGGAAAGAGGCAAGAGCTGGCTCTCTCAGCTTTCGGCCTTCCCGCCAGAGGAGCCGCTGTATCCGGCAGAAGAGATCTACGGCATCCTGCCGGCTACCTTCCGTGAGACCTACGATGCGCACGAGATCATTGCCCGCCTGGTGGACGGGTCGAAGTTCAGTGAGTTCAAGGCCCGCTATGGCACCACCCTGGTGACCGGCTTTGCCCGCCTGTGGGGCTACCCGGTCGGGATCATCGCCAACAATGGGGTGTTGTTTGGCGAGTCCGCTTTGAAAGGCGCACACTTTATCGAGCTGTGCGAACAACGCGGCATCCCGCTGCTGTTCCTGCAAAACATCACCGGCTTCATGGTCGGCAAGGACTACGAAGCCGGCGGCATCGCCAAGGACGGCGCCAAGATGGTGCACGCGGTGGCCAACGCCCGCGTTCCCAAGCTGACGGTGGTCATCGGTGGCTCATTCGGCGCGGGCAACTACGCCATGTCCGGCCGCGGTTACAACCCGCGCTTCCTGTGGATGTGGCCCAACGCGCGCATCTCGGTCATGGGCGGCGAACAGGCTGCCAACGTGCTGCTGACCATCAAACAGGACCAGCTCGAACGCGAAGGCAAACCCGCCATGACGCCCGAAGAACCCGAAGCGTTCAAGCATCCTATCCTGGAGAAATATGAGCACGAGGGCAACCCGTATTACTCCACAGCCCGCCTTTGGGACGATGGCGTGATCGACCCGGCGGATACGCGGCAGGTGTTGGGTCTGGCGCTCTCGGTGGTGCTGAATGCGCCGAGGGAGGAGGGCGGGTTTGGGGTCTTTAGGATGTGAACCACAGATAAACACAGATGAAAAGGATTTATTCATCTGTGTTTATCTGCGTTTATCTGTGGTGAAAGATGTTCAAAAGATTTCTGATTGTTAATCGCGGCGAAATCGCTATCAGAGTAATTCGCGCCTGCAAAGAACTCGGCATCCGCACCGTGGCCGTTTACTCGGAGGCGGACGCCGATGCGCTGCACGTGCGCCATGCGGAAGAATCAGTACTGATTGGCCCGCCCCCGCCGCGCGAATCCTACCTGAATGTGGATGCGCTCCTCCGCGCTGCGCTGGACAAAGGCGTGGACGCCGTCCATCCCGGCTACGGCTTTCTCTCCGAAAATGCCGGATTCGCTCAGGCTGTCCGGGATGCCGGGCTGACCTTCATCGGCCCGCCGACTGAAGCCATTCGCCTGATGGGCAACAAGGCCGAGTCGAAGATCCGTATGAAGGCCGCAGGAGTGCCCACCGTTCCCGGGGGGGAAGGGCTTGAACTCGCTCGAAGAATTCCAGGGGGCTGCCGACGAGATTGGCTACCCGGTGCTGGTCAAGGCCGCGGCGGGCGGCGGCGGCAAAGGCATGCGCGTGGTCTGGAACGAGAAAGAGCTGCCGGATGCCATCGAATTCGGCCCGGCGGGAAGCCCTGAACGCGTTCGGTGACGAAACCCTGCTAGTCGAAAAATATCTGTCGCGCGCCCGGCACATCGAATTCCAGGTGTTCGGTGACCAGCACGGGCACGTTACCCACCTGTTCGAGCGCGAGTGTTCCATCCAGCGCCGGCACCAGAAGATCATCGAAGAAACGCCCTCGCCGTTGCTGGACGATGCGTTGCGGAGTCGCATGGGCGCGGCGGCTGTCGCAGCGGCCAAAGCCGTGAATTACACCAACGCCGGCACGGTCGAGTTCATTGTCGACCCCGATACGCGCGATTTTTACTTCCTCGAAATGAACACCCGCCTGCAGGTCGAACATCCCATCACCGAGATGGTGCTGGGGATCGACCTGGTCCAGTGGCAGATCCGCGCCGCGGCGGGCGAGCCTTTCCCTTACGAGCCGGACGATTTCTGCCAGCGCGGGCGCGCCATCGAGGCCCGCCTGTACGCTGAAGACCCAGCCAACGGCTTCCTGCCCAGCACCGGGCTGATCTTCAAATTCGTCGAGCCGCGCGGTCCCGGCATCCGGGTCGATAGCGGCGTCGCCGACGGCAGCGAGGTCAGCCATTTCTACGACCCCATGCTGGCCAAGATCATCGTCCAGGCCGAGGACCGGGCGACCGCCATCCAACGCATGCAGGCGGCCCTGCGCCGGACGGTTGTCCACGGCGTGACGACCAACCTGGACTTCCTGCAGTCCGTGCTGGCCCACCCCGATTTTCGGGAGGGACGTGCCACCACCCAGTGGGTCGAGCAGACGTTCGGGGACTGGCACCCAGACCCGGCGGTCCCGTTCGAAGCGCTGGTAGCCGCCGCGCTCGCGGACTTTATCCAGCCCGCCGCTTCGCAAGGCTCCGTTGCCCCCGCGGACGTCTCCAGCGATCCCTTCAGCCCGTGGAAGGTCGGGGGCGGGTTCAGGCTGCAAAAGGAAACATGAAAACGTATCTTGAGCACGATGGCGAGGTTTTCACCCTCGATGTCGTCCCACTGGCCGAGGGCTACCAGGTGCAGTTCGGCGACCGGACGGCCTCAGTGCGTTTTGCGCGCGGCGCCGACGGACAACTGACCTTCATCTTGGACGGCCGCAAAGTAGAAGCCCACATCAGCACCGATGGGGTACGGCGCTGGGTGTCGTTCGGCGGGGTGACGCTGGTTTTCGAGAAGACCGCCGGCGGCCGGCGCAGCGGCGCAAGCGGATACAGCTCCGGCCGCCTGACCGCCCCGATGCCAGGGCAGGTGCGCGCCGTTAACGTTGCAGTTGGGGATGCTGTTATCAAAGGCCAGACATTGCTGGTGCTGGAAGCCATGAAAATGGAGATCCGGGTCCAGGCGCCGAGCGATGGCGTGGTGGAACGGCTGGCGGTAGAGCAAGGGGAGACGGTGGAGCGCGAGCAGGTTTTGATCGAGATTGGAGACGGTTAACCACAGAGATCACGGAGTTCACAGAGATTTTTAATTTTTTCTCCGTGTTCTCTGTGCACTCTGTGGTGAGGAGAACTTATGCCAGGAAAATATTTCGATGAACTCGAAGTCGGCCAGAAGGTCAAGCATGCCAACGGCCGAACCGTGACCGAAATGGACAATATCCTGTTCTCGGCGCTGACGATGAATACGCAGCCCTTGCACTTGAATGAAGATTATGCATCTAAAACAGAATTCGGCCGGCGCCTGGTGAACGGTGTCTTTACGCTGGGCCTGGTGGTGGGGTTGAGCGTGCCCGAACTCACGGAGGGGACCATTATCGCCAACCTGGGATACGATAAAGTGGTTCACCCCCATCCGGTCTTTCACGGCGACACGGTCTACGCGGAGAGCGAGATCCTCGAAAAACGCGAGTCGAGGTCGCGCCCGAACGCCGGCATCGTGCGCATCAAGTGTACCGGCCGCAACCAGGATGGGACAGTGGTGGTGGAATTCGAGCGGACGGCGATGTTTTTGAAGAAGAAAAGAGGAAAGAAGAAAGAAAATTGACCCTCCTCCTCCTCTTTCCTCTTTCCTCACTAACAGGAGTACATTATGCGTTCCCGACGCGCCTTACTCTACATGCCCGGCGACGACCGGCGTAAGATCGAAAAAGCCACCACCCTTGGCGTGGACTGTATTTGCATGGATTTGGAAGACGGCACCGCGCTTAATAAAAAGGCAGAAGCGCGGGATGTCATCGCCCGGGCCATGCGTGAACTGGACTTTGGGAGGTCCGAGCGCTGCATACGCATCAACGGCATCGGCTCGGGCTTCGAAGAGGATGACCTGGAGGCGGCGCTGGCTGCCCGTCCGGATACGATCGTGGTGCCGAAGGTGGAGTTGGCTGAACAGGTAAGCTGGGTCAGCGGACGAGATCGAATCGTACGAGGCGTCCAAGGGGCTGTCCATGGGAAGCATCCGTTTGCTGGCCGGGCTGGAAACCGCCAAAGGGGTGCTCAACCTGAAAGAGATTGCGGGTGCAGACCAGCGGCTGGAGGCGCTCATCTTCGGTGGGGAAGATTTCGCCGCCAGCGTCGGCGCGACGCGCTCCCCGGAAGCGACCGAGTTGCTGTATGCCCGCCAGGCGGTGGTCACGGCCTGCGCAGCTCACGAGATCCAGGCGATCGACATCGTTTACATCGACTTCCGTGATAGCGACGGTTTGCGTCGCGAAGCGGGACAGGGCGCAGCCTGGGGATTCGCCGGCAAACAGATCATCCACCCGGCGCAGGTCGAGCCGGTACAGAATGCTTTTACGCCTGCCGAGGAGGCCATCGCCTATGCGCGCCGCGTGGTGGAGACCTTCGAAGCCAGCCAGCAGGAGGGCAAAGGCGCTTACGCGTTGGATGGAAAGATGATCGATATGCCGCTGCTTAAATCCGCGCAGAACGTGCTCGAGCGGGCGAAGGCGGCGGGAAAGCTGTCTGATGATCAAAAAATTGGTTAATTTCAGTTCTTGTTTAGAGAAAACATAACGCTTGACGCTTATTATTCTCATGCAGTATGATGAGGAATAGATGATTAAGACCTTCGCCGACAAAGAGACAGAAAGACTGTTCCAGCGCGAATCTTCACGTAGACTGCCAGCAGATATCCAGCGTAAGGCCCGGCTTAAATTGGAAATCCTTGATGCAGTGGAAAGATTGGATGATCTAAAAGTTCCGCCTGGCAACCGGTTAGAAAAACTAAGCGGCGACCGCGAAGGCCAACATAGTATCCGTATTAACCAGCAATGGCGGATCTGTTTTCGATGGAAGAACGGCGATTGTTACGATGTGGAAGTCGTAGATTATCACTAAGGAGATTGATATGGCGAATAAATTACCACCTATTCACCCGGGTGAAATCCTGCTCGAAGAATTTCTAGAACCGATGGAAATCAGCCAGTACAAACTGGCCAAGGATATTAGCGTGCCTCCGCGCCGTATCAACGAGATCGTACTCGGTAAGCGTGCGATTACGCCCGATACAGCCCTGCGCCTCTCCCGGTACTTTGGCCTTTCTGAACGGTTCTGGATCAATTTACAGACGCGTTACGATATCGAGGTAGAGAAAGACAAGTTACAAAACCGACTGGAACGCGAAGTGCAAGTCTACGCTTCAATGCAATAACAAATTGAGTTCGCAATGTTATCCCAGGTACCCTGATGGGATCTACCATATCGAGTCCCCGCCACTAGTGCTCGTGAACAAGTAACTGCTCAGACTGAGCAGTTACGTAAGAAATTTATAACAAATCCTCGACCTGCCAACGCTACTTCTTTATAACTTCCTCTATCGCCCTCAATTTAGGTTTCACTATCATTGGCTTTTGCATTGACTGCGTAATAATATCCGGGTCCTTCAGCCCGTGGCCGGTGCAGACCGCGACGATGCGTTTGCCTTGTGGGTCCAACTTCCCGTTGGCAATCTCCAGCGCCAGCCCGGCCAGCCCTGCGGCGGAAGCCGGTTCTACCCAGATGCCTTCCAACTGAGCCAATTTCTTCTGCATATCCAAAATCTGCTCGTCGGTGGCGGCAAGAATGCGGCCGCCGGATTCTTCGGCCGCCTGCAGCGCCTGCTCGCCGCGCGCCGGTTTGCCGATGCGGATGGCGGTCGCGACCGTCTCCGGATGCTCGACGGGATGCCCTAGCACCAGCGGCGCGGACCCGGCCGCCTGCACGCCCAGCACCTGCGGCAACCCCATCGATAGCGCGTCGTCGTATTGTTTGAAGCCGGCCCAGTAGGAGGTGATGTTGCCGGCGTTGCCGACCGGAAGGCACAGCCAGTCTGGCGCGGAACCGAGCGTTTCGCAGATTTCGAAGGCGGCGGTCTTCTGGCCCTCGATGCGGTAGGGGTTGATCGAGTTGACCAGCGCGATGGGGTGTTTGTCTGTGATTTCCACGACCATCGAGAGGGCGTCATCGAAGGAACCGTCGATCTGGATCACCTGCGCGCCGTAGGCCACCGCCCCGGCCAGCTTCCCGGCCGCGACCTTGCCCTGGGGAATGAGCACGATCGATTTCATCCCGGCCCGCGCAGCGTAGGCGGCGGCGGAAGCGGCCGTGTTCCCGGTCGAGGCGCAGATGACGGTTTTGGCGCCCCGTCCCAGCGCCTCGCTGACGGCGGCGGTCATGCCCCGGTCCTTGAACGAGCCGGTCGGGTTGAGGCCCTCGTACTTGACCCAAAGGTCGAACCCGCCCCCCAGTTCACGGGCCAGGTTCGGGGTCGGGATGAGAGGCGTGCGACCCTCTAGCAGGGTGACGGGTTTGGAGTAAGGCGGCAGGTCGAGCAGGTCGCCGTATTTGGCAAGCAGTCCGTTGTAGGCTGGCATACTGGGCTCCTAAAAAACGTATTGTAAACGAGGTTCTCTAGGATTTCGCATGAAAGGGGGCCGGATTTGGGGGTGCGAGCGTGTCCCTACGGCGCACGCTCGCACCCCCAAATCCGGCTATCTACCACGCAAATTCCCAAAGAGCCGTAAATGAAAAAGGACCGTTGCACGCCCTGTGTGATAAGATTCCTGGCATGAATTTTTCGAGGATCACGGATGACCTGTTCATTGGCACCACCCCGCTGGCGAAAGACTACCAGCGCCTGCACGACCTGGGCGTGCGCCTGGTCATCAATATGCGCTTCACCCGCCGGCCCGATCCGAACCCGTACGACCTGCCCCTGGACCTGCTCTGGTTGCGGACGATCGACAGCCCGCTCTTCCCTATTCCCATCCGCAAACTGGTTGAGGGCGCGCGAGTTGCCCAGGAGACCATCCGCGCCGGAGGCAGGGTGTACACCCATTGTGCCTACGGGCGCCATCGGGCCGTTGCCATGGGCGCGGCTGTACTGATCGCACAGGGACATGCCCCACGGCAAGCCATGGACTTGATCAAAGCCAAGCGCCGGGTTGCCGATCCCGAAGCCTTCCACATCCGGCGCCGCATTGTACAGTTTGCGCGCCAATGGGAGGAAGTTTAATCCTTTTTGATTGGCGCACTGACTTCTCGGGGCATTTTTGGTCAGGAACTACCGCACCAGCAAGACGATCAGTATTACGGTAACGGTTAAAATCCAAACCCAGGCCCAGCCGCCCATGTCGGAAGGACCGCTGCCCACTCCCAACGGGTGGAATTGTAAAACGGGCAGGTCGGATATTTTTTCTTTCAACGCCTCATTGCTGATCGTGAATGGGCTGTATCCCTCGAAGAACCCGGCAAACCCGGCGTTCTTGAGCACCTGACGGGCGATCAAAACTCTTTCGCCAGGATTGGATAGCTCGTCCACGCGCGCGTAGATCGCCCCGCCCGGCAGGATCATTTCGACCTCCGGGTTGGCCAACAGGTTACGGTACCAGTCCGAAGTCTTGCGCCCGCCGGAAACGCAGTACACATTCCCTTTGTGGATGGCATAATTGAGAGGCGCATAACGGATTTTGCCCGACTTTCGCCCGACCGTTTTCAACACCAGGATATACCCGCTGAACGGATTGCCAAAGAATGGCCCGAATCCCAGCCGGAACATGGGCACCATGAAAAATTTGTTGAGAACCCAGAAAATACGACGGACGAGAGGCGGCATCTTGCACTCCTGTGATAGAACCTCTTACAAACGTTGAAGAAACCCCACAACGTAATGATCGCTGGTTTCCCCTAGCCGAGCTTGGCGACCGTCACTCCTTCGCCGCCCTCTTTCGGCCCGCCCTCCTCGAAGGAAGTCACGTGCGGATTCTGGCCTAACGCCTCGCGCACGGCCTGGCGCAGCACCCCGGTCCCTTTGCCATGGATGATGCGCACGAAGGGCAGTCCGGACAGGTAAGCCTTTTCTATGTAACGGTCGAGCTTGTCCAGCGCATCCTCGGAGATCTGGCCGCGCAGGTCGAGTTCCATGCCGGGGGAACTGATTTTCGTCGAGGGACGGGGGACAGCAGCCGTTTCCACGGTTGTTTGCGGTTCGCTGATCCAGGACGGCTCGCCGCTTTTTCTCTGCAAATCGGACAGCTTGGCTCTGATGCGCAAACTGCCCACCCGGACCTCCGCATCGGACTCGCCCAGGGCTGTCACCACGCCATCCGCATTTAACGTGCTGACGGTGACCTTATCTCCCAGTTTCAAGGTTCCAAGCGGCCTTCTTTCTTCTTTCCTCTTTCTTTCGACGGGTTTTTCTACCTTCTCCTCGATCTCCTCAACCTGCTCTTCCACCTGCTTGAGCGCTTCCAACGGCTGGCGGGCTTTCTTGAGTTGGGACCTGAGCGAATCGAGGTTGCGCTTGAGCACGGCCACTTCCAGTTCAGCCTCGGCGCGCGCTTCGGCGACCACCTTGCGGCGCTCGTCTTCGATGGCTTCCAGGCGCAGTTCGAGCTCGCGGTTGAGCTCCTCATTGCGCTTGCGGGCCTTCTCGACCTTCTCGCGCTCGCGGCCGGTGCGGTTGCGTTCCTTGCGGATGTCGTCGAGCAGTTTATCGGCGCGGATGTTTTCAGGGTTGACTTCGTTCTTCGCTGCGGTGACAATTTCATCCGGCAGTCCGAGGCGGGTCGCAATCGCTAAAGCGTTGGAACGGCCGGGGAGTCCGATGGTCAGCTTGTAGGTCGGGCGCAGAGTCCCGATATCGAATTCCAGCGAAGCATTGACCACGCCTTCGGTGCCGTGCGCGTAGGTCTTGAGTTCGGGATAGTGCGTCGCAACGAAGGTAATAATCCCGCGCTCAAGCAGGTGCGCCAGGATGGCCCGCGCCAGGGCGGCGCCTTCCTGCGGATCGGTGCCGGCGCCCAACTCGTCCAGGATGACCATCGAGCGGTTGTCGGCTTTTTTCAGGATGCGCACGATGTTGGTCAGGTGTCCGCTGAAGGTGCTGAGCGACTGCTCGATCGACTGCTCGTCGCCGATGTCGGCCCAGACGGCCTCGAAGCAGGGCAGCTCGGAGCCGCTCTGGGCCGGGATGTGCAGCCCCGACTGCGCCATCAGCACCAGTAGCCCAACCGTTTTCAGGCTGACAGTCTTGCCGCCGGTATTCGGCCCGGTGATAACCAGCGCGCGGACCCCGGGGTTGAGGTAGATGTCGATGGGGACGACGGTGGCCGGGTCGAGGAGGGGATGGCGGGCTTCGATTAAACGAAAGAGAAAATAGGAAAGAGCTTTTGCATCCTTCTTTCCTCTTTCCTCCTTCATGAGGTGTAGAACCGGTTCGCTGGCTTTGATCTCCTGCGCATACTTCGCCTTCGCAAAGGTCAAATCCAGGATGGCCAGATTTTCAATACCATAAACAAGGTCCTGGGCGTGCTCTCCGATCTGTGCAGAAAGCTCGGCCAGCACGCGGCGCTCTTCGTCCCGCTCGGCCAGTTCGAGTTCGCGGATGGCGTTGTTGAGTTCCACCACGGCCAGCGGTTCCACGAACAAGGTCGCTCCGGAGGAGGACTGGTCGTGCACCACCGATTTGATGCGGCCTTTGAACTCAGAGCGCAGAGGAATGACGTAACGCCCGTCCCGCTGGGTGATGATGGCTTCCTGCAGCATGGGGGTGGTCTTGCTGTCGGTGATGTACTTCTGCAACTTGGACATCAGCCGGTCGTGCGAGATTTTTTTCTCACGGCGAATAGAGCCCAGCTTTGGCGAGGCCGAATCGAGCACATCGCCCCGTTCGGAGAGCACGCGCGAAATGGAGTCTACCAACCCGAAGGTATCGGGCAGGCCATAGGCGATCTCGGCCAGGTGCGGGAAGGGGTGTTCCTGATCGGGCCCTGACTCGGCTTCTTCTTTGGGTTTCTTCCGGCGCTCCGGCTGGGGTCTGGTTTCACTTTTGCCGAGCAGCGACTTTTTCAGCTCACGGCAGGCGATCAGCGTGGACTTAACATCGAGCAGGGCCTGGGGTTCCAACACGCCCCCGCGCGCCGCCAGATTGGCCGATGGGCGGATATCATGCGAGCCGCCGATGGTCAGGTCGCGGGTGGAGAGCAGGAAGCTTGCCTCGCTTGTCTCCGAGAGCAGGCGCGTGGCCTCGTCGATGCTGGCAGTTGGCTTTAGCGCATGCGCCAGTTCTTTGGAAGCGGAGAAATCGCAGAACTCCGCCAGGCGGGCGAGGATTTTTGGGTATTCGAGGACGTTCAGGGTTTTGGTGTCCATTGCGGGAGGGATTAAACCACAGATACCCCGGGGGCACAATGAAATGGAAATAGATCGTCCGGCACAAGTAGAGCGCGGGGATAAGAATATTTCGGCAGTGCGGTTAACCCTACGGAACGGCTATGTCGATCGCGACCGGTAATGCGGTCCGGGCCCAATCGCTCAACGGTCTTCCTTCGCGCCAGCCCTGATATTTGGCAGCCAGCGTGTGGCGGGCCTGGAATTCTTCCTCCGCATCGAGTTCGAAACGAGCCGTCCCTGAGAACGAGTGTTTTCCGATGCGGACCTTTACATGGGGATGTACGCGCATGTTTTTAACCCAATCCGAGGTTTCGCCGCCTCCGGACAACAGGTAGAGCACGGTATCCACGACCCCGAACCAGATCTCGATCTCGTGCGGATTCCCGCTCACGCGCCCGGTTGTGGTCACGTAACAATACTCTTCGCCAGCTAGCTGCTTGAGCCGGGCTTTTAGCCCCTCCGGTAGATCCGCGTGTCTATCCATGCTGTCTTGTCCTTATACACGCCTGTCGGGTTCCTGCTGTGTGCAATGTGATGGCGCGTCTCAAAGCACATTGGATACTCTAAATCGTATCCCTATTTCCCGATATTGAGCACATTTTACCCCTGTCAGCGGTGAAGAACACCTATTGAGAAGAAAAGGGATGCAAGGGAGCCAGAAAGAGAAGGGTAGCAATAGGCGTGCAACCAGCGCCTCAGCAAGAGGGTAGAGGAGGCCTCATAGGATGTCAAAAAAGGAAAAGGTTCGAAACAAGGTAGAATCACGGCTACGGCATGTCACACTTACCAAGAGGTTCTGCCTGGTAGAGGCCAAATCAGCAGGTAGAAGCTTCGGGTGAGGTGGCATGCCGTCTGGGATCAGGAAGAGTCAAAGCGGATCTGATAACGGCCAGAATAAAGAGCACAGAAAGCAGTGGGGTTCAGGTGCAAGTTACGCCAGGCTTCCAACAAGCGGAAAGCGATATTCTTGAGCGAGCCGACACCTTGAGGGAAAGCCTTACGAAACAAGGAGCCCTTCTCGATCAATTGGAAGAGCAAGTAGGCAATCTGGAGCAAGTAGTAGAAGACTTTACGAGCGGTCTCATTTTGGCTGTAAGGGTGTTCGAGATGGAAGCCGCCGTTTTTCTGGATATTGAAGCCTTCGTTTTCGACACTTCGACAGGCTCAGTACAGGCTTTCCAGCGCAGTCGTCCGCCCTGATTGGCCAGCGTATCGACATTGCGGGTGGTCGGGATGAAGTTGGTCAGCCATTTGAAGGTTGTGGTGTTTGTATCTGCCTGGCAAGTTGACCGGGTTTCTTGGCAGACCAGCATATTCAAAGCGTGGTGACGGTCCTGGCTATCGCGATAATCGATCTGCCTGGCCCAGTGATATTTCTGAATGATCTCCTGCTGCTGACCCAGTCGGATCTGCTTATGGTTTTCAGGTGTCTGAGAGCATACCAGGTGATACGTGCGGTGAACCTGGGGAAGATCAGCCTCCTGGAGTACGATCAGGTAACGCCAGTTGTAATCGTGGCAAAGTTGAAAGGTTGGACCACCTGCAAAGAGCCCATCTAGCAACAGGCAGATTGGTAAATGAGGAAAACGGGCTTTCAGACGTCTGCTCAAACGATAAAAAGCTTTCAGTTCGCAGTCTTGTTTATCCGCTTGTGGATCAAGGTTCTCGATAAATTCGGTCATGAGCGAAAAAGCAAATCCATTGACGGTGACCAGTTTGGCTTCCAAGACCGGATGATAGTAGAGGCTTTCCCCGTTGTTGAGTTTCCTGGTCATGCAATACTCACAATGACGCTCTCGGAAAGTCAGCACCCCCGTTCCGTCAATCGCAACCAGAAAGTTATCAAACAGTCGCCAGCGATACAGGATTTTCTTACGGATCAGGCTCTCCACCATCCGGCAAACGACTTCTTGCACCTCCCCTGGCGCTATTCTTTTGAAGGCATAGTTGAGTGTGTCTCCATGCGGCACTTCTTCTACCTCAAACCAGGCTCTAAACTTGACTTGCGAAGGCACATTCCCCCGCAGTTGATAGTTGATTTGCCGCCGCGCTCCCAACCGAAACAGATACATCAGCACCCCTGCGCTCAGTAGCCCTTCCAGTGGATACGTGACCAACGCAGGATTGCGTCCATCCCTGACGCTCCGGAACAGCTTCTGCCAGCCTCCAAAATATTGAGACAGCGTGCCGCAAAAGGCTTTCAGCAAGGCCTTTTGCTCATCCAATGCTTGACCCTGCTTCTCTTCGTCAATCAAGTGTGTTTGTTGTCCATTTGGTTTGCTCATCCCCCAACCTTACCCCATTGTGCGAAAATTCTTGTGCGAAAAACCTTCGGTTCTTCACCGCTGTACCCCTGTTCAGACGATTGACAGCAATACCCGCTTATGGTATCCTGTCCGCCGAAGGATACTGGTAAGTTCGCGGTACAAGTAAGACGAAGGCGGCTCACGGAGTAGTCCGTGGGCCATTTTGTTTGACTGCTCCGATGGAACGACACAAGTACCTGAAACATCTTTTTTCTTTTGCCATAAGGAGGCAAATCCAATGTCAGAACGTATCACCGGCACAGTCAAATGGTTCAACGGCAGCAAGGGCTATGGCTTCATTGCGCACGAAGGCGGCGACGATGTCTTTGTTCACTTCAGCGCGATCCAGGCCGATGGTTTCCGCAGCCTGGAAGAAGGCCAGCGGGTTGAGTTCGAGATCGAACAAGGCCCCAAGGGCTTGCAGGCGGCCAACGTCACCCCCATTAGCTAGTATCCTATTGTGCGATACGACGAACTCCCGGAGCATCCCTCCGGGAGTTTTTTTGTTTTAACCTTCAGACTTCTCATGTTCAAGGACTTACTGAGCCGTGTTGCCGCCGTCCACCAGCAGCAAATGACCGGTCACGAAAGACGAATCGTCGCGAGGCCAGGAACAGGGCGGCTCTGGCAATCTCGACCGGATCGGCGAACCGTTTCATCGGGATGTACGCCGCGGACTCAGCCAGGGCCTGCTCCCGTGTCACCGGGTCTGATTCTTCGAAATAGCCTTTCTCCAACCACCTCTCCACAAACGTATCCCCCGGGCAGACCGCGTTCACGCGAATGTTTTCGTGCGCGTGGTCGAGCGCCATGGACTTGGTCATCTGCGCGACCGCGCCCTTGCTGGCAGCGTAAGCCAGCGCATCCTGCGCGCCGACCACCGCCCAGTCCGAGCCGTTGTTGACGATGGCGCCCCCGCCCTGCGCGCGCATGACCGGAATCGACCAGCCGGCTCATCCGCCACACGGCGGTCACGTTGATGGCGAGCGTGTTGTGCCAGTCTTCTTCGGATACGGTTTCGGCAGTGCCGCCGGTGACGATGCCCGCGTTGTTGAACAGGATGTCGATGCGCCCGAACTCGGCCAGGGTCCGCTCGACAACGCGGGAGCAGGCCTGGGGGTCGGTGTGGTCCGCCTGGAGGAACCGGCAGACGCCTCCCGCCGCCCGGATCTCGGAAGCGACTCCCTCGCCGCGGTCCCGCCTGCGTCCCGTTATAACAACCTTTGCCCCTTCCTGCGCAAAGAGGAGTGCGGTAGCCTTGCCGATGCCGGAGGTGGCGCCGGTGATGATAGCGACGCGGCCCGTGAGTTTTCCCATAAAACCTCCTTTTTACTACAACGAACAAAAACGGAGTCCAATATCTCCTAACGTTGTCTCAAAAGTCTCGAGACTTTTGATCTCCGGCCCCTTTCACGCGAAATCCTGTAGAACCATTTTTATTTTTTCTCCGTGGTGAGCGATTTTCTGTAAAACCGGTATCGCTTATAAATCTGCGCTCCAATATGCTTTGCCAACGGTCGAGTATCGAGGTTGTCTTCGCCGGTGAGCGAGAGATCGACCCACTGGTAACCCTTGGTAATGGCGCGTTCGGCCATCTCTGAAAAGAGCAGGACGGCCAGGCCGGTGTCCCAATATTCCGGCAGGACAACGGCGCTCTTGACCGCCAGACAGGCCGGCTTGAAAGACCGGTGGCGCAGGTAACGCAGGGAGTCCCAGGGATAACGCAGCCCGTTGAGGCGGACGATCATTTCGTTAAAGTTCGGCACACCGGGGAAGAAGCCGGCCGGATGACCGTCCACCTCGGCGAACAGGACCAGGTCGATATCCACCACGTCCAGCAGGGGTTGGATCATGGCCTCGATGTCGTTG
Source organism: uncultured Chloroflexia bacterium (assembly GCA_963823985.1). GTDB lineage: Bacteria > Chloroflexota > Anaerolineae > Anaerolineales > Villigracilaceae > JAABUE01. The sequence continues at coordinate 128,310 of CAWGNR010000013.1, forward strand.
CGCGTGTACGGCACCTGATTGGGGAAGTGGCCCAGGGCAGCGTTCTGTATGGATACGATGCGCTCAATCTCGTGGTCCAAGTCGTCCATCTTGGCGGTGCGGATCTTGAACTGCGGGTTGCGCTGGCGGACGCGCTCTCCGAGCCGGAACAGGCGCTGGAGCTTCGGGGAGGATGAAGCCATTTCCAAAGCGTAGGCCAGCAAGTCTTCGCCATCTTTACCGAATCCATTGCGCTCGTAAAATCCCTGGTAATACGCAGGTTGGTGCCCGCACAGGATGGCAGGTGGACGGTCGCAACCTTCGATCAACAGTCCGCGGCTGTCTTCGCGGTCAAGAAAATAGGGGCCGTACAGAGACACCATTTCCCGCGCCCAGGCGCCGGCAAAATCCATCATCGCTTCGAAAACGGCATACTCGTCGATCACTTCGACGAAGTTGAGCATGCACTCCGCATAGCCTCTGGTGCGCGTATAGTTGTAGTCTTCGGCCAGGCAGAGCGTGCCGACGGGTTTCCCATCTTTCCAGGCGATAAAAAACTCGGCAGTTCCGTCTTTGAAGAAGGAGCCGCGTTCCGAATCGATGGCTTTCTCGCGCTCAGGAAGCAGCGGCGGGACCCAGAGCGGATCATCCTTGTAGATGCGCCAGGGGAAGGTCAGGAAGAGGCGTTTTTCGCGACGGGTGGTGACGGGGCGGAGTTCGAGCATGGGAAAAGAGGAAAGAGGAAGTAGAACTGCTGGTGTTGTTTAGAGGGTGAGCATGACAATTGCAGCCAGGGCGAGCAGGATGCCGACCGTTTGTATACGGGTGATGCGCTCTTTCAGAAAGACCCGGGCCAGCAGCACGGTCGCGCCGGGATAGAGCGAGCCCAGCACGGCGGCTACGTCCAGCCGGCCCATCCGCGCGGACATGGCGTAGCTGGCATTCCCGAGCGTATCCAGCACGCTGCTCAACAGGATCGGCACCAGGCTTTCTCGCTTCGGCAGCCATTCCTGGCGCGTTAGCAGTGGCATAGCCAAGCAGGCTGGAAACGGAGACAATCCGGATCGCGACCAGCGGCCACCACAACGAGTTCTGGCTGGCGCGCTGCAGGCAAATAAAAAATGCCCCAAAGGCAATCCCCGCCAGGACAGGCTGGCGCAGGTCTGCGAAGCGCAGGCGAAGCCCTTCTCCGCCGGAGACCAGCCAGACGGCCGCTAACGCCAACAGGAAGCCGAGCATCACCAACGCGCCGGGGTTGCCATCCTGGACAACGCCGACGATGACCGGGATGGTCGCCGCCAGCAACGCCGATACAGGGGCCGCGACGCTCATGCGCCCCTCTGCCAGGGCCCGGTAGAGCAACAGCAAACCGACGCCGCCGGTCAGCCCGGCCGCGCCGCCCCACAGCCAGTCCCTTAGGGGGGGAACCGGTTCCCTGATGAGTGCGATCAAGGCAAGCAACAACCCCAGGCTGATGGAATGCGCCACCACCACCACGCCATAGGGGTTGCTGCGTTTGACGGCCAACCCGCCGTTGAAATCGCCAGCGCCCCAGGTGAGCGCAGAGAGCAGTCCGAAGAGGAGGGAAGCAGTAAGCATGGGTTAAATGGTCAGCAGAATAATGGCTGTCAATGCCAGGAGAATGCCGGAAAATTGCGAGCGCGAGACGCGTTCTTTAAGCAGGATCGCGGCCAGGACCACGGTCGAGCCGGGGAACAGGGAGCTGATCACGGCTGCCACGTCCAGGCGCCCGGCCTGGCTGGCGAGCACGTAGAAGGTGGTCCCGCCGACGTCGAGAAAGCCGTTTAGAACGAGAACAGGCCAGACGTCCCGCCCGAGGCGCCAGGAATCGCGCCTGAAGAGCATGTAGAGGGCCACGATGACCGTCCCGCCCGCTCGCGAGGCCAGCATCGGCCACAGGGTTGCTTCGCGCGCGGCGATGTCCATCAGGATGAAAAAAGAACCGAAGCCGATGCCCGCCAACAGCGGCAGGCGCAGATCCGATAGCCGGGCCAGGAAGCGACCATCTTTGCCTTCCTCCCGCGAGATCAACCAGATCGCGGCCAGGGCAAGGATGAACCCCAGAAAGGTAATGATCCCCGGAAACCCCTCGATCAAACTGCCCACCAGCACCGGCAGGGCCGCGGCCAGCAGCGCCGAGACCGGCATGGCAATGCTCATCTTCCCGTGGACAACGGATTGAAAGAGCGTGATCAGGCCGGTGGTGCCAATCGCCCCGGCGGCAAACGCCAAAGTGAGAGACCACCAACCCGGCAGCGGCTGTTCGATGAAAAACGCCGCAGCTACGATGAAGAGCAGCCCAAAGAATTCGCCGTAGAACGCAGCGCGATAGGCGCCTGTGCGACGGGATGCCAGCCCGCCTGTAAAGTCGGCCGCGCCCCAGGCGAGGGCCGCGCCGAGACCGAAAACAATGGAAACCAATGTATTTTCCTGAAATTACTGCTTGGTCGCGGTTGTGTCTTTCCCACCGGGCGTGTACATGTCGTAATCGGCGGCTTTCATGGTTACCCCGAAGACTCGCTTGAGTTGCCCGTTCATGATCTCGAGGACTTCATCCAGCCTCTCACGGCTTTCCACCTCGCCGCGGTAGACCTTTTCCTTCGCGCCGCTATCGCGCTGGACGAAGTGGGCCCATTCGATCACGCCATCCATGCGCTGTTTGGCGAGCAGTTTGTAGACCCCCACCTGCGGGATGTGCGCGGAGGCCCAGCCGCCGACGACCTGCTCGCCTTTATCCACGTTCATCACGGCCAGTTGTCTGAGTGATTTTGGAGCCATGTTTCTATGAAATCCTGTATCTGCTCAGGCCTGGGCAAAAAGTAGGGCAAAAACGGTGTGCGCGGAGGCGTACGCCCCCGCGCACACCGTTTTTGCCACATCTTTACCATGAAGGCTGAGTAGTTATGAAATCCTTACGTTTTGTGGGTCAATCCTATATTGCCGCTGTTTTAAGCGGCGGCAGTTATTTTCGAACAGAACCCTACGGCATATCCGGGGCGAAATAGACCTGGTCGCCCACCGCCAGGAAGAGCACGCGGTTAGGATTGACCGCCATCGCGCCGGCCGGGCCTGGCTTAAAGGAAGTCACGGGCGTAGGGTAGACCTGGTTTAAAAGGTCAAGCGTGCGGGGACTGAAGCGCATGACGCTGCGATTATCGGCGTCCAGCAATAGCAAGGTCAGGTCGGGAGGCGAAGTCAACATCATCTGGGTGAAATGGACCTGGCCGAACAAGTCGGTGTCCCTATAAGCATCGATCGTATTGACCAGCGGGGCCGGGTCTTCACAGCGAGTGGGCACGGTGTCGAGACGGCTGTATGCGCAATGGGATAAATGACCATCGGCGTGCAGCAGGTACATTTCATCGCCGTTGACGACCAGGTCGATCGAATCCTCGATCTCCGGGATCTGCCCGCCGAAGAAGAAATAAGGTTGTTCGACGAAGGAGGCATCCCGCCCGGTATAGACCCACACGGCGCGCGAGGGCGCATCCAGCACGTACAGGTTTCCGCTGTCGTAGGTGAAGCCGGTGACGCGGCCCCAGTTGGTCTCCGGATAGGGCAGCGGGATCGCCTGCCCCACTTGCTGAGGCGCGCAATACAACAGATTGCCGCCGGCATCGATCCCCATGACCGCGGCGTTGAGCGAGTTCAGGCGTGGCAGGATCTGGATATCCACAATCGGCCCGACGTGGTAATCGCCGAATTCTCCCGGCTCGCAGCGGAAGGCTGCGTCCATCTCGAAACTGTTTCCTACCCGGGCAGCGTGCAGGACGCGTCCTTGCTCTGCGTCCAGGATATACAGGTCGGTCTCGTTGGCGGCCAGGCGGCTGATCGTCGCGCCGATCCCGGTTGTGAGAGCCGGGTAGAAACTCAGGCGCTGAATGCCCTCCAGGGAATCCAACTCGTTTTGCGCCTCTCGCCTGAACGTCTCTAACTCGGGGGTATTCCTTGCTTTTTCAGCTTCACGTAGGTGGAACATCACCGCCTGCCACTCGGTCCGTTCCCGGACCGGGTCGCTGACGCTGATCGCCCGGGCGCGCGCGTTCTCGGCCTCGATCATATTCCTGTCGTACTGGATGCTGCGGCCGAAGCGCGAGTACATCACGAAGCCGGCCGTCACCACCATCAAAGGGACCGCGATGGCAATCAGCGCCAGCAAGACATTCGATGACAGCGCCGAGGGACTGTCGCCTTCCCTCTGGGGAAACAAGTCCGGCATGAACTTTCCCAGGCTGCTTCCCACTCCGGCAGTGGTGCGACGCCAGGCGCGCATGCCACCGACCAGCCCGCGCGCTACCTTGCGAGTCCTTTCGGACGGCTGGCGCGGCTCTTTCGGCTCGTCCATAATGGGTTCGTCCATTTCATGCAGCGAGGGCGCTCCGGCCTCCCCCGGCTTAAGGCGCGGGATCGAGGCCGGAAAGTTGGGCAGGACCTGGTCGAGGGTGGGCAAGCCGCCGTCCTGTGATTGCGGTGGGATGGCGTAAGCCGAAGGCGTAAAAACGAGTTCTTCATCCTCTTCCGGCTCTGTTTTGGAGGAGCCGAGCTGGGAGGCAAACTCCGCTCCCAGGAACGGGGGCAGGCTCTCGGTCTGGGTGGGAGGCGCGGGGGGCTCGTTAACAGGAGCGACTTCTTTGGGCGCCTGGCTGCTCGAGGGCGCGGGGCGCATCACGGTCAGGTTCCCCGTTCCTTCTCGCGCTTGAACGAGCACCGCGTTGAGGTCGCCGCGCGAGAGGCTGAGCAGCCGCCGCCGGACCGCTTCCGGGGAGTCATGCTCTACCTGGTTGAGCGCGCCATCCCACCCGGCAGGCGGCTTGCCGGAAAAGACCAGCCGGTCACCGGGATTCAACTCCGTTTGGGTCAGGTAAATGGTGGTGGCCTGGCTGAGGCCGAGGCCCTTGCCGGAAAGCGCAGGGTCGTAGGTATGGGTGACGGCCTCGCTATCCAGCTTGAAGACGTGGGTAGGGCCGGATTGCAACAGGGTGCAATGGGATCCGCGCAGGGCAGCCAGCACCAACCAGCCAGCTACATACTGCCCGCGTGCGGTGGAGTTCAGGTTGCGATCCAGCAGGGTCCGGTTGAGCGCCTCTGTGGCAGTGCGCATCGCGGTTGTCAACGCGCCTGGAGTTTCGAAGAAGCGACCGGCCAGTTGGCTGGTCAGTTGCAGGTATTCGGCGGTGGACAGGGTGTCATTGCCCGTCAAGACCAGATACACAACCAGACGGTCGTGCTCTCGGCCACGGGCCGTCTTGCGGGGAGGCGCCAGCGCCAGCAAGCCGGGGAGAGCGGACAATTCCTGATGGTTCAGGCGATACAGGGGGAGGAGGGTGAGATCGAGTGTAGTCACGGCGTAAGAAAGTCGGTCGGGTTGCCATCATTATACTGGTAAAATCCAGGTGCCCGAAAAAAATTTTGGATTGATGAGCCTTCCTTTGGTACACGGGTACTTTATCAATCAGACTCATATAATCCGGGAACAAGCGTAAAATCCCCAAAACCTAAGGAGCGGCGAATTTGCGGGTTCGCTAATTTTCACCAAGAGAAAAAATCTACCAGATTTGCCGGCGGAATGCGCCGCTTCGACTTTTCCCTGTCTAAAGGCCTCATGAATTTCACTTTTCACAACGATTTTTCCGAACTCGACCCTGCTGAATGGAACGCTCTGCTTTCTGAGAGCGTGAACGATGTGCCTTTTCTGCGCTACGAATATCTCAGCGCCTGGTGGTCCACCCGCGGCGGTGGGGAATGGCCCGAGGCCGAGCTCGTTTTGATCTCTGCCCGTGAAAATGACGGCCTGGTCGGGGTTGCTCCGCTGTTTCTCAGCGAACACGATGGGCGACAGGCCTTGATGTTGCTCGGCAGCATCGAAATTTCCGATTATCTGGACTTGATCGTCCGCGCGGATGACCTTCCCCGGTTTATCCCCGGCTTACTGGATTTTCTCGCTGCGGACTCCGCCCCGGCCTGGTCCGCGTTGGATTGGGTTAACCTGCCCGAAGATTTTCCCACGTTACCCGCCCTGGAAACCGAATCCACCAAACGCGACTGGGACTTCATCCGAGAACCCTTCCGGCCGGCGCTCTTTGTGCCCCTGCCCGGCGACTTCGAAGAATACCTGATGAACATCGATAAGAAACAGCGCCACGAGATCCGCCGCAAGATGCGCCGCGCGGAAGGCAGCGAGCAGTACGTGCGCTGGTACATCGTCGAAGACGAGTCCGCGCTGGACGCTGAAATCGACGATTTATTGGCCCTGATGGCGAACGACCCGAACAAGGAAGAATTCCTGACCGAGGTGATGCGCACACAGATGCGCACCTCTATCCATGCTGCCTTTCAGGCGGGCTGGCTGCAACTGGCTTTTATGGAAGTCGATGGGAAAAAAGCCGCTGGCTATCTCAACTTCGATTACGGGAACCGGATCTGGGTCTACAACTCGGGCTTGAATTTTGACTACGGGGACCTGTCTCCAGGTTGGGTTCTGCTGGGGCATCTCTTGCAGTGGGCCAACGAGCATGGCCGGGACGAGTTCGATTTTATGCGCGGGGACGAAGATTACAAGTACAAGTTTGGGGGCGTCAAGCGAGATGTGATGCGGGTGAGGGTCGTTCGATGAAGCGTAGACCTTCGAGACTTCGAAGGTCTCGGAGGTCTTTTATTTTTCTTTGAATCCTCGTATCTGTTCAGGCTTGTGCAAACAAGTACGCGGCATCAAAACCCGCGTGTGTGCGGGGAGCGTACGCCCCCCCGCACACGCCGTTTTGCCACCTCTTTCATATTTGGAATGAGATAGTTCACGCGCACTAACTCAATTTGCAAAATGCAATATTTTATAAAAGCGATATTCGTATGGCTTACGGAGTGGGCGTTGCGGCCAAAGGATTCTGAACGGGTGCGCCTGGATTGGCACCCTGATAATAAGGGAAGGTAACGGGCAGGTCAAAACCAAAATATTCGGACACCCGTGCCACCACTTCACCCGAGATTTGCGACCGGCGGGTGTTATAGGCTTTGACGGCGTCGTTCCAGTCTGTGCCTGCCAACTGAATCGTATTCATGCCCTCATCAATGGTATCGCCCAGCGCCAGAGTAACTTGTGCATCAGGGACAGGCGGCGGAGCTTGGGTAACGGCATTTACAAAGAGGGTAAAGCCTTGACCTAATCCGTTTGGCAATGCGCCTTTATCTTTAAGCTCATTCAGATTCAGTTGGGAGGGATCCAACGGCTGACCGTTTGCATCCCGATAGTTCTTTAGCAGTTCGTTCAGTGCTTCCTGTTCTGAGCGGAAGTTGCCTGTCCACACTTCACCACTGTTGCTGACCGCATCGTAATAGTCCTTGGTGATTTGCGTTTTGGCTTGTATCTTGGCGTATTGTGTATCCGTCACCAATTGAAAGTTGGAGGCGGCGGACTGCACATTTTGAACAAGTGCCACCAGATCGTTATATTCGTTCGTAGCCGATTTAAAAAGACCACAACTGGTTAGCTGCAAGACAATTGCAAACAAGACAAACAGGGAAATGTAATAATGTTTGTGAAAGTTCATGCTGATTCTCCTTATAATTTAGTTTGTACGTCCTGAGCGACCACTACCGCTTCCACCTCGCATGCGCGGACCAGAGTTACGTCTGTTTCCACCTGAGGGGAAGTCTCTGGGGGGAAGCCTCGGAATCCACCACGTGAGCGGGTTCCATCCCAAGGACCTGAATAAGGCATGTTGAATCCAGACGCGCCTCCTGCGAATTTAGTGAACATCCAGATCATGAACCAAATCAGGAGAGCCCCCAGGCACACCTGGCCGCAAAATGCCAAAGAGAACACGGACCCGACAGGTTGCCCGGTCGGTTGAGCAGGTTGCTCAACCGGACTGGATGGGGTGGAAGTGTGTAAGGGTACGGTTTCTGATTCATAGTTGTTGCGGGCAACAGTATTGAACTCTTTTGCCAGAGTCAACAGGGCCTGATCCAGACTGTGCGTAGATGCGTAGGTATCTTCCACCGCGCGGTTGATGTTGGTCAGTTCAGGAGCAGTCAGGGCGGGCAAGCCCAAACCGACCGCATAATGAACGTCGATGCTGTCAGATTCCGTGACGATCAAAAAAACAAATCCGTTGTCTTTGTGGGGACCGGTGGGCAAGCCAAGCTTCATGTAACGTAGGAAATGTACCGCACAATTGGTCCGTATTCCCACTTGTTCTGCGGGCAGGATCAGAATCATTGGCTGGGCGATTGAATCTTCATTCAGTCTATCGAAGATATTGTCCACTTGCCTCACTGTCTGCTGTGATACGTTATCTTCCCAGCCTACCGTCCAATGCGGCTGCAACAAGTCATACGAGAAGCCATAGTCGGGCGCAGAACCGTTGCCGCAAAGTTGCTCGTCAACATCCATCCCTCCTTGTAAAGGGGTATATCCAACAATTAAAACAAAGACCAGTCCCAACATAGGGGCAATGCGAGACGTCCGAAAGCTTGAGATAAGTCTCCCGAAATGCTCCTGAAAGGTTAGATTTCTCATTCTTTTTAACAAATGTGCTTTCATGCGAAAATGGTAGCGGGAAATCATTGCGATAACAATAAGGAATCCCCCTAAGGAGAGGGGGTGAACACACTAGTACATCCTGGCTGAAATAACTTGGGAGTGGTAGGATAGGGCAAAGATTACCCAATCAAGGAAACGAGGAAATGCCAAATCCCAAAGCACAGCCAGTCGTACTTTCAGAACAAGAACGACAAGCGTTAGAGAAATTGGTGAAACGACACCAAACCGCGCAACAAATCGCCATGCGTGCCAGAATAGTGTTGGCCGCAGCAGAAGGGAAGCCGAGTGTTGAAATCGCGAGAAAGGAACAGGTGACACATGATACGGTTCGGTTGTGGCGCAATCGTTGGGTCAAGCTGCAAGATATCTCGCTCGACGACTTGAGTCTTGAAGATCGTCTGGCCGATGCGCCTCGTCCTGGAGCACCAGCCAAGATCACGGCGGACCAACGTTGTCGGATCGAGGCGTTGGCATGCGAAAAGCCTGAAGCGTCTGAGCGGCCCATCACGCATTGGACGGCGCGCGAAATCGCCGATGAAGTGCTGAAGCGCAAGATTGTGGAAAGCATCTCTCCTCGCCATGCGGCCAGGCTTTTAAAAAGAGGCCGTGATTAAGCCACATTTGAACCGCTACTGGCTCACACCTGCTTATGAAGCCGATTTTGATGCCAAGGTTAGCGATATCAACGGACTGTACAAAGCGGCTCCCCAACTCGCCAAACAAGGGCAACGCATTGAAAGTACCGATGAAATGACCGGCGTTCAAGCGTTGGAACGTAAACATCCGGATTTACCCATGTTGCCCGGTAAAGTAGGAGCGCCGCGAATTTGAATATGATCCGACATGGCACGCTCGCTTTTATGTTCAACTTCGATGTGGTCACGGGACAGTTAGCTGGCCTGTACCGCCAAGCCGACCCGTACCGAACAGGATTTCCTGCACCACATTCAAAGCCGAGTAACCGCCGAGCCACAGACCGTGCAGTGGCATTTCATTGCCGACCAATTGAATATTCATCTGTCCGAATCCTTGGTGCGCTATGTGGCCGAAGAATCTGATCTCGACCTGGATTTAGGCGTGAAAGGCAAAAGTGGTATTCTCAAATCCAAAGCCTCGCGCGCTAAATTCTTGAGTGATCCAACACACCGCATTGTCTTTCATTACACGCCCAAGCATGCTTCCTGGATGAACCAGGTAGAGATTTGGCTCAGTATCTTGGTTCGCAAAGTGATCAAACGAGGCAACTTTACTTCCATCCAGGAACTCAAACGAAAGGTCTTGGCTTTTATTGAATACTACAACCGCACGATGGCTAAACCCTTCAAATGGACTTATCAAGGCAAGGCCCTTGCCGCTTAACTGCCTGCTCATTTATGCCCAAGTGTACTAGTTCGAATGGCTACCCATATTCAGGGTACGTCAACATGATAGAGATGCCCTGTACAAGCCTTAGATAAAGAAAGCAAATTTGAAAGTTTAGGAGAATATTTATGGACAGGCACTCGAAAAATGAAGCGACTGCCCAATTTTCATAATAGCTCTTCTGGGAGATATTCTTTATGGGTAGCTTCCAGTTCCTGCGGAACGAAAATTTCGGAATTCCCTTTGGTATAGTGCATATATTTGAACGCGGGCATGCCGATCAACCTGGCCTCCGCCAGCGTGATTTTGTGGGAATATTGTTTGTCCTCGATCACGCTCATAGGAACATTGGAGATGATGATCTTGCGCTGTTCGACGACCTTTTCGATCATCGCCGCTACGATCTGCCAGTAGTTGCCCAGGGCGTTCGCTCGCTTGAATTGTTTCCACAAATCGTCATTTCGGAAGTAAGCGGCGGGTTTGCTTAAAGTTCTCGGCAAACTCGAAGTACGGTTGTGGAACGTCTTTGATAAAACCAAATACAAACAATTTGTTTTCCCAGGTGGGGGAATTTTCTTTGGGCTGTGGGGTATTCCTCATTGGATGACCTCCTTATCATTAATATTTCCGGGCATCTCTCATTCGTTTGCGTAGGTCCTATATATTTTACTTGTAATTGAATACCAACAGCATCCTAAACCCACCCCACGATCTTGCTGTAAACCATCGCTAGGACTTCGTAAAGATAAAGCGTGAAGCGGGAATGGGTCTGGAACCATTTGTAACCGTAAGCGGGTTCCCCCCGCGAATAAACGGAGAGCCAGTAGAAATCTTCCCAACCCATTTTCCGGGCGGTGGCGACGGCCCGGCGGGTGTACAGGTCCAGGGTCACCAGGGTGGGCTGCCGGAAATTATTCTCCTGAATGATCTGCATGGCATTGTACAGGTTTTCATAGGTATTGAGAGACCGGTCTTCTTCGATGACGTTCCGCGCCGGAACGCCCATGCCGACGGCGTAATCGGCCATTACGCTGGCGTTGGTCACTCCCAGTCCCTGGTTGTCGCCGGTGCACATGATGAGCGACGAACTCGGGAACCGTTTCCACCATTCGACGGCCAACTCGATCTCGGCATTGGTGGGTTTCGTAGGCGTAGCACGGTCCTTCAGCGCATAGGAAGGGATGATGAAACAACCCGGGTCGTTAGGCGGGTGGTCAGGGATGGTCCACTGCTGTTCAAAGGGGAAACGCATGGAAGAAATATAGCCAACATGAAGTCCTCAGTCAAGCAACTGCCGTATAGGGGTTTTCTCTATATTTTCGCTCTACGCCATTGTATTTTCATAAATTCGGATAGAATAAATTCACTACTCAGACAAACTTTCAGCCTTTCGTCGGCTGGTTTGTAGTCAAGGAGAACCCAATGGAAGCATTCGATTTTGATGACGGCCTCAGTGACGAGCAGGTGCTCGCAAGCGGGATCGATACCCTGGCTGTACAAGAAGCAACCGAGGCGCTGATCCGCGCGCTCGGCGAAGACCCGAACCGGGAAGGTCTGCGAAATACGCCCAAGCGCGTGGCGCGCATGTATAGCGAACTGCTAAACGGGTATGGCATGGACCCGGACAGGCTTGTCAACGACGCGCTGTTTCACGTCAGCTACGATGAGATGGTCATCGTGCGCGATATCGAATTCTACAGCATGTGCGAGCATCACATGCTGCCCATCATCGGCCGCGCACACGTGGCCTATATCCCGAACGGGAAAGTGCTTGGTTTATCGAAAATCCCCCGCATTGTAGACATGTTCGCCCGCCGCTTACAGGTGCAAGAACGCATGACGCGCCAGATCGCCGATTTCATCAGCGACCTGCTCGACCCGCATGGCGTGGCTGTCGTGGTAGAAGGCTTTCATCTGTGCATGTCGATGCGCGGCATCAAAAAGCAGGATGCGCGCATGACTACCTCCGCCATGCACGGCGCTTTCCGCAAAAATGTGGCCACCCGCCAGGAATTCCTGGACAACATCTCGCGCGGCGCGAGGCCGTTGCAGATCTAGGGTAAGCGCGAGAAAAATGACCACAGAGATCAAGGAGAGCACAGAGATTTTTTTAACTCTTCGTAGGCTCCGTGTTCTCTGTGGTGAAAGAGTTACGTGGTGGCGTTCACAACATCGGGGCGGGCTACGATCCAGGTCTGTCGCCGCAAATGAGCTGCAACCTGCGAAAGTTTTTCATAGTTGAGGGGGTGATGGAAATCGGGCAACAACTCTGCCAACGGCACCACCACAAAGGCGTTCGACCAGAACTCCCAGCCGAAAGGCTCCTCATCGAACAGGACAATGTCGACATCGATGGTGCGCGGGGCGAATTTGTTCTCTCCGCGGACGCGTCCTAGACTGGCCTCGATGGGCCGGATGACCTGCTCTTTCAATTCATGGGCATCCAGGGGCGTTAAAAAGAGCACGCAGGCGTTCAAAAAATCGGGTCCGTTCGAACCGAAGGCGTGCGATTGCCAGGCGTTGGAAAGGGCTTTGACCACTCCGTGCTGGCGTAGCTGACGGACCGCCTCCTGCAAATGACGTTCCGGTTCGATGTTGGAGCCGATGTTTAGATAAGCTTGATGCAGCTTGTCCATGCTCTCCCACTTTGGCGCTTGAGAATTTCTTGATTCGATCCGTTTTATTCCGAGGACTTGCTTCGTTCGACCTCCATGCCCACTGATTTCGAAAAGCGGACAGCTCCTGGCTTTTCCACCCGCACGATCGCCCTCTCCACGCCCGGCGCTTCCAGGCAGATCGCGGCCAGATCGTTGGCCAGCGCTTCGACCGTCAAGCGCTTCGCTGTTTCGGCATGCGCCTGAACCTTCTTGGCCAGTGCGCGATAGTCCACGCAGTCCGCCAGGTCATCGCTTTCCGCCGCCTTGCGGGTATCGGTGAAGACGGTAATGTTGATCAGGATCTCTTGCGGCTTCTCGCGCTCCCAATCGTTGACGCCGATGATGCCGCGGGCGACCAGATCTTTGATAAATACTTTGTCCATAAGTGCTCCTAAGTTTCTCCTCGCCGAGCAGATGTGCGGTTTTTGCCCCGTAGGGGTAAGCGAGGCTGATGCTGAAATTTTGAATTTACAATAACTCACCCTCGACTACGCGCCGCTCAGGGAGGATTAAACTAAATGCCGGCCGCCGTCCAGGTACATGATCTCGCCGGTGATGTAGGCCGGGCCTCCCAACAGGAAGACCAGCGCCCCTTGGACTTCCTCTTCTTCGCTCCAGCGCCCGAGCGGGACGCTCTTGCTGACGTCCGGGCCTGCTCCGCCGTCTGCGGGCGGGAGCGCAGCCCCGAGCGCTAACCCGTTAACCTTGATGTGCGGCGCGAGCGCGACTGCCAGAGACTTGGTCAGCGCGGCCAGCGCGGCTTTGCTGATCGTGTACGGGAAGTGGTCCGCGCCGGGGCGCAGGGCGCGCCAGTCCAGGATGTTGACGACCCGGCCTTCAGCGCCCTCGGGATGCTGTTTCGCAAAAGCCTGGCTGAGCAGAAAGGGTGCGGTCAGGTTGACCGCCAGGTGGCGCTCCCACTCGGGCAAGGTGGTTTCGGAGAGGGAGAGCGGCTCGAAGATGGCGGCGCTGTTGACCAGCGCGTAGATCGGGGACAACTCGTTCGCACGGGAAATGAGCTGGGAGGCCTCAGCAGGCTGGCTCAGGTCCGAGGCGAGGATCCAGGCGCGGCGTCCCAGCGCTTCGATCTCGTCCCGCGTTTCCCGGGCTTCTTCCGGCGAATGTCCGTGATGGATGATGACGTCCGCGCCGGCCTGGGCGCACCCAAGCGCGAAGATGCGTCCCACCCGCCGGGCAGAGCCGGTGATGAGCATGGTCCGGTTAAGAAGCGGTAGATTTTTCATCTACGGGGGATTGTATCATCCCATTTCTGCAGAAAACAATACCCGTTTCTAATCTTCTTTTCACACCAAATCTATATAAATTGGATATAATTTATATAGATTTGGCCAACCATGGAGTAAACTATTCTTGAAATGACGAATTTACGATGACTTACGTACTCGATGAAAAGGACAGCACCCTGCTGCACCACATGCAAGACAACGCCCGCCTGACCAGCGCAGAACTCGGCAAACTGGTCGACCTTTCTCCTTCCGGGGTGCAAAAACGGCTGCGGAAGCTGGAGGAAAACGGCGTCGTCGAAAAATATGCCACCATGCTCAACCGCAAGCGCCTGGGATATGACCTGCTGGTGTTCGTCAAGGTCATCATCCACGGCCACACAGCGGACTTGATCAAAGAGTTCGACGAGGCCATCAGCCGCATGCCGGAAGTGCTGGAAAGCCACCGCATTATCGGCGATGCCGATTACCTGCTCAAGGTGGTCATTCGCGACTGCGAACACCTGGATCATTTCTTGATGAAGGATTTGCTGTCACTTAAATCCGTCGAGCGCGTGAGTTCCTACCTGGTCTTGAAAGAAGTCAAAGAAACCACCAGCATCGGCTTGCAGGACCACAACGGGTCCGGCAAGTAAGTTATGCACACGTGTGCATAACTTTTTAGGCGAAAGGAGTACATCTTATGAATAAGACTCAAACTGCACCGCGTTACACGGGTGATATCGCCGAAGAACATCTCGATCCATCCCGAGAATATACGACCGAGAACCAGGAGATCCAATTCTCCGAAGAACAGCACGCTATCTGGGCTGAACTGTTCGCCGGGGTATACCGGTCCCATTTCCTGGAACACATTTGCCAGGAATACAAGGATGGATTTGGGCTTTTGCAGCTCGACCCGCAGCGCATCCCGACGGTGGCGTACCTGAACGAACGCATCACCCCCCGGACCGGCTGGCGCATCGAACGGACGGCTGTGCGCTACACCCTGGCAGACGACTGGTATGAAAAATTCGCGCAGCGCATTTTCCTGATCACCGATTACCTGCGCACCCGCGACCAGATGGAGTTCACGCCCGAGCCGGACATGTTCCACGATATCTTCGGCCACCTGCCGTATCTGACGCAAGCGTTCTACGCGCGCATCGAAGATAAATTTGCCCCGGCTTATAAGAAGGCCACCCAAACGGAGCGGGAAGTCATTAAGCGCCTGGCCTGGTACAGCACCGAGTTCGGCCTGGTGATGGAAGACAACCGTTTCAAGGTGTTCGGCGCGGGAATCATTTCGGGGCGCGCGGAACTTGCCAACACCATCATGGAGTTCTACCGCCTCAACCGGGACTGCGTGATCGACTTCAGCGGGGACGTCTTTGCGCAGCTTCAAAAACATTTCGACAGGAATAGGAAAGATGTGAGCCGGATCATCGAAGGGGTTAACGAGTTGCACCGCAAAGGCGAGATGTCCTCCCAGGACCAGGGCTGGAACGTGGTCCACGCGTTATACGACAGTTTGGGCATTTCTCGCAAAGGCTACTTCGGCGGCGAGGTGATCCTGGCCCCCTTCGACGTGGAGATGATCGCTCAGATCCCGAAGACGGTCTATGCCTTCAACCCGATGTTCTTCGTGTGCGAGTCGTTCGAACAGATGGACGCGCTGCTGGATTCGTATTTGCAGCCGATTGCGCAGCGAAGCATCTCCATACCGTCAAGCGAGACTCTTCGGTCGCAAAAACCGCTTCCTCAGAGTGACATGACTTAACGTATTTTTATGAACATCAATAATAACTTGTGCAGTCTCATTCAAACCATTCTTCGCTCAAGTCTTTCCAGGAAGGGTTTATGGAGTCAATCAAAGCAATTTTCTTTGCTCGCAACCAACCTTTTATTTGTTTCTCTCGTGCCAGTGCTGCATGGATACTTGATGTCGTTTCGTAGTAGACAAGAAACTGAATGGTATATTTGCTGGTAAACCCCGGTACAACTTTGTTCTTGTGCTCATAAACCCGTCGCATGAGATTGTTTGTCACGCCGGTGTATAGAGTCCGCGATTTGTTTGTCATGATGTATACATAATATTCTTTGCTCATAGATGCCAATTTCCATGTCACTCTGAGCGAGCGTTCGTTGCGAGCGAAGAGTCTCTATCGGCGAAAAAAGATTCTTCGCTCCCTACGGTCGCTCAGAATGACATTCATATAAAATAACACTCACCAGATACTGTTCTTAACCTTTGATGAATGTCTGTGATTTTTTCAACAATAATTGTAAGGCGTTCCTTTTTCGTCACGGCACAAATTGTAAACTGCCCTGTGACGCCAGACAGGAAGCATCTGGCGGAACCGACGGATTGTTCCAGAATGCCAACGCCATAGAAAGCGCGCAGCGTGACGAACGCGTTACCCAATGGCCATTCCCACGAAATTCATAAAAATAAGCGTTGCTGAGATGACCGGCTGTCATCTGACCCCAGGCCGGCGGGGTGATCGGGTCGAACTCCCCGGCCAGGACCAGGGTCGGTACGTCGCTTGTCACCGGTTGGTTCTCACGCGGGTCCGGGACGGCGCCGGACCAATCCTGGCAGACCGCAAACAAGTATTGCACGCTCTCGGGGAAGAAGGCCGCAATCTCGGGTTGCACGCCCTGCGCGGCCACATGAGCGTCATTCCCGGAATTGAAGGGGATCTCTTCCGCGCACTGCACGGACGTTCCCATCCCCAGGGCGCCGGAGGTATCGAAGTACAAGGACAGGCGGTTCCGCAGGATCGCGTATTCCCCGCGTTGGACCTGGTAGATCATCTTGGGCATGCTGGCCGCCACGGCAGGGTTGTATAAGCCAACGAACAGCACGTCGATCAGTAGACCGCCGGTCAGTGAGACCGGGTAGTTGACCCCGCCTAGCGTGAGATAGACCGTTGCTGGGCTGGCGTTCAACTGGTCTACGAGATTGTAGAAGACTGCCCGCAAATTGGGATAAGCAGCGTTGCAGGTCAGGTCGGCGGCGCAGTCGTCGAACAAGGCGTTGAAAGCCCGCTCGGCGTTGGGCGCCAGGGCGGTGTACAGGTTGGCGTCGAGCGGGTAGGTGGAATCCAGCACCACGCTGCGCAAGGCCTGGGGATAATCGCGCATCACCGTCAACGCCAGGCGGGTGCCGTAAGAGACGCCGTACAGGTTGATCTGGTCGTATCCGAGAGCGAGGCGCAAGTCGTTCAGATCCGCGGCGCTGGCGGCGCTGGTGTAGGCGGAGAGGTCGATGCCCTGGGAGATCAAGCGGTCACGGCATTGGTGGAAGGCGTCCAGGATAGCCTGGGATTCCTGATCGTCGGTCAACGTTCCGGCGAGCAGGGTAGCTGTCAGCGCGTTCCGCTCCGGGCAATCCAATCGGGGAATCGAATATCCCGTCCCGCGCTGGTCGAACAGAATGAAATCGCGCCGCTCGAGGATCGCATCCAGGCCCTGCCCGAGCATGTATCTGGCCACGTCCAGCGAAGAGGATCCCGGCCCGCCGGCCAGGTGCACCATAGGGTCGGGATCCGGTCCCTCCGCAAAGCTCTGGAAGACGGCCACGTGCAGCTGGATCAGGGAACTGTGAGGGTTGGCGCGGTTCTCCGGCACAGTCAGATATCCACAGTACACCCGGTATCCCCCGGGAACCGGGAACACGCACGGCGAGGAATTGAAGACCGGCTGGTAAGCTGGGGTCTGCACGGGAGAGGGGAACGCCGGTGTCACGCTGGGAGCTGGCATGGGAGTCGGCAGCAAAGCAGTCGTCTGGGTGACCGCTGCCGATGGCGTGGGAAATTCTGTGGTTGGGAAATTGCAGGCAAAAACGGCGAGCAATAAGACAAAGAAGGCGCAAAGCCGGTAAAAGCGACGGTTGGTCATTATTTAGAAGGTTGGTCTACCTGCGAAAGATGGAGCAAGGTCTGAATCATATCACGACCTGGGAGACAGGGAACCAAAACTGTTGACAGCGCAACATAACGTGACTACAATGTGGTTACAAATCAATGAGGTGTGGAGAGTTCTGGTCGGCATTGCCCGACCAGAACTCTTCACACACCCTCTTTTCAAGAATAAAATTGGCAGGTTGCTATGACAGAAGAAATTGGCATCCGAGAATTGAAAAAGCGCGTTTCAGAAATAGTCCGGGCGGTAAAAGAAGATCGCGCGCGTTATGTGATCACCCAGCGTGGCAAACCGGCTGCGCTCATCATCCCGTTGGATGCGGAGCCGCCCATCGACCAGGGGGACGAGGTTTGGCAAAACTTGATGAAAATCCGGGATGAACTGGGCAAAGGCTGGCAGAGTGAAAAGAGCGCGGTAGAGATCCTTTCGGAGATGCGCCGTTGAGCGGACCGGTGACCCTCGATGCCAGCGTATTCGTCAACGCTTTTAGTCCAGCGGAAAGTGGCAGTGATACCAGTGTGGATTTGTTAGACAAGCTTCGACAAAACGGTATAGCAATCATTGTCCCAACGCTATTGCTGCCCGAGATTGCCGCAGCCATTGCCCGCAAACAGGGACAGGCCGAACTAGCGCTGGTGCTTACCGATCAGGTCCGCAAATTACCAAACTTAACCCTGGTGCCTCTCGACGAGTTGCTGGCAGATTCAGCTGCTGAGACCGCCGTCCATCACCGCCTGCGCGGCAGCGACGCGGTTTATGCAGCGGTAGCCCTGCGTTTTGGCAGCCGGCTGGTTACATTGGATCATGAGCAAGGAGAACGCCTGAAGGATATTTTATCCGTGCATTCCCCACCCCAGGCGTTGGAGATGCTGTAACAACGTAAAAAGCTCAGAACCCTACTATATAATGAATTTATCCTTCCAGAAGGAGCAACCATGTCTGATCAACAAGTTCTCTACCTTTCTCGCGCGGATGTCGAAAGCGCGAACCTGCCCATGAAAGAGATTATCGACCTGCTCGAGCAGGCGTTCATGGAAAAAGGAAATGGCAACGTTGAGATGCCTCCAAAACCCGGGATCCACACCATGCCGGATGCGTTCATTCATGCCATGCCTGCTTTCATTCCGTCCATGCGCTCAGCGGGCATTAAATGGGTAAGCGGCTATCCGGAGAATTACAAGCTTGGGTTGCCGTACATCACTGGCCTGTTGATCCTAAACGACGTCGAGACCGGCGTTCCCTATGCCGTGATGGATTGCGCCTGGATCACCGCGATGCGGACTGCAGCCGCCTCGGCGCTCGCAGCCAAGTACCTGGCGCGCCCGGAGTTTGCAACGGCCGGAATTCTGGCTTGCGGCGTGCAGGGACGTACCAATCTCGAGGCGCTGGCCTGCCTGTTCCCGATCCAGCGCGCTTATGCATACGATGTTTTGCCACAGGTACAGGAAAAATTCGTCGCTGACATGGGTGAAAAATTCGAGTTCGAGATTCAAGGTGTTGATGAGCCGAAGAAAGCTGTCATCGATTTGGACCTTGTGGTTACCTCCGGCCCGATCTTGAAGCACCCGACTCCCACCATTGAAAAGGACTGGCTGCAACCGGGCGCCTACGGTTCCGCAGTGGATTTCGATTCGTACTGGACCGGGCCTGCGATGGCGCAAATGGACCGCATCAGCACCGACGACCACGCCCAGTTCCAATATTACAAATCGGTCGGCTATTTCGGCCAGACCCCCGAACCCTACGCGGACCTGGGAGAACTGGTCGCAGGCCTCCAGCCCGGTCGCCAGGATGAGAAAGAACGCACGCTAGCGATTAACCTCGGCCTGGCGATGGACGACATGGCGGTCGCGCCGGAAATCTACCGCCGCGCGAAGGAGAAGGGACTGGGTGCCTGGCTATCCTTGTGAGAGATCGATTGTCCCTGTTAGAACCACAATGAAAAAGCCCCAAAAGGTTTCACAGACTTAAGGGCTTTATATTTTCGCTCTACCGTTTCCGATGGGTAAAATACCGAAAAATGGGTCGTGAGCGCCGCACGCGCGCTCACGACCCATTTTTCGGGCCTTTATTCCGTTAAGACGGAATAACCCCCTTTTTTTATCAAATCGGATAGAATAAATCTATAATTGTAGAGGGTAGTAGCAACTTTTCGAAGCACCCTGTAAGGGTTAAACGCTTATGAACGACTGACGTAACTACTACATTTCTTGACAGCCAAGGAGTGAGGCATGGCCGGACCGATTTATTTCCAATGGCAGAATGAAATTTTATGCAAGGATATTTATCCCATGCGGGAGGAAAAGCTGCGCGACTTCCTGGTGTATTTCAAGGAGATCGACCTATGGGCGGAATACAAAAACAAGCAGGATTTGAGCAAAGACATCGCCGAATATACCAACGCGCAAAAGCTGGTGGCAGCCGGCGCGTACAAGATGTACTCGTCCATGCGCGATTATTTCATGCTGCCAGACGTACGCGCCTATTACCTGAAGTTCAAACCGGTCGATGAGGCCGAGCTGGCCGAAATCAACCGGTTCCATGGGATCTTTATCAGTTCCTGGCCGAAGGATATTCGTGGGGAAAGAAGTTTCGTCCAGATGGAGATCCAATCCTGGAGCAACCATCTGAACCTGCTCCGGGAGCGGATCAAATCTCGCCAACGGCGGCAGGCCGCCATGGATCCGAACCATCCGAAGTATGTTCCCGAAAAACTGGAATTGCAGGGTTGGGAGAGCATAACCCTGCCGATGGCGGAGCAGGAACTCGACAAATTGCACGACTTCCTGGCCACCTACGACAGTATCGAGAAGCGCAAGCTGGAGTGGTACTGGATGCAGAAACGGGGCCAGGTCCCGGAAGGGATGACCGAGGCGGAGTTCCTGGTGCAATACCAACACAAGCAAGCCCTCACCAACCGGGACATCGCTGCCTGGAAGGCGCAGGCCTATGAAAAATCACTGGAGAAGAAGAATCAGTACCAATTGTTGGACGAAATCCATCAGCGTTTCGTGAAGGAACCTGGGCGTTACCCGCTCTGGCTGCAATATATGGTGGTCCATTTTTCGGGCATGCGCTACGCCAGCGCTCACGGGTCTTGGGCCGACCCCAAAGATTTGCTGGTCCGGCTGCGGGCGCCAAAAATCGAAGAGGAAGTCAAAGCACTGGACGATGCGACCGTCGCCAGGCTTTGTAACGAGATGATCGTGGCCTATGAGTCCGCCAGCGGCGCCAGGCCGAAGCTGGCCGGCGCGCAGGAAAAGGAGTGGCGTCAAAAGATCGGTTGGTACCTGCCCAACGTCAAATCATCCAGCCCCAGCATGCGCCGCCGGGGATTGACGGACATGCGCAAGGCGGAGTACGCCTATGAGATGATGAGCAAACCGACCCAGGAAGCTCTCAAAACCTTGTTGTCCATGAAGGGACAGTTCCCCGGCTGGGCTTGGAAGGAGATCGTCCGCCTGACGCCTCTGCGCCTGACCGAGGTAACTGCTCCCGGTTGGGAAGGACTCACACCCGAGGAGCAGCAGAAGAGCTACTCCCGGGAAAACTATCCGCTCCGCGCGATCCTGGATGCCTGGAGAAACTTCCATACTACAGGATGGCGCGAGGAACATGGAAGAACACACGAATTGATCGTAAGCCGCGCAGTCTGCAACGAAACTGCCGAACACATCCAACACGTGCGCGGGCACCTGCCGCCCGGCGGCCTGACGCCCAAGCCCAAGTGGTACCTGACCAACGAGAGCGAGATGAAAGTTGCAGGCAGGAGGGCCCCGTATTTTGTTAAGGCAACTTCCGCAGAGCAGTACACCTCGGGCGCCAGTGTGCTCTGGCTGCGCTTTGTGGACAAGCAGCCCGATTCCTGGCAGATCGCCAAGGCGGTCGAAACAAAAGACAAGGTTGGGTTGCTGCCGGAATCGCTGACGGGCAAGAAGGGGAACAGGAGTGAGCCCGTTTGGGAATATAAGATGGGCAACGTGATCACCCGAGAGCGATTTGTGATAAGTGAGGGCAAGGGCGTTCACTCGACAAGGAGAGGCCCCAAGCAAACGCAATGGCTGCGCTGGATCCATGAAGCCACCGTCGCCGAGGTAGCTGAAACTGCCGAAGGGACGGTTGTCATCACCTACGAAACCGCTTTGCCCGACGATTACAAAGGTATTTCCGCTATCGGGATCTTCAAGAAACCCTTGCGCTACTTCCTGTCCGATTATATGGTCGATGGCAATGAGGACACGTACAACCGCTCCTTTGTGGGGTATGTTCCCGAGGGTCAGCTTCCGCTGGAGCACCTCGAGGCAATGCTGGATTGGAATAAGATTTTACGGAGAACGTTCTAGCTCGCTGAACGAACTCGCATCTTCCCTGTAGCTGAAAGCGCGCGCTGGTAGGAAGAGTTGCAAAATATCTAAAGGTTGCCCTTCGACTACGTTCGTCGCTTTCGCTCCTCACTCCGCTCAGGGAGGAGGATTACGGGCTGGCAAAATCTACGGCGATATAGCCCCCATATGCGCTCGACTCGAGGTAAGCATATCCCACGCCGATCTCGGTGGCCGCGGTGCTCAAGATGGCGTTGCGATGCAGCTGATCGCTCATCCACCAGTCAAAGGCTACTTGCGGACCGCCGCCGGCATAGATGATCTCCTCGGTATAGGAAGCGCTGTAGCCTGTCGCGGCGATGCGCGAACTGACGTACGACCCGTCCGAGCCGGTGTGGCTGAGCATGTTGTTGCAGGCCATATCGGCAGCATGTTTTTGGGCGGCGCCCGCCAGGAGGGAATTGACCGCCAGGGCAGGCAGACCGTTCGACTGGCGTTCGCTGTTGATCAGCCCGCCAATCTGGCTGACATATCCTCCGTTTTCGCTGAAGTTGCAGCTTGCTTTTGCGCCGGTTGTGCTCCCGGATGTTCCGCTGCTCGAGGTCCCACCAGGCGTGGAGGCCGGCGCTGTCGCAGGGTTCCCGACCACGATCTTGACCCAGAAGGTTTTTTCCGTTCCCACATCGATCGATTCGCCCTCGGCGTCTTTCAGGGTGAAATATGTGGAGTATGATTCATCCGCCTTGGGAGCGGTCAGTTCCAGCGAAACGTCCACGGTAGAGCCGGCCAGGGTATCCGGGATAGGGGCGGAATCGGGCGCGCCCATGCGGTCGCCGGTTAGAAAGTCGATGGTGAAACCGCTCCAATGGCAAGTGCCGGAATTTTTGAAGCGCCAGGTTTTGGTAAAAGTTTCGCCTGCTTCGACGCGGGTGTTATCCGGGATGGTCACATCTTCGAGCAGCACAGCCTGGACCTTGCAGTCCGGCCGAGAGGTAACGGCGGGGGTAACTGTCCCGGTCAACTCGACATCGGGGGTTGCCGGGGTAGCCGTCGAGGGCAGGACCAGTGCCCTGGTCGGTGGCAGGGTGGAGGTCACGAATTGAGGCGGGGCGGTGGGGGTTGCAGCGGAGGGAGAAACGGAAATGCAACCGGCCAGGGAGAAGCCGGTCAGCAGGAAAAGGGTCCAAATCTTTTTCATAAATGGGATTGTACTGTGGAATCAGCGTCCGGTGCAGGGAAACTCCGCAC
Source organism: uncultured Chloroflexia bacterium (assembly GCA_963823985.1). Classification (GTDB taxonomy): domain Bacteria; phylum Chloroflexota; class Anaerolineae; order Anaerolineales; family Villigracilaceae; genus JAABUE01. The sequence goes on from CAWGNR010000013.1 coordinate 151,588, forward strand.
CGGACGTTCGGAAAGACGAAGCTAAGGCGCGGCGAAGACGACCACGTAAAAGCCGTAGTTGTCGAAGAAGGAATAGCCAATACCGATTTCGGCGTAATCGGTGCTGATCATGTTTTTGTTGTGATTGATGTCCGTCTGGTCCAGCTTCCACCAGGAAACGACCTGGTCCGGGTTGTAGGGCGGATAGTTGCCCTGGACGTTCTCCGTTACCCGTCTGGCAACGTAGCCGCTATCGGCGACGCGGGTTTGGGGCGTGGAACCGTCAGAGCCCTTGTGATAGAAGAGCTGGTTGCAAGCCATGTCGTTGGCGTGCCTTTGGGCAGCTTGCGATAACTTTTCGTTGACAGTATAAGCGACCAGGCTGTTTTGGGAGCGGTAGGTGTTGATCGCGGTAGCTACCCGCTCCGTGCGCGGTACGTCAACTGTGAAGGTGCAAGCCGCGCTGGCGGACACGGGTTGGCTGTTCGCGCTGGTCAACGTAGGGGAGCCGGTCGCCGGGATAACGCTGCTGCCGCTGGCTGTGGCAGTGGCCGTGGCTGTAGGCGTGCTAGTCGGCGCAGCGGTTACGTTGATGATCAGCCATAAGCGGGAATCTTCGTCGATTTGCATGATCAACCCCTCCGGGTTTTTGATCACGAAGTTGCCCCGATAGCTGCCGGGCACACTAGGCGCTACCAAATCCACCGAGATATCGGCGGTTTCTCCCGGGTTGGTGACCGGCAACGGCACCGAGGCTGGCGCGCTCATGGCATTTTCGGAATAATGGGTGAGGGTGTATCCTGACCACCAGATGCAAGTGCCTTTGTTCTGGACCCGCCAGATCTTTGTAAAGGTTGCTCCTGCGGCCACGGGGGTGTTATCAGGGATGGTCACATCGCTGACGAACGAGCCCAGGTTGGTGCAGTCCGCGGCATTCTCGGGCACGAATACCGTGGGGATGACAGTGGCGCCGGGAGTGACCGTTTCGGCGACGGGCGTCTCCCCGGTCACCGGAATATCCTCCTGGGTGGCTGTCTCTGTGTCCAGTGCCTGGGTGGCGGACGCCTCCGGGCTCGCGGGAGGTGTAGTTGGTATCAAGGTCACCTGCGTGGGCTGTCCTCCGCAAGCGGTTAAAACAATTCCCGTCAACAAGATGATAGAGATGGTTTTGATGGACATGTCAGTCTCCTTATGTACAGGCTCGCTTAGATGCAGAAAAATCGATCCATACGGTTCCACCCTGTGGCTCCGGGCGGCTCAATAAATTATACGCCATAGAGATTAAAGGTGCTCTCGTTTTTGGGGGATAGGAGCCCGAAAATTGGGGTGTGAGCGCGCGTACGCGCGCTCACACCCCAATTTTCGGTATTTTCCCGTCGTAACGGTAGAGCCAGATTAAATAAAAACCCATCTTCAAAACATCATCATCTGTCCCTGGGTTTGCTCCACCGGGTCGCTGATCAGCTGCTCTTCGAAGGTTTGGCGGTTCAACACCGGGATGTCTGCCAGCGAGCGGAGCAAGCGGAATTTGAGGAGGGTCCAACCTTGCAACCGATCGCGCAGCCGCGAGTCGCGGTTTTCTTTATAGGTCAGCAAGCCGGCCCGGCCGCCGGGCAATACCAACACGCATTTTTCCACCGGATACCGGTTTGAGTCCAGGATGTGCCCGGTCACTGCTGAGGCGAGCAGGTAGAAAACGCGCACGGTTTTTCTTTTTTCCTTCCAGACGATGACGTTCCGGCTGGGTTGCTCGACTTTGTATTCCAGCCGCTCGCCAATCGTTTTGAGCAAGCCCGCCATGATTTCCAACTCTGCCCGGCGGTGGGTCGCTCGGTCTTCTTCGCGCATGCGCCAGCGGCCGGCCTCTTCCAGGCCGTAGGATCCCAACACGGCCCCCACCAGCGCCTTCGAAGGGGTCAGCAGGCCCGGAAACTCCGGGTAAATGCCTCGTTCGACTTCCAGCAGCGTGCTGGCCGGATTCCTTTGCAGGAATGTCACCACTGCTCGCTCGACCTGGTCAGCCAGCGGCGTGGCGCGTTCCTGCCCTTCCTTCAAATCCCATAAACCAATCTCCAGGCTGCGTTCCCCGGAATCCACCCTTTCCAGGCGGGCGTCCGACTGAAGCGCCTCCTGGATCTTGGCCAGGACTTCCCGCAAGGCCTCGTCGAAATCCTTTTCCGCGCCCATCAGACCCTGGCCCTCGGCCTGCGCGACCAGCCCTGCAGCGTGTAACTGGAGATAAGGCGCCGGTTCCCCCAACGCCCTCAGGTGCTCGTACAAGGCCTCCTGCACGGCCTGTGTGCCGGCTCCATGGTCGGTATGCGAGCGTTCCCCACACTGCCAGAGCAACTGGATGGGATCGTGGGCGGTCCGCATGGCCAGACCGCGCAGGTCAAACCCGGCGGTGCTGGCCGCCATCAACGTAGCGGAGAGGAAGCCAGGTTCCGCTTCAGGCAGCAACCCAAAGAAGGGCGTGCTCACTGGGAGCAGCTCAAAGACGTGGTGCAAAGCAGCATGTAATGCGGAGGCCTGCCAACCCCAGTCATAGCGCCGGCGGCGGAGCGATGCCTTGAACGGTTCGGCGGCTTCCCATCCCCATAGCCAGCCAGCCCACAGCGCGGACAGCGTCCAGAAGGCCTGGTTCGGACGCGGAACGGCGCCGATGACCGCCTGGACAGGCGCGTTCTTGACAACTTCGGCCAGGCCTTTGATACGGCCCTCGTAAATCAGAATTCCGCCGCTTTCGGGCAGTCTTTCCCCTTTGTCGGTCCAGTGCAGGCAGGGTAGGGGTTCCTCCGTTCCCGCCCATGCGGAGATGGCCTCTTCCAGGGCCAGCCACAGGTTGCCTTCCCGAAACTGAGGCGGGATGGAAAGCTGCTTCGGTCTGGGTCGCTCGGTGGGATACGGCCAGAGCATGTTGCCCCGGTCACAGGCGGAGAGCATGAGCGCGGTCAAGGCACGGCGGCGCGTTCCCGAGATTTGCAGGCCGTCGAGCCGGTTGATGAGCGTGGCCAGCACATAGAGCGAACGAGGCAGGTAGTGCCGGATCGCTTCTTCGGCATATTCGCGGTCCGGATCATCCAGCGGCGCGACCCGTTCCAGCACCCGCGCGCGGGCCAACCCGGCAGTCTTGGCAATCTCCGTGGCGCGTTGGACGTCTGCCGAGGTGACCGGTTTTTCACCGCTTTCGCTGCACTCCTTGCATTCGAAAATCCGCCCAAATGGGGTTTCTTCCCCTTTGCGCCATAGGAAAGCTTGTGCTGGGACTTCCTGGGTGCAGGTCGTGCAGGTCGTACAATACAGGTCCTGTAAGTGATCTTCGAGTTTTTCCTCCCCCTTGCGCGAGACTGCCAGGTCCGCGATAGCGGCTTTGAACTCTGATTCCGGCAGGGAGGCCGCTCCCATTTCGAGCATGAAACGCGTGATGGGATTATTGGCTGCCACCAGAACGCGATATCCGGCGCGCGCCGCTTCCAGGGTGAGCCGAGGGGCGGAACCGAACGGGTCCAGCAGCCAGCTGCCGGGTGTGACGTGTTCTTCCAGCCAGGCAGAGATGACGCCTTCTTCCAGTTGGGGCAGGAAGCGTGCTAACGGACCGGGGTTGGTTGGCCGGGTGCCTGGGATCAGGGAGAAAGTATCCACAGTACTGATAGTATACAACCCCCGATGGAAAAAGCAAGTTGATAGAGTGTGGTAATTCGTATCTACACTCAGGCCTGGTGAGGAAATCCCGAAAAATGGTGTGCGGGGGCGTACGCCCCCGCACACCATTTTTCGGTCTCTTCTATAGCATAGACTGAGCAGGTACGGTAATTCTATACAAGCGGACGGCTGCGGGGAGTTTTGGGGGCCGCGTTCATGTCGATCTCGATGGCTGAGAGCAAAATCTGGATGCCCAGGATGAGGGCCAGGGTGGGCAGGATCACCGTGCCGGTGGGAGCGGGCACACCCAGCTTGAGGTACTGGATCCATTTGAGGCTGCCAAAGATCAACCCGAAGAGGATCAGCGGGATGCCGGTCAGCAAGTAGACGGACACCATCGAGAAGTCGAACAGGAAGTAACGCAGCAGCAGGCGGCGAAAGACGGTAGCCAGCAACTTGGCCGGGAACTCGACCAGCACCCGCCAGATGGACATGTTCGAGCGCTCGCCGCGGTAGCGGGCCGGCATGGGCACATCCAGGATGAAGGCGTCCAACAGATATAGGTTGGCGAGCATGGAGGTTTCGAAGAAGTAACGACGATCGAGGCGCTCGAGCGGAAGTTGCGCCAGGATTTCAGCCCGGATGGCAAAAAAACCGTTGGTGGGGTCGAAACAGTTCCAATATCCGGTGGCAGCTTTGGTCAGGAAGCTCAGCCCCAGGTTGCCGATCCTCCGCGTCAATGGCATGTGCCGCAATGACTCAAAGTCACGGAAGCGATTGCCCTTGGCGTAATCGGCTTTGCCCTCCAGCAGCGGCGTGACCAGCGCAGGGATGTGAGCTGGATCCATCTGATGATCGCCGTCGACCTTGACCACGACCTGCGCACCGAGCTCGAGCGCTTTCTGGAAGCCTGCCACCATCGCCCCGCCCACGCCCTTGTTTTGCTGGTGACAGATCAAGATGACGCGCCTGTCACGGGCTGCAAAGGCCTGGACCAACTCTGACGTGTTGTCTGGGGAAGCATCGTCCACGACGATGATGTGACACAGGTAATCAGGCAAGTCTTCCAAGACAGATTCGATTTTATCTGCGACATGGTAGGCAGGGATGACAACGGCCAGGTTGAACTTACTTAAATCGATTTGGATCATCGGCACAGGGGAATAGGAGGCGTATCGGGATTATTACGGATTCCAAAATCAGGACTTCATAGGGCTCAAGTTGCAGGGAGCCGGTCGTCTGTTCTACGGCTGACCCGCCATCGCGGGCAGTAGAAAGGAGCAGGTTCCATTTTCCCGGGGGAATTTGTTCAACGTTTACCGGGCGGTCTTTGAAGTTCAAGGCTACCAGGATGGTTTCTTCCGGTGTGGACCGCACGTATGACAGCGCGTTCGTTGGTTGTACAGTCAACAGATTAAAATCTCCGTGCTGTAGAGTGGCCTTCTTGTGGCGCAGCTCAATGAGTTGCCGGGTGAAGTTCAGCAGTGAATCAGGATCTTTTAACTGATTTTCCACGTTTCGATTCCGGTAATCGGGGTGCACCGGCAGCCAGGGCTTTGCTGAGGAAAATCCGGCATGGGGGCTGTCATCCCATTGCATGGGAGAGCGATACCCGTCGCGCCCTTTATAGAAAGGCCAAAACTTTTTGCCAGGCGGGTCCATGATTTGATCGCGCCGCAGGGAAATATTCCGCATGCCGATCTCTTCCCCGTAGTAAAGGTAGGGCGTGCCCCGCAAGGTCAGGAGCATGCCCATGAGCACTTTGAGGCGCGCATCTTCTTCGCCTTTGGCGTGACGGGAGGCCATGCGTGGCACATCGTGGTTGCCCAAGACATAATTTGGCCAGACGCCGTATTGCGCGTACAGACCCTCCCATTCCAGGATGGACCTGGCATATTTTGCAGGGTCGAACTTGTTCCAGGTGAATTCGAAGTTGAATGCCGCGTGCAGCCTGTCGGTGCCGCAATAGCGCATTAATTTATCTTTTGTCGCGTAAAAAGTCTCGCCGACCGCATAGCGTTCGGGGTAGGCATCCAGGAGAGCGCGGAGTTCCTGCAACAGGTCGACCATTTCAGGCCGGTCGCAATCATAGATGTGCAACTGGCGGTTGAAGGACCGATAAGGCCGCTCGCCCAGTGTAGGGGGGTTGCTGCGCAACTGCTCGTCCTTGAAATACACGTTGAACACATCCAGACGGAACCCATCCACGCCGCGGTCCAACCAGAAGCGGACCGAATCCAGCACGGCCCGACGGACTTGCGGGTTACGCCAGTTCAAATCCGGTTGGCCGGGATCGAACATGTGATAGTAGTACTGGTTTCTTTCGGGAACGTACGTCCAGGCGGGGCCGCCAAAAACGGATTGCCAGTTATTCGGGGGGCCGGCCTTTTTCCCCGACCCTTTTTCCTCCCCGCGAGGAGGGGACCAGATGTACCAATCGGCTTTCGGATTGTCGCGGCTGGACCGCGATTCGAGGAACCAGGAATGCAGGTCGGAGGTGTGGTTGAGCACCAGGTCGAGGATGATGCGGATGCCGTGATCATGCGCCTCGGACAGAAGCCGGTCGAAGTCCGCGAGCGAGCCGAAGCGCGGATCGATGTCTACGTAGTCGCTGACATCGTAGCCAAAGTCTTTGTCAGGGCTGGGATAGATTGGGGAGAGCCAGAGCGCGTCCACGCCCAGGTCTGCCAGGTAATCCAGTTTCCCCGTAATACCAGACAGGTCGCCCAGCCCATCATTGTTGCTGTCGGCAAACGAGCGCGGATAGATTTGATAAATGATACCGTCCCGCCACCAGAGAAAATCAGTCATAGATCTGCCTTTACTATCATCCTCATATCGTATCTGTTCAGGCTTGTGCAAAAAAGTAGGGCAAAAACGATGTGCGTGGGGGCGTACGCCCCCACGCACATCGTTTTTGCCACCTCTTAAATTGCAGGCTGAGGTGGTACCTCATATCTTTTCAAAAGAAGGGAGAGTGTCACGACACCCACGCCCCAAATAAACTGAAAAGAGGATTTTGCAAGTATATCATCGAGATGTTTTAAAGTTAAAAGTGTTACAATCCATTCGAGATACCTAGGTAAAGTTATGTGACTATGGTGAAATCCGGGGAACGAATTGTTGTCGTTGAAACTGATCCCGAAATCAGTGACCTGATATCCCGTCAGGCGTTGCAACCGCTGGGATATCAGGTGACTGTTGTTAAATCCGCCTCTGCCATCTTGCAGCAGGCGCTTCAGTCTTCCCCCGACTTGCTGATCGCAAACCTGAATTTGCCCGACTTGAATGCGAAAGATTTGTTGGTGGCCCTGTCTTCCCAGGGGATCGATGTGCCGCTCATCGTCATCGCTGAAAAAGGACAGGAAGAAGATATCTTGCAGGCTTTCCGCCTGGGCGCTGTGGATTATCTGCATTGGCCGGCGCGCGATGCGGAGGTGGTGTCGGTGGTGGAGCGAGCCTTGCGTATGACTCGGGAAGGGCGCGCCCGGCTTCGTTTGGATAAACAACTGGACAACGTTCACGCCGAGTTGCAACGCAAAATCAACGAATTGACAGCGATCATAGATATTGGCAAGGCAGTCGTGTCCATTACCGATCAGCATCGCTTGTTTACGCGGATCGTGGAAGGGGCTGTAAAGATAGCCGATGCAGACCTGGGCTGGTTGCTATTACGGGACGAAACCAGCAAGGCCTTCTTGTTGACTGCCCACCGCAACCTGCCGGATGCCTGGGCTAAAAAAATGAACCAGCCTGTGGAAGATGGAATTAGTTCCCTGGTGACGCTTTCGGGAGAAACTTTGCTGATCCATGGCAAGCCCCTTGAAAAGTTCAGGGTGTCAGCATTGGGCAAGGCCGCCGCCGTCGTCCCGATCAAAGTGCAAAACGAAGTCATTGGCTTGCTGCTGGTTCTGCGCAAAGCAGAGCGACCCTTTGACCGTTCTGATCAAAGTTTGCTTGAAGCGGTAGCAGACTATGCTTCGATCTCGCTCGTTAACGCGCGCTTGTTCCGCGCGATAGAACAGACGGCGGAAGCCGCCAATTACGGCGCAAAACAGCGGAACGCCTTGCTGGAAGCAGTGCGGGAGTTTGTGCGCGATGAGGTGCAGGCGGTTCGATATCCGCTCGAAGCAATGTTAGCCCTGAAAACAGGTCCGCTGACCGAGCAGCAACGCGAGATGCTAAGCGCCGCCCATACAGCTTTACAGCGACTGGCTCGGGTCACAGAAAAAACCGTTCCCCCGTTGATGCCAGCGTTAAAGAAACACTAATTTATCTATATGCCAAAACGTGACCTGGTCCTCTTAGCTCTCGACGATTCCCTAATTCTAAAATTGATGCAACGCGCCTTGATAGCCGCATCCTATGAGACCGCGGCTGCCTCAGACCGCACGATGCTCAATACCATCATCCAGGAGACGGTCCCTGCCTTGATCATGATTGGGGAGCAGTTCGATGACTTGCCGGGGGTCAAGATTGCGCGAGAAATTCTCGAGCGTTTTCCAACCATGCCGATCCTGATCTACGCAGAGCGAGAATCTTTCCTGTTGTATAAAGAAGTCGTGCAGGCAGGTTTAAGCGGTTGCCTGTACCCGCCGCTCCGCAATGACGATATTACCGGTGCGGTAGAGCGCAGCTTACAACGCGCCCGCAACCTGGGCGATTGGTTGCGACGGGAAGTCAAACGGACGACAGCCTCGTTGGAACGTCGCGCCACCATCAGCGAAACAGAGCTCAAACGATATGAGTTTATCTTTGCCAATATTCAGGATGGCGTACTGATTCTTGACGAGGCAGGCAGGATTCAGTTGAGCAACAGGGCCATGGATTTGGCCTTTGATCTTCCTGGCAAAGAAGTCCGGGGAAAGCTGGTTTCCGATGTGATCAGCCATCCGGACATGGATTCCCTGCTGAAACGGGCCCGCGATATTCCTCTGAAATATCACGAAATCAATTTCGACGATGGTCGCATCTACAACGCGCAGTATACGCCCATCGGCGGGTTTGGCTCTGTCATTACCATGCAGGATATCAGCTATCTGAAACAGTTGGACCGCATGAAGAACGAATTCGTCCACACGATTTCACACGACCTGCGTTCCCCGCTGACCTCCGTGCTCGGATATACCGAGCTGATCAAACGGGTTGGCTCGCTCAACGAACAGCAGATCGAGTTCCTGGATCGGATCCGCTCGAGCGTGGAAAGCATCACTGCACTGGTCAACGATTTGCTGGACCTGAGTTCGCCTGGAAGCCGGCTTCGACACCCGCCGCGAGCTGGTCCATCTCGAAAATATCCTGAAATTTGCGCTGGATACGATGGAAGGTCAGTTCAAAATGAATGAGCTGGCTTTGGAGATGGATATAGGCAAAGAGTTGCCTGAGCTGCGAGGCAATCCCATCCGCTTGCGCCAACTGCTCGATAACCTGCTCAGCAACGCAGTCAAGTACTCCCCCAGGGGCGCAAAAATACAGGTTTCCCTCCAGGCTGAAGATAACCAGATCATCTTCAGCGTTGCCGATAAGGGCGTTGGCATTCCCAAGACCGAGCAGGTCCGTATTTTCGAAAAGTTCTACCGGGCGAGCAATGTCCCGGACCAGGTAGGGGGATCGGGGTTGGGATTAGCGATCGTGAAATCGATTGTCGACTCCCACCAGGGACGGATTTGGGTTGAATCCAGGGCGGGCGAGGGCTCGACCTTTTTTGTCGTTTTGCCGGCCCATACCTCAGATAAATTTGCTGTTTTGAACGAACTTCCGAGTTGAATTTTCCCTCAAGAAGATTGCTCAAGCCGCCGTCCCCCCGTCTCGGGCCGACGCCCTCACGGGGCGGACGGCCGGCGGCGAGGAAAGTGCCCCGTATGGGGTACGCCGCTTAGAGCGCAATTTACGGATGGGTTCTGGTTGATTTCGTTTCACGGATTGCGTCGTTCTGGCCGTTAAATACGCCTCCGCCGGTGGAGAGCCGGCGGAGGCTTTCGCCAAAGGAGGAGACAGTGAGGAGCATCTTGGAGGTGTCTTGTTCCGTCTCCATTTCTATGATAGTGTACAAATCCTCTTGTGCATATCGTCAAATGTCACTTATTGAATGTGAGATTATTCACAAATCACCCCTGACAAAAATACTCGGATCAGCGCAACTCCCTCGACGACATCCCGGTAATATTTCACGTGCAAAGCAGGGTCCGAATTTCCTGTGATCATTTTGGAAACCGCGATCCCTTCCTGGGCCAGGCACAGCACCTGTTTGCCCGCATGCAGCGCGAAGCCGATTTCATAGCCGACGCCATGGGAGGGAACGCTCACCTCGGCGATCAGGGCATCACAGGCGTGGATCCAGCTGACATCCCGCTCGTAGACTGTGCGCGGGTCGATCACCTTCTCCAGCGCCATAACATTTGACCCGGCCAGGTGCGCGGTGGGCACTTCGTGGCTGTCGCTCAACAGGACACGGGTAAACTCCTGGTAGACCGACTCGTAGGTGCGTCCGCCGGTAATAGAGCAGGCAAAATAAATGTTCATTGGCGAGGCAACCGGGAAAGAATTGAGCGATCGCGCGGTCGCGCTTTTGGAACCTGCTTGCTACCCAAACGCATGCTGTCCAGTTCCGAGCTGAAGAGCAGCCAATCCTTCACCAGGATGACGAGGTGAGGCGTCTTATCCTTGAAGAAGAATGGAGACAGGAACCATCTTAAAAGGGTCGGCGAAACCGGGTATCCGCTCAAGTTGATCACGATGGCGGTCATGCTGGAAAGCGGGGCGATGATCTCCCGCCGCCAACCGGACAGGCTGGTCGGCGGAAAGAGCGCCCGCATCTCTGTGGTTGTCGTGCCACGGAAGCGCTTATAAGAAATGTTGACCCGCAGGAATGGCGTAACCAGGCGCAAGTAGGTGGGAAACGGCCTGACGTAGGCAGCCTTGCGAATAATGAACAGGAAAAGAGTAGAAACCAGCGCCAGCCCGCCCAACCCCGCTGTCACGTAAACAAGATAGGGCTGCGCCTGCCCCTCGGGCGTGAAGGACACGCCCCAGGCCACCGCGAACAAGGCCAGTGACAGCGTCAGCGTAGCGGGCCACCAGCGGTTGAGCATGTGGGAGTAAAGGACCAGATGATAACGGCGTCCGGCTTTGGGCATGGGACTGAAGTTGGGTTTCTTCCTGAGCGCTGGTTACTCGCCCGCTTCGCCCGGACTTTGAGCCTGCTGGCCGATTAACTGGGCGCTCAGCCGTTCGATGGCCTGTTCCAGGTGTTCCCCGCGCAGGCTAAAGGTGATGTCGCCACGCGTCTTTTCGATAATGCTACGGGCGATATCCGTCTGGCGGCGCAACCCGTTGGTGATGGCATCGGGGTAATCGATGGTGACCAGCACCGAGTAGATTTCGTCCATGTAGCCGAGCAGGCGTTCCGCTTCTTCCGAGTAACCGTGCCGCAAAATGTCCAGGATGCGGCGGCGCAGCTCGCCGACCACTTCGGCCAGTCCGTTGAGATAGGTCGCGTTCACAACGCCCAGCTCATCGGGAGTCAGGAGCGCTTGGTTTTGGATCAGGGCGCAGGTGACGTTCGCTTCCACGAACTCCTTGAGCGCATCCTGAGTGTAGCCGGCGAAGAACAGGTCAGGGTGGTCGTGCAGGTCGGTGGTCAGGGTTACGGCCAGCTTATGGGCTTCGATCAGGTGTTCGCGCATTTCGTCCGTATCATCCCGGTGGACGGCGCGGATGGCCAGGGAGCAGGCGCGGGTCAACTGCCTGGCTTGCGCCAGCGCTTTGTCTCGGGCCGCGGTCCGGACGTCGAACTCCTGGCGGATTTCATCTGCAATTTTTCCTAGTTTCTGCATCTTAAACTAACCTTCTTTCGGAGGCTCCGGCGGGTTGGGCGGCCGGAAAAGGCTCTCGGCCAGGGTCGTGTTGCCCGGCACATGGATCTCGCCGAAGGCAGCCTCATAGCGGGAAATATTATCGGCCAGCGCGCGCAAGAGCAGCTTGGCGCTCAGGGGAGTCATCAGCACCCGCGCGTTGACCCTGGCGCTCATCTCGCCGGGCAACAGGTGGGCAAAATCGATCACGATGTCAGCCGGAGAATGGGCAATACGGGCCAGATTGGAATAAACCGTGCCCAGCCCTTCGGGATTTTCCAATTTGGGACCGGCAGGTTGTTTCTGTGGAGTGGTCATAATTGGGGAACGTCTTTCTGCTTGGCAGGTCTTGCAGTTTGATCGGATCGATTCAAGCGCAAGACCTGCCAAACCGGGTTGTCACAAGATCGCCCCGCCCACCTGGGGCGGGGTTGCGGCGCTAGAACGGGATGTCATCTTCCGGAGGCAGCATATCTCCAGCGTCCATTTGAGCATTGCTGGGGGATGAGTCGTACTCGCCCCGTGACGACAGGAACCGGACGGTGGCAGCGGTAACTTCGAACGAAGCCCGCGACGTGCCATCATTGGCTGTCCAGATGCGTGGACCACCGGTGCCTTGATCGGCAGTCAGGCGGCCTTCCACCAGCACCTTCATTCCTTTTTTGACGTACTGGTTGCAGATTTCAGCCTGTTTTCCCCAGGCCGAAATCCGGAACCAGATGGTCTCTTTGACCTGCTCGCCACTGGAAGCGGTGTACTGGCGGTTTGTCGCGACCGAAAAGGAAGCAACAGCTTGGCCGGAAGGGGTATAACGCATCTCCGCATCGCGGCCGACATTTCCTGCAATAATAACGGTATGGAACATGGGGAAAGTCTCCTATGAGGGTGTAAGTGAACGCCGCAGTCGCGGCGTTTTGATTGACGTTTCCATTTTACACTACTCATCTCAAATTTGATAATTTTGGTTCTCCAGATTTTGGGATGGGAGCGGCGGACGCCGCTCCCATCCCAAAAACCCGTGTATCTGCAAGAGAAATTTTCGAAGATAAACGCTTATTTTGGAACTTTTCCGCGATTACGTGCGTCTCTAATCAGATTATTGTTTGTGACTACTTAGCCGATCCTATACAGAAGAGAACCGAAAAACGGTGTGCGCGGGGGCGTACGCCCCCGCGCACACCGTTTTTCGGGAATTCCTCGCTAGGCCTGAGTAGATACTATTGTTTTATGCATTGGAGGTGCATGATGAAATCTTCAACTCAAATCACTCTCATTATATTGGCCGCCATCGTACTGGCGTTGATTGCCTGCCTGCCGCTCACGATGTTGACTTTGCCGCTGGTGCGCTCCAACCAGTCCGCTACCCCCGACACCTTCGCAACGGTGGAAGCCATGGTCACGCAGACGGTCGCTGCCCAGACCCAAAACGCTCCCACGCAGACGCCGGTGGTCTCGACCCAAGTTCCTGCCACCAGCACTCCGGTTCCAGCCACGAATACGCCTGTGCCTACCGCTACGGCAATCACCTACTGCGACTGGGTCTCCTTCGTCAAGGATGTGAGCGTCCCCGATGGATCGGTTTTCGCTCCTGGCGAGGCCTTCACCAAGACCTGGCGCCTGCAGAACCGCGGCACCTGCACCTGGACGCCTGACTACATGCTGGTCTTCGCCAGCGGCGACAGGCTGGGTGACACCACCGCCGTACGCCTGCCAGGCTACGTAGCCCCCGGTCAAACAGTGGACGTTTCGGTTACGCTCGATGCTCCCGACGAGTCCGGAAAATACGTCGGCTACTGGATGTTACGCAACCCCTCCGGCGCGTTGTTCGGCTACGGCGAGAAAGCTAACCAGGCTTTCTACGTAGAGATCAAGGTAAAAGTGAAAGAACTGCCGCACGGTACGGTGACAGGTGAAATCGGCTACCCGAGCGAATTCAACCCGCCGATGACACTCTATTTCCAGCGAGTGGGTACCGGCGAGATCATCCAGTTTTCCATCCCGGAAAACCATATGAACTACAGCGTTCTGCTCCCTAACGGAAGTTATTACGCCTACGCCTGGGCTCCGGGTTACAACCTGGAAGGCGCATATGTCAACGAAGACGGTAGCTTGAAGCCCTTTGCAGTTCAGGGTGGCCAGACCACCTCTGGCATCCGCATCACGGACTGGCAGCCTGACCATCACGGTCTGCCGTAAAATATGCTCTAGACGGCGTCCCCTTTCGGGCAGATTGCCCGCAGTTATGAATCAAAAAGTACCTGAAAACAAAGATGGCGTGCGCAGCACGCCATCTTTGTTTTCAGAATTACTCTAGATTTCAAGAGCAATGCAGCGGAATCTCCATCTCCTGCGGCGTCAACCCGCCATGGTGACCGTGATGGCGCTGCTCGAAGCGGTCCTTTTCATACCACCACACCGATTCGTAACGGTGGGGCAGGATCACCAGGTTCCCCACGCGCGCCCGGAATTTCGAGGAAATCTCAGGCCCAAAAAATCCATTTTCTATCAACCATTGAGTTTTCACCACCTCCGCTTTTCCTACCAGCCGGGATGACAAAAATGCCTGTGCTTCATCCAGTAAACCAGCTTTCACGTACAAAAACATATCGCGCGCCGAACCCGCGGGGATAAGCAATTCTCCGTTTTGGTTCGTTTTGATGAAGCGTTCTATGCCTTCAAAGCGTTTGTCTTTGTTCAGGAATACCGTCGTCTTGGGGTTGACTTCAACCCCCCCGTGATCGGCGGTCATCAGGAACAGGATTTTCTTCTTGCCGCTGAAGACGCGTTCAAAGAAATGCTCCATTACCAATAGAAAAGTTGCGATTTCCGCTTCCGTCTGTGGCGCGGACGGACCGTATTTGTGGCACAGGCTGTCGATGTTTTCGAGGTAGAAGTGGACGTATGTGGGAGCTGTTGCGCTTTCAAGCAAAAGGCCAAGGTTGATCAATGCTTCGGGCATTGTCTTGAAGGAATGTAACTGTGCGCCTCGCATCACGACATTCGAGTACGTGGAAGGCGTATAGTCTCTCATCCCGAAGACGTGCGATTCCGTGCCCAGCTTTTCCAATTCCTGATACAGGGTTTGATTGGGGTACAGTTTTTTTGGCTTGACCAGTCCCTTGAGCGTATCGCGGGCATCGTCCCCGGCGAAGGAAAACAACAGCGGCGCGATGACCCGGTCCAGGCGCGGCTCGTAGTAGAACCATTCGAAGACACCGCTCTCCCCTACGGGCAGCCCGGTATGGATAGCCGTCAGGTGCGCTGCTGTGGTGGAGGGAAACTGGGAAATAAGCTTTTCTACTGTTCCATTCTTTGTCAGGCGTTTCAAAAAGGGCTCGTCCTGGAACTTCTCGAAATAGCGCCAGCCGAAGCCGTCGATCAGGAACAGCACCACCGCATCGTATTTGCCCGAGGCACAATGCTCGCGAATGCGCGCCGGCAGCCCGGCAAAGCCGACAGAGCCGTAACGCGGTTTTATAAAGCCAGGATATTGCATAACCAATCCAAAAAAATCACCACGGAGATCACGAAGAAATTAATTCTCTGTGTTCTCCGTGCACTCCGTGGTGCAAGAAGGTTGTTACTCCAGCATCAACCTTGCCGCTTTGCGCCCGATCTCCACCGCAAAATTCGTCCCCCGGTCCCAGGGGTAGACCTGGCTCATGGAGGCGAAGTACAGCCCTTCCACCGGCGTCTCGATCGGCGGAATGTTCTTCGAGTGCTGGCGCAGCGGCACGGGCTGGGCGTAGTTCGTTTTGAAGACCCACACCTTCTTGACCCAGTCCCGCTCGAACCTGGGGTTGATGCGTTTGAAGGCCGGGATGAAACGTTCCAGCAGCTTGTCCTCGCTCAGCGAGAAATACTCGTGGCCCGGTTCCAGGTAATCGCCGGCGTACAGGATGTGATCGCCGCCAAAGTGCTCCGGCGCGACGAAATTGGTGTGCTCTACCAGCGCCAGGAAGGGGAAGCCCTGGTCCTTCGGCAGGCTGAACCAGTAGTAGCCCTGCTCGGAAAGCTGGTGCTTGAGCGACAGCACCATCACCACCGCGCCCATCGACTTGAGCTCCAGCAACCCCTTCAAATAAGACGCGGGTAATTCCGGACTCAACCTCGCCATCAGATTCGGGGATGTGGTAACCAGCACCTTGTCGAAGGACTCGGTCCCTATCTCGCTCTGTACGGATAATCCGTCTTGCCCTCGTTGAATCGACTCCACCCTCGCCCCCAACCTGATCTCTACTCCCTGTTCTCTAAGGATTTCCGCAAAACGGTCCGCAAATGCCTGGAATTCCGCCTTTAAACGTGCCCAGTTTGGTGGTCCGGGCCTTGAGGCGGGCCCACATCCAGGACATGTTCACGTCCTTGTAATACGGTCCGAATTTGCCGATCACCAGTGGCTGCCACATCTGCTCGTAGACTGCTTTCCCCGCCCATTTACGCATCCACTCGTCAACCGTGTAATTTTCCAACGGTTTCCAGTTGTTCGTTAAACGGAGATACAACCCGACCAGCCCAAAGCGGAGCTTGTTCAAGCCAAGCCCAAGCCCCGGGAAAAGCAGCGCTTTCAGGATCGAGTCGAACGGGTACCACTTTCCTTTATATAGAAGCACTGTGTACGGACGGGGGAAAATCACATCGTCGCTCAGGCCCAGTTCCTCGATCAGGCCGAGCATGTGTTCGTCGCTGGCGAACCAGTGGTGGTAGAACTTCTCTACATACCAGTCCCAACCTGGCTCTTTGAAACCGCTTGCCAGCCCGCCGACGTAATCTGCGGCTTCGAAAATGGTCACCTCGTGACCGGCTTTGCGCAGGTCGTACGCGGCGGCCATGCCGCCGAAACCCGCGCCGATAATTCCAAATTTCATTCATACTCCAAAAGAATCAGTTTTTATCCCTGTTCACATGTGCCCGAAGGGTATCTGCCCGCCCTGGCGGGTCGGGCCAGGGCGGTGAATTCTTTTTTTGGCAACGATAGACCTATGATTTTTGTTTGCCCTGGAACTCCAGCCGGGCGGCCAGGGTGCGTAGCTTGCCCCATTCCTGACGGACCACGTAGATCATCGCCAGCGTGCGCAGCCAGCGCAGTTCACAGGCCGGGTTGGCCGCCAGTTGTTCGTAGACATCGACTGCCTGGTCGTCTGTACGCCTGCTTTTGGCATATGCATTTGCAAGTTGTTTTAAATAGGCTTCGTTTCTTTGACGCAACTGATCCGTCTGTTTTATTTGCCGGCGTTTTTCCGCCAGTCGGGCGGCAACTTTCCCGATGGCCTGTTCCATCTGGTCTACGGTGAAGGGTTTGAATAAATAATCGCGAATCCCGAGGGACATGGCCACGCGCAGGATTTCGGAATCTTTTTCAGCGGAGATGATGATACAACCGGTGTCGGGTTTGTCCTTCGAAATTTCCTTGAAGGCAGCCAGGCCGTTCATTTCCGGCATGTTGATGTCGAGCACGACGATGTCCGGGTGCCGTTCCTTGGCCATCTGGACAGCCTGAACACCGTTGGAGGCGATAGCAACTACCTCTACATCCGCAATCATCGACAGCATGAGACGGGTGTTGCGGCGAGTTTCCTGGATGTCATCGGCGATGAGCACCCTCAATTTTCTTGTGGGGGGACTCCCTGGTTGGGTCATGTCTACCTGCGCTTTTGGAATAGCGGTTGAAGACTCTGCTTTGAAGTTTTTTTTCGGCTGTCCCCTGCGGGGATGCTTTGCGATAAGCCGGACTTACGCAAACGGATGGGGATGCCCGAAAATAAGGGTCGCGTGCGCAGCACGCGACCCTTATTTTCGGTATCTTTTCGCGAACTGCGCAAGTCGTAACAATAAAAGATATGTTAAGTATAACCCAAGCCTGGTCAAAGCTTCAGTTCGATTCCGTTTCAGCCCGTAGCCTATCGCTCCACTTGATCCCCTCGCGCGCCAGGAAATAGGCTCCCAGGAGCGTAATTGGCAACCACAGCGCCACGTGTAAAACGAGCGTATACCCCGCTGCAGTGGCCTGGTCCACGCCGTAAGCGGTAAGCACAGCGATGCCCGGCGCGTCAAACGTACCGATGTAGCCCGGCGCAGACGGAATGGTGGTCGCCAGATTGACGATGCCATTCATCAGCATCAGCGCAAAAAAGCTGACTTCGAACGGGAAGGCGTGCATCACCAACCAGTATTTGCCCGTCTCCAGCAACCAGATGATGACTGAAGTGAAGAAGACCATCAGCACGTTGAACGGTGAGCGCAGGGAAGCCAGACCTTCCAGGAACTTAAGCATGACTCCATCCACCTTCTCGCGCAACCGTTCGGGCAGAAAACGGACAATGAACCAGCCGCCTGCCCGCGCCGTGACTTGCGGAAACATGGCTGCCAGCAAAAAGACCGCCAGCGCGCCCAGGAAGGCGCCCGTGCCGATTAGCGCCACCTGCTGGATGTTGCCCACAAACCCGGATGCCCCGGTCAGCCTGGCCAGCTCGGGCAGGTTGACGAACACGAAGGCCAACATCACCACACCATCGAAGATGCGCTCCACGATAATGGTCGCCAGCGAGGCCGAAACTGGTACCCCTTCCCGCCGCTTGAGGATGACCGCGCGCAGCACTTCCCCGGCACGGGCCGGATAGATATTATTGCCCATGTACCCGATGGTCGTGATGGGAAACATGGTCCTGGTTGGGATTTTTTTGATCGGTCCGAGCAGGTAATGCCAGCGCCAGGCGCGCACCCACACGGCGATGAAATACACGGCCACGCCCGGCACCAGCCAGAGATAATTGGCGCCCCGGACCGCGTCCCAGAACTCTTCCAGGCGTAAGCCGCGCAGCGCCAACCAAATAAACAGGACGCTGATCAATACCCCGAGCCAGAAGTGCCACTTTTTCATCGCGCGTGATTGTAACCCATTTACGAAACGTTTACCGCCAAGATGCCAAGGCGCCAAGACTCAATGAAGCCGCCAAGAGTACAATCTTGGCGGCTTAAAATAACACTTGGCATTCTTCGCGAACTTGGCGGGAGCATTCAGATTCTGTAGAATCGCAAAATCCGCTTAGGCTGAAGCCTTCGCGGAAAGATCCCGAAAAAAGGGTATGGGGGCGTACGCCCCCATACCCTTTTTTCGGTTTTCTCTTGGCAATCGGTATCATAGAATCTACAACATTTGAATGCTCCCAACTTGGAACTTGGCGGTGGAGAAGAACCAACTCTTTTTTGTCATTTATAATCCTGGTGATGTCTCTCATATTGAACCAACCTGCGCCCGACTTTACCCTGCCCGACCTGGATAGACGCATCCATATGTTGAACGATTATCGCGGGCGGATCGCCATCGTCAACTTCTGGTCCGCGGAATGCCCCCATTCGGAGCGCTTCGACGCAGACATTACGGCCTGCCTGGCCCAATGGGGCGCGGACGTGGCCCTGCTCTCCGTCGCTTCGAACGCCAACGAACCGGACGGGATGTTGGCGGCGGTCGCCCGTCAGCGCGGGATCCCGGTCGTTTTAAGGGATGCAGACCAAACCGTCGCAGGGCGCTACGGGGCCCTGACCACGCCGCATGCCTTCGTCATCGACCGTCAGGGCATCCTGCGCTATCGCGGCGCCGTGGACGACGTCTCCTTCCGCCAGCGCGAGCCAACCCGATTCTATTTGCAGGAAGCGGTCAACGCCTTGTTAGCCGGTCGTCTGCCGGAAATCAGCGAAGTTCAGCCGTTCGGTTGCACTATCGTGCATCGGTTTTGAAGCGCTCAGGGAATTCGCATTTTTCGGAAAGAAGCAGTAGAATAAAATTATGATCGATACTGAAGATCGGGTTTTCTTCCTGGCCAAATCTCATTTATTTCGTGGCCTGGGCGAAGAAGAACTTGCTGTTGTTGCAGAGAAGTTTGCTGAAGTTGAATTTCCTGCAGAATACACCATTTTCGAGCAAAACGATCCGGCTGATGAGTTTTTCATGATATACAGCGGATCGGTAAACGTTACTCAAATAGAAAATCAACAGAAACAACAACTTGCCATTCTGATTGCGGGGGATTATTTTGGCGGGGAAGCCCTATCAAAACAACGCTTTCCCAAGCGGAACGTAACCGTAAACACCATAGAAAAAGTACAACTTCTCAAAATAACAGGCCAACAATATGAAGAACTTCTTAGACAATTTCCGCAGATCAAGATTAACTTTGAAGTATCCATTTCCAGCCGCGACCTATCTCGTAAATTGCAATTTAAGTGGGTCAGGCCAGATGAGGTCATCTATTTCGTCGCACGTAAACACCCGATATTACTGGTTCAGAGTTTAATAGGGCCTGTCTTTGCGTTATTTGCCATATTTGTTATTGTCTTGATTGTTGGGAACGCAATCTTTCAGTCTGTTTTATTTGGTATTAGCATCGTGTTAGCTTTACTCGCCATCGCTGGCTGGACCGTATGGAAAATAATCGATTGGGGAAATGATTATTACATTGTTACAAACCAGCGCGTAGTATGGCTCGAAAAAGTGGTCGGCATTTACGATAGCCGCCAGGAAGCGCCGCTTGACAAAATCCTCTCGGTCGGGGTTGAAACGGTTCTTACCGGGCGCGCACTGGCTTATGGCAATGTGATTGTGCGGACTTTTGTAGGGCGGATACCCTTTAATCGGGTAAGCCATCCATATCAAGCGGCTGCCATTGTGGAGGAGTACTGGCGGAGGGCGCAAGAGATGTCTCACCATCAAGATGTTGAGGCAATGAAGAAAGCGCTCAATGTGAAGTTGGGTCTTGTCGAAGAGCCGAAGAAAATAAAACCGCTTGCCCCTGAGCCAAAAGTTTTGCCCAGTCCCTATAAACCCGGCATTTGGATGATCCTGAGCAGAGATATTTTTCGTCTACGATTCGAGGAGCGTGGCACGATTACATATCGTAAACATTTCTTCGTGCTGTTGAAGCAGGTAGCCTGGTCCACGCTTTTGATGGCCCTTACATTAGGGATCGTTGGATGGAGGCTTTGGATTCTGGCAGGTGATGAAAGAATACAATTGCTGACCAGATCGCAGGGAGGATTAAGTATAGACTCACTCATAGTGGTTCTCTTTATCGTGTTCTTGCTCATTCTGCTTCCCTGGTGGGCTTACCAGTATCTCGACTGGAGCAATGATATTTTTCAGGTCACACAAGATCAAATCTTCGATATCGATCGTACCCCGCTAGGGACGGAACAACGCAGGGCGGCGCCTTTGGACAATATTCTCAGCACGCGCGCAGACAGGATTGGCTTCCTTGGTTATATTTTCAACTATGGGAACGTCTATATTTCTGTTGGCAGCGCGGAACTGATTTTTGAAGATGTTTATGATCCGGTTGCGGTGCAGTTGGATATCGATATGCGCCGGCTCGCTTTTAAAGCGAGAAAACAGGAATCAACAGATAAAGCTGAGCGAGAAAATATGGCGGAATGGCTGGCAACGTACCACAGGAATTTCAGGAATTTGGATGCCAGAAATGGCCTAATCGACCGAGGAAAAAAACCAGAGTAAAATCGAGAGATAAATTAAACATTAGAGGCAAGAAATGGCATTACGAAAAATCGTTACTTTACCGGACCCGGTCCTGCGTCGTAAGGCCCATCCGGTCACGAAATTTGACAAGGACCTGCAAACCTTGATCGACGACATGATCGAGACCATGCGAGAAGCGCCCGGCGTCGGGCTGGCAGCCCCACAAGTGGGCGTACCGGAACGGGTGATCGTGGTGGAATACGCCGAGCCGGAGGAAGGGGAGGAAGGGGAAGAACCCAGGGAAGTGGAGCCGAAACTGTACGTGATGGTCAACCCTGAGATCGTCAAAGCTTCTCCGGAGACCGAAATCGGCGTCGAAGGCTGCCTTTCCATCCCAAAGCTGGTCGGCGAGGTGGAACGACAGTATGAAGTCCGGGTCAAGGGACTGAACCGCCGTGGCCAGCCGATGAAGCTTAAGGCGGAGGGCTGGCTCGCGCGCATCTTCCAGCACGAGATCGACCACATCAACGGTGTCCTGTTTACAGACCACGCCACGAAGGTGTGGCAGCCGGAGGAAGCGGTGGAAGATAAAGTTTGACAATCCCCTCACCCTGCCCTCTCCCTAGAAGGGGGAGGGGAGAGATCATGTACCTCAAACACCTCTCTCTGACCAACTTCCGCAATTTTGCCCGCCTGGACCTGGATGTGCCCCGGCGGGTTGTCGTGTTGGTGGGCAGCAACGCCCAGGGCAAGACCAGCTTGCTGGAAGCGGTCTATTTCATGGCGACCTTTACATCTTTCCAGACCCACGCAGACCGGCAACTGGTCAACTTCATTGCGGCGCGGGAAGCACGAAAACAGGTCGTCGTGGGGCGGCTGGTGGCGGATTACCAGCGTGGCAGTTCGGACCATCGCCTGGAGGCGCGCCTGATCATGGAGCCGACCGGGGTCAACAGCGTGAGGTTGCGCAAAGAAGTGCTGCTAGACGGGGTCAAGCGCGCGTTGAGCGAGGTCATCGGGCAGTTCAATGCGGTCGTGTTCGTGCCGCAGATGTCGCAAATCCTCGAAGGCGGCCCGGAAGAACGCCGCCGTTACCTGAACCTGACGTTAGCACAGGCAGTTCCGTCTTACGTGCGCGCCCTGGGCGAGTACAGCCAGGCCCTCAGCCAGCGCAACGCACTGCTCAAAGCGCTCAATGAAAGAGGCGGGAACAGCGAGCAGCTCGGGGTGTGGGATGAAGCCCTGGCCCGCCTTGGCGCCCAGCTCATCCAGTGGCGCATCCAGGCCGTGCACGAGATCGAGCGATTGGCAGCGCGCGTCCACCACGAATTGACCCGCGGCAAGGAAGTGCTGCGCTTGCGCTACGAGCCGGCCTTCGACCCGCTCCCGCAACCAAACGGGCAGATGAACCTGAAAATCGATACGCCGGTCGACCGCTCCGGGCTGAAGCTGGAAGATATCCGAACTGGATTTGTCGAGCGGCTGGCACAGTTGCGCCGGGAAGAAATCGCGCGCGGCGTGACCACCATCGGTCCGCATCGCGACGAGCTGCGTTTCCAGGCCAACGGCATCGACCTGGGGAATTACGGCTCGCGCGGCCAGATCCGCACGGCGCTGCTGGCGCTCAAGATGGCAGAAGTCAACTGGATGCGGGAGCGCACCGGTGAGTGGCCTGTGATCCTGCTGGATGAAGTCATGGCGGAGCTCGACCAGGAACGCCGCGCCGACTTGCTGGCCTATCTCGGGGGACGGGAGCAGGTCCTGTTCACGACTACGGACCTGAACCTGTTTACCCCGGAATTTGCCCGGTCCGCTGAAATCTGGAAGGTGCAGAGTGGTACGATCCAGCCAGAAGACGGTGCGTAAAGCCGATCCGGTCTTGGAATCGAATCACGATCCGACGAATGGTAGAATCCTTTGTAACGGTTTTCGTAACTGCACAGCCCGAGCAGATACCGTTTTTGATGTTGAACGGAGGTAGAGATGGCCGTCAAAAAGACAGATGAAGTGGAAGCCAAACATGTCGCTGCGGGGCAGGACACCACCATCCAGGTGCTGATCTCCTCGCAGGAAGGCCCGAATTTTGCCATGCGCAAGTTCTCGATGAAGCCGGGCGGCGGCATGCCCAAGCACACCAACACCGTCGAGCACGAACAGTACGTGCTCGGGGGGCGAGCCAGGATCGGGATCGGCGACCAGGTTTACGAGGTCCGGCAGGGAGACGTGGTGTTCATCCCCGAAGGCGTGCCCCATTTTTACGATAACACCGGCGACGAGCCGTTTGAATTCCTGTGCATCATTCCGAATAAGGAAGATAAAATTACGATCGTGGATGAAAATTCCTGTTAGTGGTAAAACACCGCGTTACCACGGAGATTAAAAAGGTCTGGTTTTCCCGTAGGAAACGGTAGAGCCAAACATCTTCTCTGTGAACTCCGTGTTCTCTGTGGTAAGAGTGCGAATCATCTCAAAAGAATATAGTTTATAGCGGCTTCTTCGCCGGGACCCCAGGCTTGCGCGGATATCCCGGAGGCGTTGTCGCAACCTTATCCACCAGCACCAGGTGCCGCTCCTCGACCACCCCCGGCAGGGTGATAGAAATGAGCTGCCGTACTTCGCCGCCCAGCAACTTGATTGCCTTTTCTGCGGCGTGCACTTCCGCCGGGCCGCTCTCCCCCTTCTGCGCTAACATCGTCCCGCCAACCTGCACCAGCGGGAGCAAATATTCTGCCAGCACGCGCATGTTGGCGACCGCGCGGGCCACACCCCAGTCGTACTGCTCCCGGTGTTCTTTCATGTGCCCTACATCTTCGGCCCGGGCATGGATCACATTGACCCCCTCCAGCCCCAGCAAGCTGACGATGTGCTGGCAGAACATGGCCTTTTTGCCGACCGATTCCACCAGCGTCACTTTCATGTTCGGATACATGATTTTCAGGGGGATGCCCGGAAAGCCCGCTCCGCTGCCGATGTCTACCAGGTTGGCGGGTGGGTTGCCCTTCCAGGCCAGCACACACGAAAACGAGTTCCAGGAAATGCTTGGTGCGGACGCCTGCCTCGTCGCGGATGGCGGTCAAGTTGAACTTCTGGTTCCACTCAAGCAGCTCGCGTTCATAGGTGCTCAAGGCGCTCACCTGCCGCGCGGTCAGGTGGACGTTGAACAGCGCCTGCGCCTCTTGGACGAGTTTTTCCATCAAAAAGGATTATAAATCAAAAGGCCGGACAGGTTTTCCTCACCTGTCCGGCCTTCGCAGTTCGCAAGTATTATTCTTGCGGCGCTTCCAACTCTTTATCCATCATCGCCCTGCGTGGGAAAAACCTGCGCCAGGCGAAGCGGAACACTCGCCACAAGACCCACAGCAAGGCCAGGATCACCAGCCCGGCGGGCAGGACAAGGATCACCAGCCAGATCAGGAAGTTGAGAAAGCCTTGCGAGAAGTTGATCAGCGCCTGAAGCGCATCGCGCGCCACGCCGGCGGGCCGCCAGCCAGCAATTTCCAACGGCTGCAGCGTTTCCTCTGCGCTGACGTGCACGCTGACCTCGGAGAGCGCAGCTGCTTCCTCGTAATAATTGATCTGTCCTTTGAGAATTTCGATCTGCTCGCGATGATAGACCAACTGGTTGAAGACGTCGATCACTTCCGCGGATTCGGTTTTCTCTTCCAGGATCTTGCTCAATTGCTCGGCAGCCTGTTCATGGGTTTTCAGGCGTGACTTCAAATCGACGTATTCGCGCGTCACGTCCTGGCCGGAGCGGTTCTCGTTCTCCACTTCGACCGCATCCGCTTTGATCTGCTCGAGCGCCTGGTCCAGCTTTTCGGCAGGCACGCGCACTGAGATGTTTCCTTCTGGGACTTTGATATTGTTTCCGGTGGTAGTTTGGAAAACGTTCTTCGAAACGACAAATCCACCCATGCTCTCAGCCATTTTGGCGATTTCATCCATCTTGGCCTCAGGATCGATGACCACGATGCTCAAGTCGGCGTTTTGGATGACGAGCCGTTCTACCGCTGCAGGTTCGAAACCATCCCCGGTAGCGTTCGAGCTGGTATCAAGGGCGGGCGCAGGGGCTTCGAACACTTCGGGCATGGCCGGTTCGGCCGGGGAGCTTCTCCTCCATACCCCAGGCTTTGTCGGGATGGGGCGGCGCCCACACCACAGGCCGTTAATAGCAGGGCTGCGACCAGTGAAATGAAAAAAATGCGTTTCATGTTGTTCTCCTCTCAGGCAGTGACGGTGATTTCTATGCACAGGACGCCCATATCCCCCAAAAAGTTCCTGCCTACCAGCCTTCCGCTAAGCGCAGGGCGTGTTTCTCCGGCAAATGGGCCTCCCGGATGCGCTCCTGCACCTCGGCGAAGTTATAGGCCACGCGCCGCGCTTCCCAGGTCCGGGCTTCGGGGTCGAAGATAGCATAAGCGGCGCGCGGATCCCGGTCGCGGGGCTGGCCGACCGAGCCCGGGTTCAAGATCGCGCGGTTGGTCAAAGGCATTGCTTCCCCCACGTGCGGGGATTCCATGGTGATCCGGTCATGGTCCTGATCAAGGATGAACATGCACTGGATGTGGGAGTGCCCTACAAAACACCATTTGGTGTCGAAGAAATCAAAATTCAAACGAGCGGAAAGCGTATTGATGATGTATTCCCAAACCGGATCGCGCGGGCTGCCATGCGCCATGGTCACGTCCCCACGCACCTTGGGATTTTCCGGCAGCGAGCGCAGAAAGTCCGCATTGCTGGCCGAAAGCACACGCTCGTGCCACACCAGAGAGCGGCGCGCATCCCCGTTGAACGATTCGAACGGCATCTTTCCGATCGCGGCCACATCGTGATTGCCCAGCATGCAAGTCAGCATGGGTTGTTCGCGGATTTCTTCGACGCAGGCGTTGGGGTCGGGGCCATAGCCGACCAGGTCGCCCAGGCACCAGGTCTCATCGACCTGCCCGGCGTCTTTCAAGACCGCTTCGAGGGCAGTGTAATTGGCGTGAACGTCTGACATGACCAAAATACGCATGAGCTACTCCAAAAGCGCCGCGACGCGAGCTACGATGGTTTCGGCCACTTCAGACTTGCTCATCAGCGGCAAAGCTTCGCTCCTGCCGTCTGCAGACAGCAGGGTAACCCGGTTTGTATCGACGGAAAACCCTGCATCCGATGCGGAAATATCGTTGGCGGCAATCATATCCAAATTCTTGGATTGTAACTTGTTTCTTGCATTTTCCAGCAGGTCGCGGGACTCGGCTGCAAAACCGACCACGACCCTCGGTCGCTTCATTCCGGACCTTGGGCCTGCTACCGCTTCGAGGATATCAGGCGCAGCCTCGAGCTCGACCTGCGGAATCCCGTCCCTTTTCTTCATCTTGCTTTCAGCGACCTGCTTCGGGCGGAAGTCCGCCACTGCGGCGGCCATGATGAGCGCGTCAGCGGCGGCGGATTCCGCCAGAACAGCCTCCAGCATCTCCTGTGCGCTGTGGACTTTCACCACACACGCGCCCACTGGCGGCGGCAGATTGACGGTCGAGATCAACCACACTTCGGCTCCTGCGTCGAGGGCGGCCTGTGCAATTGCATACCCCTGTTTGCCCGAGGAACGGTTGGTCAGCACGCGGACCGGGTCGAGCGGCTCCTGAGTCCCTCCGGCGGTGACCACCACCCTTTTCCCGGCCAGTGGGACCGTTTTGTCCGAGGGCGAGGCGGACGTGCCCCAAAAGCGCGGACGTCTCCAGCATGCGCCCCTGTCCGCTGGCGCCGGAAGCCAGATGTCCCTCGGCCGGTCCGGCGATGTGCGCGCCGCGCGCTGGTCAGCTTGTCGAGGTTCTCTTGCGTGGCCGGATGGGCGAACATGTTGCTCTCCATGGCAGGCGCGATCAGCAGCGGGCAACGAGCCGCCAGGACGGCCACGGTCAACAAGCTATCCGCCCCTCCGTGCGCCAGCATCGCCAGCGTGTTGGCGGTGCAGGGCGCGATGACAACCAGATCCGCGCGGTGGCCCAGCCCGACGTGCAACACATGCGCCTCGCCCCCCCACAGGTCGGTGTCGGTGTAAGCGCGGTGGCCTGTGACGGATTGGAAAGTCAGCGGGGTTACGAATTTTTCGGCGGAAGGGGTGAGCACCACATCCACGCGCGCACCGGCTTGGGTCAGCTTGGAGGCCAGATCGGCGGCCTTATACGCTGCAATGGAACCGGTCACGCCCAGCAGGATGTGCTTGTCCTCTAAAATTGACATTCCCCCCATTATACTTACAAAACGAGAGGCGAATCCTACGCGCCGCCTACGAAATGTGATGAAAATCAATCTGTCTGGTACCCAGAAGAATTCCCGCCAGACGCGCCGCCCGTGTTCATCGAATCCGGTTCAGCGCCAAAGCTCCTTCCTGTCATATCGGAGAAAGGATTGGGATACGTGTGATCCATCCTTTGTAACAACGGCCTCCTGGATGAATTGGTGCGCGAGACGAAATTCTTCGAGTTCGCTGATTTTCTTACCTCCCAATAAAATCGTCTTTACCGTTGCAGGGTCCTCAAAGGGAATTTCTACTTGAACCTGGCTTACATATAGAAGATCCAGGCGGTTTGCCTTAAGCAAAAGGTCAAGTATATGCGGTCCGCTTGCCATCATGATTACGCGGTGCCCCATTTCATTTCCAAGGATAGAAATCATCTTGTCCCCATCAACGCCCGTCTCGCCGCTGCCAAGGGTGATCGTACCTGCATTGTCGAGCGCTCTGGCTTTTTCAGAATGAGCCATGGAATTTGTGGTAAAGATCATTATTCTTCGACCACTTTTGT
Organism: uncultured Chloroflexia bacterium; assembly: GCA_963823985.1. GTDB lineage: Bacteria > Chloroflexota > Anaerolineae > Anaerolineales > Villigracilaceae > JAABUE01. Next base: position 179,319 of record CAWGNR010000013.1, read on the forward strand.
ATGGTTCTTCCGGAAGCTCGAAATCCAGGTGGCGGGTGACAACGGCGATGTCCGGACTTCTTTTTTCATAACCTGCGCTGAGCCTCCATTTTCCTAATTCTTCAAACGCATTTCCAGGCTCGAATTGATAGAGGATATCCTGAGCGCCGTTTGTAGCCAGGCGTTCGAAATAAGAACCTTCACTAATGATGACATCCGCCTGTGCCATTAACTCCTGGAAAAGGCGCCAGTCGGAAGCGTTCTGTATGGCAGCAGGAATCTGAAAGTGGCCCTCTTGGCCCAATTTGGCAACCACCTCGTTTTTGTCGCTCACGAAATTGGTGAGCACGATACTCCTGCCGATTTCCTTCGCCAGGTCCCCTAGTTGTTGGCCAAGATATAACCCCTTCAAAGGCGCTCGTTTCTCTTCCGGAAATACTTGATCGATCATCTGCATGATTGTTCCCTTTTCGCGAACTGCATAAGCCCGGATCCCTAGGCTCCCTGTGGGGGATGAAACGCCACCTCATACCCCTTCATTTCGTCCCCCGCATAAGTGAACTTTGCCGAAAAGAAGCCATTTTTCTCCAACCATGGGAAGAACACTGCATCGCTGGCCCACAAATTGAGCGAGGCGAGCTTTTCATCCGGGACCCATTCCAGCCTGCCTTCGGGTGAGTCGATCAGATCCCCTTCAAATTCCGTTGCTGTGAAAACAAAAACATACCAGTCCTGGCCTTTGAAGTTGACGAACAAGAGCAGGCCGTGCAGTTTCGGCTGGCGAATGTACAGCCCCAATTCTTCCAGCACCTCGCGCCGGACGCACTCTTCCGGGCTTTCTCCCGGCTCGAACTTGCCGCCCAGGCCGTTCCACTTGCCCTGGTGGATGTCGTTGGGCTTTTTGTTGCGGTAGACCATCAGGGTGTGGCCGTTCTGTTTGAGGTAGCACAGGGTAGCCAGGATCATAGGACAGCGTTTGCCAGCGACTCTAACCCATCCAGGTGATCGAGGTCGAGCCATTGCAGCATCACCCGGTCGAGACCGATTGCTGCCAGGCTCGACAATTGTTCGGAAACCTGCGCGCCCGTGCCAACGATGTTGCCTTCTTCCCGCAGTTCCTCGGGAGTGGAATTGCCGTACAGGTTACTCCTTTCCCTGATTTCCTGATCCGATCTCCCGAAGATGCAACCGGTCATCAGGGAGCGGCGCACGTCAGCGGGTCTCCTGCCCCGCTCTTCCAGCAAACCATTCAGGACCCCGTTCAACCGGCGGACTTCGTCGGCCGTGGTGAAGACCGCGTTCCACTCGTCTGCGAAGCGGGCTGCCAGGGGCAGGGTACGCGTTTCACCGTTGCCGCCGATCAGGATTGGTGGGCCGTTCTGGCGCGCAGGGCGCGGGAGCAGGAGGGCGTTCTTCAGAGTATAGAATTCGCCTGAAAAACTGGAAGGAGAATCGCTGTGTAGCAGCCGTGTGACCACTTCCAGCCCCTCTTCCATGCGCTGGAAACGCTCGTCCACATCCAGGAGTTGGAACCCAAACTTCTCGTGCTCGCGTTCCTGCCAGCCGGCGCCCAGGCCCAACGTCAGCCGCCCGCCGGAGAGATCGTCGACGGCGCCCGCCATCCGCGCCGTGTGGACAGGGTGCCGGAAAGAAAACGGGGTCACCAGCGGGCCGAATTCAATCCGTTTGGTGTTGCCTGCCAGCCAGGTCAGGGAGACCCATAACTCCAGGGAGTCAACGTCCGGAGGGCTGGCGTTGGTGAAGTGATCGGAGCGGTATAAGCCTGCAAACCCCAAATCTTCTACCAACTTCACAATTCTTTTCCAGCGCGGCCAGTTCAGTCCGTTCTGGCCTTCAATCATAATTGCAATATCCATATCTATTCCTCCACGGGAAACAACGTTTCCAGGCCGCGCCAGAGGTCGTCGCGCCAGGCCGTGTAGTTGTGGCCTCCGCTGAATTCGCGATAAGTCACATCGTAACCTTTGGATTTCAGCGCTGTATGCATTTTCTGACTGGAGTCGAGCAGCCATTCCAGCTTGCCCGCATCCATCCAGACGCGCAGGTCGCGCTTGGGGAAGTGCTGGACCATGTCCACGGTGACGGTATCGAATTGCTCGAAGTGGAAGGCGCCGGACTGACTCAACACCTTTCCGAAAAGATCCGGCATGCGCAATCCGGTGTAGAGCGCCATCAACCCGCCCATGGACGCGCCCAGCACGCCGTAAGCGCCGGGATGTTTGTCGACCTCCAGCAGGTTGAGCTGCTCGCGCGCCAGCGGCAGCACGTCGTGGTCAAGCCAGGCCAGGGTGGCCTCGGAGCAGGCATACTCGACGAAGCGCCGTGGACCCCCATGTTTCAATAAAGCCATGGCCAACGGGCGGATCCGCTTTTCGGCGATCAAATTGTCTACGATCGTGGCCAGTTTTCCGCGTTGCAGGTAGTCGTTGCCGTCGTAGACCACCAGCAACGGGACCGGTTCATTGCCTGGCGGCTGGTAGAGGTGGACTGTCCGTTTGCCGCCCTCGGCCAGCATCCAGGCGGGCAGGGTGTGTTTGGTCAGCGCCCCGCGCGGTACGTCTTTTTGCCTGCGCGCGAGCGGGGTGGGCGCGGCTTCTGGCATATAGAAGAAGTAGTTGTAGCCATTGACGCCGTTCCAGATACGCTGTTTGTTATGGGGATCGGGGATGCGTTCCTCCTTCTGCGGATCGAGGAAGGCGTACTCCAGGTAGGCGTCCCGGGGCAGGTCGAAGGAACAGGCCCAAATCCCAGGCGCGATGCGGTCAAGGGATTGAGGATTCTCCTCCCAGTTATGCAAATCATCGATCAACTGTGGGGCAGTTTCCCCTTCCCATAGGAAGGTGACCATTTCCCGATCGATCAGGGGATGGCCCTCCGATTGAACGCGTTGAAGCAGTGAATTTTTGGCCATGGATTCCTCGCAGGTCTATTCCCAGGGATTAAGCATGGTCTGGATCAGGACCGGGGTGCCGATCTTGACATTCGGTCGGCGCGTCAGCAGCCAGAGGGCCAAATCGGCGATATCTTCGGGATACAAGCACTTCTCGTGGTCCAATCCGGTGCTGTTCTCGGTCATTTCAGTGACGACCATCCCGGGGCAGATGGTGTTGACGCGGATGTTCAGCTCCTGGTTCTCGCGCTGGATGTACTCGCTCAGGTCATTGAGAGCATGCTTGGAGAGGCCGTAAGAACCGTCTCCGGGATAATACTCGAGCCCTGATTCAGAGCTGATGTTGATGATATGGCCGGATTTCTGTTCCCGGAAGATGCCCAACGCTTCTCGCGCCATCCTGAACGCACCGCGCAGGTTGACCGTCATCACCTGGCCCCAGTCATCATCTGTCATTTCGTGGATGTAATCACCGCCGGAGATGCCGGCGTTGTTGACGAGAATATCCAGGCGGCCGAAGGTTGCCAGCGCGGCCTTGACGCCGCGCTGAACATCCTTAGTTTGGGAGACATCCGCCTGAATGGCCACCGCACGCCCCCCAGCCGCCTCGATCATCCGGGCAGTTTCCTTGAGCGGCTCGCTGCGCCTTCCACAGATAGCGACACCCACGCCTTCTGCCGCCAGAGCCCTGGCGATCCCCCGGCCGATGCCACTGCCTGCGCCCGTCACGATCGCGACTTTACCGTTAAGGTCCAATTTTGTTTCCATCTCTTGATCCTTTCAAACATTCAACACACTGGCCCGACCCGCCAGAGCGGGCAGATCCCCTTTCGGACACGGGGAAACAGGATGAACAATGATCAGAAAATAAACAGATCTCGTTTCAATTGTTTATCTGTGTTCATCTGTGGTTAAACCATTACGTCAAAAACAACAACGCCACGCCTCCAATCGCAACCAGTGTCCCAAGCACGGCGCCCCACTCGAATTTTTCTTTGAAGACCAGCCAGCTGACCGGAAGCAGGAAGACCGGCGGCAGGGCGATCAAGGTGCTGGCGATCCCTACTTGGGTGTGTTGTAGCGCAAACAGCGAGAGGGTCGCGCCCAGTACCGGCCCGGTAAAGGCCGCCAGCGCCAGCCAACCGAACACTTTTGGATTTTCACGCATGCTGTCGATGGTTTGCCTGGCCTTGCCCTGAACGCTTGCCAGGGCCCAGAGCACGATGACCGCTGCCAGCATACGGATGGAGTTCCCGGCGATAGGCGAGAAGTTGTCTGCCAATCCTTGCTTGGAGAGCACAAAACCGACCGCCTGCCCCGTCGCAGCGCCCAGCCCGAAGAGCACGCCCTGCAATGGACTGCATACCTGGCTGGGTCCGCTTTGCGGGCGCCGGGTGATAACCCAGGCGATGCCCGTCAAAGTGATCAACACGCCGAGCATCTGGATGGCGGTCAGGGTTTCACCGAAGAAGATCCAGGCCAGGCCGGCGCTCAGCAAGGGGGCCAGGCTCATCATCAGCATGCTGCGCTGCGCCCCGATGCACAGGAAACTCTGGAACAGGAAAAGGTCTCCCATGGCATAACCGATCGCGCCGGAGAGCGCAAACCACATCCAGCGGTCCGCCCCGGCGCCGACGGGCAGCAGATAGCCGTAGAAGGCCCAATTCAACAACATCAGGAAGACCAGTCCCAAAATCACGCGGATCCGGTTGACGATGATCGAGCCGACCTGTTGGGTGGCCTTGGTGAAAAGCACCGATGTCCCGCTCCAGGCAATCGAAGTCGCTAACGCAGCCAGTTCTCCAATGAATTCCAATGTTGCTCCTAAAAGTTGAGATCAGGTGACAGTCGCTTTTCCGAAGCACCCGAACCGAAGCGGAGTGGGGCCAAGTGACTGTCACATCGCTTGTTTAGTGGCTGAACGTTCCCATCAAATCCGCTTCAGCCAGGACGTGTCCTTCCATGGCTGCCAGCACCTGTTTTTTGCCGGCGCTCTTGTCCAGGTCCAGGGCCGCGTCCAGCGCGTAGAGTTTGAAGAAATAGCGGTGCGTGCCAGAGGGCGGGCAGGGACCGCCGTAGTCGCTGCGGCCCCAGGAATTTTCCCCGACGGTGACGGCCGCGTCAGCCCCCTGCATCCCTTCCGCCAACTCGTGAAACTCGAGCGGAATATTGAACACGACCCAGTGCACCCAGGTGCCGCCGGGCGCATCGGGGTCGTCCACAATGAGCGCCAGGGACTTTGTCCCGGCGGGCGGCTCTCCCCAGGCCAGTGGCGGCGAAATGTCATCGCCGTTGCAGGAATATTTTGACGGGATCGGCCCTCCCTGCCCAAAAGCCGGACTGCTCAATGCAAAAGATGGGGCAGGCTCTCCGGTTCCGCTGGCAAGTTCGGTTGCAGGTAGTGCTGCAATGGGTGTATTCGCCGGCTGGGTCGTCGCCTGGGCGGTGCACGCGGTCACCAGGACCAGGCTCACGATCACCGCAGACAAATAAACTTTCATACGGATCTCCTTCATAAGTCTACTCTTTCCACCCCTTTAAATCCTAAAATAAAATCCGCACCATACGCCAGGGATGGGGTCTGGAAACCGGGTCTTGAATTCTCCGGCAAGGACGCGTTCCATGATTTCTACCGCTGTCAGGGAAGTCATCTTATAAGCTTCCGGAGTCTTAATTGAGACGAGACCGACATCCCGTTCTCGTTGCTGGCTTCCCCAACGATCAGGCTAAATCCGGTTCGACGCTGCTCCTCCGTCGGTCCGCTGCGGACCAGGTGAAGGGCCTGTTTCAGGACCCATTTGACCGGGCGCGTGGTAACCAGCGGACCGAGGGCCGGCAGGGCGCGCAGCAGCCGAATGGCAAAGGCGGGAAGGCCATGTAGGTCTCGATATTGGGGATGCCGGTGCTGTGATAGGCGGTGGAAACATCGCCCCAACCGATCGAAACGACCTCCACCGGCCCGCGCCCGAAATCGACTCCCGCACCTTCCAGGCGGGGGGGACGTTCACCAACTCCTTATTCTGGCGGATCATGCCTCCGCGGTGCATGTTTTCGATAGCGGAGCGGGCTGTCCCGCGCGAGAAGCCGCCTCGCACGCTACGGATATAGAGCCGGAGATGGGTGGCTGAAAGCAGGCGCTTCTTGAGATGCATCGCCAGGCAGTCGCTGGGGACCACGTCGAAACCGGCGCCGGGCAGCAGCATGATCCCTGCCCGTTTGGCGTCCTCGTCCAGCTGGGCCAGCGCTTCGAAGCCGGCGATCTCGCCGCTGATATCCAGGTAATGGCGGCGCGTGACCAGGCAGGCTTCCGCCATGCGCTGGAAGGTGTGCACAAACGGACCGGCGCAATGCACAACGCCCTCCACAGCTTCTAAGGCAGAGTAGAGGGCGGGTGTGTTATCGAGTGAAAAAGCGCGGTATTCCAGGTCCAGGGATTCCGCCTGGGCGCGCACTTTCTTTTCGTCTCGCCCGGCAAGGACGGGATTGAGGCCCTGTTGGAGGGCGCGATCAACAATCAATTGTCCGGTGTAGCCATAGGAGCCATAGATAAGGAAAGTTTGCACAAAAATAATTATCCCACATTCACATCTCTAAATTTCCGTAAATCACAAATTTGCTGTACCGGAGCATTTCCGGATTTACTAAATTTGGATTTTCAGGAATAGGGGAATGCTCGCCTTTATCAGCTCCAATTTTCCAGCGTCTCTTTGACCTTTGCCAGGAACCAATCCGCCGAAGCGCCGTCCAGGACGCGGTGGTCGAAGACGAACGACAGGTAGACCATCGGGCGGATGGCGATCGAAGTCATTGCCCTCCGCGTCGGTGATTACAACCGCGCGCTTCTGCATCGCGCCGACACCCAGGATCCCGCTCTGCGGCTGGTTGATGACCGGGAAGGCGAACAGCGAGCCGCTGATGCCGTGATTGGTGAGCGTGAACGTTCCGCCCTTGACGTCGTCGGGGCTGAGCTTCTTCGAGCGGGCCCGGTTTGCCAGGTCGTTGATGGTGCGCGCCATCCCCAGCAGCGACAAACTGTCCGCGCCCTTGATGACCGGCACGATCAGACCTTCCTCGCCCAGCGAGGTGGCCATGCCGATGTTGATGTTCGAATGGATGAGCAATCCTTCGTCTGTCCAGGAGGAGTTGACGTTTGGATGGGCCTTCAATCCCGCTACGATCGCCTGCATGAAATAAGCGGTGAAGGTCAGGTTGACGCCGTCGCGCGCGAAGGTCGCTTTGTTGGCCTTGCGGTGGGCCACGACTTTCGACATATCCACCTCCATCACGGTCATCACGTGCGGCGAGGTGCGTTTGGAAGTTGACCATGTGCTCGGCGATTTGTTTGCGAATGACGGAATGTTTGATCAGTTGGTCGCTTGCGGTCAGGGGTGACGCGGGGCAGGCGCCGGCGCTGTCCGCTGCGTCTTTCCGTGCTCACCTGCTTCCTCAACTACTTTCTTCTTTCCACTTTCTACAAAACTGAGAACATCTTTCTTCGTGATGCGCCCATTCAATCCCGTGCCCGGCACCTGTTGCAAATTCACGTTATGCTCGGCGGCGATTTTGGCGACGACGGGGGAAATAAATCCAAGGTCTCGGTTGAGGGTTGGTGGTTGGTGGTCGGCAGCAGGGGCTTGTGCAATAGGCTCTTTTTCTTTGCGTGTTTCTTCCTTTTTTTCAGATTCGGTTTCTTCGCCGTCAACCGTCGACTGTCCACTGCCAACGGTTTCCCCCGCTTGCCCGATCACCGCCAGCACCTCCCCGACCTTCGCCACCGCGCCTTCCTGCATCTCGATCTTCAACACGACCCCTGAAGAAGGTGCAGGGATTTCGGTGTCCACCTTATCGGTATTCACTTCTACCAGCGCCTCCAACTCCTCGATCAAATCGCCTTCCTGCTTGAGCCACTTGCTGACGGTGACTTCTTCTACGCCTTCGCCGAGTAGGGGGACAAATACCTTAGTTGCCATTTTATTCCTCCAATTGGAACCAGTTGCTGGTAATCAGTAAACAGTAACCAGTGATCAGTAACCAGTTAGTTTACAAAATATTCCGCTTGAAACTCGCGGACGGAACTAGATGAAGGATTACAGAATAGATCCGCTTTATCCATCATACTCCCCAGTAAACGACCAACCTCCCTGCATTTTTCTACAAGGGCTTGAGCCTCTATCTCAGAAATATATTTGCAATCCAGGGCGGTTTCAAGCCAGTGCTGGGTTTCATGTTGTTCACCATCGGCATCGGTGAGTTTGCTGATAAAGTGCTTCTCATAGCGCCGTTTGGCCCATGCTTCCGCAATTTGTGCGCCAACGGAACGTGACGAGCGACGGATTTGATCAGTCAAAGAATACATTTCCTCTTTCGGGAACGATTTTGTAAGATTAAAAATATCATTTGCTAAAGCCCGCGCCTTTTGGTAAACAATCAGATCTCTATGACTCTTTGCATACGCTAGCTTACTCATAAACTCTCCACTGGATACTAGTCACTGAAAACTGGATACTGGTTCCTGATCACTGCTCACCTAATCACTGGGTGCTTCCCCGGATCCACCTCATGCATCATCTCATACACCGCGTCGAAGATCGTCTCCGCATTGGGTTTGGACCAGTAATCGCCGTCGCTGCCGTAGGCGGGGCGGTGTTGCGCGCCGGTTAGCGTCCTCGGGGCGGAGTCGAGCCAGTAGTAGCCGCCCTGCTTCTCGAGCACTTCCTGCAGCATATACGCGGATGTGCCGCCGGGCACATCTTCGTCCACAAAAATGACCCGGCTGGTCTTCCTCAAAGATTCGATGATTTTTCCGGGAAGATCGAACGGCAACAGGGTTTGCACGTCGACGATCTCCACCTCGATGCCCACTTCCGACAATTTCCTGGCCGCTTCCTGGGCGATCCGGCAGAGGGCGCCGTAGGTGACCAGGGTCACATCCTCTCCCTGGCGAATGACCTCCGGGACGCCCAGCGGGATGGTGTATTCGCCGATGTTATCGGGCAGCTTTTCCTTGACGCGGTAACCGTTCAGCACCTCGACCACGATCGCGGGTTCGTCCGCTTGCAGCAAGGTGTTGTAGAACCCGGCAGCGCGGGTCATGTCGCGTGGCACCAGCACGTACATGCCGCGTACCAGATTGATGATGCCCGACAGGAGCGAGCCGGAATGCCAGATGCCCTCCAGCCGGTGTCCGCGCGTGCGGATGATAACGGGCGCCTTCTGCCCGCCTGCAGTGCGCCAGTGCAGGGTTGCCAGGTCGTCGGATGTGATCTGCAGCGCGTAGAGCAGATAATCAAGGTACTGTACCTCGGCAACCGGCCGCAGACCGCGCATTGCCATGCCGATGGCCTGCCCTATAATCGTCTCTTCCCGGATGCCTGTATCGCTGACACGGAACTCGCCATACTTCTCCTGCATGCCACGGAAGCCCTGGTTGACGTCGCCCAATTCGCCCACGTCTTCCCCGAAGGCGATCAGGCGCGGCTCCTTTGCGAGCAGCTTGTCGAAGGCGGCATTCATCACCTCGAAGCCCATCACGGTGGGCAAGTCCTTCGAGTAGGCGGGTTTGACTTCGGGCACGGCCAACGCCGTCCCGCTGTACAGGTGCGAGCCGTAGCGCTGCTGGTTGACCCTGTCTTGCTCGTTCTTCCAGTTGACCAGCACTTGCTTGACGGGATTCTCGTCCAGGCGCAGGAGTCGCAAGGCCTCATGGACGGCTGTATGGATATCGCGCCTCGTCAGGGACGGCAGGCCTGCCAGCCGTTGTTTGAGCGTTTCCAGCTCCTCAGCTTTCGACGTACTCCCTGCAACCTCGTCGAGCATGTCCAGCACCTGGGCGCGCTCCTCCAAAATCGGGCTGAGATACGCTTCCCAGGCAGATTTGCGGATCCCCTCCACGGTCTGGCGGTCGGCCTCTTCAAGGGTGGCAAGCTCCCGGTCCGAAATGAGGCCCTGCTCGATCATCCAGGCGCGCATGCGCTTGATGCCGTCGAAGTCCTGTTCCCATTGCAAGCGTTCCGGGCTTTTGTAGCGTTCGTGCGAGCCGGAGGTGGAATGTCCCTGCGGCTGGGTGACGTCGGTGACGTGCACCAGCGCGGGGATGTGGTATTCGCGGGCGATCTCGGCCGCCGCCGCAAAGGTTTCGAGCAAGGCAGAATAATCCCAGGCGTGAACGCTGTACAGGTCGTAGCCGCGGTCGCAGTCGTCGGCGGGGCAGGGCTCGCGCTGGAAACCGCTCAGGATGGTGCCGATGTTTTCCTTGACCATCTGGAACTGGTTGGGGACCGAGATGCCGTAGCCGTCGTCGTAGATGGTGATGATCGAAGGTGCGTGCAGCACGCCAATCGCGTTGACCGATTCCCAGAACATGCCCTCGGCGGTGGAGGCGTTGCCGATGCTGGCCCAGGCGATCTCATTTCCGTTACGAGAGAAATCCTTGAATTCTTCCAACTCTCCCAGCTTGCGATAAACGACCGAAGCGTAGGCCAGTCCGACGGTGCGCGGCATCTGAGAGCCGGTCGGCGAGACGTCGGCGGCGACGTTGTAAGATTGGGCCTGGTCCTTCCACCTGCCATCCGGGTACAGGTAGCGGGTGGCGAAGTGGGCGTTCATCGAGCGGCCGGCGGTGGCGGGTTCGTGTTCCACGTCGGCATGGGCATACAACTGGGCAAAAAATTCCTGGATGCTTGTTACCCCGAGGGCAAACATCCAGGTCTGGTCGCGGTAGTAGCCGGAACGCCAGTCGCCTTTCTGGAAGGAGCGCGCCATGGCCAGTTGGGGGATTTCCTTGCCGTCGCCGAAAATGCCAAACTTGGCCTTGCCGGAGAGCACCTCCCGGCGGCCGATCAGGGCGGCCTGGCGGGATTGGTAAGCCAGGCGGTAGTCTTTGATGATTTCTTCGGGGGGGAGAGGCAGGTGATTGTTAGAGGATTTCTTTTTGGGCATAAAACTCCAGACCATTGGCGACGGATCGCGCACCATTGTCCACTGCCTGCACTGTGCGTTAGCGTAGTATCTATCGTCCGCCGTCTAATTCGAGTGGTCTGGTCTGATTATAACGGATTAGGGACAAATTCCTTGGTGGAGGAAAATAAAAATGATGGATCGTGCCGAAGATATCTTGATTTTAGTGCGCCAATGGCGTATAATTGGTTTGTCATGCAGTTCATTGAGACCAGCATCTTTACCCGTCAAGTTACCTCGTTACTTGCTGATGATGAATATAGTCAACTGCAATTGGCTTTATCGGCTCGACCGGATATGGGTGCACTCCTTCCAAGTGGAGGTGGTTTGCGGAAGGTACGTTGGTCGATCCGTGATCGAGGTAAACGTGGCGGTGTACGAGTTATTTACTACTGGGTAGTTGCGCAAAACCAAATCTTGATGATTTTCATATATCCTAAGAGTGAGCAAGGTAACCTAACGCTAAAACAACTTAAGATATTGCGTGAAATTGTTGAAAAGGAGTACAAATGAAGGAAGACATGTTCAACGAACTAGTTGCTAGTGTACGAGAGGGGGGAAAATTTCTTCGCGGCGAAGCTAAACCAGGACGCACCTTTACTGTAGAGGCTCCCGATGTAAAAAAAATTCGGAGCGCTTTCAAGCTTACCCAGGATGAGTTTGCTGCCTTGTTGGGTATTAGCGTTAAAACGCTGCGTAATTGGGAGCAGGGGCGAAGGACGCCTGAAGGTGCAGCGCGTGTATTGTTGCAGGTGGCGGCAAAACACCCGGAAGCAATATGGGATGTGGTGAAATAGAAACCAACCATATTCCCACCTCGCAAATCCATATTCCTCCAGGTATGATCGACCTGGGCCTCGGTGACCCGGACTTCGCGCTGCTGCCGCTGAACATGCTGAGCCGCGCTGCGGAAACTTGCTTTGCAAAGGGTGATCCGGCTTTCCTGCAATACGGCGCCGAGCAGGGGAACGGGTATTTCCGCATCTCGCTGGTGGACTTTTTAAGCCGGGGATACGGTTTTCCCGTTGACCAGGACACTTTGTTTGTGACCAACGGTATCTCGAACGCCTTGGATTTGATTTGCGCGCACTTCACCCGCCCCGGCGATACCATTTTTGTAGAAGAACCCTCCTATTTCCTGGCGCTGCGCATCTTCGCTGACCATGACCTGCGGATCGTGCCCATTCAGACCGATGAAAGCGGATTGGTCCTCGAAAACCTGGAAGAAAAACTGGCTCAGGCGCAGCCGAAATTCTTGTATACCGTTCCAACCTTCCAGAACCCCAGCGGGTTTACGCTTCCGGATGAACGACGCGAGAAGCTGGTCCAACTAAGCCAAGAATATCACTTCACCGTCGTTGCCGACGAGGTCTATCACTTCCTGAATTATTCCGACCGACGGATAAAATCGTTTGCCGCCTACACGGATATGGAAACCGTCATCTCTCTAGGTTCCTTCTCCAAAATTCTGGCGCCCGGTCTGCGGCTGGGGTGGATGCAGGCGCACCCGAACTGGATCGAGCGCCTGGTCTCCAGCGGTCTGCTGGACAGTGGCGGCGGGTTGAATCCCTTCACCTCCGCCATTGTGCGGGAACTGGTGGAGGTTGGCGACCTGGAACGGAACATTGCGAGACTGGTCGCTGTATACCGCTCGCGCCTGGTGGCCATGGAGGCTGCCCTGCGCCGGGAATTGCCACAGGCTGTATTTGAAACTCCGCAAGGCGGTTTCTTCTTCTGGGTGCGCCTGCCCGGTGTAGACGCTCAAAAGCTCCGGCAAGAGGCGCAGCACTTTAAAGTCGGTTTCAGGCAGGGCCTCCTGTTTTCCAGCCAGGGAGGCATGCCAGAACATATTCGTCTGTGTTACGTGTTTTACGGCGAGAAGAAGATCGAGGAAGGCATCCGGCGCCTGAAGCGCTGCTTGCAATCTTTCCCCGAACTGCGGGGATGAATCAGCATTTCGGATATTACAACCCAATCTTATCAATATTTTAAGGTTCGGCTACTTGTTATTTCTTCTTATCAGCAATATCATAATGACATAAACCTTGCATGCTTGGAAGGAACATAGGCATTCAGGGCGATGGGGTTTTGATCACAGACTGTAAGCAGAATGGTTGGTCTGGTACAGGGTTTTTCACAACTTTATGCGCGTTGTAGACAGGAGGTGACTTGACAGAAGAAGTATGAAAACTGCAACTTTCAAGGGGTTTCACAAGCTATATCGATTTCGCCAATTGAGGAGAAAAATGAAGATTAAAAAGATTTGGGTGTTGATGTCCGTTCTCGTCATCTTGATCAGCATGACGGGTATCTCAGCGGGCGCTGCGCCCTCCAACACATCCGCACAACAGCCTTTTGTAATTGGAACCGCACAAACATACCTTGTCCTCTATAAATCCAACGCCGTTTCTTCCGACGCGGCAAAGGTGATCGCTAACGCGGGCGGGAGCCTGATCTACAGTTATGACAAGATCGGCGTTGTCATCGCAAGCTCTGACAACGAACTGTTCCGCACTAACCTGCTTCAGAATAATAAAATCCAGGGCGTTTCTTCGACAGAAGGATTTGGCGTACAACACAGCGACGAATTCGTGGAGTTCTACGACGCTTCCGGTCCGCCTCCCGGCGACCTGCCCAACTTCCCGGTAGCTGATACCGATCCGATGTTCGGTCTCCAATGGGATATGGTACAGATCCATGTTCCCGAAGCGCACGCCATTACAGGCGGCAGCCCGTCAGTGCTGGTAGGGGATATCGACACCGGTATTGATGCCACCCATCCTGATTTGGTCGCCAATATCGATTTCGCTAACAGTGTTTCGTGCGTTGGTGGTGTTCCCAACCAGGATCCGGCTGCCTGGAGCGATCAGTTCGGGCACGGGACCCATACTGCTGGCACGATCGCTGCGGCTGCGAACGGCATCGGCATCGTGGGGGTAGCCCCGAATGTGAAGATCGCTGCCATCAAAGCGACCGACTCGAACGGCTTTTTGTATCCCGAGTATGTGATTTGCGCTTTCATGTGGGCAGCCACGCACGGCGTGGATGTGACCAACAACAGCTATTTTGTCGATCCCTGGTTGTACAACTGTCGCAACGATCCTGTTCAGAGGGCAATCTGGGAGAGCTTACGACGGGCAATCCGCTATGCCATGTCACAGGGTGTGACGGTTGTCGCGTCTGCCGGCAACGAAAACGATGATCTGGCGCATCCAACGGTCGATACGATCAGCCCGGATGATGGCACGCCGCTGACACGGGAAATAACCAACGCTTGCGGGGTCATCCCGGCAGAAATTCCCGGGGTGATTACGGTCACTGCGAACGGGAACTTGATGCAAAAATCTTACTACTCCAGTTACGGCGTTGGTACCGTCCAGCTCGTTGCTCCGGGCGGCGATTCCCGCTACCAGCGCACGGCTGCTGCACCCCGTGGGACTGTGCTCTCGACGTATCCTGGTAACAGGTATGCTTATCTACAGGGCACTTCAATGGCTTCTCCCCACGTGGCCGGTGTTGCAGCGCTGATCATCAGCCAGTTCGGTAAAATGCCTCAGGGCCGAGTTGCAGCGTACCTCACCAGCACAGCCGATCCGGTGGAATGTCCACCAAATCCCTTCGACCCAAGTGGGACCGGAAGTTATTTAGCCAATTGCCAGGGCGGCGCTGGCTATAACTCCTTCTACGGCCATGGGCAGGTGAACGCTTTCACCGCGATAACGCACACGCCGTAAAAGAAGTCCTTACGCAGCAACCGGGCAGGAGATACCCAAACCTGCCCGGTTTTGTTATCTGTTTGGCAGGGCAACTACCTTACTCGTCCGCTGCGCAGCGGAAGCCACGTGCCAGGCCGGCAGACCAGGGTTCGTGACTGAACCTATTATAGGTCGAAACTTGCTGCCAGGAATCCGAAAAATGCCCTCCACGAAGGGATCGCGACGTTCCGGTTTCCGGGCCAAGCGGATTGAGAGAGTGATCGTTCTTTATACGTATCGTTGTCATACCAATCAGCAATCCATTCCCGCACGTTTCCGGCCATGTTCAAGATCCCATAAGGGCTTGCGCCTGAAGGGTAGCGGTCCACGGGAAGAGGCGTGCCGATATTGTCTTGATAATTCAACAGTTTCGAATTCGGCTTTTCGTTTCCCCAGGGATATCTGCGACCGTCCGTGCCGCGAGCGGCTTTTTCCCACTCTGCTTCGGTGGGAAGTCGCCGGTTGGCCCAGGCGCAATACTGTTCTGCGTCATTCCAGTCAGCGTATACGATTGGATAATTAAAGTAGCGTGCGTTATCGTAGTATGGATTAACGCCGTCGGATTGAATTGGTAACATGCAAACACCGGCCTTCACACACAATGCGTACATCCGATTGGTGACTTCCGTCTGATCCATCCAGTAGGCATCCAAATAGACCAGGTGTTGGGGGGAAGCTTTTGCCGGACTTCGATCATCGCCCATCAAAAAATCCCCTGCCGGTATGTAGATCATCGTCATCCCATCGATTGGCGATGCCACGTTTTTGGTGATGATGTTTGGTTTGGGGGCGCCAAAATCATGGGAATCATAAATATACTTGAGCTTGATCAGGTTTTTTTGGAACTGGTGGTATCTGTCTGCTACGTAGATATACCCGCTTGTTCGTTCTGTCCGCATAAAAGTGAAAACGATCAGAATCAAAAAAGCCCCGATCAGGTAGGGCCACTTATTCGCGCTGCGCTTAGACCGGACTCGGACATTCCCCGAACGAGCAATTTTATGATCAGGCTGCATGTTTGAATCTCGAGAAATAATATGAGGCTAACCCCGCCTTCCCGAATTGGAACTTAAGGAGTATTCGTCGGTTCCGTCGCGATGGTTGGGGAAGGCGTCTGGGTCGGAGTAAAGGTTTCTGTTGCCGTTGGAGTCGGAGTGATGGTCGGGGTCAACGTTATGGTGGGCGTTGGAGTCAACGTAATCTCAGGAATAATGACGGGTACGCTCAGGTCGAACAGCTCCTTGCTGATCCAGCCGCCTTCGTATGGCGCAAACTCCGTTGCAGTTTGACTGTAGGCGATCATCAGCCAGGTATTTGCTTCGTTTTGTCCGCCAATTAAAGGACATTTCCCTACATCCATGGCCGGTGCACTTGGCAAGACTCCCCGATCCGTACCTGGACCGGTGCGTACATACACAGCCTGTATATCCGGCTGGGTCGGCCGTACGCAAACCGTTGGGAGCACATAATTGGCCGGGATGAGAGTTTTGGTCGGTGTGGTGCTAGGCGTGGCAGATATGGTTGGCGTAAACGTCTCCGTTGGAGTAGACGTGCGGCTCGGAGTAGCAGTAGGCGTGTCCGTGTCGCTTTCGGTCGGGGAGGGGGTGATTGTCCACGTTGCGGTTGGGGTATCAGTAGGGGGCAAGGGCGGCGGCGCAGAAGGTTTTAGAAAAGGATAGAGCAGGATTGCCAGGAGAATAAGTACGATTGGAATGGCTAATAACGGATTCCTGGTGATCACAGGAGATAAATTTCTGAGGAACCTTTTCCATCCTGTAACGGGGACCAAAGGCCGTGCGATACCGTCCAGGGCTAACAATAGCTTATTTAGAGCGACGTCATATTCTTCGTGCACAAAATCGACATAGTTGATTGTGTTCAGGGCAAACGGCACTTCGGAGGGTTTGATCATCGCCGGGACGACTTTCTTGTGAAGCCGCAAGGCATAGCTATATTCTTTCGCTACCCACTCGGACTGGAGCGAACTCGGGGAGAGCAAAACCACAAAATACTGGCTGGCCTCGATCGCGGATGGAATGAACTTTACCCAATCGTCGCCGCCCCTCAGATCGGAAAGATCCCACCAGACATCGAAGCCGGCCTCGTCCAGGTCAGCAGCCAGACGGCGAGCAAAATTGACGTCTTTGCGCGAGTAACTGATAAAAACTTGGGATTTCGTCTCTTGATCTACCATTTCATGACCCGTTTGTGGGCTTATTATAGCCGCATTACTTGTCCCAGACCTGTTAAAATTTCAGTAAATCACAGAATTACAAAGGGAAGCCCGAAAACAGGAGTTCGGGTGTACGCCCGCACTCCTGTTTTCGGGTACTTCTTCAACTACAGTACACCCTTACTTTCAGGCTTTTCTCATTCTACTGTCTATTACGAAACTTCTACTTGGAAAACTTCCTAACAGCGTGCGCGCCAGGACTTACTCAGGGTCCACCTTCTTGAGATCAAACACTTCATAGACTTCCAAGGGCTGGCTTTTGCCCTTCACGCTCATCGACTCGGAATATTTCCCCTCCACCGTATCTTTGACGCGCTCGTAGGCATCCTTGGTGATCAGGATCTGGTTCCGGCCAGAATTCTCCTGGATCCGCTTTGTGGTGTTGACGCTGTCGCCGATGGCCGTGTATTCCAGGCGGCGATCGGTGCCGATCAATCCCAAGACTGCATCGCCATAGTGGATGCCCGCGCCAAACTCAAGATGGGAATCTTCGGGGAGTTCCTTGTATAAGTTTTCCACCGTTTCACGCAAGAGCAGTGCTGCTTTGACGGCTCTAAGGGTGTGGTCTGATTGTGGGATTGGCGCATTGAACCAGGCCATGATGGCGTCTCCCATGAACTTGTCGATCGTTCCTTCCTGGGAAAGCACTGCTTCCGCCATGGCAGCCAGATACCGGTTCAGGACGGATACCAGCCGTTCTGGAGAGACCTGTTCGCTGAAACTGGTAAAGCCCCGGATGTCTGCAAATAAAATAGTCAGATCGACTCGCTTGCCGCCCAGTTGAAGGCTGTTCGGGTCAAGTTGGTTGATCACTGCCGGGGAGACCATGCGTTCGAACAGGCGACGTTGCGCCTCGAGACGTTTTTGCTCGGTTAAATCATCCAGCACGATGGCCACGCCCTGTGTGGTCTTGTCTGCGTCCTTGAGTGGCGACAGGTTCAATCGCCAGTCTACCAGGCCCCGTTTGGGCAACGTGTGCCTGATCTCCAAGCCCATAATGGGTTGATCACTGTTGCGCACTTCGAGCAGGTGTGGGGTGATATTTTCCGCCAGCTCCGGCAAAACTTTACTTAAGGGATGCCCGATCAAATCAACGGCGGCGTATCCCAGGATATTCTCCGCTGCGCGGTTACACAACGTGATTTGATCCTGTATGTCCGCCGTAATGACTCCGCTGGCAATGGAGGCAAAGATATTGTCCATCAGGCTTTTGAGCTCGATCACTTCCGCCAGCGTATGTTTCAGGGAGGAAAACAAGCGCGCATTTTCGATCGCAACAGCGGCCTGGTTCGCAAAAGCGGTCAACAGGTCACGCGCATTTTCGGTAAAGATACCGCTGCGGATGCGGTTGTCGGCATAGATCAAACCGATCAGCTCATTTTTGACCTTGAGCGGAACGCACAGGATGGAGCGCAAACTATAAGCGACGATGCTTTCCTGGCCTCCAAAACGAGGATCTTCCTGCGCGTTCGTCGTCAGGACAGGTTCCCCTAAATCGATGACCTTCTGCATGATCGTCCGGCTGATGGCGAACTCATTGGGGTTGATGGATTCCTGCTCCCAATTGCGCGCGATCCGCGTTATCAATTCATTGCGTTCATCCCGCAGCATCAGAAAACCGCGCTCAGCGTGGGTTAAACGGATGATCGTGTCCATCACGATTTGCAGGACTGCATCCAGATCGAGCGTGGAATTGACCACCTGTCCGATCCCGGCTAACTCGAGCAGGTTACTGTGCTCGGTTTCGAAGATCGCCATATCCTTGCTCAAACCATCCAGGACGGTTTCGAGGTTGTTAAGTTGTTTCAGGGATGTATCTGGCAGTTTTACTTCTTCCTTGCTCAACGTTTCGCGGACAGCCCCAGCCTGCTTGCTCAAAATGAGCAGCTGTTGATGTAAAGTTGTGGGTCGGGTCTTATCGCTGATCATGGGAACTATCTCGATATATTCTTATTCGATGGGCTGTCCGTAGAGGACTTTTTGGATCAGGCTCCGCAGCGTAAGCCACCAGATGTCGAGACTGGCACGCCTTGCGAGACCGGGATTCCCGGGTTCCGGCGTGAAGAGCGAGGCCTGGTGTTGTGACAGCAATGTTTCAATAGAGTTGGTTGCCATCGGAAGCTCCTTCGACAAGGACTTTGCACGCTCGGTCGGGGTGGCGTAAAAAGTCGGGGGGGTGCCGAGCAGGCGCAAGCTGCGGTTGATCGTTTCGAAGGACCGCTCGATGGGGGTCAGGGTAGACCAGCGCGCCCAGTTGGCCAGCCAGGCGGGCGTTCGTCCGCCGTTCCGCTCGTATACAGCTTGTAAGCGGATCGGGATTTGATGGAAGACGGCGTATTGCCGGTTGAGCAGCCAAACGGATGCAAGTAAGAGAACTGCCAGGGCCGAGTACAAAAGCCACCGAAGCATCCGCTGGTTTCCTGCGGCCTGGGAAGCATTTTCCTGGCCTGTGCCTTCCTGCAAAGAGGGCCTGATGTCCGGTTAAATCTCCGGCAGGGTTAAGTTGGGAAGGATTGATCAAGCCTTCGGCATCCCCGCTTGAGTCCGGTGACGTGGCATCTTCCGGCCGGTTGGGACGAAGCAGCGGATCTTGATTCCCGGTTGGTTCGAACTCGATCCAACCGATGCCAGGGAAATATACTTCGGGCCAGGCGTGCGCATTCAGGCTGCGCACAATATACACATTCGCTTCTTCATCGAAAGCTCCCTGTGCAAAACCGACCGCCATGCGCGCTGGAACGCCTACCGACCGTAGCATCAGTACTTCGGCAGAGGCGTAATAATTGCAGAAGGCTTGTTTGAGATCGAAAAGGATCCATTCGATTGGGTCCGCTCCGGCGGGTGGAGGCTCAGGAAGCGGATTAGCGTATTCGATTTCTTGCCGCAAATATTGGGTAATGGCGGTCGCCTTATTGTATGGGGAGTCCAGTCCTTGGGTGATTTGCTCTGCCAGTTGGGCCACTCGGGGAGAAAAATCTTCCGGGAGCTGCAAGTAGCGGTCTTTTACCCATTGCGGGTATGCTGTCCCGGCCTCCTGCAGTTGCTGGATCGAAGGATCGATCAACGAAGATGTAACTTGATACTGCTCACCGGCCAACAAGCCTGGAACGGCAGCCCAGGCGATTAAATCTTGCTCGCCGGATGATGTGTTGACGATTTGGACGCGCCCCGGACGGCTGACCCAAACCGGTTGGGCTGGCGTATATAACAGGCTCTCTTGTGTGGCGATATTGAAGATAAAACTGGCTTCCGCCCGTTCGCTCGCGTCCGGAATCTGCAAGGAGCCTCCGAAGGGGAAAACTCCTCGCTGACACCGGCTGCGGCGTACCAATCGTGGTATTGGTATAGGTCATAGATATATCCGCGCCAGTAATAACGGGGCGATTTGTCTTCGACGTCCGGAGCTTCTACGCTAAAGAGGACATCGTTGGATAACGGCGTGCCGCTCCCGAGGCTCAGGTGGTTTCCGTAAAAATCAGTTGGCCGGCGCACGGAGGATCCCCTGAAGCGATTCGACTGCGTTGGAGAACCATTCTTGCACATCCCGCCAGGGGGCTGTCAGCTGCCCCCAGGCGCGCGTAGCAGCATCGATACCAGCCTGAGAAGCAGGAGCGGTCCAGGCCAGGACGATGAAAAGAGAGGCGGCAATGACCATGCCTCGCGTCAGGTCAAAGGTGCTCTCTTGCATCATGAAAATGCGCCGCTCACGCCAGGAGTTCTCGATTTTTCAAATAATACTGGTGCCCTAATAGTAATATGGCAAACAACAGATAAGCGGCCAAGAACCAGATGCGACTGACGTAGATTTGATCGTAGAGGTGAATGACCAGAGTAAAGATCGCGCCCGGCAGGACCGCTGCAAGATAATTGCCATGCCGGGCCCACCAATATCCGGACGCAATGCTTATGAACCAGACCAGCGTGGAAATGAAAGCCACAAAGAGCAAGCCGTCCTCGACCGGTTGCCGTTGGAAGAACTGTACCAGGGAGAAATACAGCCGTCCGCCTACGCTGGCGAGTTGGGCGGAAAGCAGGTCATCCTCGATGGCCATTGTCAGCTGCCAGGGAATCAGGATGAGCGAATAGCCCAGAATGAGCAGTCTTACAGCTCGGATTTTAAAATGACTGTGCCCCAACGCCAGGCCCAGCACTAGACCCAATGCCGCTAAGGTTTGTGCGAAATAAAGAAATTCTGTCCAGTGGGTGATCCCCAGCCGCGCTGTAGCTACCTGTAACATAAGCACGAGCAACAGGACTGATGGCCAGTTCCAGCGCCGAGACGGTAAATTGTTCATACAATGAGTGTACAATAACAGCACACCGCCGTCAATGTAGAGGAGAAGTTCTCTTGTTCCCGTATGAGCCTGATCGATCCTGGGCGATTGCCTTTCAGGCGTTGGGGGATTGGCTGCTCGAGCCGATGCATTTTTTAGTTTTTTAGGAACCGAAGAATTTTACATTCTCATCACGCCCATCCTGTACTGGTGCATCGATGCAGGTCTGGGGTTGAAGGTAGGCACATCATGCTGTTTAGTAGCGGCTTGAATTTTATTTTCAAGATGCCCTTTATGGGACCGCGCCGTATTGGGTGAGCACCGCTGTCAAACCACTTTGGCCGAGGTTTTCTTTGGCATTCCTTCTGGTCATGCCCAAAATGCAGTCGCCGTGTGGGGCAGCCTGGCTGCTTATGTGCGCGGTCGTTGGGCCTGGGGATTGGTAGTTTTCCTGATGGTCATGATCGGACTTTCTCGCGTGTTTCTAGGGGCGAATTTTTCCTGGACATGGTTGCCGGCTGGTTGTGGGCGCGCTGCTGTTGTGGCTTTTCTTGCGCTATTGGGATACGGTGGCATTCTGGGCGGGCAACAATCTCTTGGGAGGCAATTTTTTTCCGCTTTTCTGGTTTCTGTCGGGATAGTTTTGCTCGGTTGGACCCTGGTCGTGGTGAAGAAAGACTTTGCGCTTCCTGATGTCCGGATCACCAACGCGGCCAATCGGGGACGAGGGGATTGCTCCCTTTACCTTGAAGCGGACTTATTACCTCAGCAGGCACCTTGTTCGGGTTGTTGGCCGGGGTGGCCTGGATGGCCCCTCGAGGCGGTTGGCAGGCATGGGGTCCGGTTTGGAACCGTGCCGCGCGTTATCCGGTTGGTTTACTGGGCGTGCTCGTCTTCTGGTATGGCTTAGGGCTGGTTTTTCCGCGAGGCGATTCTCTGGCTCCTTTTATACTGCGCTTTGCCCGTTACGCCTTGCTCGGCTTCTGGGTTGCAGCAGGCGCGCCGCTTTTCTTTATGAAATTGAAATTATCGTAGTCCCTACCCGTGGGGGGCTAGCTGTTATAATCAGCAGGTCTGGGGCTCAAAGCCATCGTACGGGACATTTCCTCATTAATAACTTTAGAACGCGGAACACTACTGCATAAGCGTTACCGGGTCGTCGAAATCCTGGGTCAGGGAGGCATGCAATTGGTATATCGCGCTGTAGATGAAAATCTGGGCGTTGATGTCGCGCTAAAAGAGAACCTGTTTACGACAGATGAATATGCACGCCAGTTTCGTCAGAGGCCGTGATCCTGGCGAATTTACGGCACCCCGAATTTGCCCCGGGTTTCGGACCATTTCGTGGTCGGCGACCAGGGGCGGTATCTGGTGATGGATTTCATCGATGGCGAAGACTTGCGCCAGCGTATGGAGCGGGTGGGTACGATTTCAGAAGACGAAGCCGTAATGATCGGTGCAGCCATGTGCGATGCGCTCAACCACCTGCACACGCGCAAACCCGCGATGGTGGATGGCTACCTTGAACCCGGTAATGAAAAGATCACGCCGGAAGGACATATCTTTTTGGTGGACTTTGGGCTGGCCAAGGTGGTACATGGGCAGCCAGGCAACCACGACCGGCGCGCGCGCGATGACCCCGGGATATTCTCCGCCGGAACAAGACGGCACGGCCCGCACCGATCCGCGCACAGGACACGGGCTCTCGTGGCGAAACACCTTTATGCGGCCTTGACGGGTATCATCCCGGAAGATGGGCTGGCGCGCGCGATGGACAATGCCCAGCTGACCCCTCTGCGCAAGCGTAACAGCAAGGTCTCCCGGCGTTTAGCGGCTGCCATCGAACAGTCCATGGCGATTGATCCCGCTGACCGGTATCAATTTGCTGGTGATCCTCCAGAGGGCTTGCTTGGATCTAAGTCCAAGTCACAACACTTACCCGGAAAGTTAACCATTTCCGCCGCCTCCCCTTGGATCGTGGAGATAGCCGGGATGGTGAGCAGGATGGACCACCGAAGAAGTCGGCTGGTAAGCAAGCCGGGGGTATTGATGGCCGAGCCGGAGAACGAGTTTAAACCTCCTAAAAGGAAAAAGAAGCGCCGACGAGGCTGTTTTTTGCAGTTCTTACTGATCTTGTTATTGCTGGTTGGTGGAGTTGGCGCTGCTTCCTATTATTATCCAAACTTGGTGCCCCCTTCTGTTTCTCCGTATCTCCCCTGGATCTTGTCTACCCCAGTAGAAGCCATTCCGCTAGCCTCCACAGAGACGCCAACCGCTGAACCAACACTGACCTCTCTGCTAGCCCTATTGAACTCTCTCCCACCGATGCGCCTACGCAGACCTCTACACCCGTCCCTTCGCCAACAGAGGAGCCAACGCAAACACCGGCAATTACGCTTACCCCATCCGAAACACCGGTCGGGGGTGGATATGGCCAGGTCGCTTTTGCCTCGCAGCGGATCGGGATGCCGCAGATTTATTTGATCAACGTAGATGGAACCGATTTACATCCGATCACTAATCTTTCTGGGGGGCCTGCCAGCCATCCTGGTCGCCGGACGGCTCAAGGCTTGTGTTTACCTCGCCCTGCCAGATCAACACCGATTCCTACCGAGAATCAAGCCTCTATCTCATCAATGCAAACGGAAGTGACCTGACGCCGTTGAACACGGCTCCAGGCGGCGACTTCGATCCTGCCTGGTCACCGGATGGCAAACACATCGCTTTTACCTCCTTACGCGACGGTCATAAAGAAATTTACTCCCTGGATATGGGCACCTCCAAGGTCACCCGGCTGACAACCTCGACGACAGCGGATGAAGAAAATAGCCAGCCAGCCTGGTCGCCGTTCAGCAATCAGATCGTATTCGTGAAAAAACGTTTTGGCGCCCTTCAAATCTGGACCATGACGGATGCCGGTCAAAACCAGGAACAGGTGGTGCGCAGCGGCCAGACGCTATGGGATTATTTCCCTGTCTGGACGCCGGATGGACAGTCCATCATTTTCAACCAGGTTCCGGTCAATCCGGGCTCCTTGCCCTGGTTGATGCAGATTTGTTCCAGGACCGGGAAACCCAGCTTCCCTCCCGCGTACGCTTGGGTGTCGTTGGCGTTCAAAACATCAGCTATTCCAGCGATGGATTTTGGATGGTCTACGAAGGCATCGACGACCGCAACAACAAGGATGTTTATTACATGACGGCCAGCGGTGCGACGCGGACGCGCTTGACGAAAGACCTGAAAGATGACTTCGACCCGGTCTGGAGGCCGGTCACAAATCCATAAAGAATTGATCTCCCGTTTCCATGACGGGAGATTTTCTTATACTCCTCTTATTGACGCTCATTTTTAGCCATGTTATCATTGTTGTCAATCTTTTAGCACTCTCCATTCGAGAGTGCTAAATTCGGATCAAATCATTAAGGGAAGCCCGCACCCCTGTTTCTTGTCCTGAGCTTAGCGAAGGATCGGTTACTCCCTCAACTTTCGTGATTTCCGGAAACTGTGAGATAGATATGCCTGATCTGACTGAACGCCAGAAAACCATCCTCATGCTCGTAATCCGGGACTATATCGAGACGGCGCAACCTGTCGGTTCGAAAGCCCTGGTTGAACGCTACCGCCTGGACCTGAGTTCTGCTACCGTTAGAAATGAATTGTCGGCGCTCGACGAGCTGGGTTACCTGCGCCAGCCTCACACTTCGGCTGGCCGTGTCCCGACCGAAGAGGGCTATCGTTTCTTCGTCGGTCAGATGATGCACCAGGCTGAATTGCCAGAAGCTGTTCAGCACACCATTACCCACCAGTTCTATCAGGCCAGTCCCGACGTCGACCAGTGGATGACGCTGGCTGCGTCTGTTTTGGCGCACCAGTCGCAGGGCGTGTCGGTGGTTACAGCCCCACATGCCGAACAGGGGCGCTTCAAGCACGTGGAGTTGATTTCGACACAGGGGCGCCAGGTGCTGATGGTTATAGTGTTAGCTGGAGGGGAAGTCTCCCAACAGATCCTGACTTTGGCGGAGCCCGTCTCACAGGAAAGACTGAGCCTGACGGCTGCGCGCCTCAACGGCCTCCTGGCTGGCCTGGCGGTGGACGCGATCTCCAAGCTGCCCGCCCGCTCCGATTTGCTCGATCAGGACGTTCTGACCTTGATCACCCAGGATATGCGCCGCGCCGCGGAAAGCCTTTCCGGCAACATTTACACGGATGGCCTGACCAACGTGTTATCCGAACCGGAGTTTGCCGACTCTGACGATGCTCGCCGTGCGTTGCACCTTTTCGAAGAGCGCTCGATCTTGCAGGATTTGCTGGCCCGCTCGACAACCGGCAGCATGGTCGGAGGCTGCAGGTACTGATCGGCGGGGAAGGCGGTTGGGAAGAATTGCGCCAATGCTCGATGGTCCTGGCCCGTTACGGCGTGCCGGGGCTGGCGACGGGCATGCTGGGCGTGCTTGGCCCCATGCGCATGTCGTATGCGCGAGCGATTCCAACGGTCCGCTTCGTGGCGGGTCTGTTGAGCGACCTGGTGAACGATACGATTGCTGGAGAATAACAAAATTCAAACACGTCGCACTTAAAAATCAGGAACCATGCTGCGACGTACTTAAACGGAAAATGGTGAAGCTATGAACGAAAAGAAAACCAAAGAGTCCCAACCGGAAGAAGATATTGAAACTCCCGTTGAGGCTGGTAGAGCCTCCGCACTGGAAGAGATCCCTTCGGACAGCGACCAGCTCCAGGCGGAGACGGAGGCGCTGCAGACGGAACTCGAAGAGGCAAAGGCCAAAGCTGCCGAAAATCTGGATGGATGGCAGCGAGCCCAGGCGGAGTTTATCAATTATAAGAACCGCGTCCAACGGGACCGCGAATTGGACTATGCTTCCATGAAGGGCGACATCGTCAAGAAGGTGCTGCCCGTCTTGGACGATTTGCAGCGCGCCCTGGCGAACCGCCCGGAAGACAGCTCCTGGGCAAACGGGATGGAGCTGATCGCGCGCAAATTCCAGAATGTTCTCGAGGCCGAGGGGCTCAAGCGGATCGAAGCCAAAGGCCAACCTTTTGACCCCAATTTCCACGAGGCGATTTCGAGCGAGCCAAGTGAAGATGTGGAAAGCGGTCACGTGATCGAAGTCGTCCAGAACGGCTACATGTTGGGCGAAAGGGTCATCCGGCCGGCAATGGTGAGGGTGGCGCATAGTAATTACATTCATTCAAGGAGAACTTATTTCATGGCAAAAATCATCGGTATCGACCTGGGCACCACCAACTCGGTTGCCGCAGTAATGTCCGGCGGTGAGCCGGTCGTCATCCCCTCAGCGGAAGGCGAACGGCTGGTTCCGTCGGTGGTGGCATTGAACAAAAATGGCGAGCGCCTGGTTGGACGGGTAGCGCGCAATCAGGCCATTACCAACCCGCAGAATACGATATTCTCGATCAAGCGCCTGATGGGCGGCAAATTTGAGGATGAAGAAGTCCAACGCACCAAAAAACGTGTGCCCTACACAATCGCGGAAGCAGAGAATGGTGATGTGCGCGTGGAGTTGGGCGAAAAGCAGTACAGCCCGCCGGAAATTTCGGCCATGATCCTGTCCAAGATCAAAGCGGACGCAGAATCCTACCTGGGCGAGCCGGTTACGCAGGCTGTGATCACCGTCCCGGCCTATTTCAACGATGCCCAGCGCAACGCCACCAAAGATGCCGGCAAGATCGCCGGTCTCGAGGTGTTGCGCATCATTAACGAGCCGACTGCTTCTTCGCTGGCCTACGGGCTCGACAAGAAGGACAACGAAATCATCGCGGTCTATGACCTGGGCGGTGGTACCTTCGACATTTCCGTGCTGGAAGTGGGCGATGGCGTCTTCCAGGTGCGTTCTACCAGCGGCGATACCTTCCTGGGCGGCGACGACTTCGACCAGCGCATCATGGACCACCTGATTGCTGAATTCAAGAAAGACAACGGCATCGACCTGTCCCACGATCGCCAGGCGCTCCAGCGCTTGAAGGAAGCCGCTGAAAAAGCCAAGATCGAGCTTTCCACGGTGATGCAGACCGAGATCAACCTTCCGTATTTGACAGCCGACGCTAGCGGCCCCAAACACCTGGTTGTGACTATGACCCGCGCCAAGCTGGAACAACTGACCGCCGACCTGGTCGACCGGACGATTGCTCCCGTGAAACAGGCCCTGGCGGATGCCGATTTGAATGCCGCTGATATCAATGAGATTGTCATGGTCGGCGGCATGACCCGCATGCCCGCCGTGCAGGACCGGGTCCGCGCCTTCTTTGGCAAAGAGCCCCATAAAGGCGTCAATCCGGATGAGGTAGTTGCGATTGGGGCGGCGATCCAGGCCGGTGTGCTGGGCGGCGAAGTGAAAGACATCCTGCTGCTCGACGTGACCCCGCTCACGCTTTCGATCGAGACCTTGGGCGGTGTAGCTACCCCGCAAATCGACCGCAATACCACCATCCCAACCCGCCGCACGCAGGTCTTTTCGACTGCCTCTGACAACCAGACCCAGGTGGAAATCCACGTGTTGCAGGGGGAACGTCCCCTGGCGCTGGATAATAAGTCGTTAGGCAAGTTCATCCTGGACGGCATCCCGCCGGCCCCTCGGGGAGTTCCTCAAATCGAGGTGACCTTCGATATCGACGCAAACGGCATTTTGAAAGTGACTGCCAAAGATAAAGCCACCGGACGCAGCCAAAACATCACCATTACCGCTTCGTCTGGCCTGTCCGATGAGGAAGTCGAGCAGATGAAGAAAGATGCCGAAGCGCATGCCGAAGAGGATCTCAAGCGCAAAGAACTGATCGAAGTCCGTAACCACGCGGAAAATACCGCTTATGCGGCCGAGAAAGCGTTGAAAGATTTTGGCGAGAAAGTGCCGGCCGAGATGAAATCTGAGATCGAGGCCAAGGTGGCGGACCTACGTAAAGTCGTCGAGAGCGAGGATGTAGAAGCCATGAAGACGGCTACTGACGAACTCGGGCAGCTGATCCAGAAAATTGGCGCCAGCGTGTACGAAACCGAGGGAGCCGGTACAGCCCCCTCGGATGCTGAGACAGACCAACCGTCCGGTGAGACCGATGAGGATGTCATCGACGGAGAAGTGAAAGAGTAGGAAGAGGTTAGAGAGTGGAGATATAGTGAGTAGTCTGCTCATAACGTGACTATTCTCTAATTCTCTAGTCTCTACTCTCTTTATTGCTATGGCAAAACGCGATTATTACGAGGTTCTCGGGCTTTCCAAGGTCGCTTCCGCTGATGAGATCAAGGCTGCGTTCCGTAAGCTGGCGCGCCAGTACCATCCGGACGTGAACAAAGACGCGGACGCCGAGGAAAAGTTCAAAGAGATCAACGAGGCCTACGGGGTGCTGTCCGACCCGGACAAGCGCGCTCGCTACGACCGATTCGGTCATTCCGGTCTGGGAGATCTGGGCGGTATGCCCGACTTCGCCACCATGGACTTTGGCGACATCTTCGAGGAGATCCTGGGAGGCTTCGGTTTCTCGACCGGACGCCAGTCTCGCCGTTCCCCTCGCCGGGGCCGTGACCTCCAGATGGCCGTTGCGCTGACCTTCGAGGAAGCAGTCTTTGGCGTAGAAAAGGAAATCGAGTTCCAGCGCGAGGAGACCTGTTCCACCTGCAATGGAACAGGCGCTGAACCGGGTACCTCTCCAACACGGTGCGCCACTTGTGGCGGGCAGGGCGAAGTCCGCCAGGTGCGCCAGACCTTCCTCGGACAGATGGTCCAGACCGCTACTTGCCCGACCTGTAACGGGCGCGGCGAAATCATCTCGACGCCTTGCCATACCTGTCGCGGCACCGGGCTGGAACGCAAAACGGTCAAAAAGAAGGTTCAAATCCCGGCTGGTGTCGATCGAGGCACACAGATCCGTCTGGCGGGCGAAGGCCAACCGGGAATTTACGGTGGCCCGCACGGCAGCCTCTACCTCGTTCTGGACGTGAAGCCCCACAAGTTCTTCAAGCGCCGCGAGAACGACATTTTGCTCAACCTGGATATCAATGTGGCGCAGGCTACGCTGGGCGCGGAAGTGTTAGTCCCAACGATGGATGGCGATGAGAAGCTAAGAATTCCCTCCGGGACCCAACCGGGCAAAGTCTTCAACCTCAAAGGCAAGGGCGTACCTTATGTACGTCGCAACGGGCGCGGTGACCAGTTGGTGATCGTTAACGTTGCCATCCCCGAGAAGCTGAACAAAGAACAGCGCGATTTATTCGAGCAGTTGGCTGAGTTGCTGGGGACGACAGTCAAACCGCAAGAAAAAGGGTTTTTGGATTGGCTGAATGATACGCTGGGGGGATAGTTGAATTGGCTTGAAGTATCCCTGACCGTGGACGGCGAACTGGCAGAAGCAGTTGCCGAGGTGTTGGCCCGTTTTGCGCCCAACGGCGTAATGACCGAACAGGGAGTCCAATTCCTGGATGAAGAAGATCACGGCACACCCACCGGACCGGTGATCGTGCGCGCTTACCTGGAGATGAACGAGCAGATCGAAGACACGCGCCAGAAGCTGGAAGAGTCGCTTTTTTATTTGGGGATGATCCAGCCTCTGCCTGTTCCGCTCTACAAACAGATCGCGGATCAGAACTGGATGGAGGCCTGGAAACAGCACTACCAGCCGATTCCCATCGGAAAGCGGCTGCTCATCCTGCCAGTTTGGCTGGATTCGCCCTCCCCGGAGCGCATCCCGATCAAGATCGATCCCGGCATGGCCTTCGGCACCGGGACCCATCCCACGACTCAACTCTGTCTAGAACTGATAGAAATGTTTTTTGAAGAGCAATCGCCAATCGTAAATCATAAATCCAAAATCATAGACGTCGGCTGTGGCTCCGGCATCCTGTCCATTGCCGCCCTGAAGCTCGGCGCGCAAACTGCCCTCGGCGTCGATATCGACATCGAATTGGTCAAGAACGCACGTGAGAACGCCCAGAAAAATGGGATTGGCGCTGAATTCCTCATCGCGCAGGGGTCGGTCACAGAAGTTCTGGCGGGTGATTTCCCGCTCAGGCATGCACCGCTGGTGGTTGCCAATATCCTCGCGCCGGTGATCATCCGTCTCTTTGATGCGGGTCTTGCCAATTTGGTTGAAGCTGGCGGTGCCATCGCTTAAGCGGTATCTTGCGGGAGCAGGCCCAAAACGTCATCGAGGCAGCCCAGGCCAAAGGTCTGGAATTAAACGAACAGAGACAAATGGGGGATTGGGTTGCGCTGGCTTTGCGCCGTTAATTCATATAAATTCACGGGGGCAGTCGTCATAATCCTGTTGTTCGATGTTAAAAATACCTTAATTAATTATTGACAAAGGAGACATACATTGGACAGTAAATTTAAAGTTGTTTTGGCGGTTGCTTGTCTCATACTAGCCAGCCTGGCATGTCAGGCAGTGACGGGTGGAGGGGGAAGCGACAATCCTACGCCGGATGTCCCCACTTCAACGGTTATTCTTAGCGATGATTTCTCTTCTGCCCAGTGGGGAACAGGGACTGACTCGGATAGTTCGGTGGAATACGCCAACGATGCCCTGCAAATAATCGTGTATACCACCAACTACTTTGTCTGGAGCACACCTGACGATCAGGTTTATGATAATGTCCACATGGAAGTAACCGTTCTCAATCACGGCACAGATTCCACCACAGCGTTTGGCTTTATGTGCGCCATGCAACCCAATGATAACGATTTCTATTATTTGGCGATGACACCGGCAGGGGAATATGGAATTGCAAAAGCCGCTGAAGGGCAGATCGATGTCTTTCTCACCAATAACGACCAGTGGGCATCTTCTGATCAGATCCCCAGAAATGCCGCTTCCTATCGCGTCGGTGCAGACTGCGGAAATGGCAGGTTGACTTTATATGTCGATGGCCAGCAGATCGCTTCCGTCTCCGATTCCAGCTATATCGGCGGCGGCGTTGGCCTGTTCGTCTGGAGTGGGGAGGAAGCAACCGCGACCGACGTTTCCTTCGATGATTTTGTGATGAGCGAACTTCCCTAATGACATAGCGTTCTCCATCAAAAAATCCTGCGTTCTTTGTGAGACGCAGGATTTTTACTAAGAACTATCTTTTGCTTACGACTTGGGACTGTGCATGTAGAAAACCAGGATATTCAAGCGACCCACCCGGATGCGGTTTCCGCTTTCAAGCGGGTAAGCTTGTTTGGGAACCAATCGTTGGTTTTCGAGCCAGGTCCCGTTGCTGCTTTCAAGGTCAATGAGTTCGTAGCCACCCTTTAACCGGCGAATCATGGCATGAACTCTTGAAATCCCGAGTTCCAGGGCGCCAAATCGAGTCAAATCGACCATGTTTTCCTCTGGCTTAACACCGTTAGAGGTTCGCCCGAGGACAAAAGCTCTTTCTTCCTGGGTTGTGATCATCTGTCCATTTTCCAGGTGGATGAGCACAATCCCCTTGGATGGGATCTCGAAGTCCATAAACGGTTCTGTGGCTGGGGCAGGCGCATGCAGGAAATCCTCGTAGCGGTCTGGCAGCATACCAGTTACTTCCCGAAAACTTCGCAGGATTACCGTATCTTTGCTTTTCTCCGTTTTCAATGGCGTGTTGCAATAAATGCACTGATAAGCGCCTGTCTCATTTCTCATTTTGCATGCGGGACAGAAGATCCCCGAGTTGTTACTGTTATTCTTCATCTTCAAATTCTTCGTTCCGGTTTGTCAGGGTATTTTAACATGGTATTTGCCGGGTAAAGTTAATCGGTTTTACAGATCGGTTATATTTTTTCGCTGGGTTGACTCGAAGTTCGTTAAAATATTTTCCGCAGCCTGCACTTTGTGCTATCATAAGTCTGAATGGACCGTCGCCGATTGCTCCTTTACCTGCTCCTGAACGTCTTTGTTTCTGCCTGTGTGACTGGCGGAATGTTGTTCTGGTATGACCGAAATTATCGCGCCACGCTCGGCCCGGCCTCGCAGGCGGCCCTTCTCGCACAGGGAGAAACGATAACCCCGCTCGAAACCCTGCCTCCGGATGCGGATGTGCCCGTTGAAATTGTTAGCGTGGCTGGCGCCGGGAACTTGAGCGCTGAAGTCGTTCTCATCAGTTACAAGGGTGACGGCGGACTCGAGATGGCAAACTGGCAGCTAAAGGACGAAAACGGGCATACCTTTACCTTTCCGCAGTTGGTCCTGTACAAAGATGGGGCTGTACAAATTCACACCGCTCCCGGTTCAGATGCCGTGATCGACCTCTACATGGGTTTGCGCGATCCCATCTGGGAATCGGGTGAAGAAGCCAGTCTATATGACCCGCAGGATAATTTGCGCGCGATCTATCGCGTACCTTAGCCACAGTTAAACGCAGATGAAATGAACGCAGAAGAGAATTTCATCCAAGAATCATGTTCATCCTCGTTCATCTGTAGCGAATACTAGAATTAATATGACTCAAGCCCTCTACCGCAAATGGCGCCCTCTCCTTTGGGACGAAGTCGTCGGACAGCAGCACATCGTCCAAACGCTGACCAACGCTGTCCGTGCAGACCGCGTCGGGCATGCCTACCTGTTTGCCGGGCCGCGCGGTACGGGCAAGACCACCATCGCACGTCTCATCGCGAAGGCTGTCAACTGCCTAAATGAGGACCCCGCCAAGCGTCCCTGCAACGAGTGTGACCACTGTAAAGGCGTCAACGAGAATCGTTTCCTCGACCTGATCGAGATCGACGCCGCCTCCAACACCAGCGTGGACGACGTTCGCGACCTGCGGGACAAGATCAACTTTGCTCCCTCTCAGGGCAAGTACAAGATTTACATCATCGACGAAGTCCATATGCTTTCCACCGCGGCCTTCAACGCCCTGCTCAAGACCCTCGAAGAACCGCCTCCGCACGCCATCTTCGTGCTTGCCACGACCGAAATCCATAAAATCCCGGCTACCGTGCTCTCGCGCTGCCAGCGCCACGAGTTCCGCCGTGTTCCCGTGGACGAAATCGTCGCCCAGCTTAAGCGGATTGCCGAAGAGGAAAATATCAAAGCCGATGACGATGCTCTGACGCTGATCGCTCGTCAGTCTGCTGGCGGCATGCGCGATGCCATCTCGCTGCTTGACCAGCTCTCCTCGACCGGCCAAAAGATCGACCTGGCCCTCACACAGACGGTGCTGGGCACGGCCACCTCTCAAACCGTTCTGGATCTGGTCGCTTCCATCCGGGACCAGCAGCCTGCTCCCGCTATGGACGCCATCCACCGCGCCCTTGACGGCGGCGCCGATCCGCGCTCCCTGGCCCGCCAGATCGTGGACTACCTGCGCGGGCTGATGCTGGTCCAAATGGGCAACGCCGACCAGGTTGAAGTGACGAAAGATGTCAAAACCACGATGGTTGAACATGCCAGGGGATTCTCCACACAAGAGGTGTTGCGCATGATGAAAGCCTTCAACGCTGCCGCGGTTGATACACGCGGCGGCTGGCAACCCAGTCTTAGCCTGGAACTGGCTGTTGCCGAAGTGCTGGAAACGCCTGCCCAGGCTCCCCTGATTACGCAAGAAGAAAAGCCGGGTAAAGCCAAAGTAGAGAAACCAAGAGTGCAGGAAACCAGGACCGAGAAAATATCGACTCAGGATGCCGAACTGAAGGCTCAGTTTGAAAGGGTTGCGAAGACGGCCAAACAAGACCCCTCTGTCGAAACAAAGGTTTCGAAAACCGAAGCAACCTCCAATCATGCTTCGAGTGAAACGATACCCGAAGGAAAAGTCAAAGCGCCAAAGAAAGATTCGGCTGTTATTGGTCTTGCAGATGTGATAAAAGCCTGGCGAGACATCCGTTCATTGGTCAAACCTGACCATCCCAGCATCGAAGCCTTGCTCAATTCCTGTAAGCCCTTAGATGTCCGTGGAAGTCAGTTGTTTCTTGGCTTTCAGTCAAACAAAGTACGTGAGTTATTCGAGATCCCAGAAAGAGTTGCTGTTGCGCGCCAGGCAATTGCGGAGGTTTTAGGAGTGGACTTAACGATCAAATGCGTTATCATCAATGCCAAAGGTCAGCTCCCGCCTGATGTCAACCCTGATGGCATGGTTGCCACCGCCATCCAGAATGGCGGCGAAATTGTGGACGTGCAAGATTAAATTCAGGCTGAGCGGAGCGAGTGGAACGCGTGTAATCGAAGCGTGTAAAGTTTTATAGGAGTTTATTATGGCAAAAGGATTCAATCGTCCTCCCGCTGGAGGCAAAGGACAGGGCGGCATGATGGCCCAGTTACAACGCATGCAACAACAACTGGCCGAGGCCCAGGAAGCATTGGCAGAAGAAACGGTCACCGCCACAGCCGGCGGCGGCGCGATCAAAGTCACTATGACCGGCGACCAGAAATGCCGCGAAGTCGTCATCGATCCCGCCCTGCTGGAAGATGCCGATGCCGAGATGCTGCAAGACCTAGTGCTCTCAGCAGTCAACCTGGCACTGGACCAATCCCGCGAACTGGCCGCCCAGCGACTTGGCCCGCTGGCAGGCGGATTGCCCTTTTAGTGAAAAGAGACTAGAGTACAAAGACTAACCTCCAAGTCTCTACACCATGCTCCTCCCCGAACCCATCCAGAAACTGGTTAACGCCTTCGAGCGGCTGCCGGGAATCGGCCCGAAGTCTGCCTCCCGGCTGGCGTTCTTCCTTTTACGCGCCGATGCCTCCTTCTCGGACGATCTCGCCGAAGCGCTGACTAGCCTGAAGGATAAAGTCGCGTTTTGCCAGGAATGTTTCAACATCACCACGGCCGGGCGTGAGCTTTGCGAAGTGTGCGAGTCCCCCAAGCGCGATACTGGGGTGATCTGTGTTGTCGAAGAAGCGTTGGATGTTTTGGCGCTCGAACGCACCGGCGGATACTTCGGCAAGTATCACGTCTTGCAGGGGGTACTCTCTCCTATCGAGGGCATTGGCCCTGATGACATCAAGATCAGGCCTTTAATTGAACGTGTTGCCCGCGGCAACGTGAAAGAGATCATCCTGGCGACCAATCCGAGTATGGAAGGCGACACCACGGCCATGTATATCCAGCAACAGTTGGGACCGTATGATGTCCGTGTTACCCGCCTGGCGCGCGGACTGCCCGTAGGCGGCGACCTCGAGTACGCCGATCAAAACACCTTGTTAAGAGCCCTCTCGGGAAGACAAGAGATGGATTAGGATACAAACAAACCGCCATTTCGTTGTACGACCCATGTCATAAAAGTAAAAACGATGATCAGTATATTTGATGGTCATCGTTTTTGCTTGCTGTTTTATAAAACTTCCACGTCGATGAGTTGGCCGGCGATGCAACGGTTACACTCTATGCTCAATTCTGTCACTGCATCTTTAATAAAATCCGCCCTATTTTGTAAACATGAATTGGCTTTCGTCCAGCTGAAAAAAATTTATTCTTCCTGCCTTTATGAGCGCAATGGCGGTAAAATGGCTTTTTATGCGAATTACAATTCTTACATATGGCTCGAGAGGTGATGTTCAACCTTTTCTAGCGCTGGCGATCGGCTTGCAAAATGCCGGGCACAAGGTGAAGCTGGCCGCGCCGCATCGTTTTGAGGGGTTCGTGGAAGCTTACGGCGTGCCTTTCCTGCCCCTGGCAGGCGATCCCGAGGTGATCAGCAAGCGGCTCAACGATGCAGGTGTAAATCCCCTCGCCATGGTACGTGCGATCAGCGACTACATCTTCTCCATCGCCGATCAGGTAGCTCGTGAAGCGTTTGCTGCCTGTGATCAAACCGATCTGATCATCCATTCTTTCCTGTTCACCACCGGCGGGCATTCCCTGGCCAGTAAACTGGACATCCCGGATGTTTCCATCCAAACCTTCCCCATCTTTGCGCCTACGCGCGCCTTCCCGCCTGTCTCCATGGCTGGCCTGCCGCCTGGGTTGCTCAGTTACTTTTTCCACTGGCTGACCACGCAGATTTTCTGGCACGGGGGCAACATTGGTTTTAAGCGACTGCGTAAGACTGACTTACAGACCTTTGACCTGGAATTACGTTGGCCGTTCAATGCGGATGGGAACCGCCTCCGGACTCCTCTCCTGCTTGCTTACAGCCCGACGGTCGTGCGGCACCCTGACGACTGGTCCGCGCCCCATATCCACATCCCCGGGTATTTCTTCCTCGATTCTCTTGCCGCCTATCAACCGCCGCAGGTATTAACGGACTTTCTGTCATCAGGCGAATCGCCCGTGTGCGTGAGCTTTGGTTCTATGATCCACCAGGATTCAGGACGAATTTATCAAATGATTTTGGATGCATTAGGTAAGACGGAAACCGGCCGTCATCTTAAGCGGTGGAGCAACCTGTCCGCGAACAATCTCAGTGTTCTGGATGCATCAGGTAAGACGAATCTCCCTATTGTTAACCGGGCCGGTTAACCGCTCTGAGCAGCCAGCTGATATTCTTGTGACGGACGCGGTTCCACACGATTGGCTGCTGCCTCGTTGCAAAGCAATCATCCATCATGGCAGCGCTGGCACAACAGCTGCCGGACTCCGTTCCGGAATCCCAAATGTTGTGGTATCATTTGCCGCCGACCAACCTTTCTGGGGTGCGCGGGTCCATGCCGTTGGGGCAGGGCCGCAACCCCTGCGGGTCAAGAAGTTGACGGTAGAAAAGCTCGTCGCTTCACTGGTCGAAGCAGACGGAGAAGTTGTTCGAACCGGTGCCCAGGCCGCGGGTCGAAAGATCCGAGAGGAGAATGGAATAAGAGCCGCCGTCAGGTTGATTGAACAGCACGCCACCCGGTGGCGAAAACCTTAAAATACGCGGTTTCTAATAGATTTCTAACAAAGAAATGCCGGATTTCACTTGACAAATCCCTGGAAACCTGTATAATCAATCTTTGCCAGTAGATTCAAACAGATCTCGTCCCCCAAGGCAGATCATTGACAACTGATACAGTCTCACGTCAGAGACACAAGCCTGTTGGTTTTGCAGTCTGACGAGCCGATGTGATGAGCATCGGCGATTTCGTCTGCCAAAACCCTTGACAGGAGAGTGTGGCGCGAGTAAAATCCTGCCCGCCTCAAAAACAGAACCTTGACAACTGAAAAGTGATAGGAAGCAACAACTTCCGTCAATCCAGTGAAACTTCGTAATAACCACTCGAAAGAGTGAATTTTTTGCGGAGAGTTTGATCCTGGCTCAGGATGAACGCTGGCGGCGTGCCTAATACATGCAAGTCGAACGAGGTATCTTTGTAGCAATACGAGGGTATCCTAGTGGCGAACGGGTGAGTAACGCGTTGGTGACCTACCCCAAAGTTTGGGATAACCCCGCGAAAGCGGGGCTAATACCGGATGTGGTCATCGGAATTAGAAACCGATGTCTAAAGGATTTATTCGCTTTGGGAGGGGCCTGCGTCCCATCAGCTAGTTGGTAGGGTAATGGCCTACCAAGGCGACGACGGGTAGGGGACCTCAGAGGGTGGCCCCCCACAATGGAACTGAAACACGGTCCATACACCTACGGGTGGCAGCAGTAGGGAATATTGCACAATGGGCGAAAGCCTGATGCAGCAACGCCGCGTGCGCGAAGAAGGTCTTCGGATCGTAAAGCGCTTTTCTGGGAGATGAGAAAGGACAGTATCCCAGGAATAAGTCTCGGCTAACTACGTGCCAGCAGCCGCGGTAAAACGTAGGAGGCGAGCGTTATCCGGATTTACTGGGCGTAAAGCGCGTGCAGGCGGTTTGGTAAGTTGGGCGTGAAAGCTCCCGGCTCAACTGGGAGAGGTCGTCCAAAACTACCAGACTAGAGAGCGATAGAGGAAAATGGAATTCCCGGTGTAGTGGTGAAATGCGTAGATATCGGGAGGAACACCAGTGGCGAAGGCGATTTTCTGGATCGTTTCTGACGCTCAGACGCGAAAGCTAGGGTAGCAAACGGGATTAGAGACCCCGGTAGTCCTAGCTGTAAACGATGTGAACTTGGCGTTGGTGGCTTAAACACCATCAGTGCCGTAGCTAACGCGATAAGTTCACCGCCTGGGGACTACGGCCGCAAGGTTAAAACTCAAAGGAATTGACGGGGGCCCGCACAAGCAGCGGAGCGTGTGGTTTAATTCGATGCTACACGAAGAACCTTACCCGGGCTTGACATGACGATGAACGATTGCGAAAGCATGAGGCTCCCGCAAGGGACATCGCCACAGGTGTTGCATGGCTGTCGTCAGCTCGTGTCGTGAGATGTTCGGTTAAGTCCGCTAACGAGCGCAACCCTCGCCGCGTGTTATACGTGTCACGCGGGACCGCCGGTATCAAGCCGGAGGAAGGTGGGGATGACGTCAAGTCAGCATGGCCTTTATGTCCGGGGCTACACACACGCTACAATGGCCAGTACAATGGGTTGCTAAACCGCGAGGTGGAGCCAATCCCCCAAAGCTGGCCTCAGTTCAGATTGCAGGCTGCAACTCGCCTGCATGAAGCTGGAGTTGCTAGTAAACGCGCGTCAGCTATAGTGCGTTGAATACGTTCTCGGGCCTTGTACACACCGCCCGTCACGTCATGGGAGCTGGTAACACCTGAAGCCGGTAGCCTAACCGCAAGGAGGGCGCCGTCGAAGGTGGGACTGGTGACTGGGACGAAGTCGTAACAAGGTAGGAGTACCGGAAGGTGCGCCTGGATCACCTCCTTTCTAGAGAAACGAGCAAAGATCTCTTCGGAGATCGGCGCTCAAAAACCCAAATCGTCTCAACGGTGTTTGAGGCGTTGGATGATGGAAATGAGCTTCCTATCACTTCTTAGTTGTCAAGGACCAGACCGGGCTTGTAGCTCAGTTGGTTAGAGCACTGTGCTGATAACGCAGGGGTCACAGGTTCGAATCCTGTCAAGCCCACTCACCAAGCACATTGTCTTGGGGATGTAGCTCAGTGGGAGAGCAGCGCCTTTGCAAGGCGAAGGCCACGGGTTCGAATCCCGTCATCTCCACAGAGTTACAAATATATCGGAGTACTATAAAACTTGTTTAACGTTTTTCTGACATAACTTCTAAATGGTTCTATCGCAAGGGAGCTTCGCGACCCGGCGGTGAGCCGGGTCGCTTTGTCGAAAAATGCAGAACGTTGAAAAGTTGAAGGGCGAGCGATGCCCTGAACAAGAGTTGAGCGCATCGCTCACCGGTCAACGGTGAAAAGGAAAGTCACCCGCACGGGTGAACAGAACCTTACAAACTGAATAATAACTGATGAGTAAATAAATGATTAATCCTAAAAATATCGAAAGATATTTGTAGGCCGAAGAGTATCAATTTCTCCGCATCACGTGGAGAAGCTACTAAGGGCTTACGGTGGATGCCTTGGCGCCAAGTGCCGATGAAGGACGTGGGACACTGCGATAAGCCTCGGGAAGCTGTGAACAAGCGTTGATCCGAGGATTTCCGAATGGGGAAACCCGCTAGAGCGAACCTCTAGCATCCTCTTGCTGAACACATAGGCTTGAGGAAGGGCACCCGGGGAACTGAAACATCTAAGTACCCGGAGGAAAAGAAATGATTTCCCTAGTAGTGGCGAGCGAACGGGAAACAGCCCAAACCGTCCATGCTTGCATGGGCGGGGTTGTAGGGCCTGGCACATGGGAGTTACAAAATATTCGATTAGCGGAAAGGTGTGGGAAAGCCTGCCAAAGAGGGTGATAGCCCCGTATGCGAAAATCGAATATCTCCCGCTGGGTACCTGAGTACTGCCGAGCACGCTAATTCGGTAGGAATTTGGGGAGTCCACTCCCCAAGGCTAAATACACTTGGCGACCGATAGTGAACAAGTACCGTGAGGGAAAGGTGAAAAGTCCCCCTGTTAGGGGAGTGAAATAGAACCTGAAACCGTAAGCTTACAATCAGTCGGAGGGCTAACAGCATGTCGGTGCTATTGCGAAAGCATGTGCGCGGTGCTATGCCTGACGGCGTGCCTCTTGGAGAATGAGCCTGCGAGTTAATCTCAGTGGCAAGGTTAAGGGAGTGACACCCGTAGCCGTAGCGAAAGCGAGTCTTAATAGGGCGTATAGTCGCTGGGATTAGACCCGAAACCGGGTGAGCTACCCATGGCCAGGGTGAAGCGAGTTTAACCGCTCGTGGAGGCCCGAACCTACTAATGTTGCAAAATTAGGGGATGAGCTGTGGGTAGAGGTGATATGCCAAACGAACTCGGAGATAGCTGGTTCTCCCCGAAATAGCTTTAGGGCTAGCGTCATGTGTTTAGTATCGGAGGTAGAGCACTGAATGGGCTATGGGGCTTACCGCTTACAGAACCCAATCAAACTCCGAATGCCGATACTCCAGAACATGGCAGTCGGACTACGGGAGCTGAGTTTCGTAGTCGAGAGGGAAACAGCCCAGATCATCGGCTAAGGTCCTCAAATCTATGCTAAGTGGGAAACGAGGTGAGGTTACTGGAACAACCAGGAGGTTGGCTTAGAAGCAGCCACCCTTTAAAAAGTGCGTAACAGCTTACTGGTCTAGTGACCTTGCGCGGGAAATTTAACGGGGCTAAGCATAGTACCGAAGCCATGGGTCTTGTCCGCCTTCGGGTGTGACAGGGCAGTAGGGGAGCGTTCCGCCAGCGGTGAAGGTCGACCGGAAGGGCGGCTGGAGCGGGCGGAAGTGAGAATGCAGGCATGAGTAGCGTACAAACACGTGAGAACCGTGTTCGCCGTAAGTCTAAGGTTTCCGACGCCAGGTTATTCCGCGTCGGGTTAGTCGGGTCCTTAGCCGAGGCCGAAAGGCGTAGGTGATGGACATCCGGTCAACATTCCGGAACCACTCAGAAGGAGCGATGGGGGGACGCAGCGAGGTAGGCCAGCCCGTTATTGGATTCGGGTGCGATCTGCTAAGGTGTTGAGACTGGTAGGAAAATCCGCCAGTTGAGCTGAGGCAAGAGCGAGCCTCTAAGGCATAAGTGGTTGAGCCTTGCTGCCAAGAAAAGCCTCTAAGCGATGAATTCTGAGTGCCCGTACCGCAAACCGACACTGGTAGACGGGTGTAAATGCACCA
The DNA here is from genome assembly GCA_963823985.1 of uncultured Chloroflexia bacterium. Classification (GTDB taxonomy): domain Bacteria; phylum Chloroflexota; class Anaerolineae; order Anaerolineales; family Villigracilaceae; genus JAABUE01. Next base: position 220,412 of record CAWGNR010000013.1, read on the forward strand.
AGGCGATCGGGAGAACCCTCGTTAAGGAACTAGGCAACATGACCCCGTAACTTCGGGAGAAGGGGTGCCTTCTAGCGTTCGGATTTATCCAAAGCGCCGGAAGGCCGCAGTGAAATGGCTCTAGTGACTGGTTAACAAAACCACAGGTCTCTGCTAAGTCGTAAGACGATGTATAGGGGCTGACACGTGCCCAGTGCCGGAAGGTTAAGGGAGAGGTTAGCGTAAGCGAAGCTTTGAACTGAAGCCCCGGTGAACGGCGGCCGTAACTATAACGGTCCTAAGGTAGCGAAATTCCTTGTCGGGTAAGTTCCGACCCGCACGAACCGTGTAACAACTGGAGTGGTGTCTCAACGAGGGACCCGGTGAAATTGAAATGGCTGTGAAGATGCGGCCTACCCGCAGAAGGACAAAAAGACCCCGTGGAGCTTTACTGTAGTTTGGCATTGTGTTTGGGTATGATTTGTGTAGGATAGGTGGGAGGCTTTGAAGCTGGGGCGCTAGCCTCGGTGGAGCCGCCGGTGAAATACCACCCTGATCATGCTTAGACCCTAACCCTGCGCCGTAATCCGGGCAGGGGACCGTGCCAGATAGGCAGTTTGACTGGGGCGGTCGCCTCCTAAAAAGTAACGGAGGCGCCCAAAGGTTCCCTCAGGGTGAATGGAAACCACCCAAAGAGTGTAAAGGCATAAGGGAGCTTGACTGCAAGACCAACGCGTCGAGCAGAGTCGAAAGACGGGCTTAGTGATCCCACGGTACCGAGTGGAAGGGCCGTGGCTTACCGGATAAAAGCTACCCCGGGGATAACAGGCTGGTGAAGTCCAAGAGTTCACATCGACGACTTCGCTCGGCACCTCGATGTCGGCTCATCGCATCCTGGGGCTGGATAAGGTCCCAAGGGTTGGGCTGTTCGCCCATTAAAGCGGTACGCGAGCTGGGTTCAGACCGTCGTGAGACAGGTCGGTCTCTATCCTCTGTGGGCGTAAGGGATTTGAGAGGAGCTGCTCCTAGTACGAGAGGACCGGAGTGGACTGACCTCTGGTGTGCCAGTTGTTCCGCCAGGAGCATCGCTGGGTAGCTACGTCGGGCAGAGATAACCGCTGAAAGCATCTAAGTGGGAAACTCGCCTCAAGATTAGATCCCTGTATTCCGGACAACGGAGTAAGACCGCAGGTAGACTACCTGCTATATAGGCAGCATGTGTAAGCGCAGTAATGTGTTAAGCTAAGCTGTACTAATGGTCGAGGGCTCAATCCCGTGGTGCGGAGAACTTGATACTCTTCCGCAAAAAGACATCAGTTATTGTTCAGGACTAGACTTGTGAATTAGTCCCTTGGTGATTGGAGCGATGTGGGTACACCCGGTAACATCCCGAACCCGGAAGTTAAGCACATCAGCGCCGATGGTACTTGGCTGGCGACGGCCCGGGAGAGTAGGTCATTGCCAAGGGATTATTCTTATTAATATCGGAATTGTCCAGTTTAAATTTCCAACAAAAATAAGCCTGTTTTCACAGGCTTATTTTTGTTGGAAAGGTGGAAATATTTTCTGTGCTCGCAAGCAATAGGTTTTCAATTCAAGAAAAAATTAAAAATGTCGTTGGAAGAATCGGTTCGTTTCACGGATCACGGTGTCCAAGGATGGAATTTCTGGCACTTGTCCGCTGAGACGCCCATTCCACAGTTGATTAAAAGTTGCTTCTCGTTTTGCGAGAATGGTTTTCAAATCATCGATTGCAAAGCCTTTTGATGTGAACTTTGGAGCCATGCTAAAAACCATCGTATCCACATCCACCATTTGATTGGTAAGCATATAGTGGACATCATACAAATCACGAGGCTCTGTGCGGGTAAGTAGTGAGCGCAGTTTTTCCGCAAGGATTTCCTCGAGCGAGTAGACCTGCAGTACACTCTCTTCGTTTAAGAGATCACTGTAGGTTGACCTTACAGGCAGGTTATGAAGTGGATACGCCATAGCCTCGTCTCTTGTAAAGTCCACTTTCAGAAAACGGCTGGTAATATCACCTTGAAGTGGTCCAACATAATTCAAGTAAAAAGCAGGGTTGCCACTGGAATGCACATCCACTCTGCGGATTGCCAGTACCAGATTAGCTTTTTGCTTTAACCAGGGAAACAGAGACTTTGTTGCTGACTCCAGCGTGTCATTCGTTGTTTCCGAATCCAGAACTGTGAAATCAAGGTCTTCAGAGAAGCGATATTCAGGAACATACATCTTTTTGATTGCCGTTCCACCTTTGAATGCCAACTTGCCTTGCAAAGGCGAAGCCGCAATGGCATGCAGTATCCAGGTTAGAACGTAATCTTTCTCTATGGTTTTATCGCCCAAGCCAAGTTTGTGCGCCAGTTTTGAGATTTCACTTGAATGGATCATATCAAGTAGTCACAATCCCTTTCAGAATTTCCGGGTCAATGTTTATCCTAAGCCTCCAACGCGCCACATAGGTGCCTTCCGACACCAGTGTAGGGTCGAGAAGAGCGTAACTTGGTCCCACCATTTCTTGCAATTGATTTACCTGTGAAAGTCCTAGATCGTAGAGTTCAAGCAGGTACCCCAATCTTTTTGCCACGGCTTGATTTCCCAGTTTTTTGCAGTAAAGAGTTAGTTTTTCCCAATCCAGATCATCTTTCCGCAGCCATAACCCAGTCGCAACTTCGCTTATTCCAGAGCAAAGTTCGGGGCGAGATAATCCATCCAAAATTGTTCGTTCCATATCACTGACCTGTACCTGCTCATTGGGCGTTACCCAGGTTGAGATAACTCCCCATAAATCGTCTTGACTGGCATAGATAAAGCGATATGGAACTTTTATGATAACGCGATTGCGCAGCCGGCGCGGTGATGTGATCGTTACCGTAGTCACTGGACGTGTTAGCATATTATGTATTTCAAATGCGCTGTCATGGGAAAGGTAATAAGGCGCATTTCCCATAAGTGCGCGGGCGATCACAAATCGATTTGCTTCGGGGATGGCTTCGGCCCCTGCCGAAAGTGGAACCAAAGCATACATGCCCGGACTCAGTTTAACCACCCATCCAGACTTAACCAAGCGGCGTAATTCCTGCACGACAACCGCATAGTCTTTACCGCTCGCCTTTTGGGCGTCTGCGATTGAAAAGACACTCTGTCCTTGGCTGGCCAGGGTTGTGATCAGGAGTGCGCTCTCAGCGCCAAGGTTCTTTGTATACATAAATTATGTTTTGTGTGCAAATAGTTTCTTATAAAGACATATTATACACATGTAACATAATTTGCGCAATCACTTTCAAAAATCATCTAGAGTGAGTTGTGTTGCTCCGTCTTGAGATTGAGATAAGACAATTTCATAACCAATAGACTTGTATCCACTTCGCCGCTTTGCATACATCCTTGCAACAACAGGCACTTCAAAATCCACATAATCGTAGATAATAACCTTCTTCTTTGCTTCATTGAGCCGATGTAGACGGCCTGCATATTGGATAAGTGTTCCTCGCCAGGAAATTGGTAACGTTAGAAACAAAGTATCAAGACGAGCATCGTCAAAACCTTCACCCAAATAGCGGCCTGTAGCAACAATCACGCGCGGTTCATCAGCAGGTACAGCAGCTATGTGTTCCATAAGCTGCTTACGTTGCTTTTTACCCATTCCACCGGCCATCGTAAATACGTTTTGAATACGTTCAGCAAGTAGATGAGCCAAAACATCTACATGCTCACGGCGTTCAGTCAATACAACTGGATTTCGATGTTGTGATACTGCTATTACGACATCCTCAACAATCATATGGTTGCGCTCGTCATCCTTGGACAGCAAAGTATATAACTCTTGAATGGGTAGTGCGGAAGCATCCTGAATGTAAGCAGGCAGGCGGAACTTTGTCGGACATACGACAACATGATGATCGAAAGGCCGACGTTCAGCTTGCTTGCGGTCATCGACCTTGTACCGAACAGGCCCGCATTGCATAAAAATGATGGGGTGATGTCCATCTTTTCGCACTACAGTAGCAGATAAACCGGTAACATATCTGGCTTTACTTTGCCTGACCACCTGCTCAAAGCTAACCGCAGAAATATGGTGGCATTCATCGACGATTAAGTGTCCATATTTTCCAACCATATCGTCCACAACGCCTTTTCGACTGAGGCTTTGTATCATCGCAACATCAACATTTCCGGTGGGCTTGCGCTTGCCGCCGCCAATTTGACCGATCTGTTTTGGCTCCACTCCCAGAAATTGACTCAATGTATTCACCCATTGATCAAGTAACTGCCGGCGGTGGACAACAATCAGTGTATTGACATTGCGTTGAGCTATCAGATAAGCTGCCAAGACGGTCTTACCAAAAGCAGTCGAAGCAGCTAGGACACCTGTCTCTTGTGCTAACAGTGTTTCAGCTGCTTTTTGTTGTTCAGGGCGTAGTTCACCTTGAAATTGAAGTTCAAGCGATGTTCCCCAAAAACGTTCGTCTGTCAATTTCGTCTCGATATTTAGGGATGTTAATAGCTCAAGCAGTTCATCAAGGCAACCCCTGGGCAATGCCAGATGTTTTGGAAAATACTCGCTGCAACTGATAATTCGTGGTTTGCCAAATGTTGAAAAACGCATTCTTTGCGCTTGATAAAATTCTGGATTTTGAAAAGCCGCCAAACGAATCAGACGATTTCGCAGTGATGGTGTGAGATTAGCAAGTGGTAGATAGATTTGGTTGCCCAGTACAATATCGATGGACGTTGGAAACGGGCCAAGAACCGGTGATTCTTTTTGTTTTTTTGATGGCGGGGCTGCCCAAGGGCGATCTTCATTTTCATCATTGACAGGTATGCGAACCCCCGTCAATTCTCCCTCGTTTTCCGCTGTAGCGACAAGCGATTTCAATTTTAGAGCATGTCATCTTTTGAACTGATGAAAGAAATACCCATTGATCTTGATATGGTGTAAAACTTTCATCTACAAAAAGGCTGTTTCCGTTTTCGCGTGGCTTTTTTTGCAGCGGCAAGGCAATCAAGTTGCCAAAGCCACCCTTTGGTAAAGTATCCTGGCTAGGAAAAAAACGGTCGTAGGAATCGAGGCCAATTTCTGGACGGTTTTGCATTGTTCTGGTCAAGAGAAAAGTTCCCAGCTTTCGAGCTAGGATTGCAGGAATTGGTTCAGAAAAGAATATCCAAATATGTCCGCCATTACCTGAGCGCGAACGCTCCAGAACTGCGGGCACTCCAAATTCTTTGCATGTGTTGCAGAATGCTTGTGCATCATCCTTCCAGAGAGCCTTGTCAAAATCCGTTGCTAACAACCAGCAGGTTTCATCAAGCAACATGGGGTAAACACCAATTGTAAAATCCCGTCCTGATCGGTCTTGCGGGTCCATGCCCAACAAGTGATTACGAATGACATCATCTGTCACCGGTAAAAATTGACGATGAATGCAGTCTTCACAACGAACTCTAGGTTTTTCGCATATTCCACTGACCCATTCGTTACGACAAACAGGCTGGTATCCTTTTTTGCCTGTTTTCAAACTCTCAAATCTTTTTGGATAGACATCTTCACGCCCACGAAACAAGCTACGAAAAAGATTGATTTTGGCTTCTTCGGATGATTGATTGGTGATGGTTGTTTCCAAAACAGGTGCGCCAAGATATTTCAATGAAGCCGACATCGAATTTCGTGCTTGCTTCAACTCTTTAATGCGCAAGAGCAATTCTGCCCTGTGGGACATCCAAATTTGCCAGATCTTGTTCTGCTTCCGCCAGAAGTCGATCAATTTCGTGCAATTCTGTCAAAACCACCTCGCAAGATGAGATTATACCCAGCCCTTCTTTTTCCAGCGACCAATGAGTGCGCTGCGTCCCTTATATTCCTCCACTAACGCTCGTAGCCGGACATCGAAATTGCTCTGCTGTACCCTGGAATTCTGCCAACTGCTGGAGCTTGTCTAGCAGGGTCGTAGCATAATCATAATTGCTGGCGGTATAGCCGCTTTTCAGGGTATTTTCGACATCCTGCCAGGTTTGCGCTTCACGTTTTGCCAGTTCCTGCATTTCAGCAACGTGCTTTTTGCGTTTTTCTTCAGCCTGTCGTTTGGATTCGGCCCGGCGCAATATTTCCGCAGCCTCGAGCAATTCGCCAAAGGTGCGCAGATTGCTCTGCATGCTGGGCTTTGGCTTCTCAAACGATGATAATTTATTACGCAATGAGGCAACCGCACCCGGTTCGGAATTGACAATTTTGAGCAGAAATTCATCACATTCCGGGCGGGAGAAGGCGTGAAATCAGTGGAGCGAAATCCGCCTGTTGTACGGGAGACAGGCTGGGGCTTAGTTCCGCAGCGGCAGCCACTAAAAATGGGTCGATCTCAAAGAAATCCATAAAAGCATTAAGCGGGGGAGTCAGTTGCTTCAATCCGGCTGGCAAGGCTGGTTCGGGGTCGTTGAAAAAATTATCAGGGTCATCTTCATCTTCATCATAACCGCCTGATTCCAAGGTCATAGCCTTCAGCCAGGCAAGATACAAGGTGCGGTAATCGCCTTGGAGAATATCATCCCGCAGGCGTGCCAATGTGGAGAGTAGCCCGCGCTCGTCAATCCACTCGTCGAAGCCCTCTTCCTCGTCCATATCGAATTCCAAAATCTGCACATCACCGATGGTTTTGATGTTCGTGTGATATTCGTCGCAGTAGGCTTCGATGGCAGCAACGTCCGCTAATCCTTTGGGAAAACGAAATGCCAGGCGTCGCGTCCCCCAGTTAGCGAGGTACAGATAGGCATCGAAATATTTTGCCAGCACGTTGATGGGATCGTGCCTGAAACTACTCCAGTTGTATGTGACACTCGCCTGGGTAGATGTGACGTCAATATGGCTCGAGAGCTCGTTCACCGCTTTTTGCTCAGCAGCGGTCAGCGGGCGTTCAAGAGTTTGCCATTCATGATATTGATATTCACTCATAAGAAAAACCTGCTGGAAAAGGATGCAATTCCAACGGATGATACCAGCCTGGTGCCTGGCTGCTGAATTGCATCATCGTTTAAACATGATATCTCGCAAGCCAAACCCGTCTTGTTGTGCCAGTTTTCTCTTGCGTATCTCTTGATAACGGCGCATTTCTTCTGCCAATGGTGAAGCGCCAACGATTTCTAGGTGGGTCAAAGAGCAAACCACGGCCTTTTTGTGTTTTCCTGGCGGGGTGACATCACAGGCTATCCCCATTTCATCGCCGCCATAAAAGACGCTCTTGATGGAGAAAGTCTGGCGCTCGCTGATGGGAAAACCTTGCTTGCGCAACATTTTGAGTAGGCCTTTGCCTGCCCGAACGGATATAGGCAGGTTTGCTTCCATCTTGACAACCAGTTCTTTTGCATCTTTCACGTTGTCTATTTGGCTGGAAAGTTCCGGTGTTGGTGGCGGCTTGGGTGTAGCTTCATCTGGTAGCCATCCACCTACCATCTCGAAGTTGAGATATTGTTTGAAGCCATGCAGGTTATCAAGCAGATCGGTGGGATCATGAGGATGCTTCACGCCATCTTTCCAATAGGCTCGCTCGGTGGTGCCCATAACAAGATAATCATGCCCAATAGCTTCTGGCGCCAGTTTGCTAAACATCTGGTACAGATAGTTTCGATCTCGTCTTGGTGGGCAATCAGCAGGTCACAGTTGGCACAGTAGCGACAGGTGTAATTGAGGATGATCGGATAATGCGGATCAACATGAATAGCAAGGGGAACTTTCTTTTGCCCGGTTTTACCTTCGCATTGTGGGCAACGGGTAAAGCGGGCATCTGAATAGGGATTCAGGAAGAAATTGTAGAGCGGGGATAAGTTTCCAAGTCGAGGCGCTTTTTTTGACATAGGCAACCATATCAAGTAAATTTATTGTATCTTATCGCAAAAACGTCTTGCCGGATAGCGATTTTGTTGATAAGGTTATGCTTGTAAAGAGAATGGGAGTTTCTGTCAAGTCATTGCCAAGGGGCTTTTCTTATTAATTAATATCTGAATTGTCTAATTTGCAATTCTGACAAAAAGGCGACTGCATATTGCAGTCGCTTTTTTGGTAAGGTAAATAATGCGGTACTTGGCTTTCAGGCCTGGATCGCTTCCTGCTCCAGTTTAAGCCCGCGATTAATGAGACGTTCGATGACTGAGCGAATATCAGCCAATTCCGGTCGGGTATATAGATGTTTGAGATTGCGAATGTCCGTCTCTGTCAGGGGGCGGGAGAGATGAGCATATTTTTCGAGGGTGGAAATATCCATCAGGTATGGATGGATTTGATGCCTGACATGTCTTCGCAATTGTGACAGTATGTTGAATCCGCCATAATCTATGTCGGCCCAGAGATAGATGGGGATTATTTTGGGGATGAGCCTGAGCAGACGACGAATGGATGGGGATGGGTTGCCCATGAGGCAGAGGGTGGCCTGTTTCTCATTGAGTGATGCATGGACGCGGAGGTGTCCGTGGAAGGAAGTCAGGTTTTCAATACAGAGGACAGAGTCGGCGTGGATGGTGACGGATTGGATGGTTTCGATTTGCGCAGCGGTGAATCCAACGGAAGGGGTGAAACCACCTAACGACAGGATCTCTCCGCTTTGTGTGGTGAGTTGCCAGTTGCCAGCCATATGGATGTAGTTGGGGTTGGCAACCAGGTTGAGTTCACGGAGGATGTCTTCGTGAGAGAGAGATTTCCACTCCCGATTGGCGAGGCGTGCCAGACGAACAATAGCTGATTTTAGTTCTTCAAAGCGTTTGCTGTCGTTGAAGGTGTGTACACTGAAGACGCGGTAGGGAGTCTCTGCTTCGAGGTTGGACAAGGCCGATAAAACGGTCAGCAGATCGAGGTTCCAAGATGAATTGGTCAGGCTAAAGGGCGTAGGAGATTTCCCGGCACGGAGTTGGGCCAGTATGCGGTGGATGGCGCGGCTCCGCCAGTCATCTTTTGAAAAGCGGAATTGATCGGCGAGAAGCAGAGTCTCGAGACGGGCGCGGATGGTGGATGCAGGTTCACGATTGAGCAGGATGTAGAGTGATTCGCAGCCCGTTTTCAAGGTGACGGATTGGAGCAAGTGTCCTTTTTCGCCAGGAAGCCAGGTGAGGGCAAGCAGGCTGGCTTTTTCAAGTTGGGTAAGTTGTTCATTGGAGATGAGACGCGGCGAGGGATCACTTTGAGAGAAGTAGGCCGGGAGATAGATGTCGGTGAGTGTTACCTTTATAGAGCGTGTTGTCCGGTCTTTTTTGCGTAATGGGTGTTGCATACGGCGCTCAAAGATATCAAGCAACGTGTTGAGCACGACAGCAACATCGGGGGATGGGGTAAAGGAGATTTCCATGAAGAAAGCGCGTTTTATTATTCTTTTTCTAACTCGGCAATCATCTCGTTCTTGTCGATTTCGATCACAAAGGCGTGGCTGTTTTTGCGAACGACGGTGCAGACGGTATCGACGTAGGGCAAGAGCGAGCCGGATTTGTCGGGCGGTGTGGCGAGCAACACTTGCAGGCCGGCATCACGCATGAATTGCAGTGCGCTGGCAGTGCGGGCGGTGTCCATTTTGCCAAAGGCTTCATCGAAGAGCGCCAGGCGTATGGTGTCGGAGGGGCGCGGTTGGTTGAGACGGTAGGCCTGGGCGAAAGAGGCAGCCATCGCCACGTAGAAAGGTGTGGTGGTTTCGCCACCCGATTTCTTCGCGTTGATCTGGCTCAGCAGGGCGCGGTCTCCGTTGGGGTAGTGGATACGGATGTCGTATTGCAGGTAGGAGCGGTAATCTTGCAGTTCCCGCAGTTCGGCAGACAGGCTTTCGCCGCTCTGGTTGTTGAGCGTCAGTCGTTCGAGCAACAGGTCCCAGGCTTGCTGGTGTTTCTGGCGGAAGTCCGAGTCGAAGAGCGACGCACCGAGCACGGACTGGCTATCCATGACCATGTCGTACATGCCCCGCAGGTTGGCGGCTGGCTGGGTGATGAATTCGTAGCGTTCGCCGCCAAAGCGCAGTTGCGAGAGGGTGGTGTTCAGGTAAGCCAGTTGCTGGCGGGCTTCCTCGATCTGCTCGCGCAGGCGGTGGATGAAGTTTTCGACCAGTTCCTGCTCGGCCAGGCTGCGCTGGTGGGCGATTTGGGTTTCGAATTGGGGGAGTTCGGAGTTGACGAGCTTGTTTCTTTCATCCATGTAGCGCGTTGCGTCGTCTGTGTCGTCGTAGCCGAAATCGTAGCGCATGGAGTAGGCTTGTTTGGCTTCACGCAGGCGGTCACGGTTGCGTGTTTCGGCGGTCTGGTAGTCGTTTTCGTAGCGCTCGGCGTTTTGCTGGATCACATCCGCAGGCTGGCGCTCCAGGCGGCGAGCGTATTCTTTTTCAATTTCAGCGCAGGATTTATCATCGGTGTTTTCGCCTGTGAGAAATTCTTCTGCATTTTGGATGGACTGGTCGATCTCGCGCTCCAGGCGTGGGATTTCATCCTCAGCCAGGGTTCGGGCATCAGCCTCCATTCCACCGATGCGACGCTCGACCGAGCCTGCTTCCGTTTGCAGGCGGTTGTACTCGGCCTGATGCCCTTCCACGGCGGCTTTGAGGGAGTCGGTGGTGTGTGAATCGAGTTGGGCTAATTCTTCGCTGAGTGAAGCGTGTAGCGTGTTGCGCTTGGGCAGGATAGATAAGGCTTCGAGGGTGTGTTCGAGGTCGATGAGCGGACGGATTTTGTCGCGGGTGAGGGCGATTCGTTCGTGTAGGGCGGAATCGCGTTCATTGAGCGAGGCCATTTCTTTGGCGATTTCATCCATGCGTTTCTGGCGGCTTTCCACCTGGCTCGCCACAGCGCGCTCGCCGATGAACCATCGGCCATAAATATAAGGATTGATATGGCTATCGGTGTAGTTGCGGCGCACGAAACATTCGCGAGTGACGGCGGTGCGGTAATTGCGGAGTTCTTCGAGAGTGCCACATTTGAGGTAATGACCGAGGAGCAGGCCGATGAAGGCGCGGGCGGAGGGATTATCGGTTTTTACTTCGGAGGAAAGAGCTTTATGTGTAATGTGTTCTGTCTTATTTTTCAGGATTCTCTGCGGTATCCAGCAGAGCAACGCTGTGGAGGTTGTCTTTGTGGCGGCGGTCGCGGTAGAGGCGCATGGCGGCGTCGTAGTGGACGGGCGGGACGAGGATGGTAAAGCGATTACGCCCCAGAATGCCTTCGACGGCGTTTTGCCATTCTTTATCGGGGATGTCGAGCACCGTACAAAGAAAGACGACTTCTTCGCTGGAGAGACCAAGTTCAGCCCGCAATAGCCGGCGCAGATGGCTGGCCTGTGGGGCCTCGCTTTCGTAACTGACGTCGCGGTCACCGGTGCGTAGTTTGCGGATTTCGTCTTCCAGGCGCAAGGCTTCGTCACGCAAGGAGGTTGCTTTTTCGGTGAGGATAATTTGTTCGCGGGAGTAGTTTTGGGATAAGGTTTCAAGCGATGATTGATAATTTTGGAGTATGTTGCGTCCGCTCCACTCCGCTGCGCTTCGGGACGGTGTCCGCTTTGCTTCGGGATGATTTGTGGCTTGTTCCTTAAGGAAGGCTTCAATATTTGGAGGGATTTCTTGATTGTCAGCAGTTAGCAGTTTACGCAGTTTTTTTGCATCAGCTCTTTCTTTAGAAATAGCAGCGTCAGCATCGGTTTGACGCTGACGCAGGAGGGTAAGCTCGGTTCTGATAGCCGCTATCTTTTCGCTCAGGTCGCGTTGTTTGATGGCTGTTCGATCGGTTTGCAGGGCGATTTTGGCGTCGAGCAGGGCGCTTTCGGCATATTTCAAATTGCTGGCGAGCTGTTCGCGCTGGATTCCGGCGCGGTTGAGTTCGAGTCGGATTTCATCCAGTTTCAGGCGGGCATTTTTCAGCTCGGCGGTGTGGATTTCTCCACCCGAGCGGCGGACAATGTAGCCGTTGGTGATGCGTCGGCGTCGGTTGGCGGCGCGTTCTTTGTCGAGTTCATCAATGCGCTCGAGGGCTTCGATGCGCTCGCGCACATCGGCGGCCAGGCTTTCGAAGTGACGCAAGGTGTCGAGTTGGGCCTGCAGAGTTTTGACATCCAGCAGGTTTTCGTCGAGCAGGTAGTTGTGGACAAAGGAACGGATGTCGGTCAGCGGGCTGAAGGCCAGTCCCTTGACGATTTTGGCGGGGAACGAGTTTTTGAGCTGGCCGAGCCGGTTGAGCAGGTGGACACGGTAATCTTCCAGCCGGGTAAAGACCTGGGCGCGGGAGGCGGGCGGAAGGGCGAAATGATCGAGGTGGCGTTTAAAAGCGCGGGTATCGAATAAACGTCCGGGGGCAGCATCCGCCTGGAAGAACCAGCGGTCATCCAATCCAGCATTATGAACGATAAAGTAGGCGACATCGGGGCTGCGGCCATCCTCGAATGCGTCGATGACCGCTCCGTGCGAGAAAAACGTGCCGTCGGGGTTTCGGAATTCGAGGGCAATCACGCCGGTGGCATCGCCGCGCAGGAAACGCTGTCCTTCAGTACCAAGTTCGCCGCGCACATAACTGGCGAGAGTGCGCTTGCCGCCTGCCAGGGCAGCCTGGTTAAAACGCACGTCCCGCTGGCCACCGACGAGGGCAAACTGGACGGCATCGAGCACGGTGGATTTGCCTGCGCCGTTGATGCCGATGAAGTAAGTACTGCCCTCGCAGTTGATGGTAGCGTTTTCGAACAGGTGCCAGTTTATCAGGCGGATTTTGGTGAGGTTTTTCATTGGAAATCCTTACTCGTTATCGTCAGTTTCTTCTTCGTCGGAGACACGATACTTGCGGATCCAGGCGTCCAGTTCGTCGACGGTTTGAACGGGCAGGATCAGGCGGACGGAGCCGCGCAGGCGCAGGCGGGCTTCGGCGTCGCGCACATCAATGGTGCGGCCGTCGAGGGTGTCGATCAGGCCCATCGTGCGCAGGCGGCGCAGCAGATTTTCGTATTGGATGATACCAAGATCGCGTTCCTTGCCGGTGATGGTGCGGTATTCTTCGCGGACTTCGCCGATGGTCACGACCGGGTCTTGCGCCAGGCTGAGACGTTCGGTACGCTCCTCGTAGAGTTTGCGCAGGACGACCACCATGAGGGTTTCGTCCAGTTTGTAGCGGGCGCGGCAGTAGCTGTATTCGGAGATAGCCTGGAAGATACGGTGGTAGTCATCGTGGAGAAGGTTGTAACCAGCCAGTTCGAGCGCTGTTTCACAGGCTTCGCGGTGGCGGTGGACGAAATAGTAATCATCTTTATCATCATCTTTATCCTGGTATAGAAAAACCTGACCCAGGATGCGATTGATGACGCGGGGAAGGTCGCGTTGGGATTTTTCGGGTAATTGGGTAAGGGGAGTGAGTTCCATAATATGTTCCGTGAGACATGTAGCGTGTTAAGTGGGCGTGTTTCGCATGAGAAGGAACGGATCACTTAACACGCTACACGCTACAACTTGTATAGCTCAAATGGCACAATTCGATACGTGCCCATATTAACGGGTTCGCCACCGGTGATTTCAAGCCCGTAAGCAACTTCAGGATGATGGGCATAGGCCAGGATGGTGGTGAGCCAATGCAAATCGCCAGACACATCGGTAGGGATTTCAGTGATGTGCATTTTTTTGTGCCCGTTGAAGAAACCGAGCACTTTACGGTTCACTTTTTCGGGTGAGAGGGCCTGGGTGACGTCTTTCATGGTCAGTGCGCGTAAGGATTCCATATCTGCGGGGTTCAAAGTTGGCACGATGACAGTATCAGGCATGAAGGGAGCGCGGCGCTGGGGCGGGGTGTAGTAGCTATGGATGTCGGGCAGGTCGACAGGGTGTTGGCGCAGGGCGGGCGCTTCGGCGGGCAGATCGTCTTCGCCATCGTCTTTCATCGCCGAGAGTTGACGGGCGAGTGAAACCAGCCGGTCTTTGAAACTGCCGTCTGCGTTGCCCAACTGATAGCGAATCTGGCGCAGGGAAGTGCGCAGGTATTGCGCGTGACGCTGGTCAATATCTTCGAGCAGCGGGTCAAGCCCTTCGAGTTGATGGATGACGAATTGCAGGTAACCTGAGAGCGTCTGCTCGGCCTGAGCGGGATTCAAGCGGCTTTGTAAGGCCATCTCGTCGGCGGCTCTGGTCAGCCAACCCGGGTCAATCTGCCAGGTTTGCAGTTGGTTGATGATGTCGCGGCGGTAACGTGAGACGTGGTCGGATGTTTTCAAGGCGTGGTACGAAGCGCCGAGCGTTTGGGAATAGTCGTCAAATTGTAAATGCAGCAGATCGGCGATTTCTTTTTCGCGGGTGGCGCGTTCCACGTAGCGGCGGATGTTTTGATTGAGTTCGCTCAGGCCGCGCACCATCTGACGCACGTTTTCATAAGCCTGGGTCACGGCCAGTGCGGGCGAGAAATCTTTGTTGGTTTCGGCGGCGGTGATGAGTTGGTGCGCCGTGTAAATCTGCCCGGTAAATTCGTGCGGCTTTTGCTCTTCGATTTTGCGGAAGGCTTCGAGCAGGGTAAAGGCGTAATCGGGCAAGGCGATGGTCTCGCTGTAATCGGCATGCTGCTCGCGCTCGATCCAACCTGATTCTTCCAGACGGCGGATGAGATAGGAAGCGTAGTCCCCTTCGGATTTTTGACCCGTTATCGAAACGAGATCAGACTCGGCCGCAGTCTGATTCGCCATATCGGCAGCAATCTCGCCCTCGGCTTCTGCTCCCTTTAAATAGTCCACGATCTCAGCAACTACAACATCCCGTGCCAGCCCAAAGCGGTTGAACTCGGCCAATTCGTAGATGCGCAGCAAGATGGCCATGTAATGCCGCTGGAGGGTGATAGCACCCTGGGTGCTGAACAGGTTGAACAGGTTGAGCGGCAGGACATCAAAGGGATTCGTCATACTCCGCCTCCCAAACCAGGATATCCTGCAACTCGCAGTTGAGAGCAGTGCACAGACGGGCAAGCGCTTCCAGATCCACATGACGGGCGGTGCCCGCATCCAGGCGGTAGACAAAGTCCTTGGGTACGCCAGCTTTTTCGGCTAGTTTGCGGGGGGAGGTGCGCTCGCCGGTCTCTGCTTGTTGCTTTCCGAGCAAAATGGTGATACGGCCAAATGTCGTAAATTTAGAACTCATGTTCTAATAATATAATCAAACAGGCGCTTTGTCAAGACTTTTGGCGAATAAACAAGACAAATAGTGATTTTTTTGGGAGAAGTGGCCCCATGAATGTTCAATTGACCGAAAAGCAAATTCGTGAGCGTGCAAGTGACCAGAGCTTCAAGAAGGGGCAGGATTACTATGAATCCGGCGCAATTTACAATCCTGCGAGGCAGCCTACGCCTGCCGGTGTCACATTGACAGCGCAATGCGAGGGCAGCAGCGCTCCACCTTATCGCTTGCAAGTAGAGTTGGACGAAGGCGGAGTGCGGTCAGCTTCCTGTACCTGTCCTTATGATTGGGGCGGGGATTGCAAACACATCGTAGCGTTGCTGCTTATGTATATCCAAGAGCCGGATGAGTTTTCCGAGCAAAAAAGCGTGAATGAATTGCTGATTGACCTTGAAAAGGAAGCGTTGGTGGCTCTGATTCTGCACCTGGTAGAGCGAGACCCTGAACTGTATGATGCGTTGGAATTGGCGATCCCGGCGGGGCGAAAATTGCTGCACAGCCCGCGTCATTGGGCACAATGAGGAAACGCCAAACCCAGGTTTCGGAAGAGTCCTATCGTAAGCAAATCAACCGGGTTTTGAAACAAGCCTATAGAGGCGGCTATGACGATGAGTGGGGTAGTACGCCTGGATATGTCGAAGATTTGGGAGATATTCTCGGAACGGGGATGAAGTTTTTGGATGCTGGAGATGCGGAAGGTGCTCTTATCATCCTGCGTGTGCTGCTGGAAGAACTGACCGAAGATTACAACAGTGATATGGACTACGAAGGCGACTTGGCTTGCGTGATTCAGGACACTTGCCTGCCGCTGGCGGAAGCCATCCTTAGTGTGGAACTGGATCCTGGTGCTCGTGACGAGCTTGAAGGAACCATGCAAAACATCCTGGACAACCTGGATGAAATGATCGAGGCCGAAGATAGCCTTGAACTTATCCTGGCAGCCCTGGAACATGGTTGGGACGAACTCCCCGATGAAGAAACCGAATGGGAAGAATATGATGAAGAATACTGGATGGTTCTCGACCAGCTAAAGCAAGCCCGTCTCAACGTGATGGCCCGGCAAGGAGATGAAGAAGCATTTTTGCGCCTCGCTGAAAAATCGGATGCGAAACGATACACACTAAAACTGATTGAGCTTGGCCGCGTGGATGAAGCGGTCAAGGCAAGTGAGAAGCTCAACAATACAAGCGATGCGTTTGTTGTGGCGCAAAAATTGCGCGAGGTTGGGCGCCTGAAAGATGCTATTGCGCTTGCTGAAAAGGGACTTGAGAAGGGCGGCTATTATCTCAACCAATTGGCGCTTTGGTTGGCTCCGTTGGAAGAATCGCAGGGTCGAAATGATCAGGCATTATTGGCCTACCGCATTGCCTACGATGAATCTCCGAAAATCGAAATTTATCGTCACATCAAACGGCTGTCAGGTATGGACTGGGAAAACCTTCAACCTGCGCTAATAAAAAAAGCAAGCGCAACGTATTCGAAGGATGTTTTGGTAGATATTTACCTGGAAGAAAAAGATTGGGATTTTGCCATCCAAGTAGCCGAGCAGGATTCCTGGTCATTCGACCTGCTTGAAAAAGTGGCCGATGCGGTTATCCCCTATCGCCCCGATTGGGTGATTCGCGTTTCGCTCAAACAATCCGATGACCTGATCGAAAAGACGCAGAGCAAACTGTATCCCATCGCTGCTCGCTGGTTCAATACCTTCGCCAAAAAATTAAGTAAGTAGGGCTTCTTGTAGTAAAGTTATGTTCACCACAAACAAACCTACAACAAGAAACCCGTGATGAACATTTTAGCACTTTTACAATGCATACAGCCTGATCTTTCAAAAACCGAACAGCGGCGGCTAAGCCGGATCGCCCAGGCGATGTTGAGCATGAGCGGTCGCGTGACGATGCTGGGCCTGTCTCGCTGGGCTGGAAAGGGTGGCAGTTACCGGACGGTACAACGATTTTTCAACGCTGTGATTTCCTGGCCGAACGTTTTCTGTAAGTTTTTCATGCGGCATCTGTATCGTCCAGATGGGGAATATTTTCTGGTTGGGGATGAAAGTGTAGCGACCAAATCTGGCAAAGAGACGCATGGTCTGGACTACTTTTTCTCCGGTTTGCTGAACAAAGTCGTGAAGGGTGTCTCCATTTTCTCTCTGTCGTTAGTTTCTGTTGAGGAACGGCGCTCTTATCCACTGCGAGTGGAACAGGTGATCCGCGGCGAAGAAGAAAAGCTGGCAGCCAAAGAGCGCAAGCAGAAACGAGCGAAAAAGGACAAGGCAGCGCCAAAGAAAAAGCGTGGTCGTCCCAAAGGCAGCCGCAATCGGGATAAGACCCAGGTTGAGTTGACTGCGGAACTGAAACGCATTCAGGAGATGGTCAAAAATCAGCTCACCCTGCTGCGAGCTCTGATCACCGTTCGCTATCTGGTGCTGGATGGGCACTTTGGCAACAACAATGCCCTGCAGATGACCTTGCAGTGTGATTTGCATCTGATCTCCAAGCTGCGTTATGATGCTGCCCTGTCTTTCGTGTACGATGGTACGCAAAAACGAAAGGGACCACGCAAGAAATATGGTCAGAAGATCAACTATCGTCAGATCAAGGATGATTACCTGGTCGACAGGAGCATCAAAGACGGCATCGAAACCTGCATCTATCAAGCCCAGATGCTGCATCACGAGTTCGCCCAGATCCTCAATGTGGTCATCATCACCAAGACCAACCTCAGCACCGGTGCCTTTGCCAATGTCAACCTGTTCTCCAGTGATCTAGAACTTTCCTATGAAAAGATCATCGATTTCTATAGCCTGAGATTCCAGATCGAGTTCAATTTCAGGGATGCCAAGCAGTTCTGGGGCCTGGAAGATTTCATGAGCATCAAGGAACTTCCTGTCACGAATGCGATCAACCTCTCGCTGTTCATGGTCAACCTTTCACAGGTCTTGCTGCGTGAATTTCGCAACGTTCATCCCGACAGCGGCGTCCTGGATTTGAAGGCTTACTTCCGAGCTGCAAAATACTTCGAGGAGACAATAAAAATGCTTCCCGAAAAACCTGAACCATTTTTAGTGGAGCAGATTTTTGACCAGATATCCACTTTAGGCTGTATTCATGCTGTTAATGTGCACCCTTCACCCCCATAATTGGCGAAGGTATTGCTGGTTGGAACGCGCTAAAAAAGCTTACCACCAAAAAGGACAGGGTGTAGAGTGGCAGGCCTATATCGATAATTTGCGCACGAACTACGCGCGCCGTCCAGCGTTACAGAAGGAGATTCAGGGACTATAAATCTTGTTGATTTATTGACCGAATACATCACCATGATTAAACGTTGGCTCGTTGGGATCGTATCGCCGCGGTGTAGACGGCGGCTGGATTGGACGCGTCCAACGATGGCGAGAGAGAATTTCTTCGACGATCTCCGGTTCATCTGCGAACATTTGGGCCTGCTTCCGTACCCAATCAGCGGGTTCGCCGGGTTGACCATCATCCTGATCCAGGAAATGCCAATCTACCAGCGTGGGAGATGGCCTTTCGGTTGTTTCTGGGGTGGGGATTGAGAAAAGTTCAGCCAGTTGCGGGTCTATGGTTGGCCGGTAAGGAGCGATGCGTTCCTGCTGGTTTTCGTTCCTTGCTTCCCGGATGTATTCGTTCGTTTTCGGCGCGGTCGGGTCTATGAAGTCCATCATGCGGTCGTAGCGCGTGCCATTGCCAGCCGGTGGAATCCAGGGGATGCGGTGTACATTGTCCCGCCACCAGATGACCTCGGCCAGTAGCCGTTTCGCGTCTGGATCGGTGAAGCGGCTGCAAAGTTCGCCCAAAGCCTCGGCAGCGTCGGCGAAAAAACCCAGGTCGGCGTATTGTTTGCCAATCCAGAGCAGCGCGCCGTGGGGGTCGCTGGAGCGATTGAGTGCATCTGAAAAGATGGCCCAGGCATAGTTTGTGCATTCCTCATCACCCAGACAGTACGCGCCAAGCAGTTCCATCCTGCCATTTTCCAGGAGTTCAGCTACATCGGGCGGACCGTCTTGCTCCTGCTCATAACTGTCCATGTACTCGCGCTCCCAGCCATCCCAATGGCTCATGAAGCGGAAAGAAAGTGCCAACCGCCGGCGCTGCTGCCAGGGACGATCATCCCACTCGTCGATGTTTTGCTGGATGGCAACACGGTTATCAAAGATCGTCCACTCATCGCAAAATAGTTCGTAGACGAGATCGCTAGCCTCAGTGCAATTGGGGAATAGCGCCAGCATATCGAAACAAAGTGCGGCGGCATCTGCTTGTCCGCAGTACCATTGGCCCATATCACGGGCGCGAGCAAGGGTTTGGTGAAGGTAGTTGGGGTAGGTGGACATCCAAAACAGGTTTGGCTTATTTTTCGAAGCTCTTGACTGAATTATACAATGAACTATAACAAAGTACTGTTCGCTTCTATTTGCCTCTTTCCATTTAGATCAGGACTTACACAAAATATAAATGAACGCAGAAGATATTTTTTCTCTCCTGATGTTACAATTAATATATGAATGCACAGCCCCAACAAATCCCTCGTTCCTTACAACCATATTTTCAGGAATATGATCTGAGTGATTTGCGCTTGCAGAGGGATGCTAATCTAATAATTCAACGTACATTGGAATTTGGTACCTGGGAGGAAGTTCGCTGGCTTTTCAAGACATATACTCGTAAACGTATACAACGCTTTTTACAAGAGCATGGGGAGCGATGGCTTAAACCGGTTACTTTCAATTATTGGCGTAAACTATTGGGAGTTCGCCATTGGCAACCCGCACCATTCGGTAAAGGCGAGTTATGGAATCCTTGAAAAACCAGCATTGGGAAGCGCTTACACCCAAGACACGCGAAGCTTATCATCAAGTGGCACGCCTGCCCTTTATTAGAAGCTTCTATCTGGCTGGCGGTACGGGATTGGCCTTGCACCTGGGGCACCGATTTTCGGTTGATCTCGATTTATTCTCCCCTAATGAAGTAGCGGTTAGCCCCGACCAACGAGATGCGATGCGCATGTTGCTGGATGATCAGTCTCTTTCCATTATCCATGACAATGATGGAACCTTCGTTGCGACCTGGCAAGATGTTGGGATCAGCTTTTTCCGTCTACCGCTCTACCCTTTGGTACAGCCTCCCGTTTTGCTGGAGGGCATTCCCCTGGCGACTGTTCCAGAGATTGGTGCGATGAAACTGGCTGCAGTTATTGATCGCGGCACGCGTAAGGATATGGTTGATTTGTATTACCTTTTGCAGGCCGTTTCTCTGGAAACGATTTTTGAGGTTGCTTCTGTGAAATATACCCGTGTGCGTAGTTTTCCTGTCAGCGCGATTCGTGCACTTGCTTATTTTGCAGACGCTGAGGCGCTTCCCATGCCGCGCATGCTGGATCGAACTCCCTGGTCGAAAATGAAGAAGTTTTTAGAGTACCAGGCTTTGGAAGCTGGGCGCAAAAAATTGTCGGATCTGTGGGAGTCAGAGGTGAAATTTGCAACGTGATGAGAGATTCCGTCAATCCATCGCCAAGGGGCTTTTCTTCTTCTTATTTATTATCGAAATTGTCTAATTTGATTTTCAGACAAAAGACGCTTGCGCTAGTGCAAGCGTCTTTTTTGCTAAGAGAAGATTTCACTGGTTGGTATTAGAACAAGTTCGGCTGGTCGGGTCGACGTGGAAAGTAAGCAGCCTGTTTTTCCATCCAATCCGGTAATTTGATGGGCGGCTCTTCGAAGGGATGCGGGAAGGGCATCGCACCTTTTTGCAGGAGCAGTTTGTTGCCTTCGGGCATGGTATCGTGTGCCAATACAAAAACAGGAACCCAGTTGTTTTTGAGCGTTTCGGTCGCGCCAGCCCATGTGCCTCCGCTTTCAGCATCGGAGGCAACCACGATGGCGTAGTCGGCCAGGCAGAAGATAAGTCGATTACGTCCCATCGCTGCTGCTAATAAAAAAAACACCTTGCAAACACTTAATAGAAGGATATGTTGGTTGATCCATTTCTTTCTAAAAAGTATTGTCGGATGAATTGAATCAGTTTTGAAAAGATAATGACATTAGGCACACATCATGGTATTATACAGATATGAAGTTTTACAACTGGGACCCTGCCAAAAATGATAAGCTCAAGCGCGAGCGGCAGATTTCTTTTGAAGAAGTAATCTTCCACATCCAGAATGGAGATGAAGTAGGCATCTTCGATCACCCTAACCAGGAACGTTATCCCGGTCAAAAGATTTCTGTGGTCATTATCGATGCATATGCTTATCTGGTTCCTTATGTCGAGACTGAAACGGAAATATTCCTGAAAACGATTATCCCTAGCCGAAAGGTGACCAAAAAGTATCTTGGAGAGTGAACAAATGACAAAGCTAGATGCAGAAGAACGTGAAATTTTAGAGGCTTTCGAAGCAGATCGACTCAAATCCGTTGAGAACAAAGGTTCTGAATTAAAAAAACATCGAGAATATGCTGAAGCAACCTTCAAAAAGGATCAGCGTATCAATATTCGTATTTCGAGCCGTGACTTGCAGGCGCTCAAGAAACGGGCCTTAGCCGAGGGGGTTCCTTATCAGACTTTGGTATCCAGCATTCTACATAAATATGTGGATGATCGCCTGGTCGATCGTAAAACTATGGCCGGATAGATCTATGCGACGATGTGGCATTAGCTGATTCAGAATGCTGTTGGGCGCTCTGACAATTTCAAATACTGGGAGAATCTGTCAACACATTGCCAAGGGGCTTTTCTATTAAGAAAAAAGACCGCTTCAAAAGCGGTCTTTTCTTCTAAAGCCTTCCACTCGGAAGGCTTTTGTTTCTCCTGTTCTAATGGGAAAATGGAAGGAGGCCCCATGTCTAGAGATGTGACGCAGGCCATCGCAGACAGGGCCCCAGAGTAGGGGACCATGGCTGGCGGCCCAACAGGCAATGGCGGCGATGACGATCTACCAGGTGCAGAACCAACCGTCAGAACAGGCAAATGCTACTTTAAGGGAAGCAGCAATCAGCGCGACCTGAGCGCAAGCGACTAATTCGGCGCAGACGATGGGGCAGTATGCAGCCGATTTGCTCTCGGAGTAGGACTGCTGTCCTGACAAAAATTGGCCTAATTCGGTAAAAGATGCGATAAAATCCATTACCGCGGTTGTTTCTTTGTAGAATAAGCGGCCTGATTTTCGCTGCAAATAACGGAATGGAGGACTTATGGCCCAACAAGAAGTGGAGGTCATTCTGGCCCGGCACCTGGCCGAGCATCTTGCGCTGCCAGTCTTCATTGTGGATCCACAAGGGAATCTGATTTTTTTCAACGAACCCGCTGAGGCGGTTTTGGGACTGCGCTTTGGCGACACAGGGTTGATGCCAGCCAGCGAGTGGTCCACAATGTTCGAACCTGTAGACCAGGCCGGGAACCCTATCGCACCTGAGGAACTCCCCTTGGTCATTGCAATGTCACACAGTCACCCGGCCCATAAAGAGTTTTGGATTAGGGGGCTGGACCTGAAGCTGCGTCAGATTCAGTTAACCGCCTTCCCTCTCCTGGGGCAGTCCGGCCGGGTTTCCGGCGCTGTCTCTATCTTTTGGGAGGTGCCGTCGTGAAGGTGATCCTATGGGGCACGCGTGGCTCGCTGGCCTCCCCAGGGGCAGATACGGTCCGCTACGGCGGCAACACTTCCTGCGTGTCGGTGGAAGGCTCTAACGGTACCTGGTTGGTGCTGGATGCAGGAACGGGGATTTGCAATCTAGGCCGCAACCTGCCACCGGATCTTAAACGGGTAGATATCCTGTTGACACACCTGCATATGGATCACCTGCAAGGGTTGCCGTTCTTCGCTCCCGTTCGAAATCCGGACATTGAAACCCACGTCTGGGGACCGGCCAGCACCATGCTAAGTTTAAAAGCTCGCCTGCAGCGCTATGTTTCCCCTCCGCTCTTCCCTGTCAGCGTACGCGACCTGGCGCCAAGGTTGTGTTTCCACGAACTGTCCCTTGATATGTTTAAGATCGGTGAATTTCAGATCGTCGCGCAATCTGTCATCCACCCAAACCCGACCGTGGGGTACCGCATCACGTCCAAAGACAGGACCGTCACCTACCTTCCTGACCACGAACCAATGATGGGCGCCGGCCATTTTCCACGCAGCCCGGAATGGACATCCGGGTATGACCTGGCTGCAAAAACGGACCTGCTCATCCATGACACACAGTACAGCCCCGAGGAGTACCAGTCCCGCGTTGGGTTCGGCCATAGCAACATGGTCCAGGCGTTCGAATTTGCTGCGCTGGCAGACGTGAAGCGATTTGTGCCTTTCCATCACGACCCGTCCCACAGCGACGAGCAATTGGACCAGATGATCCTGGATGCGATTCGCCAAGTGACACCGGTTTTCGGGGTCACGCCTGGACAGGAAGGGACGATGATAGACCTGGAAGAGTAAGTTCGTTCTAAATCCGTATAGCGCGAAACAGCGAATAACGCTAATTTTGTCTTACTGTTCTGACGCATCTACGAGCGCACGTAAGTTTTCTAGAGGGGTTTGCAGATACAGGTCGCAGCCAGGCCAGATGGCATCGGCCCCGCTTCCCACCACGCTTGCGACTGCTTCCGTTATCTCAGCCGGAGTCCCCCTGTAGAGGAGCCCCACTGGGTCCAGATTCCCGAATAACAGCACATCCGGCACTTCCTGACGAGACCGGGCAAGATCGTTGGTCTGGTCTACGGACAGCGCATCCGCGCCTGAGGCGGCCAGCAGTTTCATCGTCCCATTCGTCCGCCCGCAGGCAGACAAGACCACCGGCTTTGGCAGCGCCGCTGTGAGGATTTGTAAATGCGGTAACACGACTGATTCGAACAACTTCGGTCCTAGCGCCCCCGGCGAGCCGCCCATCTCGTGGATGGTGAGAAAGTCGGCGCCGGCTTTGCGATAGGCATTCCCCACAGTCGACAGAACATCTGTTAGGCAATCCAGCGCAGTGTGAAGAACCTGTGGAGAGCGTCGAATGGACATATACAGCTCCCCCGTCTCCACCAGCAGGGAAAGCAGTGTGAACGGCCCCGGCACCCAGGCGCCAATCACGATTTCATCTCCTACATCTTCTTTCACCAGCTTAATCGCCTCGCAAACGATTGGAATCCGCCCATGGTCCACCACAGAGCTCACGGAGAAACCATTATTTTTCTCTGTGCTCTTTGTGTTCTCTGTGGTAAATTCTTCCACCGAGTCATAAAGAAACTCAACCACTCGAGGGAACTCCGCCGCCTCGCTACCCTCCCGAAAATCGACCGGTGCTCCCATCGCCTCGGCCTCCACGCACAGATCTAGCGGTACAACCGCCGAACCAAATCCGCTTATCCGGGAGGTAATGGCCGCTGCCCGTGCCATCTTGGCCGCATTGCGGTGCGTTTGGTAAAATCGCAAGTCTTCGCTAGCCAGTCCAGCCTCGGTCACGCTGATCAGGCCGGAAAAGAGGGGAATTATGTCAGGTTTTTGTTTGTTGAAGAGAGCCAGAATTTGCTCGCGAGAAGTCATATAATTCCTTACTTTATTATCTACCTGATTATGAAGAAGCTGAAGGCCAGCTTGCGAGATAAGATGAGAAATATGCGAGAAGTTTATCGCCAGCAGGTGGCATTCTCTGTGCAGATCGATTCGATCTCGACGCCTAGTTGGCGGGCCGCTTCGCGCAGGCTGATGCCTTCATCTACGTGACCGCGGCGCCCATAGGGCTGCAGAATGACCAAGTGTTGTTTGCTCATAGCGTGCCAATTATACATTTCGTTTCGTCCTTCCTTTGAAAATCTCGGGTTTGCTATGAAACTGATTAGTTCAAATTATTTCCAGTAAAATTTGCAGTCATCGCCTTCTTATAGTATAATAGTCCTACAGATTTGGCTGATGGACGTCCGTTGTCCGGCTATTAACACCATATAGGAGAGTGAAGCGCTTACTTTTGTCGTTTCGAGAGTTCTGGTGGTTACGCTTGACGGTTATCCTCGGCTGAGTCTGTGCTAAGCCGGGATTTTTTTTAGCAATTTATTTCCTTCCATGGAAGGAGGTGATAAATTTGGCAGTCGTAAACTTACGCAATGGTGAGTCGCAAGATTCATTGCTTAAGCGATTTCGCAAAAAAGTTGTAAAAAGTGGTGTTCTGAGCACCGTACGCCGCAAGCGCTGGTTTGTTTCCAAGAGCGAGCAGCGCCGGATGGAAAAGAAGAAATCCGCACGGCGTTTCAAACGCAAACAGTTCACCCGTGACACCGATCGGTAATATTAGAGAGTAGGAGGCGTGTATGGCGAAAGATGACGATAAAATTAAAGTAGAAGGAACCGTGGTGGAGGCCTTACCGGGGACGCAGTTCCGCGTGAAGCTCGAAAATGGCCATGAAGTGTTGGCTTATCTATCCGGGAAGATGCGCAAGTATTATATCCGCATCTTGCTGGGAGATCGCGTGGCTGTGGAAATGTCTCCTTACGACCTGACGCGTGGGCGGATCACATTCCGTCATCGCAAAAATGCCCCTGTCAAAATAGAAGAATAGCCATCCGCCTGAATTCATAAAATAAGCCCTTCGTGAAAAAACGGAGGGCTTTTCCCTTAAATCTGCTGCCATATTTAGTGTACCTATTCAGCCGGCATTTAAGAGATGGTAAAAACGGTGCGCGTGGGGCGTACGCCCCCACGCGCACCGTTTTTACCCTACTTTTTGCGTAAGCTTGAGCAGATTCTATTTAGTTCTTTAGGTTCGGCTTCTTTGCAAAAAGATACCGAAAACAAGGTGGCGTGCGCAGCACGCCACCTTGTTTTCGGACTTCTCTATTCAACCGAGTTATTGCTAATGTAATAAGGCTGAAGTTGGACCTAAGGCAAATCCCTGAACTCGTTCAAGATTCGTACATAATTCGAGCGTTCGAACGCAGCCGGTTCGGCCACCGATTGTTGGCTCATGCTGCCCTGCATTTGTTTGATGGAATGATACTCGTACGTTTCCATCCAGGCCTGCAAATCGGTCAAAATCGATGGGATGACCTCGTAACCATCTTGCAAGATGGCAGAGGCCAACATGGCAACCCTGGCGCCGGACATCATAGATTTCAAAACATCGTGCGCCGTATGCACGCCACTGGTCAGCGCCAGGTCGGCGTCGATTTTGCCGTACAGGATAGAAATCCAGCGCAGCGGCAACAGCAGATCATGTGAATCGCTCAATTCCAACGTGCGTACCACTTCCAATTCTTCCAGATCGAAATCGGGCTGGTAGAAGCGATTGAACAGCACCAGACCATCGGCGCCAGCGGAAACCAGTCTGCGGGCGAAGTGAGGCAAGGACGTGATAAACGGGCTGAGCTTGACCGCCAGCGGGATGTTGATGGCAGACTTAACTTCTGCAACCAGGTCCACGTAGTTGTCTTCGAGCTCCTGGCCGGTCAGGTCGGGATCCGCCGAAAGGTAGTACATGTTCAGTTCAAGGGCGTCAGCCCCGGCTTCCTGGATGAGGCGCGCGTAGCGGACCCAGCCGCCTTTCGATACGCCGTTCAAACTCGCGATCACGGGAATGGAAACAGCCTTCTTTAAGGCATTTACGTGTCCTACATACCTCTCCGGCCCGATGTTATAGGTGCCAAGGTCGGGCAGGTAGGTCAGCGCTTCGGCGAAGGAATTGGTACCGCGTGTCAAATAGTGATCTAATTCCAGGCTTTCGTGGATGATCTGCTCTTCGAAGAGCGAGTACATCACGATCGCACTCACGCCGGCCGCTTCCAGTTTTTTGGCGTTCTCAACCTTTTTCGAGAGCGGGGAGGCCGAAGCCACGAGCGGGTTTTTCAGTTCAAGACCGAGATAAGTGGTGGTAAGGTCTGTCATAGCAGCCTCCTAGTGTTCTTCCGGGTTGGAGCCGTTATCGCCGTTGTAATGCATCGCGGCCATTTGCTGATAGAGCCTCCAGCGCGACTTGTTGTCCTTCTTGGCCAGTTCTAGCAATTCTTCGGCACGCTCTTCATTGCTTTGCAGCAACATGCGGTAGCGGGTCTCGTTGTAAACGTAATCTTCCAGCCGGGTGGTGGGTTCCTTGGCGTCGATCATGAGCGGGTTCTTGCCCTGATCCACCAGGCGCGGGTCGAAGCGATAGACCGGGTAGGCGCCCGAGGTGACAGCCAGTTTCTGCTGTTCGAGGCCCCTGGCCATATCATAGCCATGGTTGATGCAGTGACTGTAGGCGATGATCAGGGAAGGACCATTGTAAGATTCGGCTTCCAGGAAGGTACGAAGCGTTTGCTGGTCGTTGAAACCCATAGCCACCCGCGCCACGTAGACGTAACCATACGCCATGGCAATCAGGCCCAGGTCTTTCTTGGGCATGCTCTTGCCGCTCATCGCAAACTTGGCGACCGCTGCGCGTGGCGTGGACTTGGAGGCCTGTCCGCCGGTGTTGGAATACACTTCGGTGTCGAGCACCAGCACGTTGACGTTGCGCCCGCTGGCCAGCACGTGATCCAGACCGCCGTAGCCGATGTCGTAGGCCCAGCCGTCGCCGCCAATGATCCAGACCGATTTCTTGACCAGGATGTCTGCCAGGCTGCGCATATCCTTGACGCGCGGGTCGTTGGAATTTGCCAATTTCTGCTTCAGCACTTCCACCCGTTTGCGTTGTTCGGCAATGCCGGCTTCTGTGGACTGGTCGGCGTTCAAAATGTCGTTTGCCAGCTCTTCGCCCAGTTCATTCTTGAAGTGGGCAACCAGTTCACGAGCAAACTCGGTCTGCTTGTCGAGCGTCAGGCGCATTCCCAGGCCGAATTCGGCGTTGTCTTCGAACAGCGAGTTGGACCAGGCCGGGCCACGCCCGTTGGCGTCCTTCGCCCACGGGGTGGTGGGCAGGTTGCCGCCGTAAATGGAGGAGCAGCCGGTCGCGTTCGCAATGACAGCCCGGTCGCCGAACAATTGCGAGACCAGCTTGACGTAGGGAGTCTCGCCGCAGCCCGCGCAGGCGCCGGAGAACTCGAACAACGGGCGCAGCAACTGCGAATTTTTGATAGTGGACGGGTTGATTAGCGTGCGGTCCAGGTCGGGAATGTTCATGAAGAAGTCCCAGTTGGCTGCTTCGCTTTCGCGCAGGGCCGGCTGCGGGGCCATGTTGATAGCCTTGCGGCCTACCTGGCTCTTGTCTTTCACGGGGCAAGCTTCGATGCATAACGTACAGCCGGTGCAGTCTTCTGGCGCGACCTGGACAGTGTAGGCCATGCCCTCACCAAGGTCACGGAATTTCGAGACGGTGTGTTTGTAAGTTTTGGGCGCACCCGCCAGCAGCTTTTCGTCATACACCTTGTGGCGGATTACGGCGTGGGGGCAGACGAAGACGCATTTGCCGCATTGGATGCACAGATCCGGCTCCCAAACGGGGATTTCGAGCGCCAGGTTACGCTTTTCCCATTGGGTGGTGCCGGTGGGGAAGGTGCCATCGGCGGGCATTGCGCTGACGGGGACGCTGTCGCCGTTGTAAGCGATCATCGGCCCGAGCACGTCCCGGACGAAGCCTGGGGCTGCTGCCGGGACCGGGGCGCGCATCTCGACGGACGAGGTGACTGTATCCGGCACCTCGACCTCGAACAGATTTTCCAGGGTGCTGTCCACAGCTGCGAAGTTCTGCTGGACGACCGCTTCACCGCGTTTGCCATAGGTCTTCTTGATGGCCTTCTTGATCTGGTCGATGGCCTGCTCGCGCGGCAGCACACCGCTGATAGCAAAGAAAGCGGTTTGCATGATGGTGTTCACGCGCTGGCCCATGCCGGTCTTTTCGGCCACTTCGTAGCCATTGATCACGTAGAACTTGAGATTCTTGGTGACAATCGCTTCCTGGACTTCGCGCGGCAGCTTATCCCAGACCTCTTGTGGTCCGTACATGCTATTGAGCAGGAAGACTGCGCCTGGCTTGGCATATTTGAGCATGTCGAAGCGTTCCAGGAAGGTGTACTGGTGGCAGGCCACAAAGTTGGCCTGGCCGGTCTCGATCAGATACGGAGCCAGGATCGGTTTGGAACCAAAGCGCAGGTGCGAGATGGTCATCTGGCCGGACTTCTTCGAGTCGTACACGAAGTAGCCCTGGGCGAAATTGTCGGTCTCTTCGCCGATGATCTTGATCGAGTTCTTGTTAGCGCCTACGGTGCCGTCCGAACCCAGGCCGAAGAACAGGCAGCGTACAGTCTCGGCGTGTTCAATCGAGAAGAACGGGTCGAACTCCAGGCTGGTGTGGCTGACATCATCGTTGATGCCGATCGTGAAGTGGTTCTTGGGTTCGGGTTTGGCAAGCTCGTCGAGCACGGCCTTGACCATGGCAGGGGTAAATTCCTTGGAGGACAGACCATAGCGACCGCCGATGACCTTAACGTCCGTGCGGCCGGACTTCGGCCAGCGCATTGACCATGTCCAGGTAGAGCGGTTCGCCGCCCGCGCCGGGTTCCTTGGTACGGTCGAGCACAGCCACGCTCTTGACGGACTGGGGCAACGCCTTGACGAAATACTCCATCGAGAACGGGCGGTACAGGCGCACGCGCAGCGCGCCGACTTTTTCGCCCTGCTCGGCCAGGTACTTGACCGTGGCTTCCGCTGTCTCACCGCCGGAGCCCATCAAGATGACCACGCGCTCGGCCTGCGGGTGCCCGCTGTACTGGAAGAGCTCGTAATTGCGGCCCGTGATTTGTGCAAATTTATCCATCACTTCCTGGACAATGGCTGGAGTCGCCGTGTAGTACGGGTTGACCGTTTCGCGGCCCTGGAAGAAAACGTCCGGGTTCTGGGCGGTGCCGCGCAGCACGGGATGGTCAGGGGTCAGGGCGCGGGCGCGGTGCTCGCGGACGAGGTCATCGTCGATCAGCGCGCGCAGGTCCTCGTCCAGGAGTTGAACGATTTTGGTCACTTCATGAGAGGTGCGGAAACCGTCGAAAAAGTGCAGGAAGGGTACGCGCGCTTTCAACGTCGCGGCTTGCGCGATGGCAGCGAAGTCCTGGGCTTCCTGTACGCCCCCTGAAGAGAGCAGCGCCCAGCCTGTCTGGCGGACACCCATCACGTCGGAGTGATCGCCAAAGATCGAGAGCGCCTGGGCGGCGATGGAACGGGCTGCCACATGGAAGACCGTGCTGGTCAGTTCGCCTGCGATCTTATACATGTTGGGGATCATCAGCAGCAATCCCTGGCTGGCGGTGAAGGTAGTGGTCAGCGCGCCTGTTTGTAATGCGCCGTGCACAGCCCCCGCCGCGCCGCCTTCCGATTGCATTTCAACGACCAGGGGGATGGTGCCCCACAGGTTCTTTTTGCCTTTTGCGGACCAATCATCTGCAAACTCGCCCATGCCCGAAGATGGCGTAATTGGATAAATCGCGATCACTTCGTTCAGAAGATGAGCAACCGAGGTGGTGGCCTCGTTGCCGTCAATGGTAACTACCGGTCTTTTCATAGCTTACTCCTTTGGTAGAACAGGCTCAAGGCCTGGAAATTTGCCCAAACGTGAATTTTATCACTATTACTGTTTATCCAGTCAAGTTTAGCCCCCTCCATGTGAATTTGTTAGTTATTTAATACCTGAATCACGGTGCGAGTTGTCATATTTCGGACAAAACCAGTACAAATCAAAATCCCGTTTCAATTTGAAACGGGATTTTGATTTACAACCATTTTTCCAGAACTGGCTTTGCCAAAAACAGCGCTGCCAGCGACTTGGCGTCCGGGATTTCGCCTCTTTCCGCCATTTGAATTGCTTCCACTATAGGAACGGTTTCCAGGCTGAGGAATTCGTCATCGTCCGGGTCCAACGGGCTGTCGCTCAATTCGGTTGCCAGATAGACAACCATGAATTCGTCCGAGTAGCCGGGCGCTAGATAGAACTCGCCCAACTTTTTTAGCGTGCCCGCAGCCATCCCGGTTTCTTCACGCATCTCACGCGCCGCACAGATATCCGGGGTCTTCATTCTCATCCAACGTACCGGCGGGCAGTTCCAACAGGTCCCTCCCCGCGGCGTGACGGTACTGGCGCACGAGCAAGACGTTCCCCTTTTTATCTATAGGAATGATGACAACCGAACCTCCGTGTTCGATAATCTCCAATTTTGTTTCCCGGCCATCCGGCGTTTTCAAGGTGTCGCGGCGGATCGCAAAAACGCGGCCTTTCATCAAGACTTCGGATTTGAGCAGTTCGAATGGCATGATTCTCTCCTTCTAGATCTTAAGAAAAAGCCCAAGTGGGCCGAACCACTTGGGCTACATTCGTTGGACGTTTTATCAGGGGATACTGATTTGCTGACCCACGGTCAGATTCGAACCCATAGAAAGGCCGCTGTTCGCCTGAACGATTGCAGCGGGGTCCACGTCCCCGTAGGCACAGGCGACGCCACTGACCGTCAGGCTGGGATCCGCCACGGTGTACGTGGCCGGGTGTGTTCGCAGCGCGCGCGTCCCGGGGAAGGTGCCCGTTTGAGGGATGGTCAAGGTCAGGTTGGGATAGTAAATATCACCATTTGTCAGCCCGTTAACACTCAATAATTGAGCAGGATCAACATTGAAACGACGGGCAATACAATAAGGGAATTCGCCTCTTTGCAACGTATAGGAACCCGGGCGGTTTGTTGTAATCGTGGGCGCAGGCTGGGTGATGCTGGGGGTGACGTTAACGTTCAGCGTCGAAGTTGCAGTGGTCCCCGTGAAGAGATCAAGCGTCGACGTTGCAGTTGCATTGATATCTGGCGTGATCTCCGTCCCTGCTGCTGAGGTTGCCAACGGGGTGCCGGCTGTCAGGGCAATGGCGGTCTCCGCTAAGGCAGTGCCGGTAGAAAGCTCTTCCACCATTGCCATCGGATTGTCAGAGGTGGGGAAGGGTGAAACAAACAGGCTGGTGCCCTCGGCTTCTGGCGTTGCATCCACGGGCACATTCGAAAAGGATCTTTCGCAGGCCGAGATCAAAATCGCGGTCACTGCGAGTAGGCTGAACAGAATCGTACTATTCTTATAACTGGCCATGGCTCTTCTCCTCGATCTTCTCACTGCACAACACCGCAACCTCGATAAAAGGACAAGCTGCTCTAAAATGCATGATTGTTGCGGCACACGTACCAGCGATAGTAGCACATCCCGTTTAAAGCGTCAAGACGCTGCGGATAGCCAATCAGAGTCATTTTCAGGGGGCGCAGGCGAATTTTTCCAGCATCTCGGTTGCCAACTCTTCAAGCTGGTCCGTCCCCTGCCCATTGAGACGGATGCGTTGCCATGCCTGGCATAACCCCTTGCGCGGGCGCGAATCGTCCTGGTAAGCCAGGATCGAGATTTCCCTGGCTGCTTTGTAGTCGCCTGTGATGACATATCCTTCAATAAATGGCAGCCACTCCAGCGCATCCCCGGGAGCGAAGCCTTGCGCGCGGGCTTGCTCACCAAGCGCGGCTACGGTATCCCAGTCACCCATCTGGCGGGCCAGTTCGGCTTTTTCATAATAATAGCACCAGGTATGGGGCGGCTCTGGCCCAAATAAACCGACCGGCATTTCCGGGGGCTTAGCATTCGGGAGAATAAGTTGCGGGTTGGACAATGGAATGGCCTCGCGCAGGAATCGCGGCTGGCGTTCGTAAGTATCTCCGCCGGCGTATACGGAATCCAAGACATGCAGGCAAGCATTTGGCGGGACGATGATTGTCACTGCTTGTGAAGTGGAACCCTTGAACTTTACCGTGCGGTAATCGAACGCTACCGGTTGCCCGGGTATGAGCGCAGGCAGTGTGTTGCCGTCCAGACGCGAGCGGGTATAAACAAGGGCATAGGGTAATTCTCCACCGGTATAGTGGGGCGCGTAGATCCAGTTTAGAGGCGCCGTCAGCCCCATATCGGTTTCGTAGCGGAGAGGCAGTTCATGGGTCAGGATGACTGTCCCGGGTTCC
Source organism: uncultured Chloroflexia bacterium (assembly GCA_963823985.1). GTDB lineage: Bacteria > Chloroflexota > Anaerolineae > Anaerolineales > Villigracilaceae > JAABUE01. Next base: position 253,453 of record CAWGNR010000013.1, read on the forward strand.
AATCCCGGCATGCGCCAGGCCATCTGCCAGAAAATTTCCTGCTGACGGGACCAGTCGCGGCGGAAGTCGTTGGCAGTGTAAAATTGCTGTCCGATGCCCAAAGCAAGAACGAGAGCCAGCCCAAGCACTTTCCAGCGGCTTTTTCCGAAAACCAGTTCCAACAGGCCGGCCAGGAACAGGCTACCGCCGATCATCATCGAGACCATGAAACGGTCATTGATGGACTGAAGCGTTAGCGGAAGCCCTGCTGCCCAGGAAGGGAGACGTCCGAGCAAGATGCCGATCAGGCCGATGGTTAGAGCTTGCCAGGCCCAATTGAAATGTGTTTGGGGATCTAATTCTGGTTCCCTACGGGGATGATAAGATTTTGGGCTCCTGCCCAACTTTAACTGGCGCAAGTAAAAGGTTATCAGCACGAAACTGAGGGCGATCACTCCCAGCGTCAGCAGGGTAGACGGGTTGCTGAGCGAGCGGGCCGCAAGCACGAGAACCTGCAACCAGCTATACAGCCCTGCCTTCCAGATAGCATCTGCCATGGCCAGCAGGAACGTCAACACGGAAAACTGTCCGGTGGCGGTTACCCCATAGGAAGCATAGGCGCCAAAGCGGTAATAGTAGACCAGCCAGGCGCCGTTTGCCAGCCAGACGAGCAGGTAGGGGAACCAGAGGCGCAGGGCTCTTTTGAGAGATTTTTTAACTGTATTCCATGACCAGTAATCGGTAAGCAGTGCCAGAAGGAACAGAAACCTTAAGGGTTCCTGGGTGGCAAAGTACTCGGTGGGGAAAACGCCCGGGACGAGGAAGAGCAGGGCCAAAGCCGTGTAACGTGTGAATTGATCCGGCTGGCGCAAGGCCCGAGCGGTAAACCCGAAAGAAAGCAGGTAAAAGAGGAACGGGATCCATTCCTGGTTGATGTGAGTAAGCGCAACCCAATGCTGGCTGTAACCGGGGAAGACCAGGAAGAGCAAAGCGGCCGAAAGTGTCTGCCATTTGGCGTGAGGCCAGATGGTTCGGAACGTCCACCAGGCGGAGAGCGCCAGCGCGAAGCGCAGAATCAAGGCCAGAGATTGCCACAGGAGCGGGTTTGGCGGGAGCAGGCTGGTGGTCCCGAAAAAGATCGGGCCGAGAAACGGGCGAAACGGTTCGAAGGCCGGGATAAACTCGGCCGGTCCCAGAAATTTTGCAATCCAGGCAAACGGCCAGTCATCCCAATAAAAGCCGGTCCACGGGAACATCAGGCCGTAGGTCAGGAGGGTTAACAGGAAAAAAGCGACGGGGATCGATTTTGCGGTAAAGCGGGGAGTTTGCATTTGCCACATTATAAAGTCGTTTGGCGAGAAGCAGCGCAGGAAGTATACCAATGAAAAACGCCAACTCCGTTACCGGAATTGGCGTCGTTAAAAAGAAGCTCAAGCTGTATGCTAAGCCTGGGCTTCCATATTGGCATGGCTTTCGGCGATTTTGGTCAGTTTTTCATTCGCGCGCGACTCTTCATCAAGCGTTTCTTGCAAGATGCGGACAGCTTTATCATGACCCATTCTCTCCGCCCAAGTGCGGGCCGTGCCGTAGCTGGAAATCTCATAATGTTCCACTTTCTGGGCGGCGGCAATCAGGGCAGCATCCAACGCATCTTTGTCGGTTTCCTTCATGAGTTCATCGCCTTCTTTGACCAATCCTTCCATCCCAACGCATTTCTTACCGCGCGGCGAACCATCCATATCGGAAAAGATTTTCTCGATTCGTTCCACGTGCCGTTCGGTCTGGTTGAGGTGTTCATTGAACGCTTTTTGTAGTTCGCTCGATTGCGCTTTCTTTGCCATTTTGGGCAATGCCTTGACGAGCTGCTTTTCTGCGCTGTAAAGGTCTTTCAACAGGTCCGTATAAAGTTCGTCTAACGTATCCATTTTTTTGCCATTGCAGTACTCCTCCAAATTTTGTGAGTTAAGTTTCATTTAATCTTGTAAATCACGAATTTTTACGATCAAGAGCGACAGGCGCACTGCTCCACTTCGTCGAATTGTTAGGGAAATTTTTCGTGCATATTGCGTGGACAGAAAAGTGAAGCTGTGATTTACTGAGATGGGTTTATCTTACAATACGAGAAAACCGCTCACAATGGGGGAAGTTCCTTGCGGTGGAGGATGATTTCCCTACAGGCAAGCGAAATTATTCAGGATGCTTGGACAGGGGTGTGATGTTCAGCAATATGAATCTCCCCACAGTTCTCACACTCGCATGGATCTACGTGGACGGTGGCTTCCACCAACGCGGGCAGGGCGTGGAACAGCTCATGGCGCACGTTCTCGGCGATCCTGTGACTGTCGCAGGTAGGAATTTGACAGTCTACGATGATGTGCAGCTCGGCGCGCTGGCGATGCCCGACCCAGCGCACGGCCACGCTATGCACATCCATCACACCCTTGGGGCTTGCTGCGGTGCGTTCGATCTGCTCCGTGATTTGCGGGTCGACCGCGTCCATGATGCGCAGCCAGATCTCCCGCCCGGTCCGCCAGACGATGACCAGGATGGCGACCCCGATCCCCAGGCCGACGAGCGGGTCGAGCAGGGGAAAGCCGAACCAGGCCCCAATCGCGCCGGCCAGGACCGCCAGGGAGGTGAAGCCGTCGGTGCGGGCGTGATAGCCGTCCGCGACCAGGGCAGCCGATCCGATCTGGCGTCCCGTACGGATGCGGTAGACGGCCACCAACTCATTGCCGAGAAAGCCAATGATGGCAGCAGCGGCTACCCAACCCAAATTGCGAACGGGTTCGGGCTCGATAATCTTATGGATAGACTGGTAGATGGCCTCACCAGCGGTGAACAGGATCATCAAAACGATGACCACCCCCGCGATATCCTCGGCGCGCCCAAAGCCATAGGTGTAGCGCCGGTCGCTGGCCCGGCGCGAAAGCCAGAAGGCAAGCCCGAGCGGGATTGCCGTTAGAGCGTCTGAGAAGTTGTGGATCGTGTCGGCCAGCAGGGCGACGCTGCCGGAAATGAAGACGATCACCACCTGGAAAATGGCGGTAGCCAACAACCCGACCAGCGAAATCAAGACAGCGCGTATGCCGCGGTCCGTTGCCAGGGCGGCGTCCAGAGCGGCCTGTTGGGGGTCATGAGAGTGAGGCACGAAGATATTCTTCAGCCAGCCGCGCAAGCCGCTCTCATGGTGCTCATGATCGTGTCCGTGATTGTGTTCGTGCGCGCCGTCTTTTTCCATGCCTCTACTCCTGAGTGGCTTTTACTTTTCCCAGGACCAGCGTCACACGATGCTCGCGGCCGTCGTCAACAAGTGGGATGGCCTGCGCCTCCAAGGTTTTTTCATCCAGGATGACGGTCTTTTCTTGCTGATCCCCGTTCGAATTGTTTTCCACGCGGATGTGATAGCTGGCTGTTCCAAAGCGATAGATGACTTCGTAAGAAGGCCAATCTTGTGGAATGGAAGGGCGGATGTGAAGCGCATCCCCTTCGCGGTGGAGACCCAGGATCGCTTCGACTCCCAGACGGTACATCCAGCTGGCGGACCCGGTATACCAGGTCCAGCCGCCGCGGCCGGTATGGGGCGGGACGCCATATACGTCCGCTGCAATGACGTAAGGTTCCACCTGATAGAGCGCCACTTTGTCCGGGGTGTCGGCGTGAAAAATGGGATTGATCAACCGGAATAGATCGACGGCTCGTTCTGCTTGTCCAAGCTCTGTGAACGCCCAGATGGCCCATAAGGCGGCGTGAGTATACTGCCCGCCATTTTCACGAATGCCCGGAGGATAGCCTTTGATGTAACCGGGATCGCGCAGGGTAAGGTTGAACGGAGGGTCGAGCAACAGGATGAGCTCATCATCCGGTTCGAACCAGCCGTTCAGCCAACGACTCCATAGCAACGCGTACCCGTTCCGGGTCTCCCGCGCCCGAAAGCACTGCCCAGGATTGGCTGATGGAATCGATCTGGCACTCTCGTCTTTCAGCCGAGCCAAGCGCCGTGCCGTCATCGAAGTAGGCGCGGATAAACCAGTCGCCGTCCCAAGCGGAGGCATACAGCGCTTTCTTGAGCGCCTCGGCCCGTTGGCGAAGCTCGTTGGCCTGCCCCTGATCCTGCATCCTTTCACAAACTGGGGCAAAGCGCAGGAGGGTATCATAGATGAACCAACCCAGCCAGACGCTTTCTCCTCTTCCCTTGTCGCCAACGCTGTTCATGCCGTCGTTCCAGTCTCCGGTGCCGATGAGCGGCAAACCATGGGCTCCTTCCGTAACACCTTTTCTGATAGCCCGCAGGCAATGTTCGTAGAGCGTGCCTTCCTGCGAACCATAGGGGAACTCACCATACCTTTCGTCTTCGCCCTCCTCGAGCGGCTTGGCGTGCAGGAAGGGAAGCTTTTCGGTCAGGATGGAGGTGTCATCTGTTTCCTGGACATAATGGGCCGTGACAAAAGGCAACCACAGCAGGTTGTCCGAAATGCGGGTGCGAATGCCACGCCCGGAAGGCGGGTGCCACCAGTGCAGCACATCCCCTTCTTCGAACTGGTGGCTGGCCGCGTTCAAGATGTGACCGCGAGTCACGTCAGGGCGCGAGTGAATAAACGCCATCACGTCCTGGAGCTGATCACGGAACCCGAACGCCCCGCTGGATTGATACAGCGCCGTACGTCCCCACATGCGACAGGAAAAGGCCTGGTAGAGCAACCAGCGGTTGAGCAGGAGATCCATTGTCGGTTCAGGAGTATGCACGCGCACAACGTCCAGTTGTTGGTCCCAAAACGTCCCGACCGCTTCCCACGCTTCCTGAACGTGGGAAATATCCTGGTAATGGTTGATCAGCTCCTCGGCTTGCTCACGGTTCGGCCCCTGCCCAAGCAGGAAGGTCACCTCTTTGGTTTCACCGGGGGCAAGCCAGAGCAAAATCTGCATCGCGGCACAGGGATCGGTGCCCGCCTGGACGGTAGCGCTCAGTCCAACCCGCCCGAGCGCTGCTGGATGGGCATAGCCTCCCAGTCGTCCGAGAAATTCTGTCCGGTCGGTGGTCACCCATTGCAGCTCTCGTGTGGCAGCCAGGAAGGCCGTATTTTGCTCGAACTCCGTGTTGTACGGATTGCGGGCTAACAAAGCATTGTTGCGAGAATCAAACTCGGGGATCACATATGGGGCGGTGATGTCGCGCCTGGTCCCCAGCACCCACTCCGCGTAGTATGTGACGTTAATACGACGGGTTTCGGTCGTCAGGTTTTCCAATTTCAACTGCACGATCTTGACCGGTTCATCCGGGACGGCGAAGACCCGCACGATCTGACTCAACCCCTGGCTTGCGTGCTCGAAAGTGGAGTATCCGGCCCCGTGACGGATCAGGTAGGGCTCGTCGGCGCGGGCCGGCAGCGGCGTAGGAGACCATAGTTGGCCGCTATCTTCGTCGCGCAAGTAGATCGCTTCGGATGGGGGATCGCTAACCGGATCGTTGCGCCAGGGGGTCAGCCGGTTTTCGCCGCTGTTGCAGGCCCAGGTGGATCCGAGACCATTTGTGGTCACCAGGAACCCAAAGATTGGGTTAGCGATGACATTCGTCCAGGGTGCGGGCGTCCACTGACCGGGTTCCAGGTAGATGACGTACTCGCGTCCATCTGGCGTGAAGCCGCCCATCCCATTGTCGAAGAGCAGATCATCAGGACGTTCGACGGCCCTGGTATCGTTCGTAGAGGAAACAGGCTCACGGACCGGGATGAAGTTCGGGAGGCGGACCGGCTGCGCTTCCAGCCTGGCAAGCTGGTCGTCCAGTGTGCCGGCGTTGTCATCCAGAACCACCCGCGCGGCCGTGGCCAGCAAGGTTACTTCCGCCGGCGCCATCTGGTCCTCGCGCAGCAGGAAGATGCCACCGCGTTTGTTCAACCAGTTCTCGCTGGTGTTGCGGACCAACAGGTGGCGGATTTGCTCTGTGAGATCATCGTGATAACCGGTCTCACTCTGGTTGAGAATGACCAGGTCAATCTTTTGATCGCGCCTGCGCCAATACAGATGCGCTTTTAACAATTCGTTCAGCAGATCCAGGCCACTTTCGTCACCGATCCTTAACAGCAAGATAGGATGGTCGCCGGAAATTGCGAACGGCCACAAACTTGGTTGCCCGAGGCTGTTGGCAGCCAGGATGGCAGGATTCGCCCGCAAAGCGGGGAAGGGGTAAAGTAAGACAGAGAGCAGTTTTTGGGCCTGTTCCAGGTCACGAGAGGACAGGTTAAGGTGCTGCATTTCATCTTCGGCCATATTGGCAGCCGCGTTGAGCGCTTGTAAGGACATGATCCCAACGCTGGTAATGACGGGCCAGCTCGATCGATTGTTTCCGCGTAGGAGTGGAAAGCGTGAGGAAAGCCACGTGGACGGTTTGGTAGGGGGTCAGATTAAGCGCGGCCTGGAGCGCAAAAATGGGATCGAGCGTAGAGCCAGTCGTGCCGGAAAGCGGATCTGTCCCCTGCATGGCAGCAGGCTCTTGAGGGGTGTTGCCAATCCCCAAAAACTGGGCCCGACCAGTTTCGAAGCCGGAGATGGTCACATCTTCATCCCCGATGGCAACAGCGTGCGCCAGGTAAACCGGCTTTTCTTTCGAAGAGCGGGCCCGCCGGCGGAAGAGCAGGACATGACCGTTTTCAACGTACTCGCTTTCAATAAAGAGGCGGTTAAAAGCAGGGTGTCGCCGGTCCACTTCCTGTTGGGTCAGGATGACTTCCCCATAGCTGGTCAATGACAGACGGCGCGGGCGGTCGCTGTGGTTGGTCACTGCAACCCGGCGAATCTCAACATCGTCATCAGCCGAAACTGTCACAGTGGTGTGGGTAGATATGTCACTGTCGCGGCGTTGAAAATCCACCCGATGGGGGAAGAAATCGACTTGCTGCGGTTCCGGTTTCGCTGCGACAGGCTGGCTGGTTGCTGACCAAAATTCCCCGCTTTCTTGATCTTTGACGTAAATCCAGGTTCCCCAGTCATCCAGGGTTGGGTCAGGCTGCCAGCGGGTCAGATCAAAGTCACGCCAGTAGCTGTAACCGCTCCCTGCGGCAGTAATCAGGGTGCTGAAACTGCCATTGGTGAGGCAGTGCGCCTGCGGATAGGGTCCAGTAGGCGAGACGGCCCAGGGATCGAGGGAAACCTTGGAGTGAACCGGATGGAGACGGCCAACATCCTGAAGATGGGGATTTTCGATTTCAGCCCGTTGAGGAGTTTGCTCTTGCAAGAGCAGTTCCACGTTCTCGATGCGCAGATCTGAATGAAAACGGCGCACCATTTTGTTGCCGGTCAGGTAATTGTCGAGAGCTAGCAGGATCATACCCTGGTGGTGTGCCATGTAGGAGCGGACGATTCCATAGGCTTGACCAGCGCCCAGACGTTCCTGTGTGAAGTCAATAGATTCATATAGTCCATAAAGGCCCAGCATGTTCAGACTGCGTAAATCTTTCAGGTTCTGGACAACGGCTAACGGCTCGAAGGGCAGCGCCATCAAGGAGGCGTAAGGTGCAACTACCAGATCATCGCCCAACCCGCGTTTGTACCCCAGACCGGGGACGCCAAAAGCGCGGTACTGGTAAGCCTGATGGGCATCGAAATAATAAAAGCCGGATTCAGAGATGCCCCAGGGAACCCCTTTCTCTTTCCCATACGAAATTTGACGCTGAACAACAGCTTGATAGGTCTGGTTGAGCAGCGTATGGCGGTAGCTCCTCAGAAATAGGGTCGGCATCAAATATTCGAACATTGTGCCGCTCCAGGATAAGAGCGCGCGCGTGCCGTCGACCTGGCCCAGCGGGCGGGCCAGGTATAACCAGTGACTTTGCGGCACGTCCCCCTTTCCGATGGCTACCAAGCTGGCAATGCGCGCTTCGGAAGCCAACAGGTCATAATGGTTGGAGTCGAGCCGTCCGGTATCGACGTTGTAGCCGATATGGAAAACCTGCCTTTGGGGGTCGAACAGGAAACGGAAATCCATGGCCCGGAAGATTTTTTCAGCCTCTTCATCGAGCGCCTGAAACCCATTGACCAACGAGAGAACCGCGTTGCGTGTCGAAGTCAACTCGCTCAAAAAGGAATGACACCATTCGGGAGCATCCTCTTGGTCACCAGCGAGCACAATATCCATATTCCTGAGGATTTCTATAGCGTGAGAACATATATCAGGAATGTCTTCCAGCGAAGGATTCACCGAAAAAAGGGCTTGCAACTCTTCCCAGTTGGCGACCAGCTCGGGATGTGCATCTGATCCCTTCGAACAATACTTGCGCGCTGGTCATTTTTAGCGACCAGGGTGAGAACGTTTGTAGATCACGTTGGATGTAGCTGAGGTGATGACGGGTACGGTCTACCCAGGTAGAGAGGCGGTTCAGCGTTACCTGGTCGAGTCGTTCGGTCGAATTTTCAACCAGGTTCAACAGCATCGCCTCGATCCGCGCCTGGCTTTGGCTGATCATTTTGATCGAAAAATGCTGGGTGTAGCGGATATCTTCTTCTAATTCATGCGCCTGCTCGCGCAAGTCAATCGTCATCTCGTAAAGTTCGTGCGCGGCGTCTCCCAACTGCGCTTCTTCGAGCGTAGCAATCAGCATATCGAGCGTGTCTACCAGCCCGTTCCAGCGAACGATGGGACGGTTGGCGATATCTTTGAATCCCTGGCGGAGGATCAACAAGCAGGCGGCCAGGTTGCCGCTATCTACCGTTGAGATATAGCGAGGAGGCAGAGGCGTCAGGCTTTGGGTGTCGTACCAGTTCAGGAAATGTCCCCGGTTCCGCTCCAGCAAGCGCAGGTTTTCAAACGTATTCCGAATGCGCAGGGATAATTCGTCAGGGCTGATGTAGCCCAGGTCGCAGGCAGCCAGAGTAGAAAGCAGCAGGAGGCCAATATTTGTCGGCGAGGTGCGGTGCGCGACAATCCCGCGCGGGTCTTCCTGGAAATGGTCGGGGGGGAGCCAGTGATCCTCCGGCCCGATAAAATTTTCGAAAAACAGCCAGGTGGAACGGGCCAGCAGGCGCAAAGTATGTTCCTGGGATGGATCCAGTTGTTCGGTCATGCGAGACGCCCGGCGACTGATACGGACCGCGATGTTAGGGGAAAGGATCCAGCCCAGAAGCAGCGGTGCAGCCATGACCAACTGCCCCGGGCGCACCACAAGCAGGGACAGCGCTACTGCCAGCGCAAAGATTGGACCTACCGTCATTTCCCGCCAGACGAGATCCAGCTTTAAATCTTTGCTAAAAACGCTCACAACATGCGCTGAGGCAGTCCACCTCAGCAGGCGTTTGCGAAGGATATACAGGCGCACCAAGGTGGTCAGAATGGCATCAATGTCGAGCAAGGCTTCGTGAGGCAAGAAAATAACTTCAAAAAACATGCGTAAAATCGTATCTCTTGCAGGCCGCGACATGGCGTCACGAGGTTCATCTTCATCCTTGGCGCCCAGGTTCGAAAGCAGGTTGAAGAGAATGGTTAAAATGTAAGGCGCTAATGCAAGCGCCATCCAAACCAATCCCGACCCCGGAAATACAAACCAGCCAAATAAGAGCAGCGTCACAATAGCCGGAGCAATCAGGCTACGACGCAAGTTATCGAATAGCTTCCAGCGATCCAGGAGCGGAAAGGGATTCGGGACGGTTTTCCCCGATCCGTGCGGAACACGGGGAAACAACCACGGCAGCAGCTGCCAGTCGCCGCGGATCCAGCGGTGCATCCGGTTGGCGTATGCCAGATAATGGGGAGGATAATCCTCGAACAGGACAATATCGGTCACCAGGCCGGCCCGACCGGACAGACCCTCGAACAGATCGTGGCTCAAAATCGAGTTTTCGGGGGCAATCTCTCGCGTACTGCGCGCGAAGGCAGCCACATCGTAAATGCCTTTGCCCACATAGTTGCCCTCCTGGAACAAATCCTGGTACACATCAGAAACCGCGCGCGAGTACAGGTCGATGGCTGTGTCGCCGGAATAAATGCGGGTAAACGTAGATTGATTGGCGACTACCGGGCGGACCTGGAGCCGGGGTTGGAGCACCGTATAACCGGCGACTACCTCATTCGAGTCAGGCGCAAAGACAGCCCGGTTGAGGGGATGCGCCAGCGTCCCGATCAGCCGGCGGGCCGATTCGCGCGGCATGATCGTGTCCGAATCTATCGTAATCACATACTTAATCGCGGACAAAACGCTTAAATCGCCATCTTGCACGGTAAAACTGGTGCTGTCTCCACCCAGTAGTAACTTGTTAAATTCTTCCAATTTCCCGCGCTTGCGTTCCCAACCCATCCAGAACCCCTCCTTGGGATTCCAGGCTCTTTCGCGGTGGAGCAATAGAAATGGCCGGTAGGACTTGTTGCCATGGCGTTCGTTTAACTGTTTGATGCCAGCCTTTGCATACAGCAAGAGCTGTTCTTCCCCGGGCACTTCTTTTTGGGGCGCGTCGGTAAAATCAGTTAAGAGCGCAAAGTGAATGTTCGGGTCAGCATTGCCGGTAAAGTGACTTTCCATCTGGTCGAGCAGGGATTGGATTTCGTCTTCCGACTTAAAGATAGCAGGTATGACCACGATTGTGCTGAATTCAGGGGGAACCCCATACTGAAGCTCCAGCTTCGGCAGCGTTCTCGGGGGCATAATCCGGCTCACCAACCAATGAACAATGTGGACTGCGCCAGCGGAAGCCGGCAAGAGCCCCAGCACAAAAGCAGCGATGACCTGGGCGATACTTCCGTTTCCATACAGCGCATACCCGGCGGTTACCAAACTGAACACGGCCGTTAACGCCAGGATGCCTCCCAGATAAGCAGACAGAGCGTGCGTCTCCAGCCAGCGCAGGAAATTTTGGTCTGCTGGTACGCGATATTTACACTCGGCTTCGAGTTGTTCCCGCCCCGGACCAATCAAGTAGAAGCCAACATGCCCCTGCCTGTCGTTCGTTTTTTGGCTTGCAAAGGAAACAACGGCTCGAGCGATCTTTAATTCATCCCACGGAGAATCGACAGCCACCTCTTCTACCACGTTGCGGTACATATTGCGTGTTTCAAAGTCCATGAGAGGGTAGATGCCAGATGGATCGTCACACAAAGCCTGTTCCACAAGGCTGACCTGATCGAAGAATACCTTCCAATCTTGCGTGGCCAACATGCGCAAGCTGATGATGCAATTGGCGACGATGTTATCGTCCGGGAGCGAGAGCGGGGAATCGCCCTCGGCGCTGCTTTCGCCGTCGAAGTGGAATACAAATTGTGGGTAAGCTGAATCGAAGGGAACCTGACGAATATTCGCCAGCGAGATAGCAAGCATCTCGAGCACACATAGCCGGAGCATGATCGGAAGCGCCCAAATTTCGCCGATCTTGAGCGGCAGGATAGTCTGGTAGGCCTCAACAAATTCCTTGATTGTCCCGACCTCAAATCGGCTCTGGTTTGATTGCGTAAGCGCTTTACAGAGGATGTAGCTCCTGGCCAGCTTTTTGCTCCCGCTGAGACTTGCTTTTGGCAGGCGGCGATAATAATCGGCCGGCATCCCCACTTTTATCTGCTGCAGGGCCTGCTCGATGACATAATAATTATCGAGGATCCATTCTGCGGCTGGAAGAATGGCTGTTTCTGTGTTGCGACTGGATTCCTCGAACGCTTCGTAGGCACTATTGAGAAATGCATCCAGCGCACTCAACTGGTCCGAAATAGGATAATCACGGATAGGTTGATCGACAATAGTTAAAATTTGGGCGAGTTCGAGCGCTAAATCCTCAACCCGGTCGCGCGGCGGTGAAATATTTATGGGCACTGTATCCGTGCCCATAATTGTCTTCAATCCGTTTTCCGACACGATTTAATGCCCTTGTGTTTTCAGCATTGCTTGTTCTGCCATAGTTTGTTGGATATCACGATCATCCAGATCTTGCATAATGAACAAGGATGTGCTTCCGTAGGCAATAAAACTTGTGGTGACACTTCCATAGGGCCAGCGCCCATCCGCTGAACGGCCGTGGGCGACCAGCATGACTAAATCGGCTTTCTCCCCTTCCGCCATACTGTGAAGAGAGGAAAGCGTATTCGTGCTACTTTCGAGCCTGGTATTGACTTCAATGCCAGTGGGAGAGAGCTGGGCCTGAACCTGTTCCAGGTAATGAGCGGCGGCTTTTTGATTCCGTTCGGCGACCCGCTCGACCATCAGCGCATCCTCGTCTGAAAGCGGCAGGCGGCTGACGATATCTGGTTTTTGGACCACCATGCCCAGAGTGAGGCTGGCTTTGTAATACTGCGCCAGGCGGACCGCTACCGGTAGAACCAATTCCGCCCGGGCTGAGGCATCTAGGCCCACGAAGATGCGATGGTAGCGGATCATCTCAGCGTCTTCATCCGTCGGTTGGTAGGCTCTCACCAGCATCACTGATTTGTTTGCGCGCAAAATGATTTTTTGCACCACGCTGCTCACGTTCCAGCTGCTCAACCCGCTGGATCCATGTGTGCTGAGAACAATCAAATCCGCACCGGCAACATTGGCCTGGTTGATAATGACCTCCGCTGGCGGTCCTTCCTGAAGGGCATACTCTACGTCCAGGCCCGATTCCTGAAAGCGGATGGAAAGGCGCTTGAGGTACCCCTCGGCTTCATGCTTCCTGAGCACCCATTTCAAGGGGTCAACCGGCTGCAAGGCGCCGGTGTCGCGTGGGCGTTCCAAAACGTGGAGCAATATGGCATGCGCATCCAGGGCAGTAGAGAGCGATAGGGCGTGCGGGAGAACGCATTCTGCTAAAGTAGAGCCATCCAAAGGTACAAGAATGTTTTTGAACATCGTTCCACTCACTTTCTATAATGAAATCTTTTGCTTCCCCGGAAGGTTCATTCGCATGTCGCTCTTCGTTCCCCCAGAAAGTTCGTTGTAGGATCATCCGGTATCACATTCTCCTGCGAAACAGCCACAGAAGAGAATTAATACTTGTTTTATCGTAGTTGTAGTCTTCCTATCATAACCAATTCTGGTGTAAATTTCAAGTTGAGGCGGATCGTTACAAACTCAGGCGTTGCCCTGCTGGCAACAGTTTATTCGGACATCCGATCTTATCCGCCAGGTCGACAAAGCGTTGGGGGGAAACAGTATTGAATTCGAACATTTCGTAATGACAAGGGGTAACCACTCCCGCGTCGATTTCTTTGCCCAGTTTCGCAGCCTCCTCAGACGTGAAGTTGCCGGCGACACCCCGGGCCGGATCACGTCCATTGATGGGTAGCATGGCGAGATCGATCCGCCATCCCTTTAAGCGCTCTACCAAACCAGCGTACATGCAGCAGTCGCCGCTGTGGTAGATGGTCTTTCCGCCTACTTCGATGAGATAGCCGATAAATTTATGGTCACCGTTTTCGTCGGTTTCGAGGGACTCGTGCGCGGATGGGATGGCATAGATCGTAAACGGGCCGTTGGAAATCGGGTCGCCATCTGTGTGGATGGGGGTCAAACGATCGTACCGGACCTGGAGCCGGTCTGCCGCAAACTGGACGTTCGCCGCCGGGACAATTATCTCAAGGGCTGGATTCGCCTGCCATAACGGGAGCAGGGTCCCCGCGTCGAGATGGTCCGTGTGGTTGTGACTGGAGGTAACCACTTCGATGAAGTCCAGTTTTTCCGGCGCGATGACGCGTTCCGTCATCCGCACATGAGGTTTATCGGTGCTTGCATATTTTCGGGTAAGCGTATCAGAGAGGTAGGGATCCATCAATAGGTGATGTCCCTGCCATTGAATCAGAAAGCCGCTTTGGCCCAGCCACCAGATGTTGAGGCGGTCTGCCGGGGCAGAACGGACATCGGCGAGGAAATCGCCGTTTTGTAAAACGGGTTTAATCATAATTTCATCCTTTTAAACTCCCAGTTCCTTCCGCACCATCTTCACCCCCGCAACCATATTCTTCAGCTTCCGCTTCGAAGCCCAGCGAGCCGTCTGGCTCAGGCCGCAGTCGGGCGCAAAGGACAGGCGCTCCGCGGGAGCATACTGTAAACACATGCGAACGCGTTCGGCGATGTCCTGCGGCGTTTCGAGGTAGTAGCTCTTGACGTCCACGATGCCAACCGCCACATCTTTGTCCTTAGCAACCTCAGCAAGCAGCTCAAGCTCGGAAAACTCGCGCGAGGCCATTTCGAGGTGGATTTCGTCTACGTTGAACTCCAGAAAGTCGGGGAACATGGGCGCGTACTGGCGCGGTCCTACGGCGCGCCCTTTGTAGTTGCCGAAGCACAGGTGGGTGGACAGGCGGCACTTTCCCACCACGGGCGCGACCGTGCGGTTGAAAATGTCCACGAAGCGTTTGGTGTCTTCCTTATAAGCATAACAACTCATCGAGGGTTCATCCAGGGTGATCTCGACGCAGCCGGCTGTCACCAGCGCTGCCAGCTCGGCGCGCACGATAGGCATCAACGCTTCGGTGACAGCGTAGCGGTCGGGGTAACGCTCGTTTGGGATCAGCCGCCCGCTGAGGGTGTAGGGGCCGGGGACGCTGGCTTTGAGCGTGGGACCTTCCGGCGCCAGGCGTTTCAGGCGCTCGAATTCTTCGACCACGCCCAGCCCGCGCGAGGCGCTTATTTCGTTAACGATAGTGTGCTTTCCGCGCTGGTCGTGCGCGGGCGGCCCAAAAACGCGCAAGGGTCGCTGGTTGGCTTCGATCCCTTGCAGGTAGCCGTAAAAGGACAGGTTGAAATCCAGGCGCGATTGTTCGCCGTCGGTGATGACGTCCAGGCCTGCTTGCACTTGGTCATGGACCGCGACGATGACCGCGTCTTCCTGTAACTCGGCGATCTCGTTTATGCCAAATTTTTCGAGCTGCATGCTGGCAAGCTCAAGCCAGGAGGGGAAGGGATAGCTGCCGATGACGGTGGTGCGGAGAGGCTGTTCTTTCATAATGTTCTCCAAATTACAGGTGGTTGAGTAGCCCGAAGCGGTAGCTGAGGGCGTATCGAAACCACCAATTTCATAGATACTCGCGGCCGTATTGGTTTCGATACGTCCCGCGAAGAGCACGCGGGACTACTCAACCATCGGTTTGCTTTGATTTAACGGATCACCGCACCATCCAACCGCCGTCTACGGTGAGGACGGCGCCGGTGACGAAGGCGGAGGCGTCGGACGCCAGGTAGAGCGCCGCCTGGGCCACATCCTGCGGGGAGCCGAAGTCGCCGGTCAGCGGCTGGAGCTGGGGCAGGCGGGCGCGGATGCGCTCACTCTCCTGGGCGCGCCGGCTCATCGGGGTGGCGATCAGGCCGGGGCAAATGACGTTGGCGCGGATGCCGCCCGGGGCGTAGTAGGAGGCGATCGAGCGGGTCAGGCTGATGACCGCACCCTTGCTGGCGGCGTAAGCGTGGGTGGCGAAATCTTCGTCTCCGCCCACCAGGCCCAGCACCGACGAGACGTTAACGATGGCACCGCTTCCCTGAGGCAGCATGGCTCCCAGCGCATATTTGCAGCAATAGAAGAGGCTATCCAGGTTGAGCGCCAGCGTTTTGTGCCAGCCTTCAACCGTGCAAGCGTCTGCCGGGCCGTCGCCCCACTTGCGCCCGCTGCCGCCGGCCACGTTGACCAGCGCGTCGATGCGGCCGTAGTCACGGACCACGCTTTGGATCGCGGAAGCAACCTGCGGGGCGTCCGTTACGTCGAGGATCCGGCTGGCGCCGGGACGAAGCCCGTTCAACGAGGCCAGGGTCTGGGCCGCCGAATTGGCATCGACCTCCAGGATTACGACCTGCGCCCCTTCCGTGGCGAACAACTGCGCGACGGCGCGACCAATCCCGCTCCCGCCGCCGGTAACAATGGCGACCTTTTCGCTGAGGGCAGCCATCAGCGACAGTCCCCGTAGACTTTTTGGACGCGGGCGCGGTAGTCATCGTAGCAGTCGTCGAAGCGTTGCTTGGAGGCTTCGCTGCCGATGAAGTAGCTGCTGGTCAGCACGATGGGCGGCTGGCCAAGGGCGGTCAGTTTTTGGGCCACCCGGCATTTGAGCGCGTTGGTGATAGCCGCCGCGCCGATGGTGGATCCAGGCCCGACCGGTTCGGACAGCCCCGGGACTTGCACCATGGCATCCCCGCCGGGCGTACAGTTGTCGATGACAACGTCAGCGATGTCAGGAAGCTTTTTACCGTTGCTGTGCAAGGCCGGGGAGGCTTGGCAGTGTTCCAGCGACACCACTGCGATGACGGGCATATTCTGCCGTTTTGCTTCCAGCGCCACGTCGATGACGACTTCGTTGACGCCGCTGTTGGAGAAGATCAGGAAGCAATCCGGGGGCGCAAAAACGAAGTTGCGCATGATAACCTGCCCGAAGCCCTCGACGTGCTCTAGATACATAGCCTGGCGCTGGCCGTTTGAGCCGACCACCAGGTTGTGATAGGTCAGCGAGAGCTCGACGATGGGATGGAAGCCGGGAAAGCTGCCGTGGCGCGGGAACATCTCCTCCACAAAGATGCGCGAGTGGCCCGAGCCGAACATGTGCACCAGGCCGTCCCCGGCGATGGCTTTGGTACATAGTTCCGCGGCGCGCTCGATGGCTGCCATCTGGGTGGTTTGGATGCGGGTGAGGATAGCCTGGGCTTCGAATAAGTAATCAAGGGCAGAATTGGTCATAGGATGACTTTCTTGAGTTTAGAGGTAAACGTTTTTTAACGCGAATTACGCGAATAGGCGAATCACGCGAAATTTTTTAAGTGTCATTGGTTAAATTCGCCCATTCGTTACATTCGCGTTAATGACTTGAACAGCTAATCACAGCACGTCTGGGTGGTGCTGTATTCGTAGCGGTCGGCGCGGTAGTAGCTGGAAGAGTATTCGATGGGGATATCCTCTTCCAGGTACGTGGTTGTGCCAACGAAGAGCAACGGAGTCCCTGCCGGCACCCCCAGCAGGTCGGCGCGATATTCGTCGGCCCCGACGGCGCGCACCACGTGGTCGATGCGGTTAATGCTCAGGTTGTAACGCGTAGCCAGGATTTCATATAAAGATTGATTGGTAAAATCCTGCGCTTCGATGCCGGGACAACGCTCGCGCAAGACCGTGCTGGTCTGGTGGCAGATCGGCTCGGCGTCGCCCATGCGGAGACGCTCCAGGATCAGGCAGGGTTGGCCTACGTAGGCCTGCAGAGCAGGGACGGATTCCCGTTCAACGACGCCAAGTTCCTGGCTGAGCAGCTGCGAACGCGGAATGCGCCCCATCTCGCGCATCTGCTGGCTGAAGCTGCGGTCGAGGAAGAACTGGATGTGGTCCGCTTGCTCGCGGACGAACGTGCCCCGCCCGGCAAAACGCTCCACAAGGCCTTCATCTACCAGGCGGGCGATGGCCTGGCGCACGGTCTGCCGGCCGACGCTGTAGGCCTGGCAGATCT
The DNA here is from genome assembly GCA_963823985.1 of uncultured Chloroflexia bacterium. Classification (GTDB taxonomy): domain Bacteria; phylum Chloroflexota; class Anaerolineae; order Anaerolineales; family Villigracilaceae; genus JAABUE01. The sequence continues at coordinate 270,791 of CAWGNR010000013.1, forward strand.
CCAGTTCCGGGGGCAGCGTATCGCCCGGGGAGATCACCCCGCGCTGGATCATCTGGCGCAGGTCGAGGTAGATCTGGTGATAGAGGGGGACAGGGTTGTGGGGATCGACGGGAGAGTAGGGGAGGGTCATGGGGGTTCAGGGTACATGTGTCAGGTTGTTAGAAATCGGATAGTTTCCAAATTCTTGGGCGGCTTCGAAGAGGGTCACCACATTCTCCGGGGGGACATCGGCCTGTAAATGGTTGGAAGGGGCCAGGATATAGCCGCCGCCGGGCGCCAGTTGGCCGATACGCCGTTTGGCCTCTTCGATCACATCTTCCCGGCCCCCGGGCATGGCGTGCGAGATGTCGATCCCGCCCAAAAAGGAGAGCTGCTTCCCATAGTTTTCTTTGACAGCGGCGAGGTCGGTAGCGGGCAGCGGCTCGAGCGGGTGGATGACGTCCACCCCCAGATCGATGAACTCCGGCAGCAGGGCGGTGATGGCGCCGTCGCTGTGCAGCATGACGTTCACGTTTGGGTTGTGTTCTTTGATCACCTTCACCAACCGGGCGAGGCAAGGTTTGATGAATTTGCGGAACATGTTGGGAGAAACCACGATGTTGGTGTTGCCGGCGTAATCGTCACCGGGCAACTCGATCATATCGAAATACGCTCCACCCGCAAGCATCGCCTGTCGGAGCAGAGTCTCGATCACGGTCGTGACTTTTTCCAACAAGGTTTGCGCAAATTGGGGGTTGCGGGCCAGATCTTTCAGAAAGTTTTCCGTGCCGCGTAAGTCGCAGGCCGTCTGAAAGGGCCCGTGGGAGGCAACCATGCGCATGACGACAAAGTAATCGCTGTGCTCTCGCAGCGCACGGGCGCGTTCCGCAACACCAGACATCCAGCGCGGATCGGAGGGGTCAGGCCAGTGCACGAGACGTTCGATATCATCTACGCTAGTCGCTTCTTTGAGCAGCCCATCGCCGGAGTAATAGTAGGGCAAAGCCCGCTTCCACACCTGCCCATATGAGTCATAAAAGGTATTCTTTTCCGGACCCGGGTGGACCGGGCTGTTGGGCAACAACCCCGGCCAGCAGTAGCGCAGGTCGGTGCCGAGCTTTTCGAGCAGGCGGTCGTCCATGTAGGAGATGTTATGTCCACTGCGGAAGGGAGGTACCGGTTCGCCGAGCTGGAGCAGCTCGACCAGGCGCAGGTACAGGTCGTCCACGAGTCCGTACGGGCCGCCGCCCAGGGCTGTGGGAACGGTATCAGGCTCCTGGTGCGACAGGGTTGTGTGCACGCGTTCACGAGGGGTCATTTTTGAAAGAGGCATGTTTTTGGAATTCCAAATTAAATGTCCGTACAATAAAACAATTCTATCGTATTGTCCGATTGTCCGCAAGAATTGACGTGTGAAAAATGTTACTATATAATCTGAAACATAGGAACTTAACTACTCAAAAAGAAGGAGAGTTGGGGAGGTCCGGGCGCGCTTTGCGCGCCCGGACCTCCCCAAACCCCATCCCATAGGCAGATTGGATGTCTGGAGGAGACTGCCATGCACAAAATCGCACTGCTGGGGACCGGCCTGATTGGCCGCTTTTATACGATGAGCCTGCTGAACTTCCGGGGTAAGGATGAGATCAAAGTGGTGTGCTCCGAGAATGCCGCAAACGCCAAAGCGTTTGCGAACGAGTTCAATATCCCGCGCTGGACGGACGATATCGCCGCAGCGGTCCGGGACCCGGAAGTTGATACCGTAATCATTGGCATTCCCAACTACCTGCACAAAAAAGCCGCCCTTCTGGCGGCCGAGGCTGGCAAGGCAGTTCTATGTACCAAGCCATTGGCCACCAGCGGACCGGAAGCATTGGAAATGTTGGAAGCGGTCGAAAAAGCCGGGGTGTTCCACGGTTACCTGGAAGACCTGGTCTATACGCCCAAGACGCTCAAGGCGCTGGCTTCCGCTCAAAAGGGGGCATTGGGCAAGGTATTGTGGGCGCGTTCGCGGGAGACCCACGGCGGCCCGCACAGCGACTGGTTCTGGAACAAGGAACTTTCCGGCGGCGGCGCGATCGTGGACATGGGCTGTCACTGTATCGAGATCGCCCGCGACTTCATCGGCAAAGACGTCCGCCCGCTAGAAGTCACCTGCTGGGCAGACACGCAGGTGCATCCGATCGACGCCGAAGACCACGCTGTGGGACTGGTCCGCTACGAAAACGGCGCCATCGGGCAGTTCGAGGTCAGCTGGACCTTCCGGGGCGGGATGGACCTGCGCGACGAGGTGGCCGGCACGGAGGGCACGATCTGGCTCAACCATTGGATGCGGACCGGTTTCGAAATGTTCACCAGCGTGGGGCAGGGCGGCTACGTGGCCGAAAAAGCCGAAGGCGACACCGGCTGGCTCTTCCCGGTAGGGGACGAGGTCGGCTCGCTGGGGTACGTTGGTATGTTCATGGACATGTTCAACTCGATGGACAAGGGCACAGCCCCCATGGAAACCTTCTACGACGGCTACATCGTCAATACCATTATCGATGCCAGCTATAAGGCGGCCGAGTCGAAGAAATGGGAGCCGGTCCAGATCGAAGACTGGCGCGGCGGGGAGGCGGTTGAGGAAGAGACCGGGCTGAAAGAGTACGATGAGGGCCACTTCCTGATCAAGGAAGAGAAAATGCCGGATGGCACGCTCAAGGTCATTCTGAAGAATAAAAAGACCGGTTCGATCTCGCAGGTAATCAAAGGTTAAACTGTAAGGGCCAGTCCTTTGCTTGAAATAGCGCCTTTTCCCAATCCCTAAAATTTTTTGGGAATGGAAGATGGCTTCATTGCAATGACAAATGGAAGACTTTGTCTTGAAAATGAACGAAGTTCTTAAATAAATATCCTGCTTTGGCTATTGAATTGCCCAACTTAATCTGCTATAAAGTTAACAACGGATTAACCAACTATCCTAATGAATCAAAGTCCCCGGAACGTGAACTCTCCCGATCGTTTGACCGCTCCGATTGTCGTGGACACAGCGGAGGCGGAGGTCTTGCGCGCTTTGCGTTTGCGGGGTCGCATCTCACGCACAGAGATCGCGAATGTTACCGGTTGGTCCAAGGCAAAAACATCCCAGGAGATTCGCAGTCTGGTTGACAAGGGATACCTGATAGACGTAGGCGAGGGCGCTTCGCAAGGTGGGAGGAAACCTCGCCTGCTTCGTCTTAATAACGGGTTGGGCTACGTGGTGGGGATCGATATCGGCGCCACCAGCCTGGAACTGGCGCTGTCGGACGTGGGCGGTCGAGTTCTCCAGCGGAGATACGAGCCGACCGACGTCCGGTTGAAGCCCGAGGTTGTGTTGGGGCGCTGTGGAGAGTTGATCGGGGAGATGCTCGAAGCACAGGGCAGCCATCCCGGCCAGATGCTGGGGATCGGGGTGGGCGTGCCGGGACCGGTCGACTTCGCCCGCGGCGTGCTGGTTGCGCCCCCGCTCATGCCGGACTGGCAGAATTTCCCGATCCGGGATTTTTTCAAGGAATTGTTCCCGTCGGTGTACGTGGTTGTGGATAACGACGTCAACATCATGGCGTTGGGGGAACAGCGCACCGGCGATGGCGCCAACGTGGACCATTTTATTTTTGTTAAAATCGGGACCGGCATTGGGGCCGGGATCGTCTCCAACGGGAAAATCCACCGGGGCAGCGACGGTTGCGCCGGCGACATCGGACACGTTTGTGTCGATAAAAATGGGCCAATTTGCCGGTGTGGCAACACAGGTTGTTTGGAGGCTATGGCGGCCGGGCCGGCCATCGTCGAAAAGGCGATCCAGGCCGCTCAAAACGGGAGCAGCCCGCTCTTACGTCAGATGCGAGATGCCAATGGCGGCGTCCTGCGCCCGGAGGATGTCAATGCTGCCTGCCGCGAGGCGGATCAGGCCGCGCTGGAAATCATCCGCGCGAGCGGGCAGATGATTGGAGATGTGCTGGCGACGCTGGTCAATTTCTTCAATCCCAGCCACATTTTTATCGGCGGAGGCATCGCTAATTTCGGCAACCATTTGCTAGTGGCCATCCGCCAGGCCGTGTTACAACGGTCCCTGCCATTGGCAACGACCCGACTATCGATTAATTTTTCGCGCGCGGGCGCAGATACCGGCATCACCGGCGCAGTTGCATTGGCGTCGGAATATCTGTTCATGGTGGAAGATGGTCTGCATTATTCTTTCTAAGCTTCTTTGACACTTCTGTGGTTGATTCCCGGATTTGTGGGTGAGCGTTCATAGCAGCTCTCACCCGCAAATCCGGCCTTCTCACCACAACAATGGAAGGCCAAACGTGATGAATGGAAAGGAGGTAGCCAGCCTGAGAGAAGAGAAGTCTACACGCCACATTCTGATTAACCAATAACAATTCAAGAGGAGAACCATGTCTAAAAAACTATTAACCATCTTTAGCGCCTTGCTTCTGTTTAGCATGTTGCTCGGCGCATGCGGGACCCCGGCCACCGAGGCACCCGCGCCGACTGCCCCCGCGGCCACTGAAGCGCCCGCCATGACCGAGGCGCCTGCTATGACCGAAGCGCCCGCGATGACGGAAGCGGCCGGCGGCGACGCACCTTACACGATCGGTATCTCGAACCCGTTCATCAGCAGCGAGTACCGCACCCAGATGATCGATGAACTCCAGCAAATTAACCAGGAGTACATGGATCAGGGCCTGACGACCGAACTCGTGATCGAGAGCGCGGACACCGACGTAGCCGGCCAGATCCAGCAACTGCAGAACCTGATGGCGCAGAACGTCGACGCCATCCTGGTCAACCCGGGCGATGTCAGCGGCTTGAACTCTACCCTGCAAGAAGCGCTTGACCAGGGCATCATCGTCATCTCTGTGGACCAGGAACTGAACGTGCCCGGCGTCTACAACGTTGGGATCGACCAGAAAGAATGGGCAAAAACCAGCGCCCAATGGCTGGCTGACAAAGTGAACGGCGAAGCTGATGTGGTCCTGATCGAAGGCTTCCCTGGGCACCCGGCCAACGTGGCCCGCATGGAAGGCGTGCAAGAAGTGTTCGACAACTATCCCGGCATCAACGTCCTGGCAACGGACACCGGCAAATGGGATGAAGCCACCGGGCAGCAGGTCATGTCCAACTTCTTGGCTGCGTACCCCAACCTAGATGCCTACTGGACCCAGGACGGCATGGCGATCGGCGCGTTGCAGGCTGTCATGGCTGCCAACCCGGCCGAATGGCCGCAGGGTGTGGGCGAAGGCCGCTGCCAGTACCTGAAGTTGTGGCAGGAAGCTTTGGATATGAACCCTGACTTCGACTCGATCGCGGTCGCCAATCATCCCGGTGTTTCCCCGACCGGTCTGCGCATCGCTGTCAACATGCTGCAGGGCAAGCAAGTGGACGAGAGCAAGCTGGGCGGCGCGAACGGTTTGTCGTTCGTCATCCCGCTGGCGGCTGTTATCACGTCCGAGAACCTTGACGAAGGCCTGGCGATGTGCGAAGGCAAGCCGGATGCTTACCTGCTCGACAACATCATGACCGACGAAGAAGTCCAACAGTATTTCCAGTAACCAATGCCTGAGTCGCTTTCCGCTCGCAATATCGTCAAACGCTATGGCGGCGTCGTAGCGCTATCGAACGGCAACCTGGAGGTTCGTACCGGGGAGGTCGTGGCGTTGATCGGCGCAAACGGAAGCGGCAAAAGCACGATGAGCAAGGTGATCAATGGAGTAGTTGTCCTCGATGGAGGGCAACTACTCCTTGATGACGAACCCCTACAATTATCTTCACCGCAGGTTGCTAAAAACTTGGGCATTGCCACCGTTTTCCAGGAATTGAGCCTGGTGCCCCAGATGACGGTTGCCGAAAACATCTGGTTGACCCGTGAACCGATGACGGCGATTGGAACGGTCGACCGGAAAATGCTGTATGAGAAGACGGAGAAGCTGCTGGACTTATTCCGGGGAACCTACAAAACCAACCTCCAGCCCGGCGATCCGGTTGTTTCCCTCTCCTCGGACGAAAAACAAATCATCGAAATCTTGAAGGCGATCAGCTTCGACCCGTGGTTGATCATCCTGGATGAAGCCACCGCCAGCCTGGACAGCCGCCAGGTCCAGCGCCTGTTCGAGTTGGTAGAGGACTGGAAGGAGGCCGGGAAGGCAATTATCTTTGTATCGCACCGGATGGAAGAAATTTTCCGGATTGCGGACAAATATAGCGTGCTGCGCAACGGCAGGACTGTCGGCGCGGGCGACATGAAAGATATCACTGAGAAAGAACTGGTCAGGCTGATGATCGAGAAAGAGTCGATCTTCGAGTATGCCCGCCGTGACGCAAAAAATGGGGATGAAACAGAAAAACCGATTTGTTTGCAAGTTAAGGACTTAAAAACAGAAACCCTGAAAGGAATTGATTTCAGCGTGCGAGAAGGGGAGCTGGTTGGCATTGGCGGCCTGCGCGGGCAAGGCCAGCGCCAACTGTTGCATTCCTTGTTTGGGGATGTCCCTTATACGGGCACCATACAGTTTTTTGGCGAGGCCTACAAATTCAAACATCCGCGGGAAGCCATGGAAATCGGATTGGCGTTGGTTCCGGGCGACCGCGGCAGGGAAGGTCTGCTCTCTATCCGTTCGATCCTGGAAAATCTGCAACTGCCATCCTGGCCGCGCTATGGTTTCCCGTTGCGAATGGGAAAGGCAAAACGAGATGCGGAGCGGGTTGGCGATAGCCTGAATTTGAAAATGGCAGGGTTGGCCGAGCCGGTCAGCAGCCTTTCGGGCGGCAATGCCCAAAAGGTGGTGCTGGGCAAATGGCTGGTGCGCAAACCAAGGCTGCTTTTGCTGGACGACCCGACCAAAGGCGTAGACGTGGGCACCAAAGCTGAAATTTATGCGCTGCTCGCACAGTTATGCGACGAAGGAAAAACGATTTTGTTCTACAGCAGCGACGACGAAGAACTGGTCGGCCTGTGTGACCGGGTGCTGGTTTTGCACGACGGGTTGATCCGGACCGAATTGGCGGGGCCCACCCTGACCAAGGAAAACCTGGTCGCAGCCAGCCTGGGAGCCTCCAACGGATCTTATCCCGAACCTCTTGCAGGAGGCGCGCTATGAAGAACCGCATTCGCTGGGATTTCCTGATGACCCGTTACCCGGTCTTCTTCCCGCTTATTTTGTTGGTTTTATCCGTCGCAATTAATCTATTCGTACAACCAAATATGCTCGAGCTCAACACGCTCAACAGCAACATGCGCGTATTTCTGCCTTTGATCTTGTTATCTGTCGGGCAGGCGGTTGTGTTGCTCGGCGGCGGGATCGACATTTCTGTCGGAGGGATCGTATCGGTGGTCAATACGATCCTGGCAACGCGGGTCGGGTTGAACGGTTCGCCTGAGTTGATGTGGCAGTACGTGTTGGTATCTCTGCTGGCGGGCGTGCTGGCGGGGGCGATCAATGGATTTTTCATCGCCTACCTGCGCCTGCAGCCGATCATCACCACCTATGCGACCAGCTTCCTGTACGCCGGATTTGCGCTCTTCATCCTCCCAAACCCGGGAGGCGGTATTCCGGCGCAGATTGCCAACATGTACCGCACCGCGACTCCCCTACACCTGCCTCTGGCCTTCTACGTGATCGCCATCCTGTTGTTGGTGTGGATTTACGTCAGTGCCACCCGCTATGGAAAATACCTCTTCGCCGTAGGCGGAAAAGCGGAAGCGGCCTACGAAACGGCCGTGCCGGTGACGTTGGTGCAGTTCAGTGTATATGTGATTTCCGGTTTTATGTCCGCGCTGGCCGGCATTGCCATCACGATGTTGAGCGGCTCCGGCAACGCGGATATCGGCAACCCGATGACCTTGAACTCGATCACAGCGGTGGTTATCGGCGGGAACGCTTTCAGCGGCGGCATTGGCGGCGTAGCTGGCCCGATCCTGGGCGCCATTACCCTGAGCCTGATCCAGAATATCATTTCCTTCTCACATATCAATACCTGGTGGGAAACGCTGGTCAAAGCGACCATAATTGTGGCAGCCCTGGCGGCTCCCGGCGTCATCAACCTGGTCCGCAGGAGGAGGGGAGCATGAGGCGCTGGCGCATTTCCCCTCCGGTCGCAGCCTTGATCCTGGCGATCGTGTTGTTCCTGCTATCCGGATTTTTGCCGAACAGCTACGGCAGCAACGTGGATGTCGCTATCGCGCAGGCCACTAACATCGTCCGGCTGGCAGTTTTCCTGGGCGTGATCGCGGCCGGGCAGACCCTGGTCATTATCAGCGGCTCCGAGGGCATCGACCTGTCCGCGGGATCGGTGGTGACGCTTACGGCAATTTTGACCTATGTGTATGTGAGCGGCCAGAACGAAAGGGTCTTGATTGCCTTGCTTATCTCGTTCGGCGTAGGCGCCCTGATCGGGCTGATTAACGGAATTGGGGTAACCTTCTTGCGCATCTCCCCCTTTGTCATGACGCTCGGCATGTCCGGCGTGGTGACGGGGGCGATCATCGTCATCAACCACGGCAACGTGAGCGGGAAGGTCGCGCCGATCATGACCCGCTTGATTGCCCGCCCGATTTCGCAGTCTATTCCGATCCCCGGGGCGATCGTCATCTGGCTGATTTTCGGCGTGCTGATGTGGCTGCTCTTGGAACGGACCACGTATGGCAAAAACCTGTTTGCCATCGGCGTCAACCGGATTACGGCCAGGCTCTCCGGCGTGCACGTTTCATGGATGAATCTGGCCACTTATTCCCTGGCCGGCGCGCTGGCCGGATTTGGCGGGTTCCTGGTGGTAGGGAACACGGGCGTAGTGTTCATTGCGCTGGGACAGCCTTTCTTGTTTCCATCGATTGCAGCCGTGGCCGTTGGCGGGACGTTGCTCTCGGGCGGCAAGGGCAGCTACTGGGGCACCATGGCCGGCGCCATCGTCCTGACGCTCCTCACCAGCCTGCTGACCACGATGCAGATGCCCGAGTCCGTCCGCCGCATGGTGCTGGGCGCGACGCTTTTGGTCTTGATCTCTATCTACGGCCGCCAGCAGTCATTGCGGCTGTAATGAAGAACGTTGGTCGAGTAGCCCCGAGTGTACTTCGAGGGGCATATCGAGACCATATTTGCGAGAATATTTTTCTGTTTGCTGGTCTCGATACGTTCCGCGACGAGCGTGCGGAACTACTCGACCACCGATAAACCGAGGAAGGAGAATGCCATGAACAAAACTGTCAAAGTCGGGATGATCGGCACCGGGTTCGTCGGTGACATCCACCATGCGGCTTTCAAGGGCTGGGTGCGCGATGCCGAAGTGGTGGCAGTCGCCAGCCCGCATAACGCGGATACGTTTGCCGAAGAGCGCGGAATACCGAGCGCGTACAGTGACTACAACGAGATGTTGAAGGACAAAGAAATCGAGGTCGTGGACATCGGCATCCCGAACGACCTGCACCGCGACGCGGTCGTGGCGGCGGCCCGGGCCGGCAAACACGTCATTATCGAAAAGCCGCTATGCGTCACGCTCGAAGAAGCGGATGAGATGATCGAAGCCTGCAACAAGGCCGGCGTTCTGTTGATGTACGCGGAAGAGCTGTTATTCGCGCCGAAATACGTGCGCGCCAAGATGCTGATCGAGGAGGGCGCCATTGGCGAGCCGTTCCTGGCGAAACAGTCGGAGGAACACCCCGGTCCGCACATGCCCTGGTTCTGGGACGTGAACCGCTCGGGCGGCGGCGTGATGCTAGACATGGGCTGCCACTCTATCGAGTACACCCGCTGGGTGCTGGGCAAGCCCAAGGTCAAGAGCGTGACCGCTTTCATGGGCACGTATGTCCACCAGGATCGTACCCAGGGCGAAGACCATTCCTACTGCATCGTGGAATACGAGGGCAACAAACTGGCCATGCTCGAAAACAGCTGGGCCAAGGGCGGCGGGGTGGACGACCGCTGCGAGATCTACGGCAAGAAGGGCCACACCCGCGCCGACCTGCTGCGCGGCAGCTCGCTGCTGACCTATTCCGAGGAAGGCTACGGCTATGCGGTGGAAAAAGCCGGCCAGACCAGGGGCTACACCTTCACGATGTTCGAGGAGATCTGGAACTACGGCTTCCCGCAGGAGATGCAGCACTTCATCGACAGCGTGCTCGGCAAAGTGACTTTAATCGAGACCGGCGAAGACGGCCGCGAAGTGTTGAAGATCATGTACGCCGCCTACCAGTCGGCCGGCGAGGGGTGCAAGATCGAGTTCCCCTATGATCCGCCGGTGGTGGAGAAGCCGATCGATTTGTGGAAGAAAGCTATACTTGCCCTCTCCCCTGCCCCTCTCCCGGGGGAGAGGGGAGAATAATTCGAGGATTTATGACTTTAAACAGCAAAACCATCACTTACGAACAGCTTGCCAAGGTGATCGACCATTCCCTGTTGCGCCCGGAATTGACCGAAGCGGACGTGATTGCTGGCTGTGAACTGGCGGCGCGCTATCACACGGCGACCGTCTGTGTGAAGCCCTGCCACGTTAAGCTGGCAAAGGAATTATTGAAGAACTCCGATGTGATGGTCAGCACGGTCGTGGGCTTTCCCCATGGCAGCAACCTGACCGCGGTCAAGGTCGCGGAGGCCCAACAGGCCATGGACGACGGCGCGGTCGAGCTGGACATGGTCTTGAACATTGGCCAACTGCGCTCGGGCAAGAACGAATACGTGCGCGACGACATTCAAGCCGTTTGCGACGCTGCGCACGCGCGCGGTGTGAAAGTAAAAGTGATTTTCGAGAACGCTTACCTGAGCGACGAAGAAAAAATCACCGCCTGCAAACTGTCCGAACAGGCCGGCGCGGACTGGGTCAAGACCTCCACCGGGTTTGCCCCTAGCGGCGCTACGCTCGAAGATCTGCGCCTGATGCGCGCCAACGTCAGTGAGAAGGTGCAGGTCAAGGCGGCAGGCGGGGTGCGGACCCTGCCGGCCCTGCTGGAAGTGATCGACGTCGGCGTGACGCGCTGCGGCGCCACCGCGACTGCTTCCATCCTGGACGATTTCAAGGCGCTGCAAGAAGGCAAGGAAGTCGAAACCAAAACCGATGCTACCCCCGCAGCTTACTAAGGAGCCAGGTCTATGAGCGAACAACTCAGCAAGAATTCCATCGGCGTCGGCGTCGCGGGGACCGGCTTTATTGGCCCGGCCCACGTCGAAGCCCTGCGCCGCAACGGTATTCAAGTTTTAGGGCTGGCAGAAAGTTCGCAGGAGAAAGCAGAAGAAAAGGCTGCCGAGTTGGGCATCCCGCGTAGCTATGGCTCGCTCGAGGAAATGCTGGCCGATCCCGATATCGACGTCGTGCACCTGGCCACGCCCAATTACCTGCACTATCCACACGCGAAAGCCGCTTTGCTGGCCGGCAAGCACGTTGTTTGTGAGAAGCCGCTGGCGATGAACGCGGCTGAATCGGCGGAGCTGGTCGAACTGGCGGCTGAAAAGAACCTGGTCAACGCGGTCAACTTCAACATCCGCATGTACCCGCTCGTGCAGCAGGCGCGCAGCATGGTGCAAAACGGGGAGTTGGGGGACCTGTTCATTCTGCAGGGTTCGTACCTGCAAGACTGGCTGCTGCTGCCCACCGACTGGAACTGGCGCCTCGAACCGGACCTGGGCGGGACCCTGCGGGCGGTGGGCGACATCGGCTCCCACTGGCTGGATCTGCTGACCTTCGTCAGCGGGCTGCGGGTCGAAGAAGTCTACGCGGATTTCAAGACGTTCCACTCCGTCCGCAAGAAGCCGTCCAAGCCGCTCGAAACCTACACCGGCAAAATGCTGACGCCCGAAGACTACGTCGATCAGGAAATCTCTACCGAGGATTACGCCACAATCCTGTTACACTATGAGAACGGCGTCCGCGGCGTGCTGACGGTCTCGCAGGTCTCGTCCGGGCGCAAGAACCGGCTGTTTTACGAGATCAGCGGCTCGAAGTCTTCACTGGCCTGGAATTCGGAGCGTCCCAACGAGTTGTGGATCGGTCATCGCACAGAACCGAACCAGACCCTGCTGAAAGACCCGTCCCTGCTCTCGCCCGAAGCCCTTGAAACGATCTCGTATCCCGGAGGCCATAACGAGGGCTTCCCAGATACGTTCAAGCAACTATATAAGAAAGTTTATCATTACATTCTGGCTGGCGATTATTCCAAAACACCAGACTTCCCCACCTTTGCGGATGGCCATTACGAGATGCAGTTGAGCGAAGCCATCGAACGCAGCGCGAAAGAGGGGAAGTGGGTGAAAGTAGCGCGAGATTAATCTCGCGCCACAAGGAGGTATTTGTGAAACTTGGTTTCTTCACCGCGGCTTTGCCCGGCAATACGCTTGAAGAGGCCGCACGGTGGGGTGCCGAAAGCGGTTTCCAGGCCATTGAGATTGCCTGCTGGCCGTTCGAAAAAGCGGCGCGCCGCTATGCGGGCGTGACACATATCAACGTCACCGAGTTGGACAAAGCCCAGGCCAAGAACATCCGGGCGATGCTGGACGGCTATGGGTTGACGGTCTCTTCGCTCGGCTATTATCCGAATCCGCTCCACCCCGAGGCGGAGCACCGTGAAACGGTCATCAGCCATCTGAAGAAGGTGATCGAAGCGGCCGAAATGTTGGAAGTGCCCATCGTCGGGACGTTCGTCGGCAAAGATAAAAACAAAACCGTCCCGCAGAATCTGGAAGATTACGCCAGGGTCTGGCCGCCGATTGTCAAGTTTGCGAAAGAACGTGGCATCAAGATCGCGATCGAAAACTGCCCGATGGTCTTCTCCTATGATGAGTGGCCCGGCGGGAATAACCTGGCCAGCACCCCGGCCATCTGGCGCAAGATGTGGGAGATCATCCCTGATGACAACTTCGGACTTAATTTCGATCCATCCCATTTGATCTGGCAAATGATCGATTACGAACGCGCCATCGGTGAGTTTGGGGACAGGATTTTCCACGCCCACGCCAAGGACTTGCACGTCGACCACGATGGTCTATATAACAACGGTGTTACCTCGATTGGCATGGGCTGGCAGATTCCCCGTCTGCCCGGCCTGGGCGACGTGGACTGGGGCCGGTTCGTCGCTGCCCTGACCGCGGTCGGGTATGATTACGTGGTCAGCATCGAGCATGAAGACCGGGCTTTCGAAGGCGATGAGGAACTGGTGAAGCGCGGTTTCTATCTGGCGCGGGATGTGTTGAAACCATATATTCACTAATCTCATAACGTCCCGAAGGTTTTGTACGAGATTGTCTGTAAGCTTGGTTACAAACCTTCGGGACGTTTTCTATTTCAAGGATTTCTAATATGAAAAAATACGTTGGCTGCGACCTGGGCGGTACGAACCTGCGCGCTGCGATCGTCGATGTTGAAAGCGGGGAAGTCTTGCGCCAGAAGAGCATCGCCACCCAGGGTCGTGCGGGGCACGGTGCGGTCATGGAACGCATGGCCGACCTGTTCCTGGACGTCATCCAGGCAGCCGGCATGCAAAAGGAAGAAATTGGGGGAATTGGCATCGGCGTGCCTGGCGTGCTGGACCTGGAAAAGGGCGAAACGATCTTCCTGCCCAACCTGCCCGGCACCTGGCCGCACGTGCCCTTAAGCGATCGGATCACGGATCTGACCGGGCTACCGACGGCCCTGCTGAACGACGTCCGTGCTATCACGAACGGGGAGTGGCGCTTTGGCGCCGGACGCAGCCTGGACACGGTTGCCGTCTTTGCTATCGGTACCGGCATCGGCGGCGGACTCATTATCAACGGCCAGCTCCACCTCGGCATCGGGGGGACCGGCGGCGAACTGGGCCACATCACAATCGATTTCAACGGCCCTCGCTGCGGATGCGGCAACTATGGCTGTGTCGAAGCTTTTGCTTCTGGCCCGGCCATCGCCGCGATGGGGATGAAGGCCGTTTCGCAGGGCCTGACGACCGCGATTGCTGAACTGTGTGAGAATGACCTGAATCGCATCACCCCCGAGCTGATCGCCAAAGCGGCCAAAGACGGGGATGAGATTGCAAAAGATATCTACGAAAAGGCGGGATTTTATATCGGCATTGCAGCCGCGAACATCTGTGTGTCGGTCAGCCCGCGGCGCATTATCATCGGCGGCGGCGTGGCCCAGGCCGGCGATCTTTTACTCGACCCCATCCGGCGCACGATCCAAGAGCGCGTGCACGTCATGCCGGTAGAAGAGGTGGAGGTCGTCCCCTCAGAATTGGGGGATAACGCCGGTGTGATCGGCGTGGCCAGCTGGGCAGCGCTTCAAGAAAATTCCCCTACTCGATAAACCGGCGCGTACATTCCAGGCAGGTCCAGCCGCTGCCTTCACGAACAGTAGCGTTGTCGCCCTGTCTTCCTCAACCGCAGGTTCTCAGAAAGAATACCGGCAAACCCACCATCAAGATCGTGGCCGTAAACAGCGTGCTCAACAAAAAACCGGTAAAGTATACGAACTCCACCACTTCGTCGGACCAGCGTTCTATCTCCTTGAATTTTTCTTTAAGCTCTTGCCTTTGTTCATCTTTCCCCAACCACGGTAAGACTGCAAGCCTAACAGGCCTGAGCCAATCACCGCAACAATTGTGATCGAGACCAGGATAAAGGAAAGCCCGTCGATCCCCAAAACATTAAAATGCAAACCTGTCTGGCAAAAGGCTTCGACGAGCAGATAGCCTAAAATGAAATGCACGGCCCAGATGATCGGCCCGGCCAGGAGCCGGGTCCACAGCGCTAATGAATTAATTTCCTGCCTGGAGGGTACAACCTGTGACATAAGATTTACCTCCGATCAAAGTCAAAAGGGCACAGAACTTCAGAGGAGGGGGAATTCACCAAGGAGGTAGAATGAGTTCTGGCAACGCGCTCGGTTTTTAAGAATCCCACCGTAGTACATGATTATCTTTGCTTTGCCCTACTCTTATTGTACAGATGAAGTTTGCCTATCTCAATCAGGGGTTTCCCCTAAATGAAAGAATCTCTTTACTCCTCCGTGGTGGTCTTTGCACGGTCGGCGATATAGTTGACGCCCCAGTTGATGGTCAAATTGAGGAGGGTCACGCCGATGGCCATGATGAACGCATTCAGCGCGACCGCGATCCCTATCGCCGAAACGGATAAGATCGAGGCGCTGGTGGTCAAGCCTTCCACGGTTCTCTCGCGGTAGTGTTTGAGGATCGTGCCGGCGCCGAGGAAACTGATCCCTACCACGATCGCTTCTACCAGGCGGATTGGATCGGCGCGGATCACGTTTTGGGGTTCAAAAGAGGAAACCATCATGGGTGCAAGCATGACCAGGAACGTAGATGTTGCGCACACCAGCATGTGGGTCCGCAGGCCGGCGGGCTTTTCCGCAAACTCGCGTTCCATGCCAACCAATCCTCCCAAAAAGGCGGCGGCGATCACTTTCCCTGGAATGAGAAACTCGGTGAATACGTCCATTGAATAATCGTGCTCCTTTCGAACACATAGGGAGGCTTTAAGCTCTCTTCTCCAAAGGTAACTACTCCGCCTGCATTTAAGAGGTGGCAAAAACGGTGTGCGTGGGGGCGTGCGCCCCCACGCACACCGTTTTTGCCCTACTTTTTTACATAAGCCTGCGCAGATACCTCAAAAGAAGAGAAAGTGGGTACTCCTGGGGAGTCTCGCCTAGAGCACCCCACACCCCAGGTTGAAAAAGATCCCTACGTAATCCTGTTGGTCAACGCTGAAAAATTCACCTCTTCAAGCAAGTCAAGCGCTGCCATGACAACGGTCTTGGGGGAGACCAGGCGAAGACAGTTGTGATGGCCCATAGGACAGATACTCTTGTAACAGAACTTGCAGGGCACATCGTGAAAGAGCGTCCGGTGTGGCACGTTCCAGGGGGTGTGTTGGGGGTTGGTCAACGCATATAAATCCACCACCGGGGTGTCGAGAGCTGCCGCGATGTGGACCGGACCGGTGTTGTTCGAAATCAGCAATGGCGCCAGTGATATAAGTGCGCAAAATTCCTCGAGACCCAGTTCCCCCACCAGGGAAAACGAATCCGCTTCCATGCTCGTGCGAATTGTTTCAACCAGCTCCGCTTCCGGTTCCGTACCGGTAAACAAAATTTGAAAGCCATAAACAGATGCCAACGTTCCCGCCGCTTTGGCAAAGCCCTGCGGCGGATAGCGCCGGGAAGGGGCGGTTGCGCCGGGATGTAGAACGAGCCACGGTTTTCCCAGCTCTAATCCGATCTTTGCTAGCCGGTTACGAGCCGATTCCAACGCCTGCGGGGAGACCTGCAACGAAATGGATTTGTTGGTTGTCCTGCTGCCAACTGTAGCGACCAAATCCAACTGCCGGCGGACTTCATGGCGGACTTCCGCCTGCCCGAAATGGTCCGTTTCCGGTGCCCAATCGCTGAGCAGGGAATACGGGTTTTCGCGGCAGTGGGCGAGACGGAGCGGGATGTCGGCCATGAACGTCATCAACGCTGCCGGGAGCGGACTTTGGCTGAAGGTGGTGAAGATCACGGCCGCATCAAACTCATACTTCTTCAGTTGCTCGACCATCCGGAATTCCGCTTTGCTGTCCTGGGTCGGCTGGCTGGCCTTCATCCAGGGGGGATCGTAGACAATGGTCCCGTTCAACTCCGGGATAAGAGGGGCAATCGCCCCTCCGGATTTGGAAGTAAGCAGGGTAATCTTTCGATCCGTTCCGCCTTCTTTAAGCGCCCGGAACGCCGGGCTGGTCATTAAAACATCGCCAAGGGAGTTGAGCCGAACACAGAGGATGTTGTTCGCATTTTGCCAGCCTCTTTCACCGCTCATGGCGTTTCTTCAACCGAACTTCAGACAACTCATTCCGCTCTTCGGAGCGGCTGTCGACCAGGCTATGCCGGATCTTCTCGATGACGCTTGAAGTGGAATAATTCTCAAGATAAGGAAGGATTTCCACCCGGCCACCCAGATCTGCCAGAGGCGAGGCATGTTCACTGATCATCGCTATTCTAGTACTCATAAAGAAACCTCCTGATGCCGCTGGCTTGCGTTCTCCGCGACAGTTCCTGTGATAGATGAAAGGGCCTCGTTCCAGTCGGATACGAAGCGTCGAATGTTGAATCTCTTCAACGCCTGGCTGCGCGCCCCTTTCCCCAAACGCTGGGCTTCCTGGGGGTCGGCGAGTAGCCGGTGCATGTGCTCCACCAGGCGGTTTACATCCGTATCCGTGTAGCCGGAGATGCCGTTCTTGACGGCAGTGACCATTTCTGTAGTCGCCAGACCGATGACCGGCATCCCCACCATCATCGCTTCGCAGATGGCCAGGCCCAGGCTGGTATAGCGGATCGGGTTGAAGACAAAACGATAATGGCCTTCGAGCTCGAGTAACTCCCGGTGGCTGTGAGATCCCAAGCCTCCCAGTTGGCTGGAACCCATCCCGATCAAGTCCAACGGGACCTGCATGCGCACCTGTTGGAAAATATCCAACCCCAGGCGCCGCCCGCGGAAATGAAAGGTCAGCTCGCTTGTCCTTCTTTTCCACCAGACGAAGAACCTGAGCGCAGCACCTTGACCAGGCTCCCCATGGCGTTATAGAGCATCAGGACGATCGCTACCAGCAAGCCGGTCACAGCAGCAGTGATTGTGAGAGTGTAATAGACAATGCTGTACCAGGAGGCGGGAAGCTGGTCCGATTCCTGGATGGGGATGCTGAGAAACAGCAGGAGCAGCATGGCGGCGATCAGCCCAACCGTGCTCAAGAGCCCGATGCGCTGGATCCTTTTGAAAAAAGTCTGCTCTAACTGGCTGGTCGCATGGCGGCTGAGGCTGATCATGGTCAGCATGAGAGCCAGGATCGTGGACGAAGCGGTCACCACGCTGGTGCCAAGGGAACGGGCGGAGGGAACGACCGCTTGCAGCAGTTGTCTGGCCTCTGCCCCGGTATAAACGCGCCCCACCAGGTATTGTCCCACGATCGCTACTCCTCCGGCCAGCAACCCACCGACCAGGGCTCGTTTCGCGCCAACGAAGAGCAAATGCTGGCTTTGCTGTTGGCTTTCTTCATCTTCGTGGCCATCGGCGGGCGAGGGATCTAAATTTTTGTTGGTTTGTTCCATACTTCACTTTCTTCATAGGACTTACGCAAACGAATGAGAGAGGCCCGGAAATGTGGGTCGCGTGCGTAGCACGCGACCCACATTTCCGGTGCATTTTCGCGAACTGCGTAAGTCCAGGTTCATATAAAAACGGAAAGGAGCAGGAATGATTTCCCGCTCCTTTCCTGATCATGGTCGGGATCCTTTGGCTCCTCCGCCACAATCCTTTATGTTCGTTATTCTACCGGGACACTTCTTGCCTGGTTACTTGTTTCCCTCCGGCGGAAGTCTTCCCTTTTTCGAGCAGGGTCTTCATGCGGGCGAGATCCTCGTCCATGGCCTGCTTGGGATTCACGCCGAACATCGTTGCAACGGCGTGACCTACTGCGCCAGCCGGTGGGGTGTAGCTCATGTGCACTGTGGCGCGGGTACCGCCGTCGGAAGTGGGCCGGAATTGCACGCTCCCGGTGCTTTTGACGGTCTCGTTGGGCCGGCTCTTCCAGGCGATCAAGCGGTTCGGCTCTTTCCTGGTGATGAACGTATCGAATTCCACCGGCGTGCCGGCAGGCCCGGCGACGGTCCAGTGGTAATTATCGCCGTTCACCATGATCTCCTGCACGTGATCCATAAAACGCGGGAAATTCTCCGGATTTTCCCAGAACCGGTAGACCTCCTCGACAGGGGCGTCGATGTTGACCGTTTTCTGGACCCGGACCGAATGTTGGTCCGATTCGAGGCCGACCAGTTGCCCCAGGCTTTTGTCCGTGATCCCGCGAGCGGCCAGACCTGCTCCCATTAACCCCATGGCTGTGCCAGTGATCCCGCGGCGCGCCAAGCCGTACAGGGTCAATGCCATGCCGCCGGCCCCGGTCAATAGACGGGCGGTAGGCGACCAGTTTTGCTGTAACAACTCCGAGGTCGGTTCCGGCCGTTGTCCCTTTCCCTGCAGGGCGGGGACATCTGTGGCAGTCTCATGCACTTCCAGGCGATTATTTACTTCATTGACGCCGCGCGTTTTGGACACGCCAGATACGACCCGGTCCACTTCCTCTTTGAGGATCGGTCCTGATAACGTCACCTGGCCCTGGTTGGCGTTGACTTCAATTGCGCCAGGGTGCCGGCTGAGGCGACCCAAATTGGCACGGACGCGTTCTTCCAGCACCCAATCGCTGGTGCCCCCCTGATCGCTCAACTTCCCGGTCGTCTCGGCAAGTACGCCGCGGGCGCGGTTGCGAATATCTCGGCTGGCCTTCTCGATGAAGGTATCGGACTGGTTCAGCAGGCTGTTTGCTTGGTCCTTGACCATGGATCTGCGCCGGTTGCCGTACTGGGGGTCGAAGAAGTACATCAACCCGGCCCCTAATCCTAATGCGCTAAGTATCGAAACTCCTCTTTTCATGTTTTTGCTCCTTTTCTCTTATTGAACTTATCTGGCTCTACCGTTTCCGGGCCTCTATCCCGTGAAAGACGGGAGAACCACTTATCTGAAAGGTAGATATCCGCTTTCCGAGCGAGTTCGAACACCAACTGTACAGCATGTTGTGGATTAAACACAACCAACCTCCGTGTAAGAACATAGAGGTGAACAGACCGTAAAAGTTGTGGTAAGGGAAAATTTCCGCCGGCTCCTCTGACTTCGTCATCGGCCATTAGAAAGATCGTCTCTTCGAAATAAAAGAAATGGGGTGAGCACAAGTTCTCTCACCCCATCCCTTTTAGCGATTACCAGTAGGGATCGTAGCCGTAATAGGAATACACCTCAACCAGCCACTCCCGATCTGTGGTCTCTGGCCAATCGTCCTTGTCGAAACCAGGCGCATTCTCCAGTACATCTTTCTGGACATCGAGAACGATTTCCTCGTTTTCGGTGTCAACCGAAAGCGCTTCCCAGGGGATAGCAAAGAGCTTATCGCCTACGCCCAGGAATCCGCCAAAAGACAGGACGGCGTAAGCCACTTTCCCCTGGTCGAGATCGAACATGATCTCTTCCAACTTCCCCAGGTCTTCGCCGTTACTGTTACGAACATTATCTCCGATGAGCGTGCCAGCAGAGAGCACCTCAGGATGTGCATCATGGTGAGTCACTATATACCTCCTTGTTCATCTTGTTTAGAAAAAACGTTTTGAGATTTAGCTTGCTTAACTACTATAAACGAGCGGTGCTTAAGTTTCAATAAAGAAAGGTTCCTAAGTGGGGTTAGGTCTTTCCCTTTTCATTATTAGGTAGATTCCCCATTGTTGTTCTCTGAAAGATGAATATGATTGAGAAAAGCTCTTCGACTCCTGCTAACCGCCAAGCACCGACTGTCAGGGTTTGGCGATTGTTTAATGATGCCCGCTTACTCATTATTGTCGTTTAGATTACTTTTGACAACTGTCATTAACCGTAGCGTAAGATAGTTCACGATGCTAATGACCATGGCGATATCGAAGCGTCCATAAGCCACAGCAATGCCTAACGCGCCCGTGGTCCAAACACTGACGGCAGTGGCGGTCCCTTGCACCGAGCCTGCCGGGTCTTTGAGGATGGCGCCGCCCCCTACAAAGCCGATCCCTGTGATCAATCCTTGAATAATCCTGGCCTGGGCATCTTGGTCCTCTCGAAGGACCGTCAGGGAGATGAGCACGTAGGCCGTACTCCCCAGGGCAACCAGCGGAAATGTGCGTAGCCCCATGATCCGTGTATGGCGTTCCCGATTCCATGCAATGGGCAAAGGCCAAAACAAAGGCCACCAACATTTTTATCGTGAATTGCAACCACTCAAGTTGAAAAAATTCCATCTTAGGTGCACCGTATCAGCAAAAGGGGTGGGTGTAAATGTATCGGGCCTCATGGAAGGATATAGATTTGGGTATAAAACAAGAAATAACAGGGTTTCCGCCTGTGGACGGGCTGACCGGTCCAAGGGTCTGGAAGGACTAGTTGAAGACGATTTCTTTATGAACCTGTGGAAAGATGTTAACTATGGCTACTGAGGAGAGAGAGTACGCCCTCACCAAAATCCTGCTCGAACGCCACGGCCGCACGTTTTCCGATGAACTGGATATCGATATCAAGGCAAATACACCGTCTGTGCTCTTTCGTTTACTGGTAGCTGCCCTCCTTTTTAGCGCCCGGATCAACGCCAGGCTGGCCATGCAAGCGGCAAAGGCGTTGACCGATCAGGGCTGGACCACACCTCAAAAAATGACGGCAGCCAGTTGGGAAGAAAGGACGCGCACGCTCAATAAATCCGGCTACGCCCGCTACGATGAGAAAACTTCTCGCATGTTGGAAGATACCAGTCGATTGATCCTGTCTCGGTACCGTGGCGATTTGCGCAAACTGCGAGAAGGAGCCGGACAAAAAACTGCGTTTGAACGCCGGTTTCTCAAAGAATTCAAAGGGATTGGAGACGTGGGCGTAGACATTTTCTTCCGCGAAGTCCAGGTTGCCTGGGATGAGTTGTTTCCCTTCGTCGATGACCGCGCCCGGAAAAGCGCGAAAGAGCTGGACTTGCCCTCCGAGCCCAGGGCGCTGCTGGAACTGGCAGGCAAAGACCATTTTCCAAACCTGGTGTCCGCCCTGGTCCGGACGGGCCTGGCTGGTGACCAGGATGAAATCCTGGAAGAGTTGAACAGGAGAGAGAAAGCATATGGATTTGTTGCATATCATGAACATAATTAGTATTACAACGCAAAGTTCCAACAAAATCCCGAAAAAATGGGTGTGTGTAGGGGCGCACGCCCCTACACACACCCATTTTTTCGGTTATTTCTAGCAGTGAACCTGCATCAGAAATACAACCTTGCACTGTAATATTAGGATAGGAAAGGAAGGAATCTCTTGGAAATAGGCTTTAATCTTTCGAGCGAGGAACACGCCCCGAACGACCTGGTAAAGTATGCCCAGTGGGGCGAGCAGGCCGGTTTTGACTTTGCTCTGATCTCGGACCATTACCATCCCTGGTTGGACCGCCAGGGTCATGCCCCCTTTGTCTGGAGCGTGATCGGGGCCATCTCCCATGCCACGGAGCGCTTGCGCTTGGGAACCGGGGTGACCTGTCCGATCATGCGCATTCACCCGGCCATCATCGCCCAGGCGGCTGCGACAGCGGCCGCCTTGATGCCGGGCCGTTTTTTCCTGGGAGTGGGCTCGGGGGAGAACCTGAACGAGCATATTCTGGGCGATCCCTGGCCGCCTGCCCCGATCCGCCTGGAGATGTTGGAGGAAGCGGTCGAGATCATCCGCGAACTGTGGGAGGGCGAGGAAGTCAGCCACTACGGCGTGTACTTCTTCGTCGAGGACGCCCGCATTTATACCCTGCCGGATGAGCTGCCCCCGATTTATATGGCTGCATCCGCCGACACGTCTGCCGAACTGGCGGGCCGCATTGCGGACGGCCTGATCAGCACCGCCCCGATCGAGAAGGTCATGGAAAACTTTGACGAGGGTGGTGGAAAGGGAAAACCGCGCTATGGCAAGCTGGATGTGTGCTGGGCGCCGACCGTTGAGGAGGGGGAAAAGATTGTCTTTGAACAATGGACGAACACCGGCATCAAAGGCCAATTGACCCAGGAGCTGGCCACGCCCGGGCTGATGGAGCAGGCAGCATCCATGGTCACGAAAGAGGATGCGATCAAACACGTCGTCTGCGGGCCAGATCCGGAAAAGCACCTTGAGCAAATCCGCAAATATGCCAAGGTAGGGTTCGACCACATTTACATCCACCAGATTGGACCCAACCAGGAAGGCTTCTTCCAGTTCTATGAAAAGAATATCCTGCCAGAAATGGAAGGAGAATTTGACCTATCAGGCCGGTAGATGAAACATTTTGGTGGTGGTATACAAATGAGTGATGTGGTGCGGAATGGCATTCCGCAGACTGTAAATTTGGCGGGATTCCATCCCGCCCCACGAGTTCCATCACCACATTTTTAGATTGGAGGATGAAGATATGCCAAAGTATAAAAGCAATGACGATCTGCCCAACAGCGTGAGCGACAATTTGCCGGAGCATGCCCAGGAAATTTACCGCGAAGCCTTCAACAGCGCCTGGGACGAGTACAAGGATCCCGAAGACCGGCGCGGAGATGCCTCCCGCGAAGAAACGGCTCACAAAGTCGCCTGGAGCGCGGTAAAGAACGAGTACGAAAAGGACGAAGATAGCGGAGATTGGAAAAAGAAGGGTGACTGACATGGATTGAAGTCCGTGGCCTCCACACTGAAAATCTCTTTCTGGCACCCTATTTACAAGATTTGCTAAATGATTAAGTGCATAAGGAGTAGGAATGGCAGATGACGGCTACAAAAGATGGGCACTCCCTGGTGAACCTATTCTGTTGCACAGCTCCGGGCCCGAGCCGCGATACGCCAGCCATGATTTGCTGTGCATCCTGAACCTGTTTGAATGACTTCCGTGCTGGCTTCAGAACAAACCGGATCAAAAAACCGGTTGGCGATTGTAATTGTTACTCGAAACAGGCAAAAATCGCTTGAAAGGACTCTTCATAAGCTAACTTCGTTAGAGGACGAGTACCCAATCCTTGTCGTGGACAACGCTTCCGAAGACGACACGGTCACGCTTGTACGAGACTGTTTTCCCGATGTAAAGCTCATTGCGCTTGGGACAAACCAGGGCACTGTTGCGCGCAACCTGGGTGTAGAAGTTTTAAACCAACCTTACATTGCTTTTTACGACGACGATTCCTGGTGGGCCTACGGTTCACTCTCCCGAGCGATAGAGATCTTTGACCGGCATTCCTGCCTGGGCCTCATCATGTCGAAAATATTGATCGAACCCGAGGGAAGGTACGATCCTTGTTGTCAATCCATGGAAGAAAGCCCCTTGACAAACCGTTTGAACCTGCCGGGCTTCCCTGTTCTGGGGTTCATCGCCTGTGGCGTAGTCGTCCGCCGGGCGGCTTTTCAGGCGGCTGGCGGCTTTAACGCCAGGTTTGGCACCTGCGGAGAAGAAGAGCTCCTGGCAATCGACCTGGCGAAGAAGGACTGGGGGCTTTCTTACATCCCGCGCGTCGTTTCTCACCACCATCCCTCCAAAGCACGTGAAAACAGCGTCAGGGCAGTACAAGAAATCCGGAACAATCTCTGGACGTACTGGATGAGGCGTTCTTTCTCTTCTTTATCAAAATTTACCGGCAAATACGTGCGAGCCGCGCTTACAGACAGGATTGTTTTTGCCGGCCTGACAGCAGCGCTCCGGGGAGCAGGCTGGGCGATACGCCAAAGGGATGCGGTGCCCGGCTGGTTGGAACGCCAGCTGGAATTGAAGGAAACCAGGCGTGGAAATTGCTAAGCCATGGAAGGAGAAGGATGGAGACGTATACGTTCGATTTGAAAAATATCTTTTTTGGCGACCTGCCGCTCATGTTTTATGCGGAAATTCTGTTGAGAACCGCTGTTTTGTATGTTTATACGATCCTTATCCTTCGTTTCCTGGGCAGGCGCAGCGCCGGGGAATTGACCGTGATCGATGTGGTGCTGATCGTAGCGCTGGGAAGCGCGGTGGGGGATCCTATGTTTTATCCCAAGGTCCCTATCTTGCATGGGTTGCTGGTGATCACTTTGATCGTGGGCCTGCAACGCCTGGGCCTGTTGTGGGCAAACCATAATAACAAAGTTGATCGATTCCTCAAAGGATCTCCCTCCCGGGTGGTTGCCGACGGTCTTTTCGACCTGGAGGGAGTGGAGAAGCTTGACCTCTCAAAAAGGGAGATCTTCCAGATGGCCCGGCAGGATGGTTATCGCAGCCTGGGAGAAATTCGCCGCATGTATATCGAGACAGATGGCAAGGCCTCCATCTTCGGATTCCAATCGGACCAGGTCCGTTCCGGCTTGCAGTTCGAACCTCCTCGGGATACCGATAAATATGATGTGATTCAGTCAGGCAATGTGGTCGGGAAGGCGACCATTGCAGCTTGTGTCAACTGCGGTCAGGTCTCCAAGTTCGAGGCGGGCAAAAAAGTGCCTCCCTGCCCGCGCTGCCAGCAGCCTACCTGGAGTGTGGTGGAATAAGCAATACAAACGGATAAAATTTTTATGCCATGGTGATGCTCTCTGAACTTCTGCGTTTTCGAATTGTCGACACTCAAGGGAATCAGGCTGCGCTTGTGGACCTGGTCGTCCGCCAGCTCGATGTCGATTATCCTCCGGTCACCTATCTCGTCTTCCGTCAAAATCAGAGCGACGAGGGCGTTTTACCCTGGAATGCTGTTAAAGGGCTTGACCGGGCAAACCGCCAAATCGACGTAGAAAATTACGAGCAGAGCCAAAATGTGGACGTACTGGAACAAGCAGTTTGGCTACAGCGCGAGGTGCTCGACGCGCTCATCCTCGACTTGCAGAACCGGCGCGTGACACGCGCCAACGATCTCTGGTTGGAGGAAAAAGAGGGACAACTGCAATTGTCTGCGGCCGACATCAGCGCATATGCTGTGCTGCGGCGCCTGACGCGGGGCTGGTATCGCGGGGTAAAACGCCGGACCCTCTACGATTGGAAGTACATCGAGTTCTTGCGCGGCGATCCCCAGGCGGTCAAAGCAGGCGCAGGCTACCACCGTCGCATCGTCCGCCTGCCGCCAGGCGAGATCGCCCACCTGGCCGCCGCCATCCCCTACCTTCATGCGGCGGAGTTGCTGGAACTGCTCCCGGAGCAACTGGCCGCCGACACGCTCGAAGTCATGTCGCCGGAACGCCAGGTGCAGGTGTTCGAAGAGTTGGGAGAGGAGCGCGCCTTGCAAGTTCTTAAGGACATGGCGCCCAACCTGGCTGCCGACCTGGTGGGGCGTCTCGATATCCAGCTCACACAGCGCTATCTCAACCGGTTGCCGAGAGAATTTGCCGACCGTATTGTCGATTTACTGCGCTATCCTGAAAACACCGTGGGCGGCATCATGACCAACGATGTGGTTACCCTTTCCCCAAGCCTGAAAGTCGGCCAGGCAAGAGAGGCTTTGCGCGAAAGGCTGAGGGAACCGGATTTTGTGTATTTCCTGTATGTCGTCGAAGATCAGGAGCCTCATAAACTGCGCGGAGTGATTTCCTTGCGGCATTTCCTGATGGCCGAGGATGACCGTTCCGTCGAGGAAATCATGAACCCGTACTTGATGGTGCTTTCTCCCCTGGATTCACCCGAGGAAGCGGGGTACCGCTTGCTCAACAGCCAGTTGGCGGCCATGCCGGTCGTAGGGACGGAGGGACAACTGCTGGGTACCGTCACAATCGATGCGGCCATATCCCGGGTAGCCCCGCGCGGTTGGCGGGCGCAGGCGCCGAAGGTGTTCACATGAGCCAACCCAATTCTCCGCAAGGGTTGGAACGCGTGGAGGAGTTGGACCTCTCGGCCCTGCCCAAGCATCCGCGCAGCCTCCGTACCGCATTACGCTTGAACATCCGCGGCCGTAGCGTCAGCCTGCGCAGGCTGCGCCGCCCGCCGACTGGCCTGTTGCGTTGGCTGCTGATACTGGGGCCCGGGCTCATCGCCAGTTCAGCCGGGAATGACGCGGGGGGAATTGCAACCTACAGTTCCACCGGCGCCAAGTTCGGATATGACTTGATTTGGGTGATGGTGGTGATCACGGTTTCGCTGGCGGTGGTGCAGGAAATGGTCGCCCGGCTTGGGGCCGCGACCGGACGCGGCCTGCTGGACTTGATCCGGGAGCGTTTCGGGATCGGTCCGGCGTTCCTGGCGATGGGGGTCTTGTTCATTGCGAACAGTGGCCTGGTGGTCAGCGAGTTTTTAGGCATCGGCGCAGCAGCGGACCTGTTTGGACTGCCCAAGTGGCTGGTCGTGCCGGTGGCGGCAGCGCTGCTGTGGTATCTGGTGATCTTTGGCTCGTATAGCTGGGTCGAGAAAATTTTCCTGGTGATGACGTTGGTGTTCTTTGCCTATCCTGTGGCGGCGGTCCTGGCCCGGCCCGATTGGGGGGAGGTGGCCCGGGGAACATTCATCCCCACGTTCCACCCTGACCGGGAATATCTCTTCCTGCTGGTCGGTTTGCTGGGAACCACTATCACACCCTTCATGCAGTTGTTCCAGCAAAGTTCGACGGTAGAACGCGGCGTAGCCCGGCGCCATTACGGGCCAGAGCGGGTAGATGCTTACGTCGGCTCGATCTTCTCCAACCTGATTTCGATTACGATGATCATTGCTACCGCTGCCACCCTCCACCAGGCCGGGCAGACGAATATCGAAAGCGCCGCCGACGCCGCCAGCGCGCTCGAGCCGGTAGCTGGAAGCGCGGCCAAGGTCATGTTTGCAGTTGGATTGCTGGGCGCGTCGCTGCTGGCCGGTGCAGTGCTGCCACTGGCTACCGCTTATGCGGTCAGCGAAGTGTTTGGCATGCCAAAAGGCGTGGACCTGGATTTCCGCCGTGCGCCCATCTTCTTTGGATTGTTCACAGCAATGATCGTCCTTGGAACGGGCCTCTCGCTGGTGCCAAACCTGCCCGTGATCCAGTGGCTGGTGGCGGTGCAGGTGCTCAACGGTATTCTGCTGCCTATCATGCTCATCTTCATCCTGCGTTTGATCAACGATCCACACCTGATGGGTTCGCTCAAAAACACGCGCCTCTACAACATCTTGGGTTGGGGGACCTTCGTTTTGATCACGGCTGCCGTTCTTGTAATGCTGGGTGTACAGCTCCTGGGCGTGCTAGGCATCATTTAAATACTCAAGCCCGCTCTGTATAAAAGAGAACCAAAAAATGGTGTGCATCGGGGCGTACGCCCCGATGCACACCATTTTTTGGGAATTCCTCGCCCGGCCTGAGCAAATGATTAAGAGCAAGCTCAGGCCGGTTCTTTCTCGGTTGTGGGCTGCGCCTCGAAGGCTAATTCTCCGTTCGGCCCGACGGTGACTTCTACCCGCTCCCCATCCTTGATCTCGCCGCGCAGGATCTTCAAGGCCAGCACGTTCTGGAGGCGCCGCTGGATGACCCGCTTGAGCGGGCGCGCGCCTAATACCGGGTCGAAGCCCTCTTCGGTCAGCTTGTCCTTGGCTTCGGGAGTGATCTCCAATTCGATATCGCGTTCGGCCAGGCGCTTCTTCAAGATTTGCAGCTGGATATCGACGATCTCGCGCAGGTGCTCCCGGGTCAAGGCGCGGAACAGGATGATCTCATCGATGCGGTTGAGGAACTCGGGGCGGAACATGCGGTTCAGCTCGTCCATCACTTTATCGCGGGCCGCATCGATGCCCATCTCCTTGATCCAGTTGCTGCCCACATTCGAAGTCATGATCACGACCGTGTTCTTGAAGTTCACCGTCCGGCCCTGCCCGTCGGTCAGGCGACCGTCGTCCAGCAACTGCAACAGGATGTTGAACACTTCCGGGTGCGCTTTCTCGATCTCGTCCAGCAGCACCACCGTGTAGGGCCTGCGCCGCACAGCTTCCGTCAGTTGTCCGCCTTCCTCGTAACCGACATATCCGGGCGGCGCGCCCACCAGCCGCGAGACGGTGTGCTTTTCCTGGTATTCGCTCATGTCGATGCGCACCATGGCGTTCTCGTCGTCGAACAGGAACTCGGCCAGCGCGCGGGCCAGTTCGGTCTTGCCGACGCCGGTTGGGCCCAGGAACAGGAACGAGCCCATCGGGCGGTTCGGGTCCTGCAAGCCGGTCCGGGAGCGGCGCACCGCATCGGCCACTGCCTGGACGGCCTCCTCCTGGTCCACCAGCCGCTGGTGGATGCGGTCTTCCATGTAGACCAGTTTTTCCATCTCGCCTTCCAGCAGCCTGGAGACCGGGATGCCGGTCCACTTGCCGACCACTTCGGCGATATCCTCCGCGTCCACTTCCTGCTTGAGCAACACGTTGCCGGCCTGGTCTTCTTGTTTCTCCTCGGCCTGGCGCAGCTCCTCTTCCAGCCGAGAAAGCTCGCTGTACTGTAACCTTGCGGCCCGTTCCCAGTCCTGCTGGCGCTGGGCGCTCTCGATATCCAGGCGGGTCTGGTCGATCTGCTCTTTCAGGTCCGTGATTCTTCTGCAAAGACTCGCGTTCATGCTGGAGCTGCGTTTCCAGGGCGCGCCGGCGCTCGCCGGCGTTGGCGAGCTCCTCTTCCAGCCTCTTCAGGCGCTCTTTGCTGGAGGGGTCCTTTTCCTTTTTGAGCGCTTCCCGTTCGATCTCCAACTGCATGATGCGGCGCTTGATCTCGTCCAGTTCCAGCGGGTCGCTGGTGATCTCCATGCGCAGGCGAGCGGCGGCCTCGTCGATCAGGTCGATGGCTTTATCGGGTAGGAAGCGTTCGGAGATGTAGCGATCGCTCAAGGTAGCGGCAGCAATGATGGCGGAGTCCGTGATGCGCACCCCGTGATGGGTCTCGTAGCGTTCCTTCAGCCCGCGCAGGATCGAGATGGTGTCCTCCACCGACGGTTGTCCGACCATCACCGGCTGGAAGCGCCGTTCCAGGGCGGCGTCCTTCTCGATGTACTTGCGGTACTCGTCCAGGGTGGTCGCGCCGATCAGGTGCAGCTCGCCGCGGGCCAGCATCGGTTTGAGCATGTTGGAGGCGTCCATCGCGCCCTCGGCTGCCCCCGCGCCCACCACCGTGTGCAGCTCGTCGATGAAGACGACCACATCGTCGGCCTCGGTGATCTCTTTGAGCACGGCTTTCAGGCGCTCCTCGAACTCGCCGCGGTACTTGGCGCCGGCCACCATCGAGCCCAGATCGATCTGGACCAGGCGTTTGTTCTTGAGTGCTTCGGGCACGTCCCCACGCACGATGCGCTGCGCCAGGCCTTCCGCGATAGCGGTCTTGCCCACGCCAGGCTCGCCGATCAGCACCGGGTTGTTCTTGGTGCGCCGCGAAAGGATCTGGATCACGCGGCGGATCTCCTCGTCCCGGCCGATGACCGGGTCGAGCTTGCCCCGGTGGGCCAGCTGGGTCAGGTCCCGGCCGTATTTCTCCAAGGCGGCGTACGTTCCCTCGGGATTCTGGCTGGTCACGCGTTGCGAACCGCGCACCTGGGTCAGGGCTTGCAGCACCGCATCGCGGGTCACGCCGGCCTGGCTCAGGATCTCCGCGGTCATCCCGCCGGCCGAATGGATCAGGGCCAGCAGCAAATGTTCCGTGCTGACGTACTCATCGCGGAACTGCTGGATCTCGTCGTGGGCGCGCACCAGCACCTTGCGCAGGCGCTGCGACATCCCCACCTGTACCCCACCGCCGCTTACCTTTGGCAGGCCCTGCAGTTCCGCCTGTACTTTCTGTAACACATCGCCCGGGTTAGCCCCCACCCTTTGTAAGATCTGGGGCACGATCCCTTCCGGCTGTTGCAACAGGGCCGCCAGCAGGTGTTCTGGCTCGACCTGGCTGTTGTTATATTCATCGGCCAATTGCTGTGCGCTGATAACAGCCTCTTGTGATTTTTCCGTGAATCGGTTGATATTAAATGCCATTTTGTTACCTCGTCAATTCGTAGATCATTTCCAGTAAAGTCTTGCAGTTTAACCGCCAAGGCGCCGAGAACGCCAAGAAACTGGTAAGTACGCCAGGGGAAGTCCTTGGCGTCTTAGAAAAAACTTGTCGTACTTACCCTAAAAACACCGGGACGGTGCGCGAAGTTGGCGGTTCGATAAAAATAGTATTGCTTGCAACACCATTCAAGGGTAGCAGCTAACCCTCCGTTTCTTCCCATTCCGCCTCATAGACGACCTGCCGGTAACGCGTCAGGCGCGAACCCTGCTCGGTCTCATAAATCTCCATCGTGGTTTCTAGCGTGCGCAGGCGCGACTGCAGGAGGGTGACCTGGTTGCGCAGGTTCAAGATCACCTCAAGCGCTTCTTCATCGAGCCCGAGGTCTTCCTTCAGCCGCTGTAAGCAACGCTCGTAGGCAGGATCGTCCGGCCGTAGTTCCCTGAGGATGGTTTGAATTTCCAAGGATCGTTTTTTCATGTCGGTTGCCCTGTTTTGCGTTTTGCGGCGAGCGAACGCAGCGCATCCAACTCTTCATCGGTCATGTTCTCTGGCAGGACCAGATTTACCCGGGCATACAGGTCTCCCCGGTCTTGCGGTTTTCCCACTTTTGGGAAACCCTTGCCGCGCAAGCGGAAGGTTTGACCGCTGTTGGTCATCGGGGGAATCTTCAGCATGACCGGTCTATCCAGCGTGTTCACACGCACTTCGCCTCCGGCCACAGCCGTGAGAACGTCGACCGGCACCTTGGTGTGCAGCTCATCGCCTTCCAGCTCGAAATTTGGGTTGGGGAGCAGCCGGACGACCAGATACAGGTCGCCCGCCTGGGCGCCGGCCCCGCCCGGGCCGCCCTGACCGGCCAATCGCACCCGCGATCCCGTCCGGACCCCCGCCGGGATGCTGGCTTCGATGCGCCGGTCCCCAACCTGCAGGGTGCGGGTCGTTCCGCGCGCGGCCTCTTCCAGAGAAAGTTCGATTTCGGCCTCCACGTCCTGGCCTCTGCGGGGGGCGCGCGTCCGCTCGGGCCCCTCCCGCGGTCTGGCCGAAGATGCTGGTGAAAAAATCGGAGAACGGGCTCGCTTCTCCGAAGATATCTTCGAAGTCCTCCGCTGTTGCATAGCGCACGTCGGCTTGCTGTCCGGGTTGCGCGGCCCAGTTCTGCCAGTTGAAATCACGCGGCTGTCCGCCAGTTTGCTGCCAGCGCTGGTACTGCGCGCGCAGTTCATCGTATTTCTTGCGCTGCTCCGCGTTCGACAACGCCTGGTAGGCCTGGTTAATGCTTTTGAATTTCTCCTCCGCCTCCTTGTCCCCGGGGTTCAGATCGGGGTGGTACTGGCGGGCCAGCTTGCGGTAGGTTTGCTTGATGGTTTTCTCATCCGCATTGGGGGAAACGCCGAGAATTTCGTAATAGTCTTTGAAGTCCATATTGATTTTAGATTACCATAAGAATGTCTCATTTTTATTAACATGCTCGGTTGGCATAACCGGTTGATGACATGTTTGGAAACTGCGCGAGCCAGGAGTGTTTTGCTTTTCAGTCCATCGGCCTGACGACGGTCACGCCTGCCGGCCGGAGCAGCTCGTTTTCATACAAATAGCCGGGCTGGACAACTTCCGCAACCGTGGGCTCGTCCACTTCGCCCAGCCGCACATCGACCCCTTCGTGGTAGAGGGGATCGAACGCCTCCCCCGGCTGGACCTCGATTCGTTCGACCCCTGCCCCCGCCAGCGCTTTTTCAAACTGCCTGAGCGTAAGCCGGACCCCTTGCGCGAGCGCTTCCGGGTCGCTGGGCCGTTCCAGGGCCCGCTCCAGGTTATCCACGACTTCCAGGAACTGTCGGAACAGCTTGCGCTGGTTCTCTTTGGAACGGGCTAAGACATCGCGCTCTGTCCATTTGCGGATATTTTCGATCTGGGCGGCGGCCCGGAGGAACCGGTCTTTCAGTTCCTCCATCTCGTGCCGCGTTTCGGTCAGTTTGGCCTGGCATTGCTCCAGGGTATCCGGGAGGAAGAGCGCATCTTTCTGTGCCTGTTCTGATTGCGCCATCTAGACCTCCCGGAACTCGCCCTCGACCGTATCATCGTCCTCGGGACCTTCCGGTCCGCTTGGGCCTCCTTCAGGCTGGGCAGCATATACCTGTTGGCTCAGGCTGTGTACCATCTGTTCCAGCGTCTCTGAAATCTGCTTCATCCGGCCGACGTCTTCGCCCTGCATCGCCTGGCGCAGCTCGTTGACCTGGTTCTCGATCCGGCTTCTTTCATCGCCAGGCAGCCTGTCCCCCAGCTCGTCCAGCGCTTTCTCGGCCTGGTAGGTGAGCGTATCGGCCGTGTTGCGCGCGTCGGCCAGCTCCCGGCGCTTGCGGTCTTCGGCCGCGTTCCGGTCGGCTTCCTTGACCATGCGGTCGATGTCGTCTTTGGTCAGGTTGGTGCTGGCGGTAATGGTGATCTTTTGTTCCTTGCCGGTGGCCCGGTCTTTGGCGCTCACGTTCATGATGCCGTTGGCGTCCACGTCGAAGGTGACTTCAACCTGCGGCGTGCCGCGCGGGGCCGGCGGGATGCCCTCCAGGCGGAACTCGCCCAGTAACATATTGTCGGCAGCCATCTGGCGCTCGCCCTGGAAGACTTTGATATCCACTGCGGTCTGGTTGTCCTCCGCGGTCGAGAACATCTCTGTCTTGCGGGTCGGGATGGTGGTGTTGCGCGGGATCAAAACGGTCATGACGCCGCCCATGGTTTCCACGCCCAGGCTCAGGGGGGTGACGTCGAGCAACAGCACGTCTTTCATCTCGCCTGCTAGCACGCCGGCCTGGATGGCAGCGCCGACCGCTACCACTTCATCGGGGTTCACGCCCCGGTTGGGTTCCTTGCCGTTGGTCAGCCGGCGGACCAGGTCCTGCACCATCGGCATGCGGGTGGCCCCGCCGACCAGGATGACTTCGTCCAAATCCGACACCTTTATGTCAGCGTCCTCCAGGGCGCGCTGGAACGGCCCTTCCAGACGCTTGACCAGGTCATCAGTCATCTGCTCGAATTTGGCGCGGGTCAGCTTCATCTGCAGGTGCTTCGGCCCGCTCGCGTCCGCCGAGATGAACGGCAGGTTGAGCTCGGTCTCGCTGGTGCTGGAAAGTTCGATTTTGGCTTTTTCAGCAGCCTCGCGCAACCGCTGCAGCGCCATGCGGTCCTGGCTCAGGTCGTAGCCCTGGTCCTTTTTGTACTCGTCGACCATCCACTGCACGATGCGCTCGTCCCAGTCATCGCCGCCCAGGTGGGTATCGCCGTTGGTGGCCCGCACTTCGACGACGCCTTCGCCGACCTCCAGGACGGACACGTCGAACGTGCCGCCGCCCAGGTCGAAGACCAGGATGGTTTCGTTCTCCTCTTTGTCCAGGCCGTAGGCCAGGGCAGCCGCTGTGGGCTCGTTGATGATGCGCAGCACTTCCAGTCCCGCGATTTTTCCCGCATCTTTCGTGGCCTGACGCTGGCTGTCGTTAAAGTAGGCGGGGACGGTAATCACGGCTTGATTGACGTCTTCGCCTAAATAGGCCTCCGCATCCCGTTTCAGTTTCTGCAGGATGAAAGCCGAAATCTCCTGGGGCGTATATTTCCGGCCGTTTTGCGGGATCGAAACGCGCACGTCGCCCGCATCGCCGGCCGCCACTTTGTAAGAGACGATCTCGCGTTCGCCTTCGACTTCATCGTACCGGCGGCCCATAAAGCGCTTGATCGAGTAGACCGTGTTTTCCGGGTTGACGATTGCCTGCCGTTTGGCAACCTGGCCAACCAGCACCTCGCCGTTCTTATTAAAAGCAACGACCGAAGGCAAAAGCGGACTGCCTTCAGCCGTGGGAATGACGGTAGGCTCGCCCCCGCGCACCACTGCCGCCACCGAGTTGGTGGTTCCCAGATCAATTCCAATAATCTTCGCCATATTACTCTCCTTATCGCTTATTCAATTTGTGATCAGTTAGGTGTCTGCTCATTTCTGGATGATGTCGTTTCGGGCGTAGCGAGAAATCCTATTTTTTGCCAGCGGAAAGATTTCTCCTCCTGAAGTTCATCCTAGCCTGCCGAAGGGCTCTTCGAAATGACAAAAAAACGGTTCAGGCTGTCATCGGGCGCTGCTCGTTTCGCGTGCGCAGGCGGAACCCCAGCACGATGAGCAGGATGCCGAACAGGATAGCGTACGAGGCGATCATCCATGTAACTGCCAGGGCCCCGGCAGCAGGCCAGATGAACAGGGCCACCCCGAACAGCACCGACAGCACACCGCTGATCAGCAGCAACAACTCTCCTTCAATTTCTTTCCGCAGACGGATGGCAGCGATGATTTCGAACACGCCTGTGATCACTGCCCAGGCTCCTATCACGTACAGCAGCGCCAGGGCTGCCGGGCCGGGCCAGAAAAAAGCGAACAGGCCGGCGGCAATTCCCACCAGGCCCTCCACTACCAGCGGCCAGCGCCTGTCCCCTTCAGCACGAAATGCCCCGACCAATGCAAAAATGCCGTCCCAGAGCGCATACGCGCCAAAGAACAGCACCAGGATCGTCACGGTGACGCCAGGCCAGATAAATGCCAGGATACCAAAGACGACGGCCGCCAGGCCGCGCAGTGCAAGCGTCCACCAGTTGCCAGAATGGTAAGTTGTCATTTGCACACCTCCCAAAAGGTAATTAGATTAAAGCAAGAGTAGACAAACAGACTGTTGCCAAGGAGGCGACATCTCTTTGCAGTGTGCATCGGAATTAGATTTGGTTTCTGATCCGGTGTTGAAAGGAGCGACTATGGGGAAATTTCACCTGCTTGACCGCGTTCTCTTCCTCATACCTGTATACATCCTTTTACCGAACCAAAGCAATAGAGGATTCGCCTAATACGCGTGGGTTTTCCCCGACAGAATTTACGGATTCTCCCACTAAGCCTGCTTTGCCAGATATCCTATAATAATTTAAGCAAGTGATAGGTTAACAAGTAACAACGAAACAGCTTATACCAGGATGGGAAGGGGTTTGTGTCTATACACTCATCACTCAATATGCTTGTTCATATTTTTGTATGAAGATCGCCCATAAAGGCGGTGGCACGTTCTCCAACTTGAACCATTTCGAAGGCTGTAAAACAGGTCCGTTCCACCGCTGAAGATGGATTCGAATAACGGGCCGACACCATTCCTTCCAGACAGGTTCCTGGAAGCGGTTCTCAAGCACAGGTCAGAATACAGGACGGAGCGCGTTGGTAATTCGTTTCAGCCAATGTCACCTGCACAAGCGTTCGCAGATCGCTGGAATTTCACCGGGCACATCCGTCCAATCAAGAGGCATAGATTTATGAATTAGAGCGAAAAGGAAAACGACATGGGCCATAAAAAGACTGCTGTAATGGATGGAGCGAATATTGCTTATATCGAAAAAACGCACGATGGGGCCCCGAAAATGGCAAATATCGTCGCAGTGCGCTCGGTCCTCGAGGAAAATGGCTATGAACCGATCATCATCGTGGATGCCAGCCTTATTCATGAGATCGATGACCGGGCCCAACTGGAAGCGCTGATCGAACGCCAGGCCGTCCGCCAGGTTCCGGCGGAGACCGATCCCGATTTTTTTATCATCGACTTGGCTGAGGAATTCCACGCTTTGCTTATTTCGAACGACCAGTTTAAAGCCTATCAAGAAGAGCATCCCTGGATTGACAAGCGACGGGTGCTGGTGATGATCGTGCATGGCATTGTGCAGCTGTATGTGCCGAAGCTGGAGAATAACCTGAACCTGATTGATTAAGGAGCCGGTGCCTGATTAAGCCGGCTTGGAACTCGGGGAATTTGGGAGATCACCTAATTGATTCGGAAGAGAAAAAATCGATGGTCACACTTTTATTGTTCGGAATAGCGCTTTTGATCGCTGTGATGTTCTCCGGAATTGCAGAACGGTCCGCGCTTTTCATCGCAGCCATTTTCCTGCTGATAGGGTTTATCGCCGGTCAAGGTGCAATCGGGGTGATTATTCCCTGGGTGATCATGTCTTTGAACGGAACCAGGCTGTTTTCGGTCTCTGCGCTTTATACACCCTTGCTCGGGCTTACCATAGCCCTGCTTGTTTTCTCCACGACAAAGCTGGCGCATGCGAACGCCTTTCTGGCGGCCTTTTTTGCAGGTGTCACCATCGCCTCGATGGATAAAGAAAAAAACTATGGCAGGTGAAAAGAAAAGAGGCAATCGGAGGCAAGCGCTTGAGAGTTGTCGTGTCCGCCTGCCAAACCGGGGTTGAGAGCCTGTCCGCGTAAATCGTACGTTCTCATGGGTTTATAATCGTACAGGCCATTTTAGAAACAGGGAAGTGTGCACCCTTTGAAGAACCGGCATAACATGTCCTACAGAAAGGAACAATTCCCATGCGTCTGGTCACATACGAATCGAATGGAAGCTGGCAGTCCGGGATTGGCGTCGAAGATTGGGTGGTGGATTCCCTGGCCGCAGCCAGGGGCGCGCACATCAGCTCTATTGTTTATAACGGACAGGTTTCGAACCGCACGATCATCCAACTGTCCCCCGAACAACGCGCCGACCTGGAACGCGCGGCGCGCGATTTCGTGAACGATGCTTCCAATCATCCGGAGGTCTTTCGCAGCGAAGATCTGCTCTTCGGCCCACCCATCCCTGATCCCGACAAAATCATCTGTCTCGGCTTGAACTACCGCAGCCACGCGGAAGAATTCGGGTTTTCCATCCCGACGGTTCCAATCCTGTTCGCAAAGTTCCGCAACGCGCTCACCGGCCCGGCCAGCCCGGTCCTCCTGCCGGAGCTAAGCCAGGAGATCGATTACGAGGGGGAGCTGGCCGTTGTCATTCGGGAGCAATGCAAGCATGTATCTGTAGAGTCGGCGTTGGAGTATGTTGCAGGCTATATGGCCCTCAACGATATCAGCGCGCGCGACCTGCAGTTCCGCTCCGGCCAGTGGTTGTCCGGGAAAGCGCTGGATACCTTCGCCCCATGCGGACCCGCGCTGGTCCTCGATGAAATGGTCGACCCTCAAAACGTCGATATTTCAACCCGCATCAACGGACAGGTATTCCAGCAGGACAACACCAAAAACATGATTTTTTCCGTCGCTGATTCGATCGCGTACATCAGCCAGTTAATGACCTTGCAACCGGGCGACATCATTGCCACCGGCACGCCCGAAGGGGTGGGGTTCAAACGCAACCCACCGGTCTTCCTTCACCCGGGCGACCTGGTCGAAGTGGAGATCGAAGGGATCGGAACGTTGCGGAACCCGGTGATCGCTGGCAAGCAAAATCAATAGGGCTTTCCTTAACAGGACTTACGCAGTTCATATTTCCGGGCCTCTCTCATTCGCATTCGGCCCTCCGCTCAGCGAGGAAAATCTTTGTTTCTTACTTATCCATTATTCACGTTAATTAACATTACAGCGCAAGGTTGTATTTCGGGATTTTATTGGAATTTTGCATTGTAATATTAATCCTGGTGCGCAATCAGGTACAGCATGCGCAAGATTTTCAGGTCGTCGTAGCTCAAGTCCCCGTTCAACTTCTCGTAGACGGGTTTGAGAAACGCAGGGCTGAGTTCGTCGAACGCGGCGAAGGCGGCCCTTTTTTGTTCGGGGGGGACGGACGTCATCCCTTCCAGGTCCTGGTCGCTTCGCAGGCGGTTCCCCGCGGAAAGGTACCTGGTCAAATGCTCCAGGATCGTCCCCGCCGTGACTTGATACCGTTCCATCAGGCTTTCGACGCTTTCCCCAGCATTGTACGCTTCGCCGACCATCCGCGTGCGTTCTCCGATTTCTCCCTCACCCCTGACCCCTCTCCCGGAGGGAGAGGGGAAGGATGCTCCCTTCTCCCTCCGGGAGAAGGGCCGGGGATGAGGGCGCTCTTCCAGCCCGTGTTTTTGGCAATAGCCCTGGATCACTTCCAGATACGCATCTCCATACTGGCGCAACTTGACCTGCCCCACGCCGGAAATGTGGAGCAGGCTTTCCGCCGACTGCGGGTAATAGGCCGCCATCTCGACCAGCGTCCGGTCGGAAAAGATGACGTAGGGAGGCACGCCTGCCTCGTCGGCCATGTCCTTGCGCTTCTGGCGCAGCAGGGCGAACAAGGCATGGTTGTACTCCAGCTCCTCTTGCCTCTTCCCCCCTTTCCTGGCCCTCTCCGCCTCTTGCAGCACGCCCATGATCGTTTCCCGTTTCCGGAGCGCTTCCAATGCCCGGGGGGTGATGCTCAGGGTCCGGTACTCGCCTGCTTGCTTTAAATACCCCATCGTCATAAGCTGGCGCGCGAGATGCATCCACTGTTTCCTGGTCAGCTCCGTGCCGATGCCGTAGGTGGACAGCTTGTCATGGCCCCAGCGCAGGACTTTCTCGTTCTTCGAGCCTAGCAGGATATCGGCGATGTGCCCCGCCCCGAACTTCTCCTCCGCGCGCTTGACGCACGACAGGAATTTTTGGGCGTAGATCGTGATGTCGGTCAGCTCGGCCGGGGCTGAGGTGCAGTTGTCGCAGTTGGAACAGGGATCATCCGAGTACGGTTCGCCGAAGTAGTTCAGCAGCGGCTTGCGCCGGCAGGTCCGCTCGTCTTCCGCGTAGCGGACGATGGCGTCCAGGTGGCCGATCGCGACCCGTTTCTCGTCGCCCTCCTTCTGGTCGATGAAGTAATTGATCTTGGCCACGTCCGAGTAACTGAACAGCAGGATGCAGTGCGCGGGCAGGCCGTCCCGCCCGGCGCGGCCGATCTCCTGGTAATAGCCTTCGATGCTCTTGGGCAGGTCGAAATGGACCACGAAGCGCACGTTGGGTTTGTTGATCCCCATCCCGAAGGCGATGGTGGCGACCATGATCTGCACGTCGTCGCGGATGAAGGCCTCCTGGTTCCCCCGCCGCTCGGAATCTTCCAGCCCGGCGTGGTAGGGCAGCGCCGCATAGCCCCTGGAGGCGAGATAGGCAGCCAGCTCGTCCACCTGCCGGCGCGAGAAACAGTAGATGATGCCCGACTGGTCTTTGTGCCTTTCGAGGATCTGGATCGTCTGCCCGATTGGGTCGTGTTTGCGCACCACCTCGATGTACAGGTTCTCGCGGTTGAAGCTGGCGACGAACTCGTTGTCGGTGGAAAACTGGAGCGTGGTGCGGATGTCCTGCCGCACGCGCGCGGTGGCGGTGGCGGTCAACGCCAGGCAGACCGCCTGCGGGAAGCGCTTGCGGACTTCCACCAGCTGCCGGTATTCCGGGCGGAAGTCGTGGCCCCACTCCGAGATGCAGTGGGCTTCGTCGATCGTCAGCAGGGCAACGTTCAGCCCGGAGAGCAGCGCGAGGATGCGCGGCGCCAGCAGGGTCTCGGGTGCCACATAGAGCAGTTTCACCTCGCCGCGCTTCACGTACTCCATGTTCTCCTGGTATTCCTGCGGGCCGAGCGAGCTGTTGAGGAACAGGGCCGGCACGCCGTACGCCCGCAGCTGTTCCACCTGGTCTTTCATCAACGAGATCAACGGCGAAACGACCACGGTCAGGCCGTCCAGCAGCAGGGCCGGGATCTGGTAGCACAGCGACTTGCCGCCGCCGGTGGGCATAATGGCCAGCGTATCGCGGCGGGCCAACACGTTTTCGATCACCTCGCTTTGCAGCGGGCGAAAGGTTTCGTAGCCGAAGGTGTCTTTGAGGAGGGAGGCGGGAGTGGTCATAGTAGTGCAAAACGTCCAGTTCTTGTGGATGATGGAAAGCGCTTTTGTGAAGAAAGTTCCCTGGCGTGTGGCTCGATTTTACACTACTGTCCGACCAGATAATTCTGCACTTACAGAATTGTCAAGGCCTGATCGTGTTATGTAAGGTGCTGAAAGTTTGTGATTGTTCAGCCTGGCTTATCTAAACCAGGCATTTTTGTTTGGTAGCCAAATCCCACTATGCAGACCCGATTAAGATCGGGATGCGAAGAACAAAGGAGTATGACCGCACTGAAACAACAGTGCATCCTCAGAAAATAAGAATTTGGATAAAAGTTATGCAATTCAACGAAATCATAGTACAATCTCCGCTGACAGAACAGGATTGAATACTAAGTTCAGCTAATCGGGGGAAATACAGATCGCTTGAGACCGAAAATTCAATTGCGTGTCAGCCACACCTGTCAAAAGAGGCAATATGAGGGCCAGTCGCATTGTCGTGTATCCTCACCAGGGGGAACTGGGATGAGATCAAATCTTAAAACCCTTTCCGCTTTGCGACTCTATATGAGTTCCGCCAGCATCCTATCGTTTCGTATCAGCCTGGCCGGGTGGTTGTTCGATGCTCAATGCAGCAGGCAGGATGTGCCATCACGTGCTCGCCCATTGCAGGTGGGAGGATTGGCACAATGAAGGCGAAACCCAGAACTACTCCAACGAAAGAACAGGCCGGAGTAGAATTTCGCTCTGCCCTTGATAAGATGTCCCAAGAGGAACGGTTTCGCCTGGTTGTTGAATCAGTACCCAATTCCATCGTAATAGTGGATGGAGATGGAAGGATCCTGCTCGTCAATGCCCAAACCGAGAGGCTCTTCGGTTACAGGCGTGACGAATTGATCGGTCGAAGCGTCGAAACCTTGATGCCGGAGCGCTACCGCGGGGCACATCTCGGCCATAGAGCGCTCTTCATGGGCCATCCGAGCGCGAGACCGATGGGCGCGGGGCGCGATCTGTTCGGCTTGAGGAAAGATGGCAGTGAGTTCCCAGTGGAGATCGGCCTGAATCCCATCGAGACCGGACAGGGCTCAATGGTTTTTGCCTCCATCGTGGATATTACTGAGCGCAAGGGGGCGGAAATCGAAATTGTCCGTCTGAGTCGCTTGTATGCCACACTGAGCCAGGTCAATCAAACAATCGTGCGCGTCAAAAACCAGCAGGAGCTTTTCGAATCCATCTGCAAAGTGGCGGTGGAATTTGGCGGGTTCCGCCTGGCATGGATCGGGCTTTTCAACAGCGAAACAGGTGAGGTGATGCCGGCAGCAGACCACGGCTCTGGCGAAAACAGGCTTCCCTTCACGATGATCTATGCTAACGAGGCGCCCTTTGATCGAGGCTTGACCGGTTTGGCTATCCAATCGGGCTCCCCACAATTCAGCCATCACATTCAAGCAGACCCGCGCATGGCGCACTGGCATCAGAGCAGCGCTTTAGGGGATTATCATTCTGCCGCAGCGCTTCCGCTCTGGCAGCAGGGACAATTGATCGGGCTGCTAAATCTGTATGCCGCCGATATTGGGTTATTCGAAGTGAAGGAAGAACGAAACCTGCTGGAAGAAATGGCGTCGGATATTTCCTTTGCCCTGGACATGATGCAAGTCGAAGGCGAACGTAAGCGCGCGGAGCAGGAGCTGCAACTATCGAACGACCGTTTCCTGCGCATCGTCGATTCCAATATTGTAGGTGTCGTGATCGCG
Source organism: uncultured Chloroflexia bacterium (assembly GCA_963823985.1). Classification (GTDB taxonomy): domain Bacteria; phylum Chloroflexota; class Anaerolineae; order Anaerolineales; family Villigracilaceae; genus JAABUE01. Next base: position 312,649 of record CAWGNR010000013.1, read on the forward strand.
GATGCAAGCGGTAAGGTCGTGCTGGCAAATGACTATTACTTGCAACTCCTCCATGTCACACGCCAGGATTTTCTGGAAGGAAATGTGGATTGGAGGAAATTCACGCCGCCTGAGTGGGTGTCTGTGGATGAAAAGGCGATCCAGGAATTGCGTGAGCGCGGCGTTTGTGAACCCTACGAAAAAGAGTTTGTGCGTACAGATGGGACGCGTGTCGCCGTTTACCTGGCCGATGCGATGCTGCCTGGTCCGGAAAAACAAATCATTGCCTTCGTGCTCGATATCACCGAACGCAAGCGAGCCGAGGAGGAGATCCATAAACTCAATGAGGAACTCGAGGAGCGCGTGCGCTCGCGCACGGCGGAACTGGAAGCCATCAACAAGGAGCTGGAAGCGTTCAGCTACTCGGTCTCGCATGATCTTCGCGCGCCGATCCGGCACATCAGCGGTTATGTCGAATTGCTAAGCAAGGGTGCTGGCGATCTGGATGAGAAAAACCGGCACTACCTCGAAACGATCGCGCAGTCTGCCCAGCAGATGGGAACCTTGATCGACGAGCTGTTAGCTTTTTCGCGGATGGGTCGCGCCGAGATGAAGAAAACCAGCGTAGACCTCGAAGCGCTTGTCCACCAGATCATTCCCGAATTGCAAGCGGATACCGCAGGACGCGATATCGTCTGGAAGATCGGTTCGCTTCCGGAGGTCTACGCCGACCGCATATTGCTGAAAGCGGTCTTGACGAATCTGCTCTCGAATGCAGTGAAATTCACCAGAACACGTCCCCAGGCGATCATCGAGATCGGGACACTCCCTCATCCCTCGCTCCCCGCTCCCCCCGGGAGAGGCGAGGGGGGTAAGAGAGAGATCGTATATTATGTACGCGACAATGGTGTGGGGTTTGACATGCAATACGTGGACAAACTCTTTGCGCTTTTCCAGCGCCTGCATCGCATCGAAGAGTTCGAAGGTACCGGCGTTGGGCTGGCGAACGTGCACCGAATCATCCATCGCCATGGCGGGCAAACGTGGGCGGAGAGCGAACTGGATCGCGGAGCAACGTTTTACTTTTCCCTACCCAGTCAGAGCGGAGGTTGAGCATGAGCCATTTGGAACGCATTCTCCTGGCGGAGGATGATCCCAAGGACGTAGAATTGACCCTTTTTGCCCTGGAGGAAAGCAAGTTCGCCAACGAGGTGGTGGTGGTGCGCGATGGGGCCGAAGCGCTTGCCTACCTTCATCGCGAAGGAGAGTACCGTCTGCGCCCGGAGGGCAACCCGGCGGTCATTCTGTTGGATTTGAAAATGCCAAAGGTGGATGGCTTGCAGGTTCTGCGGGAGATCCGCGGTAATCCGGCATTGAAAATGATTCCGGTTGTGATCCTCACCTCATCGCGCGAAGAACGCGATCTCGTGGAAAGTTACAACCTCGGTGCCAATGCTTATGTGGTCAAGCCGGTGGATTTCAACGAGTTCGTGTCTGCCGTTAAACAAATCGGCTTGTTCTGGGCAGTGATCAACGAGCCGCCGCCGGGCTCTATTCGCAGGGAAAAGCCGAACACCGGCCGTCTCAAACCTGGGGCAGCCGCGGATTAGCGGAGAGAAAGACCTGTATTCCAAATTCAAAGTGTAAGGCCAGCGAATGGAACACATTTGAAGTGAACGACAACCGCAACATGATGGATACAACAAAAATCTACCTCTTGCACCTTGAAGATGATCGCTTAGACGCTGAACTGCAAGACGAGCTTCTGAGAGCGGAGGGATTCGAGGTCGATTCCACGCGCGTGGACAGGCGGGCAGATTTCATCACTGCGTTGGAACGCGGTGCTTGGACCCTGATTCTCGCGGATTATTCGATGCCGGGGTTCGATGGCTTATCCGCCCTGAAGATTGCCCGTGAAAAAACGCCGGATCTTCCCTTCATATTTGTTTCAGGTACGATGGGCGAAGAGGTGGCCATCGAAGCGCTCAAGAACGGCGCAACCGATTATGTGCTCAAGCAGCGCCTGGTACGTCTTGCACCCGTGATCCGCCACGCCCTACGCGAGGCAGAAGAACTCAGGGAACGCAGACGCGCGCAGGAGAGTCTGCTCGAAAGAGAGCGGCAGATGACCGCCCTGGTCACTTCGCTCGACGATATCGTCATCGAGTTCGATGCGCAGGGAACCTATCTCAACGTATGGACCTCAGATGAAAACATCCTTGCCCAACCCAGAACGCAGTTGCTTGGAAGACGAATTGACGAAGTTTTGGGGGAGGAAAATGGAAGGTTATTCATCGAGGCTGTGAAGCGAGTGCTGGCAAGCGGTCGCCCCGAAGGGATCGAGTACCCGCTGGAAGTCCGTGACGGGAAGCGCTGGTTCGCGGCGCGCATCAGCCCGATCGTTCGTCAGGATGAATCCCGCAAAAGTGTTTCGACGCTCGTTCGCGATATCACCGGGCGCAAGCAGGCCGAGTACCGGATCCAGCTCCAACTCCAGAGGTTGCAAGCGCTGAGCGAAATCGACCGCGCCATCAGTTCCAGCTTCGATCTGCGCGTTTCGCTGGATACTCTGCTCAATCATGTGCTCTCCCAATTGCAAGTGGATGCCAGTTCAATCCTGCGGTTCAAACCCCCCTTCCCCACGCTAGAATTCGCGGCAGGGAAGGGCTTTCGCACGGCGGGCATCCGTAAGTCCAGCCTGCTCCTGGGCGCAGGCCTGGCCGGCCAGATCGCAATGGAGCGAAAGACCCTATTCGTTTCCAACCTGTCCCAGGTGGGAAGCCAATTTACACGCGCCGGACTACTCGAGGATGAGGCTTTTGTCGGGTATATGGGGGTTCCACTGGTTGCAAAAGGGATGCTCAAGGGAGTGCTCGAAGTCTTCCAGCGCGCCCCCCTGGTACTCGACCCGGAGTGGGAGCAATTCCTGGAAACTCTTGGCGGACAGGCTGCCATCGCCATCGACAATGTGGAGTTGTTCGAAGGCATGCAGCAGTCGAACACAGAGCTGGCCCTGGCATACGATGCCACCATTGCAGGCTGGTCGCATGCGATGGATCTACGGGATAAGGAGACCGAGGGCCATACCCAACGGGTGACCGAAATAACCCTCGAATTGGCGCAACGCATGGACATCAGCCAGCAGGAACTGGTGCACATCCGCCGTGGCGCCCTCCTGCATGATATGGGCAAAATGGGCGTTCCGGATCGCATCCTGCTTAAACCGGACAAGCTTACCGAGCAGGAATGGGAGATCATGTATAAACATCCTGTCTTTGCCCGCGAGATGCTCTCGCCCATCGCCTATCTGGCGCCGGCACTCGATATCCCTTTTTGTCATCACGAAAAATGGGATGGCACCGGTTACCCGCGCGGGCTCACAGGAGAGGAGATCCCCCTTGCCGCGCGCATCTTTGCGGTTGTAGACGTCTGGGACGCACTGACCAGCGACCGGCCCTATCGGTCCGCCTGGACAAAGGAAAAGACCCTTAACCATCTTAAGGAACAGTCTGGAAAACACTTTGATCCACAGGTCGTAAGAGCATTTCTGGAGTTGATCCGGGAGACCGTTTACAAAAGTCCTCGAAACAATGGCTCTCATTTCGATGAAGAAGTATAGAATAGGCGCCTGATTTTCGAATGGCGGATCGCCCGCCGGCTGGATGATGGTTGATGTTGCCATAGAGCGATATATCGATTATTTTGACTTCCCCATCTCCTATTACCTTCCCCCCAACTCAATCGCCAACACCTCAAACCACTGCCGCTTCAACATCTCGTTGACCTTCGGCTCGGTCAGCTTCTTGTACAGGTCCAGCTTTGTGTGGACGAATTCCAGCAGCAACTGGTCGAGCACCTGGTTGAACTTGTAGACTTTGGCATCCCGCGGGTTGTCAGCCAGGTCCCAGGCGGCGGCTTCGACCGTCCCCTCGGCGCTGGTGGGGTACTCCCACAGCGCGGGATAGCGCCTCGGGTCTGGTTGTGCTGCCTGACCCTGCTCCAAAACCTTCCCTTTCCCGTCCAGGATCTGGACGGTTACTCTGGTCACCATTACGTTATCGCTGGCCGTCACCCGCACCACGCCTTCCCCTCGCTCGATGGCATGGATGACCGGCGGGCGGAAAAAGTCCGCAACCGCCACGTTGAAAGCGTTCTGGTTCTTCCCCCGGGCAAGCGCGGCATAGACCGGTTCTTCTTTGCACGCCTTGCTTGCATATTGTGCCGCAGCCTTGAGCCGTTTCTGCTGATCCTTCTGCGCCGGGCTCCGTTTACGCCGCCGCTTGACCGGTTTGGCGCTCACCCTGGTGCTGCCATCCGGCATCTGGGAGAAAACCATGTTGCCAACTGTGCCGCTCAACCCCTGTAATATGATGTTATTTATGACCTTCGCCATTGCTGCCTGCCTTTCTTGATCTGTTTTTCTATATTCGGTCTAGCCGGACGCTAGCCGCACGCTAGTAGGACGCCAGCCGGATTTGAAGCGCAAGTATGTCGCCACTTTGTCGCCACTGTCTCGCCGATCTGTCTCAGGTGTATCGTGTCTGTATCGTGGCTGTATCCATCCTGTGTTCATTTCTCTTTTTTCTGCGCCCTCGCGCCGGGCCGGTTGCCTCCCTGGCCTCGGGACAGCCCGAAGGACCCGCTGGATTTCCCCTCGATGGGAACATTCTACGGAATCGGGTGACCACCGTCAATTATCTTAGCTTACAGCTTTGAAAGGTTGGGGGCGAGTTAAAAAATTTGTAAGTACAGCAAGTTGGATGTTAACAGAATCGTTAAGCGTTGATAGCGCCTTGTAAGGTGATCAGGAGTTGTTTTATGCTATATTTCGCACATAACATCCGATAAAGGCAAACCCGGTGAAAACCGGCGACGCAAAGCTATGGGTCTACCTCCGCGCAGGCGGGACAACGACTGCCAGGCCGCCGAAGATCACAAAGTCCAATGTTTGTGATGATTCCGCCTGGTTTCCCAAAGCCAGGCTTTTTATTAGGTGGCAAAATTCCAGGTGGGGTTTCTAAGAGGCGACGGTTACAGGAGAAGTTCAGCACGGTTGTTCATCGGCCCGCCAGCACAGTTTCGCGCGCATCACTTGGACCGGATAGGTATTTGCTGGCAGGGGCCAGGCTCCGCAGAACCTGACGGCGGAACGCCCACTCTTTCGAATGGTTTTGTTTGGGGAATATCGGGTGCGACGGTCCCTGGTTCCCTTTCCAGGTTCAACCTGAACTGGTCAACGACTTGTTGTAATTTTTGCGCCATCTCCACCATCGCGCTAGCTGAAGCGGAAACTTCCTCCACCTGTGCCGAAACTTCTTCGGTGGAAGCGGAAACTTCTTCGACCGCTGCGCTGTTTTCTTCGCTGACGCTGGCGATGTTTTCGATGGCCTGGTTCAATGCGTTGGAGTTGGCCGCCATGTGCGCGCTGGCCGCCAGGTTCTCTTTCACTACCCCATGTACCGTTTCCATGGTATCGACGAGTTCGACGGAGGATCTCCTCATATGCTGAACCGCGCTGGCGATCTCATCTACTTGCTGGCTGACCGCTGCACCGCTTTTAGGATAGCGGCCAACGATGCGCTGGCTTCGGTCGTCCGCGCAGACTCATTTTCTACATCGCGAACTCCATTCTCCATCACTGCCACTGCTTCGGCCACCGTCTTTTGCAGGTCACGGATCATCACAGCAATCTCCTTGGTCGCCGATTTAGCATGTTCGGCGAGCTTGCCAACTTCATCTGCAACGACGGCAAAGCCCCGCGAATACCCTCCGAGACGATAGACCAGGTCCGCCGCTGTACCCGCCTGCACGATCCCAGGCCGGTCCCGGCGGGAGACTCCTACGTACACGTATGGTTTGCCATCCTGGTCGCGCACCCTGACAGGTCGGATGACGGTGCCATCTCGTCTGGCAAGGAGTGGCCGAAAAACGGAGGATTCCTGGCTCGGGTCATCGGAAAAACGGAAGCCCAGGCTGCTCGGCTGGTTCGAGGCGACGATAACTCCGTCAGAATCCGAAATACAAAAATCCTGCACCTGTGCCAGGCGGGCCAGCTTCCCCAGGTCTTCAGAGCTTAGGTCCTGGCCTGACGCAAGCATATCAGCTAAAAGACTGACGGCGCCGAGCATATGCTGCTGTAGAAGGCGCTCGACCGTTTTTTCTCCTTGCGTTTGCACCCGAGCTGCTTCGATGGCGGCGTTGAGCGCCAGCAGATTGGTCTGCGAAGCGATCTTGTCGATTGTTTCCAGGATGGTGCCAATCTGATCCGAGCGCTGCCCCATCTCCCTGACCTTTTGGGCAGAAAGACCGACTTTGGTCTTGATCATCTGCATGCCGGCAATGGTCGCTTCGATCGTTTTGGCTCCTTCGCTTGAATAGCGCGCAGCCTCGACAGAATCGTGAGCGACTACCTGTGCATGGTCCGCTACCTGGTCGATGGCTGTGCTGATGCGCGATGCAAGCGCCGAGGTTGTGTTGATTGCTTTCCCCTGCTCCTGCGCGCCCTCCGCTACCTCTTTGATCGCGCAATTCATTTCTTCGACAGATGCGGAGGTCTGATGGACCCCGGCGGTTTGTTGAGCTGTTCCGAGGGCAACTTGCTGGAGGGTAGTCGCAATCTGGCCGGTCGCTTCGCCGGATTGCTCGGCGGCGATCGCCAGTTGATTGGCAGCGGAGGAGGTGGTATGGACGCTTTCTGCCAATTGGCCGATCATCGCCCGCAGCCCGCTTACCATGCCCGCAAATGCGTTGCCCAGTTCATCTTTTTCAGATCTGGGCCTTACGTTGACGGTCAAGTCTTTGTCTGCGATAGATGCGGCTGCGAGCCCCATTTCTTGAAGGTAGGTAATCAAGCCATCGAACGCCTGGCCGATGGCTCCAATTTCATCTTTGCGTAAACGTATCCTGTCTTTTTCCTGGTCGCTCAGGTCGCGCACCAGGTCGCCGGACGAAAGCAATTCTCCCATCTTTGTTACCAGGGCCAGGGGCAGAGCCACGCTGCTCTTGATAATGAGCGCAGTGACGATCATGCCTGTCCCTAGAACGCAGAGACTGGCCAGCAGGCCGAAAATCAGGTTGTGGACCTGGTACTGTCGCAGCTCTCCAAGGTCCTGGGTAATGATCAGACGCCAACCCAGAATGGTTCCCAGTTCCCAACCGGAAGAGCTGTAAGCAACCAGTTCCGCCTTCCCGTTTGCGGCGCTGATTTTTTGCCAACCGCCCTTTCTTGCTCGCAGGAGTTCCGAAATATCGTTCGGGAGGGGCTGCATGATTTTATCCGCTGTCTCTGAAAATAGAATGATTCCTTGCGCGTCCACCAGATCGATCGTGCCCGCGCCGCTGACATCAATGTTCCTTAACGCGTTCAATAATACGGAAATATCAAGCGTTCCCCGCAAGACCCCGATCACCTCTCCTGTATCCGCATTCCTGACCGGTACCCCGATGTTCATTGCATAGGCCTTTGCGCTTTCGTCGAATTCCACAGGGCCTAAGGAAAGTGGAACCGTTTCCTTTTGCATACGCGGACTTCCACCAACTTTCATCTTTTTGAAGGAAGTCGCTCGTGCGGTCGGTCATGGCAACATTCAGCCCTTTGACATCTGTAACAAAAACCTCTACTTCTTGTGGGTTGTTCCGAATGAAATCTTTCAGATAGGCGCTAATTTCGTTACCAGCAATTTCCCGGGCAATACTTTCTGTTGGCAGGCGCTTCATCGATCCAGGCTTGGTCCAGGGCAGTGATTTGATCCGCTGTCCAACTTTCCCTATTCTGATTCGTTGTTTCGACAATCGCAACCAGCGAGGGCATTTTGGCCAGCGTTTCCAACGCTTTGACCTCTGCGCTGACCTGGTCCGTAGCGCGCAGGATGGCCTGGTCTCCTAGAGAAGGCTAACTGGTTCCCGGTCTTTTCGGTGATCTGGGCAACGTTATTGACATAGGTGGCGATCATCAAGGTTGAAATGCTCAAGACAGTGACGCACAGGATGCTGCTGATCACTTTTGCGCTCAGCTTCCAGTCCAGCCAGAAAAAATATATCCGTTTGACGATGTTTCTGCTTTTATTCATGAAGTTTTCCTGTCTGTCCGGGAAACTTTCAGCAAATTGATTTCAAGGACGGTACTTATTGACGTTTATGAAAGTTGGTTAAGTTTCTACTCTACTTCTGTTATGTCATGCTGAGCGTAGCGAAGCATCTCCATACCGTCAAGCGAGACTTCTTCGGTCGCAAAAACCGCTTCCTCACACCGTCCCGAAGCGGTGTCCCTTCGGGAGAGTGACATGACTTAACGTATTTTCATGAACATCAATAGTAAGTATTTCTAACGAATTTTGGTAACTACTCAGCCTACATTGTAAAAAGGTGGCAAAAATGGTGTGCGTGGGAGCGTACGCCCCCACGCACACCATTTTTGTCCTACTTTTTTACCAAGGCCTGAGCAGATACGAATTTTGTTCTTTGGGGAAGGGGTCGAGAGGGAATATGCTCTCGACCCCTTCAAGGCCTATGATTTCTCGAACAAGCCTGCAGTTTCCTGCTTGCTGCCGTGGCCGTTCTTGCCATTACCTGTGGGGGAGACGTTTGGTATTTGCATTGCCGGCATCGCCGACATGCTTTCGGTCCCATTGCTGCTTGGCGGAAAGTTTGAACTGGGCTACGACCTGTTGGAGGGCCTGGGCCATGTCGGCCAGGGACTGGGCGGAGGCGGTGACTTCTTCGACCTGGGCGCTCATCTCTTCGGCGCTTGCGGAGACTTCTTCGACGGCGGCGGAGTTTTCTTCGGAGACGGAAGCGATGTTCTCGATGGCCTGGGTCATTTCGGAAGAGCCGGCGGCCATCTCTTCGGTGGCGGCGGTGTTCTCTTCGACCACGGCGGAGACGGAGTCGGTGGCGGCGACCAGTTTTTCGGACAGCACCGCCATCTGGTCGGCGGCGGAGGCGATCTGGGCGACCTGTCCGTTGACGTCCCTGGCGGCGCTCAGGATCTGGTCGAGGGCTTGTCCGGCGCCTTGCGCCTGCTCGACGCCGCGCTCGACTTCGACGGAGCCGGCCTGCATGGCGGTGACGGCATCACCGACGGTGAGCCTGGATGTCGTTGACGAGTCCGCCGATCTCTTTGGTGGCGGAGGAGGCGCGCTCGGCCAGTTTTCGGACTTCGTCGGCGACGACGGCGAAGCCCTTGCCGTGCTCGCCGGCGCGAGCGGCTTCGATGGCGGCGTTGAGGGCGAGCAGGTTGGTCTGGGCGGCGATGTCGTCGATGGTCTCGACGATGACGCCGATCTGCTCGGAGCGTTGGCCCATCTCTTCGACTTTCTGGGCGGACAGGTTCACTTTTTCCTGGATGGCGCTCATGCCCTGGATGGTGGCGGAGACGGTCTGGGCGCCGCCTTCGGCGACCTGGGCGGCTTTCTGGGAGCCTTGGGTGCCGGCTTTGGCGCTCACGGAAACTTGTTGGATGGCGAGGTTGATCTGGGAGGTGACGTCGGCGGCTTTGGAGACGGACTGGGTCTGGTCCTGGGCGCCGCGGGCGACGCCGTCGATGGCGCGGGACATCTGCTCGACGGAGGTGGCGGTGCGGGAGACGGACTCGGACTGCTGGGCGGTGCCACGGGCGACCTGCTGGATGGTGGCGGAGATCTGGGAGGTGGCCTGGCCGGCCTGGTTGGCGGCGGCAGCCAGTTGTCCGGAGGCGGCGCCAAGGGAGCTGGCGCTGTCGGCCACTTCCCCCACCAAGTTGCGCAGGCTGTCTACCATCCCTTTGAACGCCGTGCCGAGCACATCTTTCTCGGAGATGGGGGCTACGTTCTGGGTCAGATCCCCCACAGCCAGCTTCTGCGCGACGCCGGCCATGCTTTGCAGGTACTCGATCATGCGGCTCAGGGATGTGGCCATCTCACCCATCTCGTCCTTGCTCTTGATCGAAATGTTTTGATCCAGTTCGCCTGAGGAAATTCCTTCTGTTACTCCCACCATCTGGCGGGCGGCGCTGGATAGCGAGCGGGAGATGAAAATGGCGATTCCCAGGCCGGCCAGGATGGCGAAAATTGTCAGGCCGATCACCATGTTGCGAGCCTGGGCGAAGACGGCATCACTTTGTTCGTAGTAATCCTTTGCCAACCCTTCCTTACTCGAGACCAGTTCAGTTATTGAATCGCTGACCGTTGCAGCGACCGCACCGCCATCGCGGATGACTTGAGCCGCCTCCTCGTTCTTGTTCTGCAAGGCCAGGTTCTGGATCTCATCAGCATCCGCTTTATATTCCTGATAATGTTGCATGGTTTGCTCGAATGCTGCCCGGGCTTGTTCGGTAACGATCGTTTTCTCGAACTCGGCCATAGCCGCTTCGAATTTTGCTTCGTTTTCATTTGCGATGTCGACTTGAGCCTTATTTTCTATCTCATCTGTGGCTAGAGCTGCCGAGCGTAAAGCGATACGAACTTCGCCTAAAGCGATATTTGCGTTTTTCACGTAGATCAGTCCTTGCAAGTGGTTCTCATACATGGTGTTTAACATCGTGTTGATCTTGTCGGCGCTGTCGTAGCCGATATAGCCCACAACCCCGGTGAGCACCAGGACGGCGGCGAATGCCAAAAGTAGTTTGTTGAGGATGTTGAGTTTCATATTGTTCTCCTAGATCATTGTTTTAGATTGCGGTTGCTTCAAGCGTGGATTGTTCCTTGGCGGACAATACCTTGGCCAGGTCGAGCAGGATCACCAGGCGGTTATCGAGCTTGGCGATGCCGGTGATAAAGGCGGAATCGACGCTGCTGAGTGATGGCTGGCGTGGCTTCGACTGCGCCTTCGGGCACGGCCAGCACTTCGCTGACCCCGTCCACGATCATGCCTACTTCTGTCTGTTCCACGCTGACGACGATGATGCGGCTGTCCTTGTCCGCTTCCTGCGAGGCAGCCCGAAGCGTTTGCGCAGGTCGATTACTGGCAGCACCTTGCCGCGCAGGTTGGTGACGCCCTCTACGAAGGCGGGCACGTGGGGCATCTGGGTGATCGGTTGCATCTTGATGATGCTCTCGACCTTGGCGATTTCCACACCGAAGTATTCCGAGCTCAGTTCAAAGACGACAATTTGGTTTTCCATAAAGAAACTCCTTCGAATGTTGTTTTTTGGTTGATTTTCTCAATTGGTTGGATGTGCGCTTATTTATGAATTGTCAGCCATGGGCAACTCCCAATCACGGTGGCCATTGCCGCCAATCACAGCATTTGACTTAACAGGCATTGTGCCTTGCACACATGGATGCAGGTTGGCATCTACCTGGCGGATGTGATTGACCAGCCAATCCAGCAGATCGCGCTGGATGGCAATGGCCAACGCAGAGCTTGGGCCTTCGTTCTGGAACCGCTTTTGGAGAGCAGTGAAAGTTTCAACAAAGTGCATGTGCGCCCGCTTGTTCGCTACCGCTGCCGGGCAATGATGTTTTTCCATAGCTTGCTCTTCATCTCGGAAATGGTCCTTCACATAATATGCCAGGAAGTTCACTATTTTTTCGATCTGTGCCCGTCCGCGCTGTTCGCTCATGGCTTCCGTCAATTCGCTCAACTGCCGGATGAGTTCCCGGTGCTGTATATCAAGCTGTAATAAACCGGTGGACATCGACTCGTCCCAAATCGCTCTGGTGACTGGTTTTCGAGGGCGCTTTCTCTACCGCCTGCACGGGTTTTGAAGTTGTGGACGCCTCTGCAAGTTTGAACTGGGCTACAACCTGTTGGAGGGCCTGGGCCATGTCGGCCAGGGACTGGGCGGAGGCGGTGACTTCTTCGACCTGGGCGCTCATCTCTTCGGCGCTTGCGGAGACTTCTTCGACGGCGGCGGAGTTTTCTTCGGAGACGGAAGCGATGTTCTCGATGGCCTGGGTCATTTCGGAAGAGCCGGCGGCCATCTCTTCGGTGGCGGCGGTGTTCTCTTCGACCACGGCGGAGACGGAGTCGGTGGCGGCGACCAGTTTTTCGGACAGCACCGCCATCTGGTCGGCGGCGGAGGCGATCTGGGCGACCTGGCCGTTGACGTCCCTGGCGGCGCTCAGGATCTGGTCGAGGGCTTGTCCGGCGCCTTGCGCCTGCTCGACGCCGCGCTCGACTTCGAGGGAGCCGGCCTGCATGGCGGTGACGGCATCACCGACGGTGGCCTGGATGTCTTTGACCAGTCCGCCGATCTCCTTGGTGGCGGAGGAGGCGCGTTCGGCCAGTTTTCTGACTTCGTCGGCGACGACGGCGAAGCCCTTGCCGTGCTCGCCGGCGCGAGCGGCTTCGATGGCGGCGTTGAGGGCGAGCAGGTTGGTCTGGGCGGCGATGTCGTCGATGGTCTCGACGATGACGCCGATCTGCTGGGAGCGTTGTCCCATCTCTTCGACCTTCTGGGCGGACAGGTTCACTTTTTCCTGGATGGCGGTCATGCCCTGGATGGTGGCGGAGACGGTCTGGGCGCCGCCTTCGGCGACCTGGGCGGCTTTCTGGGAGCCTTGGGTGCCGGCTTTGGCGCTCACGGAAACTTGTTGGATGGCGAGGTTGATCTGGGAGGTGACGTCGGCGGCTTTGGAGACGGACTGGGTCTGGTCCTGGGCGCCGCGGGCGACGCCGTCGATGGCGCGGGACATCTGCTCGACGGAGGTGGCGGTGCGGGAGACGGACTCGGACTGCTGGGCGGTGCCACGGGCGACCTGCTGGATGGTGGCGGAGATCTGGGAGGTGGCCTGGCCGGCCTGGTTGGCGGCGGCAGCCAGTTGTCCGGAGGCAGCGCCAAGGGAGCTGGCGCTGTCGGCCACTTCCCCCACCAGGTTGCGCAGGCTGTCTACCATCTTTCGAAAGGCAATTCCTAGCTCATCTTTTTCCGAAAGAGGTTCAACATCGAGAGTGAGGTCTCCCTCTGCAACGTTAGAGGCTTTCTCAGCCAGCTGGGTCAAGAACATTTCGATGCCAACCAATGCGCGAGCAAGCTGGCCGATTTCGCCTCCATGCCCGGCGAGTTTGTTCTTTATCTCGACGGGGATATCACGATTTAAATCGCCTTTCAAACCGATGTTCGAGGCTGCTCCAACCATAAGAGCAATTGGTGATGAGATCGAACGCGATATGCTGAACCAGAGCCAGGCTAATGCAAAGATTGTTAAAGCAATCCCAATCCCGATCATCCGCCACATACTGGCGTTCGCCTCGGCAGTGATTACACCGATCGGAATATTCAGGTTGGCAGACCAGGGCGTCGGCGCCTCTCCAAACCGGATCGGCACATAGATTTCCATTACCCCATTCTCCTGGTCAGAGAACTCCTCGCCCTGCTGGATCCGTTTCAATTCTTCCTGCCAATTCTCAGAGAAATCTTGGATGGAAGTGTTGACCAGTTCCGCATTTCCGGTAACACCGGATAAAGTGCCATTGTGGCTGAATAAGACAAGCTCGCCGGATTTATCGAAGATGTCCACACGATCGGCCAATTCCTGGAGAAAAGCCAGGGGCAGGTCCACTCCCGTGATGCCATAAAACTTCCCTTCGACGACGATCGGTACAACGAGTGAAGTGATCAAGACATCCTGCCCATTAATTGGGTAAATATAAGGCTCGATAATTGCTTCCTGTTTTGTCCGCTTCGGGACCAGGTAATAATCCCCCGCTCCTTCCATTTCGTAATCCAACAGGGGCGCCAGAGTGATCTGGTCTCCCGAACGTGACCAGTATGGGATGAAACGGCCCGTCCCGTCATGTCCTTCGGCATTGGCATATCCTATGTCTTCCCCGTCGAAAGCATTTGGTTCCCAAAGCGTGTATACTCCAACGAATTGAGGGTTTTCCGCGAGAACCTGCTTAAGCATCGCGTTGACCTGGGTGCGGTCAAGGCGGATATCCTGGCTTTTCATGGCAGAAAAAGCCTGCGCGAGGGTTCGCGCCGCGTACATTGCCTTGTCGATCTCATTCGCGATCAACCCGGCCTGAGATTCGGCTGCATTGTGCGCTTCCCTCTCGGCAGAGTCCAGCGAGGTGGCACGCCATGAGACCACCGCATACGTGATCAAGGAAGCAGCCACTAGCAGCAGGCAGAACCCTCCCAGAAGTACGATCTTCAGCTGGAGGGATTGCAATCGGAAAAGCCGGTTGAGGTTCAAGCTGTTCAAGATTTTCATATGTCATCTTCTCCATTGACTCAAGCCCGGTTATATAACCAAGAGCCGTAATACGATTTGAAAAGGAAAACTCGATTATTAAAGACATCGATAGTTTATAAAGAAAGAGAGCTTTTCATAATAAAAAGGGAGAAAAGAAGTCATTAATATTGCGTGAAATTTCGCTTTGAGAGGTAAAATAGCGTTTTCTGGCTGAAAAAGCCCCTAAGATTTCACATGATATTTATGGAATTTATCGTGCGAACGGCTATACTTGAAACAAAGGAAATATTTTGAAAGCAATCCACTTGAGAGGTTTTCGTGAACTCAGTCGATCCTGAAAATCCTAAAACAGAACAGGGGCAGCGTGAGCATCGCGAAGCCCTGACTGACTTACAGTTAGATTCCCGATCTACTGTTCCGGAGAGGAAAGCGGAGGAGCAAATATCCTCCTCCATGAAACAAGTTGAATTTTTTGGGACAGAAGTTGACGAGCGGCAGTTCCTGGCTGAAGTTTCTTACTCATGTTTATTGATCCCGCGTTTTGACGACCATTATCTAACCGGTGATATCACCGATGACTTAGTGGGGTGGATGCGAGAGATTTGTATAGCGTACGGCTGGCGTCTTGATGGGATCGTTGTGCGACCGGGATATCTGCAGTGGGTGATGACCGTGCCACTCACTGAGAATCCGGCCAGGGTCATACGTCTGACCCGCCAGCAAACTTCTCAGAGCATCTTCGAAGATTATCCTCGCTACAAACGAAAGAATGTGTCCGGTGACTTTTGGGCCCCCAGCTCTTATATCGTTCCCGGGGACCAACTGCTTTCCTTAGAAAAGATCAGCAGTTTCACGCTTACGACCCGTAAACAGCAGGGAATTTTCTGAGCCTGGTTTAAAAGGTTCTCCCATTTTCGGTATTATTCCCGTCGGAAACGGTAGAGCCGTTTAATAAAAAAGCTCCAACCTCTCTCGAACATTCGTGAGAACTCCACCAAAAAGGTGGAGTTCTCAGTTAATCTGGTGTGCGAGCAATACAAGTTTTTAGCCGTTTTTTATTTCTCTTTCACGGCTAATTTACAGGAAAAGACATGCCAGCGTGTTAAATTTACACCGGAATAAGCGGCACCGGTCAACCGACCCAAAGGAAGATTTTCGTGATTACTATAACCCGGCCAAACGGCTCGAAATTTTATCTCAACCCGGAGTTGATCCAGACTGTGGAAGCTACACCGGATACGGTCATCACCCTGGTGAGCAATAAAAAGTTTATCGTGAAAGATACGCCCGAAGAAATAGCCGGGCGCTTCATCGAGTACCGGCGAAACACCCTGGCTCCATTCACTACAGGAGAGCCAGTTCCATAGAACCATGCCCGAGTCTTTATTCGGGTAGAAACGATCAAAGGGAGAACCCAGGAGTAATTTATGGATATTGCAACCATCATAGGACTCGTCTTAGCCGTTACAGCGATCATAGTCGCCCTGGTCTTGGATGGCGGCTCGCCGGGAGAACTGTTTGCGGTTCCTGCAGCGATCATCCTGATCTTCGGCGGATCGCTGGGTGCGACCATTGTCACGTCTCCGTTGAAAACGGTTACCAAGCTGCCACAGTTCATCATCCAGGCCTTTACCACCAAAAGCTTCGATGCCAGAGCGATGATCGAGCTGCTGACCAAGCTCGCAGATAAGGCCCGCCGTGAAGGCCTGCTGGCCTTGGAAGAAGACAGCAAGAAGATCACGGACGCGTTCCTGCGCAAGGGCATCATGATGGTCGTCGATGGCGTGGACCCGGAACAAGTGGCCGCTATCCTGGAGAGCAACATCGAGCAGATGCGGGCTCGCCACCGCCAGGGCATTGGTTTTTTCGCCGCCGCCGGTGGCTTTGCCCCAACGTTCGGTATTATCGGAACAGTTATGGGATTGATCAGCGTTTTGAAACAGCTCGACAATCCCAGCGTCCTGGGCGAGTCGATTGCATCCGCCTTTTTAGCAACCCTGTGGGGATTGCTCAGCGCCAACCTCATCTACCTGCCGATATCCGGGAAGTTAAAATCCAAGAGCGAGGAAGAGGCGCGCAACCGGTATATGCAATTGGAAGGCATCCTTGCCATCCAGGCCGGTGAAAATCCGCGCATCGTACGCGATAAGCTCAATTCGTTCCTGGCTCCTAAAGATGTCATAGCAGAAGGGGATGCAAAGGGCCAGTCAAAGAAAGCGCCAGCCGGACAGGCTGAGAAAGCGGGCGCATAGGCATGGCACGCGGGAAGGAAGAGCACGAAGAGGGCCACGACGAGCGTTGGCTGGTCAGCTATGCTGACTTTATCACTCTATTGATGGTCCTGTTTGTCATCCTGTACTCGATGGGCCAGATGGATGTGGAAAAATATCGCCGGTTGGCCGACAGCATGCGTTCAGCCTTTTCGTTGGGAGGCCCTTCCCAGGTGGTTGACAGCCAGATCAACCAGGCCGGCGGCAACCTGGAAGATGGCTCTTCGAAACCGATCGTTGTCCCAGGGATTCCCGAAGGACCAACCCAATCCGAAGAAGTCGCCGGTCAGTTGACGAATATGCTGGCTTCTCAAAACCTGGGCAGCGAAGTCAGTGTCCAAACGAACATCGAAGGTGTGTTGATTTCGCTTAGCGAACACCTGATTTTTCGAGAAGGCGAAATTGATCTGCCCCCTGAAGCACTACCGGTGCTCGATACGATTGTAGAGATGATCCGGCCGATCGAGAATACAGTTCGCCTTGTAGGGCATACGAATAACACCCCGTCGACCAACCCGCTTTACCCCACGAACTGGGAATTGTCGCTGGCGCGGGCCACATCGGTTGCCAAATATTTAATGAATGCCGGCATCGCGCCGGAACGGATCATTGTTTCGGGTCGGGGCGAATACGCACCTGTATTTCCAAACGATTCCAAACAGCACAGGGAACTGAACGCGCGAGTTGATATCATTATTGTCTACCAGGTCGAAAATAATGTGATAGGTGTTGGCATTCCGAGCCTTACGCCTTAGGAAATTGTGAACATTTGCCACAGAATTTGATCCTATCTGATGCAATTATATAAACTGGAGTCCTATGCTCAAAAAAATTCTCAGCGTTCTCAATATTGTTTCCCAGATCATTCTCATGATCACGGCTGTGATCTCGCTGTTCACCGCGTATATTATCTTTGCACCGGATGAATTGCCGAAACCGTTTCATCTCATTTATTCATATTCCACAGAGGTCCCGTCGACAGCTGCTCCCGTCGAGCACGTGGCCGCACCGGCGCCAGCCCAGGCGCTGCACGCCTACCAGCCAGGGGAAGGGATCATGGTCAACATGTCAACCAAGATCATTAACCTGCTTGACGCTGGAGGCCGTAAATATATCCGGCTGACAGTTGTGGTCGAGGTTGCGCCAGACAACCCGGAATATGAAGCAATGCCGGAAGAGGAAAAAACGGCTTATCTCACGGAATTTGAGGACAAGCTCAACGCGCGTATGCCAGTGATGGATGATACCGTGATCACGCTCCTGTCAACCAAGACCTACGATGACCTATACACGGCGGAAGGTAAAGAAAACCTGCGTCAGGAGATGATGCAAACCTTATCCGCCAAGCTGCCGGATTTCCAAATCCTGTCCATCTATTTCACAGAATTTGTGGTTCAGTAATCAATGTTAGCCCAATCTGAAATTGACGCTTTGCTGTCAGGCACCATCGAGATGGATCAAAAGGATGGCGCAGACCGGATCAACCTGGCCGAAATGATCAACCAATCTGGCGAACATCAGAAGGAGAGGAATGGAAAGAAGAACATCCAGGCTTATAACTTCTGGTCGCCTGCCCGTTTTTCAAAGGAGCAGATGCGCGCCGTTGAGCTGGTTCACGAAGATTTGAGCGAGCGCCTCACCACCTCGCTCCCCACCTTTCTGCGGACCAACATTCGTCCACACCTGGTTCATATGGAACAAGGACGCTTTCATGACTTTATCAAAGATTTCCCGCCCAACACGCTCTTCCACTTGATTTCGTTGGCGCCCCTGCCGGGTCACATGGTTCTTACCATGAGTTTGAACGTCAGTTACCTGATTTTGGAGCAACGCCTGGGCGGAAAGATCGAGGGCGGTTTTACGGAACGCTCGCTGACCGAGATCGATCAATCGCTTCTGCGCGGGATGGTGGAACATATGCTTGGAGATATGAAGGGTGCCTGGAGCAAAGTGGTAGCCCTGGAACCGTCGCTGGAAGACAGCACGATCAACCAGCACTGGGTGCAGATGATGATGGGGAACGAACGGGTCATCCTCATGACCATGGAAATCAGCATTCAAGGGGTTACCGGCACGATGAGCTTTTTTATCCCCTTCAATACGCTCAAGCCCATTACGAACGTGCTAAACCCGCACATCTGGATTGCTGGAAGGAAAGAGCAACAACAGGATCCGGTTGCACGCCAACTGGCAGTTCAGACGATGATGAAAGCGGTTGTGCCTGTAAAAGCAATCCTTGGAAATGCCGATCTGACCCTCAAAGATCTCGCCAACCTCTCGATCGGAGATGTCATCGAACTGGATAAAAGAATAGATAGCCCCTTAGTGGTGCAGGTGGCTAACAAAAAGCAGTTTTACGCCCGGGTTGGTCGCTCGCATAAAAATTTGGGCATCCAAATCACCGGAGTGTATCGCGATCATGAGCAAGTTCAAAGTAATTAATGATAAAGGTGAACTCAATGGAAGATTTAGATAATCTCATCGAAGAAATGCCTGTTAGTGAAACCACCGAAATGATTGCTGAAATCCCAGGGGGTCAGGATCGGGCGGTCAATGCAACCAACATCGATTTATTAATGGATGTTTCCCTGCGTGTGACGGTGGAACTGGGCCGTACTCGTATGCAACTGGCTCAAATCCTGGAACTCCAACACGGTTCAGTGGTCGAGCTCGAGCGCCTGGCCGGGGATCCGGTGGACATCCTGGTCAACGAATGCCTGGTAGCACGCGGCGAAGTGGTAGTAGTGGATGATAAATTCGGCGTTCGCATCACCGAAATGGTTTCTTCGAAAAACAACAAGATGGCTGACTGATGTTTAATCCATCCGCATTCTTGAAGAAATGGATTGCAACGAGCACGCCCCGTCAAAAAGGGACTGCCGCTTTGCTGGCTTTCAGCCTGCTGGCTACCGGAGCGTTTTTTGTTCTAAGTGGCTCTTCGGGCACCTCCAATTCTCCGCTTGGCTCGACTCCGTTCTATTTCCTGGGCGTTTTTATCAAACTGGTTGGCGTTTTGCTGCTCATCGTTGCCAGCGCGATCATATTTCGGCGTTATTCGAATTTCAGCCCTACGGGAAGCCGCGTCCGCCATTTACATTTGCTCGAAACGGTACGCCTGTCCCCTAAGCAGAGCCTGCACCTCGTCGCCATCGGCAACCAGCACATTTTGATCGGCGCCACCGACCAGACCATCGCTTTGATTACACCTGTCGAAAGCAGCCCGGATTTTAGTCCGATCGAATCTTCGAAACCACAGCCGGCTATGGATTTTGCTTCCCTGCTCCGAGCGTTTAATGTCCGCACGCCTTCCGACTCGACAATTGAAAATGAGTAAGACTACTATGAGCGCTATTTCAACAAGATTTTTTTCTTTGTATCGTTCGTGTCCGTCACGGCTGAAGATTTTTGCCGTTCTGGTTTTGATCACGATATTGGGTCTGTCCTTGAGCAGTTGTTCCGGGGTATCCGCTCCTGGTGTAACGCTGACTGTCGACCCCCAATCTCCAGAACCGCAACAGGTCACCTCCGGCGTGCAGTTGCTGGTGCTGATGACGGTTCTTTCGCTGGCTCCTGCAGTGTTGATCCTGGCGACCTCTTTCACTCGCATCGTCATTGTGCTCTCGATGCTGCGCAGCGCCATTGGGACCCCAGCTATTCCCCCCAACCAGGTCCTCATCGGACTGTCGTTGCTGCTCACGTTTTTCATCATGGCCCCCATCTACAAACAGATCGATGAAACCGCCGTCCAACCTTACCTGAACGAACAGATCGATCAGGATACCGCCTGGGAGTTGGTCCAGAAACCGATCCGGGAGTTTATGTTCAAACAGACCCGGGAGCGGGATATCCAGCTATTCCTGGATCTGGGAAACGAACCCCAACCGGTTATTCTTGACGACATCCCCACTGTTTCGCTTTTCCCGGCCTTCGTCATCAGCGAACTGCGAACGGCTTTTACCATGGGGTTTGTGATCTACATTCCCTTCCTGGTAATCGACCTGGTCGTCTCGAGTATCTTGCTCTCGATGGGTATGATGATGCTCCCGCCTTCCCTGGTGTCGTTGCCATTCAAGTTGTTGCTTTTCGTAATGGTGGATGGCTGGTATCTGATCGTTCGCAGCCTGGTGTTGAGTTTCACCGGCTCTTAAGGAAACCATGACCGAAGCTTACGTTCTCACACTGGGCCAAAACGCGATCAAGATGGCTCTTCTCCTTTCAGGTCCGATCTTGCTGGTCAGTTTGGTTGTGGGCAGCCTGATCAGCCTGGTACAGGCAGCTACGCAGATCAACGAAACCACAATGACGTTCGTCCCCAAACTGATTGGGGTGGTTGCAGTGCTGTTGTTGCTTGGTTCCTGGATGCTGCAACAGGCGCTGAGCTTTACTCACGAATTGTTTACCAGTTTGCCAAACCTGGTCCATTAACTGACTTGAAAAGGTTGCCATGCTTGCCCAAAAAATCGACGCGATCATCCAATCGGTCACGCAACTGCGACCCATGCCTTCCAATGTCACGCGCATTGTGCGAGAAGTGGAGAAGCCAGATGTGACCATCGAGGCACTGGTGGGGCTGATCAGCCTGGACCAGGCTTTGGCAGCTCTCGTCTTGCAGATGTCGAATTCGGTTTCGCTGGGCTATGCTCGCACCTGCTCGACGCTCAATGAAGCAATCATGTACATTGGACTGGCACGGTTGAAGTCCATCCTACTCACCTCGTCAGCCACGAGCATGCTCAAGGGCGGGCTGGCAGGCTACCGGTCCGGGGCGGGCGAACTGTGGCACCATTCCCTGGTGACGGCCGTGGCGGCGGAGTGGTTGGCCCAGGCTGTGCGCTACCCTAATCCGGAGGAAGCTTACGTCTCAGGACTGCTCCATGATATGGGCAAATTGCTGCTGGACCAGTACGTTCTGAGCGACTACAACACGATCGTTGATTTTGTTCAAAAATACCAATTGCCGCCCTGGCAGGTGGAAGAGAAGTTGATCGGGATTAACCATGCTGAGGTGGGAGGATTGATTGCCAAGCGCTGGAACTTTCCGGTCTTGCTTGTGGACGCGATTCGCTACCATCACACTCCCTCATTTGCGCTGAAAAACCAGGAATTGCCTGCCCTTGTCAACCTGGCAAATGCTTTTGCCGATGAATATCAATTACAAAAATCTGCTTTAATCAGCCGCGAGCTCCATCCGGAATCCATGAATATTCTTAACCTTCACGAAAGAGACGTGAGAAAACTTCAAGCAGACATGAAAGCCTCGGGCAAATTCCCAGACTTTTCAAAAGGTGGAACAAGCACATGAATCGCGAAATACTTCAGATCTTAGTTCTCGAGCCTAACTTGCTGCAATGCGACTTGATTAAGGTGGTGCTTGCCCGGAATGGCATGAATCCGGTGATCTGCAAAGAACCGGGAGCCCTTAGGCGTTATCTGCAAGAGGGCCGACCGGATGTGCTTTTGATCGATACCTATCTGCCCGGACAAAATGGACTGGAGTTGATCAGCCAACTCGCGTTGGAAGGGTTGCTGGGAAGGACTCGGGTCTTCTTCCTTTCTTCCCTGGGATTTCCGGAAATCGTTCACAAAGCTGCCAAGGTGGGGGCTAGTGGTTTCCTGGTCAAACCCTTGGATCCGGATTTGTTAGTAAGCCGCATCCTGAAGTGTTTTCAGGAGCCAGAGCAGCTATGCATGTAAATGTTCTCGGCCGGTCAAGATAATACGGCTCTTTAGGAGTTAGCGCGGTAGGTACCCGGATTTGAGGGAATCTTTTTTGCCCCGGGCAAAGGCGCAGGCAATTTACGCGATATTTAGTTTAGCTTCACATCCCCTTTACAGACTCAAAAAACCGAATCAAGTATCATCTTCTCAGGATACGAGACTTATTATGACGATTTCTGCCCCCCAGGCGCAGCTTTTTTTCCTTGCCTTCACCCGCATCATGGCGATCATCATCCATGTGCCGGTTCTTGCAGGTCAAACCATTCCGACGCAAGTGCGGATTGGTTTGGGATTTGTGCTGGCACTTGTCCTGATCCCCTGGCAGCCGCTTCCAGCCGATGCAGAGGTAGTAGGCGCTGTGGCTTATGGAATTGCCATCGGGAAAGAGATCCTGATCGGCACGTTGATCGGCTTCGCTGCCGACCTGACCTTTGGCGCCATCCAGGTGGCTGGCTCGGCGATGGGAATTGGCAGCGGCTTCGAATCCGGCCGGATCTTCAACCCATCCCTGGGGGAGGGTGGTTCGGCCTTTGACCAGATATTCGTCATGACCGCTACGATGATCTTCTTGATGATCGATGGACACCATCTCGTCCTCATTGCCCTCCAGAAAACGTTCGAAATCCTGCCGCTCAATGGCCCGCTTCCGTTCCAAAGCCTGGACAAGGTGGTGGTCACCGCTTCGACTTTTATTGTTGCCGGGATCCAACTGGCGCTGCCGGTGATGACAGCGCTCCTGCTAACAGACCTGACGTTAGGACTGCTGGCGCGCATCGCTCCACAGGTGCAGGTTTACTTCTTAGGGTTGCCTGTCAAGGTTGGCGTCTCGCTCCTGGCGTTAGGCCTGACCTTTACTGTGATTTCTCCCCTCGTGACTTCCATGTTCAAGGCAATGGCCGAAAACATGCTCCTCTTTTTGGAAAAATAGAGCGATATGGCTGATAAGACCGAAGCTCCGACTCCCTATAAACTGGATGAGGCCCGCAAGGAAGGGCGTGTGGTCCGCAGCCAGGAACTGAACACGGCAGTGATCATTTTGGCGAGTGCCTTCTTGTTACGCGGGCCTGGCGCTCAACTTGGCACAGCTTTCAAACAAATGCTGGTCCTCACCCTCACGGAACTGCCCCAAAATGACATTTCGATAGAATGGTTACGGGGCAGGGTTTTCCAGTTCGGCGGACAGGTTTTAGGGCCGCTGGGTCTGCTGCTAACCGGTTTTTTGTTAACCGGCGTGGTAATCACGTTGGGGCAAACCCAATTCCTGTGGGCTGGGAAAAAGATTGGTTTCGACTTCAAGCGGATCAATCCGTTGGAAGGTTTTAAACGCATTTTTTCTCCTCATGGACTGGTTGAACTGCTTCGCTCGCTGCTTAAATTGGTTTGGGTATCGTGGGCGGCTTATGGGTTCTTGCGTTCACATTTTTTCGAGTTGATTTCGTTTGCCCAGGTGAACCTGGCTTCCGGCGTGAGCCTTTTCATCGAGATGTGTCTTTCCCTCACCCTGCGCATTGGTGGCATGTACCTGGTGCTGGCCGTTGCTGACTACGCTTACCAGCGCTGGGATTTATATAAAAACCTGCGCATGACAAAAGAAGAGATCAAAGAGGAGCACAAGCGCTCCGAAGGCGATCCCCTCCTGAAAAGCCGGGTTCGGAGCATGCAACGCCAATTGGCGCGCGGTCGGATGATGGCCAGCGTTCCAAAGGCGACTGTAGTAGTCACCAACCCGACCCACCTGGCAATTGCGATCGAGTACCAGGATGGGATGCGCGCGCCCAAAGTGCTCGCCAAGGGACCCTACAGGGTGGCAGAGCGGATTGTCCAGATTGCCCGGGAGAATCATATCCCCGTCGTTCAAAACATCCCGCTGGCGCGTGCCATGTACAAGACGATCGACATAGGCCAGGAAATTTCTCCCGATCTGTATCTGGCGATGGCGGAGGTACTGGCATATGTTCTCAAACTCAAGGGCAAAGCTCAGTCCGGAGTTCGGCCAGCTGCTCCTTCGATGACCCCGATTGGAAATAACGAATGACAACGACAACCGCAACCACCAGCCAAAATCCGATCCTGATTGCCTTGCAGGGATTATTACGTTCTAAAGACATCGTCATGGCGTTCAGCCTGGTCATCCTGGTGGGCATGCTGCTTATCCCGCTGCCCGCCTTCTTGATAGACCTGTTTGTCGCGTTGAGCATCGCCGTATCTATCGGCATCGTGCTGATGACCATGTTCATCAACCAGCCAATGGAGTTCTCTGTTTTTCCAACCGTCCTGCTGTTGGTCACGCTCTTTCGTTTGGGCATCAACGTTTCTGTCAGCCGCCTGATCCTGTTGAGCGGAGAAGCGGGACAAATCATCACCAGTTTTGGAAAGTTGATTGTTGGCGGCAACTATGTGGTCGGCGTGGTCATCTTCCTGATCTTGATGATCATCCAGTTCGTGGTGATCAACAGCGGTGCCGGTCGCGTGGCCGAGGTGGCCGCTCGCTTCACCCTGGACGCCATGCCCGGTAAGCAGCTCGCCATCGATGCCGACCTGAATGCTGGTCTGATCGACGAGACCCAGGCCCGTCAGCGCCGGAAGGCCATCGAATCGGAAGCAGACTTCTACGGTGCGATGGACGGCGCCAGCAAATTCGTCAAGGGTGATGCCATCGCCGCTATCATTATCATGCTGGTCAATATCGTTGGCGGGTTCGTCATCGGTGTGCTGCAACGCGGCATGGACTTGGGCGCTGCCTTGCAAACGTATGTTTTATTGACCATTGGCGCCGGGCTGGCCATCCAGGTGCCATCGCTGCTGGTCTCGGCCGCGGCCGGTCTGATCGTGACCCGCTCAACCTCGGAAACATCGCTCGGCAACGAAGTCTCAGGGCAAATTTCGAATTTCAACGTTTTGGCGGTTGGCGCAGTGATTGTCGCGCTCATGACATTGGTGCCGGGCTTGCCCACGCTTCCTTTTGCCTTGGTGAGCGTGGGTTTAGGGGTGGGGGCGTTCTTCGTCAACAAAACGCAAGCCGCCAGCGTCGCGCTGGCAGAAGCCGACAGTTTGCCGGCCCTGTCTACCGAGCCGGAAACCCCGGAGCAGATGCTCGAAATGGTGGTAGTCGACCCAATCGAACTGGAAATTGGCTACAGCCTGATCCCGGTGATCGACGAGAATGACGAGGACAACCTGTTGCGCCGCATTACCGGCATCCGCCGTCAATTGATGGGCGAAATGGGGTTGGTGCTGCCGGTTGTACGCATCCGGGATAACCTGCGCCTGCAGCCTCAGTCCTATCGCATCAAAATCCGCGGACAGGAAGTTGCCACCAGCGAAATCATGCTGGACCGTTTGTTGGCTATCCCGAGCGTGGACATCGAGGATCCGCTCCAAGGGATCGAAACGCTGGAACCAGCCTTTGGCCTGCCCGCGCTGTGGATCAGCGAGTTCGAACAGGGTCAGGCTGAACTGAAGGGCTATACCGTGGTTACGCCCCTTTCCGTGCTGTGTACGCACCTGACCGAGATCGTACGATCCCATGCGCCGGAGCTGCTCAGCCGCCAGCTTGTACAGGAAATGTTGAACCAACTGCGCCAGAGGGTGCCAGCTTCGGTCGATGGCGTGGTCCCTGACTTGCTCAACCTGGGAGAGATCCAGGGAGTGTTGCGAGACCTGTTGCGAGAGCGGGTTCCCATCCGGGATTTGAGTGGCATCCTGGAAGTGCTGGCTAATAATGCCGCGATGACCCGTGATCCCCACATCCTGGCTGAAGCCGTGCGTCAGAGCATGGCCAACACGATTTCGAGCCAGTACAGAGATGAAACCGGCACTCTGCATGTTTTTACGCTGGCCCCGCAACTGGAAGTCACCCTGCGTTCTGCGCTTGTCTCGGCGGAAGGCAGCCCGAGGCTGCAGATCGATGCGGCGCTCGCCCAACGGATTTTGATCAAAACCGGGGAGCAGATGGAAGCTCTTGCCCAACTGGGGCATTTCCCCATCCTGATCTGCCCGCGTGAATTGCGCCTGGCCTTCCGCCGCCTGGTGGAACAATCGTTGCCTAATTTGATCGTGATGGCCTTCTCCGAAGTGGGACAGGGCACCAAGGTCAAGGCGCATGGCATGGTAAATCTCGATTAAGAAGTGGGTCGTACCCTAACCCTCGGAGAAAATAATGGTCACAAAAACTTTTAAATCTGAGACGATGATCCAAACATTGCAGTTGGTTCAGGCCGAACTGGGCGCCAGCGCCATTGTGGTTTCGATGCGCGATGTGCCGCTTGGACCAATGTGGAACCCGTGGCAGAAAGCGGGCGTGGAGGTGGTTGCCACGCTCCCTAAGTCAGGGGACGGGACGAAGTCGAATACCACACCGGTTTTGCGACCGGCCAATAACGGTCTAGGCGTAGAGTTTGTGGAAGAGAGGCCTGAGATCGAGTGGGCGCTGCCCCCAGAACGAGATCCTGCTAACCGACCTCCCCCGTTAAAGCTGAAGTCCGTCTCTCGCCCGGCTGTTCAAGCCTCAGAGCCGGCACCTGTCCCGGCGAAACAAACCTCGAACACGGTGGCAAAATCTCCGTCGGAGAACGACCGGTACGTTCCTCCATCGTTGAAAAAGATCAGGGAACAGTTGATCGGCCAGGGAGTCGAAAGTTCTCTGGTCGAAAATGTGCTCACTGTTGCCCTGGAAACACTCAGTCCAACTACGCTGGCCGATGCGGATGCTTGTAAAAAGTCGATCATCGAGTTGATGGGTGCCAGCCTGCGGGTTCAGAAAGGTGCGGGGGCGTTCCTCTCAAGCAACGTTGTCTGTGTATTGGGCGCGAGCGGCAGTGGCAAGACCAGCACGGTTGCTAAACTGGCTCTGTTTTTCGGCCGAAACCTGCATAAAAAAGTTACCTGGGTTTGTGCCGACACCGTCCGTACGGGAGCGGTTGCAGAGGCGCGCGCTTATGCCGATGCGCTGGGGCCTGAGTTGAAATTGGTTTATACGCCCGCTGATCTGAAAGAGATTTTGGGCGAATCACAGGAGGCGGATCTGTTCCTCGTGGACACGCCTGGGTATAACCCTTGTAACGAAAGCCAGATGATCGAACTTGGTGCGCTGCTGGCAGAGATTCCTGATCGCTGCACCTATCTGGTCGCTCCTGCGACGACCAAGGAGAGCGACCTGTTCCAGATGTCGGCCGCACTCGGAATGTTCAACATTGACGGGATTATCGCCACAAAATTGGACGAAACCCATCGTTTTGGCAGTCTGTATAACTTTGCGCGCAAGAACCATTTCCCGCTCAGTTTCTTTGCTACCGGTAAGGAAGCTTCGCGCAATCTGGAAGTTGCTGACCCGGCGCGGCTGGGGGCGGCTTTATTCGGGAAAGAATGGAATTAGTAAGACTTTAATCCCGTTCCGATAGGGAAAGAGAGTGGATAGGTCAGACAAGTGGAAGAAACAATTATGACAGAAAAAGTGGAGCAATCAATTGAAGGACAGGCACCTTCAAAGCCGGAAAAAGCGAGCGTGAAGAAGCCTGTTAAAAAAGCAAAGCCGCAAAAACAGGAGGATGGCGTTTATCTACCTGTGCTGGTTGAGTTCACGTTTACCTCCTCAGCGATTTTTCTGATTTGCGTGTTTCTGGCAATCACTCTCGTTTCCTGGCGCACCGGCGTGAGCCTGCTTGATTTTGTCCTGCGTACCGGTATAGCGTTGGGCGTGCTGGGAAGTTTGCTCATGGTGGTTTCCCGGCAAGTTTCGAACGGGGTGCTGAGCGCCAGCCGGGCCGAGATCGAGGCAGATCTCCAGGCTGCAATGTCCGAGGAGATTGATGATCTCGAGCATATCGAGAACCCCGGCCCACAAAATAGACAAGAGAACGTTGAGAATCAGGAGAATTCCGAAAGCATGGAGATCCCTTCTCTCCTTGAGGAACATTAACGATGGTCATGCAACTAGAATTAGCGGATGTTTTGGACGAGTTCTTGCTTATCCGTTCGCCGGAAATGCGGGAAAAACTGGTGTTGCAATCTGTTCCTCTCGTGCACTATATGTTGGGGCGGTTAGGCGTAACAAAGGAAACAGAGAGGGATTACGAAGATCTGGCTCACGAAGGACTGATCGGGCTTATGGAGGCTGTCGATCATTTCGACTTGAAGTTTAAAACACGTTTCAGCACCTATGCTTGTTTATGCATACGCAGAGGGATTATCGACTATTTACGGTCTTCGGACTGGATGACCCGCGCCGGACGCAAACGGATAAACATCATACAAAATACCATCGGCGCCTTGTGGACCGAGAAGCGGCGCGGGCCCACCGAAGATGAAATCGCAGCCAGGAGCGGATTCGATGTTCAAGAAGTCCAGGAAGGACTGGCCGACCTGAATTGTGTCCTTGTTTCCTTGGACAAGATGATCGCAACCGACAAGAAAGACACAGGTGTGCTGCAAGATGCGGTGGATGATGAAAAACAAGCTGACCCAGCGGATACGTTCGAAGAAGAAGCGGTGATCTCTGAAGTGAGTAGCGCCATTCGAGATCTTCCCGAACGAGAACAGTTGGTTTTGTCCCTCTATTACAACGAAGGACTCACACTTAAAGAGATAGGTAAGATTCTGGATATCACCGAATCACGTGTCTGCCAGTTGCACGCGTATGCGATCACTCTCATAAAAGCGAGAATAAAAGATGAGCAGTATTCCTAAAATATCTCTCGAGGATTCGCTGTATGTGCTTCAGTTGGCGCGCGAGACTGCTCTGGCACAGAACCATCAAGCTCAGGCCCGACGTATGATGCCGGTGGTGGAGGAAATGCGCAGCCTGGTGACCAGCACTCCGCGGTCCACCTCTACCCCGCCTTCGGGTGGAGTGATGGGACAGGCTGATTTCAAGAAGCTCTTAAGCGTTAGCCAGACGCGCGCTAACCAACCCCAGCCGGGGGATACGACTGCCGCCGCGATAGAGCGCAACCGTTTGATCGGCGCGATGGCTGAGGCCGATATGTCAGATGTGGACATCGCTCGCCAGTTCAGTATGGCGCGCGAAGAAGTACAGTTAGTATTGCACATTCAGAAGAAGAATAAGATTTCGGCGTATTTGCCGTAGTTGATCGGTTTCAACGCTGAAAAAAAGGAGCAATTCAAATGATCAAAGGCCTTTATTCCGCCGTCACAGCTATGGTGATGAATGCCACCCGACAGCAGGTGCTCAGCCATAATATTTCCAACATGCAGACCCCCGGCTTCAAACAGATCCTGACGACTGCAGAAGACTTCATGCAGAACCAGGCTGTATATTCGAACGAGCTTAGGGCCAAGGGCACGATCGATTATCTCGGCCTCTTAGGCCTGGGCACGCAGATCAGCGATGAGTACATCGATTTCGAGCAGGGGGCTTTGCAGGATACCGGCAACCCGCTCGATCTGGCTTTGCAGGGAAACGGTTTTTTCACAGTTGATACCCCGGATGGTCAACGCTATACGCGCGATGGGCGCTTCCTGCGTGACGCTGACAACAACCTGGTGACGGTTGACGGCTACCAGGTTCTGGATAATGCCGGCCAGCCAATCCAACTGCCGGATGGGGATGTCTCGGTTGGACCGGATGGTGCGATCAATGTT
Source organism: uncultured Chloroflexia bacterium (assembly GCA_963823985.1). Taxonomy (GTDB): domain Bacteria; phylum Chloroflexota; class Anaerolineae; order Anaerolineales; family Villigracilaceae; genus JAABUE01. The sequence goes on from CAWGNR010000013.1 coordinate 342,332, forward strand.
AACGGAAACGCCGTTGCCACCCTGGGTATCGGCGTTTTCGCCAACCCGGAAACGGAATTGCAGCATACTGAGGGCAACCTCTTTACGGGTCCAGAGGCGTCCACGGGCGAAGATGTGCCCCAGGTCGTTCAGGGCTATCTGGAAATGTCCAATGCCAACCCATCGCAATTAATGACCCAACTGGTTGAAGTTGCCCGCTCCTATGAAGCTGCCCAGAAACTGGTTCAGAACCAGGACGAGCTGTTGGGCAAGACCATTGCCTCGCTCGGCCGGATCGGATAAGGAGTTGAGATGCCAGCCTCGCTTTTTCACACACTGAATATTTCCCGCCAGGATATGCTTACCCGCCTAACAGACCTGGACGTAACCAGCAGCAACCTGGCCAATGTCAACACTGCCGGGTACAAGGCCAACCGCTCCAACTTCCAGGAGCTGCTCAACCAGCAGGTTAAGGAAGGCACACAAATGCGCGCCACCCAGCTGCTAACTATGCAAGGTTCCCTGCGCAATTCAACCAATCCGCTTGATTGGGCGATCCAGGGCGAGGGCTTTTTCAGCGTCACCCTGCCAGATGGCGGGACCGGTTACACCCGGGACGGTCAGTTTAGCCTCGACGCCGACCGCAACCTGGTCACCGCCAGCGGCTACCCGTTAATTTGGAATGGTGAAATCCCAGAAGGAACTACAAGTATAAACATCAGTCCGGATGGAACGGTTACCGCACTGGACGCAGCCGGCGCCGGCACAGAGGCAGGCGCCGTCGAGTTGACCCGTTTCCCCAATCCCACTGGGCTGACCGGCAACGGCGACAATATCTGGCTGGAATCCGAAGCCTCTGGCGCCGCCCAGACTGGTGCGCCCGGAACTGAAAACTTCGGAGCAATCAGCGCTTACAGGATCGAACAGTCAAATGTGAATATGGCCCAGGAACTGACCCATTTGATGACCTTGCAACGCGCCTTCAGCATGTCACTAAAGGTTTTCGAACAGACGGATATGATGATTTCCCAGGCAATTAACCTGCGCAAGGGATAAATTGGGCAGGTATTAATGAATTGCGTTGCAATTTACGCGATCGGCCTCAAGTTTTCAACAATTCTGCCGATAATATTAATATAAGGATGTATTTCATACAGGAGGTACGAACCTATGAAGATCGAAAATAACGGCATACAGCCTCTCGCTGCCAATCGCTCAGAGGCAGCCAATCGGGTTGAGAAGAAAGGAAACTTGAAGAACGCCAATGTAGTGGCCGCTGGAACGGACAGAGCCGAGATGTCAGAAAATGCGCGCCTGCTGGCGAAAGCCCGTGTATCTCTGGATCACGTGGACGAGAGAGATGCTGAGCGTTTGGCCTTGTTAAAACAACAAATCGAGAGCGGTGATTACACCGTGCAGGTCAGCGAGCTCGCCCGCAAATTAGTGTCGAAACTCTATCCGAAGTAACAACTGGCAAGGACTCCTGCGATGGAAACTGAAAATCTCAACAAAAATAAGTTGGAGCTCGAAAAAGTGCTCGTGCGGCAGTTCAGACTGTTACAGGAGATGCTTGCGCTTTCAAAAAAAGAACGTGACTCCCTGTTGAACGAGCCCGATTTTATTTTAAAAATTGTCGAAGACAAAGAAGCCTTGCTCGATCGAATGAGTGTGATGGAAGATCACTGCCGCAAGATTGTGCAGGATATTTCCCTCGCGCTTGAATTGCACTCGCAGGACACTTCGATCCAGGCCTTGTTGCCGCACTTTCAATCAGAGGACACCAACCGTATTCGTAATTTATCCGAAGGGATTTCGAGCCTGGCCAGCCAGGTCCGCGAGCTGAACCGCGCCAATCAGGCGCTGGCCTTGTCGAGGTTGGATTGGCTTAAGGCGACCCAGGCCTTCCTTATCAGCATCTTCCAACCAGAGTCTGACGGGTATAGCGCCAAGAAATCTGCGAACAAACACCAGGAAGCTGCCGGGCTGGGTGTTGAGTTCCGCGTCTAAGGAGCTTTATTATGCCTACTCTGACTTCGGGCATTTCTACCGCATTACAAGCCGTCTTGACCCATTCCCAGTCGTTGGAGGTCATCGAACACAATATTGCCAACGCCAGCACGCCGGGCTACCGACGGCAGGCAGCCCAGTTGACGGCTTCCATCCCCAGTTCGATCAATGGTTCGGACTATGGGATTGGTGCAGGCCAAAAGGGCAACGGCGTGACGATAGAGCGCATACAGCGCTTCAACCTGGCTTTTTTCGACAGCCGCTACCGAGCAGTCTCTGCCGAGACCCAAAACTGGGAGGCCCAAAGCGAAATTCTCAACCAACTGGAATTGACGCTATCAGAGACTACCGAAGACGGCCTGTTGCCCAAACTGGACCAGTTCTGGGGCGGTTGGAGCTCTCTTTCCAACGATCCGACAAACCCCAGCCTTCGAACTGTCCTGCTCGAGGACGCCGCTTCGCTGGCAAATGCCTTCAATCGCCGGGCGAGCCAGATTACTCAATTGCGCAGCGACCAGAACCAGGTTATCGCAAGTCACGTGGAGACAGTCAACATGCTGGCGGCGCAGGTAGCGCAGTTTAACGGAGAGATCGCGCATGTCCTCTCGCTTGGCGAGCAACCCAATGATTTGATGGACAAACGCGACCTGGCCCTCGACCAACTGGCAGCGTTAACCGGCGCGGTTTCTTTCGAGCAGAAAAATGGTGAGATGGTGGTATCCATCAGCGGGCATGTTCTGGTGACAGGACATGATGCGATCAAGCTGGAAACTCGTCCCAATCCCGTCGACACCAGCATATTGGATGTTTACTGGTCAGACGGACAGAAATTGGATCCCGCCAGTGGAAAATTGAAAGGAACCTTAGAAGTGCGAGGATTGCTGCAAGACCAACTCACGGGACTGAACGCGCTCGCCGGGGGTTTGAGCGCCCAAGTAAATGGCATCCATATCACTGGATTCGGCTTAAACAACGCCACCGGTCTCGACTTCTTCACCGGAACAAATGCCGCAACCATTGCAGTTAATCCTTTGCTGGACGCGGCCAGTATCGCCACATCTAGCGCCGCTGGCCAGGCCGGAAACAACGACATCGCCTTCCAAATTGCCGGGCTAAAAACGGTCAAAGGGATGAGCGCCGGCGCAGCTACTTTGAACGAATTCTATAACGCACAGATTACTAATCTGGCTGTGTCCACCAGGCGCGCTGCCGACAATACTTACCAGCATGACTTGGTCGCAAAGGCGCTGAACGACCAGCGCGAGTCGGTCTCGGGAGTTAACCTGGATGAGGAAGCCGCGAATATGGCCAGGGCTCAAAAAGCGTATCAGGCAGCAGCCCGCGTGATGACGGCCTATGACGACCTGCTCGATACAGTGATTAACCGTATGGGCCTGGTCGGCCGATAGCAAGGAGGCGATATGCGTATCACCAACCGCATGATGGTTGACAATGCCATCCAACGAATGTCAGAGAACTTGGAAAAGGTGAGCAAATTCCAGGATCGGGTTTCCTCCGGGAAACAGTTCCGCTATGCTTCCGAAGATCCCCACCGGGCTTCGGTCAGCCTCAGTTTGAGCTCACACCTTCGAACGCTGGAATCCTATCTGGAAACAACGCAGTCTACCCAAAACTGGATGACCGCCAGCGACAACGCTCTCGACCAACTGGAACAGATTGCTGTCCGTGCAAATAACCTGGTATTGCGCGGCCTCAATGATACGCTTTCCGCCAGCGAGCGCGCTACTACCCTCGGGGTTGAAATGCAGGATTTGCTCAACCAGGCTGTTGAAATTGGTAATACTTCGGTAAACGGGCAAACCATTTTTGCGGGATTTCAAATAAACGGTAAAGCTTTCGAACTGGTGGATGCTGGTGCTCCTCTCGTGGATTACAAGGGCGATCCTTTCACACCTAAGGTAGTAAACTATATTGGCGATCAAGGCAGCATGCAACGCAGCTTGGGGCCAGACCAGGATGTGACGCTCAATGTTCGTGGTGATCAGGCCATTTTAGGCTTCCTTGAGAATTTGGCCTTGGCAGCCAATGCCCTGATGCAGGGCAATATCAACAACACCGGGGATCCGCTCACCGACCCCTTGACTTTGCAGAGCTCCTTGAGCGGATTTAAATCATCCTTGGATACAATGAATCAGTACCGCACCTCGAACGGTGCACGTCTTCGTCAAGTGGAGTCAGCTTCTAACTTCTTGGAATCCGTTAAACTAGAGACAAAAGGCCTCTTATCGAAAAACGAGGATATCAACATGGCAGAAGGAATTGCTCTCCTGGTCAATCAACAAACCACTTACGAAGCAGTTCTAGAGGTCAGCCAACGGGCGATTTCTGCGCTCAGCCTCTTTGATTATTTACGGTAGTTCCGTTCGAGCCAGTATCCGGTTAGAAACCGCTCGCCTATCCGTTCAGTGAAGCGGTATTCGATCCATTCCCAAAAAACTGGAGTGTAAGAGAATGCTGGTCTTAACGCGTAAGGTAAATGAGAGTATTGCAATTGGGGATTCGATTCTTTTAACGGTGTTAGCGATCGAAGGCGAAAAAGTCAAAATTGGTATCTCGGCTCCACGTGAGATGGTGATCTTGCGCCAGGAAGTCTACCAAGCCATCCAGGACCAGATAAAAATCCAGGAGTTGCTTGCAGATAAACCTGACTCTGGAAACGTTTGAGGAATTGCGGAAACTCTTGGCTTCTGAGAACGAAGATGAACCTGAAGATGACAAGGGAGAGAACAACCAATCCTAATCTTGGTGTTCACTGAAATATGGAATTTCAAGTGCTTCTTTCAAAGGAAAGGAGCACTTTTTTCGTAATCAAACCGCAGCAAAAAATTTATCCCTTTTTTGGATTCTCTTTACGGATGATTTACTGAAGAAACGGCACTCCCATGCTATCTTTGAGCAGAGAAAAAACTGAAAGGGAATCCTGCCTCCAACGCGCGAGTAACCTATGGAAATTGTTTTCGATATTAGTGAAGATGAACTGCCCATATTTTTGGCTGAAGTGGATGAGCACCTCCAGGCTTTGGATGATATCTTAATTCGCTTTGATCGGGGCGAGAGCGATCCGGAGTTGGTGCAAACCGTTTTCCGCTCTGCTCACACCATAAAAGGAATGTGCGGCATGATCGGTCATCGCCGGATGACGGAGTTGACCCATGCCCTTGAAACCTTGCTGGACCAAATTCGCAAGGATAGTATCCAGATGTCCTCCGGACTGGTTAATCTTTGCCTGAGCGCTGTAGACAGCATGCGATTGTTGCGTGATGAAATCGTCACCGGACAAGTAAGCGATACAGATGTCAATGAGATCGTGCTGGCGCTTAAGGAATTTACCGGGAATACACAAGAAACTCCAGTCAAAAATAACAATCCGTCAACTCAGCGCTTGGAAACAAAAGTGGAAACATCTATTCAGGAGGGCGGACAAGATTTTCAAAGAAATCTGCAAATCCAGGCCAAAATCGATATTAACAGTATGGCTTCGGCCGCGCGCGCTTTTCAACTGATGATGGCATTGCAGGACGTAGGCGAGATCCAATCGATGGCGCCGACCCAAGATCAGATTGAAACAGCCACATCCATTCGTGATTTCTCTGCCATCTTGGTGTCGTCTCAATCCTTTGAAAAGATCAGCGCTGCATTGACCAGCATTTCCGGTATTGATGAAATTTGCGTCGATGAGAGGATCGTGCTTTCCAACGGCGTCCCTGTCCCTTACCAGGGAAAAGCACCTGTAACGGAGGCAGTTTCGAAGTCAAGAGGGAAGCAATTCGTCCACTCAAAATGCCACTAACGAAGGCTGGGAGAGGCGTAAAAATTCATACGGCAGGCGCAACACCGATCTCACTGTCCGCGCCACTGTCGAACGTCTGAACAGCCTCATGAATTTGGTTGGCGAACTGATCACTGATCGTAATCGTTTGAAACAAATTCACAATCGCCTGACGCGAATTAATAACAATTATGACCAGATGTTCGAAACCATAGATCATCTTGGACGAATTACAGACCAGCTTCAAGAAGAAGTGATGCTGATCCGTATGTTGCCGGTGTCCAGTGTTTTTAGGAAGTTTCCACGCATGGTGCACGATATGGCCCAAAAGGTCAATAAATCCATCGACGTTGTTATCCTCGGCGAAGAAACCGAAATGGACCGTTCCATGATCGAGGAGATCCACGACCCGTTGATCCACCTGATCCGAAACTCGGTCGATCATGGTATCGAGTTGCCTGAGGAGCGGCTTGCCGCCGGCAAACCGGAGCGCGGCACGATTACACTGACAGCCCGGCATGAGCAGGGCTGCATCATTCTTACTGTTGAGGATGACGGCAGCGGTATCGATGGCGAAAAATTGCGCAAGAAAGCCCTTCAAAAGGGCTTGATCTCAGCCGAAGAGGCTGCCGGTCTGACAGAAGAACAATTGGTTGATCTGATCTTTCTGGCAGGCCTTTCGACTTCCGATAAAGTCACCGATATCTCAGGCCGGGGGGTTGGCATGGATATCGTCAGTACCAATATACAGCGCGTCAATGGTTCGATCCAGGTCGAGACCACCCGTGGCAGGGGCACCCGGTTCCAAATCGTTCTGCCATTGACCCTGGCTATCATACCATCCCTGCTCATCAAGGCGAACCAAACCACTTTTGCAGTTCCGTTGGTGATGATCACTGAAACGCTGCGCCTCAACCCAGCCGAGATCAAGAGTGTCAACCAGAAGCCGGTCACTGTGTTGCGAGGAAGCGTTCTTCCGCTGGTCCGGCTTTCGAGCCTTTTTAATTTTGCGCAAGAGGACGAAGAAGGCAAATATCGCTTTGCTGTCGTGGTCCAGTCCGGTAAGCACCGGGTTGGCTTGATGGTGGACGCGCTGGAAAGGGAAGAAGAAGTGATTGTGAAACCGCTCGGGAATTTCATCGGCGAAATTCCAGGCATCTCGAGTACGGCTATTCTCGGTGATGGCCAGGTAGCGTTGATTCTGGATGTGTTCGCTTTACTCAAGCTAGCAGGAATTTAGGAGGTTATGAAATGGAAGAAAACGCCTTTTTCGACCGGGATTTATTAGAAATGCTGAAATCAATTGCAAATGATGGCGTGAGAAGCGCTGCAAGTGGTTTTTCTGGCATGATTGGCCGAAAGATTCAGGTTGGCAAACCGACGGGAAGGCTGGTGCCGATTTTATCTATACCAGAAGTTGTTGGTGGTTTGGACGATGACGCGGTGGGCATCTATTTGCGTTTCGACGGCGATTTGATTGGCCAGATTATGATGATCGTACCGGATCAAAAAGCGATGGAATTGGTCGATCTCTTAATGGATTTGCCCCCCGGAACAACTCAACATCTCGGTCATCTGGAAAGGTCTGCGCTTGGTGAATTGGGTAATCTTTGTGCTTCTTTTTTCTTGAACGCAATCGCCAAAAAAGTTGACGCCAGCTTACGGCCTACTCCGCCGGCAGTAATGGTTGACATGGTTGGGGCAATTCTAGATATTGTTGTGGCGACTACTGGCGGCGTCAGCGAACAGGCTCTGCTGATGCAGGCTAATTTTATGGATGGCGACCGTTGTGTCCGGGCGGATTTCTGGGTCATCCCCGATATGAATGCGCTTCAAACTTTATTTGACAAGAAGTCCAGCATATGAAAGAGCCTACGAACGTGGGATTGGGTGAACTGGTTGTCAGCCGCTGCCCTGAGGACATTCTTGTGGCTTACGGTTTGGGATCCTGTGTTGGCGTGGTAATGATTGACCCGGTTCCGAAGATCGCTGGTTTACTTCATGCTGTACTGCCGAGAGCAAGAGATGGATTAAGACAGGAGAGCAGAGCACCAGCAAATTTGTGGAAAGCGGCATTCAAAGCCTGATAGAGGCCCTGCTGAAAGAAGGAGCGAGCAAAGCTCGTTTGGCCGTCCACCTCGTGGGCGGTGCAAACATGCTGGTGTCAAGCGGTGTGATCGGTTCCTTCGATATCGGTACGCGTAATATCGAAGCAGCCTATGAGACACTGAAACGCCTCAATTTGTCGGTCTCTGCCGTGGAAGTCGGTGGACATTTAGGGCGTACTGTTCGAGTATACGTTGCAGACAGCCGAGTGACCGTGAGGGTTGCTGGCGAAAAAGAACATGAGATGTAGTAAGGAGAAATAAGGTATGGCAAAAATATTGATCGTCGATGATGCTGAATTTTTGCGTCTACGCCTGACCAAAATGCTTGACGCGAGTGGGCATGAGGTTTTCCAGGCCGAAAATGGTCTAAAGGCAGTGGCTACCTACAAAGACATTCATCCGGATGTGGTTCTGATGGATATCACGATGCCGGAAATGGATGGGTTGGCCGCGTTGAAGGAGATTGTTGGTTTCGATACAAAGGCACGGGTTGTCATGCTGACTGCCCTCGGTCAGGAATCGGTGGTGTTAGAAGCTGTAAAATCGGGGGCACGCGATTTCGTCGTCAAACCTTTCGAACACGACCGTGTGATGAGCGCAATTACCAAACTGTTGGCTTAAAACGGACATGACTGACAAATTGCAAGACCAAGCGATGTTTAAATCGCCTAAACCAATTCGGGTGATGGTAGTAGATGATTCCGCCTTCATGCGTTTTACGATCGCCCAACAGTTGAACGAGGATCCTGAGATTCAGGTTATCGGTTCGGCAAGCAATGGCAGGGACGCTCTCAAACTGCTTCCCCAAATCCAACCCGATGTCATCACGCTGGATGTGGAAATGCCGGTTCTGGACGGGCTCTCGACCCTGCGCGAGATCATGAGAATGGATCCACGCCCGGTCATTATGTTCAGCAGCCTGACAAAGGAAGGTGCCGCTGAAACGATCCGCGCTTTGATGTTCGGCGCTGTTGATTTCATTGCCAAACCGGATAACCGGCTGGACATCCGCGCAACGATGGCAGATATGAAGGCAAAGATCAAGGTGGCAGCCCAAGCGAAGGTGAATCCCGTCTCGCCTCCTCTTATGGCACCTGTTCATGCCCTACCATCCGGTCAGTCCGAGAAGAAAGTCCGTGCATACCTGAAAAAAACACCGGTGATTTTAATTGGTGCCTCTACCGGTGGCCCGAGCGCGTTGAGTGAAATTGTTCCGGCTTTACCACCTGACTTGCAATCTCCGGTTGTTATTGTGCAACACATGCCAGCTGGATTTACCCGTTCGTTGGCTGAAAGACTAAATTCCCTTTCCCCGCTTAGCGTCAAGGAAGCCGAACCTGGCGATGCTCTCAAAATTGGAGAGGTGTTGCTGGCCCCCGGTGGATTTCATCTCACCCTGGACGAAAACGAGCGAGTAAGTCTGAATCAAAAACCGACGGTACATGGTGTGCGCCCGGCTGTGGACGTCACTCTCAATTCCCTGATCCAACATTTCGGCAAGCAAGTAGTGGCTGTGATTCTGACCGGTATGGGCAGCGATGGAACCCTGGGAGCTTCCCTGTTAAACAGCACTGGAGGGTATGTCATTGCCGAACACGAAAGTACCTGTGTAGTCTGGGGGATGCCGCGCAGCGTGGTAGAAGCGGGAGCGGCCAGCATCGTTTTGCCGCGACCGCAAATTGCCCACGCAATCCAACAAGCCGCCCAGTCAACCCTCACAAATTTGTGATCGAGGTTCTATCAGCATGGAAGCAGACATCTACAAAGAAGTTAAATCTTCAATCAAATACACGCTTAAAATCGATCTGGAGAACTATAAAGACGAACAGATGAAACGTCGCCTGGATTCATGGCTAGTCCGGAGCCAGGTTGCCACCTGGAAAGATTATTTTTCTCTTCTTTCGACGGATCACCTGGAGCGGGAGCGTTTCCGAAATTATCTCACCATCAATGTAACCGAATTCTTTCGGGATCTGGCCCGTTGGGATGCACTTCGCAACGAGATTTTGCCATACTTAATCAAAAATGCGACTGAAAACCGCTCATTCGGTGGACTGAAATTATGGAGCGCCGGTTGCTCGATTGGGACGGAAGCTTATTCCCTGGCTGTAATGATGGCTGAGGCTGTTCCCTTCCAGAAATATGATCTGCTCGCAACTGATTTGAACCGGGGTGCGTTGCTGAAAGCCAGAGCGGGTGGGCCTTATACTCTAGAGGATCTCCGTAATCTTTCTCAGACTCAGCGTCAGAAATATATCACCCCAACAGCGCCTTATCATGCCAGTGAGGGATTAAAGAAAAATATTCGCATTGAAGAACAGGATTTGTTGAATGATCGCTTTGAGAATAATTTTGATCTCATCGTTTGCCGGAATGTGGTTATTTATTTCACGGCTGAAGCGAAGGACAAATTGTACGCAAAGTTTTGTGCAGCATTGAACCCCGGCGGAGTATTGTTTGTAGGGGGCACGGAAATCATATCCGGCCCCGGTCGATTTGGTTTGCAAAACTTCGGGATTTCATTTTATAAAAAATCTTTCGGACAACCATAAATGATTCAATTGTCCGAATCAAAAGTCTGCTTGTTCCAATCAAAGATTAGGTAGATCGTAATTTGTTGGAGGTAAAAAAATGGATGTGAACTTATTGAATCCTTTTATTCAGGCTGCGGTGGAAGTATTAAAGCAGAGGTAAACGCAGATGTTACCCGTGGAGAAATCTCCTTGCAAAAATCTGCAATGACATCCGATGATATTACCGTGTTGATCAATCTCATTGGAGATGTCTATGGAGTTGTGATGTACGGGATGCCCACGGCGACCGGTCTACGCCTGGTATCCAGAATTGTCGAGCAGGATTTTGATGAGCTTAACTCAATGGCTCAAAGCGGGGTAGCTGAGTTAGGGAACGTCATTAGCGGGCAGGCGACTATCCGGTTTTCTCAAGCCGGATTCAAATCGAATATCTCGCCCCCCATGGTCCTGACTGGAAAAGGGACTACGGTTTCCACCCTTGATTTCCCTCGAGTTGTAGTACCACTCCACACGCAGTTTGGTGAATTTACGGTTCACCTGGCTTTGAAGGAACGAACTTCGGGAGTTTCACAAACTCAAGATGAGTTCATACCCTTGATCAACATCCCATCCTCTCAAAAGGGTTCTTGATTAATCCTAAGCTTACGGAATGGAGAATGCCATGAATGTCAAGTTTCTAAACCCTTTTGTCCAATCAGCACATGAAGTCTTGAGCCTTGAAATGCGCGAAAATGTCGAGCGTGGGGATCTGCATCTCGAAAACGGTTTGTACCTTACCGATGATGTGACGGTCATCATCTCACTAATTGGAGCGGTGAATGGGACCGTGTTTTTTAGTATGACGAAAGAGACGGCCATACAGATGGCCTCGGTTTTGATGGGAGAAGAGCTTGGAACAATGGATAGACTGGCCCAGAGTGGTATTGCAGAACTGGGAAATGTCATCACTGGCCGGGCGAGTATGAAACTGGCTGAAGCCGGTTATGAAACCAGTATTTCTACGCCTTCTCTGATCCTTGGCAAAGGATCCACGCTTTCTACCCTCGAATATCCACGCCTGATCGTGCCCCTCAATACATCCCAGGGTCTATTGACCATTCATCTCGCTTTACGAGAAGGTCTGCAATCCGGCTTGAAAACGCCCCAGCTATAGCTTGCTTAGGGAACAATCCCGGCACAGGCCACCCCATCTTTTGGGGCGCTGGTCGTGTCTGATTTCCAGGGAATGTTATCCAGGGTGATCACGCAACTTAATCGACCTGTCTGGGTCGGATTTAAAGCCGTCAAATAGATTTCAGTGCCAGTTGGCAGATCGATCGTTTTTGACCAGGGTGCAGAGACAGTGGTCGGATCGGAGATGGAGGCATCCCCTGCCTGTAGGGTGATAATCGCAACTGCCCCCGAAGCTTCCACCCTTAAATGGATTCGGTGTCTTCCGGAATCCTGGTTCAACACTCCCAAAGAGAACAGAATGAACGCGGCCAGCGCACATATCGCGATTACAAAGAGCAGTTGCAATGCAATTTTCCAACGATTTCGAAAGGCGAGAAAACATGGTTTTACCTCATCAGGAGATCCCTGTTTCGACCAGGAAGCCCGGAAATAACGGCAGCGTGGGCAGTATACTCCCTTAATTTCCAATATGTTTTCATAAACGGTGCGATTCCTGCTCTTCAAAAAAAGGCTCTACCGCTACCGACGGGAAAAATACCGAAAAATCAGGTTGTGAGCACGCGTACGCGCGTTCACAACCTGATTTTTCGGGTCTACATCCCGCTAAAAACGGGAGAACCCAAAAAAAATATAGCACTGCAAATAAACGAGCGTTAAAAAAATTAATGCGCTTTTTACGCCGATTCCCTCGAAAAAGCCTCAAGTTATTGCTTTTTCTGCCGAAAATATAAATATAAGAGAAAAACAAAATATTTGAGTTTCAGCACACGGAGGTGCTTATCGAATAAAAACATCATTGCCATCCAACAGTCAAATAAGTCCGTACCAAACGTTCGAAGTAAGACAAAAACCTAATCTCAATCAAAAAGGGGAAGGATCCCCTGAAACATTCAAACATGGAGGTTTGAAATGGCTAATGTAGATGTAACCCGAATTGCAAGTAACATAGGCGCTCTTAACGCCCTGAATTCTCTTCAAAATATCAATGCGAAATTGGCATTGCACCAGACCCGCCTCTCGACCGGCAAGCGCATCAACAGCGCCCAGGATGATCCGGCTGGCCTGACCATCGCCACCAAAATGCTGGCCCGCTCGGAAGGTCTGAAGGTTTCCCTCGATAATATCAGTGATGCCAAGAACATGCTCTCCGTCGCCGAAGGCGGCTTAAGCAAGATGACCGACATCATCGTTCAGATGCGCAGCAAGGCCGAACAGGCTGCTTCTGATACGATCGGTACTTCAGAACGCGCTGCGATCCAGGATCAACTCTCGGCTTATGCCCAGCAGATCCAGGACCTGGTTGACCAGACCAAGTGGAACGGCGTCAAACTGCTCGACAATACCACCGGCAACAAAGTTTTCCAAACTGGTGTGGATGAAGGCGAAACCACGACCTGGACCCTGCCGAGCAAACTGGACCCGACTACCTTAAATCTTTCTGATGTAGTCTCGGCTGATACTGCTACCTTCGTGGATGTAAGCGATTCGTTTAGCGGTGGAACGACGTCCAGCCAATTGGGCAGCATGTCCGAACTTTCAACCGGTGATTATTCCTTTGAAGTCCTGGATAAGGCTACTTCCGCCACCCAAGGCAAAGCCACGCTGGACACCACGAGCAGCCTGCTCTCCGGCGTCAATGCATTAGGCACCTCAGACGCCCCGGCTGGCGAACTCGCCTCTGGCCGCTACAATCTCAAGATTACTGCCGTAGCCGGATCCACTGATGTTAGTTACCTCATCACCAACCTGGATGACTCCACCTGGAATGGAACCGGTTCCATGACGGTTTCGAATGAGGATATTTCCGCTGGTAACGTTCTAGACGATGCAGGTGCCACAACCGGTATTGCGCTGACCTTCGGTACGGATCCCAGTGGCTTGGTCGCCGGGCAGTCCATGAACTTTGAATACATCGCGAAAAACGAGGCCAAGTTTGAGTTGAATGACGCATCCGGTCAGGCTGTTCAAATTGCCCGCAACGCTGCGGGTTCGATCTCCGGCTTGTATTCTTACAAAGCTGCAGCTGGCACTTTCCAAACCGGGCGCGGCGTTAGCATCACGATTGGCGCCTTTGGAAACTTAGCGGCTGGAGAATCTGAGCGGTTCACCTACCAACAGGCCAATAACTTCTCAGTGGATGTCTCCACCAGCATCAAAGCCGGCGCGTACATGACCACGGCCAACTATGCTCTCGACAAAGTGACCAGCGCCCTTTCCGGCCTCGGCTCTTTGATGGCTCGCTTGAGCTTCAAGGAAGAAGCGATCTCCACAGCTCAGGTCAATGTTGAAGGCGCTTACAACCGCATTATGAACGCCAACATGGCGGAAGAACAGGTCAATGCCAGCAAGTACACGATCTTGCAGCAAACAGCCACAGCCATGTTAGCCCAGGCAAATGCGGCTCCGCAGAGCCTTCTGGCCCTCTTCCGATAAGGTTTAGTGGTGCTACAACGCAACAAATAGAAACGTTTTGGGGAGGCACCCAGGTGCCTCCCCAATATAGCTCTCAGGATATACAGGTTTGCAAGATACCAAGGTGAAACATGGCTGGCACAATCTCATCCATAGATACTTCAATAAAGGGCCTGGCGCCTTCATTCCAGACGGCGATCAAGGCAATCATCGATTCTGAAAGCGCTCCTCTCAATAGAGTGCAAACTCAGAAAGATCAGATCATTGTGCGCCGTGGTGTCTATACGGATATAAAAACCAATTTTGATTCCTTGCAAGGTGCGCTTCAAGCGCTTATCAGCACTCAGGCTGCTTATGGAATGAACCTGGTTAGCAAAGCGGCTGTTACGCCTGGCGCCGCTGGTACAACAGTACTGAGCGCCACTTCTTCTGAAAGCGCCGCCACCGCAGAATACGATATCGTGGTTACGCAATTGGCTAAAGCTCAATCCAAATCTACAGATGCGGCATTTAGCCCGGATGTGTCCTTAGGCAAGAGTGGAACCTTTTGGATGGGTGGGAATGGCACAAACGCAGTTAGCCTTATTCCCAATGACACAGTCACTGGAGCGATTGCCAGTACGATTGCGAGTGGGCAGCGAGAATTGGGAACGGGAAGTTACACTCTGGAAACTCGTAATTCAAATGGAATCCGCCAATTCCGGTTGGTCAACGCAGATGGGAAAGCGGTTTCTATTCGTACCCAAAATGGGACCAGCTATACAAGTGAATGGCAGAATATGTCGGCTGGTAGCTATGATACCGGGCGTGGCCTTAATTTCACCCTGAATTCACTGGGTGCCACTTCCAGCATGACGCTCACCTACACTGCCGCAGGCACCTCGATCTCGATCAACTCGACAGATACACTGCGTAACATTACCACTGCTATTAACGCAGCCAGCCAGCCTGAGGGACGTGACTTCAAGGCCTCGATCGTAGCCAATAAACTGGTCTTGACCGGTTCCCAAACCGGCGAAAATCACACCATGCTCTTTACAGATGGGGCAGGACTTGGCTTCGGAGCAGATTTGCAGCCCGCTCAAAATGCCAGCTTTACTGTGAATGGCATGAATATTTCGCGGGCGGCTAATATCAATTTGAACGATGTGATAGATGGAACGACCATTAACCTGTCATCAGATGCAGAGGGCAAGAGCGCCCGTCTGAGCATTTCAGCCACATCCGATAAAGCCGCTGGATTGATGAAGGCGATGGTGGATAAATTCAATTCAACTTTAACTCACCTGAAGGATAAACTAGCTTCCACTCCAACCACGAACGCAGAAGGCAAAACCACCTATACACGCGGTCCGTTAAGCGGAGATCTTGGCTTCAGCGGTTTGAGATTGGATATGATCAATCGTATAAATCGTAATATTTCCAACAGCGGCAGCTATAAGAATTTTGCAGAGATCGGTATCAGCTTTGATAAAGATATGAAACTGACTCTCGACAGCTCCAAGTTTAGTGATGCACTGAAGAACCATACTTCAGATGTGACCGCGCTGCTGGATACTGGACTGGGTGATCTCAATAGCTTGGTCTCGCGCTATGCAGGCTCCAACGGCTCATTAGCCAGCACATTGACCACGATTGAAGATCAGCGCAAAAGTTATGACAAGCGCATCGCCAAGTACAATGAAAATTTAACGATCCGAAAACAGACTTTATATAACCAGTACCTGGGCTTTCAGACCCAGATCGCGGATTATGGAAGAACTGCAGAATGGCTTGGCATGATTACAGGTACAAATATCAATACCACAGAATAAGATTGTAAGGTAATAAAAGAGCGACGGCAAGCATGAGGTTTGCCTTTCCCTTATAAAGTAAAGTGTAACGCGTTGCAAGGATGCCAGGAGTGTGTGCCATGACTGAAATATCGATTAATGCAATCAACCCTTCCCGGGCAGCAGAGTCGCCCGACGTGCTTTCAAGAGCGTCGGCGCCCGTTGAAACGGAGACGCCATCGGCGCCTGTCTCCAGACAGCAGACATCAGATAAAACCCAGGCTCCAAAACAGATGGAAAGTGCGTCTGCTTCCATAGTAAGTAATTTTTCTGAGGTTTCGCTGCAGTTCCGCATAGATGAAAAAACCAAAGATGTTACTGTCTTTGTGGTTGATCGTAATTCAAAACGAGTGCTGCGTTCCATCCCGGCCAGTGAACTGGCAAAACTGCAGGCCGGTGATTTATTGAAACTGACCGCCTGAGAGGCTTTTAGCCAGAATTTATGTCGATTTAACAGTTTTGGGCTTTAG
Source organism: uncultured Chloroflexia bacterium (assembly GCA_963823985.1). Taxonomy (GTDB): domain Bacteria; phylum Chloroflexota; class Anaerolineae; order Anaerolineales; family Villigracilaceae; genus JAABUE01. The sequence continues at coordinate 358,637 of CAWGNR010000013.1, forward strand.
TTTTGTGGAAACCAGCCGAAAATATATATATAACAACATGCAAAAATTCGAAAGGAGACCCAACTTATGTATCAAGCAACTTATCAAAAACAGTATCGACAACAAGATATCATGAATGCCAGCCCGCTTCGCCTGGTCATTATGACCTACGATCTGGCACTTCGTGCATGTGAACAGCAGGATTTCGCCAAAGCCGTCAAAACGATCAGCGCCTTGCGTGATGCCCTGGACCTGGATTATCCCGAAGTCGCTGCCGGCCTGTTCCGCCTGTATCAGTGGTGCCTGGACTGCATCCGCAAAGGCGACTATGCCTCGGCCATCATTACCCTGACCGAATTACGGGGAGCCTGGGTTGCCACGGAACAAAAGCTTGCCGTTTCGAGGCAGAGCCCTGTCAAGGCAACGCCTGCGTATGCTACATCCCTGGGGAATATTTTGACTTGAGCGTACAACAGCTCTGATCAGTAACGTAGAACAAGCACCTTTCCGCTTGCGGTCTAGTGCTTGTTGCTTTTAATTCACATAAATTTTATTTTAACTTCACATACCTTTTACTGCGCCTTCTCTCCAGGTTTGATACCATCAGACAGTACAGGAGCAAACTATGAGTTATTGGGAATCACTTCGAATTGGCGCCTCTGGCTTGACTGCCCAGCGTTTACGCCTTGACTTAATATCTAACAATATCGCCAACGCGCAGACCACCCGGACCGAGAAAGGCGGCGCTTACCAGCGCCAGGATGTGGTCTTTATGGCAGAAGGAAGCAACCTGGCCCTACCCGGACCTGTGGCTGCTCGCCGCAATTCCCTGAGCAACCTTCAGGGCGGTGTGAAGGTGGCGGAAATCATCACCGATACAACAGGCGGTTCCAGAGTATATGACCCCACTCACCCCGACGCCGATGCAGACGGATATGTCAACTATCCAAACGTAGATATTGTGGTCGAGATGACGAATATGCTCTCCGCAACTCGTTCCTACGAAGCCAACCTGGCTACCGTTGAAGCTGTCAAACGCATGGCGCTAAAAGCGCTTGAGATCGGGAAATAAGCATGGCCATTCAGTCGATTAATCCCAATCCAATTCCGTCTATTCCCGAAATTGGTTCCAAACAAAAACCCTCGGCGAGCGGTAACACCGAAAACATTACACAGACGTTCAACGATATGCTTTCTGGGCTGAACCAATCGCAACAGAATTCAGATGCCCTCATCGAAAAATTGGTGCGCGGCGAAAACGTAGATCTACACACGGTGATGATCGGGCTGGAAGAAAATAACGTCAATTTCAACGTTGCCCTGGGAATCCGGGACAAATTGGTTGAAGCATACCGCGAAATCATGAGAATGCAAGTTTAATCTTAGGAAATTATCCATGCTGGCATCCCTTCAACAACAATTTATCTCATACTGGAAAAAACAAAGTCTGGGTAAGCAAGTTACCGTAGGCTCTTTGATTGCAGCGGCTTTGATTCTGACGCCGGTACTTATCAGTTGGGCCAACGCTCCCAGCTATTCGGTTGCTTACAATGGCCTGAGCGAAGGGGATGCGGCCCAGATTGTCCAAAAGCTGGACGAAAACAATATCTCCTATCAACTCACAAACAGTGGCACCATCGAGGTGCCCAGTGACGAGGTCTACTCCATTCGTTTGTTGATGGCGCGCGAGGGGCTGCCACAATCCAACACAGTAGGATACGAACTGTTCAGCGGCAGCTCGATGCTTGGCATGACCGAGTTTTCACAACAGGTCAATTACCAACGGGCTGTCGAGGGAGAGTTGGAGCGCACTATCGGGAGCCTTGAAGCCGTGCAGGCGGTTCGGGTCCATCTTGTCACTCCGGAAAAAAGCCTGTTAACTTCAGAACAGTCCCTCAGCACGGCTTCGGTCACCATTCAGGTCAACCCGGGACAGGCTCTGGATGCAACCCAGGTTCAAGCCATAACTCACCTTGTTGCCAGCAGCGTTGAAGGGCTTAAGCCTGAAAACGTGGTTGTTGTAGACAGCAAGGGGAATATGCTGGCCGATGGAACGGGTTCGGAAAATAAAACGAACATGGCCACCAAAGATGACCAACGCAGCATTGAGCAATCATATGCGTTTGAAGTCCAAAATCGTGTGCAATCCCTGTTGGATAAAACCCTTGGACCTAACCGTTCCATTGTCCAGGCTGCTGTGGAAATGGACTGGACCCAGCGCGAAGTGACTTCCAACATGTACGAACCCACTCAGGTAGCGATACGCAGTTCGCAGATCATAAACGAGAGCTCCACAAGCGGGAACACGACCGGCGGAGTCCCAGGCGCGGCTTCTAATTTGCCCACACCGGTCGCAACCGTGACGGGGACCGACGGTTCTACCTACCAGCGCGATGAAGAAACCCTCAACTACGAAATCAGCCAGATTCAATCGCATGAAATTGTCGCGCCGGGGAAGGTTGTACGTCTCTCGGTCTCCGTGATGGTAGATGGCGTTACAGATCAGATGCAACTTGACGCAATTAAATCGGCTGTCCAGGCAGCCGCTGGCATCGATACCACGCGTGGCGATCAGGTGGTTGTCGAGTCCTTTGCCTTCGACCGGACCACACTGGATGCACTCAGCGCGGACCTGGCCAAACAGCAACAACAGGAACTGTATCTTCGTATCGGAACGGGCGTTGGAGCAGGTCTGATTGTGATTGCCTTGCTGTTCTTTGTTCTGCGTATGATCAACAATATGCGCAACGCTTCCAAAGAATCGTGGAAAGCCGTTCTACGTCCGGTAAGCGAAATGGCACAACAACTACCTGGATCTGCTTCTGGGCTTTCTTTACAGGGGCCAGTTGGCACCGCTACCGCATCGCTTGGCGTACCAAGCACCATTTCCCAAGAATCAACAACAAAATCTGACGATGAAGATGTTGTTGTTCAGCTGAGTTCAAGGTCTCAACGTTCTACGGCGCCAGAAGATGAACAACGAGTGCGTATTATTTCCAGGTTAGCTGAAGAAAGCCCTGCCACTGTGGCTGAAGTGATCCAAATCTGGTTGAATGAGGGGAAGAATTAGCAATGATGGCGACAGGTATCGAAAAGGCCTCTGCGCTCCTGCTTGGATTGGGCGTCGACCTTTCTTCACGGGTGCTCCAATACTTGAGCGAGGGCGAGATCGAACAAGTTCTGCTGGTGTTGGGCAAAGGCGGCCCGACCATGCCGGAAGTACGCCACATTGCCTTGCAAGAAGCGTGTGAATTTAAGTGTGTCGGATGCTGCTGAAATGCGGGGAGGTATTGAATACAGCCGCCAACTGCTGGCCCGAGCAGTTGGCCCGCGCCGCGGCACCGAAATCCTGGAGCGAATTTCCGTTCATCAGCAACTTTCTTCTTTCGAGATGCTGAAGAACGCCAATGCAACCGAAGTCGCTGCGCTACTCCAGGAAGAAATGCCGCAGACGATTGCCCTGGTCCTTTCCTATCTGGAGGCAAAAGTAGCAGCAGACATCCTGACCAGCATGTCTAAAGAGAATCAAATTGAGGTTACTCTGCGCCTGGCTGCCATGGACAGGGTTTCCCCGCAGGTTGTGCAGCAGGTCGAAAAAAGCCTGAAAAGCAAATTGTCGAGTGTGATCAACGAAGCTGACTTTCGGGCAACGGGGGGCGTCGCTTTCCTTGTGAAGGTGCTCAATCAGGTTGATCGGGGAGCGCAAAAATCCATCTTTGATGCCTTGGAAACAACCAATCCGAAATTGGTTGAAGAAATCCGCGCCAACATGTTTACTTTCGATGATGTCATCAAGCTGGATGACCGGGCTATGCAACGCGTGCTGCGAGATATCAATAAGAGCGACCTGGCGCTTGCGCTCAAAGGGGCGCCCGATCGCCTCAAGGAAAAAATATTCAGTAATCTATCCGAAAGGGCGCGTGAAAATTTGAAGGAGGAAATCGATATTCTCGGCCCCCAACTAGCCAAGAACGTTTATGCATCTCAACGCAAGATTGTGGATGTTTGTCGTTCGCTCGAAGAATCCGGAGAAATTGTCATTGCAGGGAGCGGAGGGGATGAATATGAAGTCATCGCCTAATGTCCATCTACAGACTTCTCGAGAACAGTTTCAAGCCTGGAATCCATCGGAGCTTGAGTTAGATGATCCGTCAATTGCTCCACCGACGGAACAGATCCTGGACGTTTTCCAGGAGATAGCGGGAGGCGCCCCAGCGCCTTCGGAAAAGCGGCCAGGGTTGTATAAGGTTGGAACAGGCCAAAAATTTCACTACCTGGCAGCCCTGCGAGGTGTCTTCAGAGCCAAGCCCAATTCGCGAGGCCGAATGGAAGTTTTTCGGATCGGTCGATACTTCTTTTAGAGATAGAAAACAACCACAAAAGTTTGATTTTGAAACGTTGAACGAATCCTTTTTGCAGAAACAAGAAGTAGATGATGAGGGCCTCGATGGTTTTAGAGCAAGCCCATCTCCAGGCTGAGGAAATCATTCTTGCTAGCCAGGCAGAGGCAGATCGGATCCTATCCCAGGCCCAGGAAGAAATCGATGAGCAGAAGAAAGCAGCATACCAGCAGGGACGGGAGCAGGCATTCAGGGAACTCGAAGAGACTCTTAGAGCAACTCGCATCCTGGTGGAAGAAGTGCAGGCCTGGAAAACGGATCTGATCACACAGGGTGAACGAATCCTGATCGATATGTTGGTAGAAATTGCCCAGAAAATGTTTGGAGAAGGCGTAGAACTAAGTCCGGAGGCAATTCAAATCAATTTGAATCGCGTCATGGAAAGCGCTCACGGCCTGGGCGACCTGAATATTTTCATGAACCCACAAGATGCAAAAGCCTTGGACCCCTCCTGGAACGAGTATCAGATGTTGGTCACTGGCGACAGGGTGAAAGTAATCCCTTCAGGCAAGATTACCCGCGGTGGCTGTTTCATCAAAGGGATTATGGGCACAGTGGATGGGCGGGTGGAAACCCAGTTGAGCGCCATCCTGAAAACGTTCGAAGAAGATAGTGAATTGGCCGAGTAATCAATGCAAACGCAAACGCTTGATCTATCCCGTTTCCGCAACGCAATCGCGCAGTTCAACCCGCTATCCATTTCTGGTCGGGTCGTTCAGGTTGTCGGCTTAACTGTTGAAGCGATGGGATTGAACTGCCAGATCGGCGAAATCTGTGAAATCCAGACCAGCCACAGCACTCCGTTGATCGCAGAAGTGATCGGCTTTCGAAACAGTCACACACTGCTCATGCCCCTCGGTAACATGGAAGGAATTCAACCGGACAGTACCGTGCGCTCGGTCTCGCGTGCGTTCAAGTCCCCAGTTGGGAAATCGCTTGTGGGACGCGTTTTGAACGGATTAGGCGAACCTATCGATGGCAAAGGACCCTTGGAATCGGTCGATTGGGCCTCTACCAACCAAGCTCCCCCGCATCCGTTGCAACGCACGGCGATTGCAGAGCCATTGGTTACCGGTGTACGTGTCATCGACGGGATGTTAACTTGCGGTAAAGGCCAACGTATGGGAATCTTTGCCGGCAGCGGTGTGGGAAAAAGCACCCTGCTTGGCTCGCATTGCGCGCAATTCGGAGAGCGATATTTCAGTGATTGCTCTGATCGGTGAACGCGGCCGTGAAGTGCGCGAATTCCTCGAACGCGATCTGGGCCCTGAAGGCCTGGCGCGCTCGGTAATTGTAGTCTCGACCTCCGACCAGCCAGCGCTGGTGCGTCTGAAGGCGGCCCTGGTTGCCATGACCATTGCGGAATTTTTCCGCGACAATGGCAGGGACGTCATGTTTATGATGGACTCGGTCACCCGGTATGCCATGGCGCAGCGCGAGATCGGTTTATCCATCGGGGAGCCGCCAGCAAGCAAGGGATATACCCCTTCTGTCTTCGCTATGTTGCCCCGCCTGCTCGAGCGTGCAGGGAGCGGCGAGACGGGCTCCATTACCGGGTTCTTCACGGTTCTGGTAGAAGGCGATGATTTTAACGAGCCGATCTGCGATGCCGTGCGCGGTATTTTAGATGGACATATCATCCTGAGCCGAACGTTAGCAGCCCGCAATCACTACCCGGCCATTGACGTGATGAACAGCGTCAGCCGTGTTATGCCCGCTTTGACCAGCAGGGAACACATTCAATTGGCTGCCTTTGCGAGGAAAAACTTGGCTGTCTTTGAAAAAGTTCGTGACCTGGTGAATATTGGCGCCTATGTGAAAGGTTCCGATCCGGAAGTTGATACGGCCTTGCTGGTCATGCCGGCGCTGAATAATTTCCTGCAACAAGATGTATCGGATGTAAGCAACTTTGATAAGACCTTGAAACTGTTAGCTGAAATCAATCCGGATCCTTCATCCCTGGAACATTTGTAACGAGGTTATTAAATGACACCTAAGTTTTCACTGCAAAATGTGCTCGATATCCGCCACGGAAAAGTGGAACTCCTGGAAATCGAGTTAGGGAAACTCCAATCCGCTTACCAGAAGACTGAGAAGTTATGGATGGCTCTTAAGGAGGAACAAGCAAGCCTTTTGGAATTGCTGAACTCTGCCCAATCGGGTGATATCGACCTGTTCCAAATCAGCGCGCTGCGCTCGAATATCCTCCATGTCAACGAGCGCATCGAAGATGTCATGCTCGAATTGGCGAGGCAGAAGCGGGAAATTACGGAAAAACGGACCAACCTGGTCAAGGCAAAGCAGGACGAGGAGACTCTGGAAATATTGAAAAAAAAACGCTATGAAGTCTACATGGCGGAACAGATCCGGATCGAAGCGCGGGCGCAAGACGATATCTACATCGCTCAGGCGTTTCGCAACCAACAGCAAGGAGCGTAACCCGTATGGACAATTCTTTTTTTACAGGCCAAGTCCAATCTGTCATGCAGAGGCTGATGTTCAGCCTCATCGAGAGGTTGTTAACAAAGATCGAGGGCGGTGGACAAAATTTAACGGCGAACAGCTCCCCGTCCGGCTTGAGCGGTTCGAACAGCCAACCGGCAACCGCAACCGGCGATTTTGCCAGTCTGATCAACCAGGCGGCCAATAAATATGATGTCAACCCGCAGTTGGTGCAGGCGGTGATTAAAGCCGAATCCAATTTCAACCCGAACGCTGTTTCCTCAGCCGGAGCGCTCGGGCTGATGCAGCTTATGCCCGCGACAGCCCGCGGCCTGGGAGTGACGAACCCGCTCGACCCGGCTCAGAATATCGACGGCGGTGTGCGCTTTCTCAGCCAGCTGCTAAGCCACTACAACGGCAACGTCCGCCTGGCGGTCGCCGCGTACAATGCCGGACCCGGAGCTGTGGACCGTTATAACGGCATTCCCCCGTATCAGGAAACGCAAACCTATGTCAGCCGTGTTTTGGGCTACTTCAACTCCAGCAATGAATGGCAGGCGTGACCGATGAGCGACTCGCTTTTCGCCGATATTGCCATGCGGACGGCTAAAGCCGCGTTGAACGGTCTCAGCCTGCGCCAACAGGCCATCAGCCGCAACCTGGCCAACATCGACACGCCCGGCTACCGTGCCCAGACGGTTGATTTCGAAGAGACCCTGGACCGCTTGATCCAAAATGACGGTTCCCTGCCATTGGCGCTGACCAATGCAGCCCATCAGGTCTCGCCAAGCGCGCCCCAGGCGGGTTTCTCCCTAAAAGCCCGTCCGGGCGGCAGTTTCCGTGCCGACCAAAACAACGTGGATGTCGATGTCGAAATGACCGATATGTCCGAAGTCGGCATTCAATATCAGGCCGTTTCACAGGCCGTTTCTCAAAAACTGCTGCTCTTGAAAACACTGGCAAAATAATCATGGTTACTGGTCTGCACCTGGCTTTCAAAGATTTTCTCCCCGATGGATCGGCGGCGAAATCGCATTCCCAAGCGTCCGACACTGCCGGGAGCTTGTCCTTTGGAGGAATTTTGAGAGCCAAGGAAGAGCAATTGCAAGATGCGCAAACGGTAAGCGCCTCTTCGATTGTGGCCGCCGTGCAGAATGCGTACCAGGGAACCTTTGTGAGTGAGCTGATCGCTCGTCAGGTTCCTGCCGAAACGAAGACCGTTGAAACAGAAACCAATAGCCTTCCGCAAGCAGTCACTCGGGAAGCGCCACAAAAGCAACCTCAGCAGGTTCTTGCAGCCGTTACAGTGGCTGAAGACACACTTAAGACGAACATAGAAACTGTCACAGTGGAACCTACGACCGGGGCAATAACTGAAATGGGGAGTAGGGAGATTAAGACCAGCCAAGAAGCCACCTTTACCTTTATTGCTCCACAAAACGGGCAATTTGCAGTCGATTCGGATAGGGCTCAGTTACAGGATGAGGTGTCCCCATCAAAGAATGAACGCTCCATTTTTCCTGCTCAAAATCAAGGAACTGGAAACGTTAAACCTGACACGCATCCTCATAGCGAGAGCGAGAAAGCTACCCTCACCACTGCTACAAAAACCGGAACGCATTCCGGAAAAGCCACCCGGTCTACTACTGAGGCCATGCCATCTTCTTCTAAAAAAGGACCGCGAGCGGATAAAAGGTCAGTCGGGAAAGGCTGCTTCTTCGATCGAATTCGTACAGACGGCAACCAATGCAGAGGTGGTTGGGAACGCAGCACAGACTCCACATCCGGCATCTATGGTTGAGGTTGGTTGGAGTGAAGGTCAAGAAACCGGACCGATTGCAGGGCAGGATCCTCCAAAAACAGGATGGTCTAGTCTGCCCTCGAAATCGCTCCGGTCTTCTTTCGGAATTCTGTCGGGCCAGTTTGAATTGACTCGGAAAGATATCGCTGCCGAATTGCGAGTGACTAAAAAGGAATTGAACGCATCTTTGCAAACCACCGAAGGCGAGCATGTAATGCCCGAAGCCTTGGAAAAAACTGCAACAGTCAAGGAGGGTGAGAAAGAAACGGTTGAATTCGCAAGACAGTCAACCTGGCTGAGAGCAGCATCCGTTTCTCGGATGGAACAGCCCAACCGTGGGGTTGCGCCCGAGAAAGTTGAAATCGATCTTAAAGCTGTTGTCTCAGGCAAACCGATCGAACTGCAGAGGGATAAATCGATCCCTGTTGCTGAAGATTTCCCCCGCGCCGAAGGCACACAAGTGGAGCATGAAACAGAAGAATTACGACAGGTTGTTCAACCGGGAAAACCTGCTGTCAATTCAGCCCGCACTCCAGTGAAGGTTAGAACGGATCGGATCAGCTCACAACATGACGACCAAGCGATTGGTTCGGAGCAAGCAAAGATAAATTCAAAGGATTTAAACGTGGTGCCCGTCCGGCCTGTGCCGGAGATGCCCAGCGTACCGGTCGAGCCCGGCATTGGTGTTACGGCGGTTGGAACGAAAGCGGACGAGAGCCAAAGCAGAGTCAATACGGCTGTAAGCGCGGCTCGGGGGGCTGACACGAGTGATATCGAATACGTCCAGGCTCCAGCAGCGCTTGAAACCGATCCAAAACCAGGCGGGTATGCCGTCACTTCCGAGCGTGCACAGGCAACACCGGAGATCATCTCCGATGTCACAAGTAAAGCACCGGTTCCAGAGCAGCCCGCACGAACGGAAGTATTTCAGTTTGTCGTCCGTCCTGTTGCAGCAGGGAAAAGCCTGACCCATCAGGTTGCCATCGGAACCGTTCAAAGCGAGCGGGGGAGCGAAAAGACCCATTCACCGGAGCTCCAAAACGATGTCCCCCAAGGCGTTGATGCACTGCCAGTTCAGGCGCATCCGGGCCGGGAGAGCTTCGTCGAAACTGTAGCAGGCAAGGGGACCGGTGCGGAGCCGAGAATCCCGGCCGCCGAAGTCGTCCAGCAAATCGTGCGTCACGTCGAGGCCCGAATCCAAAACCGGTCCACAGAGATGCACTTGCAACTGAACCCGAAAGAACTGGGGGCAATCGATGTCCACATGGTCAGCAGCCCGCAAGGCGTCAGCGTGACCTTCTCTGCAGAGCAGCCCGCCACCGGGCGCCTGCTGGAGACGCAATTGAACCAACTGCACCAATCGTTGACCGACGCCGGCGTGCAGATCGCTGGCCTGAATATCGGACAGCACGGCCAACCCAGGCAAGAAGGAGGTTTTCTGAACCAAAGTCAACAATTTTTCCAACCCACTCCACGTGAAGCTTCGCTCAAGGAAGCGGACCTGCGCGAATCCCGTCCCCCGTTGCTGAAAACTGCGGGCTTGGGCGAGGTTGATTATCTCATCTGACCAAAACGATATTTCGAATAGAAAGGAGAAAAGTATGCAAGTAAATGCTGTATCTAATGCAACCCAGGCGGCTGGGAGCAGCCCGCCCCCATCGGCTGGCGCAGCGATTAACGCATTCGGCGCGAACGAGTTCATGCAAATCTTGCTGGCGCAACTGACCCACCAAGACCCGCTTGAGCCCATGAACAACGCCGAAATGATGAGCCAATTCTCTCAGCTCAACTCGCTCCAAGAATTGCGCGATATCCACACGGCCCTTGAAACAATCTCTGTTTCAAACCAGACAACTTACCTGGCCAGCCTGATCGGCAAAACGGTCAAAGCCGCCCGTCCCGATGGGGAAACGGTGGAAGGCGTTGTGGATGGCGTCGTGACCGACACGGACCAGCCGCAACTGCTGATCGGCTCCGAAACCGTCGATTTGGCGGATGTTCTCGAAATCAAAGGAGAAGTCAAATGACCGATCCATTCCACGTTCAACTCGGACGAGTTAATGGAATAGGCCAGGAGCCTGAAAAACCGGCCAGCACGCCCAAGCCCGTGCAGGGGCCTAGTTTCACAGAAGTGCTTGAAAATGTGCAAGGCGTCCGATTTTCCAACCATGCCCAGAAGCGCTTACAGAGCCGCGATATCTATCTGAACAACGATACCGTTACGCGCCTGTCTGATGCGATCGATAAGGCAGAAAAACGGGGCGGAAAATCTTCGCTGGTGATGGTCGATGATGTGGCCTTCATCGTAAATGTCCCGGACCGGACCGTTGTCACCGCATTGGACAAGGACCAGCGCGGCGAGGGCGTGTTCACCCAGATAGACAGCGTCGTTTTTGCCAACCCGGCGGACGACAGCCCTAAACCGTCGATCAATGTTAAAGGATAACTCGATTCCAAAATTAATTTTCAATCAGGCTGGCCCTCTTGGAGGAAGCCTGAAACCTAAACTTCAGGAGTAAATAAAATGATTCGCTCAATGTTCACCGCTATCAGTTCGTTAGGTCTGCACCAGAAATATCTGGACGTCGTTTCCAACAATCTCGCCAACGCCAATACGACCGGCTATAAATCCAGCCGTGTGCTGTTCCAGGACCAGTTTTCCCAGATGATGAACCCCGGTTCTGCTCCCACCGCTACCCAGGGCGGCACGAACCCCACCCAGATCGGACTCGGCGTTCGGTTGGGCTACGTTTCCGGAAACTTTACCCAGGGCACGTTGCAAAACACCGGCCGCAACCTGGATCTGAGCGTGCAAGGCGATGGCTTCTTCATCTACGGCCAGAACGCTGGCCGTCGCTATTCACGCGAGGGCTCGATGAGCCTGGACGCGGATGGGTACCTGGTCAACATGGCCACTGGTTTACGCACCCAGGGCTGGTTGACAGGCGCAAATGGAATCGACACCAATGCCCCCGTAGATGACATCCAGATCGATAGCAACAGGGCGATCGCCAAGGTTTCCGAGAATGTCCTCATGAGCGGCAACCTGAGCGCCAACGCAGATGGCGGCGACACGGTCGATGTCACCATGGGCGTCTACGAACTCTTTGGGCGCTTTGCAACAGGTTGCAGTCCGTTTCACCCGCGGTGGCGCGGCAGGCGCTCCGACCAACGCCTGGAACTGGCAGGTGATGGACACCTCGGTCGACCCCCCCGTCAATGGGACCGGCGATGGCACGATCACCTTCGATGCAAATGGCCAGATCGATGCGGCCACCCCCCCAACGGTAGCGAACGCAGCCCAAATCCCGGGCTCGGACGGCGCGACTGATCCGTTCACTGTAGACATCGATTTCTCCAACCTGACCCAGTTGACGTCGGCGACCACCGCCACGGTTACCAGCCAGGATGGTCTGCCCGCTGGCAGCGCTTCGGAGATCTACATTTCCACACAGGATGGCAGCATCTCTTTGGTGTACTCCAATGGTATGGTGGAACAGGTCGGGCAGGTGGCGCTGGCGCGCTTTACCAATCCGACTGGCCTGTTGCGCGCGGAAGGCACCGCTTTCATGGCCGGGTTGAACTCCGGCGATCCTGAGATCGGCGCCGCAAACACCGGCGGACGCGGGTCGATTGCTTCCGGCTACCTGGAAGCTTCCAACGTCGATATGGCACAGGAGTTTACGAACATGATCCTGGCCCAACGTGGATTCCAGGCTTCCTCCCGGGTGATCACTACCTCGGACGAGATCCTGCAGGAACTGGTCAACCTGAAACGCTAATCAGCATTGAAACAAACCACCCGGCATCCGTTTCTGGAGCCGGGTGGTTTGAAAAGTCTTCCCGTCCGTATGGACAACGTGCGGGCAGACATTAATCACAGAGACACGGAGCAAGAAATAAGCTCCGTGTCTCTGTGATTAACTGAAATGAAGTTGCAAATTTCTTTTTTATCGGGATGTTTTCCCTGTCACCCGGTAAACATAAGCCAGCACTTCAGCCACAAGCAGATAGAGTTCCGCAGGGATTTCTGCGCCGAGATCTATGCTGGCGAGCGCCGCTGTCAGGGCCGGGTCTTCGTGGACCGGGATGTTGTGTTTGCGCGCTTCGGCCAGGATCTGCTCGGCAACTTTTCGCTGGCCGCTGGCAACCACACGCGGAGCGTTATCCTGATCCGGGTTGTATTGTAGCGCGGTTGCCTGCAAAGGATTTTCGCCTTTTACCGGTTGGCGAGGGATCTTGAAACGCTTGTATCCCACCTCACGCCTCGATATTCACCGTCATCAGGGGCGCGTTGCCGGAAGAAAGCTTAAGACGCTCAAACGGTTGAGGTTGCGCGGTGATGATGCTGGTTTCTTTCAGGCTGTACCCCAGCCCTTGAAGAGCCTGCTCGAGCGAGAGCAGCTCGATTTCAGCTCGCTGGCACCAAACCGCTTGGGGAGCAGTCACTTGCGCCCGGAGTTGTTTGCCTGCCAGCGTCAGGTCTACTTCGACCGTTTCGCTCTCGCTGAGATCCACCTGTAAGACCAGACGGGTGAAAGCGGGATCGATTTCCGGGGGAATTGATCCTGATTCCCGCCTGATGCGCAAGCGGGCCGTCCCGTTTCTTTCTCCCCCCAGCCTGAAACCGACTTCCAACCATGCTTCGCGACCTGGGCCTGGTTCCGGCTTTGCATTCAAGAACTGGTGGTGGCGCAGGTCGCCGAGAAACTTTTCGACAGCCGCGGCCAATTCTGTTTCCCCTGCTTGCTCCAGAGACTGGCCCAACCTGACCAGTGAAAGCAGGCTTTTTTCCATTGAATGGGTTTCTGGTTTTTCAGCCTGTTCTAGCAGCGCGCTCTCCAGCGATTGGCCCAGCACTTCCACGGCTGATTGCAGTTGTGCAGCCAGCTTGGCGATATCGCCATCCGCGTTCAACACAAGCTGCTCGAGCATTTGCAGGTTTTGGCGGAGCAGTTTCAGGAGATCCGGGGGCAAGTTTTGCCCGGTAGTTTGCAACTGGGAGATAAGCTTTCCCAGCGCCTCTCCGGTCTGGGCAGCTTGACGCGATGCCACCGTCAGGCTTTCAGATGTGACCGGCAGGCCGGCAGCCTTGAGGGCGGCTGCCAGCTCTGCCTGAGATTGGTCCCAGTTTCCCAACCCCGATAGCTCGGCAAGTAACTCGGCGAGCAGGCCAGGGGTGAGTGACAAGCCCTGGTTGAGCACGGAGCGAGCCAGCAGGAGGTTGTTAGAATTCAACGGAATGTTGTTTTGTTCGAGCAACCGCACTGCCAGTTCCGGCCGGCGCGGGTTCGAGGTCGCCGTCGATGGTTGCGCCTGAGCATGACGGAGAAACTTCAAGGTAATTTCCTGGTCGGTCAGTTTGGTGACAGTGAACTGGGCAGTACGTTGGGAAAGCAGGGCGGTAGCCTGTTCTGCTGAAGTAAGTTGAACGACCACAGGATGGCCATCGAGCGCAAGGACAGCTGTCGTACCGGTCACCGCCAGGATTTGGGCCGTCACTCGTTGAAACGGGCGCAGGCTCAGGTCCGAGCTCGAGGCGGGGCGCAGAGAAGAAATAGAAAGCGGGCCGGGAAGATCCATTTGAGTCCAATTGGTTCCAGAGTTCGCCGCAAAACTCCTGTTGCCAAAAATTACTTAATGCGGCTATAAATTTCGTCAGATAAGATCCGCAGGTCGCGGATTATTTCCGCTTGGCGATGGGATACATATTGCAAAATGACGGTACGCGCCAGCCTCTGAAAACACAGGCTTATCCCTACCCGGTAACGGTTCAGTTCAAGCTCGGGAAACACGGAAGCGATCTTGCCTCGGGCTGATATGGTTACTTTCCCATCCTGCCAGGCTGTTACGTTTGGCAGGGGCTTGGTCCCCCGGCTCTCTGCGAAAGATCGGGTGGTAAGCTTGACAATTTTTTGTGAGAGGGTATCGGGAAAGGAAATGGAGATGAGGATTTCTCTCCCGGGGTGGAATTGCCTGACCGGAAAGAATGGGGTTTCCAAATAGAAACCGGCCCCTTCCGCCGAGATATCCGCCAGAGGGACGGGCAGCTCATATCCCGAACCGATGAACTGAATAAATGCGAGCAAGGGTTCGTTCGGCTCTACCCTGATCCGTGTCCTTTTCCCGATCTCGGGCTTGGCTACCTCGAAGTTCGTCAGTGTGGCAGCTTCTTTGGCCAGGTTCAGGCTGGTCACCTGGGACCGGATGAGAAATAGCATCTCCTCCCCCTGCAGGTAGGCCTCACGCTGGTAGTACAGGCAGGCAATGTGTTGCTTGCTGGTGGGCACGCAGATCTCAAAATCGCTGACAAATTTAATGGTGGTACCGTAAGAGATTGGCAGCCCTTTATATATGTTCAGCAGCTTGATCTCTGTTTGGTTTCTGGCTATCTGCTGTAACAGCCGGAGCAAATCATTCTCGATCGACAAGATAGTTCTCCAGCTAATCTTACGCTTGCCTGATCTTTTTATGCGCTCGTATTGAGCGTGGCAGCAGTGGGGTCAATCGCAACTTTATTCCTGCGGATCTCATAATGCAAATGCGGGCCGGTGGAATTCCCGGTGTTTCCTGAAAGACCGATTGTGCTCCCGGCTGCGACCGTATCACCCACCGATACGGGGATGCTGGAAAGGTGGGCATAGTAGGTCCGATACTCGCCGTTTTCCACGATGACCAGGTTCCCGTATCCCTGCGTGTTCCATCCGGCGTGGATGACCGTGCCATCCATGGTGGTTTTAACCGGCGTACCAACCACAACGCCGATATCCAGGCCGTTATGCCCGGAATGATAGTTCTGGGTTAATCTTCCTCCTGAGACAGGCATGCCAGAGGGGACAGACTTCGATCCCTGAGCAATTGCAGTATCCTCATTGGGAAAACCAGCGGTAGAAACTTTTTCTGACCCTGTTTCCGTTGAGAGTTCGCTGGTGTCCAATTGCTGTTCCACCAACCTCTCGATCAGGAGCAGCATCAGCGGAGCCATCAGGTCGCCTACGCCCATGCCGCTTTGCTGCGCGGAAGTCGACATTGTGTTGGACAGCATCATGGTCGAAAACAATTCTTTGAAGGTTGAAAGAAGTTCAGATGTGTCGGATATCCCGCTCTTTTGCGGCTGAACACTGGTCTGGTTGAGCGCATTGGTTGAACCGATTGATGTATAGTTATTAATCATAGTGCTTCTATTTTAAGGTTGCTGCCGGGAATCGTCTGTAAACCGGACGTAAAATCAGTGTGAGTTGTATCTAAATTGTTTTATCTCTTCTTTACGTAATATTCAGAGGGGGTTTACAGAATATCAGGATGTTTCCTACTATACTAGCATTGCCTTGGCATCAAGGAATACCTTCTTACCTACACATTTTCTGTGGATAAAAGCATGCAACCAGAATTACAAGTCCGAAAAATTTTAGGCCGCACTTACCTGAATGAAAATCAACTCGCGGAAGCACTGGATGTCTTCAGCAAGATTTTGGCGGATTATCCGGATGACCTCGAGACGTTGCTGATCCTCGGGAATTTTTACCTGGCCAGTGGGGATGGCAAAACCGCCAAAACGATCTACGAGCATGCATCGCAGATCGATCCTGAAAACAAAACCATCGAACGCCAGATTGCGCTTGCAGAAGAAATAGAGGCGGATAGTTCCGGAGAACCGTCCCCGACGGATTTGCCGGCTGTGGCGCGTTTGCTCCAGCGTTTGACGGGGAATACAAAAGAAGTGGACGAAAACGATGTCGTGCGCGTTGCCTTCCTGCTGGATTCCATTATCAACAGCGGGAGCCCGGCGGAAATGGTTGTCCAACATCTAGACGAAATCGATGAACTCCTGCCTGCTCTGATCGAATTGAACATTCGCCAGGCCCATGCTGATGGGCGGCCCGATCTGGCCGACGGGCTACGTAATCTACAGCGCACTATTGATTTCCAGTTGGTTGGTAAACAAGAGAATAGTCCCGGGGTGGAGAATCAAGAATTCGATCCCCCGCGGTTTAATGGTAACGTCCTGATGCTTTTACCCGATCTGGAGACAAAGTCCAAGCGTACGTCTCTTTTGAAACAAGCGCTAGAATCACTTGGTTGCCGGGTGAGCGAAAGGTCGGAATACCTGGCGAACCGGGATATCAAACCGGATATTGTCATTACCAGCAACCCCCATACAAACCCCAGGTTGATCGACAGTCTGTCTGCTTTGTCCGCTGCCGAAGTTCCAATCATCCTCGACCTGGATGCTGACTTTGAGCTGCTACCGATTTCTCATCGGGATTACAACACCAGGGGGCTCGGTACTCGAACGCGTAGTGACGCTTTCGCCGCTGCCCTCGCCCTGGCACGGGTTGTAACAGTTCCGGCTGAAATGCAGGCACAATCCTTAAAAGGCGCGGCCAGACAGATCTTTGTCGTGCCAGATGGTTGGTCCCGCCAGAACAAATTATGGGAAAAAGAGCCGCCTTCGCGCGGGACTATCAATATCGGTTGGGCTGGTTCAAGCGGTCAGTTGGAAGACCTCGTGTCCATTCGTCGTTATATTATCCGGATTACGCGCGAATTCTCAAACACACGAGTTGTTATTCTCGGTAACCCGGCCGCATACCGTTTATTCGAAAGCCTGCCAGAAAACCGACGCTTCTATGTGCCGGTCGTCTCACACGAGGAAATCCCGCATCTGCTCAACCAACTGGACATTCTGTTGGTGCCGTTGCGAAATCTTCCTTATAACCTGTCCCTTCCCGATTCCCCCCTGGTAGAAGCGGGCGCCAGGGGAGTTCCCTGGATAGCGTCTACAACCCCGGAATTTCGTCGTTGGTCCGCGGGCGGTATTCTCTGCGAAAATCTTGACGAGTGGCATCTTAACTTGAGACACTTGGTCATGGATCGGGAACTGCGCTTGAATTTGGGAAATGCTGGAAAGGATGCAGCCAAGGCAAGGGAAATGGATTACCTTGGACAATTGTGGCTGGAAATTATGGAACGAATAACCAGTGTGGAAATATCGCCACCGCAGATCAAGAAAATTGTTACCACAGTTTCCCTAATGGAGCCGTAATGATCGTCACTTACATTCACTCCAACCGTCCCGAAGATCGAATCCGTACTCAGTTAAGGGTCCGAAACCTGGCCGATGCAATCAACCGGACTGGCTTCCATCGTGCAAATGTTTTAAACCTTGGCTCCTTCATCGAGAATTCTCCCGACGCAGAAAGAATTTGCGCGAGATCAGATCTCCTTATCATTTATCGTTATCTGTACGGACCAATCCTGACAACCATTCGATACTGGAAGGCTCGAGGAAAAAAGGTGATTGTTGATCTTGATCAGGCGATCGATTTCCTTACTCCTGATATGCCCGACTATCCCTTCTGGCTGAAAGGCGTGCCCTTGATGACAAGGGCTAGAAAGGATGTTTCGGCATCAAGAATTAGCCCGATCCCGCTAGAACAGTTCAAGTGGGGGCTAGAAATGTTGGATGCGGCGACCGTTTCTTCTGCCCGGCTCGAAAATGACTGGACCAGGTATGTAAGTGTTTATGAACTTCCGGACTTTCTCAATACTTGCCAGTACCCGATCCCAAACCAAGCCCGCGATGGTGAAGTGTGGATTGGCCCTGGCCCAACTGTTCCGTATGCCAGTTTTAAGAATAGCGGTCTGGCAACTGCGATGGAACAAGTTTGCCGGAAATATCCACAAGTAAGGTTGGTGTTGAGCAACCAGGGAAATGAACCAACTCTTGACTTGGATATCTGTCGGGAACAAATTGTGGCTTACACTCCCGGTTCTTTTGAAGAATGGGTGAACCTTCTGCTCAACCTGGACGTCGGGCTTGCTCCCGTTTACAGTGACTTTGATCTGCGCCTCAGCCCGGTTCACCTGCTCGAATTCATGATTGCAAAAGTTCCATGGATTGCCACGAAGCAGGTTGATCTACATAACCTGATCCGTTATGGGCGCTGGGTTCAAAATTCGGTGGATGCCTGGGAAAGAGGCCTTTTGCAGATCATGGAGCAGCTGGATCTTTACCAAAAAAAGGCCCGTGGAGAACCATTTTTGTATGCGCTTGGAAAGGATATTGGCGCAAATATTGACAAGACGCTTCGGATTTATTCTGCTATCGTCGACCAATGACAGAGGAAAAGGTGTAGTATGGCTCATTCAGGCCCGAAATTAAATGCAGAAGGCTGGGAAATCGTACCTGCTACCCCGCACAAGCCAAAACTACCCACCATGGTGGAAATTCTGGCGGGTAAGTTCTTAATGGGGACGAGTGCTGATAATATCAATCAGTTGCAGCTAAAAGAATCAGATTGGGCTTACGAATGGTTTGATAACGATCTGTTTGCCGCGGAACAACCTCAACACGCGGTGAGCCTGCCAGCATATGAAATTGCCCTGGCTCCGGTTACAAATGCAGAATACTATACCTTCATATGGGATGCGGGACATCGCATCCCGCGCGCCTGGACCGGTTATACGTTCCCGACGGATACCGAAAATCATCCCGTGGTGGGCGTATCAAAAACGGATGCGGACGATTATATCCGCTGGCTTAACGAGAAAATGGAAACGAAATACCGGCTGCCAACGGAAGCTGAATGGGAACACGCTGCGCGTGGTGAGGACGGCCGGATTTTCCCCTGGGGAAACACCTTCGACCCATGGCGCTGCAACACGGTCGAGAGCGTAAAAAAAGGAACTACCCCGGTTGGTTCTTATTCACCCGGCGGTGACAGTATTTATGGAGTAGCCGATATGGTAGGGAACGTGTGGGAATGGACTCAATCTTTATTTATGCCATATCCTTACCGCCCCAACAGCAACAGGGAGGAAATAAAACCTGGTGGACGCTATGTAGTACGTGGCGGAGCATGGTACTACTCACGGAAATTGGCGCGATGTGCGGTGCGAGAGGGAGTCCTGCCTGACCACCTTTCTCCCTCGATCGGATTTCGTCTCGCTCGTTCCCTTCCTTGATCAGCAGATATCACATTTCAACGGGTTCGACAGCAGGCAGTGTAACGATAAATGTAGTGCCTTCGCCGGGTTCGGTTACAAATTCGATGTTGCCATGATGTTCCTTGACCACTTGCAGGCTGACAAATAAACCCAGGCCTGTCCCTTTGCCTGCTGCCTTGGTGGTAAAGAAGGGTTCAAAAATGTGTCCCTGATGTTCCGGGGAAATCCCTGTGCCGTTATCACTAACAACGACCCGGTATTCTTGTTGATCGTGGCTTGTTGAGATCGATAGGAAGCCCCTTTGGTTTTCTACAGCTCCCAGGGCGTTCACGATAAGGTTGATCCAAACGCCTTTCAACTGGTTTTTGTGCGCAAAGATCTCCGGCATTTCTTCATCCAAGTTGAGTTTAATGTCGATGGACCGGTTCTTGATCTCAAAATTAACCATCGAGACCGCATCCAGAATAAACTCATTTAATGAAAACTCCTCGAACTCATCCTGCTTTTCTCTTCGGGCGCTTTCCAGAAGACTGCTCACGATTTTTGCCGCGCGATTCCCGGCAGTCTCGATCAGTTTCAGTGCATCTATGATATCTTCGTCTGCTTGGGCCAGGTCGTGCATCAATAACTGGGCGTTGGCAATGATCGCCGCCAAAGGATTGTTGATCTCGTGGGCCACGTTGGCCGCAAGCTGCCCGATCGATGCCATTTTCTCTGACTGGATCAAATTTGCTTCCAAAATCCACTTTTCTGTAACATCTTCTTCAAAGATAATTGCACCGTTGACCGGGTTGTTTTCTTCACGGATTGGAACCGTTGTAATCTCCCAATGGACAAATGAATCGTTCGGTCCAAGTTCTCTCAACGTATCGACAGAAGAAATTCCTTTCAACGCATCCTCAAAGTGACATGAGGCACATGGACCAGGATTCCCGCGCAAAACTTCATAGCACTTTTCTCCGACCAGTTCTTGGGGTGACAAGCCAGCCCTCTCACTGCGGCGGTTATTTATCGCAATGATTGTATAAGAACGATCAATAACATAGACGCTTGAAGGGAGATTATCAAAAAAGGTTCGCAGTGTATTACGGGAATTGAGGATCTGCCAATGCGTTGCCTCTAAATCCGCTTTGCTGACGATTAATTGCCGTTTGCGCTCTGACGCGCGGATTGCATTTGCCAGGCCCTTGACGATGAGTTGTAGGTAATTAAACCTTACTTTATCGTCCACATCGATTTCCGGGTTGACAAATAGAATGGCTCCTGAATTGACTTTCTCAACGCTCAGAGGGGCAAGGATAATGTTTCTCACTGGTGCCGTTACTTCCTCTAAAACGGTAAGATCTGGTTCGGAATTCGCGGTTAAATCGTAATCGATAAAAGCTATATTTTCGGGAAGGGATGCACACAGAATGCTATTCTTGATTAGAAAAGCGCTCTCAGATTTCCATGTCTGTTCTGCCCCAAGTAACTTCTTATTTGCCCAGCCAGGATTTTCAGGGTCAAACAGGATGAGAATAACTTCACTGGCTTTGACATAATCCCCCAGACTACGAACGGCTTCCACCGGCACTATATATTGATCGCCTTGTTCGCTTTGATCGTTGACCAGTGCATCAAGGATACCAAGCTCTATGGATAAATCGTTATTGTGGAGATCTTGCATAGCAATTCCTTAAAAACTGCACCAGTTTTGACCTCAACTTTATTGATTGCCAAGTATATTTTCTGCTTCATCGGCTTGTACGGTATATCCATATCCCTTAATTGTTTTTATAAAATCCGGTTTTCTTGGATTCTCCTCGATCGCTTCGCGCAAATTTTTAATATGAACGCGCACAAGATCGGCGCTGCCCGATGAATCCGGATAATCCCATACCTCTTCCAGGAGCAGGGTGGGTGAGAAAATCTTGTTTGGATGGGACATCAAATGGTATAGTAGGGCATACTGAACGGGTGTAACCCGAAAATTTCCTTTCTTGGGACTGGAAAAAATATACGTGCGTGTATTTAAGGAAAATTCTCCAATGCGGATAACATGGCTGTTCTCTAACTCAGTAAGGGGACGAGTTTTTGAATCGCTGGTCGCTGCGGCGCCTGTTTTGGATTGTATTACTTCTTTGGTATCACTCTTCGTCCGGCGTAGGATTGCGCTTACCCGAAGGCGAAGCTCATCCACGTTGAATGGTTTCCGCAAATAGTCATCTGCGCCAAGGCTCAGTCCGATAATGGCATCTTCAGGTTTAATCTTAGCTGTCAGGAACAAAATGGGAACATCCTTAAGGATTGGATCCTCCCGCATTTCTTTGCAGACCGTGAAACCGTCCATGCCTGGCATAATGACATCTAAGATTACCAGGTCGGGTATTTTGTAGTGAGCAGCTTGTAACCCTGCTACGCCACTGTTCACTACGTTCACGCGATACTTGTCATCCCGCAGGCAGCGTTCGATGGTTCTGGCCACGATCTCATCGTCTTCGATCACGAGAATGTTCGATTTGCTCAAAGCTGATCTCCTTTAAAAACAGTAAACTATCGCCGCAAAAGCCATTCTTGGCAACGATAGTTTACGCACCCTGAACCAGGAACCACAATAAATAGTGTAACTTAAACGGTGTTGTGAGTGAATGACAAAGAGTTAGGAATTTTTAATCGATGATATTTTACATCCATCCTTGTATGTTCTTTTAAACTTTCATGAAATTGTAATGTCATCCCTCAATTCAACTAAAGCAGAGCTACCCTGTAAACTGCTATAAGTAAACCGGCGACCTTTGGGCCGCCAGTTTTTATTCGGAGCGAGACGTTTCTTCCCACTTTAGCGTAAGCGCCGGTTGGGCCGGTCCTGCCTGCGTACTTTGATCAGGGCCGGGTGCGCCCGTTTTCGGGACGGGAAAATCTCACTCGCAGATATGTTTCGCTCACCCAGTAACAATAATATGATTGTGGTGACAAGGGTCACTCCTAATACAGTTAGCTCCATCGTTTCTCCTTTCTAAAACCTATGGAAAAGAGACGGGTGCCGCAGCGCGCGTCTCTTTTCCGGTAGCATTTCGCCACTGTTCAACACTGATCATAGAATATCAGATTTGAAAAGCCGGGCCTATCGGGAGAAGTCCTAAATTTGCCTGGGAATTTCCCTGTATCCGTCGGGGGAATCGCGTAGTGTCTATCCGTAAAATACGCTCTAGGCGCCGTACCCCATACGGGGCACTTTCCCCGCCGCCGAGGACGGCGGCTTGAGCATTTTTCGGATAGAAACGTAGATGGTGGGTAGCGCCTCTTCGCCTTCGGGCCTGTTATCAAATACAAACTGGCGACCTTCGGGCCGCCAGTTTGTATTTCCTTTTTCAAATGTTGTCTGCCTTATTCCGCTTGATTGGATGCTTCCAAAGCGAGCAGCCGGTTGAAGAACGAGCGGTAGCGTTTCATCGCCAGCCGTAAATCCTCCGTGGAAGCATCTTCGCCCCGATTCCACTGGTCTTCCAGGGCAGTCCTCTCGTTGGCGAAGTTTTCAGTGATGCTGTTGATCACCCGCGCAACCAGGTCGTCTGCGTTTTCGACCGAATTGCGCGGGTCGTCCACAAACTCGGTCTGAATGTCCATCCAGCGTGAACGGTATTCCTCTGCTTTGTCTGCATTCAGCAAGGGGACAAGGTCTTTCTCCGTGGCCGGGGCTGGGCGTGCGCGGACTTCTTCCCTGCGGTCCCCTTCGAAGCGATCTCCATCTTCATCGAAATCCTGCACGTCTGCTCGTCGCTCCGCGCGAGGCGCCTTTCCTTCTTCGTTCCGGAGATCCTCGTCTACCATCTCCGCTTCTTCTGCATACTCCATGCGCTGTTCTCTCTCTTTTTCGTCCATTATATTTTCTCCTTTTGATTTTTATATTCGCTGATATCCGTGCCCACCAACTCTTCGAACAGCGCCCGGCTGTGAACCATGGCCTGGCGGATCTGCTCCGTGCTGACTTCTGCCTGTTCGCTCCGCGCGGCTATATCGCGCATGCCGCGGTAGTTAGTCACCAGATCGGGATAGTCGACGGAGATATCCGCCGCGCGTTGCTCGAAATTCTCGACCGGGTAGCCTTTGGCGGACATCACTTCTTTGATCAATTCGTCGGCTTCCTGCAGGGCGACGACCGGTTGATCGACGAACCTGGCCTGGGTAGCCCGCCACTCGCGCGTGTAGCGCTCTGTTTCGTCGTCAGAAAGCTCCCGGATGTCCAGGGACTTGACGTGGTCTATGCGCGCTTCCAGTTCATCCTCGACCTCGCGTTGGTCTCTAACCTCGTTGAAAACACGCTCGTACTCCGAACCAAACTGATCTTTAAGTCGCCTGGTCCGCTGGCGGCGGGCAAATATCACTCCCAGGTAACCGCCAATGACTAACAAAACGACCGCTGCAACGATTGCAATGACGAGTGTAGTTGTATCCATTTTTCTCCTTTCCAAACCTTTTCGCGGGTTGTATCGAGATGCTGCCGTTAAAAGTCCTGGAGCAGATTCAAACGTTCGTGTGATTTCTCGAAAAACCGTGATTCTCTGATTGAGATTAATACAATATAAAACGACACACGCAGCGCCCTGTTACCAATGACGCCCTTCATGTCTCTATTAAAGATAATTGAGTTTAGCGAGTACGAATATCGGGAAAAGCCCTATATTCAGGTGGGAATGTCCCTAGCTTCTAAAAATACTGCTTTGGTTTCTTATGGTTCTTCCGTCTTTAACGGGATAAAGGCCCAAAAAATGGGTTGTGAGCGCGCGTACGCGCGCTCACAACCCATTTTTTGGTATTTTTCCCGTCGGAAACGGTAGAGCCTTTCTTATTCATCCCCCATCCTGCCCCGAAAATCTGCAACCATTTCGCTGACTGCGTCTCCGTAGCCCCAGCCGGTCTGGCTGGCAGCGCGTTCCAGCATCTGGAAGCGCCTGCTGAACTGCTCGTACAACGCTTCAGGATTCGGGCTTTCAAACACCAGATCGATTGCGTTGCCGAGCATGGTTTCGAGCGCGATATAGAATGGTTCGTCGATATCGCCAAAGTCGTTGGTAAATTGGGTGCCGCGCTCCAGGTGCAGCAGCATCAGGTCGAGGGTCCCAAACGGATCGCCCGTGGCTTTTTGATACGCGCGTATCACCTTGCGGGATTCACCAAAGCGCGGGGTACCGGGAAAGTTGGCGTGGTCGGGATAAATGGCCCGGATCACCTGCTTGCGTGACTTTTCGAGCAGTTCCGTATCCTGTCTGCCTGGAAAAATTTGCGTCCGGATGAAGGCTTTGTTCTGCGGCGAAAGGTTGTAGAGGCCCTTGATGAGCTCGAGCAGGATCTCGGTGGGGGCTCTTTAAGGATCTTGCGGATATCGCTCCAGTTCATCTTCTTTTCCATGCGGGTTGCCTCCACTAGCTGAACAACACCTTCACATCGTCCTTGGTCAGCGACTTGAAGAAACTGGTTTCGTTCGAGATGATGTTTTTTACCAGCTGCCTTTCTTCTCCTGTAATTGCAGGATCTTTTCCTCGACCGTTTCGCGGGCGATGATCTTATAGATGAAGACGGGTTTATCCTGCCCGATGCGGTGGGCGCGGTCGGAGGCTTGCATTTCAACGGCGGGATTCCACCACGGGTCGAGGTGGATGACGTAATCGGCGGCGGTCAGGTTAAGGCCCACGCCACCCGCCTTGAGACTGATCAGGAAAAACGGAATCGATCGTTCGTTTGGAACTCATCCACTTCGCTTGGCGCTTTTGGTTTTCCCGTCGAGATACATATATGTGAGCCCGCTTGTCCATCTCTTCTTGACCAGCTTCAGTGTTTCCACGAACTGCGAAAAGATCAGCGCCTTATGATTTTCTGCCTGCAGAGTTTCCAGCGTTTCGAGCAGGGTCTCGAACTTGGCGGCCTGCCTTTATAGTTTTTCTCCACCAGCGCAGGATGGATGCGATCTGCCGCAGGCGCAGAAGCCCTTCGAGCACTTTGAAACGGGATTTGTCCATACCGTCCTCTCGATCAAGCCTAGCAATTCGGCGCGGTAATATTCGCGGGTGCGAATGTATAGCTTTTGCGCTGGGCGGGTCCATATCGGTGTAGACGATGCGTTCGGTGCGCGGCGGCAGTTCGGGCGTGACCTGTTCCTTCGTGCGGCGCAGGATGAACGGGTAGACAATCCGCCTCAGCAGGTCCGCCGTGCCCTGGTCCCCCTTGCTTTCGATGGGGTTGGCAAAGGCGCGCTTGAAGTAATCCATGTTGCCGAGCAAGCCAGGGTTGAGAAACGCAAACTGTGACCACAACTCGAAGGTGTTGTTTTCCACGGGCGTGCCTGTCATGCACATGCGATGCCCGGCGTTGAGCAGCCGTGCGGCCTTGGAGCTCTTGGCAAGCGGATTTTTGATCGCCTGCGATTCGTCCAGGATGGCATGATTGAATCTGTACTCGCGCAAAATCTCAATATCACGCAGCATCGTGCCGTACGTGGTCATGCACAACATCGTACCCGTCGAAGATCGCGGGGTCTTTGTTGCGGGCGTTGCCCATGTATTCCAGGAAGCTCAGAGCCGGGGTGAAACTGGCCAATTCGCTCTGCCAGTTGGTGAGCAAACTTTTGGGGACAACCAGCAGTCGCCGCCTTCTGCGCCAGCAAGCCTGCTCCCGTTGAGACTGGAGAAAGGCCAGCACCTGGACCGTTTTCCCCAGGCCCATGTCGTCGGCCAGGATGCCGCCGAAGCCGTATTCTTTCAGGAAGTGCAGCCAGTCCAGGCCGGACTTCTGGTACGCGCGCAGCTCGCCGGTAAACCCCTTTGGAACCGGCTGCGGTTTGATGTCTTTGAAGCCTTTCAGGCGCTCCCGTTTCTCGTAAAACTCGGGGACCACATTTGCCTGGCCGGCATCTGCGAGCAGCTCGTCGACCAGCGAGAGCTGCAGGTCGCTGACCCGCAACCCGGCATCGGTCTCCTCGGCCATGGCGAACAGGTGTTTGTAGCGTTCCAGCCAGTGCTCGGGGATCTGCCCGATCGAGCCATCGGCCAGCTTGATGTACTTGTCGCCGCGCTTGAGCGCCTTGCGGATCTCGCGCAGCGCCACTTCCTGGTCGCCGTACTGCACGACCGCGTCCAGCTCGAACCAGTCGATGCCGCTGGTGATGTTCAGGCGGATGGCCGGGGGGTGCGGGTTGACTTTGCCGAGCAATTCTTTGTCGCCGTAGATCTCGAACCCGGCTTCGGCTAGCGCCGGGATGCATCGCGTCAGGAAGTCGAACGGGTGGGTGCGGGCGCGCATCTCGAAGGTGCCGAACGGGAAACGGCTGCCGGCGCGCTTGAGGCCATATTTCGCGTCGGTCAGCAGCTGGTAGTAGTATGCTTCCCGCTCCGCCTGGCGGTGGATGCGGGTGAGCGTCCAGGAGCCGGGGTTGTCGACCGTCGAAACGGGAGCAGGATCCCGGTCCGCGGGCAATTCGTAGTTGCCGTAGCCGAAGCGCAGGTCGGCGCGCAGCGTCCCCTTGTCCTTGCGCAAATACAGGCGCGGGACGGCATCTGCGCGGACGTCCTCCCAGGAGACCACATCGCCCTGCACCGGGACGCGCTCGGCGATCTGACGGAAGTATTTTTCCCGGAAGGTGTCTTCCTGCCCGGCGGGGATGCTGAGCGGGAAAATTTGCAGGATATCCAGACTTTCGGGGTTGGCCACCGGAACCAGTTTGTCGCCCACCAAGGCCCAGGGCGGGTTCTGCGAGATGATTTGCAGGCTGTCTTTAGCGGAAGTGAAGAGCTGCCCGTCGAGTTCGAGGCCGGCCTGTAAGGAGAGGTGATCCGCGTTGCGGGTGAGGGCGGCTTTGATTTCCTGTGGCTCGCTTAAGATGTGAATGCGGTCCTTGACGCTATGCCGGTCGGTGAGCAGAAAAATGGGAATATCCAGGCGCGCCAGCATGGGCAGGTAATCGGGGAAGTTCGAGAAGCCGTAATAGCGGCCCTGTTGCAGGACGAAGTTGAAAAAGGCGATGCCTTCGGGCGGCACATTCATACAGCCCGCCGGGTTGGCGCTTTGGTAGGGCTGCTCGAGCAGCTTGGTCCAGCCGCGGTTTTGGTCCAGGGAGCGCTGGATCGCTGCTGGATCGCCGTCCAGTTGTTTGAGCGCGGGCCACTGGGAGGCCTTGATCACGCGCGGCGCCAGCGAGAAGCTGGCGCGCTGGTAATATTCTTCTTTTTGCAGCAGGAAGAGGGCGACATAATGTTGGGCACTCCCGCCGCCTGTGCGGCGCGGGGCATTTTGCAGGGCTGTCCCCAGCCTGTACTGCCAGTCATCCTGTACTTCTTCGCTCTTGAGATGCTGGGTGAGCGCCAGCATGGAGGCGACCATGTGCTTGCAGACCGGCGCCACCTCCGCTTGCGGACAGGTGCATTCCATATAAATGTGGTTCCTGCCGGTCAGCGTGATGGTGACTTCATAATCGTCGTTGTTCCCTCTACCTGGCAGACGGCAAAGTCATCGGAGTATTCGATATCATACACGCGCCCGTCGCGGAAATATTGCTGTCCGCGCTGGACGGTTTTGTGATCGGTGACCTGGTAGTAGGGGAAGGTTTGGAGCAGTTGCGGGGTGAGCATTGGGCGGATTATACAACCAAAGCGCAGATTGTAAAAAGGCCATCAGGGCAACCGCATGAGATTTGGAACAATCTGCGGTGGACCCCTACTTCAGCGCCTCGTTTAATAAATCTTCCAGCCAGACACCCTCACCGAAGGCGCGTCCCTTCCATTCCGGCATGAAGCGGTCGAGCAGGAAGGCCTGGGCCATGCCCGAATAATAGAAGCGGCCGTCGCCTTCATCGCTAGCCATTCTGCGAATTTGGTCGAGTTCCTGCGACCAGCGGGTTTCGAAGCCGGCGTAATTGTCAAAGTTGGGGAGAGCACTCGTTTCCGAGAGCGGGGTGTAATCCTGCATAGAAGCCTGACGCCAGATCTCGAGCTCGGCGTAGCGGGCCAGGCCTTCCAGCCACTCGCGCTGCCGTTCGTAGGAGACCAGTTCCGGGGATAGGTCCGCCGAGTCCCTGCGGGCGGCGCGGACATCGAGGAAGCGGCGAGCCAGTTCGACTGTCTGAGCTCGATCGGTGGATTGTAAAGCTTCTGCCAGCAGGTTCAGCTCGGTCTGCCAGTCCGCTCGAAGGGCCGGGTCATCCCAGGGATACTGGTTTTCGAATTGCAGGTTTGTCGTTTCAGAGGCAGCCAGTTTTTCAGGAGCCAGCATGCCCTGGTAGGCGTGAAAGGCTTCGTGGGCTATGAGCGTGATGTACTTATCGTCCCCGCCCAGCAGTTGAGCGAGGAAAAGGCGGTAGGGGAAAACGGGCCGGATAAAAGGCGGCAAATCCTGGCGAATGGGCCGCATCAAGCTGATCTTTGCCCAGTCGAAGGTCATCAGGCTGGAGGCCCAGCGCTCGCCCACACGGACGGCAAAGCCCTCGGGGGTGACGTCCGGATCGGGCAGGGACTGGCGGTAATACGGTTGGTCGTTGAAGCTGTCACCGGGGACCAGTTCCCACGGCCCGCCCCGCTGGCTGCCCTGTGGCACTTTGATCCATCCCTCGGGGGGATCGTGATAGCCGACCAGGAAGGCATACAATTCGTTGTAAGCAATGGCCGGGATATCGGCCTGCCCCCAGCCCGGCCAGACCGCGTCCCCAACCGACCGACTCAGGTGGAAGGTTTCGGCCAAGCGGATCTTATCGGCTGCGCTGAGGGTTTCTGTCACCGGGGATTGCTGCGGTAATCCAAGGTTGCTCAGGGCAAAAATGGCCACGAGCAGCAGGCACAGGCCGGTCAACGAGAGAACACTGATGAACAAGAATTTTCGAACCTTCTTCATAACTCCTTATCTTTCACGCACACTGTTTTTCGGGAATTCCTCGCTAGGCCTGAGTAGATACTTAAATTCTTTGATAGCCTTGATAATGAGGCGGAAGCTGGATGGTCGTGTCCGGTCCCTGGAAGACGGCGGCAACGTGCATGGCGGTGTGGCTGAGGAGGCTTCCCAGGGGGTTGCCGCTCAACAGATAGGCGAAGGTGATCAGCGTGTTGCCGGCCAGCACGAGCATAACGCTCCTGTTGCGAAATTCCGGATAACCCAAGTGGTAGGTCAATGTGACCAACAGGCTGGCAACCAAGCCAAGGATGGCAAGGCCGATTTTTCCTGCTACGGTCCCGGCCCAGGCGAATTGGGATCCGCCGAGCCAGACGGCCATGACCGGCATGACGTTCAGGAACAACGCGTCGATGAGGCCATATACCAGGCCTGCCCAGGTCACGTCGAGCACGAGCTCCGAGCCATAGGTGCGTCTTGAAAGAGGCTGGGCGCGGACGGTCTTGACCAGGAAGAGGCTGATGGCCCCACCCACCAAAATGCCCCAAATCCAATTTTTCGCCAGCACCCCGGCCAGATCGACTTCGTTTCGTTGGGTGAAGGAATAGAGAAAGATCGTGGTAATGAAAACGTAGGGGATCAGGAAGCGATGCCGCGAGAGATTCATCCTTCCGGCAAAAACGTAGCTGATCCCAAACCCGATGCCCATTGCTGCAATGACCCACCCAAGCATGATCCAAAATTGACCAATCATCGTGCGTCTCCTTTCAAATCGAATAGTTTACGTGGCGTGCTTTTTCGCGTACCGCCCGGCCAGCCAGACCAGGACGATCATCCCGATCAAGGCTTCGATGAAACCCAGGCTGGCGAGCAGGGGCAGGTCCAGGCCGTCTTTGACCAGCGTGACCAACTGTCCCATCGGCTGGAAAACCGGCCACAGGATGAAGATGTTCCTGGTAAAGAACCCCGCCCCAAACTTCGGCTCCCACCAGGATGGTTGCGGATAGAGTGCCCCAACCACCAAAACCCAGGAAGCCAGCACCGCAACCAGATCGCGCCCCGGCTTCCAATGAAAGATAAAAAGTTTTCTGGCATTTTCAACAAACATTGGGGACCTCCTCAAAAATTAATTCCATGCTTAGCATACAAGAAGCCCGGCTGGTCTACATCCAGCGAGTGGGCAGGATGCGCCCTGGTCAAGTGGATAGTGTTTCCGGCATCGAAGGGGTAAAGCGCCGTAAGCCGAAGCGGGTCAGCGCAGCGGCGCCCAACCCGACGGAGGCAGTGGCGATGCCCAAGAGCCCGCCGATCCAGGGGATGGAGGACAGCAGCGTCAAGACAAGCACCACTAACACTGTTCCTGAGAAAGCCGCCAGCGAAGGCGCAACAGGGCGCTTCAAAACCCGGACCCCCAGCCTGCCGGCCCAGACCCCCAGCGCGATCCAACCGTAAAGCACCGCCACGACCAACAGGAACAACCCCAGCAGAGTGACGGGGATGAGCAAGATGGTGTATGCCATCGTGACCAGCAGGGAGAGGCCCACGAGGCCAACCAGCATGCCAACTGCAGCGCTGACCAGGCTGTGACGGGTTGCAGCCTGGCCTACCCGGTCAACGGCCCCCGGGATATGGCGGTTCAGCAGCGCAGCAGCGAATCCCAAAAGCGAACCGCTGATCAGCGTTCGTAGCAACAATCCCCAAACGGTTGGCGCTTGCTGCTCGGGCAGGTCGGGGAGCGGGATCCCGGTCCCGGTGTTGACCTGGCCCAGGATCACGGCAGCAGGCGAGGGGTGGTACGATCCGTCGCCCAGGTTCAGATAACGGTCGATTTGGGCGGTGGGGCCGAGGGCCCAAGTCCCCGTTCAGGAAGAAGACATCCCCGGTGATATGGCCATCTACAGTCAGGCTGCCTGAAAGGATGTGGACGCTGCCATCCAGCATCCTCCCGGCGGGCAGGGTCGCCGAGCCGTCCGTGACGATCAGGCTACCGGTCAAATCCTGCTCGAAGGTGTGCTCGCCACCGGCGACCAGCGTAAAACGGTAGAGACCGTCCGAGCCGCAGGCGCTCAGCAACAGGCTCAAGAGGGCCAGGAGCAGAGGCAAGCGAAGATGTTTCATGAGGCCTCTTTTTGTTTCGGGGAAGGTGAAAGATAGGCCAGCGTAAGCATCCCCAGGAAGAAGAGCATCGCCAGCGAATCGACCACCTGGATGTGGCGCTCGAGCGACAAACTCTACCCCAGCGGAGGCCAGCGCGGTGCTCAGGAAGGTCGCGGTCCAGCCAGAGAGGGCCACGCTAAGGCTGCATTCAGGCTGATGTATCGGGCGTGGACAGGTCGGCCCACAGCGCAAAGTTAACCACCGTGTACAGGCTGACCGCCAGCGCGTACAGCATCGGCATCGAGAGCACGGCGCTGCTGGCCTCCGCCCGGATGTGAAAGGTATATTGCAGATGCGTAGAATGCGAAAATGCCGAAAATCCACAGGAAGAGCGGGCGCGTGCGTAAGGAGGAAATACAGCACGCCCGCCAGCAGCGCGCCGAGCACGTGCGCTCCGGCGATGAACAACCGGATATCGATATCAGGCGACTGCCAGGCATTGCTCATATAAAGGGGCGTCTTGAGCATACTAAGAAGCCCGGCTGTCTACATAATTCGAACAGAGTGACGATAGGCCGAGCAGCCGGCGGTCGACTTTTCCCTGGCGCACGAAGCGCCCGCGCGCAAAGGCGGGCAGTTGGTGCTGTTTGGAGAGCGCCTCCAGCCAGGGATGGCGGATAAAGGCAAGGACGCCCACGCCGAGCGCGCCGCCCCCCAGCATCCACAGGGACTGGCGCCGGAAGGCTTCGAAGGTCCACACGCTGGACAGGCTCTCAGCGGCGAAATACGCGCTAGCCGTCACCAGCGCCGCCGCCCCGCTGCGCATCCGGACCGGGACCAGGTCGACCGTCATGGAGAACATGACTGGCACCCCCACCCCCAGCGCCAGCGAGACGCCCGCCAGCCAGATGAGGAACCCCATCTCGTTGGTGATCAGAGGGCAGATCAGGGTGAGAATGGCCTGGGCCAGAACCACGCCGAAGGACAGCCGCAATTTGCGCCGGAACTGCCTGCCCATGCCGTGTTTCTGCATCCAAAACATGCGTCCTGGTCAGGTGGACAGGATTTCTTCCGCGAGTATTTTTATAAGGTCATCGTAGTCTTTGATTTGAATATCCGCTGGCGCGGAGAGTTGCGTCTGCCCGAACAAACAGGCCCGGAGCCCCGCCGCTCGCCCGGACTGGATGTCGATCTCGCGGTCGCCGACCATCAATGTCTCGGCGGGGAACAAGGCGTATTTTTCCAAGGCAGCCAGCGCCATGGCAGGGTCCGGTTTGCGAGCATGGCCCTGCTCCACGCTGAAAATGTCGTCAAAATCAGAAGACATGCCGTGGATTTCAAGCCGCCGCCGGGTAGACTCGAGAGCGCGATGGGTAATGATCACGTTCATCCCGCCGCGCGCATGGATCATTTCGCAGACTGCGCGCACACCCGGAAAGGCGGGTTGGTTGGCGGGATCGACCGTCCGGTAGGATTCGGCAAATCGGGCTTGCAGCAGGTCCGGGTCCAGCTTGAAGCGCTGGGAGAGGGTTTCGAGACAGCGTTCCAGCGATTGGCGGGCGAGCCCGTCGATAACATTCAACGCCACTGAGTACCCCATCTCGTTGAGAGCTTTGCTCATTGCAAAGGTCATGGCGGGATAGGTATCGAAGAGCGTTCCGTCCACGTCCCAGAAAATATTCAGAGTGCGCATGTCATTCATTAAAAATCAGGCGGATGCGTTGAAAACGGACCCAGGTGATTGCAAACAGGCCGAGGGTGCGGGTCGCGTAATTGCTCATTTCAGGCACCTGCTTTAGAACTCCGTTCTTTCGAATTTTGCGAGCGTGATGAGGATAAAAATTGCGCTCCAAACCGCGGTGGCAGCCAATGGCGCCCACAACAGGCCAGCAGGCACCGGTTCCGCGCCGGCCACCAGGGGGGCGATCTTGCTCAGCATCCAGGGTGTGACAAACAGCAGCGGTTTAAGCAAGCCGCCTAACACACTCCCGCCCAGCAGGAAGGCCAGTGTGATCCCCAGGATGGGACCCCGGCTGTTGAAGAACGTGCCAAGCATCAGGGTTAAAGGTCAGATAGAAGAAGGTGTGGATGCTTACGATTCCCACCCCGCCCAGGAAAGGCAGGACCGAGAAGAACGTTCCGCCGCGCAGGCTCAACAGCAGGTAGGCTGTAAGGGACGGCAAGACGATCAGTAGAAGGGGCAGGGCCAGCAGGGCGGCGGCCAGCTTTGCCAGCACATACGAGCGGCGCGCAACGGGCTTGGAGAGGATCCATTCGGCCACGCCGGAGTGTTTCTCGTCCAGGAAGGCATCTTGAAAGAGCACGATCGCGCCGATGGCAAGCGCCAGGCTGCTCATCTGGAAGAAGACCGTGCGCCCCATTTCCATGCCGAAGGCGATCGGGCCGCCCATGGCGGCCACTTCAGGGTCGCCGCTGGCTTCGGCCAGGGAAGGCATCACAAATATCATCAGGCCGGTCAGCCCGCCGAGCATGCCGGTCCACAAGAGGGCGTTGACCCACCAGCGGCGGGTGCCCCACCAGGCGCGGTTCTCCTTGCGCAGCAGGTTGGAAAAACCACGCAGCCCATTCCATTCATTTACACGTTCAAAAGCGATGTTAGCGGCCATCGACATCTCCCTTCACGATTGCCATGAAAACTTCTTCCAATTCGTATTTCTTGCGACTGAATTCGGTTACCGTCAGATTCCGGTCGGCGAGCACATGCCGCAGCAAAGTCGCCTCGGCAGCGGCGGCATCGCTGACGCTCACCTGCCAGGTGCTTGTCCCGTTGTGGTGTGTTACGGCCGTATTGGTCACCCAGGGCAATGCACCGAACCGTTCGTTGAGCCCAACTGGTTTGCCTTTCAGCGCCAGGGTGTAGACCACGCCATTCTTGCCGTTCAAGATGGTTTCGATCGGTCCGCTGGCGACCAGTTGTCCCCGGTTCAGAATGGCAACCGTGTCGCTGACACGCTGCACATCGTCCAGGATGTGGGTCGAGTAAAAAATCGTGGTGTATTTGCGCAGGCGCTCCATGATCTCCAGCACCGCCTGGCGTCCGATGGGATCCAGCGCCGAAGCGGGCTCATCCAGGATGAGCAGGTCGGGATAATTCACCTGGGCCAACGCGATGCCGAGACGCTGTTTTTCGCCCCCGGAAAACTCTTTGGTGGGACGGTCGGCCTTGCCGGCCAACCCGACCAGCTCCAGCATCTCGTCGCACCGCTCCCGGATTTTGGCCTGCGGGCCGTTAAAGAAGAACTTCGCGGCGAACTGCAGGTTCTCGCGGGCGGTCATGTATTCGATGAAGCGCGGCTGCTGCGGCAGGTAGCCGATGCGCTCCCGGATGGCAACGCTCTCCCGAACAATGTCATGGCCGAAGATCGTCCCGCCTCCAGCGGTGGGGCGGCTGAGCCCCAGTAAGGTCTTCATCAGGGTCGTCTTCCCGGCGCCGTTCGGGCCGAGGAAGCCGAAGATCGAATGGCGGGGCACGCGCAGGTCCACGCCGCGCAGCGCCTGCACCTCCCCGAAGGATTTGCTCAGGCCGCGGGTCTCGATCACATCTTCGCTGGGTTGGGTCATCGATCGTCTCCTTCTAAAATTTCTATGTGCAATTTCCATTCAAAAAATTGGGTGTCGGGTGTTGTGGGCGGGCGTAGCCCGCCCACAACACCCGACTTTCCGATCCTTTTGAGAGGATGTGTCCATAGGATAAAAGAAAATCTCCCCGGCCGCATCGGCGGCCTGGAGAGATTTGTGACTGGTAGAGGGACGAGTTCTCAACCTGGTCAGGTGGGCAGGTAGGTTTACAAACGCGCGATCAGACGTCCTCGCCGGAACGTCCGGCTGCCGAACCAGATCAGGGCGATGTCGATGACCCACAGCAGCAGCCCGAGCAGCAGAACAAGCCATACACTGAAGTACATCAGCCCGGAAACCTGGCCGAACACCAGTAGCAGGATGGGAAGCACGATCATGCCGCCGGTCTGGTAAGCGTCCTGGAAGCCCTGGGCGCGAACAGATACCAGCACCATGCTGCTCAGCCCCAAACCAGCTGCCGCAGGGGCCACCCAAAGAACCAGCACCACCCACATCCAATTGGGGAAGAAGATCTGTCCCATCGTCGGCCAGGCGGCGGCGTTTGCCATAATGATGTACAGGAGAAAGCCTGCTAACGCCACGACAATGGCAGGCAGCCAGGAAGAGAGCAGCTTGCCAACGAAGAGCTCCTGATCGGTGGTCGGCGTGTAGAGCAGCGCCTCGAGGGTGCGGCGTTCGCGCTCCCCGGCGAAGCTATCCGCGGCGATGACAGAGGCGACCATCAGCGGGAGGATCAGAAACATGGGCGCCAGCATATAGACCA
The DNA here is from genome assembly GCA_963823985.1 of uncultured Chloroflexia bacterium. Classification (GTDB taxonomy): domain Bacteria; phylum Chloroflexota; class Anaerolineae; order Anaerolineales; family Villigracilaceae; genus JAABUE01. The sequence goes on from CAWGNR010000013.1 coordinate 394,518, forward strand.
GGAAAAACACGATGGTTTGCTGTTCGATCGTATAGACAGCCATCTCGTTTTGCAAGCCGGCTGGCATGTTGGCAATCAGCGCCGCCAGATCCTCCAGGTCCGATCCGCCCATGGTGGACAGGTTCGGGACAAACACAGTCAGCCAGGGCAAGAGGCCAAACAGGATCAACGGCAACGCAATAATGGGGATGATCACGCCCTTATTTTGTAACACGACTTTGAGATCCTTGCGGACAATGGCAAAAACGGCGCGCCAGTTCATTGGTTATTCTCCTTTTCGCCATGCAAGGCGAAATAGACATCCTCCAGGGAGGGCTCATTGGCTGCCAGGCGGTAGACACGGATACCTTGATTGACAAGCAATGCCAAAAGATCGGGGATCGCTTCGCGCCCGGTCACGGTCAGGGTGAGGGAGCCGTTGGTACGCTGTGGCAGGCCGCGGATCAGAGAAGATGCCTTAGACAACGTGGCCAGGGCCATGTCCATCTGCTCGGGATCGGTCTCGATTTGTACATCCATCTTCCGGACATACTGCCGGGCCAGTTCCGCCGGAGCGCCCTGGGCGACCAGCCGACCGTGTTCGATCACGGCCACCCGGTCGCACAACTTTTGCGCTTCTACCAGGTTGTGGGTGCACAGGAAAACGGTGCGGCCTTTCTCGCGGGAGAGCCCCTCGATCAGTTCATTGACGTGGTGCGCGGCCACAGGGTCCAGCCCCGCCGTGGGTTCATCCAGGAAAAGGACTTCCGGATCGTGCAGCAAGGTACGCGCAAGGGCCAGTCGCTGGCGCATACCGGTGCTGTAGGTGGCAACCCGGTCATCGGCGTGCTCGCTCAACTCGAAGAATTCCAGCAGTTCGGAAACCCTGGAAGGGACTTTCTCGCGCGGCACGCCGAACAGGTCGGCGTAGATGCGCAGGTTATCGCGGGCGGTCAGGCGGTTGTCCAGGGAGGCGGATTCTGTCAGCACGCCGGTGCGCGCGCGCAGGGCGGGGCCGTCGGTCAACGGGTCCAGGCCGAGCACGCGCATCGATCCCGCGTGCGGCTCGAGCACGCCATTCAACAGACGGACGGTGGTGGTTTTGCCCGCCCCGTTATGGCCGAGAAAACCAAACACTTCCCCGCTGTGGACTTGGAGATCAAGGTTATCCACGGCGAGGTTGTCACCAAAGCGCCGGGTCAGGTGTTCAGCGCGTATCACGGCTGTCGTCATAGGATTTTCTCCTGTCTACGCTGGCGGATCGATTAAGCAAGCGCTGCCAGCTTTACGATTGTACTTCAGCGTGTATCTACTCAGGCTGAGGATAGAATTCGGTTCTCTTCTAGAAGGACGGGCTGAGTAGTTATCTTCACCGTTATGTATGATACCGAAAAACCTCCCCAGACGGATCAGCATCTCGGAGAGGTTAGAACCTGGTCAGGTGGACAGTCTTTTTACTGAGTTTCTGAAGAGTCTGCTGGTCATCAAATAGCATTAACCGGACTGCTGCCCTTTCTGGGCGTCGACGATCGAGCCAAAGATCAAGCCAAAGCACAGGCCTAAGGCCATCCCGCTGGCGATATTGCCATCCATGAAAAGCAGAGGCAAGGAATCCTGACCTCTGCCTTGTATTACAACGCAAAGTTCCAATAAAATCCCGAAAAAATGGGTGCGGGGGGCGCGCGCCCCCCGCACCCATTTTTTCGGTTATTTCTGGCAGTGAACGCGCATCAGAAATACAACCTTGTGTTGGAATACTTGTGAGGAGAACATTAAGGAGTGCAGTTGACTTTGTCGATCCGCCAATCTCCGTCGGTCTGGATCAGCTCCACGGAGAACGCGTGGCCTTCGAAGCTGGTTGTAACCTCAACGCTTGCCCAGCCGCCGGCAACCCGCGAAACGGCTGGGGGTGATGCTGGCAGGTTTATCCTGCGCGCAGAGGATCGGATCGTAGTCCATCTCGCCCGGGTAAAATCATCCAGGAACGCGACCATCTCCGGGACGGAGATATCTGCTGGAGCGGTAGGCGTGGTCAACCAACGGGTTGCCGTCGTAGGACAGGTACCAGTCATAGAAAGACTGGACGGTCTGTTCCGCCTGGCTCGTGGCCTGCTCGTCCGTCATGAAAACGGCCGGCCAGATCACGAAGGCCAGCGTTCCGAAGATGGCCGCCGCCAGGATGATCGCAAATCCGATCAGGTTTTTGTTTTGCATATTCTGTCCTTTCAATTGTAGGCAAGAACTACACAGACGAATGGAGAAGCCGTGGATCCTCGAGAATTCTGTCCTTACTATAAAGAAAAACTCTCCAGACTACACCCGCAGCCTGGAGAGTTTGGGAACTGACTGGTCGAAGAGATCAAATACCTGGTCAGTCGACCAGGCCCCGCTTTGAGCGCTGGTGAAAGGTTATTTTGCAGGGCGATTGCCACCGCTTCGGTGCGGCTGCTCGCTCGCAGCTTGGACAGGATGCTGCTGACGTGGAACTTGGCCGTCGAGCGGCTGACGAACAGCCGGTCGGCAATCTCTGTGTTGTTCAGGCCTTCGATCATCAGCGCCAGCACTTCGCGCTCACGATCGGTCAGGTCGAAGCCGATTTTTTCGGCGGGCAGGCGCGTTGCCCGGATGAGCGCCTGGGCAGCTTCGGGCGCAAGGGTGGGCTTGCCTGCATAGGCAGCGCGGATGGCATTGGCAAGCTCGTCAGCGGAAATATCCTTCAGCAGGTAGCCGATGGCGCCGGCCTGCAATGCGCCCTGCACCAGCTCCTGTTCCTTGAAGCTGGTCAGCGCAATGACTTGAATGTCGGGGCATTGCTCGCGGATCTTGCGGGTGGCGGTGGCGCCGTCCATGCCGGGCATGACCAGGTCCATCAGGACGACGTCCGGTTTGGCCTGCCGGCACATGTTGATGGCCTGCTCGCCGCTGGAGGCCTCGCCGACCAGTTCCATATCGTCGCTGGCCATCAAAAAAGTGGCCAAGCCCGCTGCGGACAACGGCATGGTCGTCCACGAGCATGACCCGGATCAATGGTTTGTCTGTCATTCTTGCACTTCCTTCCAAAATAAGACAATACGCGTTCCTTTACCAACTTGCGTGTGGATTTCCAGCCTGGCGCCGATCGCCGCGACCCGTTCGCGCATGATGCCCAGTCCCAGGCTTTCCGGGGAAATGTCTTGCGGATCGAAGCCGCGGCCGTTGTCACGGACTTCCAGCTGGACCTGCTCTTCCTCCTGCTGCAAACGGACGGATACACTCGCGAGGCCTCGGCATGCTTGGTGATATTGTTGAGCGCTTCCTGCGCTACCCGGTAAAAGACTTCTTTGACGTGGGGAGGCGGGTCCAACTGCCCGTCTACGGTCAACTCCGCCTGGATGCGGTTACGCCCGGTAAAGGCGGTGGTCAGGTGGCGGAGCAGGTCGCTCAAGTCTGTATCCGCCAGCGTGGCGGGGCGCAGTTCCAGTAAAAGCGTGCGCATCTCGGAGAGCGCCCCCCGGGTGAGCTGGCTCAGTTCTTCCAATTTCTGTTTCCCGGCCTCGGGGTTGCGGTCCCACAGCCTGGGCAGCACGTCCGCGATCAGGCTGGCGGAGAACAGCGTTTGCGAAACCGCATCGTGCAGGTCGCGCGCCAGGCGATTGCGCTCCTGGGCTGCGGCCGCGTGCTCGGCCTGTTCGTACAAGCGGGCGTTTTCGATCGCAACTGCTGCCTGGTTGGCAAAGGCCAGCGCTAATTCGGACTGGGAGGAGTCGTAATAGCACGGCTGTTGGTGGTCGAGGGTCAGCATGCCCACAACCTGGTCCTTGACGATTAAGGGCACTCCCATCCAGCAGCGCAGATACCCGTAGGTGGTATCCAACTCATCACCGGCGACCTCCCGGATCGCCTGCGCCAGCTCGCCATCCCCGCGGATATCTTCGATAATGACCGGCTGTTTCCCTTCGACGACCTCTTGATTGGCTCTGGCCGTATGGATCGAGAACTTGATCCGCAGAGCATCTTCGCGCATAATTGGGCCGCGGTAAGCGAGAATCTTCAAAATATCACGCTCAAGAATCATAATGGAAGCCGCATCGTATGCGACCACGGATCGCAACTGGTCGAGGATTAAATCCAGCAGCGGTTCCAGGTCTAGCGTGGAGGCCAGGTTGTGTGAGATGTCCAACAGCGTGGATAGCTCTCGGGTGCGTTCGTCGACGCGCTGTTCCAGGTGTTGTTGGGCCATTACCCGCCCGGTGATATCCGTGATAAAACCTTCCAGGGCGACGACTTCGTCCGCGGCGTTTGGAACGCCTTGGCCCTGCTCCCAGACCCATTTCTCCCCCTGGAGCGTTCGAAGGCGATACGTGACCTGGAACGGGCGGTCTTCGCGCAAAGCTGCCTGCACTTCGTTCCAGACACTTTCCCGGTCCTCGGGATGGATCAAATCCCCGTAGCTGATTTTCCGGCTCTCGATGAGTTCGTCCGGATGATAGCCGGTCAAGTCGAAGCTGCCCTCGCTGACGAACTCCATCGTCCAGTTGTGGTCGTTCCGGCAGCGATAGGCCATGCCGGGCAGGTTGCTGATCAGGGTGGCGAGGGCGCGCTGGTTTTCTTGCAGGGCCAGTTCGGCTTCCTTCTGGTCTGTCAGATCGATGACCATGCCGTCGAAATGGGTCAGGCGCCCCCGGGCGTCAAAGCCGGGGTTGGAGATGGTGTGCAGCCAATGCCAGCGGTTTTCTTTGGCGTTGAAAAAACGGGCCGTTTGGTTGTAGGGAATCCCTTCTTCCAGCGAACGCCGGTTGGCCTCCACGATCCGCTGATAATCTTCGGGATGGATGTTTTTGAACCACTCTTCAAAGCGGTAGGGATCGTCCACACCGGTCAACTCGCGCATCGAGGGACTGGCCAAGCGCCACATTGCCATTGTAGCGATTGGTTGGGTCCACCCGCACGCGGTAGATCGCAAAATGCCGGGAATTCTCCATGACCGATCGCAGCATGGACTCGCTCTCTTCCAGGCGGGCCAAGGTCTCTTTGAGCTGTTCCTCGGCCTGGACGCGTTCTGTGGCATCGATCGAGACGTTGAGCAGCCCGACAACCTGTTCTCCCTCATAGAACGGAGACAGGACGATGTCCCAGAATGAGGCGACGCTGCCCGATTCGATCCGGACCGAATCCTGCCGGACCGTTTCTCCGGCGAAGACCCGCTCGAACAGCGGGACCAGCGACCTCTTCCGTGCCGGGTTCCAGGTCAAAGATGCGGAGCTCCCGGGACCACTTGATTGGCAGCAGATGGCGTGTACTGGTCGATAAACGCCGCCCAGGTGGGGTTTGTGCGCACCAGCTTATAGTCCCGGTCGATCACGGCGACGCCCATCGGCATGCGTTCGAAGAGCATTTCCAGCAAATTGAGCCGGCGGCCAAGCGTGGGATCCGGGGTGAAGGCCACCACGGACTGTCCGCTTGCCTCCGAGACGGGCAGCAACTCGAACTCGCAGGCCTCGTCGCCCATGGCCTGGCATTGATGCTCGATGCAGACCACATCCCGCCGGTTGCTGACCACGTTTACGAAGCCGACCAGCACCCCAGCCGTGTACGCGCACACCGGACGTTCGGCCTGCACGCCGTGACGGAAGGTCATCCAGGCCTCGAACGCATCCCGCGCCCGAATTTTTACGCGCCCGATCGGGCCATTGCGCCTGCGACGATCTTAAACTGCCCAAACCCGGCAGCCTGGTAGGCCTGCAGGCAACTTTCGAAGGCGGCCTTCCCTGCGCGGCGGTCTCTTGCGCGGACCCAAAGGAACTGGCAAAGGACGCCCCGCCATTTGCCCCTGCCTGTTGCAAGACCGAGTTGGTCAGTTGGCTGCCAATCAGCGCTTCGACCTGGCGGCGCACGCTCCAGAAGCCGGACTTCATGTCCAGGAAGGCCATGCGCGCCCCCCGAAACTGCAGGATGCCCGGGTGTTTCTGCTGGAGGAAGTCATTCATCGTGGGATTCATCTCCCTCGCATTGTAGCAAGCCAGGCATCCGCTTTAACATGACCCTTGACATAAAAACGATAGGACAAAAGGCATCTTATTACCAGGAACTGGAGACCGATCACAGACTCATCATGAGAAAACCCAGGTTGACGTTGGCCGCATGCCAGAGCGTTCCGGGAACGATGCTCCGCGTGCGCAAGTACAGGTACCCCCAGATCAGCCCGCTCGGATAGGCGGTGCTGAAGACACCCAGCAAAGCCGCCCACGGGGAAGCTCCGTGGTACATTTCGATAGGAACGTGGATGGCGTTGAAAAACACGGCAGATAGAACCAGCGCGTTCAACGGGTTCCTTAGGAGAGTTGAAAGCCGCGCTAACAAGAAACCGCGGAAGAAAAGTTCTTCTGGTAAAGCATTGACAAAAATTCCAATGAGATACAGGCCGAGCACCTGGACCAAAGGCGCGCGCAGCAGGACTCCGCTGAACCATCCAAAGAGGGCCGTGGATGCCACCAGGATGGCGGACAGCTTCCAGTTGGGATGGGCCAGCGCCGATCTTGCGAGGGGAATATCCTAACAGCGAGACCACAATCAGAGTTGGAAGCAGGTTCTTGACCGTGCTGGAAACGGCCATGAAGATATCCTGGCGCGCCCAGATAGGGATCGCCTGCAAAGCCAGACACCCAGCCTCGCAGGCTGTTGAAAAACATTCGCACCGAGCCTTGTAGGGGCTGGATGTTCCACACTCCAAAATCGAGCAGTTGAACGAGCAGGAACAGCCCGAACAGGCCGATGGCCAGAGCCAGTCCAAGGGGCGGGCGTTTGACTGAAACGGGAGCAGGCGGATCGGGCGTCAGGAAGCGAATGAGCAGGGCGTAGACCGCAATCAAGGCCAGGTTGATCAAACCGAACATCAGGCCCCTCCACCCATCCAAGAAAAACGCGATGAGCAGGCCGAGGATCAGACAAACGGTCAGGAGCGGAGTTTCGCGCAGTCGAAAGACAAAGTGCTGGACCGTCACCGACAGGTTCTCGCGCAAGGGAAGCCAGGTTTGCACACGGCTATTAACTACCTCCGTTGTTACCAGGGGAACGGATTCGGTCTTCATAGCATTCCTCAATCCAGGGAACTGGGACGAAGTCGTTTCCAGTTGCCCCTCCACAGCAAGATCAGGCCCAGGAGGGTTGTCATGCCCATCTCCCAGAGGCTGACCAGCGGGCCGAAGCCAACCGACTTTTCGATGGCGTCCCTGACCTCATCGTAGGCCGAGTGGTAGACGCTGGAAACGGCTAAGCTCTGGCTTGCCGTCCAAACGTAAGCAAAGATGATGGCGTTCATGATGGAAGGGATCAGGGTGATCAAGAGCATGAACGCGATGGACAACTCTTCCTGACGAGCGCCCATCCCGATCAAGGCTGGCAGATGCCAGGCCCACCAGATGAAACCATGGAGCAGGAGAGCTGTGCGAGGTTTGAAGCGTTTTGCGAGATGAGGCAGCATGTACCCGCGCCAGCCGAACTCTTCGCCAAAACCGGGGATGAGGGTGAGGCTGAAGCGCAGTAAAAAGTTTCCCAGGATGGCTATGATCGGCACGCTGGCGGGCAGAATCCGCAACCCCAGCAGCGGCTCTAACAAGGTCGGCACTGCAAAAATAAAGAGGGCCAGGGCAAAGGTCCCAACGTAGTGTTTTGGCTTTCCCCAACGCCAGCCTGCATTTTGAAACCCGTCCCGGAAGATGTAGCGCCCGGCGATAAAGGTGGCGACCGTGACCATCACCATGGAAAGCGAACTCAAAATGTAGCTGGCAGCGGGGGTGGTTCCCCACAGCCCGTATGCGATTTGGAAGGGCCAGGAGAGTGCAAAGACGAGGAGCAGGTAAATTTTGAGCGAAAATGGCCGTTGCGTTTCGCATGTGCGGACGAGTGAAATTGGAGTTGTTGCTTTCAACGGTTTATTCTCCTTGGGCGGTAATTCTTATGGAATTTGATGCTCCCCTACAATCGGAGAAGAGCCGCACGTGGACAGGCTTTGTGATTGCGCGGGAAATTTGCGATACATCTTGTCTTTGATCACGATGACGATCACCACGAGCAACCAGAGCACCAGCAGACCCAAATCGGAGGCCGGCAGGAAATTCACCATCCAGTTGAAAGATGTGTGCAGGACTGTCATCAGGAACAGGTTGCCGCCGGACCGGTGGTAGAACCAGGCCAGGAAAATTGCCAGGAAAATGCGGAAAACCGCTCCACCGACCATGCCACCGACCAGGTCGCCGGGATAGAAGCCGTTCAGGTAGAGCGGCAGGTGCCAGAGCGACCATGCCAATGACACAAACAGCGCGGCTGCCAGCGGGCTGAAGCGTTTTTCCAACTCGGGTTGCATCAGGCCACGCCAGCCGGGTTCCTCGTTGCCACCCTGCGCCAGCGCCGTCAGGCCAAAGGTCAGCGCGTAAATCGGAAGAACTTCCATCCAGGGCCGACCCCACAAACCCGGGTATTCCACGTCTGCGCCTAACAGTGAGGCCAATCCCCAGGAGGCCAGGATCATCGCTGGATAAAAGAACAGCCCCAGGATGGTCCAGTTGAGTGGCAGCTTCCCGGGCAGGATGGAGGACATGCGTGAGCGGACCTCCCTATGTCTTGAAACCGCGCTGGAAATCACCCAGCCGCCTACCAGACTGGCGATAAGCGCGGCTACGACTATAGGCGCATTAATCGCCAGATTTGGAGCAAGGGTATCGTAGTCCGGAATGTTACCGGCCAGGTAACGCAAGCCCATCAGCCCAAAAATAACCGTCGAGGCAACAAGCATCACGACGATCCTTTAAGGAAAGGTCTGGCACAAAGCTCTGTTTCAGACCGAGCGTCAAGATCCCGGCGATAGCAGGCCCGTAACCGCCGATCATCACGAGCGCTGTCAAGAGTAGATTGCTTTGGGCGCGCAGCGGGATGGCTCCCAGCCAGAAAAACCAGGTCCAGGCGAAGTTGATCAGGAGAAACGTGAATATGGGGTGGGTGCGGGCAATGTTTTTCATAGAACCTCTTTCTGTTGGTCTTATTCATCATACAAAACAATCTCCCCGGGCATAACGGCTGCCTGGGGAGATTGCGCGCTGTTCTTACAGGGAGGTTTTTCCCTGGTCAACTGGCCAGGGTTACTGATTTTGGCTCAATTCCTGTTCTACTTCTTGGTCGCAAAATCGACAACTTTCACAATGGTTAAACGGGCTCAGCTGTTTTTTCTGCCGGTAGCACCTGGATACAGTCTTCGGCAAACCCGACGGTAACGTTCTCTCCTTCGGGAAACAGCTCGATGACGCGCGGGTCGGTTTCGATGCCGAGGATCGAAACCCCGCCAACTTCAACGGCATACTCGATCACATCGCCGAGATACACCGCCCGGTGGACAACCCCGTTGTATAAGCCGCCTGTTTTTTTGATCTCGATCATCTCCGGCCGGACGATGAGCGTGACTTCTTCCCCTTTATGGAACTCGCGCTGTACCTTCAATAAGGTGACGATCTCGCCCAGCGCTTGGACGGTCAACGTTGAACCTTGCTGGTCAAGAACCATGCCGTCGATGAAATTGGCGCGCCCGATAAAATTGGCGACAAAGCGGCTGTTGGGGAACCGGTACACCTCGATCGGGCTTCCGATCTGCTCGATCACGCCCTGGTTCATGACCACGATCCGGTCGGATAGCGTCATGGCCTCGATTTGGTCGTGGGTCACGTAAACGCTGGTGATGTTTAATTCTTTTTGAATCCTGCGGATTTCAGTGCGCATCTCTTCCCGCAGTTTGGCATCCAGGTTGGAGAGCGGCTCATCCATCAAGAGCACCTTGGGTTCCATCACCAGCGCGCGCGCCAGCGCTACCCGTTGTTGTTGGCCCCCCGATAGCTGGCCCGGAGCGCGGTCCCCATAACCTTCCAGATGGACCAAATCCATAACACGGTTCAGGCGCTCGGTCATGCTCTTTTTGTCGATGCGCTGTACCTTCAATCCGTAGGCGATATTTTCGAAAACCGTCAGATGCGGAAATATTGCGTAGCTTTGAAAGACCATCGACATTTCTCTTTTATGAGGCGGCAGCGTATTGATTTCCTGGCCGTCCAATGAAATCGTCCCTTCGGTGGGAAATTCAAAACCGGCAATCATCCGCAGTGTTGTGGTTTTTCCGCACCCGGAGGGGCCGAGCAGGGTGACCAGTTCCCCTTTTTGAATATCCAGATTTACATTCTTGACGGCATTGACCTCGCCTACGTTGCCCCGCGGAGGAAAAACTTTTGTGATGTTTTCCAAAGTTAAGTACATTGAGATTCCTCGTTTCTGTAATGATTACAATCCCTGGCTGAGATCCACGCCATCGCGACCCCGAAGCAAGCGTTTGGTGACAATATTCAAAACCGCAATGGCAAGCATGACGATCACAATGATCAGCGTCGAATAAGCCGCCGCAATGCTGACCCCGCCTTGCTCCCACTCGCTCAAGATCGAGGCGGTCACGATTTTCCATTTCGCGCTCACCAGGAAGATGATCGCCGAAAGGCTGGTCATGTGCCTGGTAAAGCTGAAGATTAACCCTGCCAACAGGGCCGGCAGGATGAGGGGCAGGGTTATTTTACGGAAGGTATATTGGGCGTCCGCGCCAAGAATGTTGGAAGCCTCTTCGATAGAGGGATCGATTTGCTGCAGCGAAGCCACGCCCGCGCGCACAGAAGCCGGCAAACTACGGACGATAAACGCTGCCATGATGATGTACGCGCCGCCGACCAAGGCGAACGGGATTTCCATAAATGACAGCGCACACGGAATTGCCAAAGCCACAATGCCGCCAACCACTCTTTGCATCCGGCCTTGCAACCCCTGAAGCAGCAGGATGCCGGCAAAGACCAGAAAAATCGCCAAAATGGAGGCCGGGGGCTGAAAAATAACCTTGATATGGTCCGAAAACTGGAAGATGGCGTTGCTCCAAAAACCGCGCTCGATGCCCCGGCTGAAGTCAGCTATGGGTTTGGAGATGGCATCGGCCCAATTTGTGCTCATGACGTACAACCCCAGCAACAGGGAGGCCAACGGCCAAAGCATTTTTTTCCGCGCGAGAAGCAAGAACAGTCCCAGAAGGATGTAAAGGCTTCCGAGCAAATAGTAAACTGTGGTCGCCTCGAACTTTGTCAAAAGGACGCCGGCCGCAGTACCGATCAGCAGTATGATCAACCTTTCCGATGCATGCTTCCCGACAACCAAAACAAAAAACAAGGCCAGCAAGGCGTATATCACAACCGCCAACGCGAGCGGAGGTTTGTTGAAAACCAGCACGAAGCCGATGCCCAGAATGGTCCCGGGCACCGCGCCGCCCAGGTTTGAGCTGAAGTCCAGGATCTCTTTGCCGCTAAAGCGCTTTCTGACAACCAGCCAGGCGACGATGATTCCCAGGAGGGCCGCGAACGGGGTCGCCATCGCGCTTAAAAAGGTGGTATCCAAAATCGCTTCCACCCCGCGCGTAAGCACCATAGACCAGTGCCTTAAGGTAGGCGTGTAATCTACTCCCCAGGTAAAGCTGAACGAGCTGTAGATAATTGTGAAATACAGCAGAATCACGAACGCACACATCAAGTAAACCGCCAGATTAAATCCCCAGCGGATGAAAGGGTCTTTTTCGGTGATCTGCGCGCCGGAGGGTTTCCCGGTCACCGAGATGTAGGATCGGCGGTTTACGTAATAGCGTTGCACCATAAACAACAACAAAGTCGGTATGATCAAGACCAACGATAAGGCAGAGGCCTTCTGGTAATCGTACTCTCCGATCACGGCCAGAAAAATCTGGGCCGAGAGCACGGTTTTATTCCCCGCAATGAAAAGGGGGTTGCCAAGGTCGGCCAGCGACTCGACGAAAAGCAACAAAAAGGACCCTGCAATGCCGGGGATAAGAAGCGGCAAGGTCACGGTGCGGAAGATGTGCAGCCTGCTTGCCCCAAGACTGGCAGCTGCTTCCTCCATGGAAGGATCCAAACGCTCCAGCATAGCCCGCAGGATCAAATACGACACAGAGAAAAAGGTGACCGTTTGCACGATCACCAGCCCATCCAAACCGTAGATATCGTTCATCCCCAGCACAAAATCGATCCCCAATAGCTTTTTGGTGATCAAGCCGTTGCGACCAAACAAAAGGATCATACTGAGGGCAAGCGCAAAAGGCGGGGAAACCGTGGGCAACAGGGCCAGCCAGTGAAGCACGCCTTTCCCGGGCGGATTGCAGCGCACGCTTGCATAAGCGAAAATAAAACCCACCACTGTCCCAAAAATGGCAGTCAGCAGACCCATCGTCATGGTATCCAGGAAAGCGCGGCGCAGCCCTGGTCCATAGTAATTGTCAAAATAACGTGCAAAGTAGGTTAAATCGAAAGCGCCTTCTTTCGAGATCACTCCACCGGAGACCGTTCGAATGATCGGCAGCAAGACAAACACAAAAATAAAAATCCCAGAGAACAGCAGGCTCATGAAAAGCACCGGATCTCTGAAGATCAATGAAAACTCTTGAAAGCGACGTTTGGCGCCGAAGATACGTGCTGGTGTGGAAGTTTCTGGTAATGCGATCGTAGTTTTCATGCTCACCTGAGAAAGAAATTCTGGGCGGCAGATCTGCCGCCCAGAACATTTAGTCGAACAACTATTCTTTTAGGTTTTCAGCGGTCGCGATTTCGTTCGTGAACTTCTCGACGAACTCTTTCTTGTGCTCCCCGGCCCACTGGAAATCGTAATCGATCAGGTTAACCTCGAGCAGTTCGGGGTGAGAGAGCTCAACGCCCTTGACGGTCGGAGCCTGGTAAGCCGCATAGACCGGTCCCAATGCCTGCGCTTCGGGCGTCAAGGCCCAATCGAACCACAGCTTGGCAGCATCCGGGTGCTTGGCGCCTTTGATCAAGCCCATGCCGCCGATCTCGTAGCCGGTGCCTTCTTCTGGGAAGGTCAGGACCAAGGGCATTTTGTTGTTTTCAATCTCGTTAACGATGTCGTGCGAGAAAACGATCGCCACCGCAGCTTCTCCCTGGCCGACAAATTTGGCCGGTGCTGCGCCGCTCTTGGTGTACTGGGCCATCTGTCCCGCGTATTTCTTCAGGTATTCCCAGCCGGCTTCCTCGCCGCGCAGTTGCAAGACGGTGGCGAGCGCGGTGTAGGAGGTGCCCGAAGAAGACGGGTGGGCGACCATGACCTGCCCGGTGAACTCAGGCTTCAGCAGGTCATCCCAGGAGGTGGGCGCCTCAACGCCGGGGTGGGCGGCCAGCCAGTCCTTGTTGGTGGCAAAGCCCAGGGTGCCCATATAGATGCCGACCCAGTAGTTATCCGGATCCTTCGTCTTTGCCGGGTCGATCAAATTGGCGTAGTTTGGCGAATTGTACGGCCTCCAGCAACCCTTCTCGCTTGGCTGCCACGAAGCTGTCGATCGGGCCGCCCCACCAGATATCGAATTGCGGATTTTCTTTTTCCGCTTCAAGACGGGCAAGGGACTCGCCGGAGGACATGCGGACGTAGTTGACGGTAATCCCGTACTTCGATTCGAACTCCTGCTTCATCCCCTGGCACCATTGCTCTTGCGGCGTACAGAGCACGTTCAGTTCGGTGTCGGTGACTTCCGGCGCACTAGGAGCTTCCGCTGCCGGGGCTTCGGTGGGAGCGGCAGGCGCGCACGCTGCGAGGATCGCCGCCGCCGTGAGAACAACGAGCATGAAACGACTTACCTTACTGGATTTCATCTTATTCCTCCTTAAGGAATAGGGTGGGTTGGGACCGTGAAAAGGCCCTCGTTCCAAACTGGGGTCATTGCACCAGGCAATAGACCTTAAATCAATATTAAGAAACAAACACTAACCTGTCAAGAGTTTTTTGTCATAAGTTATTGAGCTTGCCAGCGCCCTTCCTACGGGTTCCGATATCACAGCAGAAAAGAGTCTCCCAGGCAAGCCGAACCAAGACGAACTCTCCGCGCCGTTCGTTTGGAACCAGGTAGAAACCATGCTGAAATTTCTCCATCCCAGAATTCACTCGACAGTACGGCCAAACTCTTCCAGGTGGGCGAGGACAATTTGTTTTGGGCTTTAACTCGAGTGCAGAACCGGCAGAATTCTTCCAGCAAAGGCGGGTTTTCTAACAAAGCGCTGCAACGCCCCAGCCAGAGGTGGGCGAAGAGACCGTCCACCGGACCAAATGATGGCAGCTTGTCGGCCTGGTAACTGCGCGTATCTCCGGGGAAAAGCCAGCGCTTGCCGTTGAATTCAAGCAGATATCCCATGGCTGGAATGCCCCGGAGCGAGTTTGTCCATGTTTGTGTTTCCCAGTGTGACCCGTCAAAGGGCGTGATCCGAATCCCCTGAATTTCGAACGTCCGCATCGGCTCCGGAACAATCAACCTGTCTGCCGGTATCTCGATTTTCGCGCCCAGCGCCCCAAAGACGGGGGCGGGGATCACCCAGACGATGGGAAAATCGACCAGTTGGGCTAGCAGGTCCGGGTCCAGGTGGTCGCCGTGGGCGTGCGTCAGCAAGACGAAGTCCAGATCTTTTAAATCCCGCGCTGGCATTTCAGCCGCAAGAGGCAGACGATGTTTCAAACGCAGCGGATCCAGCGCCCAGCGCACGTTTCCGCTGCGGAATAAATAGTTAGCTGAATACATCAACCAGGCCCGGTCACCCAAGCCTGGTTGGCGCCATTCCGCGATCATTTGTGTCCACAGCGCCGGATAAGAAGCGATAACTTCCGCCGCGCGCCGTTCGATTTGTTCTTGTTTGCTAGTGAACGGATCCATTGTACTTGGAATGGATCAAGCTTTCTACCTCGGCCAGGCTGCGGTTGAACGGGCCCTGGTTTTCCATTTTCAGGCTGGTGACGGCCGCCGCCCAGATGCTGGCTTCCGCTGCTGATTTGGTCAGCCGCATAGAGACGTAGGTGCCCACACAGGTGTCCCCGCGCCCGCTGCGCCCACTCATGTTCTGCGGATAAAAGCGGCGGTCAAAGAAATCGCCGTCCGCGTAAACCAATACGCCGTTCTTGTGGGTCAACACAATTTCTTTCGGACCCATCGCGGCGAAAGCCTTGGCGGCTTTGTAAATGTCGTCCTGGCCGGTGAGATATTCGGCCTCTACGGCGTCGGACTTAAGGATCTCTACATAGGCCAGGGTCTCTGCCATTTCATCCCAGGGCTCGTACCCGAGATCGTGGTCCCGAAGCACGCGCACGTATCCCTGGACATCTGCAGCCACTACTATATTTTTCTCTCGCAACGTCTTGACTACATCCAGGCCGACTTCGCCGCGCAGGCTGGAACCGATCACGGCAGAGCGCGTCTGCAAGCTTTGGACCTCGCTAGCGGTGATCGAGCCGGCCGTGCCCGTGACGGACAGGGTACGAATATCGGGATTGGTGGTTGGATATTCCAGCCGCATACAGGTGGACTGCGGTGTGTACGTTGGCAGACAGTCGATCCCAGATTGGGTAAATTTATCCACCACCCGCATATCTTCGCGAGCGAGATGGGTAACCACAGCGACTTTGACCCCTAAGCGGGCTGCGGCGTGGGCCGCAGTAATTAACCGCGCCGCCGTCCACGTAGGTGACGCCCGCGGGTGAGACGATCGTATCTTTGGTGTAATTGCCAATACAGACAACATCGTAAGCTTTGTTTTCACTCATGCAATATGACCTCTTCAGGGAAAATATTTGTAACTATTCTGACTGCATTTAATAGGTTAGCGAATCATTTTCACAAGTGCCCAGTAGAAACCGCCACCGAGCAGGGCAGTCGCCGGGATGGTCAGCAACCAGGCAATGGCAATTTCCTTGGCCACGCCCCAGCGCACTTTGTTCACTCGTTCAGCTGCGCCTACCCCCATGATCGCCGAGCTGACCACCTGGGTTGTGCTGACGGGACCGCCAAAGAGAGAAGCGCCAAGAATAACTGTCGCAGACGCAAATTGGGATGCAAATCCATCTACTGGCCTGATTTTGAAGAACTTTCCTCCCAGCGTGCGGATCAACCTCCAGCCGCCTACTGCTGTTCCAAGCGCGATCATTCCCGCGCAAAGCAAAACAACCCAGGTTGGAACCTCAAAAACCTTTAGGTAGCCGCTTGTTACCAGGGCCAGGGTAATGATGCCCATTGTCTTCTGGGAATTGTTTGCTCCATGGCTCAGCGCAAGCGCAATGGCAGTCACAAATTGGCTTTTCTTGAACAAGCTATTGACACGTGGTGTTGCGTTCCAAGAAATGATCAAGATTAAACGGAGAATAAGGAATCCAAAGAGAAATCCGATAATTGGAGAGGTGAGAAGCGCAATCAAAATTTTCTCCAAGCCGCCCATCTTGATTGCCTGCCATCCGGCCCCGATGATCACCGCGCCAACGAATCCTCCGACTAACGCATGGGATGAGCTGCTTGGGAAACCCAGATACCAGGTTAGCAAGTTCCAGAAGATGGCACTGACCAACGCAGCAAGGATGACCTGCAGGTTTATGGCTTCAGCAATCACAACCTCATGACCAATCGTATTAGCCACTGCCAGACCAAAAATAAATGGTCCTGAAAACTCTGCAACCGCTGTCATTCCTAAGGCTACCCTGGGCGAAAATGCCCTTGAAGAAATCATGGTTGCCACTATATTGCTTGAATCATGAATCCCATTCAAAAAGTCGAACAAGAGGGCCAAGATGATTACAACAATAACCGGTGTGCTCATATTACTTTTCTCTACGCCATTTTCACAACGATATCGGCAATCACGTTGGCTGCCTCATCGCCACGGTCAGCAGCGTTGCTCAAGTGGCGGTAGACCTCGCGTTGCTTCAAGATCTTCAAAATGGCATCGTTGTCATTGCCCTGGGCCGTGCTGAACAGGTCTGCCAGGGCTTCCCGATAAACGCTCTCGACCCGGTTTTCGAGCGCCTTCGCGCGCTGGGCATGTTCGCCGGCAACACCGGCATGTTCCTCCAGCCGGTCGACAGCCATTAACAACTCATACGCTGCGTCCTTCAGCAGGGAGGCAATTCTCTGCATGTACGAGGTGGGCTCAACCTTCAGGATTTCCATTTCATCAACGGTGGAGTAGGCATAATCCAGGACATCGTCGATCGTCCGGGAGAGCGAAAAGATGTCCTCGCGGTCGAAGGGCGTGACAAAGGTATGATTCAGTTCGTCGATCAAGATGCGGCGCGCCTCATCGGCTTCTTTTTCTTTGACTTTGAGCGTTTCCGCTGCTGTATCGTCCTGGTTGTCCATGTACGCTTTGAGCGCTTCGATCCCTTCCAGGGTGAGAGCGGCCTGGTCGTGGATCAGCTTGATGAACTTGTTCTGGCGTTTTTTAAAAAATGCACGCATAGCGAGTTTCCTTTTTTGTTAAATGTGTTTGACACATTTGTGTTGCGATAAATATTCCAAAGCGGCCTTTACCTGCTCTGGTGAGTTTGACGGTTGAAGTTCAAGCGTCCGGTAGGCCTGCGCCGGCAAATAAGATGCCACCATATCATAATCGACCTCTCCCAGACCGGGCGCAAAATGGTCGATCACCCCTCGCACGTCGTGCAGGTGCGCGCCGATCATGCGGGAGGCATAGCGGCGCAGCCATTCTTCGTGCGGGAAGAACCCCAGCCGGTCGAGGGCCTGGGCGTGCCCTACATCGTAAATAAAGCCCAACTGGTCCGGGCCGGCCAGAGCCAGGAGTTCCTCCATTTCATCGAGGCTGGGAATGTCGAAATAATGGTAGCGGTTTTCCAGTCCAAGGCGGACCCGGAACGGGGCGGCATACTCCAGCAATTCCAGCAAGCTCTTCTTTACCGCTTCAAAACGCGGACCGATCAGGTCTGCCCGGCTTTCGATCAGCTTTTGTTTCAGCTCCTGATATTCCTCCGTTTCCGTTTTTCCCGCTGTGAAAAGGTTGCGCAGTTTTTTCTCGAGGGTCAGGTCGGCAGACGCCAACCCGCAATGGACAACAATGACAGGAGCGTGCAATTTATGCGCCAGGTCGATGCTGCGCTTGATGGCCTGCACACCTTGCGCGCGATTGCCTTCTTCAGGCGACGACATCAGCCAGTCACGATTCTTCAACTCTTCGGTAGAGATATCCGCCGGGCAGGGTTCGTGCACGCTGCTGAACTGGTACTGGCTCAGGTCGATCCCGGCCAGCATGCTCGAATCGATTTGATGGTTCAACTCGATGCGCGCATAGCCCATGCGCCGCGCCGCTTCGAAGAAGTCGGAAAGCTTCGAAAAATTCTTCTTTGCCCACATGGTGGAAAGTGAGGCGTCGAACGCGGGGGGCGAAACCATTTCGCCCTGCCGGGCGGGGAAGATATCCAACAGTTCCTTTAAATTCTCAATATACCGGTCAGCCGCAAGCTGCAGATATTTGGACTGGTGCAGCTCGAAATTTTCATTGCGCCGGATGACCACCTGCGCAAAGCCGGCTTTGCGCCCAGATTCAACATCCCGGTTCAGGCGGTCGCCGATGTAGGCGCAATTTTCTGGGTTGACACCCATACGCCGGGTTGCTTCAAGCAGGATGGCCGGGTCGGGTTTGCGCATTCCCACCACGCAGGAAAGGATGACGGTTTCGAAACACCCGGTGAGTTCCAACTCTGCCAGCAACTGCGGCGTCTCCAGGCTGCTGACCGTATTGCTGACCAACCCCAGGCGATAGCCGCGCCGGAACAATTCCAACACTACTTCTTTGGACTCTGGGAACACGATCCTGTCAGCGGTGGCTTCCCGCCAGAGCTGGTTGAGCGGGATCGCGAGTTCGCTGATCTGGTCTGCAGGCCACTCTGGGAGCATCCACTTCGTCCACAGGTCGGGCTCGTTGAGCTCAACCAGGCTCTCCCTGGCCCATTTGATATAGGCTCGGGTCCGTTCGCTGAGCAGGCGGGCAAGCTCGGCCGGAGAGGTCTCCGCCTCAAGAAGGTCAACGATCTTGCTGACCAATTCCAGCTTCGATTTTTCGTCCTTTTGTACAGAGCCGCGCAGCGTCCCGCCCATATCAAATAAAATTGCTTGGATGTGATGTGTCATACCTGAGTTTACCTTTATATAGAACCAATGTGACTGCTCAGGCTATCCTATACAGAAGAGTACCGAAAAACGGTGTGCGTGGGGGCGTACGCCCCCACGCACACCGTTTTTCGGGAATTCCTCGCTACACCTGAGTAGCAACAAACCAATCTAAGAAAGTAGCGGCACTTTCAAGATATTCGCGAATGTTTCAACATAATAATCGGCCGGCGCGTCTTGATCGTAGTTGAAGGCAATCGTTTTCAACCCGAGGGCGCGCGCGCCCTCCAGCTCCGAAGTTTTATGTCCCAGAAAAACCGCCTGTTCGACTGGCACGCCCAGTTGTTCCAGGGCGGCGCAGTAGATCTTGGGATCGGGCTTGCGCACGCCGACGTCAAGGGAGGAGGTAATTGCATCCCAGACGTGGCCAAAGCCGCCGCGCTCGAACCAGCTCAACTTGGCATGTAATGGGTTGGCGGTGTCGGTCACAATCCCAAGCAGAAATCCTTTGTTTTTCAAGGCAATCAAGGTTTCCGCCACGCCTTCAAAAAATTGCACGTTGTTTTCGTCCTTTTGCAGCGCTTCCAATCCACAAGCGACCTGATCCGCTCCGGTAATGCCATACATCTCAAGAACGGCTTTCTGGTACTCCAACTGTTCGATCTCGCCGCGATAGGCCTGTTGGCGGAGCGAGAACCGCTCGGCGGCTTCGATATTTCCGGGGTCAAGGTTTAATTCCCCCAGGAATTCGTTAAAGAAACGGCCGCGTTCCGCACGATAGTACAACATGTCCCCGGCGTCGAACAACAGGGCGCGAATCGGGCAGGGGGGTCGGCGACCAGGCTGAGGGTCCGGAGAGGGGCGTCGCAGTTCCGCTTGCAGGATGTCTAGAAGTTCGGTCATCTGTGTGATCACAAAATCGGGAGTGGCGCCTTCGTCCAGCTCGCCGTGGTCGAAATCGTGCTCGATCTGGACGGCCAGGCGGTAACCGGCTTTGCGCGCGCCAAGGATATCCCGGGCGATGCGGTCGCCCACGTACAGACAGCGGCTGGTGGGAACGTTCGCCAGGCGGGCCGCATGGTGAAAAATGGCCGGATCCGGTTTCCTGCGGCCGTATTCGGAAGATAACACAATCGGGTCGAAATAACCCTTGAGGTTGTATTGCGTTAAGTTCGTCGGGACCTGTCCCCGGCTGTTGACGTTGCTGATCAGGCCGATCTTCAAGCCCATCTGCTTGATTGCTTCGAGTAGGGTAGGGATTTCGGGGCGCATTTTCCGCTCATAATAACGGGTTTCGATGTAGCACATCAGGTCTTCGGCGATGGAGGCAAGTGCGGATTCATTGAAGGCGTATTCAGGCAGAATATATTCCTTCCAGACATACTGTGCAGGGAGTTCTTCCAGGCTCTCCACACACCAGGTATGATAACGGGCCAGGCCGGAAGTTACCGCCTCGTAAAGTTGTTCATTATTGAGTCCCAGATCAATGCCGGCGGCAAGTAAGCGTTTTTGGATACCGGGAGTTCTTTCCAGGCGCAGTTCGTATGTATATCCATACGTATCAATTGTTCCCCCCATGTCAAAAAAAACTGCCTCAATACTCATATTGTCTCCGCTTTGAAAAAATATTCGACCATCTCCCCCTGGATCGAAGGTGTATATCCAGGCGGTTAATCAATAATTGCTTGTCTATATAAAAAATGTTGAAACACTTTTTGTTTTTTTCTTTGGACACGGACATCAACTGTCCGTGTCCAAAGATTCTTGCTCATGCGATACGATACTATGGAGCGAGCAGGTTGACAGCCCAGAAGTCGCGAACAGGGCTCATGAATTGGTAAGCGTACAGGTCATTGCTGGGCCAAAGCTTGATATCTTCACGAGCCGGCATCCCCTCCGCAATGGGAAGACTCTCTGCGCCAGGATATGCACCAAATTTGTTCCAGGGACCGAAACCTTCCTCGGTGAGAGCGAACTTGATGAATAGTTTGGCAGCATTGGGGTGCGGGGCATTATTGGCAATCCCTAAGTAGGAAGATTTCAAAATACCCACCACGGGTTCGAGGCCATAGCAGGGCGCCATGGCCAGTTCGCCATCCCGGGTGGCTTCGTAGCTTGATAAGCCTGTCCAGCCGTAGCCGGGTTCCGCTGAGGGATCCATGCCTAGCGTTGCAAAAGCTGAATCAACTTCATCGCCACCCGGTTGAAGGCCAGGTTCATTTTGGGCCAGTTTCTTCAGAAACAGGTAGCCGGCGTTCTCGACGTCGTCGTCATATGCTTCGTCAGTGGTCCAATCCTTCCCATAGAGAGCTTCATAAGCTGTCGCCATCTCGTCTGCATGTTCCACGAACAGCGCGATTTTGGCAGTGGTGCTCGAATCAGACAAGGGGTCTTCCATAAAGAATTTGCCCTTCAACGCCGGTTCCGTGAATTGCCACCAGTTCGTGACAGGGCAGCTTTCCGGATTGATCTCATTGTTGTAACCGATGACATCCACCGAACGGCGCGCCAGAGCAAATGGCCGTTCAGGTGTAGCGTCGCTGATGACAACACCTGGCGGGGTGTACCACCACATCCATTGATTGGGCACGAATTCTCCATACAGCAGGTGCCCATCGCTGTTGAACCAGATATCCCCAACGACATTCCCGGCCTGCTGTTCAGCGGCCATTTTCACAGCAATGTCATCGGTGTCGCCGCCAGCCAGTTCAATGTCGGGATATAACTCGTTCCACGGCTCAAGCAATTTTTCGATTTTGGAAGAGTTGGAATAAACGACAACCTTTCCTTCTTTTTTGGCAGCTTCTTCGATTGCCGCCCAGTCTTCAGTTTCGGGTGAATACGGGCCGACGCCATATTCCATCGCCCATTGCTCGGCTGCAGTCATCTCAGGTTCTGGCGCTGTTGTCTCCGCTGGGGCCGCAGGCTGTTGGACTTCCGGCGCAGCCGGCTCTTGTGCAGCAGGCGTACCCCCGCAGGCTGCCAAAAAGCTGACCAGCAAACAAATTGTCACAAACTTTACGAACGTTTTCATTCCTTACTCCTCATGAATTGGTTAGGAAATTTTTATTTATCAACGTCATAGGATCCCTACACCTGTATATAAATCCTTGAAGCCTCCTTTCAGATTGAAGTACCCAAAATTATTTTGAAGCGAGATGAT
Source organism: uncultured Chloroflexia bacterium (assembly GCA_963823985.1). Taxonomy (GTDB): domain Bacteria; phylum Chloroflexota; class Anaerolineae; order Anaerolineales; family Villigracilaceae; genus JAABUE01. The sequence continues at coordinate 416,651 of CAWGNR010000013.1, forward strand.
TCAATCAGTTTTTGCAGGTAACCAGGTTTCCACTTGCCTTATCGTACAAATTCAAAGTTTCCGGATTAAATTTGAGCCAGATTTTCTCATCCATATTGATCTTGCTAATGCCCATGACCCTGATGGTGATTTCTGTTTCACCACGCTGTGCCACAATGGTTGAATCGGCCCCAGCCGGAAGTACAGCATAAGCAACAAATTCCTCTGTACCCAGCTCAGGCTCGGTCGATACAGCGATATCTTCCGGGCGAACCGCTACCACATTTTCTCCCGTGGCTGAATAGGTTTCCATTGAAACGTTGAAATCTCCCACTTGAACAACATTTTTTCCGGTCACAACGCCCTCAAGCAAATTGACCTTGGGGTTCCCGATAAAATCTGCTACAAAAAGGTTGGCAGGGTAATGGTAAATGTTATCTGGGATATCCAACTGTTGCAGGACGCCTTCCTTCATGATTCCAATTATGGTGGACATCGTCAATGCCTCCACTTGATCATGAGTCACGTAGACAGTGGTTGCGCCCGCCATACGATGCAAGCGCTTGATTTCCGAGCGCATATCCATGCGCAGGCGGGCATCCAGATTCGAGAGTGGTTCATCCATTAAAAATACTTTAGGCCTGTATGCCAGCATGCGCGCCAGGGCAATGCGTTGCTGCTGTCCACCGCTCATTTCACGCGGATAACGGTCTTCATAACCTTCCATCTGCACTTCGGCCAGCGCCTCCTTGACCCGCTCTTGCATCTCATCTTTTGGCATTTTTTGGATCTCAAGCGCGAAAGTAATGTTCTTGTTTACTTTCATGTGAGGCCACAAAGCGTAATTCTGGAAGACCAGTCCCAGTTCACGCTGGCCTGGAGGAAGTGAAATGCCCTTGTCATAGGAAAAAACAAGCTTGTCGCCGATATAGATCTCGCCACCATCCGGCTCTTCAAGGCCAGCGATGCAACGCAAAAGGGTTGTTTTTCCACAGCCAGAAGGTCCAAGCAGGGTCAGAAATGCCCCAGGTTCTATTGTCAGGCTTACATTGTTGATTGCGACAACATCCCCAAATTTTTTTGTCAGGTTATCGATTTTGATGGAAGTATTCATGATGTCCTCTATTTACATTCCTAAGCCTTTTTTGAGACTGCCACCCCGGAAGCGACCGATCAGAAAACTGCCAACCAGGGTGATCGAGATCAGAATGAGAATGACAACGTTTGCCATCTGACCATCTCCATTTTCGATATAGAACATGGTCTGGCTGGCTAACACCTGGGTTTCCGGGGTAACGAGCAAGATAATCAAAGACAGTTCGCGCATAGTGGTGATGAAGGTCAGCAAGAAGCCTGCAACAAAACCGGCACTGGTCAGCGGAAAGATAATGCGCATGAAGCGTCGCCAGACACTCGCTCCGGATATCTGGCCCGCCTCCTCCAGTTCATGGCCAACCTGCATCATGGCGGAAACCCCCGAACGCGAGGAATAGGGAATATGTTTGGCCACTGAGACAACCACAAGCAGGGCGAAGGTCCCATATAATGCCGGGATCGGTCCTAACGGTTTAATAAACATTGCAATGTAGACAGCCCCAAAAGCGATACCAGGGATAACGTAAGGGATATACGCTAATTGCTCAACCAATTTAGAAAGCCGGGTTCCCCGACCTTTCACGATCGCGTATCCGAGTAATACGCCCAGCAAGGCTGTGAAAAGGGCCGTCCAGAGTGAGAGCCGAATAGAGTTCCAGGCTGTTCTCCAAATTTTCGGGTTGAGTAGAACTCCAGGCTCTCCATGGTTGTAAATTGTGCCGCGCGCGCCGATCCAATGCTGCATGGAGAGGTTGCTCAAATTGTAATTTCCATCTTGCAACATTAATGAGCTCCAAATAAGAAGACCCAACGGAATGGCGATGACAAGAATTTGAAAAAGGATCGCAAGGATAAACAGGATATTTTTCACTGTGCCCAGTTTACTGAGTTGCGCCATGAAGCCGCGTCCGCCAATGGTCTCGTAACTCTTGCGCGTTCCGATCAATTTCTGGTTGATCCAAATGGTGATTACAGAGAACAAAATCAACACAATCGCCAGAACAAAGCCATCGGCTTTGTCGCCAACCCCCATACTGCCACGGATCATGGTAGCCGCCACATAATATCTGATCGGCGTTCCAAGGATATTCGGGCCGCCAAATGTTCCCAGTACCTTCGAAAATGTCATGATAAAACCGGAGAGGATGGCCGGGACAACCAAGGGCAGGGTAATCTTGCGCAGGATGCGCCAGCGGCTGGCACCCATTAAATCCCCCGCTTCTTCAAGACTCAAATCAATCGACATCAACGCTGCTGACACAAACAGGAAAAAGAAGGTGTAGTAATGCAGCGCACTGCAAATCATAATTGGCAACGGTCCATAAGACAACCATGTGGGTGGAGCCTGCCCAAAAAAGAATTCATAAACCCCGGGTGTTCCCCCCGAAAAGCTTGTGCTCTTGAAAAATACAAGCCAGGCTTGCGCCAGAGTCCAGGATGGCATAATGTAGGGGATCAATGCCAGTTGATTAACGAATTTCCTGCCCGGCATGTCGGTGCGGATGACCAACCAGGCTAACGATCCGCCTATCAAGAGCGATATCAAGGTAGCACCAATCGCCACAGTGAACGAATGACCTACCGGGGTATACATATAAATTTTCCCCAAAGTGCCTGTTAGCATTCGAACATAATGGAAAAGGGTGAACTCGCCAACCACAGCTCCAGGATTGTTGACAACATCGCGCGGTTGCCAGGTCACTGTTGTTTCAACCATGCGATACAACGGGACAATTACCATGAAGTACAGAACCACCAACATGATCAAAGACAGAATGATGTGTGGGGTGGTCAGCCAACGGAAGAACCTTCTTGATCTGGCGACATAACGATTTGAAGGAGGTGATGCTGTGGCTGCGAGATTTGCCATGTGGATTACTCCTGTTTCAACAATTTGGTAGTCTCTATTCAAAGATTGGATGTAACGATGCTATTATGCAGAGTAATTTCTTCTAAGTACTTTTAGGAGAATGAGTTATTTATTTATTTTCTTGAACCGCTCGCGCAGTTCGTCTAACTTATCCAGACTTGTGATTGTGTTTTCCCGGTCTTCCTGGGCAAGGGCGAGCAGGATCGTGTTGATAATAGTCATCGGCACGACCAGGGAATGGAAGCCCGAGACCGGACCGCGCCTGGCCGCTAGGACAACGTCTGCCTTGTCGCCCACGATGGAGCCAAGTGTGTCGGTCAGCATGACGACCTTGCTTTTCACTTCATTGGCATACTCCAGGACGAGTTGAAGGGGAGGGGTGATGTCGAAAAAGCAGATGGTGAACAACAGGTCATTCTCATTCATTTTGAGTAACGGTTCGAGGATTTCTCGCCCGGTTGTGGTCAACGGGACCACGTCCCAGCCCACGCGCCGCAGGCGGATGTCCATCAAATCGACCAGGGAAACAGAAGGACCTAACCCAAAAACGAAAATGCGCTTGTGAGATTTCATCAAGTCGACCGCTTGCTGAAATGCCTCGCGGTCCACGGTCTCAAGCGCATGGGAAAGGTAGTCAATTTCGGAAGCGACCATGCGCTCGAAAATGTCCCCGCCATCCCGTAAATCTTCCAGGCGACTCTGCAAGCGGGTGGAGTGGGTGACCCGCCTGCGGAAGTTTTCCTGCAAGACCTCGCGCATGGCGGGATAGCTGTCAAAACCGATCGTCCGCGCAAAACGTACGATCGTGGCCTCGCTCAACCCCAGGCGATCGGCCAGCTCTGCGGCCGAGAGAAAAGCCGACTCTTCCTGATTCTTGCGCACGTAATTGGCGATCTGTTTTTCGCTTTTGGTGAGCTGCTGGTAATACTCCGAGATGATTTGACCAAAATCTGTAAGGGTTTGCGTTTTGCTGATCATATGAACCTCTGCTCTCTCTGCCAATAAAGTCATACTTTCAAATTGAAAATTAATGAAATTTTACTTTCATTTGTACATGATATAACATTTCATATCGTTTTGCAAGTATTCTTTCAATAAATGTGACTTTTGTCACTTTGTGTTGCACGAACCGCCGGGTTTGCAGCCAGAAGACTCGATATTTCGGGCGTGGCCCACAGTGCCGCGCCGGTGGTATCGACCACCATGTCGGCGAGGGCCATCTGGGGACGGTAGGCGAACTCGGCCATAAGGAACTGGTCTTTGAAATAGCGGTTGCGGAAGTAGGTTGGCTCATATTTCTTGCGGTAATCGATATCCCGTTTCCACTTGCGCTTCAGACGGACCGGGTCGTCGGTCAGGTAAACGACTTTGATACCGATGAAAGGGGCCACCTCTTCTAGCAGGAACGGGAAGTTGCCCTCGATAAAGATAATCTCGGCCGGCTCGATCTCGATTGGAACCCCGTCCGGTTTCAGGTTTCCGTCCAGGTCATGGCTGGAGGTGGCGTAGATAAAGTCATAGCGCGGGATGCTGATTTTTTTTCCGTTGGTGATGTCTTCCAGGCTTTGTTTGAGCAGTTCGAAGTGCAGGGCCTGCGCCCCCTGGGTGTGGATGCCCTTGGCCTCGCGGTAATCCCGGTCGGTCAGGAAGTTGTCCATCTCGATGGCTGCCATCTTTTTGCCCTCCAACTCGAAGGCTTGCCGCAGGCGCTCAACGATCTCCGTTTTTCCGGCCGCGGTCGGCCCGGCAACGGCGAGCAGGATTGGGGTCCTCCGGGAGGCGATCAGCATCTTTACGCTTTCGATGAACAACGCGTCCACCTCCGCGTTGGCCTCCCGGACGGCTTTGTAGCCCACGTCCTGGAGCCGCTCGAACGCCTTTTGCTTTTGCTCGAACTGGCGATACGGTTTGCCGCCCAGGTGTGCCAGGACTTCCCGGGTGAAGTAGGCTGTGCGATGCAGGAAGAAAAAGCCGCGCACGTCGAAGTAGAAGTGGGTTTTGACCCACTCGAGCGGATATGCGCCTGTAACCAAGCCGACGAACAACATGTTGGTCAGGTCCACGATGTGCGGGTCCAGGAGGATGCGCTCATCCACTTTGGCTTTGATCTGGACGCTTTTATAGAAACCGGTATCGTTGACCCGGGTCTCGACTGCTGCTTGCGATTCCAGTTTTACCGCAGCCCAGCCACCCGGCTCGGGGATCAGGTTGTTGAGGCAGTAGCGGAACTCGTAAGGTTCCAGGTCTTCGAGAGCGGGGTTGATGCATCTCATCTTCTCGAACAGCGCGCTGGAAAAAGCGCCTGGATCATTCAAAATCGGTGAGGTGTTTGTCATTGAGGGTTCCTTTCCATGATCTTCAAAGAAAAAAATGGCTCTGCTGTTTGCGACCGGAAAATTCCTGGGCCTCTATCCCGTTTAAGACGGGAGAACCTCGCGTTTTCGCCGCCGAGGACGGCGGCTTGAGCTTTTTCGGATAGAAACTTAACTTTCAATCTAGAACAACGTTTTTGCCTAAACCCAGCACAAACGCCTCGAACGCGCGCCGGGTTTTGGCGTAGTTCCCGTCCCGGTCGAGCGCGATGCCCCGCCCCACGCCGGTGACGATCTGCCCGACCCCGATCGCTTCGATCTGGCGCTCGAACGTTTCGAGCAACGCGGGCGCGCTGCCCGGCTCGGTGCTGCGGCCGTCGAAGATGACATGCACGTAAACGTGCTCCAGTTGGCGCTCCTTGGCCATGCGTAACAGCGCCAACGGATAGTCGATCGATCCGTGCGAGCTTTTCTCGGTCAGCAGGGCGATCAGGTGCAGGTCGGTGCCACGGCGCTTGACGTCCTCGAGGGCGCGCACGAAGGTCTCGTTGGTGTAGAACGAGCCGTCCTGCATGGCCCGGTCGAGCCGGACGTCATCCTGCGGGACGACCCGCCCGGCGCCGATGTTCATGTGGCCGGCTTCGGAGTTGCCAGCCTTGCCCGGGCCCAGGCCGACTGCCTGGCCCGAAGCTTCTAATTGCGAATTAGGATAGGCTCGCAACAACTCGTCCCAGACGGGCGTCTCCGCCAGGTGAATTGGGTTGCTGTCGTCGGCCGGACCAAGCCCCCACCCGTCCAGGATGATGAGCAGGACGCGCCGTTTCCCGTTCCAATCATGGCCGAGCGCCAGGGAAGCGCCCTCCATGGCGGGAGGCTGTTCGATGCCGAGCGCGGACAAAACCGTGGGGGCGATGTCGGCCAGTTTGCCGTCGCGCAGGATTGGGGTCGAGGGGGAAGCGGGGTCGATCAGCAGGAAGGGGACCGGATTGCACGTATGGGCAACGTGCGGAGATCCGTCGGGTTGAGACATCACTTCCAGGTTGCCGTGGTCGGCAGTGACCATCACGACATAGCCAGCGGCTTTCGCAGCTTCCACCACCTGTCCCAGATGGTCGTCGACGATCCCGGCACACTTGATTTTTGCATCGCAGTTGGCCGTGTGCCCGATCACGTCGCCGTTGGCAAAGTTGGTCACGATCAGGTCGTAGCCCGCTTCGATCCCCCGCCGCACCTCTGCGCTGACCTGTTCGAGGCTCAGCGCAGGCACCTGCTCGTACGGCACCCCCTTGGGGGAGGGGATGCGGACGTCATCCTCGCCGTCGAAAGGACGGTTTTCCCCGCCGTTCAGGAAAAAGGTGACGTGGGCGAACTTCTCCGACTCTGCCAGGTGCAGCTGGCGTAGCCCCGCGCGGCCGGCCGTTTCGCCGAGGGTGTCCTTCACTTTGGCCGGGGCGAAGGCCACCGGCAGGTCTTTGAATTTTTCGTGATACAGGGTCAGGATGACGAAGGTCAGATCGTGCAGATCGGGCCGCGGGAAATGGTCGAACGTGGGATCGGTAAAGGCTTCCGTCAACTGGATCTCGCGCTCGCCGCGCCGGCAACAAAAGATGACCGCGTCGCCGTCCCGGATGCGGCCGATGGGGACGCCTTGCGAGTTGGCCAGGACGATTGGCTCGAGATAGTAATCGGTCTGCCCCGCCCGGTACAGGTCACGGACGGCCCGCGCCAGGGCCGTGCCGCCGCGCACATGAGGTTTGATAAACGTCATCTTCGGAAATCGAATCTGCTCATCTGCGCCAAGCCTCGCGAATAGGTTTGGAAAATTAGCGCAGATTGGCGAAGATTAGCGGATCGCCAATTCGCGGGCCGGGAAGATGTCCAGCAACTCGCTCAAGGCGTAGATGGTGTAATCGGGTTTGAGGTCGCTGTTCTGGGGTTCTTTCTTGAGGGTGGCCGGCTCGTGGATGACGATCATCATGCCATAGCCCGCTTTGCGCGCGCCTTCCACGTCGCGAATGGGGTTGTCGCCCACGTACACGCAGCGCTCCGGCTCCACGCCAATTCTCCGCGAGGCTTCCCAATAAATTTCAGGTCCGGGCTTGCGCTGGCCCACCTTGGACGAAAGCACCACTTCCTGGAAATATTCTGTCAGGCCGTCTTCCTCCAGCCAATCCGGGATCTCCGTTTCCGTAATGGTGTTGGCGATGATCCCCAGGAGGTAGCCGCGCTTGTGTAACTCGATGACGGTCGATTTGACGTCCGGCCGGGCCACCCGGCGCCCGTCGCTGTCGCGCCACAGGCGGGTCAGCCTGGAGGACAGGGGGGCAATCTTCTCAGCCGGGAAATCGGGCAGCATCCATTGGGTCCACATTTCTTTTTCCGACGCTTCGACCAGCTGTTCCTTGGCCCGTTTGCGCAGGATCTTGTAACGTCCCTCCAGGTGGTCGAAAAATTCGTCGGGGGTCATCGAGGAACCGGTCAACTCTACAAGCTGCCGTTTGGCCTCGGCCTGGAAGGCTTCGTCCTGGACCACGATCCGCAATGTGTTGCCGACGTCCAGAAAAATGGCTTCGATATCCTTGTTCATGTACAATTCCCTTTCGTGGTTGGCTAGTCAGGTAATCTTTCAAAATAATTCAATTTGAAAGATTGCTTTCATTTTTCACATAATATAACATTTCTTAAAATTTTGCAAGTATTCTTTCAAAAGGTTGACTCTTTGAAATAAAGCATGTAAACTGGGAATATGTTATGCACACGTGTGCATAGAAATGAGCAGGATGGTAGTCACGATTAAAGATGTTGCCAGACAAGCCGGGGTTTCCCACTCGACCGTCTCGCGGGCGCTGCACGGCAGCCCGCTGCTCCCAGATGAGACCGTTGAACGCGTCCGGCAGGTTGCGCTGGAGATGGGTTACTTCCCCAGCGCGGCCGCCCGCAGCCTGAAGACCAACCGTTCCCACGCGCTGGGCGTGATCGTCAGCGCGATCGACGATCCCTTCTTCAGCGAGATCCTGCAGGGGGTCGAAGAAGTCGCACAGGAACACGGCTACAGCATGCTGATGGCCGCTTCTCAGCGCGATTCCGAACGGGAACAGGCCATTGTCCAGGACATGCGCGAGAGGCAGGTCGACGGATTGATCATCTGCTCGGCTTCCTTCAGCGCGGAGCAGCGCCGCAAACTGCTCGAGTACGGCATCCCGATCGTGGTCGTGAACAACCAGTCCGCGGAGGAGTACCGCTATTCCATCTATCACGACGACGTGGACGGCAGCCGGCAGGTGACCCGCCACCTGATCGAGCTGGGCCACACGCGCATCGCCTACTTGGGCAACGCGCTCTCCGGTCGCACCACTCAGGACCGCCTGACCGGTTTCCGCCAGGAGATGCACGCGGCGCATCTGAAGGTCCCCGCGGGATACGTCTTCGAGGTCCCCGGCGGCGGTCCGAAAGACGGTTTTACGGCGATAGAACATTTTCTCGCCCTGCCGGAGCGGCCGACTGCCCTGTTTTGTTTCAACGACCTGCTGGCCATTGGCGCGTTGAAAGCCCTGGCTGCGGCCAAGGTGCGCGTGCCGGAAGAACTTTCGGTGGCCGGCTTCGACAACATCCTGTTTTCGGCCTACACCAATCCACCGCTGACCACCCTCGACCAGCCCAAACGCTACATCGGCATGGAGGCCGCCCGGCTCATCCTGGGGCTGCTCGACGGGCCCGAGGGAGAGAACGGCTCCGGCCAGCAAATCCGCAAACTGAAGGGCAAGCTGCTCGTCCGACGCTCGACGGCGGCGCCGCCCAAGTAACCCGAGCAAAGATGGATTCCTCCTTGAACCTGACATCTTCTACCCTGCACCTTTTGCCTCGCTCTCTGGTCCAGCATGAGGGCAGTGAATACGGGCTCATCCAAACGGCAGATGGACCGCGCCTGGCCGTACTGGCAGACCCCGATTCTCCTGTTTTGGTTCGCTTCGACGGACAAACCTCCCCGCTTCAAAACCGGACCCTGTGCCTGTCCCCGTTAAACGCGCACAACGCCGCGGCATTGCGAGGACAGTTGCCCTGGCTCCGGCCGCGCCCGCTTGGCTTGGCCACTTCCGCCGGGTTGGGAGACCGGCTTGGCCTGGCCACGCCCGGTCATGTGCAGGCAGTGCGTGCCGTTGGAGGCAAAATTGACCCGATCTTCGCGCAGCAGTCGATGCGCGAGATGGCCCGTACCGGGCGCACTCCGCAAGTGGTGATGGACAACGCCACCTGGGGCATTTTCCAGGAAGGCTGGCAAGGGGGCGCCGGCGCGGACGCGGACCATCTCAAGGTTCCGGCCGACATCGACGTCTGCCTGGAGGCCGGGTTTACCTTTTTCACGATCGACCCCGGCGAGCACGTCGACATCCGCGCCGAAACGGCCGACTTGAGCACGCTGCGCGAGCTGGCCGAAGGACTGCCCGCCGAAGTCCGGCCGGGCGCATCTGGCCTGATGGGGAAAAGGTTTGAGATCGAAGCCCTGGCGCTCGATTTCGATGAAGCTACCCTGCTCAAAGCGGCGGTCAAGTACGGCAAAGCGGTTGCGCACGTGGCGCACATGTACCGGCATCTACAGGAAGTTGCCGGCGCGCGCCCGTTCGAGCTGGAAGTTTCTGTAGATGAGACCGACCAGCCCACTTCCCACGCCGAGCACGTTTACATTGCCAGCGAACTCAAGCGATTGGGCGTGGAGTGGGTCAGCCTGGCGCCGCGTTATGTGGGCCGCTTCGAAAAGGGCGTGGACTACATCGGAGACCTCTCTGACTTTGAGAGCGAGCTGGCCGGGCACGCCGCCATCGCCCGTCACTTCGGCCCGTACAAGCTCAGCCTGCACTCCGGCTCCGACAAGTTCAGCATCTATCCGGCCGCCGCCCGCCAGACCCGTGGGTTGGTCCACTTGAAAACGGCCGGGACCAGTTATCTGGAAGCGCTGCGCACGGTCGCCGCCTTCGACCCGGACCTGTTCTGCGAAATCTACACCTTCGCCCGCGGACGCTACGAGAGCGATAAACGCACCTACCACGTTTCCGCCGAGCTCGAACGAGCGCCCCTGCCCGAAGACGTCCAGGACTGGCCCGCGCTGCTGGAACATTTCGACGCGCGCGAGATCCTGCACGTCACCTTTGGCTCGGTGCTGACCGAAGAAACTGCCGGCGGCTCCCGGCGCTTCTACGACCGCTTCATGGACCTGCTGCGCGCCAACCCCGAGGCCTACGCCGGCAACCTGGAAACGCATTTCATCCGCCACCTGCAGTCCTTCCTGCTGGCTGGATAGAGCATGGATCTGCACTCCCTCTCCCAACTCTACGACTTCCGCGGTCGCACCGTTGTGATCACCGGCGGCGCGGGCGTGCTGGCCAGCGAGATTGCCTGCGCGCTGGTCGGCTGCAACGCCAACGTGGTCATCCTGGACCGCGACCTGGAGCTGGCCGATAAGGTCATCGAGCGCTTCGCCAGGAACGCCGCCGGGCGCGGGGTGCGCGTGTACGGAGACGTGCTCGACCGCGATCTACTACTTCAGGCGCTCGAGACGGTGGAGGCAGAGTTCGGTACGGTAGACGTTCTCATCAACGCCGCGGGCGGCAACCACCCCTCGGCTACGACCAACCCGGCCTTGTCCTTTTTCGATTTGCCGCTGGATGCGCTGCGACATGTCGGCGAGCTGAACCTGCTGGGCACAATCCTGCCCTGCCAGGTGTTCGGGCGCGGCATGGCGGAACGCGGTGAAGGCGCCATCCTCAACATCTCCTCGATGAACGCCGTGCGCCCGCTGACCCGCATCCCGGCCTATTCAGCGGCCAAGGCGGCGGTGACCAACTTCACCCAGTGGCTGGCAGTCCACATGGCGCAGGAATATTCGCCGAACATCCGCGTCAACGCCCTGGCCCCGGGGTTCTTCCTGACCGAGCAAAACCGCTTCCTGCTGACGGACCCCGCCACGGGCGAGCTGACCGCGCGCGGTCGGATCGATCATCGCCCACACCCCCCAACGCCGCTTCGGGACGCCCGAAGACCTGCTCGGCGCGGCCCTGTGGTTGATCTCCCCGGCGGCCTCCTTCGTGACCGGGATCGTCGTCCCCGTGGACGGCGGGTTCTCGGCTTTCAGCGGTGTGTAAACATAGTCAGCCACAGAGTCTCAGAGACACAGAGAATTACATTGTTCTTAGCCGACTACGAGGCCGTTTCCGTGATAAATCTCCGTGTCTCTGTGGCTAAAGTTCTAAAAAGTGTAAGATCAAAATATGATTACTTCCCAGGCAATTGCCATGACAGGCCTGCTCTCCAAAGCTGCCATCCGCGAGACGCTCGAAAAGGGGCTGGCGGGTCGATTTAAAGGCCAAAACGTGCTGGCGCTGATCCCCGACCACACCCGCTCGCTGCCCCTGCCGTTCCTGTTCCGCGCCGTGGTGGAAATCCTGCAAGATGCGCGCCAGCTCGATTTCATGGTCGCGCTGGGGACGCACCCGCCGCTCAGCGAAGAGAACCTGAATACGCTGGTCGGCATCAGCGCGGACGAGCGGAACACTTACGTTCAAACACATCGGCCTGCTCAACCACGCCTGGGCCGAACCCTCGGCGCTGGTCACGCTGGGGGTCATGGGACAAGACGAGGTCCGGGAAGTGGCGGGGAAGCGCTGGCATTCGTCGCTGCCGGAGGCAGTCCCCATCCGCATCAACAAAGCCGCCGTCGAATACGACCACATCCTGATCCTGGGGCCGACGTTCCCGCACGAGGTGGTCGGTTTTTCGGGCGGGGCCAAGTACCTGTTCCCCGGCATCTCCGGCGCGGAGATGATCGACGCCACCCACTGGCTGGGCGCGCTGGCGGGCGTGGTCGGGACGATCGGGATCAAAAAGACGCCGGTGCGGGCCATGATCCACGCCGCGGCGGGGCGCTTGCAGACCCCGGTCACGTTGGTGGCGCTCACGGTGGAAGACCAGTAATCTGGCCGGGCTGTTTATCGGCGACCTGAACGAAGCCTGGAGCGCGGCGGCCGATTTCTCGGCCGAGCGCCACATTCGCTGGTGCGAGAAACCCTTCCAGCGGGTGCTCTCCTGCGCCCCGCCGATGTACGACGAACTGTGGACCGGCGCCAAGGCCATGTACAAGCTCGAGCCGGCGGTCGCCCCTGGCGGCGAGGTGATGATCTACGCCCCGCACCTGGATACCGTCAGCCACGTGCACGGAAAGTACATTTACGAGGTCGGCTACCACATCCTGCCTTATTTCCTAAACGAGTGGGAACGCTTCAAGCACATTCCGCTGGGCGTGCTGGCGCACAGCACCCACCTGCGCGGCTGGGGATCGATGGAGGACGGCGTCGAAAAGCCGAACGTGCGCGTCACGCTGGCGAGCAAGATCTGCGCCGAGGACTGCGCCCGGCTCAACCTGGGCTACCTCGACCCGGATACAATCACAGCTGACGAGTGGAAAGGCCGCGAGGCAGGAAGGAATTCTTTACGTTCCCAAAGCTGGAGAAACGTTATATCGAGTAAGATCCTAAAGGTCATTAACCTTTAGAGTCTCGCTCTGAAGAGGAGAAACATGAAATACAAAATAGGCGTGGTTGGCCTGGGAGTGATGGGCCACAGCCTGGCCCTGAACATGGAACGCAACGGCTTTCCGGTAGCCGGCTACGACCTGGACTTTGCCAAAACAAAAGCCTTCTCTGGAGGGCGACGCAGCCGGAAAGGAAATTACCGGCGTAGAGTTGCCCACCGCCTTGATGGACGCGCTAGAAACACCGCGCCGCGTCCTGATGATGGTCCCGGCGGGCAGCGCCGTGGACAGCGCCATCGCGCATCTCAAGCCGCACATGGAAGCAGGGCGACATCCTGATCGACGGGGGCAACTCCTATTTCATGGACACCGAACGCCGCAACAAGGAGCTTGCGGAGGAAGGCTTCAATTTTATCGGAATGGGCGTTTCGGGCGGGGAGGAAGGCGCTTTGTGGGGGCCGAGCATGATGCCCGGCGGGCAGCGCGAAGCCTGGGACGCTCTGGCTCCGATTCTGCAGGCCATCGCCGCCAAAGCCGAGGACGGCCAGCCCTGCGTGGACTATATGGGACCGCGCGGCGCCGGGCCATTACGTCAAGATGGTGCATAACGGCATCGAGTACGGCGATATGCAGTTGATCGCCGAGGTCTACGACATCCTGCACCGCGGCGTGGGGCTTTCGAACGACGAACTGGCCGATTTGTTCGCCGAGTGGAACCAGGGCGAACTGCAATCGTATTTGATCGAGATCACCGCGGAAATTTTCCGCTACCTGGATGAAGAGCTGGATGCCCCCTTGATCGATTACATCCTGGACGAGGCCGCCCAGAAGGGCACCGGCAAATGGACCAGCCAGAACGCGCTTGACGTGGGCGCGCCCATCCCCACCATCAACGCCGCGGTCGAAAGCCGCATCCTGTCCAGCCTGAAGACGGAGCGCGTAGAAAGCCAGCAAGGTCATCAGCGGCCCAAAGCCGGAATTCAAAGGCGACCGACAGCACATCATCGACGCAGCCCGCGACGCTTTATACGCCAGCAAAGTGACCTCCTACTCGCAGGGGATGGGCCTGCTCAAGATGGCCTCCGACGAATACAAATATGACCTGCATCTCGACCGACATCGCCAAGATCTGGCGGGCGGGCTGCATCATCCGCGCCCGGCTGCTGGGCGACATCATGGACGCCTACCAGCGCGACCCCGACCTGGTCAGCCTGCTGCTCGACGACACCTTCCGGACCGAGGTGGAAAAGCGCCAGGATTCGTGGCGATTCGTGGTCCAGTCGGCGGTCGGGATGGGCATCCCGGTCCTGGCGATGAGCGCTTCTCTGGCATACTTCGATGCCTATCGCAGCGAGCGGCTGCCAGCCAACCTGACCCAGGCCCAGCGCGACTACTTCGGCGCGCACACCTACCGCCGCATCGACCGCGAAGGCTCATTCCATACGCAATGGGTCAAACCATAAAGAAAAAAAGGGAGAGAGGAGAATTTGTGAAATACGGACTTGGATATCAACCAGACCCGAAGGCGGGCTGGACTTCGTCTCGCTCGGCGCGCTGATCCATCGCCTCGACCCGGGGATCATCCCCTTCCGCAAGGCGACCGAGTGCCAGATCCACGTCAGCGGCGGGGAGTTCAACTGCGCCGCCAACCTGTCCGACTGCTTCCGCCTGAACACCGGGATGGCGACCGCCATGGTGGATTATCCCGTCGGCGACCTGATCGCCGAACGCGTCCGCGCGATGGGCGTGAAACCGTTCTACAAGCATTTCACAGCACAACGGCGTCAACGGTCCCAACATGGCGACCGTGTACAGCGACCGCGGCTTCGGCGTCCGCGCGCCGGTGGTGTTCTACAACCGCTCCAACGAAGCCGCCGCGCAACTCAAGCCGGGCGACTTCGACTGGGAGGCGATCTTCTCCCAGGGCGTGCGCTGGTTCCACAGCGGCGGCATCTTCGCGGCCCTGTCCGAGACGACCGGGGAGGTGATCATCGAGGGCATGAAAGCCGCCAAAGCGGCCGGCGCGGTGACGTCCTTTGATCTGAACTACCGCGCCAAACTATGGAACATCTGGGGCGGGCATGAGCGCGCGCAGGCGGTCGTGCCAGCGCATCGTCGAGAACGTGGACGTGCTGGTCGGCAACGAGGAGGACCTGCAGCTGGGGTTGGGAATCCCGGGGCCGGAGATGAAAGCGATAGCATGCCCTGAGTGGCAGCGAAGGGTCCAAGCTCGACCCGAGCGCGTTCTTCGGGATGATCGACCGGGTCACCGGGAAGTATCCCGCAGATTAAGGTCGTCGCCACCACGCTGCGCGAAGTCCACGCCACCAACCACCACAGCTGGAGCGCGGTGGCCTGGATCGACGGGCAGACCTACCAGGCCCCGACGTTCGAACTGCACATCTACGACCGGGTCGGCGGCGGGGACGGGTTCGCGTCCGGCTTCTTCTACGGCCTGCTGACCGGCGAACCCGAGCAGGAAGCCGTCAACCTGGGCTGGGCCCACGGCGCGCTGCTGACCACCTTCCCCGGCGACACCACCATGGCGACGCTGGAGCAGGTGCGCGCCTTCGCCAAAGGCGGCTCGGCCCGGATACAACGGTAGAAAACGGTAGTAACGACTTCATCCGTGCGTTTTTTGCACAAAGTCGTTACTGCTTTTTATTTTTACGCTTTATGCACACGTGTGCATAGAACTTTTCGACAAAAAATAGGCCTTCTCAGACCAAAAAAAGAATACCCGAAAATGGTGTACGCGGAGGCACGCCCCGCGACACCATTTCGGTTTCTTCTTCAGAGGATACAGTTGAGAAACACAAAAACAAGGAGAATTGGAATGGATACCATGAAAGCCTACGTTTTCAAAGATGTCGGCAACCTCGTCTTCGAGGAGAAGCCGATCCCGCACGTGAAAGATCCCGATGACGTGCTGCTCAAGGTCAAGGCGGTGGGCATCTGCGGCTCGGACCTCAAGATCATCGAAGGCAAGCATCACTTCAAACCGAATACGGTGCTGGGGCACGAGTTCTGCGGCGAAGTGGTCGAAGTCGGGTCGCACGTACACCACGTCAAGCTCGGCGACCGGGTGGCGATCGACAACAACATCCGCTGCGGGTTCTGCTCGTTCTGCCGCATGGGCTTGACCAGCCAGTGCGTCGAGATCAAGACCAGCGCCCTGGGCGTCATGCGCGACGGCGGCTACGCCGAGTACTGCCTGGTGCCCGAAAAGCAGTGCTACGTTCTGCCGGACGAGATCGACAATATCCTGGGGACCCAGGTCGAAACGCTGGCCACGGTAGTCAACGGCATGAACACCCTACTGATGCTGCCCTACGACTACGTGCTCATCCTGGGCTTCGGGCCGATCGGGTACCTGTTCGCCCAGTTCGCCAAGAACATCTCCGCCAAGGTGGCCGTGACCGAGATCGACCCGTTCCGCAGGGAAGTGGCCCGGCAATGCGGCCTGACGGTCTGGGACCCGAACGAAGTGGATATCGAAGAAAAGATCACCGAGTTTACCTACGGTCGCAAAGCCGATATCGTCATAGAAGCCACCGGCAACGCGCTGTGGCAGGCCCTCAAGTGCGTCACGCCCGGCGGCAAGGTGCTGCCGTTCGGTATGGATTCCTCCGTCGAAACCACCATCGTCCCGAACGAGGTCACTCGCTGGGCGACCAAAATCCTGGGCCTGTATCTTGGCCAGAACACCATGGTGCCGTCCATCCGCATCTTCCAGGAAAACCGGCTCAACATGAACCCGTTCTTCACCAAGGTCATTCCCTTCGACGACGGCCTGTGCGCCTTCGACATGCTCGGCCTGGACATGCAAACGCTCGAGCACAAGCCCAAGAGCGCGATGAAGATCGTGATGGAGATGTAAGGAGCTGTCTGTCTTACCACTGAGCACACAGAGCGCACAGAGAATTAATAAAGGGAAACTCCGTGTTCTCCGCCCCGGTTGAGCGCAGCGGGCCGGGGTGATCTCTGTGGTGAATTCCCTATCAGACAGGCAAAAAGGAACGATATGAAACTGGCTTTCCACGGCGCGACCACAATGACGAGCGATCTCGAAACCGATATCGCCGTGTCTGCGCGCGCGGGCTTCAAGGCGTTGGAGATATGGGCGGCAAAGCTGGAGCGTTATCTGGCGGCCTACAGCCTGGCCGATCTCCAGGCGCTGTTGTGGATCAGGCATTCTCCGCTCGCTCTCAACTCGATCGAGTTCATCGCCTTTCGCGGGAACGAGTATAGCCAGGTTCAGGCGCGCCTGCATGAATTGGGCCGCATCGCGCAGGCGATCGGTTGCCCGACCGTGGTGGTTGTACCCAGTCCCCTGCCGGACCGGGACATGCCCTGGTCCGCTGTGGTGGCCGAGTACGTCAAGGTGTTGCGCGACTTGAGCGAGATCGCTCGCCAGTACAGCGTCAGGCTGTCGTTCGAGTTCCTGGGCTTCGGCTGGTGCAGCGTGCGCACGCCGCGGGCCGCGTTCGAGATCGTCCGGGCCTGCGACCGCGACAACGTCGGGATGACGGTCGATGCGGCCCATTTTTACGGCGGCGGCGGCCTGCTCAGCGAGCTAGCCCAACTGGACCCCGGACGCATCTTCGCTTTCCACCTGGACGACCTGGAAGATGCGCCCAAGGAGGCCATCACGGACGCCACCCGGCTCTTGCCCGGTTTAGGCGTGGTCCCGCTCGATGAGATCTGCGCCCAGCTCAAGCGCATCGGCTACGACGGCTCGTGCGCCGTCGAGCTGTTCCGGCCCGAATATTGGAACTGGGACCCCCAGGAAGTGGCGATCCAGGCCCGCCAGGCGGCCGTCAAGGTCCTGTCGCCGTACTTTGACCTCGACTGAAAAGTCGGGCTTTTTCAATTCTTTGAGATGATCCTTATCTGTTCAGACCTAGCGAGGAATTCCCGGAAAATGGTGTGCGTGGGGGCGTACGCCCCCACGCACACCATTTTCCGGTTCTCTCCTATATTCGATAGTCTGAGCAGGTCCGGTAATCTGTTACTTTGCATAGGAGCATTGATCATATGACCAGAAAAGTAAAAATCGCCGTCATCGGCACCGGGCGCATGGGCAGCGTACACGTCCGCAACATCGCCCGTTCTATCCCCGAAGCGGATTTGGTCGCCGTGTGCGACCTCCGCCTGGACGTGGCTCAAGCCGTGGCCGACGAGTTGGGTATCCAACGGGTGGTGCAGGACTATCACGAGCTGCTGGCCGACCCGGAGATCGAAGCTGTCTTGATCGCCGCCAGCACGAACGCGCACGCTTACATCATGAAAGACGCGGCTGCGGCCGGCAAGCATATCTTTTGCGAGAAACCCCTGGCGCTCGAACTGGACAAGATCGACGACGCGCTGGCAGCGGTCGAGAAAGCGGGCGTCAAGTTGCAGGTCGGGTTCAACCGCCGCTTCGACAAGAGCTTCCAGAAGGTGCGCGAGATTGTCTCATCGGGCGAGATCGGCCGCCCCTGCATCCTGCACATCACCAGCCGCGACCCGGAAGTGCCGGCGATGGAGTTCATGCGCGTTTCCGGCGGCATGTTCCTGGATATGACCATCCACGACTTCGACATGGCCCGTTTCCAGGTGGGTGAAATCGAGGAAGTCTATGCTCTCGGCGGCGTGCTGATCGAACCGGAGTTGAATGAGTTCGGCGACATCGACACCAACGTGGTCACGCTCAAGTTCGCCAACGGCGCGGTCGGCGCAATCGACAACAGCCGCCAGGCAGTCTACGGCTATGACCAGCGCCTGGAAGTGTTCTGCGCGAACGGCACGGCCATGGCGGAAAACGATACGGAAAACACGACCGTCAAAGCCAACCCGGACGGCTTCCATTCGTCGCGCATCCCCCACTTCTTCATGAACCGCTACGCGCCCTGCTACGTGGAAGAGGTGCGCCAGTTCATCGAATGCGTCCGCGACGACAAGCCGACGCCGATCAACGGCCAGGATGGACGCGCTGCCGTGGTGCTCGGATATGCGGCCTGGAAGTCCTACCGCGAGAACCGGCCGGTGAAGGTCAGTGAGATTGGATGAAGGGACAGGGACGGAAGACCGGGGACGGTCGCGACTCGGCTCCGTGCTTCTCTCGGTCCCCGGTCCAATAGGTATGAACTGTGACTGAACTTAACATCTTGCGCCAGCCCTCCGAAGACCAATACCTGAACTGCATCCGCTGCGGGGCCTGCCTGGCTGTCTGCCCGACGTACCGCGAGTTCTTGAGCGAGACGGCCTCCCCGCGCGGACGGGTGGCGCTGGCACGCAAAGGCCTGGAGGGCGAGCTGGACGCTCAGCCCCAATCTGATCGAGCAGATGTACGCCTGCTTCGACTGTATGGCCTGCAATACGGCTTGCCCGGTGGGCATCCGCCCGGCGGATCTGGCGATCGAGATGCGCCATGTCCAGGAGCAAGTCAACCCGGCAAGCTGGAAAAAGGCCTTGTTCGGGAACGTCATCCCGAACCCGGATCGCATGGAACTGTGCAACCTGGCCGCTGCGCATTTATGAAACATTGGGCATTCGCCGCATGACCTACGCGTTAGGGTTGCGAAATCTGCTGCCCGGCAAAGTGCGCGACCTGGAAGCGATGCTGCCGCACCTGCCCCAGCGTCCGCTGCGAAAGGTTTTGCCGGAAGTTATCCCAGCATTAAGCCATTCCAAAGGCGTCGCCGCCGAGGAGGGCGGCGAGAGCGAACATCGGGTGGGATTCTTCCTCGGCTGCGCGCAAAGCCTGCTGTTTGCGGAGGAAAGCGCGGCGACGGTCCGGGTGCTGGTCCGCAACGGTTGCACCGTGGTCACGCCCAAGGAAACCGTCTGTTGCGGGATGCCGGCTTTGGGTTATGGGCGTCTCGACCTGGTACAGGAACAGGCCAGGCACAACATCGCCTTGTTCGAGAAAGCGGACGTCGAAACCATCGTGACCGATTGCGCCACCTGCGGCTCCACCCTTAAAGACTATGGAAAGCTGTTGGCAGATGACTCCCGACTGGGCCGAGCGGGCGGCGAATTTCAGCGCCAGCGTGCGGGATATCAGCGAGTTCCTGCTGAGTATCCCGCTCGAAAAGCCGCAGGGACGAGTCGAGGCGCGGGTCACTTATCACGATCCCTGTCACCTGCGACGCGGCCAAAATGTCTGGAAAGAGCCGCGCGCCCTGCTGCAAATGATCGACGGGCTGGAGTTCGTCGAACTGCCCGAAGCCGACTGGTGCTGCGGCTCGGCCGGCAGCCAGTTGATCACCCATTACGAAACCTCGCTGAAAGTCTTGAAGCGTAAAACGGACAACCTGGCCAGCACCGGCGCGGATTACATCGCCTCCGGCTGTCCCGGCTGCCAGATGCAGTTGAACGTCGGCGTGCAGCGCGCGGGCTTGAATGTGAAGGTTGTGCATCCGGTTGCGTTGTTGGACCAGGCATACTCGCCCTCACCCCCCGCCCTCCCCCAGGGGGGAGGGGGCTAAGCCCCTCTCCCTTCGGGAGAGGGGTTGGGGTGAGGAAAACCAGGGAGCAAAATGGATAAAAGCACCCTCGCCCAACTCCAAACCATCGCCGGCAAAGACGGCGTGCTGACCAGCCCGGAAGACCTGGCCGTTTACAGCTACGACGCCACCTTCGCCGAGGGCTGTCCGGACGTGGTCGTCCTGCCGCGCACCACCGAGCAGGTCAGCCAGGTGGTGAAGTTCGCTGCGCGGGAAGGCATTCCGGTCGTGACGCGCGGGATGGGCTCAGGCATGGCCGCCGGCTCGATCCCGTTCGATGGCGGGATCACGCTGGCGATGACCCGCATGAACCGCATTTTGGAGATCGACACAATCAACGCCACAGTCAGGGCTGAAAGTGGAGTGATCACCTCCCATCTGCAAGCCGAGGTGGAAAAACAGGGCCTGCTCTACCCGCCCGACCCCTCCAGCATCAAACATTCCACCATCGGCGGCAATATCGCCTGCAACGCCGGCGGCCCGCGCTGTCTGAAATATGGCGTCACCGGCGATTACGTCCTTGGCCTGACCGTCGTCCTGCCAGATGGACAGGTCCTGCGTACAGGAGGCAAATGTATCAAGGACGTGGTTGGCTACGACCTGACGGCTCTGTTCACCGGGTCGGAAGGGACGCTGGGAGTCATCACCGAAGCCTTGCTGCGCCTCGTCGCCCGGCCGGTGGCTGCCCGCACCGCACTGGTCGAATTCACATCTTTGGAAGATGCCTCCCGCACGGTCAACGCCATCCTGGCGACGGGGATCGTCCCTGCAGCGCTGGAGCTGATGGACGAGACTGCCATCGCCTGCATCGAAGAGTCCATGCACCTGGGCCTGCCGCTGGATGTGGAAGCCCTCTTACTGGTCGAAACGGACGGCTCGGACAAGGAGGCGGTTATGCGGGAAATCGAAGCGGTCTCAAACATATGTAGGGAAAGCGGCGCCCGCCAGGTGAAAGTGGCCCGGGACGAGGGCGAACGCTCGCAACTGTGGCAGGCCCGCCGGTCCGTTTCGCCTGCGCTGGCCCGCAAAGCGCCCAACAAATTGGGCGAAGATATCACCGTCCCGCGGGGCGCCATCCCGGAGGCCGTCCGCCGCCTCAAGGCCATCGGCGCGAAGTACGGCCTGCCGGTCGTCATCTTCGGCCACGCCGGGGACGGCAACCTGCACCCCAACATCCTGTTCGACAAGCGCGACCCCGAACAATGGGCCAAGGTTGAGCAAATGGTGGCCGAGGAGTTCGCCGTGGCGCTCGACCTGGGCGGGACACTCTCCGGCGAACATGGCGTCGGGGCGTTGAAGCGTCCATACATGGAGCAGGCCATGGGTCCGGTCTCGATCGAGGTCCAGAAACGAATCAAGGCCGCCTTGGACCCGGCCAATATTCTCAATCCTGGAAAGGTTTTCCCCAATTAACCCAAAGGAGTCTTAACGTCTCCCGACGTTGGTTCAAAATCTGGAGATTTTGGACTCCCATCTAAAAAGGAGTGAAACATGGCAACACAAATCGTACCGCAAGGATTTCTACCCACCAACCAGCCCGATCTGTTCTTCGAAGACAACGCCGTCGGGCGGATGAAGAAGGAAGTCTGGGAAGCCAGCGATGAGCAGATCGACGCCATCCTGGACGAATACGGCATCCCCTCGCCGGTGGAGTGGGCCAAACCCGGCTCATACATCCAGACCACCACCCGCTGGCAGGTGGAGGCCAACCGCAAGAAGAACGACCTGGTCTTCATCCCGGTCGGCTGCAGTGAGCTGCACGGACAGCACTTACCCAGCGCGGCGGACACGCTGTACGTCAGCGCGATCGTTGAGGGCGTGCGGCGTTTTACCGCCAAACGCGGCGCGCCGGTCAACCTGGCGCTGCCTCCGCTCAACTACGGCGCCCACCCGTACCACCACGTCGGCATGCCGGGCACGGTCATCGTGCGCGAGCACGTGGTGCGCGAGATGATGATCGACGTGATGCTCGGCCTGTGGAACGACGGTTTCCGCAAGCAACTTATCGTCAACAACCACGGGCAGTTATGGGTGCTTGAATCGGCCATACAGGAGTTCATGAAACGTTACCAGTTGCCCGGCATTTTCCGCGTGATCGACTGGCACCGCGGCGTGCGCGAGTTCTTCCGCCCCGACAACCGCGGGGGGCAGATGACCACCAACTTCGTCCATGCGGACGAGTCGGAGACCTCCCTGAGCCTGCTGCTGCACCCCGAAATGGTCGACATGGACTATGCAGTCGATACCGAGGGCAAGAGCTACCTGCCCGAAGGCCACTTCGACAAGTCGGTAGACCCGTTCGGCCGCCCGAGCCGCTGGTCAGAGGGCGAGGGACATTTCGCGATCGAGATCGCAGCCACGCCCGAAGGCGTGGTCGGCAAAGCGAAATCCGGCACGGCCCAGAAAGGAAAGCGCCCGATGGCTGCCATCTTGAAATACCTGACCCTGTGGCACGACGATGTGCTGGAGGCCTTCCCGTCCGGGACTGTCCCGCCAGTGGAAGAAGTCACCCTGCGCACCGAAGCGGAAATGGAACCCTACCTGCGCGAGCCGCTCAGCGAAGGCTGGAAGCCGGTTTACGGCATCCCGCGCATTGGGCAGGGGACGGAAGTATAACTTACGGCTTACCACGGAGAGCACGGAGAACACAGAGATAATAATTAAAGCTCCGTGCACTCCGTGTTCTCTGTGGTGAAATGATTTTGTTGAAAGAAAATAAAGGAGCAACTCTATGAACGGCACAATGCAAGGCGTTACCCTGGTCGCGGATTGGGATCCGAAGCCAGATTTCAAATTAGGCGTGAAAGACATCGAAGGACGCCAGACGTACCTGGGCAGCCTGGTCTGGCGCCACCCGCGGATCGAGATCCGCGAATATCCCATCCCGACCCCGGGACCGGAAGAAGTGTTGCTGCAGGTCAAGGCCGTAGGCATTTGCGGCTCGGACGTGCACATGTCTCAGGCAGATGACAATGGCTACATTTATTATCCCGGCCTGACTGGTTTCCCCAGCATCCTGGGGCACGAATTTTCGGGCGTGGTGGTCGAGGCGGGCAAGAAAGCCTTCGACAAACGCACCAACAAACCCTTCAGAGGCGGCGAGCGGGTGACGTCCGAGGAGATGCTGTGGTGCGGGAACTGCCGCCCGTGCGCGGACGGATATCCCAACCACTGCGAACGGCTCGATGAGATTGGGTTCAACGTCAACGGCGCGGATGCGCAGTACGTGGTGCTGCCCGCCCGCACGCTGTGGAGCCTGGAACCGCTGGCAGCCCGCTATAAAGACGAAGACATCTTCCTGGCCGGCAGCCTGACCGAGCCGACCTGCGTGGCCTACAACGCCGTGATCGAGCGCGGCGGCGGTATTCGCCCTGGCGACCGGGTCGTCATCCTGGGCGCCGGACCGGTCGGCATCGCCGCCTGCGCCATCCTGAAACGGGCCGGGGCCTCCAAGGTCATCATCTCTGAGACCCAACCGGAGCGCGCCGCCCTGGCGATGAAACTGGGCGCGGATTACCACGTCGACCCGTCTAAAGAGGACTTCGCCGACCGCGTGCTGGAGATTACGGAAGGCATGGGCGCCGATATGTTCATGGAAGCCACGGGCCTGCCGGAAGTGGTCTATCCTGGCATCGAGCGCGTCATCTGGGAAGGCCGCACGCTGAACAGCACCGTAGTGGTTACCGCCCGCGCGGAGGCCAAGATGCCCGTGCAGGGCGAAGTGTTGCAGGTCCGCCGGGCGCGCATCGTCGGCGCCCAGGGACATTCCGGCCACGGCACTTTCCCGCGCGTCATCGAGTGCATGGCCGACGGCATGGACATGACTCCCATGATCACCAAAAAGGTCACGCTGGAAGAACTGCCCGAGAATATCGTCAAGTTGCAGACCGATCGTACGGAGTGCAAGATCACGTACGTGGCACGGTAACCCCTCACCCCTAACCCCTCTCCCCCACGGGGGAGAGGGGAATACAGATGAAATGAAACTTTCCATTGTTCTTTCCACACAACCCGCTCAGTTCCAGGCGGCGACGTTCAAGGGTGACCTGGAGACGAGCCTGGTCCAAATCGCTTCGCTCGGGTATGACGGCGTCGAGCTGGCGATCCGGGACCCCCGCTTGATCGCCCCAGTTGTTTTGGATGACCTGATCCACAAGCACGGCCTGCGTGTGCCCGCCATCGGGACGGGACAGGCCTGGGGGGAGGAGGGCCTGTCGTTCACCGATCCGGACCCGGGGGTCCGTTCCGCTGCGATCGAACGGATCCAATCCCACGTTCCGGTTGCTGCCCATTTTGGGGCGGTCGTGATCGTCGGCCTGGTCCGGGGAATCGTGAAACCGGGCGTGGACCCGGTCCAGGCGATGGACTGGCTGGTCGAAGCCCTGCGGGAGTGCAGCGCAGCAGCTCGTCCCCGGGATGTCCGGCTGGCGCTGGAGCCGATCAACCGCTATGAGACGACCCTGATCAACAACGTCGCTGAGGGCCTGGAACTGATCGAGCGCGTCGGCGCGGACAATTTCGGCCTGTTGCTCGATACCTTCCACATGAATATCGAGGAAGCGGACATCGAAGCCAGCATCCGCGCCTGCGGAGAACGGATCTTCCACTTTCATGTGGCCGACTCGAACCGCTGGTATCCCGGAGGGGGACATCTCGATTTTGGCTCGATTTTAGGAGCGCTTTCTGACACCGGCTACCAGGGTTGGATTTCGGGCGAGTTCCTGCCCAAGCCGGATGCAACAACGGCGGCGCGGGAGGGGATCGTTTTTTTGCGCAACATGTGATCGATCGGCGTAAAAATTCTCCAAAAAACGGTGCGCAGGCGCGGCCCTTGCTTGCATGTTCCGAAACGGCTTTTGTCGAAGCAAATCCCACTTCAATGAAAGCCTTCAGGAAACGATTAAGTCAGCGTCGTTGGGTAATTTACACTAACCGTCATGGGGATGGAGTGATTATTCGCGCTTGTATTTCGGATGCGATTGTGCTATTATGTTATCGATAACGGGAACGATAACGGGAACGATAACAACGTTTCAGGAGCGGGAACAGTGCAATTGCGGAACGGACGAGCAACCATTAAAGAAGTTGCCTCTGCGGCGGGGGTCTCCACTCAAACTGTATCGCGTGTTATAAATGACAGACCCGATGTTTCTCCTGAAACGCGAAAACGCGTGCAAGAAATCATAGACCAGTTGGGGTACCAGCCCAGCGCGCTGGCGCGCAGTTTGATTCGCCAGCGCAGTTACACCTTGGGGGTTGTTACGACCGGATTGAAATATATCGGTCCTTCCCGGACGCTGAGCGGTATTACCAGCGCGGCGGAAGAAGCCGGTTATTCTCTGTTGTTGAAAGAACCGCCACGCATTAATCCTAATAGCGTTATTCCCATTTTTCAAACGCTTATTTCTCGCCATGTCGATGGGATTATCTGGGCTGTCCCTGAGATCGGCGATAACTTGAATTGGGTCAATAAATTAAGTTTCGACCTCGATATCCCGATCGTTCATCTGGCCGTGAAGTCAAGGGAAAAAATCTATGCGGTATCGATCGACAATTATCTTGGAGGACAACTGGCAATGGCGCACCTGCTGGATCAGGGTTACCGGCATATCGGGCATATCTCCGGCCCCCTGGACTGGTGGGAAGCGCGGGAGCGTAAGGCTGCCTGGAGCAACACTTTACAAGAAGCTAATCTTGAAGTGAAAGAAGAACACTGGGTAGAAGGCAACTGGTCTTCCTCAAGCGGCGCCCAAGCGATCGAACAGCTCTTTAAACAGTATCCAGAGATGGATGCTGTTTTTGTCGCTAACGATCAGATGGCCCTCAGTGTGATGCAGTATGCCTGTCGAACAGACTTCCAAGTTCCTGATGAACTAGGCGTTGTCGGTTTTGACGACATCCCGGAATCTGCCTACTTTTGGCCTCCACTGACAACAGTGCACCAGGACCAAAATAACGTTGGCGAAGTCGCCGTGGAAGAAATTATCAAAATCATCGAATCTGGCTGGCACGAACACGAGCCAGTGCGGCCCAAATCCATTCTGTTAGCCCCGACTTTAGTTGTACGACAAAGTACATTAAAGAAGAAGGCGCAATTAGGAGGTGATCCTGGAAATCATGTTTAAGCTCGAAAAGAGAAGTGCCTGCTCAGCGATTGGCGTCTCCAAGCAAGCACTTCCGGGCGACGATTTGGTTCTTGAAAACCAAGAACTCCATCGCGCGCCTTAATTATATCGTACACAACTCCGTGAGTATCGCAACCATCAAGGTTCAAGGACAAATTGCCTCTTCGTAGCGGAAAATGCAATGAAGCCCTACAGTCTACTATGGTTACGGCACCAGGAGAACAAAACAAAATCAAAGGAGAGAAGGTCATGTTTCACTTCAAAAAACTCGTTTTTCTGTTCGTAGTTGCTGCCGTCGTTTTGACAGCTTGTGGCGGCGGCGCGGCTCCCGCTCCGGCGGAACCTGCGGCTCCTGCTGCAGCGGACGCGCCTTTTGGCCAAGCAGACTGCGCACCCAATTGTACCTATGCAGACATGGTCCTCTGTTATCCGCAGCTGGGCGCTGAAAGCGACTGGCGCACGGCTAATTCGGCCTCTTTCAAGGAAACAGCTGAACAGTTAGGCGTCAAATTAATCTTCTCCGATGCTCAGCAGAAGCAGGAAAACCAGATTTCCGCCATGCGCTCCTGCATCCAGCAAGGAGTGAGTGTCATCGCACTGCCGCCTGTGGTCGAAACCGGTTGGGATGCTGTCCTTCAGGAAGCCCAGGATGCCAACATCCCGGTTATCGTTGTAGACCGCTCGGTCACAGCGGACGCCTCCATGTACGCAACCCACATTGGATCGGACATGGTGCTCGAGGGCAAACGCGCTGCCGCAGAATTCAATAAATTGCTCCCTGACGGCGGCAACATCCTTGAGCTATCCGGTACGACGGGCTCCGGCGCCGCAGTTGGTCGCGCTGAGGGTTTCCGCGCAGATCTCAACTCGAACATCAAGATTCTCAACTCCCAGACCGGTAACTTCACCCGCGCAGAAGGCAAGCCCGTGATGGAAGCCTTCCTGAAGAAGTACGAAGGTCAGATCGATGGGGTCTTCTTCCACAATGACGATATGGCCATCGGCGCTGTCGAAGCCATCAAGGCTGCTGGTATACAGCCCGGTGAACTCAAAATGGTTTCCGTCGATGGCACTCGCGGCGGCTTCCAACTCATGCTCGATGGCTGGTTGCAGGCAGACGTGGAATGCAATCCTTTGCTCGGCCCGCAGGTCATGGACCTGGGTCTTAAGCTCATGAACGGGCAAGAGATTGTTAAGGAAGCCCTCACTGACGAGAGCACCTACTATCCGGATCAGGCTGAGGAACTTCTGCCGACCCGCAAGTACTAAACCTTCCAAGGTGTCGCATGGGTTTTTGAGAAACTCGTGACATCTGCAAGTGATACTTAAATGCTGAGAAGCGGCTATCTACAGCGCCGCTTCTCAGCAAAGACAAAAACCCCAAGACCTGCCCAAGGATAGATCCAATGATAAAGACTGACGATTTTATCCTGAACATGAAAAATATTTCAAAAACATTTCCGGGCGTTTACGCTTTGGAAAATGTAGACTTCACTCTGAAGCGAGGCGAGATCCATGCTTTGGTTGGTGAAAATGGGGCTGGAAAATCCACTCTCATAAAAGTACTCACCGGTGTAGAACATCCAAACTCGGGGACAATCGAACTGGATGGTAACCTTATTCAAACAAAGTCTCCCCAGCATTCTCAGGAAATTGGCATCAGTACGGTATATCAGGAAATCAACCTGTGTACCAATATTTCTGTGGCTGAAAATATTATGCTTGGGCATGAGCCGCACCGCTTTGGCAGTATCGATTGGAAAAAGGTCAATGCTTTTGCGAAGCAGGCTTTACAAAGACTGGACATCGATATCGATGTAACCCAACCCTTAGGAAATTTTTCGGTTGCCATCCAGCAAATGGCAGCGATTGTACGTTCGCTCGAATTTACTTCCGCAAAAATTCTTATCTTGGATGAACCCACCTCGAGCCTGGATGCGAATGAAACACGTCAGCTTTTTGAGGTGATGCGCAAATTGAAAGCCGAGGGGATCGGCATTGTTTTTATTACACATTTTCTTGACCAGGTATATGAAATATCAGATCGCATAACAGTGCTGCGAAATGGCAAGCTGGTTGGAACATATGCTACGGATTCGCTTACTCGCGTTGAACTGATTGCAAAGATGCTTGGCCGTACTATCACCGACCTGAACGAGATGTCCAAGGCCAGGACGAAGAGGGAACAAAGAGAAGGGGAAACGACTTTGGTCCAAATAAACGGCCTTGGACAAAGCGGTGTGCTTGAGCCAATCGATATGGAGTTGAACAGAGGACAGGTTACGGGAATTGTTGGTTTGTTAGGTTCAGGCCGTACGGAAACGGCGAACCTGATTTTTGGCATTGATGTCCCAGACACGGGTACGATGGTACTCAATGGCAAAAAGATTGAACATTTTTCGCCTTTGGACTCTCTTAAGAATGGAATCGCACTTTGTCCGGAAGATCGCAAAGCTGAGGGGGTTTTGGGAGATTTAACCATCCGGGAAAATATTATCCTGGCTTTACAAGCTCGTTTTGGATGGTTCAAATTTCTGAACACACAGAGACAGTACGAAATTGCTGAGGAATACATCCAGCTTTTGGGAATCGCGACCCCTTCTCCGGATCAATTGGTAAAAAATTTGAGCGGAGGGAACCAACAGAAGGTGATCCTGGCCCGCTGGCTGGCCACGAATCCGCAAGTGTTGATCCTGGATGAGCCCACTCGCGGTATCGATGTGGGCGCAAAAGCTGAGATCCAGAAACTGGTATTGGATCTGGCCGAAGAAGGAAAGTCATGCGTATTCATTTCTTCTGAACTGGAAGAAGTAATGCGCACCAGCCATCAAATTGTCGTGCTGCGAGATCGTAAGAAAGCGGCTGAATACTCTGGCGATGTGAATGATCAGACGATTTTGCAAACAATGGCAGGGAATGTATGAAAAATAAACCTGATTTCTTCAAACGGTTTCGCGAAAGTCATATGTTTTGGCCTCTCGTTGCTATGGCGTTGATTCTCCTAATGGATGCCATTTTTGCCCCTGGATTCTTCAAAATTGGTATCCTGGACGGACATTTGTATGGGAATTTGGTCGATGTTGTAAATAATTCGGCTCCTTTGATGCTGGTGGCGATTGGGATGACCATGGTGATTGCAACGGGCGGTGTGGACCTTTCGGTCGGCGCAGTCATCGCCATTTCCGCGGCGATGGGCGCGGTGTTGATCAACCCGGCCCTGGGGAACAAACTGATTACGAACGATATTTTGACTGCAGACACCACGAATACCGCATTATGGTTGATCGTTTTAGCCGATTTAGGGGCGGGCACCCTGTGCGGTCTTTGGAATGGGTGGTTGGTGTCCAGAGGCAAAATACAACCCATGGTGGCTACTCTGATCCTAATGGTAGCTGGTCGGGGGATTGCCCAGTTGATCACCAATGGCCAGATCATGACGATTTATTACACCCCCTATTTCTTTTTTGGGAATGGGTTCATTTTTGGCTTGCCCGTGTCTATTTACATCGTAGCAGTTGTATTCTTGTTTGCCTGGATCCTGGTACGTAAAACGTCGATTGGCCTTTTCATAGAATCGGTTGGGGTCAATGCGAAAGCTACCTACTACAGCGGTATCAGTGAAAAGAATATCAAATTATTTGTTTATACCTTTTGCGGTTTTTGTGCTGCGATTGCCGGCTTGATCCTAAGCTCCTACGTCCACAGCGCAGACGGCAATAATAACGGACTGAATTATGAATTGGATGCGATCCTGGCTGTTGTCATCGGGGGCACGATGATGACCGGTGGGCGTTTTTCTTTGTTCTCCAGCATTCTTGGCGCGCTGGTGATCTGGACGTTTACTATTACGATGTACACCTTTGGTGTGCCGGCCAACGCCTTGTTGGCGGGCAGAGCTTTGCTGGTTTTGGTCGTGATCCTGCTTTATTCTGATTACACCCGGCGTTTTTTGAACAGACGTACTGACCGGAAAGGATCCCAACATGGCGCAACAAATTAAGCCTATTCAGGTCAACAGTAGTACCGAGATGATGCAACGAACGAAGTATTTCGTGTTAAATAACGGCCCTTTATTGACTACGATTGCAGTCTTTTTCCTGGTCTACTTTGTGGGAAGCCGTTTGTATCCTGCCATGCAAAAACCACAGGTGTTTTTTAACCTGTTCATAAACACAGCCAGCTTGATGATCGTCTCCATCGGTATGACGTTTGTAATTCTCAGCAAAGGGATCGATCTCTCCGTGGCAGGTATGATTGCTCTGACCTCTGCCGCATCCGCTGCATTGTTGGCAAAGGGAATGCCTCCTGCGGTTGTGATGCCGTTGATGTTATTGATGGGAATCGCGTTTGGGTTTACCCTGGGTTGTATTGTCCACTTCTTCAAGGTGGAACCCTTTATTGTGACCCTCATGGGGCTCTTTTTTGCACGCGGCATGGCTTATGTCATCACCCTGGAAGCATTACCGATCCAAAACGAATTTTATCGCTTTCTGGCATTGACAAAGATACCTATTCCTTTTATTGAGAAAGCATATGTGTATATTCCATCCCTGATTGGACCCTTGTTATTACTGGTTGCAATCTACCTGTCCTTTTTCACACGCTTTGGTCGCACGGTTTATGCCATCGGGAACAGCGAGCAATCTGCCATGTTGATGGGGTTGCCTGTCGGGCGCACAAAAGTAATCGTGTATACCTTCAGCGGATTTTGTTCTGCCCTGGCCGGGATTGTATGGAGCGTTTCGTTACTTTCCGGCTATGGCGGCTACGCTCCCGGCATGGAATTGGACGCCATTGCCTCCGTCGTGATCGGCGGTACGTTATTGACAGGCGGCGTAGGAAATGTGATTGGCACCTTGTTTGGGGTGCTCATCAATGGCACCATTGTTTCCATCTTACAGTTCAATGGCACTCTGAGTTCATGGTGGACGCGTATTGGCGTGGGTCTGCTCACCCTGATCTTTATTGGCATTCAAAGCTTGTTCTACATGAGAAAAAAGCACTCATAAGGCAAGTTACAAATTTTACTTGGGCAACAGAACGAGGTTCATGAAAAATGAAAGCCTTACGCCTGCACGCTCTTGGGGAGCTTCGCCTGCACAATGAGCCTGAGCCAGTTCCCCATGCAGGCGAAGACTTGCTGCATGTCAAAGCGGTTGGCGTTTGCGGGTCGGATTTGCACTGGTTTTCGGAGGGGGAGATCGGCGACGCTAAACTAGAACGCCCGCTGATTTTGGGACATGAATTTGCAGGCGAAACAGAAGATGGTCTGCGGGTAGCGGTTGACCCGGCGATTCCGTGCAGACATTGTGAATTCTGTGAACGCGGACATCCAAACCTCTGCGAAAACATGATCTTTGCCGGACATGGCGAAACGGATGGCGCCTTGCGCGAGTACGCATCTTTCCCTTCCCGTTGCCTGTTTCCGTTGCCCGATTCCCTGTCCTTCGCTGACGGAGCCATGCTGGAACCGCTCGGCGTGGCCATTCATGCAGTGGACCTGGCCAAACTGCGTGCCGGGATGAGCGTGGGCGTGTTCGGCTGTGGACCGATCGGGCTGCTGATTTTGCAACTGGCGCAACTTTCAGGGGCAAGTCAAATCATTGCAACGGATGTTCTTCCTCACCGGGTGGAGGCGGCGAAACGCTTTGGGGCGGACCAGGCCATTTTAGCGGAAGCAGGCCAGGAGCTTGAAGAGCCTGCATCGAGCGTAGTCGAGATGATCCGTGCGGCGATCCATGGGAGGGGAGTGGACGTCGCTTTTGAAGCGGCCGGGGAGCAGGAAGCGGTCGATACGTCGGTCGCCGCTGTTGTCCCCGGTGGAAAAGTGATCCTGGCTGGCATTCCAGCTACGGACCGGACATCTTTTTCGGCCTCGACTGCCCGGCGCAAGGGGTTGACCATCAAGATGGTGCGGCGGATGAAGCACACTTACCCACGGGCTATCGAACTGGTTTCAAAAGGGTTGGTGGACGTGCGTACGTTAGTCACGCATCATTTTCCGCTGGAAAAATCGGCCGAGGCCTTCGCAGTCGCGCAGCGGCGTGAGGGTTTGAAAATCATTATTGAGGTGTGAAATGGCGAATACCCAAAAAGCAATTGAGAGTGGAAAGACCGCTCTTGGCATCGAGTTCGGCTCGACTCGCATCAAGGCGGTGCTGATCGGCGAGGATCACAGGCCAATTGCCTCGGGTAGCCATGAG
The DNA here is from genome assembly GCA_963823985.1 of uncultured Chloroflexia bacterium. Lineage (GTDB taxonomy): Bacteria > Chloroflexota > Anaerolineae > Anaerolineales > Villigracilaceae > JAABUE01. The sequence continues at coordinate 449,247 of CAWGNR010000013.1, forward strand.
TGGGAAAACCGGTATGAAAACGGCATCTGGACGTACAGCCTCGAAGATGTTTGGGCAGGTTTTCAGGAAAGCTATCGTAAGCTTAGGGACGAGGTTGCTGAGAAGTACAACACCCCACTCCAGACCATTGGCGCTATTGGCTTCAGCGCTATGATGCACGGCTATATGGCATTCGATCAGGATGGAAATCTGCTCGTCCCGTTCCGGACATGGCGAAACACTATCACCGGGCAGGCATCTGAGCAACTCACGGATCTGTTCCAATTCAACATTCCCCAGCGTTGGAGCATTGCGCACCTCTACCAGGCGATTTTGAACAAGGAATCTCATATCAAGGATATCAGCCATCTGACCACGCTGGCGGGCTACGTCCATTGGAAGCTGACGGGGCAAAAGGTGTTGGGCGTGGGCGAAGCCTCGGGCATGTTCCCCATCGATAGCACGACCAACGACTACGATGAATGCAAAATCGAACAGTTCAACGAACGGCTCAAAGCGAATAGTATCCCTTGGAAGCTCCAGGACATCCTGCCCAACGTGCTAGTGGCAGGGGATGCCGCGGGCGTTCTAACCGAAGAAGGCGCAAAACTGCTCGACCCTACGGGAGCATTGCAGGCAGGTATTCCCCTTTGTCCACCCGAAGGCGACGCAGGCACAGGCATGGTCGCGACCAACAGCGTGGCAGAACGAACGGGCAATGTTTCCGCAGGAACATCCGTCTTTGCCATGATCGTTTTGGAAAAGGCTCTATCGAAGCTGTATCCCGAGATCGACATGGTGACGACACCGACAGGCAAGCCGGTTGCTATGGTGCACAGCAACAACTGCACATCCGATCTCAACGCATGGGTCGATCTGTTCCTGGAATTCACGGATGCGCTTGGGGTAGAGATCAATGAGTCCAAGCTGTATGAAATGCTGTATCAAAAGGCGCTCACAGGCGACGCGGATGGCGGCGGGCTGCTGGCCTACAATTATGTTTCGGGTGAGCATATCACGCACCTGGAGGAGGGGCGACCGCTGTTCGTGCGTACGCCCGAAAGCCGTTTCACGCTTTCGAACTTCATGCGCGTGCACCTGTTCTCGTCACTGGGTGCATTGAAGATCGGAATGGACATCTTGTTTGAACAGGAGAAAGTGAAGGTCGACCAGATTCTCGGCCATGGCGGTTTCTTCAAAACCAAGGAAGTCGGTCAAAGGATCATGGCGGCGGCGATGAATGTCCCTGTTTCCGTGATGGAGACCGCGGGCGAGGGCGGCGCATGGGGGATTGCATTGCTGGCATCCTATATGCTCAATAAGGCAGAGAATGAACCCCTGGAAGCCTATCTCTCGGACAAGGTCTTCGCAGGCGAGAACGGCACGACGATAGCGCCCGATCAAGCGGACGTGGATGGCTTTACAGCCTTCATGGACCGCTATAAAAAGGGACTTGTCATCGAAAGAGCCGCTGTGGATGGGCTGAGGTAAACCATGTTGGAACGATTGAAAGAACAGGTATTTCGGGCAAATCTATTGCTCCCCAAGCATGGTCTGATCACCTTCACCTGGGGAAATGTGTCAGGCATCGACAGGGAGCAGGGACTTGTGGTTATCAAACCATCTGGCGTTTCCTATGAGGAGATGAAGGCGGAAGACATGGTAGTCGTGGAAGTGGGGACGGGAAAGACCGTGGACGGAAGCTTAAAACCTTCTTCCGATACGCCGACGCACCTCGAACTCTATAAAGCGTTTTCCAACATCGGCGGCATCGTACACACGCACAGCCGTTGGGCAACCATCTTTGCACAGGCAGGTCACGGCATCATGGCACTTGGCACAACCCAAGGCGATTATTTCTACGGCGAGATCCCCTGCACCCGAAAAATGACAAAAGCCGAGATCGAAGGCGAATACGAAAAGGAAACCGGATTGGTCATCATGGAAACCTTCCAGGGGAAAGATGCAGATGCCATCCCCGCGGTTCTTGTCCACAGCCACGGCCCATTTACATGGGGCGTCGATCCCATGGATGCCGTTCACAATGCCGTGGTGTTGGAGGAGGTCGCGTTCATGAACTTCCACGCCATGATGCTCGAACCGGGCATTCCGCCCATGCCACAGGAATTGTTGGATAAACATTATCTGAGAAAGCACGGCGCAAACGCCTATTATGGGCAGACAAAAAAGTCGTAAAAAGGAGATGGAATCATGATTGATTTACAGCAGTGCGAAGTCTGGTTTGTAACTGGCAGCCAGCACCTATATGGACCCAAAACCCTTGAGACCGTGGCCGAACATTCGCGTGAAATCGCCGGATTTTTGAACGTCTCCACACAAGTTCCGGTGCAGGTGATCTTCAAACCGGTGTTGACGACGCCCGAAGCAATTCGCGATCTGTGTCTGGAAGCCAACTCCGCGGAAAGCTGCGTGGGCATCATCACCTGGATGCACACCTTCTCGCCTGCCAAAATGTGGATTGCCGGATTGAACCTGCTCAAGAAGCCGTTCCTGCACCTGCATACCCAGTACAATCGGGAGATCCCCTGGGCTGAGATCGACATGGATTTCATGAACCTCAACCAGGCCGCACATGGCGACCGGGAATTTGGTTTCATCGCCAGCCGGCTGCGCCTGAACCGTAAGGTGGTCGTTGGGCATTGGGGGGACGAGGATGTGCAGGCCGAGATCGGCGTCTGGACGCGCGCAGCCTGCGCCTGGGCAGATTGGCAGGGCGCCAAGATCGCCCGTTTCGGCGACAACATGCGCGATGTGGCCGTCACAGAAGGGGATAAGGTTGAAGCGCAGATCCGCTTTGGGTACGATGTCTACGGCTACGGCATAGGAGATCTGGTCTGTGCGGTGGATGAAGCCTCCGATGCAGACGTTCAAAGGATGGCAGAAGCCTATCTGGATGAATACGAGGTCGCCCCCGCGCTTCAGCCGGGTGGAGAAAAGTTTGACTCCCTGCTTACAGGCGCGCGGATCGAAGTCGGCCTGCGTAACTTCCTGGAAGCAGGCGGCTTCAAAGCTTTTACGACCACCTTCGAAGATTTGCATGGGCTGGCACAATTGCCGGGGTTGGCCGTACAACGTCTGATGCGCGATGGCTATGGCTTCGGCGCCGAGGGCGACTGGAAGACGTCCACGCTGGTACGCGCTATGAAGGTGATGAGCGCTGGCCTGAAAGGCGGCGTCAGCTTCATGGAGGATTACACCTATCATTTCAGCGCCTCGGGCGATAAAGTGCTGGGCGCGCACATGCTCGAAATCTGCGAGTCGATTGCAGCCGCCAAACCCAAACTGGAAATTCTGCCGCTCTCGATTGGCGGCAAGGCCGATCCCCTACGGCTGATCTTCGATGCCAACACGGGCCCCGCCATCGGCGCTTCGATCATGGACATGGGGCAGCGCTTCCGCCTGGTTGCCAACGTGGTGGACGTCGTCCCGACAGATGAACCGCTTCCGAACTTGCCGGTGGCGCGCGCGTTCTGGTCGCCGCGTCCCTGTTTGAAGACAGCGGCAGCAGCCTGGATCTACGCTGGCGGCGCGCACCACACCAGCTTCAGTTATTCCGTGACCGCCGGGCATCTGCACGATTTTGCTGACATGGCCGGCCTCGAATTCCTGTTGATCGACGAAACCACCAACCTGGAATCGTTCAAAAAGGAACTGCGCTGGAACGATCTGTATTACCAGTTGAACAGGGGTTTGTGAGATTTCCCTTCCAGTTACGCGAGGTTGTAATTCCTCTGACAGGACGAGAACCTTGCCTTAGCGTTAATGAAGATGGAGATAAAATGCTCACAAAGACTTTTATTCTTAGATATGTTCTGACTCTTGTTCTGACGAGTCTCCTGCTATCTGCCTGCGGACTCTCCGCTTCAGCTCCGGCCCCTGTGTCTGCTACCGCTACACCGGAGTGGTTTGACTTCGAGTTGACCGACGTGCAAACCGGCGAGACTTTTACCATGAACGACTACGCCGGAAAAGTCGTGCTAGTGGAAACCATGGCGATGTGGTGCCCCAACTGTCTTTTCCAGGCCAATGAAGTGCGAAAAATGCACATGTTGCTCGATAACCCAGGTGATGTCATCTCGGTCAGCCTGGATGTGGATGTGAATGAAGATGGGGCTTCATTGAAGGATTATTCAGAAGAATATGGCTTCGACTGGCACTTTGCCGTTGCTCCCAAAGAGCTGGCGCGGGCATTGGGGAACCTGTACAGCGCGGAATACCTGAATCCGCCTCTATCTCCCATGCTGATCATCGACCGGAATGGAGATGTCCATCACCTGGAATACGGCAAAAAGACGGCCGAAACCCTTTTTGAAACTGTCAAACCCTACCTATCCCCTTGATCGAACGGCGGTTGGCATGCTTACGAAGGTGCGAAACGTTTTACGAGTGTCAGGAACAGGGCGCCATATCTCACCAATTTCCGGGTTGCTTAACCTAAGCAACGCCGATTTGACGCGATCTTCCTGGGCGACATGGATCGAATCCTACGCAAAGATCCCCGATATCTACGAGAGTTTCTTTCATCCTCTGCTAGCGCAGGTACGTGACTTTCCCTATACGGTTCTCATCCCCTCCTATGAGGGATTCATCCACAGACAAACCGAAAAGCTCATCAGCGATTTTGGATGTGAAATTTATATTCTCGAGAAAAAAGGGAACACTTTTGAGACGCTCTGCTATCCGATTGAGGAGATTAACTATGTGGAGTTTCGAACCGCGTTGTTTGCTTCCAGCCTGCAGATATGTGGGAGAACGAGCGCTGGTGTTCTTGCTTCCTCTACTCTCGTGTTCAATTCAATCACAGATTACCTGCTTCATCCCATCTTGATTGCCGTGCGGCATGGCACACCAGGGAAAAATACGACCAATGCGTTTTCGGAAAGCCAACCGTTCAACCATCTTTCCCAGGTGAATTACAAGTTCATGAACTATGCTAGAAAAAGCCTGTTGGCAGGGGAAAGCCTCATCCATTCCATTTTGCAGCCGGAGATAGGGGAGAGAACGTTCAAAGTGCTGGGCAAGGTATATTTCAGGCTCGTCTCTGCTGCCCACATGCTGATTCTGACAGATCGGGAGCTAATTTTGATAAGGGAAGGTATATTGCGTAGGAAGGAAAACAAATATGGGGGCACCTGGGATTATATTCCCCTGAGCAAGGTTAGATCTCTTTCGATAAACGAGAAAACCGGCAATTTGTTGGAATTACTCGTCCAACTCCCGGAAGGAATTCGTTTTGAACTTCCGTTCGCGGCTTCTGCCAGGGACGAAATAAAGCAGGTATTGGACGGGTTAAAGAAATTGACTGGCATGTGACAAGCTGAGCTTTGGTTCACGATGGTAAAACGCACATGTTAGAATGTAAGGCGTGAATGATGCATCGCTTTTTCAGAATCTGAAACGATGAAGAACTCTTAAAGCGCGATCATAAATTGAATGAAGGATGGTAAAAGGGATGGTGGAAAGCTACCAGAATCATGCAGTATTATGGGACATGGATGGCGTCTTGGTTGATACAGGCGCTTTCCATTACAAAGCCTGGAAAAAAACTTTTGATGAATTAAGCAAACCATTTGACGAAGAAGATTTCAGGAAAACCTTTGGTATGAACAATACTGGAATCTTGGAATGGGTTTTTGGCAGAAAACCAAAGACGGAAGAAGTTGCCGAAATCAGCGACAAGAAGGAAGCGCTCTTTCGCGATTTGGTGAAGGGAAAAGCAGAACTGTTGCCGTGGGTCTTAAGCTGGTTAAACCATTTCCAGACCTGGGAATTGAAACAGGCAATCACATCCTCCGCGCCGCTTGCAAACATCGAGTTTTTGGTGGAGGAGCTCAAGACCAGAGAATATTTCGATGATATCGTATCGGGCTTTGACCTGCCCGGAAAGCCCCACCCGGACGTATTTCTGAAGGCAGCCGAAACACTCCAGGTCAGACCAGAAAACTGCATTGTCATCGAAGATGCTATTGCTGGCGTTGAAGGCGCAAAACGGGCTGGGATGAAATGTGTAGCTGTTACTACGACCAACCCTGCTGGTCAATTGGCGAAGGCTGATATCGTGGTGGAACATTTAGGAAAGCTGAACAGGAAAGACTTTTTATCCTTACTGACCGAATTGTAAAGCTTTGTGTCCCAGTCTCTGTTTAAGGGGTGCATTTGTACCGAAAAGTAACCTGCTGCTCCGTTCGGCGTTATCCTGCTCCTTGAAATTCAAGGTTTCTACGTGGATGATGCTTGAAAGGATGTACTCTGTCATTCCAGGATCAAAACGTGCTCTCCGGGAACTTGAATCCTGGTGTATCGATCTCCACATGGTAGCGCTTACCATGTTTCTCAAACAAATACTCCCCGTGTCTTTTTAAACACGGGGAGTATTTGTTGCAATGAACCGATTACGCTACCGATTACGTATCAGTTTGGCGCTTTTCGCTCGATCCTTATTGTGCGAATTTTTGAGCCTTGCAACTTAGACAGGACTTACACATTGCTCGAAAAGATACCGAAAATACGGTCCACTTTCTTGATTTGCGTAATTCCTATTAGATTGAACTTTACGAGAGGCAAGCTAGCCCAGACAGGTCCTTAATTTCTCAGCTAACTGATAAACATTGGGTTTCTTAAACATTCCTTCATGAGAACCCGCAATATTAATGACGCTCACGCGCCCTGGAGCAAGTTTCTGCCAACCCCATTCCGGCTCATACACGTTCAATAGGGGCCGGCTCCTGGCTCTGAAAAGGGTCACATGGCCAGGATAAGGCTTAGGATTGTACACTTTCATGGCGCGGTAATGAGTTGATATTAACTGTAGACGATGCTGTGACAGTTCAGTTCCAAAGTCGATAAAATCCACCGGATCGAAATGTTCCAGATTATTAAGTTCGGGCTGCGCCTTGACTTTTTGGGCCACTCTTAACTTTCTACGAAAACGCATCAACATCCGTGAAGGGCCCAAATGTAGAAACTCTTTCAGCCAAAAGGGAAAATTTCCGATTAATTTGGAGGCCACCACAAGCCTCGTTTTGAACTTTCCATAAGGGATTTCAATTTTAATGTTGTGTGGGGCATGGTCAAAGATTGCCAGTAGGGCAACTTCTTCCCCTTTCTCAACCAACTGTTGGGCGATTTCCAAAGCGACTGTCCCGCCGAAACTGGCTCCTCCAAGGAAATAAGGCCCGTTGGGTTGAAGTAGACGGATTTCTTCAATATAACGGGCTGCCATGACTTCAATTTCTGATATTGGGTTTTGAATGCCGTCCAGTCCTCGGGCTTGCAAGCCATAGAATGGATAGTCTGGTGCAAGAAATTGTGCCAGCTCTCGAAACCAAAGTATGTCTCCTGTAATCCCGTGTACGCAAAAGAAGGGAGGATGGTTCCCCAAAGGTTCGATTTCTATGAGCGAAGACCAGGTCGTTGCAGTAGTGGTACTGTTTATGACTTCGGCAAGGTGCTCGATAGTTGCTTCCTGGAACAAAGTGGCCAGGGGTAAATTAATGCCAAACTCCTGGTTGATTCTGGTAAACATCTGCACGGCCATGAGCGAATGCCCACCGAGTTCGAAGAAACTATCCTTTACGCTGATGGACTGTACCTTTAACAGGTCTTGCCAGATTTTAACTATTTTTTCTTCGATATCATTTCTGGCTTCGCTAATAATGTGGTCCGAGCCATGATATTCCTCCTTTGGCGTGGGCAGAGCTTTGCGATTGACCTTTCCATTGGGAGTGAGTGGGATGGCGTCGATGACAGTAAAGAAAGCGGGAATCATATAATCAGGCAAGTGCTGCTTGAGATATGCGCGTATCTCGCTGACTTGAAAGGAATAGTTTGATTCAGGGACTACATAGGCAATGAGGCGTTTGTCATTGTTCTCGGTTTCCCACAGGGAGAGAGCAGCTTGAGTTACGCCTGGATGCGAAGTGAGCACACTCTCGATTTCACTCAACTCAATGCGGAAGCCGCGAATTTTGACCTGGGTGTCATTACGTCCCAGGAATTCCACTTCGCCGTTGGGAAGATAGCGGCCCAGATCCCCGGTTTTATACATTCGGTCGCTTCTGTCGTTAGTGAAAGGATTGGTAAGGAAACGCTGCTGTGTTAGGCCTTCATCTTTCAAATATCCCTGGGATAGATACGGCGTGCGAATAAAGATCTCACCGACTTCTCCTACGCCTGCCAGGTGCTCACCGGAGTTAAGCACCAGCAGTTGGACATCCTGGATCCCGCGTCCGAGCGGAATAATCTCTTTGGGCTGGTTACTACTATCCACAATGCTATAGCTCATCGCCTGTGGCGTTTCGGTTGCGCCGTACAAGTTCACACAGGTCACATCAGGCGCAAACCGGGTCAGTCCCAGGATATGTTGACGGGTGAGCGGCTCGCCTCCGAAGAAAGCATAGCGAAGATCGGGGAGATGGCTTTTTGTCCCATTTGGGGCGGCGGCCACCAATACCTGTTGCAGGGCAGGGGTGAGATGAGTCACCGCAATATGTTGTTGCTCCATCCATGTGAGAAGATATCCGGGGGAAAGCATGTGCTCGTGGTCAGGGATGCAGAGGGTGGCACCCAGGCAAAGGGGCGTGAAGATGTCACGCAGCAGGGGGTCGTGAGCCAGACCAGAGAACATACTGAAGCGATCTGTTTCGTTAAAGCTAAATGTCTGCGTGTACCAATGAATAAAATGAGAGAGAGGCCTGTGACTGCCCAGAATGCCTTTGGGTTTTCCTGTCGAACCGGAAGTAAAGGCAACGTAAGCCAGATCATCCGGTCCGATGGGTATGCAAGGGGCCTCCATTGCATACTCTTGCATCAGGATACTGGCCTGTTTAGGTGAGGCGGGCAGGACAAGCTGGCAAGGATAAGAAGAGCTTGCCAGGAACTCCTTCAAGAGCGCTGGAGGGTTTCCTGCGCTTTCGAGTTGTAGCCAGGCTTTGGGTTGAGCAATCTGCAGGTAATCAATCAGGCGCTGTGCGGGATAGGCAGGGTCGAGGACGATGAAAGCGGCACCGGCTTTGAGTATGCCGAGCAAGGCCCAGACGAGGGAAGCGCTGCGTTGGGCGTAAACCGCCACAATATTCTTGGATCCAATGTCATGGCCACGTAGAAAGTGTGCGAGTTGATTGCTGAGGGTATCGAGCTTCTGATAAGTCCAGGCATCATAGTTATCTAGCAGTGCAATCTGATCTGGAACGCGACTGGCCTGTCCAGCGAAAATAGATTGCACACCATCCTGCCAGGAAGAAACTAAATTACGAGTGGGATCAGGGATGAAAGATTTGGCCTGGTTGGTGAGGAGAGAGTAGTCCCCAATTCTCTGTTCCGGATCAGCAACAACCTGCATCAGCAACAACTCGTATTGGGCGAGCAATTCTTCTATCCGCTCTTCGAAGAAGAGATCGGTGTTATAGACGAGTTCGAGATCAATTGCCTGATCCTTTGCGATAAGGTAGAGTGTGAAATCAAATTTGGAACCGATATCAGGGGTTTCAAAGACATCGACTGTCAGACCGGGTAGGTCGGCGCGTCCCTCTTCCAGATTGAGCATATTGAAGAAAACCTGGAACAGCGGGGTACGGCTCTGGTTGCGTTCAGGGTGCAGTTCGATCAATAGCTTCTCGAAGGGGATATCCTGGTGCGCGTACGCATCCATTGCGGTGCGTTTGACGCGCCCGATCAGTTCGCGAAAACTGGGATTGCCTGCCAAGTCAGTGCGCAGCACTAGAGTGTTAATGAAAAAGCCGATCAGATTTTCGACTTCTGATCGATTTCTCCCAGCGATGGGAGAACCGACGATAATATCTTTCAATCCAGTATAGCGTTGCAAGAGCAGCTTGAAAGCCGCCAGAAGCGTCATGAACAGCGTGGCGCCTTCCTCCTGGCTTAACTGTCTGAGAGCTTGGCATAGTGCAACGGATAGATTCTTCGTTTTTCGTGCACTATGCTGAGAGTGGACCACGGGCCGCGGTTTATCCAGAAGCAATTCTGATTGGGGCAGTTCGCCTGCCATTTGCTGTTTCCAATAGGATAGTTGGGATTCTAAGGTTTCTCCCTGCAGCCAATCTCGCTGCCAACGAGCAAAATCTGTATACTGAATGGGTAAGGGAGCCAGTGGGCTGGGCTTTCCCTCCAGGAAGGCTTGGTATAGCGTAACAAACTCGCGTGTAAAGATGCCTCTGGACCAGCCATCGGATACGATATGATGCATCGTGAGCAGAAAGATGTGGTCTTCCGAATTCAGCTTCAGTAAAGTTGCCCGAATAAGTAGATCTTTGCTCAGGTCAAAGGAGCTTCTCGCTTCTTCTTCAGTCAGCCGCTTGGCCTCTCGCGTTTGATCCTCTACAGAAAGTTCACTCAGGTCGATTATTTTCACGGGCAGCGATTTCGGATGTGTAATAACTTGTACAGGCTGGTTGTCAAGTGTCTTGAAGGTAGTTCGCAGCACTTCATGACGCGTCAGAATTTCATCTAAAGCTTGTTCCAGGCAAACCAAATTCAATTCTCCTCTCAAACGGATTGCCCCCGGCATATTGTATGCATAATTGCCGGGTGAGAGTTGTTCTAGTAACCACAACCTTTCTTGAGAGAACGATAACGGCAAGACCCCTTCTCTTTCAGATCGTGGAATCAAAGAAGGGGTTGTTTGTTGCTCTACTTTCGCAGTTTTTAAGAAGGCAAGAATTTCTTCTTTCCGTTCTGCAATCTCCTCCTTTAGCGATGCGGATATTACACCTTTAGGGGCGTTCAGACGAAGGTGTTCTCCATCTACACGGAGTTCTACTCCTAGTTCATGCAGTTTGGATAAAAATTCTACTGTCGTCATAGCTCGATTTCCTCACTATCCTCGCTAGTGGTATGCGAAGAACCGGACTGGCCCTGCGTTGCCCATGCTATCGTATCGATAACTTTTGCTAACTGGGCGATAGTGGGGGCCGTGAAGAAATCACGAATGGATACATTGAATTGAAAACTTTTGCGGATTCGTGATACCACTTGAGTGGCCAGGAGTGAATGCCCACCCAACTCGAAAAAATTGTCGTGAATCCCTACTTGTTTTAATTTTTAAGATTCAGCCCACATCGCTGCAAGTTTTTTTTCCGTTTCAGTGCTTGGAGGAGTGTAGGATAGATCCGGATTGGCGTCAACCTTGGGAATGGGTAGAGCTTTGCGATTTAGCTTGCCATTGGAAGTAAGAGGAATCTCGTCGAGAAAGATAAAAGCGGCGGGAATCATGTATTCAGGCAATTGTTGCTTGAGGAAGCCTCGCAATTCGCTAGATTGAACGGGATGGGACTCTTTAGAGACCACGTAGGCCACAAGACGTTTATCGCCTGGCTCCGCCTCAAAAACTGAGACCGCAGCCTGTTTCACCTCCGGATGCTGGCTCAGAGCCAACTCAACTTCCCCCAACTCAATCCGAATCCCGCGGATTTTGACCTGCCCGTCTATTCTTCCGATAATATCAAGCTGACCATCGGGTTGATACTGTCCCTGGTCACCAGTGTAATAAATCTGATCTTCTTCATCATTACGATAAGGATTTCTGTTGAACTTTTTAAGGTTTTCTTCATTGGCATTGATATAGCCTAAGGTGCGGAAGGGGGTACGCAAGACGATTTCTCCAGATTCTCCCACACCGCATAATTGTCCGTTTTTGTTAATAACAAGCGCCTGGGTCTGTGGCAGCGTAAAACCCACAGGTTGAATCCCAGGAGGAGGATTCTCTGGCACCAGGTAGAAACATTTTGCCATCGTTGTTTCCGTTGGCCCATAAAAATTGACGATATGACCCTGAGGAAAGCTCGCTCGCCATCGCTGAACCAAAGTGTCCATAAGCGGCTCACCAGCAAAAAATATCCAACGCATGTGCGGTAAAGAGATGCCAGTTGGAACATCGCCTAACCAAGTTTGAGCCAAGGTGGGAACGGTATGCACGATGGAAATGCGTGCTTGTTGTAACCAGGTGAGCGTTTCTTCAACATCCAGAACAATATCATCTTCGGGAAAGCATAAAGTAGCACCACTGACCAATGCAAGGAATATATCTCTCAACACAACATCGAATGAAAGTGCTGTAAGTTGGGCTGCCCGGTCTTGAGGTTTTATCTCAAAAGTGTCCCGTTGCCAACTAAGAAAATGGCTCAGGCCTTTATGATTGCCTAATACTCCTTTGGGTATACCGCTTGTGCCAGATGTAAAGAAAATGTAAGCTGGCTCATTCCCAGAGATAGAGGGGAGTGAGATAGATGATAAATCTTTTCTGTCTTCTGCTGTCAACAGGTTTTCTGATAACCCATCTAAAAACAGAATCTTATCGGACGGTATGCTGTCTACCCAAACCAAATCTTCTTTTTGTCTGTCGGCAATATAGATCAAAGCTTTTGCCTTTGCCTCGTGCAGCATCAATTGTTTTCTTGAGTCCGGCAGGTTGCGATCGATAGATAAGAGCACTCCTCCGCTCATAAAAGTTGCCAGCATGCTGGCAATCAGATGGAAGCTGCGTGGGCCGCACACAGCAACTACTTCGCCGGGCCTCAGTCCTTTCTGAATTAATTGGCGGGCAAGCTGTGATGCGTATTTATCCAACTCTGCATAACTCCAATGCCTCTCGCCTTGCATGATAGCGGATTGATTTGGATTTTGCTTGACCCACTCCTTTATCATTTGGTGGATCAAAACCTGGTCCGGTTCAATCAGAGGGACGGTTGGATCTGGTAGAAATTGATTCGATTGAGGGGTTCGCAGTGAATAGGAATCGACGGATTGGTCTGGTGCTTCTACGATCTGTATCAGTAACCACTCTAATTGTCTGACCATCTCTTCCATGCGCTCGTGACTAAAAAGGTCAGCGTTGTAGACAAGGAAAAATTGGATTTGTCGATTCTCTTCTCTTACATATAAAGTCAGATCAAATTTTGATTCCGCTTCAGGTTTAGAAACGATTTCGCCGGCGAGCCCAGGAAGATCGATAGAATTGTCGACCAGGTTGAGCATATTGAAAAAAACCTGGAAAATTGGCGTCCGGCTTAAATCTCGTTCCGGATGCAACTCTTCCAGTAGTTTTTCGAAGGGAATATCCTGATTGGCATATGCATCCAGAGCAACTTCACGCACGCGTTTGAGGAGTTCGCGAAAACTGGGTGCGCCATCCAGACTGGTGCGCAAGACCAGGGTATTGAGGAAAAACCCAATCAAGTTTTCAAGTTCGGCACGATTTCGACCAGCGATCGGGGATCCAATAATGATGTCCGATTGCCCTGTATACCGATACAGCAACAGATTGAAAGCTGCCAGCAGAAGCATGAACAAGGTGCAACCTTCGTTTCGACATAAATCCTTGATCTTTTGGGTTAACGATGTTGATAATACCTTCGATACCTTTGCACCTTTAAAAGTTTGAACGTTTGGGCGAGAGTAATCGATAGGCAAATTGAGAACTGGTAAAGGAGGGACTAATTGTTTTTTCCAATAGTACAGTTGATTCTCAAAATCGCTCCAGTTAACCATTCTTGTTGCCAGTGTGAGAAATCCGCATATTGAATTGGTAACTTCTCCAGTGGGGTGAGTTCACCATTGGAGAAGGCTTCGTAGTGCATCCGCAGCTCTCGGATGAACACTCCCAGGGACCATGCATCGGAGACAATGTGATGCATGGTTACGAGGAAGATGCTTTCGGAATCACTCAGCCTCAGCAAAGAGGTGCGTAGGAGTGGACCCTGGGTGAGTACGAAAGGTTTTACAAACTCATCGGAAATCAGTTTTTGCACCTCGGGTTCTCGTAAGGATTCCGAATAAGATTCGAAGATCTTGTACCTGGAGATGAAGGGGTTCGGGCGCGTGGATCACTTGAACGGGCTGTTCATCCAGCACATCGAAGGTAGTTCTCAATGCTTCATGCCGACGAACGATTTCGTTTATGCTCCGCTCGAGCACAGCCAGATTGAGGTTACCCTTTAAACGAATGGCAATGGAAAGGTTATAAGCAACGTTTCCTGGTTCCAATTGTTCCAAAAACCACAGCCGTTTTTGAGAAAAGGAAAGAGGAAAAACATTGACCTCGCTGCTATGTGGAAGGATTGGTTCTACCTCTGGTTCCTTTCCTCTTTTTTGCTGCTCAAGCTGGCGCATGAGAAGTTTTCGTTTTTCAGGCGGGAGCGCTGCAATTCGCTCTGCAAGGTCCGTCATTCGTTCCTCCGGGGATAGAGTTAATAAAGGTAGCATCTCAATCCTCAGCGTCCAGCAACGCACCGGTTTCTTCTGGTGATAGATTTTCCAGTTCAGTTAACAGGTCGATCAATCGGCCCTCATCCACCTTTTCCGCCCTCTTATTGATCACAACAAGAGCAAGTTCTATGGTTGTCGGGGCTTCGAAAAGGCTGCGCAAGGGGAGTTCAACTTGAAGTTCCTGGCGAATGCGAGAAATCACCTGGGTAGCCAGCAGGGAATGGCCACCTAGATTAAAAAAGTTATCATAAATTCCTACGCGCTCCAGTTTCAACACCGTAGCAAAAATCCGTGTAATTTCTTCTTCGACTTCATCTCGTGGAGCGACATATTCGTGGTCTAACTCAGGCCGGGTCTGGTCGGGAGCAGGCAGCGCCTTGCGATCTATCTTTTTATTTGGGGTCAGAGGAAATTCATCCAGAAAAACAAAAGCGCTGGGGAGCATATAATCGGGTAAGTGCTCTTGCGCAAAAGCGCGTAACGCACTTGTGGATATTTCTTCTTGTCCATCACCGAGGATAAGATAACCGACCAGGCGTTTATCGCCTGGAACGTCTTCTCGAACAATGACCACCGCCTGTTTGACGGTTGGATGTTGGGAAAGGATCGTTTCGATCTCTCCTAATTCCACACGGAAACCGCAAATCTTGACCTGATGGTCAATACGGCCCAAGAACTGCATATCACCGTCTGGACTGTAACGGACCAGATCCCCGGTTCGATACATCCGCGCGCCTGGCTTACCAAAAAAAGGGTCGAGGATAAATTTTTCTTCTGTGAGTTCGGGCCGGTTCAAATAGCCGCGAGCCACACCCGCTCCCCCAATAAACAATTCCCCAGATACGCCAACGGGTACAGATTGCAAATGCCCATCTAGGATGTAACAACTGGTATTGCCGATCGGGCGTCCGATGGAGACGTTCTTATCGCCTCGCTCGAACGGATGCATCGTCGACCAAATCGTCGTTTCGGTTGGACCGTACATATTCCAAAGACTAGCACATCGTTCAGCTATTTGATTTGCAAGTTCGAGTGGCAATGCTTCGCCGCCGCAGAGGAGTTTTAGGCGTTTATCTCCTTGCCAGCCCGCTTCGATCAACATGCGCCAGGTGGTCGGCGTGGCTTGCATGATCGTTGCTCCCGAACTGACCAGTGTTGCTATCAATTGCTCCGCATCCACGGCTGTCTCCCGGCTGACTACAACCAATTGCGCTCCCGTCGTTAGCGGCAAAAAAATCTCAAGAGCCGAGATGTCGAACGAGAGGGTTGTAACGGATAGTAAAATATCTTCGCCGGTCAAGGCAAGTCGCTGTTGCATGTTTTCCAGGAAATTGACTACATTTTTATGTTCAATCTCGACCCCTTTTGGCTTCCCGGTTGAGCCGGACGTATAAATTACGTAAGCCAGATTTTCTTGTAAAGTTCGATTTGTCAAATTCTCAATGCTCTCCTTCCCAATTCGCTCCAAATCATCATCGATGCGAATGATCTTTGTTCCTTTCTGAACCTCGATTTGATCCGCCAGTTCGTGTTGGGTCAATAGAACCGGGGCCCGGGAGTCTGACAACATGAAAGCGAGTCGCTCCAGGGGAAAAGCAGGGTCGAGCGGCACGTAAGCGCCACCGGCTTTCAGGATTGCCAACAAACTGACGATCATTTCTAAAGAACGCTCCATATAAATACCAACTAAAGTATCGGGTCCTACACCCGATGTTCGAAGGAAGTTGGCCAGTTGGTTAGCGCGTTGATTGAGTTCCTGGTAGGTAAGAGATTGACCTCCGAACCTGACAGCCAAAGCCTCTGGTGTCCTTGAGGCTCGTCTTTCAAATAGTTGATGAATGGCAACAGGTTCTACTGCTGTTGCTGTTTGATTCCAGGTTGTTAGAATTTGTTGTCTTTCCGCATCAGGCAAGAGATTAATTTCGGATACATGCTTGTCGGGCTGCTCAACGATATCGGCCAGTAATGCCTCAAAATGACCTACCATTCGGGCAATCGTTGTTTGATCAAAAAGAGCAGTACTGTATTCCAGCCCACCTGCCAACCCCCGCGCTGTCTCTATCATAGAAAGATACAAATCGTACTTGGAAGTCCTCGTAGAGATTTCTTCGAATGAGGTTGTAGTTAAGTGGCTCGTTTTCAACATAGGTGGCGGCGCATTTTGCAGTATGAACATTACCTGAAAAAGGGGAGAATAACTTAGACTGCGTTCAGGTTGCAATTCTTCTACCAGTTTATCAAAAGGGAGATCGGGATGCTCGTACGCGCCTAGCGCGGCTTGACGTACACGAGTAAGCAATTCACGAAATGTGGGATCGCCCGTCAGGTCTCCACGTATCAGCACAGTATTCATAAAAAGCCCGATCAGATCCTTGATCTCGGGCTTGTTTCGTCCTCCCAACGAAGTACCAACAACGATCTGTTCCTGTCCTGAATAACGGAAGAGCAAGGTTTGAAAAGCGGCCATCAAGGTCATAAACAGTGTCACCCCTTCCTGACGTGCCAATGATTTTATGGAATCGGTCAATTTCACAGACAGGAGAAATTCACAACGATCCCCACGATTGCTTTGCATAGCCGGGCGCGGCCTGTCGGTAGGTAGTTCAAGCAACGGAGGCACATTGTCGAGTTGTTTTTTCCAATAATTGAGTTGCTTCTCAAAAACCTCGCCTTGCAGCCACTGTTGATGCCAGTCTACGTAGTCGACATATTGGATTTCGAGATTGGGAAGTGAGGCTGGCTTGCCAGTCGCAAGGGCCTCGTAGTGCACAGAAAGTTCCTTTAGAAACACCCCTAAAAACGAGCCATCTGAGGAAATATGATGCAATGTGAGCACCAACCCATGATCCTCCGCATCTAACCGCAGCAAGCGAGCGCGTAATTTGAGATCCTGACTCAGGTCAAAAGGACGACTTGCCTCTTCCAGGGCCAGTCGTTTTAACTCAGCCTCTCGATTGGCTTTTGGAATGCGTTCGATGTTTTCAACGTCTAACAAAAGCGTCACAGAGGTAAGATTTCTTGAACGGCTTGCCCGTTTTGGATGCTGTAATTCGTGCGCAACGGTTCATGGCGCTTTACAATTTCATTGAGGCTTTTCTCCATGATCTTCGGATCAAGTGCGCCCTTGAAGCGAAGGGCAACTGGGATATTGTATGTCGGTGTACCAGGCTCAAATTGGTCGAGAAAAAGGATCCGCTTTTGCGCCGAAGAAAGCGGAAGGGTACCTGTTTTTCTACTAATTGGCTGGATAGTCGTTGAAGCTTTGTTTGCAGAGTTGCTTTTTACAACTTTTTCTGTTAACAGTTTCTCAAGCAGTTTTCTTTTTTCTTGAGAAGTTAGATCGTTGGTAGATGGTGCTTGCTTATTCATTAATCCTCTTCGTTTAAAAGATCATCTAATAAAGAGCTAACCTGCTCTTCTGAAAGTTGATCCAGGTTTTCCAGGAGCATCTTCGCTTTTTCAGCATCTAATCCCATCTTATCCATTCCATTCTTCAGTTCATTCTCGTTGCCATCTTCAAACAATTGGTGGATTCTTTTCGAGAGATCTGTAACAGTAGTCTCTTCCAGAAAATAGCTGATGGGAATATCAACCCTTAAATCGATTTCAATTTTATTCTTTAACTCTACTGCCATTAACGAGTTCCAAGCCGATTTCGGTGAGTGATCTTAGCGAGTGAATTGGTTGAGATGGGTCGAGCCTCAGAATATTAATGATTTGTTCTTTGGTGTATTCATCAAGAACACCTGCCCGTTCGTCAGGGGCCATGTTGTTAAGCTGCTCAAGAATCGTCACTCGAGGGCCGGAAAGGCTGGAATTCGCCTTTTCAGGAACGATTTCCTGGAATAATGGCTGGACGCTTTTGTTGTTAAATTTTTTCCAATCAACAGGTAATACAATCGTTTGAACCGCCTTCTGGTTGATGACTTGCTCCATGATCCTCATTCCATCCAAAGGCCTGATTAAGTCAACTTCGCGTGAGGCGCGCCGTTCCGGACTTTGCATGTCCAAATCAGCGGCCATCCCCCTCTCTGCCCAAGCTCCCCAATTGATACTTGTTGCTAGCAAACCACGCTGCTTACGGTAGTGAGCCAGCCCATCCAGGAAGGAATTGGCGGCGGCATAGTTACCCTGCCCGGCTGAGCCAAGAACCGCCGCGGCGCTTGAAAAGAGGACAAAGATATCCAGCGGCATGTTTTGGGTGAGAGCATGCAGGTGCCATGCGCCCGATACTTTGGGAGCCATGACTCGCTCGAAATCGTGACCAGTTTTGCTAACTCAAAACGCCGTCATCAAGCACACCAGCCTCATGGAATAAACCACGCAGGGGAGGCATTCTCTGCTCGATCTGGTTCAATACCTGCTCTACATCCTGCTTACATGACACATCACCTTGCATAGTAACAATTTCTGCTCCACTTGTTCTCAATTCCATTAACTTTTTGCCAGCCTGCTTTGTTGGTTTAGTCCGGCTCATCAGTACCAAATGCTTTGCTCCACGTTCGACCAGCCACTGTGTCGTCACAAGTCCTAAACCGCCCAAGCCGCCGGTTATAAGATAAGTGCCGTCCTCTCGAAATCGATGAAGGCTGCTCCCCCTGTGTAACGACAATTTTGCCCGTGTGCCTGGCTTGCGCCATGTAACGGAATGCCTCTCGGACTGATTCCATCGGGAAGGTAGACAGTGGCAAAGGCTTGAACACTCCCTTTTCGAAGTCAGAGAGAATATCGTTTAACATGGCACGGATAAACGGCATGTTGTCGACCATTTCAGTACCGAGGTCGTAGCGATGATATTTCAGGGTTGGGTTTTTTTGCGATACCTTGGCTTGATCCCAGTCATCGCGTTTCCCTATTTCTAAAAAGTACCCGTCATTTGCCAATACAGAAAAACTCTTTGGGATAAATTCATCTGTAAGGGAGTTAAGAACAATATCCACTCCCCTCCCATTGGTAGCCTGTATGATTTCTTCGGCAAAATCAAGACTCCGCGAGTTGAATACATATTCAACTCCAAGAGATTGGAGGTAGGCGCGCTTCTCCGGGCTTCCTGCTGTGCCAAAAATTTCGGCTCCGGCACGTTGGGCCAATTGGACCGCAGCAAGTCCCACCCCGCCAGCCGCAGCATGAATCAGTACCCGGTCGCCAGATTTTATCCCGGCCAGGTGATGTAAGCCATAATAAGCAGTTAGGAAAGCTGTCGGAATGGAGGCGGCTTGGGGCAGGCTGACAGGTTCCGGCTTGGAAAAGACGCGTTCGACGGGGATTGTTGCAAAGGATCGAAATGAGGCGGTAGTCAACCCAATTACCTCGTCCCCGACTTTAAAATCCTCAACACCTTCCCCAAGCGCAACAACCGTGCCGGCGCACTCCACTCCCAGTGGAATTTTCGCACCCGGATACATGCCTAACGCGTTTAACACGTCCCTGAAATTTAAGCCCGTCGCCTTTACCTGGATTTCCACTTCACCAGCTTCCGGCGGACGGCGTCTTGTGCTTTTCAGCTCAAGACGATCGAGCACGCCGGGTGTGGTGATAACCAACTCGAATGGTTCATTGGCAGGCACGCCCAAGTTAATCGTTTTTTCAGGGGAATGCTTTAGGCGCGCAACATAACGCTCGCCGCCGCGTAGTGCAACCTGGTTTTCGTTATCTTGGGACAAGACTTCATCAATCAATGTTGCATCCATGCCCTTGATATCGATGCACGCACAATTCCAACTTGGATATTCCAGGGAAATCGTACGTCCCAAACCCCATACACTCGCCTGAACGCTTCCCTGCACATCGTCATCCGGTTTTATGGCGTGAACTCCCTGCGTAATCAAACAGAATCTGGCTGGCGAAACGGATCTCTTCGATAACGCTTGCACAAGATGGAGGATGCTTCCGCATGCCTGGTTTTGTGCATCTTTAAGGAGTGCCTCCGTCTTTTGAGTTGCGGAATCGAATGAATTGGCAACGCTCCAGGAGTGGATAATGCCAAGACGGGAACCACTAAGGGACTCGCTCGTATCAAATAACAACTGCTGGAAATGATCGGGCTGCGCCGGACTCAACTGCCAGTTGTTTCCATCTATATGCTTATACTCCTCTCCGCCCTTGACAATAATTATGGTCACATCCTGAGCCTTTAACCGTTCCGCAATTTGTTCACCTACTCCACTTTCATCTGCAAAGATAAGCCATTGATCGATATGCGTTGCCTGATCCAGAAGGGGTGTGGGTGACAGCTGCCACTTGAGTTCATACAAACCATCTTCAGTTTTCTCCTGTGAAACCTGAAGGAGGGATTCGCGGCTGATTTGCCGGATTTGCAAACCGATCCCCTCAGCAACCAATGCGCCTTCCTGATCGAATAAATTGATGTTGCAGTTGAGTGAATTCTTTAATGAGCCATCTTCATTGATTACCGGGGAGGAAAAGGAAACGTGTGACCAGACTTTCGACTGACCTTTTTGATACAGCTTCAATGATTGCAACCCAACAGGCACATATAATTTATCACTGCCTGCACGCGTCTCAGGTGGAATTGCCGCATCGAGTAACTGAAAGCATGCATCCAGCAAAGCAGGATGAAGTTGGTATTTGTGACTTTCCGACGCGTTCTCGGGTGGCAGGATAATTTGGCCCAGAGCTTCGCTGTTACCATGCCAAATCTGCGATAAGCCTCGAAAGGCAGGACCCTGCTGAATGCCTATCTCAGTCATTCGTTGGTAAAAAGTGGAAACATCACCTGCAGCCGGACAGGCTGCTTTCAACTGCTCAATGACAACGGAGTTGGTTTTTTCATTAGCTGGCGGTTCAACGATGATAGTCCCAGAACAATGATGCTTCCATGTTTCTTTCGATCCGTTCCCATCTTCACTCAGACTGTAGATTTCAAAGGTTGCCTTTTCCAATTCAAGGGCCGAGATTGTGATTTGAACAGTTCTTTCGCCTTCATCGGGCAACAGGACCGGTTCACGAATGACAATGTCCGCCAGGGAACAGGTCTGTCCATCGAACACCTGGTTTGCGGCCGCGAGGCCCATTTCCATGTAGCAAGTGCCTGGGATAAGGGCGGTTCCGTAAATCCGGTGGTCGTCCAGATACGAGGGAAAGTCAACGCCTATTTGTGTTTCAAATACTGTGCCTGTTAACAAGGGTGATCGGACTTTGTGACCCAACAAGGGGTGGATCGTTGATCTTTCCGAGCGGTTTGCCTTTGTGGGAGTTTTAAACCAATAGCGTTGTCGTTGGAAAGGATAGGTCGGCAAGGAGATGGTGTTGTGGGTATGGCCTCGATGGAAGCCTTCCCAGTTAACCTCGATCCCCTGAACAAACAGCGCTCCTAGGGACCCCAGCATCTGTGCCCCGTCTTCTTTTTGTTGTCGGAGCGACGGCAGCCAGACGTTATTTTCACCCGATAGACAACGCTGACCCATGCCTAGCAGAGTCGGTTGGGGCCCGATTTCCAGAAACACCTTGCAGCCCTGATCGCGTAAAGTCTCCATGGCGGCCTGGAAATTTACAGGCTGACGAATATGTATCCTCCAGTAGGAAGGGTTGTCGATCTGTGCGCTTGTAACCAAACTGCCGGTCACATTTGAAGCCAGAGGGATTTTCGGCGCTGAATACGTGACGGAGGCGGCTGTCCCCTCGAACGAGTCCAATATTGGATCCATCAGAGGCGAGTGAAACGCATGGGAAACAAATAAACGCCTCGCCTTGATGCCGTCTTTGGCCAGCTCGTCCAAAATCTCCTGCACTTTGGTGTCACGGCCGGAGATTACAATATTCTCGGGACCGTTGATTGCGGCGATTGACACCTCATTCGAATACCTTGCTATTGCCTTGCCCACGCATTCTATATCAGCAAAGACCGCCGCCATTGCGCCATCACGCGATAGCGCTTGCATCAATCGACCACGCTCGGCAATGAGCTTCAAACCATCCTCGAGGCTGAATACTCCCGCTACGCACGCCGCTACATATTCTCCCACACTGTGGCCCATTACTATCGAAGGTGTGATGCCCCATGAACGCCAAAGTTCTGCCAGCGCATATTCGAGCGCAAACAGTGCAGGTTGAGTATAAGCCGTTTCGTTGATGGGCAACTCTTTGTCTGAGGCGGGATACAAAACAGACAACAAGGATCGTTGGAGATATGATTTCAGTATTTCATCGCATCGCTCCAATACAGATCGAAATACCGGTTGGGTTTCGTAAAGTTGCAAGCCCATATCCGGGTACTGCGACCCTTGCCCGGTAAACAGGAATGCGATATTTGAATCCGGTGCCTGCTGTGCCTGACTTGTAAAGAGGCCGTTGATCGCGTGTCTGTTTGTGTAGTTTCTCAACTTCTCGCGGATCTCCTCCGGTGAATTGCCAATTGCTGCAAGACGATGAAGGAATGGGGTGCGCTTGGCGTTGGCTGTATAGGTTACATCATTCAGAGAAACGTTCGAATGCGTTTCAAGATAGGATTCATATCGACCCGCTAGCTCGGTCAAGGCGTTCTCATCATTGGCGGAAAGGGTAAGGAGATGCGGATGTGGTTCCACTGGCCCAGCAATGGCTCTTGAAACCGGCGGCTCCTCCAACACAACATGGGCATTGGTGCCGCTGAATCCGAAGGCGCTGACACCTGCAATGCGGGGGGTGTCTTCTCGCGGCCACGAATCGTGCTCGCCGGCAACCTTTATGGGAAGCGACTGCCAGTCGATGTTTGGGTTGGGTTCCTTGAAGTGTATTTGCGCAGGAATCTTTTCGTTTTTAAATGCAAGGATGACCTTGATAAGACCGGCCATCCCGGCCGCGGCTTCCAAATGCCCGATGTTTGCCTTGACAGACCCTAAAATCAGGGACTGCTCCTTGGATTGCCCTTTGCCCAATACGCCTGCCAGGGCACGGACCTCGATCGGGTCCCCCAGCTGTGTCCCAGTCCCATGTGTTTCGACAAACTGAACCTGTTCCGCTTCAATTCCGCCCGTATCTGCCAACGCTGAACGGATAACAGCCTGTTGAGCCTGACCGTTTGGAACCGTCAGCCCGCTGCTCCGTCCGTCGTGGTTGATAGCGGATCCTCTGATGAGCCCCAGAATATTGTCATGATCGACTAACGCATCCGAGAGTCTTTTTAGAACAATCACACCGCATCCCTCACCGCGCACATACCCATCCGCAGATGCGTCGAATGTCTTGCAATAACCATCAGGAGCAAGGGCATGCGACTTGGACATGGAAATGGTGCCCTCTGGTGACAGAATCAAACTCACGCCCCCTGCCAGGGCCAGGTTGGATTGCTTTGCCCGCAGGCTCTGGCATGCCAGGTGAACCGCAACCAATGAAGAGGAGCAGGCAGTGTCCAGGGTGAGAGTTGGCCCCTGTAAACCCAGAACGTAAGATATGCGCCCTGCAGCTACGCTGAAGGTCGTGCCCGTTCCAATATAGGCATCGATTTGTGAGAGATCGCCGGACTTCATCTGCAGACCGTTATAGTCGTTGGTGCTCATTCCGACAAACACGCCTGTTTGACTGCCTGCCAGGTTACCGGGAACGATTCCAGCATATTCAAGGGCTTCCCAGGTTACCTCTAACAACAGTCGCTGTTGTGGATCCATACTGACCACTTCGCGCGGCGATAAACCGAAAAACTGTGGCTCGAATTGATCGACTTGCTCTATAAACCCGGATTTGCGAACATACATCTTTCCAGGCGCATTTGGATCCGGATCATAATACGCATCGATATTCCAGCGTTCGGGCGGCACCTCAGAGATGGCATCATCGCCGTTTTGCAATAGCTGCCAGAAAGCTTCCGGCGAATTTGCTTTGCCTGGGAAACGACAGCCCATACCGATGACTGCAATTGGTTCGCTTTTGGACCGCTCCACTGCCTCCAGTTTGGCGCGCATATCCTTTAGAGCAAAAAGTGCGCGTTTTAAAGGCAGGACTGCTTTGGGTGTCATCAATAGGTGATGTCATTGTCAATTTCCATATTGTTGGTGGTGTTCATGTTTGTTTCCGGCTTATTGAATGCCAGCATTGTGTAGAATTTCTTCATCTGTCAGCGGTGGAATGTTCAGTCCGTAGGCATTGTTGAAAGGGTCAATAAAGAGTGCATTTGCAAACAGCCCGGAGAGAACCGTTCCAGGATGTCCAGAACGATCAGCCAATTGGAGGTGATGTGGATCATCCCCATGGATCAGGATATTGATTTTTTGATTCCCGATTTCCAAAAGCCCGAGCTTGTTGATCCGCCCGAGGATGACCCTGGCAAAGCTATTAACATCTACAACGGTTATGCCGCGCGTACTCCCCAGTTCTTTGATTCCGTTATTAACTGCATTTACAGCTTCCGTAACTCGTTTCCGCTTTGTCGCATCTGGAAAAAGGATGGCGGCCTGAGGCGCCAAACCTTTATCTGATATTGTTAAAAAGAACCATTTTTACATCCCCGGCTTCCAGCACCGTATCTACAGCTTTTGTAATGTCAGCCACCACTTGCTCTTCCTTTGCCTGTACAGCAGCGTCATTCAAGGCGCCACTGTATATTTCCTCATAAGTTCCATTCGATAAATGGAAATCGTTCTCCCCAATCCAAACGAAGACCAGGGATACTTTCCCTTCAGCCACTTGTTGAGCCAACCCCGTATGCTGGCCCGACGTCAGTAAAGAACTGGCAGTTGCGCCGCTGCGTGCCCAATTGTATTCGTAACCGGTACGGCGCGGCTCGCCCCACGTTCCCCAACGACCGAAATTCAACCCTCGGTCCAGAACGAGCTGTTCCATCCAGTTAAAGGTTGTATCGCCGAACGCGCCACCGCGGGCATCATCTGCCCGGTATTCATCGGAGTTGCTGTCGCCCATGATCCCAATTCCGACGGGAACAGCCGGTGTCCCGGTGAACTGGGAGGGCGGGACAAGTTTGGGTTTGTAAAGTCGTGGATTCAGGCCCACTCCTATTGCTACCAAACACACAATTGCAAGGAAGAGGAACAACTTAGAATGAGCAAGTGTCATCATTTTAGAACGGATCAGGTCAATAGCCTGCATCTTTTAACTCTTTCAACAAGGCATCCTCAAGTTTGTCTTCAGGAATCTCTTCCACTTCAGTAACAATCGTCTGTTGATCTTTGTCTGCTGCTCCGGATGGCTCATGAGAGTTATTTGGAGACTCCAGGTCCAGAACTTCTGTAGCCAGATAATTCGTAAGGGATTCGATTGTTGGATATTCAAATGTCAGCGTGGAGGGAAGAGGGCGCTCCAAATCTTTTTGGATGCGATTGCTTAATTCCACAGCCATCAAGGAGTTCCAATCCGATATCGGTAAATCCCTGGCGCGGGTTGGGTGAGTGGGATGGATCCAAGCCCAACACTTTATTCACTTCAGCCAACACATAACGAAATAGGAATTTAAACTTCTCTTCCGGTGGTTTTTTATTAAGTTGATCCAGGAAGGTAACGCGATCATTCGCGTAAGTGGATTCCGCGCCTTGTGAAGCATTTTTTGCAAGCAAGCGGAACAAGGGACGAAGCGAATTCTCCCGGGGAAGGTTGAAGTTTTGCCATTTGATGGGCAAGACGCCCATTTGGGTAGATCGCATATTAAGTAGCCGCTCCATGGCTCGCATTCCATCCAGGGGTTGGATCAATTCCATTCCTTGAACGAGCCAACGACGTTGGTTTTGATCAGCAAGCTTGGAAGCCATACCCACATCAGCCCAGGCTCCCCAGTTGATGCTCAATGCGGACAATCCCTGGAACCGGCGGTAATGAGCCAGGCCATCGAGAAAAGCATTGGCAGTTGCGTAGTTGCTTTGCCCGGGCGAACCCAATAGGGAGGCGCCTGCAGAGAACATGATAAAGAAATCGAGTTGAGCATTCAAAGTTAACGTGTGCAGATTCCAGACGCCGTCAACTTTCGGAGCCATCACCGCTGAAAAGCGGGGCCACGTCTGTTCCAGTAATATTCCATCGTCCAGGATGCCTGCCGCGTGAATGAGGCCGCGCAGAGGCGGCATATTCTCTGCAACATGAGACAGGATTTTTTTAACGTCATCTCTCTCCGAGACATCCGCCTGAGCGACATGTATCTCGGTTCCTGTTTCTTCCATTTCATGCAATTTTTGTCGCACCTGTTCGGATGGATTGCTGCGCCCAACCAGTACCAGGTGATGGGCGCCCTGATCCGCCAGCCATTGGGCACAAAGCAATCCCAATCCACCCAGGCCACCTGTAATCAAGTAAGTGGCATCGGCGGATATGTTGGGGGAATCCGCCAGTGTAGGCTGAGTGATAACGATCTTTCCGGTATGCTTTGCCTGCGCCATGAACCGGAAAGCATGCTCCGATTTTTCGATGGGGTAGACTATCTGCGGAAGTGGTTTTAGTTTTCCACTTTCAAAGTCAGCTAACAGATCGATCAACATCTTCCTGATGAGCAACGGATCCTTTTCCAAAATTTCGCCCAGATACAAGATGAAATAGCTAATATCACTTTTTATTTCACTGACTTGTTTCTGATCCCATACCTCCGTTTTGCCAATTTCAACAAAACGACCTTTTTCTTTCAATATCGACAGGCTTTTAGGAATAAAATCGCCAGCCAGCGAGTTCAACACAATATCAACACCTACCCCGTCCGTGATAGAGAGAACTTCATCAGCAAAATCCAACGTGCGCGAGTTGAATACGTGCTGTACTCCGAGGGATGCCAGCAATTTTCGTTTTTCCGGGTTGCCTGCGGTCCCAAATACCTCCGCGCCTGTGCGCCGGGCCAGTTGGACCGCCGCCATCCCCACCCCTCCTGTTGCAGCATGGATTAATACCCGGTCCCCCGATTTCATCTTTGCCAGTGTATTGAGAGCATAATCTGCTGTGAGAAAAGCAATGGGAATAGTGGCGGCCTCTTCAAAACTCATATTTCCAGGCTTGCGGACTGCCAATGTAGACGGAATTATGACATAGCTACTAAAACTATTGGTCGCTAATGCCACTACGGGATCGCCAACTTCAAGGTCCGTTACTCCCTCGCCTACCGCTGTCACTTTTCCTGCGCATTCGCTTCCCAGGGGGCCAGCATCGCCAGGATAAATGCCCAGCACGTTTAGTACATCGCGAAAATTGAGACCGGTGGCATAGATCTTAATTTCCACCTCTCCGGGTCCGGGGTGGCGGCGCGTCATTGGTTGAATGGTCAGATGATCGAGCACCCCGCGTTCTTGTATGATTAACGCAACAGGTGAAGCCTCACTATGTAGTCGTGACTTCACATCACCGGGTACCAGCCGCGCTACATGACGACCCTCGCCGCGGAATGCTACTTGATCTTCCTCGTCCGGCGCCCAGATTTCATCAAAGAGGAATGAACTAACTGCGTTAGATGGATCGAGGTCGATCCGTACGCAGTTTAGGTTTGGCTGTTCTAATGCGATGACATTCCCTAACCCCCACAATGTGGATGCAGCCGGGTTAACGGAGAGGCCTTCGTCAAGGGCTTGCGCGCCTCGGGTCACCAGCCACAACCTTGGCATTGTTTTGGTTTCAGACGCCAGAGCCTGAACAACGTGAAGCACACTGGCACAATCCCGTGCTTGTATCGAATGTAGTGTGTCGAGATCGGTCTGGTCGTCGAGGATGTCTTTTAAACTCCATAAATGGACGATGCCGCGCAGCGGTTGTTTGGTCTCTGTATTGACATCCTTGATCAGTTGCTTGAAATTTTCAATCTCCAACGGATCAATCTGCCAGTGATTCGAATCCTTTCGCACAAAGCCATCACCAGGAAAAACACAATAGCAGGCTTCGCCTTGAGCTTCCAGGCGCGCCATAAGATCTTTACTTGTATTGCCTTCGTCGGCAAAGATCAACCAGGATCCCGGATCTGTTGTTACGCCTTGCGATGCGCCTTTTGGTTGGTTGAGCCAGTCTATTTCGTACAACCAGTTATCAATGTTGACCTGGACGGCGCGTTGCAGTGCCTGGCGATTAATTTGTTGGAGCAGTAAGCCATCTACTACAGCAACCACTCTTCCCGCCTGATCAAAGAGAGTCAGGTCTCCAGTGAGTGTTTTCGCATTGGATTGTTCTGTTGCGCTGCGCATTTGAACATGACATAAGATGGTGTTGCCCACTTTCTCGTAAACACGCAGTTGGTGAAACCCGACCGGCACATAGATGATATTGTTTTCAGCATTGTCGAGATCGCCGGCGTTTGGCAGGGCTGCCCCGGTAAGCTGGAAGCAGGCGTCCAGCAGGGCAGGGTGCACGGTATATTCGTGAATTTCATCCAACAAGGAGTCGGAAATCGCGATTCTTCCAAGCGCCTCCCCATCCGCCCTCCGGATTTCCTGGATTCCGCGGAACGCGGGACCGTAGTCCGCGCCAACAGAAGCTAAATGCTGGTAGTACGCTGCAACAGGCATCGGCTGCGAAAGACGCTTCTGCAGGGTTTCAAGAGAAATCGCCTGCGGTGTGTCTTCCGATTTCTGATATCGGATCCTGCCCTTGGCGTGCAAGCGCCAGGTTTGTTGTTCTGCGTTATCCCTGCGACTAAAAAATTGGAACGACGCGCCACTTGCATCCGGGGTCAAAATGATCTAAGTCGTGGATTTCGTGGCTTCTGATAAGGGAAGCGCTTCGTGAATGGAAATGTCTTCGAGCAGGTGCGGACCGCTATCCAAAGCGTTTTTTGCTGCAGCAAGCGCAATCTCCAGGTAGGCAGCAGCCGGGAGTATAGGCATATCGTGGATTCGGTGATCCCCAAGGTAGGCAGGGTGCAAGGCGCTTATCTGATTTTGGTACACCGGCATTGCAGTGGACAGGCGAGACCCTAATAACGGGTGATCTGTTTTGCTTGAAAAATTATTATTTTCGACTGGTTCAAAATCCAGCCAGTAGTGCTCGCGTTGATACGGATAGGTTGGCATTACTAAGCGTTGTCTTTGTAATTTGTAATCGTGTTCGAACGCGTCCCAATCAACTTCCTGTCCGCAGACGTAAAGATGTCCAAGGCTTTCAAGCATTTGTTCCCAATCCCTGCGTCCGCTACGCAAAGAGGGAAGCCAGATGTCCTTTGGATTGATGGGTTCACAACGGCGTGCCAAACCAAGCAGGGTAGGGGAAGGACCGATCTCTAAAAAGAAGTGATAGCCTTCCTTGTGTAAGACTTTAATCCCCTCGGAAAAAAGCACGGCCTGACGAGCTTGACTGCGCCAGTAAGAAGCATGGGAAATACTGTCGTCGGTGACCAACTTCCCGCTCACGTTGGAAACCACGCCAATCTGTGGCGAATGATATGGGATGGATTTCGCGACCTGTTCAAATTCATCCAAAATGGGATCCATCAAGGGCGAATGAAACGCATGAGACACGTTCAACTGCCGGGTTTTGATGCCGTCTTTCTGTAGCGCGTCAACGACCAGGCCGACGGCTGCCTCCGCTCCCGAAATGACAACCGCGCCTGGACCATTGACTGCTGCAATGGATACATCCTTCGCAAAAGGAGCAATCGCGGATTGGACGCGTTTATTGTCTGCATATACTACGGTCATGATTCCGCCTGGGGGCAGGGATTGCATAAGTCTCCCGCGCGCTGCAACCAGTTTCAATCCATCTTCCAGACTGAAGACACCTGCCAGACAGGCCGCCACATACTCCCCGATGCTGTGTCCAAGCACTACTGTGGGTTCCACACCCCACGATAGCCATAAATTTGCCAGACAATATTCGATGGCAAAAAGCGCGGGTTGTGTATAAACTGTTTGATGGATCAGATCCTCATCGCTTTTGCTTTCAGGATAGATCACAGACAGCAGCGGCCTTTCCAGATAAGGACGCAGTATCTCATTACACTGCTCCAACATGTTTCTGAAACCGGGCTGAGTTTCAAAAAGTTGACGGGCCATGCCTGCGTACTGCGCGCCCTGTCCGGTAAACAGAAAAACCACGTCAGGCTGACCATCTTCTGCCATCGATCCGGAATAGAGGCCGGCTACCTCCTGATTCTGCCTCCACGCCGACAATTTTTTCTGGGCCTCTATGAGCGATGTTGCGGTCAACGCAAGCCGATGGTGAAAGTGTGAACGCCCGGTTGTAATGGTATAAGCCACATCTGCCAGCGAAGCAGTTGGACTCCTTTGGAGATATGCATCGTATTTTTCCGCTATCTCCCTGAGAGCCGGTTCTGTTTTTGCAGAAAGCGTGAACAGATGAGAAGCGCGTTCCATTCCGGTTTCCCGGGTTATTTTTGGCGGGGCTTCTGCGATGATCATATGCGAGTTGGTTCCGCTGAAACCGAATGAGCTAAGCCCTGCGATGCGCCGGTGTCCCGTGGGGGTAGACCAGGCGGTTGGTTTCGTCGGTACCGTGACCGGGAGTTCTTCCCAGGGAATATATGGATTGGGTTCTGTAAAATTGAGATGGGGAGGAATGGTTTTGTTTTGTAGTGACAGAACAACCTTTACAGAGTCCAACGATCCCGGCGGCTGCCTCCAGATGTCCAACGTTTGTTTTGACAGAACCGATCATTAAAGGATTGTCGGCAGTATGCCCATCCCCGAATACCGCGCTGAGCGCGCGTACCTCGATCGGATCGCCAAGCGAGGTGCCGGTCCCGTGGGTTTCCACGTAAGTCACCTCAGACGGGTGCAGTTTTGCGTCGTTCAACGCGGCGCGAATGACGGCTTCCTGGGATTTTCCGTTAGGCGCAGTAAGACCATTACTGCGCCCGTCCTGATTAACCGCGGTTCCCATAATGACAGCCAAAATATGATCCCCATCCGCCTGCGCGTCTGATAACCGTTTAAGAACGATCATCGCGCAACCTTCCGCGCGCACATAGCCGTCCGCCTTTGCATCAAAGGTTTTGCAGCGGCCATCAAAAGACATCATGCGCCCGCGCGAGGTGCTGATAGACCCCGAAGGTTCCAAAATTAAATTCACGCCGCCCGCAACGGCCATCTCACATTCCTTCGAACGCAGGCTTTGGCAGGCTTGATGGGCCGCAACGAGTGACGAGGAACAGGCCGTATCGATGGCAAGGGCTGGTCCATGAAGTCCAAATGTATAAGCAATCCGCCCCGCCGCAACACTGCGTGAGATGCCCGTGCCAAAATACGCATCCACGTCATTGATTCCGCCAGAGATCATTTTCAGGTTGGCGTAATCGCTTCCTACCATGCCCACGAAAACCCCGGTGCGACTGCCTGCCAGTTTTGCAGAAGCCTGTCCCGCATTTTCCAAGGCTTCCCAGGTTACTTCCAGCAGGAGGCGTTGTTGCGGATCCATGGAGATTGCCTCGCGAGGCGAGATGCCAAAAAAATGTGGGTCAAAGCGATCAACATCATTCAGGAATCCGCCCCAACGCGTGTACATTTTCCCCACCGCGTCCGGTTCGGGATCATAAAATTGATCCGCGTTCCAACGGCTTGGCGGCACTTCGGTGATCGCATCGGTGCCATCCTGTAATAATTTCCAGAAAGAAGGCAAATCGTCCGCTCCTCCTGGAAAACGAAATCCCATACCGATAATTGCGAGCGGTTCATGCTGCGCGGCCTCGGAAGCGCGCAGTTTTTCCTCCATGTTTTCCAACGAGACAAGCGCTTGTTGCAATAAAGCCCGGTAATCGTTCTTTTGAGGGTTTTGGTTCATTAAAAATCCTTGTAGTTCTTAAAAAATCCTTGTGACAAGCCTGATAACAACAATCCAAAACATTTGCGAAAAAAGAAAGGGCGCTGACGCAGCAGCCGATACCATTTCAAGCGATTTATCCAGCAACCAGAGCAATAGGAATCCCAGCATCCCGACGAGCGCCATCATAAGTCCACTTTGCCATGTCAATGGTTTCCAAAAGGCCGGCAGTCTCAAACTTAGCGGAACCAATACTCCAACAGCTGTATAAAATAAATTTGTTAGCGTAGGTTCGTCTCGCAACATCCGTGTCAGTATCAAATAGAGGCTGAAACTCAGTCCCATTGCCAGCGACAGGATAACTCCTATGAGGTTCAAAGATCGATTGGGATGCGTGAGAACCACAACGCATGCCAGTCCAACGATCGCGAGCAGGTAATAATGCCAGGACACCTTCTCCTTCAACAGGAACATGGACAAAGCAATAATGATCAGCGGCGAAAACCAGAATATAGTCAATATATTTCCCGCTGACATATAATCCACCGCGAGGATGAATGAGACCGGCATGATGAGCATCATCACAGCCCTTAATAATTGAAGTCCTGGCCGGGAGGTGAACACCAATTTTACGCCATTCCGGGGGAAAACTACCAACAGCATGAATAATAAGTGCGTGGCATAGCGCACCCATACCACTTGATAGAGAGAGTATCCGCCTGGGATGTATTGAATGATAACTTCCATCGCTGCCCATACGAAGCTTACCAGGCAGATATATAGAATGCCTATGCGGAAGGAATCCAGCTTGATAATCTTCGATGTAACGGATGTCATTCTGTTTCCTTAATCGGAACCGATCTTACCAAGTTTTGCTTTTAACATCTCGGCAAGTTCATCTTCAGAAAGTTCTTCCAGCGATGCCGTTTCTTTTGGTGTATCCGTTCGCGAAGCTTGTGTAGCCGCTGATTCTTCGATTGGTTGGTTTTCCGTTTCAGATGCTAATAGCCTGCCTGCCAGATAATCAGCGAGTTCGCTCATCGTTGGATACTCGAATAGCAATGTAGCAGGCAGGGATTGACCGGTTGATTCTCCGAGCTTGTTTCGAAGCTCCACTGCCATAAGTGAATCAAGCCCCATGGATTGTAAGGGTTTGTACAGATCAATACTATTTATATCGTCTGTCTTAAGCACCTGACCCGCTTGTTGACGAACATGGGCAAGCAGTAAGGATATCCGCTTGTTTGGAACCGTTTCCGTCAACCGTTGGATCAGAGATGCCTCTTTAATTTTCTTCTCTGGCGTTATGATCCGCCGGCGAACCTGACGAGCGATTTCGCGGAAGAGCACGGGTTCCTCGCCAGGAGGATAAGGTTGCAGGATGGTGTTCCAGTCCGCTGACAAAACGCCTGCTTGAATAACATTCTGTTGGATGGCCCATTCCAGCGCTTGCAACCCTTCTTCCGGCGTGAAAGTCGCAACGTTGCGGGTATCGGCCAAATTTCGGTCGGCTGCTGCGCCCACCTGCGACCATGCCCCCCAATTGAGGCTTGTGGCAGGGAGTCCCAGCGCGCGGCGATAGGCGGCAAATCCGTCCATGAAGGCATTTGCGGCCGCATGGTTGGCCTGTCCCACAGAGCCCAGAAGTGAAACGCCGGAAGAGAACATGACGAAGAAATCAAGGGGGATATGGCGTGTCATGCTGTGAAGGAGCCAGGTTCCCGTAATCTTGGGAGCCATCACCTTCTCAAAACGCGCCCAATTTTGTTGCAACAACATACCGTCATCTAGCACGCCGGCAGAATGAACAATGCCTCGCAAAGGCGGCAGGCTCTGTTCTATTTCAGCCAGAACTTTCGAGCAATCTTCCTCAGATGAAACATCGCCTTGTACGGCCAAAACATGGGTCCCGTACTGTTCCAATCGATCAATGGTCTCTTGCGTTTGGGTTGAAACACTGCTTCTACTTATCAGCGCGATATGCTTCGCGCCGCGTTGGGTCATCCATTCTGCCACGAGTAGACCAAGCCCTCGCAGTCCGCCAGTGACCAGATAGCTAGCATCGCTCTTGAATTCCAGAGGGGAGGTGCGGGTGGTTTTTGCCCGAATCAAGCGCCGGACACGGCGGGAATCGCGGAATGCGATTTCTTCTTCGTGATCCTTTCTTTGTAAAATCTCATCAAGCAGGTTTTCCACATCTGCCTGCGAAGATTGAGGATCGAGGTCGATTCGCTTGCAGTGCAATTCGGGATGTTCAAGCGCAATGGTACGGCTCAAACCTAGAGTCGCTGTCTGGCCTGCCGAAACTGGAACCTTATCTGCCTCTACTGTTTGCGCGCCGCGCGTAACCAGCCACAAACCGGTTTTGTTGGCATGGATCATCGCTTGTGTCAAATGCAAAAGGCTGCCGGTCGTCAGTTGTTGCGCCTCACCTAGAGTGGTGACAGTCGTCTCTTCGGACAAATCATTGTCCAGAGTCCACAAGTAAATGATTCCGCGATATGATTTTTCTCCAACGAGGCGGACGAAATCTTCCTGCTGGTTGGGATTAATGCTCACATGTGTTGTGTCGGTTTCATCATACGCTTCACCAGGCGCTACAAGAAGCCCTGGTTGATCACGATCCTGCAAAGTGCTTGCCAGTCGTTCCCCCAAGCCATACCGGTCAGCAAAGATCAGCCAGGGGAGCTGCACATCGGTTCCCGCTGATATTGCAGGTGCGCGCGCCACGATCACGGCTTGCTGGACAAAATCCCTTCTCTTCCCGCGCCGGGGATCGCCACTGTTTCGATGAAGCCCGTCGCTCCCAAAACCTGAAACCACTTTTCTCGTGTGAGCAGGGCGTAGTCCTGGCGAAGTTCCCTGTCTTTAAATAACCACCAGCCCTCAGTTAATCCAACCGTTAAATCGGAAAAACGCTGTTTGTTGGTTGCTTCGTAGAGGATAAGTTCACCTTGGGGCGCTAACAGGAGTTTCACATTTTCCAGCGTTTGTCGGAGATCTGGGGTGGCGTGTAGAACGTTCGCGGCAACGATCAGATCAAAACTGTGCGTCTCAAACCCCTGTGTTAGCGGGTCACGGCTGATATCCAGCGTCTGATATTCCACGAAATCAAATTTGCTGAATTTGTGTTTTGCCTGATTGATGAAAAGCGGGGATATGTCCGTGAAGATGTAGCGCGTTTGCTCGACAGGCAGTGCAGGCAGGATGTAACTGGTTGTGCCTCCTGTGCCTGCGCCGATTTCCAAAATACGAATTTTGCCGCCCGATGTCAGGGGCTTTAGCGTAGCTGTCACAGCTTCCTGGACCAGCGTATTATAGGTGCGCGCAACTGGAGCATCCTGATATAACTTTTCGGCGTCGGATGTTGATCCTCCCGGAAACATCAATTGCAGGGGATCGGCTTTGCCGTTCAACGCATCTGCCAGGTCGCGTGTCGTACGGGCTATTAATGTCAATTCCGATGCGAACATTGGAAATTGCTGTTTCAACATTTCCCATTGGGAATCCAGATCAAGGAGATCCGGCGATTTCAAAACCTTCCACCATGAGCCGGTTCTTTTTAGAATGCCGTCTTCCTCGAGCATCTCCAGTAGCCGCGAAAAGAGCGCCTGTTGCTTTGCTACGATTCCCAATGTTTGTGTCAATTCGTTTGTTTGGGTAACCTTTCCAACCTTGAATTGCATTCCAAGTTTTTGTAAGGCTTCTACTGCATACATGCCTCCCACTCGATCCAGGTGGGGGAGCATTTCATCATAGAAGTGCATCTGATTCTCTGCGCTCAACTCATCCACGCGCGTCGAAAGATTTGCCTCCATTTCGCGGGGTGAGCATAGCTGAATATATTTTTCATTTTGCGCAGGATCAGGCTGCGCTTGCCATGCAATTTCGTACAGTAAATCCTGTCTTCGACCGGACTCCGAACGGAAGAGCATCTCCGGGCGCGCCCGTTTGAGAGAAATCCCGCTGAGTTCGGCCAGTTTTTGACCAGAATCTGAGTAGAGATGAATATCTGCCGTAAACGTTTCCTGTAAGCCAAGCTTGGAGAGGTCGCCGCGCAGCTTAATGTGATTCCAAAATGCGGAAGCGGGGCGCTCCAAAAAGTGGAGTCGGTCCAGGCCCAATAACAGGTATGCCTCCAAAAGGTTAGAGCCTGATTCGGGCAGGGCCACACCAAGCGCGTGGAAACATGAATCTAAAAATGCGGGGTGGATCATGTGATAGTCGCTGGCTTGCCTTGAGAGCGATTGTGGTAATTCCATACGGCATAAGACTTCGCCCTCTGTGCGCCAGATCGCCTTAATCCCTTGAAAACTTTCACCCAAGTCCAAACCCAGTTTTGCAAGACCTTCATAGCAAGTTTCTACGCTGATCGATTCACGACAGCGTGCTTGGAGCGCGTTTAAATCATCTCCTTCAATTGCCGGGGAAGCAGAGGAGCGAACCTGCGCACTGGCGCTTAAGAACCACTTTGCATTGTGTTCGTAAAATATTTGCACGGAGGCGCGTTCCCCCTCAGGCGTGAGCACCGTTTGTACAGTACATGGGCCTTGTTCCGGGATCAGTAATGCTTCGTGGATAACCAGGTTTTCGAGAATGTGATTGCCTTGTCCCAAGTGGATATTTGCCGCGGCAAACGCCATCTCCATGTAAGCAGGGGAGGGCAGAATAAGCCTGCCATGAATGCGATGGTCGGCTAAGAAGCCAAAAGCATTGACGCTGATTTGTGATTCGAATATGGTTTCCCTTATACCTGCATTGTTCAGTCGCATTCCCAGGAGCGGATGTTCGCCTTGCTTGGCGGTGTATTGACGGCAATTCAGAGGGGAAGCGCTTTCTTGAACCCAATACCGTTTGCGTTGGAATGGGTAGGTCGGCAAGACCAGTTTTCGACGCCCGTAATCGCGGTCAAAATTTTTCCAATCCACTTCAGCGCCCATTGTGTAGAGCTGGCCAAGGCTGCTGAGCAAGGTGTGCCAGTCCTCTTTCCCCTGCCGCAACGAGGGTAACCATGTGCCCACTCCTTCCGGCAGGCAGCGCTGTCCCATGCTCAGCAGGGTTGGATTAGGACCGATCTCGACAAAGACTTCACATCCTGATTGGTGCAAAGCGAGCATAGCATCTGCAAAGCGGACAGGCTGGCGTATATGTTCGCGCCAATAATGTGGGTCAGTTACCTGGTTTGAAGCCGTGAACTGTCCGGTAACGTTCGATATCAATCCTATCTCGGGTTCGGAAAATGATACGGAAGAAGCTATTCGTTCAAAATCATCCAGGATCGTTTCCATGAGCGGAGAGTGAAAGGCATGTGAAACGGACAATCGGCGCGATTTGATTCCCTGTCGAGAGAGTGCCGCCAATACTTCTGATAGCGCTTGATCCAGGCCGGAGATGACCACGTTAGAAGGTCCATTGATCGCGGCGATGGAAAGTTGATCGGCATAAGGTGCAATGACGGGGGAAACAGTTGCTTCATCCGAGAACACAGCCGCCATTCCTCCGCCTGAAGGTAATTCTTGCATCAGGCGCGCTCGTTCTGCGATAAGTTTCAAACCATCTTCCAGGGAAAAGACACCGGCAACGCAGGCGGCCACGAATTCGCCGACGCTGTGCCCCATCACAACCGAGGGTTCGATTCCCCAGGATCGCCACATTTCGGCAAGCGCGTATTCAACGGCAAACAAGGCGGGTTGGGTATAAGCCGTTTCGTTGATTAGCGCTGCCTCTGATTCGTCGTCAGCAAAGATAACGGATAGGAGTGAACGATTCAAATATAGACGCAGGAGTTGATCGCATTTGTCGAGTGTCCCACGAAAGGTTGGCTGGCTATCGTACAGTTGCCGCGCCATGCCGTTGTATTGTGCTCCCTGTCCGGTAAACAGAAATGCGATGCGGGGTTGACGTGTCCCCTGCACTTTTCCAAAGATCAAGTCCTCCCGTTGCTCGCCCTGTACGAAAGCGGATAATTTCTCTTGTACTTCTTTCGTTGTACCAGCCACCAGCGCCAGGCGCTGACTGAAATGAGAACGGCCGGCGTTGGCGGTATAGGCCAGATCTGTGATATCCGCCTGCTGATGAGACAGGTGATCGACATATCCTTCTGCAAGTTGCTGGAGGGCAGTTTCGCTTCGGGCGGAGAGTGTGAACAAATGCAGCGATCTTTCGAGACCTGATTTCTTTTCTTCCACTGGTGGTGGGCTGGAAAGGATAATATGAGAATTGGTTCCGCTAAAACCGAACGAACTTACCCCGGCAAATTTTTCGTTTTCGTTTTGCCAGGGAGTAAGTTTGGTGGGAATCGCAATTGGCAGTTCAGACCAGGAGATGTGCGGATTAGGCTCCTGCAAATGCAGATGAGGTGGGATCTGTTCGTGCTGTAACATCAGCACGGTTTTGATGAGGCCGGCAATACCCGCCGCCGATTCCAAATGCCCCACGTTAGTTTTGACCGACCCGATCATCAGCGGTTCGTCGCGGTTCTCCCCCAACACTGCGGATAGCGCCTGGACCTCAATGGGGTCACCCAGCGATGTCCCGGTCCCATGCGCTTCCACGTAGCTGATTTGTTGAGAGGAGACACGCCCATTTGCCAGCGCTGTGCGTATGACTGCTTCCTGCGAGGGTCCGTTGGGCGCAGTCAAGCCGTTGCTACGCCCATCCTGGTTCACAGCCGAACCGCGGATTAAGGCCAAAATGGTATCGCCATCCGCTTGAGCGTCGGAAAGACATTTTAAAATGATCACGCCTCCGCCTTCGCTCCGCACGAACCCATCGGCGCGCGAATCAAACGCTTTGCAACGTCCATCCGGGGAGAGCATGTGGGCTTTGGAAAGTGTGATGGTTGTTTCCGGCATCAGGATCAGGTTTATGCCGCCAACGATTGCCTGGCGGCATTCCCCGTTACGCAGGCTCTGCACGGCGAGGTGGGTTGCTACGAGCGAGGATGAGCAGGCAGTATCTACAGGGAAACTTGGTCCGTGCAACCCCAGAACGTACGAGAGACGCCCAGACGCGGTACTGTGTGCGTTGCCCGATGCAAAATACGCATCCAGGCTTTCGACGCCGCTATCCTTTTGTAGATGTAGATAATCGTTTCCCGCTATGCCAACGAAAACACCCGTATCACTGTCCATCAACTGGTCAGGGGATTGCCCGGCTCTTTCCAATGCCTCCCAGGTCAACTCCAAGAGGAGACGTTGTTGAGGGTCCAATCCCATCGCTTCACGCGGCGCAATGCCGAAGAAGTGAGAGTCGAAACGATCCACATCTGTGAGGAATCCACCCCAGCGCGTAGACATCCTTCCTGGTTTCTCGGGATCAGGATCGTAATAATCGTCAATATTCCAGCGTTCGGGTGGCACTTCAGAAATGGCATCCACGCCATTCTGTAACATGCCCCAGAATGACTCTGGAGTGTTTGCCCCGCCCGGGAAGCGGCAACTCATTCCAACAATTGCAATAGGTTCGATGCGTTGATTTTCAAGCGCATCAAGACGGGCTTGCAATTGCGCCGCCAGGAGCTTGACTTTTTGAGGAGGAAGGTTGCTGATCCGTTCTAGAAATTCTTTCATGAGGGTTCCCTGATATTAAAAAGGTACAGATCTAAAATTGGCCAATGCGAACATCGTTTGCTTGGCTATGTGTCGGAAAGCAGGCGCGCCACTTCTTCATCTGAAAGGTCTTCGATCGCTTGTAACAAATTGGTCTCACTTGCTGGCGCATCTTTCTTTTCAGCCTTTTTCGTTTCCACCATTAATACATCTTGCGCCAGGAAATCTGTCAGTGCGTTGATGGTCGGATAGTCGAAAACAAGAGTGGCTGGCAGGTTTCGTTCCAAGCTCAGGCTGTCGCTCAACATGTTGCGCAATTCAACTGCCATGAGTGAATCGAGCCCGAGTTCGTTGAGCGGTTGACGAGGGTCAATCTCTTGTCCGTCTTTCAGTCCAATGGCTCTAACGACCTGCGCATGGATGTGCTCCGACAGGAACTGATGTTGTTGGTTGGGCGGAATATTCAGCAATTTTTGGCGCCATTCCATTGTATCTGCCTTAACCGGACTTTTTTGCGTTAGGGGCGTGTCTGTTCGACTTCGTTTCCCTTTACCACGCATTTCTTCTGCAAGTGCAGAAAGCCAAATCGGAGAGCTCTTGAACTGGGACAAATACGTTCCCCAATCCATCGGCAGGACAGCGACCTGTGCATGATCCTGGGCAAACAACAGATCCAGCATTTCCAACCCTTGTTCCGGTTGTATTGTGCCAACACCCTGCGAGAGCATCCACGCGTCCGCTTTGCGCTCCGCCGCTGAGCCAACCTCTGACCAGATTCCCCAATTGATACTCAACGCCGGCAGCCCGCGTGACTGGCGCTCATGGGCCAGCGCATCCATAAATGTGTTTGCCGCCGAATGGTTGGATTGCCCGGGCGACCCCAGGAGAGCGGCAGTCGAAGAATACATGATGAAGAAATCGAGCGGCCTGTTTAGGGTGAACATGTGTAAATGCCAGGCACCATTTGCCTTCGGCGCCATCACGCGGGCGAATTTGCTCCATTCCTGCCGCAACAGGCTGGCGTCATCCAAGACGCCGGCCGCGTGGATAATGCCGCGTAAGACCGGCATTTTCTGCTCAACATGCCCTAACATGCGCTGGACATCTTCAGCCTTGGACACATCCGCTTGCAGGATTTCTATCTGGACGCCGGCCGCCTCCAGCTCACGAATAGCTGTTACCGTTGTGGGGGAAGGGGACGAACGCCCAACCAGCAGCAAATGGCGCGCGCCGCGTTCCGCCAGGTGCTGTGCGGTTAATAAGCCGAGCCCCGCCAGCCCGCCTGTGATCAAGTAGGTGCCATCGGGCCGCAGATGATAGGAATGGTGTGTAACGACGATCTTGCCCGTGTGCATTGCCTGCGCCATAAAACGGAACGCATTGGGCGTCCGACCTGTTGCGAAAGCCTGGATCGGTAGCGGTTTCAGTTCTTGGGAAGCGAGCAGTCCCATTACTTTCGTGAAGATGGCCGTCATGTCTGCGGATTCGTCCACAACCTTTGCTGCCAGATCAACAATGTGATACTGCGCGAGTGGCTTCTGTTGGGCGAACTGTTCCTGTGTCCAAAGATCGCGTTTGCCTATTTCGATGAAGGTTCCTTTGTCCGATAGGGAGGAAACGGACCGGGAGATGAACTCACCCGATAACGAATTGAGAACGACATCTACACCCTCACGGTTTGTGAGCGACATAATTGCGTCTGCAAACTCGAGCGAGCGTGAATCCATGACGTGGGATACGCCTAGCGAGCGCAGGAAGTCTCTCTTGGCCTCACTGCCTGCTGTTGCGAAGATTTCCGCGCCGACGCGCAGGGCGACCTGCACCGCTGCCATCCCCACGCCTCCCGCAGCCGAATGGATTAGTACTCTTTGCCCCTTCTGGAGCT
The DNA here is from genome assembly GCA_963823985.1 of uncultured Chloroflexia bacterium. Taxonomy (GTDB): domain Bacteria; phylum Chloroflexota; class Anaerolineae; order Anaerolineales; family Villigracilaceae; genus JAABUE01. The sequence goes on from CAWGNR010000013.1 coordinate 490,518, forward strand.
GGGCGGTGTGATGGAGACAGGTATAGGCTGTGAAGTAAGCGATCGGAAAAGCGGCCGCTTCGGCGAAACTCAAATGGTTTGGCTTGTGAGCAATGAAGTTAGCGTCAGCAATTGCAATGCTCCCAAAACTTCCCCTGGCCATGCCCATAACGGCCTCCCCAACAGCGAATTTGGTCACGCCTGGCCCTAAAGCGACAATAACTCCGCTACATTCGCCTCCGAGCGCTTCATCATCCGAGCGCATTGCCAACGCATTCATCAGATCGCGGAAGTTGAGCCCGGTGGCGCGAACCTCAATTGCCATCTCATCAGCCTTCAACGGAGGCAGTTCGACAGGACTCCATGTCAGATCCTCCAATACGCCGTTTCCGGAAGTCTGCAATTGCATCACCGTTTGACCATCATATCGAGCCGTTATATCCACCGGTTCTGTGAGCACAGTGCGTTCGAGACGGGCAGCATATCGTTTATCCTGTCGCCAAGCGATTTGATCTTCCGCGTCCGGATTCCAGACCTCCTGGAACAGAGAGTTTGCCTGTGCCTCTAAGGTTGAATCGCCATCAAGATCGATCCGGGTGCAATGTAATTCGGGGTGTTCGAGTTGAATGACTTTCCCCAAGCCCCACAGGGGAATATTCCTCGATTTCAAGAGAATCTCGTTCGCTCACTCGTTGGGCGCACCGTGTAACAAGAGAGAGACGCGGCAGTTCAATTTCAGAAGTCGCCAGAGCTTGGGCCAAATAGACGGCTCCGCCGAGACCTACGGCTTGACTCGCTTCGAGTGACAGGCCAGCATTTTTAGTCATGTCGAGAGGCCATAAGTAGACAATACCCCGCAAGTTTTCAGGAGTGTTACGGATTACCTCATGAAGCAGTTGTTTGAAATCCCCTGCAGATGACGGATCGATCGTAAATCGCTCATGTTCATGATTGAACCCTTCGCCAGCTGTTACAAACGTACAGGTTTGATGGAGCGCACTCAGGCGCTCGGCAAGCGATTGACCAACACCGCACTCATCAGAAAAAATGACCCAGTGACCAGGTGTTGTGGGCGCGGGCTTTGCAAGGATCAAAGCCTGCTGGAATAGCGTTTCGTTCCTTGGAAGCGCTGTAAATTCCATGAAACCAGCTTGCGTTAAAAGCCCATCCCATTTTTCGCGGGACATCAATGGATAATCCTCGCGAAGTTGCGTGTCGCTAAACCTCCACCAGCCATCTGTTAAACCAAAGGTGACATCCACCCAGTTTTCGGGATGCGTGCCCTCCACCAGCATCAAGATGCCATTTGGTTTCATAAGCTGCTTCACGTGCGAGAGCGTCTCTGCCATGTCAACTGTGGCGTGAAGCACGTTCACAGCCACCACGATGTCAAAAGATTCGTTTTCAAAGCCTTGCGCGGCCGGATCGTTCTCGACGTTTAACAATTCATAGCCCACAAAATCAAACTGGGAAAAGCGGTCCTTCGCACGGCTCAGAAAGAGCGGGGAAATGTCCGTGAAGAAGTATTCGGTTCGTTCGGCAGGCAGAATGGGAAGCACATAAGAAGTAGTGCCGCCAGTCCCAGCTCCGATCTCAAGAATGCGCACCGGCTTATCCGCAGGCATGCTTGCCAGCACTTTTTGAATTCCGTCCCTGACCATACTGTTGAAAATGCGCGACTGCGGCGATTCGCGGTAAAGAAATTCGGTCATTTCGAGGGAACCGTCAGGGAACAATAACGAAAGCGGATCCACTTTGCCGTTTAATACGCCGCTCAGCGATTCACCACATTGACCGGTTAGAGTCAACTGTCCGCGCGATTCGGGATAACGAGCCAGCAATGCTTGTAGTTCCGCTGCCAAACGGTCCGGCTTCATTTCCGGACCCGGGACCTGCATCACCTCCCATTCGTTTTCCGCCCTTTGGAGATAACCTGCTCCACTGAGGATATCGAGCAGTCTATAAGTTAGCCTGTTATAACGCTCTGCAATCCCAAGGTTGGCGATGAGCGCTTGAACAGAGATGCGCTGACCTACCTGAAGATTCAGGCCTAAATCCTTGAATGCCGCAGCGACGTATCTCGCGCTTAACCTTTCGATTTCAGGGAACAAATCCCTGTAGCGATCGATGCGGTGTTCCTCTGCCAGCAATGACACTTGCGGGTCAACTTCACTTACAAGGTCTGCTATGGACAAAAAAGTGGGCTCCACTTCTGGTGGACCTTGCAACTGCGGCTGGAGTTGCCATTCCACTTGATAGAACCAATCGTCCCATTCGTGCCGCACCTGAAAGAGTTGCGCCGATGCCGGACGGAAATACAGTCCATTGATTTCTGCCACGATTTGATGGTTCTCATCCATCACCTGAACATCGCCGACGATTGCTTCGGATTTTTCCTTGCCCTCTGCGCGCAAACGGATGTGACTCCAAATCCTTTGTGGCAACGGGCCCAGAAGATGAAAGCTTTCCAAATTCATTGGCAGGTAAGTGTTTCGATCCGATGGATCGAAAGTAGTCCAAAAACATTGCAGGCAGGCATCCAGCAGCGCCGGGTGTATGTTGAACGTCCCCATCTCATCAGAGATTGCAGAGGGAGCTTGAATTTCAACCAAAGCTTCGCCGTCCCTGTGCCAGATATACTTCACGCCCTGCATGGCAGGGCCAAATGGGAACCCTCGTTCCTGCAACTGTTGATAATGTTCCTGTGCATCAATCTCTTGGTTGCAGCGCCCTTTGATTTGAACCAAGCTTTCTGCATCCCCCGGTACCGGATGTGCGGCTCGCTCCATTCTACCGGAGGCGTGCAAACTCCAGTTTTCTTCCTTGTCTGTTTGTGCATGGCTGTAGATTTCAAAGGAAGCATTGTCGTTGGTTTCTCCATTTAACAGGAAGTGCACCGTGCGAAAATCTTCTTTTTCTAACACGAGCGGCTGGTGGATAACGACATCGCACAACTGGTATCCGTCTTTACCAAGACCAACGTTCGCCGCGGCATGTGCCATTTCCAGATACGCGGTCATCGGAAGGATGGATGTGCCGCGTACCTTATGGTCTCGAATGAAGGTAAATGATTCGTGGTCGAGGTAAGCTTCAAACTGGACCGTCTTCAAAGGCGAGGATAATTTTTGTCCGAGTAAGGGATGAACCTGCTCTTGTTTCTTCGAATAAGTCCGTCGGGAACTGGGCGAAATCCAATACTGCTGGCGTTGGAATGGATAGGTGGGGAGAATGAGACGTTTTCTGTCGTAAGGACGGTCGAATCCTACCCAATCGATTTTGATTCCCTGTGTGAACAATTTACCGAGGCTCTCAAGGATCTGAGTCCAATCCTCTCGCCCCTGCCGAAGCGTTGGCAGGACGAGCCTTTTATCTGTGCCAGGAATTCGTTTTACCAGGCTCGACAATGTGGGCGAAGGTCCCACTTCTAACAGGATGTCTACGTTCAATGCTAACAGCGAATCTATGGCAGCTGCAAATTGCACAGGTTGGCGCACATGTTCCCTCCAATACCGGGCGTTAATCGGATCTTCCCCAACTAGCTGCCCCGTCAGATTAGAGATCAAGCGTAACTGGGGCTGGTGATAAGTAATTGTAGATGCCGCCTGTTCAAATGCGCCTAAGATTGGTTCCATCAGCGGAGAATGAAATGCGTGTGAAACATTCAATGGGCGGAATTTGATGCCCGCTGCTTCCAATAAAGTGCAAATGGCGTCCATCGCATTCCCATCGCCCGAAATAACGATGTTCGTGGGGCCGTTGATGGCGGCAATGGACACCTGGTCCCTGAATGGCTGGATGACTTCCTTTATCCGTGCTTCCTCTGTAAAGACAGCGCTCATCTTCCCGCCAGCAGGAAGGGATTGCATCAAATGCCCTCGCTCGGCGATAAGTTTGATGCCGTCTTCAAGACTAAAAACCCCAGCGAGCACGCGGCAACATATTCACCTACGCTATGTCCCATCACCGCAAAGGGTTCCACACCCCAGGCTTGCCATAATTTGGCCAGGGAATACTCGATGGCAAATAAAGCAGTTTGGGTATAGGCTGTTTGGTCAAGCAGGGAAGCTTGTTCGGAATCATCATCTGCAAAGATCACGTCGAGAAGTGGGCGAGACAGATAAGGGCGTAGAAGCGAAGCGCATTGATTTTAGGCTTCCCGGAAGACGGGCTGGGTCTCATATAATTGCTGTCCCATCGAGTGATATTGCGCGCCCTGTCCGGTAAAGAGGAAGGCTATCTTTAGTCGCTTGTTGTGGGCAGCGTGTCCGCTGGAAACTCCGTTTGTTTCCTCTCCCGCGCTAAACTTCATCAGTTGGGTGACCGCTTCTTCCGTGGAACCTGCCACGACTGCCAACCGGTGAGCGAATGTAGCCCGGCCTGTATTGGCAGTGTATGTAACGTCCGCAAGGGAAATATTCTTATTCTGAGCCAGAAATTCTTCCATCCGGGCCGAGAGGGCAATCAAAGCGGCTTCGGATTTTGCGCTCAGGGTAAGGATGTGACTTGGACGTTCTCCCTGCCCGTCGACTTTTTTCGGTTCTCTCTCCGGAGGAGCAGTTATCACCATGTGAACGTTCGTGCCACTGAACCCGAAAGAACTCAATCCAGCAATCAGGGGCGCATCGTTGGGCCAGGGTGTCAATTTTGTCGGGACAGAGACAGGTAATTGCGCCCACGGAATGAAAGGGTTGGGTTGTTTTAGGTGAAGGTGGGGCGGGATGGCCTTATGAGTCGAAAGCCATGATGAGTTTAATCAATCCGGCCATACCCGCCGCAGTTTCCAGATGTCCAACGTTCGTTTTGACAGAGCCAATCAGCAATGGACGGTTTGCGTCGCGTCCCTTGCCGAGGGTCGAGGCCAGCGCCTGCACCTCGATAGGATCACCCAGCGAGGTGCCCGTGCCGTGCGTTTCTACGTAGGTGACATCCTGGGGTTTGATTCCCGCATTTACCAGTGCCTCGCGGATGACTGCTTCTTGCGCAGGACCATTAGGCACCGTTAGCCCGCTGCTGGCTCCATCCTGGTTGACAGCTGTGCCCCGGATGACAGCCAGAATATTGTCCTCGTCTGCCAGGGCATCCGAGAGACGTTTAAGTACGATGACTCCGCAACCTTCGCCGCGCACGTACCCGTCCGCGCTGGCATCGAAGGTTTTACAATGGCCATCTGCCGCCATCATTTTGTTCTTTGAGAGGGCAATAGAGGCATCGGGCGTGAGAATCAAGTTGACCCCGCCTGCTAGAGCGAGTTGGGTCTCCTTGCTGCGTAAACTGAGGCAGGCCTGATGGATCGCCACTAAAGAAGATGAGCAGGCTGTGTCGATGGATATACTGGGTCCTTGCAGTCCTAGTATGTAAGAGATGCGTCCCGATGCAATGCTGTGGGCGACTCCTGAACCATAGTAGGGACCAATTTCATGGATGCCGTCGTTCGCAGTTTGTAATCCGGCGTAGTCCGTCCCCAAGATCCCAATGAAAACGCCGGTGCGGCTTCCGGATAGGGTATTGGGGGCAATCCCCGCATTTTCCAGTGCCTCCCAGGTTGTTTCAAGCAGGAGCCGTTGTTGCGGATCCATGGTGTAGGCTTCTTTGGGCATGATGCCGAAGAACTGCGGGTCGAACTCATCCACCTGGTCGAGAAAGGCGCCCATGCGCGTGTACATCTTGCCGGGCACATCCGGATTGGGATCGTAATATTCATCTATGTCCCAGCGATTCAAGGGAACTTCGGTGACCGTGTCGATGCCATCGCGCAACAACTGCCAGAAGGAATTGGCGTCCTCAACGCCACCGGGAAAGCGGCAACCTAACCCGATAATCGCAATTGGCTCTCGCTGCGCATTTTCAGTTGCCTTTAGACGCTGCTCCATTTTTTCTAGGGCCAGCAGGGCGCGCTTGAGGGTAGGCATTTGCCCCGATTGGTTGTTAGACTCCATGGTCGTTGTCCTCTCCAAGGTCTGCCAGCTTTTGCAGGAGGCGAGCTTCTACTTCTTGCTCGCTCAAGGCTTCGATTTCCTTCTGTCTGGCAGATATATCAACCGTATCAAGCCCTGCTTTTTGGGTGATTCCCGTTTGAGCTATATCTGCACCGTTTAGTTTCAATATGTTTTCAACAAGATAATGGGCAACAGCCTGAACCGTGGGATGATCAAAAATCAAGGTGGCTGGAAGGTTTTCCGTGAGCCCGAGGTCTTTGCCGAGACGGTTACGCAATTCCACAGCCATCAAGGAATCCACACCGATGTCCATCAAGCGATGGTTGTTATCCACTTGTGCGGCGTCCAGCCTGAGGATCCGTGCCACATGCGCGCGGACAAACTCCTCAGTCGCCTCTTCTATTTCATCGGACGGGATCAACTTCAACTGGCGGAGGAACGCGGGGTCTTCTTCCAGGAGGGTTTTTGCTTCCACAGGAGCCCGCACAGGGTCCAGGCTCCCCTGATCGGTAATCCAATAGCGTTGCCGTATCCAGGGATAGGTAGGAAGCGGAACACACTTGCAATCATAATCTTTATCAAAGGCTTTCCAATTCAATCCGATTCCGTGTGTATACAGGGATGCGGCGCTTTCGAGAATTTGCTGCCAATCCTGCCAGCCTGAGCGCAGAGAGGGGAGGAAAAGCTTGTCCTGCGCACCTTCGATACGTTGTGCCATTCCGGAAAGAACCGGGTGAGGCCCGATCTCAAGGAAGTGATGATAGCCTTCGGCATACAGCGTACGCATTCCATCTGCAAAGCGAACAGGCATGCGCAGGTGCCGCCGCCAATAAAGGCTGTTGGTTACTCCGTTGTTTTCCGCCATCTTCCCTGTCAGGCAGGATACAAACCCCAGGCGTGGAGAGGAATATGTGACTGTTTGCGCGACCGATTCAAACTCGTCCAGGATCGAATCGAGAAAATGGGAGTGCGCTGCCTGCGTAACGGCCAGATGTTGGGTTTTGATGTTCTGTTCGCTGAACCTTGCAAGAATGGCATGAAGCGTTTCAGCGATGCCCGAAATGACGATGTTCGTTGGACCGTTGAAGGCGGCGATGGACACGTCGGCGCCGTAAGACGCAATTCCTTCGTTGACGGTTGCTTCATCTGCCAAGACAACGGCCATTTCTCCTGCCTGGGGGAGCGAATCCATCAATCGTCCACGCGCTGAAACCATCTTCAGCCCGTCTGACAGATCGAAGATGCCGGCGATACAGGCAGCCACGTATTCCCCTACACTGTGGCCGAGGACCGTGGTGGGACGCACCCCCCAGGAAAGCCACAACTGGGCCAGCGCATATTCCACTGCAAAGAGCGCGGGCTGCCCGTATGTCATTTTGTCCAGCCAACTGGCTTCCTCTTGGGGGAAGAGAATATCGAAGAGGGGGACATCCAGGTAGGATTTCAATATCTCGGCGCATTCGGTCAGGGCGGTGCGATAGGTAGGCTGTGTCTCGTACAACTGGCGGCTCATTTGCACGTACTGCGAACCATGCCCGGTAAACAGAAATACCAGTTCGGGTGAATCGGTGTCAAATACCACTCCGTCGAAGACATCTTCCCGTGCTTCCCCTTTTGCGAAGGCGGCCAGGTTGGCTCGCGCTTCTTCGTTCGAAGAAGCCACAAGGGCCAGACGATAAGTAAGATCGGCGCGTCCCTTGTTCGCGGTATAACAGACATCCTTGAACTCGGCGGGCTGATCGGAAAGATATTCATCGAATTGCCCCAGCAATTCTTGCAGCGCGAATTTATTTTTTGCTGAGAGTTTCAGGAGATGAAGTGGGCGCTCGACACCGGCCGTTTCACGGATGGGTTCAGGAGCCGCTTCGAGCACAAGGTGTGAGTTGGTTCCGCTAAACCCAAATGAGCTTACACCGACGATAGATCTTCCATCACGATCGGGTAGGGTGGCCAAGTTAGCGGAAACGTCAATCGGGAGCTCGTCCCAGGCGATATATGGATTGGGCTTTTCAAAATGGAGATGAGGCGGGATTTGTTTGTGCTGGAGGATCAAAACTGCCTTCGTTAACCCGGCCACGCCAGCCGCAGCTTCAAGGTGGCCAAGATTGGTTTTAACCGAACCGATTTTGAGCCTTTGTTCAGCATTGCGGTTGCCGCCCAGCGCAGAACCCAACGCCTGCACTTCGATGGGATCGCCCAAGGATGTGCCCGTGCCATGTGTTTCAACGTAACTCACCAACGACGGATCGACACCCGCATTCGAGAGCGCCTCCCGGATGACCGCCTCCTGGGCCAGCCCGTTCGGCGCGGTCAGTCCACTGCTTCTTCCATCCTGGTTGACAGCCGAGCCACGGAGCACCGCAAGGACGGTATCGCCATCCGCGATTGCATCTGCGAGGCGTTTGAGCACCACCATTCCACAGCCTTCAGAGCGGACAAACCCATCGGCGCGGGCGTCGAACGTTTTACAGCGCCCATCCCCTGCGATCATGCGCGCACGGGAAAAGCTGATATGGACTTCGGGCAATAGGATCGTGTTCACCCCTCCTGCAACTGCCATGCGACATTCTCCCGACCGCAGGCTTTGCACTGCCAGATGAGTAGCAACCAGGGAAGAGGAACAGGCAGTATCGATGGAAATCGCCGGTCCTTGCAAGCCGAGTAAATATGAAAGCCTTCCCGAAGCCGCGCTGTGGGCGGTCCCCTGGGCGAGGTAAACATCCAACTTTGTGGGATCTTGCCTGGTCATCAATTGATAGTAATCGCTTACCGAGATCCCGGTAAAAACGCCGGTGGCAGAACCTGTTAATGTCTCCGGGGCCTGTCCTGCCTGTTCCAAGGCCTCCCAGGTAACCTCGATCAGGAGCCGGTGTTGGGGATCCATCCCCTCCGCTTCACGCGGCGAAATCCCAAAAAACTGTGGGTCGAACTGGTCTACCTGATCCAAAAACCCGCCCCAGCGTGTAAGAATCTTGCCGGCCGCATCCGGGTCGGGATCGTAGAAAAAGTCGATGTTCCAACGATCCTTTGGGATTTCGGTGATGGCATCCGTGCCATTGCAGAGCAAGCGCCAGAAATCGTCTGGGTTGTTCACGCCGCCGGGAAAGCGGCAGGCCATACCGATGATGGCAATTGGCTCGCGCCCTTTCTGTTCCATTGCATCCATTTTGGCGCGCATCTCGCGTATTTCCTGCAGGGCGCGCTTGATAGGCGATAACTCGGAGTTGTTGGTTGTCTCAGATGTCATGGTCGTTTCTCGGATTTCTTTTGTTGAAGTTCGTTCAACTCAGCCAGCAGCAAGGCTTCGGCTTCTTCATCGGATAATTCTGCGACTACGTCAGGCTCGACTTTTCTCGCCGCTTCAGCGCTTTTTTCGTTTGAGCGCGGTTTGACGAACAATTCCTCGATCAAATACGTGCTTAATCTTTCAGGGGTTGGGTAGTCAAACACTAACGTGGCGGGAAGAGCATGCGACAACGGCAAGCCTTTGCCCAGCAGGTTGCGCAATTCAACCGCCATCAGCGAGTTCCAGCCCTAATTCCTGTAAAGGCTGGCGCTGTTCCAGCGGAAAATCGGCAGGCAAGTTCAACACTTTCAATGCCTGCTCTCGTACGTGCCCTAACAACAAGTTTTTCCGTTTGCTTTCGGGAACACTTTCCAAACGTTTCCATAGCTGGTTGTCTGGTACCGATTGGTTTTCCAATGTTGCCGGCCTGTCCTTGCGGACCTGTGCCTGCTGTTTAATAGCGGCAAAGAAAGGCGATGCAGACTGCGGTATAAACTTTGCCCAATCGATTGGTATGACTCCGACATGTGTAAAATGAGCGGAACGCATGATATTCGATAGAGCCTCAATTCCCTGTGTGGGTGAGATGGATGCGATGCCGCGGCCCGCCAACCGTTCGGATACCTCTCGCTCTGCCGCCGCCCCAACCTGCTCCCACGGACCCCAGCCGATACTCACTGCGGGCAATCCCTGTGTCTTTCGATAGTGTGCCAACATGTCCAAAAATGTACTTGCCGCCACATGGTTTGCCTGTCCCGCCGAGCCGATCAGCGATACAGCTGACGAAAAGAGCACGAAGAAATCCAATGCCATTCCTTTCGTCAGTTCGTGTAAATGCCAACCTCCCTGTACCTTCGGCGCAAAAACAGTAGAGAACCTGTCCCAGATTTGCTGGGTTAACACGCCGTCATCCAAAACACCCGCGGCATGGATCACGCCTTTCAAGGGGGGCATGTGCTGTGCAATTTGCGTTAAAACGTTAACCGCATCCTGACGCTGGGAAACATCCGCTTGGATCACCTTCAGTTCGACGCCGGCTTCCGTTAATTTTTTTAACACAACGCTGGCTTGTTCCCGCGGCTCACTACGACCAACCAAAACAAGATGGTGAGCTCCTTCTTTAACGAGCCACTCTGCAACTTCCAGTCCCAATCCACCCAACCCGCCGGTAATAAGATAAGTGGCTTGTTCGTGGATGGAAAATTGCCGCGGTTCCTGCCCAATGACCAGCTTTCCGATATGGCGCCCCTGTGACATATAACGAAAGGCGTTGACCACATCCGAGGCCGGATAAACGCGCAAAGGGAGTGGTTGTAAAGTTTTGTTTTCAAAGGCAGGCATAATTTTTTGGAATAAAACAGGAATCAAGCTTTCATCTTGTTCGGCTTCCAATAATAAATCCACCACTGCATAAAAAGCGTTGGGCTTTTCCTGCGAGAACTGTTCCCGGCTCCAAATACCGCGTTTGCCAATCTCAATAAACCTGCCATCCTCCGCCAATACCTCTACGGACTTGAGGATAAACTCATCGGCAAGCGAGTTGAGCACGATATCCACGCCTTTGCCGTTGGTAAGTTGCAGGATTTCTTCAGCAAAATCCAACGTGCGCGAATTCATAACGTGTTGAACGCCCAGCGATTTCAACATTTCCCGCTTGGCGGGATTTCCCGCTGTGCCGAATATTTCCGCCCCCGCTCGTTGCGCCAGCTGCACCGCTGCTAAGCCCACACCGCCTGCCGCCGCATGGATCAGCACGTGGTCTCCGGCTTTTATCTTTGCCAGATGATGTAAGGCATAGTAGCTGGTGAGAAATGCAGACGGGATGGTAGCCGCTTCCGCAAATGTCAGGTTTTCCGGTTTGGGCGCAACATAGCGTGCAGGAGTAATGACGTGGGATGCAAAACTTCCCAAGCCGACAGCCACTACCGGATCGCCCACCTGGAACCTTTCCACATTTGCGCCGACTGCGGAGATGACGCCCGCGCATTCGCTTCCCAATTCACCGCCGCCGGGGTACATTCCCAGGGCATTGAGCACATCTCTAAAACCAATCCCGGTTGCGACGATCTGAATTTCTACCTCATCACCACCAAGTAAGCCTCGGGATGTTTCCTGGTACACAAGTTGATCCAAGGCGCCAGGTGCGCTGACGGTTAGTTTGTATGATTCTGCAAGTAGAGTGGATTCTTCTCTTGCGGGTGCGTAGACGAAATCGAGGAACGAAACGCTCGTTTTCTCGATAGGCAATTTGATCTTCCAGAATCAGAGGCAGATATCTCGCTCCATAGATTGTTCAAGTTCCCCTCATTTGATATAAGCTTATTAGGGTCGAGATCGATCAGGCGGCAGAATAGTTCGGGAAGCTCCTGGTTGATCACTTTACACAGGCCCCATAAAGTGGCCTGCTGGGGAGCGGTAACCTGTCCATTCGCCGGTTGCGCGCCTTGCGTGACCACCCAGATGGGACAGGTCTGTTCGCTGGCGACCAGTGCTTGCGTCAAATGCAGCAACCCGCCGCACAGTACAGATTGGGTGTCCGCTGAAACGGAATAATCCTCCAAAGCCCACAGATACACAATGCCATTGCAGGCTCCGCTTGACTGGATCAGTTTTTGAAAATGATCCGCATGGCCCGCGCTGACCTGGTACACGCCATCTTCCTGTTGCCCAAATGAATCATCTTGATATACCAGATCGACAACTTGATTTTGCTCACGCAGTCTTTCAGCGAGTTGAATAGCGAGTGGATTGTCTCCACCAAATACCAGCCACTTTCCCTCTTTGTTTTCGGATACAGGTCGTCCCGCCTGGGCAATCAACAGCGACTGGTTGGACATTACCTCCTGGCCCGTCACACCCTGGGCTGAGACGAAATTTGTTTCCTCGAACAACCTCAACCATTGCGATTGGGCAAGCAGTGCGTACGATGACCGCAAATCTTTGTCGCTGAATGCCCACCAACCTGAGGTCAGGCCAACGACAAGGTCGGCAAAGCGTTGTTTGCGCATGCCTTCCACCGCCAATAATAAACCACCGGGTTCAAGCAGTGCACCGACGCGGCTTACTGTTTTACGCAGGTCGGATGTCGCATGCAAAACGTTGGTCGCCAAGATGAGATCATAGCGATTTGGCTCGAACCCCTGCGCAGTGGGATCCTGTTCGATATCGAGTGCCCGGTACTCTATAAAGTTGTATTCGGAAAACTTTTGCCGGGCCTTGTTCAGGAATAATGGGGAAATATCGGTAAATGTATACTCCACCTGTGCACCGGATAGCTGGCTTAAAACATCCCCGGTTGTGCCACCTGTGCCGGCGCCGATCTCTAAAATCCTTAAGGGACGGTCTTCGCGCCAGCAATCGACTAATTCTCTGACCGCTTTTCCCATCAGTTGATTAAAATTGCGCGTAAACGGTGCATCCCGATACAGTTTTTCAGCCTCAGCCAAAGAGCCGCCGGGGAAGAGCAATTCGAGCGGATCTTGTCTCCCCTGCATTGCGGCGGCGAATTGCAGGCCGATACGTTCCGCCATGTCTACTTCTACCGTTGTTTCGGGAAAATCCGCTCGTAACCTCTCTGCTTGTGCAGCTACGTCCGTGTTTCCAAGCTGATGGATCACCTGCCAGGCATGTCCGTGTTTTTTCAGCGCGCCTTCTTCTGCGAGAATCTCAAGCAAGCGGTTCAATAATTGTTGATGTTGGTCTACAACACCTAAGCGCACTGCAGCATCTTCGAGCGTAACTATTGTTTCCGCTTTAAATGACCACCCCATTTCGAGTAGCGCGTTTTGAATGAGCGCCGCGCACAGCGTCTCCATGCGTGGCAGAAATTCCTGATGGTAGGAAACCATCTTCGCTTCTGCCGCCATTTCCGAAAACGAGGACTGCAACAGCGCAGCCAGTTCATTCGCTGTAACAGCTGTCCTCTGGGGAGCTTTCTGCCACTTCACTTCATACAGCCATGAGCCCGCTTGCGCGCGGGAAACGTGTTTCATGGTAAAGCCATCCAATGACGCCAAAACCCGTCCATCCTCATTGAACAGATATACATTTGCTGTCAGGATGGCATCTCCTGGACGTTGATTGGCTTCAAGCGTTGCGTGGCACCACAGTCCCGACTCAATGCGACCGTATACCTTTACAGAATCCACGCTTAGAGGCAAGTATGCCTTGTTGCTTTGAGGGAATAACGCTGAAATTGTCTGTAAGGCTGCGTCCAGGCTTGGGGGATACAGGCGATAGGAGAAAATTTCTGATGCGGTCGCTTCCGGCAACTCAATACGCGCGATCGCCTCGTTCTTTCCCTTCTGCAGGCTGGTTACACCCCGAAATGAGGCGCCAAAGCTGAGACCTCTTTCTGCCAGTCCCAGATAGTGTTCATCGGATGAGATTGGGCTGGTACAGCGCGCCTGAATTTCTGCCAATGCTACCGTTGGCGCTTGTTCTGAGCTCGAGCGGATGACGGCGCTTGCATGGCACTGCCATTGGTTTGTCGATTTATCCCGGCTGAAAATCTGGCAGGATATTTCATGCTCTGACTTTTGATGGAGGATGGTCTGTATTGTTATCGCTTCTGTATCTGAAATTTGCAAAGGAGCATGAATGATCAAATCTTCGATACCAAAACACTCGTCTGGTGGAGCCAGGGTTTGCTGGCCCGCTGCAAGCAAAATTTCAAGATATGCAGTGGCTGGCATGAGTACCCGTTCATTGACAACATGGTCCTCTAAGAATGCAGGTTGCTGTGCGATCAGCTCGTTTTCAAAAATAATTTCTTGCGCCGCCGAGCGAAGCCGCGATCCCAATAACGGATGGAAAGCTTCTCCGTTTTGCATGCCATGCAGTTTGGGGCTGGGCGTGAGCCAGTAACGCTGACGCTGGAAGGGGTAAGTGGGCAGGCTCACATGCCGGCGTGGATAAGGCTCGTCGAAACCTCGCCAATCAACAGGACAGCCGTGAACGTAAAGTCCGGCGAGACTGTTGAGCATCTGCCCCCAGTCATCCTGTCCCTTTCGCAGCGAGGAATAACAGAAGGGTGTATCGTCAACCCCATCGAGATTTCGCTGGGCGATGGCGATCAGCGTGGGCGAAGGTCCAACTTCGACCAGATGGTGATATCCATGCGCAAGCAGGCTTTGCAGGGCATCCCCAAAACGGACCGTGTGACGCTGGTGAGTGCGCCAATATTGCGGATCAATTTGTGCGGTCAATTCTCCTGTCAGGCATGAGATGTATTCTGCATTAGGCTGGTTGTAAGTGATTGTTGCAGCGATTCTTTCGAATTCGTCGAGCATCGGGTCAACGAGCGGAGAATGGGAGGCTTGCGCCACATCCAATCTTTTTGTTTTGATGTCCTGTTTGGCCAAATCCGCTTGAACGGATTCAACCGCCTGGGCATTTCCGGAAATGACAATGTTGGTGGGGCCGTTAATGACGGCGATAGCAACCTCATCGGTATAAGGCGCGATGGCGTGGGCAACTGTCTCTTCATCTGCAAAAACTGCGGCCATTACCCCCCGCTGGGGAAGTGAATCCATCAGACGCCCTCGAGCCGCAACAAGTTTAAGCCCATCAGCGATGCTCATTGCGCCTGTCGCGCATGCGGCGGCGTATTCACCAACGCTGTGGCCAATGACCGCTCCCGGTTTGATGCCCCAGGATGCCCAGAGCTTGACCAGCGCATATGCCAGGACAAATTGCGCGGGCTGTGTATATGTCATTCCGTCCCATAAACTTGAGATGGATTCTTCCTCACTTACATCCGGGTACATTACTGTGCTGATGGCAATATCCAGATAGGGTTGTAAAAGAAGTTCGCATTCTTTGACCGCCTCCCGGAAGATCGGAGAAGTTTCGTAGAGGCCGCGTCCCATGTTCATATATTGCGAGCCATGCCCGGTGAATAGAAAGGCTATCTTTGAAGTATGATCCGGTTCAAGAACACCCTGCGCGGGCACATCTTTCCCCGCAACAAATCCGGCCAGTTGCCTTTCCATTTCAGCAGAGGTTGACGAAGCGATAGCCAGCCGGTGACTAAAATGAGCGCGTCTGGTGTTGGTTGTATAACAGAGGTCCGCGAGCGAGGCAGATGTTTCCGAAAGATATTTGCGGACTCGATCAGCCAATTCTTTCAGCGCGTCGGCGTTCTTTGCTGAGAGTGTGAGAAGATGCAGAGGGCGGTCCGTTGAGGGGAGAGGCAACTCCACCTGAGGCGCAGATTCGAGCACGACATGGGCATTGGTCCCGCTGGCGCCAAACGCGCTGACCGACGCAAAGCGCTGGGCGCTTTGCCAGGATACCGGTTTGACAGGGATGACCGCCGGGACTTTGTCCCAATCGATCAGCGGAGTGGGTGATTTAAAATGCAGGTGAGGCGGGATGACCTGGTGATGCAATGCCAGAACCGTTTTGATCAGGCTCGCGACGCCCGCCGCGGATTCAGCGTGGCCAATGTTGGTTTTAACGGAACCAAGCCAGAATGGCGAATGAGCGTCACGCCCCTCCGCTAACACGGATGCCAGCGCGCGCACTTCGATCGGATCCCCTAAGGAGGTCCCAGTTCCATGCGCTTCCACATATTGGATTTGGTCCGGTTGTACGCCCGCATTTTTCAACGCGCTGCGGATCACCGCTTCTTGCGCAAGTTTATTGGGAACGGTCAAGCCGCTGCTAAAGCCATCCTGATTCACTGCAGAGCCCCGGATGATGGCAAGGATATTATCGCCATCGGCTTGCGCATCAGACAGGCGTTTGAGCACTACCACACCACAGCCTTCGCTGCGCACAAACCCATCTGCACGACTGTCGAAGGTCTTGCAACGTCCATCCGCAGCCAGCATGTTGGACTTGGTGGCGCCAATGGACATTTCCGGTGAAAGGATAAGGTTGACGCCGCCCGCCAGCGCCATGTTCGATTCGCCGTTGCGCAGGCTCTGGCATGCAAGATGTACTGCCACAAGCGATGAAGAGCAAGCCGTATCCACGGCAAGGCTGGGACCATGTAAACCCAGAAAATAGGAAAGCCGTCCGGCCGCGCTGTTGAGCGAGTTCCCGGTGATGCGATAAGCGTCAATTTGATCAATGCTCTGCAGCGTGTTTTGAAGTTGCAGGTAATCGTTGACCGTGATGCCAATAAAAACGCCCGTCTGACTGCCGCTCAATTTTGCAGAGGTTTGACCTGCATGTTCCAGCGCTGCCCAGCTTACCTCCAACAATAGTCTTTGTTGCGGGTCTATGCTGCGTGCCTCGCGCGGCGAGATGCCAAAGAACTGTGCGTCGAAGAGATCGACATCCTTCAGGAATCCTCCCCAGCGCGCCGACATTTTTCCGGGCTTTTGGGGATCCGGATCATAGAATGAATCGATGTCCCAGCGTTCGGGGGGAACTTCGCGGATGGTATCAACGCCGTTGACAAGGTTCTGCCAGAACACTTCGGGATCGTCCGCATCCCCGGGGAAGCGGCAACCAATCCCGATCACAGCAATCGGTTCAGTACGACGGTTTTCCGCGGCTTCCAGGCGCGTCCGCATTTTTTGCATCGCCTCGAGCGCAGTTTGTAGGCGGGCTTGATACTCAGCCAGACGTTTCTCTTCGCTCATCTAGTCTCCCTCTGTAAGTTTGTTAAACGCGCTGAGTTCATCATCGAGCAAGGAGAGCAATTCCTCTTCACTCAACGTTTTTTTTGCTTCGCTTTTGCTCACCGCTTCCGGAACATCTACTGGAAGAGTCGATGGGGTGTCATTCAATTTCAATACTTCGTTGGCGAGGTAATTCGTCAATGTCTCGATGTTGGGATATTCGAAGGCCAGTGTGGATGGTAAATCCTGTCCGAGGCTCCCTTCCAGAAGGACACGCAACTGTACGGCCATGACCGAATCCATGCCGATGGTGAAAAATCCCTGCTGTGGGTCAAGCTTATCTGATGCGCCGTAGCCTAATACTTTCGCAGCTTGATCGCGGACATGGGCCTTGAGCCTTTCATATCGTCCCCCGACGGGGATGGCCTGGAGTTGTTCAACGAAGGCAGGTTCGGGTTGCGCCCGTTGCTCTTCCAGTACATTCATCTGTTCGATCAGCGGACGTTTGCGTTTCGCTTCGTAGATCGGTTTGAAACGATTCCAATCGATGGAAGCAACCATTTTTTGTGAAGTGTTACCGCCCAGCAGGGCTTCCAGGGCCTGCAGCGCTGTATCCGCTGGCATGGCCTGCTGACCGATCTGCTTGAACTGCTGTTCGATTTCGGGGGTCGTCATGCCCGCGCCAGCCCACCATCCCCAGTTGACGCTCAAGGCGGGTAAGTTTTGTCCTTGACGTATACATGCCAACGTGTCCAGGAAGTGATTCGCCGCGGCGTAATGTCCCAAAGCGGCCGAACCTAAAACCGCCGCGCTCGAAGAGAACAGGACAAAAAAGTCTAAATCCAGATTTTCTGTTAAACGATGTAAAAGCCACGCTCCCGTGACTTTTGGTTTTAGCACAAAACGAAGCGAGTCCACATCTATCGTCGAGAGCGCCTGGGTGGACACCACACCGGCCGCATGGATGACTCCACCCAGCGGGGGTAAAGTGTTTCCAAAGGTTTCAAAGAGCGCGGCCATCTGCGCTTCATCTGCCGCATCCGCTGTAACAATCGTAAGATTTGCACCGGATGCTTCCAACGCCTGTATGGCGGCGATTCGCGCTCCTGCCGGAGTTTGTGGATCAACCTTCATCCAGTCGGAACGGTCAGGTAGGCCGGTGCGACTGGTCAGCACCACTTGTGTTGCGCCCTGCTTCAGCAGCCAGCCTGCCAGTTGCAGGCCGAGTCCACCCAAGCCGCCTGTGATCAGATAACATTTTTCAGGAGATAAACGCACGTTTGACGGTGACGGATTTTCGCTATACTCCAAGCGGATTCCAAACCGCTTCCCAGCGCGGACCGCGATCTGATCTTCACCATCTGGTCTGGTCACCTCTGCAAGAATTGCATCTGCTAATGCATAAATTGGCGCAGCATCAAGATCTACCAGACCGCCCCATATTTCGGGATGTTCCAGCGCGATGGTTCTTCCTAACCCCCACAGGAGGGATTGCGCTGCAGCATCCGGCGACACCGATTCTTTTGAAACGCGTTGGACTCCCTTGGTGATCAGCCAGAGCCTTGGCGAAGCAGTCCCGCGATAGGCGCTTAGTGCCTGTGCAGAAACCAGCGCGCTCAAACATGCGGCGTCATCGGTTGGGCCATTTGAATTCAGCGCACGCAGGTCGATGATTCCTAGTGGAGTTTGAACCGATTGCAGCCATGCGCCTTCATCGATCGTTTCATCGTCAGGCACAATCCGGCATTTGTATCCATGCTTCCGCAATTGGTCTGCCAGCTCCAGGCCAATACCGCCTTCATCCGTAAAGATCAACCAGTCGCCAGGTACCTCGGGATGAACGCTACCAGATGTTTGAGGTATCCGTCGCCATTTGAGATCGTAAAACCATTTCATCTCGTGAAAGGAAGAAACGGAGGATGTTCTTGAAGCGCCGAGGGTTGTATCTCGAGAGGAGCGGCTATTTGGCAACCAGTAGCTTTTGTTTTGCCATGGATAATGCGGTAAATCCACCAGCCGGCCCTTTGGGGATACCCTTGCCCATTGAACGGGATAGCCGAACGTGTATAACGCTCCAAGACTGCGAAGCAATATGCCCCTTTCCGATTGGTTGCGTCGCAAAGATGGCAATACTATTTTGCTTTCACCAGAAGGCAAACATTGCTTGATTGACTCCAACAAGACCGGGTGGGGGCTGATTTCCACAAATGTGTTGAACCCGTTTGCAGCGAAGCCTTTAATGACCGGACCGAACAAAACAGGCTGGCGAATATTCTTCGCCCAATACTCTGCACCATAATCACCATCTTCTGCACGCTCACCCCGCACAGTTGAATAAAGTGAAATGATAGCAGGATGCGTAGCAATTCCTTTCAACGCGTCCGTCAGTTCGGCAGTCAAACCATCCATGACCGGGCTATGGAACGCATAGTTGACCGGAAGCATGCGGGCAAATATCTTTTTTGCCGTGAGCGCAGCCACGATCTCTTCCAGCGCTTCCGCGTTACCGGACAGAACCGTGGATACCGGGCTGTTCACCGCGCCGATGGATAACCCACTAAATTCCTGCAACAACTCTTCTGCCTGTTCGCGCGGCAAACCAACGGCAGCCATTTTGCCCTGACCGGTAACGCGTTGCATCAGTCGGCTGCGGTGATACACAACGCGTACGGCATCTTCCAGACTCAATACACCGACCATATGCGCCGCGGCAATTTCACCCACACTATGACCAACGACTGCTTCCGGTTCGATGCCCCACGATTTCCACAGGGTTGCAAGGCCTACCTGCATGCCGAAAATCGCTGGCTGTGCCACTTCTGTCTCGGCAAGCCTGCTGTTTGCTTCGTTGGCAAGCAGCTCCTCTATAAGGGACCAACTGACATATTTCCCTAAGTGGTCATCTATCTCATGAAGCTTTTCCCGGTAGACGGGTTCGGCCTCCATAAGCTGGCTTCCCATGCCAGGCCATTGCGGACCCTGACCGGAGAAAACAAAAACCAGCCCTCTTTCGCCCGAGGGCAATGCCTGACCGTGTGCCACATCGGGATGTACTTCATTGCGATGAAATGCCCTCAACTTCTCGATCAGATCAATTGGCGTGGATCCGGTCACTGCCAGCCGTTTTTCATGATGTGTCCGGCCTGTTGCAGCCGTTGAGACAAAGTCGACTAAAGAAGCTTCGCTATTGGACAAAAATGATTCGTATGCGTTTGCCAGGTCATTGAGCGCATCATCACTTCGAGCGGAGATTGGCAAGATATATGGTCCGGGCGCTGTAGAGGTTTCAACATGTTTGACCAATGGCGCTTCTTTCAGGATAATATGCGCGTTCGTTCCCCCAAAACCGAAGGAACTCACGCCTGCAATGCGGGGGGACATGTCCGTCCGTGGGTATTGCATTGGTTCGGTTGGAATCTCAAAGCGAGTTTCATTAAGTGAGATAAGTGGATTCAACTCTTGGAAGTGTAACTGAGCAGGGATGATCTCGTGGCGTAAAACCAGAATTGTCTTGATGAGACCGGCTATCCCAGCGGCGGCTTCTAGATGCCCGATGTTCGTTTTCACGGAGCCCAGCCTGCAGGGCTGACTGCCCGCTTCTCGTTGACCGAGAACCTCTGCCAACGCTTCTACCTCTATCGGATCGCCTAGTTTCGTTCCTGTACCGTGAGTTTCTACATAGTTAATTTGTTCAGGGGAAATATGGGCGTTGGACAATGCCTGTCGAATCACGTTTTGCTGGGAAAGGCCATTGGGCGCCGTCAGCCCGTTTGTGCGTCCATCCTGATTAACGGCAGAGCCCTGCAAAAGAGCTAGGATTCTATCGCCGTCGGCTTGCGCATCCGACAACCGTTTCAACACCAGAACCCCACACCCTTCACCGCGGACAAAACCGTCGGCGCGCGAATCAAAGGTTTTACAGCGCCCATCGGGCGCCATCATTTGCAGTTTTGAAAACGTAATGGTTGATTCCGGGGTCAGGAACAAATTCACGCCGGCTACCAGGGCGAGATTACATTCGTGGTTTCGTAAACTTTAACTCGCCAGGTGAGCGGCGACCAACGAAGAGGAACAAGCCGTGTCCAGCGCGATGCTCGGTCCCTGCCAGTCGAAGAGATAAGACAAGCGGTTGGCAACAATGCTATGAGCGGTTCCGGCACCGGTATGCGTGTCGATATCCTTCAGGTCACGCATCTGCATCCAGGCGTAATCGCTACTGTGGCTGTGGATGCCGGTGAAAACGCCGGTCAAACTGCCTTCCAGTTGATCCAACGACAGGCCTGCATCTTCCAGAGCTTCATAAGCGACCTGTAGCAGAATCCGCTGTTGCGGGTCCATATGCATGGCTTCCCGCGGGGATATCCCAAAAAACGCGGGGTCAAACTGATCTACCTGGTCGAGAAATCCGCCCCAGCGCGTGTTTGCCTTGCCGGGTGCCAGGAAATCGGACGCATAAATGTCCTCCATGGACCAGCGGTCTGCCGGCACTTCTGTGATTGCATCCATGCCCTGCACAAGCAAATTCCAGAAAGCCGCCGGAGAATTCGCATGCCCGGGAAAACGGCATCCCATCCCAATGACTGCCAGCGGTTCCCTTCGCGCCTGCTCGAGCAACTCAAGCCGTGCCCGCATTTCCTTGAGCGCCAACAGCGCTCTTTTTAATTGAGAGATATCGTCAGCTTGTTCAGGCATTTGTTTCAAATCCGCTTCCTTTCAAGGATTCATCAATTGCGGATAATTCCTCAGCGAGTAAGGCTTCAATCTCATCCTTGGCCAGATGATCGAGTTCGTCTAACGCAGGCTCCGCCTCTTTCCCTGCCGGCACTTAATTCCTATCCTCCTCCAGCGGAATCCCCATCTTTTCCGCCAGGAAAGGTGCGAGCGCGCTGATGGTTGGATAGTTCCAGATTAAAGTGGCGGAAAGACCGATTCCCAACGCGTCTTCCAGGTGGTTGCGTAATTCAATGGACATCAGCGAATCAAGCCCTAAAGTTTTCAGCTGCTTATCCAGGGGGACGCGCGACGGCGATAAATGTAATACCTGTGCCACATATTCGCGCAAGTGGGTGTCAAACAACGAACGCCTCTGCCGGCCAGGCTCAGCCGCCAGCAATTCATCACGGATGTTCTGCCGCGACGGTTTCTTCTTATTTGTTTCGGTTTCGTTTCAATTCAGGATATCCTTGAATAAGGAAGAGCGCGCTGCGGCGGGTTGAGCCGCGCACCATTTTCCAGTATCCAGAGACATTACGCCCAGATTCGAATATTCCTGAGCCATCAACAAAGACATCGGATCCAGTCCCTGTGAGGGAGATATACTTTTAAGGCCTTGTTGTGTTAAGCGCTCACCGCGCACGGTCTCTTTCGCGGCCAGGCCGATTTCACTCCATGGTCCCCAGTTTATGCTGAGCGCCGGAAGGTTTTGTGCCTGGCGGTATCTTGCCAGCGCATCGAGAAAGGCATTTCCCGCGGCATAATTGGCCTGTCCCGGTGTTCCCAGGAACGCGGCGACTGACGAGAACAGGATAAAGAAGTCCAACGGCTGATCAGCTGTTAGCATGTGAAGGTTCCAGGCCCCCATGACCTTTGGCGCCAGGGCCAGCAGGAAGCGGTCCCGGTCCATTTGCAGGATTGTGCTGTCCGCCAATAGGCCGGCTGCGTGGATGACTCCCTTCAAAGGCGGGAGCGTCTCTTCCATCTGGGCGAACACACCGGTCAACTGGTCCAGGTTCGTTACGTCTGCCTGAGCCGGGATAACGTTCACTCCACTGGCTTCCAGCTCAGCGATAATCCTTTGTGCGCCGTCTGAGGGTGTACTTCGCCCCACCAGCACAATATGGCGAGCGCCTTGTTGTGCCAGCCAGTAGGCAAAGGTTAAGCCCAAATCGCCAAGGCCGCCTGTGATGAGATAGGAACCCTGCGCGTGAATTGCCGTTGCGCCAGCAGGAAGCTCAAAGTAAGCTTCTGGATCTTCCAAAACAATAACAACCTTTCCGATATGTTTCGCCTGGGCCATCAAGCGGAAGGCATCGCTCACTTTTGAAACCGGAAACGTCTCTACGGGCAGAGGGGGGATTTCGCCTGTTTCAATGAGATGGAAAACATCGTGCAACATCTTGCCTACAATATCCGGTCGTTCACGGCTCATTTTATCCAGGTCAATGGCAAAGTAGGACAGGTTGTTCTGGAATGGCAATAATCCAACTTTACTGTTCTGATATATATCGCGCTTGCCGATCTCCATAAAACGGCCGTAAGGTTTCAGAATTTCCAGCCCTTTTGCAATCGCATTCCCGGAAAGAGAATTCAAGACCATGTCAATTCCCTCGCCATGCGTTTCTTGCATCACCTCTTCAGCAAAGGCGAGCGAACGCGAATCCATCACATGCTGGATTCCCATGCCAAGCAAATACTCCCGCTTTTTTTCGCTTCCCGCTGTAGCGAAAATCTCTGCGCCGGCTCGTTTTGCCAGCTGGATCGCGGCGAGACCGACCCCTCCAGTTGCTGAATGGATCAACACACGTTCCTTTTCCTGCAACCTGCCAAGCTCATGGAACGCATAATAGGCTGTCACGTACGCAATCGGAATAGAGGCCGCTTCCGCAAAGCTCATGATAGACGGTTTTTTCACTGCCAGCCGCGCATCGGCAATTGCATGGGTCCCCAAACAATCGAACGCAATCGCCGCCACTTCATCGCCCTTTTGCAGATCGCTCACTCCTGCGCCAACGCGCAAAACAATACCCGCACACTCAATGCCGAGCGGACCCACGCCGCCTGCATATCCCGGCAAGATTCCCAATACAGCCATCACATTCATGAAGTTAAGCCCGGTCGCTTTGACGGCGATCTCGACCTCGCCTGCTTTGGGAGATTTCCTCAGCACCGGTTTAAGGGACAAATGATCCAGCAGGCCCGGGGAAGTAACCTGCACCTGGAAGGATTGCTGCTCCGCAAATTTCTCCCGGACAGGGTTCTCCGCTTCTTTCCCGGCCGGTAACTGAACCCGTTTCAAACGGGCCACATATCGCTGACGATATCTTAATGCCACCTGGTCTTCCCCATCGTTTATTTGCAGCGCCCGCTCCAACAGTTCGATTTCCCCTTCCATCGGAGTTGGACTCAAATCAAACCGCGTGCAATGCAGGTTTGGCAGTTCGTTGGCGATCACCGCTCCCATTCCCCAAATAGGGGCTTGTGTAACGGAAACAGCTTCTGTCTCCGATAGAACCGTCTGTGCCCCGCGTGTGACGAGTTGTAGATGATGGGAGTCAGTTGTCTCGATCCGCGCGATCGCTTGAACCAGATAAAGGAGGCTGAGCAGCTTTAAATCTGCAATGGATGGTGCAGGGGCCGGCTCCTTTTCATCCAAGCCCCATAAATAGACAACACGATACACGGGTTGGGACTCTTGAACCAAATCTTCAAAAAGTTGTTGGAAATGCGAGGGCTGTGATGGCTCGAGTTCGTAACTGCCCGGGCCAACCGATCGATACGCGTTTCCCGCAAAAATAAGTGTGCAGCTTTGAGAATGTTTTTTAAGATAATCTGCAAGCGAACTGCCAACACCCTGTTGATCGGAAAAGATCAACCAATGACTTGATTTGTTTTGCTCTTGGTAGGGAATTGGACTTTCCTGCCATTTGATCTCATACAAAAGATCACTGGTGTCTTCCTGCTTCGCTTCAAGCCTTTGCAGTTGCAGCCCGTATGCAGACAGAATAGGTTGCCCGTCTCCATGGAATAAGAAAAAATTTCCTGTTACACCAGCAATCTCTCCGGTTGGCACGACATACGCCCACCATTCGTCATGGAAGTTAGGCGCGTTATGGATTTGCAGTTTTTCAAGAAATGTGGGCAGGTAAGTATCCTGATTCAATTCTGGCAATGCTGCCAAAAGAGTTTGCAAACAGGCGTCAAGTAACACAGGGTGAAGGTGATATTTTGTGGGAAGCGAAACGAGTTCGTCGGGCAACTTTATTTTTGCGAGAATCCCATCTTTCAGTTGGGCGAGATGGGTGATCGTTTGAAAGTTAAAGCCGTAATCCAGGCCACGCCCGGATACCCTGGAGTAGAATTCCTCGGCGTAGCTTTCACTCGATTGCTGGCCAAGCAAATCGGCGAACGTAATATTGTTGGGAAGAGAATCTTCCTGGCCGATTTCAATACTTCCGCTGGCGTGCCAGGGCCAGGTTTCTGGGGAATCGTTTTGAGAGAAACGGCTATAGAAATTAAACTCCGCTGAGTCCGGAGTGCCCGGTGTCAAAACCAGTTGAATAATTTGATTATTCTCTTCCGGTAGAAACAAGGCTTCTCGAAACGAAATGTTTTTGACCTGGTACGGTTTCGAGCCGTAAACTTCAGTTGCCGCTGCAAGGGCCATCTCTAAATAGGCCGCAGCCGGAAAGACCACTGCACCGCGCACCTGATGATCGCTCAGGTAAGGGAATAATTTGGTGCTTACAGGCGTTTCCCAGATGTGAACGCCGGTTGCCGATTGCAGGTATTCACCCAGGAGCGGGTGGGCGCCTGGGCGCGTCTGTTTTAACGGAACCGAGGATGTCTCGAACCAATATTTTTCCCGTTGCCAGGGATAGGTTGGCAATGAAACAACGGCTCCGCCGTTGGGATAGAGCTTGTTCCAATCGACCTTGTATCCCAGCGTATAAAGCGAACCTAACTCAGCGAGCATCGTCTGTGATTCAGGCTGATCCCGCCTAAGGGAAGCAAATACATGAGCGGGTTTGTTTGCTTCTTTACTGGTTTCTTCAATAGAAGTCAAGAGGATGGGGTGCGGGCTTAGTTCAATAAAGATAACGTGCTCATCCTCCAACAGCCGCTGGATGGTATCGCCAAATCGCACGGGCTGACGAAGATTCTTCCCCCAGTATTCAGCATCAAGCGACATGCCGTCGCAAACCTCTTGCGTGACGGTTGAATAAAAAGGAATCGTCGTCGTTCGGGGTTGAATGTTGTTCAGTGCCTCGATCAATTCTGGCTGTAGAGGATCCATTTGCGGACTATGGGAAGCCACGTCAACATTTATGAGGCGACAGAATACTTCCTGTTCGCGCAGATTTTCCATCAAGGATTCGAGCGTGGCAGGGTCGCCAGATAACACGGTTGACTTTGGGCTGTTTTGAACGGCGATCGAAAGATTATCTTCATAGCCGCTCAAAACATGTTCGACCTCTGTGAAGGGCAGTCCGATCACAGCCATGGCGCCCATACCACTTGTGCGTTGCATCAACTGACTTCGCTTGCAGATCACGCGCGCAGCATCATCCAAACTTAGCGCTCCGGAAATATACGCAGCCGCAACCTCCCCCATACTATGCCCGATCACTGCCGAAGGTTCAACGCCCCATGATCTCCATACGGCGGCTAATGCCACTTCAATGGCAAACAGTGTAGGCTGGATGACACCAATTTCATTCAATCTGTATGAGGGCGAATCGTCATTCACTTCCAGTTGTTGTAAAAGAGACCAGTCTACCCAGGGCTTCATTGCACGTTCGCATTGCTCCAAGACTTCGCGGAATACGGGATTCTCTTTTACCAGCTCGCGCCCCATTCCAAGCCATTGTGAACCCTGTCCTGGGAATACGAATACGACTTTAGCATATTCATCTGTTCTATCAGGTTCAGTAAATTTTTCTTGTTGGTGCTGGCCTTGCAAATATTCCTCAAGCTGCCCGAGCAATTCCTGATGGGAATGAGCGACAAGAGCCAAGCGTTCAGAGTGATGAGCGCGATGGCAGCCAGCAGTGTAGCACAGGTCATGCAGGGATGGCGCGTTTTCTTCGGCAAGAGTCTTCTTATAGGATTTGGCTAATTCCCTGAGCGCCTTAGGGGTATGTGCAGATATAGGGTAAAGATGAGGGCCGACTGTCTGTTCGGCGTGCTCATTCGGAAAGATACTCGCTGCTTCAGCCAGTATGATGTGAGCATTGGTTCCGGTGATTCCAAAAGAGTTCACAGCAGCAATGGCAGGCTCTTGCGCTTCTGGCCATGGGGTCAGTTTCGTTTGTATGCTTAGAGGTAACTCTTCCCAAGGGATCTTTGGATTTGGATCTTTAAAGTGAAGGCTGGCAGGAATAGTTTTGTGTTTCAGGCAGAGTGCTGCCTTAATCAAGCCTGCCACCCCCGAAGCTGCTTCGGTATGGCCAATATTTGTTTTCACAGATCCGATCAAACAGGGATGATTTTCTGAACGGCCTTCAGAGATCACCCTTCCTATTGCTTGTAATTCAACCGGATCGCCGACTGGCGTACCAGTGCCGTGTGCCTCGATATAACCTACATCTGCAGGAGCAACGCCGGCATTCCTGTACGCTTCTCGTAACATGGTAGCTTGTGAATCTATTCCGGGGGCTACCAGAAGCTCACTGCTACGGCCATCGTTGTTTACGGCGCTACCACGAATAACGGCATAAATGGGGTCCTGATCAGCGATCGCTTGGGATAGGCGTTTGAGGACAACCAGACCGGCCCCTTCGCTTCGAACATATCCATTTGCTTTGGCATCACCAAATTTGCAACGTCCATCAGGGGATAGCATTTTTGCGTGTGAGTAGCCAATCGAAATTGACGGTTCCAAGATAAGGTTGACCCCACCTGCCAATGCCATTGTCAATTCGCCCTCCCTCAAGCTTTGACAGGCAAGATGAACGGTGACAAGTGACGAAGAACATGCAGTGTCCAAGGTAAGGCTGGGTCCTTGAAAACCAAAAAAGAAGGAGAGACGACCAGACGCCGCGTAGCGACCACCACCCGTGGTGATATAAAGGTTTATATCGTTTGTTGACTTGTACATCATGTCCGCGTAGTCATTCGCCCACATGCCAATAAAAACACCCGTTTGACTGTTTTTTAGGTTATCAAGCGTCTGGCCGGCATCTTCCAGTGCTTCCCACGCAACTTCAAGAAGCAAGCGTTGTTGAGGATCGATATAATTTGCCTCGCGAGGGGAGATCCCAAAAAAGGACGCATCGAACATATCAACGTTTTCCAGAAAGCCGCCCTCACGGGTAGCGATCTTTCCTGGTGATGCTGATATCGAACTGTAAAAAGGTGTTACATCCGCCCGATTAAGCGGCATCTCGGTAATCGCATCAACTTCATTTACCAAAAGCTGCCAAAATGTGTTCGGACTGTCTACCCCTCCGGGAAAGCGACACCCAATCCCGACAATGGCTATGGGTTCTTTACCTTTATCATATTTATTCATTAATAACTTCCCAGTCATCTCTTCTCCGAGCTTCCAATGCAAAAATAAGGGGTTCTCTCACAAATACTTAACTGACATTGGAAATAAATTTAAAGCAAATACGCTTCTATTTGCACAGCGCTTTTTTTATTTCTTGAACAAGCGCTGTGCGATTAGCCTGAATGAAAAAATGATCCCCTTGAAAGATTTTCAGGTTGAAATTGTCAACAGTATAGTTACGCCACGCTGACAGTTCATCTTCGTTCACAGAATTATCCTGGCCACCGCCAAAAACCGTAATGGGACATTCGAGAGGGCCACCGGATATATATTGGTAGGTTTCAACTAGGGTCAGATCTGCCCGTATGATTGGCAAAAAAAATTTCAATAGGTCAGGGTCGTCTAAGATAATCTTTGGCAGGGCGCCATAAAGGCGCTCGGATTCAGATACGAGTTCATCATCTGTTAGCTGATAGATATTTTGATGACGGCTGGGTAGATGAGGGGCAGATTTCCCCGAAACGATTAAATGAACCGGACTTTGCGAAAAGCGATTGCACAAGCTGCGGACGACTTCGAAGCTGATAAGTGCTCCCATGCTGTGCCCAAAAAAGGCAAAAGGTTTGTCGAAATACGGATACAAGGCCTCCGCGAGCACTTCGGTCAACGGCAAAAGCTGTTTATAGGGTGATTCTTTAATCCTTTTCTCTCGACCTGGGAGATGGACTAAATAGAGTTCGACCTCTGGCAACAATAGACCAGACCACGAATTAAATATAGTCGATCCAGCGCCAGCATATGGGAAACAAAATAACCTGAATTGCGCTTGTGGGCTAGGGTTTGAGCAACTCACCCACAAATCAGAGATAATAGAGGAGAGATAGGAAGACTCTATGTTCATAATAACGAAACACTTTGGTGATGGCAACAGGTACAGAATATTTTTTCTTTGACATCAAAAGAAATATGCCATTAATTGGGTTTCTTCTTGGTTGATATTAGCATCTTTTGCAGTATTGTTAATTGACTATCTTTCCTAGTTCCGAGGATATGTTCTTCTTCCCAACTGTGAAGACCAAAAAATTCTCGTGCCAGATAATTGAAGGAAAGGTTCAAATGTAGATATTTCCACGCTCCGCCCTCCGAAAAATAATTTCTCGGTTTATTAAAGTGATATTCTTATGCCAGCTTTCGTATTGACTACCCCGGATTAGAATAAGGCTGTGGTGGGAACAAATACAAAATACAAATGAACTTTTTATAATCTATAACCTGTTAAGCTAAGAATACCCTAAAATTAGGACTTGCAAAATTGCAAAGACGTTTCTTGATTTTGAATGAAACGGCGGATGAAATTTGCTTATTATTAGATGTAAGGACATAGAAATAGAGCAGACTGGATGATTGGGTGGTTAACTTAGCCCAAGTGGGAAGTGAATATCGATGGGCCAACCACGCAATTGAGTTTATGGCTAGAGTAATCTCGTGCGCCTATAAGAGGAGCATAGGGTCCAAACCGTTGACATTCTATTCGCGGTTTTGTTGCTTACATCCTTCCAGGCGAGTGGAAAAGTCAAAAACTGGGAGATGGCCGGCTCGTAAATTGTTGGGTATGTCCAGCAATAGAAGTGCTAGATCCATTTCCACTTTCTACTTGCTTCCTTAAGATTCGATCCTGCCTAACACGGCAATGCACTGTTGAGTACTGGAAAAATACTATTCATTTTCTTAAAAGAATTTTATGAGCACTGCTTGGTCGTATTTATACTTGTCATTATATAGTGAAAGAAATTAATTTCTTTTTAGAAGAGTTTTGGATTTCTTAGGATTGATTTTTGACAAAACCAGATTCTTCCGCGGAAACGGTATACCCTAAATTAAAAACATTGCCTGTGATTTTGGACACAGGCAGTGCGACATGACTGTTTATGAGATGCGATTGAATATGGGTACAGGTTCAATCCGAAATAGATGAATAATCGTTGAATATGATTACGGGTTCATCCATATAAGGGAATTGAAAACGGATTTATTGCCACGTTGGGTGAAACGTATAGCCGTATCGGCGACATGAGCCCCGCTGCGATAGGACTTTTAAGTTCATTGAACCCATATTGAATTATGATATAAATTACCAAATTCATATTGCTTGTTCTCCAGGCAAACGTGTACAAACAATTCTTCGAAAGTCTCTTACTAAATCTCTCGCTTTGATTGATATGGAACTATTGGAACGCGAACAATACCTGTCTGAGCTGGAGTCTGCTTTTTTTGAAGCACGCAGTGGGGCCGGTCAAATCGCGTTGATAAGTGGTGAGGCGGGGATCGGTAAAACTTCCCTGATCGAAGTATTTACACACCGCCACATGGCCACCGTGCCGGTTTATTGGGGGATCTGTGATTCACTTTTTGTGCCACGCCCGTTTGGCCCGGTTTACGATATGGCTGTCCGGCTGCATGAGGATTTGCCTGCCCTTCTGGCCTCAGATGCACACCGCGCCGCTATTTTTCCCCTTGTGCTGGAGGCCTTGCAAAGACAGGCTGCGGTCGCTGTGTTCGAGGACGTGCATTGGGCAGATAAGTCTACACTTGATCTGCTGCGCTTTCTTGGGAGACGGATTTCGCGCACCTCGGCCTTGCTGGTGCTTACCTACCGGGATGATGAGCTTGGCTCACAGCATCCGCTTCGTCGTGTGCTTGGAGATCTGGCGGTATCACGATCTGCGCACCACATTCTATTGCAACCGCTCAGTGAAGATGGTGTACGGGCGCTCGTTGGTGAACGCGCCATCGATGTCCCCAGCCTGCACCAAAAAACGGGAGGCAACCCTTTCTACATCACAGAAATTCTCTCGAGCGCTACAAGCGGTATCCCGCTGACGGTCCACGATGCGGTACTTGCCCGCGCTGCCCGTCTCTCTCCATCCGCGGAAGCTGTTCTGCAGGCCGCTGCTGTGATTGGGATGCGCATCGAGCCCTGGCTGCTGACAGAGGTCACCGGGGCGGAAGCAAGCTTTGTTGAGGAATGCATCGCTGTCGGCGTGCTGCATTCGGTGGGGAACGTCATCGCTTTCCGGCATGAACTGACCCGGCAAACCATCCTGGATAGCCTCTCGCCGCAGCGCAGTCTGGTATTGCATCGCCTGGTCCTGGAATCGCTGAGGGCGAAGTCTGCTGCCGGGCATGACTTGTCCCGTCTGGCGCACCATGCTGATGCGGCGCGCGACCGGGAAGCTGTGTTGGAATTCGCCCCTCCTGCGGCCAAACAGGCTTCCCTTGCTGGCACTCATCGTGCTGCTGCTGCTCTTTTAACACTGGCTTTGCGTTATGCAGAGAGTTTACCTCCTGAAGAGCAAGCTCTTCTTCTCGAATCCTATGCCTGGGAAAATAATCTCATCGAAAACCAGGAAGAGTCGATCGTCAGCCGCCGTCAGGCGATTGAATTGTGGCGTAGGGCTGCAAATTCGATCAAAGAAGGCGAAAATCTTGCCTATTTTAACAATGGCGCTTCTAACCATCGGAAAAGGCCAGGAAGCCCAGGAGTGTTCCCGGACTGCCGTTGAAATACTTGAAAAGCAGCCACCAGGCAAGGAATTGGCTCTCGCTTACCGCAACCAGGCCTTTCTGGAAAACAGGAATCGCAATATCCACGAAGCAAATATATTGGCCGAAAAAGCTGTAGCGCTGGCAGAACGTTTTGGGGATTCGCGTGTGCTGGCCATGGCATACGGTACCCTGGGTTCGAATTTGCTTTCCATGGATTTTGAACGTGGCAGCGAATACTTACAACGCTGTCTCAAGATCGCCCATGAAGCCGGTCTTGATGCGCGCGTCGCCGCGGTATATGCAAACCTCGGCTCCACAGCTTGTGAACTGCACCGCTTTGAAACAGCCAGGCGTTATCTGTCGGAAGGTATTGCTTATTGCGCAGAACGGGACTTGGACCTCGTCCGCTTCTATATGCTTGCGTGGCAGGCTCTCACAGACATGTATTTGGGATATTGGACAGAAGCTGTGGAATTGGCCAACGAGGTGTTGCGTCATACCAGCGTTTCTGCTCGTAATCGCCTGCCTGCTTTCCTGGCATTGGGACGCCTGCAATCCAGAATCGGCGCAGGCGGAACGCGCGAATTGCTGACAAATGCACGCAGTGCTGGCGCCGTGTCCGATCAATTCGAAGATGTAGCCCTTGTTAACGCCGCCCTGGCTGAGGAAGCCTGGCTGGCAGGAAATTTGGAAACTGCGTTGAGCGAAGCGCGTGCGTTATATGATCTGGCAGTTGACAAACAGCACACCTGGCTGGCAGGGGAAGCGGCATTCTGGTTGTGGCGATGTGGGGAGCAGCCAACTCAATACGGTAGGATGGCCGTTCCCTTCCAGCTGCAGATTGCCGGGGAATGGCAGGCCGCGGCCGAGGAATGGAAACGGCTGGCTTGTCCCTATGAGCAGGCATGGGCGTTGGCTGACGGGGACAGCGAAGCGCAAGTCGCAGCCCTGAAGATATTTGACCGATTGGGTGCACGTCCTGCCGCAGACCTTTTGCGTCAAAGATTGCACCAGGATGGAGTGGTAAAAATCCCACGCGCACCGCACGCTTCGACCCGCGAGAATCCCTTTGGACTGACCAAAAGACAGGTGGAAGTCCTGGGATTGCTCGTCGAGGGCCTATCGAATGCTGCAATCTCTGCGCGTCTCCATATTTCTCCCAAAACTGCCGATCATCATGTTTCGGCTATCTTGGGAAAGATGGATTTGCATTCTCGTGAAGAAGCCGCCTCGCTAGCCCGAACGCACCCCCACTTCTCAGAAAAATAGGGAAGGACATCTCGAAATATAGGGTGGGACTCCCGATGTAGTCCATCTCGGTTTCCTGTATTCTTTATTCATAACAGGAAAGGATGGATGGGATGCATCGATATCTGGTAGAACGTACCTTCACCGCTGAGGCGGGAATCAGTCTCCCCGGGTCTGACGACCCGCCAGGAACGCAGATAGCCTTTGCCGCAAACAATGCCCACGAAGAGGTGGTCTGGGTTTGTTCTTATTTTTCACCTGACCGCGCAAAATCGTTTTGTATTTATGACGCTCCCAACCCGGAGTCGATACGAAGAGCTTCCATGCGCAACAGCCTGCCGATTGATCGTATCACCCAAGTGTCCGTTCTTTCCACCGAGCTCTGGGTCCGGCAGGAGCATCATTTTGCTGACCACCTTCAGGCTGGACAAGGGGTAGGCGATCCCTCCCATCCATTGACAGGAAATTAACATGACAGAACAAAATCTTCTTTATACATTTGAAGGGCATCGGTATTTACAAACCTTGGTCGTTCTGGTGGCAGTCACATCCGTTGCGCTGGCAGATGTCCTGCTCAAAAAAGCGGCCTTGGCTGGAAACTTGACAGGTGTTCTGCGAAGTCCCTGGTTGTGGGGTGCCATTGTTTTGTATCTGGTGCAGATCTGTATCTTCACTTTTGCTTTTATATCGGGCTGGAAGCTGGGCGTCATTGGTGCTTTGCAAACAGCCCTGTATGCCTTGATCGTATTGACCGCCAGTGTATTGTTCTTTCGAGAGCATTTGACATCTGCCCAGATCGTAGGCGTTCTCATGGCTCTTGGAGGCGTACTGCTCATCCACTGGCCGTAGCGTGTTGAATCGGAGCAGCAAAACCAAGGAGATCAATATGGAAAATCAGACAGTCTATTGGGGGGTTTCATCCTGCATCGATCTGTACGAATGCGATCTTGCACTCATGCAGAATGAAGCCGAGATCAAGCGCTTTGTGCGGGAATTGTGCGACTTGATCAAGATGCACCGCTTCGGCGATACGCAAGTGGTGCACTTTGGTGAGGATCCGCGTGTTACTGGTTTCAGTATGACCCAGTTGATTGAAACGTCGCTCATTTCCGCCCACTTTGCTGATCACTCCTGCGCTATTTATCTGGATGTGTTTAGCTGCGCCCCTTATAACCCGGACGATGCCGCCGCCTTTGCCGCTCGATTTTTCAAAGCACAGCATTACAAGGTCCAGGTCAATTCACGCGTTTGATGAGTAGCTCCCTACAGGATGTATCTCAATGGAATTGTAGGCCAGGTCGAGCCTCTATTCCGCATTCGAAATCAACTGCACCTCCGGTAAATTCAGGAAAATCTCACTTAACTGGCTTGTGCCAGCGTGCCCGGCAATAAACGTCACTTCATTGCATGCCCGCTCTTTTAATTGGGTTGCGACTGATTTGCTTCCCCGCTCTATTTCCAGTTCACTCAGCGCCCAACACATTGCCCACACATCGCGGTGCGCGCCCATTTCATCAGATAACGCCAGCGCATTGGTGAGCGTCTGGTATGCGTTTTCTTTCTTCCCCACAGCCAATTCCACCCTTGCCTGGAGAAATAAGATGCATGGCTTGAGGTGGCGCAGCTTCAGTTCGTCATATCTCCCCAGCAGTTGTTCGATGCAGCGCGCGGCTCGACCCAATTCCCCTTGCGCCAACGCCAACTCCGCTTCTGCCTGTAAAATGGAAACGGTTTCCCACCAACCTGAGTAGGTTTGCCATCCAAGATCGAAATTCTCCCAACCTTTTGTTATGGCCGCATCCGCCTCGCTTAGATTCCCGCTTCGGGTTTGCAGCAGAGCCAATATAGCGAAAGCCGGCGCGCGACCGGTGGAGTTGATATACCCATGACGGCTGATCGCTTTTTGACAATGCTCGATTCCCAGCTGGTAAGCCCCGAGGTCGAAATAACACCAAGCCAACTGTTGAAAGATATCGATCCACAGCCCGGATAAGATCTGGGTTTCATCCAACTGCAAGGCAGGGGTTAATGACTCGAAAGCCAGGTCATATTCGCCCCGCACGATATGGATCGCGTTATGGGTGGTGGCCAGGGCATAGACCGAGGTGGGACTGTCTAATGCGTTGTTCGCCCGGTAGGCTTCTTCTAGCAAAGACAGGGCAGCCTCGAAATCCCCGATTTGTATCTGGATGATTGCCAAGTTGTGCAAGCAACTCAGCACCCTTGGAGGTTGTTCGAGTTCGCGGAAAATCTCCATCGATTCGGTCAAGACCGATTTAGCATGCTCCAGTTGCCCCAGGGAGGTGAAAGCCACCCCAAGTTCCAACTTGGCCCAGGCCAACAGCTCACGCAAGCCAGCCCTGTGCGCCAGTTTTTCTACGGCGCGGAAGTGAGCAATGGCTGGCCCGACTTGCTTGTCACCGAATTTATACGTCCGGGCAAGGCTCAGTTCGATTTGCGCCTGCGCCTCCAGGTCATCAAGCATGTATGCCAGAGGGACAGCCTCTTGCGCTAGAACTCTCGCCTTTTCCAAATCCTGCGTTTCGTAATGCGCGGGAAGCAAGACGCAGCGCGCTACCAGCGAGGCCAGTTCCATTTCGCGGCTGTCGCGTGCGGAGCCCTGGGCTTGCATTTCTTCGTAAATGGTCACTGCCTGGCGGTGATGGAACTCCAATTCGTACGCTTTCCCTAACTGGATATAGAGCTGCTGGCAGGTCCCTGTTTCCACTTCCACTTTGTTCTCATTCAGGAGCGTACGGGAGGTTTCATAATGCCCAGCCGCTGTTGTGACTTCATAAAGTCGCATCGCATCTTCCCCCGCACTCAGACTGTGCTGAAAAGCGAGTTGCCATTCCTTCGCCGACAAAGCGTGGCTTGCCAATTCCGCTGACGGGGCTTTTGCTTCCGACAGCGCAGTCAGAGCACGGCGGTGATAAATCTGCCGGCGCGCTGCGCTGATCTGTGCGTAAACGACCTCACGAATACGGTCGTGGGAGATGATGTAAGGTCTGGCTTCTTTGCGGGCCTCCTTTAATCAGGCGAGCGGATAACAACTCATCCAGGGCATCCAGGCTGTTCTGTTCGTCTGTCCCGGCCACCTGTTGCAGGTGGGAGAAGTTGCAGTCGCGGCCGATCACTGCGGCCGCGGCCAGCACGGCCGAGGCCGGCTTGCTCAACCATTCCAGGCGCGAGAGAATCACATCGTGGATCGTGGGCGTCAGCGACTGCGAATCCATCTTCTTCAAGTTGGCCAGGGTCGCTATTGCGTCTAAAACGGGGGTAGAGAATTCTTCGTTCCTCCAAACCAATGCACCGTAATCTTCGAGCGCGGAGAGGGTCTCGACCACGAAAAAGGGCTGGCCGTTCGTCTCCGTTGTCAACCAGGCAGATAAGTCAGCAGCGCCGGCTGCGCCTTGGCCCGTCAGGGATTGGACCAATTCTTCCATAGCGGAAGCCTGCACAGGGTCCAGAGAGAGGCGCGTCACGGGGTCGTCGCGGGTCAGGCCGCTCATCCAGTCGCGTAATCCCGATCCATGCGAAAGCGCTTCTTCGCGCATCAGGATTAAGAGCAGGATCGGGCTGTGGCTGGCGCGCCAACTGCGGGCCAGGTAATGCAGCAATTCCAGTGTGCCCGCGTCGGCCCACTGCAGATCATCCATCAACAGGACCAGCGGCCTTTGGACGGCCAGGGATGCTCCAAGGCGCGCAATCGCTTCGAACAACCGCGAGCGGGCGGAGGCTTCGTCGCCGGAGATGGCTGGCAGGTCGGGATAGCGCTCGCGCAGTTCGGGCAGGATGCGGGTGAGCACCACCAGCCAGGCATCGTCGAGCAGGTCTTCCGGGGCATTCTCGCGTTCCAGGCGCTCGCGCAGGGCGTCGATCATGGGCTGGTAGGGCAGGCCGCCGCTGGTCTCGTAGGCGCGCCCGCGCAAAACGCCCGCGCCCTCTGTCCCCGCCCAGTTCAGGAATTCTTCTGCCAGGCGGGTCTTGCCCATACCCGAATTGCCGGATACGACCGCAATCTGCGCATTTCCACTCTTGGCTGCGCGGAAAGCCCGGGCCAGCGTTTGATACTCCCCGGAACGGCCAACGAACGGGATGGAAAGACGCTCATCCTGCGCCCTGGCCTGGGAAGCCAGGTCTGGGGCAGGGATCTGCGCCGAACGGATGTATACCAGCACAGCTTCGGTTTCAGGGGATGGTTCGACGCCCAGTTCTTCGGTCAGCAGGTTCCGGCAGGTTTGATAGGTTTGCAACGCTGACGAGCGGTCTCCATTGAGGAAATGCAGGCGCATCAGGCGGCGGTAAGCGCTTTCGTTCAGGCGATCCAGAACAAGCCAGCGGTTGACCGTCTCGATGGCGGATCCGATGAGATGGGTTTCGAGCTGGTGGTTGGATAAACGCTCATGGATCAGGTTCAGGCGCCCCCCCAGGCGTTGCGCTGGATCAGAATCCAATCGTTGAAAGCCGGGGCGTCGGGCAGGGAGAAGGCTTCGAAGAATGGCCCGCGCACGGCTTCCACTGCGTTCTGCAGCAGGGCAAGTGTGGGCGGCGCGATCTGCATCGGTTGGGTATCTGTCGCGAGTCGCTTGACCAGGTCAAGGTCCAGTGCGGAAACGGATGAAATGTTGAAGGCTACCTGGTCGCCCTCCAACCGCAGGGGATTGTCTACTCCCCGCAATGCATCCTTGATGCGCGCCAGGGTGGAGCGCAAGGCGGACTGCGCCAGGCGGGTTTCGCTCTCTGGCCAGAAGATGGCCTGTAGTTTTTCGCGCGGATGATTCCCGGCTTCGATCAGCAGGTAAGCAAACAGTGCCAGCGCTTTGCGAGTGGCGAATTTTACTTGTTGGCCGCCGTAGAACACTTCGGGCGGCCCCAGAAGCCTGATTTCTAAGCCACCTGTCAACTGACCCTCCTGTCAGCTTAGTTTCCTGTCACGCTCCTGTCACGCCATAAATGTAAACTAACTTCATCTTAATTGTCTGATATGGCGATCAAATCACAAACCCTTTCGCAGGAGGTGAGCTTACAGAACATTATAAGGCAAGAATTCGACCCTGCACGATCAATTCAGTGCCATTCTTTGGCCAAGTCGCGCAGACAGGAACACCTGCATGCGCAACCCAATCATTCGTCTAATTTCTATCAAGGAGAATCGAGCCATGTTATCTACCTCTCAAAAAACCAAGTTTCAAAATCCATATTTGCTGGTCGCCGTTTTGATCATTGCAATGGTATCGATCATTATCGCTCTTTACCAAGCCGGGGTCTTCCCCGCGGTTTCTGTTGGGCAGCCCGCCGGGCAGGATTTAAGTACCCTCAGCGCTGCCGACGCTACGGCTTACCGCTGGGAAGCGATTGCCAAGTTTTATGCCGGGCGGGAGTCCGCTCCAGAAAATCTAAGCTGGCCTCCCAGACCGGATTTCTCCCAACTCAATCAAGCGGCTATTATTCCCGTTACTGGCAGCGCGGATGGGTTGGCGATATACCAGCAAAGCGAGCGTGGAACGTTTGCAGCAGCTCAGAACGGCATGAGTATTTACTACCAGAGCGAGCGAAATGCAGCACAAGTACCCGCATTTCATTACACCTCGCCAGGGCGGTAATGTTCCCAGTAACCGAATTTTCTGGACATCCCTATTCCTCCTCCGGGTGGGATGTAAACAAAGGGGAGCGCCAGCCATCAAATGGCGCTCCCCTCTCAAAGTAAGGTAACCCAAGAGAGGTTTTGTTATGTCACAAATTGCGCAGTTGGGTTCAGGCGCCATCTGGCTTTGTAAGCACTGCAACATCTGGTGGGGCAGTCAGGTCGGCGAAAGCCCGTCCACGAATTTTCTAAAGAAGCTGGATGAGGCAGGCTTGTTACCTTCCTGGGAAGATTATCGCGGCTGGAAGCTGGTGCTGGGGCAGGGGTCGGTTTGCCTGGAATGCGGTGATTCCATCGCTGTGCCTGCTTTGCAGTCAAATTAGGCATTTTAAATTATTTTGTATGAACATGGAGAAAATTATGAACAAATTT
The DNA here is from genome assembly GCA_963823985.1 of uncultured Chloroflexia bacterium. Lineage (GTDB taxonomy): Bacteria > Chloroflexota > Anaerolineae > Anaerolineales > Villigracilaceae > JAABUE01. The sequence goes on from CAWGNR010000013.1 coordinate 529,315, forward strand.
CGTTTGATGTCATTTTTTGTTGTTCTGGCAATGCTCATTGTTAGCCCGGCAGCGGCAGAAGGCCAAAGCGCACCCGCCGCAGGGAACATCGTCGTCAACACCGACGCCGACACAGTGGCCGACGATGGTGTCTGCACCTTGCGTGAGGCGATCACCGCCGCTAACAGCGACACCGCCTCCGGCGCAACCGCTGGCGAATGTGCTGCGGGGGCCGGCGCCAACACGATCACCTTCGACGCCGACTACACCATCACCCTCGTCGTCTTCCAGCTCCCGGCCGTGACCAGCGAGTTGACCATAACCGGCAATGGCGCGGCCAACAGTATCATCCAGGCGAACGCCGTCCCCTTTACCGCCACCAGCCGTGTCTTCCAGGTGACCGCGATCGGCAATCTGACGCTGGACAGCGTCACCGTGCGCAACGGGCGATGCTACCCCATCCCTCGTGGGGGCGACTGTGGTTCTATTAAACTCGGTGGCGGCATCTACAACGCCGGCGGCACGGTGACCGTGACCAACAGCACCCTCTCCGGTAACTCTGAAGGCGGCATCTATAACGAAGGCGGCACGCTGACTGTGACCAACAGCACCTTCTCCGGCAACACGGGCTCCCAAGGCGGCGGCATCTACAACGCCGGTGGCACGGTGACCGTGACCAACAGCACCCTCTCCGGTAACACGTCCAATACCGCCGGTGGCGGCATCACCAATGACGGTGGCACGCTGACCGTGACTGACAGCACCCTCTCCGGTAACACCGGTGGCGGCGCCATTCTCAACAACAGCGGCACGCTGATCGTGACCAACAGCACTATCTCTGGCAACACAGGCGACAACACCGCCGGCGGCATCTCCAACCTATGGTACGGCACGGTGGTGACCGTGACCAACAGCACCATCACCGGCAACTCGGGCTCCCTAGGCGGCGGCATCTACAACGCCGGCTCACTGACCGTGGCCGACAGCACCATCACCAGCAACTACGCCTCCTCTGGCATCACTTCCGGCGGCGCCGGTGGCATCTACAACGACAGCCGCGACGCACTCGGCTTATACTTCGTCGGCACAGTGACCTTGAACCGCAGCCTGGTTTCCGGCAACTCGTCCTATAGAGACGATTACTACACCGGTGTCGATGAAGTCTATAACCGAAATAACATAGGTGCGACCGGCACGATCACCGCCGACGAATTCAACGTCTTCGGACACAGCGGCGAGAGCAATGCCGGTGCCTTCACCAACTTCACCCCCGGCGCTGGCGACTTCAACGCCACGACCGACGGCGCGCCAACCGCCCTGACCGGCATCCTCGACACGACCCTGGCTGATAACGGCGGACCGACCGAAACCCACGCCCTTGTTGCGGGCAGCCCGGCGATCGACTTCGCCGGCGCCTGCGGGCTGTCGGCCGACCAGCGCGGCGTGGCGCGGCCGCAGGGCGCCGCCTGCGATGCAGGCGCGTTCGAACTGGAGGTCTCCAACACAGCGCCAGCCGCGAACCCCGGTGGTCCCTACCTCGGCGCGATAGACACGGACATCCAGCTTGACGGCTCCGCTTCCTCCGACCCCGAAGCTGATTCCCTGACCTATACCTGGGACTTCGGCGACGGCAGCAGCGGCACAGGTGTGATGCCCAGCCACAGTTACGCAGGGGCTGGCATCTACAACGTCTGCCTGACGGTCAATGACGGTACGGTTGATTCTGATCCCGACTGCACCCTCGTGGTGGTCTACGATCCGAGCGGCGGCTTCGTCACCGGTGGCGGCTGGATCGACTCACCAGCAGGTGCGTATAAAGCTGACGAAACCCTGACCGGCAAAACCAACTTCGGCTTCGTCGCCAAGTATAAGAAGGGCGCCAATGTGCCCGATGGCAACACCGAGTTCCAATTCAAGGCTGGTGACCTGAACTTCAAGTCAAGCAGTTACGAATGGCTGGTGGTGGCTGGCAACAAGGCCCAGTTCAAGGGTGTAGGCACGATCAATGGCGAGGGCAGTTATAAGTTCATGATCTCAGCCGACGACGACAACCCCGACACCTTCCGCATCAAGATCTGGTACGAAGAAAATGACATTGAAGTCGTTGTGTACGATAACGGCTCACAGCAGTCCCTGGGCGGCGGCAGTATCGTTGTCCACAAGTAAGATCAAAGTTTTATAAACGAACGGGGAGCGCCAGCGATACCGGCGCTCCCCTGATCAAGTTTACCTCCATCAAATCAAAATAGGAGATCAGTCATGAGAACTACTCAGTTTGGATGGCAGGCATGCGGCAAGTGCGGAGGTTTGTTTTTTACAGGCCGCAAACCCGTGCCCACATGCAAGGCAGGCGGGCAGCATTCCACTTCGGGCAATACCAACCGAGGCATCCTCAATGTGCCAACCCTGACGGATAACTTGCCGGACTGGGAAGAAGGCAACTGGCATTTTTGCACGAACTGCCATGGGTTATTCTGTATGAAGGGCGATGCTGATATTGCCGATCACGGCGTATGCAACCACGCCAAGATTGGGACAGCCCACGTGATGGAACCGAACAGCGCCACATACATCCTGCCGGTGACCGGAGGCTCCCCTGGTAGCGATGCGGACAGGTCAAGCGCCTACTACGAATGTTCCAAATGTGGGGGCCTGTACCATAACTGGAACAGGACATACTGCAATGCCGGCGGCGCTCACACCAGACAGACCTACGACCTGAGCGGCAGAACCAGCGGAGAGAGGTACTATCTGCTGGCGGGGAAGTAGCGCACAGCATCCCTTCACGGGCAGAATCACCAGTTGGATTAATAATCAAAAAGGAAAGTAACATGTCATGGAGCAATTGGAAGGTCGAGAATATCGGCATTAAAGTCAAAGGCGCGCCCGCAGTCTCTTCCTGGAAGGAAGGCCGCCTGGACGTTTTCGTGCGTGGCACGGCTGACCATCTGTACCACAGGGTCCACGAGAACGACGGTTGGCAGGGCGCAAAATGGGAAGATCTCTCGGACGGCCATAGGATCGAACAGTCGCCCAGAGCGGTGTCCTGGGGTCCGAACCGGATCGACCTATTTGCCGTGTGGAACAAAAAGACCTATCATCGCGCCTCTGTGAATGGCAGTTGGAACGCCTGGACAGAAGAACTCGGCGGTGCCACCACTGATGCGCCAGCTGCTGCCTCCTGGAAGATGGAACGCGTAGATGTCCTCGTCCACATAATGGACAATAATATGTCCCGCAGATATTGGGAGAACGGAACAACCTCCCGCATGGGGAACGGTTGGAAAGACTGGGAGAACGTTGGCGGACAATCCGGAGCCTTAAATAGCGCTCCTACGGCCGTCTCTTCGGAGTCGGGACGGATTGATTGCTTTGCCCGGGGCGCTAGCGGTCACTTGCAGCATGCGTGGTATAAGGCCGCCACCTCTGACGTTTGGAGGGAGATAGATAGCCTCGCGATCAAAGACGCGCCGGCAGCTGTGTCCGGTTCCGGAGCCGATCGGGGCCGCGTGGACGTTTTCGTTCGCAGTGCAGATGATCTCTTGAAACACCGGGTGTATTACGCAGCGCAGCAGGCCAGCCAGCCTACAGGGGACGCGTTCTATATAGCCAAGCCAGGGGATTGGCTGTCAAAAATCGCCGGAGATCACAAGATGTCCCTTAAAGCTCTGGAGAAGCTCAACCCGAACATTAAGGATCCCAACTCGATCTATCCCGGCGACAAAATCATCGTTGCGCACCATGCTGCCGTGTCCGGTTACGGCGGTTGGGAAACAGGAAGTGCCTGGGATGACATCAGCACCAATAAAATATTCAGCGCGCCTGCCGCGGTGGCATGGTGGAATGCTGCAAAGTCTCTCAAACGCATCGACTGCTTCGCCCAGGGCGCCAACAACACACTCATCCACACCTGGTGGAAATAACACGCTCTACTCGATCGCAAACAAGGAGTCTAAAGTCTCGAGACTTTGGACTCCACATCTGTGCGCCCGCGTAAGGCTGGTTGAAGGGGAGAGTCGCTCTTGATTGGCGCACCCCCTACAATTTGGATAGTCAACCGAATACCATCCGGGTTGTCGAACGAGCGAGGGTTCCGGTTAGGAGAAACGCAATGAAAGTGACCGTTACTGAATCCTTCAACTTCCCGCCTGAAATTATTTTCGCGGTCATTACCGACATTCCGCATCATGTGGATTGGGTCGAGGAACCGTTTGCATTAATCAGCCTGAACGGCGGCCCCGCCAAACTTGGTACGAAGTGGGAACAGAATGCGGACCGCCTGGGGAAGAAACTCGTCACGGTAAACACGTGCAACTTGTATGAAAAGAATAAAAAGTTTGGGTGGAAATCTGAAAAGCCTTTCCAGACCCAGATCACGTTATCCCTGGAACCGGATCAAAGCTCAACCAAACTCACATGGACTGTGGAATCAGAGGAAACAGGAATTGTTCAACTCGCTGAACCGCTGTTGGTCAAGCAGGCAAACGAGACGATTAAGACATCTTTGATTCGATTGAAAGCGTATCTGGAAGTTCACACTTAGCTCGAAACTGATAATCTTCGGAATGCAAGACTAGCTTTGTGCCAGTGGATGGCCATGTCAATCCCCTCTACCCAGATTTGTAACGAATGCAAACGGCAAAAGGGTTTTGCGCAATTCCCAAAATAAACACTCCCTGTGCTTTCTTGACACAGGGAGCGTAATGCCTCAAAATAAAAAGTAACTTTAGGGGTAACGTTGCCTCAAAAGAAAATGTTACCCAAAGATAGGGACGTTTTTGTGTGATGATACAATTCTATTGCTCACCCGGAGGATAGGGCAATGCTGGAGAGCAACCCGAGCGCCGCGGTGAGTGGCTAGACAACTGGGCAGGGAGCAGGATTCTCTGCCCATTCTTCTTGCCCAGTTGGTAGCCCAAAAAGCGAAAAACTCATTCATTGTGGCGATAAAGTGCTCCAGAGTTGGAGGACTTTCTGGTCAATACTGTTGCGCAGTTTGGCGGGATTGAGGCGAAGATAGGCATTGAGCAGCTGCGCTTTTCTTACCAGAGAAACATCTTCGCGTTCTATCACGCGCTGGTAAGGAGTTCTGGCAATATCATACTTGCGAACGACTTTGTTGCCAATGCGCTCCTTAGCAATCAGCTTCAAGACAGGTTGAAAGAAGTTGACATACAAGCGTAAATCTTGATAGATGCTGGTTAGAATAGCATGTTGCTCTTCGGTTTCGAGCCGGTCATAGCCAATCACATGACGCACCACAGACCAGTTCTTCTGCTCGACATGGGCCTGGTCGTTTTTCTTATAGGGGCGAGAACGCGTGAAGGTGATCTCATGTCCCAGGCAATAGCGATAAAGCAAATCATTGACACCTGCACTTGCGCCAGGTGCAAGTGTGAATTCGCTGCCATTATCGGAGTCAATGCCGAGCAAATCAAAGGGCAACTCTGGTCGCATTGCATCAATCGCGTCGCGCACAGCTTCCTGGCTGCGCCTAAGCAGGGCAATTGGCTCAGTCCAGCCAGTGCACAGATCGGTACAAGTCAAGGTGTTCAGGAATTGTCCAGCGGTACTCTCTCCACAATGTGCCACCAAGTCTACTTCCATAAAACCTGGTTTGTCTTCGGTCCAATCGGCAAAGGTACGTACCGGGATGTTCTTTTTGAGCAGCGTGCCTGGCTTGGTGGTGCTTAGGCCATGCGGTTTGTTGAAGCGCGCAGGCGCCAGGCATCGATCAATACTCGAACGACTGATGCGCAAAAGTAATTCTTTGGTTTCACTTGAGAGTGTCAGCTCGCCACACCGTTCCAGTACTTTGATCCCTTCAGGCAAGTAAGGATGCAATCGCTTTGAGCAGATCCGTCCATAGATCTCCCAGATTTGCTCCAACGCTTCCACCACTTCTCCACGGTAGATCGCCGTCCGCCCTTTGGGTTTATTCGGACGACGCTTATAGCCATGCTTTAAAATCCGAATGGCATATTTTCGGTGATAGCCTGTGCTAGCGGTGAATTCATCCAATATCTTTTGCTTTTCTGCTTTACTGGCCTTCAGATATCTCGGTTGTATTTCTGCAAATAACTCGCGTTTGCTTCGTTGGCTCATCATATGCTCCTCCGACAGCGCTGGTATACTGTCGGAAAGTAACATCTTTTTTGAGGCAACGATCCTTCACAAAGTTACTTTTTTTATGAGGCAATTCGGGGAGTGCGGCATGATTCTTGCAATGATATGATTACGCCATATGTTGGGTTTGATGTAACGGGGGTCGAAAGTTATACCCGTATTCCGGATATGTACCCGGCTGGACAGCTATGTGTAGTGTTGTAATCACGTCACAGTGATGACAACATTTCCCTTTTTGTGTCCTGTCTCGACATACCGGTGAGCCTCAGCAGTTTGTTCCAAGGGATAGCGTCTGTCGATGACCGGCTTGATCTTTCCCGCCTCGATGAGCTCTATTAGAAAATTTAAATCTTCTTTCTTTTGGCTGGATGATTCAATCTTTAATTTCTTGTTACTTGTCATCGATGTCCACATTCCGAGAAGGATGTGAGAGAGCCCGGCGTACGCTAAAAAATAATATCCACCTTGCTTCAACAGTTTTAGCTGGCGAGAAACAGAACCCTTTCCAACCACATCGATAATGAGATCATAGAATTCATCACTTTTGGTGTAATCTCCCTTTGTGTAATCAATTACGTGGTTTGCACCGATGGAGCGCAGCAAGTCCATTTTTTCGGTGCTATCCACGCCGGTCACCTCCGCGCCAAAGTGCCTGGCAAGCTGGACCGAAAACGTGCCGATACTGCCCCCTGCGCCGACGATCAAAACCTTTTTCCCGGGCTGGATATTTGCTCTTCTCAGAAAATGCAGCGCTTCGAATCCGGCGGTGGGAACGGCAGCGGCTTCTTCATACGTCAGGTTGGCCGGTTTGGGAGCCAGCTTCCCTTGCATTTCATTGGGTTCTTCAGGCAAACAAATGTATTCCGCATGCGCGCCAAAGCCAAAACCGGTGGTGCCGAATACCTGGTCGCCGCTCTTAAACGATTTCACATGCTGACCAACTTCTTCGACTTCGCCGGCCAGTTCCTGCCCCAGTATTGGTATTCTTTTCGGTCTGAGGAAGCCCGCGTACAGTCGCACAGGGAAGGATAGCATCAGAGGAAGCTCAAGCCTGCGCATCTCACAGTCCCCGGCTGTGACGGTGGTTGCGTGGATTTTGATCAGGACTTCATCCTCTTTGGGAACAGGCTTTTCGACCTCTTGAAGCTGAAGGCCATCCGGCGGCCCGTATTTTGTCCATACAATCGCTTTCATAACTACTCCTACAGGCAGGTTCTGCAATTATGCCACAGTGATGACGACATTTCCCTGTTTGCGTCCGGTTTCGACATACCGGTGCGCCTCGGCCACCTCTTCCAACGGATAGCGCCTATCAATGACTGCCCTGACCTTGCCCGCCTCAACCAGCTCTTTGAGAGTCAACAAATTCTCGATCTCTTCCTGAGTGGTTGATTGAATGGTAAGAAAGGCTCCAGTTTCTTTCAGGACGCTTTTCCTTTGCGCAGAAGGGAACTTTCCCACCGCGTCAAAGATGACATCATAGACTTGTCCGTTTTTGGCAACCTCTTCTTTGGTGTAGTCGATGACCTGACCGGCTCCCAGGGATTGCACCAGTTCGACATTGGCCGTGCTGCACACCCCGGTCACCTGTGCCCCAAAGTGATGCCTGGCAAGTTGGACCGCATAGCTGCCTACGCTCCCGGAAGCGCCGTACACCAGCACGTTCTGACCCGGCTGGATGCCCCCTCGTTTCAGAATGTATAAGGCGGTCATTCCCCCTACAGGGAGAGTGGCAGCTTCCTCGTAGGATACATTGACCGGTTTGATTGCCAGGACTCCCGACTCCCGCTCTTCGGGCAGGCAGACGTACTCAGCGTTCGCACCGACGCTCAAGCCTGTTGTCGTTCCGAAGACCTGGTCGCCGGCCTCGAACCGCTTCACCTCTGCCCCCACCGATTCAATTTCCCCGGCAAACTCGTGTCCCGGGATCCTTTTTCTCCTCACCCCGAACAGCCGCATCGGGATATACATCAAAGGATGCAGTTTCCGCAGCATCACATCGCCCTGTGTGACTGTAGCTGCATGGACTTTGATCAGAACCTCATTTTCCTTCGGGGTTGGTTTTTCTATCTCTGTGAGTTGAAGAACCTCCGGAAGTCCGTGTTTCGTGCTTACAATCGCTTTCATTTGCTGTTCCTTTTTATCTGACCACGCTTGCCTCAACTGTCAAGGTTGTAATCAGCCGCTAGACCAGGGCCTCATTCGATTCAAGAACCCGCGCCTGCCACTTGTTCTCGTCGACTCCCTTGATCAAGAGCCACAGGGCAAACACTAACTCTCCAGGGGTTGCGAGCACCAACACCACGGTCGACAGCACGTCAGATAGGCCGGGGGCCACCATGACTCCAAAGCTCTGGGCAAAATAACCGATGCCCGCCAGCGCCAACAAGACACCTGGAATCTTTGGAAAGAACCCGGATCGGAAAACCAGCCAGCCGAGCAACACCAGATGAAGTGCGAAGAACAACCCCCAAATCAAGATCACATAATTATTAGCATCCTGGAAAAGGAGGGCAAGCGCGTTCTGTTGCTCCAGGTTAAAAGCCCCCATGTAACCGGTGTTGCCAATCACGAAAAGCGTGAGAATGCTCGTGAACAAGTTCGTCGCAGCCATGACTATGCCCTCAGACGCTCTGGCCAATGCGGAAGCCAGAGATATCGACCTGCTCACGGGTCTCAGAAGGACATAGAGGAACCCGGCCATTACGATCTCGATCAGAAAGATCACGGATTCCCCCGCCATGCCCCAGCGAAACAGAGATTGGTTAGTCGCCACGTTCTGAGCGGTCGCCGCTGCATCTCCTGGTACGACAAGCATCGATCTCACCGAAGCAGCTAGTGGATAGATCACGAAGATGGCTAAGTACAGGACACCTGCAATTCGGGCAGTCTTTTTTATGGATTTCATTTTTTATTTCCTTTTTGTCTTGCTTGTTATTTGGATTAATATCCCTGTGCATCGTAAGTTATGTCGGGAAATTTAACGGAGGCAGGCTCGAGCGCGTCAGACGCAGCTGAATCCTGCTTCAGTTCCGACAACAGGAATGCGGTCGTGAAGTGCTTGACCAGGCTGTGCGCGTAATTCCTGTCCCAACTCGAATCAGAACAAAATTCGTCAGTGAAGAATTTCAACAGCCGTGGGGTCTTTTCGCAGGGGCCTGTGAAGATCATGTGTTCAGCATTTTCTAAAGCTATCCTTACCTTTCTGTGACTCGAAACATATTCGTAAGCAGGGTGCGTACTCCACATATACGGAGAGTCCTTGTCGAGCGTACCGCCAATTGCCATCACCGGTACGTCGATTACAGCCAAACCAGCCTGACCAAAAAAGAAGGCATCACCCGCCATTGACACAATCGCATCCACGCGGGGATCAGCCCATGCAGGCCAAAGTCCCTCGGGGACAGAATTGAGACCAGTCATTGAGGCCATCTCAGCCATATGCGGCAGAAGTTGCTCGCACAACCAGGCGCCAGGTTCGTCCGTTCCGCTTACGCTCTCGCACCGGGACTGAAAGGCATCCGTGTCTATTTGCGCTCCGGCTGCCGCCAGGGATGTGTAACCACCGTAGGAGTGTCCGATCACTGACACGCGGTCTGTATCGATCAATCCTTCCAGAGGCATATCCGGACGCACCTGTTGATCCAGATATGCAAAAAGGGTCAGGATATCCTGCGGACGCGTGATGGCAGACCGCCACAGTTCATTCTCCGGATCGAGGGTCTCGCGATGTTCTGGCGATGCCACGACCAAGCCATAAGAGGCCAGATGTTCCGCCAACCAGGCATAGGAAGAGGCCCCTAAGGCAAAGCCCGGGGACAGAACCACCAGAGGATAAGGGTTCGTTGAGAGGTCAAAGGGCGCCTCGCGGATCGCCTGTCCCTGAAATGAGGCAATGGATACATCCCCGAAAGGTGCGCCTAGCTTGATTTCATAGGGATATTTGATTTTCTCTGCGAGATGGTCACTATTCAACGCCGGATACCATATCCTGATATCCACCGGCGTTTCGCCCTCGATGGCCAGGTCGCGTGTCCCGACCGGGTGTGGACCGCGCGCGGCGTAAGTTGCCGACTCGGGAGGCGGGCTGGTGTTTGCTACCCCATCGTCTTGATTTGCCCGGTAACCCATGAATAACACAAAAAGCACCACGAGGATGAGCACTGCTATGGAGGGCTTTGCTTTCTTTTTGTTGGTGGAATTTGCTTGATTTCTAGAAGCTTTCATATTCTCCTTTGTTTACTCATCGTAACTGCTCAGCCTATCCTGTAGAATAGAGCCGAAAAATGGTGTGCTGCGCACGCGACCCATATTTCCGGCGCCTTTTCGCGAAGTGCGTAGGTCCTGCCTATGCAGTACCCGGACAATACGGTTATAGATGATATTCGATATCGCCGTGGTCTTTCCACCAATCACATTCGCAGTCCCCCAGGTTTCTCCACCGGTGGTGCTCACGAACTGAATGACAACCGTATCAATGTTCTCGTGATAGCGTGCGATACTGAAGTATCCAGGGACCCAGCCGGTATGTCCATATTCATAAATTGAAGAGTAGATCGCTTGCTCGTCGTCATTCAGCAAGGAGTCATCATTCAATGCTCTCAAAAATATACCCACATCCTGAGCAGATGCGATCATCGATCCAGCTAGAAACCTGAGATCATCGTCATATCCATACCAGTACCCACTGACAACATCGTCGTATTCCACCTCGTCAAGCGAAAAGTACGTATGCGTTAGCCCGAGGGGAGCCAGTATTTCATCATAGACATATTCGTGGTGGCTATATCCCAAGGCTTTGTCAAGGATACGGCCGATCAACAGATAATTTGTATTAGACATTATTGGTAATAAGCAAAAGGTGGTAGCTGGCATAACAGGAACACAGGTTTTGGATGGCGGCATTCCACTCGCAGGTTATGAAGGGCACAAGCCACTTCCATCACCAATCCGAAAAGCCATCTTTGGTGTTGCGGAAAACATCTTTCACAATACGACAACGTTTGACACCTGCAATCGTATTTTCAACACTGATCCTGGTTCTGGAAATGATACTATTCAAACAACGATCGGTTTGGCTCAACTCTTGTCCTTTAGGCTTTTTTTGGCTGAAACGTGATCACACCTTGCGGCTCATATCCTTGAAAGCCGGTGTCCTTGCCCAAAGTAGAACATCTTGGATAGGAGATGGGATGATCGTCAGCTACCCTTTTGTCGTGAGTTTTGCCAGTCACGGTTGGACTGAGATACAACACTTTCTTGGTATGGCAGCTGCTCAACAAAAGGTTCTTGTCGGTATGGGTTTTCTTCTTGCCACTGTAGTGTTCACGCTGTTTTTGGGCATCTTTCGGACGTTGGCGTCGTCTTTCCGTGCCGTCGATCAAGAAATCTGGCTCTGCTTCGGCTACCAATGGGCTGTCAGCCACGGCTTCTCCATCACGCTCCGGCGTCAAACCCATTTCGGCTAGCGTTTGCTTCAAGATCGGCAAGAGCAGGTGTATCCAATAGTTGGCTTGCGGTTGACTGATCTCAAACTGTAATCCAAGCATCTCCTGGATCGGATACGTCTTCTGGTAGATCAAAATGAACAACAGCTTGTCTTCATCCGTACGTAATTTCTCTTTCGGGCCAGCCCCGGCTCGCCGTTGCCGAGGCGTGCCTCTTTTGGTAAGCTCTGGCGGATGTAATCCAGCCAGCTTTCCCTTGAACACTGGCAAGATCCGCTCGAATTCTTCCACTTTGAGCCCAGTCGCCGCTAGAAATTGTTTTGGTTTTGCTTTCAATTGGTCGTATGTGATCATGCTGCTATTTTACTATTACCGATAATGTCTATTGGAATAACTGTAGCGAGCGTCAGGCTTAAAGTCTGCGGGTTTATCTAATACCGGTTCCAGATTCTTGTCCTCGTCTGTCTGCGGGGTAAACCAGTCGAACTCCTCATCGTCGGTGAAATTAGGAATGCCGCTGCGATGCTGGACCATCATTCTCAGGGTAATCTGATCTGCATATTCAATCCTTCCTACAAGTTCAGGCAAGTAATCAGCCAGGGTTTCATCCAGAGACAAGCTCCCGTTATTGACAAATTTGGCGACTGCTGTGGCGATATACAGCTTATGGATACTCCCGATTTTGAACAATTCGTGCGGATCGGCTGGTTCTTGGGTCAATTTATTTTTCCAGCCGGCAGAATAAAATTCTGGCGCCTTTCCTGCTTGATCTACATAAACGATGATGCCATCCAACCCATAATCAATCGCGCCATCAACCTGCTCCTGCACCGTATCTGGCAATGGTGTTAACATTGGCCAGATTAAGTCCAGTGGTGCGATGATCACGGTAGAGATGATCGCCACGAGCGGCATGATGATTCGAAGTATTCGAACGATACGATCTTTTTTTTGCATTTACTATTACTCCTGAAGCTAGACCTCTCGCCCAAAAGTAAAAGCTCCGATGATGCAGTTCATGTCTGTTTCCTCTGATTGTTATTGCGCTGACGAAGAGTCAATTGCAGATGAATTGAATCCTTTAAAGATAAGCCATAAACTTAGAGAAATTTCGAATAGGCCGCCAGGCATAGCAAGAGGAACGCCCAAGTTGCTTCCAAAGAGTTCTGAGATAGTACCTACCATAAAAATGATATAGCCGATAAATCCCCAGACTGAGAATACCCGAGAAACGATCTTTGATTTGTATAGGATAGAAGTAAACAATAATCCGCCTAAGCCCCATATGGTCATTCCAATTTGGTAGGCATAAAACCCGCCCATTTTAAGGAGGACGCTCATCGTCTCAAAATGACCTGTAGCGGCGGAACCAGCTTTTACATACTCATCAGACAAGGGAATGAGTAACAACAAGAAAAGTGCACCAACGACAACTATCACAGTCGAAGCGATTCCTAAACTGAGATAGCCATATGCAAAGGTTTTGTTGAATGGTTTTAGGATCGGAAGCATTAATACTGGAAGCCCAATATTTACAAAAGTATGGACCAGGGCCATGAGGATAACGCCAACGATGATCGTTGTGTTATTGGCATTGGCATTGGAAAGAAAATCAGGGGTGCCTGTAATAGCATCAATCATTCCACTGCCTATCCCATAGGCCAAAAAAGCTATGATAAAAAAGATACCCCAAATTCTAGCGACATTTCTGTGTGTAATCATTTTATAATCTCCATTTTGGCTCTTCGGGAATTTCCGTGGTAGATACCCGGATTTGGGGGTGCGAGCGTGCGTACGCACGCTCGCACCCCCAAATCCGGCCCCCCTTTCACGCGAAATCCCAAAGAACCTCCATTTTTTATTGGTAATGTTGAATTAAACCTGATGCATGTTTTGTTTGTAGTTTTAGTATTAGGGAATATGGTCACTCTCCTTTTGCTTGAGTTTTGATGCAAACCCTTTCCCTGTATAGATTTATGTTTCGTCAGATGCAAGCGCGCGCTTTTTCCAGCCTTCGAGATTCACGCCTTTGATCAACAGCCATAGCGGGAACGCGATTTCTGAAATCGCGATAATGGCAGCGATAAGGCCTGGCGTTGTTTCATAACCGGGGGAAAGGAGCAGCGCAAAGCTATCGACCAGATAACCAAAACCTGCGGCGATGAACAAGAACCCCAGGATCCTGGGAAAGTACCCGGATTTGAAAATCAGGTAGCCGAGGATGAAGACATGGATGGTCAGAAATGCGATTCCGATCGTGAATCCGTAGCTGTGCGCATCGAGGAACAGCATCACCAGGGCTTGTAACTGATCCGTCGCGAATACGGCCGAGTACCCGCCGCCTAAGAGCAGCAACACAAAGAAGTAATTGATCAAATTGAGTCCATGAATGGTGGTCATCGCCAGCCGGGAGACCGCTGCGAGCAGGGAAAGCGTTTTGTTGACCGGTTTGAGAATCACGTACAAAACCACCGACAATATGATTTCGCTCAACAGGACGATCAATTCGGCGCCAACCCCGCCAAGGCGGAAAAGTGTTTCATTGTTCATGATGTTGTTGGCTGTGGCTGCGGCATCTCCGGCCACGATGATGTTGGATGGCACATAAAAATGAGCGATTGTGGCTGCTACGGTAATGATTAAATACAAAAGCCCGGCAAATCTTGCGGTCTTTTGGATGGAACTCGTTTCAGAAGGTACTTCGCGATTTGATACTCGTTCACCAATAGAGGATTTCTTTGTGGTTTGTAAACTCTTTTCGACAGTCATCTATTTCTCCTTTTTTGAACTACTTATGGAATTTTAGTCCGACACAACACGATTGACAGAGAGCAGCGTCATTCCCAAATCGCGTATCTTTTTTAGCAATCCATGCAACGCGGCTTGATCGATCACCGGAAGGGTTAGCAGCGTATCGCCATTCTCTTCCAGTGTGATCATCGCATTTTCAAACCAATCCCTCCATTGTTGATTCAAATGGCCTTTAATCCTGATCTGATAGATCATCGGTTCTTGTGGGTTTGGTTTGTAATTACCTTTTTCTGACATCACTCTGTACCTTTTATGACATTCCGTAATTGGCTTCACCGTCCGCTCAATGTGGACAAAGTTTATCTATAAAGCGGTGTTAACGGATAGACACTTAAGTGTCGTTTGCGGGTGTTGTTCCGGGGTAATTATTCACATGTACGAAAGTTGCTTAAAATGAAAAAGTCCCGAGGGTCAGTTCAAACCTTCGGGACATTCTTGAAATTCAGGAAATTACAGAATCACTAAGGGAAGCCCGAAAACAGGGGGATTTACTGAGATTAAGACTACAACAGCTTCAACACGCGAGCGCGGGCTACCGCTTCGGTACGCCTTTGAACCTGCAACTTGCTAAAGATGTTCCGATTGTGCCCTTTGACCGTGTTCAAGGCCAGGAAAAGCCGCTCGCCGATCTCGCGATTCGAGAGTCCCTGGGCGATGAGTTGCAACACTTCCAACTCGCGTTCGCTCAAATGCTCGATAATAAGCTGGGAAGGAGGCCGAACAGATTTGCTTACATCCTGCTTTTCCATACTATCAAATGCCCCTAGCAATTTGCTGGCAAATTGCGGCATCGTCCCTTGGGTAACCGCTTTCGATAGCAGGTCAACCATCGGGGCGCCCTCGTCCACAAAGATGCGGATGAGACCGCCTGTTTCCGCCAACGTCAGCGCTTCATCCAGCACGAGCACGGCCTGCTGCTCTTTGCCCTGCGCATGGAGCGCGAGAGCTTGTAATATGATGGTCCTGAGCAGTTCATTGCACTGCCCTTTTGCCTCTACCCGGTGGCGATAGGATTCCAACTCTGTCAAGGCTGCGGTTGCATTTCCCTGAGCCATGAGAACCCGAGCCTGGCTGAGGGGAAGTTCCTGCTTTTCAGCCAGGTTGGCTGCCTGCGCAAAATCCCCCTGGCGTAGTGACAGCAAGATTTGCAAAGCAGCCACATCAGGCGTCAAATGTGTAAACTTATTCTGTTCTATAAAACCCTCGGCGCAAGCAACCTTTTCAACGGCACCTACTACCTCCCCCCGCGCAAGGTTCAGTCGGGCAAAGAGCAGTTCACCGTTAGCAGGGGTGTCAACATTTTGCATATGTCTTGCCAACCGCAGGCTCTGTTCCCCGTGTTCTTGAGCGGCATCCAGATCGTTCCACTCGTAGAAGATGCGCGCCAAGCCCAGATAGGCTTCACAGGCCGCCGGTAATGGTGGATCGCCGGCCAATTCCAGAACGCTCCTGTAATGCTCAAATGCCAGATGAAGTTGAGCTTCCGATTCCCGGATTTGCCCCAGGGAGGTTGCCACGGCGATGGAAATCATGGTGTTCCCGGAGGCCTGACTGATCGACCGGGCCTCGGTATGCGCCTGGATGGCCGCTGCGCGGTCTCCCTGGAGTTGGTATGCGTATCCCAACGTCCACGTGGTTGTTGTGCGCACCGACAGATTTTCGGGATGCAAGTATTCCAATGCGCGGCGCGATTGTTCTACAATAGTATCTACCCGGTTTTGAGGGATAGCTAACATTGCCCGAATTGCGGCAACATGGCCGAGGTGATCTCGAATCTTGTCGTCCGGATCGGCGCTGTGCAAGGCAGCTTCGGCAGACTGTAATATTTCTTCGATGCGATCGACTGGTTTGCCAACGATTGTCAGTGCGGAGGCATACGCCACCCATAAGGATGGCCTGGCATCCATCAACGCTGCCGGGAGTGACTCCAACCATTTCAATACTGGAGCCATCGCGCCGCGGAATTGGAGAGGCATCCCCTCGCCTTCCATCAGACGCTCGGCGCGCTCCAAATCGTTGGCAGCGGCCGCATGTTCGAACGCTTCAACGTCCAGACCGTTGTCTTCATACTATTGACTGGCGCGGATATGTAATTCGGCCACATCTGTCCCCTTTTTCCCTGTAGCGCCCTGTTGCAACCGCTGGCGCAGCAAATCCGCAAAGAGGCGGTGATAGCGGTACCAGCGTCGCTTGTCATCCAGGGAGACGAGGAACAGGTTGGCCCCTTCGATAGATTCCAGGTTTTCCTGCCCGGGGATAGATGGATCGAGCAGGACGGCATCACACAGCGGGCCGCACAGACGGTCGAGGATGGAGGTGCGCAGCAAGAAA
Source organism: uncultured Chloroflexia bacterium (assembly GCA_963823985.1). Lineage (GTDB taxonomy): Bacteria > Chloroflexota > Anaerolineae > Anaerolineales > Villigracilaceae > JAABUE01. The sequence continues at coordinate 546,009 of CAWGNR010000013.1, forward strand.
GTCTGAACGCTTTCGGACTGTTGCAACAGGACCTCTTCCACTAAATAATCGAGCACGAAATGGTGGCTGCCGGTGAAAGATCTGATGAAGTTAGCGGTATCCTGATGACCCCGCATTGAAATGGCTGCCAATTGTAAACCGGCGATCCACCCCTCGGTGCGGGTTTCCAGGGCAGCAATGTTCTCCTCAGAAAGTTCCAGCCCCATCCCCTGGTTGAGAAATTCAGCAGCTTCGGAGTGTGTGAACCGCAATCCCGCCACGCGTATTTCGGTCAATTGCCCGCGGGCTCGAAGCCGAGCGATCGGCAGGTTCGGATCTTCTCGGGTAGTGATGACCAGGTGCATCTGGGGCGGCAGGTGCTCGAGCAGAAAGGCAAGCGCCTGGTCGACAGGTTGGGCATCGATCATGTGGTAGTCGTCCAGTACGAGCACAAATGGATCCCGGACGGCGGCGATGTCATTGAGAAGCGCGGTCAGGATGGCCTCGCCTAGCGGGGACTGAGTGGCCTGGAGCATCCCCAACACCCCTTCCCCAAAATCCGTGGAAATCGTTTGCAAGGCAGCGACCAGGTATGCCAGAAAGCGCCTGAGGTCTTTATCTTCTTCTTCCAGCGACAGCCAGGCGCTCGGTCGTTCGCAATGCGCCACCCATTCGCTGAGCAGCGTGGTCTTGCCAAAGCCGGCGGGCGCAGAGATGAGCGTCAGTTTGCGATGCAAGCCTTCGTTCAATTGCTCGATCAGCCGGGGACGAGAAACAAGATCAGGTCGAGATTTGGGTGTAAAGAGTTTGGTTGTAAGTAACTGTTCCACTTTTTGTCTTGAGTTTTATCGAAACCGAGCGAGAATCCAACCCGGTGCTGGTTCATACAGATATCGTTGCTCAAGGTATTTATATCTATTCCCACATAGAACCAACAGAGATGCATTGGAAAACACGAAAACACGGTTATGTCCCGGTCATTATAGCATATGGGATTTTGCGTCCCTACTTTTATTTCGGTCGGTAATTTTTATTTCGCTCTTAGTATTTCAATGTCAATAACAAAGTCTGAATGACAGTGAAGTACATAAATCAAAAGCTCCAGAGATAAATCTCCGCCGCTTTTATTTTTAGCCTTACAGGCACGCTTTAGTCGAAAAATCCCCCGCAATACAATACTTCTCTGCGGCCTAAATTTATACCCTTAAATCCGGTTTCTACCGTACTTGGCAACTTGTAGTTGAATTGTAGTGTAGAATTTTTGTACAATCACTCTACTCCATCACTTTCCTGATACGCCGCTTCAATTGCTTTTTTGCTGATACGCTTAAATACATCGCTCAACAGTGTTTCGATCCCTGGCGCAGGAACAAAACTTGCCTCGCCCAGCCGTTTGAGTAAAGGCATTTCAATTGTAGGTGGTCGAATTGAAACCGAGAAGCCTTCGAGTGGAGCAGAGAATTCCCAAAATTGGGTAATCTGCTCTTCTAACGAAATTACAATTTCGGGCTCATCCAACGCTTCTTCGGTCCCTGCATCACTTGCCCGGCGCTGGCGAAGCGCTCCCATCACCTGTTCCTGGGTCCTCCCGCGCAAACGGAAGATCAAGAACGGGTCTTCATCAAATCGTTCACCGAGTATGTAATGCGTTGCAGCGATATGTTTGCAAGGGTTGGCATAATCGGGACAGGAACAGTCGGTCTGCAAGTCATTCCGCCGTGTCGGGAACAGGCTGACTTTTGCTGCATCGAAGGCTTGCTCGATATCTTGTGGCATTTCACCTGCCAGCAGTTGAGCAGTGAAAATGGCCTGTTCCGCCAGTGTATCGAAGACTTTGTCCCATTCGGCATCGGTCAGTGAAGCAATCTGGATTGATATCTTGTATGGCGTTTTGCGCGAACCTTGCACTCGTGCCGCAATCCCGTCTTTGGTCTCTTCAATCGAAAGCACCTGTCCCTTGCGGGCGTAGGTACGTCCGCGGGATAATCGCCCTAAATCAACCAACCGTTCCAGTGCCGCAATCCAACGTTGCGCCCACCAGTTCTTGGCAAACGAGCCGCGTTTGCTGCGCGCTTTAATGCCGTCTTTCGCTTCTTTCGGCTTGGTTGGTTTGAAATAGTAATCGTATGGCATCATTGCCTCCGCAAACTGACAACTTTCCGCAGTTCGTCGGTACTCATTTCCGTCAGCCAGTTTTCGCCGGAACCCACCACTGCCTGTGCCAAACCCTTTTTGGATTCGATCATATCGTCGATCATTTCCTCCAATGTACCGGCGGTCACGAATTTGTGAACTTGCACGTTGCGTTTCTGTCCGATGCGGAAAGCCCGGTCGGTGGCCTGGTCTTCGACGGCTGGGTTCCACCAACGGTCAAAGTGGAAAACGTGATTGGCGCGCGTCAAATTCAATCCTGTTCCGCCCGCTTTGAGTGACAAGATGAACACCGGCGGGGCACGATCGTCTTCCTGGAAACGCTTTACCATTGCATCACGCGCCTTGGCAGGGGTGCCGCCGTGTAGGAACTGTGTTGCTGCACCGAAGGCTTTTGGCAGGTAACCGGCCAGCATCTCGCCCATCTCGGCAAACTGGGTAAATATCAGCGCACGGTCGTCCTGGGCCAGGGCTTCCTCCAAAATTTCGCCCAGCCGCTCCAACTTGCCGCTGCGTCCATCCAGTGAAATATCTGTCCCGCCTTTTCCCGCCTGGTGCAAATACTGCACCGGGTGGTTGCAAATCTGTTTCAACTGCATCAGCATACTTAGTACCAATCCGCGCCGTTTCACGCCCTCTTCGCTTTCGATTTCCTGCATCACATCCTGCACCACCGCTTCATATAGCGTGGCCTGCTCTTCTGTCAGTGTGCAATAAACCTTTGTTTCCACCTTCTCGGGCAAATCCGAGATCACACGCGGGTCGGTTTTGACCCGCCGCAGAATAAATGGTGTTGTCAACTGCTTGAGTTTACCGAGTGCTTCTTCATCGTGGTAGCGTTCGATGGGCACGGCAAAGTTCTCGCGGAAGGACTTGCGCGCTCCCAGATAGCCGGGGTTCAAGAAGTGCATGATCGACCACAACTCCGAAAGACGGTTTTCCACCGGCGTGCCGGTCAGCGCAATGCGGATATCGGCTTCGATCTTGCGGATGACCTGCGTCTGCTTGGCTTCGGGGTTCTTGATGTTCTGCGCTTCATCTAAAATCACAGCCAGCCAGTGGATGGATTGGATGGATTCCGCGTCCAGGCGTGCTACAGGATAACTGGTCAACACCACATCCCGATCCTTGACCGCCTCCCGGAACTGGCTACCCTTGAGCCTGCTCCCGCCTCGATGGACGTAAGTCTGCAACCCGGGCGCGAACTTGCCAATCTCCCGCTCCCAGTTGGTAACTACCGAGGTGGGAGCAATCAGTAGCGCCGGTGCGGATAGCCTCCCGGCCAGTTCTTTCTCCCGCACCAACAGCGAAATGGTCTGGATGGTTTTTCCTAAACCCATGTCATCCGCCAGGCAGGCGCCCAATCCCCAACGCCGTAAAAACGCCAGCCACGAGTAACCATATTGCTGGTACGGACGCAGTTGACCCTCCAGACCTTCGGGTTGGGATAAGTTATCCAGTTTCTCGGACTTTGAAAATTTCTCCAACCACTCTGAAAGCCAGCCATCGGTTTCCACGTCTTCGATCGGTAACCCGCCTGCAGATGTTTCGCCACCCAATCCCATGCGCATGGCTTCGAGCAAGCCCATCTCGCCTTCCAATTTTTGCTTCTCCCAGAATTTGATGGCAGCATCGATTTGTTCGGCATCCAGGGATACCCACTTCCCACGGATCTGCACCAACGGCGATTTCAACTTTGCCAGCGCTCGGAATTCTTCCTCGGTCAACTCGGTTTCTCCGACCGAGAGTTGCCACTTATAGTTAATCAGATTTTCTAGCGCCATCCGTCCCGGGGCTACATTGTCCTTCTGGGACTTCATCTTGACTTTGACACCCAACCTGGCGCCTTTCTTGTTCCACCAGGGCGGAACGAGGATGCCAAAACCCGCGCCTTCTAAAATCGGCGCGGTTTCGCGCAGGAAGGTATACGCGCCGCCTGTATCCACGGCCAGTTCGGTGGGACGTTTTCTTTTCAGGCTGTTGGTGATGGGCGGGAACAGCCGCGCTGCGTAGCCCAGCCCGGCCAGCAGTTTCTCCTGCGGCTGCTCGAAGCGATGACCGAGATGAGTCAAGGTTCCCCTGGTCTTCTTCCAAACTTCATCAGCGGGAATCAGCAAACTGGGATCGTCTTTGGCCTGGATCAGGTAATGCAACTGCCAGGGCTGTTCTTGCACGGCCGGCGCTTCCAGCCGGAAGGCCACCCTGAAGGCTGCATCGCCGGCAACATGCAGGTTCCGCATCCAGGCTTTGTGGCTGGACGAGAGATTGTGTAACTGGTTGGGTGAAAGTTGAATTGCCGGGTCAGCGCTGTACAAGGCTTCTAACCAACGGTGAGAGGGTTCATCATCATCTCGATAAAATTTCGGTGCGGAAGCTTTGCCCCAATCTCTGGCGAGCGAGTCGCAAAATGTGTTGAGAAAGCTGTTTAGCAGCACATGGGGGGATAGGTGTTCACCTTCTTCTGTAGGTTCAGCACGGCAAATCGGGGGCATGGCTGCTTCAAGCTGGCTTAATCGTTGGGCGTCACGTGGACTATCCAACACCGGCAACCAGCGGGCATCTGCGCCCTCTATCACCGGGACGAGTTTTTGGGCGGCCAGGGTTTCCAGTGCCAGGGTGGCGGCCAGGTTCCAGTAACGGAAATCAGGCCCGGGAGCGTACGATGCGCGTGGATCAGGCTGGGGCATAGAAAAAGCCAGTAGAATGGTCAGCGCCTGTTCGGGGGGTAAAAAGATTCCATCCACCAAAAAAGGAGCCAACTTCGGTTTTTCGGTATCGATTTCCCAGTTGTGAACAAGTTGTGGCGATGGAAGCGGAATGCCCCGCACGGCAGGCAGGCGCAGGATGAGGGATGTGCTTCGCCAGCGGCGGCCTGGAAATTCAGGCCTGGCGCAAAACGGGTGGACTTTCGGTTTTGGGTTTTGCGCAACCCGTCCCCGCGCCGGGGGCGGCGCACTGGTGTCGGGTGTTTCGGCCCAGAAGAACAGGCCCGATTCATGCAAGGTGTAGTGAGCATGGAGGATGTACATAATACCGATCTATCCGTAATTGATAGGATTATCTTACCGCGAATCCCTGATATCCGACAACATATTTTTGCGATAAGATATGGAACACTTACCCCACAGGCTTGCATATGTCGAAAAAAACTCCCCAACTTGGAAACTTGTCCCCGTTATATAATTTCTTCCTGAATCCCTACTCGGACGCTCGCTTTACCCGTTGCCCACAATGCGAAGGAAAAACGGGACAAAAGAAAGTGCCGCTTGCCATTCATGTTGACCCGCATTACCCGATCATCCTGAATTACACCTGCCGTTACTGCGCGAAGTGCGATTTGCTGATCGCCCACCAGGACGATGTAGAGGGATATCTATACCAGTTGTTTAAGGAACGGGCTCCGGATGCCATCGGTCACGACTATCTGGTCATGGGCACGACCGAGAGAAATTACTGGAAAGAGGGTGTGGAACAGCCTCATGATCCCAGTGGGTTGCTCGATAATTTGCATGGATTCAAACAATATCTCAACTTCGAGCTGGTCGGCGGCTGGATGCCAAATGAAACTGCACCGAAAATTCGTACCAGTACTGAACTTTCCGGTGATATAGACAACATCAAAGAGGCGAAAAAACTGGTTGTCAGAATGGAAGCAGACTTTCCCATTTCCGTGCGAGCTGGCAAAGGTCTGCTCAAAATGCTGCGCAAGAAAGGTTTTCCAATCAGCGATCGGCAGACGTTATCGATCAAACATGTTTTCTATGGCGGTGATGAAATGGGGATTGTCTGTGATGTCACACCACCTGGAAAACATAAAGAGGTAGTAGTTTGCTCCCTGACCCATCTTGTGATTATCGGCAATACGTCACTGGCTGATGCAATGCGCGCTTATCAGGCAAAACGGGAAAGAAGATTGTCTGAACTGGGCGGGTTTGGATTGCAGGATTTTATTATCAAGCGATGAGACAACATCGGCAGCCAATCGCTACTCCCTTGACATTCCTTCCAACGAGGTTTCCTAATGAGCGAATACCAGTATTACGAATGGCAAACTCTTGATCGCCCGCTGACTGCCGCCGAGCAAAAAGCGGTGAACGAGCTTTCGAGCCATATTAATGTCACCTCCGCCCAGGCGATTGTCACGTACAACTGGGGCAGTTTCAAACACGATCCTGTCAATGTACTTGCAAAATACTTCGAGGCCTATCTGTACTTTGCCAATTGGGGCACCCGCCGCCTGGCTTTCCGTTTCCCAAATGGGTTGGTGGATGTTTCTGTGATCAACTCTTATTGTGATGAATATCATACAACTATCAAAACTATTGACGCTGTTCAGGTACTTGAATTTGAGATGGATGAAGAAGACGGATACGATGAATGGATTGAAGAGCGCGGACTATTGTCCACACTGGCGCGGCTGCGTGATGACATCATACAGGGGGATTACCGCGCCCTGTATCTGGCATGGCTCAATGCGATGAACCAGGAGTCCGGCGGATATAAGGAAGACGAAGATGACCCGGAGAACTTTTTCAATGATCCGGAACCATCCTTACCAGCAGGATTGAAGCAACTGACTCCGCCATTGAAAGCTTTTGTGGATTTCTTCGTAATTGACCCATTCCTGGTCTCTGCCGCTGCCGAACGCAGCCCGAACCTGTCTCCTGCGGGACAGGCGGACTTTGCCCCACTGATCTCCCGTCTCACCCGTCGAGAATGTGACGAATTCCTGCTCAAAATAGTCAACGCCGAACTGGGAGCAGTAGCGGCATTACGCAAAAGACTGCGCTCGTTTGAAAAGCCAAGCCCCAACGTACAGAACAATCCACGCACCTTCGGTGAGTTGCTCAAAACGGCCGAAAAACTGCGCCAGGTCGAAGCCCGTCGCCAGGCCGAGGAAATACGAAGAAGACATGTTGCTGAAATGCAGAAACTGGCAAAGCATGAAGCAAAGACTTGGCAGGATGTAGAAGATCTCATCCAAAGCGGATACGCTGCCAGTAATTACGATAAGGCGACAATCCTACTTGTCAACCTCCATCAGTTGGCAGAATTTCAGGGCACACAGATTAGATTCGATGTCCGGTTACAGGAGTTGGTAGAAAAGTATAAATCACGTTCCACTCTTGTGGGGCGCTGGAGAAAGAAGAGTTGGATAGAGCCTGATTCATAAACTCAGTAAATCACGAAGTTGAAAGATTACCCGAAAACAGGGGTGCGGGCGTACGCCCGCACCCCTGTTTTCGGACTTCCCTTGGTTATTTTGACCAAAAAGGGTTACTGTGCTTTCCTTCCAGCACCCCTGCCGCCAGCCCTGGATTGGTCGTTATCTCTGGTTTCAGCGTTATCGGAAGCAGAACGCGACTTGAGCCGGCTGGCTACATTGGCAGGCGCGTTCCCCTTTCCACGATTATTAGTTCAACCCTTTATGCGCCGTGAGGCAGTACTATCCTCACGTATTGAGGGACGCGTGCCACCCTTGCAGAACTTTACACTTACGAATTTGCCCAACTGTCTTTTCTTGAACCAGACAGTGATGTTCGTGAAGTCCATAATTATGTTGCAGCCCTGGATTATGGTTTGGAACGCTTGAAGACCCTTCCCATTAGTCTTCGCTTGATCCGCGAACTCCATGAGAAATTGATGCAAGGAGTGTGTGGTGGCAACCTGACGCCCGGTGAGTTCCGACGCACACAAAACTGGATTGGGCTGGCCGGCAGCACACTCATGACCGCCACTTTTGTTCCACTGCCGGTGGATGAGATGAACCAGGCCTTGGGCGATTTGGAAAAGTTCATCCACACAGGCATGGATGTGCCTATCCTGGCGCGCGCAGCCATGATCCATTATCAGTTCGAAGCGATCCATCCATTTCTGGATGGCAATGGGCGCGTGGGACGCCTGCTGATGGTATTGCTATTAGCCGAACGGGATATCCTGTCACAACCATTGATTAATCTAAGCGTTTATTTCGAGCGTTATCCCCAGGAATACTATGATCATCTCCTGGCCGTTTCTCAGCGAGGTGACTGGGAAGCCTGGCTGCGTTTTTTCTTTCGGGGGGTCAGCACTCAGGCCAGGGACAGCCTTACGAGGATGGAGCGGTTGGGTGCAATTCGATCTAAGTACCAGCCGCTGGTGGAAGCAGAGAAAAATTCAGAACGTATGGCGGCAGTGTTGGATTTTCTGTTCGGTCGCCCGATATTCAATGCCAAGCAGTTAGCAGAGGGTCTGGAAATGCCCTTCAAAACTTCCAGGCAGTGTATCGAGAAACTTGTTCAAGCCGGCATTCTGAGTGAAATCACCGGTTATGCCCGGAATCAAATCTACCGGGCAGATGAAGTTTTCAGTACAATAGACAGCCTTCAAGATTAGGTAATATCCCCGAAATTTTCTGAAACCCTTCTTGGCCTATCAGTACCCTAAGGACAGGAAAGATCTCCTGCCTGTTCAGCTCTTTATTTCGGATTTTTGGAACGCCAAGCGAGATATAGAAATCAAAAGCGGCAGGGATAAATCTCTGCCGCCCACGTGCCGCCTACGTTCTTTTACGAAATTTATACCCGTATTCCAGATTTATACCGCACTAGAATGATTGTAATAACTATTTGATCCAAAAATGTTATCGCGATTTTGAACTCCGTCGCACAGCGGAGCCGAAAGTGGACCAAGAATGATCATGAATCAAAATCCTTTTCGCTGATAATCTTTGCACACATTCCATAGTGTTCTCCGCGCGTTATAATTTGCCTATGGATTTTTTCAACAGACAGCACAAGCTCTTCGAAATCAAAACTGTAATCTTCATGCAGAATATTTGAGAATCGCGTACCTGATTTGGATTTTACAAATATGCCCAGAAAACGACATCAGAAAAGCCAAACAAAAACAACTGTACCAACACCTGAAAGGAAATCGCGCAGATATTCCCCGGCTGCGCAAGCCATTGCGCAGCGTATGGCCATTGGCGGCGTTGATTATCTCAAGCAAAACCTTATCCGCATCATGATTGATTCTGCGAAACTTGCTGAAGAGATTGAGTTCAAGGATTTATATCTAGATGGCGAAAAAGCGGCTCAAGTTACAGAGCGCTGGTTGAAAAAGTACGACAAGCGCCTGGAGGCTGCCAGGAAAAAAGGCCCGGATAAATACCATGAAGCCGGCGATGAAATGAAGATCGATGTTATTGCAGAATTGGCTACACCTGCATTTCGTAAAGGCGTGGATCAACGGCTACAAACCCTGATGGACCGGTTGATGACAGGCACAGATACCGAGAAACTGGAAACGGTTATGATGCTGACTCCTGCGCTACGCAGGAAGAGCATTCCTTGGGGACTCTGCTGCTTGATCCTGGAGATTTATAACCGAACGATGCAGCGAGCCATGCAAGAGTATGAAGAAAACCAGGGTGTTTTCGATGCTGTTGTGGAAGCGCTAAAGGTAGAGGGGGAAGAAAAGACTGATATCTTTACGATCCTCAAGCATCCTGATAAGCTGGAACAGGTTGGAAAGAAGATATTTGAGGCGCAGCCAGGCTTGCGCCAACGCATTGAAAAACAGATCTGGGAGATGGTCGAGGCTTTCGAGGACGCGTTAGAGCATGGTGACGTGGAACTGAGCTTATTCTCTGAAGAAGAGCTGATGCTGCCCTTCCAACGTATTCAAGCAGAGTTTGGCGAGCCGTTCACGCAGGTGCAGCCAACTGAAGAAATGCGCGAGCGCATTTTTGAGGCTATTCGACGGGCTCTTAGCGAGATCATGACCCCAGAGCGTTTTCGCCGTTTTCGTGAGGAAGTAGACAAAACGGCAACCAATTGGATGCGCACGCACCAGAAGTGGGGTGCCGCGCTCCAGTTCGAGCTTGGTTATTTAGATGATGGCCGATACGAAGAGAACAAATTTATTCTGGCCGCTTTCATCGGGCAGGTTTACCGCCTGGGTAAAACGCACAAATCAGCTACAAATAAAGAATAGAAAACGTTGAAGGTGAATTTTTGAGGCAATTGTTGTACTATGAGCAAACGCACTCGTCCATAAGAAAACCAGGACTACATCTCAAATCCCAACAACAGACCTGAAGGTGGGCGATTGCATTCGGGTCAAACCGGGGGTTAAAGACCCTAACTACGGGTTTGATATTGGCGATTGGCAGGGGCGAGTTACAGCAATTGAGACTTACCAGCCGCCCCAATTGACGATTATGTTCCAATGGGACAGCCAGTCACTCAAACACATGCCAGCATCTGCAATTCGCCGCAGCGAGGAAGATGGCCTGGATTGGACGAGCATGGGATTGTACCCGGAAGAAGTCGAGAAGGCAGAACCCCGCGATACGCAAGCTGATGTGGATAAGATCGTTGAAGAGCCTCTCTGCAGAGCACAATTGGGATCACCTGGGCAAGCAGGGCCGACGAATCTGATAAGGTGTTACAAGATATTGAGGAGGAGGACGAATTGGAAGCATTCGAAGCCTGGCAAGAATACCTGGATGCAAAGCTCAAACTGCCGTTTGATGCGGTGGTATCAGAATTCCAGGAACGCGGCCCTCTGCAAGCTGGCGACCTGGTGAAAGTCATTGGCTTCGAAGGTGTGGAAGACCTCTATGGCGTGCTGGTGAATATAAAAGCCAGGGGGAATGCGTATGTTTTTCCCTTATGTGATCTGAAAGCGGCTAACGAAAAGTCGGCAAACTTCACATTGACCGATGACTATGCTGTCTGGTTCGCTAACCGTTGAGCGTCTATACTGCGGAATATAGAATGGTAAAGCCGGGCAGTAAAGACCGCAAAGCTAGCATCTTAATCACCGGCCTTGAGTTGGATGAACTCCAGCGTTTTGTCTGGATGATGGCAGAAAGCTTTGGCCTGGATCGTCATATTGCCAACTACCAGGGTTTCCGGCCCATCGGATTGTGGCGATGGGATATTGAATGCCTGGTGGATGTGATTGACTGGGTGCTGAATGATCCCAAATATTACCCTGTCCAGGGCAATCCTGAACACCAAGCGATCAAAGCGTTGCGTGACCGTTTACAAGCAGAGAATGATGTTTTGTATGCCGAATTACGATCAAGCAGACGGAAGAGATAAATTTGTCAAACCGCCGAAAAGCCACCTCTGACCGTTTAGCCAACATCCGCGCTTACCTTGAGAGGAAAAATAAGCCAGAGTTGGTTACATTGCTGCTCGAACTGGTGCAGGAGATGGACAAGCCAACCCGCCAGCATTTTTGGGAGCATTTAGCCCCTCCTGGCATGGCTACCGCCGATCTGCGATACCCATCTGCCGAAGATTTCCTGTCTGAGTTGGCATCCTTTGCCGAGGAAGTTTCGGCAGGAGAATATTACGATGAAGAGGCGGCGATGTATTACAGCGAGGATAGCTACAACGAGTACGAAGATTACAATCCGGATGATCACTCGGCTATCAAGGCACTGAATGGTTTCTTTCACGAAGCCGATTTGTATTTCGATGCCGGTCATTTTTCTGTAGCCGCAGAAGCGTATGACCAACTGCTTGACTTGGCGCTGAGCGAGACCTACGAAAACTTGGGGCTTCCAACGCCGCTGGAGTTTTTGGAACAAGATGAGCGTAGGGTGGTCAGTCGATTTTTTATCGCCCTGCAGGCCAGCCAGTCACAAGCTGAGTTTTTCGATCAGACACTCTATTTCCTGGCGCGCCATGAGAGTCAGGCCGACCTGGAACGCTTTTTGGAATTGGTAGGGGATGAACGCCTCGTTCTGCAAACGCATCTGGAAGCCTGGGCAGACCGGCACATCCAAGGCAGGCTGTCAATGCCTTATTATGGTCTGGTACTTCAGTTGCGGTTGCTGCTGCGATTTTACGAACAAGATGGGCGACTGGATGAGATGCGCAACTTGTGGGCGCGTTTTCGCCGCATGTATCCGACTTGCTACACACCATTGTTGGCTGACCGTCAGGCTGCCAACGACTGGCAGGCGGTGCTCCAATATGCCCAGGAAGCCCTGGAAATTGCTCATCCACCACGCCCGTATTACTTTCGCGAAGAGTGGGGTCACCCTGATAATCTTTCACTGCGCGGTTACCTGGCGCGGGCTTATTCTGCTACTGGCGATACGGTTAAGGCTTTTGAACTCTATCGTCCAGCCTTTGACGAATTGCCTTGCTTTGCCACTTATGCCCAGGTTCGGCGGCTGGCTGATGCAGTCTCCGCTGAAAAGGGGACGGCATTTACAGCGGAGGCTATTGATCGTCTGCGCCAACATGGGGAGCGCCAGCAATATTTGCTGTGCCAGGTGTACCTCAGCGAGAATCAGTTCGATGATGCCTACTCGTTAGTTGCATCATTGACAGGTTATCAGGGGATGGAAGAAAGCAAGCTGGTTGCCAAAGCACACCTGTTGGCCGCGTTCGGCTCATCGCCCGATGAGCGCATGGAGAGCAACCTGCGTCATCTGTATGCCACGGTTGAACAGGGCGAAAAAGAGCCGTTGCGCTTTTTGCGTGATGCTTTGCCCCAAGCGTCGGCTGTCTCGCGAGACACCGCCATCGAACGAGTTCGAGGGCATTTATCGCCGTCTAATGCAGGCTCATATTGACAACGGTCGTAAGACTTATGCCACTGGCGCTTACTACTGTGCGATGTTGGGTGAAATTGCCTTGCATGAAAGTCGGTGGACAGCTTTCAGGCAATGGTATGAAAAATACATGGATGTCTATAAGCGTTTCCGCGCTCTGCGTGCCGAGATGGATATGAAAGTGGGACCGTTACTGCGCAGCCGATTTCGGTAAGATTTTGGATGATTATAGTCGAGGCGTGACTGTGTATGGAACATTTGAACGAAAACACCCCTATCTAGAGGGATGCTCGCTTGGTTTGTTTTTACCGCCTACGTGCCGCCTACGTTCTTTTACGAAATTTATTGCCGTATACCAGATTTATACCCCGCGGGGCAGATCCGTTTGGAGATATAAAGATATTCAGAATCCTTGTTGGTTGAGTATAAGGCATCAATTGAACCGATATACCAACACCGTCAAATTACACTGCGGATGGTGAGTTTGAAACGCTCCCAAAATAAACGTGCGTTATAATCACATTGGAGGCTTTTATGGAAATGATCCAGGTATCAATAGAATTGCCACGGGATGTCTTTTCAGCACTCCGACAGGACCCTGAAGGCTTTGTGCGTGAAATGCGCATTGCGGCGGCAGTGAAGTGGTATGAAAATAGCGTTATCTCGCAAGGCAAAGCTGCCGAAATCGCAGGACTCTCACGGGCTGAGTTTGTTAATGCATTGAACCAATTCAAAGTTTCATCTTTCCAATACAGCGCAGATGAAATCGTCGCAGAAAGATGGATAATTAACGCATCGCCTGTTATTGCTTTGGCGCGAGTAGGACAAGTTGATTTATTGGTACGCCTTCCTAAAAAATTTGTGATTCCTCGTTCGGTAGCAGATGAATTGCTACGAGGGCCCGAAGATGATCCTGCCCGCCGTGCTCTAGAGGGCAGTATTTTCAAAATCGTGGAAACGCCTGCGCCACCTGCACAGGTCCAAGCATGGGATTTGGGTCAGGGAGAAACAGCCGTCTTATCTTATGCACTTGCCCATCCCAAATGGGTCGCAGTGCTTGATGATGGCGCGGCACGTCGTTGTGCTCGCAGTCTCTCCCTTTTAATTACAGGAACTTTGGCAGTTGTACTTCTGGCAAAGCAATATGGATTGATCGCTTCCGCCGCACAAGTTTTGCATAACTTGCAAAGCGCTGATTTTCGCCTCGATGATAAAACCATTCGCGATTCCTAGGAGCGTACCGTGGGGGAAACATGGAAAACGGGAATATAGTTCCCAGTCCGCTGATAACGGTAACGAACGCGTGGCTCTAATCGCCAGTGCTGATGGAACCATTCGTTCCTAGGAATTGCGTTTATATATACCCCCGGAATGTTACTTCTATCTGCCCGATTATGTCCAAGCTTGTTGTTTTTATTTCAGGTGAAAAGTGCTGTAAAGAGAACGAAAGTTAATGAAGTATATAGATAGAGGTGGCAATAATAACTCTCTGCCACCTCGGTTTATAAACTTATAGGATGCGTTATAGTCGAAAAGTACCCCGAAATACGGCCGTATTTTGCCGCCTACGTGCCGCCTACGTTCCTTTGACGGAATTTATACCCGTAAATTTGATTCCTATCACGGTTTGATGATAGTGGTGACACTCTAAAAGAGACGACTCAACGCTTTCGCGTGATGTACCGCCTGACTCATCTCCTTTCGTCTTTGGTTTTGATGAATTCTTCGTTAGCCAATTGTGCTGCCAGCGCCATGCCTTTGTCATAATGGTGTTGGGCGATCAATACGTATTTCAGAGCTGCGCTGCGGATGAAACGCGGAATTGAGATATGCATTTTGAGCGTATCGTGGATGCGTGTGCCACCATTCGGCAGGGCTTCGAAACGCATCGTTTCCGTAAACGCGTGTTTGCCCTTCTCATAAGAATGCGTGGTGTAGTATTCAAATGGGTGCCAGTCCACTAGCACTTCTGTGGTGATTGATTTACCGTGCGCACAGTGATTGCTTGACCCGATGCCTGCTCGTCCCTGCGGTCGATCGCCCGCCGACCAGGTCACATGGCCACCGTTCCAAAGGTTGCGCTTGTCCGGGTTGTGAATCCATTCCCAGGTCACAGAAGGAGGCGTGAGGAAATCTGTTTGAAAGATAAAGTCTGCATCTTGTTCTTCCAGCAGGATGCAGCGGGCTTCGCAAATTTCCTTGTAGCGCTTGTGTAAACCAATATTGAAGGTCTTGATCTCGCCGAGACTTTCATATTCCTCCATCTGGATATGGGCATTGGCAAGACTCAAATCGTTGTGGTTCAGGCATGGTTCAGTGAACAGCATATACGCCTGCCAGCCGGTTGCTTCTGTGACGTGGTTTTTGGTGAGGCGATGAACCAGGTTTACATCCGAGCCGACAAGTTCCCTGCTATTGGCAATCTTTTGTTGAATATAATCGCCGCAATGGATAAAGAATTTCAAATCAAGGGTTGGGATGTTGCGGCAGGCATTGCAGGTGCAGGTCGTCGCGCGCTTGATGGAAAGCTGTCTGTCGCGAAAGGCCACATACATGGATTCGATAAAATCGAGCAATGTCTCGCTGCGCGCAAATACGTCTTCGGGCGCGTATGCAAACACCGCGTCGCCCTCCAATTTGGAAATGGTCATCGTGGGCTGAAAGCGGCCTACCAATAACTCAAGCAGTTCAGAAAGGATCTCCTGCGAGTGTTCGAGTTCTGTTTTGGCAACGAACGAGGTGTAACCGGAGATATCTGCGATGATCAGATAACCGTGTTGGGTAGGTGTGGACATTTTCAACTCTTGAGCGGCGATCTCATACCCGTAAAGCGCTGTTTTGGAATGCTTTCAGGCTTTATCGTCTTGCTGTAGTTTTGAAGTTCCTTATTGTGGATGATACCCTTCCACAAACAGAGGCTTACCTGTGTTTGTGCCCTCCAACGCTTTGAGATACGTTGTGGCCACCGTTGCAGCAGTGGGAAAGCGTGCTCCATCCATTCCATTTTGAATTACCGCCTCACGAACAGGTGCCGGGTGGATGATAACGATACGTCGCCCATCTTCCAATTCTAGTGCAGCGTGGCGCACAAAGCCCTCCAGGCCTGTATTGACCATTGCGCTAACCGACAAGTTGGGCAAAGAAGTGTAGGCTGACATTCCCCCGGTGAGGATGAAGACGCCGGCTGGTCGCACGTTGGCAAGACCATGACGTACCAGGTTTACCTGTCCCGCTAATTTCTCCCTGATCGCAGACTCGATTGCTTCGTCAGTCAACTTTGCTAATGAGCTGATACCGTCAGCGCGGCGTCCCGCCACACAAATAATGGCATCCACCTCCCCAAGGGTCTTGTAAAATGAGTTGATGGATCTAGGGTTGCCAAGTTCCACGCTTGGTTGAGTCGTACGAGAAACCTGGACTATTTCATGGCCTTCATCGGTTAGCAGTGCGGTCACTGCCTTTCCAATCAATCCGGTTGCACCAACTACTACTACTTTCATTATTTTCTCCTTGTAAAGCATTCCATCGGTGGACGACAGTTTTGCTGATTTTTAATGCGATAACTGTAGGTTGGTGTTAGCATTCCGCCGCACAAGGATTCCCAAAAGCAACCCGAAGACCAGGATGTGATCCAAGATCATCACAATGAGTTGGGACATTGTTGGAGTTGGTAGTGGAGGTGTCGCACTGAGCGGGGTTACGATCATGTTCATGACAATAAAAACGCCAAATCCATACAAAAGTGAGCCGGGGATAACATAGCGCTGTAGGAGCGGAATGCGGTCGACGCTCAGGATAAAGACGCCAGCGATTACAATGCTAAAGAGATAGTGGAATAGCACCCCGAGCAGGGCGGTGGCAATGCCGCCTGCGAAAGCGGCATTACCCAATGCGCCGCTGGCTATATATTGATATAAACTCATTAGCGGGACCCCACCAAGGACATTCTGAACAAACCAGTGATAGATTATTTCATCGGCAAAACCGATAATCAGTCCAGCAATCACACTGGAGCGTAGGAGTGAATTGCGGGTGGTGGGAGACGTACTAGCAATCGTAGACATTATTAAGATTCCTTTCTTTTTACATTTGAAAATTTGCGTACGGCACTCATCAGTCACTAGTATGTAGAATGACAAGCGCCACATGAACAAATAAAATTAACTTGCGCTTGTAGACACACTGGTCGACATATTTGCACGACTTCCTATTGGAGTGGCAGGATGCCGCTCACTACTTCGCTTCCAGCAGTTTCTTTAGCGCGTTGCCATCGGTTTCGACCTGCTTTTGAAGTTGCTTAATGGCCAACCCCTCGGCGATGCTGAACAAGCCGCCCACCTCGCCTCCGAAGGTTTGAGTCACCTGCGTGCCGCCATCCTTTGACTCAAATTTACTAATAGCCTCGAATTTCATCGGCCCGCTTTGCCCTTTAATTCCCCACACATTAGGTGGGGCCCATTGTGTGATCTCTAAATCCATTTTCATTTCACGCCCCATCATTTGGCCAGTAGAGTTGAAGATCGACCCTACGCCGACCGGACCTTCTGAAGCCCATTTGGCAGACTTGGTACCACTTTGCCACTGGGCAAAGTTGGCTGGATCGGTCATAAAGCCGAAAACCTCCTGCAGCGGACGATTGATGAATGTGGTAACTGTGAATGTAGCCATGGTAATTTCTCCTTTTGTGTGATTATTTGTGTATTTGCTTGATCGTTCTAAATGCCCAAATACACAGTATTCATCTGGAAGAACCTATTTTGAGCTAATGCGGAGCGCATCGCTTTTTGATGAGGTGTGGCCCAAAAGTGCGGGCTGACACCGGCATGAATCCGACGCGCTCCACTGGTTAGTCCCGTTGAATACCCATTCTCGACTACCCTGGAAGGGCCACCCCAACCTGTTGCAACAGCTCTGCCGCGCCGCTTAAGGGCCAGTCTTCCACAATTTTGCCGTTTGCGAAACGGTATTCCCCCAGTCCCGATCCTGTTGCTTCTTTGCCATTGTTTGAAATATGCATCGAGGCACGCATCATCACGTAGTCGCCTTCAGCCATCAAACGTTCGATGCTATACCTCATCTTGAGATCGGGGTAAGCTGAGCTCACCATGGAGAAGAACTGTTTGAAGCCCTCGCGTCCCCCAGGCACCATGTGGTTTGTGTAGTCTGGGGCGAATAATTCGTCCACGAGAGAACTGTCCATAGCGTTCAAGGTTTCCTCGATGAAACGGCGAACAACCGCTTTGTTTTGTTCAGTTGACATTTGAATATCTCCTTGTGCAATAAATATGGTTTACGATCAAAATTGAAATGACACTTAATCTGTATGGGTAAAAAGCATGATGAGGAACACTGAGTTGGCGCTCAAAGTGCCGCGCCCCATCGTCTGCTTTGCCCGACAGCGATTCTATATATTGGCTTCTCCTAATATGGTTATTCTCCTTTCATGGATGGGGACCTATCCAGGTAGTTGCCTGATGACCGTAGCCCTGTATGGCGCAGCTAAAAGTTCCTCCAGTTGTCCGTAGGCGCCGCTGGCCATAGCCTGTTGCATCGCCGCTGCTCGCACCTCGGCCGAGGTCCAATCAGCGGTCTCAACCAGGATGTTGGGGTTATCAAGCACCTCGTAGTACGTGCTGCCGAGAAAACCAGGTTGGTCCGATCCATATTTTGCCTCAACACGCTCGAGCAAATTCTTGAGCTCAGCCCGCTTGCCTGGTTTTGCCTGGAGTTCGACGATCACTTTGATTGACGATTCATTTTCTGTTGACATGGATTCCTCCGCAGATAAATTGGGTTTGATTAATTATTTGTATATTGTGGCAGTTTCGGCAGCGACTGCAAATACATCCAAATTGCCTTCAACTCATCATCGGTCATATGTCTAAACTCTTTCCACGGCATATTATCTGATAACGGATGTCCATGGGGAGTCACGCCTGTCTTGAGCGTGTTGACAAAGTCAGCCTCCGTCCATGTGCTAAGGTCGCCACCCTGCGTAAGATTGGGTGTGATGAGTTTTATCGTTGGATCAGGGAATTTTCCGCCATTCATATTTTGTCCATGACAAACATGACAGTCATGCGTATCCACAAGATATGCGCCATATGCAGCAGTAACGCCAGGAGCCGGGGCAGTCACATGCACAGCATGGCTCACTTCCTCAGCCGGCAATTTTCCGATCATCCCTGCCGCCAGCATCATCTTGGCGAGAGGCGTGAAATGTTTCCCGTTTGTAATATGATCGACCGGCGGCACAGATTTGACATAGGCGATAATATCCGCCAGATCCTCATCACTCAAATAGGCTGTGGATACGACTGCAGGCATAAACGTAGGTTTGCTTTTTGGGTCAATTCCATGACGGATGGCACGCACAAAATCTTCATCAGTAAAGGTTTGGCCTACTCCCCCCTTACCGGAAGTTAGGTTGGCACTGTCGACAGTTCCCAGCGGTCCAGCTGCGAACCAGTTATTGATTCCGCTTAAGTCAGCGCCATGACAGCCTTCACACAAGGTTTCAGCGATATGCTGGCCGCGCGCAATACTCGCTGCATCTGTTGGAATAGTAAGATTGGATGGTGGAACAACATAAGTCTTATTGAGGCGGGCGCTGCCCATCAAAAATAGAGTCAAAGCCACAATAAGAATTAAACCAACCAACGAACCTAGCACGATCCCAATCCATTTGAAAACTTTCCTCATAAAGCGACACTCCTTTGGTGAACATCAGACATCCCGCATAGGGATGTCATCAAGGCATATGAGATAAGAATCATCTAATCATCATCTTTCTTTTGTCGTGCTATACTCTTCTGCAGTTTAGCAAAACGCCATTAATTCATCATTATTTGGACCAGATTTGTCTAAATTGATTTTTTCTTTTCTCGGTCGCTTGCAGATCGAGCATAGCCCGCTGGAAACGATCACCCTCACAAACCGTAAGGCGATCGGGCTACTGGCCTATCTCTTGATCGAATCAAATCATGCGCACAGCCGGGAATTTTTGTTGGGCTTGCTATGGCCTGACTTGTCCACGGCTGCCGCGCAAAACAATCTGCGCGTCACTTGGGCGCAGCTTCAGAAAGCGCTGGGAACGAGCGCTTCCGACGAGCAACCCCACCTGAGCGGCGATCGACTTTCCTTGCGCTTCAACCCCCTAAGCGATTACGAACTGGATGTGGCCCGTTTCCGCGCATTGATCGAGGCCTGCCGCCTCCATCCGCACCCTGACCCGCACGAGTGCGCCGAATGTGCCACACGGCTGACTCAAGCGATAGATTTGGTGCGCGGCGATTTTTTGGAAGAATTCTCGCTTGAAGGTTGTGAGCAGTTCGACGGATGGCTCCTTCTTCAGCGCGAACATTTCCGCGTACAGGTGACCTCGGCGCTGGAACAGTTGGCTGCGTTTCACGAACAAGCTGGACACCTGGCTGAAGCCGAACGCTCCGTTCGCCGTTTGCTCGAATACGATCCGCTGAATGAATCCACCTACCGTCAATTAATGCGCGTGCTGGCGCGCGCGGACCAGCGCAGCGCCGCACTGGACGTCTACGAAACCTGCCGCCGCGTGCTGGGGACCGAACTTGGTCTCGCGCCGGCCGTTGAAACCGTGACGCTGGCCGAACAGATCCGCGCCCTCGCGCCGTTCGAGTCGCATATCACGCACGTTGACCTGCCACCCGTTCTGACGCGCTTTTTCGGGCGCCAGCAGAATCCGCGCGCCTGGTCGATTTTCTATCTCGCCGAACGGTCAGGCTGGTGACATTGGCAGGACCCGGCGGTGTGGGCAAGACCCGTCTCGCGATCGAGGTTGCCCACCGCATGTCAGGCGTTTTCGCCCATGACATCTGCTTTGTCGAATTGGCCGGCGTTGCGGATGAAAGCTCAGCGGACGACGCGGTGGCAGCGGCATTACGTTTGCCAACCAATACTGGTCTCTCATCCACCGGCGCAATTTTGGATTACCTGCGCGACAAGACCATGTTCCTGGTCCTTGATAATTGCGAACACCTGGTGAAGGCGTGTGCACGCCTCGTCCAAAAGCTCTGCCGCGAAGCCGCAGGGCTGACTGTACTTGCCACGAGCCGTATCCCGCTTCATCTTGAAGAGGAGCACGTCGTTCGGCTGGAACCATTTGCTACCCCAATAATCAATGGCGCGGAACGGCTTACGGTTGCGGATGCGCTGAGCTTTGACTCGGTTCAACTTTTTGCAGACCGCGCCGCGCAATCGCTGCTGCAATTCGCGCTCACCGACGCGAACCTCCTGCCGGTCGTTCGTATCTGCCAACAGCTCGACGGCATCCCACTGGCAATCGAAATCGCCGCCGCGCAAACCCGTGCGCTGCCCGTCGAAGCAATTGCCGAACGGCTGGGCCAACGCTTCGCCTGGCTGAACAGGCAGGTGGCGGAAAATTCATCGCACAGGGGCGAAACCCTGCCACGCCAGCGCACATTACACACCTTGATCGATTGGTCCTACGAGCTCTTAAGCGATCAGGAGCGTTCGTTCTTGTGCCGGTTAGCGGTCTTTGCCGGAGGGTGGACCTTGGAAGCCGCCGAGGCGGTCAGCGCGCCAGGGGATCCATGCGCCGAGATCCTCGCTGAGTTGGTCGATCACTCGCTGGTGGTCTTTGGGGCTGATGCCGAGCGCCGGCGCTACCGGATGCACGAGACCATCCGCCACTTTGCTCAAGGGTATTTGCGTGGCAGCGATCAAGAGGCGGATGCATTGGAACGTCATGCCCGCTACTATGCGGAGCTCGTGGCCCGCGCGGCGGAGAACCGGGAAGGACAGACGCTACCTGAGCGGCTGCGAACCATCAAGGATGACCACGATAACCTGCGGCGCGCGTTCGAGTGGTTGCTCGCACACGATCACGAGCAGGCGCTCGGATTGGCCGCGCGGTTGGGCACGAACCTGAATTTCTGGGAACTGGGCGGATTTTTTCAGGAAGGGCGCCGCTGGCTCCAACGTGCATTGGATGAGACCAAGGAATTGGTATCGATTCCACGGGCACAAGCTCTGCTGGCTGCAGCCGATTTGTCATCGGCGATTTCCGATTTCGACTATGGGTTGGGTTGTGCTCGGCAAGCACAACAGTTGTCTCAGCAGCTCGGCGATCAGCGCGGGGAGATCGACGCTAGCTTGAAGTATTGCGAACTGGCTGAATTGGCTGGCGAAGGCGCGAATCTGCACGAGCAGGTTGAAGAAGCGCTCCGGATGGCTGAGCAGATGTCCTATACGGCTGGCATTGCGAAAGCCAGACTAGTGCTGGGATCAATTGTCTTTCATGCAGGAGAGTTTGAAACAGCCATTCAGTATGTCCTTCCAAGCGTAACGCTATGGCGCGAGCTAGATAAACCGTTTGAACTTGCAACAGCACTCAACCGGCTTGCGAGCGCATTGTTGGAAATCGACGAATACGCTGCGGGTCAACAGGCATTACTCGAATGCCGGGATATCTACCAATCGCTCGGCTACCAACGTGGCGTCGCCACCGCCATTCAAAACCTGGGAGGCGTCGCTTATAAGCTTGGCGACTACGTTCGCGCCAGGGAATTATTCTGCGACGGCTTGCGAATACGCCGCGATTTAGGTCTTCAGCGAGGCTATGCCTATTCATTTGAATTTATCGCCGATGTTAACGAAATGGAAAAACGCTACGAACACGCAGTTCAACTCCTGGCGGCAGCCGAAACCTTGCGGGTTCGTATTGGAGCGCCAGTCGAGCAAATAAACCAGAAAGAAAATGAGGATGCTTTTACGAGACTACGCGCTCAGCTTGGGGATGTCGCGTTTGAATTAGCATGGGCGAAAGGCGCAACGATGACCACCGAGCAGGCGATCGCGCTCGCGCTAAGTTGAGGGAGTTTATCCTTAATGGCACCTCAATGACGATTCACCTTGTCGTGTTTTAAAGCAAACTCCCCTGCTTCGAAAAGCATGGGAGTGCGCATGATCGTTTATGAGAAATTTTCCTGTTCCCGTACACGATCATTCCTCTATATAGAGTTCTTAGGGGCGTTTTTAGCCTTGCAACCCAATATATATAGGCTAAAGTGTGGTATGGATCATGGCCGGGCGAAATTTATAACCTTATTCCAGACTTGTACCCCACTGCGATGGTAAAGGTGACGCTTTAGATACTGGCAAATGCGTAAAAAAACATTGGGTGATATGATTATTAAGGCGTTCCCTTTCATACAGCAATAATGGAGACATTATGCTTTGGATTACCCGTTCGCATGTTCATGTAGATCGTGTTGCCTGTCCTTGGCTAATCACCCGCTTTATTGACAGCGACGCCAAGTTCCTGTTCGTGCCTGCCAGCCAGATTGATCAGGTTGCCAAAGAGACCGGCGCTATTCCTTTCGATGCCCCCGGTGTGGAACTAGGGCATCACGAAGGACGGTGCTCCTTCGAGGCCATTATTCAGAAATACGAGCTCAAGGAACCGGGATTGTTGCGCCTTGCGAAAATCGTCCACGCCGCCGATGTCTCTACTGATATTGACACTGATCCCATCGCGCGCGGCCTCGAAGCCATCGCCAGCGGATACAGCCTGCGTTTCCCTAATGATCTCGAAAATCTGGAAGCGCAATTCGAAGTATACGATGCCCTCTATGCCTGGTGCCGCCTGGATGTCGCTAAAACCAAATAGAGATACCACACTACTCTTCGCCACGCGCATCACGCGTCTGTTTGCATACGGCTTTCTCTCGGTGGTATTGGCACTTTACCTAGCCGAAGCCGGTCTGAGTGAAATCCAGATTGGTAACTTACTGACTCTCACCCTGGCAGGAGATGCAGCCATCACGCTCTGGCTGACCACCCATGTGGACCGTCTCGGTCGCCGCCGGTTGCTGGTGGTCGGGGCGATGTTGATGTTCCTGGCTGGGATTGTTTTCCTGCTCACCCGCAATCCGCTCCTGCTGACCCTGGCAGCTATTGTCGGTGTGCTCAGCCCTAGCGGGAACGAAATTGGACCCTTCTTGTCCATTGAACAGGCATCGCTAACGCAACTGGTCCCGGATCAAAAACGGACGCAGGTCTTTGCCTGGTACAACCTGGTCGGCTCTTTTGCCACGGCTATCGGCGCGCTTTCAGGTGGTTGGCTGGCTCAAGGACTGCAAGCCGGCGGCTGGACTGCGCTGGCTTCATATCGTATGGTTTTGGCAGGCTATGCCTTGGCTGGACTGGTATTGGCATTCTGCTTCCTTACTCTGACTCCCAGTGTGGAGGCTGCTGAAAAAGAATCCGGTGAAAAACGCATTCTTGGCTTACACAGATCACGGCAGATGGTGCTGAAACTCTCTTCTTTGTTTGGCCTGGATGCTTTCGCGGGCGGGCTGATCGTCCAGAGTATGTTCGCTCTGTGGTTTCACTTGCGTTTTGGGATCGATGCAGGCGTAATTGGAAGCATCTTCTTTGGAGCAAATATCCTGGCCGGGATTTCAGCTCTGTTGGCGGTAAGAATCGCCCGGAGATTCGGGTTGATCAACACAATGGTATTTACCCATATCCCCTCCAGTATCTTCCTAATACTCATGCCGCTCATGCCCAGCCTGTCGCTGGCGATTATCCTGCTCTTGCTGCGTTTCAGCATTTCGCAGATGGATGTACCCACCCGCCAGTCGTACACGATGGCCGTGGTCGCGCCGGATGAACGTTCGGCAGCCTCGGGCGTGACATCCATCGCCCGTTCGGTGGGTGCGGCGATTTCGCCCTCGCTAGCCGGGATTTTGATCGGCATCCCGGCGCTCATCAACGTCCCGTTTTTTCTATGTGGGGGATTGAAGATCATTTACGACGTAGCCCTGTGGTGGGAGTTCAGCGCGGTCAAGCCGCCAGAGGAACAAAAATCACAAACTATCCAAGAGAAAACAGCCTAAACAGTGAGAAGGTTACCAATCAAGCGGGCGAATTTGATAGCTTGGCTTTTTGCATCCGCCATCGGTTGATATTGATAACAATCCCCAACAGCCCAACGAATGCAACAAAGATGAGCCCAGTGCTGATCGAGCCCAGATATTCCACGCCCGATGCAAACGTAATGTAATCGGCAACCAATGGATGCCCGAAGGCATTGGCAATGGCGTGCATGAGCACAGCCGGCCAGAAAGTCGCCGTGATGCTCCTGGTCTCGCCATAAAGGATAGATAGGGCGAAGCAAACCAGGTAGTACCTGGGAACGAAAGCGCTGAAATCTTCCGATGTGTAGACCCAAGTCAGTTCACGGATATAGGGCAGGTGCCAGGATGCCCACACGATTGCAACAATTGCGTATCCAACCAATGGATTGATGCCGAGGGAATCCAGTTTGGGAGCCAGGCACCCGCGCCACCCCACTTCTTCGAAGATGGCAAAGATAATGAATATCGGTAGGGCTGTCAGTACGGTTTGTAGAAATGTACCCAGCGAGAAATTGGTTACGAACGCAATCGAAAGTGTTCTGCCAACCAGCAAAGTCAGCACCATCAAAGCAGGAATAGCCAGCAAGCTGAAGACATACCAGCCGGCATTCTTCCCGATCCAGGGCTTGATCCTCAGGTCAGACCAGTCTCGGGTCGCTGCGCGCATCAACAGTGAAACGAGCAAGGGGGCAGTTCCCCACAGGATAAAGCCGGGGCCGGGGGAAGCCGGACTGCCTCCCAGAGACGGGGCAATCCAAGCCACCACATTTACCAGAACCGAGAAGATCACGATCAGCCAGATGGTTTTCTGCCGATTTGGATTGCTCATTTTCAAGCTTCCCGCTATTTGGAAGGCTTGATAGCCCGGACGAATCCGATGGTCAGGAAACTTTCATCCAACTGCCTGACTTCATCAAAGCCTACCGCTTTTATCAATTCGGGCAAATCTTGGATGCCAAAGCGCTGGGCACGACCGCCATGCAGGGTCAAGAGAGCAAACAAGCGGTCATGCAGGGAGGCGCTCAGGCGCATCATGTCCGCGATCAGCAGCCGCCCTCCTGGTTTGAGCACGCGGTAAATTTCCGAAAGCCCCGTGGCCTGCAACTCATGCGGCAGGTGGTGCATCATCAGGCTGGATGTGACCACATCGAAGGTTGCATCAGGATAAGGTAGGGACTCGATCACACCCACGCGGAAATCAACCTCCAGTCCTGCGCGAACCGCTTTCTTTCGGGCAACGGCGATCATCTCCGGGGCTGGGTCGATGCCGGCCGCTTCCCCTGTTATCCCGACACGCTGTTTGGCCGGGATGGTTACGCCGCCCGTTCCGCAGCCTACATCCAGAACTTTTTCGCCTGGCTTAAGTTGCGTCTGGTCCACAGTCATGGTACGCAATATACCTATGTGACCAAACGTCAGGATGTTTGTAAAAATGTCATAGTACGAAGCCCAGCGGATCATGCGCCCCTCCGTTTGGACGGGTTGTTCGTGTGAATGAGTATGTGTATGCATAATTACCTCTACTTTTTCATAAATTCTATCGGGCATAAGTGTCAAAAACAAGCATCAATCCGGGTAGAATGTCCATTAATGGACAAAACCGCTAGAGTGTTCAACAATGGAGTTATTTATGATAGACAAAAATGATCGCCGCAGCCGGCGCACGCGCCAGGCGCTTGGCGATGCATTGGTTGAGTTGATGATGGAAAAGGGATACGAAGCGATCTCGGTTAAGGACATCATCGAACATGCGGATGTAGGGCGCTCCACTTTTTACTCTCATTACGCGGACAAAGAAGAGTTGTTTGTCAGCCAGTTGGATCGCCTGGTGGAGTTGCTCAGTCAGCATGTGACACAGGACACGCCCGACGGAGGCAATCCGTTCTTTCCCAGCCTGGGGCTATTCATACACATAAAAGAACAGTGGAAGCTCTACAGAATCCTGGCCTGGGGTTCGGGCGTAGATTTGCTCACCCGGCATTTGCAGAAATCGCTCAGTGAAAAAATCCAGGAACGACTCTCGGCAGGAGGGCAAACCTACGAGGTACCCCTTCCGGTTATGGCCAATTTCCTCTCGGGCAGCTTTCTCTCCCTTGTCACCTGGTGGTTGGACAATAAAATGGTATATTCCCCCGAACAGATGGATGAGATGTTTCGGAAACTAACTTTGCCAGGAGTTGTTCAAAATAAGAGAAAATAAAACATTCTCATCTGACAATACCTTCGCCGATTATGGCGGTGAAGGGCGCACATTAACAGCATGAATACAGCCTAAAGTGGCCACCTGGCTGAAAATGCGCTCTAATAAAAATGGTTCAGGTTTTTGCGGAAGCATTTTTATTGTCTTCTCGAAGTATTTTGCGGCTCGGAAGTAAGCCTTCAAATCCAGAATGCCGCTGTCAGGATGGGCTTCCCGAAATTCACGCAGGAGAACGTGGGATAGGTTGACCATAAAGAACGATAGGTAGATAGCATTCGTGATGGGTTCACATCCTTGATGTTCATGAAGTCTTCCAACCCCCAGAACTGTTTGGCATCTCTGAAGTTGAACTCGATCTGGAAGCGCAGATGGTAGTAGTCGATGAGTTTGTCATAAGCGAGATCCAGTATCGCTGCGAACAGAATGACATTGGCAACGGCGCCGGAGACCGAGATTGGTCTTGACGATGATGACCACATTGAGGATGTGAGCAAACACTTGATGCAACATGTGGGCTTGATAGATGTCGGTCTCGATGCTGTCTTTGGTGCTTTGCTCGACCAGATATTTGTCCAGAATGTCGCTGGTAGTCGATCTTAGCTGACCATAGCGCCGGCGTCGGCCTTTGCGTTGTTGCCCCGCGACCGTAGGGCGGGGTTGCTCACCATCGTAGATGAAATAAAGTGCGGCATTATAGCGCAATTTGCTGACCAGATGCAAAGCACACTGCAGGACCATCTGCAAGGCATTGTTGTTGCCAAAGTGACCATCCAAAACCAGATAGCGGACGGTAATCAGAGCTCGCAACAGGGTGAGTTGGTTTCTGACCATATCCTGGATGCGCTTCTGTTCCGGAGTCAACTCAACCTGGGTTTTATCCCGGTTGCGGCTGCCTTTGGGACGCCCACGCTTTTTCTTTGGTGCTGCCCTGTCCTTTTTCGCTCGTTTCTGCTTGCGCTCTTTGGCTGCCACTTTTTCTGCTTCACTGCGGATGACCTGCTCCACGCGCAGCGGATAAGAACGTTGTTCTTCGACAGAAACTAACGACAGAGAGAAAATGGCAACACCTTTCACGACTTTGTTCAGCAAACCGGAGAAAAAGTAGTCCAGACCATGCGTCTCTTTGCCAGATTTGGTCGCTACACTTTCATCCCCAACGAGAAAATATTCCCCATCTGGACGATACAGATGCCGCATGAAGAACTTACAGAAAACGTTCGGCCAGGAAATCACAGCGTTGAAAAATCGTTGTACCGTCCGGTAACTGCCACCCTTTCCAGCCCAGCGAGACAGGCCCAACATCGTCACCCGACCGCTCATGCTCACCATCGCCTGGGCGATCCGACTCAAACGGCGTAGTTCGGTTTTTGATAGATCAGGCTGTATACATTGTAAAAGTGCTAAAATGTTCATTACGGGCTTCCTGTAGCGGTTGGTTTGTGGTGAACTCAACTTTACTACAGGAAGCCCTGCTTACTTATTTTTGGCGAAGGTATTGATCTGAGCGAAATGTTAGTGAAGTATATAAATCACAAGCAGCAGAGATTTCCCTGCTGCTTGTGATTTTAGCCTGATAGCCATCTGTCATAACTTAAGCGCTTGACAGGGCAAGAGCGGGTATTTGCTTTTTGCGAAGCCGTTTGACCACACCCAGGTCCTGGTTTTCAGGAGCAGACAAATACTTGATGGGGTCAGTGGCTTCGCCTCGGTGGTGTGCTTGAGTAAAGTGGTAAAGCCCGCGAAAGACCATCTCAAGCGAAATACGATCAAAGGGCAGCCTCAGTTCTTCTGCGAGCGCATCGCCGAGATCGACCAGAAGCGCGAAGAACAGCCAGGTTGCCCAGACTTGTAGGAGGATGCCGTTCAAGGAACCTGTCCATAGATAAGCCAGGTTGAGCAAGCGTTTGACAATGAAGAAGGCTTCTTCAATACGCCAACGACGGCGATACAGATCAGCCACGACATTTGCTGGCAAGAGCGCTGGATCGAGGACACTGGTCAAGTAAGAGTACCAGGTAGAGCCAAAGCGGACTTCGATCAGGCGCAGTGTATGTTGACAAGAGCCGTTCTCTCCACCAAGGAGGATCAAGCGGTCACGAATTTCAGCGGTATGCAAAAGTACACTTTGAACACTAAAAACGGCATTGGACTTCAAGCGCGTAATGAAATGTCCGCCACGATGGATAAGATCATCGAAAAAGGCGAAATCGTAGAAGCCACGGTCAAAAATCCACAAAGTTCCAGCATGTACCATGCTTAGAATCTTCGAGAGAAAGTTGGTATCGTGCGCCAAAGCTTCCGCGTGGTACCAACATTGTTCCGGCAGGCGTGTCGCCAGGTCAATGACAGTACAGACCTTTCCTGCCAAGGCACCTGCAGGAGTGTCTTGCAACGCATCTAACTTGCGAAATAAAGCTTCCAACGCCGAGCCATCTACCGCATAAATGCGCTCAAAGTGAGACAAGGCCCAACTCACTGAGCCGGGCAAAGGTCGTTTGCGAGCTTGCCAGCGTTCACGCAACGTTGGCAACAGGCTGTGGAGTACCTGTTGGAATAGTTCAGCAGGAAATGTCAGCAGGCGCTTGCTCAATGCAGGTTGTGATACCTTGACTGGGCGCATCCACAGCGCACCTTCTCGATTGAGTGTCTTGGTCAATTCACAGACTGACGGTATCTGCCGCCACAACATCGCCAAGATCGCTGCTATCATCAAAGGTAAATTCAATATGCGGTCGCGTAGATCCAAACTACGATAGAATGCAGATTGGGCATAGATGGCTGGGCTGAGAAGTTCTTCAAATTGCTTCTGGATCGTCTCGTCCTGGGGACCGGGCACGTTGACGCGCCGCACATGGTCTGGGTTGCGTGGTTTCTTTGTTTGAGCCATATGCCAAGCATACTCGATTGTGGTTTATTTTATCCAGCGCTTTTGGCTTAAGTTATAGCCAATGCCTGATAGCTACTGTTATGTTGTTTAATAGCAGTGTTTTTCTGCCGCCTACGTGCCGCCTACGCGTTTACGAAATTTATACCCGTAAATTTGATTTCTATCGCATTCTATCAGTAACGGTGACACTGTAAGCATAGTGTAAATATAAATAGTTCTAATTTACACTTTTCCCATTAAGTGTTATTATAATTCTGTTTATTTACATCATATCCTTGGATAGAGCGCAATGAACCCAGATGATTTTCATTCTCGAGAAGTTGGTCAGGTTATTCTGACTCCAAAAGGTTATTATGCTTTTCTTCCAGCACCTCTGCCACCCGAACTGGATTGGCCGATATCACTGGTCTCCGTGTTATCCGAAGCAGAACGCGACTTGAGCCGGCTGGCTACGTTGGCTGGTGCATTCCCCTTCCCACGCTTATTGGTTCAACCTTTTATGCGTCGAGAGGCGGTGTTGTCTTCGCGTATAGAAGGAACACGTGCTACTCTTGCTGAACTTTACACTTACGAATCTGCCCAGCTGTCTTTCCTCGAACCGGACAGCGATGTGCGTGAAGTTCATAATTACGTTGCAGCCCTAAATTATGGATTGGAACGCTTGAAGACTCTACCCATCAGCCTTCGATTGATCCGCGAACTGCATGAGAAATTGATGCAAGGAGTGCGCGGTGGAAACCTGACTCCCGGTGAATTCCGGCGGACCCAGAATTGGATCGGGCCAGCCGGCAGTACGATCATGACCGCCACTTATGTTCCACCGCCGGTGGATGAGATGCATCAAGCTTTGAGCGATTTTGAGAAGTTTATCCATGCAGGTACAGATGTACCGGTTCTGGCCCGTGCAGCGATGATCCATTATCAGTTTGAAGCGATCCATCCATTCCTGGATGGCAATGGACGCGTGGGGCGCCTGCTGATGGCATTGCTACTAGCAGAATGGGATATCCTGCCCCAGCCATTGCTTAATCTAAGCGTTTATTTCGAGCGTTATCGCCAAGAGTACTATGACCATCTCCTGACCGTATCTCAGCGAGGGGATTGGGAAGCCTGGCTGCGCTTTTTCTTGCGTGGAGTTAGCGCTCAGTCCAGGGATAGCCTTGCGAGGATGGAGCGGTTGGGTGCAATTCGATCTAAGTACCAACCGCTGGTGGAAGCGGAGAAAAATTCAGAACGGATGGCAACAGTAGTAGATTTTCTGTTCGGTCGTCCGATATTCAATGCAAAACAGTTAGCAGAGGGTCTAAATATGCCTTTCAAGACTTCCAGGCAGTATATCGAGAAGCTTGTTCAAGCCGGCATTCTGCGTGAAATCACCGGTTATGCCCGCAATCAAATCTACCGGGCAAATGAAGTTTTTAGTGCGATAGACAGCCTTCAAGATTAGGTAACATTTCGAGATATACTGAAACTCTACATGGCTTATAAGTACACTATGAACAGGCAGGAGTTCCTGCCTGTTCAACTTTTATTTCGATTTTTGCAACGTCAAGTGAAGTTTAGAAATCAAAAGCGGCAGGAATAAATCTCTACCGCTTTTATTTGTAGCCATGTAGGCGCGTTTTAGCTGAAAGGTTCCCGCAAGATATAATTTTCCTGCCGCCTACGTGCCGCCTACGCGCTTACGAAACTTATACCCGTATACCAGATTTATACCCCGCGTGGCAGATCCTTTTGGAGATATAAAGTTATTCAGAATCCTTGTTGGTTGAGTATGAGGCATCAATTGAACCGATATACCAACACCGTCAAATTACACTGAGGATGGTGAGTTTGAAACGCTCCCAAAATAAACGTGCGTTATAATCACATTGGAGGCTTTTATGGAAATGATCCAGGTATCAATAGAATTGCCACGGGATGTCTTTTCAGCACTCCGACAGGACCCTGAAGGCTTTGTGCGTGAAATGCGCATTGCGGCGGCAGTTAAGTGGTATGAAAATAGCGTTATCTCGCAAGGCAAAGCTGCCGAAATCGCAGGACTCTCACGGGCTGAGTTTGTTAATGCATTGAACCAATTCAAAGTTTCACCTTTCCAATACAGCGCTGATGAAATCGTCGCAGAAGTCACCCGTCGCTGAAAGATGGATAATTAACGCATCGCCTGTTATTGCTTTGGCGCGAGTAGGACAAGTTGATTTATTGGTACGCCTTCCTAAAAAATTTGTGATTCCTCGTTCGGTAGCAGATGAATTGCTACGAGGGCCCGAAGATGATCCTGCCCGCCGTGCTCTAGAGGGCAGTATTTTCAAAATCGTGGAAACGCCTGCGCCACCTGCACAAGTCCAAGCATGGGATTTGGGTCAGGGAGAAACAGCCGTCTTATCTTATGCACTTGCCCATCCCAAATGGGTCGCAGTGCTTGATGATGGCGCGGCACGTCGTTGTGCTCGCAGTCTCTCCCTTTTAATTACAGGAACTTTGGCAGTTGTACTTCTGGCAAAGCAATATGGATTGATCGCTTCCGCCGCACAAGTTTTGCATAACTTGCGAAGCGCTGATTTTCGCCTCGATGACAAAACCATTCGCGATTCCTTGGAGCGTACCGTGGGGGAAACATGGAAAACGGGAAAGTAGTTTCCATACCGCTGATAACGGTAACGAACGCGTGGATCTAATCCTCGCGTCGCTTTCGAGTGCGGCGTGAGCGAGAACCTCCGCCAGGTTTCTTGTGCTGCGGTCCTCTGCTATTTCTGCCCGCAACCACTCGACCGCACCTGAGATCTGTCGCCAGTAGTTCAGGTGCTCGCTCGCATAATAGATTGCCTTAGTCTCGTCCCCCCAACCATAATAGTCCACGCGCCGGTTCGGCACTCGCTTTTGACCTATCAAGTAGGCTGGAACAAACCGATTTTCCTCTATAGCTTGTCGCAAAATCCTTTTTGCGGCCGCCGAGGCGCCGTTCCTCTGGAATTCCAGCAAGGCGCGTGAATACAGCCATACCGCAGACCATTCGTCCCGAAATTGATCCAGCAAGTCTAGCGCTTCCTCGTAGTGTTCAAATTGTATTAGAAGGTCGAGCAGTGCGTAGCGATTCCCCTGATTGTCCCCCGGGTTTAAACGCAGTAGTTCATGATAATGCTCGATAGCTTCCTCATAACGCTTCAGACGCCACAATGTTTCAGCTAAGCCTTGCCGTGCCCGCATATACGGCCGCGTTTCAAGCAAACCCCAGAAGTCCCCCGCATTTTCCTCAAAATACTTTGTTCCCAGCGCACGGGCTCCTGCATCCACGCCCTGTTTATACAATTCCAGCGCCCGTTTCACGGAATCTGCTTCTTCTTCAGCAAGCAGAACGTAGGCATCCGCGCAATTCGCCGAGAGGCCCAATGCCTCGTGGGCAAGCGTGATACGCCTGGCCGGACTGGTCTCCTCCCAGGCGCGATACATAACCTGCTGGGCGCGCGTTAGGGCAGAGTCGCGATCATCGGATGGTGCTCCGATGTCATCCACAACCCGAGACATCACACCTTCCATGCTTCGTCGGTCAAAGGCGGGCATCTCATCCGTTTCTGTTCCCTTCTTCCCCCATTTCAGCCGCTCAACCGGCTGATTTTCAAGTGGTAGTTCACCAGCAGGGTATTTGACGCCAACTTTCATGTTCCCATGTTGGGTTTTAACCGTAATATCGGTCTCAATCGGTTCATAATCACCATGCGAATCAGGACGGAGGTACTCGCGCACAACCACCGGAATGACGCGCAAGGCAGCTTCATACCATTCCCATTCCTGGCGCGTGGGACGTCGAATCTAACTGTGTCCTTCAATTACAACTCCAGCAGGATAAGCATCCTCAGATGCAATTTCGAAATGATGCTCTTCAATGCCATCGAGATCAGCAAAAGGAAGGTGGTCAGCGGTATCGTACGTGAGTGATTTCCATATCTTGCCTGGCCATCCCGAGAGTGGATCATCGTCGTGCATCAATTGAACTTGGACTTCACTCCAATCAGTATACATAACCAGCCCATATTCCACCCCACCCTGTCCCATCACGAGAGCGTAATGATAATTGCGCTCGTTCGGATGCCGTACAGCGATCACCTGACTGTTGCTCAACCGGATCCAAGGTTCAGCTCGATAAAATTTAGCAGCTGCTTCAAAGACGCCCCGCAGCAATTTGACGGACACCTTCGGGGTATCAAGCATTGCAGATATCTCGGGCTGATTGCCACGCAGATGCGCCTCCAATTCACGGATAATCTCGTAAAATTCATCGGGAAATGCGGCGACGAAAACTTCTGTGTCCAATCCCGCGTCTTTCAGGAGAACCTGTAGTGGCTCAAGGAGTGCGGTATCGGCAAGCGCAATGCTGCGCGGGCGGCATGCTTTCCCAAGCTCGCGCGGTGGATGTTGCATCGCATTGAACAACACGTCGCCCACCTGCGCGGCTGAAGGGGCCTCAGACACAATACTGCTGCCGCATATCAGGCCCGTATTACTGCTGGCAATCAGGATCAAATACGGGCGTGTTGGCGGGCTGTCTCCCTCTTTGACCCATGTCCGTAGGCGGGAAGTGCCGATAAGCCAGGTGTCCTCAAGGAGTGGAAGTTGAGAGAGCGCGCGTTTGGAACGTGGCATGATATTCCTTTTACAAGTGTTATTATATCTGCTTCTCGTAGCCGATGCTTGATAGGGTGATTCCTGCTGTACAGAGTACCTGTTCCATGAAAGAAACGCGAGTGTAGTAAAAAAATCAAAAGCGGCAGAGATAAATATCTCCACCGCTTCGGATTTTGGCTTGATTGCCAGCCGTTTTTAGACGAAAAAGTTCGAACAGTTGTATGTTTCTGCCGCCTACGTTCCTTTTGCGAAATTTATACCCGTATTCCGGATATGTACCCCGCTGGACAGCTATGTGTAGTGTTGTAATCACGTCACGATGATGACAACATGTCCCTTTTTGTGCCCTGTCTCGACATACCGGTGAGCTTCGGCAGCCTGGTCCAAGGGATAACTTCTGTCGATGATTGGCTTGAGTTTTCCCATCTCGATCAGCTCTTTAATGAAAATCAGATCTTCTTTCTTCTGGCTGGCTGATTTAATTTTTAATTTCTTGTTACTTGTCATCGAAGTCCAGATAGCGAGAAGGATGTGGGAAAGCCCAGCGTAAGCTAAGAAATAATACCCGTCTGGTTTCAGCAGTTTCAGCCGATGAAGGATAGAACCCTTGCCAACCACATCGATGATAAGATCATACGATTCACCGCTCTTTGTGTAATCCTCCTTTGCGTAGTCGATGACATGATTTGCACCGATGGAGCGCAACATGTCCAATTTTTCTGCGCTGTCCACACCGGTTACTTCGGCCCCAAAGTACCTGGCAAGCTGTATCGCAAACGTACCAATACTGCCACCGGCGCCGATGATCAAAACCTTGTGTCCAGGCCCGATATTGGCTTTTCTAAGGAAATGTAGTGCTTCAAATCCGGCAGTTGGAACGGCAGCGGCTTCTTCATAGGTCAAGTTGGTTGGTCTGGGAGCCAGTGTGCCTTGTGCATCATTGGGTTTTTCAGGCAGACAAATGTACTCGGCATATGCGCCAAATCCAAAACCCGTGGTGCCGAAAACCTGATCACCTACTTTAAATGAAGTCACACTTTTGCCAACTTCTTCAACTTCTCCGGCCAGTTCCTGCCCGAGAATAGGTATTCGTTTGGGTCTCAAGAAACCCGCATATAGCCGCACGGGGAACGATAGCATGAGTGGAAGTTCAAGCCTGCGCATCTCACAGTCCCCAGCTGTGACGGTCGTCGCATGAACTTTGACCAGGATCTCATGATCCTTCGGAGTGGGTTTTTCCACATCTTTGAGTTGAAGACCATCCGGTGGCCCGTATTTCGTCCAAACAATCGCTTTCATCGGCGCTCCTCTTGATATACCAAGTTTCGTTATCCTGCCACTGTAATGACAACGTTTCCTTTTTTACGCCCTGTTTCGACATACCTGTGCGCCTCGACGACCTGTTCCAACGGATAGCACCTGTCGATGACCGCTTTAAGCTTGCCCGCCTCAACCAGTTCTTTGATGGTCATGAGATTATTAGTGCTTTCACTGGTCGTCGTTTGAATGGAAAGGTAGGATCCATTTTCCTTCAGGGTACTTTTACTCTGTGAAGAAGAAAACTTTCCTACCGCATCAAAGACAGCATCATAGATTTGCCTGCTTTTGGTGACATCCTCTTTAGTGTAGTCGATGACCTGATCGGCTCCCAGGGATTGCACCAATTCTATATTTGCCGTACTGCATACCCCGGTCACATCTGCCCCAAAGTGATGTTTGGCAAGTTGTACGGCATAGGTGCCAACACTCCCCGAAGCGCCATAGATCAGGACCTTCTGCCCGCCCTGGATGTTTCCTTTTTGAAGAATGTAGAGTGCTGTCATCCCGCCTACAGGGAGGGCTGCAGCTTCCTCGTAGGTCACATTGACCGGTTTGATTGCTAAGACTCCCGTTGCACATTTTTCAGGCACACAAATGTACTCAGCGTTCGCGCCCGCACTCAAACCTGTTGTCGTTCCAAAAACCTGGTCGCCAGCCCTGAAGCGTTTCACGTCCGCTCCCACCGCTTCGATCTCCCCGGCAAACTCATGTCCCGGTATCCTTTTTCTTCCTCACGCCGAACAACTGCATAGGTAGATACATGAGAGGATGCAGTTTTCGGAGCATCACATCGCCTTGTGTAACAGTGGCGGCATGTACTTTTACCAAGATTTCGTTTTCTTTTGGGGAAGGCTTTTCAACTTCTCTGAGTTGAAGAACATTCGGAGTTCCGTGCTTTGTGCTTACAATCGCTTTCATTTACTTACCCTTCATATAATCCACTACATTCAGCAGTTTGGAAAAGTTTACCATTAGGGAAGGGCTTTGCTTCAAACCCTTCCCCAGTAAGGACTATTTTCAGGCGTATGCAAGCGAACGCTTTTCCCACTTTTCGAAGTTTATACCTTTCCACAAAAGGTAAATCGTGAATGCCAGTTCACCCGGAATCGCTGCCACCATGACAATTGCATCCAATAGCTCTTTATATTGGGGCACCAGGAAAACCCCATAACTTTGCAAGAAATAACCGAAAGCTGCAAATACCAACAAGACTCCCAGAATTTTGGGAAAGTAACCCGACTTGTACACCAGGTATCCGAGCAGTATGAGATGGAGGCCGAAGAAAAATCCCCAAACAAGGGTTACGTAGCCGTACAAATCGAGAGACAGCAGCATGATCGCATCCAGTTGTTCTGGCTCGAACACCGCCAAATAACTGGAGCCGTTCATAATAAGAAAAATCAAAATGGAGGGAATCAGATTGACAGCTTGCACAACGGCCTCCGCCATCCTGGCCAACGCAGCAGCCAGAGAAAGAGTCGGGCTGACTGGTTTGAGTAATACGTAAAAAATTGCGGCCATTACGATCTCAACCAGGAAAACGATTGTTTCGCTGGCAATCCCTGCACGAAATAGCGTCTCAGATGCCATAATGTTATTTGCAGTTGCGGTGGCATCTCCAGGCACCAAAAGGCCGCCTTTGCCAATCAGGAACGCCAAGGGAGAGGCGATAAAGATGACGAGATATAGTATTCCTGCAATTCTTGTAGTCTTTTTTACTGAATTCATTTTGTTCTCCTTTTTTGAGCGATACGGATAAATTTCATTGACAAGCGGCTTATCATGATCTATTGAATCTGGTTTCGATGCGATTGACTGAGAGCAACGGCATCCCTAGATCACGCACTTTTTTCAATAACCCATGCAGCGCAGCCTGATCGATCACCGGGCAGGTTAGGAGTGTGTCGCCGTTCTCTTCCAACGTGATGGACACATCCCCAAACCAGTCGATCCATTTACGATCCAGTTGACCCTTGATCCTGATTCTGATAGATCATCGGTTGATCGGGATTTGTTTTGGGATTTCGTTCGTTTGCCATTCATTTGACCTGTTGATTTATGGTTGCCGTTTGCTCAATGTACGCATAGCATATCGTTATTGCGGTATGGTTGCGTAGATACCAAAGTATCGTTTGGGGGTATTAATCTAGTATCCCTGAGCCTGGTACATCACGTTGAGGAAATCGATAGAATCGGGCGCAAGCGCACTCGGACCCAGCCGAATCCTGTTTCAGTTCCGACAGCAGGAACGCAGTCGTGAAGTGTTTGACCAGGTTGTGAGCGTAGCCCCTGTCCCAGCCGGGATCGGAACAAAACTCATCAGAGAAGAACTTCAAGTACCAGGTAATCTTTTCACACGGGCCTGTAAAGATCATGTGTTCAGCGCCCTCTAAAGCGATCTTTACCTTTTTCGAGCTGGAAACATACTCATAGGCGGGTTGTGTGCTCCATAAGAAGGGTGAGTCTGTTATCGTGCGTGCCGCCAATTGCCATCACCGGCACGTCGATTTCGGCTAAACCAGCCTTGCCAAAAAAGAAGGCATCACCTGCTATCGATACAACAGCATCCACGCGCGGGTCAGCCTGGGCCGGCCAAAGACCTTCAGGAACAGTGTCGAGACCGGCCAACGATGCCATCTCGGCCATATGCGGAGTGAGTTGACTACACAGCCAGGCGCCAGGATCATCAGGCCCATTAGTGCTCTCACAAGAGGAATGAAAGGCAATCATGTCTATTTGCGCTCCGGCTGCCGCCAGCGATGTGTATCCGCCATACGAATGGCCGATCACTGCCACCCGATCTTTATCGATCAGACCTTCAAGAGGGCTTCCTGGTTCCACCTGCTCATCGACGTAAGCAAAAACAGCCAGAATATCCCGCGGACGTTCGATAGCAGAGCGCCAAAGCTCATTTTCCGGGTCAAGGTGCTCACGGTGCTCAGGCACCAACACTACGAAACCATACGAAGCGAGATGCTCCGCTAACCAGGCATAAGCGGAAGCACCTATCGAAAAGCCCGGGGACAGAACTACCAATGAATACGGACCCGTTGTAAGGTCATAAGGCGCACCCTGAATGCCTTTTCCTACAAATGTAGCAAAGGTCACTTTCCCTAGAGGATCTCCCATCTTCATTTCATAGGGATACGTAATTGCCTCTTGGTTG
Source organism: uncultured Chloroflexia bacterium (assembly GCA_963823985.1). Lineage (GTDB taxonomy): Bacteria > Chloroflexota > Anaerolineae > Anaerolineales > Villigracilaceae > JAABUE01. The sequence continues at coordinate 584,811 of CAWGNR010000013.1, forward strand.
TTATCCTCGTTCAATGCTGGATACCAGAGAGTCAATTCCAAGGGCATATGATCATCGATCACCAGATCGCGAGTTCCTACTGGATATGTACCGCTCGCAGCATAAGACAGCGCGTCAGATTGCAAGGGGGTATCTTCCACTGCATTAGCTCGCTTTGACCTGAGGCCCATAAACAACACAAAAAGCACCACAAGGATGAGTGTTGTACTGACCGTTTTCTTCCGAGATGCCATTTTTTTACTCCTTTCACTCCTAGAATTTACGCAAAATAAAAGGAGTGGTCCGAAAATAAGGGTCGCGTGCAGCACACGCGACCCTTATTTTCGGTTTCCCTTCGCGCATTGCGTAAGTCCTAGCGATGTTCAACGTAAAAGGAGCATATCGGCAATGGGATATGAAGGTAAAGATACGAAAGTATTGTTTGGGGGTATTGTTAGGGTTGCAAGGTCACAGCAGACTTAATTCACGGGCACGTGCTACCGCTTCTGTGCGATTTTTGACCTGTAACTTGCCAAAGATATTCCGGTTATGCCCTTTGACTGTGGGCATAGCCAGAAAAAGTCGTTCGCCGATCTCGCGGTTGGATAATCCCTGTGCAATCAGCTGCAAAACTTCTAACTCGCGTTCGCTCAATGGTTCAATAAGGGACTGAGAAAGTTGGTTTGAGGCAGGAGAAGTCCTATCGTTGCGGGATTGTTTCTCGGCGTTGAACGCAGCCAGCAATTTACCCGAATATTCTGGTAAAACCCCATGCCTTTCTGCTTCGGCCAGCAGATGGCCCATTGCGTCACCCTCATCCACAAAAATCCTGGTATATCCTTCGGGCTCAGCCAAGTTCAAAGCACGTTCCAAAAAGGCAAGGGCAGGGGCCATTTCACTCTGTAACTCATGAGCAAGCGCCTGCAGCGACAGGATTTCAATCAGGCTGCCCATTCTCCCGCCTGCTTCCGCCGCTTTTTGGAGCCGGGCCAGCAGTTCTCTTGCCCCGTGCATCGTTTCTTGTTCGCGGTCCTGCTTAAATTGGGCAATGAGCATTCTGGCGAGCGTGATATGTTCGAACTCGCGCAGGTAGCTGAGGTCATCATGCGTGGATAGATTTTGTTCGTGCATCCAATCCAAGGTCTTTTCTAGCTGGCGCTGCTTGATCCAGACTCGCGCTCTCATGGCTGCTACAGGTCGAACATCCGGGACTGGCCCCCTGACATAAGCACGCTCCACTTCCTCGAGCAGGTCAAGTGCGCCATCTAAGTCCCCCTGGGCTTCCTTTAAGCGAGCCTGCGCAGTACACCAGCGAAAACGCCAGCGGGGTAACGCGGATTGCTCGCCTAACTCTTTGCTTCTCAACAAGTGTTCGCCGGCAGCTTCCAGGTTGTTCTGCTCCCGGTACAACTCGCCTAACCCCGTATACAAGTCCGCGGTTCCCCAGCGCACGAATTTGCCTTGTCCCTCTGCTAGTTGTAATGACTGTTGATACACATTGAAAGCCTGACGAAGACGACCCAGCGTTGCCCGGATGTCCGCCAGGAGGAAGGTGCCGGTTATCGAGAACAAGATGTTACCAGCCATCCGGTAATCCGTCATGGCGTCCGTAAGGGCATTGTCGGCTGTCTCCAGATCTCCGTTGGTCAATGACGCAAGTCCCAGGAGCGCCGCGGGTGTCCCCCGCCGGTGGTATTCATCTTCAGGCAAGAGATCCAGCGCTCGGTGAGCGTATTTGATGGTACCAGGCACGTCGCCAAGAGCCAGAGCATGATAGGCGCGGGCAGCTGCGATTGTCGCGGGGAGATGCTGAAATTCTTCCCGGTCCACAACTGTAAATTCAACAAAATCGGCCTTCCCGCTCTTGCTTGAGGTTCTCTCCAGCCACTGTTCAGCATCCCGAAGTCGAGGCTCAGCGGTCTCCAGGTCACCGTTATCAAGTAACGCCCAGCCATATCCAACGCTGAGCACTGGTCTCGTTGCGTACCAATTCGTCTGGCAGGGCCCTGGCCCATCCAAGCCACGCAGCAGACTGGCGTCTTCTATCCATTTCAGGCCATGCCAACTCAACCAGATCCGCCGCTCGCTCGAAGTTTTGGGCCGCCAATGCATGACAGATAGCATCAGTCGATGAACCATTGTGCTCATGCCACTCACTGGCCCTCTGATGCAGGATTGAGGCCTGATCGGGCTGCTCTTCCATCAAATGCGCCCGGAGCACATCTCCAAAAAGATGATGGTAGCGATACCATTGGCGCTTTTCATCCAGCGCAACAATGAACAGGTTGCTTCGTTCCAGAGACTTCTAAGAGCATCGCTGCATCCATCTTGACCGGTGACAGCCTCGCAAAGCGGACCACTCAACCGGCCAAGGATGGATGTCTGAAGTAGGAAGTTCCGGATACGTTCGGTCTGGCGCAGCAAAACCTCTTCGACCAAATAATCAACAATATAGCGGTGATCTCCGGCAAAGGCCCTGATAAATCCGGTCACATCCTCCTGTTCTCTCATAGAGAGGGCCGCTAGTTGGAGACCGGCAATCCAGCCTTCGGTGCGAGTTTCCAATGCAGAGATGTCTTCTGCTGAAAGTTTCAGGCCCATCATCTGGTTGAGAAATCCGGCGGCTTCAGAGAGAGTAAAACGCAAATCTGCCACGCGGATTTCGGTCAGTTCACCTCGTGCTCGAAACCGCGATAGAGGTAGATTTGGATCCTCACGAGTGGTGATGACCAGGTGCATTTGGTGTGACAGGTGCTCAAGCAGAAAGGCGAGCACCTCGTCAACCGGTTTGGAATCGAGCACGTGATAGTCATCCAAAACAAGGATGAAATTGTCCTGTATGGCAGCAATTTCGTTGATGAGAGCTATCAGAATCGATTCGATGAGCGGTGGCTGGGGAGATTGAAGTACCCCCAATATATCTTCCCCTATATTTTCCACGATCGTTCGCAGAGCTGAAACAAGGTAGGTCAGAAAGCGTCCGGGATCACTATCCCCTTTTTCTAATGAGAGCCAAGCAACCGGTCGATCGCAAGTGGCGATCCATTCGCTGACCAGCGTCGTTTTGCCAAATCCAGCAGGTGCAGAGACTAAAGTCAGTTTACGGTGTAAGCCCGCATTCATTCGTTCCAACAGATGTGGGCGCGAAACCAGATCAGGTCGGTTTTTGGGAATGAAAAGTTTGGTAGTAAGAAGTTGGTCCACTTTTGGCCTTGCGTTTGTGCGATCAACCAATAATTGGCTTAGTGTTGGCTCATTTTCAGAACATCGATCAAGGAATATTCACCTGCCTCTGCGTGGATCGAACAGCTATGCACTGGAAAACAAAAAGTCCTGATTGGGTTCCTGTCATTATAGCACTGTGAACTGATAGGAATTTCTGCCAGTCCGACTTTAATCATCGAAGATGGAGAACAAAATGTATCGAAAAGCTGCGATCTACATCCGCACCTCGTCCGAAGCTCAAGGAGAAAAAGACAGCCCCACCGAACAAGAAGCTGATTGCCGGCTTCTGGCAAAGGAAAAAGGGCTGACAGTTGTTCGTATCTATCGAGATATACAGAAATATCGAGTAAAGAACAGGCTTGTAGAACCTTCCGGATCACGAGCGGACCGCCCAGGGCTGCTTGCCATGCTCAAGGATGCAGCCAAGGGTGAATTCGATGTTGATCCTGGCATGGCGCGAAGACAGGCTCTATCGTGGCTTGCGTTCTATGTTGATGGTGCTGGAAGCCATCCAGCAATACAACATCACGATTCTGCTGGCGAAAGAAACATTTGACCCCAAAATTGCTCCACTACGCGCCTGGGCAGCTCAAATGGAACTGGAGAGCATGCAAGAACGGATGACAATGGGGGTAATCGCACGCCTCAAAGCCGGCAAAGCAAATACAGGACAGGATCGCTACGGGTACGTTCGTATTGGAGAGCAGATTCACATCCTGGAAGAAGAAGCGAAATGGGTGCGCCAAATCTTCGCTTGGTACACTCAGAAAATTCCCCTGACTGCAAATTCGGAAACGCTTGATCGCTGCCAATGCCCCACAAAAAGGGAGCAGTATTCCCCGACATATCCGGTGGTCCCGGTCAAGCATTCAGGCTATACTCAGATCTGCCAGAGAGTATGTTTATGGTTTCAAAACATATTCCCGTGCAGGGCAGACCTTCCATATCCCCGTTGCACCTATCATCGATATGCCAACGTATGAGTTGTTCATCAAAATGAGAGAAGAAAACAAAACCCATCCAAAACACCGAAAGAAAAATGATTATTTACTAGCCGGACACTTGAAGTGTGCCTGCAACCTGACCTGGCGGGCGCGCACAGCATCTCATCGCCGCAGCCGCAAGGGGGAATGGATTGAGCGCAAGACCCCGATTAGTACATACTTCTGTCCACAACCCCACAAGGAGCTTAGACCGTCGGATTGTCCCAAGTTCGGTGGGTGGAAAACATGCTGAAGCGCAGGTGTGGGAAAAGTTGTGTAAATTTGTATTGGAACCGACGTTCCTGATGGCGCAAGCCAAACGTCTGGCATATCATTTCGAACAAAATCAGAGCACCCTTCAGCAAAACCTGCAACAGTTACATGATGAGCAGGTATTGCTCACAAAAGAACGTCAGGAGTTCATCACACATGCTCGTGTCACCAGAATGAACCATGAAGAATTTAGTAAGAAGATCGCTGTCCATTATGAAAAAGCAGCACGGGTGGAAAGAAGAGAGACCGCCATCGAAGATGAGCTAAACGCTTATGCTGATTTGGATTTTGATGCCAGAGTGAGTGCCTATGTTCAAGATCTTCAGGCCGGCCTGGAAGATGTGATCAATGCCAATCCCCAGAATGATGAAGAACGTCATCAGCTATTTCTCAGGAAAAGACGATTTGTCGATGCTCTATTGGAAGAAGTAGTGATCGATGGAGATCGTCAAATCCATGTCAAGTTTCGGGCGGATGTTCTACGTCTTGTGCAAGGCAACAAAGTGGCGTAAGTTTTCCAGAAGAATTTGTTTCGTAAATACCGCACCCCCCGACTTGAAAAGTCGGGGGGGTGCGGTATGATCGTTTATGAGAAAAATACCCATTCCCGTACACAATCATTCCTCTACATAGAGAGCTTTCGGGGCATTTTTAGGCTTGCACTCCCATATATGGGGGTTAAAGTGTGGTATGTATCACGGCTGGCCTGAACTTATACGTCGCACTCTAAGGGTGGTAACAATGTAGGTGGGTTATTTTTGATTCGAAACAGTTATGTGCTCCTCAAGATAATAGTGTGAAACAACACATGGAAGACAGGTCTTCGAGAAATTGCGAAGTTCTATCAACCATTCGGTTGAATGGAGAATCCACCGTCTGTCGTTGGAATTCCACCTGCTGATTGGTTACAAACGGCATCATGGGCGCTATCCTATAAGCACTTACTCGTAAACAAAAAGGAGAAAAAATGACCGCTAAAACCGAATACCTGGTAGAGAAGAAAACCTCAGGAACTGTACGCGGCCGGTTGGTATGGGTCAGCCTGCTGGCGATGTCCACAGCGACTGCTGCCAATCTTGGACTGTATGCTATCGTTGGCTATCAGTTCTCCACCGTTGCTGACTGGCCGGGAACAAGCCCTATACATATTATTGGTGCAACCATTGTTTACCTGCTGCTTGCAACATTGATTTTCGCCGTAGTCAAGAGACTTTCACCTCACCCAGAACGTCATTACCTGATCGTCGCTACCATCAGTTTGATTATTTCTTTGGGGCCACCCATCTCTCTCGGTTTTGGTCCTGGTCTGCCCGGCGTACCCCTGGCTGACCCAATCATCGGCATCACCCTGGGACTGATGCACATCTTATCCTATGCGATCAGTGTACCCATGTTCATCCGCATGGCGCTGGACTAAACTAAATCTAATAGGCTCCTTGTAAAAGTCAAACAATTAGCCTTGCTCTAGGCGGCGTCTCGCCGCCGGGGATGGCAACGAGAATACTTTTGCAAGGGGTCTAACAAAAATAAGGAAATTTATAATGAACGAGCTATTCTTTGTACGAGTTTTCGCTTATTCAATTACCCCCTTGCTGCTGGCAACTGCCCACATACTGCTGGACCGTCAGGCGCGGACAACCGCGCGGCGCATTGAATTATTCATCGTCTACTTGCTGGCGATCAGCGTTGGCGCAAATGGACTGGGCGGAGCTATTGGACACATCTTCCTGTCCGACCTTGTCGCTGAGGGCGTGGGTTGGCCTACGGGCAGCCCCTTCCAACTGGAGATGGCCTTTGCCAACTTGTTGATCGGTGTGTTGGGCATCATGGCCATCAGCCGCCGCGACGGGTTCCGTACGGCTGCCATTATTGCTACCACCATTCTTGGCGTTGGCGCCACCAGCGTTCACATCTGGGACATCGCCGCCACTGGCAATCTGTCCCCCGGGAATACCATCATCAACTTGAGCAACTTGCTCGATCCCGTGCTGCTGATCGGCCTGACCTGGCTGGCATCTCGCAAAGCTGACACGGACACAACAGGCCCGGCCTCAGCCCGCTGGCACATGCGCCTGGAGATGGTCGCGGGCATGGCTGCCGCTGGCGTTGGAATCGGTTTTGGCCTTGGGTTTGCCCTCGACAGCCTGTTCCTGTGGACGCTCATCGGGGTGGTGGTTGGGGCCGGCATCGGATCCGTGCTTGGCAACCGCGCTGCTCGTGGACATAACAATTTAATCGTGGAACGTTCCTGAATTGATTTAACTGTAAACATATCAATGAACCTTGCGAAAACTGTCTGTCAAAACTACCTTCACAAGGATTTTCCCAGAAATAACGTTGCAAAGGAGAGACTTCATGAGCACACTCGGATGGATCCATACAGTATTTGGAATAGCAGCTTTGTTAGCGGGGACCGCTGTAGTCCTGCTTCGCAAGGGCACTCGTTTGCACCGCACGCTGGGTCACATTTACCTGACCTCGATGATTGCCTTGAATACGACCAGTCTGTTCATCTATAATTTGTTCGGGCACTTCGGTCCTTTCCATTGGTTAGCCGCCAGCAGCTTGCTGACCCTGATGGCTGGCATGATCCCGGTCTTCACACGGCGACCAAAGGGAATGTGGCTGGAACGACATGCCATCTTTATCAACAATTCCTTCATCGGGTTGGCGGCGGCTACGGCAGCAGAGATCACCAGCCGTATTCCAGCATTGGAAGATACTTTTGGCCCGGTTGTGGGACTTACCAGCGCCCTGGTGATTGGGATTGGCATGGCCTTAATGTATCGCAACCTACCACAGAGCATCCGCCGCACACCGGCTCGTTTCCAAAAAGCCTCGAAAATATGATAAATTTTATTGACTACTGGGAATATTCGGTTGTCTCATGCCAAAGAGGAGCGGAAAAATGACTACTTATCAACCAGAAGTCAACACTGCGGAACGATGGATCGATTGGCCCCTGGTCTCCTTTTTCGCCCTGGCCTATGCGATTGCCTGGGGAAGCTTTGGCATCGTAGCCTTGATCGCCCGCCAGGCTGGCCTGGATAGCGCTCAAACGCTGATGGCAATGGGAGATGCATATCAATTCGAGGCTATTCGCCTCGGCGTACCGTACTGGCTGGTGTATTTGCTGACACGTCTGGCCGACTTTTCTTTCTCGATTGCTGGGGTGGTTATGATCGCGGTGACAGCCGGTCGTGTTGGATTGCGTGAGTTGTGGGGGCGGCTGACGCGCTTTCGGATCGGCTGGGTATGGTATGCAGTCGGATTGCTGCCGGTGTTCCTGTACATTTTGGCTACAGCCCCCGCTGGCGCCTTCTCTTCGGCTGATTTTTCGATGGGTGCCATCTCCACCGTGTTGTTTAGCCTCCATGCCGGGTTGTTCGCATCCCTGTTTTTGCGGGGTGCAATGGGTGAAGAACTGGGGTTACGCGGGTTTGCGCTGCCCCGTTTGCAAGAGAACAATTCGCCGTTCCGTTCCAGCCTGATCATCGGCGTCTTATGGGGAGCCTGGCATCTGCCGGTTCTGATCGGACGAGATGTGCTCTCTATTGTGGCATTCAGTTTACTCTCATTTGGCTTGAGCTTCCTGTTTACACTTGATGTTCAATGGCAGCGGCGGCTCGCTCATCCCAGTGTTGTTGTTCCATGCCACCCAAAATTGGGAAGATGGTTTTGAAGCCGTTTTCCCTGCGCTGGTCGGCACGGATTGGGAGTTGTTCTCTACGCTGACGATGTTGCTGATCGGTATCGTGGCGGGGATTCTGGTGTGGCGGAATAGCCGTTCGTGAGAGCAGGCTTGGGCTAAGTCCGATGCGTTTTTCATCCACCTGGAGTGATGATACACTAAGGTGCGAATTATGAGTGCCAACCAGCAAAGTCAAATGGATGCCTGGGAGAAATGGGAATGGCTGTGGAAGACAATCTTCTACGCGACCATTCTCGCATCTTTCGGGATTGTGCTGCTCGATAGCAACCGGGCGGTTCCTCTCTGGGTGACCGGTCTGCTAACGACAGGCATGTTACTGTGGCATTGGTTCGGCATGCGGTTGGCCCATAGAGGTCTGACTTCGTGGGATGAGCGTCCGCTTCCCCGTTTTGCCGTCATCCTGGGTGATATCGTTCTTTGGTTCATCCTGGTCAATATCTCGCCTGCTTTTTACATCACCCTCTTCGGCTTATTCATCATGGTTTTCCGCCATCTCCCGATCCGGTATGCTGTGATCGCCGCGGTGCTCTTGATGACAGCGACCATTTTTGAACAGGTCGACGGTACAGATGGTTCATTCAGCCTGACAGATCCGGTGATCTGGCTGTTCTTGTTCATGGTGCTGGTCAGTATCGCTTTAGGCTTCTGGATTTCGAACATTATCGTACAGAGTACCCAACGCCGCCAGTTGATCGAACAGTTAGAAGCTACCCGGGCGGAATTGGCCGCGGCCGAACGGCGTGAGGGCATCCTGGAAGAACGGCAGCGGCTGGCCGGGAGATCCACGATACGCTGGCCCAGGGATTTACCAGCATCGTCATGCACTTGGAAGCTGCTGAGCAGGCTATCTCCGACCCACAGACGACGCAAAAACATCTCGACCAGGCGCGTTCGACTGCTCGTTCCAGTCTGGAACAGGCGCGCCGAGTCGTACAGGACCTCAGGCCTGATTCCCTGGAAAAACAATCCTTACCCGAGGCGATAGAACGCACCGCCGCCCGCTGGAACGAGGAAACCGGCATCCCGGTGACTACGAAAGCGACTGGGAACCCGCTTCCCCTGCATTCCAACATCGAAGTGACTCTGCTGCGGGCTGCACAGGAGGCGCTTCATAATATTCGTAAACATGCTCAAGCTACAGAGGTGCAGTTGACACTCTCTTATATGGGAGATGTGGTCATATTAGACGTACAGGATAACGGCGTTGGTCTCGATGGGGCAGAGCCCTCGCATCTCTCAGGCGGTTACGGCCTGCAGGCCATGCGCGAACGAGTGGAGGCCTGTGGCGGAACCTTGACCCTCGAGAGCGATCCCGGCGAGGGCACGACGGTAGTGATAGCAATCCCGTTTTCTGACTGAGGTAGTATGAAAATAATTCGCATCCTGATTACAGATGATCATCCGGTTGTGCGAGAAGGGTTGGCAGGGATGTTGGCCGGTCAGTCCGATTTCGAGGTGGTGGGGGTGGCAGAAGATGGCGAAATGGCCCTCGAAATGCACAGCAAACTATCCCCTGATGTCACGCTGATGGACTTGCAAATGCCCGGCCTGGATGGCGTGGGCGCGATTGAAGTGATCAAAGCCAAGAACGCGTTGGCACATATCCTAGTTCTAACCACCTATGACTCGGACGTTGATATCTTGCGCGCCATCGAAGCTGGGGCGACCGGCTATTTACTCAAGGATACCCCGCGCGAAGAATTATTCCGGGCGATCCGCGCCACGGCCGCGGGAGAATCCGTGCTGGCCCCAACCGTCACTGCCCGCCTGATGACCCGTATGCGCGCTCCTGCAGAAGAGAATCTGAGCGCCCGTGAGATCGAAGTATTGCAGTTGGTAGCCAGGGGGAACAGCAATAAAGAAGTTGGCAAGGTGTTGCACATCAGTACCGCGACCGTCAAGACGCATCTGATCCACATCTACAATAAGCTGGGGGTGGATGATCGCACCGCAGCCGTAACCACTGCAATTGAGAAAAAGATTATTACGCTTTAGGAAGATCACCCATTTCTTTGTTTTTTCGAAACCTATTCGTGCACACCATCCTGCAGACGGTGCAGGGCAGGCGAGTTTACGACAGGGTTTGGGAATCAAGCTTGCTTACCATGCCATCTTTGCCAACAAGTCCATCAGACCGTCGCGATCCAGGTCCGTACCATTGGCCAGGTTGGCGGGTCGATTGCAAGTGGCGATCCATTCGCAGACCAGCGTCATTTTACCAAATCCAGCGAGCTCAGACCTGCCTGTTGTCCTAAATCTGTGAGTGCCAAACGCCTGGCACAGCACTTCGAACAGAATCGCAGCATTCTTCAGCAAAACCTGCAACATGCACGTGATGAAGAGTTGTTACTTACAAAAGAACGACAGGAGTTCATTACCCATGCTAGTGTCGAAAGGTACAGAAACTCTCTGAGAAATTGTTCGCAAAAAGCACACTCCCCGACTTGAAAAATCGGGGAGTGCGGTATGATCATTTATGAGAAAATTTCCTATTCCCATACACAATCATTCCTCTAAATAGAGAGTTTTCAGGGCGTTTTCAGCTTTGCAACCCCATATATGGGGGCTAAAGCGTGGTATGTATCACGACTGGCCTGAATTTATACCCGTATACCAGATATGTACCCCACAGGACAGCTATGTGTCGTGTTGTAACAACAAATGATCGCTATTTCTGATGGCGGCAATTTATAGCAATCCATAATGCTGACGGGCAATTTGGACCTTCTGCTGCAGGTGAGCAATGCGACTTTCCCATTCCAAAACCATATTCTCAATCGCATCCGGGCTGGTATCTAGGCGATAACCCGCCTCTCCAGAGGAAGAGACAATCGGGATAAGTCAGTTACGCAGGCTTTCAATGCCCTTGCGAATTTTGCGATCGTTGGGATTGTTGCCTAGATTGCGCTGTGGCTCTACAGTGAAGACAATCCGGATCAATCCCTGACGGGTCAGACCTTTTGAAGCTTTCAAGAGAGCTTCCACGATTTTGCGCTCGATCTCATTCAGTTCGCCGGATTCCAATTCCTTTAGCAGTTTTTGATATTGGGGTGTTCTTGCCATCATTCTCTTTGTTTGTTAGCGTTATTCGCAATAAATTCAGAGCAGGTGAAATTGTCATAATGCTGTGTTCCCACACTCTTTGTAGGCTACCGTCTCGGCTCCACTTGCGAAAATGGTAGTAGACAGCATCGTGACTGATCTCCTTTTTGTCTGGATAGCCCGGTTCTGCGGCGATTGGAAGTTGATACCATTGGCAACCTGTGTGCAGGCGGTAGAGAACATAGTTGAAGACCTTTAACAAGGATATCTTACTTTCAAAACCACGCTTTGCTGTCGAAATGTAGGAACGAATATGTTCATCAAATTGTTTTTCGTTTAGACTCACTGGGATAGTGCTCATTTGGGCTCTCCTTGAGGGTTCAAGTTTTGCCCTTATGATGCACTATCTTTTCAACAAACTTTTTGTTTCATTTACTTCAGAGTGTAAAGACATTACGAGCAAAAGAGTCTTTTTCATAGGTACACCTTTCAACCGACTGCCGGGGCTTCGATAGCAATCTCCTCCAGTTTGGCAAGGTTATCGGCGTATTGCGGTTCAGAGAGCGGCGGACAATCTGCCAGTTTCTTCTGTGATGTGACCAGTTTGGCGGAGAATATCCAGCAGGTAGCCTCGCCGCATTGCATGCAATTGGTGTTCGGCAAAAGTTTGTAAACCGCCATCGGCGTGGGACGTTGACGTGTACTGGTGTCGGGCGTGATTTCGGCCCGCCGTTCCCAGGTGCGGTTGACCAGGTCGATGATGCCCTTGAGTTCCTTCTCTGCGCCGTCGCGGTCCTCCACGTTGCTGGTGGCAATCTCGTAGGCGTGAAAGGCGACGTTATGCCCGCCTTTTTTCCAGGTCAGCGCTTTTGCCGCCGGGTGGTAAACTGCCCCGCGCAGGCTGGCATTGAGGTAGGGCAAAACTTCGGAGATGTCGGTGGTCAGGCGCGCTTTGGCGGCATATCGTTCCGCACCCGGTTCACAGGGCGGGGTGAAAACTTCGAGATCGTATTTTTCGATCAACATGACGGCCTCCCAATTCAATTTTATGGATTTTGGCCCAGCGCTTCAACCTGGACTTCAACCCGATCCAGGTCAAGCGGCGCTTCATCGCTCAGACCTTCATCCTGCTTCCAAACGACCCCACCCTCGGCATTTAGCAAAACGAGAGACGGGGCGCGGATCACTTTATATTGTCGCGCCAAATCGGGGCGACGATCCAGATCAATGTGGATCACGCGCACGGGCGCTTCCCAGTCGTTCATCTGCGCCTCGGCATTGTTGTAAACCAGCAATTCGCACTCGCAGCCGCGCGTCTTGTTGAAGAATAGCAGGGCAGGTTCCCCATCTAGCTTGAGTGGTGGACGCGGGACGAGCCAGCCCAGTTGAACGGCCTTCCTTCCCAGGGTCAGGAAGAGCGCGCCTAGGAAGAATAGCCAGACGACTCTGCGATTCATGCGATCCAGACGAAGTACAGCCCAACGACGATGACCACCGCCCCGGCGGCTTTTTCCAACGCATTGTTCCAGCGACCCAATGCCTGCATCCGTTTAAGGGCGCCGGTAAACGTGCCTGCAAGAACAACCGGCACGCCCCGCCCCAGCGCATAGACAAACAACAGCCCCGCGCCGTAGACCAGTGCACCTTTTGCCATCACATAAGTCAGGATGGCGGCCAGCACGGGTGTGGCGCATTGCGAAGCCACCAGCCCTGAGACAAGACCGAGCGCCAGCGCACCAGGCACACCTTTGAGCGTGATTTTCTCGCGCAGTCCACCCAGCCAGAGCGGGGTTTCAATGTGAATCAGCCCGAGCATGTTCAGCCCGATGACAAAACAGACGAAAGCCACCAGGTAATACCACCAAGTGGTTGATGTGCCCACTAGTCCGCCGATCAGCGCCGCCGCCAGACCCAACAACATGAAGGTCAGTGCCAGACCAAGGGCAAACATGAGTGAGAGGGTGAAAGCGCGGGCGCGCGGCAGATCGCGTGAGCCACCGACATAACCTACCACCAGCGGAATCATCGCTACGTTACAGGGGCCAATACTCGTAAGGATTCCGCCCATAAAGATGAGCGCAAAAGCCAGGATGGAAGCATTTTCGATAATGGAGAAGTCAAGTTCCATGATGGTTAATTTCCTGTCAGGTCTTGCAATGTGGCGCGGAACAGGTCAGGCGGCATCGCACCGATAACAACCTGGCGGTTCCCCTGTGCGTTGTAAAAGATCAGTGTAGGAATGGACTGCAAGCGTTCGTGACGCAGAATGTTAGCGTTGCGCTTGTCGTATACATCTACATCTATCAGCATAACGGAGTCTTGAAAGTCGGGATAAACTTCAGCTACAGTCCCCATCATCTCTTTGCAGGGAATGCAATCAAGTGAATGTAGAAAGACGAATGTTGGGCGGCCATCTTTGAGCGCTTGGTCAAGTTTGGTTTCGAGTGAAGCAACGGAAGCGGAAGTACCATAGCCGCTTTTGAAGATAAAGACGGCAATCAGCAACAAGGCGATGCCTGCCAAAATTAGCAGGGTAGGTGGCTGTTTGCGAATGGAATACTTACGCTTCCGGTTAATGCGTTTCTTTATTGGCATTATTAATCCTCATCTGAAATACCGTAATGACGTGCGGCAAGTGGAGTACCAAGGAGAAGAAGCAAGGTCACGATGACCGCAGAAGTGAGACACCAGATACATACAGCTCTTATCACAAAGGGCTCAAGGTAAGTGAGATAGAGCGAAAAGATCACTGCAAAGAATGCCATACCCCAAAAGCTGATAGCAGATGTTTTATCGAGTTTCGGAAAATATTTTTGTGCCAGCCAGGCGGCGAGCAAACCAAGATAACCGAGCAATCCCAACACACCCACAGGCAGAACATCGAACAATCTTGCATATCGGCTTTGCTGGACAGTATTGCAGTCCCCAACAGGTCCACATATGGTGGAGGCGGATTGTGTCTCTACATAAGAGAGATAGCCTGCCACCCCAATCCCGATAACGATGAGCACAGGAATAAGCCACTCTGTCCACGCAGGTAAGGGTAAGGTTTTGCCGAAGGCAAACGCAATCAGACTGTAAAGCAAGAAGATTGCCATGCCAGTCATGATGACAATTGCAAGCGTGAAGCCATCATTTTGTGGAGCAGAATTCAATGAAGCGATTAGTTTGAGAGCCATAATCTCTAGGTAGGTTGGGGAACCGGTTTTCCCTGTCCGCAGGCGGCGCACTCAAACTGGATGGTGGTGTGTTCGATGCCAAATTTGGACAAGTGCGTTTTGAGTTCGGTCATAATGTCATCGCTCTCTGCCAGTGGCTGATCGGCAGTGATGACATGCGCACTTAGGGCGGTGTGGCCCGAGCAGATACTCCAGATGTGCAGGTCATGCACATCCTGCACGCCAGGCACGCTCGCCATGCTTTGCCCCACTTTTTCAACAGAGAGTCCTTCTGGCACGCCTTCGACCAAAATGTGCAATGAATTCTTGAGCACGCGCCATGAACTCAGCACGATAATGACTTCGATCAGCACGCTCATCAGTGGGTCCACCCAAGTCCAGCCAGTGAACCAGATGAGTTCCTGCCGCGATGATGACGCCGACTGATGAGACCGCGTCGCCGACCACATGCAGAAAAGCGCTACGGACATTTATATCTTCGCGCTCGTGTTCTGCTTCGCTTTCGCCTTCTTCGTGGTCATGGTCATGCCCGCCGAGAATAAAGACCACAATCAGATTGGCAACCAAACCAATGACAGCGATAATCATCATCTCTGTGCTTTTGATCGGCTGCGGATTCTGCCAACGTGCCCAGGATTCGGTGAAGATTTCGATGGCAATCGCTCCAAGTGTCACACCATTGATGAGCGCGGCAATCACTTCCAGGCGATGGAAGCCATACGTGTGGCGATCATCGGCTGGCAGGGCGGAGAGACGCAGCGCGAGATAACTCAGGATAAGGGCAAAGACATCCATAAAGACGTGCGCTGCGTCTGATAGTAGGGCAAGGCTGCCCGTCCAATAGCCGCCGATGACTTCGGCGATGAGAATGGCAAAGGTCACGCCAATGGAGATGAGGAAACGTTTGCCTGTATTTGTATTTTCGTGTGCTTGCATGATGATCTTCCTACGAGATAGTTTTTATAATCAGTTCCCCTTGCGGGGTCACGCCATTGATGATGGTGTTTGTTACAGTACCCCACTTAATGCATAGGTCGTGGAGTTCGTCCAGTTTTTCGCGCGGCTCGGGGCTTTCAAGGATAAGCCGATAGCGGATCTCGGTTAGGACAGGCGGTTCGTCACGGCGGGTCGCATCGAACTCGATGCGGGCTGAGCGGACGTCGAGTTTCATCTTGTCGCCAATGGCGTTGACGTTAGTTAAGATGCAGGTGCCGAGTGCCGCAAGCAGAGTCTCAGCGGCGTTGAAGCCCGCTTCCCCCGAACCTTTCTTGATGTTAAGAGTGAGGCTGTGTTCGCGTGCCTCAGCAAGGGCGTGTGCATCATCTTGACGGGCGACGGCGACGTGGTAGTTCATTCCAGTATTGTTCATAAAAAAGACTCCTTTGCCCCTTCTCATCAAGAAAAGGCAAAGCGTTGTACTCTGCTACACAGCGACAGGTTTGCGTTGCTTCACATCGTATTTCTCGATATTGGCGTGCAGGGTCTTTTTCCCTACGGTCAACAGTTTGTTCTTGCGGATAATTTGGCGCATATAGCCAACAGATGGGAATTCGATGGCATCCTGGGTGCAAAGCACGGCGCAAGTAGTACAGCCGACCATGCAGGCTTGCGGCGCAGCGACCACGGGTTTATTGGTCTCGTAATCGAAGGCGTAGACATTCTTGCCGCAGGATGTGACGCATAGTCCACACCCAACGCAACTTTCTGCGACAATGGTGGGATGCCAGACGATGTTCTCGCGCGGAATTCCGTGCCAGGTGGGTTTCGTTGTTTCGTTCAGTTTGACACCTTTTATATTCCGAACTTCAAGATAGTTGAAGCTAAAATAACTCTAAAAAGAAATCTCTATTGTCTACCTGTCGTACATCAAGACATCATTTCGAAAATTCACTTTTGAATCCACAAAACATAGAGTAAGTTTGGGCAATTTTCCTTTAAGGAACCACACGATGTCTTGATATATCACACCTACCAGTCAATGCGCGTTCTATTTTCTGCACCCTTGGCGGGTTTTGCGAAGCGATCAGTTCGTCTCCGATATACAGACGGGGAAGACTGAGTGGGTTAATTTGCGAAAGGTGTTCTATATCCCCAATTTCATTAAGTTGAATGGAAATGCCAAGTTGTTTGGCTCCTTGTATTACAAGCTCACGCATGCGTTGATAACGGCGGCAGGCAGGAGTGCCCATTAATTTCACGGTAATCATGATGTTTTCAGATGGTGAGGGCGACAGAATTCTGCCGCCCTCGGCTAATTTAATGTTTATCAGCACAAGGCATGCAAACCACCTTGCCATTCTTGATGCGGGCGTAACTTTCGACTACTACCTCGCCACAAGATTCGCAAATTACTGCATTGAAATCATGCGGGTGTGGTGCTGGCAGCTTGGTTTCGGTTACTTCCCCGATCTGGAACAGGGTATCGTCTTCTAAATCCATGATGAAGTCCACCAATGGGTCCACGAACTTTGGATCGATTTGTGATGCTGGCACACCATTCATGCGAAAACCGATAAACTCCAATTCCTTGTTCTTCTGAATTGTTTCCGGGCGAGTGACCACGCGCACGCTACGCCCACTCTTGCGGTCGATCAGCGTCAAGGCGAACTTGCCATAGCCCAATTTTTGGATGTTGCCCTTACCAAAGGTGCAACCGGTTGCCATCTGGATGCCATCGGCGTAGCATGTTGCACAATGATCCTGTCCGATTTCGATCAGGGCAACCAACTGGCCGTCTTTGGCGCGTTCCACGCCCAACTTTTCGAGCGCGGCCAAACCAGCGCGCAAGCCCATTGGCATGGCCGGGCACTTGTGCCCATGCAGCAGCAGACCAGCTTTGTACAATTCGTTGTTCTTATTCATTTGTATCTCCTTGAAAAAATTATTTGAGCAAATCGAAAATCATTTTGACAGCGATCAGCCAGAGCAGAACGCCAATGATTTTTTTGAGTTGAGAACTCGACAGTTTGGCTTTCATCAATTGTGAGCCGATGATGGAGCCGAGGGCCGCCATCAGGGCGGTGATGCCGATGAATAACGGATCCAGCCCTCCCATCGTGGCGTGACCGAGAAACCCCGAAAGCGAGGAGAAAACCACCACCACGGCGGTCGTGCCTGCGGCAACTTTGGCGTCCAATCCCATCCAATTTAAGACAGGCAGGATGAAGTTTCCACCGCCAACACCAAGCATTCCACCGAGAAATCCTGCTGCGGCACCCACGCATGCCCCCGCGCCAATTTCAGTACTTCGGCTGAGGGCTTGCTCGCGCTGTTTGGCTTTGTAGAACAACATCATGAAGCCTGCAAAGACCAGGAAGGCTGCGAACATACCCAGAAGGATCTTTTTGTCCACGTACGGAGTCAGGCGCGCGCCCAGCGGCGAGAGGATGACGGCGGTAATCAGCACGGGCAAGCCCACGCGCAAGTTGATCAGTTTGCCACGCCAGTAGTTAATAGCAGCAAACAATAGGCTGACCACGTTGAGCAGCAGCGCGGCGGAGGTGGCTTCAGCCAACGGTACGCCCAAATAGTAGAAGAGTGGTACGAAGAGAAAAGCTGCACCGAGGCCGGCCATCGCCAACAGGCCAGAAAAAACAAAGACAAGAACCGCGCTGACAATATAAAGAGTGATGGACATTTGCTAGCCTCACACGACCAAATTGAACAAATAACCTGTGAGGATAATCGCCGCGCCAATCACGCCTATAAAGACGGCTACCAACTGCGGCTTGAGCACACGCCGCAGAATGATGGCTTCGGGCAGGCTCAGTCCCACCACCGACATCATAAAGGCCAGTGCTGTACCAAGCGAAGCACCCTTTGACAGTAATGCGCTCACAATCGGGATAATTCCGGCGGCATTGGAATATAGGGGAATGCCCAAAATGACTGAAACAGGGACGGACCACCAGGCTCCTTTGCCCATGATACCTGTCAGCGCTTCTTGTGGCACAAACCCATGAATAAACGCGCCGATACCAATGCCCACGATAACAAATAGCCAAACCTTCCCCACTATCTCACGGGCGCTTTCCGCTGCGCGATTGATGCGTTCTTCCCAGGTGAGTTTTTCTTCCAGTATTTGCACATTGCTTTGTGGCTTGATGTCGTACACAAAATCTTCAACATAGCGTTCCAGTTTCATCTTCCCCAGGACAAGTCCACTGATAATACCGATGGTAATTCCCGAAAGCAGATATAACAGGGCAACCTTCCAGCCAAACAACCCAATCAGCAGGACGAACGCTACCTCATTCATCAAGGGCGAGGTAATCAGAAATGAGAAGGTGATTCCCAGTGGAATGCCTGCTTGCACAAATCCGATAAAGAGTGGAACCGATGAGCAGGAGCAAAACGGCGTTATGGCTCCAAAAAGAGATGCCATCAGATTCCCGACACCCTCGCCGCGCTTTTCAACCATCACACGCACCTTTTGGGTGTCAATGAAGGTCTGCAACAGTGAAATCAGAAAAATCATGCCGCTCAGGAGTAGGAGGATTTTCGGTACGTCATAGAAAAAGAAGGCCAGCGCCTCACCCAGATGCGAGTCTTGTGGCAGGGCGAGCAGTTCATAGGCAATCCAGTTGGCCAGCGGTTGGATGACGTTATACGCTACCAGCCAGACGATGGTTGCCAGCGTCAATACGCCAATCATGCGCCACGGGATTTGGGGCTTTATGGGGGTGGAAATTGTCTGATCCATGATGAATTCCTTTTGATATATTCAAATTTACGAATAAGTATCGATAAAAAAATTTCGCTTCAGCTTAGGTCTTAGACCTGCTTCAGCCAATCCAAAAGTTGCTGGTCATTTGGGATTTTTCCGGCAGACACCAATTGGTCATTGATAACCAGTCCTGGGGTTGACATGATGGGCCACTTCATAATTTCCGCGTAATCAGTCACCTTTTCGATTTCCAAATCCAAGTTATTTTTGGTGGCCACCGCACGGACGTTCTGTTCCAGCCGTTTGCAATTCGCGCAACCGCTGCCAAGTATCTTGACGTTTTTCATGATTCACCTCTATAGTTTTATTTGATTTATCAAGCCGCTAACTTTAAATTGGCTGTTCATTGATTTCTCTGGTTCGGCCTTGCAATTCGGGCAAGTGCAGGTGGTGGGCAAGTCCCCAGGTTCTAAGACGGGTTTGCCGACCATCTGACGCACGGCGTCCAGCACGTTGTAAATCTCCGGGCAGATAACGCTGTAGTAATTGTTCCAGCCATCACGACGATCTTGCAAGATTCCTGCATTGCGCAAGGTCATCAACTGTTGGGAGATATACGCCTGACGCAGCCCCAAAATGGCTTCCATGTGACAGACGCACTGTTCACCATTGCGTAAAATTTCCAAAATGCCAGCCGTGCCGGGTGGCTGATGGCTTTCAATACCTTGATCTCGTTTTTGTACTTTTCCATTACTTCACCTATATTCATTATTTTGAATATGATTGTACAGCCATACTTGTGAAATGTAATGTGCAGAATGTCACAATAAAATGATTATATTCATCCATTTGAATATGATTTATCAAGAATAATCCCCACTGAGAAGGTGGGGATTCATTACTTATTTTACTAATTTTTCGTCAGGCGGACAGACTTCTGACGCTGCAGCTACCATCGTTGGAGCAGACGAAACCGCCTCTCCGAACATGCGTTTCTGGAAAAAGAAGGCTATATTTACCAGCCCAATCATGACCGGCACCTCGATCAGCGGACCAATCACGGCTGCAAAGGCGACGCCGCTGTTGATACCAAAAACGGCAACCGCCACCGCAATTGCCAGTTCGAAGTTGTTGCTGGCCGCGGTGAAGGCCAGTGTGGTAGTCTTGCTATAGTCTGCGCCAACGGCCCGGCCCATGAAGAACGAGACTAAGAACATGATCACAAAGTAGATCAAGAGCGGGATAGCAATGCGAACTACATCCAGCGGGATGGTTAGGATCAATTCACCCTTGAGCGAGAACATGACCACAATGGTAAACAGCAAAGCAATCAAAGTCAGTGGACTGATCTTGGGGACAAATTCCTTGTGATACCAATCTTTGCCTTTGGCACGCACCAGGAGGAAGCGTGTAAAAAAACCGGCCAGGAAGGGAATGCCTAGGTAAATGAACACACTCTTGGCAATCTCACCAATGGTGATGTTCACGATGCTTCCAGTCAGGCCAAACCAGGTCGGCAAGACCGTAATGAAAACCCAGGCGTACACACTGTAGAACAAGACTTGGAAGATGCTGTTGAAGGCCACCAGCCCGGCCGCATATTCGTTATCACCTTTGGCGAGTTCATTCCAAACGATGACCATCGCAATACAGCGCGCAAGGCCAATCAGAATCAGGCCGGTCATGTATTCGGGATAATTACGCAAGAAGACGATAGCCAGCACAAACATCAGAATCGGGCCAATCACCCAGTTCTGTACCAGGGAAAGCCCGAGCACTTTCCAGTTCCGGAAGACATCGCCCAGTTCATCGTAATGTACCTTGGCTAGCGGTGGGTACATCATCAGGATCAGGCCGATCGCAATCGGGATATTGGTTGTCCCAACAGAAACTGCTGCGTTGAAGGATTGCACCCAAGCGGGGAACAGGAAACCAATACCCACGCCAACTGCCATTGCCAGGAAGATCCACAGCGTCAGGTAGCGGTCCAGGAACGAAAGTCGTTTGGGGGATTCTTTTGTCATGCTGTCTCCCTTTTAAACTCATTAAGAATTTTGGGGATTTCAAGTGCGATGGAATCGCGCACTGCACGAAAATCATTCATGTCATCAGTTATGGCCGGGTCAGGAAAACTGTGATGGATTTTCTTCCCTTTCCCCAACCAGACCGGGCATTCTTCCGCCGCCGAATCGCAGACCGTGACCACCAGATCGAAATTCACGTCTCGGAATTCATCCGCCATCTTAGAACTGCCTTCATGCTGGATGCCGATTTCAGATAGGGCTTTCAAAGCTTTGGGACGTATATAGCTTGCCGGTTTGGTTCCGGCGCTGACCGCTCTAGGTTTCACCCAGACGTGCGTTGACAATCGCCTCCGCCATCTGCGAGCGGCAGGAATTGCCGGTGCAAAGAAATAGCGTTTTGCGCTTTGACATCAAGCCGTTTCCAGGGCATCTGCCAACCAGGTGGTCACTTCCGACGTAGTGGGAATTCGTCCGGTGCAGACAACTTTTTCGTTCACGACCAGCCCGGGTGTTGAGAGAATGTTGTAGGTCATTATATCGGCGTAGTCCGTGACCTTGATGACCTCCGCATCAAGAGCCATTTCTTCAACAACTTTGCGCGCGATCTGCTCAACGCGCTTGCAGTTGGCACAACCTGAACCGAGAATTTTGATAGTAAGCATAGGTTCCTCCAAATTAAGAATATTTTGCAACGACACTGGTATCCGCATTGTGGCGGTTCACCAGCCATAAGGTCCCGGCTAAAACGGCCAGGAATAACGTCAGATAAAGTGTAACCAGCCCGAGGCTGGTGCCATCTACCCAGGCGCCGTAGAGCAGTCCAGCTAGGGTGCTAAAGAGCGAGACCCAGGCCACATAGATCCAGGCTTTGGTGCGCCCAATAATGGTGGCTGTAATCAGGATGCTCTGCAGGCTGAGTTCCGGGTCAGAGATCAGGTAAGCCAGAAGCGGGCCGCGGTGCATACCCAGGCTCAGAAACATTTGGGCGATAGGCACTTCCACCAAGGTGGGGAAATACATGAACACACCAAAGATCACGCCAACAAAGTTGCCTAAGACGGTGTTGCTCCCGGCGATGGCTTCGATCCATTCTGGTTTAATCAACTCGCGAATGATCCCGACTGCAAAGACCCCCGCTATCAGCAGCGGGAAGATCTGCTTGACGAACTTCCAGGATTCCCACAGGAAATCGCGGGTTTCATCTATTGTCAGTTGCGTTTTGAGCATCCAGCCTAAAACGATGATGGAAAGCAGCACACCGAAGAACTTTCCGGTTAGGGACAGGGTCAACCCGCCTGTGTGCGGTGTTATAGCGAGAGCAGCCACCAGCAAAGTCAGGCTGACCAGCCCGGTGGAGATCCAGGTCCAGGCGTTGAAACCCTCGTGGATGCGTTCGATGCCTTTCCAGGAAGTCAGTCCAATTAGAACGAGCATGCCGATCAGGATAGTGCCCTGGGCTGTGACGCCTTCTTCGCCGCGGGTCGGATCAAAGGGAACCAGGCGATATAGGAAATCTTGGAAAGTATCGATTCTTTGAATGGGCAGTGTGAATTCAGCAAAGGTATGCTTGAGCAAGTCAATCTGGAACGTTCCGGTAACCAATAGCGCGACCAGCACCAGCAAAAAAATGACTGCGGTCCGGCGCATGGCAGCCTGCCCGGCGAACATGGCATCTGTGGCTTTGTCGTGTTCGGCATCTTCCACCCGGAAAATGAGCGCCATGATGATACCGACGCCAATACCGAATGCGAGCGAAAGCAGCAGGCGCGCAATCGCCAGGTCCATACCAATGACCGTGCCGGTGTAGGATAAGGCCAGGATGTTGACCGCAGGCGCAACAAACAGGAAGGTGATTGCAGGGCCCAAACCAGCGCCTTTTTTGTAGATACCCGCAAATAATGGGATAACCGTGCAGGAGCAGACCGCTAGCAGGAAACCTGCTGCCGCCGATGCCGGGTAGGAGATGTACTTGGGTGTGTTGCGTCCCAGGAAGCGCGTGACGGTTTCTTTGGGAATCAGAGCCGTCATGGCTCCGGCGATGTAGAAGGCGGGCAGCAGGCACAACAATACGTGCGCGGCAAGATATGCGGCCAGGTTGCCGAGACCGCTGTAAAACAAATTGCTGAGAAACTCGAGAGCGTTCATGTGAGACCTTTGATGTTTATTCGAATTCTCGAATATGATTGTCTAAAAAATAAAGGCTTCCCCGGAAAAAGGCTTTACTCGGACGAAAGGGTAACTTGCCCGGCAGCAACTGGGCCATCTTCCGGGTGGCATTTGGGGCAGGGGCATTCAGCTTCGGAATGAGCGTGTAGGATTGTTTCAGGCCGAACGGTCAGGGCAAACATGGCATCCATGATCTCGAAAACTTCAAGCCGAGTGACATGATAGTACATGTTCCAGCCGTCACGCCGGTCCGAGACGATTTCCGCATCTTTCAGCACCTTGAGATGCTGGGAGATATAGGCCTGGCGCAGTTTCAGCATGGCTTCGATATGGCATACGCATTGTTCCCCGTCCCGCAGGATGGACAAGATAGCCAGCCGCGCCGGGTGAGCCAGGGTTTTGAAAAGGGTTGCTGGAGCTTGATAAGGCTTGATTATATTCGACATTCTGAATGTGATTGTATATCAAAAAACAGCCGGATACCAGATGTGGATGTCACAGTCTTTTAGTGATGGTTGTCACATATCTATAAAGATTCGCCCTGTTCTTTCAACCAGGCTTTGATACGTTGCTCGATCTGATCGCGGATTTCACGGAACTTGGCCAGCTTCTCATTATCCGTGCCTTCCAACGCAGCAGGGTCTTCGAAAGACCAGTGCATGCGCTGGTTAACTCCCGGCCAGACTGTCGGGCAATTCTTGTCAGCATCATCGCAGACAGTGACCAGGTACTGGAACAGGACTTTTCCGAGATAAATCTCCACACCTTTGGATGTTTGGTCTGAGATATCGATTTCGACTTCCTGCAATACTTGGAAGATTTGCTGGTAGGGATTCAAGCTCTAAACGAAATTCCAGCAACTCCCCATGAACAGATTGAAGCCTTCTTCTTGAGAAGAAAGATCATTGGAACACTGGTGGAAAAAGTAGTGGTTGATAAGGATCTTTGCTTTATT
This sequence comes from uncultured Chloroflexia bacterium, assembly GCA_963823985.1. Classification (GTDB taxonomy): domain Bacteria; phylum Chloroflexota; class Anaerolineae; order Anaerolineales; family Villigracilaceae; genus JAABUE01. The sequence continues at coordinate 609,015 of CAWGNR010000013.1, forward strand.
GTCACGATTAGTATTAATTTGCTCAGCATCTTGGAAGAAGCTGTGAAATCGGACGATGTCAAATGCGGGTCTGGTGGTGGACATTGGCCAAGTAGCAATTCTGGAACACGCGCTTTGTGGGCAAAGAAAAAGTCATTCAAAAAAATGAAGATGGCGCAAATCAGAGTAAGCGGATCTGGCAGGGATAAGTTTCTTAGATTTGGAGAATACTCATGAATAACCGAGCATTAATTTACATTCGTACTTCTTCAGAACGTCAGGGAGAAAAATCGAGCCCAATGGAACAGGAGACGGATTGCCGAAAATTAGCAGAGGAACAAGGTTTGGTGATTGTCAATGTTTACCGGGATATTGAGAAATATCGGGTGAAAAACAAGCTTGTCGAACCTTCCGGGTTACGCTCAGACCGCCCTGGATTGCTGGCCATGCTTAAGGATGCGTCCAGGGGCGACTTTGATGTGGTCCTGGCCTGGCGCGAAGACAGGTTGTATCGCGGACTGCGATCTATGATGATAGTATTGGAAGCCATCCAGAAATACAACATTACGATCTTGCTGGCAAAGGAAACGTTTGACCCCCAAATTGCACCGATACGAGCATGGGCGGCTCAAATGGAACTGGAGAGCATGCAAGAACGGATGACGATGGGGGTGATCGCACGGCTCAAAGCCGGCAAGGCAAACACAGGGCAGGACCGCTATGGGTATGTCCGTATTGGCGCTCAGATCCATATCCTGGAAGAAGAGGCGCGATGGGTGCGTCAAATCTTCGCATGGTACACTCAGAAAACTTCCCTGATGCAAATTCGAAAACACTTGATCCTTGCCAATGCCCCACAAAAAGGGAGCAGCATTCCCCGACGCATCCAATGGTCCCGGTCCAGTATTCAGGCTATACTACGTTCCGCCAAAGAATATGCCTATGGTTTCAAAATATATTCCCGTGCAGGGCAAACATTCCACATCCCAGTTGAGCCTATCATCGATATGCCAACCTATGAGTTATTCGTAAAAATGAGAGAAGAAAACACAACCTATCCAAAACACCGTAAGAAAAATGATTATTCACTAGCTGGACACTTAAAATGTGCCTGCAACCTGACTTGGCGGGCACGGACAGCAGCTCATCGCCGCAGCCGTAAAGGGGAATGGGTTGAGCGTAAGACCCCGATCAGTACATATTTCTGTCCACAACCCCACCAGGAGCTCAGACTGCCGGATTGTCCCAAATCCGTGAGCGCCAAACACGCTGAAGCACAAGTCTGGGAGAAATTATATGAGTTCGTCATGAACCCGGACTTCTTGCTTGCGCAAGCCGAAGAATTGGTCCATGAACTCCAGCAAAATTATGAATACTTGCAAAAAACACAAAAACAGTTGATTGAAGAACTGGGAGAACAATTCATCTATCGCCATCAAGTTATCACTGAAGCCCGTAAAGCACGGAGGGATGATGACGAGTTTGATGAGCAGATGCGTGGATTGTATGAAATAGAAGAGCAATTGAAACGCAGACTGGCAGATGCTGAACAAGAAATGGAAACCTATGTTGGGATGAATTGGGTAGCAAAAATCAATAATTACGTGGCAGACCTTCAGGCAGGGATCGAAGAATTGAACAGCGCTGCTCCCCAGACTCCTGAAGAGCAGAATCGTAACTTTTTGTTGAAAAAAGAACTGGTGGATGAGCTTGTAGTCGAAGCAATCATCGATGGCAAACGGGATATTCAGGTGCAGTTTCGGGCCAAAATCATTGACTTGGCAGTGAGTAAAAGAATACTGGATTTTCCGAATGATGGAGAAATTGTAGTTCGGCTGTAGAGAACAATCTTATGGCAATAATATCGTTTGACTGAAAAGCACCCTGACAATCCAACTATTGAAAATGGATTGTCAGGGTGCTTTTTCTTTAAAAAACGCGCTCCCCAGTCTTCAAAGCTGGTGAGCGCGGTATGATCGTTTATGAGAAAAATTCCTATTCCCATACACGATCATTCCTCTGCATAGAGAGTTTTAGGGCTGTTTATAGCATTTTGCACCCCATATATGGGGGCAAAATGTGGTATGTATTAAACGTGGTTCAATGTTGGCCGAAATTTATACCCGTACACAATCATTCCTCGCTCATCACCGTCATCTCTCATTTTCCTTGTGACCATTTCCACAGGCATGCCGATCTGAACAGCATCCTGCTCTATGTCGGTTAATTGGGCGGTAATCATAGGACCTTCGTTCAGCTTTACAAGCGCAACAGTGTAAGGCGCGCTGCTATCATAGCCAGAAGGTGCTTCGTATATCGTGGTGTATGAGTAAACTTCGCCCTTGCCGCTGAAGGTGTACAGGTCTTTGGCTTCATCGCCGCAGTTCGGGCAGACATCGCGTGGGGGGAATATTTTAAAGTCACAGTGTGGGCAGACTTCTCCGACCAGTCCGTAACGTTGTTTTTTGAGTCGCCAGTGGCGCGGGATTTCCATGAAAAGGCTCCTTAATCCAAATTTCTTCTATATTCCATTGTACGAGACGAAGCTATCAAGAACTATCAGAAAGGGCGCCTTGCGGAAATGATAGGTTTAGAGAGCCGATCATATCATTTTAATCTTTCCAGGATATGGGAAACAGCGGTGGATGCCGGCCCGCCCAGGGACTGGATAAGCGCATACTGAGGGTCCACAACCTGGTTCGCACCGGCCTGCCCCCGTAGCTGCTGGGCCGCTTCGACGGCCTGGTAAACGCCCGTAGCGCCTCCCGGAAAGCCCCGCGCCTTAAGCCCTCCCATGGTGGCGCAAGGGATACGTCCGTTTAAGGCGATTTGCCCATCGGCGGCCAATTTCCAGCCCTTTCCCCGAACTGCGAACCCGACCGCTTCCAGCGCCTGCGCAGCGTAAATGCTAAAAGTGTCGTGATATTCGAACAAACTGATTTGGTCGAGAGTCAGGTTGGCCTGCTTCATAGCCCTACCGGCCGAAAGCTGGGCGGCGTCGAAGTAGAGCATATCCTTACGGTCGTGCAGGGCCAGCGTGTCCGAAGCGGTGGCGGACCCGGCGATCTTGATGAGCGGAAGCGGCCAATGGGACGGCAGCAGCTCGGGGCGCGTCAGAACCAGCGCAGCAGCGCCGTCCGCATTGGGAGCTGCGTCGAACATGTTGAGCGGCTCGCTGACCATCGCGGCTTTGGCATAGGTTTCCGGCTTGATCGCCTTCTGGAACATGGCATTGGGATTGCCCGCGCCGTTAGCATGGGCGCTGAGCGCAAAACCGGCAAAGCCGTCTTCAGGAACATTAAACTCGTACATATAGCGCTTCATGATCAGCGCGGCCTGGGCGATGGGGGTCATGCCTTGCACCGCTTCGAAATCGGAGTCGGATGCACTGGCGAGCGCTTCTTCCACACTCGCACCGACCTGGTCGGTGAACTTCTCCACGCCGACGACCAGAGCCGTATCCACCAGTCCGCTCTTGACCGCCAGGTAACCCTGGCGCAGCGCCGCGCCACCGGATGCGCCCGCCGCTTCGATGGTAACGGCTTCGATACCGGTCAGACCGGCATAGTCGGCCAGCAGCGCGCCAAGGTGGGCTTGTTTCGACAGGTTAGGGGCCAGCATGTTGCCTACGAACAGCGACTGAGGTCGCAGGCCGCCGGAATCTTTGAGCGCGGCGCTGATGGCGTAGTAGGCCAGGTCGCGTAGGCCCACATCCCAGTGCTCGCCGACGGTAGTCTGGCCGAGACCAGCGATGATGACGTCTGTCATAAGTGCTCCAAAAAAGGAAGGAGGTTGAGGAATTCGATAGACAGGTAAACAGGCACACAAGTAGACAGGCACATTACTTGTGTACCTGTTTACCTTCTCACTTCATCGTAATCTTCCCGCGGTAACGGGCATAGGTGGCGTAATCGATCTCGATGCGGCGGGCGATGTAGTCCTGGGTCTTCAAGGCCTTATCGCGCCGTTCGAGGATCTTGTCGGTGACGGTCAGGTCGAAGGCGTCTGAGCCGGCGCCGGAGCCGAAGGAGACCAGCAGGATGCGGTCGCCCGGCTGGGCCACGTCCAGTGTGGCGGTCAGGCCGATAATGGATGAACCGGAGTAGGTGTTGCCGATGACCGGCACCAGCAGGCCGGGTTTGATCTGCTCGGGGGTGAAGCCCAGCATCTGGGCGGCTCGCTGCGGGAACTTGGTGTTGGGCTGGTGAAAAACGGCCCATTGGTAGTCCTTGGCCGTTACTCCTAACGCTTCCATCAGGGTACTGGCGGAGGAAGTGACGTGCTGGAAGTAAGCCGGTTCACCGGTGAAGCGCACGCCGTGCTCGGGATATTTCTGGTACTCTCGCCGCCAGAAATCGGGCGTGTCGGTCACGTACGAATAGGACGCGTTGATGGTCGTCAGCGCGTTCTCGGCGGGACCGATGATGAAGGCTGCGCCGCCGGCTGCCGCGGTGTATTCCAGGGCATCGCCAGGACGGCCCTGGGCGGTGTCCATGCCGATAGCCATGGCGTAGTCCGCCATGCCAGAACCAACGAAGCCCATCGCTGCGACGATGGCCTCCGTCCCGGCTTTGCAGGCGAATTCCCAGTCCCCGGCTTGGACGTTGGGAACGGCGCCAATCGCTTCAGCCACCACCGTGGATGTTGGTTTGACGGCGTAGGGGTGCGATTCCGAGCCAACCCACACGGCGCGCAGTTGGTGGGCGTGTATTTCCGCGCGCGCCAGCGCATTCCGCGCCGCTTCGATGGACATGGTGATCACGTCCTCGTCCATGCCGGGGACGGCTTTCTCTTTGACGGGCAGCACCGCTTTGCCGCCGGCCCACACGCGGGCGATCTCTTTGGCGGAGATGCGGTAGCGCGGGACGTACGCGCCGTAGCCGGTAAAGCCTACCGGGCGGACGGGTTTTAATAAGGGGGTGTTTTTAGCTTCAGGGGTTGTCATTTAAGTTCCTCCGTCTGACTATCAGACAAGTTGGACTTGTCAGACCTGTCAGACGTAAATTTCAAGATCTCTTCCGCGCGATCGATTCTAACCGTCTTTTCCGCCACCTTTTGCGCGGTGACCTTTTCGATCAGCTCGCCTTCGGCCCCGGCAGTGACAACTTGTTGGGCATTCAGGAATGAAGGCTAATAAGCGAGTAGGAAAGCTCAGTTTATTTCTTATTCTTCTTGCTCGCATTCATGACTGTCATGCCAACAATCTCATCGCCCTCGTAGCGAACAATTACGTCATTTTCCAGTAGTTCAGAGTCATCTGCGTGACTGGGCTTTTTGAAATTTAAATACAGCACATCAGCTTCCTCATCATAAGAAAGCCAGATGTTTTTTTGTTGTAGTTGTAAAACTTGTGGCACAAAGGTTAGCACTCGCTCCAAGTCTACCGTTGCCATAATTTCTTTCTCCTTTCAATCTGCTTCCAGCGCTTCGTTAGAAAAGCCGTAATGATAAAGCCATCCTCTTGGCTTAATTCCCGATATACGACGATGATATATTTGCCAGTTTCGATTTTGCGCGCCGCGAGCAATTCGCCAGCATTACCTTCAAAAATTGCCAAAGGCTCTTGAATTGTCTCAAGAACATCGTAGAGATAACCTGCCATTTCCGCATGTTCTTCTGTGATATGTATCCAACTTTAGTTTCCGCTAAGAATTGACAACATCATCAGCCGAAAGAAATGGCCGGTGAGTTTGAACCTTACAAAACGAGCAGTGATTGCGCCAAACAGCCTAAACGGGTGCAGGTTGAGCCATTTTTGTGTTTCGGGCCAGGTTTCCTTTGGGCAAATGAGCCGTTACCGACTTCTTTTCTCGAAGTTGCCCAGCTAGCTTGGCATCTTTGGGAAATGGTTGGCCCATCAACAGGCGACGGAAGCGTCCCGGGGTTCGTCTGGGATGGCGATCCCAAAACCCGGTTGGGGTGGCTGGGAAAGTAGCTGCCAGGAAACTCAGCACGGAACCAGCCAGGAGGGCCAATTCTGGCAAGCGCTGAATACTTTCCGGATTGTGAACAAACTGGCGGTGGCTACCCACCATCTGTTTGGCGCTGAGAGGGATCTGTTCCACCGGCCAGCGATCTTTGTAAATGGCGTACACGCTTTCCGATTTGAGTTTGAGGGATATGGCAAGTAGCCAGGGTTTGTCAAAGTCAGGGTCATAAATAGCGTACACATCAAAGGTTTTGTTGTTTTCGTCGGGTATCGTTTTGTTCAAGACCAGGCTGCGCCAGATTTCCACGCGAAGGATACGTCCGCTCTCGACCCAGGTGTAGGTTTCGTCCGGAGGCGTGGCTTCCAGAGTCTTGTCCTTGTGTTTGCGGGCCAAAGGGCGCACCAGCGCCCCATACTTGGGCTTGCGCCCTTTGATGTGCTCCGGTAGAAAATTCCGCCGCGCCGTAAAATTGGTCGCCAAACGTACCTCGTAGTGTTTGATCCGAGCTTCTTGCAGGGTGCTGAGTTTCACGCCTGCATCTAGCACCAGGATTTCATCGTCTTGCAGGTTCTTTTGGGCGCTTTTGAGCATTTCTTGCCACAGACGGGTCTCTCGCATGTCTTTTGGATGTACTCGCTCGAAAGCAAGTGGCAAAGCGATCCTCTGTCCGTTGATTTCACCAACTTCTGCCGTGATCCCCATGATTATCGCTGGCAAAGCACAGTTCGCAGCCGGATGATAATGTTTGCTCGGACAATTCTTCAACGTTGGACGCCAGAAAGCCGTGACATCTGCTGGAATGGGACGATAGCCTTCATAGCGATGTTCTTGCCAATCAGGCATTCGTTTGACCTGCTCTCGCCATAAAGTCAGAATGGCTGATATTTGCCAAACACCTTTGCTAAAAGCTGCCCAGGCTCGACGCGTTGCGGCATCTGACAACCCTGTCGATTTCAATGCAGGAAAGATGGCCCCTCGATTGGGCAGGAGCGCACCGCTCACCAGCATCCACATGAAATGTAAAAGTCCCAGATTTGTCCCAACGGGTAGTTTTTGCGTCAATATGCTTAAGATCGTTATGATATGATTTGTCATGGTAATGGGTTCTTGTGAAATTTGTTTCGGCAAAAACAAGATTATCACGTTTTGAGCCCATTACCCCTTTTTTATCTACACCAGTTAGCGGAAACTAAAGTCCAACGTTCATCAGGCAATCTAATGGTCACATTGTTGATGGATTTGGCAGTGCGCATGGTTTTGCTTTCCTAAATTCATTATACACGTCGGGTAATTTATTTCCAGACTTACTTGATATTTTTCAAAATCTCTTCCGCGCGGTCGATTCTAACCGTCTTTTCTGCCACCATTTGCGCGGCGACCTTTTCGATCAATTCGCCCTCAGCCCCGGCAGCGATAGCCACCTGCCGCGCGTGCAGGGACATGTGTCCGCGCTGGATGCCTTCGGTGGCCAGCGCGCGCAGGGCGGCCAGGTTTTGGGCCAATCCGACCGATACAATGATCTCGGCCAACTCGGCGGCGGTCTTGACGCCCATCATCTTGACCGCAGCCTGTGCGGCGGGGTGGACTCTGGTCGCGCCGCCGACGATCCCGACGGCCATCGGCATTTCGAGCGTTCCGACCAGGTTGCCGTCTTTGTCCTTGCCCCAGGTGGAAAGCGAGGTGTATCGACCGGACCGGGCGGCGTAGGCGTGAGCGCCGGCTTCGATGGCGCGCCAGTCGTTGCCAGTGGCGATGACGACCGCGTCCACGCCGTTCATAATGCCCTTGTTATGGGTGGCAGCGCGATAGGGGTCGGAGGCGGCGAAAGCCCACGCTGCGGTGATGCCGTCGCGTACTTCCTGGCCTGTGTAGGTGCGCTTTTCGCCATTGTCTGGATCGGGGATGAGGCCTGCGCCTACCGTAAACGCTAACTCTTCTACCGGAATGCTGCAGCGCGCGCGGGCGAGCCGCCGGTCAGCCAGGTTGGACAGGATGCGCAGGTGCACGCGCCCGCCGGTGATATCCTCGATGCGGGGCGCGAGTCGTTCGCAGGCGGTGTTGACCGCGTTAGCGCCCATCGCGTCACGCACATCGTAGATCAGGTGGACGACGAGAAACGGGCCAATCGGAGAGTCCTCGATCAGGCGCACTTCGATGTCATGCGCGCCGCCGCCAAATTTTTTGAGCACTGGATCGATCTCGTCGGCTTCGGCCAGCAAGGCGGCTTTGTACTCGTGGCATTTTAAGCCTGGCAGTGTCCATGTTGTCCACGTCCAGCACCTGCATCTGGCCGATCATGTGCGGCTCAGTGGTTGTGGCCCGGAAGCCACCGCCTGCGCGGACCAGTTTGGCCATAAAGGAGGCGCCGGCTACCACGGAGGGTTCTTCGATGGCAAATGGGACCAGCACGTCTTTTCCGTTGACCTGGAAATTGAGCCCAATGCCGAGGGGCAGGCTGTACATCCCGATCACATTCTCGATCATGTGATCGGCGGCATCGGGGGTGAGGCCGCCCTCCTTAAACGGGAGCAGGTCTTCGGGAGCCAGATGCGACGAGTTCCGCGATTTGAGCGCGACGCTCGTCCATCGACAGCTTGTAAAATCCGGAAATACGGGAGGATGTCATTTCGTCTCCTATAAAATAGGACAAGATTGCCTCTTGTCCTAGAGTTTACAATTTAATTGCGGATACCTACCAAAACCTATCAGGCTTGTGAAATTTGGATATAATAGTCCTAATTGAGGTAATTCATCGATGCTGTTGACACGTGAGGAGCTAAGGGAACGCCTGATCGCATTACATCAGGCCAGTCTAGAGTTAGTAAAGGACGTCTCGCTGGAGACACTCTTGGAGCGCATCGCAACCGTAGCCTGTGAGCAGGCGGACGCTCGTTATGCGGCGGTAGGGGCTTTGGACACAGAGGGGAAACTGGAGAAGTTTATTACCGTAGGAATGTCGGGAGATGAAAAAGAACGGATTGCGCACCCGCCAGTTGGCAAAGGCTTGATCGGTGAGTTGATGAACGCCAAGGAGCCGCTGCGCGTACCGGTGATCGAAAAGCACCCGCACAGTTACGGTTTCCCGCCATTCCATCCTCCGATGACGTCATTTTTGGGTGTGCCCATCCGCACCGGTGACCGGCAGCTTGGACAGATCTACCTGACCGACAAAATCAGCGCGGCCGAGTTTACCGAGGATGACGAGAAGATTATCCAGATGCTGGCAGCTTACGCAGCCGCAGCGATCCAGAACGCGCTGCTGTACAAGAATCTCAAAGAACGTGACATCGCCCTGACGCGCCGGAGCGAAGACCTCACCTTGATGAACGACTTTGCTTCTACGTTGACCTCTACGCTGGAGCTGGATGAAATTTTAAACAAGACCCTGGCCCTGGTGATGAACTATATGAAGGTGGAAGCCGGGGAAATCTTTTTGCTAGAAGATGATCGTAATACCCTGCGCCTGGTGCTACACCGCGGGCAGGCAGCGGAGGCGTTTTGGACCCGCACCCAATTCAAGATCAATGACGGCTTTGTAGGGATTGTGGCCAAGACCCGCGAACCGCTTGTGAGCCATGATCTGACCAAGGACATGCGTTTTGTGCGAGAGGCGGTGGTCAAGGCCGGCTTTCAACAGATCGCCTGCATTCCTTTGGAAACCAGTGAGAATTTAGTAGGCGTGTTAAGTGTAGCCACGCGTAATAAAACACCCATCGATGAACGCGATATCCGCCTGCTGACGGCAGTCGCGAACTGGGCTGCGCTGGCAATCGAGAACGCACGCCTGCATCAAAATGCGCGCCGTCTAGCGGTGCTCGAAGAACGTGAACGGATCGGCATGGACCTGCACGACGGGATCATCCAGTCCATTTTCGGAGTGGGATTATCTCTGGATAACGTTTCACACCTGGTCCAGGAGGACCCTGAGAGAGCCCAGGCAGGCATCAAGCATTCTATCGATGATTTGAACCAGATTATCCGTGACTTGCGCTCTTATATCCTTGATCTGCGGCCGCGCCAGTTGAACGGCGAGGGGTTGATGGATGGCCTGCGCCGGCTGTTGAGCGAATATCGCGCCCATACCCTGGCGGAAGCGGTGTTGGCTGGGCCTAAGGAATCGCTGGACGACCTGCCGCAAAGCCACGTGCTGGCGTTATTCCATATCTGCCAGGAGTCGCTGGCAAACGCTGCCAAACATGCCGCTGCAAAGCACCTGGAAGTCAGCGTGTGGGTGACCAGCGAACGGGTGTTGATGGAAGTCCAGGATAACGGCCGTGGATTTGAGCGGGAGAAGATGAACTCCTCCATTGGCCATGGCCTGGCGAACATGCAGACGCGCGCCCGTCATGTGGGTGGGGAGGTGGATATCTCTTCCTCGCCGAATGAAGGGACAACGGTGTTGGCTTGGGTGCCAAGGAGCGCTTCTTCTTAATCTGGCATTAATATTTTGAAATATCAATTTGAGTCCCAGGATTTCGTGTTTCACACCTGGCTGTCGGAGAGATGGCAGCCAGGTACTTTTTTAAGGCAGATATGCCAATTAGGGTATCAAACGAAGCGTAAACCCCACATATAGTGGTGCCTGTTGGGTCTTACAGCTTTTTTGGCTGAAACACATGTTCTGAATCAAAAATTGAAAGGAGCGCTTCAAAAAAAGATTTCTTAAGGTTTATTAACGTTAAAAGAAACAGAAGTTTTTAGGGTTTCGTAGGGAACGCGTGATGGCGGGGGCTATTTTTTTCTGCTAGAATGTGTCCACGCTGAGATCATGAAGAGGGCTGTTGCCCCTGTCTCATTTTCCTGTAAGACTTATAAGTAAGAGTATAACCCTGGCTGAGCCGCTGCTTCGTGGCCGGTTCGTTCAACATACCTATAGCGATTATCAATGAGGGAGCAGTTATGAATGTAGAACAGGCATGGCAATCTGTGCTCGGACAGCTTCAAATGGAGATGCCCAGAGCATCTTTCGACACGTGGGTGCGCGATACCCGGCCAATCAAATATGAGAAAGGTTTGTTAACGGTGAGCGTGCGCAATGCGTATGCACGCGATTGGTTGGAGAGCCGCCTTACCGGCACGGTCAGCCGTCTCTTGATCAGCATGATGGATGCCAATGTTTCGGTCAACTTTGTAGTAGCCCACAATACCGACGAGGAAATGTCGCAACCGATCGAATCGATTGAGCTTGCCGAAGAAGAAGCCCCTACACCCGTTCAAAGGAACTTAACCCTCAACCCGCGCTACACATTTGAAAACTATGTGGTCGGCTCCGGTAACCGGCTGGCGCACGCTGCCTGTCTGGCAGTTGCCGAAAAACCTGCTCGAGCTTACAACCCTTTGTTCTTATATGGAGGAGTTGGGCTTGGGAAAACGCACTTGTTGCACGCCATCGGAAATGCCTGTCATTCGCGCGGGTTGAGCGTTCTGTATGTTTCGTCAGAAGAGTTTACCAATGACATGATCAATGCCATCCGCACGCATACCACGCAGGCCTTCCGGGATAAATATCGTTCTATCGAAGTTTTGTTGGTGGATGATATCCAGTTCATTGCAGGGAAAGAATCCACGCAGGAGGAGTTTTTCCACACTTTCAACACTCTGCACGGACAGGATAAGCAGATTATTATCTCGTCCGACCGGCCGCCAAAATCGCTGGTCACGCTGGAAGAACGGCTGCGCTCGCGCTTCGAGTGGGGCTTGACCGCTGACATCCAGCCGCCCGACCTGGAAACCCGCCTGGCAATTCTCCGCCATAAGGCCGAACGCACCGGGCGCTATATCCCGGATGAGATCCTGGCAACGATCGCGCGACGGGTTCAGTCCAACATCCGCGAGCTGGAAGGCGCCCTCAACCGCATCCTGGCCTTTGCGGACCTGAGCGGATCTTCCCTGAACTCGAACCTGGTGGATATCGCCCTGTCTGACCTGTTGCCCCAGCGCGGTGACCTCGAACCGCAGAAAGTAGTGGACCTGGTTGCTCATTACTTCAACCTGTCGGCAGAAAAGTTGCTCGGACGTGACCGCTCCCGGAATGTGGCCCTGCCGCGCCAGATTGCCATGTATTTATTGCGCGAAGAAGCCAATGTGTCTCTGCCACAGATCGGCGAAGTACTCGGCGGACGCGACCACACAACCGTCATGTACGCCATTGATAAAATTTCCAGGGAAATCAAGGGCGATTCAGGGTCCAAGATCGGCCGGGATATTATGAAACTGAAGGAGCAGCTATATCAGCAGGCGCATTCCGTTATCTGACCGTGGATAACGGAGGCAGACCTGGGATCCCCGGCCGATGCGCCGGGGATTTTTTTTGTTCTGTCAGCCTTTTTTCATTCAACCGGGTAACACCTGTTATAATGTCCGCCGGAGTACCTATGCCAGCTATCTACCCTTTTACTGCTATTGTCGGTCAGGAACGCATGCGGCGTGCCCTGATCTTGAACGCTGTTGACACCCGCATCGGCGGGGTTTTGATCCGCGGTGAGCGCGGTACGGCCAAGTCAACCATGGCCCGCGCCCTGGCGGCTTTGTTGCCGGATGTGAAAGTTGTCGAGGAATGCCGCTTTGGTTGCGATCCGGAAAAGCCTCATACCTGGTGCACAGAATGTAGGGAACGCGCCGCCTCAAACGGGGACATACTTCCCGTTGCCGAGCGGGCCACCCCTTTTATCAACTTACCCGTTTCCGCCACGGAAGACCGCGTGGTCGGTACCCTGGATATCGAGCAGGCGATCCAGAAGGGCGAACGTCATTTTGAGGCCGGCGTGCTGGCCTCTGCCAACCGCGGCCTGCTGTACATCGACGAAGTCAACCTGCTGGATGATCATGTTGTGGACATTCTGCTCGACTCGGCTGCCATGGGCGTAAACGTGGTCGAGCGCGAAGGGATTTCCTTCGCACATCCTGCTCGCTTCATCCTGGTTGGGACGATGAACCCTGAGGAAGGCGACTTGCGTCCCCAGTTGTTGGACCGGTTTGCCCTTTCGGTAGACATTACCGGCATCCGCGATCCGCGCAATCGCGTGCTGATCATGGAGCGCAACCTGGCCTTCGAAAGAGACCCGGAAGCTTTCCGTGAAGAATGGATGCCAAGAGAAAAAGAGCTTTCCAAGCAGATTGCAATGGCTCGTACCCTCATCGATAAGGTGGGCTACACCAGCCGCGACCTGCTCTCCATTGCCGCGCTAACGGCTTCCCTCAACGTGGACGGTCACCGCGCAGACCTGGTGATCCTCAAGGCAGCCCGCGCGCAGGCCGCCTTCGAAGGCCGGACCTCCATCAATGATCATGATATTGCGCTAGCGGCAGAGCTGGCCCTACCTCATCGCATCAAGCGGACGCCCTTCCAGCAGGCAGAGATGAGCACCGAGCAGTTGCAAGAGCGCATCGAACAGCTTGCCGGCCAGGCGGTCCCGAGCGAATCGGAAGAGAGCGAGCGCCAGCCGCAAGACTCTGAGGCTCAAAAAAAAACTTAAGACTCGAAGATGAGGCCGAGGAGGGTTCCCCACAGGGACAGCCCGAGGCCCAACAGCAAGATGTTTTCGATAACGCCAGCGCCAACTGGTGGGAAGGCGGGCAAAAGGCCAAAATCGGAGATACCTTCGAGCCGCGCAAACTCAACACCCCCCTGGACAAACTAGCCCGCCGCCATGCCGGGCGGCGGTCCCTAACCCGCACGGAGCGCAAGCACGGGCGTTATATCCGTTCGCGGCCTGCGGGCGATAAAACCGATGATATCGCGTTCGATGCCACCATCCGCGCTGCTGCGCCTTACCAGAAGCGCCGCGCGGATAAACGCAAACGGGTGGCCTTTGCCATTGAAAGAAGCGATTTGCAGCGCAAGATCCGTGTGAAAAAGGTTGCCAACCTGGTGCTCTTCCTTGTAGACGCGTCCTGGTCGATGGCGGTGGCCGAACGGATGAATGCGACCAAGGGAGCCATCCTCTCCCTCCTGACGGACGCGTACCAGCGCCGCGATCGGGTTGGATTGATCGTGTTCCAAAAAGACCGCGCTACCATGGTCCTCCCGCCGACGAACAGCATCCAATTGGCCCGGAGAGCCCTGGTAGACATTCCGGTCGGCGGAAAGACGCCGCTCTCAGCAGGGTTGCTGCTGGCACACGATGTGCTGCGCCAGGAAAGCCTGATCCACCCGGATGTTGAGCCGCTGTTGATCGTTCTTACCGACGGGGCCGGTAATGTGGCAATCGGCACGCTGCCCCCGCAGGAAGAGTCGTACAAGTTTGCAGAGCTGATCGCAAATCACGACACACGCAGCATCGTGATCAATATGGAGCACGCCGCCTTTGATCAAGGGCTTGCCCAGAGGCTGGCCGATCATTTACAAGCGCCTTGTTATACCCTCGGTGAGTTGAAAGCGGAGAACCTGTATCACGCCGTCAAACAGGAAATTGGCAGTAATTAGATTGATAATTGGGGCTCTACCACTTCCGATGGGAAAAAACCAAAATCCATCTCGCTAAAAACGGGAGAACCATAATTGGAAAAGAAAGTAAAAAAGGAAACTCCCGCAAGCTTGCGGGAGTTTTTGTCGTCTGTGCTTGACAACATAGAACATATATTCTATAATGCGTCATTGTCCACCCATTCGACAAGGAGGTCGAGATGACTACATACCGTCGTAATGCAGGAGATGGCCTGTCTTCGCTTTTTAAAGGCCGTCACTTCAGTCGTGGCGCAGCCTGGGGCATCATGATTATTGGTGCTCTACTGGCTTTCGAGGTTTTCAATTTTAGCACTACTGAATTTGCGCTGAAAGACGTGCTCGGTGAATTGACGTTCGCCGGGTTCCGTTGGGCGACCATTCTCTCCATTGCTTTCTGTGGAATTGACTTTGCGGGCATTGCCCGCATTTTCACCCCCGAGCGTGGCCAGGATGAACCGACTGAGGTCTGGTACCTCTTCGGCGCCTGGTTGCTGGCTGCTGCCATGAACGCGATGCTTACCTGGTGGGGCGTTTCCATTGCGATCCTGAACCACAGCAGTCTTGGAGCGGGTGCCGTGGTGAGCAATGCAACCCTGACAAAAGCCGTGCCGGTTTTCGTTGCGATCATGGTATGGTTGATCCGTGTGTTGATCATCGGGACGTTCTCCCTGGCTGGTGATCGCCTGTTTACGCAGGACAAGAAACAGATCCACAGCGCAGCCCATCCAAAAGCGCAAACCAACAGCCGGGCAACCAGTTCTGTGCGACCGGCTTCCAGTTTGCCGCGTCCGGCGCCCAAACCACAGGGATCGTACTCACCTGCGGAACCGACATACCAGAATATGTCTTTTAGCGGTCGTAACCAGAGTAACGACCGGTACGAAAGCTAACGCCAACACATGGCCTTCAGTGAAGCTCTGGCGGAACGAGTACGCGAGGTCTTGTATCCGCTATCGCCTGCCGAGGAAAAGAAGATCTTTGGTGGCCTGGCCCTCATGGTCAGCGGAAATATGACGGTCAGTATCGTTCAGGAAGACCTGATTGTTCGGGTCGGCCTGGAAAAATTCCAGGCTGCTCTTGACAGGCCAGGCGCCGACCTTTTTACCCCCACAGGCAAACCGATGGCTGGCTGGATCGCTGTCGCGCCCGAAGGCCACCGAACGGATGAAGATTTGAAATACTGGGTAGAGCTGGCATTGGAATTTGTCAGGACTCTGCCCGCCAAATAAATCACAGTTTACAATCGTTTCCTATACATGCTCCTTCGCCGAGCCGGGTTCCCAAACCCGATAAAGGAAAAAAAGACTATGTCCCGCGCTCGATCCTCCTACCCGTCCGAATGGCAGACAGTCGCTTCTACACGGGGAAGCGGCTGTCTGTCTGGTTTTCTTATCCCGCCAGCGGCGGTTTTAGTGGTTGGCATGCTGCTGGCCTTCTTTGTCAAGGGGCTTAACATTCCTGTTCAGGCGGAGGGATTGCCCCCGGCTCTAGCCGTGGCCCCTGCACAGGCGGAAAACCCGTCTCTTGCCCTGGCAGCGGTCGCTGCGCCCGCCGCCTTGCCCTCTTCGAGTAGCCTTTCTCCCATCTTCCGGCCTGAAATCCATTACTGGGCCGAATCCATTGTCCGTTGGGCTGCTGCTGCCGGGGTAGATCCGAACTTGGCGGCCACCGTCATGCAAATCGAATCTTGCGGCGACCCCCGCGCCACCTCTCGATCGGGCGCGATGGGGCTGTTCCAGGTTATGCCTTTTCACTTTACTGCTGGTGAGAATGGATATGAACCGGAAACCAACGCCCTGCGTGGTCTTGATTATCTCAGACGCTCGCTCGAAAAGGGCGGTGGTAGCGCCCGCTTAGCGCTGGCCGGTTACAATGGTGGGATTGGCGTCATCAGCCGCGGCGAGTGGAGCTGGGCGGCCGAGACGGTCCGCTATGTCAAGTATGGATATCCGATTTATGAAGACGCGCTTGCGGGCGTCTCTTCCAGCGCAGCGCTGAACGAATGGTATGGGCGCTATGGTGCCGGCCTGTGCCGGCAGGCGGCACAGCAACTGGGCCTTCCTTAATCGGCCGGGAGGCTGGCGGTTGAAGGCTCGGGATTAAGCAAGGGCAGCCAGATACAGAAGGTTGTTCCCAGGCCGTCTTTCGAGTCGACTTCGATCCTTCCCCCGTGTTTGTCAACGATCCACTGGGCAATCGAAAGACCCAGCCCGAACCCGGTCGCTTTGCCGCGCGTGCGCGACTTCTCAGCGCGGTAGAAGCGTTCGAAGATGTGTGGCAGGTCTTCTGGAGGGATCCCAGGCCCGGTATCCCGGATAATGAGGCGGGCCTGCTCGGCGACTTTCCCTAGGCTCATGAAAACGTCCCCACCTTGGGGCGTGTACTGAATGGCGTTTGCAACCAGGTTCAATAAGACCTGTTTCAGCCGGTCACGGTCGCCATTGACCAGTATCTGGTCGATATCGGTCAGGTGCAATTTGATTTTTTCCCCCGCCAGCACTTTCATTTCCTGAAACACTTCTAACAGCAAGGTGTCCAATTCGACCGGACTAATGTTGAGCGAAACGCTGCCGGACTCAGCCTGGGCCAGCAGCAAAAGGCCGCCAACCAGGCGGGTCAGCCGGCCCGCTTCCTGGTCGATGCTGTTGAGCGATTCTTCGTCGAGGCTCTTCATGCGGCGCATCAGATCGGCGTTGCCCTTGATGACCGTAAGTGGTGTGCGTAATTCATGGCTGACATCTGCCAGGAAGCGTTGCTGGGAGGTAAACAAGGTCTCCAGGCGCTCCAGTGTTTGGTTGAAGGCCTCGATCAAGCTGCCAATTTCATCTTCTTCCGGTCCGTCGTATGGGATGCGCCGGGCCAGATCGTCGGCGCGGTTGATCTGTTCAACAGTTTCCGTGACAGAATCCAGCGGGGCCAACGCCCGGCCGACGGCCAGCCAGGATCCGAAAGCGGCCAGCATCACTGCAATAATGGTTGCGATGCCCATAATATAAAGCAAGACCTGGCGGGCCGCATCGACTACGTCCAGGCTGGATGCGGCTTGCAAGGTGCCGACCGAGCGACCGTCGATGATCAACGGCACGCTGAGCACGCGTAAATGGACGCCCTGGAACCACGTTTCGTCATAGACCGGTTGGCTGATGCGCAGATTTTCGGCGTCCAATGACTCGTTGATTTGGTTGAGGCTGGGTGAGGCGGTCATCAGCCTCCCACTGCGGCCCCAGATCTGCACGTAGACGTTGGCGGTCGTGTCCAATGTGGGAAACTTAACCACGCTGATATCGCCAACCGGGTTGACCCGGGTCACATTGGCGATGTCTATTACCGTTGCCTGCAACTGGCCATCGATATGATCGATGAGCAGAATACTGACAAGAAGGTAAACAGCCGAGCCAAAGATCAACAATACCCCCATGACCATCGATGAATACAGGAGCGTCAAGCGAGAACGAAGGTACATAGTTCAATAAGACCGGGCATCAGCCCGGTCTTTTGGAACTTACTCTTCCCGTAAGACGTAGCCCACGCCGCGCACCGTGTGGATGAGACGGGGTTCGTCATCGGCTTCCAGTTTTTGACGCAAATAGCGGATGTACACTTCCAACACGTTGCTCTCACCGCCGAAATCATACCCCCAGACGCGGTCGAAGATCACCTCGCGGGTCATCACCTGCTTGGGGTGGCGCATGAACAACTCCAACAACTCGTACTCTTTTGCGGTCAGGGAAACAACCCGGTTGCCACGGGAGGCCTGCCGGGAACCGGTATCCAGCGTAAGGTCGGCAAACTTCAAGACCGGGATGCGCTCCGGCTGGGTGCGGCGCAGCAGGGCCCGCACGCGCGCCAGCAACTCGTCCAGGTTGAACGGTTTGACCATGTAGTCGTCCGCTCCCGCATCCAGGCCCTGGACGCGGTCTTGCACCGTGTCTTTGGCGGTCAGCATCAAAATGGGGATCGAGCCGCCGGTCCGCAGCCGGTGACAGACGTCCAGGCCGTCCATGCCTGGCAGCATCCAGTCCAGAATGACCAGGTCCGGGGTGTGATCGCGAGCCAGGATCAACCCGGTGCGCCCGTCGGTGGCAGTATCTACGGTATACCCTTCATAAGCCAGGCCGCGTTGCAGAAGCTTCAAAATCGCCTGGTCGTCTTCAATAATTAAAATTCTTTCATTCATTTTTTGCTCCCACGAAGAATATACCACAAAGTTTGATAAAATCTTCCAATGCTCTTTCCACCCGGGTACCCCGCCAGCAAGCGCATTTTTGACTTGATTGCAACCTCCCTGGGGCTGCTCTTGCTCTCGCCATTCATGCTTTTGACGGCTTTGGCAGTGCGCATCTTTCTTGGCACACCAGTACTTTTCCGCCAGGAGCGCGGCGGATACAAAGGAAGCCCATTTTTTATCTATAAGTTCAGGACGATGACAGACGCCACAAACTCGACCGGGAATCTGCTCCCAGACTCCGAGCGACTCACCGGGTTTGGCCGTTTTCTGCGTTCCATCAGCCTGGACGAATTGCCCGAACTCTTCAACATCCTGCGCGGCGAGATGAGTTTGGTTGGGCCACGCCCTCTGTTCGTAGAATATCTCCCGCGTTACTCCGCCGAGCAAATGCGCCGCCACGATGTGTATCCTGGCCTGACGGGCTGGGCGCAGATCAACGGCCGCAACGCAGCCGACTGGCCGGCCCGCCTGGCGATGGACGTCTGGTACGTGGACCACAGGTCGTTCTGGCTGGATGTCAAGATCATTTTTGTAACGCTCTGGAAGGTGCTCAAGCGCGAAGGCATCAGCCAGCCGGGTCAGGCTACGGTGGAATATTTTAAAGGGAATGCGGAGGGGGAAAGTAGTAACGACTTCAGTCGTTACGTCTAACAAAGTCCTGTCATGAAAAACACGAAAGTCGCTACTGTGAAACTTAGTCTTTGGTTAGCAATAAAGACCTGGTGAGCCAGGCGATTCGCTCCTGTGTAGCTTCTTCGTTCAACCCATGACCGGCCTGGTACCAGCGGATTTCCTTGGGTTCGCCGGCAGCAGCGAAAAATTCTTCCGCCCGTTCGCGTGGGACGTGAAAATCGTCCGAGGCAAACTGGAACAGGACCGGGGCGGGGGAAAGGTTTTCCACGTGGCTGATAGGGTCGATGGGGGTCATTTGACGGATAAACGCCTCTCGCGCCCCGCCCTCCAGTTTAGGGGCATACAGATACCAGTCCGGGAAACGAGGCGTGGCCGCCATGATGACGTAGTGGCTGGGACGTCGGTCCAATCCCCCAGCCAGCACGCCGTACATCCCGCCAAAGTCGTGTCCCACGTACGTAAAGCGTTTCGGATCGACCCCCGGCTGCGCCAGCAGAAAATCTATGGCGCGGCGGATATCGACCACTTGTTGGACGGAGTTTTGCGGGTCATCCGCCTGGGTGCGTTTCAGGAAAAAGTCCGGGTCAGACCACATAGTTTCGATTAGCAGGCAGGCAGCGCCGCGTTTTGCCATCTCCCTGGCTTCAGCGACGAACTGGCTGCGGTTTGAATCTGGCGAGTCCGGTTCGTACCAGTGCACGTAGAGGATAGGGGCGCAGGATATTTCCCCTTCTGGCCGGAAGAGTTCAGCCATGCGCCGGTACCCAAACGGGCTGGACGTGACAATGAGCTGGCTTTCAATCCCGTCTTCGCTGCGTTTGCCGACCCGGCGAAAGACAAAGGGTAATTCATGATCGTAATTTTGCATTCGGTTCAACATGATGGATACTCCTCTAGAGGATGATTTTATTATACGGGTTTCTCCCAACTTGACATCCCTCTCCAGATGTGTATAATCCAGCCTAATAATAGACCCACCCGGAGATAAGTATCCGCACAACCGTTCAGAGACCTGCCGGTCTGGTGTGAGGCAGGCGGCCAGGCGGCGAATTCCCCTCCGGTGCCTGTCGGGGCTGGTCTTGCACCTGCCCGGGGCAGTCGCTCTCGCAGGGGTACGCAAAAATGCTACCGTAAGAGAGCCGGGAAGCGCCCGTTACAGCGCGAGCCGAGTTTATTGCCGTGAGTGACCTCACCCCGGCCCTCTCCTGAAAGGAGAGGGGGTAATAATGAACGCAGGTGGTACCACGATACGCCCCATCGTCCTGCCAGGACGGGGCGTATTCTATTTTGTGCTGAAAGCGAACGCTGACAGCTAGAGGAGGTACTACCATGTTAGACATCAACCTGATCCGCGAGCAATCGGACGTGGTCCGCAAGTCGCTCAAGGACCGCCAGATGGACCCATCGCCGGTCGATGCCATCCTGGAGTTGGACGAAAAGCGCCGGGCGCTGCTGACCGAAGTGGAGGCGCTCAAGGCAGACCGGAACGCAGTCTCGAAAGAGATCGGCAAGATGAAGGACGCATCCGAGCGGCAGGCCAAGATCGATGCCATGCGCGCTGTCGGGGAAAAGATCAGCACCATGGATTCGGAACTGGCCAAAGTGGATGCTGAACTGCTGGCGATCATGTCGAACCTGCCCAACATCCCGGATGAACGCACGCCCTACGGTGTAAGCGAAGACGAGAACGTGGTCATCAAAACAGTGGGTGAGCCGAAGGAATTCGACTTTAACCCCAAGCCTCACTGGGACCTGGGACCTGCTCTCGGTATCATCGACTTCGAGCGCGGAACGAAAATCACCGGTTCACGCTTCTATGTGTTGAGCGGCCCGGGCGCGCGCTTGCAGCGCGCCCTGATCGCCTTCATGTTAGACCTGCACATCCGCCAGGGTTATATCGAGAAATACCTGCCCTTCATGGTCAAGACCGAGACGGTCTATGGCGCGGGCCAGTTGCCCAAGTTTGCCGATAACCTGTACAAGGACCACGAAGAAGACCTGTATTTCGTGCCGACCGCCGAAGTCCCCTTGACCGGTTATCACATGGATGAAATCCTGGAGGAAGCTGAACTCCCGCACCTATATACGGGATACACGCCCTGCTTTCGGCGTGAAAAAATGAGCGCCGGGCGGGATGTGCGCGGCATCAAGCGCGGCCACCAGTTCGACAAAGTCGAGATGTACATCTACTGCAAGCCAGAAGAGTCGAATGACTGGCTGGAAAAGATGCGCGAAAACGCCGAACAGACTTGCGCCGAGCTGGACATCCCTTACCGGGTCAAACAGTTGTGCACGGGCGACCTGGGGTTTGGCTCGACCATCACCTATGACATCGAAGCCTGGGCGCCGGGCTGCGACGAGTGGCTGGAAGTTTCTTCGGTCTCGAACGTGACCGATTTCCAGGCCCGCCGCGCCAACATCCGTTACCGGCCTGCCGAAGGCGGCAAAGTCCAGTTGCCTCACACCTTGAACGGATCGGGGCTGGGTCTGCCGCGCACGTTGATCGCGGTGATGGAGAACAACCAGCGGGCCGACGGTTCCATCGTCGTGCCGGAAGCCCTGCGCCCCTGGATGGGCGGCGTGGAAGTTATCGGTCCATGAACAGAACTGTTCAAGAACTCCTTCAACTTTCGCAATTCCCTGAATTGATATATGACCGATCTTGAGTTTTTCTTCCGAGTGCTGATCGAATCGCTGACCCTGTTCTTTATGCTGGTCGGCCTGGTCGGATTGTTGGTCCCGATTTTCCCGGGGCTGATAGTCATGTGGCTGGCGACGCTGTTTTATGCGCTCGTACAGGCCTCCAATCAAAACATGGCCTGGTACGAGTGGGCCCTCTTCGTGCTCATCACGCTCTTGATGATCGCGGGAAGCGTCGTGGACAACATCATCATTGCCCGGCGGGTGCGCGAGAAACAGGTCCCTTGGGGGTCGATCATTATCGGCTACCTGGCCGGGATCATCGCCAGCCTCTTTCTCACGCCGCTGATAGGGATCCTTGCTGCCCCGGCAGGCTTGTTCGGGGCCGAATATTTGCGGTTGCGTAACCCTCAGGTAGCTTTCGCTTCTACGCGCGCCTGGATGACCGGATGGGGCATTACCATCGCCGTCCGTATCGCCATCGGTGTGGTCATGATTGGCTTGTGGGTGATCTGGGCCTGGCTTTAATTGAGAAGCTTCGGCTGTGTGAAAAGGTACGAAAAAAGGAGCGCGCGCGGCACGCTCCTTTTTTATATTTCCCGTTTAAGCTCTTATAGCGGTTGGAAATTGCTGAGGGACAGATAGATTTCGTCGTCCACAGCTTCTTTGATCCGGTCAACGCTAATTTCAGTGGGGAAGCCATGGGTCGGATCGTAATTGACGGTCACTTCGTCTGCCTCGTTGCTTGCTTGCTCAACAAAGTTGAATACTTTTTCAATCGTGTTGTACTCCTGATAGAACTCAGTAACCTGGTTTTGGTCGATTTCCCTGTCGGGGGCAACTTGGACCGATTGGTTTACAACCTGTCCGTTTTGCACTTCATAGGTGACTTCCGCGCCGGCAAACGGGCAGAAACAGGTGACGACCAGGGTAAAGCGGTAGTGGTCAAAGTTCTGGCTCTCCCACTTGTCACGGTTCTGTTGTAAGGGCGATCCGCCGTTACACGCGGAGAGCATAATCACCAGGGCGAATACCAAAGATATAATTTTTGTTTTCATTTTCTAAAGCTCCTTTTAATTTTTTATAGCATCTGCTCAGGCCTGGCGAGAAAATCCCGAAAAATGGTGTGCGTGGGGCGTGCGCCCCACGCACACCATTTTTCGGTTCTCTTCTATAAGCGTAGGCCGAGTAATTACGTTTCATCATAGACGAATAGCACTTAAATAAGTTCCGCGAACCAAAAAGTCGCATGCCAGTGCTGGCATGCGACTTTTGTGGAAATTCAGCCCGTTGTTATTCGCCGTGTGATAGATAGGCTTCCATCATCAAGATATTCTTTTCGCCTGCTCTGCGAACAACCTGTAACCTATTCTCCATGGTGGATACTTCCTCGACCTGCTCGGTCACGAACCATTGCAGGAAGGCTTGCGATGCATAATCTTTTTCCTGGATTGCCAAGTCCATCATGGTGTAGATCTGGCCGGTGACTTCCTGTTCCCAGCCCAGCGACATCTCAAAGGCTTTTTCTGCCGTACCGATCTCGGTCTTCGTGGCAGGGATCGCAGCGATGCTCAAACCCGCGCCCACATCCATCAAATAATGGACGAACTTCATCGCATGTTCCCGCTCCTCCTCGGCTTGGGCGTAGAAAAACTTGGCCAGCCGGGAGAGTCCCTCTCCATCGAAGTATGAAGCAATTTGAACGTATTGGTTTGAGGCACCTAACTCATTGGCAACCTGCGTGTTCATAAGGTCGGCCAGAGCATTACTGATCTGCATGCAGAACTCCTTTCTTGTCATCTCGTTGGAATAAGTAGGCTTTGGACTTCATTCTAGCACAATCGGTTGAACACATCACGCTCACTCAACTTGTTCGATCACAGATTGAGCAGCTTCTTCTGGTAATTGTTCTCCGTTCAAAACCGAGAGCGCCGCTTCCCTAAACAAAGGCCCAATCGTGACGAGCAAGTCCTCACTCGGGATCAAATTGCTGGACTCGGCGATTTGTGTCAAGATGAGCTGCATTCGCGCATCCTCCCAGAACGATAAAGCTGTTGGCCGCGTCGGAAGGTAGCCAGCTGCCTGGGTCCATTCCGCCAAAAACTGGCTGTCTGACAGGAACTCGGCCAGTTCTACGGCCATCGCCTGGTTATCCGGATTGGAGCCGGCTAAGGCCCAGCTCCAGCCGGTCGACAGGCTGTAGTACCCCAATTCCAGCCCGGGTAGAGGCGCAAGAGCTACCGGGATCGTTTCCTCGTTCAGGAAACGCGATGTCCAACCGACGACCAGGTTCGCGCGCTGTTCGCGGAAAGCGGTCCAGGACTGCTCGGTACTTTCATAGTTAATGACTTGAGGAGAAATAAAGCTGTTTTCAGGATCGGGCAGGTAGAAGGCAAGCACTTCGGATAAAACAGCTTCGTTGAGAGCCAGTCGTCCCTGACTGTCCAGCAAAGTGCCGCCTGCCGAGAGATAGAGCGAGAGGGTAAATAAGGCTCGCGGGTCCTTGGCGGCGAAGATGAAGATTGTTTCATCAGGCACTTCGCTCCAGTCGCCCGGCATAGGATAACGGAAACCAACCAGTGCCAGCGCATCGCCCGCGAATGGCAGGCCAAAGGTAGAGTTCTGGATGTGGGCCATCGCTCGCGCGTAAGGAAACCAGTCCGATTCTTCGGGCAGTGCCGTCAGCCCATCCAGAGGGTGCAATAGTCCTTTGGCGGTGGCCGATTCCAGGTCGACCCGGGAGAGCGCCACAAGGTCAGGCATGGCAGAGGCTGCGGCCGATCTGGTGGTTGATAATGTATTGAGCATGCCAGTGGTCCCGCTCTCGTCTTTGACCCGCACTTCGACCTGCAGGTCGGGGTGGCGCGCAGTGAACTCATCTATCCTTTCCCGCAGCAATGTGCCGGCTGCTGTTCCGTCATACGGATCGAATTGGGGCGGTACCCAGATGCGCAGGATGCGCGGGCCGCCCGGAGTGACGGTCGGCGTAGTAGAGGGAACAATAGACGGTTCGGCTGTAGGAGTGCTTGAAGGGATGGCGGCAGTCTGGGGCGTGGGAAGCAACGAGGCGATATTAGCGCAGCCGCTCAACAGGCTCAGAAAAAACGCAAATGTCAGAAATCTTCGCATTATCCTATATCGATTGGGGCGTTGAGCATGGCGGTTAGCAGTTCGACCGCGTTCTCCACGTCGCGGTAGTCTATCATCTCAGAGGGCGAATGGACGTAACGGCAGGGCAGCACCAGCCCTCCCGCCGGCACGCCGGAGCGGGTCAGCTGGAGCGCGCGCGCGTCGGTGCTGCCGTTGGTCAGCACTTCCCGCTGGACGGAGATTTTGGCTTGTTTCGCGGCGCTTTCCATCCAGGCGACCACTTTTGGGTCGGCCAGCATCTGGCTGTCCTTGATCTTGATCGCCGGCCCTTTTCCCAGAGCGATGTCGCGTCGGACGGAGTTGGGCGTATCGCCGGCGGGCGTAACATCGACTGCAAGGCCGATCTGCGGATCGACGCCGTAGGCTGAGACGGTTGCGCCGCGCACGCCGACTTCCTCCTGGGCGGTGAAGGCGAAATAGGCTTCGTTCGGACCGGGACCCAGCCTGCGCAGCGTTTCGATGGCGACGGCCACCCCCGCGCGGTTATCCAGCGACTTGGCAACCAGCCTCGTTCCCAAATCGACGAACGGACGATCGAAGGCGGCCACATCCCCCACCTTGACCGGGCAGTCCCTTTTGCCAGTTGCGCCGACATCGATGAAAAGTTTGTCAGCTGGTGGGATTTCGTTGGATTTTGCAGGCTTTTCCGATCCGATCACGCCCTGGACACTATTCGCAAAGCGGACGCGCCCCCCTAGCAGGTAGCGCGCAAAGGGGATGCCGATCATGGTGAAGCGCACGAAGCCACGTTCGTCGACGTGGGTGGCGATCAGACCGATCTCGTCCATGTGGGCAGCAACCATGACGCGTTTCCCGTTGGAACTTCTTTCCCCTTTGCGCGCGATGATGTTGCCCAATGCGTCTACCCGGATTTCGTCGGCCAGCGGTTGGATCTCGGCCAGGATGGCCTCGCGGATGGCGTCTTCATAGCCGGATGGGCTAAAGGTCTCGGTCAATTTTTTGATGAGTAGTTTCATAGAGTTTTCAAGGGATGTTGTACCATAGTTTTTTGCCGCCAACCTTTAAAATGTGCTCTAGACAGTGTACCCTTAGCGGGCACTTTCCTCGCCGCCGGGGACGGCGGCTTGAGCAATTTTTGGATAGAGTCTTAAGGCAAATTGACTTCTTCCCCGGCGGCAAAATCCTGCTGGTCATCGCGCGTGATGAGGTGGGCCTGGCCCTGTCCCATCACCTGCCAGAGTCCACCCAGTTTGCCAACCAGAGCTGTGTCTTCGTCGACGCCCAGGATGAACTGGTCTTTCTTCAACTGGAGGCGGACACCGAACAGGTACGCCGACCACAGTCCGCGCATGCGATCGAAGTGGGGGATGACAAAGGTGGCCGGAACGATCCGAAAGGCATCTTGCGAGGTCAAACCGGCTGCCCGGAAGTTTGGCACTTTTTGGGCTAGGATCATGGCTCCGGCCGAACAGCCGGCATAAGCGGCGCCCCCCGTCCAGGCTGTTTGGGCGGCGCTCCAGGCCCTGCTGCCTTGCATGGTCTCATACAAATACATCGGATTGCCGCCGGAGAAGTAGATCAGGTCGGCGTTTTCGAGGGCTGGCTCCCACTGCGGATCATCCGCTGACGCGCGGTCGATAATCCGAGCGGGGGTCACCTCAGCGCCCAGGGCTTTGAAATGCTCTACGCCCATTTTGAGCCAGCGGTTGACGCTCGCATCGCCTTCCTGCCCTGCGGCGGTTGGCAGGCAGACCACCCGTGCTGCGCGCCCGTTGGTGTCCACTGAGGCCAGCAGGCGGCGATCGATCTCGTTCATGACCGGCAGATATTCCCCGGCTCCCACTAAAGCGATTAAACCGTTCATATATTTTAATTCCTGTAAGTAATTCAGGCGTGATCCGTCTCAGAGCAAAATATAAAAGTTTGAGCGTGTTTTTCCAATCGTCCACGCGCGAAATGCTGACCGGCGAATGGGTGTAGCGGTGCGGTACCGAGACCGAAACAACCGGCACCCCCGCGCGCGTGCGCTGGATCGCGCCGGCATCCGTCCCGCCGCCGCCCGGTTGGCGGATCTGGTAAGGGATTCCTTCAGCTTCTGCGCTCTCTTTCAAGAAACGTACCAGGCGCGGGTCATCGAGGGTTGCGAAGTTATAAATGTAGATCGCCGGGCCCATTCCTAGTTTGGTGTTGTAGAAAGCGCTTTCGCTGCCGTCGTAACTGGGCATGTCGTGGGCGGGAGTAGAGTCGATCGCGATGGCTATATCCGGAGCGAAAGTGTATGCTGCGATCTTTGCGCCGCGCAGGCCCACTTCTTCTTGCACGGTGAATGCTGCCAGCAAATCAATGTTTTCTGGCGCATGCTTGACCAGTTCGATCAGCGTTGCCACGCCAATGCGGTCATCGATGGCTTTGGCCATGATAGAGGGCCCGACCCGTTTGAATTTTGTTGCAAAGGTAACCCAATCTCCGGCTTTGGCTTTGCCATCGAGCCCCAGGTCGATCCGCAATGAGTCGATCGAGGGCTTGTGTTTGAACTCGTCCTCGCTGGCTAAATGAACGGGTTTCAACCCGATCACGCCCGGCAGGTGGTCCTTGCCGACCAGGACGGGCTTGCCTGGCAATTGGCGCGGGTCGATTCCGCCGACCGTCTGGAAGCCGAAGGTGCTGTCTCCTTCGTCGGATACCAGGATGAAACCGACCTCGTCCATGTGGGCATCCAGCATCACCCGCGGTAGATTTTTTCCGCTGCCTTTTTTGGTCACCAGGACGTTGCCCATTGGGTCGACTTTGACCTCGTCGGCGTAGGGATGCACTTCTTCCAGGACGATCTTGCGCACCTCGCCCTCATCCCCGGAGACGGCGCAGGCGTTGCACAGTTTTTCCAGCAGTCTCAACTGGGCGCTGGCGATGGTGGGCTGCGTTTCTGGCATGCTAATCGTCCCAACTGATCGTGTTCACGAAATCGGGTTCCAGGCCAGCAATAAAATGCGCCAGCAGCCGCCCGGCGCGCTGGATGTCCTTCAGCGCCACCATCTCGACGGGCGTGTGCATGTAACGGATGGGGATGCTGAGCACGAAGTTTGGGACACCTTCTGCGCTCACCTGCATGGCCATGCCGTCCGTGCCGGAAGATCCCGGCATGACTTCGGTCGCGCAGGGGACTTCCAGTTGCCCGGCCAGTTCCTTGAAGCGCTTGAAAAGATAAGGATGGATGTTCGGTCCGTGCCCAAGGGTAGGGCCGTTGCCGAGAGGGAAGGTCTGCCAATCGTTTGCGCCCGGGCCCTTGCCGAAGGTGGTGTCTATTGCAACTGCCAGATCAGGACGAAGTTGGAAGGCAGACGTGGTGGACCCGGCGTAATTAATTTCTTCCTGGACTGTGGCCGTAGCCCACACGTCCCAAGCGTGTGACTTAGATCCAAGCTCCTGCAGGCAAAGCGTGAGCGCGGCGACGGAGGCGCGGTTGTCGAGCGAATGGCCGCTCAGCGTCTCTCCGGACATTTCAACCGGTTCCGTTCCGAAGGAGACCGGGTCCCCAACCCGGACGAGACTCGCCACCTTAGACGGGAGCAGGCCTACGTCCACGAAGAGATGCTCCACTCCCACCACGCCATCGCCCTCTCCGGGCGGGAGCAGCCGCGCATGCGGCATGACGATCACGCCGGGCAAGTCCGCCTGGCCGCCCGCGCCGCTGGCGTGCACCACCACCGCCTGGCCGGGCAGGATGCGCGGGTCCACACCGCCAACGGGGGCGATGCGCAGGAAACCGTCCTGGATCTGTGCCACCATCAGCCCGATGGCGTCCATGTGCGCGGCCAGCATGACGGATGGGCGCGGATCCCCCCTCGAGCCCCTTTTGAACCCGTGGACCGAGCCGAGCCGGCTCAAGCTCAGTTCGTCTACCAGCGGGCGCCATTCGACCTCGATCAGGCGGGCAACCGGATCTTCATACCCGGAAAGCCCGGGAACGGAGAGCAAAGATTTTAGAAATGGAAGGATACTGGACATGAAACGGGAAATTCTACCTGCGGCTATGGCGTCGGCGTCGCGGTGCTTGTAGGCGTAAAGGTAAGGGAGGGTGAACTGGTGGGCGAGGCTGTAAAGGATGGGGTTGGCGTTGGCGTGTCTGTGGGCGTTGCGGAAGGTGTGAAACTTAATGTGGTTGTGGGAGAGGGGGTTGAAGTTTCCGGCTGGAACGGGGTATCGGTGATGGTCGCTGTCAGGGTATCGGTGGGAGTGAGCGTGGCGGTTTGGCTGCTTGTGGGCGTGAAAACGCCCAGGGTTGGTGTAAGGGTAGCTGTAATGGCCGTTATGGTAGGAGTGGCTGTGGGAGCGTTCGGATCGGGAGCGAATTGCACCGCGATCCAGCCCAGGCAATAACACGGCAGAGTGGCTAGGGCAATAACGATCAGGATCAATCTTCTGCGTGCGCGGGCGGATTCGGCTTCGAGCATGATGATGGATGATAACATCACTCGATAGATGTAACAAGTAAACAGAGGATAGCCGGCAAGAAAAAGTGATAGCGTTCCCCTGCATTTCTTTCTCTTGCAACTCTTAATTTAAATGCGTGTATCTTTTTTTTGTGACGGGTATAATTCTACTTCGATGATACCCATTAAACTCAATCTTTCCGGTTTCCTTTCCTATCGCGAACCTGTCGAAGTGGATTTCTCCGCTTTTGATCTGGCCTGCATTTCCGGTTCGAACGGCGCGGGCAAATCGTCTCTGCTGGACGCGATCACCTGGTCCCTCTTTGGGCAGGCCCGCAAACGGGATGATTCGGTCGTCAACCTGCAATCGGATGCAGCGGAAGTTGCCTTTACCTTTTTTTACGAAGAGAACACCTATCGCGTGCAACGCAGCCTGCAGCGCGGCAAAGGCACGGTTTTGGAATTCCAGGTGTTGGACAGCGACCTCTGGCGGCCGCTCACCGAACGGACGTTGCGCGAAACCCAGGCGCGCATCGAGCAGATTTTGCGGCTGGATTACGATACCTTCGTCAACGCGGCCTTTTTTCTACAGGGCAAAGCCGACCAGTTCACCCAACACACCGCCAGCAAGCGCAAGGAAGTGCTCGGTAGCATCCTGGGACTGGAAGCCTGGGAGACGTACCGCGTCCGCACTGCCGAACGACGCCGGGGGCTGGAAGACGAAGTCCGCACCATCGACGGGCGCATCACCGAGATCGACAACGAGCTGACCGAGGAAGAAAGCCGCAGGGCGCGCCTGGCCGAACTGGAATCCGAGCTCAAAGGTCTCATGACCGCGCGCAAAATCCAGCAGACCGCCCTCGAGAATGTAAAGAAAATGGCTGCTTCCCTGGAGAACCAACGCAGGCTGGTCGAGACCTTGTCGGCCGCGCTCGAGCGTTCTCAGGCGCATCTTTCCGGACTGCAAGCCCGTCTCGCCGGACGAGAGGCCGAACGCGCCACCTACGCGGACCTGCTCGAGCGCGCCGGGCAGGTGGAGTCCGCTTACAGGCAATGGAAGCAGGTCCGGGCGGAGTCCGAGCGCATGGACGCGATCGCGGAACAGTTCCGCGAGCACGAGAAACGCCGCCAGCCGCCGTTGGAAGTGATTGCCGTAGAGAGGGCGAAGCTGGAGCAAGAGCTTTCAGCGCTGAACGACCAGCGTGCAGTGGTCAACGAGCAGGATGCGGTGATCGCGGAGTTACGACCTAAAATCGAAGCTGCGCAGAAATCATTGGCGGAGATCGAGGCAAAGCTGGGCCAGCGCGAGGAGTTGGAAAAGCTGACAGAGACGGCGCGCGAAACGATGGCCCAGCGAAAAGCGGAAAACCAGACTCTCAAAGCCCAAATGGACGAATTGAAGGAACGCATCGACCGCTTGCAGGCCACGGAGGGCGCGGTCTGCCCGTTGTGCGGCCAAGATTTGAGCGAGGAACATCGCAAATCCACGCTGGAGGGATTAGAGGCGGAGGGCAAAACGCAAGGCGATCGCTACCGGGCCAACATAGCGGAGATGAAGCAGCTTACTGAGCAGTTTGCCAGTTACGAATTACAAATCAAAACCTACGCTTCTGCTGAAAAAGAGCGCGTGACGCAAACGGCTACGCTCACCCAACTCACCACGCGCTTGGAAACGTTGCAGAAACAGGCTGATGCGTGGAAATCCACGGGTGAGAAGCGCCTGGCGCAGGTAACCAAAAGCCTGGAGAAAGAGAATTTTGCCAAAGAAGCTCGGGAGCAGTTGCAGGAAGTGGACAAGGAACTGTCCGCGTTGGGCTACGATGCCGCTGCTCATGATGCCGCCCGCAAGGCTGAATCAGAACAACGCGCCGTTGCAGAAGAATATCAGAATCTTGAAAAAGCGCGTGCGGCGCTTGCACCCATCGAAGACGAGATCGCCAATTTAACGTCCGAAATTGCAAATCGCGAAACAGAGGTCGGAACGCAGCAAAAGGAACATGATGAAGCCGTGGCGTTCCTGGCGGCCTCGGAAGCCCAGGCACCAGACGAACAGGCCGCCATGGACGAGTTGCTGCGCTTACAAGAACGGGAAAACCGCCTGACCCAGGAAGTGGGCGCGGCCCGCCAGAAAGTGGACGTGCTGGCCGACCTTAAAAAACGCAAAGCCGATTACACCGATGGGCGTGAAAAATTACAGCACGAGATTGCCCGCCATAAGACGCTGGAACGCGCCTTTGGCAAGGACGGCGTCCCGGCGTTGCTGATCGAGCAGGCCCTGCCGCAAATCGAGGCGCGCGCCAACGAGCTGCTCGACCGCCTGTCCGACGGGCAGATGAGCGTCCGCTTCGTGACCCAGGCCGAATACAAGGACAAGAAGCGCGAAGACCTGAAAGAGACGCTCGAGATCCAGATCAGCGATGCGGCCGGGGTGCGCGATTACGAGATGTATTCGGGCGGGGAAGCCTTCCGGGTCAACTTCGCTATCCGGCTGGCGCTCTCGGAAGTGCTGGCCCAGCGCAAGGGCGCGCGCCTGCAAACCCTGGTCATCGACGAGGGTTTCGGCTCGCAGGATGTCCGTGGCCGCCAGCGCCTGATCGAGGCGATCAACCTGGTCAAAGATGATTTCGCGAAGATTTTGGTGATCACCCATCTGGATGAGCTAAAGGATGCCTTCCCAACAAGAATCGAGGTGGAGAAGACGGTGCGCGGGTCCGAGGTGAAGGTGATTTAGTATCCGCCGATTGAGCAGATTTTGCTGATTTTTATTAAACGGATGTATCCTTACCCTGTTTCAACTTGAATGCACTTTCGGTTCTATATTGCGCGAAAAGGGCGAATATTGCGCAATAGATAAAAATTCGCGCCTTTCGTTTTATCGGCGGTATTCGCGTTAAAATTTCCCTGTGACTTCTATCCTTATCTCATCACTGTGCTTCCTGGCCGGAATTGTTATTGTTACCTGGATCCACAACCAGTACCAGCTTGATATCGTCGTGGAGCCTGTCCCTCCTCCAGAAGATGCGCCTTTAATTTCTGTTTGTGTGCCGGCTCGCAATGAAGAGCGTAATATTGGGCGCTGTGTGGAAGCGCTTTTGGGGCAGACCTATCCCAATTACGAAGTCCTTGTCCTGGATGATCGTTCGACGGATGCTACGCCCGAGATTCTGGATGACTTCGCCGCTCGGAATGACAAATTGACCGTATTACACGGCTCAGACCTGCCCCCTGGTTGGGCCGGGAAACCCCATGCCTTGACCCAGGCTGCTGCCGCGGCGCGCGGTGAATGGTTGTGCTTTGTGGATGCGGACACCTTTGTCACAGCAGATGCGTTGGCGGCAGTATATGCCAAATCAATAGAGACGAAAGCCGACCTGTTCACGATCATGACTCGCCAGATTATGCTCACCTTTTGGGAACGCGCGGTGCTGCCGTTAGTCATGCTGGCCCTCTCGGTGGGGTTTTCGCCGCGCAAAGTCAATGATCCGGAGCGCAAAGACGCGATTGCCAACGGGCAGTTTCTCTTTGTCAAACGCAGTGTCTATGAAGCGGTCGGCGGGCATGCGGCCATTAAAGGTTCGATTGTGGAAGACAAAGATATGGCTGTGCTTGTAAAAGGGAAAGGCTACCGGCTGGTTGTGGCGGATGGAAGAAAAGTGGCTTCCACGCGCATGTATACTTCGCTTGCAGAGATGTGGGAGGGCTGGACCAAGAATATCTATCTGGGTCTGCGCGATGACAGGGGGTTGCTCTTGCTGGGAGTCTTCGGCGCGTTGCTGGCCTTGACCGCCGCGCTGCTTCCGGCCTGGGTCATTTGGGGATTTCTTTAACGGCGGCAGGTTCGGGTCCGGAAGGAAGCGTCGTGCTCGTCGAAGCGATATTGTTGTGGGCGTATCTGTTCTTTTGGCGGGTCCTGGCCTCGCGCGCTGTGGGCATCCCGAGCTGGTATGCGCTCACAATTCCCCTCGGCGCGGGCGTTTTTGCGGCTATGATGGTTACTTCTGCCTGGAATGTGCTGTCTGGCAGGGGAGTGACCTGGAAGGGGCGCAGGTACTCTGCCTAATTTGTAACAAAAGTCACAAACTCCTCTTGAAATTTGCGCTACATTAATGGTAAGTTTAAGGTACACGTGAAATTTGGGACTTTTCAAGTTCTGGCGCTTTATGAGAGGAGGATGAATGACGGAACAAACGAAATCACCCTGGAATGCCAGCCGCCTGTTGATCGTGGCGTTGCTGGTCATCATTGTAGTTTTGGGCCTGGCGTTGGTTATACAGGCCATTGGCAGGGCGGGACAACCTTCCGAGGTGGGACAGGTGAACGTGCTGGAAAACAGCAACAACGAATGTGTAACCTGCCACCGCAATTCCACACCCGGCATTGTGGAGCAGTATGGACACAGCAGCATGGCTGGCGCGGATATAGCCTGTCAGGACTGTCACGAAGTGCAGTCCGATTATCCGGGTGCAGAGGAACATGAAGGAACCTACGTGCTGAGCTCTCCTACGGCTGCCATGTGCGAGAAGTGCCACGGGCAGGAAGTGGCCCAATTCGAGCACAGCCGGCACGGGATCCCGGCCTATGTTGCTGTGTTTGGCAGCGAAGGCCTATCGCCCGATCTGATGGCGCAGTTCGAAGCGATCCCGGAGGGCAACTTTGATCCAAAAAAAGCGCGCAACGCAATCTTCGCTCTGGAAGGCCCGGAGATCACCCGCTTTGCCTGCGAGAGTTGCCATAATATCGGCAAGCCTGCGGCGGACGGCTCGGTGGGGCAATGCCAGAAGTGCCACCTTCGGCACGAGTTCAGCCTGGAGCAGGCCCGCAAGCCGGAGACGTGCAACAATTGCCACATCGGCCCCGATCACCCGCAGTGGGAGATCTACCAGGAATCGGCGCACGGCATCGCCTACATGACAAGGGGTGATACCTGGAACTGGGAAGCGGAACCCGGCACGCTCACGGCCGTCGATTTCCCGGCTCCCACCTGCGCCGTCTGCCACATAAGCGGGTTTGGCGGCACCTCTACAACCCACGATGTGGGCGACCGTTTAACCTGGTTCCTGGCCGCCCAGGTCAGCGCCCGTCGCCCCGGATGGCAGGATAACATGGTGCGCATGCAGAACGTTTGCATGGAATGCCACAACAAGGATTTCATCGATGCGTTCTATGCCGACGCCGATAAAGGCGTGGAAGCGGTCAATGCGCGCGTAAAGGAGGCCGATGAGATCATCCAGCCGCTCAAGGACAACGGTTTATTGACCGCAGATCCCTTCGATGAGCAGGTCGATTTCGTCTATTTCGAGAACTGGCATCACTGGGGCCGGACGGCCAAGTTCGGTATGTGGATGCAAGGCGCGGACTATACTCAATGGCACGGCGCGTACGAGATGTTGAGCGACCTGTCCGAACTGCGCGAGATCACGAACGACAAACTGGACGCCGCCTCTTCAGAAGCGACACCTTAGGGAGCCAGCATGTATTATCTGGCGAAAATTCTTCCATCGGTGCGCCACCTGAAAATCCCGTTCTCGCGCGACCAGATCATGCTGCTGCTGGTGGCCTTCAATGAGTTCATGCTGGCCGTAGAAATTTACCTGGCCCATAGCATCAGCGGGACAATCGTACCTTACGAATGGATTCCGATCATCTTCGGACCCGTTGCGGGCGCTCTGCTGGTGCTGGCCGGGCTGGTGGCCTTGCGCAATCGTCTGCTGGCGATGTGGATTTCGATCCCGACTTTTTTGGCGAGCATCCTGGTGGGATTGTTAGGCGCGTACTTCCACATCGCGCGCGCGGTGTTGGCGGGCGCCCCTGCCGGTCAGCAGGTCGGCATCAGCCTGACCATCTGGGCTCCGCCCGTGCTGGCCCCGCTGACGTTTGCCCTGGTCGGCGTGCTGGGGCTGAGCGCCATCTGGGTGGAACAGCCTGTGGACAGCGGCACGCTGGTCTTCTTCGGCGGGCGACGCATGCAACTGCCTTATAGCAAAACGCGCGGCTACTTTTTCTGGGTCAGCATGGCCATGCTGGCAACCCTGATCAGCAGCGTGCTGGACCACGCGCGCACCAATTTCAGCAATCCCTGGTTGTGGATCCCGACTGCTGCCGGCATCCTGGGCGTGGTGGTCTCGTTGGGAATAGGCGTGGTCAACAAGCCCAGCCAGGGTGATATCTGGGTCTACTTGGTTTCCATGCTGATCATCATCACCGTAGCGATTGTAGGAGCAGTGCTTCACGCGATGAATAACTTAGCGGTAAACAATGCGATTGTTAGTGAGCGCTTCATTCGCGGAGCGCCTATTTTGGCGCCCTTGCTCTTTGCGGACATTGCCAGCCTGGGGATCGTGGTATTGCTCGACCCGGATGAAACAGCAAAATTGAAGGAATACGTTAAAGAGTAAACAAACAGCCCGCCGAAACTGGCGGGCTGTTTTTATTGTGAGGCTCAAGGCGGCGTACCTCGCCGCCGGGGACGGCGGCTAGAGCAAACAGATCAATTCCACGGCTGGGCCCACTGCGCCAGCACGGCCGGGTCTGAGACGGCAATGCGCCGCTTGTCCATTTGGATCGCGCCGCTGCGTTCCAGTTCTTTCAACGAGCGCGCCACCACCTCGCGGACCGTTCCCAGGCGGGCGGCAAGCTGTTCCTGGGTCCAGGGCGTGCCGCTCAATTCCTCCGGCGCTTGTTCGCTGATCAGGCGCGCCAGCCGGTGCGTAACCTGGTAAAAGGCCATTTCGCTGACCATTCGCACCAATCCGCGCAGGTTGTGCGCAAGGTTCTCGACCACTTTTTGGGCGAATTCAGGGTGTTCTTTCAGCAATGTGCGCAGAATGTCGGGGTGGATCACCCAAACCTGGGAAGTCTCCAGCGCTTCCACATTGACCGGGTTGCTGCCTGCATCAAAAGTGGGCACTTCGTTGCAGGTATCGCCCTCTTGCAAAACGCGCACGATATACTGTCGGCCTTGCGGCGAGAGACGGTACAGTTTTACAAAACCTTGTTCGATGATATGCAGGCCGGCGCAGGGATCGCCTTCCCAGAATAGCGCCTCGCCCTTCTCGTACTCGCGCAGTTGCATGTGCATGGCAACATGTGCGAGCAAGTCATCGTCCAGCCCCTCGAAGTACTCGTTTTTATGCAACAGGCTCAGTTTTTGAGAATGGGTGACGCTGAGAGTGCGCATGGCTCAAAGATTAAATATCGTTGAAAGTGCCAAGGATTGCTTTGTCTATGCCGCGGTCGATCTCCCAGGGGAAGATGATATAGGCGTCGGTGATGGCTGCGTAATAATCCGGGCGGACTTTCCCAAAGAGGTTGCGGTGGGGATTGAAATGGAACACGCAGGTTTCCGGGAAACCGCCTGCAGACGAGACCCGGTTTTTCACGGCCGTAATCGTGCGCCCGGACCCCCAGACGTCGTCGACGATCAGGGTGGGGCGCCCGCGTAACAACTCATCCCGGGGGAATTGGATGAAATCCGGCCAAACCATTAATTTGTTTTGCTGCTGTTCCGATTGGCTGGGAAAATCCACCGCCGCGGTGAGCAGGTGGGTAATGTTCATGGCTTCTGCCAGCAACCCACCCGGAATCAGGCCGCCGCGCGTGATCATCACCATAGCGGTAAACTCGCGGCGGAACTGTGGCAAAAGGTGGTCGACCAGGCGGTCGACGTCGGTCCAGGTCAATACTTCTCGGCGGGGTCCTAGTGGTTTTGTCATGATCTATCCCAATACGGCTGCCAGTGGAGCCGGAGCTGAAACTTGAATGGGCTGGCCTAACGACTGCGCTCTTTCCGCTTCGCGTGCCCAGATATACAGGCAGGTGTGATAGGCGATTCCGGTGTAACTGCTGATCACACTGGCAACCAGGACGAAGGCGAAGAAGACCATCGCACCCAGGCCGAGGCCGAGCACCATCCCGATCACGCCTGAGCCCGGCACGGCAATGATGGCATACCCGATGCCAAATCCGATCGCTGCGCCGGTCAGGCCTAGCAAGAAACCGATTATCCCGGTGACCGCACGCACGCCGACCGTGCTGATGCCGATCAGCAAAAGATTGTTCCTCGTAATTTCCCACACGCGCCGGACTCCGTCCTTGAGGTTCAAATCGTCGATCACCATAGCCGGCAAGATCAGATAGGCTGCTTCGGTCCACAGCACCTCAAGCAGGCCAACAGCCGATCGCGCCAGGCCTGCCAGCATATTTACGCCGCCGCGCCGGTTGCGTCTGTTTGCCAGGCTTTTGAGCATATTGACGGCGGTCGAAGCTGCGGCCAGGGTCAGGATATCGAAGAA
Source organism: uncultured Chloroflexia bacterium (assembly GCA_963823985.1). Lineage (GTDB taxonomy): Bacteria > Chloroflexota > Anaerolineae > Anaerolineales > Villigracilaceae > JAABUE01. The sequence goes on from CAWGNR010000013.1 coordinate 646,703, forward strand.
ATCGCGTTGCACGATTCCCCAGGCCCTGTCCATGCGACCGTCGCCTTCGGAAAGGTAGCCAAAGATCAGATAGGCTGTCATGCCGGAAAAAATATACGTGACCACGAAATTGATAAAGACCATCAGCGCGCCAAGCACGAACGTCAAACCCTGACCAAAGCCAAAATCGCCAAAGAGAAGATACGCGCCAACGATGGGGATAATTCCAAGGATCGAAATAACAAATCCCACCAGCAGTGCGTATATGGATGGCTTGATCAGGTCTCTATCCTTAAAGGCCATCCCCCAGGCCTGGGTTAAAAACGACCAGCCACGACTGAAACTTTGCATAGTACCTCTCCCATGTAGATAAGAAAATCAGCATTTCACGAAAGTGGAAGAATACCCGAATTTAGGGGTGCGAGCGGCGTACGCCGCTCGCACCCCTAAATTTCAACTTCTACCAGCCATTTCGCAATCTACTCACTTGGGACATACGCAAACGGATGAGAGACCCATATTTCCGGTACATCTTCGCGAACTGCGCAAGTCCTGTTGCTATGATTATAGCAAAGATAATGGGTCAACTTCAACCCGCCAGCCATCGAATCTTTGACCTTGCAGGACTTCTATCGGACGAGGCCCGCGCAAGACGATCTGCCAGCGGTACTGGCCGCGCAACTTGGTAAAGAAACAAGGGACGGGCCCGATCAGCGTCGTTTGGGTACGCCCCTCGGCTTCCAGCCGGACCTTGAGCCTGCTCGCCGTTTTTATGGCTTCTGCTTCGGCCTTGTCATTTTCCCGGTCACGGTACTCCAGGCGCACCAGCCGCCCAAACGGCGGATAGCCCAAAAGGCGCCGTCCGGTTAGCTCCTGCTCGTAAAAACGCGCGTAATCGTGCCCTGAGGCCGCCTGGATAATTGGGTGCTCGGGTTGGAAGGTTTGTAATACGACCCGTCCGCCGCGGACGCTGCGTCCGGCCCGCCCGGCCACCTGCGTCAACACCTGGAAGACGCGCTCGCTTGAAAACGGGTCGGGCAGGCTCAGGCCTACATCTGCCAGCACCACCCCGACCAGGGTCACCAACGGCAGGTCCAACCCTTTTGCCAGCATCTGTGTGCCGACCAACAGGTCTGCCCGGTGAGACGCAAAGTGGCTCAAGATGATCTCATGCGCGTCCTTTTGGCGGGTAGTTTCCCAGTCCCAGCGCAGGACGCGCGCCTGCGGGAACAACTTTCCAACCTCCGTCTCGACCCCTTCACTCCCCAAGCCATATTCCCGGATGTGTGGGCTGCCGCATTCGGGACACTTCAGCGGCTTTTGGCGGGAATAACCACAATAATGGCAGATCAGCATGTTCCCTTGTTCCCCTGTGGACCCTCCCAGCGGTGGGCGCGATACAGTCCCTATATGGTAGGTCAACGGCGTGTCGCATTCCGGGCATTTCAAGGTATAACCACAGTTCCGGCAAAAGACGTACGTTGCCGTGCCGCGCCGGTTCAGGAACAGGATGGCCTGCTCATTTCGCTCCAGGGTGTGGCCTAAAGCCTGCAGTAGCTCGCGGCTGAAGATGGCCCGGTTGCCCGCCTTGAGTTCCTCGCGCATGTCCACAACGGAGACAGGCGGCAGGTCCAGGATTTGATGCGGCTTTTCTTCCTGCGCGGAGGCGATCCGCCCGGGCAGTTCCAGGAGCACACTCTTTCCGGTGTCCGCTTCCCAACGTTGTACGACGCTGGGCGTGGCCGAACCCAGGATGCAGACCGCGCCTGTCAGCCGCGTATACGCCTGCGCGGCATGCACCGCGTGATAGAACGGCGGCTCGGATTGGTAGTAAGAGCTGTCGTGACACTCATCCACCGCGATCAGGCCGATGTTCGATAGCGGCGCGAACAGCGCGCTGCGCGGCCCAATGACTACCTTGAGCAACCCCGCGCGAGCCCGGCGCCAGGTATCGTAGCGCTCGCCTTCCGACAGCTTGGAGTGGACCAACCCGACCTGTCCAGGAAAACGCGCGAGGAACCGCCGTACCGTTTGAGGGGTAAGCGCGATTTCTGGGACCAGGATGATGGCCTGTTTGCCCCGTCGCACCGCTTCTTCCGCCGCGCGGATGTAAAGCTCGGTCTTGCCGGAGCCAGTCACGCCGTGCAACAGAAAGGGCAAATTGGAGGATGATGAGGTAAACGCTGTCTGGATTTTCTGCCAGGCTTGCGCTTGTTCCGGCGTCAGGCTGGGGATGGCGCTGCGCAATGCGCCCCTGCTCTCGATATTCTCCAGCGGATCCCGCCAGATTTCGTTCTCGCGCAGCACAACCAACCCACGCTCGGCCAGCAGCTGCAAATCGGACAGGTTACAGCCGCTCTCGGCATAAATCCAGGATAAGAGGACTTCATCCAGTTCCTGCATCAGATACCGCAAAGCCGCGGCTCGACGTTTCTGTGTGGCTTCGGTTTTGCCCAGATCTGCCAGGGCGGCTTCAGCTTCTTCGAGCGGTACTGCCAGTTGCGCCACTCGGACGGATTTGGAACCCACCCGCGGTACAGGCAATATGGATTTCTTTGCTAAGGCGCCCCGCCTCACCAACCACTCAGCCCCTTTGCGCCAGTCCACATTGCGGAAATGTGTATCGATCTGCCTGCTCCGCAACGGACCACGCTCCTGTAACAGTTTAACAAGCCGGCTCTGAACTTTTCCAAGCTCATCGGTCACGGATAAGTGGTCATCGATCACTGTATATTGCACGTCTGCCTGCTGGCTCAACCCGCCGGGCAGCATCAAATTGACCATCGCTGCGAGCGGGGCAAGATTCGCTTGTGCCATCCACTCGGCCAGTGCAATTTGGGTGGTTGTCAATACTGGCTCAGAAGCTACAATTGCAAGGATGTTCTTTGTTTTGGCTACGGAGGGCTGGTCCACAAAGCGTAGGATCACTCCTTGTACCTTCTGTTTTCCAAAGGGAACGGTAACCAGATAGCCAATGCCAATATCCCCGGCCAGTTCGTCGGGGATAGCATAATCAAAAACGCCCGCCACAGACGGGACGTTCACAACGATTTGAATGAAAAGGGCCATCGGTTGATTATACTGTGCTGCTAAATTTGCCTGGAGAGTTGTAAATTGGTTCTTCAACTTTGCCGGGTAGCCCCCACGAAAATTACCAAAAGCGACAACATTGGATTGTAGATTGATCAACTTGTAGCTGCTTAGTTTGTTGTTAACGAGTGGTATGGAATTGTTAACTCGCGGGTGGATTTTTTCATTATCATTATGAAATCTGCCCCAGTTTCAACCCTGAGAAATTCGATCAGTTCAGGCATCTTATTGGGCTCAGAGAAGTTGAATTCATAAGAACTGCTGTAATATCTATTGTTTGGTTAGCCGCAAATGGCAACTCTAAAACGATATCCACTGGTTGTATTTTTTGTGCTTGCCTATCTTTTTTCATGGATTGTCTGGGGTTCTTCTATAGCCCAGGCTTACGGAAAACTTTCATTCCACATCCCCCAGACGCTTGCTTTCTGGGGATTGATCTTTGCCACTTATATTACTGCCGCAATAACAGGTGGCTGGTCTGCGGTTAAAGATACATTTAGCCGGGTTTTTCGCTGGGAAGTTGGGATTGTCTGGTATCTCGTTGCCGTTTTATTAACCATTCTCCTTGGCTTTATTGCACTCGTCTGTTTATCCTCATAGGCAGCACGCATCAGATAGGCAGGGATATGAATTTCCAAGAATTCCTGGTTTTTTCGTTGACCGAAACAATTTTCATGATTTTTACAGAAGAAACAGCCTGGCGCGGATTTGCCCTACCTCGCCTTCAAAATGGTCGCAATGCTTTCTCCGCGAGCTTGATTTTAGGTTTATTGTGGGGATTTTGGCATGTTCCATTGTTTCTAATTCCTGGCAGCGCCCAGCAATCGTATCCTTTCCTCGGTTTTATCTTGCTCATCCTGCCAACAAGTATGTTGTTCACCTGGATTTTCAACCATACCAGGGGCAGCGTTCTACTGGCCGGCCTTTTCCACGGTTTCTATGATGCGACGGTTGTTTACTTGGGTATCCTTACTGGGGATATCAGAACTCTTTGGGTTGTTTGTGGCGGTATCGTGGGTTTTTGCCCTTGTTGTGCTAGGTCTTGAAAGAGCAACCCATTTGGCACGTGGCTGGAAGCGGGGGAAACCGTAGTCGAATAACCTACAGTTTCCTCATCATAAATATTATTACAGCGCAAGGTTGTATTTCTGATGAGCGTTCACTGCCAGAAATAACAGAAAAAATAGGTGTGCGTGGGGGGCGCCCCCACGCACACCTATTTTTTCGGTATTTTATTGGAATTTTGCGTTGTAATAATATTGAACGATAGGTTTATATGAAGTCTCGTCGAAATTCTCAAAAAGGAAACCTCCTCCATGCGAACAAGCTCGGCCTGGAACGACTGATTTTTTTAGCGACGCGGTCTGTGCAATAGCGCTTACCCTTGGCTTGGCAGGATTGCTTCTGGAAGGCTGGGATGTTATTTCGGGATGCCTGGTAGCCACCTCTCGAAAGAAACAACGCTAGCGGGAGTTACTGAGCAACGACATCAATTGAGTACATCTTCAAGGGCCGCTTTAAAATTGCCGCCGCGCCGTAACCAACCACGCCGGAATAATCCCCGGTTACATCTCCGGATGTGGCGTAATGCAGCAGTTTGACCGTATTTGCGCCCAGTTCCCTGGCAGCCCACAGCACGGTCGCAACGGCGGCATGTCCGCAGGCGAAGCCGGTACCTGATTTTTCTGCTGCGAAGACTCCTTCAGGCGAGAAGGACTCGATCTGGCGCAGCATCTCGCTGTCCAGTTTTTTAGCGGTTTCCTGGTCATAGAAATGGGACAGATCGGTGCTGGCGACCAGGGCATAGTTTTCGTCGCGCAATACCTTTGCCAGCGCATCCCCCAAACTTTGGGAGATGCGGGGATCCTGGGCCCGAATCATAACAGGCAGCAGTTTGAATTCCGAGGCCAGGGCGCGCTGTAAAAACGGCAGCTCGATTTCTAGCGAGTGCTCTGGGTCTTGCGGCACGGCGGTGAGACCGAAGCCAAGGTCCGCTTTCAGAATAGAATTCAGTTCCTCGAGGGCCGATTTGTCAATCGGAATCGAGCCCAACGGCGTGACATAGGCATCGTGGCTGGAGGTGATCAACGGTTGCATGTACGGGTGGTGCATGGGGGCGACAATGGCCACCAGGTCGGGGCGCTGGTCCCGAAGCGCTGCAAAGGCATAGCCAGCGACAGCGCCCGAATAGCGGTGCCCGGCGTGCGGGGCAACGACGGCGATTATTTCCCCGGGAATGCCGGGCAACTTGGCACCATCCAGGTAGGCGTCTACCTTTCGTTTGAGAATTTCAGGTTGTCCCTCGTACCAGGTTCCGGCAATGGGCGAAGGACGCAGGTTCGGTGTAGATCGCATAATTATTTTTATTCTAGCATAATCCTGGCCCGGGCGTTTTCGAAACCGGACATCTCCAAACAAAAAAGGCCACCTTTTGGGTGGCCTGCTCGTTCTAGGATAATCTTAAATGGATTCGTTGATGTTTAACCCAATCGACTTCGACTTTTACGGTTGGGTCATCGAACGATGAAACCGAAAATCCTACCTGGCCATCGCGCAAAACATACTTGTTGTCATCGATCGTGCGAGTTTCATAGCCGTTGATATACAGGATGATGGTGTGGTCCTTGCAGATCATTTTATATTCGTTGACGTCTTTGCCGGCCTTTATTTTGTTAGAGCCGCCGTCTGCGATGCGGCTATAAACGATTTCACCGCTCGGGTTATACGTTGCGGCTAAGATATTGTAAGCCACTGTTTTGAACGTTGATCTCGTACCAGCCCTCATCGCTATAGCGGCAAACCGCTGATCGCATTGTTGTTGGTCCCGCGGTTTTCGGCGCGAAGCTCGATGCTTACATTTTTATAATCGTAAGGATCGTACATAACATAGGTGTACAATTGTTTTGTGGGAATATCAAAAACCAGGTAGCCGCTATCCGTTTCCAGGTTGAGCGCAGATTCGTTAGCATCTTTGGAACCCAAGATATTGAAATAGCTCCAGTTGCCGATATCGCCCTCGAACTCTTCCGTGAAGTATTCCTCGGCCGCGGGCAGGTTCTTCTGTCAGGACAGGTTGTCCGTGAAAACCGGCTGCGATGGTTCAACCGGTAGCGGTGTAGCTTCGATAATAACGGCTGTGGGCTCAAGAATGACGGGTGCGGGTTCATTTGTTGGCGCTCCACTGCCTCCCATGCAAGCGATGCTGACCATAGCCATAATCATTAAGATAAATACAAACGGTTTTAGAGCTTTTGCGTACATTCTTCTCCTCCAAAAGTGATATGGTTGCCTAGGTCGAGTATACCCACCCTTATCTTCTATCGCAAGCGTTGCACCCCTACCGCAACGATATTGTAAGGCTGGTGATCTTTTGCCCGCGACGTTATGAACAGATTTTATGTTTGTGTGGGGAGCTTGCATTCAGGTTCAAGTGGATCATCTTAAAAGCAGAGACAGCGCTTTCTGGGTGGCGAAAAAAGCCAGAGGAGGCAGGGAAGCAGGCTCAAACCATTCGGCCGCATCCGCATCATCGTTTGGAGACAACGTTCCGCCAAGGAACTCTGCCTCGTAAACGATGACAAAGTCCGCGCCGCGTTCGTGTTCCTGTCCGGCAATCACGTCCAGCACGCGTGTCACCCGGACCGACAGGCCTGTTTCCTCTAAACATTCCCGCTCAGCCGCCCGGGCTGGATCCTCGCCCCCATCGACAAAACCGGCGGGCAACGTCCACAATCCGCGGAAGGGTTCGTTGCTGCGCCGCACCAACAGGACGCGGCCGTCCTGTTCTACCAGGACAGCCGCGGCGACCTTCGGGTCTTCAAAATGGATCCACTCACACTGCGGGCAAACCGGGTGTAACCGGCCGAAGCGCTCTTGCAAGGTGACCGCTGCCCCGCAGCGGGGGCAAAAACTTACCTGGCTTTCACGCGCCATTTACGGATCGCAATATACCGTAAGGCAAAACCTACCAGCGCGCTCAGCAGGGCAATGACAGCCAGTACGATTTGTACGGGGGCGCCAATGAGCGGGGCCGGTGTGCGCTCGGGTGTCTTTTCAGGAACCTGTTGTGCAGAGGTTTCGCCGCTTTTTAGAGAAGCCTGCGGAGTTGGTTCGATGCGGGTGCTGTCTTCAGCGGAAGGCGGCTCCGGGGTCGCTAACGAGGGGCAGGCGCTTCGACAGGCGGCAATTCCTGCGCCGGCCCCTCGGTTGCGGATTCCATCATCGTTTCCGGTTCCCCGCCGCCGCCACCGCCCCTGCCATAAGGGTAAGGCGCAGCCGTCTGGACAAGGCGCGGACCGATGAAATTGGTAGCAAAGGTAAAGAAAAGCAACAAGGTGGCCAACACGGTTGCAAAGCGGAAGGCCGGATAGGTGCGCGGCAGTGGCGGTTTCTGGCCGACCATTTTCGGCGTTAGAGTGAAGTTACGCGGAGCCCGTCGCTGGGGCAGTTGGCGGAGCAAACTACGGGTCTGGCGAAGCTCTTTCAAAATGGAGGCAAGCTCGGAGTCCGTTTTGAGGCGCGATTCGAGGCGCGCTACTTTGGAGGGCTTGAGTTGTCCATCCAGATAAGCGGAAAGTTTTTGTACGTCGCGGAAGGAAGGTGTCTGTGTCATGTGCGGATGATCTCTTCTTCCAGACGAAAACTAGCGGGCAAAAGTTCCCAGAATCCTTGCAGACATTCGCGTAAGCGCAAACGGGCGCGCGCCAGGCGGCTTTTGATCGTTCCCAGAGGGACACGCACCGCAGCCGCCACTTCTTTATAGTCCATGCCCTGCAGGTCGCTCAAAACCACCACGGTGCGGAATTCAACCGGCAGCCCTTCCAGGCAATGCTGGATGGCATGTTCGAGTTCGTCGACTTCGGCTTCTTCTTCGGGACTCAGAGAGGGGTCGGCCAGCCAGCGCGGGGTTTCCATTTCTTCCCCATCGTCGATTTCCGGTTCGAGCGGCACGCTGGGACGGCGCTTGCGGCGGCGCAACTCGTCATAACAGGCGTTGGTGACGGTGCGCAGTAGCCAGGCTTTGAAAGACCCACCCCGGAAGGATTTGAGGGCCCGAAAGGCGGAGAGGAAGGCTTCCTGGGTGGCATCCGCGGCAGAGTCTTCATCGCCCATGATTCGCAGGGCGGTGTTGAAGAGGATGTCCTGGTAGTTCAAGACGAGCGAGTTGAAAGAGTCCAGGTTGCCGCGTTGGGCTTCGTTGATCAGGGCGGGTTCGTCCATCGAGGGTATTTTATCAGAATAAAATTGAGTTTCAGCGGAAACATCCCCGCAGTGGACACCGGCAAGGAAATCGGTCGGGCTTTTTTCATTCTTTAAGCTCCATGATTCTCATCGGCGTTTGCGGCTGATAGCGCAGAATACAGCCCTCGCCAGAGGAGCATCCCCAGCGCGGCGCTGCTCCCCAGAATGAGCGTAAACAGGGGCAGGGCGACTGCGTTGAACATGGCAGCCCGCAGAATGGCGGCCATCGGCGCGGCCAGGAGCATCGCCAGAGGCGGCTCGCCAGACCTGCTTAGGCGCGGATGTGTTTTGCTTATCAAACAACCCCAGCCAGGGGGCAATCAAAAACCAGCTGGCACCAGCGGGATAAAGGTTGTCAACATGCGTGGCAGGAGGGCCAGTCGGTTTCGCCGTGGGTCGCAAATCCGATGAGCGTAACGATGGCCAGGGTGATAATATCGCCAAGAATAAGAGGAAAATTGTTTTGACATGTTTTGATTCTAGCACGGGTTGTTCGTTAAAATATTTCCAATTTTGCCTTCCGCAAAACGCTTGGAAGCGATTCTTTTTGCGCTAAAATGAGACAAATGAGCTCAGATTATCCAATTTCAGTAAATCACCTCTGTTTTCGGGCTTCCCTTCGTAAACCTGTGACTTGCTGAATTTTATCTTCTCAAGGGAGTGTGAATATGAAAACGATGTACAACCCGCGTAAAGTCGTCATCGTCGGCGCGGGAGCAGTCGGATCGACATTCGCGTATGCGCTGGCTCAAAAAAGCCTGGCCGATGAGATCGCCCTGATCGATGTCAACCCTGACTATGCCGAAGGCCAGGTGCTGGACCTGGCGCACGGCCTGCCGTATTACCCGTCGGTCCAAATCTATGTCGGCAAGAAGGAAGACCTCGCGGATGCCCACGTAATCGTCATCACTGCCGGGGCCAAGCAGGCGCCAGGTGAATCGCGGCTGGACCTGCTCCAGAAGAACTCTCGCATCATCGAAAGTCTCATCGATGATATTGTCTCCCAGAACTCCCAGGCCATCGTCTTGATTGCCAGCAATCCGGTGGACGTGCTGACCCACGTTGCCTTGAAACGCTCCGGTTGGCCGAAGAACCGGGTGATCGGCTCCGGCACCGTGCTGGATAGCGCCCGCTTCCGCTACCTGCTCAGCCGGCATTGCAACGTAGACGTGGGAAACGTGCATGCTTACATCCTGGGCGAGCACGGCGACAGTGAATTCGCCGCTTGGTCCATGACTCACGTCGGCGGGGTGCCGATCGACGAGTACTGCCCGATGTGTGACAATTGCGATGATTGGGGGACCAGTCGCGAAGAGATTGTCAAGACAGTCAGAGAGTCTGCCTATCACATCATCAACTACAAGGGGGCCACTTATTTTGCGATTGGCATGGCGCTGACCCGCATTGTCGGCACGATTTTACAGGATCAGCGCAGCGTCTTGACGGTCTCGACCCTGCTGGAGGGTGAATATGGCATCGAAGATGTCTGCCTGGGAATCCCCTGTGTGGTCGGGAAAGACGGTGTCCATCAGGTGATCGAAGCCAATCTGACGTCCGAGGAACAAGGGCTGCTTCGGAAATCGGCAGCGACGTTAGAAAGCGCGCTTAAAGAACTGCATGGCAAGACAGTGATGGATTGAAATAGAAAAACGAAAAAGGTTGCAAGCCGTTTAGCCCCCCGTGCTAAACCCGCCTCGAAGGATGAGAAAAAGCGCTACGCCGCCTGCCAGTGCGAGTACCAGGGCAACAGAAACAAGCAGCCGTCTTCGATTTTCCCGCCCTTCTTCTGCAAAAGGATCGTTGTTCATGGCTGGCGTGGAGGGAAGAGTGGAATGTTCCTCCCTGCGCGTTTCGGCCTCGATCAAGTCCACGGCATCTTTGGCTTCTTTCAGGCCGCACTGATGGGCCTCCCGGTAGATCTTGATTGCCTCGATCTTGTTTCGTTCCGCCAGCAAGCGCTTGATGCGGTTTTCCAGGAAAGGATCAGGTTCACCCCTATCTCCTGGAAAGGGAAAATTGACCGGAATGCCGCGCGTCATGGCTTCTACCGCATCTTTGGCTTCTTTCAGGCCGACGCTGGTCACTTCGCGGTACAGTTTGATGGCTGTAATCTTGTTGCCTGCAGCAGCCAATTCTTTGATTTGTTGTTCCTGGGCTGGCATGATTCCGGTCATAGTGCGTTCCTTTTAGGAACTACTCAGCCCGCATTTAAGAGGTGGCAAAAACGGTGTGCGTGGGGCGTACGCTCCCACGCACACCGTTTTTGCCTTCTTTTTTTGCATAAGCCTGAGCAGATTCTCCTTTTGTATATAAAACCGCAGGGCAGGAGTTCTCCTGCCCCGTCTCTGTCTAATTTTCTTATTCTTCCTTGCGCAAAGCCGGGAAGAGAATGACCTCGCGCAGGGAATGCTTGTCGGCAAAGACCATGGTCAGCCGGTCGACACCCATGCCGAAGCCGCCGTTGGGCGGCATGCCATAGCGCATGGCGCGCAGGTAGTCCTCGTCGAGCGGGTGGCGCTCCTCATCGTCCGCTTCATAGTCTCGTCCCATTTCGATGAAGCGTTGTTCCTGGTCGAGCGGGTCGTTCAACTCGGTAAAGGCATTGCACAGCTCGAAGCCGGAAACATAACCCTCGAAGCGTTCCACGGTCAAGGGGTCTCCAGGTTTGGACTTGGCCAGCGGCGAAATATCGCGCGGATAGTCGTACAAGAAGGTCGGCTGGATCAGGGTCGGCTCGAGGAATTCGGAAAGCAGAAAGTCGATCAATTTTCCGCGGGTCGCCTGCGGGTCCGGCGTTTTATCCGGAAGTTTGGCGACGATCGCCTTGAAAAGCGACCCGGCGTCGGGATATTCGGCGATGTCAATGTCGCTGGTATCAAGAATGCCCTGGCGCAGTTGCAGCCGTCGCCAGGGGGGCGTGAAATCGATTTCCTGGCCTTTATAAATGACTTTGTAGTTGCCTGTCACTTCTTTCGCGGCAAAAGCAACCATTTGTTCGGTCAACTCCATGACCTGCAAGTAATCGGCATAGGCCCAGTAGAACTCCAACTGGGTGAACTCCGGGTTATGTTTGAAGGAAACGCCCTCGTTGCGAAAATCGCGGCCGATCTCGTACACCTTTTCTAAGTTGCCCACTAACAAACGTTTCAGATATAGCTCGAACGAGATGCGCAAGTACATCTGCTGGTCCAGCTCGTTGTGATAGGTTACAAAGGGTTTGGCTGCTGCGCCGCCGTAAAGCGGCTGCAAAACGGGAGTTTCGACCTCGAGAAAACCATGATCGTCCAGGAATTTTCTTAGGGCCTTGACAAGTGCCGCCCGTTTCCGGAAGATTTCGCGAACTTCCGGATTGACTGCCAGGTCCGCGTAGCGCTGGCGGGCGCGCAGCTCCGCGTCTTCCAGCGCCGCGTGGCGGACCACAGTCCCGTCTTCGAGCGTCTCGTCCTTTGCGGCCGGGAGCGGAGTCACGGATTTGGCAAGCAGTTTGAAGTCCTCGACGAGCAGCGTCGGCTCCCCGGTGCGAGTGCGCATCATGGCGCCGCTTGCCTGGATGAAATCGCCAAGGTCGAACATCTCGTTGAAGAAATCGATCTTATCCTGCCCAAGCTCGTTGACGCGGAAGAAAAGCTGGATCTTGCCGGCGCCGTCCTCGATGTGGGCAAAGGTCAGCTTTCCCATGGGGCGGGAAGCGCGAATCCGCCCGGCCAGCGTGGCTTTCACTTCGGGCGTTTCCCCTTCCCCAGCCTGCTTTTCGGCGGCTTCATATGCAGCAATGGCCTGTGCGCTGGTGTGGGTCCGCTCCGCACGCGTGGGGTACGGTTCGATGCCCTCCGCGCGCAGCTCTTCGATTTTTTCCAGGCGAACTTTTTCTAGGGATGTATATTCTGGCATTGTTCCATCTTTCCCCCTCTCCCTTTAGGAAGAGGGTGGGGTGAGGGTCTGATGTGCTAACAAAAAACCCCGCGCTTCCTGTGCAGGCGCGCGGGGCGATAGGTGCGAGCCCCAGGCTATCCGATCTTAACGATCCGGACGGAATAGGAACCGTCGGGCGTTTCTACCTGTACTTCTTCTCCGATGCGGTGGTTCAGGATGGCTTTGCCAATCGGCGATTCGTTCGAAATTTTGCCGTCGCGCGGGTTGGCCTCCGCTGCGCCAACGATTGTATAGGTTTCTTCTTCGTAGCCGTCTTCCTGGATCGTCACAGTGGAACCGACCTAAATCGTATCGCCTTTCCTTCTTTTGTCGTCTTCGATCACGCGCGCCGTGGCAAGCAGGATTTCCAATTCCTGAATACGGCCTTCAACAAAAGCCTGCTCGTTTTTCGCAGCTTCGTATTCAGCATTTTCGATCAGTTCGCCGCCTTCCATCGCCTCGTGCAGGCGATCGGCGACTTCCTGGCGCTTGGTCGTGCGCAGGTAATCGAGTTCATCTTGCAGTTTTTCGAAACCTTCCTTGGTCAGGAAATTGGTTGGCATAGTCTTGTCCTACGAATAGAATTTGCATCTCCTTTTACAGAGATGCAATCGGGTTTGTTTCTCAGAAAAATAGTGCAGCGAAGTTGTCTATTCAGTTTTTCCCAATAAACGGCCATACTATATCATGTTTTAAAGCCAGAATCAAGTTACTTTTGGACTATTTGCCACAGAGAAAAGCCACCTTTTTCAGCATAATAAGCGCGGATTTCTTGTTCAATCTGTTCCTTGTTTTCGAAAAGGGAACTCAACTGGAACTCATAAGCCAGAATCGCCTCAACCCAGGCCCTCAGGCCTGCTTCCGTTATGGTGAACAGGCTCTCTTCCATCCCGGCTACGAGCGGCGGTAGTTCCATCGGTTGTTTGAAGAGGTAGGGAATGTCAGCCGCATACCACAAGGGCCGGTTCAAGCGCTCGGCAGCCTGGCGCACCAGGAGGTGGTCCACGTGGTCGCCCACGCCCAGCTGACAGATGACCTGGTCATCCGGGCGCAAGCGTGGCGCAAAGGACTGGGCAATCTGTTCAGGGAGATCCGCTTCTTTTGAATGGAGCTGCACGTAAATTTCCAGATAGAGCGGTTCTCCATCCGGTCCACGGCGATAGATGCAGTCCGGGATATCGAAGTGGGTGGTTTTTGCGCCGAGAATACTGGCAGCTGCCACATCTTCCAGCCGGCGCAGCTGTACCGTCTCTTCGGCGGTTCCGGATTCCCAAAGGTGGTGCAGTACCTGCGCAAAGGGCGTCAGCTCGCCCGGCGGCGGGAACCCGCACACGACCGTCCAGATCTCGACCGGTATTCCGGCCTGGGCCTGGTCGTAAAGAAAACCGCCGGCGGAAAGGGCGGCATCGTCAAGGTGGGGGGAAATGTAAATCCAACGCATGGGGCGATTATCCCACATTCCTTTCCACGGTCTAGTTATTACGGATTTCGCCTGGGCGCTTTCCGCTCGCTCCGCCGCGTGCCGCCGACCATCTCGTACTGGGAAAATCGTCGCCGTAAACGGCTTTGATCCCGCTCCGCACCCGCTTGACCTTGTCCCACAAGGACAGGTGGACGGCATCGCGCTGGTTGCGCAGGTCGGTCAGTTCCACTTCCAGGCTTTTCATCCGGGATGCAAGCGTGGTTGCCTGGTTGATGTCAGTTGTCATTGCGGCGGCATCGAGATCGCCGAACGCCAGGGTCGGACTGATCTGATCCCAGGCTTCCAGCACGCGCTTTGCCCGTCCTACCACATCAGCCGGATAGAGTTTTTTTGGCATAAGGTCGTTCCTCCTGCGGGGTGGGTTGCATTTTCGGACTGTCTTCCGAATAAAGATAGTATCCCGAGAGGTAGTTCGTTTGTCAACCTACAAAGATGAAAGTTTTGGTGTCTAACCCGCATAACAACAAAACACCGAAGCTTCGTAATCAAAGTACGAGGCAGGGAAATCAAAGTACGAAGCTTCGTAACTTGAATACGAAGCAGGAAGAATACGAAACTACGAAGCTTCGTAATAAAATACGAGGCAAGGGAACAAAACTACGAAGCTTATAACTTAAATGTGAAGCAGGGGAATAAAATTACGAAGCATCATAATGGAATGACGAAGCAGTGGAACAACATTATCAAGCAACGAATAAACCGCGGGACTTTCCGTATTCAGTAAAGCTAGTCTTGCTCTCTTTCCCGGCAGCGGGGATCCCGAAAGCGAACTCAGGAAATCCCTGTTGTCGGGTACTCCTTGAACTTTTCGTGATGAACTGAACTTGGTAAAATGGACATCACAGATTGCCCCCTGTCGCTGCCGCTCGAAGTAGCGAGGAAAAGACCCGATCAATGGAGAAAACATGACCACACTGCCTCTATCCGGTATCCGAATCCTCGACCTGTCTCGCCTGCTGCCAGGTCCTTATCTCACCCAACTGCTGGCTGACCTGGGCGCGGAAGTCATCAAAGTGGAAACCCCGTTGGCCGGGGACCATGCCCGCCTGGCCCCGCCGGAAATGGGGTTGGGGAACATGTATGAGACCATCAACCGCGGCAAAAAGAGCCTGGCGCTTAACTACCGCAACCCGCGCGGGCGTGAACTCTTCCTGCAACTGGCTGCAAACGCCGATGTCGTTTTGGAAGGGTTCCGCCCGACCATCGCCGATAAATATGGGATCGGATATCAAGCCGTTTGCGCGGTCAATCCGGATATCGTCTATTGCTCCTTGTCCGGTTATGGCCAACAGGGTCCTTACCAACAGCGTGCTGGCCACGATTTTAATTATCTTTCCATCGGCGGGGCATTCTCGCTCAACGGGCGCCCCGGCGAGAAGCCAATCCCCTACGGCTTGCCGGTCGCCGACTTGAGCGGCGGCATGCTGGCGGCCATCGCCATCCTGAGCGCCCTGGTAGGGCGGGAGCGGGGCGGCCAGGGCATGTACCTGGACATGGCCTTGCTGGACGGTGTCATTTCCTGGGTGACGCCGCTGGCGCTGAGCGCTTATTTTAGCGGCCTGGAGGTGGGCGCGGGCACCCACCCGTTACTGGGTGGTCGGGCTTTTTTCAACATCTATGAGACGTGCGATGGAAAGTATCTCACCCTGGCAGCCATCGAGCCCCATTTCTGGGGCGATTTTTGTAAAACGATCGGCCGCGCAGATTGGATCGGTCGCCAGTTTGACCCGGCCCTAGGCCTAGAAATGGAAGCAATTTTCAAACAAAAAACGCGCGCGGAGTGGTTGGACCTGTTTGCAGATAACGATGCTTGCGTGGAACCGGTAAATTCGATTGAAGAGATGTTGGCCGACCCGCAGGTGCAGGCACGAGGCCACGTCCGCTTGGAAGACGGGAAGCCGGCCGGAATGCATTCCCCATTCGTGTTCGCAAGGCGAGGGACGTTCCCCTGCCCCAGCGTTGGCGCGGATACCTGTGCGTTGCTGTCGGAAATCGGGGTGAGCGAGGAAGAGATCAACGTTCTTGCGGAACGCAAGGTGATTGCGAGAGCCTGACCCCCGCGGATTGATTTGGATTTTAAGCGCCCCATGATTCAACCGACGGGTTCTCTAGCCTAGCGAAGCATGGCTTCGTAGTCACGATAAACGTTAAAATTTAAGTACAATAGTTGAATTCGCCTTTAAGTCAGGTAAACTGGTAGAGATGGAGGTGCCCATGGACGAAAGACGTAGAACTCGACCGCAAATATTTGATCGTGTATTCGCGCGTGTTTGAGCGCAATCTGGGCCGGATGCTCGGTTATCTGGGCGATTTGAGTTTGTCCGGCGCCATGATCATCAGCGAGCAGCCGCAGATCGTGAATAGCGTGCTTCCGCTGCGCTTCGACCTGCCCGACCTGCAACTTTTCAAAGCCGGGCAGTTGGACATTTCTGCACGGGTGGCTCACTGTGAGCCGGATATCAACCCCGCCTTCTATAACATTGGATTCCAATTTCAGGATGTCACCCCCGAGAAAAAAGCAACCATCGAACGCATGATGGACGCCTACGAATTCAGGCGTGAAATCCCCAACTATCCGCCGCCTCCCTCGACGTTGCAGAACGGGGAGTAGTTGCAACGTTCTTTAAACGAAAGCAGGCTCCGGGTCCGGAATGACGCGGGGCCTTTTTAATTCAAGCTTGATATAATCTGCAAAACGTTACTTCAAGCGCTGAAGGGGAGCATCTTGCCCTTGTTTTACAAACGTAGCCTTTAACTCTAGGAGAGCTGATGAGCAATATTCTGCCGATCCCTGATTTTTTCGATCCGGGCAAACTGGACCAGGTCTGGCGTGTGCCATACGAAGAACGCGCCAGGCAGGCGAAGGACTGGGCGCTTCGTCACGGACTTCAGCCTGCTTCCCCTATAGGGACGATGTCCGCTGATCAGACCAGCAACCTGGCTGATGCTGGTGGACGTGCAAAACACCTTCTGCATCCCCGGCTTCGAGCTGTACGTCGCCGGCCGCAGCGGGACGGGGGCCGTGGACGACAACCGCCGCCTGTGCGAGTTCATTTACCGCAATTTGGGGACGATTACCCACATCACTGCCACCATGGACACGCACAACGCCATGCAAATATTTCCACGCGATTTTCCTGGTGGACAAAAATGGCGAGCATCCTGCGCCCTACACCAACGTCAGCGCGGAAGACGTGCGTACGGGGAAGTGGAAGTTCAACCCGGCCCTGGCTGACCATTTCGGCATTTCCGTGGAAGTGGGGCAGGAACGCCTTCAATATTACGTAAACAAGCTGGAAGAGGTCGAAAAATATTCGTTGACCATCTGGCCGTACCATGCCATGCTGGGGGGAATTGGCCATGCGCTGGTTTCGTCCGTGGAAGAGGCGCTTTTCTTCCACTCCATTTCGCGCCGTTTGTCCAAGCCGACATTTCGAAATCAAGGGCGACCGCTCCTTTACCGAGCATTACTCGGTCATTGGCCCGGAGGTGGAAAAAGGGCCGAAGGGAGAAACGCTGGGCGAACACAACGACAAGTTCATCAACATGCTCAAGGATGTCGACCGGCTGGTGATCGCCGGGCAGGCCAAGAGCCACTGCGTGGCCTGGACGATTTCTGATTTGCTCAGTGACCTGCGCCAGGAAGACCCGGCGTTGGCGAACAAAATTTACCTGTTGGAAGATTGCACCTCGCCGGTGGTTGTGCCGGGCGCGGATTATACCGAGCAGGCAGGAGGCAGCCTTTGCCCGGTTTGAGAAGGCGGGCATGCACCTGGTGAAGTCAACAGACGATTTTCTGGTTAAATAAGACTATCTGTTTTAAGGTTAAGCGACGCAAATGTGAAATTTCTCAAATGAAATGAGATATGATAATGATGAACCACGTTTTTTGGTAAAATGAATTCTTAGGTTGTTAATCGATTTTCCGATGCATCTCGGCGCATAACTGAAACAAGCGAGGAAGGACAATCTATGAGCAAGCCCACTCCTGAATTCAAAAATGAAGATGAGGAGCGCGCGTACTGGGCCGAGCAGGATTCCAGCGAAATCCTGGACTGGAAGCAGGCCCAACGCGCGATTTTCCCAAACTTGAAACCGACGCTCAAGTCGATTTCCCTGCGCCTGCCCGAGTCCATGTTGGACGAACTGCGCCAGCTTGCGAACGAGCGGGATGTTCCCTACCAATCGTTGATCAAGCATTTCCTGCGCGAGAGAATCGACCAGGAATATAAGGCAAATAAAGCGTAGACGGAAAGTGTCGAAAACGCGAAGTGACGGTCACCTGCCAGGTGACCGTCACTTTTTAGATCGTCCGTTCCACCTTGAAGGGCGCGCCCTGTACCGGTTGCTCGTCAAATTCGCGGGCGGCCAGGTGGCCCGAAAACACGGCCTGGGCGATAATATTCGGCGCTTCCGCGTCGCCGATCAGGCGCAGGGATTGCAGCTTTCCTTCGGCCAGCGCAGGCTGAAGCTCGTAGTATAGATTGTCGTTGGAGATGCGGTCGGTGACCAGTACGACGGACTCGCGGGGGAGGATGGTCGTCTCGCCGCTTAAAGAATGGGTTAAGGTTACGGAATCGGGTCGAATGTCAGAGAGAAGCGTTTGGGGGATTAATTTGACGCCCAGTTTCATCAACCTGGTTTGTATTTTGGATTGCTCCAGCGTGAACTGCGTCCAGTAGGAGACCAGCGGCGCGGGCGTGACCAGGGTCACGTCACATCCGTTTTGGGCCAGCAGCTCGGCCAGCACGCCGCCCAGGTAGAAGTGGTCGTCGTCGTACAAGATAACCCGACCGGAGGGGAGTTTCCCGTCCATCAGGTCGTCGGGAGTGAAAACTCCGTGGGAATCATATCCGGGAATCGGATGGTGAACGGTGCGGCCTTTGCCATCGCGACGGTAGGTTGCGCCGGTAGCGAGGATGACATGCGGGATGCCGGTTTCGAGGATCTCGTCAGCGGTCATCGGGCTGGAGGGGTACAGGCCGACGTTGGGCATCTTGGCCAGGCGGGTCAGCCGCCATTCGGCCACCCGCCGCCACTCGGACAAGCCGGGCAGGGCTGATTCTCGCAGCACGCGCCCGCCCCAACTCTCGGCGCGCATCCAACAGGGTAACGTTATAGCCGCGCTGGCCCAGCGAGACGGCGCACTCCAGCCCGGCCGGACCGGCGCCCACGACCATGATCTCGGCCTCGCTCTTTTTCGGCGCAATGATCTCGGGATGCCAGCCGCGCCGCCATTCCTCGCCCATGGTGGGGTTCTGGGTGCAGCGGATCGGCACGAAGCGCGTGTCGCCGGTGACGCAGATGTTGCAGCCGATGCACTCGCGGATTTCGTCCAGGCGGCCTTGCCTGACTTTATTCGGCAGGAACGGGTCGGCAATCGACGGGCGCGCCGCGCCAATAAAATCCAAAATGCCGCGCCGCACGGCGGAGACCATCGCATCGGGCGAGGTATAGCGCCCCACGCCGACCACCGGTTTGCTCGTCAGCGATTTGACGAAGGCGGTATATTTCTCCTGGTGGCCTTCCTTTGTCGAAGCGCGAGGTGGCCGAGTCGTTGCTCCAGCCGCTCAGGTTGACGTCCCACAGGTCGGGCAGCTCGGCCAGCATGGCGATGACCTCGTACCCTTCGCCCTGGTGGGTGAGGCCCTCCTCGCCGAGCAGTTCTTCCACCGCGAAGCGGGCCACCACGCCACAGGTGTCGCCTACCGCATCCTTGGTATCTTCGAGCAATTCGCGGAACAGGCGGGCCCGGTTTTCGAGCGAGCCGCCGTATTCGTCGCTGCGGTCGTTGTAGCGGCGCAGCAGGAACTGCGCGGCAGCCGTCAGCGCATGCCCGGCGTAGACGTAGACCAGGTCAAATCCGGCCCGTTTGGCGCGCAGGGCGGCTTCCCGGTGCCAGCGGCGCAGGTTGCGGATGTCTTGCTTGTCCATGCGGCGGGTTTGCACCGGGTCATAGCCCGTCCCGCCCAGCGTGCCCATCGACGTGACGGACAGGGAAGGGAGGCGTGTATACAGGTTGTTTGCATCCAGACCGTTATAGGCCAGTTCGATGCCTGCCAGCGCCCCATGCCTGTGTACGGCCTCCGCGATCATCTGCAAGTGGCGGGATGTCATCGTCGCTCCACAGGCGGCCTTCGAAGTAAGGAGACAGGTCGCTGCTGGGATGGATTTCCACTTCCTCGGTGCAGACCACGCCCCAGCCGCCTTCCGCCTTGATCCCGCGCATGGCGGCCAGCCCGCGCGGCATGCGGTGGCCGAACCCGTTGCAGTGGGGCACCTGGTAGAACCGGTTGGGAGCGGTGACCGGCCCGATCTGGACCGGCTCGAAGAGGATGTCGTAGGGAGAAGGCATGGGTTTTGTTCCTGGTTTGGGGTGGGATTCCGATATAGCAAACAAACAAAGAAACAAACCAATTTCAGTATCACGAATTGCTCTGCGGATGCAAATCCGAATTCCGGATTTGCATCAGTAAGCATTGTGATTTATGAATTCCTCTCGGTTCCTCGATGCTTTGGGACTTTGTGGTGAATTTATTTTGTTACTTGTGCCGTTTTTCCAGTTCTCTCGCCACATCTTCAGGGGAAATTCCTTCGGCCATCAACACCAGGACGTGATAGGTCAAATCGGCGATTTCCTCGACCAGACGTTCATTCTCCTGCGAAAGGGCCGCTACAACCACTTCGGTCGCCTCCTCGCCAACTTTTTGGGCGATACGGGGCAAGCCGGAGTCGAAAAGGGAATTGGTGTACGAGCTGGGTTTGGGGTTGGCTTTGCGGTTGAGGATGATGTTGTAGAGTTCTAGAACTTCCATAGTTTCTCCTAAATAGAACTACGCAAACGAATGAGAGAGGCCCGGAAATAGGGGTCGCGTGCTGCGCACGCAACCCCTATTTCCGGTACATTTTCGCGAACTGCGTAAATCCTGCTAAAAAAGAGACATGGAGACACAGAGAATATAAAGGCTCTGTGTCTCCGTGTCTCTGTGGCTAATTCTCAAATCTACGATAAAAGCAGGTTGAATTTCCCGTATGGCAGGCCGGTCCGGCGGGATCGACCAGCACCAGTAGCGTATCACCATCGCAATCATAGCGGATTTCGACCACCTTCTGGGTGTTACCGGAAGTCGCACCTTTGTGCCACAACTCTTGCCGGGAACGGCTCCAGAACCAGGTTTCGCCGCTTTCAATGGTTCTTTGTAATGACTCAGCATTCATCCATGCCACCATCAAAACATCTTTACTTGTGGCATCTTGTATAACAGTTGGGATCAGGCCGTTCGCATCAAATTTTAGGTTTTGCATCAAACCATGCTTAAGGACGAGTTACAACAAAATTATCGAACAAGATATCCGTGCCAACAATATCAAATGTTCCAGCAAAGAGCCCGACATCTCCATTAGAGAATGTAGAGTCCTGTGTTGTGAGTACCTGCTCTCCATTCACAAATAGAGTAAGCGTGGAGCCAATACAATTTGCACGGATTTTGTTAGTAGTATTTCCTGCCAGAGCGGAATCAAAGGGTATAAGTCCTTCACCCGTTAGATTTGTGATGGTGCCATCCTGTACCAGAATTATGCCTGCGTACCCATCACTGGAGACGATGAAGCGGTAGAAGTTGCTGGTGTCTTGATAGCGGCAAATGAAGCCGAAATTGTTGTCGTCTGAGCCGCTCAGCTTGGTAGCTTCGACTTCAATACGGACATCGTTGGGTAAGTCTGTTTGACCGGGATTGGCAAAAAAGAACCGATTATCCTTATTGACCAGAATGCGATAGCCACCATTGTAATAATCTGTGATGCCATCTTCATCATCCATCCTATCCCAACCGCTGTTCGTGTCTGAAAAATCATCCTCAAATAAGATTCCAGAGTCGGGGGTAGGTTCTATGGGTGTTCCTGGCTCTTCCTGCACAGGTGCGGTGTTATCAGCCGGTGTATCAGTTGAGCAGGCTAGACTGGCGAGTAGCAATGTTATAGTGAATAATATGATTCTGATTTTCATGGCAGCCTCCTTGTTTGGTTTTTCGAGTATATCCAACTTGACTGGCGAGTTCGAAAAATGCAAGGATTTTGTTTTTTTTATTCCATATCAACAATACGTATTTTTAATCCGTGATTTACCAGATAGGACTTGATTTCTCCAACCGTGGATTCCCCATAATGCAGCATCGACGCCACCAGCGCGGCATCGGCTTTGCCTTCGGTCAATACCTCGTAAAGGTGTTCCGGTTTCCCGCCGCCGCCGGAGGCAATGACCGGGATCGAGACGGCCTCGGCGATCTGGCGGGTGAGAGTCAACTCGTAGCCTTCTTTGGTGCCGTCCGCGTCGATGGAGTTGACCACCAGTTCGCCGGCGCCCAACCCTTCGCCGCGCTTGGCCCATTCGATGGCGTCCAGGCCCATGCGCGTCCGTCCGCCGTTGATCACGATCTCGTAGCCGGAAGCAACCTGCGGCGTGGGGTCGACGCGCAGCACGTCCATCGACAGGACCACGGCCTGCGCCCCAAAGGCTTTCGACGCTTCTGAGATCAGTTCCGGTCGTTTGACGGCCGCCGAGTTGACGTTTACTTTCTCGGCCCCCGCCAGCAGCACGCGCGAACAGTCTTCCACCGTGCGCAGGCCGCCGCCCACCGAAAAGGGGATGAAAACCTGCTTGGCCACACTGCTGACCACGTCGATCATGATGTCGCGCTTGTCGCTGGAGGCCGTGATGTCGTAAAAGACCAGCTCGTCCAGCCCGTCCTGGTAATATTTTTTGGCCTGCACGACCGGGTCGCCGATGTCTTTGGTGTTCACAAACTTGACGGATTTGGCCAGTTTGCCGTCGCGCACGTCCAGGCAGGAGATGATGCGTTTCGAGAGCATTATGGCCTCCATTTCGCAAAATTTTGCAGCAATCGCAGCCCCAGCGGCCCGCTTTTTTCAGCGTGGAACTGGACCGCGAACAGATTATCCGCGCCGATGGCCACCGGGAACGCGCCGCCGTAGTCGCTGGTGGCATAGATTTTTGCAGGCATCGTCTGGTTGCGGATAAAAAGAATGCACAAAGTAAAACTCGTCCACCGGGCGCAGATGGCTCAAGATGCGGATGAGGTTGCGTGACCGCGACAGCGTTCCAACCCATATGCGGGATTTTGAGCGCCGGGTCGCTCAACCGGAAGCGCACCGTTTCCCCTGGAATCAGATCCAGGCAAGGCGTATTGTTTTCCTCGGAACGCGTCAGAATGATCTGGCAGCCAATACAAATGCCCAGGATGGGAGTGCCGCGTTGGAAGGATTCTCTCAAGGCCGAATCGAGATTCCGCTCTTTGAGCACGTCCATTGCAGCGCCTGCTGCGCCTACGCCGGGAAAGATGATTTTTCCGGCCCGCCGAATTATTTCCGGGTCCGCGCTAATCTGGTTTTCGATGCCGAGATGATCCAGCGCGCGTTTGACAGACGTAAGGTTGCCGGCTTTGTAATCAACGATCGTGATCATAGATAATCCTCGTCCCTGAGCGGAACGTAGCGCAGTCGAAGGGCAGTTTCCCAAGCAAACATCCTTCGACTGCGTTCCTCGCTATCGCTCGTCACTCCGCTCAGGAAGAAACCACTCTTTAATGACACTTTCCCTTCATACAACGCCCGGCCGAGGATGACGCCAGCTAACCCAGCCTGCTGTACGCGACGGACATCTTCGAGGCTGGAGACGCCCCCCGAAGCGACAACCTGCAATCCCGCTTTCGCCTGCAACTCGGCCGCGCTATGGACGTTTACGCCGGAACCGACCCCATCCCGCTTGACATCCGTCAGCACGCACCATTCGAGGCCTTGATCTCGCAGTCGTTGCCCGACCTCGAGTACGGTCAACGGTGTGGATTCCTGCCAGCCCTTGACCATCACCTGGCCGTTACTCACGCCGATGTCCCCCGCGATGCGGGAAGGGCCGTAGCGTTCGATGGCCCAGTTCACAAGTTCGGGGGTTTGGATCGCCGCTGTGCCGAGGAAGACGCGCTCCACGCCCATTTCGAGCGGGACGCGGACGGTTTCTTCATCCCGGATGCCGCCGCCGAATTCGACGTTCAGCCCGACCGACAGGATGCTCTCGAGCGCTTTCAGGTTGGCCTGCGCATCTTCGTTGAAAGCGCCGCTCAGGTTGATGACGTGCAGCCACTCGGCGCCCTCCGCTTTGAATTGCTCGGCCTGCTGACGAGGGTCAGCGCCATAAGTGGTTTGCCGGGATGGGTCGCCCTGCGCCAGCCGGACAACTTTGCCGGCGCGCAGGTCGATGGCGGGGAAGACAGTGAAGGAGGAATCAGTCATCAGTGTTGAAGTAGAAAGGTAAATAAGTAAAATAGGTAGACAAGTAAACAGGTAGACAAGTAAACAGATGAGCACGCAGGTACTTGTTTACCTGTCTACTCAGTCAACGTCCCCTTCGTGCTGGGCACGCTCTTTCGTCTTTCATCTATCCTGGTCGCCTCATCCAGCGCCCGGGCCAACGCCTTGAACAACGCTTCGGCTTTGTGGTGGTCGTCGCGGCCGTAGAGCACACGAGCGTGCAGGTTGCATCTTGATGTGACGGCGAAGCTTTCGAAGAAGTGTGGGAACAGGCTGGTGGGGATTTGCCCGACCGGCGCGTCCCCCCATTCCGCCTCGATGACGGAATATGGGCGTCCAGAAAGATCGAGAGCAACAAAGGCCAGGGTCTCGTCCATCGGAGCGTAACAGCTTGCCATGCGGACGATGCCCTTCCGGTCGCCCAGCGCCTGGTCGAAGGCGGAGCCGAGCACAAGCGCCACATCCTCTACGGTGTGGTGTACGTCGATGTGTAGATCGCCGGTCGCCTTGACGGTCAGGTCGAACAGCCCGTGCACGGCGATGTGGGTCAGCATGTGGTCGAGGAAACCAACGCCGGTGCTGATGTCATGCTGGCCAGAGCCATCGATGTCAAGCTCAACGGTAATGTCCGTTTCGTTGGTCTTACGAGAGATGGATGTTGTTCGCACAAGAAACCCTCTTTCCTCCTTCATCTATCCTCTTTCTTAAAGAAGAAAGATGAAAGAGAAGCCGATCTACTTCTTCTGTTTGGCCGATGGTAATGCGCAGGCAATCCATGCTCTCGAACAGCCGCACGAGGATGCCCTGTTCTTTGAGCGCCTCACAAATTTCAGCGGCCGATTTCCCAAACGACGGTTCAACTCTAACCAACAAGAAGTTTGCGTCCGATGGATAAACGTGGAGGCCTTCGAATTGGCCTAATTCAAAAGCCAGGCGGTCGCGGTCTGCAATGACACGGGAAATGTTCGATTTGAGAAAATCGATATCGTCCAGGGCAGCGATTCCGGCGGTCATTGCAGGCACGGTCACGTTGTAGGGAGATTTGGCCTGCCAGAGCACATCCCCAAGCCACTTGGGGAAGGCCCCGTACCCGACCCGGAAGCCGGCCAAGCCGGCCCACTTGCTGAAGGTGCGCAGCACGACCAGATTTTGACGAGCCAGTACTTCCGTGATCCAGGATGGGGAACCGGTAAACTCGAGATACGCTTCATCGATGACAACCAGCAGAGGCAAAGCTTGCAGCTGATTGATATCTGCTTGGGAGACGCTGAAGCCGGTGGGGTTGCCCGGTGTATCAATGTACAGAATTTTTGGAGAGTTGGATCGAACCGCAGAGAGGATTCCATCCACGTTCAGAGAAAAATCAGCGCGGCGCGGAACGCTGATGACCTCGCAGCTTTTCAAGCGCGCGTAAAAAGCGTACATGCTGAAGGTGGGCGGGCAGACCAGGATGTTGTCACCGGGCTGGAGCAGCACCTGCGCCAGCAACGAAAGCAGTTCATCGGACCCGTTGCCCCCCAGCAGAAAATCGGCCGGGACGCCTGTGTAGGCGGAGAGCGCTTCGCGCAGGTCGGTCTGGGCGGCGTCGGGATAGCGATGGGTTTCCGCCAGAGCGGACAGCGCCTGGAATACGGCCGGCGGCGTGCCGTAATTGTTCTCGTTGGCGTCCAGCTTGATGATCGAGTCGGGCGCGCGTCCCAGGCGGGCTGCCAGGCTCTTGACAAATTCGCCGGGGACATAGGCTGGCAGGTTTTGAAGGTGTGCAGGAAGTTGCATGAATACTCCTGGAAAAAGAGACTAGAGAATGGAGACTAGTGAGCAGTTACTTGTGAGCATAATGGGTAGCATTGGCCCTAATCTCTAGTCTCTATTCTCTGCAACGCCGACCTTGCATGCGCTTCCAAACTTTCTGCGCGAGCGATTCGTGCGGCCATCGGCGCGATCTCGGCGGTGGTGGCGGGGTTGAGCGCGATCAGGCTGACGATGTGGACGAAGTCCCACACGTTAAGCGGGGAGGCGAAGCGGGCGCTGCCGCCGGTCGGCATGACGTGGCTTGGGCCGGCTACGTAGTCGCCCAGCACCTCGAAGGAATGCTCGCCCATGAAGATCCCGCCCGCGTTGGTGATCTGTTCGCTCAACGCCCAGGGATCGGCCACGGCCAGGCAGAGGTGTTCGGGCGCGTAGGCGTTGCTCAATATAGCTGCTTCCTCCAGGTCTTTGGTGACCACGATTCCGCTTTGGCCAGGCAGGGACTGCGCCAGGATGTCGGCGCGCGGCAGCGTTTCCATCTGGTGGCCGACTTCCACCTGCACGGCTTCCGCCAGCGTGCGAGACGGGGTCAGCAGGATGGCGCTGGCCAGCACGTCGTGTTCGGCCTGGGCTAGCAGGTCGGCGGCCACCCAGGCCGGTTTGGCGGCCTCGTCGGCGATGATGACCGTTTCGGTGGGGCCGGCCAACCCGTCGATGCCGACTGCGCCGAAGACCTGGCGCTTGGCCAGCGTGACGAACAGGTTGCCGGGGCCGAAGATTTTGTCCACGGCAGGGACGGATTCGGTCCCGTAGGCCAGCGCCGCGATGGCCTGCGCGCCGCCGAGCGCGTAGACTTCGGTCATGCCGACCAGGGCGCAAGCGGCCAGGATTACGGGAGAGATTAGAGATTGGAGACTTGACGATTGGTCAGGATAGCGGAGCGGCGGAGCTACGACGACAATCTCTTTAACACCCGCCACCTGCGCGGGGATAGCCGACATTAAAACGGACGATGGCAGTGGCGCGGTGCCGCCGGGGACGTAAAGACCGACGCGCGCGTGCGGGCGGATGATTTGTCCAAGTGTACCGCCTAAGTCGTTGGTGAACCAAGATGTCAGCGGTTGGCGGCGGTAGAACTCGCGGATGCGATAAGCAGCCAACTCGAGAGCCTCCCTTTCGAGGACCGGGAGGGCTTGCAAAGCGGAAGCAAGCTGGTCGTCCGGGACGCGCAGCGGGGCTTCGGCTGGAAATCCGTCCAGTCTGGCTGACCACTCTCGCAGGGCCGCATCGCCGTGCGTCCGCACATCTCGCAGAATGCGCCGTACAGCTTCTTCGGCGCCAATGCGTTCCCCGAACGTTTCGGCGATGCGCTCGAGTACGCTGGGCGGCAGGTCAGTTTCATCCGGTGGGATGCGTTTGAGGATAGTTTTTTGAGCAGATTCGACATCATAAATATTAAGCATACGTTTCTCCTTAATCACCGGAGATGAACAGAGATCAACAGAGAAAAAACGTTCATCTCCGTTTATCTCCGGTAAATTCCAGCGCTTCCAACATAGCGCGGTATTCTTCCGGCTCCTCTTCGAAAATATAGGTCACCGGCGCGACTACCACGCCGCTGCCGCCGATGGAGCGCAGTTCGGCGATGGCCTGGGCAAGCTGGTCCTTACGGATAACGAGGTGGGCGGCGTACCACTGCTCGCCCTGGCGGGTAATGACGGGCGAAAAGGTAGGGCCCTGCAGCCCGCCGATGACCTTCTGCGTGAACATACTGCCGGCAATGGATTCGGGAGAATCGCCGCGTATGTTGACGAACACCGAGACGGCCTTGCTGGCGCGCAGATGAGCGGTTATGTATTCGAGCAGGGTCTTTGCAACGGAGAGCGCTTTTGGATTGTCCTTCAGGGCCGCCCGGTTGGCGATCAGGCAGGCCTGCGAGGACAGGATCTGGCCGTCCTCGAGCCGTTTCAAGTGGTTGTCGCGCAGGGTGGTGCCGGTGGAGACCAGGTCGGTGATCAGGTCGGCGTAGCCGATGGTGGGGGCGATCTCCAGTGTGCCCTCGGCGGCTATGAAATTTACGCTTTCAAGGCCGTTTTGGGCGAAGAAAGGCGCGGCGGCGTTGGGGAACTTGGTCGCCACGCGCAGCGGACGCCCGATCTCCGCCGGCTTTTTCGCCAGGTCGCCCATCTGGTTGACGTCGTTCCACGTATCGGGGACGATCACCTCCAGGGAGCAGGCCCCAAAGCCGAGCGCAGAGTGGATGGGCAGGATGCCGCCGTTCGGGCCGCGATATTCGGCCAGCACGTCCAGGCCGGTGATCCCAAAGTCTACGCTGCTGTTGCGGACGGAGATGACGATATCGGCTGGGCGTTGGAACAGCACGGTTAATCCTGGCACGGCCGGGATGCTGGCCTCGTACTGGCGCGGGTTGGGCTTGTAGACTTCCAACCCGCAGGCGGCCAGGAAGTCCAGGCTGTCTTCCGAGAGACGGCCTTTGGATGGGATGGAAAGGCGGAGGGGGCGTTGGTTCATAAATATCCTTTTACCCTCACCCCTGCCCCTCTCCCATATGGGAGAGGGGAAAAAGAAAGCCCCCGGCTTACCGGGGGCTTGGGGTGACAGATATGTTAGTCCAAATAAACGAAACTAACCTGCGCTCCGGTCAGGCAGGGGCTGGCGAATATGATGGTGTAGATTGCCGGTCAGTTTCATGATGGGTTGCATTGTACTGAGGGATGCCGGATTCGTCAACCATAATTCTGATTTCGGTTACTTTTGTCCTAAAAGTTCCGGGACTTTCTGCGCAATCGCATCACGCACGGACCGGAAAGCTGCCAGCTGTTCTTCGTCCGTTCCCTCGGCTTTGGCCGGGTCCGGGAATCCCAGGTGGACGCGGTTCCCCTTCCCCAGCCAAACCGGGCAATTCTCGGCGGCATCATCGCAGACGGTCACCACCAGGTCGAAGTCCA
The DNA here is from genome assembly GCA_963823985.1 of uncultured Chloroflexia bacterium. Taxonomy (GTDB): domain Bacteria; phylum Chloroflexota; class Anaerolineae; order Anaerolineales; family Villigracilaceae; genus JAABUE01. The sequence goes on from CAWGNR010000013.1 coordinate 675,449, forward strand.
TCTCACGGAACTGGTCAGTTGATTTGGATTCGCCGTTATGAGCGATGCCGATTTCCGCTAAAGCCTGGATCGCTTTTGGATGCACATATCCTGCGGGAACTGTCCCGGCAGAAAATGCCCGCCAGTCATCAGACAGGCGGGCGTTGACGATGGCTTCGGCCATCTGTGAGCGGCAGGAATTGCCGGTACACAGGAAAAGCACGTAATGGGTCATTTATATTTTTTCCAGAACTCGTCATCGCTGGCATTGATCTCGACCAGTTCGCCGGTGGCGATGAAGATCGTCCGTTCGCAGATGTTGGTCACGCGGTCAGCGACTCGCTCCAGATTGTGGGCCACCCACAGCAGCCAGTTGGCGCGCTCGATCGCTTTCGGGTCGCTGATCACAAACGTCATCAGTTCTCGATAGACCTGGTTGTAGAGCGCATCCACTTCATCGTCTTCCACCGGGAGCGCTTTCGCGGCCTCGATATCTTCTTCGACGAAGGCGGTCAAGGCCCGGTGGAGCATGTCCACATCCTTTTGGGCCATGCGCGGGATATCGATCAGCGGTTTGAGCAGCGGCTGGTCGCCCATGCGGATGTTGATGTTGGCGATGCCCTTGGCGTAATCGCCCATGCGCTCCAATTCAGAGATGATCTCCATTGAAGAAGCCAGAAAACGCAGATCATGTGCCATCGGCTGCTGGGTGGCGATCAAGATCATCAGCTTATTTTCGAGTTCAAACCGTTTCTTGTTAATGTCGCGGTCGGCTTGCAGGATGTTTTTGGCCGCCTCGATATCTCGTTTCTTCAGCGACTCGACCGAAGACAGGATGGCTTCTTCGACCATGCTGCCCAGCACCAGGATTTCATCCTTTACTTCTTGGAGTTCGTTCTCAAAAGTTTTACGGATCATACATGCCTCGTTTCAACTCTGCGGTACCGTATTATAACCATATTCCCACTTCGTTTATCCAAATCTGCCGGTGACATAGTCTTCGGTGCGCTTATCTTTAGGCCGGGTGAAGATGACGTTCGTCTCATCGTACTCGATCACCGTCCCGGAGCGTTCGCCGTCTTTGGAGAGCATCATCATAGCGGTGTAATCCGAGGCGCGGGCAGCCTGCTGCATGTTATGAGTCACGATGACGATAGTGTAATTTTGCTTGAGCTCCTGCATCAACTCTTCGATCTTGAGCGTGGCAATCGGGTCGAGGGCCGAGGCCGGTTCGTCCATTAAAATGACTTCTGGTTGCACGGCCAATGCGCGGGCGATACACAGGCGCTGCTGCTGGCCCCCGGAAAGCGCCAGGCCGGATTGGTCCAGCTTGTCCTTGACTTCATCCCATAGCGCGGCCTGTTTTAGCGAGTATACGACCAGTTCATCCATGTCCCCTTTGAAGCCATGGATGCGCGCGCCCCAGGCGATATTTTCATAAATGGACTTGGGGAAAGGGTTCGGCTTTTGGAAGACCATTCCGATCCGGTGGCGGACTTCGACAGGATCGATTTCGGGAGAATAGAGACTCTGTCCTTGAAAGATGACTTTTCCGTCGATGCTAGAGCCGGGTACAAGTTCATTCATGCGGTTGAAAGCCCGCAACAAAGTTGACTTGCCACAGCCGGACGGCCCGATGATGGCGGTGATCTTGTTGCGCTGGATTTTCATGTTGACGTCAGTCACGGCCTTGAAATCGCCGTAAAAAATATTCAGGCTTTTTGATTCGAGAATATATTTTGTTCTGTTGTTCGTAGGTTGCGCCATAATTTTAATATCTCCGGCTGAAGCGGTTGCGCAGCAAGATGGCGGTCGCATTCAGCGTGAGCAGGAGCGCCAAAAGAACGATAATCGCTGCAGCAGCAAGAAATTGGAATTCATCCTGTGGACGGGAAGTCCACTGGTAGATTTGAATAGGCAGGGTCGTGAATTTGGAGAACGCGTTTTCCGGGTCGAAAAAGATGACGGTGGAGGCGCCGATCACCACCAGCGGCGCAGTCTCGCCGATGGCGCGTGAAATAGCCAGGATCGCGCCGGTCAGGATTCCGGGGAGGGCGTTTGGTAGCACATGCGACCAGATCGTCTGCCATTTGGTGGCCCCAATCCCATAGCTAGCATTGCGCAGCGAATTGGGAACAGCCCGAATGGCCTCCTGAGCGTTGATGATGATCAGCGGGAGCACCAGCAGGGCCAGGGTCAGGCCTGCCGACATGAGCGTCCGCCCATTGGCTGTGGTCGGGTCTGTAATGCCGAAGACAGTCCCGCTGGTAAACGGCTCCAGAAGGCGCACGAAAATCGCCAGGCCCAGGATACCGTAGATGATGGACGGCACACCGGCCAGGTTGTTGATGTTGGTCTGGATGACCCGGTTGAGCCAGGTATCGGCGGCGTACTCTTCCAGATAAATAGCGGCCATCACACCCAGCGGAAAAGCCACCAGGATCGTAATGCCGATCGTCCAAAGGGAACCCAGCACGGCTGTACGGACCCCGGCAATCACCGGATCGCTGGATTGCTGCCGGCGTAGGAAATCAAAGTTGGCCCAGACGACAAAACGCAACTCTGTCCCCGATTGCTCGACCGGCACGCTGGCCTTGATCCGGGCGCCCTGGGTCAGGGAGTCCCATAGGGGCCAGGTCTCTTCCACGTTGTATTTGACCATCCGCTCGATGACCAGATCGTACACTTCTTGCCTGCTTCGCTCGGCGAAAGGCTTATCCCGGTTGAGTTTGTTGTAAGCGCCCTGGGAGAGATTGGCTTGGAGCACGCTCAACAATTGCTCCTTTGTCTGCTGTTCCAAAGGGATACCTTCCACTGTCAAGGTATCAGGGTCCACCTGCGCTTCGTAGTGAACGTAGCCGGCCGTCTGGTTGATGATCGTGATCAACAAGGTGGCTAAAGCGATGATGCCTACCATTGTAGAGAACAGCAAAATACCCCGCCAGACCTTACCCGAACGATGGCGTTTTCGGACGTTATCCTTAAACTCGATGTCCGGTGTTGGGTTGCTGATGATTTCCGGTTGGTTCATTCATACACCTCGCGGAAACGGCGCACGATGCGCTGGCTGATGATGTTTAACACCAAGGTGATGAAGAACAACATCAAACCGATCGCGAAGATGCTGTTGTAGTCGATCGAGTTGTAAGAAAGGTCGCCGCCTGAAATCCGCACGATGTGCCCCGTCATGGTCTCCGCGCCTTTGAAGGGGTTGAGGGTGAATTTTGGGCCGGCGCCTGCCGCCACTGCCACGATCATGGTCTCGCCGATGGCGCGCGAGATGCCGACGATAATGGCTGCAGAGATGCCCGAAATCGCCGCCGGGACGACGATTTTCAAGGCGACCTCAAGCTTGGTTCCTCCCAGCCCGTAGGCTGCCTCTCTTAAAGAACGCGGTACCGCGTTGAGTGCGTCTTCCGTCATCGATGCGATCAGGGGTAGGATCAGGATCCCCATCACCAACCCGGCCGAGGCCATGTTGTAGATGTCGACGATATCACGTCCAAAAATAGTGCGCAGCAGGGGCGTCATAAAAGTCAGGGCGAAGTACCCGTACACGATGGTTGGGATGCCAGCCAGCACTTCCAAGATTGGCTTGAGAGTATTGCGCATCCTGGGAGAAGCATACTCGCTCAAGTAAATGGCTACGCCCAGCCCTAAAGGGATAGCGATTAACATGGCGATTGTGGAGGTGATGAGCGTGGAGGTGAACAAGGGCAGGATACCGAATCTTTCGATGTGAGGCTGCCATTCTGTCCCGGTTAGGAAGGCCCACAGAGTCACCGCCGGCTCGCGAAAAAACAGCAAGGCTTCTTTGCCCAGCTCGTAAACGATCCCAACCGTGGTAAAGATCGAAAAGAACCCGCTGAAGAAGAGCAATCCCTGGATGACTGCTTCTCCTGGCCGGATGCGGCGATTTAGGTCCCTACCTGACTTTGGAAATCTGATAGCGATTTTTTGCATCGTATCACTCTGTTGCATAAAAGTACTCCTCTACATGCTGCTCCCAATTCACACAAAGGTTCCTTCCCCCCGAGCACGGGGGAAGGAATGCTGGCGGGAGGGAAGTTCCTTGCTTCCCTAAAGGAAGTTGTTATTTTACGGTTTCTGTCCAGGTATCCATCGCGGCTGACAGCACGGACTTATTTGCAGGGAAATAACCCACATCCTTGATCTCGTTGTTGACTTCGCTCAGGAAGAAGTAAATGAAGGCGGCGACCTGGGGTTTCTCCTGCATGATGGTGGCGTCGGAGTACAGGAACAGCGGGCGGGAGAGCGGGTACTCATTGCTGTCCACGGTTTCCTGGGTCGGTTCGACGCCATCGACGGAGAGCACTTTCAGGGTGTCGGCGTTCTCGGCGTAGTAAGCGTAGCCGAAGAAGCCGATGGAATACGGGCTGCCGAGCACGCCCTGGACGAGCACATTGTCGTCTTCGGAGAGCTGAGTGTTGGAGGCGGCCAGGATGGTGGAGTCGTCCGACTCGAAGACGTGCTCGACGAAGTAGTCGAAGGTGCCGGAGTCGGTGCCGGGGATGAAGCGCTGGATGGGCTCATCCGGCCACTCGGGTCGGACGTCCGACCAGTTGGTGGCGGTGCCGAAGATCTGAGCCAGTTCTTCGGTGGTGACGTTGTCTACGAAGTCATTTTCCTGGCTGACGACCACTGACAGGGCATCTGTGCCAACACGGAACTCGATCGGATCGCGGGGCGGGGTGAGCGCCTTGCAGGATTCGATTTCGCTGTCCTTGATGGCGCGGGAAGCGCCGGAGATGTCGGTCTCGCCGTCGACGCAGAAGCGTTCGAAGCCGGCGCCCGAGCCGATGCTATCGTAGGTGGCGTTGCCATCGAAGCCCTCTTCCGAGAAGCGCTCGATCATGCGCTCGGCCAGCGGGAAGACGGTGGACGAGCCAGCGATCACAATGTCACCGGAGACTGCATCCGGGGCGTACATCGCTATCGGATCTTCCGACGAAGCGGGTTCTTGGGCTGCAGTGGTAGATTCAGCCGGAGCAGCAGGCTGGGTAGGGGCCGGTGTAGTAGCGCTGCCGCATCCTGTAAGAACCAGACTGGCGAGTACAAAGGCGGCAAACAAAAGGTACGAATTCTTACGCATTTTTTCTCTTCTCCTAATTTTCAAAAGATTACGAGGTTGCTGAGGGAGTTCGGAATTGGGGGCGTGCGTGCACCTGCCCTCAATTCCGAGTACTTTCTAACTCTCCTGATTTACTAATCTCGATTTTCATACGCTGCCATCATAACAATCCCCTTTTAATAGCAGTGGAAGAACTGGTTAACGTCTGGTTAATAAAAAAAGACCCTAAAGGTTTTTGAAACCTTTAGGGTCTGACTCCTGAAAACGAAATTACCCAAATCTGCCTGTTACATAATCTTCCGTCCGTTTTTCCTTCGGGTTGGTGAAGAGGTCCGAGCCCTCGCCGTATTCGACCAGCTCCCCTTGCAGGAAGAAAGCCGCATAATCGGCAGTCCGTGCGGCCTGCTGGACGGAGTGGGGAACCAGGATAATTGTATAATCTTTTTTCAATTCCTGCAGGGCCGATTTAACCTTGCCCGTGGAAATGGGATCCAATCCAGAGGTTGGTTCATCAAGCAAGATGATCTCGGGCTGCTGGGCCAGGGAGCGAGCCAGGCACAGGCGTTGTTGTTGCCCGCCAGAGAGGGCAACTGCCGGATCGTCCAGGCGGTCTTTGACCTCGTCCCACAGCGCAGCCAGCTTGAGGCTGCGTTCGGCGGCTTCGTACAGCACCGAACGGTGCTTTTCGCCGGCCAACTCCAGGCCATAGGTCAAGTTCTGGTAAATGCTCATGGGTAGTACTACCGGGCGGGCAAAGACCATGCCAACTTTGCGGCGCAGGGCAATGGTATCGATTTTGGGGTCAAGGATGTCTTTTCCATCGATCAGAATCCGCCCCGAAAGAGACTTGACCTCGGTCAGGTCGTTCAGGCGGTTCAAACAACGCAGCAAGGTAGATTTGCCGCCGCCGGCTGGGCCGAACAAGACCGTGATGGCATTCTCGCGCACGTCCATGTTAATGTTGCGCAGCGACTCGGTGCCGTCGGCGTATTGCAGGGAGAGGTTCTCGATGACGATTTTGTTCATGCCTACCACTGCCTTCGCGCCCTGGCCCTCGAACGAATGACAGTCGCGACCAGGTTCATCCCTAAGACGAAGACCAGCAAAACCAGCGCCGTGCCATACTGGATCTGGATCGGCATCTCAGGCACCTGGGTAGAGATGACGAACAGGTGATAGGGCAACGCCATGGTCGCATCGAACACGGACGTGGGCAGGCGAGGCAGGAAAAAGGCTGCCCCCGTAAATAGGATCGGCGCCGTCTCGCCGGCAGCCCGTTCCAGTCCCAGGATGACGCCGGTAAGAATGCCGGGCAAAGCCTGGGGCAGCACGATTCGGCGGATGGTCTGCCAGCGGGTTGCGCCCAGCGAGATGCTGACCGTGCGGAAGGCCTGCGGCACCGCCCGCAGCGCTTCCTCCGCCGTGCTGATGATCACCGGCAGGGTCATAATGGAAAGCGTCAGCGAGGCAGCCAGGATGCTGGTGCCAAAGTTCAAAAATAGCACAAACGCTCCAAGACCGAACAAACCGTAAACTACGGATGGGATCCCGGCCAGATTGATGATTGCCAGGCGAATCAGCCGCGTCCAACGGTTGTCCGACGCATACTCGGACAGGTAAATTGCCGCCGCGATCCCTAGTGGGACCGAGAAGATCGCCGTTCCAACCGTCAGGTAAAACGTCCCGACGATGGCGGGCAAGATGCCGCCCTCGCGCATCCCCGAGCGCGGCGCTTCCGTGAGGAATTCCCAGGAAATGGCCGGGCTGCCTTGAATGAAGATGTAAACGATCACGCCGACGATCGGGATGACCGTGAACAGGGCGGTCAAGGTTAGCAGGGAAAAGCCCAGCCGCTGGGAGAGGTGGCGGTTCACGACAAGATCCTTTCCGCGCGTTTCTTTGACCGGAACACGACCGTCGAAGCGGCGATATTGACCGCCAATGAGATCAGGAACAAGACCAGGCCAATGAAGAACAAGGTGTGATAATGGACGCTTCCGCTGGCCACCTCGCCCATTTCAGCAGCGATGGTAGCTGTCATAGTGCGGACCGGAGAGAACAGGCTGCTTAACGAAAGCGCCAACACAGGTGCATTGCCCGTTACCATCATGACCGTCATGGTCTCGCCAATCGCGCGGCCAATGCCGAGCATCACGCCCGTCAATACGCCCGAGCGGGCGGCCGGCAGGGTCACCCGCCAGATGGTCTGCCATTTTGTGGCGCCCAGCGCCCAGGCGCCTTCCCGGTAGGAACGTGGGACGGTGTCCAGAGCATCTTCAGCCACCGAGACGACGGTCGGGATCGCAATGCCGCCCAGCAGGATCGAGCCAGTCAGGGCAGTCAGACCGGTCGGCAGGTCCAGAACAACCCGCAGCCAGGGGGAGAAAACCAGGATGCCGAGGAATCCAAGCACTACGGAGGGCAGCCCGCCGAGCAATTCCACCAACGGCTTGAGGATTTCCCGCATCCAGCGGGGAGCTATTTCAGCAATGTAAATCGCCGTCCCAATCCCAAAAGGGATGGCAACCAGCGCCGCGCCGATCGTCACGATCAATGAACCCGTAATCAGCGGCACGATACCGAAATAATCTTCGATTGGGTACCAGCGGGTGCTTAACAGGTTGGGCAGGGAAACTTCGCCCAGCGTGGGCAGTCCCTCGCGCAGCAGAAAGAAAAAAATCAGGCCAACGAAGATAATGGCTGAGTAACCCGAGGCAATGATTAAACGTGTGATGACAAATTCAAACCAGCTAAGATCTTTTCTCATGGAATTCTTCCTGCCTCCATTAAGGAAGTGGGCTCAAAAGTGTGAAGAGATAAAGAAAGACGCTTCCTACTTGATCGGTACAAAACCCAGTTCTTTCACGATATTTTGCGCCTCATCAGAATGGATGACCCAATCCAGGTAGGTTTTTACGATGCCAGCAGGTTCGCCAGCGGTATACATGTAGAGGTCGCGCGCAATGGGATAGGTGGTGTTGTTGACCGTTTCGATAGAGGGCAATACGTAATCGCCACCGCTTTCCTTCGCGATCGCAATCGTCTTCAAGTCGGGTGGCACGTATCCGAGGCCATCATAGCCGATGGCGTTCGGGTTATGGCGGATCTCCTCGATGATCCCCTCTGAAGACGGCAGCAGCAATGTGTCCCTGGAAAACAGGGTGTCGTCGCCGGACTTTCCCAGGCGGAGCACGGTCTCCAAAAAGTAAACGTGCGTGCCAGAATTGGTCTCGCGCGAGAGACGGACAATCGGCCTATCTTCGCCTCCAACTTCGCTCCAGTTGTCGATCTTGCCGCTGTAGATATCGGAGATCTGTTGCAGGGTCAACTTTTGGACAGGATTTTCGGGGTTGACGATGACAGCAATGGCGTCGCGGGCAATAACGAACTCAACCGGGTCCACCCCGTTGGATTGCGCTTGGGCAACCTCCTCGGGTTTGATCTGTCGGGAAGCGTTGGCGATATCCACCGTCCCGTTGATCAGGGATGCGATCCCGGTTCCTGACCCGCCGCCCGTCACGGAGATGCTGACGTCCGGGTGCTGTTCCTGGTAATACTCAGCCCAGGCCAGCGCTAAATTGACGATGGTGTCAGAGCCTTTATTTTCGATGTATGCGCTGGATTGGGGGGATCCTTGGGCAGACTGGTTCGAAGAGCAGGAAACGCTCAACAGGATCAGGGTAAGCAGAAGCCCGGTAAGAAGCGGGAGCGGTTTCATCGCTCCAAATTATATCCCATGTCCAATGATGATAAAATTTAGCCATGGCCGCTCCCATTTTCTCCGTCAACGATCTGGATTTTTATTACGGGCAATTTAAAGCGCTCTCCGGCATTACGCTGGATATCATGCCTCACCAAGTGACAGCCCTGATTGGTCCCTCTGGTTGTGGGAAATCCACATTTTTACGTTGTCTAAACCGGATGAACGATACGATCGAAGGCACGCGTGTGGATGGAAAAATCAGCCTTAATGGCCAGGACATTTACGCTGAGGATATGGATGTGGTCGTATTGCGACAACGGGTGGGGATGGTCTTCCAGAAGCCGAATCCGTTCCCCCAGTCTATCTTTAATAATGTAGCCTTCGCGCCTCGCGTTCTAGGAGAAGCGGGCAGCCGTTCTCACCTGGATGAAATTGTGGAACGCAGCCTGCGACAGGCTGCGTTGTGGGAAGAGGTAAAAGATATCCTGAACGAGAACGCTTTGGGTCTTTCGCTCGGCCAGCAGCAACGGCTCTGTATCGCCCGCGTGGTGGCTGTCCAACCGGAGGTGATCCTGATGGATGAATCCACCTCTGCGCTTGACCCGATTGCCACTCTGCAAGTCGAGGAATTGATCGCAGATTTAAAGAAAGAGTATACGGTTGTGATCGTAACCCATAACATGCAACAGGCCGCCCGTATTTCGGATGTAACCGGTCTGTTCTGGTTGGGAGAATTGGTGGAGTTTGCTGCTACGAATGAGATTTTCACGCGCCCCAAGCAGGAATTGACCGAGTCGTATATCACCGGACGAATGGGGTAACTTTCCTTAAAAGGATGAAGGCTCGGCATGTGCGTCGAGCCTTCATCCCGTTAAAAACGGGAGAACCATAATTTAATGGGAAGTTCAGCTTTTAGATGATACCCCAACAAGGAAATCGCTATTTTTTGCTGAAATGGCTCAGTTGTGGCAACTTCAAGGCCCGACTATCTGCCGGGCTAATTTTATGGCTCATAGCTAAATGTTCCATTGGCTGAGTGCGGTGTGCACCATTTTGGTCCGCTCTTTTCGCAAGCACGAGGGAAGACCACAGGAACAGGACGCTCAGTATAACAATGATGATGTAGATGCCGAATAAGATCTGCCACATGTTAATCCTCCTGGTTACGATGCTTTTCTTACAAGTTCCCTGTCTATTTCTGAGCGTTTTTCATGAAACGGATCAGTTGGGTGTCGGTTCGGGCAGGGATGGATCCCTTTCACTACCACAAGTATAGCGAAGGCCTACAATAATTGCATGTTTCTTTTGACATCAGTTTTTATGACATTTGTTAGATATTAAGATATGATTTTTAGCCTATCAAATTTAGGGATAAGCTTCCTCTTTTCGAGTGCCCGTGCAGACAAATAACATCTAGAAAGAAACCTGCCGAACTCCCAACGGGCATCGCCTCTTTATAAAGGCTGTCAAAGGAGCAGAATGTCTCCCAAATGTTTCTACTTTGGGCTCTGTTCTTGCTTCAAACGCGCACGTCTCTTCTGTCTGATGTCTACGCTAAAGACAGCTAGCAAGGCGACGATTGTGATCAAAAGGAAGAGGCTCATAGAAGGTTACTCCTGAATACACTTCTATGATAGCATCTACCCATTAGGAACGACTTAAGAGCTGGTTAACAAACAGTAAACAGTTTTGTTAGGTCTGCGGCAGCGTGAAATAGAACGTGCTGCCATCTCCCTCGCGACTCTCCGCCCAGATTTGTCCCCCGTGCAATTCGACCAGGTGCCTTGAAATGGAGAGTCCCAGGCCGGTCCCGCCTCCTGCGCGAGATTTATCGACGCGGTAAAAGCGCTCGAAAATGCGCGGGACGTCATCGGCCGGGATTCCCATCCCCAAATCGCGCACCGCGAAACGAACCGCGCCCTGGCCTGCTTCCGTTTCCTCGGGCGCAGTCAGCGCTGTAACGTTGGCCGCGGAAAGAACGATATCCCCGCCCGGGGGCGTGAACTTGACCGCGTTGTGGATCAAGTTGACCAGCACCTGCTCGATGCGCGGCTCGTCTGCATTGACCTTGGACAGGTCCGGCGGGCAATCCACCTGCAACGACAGGCCGGCCCGTTCGGCTTGCATGCGCATCCGCTCGGCGGCGGACGCCAACAGTTTTTCGGGTTCGACCGGCTTGCGTTCCAGGTTTATCTGTCCCGATTCGATCCGGGAAAGGTCGAGCAACTCCTGGACAATCTGGGTCAGGGCGTCTACTTCGGCGGCGATGCGGCCCATGAAACGGGGGGCAGCCTCAGGGTCTGCGAGGGCGCCGTCTTGCAAGGTCTCGGTCAGGGCCCGGAGCGAGGCCAGGGGCGTCCGCAGTTCGTGCGACAGGTTGCTGATGAAGTCCCGCCGGATGGTTTCCAGGCGCCGGATGCGGGTCAGGTCTTGCACCACCAGCAGACTTCTACCGGGGGCATGCTGGTCGGGAATGACGATCAACTGCAGAAAGTGACGCCGGCCTGTCGTCTCAACGGTTTCCACTTGCATCTCATCCAGCTCCTGGCAGCGCTGCCAGGCCTGGATCAGCTGGTGGTTGCGCAAAACTTCCGGGACGGTCCGTTCGATCAGCCCTTTGCCGAACAGCTTTTCGGCAGCCGGGTTGGCGAACTGGATCCGGCCTGCTTCGCTGGCGATCAAGACGCCGTCGGTCATTTGGTCGAGCACGGCGGCCAGGCGGGCTCGGTTTGAATCCACCGTCGATAATTGCGCGCTGAGCGAGGTGACCAGCGCTTTGACCACGTTGGAAAGATCCTCCAGCCCTTTCACGTTGGCAGGCAGTGCAAGCAGAGGAGTGATGCCGCTGGCTGACTGGCGCAGTACGCGGTCATACTCGCGCAGTTGGCGTTTGAGCCTGCGGTAACGAAAAACAACCCATAGCAGGGTTGTCAATGTAACGATAAAAAACAGCAGAAGCAAGAAATAGGAAGGGGAATCCATTTTGGAAAACTACACCGGCAATTTACCCTTCGAACCGGTACCCGCCGCCGCGAACCGTAATGATCCGTTCCGGCTTGCCCGGTTCGACCTCGATCTTTTGGCGCAGCCAGCGCACGTGGACGTCGACCGTGCGGCTGTCGCCAACGTAATCCCAACCCCAGACGCGTTCCAGGATGAATTCACGCGAGAGCATCTGGCCGGGGTGTTCTGCCAGGAAGAGCAGCAGTTCATACTCTTTGGGCTTGAGTTGCAGGGGGCCATCGTCCAGCATGACTTCGCGGCGGGTCTGGTTGATGACCAGGTTATCGAAGTTGATCTTTTCTTGTGGGAATTCTGCTTTTTGTTTCCCCAGTTCTTCTCGGATCAAACGAGCGCGGCGCAACTGCGCTTTAACGCGCGCCATCAACTCACGCATGGAAAAGGGTTTGGTCAGATAATCGTCCGCGCCCACTTCCAGCCCGACCACACGGTCGATTTCATCGTCGCGGGCGGTTAACATCAAAATGGGAGTGGTCATCTCTTTGCGCAGGACGCGACAGACTTCGAAGCCGTCGATGCCGGGCAGCATCAGGTCGAGCACGACCAGGTCGGGTTTCAGCCGCCGGGCGAATTCGAGCGCGAGCAGGCCATCGCCAACTGCTTCCACTTTGTAACCTTCTTTTTTCAGGGTATAGGCCAGCGTTTCTTGCAGGGAAGGCTCGTCTTCGACGACCAGGACTGTTTCAAGCATAGTTTCTTTTGCAAACTATACCATAAGAGAAAAAGAACAGGTTAAGGGGATGTTAACTCTTCTGCGTTTATCGATCTACATTTTTCCACGAGCTCTTCGATCAGGCTAATTTGCCCTGGGTTGATCTTTTCCTGAGCTTCCTGGATCGAAAACCAGGCTCCCTTATCGATTTCCGGGAACCGCTGTTTCTTGCCTGACCTGGGCGGCCATTCCATTTCGAAGGTGTTGCTGTGGATATTGTCCGCATCAACCTCGCCCTCGACTGCCCAGGCATGGACAGTTTTGCCGCCCTTCTGCTTGATCGCCGCCAACGGGAGATACTCGCCCTGCGGCGCTGGCAGGCCGGTCTCTTCTGTGAACTCGCGTCTGGCGGCCAGGAGCGCATCTTCCTGGTCGAACTCGCCCTTGGGGATCGACCAGCTGCCCACATCCTTTTTGGCCCAATACGGCCCGCCGGGATGGACGAGGAAGACTTCCAGGCGATCCTTTTGTCTGCGAAACAGGAGCAGGCCGGCGCTTTGTTGCGACATGGTTCAGAAATCCTCCTTCCGAAACTTCAACATACAAGCTTTATTTCTCGTTCATCAGCTTAACCGCAATCTGTTTCATGTGCGCCAGTACGCCCTGGAAACCGTTCAAACGCTGGTAGCTGATGGCTTCCTCCAATTTCATGTCCTTATAAAAATCGGCCGGGACAGACAGGATTTCTTCGGGCTTGGCACCGTCCAGGCCGTTGGCCAGGATGGCCGCCAAGCCCTGGACGGTGGGGGATTGCGGCGGGATGTCGAAGTGGAAGTGCAGGCCGCCGTCCTCGTCTTTTTCGCCGAACAGGAAGACGGGCGTCATACATTCCGGGACAAACTCCATGTTGGCGCGCTGGTCCTGCAACCGCTCGGGCAGCGCTGGCAGGGATTCGGCGTACTGGATCAGCATTTCTACCTTCTCCTGGCGCGAGGCCCAGGAGAAGTCTTCTACGATTTCTTGTAATTTTTCGGGAAGGGTCATAGTTTCTTCACCACAGAGATCACGGAGAGCACAGAGCGTTTTAAGGGAACGCTCGGAGGAAAGCTCCGTGAATTAAATTAATTTCTCTGTGAACTCCGTGTGCTCCGTGGTTTTTAATTGTGGTTATTTTTCGATTGGCGCGTCTACCAGGTTGCCCCATTCCGTCCAGGAACCGTCGTAATTCTTGACGTTAGGATACCCTAGCAGATACTTGAGCACGAACCAGGTCAGGGACGAGCGTTCGCCGATGCGACAGTAGGCGATCACATCCTCACCGGGCGTGATGTTTTTGCCTTCATATAACGAGTGCAGCTCCTCGGGCGATTTGAACGTGCTGTCCGTTTCGTTGACGGCCTTCGACCAGGGGATGTTGACTGCGCCGGGGATGTGTCCGCCGCGCATGGCACCCTCTTGCGGGTAATTGGGCATGTGCAGCATTTCACCGCTGTATTCTTGCGGAGAGCGCACATCCACAAGCGGTTTCCCTACTTCGACCTGCTCGAAGACCTGCTGGCGGAAGGCGCGGATGGATGGATCCGGCTCGCTGGCAGTGTAGTCCGTCGGCTGGTAAGCGGGGACATCCTTGGTCATCGGGCGGCCCTCCTGCTCCCACTTGGCCCGTCCACCGTTCATGACCTTCACGTTCTCGTGGCCGTAATACTGAAAGACCCACAGTGCATAGCAGGCGAACCAGTTGGACTTGTCGCCGTAGAAGACGAGGGTCATATCGTTGCTGATGCCGGATTCGGAACAAACTTCCTCGAACTGCTCCTTGGTCAGGAAATCGCGGCGGACGGGGTGTTGCAGGGTGGTGAACCAGTCAATGCGCACTGCGCCGGGGATATGATTCATATTGTAGAGCAGGGCGTCCTCGTCCAATTCAATGATGCGGACAGCGGGGTCATCCAGGTGTTCAGCGACCCAATCGGTTTCAACCAGGTATTCCGGATGGGCATAATCATTCATTTTCTTGCTCCTTGTTATGTTCGTGAAACGCTATCTGGTAAATTGTCTCTCCCATTCAGAGGGAGCCTGCAAGTATAAAGATTGAGAAGGGAGTAATTATTTGTATTTTTATTATAAAAATTATCTAAATTCTAGTCAAGGCAAAAATCTTTTGGTTCTCCCGTTTTTAGCGGTATCTTCGCGTCGTAAGCGGAGAGTCAATCTTTTTTATCGTTCAGGACAATGAATGCTACAATTAAGTCATGGCGAAACAGAAATTCTACGTGGTTTGGAAGGGGCGCAAGCCCGGCATTTATACTTCCTGGGCGGAGTGCGAGGCTCAGGTGAAAGGGTATGCGGGCGCGGAATACAAGTCTTTCGAAAGCCGGGCCGCTGCCGAAGCAGCTTTCCGCGGTTTTTACGAAGATTACAAAGGGAAACCGGGGACCAGCCAGCAGTGGTTGTTCGCGCCGACGAAGCCGATCCTGCCCTCCGTTTGTGTAGACGCAGCCTGTTCCGGCTCGCCGGGTCCGCTCGAATACCAGGGCGTGCTGACCGAATCCGGCGAGCAGATCTTCCACGCCGGGCCGTTCGCGGATGGAACCAACAACGTCGGCGAATTTCTGGCGATTGTGCTTGCAATGGACTGGTTGATCGCCAAAAAACAAGACTGGCCGATCTATTCCGACTCAGCCAACGCAATTACCTGGGTCAAGGCGGGCAAATGCAGGACGCAACTGGAACGCCGGCCGTCCAATCAAATCCTGTTTGATTTCATTGCGAACGCCGAAGACGCGCTAAAACGGTATCCGCCTTTCAGGGTTTTGAAATGGGACACCCGGGCCTGGGGCGAGATTCCCGCTGATTTCGGAAGAAAATAAAGGAGATATAATGAAAACAGCCCTGCTCCTCATCGACATTCAAAACGACTACTTCCCCGGTGGCAAAATGGAACTGGAAGGTCCGGTGGAAGCGGCAAAAAAAGCCAACGAACTGTTGCAGTGTTTTCGTGACCACGGCATGCCGACGGTGCACATCCAGCACGTTTCCCTCAAACCGGATGCGACTTTCTTCATCTCCGGCGACCGCGGCACTGACATCAACGATATCACCGCCCATTACGAAGGCGAGCCGTTGGTGCAAAAGCACTATCCCAACTCCTTCCGCGAGACCAATTTGCTGGATCTATTGAAAGAGTGGGGAATTGAGCGCGTCATCATCACCGGGATGATGACCCACATGTGTGTGGACGCCACCGCCCGCGCCGCCGCTGACCTGGGCTTTAACGTCATGGTCGCCGAGGATGCCTGCGCCACGCGCGCGTTGACTTACGGCGCCTCCACGATCCCGGCGGAGCACGTCCACAAGGCGTTTTTAGCTGCTCTGAAATCGTACGGGCAGGTGATGCCGGTGGAGCAGATTCTCGCACACCTGGCCGCGGAGCAGGTTAATTCGTTGGACGCAGATAAACGCTGATCCTTCGACCCGCTCAGGACAGGTCTTCGCCGATCATTCTTTTAGCGTTTAGCTACGGACTGAGCGTCCCAAAAGGAGAACTTATGCCTTATATCAATATAAAAATCACGCGGGAAGGCGCGACCGCTGAGCAAAAAGCGACCCTTATCCGTGAAGTAACCCGCCTGGTAACGGAAACGCTGGGGAAGAACCCGGCTACCACGATCGTCGTCATCGAAGAAGTAGAGACAGATAACTGGGGCATTGCCGGGGAGACCGTCACCGTCCGCAGAGGGCGGGAGAAGAAAGAGAAGAAAGTATGACCACGCTCGATCCCGAACGACAACAGCAGGCCAAACAGTACGCGCGTATTCGCCGTCGCATGTGGCTGGTGAGCACGGCGCTTAGCGCCATCTATGCCCTGGCCTGGCTGTTCAGCGGATGGTCTATCGACCTGCGAGATTGGTTGGTGGCGATCACTCCCAATCCCTGGTTTGTCGTCGCCGGATTTATCGTCATTTTTGGCGGTATCTATTCCGTGCTGACGCTTCCGCTCGATTACTACAACGGATTCGTCCTGCCGCACCGCTTCGACCAGTCCAACCAGACGTTTAGGGACTGGGTCATCGACCAGTTAAAAGGACTCGCGGTCGGGGCGCCTCTCGGGCTGCTCCTGATCGAACTGCTTTATCTCGCCCTGCGCGTCACCGGCGACCTGTGGTGGCTGTGGGCCGCCGCCGGGATGCTGGTTTTCAGCGTGCTGCTTTCCAACCTGGCCCCCATCCTGATCATGCCCATTTTTAATAAATTCGTCCCGTTAGGCGAAGAGCACGCCGAGTTGGAAGAACGCCTGCTCAAATTGGCGGAGCAGGCACACACCGAAGTCCGAGGGGTGTTCAAGTTCGACATGTCTCGCCGCACCAAATCCGCCAACGCCGCGCTGACCGGCATTGGCAACACCCGCCGCATCGTGCTGGGTGATACGCTGATCGACGAGTTTACCAACGATGAGATCGAGACCGTGTTGGCGCACGAGCTCGGTCATCACGTTCACAACGACTTACCCCTGCTGATCGCTTTTGGGACCCTGATCACGACAGTGGGACTGTACCTGGCGTCGCTCGCGTTGAACTGGGCGATCGGGTTCTTTGGCTTCACAGGCCCCGCCGACGTGGCTGCCCTGCCCGCCCTGGGACTGATCCTCGGCGCGTACGGGTTGATCACCATGCCGCTGGAGAATGCGATTTCCCGTTGGCGCGAGAGTCTGGCAGACGATTACGCCCTGCAAGCCACCGGCAAGACACAAGCCTTCGCAGCCGCGTTTACACGGCTGGCAAACCAGAACTTGGGCGAAGTCAATCCGGCGAAATGGGTGGTGTTCCTGTTCTATTCGCATCCCCCGTTAGGGCAGCGGATCGAAAAAGCAACCCATTGGCAGTAGGATCGAGGCCCGAAACGGTAGAGCCATAACTTATAAGTATCTCGCCAATGTGACATGGGTGCATCTCTGAAACTGTGAGGACATTTGAGCTACCCAAGCTTGACAAAAGAAGAACCTCCATGCAAAGTAGGAATCTTAGCCGAGATTCCCCATTAACACGGAGGTTACGATGGAATTGTGCCACAAGAAGCCCGTCTTGCAAAGCCCCGCCTTTGAGAAATTGGGACAATTTGTCCTGGACTGGCAGAGGCGATGGGAAACGAGTACACCGGACTTCGAACGCTTTGAGCACGAATTGCATGAACAGATCATGGCGCTGGAGTGCGAACTGTTGACGGAAGAACTGGCTCACTATGATGTAGAAGCCGAGCTGATTGAGGTGGGTGGCATAAGCTACCGCCAGGCGTTGACCTCGTCGGAAACGTATTTGTCGGCGGCTGGTGTGCTCACTCTTGAGCGGCATCTGTATCGTCCGGCTGGACGCGGGAGCCGCAGTATTTGTCCCTTGGAGTTGCGAGCCGGGATCATCCGCGGCTATTGGACACCGCGCGCGGCTCGTCAGGCGGCTTTTGCCATCGCCCATTTGACGCCCGGCGACAGCGAAGCCCTGTTCGCTGAACTGGGTGGGATGCAGCCCAGCCGGCCCAGTCTGGACCGGTTGCCCAAAGAGTTGTCTGCCCATTGGGAAGTCCATCGCCTCGAGTGGGAGGCTGCCTTGCGCACGGAAGAGAGCGTTCCCCACGAAGCCAGCGTGATCGCCATTTCGGTGGATGGCGTGACGCTGCGCATGAAAGGTGACGGGCGGCAGGTCAAACGCGACCAACCGGGTAAACACGCCAGTGGTCCGGCCGGACAGCGCGAAGCGGGTTGCGGAACTGTGGTGCTGTATGACGCCAAAGGAGAACGACTGCAAACGGTCCGTTATGGGCGTATGCCGGAGTACAGAAAGGCAACTCTTCGAGAGCAACTGGAGACGGAAGCCAGCCGTGTTTTGGCCACGCGACCGGATTTGAAGCGCGTGTTGTTGGCCGATGGGGCCGAACCTAACTGGAACTTGCTGTCTGAAGTGGACCGGGCTTGCGGTTTGCCCTCCCCAGCCTAGTGTCGAAATTGTGGATTTCTACCATGCCTGTGATCACCTGAAGGAAGGCTGTGATGCCATCTGGGGGGAAAGCACCCCGCGCAGTAAAGCCGAGTTCGAGCGGCTGAAAACGTTGCTCAAGGAAGACGATCAAGGTGTTGACCGCGTCATTCGCATGTTGAAGTATCACCGCGGACAAGCACAGGGACGCAGGCGCAAACGTCTGGAAACCCAGTTGACCTACTTCCGCAACCAACGATCCCGCATGCGCTACGCCGAATACCTGCGTGACAACCTGCCCATTGCCAGTGGGGTGATCGAAGCCTCCTGCAAAACCTTGGTTACGCAGCGCATGAAGCAATCCGGCATGGCTTGGACCCAGACGGGTGGCCAGGCCATCTTGACCTTGCGTAGCCTGATCCAAAGCGACCGCTGGCTGCCAGCCTGGGAATTGCTGTGCTCCGACTTCCGCAAAACGATCAGCCGGTCCCACGCCCAGATTGCTTTGCCGGCAAACCCCCGTCAAAGACAATCTCAGCGTCTCCATCCGGTTATTGCCCATCTTGATTGCCCTACCCTGCCTTTGGTAGGATAACGCGAACATTTGTGCTCACAATTTGGGAGATGCACCCATGTGACATGATCCGAGAGAAGACCGAAAATTAGGGTGTTGGGCGCGTACGCACGCCCAACACCCTAATTTTCGGTTATTTTTTTTCGAACGTGATATTGTCAAAGTATATAAAAACAGCCCCTCAGCTTGGAGGGGCTGTTTTTTTTCGTTTCCCGTTTTCCCACGCTCTTCGCTTGAGCAAGGTCGGGATGATCACGATCAGGACGATCACCACCGCTACGAGCATGATCCAGTCTGTTGAACCTGCTCCATCCGGCGCTTCGTCAGTGGCGACAACCGTACCTGTCTGTATGGCGGGAGTAGCGCTTGCCTGCTGGGTGACTTGGGACGTGCGTTTGAACGCTATGTTGGTTAATAAGAGTGCCATCCCCAGTATGATCCAAAAAATAACGCGTATGGTTTGTATTTTAGTTTTCATATGGCGTTGATGATTTGCAAGTATATCATTCCCGCTCTGCATCTCAATTCAGTAAATCACAGATTTACCAGGGGAGCCCGAAGCCATGGTCGCGGTCCCTTTCGGGCAACCGCACCTCCAAATCCGGTTACGCCTTATTTCTCGGTAAAGTTCAAAGATGAGCTTGTTTCTCTCATGACAGGGGATATAATCAAGCATGAAATTGGGCTTGTGCTCGCCAATTGGGTAATTTTTATCACCTTCATGTACTTTCGCTTCTTTATGCGTTATAATTTTTTCCGTTACGGTGGGGTAACCTGCTGTGTCTTGAGGAGAGACCGATGAAACGCCTTCTTTCAGCCACGCCTTTTTCGCTCGTCTTGATGGTAATCGGGACGAGTATTACTTTTGCGTGCGGTTTTCAAAGGATGTCAACCCAAGTTGCAGGGCAGCAACCTTCCGTGACCACCAGGGATATTATGGCTGGATTTGTGCAGGTCTGGACGGACCGATATCTTCGAAATTAAGTTTTAAAATTATGCGGCCTTGCAAAGAGTATTCTTCTTGCAAGGCCATGCATTTAGACCAACTCAGGAGCATCCATGATCAAGAACATTTTTGGCTGGCTGTTTTCACCCCTCGGCAGGATCGCGTTGTTGATCGGTGCTATCGCAGTGCTCAGTCTGGCTGTATGGGGCATCAGCCTGACCCAGGCGGCACCCGCGCAGCCGATCGAGTTCCCCCACCAACGACATATCGCTTTTGGAGTCCAATGTCTATACTGTCACCCCGGGGCGTGGCGCGGACAAGCGGCTGGGCTTCCCAGCCAGACCAAGTGCTGGGGCTGCCACCAGCAACTGTCCATTACCCAACGAAGTGAAAAGTTGAAACCCCTGGTCCAGGCGGTAGAAAATAACCAGCCGCTCCAGTGGGTCCCAGTAGCGATCGTGCCGGACTTTGTGCAGTTCAACCACCGTCCGCATATCGCAGCCGGGGTCAACTGTGAAGATTGCCACGGGGATATGAGCAAAGTGGATATTGCCCAAAACCCGCAACCTTTAAATATGGGTTTTTGTCTGAATTGTCACAGAGAACGCTCCCAGGATAACCCCGAGCTACGAACCAAATTGACTGATTGTGGAACCTGTCATTATTAGTGCCCGAGCAAATGGATTCTAATTGGTTATGTATTCTTTCGCTTATAAATATTCCACCTGTCAGCAGTAAATTGTCCGGGTACTAGACCGGGTGAAAGGATAACGAAAAGGATGAGTAAAAAGATTTCCCGGCGCGATTTTCTCAAGCTGGCCGGCGCAGGAGCCGCCACCGGCGCGGTGTTGACCGGCTGCGGTCCTGCATCGCGCTACGTCGTCCGTGAGCCGTATACGGAGATGCCGGAATACACGTTTAACGGAAAAAGCACTTATTTTGCAACCACCTGCCGCGAGTGCTCAGCAGGCTGCGGGCTGGTGGTACGCACGTTTCAAGGCCGGGCGCTCAAGACCGAGGGGAACCCGCATCACCCCGTCAGCATGGGGAAGACCTGCCCGCGCGGCCAGGTAACGGTACAGGGTCTGTACAATCCTGACCGCAACACCGACCCTGTGCAACAGTCGGAGCGGGGCTCGGGCAATTTCTCAAAGATGGACTGGAACGCAGCCGTTCAGGTTGTAGGCGATGCGCTTCAAAACAGCGACCCGGCCGGGATCGCTTTCCTGCTGGGGACCGCGCCCGATCACCTGTTCGATCTGGTCAGCGACCTGAGCGCTGCCATCGGCTCGCCGGCGCCCATCCGTTATAGCGCGCTCAGCATGTTCGAATCTCGCGCAACCTTGGTCAGGGCGGCCGAACAAATGCTCGGGGAGGCCAGGCTGCCCTTCTTCGACCTGGCCAATGCCAGCATGACGTTTTCATTTGGGGCGAATTTCCTGGAAACCTGGCTTTCGCCGGTCGCGTTCAACCGGGCATATTCCAGCATGCGCAAACAGCGCACGCGTGGTTACCTGGTGCAGTTCGAGCCGCGTATGTCGCAGACCGGGGCCAGTGCAGACGAGTGGGTCCCGCTTCGCGCCGGGACCGAGGGCATGGTTGCCATGGCCCTGGGCCGGCTCGCGGCTGAGAGAGGCGGCGGAACAGCTCCTCAAGCTTTTGCCGGTGTGGACGTCCAGGCCGCATCGGAAGCTTCGGGTATCCCCATCGAAACCCTCGACCGTCTGGCAGGCATGTTCTCTGAAGCCGAACGGCCACTGGCTATCCCCGGGGGGGCGGCTTTAGGCCAGACCAACGGCCTGGGCATCGTGCAGGCCGTGCTGGCCCTCAATGCGCAAAGGGATAACTTCGGGCAGGCAGGCGGCGTTTCCCTGGCTCCCATGCCTCCCGCCGCTGATACCTACCACGCCCCAGCTTCTATGCAGGAAATGGCGGCCTTCGTCGATAAACTGAATTCCGGGGGAGTGCAGGTGTTGTTTGTCCATGGCGTCAACCCGCTCTTCGAACTTCCCAAGGCATTGGGATTCGAAGAGGCAATGCAGAATGTGCCGCTGGTCATTTCCTTCGCCACGTTCCCGGACGAGACGGCTCTCCAATCGGATTACATCTTCCCAGACAATCATGGCCTGGAATCCTGGGGATACCAGCGCATTGCCGCGGGCGTCTCGCAATCCACGCTTTCGAGCGCGCAACCAGTGGTTGTCCCGTATTACAACACCCGCTCCACAGCGGACGTCTTGTTGGCAGCCGCCTCCGCAGCGGGCGGTCAATTGGCGAGCGCCCTGCCTTTCCAGGACGAAGTTGCCTTCATTCAGGATAAGCTGCAAACCCTGGTAGGACAACCAAGCCCGCTCTTCAATGCGGATGAAATCAACGCCTTCACTGCCTATTTCCAACAGTTTGGCGGCTGGTGGGAAGGCAATGAAGCCTTGCAGGTGCCTCCGTCCAGTGCTTTGGACGGAATCATCGATCTTGGTGAGGCAACCTTCCAGGGAGAGGGGGAGTTCTTTCTTGCATCCCTTTATTTCACCGATGCTGGGAGAATCAGGCGCGAACAAGCCATGGCTGCAGGAACTCCCGGACCCGACCACCACCGTCACCTGGAACAGCTGGGTTGAGATCAATCCCGAAACTGCTGCCGAACTGGGCATCGAAAATGATGACGTGTTAGAGATCACGTCTCCCGATGGGACGGTGAAGTCTCCGTTTACCGATATCCGCCCATCCGCCCCGATACGATTGCGATCCCCTTCGGACAAGGGCATACCGCATATGGACGCTATGCGCGGGGCGCGGCATCAACCCTGCCGACCTGTTCACCTTGACGTACAACCAGGCAGGCGATCTGGCCTTTGCGCGAACCGGGTGAGCATCAAGAAGGTGGGCGGGAAACGAGAATTGGCTCGCTTCGAAAGCAAGATTGGCGTTTACGGTGAAGGTTTGGAAGAGCATTAGGAGTTGTATATGAAATTTACGGATTTGAACGAGGTCGGCGCGAAAGGCGCCATTGCGGAAGAAGCGGAGGGCAAGTGGGGGATGGCCATCGACCAGGATCTGTGCACGGGCTGCCAGGCCTGTGTCGCGGCCTGTGCCATGGAGAATAATGTAACCTTTGTGGGCGAGGAAGATCTGGCCTACGGGCGCGGCATGCACTGGATCCACATCGAACGCTTTTGGGAAGATCAGGAGTATCCCGAGATCGGAACCTCTTTCCAACCGGTGTTGTGCCAGCAGTGTGGCCATGCGCCCTGCGAGCCGGTTTGCCCGGTGTATGCCTCCGTGCACAGCGCTTCGGAGGACCTCAACTTACAGGTTTACAACCGCTGCGTGGGCACCCGCTACTGCGCTAACAACTGTCCCTATCAGGTGCGCACCTTCAACTGGCGCGACTATGAACGCCCGGAACCGTTGAACAACCAGTTCAACCCCGATGTGACCGTCCGCCGCCGAGGTGTCATGGAGAAATGCACCTTCTGCATACAGCGTATTCATCAAGGGGAGGATCAGGCTAAATCCGAAAACCGTCCAGTCCGGGACGGCGAGGTCGTACCGGCCTGCGCACAGGCCTGCCCAACGGATGCCATCATTTTCGGTCGTATCGACGATCCCGAGAGCCGGGTCAGCAAGGCTGCCCGCAACGAGCGAGGGTACAAGTTGTTGGATGACCTCGCCACCCTGCCAAAGATCACTTATTTGAAGGGAAATTCACCGAATGTCGGTAACAGCTAATGCGATGGCTCACGCCGAAGAAGAGCATGAGGATCCTCGCGAACAGTTGATGTTCGACCCCCGGCCGCGCGGTGAAATGAACGCGCTGGCCATGGAGGCCATGCACGCGACCAACTGGAAATTCTGGGTGGTGACTGCCGTGCTGGGGATCCTGGTGTTGACTTGCCTGGTGTGGGCCTGGGGATATATGATTGCGGAGGGTTTGGGGGTCGCCGGGGTCAATCGTCCAGCCTACTGGGGCATTTTCCTGGTCAACACCGTGTTCTGGATCGGCATCAGCCACGCTGGCACGTTCATCTCGGCCATCCTGCGGGTGATGAAAATCGAAGTGCGGCGACCGTTTACCCGCGCGGCGGAACTGATGACCACTTTTGGACTGGTCCAGGCGGGAATGAGCATTTTCATGCACCTTGGCCGGGTCTGGCGCGCCTACTGGTTGTTCCCCTATCCCAACGAGCGCATGATCTGGCCTGACTTCCATTCCCCTCTGATGTGGGACTTCATGGCAATCAATACCTACCTGCTGGCAAGCACCATGTACCTGTTCCTGCCGCTCATCCCCGACCTGGCGATGGCGCGCGACCGCACCGAAGGCGGCTGGCGCAAGGGCTTCTACCGGGTTCTGTCGTTGGGCTTCCGTGGCACGGAAAGAGAATGGAAACACCTGCACACGGCGATGAACATCTTCGCCTTTGCTATCATCCCGGTCATGTTCTCGGTTCACACCATCGTTTCCTGGGACTTTGCCATGGCGACCCGTCCCGGGTGGTCCTCGACGGTCTTTGGCCCCTACTTTGTCATCGGGGCCCTGCACTCGGGGATCGCAGCGGTGTTGTTGGTGTTGTTTATGATCCGCTCGACGATGAAGAACATGCCATACTTCATCCGCGCCGAACACTTCGACTTTTTAGGAAAGTTAAGCCTGATTATTTCGATGGCCTGGGGGTACTTCTTCTTCAACGATTACCTGGTGCCCTGGTATGGCGGCGACAAGTTCGACCGGCTCCTGCTCGATTTCCATGAGAAAGGACCCCTATCCTGGGTCTGGATGACCATGTTGATCTGTAATATTGTGATCCCCTGGGCCATCCTTTGGAACAGAAACTGGCGCCGGACTCCCTGGCTCATGGCGATCATCGGGATCGTGGTCAACATCGGGATGTGGATCGAGCGTTTTGTGATCATCCCCATGTCCTTGACGATCACGCGCATGCCCTTCACCTGGCGTATCTACAAGCCTGGGATCGAAATTCCTCTGACCATTGGAACCTTTGCCTTTTTCATGTTCCTTTACATCGTGGCATCGCGGTTGATTCCCTTGATCCCGGTTTGGGAAGTGCAGGAAGGCCAGGAGGCTCACTCCTTCCGCAAGGTTGGGAAGGCCAACGTTCCTGCTGTCACAGAGATTGAATAAGAGAGGAGCGAGAGATGTCTGATACAACGACGATCCTGGCCCTTTTTGAAGATATCGACCCGGCTGCGGACGCGATTGAGAGATTGCATGAATTAGGGATCGATAACGATCAAATCAACGTGCTCTCAGGCGTTCCCATTTCGAACCGGGTGCTTGGACGCCCCAGGGTCAGGACGAATGTGCCAAGAATCGGTATGGTGGGCGTAATGCTGGGGTTCCTCGGTGGCGCGTTCTTGATCTATGGAATTCCATACCTGTATCCCCTGCACGTAGGCGGCCAACCTTTGTTCCCGGTTCCGCCCGGGCTCATCATTATCTTTGAATTGACCATGTTGGGTCTGATGGGGTTTGCCTTTATAGGCATGTTTGTGGAAAGCCACTTCCCTTCTTATGAACCGGTAGACTACGTGCCTGAAATCAGCGATGGGAAAATCGCCGTCTTCTTTAAATGCCCCGAAGACCGGCAAAAGGAGTTGGAAGACGCAATGGTGGCAGTGGGAGCGGAATCGGTTGAAGCCAAGGAGGCGACAAGACTATGAGCCCTGCCCGAAGACGACTTTTGCTTGCAGGTTTCTTTTTGGCAGTCATCCTGGTGCTCTTTGAACTGTGGGCTTACGACGTCATCAAGATCGACTTCATCAGCTTTATGGAGATCCAACCGTCCTTCGACGTGCAGGAAAATCCCTTACCGGTCCCGGCGCGTTCGATCCCGATCGAAGGGCCAGCCTACATTCCCAACATGGGTCCGCCTGAGAACCCGGTGCCGGCCGACGATGTCTCACTGGAGCGTGGACATACCCTCTTTCAGATTAACTGCATCATGTGCCACGGTGAGACCGGGGAGGGCAACGGTCGGATTGCTTCCTTGATTGCAAACAAACCTGCGAACCTGACCAGCATTATCACCCAGAGCAAGACAGACGGCGCCTTGTTCATGACAATTACCAACGGCGTGGAAGGGCGCATGCCCCCGATGATCGAAAATACAACCGTGCGCGACCGGTGGGACCTGGTCAATTACATCCGGACGTTGAAACCGGCGGTGCAATAGGGGAGGAGTAAGTCGATATGGATGATTTTCGTAAGCTTATGTACGGGGTGCTGATTGCCTTTGTCGGCGTAATCGTGACATGGGTGAGTATTGTATATATCTCCGCTTGCGGTTTGACGTTCACCTGTCGGCAGGCGAGAGCTGTTCCTGATACGACGCCTGTTCCTACTCTCCCTGCAGCGACCTTGCCTGCGCCCGATTTTTCGATCTCCAGTGCAGCTACACCTACAGTTGCAACTGCTTCGCCGCAAGCTGGCGGCGAGCAGATCCCTCGCCCGTCTAATTCCGGTGAGCCTGGGGAAGCGCTTGACCTGACAGGAGATGAAGCGGCTGGCGCCGAGGTTTTTCAGACCAACTGTGTGCCCTGTCACGGCCCGGAAGGGAAGCAAGGGGTGCCTAACCCTGGAACCGATGAGGGAGCGGTGCCTACCCTCAACCCAATCGATCCGGCGATGGTAAGTTCTGATTATGAAACCTTCGCCTACAATCTGGATCTGTTTATCCAGCATGGCTCCACGCCGGCGGGCCCGAACCCTTCGATTGCCATGCCAGCCTGGGGCGATTCGGACGCTCTCACGCCGCAGCAGATTGCTGATGTGATTGCGTACATCATCAGTCTGAATCAATAATTACAGAGACCTTCTTTCGAAACAGGAGTTATCTCAAACTTAATGATGCAGCCACGGATGGGCACGGATTTCTATAATAATTTGTGAATTCTCAGTCCATCCTAGACAGAAGAGAACCGAAAAACGGTGTGGGTGGGGCATACGCCCTACCCACACCGTTTTTCGGGAATTCCTCGCTAGCCCTAAGTCGATACAATAATTCACCAAAATCGAATACTGACAAATTTAGAAGAAAACGTCTTCCGAGGGAGACGTTCAAGGCGGAGAGGGCGGGATTCGCATTGTCCCCGAATGGGGAACCCCGCGAACCCTTGCGGGTTATATCATCCCCTTAATGGGGGCACGCGCTCCACTGTGAATTAAAAACGTCCCCCGAAGGAGACGTTCAAGGCGGAGAGGGCGGGATTCGCATTGTCCCCGAATGGGGAAATCCGCGAACCCTTGCGGGTTATGTCATCCCCTTAATGGGGGCACGCACTCCACTGTGAATTAAAAACGTCCCCCGAAGGAGACGTTCAAGGCGGAGAGGGCGGGA
The DNA here is from genome assembly GCA_963823985.1 of uncultured Chloroflexia bacterium. Lineage (GTDB taxonomy): Bacteria > Chloroflexota > Anaerolineae > Anaerolineales > Villigracilaceae > JAABUE01. The sequence goes on from CAWGNR010000013.1 coordinate 702,740, forward strand.
TTCGAACCCGCGAACCCTTGCGGGTTACACGCGCTCCAGGCGTGCGCGCTAAACCAGACTACGCGACCTCTCCAGTTCTACCCGTTGGGTAGCGGCGCGAATTATACCGTATTTTTTGTGGCTGGTCACTGGCTTTTTGACGTCTTGTGGTTACTTTTTCTTCCGGGATTTCTGCATGAACGGTAATTCGCGTGGTTCCAGCAAACCCCACCGTCCTGCTGCCATGTACAGGATCTCGAGGATCAGGTCTTCGTAGCGAATTCCCTCCGCCGCGGCCTGAAGGCACAGGTCGCTGTAACCGGGAGTGAGCCCCGGAAGGGGATTGATCTCGATTAAACGCGGATTGCCGTCCGCATCTAATCGAAAATCCACTCGTGAAACGTCGGTGGCAAAGAGCAGCAAGTGTCCGCGGAGGGCGAAATGGTGCAGTTTCTTGGCCAATTCCGGCTCTACTTCCGCCGGGCAGATGTATTCCGGCGCTCCTTCTTCTCCAAGCTGCTGGGCTTTGGCGGCATGGCTGTAAATTCCCGGTGTGGCTGATTTCTCGGTCTTCAATTCTAAAATAGGCAGGCGATGGATGCCGTCGGGGCCATACCATTCAGGATGGCGGCTGAAGCGTTTTACGTCCGGGCGGCCGAGCTGGCCCACGGTAAATTCACGGCCGGGTAAAAAGGTTTCGACCAGCGCCGGTTGTTGGTACGAGTTGATCACATACTTCGCGCGCTCTCTCAACTCGGTTTCGTTCTCCACCCGCGCGTGCATATCCACGCCCATACCCGTCCCTTCCCGGGCGGGTTTGACGAATAATGGATACTTCAACTCCGGTCGGACCGGCTCATCGCCGCTGCTGAATTCCTGGAAGGGAGCAACGGGCAGGCGCCGGTCCCGCCAGATGCGCTTTGTCAGGGTTTTATCGAGGGCGATGGCATTGGTCAGCACCCTGGATCCGGTATAGGGAATGCGTAACATTTCCAGTAAAGCCGGGACTTGCGCCTCGCGGGCGTCGCCGCCTAACCCTTCAGCGATATTGAAGCAGATATCCGGCTCATATTCTTTCAAGGCAAAGGGCAGGTTTTCGTCGGCCAGGATGAACGTTGTTTCATGACCGTCCGTTTCAATCGCTTTTTGAATCGATTCCACCGTTTCGATATGGTCGTAATCGGCAAAGGCGTCCGGCGGGACGCCTTCCGGTTTTGGCTCGCTCTCGTCTTTGATATTCGCCAACACCGCGACCCGCCAGTAGCGCTTCATAGTTGTACCGGGAGGCTTGTCGGCCTCATTTCTAAGGGCACTTGTTGCAGACATTTTTCTCCTTTTTCCTTTAATTGACGTAATATACGTCATAATATCAATGAACACAAGGGAAAATCAGGCGTGACGATTGTAACTGGACAAGTACCTTTCTTTCAGGTATTATTACGCTCACCTGTGACCAAGTTCACATGCACACATTTATAGTTCGGGAAGCAACCCGCGGGTCATGCTCCCAAGGTGTGCCCGGATATAAAATAATCCGGGCAGTTGTGTGTAAATATAGGAATACTGTAGCGGTCTGCTACTAAAAATCATTTCACCACATGGTGTGGAGGCGAAATGTCAGATCTGATCAATCAAATTACAAGCGATTTTCAAAAGCAAATAGAAGAGTTTCAACCGGAAATCGGTGTCAGCGATATCGGTACCGTGTTGGAAGCGGGGGATGGTATTGCCCGGGTGGATGGCCTGGCGAATGTCCGTTCCCAGGAACTGGTCCAATTCGCCAACGGCGTGATGGGCACAGCCTTCAACCTGGAAAAAGACAGCGTCGGCGTGATCATTATGGGTGATTACACCGAAATTACCGAGGGCATGATTGTTCGCGCGACGGGACGCATTGCTTCGGTTCCTGTTGGCGATGGCCTGATTGGTCGGGTCGTCGACGCCTTGGGTGTGCCGATCGATGGGAAAGGCCCGGTTGTTTCCAGCGGCTATCGCCCGATCGAGCGGATTGCGCCGGGCGTGGTCTTACGCCAGGATGTGGACACGCCCGTCCAGACCGGCATCAAAGCGATTGATGCGATGATCCCGATCGGACGGGGTCAGCGTGAGCTTATCATCGGCGACCGCCAAACCGGCAAGACCGCCATTGCGATCGATACCATTATCAATCAAAAAGGCAAGGATTTGACCTGTATCTACGTCGCCATTGGTCAGAAGAAGGCTGCTGTTGCGCGCACGGTTGGTATTCTAGAGCGTAATGGCGCGATGGATCACACCATCATCGTGGTGGCCTCCGCCGATGATTCGGCCGCGCTTCAATATATTGCCCCTTACGCAGGCGCTGCTATTGGCGAAGAGTTCATGGAAACCGGCCGCGATGCGCTGGTGATCTACGACGATCTTTCCAAACACGCCTGGGCATACCGACAAGTTTCCCTGTTGCTGCGGCGCCCGCCGGGACGGGAAGCCTACCCCGGTGATGTGTTCTACCTGCACTCTCGCTTGTTGGAACGCGCTGCCCGCCTGGCGAATTCTTATGTGATTGTCCCTAAGGATTTTGAAGGAGAAGCTGCGAAATCAGACGCTGTAAACGGCGAAGTTTACACCGGTCCTGTTGCCAGTGACCAGGCCAGCGAAGCCCTCAAGGAAATAAGCGATGCTGATAACTACAAAGTTGTCAAAGTGAAAGGGACGGGCGGTTCTCTTACTGCTCTTCCCATTATCGAAACCCTGCTGGGCGATGTTTCAGCGTATGTTCCTACTAACGTAATCTCCATCACCGATGGTCAGATCTATTTGGAAAGCAATCTGTTCAACGCCGGTATCCGCCCGGCAGTGAATGTAGGCATCTCGGTCTCCCGCGTGGGCGGCGATGCCCAGACCAAAGCCATGAAACAGGTAGCAGGACGCTTGCGCCTGGATATGGCAGCTTACCGAGAACTGGCTGCTTTTGCTCTGATGGCCTCTGACCTGGATAAGGCTACCCGCTCCCAATTGGAGCGCGGACAGCGCATCCAGGAGATTCTCAAACAGCCACAGTACAAACCAATGGAATTGGAAGAACAAGTAATTGTGATTCTGGCCGGTACAAGCGGCTACGCAGATAAAGTTCCCCTGGACAAGATGCCCGAATGGCAGGCAGACCTCTTGCGGTTTATGGCTACCTCTTATCCCGATATTGGAAAAGAAATCGCAGAGAAAAAAGCGCTCTCCGACGATTTGCGTTCGCGTATGGCTACCGCATTCGAAACGTTCACAAACACCTGGCAGGGTTAACAGATGGCTTCCGCACGAGAAATGCGGATGCGAATCCGCAGCGTAAAAAATATTTCGCAGGTGACTCGCGCCCTGGAGGCGGTCAGCGCCAGCAAGGTACGGCGGGCGGTCAAGGCTGTCATGGATACACGTCCCTACGCCACCAAAGCCTGGCAGGTTCTGACCCATATCGCAACCCAACCCGGACGAGAGCAGCTGCATCCGTTATTGACAAAGCGTCTGGACGTCAAGAACGCCCTCGTGGTTGTCATCACCGGCGACCGCGGTCTGGCCGGCGCGTACAATAGCAATGTCATTCGCTTTCTCGCCCAGAATTATGACAACTACAGAGCACCGGTCAAGTATATTGCTATAGGCCGTAAGGGACGCGACCTGCTCTTTCGCCGTCGCAAGCAGGTGATTGCAGAGTTCAGCAACCTGCCCGCTGCGCCTTCTTTTGCAGACGTCTCAGCCATCGGCCGGATGGCGGTAGACTCGTTCCTGAACGGCGAAGTGGACGAGGTCTTCCTGGTTTATACTAATTTTTACACGATAGCCCGCCAGACGGTCGAAGTGCAGAAGCTCCTGCCGCTGGAACTGGAAACCGAGCACGAACACGTTATAGTGGACCATACCCGCAAAACCAACGCTGCCTACTTTTACGAACCTGCCGAGCGCGAGATTTTAGATGAAATTATCCCGCGCTTTACCGCATTGCAGGTGTACCAGGCAATTTTAGAGTCATTGGCCAGCGAACATGCGGCCCGCATGGTCGCCATGCGAAACGCGACCGATAACGCGCACGAACTGGTCGACGCGCTGCAGTTGGCTTATAACAAGGTGCGCCAGCAGACGATCACCAACGATATTTTAGATATCGTTGGTGGCGCTGAAGCGCTCACTCAGTAAACTCGATACTTGGAGGCACTCATGGCAAACGCAAACGGCCGTGTCGTACAAATCCTTGGTGGGGTTGTGGATGTGGAATTTCCTGAAGGGGAGGTACCGGAACTTTACGAGGCAATCGAAATCGAACGCCCGGATCAAGAACCGCTCGTGCTTGAAGTCCAAAAACATCTTGGACATAACTGGGTCCGTACGGTATCAATGGACTCCACCGATGGCCTGTCGCGTGGCGTACCGGCTAAAGCAACAGGATCACCCATTATGGTCCCGGTCGGTGAGGCGACTTTGGGCCGGATCTTTAATGTTTTAGGCCGCCCGGTTGACAAGCAAGGGGAGGTCGACGCGGAAACCTATTATCCCATTCATCGCCTTGCACCCCCGTTCTCCGAACAGTCCACAAGCGTGGAAGTGTTCGAGACCGGCATCAAGGTCATCGACCTGATTGCGCCTTTCACCAAGGGCGGCAAGACCGGTATTTTTGGCGGCGCCGGCACCGGCAAGACCGTCATCATCATGGAACTCATTCGCTCTGTGGCGACAGAACATGAAGGCAACTCGGTGTTCGCGGGTGTAGGCGAGCGCACCCGCGAAGGAACGCAGCTTTATCGCGAAATGCTCGAATCTGGCGTGATGAAAGACACCGTCATGGTATATGGCCAGATGAACGAGCCGCCAGGAGTCCGTCTGCGGGTGGCGCTTTCCGCGCTCTCCATGGCAGAATACTTCCGTGACCAGGGCCGCGATGTGCTGCTCTTCATCGATAATATCTTCCGCTTTTCGATGTCCGGGTCGGAAGTCTCGGCGCTGCTCGGGCGTATGCCCTCCGCGGTGGGTTACCAGCCTACATTGGCCACAGAGATGGGCGAGCTACAGGAGCGGATTACCTCCACTCGCACCGGCTCGATCACGTCGATGCAGGCCATCTACGTGCCGGCGGATGATTACTCCGATCCTGCCCCGGTGGTGACCTTCACCCACCTCGATGCAACCATCGCGCTCGAACGTTCCATCGTGGAAAAGGGCATTTATCCCGCTGTGGACCCGCTCACTTCCACCTCCCGAATTCTTGATCCCAATATCGTGGGCGAAGAACACTACTTTGTGGCTCGCGAAGTTCAGCGCATGTTACAACGTTACAAGGACTTGCAAGATATTATCGCCATCCTGGGCGTCGACGAGCTTTCCGAAGACGATAAGCTGGTTGTGGCCCGTGCCCGCAAGATCGAAAGGTTTTTCTCGCAGCCGTTCTTCGTGGCAGAGCGTTTTACCAATATTCCCGGTCGCTATGTTCCCCTGGCAGAAACGGTCCGCGGCTTCCGCGAAATCCTGGACGGCAAATGCGATGACCTGCCCGAGCAGGCCTTTATGATGGCTGGTACAATTGAAGACGTTCGCGAAAAGCTGCACAACTAGGATCGCAAGAGATAGGATCGGGAGGGCATGCCAATCCGCTGTGAAATAGTCTCTCAAGATCGTATGGTCTTTGAGGGTGATGTCGATATCGTCGTCTTGCCAGGTTCGGCAGGGGAGATGGGAATTTTGCCACATCACGCGCCGCTTTTGACAACCCTGAATTATGGCGTGATCAAGGTGCGTACCAAAGAAAAAGAGGAAGTTTTTACAGTGGCTGGCGGCGTAGCAGAAATCCAACCGGATATTGTGACGGTTCTCGCCGATGCGGCTGAAAACATTAAAGAAATAGATCTGGACCGCGCCGAAACTGCTCGCAAGCGCGCAAAAGAAATTCTCGAAAAAGGCGTCCCGGCAGATAGCGACACTTATCTTGCCGTCGAAGCTGCCTTGCGCCGATCCAACTTACGCCTGGATGCTGTCCGCCGTTATCGCAGGGTCTCAAGCCGCCCATACGAAGAAAAGAAATAGGGGCCTGTGGCAGTTTTTTCTAAAGACTTGGGCATCGACCTGGGTACCATGTACACTCGCCTGGCCGACAGCACGCAGGTGCTGCTCGAGGAACCTACCATTGTTGCTATCGAGGTCGAAGAGCAAAAAATGGTGGCCGTCGGACAGGAAGCGCGTGACATGTACGGGCGCGTTCCTGATACGATTGAAGTTGCCCGCCCCCTGAAAAATGGCGTCATCGCCGATTACGAAATCACCGAAACCCTTTTAGCGTATCTTCTGCGCCGCGTAAGCGGTTCGATGCGCATTTTTCGTCCCCGCGTGATGATCTCCGTCCCTTATGGGGTTACTAGCGTAGAACGTCGAGCGGTGTTCGAGGCGGTGATGGAGGCGGGCGCTCGCGAGGCGTACCTGATCCAGCAATCGCTGGCAGCCGCGCTCGGGATTGACCTGCCGATCGGATCGCCCTCGGGGAACATGGTCATCTGTTTGGGCGCTGGCGCGACGGAAGCGGCTGTATTGGCCATGTATGGGATCGTTTCCGCGGAGACGTTGCGCGGCGGCGGTTTCGATTTGGACGATGCCATTGTTACTTACGTCCGGCGAAAATATGGGGTGATCATTGGTCAAGTGACCGCCGAGCAGCTCAAAATCCGGATCGGTGCGGCGGTCCCCCAGGATATGGAACAGAGCATGGAAGTCCAGGGGCAGGACCAGGTGACAGGCCTGCCGCGACCGGTCACGTTGACAACCGGCGAAATCGTTGAAGCTTTGCAGGAACCGCTCAAAAACATCATCGAAACCGGCCGTCGCGTGCTCGAAAAGACGCCCCCTGAACTGGTGGCGGACATCATTGACCGCGGTGTGGCCTTGTGCGGCGGCGGCGCGCTGCTTCGCGGGATCGACAAGCTGTTGACGAAGTCCTTGGGAATCCCTGCTTATTTAGTAGATAACCCGCTCACCTGCGTGGTGGAGGGCACCGTGCGCGGGCTGAATAGTTACAACATGTTACGCCGCAACTTGCCCAGGGTGTAAAAGTGTCATTCTTACTTGATAACCAAAACGGCTTCCGAAACAGGAAGCCGTTTTGGTTATCTTTTCATGAATGGGGCATTCCCGTTAAAAATTTATAAAAAGGGTTGCAATACGCAAAATAATCGAGTATCATATGCGCACGTTTTTAGATAAAATATATGGAATTTGTAAAGAATTTTGCACAAGATCGGGTAGGTTAGAGTCCAAAATAAATCAAACAACCAGGCATTTCTAATAAAGTTATGATCGTCTGGTGAGGAAGAACTCGTCAGATGGATTCGCGGTGAATGCGTTTACTTAAAAATGAGAACTTAATTGGCTCTTATTGCAAACGTGCGTCTGCTGAGGGCAAAAAAACAATTGGTGAGGTAATATTCGATGAGAGATGAACGTATTCAACAAGTAATGGAAATCGAGAAAGAAGCACAAGAAATTCATGAGGCTGCAATACGTGAGGCGGAGCAATTATTAAAACAGGCCAGCCAAGAATCCCAGCAAATCATTGAAAAAGCAAAAAACGATGCGCAAGAAGAAGCCCGCCGTCTGGTTGAAAACGCCCAGGCTGAGGAGGAAGTCGCGCGCATTTCGGCAGATGCTGAGGAAAAGGTCAAGCGTTCAACCAACATGGCCAAGGGAAACTTCGACCGGGCCGTCAGCTATGTGCTCGATCGAGTGGCTGGAAGGGAATAGGTCAGCGCGATGAGCGGGGTTTCTAGTTACGCGGCCATTCATTCGCGAATTCGAGTTATGTATTCCACCTTACTGACCCCTGAACAGGGGGCCAGTTTGCGTGAGACGCCAGATTTACCGGCACTGATTGCCTTGCTCAGGGAAACTCCATATGGTCCATATTTGACCGGTGTGGAAGACAAGGATCTTACTGCCAAATGGGCTATTCAACAAATTAAGCACCGGGTAGCGGATGTTTACCTGACTATTATTCATTCAGTCCCTGCACATACCCGTTCCCTGGTTGTTCAACTATTCCGCCATTTTGAGATCGATAATCTAAAGGCCATTTTGCGCGGGATTGTGACAGACTCTTCCTGGGAGCAGGTCCGAGACATTCTTTTTCCGCTTGGTTCTATGTCTGTGCTTCCAGCACAGCAAATGTTAGAAACAGGGAATGTAGAAGCTGCCATAGCGCTATTGTCCTCTACCCCTTACTACGACACGCTGAACCATGCGCTAAGGCGGTACTCTGAAGAGCACAGCCTCTTTCCGCTGGAAGTTGCGCTGGATCTGAGTTACTGGAACAAGTTATGGGCGAAAGTCAACCAACTTCCAGGCAGGGACCGGACGGAGGCGATGCGAATCATAGGGCCTTTAGTGGACATGACCAACCTGATGTGGGCTATTCGTTATCGCGTTTATTACCATCTTTCAGAAGAAGAAATCGTTAACTATACCCTACCGTTTGGATACCGGGTGCGAGATGAGGATATCCGCGCGATTGCCGTGGGAGGCGATATCGTCCGCATATTGGATCGCCTCTATCCAGGCTTGAGCGATATCGAAACCCTGTTACAACAACCTGAGCGCGGTTTGCCAAAGCTGGAATTGCAATTACAGAGACGCATGCGGCGTCAGCTAAAAGAAGTTTTTACAAGTTATCCTTTCCAAATTGGACTTCCGCTTGCATTTGCTCTATTGATTGAATTAGAAGTCCAAGATCTGACGGTCCTTGTTGAGGCGAAGGCTGCACAAATGCCGGTCGAGCGGTTTGCACCTTACCTCCTGCTGAACACAGAATCAGATAGCCGGGTCGCGGCATAATGCCAGCCGCAAGTACACTTATCATTTTTTGATTATTTTGGAGGTGGTATGTTCTTTCCGCAAGAGATGACTGAATTGGAGTTGATTATTCCGGAAAAGGATCTTTTAGCCGTAACGAATGTGCTGACTGGACAAGGGGTGTTCCATCAAGTGGATGCAAGCAACCTGGGCTCACGTGCTAAATCCGATTCTATCGATTCCTGGAAAGAACGAGCTTCCATATATGCAACCCTGGAGCGCCAGATTTTACTTGCGATGCAAGCCCTGAGTGTAGAAGAGGGAGCGCCGCCAAAGATCGAAGAACCGCAGGTAGTGGCGATCGAGGAGATTTGCCCGCAGATCGGGCAAATCGAGCATGCCATTAAGAATGTGACGAACGAGTTGGCTGCCAGCCAGAAAAGGCTGGAGCAGCTTCAAGAGAATGTCAGGGAATTGGAGCCTATCGCCGGCATCGACCTCGACCTTGGCATGTTACGCAACCCCACATATATTCACTCTATATTCGGAACCATGCCAGTCGCCAACCTGGACCGGCTGGAAACGAGCCTGGCGCGCACGCCATCCGTCTTACAGGTCTTGCGTGAGGACGACAAAAATGCCGTGGTCTGGCTGACCGGAGCAAGCGGGAATGCAGATATCCTGGACAGGGCAGCCCGCAGCGCGTACCTTAATGCCTTTGATTTCAAGGGTACATTCGAGGGCACTCCTTCGGAGATGATCAAGTCCCTCAATACAGAGATCGCGAACACCCAGCAACAAATTGAAAAACAGAAAGCTGAGATCAACCAGCTACGGACAAAGTATGCCGAGCAGCTTCAATCCCTGTTATGGAGTGTGCGCACGAGCCGGATGATGGCGGATGCAATGGGGCACTATGGGAGACTGAAATATACTTACCTGGTCGTAGGTTGGATACCATCGTCCAGCATGGCCCCGCTCACCGAGAAACTGAAACGGACTTCCAAGGATATCGTCATCGAGACCACTCCATACAAACGGGCTAGCGGGGCCGAGAATGTTCCGGTCTCTTTGCGAAATCCCGGGCTGCTCAGCCCATTTCAAATGCTGACAACCACCTATGCGCGGCCCCGGTATGAAGAGATAGATCCCACCATTCTGATTACCATTACGTTCCCCTTACTGTTTGGGGCCATGTTCGGCGATGTCGGTCATGGTTTCTTGTTAGCCATATTGGGCTGGGTCATTTCGAGCAAGCGCGTGGCTGCCTTGCGCAGCATGGCCAGCCTTGGCACGATCGTCCTGATCTGCGGACTGATGTCGATCGTGTTTGGGTTTCTCTATGGCAGCATTTTTGGGTTCGAGGATATCTTGCCAGACAGTCCATTGTTCAGGCAGTTGATATGGATACAGCCCATCCACCACATTACCGAAATTTTGTTGGTTGCCATTGGAGCCGGGGTCGTGATCCTCAGCATCGGTTTCCTGCTCAATATTTACAACGCCTGGATCGCTCAGGATTGGGCCCGGTTGTTGTTTGACCCCAACGGCCTGGCCGGGTTGGTACTGTACTGGTCTTTGCTTGGGCTGGCCGGCAGTCTTGCCCTGCCCGGTTTTCCCATCCCGACAGCGGTTTTTATTGTGCTGGCGGTGATTGGAGGCGTGGTCGTAATGTTCTCAGAGTTTTTCAAACACCTGTTTGAGGGACATCGACCGCTCATCGAGGGTGGCATTGGCATGTTCCTGTTCCAGTCTGCCGTAGAGCTTTTTGAGAAGTTAATCAGCTTGTTCAGCAACAGCATGTCGTATGTGCGTGTTGGCGCGTTTGCTGTAGCGCATGCCGGTTTGAGTGGAGCAATCTTCGTCCTTGCCCACATGGTGGGTGGAGAAGGTAGCAGCATCCCTTATTGGATTGTCGTCGTCCTGGGCAATATATTTATTGTCGGATTCGAGGGCTTGATCGTTGGTATTCAAACCATGCGTCTCCACTATTACGAATTCTTCAGTAAATTCTTCACAGGGGGCGGAGCGCCTTACGAACCGCTCACTCCCCTACGTGCAGAAGAAAAATAACCAAATAAATCATTTTTTCAAGGAGAAGAACGATGTTCAAAATTGTTGTGGCAATTCTGGCAAGCCTGATACCGATCGCACCGGTTGTCTTCTATTTTATGAATCGGCGTAGCAGTGATCTAACCAAGGCCACAAAGGATTTGGTATTGGGATTCAAGGTCTATAACCTTTTCATCCTTTTGATGGCATTAGGTGCCGGAATTGTTTGGCTTGCTTCACCTACGAACGCTATGGCATCCGGCCTGTTACAGGAGGCCGTAACCGATCCGTACGCAAGGCTGGCAGCCGCTCTTTCCACGGGTCTGGCTGCTATTGGCGCCGGTATTGCTGTAAGTGGCACGGGCGCAGCTGCAGTGGGCGCAATCGCTGAGAAGCCGGAAGCCTTTGGGCGTTCGCTCATCTTCGTTGGCCTGGCGGAAGGTATCGCTATCTACGGTCTGGTGATTTCCTTCCTGGTCTTGCCTCAAGGATAGGGGTGGAATGAAAGTTTTCGTTATCGGCAATCAGGAAGCCGTCCTGGGATTCTCGCTGGTTGGCGTCCACGGAAAAGCGGTCGCCACGGCCGATGAAGTGAATGCAGTGTTGGACGAGGCTCTTTCGAATGCCGAAAATGGCATTGTTCTGATCACGGAAGACGTATCGGGGCTCATTCAGGGACGGATGGATGAACTGAAACTGCGCAGCACGGTACCGCTGGTTGTCGAGATTCCGGGTCCGCAGGGTGTGGCAGAAGGCCAACCCTCTCTGAATGAAGTTGTGATGCGGGCGATTGGCGTAAGGTTATAAATAAAATAATCCTTTACCGCTATGTTGAGCCGAGGTGAACTCGATCGGAGAATAATTTTTTATGAAAGCGATAGATGACAATATCAAAGTGCTTTCCAATGCAGTTTTGAGAGATGTGCGTGGCGATGCTGACCAGGTTCTGGCAGAGGCCAGAACGAAGGCAGATAAAATTCGGCAGGCTGCACAGGAGCAGGCGGAAGAAGAGCGAGCCAAAATCCTGGGCCAGGCTACGCTAGAGGCCGAACGGATTCGGGGTCAGGTCGTTGCCACGAACCAGTTGAAAGCGCGAACGATGCTCCTTGCGCAACGGGAAAAGTTGCTGGAGGATGTATTCAATACTGCCAGAGAGCGCTTACCCAATTTGCTGCACAGTTCTGATTATGAAGAAATTGCACAACGCCTTTTGAAAGAGGCATTACGGCAATTAGGGGGGGAGGCTGCGATCGTGCGCGCCGATGCGGAGACGTTGAAATCGCTACCGACCAGCGTTCTCGAAGCCATTTCAAAAGAAGCAGGGGTGAATGTTCAATTGGGCGATCGGTTAGAAAACAGGCTTGGCATTATTGTCGAGACCGAAGACAAGCACAGACAGTACGACAACACCCTCGGAACCCGCCTCAGACGCATGCAGGATACGTTGCGAAGTTCGGTCCATCGTATTTTAATGGGAGAAGCTTTATGAGCGATCAAGAGCAAGTTGGAAATGTGACCTGGATCAACGGACCTGTTGTCCGTGCCCAGGGTTCGAGACAGGTGAACATGATGGACCTGGTAGAGGTCGGTGAAGACCAGCTGGTGGGGGAAGTCATTGGTCTGAACGACAATGTCATAACCATCCAGGTGTACGAGGAGACATCGGGGATGCATCCCGGTGCGCCTGTTTATGACACTGGCCTGCCGCTATCGGTCGAGCTGGGGCCGGGCCTGTTGCGCAGCATTTACGACGGTGTGCAACGGCCTTTGCCCTTAATCGAAGCTCGTACAGGATCGTTCATCGAGCGTGGCGTCCATCTCAATTCGCTTAACCGCAAAGACCGCTGGGATTTCACGCCCCAGCTCCAGGTCGGGGATGAGGTTCTCGGAGGCACCATCCTCGGCACCGTTCCTGAGACAGAAGCGCTGGAACACCGTGTCATGGTTCCGCCCGATATGGAAGGCAAATTAACCTGGATCGCGCCGGCCAAGGCATACACCATCGAGGAGCCGATTGCCCGGGTGGAAACTCGATCCGGCGAAGTGGAATTGACTATGTTGCAGCGTTGGCCCGTTCGCAAGCCGCGCCCTTATCAGATACGCCGGGGAATGAATGAGCCCCTGGTCACCGGTCAGCGCGTGCTGGATACCTTCTTCCCCCTGGCAAAGGGCGGCACGGCCGCCATCCCGGGAGCGTTCGGGTCCGGCAAGACGGTCACCCAGCACAGCATCGCCAAATGGGCGGACGCGCAGGTCATCGTCTATATCGGATGTGGAGAGCGCGGCAACGAGATGACCGAAGTACTGCAGGAGTTCCCGCACCTGGTCGACCCGCGTACTGATCGCCCGTTGATGGAGCGCACCGTCCTGATTGCCAATACATCTAACATGCCCGTCGCAGCGCGCGAAGCCAGCATCTATACCGGCATCACGATTGCCGAATATTACCGCGATATGGGTTATCATGTGGCCCTGATGGCCGACTCCACCTCCCGCTGGGCCGAGGCGCTGCGTGAGATTTCCGGGCGCCTGGAAGAACTCCCAGCAGAGGAAGGTTACCCGGCTTACCTTGCCGACCGCCTGGCAGAATTTTACGAGCGAGCTGGATACGTGGAGACTCTGAACGGCCAGAGGGGCTCGATCAGCGTGGTTGGCGCGGTCTCCCCTCCGGGCGGCGATTTTTCGGAACCAGTTACCCAGCACACCAAGCGCTTCATCCGCTGTTTCTGGGCGTTGGATAAATCCCTGGCCTCTGCCCGCCATTATCCGTCCATCAACTGGTTGGATAGTTACAGCGAATACATCGATTCCGTTGCCGACTGGTGGCGCGAAGAGGTTGGCCAGGATTGGCTGTCCATGCGCACGTACGCGATGGAAATCCTGAGTGAAGAAAGCCGCCTGCAACAGATCGTCAAACTGGTTGGTTCGGATACGTTGCCGGACGAGCAGCGTTTGATCTTGGAAACGGCGCGTCTCTTAAGGGAAGGGTTCCTGCAACAGAACTCGTTCGACCCGGTGGATGCGTATTCTTCGGTCGAGAAGCAGATCCGCATGTTGGGCTTGATCCTGCACTTTCACCAACGCGCCCAGCAGATTATTAAAGAAGGCGCTTTAATTTCGGCAATCCATGACCTGCCGGTTGTGAACACGTTGATTCGTATGAAAACGCAGGTCGAAAACGATGAGCTGTCAAAGTTCGACGATATTGAGAAAGAAATCGACCAGCAAATGGAAAAGTTAGAAGCGGAGTATGCATGAGTGCAACCGATTTAGGCATAAATGGAGTTCTCGGCGTAAGCCGGATCGAAGGCCCCCTGGTGTTTGTGGAGGGCATCGGTAGCGTGGGCTATGACGAGGTGGTAGAAATTATTGACTCGCGCGGGCGCACCCGTTATGGACGGGTGCTCGAAGTCGGTGAAGACCTGGCAGTGATCGAGGTGTTCGCGGGTACATCAGGGCTTTCTATCGATGGCACGCGCATCCAGTTCATGGGCCAGCCTTATCAAATCCCGGTGGCGGAAGAGATGCTGGGCCGTATTTTCAACGGTCTGGGGCGGCCTTTGGACGGCGGCCCTGAGCCACTGGCTGATCGGTACGCCGATATCAACGGAGCGCCGATCAACCCAACCGCGCGCGTGTATCCGGTCGATTACATCCAGACTGGTATCTCGACCATCGACGGGATGAACACCCTGTTGCGCGGTCAGAAGCTGCCCCTGTTTTCTGCAGCCGGTCTGCCACACGACCAGCTGGCTGCCCAAATTGTACGCCAAGCAACGCTGGGAGTCCCGGTCGGGGAATCGCAGGCGGAAGCGCAGCAGTTCGTGATCGTGTTTGCGGCGATGGGCGTTAAGAACGATGTAGCGGCTTACTTCCGCGAGTCGTTCACGGAAAGCGGCGCCCTCACGCGCGTGGCGATGTTCCTCAACCTGGCAGACGACCCGCCGGTGGAGCGCCTGGTCACCCCGCGGGCCGCGCTGACCCTGGCCGAGTTCCTGGCCTTCGATAAGGGCATGCACGTGCTGGTTATCATGACCGATATGACCAATTACTGCGAAGCGCTGCGCGAGATTTCGAACATCCGCGGCGAGGTGCCCAGCCGTAAGGGATACCCCGGTTATATGTACAGCGACCTGGCCGCGCTCTACGAGCGCACCGGCCGCATCAAATCCAGCGAGGGGTCGATCACCCAGATTCCAATCCTGACCATGCCGAACGACGACATCACCCACCCCGTCCCGGACCTGACCGGGTACATCACGGAGGGACAGATCACCCTCAGCCGCGACCTGGATCACCAGGGCATTTACCCGCCGGTCGCTGTGCTTCCCAGCCTGTCGCGGCTGATGAAGGACGGCATTGGAGAAGACAAGACGCGCACCGACCACCCCCACCTGGCTTCGCAGCTCTTCGCAGCGTATGCCCACGTGCAGGATGTGCGCGCCCTGGCCTCGGTGATCGGTGAAGAGGAACTTTCTGAAGCAGACCGAAAATACGTTCAGTTTGGGAAGGCCTTCGAAGGAGAATTCGTGAACCAGGGCCTGACTGAAAACCGGACCATCGAGACAACCTTGAATATCGGCTGGCGTCTGCTGTCGATGCTGCCTAAAGAAGAATTAACCCGCGTTACACCAAAAGAGATCGACGAGTATTATAAAGGGGACGATGACAACCATTAACATCCTCCGACCCGCAGCAACCTGCTGCGCATGAAGCAGGAACTGCGTTTCGCCCGGGAAGGCTACGAAATCCTGGACCGAAAACGGGAAGTGTTGACCACGGAGTTGATCCAGATGGCCCACAATGCGCAGGTCGTCCAGGAAGAGATTCAAAAACTGGTTGCGGAAGCATATCGCGCGCTCGAACAGGCCCAGCTGACCATGGGGGAGGACCATGTAGAGCGCGCTTCCCTGGCGATCCACAAGACCGTGGATGTAAAACTCAAATTGCGCGGGGTGATGGGCGTGCCGATCCCGGTGATCGAGGCCAGCGGAGGGCCGCCGGAAATGTCCTATAGCCTGGGAGATACCAAGGCGACACTCGACGAAGCAAGCGTTGCCTTCCGCAAGGTGCTCGAGCGTATCCCGGAGCTCTCTGAGTTGGTGACTTCTGTCTGGCGCCTGGCCGGTGAACTGCGTAAAACTTTACGCCGGGTCAACGCCTTACAGCATATCTTTATCCCAAATTATGAAGAGACAGTTCTTTTCATCAACAGCGCGTTGGAAGAACGCGAGCGCGAAGAAACGTTCCGGCTCAAGTGGCTCAAGACGAAAATGGCAAAAGCGGATGAGAAACGTCCGGACCGGGATTACGCACAGACACAGCCATTCGTGTAAGGTGACTTGCTTAGCCTGTCAGAAGAGAACCGAAAAATGGGGTGCGTGGGGGTGTACGCCCCACGCACCCCATTTTTCGGGAATCCCTCGCTAGGCTTGAGCAGATATGCCCGTAGGAAGCTTTTCTTCAATAAGATTCACCACTACTTATCGTTCGATTTCGGCCGATTGCAGTATACTTGTGCCGCAACTATCTTAGACCGTAGGGTACTCGGTTGAGTTTCAAGGTGCTCTATCAAAATTGAACATCTAATTTAATCCGGTTGCGGTACTTGCCCGGATATGAATACATGGATGCTGGAGAGGAGACTGTTATGGAAATTGGTGTATTAGGCACGGGAATGGTGGGACAAACAATCGGGTCCAAATTGTTGCAACTTGGGCACCAAGTCATGTTGGGTTCGCGCAGCGAGGCAAATCCCAAGGCGATTACCTGGGCAAAAGAAGAGGGCAGCCCGCACGCCTTATATGGAACGTTCAGAAATGCGGGAGCATTTGGAGAAATTGTTTTCAATTGTACGCTGGGCGCAGCTTCTGTGGATGTTTTGAAACAGGTCGGCGCCGAGAATTTGAAAGGCAAGATCCTCATCGACACGTCCAATCCGATCGACTATTCGACCGAAAATTTGACGCTTACCGTTTGTAATACGGATTCGGTTGGCGAGCAGATCCAGCGCGCTTTTCCTGAGGCGCGCGTGGTAAAAACTCTGAATACGATGAACGCCAATGTCATGGTTGAACCGAACAAGGTCGAGGGCAGAACGGATGTCTTCGTCAGCGGGAATGACCACGAAGCCAAGACGGAGGTCATCCGGATTTTGCGGGAGTGGTTTGGTTGGAAGTCGATCATCGATTTAGGGGATATTACGACAGCTAGAGGGGTCGAGATGTTTTTGCCGCTCTGGTGGGCTTTGCGGCGTGTGATCGATGCGGAACGATTCAATATTAAAGTGATGACGTCGTAAAGGATAGGGGTTTGTTCTTTTTCCCTTTTGAATTTGCTTGCTCATATAATGCATCAGAGGAAAGCACAAGGAGGTGCCAGCATGGTCTCCCTTGCGGAAATGAAATCACAGCTCGGTGAGCTGGAAGACCAAAAAATACAGATCAAAGAAGAAATCCGACAAACAAACCGGCGATTTAAGTACAGCTTGTGGGGGATCGGGGCCGGAGTCCTCCTGCTCCCCGTTTTTTGGTCCGGCATCCCAGTCATCCTGATCGCCGGGATCCTGGCAATCTATTTTTCTGTTAAAAAAGCCAGTCTCGAGGATAAGTTGGAAAGCCTCGAAAGTGAGATCCATAAACTGGAAATCTCCATGGCCTGACGGCCCCCGCATCTAACCGGACCTGGGGCTGCCAGCCAATCTGATGGGTATTCTGCACCCAAGCGGAATCCCTTCACCTGTAAAGAACAAACCCGGTTTATCCAGGCAGGATCCGTCCCTGATTTTTAAATAAAAACGGTTTCCGTTTTTCGGAAGCCGTTTTTATTTTTTCCATGTTTTCTTTAATCAGGTGCGAGTTGTTCCATTGTCACGAATTCCGTTACGATTGGTTTGCTCATTGTTCAAGCAACTTTTTCATCTCTTCCAGAACCATTTTCCAGTTCTGCTCGGAATGGTCGGCTGCTTCCTGGGTTGCATTGTTATCTTGGGTAAGGGTCAACCTGGTTTTATCCCCTTCACTGCTCAAATCGTACCGGACAGTCTGGTAGTTTTCGGGGATATCGGGAACGCCCGACAAAGAACTCCAGAACGTGGAAACTAAAAGCTTTTCCGGCACGACCTGCAACACTTTACCCTTATCTTCATACGCCTTGCCTTCCCAGGTGCCTTTATACGTAATGGGGCTGCCAACCTGCCAATCGGTAGTCACCTCTGTGCCGAACAAGTATTGTTTGATGATTTCTGGTTTTGTAAGTGCCTCCCATACCTTTTCTCTGGGAGCGTCGATGTTGATCGATGTTTTGGATATATAGTTTCCACTCATAATTCTAAAGCCTCCTTTTGTTTCTTTTCCTATCGATAGTTTTGGTTCATTCGGATATCCCGCACGACAGTGGCGGGATGAAAAGGGTGCCAGATTTGGGGTGCGAGCGTGGGTACCCACGCTCGCACCCCAAATCTGGCTATCTACTCACTTCTAAAGCCTTGGCAGGGTTCTGCCTCGCATTTTCCTCCATCGCCACTTGAAACTCCTCCGCCGACCCTTCGAAAAAGGGGTTGTGGTGCCGGAAGCCATCACCAATGTACTTTGAATAGGCTTCGCGGACTTTTCCGCTGGATGCCATTTCGAGGAAAGAAACGGCGGCATCTTTGTTGGGATTTTCCATAATTTTTGATCCTATCTGATAATTCGAAATTTCATATGCGTTCTGCCTCCGGGAAGTTCTACCACTTGTAGTCTTTCCAGTAATGTGCGTTCCAGGCCGGTATCTTCAAAAAATCGAAGCCCGCCGCCCAGCAGCACTGGCATGATATCGATGTGTAGCTCGTCTGCGAGACCCGCTTGCAAGCATTGCCGGGCAGTGTTTGGAGCGCCGATAACATTGACATCTTTTTCCCCCGCAGCCGATTGCGCTTGCCGGATGGCGCTTTGGATGCCTTCTGTAACGAATGTAAAAGTTAACACATCGGTTTCTTTCGGTTGTTTCTTTGGAGGCTGGTGGGTAAGGACGAATATTGGCACCTGATACTCGTAATTGCCTGCGAGTGTATCCGGATCCTCCGCCATAGCAAAGGAATTACGTCCCATTACCACTGCGCCTGTGTTTTGAATGGATTCTCTCCCCGGATCGGTCTCTCGCCAAGTGGCCAGGTCTGGATACAGCGCTTCCACGCTGCCGTTGCGGTCGTTGATGAACCCGTCCAGCGACATAGTTGTGCCTAAAATGACTTTTGCCATGCTGTTCTCCTTTGCGAAGGACCTGGTTACGAACCGTACATCACACGCACACGTACCGGCTCGCTGATGCCTTTCAGCACCAGGCTGCGCAGACTCCAGGTCGCCCTCAGCGATGTCCGTTTCGTGGAGCGCCTGCTCGCTGACGATAATTTCCCCGGCCGCGGCCTTCGAAGCCAGGCGGGCAGCCTGGTTGACTTCATCCCCGATGGCGGATATCTCGGTCAGACCACCCGCTACGCCCATCGCGCCAAAGTAGGCGACTCCTGCATGCACGCCAATCCCGACCGGGATTTCTTGCCTTTCCATAACCCGCATCAGGTCTTGGGCGACTTTTATGGTGCGCGCAACATAGTGCGGACCGGCAAACCCCGAGCCCCAAAAGGCTGCCACCGCGTCACCGGCTAGCTTTTCCACCAGCCCGTCTTCTTCTACAATGACTTTGGTCGCGCCGGTATAAAACCGGTTGATCAACTGTCTGAACTGGGTGGGGCTCATTTTCTCGGAGAGCGCCGTAGAACCACGAACATCTGCGAATAGCATGGACATCGGCACCTCAGCTCCGCCGGGGAACTCGCGCGAAGCCTGCTCACATAGATTACAGTAGCGAGGATTCAAATCGGAGCGTCGTTTACCGAAGAGCGCCTTGACAATCACCCCGCCAACGCCCTGGAAAGGCGCATTGCAAAATTTACAGCGCGGGTCGTGCGGGAGCGCCCGGAAGATGTGCCGCAACCTCTTGTCAACGGCAAATGCGTTGGTGGTAAACCAAAACCACCATACCCGGCCGACATCCTCAGATTTTTTATCGTTCATGAGGTGGAATATTCTGGTTGAGCCGGAACAGATTGGTCGGGTCGTAGCGGGATTTGATCTCCTGGAGCCGTTCCCAGGTCTGGCCGGGATACGCAGCGCGGACTTGCGCCTCGCCCTCCTTTCCGAGGAAGTTTACGTACGCGCCTGTATCTCCTTGCTTCAGGTCAGACGCGAAACCTTCGGCCCAGGCTTCATGCGTCGCTTTCTGGTCCGGCTGCTCATACAGGGCAGCAACATTCACCATGATATGGGAATTGCGGTGTGCGAAGGCAGTGGCCTCGACCGGGACTCGCGCCATCGCTCCGCCCAGGACTCTTAGCTGCGCCACAGCCATCGAAGCGGTCGAGGCCTGGAGGTGGTCCAGGATCGTTTCTGCCACAGAGCGGTCGATGCTGTCAACGAACATAGTGCGCGACGCCGCAACCGGATGATACTCGCCCTCCTCGGGCGGGTAGATTTCCGGATAGTGCATTGGCCGGACCATATCCGCGATGGGGGTGGCCAGCGCCCGGAAAGAGGTAATGACGCTCTCCCCGGCTTTTGGTTCGCCCGCGTAGACCAGCATTGCCAAGACGATCAGTTTTCCATGCTGTTCTTCCGGCAGGAACGGCATGGGTGGTGCGGGCATGACGTTGGCAATAGTGGATAGCTCCTCTGGCGCGGCATCGGCTAAGGCCATAAACGAAGCGATGACATCGGGTATAGCCGGTAAAATGAGCATGCCGCCCAGGATTTCATCGACTTCGTGAAGACGGAACTTGAAGCGGGTGACAACGCCGAAGTTGCCTCCTCCGGCCTCGGATCGCCCAAAACAGGTCCGGTTGAGTCTCGTCGTCCACTTGTAGGACTTTACCGTCCGCCGTGACGATTTCAGCTGCCAGCAGATCGTCGATGGTCAGGCCGTACTTGCGCACCAGGTACCCAATCCCGCCCCCTAGCGTGAGCCCTCCAATTCCCACCGAGCCGGTGTCTCCAAAGCCGGTCGCGAGACCGTGCTTGCTGGATTCAGTCGTGTACTCGCCGGTGGTCAAACCAGCTTCAGCCCAGGCGGTACGTTCCTCCACATCAATTTGCAGGGAGCACATCTCTGATAGATCAAGCACGATACCGCCTTCCGAGACGCTGTAGCCGGCCACGCTATGGCCGCCGCTACGGACCGCCAGTTCCAGTCCCGTTTTACGCGCGAGCGCTATGACTCGAGAGACCTCATCCGCATCCTTTGCCCGGATAATCACTGCCGGTCGCCGGTCGATCCCACCGTAGAAGAGGGTGCGGGCTTCGTCGTACGCAGGGTCACCCGGCGCAATGACCTGGCCATGGAAAGCGGAACGCAGCTTTGGGATCGACAGATCAAGCTGGGACAACTTGTTGGTTACCGTTAATAATTCTCCTTTTTATAGGCTTGAGGAAGCGAGTTTTTCAGCGATATTGGGAGTTAAGCTTCATTTCTTTTTGCTGCCGGACGTATTGTAAGCAACGCCGGCGCGGATCAGGTCTTTCAAGCCGTCCTCGTCGATTTTGTCATCTTCATAAAAATCGATGGCGCGCGTCGCTTTCGCCTCCATTCCGGCGTTGAAGAGGCCTTTCGGGTCGTCCAGGAAAGCGCCTTTGAAAAAGTTGACTTTTACATGATCCTTAAAAACTCCGCCAGCCAGGACGTTGCCTTTCTGCGCCCAGACCGGGGTATCCCACTTCCATTCCTCGTTGATTTCGGGAGCGGCCTCATGGACCAGTTTGCGCAGCCGGGCAAGCATTTCGCCGCGCCAGTCGTTCAGTCCTGCGATATAGTCGCTGATGCGTTGGGAGGCGTCAACCTCGTTTTTGGATCCTGTTTGGTTCATCTTTCCTCCTGGCGTATTCCATCTTTGTCCGCGAAGGACAAACCGTTCTCAGCGAGCGCCTGCTGAAGTTGCGAAAGGGCGTTTGGCCCAATGCCATGCAACTGTTTGATCTCAGTTTTGCTAAAGTTGGATAACTGGTTAAGGTTGTGGATGCCAACACTATTGAGCGCTCGCCGGGCCGGCTGGGCAAGCTTTATCGGCAAGTTGTTTTCGTGCTGACCCTGTTGTAGGGAACTCGTTAACACCTCCGTTTCTTTGCCTACCTCAAACATGAGGGATAAACAAATCGCTGCGTTTTGCCCTCCTGACGTCGATGAGCCTTTATTGTAGAACGCCTATTCTATACTGTCAAGATAAAAATTGTCTGATATAAGTGGCCACTGTATACATTCAATGCATTTGATTTTTACCAGTGTAACTCCAAATTTGAAACAGCTTCCACGAAGTGGAAGCTGTTTTCGATTTCACCTGCTCCGTCCTCAGAATCCCTCTTTTCTTATGGGGCTACCTTATCGATCTCTGCCTGGATTGAAGGGCAAATCTCTTTGAAGTTCAGCCCTTTTTCTGTGCAATAGTCTTTGACTTTTGTCAACGAGCTGGGCAGCTTGCCCCCAATAAGGTTCTCGAGCGTTTCCTGCGGTATGCCCCAGTCGAGTACTTCCTGGAATGTGGTTTTGCCTTTGAGGGTGCGATCTTCGCCGGATTCTGGTTCAATGGTAGCATCTGTCCCGGGAACGGGAGCAGACATCTCCTTCAGAATGACGGTGTGCGCGTCCAGGTAGGCAACCTGTTCAGCCGTCAGGGTCGCCTGCGATTTCAGCATCTCGGCCGCCCGTTTCGGCAAATAAACGTCCTCTACGATCTCGTAGGGCAATCCTGTATAGAGCGCCACAAAAAACCGGACGGAGGTAGTCTCGATCTCGAACTCCTGGTCGGCGTAAGTGCTTTCCAGGTCTTTCACCTCAAACGCCGCCGGATCATCCGACGAAACGCCGAAGGCCTGCGCCAGGATGGCGGCGGGCACTTTAAAGTTGTTTTCTACATCGCCAAACGTATACGAGCCACGGATGTCGGCCGGGTTGGGCAGGCCCGCAAATTCGCCATCGCTGAAGGTAGCCGCCTGTTTCGTCAATTCAGTGACCCACCAGCCGGTTACGCTGGCGAAAGAGATCCCACCGAACAGGACGACAAGGATGATTGCAGCCAGGGATTTGGAAGAAAGCCTCATTTGGCGCCTCCCGCGGCGAAGACGACCGTCTTTGCGACCGGACAGATCGCCTCTGAGGTGCATTCCAGGCAGGAGATGCACTGGGGATCGCGCACGGCCTTGACAGAATCGACCTTGATGTTCATTGGGCACATGATCGAGCAGGCGCCATCGGCCTTGCAGGTCAGTTCCGACCTGCGGATCTGGAAGATGCGGAACAGGTTGGTGAGGCCCAGCGCCGCACCGTAAGGGCAGGCGTACTTGCACCACGGGCGCTCCACGAAGAGCGACAGCCCGAGCGTAAGCCCCAAGATGACCAGCGCGCTGATGGCGACCTCGCCGCTCCAGAAGTTGAACAGCGCGAAATAAGGGTCATACCCGGCAAAGACGAGCGTGCCGCTGGTGGCCGTGACGTAGACCACCCAGGCCAGCACCAGGTAGCGGGCGTAGCGCAGAACCCGGTCGATCCGGGGCGGGACGAAGTGGTTGTACCGCCGTTTAAACAGCTTCCGGCCCCATTTGGCGGCCCATTCCTGGGCCGTCCCCAGCGGGCAGACCCAGCCACAGAAGACGGGGCCAAACAAAATGGCGAGCACGAAGCCGATGATCATCAGCACAAAGGCCAATTCGTGAATCTTCTGTACGAACGTGCCTGCCGTGGCGTACTGGTAAATGGTCACCACGCCGCCAAAAGGACACAGCGAATGCAGTGACGCGCTGGCGAGCAGGGGAATGCCGCCCCCGGCTTCCACCAGGGTGTGGTTGACCGAGATCAACGCAATCAGCGCGAAGAAAAAAATCTGCACGACACGCCGGATCCAAATACTTCTCGGCCGAAAGAGCCGTTTCCCAAAGAGCTTCATCCACTACCTCCGTAAATTAATCTTGACGGAGTGTAATCATTTATTGTGGATAAGCCGTAAAGGATTTGTGAAGATTTGTTAAAGCAAAGCTTACTGAGCGCAGCCTGCAAACCTTCCACATTTTGAAGGCTATCGTTCTCAATGCGTGGCGAAGTCGAAGCCCGCATTTCAAGCGAACCCGCGCTTCGATCTTAGATTTCCAGGTTATCGCGGTATGCAGGAATCAAAAAACGCCCCGGATCGGGGCGTTTCATACCTTGATAAATGATACTAAAGATAATACGTCATTCTCTGCAAATGGGTAGCGGGATCGATGTGTTGGACCCGAACTTCATCCGGAACGGTCAGGCTGATGGGCGCATAGTTCAAAATCGCCTTTACGCCGGCCTTTATCAGCATGTCGGTCACTTCCTGGGCGGCCGGTGCGGGAACCGTGAGCATGGCAACCTTTACGTCCGCCTTCTTGATCGCTTCGATCATCTCGGACGTGTCCTGCACGACGAATTCCCCGATTTGCTGTCCCACTTTGGACTGGTCGTTATCGAATACCATCGCAATCCGGAAACCGCGGTTGACGAAACCCGGATAGCGGGCCAGGGCGTGTCCCATATCGCCTGCGCCTACCACGGCCACGTCCCAGATGCGGTCGACTTTCAGGATTTCGCGTATCTTGTCAATCAAAAAAGGGATGCGATATCCGGTCCCTTGCTTGCCGAACTCGCCGAACTGGGAGATATCCTTGCGGATCTGAGCCGCTGAAATACCGACGCGCTCGCCCAGTTCTTGCGATGAAGTTGTATGAATGCCTTTGTCGGTCATCCGTTGCAAGGCGCGTAAATAAATTGGAAGCCGGCCAATAATAATGTCAGGAATTTTATTTGCGTTCACTACGGACCTCACCAAGAAGTGCCGCAATCGTTTGAGAGTAGGCTTCTGGCAACTCTCGGTCGTTGCGGTACAGGATAATTTCATAGACTTTACCATAAAAGACCTGATTGTACAATTAGCCACAAGTGTCTGTTTCGTGTATATTTCATAAAAAATTTCTTTTTGCCCTCACAGCCACTTTGGGTGAATGTGTTAGAATAAAGCACTTACTGGAGCCAATAATGACCGATATGATTGAAGTAGTAATCGATAGCGTTCGCGTGAGTCTGATGTCGCCCCAGCGTGTGGTTGTCTTGCGCCAGACCGACGCGGAACGCTTTGTCCCCATCTGGGTCGGTCCATACGAGGCCGAAGCTATCACGGTCGCTTTGCAGGAGATCGAGATGATCCGGCCGCTGACCCATGATTTGCTCAAAAGCCTGTTCAGCACGTTCAATGCCAGGATCAAGCGCGTGGAGATCGTCTCTTTGCGCGAGGAGATCTTCTTTGGCAATATTGTGGCGGAGGCGAATGGGCAGGAAGTGAATATCAATTCGCGCCCGTCCGATGCCATCGCGCTCGCGGTGCGAGCGCATGTCCCCATATATATTCATCAAAGCGTGCTGGATGAGGCCGGGATTACGCCCGAATCGGATATGCAGACCGAAGGTTCGGGCGAAGGATCCGCAATGTCCGAAGAGGCCAGCGACCGTTTGTCCATTTTCGAAGATTTTATCGACCAACTCGACCTGGGCAAACTCGACGACAAAGATAAACCTGATGAAGAATCAGATGACAAAAAAAACTGAACTAGCTAAATGACAGATTACTTTCCTACAGAACAATCCACCGCCCCCACCACGCCCAGTATCCCCCACAGCCGGGAAGCTGAAGAAGCAGTTGTAGGGGCGGTCATGATTAACCCCGAAGTTTACTATGATGTTGCCCAGTTCCTGCAGGCGGACGATTTCTACATCCACCGCCACAAATGGATCTGGGAGGCTTTCATGCGTCTGCACGAGCAACGCGTGCCCATCGACATGCTGACCCTCTCCGAGGAACTCGACCGTGTCGGGCAGTTGGCCGAACTGGGTGGCCCGGCGTACCTGACCTCGCTGATCAACCAAGTCCCCTCTTCGCTGAACGCTGAATCTTATGGGCGGATCGTGGAAGCGCATTCCATCCGCCGCAAGATGATCAACGCCGCCAACCAGATCGCTTCCCTGGCGTACAACGAGGAATCGCTGGTCGACACCGTCATGGACGAGGCCGAGAAGGCTGTCTTCAACGTCAGCGAGCGGCGGCTCAAGCATGATATAGAGCCGATTTCCACGGTGCTGAAGTCAATACTACGACCGCATCGACGACCTGGCCAAACGGCCAGATGAAATCTTCGGCGTCCCGACCGGCTTCATCGACCTGGACCGGCTGCTCAGCGGCCTGCAACCCTCCGACCTGCTGATCATCGCCGGCCGCCCTGGACAGGGCAAATCCGGGTTCCTGCTCTCGGTTGCCAAGAACGCGGGCTTGACCCATAAAAAACACGTGGCCATCTTCTCGCTGGAAATGTCCAACGAGCAGGTAGTCCAGCGCCTGATCGCGCAGGAGACCGGGATCGACTCGCAGCGCCTGAGAACGGGCAAGCTGGCCGAAGAAGAGTGGCCGCTGTTCACCCACTCGATCGAGGTCTTCTCGGACACAAAGCTGTTCCTGGACGATACGCCCGCCATCACCCCGCTACAATTGCGGACGAAGTGCCGCCGGCTGCACATGGAGTACGGCCTGGATCTGGTCATCATCGACTACCTGCAGCTGATGGGCGGCGATTCCCGCACCGATAACCGCGTGCAGGAAGTTTCCTATATTTCGCGCAACCTGAAAGTGCTGGCCCGCGAGCTGAATGTCCCGGTGCTGGCCGCTGCGCAACTCTCGCGCGCCGTCGAGCAGCGCTCGGATAAACGCCCGGTGCTTTCGGATTTACGCGAGTCGGGTTGCCTTTCAGGAGATACGCTTATTACGCTGGCTGATAGCGGTATTAATGTGCCTATCAAGAGCCTTGAAGGGGAATCGAACTTTTAATGTGCTGGCTTTGAATCCCGCAACCAAGAAACTAGAATCTATGCCGGTCAGCAGCGCTTTTTGCACTGGGATGAAACCTGTATTCCAGCTTAAGACGCGCCTTGGTAGGGATATTCGCGCAACGGCGAACCACCGTTTTTTGACGATCGATGGCTGGAAGCGATTGGATGAGTTGTCAATAGGTGAACATATTGCTTTGCCACGCATTTTGAATATCGCACAGAAGCGACAGACGATGTCTGATGCGGAGTTGGCTTTGCTGGGCCACTTATTGGGCGACGGTTGTATGCTTCCAATGGCCGAAGTCCAAATGTATCTTGATGCACATCCAGCGAATACAAACCGCGATGTGATTCCAAGACAGGTCTGGCATATGCACGTTGTTCCTTCGATGCGGGAAAACGGTATGACAACACGCCAAATGCAGGCCAAAATCGAGACGGCTTATTGCGGAACAGGATTATACAAACAGAATGTCAGCCGTGACCGGGCTGCCAGGGTCGCCACAGCGGTGCAATCGACGGAGTTGATGAAGCTGGCCGAAAGCGATGTGTACTGGGACAGCATCATCTCTATCCTGCCCGACGGCGAGGAAACGGTCTATGACTTGACAGTTCCCGTCTATCATAACTTCGTGGCTAACAATATCATTGTCCATAACAGCCTAGAACAAGATGCCGACATCGTCATGTTCATTTACCGCCCCGACCAGTACGAAAAAGACACGGTTAAGCAGAACGTGGCCGAGATCATTGTGGCGAAGCACCGCAACGGCCCGGTCGGCAGCGTGGAATTGATCTTCCGCAACGCGCTGGCGAAGTTCGAGAACGCGGCCACGAAGCACGTGAATTTCAACGAATAACCTTTCTTACCACAGAGCATACGGAGAGCACGGAGAAAAACGTTAAAAAACTCTGTGGACTCCGTGCTCTCCGTGGTGGATTTTAGAAATGACATTCAACGGTTTCACCGACTCCGAATCCTTCACCCAACTCCCCGACGCGTTCTTTCAGATCTTGTTGCCTGAAATTGGCGACCGGGCGGAGTTGAAGGTGACCCTATTCTTCCTGTGGCAGGTCCAGCACATGGAAGGCCCGTACCGCGCCTTGAAGAAGACTGATTTCGAGCAAGGGGCTCTGGGCCTTTCCCCGGACGAGATCGCTTACGGGCTGAAGAAAGCTGTCCAGCGCGGGAGCATTTTGAAGGTCGAGCACGAGGCGGATGTGGTCTATTTCCTGAACTCCCCGCGTGGGCGCGTCGCCGCAGAGGAATTAACGCAAGGGGAAAAACGGGAAACGCGTGAGTCAGGCCAAGAGGAACCGCAAGAAGCGGAAGATGTGATACGGGAGGCATCGCGTGAAACGGAAAACATCTCACCCACGCCGGTCGTGGAACGCCCGAACCTGTTCAAGCTGTACGAGGAGAAGATCGGTCCGCTCACCCCGATGATCGCGGACATGTTGAAAGATGCCGAAAAAACCTATTCGCAAGAATGGGTGGTGGAAGCGCTGGAGATTGCGGTCAGAAAAAATATCCGTAGCTGGAAGTATGTGGAAGCGATTTTAAAACGTTGGAAAGAAAAAGGCGAGCATGAAGGAAAAGATCGACAAGACGCTGTCAAAGGTTCAGAGCGCTACACAAAAAGCGAGTTTGAAGAATACCTCAGCCGCAAGTGAGTTCTTTGCAGAAACGTTGGGAAAACCGGATTGCCCGATTTGCGGGGGAATCGGGTTTTTGCGCCTGGACGTGCCCCCGGGCCACGAGAAATTCGGCCGCCTGGAACCGTGCGAATGCAGGATGGGAGAGGTCGCCCAGAACGCTCGCCAGCGCCTGTACGAGCTGAGCAACCTGGACCGCCTGAGCCATCTGACCTTCGATAACTTCAGGGCCTCAGGCAACCCAAAAGCCGAATTTATTACGCCTCAGGAGCTTTCCAGCCTGCAGGAAGCCGGGCAAGCCGCCGAAGAGTTTTCTACGCGTTTGCAGGGCTGGCTCTTGATGGAAGGCGCATATGGCTGCGGAAAAACGCACCTCGCGGCGGCCATTGCCAACGCGGCTGTACACAGGGGCGTTCCAACCTTGTTTATCACGGTTCCCGATCTCCTGGACTCGCTCCGCTTTGCCTACGGCAACCCGGAGACCACTTTCGAAGCGCGCTTCGAAGAGATTCGCAACGCGGACCTGTTGGTGATGGACGATTTTGGCACCCAAAACGCGACCGGCTGGGCGCAGGAAAAGCTGTTCCAGATCATCAACTATCGCTATATCAACAAATTGCCCACCGTGATCACCACCAACCTGATCCTGGATGAGATCGAAAGCCGCATCCGCTCCCGCTTGCAGGATTCCGATTACGTCCAGCACATCCGCATCATCGCCCCAGACTTCCGGCGTCCCAAAGAGACCAGCAATCCTGGCATCTCGATGCTGTCCATGCCAGATATCCAGAAGATGACCTTCGGGAATTTCGAGACCCGAGACGATGAAGTCGGCAAGGAGATCGTGACCACCGTCATCAAGGAGAAACAGGACAAATACGGTCGGTTGTACAAAGACAAAGAGATCATCCGCGAAAAAGTGACCGCTGACCACGTCAAGCGGTTGCACGCGGCCCTCGAATTCGGCCGTGCACTTCGCAGAAAACCCGAAAGGCTGGCTGGTGATCCTCGGGCAGTCCTTCTCGGGCAAAACCCACCTGGCAGCCGCGATCGGGAACTACCGCCTGCTTTCCGGAGGCCAGGTGCTCCTGACGCAGGTCTCGAGCCTGCTGGATTATCTGAAAGCCACCTTCAGCCCGAGTTCCGACGTCTCGTTCGACCGGCGGTCCTATGAGATCCGGACGACGCCCCTGTTGGTGATCGACGATCTGAAAGAGAGCGGCAGCAGCTCTGTTTGGGCCGAAGACAAGCTGCACCAGCTCTTGAACTACCGCTACTATAACGGCCTGCCCACGGTGATTACGTCCACGATGGACCCGGACAGCTTCGCGAAGAGCTATCCCAGCCTGTGGAACCGCATCCTGGACGCCTCGAAAAGCGAAGTGTGCGTGATCGATATGCCCCCTTACCGGCGGATGAAAAAGTCGAGTCAGGGCAGGCGTTCCAGCCGCAAGAAATAGCCGCCCCGCATCTCGACTTCGGCAATTGCCATCGGGAAGGGGACGTAATGCCCCGGGGGATAGTCGAAGTCCGGGTTTTCGGGACCCCCTAAAAGGGAAAGCAACTCGTTGAACGCCCGCACCGTCAGCGGACCTTCGACCTGTATCCTGACCATCGACCCGTTTTCCAGCCCCCAGGCGACCCCGCCGGGGGTTTTCTCTTGCCTATAGTTCTCCGCCCATCCAGGGGTGAAACGCCTTTCCGGCTCCACCAGCAGGGGGATCTGCGTTCTGACCGGCTTCTGCGTTTGGTATGCTACTTCGAGACCGGTTTCGCGCAGGCGGAAGGATTTGGTCCGCGCGCCATCCAGGGAGGTAAACACGACCGTGTCGCCTGCGATCGCAGGTTGGTAGGCTTTGAAGGGATCGTCCGCATCGGCAAACGCGCCGGGGTACGCGCCCGGGTCGGCGGCCTCCCCGGCCGACAGATCCCACAGGGAGGGGTTGCTCAGTCCTACCGCCACCTGCCAGGACGGGCCGATGAGCTGGTGGAGCGGGTTGCCAACCAGCCCCACGGCAAATAAGTAAGTCAACCGCGCCCCCTGCGGATCGAGAACAGCAAGATAGCCTCCATTCGCGAGAATGCATTCCGGCTGGCCGTCTTGATCGATATCGGTCTCACAGGAGGAAAGCGGGGAACTTTTCCAGTTTGCGACAAAGTCTAACACCGGTTGGGTCAGGTTTTCGTAATGCATTTCGAGTTGACGGGCCGGCTCATCGAGAGGAGGGGAGCGAAACGCGGGTTTGCCAAACTTCGCAGGAAAGTGGATCAGGGTATCCGCTGTTAAGAGATGGATGTAAGGCCGGCTGGCAAAGTAAGCCAGCGTCGGGCCAACCATAGCGGGGCTGCCCCAGGTGCTGTCGCGCAGGCTGCCGCCTAAGACCAGCAAGTCCTTTTCGTCCCCGTCGAGGGCCGTTTCGAGCAGCGCGCGGCGCACTTCGAGCGAGGGGCCATCCGGGGTGGGCTGGTTCGCGTCGGATTGGGTCGCGATGGGAATGGTTGTGAACGTGCCCTCCGGAAACTCAAACCAGCGCTGGAGGTGAGAGGGCTCCGCAGAAAATTGAAAGCGGTATTTTGAGATCGACTTCCCGGTCGCGCCAGGCGAAAACAAATACACGCTGGCTGGCAGACCAAACGAGGCTTTATCAGACGATGTTTGGGGCAGGGCGAGCAAATCCGTTGCCTGGATATGCTGGATTTGCGGCAGCACGCCCATTGCATCCAACGCGGATAAACTTTCCGGATCTTTCAAGTCGAGCAGGACGATGGGGGTCTGGTATTCTTCCGCCGCCTCCAGCAGGTGCTTCAGGCCGTGACGTTCGCCACGCGGGCCGGTGTGGGCGCCGTCCCAGCTGCGCAGGGCTTCAGCGGGAAAGCGCCCGGCAAAGGTATCGTAGAAGGTCAGCAATAAGGGCGCGGTCTGGTTCGGGACCGGGCTGTCCAGCCTCAGGCCGGTGAGTTCTTCTTGCGCGGTGGATACGTCCACGCGGGGGCGGGAGGGGATTTCAGGGAAGGGAACTTCGATGATAACGGTATCAAGCAAGGGGTCGAGCGAGATGCGGGCGGGCAGGCTTTCTGAGGGGATGTGGATTGTATACGGTTCTTTTCCAGGCGAAGTGGCGTCCTGAATCCGAATGTCAATCGAAAGATCGTCCGGGTTGTGGAAATCCAGCAAATCAACGCGAACTTGCAGCTGATCGTCCTGCTCGCGCAGGTAGACGGCGGTGATGTCCTGGGCCGGATCAGCTGTATCGGCGGGATCCAGGGCGCGCAGCGCTCCGGCCCACGGCTGGGATGTCGATGGAGGCGTGGTTGGGGGATTCCCTGAGGCGGGCAGGCATGCCGTGAGCGGAAACAGGAGCAGGCAGACCAGCAAGAATTTTTGCATCAGAAAATGGCGCGCTGCCGGACCTTTGCTTCTCCCGCGCAGGAGCGCAAAAAGATCTCCTTTTATTGAATGCTAACGTTTAAAGTGTAGTTGATGTACTTTTGAATGTCGTTTTCCTGGGCCGGCGCCAGATGCAGGGTATACGGCGCTCCAACGAACAGGTTCAACAGCAACTGGCTGGGACGGCCGCAGGTGAGGTCCTGCCAGCCTTGCAGGACCGCGTTGTTCTGGATCAGCTCCACGCTCCACGCGCCGCTGCCCGTGCAATTGAAAACCACGGAAACGGTGACGGGTTGCTCGGCCGGCCCGTCCAGCCGGAACTGGACCCAATCTTGCGGGTCTCCCTGGGGCGAGGAAAGGTCGCTGTTGTAGTTGAACGAGCGCACGGAGGCCTTGGAGAGAGCGATGCTGACGGCGGGCGCCTGGGCCGAATCGCCGTCCTCGAAGGCGCTAGCCAGGGCCTGGGAAGGCTGTGGGGACGCCGCAGCTGGCGCTGCTGTGCTTCCGGGCTCGACCGTGGGATCTGCTCCCGTTTCGGCGGTTGTGACCGCAAGCGGCGTGCCGTTCGTCCCCTGCGCCGGGTCGTTGAACACCGGCACATCTTCCGTCCCCGTTACCTGGACGAACTGGGCCGTGATCCAGCCTGTCCCGGTGGGGCTGTCCGGGAAAACGATCAGCCACCAAGTCCCGCTGGGGTCTTTGCCAACGATCTGCACCTTTTGAAAGATCTGGACGGAGCCTAGCTGCTCGCTCTCCGCAGATGGACTGCTGCGCACGTTGAGCTGGGAGGTGGTCTGCCCTTCGACCGGGTCCACCGGCGCGGTAGGGCTGGGCGGCTCCGGCGTGGTGGAGGGACGCGGCGTCTGCGTGGCAGGTAGGGTGGCGGTGATGATCAGCAGGGTCGGCGTGGGGGTGTCCGATGGGAGCGTTTCAGGGCTGCAGGCCGCGCCCAGGAGAGCGAAGCTGGTCAGTGCAAAGAGAACGATGGATTTTGTAAGTCGGTGAGGTGGCACGGGCTTATTGTACCCAAGATTGGGTGTCCAAAGGGATGATGAGAAGATCTTAACGGGCGAGCAAGGCAGCAGGCGCTGTCAATATCCAGGTGAACTTTGCCAGGTCGGCATTGATAAAGGCCAGCCCAATCGACAAGAGGAAGACCGCCGGGACCGTCAGAATGGATATTAAGTTTCGGCGGGCAAGGGTGGCATCGAAGTTCTCTTCGAGCAGGCGGTTTTCACGGGAAACATACCACCACAGCAAAGCTGACAATATACCTGTCATGGCAATGCTCAGAGAATAGAAGATGGTTGCCGTGCGGTTGCCGCTCTCGCTCAACACCACCGTGGGAAAGGGGATGAAAGCGATGGACATCAGCACCAGCAGGTTGAGCAGGAGCAGGCGGGTATCGTAGCGGATGATATATCGGTAGCGGCGGTGGTGGGCAATCCAGAAGTTTCCGATGACGAGAAAGCTGATGATGAAGCTCAAGTATTTGGGCCAGATCCCTACCAGACTGTTGAAAAGCTGCTGATTCGATAACTCAGCAGCATCCACAGGCAGACGGATATCCAGCGCCAGCAAGGTGATCGCAATGGCAAAGACGGCGTCGCTGAAGAAGACCAGTCGTTCCAGCCCGGCTTCATCGTTGAATTGCTCTCTGTTTATATTCCTTTTTCGAAAGATGGAAGGGGAAGCCATAGCAATCACTCCCTGGGAGGGTGTTTCCGTTCTGTCTCATGAGGATCGTTGTTCATTTTATATCTCCTGTCTGTCCCGAAAAATCAAGTTTTGTGATCACCCGCTGATACTACCAGTTTTCATCACAAACTGAAAGTCCTGGCATGTATGGTCAGGGTCAGGCTTTCAACCGCCTTTTTCGCTTGAGGGGTTCCTCTGGTTCAACCCCGATATGTTTTTGGATTCGCTCGATCAGCCGGGCGGTCTTTTCATGGGCAGCGATCAGGGATTGATAACGTTCTTCGTTCCATTCTCCGCCCTGGTTGTCGCCCAGGTCGCCCCATAATTGTAAAACTTCATACGCGCTGTCTACGATCGTATTTGGGAAGTAAACCCCATATTGCGTAACGAATTCCATACACGCCCGCGCCGCCTGCGCTGCCTGCAGCCCTTTGCTCTCATCTATTTTGTACCGCAACGGGGTGGGGACGCCATCTGTCAACAGGCTGGCCGAAGCGCTGCTTTCGACTACTCTTATATTCTCTACCAACTTACGGAAGGCATCAAGGGTATATTCTGTGGCAATTTCGGCGCGCCTGGCTCTGATATTGGCGCGGTTGGTCAAATACCCGAAGAGAATACCTGCAATCGCCACAAAAAGCGCGCCTACAGCGATCCAATCAGACGAGTTCATATCGCCTCCTTTTGTTTTGTTGCATGCTATAACCACTCGATCTACTTACGCGTTACGGCCTGTTTTCAAAGGTATAAACCTTCCTATTCGGGCCAAGTAATTTGCGTACTTAGTTCTGCAAGTTGCTCCGCCCGTTTTGTCAGCACCTGGAAGGTATGCCGGTGGGCGCGCTGCATGACAGCAAAAACGTCATGGATGAATTCAACCGGCACATCCTTGTGAAATATGTCTATGATACAAAATTGAACTTTTCAAAGCTGTAAACTCCGCAAACCTTGACCACCGGGCCGCCTGCCTGTATATTCAAGGCGTCCATTTATTACGGCCATGATAAATGGCGCTTTCCTGAGATACCAACCCCTAAAACGATTTGGGGGTTGGTGTTTTTATGGATGCTTTCGTCTCCCGCCTGCACCATACCCCACAGGAGCTCCTGCTGTTTGTTCTCTGGCCTTGCAGGAAGCCGCATTTCTTTCGGTTCACCCGTCATGCGCTGAAAACAGACAGGTGAACTTCCCTGAAATCTCAGGACATTCGCGAAACACATACGTATGGATTTTAAATCACATACGTACCTGATTTAAATCAGATACGTATGTGATTGCCGGGATGTTCGTATTGAATGGGAACCCACGTTCTTATATCCCTGGATACGTTCGTCTCTAGCCCCCACCGCGCCTGAGCGGCGCACGGATCGAAAATAAGAGTCAGCCTCTTGGAAGCCCGTCTTTTGCCGGCAGGCTGCCTACCTGTTGCGTTTTCGCGCTTTTACCAGGCGCACGGAAGCGATCGCCTGCTTGAACTCCTTGCTGGGGATAAAACGCACCAGCAGGTTGGTCACCTGTCTGGCAGAGACCTGTTCCTCTGCGTCCACGCCTGTTGAGGTGTTGCGCAGCCAGAAGCTGCCGAACTCGCCCAGATCGACGACGTTGCCGGCTTTCAACTCCTCCGGAATCACCTGCAGCAGCGCTTCCAGCACCGCCAGCGTATCCGTGCTGGAGACAGTAGACATCTTCGAGATGCGTTTCGACAGTTCACGTAAGCTTCTATGTCCGGTCGCCTTGACAGAGGGGTAGTACTTCTTGGGCGCTGCCGGGTTCTTCGGGTTGGGGCGCCCGACGCTGTTGAATTCGACGCTCATGGGAGAACTCCTTGCCTTCTTTGGTGGTCAAATTCTACCCATTTCGGCGGCGCCGTCAAGTTTCGGACTTTACGGTTTTGACAGGTTTGGCCCCAGTTAAAGAAATTGTAATGGTGCGGGCACCTGTACGCGCGCCCACACCATTGTGTGTGTCTGTCTTTGTACCCTAAAATATGCTCTCGGCGGCGTACCCCATACGGGGCACTTTCCCCGCCGCCGAGGACGGCGGCTTGAGCGTTTTTCTGTACCCTCGGACGGACTCGAACATTGTCCCCTCAATGGGGGCCGGCGCTTTTATAAAAAAAGACATACATCAAAGTATGTCTTCGTGTACCCTCGGACGGACTCGAACCGTCGCTTTCGGCTCCGGAGGCCGACGCTCTATCCACTGAGCTACGAGGGCGTGTGCGAAGGGGATTTTACCGTTAAGTCTGTTATGGCGCATTGTCAACGTGCCTAACGGGAGCATTCAAATTCTGTAAAATCAAAACGAACGGAAACGAAACCACAAAGTCTCGAAGGCACAAAGCCACGAATTTCCCTTTGTGTTTTGGAGTCTTTTGTGACTTCGTGGTTTTCCCCGGCTCAATCGCTTGCAAAATTTACAACATTTGAATGCTCCCTGCCTAACAAGTCAAACGATTTCGCTGGGCTGACGAATAACAGGGTCATGGGTCGCTTACGAAATTGTAAACCCACAACCGCTTGGCAAGAACTATAATGTCGCGATGCAAAACATCTTGCTCTTCTTGCTTTCTTCCGTTCTTGCTTCGGTTGTACTGATCGAGAAATTCACCGCCGAATACTGGTTCGCGCTTGTGGTGCTCGCGATACACCCTGTTATCATGGGCAATTGGACGTTATGGTTTCTGCAAACGTTGAGGGAGATGAGAGAGCAAATGAGCAAATAACTCCTCCCGCCGCATGGTTACGATAAAAAACTTCGGAAGGCTCTCAGCCTTCCGAAGTTTGGTTTACGCCACCGCCCGCGGACCCAGTTGGGTCAATTCGCCGCGTAGTTTCTCGATTGTGGCCCGGTTGCCCCGTTCCTCCCCAAGCCTGGCATACTGTTCCTTCTTGTGCGCCAGCTCGCCGCAGGCCTGGTAGAAGCGGGCAGTCGCAATGTAATTGCCGGATGCCAGCGCGTTCCAGCGGGCGCCGGATTGGACGAACGACAAGGCGGTGCGGTAATGGGCCGGGGAAATCAATCCGCTGCTGACTTCTTCCTGCAAGTGGCGTCTGAGGATGTTGCGCTCGTTAAAGACCATCCAGACGATGAAGACCAGCATAAAGAACCAACCTATCCAGTCCAGGAAGGTGCCCAGGGCCAGGCCCTGGATCCCCCCGATCAGGCTGCCGAAGGTGTTGTGAAAACCGTGCATGAACACCGCCAGCCCAAAACCCCCAGAGACAGAGATAAGCTTGACCAGGAGGTTGCGGTTCATGCGCGCGATCGCCAGTCCAATGCCGGTGAAGGCGGTGTAAAAAGGATGCTGCCAGCCGACCAGGACCACGCGGATGAAGACCAGTTGCCACAAGCCACCCCAGCCGCCCTCCTGGTATCCGTAATTGTAGATATACAGCACGTTTTCGATGGCGGCGAAGCCCAGCGCGGTGATGCCGGCGTAGATAATGCCGTCCAGCACCGAGTCGAACTCGCGGCGGAACAGGAAGAACACCACCAGCACGGCCAGCCCCTTCAGGCTCTCCTCCACGATCGGCGCGATGATGGAGGCGGTCGCGAAGTCGGTGGCGCCCTCCGAGCCGGTGACGATGTAGACGCCCAGCCCTAGCACCGTGTTGATGATGTAGGCGCCGCCGCCTGCGATCAACACGCCCCACATAAAGGCGGCCCCCAGCAGCGCTTTAGGCTCTTTTTCGTAACGGTCCAGCCAGTTGATGAAACCGGCGAATAAGAACATCGGCACGAAGCCGAAGAAAATGGAAACAAGCAAGGGCATGGATTACCTCCTAAAGTACTGCCAAGAGATTGGTGTTTTGAATTTACCGGAGATGCACAGAGAAGCCCGGAAATAGGGGGCGCGAGCGTAGCTCACACCCCCTATTTCCGGTACCTTTTCGCGAACTGTGTAAGTCCTAATTAACTCTTAAAGATCAAACGGGTGCGTTCGATCCGGGTTGCTTCCAGAGGGATTTCAAGCACGTCTAACACTTCTTCGGGGCGGCCAGTCGCCCCTTCGCGGGCGGTCAGGCGCATAAAAAGCCCCTCTTCCCCCGGGAGCCCCCCGCGGGGATGATAAGGGGTTGGGGTGAGGGCCTCTATCAACGGACGCAAATCATATTGCTTCCCGCGACGTTCCCGGGGAAGGGATTCGGATTCCATAACGGTAGCAACTTTCTCGTTCAAGTCCGACCCGTAGCCTGCTTCCGTTATCTCCACCTGGTACTCGGCTGCGATCACCTGCGACTGCAGGGACGGTTCACGCTCGTCCACCGGTTCGGCTCCTACAATGGTTAGTCCGGGTGGCACACTGGCCTGCAACGGGGAAACCACGTCACTCACGTCGTCGTTCAACCAGATGTCCATCACCTCCGCGCAGGAGGCGAATCCCAGCGGCAGGGCGGCGGCCAGGTTGATCTTGGGTTGCGGGTGGTACCCCTGACTGTAAGCCAGCGGCAACTCCGCCCGGCGGATGCTGCGCTCGAGGATTTTGTGCAGGTCGAGGTTACCCGTATAGCGCAGTGCGCCTTGTTTCGAGAAGACGATCCGGACCCGCACGGTTATCGTTTCACAGGGGAACTGAAGCGCTTGCGAATGTCGGCTGCGTGCTCGTTGTAGTGCTCGTAGGTGTAGTGCGCGATGAGCTTGAACAGCTCATGTTCCTCGAGCTGGTATTCCGTGAGCGCAGAAAACGATTCAATGACGGCGTCGAAGGCATGGATTTCTTGCGCAACCAGGTCCGCGTTCGAGACCGACTTGTATTTGTTTACGATCCAATCGTTGGCAATGTCGAGCTGCAAGTTGGGGGATTCAAAGTCCGGGTAACCGAACTCTTCCAGGAAGGTATCCATTTCATCCTGGGTCTGGCAAACCGAAAGGCCTTCGCCTCGCGCGACCTCGGCCAGACGGTCGGCCAGATATTGCTCCTGGGCAACGATGTGCGCCAGAATATCGCGCACGGCCCAGGTGCCGGCTACGCAGCCGATCCCCATCCGGGACGAGGCTACGTAGTTGATCAGCAATTCCCAGTCCTGGCGTTCGTTTTGTAAGCGGTGTAAAAAGCGTAATTTTCTCATTTCAACATAAGGGGGGGTGTGGGGAGTTCCGGGCGGACGAAGCCCGCCCGGAACTCCCCACACCCCATATCATTGTAACGTTAAATATCTTGATTTCAATCTCCTACAACCGGCAGCTCTGCCGGGATTTTGCGAGAGGGGGATTTCACGTCGGGGCACTGCCAGACCTCGCCGGGATTCTGACGGCGCAGGTCGGAGAAGGTGGGCAGGATGCCGCAGGCGAAGCAGTTCAGCCTGCAGTCCACCCGGATCTGGCCCTCGAGCGACATGCGGAAGTCCTGGAACAGGAAGTTCTTGCGCACGGCGGCGCTGATGTGCTCCCAGGGGAAGACCTCGTCGGTACGGCGCTGGCGGTGGGTGTAGAAGGCATGGTCCAGGCCATGCTCGTCGAAGGCGGCCATCCACACGCCAAAGCGGGCCTGGTCGCCCCAGGCGTCGAACCTGGCGCCGTTCTTCCAGGCCGTGTAGACGACCTCAGCGATCTTCCTATCGCCACGTGATAAAAAGGCTTCCAGCAGAGTGTCGTCGGGGTTGTTCCAGGAGAGCTTGATGTTGCGGTCGCGCAGGTTGCGCCGCAGCAGTTCCTGTTTTTCGAGGATGTTGTCGCGCGTATCCACCGAGACCCACTGGAAGGGCGTCTGCGGCTTGGGGACGAAGGTGTTGAAGCCTACGTGCAGCTTGACCTTCATCCCGGCCACCTTGCGGCCCTCGGCGAGGACCTTTTTGGCCAGGTCGGCGATGGCCTGCACGTCTTCCATGGTCTCGCTGGGATGGCCGATCATGAAGTACAGCTTGATCGTGGTCCAGCCGCGGCGGTAGATCTCGCGGGTGGTCTCGAGCAGTTCGTCATCGGAGATGTACTTATTAATGATCCGGCGCATGCGCTCGGTAGCCGCTTCCGGCGCCAGGGTGAATCCGCCGGAGTAGTGCTCGCGCAGCTTGTCCATCAAATCGATGGAGACCGATTCGATGCGTAGCGAGGGCAGGGAGATGGTCATCTTACGGCCTTTGAAGCGCTCGCTGATGGCGTTGACCAGCTCCATCACGTAGGTGTAATCGGACGAGGACAACGAAAGCAGCGCCAGCTCCTCGAAGCCGGTCGCGTTGACAGCTGCTTCGGCCGCCTCGACCACTTCTTCCACGCTTCTCTCGCGGACCGGGCGGGTGATCATGCCCGCATGGCAGAATCTACACCCGCGCGTGCACCCGCGCATGATCTCCACCGAGACGCGGTTGTGCACGATGCCGATGTTCGGCACGATGAACTTGACCGGCGGGGGAGGCAGCTTGGCGACCACGCGCTTGACGACCGGGTTGGCGATGTCCTCGAGCAGGTTTTCAATGTGTGAGAGGGTACCGTCGTCCATGTAATGTGGTTCGTAGAACCTGGGAACGTAGACGCCGGGGATGTGGGCTAAAGCTTTAAGGATGTCATTGCGAGCGACCGAAGGAAGCGAAGCAATCTCCTCGTTTAATGGGAGATTGCTTCGGGCGGAAGAACGCCGCCCTCGCAATGACATTACCACATCAATAATATCGTGAATTACCTCCTCCCCTTCCCCAATGACAAACGCATCGATAAACGCGTGCATGGGTTCGGGGTTGAGGGTGGAGTGCCCGCCGGCGATGATGATGGGATGGGAGTCGTCGCGATCCGCCGAACGGACGGGGATGCCGGCCAGGTCCAGGGCGTTGAGGGCGTTGGTGTAGAGGGTTTCGTAAGGGAGGGAAAAGCCGATGATGTCGAATTCGGCCAGGGGGCGTTTCGATTCGAGCGAATATAACGGGATCCCGCTGGCGCGCATCTCGGCTTCCATGTCCACCCAAACCGAATAAGCGCGTTCAGCCAGGGCATCATCCCGCTGGTTGACCTGGTCGTACAGGATTTTCAACCCCACGTTGGAGACGCCGATATCGTAAATATCGGGGAAAACCAGGGCTACTTTGGTTTTGACGGAA
This sequence comes from uncultured Chloroflexia bacterium, assembly GCA_963823985.1. Taxonomy (GTDB): domain Bacteria; phylum Chloroflexota; class Anaerolineae; order Anaerolineales; family Villigracilaceae; genus JAABUE01. Next base: position 743,246 of record CAWGNR010000013.1, read on the forward strand.
TCCCAATCCTTGACAGTAATATTCAGTTCGCCGCCAACGTAGCGGCCAGGCTTCTGAACTTTCAAAAGAATACGGTCGAGCTTGGACTCGATCTGTTCTGGAGATAACATGGGGCTGATTATACCTGATAAGGATTATCTTATTAAAGGAATAACCAGATTTTGAGAAGCGCGCGGCGTACGCCGCGCGCTTCTCAAAATCCGGGTTCTTATCCCGCCGGTTCTCTCTTCATCCGCTCGCGCCCCCACAGCCACAGCGCGCCCAGTCCAAAGAGCACCACGGCAAAGTTGAGCAGCCAGCCGAAGAAGCCCAGCGGCAGCAAGGGGAAGCGGAACAGCGCAATCACGATCGCGATCAGGCTTACTCCCACAATCATCGGCCAGAACCGGTGCAGCGCCAGATTTGGATTGATCTTGTTTAAAATCCACTTGCCGAGGGCCGTGCCCACGATGATCTTGGAAAGGAAAGCCGTTGCCAGGACGAACAGGACGACCAGCGCAAACAGGGATAGGATGCCCAGCCAGATGATCGTGCCGCTGATGCTGCCCAGGGTCAGTACGCCGAAGAGAATCCCACCGGCGATCATGACGATGACGATCAAGACCAGCGCAAAGAAGAAGGCGGCCCAGGCGATGGCGCCCCAACCCAGGCTGGGCCAGGTCTGGGCCTGGATCATCCCGGAGGCGACGTTCATGAACACCGGCGCCAGCCAGCCGAGCAGCAGCCCGAACACCACCAGGGTCACGATCGTGCGTAGTAAGTCCAAAGCCCAGGCCGCGGCCCTTTGAGCGGGGGTGGGCGCTACCCTAACGCGATCTTCGCTGACCTGCGGCTGCACCCGAGTGACCTGGCCGCTTACCGCCGCGGCAGGGATGGCAAGCTCGTAGGTGCTGCTATAGAGCAGGTCGCCGCCGATCCGAGCGCTCTCGTCTACCGTCAAACCGGGCGGGACGCTGGGCAGCGCCATGGGGATGCTCTGCTGCATGTAAACGTTCGGGGAAGGCCCGCGAACGGTCTCGCTGGTCTGATCTACGTACGCTTTAATATCCCGGCCGATGTTCCCGCGCAGTTCCAAAGCGCCGGTCCCGGCCAGCACATCGCGTTCCACGTCACCGGACAGCAAGGTCTGTCCCGCGCCGACCAGCAGATCGTTTCCTACTGAGCTGCCGGCTTTTGTCTCCAGGCTGGCCCCGGCGGCCAGCAGGTCGCCGCCCACCTGGGCGTTATCGCCCAACTGCAGTCCGGCCCCAGCGATGCGGGCGTCGTCCATCACCACGCCGTTGATGATGATTGCCTGCCCGGCCGCCCACAGGTCGCCATTGATCGTGCCGTTGATGGTAATCATCGAGCCGCCTACGATCACATCGCCGTTGACCGTGCCGTCTAAGGTAAATTCGTTGGCGCCGACGTACAGGTCGTCGTCGATGACTTCATCCGCGCCGATGACGACCCGGTCTCCCTCCCGGCCGTCAAACGCGGATACCGGAACGGCAAATGTCAATAGCATCAATGCCAGCATGGTGAATACGGAAACTGCTTTTTGTACTTTCTTCATTTCGAACTCCTTCCTTAAAGAAACGACTTCCTACTCCTCATATACGGCTGAGCAAGTAGGAAGTCGCAATGCGTTGGGTTGATGAACTGGTTATCTCGCCAATCGGCTGCCGCGAAAGCGGCGGGTAATGCCTGCTCTGAGAATGTTCGCAACTTCCGCATGGCCGTTTTTAAGCGCCACGTCAAGCGGCGTCTCATTTTTCTCGCTGACGGTTTCCACATTTGCGCCGCCAAAGATCAGGCTGCGGACGATCTCGACATCTCCATTGAAAGCCGCCGTGTGAAGCGGGGTATACCCGCCTCGTTCCCGGACGTTTGGACTTGCTCCCGCTTCCAGCAGCAGACGGGTGATTTCGAGGTGACCTCCCGCCACCGCCGATTGGAGCGGCGTTACCCCCAACGGATTTTTCGAGGCGGAGTTGACTTCTGCGCCGGCCTTGAGCAGGTATCTTACAGCTTCCAATTTCCCAAAATAGGCAGCCAACCCCAGCGGTTGGAACCCATCTTCGGAATAGGCGTTGACCAGCTCAGGTTTGTGGGCCAGGTTGCTGATCAGATGAACCAATCTCCCCGTGGCGGCTGCTTCGAAAACGGTCAGGGCAACCATGCGCTCCAGGATCAGGTTCGCGATCTCGAATTCGTGCGCGTACATGGCAGCCATGAGGGGCGAGAGATTGTTGTCAGCCCTGGACAGAATCAAGTCGGGGGTCGAGCGTAACATGCGCTCGAACTTCTCCCTATCTCCCTCTTGGATAGCTTGAAAAAAATTAGCAGACATCGCCTCTCCAGCCTCTACGATAACCAAAAACTAAACAACCGGTTTGCCGTTCTGATAGAAAAGCTCGCCGTCAACTGTTACTTCTGATTCAGCCATGTCGCACAGCATATCCCAGTGCAAACCGGATTCGTTGTTCCCGCCCGCTTCCGCGAAGCCCAGGCCAAGCGCCAGATGAATGGTGCCGCCGATCTTTTCGTCAAACAGCATGTTCTTGGTGAAGCGGGTGATGCCGTAGTTCGTGCCGATGCCCCACTCGCCCAGGTAGCGCGCACCGGGATCAGTGTTTAGCAGGCCCGTCAGCAGTTCCTGGTTTTTGCCGGCTTTTTCTTTGACGACCTTGCCGTTCTCGAACCAGAGCTCGATATCTTCCACCTCGTTCCCGTCGAAGATGGCCGGATATTTGAAGCGGATCCAGCCGTTGGCAGAGTCCTCCACCGGGCTGGTAAAGACCTCGCCATCGGGGAAGTTTTCGTCGCCCGCACAGGGGATAAAAGTGCGGCCTTCGATCGACATGCTTAAGTCTACGTTTTCGCCTTTCAAGACGGCCTGCTTGTGACCGGCCAGCCAGTCGATCAATATTTTCTGGCGCGTGGCTTCCCCTTTCCAGTAGGCGACGGGATCTTCTTCGTTAAGCATCCCGGCTCCGTAGACGAACTCGCGGTAATCGCTCAAGCTCATGTTGGCTTCCTGCGCCATGGCCTCCGTTGGATAAACGGTGAGACACCATTTCATCTCGCCCCTGGACACGCGGTCGCTGAACAACTTGAAGAGCGGGCCCCCGGCTTTTCGTTGGTGGGCGATCCGCTTGGGGTCCACTCCGGCAAGCGCGCGGGTATTCGTTTCGGCTTCGATCACCATGCGGGCGTCGAAGGTCTCGTAAATTTGCCGGCGGATGGGCATCTCGAAGTCCAACTGCTCATCCGAAGCGTTTTTCAGGAAGATTTCGTCCGTTCCCGGGATCGCGTTTTGGATGTGGATGTGCGCTCCGGCCTTGACGGCTTCTTCATAGAAAGCGAGGGACAGCTCATCTGCCAGGGGAGTGGTCTGGAGAAAGACCAGTTGGCCGGATTTGATTTGGAGCGAATAGTGTACCAACACTTGCGCGAGTTTGGTAATTCGGGGATCTGGCATTTAGATTCCTTTCCAGTTTTGACTGGATTATATCCGGCTTCTCTATCCTCCAATGGTCTTGAGGTTCATTCGGGTATCTACTACGGAGATTTCCAAAGAGCCGTTCTTGACCAGCTCTCGTTTCCCTGGTACAAGCCGCTTTTTCGGGCTAAATGAGTACAAGGATATAACAAACAGACCGCGCTGAGGGCGCGGCCTATTTCCTATATCGTAGAAGCCTTACGAATGAGCTGTAACTTTACTATACGCCTATGCCTGAATTCTGCTTGAAGTAATTCACCGTCAAGCGCATCCCTTCTTCTAAGCCAACCTCGGCTTTCCAACCCAATTCTTGGTAAGCCTTGCTGCAGTCGAAGTAAGTTAGATAGATATCGCCAGGGCGTTTAGGGGCTCGCCGGATTTCTACCTCATGACCAATTTCTTTTACCAGGATGTGGTAGAGTGTGTTCACCGACGTGCCGGCACCACATGCAATACAAAAAGCTTCCCCATTCCCTGCGTTGAGACTCAAAAGGTTCGCTCGGGCTACGTCCCCAACATAAACGTAATCTTTCTGTTGCTCACCATCCCAATCAATACGCACCGGTACATTGAGCAGAATTTGACGGGAAAAAATAGCAATCACCCCAGCCTCTCCCATGGGATCTTGCCTGGGACCGTACACGTTGCCATAGCGCAAGATGGTGAAATCCAATCCATGCATGCTCTTCCAGAACCGCAGATAATATTCGCTGGCCATTTTGGTCGTCCCATAAGGCGATTCAGGATGCTGGACAGTATTCTCATCCACAGGCATCTTTTCAACAGTGCCGTAGGAAGCTCCGGAGGATGAAAAGATGATTTTCCGTACGCCAAACCGGGTGGCATTTTGCAATATATTGATCAGACCGAGGATGTTGACTTGTGCATCATGGCTGGGATCATCGGTCGAAATCTTGACGCTATGCTGGGCCGCCAAATGACATATGGCCTCTGGTTGCTCTTTTTCGAAAACCTCCGCCAGTTTTGCGTCACGGATATCGAGGTTGTAAAAAACGGCTTTAGGATGGATATTCTCCAACTTTCCGCCTCCATGTTCCCATAAGTTGTCTACAATGGCGACAGAATGTCCGGCACCAATCAGAACGTCAACAACGTGGGATCCGATAAAACCCGCTCCGCCTGTGACTAATATCTTCATGAAAAACTCCTTCTTTCCAAAGAATGATTGTTATTTCTACGCTAGTAAACGTTCACTATAACAAGGGTATAGAATTTCCAGGCAATTTTACGAAATCATTTCATCGTTAGTGTATTCTTAGTTCAGGAAATTTCTAAAAAGGAAGGCTTGAACAACCTGTAAAATTGTTTTACCAAGAACAAACACAGGAGTTCAAGCCATGCCAATTGTACCCATAGGGAATGTATTAGTGCAAGCACCAGATGGAGAAGAGCCAGATGTTGCCTTGCAGGTGATGGAAAACATTGCGTTGGTCTTACCAGCCATCATTGGACAGATGTTGAACAAGTATTTGGAAATGGAAATCACGCATTTTTTGGGACGTGGACAGTATCAAAGGCGACGCCATGCGCAGGGCAAAGAAACACAGGTGCAGTGTAGCAGGTGTCAGAGCCGGGAACGGCAACAGTTTTGGCGCAATGGATCGTATTCGCGCAGGTTGGTGACGAAATATGGTCATACAAAAATCGGCATGCCTCAATTGAAGTGCGCGTGCGGCGGAAATGTTCCTTTTGATTTCAAAACCGTGCGTGCGCGCCAGCGGTTTGGCAGGGATGTGCAAGTATATGTGCAGCAGGAATACCAGGCAGGCCAAAGCTACCGGCAAATCAAGACCAAGCTGGAGGAGCGTTTGCATAGTTCTGTAGGCTTGCGCACCTTGAATAAGCAGGTGCTGGCGGTGAGCGAGAGGGAAAATGCTTGCAAAACCTGGGAGAAGGGCTGTGCGCCGCCGGTAGTGCGTTTTGATGGCATTTGGCTGACGGTCATGTTTGAAACGGGCAAGGTCAGAAGGGATAAGCTCGGTCGTTTACGCCCTGTCAAACAGGCAAAAAAGATCCCGATTTTGGCTGCACAAGGCGTTTGGCCGGCGAGTGGACGCACAGAATTGATTGCCTGGATGCAAGCCGAGGGCGAAGATGAGAAAAGTTGGCAAACGTTCATGGAAAAGCTCTGGGAAGCCGGTCTCACACCCGAAAATGGACTCAAACTGGTGGTTTCCGACGGAGGCACCGGTTTTGAAGCTGCCTACCAAAATATGTATTGGTTCGTTCTGCGCCAACGCTGCGTTTTTCATAAGCTGAAAAACCTCGCCCGTGCCTTGAAACTCGCCCAAGATTTAGACCATGAGGCAAAAAAGAAATTCTCCACGGATTTCCTGCGTTCCGCTGCCCGCATTTGGCAAGCCGAAGACAAAAACCAGGCGATGCATCTCTACGAGACCTTCTGTGAAACGTGGCTAAAGACCCAACCCAAAGCGATCCAAACCCTCCAACGTGACTTTGAAGCAACTTTGGCGTTTTATGACGCCCAAGAATATGCCGAAACGATTGACCAACACTGGCCGGCTCACTTCCTGCGCACCACCAGCCCCCTGGAGCGTACATTCCGAGAGTTTCGCAGACGCTTTCGCCAAGCGGTTTTGTTTCATTCCAACGCAGGCCTTCGAGCCGCGACCGCCCAAATTGCTGCTCGTTTTTCCTGAACGAAGGATACACTATCTGCAGATTCGTATGCTTATAGTTATGATTTACCGTTCGTTTTCGATTTTTTGAATCGACTTAATACATCTCGCGGTTGTGTTTTGATCGCAGTTATTGCATTTTCAACGTTGCTTGCCACATCAGTCGGAACTTTTCCATGCTCGAAGAAGTCCATGATTTTCTTTGAGGAAGGGACACTCACGGGTTCCTGCGGTACTTTCGAGCTATAGTTCCCATAGTATTTAGAAGAATACAGGGATCGATATCGATAATCGCCATAACCATACCCACTTTCTTCTGACATCTTGTTGAATACAAATCCCAGCACATTTGCATTTGCGCGATCTAACTGTTCCTTGATGGATTTGGCTTGCTCGTAGGTTGTCAAACCTAATTCCATTACGATAATCACCCCATCTGCCCGGGCTGCGAGATTGTAAGAGTTTGAAATGATCAGAGGTGGCGCGTCAATAATGATCATTTCATGATTTTTCTCCAACTCGGAAAGGATTGCTGCAATTCTCGTCGATCCGACCACCTCAGTGACGTTTGAAGGCTTATTACCGGCGGTAATTACCTTCAAGTTGGATTTGCTCCTCCACTGCCTCTCCACGCTTTGAATATCTGCCTTTTTGCTAATCAAATCAGAAAGACCAGGGCCCATGCTCATTTTCAAGTTTTTATGTACAGCTGGTCGCCTCAAGTCTGCGTCTACAAGAACCACGTCCGGTTCTACTTGGGATATCGACAAAGATAAGTTTGACGCAACAGTGGTCTTTCCGTTGCCAGGGCTTGGACTTGTGACCAGGATCGTCTTTATCTGACTGTTAAGCCTGAAGAACTCAATATTCGAGCGAAGCAAACGAAAGTTTTCTGCCAAAAGTGAATTGGGCTTTTTGGCCACATAGGTAGCCTTGTTGACATTCTCTGAAATCTCGGAAATATAACCGATTACAGGCAGGTTGAAGATCCGTTCAACATCAGAGCTGGTCTTAATAGTTCGATCAAGATACTCAAGCAAGTACGCCGCTCCGGTTCCCAGGCTAAATCCAACTATTCCAGCTAGAATAATAATCAGAAATTTATTTGTACCGGTAGGATGGGAAGGAAGGTTTGCAGGCTCCACGACGGTCAAAATATTGGCAGCTCCCTCCTGGGAATTAGCCAGGAAACTGGCATAGTTTGTGCGCAAATTTTCCATCTTCGTGGTTTGATCGCTTATTTCCCTTTCAATATTTGCAATTTGGCTGGCACTGGTTAAACCAACCAGGCTTTTTTGAAGATCTTGAATGTTTTTTTGAGTTTCCTCAATTTGGTTTTTCAAACTATCCAACTGGCTTTTGATAAAATCCTGACGTTCTCCCGTTTCCGTACCGCCAATGGTAGGACTTTGGAGAATCAGTTGATTCGCAATTTCATTAGCAATTATCTGAGCCCGCTGAGGATTTGTATCAATTACAGAAATCTCAACCAGCTGGGTATTAGGAACAACTCGGGATTGATACTGCGGTAGCCAGTTTATTCCCAACGCCTCCATGGTTGCAACCTGGATCGGTTCTCGAAGTACCATATCTGCATAGATTTGGGCAAGCTGCTGCGAGATGAATAACTGACCAGAATCAGGGTTTGGGTCCAAGAACGTAGTGCCGGTAACCAAAGTTGTTCTGGATTCATAACTATCAGCTTGAAAGAAAGTCGATACTGCACTAGCGACTACCGCAAGGATCGTGACGATCACAATAAGGCGCCACCACCTTATCAGTGGTCTAAGATACGTGTTTAAGTCCATAAAACTTCTCCTTAATTGCAATATCCATATCCGATGAATTGTTGTAAATAAATCCGTCGTCAACTAATTGTAGAGCTTCTACCAAACAATAGAGTTACAGTTTCAACACAGATCAATCGGACTGATTTCATCAAACGTAGCTCTAAATAAGAAAGAAGTTCACTAGGAAGGGGAACGATTTTCTTCTTGTAAGTTGATGGTCTGCTGATAAATGTCTACTAATCGAGAAGCTATCAATTCCCAACTGTGGTTTTTTCTGACATACGATGCTCCCGCCTCACCGATCTTATCCTGGAAATTGCGATTTTCCATCAACTGTATAACCGCGTGTGCAAACTCATCAGGTGAATCGGCGGCTAAAAGCTCTTTCCCCGCATTTACCTTTAAAGCAGAAAGTGCTCTAGATGTAGTTACAACTGGAGTTCCAGTTGCCATCGCTTCCAAAATCTTATTTTGAATTCCCGCCCCATACAATAGCGGAACAACGGAAACTGTTGCCCTCCAGAGAAAGGGGCGAATATCATCCACGGTTCCGGTAACCGTAATGCGGGGGTTTTTCTCGAACTCTTTGATGTCTGAGGATGGATCTTTGCCTACAATATACAGGTGCGCAGTGGGATGGGTTTCCCAAATACGTGGCATAATTTCAGCAACCAAATACTTCACCATGGAAATATTCGCGTGATAGCTCATCTTGCCGCTAAAGACCAGGGATTCGCTATCACGTTCAATATCCGGATTTGAGTAAAAGAAATCCTGATCCACACCATTGGGAACCACCGTAATCGGAGACGGTCTCGTTCCGTTTTTCGGCAGCTCAAGAAGGGCGCTTCTGTCTACCGGGGAGGTTACAAGGACGTGATTGAAAATACCGACGAGTTTCCCCTCCATTTTGCGGGTTCTTTCCAATTCGAAACGTGTGATCAGTTTACCGAACAAATCCATACTTTGTGCCGATGCTTGCTTGAAAAGGTGACTGATACAATCTACGCTATCCCACACAATGGACTGGTTTGGAAACTCTGCCTTTAGCAAAACGCCATACTGAGAACCACGCAGGTGTTCTACGTGAACAACGTCATAGCGTGAACTACTATTCTGAGCAAAAATCTGAGGCAGGCATCTGGCAAGTTCAGGCTGCAAACTATAAACACTTTGTAGCGGGTTCCCGGAGAATACGCCGCCCATAGAATTCATCATAGATCGCCAGATAGGCTGATGATAATATTTGAGATTCGCACATCTGGTGCGTAATGATTCAGCGTCAATTCGATCTGCGGGATGTGAGCCAACTGTAAATACATCTACTTCATGACCCAATTTTGAGAGATAGGAAATCAGGTTATACGATCGGGTTCTGATTTGATTAGGAACATAGGGAACGATATAGGCGATTCGCATGGATACTTCTCTCGCTACTTCACTTTATCCAACCTGTTGGTAGACTTTTTCCAAGTCTTTTAACGTTACCTGCCAATCGTATTTACTTTCTACGAGATGACGACCGTTTAAAGAAAGTTGATCTTGCAAGGCTTTATCGTTGAGTAGACGAATAACTGCACCGGCAAAATCTTTAGGATCGTCGGCGACGAGTACATCCTTTCCCGGTTGCGCTTGAATCCCTTCCAGCCCGACTGTTGTCGTGACGACCGGCATGGCGCGGGCGAAAGCTTCCAGGATTCGGACCCGCATCCCACCGCCTGCCCTGACCGGGATTACCATTATGGTTGACTCTGCAAAATAGGGGTCAAGGTCCGGAACGTATCCGGTAATAATGATGCTCCCCTGGCTCTCGTCTGCAAAGCGCAGGAAGTCTTTCGGCGGATTTTTGCCGACGACGGTCAACTTGATTTGGGGGAGAGATTGGCGCACCAACGGAAACACATCCTGGATAAACCAGCGTATGCCGTCGGCATTAGGCGGATAGTAAAGCGTTCCCATGGTAAGAATATTCAGGTAAGCTGTCTGTCTCTCGACTGGAGCAATTACCTGGGTGTCTACAGCAATCGGAATCACTGAGATGGGCATCGGGCTTTCCGGATAGTATTGTTGGACAGCACTGACCAATGCCAATCGGTCGGGCTCTGCGACGGCTAATGTGCTGTTAAATTCCGCCACAATTTTAGCTTCATATTCCTTGACCCTTTTGGCCTCAAAAAACAACGGAACCTTATAATAGAAAGGCAAGGTTTCGTTCATCCGTTTGACAATCGTCCAGACGGCATTGTGGGCATCGAAAATGAGAGCAGGTTTCCCGCCGGGTCGGTGCGCAAACGGAAGCGCAAACTGGGTCATCGTCAATTGATCGGCATGGATCACATCCACGCTCTCACATTCAACGATCCTGTTAATCAACGATCTCATCGCACGAATATCGTCACGTTCGATCAGAAAGGGACGCCTGGAAAACTGGGATCGCAGAAGATAGCCAATATCCGCTATTCTTGACCGTCTAATTGGCACCACATGGACTTGAGCGCAAATTTCTCTGACCGTACTTACATAAGGTTCTTCTTCTGGACGAATGAACGACGCCAGGGTAATCTTATGTCCACTCTGGGACAAGTACTTTAATACATGCCAGGTTTTGACTTTAGGTCCTGAATCAGGCGGGTAAGGAAGAATTTGGGTTAAGAATAGAATATGCATAATCGAATAAGAGGTTGGATTTTTATAATCACTTCATACCCCTTCAAGTGCTTCAGTTTATCATCGTTTCTTAATAAAACCGATCTACCTGACTACGGGACACCGAAGCGCAGCTGCGAGCTCAGCCCGCCGGTTGTCGCGTTGTTGTACCAGGGGAACCAGTAAGTCGAGCTCAACTCATTCCCAGGCATCCCCACGGACGACCCCACCGACAACCCCATGAACTCCGAGTAGCTCGAGTAGGCCGGCAGGCTCTTCAGATTGATGCGCATCGAAGCGATGATCGGCACCCCGCCCGAACTCGTCACTTCCACCGGTCCCGCGTCCACATTATCGTACGTCACCCGCAGGCTCTCATTCGGGTCCAGCGGGTAGGTGTCTTGCACTTCTCCTCCGATCGTGACCGTCACCAGCGTCGGGTCTGTCCCCACGTTCCCGAAGCGCAGCTGCGAACTTAGCCCGCCCGTCGTCGCGTTGTTGTACCACGGGAACAGGTAGCGGGTTTCCGTCAACATCGCTCCCGGCAGCCCCATGAACTCCGAGTAGCTCGCGTAGCTGGGCAACGTCTTCAAGTTGATCCGCATCGAAGCGATGATCGGCACCCCGCCTGAACTCGTCACTTCCACCGGTCCCGCGTCCACATTATCGAACGTCACCCGCGCGCTCTCGTTCGGGTCCAGCGGGTAGCTGCCCCGCTCCACACCCCCGATCGTGACCGTCACCAGCGTCGGGTCGCTGCCCACGTTCCCGAAGCGCAGCTGCGAGCTTAGCCCGCCCGTCGTCGCGTTGTTGTACCACGGGAACAGATAACTGGTTCCGGGCGTCGCACTGGCCGACAGTCCCATGAACTCTGAGTAGCTCGAATAGCTGGGCAGCGTCTTCAAGTTGATCCGCATCGAAGCGATGATCGGCACCCCGCCCGAGCTCGTCACTTCCACCGGTCCCGCGTCCACATTATCGAACGTCACCCGCGCGCTCTCGTTCGGGTCCAGCGGGTAGCTGCCCCGCTCCACACCCCCGATCGTGACCGTCACCAGCGTCGGGTCGCTCCCCACGTTCCCGAAGCGCAACTGCGAGCTTAGCCCACCCGTCGTCGCGTTGTTGTACCACGGGAACAGGTAGGTGTCGGTCAGCTTCGAAGCCGGGATGCCCATGAACTCCGAGTAGCTCGCGTAGCTGGGCAGCGTCTTCAGGTTGATCCGCATCGAAGCGATGATCGGTACCCCGTTCGTGCTCACCACCTTCACCGGCCCGTTGTCCACATTATCGTAGGTTTCACGCTGGCTAGCACCAGTCCTGATGGCGAGATTATGTTGTAACTCGTTGCCAACCAGAACATCAATCTCGGCCGGCAAAATGACAGTTAATGTTCCATTCACGTAAATGAAGCTATAGTTCTCGTCAAAACCGCCGGAGCAGGTGATGGGATATATCCCTTCAGCGGTATGTAATCCACTCACTCCACAAATTGGGGTTGTATTTATATCTGTTTCGTCCTCATCATTTACAAATCCGGTATAGCCGAATTCGAAGACTGGATCAGCATCACCAGAGACGATGATTTGATCGTTTGCTGTTACAGCAATCGGCGCCTTAGTAATGTCTGCCGTAACAGTAGTCATATTGTTGCCCAAAACGTAGTTGCCTGCATTCAATCCACCAGCGATGCTGATGCCGGAGATCTGGACGGCCTTTCCGCTACCAACATCCGGGGTAAGGAAAAAAGCGGATGTATAGGTAATCAACAAGTCATCACCGTCAACGCGGTTATCGGAGAGGTTCACCGTAGCAGATGTTGTGCCGTCGTAGGTCTTGTTCGTAGCTGTTGCAGAGACCGACAGGTCTCTCGCGGTAATGTCAGCATTGTCGATGGCGGAAGTAAATGAGAGTACATAGTTTCCCGCATCCGTGCCACTTAAAGCGAGGTCTATGGCAGTCACAATCTTCCCTGGACCGACATTCTTGTCCGCGAAGGATGCAGTTCCATCGGTACAGTTTACATCATCACCGGCAAGGATGTCGTTGAGCAAGCAGTTGAAGGTAGCGGAAGTGGTGCCGTCGTAGGTCTTGTCATTGGCGCTGATGCTTGGCGTGACGGTGAGTTTGCCGACGGTCAGGGTGCCACTAATATAATTAAAGTTGTAACTTTCGTCTGCACCGCCGGAACAAACGATGGGGTATGTGCCTACCTGGGTGTGTATACCGGTTACTTGGCAGATTGGTTGCGTAGCAATATCTGTTTCATCATCTCCGTTCAAAAATCCGGCATAGCTAAAAGTGAAAGCGGGATTCGGATCGCCATATTGAATTCCCTGGTCATCGGCTGTAACAGTGAGCATTGGCGTTGTAGATATATTTTGTGGATTGCAATTTGAAAGCGTTACGCTAAATCCATCCAGCGATTCATTCAGACCCTCAATCATTGCTCCATCTTCCGAATCAATGAGGTTGATCGTATGACTTTGTCCCGGGTGGATGTGTGTCTCCCGCCAGATATTGGTACCTCGCTGCCATTCGATGATTACAGCGGTTCCTGAGACTGCGGTGACCTGGCAACCGTCTGCCCATGATCCCATATAAGGATACAGTTTTTCCCCAACAGAAGAATATACTGTTCTTGAGTTGTTACCTGCACGAGCGTTATTTTCATAAGCCGACCACGAGGGCCAGGAGATAACTGTACCAATCCAATCTACACCTGCACACTCAGGAATGTCACAACGCCAGTAAGCTTGTATTGCTGAAACAGGGTTGCAAGTTGTTGGATCAGTACAAGGCACTGGTGTCGGGGTCAAAGTGGGGGAACCAGTTAACGACCCTCCACCAAAGTCATCGAAGGCAGTGTTGCCGACGTTATAATTGAATAAACCTATATATCCGCCATTGGCATAGTAAGGCCAAGTACTTACATTACGAGTTCCTACAAGAATCTCGTTTCGGTATACCTCTACATCACCGTTTGCCTTTGCTCGTGCACCAAATTTGTCGCCGTTTACAAAGGTGATCGGTATACTGGTGGCGTGTTGTTTCCACCCATCAGGATTGTTATAAGTCCATATTTGTACTTTATTCTCAAGCGGGATGTATATAACATTGATTAAATTGGTGTTGGCTCCAGTCGTATTTTGTGCTTTTAGGGTAAGCCCCACTTCTCCCGCATTTGGATCAAGAACAGACAAGGTAACAAACGCTTCCTGGTCAACACTAAAAGGGGATACGTTCCAATAGATGTCCTGACTTACACTGTCAACCAGTTGGTTGGAGTTAATAGAATAACCAGCCGTATCCCCAGACCAATTAATCCCTAAAGACCCATTCGCTCGGTTGAAGTCATCCAAAATCCCGGTTGTTAGATTAGAGGGTTGAAACTCTCCTGAAATGGCACTTGCTGCATATCCCGGAATAAAAATCAATAAAATAAGTGCCATAATTCGAATCGAGAATCTGTATCTGGTTAAAATCATGTACCGCTCCAAGGTGCAGAAAAAAAGCTTGAGTCAAAATCGATCTCTTAAAGGTATCTTACTTACAGAAAGCCCGTCTATTGGTTAGCATTGTAAAGATAAAGCACGGCATCACCTGAAAATGGGGCAACAAACGTTGTGGAAGCGCCCCCCCGTATCTTTCCCCCATCAATAATAGAGCCATTCTCCAGATTAAACCACTCAACCATTAGTTCTATTGGAGAACCACTGAGATCTACATCCACCGCGCTATCGTTTGGCAAATCAACGCTTATTTTCTTCACAATATCTAATTGATTCAAAAGACCAGCGACTGTCCCGCCAGCGGGTAAAAACACAAGATATTCAGAATCATCGGTGGTAGGATTTGCCAGGCAATACCCAGTAGAGCATAAAGCGGGCTGAGGCGACATGGCTACAAGGTTCATGCGATCAGCAAAATCGCGTGTATATCCTAAGTTGAGGCGTAACTCAACATCCTTCTTATTATTACGATCATACCCAACTGGCGCACCGCGTCCATTTTGCGTTTCATCATATGGGTCCATGAAGATCGGATTCTCGCCACGCGTGAAACTTTTCCATACCCACTGACGATCTCCACAGATACCACATAAATGATCTGTATCAGCCAGGATAACCTTCGTACCGTCAGCCACTGGAGGATTATTAATATCCCCATTGAGAGAGACCCAATCGGCAGAACTGGCAAATAAATCTGCATTATTGCCACCAGGATATTCGATTGTCATTCCAACTGGATGCTGTTTTGGTTTCGTCAACTCATAATTCTTCATGAAATCGATCATATGATATTGCCAATCTTTTGAGCTTCCCGAACCCTCATTGTTAATCTCATAGAGAACGTTGTCCAGATCGTTGACCGTATCCACTACCTTGCGTACATACGCTTCTTGTAAGGCCAGGACCTGGGGATTTGCCAAGGTTTGTATTTCCCCGCCCTGACCGTCCCCATTCAGGTCGCCATTTAAGCCGTTGATATTATTTTGGAGGTTGTAGGGATGTCCCTTCCAGGGATCATGAGCACCGAACTTGCTCTCAATGCTCCAGCCGTCGAACAACATAATCGAAACATACATGTCTCGATTCCCGGCTTCCTCGATTCTCGATCGCATGCGATCAAAATAATCTTGGTTGAACTTGTTCAAGTCAAATTTGTTGCCTTTATCGAATGCACAGCAATCAGCTTCCGATCGCTCGTATGGCAGCGGGTCAAACCAAAAATCATCGCCCTCTTCACCCCCTCTTGCATTTTCTGCGCGCCACAAACGAAAAAAGTTTAAGGTGGTTTACCTGTAAAAAGTTTAAATACTCTATGTAATCAAAGGCGGGAGGCGGAGTTGTTGCGCCACAATCCATAAAATTGCACCAGGTATGAGCACCGGTAAGGTAGACCACCCGATATTTTCCATTTATCTTTGTTCCATCCGTAAAGTATCTGGGATTTTCTGGATTAACAAACAATGGACCTGATTTCCCCTCAGCCGGAGCTTCAGGCGTTTCCTTTCCAGGCAAAGTGGGCGGAATAGCTGTGCCGGTTTCGGGCGCCGTAGGTGGAGTAGCAGTGCTAGTTTCCGAGGTGGGAGTTGGAGTTTGATCCTGCTCTATTTGACATCCGTTTAAGAAGATTAATAAAAGAATGACAAAGATCGTACCTGACAACGATAACCCAAGCAAGTTTTTCTTGTTATGCATTCAATTTTCCGATATGAGATTAGAATAAAATTTTCCGCCCAAAAAAGGCTTCTGCGTAACCGGCAGGAGCTTTACACTCAATTCCCCGTAACCGCATCAATGCGTTAAAGGTCTCCTCGGAGAACCAGTTCTTATTAGCCTGTGTTTGAAAAAAACGCGTTAACAATCTGACTTTCTGGTTTCGAGTGTGATCGTCCAATGCTACAAAGAAATTTGGAACCCCCAAATCGCCATCATATTTGGGTATTTCATACTCGAGAATGAGGTGATTGCGCCAGGTATTCCAGGTCAATTCGCAGAGTTGCCGATGATCCTGATGTAAATCATTCCGATAGTGAGTGAAAATAATGTCAGGCGATAATTCGCCTTTCAATTCTTCAAATACATCTTTGATGGCAGAAGCCTCGGTAGGGGAAGTAGCCATCTCTAAACTCTTTGAGCATCACCTGCTTTTGGGATGCGTTTTTCAAAAATTCATCAACGCTGTTTTGCGCCTCCGCTGCCCTTTCTCCGGTTGCGCTAAAAACAACCCAACGGACATTTAATTGCGAATATTCATTCTGCAACCGAAGCATTGTCCCCCCACAGCCGATCTCGATATCATCGCTATGCGCGCCCAGGCATAGTACGGTAAGCGGCGACTCTTTCGGCTTATCGAAAACCAGGTTGATCATCTTTCCCTATCCTGTAATGGAGCGGTAGACAAGGTTGGGGTCACGGTGATTGAGGGTGTGGTTCCATACCATCCAGGGCGTATTCCCGGTGGCATACATATCATCGAACAATTTCTTTTCCTTCAGGGTGTCAATGCAGGCCCAGAAGTTTGGATTCTTATAACCGATGAGTTGACATTCGTTGATCAGGCGATAGAACGGCTCCTGCACCAGTTCTTCACCCTCTTGCATATAGTTGAAAACATCTTTCTTAAAGATGAAGAAGCCGCCATTGATCCAGACTTCAGACTTCCAAACCGGTAACAGTCCATCCACATCACCGTTTCCATTGAAATTCACGAGATGGAACGATTGCGAAGGGCGGACGCACAGGAAGCTGGCAACCTTGTCCTGCCTGTGGAAATGATCGAGATAGACATCCAGGTCAAGGTCGGAAAGCCCATCAGAGTAGTTCGCCATGAACTCCTCATCCCCATCCAAATAATCGCGCACCGCCAATAATCGTTGCCCAATGTTTGCGTTCAGGCCGGTATCCACAAAGGTAATTTTCCAATCTTCAATGTCATGGTTGTACAAATGAATGTTCTTGCCGCCTCTTTCGAAGACAAAGTCATTGGACAGGCACTCGTTATATTCAAGAAAATATTTTTTGATGTAGTCGCCTTTATACCCCAAACACAGGATGAATTCTTTGTGACCGTAATGGGCATAATAGCGCATGAGATGCCACATCAAGGGACGGTAGCCGATATCTACCATCGGCTTTGGAATCGTCTCTGTATATTCGCCCAATCGGGTTCCCAATCCACCGCAAAACAGTACTACCTTCATAATAGGTCTCCAATGCTACAGTTAATTGTATTTTCTGACGGCCGGTTTTACAGGTTTTCCAACCAGATACTTGTCAACGCCTTCGTCTAATGCTTTTTTATAGATAAAGAGAGCCTCGTTAAAGACCTCGAGCGTTCTGTCGATATCTGCGTCGGTATGCGAATAGCTTACGACCAGCGATGGCGCAACAATGCCGCGTTTGATGATCTCCTGCAAGAACAGTGTTCTCATGGGCTGGGAGGGTTGTTTTTCCATATCCCGGGTGAAAAAGAGAAGATTACAGGCTTTGCCGATGGTGCCGAAGTACCCCTCAAGGTGATGCTCTTGCACGGATTGGCCAATTCCCTCGATCAGGCGTTCCCCTTGGCGGTACAGGTGCTCTATGACCGGTTCGTTTTTATAGATCTTCATCGTGGCAATTGCTGCGGCAAGAGCATGGGTCTCCGCTCCATAGGTTGTGGAGAGCAAAAACACCTTTTCCTTGTTATGACGCAGGCCGCCGAGCTCCATGATCTCTTTTTTGCCAACCAAAGCTGAGATCGCAAAACCATTGCCCATGGCTTTCCCAAACGTGGATAGATCCGGAACGATGTCGTGATACTTTTGCGCGCCTCCCAAATCCCAGCGGAAACCGGTAATGATCTCATCGAAAATCAACAAAGCGCCGTTCTTATGGCAGAGTTCTTTTACTTGGTCGAGAAAATGATCTTCGGGGAGTTCTAACCGCTCTACTTCCATGAACACGCAGGCAATCTGGTCCGGATGTTGATTGAATAAAACCTGTAAACTCTCTATATCATTGTAATGGAATTTGAGCGTTAGATCTTTTACCACTTGTGGGATACCCGCCGACATATCCGTGGTTCCAATGAACCAATCATCCACGGAGAAGAAGGGATGATCCTCGCAGATCACAACCAGATCGCGCCCCGTATAGGCGCGAGCCAGCTTGACCGCCGCTGTCGTCACATCGGAGCCATTCTTGGCGAACTTTGCCATTTCGGCTCCCTCGATCAGATCGACCAGCATCTCAGCACATTCCACCTCGATGGATGACGGGCGATTGAAATTAATTCCCTGATGCATCTGTTGGCTGGCCGCCTCAACCACCGGTTCATAAGCGTGGCCCAACGTCACCGACCGCAAGCCCATGCCATATTCGATGAACTCGTTGCCGTCCAGGTCCCAAACTCGACACCCCTTACCTCGCTCAAGAAACCCCGGGGCCATCTCGGGATATTGGTCGTCGCCTTTTGCGTAGGTGTGAGCCCCCCCGGGGATCAGGTCATGGCTTTTTTGTTTCAAGGCTTTCGATTTTTCAAAGTTCATCTTGTACTCCCTTCGTAAATAGACATGGGGCGGATTTGCTCCATAAATAGCAATCAACTTCATTGGACTGGAACAGTTCCAGGTTCAGACGGAACGCTTCATCCTGCTCCGGAGACTGCTTCCGTTTCTTGGCTTTATCTGCGCTGCGGGTCGGTCCGTTTATCCGCATCCACCAGCAGACCGCAGTCGAGCAGCGCTTTGGCTGCATCGTGTATGGATGAAAACGGGGTACCAGACCTCTCTGCGATGTCGAGCAAGGAATGTTCCCCATCAGACAAATTCAAAACCCACAACAAAGACATTTCGAAATCACTGGCGTCTTTTCTACCTCCCATCAGGCTGTAAAGTCCGCGTTTCCCTAATTGAGGTTCGCCTTTTGGATTGGTATTCCAATATTTTTTGTTATTTTCAATGACGTTGATGATCTCGAGGTATCTTGAATAGGAATCAGCTAAACTCTCGGCCTTCACAAAGTCCAGATTGTCGGCGGAAGTGTGATATTCTGGGAATCGCCCGTGAGGGGTGCGCGAGAGGTTGCCGACAGCAAGGTTGAAGCCCGGCGAGGAATACTGGCGTTCATCGTAGCCATAGGGTGAAAATTCCATAATTTCGTAACCGTCGCCGGAATGTTCTAATACATGGGCCACAGCCCGGTCGATTTCAGCATCGCCATGACGCGTTTTTTTGTAGTGCATGATTCCGGGATCGCCTACACAAGCCACAACCAGACCGTGTTTTATTTTCGAGGCGTTGTCTTCATTACGGCTGAGCCAGGTGATCGAGCCAATCGTGCCCGGAATGAACAGGAAGCGATAGGAATATCGTAATTTCTGTGTGCTCAGATATTTTGCAAGATAGGTTGCCAGGCCCATTCCCGAAAGGTTGTCGTTGCAAAGCGAGGGGTGACAGCTGTGACAGGAGATCAGAAATTCATCTTCGAGTTCACCTTTGATCAGGTACTCGCCATAGGTCAGATGACCGTCTTCCAGGGAAGAGTCGATGCAGACTTCGTATTCTTCCTCGGAAAGGCTTTCCAGCACTTTCTGGGTGACACAAAATCCCCAATTGGCCTTATAGTACGAGGTTCGATAGGGAACCCAATCTTCGTGCTCAGGGATCGAAAAAAGGTGTTCCTTCAATTCCGCAAGCTTTACTTTACCCTGGAACGGCACGCTGTAATTGAGGATGTGCAGGTTCGATTTTTGAAAGTCAATGATTTTTTCGCCCCTCGAATTCATCACATACGCATCCCGAATATTCCATTCCTGTGGGACAACCCAGTCGAACACCTGCGTGCCGGAAGGGATCTTCGTGAAGCTCGAGCGGAATTTGGTCTTTCAGAATCCGCATGGATTCCCGGAAGCCATCCCCGGTAATGCTTCTGCAGATGGGATACAAGCTTTCGATCAACCGATAAATTTCTTGCCCAATGAATTGAAAGTCCATAAGAAATCTTCTACTTCAAAAGGTTTGTTGAATAATCCGGGTAGTTGGCGTCTCGTTCCGAAATCATTTTGATTTCAACCGGCCATTTAACATTAAATGCAGGGTCATTCCATCGAAAGCCCCTGTCATACCCTGGCGCATAGAATTCGGACATCTGGTAAAACACATGGGTATCCGGCTCCAGAGTGAGGAAACCGTGTGCAAACCCTTCCGGCACATATAAGGTGTTGTACGCTTCAGCCCGGAGATCGATGGCAAAGTGACTCATATAGGTTGGCGAATCAGGCCGAAGATCGATGATCACATCGTGGATTGCGCCTTGAATGCAACTTACCAGCTTTGCCTCCTGATGTGGAAATACCTGAAAGTGCATCCCGCGCAGGGTTCCCTTGAGCTTATTGTACGAAAGGTTACACTGCGCCAGGTTGGGGTTGAGCCCATGCTCCTGGAATTCGTCGCTGGCAGAAGGTTCTGGCAAAAAAGCCGCGATCGTCTTCCAATTTTTGAATTTCGATCACAAAGGCTCCCCCCAGGTTCGTTTCAGTGAAAATCATCAGTAGACTTTTACTTCCGGGATGGGAACTACGAACTTCCCGCCCCATTCCCGGATGCCCGCCATCTGGGCCATGATCTCATCCTTGAAGTTCCAGGGAAGGATGAAGACGTAATCGGGTTTGGTCTCCTGAATTTTCTCGGGGGAAAAGATTGGAATGTGCGTTCCCGGCAGGAATTTTCCGTGTTTATAGGGGTTTCGGTCCACTGTGTAATCGAGAAAGTCAGTGCGGATGCCGCAGTAATTTAGCAGCGTATTTCCTTTACCAGGCGCGCCATATCCGGCAATCGATTTGCCGTTTCGCCTGGCATCGATCAGGAAGTCGAGCAGCTTCCGCTTCGTCTCTTTGACCTGCTCCCCAAAAGCAGAATAGTGCTCCATCTGAGTAAAGCCGGCATTGATTTCCCGGCCGTGTAACTCGCGCGCGCGGTCTGTGATGGGAAGAGCGTCGTTTTCGGTGTGCCGGCCATAGATGCGCAGGGAGCCGCCATGGGTGGGAAGCTCTTCCACGTCAAACAGGGTGATGCCGTGCGCGGCAAATATCTTTTCAGCGGTGATGAAACTGAAGTACGAGAAGTGTTCGTGATAAATCGTATCGAACTGGTTTTCTTCCATCAGGCGCATCAGATGGGGGAACTCGATCGTGATGACTCCGGACGGTTTGAGCAGGATCTTCATTCCGCCGACAAAATCGTTGATATCAGGAACCTGCGCCAGCACATTGTTCCCCGCGATCAGGTCGGCTTGTTTGCCTTCCTGGCACAGCTGTTCGGCAAGTTTTACGCCAAAGAACTCTGTCAGCGTTGGGACGCCTTTTTCAACCGCCACTTTGGCAACATTTTTGGCCGGCTCGATTCCAAGCACAGGTATATTCTCCTGCACAAAATATTGCAGCAAATAACCATCATTGCTGGCAACCTCGACCACAAAACTCTCGTTGTCAAGTTCGAATCGCTCTATCATGGAGCGAGTATAACGTTGGGCATGTTGCAGCCAGGTATCTGCATAGGACGAGAAATAGGCATATTCTGTGAAGATGTGTTCGGGACTGACGTATTCTTCCAGTTGCGCGAGATAACATTTCTCACAGACGTATACATGCAACGGGTAGAACGGTTCCATCTGGTTGACCTGCTCCAGGCTGAGGAAACTCTCACACAATGGTGACATGCCCAGGTCCACGAGGGTGAAGCGCAGAGGTTCGCCACAAAAACGACATTTGCTGGTATTGTTTGCTTGATTGTTTACGTTTTCCATATTGATTTGTCCAATGATGCAGATTATGCTTCCACCTTCGTCCAGCGCAAAGACGAGTCCAACATTCCATCACTGAGCAATCGTTTGATGTGGTCAATGCGTTTGTATTTTGGACCCTCAAACTCTTCCAATTTCAGGTCACATTTTTTGTAAACTTCGTACAGTTCCTGCGCGCCTTTACGCGCATCCCATTGAGGCTGGAACTCGGGAAGCATCTCCATGATCTTGCTGAAATCGACCCGGTAGGTGCGTTTATCGGGACCGGCATCCTGAGCGTACTCGATCTCACAACCTGGCACTGTTTCTTTGACAATCTCAGCCAGTTCACGAATGCGGTAATTCTGATCGTTGCGTCCCACGTTGAACGCCTGATTGTGCACGACTTCACGCGGCGCATGGAGGGCAGCGATGAAAGCGCGAGAGATATCTTCGATGTGAACGATCGGCCGCCAGGGTGTGCCGTCACTTTTGATCAGCACTTTCCCCGTGGCATACGCCCATGCTACCAGATTGTTCAGAACAATATCAAACCGCAAGCGCGGTGAGACACCATATGCGGTGGCGTTACGCAAGAACGTGGGGCTGAAATGTTCATCCGCGATTTCAGAAACTTCTTGTTCCACGTACACCTTCGAGTAGCCATAGGGAGTGACCGGGTTGAAATTCGCCTCTTCCGTAAGCATCTGTTCGCCAGCCGCTCCATAAGTGCTACAAGATGAAGAGAACAAAAAGCGCACGACGCCGGCTTCTTTCGCGAGCTTGGCCAGGTTTACCGAGGCAAGGTGATTGATCTCGTACGTCAGGGCGGGATTCAGGTTGCCCAGCGGATCGTTCGACAGAGCCGCCAGATGCATGACCGCATCGAACCCTTCCACGTCTTTCGCTTCCACATCCCGCAGATCCTTGTGGATCGACTGGATTTCGGGCAAGTTGCCTCCAAACGTACAGCGTTGGTAAAGATCCGAGTCAAGACCAACAACCTCGTGCCCTTCCGCGAGCAGCATGGGCACCAAAACGGTGCCGATATATCCTTTGTCACCTGTCACTAGAATTCGCATTGATCCATACTCCATTTATAACGATTTAGTATCTACTTTATACAAGGCAGTTGCTGAATTATTTGAACCCTTGCCACATATCTATTGTTTCTGTTGAACTAAGAAAAACGGGCGCAGAATCGCTGTTTGGATAGCCAATAACAAATCCTTACCTAAGGCTCGAAAGTGATCCGGTTTCAGAATCCAGCGTACCATTTGAAGATAGCAATAGAAATTAGCGCGCGCGCCTAAAGGGCTATTCTTGATCGCTCTCAGAAAACCAAATAAGAGCATCCATTTCGGTAGCAGGATCTTTCCTGCGTTTGATGTATCAAAAAAAACTACGCGATTCCTTTCAACGCTAAGAGTGCCCTTTGTGGATTGCGCTGCGTGATACCTGGGAAAGAACAATGGTTCATGGATTTCGAAAAACCTGCCTTGCAGGCTAAGCTCTGCCAATAACACCAAATCCGAAGAGGGATAACTTCCATGAAGCGCGGTTTTCTTGATCGCACTCGAACGCATCAAGCCTGACACCTGATAGGCCATATCGGGATAGAGGGCCAGATTCCGAAAACGGATGCGCGCATCGGGAGAGCTGGTAACAGATTTAAAATGATGATCTCCCAAAACAGCGCCATTCTCATCAATTACTCTGGCTGAAGGAAAACACAAAACAACGCCCGTGTCTTGATCCATTACTGCAATACATTTTTCTAAAAAGTCCGGCGCAATAAGGTCATCATAATCTGCCCACTTAAAAAATTCATTCGAAGATAACTGAAACACACGATTGTAGTTTGGAGCTGCTCCAAGATTTGTTGCATTTCGATAATAATGAACCCTGCTATCCCGAGCTGCAAAAGATAAACATATCTCTTTCGTCCTATCTGTGGAGGCGTTATCCGAAATGATAAAATCAAAATCGGTAAAGGTCTGAGCTAAAATCAACTCAATAGCAAACTCAATATACACTTCACCGTTGTATACAGGCATCCCAATTGCTACACGTGGCTTTTGACTGTTCATAGTTCTCCAAGGGATCGTACAAATTAACTTGATTCAAAAGGGAATTTCAGCACTTAATTCTTCGATTTACAACTTCGTATATTTGTTTATATGCCCGATGTTGCAAGTCGATCAGCCGGGCAGCATCCTTCAACAAAGTGGGCATGGTTTCTGGAGCCGATCCCCAAGCTTCTTCAATCGCCCTGCTTAATTTGGATTCCATCTGGTTCTCACTCAAATGTATTACATTGACGCCTTCAGGGAATTCATCAGACAATTCAGACAACTTATCAAAGTACTCAGTCGATTTGGCTATCCCTACCACTGGTATTCCCTGAGCTAACGAAAATATTGCACCATGATAGGTTCCGGTGACCATAACACGACATTTTCCTGCCAAACGAACCGCATCCATTGGCGTTCCAAGTTTGCGCCACCCGACAGACACCTTTCCATACCCTTTTAGAATTTCCCTAATATGGGTAACGTCAGATTCGTGACGGGCACTTGAAATTGGAACCGCGATTAATTCCGCTTGATGCCTTGTAGCTGACTGGTGCAGAACTTTCCGGATGATATTAATATGTTCTGACTCCATCTGGGTGTAATGTGCTACTCGCAGGCTTACACCAATCCCTTGGCCAAGACTTCCAGAACGTGCCTTATAGGCCATCTCAATCGCATCGTCTCCGGTCAGCAGGATTCTTTCCGGTGAAACGCCCAGGGATTCCAATAGGGGTAGTCCGTTCCGCTGATTTCGATACAAAATTAACAGCACACAGGGAAGAATTTCGCGCGCGCGGGCCAGCAATTGCGGATCTTTTAAAGGGCCTATGCCTTGACCTACCATGATCGTTGGAATTCCGTTTCTAATGGCCGCTTCCAGGCGATCGAATACATTCCATAGCATTGGTTTATCCGTATCCGTCATATACCCACCCCCGCTGGCGACGAATAAATCAAATTGGGAAATTGTCTTTTGCAAATCTATCTTTTCTGTAGCTTGCAACTCTGTGGAAACCTCAGGTTTTTTTTCCGTTGAAGGAGTTGGCGAAGATGGAACTTCCAGAGATTCTTCCTGGCGTGCAGTTCTTGCGTAACGCCGATGCCACAACTCCTCGCGCGCCTCAAAGAGAAGCCACCAAATAGAGCCCGGCAAGAAACGTTTATATTGATCAAAGCGACTATGTACGCGACATAGACTGATTGGATTAATTGGAATTGTACGAGGGTAATGAAGTGTCAGAAGATTGGGTGCCGAGGTGATCACTTCTAGAAATGCATCAGGCCAAAATGCGCTTAGTTTTTGCATCGCATTTTCAAGCAAAGCATTATTCCCCTTGTTGCGTATATCATGGGAAGATTGGTCAAATAGAATACGCATCAGATCCTCTTTCGCCGATGTTCCATGTTCAGTATGTTGTTATAAACGGCTATCGTTTCACGCCCGCATCGATCCCATGAAAATTGCGTTGCCCGCATATGGCCCTTTTTTCGCAGATTTAATTCCAAATCTTTATCTGTTAAGACCTGAAATATTGCCTCCGCCAATCCGTTTGGATCTTGAGCATCAACCAGAAGACCGGCATCGCCTACAACTTCGGGAATTGATGAATTATTGGCAGCAACTACGGGCACGCCGCAGGCCATGGCCTCCAATAGCGGCAAACCAAATCCCTCATAGCGGGAAGGGAAAACAAAAAGCGAGGCGCTATTATATAGCAGCACTAGATCTTCATTGGAAACCTGCCGCAAAAACCTCACACAATTCTCTAAGCCTAAATCAACAACTTGTTTGGAGAGCTCCTCCGAAAGAAATGGATGGGTCCAAATAATGGCAAGTTGGTATTTTTCTTTTATTCCGGTGGGCAATTGTCCATATGCTGCAATGAGGGATTTTATATTTTTTCTCGGGTCAGCCGATCCAAGCGCTAAGATGTAATCTGAGGAGAGGTTGTATTTATTTCGAACGGCTTCAAGACATTTCATATCACTGATCGGTTGAAAGGATGATCCAGCCGCTTCATATGTGACAGTGACCAGTTCTGGTTTCATCCCTAATGATTCCACGATGCTTTTCTTTGAGGCCTGGGAAACGGTGATTATCGCTGCAGCATGCCGGATTGAATATTTTGGTATGATATAGTTGTACCAATCGATAAACCTACGTTTGAGCGACCAGGAATTACGGCTGGTAAAGTTCTTCGGAAAAGCCCAAATCATGTCATGGACAGTCACAACTAGTGGACATGGTAGGTTCATCGGTGCGGTCATACACGGGGAATGAAAGAGATCAATTCTATCCTTCTTTACATAGTTCAACAGTTTGGTCTGCTCCCTCCACGGTACACCGATGAAGGGTAATTCCCCCGAAACCACGCGGCCCTGAATATTTGAATTATTTAACGAGGTAACCAGGTTTCCAAAAGGACGGTCGGTATAAAGAATATATTCGTTCTCCGAATCTACTCTTGCCAATGCCGAGATCAGGTTTTCAGTATAGGTTTTGAACCCACCAGGCTGCGGATGTGTCAGAAAGCGTGCATCGATACCGATTCTCATTGGATCTTCGTCCGCAAGCCTTGCCAGTAACCAAGTGAAAAAATATTCAACCCGGTTAATGCCAACCCACTAACAAACCTGCTGATTGCGTAAATCAAACTCCCATGCTTGAAATTCCACACCATGGAAGCAAAGTAAGCCCGGCTGACTCTGCCGCGCCAAAAACTTGTTCCTGCAGAAGAGCGGATGCGAGCAAAAGTGTTTGGGCCTTGTAAAACCTTTTCACGACCCCAGCGATCGCCATGAGCAATGATCTTCCAGTTCGTACTGCTGCCCAATTCGCCCATCCGCACATGGGCGATAATCGCAGCTGTGTGTGCAATATTGCCGCGAAGAGCCATCCGCCGACCAACATCGCGATCTTCCACTCCTGTGAGAACGGGATCTGGATCAAATCCTCCCGCATCGAAGAACGAATCTGCTTTCAAAAAAGAGGCTTGAAAAGGCAATCCTTCTCCAGAGACGAGAAGGGCGAGAATGTTCCCCGATAAAGTTGGGCAAAATTCCTCAATTTGGACACCGTCATTGTCTACCGATCTCCAACCGCCATATAACCAATCTGCCTCTGTTTCTCTTTGGGCAAGTTCCCAAAAAGCAGTCAAGGCGCCTGGCAAAAGGATGTCATCGTCATCGAGAAAATGAAGATAAGTTCCGAGAGCGATTGCCGCGCCCGTATTCCTGGCAACACATCGCTCGCGACAATGCGTGTCGATCACGCGCACTTGTTTGGATTTCTGCCAGGAGGCATCAGAAAGCGGCTTTCCGGAGTCATTGACAACAATCACTTCAAAGTCATCCGCATAAAAATTCTGATCCAATACGCTTTGGACAGCCCTTTCCAGGCTTGGACGATTAATAGTGGGAATAATGGTTGAACTAAACATAGGGCAATGATGATTAAATTGAAAGGATAAGAGGAAACAATTATGGTTGTCGGGCGTGGGATGGAACAACACGGCGGTAGAGATCTTGAAGAGCTAACGCTGCGAAAGGGATCAGGACAGCATCCACAGGCAGGCGGTAACGGATCAACGCCCATGTCATTATATGGATTGCTGAGTAGATAAGGATAAAAGTCAGCAAGAGTCCTTGAGGAGAAGCGAGCAAATTGAAGAAGCGATTGCTCTTCTCAGTCCACCTTTCTCTCAAGCTTATGAATATCCCGTAAAGCATGAACGGTAACATGATTCCAAAACTGGCTGTTCTCGAAATATTACTTAGCAGACCAGATTCAGACGAGGGCCAAAACATGAAATAAGCGGGAATACGGCTTAAAGACAAAAGTACGTATCGCTTTGGATCATCAATAACAAACTGGATTCCGCGCCGGAGCAGTTCCTGGTCGAGAGCTGCCTCATCGAGGTGGCGTACCTCTTCAGGGATCAAATCCCGATACGATCCCATACTTTCAGGAAGGATGGGAACAAAGTGTGTTCCGTAGATTGGATGGTTTCCCCAGAAAAATGCATATCCAGAATTTGTATTGAGCAATACCAGCCGATGAAAACGGGCCTGATTGTAAAGGGAAACTGGGAGGATGAAGAGAGCAATAAGACTGAAAGAGATCAACGTTGAAGCAGCTGGCAGACTAAACTTGCGTCTGAAGCGGGCTATCCAGATCCACAAGAATAAGAATGGGAGAAACAACAAGAAAACCTGGCGCAAAAGGAGAGTGATCCCGATGGCAATTCCCAACGCAAACCCAAGTTTTTTATCTTGCTGTTTGTCAGCATTTTCTGCAATTTGCATAGAAACAAATAAGGTATATAGAATGCCTGTGATATAGAAAGGCTCAGTCATAAGAGCGCCACTATAGTAAATGAAGTAGATATAACATGCTGTGATTCCAGCGGAAAACAAACCAACTTTTTTGGAGAAAGTCTTTTCAGCGACACGGTAGATAATATATGTTTGCAATCCTCCAACGAGAATGGCTTGAAGTATTCTGGCGATTATTGGTTGTGAACCAAAGAACTTATAAATTGCCGCGAGATACAGAGTATACAAAAAACTCCAATGTGCCGTAGGCTCACCAGCGCGGGTCATAGGCCAATAATCTTCGGCAAATGAAAAGCCAAATCCATCTACAATACGGTGCGCAAGACTGTCATACGAAACCTGGTCATTAATTCCGGGCAATATAGTGGCAGTATTGCCCTGAAATAGGGCAGAGAACAGTCTCAACAATATTGCAACGAAAATAATAGTCAAGAGCGCCGTTTTAGCCGAGAGCGTATATTCTTTGTTGAAGAGTTTTATCGAATAGTGATATTGAATAGCTGGAGTTGTCATAGTTTTATATATTCTCTAGAGGTAGAACTGGCTCAGTTTGTTCAGAGAACCCAGTCTCATTCAGATTCCGATCCCAGAACAAATTCCAGGCCAGCATTGATTGATTTACGATCCGCTCGAACGCAAGTTCACGGTTCATCCAGTTGAAGAAAATAAGCCTTCGAATAACGCCAAGAATGTTTCCAATTGCGAAACCATACCGCAACAACGTTGTCGCAAATTGACTGTGATGCTTCTGGAAAAAGAGAAGCTTCCCGCGATATAACATTGTTAGTTGTGCGAGACTTCCCCGACTAGAGCTTCCTCCTCCCAAATGATAAATTTGAGCGTCGGAAAGATACCAAATTTTCCAATTCTTCTTTTTGATCCGGTAACACCAGTCAAGTTCTTCGGAATAGAAGAAATAATCATCATCTAACTGTCCTACATCAGCAATGGTTTTCGCTCTCACCAACATACATGCGCCCATAATCCAATCCACATCATAGGCGTTCGGAAAACCAGGAACTGGCTTGCGAATCCTAAAGTTTTTTCCAAACAATTCCGATAAGAAGCCAGGAAAGCTTGCATATGATTTTTGTGTCGAGCCGTTCAGATTGAGGATTTTAGGACCTACGACACCTAATTCCACCTTTTTATCAGCAACTTGGATGAGTTTATCAATAGTTTCTGGCAAAACGATCGTATCGCTATTGAGCAACATGACGTATCTACCCTTTGCTATAAGTTAATCCCTGGTTATTTGCGCCAGCAAAGCCAAGATTTTCATGATTTTTATAAGAATTACAGAGGGGAAAAATTCTTCCACCATAGGCACGCTGTCATCTTGAGATGCGTTATCTACTACAATGATTTCAAATGAAAAGAAGAACCATGCTCGTAGAGCGACTCTAGGCATTGTTTCAGTAGGTCGGAAGTATTCCAATTTACGATAATAATTGATAAGTCGATATTCATTACAGATTTCACTCTTTGATCTTGCTCATAATTTGTTCAGTTTTTTCAATAATCTTATTTTGAGCGAGCATTTGCTCGATGCTAATTTAACCACCCATAAAAATCCAAGGCAAAATACTGGCGCGAAAACCCGACAGTCCCACGTTATAGACAAAGGGCAAAACCCAATCCCCTAAATATGCAGCCACCATCGATGCAATCACTCCGGCAAACACTGCATGTGAATATGCTTGTGCAAAGCCCTCTGGAAGTCGCCTTGCCAGGCTAAGGAATCTGGGCGATAGCAAAAAAGAGCCATAGAAAACTGATTAATCCAAAATAACCTGTCTGCGCGATTAAATCAACAAATTGACTGTGTGAGTTAAAGCTTACATGCCAGCCTCGAATGGGGAACAGAGGTGTGTACCAATAATAATTTGAGAAGCCCATTCCCAGGAGAGGGCTGACGCGGCTGATCTCCAAGATGATCTTCCATGCGTCTGTGCGTGTTCCCCAACTGTACTCGTCTGTGGCGATTAAATGTACCGCAGCATATAACGCCAACATTACCGCGAATGGTATTGCAATAATAGTAAGTTTGCGGTAACGGATTGCAAGGAGCACAAAAACGGCAACAAGCGGAGGTACCCAACCGGACTTCCACTCAAAACCCTGCACAAACGCAACGTAGAAAGTAAGCACAACAAGTCCAATAAGCGTTCCTCTCGTGCGGCGAGACAGTTTGTTATTGTATATGATCTGTCCAAAGGTAAGAGCGATCACCCAGGTCCAGGACATGCTCTGAGCAACAAACCCTTGATTATAAAGATTAGAAATGAAGGATAAATTTGCGACGCGACTTATTATATAGATAGCAAAAAGCCCGAGGAATATCCATACTATGAGCCTCAGCCAACCAGTATTTTGAATCAAATGAGCGGATAGGAGCATGCCTCCTACCGAGAAGGCAACTATCGCAAAACCCGCCGCTTGTGCAGTTATAGGAGCTTGCCGAGCAAAGACAAACCACGGAATTTGTCCCATACCAAAAGAAACCGTAGCGATCACCAAAAACACGATTGTGGGGATCATGACCCGTGAGCGGATTAATGCAAAATACCGTTGCACCACAAGCATATCCATGATCCACAGTACAAGCATGAGGGCTACCATAACCGTGGCCATGTTCAAGCCGCTCGGTCCCGTAAAGGGGATAAATATTCCCCCTAAAAAGATGAAGATGAATCCCCAGTTCGGCTGTCGCATCAAGGCCATGATCGCGGTAGTACCGATCAGTAACACAAGGATGAGCATGAAGATTGATGCTGATCCCCAAAACGCAATGATTGTACTTGCCATAACGACGGTAGCAATAATGGCAAACTGTACCCACTGCCGCCTTATCGAGATAGTCCGCTTAATCGCAAATAGCTTGAAGGTGAAATTTAAATCCATAGTGAACTCAAACCGAAACTACCATTTCAAGCAAGCTCAGAAAATTTGGCATTACAGTTTTCCAATCGTAATTCTCTTCTATCAGTTGCAAGGCATTGGCCGACAAGGAATCTCTTAACTCTTTATCGGTCAAAATTTTAATAACATACTCGGCAAATTTTTCGGGCTGGTCTGCAATGAGAATCTGCTTACCATCTTGAACGAGCAACCCTTCAGCGCCTTTGGACGTGGCGACTACTGGTGTGCCAATTGCCATCGCTTCCAGGATCTTCAATCGGGTTCCTCCACCACTCCATATAGGAGCAATGCTCACATTACAGGATGCAATCAATGACTTAATATCATCTACATATCCTGCAAGCGTGATGTTTCTCGTATCGGGCAATGGCAGATTGGCATGATCGCCGGTGATAATAAGTTGTGCATCAGGGATTTTCTTCAATATAAGCGGAAACACCTCACTGACAAACCACTGCATTGCGTGATAATTCGGTTTAAAAGTGAAGGAACCTGAAAATATAATGTTGTGAGGATTTACGTCGACATGTATTCCCTGATAATCATCCGCTGCGATACAATTCGGCAACACCTTGACTTTGTTGTCATGGTGGGGAAAATTTTGGGCGAAGTGGTAATATTCCTGCTCTGAAACAACTGTGCATGCCGCGTACGAGTTGATAAGCAGCAGGAAGTATTGTTGAAGCTTGAACCAAGTTAACCTGAATCTGAGGCGCCTGATCCAATTCCTCCCCTTAAAAGCCTGGTCAATGAATACTCCGAGTTCGATCTCTTCGAAAATTGCGGGTACTTCTCCAAAACTAGGGTAATACGATGCCATTGTCAGTTGAGATGCAATTATGAGGTCGAAGCGTTGAGTGGAAACAGCGTTAGAAATCATCATCTCCATCTCAAGCGAGTGCGTGTCCAACAGGGAGCGTGGCGACAAACTGAAAAATCCTATGATCCCCTTTCTGCTCTTTGCATCGAACGGTTTCCAGGGAACGAGCTGCACCTGTGAACAAAAAGGATAGCTTACCGGTTGAGCGGGGGATAATTTACTCGGATCATAAAAGGATATCAGCGTCACATCATGAAAACGGGAAAGCCCTTTTAATAGATGATAGATCCTGATCTTCGCTCCGTTATCTGGAGGAAACGGAAACCATTGTGATAAAAAAAGAATTTTCATAAGGTAATTAAGAAGGCATTGGCCCCATACGGCGCTGAAGAAAATCGATTACCCCTCTCAACATGGCATTGCGGTGATCGCGTTTATATCTCCATTGAGGCTTTAGGGTCCAGCTAAGCAATGTTCGAAGAATTTGGAAAAACGCAAGCGCTAATATAAACAAAGGCGCCTTATGTTTGGTAAGTGTAAAAAGATAATTGCGCGTTATATAATAGGTGACATAGGGTTTGGGCTGATAATGACGTGTTACGCCCTTATGCCATAGTTTCGCATCAGGAACTTGAATGATTTTCCAGCCGGTTTTGGCGGCTCGTATGCACCATTCCGTATCTTCCCAATAGAGGAAATAGTTAGCATCTAGCATTCCAATATTTTCGATCGTAGCACGTCGAACCATGATTGCACACCCTGAAATCCATTCGACTGATCTGACTGTTTTGAATTGTCCCTGATCAATCTCATTCTTTCCTAAATGCATGCTTTGCCAATACTTTCCTAGTTCCCCACCAGCAGATTAAATCACATTAGGCTCGTCGAAGTGATAGACCATGGGGCCAACAATGCCGATTTTAGGATCAGATTCGCCAGCTTCGATCAACCTGGATAGGCATGAGCGATCCAACACAGTGTCATTGTTTAGAATTAGCATCCATTCTGCCCCTTGTTCCATAGCCGTTTGAATGCCAATATTATTGTTGCCGGCGTAGCCCCAATTCGTTGCTAGCGGAATAACTTGAATTTGTGGATATTTCTGAGCAACGGTTTCAACGAAGTGATTAGAAGAGAGACTGTCAATAAGTAGTACTTGGAAATCTGCGTAATCGCTTTGAAACAAGGATTCCAGACATGCAAGGACATCATTCGTGCGATTGTGATTTAAGATAATTACGGAGACGAGTGGAGGCGGCATAATTGAATAGATCAAAGAATATTGATAGATTATCGAACAGTAAGATACATTTGTTGCTCAAGTTTACTCACAGATTTATCCCAAGACCAGTTTTCCAATACATGCTTGCGTCCGTTCATTCCATACTGATTTTTCAAGGGTTTGTTTTCAAGCAGCGATTGTATGGCTTTTCCGAATTTTTGAGCATTGCGCTCAACTAAAAGTCCTGTATATTCATTTACTACGGTTTCCTTAACCCCACCTTCATCAACACCGACAACGGGTTTGCCGCATGCCATCGCTTCTAGAGGAACAAGTCCAAACGGTTCATTATACGGAGCATAGGCAACCAGCGCTGCCTCGTTGTACCTTCTTACAAGAGTATCTTGATTCACCCCTACTTCAATACGAAGAGCAACTTCTTTTTCTTTTGCCAATCTCTGTAAAACATGCTGTTCTGTTGGATTCTCCATATTTCCAACCAAATAAAGATGAGGTCGAATACCCTGATCGATATCACTCAGGGACTCAATCAAGAAATCATAACCTTTATGCGGTTGGATAGCTCCCACTGAAAGTACATATTGTTCCTCTTGATTTCCCACCCGGGGACAAAACAAATCTGTATCAACTCCATGATAACTGACGACGGAATCTGTTCCATAAATTTGTTTGACCTGTTTTTGGATGAATATCGAATTAACCAAAACCAATTTTGCTGACCGGACCGCCAATCTATCTTGGCGTTTTGCGCTTGCTTGATATAAACGAATTATTGGATCCAGGAAGTTTAGAACTTGGCGCAAGGTTAAACTTGCGCCCTCACTTCTGAAGGTAGCATCATACAAGTTCCGTGGCGGTTCATGGCAGTAATAGATTGCAGGAGTACTTAAATGGCGTAATATAAGCGGCGCCTGTGTCCACATACATGGCTGTGCAAGTACGAGATCATAATTTTTGTTATCTATCAATTTGGCCATGTGCCGAGCCAAACGATCTAACCTCTGCAAGTCCAACCAACGCAGTGCCTGGTTTAAGCGGCCAAAGGGGCTTCGAAAGAGTTTCAATGGGGAAAAATGAAATACAACCTCAGCGTTAGAATATTCACCTAGGTTACAAAACGCCTGATCAGCTGAATCCAAGGTATAAACATCCAAAGTGTGGCGTAGAGACAAGCGCTTCATTGATTCGTAAAGCGTCCGTTTTGCTCCCCCGGAAGGAAGGTTATGGTAAACGGCGATTTTCATTTGCTACGTCCCTTAACCGAACAACCTTCGCAGGCATGCCAACTGCAATGCTGTAGGGTGGTATTGAATTTGTCACAACAGCGCCTGCGCCAATGACCGCACCAACTCCGATTACCACGCCATCCAAGATGGTTACTTTCGAGCCTATCCAAACATCGTCCTCTATCACAATACCTTCATACGAAATACCCTGGGCACGAATTGGCAAAGACGTATCCTTAAACACATGGCGTTCAGAATGAATATTCACTGACTGCCCAATCAACACATTGTTCCCAATTTTTATGCCTCCTCCTCCTGCTCCGATTACTCCATTACAACCGATATAAGAATAGTTACCCAGCTGAAAAAAACCAGAGCCATCTCCTTTCACCCCGCCGCAACTTAACCACAGATTTCTATCGATACTAGTGTGGTAACCAATATGTACGCCCTGTTTGGAAAGACAGTCAATATGAGAAAACTCTCCGATTGTTACATCATCGCCTGCCGTGAAACATGTGGGGTACAAAAACCGCGTGTATCTTCCAACTCCAAAATTTGCACCAACTTGCGCACCACGCCAGCGTAGATAACTTCCTCTAATAAGTTCGAGTTTTCGATCGAGAACTCTTTCAAGTCTATCAAGTGGGGCAACGTTTTTTCGGTTCATGGAAAGCTTGACTACTTAAGACCAAATAACTTTTGTAAGCGGCTCGATTTAGAGTAACGGGCTGCATACATGAGTTTTTTTACCATTTGCAATGAGCGTTGCCATAAGATGATGGCCCCTAAAGTAAATGACTGTCCCCTTTTGAGGCTCCAGATTAAGAATTGTGTCTTTCGATCATTGGGATTGATTTTTAGCGATTCCTGTAAATACCGTCTAGCGAGTTCATCATTCCGATCACTTTGCAAAGCGTTTATGCCCACCATGCGCCAAAGATTAGCCCGTACCCGATCAGGCAGCTTAGAAAATTGTTCACTTGCAATGATTGTGGCCTGAATATCAGTTTCTCCCCACAAGATGTTACTTTAGAAATCGGTGAAAAAAAACTCTCTTGTCACAAGTGAAAGTTTTTCGAACCAATCTGAATTCATTACTTTTAACCGTCCAAAAACTTGATCGTGTTTCCGTTTTTTTACATTAACACGTCTGGTTATGTTCGAGTTGTGGACCCGATATTTACAAGTTAATTTGTCCAAATAACCAAACTTAACATGCACAGCCAGTTGAATCCAAAAATCCCAATCCGGACCGATAATTAAATTGGGATCGAACTTTATAGAATGTTCGAGAATTTTTATTCTCCTTGTCATCGTACATACTGGAACCGTAATGACACTGGAAGAAAGCACTAGTTTCTCAAGGATGTCTCCAGTGTAAATGCCCGAACGAATTTCACTCAGACGCATCAGAGGACGATCCTGATCATCGCAGATTTGTCCTTCGGAATAAACCACATCATACTCTGGGTGCAAGTCAAGGAAGGAAGACAAATCTTCGATGGCATTAGGAAAATAAAGGTCATCAGCATCCAGGAACGAAACATATTCCCCAGTCGCATGGTTCAAGCCAATATTACGAGCTTTTGCCTCACCAGAATTTTTCTGCCGAATTACTTTTATCCTCTTGTCTTCAAATTTTTCGAGGATTTGCGGTGTCGAATCAGATGAGCCATCATCCACAATAATCAGTTCCCAGTCATGTAGAGACTGAGCAAGCAGACTGGCAATAGCGCCTTCAATAAACAGTTCGCCATTGTAAACCGGTGTAATCACAGTAATTTTGGGACTCATCTCATATTTCTCGTAACGATCTCACTTCTGCGCTTCCAAGCTAAATTTCACAGGAACGAGTCCATCTGCCTGGACTTTAATATTTTCCTTTTCTGCTTCGACAACTTCAAACAAAACTGCAGATGGAATGGAATCATAAACTTCACTTGGAGGATCAGCGACCCACAAGCCCATCGTATATAAACCTGGATTAAGATGTAATTGATCGATTCTTATTACTAGATTGTTAACTCCTTGCTGCAAGGTTACTGGCTGCCCGAATGATAGAGTGTCCGCATTTACTAATTTTGTGCCGTAACGGTCGTAAATGATTACGGCAACACTTCCAACCGAAAAATTGGTTTGAGCAAGCAAGCACAAGGAAATCTCGAGCGGGCCATCTGTATAAGGATGATAGGCCAATGAAGGGTTGTCACCGGTATATGAGATCGAGGCAAATTCAACTTTTCCTGTTCCTTTTTCGTTTCGCGTTTGATTGGCTAAGTCTATTTTGAAGTTAGGACCGCTTGATTCAGTTGAAGCAGCGGATAAATAGTGTTCTATAACAATGCTAGTTCTATCTTGGGCAACCAGACTTCCATGATCAAGCAAAATCGACTGAGGACATAACCGCTGTAAGGCATTCATGTTGTGGCTGACGAAGATTACAGTACGGCCCTGCTGTGAAACATTTTCCATTTTCCCTAAAGATTTCTTCTGAAATCCTACGTCACCAACGGCTAACACTTCGTCAATTAGAAGTATTTCCGGTTCTAAATGCGCTGCAACAGAAAATGCAAGGCGGACGTACATTCCACTTGAGTAATGTTTTACTGGCGTATCGATAAATTGTTCGATTTCCGCGAAATCCACAATTGCATCAAATTTACGATCTATTTCAGATTTTCGCATTCCCAAAATAGAGCCGTTCAAATAAACATTCTCACGTCCTGTTAATTCAGGGTGAAAGCCTGTTCCCACCTCGAGCAATGAGCCGACCCTTCCAAATATATCAGCATAGCCAGTAGTGGGCTCGGTTATTTGGGACAAAATTTTCAGGAGGGTACTCTTCCCAGCTCCGTTATGGCCAATAATCCCCATGATTTCGCCATGCTTGATTTCAAGGGAAATATCTTTCAGCGCCCAAAAGTCCTGATGGAGATCAGATGCACTACCATATTGCCCTTTTATCAACTGTCCTGCGCGGCGAAATGGAGAGGAAGCCATTTCTACCAGTTGATCACCAAGTCGGTTGTAGCGTTTCTGCTTTTCACCTATAAGGTATTTTTTCCCCAACCCCTCAATACGAATTGCAATATTACTCATTCAATATCCTTAAATTATGTCCGCAAATTTTTTTTCTACCCGGCGGAAATAGTATATTCCGGAAACGAGCATCAACAAAGCAACAAAAAAGGAAACGATAATCATAGGGCCTGGCGCTGTATCTGTACCTAGAAGCGCCCAACGAAAGCCTTCCACCACACCAACCATTGGGTTTAGCCCATAAATTGTATGCCAGGGTTCAGATAGTAAACTGCTCGGATATGCAACCGGAGTGGCAAAAAGCCAGGCCTGCGTAATAAAAGGAACCATATAACGTACATCCCTGAATTGAACGTTCATTGCTGCAAACCATAGACTCACACCCAGCGCTGTCATCATTGAAAGTAGGATAAAAAACGGAAACCATATAATGTTAACGGTAGGGACAAACCCATAATAAAGCATCATCAGAAGTAGGATGACAAATGCCAAAAAGAAATCTACGAGCCCACCCAGCACGGAGGCAAGCGGCATGGTTAAGCGTGGAAAATAGATTTTCTTGATCATGTCAGCATTGCTGACCAAGCTGTTCGATGCCTGGTTTATGCTGTTGGCGAAGAACGTCCAGGGAACCAAAGCGGCATAACTAAAAATAGGATACGGAATGCTGTCGGATGGAACGCCTGCCAGCCGGCCAAAAAACACGCTGAATATCACCATTGTTAAGAACGGCTGTACGATTGCCCACGATGCACCGATAACAGTTTGACGATAACGAACCTTAAGGTCACGCCAAACAAAAATACTTGCCAATTCCCGATATTCCCAAACTTCTTTTTAATTTTAGGGAGGTCCACCCTGTAGTTGGCTGAATTCGGACTACAAGATTTTTCTCTTTTTCGCTTATAACCGACGATCTGGCATTCTTCAGTAGAGATTTATTTGTTTTGTTCATAATTGGATTGGTTTCTACTTATTTTTATTTTGAAATAGGGAGTACATCAGAATGGTTGCCAGCAAAAGAAGAAGTACTGGAACAACGCCAAAAATTATAGTGGTCTGTGGATTTTGAACAAACTCTGGCGAGGATGCGTTTAAACTGACATCATTTATGGCTGTCATTGTCGCTTGCGGTGTGGGTATTATTGAGAAACTGGTTAGGGTGCTGGTTTGAACTGAGGTTGGCGCCTCCAAAACAACAGCCGGTAGTTGGGGAGCGTCAATATGTTTATAGGAATACCAGGCTCCATTTTCACCGGCAAATCCATCTGTGGCCCACGTAACCATAACCAAATTGCCATTGCTGATAATAGCTCTTGCTGCCCGAGGATCGAAACCAGCTCCACCAATCACGTCTACAACCTGTGGGCCTTTAGCAACTGGCTCAGGGTTAGTCCATGAATAATCAGTCCACACAGTTTCCCACATTCCGTGATTTAGATCGTTAATACGCTCGCCGAAAAAGGCGTGTAACACGTTTTTGCTGTCCACTACAAAGGAGACCCTCCCATTTGTTCCTACATGACGAGGCGATAGTTGGTTGGGAAAACTCCATGAATTCCCCCCATCGTTTGAAAGACGCCACCAGTTTCCGTTTACATTGGCATGATAATAAGAAACAATGAGTTGGTCACCATATCCGACAATAGACGGGGTTCTAATACCCTCGGAGTCCAATTCCATCGGTTCAGTCCATGTTTTTGCATCCGAATCAGTCCTGCTGTAATACCCTAGTCCTGCAGAGCCATCATCGGCAAATGTACTCCACACTGCGTGAAAGTTTCCCGAATTCCCAATAATCAAATCAGGGTCAGTTACTACAACTGTTTCGTCACCGCTAAGGTAAACAGGTTCAGGATCAGACCAGCTAATACCATGATCAGATGATCTTACGGAATAAAGACCTTTACCAAACTCCGAGCCACTATAAATGACTAAAACATTTGCATTCTTGTCAGTAGCAATGGCAGCAACGCCCTCAAACCCAACAGCTACATGGGTTGCCTCGCCGGCAATCAAAACTGGTTGAGACCACGAATTACTGTTGCCAGCATCAGCCAAATTAGCCCACGTAAAGTAAATGTCAAAAAGATCCTGTTGGTACATTAAATACACTATATTTGCGGAATCGTTAGCTACACCCAGAATTTCGACGCTTCCACCCGTACTGTCAAAAATAATATCATTCGGTACTGTCCATCCTCCTTCCTCTGTCCATTGCCTATAAAAAATGGCTTCGGGAGAATTATCAACGTCCAGTTGAAGTGGTTGAGAGTTAAAAGCGTGGATCGTATTATTTTGATCTGCGACCAAGAACGGAGGTTCTTGCGTAAAATCAGGATAATCGGGAATTCTCTCTTGCTGAGACCAGAAATAAGCCTGTTGTGCCGCTGAATGAGAAACGTTGCTGATTGTCAGAAATAAAAGGACCACCACCGTTCTTGCCGTTTGAAAAAGGATCGTTAAATTCCGTTTAAACATTTTGATTTCCTGCTCATATAGAAAAATGCTTACTACCCTCTAGGAGAAATATAAAAGGCTTCCAACTCGGGTAGTTACATTGAAACAGGTCAACTCCTTGCAAAGCTTATGTTACTCTAGTGGTTTTTTCTTACGAGGAAAAACAAAAACTAGAATGATAGAAGCGACTGACAAAACCAGAATCACACCAATGACGTTCTTTTTGCCCGCTGATGGCGGATCTGGCAGGTTAGCAAGAGGGGAAGATGGTGTTGGATTCAGTTGAAGATCAGCACTTGCAGTTGGAATGGAAGTCGCATTAGGGATAGCTATTAAAGCAATGGAGGGGCTCTGAGCGTTACCGGTCAAATTTAGAGAGCGACTTATATTAAACAGTTTCCTTTCGAACTCTTCTTTCAAATCAGAGTGCTCGAACAATAAAAGCGCGTACAATCTCCCTTCAGGTGTAACACCAGATTTGATTGATACTGGAGTATTGTGCCTCTCTATATTCAACCTCCTCGTTTCGAGGGGCCGCCAACGATTTCCCACCCATTCCCATTCTTGAAAAACTTGATTCTCTGCTACAACCAGTTGCGTGAAATGAAGATTTCCATTCCAGTCGATAGATAATGCGGGCTCAGGGGCAGTCGCAGCGGTGGTTGAAATTTTGGAAGGAGCAGCCCAGGTTTGTCCTCCGTCTTTTGAAATC
Organism: uncultured Chloroflexia bacterium; assembly: GCA_963823985.1. Classification (GTDB taxonomy): domain Bacteria; phylum Chloroflexota; class Anaerolineae; order Anaerolineales; family Villigracilaceae; genus JAABUE01. The sequence continues at coordinate 783,928 of CAWGNR010000013.1, forward strand.
TGATGGAAGGTGACAGCAGTCGATTTGTCCACTTCTTGCCATACCCTATGAACTGTCTGTTGGTCATATCCAATGATTTCGCTCCAACGAACGAGATGTTCCCCTACTTTCTCCAGGGAACTCCACGTCATTCCACCATCCGTTGACTTAGAGTAGTATAAACTGTCGGTTTGATGAGAGCCAAGCATTGAGATCTGATGAAACAGCAGATGCAAACTGCCATCCCCCGTCAACGTGATCTCTGGTTTATCGATACTCTCCCAATCGGCCAATACTGCATTAAAAACCTGTATCGGAGAGGACCAGGTTTCACCAAAATCGTAGGATTGCGTAAGATATATTCCTCGGTTTTCATTTATTGGGACTGCATAAACAACCACAATTCGACCTGATGCATCTACCAATATTTCGGGAGAATCGTTCAACTTTGATGGAGAAGGCAAAATAACAGGGTTTATCCATTCAGAAGGAATGTTGGCTCGGTTAGAGTTTGCCCAGCTGAATAACAAATCTCCATTATCTTCATTTACCCAGGTGAGCAACAGTCTTTGCTGATTGTCAAGTGTCAACGATAAATGAGCAGGTGTACCATTCAAGTCCGTTATGACAGAGGTTGGTTTTGACCATTTTCCATCACTCTCGCGCGCATATTGAATTTTGGGTTCAACCTGATCTACTTGCTGAGTAGACGATTCAACCCAGAAAACATGGATAGAGCTTTCCTGATTCGCTACAGACGTTAAAGAAGAAATTCGATGAGGAGTGGTCAATACATCTTTTGCTGAGTTCCAGGCCGAGGGCGAAGGGAACATGGTTTCTAAGGGATCAAGCTTTCGTGAAATGAACCAGATATCTCCACCAATCCCCTTGTCGCAGCCAACTGCATAAAGAGTGCCCTTGTAGGGAGAAATCTTTTGACAACCGAAGGTAATTGTGTCAAATGTTGCGGGGTTCGAAATAGCGGAAAGACCGCTTTGGACTTCTAGGTCACTCCACTCTGTTCCGTTCCATGCAATCAGAGATAGGTCTCCTTGTGAACTTAACAAGGCTACGGAAAAATTCGCATCAATAGAGATAAACTCACTTTGATCAGGACAGACAGTAAGATCATCAAACATATTAATGGGTTCATCCCAATTTTCGCCCCCATTAGAGGACCATTGGCTGTATTCAGTGCATCTGATTCCCGGATCTCCTACCTGCCACATTAACAAGAGACCTTCTTTAAGGGTGCTGATCTTAATATTAAAGGGGGCCTGGAACCCCGAACTTGATTCCGGTACGATAGCTTCTCTGGGTTCACCCCAATTCAAGCCTCCATCAGTGGATTTCGACAATAAAATTCTTTTTTGAGGCCGATCATCCCAGGCAGCATAAACCATTTCCAAACCATTTTCTTCGGAAACCGCAAGACGAACATTGGTCTCTTCCGGTTTTAAAGAACGGAAATATGAGGATGAATACAAGGTTGCGGGATTCAACCACCTGTTCCCATCAAATTGGACATAGTACACTCCAGCAACACTGCTATCTACACTCTGTATAGTAACATATGCAATATGCAGCACGCCCTGAGAGCTCATTTCAGCATTAAAAAGAAGTGACTGAATCTGCTATTTTTTTAGTACCCGTCCAATTGGATGGCACATCAAGATCAGAGACCGCCAAGCTGTAATATAGCGCATTTTTTTTGTCTTGCCACAAAACGTGTATTGCACCACTTTTAGCAGCAAGGAACACGGGTTGAGTGTCCTCGGGAGAAAATGGGAAACGGACAGCTTTTAGAGAAGACCAATTGATCCCATCCGCACTTTCGGTATATTTATATCCGTCGAACTTATCAACCCAGATGACATGGATCATGCCGGTTGCATCAATGACCATTGTGGGATTTGTAGAAGACCCCGCGTTAGATAGGTTAATCGGATCAGACCAGGCTTGAGAAGACTGTGCTTGGCTTTTAAAAACGTTTCCAAAAAACAATCCGGCTACGAGTAAAAAAGCAAGAAATGTCTGAGAATATTTTATCTTCACAACAATCTCCCAATTCAGGGTTGAATTGACAAAACGTCAAATTTGGAGAGCATCATTTCCGCTTTTGTCGACAGATCGTCACGCCCCTGTGTTCCCCACCACCAGGTATATACCGTGAGTTCATCTCGCGATTCTGGAATCTGGGCGAGCAAAAACCAGGCCTTATCGTATTCGCCAAGCCAAACGTAGCAAAAGCCAAGGGATTTTATAATGCCTCTATGGTTAGGCCAGAGCTCGTATGCTTGTTTCAAGTAAATGGATGCTGTGTCATAATCTCTTCGCAGCATGAAGATCAGGCCCAGGCGGTGAATAGCTGTAATATTTTGTGGATCATGCCGGAGGGCGGAAAGAAGCGAAGCCTCTGAATGTTCCAGTTTTGTAGCAATAGCAGATCCGAGCCATACATTCGTTGGGAAACTATCCAGTTCGATCTGAGCCAATTGAACGGATCCCAAATTCGAATACCAGGTTGACTGGATTTTATTTGCGTCGAACATCCAAAGTCCGGCAAGTATACTCGTAATTAAGAACAACGCAGTGAGAGCGCTCCATTTGTTTGTCCTTGGTGAAAACAAAGTTGCGGTTGTTTGGCCTGTTACTTCTTGAGAGGTTTGTGTTACACCTATCATTGAAATGCCGATCGGGAAAAGCAGGAGAAGAGTTCCGGCTCCGTTATAAAAATAGTCATAAATCATGCCATGCACGATAGCGACGACTAGCGCAAATAGAGTCAACCAACTGAATGCTCTGATATTCGGCGATTTTGTTTTCGTCACAATTAAAGAAGTGTTCCAAACACTCGCCAGGTAAAGGAACAGCACTACCAGCCCTCCGGCCAACCCCTGTTCGATAGCCACGTCGAGGAACATATTGTAACTGTTCAGAAAATAAAAGAAGGGAATGTTGAGTATATAGTTGGAATAGAGCCCAGGAAATGAATTGAGTCCACCTCCAGTGATCGGAAAGTTCATTAACAAAGACGCGCCCCGCTCAAACAGTTCAGCGCGTGAATTGGTACCAAAATGGAGTTGAGTTACAAGTCCTGACTCTACATTTGAAAGTACAAAATGGACAAAGAAAATTAACAAGCTCAAATAGAGAAGCGCTAAAACCGGAAACAAACTTTTCTGTATGCCTCTCGAATTGAACACTTTTAAGCCAAGTGTTTTCCACGCGATCCATAAGGCAATTGCACTCGAAATCGCTAACCAGATACCACGCGACATCGTCAGCACAAACGTTAAAAAAATTATCCCCAGCACAAGATAAGCCGCGATACTCGATAGAATCGAAAAGCGGCCAACATTTTTTTCACCAGGATCAATAAACCGGTAAAAACCAACAAGACCAGTTATGGTTACTGACCCGGAAATATAAGCGTGATGAAGATCCTTCCATCCGGTTTGTGGCCTGACTTTCATCCACCATGATCCCATAGCGCCCGTGGAGTCGCCGGTAAAATTATGGGTCAGGAAAAAATAGAGGGAAATCCCAACCGCAATAGAGAAAAAGATATCTGCTATAGCGCGCAGGTTTTTTTTTGGTTGCGCGCTCAAGGCGTAAAACAAATATATTGACCCAAGGATGAGCCACAATTTGCTCCAGGCAGCAGGCTTATCGTAAGCCGCCCAATAGCCTGCTGCCGCTGTTACTAGAAAGACTGCTAAGAGCCAGTCGAACTTCGTGCGCTGAATGGGAAATACGCCTGTAAATGTCTTTAGCGCCCAGGGAATGAGGAGAGCCAGAAGTAGCCAACCTCCAACTGCAGGTTTTATAACCCATATGAGTCCGCTAGTTAAGACAAGGATTACCTCAACAAGGGCAAACCATTTGCTATTGGTTAATTGACGCAACATTCCAGCTCTTTCTCGGCAAGGTGCTAGGCGGTCGGATATTATCCCGCACCACCAACCGGTGCCCCTTCATCTGATGATGCCCAGAATATATGCTGTAAGCCTACGTTCAGGGCGGTCTTCATGGTAGACCAATCGTACATTAACATTTTGAGATACGTGAATAAGGGTCCGGGACGAAATGCCCATTCTCGGAAGGCGCGCTTCTGCCAGTACAGCAGTCGCTCGGCAGGCATATCCGGATAATCCAGGACCGTACCCTTATCCATATCCACCTGTTCCCAGCGTGTACCCGGGCGGAACCACTTATTTTTAACCACCTCGAAGAAGAACGGCGTACCAGGATAGGGTGCGGCCACGTGGAATAGCGCGATATCCAACGGCAATTTTTTAGCGAAATCAATCGTCTGGCGAATTGTCTCTTCCGTTTCACCGGGCAGACCGATGATGAAGTAGCCCCAATTCATAATACCTGCATTCTTTGCCCAGTGTAGCGCCCGCTCAGCCTTGTCAGGGTAAGCGCCTTTGCGGGCATGTTTTAAGATCTGCTCATTGCCGCTTTCGATGCCCCAGGAAATTAACCGGCAGCCTGCCTTCCCCATCAGGTTGAGCATTTCCTCATCGACAAAGTCGACCCGGCTGTTGCAGGTCCATTTGATTCCAAGATTTTCCTCGATCATTAAATTCCACAGTTCAACCACCTGGTCACGGTTGACCGTAAATAAATCCGCGTACATGTGAATATTATTTATTCCCAAGCCTTTCAGGTACCACAACTCTTCCATGATCAACTTCGGAGAGCGAATCCGCGTAGAAAATTGATAACTCACATGTTTGATGCAGTAAGTGCAGCCAGCAGGACAGCCACGGCTGGTAACGATAAATGTGAACGCGCCTTTAATCAATGGCATGCGATAAGACTGTAAAGGCAGCAATTCATGCATTGGCACGGGCAGATCATCCAGGTCAGCTATAAAAGGTCGCGGGAAATTCAATATGATGTCATCCCCGTTGCGCCAAGCAATCCCTTTAATCCCCCGCATGTCTACACTGCCATCTTCTTTGAAGGATGGTTTGTACGAAGGATCATGTTTCTCGAATATCTTTTCAATTTCGGGCGAGCGCTCCTCCATCCTGCCTTCAAGATGGTCCAACAAATCGCGGATCGTTAGGTCAGGCTCACCTACGAGGGCAAAATCCAGGCTGGGGTAGGGGCGCATCGTTTCTATCGGGATGGGCGTGATGTGCGTGCCGAACGCAATTGTCTTTGCCCCCCGCGCGTGAGCTAAAAAGCATCCATATATATCGTTCTCAAGGGTCGGGGCTGTCAGTTGTGTCAGGTAATACTTTGGCTGATACTTATCGAGCAACTTGGTGAATTCTTGCCAGCCAATCCGTTCCGCATTGCAATCTAAAACTTTGACCTTGTATACCGGATGTAAAAGCGCGGCCATTTGAGCCAGAGAGACTTGGGGCCATACCATATTCTCGCGTGTCCGCCTACCGACCCGGTGCTGAGTCCGGATCCAGAGACCGCCGTCGGGAGTGGGGGGGTTGACGAGCATGATGTCCACCGCATCGACGGAGCGCGAATCGGAGAGAAGCCCTTCACGGACAATTGCATCCGCATTAGGGAAATCAACCATGCGAAGTTTTGGTACTTGCCGGCTTCCGAGATTTACCGACTGAACTTGTTTTGTATTCATCATATTCTCCTATTTAAACCACTAATTAAGAATCCGCTAAGCTACTAAAGCCCATATCTTGTCTTGTCAAAAACTCCCTCTGGTTCAACTCATCCAATACCCTTAGTAACAACCAATATATTATGAGTTGCACGCCCACTAAAAAAATCAAGGCGCTCCCCAACAAGTAGAACCACAACCGTTCGATTTCCCAGCCGCTTACCCCCAGGGCGAGAGCGAGTATGCCAATTGCTAGACCGACGAATATCGATAGCATGCCCATCCAACCAAATTGTTGGTCTAATGGCGTTTTGAAAATGGGCTTACCAAACAAGCCTTGACGAATTGGTTTTTTATAAAAGAGTCCAACCAGATAATTGAACGTTACGCCCAGGGCAAATAGATCTATTCCTGCTACCGCAGAAATCAAAGCAACGAATAGCGCAACAACGCCCCACGGTCCCAGGGCTGTAACGCCGCTCAATCTCATAGAGACAAGGCTTAAGAAAACCAAGAGCGCTGCAGCCAGGCCCCCGAGCCCTAACAGGCCAAGGATTCTAACCGGGTTGTAAGATAGGGCAGTCCACACCATGCTCTGCAGGAAAATGCGTCCGTCGTGAATGACGCTCAGTTTGGAGCGTCCGACACGCTCGCTATAAGGGATAGGGACTTCTCCAATAGTTATGCCTTCATGGAGCGCGCGTGTGCTCATAACAGGGGTCAGGTTTAATCCGTCTGGTAGTGGATAAATTTGCTCGAGGATTTCTCGCTTAAATACGCGCATCCCACTGGCGCTGTCCGTCACCTTTTGGCGTCCTAACAAGGATAGGAGCGTGGCGAAGAAGAAGTTGCCAACCCGCCTCGTAAGAGGCATTTGGCTGTCCGCCCCTGCCATGCGCGAGCCGATCACAAGATCGGTTCCGTTCATGGCGGCGAGGCATAGTTGTGGAAAATATTCAGGTGGATAAGTACCATCGGCATCCAGAAAACCGATCAGATCACCGCTGGCTTTAGAAAAGCCGGTTTTAAGTGCTGCGCCATATCCCCTATTTAAGGGATGGCGGATTAAATTCACACCGGATATTTGGGATGCAACCTCAGCTGTTCGATCTTTTGAACCATCATCCACGACGAGCAGCTCGAGTTTTTCTATGCCGGCTTTCTTTAGGTCAGGACCGACTGAAAGCACGCGGCAGGCAATTTCAGCGATCCCGTTTTCTTCATTGTATGCAGGGATAACAACAGATAAGACAGTCATAAGTTTCCTTCCTCGGGTATTTGATAAATTTGCCGATCAGGATTGCTAATGCTGCCATCAATCTTTTTGATCGGTCTTGCGGGAACGCCTCCAACAACGGTGTGCGGCGGAACATCTTTCGTCACAACTGCACCTGCTGCAATGACAGCGCCTTTCCCTATTCTTACGCCGTCTGTTACGATGGCGCCTGCGCCAAGCCACACATCATCCTCTATAATGATTCCTTCCGCTGTGATACCCTGCTCCACGAAGGGACGTTTGGGATCTTCAAAAACATGATTGACCGCAATAATTTGTGTAAAGGGAGATGTATAGACGCGGTCTCCGATCTTGACTCCACCCTGCCCTCGAATGACGGAGTATTCTCCGATCAAACTATCACTTCCAATTTCAATGCCTGAGTGAGGCATGTTCCGAAAATTGTAAACATGCAGAATAGCGCCGTGCATGACAATCGATCTACTGCCGATGCTAATTCCTCCTTGGACTGGCGTGCAGATACGTGCCTTGATCCAAATATACGCCATGCACTGAGTTTGATGTTATTGGCAAAGCGTAAGCGGACATTATTCTCTATCGCGGCAATACCTTCCATGTGCAGTATGAACCGGTAGAACAAGCCTCGCAATCCAATTCCGATGATTGTTGGGATCCAAGCCAAAAAGAAAAAAAAGGTCTGTTCGTAAAAATATCGAAAAACTGAGGATGCTTGACGGTCAAGGTATAAACGAATGGTCTCTAGCATAAATTCCTGTAAGTGGCGTGCTCCGCCATTCCGACATGCGATTGCAAAATCAGAGAAATAATTTCCATAAACCTAAGTTTAGATCCCCATGAAATAAACGGAACCAGGCAATGATGTGATTGAAGCAGTGAGTTCCGTTTCGTACCTGTCTAACGAACTTTCTATCAGAATTCTAAAAGGATTTCAAAATCCAATAATTTTTTGGATGCAAAACTCAATTCTATGTATAATCCTTCTATGTTTCCTGCAATATTTCTTGATCGCGACGGTGTGCTGATTGAAAACAGGTCGGATTATGTTCGAGATTGGTCACAGGTAAAAACTTATCCTCAAGCAATGGGTGTATTAACTCTTTCAGCGATAAAGAACTATAAGGTCGTAATTGTCACCAATCAATCGGCGGTGGGGCGAGGGCTTATTTCTTTGAAAACTGCCATCGGGATCAACGACCGACTTGTCAAATTGATAGAGAATCAGGGCGGGCAAGTGGATGGCGTCTATATTTGTCCGCACAAACCGGATGATGATTGTTCTTGTCGCAAACCAAAGCCCGGATTATTGCTCCAAGCGGCGAAAGAGTTGTCATTGGATCTGCGGCGATCGTGGATGATCGGAGATGCCTGGAGTGATGTGCAGGCTGGACAATCAGCAGGCGTGCGACAGGCGATTCTTCTAAAAACGGGACGCGGTAGAGAACAATTATCACAATTTCGTCCAGAGAATATTCCAAGCTGTCTCATTTTTGACGATCTATTTCAAGCAATTACCGCAGTCTTTGCCCTATGACGGCACAGGCTAAAGCTGCAAATCGTCTAATCATCAAAAATCCGTGCGGGTGATTGGGCAATCGCTGTTCGGAATTCCACTGCTGGTTGGGCCTGTTCTTTGATTGCCTTCACGATGAGATGTTCCAAAATCAGGTGAATATCCTCCACGTGCTCGATGATATTGCTCTTGACGTGAATATTGATATTCACCATTTGTCCCAAAAGGCCACCGTCGAAACCGGTAAAGCCGATTGTTGTGACACCATATTTTTGTGCCTCTTGTATGGCGTTGATTACATTCTTAGAATTGCCACTTGCCGATATTGCAATGACAACATCCCCTGGCTTGATGATATTAGCCAATTGCTGTGAAAAGACGTTTTCATATCCTTCATCATTCGCGTAAGCTGAGAATAAGGCCATATTATCCGTCAGGCCGAACACGCGGAAATGTGGCAAGCCTTCACGGCGGGTATTCTTTGCCAAATCACAAACAAAATGAGAAGCTGTTGAAGCAGAACCACCATTTCCCATAATTAGCACTTGATTGCCTTGTATACGAGCATGCTGAAGTACATCAATCACGTCTGCGATCAATTGTATCGGAAGTTGATTGGTGGTTCGTTGCAGTATTGTTATATAATTTTCAATGTGTTCCATAGTAAGCCGTTAATCTTCCTTATACAAAATCTAAAGGCGCCGGTAATTGAAAATCACTTTTGTTCCGTCTGCCTCTAGTCGAAATGGTAATTCCTGCAGTCCATTGAGCGCCATCCGAACTTTATTGTGAAGTTCATATGGAACATACAACATAAGAAATCCTCCTCCACCAGCGCCTGTAATCTTGCCTCCAAAAGCGCCTGCGCGCCGTGCGGCTTCATAAATTTCGTTGATTTGTCCGTTACTTATCGTTCCAGCCAGGCGCTTTTTCAACTCCCAGGATTGGTTTAGCAAGTTACCGATCGCGTCGAAATTTCCTCTTTCGATGTCGTCCCGTGCCTGGTAAGCGATTTGCTTAATCTCTCGCAATTCGCTCAAGTGATTTTTGATGTTGCTTTTTTGTTCCCCCAAGATAGATGACGAACTACGGCTGACCCCGGTAAAGAACAAAAGGAAGTTATCATTCAAAACACGTCGGGCATCCGTTGATATCTGAACCTTGTTCGCTTTTACTTCTCCACCCGGTAAAAACTCAAAGAATCGCAGGCCGCCATATGCTGCAATATACTGGTCCTGAATTCCTATGGGTTTTTTTAGTGTTTCGATCTCAATTGCACATGCCTCGCGGGCCAACGCTTCGGTGGATACAAGCTCGCCTCGATAGGTGTACATTGCATGTAACGCACCAACCGTAACTGTACTGGACGAACCCAGCCCTGAACCTTCGGATGGGATATCTCCCATAGTCGTAATTTCTACGCCACATTCCACTTTCGTACGGCGGAGAGATTCCCGGATTAATTCGTGATTGATCTGGTCGATGTGATCGGCCATCTCGGTCTGTGTATATCCAATACGTAATTTGCTATCAAAGCGTGCTTTGATGGTCACAAAAATATACTTATCGATCGCAGAACTTAACACACATCCTCCCTCTTCCATGAAGAAGGATGGAAAGTCGGTGCCGCCACCGAACAGGCTAATCCGCAACGGTGTTTGAACGATGATCAAGTTGATTACTCCAATTCCTTTCGATAATTATTCTTGTGGATTAGTATGCGCCTTTGCCTTTAAGCACTGCCGGGACTGTTTGGTACAAAAGTTGAAGATCGAGCCAAATGCTCCAGTTGCGAATGTAATACATATCCAGGCGGACACGTTCATCGTAGGAAATATCGGAGCGTCCACTCACCTGCCATAATCCGGTAATCCCGGGCAAGACAGTCAAAAGATTCATGTCAAACTGCTTATACATGGACACTTCCTCTGGGGAGATCATTCGTGGGCCAACCAGTGACATGTCACGTTTGAGAACATTGAACAGTTGAGGTAGCTCATCTAAGCTGAATTTCCGCAGGAAAGCACCAATCCGTGTAACACGCGGATCTTCTTTAAGTTTATGGTTTTTTGCCAACTCTTCCTTTAAGGCAGGACATTTATTCAGAATCTCATCACCGTTCGTTACCATGGTGCGGAATTTCAGAGCATAGAATTGCTTGCCGTTCAGCCCCATCACCAGTCTTTTATGTAGGACCGGACCGGGTGAACTGGACTTTACCCATAATGCAATCAATAAAAGGAAAGGGGAGAGAACGATCAATGCAGAAATAGCAAGAATATAATCAAGAACAAACTTAAAGGCATTATCGAGACCGGTTAAGCGAACTTTATTAACATAGACCAGGGGAACGTAAGCAAATTCATTGACTGTTAAACTGGTCGTTAGAACTTCATATAAACCGGAAGACATTCGGATATTAACCTTGTCGGTTACACCATACTTTCTGAAAATGTCCAGCAGATAGTCGCGCGTGGAGAATGCGCTGGAAGCCAGGATCACTTCTCCAATATCGTACTGCTCAATAATTTCACCTAACTGGTCTGCAGATCCTAAAGACACCAGACCATGAAACAACGGGTATGTCACAGGGATCTTGTTATCTACAAAACCAACTAAATGCAACCCCGAGGTTTCCCAACGGAGGAGTTGCTCGGCCAGCCAACGTCCCTCCTGATTAGCGCCAACAATGACGGCGGGGGTTAGAAAGAATCCCTGTCGGCGTAGGGCATAGACAACTCTACGCAATAAAAAGCGTGCTATCGCAACCAAGAGGAATGTACCCAGCCAGGTCATAAGCAACCAGCCGCGTGCAAAGATTAAGGTCGGATCAAGGAAACCTACGATCACGATCAACAAAAATCCTACACTTGCAGATCGGAAGATTTTTGAATATTCTCGTGTTCCGCCAAGCAAGTTGCCTTTGGCATATAACCCGTTCATTGTAAATATTGCCAGCCACAGGAAGGGCATGGAATAGATTAAAAATCGGTAGCTCTCAAACGCAATCAACGCATCTTGAGCAAAATATCGGGCTAACAAATGAAAACGAAAATAAAAGGCTAGCCAAAATGCCAGGAATGTCATCAATGCATCGGAAAAGATCAATACTGCGATATAAAAAAACCACTGTTGATCTCGGGATAAGATCGAATTGGCATCTTTAATTTTTTTGGATACAGCAACTAAATGAAAGTTCTCAAAGTCGGTTCGGATGCTCATAAAATCACCTATTCTTAAATGACAAACGTGACTGATATAATCTTCCCACCAGCACGGGACAATGTTGGATTTCTAAATCTTCAGCGTATCTGCGCTCACTATATTACAAAATATATTTTTATTTCTTTGCAAATATTTAGAGTTTCTTAGCTTGCTGTAATAAGCGCAGCTAGAAGAAGGAATGAGCTGCTTCAAAATCCTCGAGTGGTTCAGACAAAAAACTCCTTTTTAAAAGTTTTTCAACCACATACACTGTCTGTTTAACGCCTTTAATCCTTCTCGGTTTGCAACATCTTGTTAGAAAATGGCAACGGCTACTTTATTGCTGCGTTCTGTTTGTACATTTCATCGACCGGTTGTGGTTCGTGCAACTTGCTAACGATTGTTTTGCGTGGCAAGGGTGCAGCATAAATTCATAAAGTTCGCGATAAACTGCCACAATTGTTCGATCTTGTTCTAAGGTGATACACTCTGGAAGAAACCCGCAACAAAAGGATATGACAAGAAATGATTGATATGAAAATTATCATCCCCATGGCTGGTATCGGGAAAAGACTGGCCCAACTAACACAGCATAAACCCAAAGCGCTTGTCCGCATTGCTGACCGACGGTTGTTGGATCACGTTTTGAACATTTTCCAGGAACTCGAAAAAACGTATACTCTGGAGTACATTTTCATTATCGGTTATATGGGTGAACAAATTAAGAGAATATATGAAGGAAACATACCCGGGAAAAAACGTTACTTATTATGTGCAGGAACAATTAATAGGACAGTCACATGCAGTGTATCTTGCTAAAGATTCGATCTCTGGCCCGGTATTGCTAACATACTGCGATACGATTAATGAGATTGATTTTTCATTCCTTCCCATGGAAACGATGGATGGCGTGGCGGCAGTACATGAAGTGGAAGACCCGAGAAGGCATGGTATTGCCGTTGTTGGAGCAGATAACCTCATAACGAAATTAGTTGAAAAGCCAAAAACGATGGAAAATAGGTCAGCTTTGACAGGTTTATATTTTTTTTCTGAAGGGAAAGAACTGCTGAGAGCGATAGAGAATCAAATCCAGCGAGGCACATCTCTGAATAACGAATACTACTTAGCTGATGCGATCAACATTTTAGTGGAAAATGGGATGCGGATAAGAACCGAGAAAGCCTTACAGTGGCTTGACGCTGGAACGCCGGAGGCCCTTATTGAAACAAATGCTTCCTTGCTCCAACGCCATTTTGGGTCTCAGAACGCGACCTCGTTAGAAAAGTCAAACGTACTCGTTCCACCGGTGTTCGTTCATGAAAGCTCCTGTATTGAGAATTCGATCATCGGCCCGAATGTCTCTATTGGAGAAAACTGTTCAATTCGCAATTCAATTCTAAAGAATTCAATTATAGATGACAACTCCAACATCAATGAATTGGTGCTCATAAATTCTTTGATCGGCAAAGGTTGTACTATAACTGGCGAGTCCAAACAGTTGATTGTGGCTGATCACGAAGAGAAAAAGATTGAATATCTCGTGTAAGCACTTTGCTACAACCTGTGGACGACCAGCCGGGTAGCAATTGAGGCCGTCTATCTTAGTACGCTATGATTAAATCTTTGGGAGAACCGTTCTGGGCTATGCCCATCGGATCGAAAACTTCTCTGAATGCCTCTCCTCGCTATCGCCCTGCTTTTCCTTTCGGCCTCTTTGCACACGCTGTGGAATCTGTTGTTGAAACAATCGCGCCAAAAGTTCATCGCATCCTGGTGGATCGTAGCGATCGGGGCGATTATGTTTATGCCGGGGCTGTTCTTCACCGGTTTGCCTCCGCGAGAAATCTGGCATTTTGCCCTGCTCAGCGCTGGACTGGAAGCGGCCTACATGCTGACGCTCTCCCTGGCATACAAGAACAGCGACTTTTCGCTGGTCTACCCCATGGCGCGCGGGACGGCTCCCGCTTTTTTGTTGCTCTGGTCGCTGCTATTCTTGCAAGAAAAACTCACCGGTTGGGGATTGCTCGGTTTGGTTCTGATTATCACCGGCCTGATCTTGACCGGAACCAGCAGCCTGATTCAAAACTGGACCAATCTTCCAAACATTAAAGGAATTTTGGCAGCCGTAGCCACGGCCTTTTTTATCTCTGTTTACACTTTCGTGGACGGGATCGCCGTCAAGCGCGGGCCTGCCTTGCCTTACGGACTCTTGATGTTCAGCTTGATCCCGCTTTGGTCTACGCCCTTTGTGTTGCGCAGTTATGGTTGGCCCCAGGTAATCGGGGAATGGAAGGCCCAGCCGGTCCGTTTTTTAGTGGCGGGGTTTTTGGGTGTGTTGGCCTACCTGATCGCGCTTTATGCTTACTCTTTTGCCCCCATCAGCTACTCGGGCGCCATCCGCGAGGTTAGCGTGGTGTTGGGGGCGTTGGCGGGCTGGCGCTTCCTCGGGGAAAATCTGGGCTCGGTGCGGATGGTCGGCGCGTTCATCATTTTTAGCGGGATCTTGATCATCGCTTTACTTGGTTGATGGTTCTCCATATTTTTCAAGCGCGTCTAAAGCAGAGAGATTGCCCAAGTACCAGCGGATGATCTGTTCGAACCAGTAACTGAAGGCAAATTCCTTATTCAACAGAAAACGTTCTAGATCGGGCAAGCTGTAATAATCGATCCATTCTACTTCGATCCGGTCGATCTTGACAAAAGCGGGGTCGACCAGTCCCTCATAAATCAGGCTGATCTCGTTGTCGTTCGGGCCGTAATTCATTTTGAATCTGACCAGCGGTCGGATATCGACACCCTCAACGCCCAGTTCCTCCCTCAGCCCGCGTATCGCAGCGCTGAAATAATCTTCGCCCGCTTGCAGGTGTTCTGAAACAGAACAATCCAAGGCCGAGGGGGATTGCACCTTATCCTTACTGCGTTGCTGAACAAGCAACTTTCCCTGCCGGGTAAAGAGCAAAACGTGCACCCCCCGGTGCCATAGTCCGCGCTGGTGGACAATTGACCTCGCCTCCCGGCCAATTACAACGTCCTTCTCGTCGACGATGTCGAATAATTCATCTGTCATAACGAAGTTTCCTCACTTTGTGAGACTGTCTGATATCAAAAAGCGCGAAGGTTCCGGCCTCCGCGCTTTTCTTTCTCCAAGAAGTTTGGGAGCATTACTTGGAGAGATATCCGATAATCTGATTCAGATGCAACACGCCGTCAAACCCGTCGATTTCACCTTTGCGCAACTCCGCTTTTTCGCCATCGGGGTCGCCCAGGCAGGTTACGATGATGTCGCCAGCACTGAGATCTTCTTTCTGAGTATAGACATTGGTGGTAACGACGCAGTTCAGGCCGGCGGCTTTGGCGGCTTTTACGCCGTTCTTCGAATCCTCCACCACGAAGCACTCTTCAGGTTTCAGGCCCAATTTCGAAAGCGCCAGGTTGTAGATCTCGGGATCCGGCTTCTTATTGCTGACCACGTCTCCGGCCAACACCAGGGCGAAGTCGATGTCCGACAGGACTTTCTCGGTCACTGCCTTGGCGGCCTTTTCATTGGAGGTAGTGCAGACCGCGATCTTCAGGCCGGCCTCCATCGCTTCTTTCATCAGACGGTGCACGCCCGGGCGTAACGGCAGTCGCCCGGTCTCGATCAGTTCCACAAAAAGGGCGGTCTTGCGCTTGTGCATGGCTTTGACCAGCTCGTCCAGTTCCTCTTCAGGAATAGGCTTGGAGAAGCCTTTGGTCTGAGCATGGTGCTTCATGCGTTCCTTGCCGCCCGCAACCTGAAGCAGATCATGGTAATAGTCCACGCTCCACTCGTCGTCGTATCCAAACTCGTTGAAGGTCATGTTGAACGACACGCGGTGACCGTCCCGTTCGGTGTCGATAATGACCCCGTCCTGGTCGAAGAAAACAGCTTTAATTTGTCCCATGGTTGCCTCCATATTACAACCCTAAGGGTCTTTAAGACCCTTAGGGTTTCTATTCCATTCCAAAAAACTCCCGCATCAAATCTACGAACATGCGGTTCTCTTCCTTAGTGCCGATCGTGACCCGGAACCAGCCGTTGCTGCCGTATTTGTCAGAATCCGGACGAAGGATGATGCCCTTGCTCTCGGCATAAGCGACAACTTCTTTGCCAGACTTGCCGGTTCCGCCGCAATCGAACAGGATGTAGTTCGCTTTGGACGGGAAAATAACGAAGCCGGGGATGTCGCTCAACGATTCGGTGATGAAGTCCACTTCTTCGTTGTTGAACCTGACCCGTTCGGCCAGCCCTTCGGTATCCTCGAAGGCCGCCAAAGCTGCCCACATCGGGATCGTGCCCACGTTCCAGGGCAGGAGCGAACCGGAGATCTGGTCGATCACTTTTTTGTCGGCCATCGCATACCCGAAGCGCATCCCCGCCAGTCCATACGCTTTGGACAAAGTGCGGGTGACGATCACGTTGTCGTACTTCTTTGTCAGTCCCACCTGGGACATGCCCAGCCCGGAATACTCGACGTAGGCTTCATCGATCACGAAGGGGATGCCTGTCTCGGCGATACGGACGAAGTCCTTGGAGTCCATGAAGTTGCCGGTCGGGTTGTTAGGGTTGGCGACCACGATGATCTTGGTCTTGTCGGTAATGGCGTTCAAGATGCCGTCCGGGTCGAAGTGCAGGTAGTTGTCCTTGTAAACCATGGGCACGGAAACCATCTTGGCGCCCAGCAGCGTGCCGCGCAGCTTGTAGATGCCGAAGCAGGGCGTCTGCTGGATCACTTCCTGGCCGGGCTCGATGAACATGCGGAAGATATTGTCATACACTTCGCTGGAGCCGTTGCCGATCATCACGTTCTCGGAACCCTCCAGCCCGTTGATCTCGGCGATCTTGCTGCGCACAACCAGACCCTGGTCCGGGTAGCGGTTCGCCATCTTGGCGTACTTAACCATCGCGTCCAGCACTTTGTCGGAAGGCGGGTTCGGATTTTCGTTCGACATCATCCGGTGCAGTTCCGGCTTGCGCCAGGCAAGTTCGATGTGCCCGGAGATGTACATCGGAATGCCCTTTACCCAGGGAACGTAGTAATCTTCGATTTTTTTCATGAGTGACTCCTGAATGCTTATATTAAATAGACAGGTACAGATGTATACTCTTCTACTTGTCTACCTGTTTACCCGTTTACTCCACCTACGCCTTGCCTGCGCTGCCGAGCATATCGATCCAGTGCCCAACAGCCTTACGGATGGCATCGCGTACAGCGACGTCGATTTTACCGGGATCATACTCGTCCCGATGCGCGCTGATATATTCATATTTCGCGTCAATCAAGGTGCGCTTGAGTTCCGTAGAAACGTTGAATTTGGCGCCGCCAGCTTCGAGCAGTTTCTTGATGTAATCTTCAGGCAGACCTGTTCCACCATGCACAACAACCGGGGTTTTAATCCCATCCGCGTTCAGCTTTTTGTTGATGGTTGCGAGACGCTCAAAATCTACTTTCGGGTTTTTGGTCTTATAAACGCCGTGCGCTGTACCAATGGCAGGAGCAAAGATGTCCAGGCCAGTACGTTCCACGAATTCGACCGCTTGATCTGGATGAGCCAGCTGCGCTTCATCCTCTGCAACTTTGATCTGATCCTCGACCCCGCTAACGGTCCCTAACTCGCCTTCAACTGAGATATTGCCGACCGAATGGCAATAATCCACAACTTCCTTGGTCTGGCGAATATTCTCTTCGTAGGTTTGTTTGGATGCGTCGATCATGATGTTGGTGTAGCCCGAATCGGCGCAGGCTTTGCAGTAGTCCACATCGGTGCAGTGGTCGAGGTGCAGGCAGATTGGGATGGGTGCTGATTCGGCGATGGTCCGGAAGATCGCCACCAGCACGTCCCGGCCCAGGAACTTGGACGGTTTCACCGAGGTCTGGATGATCAGCGGGGACTTCTTCTCGACGGCGGCATCCACCACGCCTTCCAACTGGATCAAATCGGTGATGTTGAAGGCGCCGATGGCATATTTCCCCTTGGCAGCTTCGACCATGATCTCTTTCGCATTTACGATTGACATTGTTCTCTCCTGAATCTTGTGATTCTAGAAATGGTTCTTTTGCTAGAGTGCTCCTTTGCAAGAAGCTCGATAAAATCCTTGTTGAGAAGATTCTTCAGGTTATGCCTTAATCCGCTCTCCTTTAGGGTCCCACAGGGGCGATTTTACAACTTCTGCATCCACCTGTGTCCCAAAGAATTCCACACTCAGCGGGGTACCCGGTTTTGCGCACTCGACCGGCAGGTAAGCGTACGCCAAGCTCATTCCAACCGAATAGCCATATCCGCCGGCTGCTACCCAGCCAATAATATTTCCGTCAGACCGGATTGGTTCCTTGCCCAATGCAATCGTGCGGTCATCGGAAATGGCGATGCAGCATAATTTCTGCTTGAGTTTGCCTTCTTTTTGCTTGACGAGCGCTTCACGACCGATGAAGTCGCCCTTGTCCAGTTTGACGGCAAAGCCGAGACCCGCTTCATAAGGACTGTAATCCGGGGAAATTTCTCCGCTCCAGTAGCGGTATCCTTTTTCCAGGCGCAGCGAATCGATCGCTTTATAACCGGCTGCTACCATTCCCTCGGGCTGGCCGGCCTCCCAGAGCGTGTCCCACAAGCGCAGGCCGTACTCCATTGGACAGTAGAACTCCCAGCCCAGCTCGCCAACATAGGTCACGCGCGAGGCAAGGACCGGTACGTCGCCCACAGTGATGCGTTGAGCTGTCATATAAGGGAAAGCTTGGTTGGATACGTCAGCGGTGGTCACTTTCTCCAGGATCACCCGCGCTTTGGGCCCCCACAGGCCGATACAGGCGTACGAGGAGCTGACGTCTTCAATCGTCACGGAGCCATCTTCCGGCATATTAAGCGACAGCCAGGACAGATCATGTTGTCCGAACGCGGTCCCAGTCACGATAAAGAAGCGTTCTTCGTCCAGACAGGTCACGGTGAAGTCGCATTCGATCCCGCCACGCTTGTTCAGGCACTGGGTGTAGACCACACTCCCGACCGGCTGGTCGATGTCGTTGGCGCACACGTGGTTCAAGAATTTCAACGCGCCCGGCCCGCGCACTTCGAACTTATTGAAGGATGTTTCGTCGAACAGGCCTGCGTTCTCGCGGGTCTGGATGTGTTCGTAGCCGATGGCGCGCGACCAGTTGTGGCGGGCCCAGCCTTTCGGCTCATATCCATGGGTGGCAAGCTCCTCGTAAGGCTTGAACCAGTTAGGCCTTTCCCAACCGGTCTTTTCGCCGAAGTGACAGCCCAGGTCGCGCAGGCGATAGTAGGTGGGAGAGAGACGAAGGCCGCGGCGCGAGAGGCGCTCCTCGCCGGGGAAATGGATGTCGTAATACTGCGTGTAGGTTTCAAGCGTGCGCGCAACCGTGTAATTCTGGCTGTTATAGTTGGAACCAAAGCGGCGCACGTCCAGGCGCCACAAATCCCATTCAGGATGGCCGTCGATGATCCACTCGGCCATCACCTTGCCGATCCCGCCGGCGCCGGCCAGACCGTGCGCGCAGAACGCGCAGGCCACCCAGAACCCCTTGACGGCCGTCGGGCCGAGCAGGAACTCCCCGTCCGGGGTAAAGCCCTCTGGTCCGTTGAGCAGTTGCCGGATCTCGGCTTTTTCCAGGATGGGGACGCGCTTGATGGAATTCTCCATCAAAGGCCCGAAGCGCTCCCAGTCGGGTGGGAGCAGCTGGTATTTGAAGTCGCGCGGGATGCCGTTCAAGCCGAAGGGCGCCGGGTTGCGCTCGTAGCCGCCGGTGGTAAAGCCGCCGACTTCCTCGCGCCAGTACACCAATAAGTCCGGGTCACGCAGGGTTGGAATATCGTGCCCGACGCCATCAATTGGTTTGGTGATGGCGTACAGGTGCGCCATCGGGACAACCGGCAGATTGAGCCCGACCATCCTGCCGACTTCCTTGCCCCATTGTCCAGCTGCGTTGACGACGACCTCGGTCTGGATGGTGCCCTGGTCTGTCACCACTTCGCTCACGCGCCCCTTCTTCAGATTGATCTTTTCAACGTTGGTATCCTGGAAGATCCTGGCACCACGGCTTTTTGCGCCAGCTGCCAGCGCATTGGTCAACCCGGTCGGGTCGATCATGCCATCGTTGGGGGTGAAGGCGGCCCCAACAACGCCATCGATGGACATCAGCGGGAACATGTCCTGGGCTTCTTTGGCCGAAACCAGTTCCATCGGCACGCCGAAGGAAGCCGCCATGCCTACTAGCCGTTTGATCTCTTCTAACCGTTCGGCCGAGGAGGCCAGGCGCAGTCCGCCAACCTCGCGCCAGGCCGGGTCGTGACCGGTCTCATCCTTCAGGCGGCGGTAGAGGTCCGTGCTGTAATGCATCATGCGGGTCAGGTTGGCATCCGAGCGCATCTGGCCAACCAGGCCGGCCGAGTGCCAGGTGGAGCCGCTGGTCAGTTCGTGGCGCTCGAGAATAACGACGTCTTTCCAGCCCATCAGAGTAAGGTGGTAGGCGATACTACAGCCACCGACACCACCACCGATAATGACGACTTGCGCGTGCGAAGGAAGATCAGCCATTGTTTTTCATCTCCTTGATCCATTGATCCCAACGAGGGTCGTTAATGTTTTCGAACACCCGAGCAAAGAACCTGTCAGCATAACCGCGGTAGTCGAAATCGAGTTCGGAGATGCCGATTTGAACCAGCGCCCACATTGCTTCACGCAGATCTGACATGACCTTCATGATCTTCAAATGGGCCAGTTGTTTCTCGGTCACTTCCCCAAAGTAACACTTCAGCAACCAGCGATCCTGTTCATCCGACAGTTCGTGATGGTCGGAGAAGTTTGCCAGGTCGAAGAAAAGGTCGCCCATACCGGCATATTCCCAATCCAGCACGTAGATTTGTTCTTCATCGACGAGGAAATTTGCATTCAACAGATCATTATGGCAGGGGCGCAGCGGTTCCTGGTTAGAGGAAATGGCAGCTTCGGCTTCTTCCATGCGTTCGATCAGCCAGTCGAAGTTTTCGGGGAAATTGACGTTGTAGCGACGGGCGGTTTCTGCGTAAGCTTCTACTGTACGGAACACTGAAAAGGTTCCTGGAATTTCTTTCATCGAATGGATTTTGCGGACTACCTCCATCACCCGGCCGATGTTTTCGGGCTGTGTGATCTCTTCAGGCGGAAAGGGATGCGCAGGGATAAAGCGCGTCACCAGATATCCTTCAGGCCGGATCACGTAGATTACTTCGGGCGCAATTCCAAGCTTCCCGGCCGCCAGATTGGCAGCGTATTCGTATTCACGGTTAATGCCGAGCAGATCGGTGTCCGCACCGGCGATGCGCAGGACGAATGATTCTCCCCTGGTGTCAACACGGTAATTGCTGTTGGTAATTCCTCCTCCAAGAGGAGAAATTTCCATGTCATCCGCGTTCGCCCATTGTGGGACACGGGAAATCGCTTCAGCTACGGTAAGGGCCATGGTCATCCTTTTTCCACAAGATGGAAAGGTATTGCTGTAAAGCAATACCTTATTTCTCTTCTTTATGTTACGACTGCCAGATAGACCCGGGCTTTGCCATTTCAGCCACGATGTCAAAGGATGAGATCACCCCCAAGGGAAATGCGTCTGGATCCTCTTCATCGATCACGATCAAGCGGTGGTGGTGTTCCTTGATCATCAGATCGGCGGCCTCGCGCAAACTGGCGTTGATGTGAATTGTGTAAGCCGGGTGCATCAAATCGCGGACTGTTAGATTTTCGTTCACCCCGTTCTCGACATAGGGCATCAGGTCTTTGCCGCTCACGACGCCGAGTATTTTCCCTTTGGCATCGACTACAAGCACAGAACGCCAACCGGCCTGCGCCAGCGTGCGGGCTGCCGAAATGATCGGCGTTTTCCCGCGACAGACCAGCATCGCATCCGACATCACATCCGCGACCGTTTCACGTTTCGGCGTTCCTTCCTGTGCAATGCTGGCAACAAAATCGGTGGTGGAGATCACGCCAACCGGCTTGCCATCTTCGGTGACCAACAAACGACTGACATCCTTTTCAATGAGGGCATGGGCCGCTTCTTTGAGCGACATATCTGCTTCGATGGTGTCCACCGGATAAGACATAAGGTCGTGGGCGGTCAACTGCCGCATTGTGGACAGGCTTTCATCGTCAACGGAAAGCCATTCCCCGGCCAGCAGATCGTAATCGGAAATAATTCCAAGCGGACGTCCTTCCGGGTCTGAGACAACCAAAGCATGGACTTTGTGCTGGGTAAGCAGAACCGCTACCTGCCCTAGCAAGGCACTTGGCTGGCAGGTGAATACTCCAGGGTGCATCAGGTCACGGACTAGTTTTGGCATGACAACTTCCTCCAATTATTCGACTTCATCCACTTCTTTGTACCATTTAACGCGGTCCCCGACCCGGTCACGCAAACGCCAGGCAAGCGGCTTCGGTTCTTGCTCGATCCGTTGTAATGCCGAAGAGACCTGCGCTTCAACATGAGCTTTCTCTTCCTCTTTGAGTTGTTTGTAACCGTGCGCCAGCTGGCGTACCTTATTAAGGTTCATGGTTGTTGTGCGCCATAACCCCCAGTCTGCGCTGCAAAGCTCTGCAATCCGCCTGATGTTGATGGTCTCCCTGTCGCTATCGCCTAGCGGATGTTCTAGCAGCAACATAATGGTGTCGATCACGTCCTTCTCGTTGATCTGAACGATCTGCATTTTCTCGAGCACCATTTCGGCCAGTGGAATAGTGGGGCTGTCTACCTCTAACCGGTCAGCCCAACGAATGACGTGGCAGAAATCCAGCTTTTCGTAGAAGACGTCCACGTGCAGGCCAATTTCCGGCCTGTCAAAAATAGAGCGTTCCCCTTCCGAGACGATAAAGACTTCGCGGTTTTCAACGTAACCAAGGCTGCTCATCAGTTCTTTGATTTCTTTGGTTTGCTTGCGGTATGCTGCAAAATCGATGTCGGTATAGGCGCGGCCCATAGCCTCCTGGATGTATCCAAAGCGGGGGCAATGCATTTGAAAAGCCAGCGACCCGATTACCCGCAATAAAATTCCGGATTCGTCACTGGCTTGAACAATGCGCTTAAGTTCACCTTCGAACTTGTCGCGCTCAGCTCGGTCTTGTTTACCCATCCCAATCATATTGTTGGTCATACCTGCTCCCGTGGTAGTGTTTGGCAAACAGCGCTGGATTGGAACGCTTGCTTGTTCGATTGTATGTAAACCTGTGATGGTTCTTTTTAAAAGAAGAGGGAAGTGGGGTAATCTCACATCCCGAATTTTTTTCGAGACAATAATGCGATTGATTAATTATAGCGGAAAATGCAAAAACTTGCAAATTTCTTCAAATTCCTATATAATGAATTATTGAAAACCCCATTTTCTTTCACTCTTCATATAAAGGTCTAGCTCCGTGAGCAAATCGCTTATTCCGGCTCAGCGACGAGAGCGGATCCAGGAATATCTGGCGCTGCATAAAATCGCCCGGACGGTCGATCTGTGCAACATGCTGGATGCTTCTGAAGCGACGGTGCGCCGGGATTTGGAGTGGCTGGAACAGGAGGGATTTTTGGAAAGGACGCACGGGGGGGCAATTCTCAACCAGCGCATGATTTTAGAGCCAGAATACCGGCAGAGAGCGCAACACCATCCTGAGGAAAAACGTCGCATTGGCGCGCTGGCCGCTTCGCTGATCGAAGAAGGGGACATCGTATTTCATCAATAGCGGTACAACCACAACACAACTGATCCACCAAATTCGCGCTGATGCGGAAATCACTGTATTTACAAATAATTTAAACGCTGCCCTGGAGATGGGTGAGCCGGGCTTTCAACATTACATCATTGGCGGGGAATACCAGCCTCGTTCGAAATCTTTGGCGGGGCGGTTTGCGATCGAAAATTTGAAGCAGGTCTATGCTAACAAGACCATTCTGGGTGTGGATGGAATCAGCCTGAAGCACGGTTGCACGGTGCCGGCCAATGGCGAGGCGGAAGTTGTCCGGCAGATGATCGAGCGGACGATGGGTCAAATTATTGTCGTTGCGGACCATAGCAAGTGGGGCGTGGTCTCCAATTTTCAGGTCGCTACGATTGATGAGATTGACATTCTGGTTAGCGATGAAGCGCTTGACAGGACGGCGTTAGAAGTCACTTGAAACGCACGCTGTGAGGAATCTCATCGCCAAGGCAAGTACGATTAGCGCCTGATGGCTTTCATGGATGCATCCTACTCGAACTCTTGGAGGTGACACATGCCCTTGTTTTCCAGGAAAAGCAAAAAGAATCCTACGCGCTTATTTTTTGCTACCGATTTACACGGCTCCGAACGCACGTACCGCAAATTTATCAACGCTGGCAAGTTTTATGATGTGAACGTGCTTGTCATGGGAGGGGATATCCAGGGAAAGTTACTCATTCCGATTATCAAGGAATCCAATGGACATTACCGCGCTACCGTACAGGGTCGCGTCGAACACATGTCCACTGAAGGGGAGTTGAACAACCTGAAAGCAAGGTTGGACACGCTTGGTTTCTATCACAAAGTCATGGAAGAAGATGAATATCGTGTTTTATCTGCCGATTCCGAATCGGTGGATAGATTGTTTCACGATCTAGCCCGCCAGAAATTGGTCAATTGGGTGGAATTGGCAGAAAGCCGGTTGAACGGCACGGGAATCAAATGTTTTGTGACTGGCGGCAACGATGATGAATGGGACGTGTTAAAAGTAATCAAGCGAGAAGATTCAAAGTCCTTGGTTGCGTGTGAAAACGAAATGGTTTATGTGGACGACGATCACACCATGATCTCGGTTGGGATCAGCACTCCCACGCCGTGGAAAACGCCCCGCGAAGTTTCGGAGGAAGAACTGGCAATGATGATCGAAGACATGGCGGCGAAAGTTCCCGATATGCAGAAGACGATTTTCAATTTTCACGACCCTCCGAAGGATTTCAACGCTGGATACTTGCCCCATGTTGGATTGGGATAAGGATCCGCCGGAGCAAATCATCAAGGGCGGCCAACCCGTCATGCACGGAGCAGGATCGAAGGCCGTGCGTGATGCCATCGAAAAATACATGCCAATGCTGGGATTGCACGGACACATTCACGAATCCCAGTCGGTAGCGAAGATCGGGCGCACAACCTGTGTCAACCCGGGAAGCGAATACGGAGAGGGTATCCTGCGCGGGTGTCTGGTGAACTTCGTAGATGGAGAAGTGGTGGGATTCCAGATGACGAGCGGATGAGCCAGGTTCTAGAGCGAGGTAACTTTCGATCGAGGGAGTTGCCTCGTTTGTTGTATTGAGCGGAAAAGGAGGCTTATGTAGAGATTTTAGATTGAAGTTAGCTTGGCCCACCAATGTTTTATTTAAACCAAAGGAGAATGAAATGACTACAGCAGCGGCTTCAAAACCAGAGGTCTTTACGCGAAAGGCATCGGGACTTGTTCGCGTCATGTCCCCCTTCTCAGCCTTTATTTACAATGTGTTGACGATGGGCTTGATTTTCCCCTGGACCTACCTGTGGGCGCCGGGCGCTCTCCCGGGCGGCAAGATGGTCTGGGGCATTTTACTGGCAATGGTGATCGAAATCCCCATTGCTCTTGTGTATGTATGGCTCTCTACTGCCCTGCCACGCTCCGGGGGTGACTATGTGTTCCAAAGCCGCGTGTTTGGCGGTGGAATGGCCTTTACCGTTGTGATGTCTGGTTATGTGATCTGGATCTTGCAATGGGTTGCGCTTTCGGGTTGGCTGCTCTCATACCTTGGATTTGCACCTCTCTTCCTTGGCCTGGGCGCTACCACTGGAAATGCGGCCATGTCGAGCCTTGGGTTGTGGTTCACTTCTTCGACTGGCATCATCATCACCAGCATTCTGAACGCTCTTGTGGCCATGATGATCTTGACTAGCGGGTTCAAAAATTATGTGCGTTTCCAGACTGTGATGATCATTGGCACGTTGATCGCCTTCCTCACCATGCTGATCGTGCTCTTCACGGGTAGCCCCGCTACTTCAATGGGCAAGATTGATACATTTGCAGAAGCCATATCTGGTGTACAGAATTTTGTACAAACCGCCAGGGACGCTTCGGTTGCGAACGGGGTTGATCTGAATCCGCCCTTTAGCCTGCTCGCTACCTTGCTGGTTGCCCCGATTGCCTGGACCTCTTTGCAATGGGCAACTTATAGTGCTCAACAAAACGGAGAGATCAAGAATGCGCGCTCGTTCAATAGCCAGGCTTTCATTATTGTCGGCTCGTTGATCTTTACAGGCATCCTGCTGGCCATTCTGGCAGCTGCGCTGGAGAAAGCTGTCGGCACGGAATTCCTATATGTAGCGGGAGCAGGCTACTGGCTTGGGCTTGACGAAGCGTTGATCTCCGGATTCTATTTATGGCCCAATATGATCGCAGTTGCGCTCTCGGCCAGTCCTTTCATCATCATCCTGATCGGGATCGGCTATATCCTGAACTCCCACCAGATCGTGCACAACTGCTACATCGGCATGACCCGCGTGATGGTTGCCATGTCTCTCGACCGCCTGCTGCCCGAATGGATCAGCAAAGTAGATGAGAAGCGTCACACCCCCGTGAATGCGCACCTGGCCTATTTCCTTGCCAGCATCCCGGTGATTTTGGTCTACAATTTGTGGGGCGCGTGGGCTGGCCTGACGTTGGGTGTAACTTTTGCCTGCGGCTACGTTTTTGTCGTCACCTGCCTGGCGGGCGCGTTGTTGCCTTATCGAGCAAAAGATGTATATGCGGCCTCACCGGGCGCGAAATATAAGCTGGGCAATACTCCGCTGGTGACCATTTTGGGCGCTGTTGGCTTCGTTCTTGGCGGCGCGATGGTTTTGATGTTTATGTTCTACTCGCAGCTAGGCCTGACCAGCACGTTGGCCTATGTCGTTGTGTTTGGAGTTTTGGCCTTCTCAGCGATCTGGTATTTCCTTGCTAAGAATGCGCAAAAAGCCAGAGGCATCAACGTAGACTTCGCCTTCAAAGAGATCCCGCCTGAATAAATCGGGATAACGTTGATCCCCTTGTGGTCAGTGCCGATGGAAGGCACTGACCACAATTTATTATGCTCAATAAATAGGAGGAGATGTCGTTATGTCCGTGATCGAGGAAGCAGTATCGAAAATCGAGGCTTGGAAGGGGAAGAATATTGGAATCGAACCTCTTTCGGGAGGATTGACGAATACGAACTATAAAGTTATTGTAGACGGAAAGCCGTTTTTCGTGCGCGTGCCTGGGGAAAGCACAGAACTGCTGGCAGTCGACCGCCAAAACGAATATTTCAACTCGAAAGCGGCTGCCGAAGCGGGTGTGGGACCGCAAGTGCTCTATCATTTGTCTGAGTATGATGTGATGGTGCTGGAATTTATCGATGGGAAAACCATGTCGAAGGAGGCGTTAAGCGCGCCGGGAATGCCGACCCGCATGGCGCAGGCGATCAAACAACTCCACGAGGGACCGCGCTTCTTAACGGACTTCAACATGTTCCGCCTCACAGAATACTACCTGCAAATTTGCGCTGACCGCTCAATTCCCGTCCCGGACGGATACCTCGAAAGAATGGGTACCGTGAAGCAGATCGAAGAGGCGATATCGGTCAAGCCGCTGCCGACCGTGCCGTGCAACAATGACTTGCTGGCAGAGAATTACATCGACGATGGAGCATGCCTGCGGCTGATCGACTACGAGTACAGCGGCAACAACGATCCGTGTTTCGAGCTGGGCAACACCTGCCAGGAAATGGAATTCAACGAAGCGCAAATTCGGGAAGTGTGCGCCGCTTATTTTGGGGAAGTTTCAGACAGCATGATCGCGCGCATGAAATTAAATATGATCATGTCAGACGTGGGATGGGGACTATGGGCCGCGATCCAGGCGAAAATCTCACCGATAAAATACGATTTTTGGGGTTGGGCTATCGAAAGGTGGGGCAGGGCCGTGGAGAAAATGGATTCGGAAGAGTTCCCGATTTGGTTGAGGGATGTTCAATCATAGAAAGTCACCCCTATTCGTCTTTGAAGTTTGCCACGGAGTCACAGAGACACTGAGATTAAAAAGCTCTGTGACTCCGTGACTCCGTCGCAACAACTCCTAGTATGGGAACTATTCAAAGTATAAAAAATCCTTAAAAAAGGTAGCAAATGTTTGCAATCCTTTGCAAGATTTGCTACAATCTTATTGCAAAGTCAATCAAATCTTTTCAATTGAAGATGGAGTTTCTCGCTCCCAATGAGTAAGACCTTGATTCCTGCCCAACGGCGCAAGCTCATTCAGGAATATCTCACTACTCACAAGATCGCCAGCATCGCGGATTTGAGCGGGCTGGTAGAGACGTCCGAAGCGACCATCCGGCGCGATCTGGAGTGGTTGGAGAATGAGGGCCTGTTGGAGCGGACCTACGGGGGCGCCATCCACAACCAGCGCATCAACCTGGAGTCGGCTTATGAGCAGCGCGCCACCAGTTTTCCCGATGAGAAGCGCTTGATTGGCGAGCACGCCGCTTCCCTGATCGAAGATGGGGACATCGTTTTTGTCAACAGCGGGACCACTACAGCTCAAATTTTTCACTACATTCCCAAAGAAGCAAATATCACACTCATCACCAACAACACCATCGCCGCGTTTGAACTCGGTGATAATATTGGCTATGAAATCGTGCTGCTGGGCGGAACCTTGAACAATAAGGTCAACGCGGTGACAGGCAGTTTTACGGTTGGTAACCTTTCCCAGATTTACGCAGACAAAACGTTTTTTGGCGTGGACGGCATCAGCCTGAAGTTCGGCTGCACCGTCCCGACCAACCCCGAAGCGGATATTGTGCGCACCATGATCGCGCGCACCCGAGGCCTCGTTGCCGTAGTAACGGACCACTCCAAATGGGGACTGGTCTCGAACTATGAAGTTGCAAAGGTGGACCAGATCCATAAATTGATCACGGACGATGGAATCGATTCTGGCGCCTATGACGCGCTGGTCTCGCAGTCTGTGGATGTTGTCATCACCGATCCTCAAAAGAAAGACTCTCTGGTATTTGACGCCTCAGTCCCGTCGAGGTCTGGCGGGGTGAAAGGTGGCCGGA
Organism: uncultured Chloroflexia bacterium; assembly: GCA_963823985.1. Classification (GTDB taxonomy): domain Bacteria; phylum Chloroflexota; class Anaerolineae; order Anaerolineales; family Villigracilaceae; genus JAABUE01. The sequence continues at coordinate 812,575 of CAWGNR010000013.1, forward strand.
ATTAGGGGTGCGGGCGTGCGTTCGCACGCCCGCACCCCTAATTCCGGGTATCCACTATAAAATTTCCGGTGAACAAAAACCCTGACACAGAAAGGTAAGGTGAAGTCGATGAAAGACCAGGCACAAATTGTTATCATTGGCGGCGGGATTGTCGGCGCGCAGATCGCATATCACCTCGCAAAAATGGGGCGTACGGACGTCATCCTGGTCGAGAAGGGCGAAATCGCCAGCGGTGAGTCCTCCCACGCGGCGGGACTGGTGACCCAGTTCGCCACCTCGCAGACCATGTTGAAGTTCCGCATGTATAGCATCGAACTGTACAGCGAGCTGGGCCTGTTCGACCACGTGGGCAGCTTGCGGGTGGCTTCCAGCCCCGAGCAACTCAAAGACTTTGAACGCAGCGTCAGCCGCGCCAAGGCGCTGGGACTGGACTGCGAGGTCATCGGCCCGGCTGAGGCGGTCAAGCACATGCCGCAGATCACGGATAAGGATCTCTACGGCGCGATCTATCTTCCACGGGACGGACAGCTCGACCCGTACACGGCCACGACCAGCATGGTGAAGTTTGCGAAGGACATGGGCGTGACGGTCTACACCGACACGCGCGTGACCGGATTCAAGCTGTCGCCCAAGGGCAAAATCACGGACGTGTTGACGGATAAAGGCTCGATCAAAACAGAACTGGTGGTCAATGCCGCCGGGATGTGGGCGCCGCGGGTCGCGGCGATGGCGGGCCTGTATTTCCCAACCACGCCGGTGGACCACCAGCACATCGCCTTGACGCCTGTCAAGGGTCACGAGTTCAACGCCGAGACCCCCTGCCTGCGCGACCCCGATAACCTAGTGTACATGCGCCAGGAGCAGGGCGGACTGGTTATTGGCGGTTACGAGCCCAACCCGTTTGCCCGCTGGATCGACGGCGCGCCCTGGGAACACGGCGGCGAGACCCTGCCCTCTGACATGGATCGCTTCGAGCAACTGCTGGAGGGCGCTATCCGCCGCCTGCCGTTCCTCGACCAGGCCGGTATCATTACCCTGGTATGTCACCCCGGCGCGTACACGCCCGATTGCCAGCCTATCCTGGGACCGATGGCGGGCGTGCCAAACATGTGGATGGCAGCCGGTTTCTCGCTCAACGGATATGGCGGGGCGGGCGGTGTCGGCAAGCTGATGGCCGAATGGATCGTCGGCGGCGAACCAACCATGGATGTGTATGCCTACAAGGCTACCCGCTTCGGGAATTACTATTCGGATCCGGTCTATGCGGCCGAGCGCACTCGCGAGAGCGTGAAATATTACTACCGTCTGCGTTTCCCCAACGACGAGCACGAGTGGGCCCGCCCGCACCGCGTCAGCCCGGTCCACAACCGCTTACAGGAATTGGGCGCGGTCTTCGGCGAGAAGTTTGGCTGGGAGCGCGTCAACTACGTCCAGCCAGGGAAACCCTGGCGGCGGATGGGCGAAGACCAGCGCAAGTGGGGCTGGGCCAAGCCGCCTTATTTCGAGCGCCTCGGCCAGGAACACCAGGCAACCCGTGAACGCGTTGCATTATATGATCTGACGCCCTTCGGCAAGATCGAGGTCACCGGACCGGGCGCGTTGCCGCTGCTTCAGCGGGTGTCAGATAGCAACATGGACAAACCAGTCGGTTCAGCCATGTATACCCAGTTCCTCAACGCGAATGGCGGGGTAGAAGCTGACCTGACCGTCACCCGCCTCGGCGAGGACCGTTTCTGGGTCATCACCGGTTCGGGCTTTATTGCCAACGATATGGCCTGGTTGCAAATGCACGTGGATGAGGCCGAAGGCGAAGTCAGCATCCGCGATATCACCGAGGAGTGGGCCTGCCTGGCATTGTGGGGTCCGCGCTCGCGTGACGTGCTGCAAAAGGTGACTGAGGACGATATCTCGAACGAAGCACATCCCTATTTGATGACCAAACAGCTATCGATCGGCGATGCGAAGGTGTATGCCCAGCGTGTGAGTTACGCGGGCGAACTGGGGTGGGAACTGTACGTTCCCTACAACCGGGCTACACCGGTCTGGGACGCTCTCATGGAGGCCGGAAAGGAATTCGGCATCGAGGTGGGCGGCTACAAGGTGCTCAACTCGCTGCGGCTGGAAAAGGGCTACCGTTACTATACTGCTGACGTGACCCAACTGGAAACGCCTTACGAAGCCGGCCTGGGCTTCTGTGTCGATTTGAGCAAGGAAGACTTTATCGGCAAGGAGGCGCTGGTCAAGCAGAAGGCGGAAGGCGTCAAGCGCAAGCTATGCACCTTCACTCTGGATGGCGAGGCGTTTACCCAGATTTACGGCGGCGAAGCGGTTTATCACGAAGGTGTGCTCGTTTCGCGTGTCCGCAGCGGCGGTTTCGGGTTTACTCTTATGAAGAACATCTTCTATGCCTACATGCCCGTCGAGCTGGCGAAGGCCGGCACGCGTGTGGAAGTGGAATTGATCGAGGGCTGTCAGCCAGGTGAAGTAGCCCCGACAGTTCTGTTCGATCCCAAGGGCGAGAGGCTGCGGGCGTAGCCTATATCAAAAATCTATCCCCCGCCCTCCGGGCCGGGGGATAGGTAGAATGGAAAATGCGATTGGATAACCAACCTTCACCTCCCCCCGCTTACGTCGGCTTCGGCATGCTTACGCCGGTTACGATCCTGGTCGTGGAGCAATTGCCTGAGCACAATACCGGCGCTCTGATCAAAGAGTCCAGCGAGTTCGTCTTCGATGACGCCGCGATCGTGGCCTGCCTGCTGCGCCAGTGGGACGTGCCAGCCGGCATGATCGGCACCGCCGTTGGAGATGACGTTCGCGGCCACAACCTGGCCCGGCAGCTCGAGGAGTGGGGGGTGCAGGGGCAGGTTCGCTTCTCCAAGCAGATCAAGACCCCGCTTGAGGTGGACATCTCCGACGGGACGGGCGCGCGGACGTACTTCTGGCAACGTGAAAGACATGTGCTGGACACGCTGGATACCGCCGACCTGTCCCTGCTGAAGGGCGCACAAATGCTCTACGTGGACTGGTACGACGGCGACCCCATCGTCCGCGCCATGGATGAAGCCGCTCGCCTCGGCGTCCCCGTCTTCCTGAACCTGGAACACGCTCATACTGACCCCGCCCTGCTTGCCCGTTATGCAGGGCGGTCGCGTATCTGCCAGGCGGTTACGGATGCTGCTCAAAAGGAGGAAAACGACCCCTTGGAAGTAGCCCGCAAATTGATCGGGGTGGGCGTCGAAACCGCTATCATCACCCTGGCGAGCGAGGGCAGCTTGGTCATGTCGGGAGAGGAAATCCTGCGGGTCTACGCGCCCCAAATGGTAGCGGTGGATGGCTGCGGTGCGGGTGCAACCTTCTCTGCCGGTTTCATTTATGGACAATTGCAGTGCTGGGACCTGGAAGACTCTGTTCGTTTTGCGACCGCGGCTGCTTCCCTTAAAGTGACCAGAGCTGGGCTAGAGATGTTCCCGCTTGAAGAGATCAAAGCCCTGGCGACCAAAGTGGATATTGAAAGGCTGGCGATCCCCGCCAGCGATTAAATTTTTTGGAGGTAGTCCTTTGTCTACGTTTGCAGAACTTCTGACCCAGGAACAAGTCGAACGCGTGCACCAGGCCTCGCTTGAAATCCTGGAAAATGTCGGCCTGCTGGTACGCAACGAAAAAGCGCGCGCGATTTTTACCAGGCATGGCTGCACGTTCGATTCGGAAACGGAGATCGTCAAGTTTCCGCGTAAGGTGGTGGAAGAGTTCCGGTCGATGATGCCCGCGAAGTTTACCTTCCGGGGCCGCGATCCCAAGTTCGACCGTACCCTCCCGGACGATGGACCAGCCATCGTCACGGCCAGTTCAGCGCCCGATATCGTGGACCCCGTTACGGGTCACGTAAGGCGCGCGCGCACGGATGATATCGCCCGCATCGCCCGCCTGATCAACGAACTCCCAGGCTACGATATCTTTTCCGTTTCCACGTTGGCAGACGATGCACCCATCGAACAGCTCGCGCTCTTCCGTCTCTACCCGGCCTTGAAGCACTGCCTGAAACCGATCCGCATGAACAATAGGGATCTCGTAGAGGCGCAGATGATCCTGCGACTGGCTGCCCTGGTCGCCGGGAGCGAAGAGGCGTACCGCGAGCATCCGTTCATGACCCACCACTTCTGTCCGGTCGTCTCGCCGCTGACCATGGACTTCGATTCGACCGAGATGCTAATCTATTTCTCAGAGCAAAAGCTGCCCGTCTATCCCAGCATCGTACCGAACGCCGGGCTTACCTCGCCCATGACGTTGTCCGGAACGCTGGTGCAGGCAAATGCCGAATTCCTGGCGGCGGCTGTACTGATGCAGATGGTTCAGGAAGGCACGCCGCTTATTTACTCCACCTTGCCTACCGTAGGTGATATGCGCACGGGAGCATATGCCTCCGGTGGGATCGAATGCGGCATATTGCATATGGGCTGCGCGCAGATGGCGCGTTTCTACAACGTTCCCTATGGCGGTTATGTAGGGTTGTCCAACGCCAAGATCAACGATGCGCAATCCGGGTATGAAACCGGGTTGTCCACCATGGCGGGCGTGCTGGCTGGCATGGACATGCTTAATATGGGCGGCCTGCTGGACGCGTTACAAACATTCGACTTCGCAAAGGCAGTCATCGACGATGAGGTCGCCCTGATGTTGAAACGGGTCAAGCGCGGTTTTGAGTTTAGTGAGGAAAACCTGGCTCTGGATGCGATTATGGAAGAAGGTCCAGGCGGCACATTCATGACCAACCAGTATACGCTCCAGCTCATGAAGACTGCGGCCATCCTTCCCAAAATTGCAGACCGCGATGCGCGTGAAACCTGGCAGGAAAAAGGTGCGCTTGATGCCCACGCGCACGCTATGCAGCAAGCCCGTGAAATCCTGGCGAAACCGGCTCCGACTCTCATCCCCCCGGAAGTTGATGCGAAAATCCGGGCCGAGTTCGAAGGTCTGGTCTCCGGTGAGCTGGAGATTCCCGCAGACTGGCGATCCTATTTTGAAGATCAATCCCAGATGGCGCAAATGGGAAGAAATAAACGCAGTCTACGGGTGCGAAAGGAACAAGGATGAAATTATATTTTGCGACAGACGTTCACGGTTCTGAAATTTGTTGGAAGAAATTCATCAGCGCGGCCAAGTTCTACGAGGTGGACGTTCTCATCCTGGGCGGGGATATGACCGGGAAGGCCATCATTCCGATCATCGCGCAGGGCGGCGACGCTTATAAAGTCACTCTGCTCGAGCAGGAGTCCATTCTTGAAGGCCAGGAAGCGGTAGACCACATGGTCGCCACGATCCAGAACCGCGGCTATTATCCTTTTGTGACAACGCCTGACGAGGTGAACGAGATCTCCTCCACGCCGGGCAGGTCGGATGCGCTCTTCACGGATATGGTGCTTGGCACCATTAACCGCTGGATGGACTACGCTGATACCAAACTGGCCGGGACGGGCATCCGTTGTTATGTCTGCCCGGGCAACGACGACGTGTTCGAGATCGACGCGGCTATCGCGGCTTCCAAATCGGTGCGCAGTGTGGAGGGCCAGGTCATCGAGCTGGACGAGCATCACGAGATGGTCAGCTCCGGCTGGACCAACACCACTCCCTGGGATACCCACCGCGAAGAAGCCGATGAGTCCCTGCTGGGTGCGCATCGAGGCGGTCATCGCCCAGGCAAAGGACCCGTCCAAAGCAGTCTTCAACCTGCACGCGCCCCCTTACGGCAGCGGCCTGGACGATGCCCCGGAACTGACCAAGGATATGCGTCCTGCGTATGCCGGTCGATCTCTGGTGCCGGTCGGCAGCAAATCGGTCCTGGCGGTGATCGACAAGTACCAGCCTCTGCTCGGCCTGCACGGTCACATTCATGAGGGCAAGGGCACGCGCAAATACAAAAAAACGTTGTGCATCAACCCGGGCAGCATGTACGAGCAAGGCGTGTTGCACGGGGCGGTTGTCGAACTGAAACCGAACAAGGTTGGAAATTATGTTTTGACAACAGGGTAGGTCACGCTTTCAGCGTGACTATCTCGTTTATAGGGGCATGTCACGTTACAAACGTGACCTACCGGGAAGGAGGCAGTCTATAAGGAGAACAAACAGGAAGTAGGCTACGTTTTGATTTTGCCCTCTCCATTGTTCCGGGAGGGAGCAAGCAAATTTTGCAAAGGAGACAGAGATGAGCGAAGTAAATTTGTTTGTCCGCAAGGCAAGCGGGTTGGTGCGAGCCTGGTCGGTGTTTGATGCCTTCATCTACGCGACCTTCTCGATCAACCTGATCACGCTTGGCTTGTTCATTTTTTCGTACTGCTGGTACTTCGATGGCAGCCTGGGCACGGCGGTTGTCGTTGGCGGTGCTTTCACGATCTTCGAAGTCATCGTGTATGCCAGCCTGATCTCGGCCATGCCCCGCGCGGGCGGTGACTACGTCTGGCAGAGCCGCATTTTAGGACGGGGGATCGGCTTTCTGCTCAGCGTCACCGGCTGGTGGTTCATCCTGTGGCTTTGGGTTCCACTCTACGGACAGATCCTGACCTACGAGTTCCTGACCCCTATGGCTGCCCTGCTTGGCGCGCCCCAACTTGGACTGTGGTTCACGGGCACGAGCGCGGGCTTGCTGGTGGGCATGTTGCTGGTATGCGCGATCGTGTTCGTCTATATCGCGGTCGGCATGAAGTGGTATGCTCGCGTGCAAAAGGCCAGTTTTTACATGGGCATGCTCGGCCTGTTGATCGTTTTCGGCCTGCTGCTCTTCAACAATAGAGAGTCCTTCATCGCCGCGTTGAATGCTAATTTGCCGGCGGTCTATGGACTGCCGCAGATGGACTACTACAACGCGACCATCGAGGCGGGACAGGCAGCCGGGACTCTCTTCGGCCCGCTGGGAACGGTCGCTCTCGGCGCCAGCATGGCCATGATCCCAATGATGGTCTTCTTCAACCTGTGGCCGAACTGGGGCTCCACCCTCTACGGGGAAGTCCGCGGCGCGACCGACTATAAGCGCAACTTCTGGGGCATGGCGGCGGCTATCATCGTCACCGCGGGGCTGGCGCTGGTCTTCTTTGCGCTGATCAACAAAACCATGGGCTGGGACTTCTACATCAACGCCAACGGCGCCTTCTGGAGCAACGTCTTCTACGGGACGGCTGTTCCGATACCGGTCTGGCCTTATCCGGTCCAGTTCGCCGCGTTCCTGACCCCCAGCAAGTTCCTGCAGCTGTTGATCGTCTTCCTGGTGGGGATGTGGTGGTTTGGCTGGTCCGGGACGGTCTTCCTGTCCTCGACCCGCGTGATCTTCGCCGCTGCGCTCGACCGCATGCTGCCCGAATGGGTCTCGAAGATCGAGCCGCGCACGCGCACCCCGATCAACGCGCTGTTGCTGATGGTCATCCCGTCGATCATTATTTCGATCCTGTACGCTTACAACATCGTCGGATTCCAGTCGATCGTGCTGGATGCCACGCTGGTCATCGCAGTCACCTTCTTCGGATCCACCCTGGCGGCCATCCTGCTGCCCTGGCGGCAGAAGGAGATCTTCGACGGATCGCCGATCGCTCGCTATATCATGCCATCCTGGTTAAGCTGGCTGGTAACGATCCTGTTCGCGGCGGCAGGTGCTTACCTGATCTATTTGACCTTTGACTATGCGGGACAGGTCTTCGCCCAATGGGCTGACCAGACCGGGCTCACGCAGGCGATTATTGTGCTGATCGTCGCCCTGAGCGTGTTAAATATTATCTTGCTGGCCTATGTAGCGGCATTCGTTGGACGCAAGGTGCTTGCCGGAGAGAGGCTGCCTCTGATCACTACGGCCGGCCTGGTCTTCTTCGCCTTCCTGGACTGGCTGCTGGTGGTCTGGTTCTGGGATCCCAACTACTTGTACGGCATTGGCTGGCAGAACAGCACCTCGATGGTGTTTATGATCATCATGTATGCCTTGGCGGCCGGCATCTACTTTGGCTTTAGCGCCTATCGCAAACAACAGGGCATTGACGTGACCAAGGTCTACAAGGAGATCCCGATCGAATAAGTTGTTCGGGTTAAAATAAAAAAACAGGATGCGCTCGTTTTACTATGAGTGCATCCTGTTTTTAGCGGTTTCGCTACTTTTCAACTTTTTCAACTACCACTGTCGCTTCAGTGACCAGGGCAGCGATCGCGCCGATGGCGGCTAACTGCGGAGCAATCAGGGCGCCAACGACCCCGAGGGTCATGGGGATTTCCATGACGGTGCCGCCGTCTTTCTTCTTGATGATAATCCGGCGGATGTTGCCTTCGTGGATGATTTCTTTGATCTTAGCGAGCAGGTCTTCGCCATTGACGCTGAACTCTTCCGTACGAACATTTTCTTCTGACATCAGAACCTCCATTTTTCAAATCAATAACTAATTATCTCTACGTCCTGGCTACGGTTTGGTTGCGTCATATTCTTGTTCGTCTACAGTGATGCTGCGGGGAACTTGGTAATATAACTGCTGTGTGGACCAGGCAGGCTTCTATTCAAACCACATTTTATCCAACGCAGGCCATTCATCAGACTGGTCGGCACGGTCTTTCCAGTTTTCTTTGCCGCTCCAGGATTGAATCTCGATGGCGTACACCGTTGTCCGTTTTAGCTCTTTTTCCGTGATGGGGCGATATTCTTTCCCGGCTTCCATCTCCGGAAAATACTTCTTGATCAGCCCATACAACGCGGCCCGTTTTTCTTCTAATTCTTCGATAATTCGCGCGGTTCCAAAAACCACGACGCTGCGATATTGCAGCGAGAATTCCAGGGCTATGTTGGAGGGCAGCAGCCTGCCTGTTTCGCTGGCTTCCAAACAGACCTGCGGATTGCGCTCGATGTTAACGCGCACGCGTCCGGTGATATTCGAGTGGAAGATGATGCGCTGGTTCTCTTCGTCGAACCAGAAATTGCTGGGGGTCAGGAACGGCTGGTCGTCCCAGGAAGAGGCGATGTGCCCGACCTTGGCTTCGCGCAGGAAAGCCCGGATCCAGTCATCATCACGCGTGTATTCGGGCAGGCGCTGGAAGGCGGTGGGGGAATGGCTGTAATCGCGGGGCATGAAAACTCCACTCAAATGAATTTAGAGAAATTATATCTTGATACCAGGGACTTCCATGGCGATGTTTTTGGAGAGTGGAATGATTTTTCTCCCAAGTAGCAAGCGACACGAATATTGCCCCATGCACAAGCCTGGATTCTATGAGATTTAAAGGCTTGCCCAGGTGTGGTTTATGCAGATTCTCCGCCTTTTTCCATCTGCCGTTTGACCAGGATGTTCAAGCCAAGGTAGCCCAGCGCCAGCAGCAAACCGAGCGCCAGGCAGCCCTCCCAGAGCACGTTTGCCCCCAGGTGTTCGAAGATCCACCCGCCGAGCAAAGGACCAATGAAAAAAGACAAGCCCCAGGCCGAGCCGAAGATGCCCTGGTACAGCCCGCGCAACTCCACAGGAGCCAGATCCGCAATGATGGCCGGGGCAATCGCGGAAGCGGCAATTTCGCCTAACGTCCAGATACCCACGCTCAACGCAAAAGAGGGACGGAATCCGCAAAAGCGGTAAACCCAAAGCCAAGACCAAGGAAGACAGCAGCGGCTGCCATCGCTTGGAAACGCGGCCAGTGGCCAGCCATGTTGCTGACGGGGATGCTGATCAAGACGATCAGAAAGCCGTTCATGGCGATAGCGAGACCGTATTGCTCGGGCCCAAGGCCGTGCAGGCCCATATCTACAGGCAAGGTGACGAAACCCTGCATGTACACAAGCCCGAAAAACAGCGCCAGCAGCGAAAACAAGAGCAGGATCGGTTCGCGCTTGAGCTGCGCCAGCCGCTCGCGCAGGGAGGCGTGTTTCGCTTCCTGTGCTTCTACCGGGCGAGTCTCACGGATGCCGAAGAACACGATCAACCCGAAGGCCAGCGTCGTCAAGGCGTCGCCGATAAACAAGGCCAGGTAGGTATATTTGGCCAACACCCCGGCGACGACCGGAGCGATGGCGGCGCCCAGGTTGATAGCCCAGTAGTTGTAGCCGTAAGCGCGCGTGCGCGATTTAGGGGGGACCAGGTCAGCAATCGCAGCGCCAACCGCGGGACGATATAAATCGGTGAAGAAACCAACCGCAAAGGTTGAAACGGCGATCAACGGGATCGCGTGTGCCAGTCCAAGCGTGACCATCGCAGCGGGCGTGACCAGGAAACTGGTCAGCATCACGGGGCGGCGGCCGAGACGGTCGGTCAGTTCTCCGCCGGTCAGTTGCGCGATGAACGAGCCTGCCCCGAAGAGCGAGATCATGAATGCAGCTTGGCTGACGGGGATCTTGCGCTGGGTGGTCAGGTAAAGGGTCAGGAAGGGGATGACGAATCCGCCCAGGCGGTTGATGAGCGTACCGGTCCAGATCAGCCAGTACGTGGGGGGCAGACCCTCAGTCAGGGATTTGAAGCGGTTTGCGGACATACGCTCTCCATGGACGGGAAAGGAGGGCAGTATAGCATATGCTATATATAATGAAAGAGCCTCGCTAGGAGGCTCTTTTCCCAATTGGAAGTCAGCATTTAAACGTCGAAGGCCCACTCGCCATGGCGCATCACTGGCTCGGTGGCGCCGTCCGTGCGGAGGCCGTCGATGTCCATTTCCCCGGAGCCGATCATGAAATCGACGTGAACCATGCTGAGGTTGCCGCCATGGGCCAGGAATTCTTCGTCTGACATGTTCTCTCCTCCCTTGAGCGTGAACTTGTAGGCGCGTCCCAGGGCCAGATGGCTGGCGGCATTTTCGTCGATCAGCGGGTCGTAATAGAGCAGCCCACTCTGCGCGATGGGAGAGTTGTGGGGCACAAGCGCTACCTCCCCCAGGCTGGAGGCGCCCTCATCGGTATGGACCAGTTTTTGGAGCACGTCTTCGTTCTTCTCGGCGGTTGCCTTGACCACGTGCCCGTTTTCGAACGTCAGGCTGAAGCCTTCCATCAACGCGCCGCTATAGCTTAAGGGCATGGAGGCGCTGACGTAGCCATTGATCTGGTCCTTGTGGGGCAGGGTAAAGATTTCCTCGGTGGGCATATTGGCAATGTAGAAAATGCCGTTCTGGGCGGTGCTGCCGGCGCTGTTCCAGAAGTGTCCCGGTGGCAGGCCAACGGTCAGGTCGGTGCCGGGGGCCTGGTAGTGCAGTGCAGCATATTGTTTGGCGTTCATGTATTCGCTGCGTAAACGCAGTTCATTGACGTGCTTTTCCCAGGCGGCAACGGGGTCGGGTTGGTCGACCCGGGTGATAGAGAAAATGGCCTCCCAAAGCTTTTTCTCCGCCTCCGCAGGCTCGAGATCCGGAAAGACCCGCGTGGCCCAAACGGGACCGGCTGCCGCGATCACCAGCCAGTTGATCAGATTCTGCCCGATCTTCTCGCTGAACTCCGCATACTTTTGCAGGTAGGTTTTTTGGATTTGGGAGACAATTTCCGGGTCTTCGCCGTTCATCAGGTCCGGGTTGTTCGAGCGGATAGACAGGTGGGCTCCATCGTTCTCCAACATGTCCGAGATGGCTTTGATCTGCCAGTCGGAAAACTGGTCGAAGGAATCGCGCGGCGCTTCCTGGGCGCGGAGTTTGAGGAGATCTTCGTCGCCCCACAGCACGTCCACGTAGCGCGCGCCTTCCCTGTAAGCGACTTTGGCAATTTCACGCACCAGCGGCGCGGTGTGCAGCAGCACGCCGCGCGTCGAAGGGTTATTGATGACCAAGCGCTGACCTGCGCGCAGATTCAAACCGACGCGCACAACCACTTCAGCGTATTTTTGGAGTGACTCTTGGGATGGAAAGGACATTGTTTTTCCTTGAAAATTGGGATTATGGCAAGACCGCAACCATATAAACTGTGGGGCTGCCCCGCTTGTTCTTCTTCGGCTAGCACTGTTATCCTGCAGCTTCGATGGTTGCGGCACAAGTATAGCACGGGAAATGCAAGCCTTGGAACCTGCTGTGGTGTTGTATACTTTAAAGGATAGTTATCTTTTCCCAGGAGTCATCCATGCTTACCATCGAGAAAATTGATACCGATAACAAAGCCCAGGTGAAACGTTTTGTCAAATTTCCTCACCGGCTTTATCAGGATTGTCCCCAGTGGGTGCCGCTGTTAGATATAGACGCTTACGCTTACCTCAACCGTAAGAAGCATCCTTTTCACGAACATTCAGATGTGGATTTTTTCCTGGCCGTGCGGGACGGGCGTGACGTAGGGCGGATTGCCACTATCGAAAACAAGCCGTTCAACCAATATCACCACACCCAGAAGGCCAACTTTTATTTTTTCGACAGTGAAAATAACCAGGAAGCGGCAGGCGCGCTGTTCGAGACCGCCTATGCGTGGGCTGGGGACCGGGGCCTGGATACGATCGTCGGGCCGAAAGGGATGGGTCCGTTGGACGGTTACGGCCTGCTCGTGCGCGGGCAGGAATATCGCAATACGATGACCATGCTCAACTACAATTATGCCTATTATCGGGATCTGGTTGAAGCGCAGGGGTTCGAAAAGGAAGTCGATTTCGTTTCCTGTTACCTGCCGGCCGATAATTTCAAAATCCCCGAGCGGGTGGACCGCATTGCGGAGCGGGTGATGGAGCGCGGCAACTTACAGGTCAAGCGCTTCCGGAGCAAGAAGGAACTGCTCCAGTGGGCGGATCGAATTGGCCGGGCGTACAACGATTCCTTTGTCAATAATTGGGAATATTACCCGCTCAGCCAGCGTGAGATCGATTTCGTGGTTGATAACATTATGATGGTGGCCGATTATCATCTGATCAAGATCATCGTGCACGGCGAGGATGTGGTCGGTTTTTTGTTCGCGTTCCCGGATGTCTCGGCGGCATTGCAGCGATCCAAAGGAAGCTTGAACCCAATGTCCCTGCTCGATTTGTTGCTGGACATGAAGCGGACCCACAGCCTTTCGGTCAATGGCATGGGCATCTTGCCCGAGTTTCAGGGACACGGCGGCAATGCCATTCTCTATGCCGAAATGGGACATACGGTGTTCGACTATGGACGATTCCAACACATAGAAATGACCCAGGTGGCTGAAACAACCGAGCAGATGCGGGCAGACTTGAAGAACCTGAACGGCGTGGAATACAAAAATCATCGCGTTTACAGGAAAAAGATCGGGTAATCGCCAATCATTAAATCATACATCGAAAAGTCGTACTGGGAGACGAATGATCCACCCTTTGAACTTTGTGCCCCCGACCAAGCGTAAGCCGCTCTTCTTCGCGTTCCTGGCCGGGACCCTGGGCCTGTTTGCCGTTTTCCGGGTTTTGGACGCACCCCTGCGGACTCCCGCTGCTCCAAATGGGATTGTCTCGTTCGAGCTGGCCGGCACGCCCGAAAAAATCTTCCAGATTCTGGTGAGTTGGGAACCCGTTGATCGACCAGGGCCGCCAATCAACCTGCAACCGAGCGGATATGTATATGCCGCCTTCGGCCTTGGCCTGGATTATCTCTTCATGCCAGTCTATGCTACCGCGCTGGCGTTAGGCATCCTGTTGGCAGCTGGAAAGCATAGAGGCTGGTTTTTTGGGCTGGGCGCCTGGCTGGGATGGGGCGCATATGTTGCCGCGCTGTTCGATGCGCTCGAGAACTCTGCACTGGTCCGCATGCTGTTGCTGAACCAGATCCGGTCGCCGTACCCGCAATTGGCGGCTTTCAGCGCCTCGGTCAAGTTTTTGCTTTTGGCTTTAGGATTGGTTTACACTCTTTTGGGCTGGTCGTGGCGGCGAAAGGAATAAGGTGAAGGTTAATTGTTACATTATGAAGCACTGCTTTTCGATTGCTTGTTAAATTGCCCAAATTTTCCTAAGAATTTCTAAGAATTTCAAAATGCATTTAAGAATTCATTTTGGTAAAGTAAGGTACCTATGTTTATAAATCTATCTTTTAGAGTACATTGCTTTGAGAAAAACATTGGTGATTAAGGGAGCTTGCTAGAATCGCTTTAGGGTTATGAAAAAAGTATCAAAGGGTTGAAAAGTGAAACTGTGTCCTGACAAACGTTATTCTTAAGGCAAGTTCCGCCTCTTGCCAAACAATCAGTTAATTTTGTGTTTAGGAGATCCAAATGAAAACAAATAAGTTCCAATTGCTATCAGCCTTTGTTCTTCTCGCGCTGATACTTGCACAACTGGCCTATCCTCCCAGTGCCTATGCAGCAGGTATCGCTATCGACACCCTTGTCGATGAAGACGCTGAAAATGGCGTCTGTTCGCTCCGCGAGGCGATCGTCGCTGCCAACACCGACACCGCCTATAAAGGCTGCCCTGCTGGCATTGGGGCAGACAGTCTCACCTTTAGTGTAGGCGGCACGATCACGCTGATTTCCGACTTGCCAGCCGTCGCCTCGGACGTCACCATCGATGGCGGAGGGACGATCACGATCGACGGGGTTAGCAGCTTTCGCGCATTTATGGTTAACCCCGCTGTCAACTTCAGCCTTTCAAATCTTACCATAATGGACAATAAAGTAATTGATGGAAACGGCGGTGCAGTCTACATCGACAGCAGTGCAACGGTCAATATTACCAATGTAACGTTGAGCAACAACGCTGCCTCTGATACAGCTTCCCCTTACGATACCGGGCACGGCGGGGCCTTATATATCAACAGTGGCGCCACGGTGGAGATCAACGGGTCTACCTTGAGTGGTAACCGGACAACTAACGGCTACGGCGGCGGGATTTCGGTCAACGGTGCCAGCCTGAGTATCGTGGATTCCACCTTCAGTGGAAATGGGGCCACTACCGCGTTGATCGGCGATTATGGTCTGGGTGGAGGCGCAATCCATAATAACGATGGGACGGTCACGATCTCGGGAAGCACTTTCAACGGGAACTTTGTCAACAGTTTTACAGCAGACGGGGGAGCGATCTATAACGGCGATTTCGACGCGGGTCCTGGTGTCCCGGATGGTAACCCGGACACCTTGATTGTCACCAACAGTACCTTTGCGAACAACCTGCTGGTTAACGACTCCGGCGGTTCATCAGGTGGTGCCATCCGGTCGAACAGCATCATCACTCTTATGCATAACACCTTTTCCGGAAACGAAAACGGGATTTCATCGGCTGATGGTGACTTGAGCGGAGCAGTAACCATCGAATCTGGGAGCGCCACGCTGATCGGTAACATTTTTGCCAACAGCGTTGCCAATCCTAACTGGCCAGATGATCATTACGATTGTGTCATCAGGCCTTCCGCCACCATCAATGGCGACAGTGCCGATAACCTGGTCGAATCGAATCCTGCAGTCAATGGATGTGGCACACCTGTAACTACCGACAATCCGATTCTCAGGTGTGTTGCAGGACAATGGCGGTCCTACCTTGACGATGGCCCTTGGGACCGGTAGTCCGGCTATAGACGCAATTACAACCTGTGCTGTGAGGACAGACCAGCGCGGTTATCCGCGTGTCGGGTTATGTGATATCGGTGCCTACGAGGATGGCGCAGTTCCTGATACTACCCTGCCAGAGGTCGTCATCGATGCACCCATCCCATCGGATCCTTCAAACAGCGCAGACGCATCATTCTATTTCTCTGGAACGGACGACTTCACTCTGCCGGAAGATTTAGTATTCTGGTGCGCCGTCGATACCGGTGATTTCGAATTGTGCACGAGCCCATGGACATATACCAGCCTGGGCGAAGGGTTCCATTCTTTCTCCGTATATGCAGTGGATGAGGCGGATAACCAAAGCCCGGAAGCTGAGTACTCGTGGGCGGTGGACTTAACTTCTCCAACTGCTACAATCGACTCCGGTCCTGATGATCCTACCAACAGCACGGATGCAACCTTCGAGTTCTCAGCCAACGATAATGCCACCGTTGCTCCGGATTTTGTCTTCCAATGTGATCTGGACAGTAACGGCTGGGAAGATTGCAGCAGCGATCCTGGGACCAAGTCGTATACGGGTTTGTCGGAAGGCATGCACACGTTCACTCTCAATGCAGTAGATGAAGCCGGAAATAGCCTGGATCCCAATTTTGTCGATTATACGTGGGAGATTGACCTCACTGCGCCGGATGCGCCTCTTGTGACAGCGCCGCCTGCGTTTACCAATGACACCACTCCCACAATCAGCGGCACTGCCGAAGCCGGCTCGTTGGTGAATGTGTCTTACCGAAATGGCGCGAGTTTTGATCCGCTGTGCCAGGATGTGTTGGTAGATGGTGCGGGTGACTGGAGTTGTGTTTCTTCCGTGACGCTGGGGGAAGGAGAAGTCGAACTTGCAGTCAACGCCACTGATGTAGTCGGCAACACCAGCACAGATACATCGTACACGTTTACCGTGGATGCGACAAACGTACTCGTGAATGTGTTTATCAATGGTGGTGATCCCGTTGGTAACTATCTTATTCCGACTGGAGAAAGTGTACGAGTAACCTACGATAATGTGGACAACGGGCCGGTGAAGGTGGTGAGCACGAACGGGGTGCCGATCATCGCTTCGATGCGGATCAACCTGAAGACGCTGCCCAGCTACGCGAGCTACTCGGAGTTCATGGGCATCCCGGCTTCGAAGCTGACCGACACCTACCTGTTCCCGTGGTACAACAACGCGACGACGGGTGGGCTAAGCTCGCAGTTGCGCTTCGGGAACGTGGGGAGCGACCCGACGCTGGTGACGGTCACGATCGGGGGTGTGGAGCGGGGCAGCTACCCGCTGGACCCGAACGAGAGCGCGCGGGTGACGTTCGATAATGTGGACGCGGGACCGGTGGAAGTGACGAGCTCGGGCGGGGTGCCGATCATCGCTTCGATGCGGATCAACTTGAAGACGCTGCCCAGCTATTCGAGCTACTCAGAGTTCATGGGACTGTCGGCCAGTGCGACGCCCGGAACCAGTTATCTGTTCCCGTGGTACAACAACGCGACGACGGGCGGGCTAAGCTCGCAGCTGCGCTTCGGGAACGTGGGCACAGACCCGACGCTGGTGACGGTCACGATCGGGGGTGTGGAGCGGGGCAGCTACCCGCTGGACCCGAACGAGAGCGCGCGGGTGACGTTCGATAATGTGGACGCGGGACCGGTGGAAGTGACGAGTTCGGGCGGGGTGCCGATCATCGCTTCGATGCGGATCAACTTGAAGACGTTGCCCAGCTACGCGAGCTACTCGGAGTTCATGGGGCTGCCGGGAGCGATGTTGACGGAAACCCGCTACCTGTTCCCGTGGTACAACAACGCGACGACGGGCGGGCTGAGTTCGCAGCTGCGCTTCGGGAACGTGGGCACAGACCCGACGCTGGTGACGGTCACGATCGGAGGAGAAGTGCAAGACACCTACCCGCTGGACCCGAATGAGAGCCTGCGGGTGACGTACGATAATGTGGACGCGGGACCGGTGGAAGTGACGAGTTCGGGCGGGGTGCCGATCATCGCTTCGATGCGCATCAATCTGAAGAGCCTGCCGGCCTACTCGAGCTACTCGGAGTTCATGGGGTTGTCGGTGGGGTCGTCCGTGGGGATGCCTGGGAATGAGTTGAGCTCGACTTACTGGTTCCCCTGGTACAACAACGCCACAACCGGCGGGCTGAGCTCGCAGCTGCGCTTCGGCGTCCCGTAGTAAACGCTGCTTAAGACTTATAGGCACTTTAAAACTGGCAGCCCTCTCTCAGAGAGGGCTGCCTTCGGATTGCGGAAAATATGAAATATAGGTATGGGCAAACCTTGAGCGGGTCGAGATTCCCCGCGCATCGGCTTTATCAAAGTTCCATGTTGATCTCTCGTCCCATCTCCACCTGTTCTCCCTTTGCCGGCTTGTGGGAGGGGAGCAGCACATGGAACTTGCTGCCCGGAAAGTGGACTTCGTCATAGCCGGGGCTTTGCACCCAGACACGCCCGCCGTGGGCTTCGACGATTCCTTTGGCGAGCGCCAATCCCAACCCTGCGCCGCCGCCCTGGAACCGGGACTTGCTGGTAGAGTGCTTGCTCAACTCGCCAGGCTGGTAAAACTTGTTGAAGATCAATTCGCGATATTCGGGGGCCACGCCAACGCCCGTATCACAGACCGTGATCAGCACGCCACCTTCGGGCGACTCCTGGCTGCCGGGCTGGAGAGCCTGCCCGGTGATCGTGATCTTGCCCTCATTTGGCGTGAACTTGATGGCATTGGATACCAGATGAAAAAAGACTTTGTGCAGCGTGTTCGGGTCGGCTTTGAGTTGGGGCAGGGCTGGCAGATCGATCGTCAACGATTGGTTCCGTTCGGCAAATTGCTTGGTCAGGTCAAAGCACACTTCACGGACCAGGTCCGCCACATCGACCAGTTGCAGGTTCAACTGCAGCGTGCGCGCATCGATCTGGGCGATGTCGAACATCGAGTCCATGATTTCGTGCAGGCGCATGGTCCCATCGTGCAGGCCTTTCATCATGCTGTGGATTTCGGGCTTGAGGTCACTGTCTTCCAGCAACATTTCGGTATACCCGCGCATGACGGTTAACGGCGTGCGCAGCTCGTGGGAAGCGATGCTGATGAAGTCGGACTTGGTGCGGTCGATCCGTTCCAGGTCGCGGTTGGCCCTGTCGAGAGAGTGATAAGCCTGGCGCAGTTCCTGGTTCAAGCGGACCAGGTTTTCCACCAGGCGAGCGTTCTCCAACGCGACCGCGGTCTGGTTAGCGAGCGCGCTCAAAGTGACCAGGTCCTGCTCGGTGTAGCGGTTGCCGGATAACTTCGGACCGAAAGCCAGCAAGCCAATCCAGCGCCGCTTGGCAAAGATGGGCACGTAGACTTCAGACTGGGTGGCGTTGAACCATTCCCGCTCGGGGCGCGTGACCGACCGAAATGACGGCAGCAGGTCCAGGTCGTATTGCAGAAGCGGACGCTGTTCGCGCGTCAGGTACTGTGCAATGGGACTGGTCTCGGGCAGGATTCCCGGCTTAATCTGTCGTTCGCCGGGGCTGCGGACCGCACGCAGGAAGTGAGTCTTGCGGTCGTCCTGGCCAGGGTCCTGGTCCACCAGGAAAAGAAACCCGCGCGTAATGCCGAGCGATTCGATGATCAGTCCCACTGCCACGCTGGCCAGTCGTTGCATTTCGAGAATGTTGCTGATGGACTGGCCGTATTCCTGCAGCGAGCGGCTGGGGTCGAACTGCTCCAGGTGCAGCCAACGATCCATCCAGCGGCGCACCAGGCTGAGCAGTGGCGTGAACAGGGTGGCTAGCAGGAGCGCGATCAACGCGCCAACCACCAGGGGGTTGAAGTTCGGGGCGGCGCGGAAGAGCGATTGCGATAACGTGAAACCGACGATGTAAAATGCCACAACCAATAATGTGGTGATGACATATACTGTCAAACGACGGAGGATCTGGCGCGCATCCGGCATGTTGTGGGTTAGCACTACGTAGCCCATCAACCAGGCCGACGCCAGGCGCAGAGGGTTGCCGGGCAAGGGGTTTTTGATGAAAATAAAAGCGTCGTTGATGATGATCAAGAAGAAAACGGGCAGCCAATATGTCAAGCGGTTGCGATAGAGAGGCTGCTTCGAGTGGCGGTGCGCCGAGCGGACGGCCGCCATCGCGCTGACCAGGAAGATCATCCACCCTAATAAAATCAGGAAAAAAGGCAGATCATCGCGCGGCAAGGACCATTGCCCGTTGGTCCAAATCGTGGTCGGCAGTCCAAACACGTTCCTGGCCACCAGGAACAACAGCCCGACCAGAACCCCTGCAACGGCCAGCCAGGGCCAGCCCCCCCTGCGCAGAAAGATGCTGACGACCAGCAATGTCAGCAGAGAAAGGATCAACGCTGCATAGCTTTGATATACTTGAAAGGTAGTTTGGCTGAGGCTGGTTAACTCACTCCGCCAGAGCGCTTCACCCACTCCTAACAACAACCCAAGGAAAGCGTACAAACCCAGCAGATAGTGCACCGTCTGGTGGCCTTCTTGTCCGCGCAGTGCATTGACGATCACCGGCAGGTAGAGCGCGGCAACCAGCAAATACAGGCTCAAATCAACGATTTGCAGGGGAGTGAGCATCTGCAAAAGTATACTCGAATTCAAAGCCACCCGTTATGGGGTAAGATTAACAAAAGCGAAAACCCACAATTTTATAAGAAGGTAAATATATGTCTGATATCCACGTTTCCCGCCGAGCCCGCAATACGTACCGTTTTGACGAAGAAATCTTTTCTCCCGCCGGGCGGGCCGTTGTGGCGAGCTATGCCAACGCGCGAAATTTTGCCGAGAAAATGTCCGCGCAGCGCTCCCAGCCCGTGCCTGCTTCCGATATCAATGCCATGGGACTGCTCAATGAGGCGTTCCAGGTCCTCATCCGGAAATATGAGCAGCAAAATCCGGGCATCTTCCGGCGCGGTGTGGATTGGCTCGATTCTGAGGTTGGCGATGACACGTTGGATACCACCTTCGTCCGTTACCTGGAAGAATTCCCGCCGCAAGCGGTTTATCACGGGGAGATGAAGGCGGACGAGTATTTTTCCCTCACCCCCGACCCCTCCCCCGAAGGGGGAGGGGAGAGTTCCCCTCTCCCTCCAGGAGAGGGGTTAGGGGAGGTCCCGTACAGCGGGATGAGGGAGAATTCGCTGGAAGAGATGCTTTTGCTCCACATTACCAACCTCAACCCGGCAGCGCAGCCGTATGAAGAAATTTTCGATGAAGATCCCTTAAAAGAATTCCAGCGCCTACGATCAAGTGCTGGCCAAGCTGCAGGAATTTTTCGAGGAGCAACCGGGCTTCGATGGTCAGGGTTCGGGAGAATCTTTGATCCAGGCGCTGCGGGCGCCTGCCCTGGCTTCTCCTGGTTCCCTGGCAGGGCAACTGGAATACGTGATCAAACGATGGGGCTCGTTGTTAGGCGATGCCTTTGTCCAGCGCTTGTTGCGCGGGATCGACTTCGTCAGGGAAGAGGCCACCCGCCACACCGGCACAGGCGGATTCGGCGGCGAAGCGCCCGTGCTGGAGTTCCAGGGTTACCCCGAATACGAGCGCTTTAGCGAAGACCGCGATTGGATGCCGCGCTGCGTGCTGCTGGCGAAGAACACCTATGTCTGGCTGGAACAGCTTTCGCGCAAGCACGCGCGCTGGATCCGTTTTCTGAGCGACGTCCCCGACGAGGAATTGGACTTGATGGCCCAACGCGGCTTCACCGGCTTGTGGCTGATCGGCCTGTGGGAACGTTCGCGCGCCAGCCAGCGCATCAAGCAGCGCATGGGCGACCACGATGCGGTCGCTTCGGCCTATTCGCTCTATTCCTACGACATCGCCGATGACCTGGGCGGCTGGGGCGCGCTCGAAAACCTGCGCTGGCGCGCCTGGGAGCGCGGCATCCGTCTCTCGGCGGATATGGTCCCGAACCACATGGGCATCGATTCCAAGTGGGTGATCGAGCACCCCGATTGGTTCCTGTCGCTGCCCTACTCGCCTTATCCGAATTACGTGTTTGCTTCCGAAGATCTGTGCGACGACGAGCGCGTGGCGGTCATTCTGGAAGACCACTATTACAACCACACCGACGCAGCGGTCGTTTTTAAACGGATCGATCACTGGACCGGCGATGAGCGCTATATTTATCACGGCAACGACGGCACGTCCTTCCCCTGGAACGATACCGCCCAACTGGACTACGCTAATGCCGAGGTGCGCGAAGCCGTCATCCAGACGATCCTGCACGTGGCGCGTAATTTCCCGATTATCCGCTTCGACGCGGCAATGACATTGGCGAAGAAGCACATCCAGCGGCTGTGGTTCCCGGAGCCGGGCGCCGGGGGCGCCATCCCCTCCCGCTCGGAGCATGGCATGACCCAGGCCGAGTTCGATGAAAAGGTCCCGGAGGAGTTCTGGCGCGAAGTCGTGGATCGCGTGGCTGCCGAAGTCCCTGATACGCTGCTCCTGGCAGAAGCCTTCTGGCTGATGGAGGGCTACTTCGTCCGCACGCTGGGCATGCACCGGGTCTACAACTCCGCTTTCATGCACATGTTGCGCGACGAGGACAACGCCAAGTACCGCCAGGTGATCAAGAACACGATCGAGTTCGACCCGCAGATCCTGAAACGCTACGTCAACTTCATGAGCAACCCCGACGAAAAGACCGCCGTCGAGCAGTTTGGCAGTGGCGACAAATATTTTGGGGTCTGTACGCTGCTGGCCACGCTGCCCGGCCTGCCCATGTTCGGCCACGGACAGATCGAGGGATACCGGGAAAAATACGGGATGGAGTTCCGCCACCCTAAATGGGACGAGGGCGTGGACGAAGGCCTGTTGCGCGGCCATGAGTGGAAAATCTTCCCGCTCCTGCACCGCCGGCACCTATTTGCCGGATCCGAGCATTTCCTGCTCTACGACTTTTACACCCCCGAAGGCCACGTCAACGAGGACGTGTTTGCATACAGCAACCGTCACGAGGACCAAAGGGGTTTGGTCCTCTATCACAACAAATTTGCCGAAACCAGCGGCTGGATCAAGACCTCCGCCGCCTACGTGGACAAAAGCTCCGGCGATCTGCGCCAGAAACCGTTGGCCGAAGGCCTGGATTTGCCGTTCGAAGGCTACGTGATTTTCAAGGATTACGTCACCCAACTGGAATATATCCGCTCCTGTGAGGAGTTGTGGGCAAAAGGTCTGTTTGTACAGCTTGGCGCCTACCAGCACCACGCATTTTTAGACTGGCGTCTGGTGGTTGCGGACGAGCAGTGGCAGGCCCTGTACAAGGCGCTGAACGGGGCGGGCGTGCCGTCCGTGCAGGGCAAATGGGATGAATTGTTTGCAGGGAAGGATGAAGTGGAGGAGGAAAAGCCGAAAAAGGTTGTAAAACAGAAGACAAGAAAAGCCCTCTGTAAAGAAACGCACGCCTAGCAAAGAGAGCAAAGAAACCGGGAAAAGGAAAGAATAAGCCTGCGCTCTAAACCGGTTTCTGACCGGCGTATCTTCTGACGAAATCGAGAGGTTGCGAACCCCGCTGGAGGATAGATGCCCTATTCGTTTCATCCAGTTTTTGTAACAACTCATCTTTCATCATCTCAGCCAACGCCGGCTGGGACGGATACAGATCCCGCATCTCTTCTGGGTCTTCTTCCAGGTTATAGAACTCAAACTGCCCATCATCTGGATAACAGTAATAGGTCAAACGGTGGCCGCTCTTCGTCAGCGAGAGGCTGGTTTTTGTCAGAGGAGCAAAGGAGGCGTTGGATTTTGCATCCATCGAGTAGATGCTTCGTTCCGGGTTTTCTTCCCCGCCCAGCCCAGGGAGCAGCTCTCCTTCTAACCAATCGGGAACAGGCTTACCGGTAAGATGAGCCAGCGTCGGCAGCACATCGACCGCGTTGGTGTAAGCATACACGTCTTTGCGCCGTTTTTGTCCCGGCTGGAAAATGGCCAACGGGATGTGGATCAGCGGATCGAAGATCATCGGCGTGAAGTGGCCTCTTTCCCCGCGTTCATTTAATTCCCCGTGATCTGCGGTGACGACGACATAACTCCGTTCCAATAAACCGGACTCCTGCAGGTGTCGAAACAGGCGGCTTACTTCCGCATCCCAGCTGGCGATGTAGGCGTCGTACTCTTGGTTCAGTTCATTAATCGTGGAATAGGGAAACTTCCCCCACGACAGGCGATGGACTGGTTTTTCCGGCGGCTGCCAACCGTCGCGGAACATGGCATAGAAATTCTTTGTGGGACGGTAATTCTCGTGCGGGGGATAGAAATGGAAATAAGCGAACCCCGGTTCTTCCAGTTGCTCCAATTGACGGATGGCCCCATCTACCACCTCGCGAAGCAGGAATTGCTCCGTGTCGTCAGGCAGCCCAAGCGGGTATTCGTTCGCCAAACGAAGGTTGTTGTCTTGATCCACAGACCTGTTCCACAAACGATACAGTGGATTTAAGAAGAGGGAAGAAGTGCGGTTCTCGCCAGTGAGCAGGATGTTATTCTCCAGAGCGGTAAAGGCGAGCAGTGCGTCATGATTGAACGGTTTGGCGTTATAAACGAAGCGATGTTCGTGGTTAAACTCCCCGCTTTTAAGATGAGTGTCCAGGAATGGTGAGCATTGGTAGAGGAGTAAATCCGCAAACTTGTTCTGGGAATAAGCCAGGGTTGTATGGGTATCAGCGAACACAGAAAAAGCCTGGTGATCTAAATGGGGGTCGATGATCCCGCCACTGCCCAGACTTAAAGCCCGGTGCTTCCAGGGATACATGCCTGTCAGCAGGGAGGCCGTCCCCGGAATGGTAAATGTGCCGGCTGCATAATGATTGTGGAAAACAGTCGCCTTTTCAATAAAACCTTCCAGGTTTGGCATCGTCCTGCGGGGATACCCGTAAAACTGGATATGCTTTGCGGACCAGGCATCGAAAACCAGGAGGATTACGTTCCGGGCTCCTGCGCCAGTCGTTTGTTGCGGCAGTTGCAAAAGGGGTTTCGAAAGCCAGGTGAGCGGCGCAAGGGAGGCCAACTTGAGGAAGTCGCGCCTGGTTAAATTGCTTTTTGACTGCATGGGCGTCACCTAACGCAGGTTTCGTAGTAGCACTACCGCTAATCCTGCCACTCCTACAGGAACATAAATGAAAATGAATATTTGTAGACGTTCCTGAAGGGCGAGCAAGAGTTTTTGTAGCCGGGGAATTTTGTGAAAGACCCACAGCAGGAAAATAAGCAGAACGATCGTTATGCCTGTACCAAGATAAATTCCATTTACTGGAGGTATCGCTTGATCGAACGCATACAGGTAATAGTGTAGCCGGATCATGGCAATTCCCGTTACCACTAATGTCAAAAACCCCTTATAAGCGAACCCTTCCCTGAACCAGGATCGGGGCAGGATGAACCCTAGCAGGACGAGGCCGCCTATGAGGATCAGACTTTCAACCAGGGCAAATGCCATCAAATAAGAAAAGACGGCCAAGATTTCTCCCAGCGTATGGTTCAGGCGCAAGGATGAGAACTGGTAGAAAATCCCCGCATTGCCCAACTGTAGGTCATGAAGACCACCCCACCGAAGACGTACAGGATCTCCTGTCGTCGAGGCAGGCGCTCTCTCAAAGGGATCAAGTCGTCCCTGCTTTTGTTGTCAGGTTTAGCTCTCTGCCGATCAAGGATCGCTATCCGTTAGCTGTAACCCTGGGGTTGGTTATTCTTCTTAATATATGCCTGCTCGCTCCTTGAGCGGGAAACGCGACGGCGGACCCTCACAAAGCGAGAACGGATCAGACGCGAGAATAGAAATACAATCGTAGCGGCGGCAACAAGATTGGCAGTGAAGGCCTGGAAAAGCGCGCTGCTAATAGTATGGTTAACGAACATGTTGTTTACCTCCAAATTCTTCAACTGATTTTAGATAACTCTTAGAGTTTTTTATATTACGAATGTTTGGATCTTCTCTTTTTACGGAACTCATTTTCCTGCGTAGCCTTAGTGAATGTTGGAAAATGTTCAGGCCGGCAATGTACAGGAAACCGAGCATATACAACGCCATCCAGGGAACAATTCCCCAACCCAGTATGGGTGCCAATACAAGAATAGTGATAAACGCATACAAGGCCAGGATGATCTCCGCCCACACGAGCCGGCTGACCGGTTTCAAATTCGATTGACCGTTCTCTTTTTTTCGCCTGGCCGAATCGCTTAAGTTCAGCTTGGGGGTCACTTCCCAGGTGCCGGGTTTTTTACCGGTCATGCCCTGTAGCACGCCGATGGAGGTGCTCAAAGAGATACCGAATCCCACAACCGTCAAAAGGGGTAATAGTTTCAACCGTTCCTGCCAGGGTGTGTTACGGGATGAATTTGCGCTCATGTATAGTAACGGAGGTCCAATACAGGCCAGGGCTGAGATGGGCAGTGCTTTAAATGCGCCCGGTTCCAGCAACCCAACCGGGAGGGTAAATACCAAAAGCAAAAGCGCTAAAGGATGGACGATGTAGCCGGTCAGGTGCAGAAATCCTATCAGGCGGACATGCCAGGGCAAATCTGTCCGTTTGAGCAATTCTGGCAGGATTTTTCGGACGACTTGAAAGCTGCCTCTGGCCCAGCGGGATTGTTGTTTTTTGAACGCTTCTATCTCGGAGGGGAGTTCGGCGGGCACGACCACTTCCGGCCGGTAACGAATTTTCCAGCCACGCATCTGAGCGCGATAGCTCAGGTCGAGATCCTCGGTCATGGTATCCCATTGCCATCCCCCTGCGTCCTCGATACAGGAGCGACGCCACAAACCGGCTGTTCCGTTGAAATTGAGAAAAAAATTGTTCCCGGAACGGACCGTCTGTTCGACAATAAAGTGGCCGTCAATTGCCAGCGCCTCGGCTTTCGTCAGCAAGTTGTAATTCCGGTTGGTATGTCCCCAGCGAGTTTGCAGACATCCCAGTTGCTGTTCTTGGAAGTAGGGGACAGTTTTTCTGAGCCAATCAGGGTTCGGAATAAAATCGGCGTCAAAAATGCCAATGAACTCTCCGCTGGCGGTACCCAGGCCTTCGTTGAGGGCGCCAGCTTTATATCCCTGGCGGTTGTCGCGGTGTATCCACTCGATGTTCACCCCCGAGGACCGATATTCCTCAACCAGTTGACTGACGAGTTGTGCTGTATCGTCGGTAGAGTCATCCAGCACCTGGATCTGAAGGCGATCAGCGGGATAATCTAAGTGCGTAACCGCTCGTAGCAGGCGGTTCACCGTATATTTCTCGTTGAAAATGGGAAGCTGAACGGTTACAGAAGGCCACTCGGAAATGGTGGTCATCGGTTGTTTATTTTTAGATTTAAGCTTGGTAGGAATAAAGAGCAATGTTGTGAAAAGGTTGTGAATCCCATATAGAGCCAAACCTATCACGAGGATACGATAAAAAATAACAATAAGACTTGAAAACTGTTGCATAACTCTCCTGTTTTACAGTTAATTTCTATCCAAAAAATGCTCAAGCCGCCGTCCTCGGCGGCGGGGAGGCCGCCTAGAGCGTATTTTACGGATAAACTCTTAATTGACTGTGCCACGAATGGACCCTGCAAAGTGGTCCTTCGTGGTTGCTATGGCAACGCTAAATCTAGTTTTTACAATAGCATACCGGCCCGGGAATGAATATATATCGAGGTATACCCACGGGACACACTTTTAGGTATATCTAGAATCTGCCTGATCTTGCTGTTTCCCCCTTTTTCCTGTTCAAGCGTATTTGATAATTTTGGCTCCTCCGCTTACGACGGGAAAAATACCGAAAATTGGGGTGTGAGCGCGCGCCGTAGGGACGCGCTCACACCCCAATTTTCGGGCTCCTATTTCGTAAAAAACGGTAGAGCCACAATTTTGGTTCATTCGGATTTCTCGCATTTGTCCCGTCCAATTTGACAGAAACGCCTCGCCGCTGTTGGGCGGGATGAAAAGGGTGCCGGTTTTGAGGGTGTAAGCGTGCACCGTAGGCACACGCTCGCACCCTCAAAACCGGGTATCTCCCACAGAAATTCTCAAAGAGTTCTAATATTTTTAGGAAAAACAAAACTTCCTGCGGTTCATCGCAGGAAGTTTTGTTGGTTAGGAAAAGATTTTGAACGAGCGCCGCAACATCCTTGAGCTGTTGGGTGCTTTGCAGAATTCAAGGAATAAAATACATTGTGACCTTACAACTTGATAGGGATGCGGTACTATGGCAACGATCTTGCCAGGGGAGCTTCTTCTTCGGGGTTCAGGACATCCCCTTTAATGAGCGGGGGTATCTGTATATTCGGGCTACTAAGCGCCTGCTCTGTAGAGCGAGCTTGCTCTTTTCGCAAGACAAAGAGGACGATATAGAGGATGACCAACACGCTCAGCCAGAACGAAACAGAGATGAGCACCCCAACGCGGGTGGTATCAAAAACCAAAGGGTTAGGATCCAACCACGGCAGATATGGCGGCATCGGCTTTCCGTCCAGGGCATAATACAATACATCTTCCAGGCCACTGAAGGCGCCGACAAACAGGGCAGTCAGGAAGTACAGACATTCTTTCCAGGAACCCCACATAAAGATGAGCCCCATGAGCGCGTAACCTGCCAGGGTCACGAACCAGCCGGCATGATACGTGTCGGCGTATTGGGTCATCTGGTTGGCTTCAAAAATGCGTTGCCAGATGAGGATATCCGTGACCGTATAGAAGAGAAGGGCTATGACTGCAGTGATGATGGGGCGATGTTTTTTCATGCTGCGATTAAAACTCCGTTAATCTTGCCATTGCGGCAAATCCGAAAATGCAACTGTCACAGTATAATCTCGATCAAGGGCGGCAATCATTTTGATAACCTTACAATACGACTACCAATCCTATACGATTTGCCCTTAAGGTTCTCCCGTCTTTAAGGGAATAGAGGCCCGAAAAATGGATAGTGAGCGCGCGTACGTGCGCTCACTATCCATTTTTCGGTATTTTTCCCTACTTTTTTACATAAGCCTGAGCAGATACTTGGAAAAACCGATTTAAACGAGCAAGAAGAGATGCAGTTCTCCCGGCCCGTGCACGCCGATGGTCAGGGTCATTTCGATGTCCGCTGTGCGCGAGGGGCCGGTGACCAGGACTGCCGCAGGGTAACTCTCAATTTTTCGTGTGTCGAGAACCTTGGAAAGGGTTTCTTCGATATCGGACGCGTGCAGGACAGCGATATGGATTTCTGGCAGCAAGGATGCGCGCAACGGCTGCCCCTGACCGCCTGGAAGGACCAGCGTGCCCGTTTCTGCGATGCCGGCTAGCGCCCCGGTGATGCCCGCCTTGATGGTTTTATCCGCTTCGTGCTGGAGCGTAATGCCTGCCTCCGTTAAACGGGCCTGTTCCACCCCCGGGATTTGATCCCAGGTCTGCACCCGGTCGATTTTTTTCTCTCGTAGCAGGGCGATCATTTGATCGGGTAACTCTCGAACCGTTGTTTTTACAACGTGACCGCCAACCGCGCTTAGCTCTTCCGTAAATCGCAGGATTTTTTCTTCTTCGGAGACAAGCATGGGGCAGTTCCCGGGCTGTCTCCGCGTTCAGCTTAAGGTTCTCGCTGCTTTTATCATTTCCGACGGGCGCCAAGTTTCCCGGCTGAACTTCCTGCCACCTCGCGCGGAAGGGTTTCGTGGCCGGGCGCGGAAAGTCCTTGCTGTAGCCCCAACCGGTGAAGGCGGGAAACTTCAACCAGGTTGAGCGGGGGGAAACGAGACGCGCTCCCAGGCCGGCCAGTCGCTGCGAAAGGGCGAACAGGCCCGGGTTCGTTGTGAGGCGGGTGTAGGTTTGCAGTCCAAACCGCACAAGCGTTGGGAGTCCTGCCGCAGCTTGGCTGGAGGTGATCGAAAACGAGTCCTGCGTGGCAGCGCCTGCCCGCACGCGGGTCAGCAGCTTGGGCAGGTCGATGTCCACAGGACAGGCGTCCTTACAGGCCCCGCACAGGGACGAGGCCTGCGCCAGGGGAACAAAGTTTTCGCCCAACAGTCCCGGGGAAACCACCGATCCGATCGGGCCGGGATATGGCGCGATGCTGCCATCTTTGCCTCGATACCCGTGCCCGCCGATCTCGCGGAAAACCGGGCAGGCGTTCAGGCAAGCGCCGCAGCGGATGCAGTACAGGATCTCCCGCAGGGACGAATCGCGTAAATGGGAACGGCCGTTATCAACCAGGATTAGGTGTTTGTGCTGGCCATTCTCCGGAGCGTGGATCAACTGGGTATAAACCGTGATCTTCTGCCCGGTGGCAGAACGGGGCAGCAGCGAGAGCATCAGCGCCAGGTCGTCGAAGTTGCGGACCAGGCGCTCCATCCCCATCAGCGCAATGTGGACCGGCGGCAGCGTGGTGACCATCCGTCCGTTGCCCTCGTTGGTGACGATGGCCAGCGTGCCGGTCTCGGCCACCCCAAAGTTGACCCCGCTCACGCCCACGTCGGCCGTCAGGAAGACTTCGCGCAGCACCTTGCGGGCGGTGTCCGTCAGGGTG
Organism: uncultured Chloroflexia bacterium; assembly: GCA_963823985.1. Lineage (GTDB taxonomy): Bacteria > Chloroflexota > Anaerolineae > Anaerolineales > Villigracilaceae > JAABUE01. The sequence continues at coordinate 842,499 of CAWGNR010000013.1, forward strand.
GGGATGTCTTCCGTGTAAGGGATGCCGAGCTTTTCGTGGAAGAGTTGGCCCACTTCATGGCGGCGCAAGTGCGCTGCGGGCGTAATGATATGGCTGGGCCGCTCTCCGCGCAACTGGACAATGTATTCGCCCAGGTCGGTCTCGACCACGCGGTGCCCGGCGGCCTCCAGCGCATGGTTGAAGCCGATTTCTTCGCTCACCATCGATTTCGATTTGGCGATCAACCGGGACGCTGATCTACGCTGGTCTACGCTGATTGTTTTATTTTGATTTTTGGGTGAAGTTTCGACGATTTCTAGGGCAATTTGGATTGCCTCCGCCGCATCTTTTGCATGGTGGACCGTGATGCCGTTCTCGGTCAGCTTCGTGATGAACTGATCCAGGTATTCGTCCAGGTGCGTGATAACCTCCGCGCGGACGGCGTGCGCGCGTTGGCGGCGCTCACGCCAATCCGGGAGCGACTCGAAGGCTTTGATGCGTCCTTCAACACGACGCTTGGCATTGGCGTCTAATGCTTTTTGAAGACTTTCGTCAGCAGTCGCTTGGCGGATTTTTTGATGGAATGGATCCATGAGGCTTCCTGTTCCTTGGAGTTACGGGCCATTTCGTCGCCCCAGCGCAGGCGTTTTTCGCCCATGCCTTCGGCGGTTTCTTTGCGGGTCCGTTCGATGAGGTGGATTGCTTGTTTTCTGTCCAGGCCGCGCCAGCGCAATAGCGCATATGCTACCGTCCCGGTGCGGTGAACGCCGGCCGAGCAATGGATGAGCAGCGAGTTGCCTTCATCCAGGAGGTTGGAAAGTTCCGGCAAGGCGCCCGCCAGCCGCTCGTGGACTTCGCCTTGCGGGTAGTTGCCGTTCGGCACGGGCAGCCAGATCCACGTCAGGCCGGCGTTTTCGGCCAGGTTCCCGATCTTTTCGGCGCCTTCGCTCTCTTTGAGCAGCGTGACCACGTGCGTGCAGCCGATTTTCGGCAGGTTGGAAAAGTCCACATAACGGGGACGGTGGAGCAAGGCCAAACGTCCCCTCCCAACTTGCACAAAAAGGACCGGGGAAGGTTCTCGCATATTACGCTACGAAGCCGTCTTGATGCCAATGTAAAGGCCGCGCCCGTCCAGCCCTTCGGGATCGTGGCTCACCTCCAGGCCGGCCTTTTGAAAAGCTCTTAGATATTCTTGATGGGTGAATAATCCAAGCTCGTGCCGCTCGGTGAAATATTCTACGCCCTGGGATGTGGCTACCAGATAGTGAAAGACAAAAAAAGAAAGATTGCCATCTGCTTCGCTGACGTTCATGCGAGAGATTTTGATATCGGGCTGGTCTACAAACAAGGCGCTCACCCTGCCGGTCGTCCATTGATCAGGCCCGAACCACGGCTCCACGAGCAAGACGCCGCCGGCAATCAGGTGGTCAGCCATGTTTCGGATGGCCTGTTCCAGTCTGGCCGCTGTTTTGACATAGCCAATGGAACTGAATAAACAGGTGATCACGTCGAACCGTTTATCAAGAGCGAAGTCGGCCATGTCGGCCTGGTGGAAGGCGACCTCCGGGTGAGTCCGGCTGGCAACCGCCACCATTTCGGGGTCCAGGTCCAAGCCTTCCACCTGGTAATACTCCTGAAAGAGCGAGGCGTGCAAGCCGGTCCCGCTGGCGACTTCCAGGAGCGTTTTGCCGGAGGAACGTTTCTTTTGCTGGATGATTTGGTGCGCTTTTTCCACTTCGGCTTTGTAGTCTTTCTCGGCCGCGGCGTAAACCGCATCGTAGAACCGGGCGGATTTGCTGAACATCTTGACTCCTTAGCGGTTATTGAGAACTTCGGCGATGTGGACCACCTTTTGCGGTTTTTTCTGCCTGTGCAATCCGCCGGCAATGTGCATAATGCAGCCGGTGTCGGCCACGACCATGGTAGGCGCTTGCGTCTTTTCGAAATTGCCAATCTTGCGCTTGAGAAATTCCGCCGAGAGCTCCGGGTGGGCGATCGAAAAGATCCCGCCAAAGCCGCAACAATCCTGTTCTTCGGGCAATTCTACGAGTTGCGCGCCCTGCACATTGGCGAGCAGCGCACGGGGCTGGCGGTCGATGCCCAGTCCGCGTGAGAGGTGGCAGGACGGGTGGTAGGTCAAGGGACCGTTCCAGCGCGCGCCCAGGTCGGTGACGCCGAGCGCGTCCACCAGGTACTCGCTGAACTCGAACGTCCGTTTGGCCAGCGCTTGTGCCCGTAACAGCCAGTCCGGGTCATCGCCGAAGAGTTCCGGGTAGTTGTGGCGCATCATGTGCGCGCAGGAGCCGGAAGGAGAGACGATCTCTCCCGGTAGATTCTCGAAAGTCCGGATCATATGCTGCGCCATCTGGCGCGCGTCCGCGCGCAGGCCGGCGTTGAACTGGGGCTGTCCGCAGCAGGTTTGTGCGGAGGGGAAGTCCACGTCCACCCCCAAACGGTGGAGAATGCTGACGATGGCCTCAGCAGTTTCGGGGTAGAACGTATCGACCAGGCAAGTGACAAAGAGTTGTACGGTGGGCATGCATTCATTTTATACCCATTCTGCAATCCCCATTCTAAAAGATTGCTGGTATCATTGCGCAGCTATGATTCAATTTCATACCCGTATTCCTAATCAGTTTGACCTTCCCCGGCGCATCAACCGCCTGGGCGAACTGGCTTACAACCTGTGGTGGACCTGGCAGCCAAACGCGCAGCGTCTGTTTTCGCGCATCGACAATGACTTGTGGGAGCGTCTCTCTCACAATCCAATCCTGCTTCTGCGCCAACTGGAGCGTTCTGCCCTGAACGAAGTCGCCCAGGACAGCCAGTATCTGGCCCTGTACGACAGCGTATTCGCCGAATTCGACGAGTACATGGCGAAAAAGGATACCTGGTCGGACCGGGCGCACCCCGAGCTTGCCAGCAAACCCATTGCCTATTTCTCGATGGAATTTGGCCTGCATGAAACCCTGCCGATCTATTCCGGCGGCCTGGGCGTGCTCTCGGGGGACCATCTGAAGGAAGCTTCGGATCTGGGTTTACCGTTGGTTGGGGTGGGCCTGATGTATGCCGAAGGGTACTTCTCCCAACGCATCGGCGAGGACGGCTGGCAGGATGCGCTCAACAATCCCTTGCGCTTTGGCGATATGATGGTGCTCCCCATCCTGACAGAAGATGGCAAACCCTTTACCGTCTCGGTTGCCCTGCCAGACCGGATGGTTACATTGCGGTTGTGGGAAATCCGGGTGGGTCGCGTGCCGCTGTTCCTGATGGATTCGAACGTCGAATCGAACAGGCCCGAAGACCGCATGTTGACTGCGCGCCTGTACTGGTCGGATCTTGACCGGCGCGTCATGCAGGAAATCGTCCTGGGGGTTGGCGGCGTGCGTGCATTACGGGCAATGGGGTATAACCCCTCCGTCTGGCACATGAATGAAGGACACGCGGCTTTCCTGATCCTGGAGCGGGCCCGGGAGCTGGTGGCCGGGGGCGCGTCCTTTGCAGAAGCGATCGAGAAAACGCGCGGGCAGAATGTCTTTACCACCCATACGCCGGTCCCGGCGGGCAATGACGAATTCCCGCTCTGGTTGATCGACAAATTTCTGGCTTCCCTGTGGCCCGAACTCGGTTTGAACCGCGACCAGTTTGTCGACGTGGCCCGCAACAAACAATCCTGGGGCGAGAGCTTCAGCATGGGCGTCATGGCTTTGCGCTATTCGGCGGGCCGCAATGCCGTTTCCGAGTTGCACGGGCATGTGGCCCGTAAGATGTGGCACTCCCTGTGGCAGGACCTGGAAGTAGAGGAAGTTCCTATCACGTATATCACCAATGGCGTGCATACCGATACCTGGATGGCGCGCCGCCTGGGCGTGCTCTACGACAAATATCTGGGGCCAGACTGGCCCGAGCGTTTGGATGAACCGGCTACCTGGACAAAGCTGGATCAAATCCCTCCGGATGAACTTTGGGCTTTCCGGATGCACCAGAAGCGTAAGCTGGCCTTTCGTATGCAGGAATGGGCCCGCACGCGCTGGGCGAGGGGGGGCTTTCACCCCGTACAGGTGGTGGCTTCAGGCGCGTTGATCGACCCGTACGTGTTGACCATTGGCTTTGCGCGCCGTTTTGCAACCTACAAGCGCGCAAGCCTGATCTTGCGTGATGTGGAACGTCTGCTGAAAATCATCAACCGGCCTAACATGCCAGTACAGATCATCTTTGCGGGAAAGGCCCACCCCGCAGATGAGCCTGGCAAACAGCTGATCCAGCAGATCTACCGCACCGTTAAAAAGGCGGAAACGAGCGGGCGCCTGGTTTTCCTGGAAGATTACGACATGAACGTTGCCCGCTACCTCGTGCAGGGCGTGGACGTGTGGCTTAATACGCCGCGGCGTCCCATGGAAGCATCGGGAACCTCCGGGATGAAGGCTGCCCTGAACGGGGCGCTCAACTTCTCGGTCTTGGACGGCTGGTGGCGGGAAGCCTACAACGGGAAAAACGGTTGGGCAATTGGGGAAGATAAAGACCCGGACGAGCCCGAAGTGCAGGACCAGGCCGATGCTTTAAGCCTGTACTCTACCCTGGAAAATGAGATCATTCCTTTGTACTATGGCCGCAATTCTGGCTGGATCCCCCTGGATTGGATCGAGCACATGAAAAATAGCCTGCGCACGATTACGCCGCAGTTCAGCACGCGGCGCATGGTCAAGGAATATGTGGAACGGTTGTACGTTCCTGCGGTAAAAAGATAAATACCCGCGGGGCGGCCAACCGGCCGCCCCGTTTCGTTTTTGGAGAATCAGTATGTCTGAATTAATGCTATTTAGTAACCCCTGGGTGGGCGCCCTGATCATCTTTGGGTTGCGCGTCTTGAACATGACCCTGGATACGCTGCGGATGCTCTTCACATTGCGCGGCAGGAAAGCGCTGTCCTGGAGCATCGGATTTGTGGTTTCGCTGCTCTACGTCGTGTTATTGACATCCGTGCTTTCAAATTTGAATAACCCGCTTTATATCATCGCCTATTCGGCCGGGTTTGCAACCGGGGGCGTGGTCGGGATGTGGATCGAAGAACGGTTGGCCATCGGGTATGTTCATCTCCAGGTGATCAGCCCTCGACGGGGAGTCGTCATGGCGGAAAATCTGCGCAAGAGCGGCTTTGCGGTGACCGAAATTCCTGCCCGGGGCAAGGATGGGATGGTGAGCCTGTTGAACCTGAGTGTGCGCCGCAAACAAGTACTGGCAGTGGAGAAAATCGTCAATGAATGCGATAATGCCGCTTTCGTCACCTCAGAGGACGTTCATCCGGTCAGCCGAGGCTTCTGGAGGACATGAATCTTCCTGAAATCCCTGAAATCAGCGTCGACGAACTTGCCCGCAAATTGAAATCGGGTGACAGCTTTGTTTTGCTGGATGTACGGGAAGCCTGGGAACTGGATCAGGCCATGATTGTCGATAGCAGGCTGAAGGTAGTGCCGATGAGCCGCATGTCGCAGCTGGGGGTAGAAGCTTTTCCCGAGGAAGTCAGGCAAAAGGATACCGAAATCCTGGTGATGTGTCATCATGGTGTCCGCAGCGCAAACGTCACCGGGTGGATGCTGTCGCAGGGCTGGACGAACGTGTCCAGCGTGCGCGGTGGAATTGCGGCCTACGCCCAGCGCGTCGATGGCTCGGTCGGCAGATATTAAAGGCTTTACCGTTAAAGACGGGAGAACCTTTATTTAAAAACGAACTCGCCGTTCTTGTAGAACAATTCCCCATCTACCAGGATTTCGCTGTCCGTGCGCATATCGCAGATCATGTCCCAGTGGATGGCGCTCTTGTTTTTCGCGCCGGTCTCGGGATAGCCCGCGCCAAGCGCCATGTGGAAGGAACCGCCGAGCTTCTCGTCGAACAGGATCTGGCCGGTGAACTTGTCGATCTCGAAGTTCGTCCCAATGGCAAACTCGCCCAGGTAGCGCGCGCCCGGATCGGATTCGAGCATCTTGAGCAGGAAGTCCTGGTTTTTGTCGGCGTGAGCCTGGGTAACCTGGCCGTTCGAAAAGGTCAACTCAGCGCCCTCCACCGCAACGCCCTGATAAATGGCGGGATAGGTAAACTTCACCCAACCATTGACCGAATCTTCGACCGGGCCGGTAAAGATCTCCCCGTCGGGCATGTTGTGCGTGCCGCAGGAGTTCAGGAACTTGCGGCCTTTGACCGAAAGGGTCAAGTCCACGTTCGGGCCGCGCAAGATGACCTGGTTTTTGCCGCCCATAAAATCGACAGCCGCCTGCTGTTCTCCTTCGACCTTTTTCCAGTAAGCGATCGGATCGGCTTCGTTCGCATGGACTGCCCGGAAAACAAAATCTGCGTACTGCTCGAGGCTCATTTCGGCATCCTGGGCATACCCGTCGGTAGGATAAAGGGTGGTTACCCATTTAAAGGCGCCCTCCGCGCCCCGGCGCATTTGCGTTTCGGTGATCCCGCCGGTCGCCTTGCCGCGCCGCTGCAAACGGGACGAATCAATGGCGGTCTGGGAGCGGGTATTGGTTGCGGAATGGACCCGGATGCGGCCCTCGAACTGGTCGTAGGCCAATTTTTGGAAGGTGGGCACGAAATCGATCTGGTTATTGTTGCCGTGCAACAGTAACAGGTCTTCATGGCCGGGGAAGAAGGTGTCCGGTAGCTGCAGGAGGGTATGGGGATGCCCGCCTTTTTCCAGGATCTGGACGTACAGTTCCCGCACCAGCGCTTCTGCTGCGGTGGTTGCCTCGATCAAAATACGATCCCCTGGTTGTACGCGCGTGCAGCGCTCTACCAGGACTTTTGCAAAATTAATGTTACACGGGGGTCGGCCAATGGAGTTCTCCTCTTGTTGGGATGTGTGAATTATATCACCGGCTGGACTGGCAAATTTCCTGGCCGGGAATCTTCTTTGCAACCTGCTTTTCCTGAAGGATGGGAGTGGCTGGCTCAATAAATAAGACCATTTGCATCTGTAAAAGGCGATAAAAGTCACAGCGTTTTACAGCCCGAACAGGATACAATGAAAATTATGGACCTGCGCGCACAAATCATTGCTCCCAAAAAAGTCAAACCGGAGATTGCCTCCGTCAAGCCGACCACGGCCTGGGCAGAAGTCGATGAGCAGGGACGGTTGGTCCTGCCGCCCGACGTAGTTGCAAAATTTGGGCTGGAGCCAGGCTCCAAAGTTCGCCTGGACGAGGGCCAGAATTATGTCCGCATGCACCGGCCGGTGACGAACCTGACCAAAGTGTACATCGAGCCAACCGTCGCCTGTAACCTGGACTGTATCACCTGCTTCCGCAACGCCTGGGACCAGCCCATCGGGCGTATGAGCGAGGAGACGTTTGAAGCGATCTTCGCCGGCCTTCAGGAGCTCGATCCGATCCCCAGCGTGTACTTCGGCGGTATTGGGGAGCCGCTCTTCCACCCGAAAACCATCGACTGGATCGCAAGGGTCAAGTCGCTGGGCGTTAAGGTAGAGCTGATCACCAATGGAACGACTCTCACCGAGAAGAAATCGAAGGAATTGATCGCCTCTGGCCTGGACGTGCTGTGGGTTTCGATCGATGGCGCCTCGCCGGAAACATTTGCAGATGTCCGCATGGGGGCGGAGCTTCCCAACATTATCAACAACCTGAAACGCTTTTCCAAGCTGCGGCCGGCCAATCACTTTCCCAAGCCAGAGATTGGCATCGCCTTCGTCGCGATGAAGCGCAATATTCAGCGATCTGCCAAAAGTCATCCAGCTTGGGAAATCTTTCAAGGCCAAGTATTTTTCGGTCAGCAACGTGCAGCCGGCCACCGCAGCGATGCAGGAAGACCGTCTGTACATGCAGACGATGCATAACATCGCTTACCTGCAGGCCCCGAACCTGCCGCGTCTGAGCCTGCCTAAAATGGACTTCGATGAGACGACCCAGGACGCTTTGTTCGAGACCTTCAACAGCCAGTTGAACGTTACTTTCGCGGGGAACAATTGGGGCGGCGCGAGCGACACCTGCAACTTTATCGAGAGCGGGACGATGTCCATTGCCTGGAACGGGGATGTCAGCCCGTGCTGGCCGTTGATGCACACCCACACCAGTTACCTGCACGGGAAACCGCGGCTGTCCAAAAAACACGTCATCGGCGCCGTAACCGAACGTTCGCTCTCGGACTTGTGGTCTGCTCCCGATTACGTGGCGTATCGTGAACGATTGCATAATTTCGCCTTCGCCCCCTGTAGCTTTTGCGGCGGCTGCGAACTGTCCGAAACAAACGAGGAAGACTGCATTGGCAACACCACCTTCCCGGTTTGTGGCGGTTGCTTGTGGGCCCAAGGAATTATTCAGTGCCCTTGATTGGATCGAACCCTCTCAGCCAATCCCCGCTGAGCGGGGATTTTTTATACAGGACTTACGCAGTTCGCGAAAATGTACCGGAAATATGGGTCGCTCTCAATCGTTTGTGTACTTCATATGTACAAAGAGTTAAGTAAATCTGGTTCTCCGTTTTAACGGGATTTTTGCAGTAAAGGAGCCCGAACCCTTCGACAAGCTCAGGACAGGAATTGGGGTGTGAGCGCGCGCCGTAGGGACGCGCTCACACCCCAATTTTGGTATTTTTTCCGTCGTAAGCGGTAGAGCGGTAAATCTATAATTTACCGAATTCGCTTGGTTTGGTATACTTCCAACGGATCGTTTTGATTGGAGGAATGGCTTTCCGTGGGAGATAACCGGAGGAAGGTTGAAATGGATGTCAATTTTTATGCTACCTTGCGGTCCATTGTCGGCCAAAAAACAATCCAGGTGCAGATGCCGCCCGGCGCGACTGCTCGCCAGTTGATCGACCTGGTGGTGACGGATTATCCAGCTTTAAGGGCAGAGCTCCTGGATGAAAATGGAGATTTTCACAGCCATATGAAAATGTTCATCAATGGCCGTGAAGCGGTTTATCTCGAGAAGCAGTTCAGCCATATTATGAAGCCCACCGACAAAGTCGATATCTTTCCTCCTGTGGGCGGTGGCTAGCGTGCAACACATCGTTCGCGAGATGCGTGGAATTCCGTACTTTTTGTTGATGGAATATCTGCAGGAGTTGGGGGGAGCTCCCACGAGCGACGACCAGGTTAAGGGTCCGGGCTGGAGCGTTAAGCTCACCAAAATGGAGCCTTTCCGGCTGGGGTCCTTGTCCGTAGGCCAGACTCGCCTGGAAATCGACATCGAAGAGCATCTGGTTGACGATTTCATGGAACGGTTCGGGAAAAAAACCCTGCGCGCCGGAGCATAAAAAAGGCAGTCACCTGGAAAGTGACTGCCTTTTCTCTTAGAGGGAAAGAAACTAGATGATCTCCAGTTCCTTGAGCTTCGCTTCTGGCACAACCCCGTTATCCCAGCCGCGTTTCTCGTAATATTCAGCCAGCATATCGTCCAGTTCGCAGACGTGGCCTTCGGAGCCGGGCATGGTGGACGGTTCTTCTGTGAAGCGTTTGGGTAACACGTCGCTGCCTGCGCCGAAGCCAACCAGGTTGTTGTAGTAGCGCTCCAAATTGTAGATGCGCTCGCCGGTCTTCAGCACGTCATCTGCTGTGCAAGGAACCCCGGTCATGACCGTGTACTGCTGCGCATACTCGTCGGCGCCCATCGCGAACGCACTGAATTTGCACATGTCCATGCTGTCCGAGAAGGCGTGCACTTCCTGGAAGATCTTGACCAGCTCGCCCTTGCCTTTCCAGGCGAGTGGATCGACCTTGAGGGAGTTGTAAGGCATGACGCCCAGCTCGGCGGCAGGGGTGTAGGCGCGCAGGTGGCAGGCGCCACGATTGGAGGTGGCGTAACCCAGGCCCTCGCCTTTGATACCACGCGGGTCGTAGGCCGGGATACCCTGGCCCTTGCAGGTCATGGCCAGCTCGGGATGGCCGAAGTGCTCAGCGATGGCGTTTGCGCCCTCCGCCATGATATCGCCCAGACCTTCGCGGAAGGCGATCATCCTGGCGGCGCTTGTCATGCCATCCGGGTCGCCCCATTCCAGCTTGCCTTCGCCATTGGTATAGCCTTTTTCGCTGGCTTCCATCCAAACCGAGAGCGGGATGTCCGATCTCGATCGCGTCGAAGCCAAAATCGTTAGCCAGGTCGATCATCTTGGCAACCAGGCGGGCGTCGTTGTTGCCGCAATTGGCGCCGACGGACCAGGCCGGTTCATATTCGACCGATTCCATGCGCAGACCCTTATAGGGACCGTCCTTGACTTCGACTTCCTTCTTGCAGGCCACCGGACAGGCGTGGCAGGTGGGGTCGTTGACCAGCAGGTTTTCCTTGACGTATTCACCGCTGATCTTTTCGGCATTATCCCCGTAGGATGTCAGCATACTGTTCTTTGTGGGCAGCCCGCCAATGCTGCTGGTGATGTTCATCAGCACGTTGGTGCCGTAGACCGAGAGGCCGCCCTTGCGCGGGCTGGTGATGTTCTCCTCAGCCATGATCGCTTTGAGGGTACGCTCGCGGACCGGGATGCAAACTTCGCGGTCGGAGGCCTTGGTGATGTTCTTTTTGGCGTCGATGACCACAGCCTTCAGGTTCTTGCTGCCGCCTACGCAGCCTGTGCCGCCGCGCCCGCTGGCCCGGTCGTTCTCGTTGATCCAGCAAGCAAACTTGACCAGGTTTTCTCCGGCCGGACCGATTGTGATGACGCTGAGTTCTTTTCTGTCCTTGCCATATTTCTCCTGGAAGAACTTGACCGTATCGTGCACGCCCATGCCCCAGACCTCAGAAGCATCGCGCAGCTCTACCTTGTCCTCGGTCACATAGGCGTAGACGGGCTTGTCGGCTTTGCCTTTGAAAATCAGGCCGTCGAATCCGGCCCAGCGCAGGCGCGCCGCGCTCCAACCGCCGTGATGGCTGTCGGTAACGGTGCCGGTCAAAGGGGATTTGGTCACAATCGCCATACGGCCGGTCATATTGAATTCCGAACCGGTCAGGGGGCCGTTCATGAAGCACAGGATGTTGTCGGGTGAAAGCGCTTCTACCTCGGGTCCGTTTTCGAACACATATTTGACCCCCAGTCCGCGACCACCGATATATTTGAGTTTCCATTCTTCCGGCGCATCGCCGTACTCGACTGTGCCAGCTGTCAAATCAACAAAGCCGATTTTATTTGCATAACCTCCGAGCATAAGCTAAACCTCCTGGTTTGTGTTGTTGGCAAATTTTTGTAACCAGCATACAGGTATGCAAAACGGTAGGGCAACTTTGATTTCTGCATCAAAAGCGCTTTACCCTATCTTGATTGCCCTTACTCGTAGTGCTGGTTGTCGGATATCATTAATAGAATAGCATTTCGCTCATATTGGAAGTCAATCATTAAGTTTTTCCTTAACCGAAGATGTTACATTCATCCTCATTTTCCAAACCTTATATGATTAATTTGCGTTATACTTTTCGTACAACATATCCTCACTTTAGAGAAATTCCCTACAGAGCCCATGAAACAACTCCTCCAAAATATGCGCGATGGCAAAGCTATCGTCGAAGAAGTCCCCGTGCCCACGCCGCGGGCTGGGATGGCCCTGGTCAAAACGGAAGCAAGCCTGGTGTCCGCCGGAACCGAGCGGATGGTGGTCGAATTCGCTGAGAAGTCGCTGGTCGGAAAAGCCCGCTCGCGTCCTGACCTGGTCCGCCAGGTACTGGATAAGGCCAAACGGGAAGGTCTGGTGGCGACGGCGAGAGCCGCCTTCGACCGCCTCGACCAGCCCATGGCGTTGGGCTATTCCTCCGCAGGCACTATTGTTGCCCTGGGCGAAACCATGACCGGTTTCACACGTCGGCCAGCGCGTGGCCTGTGCGGGTGGGGGGTATGCCGTGCATGCTGAATACGGCGCCGTACCTCGCAACCTGCTTACCCCCTTGCCGGAAACCGTCGACTTCGAATCGGCCGCTTTTACCACCCTCGGCGCGATTGCCCTGCACGGATTTCGCCTGGCGGAACCGCAGATCGGCGAAACAGTTGGCCGTGATCGGGATGGGTCTGCTGGGACTGTTGACGGGCCAGATCGCCGCAGCCGCCGGATGCCACGTGCTGGGCATCGACATCGACCCCAAACGCATTGCCCTCGCTTCGTCCCTTGGACTTCAGGCCTGCCTCCGCGACCAGGCCGAAAGCGCGGCCCAATCCTTTACCGCCAACCGCGGCTTCGACGCGGTCCTGATCTGCGCGGACACCTCTTCCAACGACCCGGTCGAACTGGCGGGAGCGATTGCCCGCGACCGGGCGCGCGTGGTCGCCACCGGCGCGGTCGGCCTGACGTTTCCACGCAAGATTTATTATGAAAAGGAATTATCATTCATCAACTCGCGCTCGTACGGGCCGGGCCGTTACGACGCCTCCTACGAGGAGAATGGAGCGGGATTACCCCCTCGGCTTCGTCCGCTGGACCGAAGGCCGCAACTTCGAAGCCATTGTCGATCTGCTGGCCAACGGTAAATTGCAAGTCAAGCCGCTCATTACCCATCGTTTCCCCATCGAACGCGCAACAGAAGCATATGAGGTGATTACGGGGAAGAAGGATGAGCCGTTTTTGGGCGTGTTGCTGACCTATCCTGAAGGAAAGAGGTCAAAGAGCGAAGGCGGAGTAGTCTTTCCTCTTCTCCGCTCTCCGCAATTCAACGGACCTGGTCAGGCTCGGTGTCCTCGGCGCCGGTCTTTTCGCCAACGCCACCTTGCTGCCCGCCATCCAAAAAGTGGACGGGATCGACCTGGTCGGCATCGCCTCCGCCAGCGGGCTGCACGCGCAACACGCAGCCAAGAAGTTCGGCTTTGGTTACGCCGCTTCCAGTGATGAGGAAATCCTCAACGACCCCAATATCAACACGGTTGCCATCCTCACCCGCCACAATGCACACGCTGAGCTGGTCGTTAAGGCCTTGCAGGCAGGCAAGCACGTTTTTGTGGAGAAACCCCTTGCGATCAACAGTGACCAGTTAGCAGCGATCACTGACCGGTTACAGAAGTCTGAAAATTGCCTTCTAACCGTCGGCTTCAACCGCCGCTTTGCGCCGCTGGCAGGCAAACTCGCTTCCCACTTTGCAGGTCGCAAAGAAGCCATGTACGCGCATTATCGGGTCAATGCAGGCTACCTGCCTCTCAATCACTGGACCCAGGATCCTGAAATCGGCGGCGGACGCATCATCGGCGAAGGCTGCCACTTCGTGGACTTCATTACCTTCCTGGTTGGCGCCCCGCCGGTCAGCGTCAGCGCGGTTGCATTACCGGATGCGGGCAAATACCGGGAAGACAACGTTTCCATGACCTTCACCTTCCCCGATGGCTCGATCGGCATCGTGGATTATCTCGCCAACGGCGACAAATCCTTCCCGAAGGAACGAGTTGAAGTCTTCTGTGCTGGCAAGATCGCCGTGCTGGACGATTTCCGCTCGCTCGAGCTCGTGCACGATGGCCGCCGCAAGACTTTCAAGCAGGCGCAGGACAAAGGCTGGAAGGATGAGTGGGCCGCATTTTCGAAAGCCATCCGCGCGGGCGGCGGACCGCCGATTCCCTACGAACAATTGGTCGGTGTGACAAGGGCTACATTCGGGGCAGTACAGTCGCTTCGCCAGGCCGGACATACAGTAAAAATCATGGAGTGACAACTTGATTTGTTTCTGAGAATCCGTTATACTGATAGACGGAATTACGGATCAAGGAGAAGCTTGTGAACAACACTTTTGAAATTCAAGTCGTCCGAAGGGGGGTCATCACCCTGCCAAAAGAACTGCGCGACCACAACCAGATCAATGAAGGCGATACGCTGACCCTGATTGACCTGGGAGACGGCGTTTTCGTTCTCAGTCCCCGTCGCTCGCGCGTGGATGAAATAGCGGATAAGCTGGCAAAAGAGTGGCAGGAGTCCGGCGAAACGCTGGAATCCATGTTAGAAACCCTTCGAGAAGTCCGCGGCGAGTATGACACCAAAAAGCCTTAAGGTCTTTTTGGATACCAGCATCGTTTTCGCTTCGGTGCTTTCTAAAACAGGTGGGGCGCGGAAGCTGTTCCATTTGGGAGAAGCAGGGGTATTGCAACTCGTTGTCGGTCCTACTGTTTTGCGAGAAGCGGAGGGAGTAGTGCGGCGAAAAGTCCCTACCTCCTTGCCCTTTCTGGCTCAGTTGCTCAGCATTGGTCAAGTAGAGACAACCCCAGTTTCAACAAAAAAACAATTGGAATCAGCCAGAGCTTTTGTAGAATACTTGCCCGATGCTCGCGTGCTGGCCGAAGCCATTCAAGCCAACCCAGATTGGTTTGTCACTCATGATAGGGAGCATTTTCTAAGAGCACAGTCTACAATCAATTTACCGTTTAAGATCGGAACTCCAGGAGACTTGCTCCAATCCATTAAAGACGATTTTGCAGCCCGATCTTTAACGGTGTCGAGTAAAATGCGATTTCCCTTTTGTTTCAGGAGATTGATTTCTCTATTCCCCGGCAAATGACGGTGAAAAAGGAAAACATATGGAGATTCAGATCGCATCCAGAACTATTTGTCCGTCATGGAAATCCGCTAAAGATCAAGGCGTTGGAACGTTGTCCTTCTAGGTGGATTTTTCCTGGTTGCCATTCTTTCCACGCTGGCACTTGGCCTGGTGACAGGCTTAAACGGCAGGTCGGTATACTTGGTTACCGGGATCGATCATTGTTTTAGGGCTGAGTTTCGTCCAGGCCTGGGTCCGGCTGGAAATCGTTCAAAGTATGATCGAACTGCTTAAGAACCTGGAACCGTGAATTATATCGAGGCCCTTCGCCAACATATCGGTCACGCACCTATCTTGATGGTCGGCGCGGCAATTTTGATTGTTGATGAGCAAAACCGCCTGTTGCATATGAAGCGCTCGGACAGCGGTTGCTAGGGTCCGCCTGGCGGGGCGGTGGAACTCGATGAAGTGGTGGAAGAGGCGGCTCGCCGGGAGACGCTGGAAGAAACTGGCCTGCAGGTTGGGAAAGCTTCGCTTTTCTGGGTATTCTCGGGCCCGGAGCTATACTACAAGTATCCTAATGGAGATGAAGTTTATAATGTCACCATTGTGTATCTCAGCCGGGATGTAAACGGCGAGGTCCGCCTTAACGGCGAGCATAGCGAATGGCGCTGGTTCGCTTGGAAAGATATTCCTGCTGATTTAAGCCCACCCATTAACAGGTGATCGAAAAGTTCAAGAGCACATTCTAGAACGCGGAACGATATCTTGAAAGAGGTAAATAGCGAATGTCTGTTACCCCATGGAAGATTTTAAATTCGAAGTATCTATACCAGAGAAAGGGAATGGCTTTACGGATCGACCAGTGCGAAACCGGGAACGGAAACGTTTTCGATCCGTACGTCATCGAATGCGGGACCTGGGTCAATGTGATTGCGCTGACGAAAAAACGGGAAGTCGTTCTCGTCCAGCAATACCGTCATGGCGCAAAACAAGTGATGCTGGAAATCCCTGCCGGGATCATGGATGAGGAGGATGAAAGTCCTTTGTATGCCGCGCGGCGAGAACTGCTGGAGGAAACGGGATACACCAGCCAACATTTTGTAGAGGTTGGAAAAGTGTATCCGAATCCCGCCACCCACAACAACCTGACCTACTCCTTCCTGGCGCTGGATGCCGAACAGGTGGGAATGCAAAACCTGGATGAAACCGAGGAAATCGATGTTTCATTGATTCCCTTCGACGAGCTGGTTTCGATTGCAAAAGAGGGCGGCCTGCCCCAGGCCTTGCACATCTCGGCTCTTTTCTTTGCCATGGCGTACCTGCAACGAAATCCCTAGCGATGGTTTTTTCCCGATTGCGTAATTCGTTCAGAGTAGCCCTTCAGGTGGAACCGGCTCAGCTGGCGTTGTACGCCCTCTACAAGCTCGGTTTGACAACCGGACACTACCAGCGCCTGACGCCGGAACCGGACACGCGCAATCCAAATCTCCAATTTTCCAATCTCGTTCCTCTTTTTTCCCTGCCCGACCGAAAACAATTGAAACAAACTCTTGGCGAGGAGGGTCAGCGAGCCCTTCTCAGCGAAGCGGATGAGATCCTCGCAGGGAAATTCCGCAGATTTGGCGGTGAGCCGGTCCCGCTCTCATTGACCGGGGACTGGCCCCTGGTCCACTGGACGCAGTTTGCAAGCGGCAAGTTCAAGCTCGAAGGCGATCTCAAATTTATCTGGGAACCGGCCCGCTTTGCTTGGGCGTTTCTCCTCGGCCGCGCCTACCACCTGACCGAGAGCGAAACCTATGCTGAAGCGTTCTGGGACTATTTCGATGAATTTGTAGAGGCCAACCCTCCCAACCTGGGTCCACACTGGATGAACGGGCAGGAAGTCGCCATCCGACTGATGGCACTCGTCTGGGCGGGTCAGGTTTTCGAAACGGCGGCAGCTTCGAGCGGGGAAAGACGCGCGCGCCTGGCACAGTCGATTGCCACGCACGCCGCCCGCATCCCGCCTACGCTGGTCTACGCCCGCGCGCAAAATAACAACCACCTCGTGACCGAAGCCGCTGGCCTGTATACTGCCGGACTGGCGCTGCCCGAGCATCCGGGTTCAAAAAGACTGGCGCGCGCTCGGCTGGCGTTGGTTGAACTGGGCTTTCCGGCACCAGATCAGCGGCTTTGGCGAGTACATCCAGCACAGCACCAACTATCACCGTCTCATGCTGCAAGCGGCCTTGTGGGTGGACGCGATCCGGGATGTGGACTGGCCGCACCAGACGTCTCAATCCCTGGGACGGGCGTCCCACTGGCTGTTCTCGATGCTCGACCCCGCTTCAGGCCGGACCCCCAACCTGGGCGCCAACGACGGGGCTTTGATCCTGCCCCTGGCAGCCGCCTCGTTTAACGATTTCCGCCCGACGGTCCAGGCGGCGGCGCGGGCGTTCCTGCGCTTCCAACTGCCCGGCGGCGCCTGGGATGAAATGGCGCTCTGGCTGGGTCTGGGCGCGCACGAAAAGTCGTACGAGTCGAACCTGTACATGGCAGACCACCTGCGCGGACCGGGCTCCTGGGCATACCTGCGGGCCACCCAGTTCCACTCCCGGCTCGGCCACATGGACCAGCTACACTTCGATTTGTGGTGGCGCGGCTTGAACATTGCCCGGGATGCCGGCACGTATCTCTACAACGCCGACCCTCCCTGGAACAACCCGCTGGTGGTGAGCACCGTCCACAACACGGTGACGGTGGACAGCCGCGATCAAATGACCCGCGGCGGCCGCTTCATCACGTTAGACTGGTTCCCGGCATTTCACCAAGAGCCTGGTGACTACCGATGAATCGGCCCTTGGACAGATGACGGCTTATCATAAGGGGTATCCGGGTGTGCGCCACCAACGCACGGTTACGGTCTTTGCCGATGAGCGCTGGCTGGTCGAAGATCAGTTGATTTCCAAGGAAGGCGCATTCCTACCGCTTGCACTGGCTCTTGCCGGATTGGGAGTGGGAGGTAGAGACTGGAGAGCAGGGAGTAGAGATTGGTCTTCAATCCCCACAGGGTAGAGTAAGGCTTTTATTGAAAACCGAACCCCCAATCTCCAATCCCCAATCTCTCATCTCTATTGTGCGAGCCGGCAAAGTTATTTACGGCCATCGAGATGCCCTTCCCTTCGAAGGCTGGGTTTCCCCAACCTACGGCAAAAAAGTTCCGGCGCTTTCCCTGGCTTTGGAAGTAAAATCGAGAACATCCCTACAATTCACATCGGAGTTTAAGTTCACCATGAGAGTTAGAGCGGGCGTTGTACTGATCGAGAACGGCAAGGTTGCGCTGATCGAGCGCCACCGGGCTGGCAAGCATTATTTCGTCTTTCCCGGCGGGGGAGTGGAGGAGGGCGAAACACGCGGAGCAGGCAGCCATCCGTGAAATGGAAGAGGAGACCGGCCTGCGCGTAACCGTCCTGCGCAAGCTGGCGGAAGTCCACTTTGGGATGAGCGAGCAGGTCTACTATCTGGCCGAAGGACTGGATGGCCAGTTCGGAACCGGCACAGGCGTGGAATTTACCGACTCCGATCCCGACGACCCCACCGAAGGAATATATGTCGCCATCTGGATGCCTGTGGAAGAACTGGCCCAACACAACAATGTGTATCCGGATGGCGTCGCGGCGTTGGTGATGGATGCTGTGAAATCGGGTTGGCCTGAAGAGCCGCTTGTTTTGGTGGAGCACTTGCTGTAAGGTTGCATGCACATCCTCATTATTCATCAGGCCTTTGCTTCCCTCGACGAGCCGGGCGGGACGCGCCATCACGAGTTTGCGAGGGTATTGTCAGCGCGTGGGCACCGGGTTACCGTGATCGCCAGCCCGGTAAGTTATATTACCGGCGCGAGTTTCGCTTCTTCTGCCGGTAGAGTCGATGAAGGAGATGGGGGGATCACAATTTTGAGAGCTTCCGTATACCAGGCGCTGCACAAATCCTTCGTCCACCGCGTGTTTGCGTTTATCTCGTTCATGCTGTCTTCTTTCTGGTTAGGGCTGGGCGTCAAGGATGTGGATGTGGTCTGGGGCACGTCGCCGCCCATTTTTCAAGGTGTGACGGCCTGGTCCCTGGCGCGCTTGAAAAGGGCGAAACTCCTGTTCGAAGTGCGTGATTTGTGGCCGCAGTTCGCGGTAGCGGTGGGGGTGCTGACCAATCCCACCCTCATCCGTGTTGCGGAATGGCTGGAGCGTTTCCTCTACCGTCACGCGGACCGGGTGATCGTCAACAGCCCGGGGTTCCGGGAGCATGTCCGGGTCCGGGGCGCGAAGCGGGTGGAGTTGGTCCCTAACGGAGCGGACCCGGACATGTTCGATCCGGCGGACGATGGCGAGGCGTTCCGTCAGTCGCACGGGCTGGAAGATCCATTTGTAGCTTTGTACGCGGGCGCGCACGGCATGTCTAACGACCTGGGCGTGGTGCTGGAAGCGGCGAAGATGTTGGAAGATAGCGAAGTGCAAATCGTCTTGCTTGGCGACGGCAAGGAGAAAGCCAGGTTGCAGGCGCAGGCGGACGAGATGGGATTGACGAACGTGACATTTTTGCCGTCGGTTCCCGAAAACGGAGATGGCGGGCGCGTTAGCCGGCGCGGATGCCTGCATCGCGATCTTGAAGCCTTTGGAAGAGTACAAAACAACGTATCCGAACAAAGTCTTCGACTATATGGCGGCGGGACGACCGGTAGCGCTGGCAATCGACGGCGTGATCCGCGAGGTGGTCGAGGCAGCGGGGTGCGGGATTTTCGCTGAACCCGGGAACCCTGCTGCGCTGGCGGGGGCGATCCGGAAGCTGGCCTCGGATACAGGAGAAAGCGCGCCGGATGGGATTGCAGGGGCGCGCCTACCTGGAAGGGCATTTCAGCCGGGCAGTGATCGGGGAGAAACTGGTGGGGTTGCTGGAAGATATGGCTGGATGAAATTGATAAGTTCCTGCAATTTATTAAACGCAAATACCGGGTATAAAAGGAGTACGCGCGTGCTCGCACATCAAACCGCGATGACTACTGCATGACTGAAGCAGCGCATCAAACATTACATCAGGAGTACTGTCATGGCAAAAGCAGAGATATTCTCGGGAAATTGCGGTATGCACACAACCGTTGAAGCGACAATGGATGGGAATGTCTGTAAGTTGAAAATTACCAGCGATTGTGCAGCCATCCGCAAGATGGCAGAAGAAATTACCCAGGTCAATCCTTACAAAGAAATTTCGTTCAGGCGCGCAATGCCGAAGATCCACGAGGCGGGGCACAAACACTGTTATCACGCCGCCTGCCCTGTGCCGGTCGGCATCATCAAAGCGATGGAAGTGGAAGCCAAGCTGGCCCTGCCTACGGACGTGACCATCGAGTTGTCGAAAACGAATTAAGAGATAGACCAGGCCTTTTGGTGATTGCCCGGAATTAAAAATTCCGGGTGTTTTTTAAAGGCTCTACCGGTCGCGATAAAGACGCGAGGACCTTTTTAAGTTACCATCAATCGGGTTTCTGCGGGAGCACTCAAGTGTCGTTAGCAGGAGTGCAAAATCTCCCGATTTTGCATCCAAAGTCGGGAGACTTTGGACTCCGCATCCTACAACTTTTTAGTGCACCCGTTTCTGCTGATTTTGTCCGGTCGTCATTTTTTAACTTATAATTTTACAAAACTGGCTGCGAAGTTCCGCGGCAACAACCGGAGCAAACCTGTATGGCAATTAATCTGCAAAACATCATTAATAGCCGGTTTGGTGTCAGGTTGGTTTCCACCCTTGGCCGCGCAACGCCCCCCGCGGTTGGCTATAGAATAGCTGATCTTGTGGCGGAATGGATGTCCGCCCGGCGACACTCGGGTATAATCCGGGCAATCAGAACCAACCAATGGGTGATCCGCGGAGAAGATCCCGATAAAGAAAAGCTAGATCAAGCCGTCTCTGATACCCTCAAAAGCATAGCCCACTCCCTTTACAGCTTACATCATTACATCTACGATCCCAAGGCAATCCAAACGATGGTGGATCTTGATCCCGTTGCGCGTGGATTGGTTGAGCGGCCCGAATTCGGCGACCGCGGACTGGTGCTGGTTGGGTTGCACCTGAGCAACTTTGATTTTATTCTTCAATCAATGGGCATCCAGGGATTGAAAGTCCTGGTGTTAACGATCCCTGATCCAAAAAATGGACGGCGGATAGAATATGAGATGCGTAAGAAGACAGGAATAAATTTAGTTCCGGCATCTATCAGCGCCATGCGACAGGCAGCGCACCATCTTGAGCGGGGCGGAGTAGTCCTGACAGGCATGGATCGGCCTGTTTTGGACGCGAAAGCCCGGCCGGCATTTTTTGGGCGCGCTTCCTCGCTCCCGGTGCATCACATCTACCTGGCGATGAAAACCGGTCTGCCTGTAATGATCGTCGCGGCCAGGACGGGAACGGATGGATGTTATCACGTGACAACCTCCGGACCGATCGAGATGAAACCCTATACGGACCACGAAGAGGGAACGGTGCGAAACGCGGAACGAGTATTGAAAGAAGCAGAGAGGTTCATTTTACAAGCTCCAGAACAATGGGGCATCTCTCTGCCGGTTTGGCCGGAATTGATGGACAGCGTTCCGTAACTACCATGACAATGTCACATGGGTGCATCTCCCAAATTGTGAGCACAAATGTTCGCGTTATCCTACCAAAGGCAGGGTAGGGCAATCAAGATGGGCAATAACCGGATGGAGACGCTGAGATTGTCTTTGACGGGGGTTTGCCGGCAAAGCAATCTGGGCGTGGGACCGGCTGATCGTTTTGCGGAAGTCGGAGCACAGCAATTCCCAGGCTGGCAGCCAGCGGTCGCTTTGGATCAGGCTACGCAAGGTCAAGATGGCCTGGCCACCCGTCTGGGTCCAAGCCATGCCGGATTGCTTCATGCGCTGCGTAACCAAGGTTTTGCAGGAGGCTTCGATCACCCCACTGGCAATGGGCAGGTTGTCACGCAGGTATTCGGCGTAGCGCATGCGGGATCGTTGGTTGCGGAAGTAGGTCAACTGGGTTTCCAGACGTTTGCGCCTGCGTCCCTGTGCTTGTCCGCGGTGATACTTCAACATGCGAATGACGCGGTCAACACCTTGATCGTCTTCCTTGAGCAACGTTTTCAGCCGCTCGAACTCGGCTTTACTGCGCGGGGTGCTTTCCCCCCAGATGGCATCACAGCCTTCCTTCAGGTGATCACAGGCATGGTAGAAATCCACAATTTCGACACTAGGCTGGGGAAGGCAAACCGCAAGCCCGGTCCACTTCAGACAGCAAGTTCCAGTTAGGTTCGGCCCCATCGGCCAACAACACGCGCTTCAAATCCGGTCGCGTGGCCAAAACACGGCTGGCTTCCGTCTCCAGTTGCTCTCGAAGAGTTGCCTTTCTGTACTCCGGCATACGCCCATAACGGACCGTTTGCAGTCGTTCTCCTTTGGCGTCATACAGCACCACAGTTCCGCAACCCGCTTCGCGCTGTCCGGCCGGACCACTGGCGTGTTTACCCGGTTGGTCGCGTTTGACCTGCCGCCCGTCACCTTTCATGCGCAGCGTCACGCCATCCACCGAAATGGCGATCACGCTGGCTTCGTGGGGAACGCTCTCTTCCGTGCGCAAGGCAGCCTCCCACTCGAGGCGATGGACTTCCCAATGGGCAGACAACTCTTTGGGCAACCGGTCCAGACTGGGCCGGCTGGGCTGCATCCCACCCAGTTCAGCGAACAGGGCTTCGCTGTCGCCGGGCGTCAAATGGGCGATGGCAAAAGCCGCCTGACGAGCCGCGCGCGGTGTCCAATAGCCGCGGATGATCCCGGCTCGCAACTCCAAGGGACAAATACTGCGGCTCCCGCGTCCAGCCGGACGATACAGATGCCGCTCAAGAGTGAGCACACCAGCCGCCGACAAATACGTTTCCGACGAGGTCAACGCCTGGCGGTAGCTTATGCCACCCACCTCAATCAGCTCGGCTTCTACATCATAGTGAGCCAGTTCTTCCGTCAACAGTTCGCACTCCAGCGCCATGATCTGTTCATGCAATTCGTGCTCAAAGCGTTCGAAGTCCGGTGTACTCGTTTCCCATCGCCTCTGCCAGTCCAGGACAAATTGTCCCAATTTCTCAAAGGCGGGGCTTTGCAAGACGGGCTTCTTGTGGCACAATTCCATCGTAACCTCCGTGTTAATGGGGAATCTCGGCTAAGATTCCTACTTTGCATGGAGGTTCTTCTTTTGTCAAGCTTGGGTAGCTCAAATGTCCTCACAGTTTCAGAGATGCACCCATGTCACATTCGAAAAAAAACCGAAAATTGGGGTGTTGGGCGGGCGTGCGCCCGCCCAACACCCCAATTTTCGGACTTCTATCGGATAATGGGACATTGTCGAGCTACGCAGCCTGCATGTAAGAGGCGGCACGGTGTGCCCTGCTTTTTGCTTAAGCCTGAGCAGATACAGTGTTCCTTGATGAAGGAAAGCGGATGGATCAATTTAAAGTATTGGCTCTACCGTTTCCGACGGGAAAACCAAAGTATTTCATGAGGAGTAGGTATGATCAAAATAGAGAAGCACGTGAGGATAAACGATATTTTATTAGGGCCGCTGGAAAGACCAGCGTTGCGCTGGCTGGCTGCCCATATGCCGGCCTGGGTAACACCCGATATCTGCACGGCAACCGGTGTATTGGGCGCGCTCCTCGTTTCAATCGCCTATATCCTGACCAATCTGGACAGGAATTTTTTCTGGCTGGCCTCATTCGGATTTTTAGTGAACTGGCTGGGTGACAGCCTGGATGGAACCCTGGCCCGTTACCGGCGCATTGAGCGACCCAGGTTTGGATTTTACATCGACCACACAACGGATACCTTCAGCCAGGCGGTCATCTTTCTTGGGTTGGGCCTGTCTCCCTACGTTAGTTTCGGCGTTGCTTGCCTGGCGCTGATCGGTTTTTATATGATGGCGATCCTCGTCTATGTGCGCACCTGCGTGGTCGGGGAGTTCAGGATTTCATATGGGCGCCTGGGGCCAACGGAAATCCGTGTTATTGCCGTCCTGCTCAATACAGCCATTTTTTTCTTTGGAACAAGGACAGTCGCGTGGACAATCGTGAACAGCCACCTGGTCTTCAGCGTCTATGACATCGCCGTTTCTGTGGTTGCTGTTCTCTTATTTAGCTTCTTCTTCGATAATGCCTGGAAACAAGCGCGTTTGTTGTCCAAGGCGGGAGATTAGCAGCGATTCTGGGAACAGAAAACAAAATGGTTCATCGCGGACAGACGAAGAACAAGAAAGGACACTCTATGCCCAAAGTCATCAACCTGGCCGAAAAATTCGATCTCTTCACCGAACAATGGCATCCCAAAATCGTAGGCGAGCTCAATAACTCCCACGTCAAGCTTGCCAGGGTGCAGGGCGAATTCGTCTGGCACCTGCACGAGAACGAAGACGAGTTGTTCTTCGTGGTCAAAGGGGCGCTGACGATCAAATTGCGCGAACAGGACCTGACCGTCCGCGAGGGCGAGTTCGCCATCATCCCGAAAGGGGTGGAGCACCTGCCGGTCGCGCAGGAAGAGGCCTGGATCATGCTGCTGGAGCCGAAGACCACTTCCAATACCGGCAACGTAGCCAGCGAAAGGACGGTCGAAGCGGAGTGGATTTGAACTAGGGCCCTGATGGTAGCCATTCTCCCTGGCGGGGAACAAAATTCTCCTCCCCGGCGTCATCTCCATAACGTCGAATTCTTTTATACGGAGGAGAACCATGAAAACCAGATGGATCGATATTCTTACCTTGATCGTCATTGTCCTGATCTTCTTGACCGCCTGCAGCGCGGTCCCGGCCGGACCTTCCTTGCAGACAGAAGAAAACCGCAATCCATCTGCTGCGCCGGGCGCGCCCGCAGATGGCGATAGGCCTGATAGCCGGAAGCCGAGAAATCGGCCGCTCCTATGCCGACTGCCGGCGCCCCCTACCAGACCGTGCCGGACGTTGGGAGCGTGCCGGGCCAGGCGGCCTCTATCGACCGCAAGATTGTCAAGAATGCCGAGGTCAGCGTGTTGGTCGAGGACAGCGACATCGCCGTCGACCGCCTGACACAGGTGGTCAGCGATGCGGGCGGCTATATCGTCAGCTCGCGGGTCTGGTACCAACCCCACGTCGATGGCGAGAACTACAAATACGCCAGCCTCACGCTCGGGGTCCCGGTCGACCAGTTCGAGGTGACCATGCGCCGCGTGCGCGGGCTGGGCCTGCGCGTGCTGGATGAAAACGCCTCCGGCGAGGACGTCACCGACCAGTTCGTCGATTTGCAGTCCCGCCTGACCAACCTGGAGGCCACCCAGGCGCGCATCCAATCTTTCCTCGACGAGGCCAAAACCGTGGACGAAGCCCTGCGCATCAACCAGGAACTGTCCCAGATCGAAGCCCAGATCGAAGAGGTCAAGGGTCGCATGAACTATCTCTCCGACCGGGCGGCCTTCTCCACGATCACGGTCTCCATTTCTCCGCAACTGCCCGAGATCGAGCCTGTACCCGCTCCCGAGCCCAAACCCTGGACGCCGGGCGAGACCTGGAAGGATGCCACCGCGACGCTGGGTAAGGCCTATCAAGGCATCGTCGAGTTCGGCATCTGGATGCTTGTGGTCGTGCTGCCCATTGTGGCGCCGCCGGCTCTGGTGATCTGGATGCTTTTGAAGCTGGTGCGCCGCAAGCCGGCCAAACAGGTTTCCGGCAGCGAAAGTTAATAGGGCTTACGCAACGGAATGAGAGAGGTTTCCAGTACCTTTTCGCGAACTCCCTAGGTTCTGGTTAACCAAAAACAGGGCAGGCCCGCGGGCCTGCCCTGTTTTGATTCACCGTGAAACTTTCGCTTACTCGACGTTAACTCTGTGCGGGTAAAAAACGATCGTGCGGTTGGCGTCGTTTCCCAGCTTGAACTGGCCGGAATACTTCTCGCCGCCAACCCAGGCCACGTAGATATACCAGCCGGAGGGCACGTTCACTTTCATCGAGCCTTCTACCGGGTATTCGTTGATGACGTTTGCGCCGTCGGTGGTTGTGCCTTGCAATGAGACGTACACGTCGGCGTTGGCAATGTTGATCAGTTTAACGCTCCCGGTTGGGGTGCGAGGCAACACGCTCCCGTACGAGCGCTGGACCAGGGGATCTGTGGATCCAACCTGGAACCAGGACGGCGAGACCGGGACGTACACCGGCGTATAGACCGGTGCATAAGCAGGGACGTTGAGCACCTGTCCGGGGTAGATGTGGTTGATATCCCAGACGTACGGGTTGGCGGCCCACAGACTGTTGGTGCTGACCCCGAAGCGTCTGGCGATTTCAGAGAACGTGTCCCCGCGCTGGACGGTGTACGTATTACTGTAACCGTTCTGTGGACAGTTGCAGTAGTTGCCGGAAGGCATGGCCAGCACCTGACCGGCGTACAGGTAGCCGCTGATCCCCGGGTTGGCGGCGTAGAGCGCCGCAACGGTGGTGTCGCAACGGGTTGCGATCCCGGCGAGCGTGTCTCCCCATTGGACCACGTACGTGCCGCCGCAGCTCGACCAGGCCCGGGCGCTCCCCGGGGTTGCAAAGGAGGCTGCCAGAAGAGCCAGGAGAACGATAAACTGAGAGAGCCTTTTTAATGACATGGTGGGTCTCCTTTCAAGTGGACGGAAACCAAAGTGATTTCGTATCTGCTCAGGCCGAGCAAAAACGTTATTTCGATATCATCATAAGATAAATCAGGAAGAATTACAACAGCCAAAACCGGTTAAGTGCGCAGCTTCGCCCGTCGGCTCAAAAATCCTCTGCTCAGGTTTTTATGGTTCTCCCATTTTTCCCGTCGTAAACGGTAGAGCCGTTTTTATTTTCCAGATAGGCACCGGCTGGTCGAACCCTTTCACGTTTACCCTGATCCCCTGCGGTTCCACCTGGTTCCTGGCCAGCCAGGCCTGCACACCGGGATCGTTATAGACCGCTTCGGAAAGCACGATCTCACCCCCTGCGGAAAACTCGGTCAACCTGGCTGCCACGTTGACCGTGGAGCCGAAATAGTCCAACCGGTCGTTCAGGTTGACCACGATACAGGGCCCGTGATGAATGCTGATTTTGATCCGCAGCGGGGGCTGCTCGTATTTGGCAACCGCCTGGAGCGCCTGCCAGGCCGCTTGCAAGGCGGTGACAGGTTCGAGGAACGAGGCCATGACCGCGTCGCCCATGGTTTTCACGATGGAACCGCCCTCCGCCGCCACCGCCTTCTCCAGATCGACGAAATGCTCCTGGACGTGCCCGAAGGCGGAAGCGTCCCCGATTTGCTGGTAGAGCCGGGTGGATTCGTACAGGTCGGTGAACACCAGCGTCAGCGAGCCGACCGAAATCTCTTCCCCCGGGCGCAGCACTTCGCTGGCAAACAGGTCGCGGAAGGCCTGCAAGATGGTCACGTCCGCGGCGGTGGCGGCCTGGTCCGACCAGGCGTTGCGCTCCAACTGAAAGGTCTGGGGGGCTTCGGTGGCGTTGACCAGCCGCAGGGTCGCTTCGACGCCGACCGCCTGTTCTTCGTCCGGCCAGCCAAAACCGGTCACGCGCAGGATGCTTTCCGCCGGCCCATCCGGCCTGGCTCGCAAGGCCAGCATGCCGGGCACGTCCGAGGCGCGCAGGTTGTAGCGCCCGGGCTCGAGGCGCACGTGCTCCGCCGCTTCGTGCAGGGGGGAGACATGTTGCGACATCACGATGTGGGGTTGGTACTGCGGGCTGCCGACACAAAACAGGATGGACGCATCCACAGCACGCACGGACGGGTTGGGCCGGAAGATCACCTCTACGTTGTGGTCGAACTGCGCCCGGAAGTCGATGTTGCACGTGTTGCAGTGGGAGGCAATCTCGATTTCACCCAGGCCGGACTTGCTGTCGACCATCCGGCGGCAGCGCGGGCACAGCAGTTCCCAGTACATGTCCAGCAAACCCAGGCGGGTCGCGTGCAGGAACATCTCCAGCACGGCCCGGCGCGGCTCGTCCCAGTGGTCGGCCAGCGCGAAGGGTCGCATGCGCTGGGCGGACAGCTCGTCGGCCTGGTCCAGGAAAGCGACCATGCGCTCGAAGAGGGCGGGGTCTACCATCCGGGCGCGCAATGTCTCCCGCGCGGACTTCAGCCTGCTCCGCCCCCCACCGCTCAACTTGCCATGACCACGTTCCCCTGCCAATGATCCGCCCCGTTGCGCCATGCGGTCATAGCGCTTGAACACATCCCCGAAGCGCCGGGCGCTGACCAGGCCGATCGCGAACGGGATGCCTGCCAGCCCCAGCAGGTCCGCCGGTTTGGCCCAGACCTGGTACTTTAGCAGCGTGCCGCCCGATGGGCGCGGCTCGAGCGCCAACAGGGTGCGCATCTCTTTGAGCGGACCTTTGTGGAATTTTCGGAGGATCCCAAACGAACGGGGGTAGGTCCATTCGAACGGTTCCTCGTCCCATTCGAAGACGACCAGCGGGATACGGTAGCGCAGGCGGTATAGCCCGTCGCGCAGTCCCACGATCTTCATGGCCGGCATGCCGGCATCCCGGTTGAAGCGGTTGGTATCCGAAACCAGCGGCCAGAGCGCCTCGGGCGCGGAGTCCAGTTCCCATTGCCAGAAGTAATAGAATTCGCGGGTCATGCTGTCCATATGACGATCATGATGGTCGGAATTATACTTGCAGGCAGCGGAATCGTTCACCACTGAGAACACCCCGGCCCGCGCGGCGTAGCCGGGGCGGGCAGAGTGCACAGAGAAAAATAAAAAAGAATCTCCGTGTTCTCCGTGGTCTCCGTGGTGAATCTTCGAAGCCCGGATTGGTTTGTTGCACGATTTATGAAATGCGGTATAATACGGCCTGCCACAATCGGGGCGTGGCGCAGCCCGGCTAGCGCGCTTGCATGGGGTGCAAGAGGTCGGAGGTTCAAATCCTCTCGCCCCGACTAGGACCCTCATACGAGGGTCCTTTGCTTTAAAATAGGTGGTGGTTTCCCCATTGAGGGGACGGTGCAACCCCTCTCGCCCCGACTAGGACTCTCGCAAGAGAGTCCTTTGGGTTTAAGACAGGTGGTGGTTTCCCTGAAATAAGAGGAACTCACCACAGAGATCACGGAGAACACAAAGTTTTTTGAGAATACACAGAGGTTTTCTCTGTGATCTTCGTGCGCTCCGTGGTTTTCTCACTGGTCTCATCTGTGATGCGTTCATTTCCCCGCGAGAAGATCGTTCCCTTTCAGGTAATCGGAGACGGCCACCCGGAAAGGCTGCCGGTTCTGCTCGGCCGCCTGTTTTTCGTACACAGCCCGCACGTCCGGGTCGGCCATGGCCGCATGGGCGTAGGCGGTCGCCTTGCTGAAGCGCTGGCGCTGCGCTTTTTGCGCTGGGCTCCACTCGATCTTGGACATGTCGGGTTTTTTGGAGATGTAGGTTTCCCCGCTCGGGGAAGTGCGGAAAACCACGTCGCCCATCTTGCCGCGGATCTCTGTCATCCAGGGGGGGAGTTTTACTTTTGCCATGCTGGTACCTGCTTTCTTCCGGACGCTCGGGGTAGTGAACCATAGTGCTCCCATACTGCTCCCATGGTGCTCCCATACTGCTCAACGCAGGCTGGGTAGAACCTGGCTTCCCTCTGCATTGATCCTGTGTTCGTCCGGATCGTGTTTAATTGTTCGCGATTGTACTTGAAAAAGATGACAGATTGTCCCCCGACTACTTTACAGTTTTGTAAACAACGCCCCTCCCGAGAGCCTGTCATTCCGAGCGCCAGCGTGTCATTTCGAGCGATAGCGAGAAATCTTTTCTACGATCGAGCCAGGTTCTCCTCGCGGAGTTTATCCAAATGACAAGAAAAGATATAAGCACAGGCATTGGGAGTGTACCCCATTCTCTGAGAAATCCACCTTACAGTTGCTTTACTGCTCAAATTACCCTCTAGCAATATATTGTTTGGTCATCAAGGGGATTGATGGGTTTCCGCTCGCAAGTCGTAACCAAACCGAAACAATTTTCGAGAAAAATTTATCGCACAATAAATACCGAAGTTCACCACGGATCGGGAAACCTTATGGCTATATCGAACACCACTGAAATCGAAATATGTCTTTGGGAAGCCGCGGACGAGCTGCGCGCCAATTCGAAGTTGAAGGCTTCGGAGTATTCGGTGCCGGTGCTGGGACTGATTTTCCTGCGCTACGCGGACGCGAGGTTTGCCAAAGCCGAGGCGAAATTGGTGGGGATACAAACGTCAGACAGGCAGCAGATCTCCAAGATAGACTACCAGGCGCAGAGGGTGATGGATATGCTGGAAGCAGGCCGCTGGTCATCAGAGCCGGAATAATCAAGGTGCTGGTCGCTTTCGTAATGAACAGAGCTTTGAATGTGTGGTGAACTGCCTTCTCTTTCAGTTGCTCCAATTGCTCTGAGCGAATCCCCAGCCAGGAACCATAGCCCATGATCCAGCTTATCTTCCCAAAACGGCCAAGCAAATGCCAGTTCGATATCCCAACTCACTCACTCGGCATTAGGCGTAGAGATTTCCGATAAATCAGACCTTGACTCTCCCCTTACAGGAGGGTGTAAACTGAGGATGAGAAACCATGCTAAAAATCGGTGAATTCTCACGCTTGAGCCAGGTAACGGTCAAGACCCTGCATCACTACGATGAGCTGGGGCTGATCAAACCTGCCCACATCGACCCTGTTACCAACTATCGTTTCTACGAGGTGGAACAATTGCCGCGCATTCACCGTATTATGGCGCTCAAAGAAATGGGACTTTCTCTTGAGCAGATCGGCTTGATGCTTGAGAACGAGTTATCCACAGAGCAGATGCGCGGCATGTTGCATTTCAAACAGGCTGAGATCCAGCAGGAAGTGCGAGAGGCCCAGCGGCAACTGGCAATCGTCGAGTTCCGCTTGCGGATGATCGAAGCAGAGGCCAACTTCCCTGTTTTGGATGTCGTCATCAAGAAACTCGAAGCGATGCGCTTCCTTTCCCTTTTTGTAGAGCCGCCATCCAATGAGAAAGCCGCGATGGGCAACATGGCGAAAACCGTAAAAGCACTTACGCAAGCGATTGCGGATGGGGTCATCAAGCATACAGGCGTAGTGATCGATGTGTTCCATGGTGAAACAATCCTTCCGCTTAAATCGCCGGAACTCCAGGATAATCAGCATGAGATTTTGATTGGAGTGGAAAAATCCCAGCAGGAGGTAATGATCGAAGGGCTGGGCGAACTAACCGTCCGGGATGAACCGGTAATTGAAACGGCTGCCACACTTATGCTGACCGGCAAGGGCAATGATCCACTAAAAAAGTTTGAACAGGTCGCTTTGCTCCGCCGCTGGACAATTGCGCAAGGGTATGCGCCCCGCGACCTTGTCCGCTATTGGCATCATCGTGGTCCCTTGCAAACGCTCAATCGCGAGGAATTTGTTATCGAGGCGCAGTTACCCGTAGATAACGGGGAATGATCCCCAACAACGCGAAATAATCATCGGCAATACCAATCATTGGCCGCGGTGTAAACACGCTCCGGTGTAGTTCAATGCGCCTGCACTCGCAACTTACGCTCGAAAAAAGGAGAATGAAATGGTCAAAGTTTTGAAACACATTGGAATAGGATTGGTCGGTCTTTTGGTTTTGGGAATCGTTCTGGTTTCTGTCATCAGCACGATTCGCTGGAATCAGGGCTATGAAAATTTTGATATCCCGGTGCAATCGATCTCCATTCCTACAGACGAAGCCGCGATCGCATATGGAGAACATATCGCCATCACGCGTTATTGCGGAAGCTGCCACGGTGACGATCTCTCAGGCGATTACCTGATGAACGAGCCGGTTCTGGCTGTTGTCCCTGCTCCGAACCTGACAGCAGGAACAGGCGGTGTGGGCCTGACCAATACAGACGAAGATTGGATCCGTGCCATTCGGCATGGTGTGGGTCACGACAATCGTGGTTTGATCGGGATGCCCTCCCGCATCTGGAATCAATTGAGCGATGAAGATCTGGGCGCATTGATCGCCTATCTAAAAAACATCCCGCCTGTGGATCATGAGTTTCCAAAGCGGAAGATCGGACCTGCATTTCGGCTCTTGCTGACCTTGGGCCAGGCACCGGTTTCTCAGGCCTCTTTGATCGACCATACCGCACCGCGCCCATCCGTACCGGAGCCCGGAGACACATTGGCATATGGCGAATACCTGGCGCTTGGCTGCACTGCCTGCCATGGACCAAACATGAACGGCGGCACAACTCGGGACTTCAACGGCGAACTGGTGACGGCATTGAACCTGACTCCCGGCGGTGAACTAATAGGCTGGTCTGAATCGGACTTTATCAAAGCCTTACGCACAGGCGTGACCCCCGGCGGGCACAATCTATCCGAAGCCATGCCGTGGCGTTATGTTGGGCAAATGACAGATGAAGAACTGCAAGCGATCTGGCTTTATCTTCAGTCTCTGCCTGCGCTGGAACAAGGAACGGAGAGGACGGACTTATAAGTGCAGGAACAGGCACACGTTTCAGGAGATTGGAATGGAAACAACATATGTAATAACTAAGCCTCAACGTCCCTTCGTAGCCGGGTTCTGGTTAATGGCCGCCACACCCCTAACTCTGCTGATTGCAGTAGCACTGGAAGCGTTCTTAACAACGAGTTTGACCTGAGAGATCCAATAAGTCTTATTCCGGTATCCATCGTTCACATTGCAACCGGTTATCTGTGGGCTCGTTCATTAGGTCATCGTTCAGGTTTATCAGAGAACAGATTGATGAACTTTTCTGGCGCATTGGGTTTTGCACTATTGGTTGTGGGAGTCATTGGGCTACTCCCCAAATCAATCTTTCAAAAATATGTCGCGCTATTCGAAGGGGCTGGGAATTTTGAATTTGGTGCCTTCTTTGCTCCATGGTTTGGCTTGATAACTGGTTTTTCCGGGCTCGCATTAGGGTTGGGTTTAAGAAAATGGAAACTCGGCCTGAAGTTGTTCGGTTTAGGTTCAGCCAGTGGCTTTTTAATCTATCTGGCAATCATGTTCACAATGGAGATACTCGGTTTCAAAGTTGGTAGTGGACGACCGGTGATGCTCCCAACAACCTTCCTGTCAATGTGGTCAACAGCTTTAGTTGGAAGCGCTCTTTTCGGAAAGCTATTGGCCGAAGCAAATGAACAATAGTTTTAACTCCAAAACGATCGGGCAAATTCTATTTTCAATTGGAACCATATCCATCCTGGGGCTCGTTTTCCTCATCATCTTTTTCATTGGTTATTTCCAGGATATTCCATCGATCTTATTCTTCGGTCCCTTAAACGATATGTTTGGTTCACTGGAAGCCGTTTTAAGTGCGGTATTGGCTACAATTTTTCTTTTCTCTCAATCGAAAAGGTGGCTCTGGTTAAACCTGATTGGAGCTATCCTATCGTGGACAGGTGCATTTATCGTTACGCTTGATTCACTGATAGCAGGTGGAATTCTCCCAAGGAACACTGCTGCTGTACTTAGGATTGCATATGGTTTTCCTTCCTTGTTGACAACGCACGATCTGCACTTCGGATTTGGTTTGATCGGTGTTTGGTTCCTGATCTTGAACTTTCAAGCCATTCAAGCCAAATCCTGGCCAGCACATTTAATGGGTTTGGGCTTTGCCACCGGGCTCTTCATGACAATCGGTCTGATAGGCTCTCCGGCAGCGTTGGGGTTTGTCTTTCTATATCCCGTTTGGTGCATCTGGCTGGGAAACAAACTCTGGAAAGGTGTTTGGCAGGCCGAAAAGTAGGCGATCGTGTAAGATTTTTTTCAAGCGCTAAATTGACTGCTGAAGTTAAGATTTGTCAATCAATTAGGTTGCATTCCCATATATCGCGACAAAACCTAACAAAATTGTCAACTACCAAACCCTTGACACCTGGATAAAGGGGCGTGGTAACATACCCAAAGTTGAGCGCTTGAGCTCGATCATCAGATACTAGCAAACCCGTCGAAAGGCGGGGACGCAAAGCCATGGATCTAAAGTCCCGCCCAGCGGGATCACGACAGCCAGGTTGCCTAAGATGATACTACGCGTGTCTATCTCTATTGGCGCACCTGGTCCCCCTGGCCAGGCGCGCTTTTTTTGTCCTGCTGGCAACCCTCCCAAGCGAGGGTCAGCCTAAAAAATAAAAGAAATGAGGTAATACTATGTCGAAAACAGATTTGCATGCTCCTTTCAACACCTTCAGCGGGACCATCGGCAAGCTGGTCTACAGGGTGGTCGACGGAAAGACGATCGTATCCCAGAGACCCAAGCGGCGGAACGTCCCGCCCAGTGAGGCAGCGCTCGCGCACCAGCAGAATTTCAAGCGAGCTTCCCGGTGGGCCAAAGTGACCCTGCTGGACGAAGAGAAGGGCCCCTTTTACAAAGCGCTCGGCAAGAAGAGGAAGATCACGGCCTACGCTGCGGCGGTCTCCGATTTCCTCAAGCCGCCCGCGCTCGAGGAGCTGGACCTTTCAGGGTACGCCGGCCACGCCGGGGACCGGATCTCTTTCATCGCCACCGATCAAGGCAGCGTAGCCAATGCGACGGTAACGATCCTGGATTGGGATAAAACCGTACTCGAAAGCGGCAGCGCGGTCGAAAACGGGCCGGGCAGCGGTATCTGGACGTACACCGCTCTCAACACCCTTCCAGCCGGCCTGACCGTCGGGATCAACGTCAAGGTGTCCGACCACCCCGGGAATACCGCGGAACTGGCGGAAGAAAAAGCTCTTTAGCCGGCCAGCCGGCAGCACACGCAGTCCCCAATTGTGCCGGCAGGAGCGGCGGGCTGTGTGTAAACAGATCAGGCCCTGCGAGACTTACTCCTTGGAACGGATTGTGAAGTCTCGCGGGGCCTGGATGGATTATATCGCGATGTTTCGCTTTGCTTTTTTGACAATCGATTTGCAATGTTTCCCGCGTATCCTGCGCCCCTGCCCGGCGTCATGTCAGCAGATTTTCGTTTTCTCCTCCTTTGATGAAAGTTCGCCCTGTAGCCAAGCCAGGGCGAACTTTCGTTTTAAGCCTGATCGGCGGGCATACCCGGTTTTCTGCCCGGCGGGCTTACCAACTATCCCATCTCGACTTGAATCCGTCAAGAAAATATTCAAGCTCTTTGGGAATTTCCGCAGTAGATACCCGGATTTGGGGGTGCGAGTGTGCGCATGCACACTCGCACCCCCAAATCCGGCACCCTTTCACCCCGCCAGAGTGCGGCGGGACTAATGCGGGAAAATCCTGGAGAACCAAACATTCAATACAATGCTATACTTTGGATATGAGCGATTCGGAGAAGTTGGCCACCATTCTCGACCTGTGCATCAGAATTGACCGCACGGCTGCGGACCTGTACAGCAGCCTGTCCGCCTCCACCGGGAACGAAGCCTTGCAAAGCTTTTGGAACAAAATGGCTGCCGAGGGACAGGCGCACCTGGACTACTGGCAGCAGTTGAAAACCCTGGCGGCCTACGATGAGCTCCCGGAGGCCTTCGACCAACCCGACCAGGTCATCGCCGAACTGGGCGAGCGGGCCGAACAGATCGAAGCCTTGCAGGGGCAGTGGGAAGACGATCAGACCGTCAACAGCGCCTTCGTGATCGCCTATCGCCTGGAATCGTACAAGCTCCATCCCGCGCTGCGCACCCTGTTCCAGTATTTCCGCCCGATGACGGATGGAACGCTGCCGGACGACAAGGAACTCGACGAAAGCAACATCAGCGCCTTTGTCGCCGCCCTGCGCAAATACGGCCAGTCGACCCCGGAACTGGAACTGGTCGGCGAGACCCTGCAGCGGTTGTGGGAACAGAACAAGA
Source organism: uncultured Chloroflexia bacterium (assembly GCA_963823985.1). Taxonomy (GTDB): domain Bacteria; phylum Chloroflexota; class Anaerolineae; order Anaerolineales; family Villigracilaceae; genus JAABUE01. The sequence continues at coordinate 877,774 of CAWGNR010000013.1, forward strand.
CCCTGTCCGCGCTCGCGCTGGTCGATCCGCCGACCAATCTGCTTAACCGGCACGGCTTTTTCGTGATGGCCCAGCAGATGGCCTATCTTTCGAAGCGCGACGGCATCCCGATCGCGGTCTTGATCGTGGAAATCGACAACTTCAAAACCATCAACGACTTACACGGCCCCCTGAAGGGGGACGAGATCATGACAGCGGCCGGCAAAACGCTCAAAGCGGCCCTCAGGCGCTCGGACCTGATCGCCCGCTACAGCGCGGACCAGTTCATGGTCATGCTGCCGAACACCTCCGAGCAAGGCGGCGCGACCGTGGCTGAAAAGCTCAAAAGCGCCCTTTCGAACGCGCATCCCGCCGGGGTGACGGTCAGCGCCAGCATCGGGGTGGCGGAAGCGACCATGAAAGAGGACGTGGACCAGGAATTCCCCCTGTTGATCCGGCGGGCGGAAGGAAACCTGGCCGCGGCCAAGTCCGGCGGCAAAAACCGGGTCGTTTCCTGAGCGGCGCTCTGACGTTTGCAACGTGCGCAATCAAGCCAAAGAAAGGAGGCCTGTCCTGCGGCCTCCTTTCTTTGTTTCTCTAATATACTTGCCAATCCCCTTGCCTTCGAGTATCCTTGACCCGGGAGTGGTTAGGTCCCGGTGGGCTTCCCGGTCTTCAAAACCGGTGGCGGGTCGCGTTGCGGGCCGCGGTGGGTTCGACTCCCATCCACTCCCGCCTAAAAGGTAAATTCATGACTTTTCCTGAAACCGAAATCTTGACTTCTCTGGTTGCGCGCGTTTTTCGAGTGGAAGATGTGACCGCAGGTGATCCGGATCATAAAGGGCCGCAGTTGCGCTATCGCGGTCGCCTGTTGCACGAAGATTCCGTGTCCGCCTACGACCAGCTGGCTGCTTCCGTTAAACAGTACGGACTGACCCCCCTCTTCCGGCTCGAAAAAGGGGAGCAGGTCATCTACCTGGTCGATACCCCCCCGAAGCAAAAACCGGCCAACCCGTGGGTCAACGTGATCCTGTTTGTGCTCACCGTGTTCAGCGTCATGCTGGCCGGGGCTTTTATGTCCGCTGACTTTCCAAATGGCGCTGCCTCGGCCGGCCTGGGCGGTCAGATCGTGTTTTGGCTCAAGTACATCCTGGCCGGCTGGCCTTTTGCGCTGGCGATGCTGGGCATCCTGGTGGCGCACGAGTTCGGGCACTACCTGGTCAGCCGCTACCACAAGACTCCGGCCACGCTGCCCTACTTCATCCCCTTCCCGCTTAGCCCGCTGGGGACCATGGGCGCGGCCATCCTGATGAAGGGCGTCCCCAAGAACAAGCGCATCCTGTTCGACATCGGCGTAGCCGGCCCCCTGGCAGGCATGCTGATCGCCATCCCGGTCCTGTTCCTGGGGCTTTCCATGTCCACGTTGGGCTCGATCGATGCTACTCCTGGCAGCTTCATCGAGGGCAATTCACTGATCTATCTGTTCGCTAAGTTTGCGGTCTTCGGAAAACTCCTGCCGCAGCCGGCCAGCTATGGCGGGATGTCGCATTTCCTGTACTGGGTGCGGTATTTCTTTACCGGCCAGCCTTCGCCCATCGGCGGGACCGATGTCTTCATCCACCCTGTGGCGTTCGCGGGCTGGGCCGGGCTGTTGGTCACCGCCCTGAACCTGGTCCCGGCCGGCACCCTGGACGGCGGGCACGTGGTCCACTCGCTGTTCGGCGATAAGGCCCGCAGGGCCTTTCCCTTTTTGATCGCCATCATGGTCGGGTTGGGTTTCTTCTGGAGCGGCTGGTGGCTGTGGGCTTTCCTGCTCTTCTGGCTCGGGCGCGTCAACGCCGAAACGCTGGACCAGATCACGCCCCTGGACCCGAAGCGCCGCCTGGTGGCCTTCCTGGTGATCCTGCTCTTCGTCCTGGTCTTCACACCGGTCCCCTTCTCGCTGCTGCGTGTATGAACGCTCGCCGGCTCAGCATACTGCTTCTCCTCACGCTCGTTTTTTCAGCCTGCCAACCCCCTCCCGCCCCGGACGTCGCTACGGCCACGCCGAAGCCTGCTACCCGGGTCCCGGCGGCGACGGCGACCCCGGTCGCGGAGAGCAGCCTGGGGGTCGAGGCCGCAGCGCTGGAAGGCATCACGCTGGACGTCTGGCATCCCTGGTACGGCGTGCCGGCCAGCCTGTTCGATTCACAAGTGGCCGAGTTCAACAGCACCAACACATGGGGCATCCTGGTGCGGGCGACCAGCTTCCAGAATTACACCGAATTGTACGAAGAGGCCAGCGCCGCCCTGGATGACGCCTGACCGGCCGGACGTGGTGGTGGGCCTGCCCGAGTACGCCGTCGAGTGGTACGCGCAGGAAGGGGTGCTCGACTTGAGCCCCTACGTATCCGATCCGGTCTATGGCCTGGACGCAGGCGCAGATCGCGGATTTTCCGTCCGTGATTTGGGAGCAGGACCGGCTGGGCGACCTGCGCCTGGGCATGCCGGCCCAGCGCACGGCGCGCCTGCTGCTCTACAACCAGACCTGGGCCGGCGAGCTGGGCTACGAAAATCCGCCGGAAAGCGCCCAGGAATTCCAGGAACAAGCCTGCAAGGCGAACCTGGCCATGCGCGCGGACGCAGATCCGCAGAACGACGGGCGGGGCGGCTGGCTGATCGACACCCACCCGATCACCGCGCTTTCCTGGCTGCTGGCGTTCGGCGGCGGCGCGCAGGAAAGCGGCGGTTTTCGTTTCCTGACGCCCGAGAACATCGAGGCGGCCCGCTTTGTCAAAGGGCTGTCCGAGGACGGCTGCGCCTGGAAGACCCAGAACCTGGAGCCGTTGACCCGCTTCGTAGACCGCTCGGCGCTGTTCGCGACCGCCAGCCTGGACGACCTGCCCGACCTGGCGCGCGCCTTCGCCAGCGCCGGCAACCGCGACAAGTGGACGGTGCTGCCCTTCCCCGGCGCCGACGAGAGCGCCCTGGTGGTGTACGGCTCGTCCTACATCCTGTTGCCGTCGGACGACCCCGACCAGTTGGCCGCCTGGCTGTTCGTGCGCTGGCTGCTCTCCCCGGAAAACCAGGCGGACTGGGTCAACAGCGCCGGGCTGTTCCCGCTGCAAGCCTCGACGATGGACCTGCTGGCCGATTACGCCGCCGGGCACCCGCAATGGGCCCAGGCCGTGGACCTGCTGCCGCAGGGACGCACCACCCCGGAACTGGCCGCCTGGCGCAACGTGCGGGTGGCGCTGGGGGACGGCTTCAGCTTTATGTTCCGGGTGGACACGCCGGTGGGGCAGGTGCCGTCCATCCTGGCCCAGCTGGATGCCGTCGTCAGGGATTTGAATCAATAAGGGCTTTCCCGGCTGGTCTGATACCGGGTAATTACCTCGACAATGTCACACTTGCCATAAAAGCTCCGAAAATGGGGGTGCAGGCAGGGCATTCGCCCCGCCTGCACCCCCATTTTCGGGATATTTTTGAAATATGAGATTGTAAGCGGTAGAGCCTGCAATTAAGATGTGGCAAAGGCCTGAGCAGATACGATACCGTAAGTTCAATCTGGAAATAGAGCCCATCCCAGGGGATGAGAACGCGTTTTGTCATTGACCATCTGCATCCCTTAGAGGTGACAATCTTCAATATCCTGTCCCGCGGGAGTCATATATAATGTGGGGGGAAGGTACCTATGCCAATCTACGAATACGTTTGTCTTGACTGCAAGAAAGAATATGAGATCCTGCGCTCCTTCAGCGAATCCGACCAGCCCATGGCCTGCAACCAGTGCGGCGGCGAGAACGTGAAGCGCAAGCTGTCGGTCGTGTTTGCCCAGAGCGGCGGGCAGGCCGTCAGCGGCTCGGGAGGCGGGTGCGGCTCGTGTGCGGGAGGCAATTGCTCTTCCTGCGGGCACTGATTATCCAGGGGTGAATAAAACAGGCGACGGGAACAGGTCGCCGCTACAAGTTTATACGGAGGAAATCATGGAATACACACAACTCGGGCGTACCGGCCTGCAGGTTTCGCGGTTGTGCCTGGGGACGATGAACTTCGGCCCCCAAACAACGGAGCCGGACAGCTTCGCCATCATGGACAAGGCCCTCGACCTGGGGATCAACTTCTTCGATTCGGCCAACGTGTACGGCTGGAAGACCGGTGAAGGCGTCACCGAGCAGATCGTCGGGCGCTGGTTTGCCCAGGGCGGCGGACGGCGCGAGAAAGTGGTGATCGCCACCAAGGTCTACGGCCGCATGGGCGACTGGCCGAACCAGTCCCGCCTGTCCGCCCGGCACATCCGCGCAGCGGTGGAAGGCTCGCTCAAACGGCTGCAAACCGATTACATCGACCTGTACCAGATGCACCACATCGACCGGAACACGCCCTGGGAGGAAATCTGGCAGGCGATGGAAGTGCTGGTCCAGCAGGGCAAGGTGCTGTACGTAGGTTCTTCGAATTTCGCCGGCTGGCACATTGCCAAGGCGCAGGAAGCCGCGAAAGACCGCCACTTTATGGGGTTGACCAGCGAGCAATGCCTGTACAGCCTGAACGACCGCATGAGCGAACTGGAAGTGCTGCCGGCCTGCGAGGACTACGGGCTGGGCGTCATTCCCGTGGAGCCCGCTTTCGGGCGGTCTGCTGGCCGGCGTGCTAGGGAAGATCGAGAAAGGCCGGCGCGCCTCCGAGCGCATGCAGAAAGAGATCGATGAGAAGCGCGAGCAGGTCGAACAGTGGGAAGCTTTCTGCAAAGAAATGGGCGAGCAGCCGGCGGACGTGGCGCTTGGCCTGGGTCCTGCAGAACCCGGTCGTGACCGCGCCGATCATCGGCCCGCGCACGCTGGAGCAGCTGACCGGCTCGATGCGCGCCTTGAAAATCCGCTTCAAGAAGGATGAGCTGAAACGGATCGACGAGATCTGGCCCGGTCCCGGGGGCGCAGCGCCGGAAGCGTATGCGTGGTGGGTAGAGTTTAGCTGTTAGCTATTAGCTATTAGCTGTCGTCCATCAGGACATCGTGGACGGTCTAACGGATAAACCATAAAGACATCGTAGACAGAACTTTTAACAACCGAAACCATCACAACATCGTTGACAAACGCGCATAATTTGCTTACCCGAGCAAGGAGTAGGTGAACTATGAGCGAACAAGCCGATCAAGAAGACAGGAAGGCGCTGATCCACTTGCTGAACAGCGGCAAAACGCCACGAGAAGCGGCACAGATATTGGCTAGATCACGTGGGTGGGCATACAAGTGGAAAGATCGCTTTGAACAGGAAGGGTGGGCGGGACTGCAAGCACGCTCACGAGCGCCACAGCACATTGCCCGGCAGACATCTGCCGAGATACGCCAGGAGATTTTGCGCATCCGTAGCGAGTTGGAAGCGGAAGCTGAAAACAAGGATAACCTGGGCTACATTGGGGCCGATGCCATTTATGGCAGGTTGCTTGTCCACGGGATCGAATTGCCACCTGCCGTCAGTACGATCGAGCGCATCTTGCGACATGCTGGTAAGACCAGGCCTCGTTTGCCCCAGGCGGAAAAAGAAGTGGTGTATCCACACCTAAAGCCAAGCGGAGTGCACCAATTAACCCAGGTGGATATTGTCCCACACTACCTGACTGGCGGCGAGAGCATTGCCTGTTTCAACAGTATCGATGTCGTCTCGCGGTATCCGGCTGGCAAGCAATATGCCAACAAGCGTTCCAGAGATGCGCTGGATTTCATTTTACACACCTGGCGAGAGTTGGGACTTTCAGACTATCTCCAGATGGATAACGAAAGTTGTTTCAGCGGGGGCTACAAGCACCCTGGCGTCATTGGCAAAGTCGTTCGTCTGGCGCTGTATGTAGGTGTCCAACCGGTTTTCTCACCGTTTTATCACCCAGAGAGCAATGCCTTTGTGGAACGCTTTCATCAGGATTACTCGAATTTTGTCTGGAAAAAAGAACACCTGGAAGACCTTGCAGCCGTTCGCCAACGCTCGGCGCTCTTTTACCCAAACTATCGTAGCAGCCATCACCACTCTGCTCTGGCTGGACGCTCTCCGCTGCAAATCCACCGGGCTGTGCCTGCACGCAAACTGCCTCTCGGTTTCTCTCCACCTACTCCATTGCCCCTCACCGCCGGGCAGCTGCACTTTTTGCGTGCAGTGAATGAAAAACACAGCGTACCCATCCTGAACCAAATCTGGTCTGCTGGATTGGGTCAGCCGGGTCAAGGAGTTTGGGCAACGCTGTCCATCCAGCTCAGTGGCGCAACCTTGCGAATTTATGATGCCGCACCGGATGCCCCAAAACGATGCTGCCTGGCTGAGCATCCGTTTCTACTCAATGAGCCGGTTATGCCCTTACAACCACAGTTCGCACAAAGGCAAACGACTCCCAATTGGTGGCAAGCCCTGTTGGCTGGCTTGTTCAAACGCCCAGTTTTGACCCCGTCTACGATGTCTTGATGGTTCTCTCGGTTGTTAAGGTGCTACTTTTGTCCACGATGTTATGATGGATGACAATTAGCGATTAGCGATTGGTTTTTAGCGATTAGAGGAAAATGATGGCTGGCGACTTTCCGAAGTATGGGTATCCAACGGACGTGGTCGCCGGCCTGGCCCTTTCTGCGGTTTTTGGCCGGCGGCGAAGTTTTCGGGCAGACGCAATCCGTTGCCATTGGGCGGTTGGAACCGTCACTCCACATTTTTGGCAAAGAGAATATTCCCCAAAACGGGCCGTGCGTGATCACGGTCAACCATTATCACCGTCCCGGGTTTGGGGCGGAGTGGCTGGCGTTGGGGATCAGCGCCGCCGTGCCGGTCGAGATGCACTGGGTGATGACCGGAGAGTGGACCGCGCCGGGGAAGTGGTACGAGCCGGCTCAAAGGGCGCGTACTCGCGTATTGCTTTTGAAACACCTGTCACGCGTGTACGGGTCACACCAGCATGCCGCCCATGCCGCCGCGCCCAAAAGACGTGGGGGCGCGCGCCAGGTCGGTCCGCGCGGTGCTGGAATATGCAAAAGGCCATCCGGATTTCATCATTGGGCTGGCTCCCGAAGGCGGGAACCAGGCCGGCGGGGTGCTGTCGGCGCCGGCTTCGGGGGCGGGGCGCTTTGCTTTGCTGCTGGCAGGCCTGGGGTCTGCGTTCGTGCCGGTAGGAGCCTATGAGGAAAGGGGAGCGTTCTGTCTGCATTTTGGCCCGGCTTACCGGTTGGAAGTCCCATCCGGTTTGTCTCCAAAGAAAAAGACCGGCTGGCCGCGGAAATTAGATGAAGAACATCGCTGCTTTCTTGCCCGCTCGTTTGCGCGGAGAATTTCACAGCCTTGCTCAAGCCGCCGTCCCCGGCGGCGGATCTCTGAGATCAGAATCGGGATGAAAAAACTTAAGCTGCCGGAACTGCTGGCGCTGAACGCCTACTGGGTGGGACTGTCGTTCAAATGGAACGCGTTACACCCGATCATCCTGCCCGCCGTGCTGCTGAATTACGTCCCGGACGCGAGCAAGAACACCTATTTGGGTTTGATGACCTTCGCCGGCCTGCTGATTGCCATGGTTGTCCAGCCGCTTTCAGGCGCAATCTCGGATCGTTGGGTTTCGCGCTGGGGCCGGCGGCGTCCGCTGATGCTGCTGGGCACGCTGTTCGATTTTGTCTTCCTGTCGTTACTGGCCTGGGCGGGAGGGCTGACCTGGTTATTCGTGGGTTACATCGGCTTGCAGTTCAGCTCGAACCTGGCCCAGGGCCCCGCGCAAGGACTGCTGCCCGACCGCGTCCCGCCGGAGCAGTTGGGCGTGGCCAGCTCGTGGAAGAACGTCATGGACATGACCAGCCTGATCCTCTCCTCGTTGTTGGCCGGACGGCTGCTCGATCCTGTCACGCGCGACCCGACGCTGATCATATTGGTCGTGATGGGGGCAGTGGCGCTCTCCACCGCGATCACGTGCTTTTTCACGCCAGAAAATCCGACCGGCGCGCGGCAGAACCCGCCCCAACCTCCCAGCCCGGCTATCCGGGGCAGCGGGCCGGCAAGACGGATCAATCTCGGTGGCCTGCTCGGCTCGCGGGTCAGGATGGGCCGCGCGTTGCACGATTTCAGCGGGGAATTCTTCCGGATAGACTTCCGCGCGCACTCCGCTTACTGGTGGCTGATCGCCGGGCGCGGACTGTTCCTGCTGGGCGTCTACGGCTTGCAGGCGTTTGCGCAGTATTATCTACAGGACGTCATCCAGGTAGCGGATCCGCCCAAGGCGACCGGCGACCTGCTGGCCGTACTGACCCTGTCCCTGGTTGTGCTGGTGCTGATCGGCGGCTGGCTGACGGATCGATTCGGGGCCAAGCGCATCCTGTATATTGCCAGTGCCCTGGCCGCGGCGGGGATGCTGTTGATGCTCATCCCGCGCGACATGGCCGGCCTGATGGCGGTCGGCGGCGTGTTGGGCGCGGGCCTCGGCCTGTTCCTGACCTCCAACTGGGCGCTGGCCAACCGGCTGGTCCCCCGCGACCAGGCCGGCAAGTTCCTCGGCCTGACCAACCTGGCCACCGCCGGCTCCGCCGCTTTGGCACGCCTGGAAGGCCCGGCGCTGGACTGGCTGAATAATCATGGCCGGGGCAGTGGGTGGGGTATACGGCGTTGTTCGTGTTTGGGTCGGTGTGTATTTTGTTGAGTATGTTCTTGCTAAGAAAGATCGATAGAAATTAAAATAGTTGGGGTGTGGGGTGTCGTGGGCGGGCTGCAGCCCGCCCACGACACCCCACTTCCTCTTTTTGGCGTGCGGTATGATTGGGGCCATGATCCGAATCAAAATTCACAAATTCATACCCTTTATCCTGTTCATTCTCGTTGTTGCCGCCTTCCTGTTCGTGCCCTACTTCTCGCGGGTGGTGCTGCCGGTGGCCCAGATGTCCGCGTTTGGTTCCGAGACGGTACGCGCCAAAGTGGATGAGATTGTCGAAGAGGGCCAGATCGACTTGGGCGGTACCGTCCAGCGTTACCAGCTTGCGCGCGTGGAAATCCTGGAGGGGGAGTACCAGGGCATCCTTATGGAGATCGACTACGGCAAGCGCCAGGTGCTTCCGGGGAACGTCTATCTTGAACCGGGCGATCAGATCCTGATCACGATCGGCAAACGGCCGGACGGCGTGCTGACGGCCTATTTCGCCGAGCACGTCCGCACGGCGCCGCTGTTGTGGCTGCTGGGGGCCTTCGTCCTGGCCATCCTGGTCATCAGCCGCTGGAAGGGACTGCGTTCCCTGCTCAGCATGGCCTTCAGCCTATTTGTCATCGTCCGCTACATCATCCCGCACATCCTGGCCGGGGAAGACCCGGTGCGGGTCAGCATCATCGGTTCGGTCCTCCTGCTGGCGGTCACGCTGTATCTCACCTACGGTTGGAACCTGAAGACCCACGCCGCCGTGCTGGGCATGGTCTTCGTGCTGCTCATTACCGGCACGCTGGCCTATTTCTTCGTTGTCTTTACCCGCCTCACCGGAGCGGGCGACGAGAACGCGCTGTTCCTGATCCAGATGTTGAACTCGCGCATCAACCTGCGTGGACTGCTGCTGGGGGGCATGATCATCGGCGCGCTGGGCGTGCTGGACGACCTGGTGACGACCCAGGCCTCGGCCGCCTTCGAACTGCACGGGGCCAATCCCGGCCTGGGCTTTCGTGGCCTGTACGAGGCTGCCATGCGCATCGGCCAGGACCACGTGGCTGCTACCGTCAATACGCTGGTGCTGGCTTACGCCGGGGCCTCGCTGCCCATGCTGTTGATGTTCTCCCTTGGCCGGGGCGACTTTGGCTACGTGGTCAACTTTTCGTTTATTGCCGAGGAGATCGTGCGCACTCTGGTCGGGTCGCTGGGGCTGATCGCCGCGGTCCCGCTCACGACGGCAATTGCGGCGGGATTGGCCCTCTACCGCCACCGGCTGGGGAGGTGGGGGCAGGCCCTGGGCCCGGAAGGAAGCGGGGCAGGTCATGTCCATACGCATTAGATATTCTCGAAATAAACCGCCAAGGGTTCATTAAGTCGCCAAGGACAAAGGCTTGGCGTCCTTTAACGGCTGCTTGGCGACCTTGGCGTCTAAGTGCCCGAAAGGGTAAAGTGCCCGAAAGGGTATGGTGTTTTGCAGATTTGTTAGCTCAAACTTGCAACCTTTCATTGCTCTGCCGCGTAGAGTAAGTGCAGAAAGACAAAGGAGTAACGTGAACGAGGAACAGACCTGGATCCTCCAGGCCAAAAACGGAAGCGATGAAGCCTTTACCTACATCGTTGAGACCTACCAATCCCCGGTCTACAACCTGTGTTATCGCATGCTGGGCGAGCCTGAAGCGGCGGAAGACGCCGCCCAGGAGACCTTCCTGCGGGCGTACCAGCACCTTCATCGCTATGATATCAAGCGGCCTTTTGCAACCTGGCTTCTCTCGATCGCGGCCCATTATTGTATCGACCGTCTCAGACGGCGCAAGCTGCCTGTTTTCTCTGTCGATGAAGACGAAGAGTCCACCTTCGAGATCCCGGACGCGCACGCGCCTCATCCCGAATCGGAAGCGGTTTACGGCGAACAACGGGAGCAGGTGCACGGCATGATCCAGTCCCTGGACGCGACCGACCGGGCTGCCATTGTGATGCGCTACTGGTACGACTTTTCCGAGAAAGAGATCGCCGAAGCGCTCAACTTAACCGTCAGCGCAGTGAAGAGCCGCCTGCACCGCTCGCGGAAGCAACTCGGTAAACTCTGGCAAGAACATTCCACAACCGCACATGTGGAAAGGAGCCCTTATGAATCACCGGCCTTTTGAAGACTGGCTGCTGGATGACCAGCCTCTCAATCCCACCCAGAAACGCGAGCTGGACGCGCACTTGCGCGCCTGCAAAGTCTGCAGCGCGGTTGCCGAATCGAACATGGCGCTCCGTTCCGCGCGCCTGGTCGCGCCTGCGCCAGGGTTCTCTGTCCGCTGGCAGGAGCGCCTGGTCCTGGCCCGCCGCACGCAGCGCAGGCGGACTCTGTGGGGCGGCTTATTTTTCTCGCTAGCAGGCTTGCTTTTCCTGGCATTCCTCTTAGGCCCCTTTGTCGTTTCTGTGGTTGGCTCGCCCGCTGAGTGGATCTCAGCGATGGTGCGCGCTGCACTGTTTATTTATACAACGGCGGTGGCCGTGGCCGAAGCTGGTTCTGTGCTCGTCCATGTGATACCCCGCTTCGTGCCTCCGTTTGTCTGGCTGGTATTGTTCTCTACCTTGAGCGGATTTGCTTTGCTCTGGTCCATCTCGATCTGGCGCTTGATGCGCCGTCCGCAAGGAGTAACTTCATGAAAAAATTGCTAAAACTTCTTACCCTGATGCTGGTGTTGGCATTTCTGGTTTTGCCGGCCAGCGCTGTTCATGCCCGTAGTGCCTCCGGCCGTCTTCTGGATGGACGCGTCATCTTCGGTGACAACTTCAGCCTGGCCAGCGGCGACACCCTGACCGGCGACCTGGTGGTCTTCGGCGGGAACGTCCAGATCGGGGAAGATGCTACCATCCAGGGCGATATGGTGGTCATTGGCGGGAATGTGAACCTTAATGGTACCGTCAACGGCTCAACCGTCATTGTAGGGGGCTCGACTTCGATGAGCGAGACTGCCACGGTCAAGGGCGATCTGGTCACCGTGGGCGGCTCTCTGGCGCGCGAGCCGGGTGCGCAGGTGGGAGGGGAGATCATTACCAATATTCCTGCGCCCGATATCCAGATCCCGGCCATCCCCGCGCCGAACGTGCCCGGGGTACCCAATGTCCCGAATGTGCCGGATGTTCCCAACCCGCCTTCGCCTCCAAACCCGCCGGACGTCTGGTTCCGTTTCAACCCGCTTGGCGATTTCTTCCGGGTGTTTGGGACCGCCATCGCCGTTTCCCTGCTCGCGATGCTGGCCAGCCTGTTCCTGCAACCGCAGATCGAACGGGTGTCCCAGGCTGTGGTCGGCCAACCGGTGATCGCCGGCAGCATCGGCCTGCTGACCGGGGTTTTGACGCCCTTTGTGCTCATCGTCCTGGCAATCACGCTCATCCTGATCCCGGTGGCGCTGATCGCTGCCGCAGTGCTGGCCCTGGCCTGGTTGTTCGGCATGATCGCCATCGGCACGGAAGTGGGGGAGCGCTTTACCCGCGCCATCAACCAGACCTGGGCGCCGCCTCTCAGCGCCGGCCTGGGGACCTTCTTGATGATGCTTGTGGTCGGCGGCGTTGGCATGATCCCGTGCATCGGCTGGTTAGCAACTTCCCTGGTGGCGTTGCTCGGCGTCGGCGCTGTGGTCCTGACCTTCTTCGGTACCCAGACCTATCCCCGGCTTGTCCCGCCCGTGACTCCCCCGCAGGGCAATCCGGTAGGCTAATCGCTTTAAAACGAAATCAGGTAATTACTCAGCCTGCATTTGAGGTGGTGGCACGGTGTGCCCTACTTCTTTGCGTAAGCCTGAGCAGATGCGAAATCAGAAAGATAACGATCCTGTAATGCAGTTCTGATAGGGGAGCCTCTCGGCTTTTACGGCTCGATAGTATAATGAACCTGCCTCGGTGCAACCTGCCGGGGCGGGTTTGTCTTAGGAGCCGTATCATGGAAGAAAGAAAAGAAAAGTTTGAGTCGCCGGTCCACTCGGAACCTTTGCCGCTCGTCCGGGTTTCGGGGACCCATTGCGAGATGGGACGGCAAATTGGGGAGGCGCGTCGCGAAAACGTTCAACACAGCATCGAAAATGCACGCAAGTTGTTAGCAGAATCGTATAACGAGCTTGAGTTGACCTGGGAGGGCGCACGAATCCAGGCCCGCAAGTACATCCCCTTCGTGCAGGAGCGGTATCCCCAATATGTCGATGAAATGGAGGGGATTGCCCAGGGCGCGAACGTCTTGTTCGACGATCTGGCCGTCCTGACCGGGATGGAAGCCGTAACGATGGACGCCTTGCATTTGATGCGTTGCACCAGCATGGCGGTCAACGATGAACGCACCGCAGATGGGCACGTGCTGCTCGCCCACAACGAAGATTGGGTCCCGGAGGACGAAGGGGACGTATTTATTATCCATGCTGAACCGAAAAATGAGCCGCCCTACCTGGCAATGACCTACGGCGGTTTGATCCCCAACATTGGCTTCAACGCGTACGGGATTGCCCAATTGATCGACTCGGTCTACCCCAACGATTCGCGCATCGGCATCCCGCGCCTGGTAGTGGCCCGCGCGGTCCTGGCCTCCCGGACGCCCGGGGGGCGCTCAACCGCTCGCTGATCCCGCATCGCGCAGCGGGGTACAACCATTTGATCGCCCACGAAAGCGGCGAAATTTACAACGTGGAAGTTTCAGCGCGCCGTTTTTCGATTTTATATAACGTGGACGGGTATGTGGTCCATTCCAATCACTATCTTTCTCAGAACATGAAAGAGATCGAGAATGACCCCGAAGAGCTGATTTCTTCGCGTATCCGTTACTTCCGGGCCCTACGTTTGCTGAACCAATCGCACAATCACACCATCAAGTCCTTACAGGCGATCCAGCGTGACCACGTCAATTATCCCAATTCGATTTGCAAGCACGACCTGGGCGTCAACGACCCGCTCGACCGGGAGAAGACCATCAACGCGCTGGTGATCGACCTGACGGCGCGTGAGATGCATATCGCCTGGGGAAACCCCTGCAAGAACGGGTACCATACCTACCATTTAGACGCTTAATTGGTATCTGCTCAGACCTAGCGAGGAATTCCCAAAAAATGGGGTGGGTGAAGGCGTACGCCTTCACCCACCCCATTTTTTGGACTTCTGTCGGATAATGTGCCATTGTCGAGGTAGTCACCTTAATTGATTAGAGCGAGATCGTATCTCGCGTTACTTTGCCTTAAGTTTCGACCAGACTTCGTCGGTGGGGGGACTCTTTCAAGCGCAACGTAGCCAGCGAAGCAACCAGTACCAAGCCAGCCGTCAGTTGGAAGACGAGCGGGAATCCCCAGGTATCCGCCAGGGGACCGGAAAGCAAGGTGCCAAACGATCCGGCCGTGAACATGATCCCCAACGTCAGCCCGGAGGCGAGCGCCATGCCCCCGCGAATAATCCCCTGCGCAATGACAACGATAATGCTGTGAACCGAGCCGGTAAACATACCCGACAACGGAACCAGCAGGAAAAGCCACGGCGACCAGCCTACCAGCGAAATCAAAAATAACGGAATCCCTGCCAGGGCCAGCATGGTTCCGGCTACGGGCCGTTTTCCAAAGCGGTCTGCCAGGTGACCGCCGAGCACGTTCCCCAGGGCCGAGCCGCCCATGAACAACCCGGCGATCAGGCCGTAGATCGCGGGCGTCTGGCCCAGGTCTTTCAAATATTTTGGAATAAAAGTAACCATGTTTTGTTGCGCCCAGGCCTGCAGCACTGCGATGGTCGCCAGGGTAACGATGAACCCAACGCTGTGGCCGATCCTGTCCGTGGAATGTACCTGCTCGCTTGCCTGCAGGGGGCGCGTACGGCGCAATTGCCAACCGGCATTCAACGCAACCGGCAAACACAAGCCAGCCGGGATGAGCAACCCGTACAGCCCGAACTGGTCCAGCAGCGGCCCGGCGATGATCGGTCCCAGAAAAAGTCCCACCTGCCCAAACATGAAGAAAAACGAGGCGGCGGTCGTTTCCCTGCCTGCGTAGTGCGTTCGGCCGCGCACCGTGGCCTGCATTGCGCCCGCCGGGTGGAGCGCCGCTGAGCCCAGGCTGGCGATCACCAGGAAGACGAGCGCCTCCGTCCCGGGCATAAACATGGCCAGCATGAAGAAAGACATCATCCAAAAAAGGCCGCCGGCAGCCAGCCAGCGCGGGCCGAAACGGTCTGACAGCCAGCCGAAGACCGGTTGGGTGATCGAGGCCGTGGCCACGTACAGGGTAGAGATGATCGCAAGGCTCGCGTTCGTCAAACCGAGGGGCCCGCTCAAATAGGCCAGCAGCACCGGACGGCTGCCGTTGAGCAGGTCTACCATGAAATGTCCGAGGGCAATGGAAGAAAAGAGCGAATCTGAAAAGGAGGGGCATCAATTACCTGTATAGTTCACGTTTCAGAATATATTCGTAAACGGTGCGGGAAAGATAATAGCGGAACGGCAATTTCTCGCGGATACGGCGGCGTATATCGCTCGAGGAAATTTCCAGGAGCGGCGCGTCCACAAAGCGGACCTTGGCCTGCGTGCCCGGTATGGACCGCTCCAGCGCCGACAGGTCTACCGAATCCCCGGGGCGGCGGATCACCCCGATTTCGTCGCAAGCAGCCATCAGGTCCGCGGGACGGTGCCAGGCCGGCAGGTCACGCAGGGAGTCGCCGCCAATCAACAGGATCAGGTCCGAAGACGGGTGTTGGTCCCCCAGCATTCGCATGCTATCGAGCATATAATGCGGGCCCGGGCGGTCCATTTCGACGCGCGAAAGCCGGAAGTCCACGTCGCCTACAATCGCCAGTTCCAGCATTGCCAGCCGGTGTTCCAGCGGGGTAATGGGTTGTCCAAGTTTGTGCGGGGGGACGGGGGTGAGCACCCACAACAGGCAGTCCAGCTTCAGGTCTGCGCAGGCCTCAGCCGCCAGGATCAAATGGCCGATGTGGGGAGGGTCGAAGGTGCCGCCGAAGACACCGAGCCGTTCGCGAGACATGGGCGAAGTATACCCTTCATGATCCCATTTAAGAAGGAAAGCGTAATGTATGGCTGTGGGTATGATATAACGCAGTTGTCCCGAGGGGAACGCGCGAAGGCGGACCTACTTTTTTAATTTGGAATCCAGGTTTTGCCAGATGGTATCGGAAAGATTGCTGCCGGCCTTGCGTCGCAGGTTCACTTTATAAACGGCGCGTTCCCCTGTCCCAATTTGGATCAACCAGGCCTGGTCGGATAATTTTTGCAATGCCTCGTCCAGGTCAGCGCGGCTCAAGCGTTCGCCCTCGGGCATTTGCTCGGTCGCATCAAGCAGTTCAGTGTATTTCATACGAATTTGCCTGAGCATGAGCCGCATGATCTTGCGCAGAGAGGGTGGCAGGTCGGCCAGGTCGAGGACGGAGATCCCGCCTGCTTTGCGCTTATCGTCTATTTCCTTTTGTAACCGGTCAAATACTCCAGCCATTTGGGCCTCACTTCTAATAGAGCTCTGGCATCGAAACGGGATCGGGTTGTGGCTCGCATTCCCCGCACCAGACCACGTTTGCCACAGCCAATCCCTTGGGGGTTTCGGTGCTGCCTAAGTACATCGCGATAAAGGTTGACATCGGTTTGGTATGCTCTTTGCACACAAAACGCCCACAGAACTTACAGGCGGCTCGCGCCGGTTCTTCACAGTGCCAGCATTTCATCTTTTCTTATTCTCCTACGGGGCCGATAAAATTGCTTCCGTTACCTTCGCCAATTCCATCGTCCAGGGGTGAAGCGGATTACTGAGTGAGAACAGGTCTCGACTGGCATTGTCGGCCAGTTCAAAATTGAGCGGCAAAATAGCCGTCAGGGGCGCATGGTAAGCCCCCTCGATCTGGCCTTTGAGATCGTCATAGTCGTATCCGGGAACGGCCTTGTTGACGATCAACATCATGTTGGGGACATCCAGGCTGCGGGCAATGTCCACGGTCACAGCGGTGCCCTGGAAATCCTGGTGATCGGGTCGCAAGACGACGATCAAAAGATCGGAGATGGCAATCGAAAGCAACGTCTCCTCGTTCAGGCCCGGATGGGTATCGAGCAAAAGACAGTCCAGTTCGAACTCACTCAGCAAGGTTTGCAACCCCTCGTTCAACTGGTTGATATCGAAGCCATCGCGCAGGATCTGGCTGATTTCATTTCCGCGGATCGAGGAGGGGAACAGCCACAATCGTTTGTCTGCAAGCTGCCCGTGTTGCCCCGCGTTTGCCCCGACCGAAAAAGCAACTTCCCCGATCGAACATTTCCCGTGCAGGAAGTCGTTCAGCGTGTTTCCCATGTTGGTTTCATCCAACCCAAACAAAACATGGATGCCGGGCGACTGGATGTCGGTATCCACTACCCCGACGCGCCTGCCCGAAAGGGCGATCTGCGCAGCCAGGTTGGCGGTAACATTCGATTTGCCGGTTCCCCCGCGGAACGAGTGAATTGAGACGATCTTTCCCATTTTGCCTCCCACAAAGCTCATGTATTATCCTTGCGTTGTGCCCGCAGTTTTTTGGCTTGCTTTTTCAAATTGGCATAGAAATCCGTGTTGGTGATTTCTTCGAAAACCTGTTTCCGTTTTGCCTCATCGATTTGCAGCGCCAGTTTTTGAAGCTGTTCTTTCAAATCAGCCTCGCGTTCCCTCACACCCTGTACCATTTTGTAGAACTCTGCCATTAATTGCCTGATCTTTTCCTGTCCCTCTGCATTTTCTTCCGTGCCCACCGGTTGCGTTTCACCTAAAAACGAGTAATCGCCCCTGGCAACGCGCCTGCTCATTTCTGTGATTTGTTCGATATAGCTGGTGTTGTGTCGCAACCGTGCTATCAGTCCGCGGATAATCGAGAGTGCCAACTCGGGTTGTCCGGAAAGGACTTCCATGAAATCTTCCCGGCTTATTTCCATGAAAGAGGTCTCCTCAAGCGCGACAACACCTGCGGAACGTGGCTCAAAGTCCAGCAAGGCCATTTCTCCTATGATCTCGCCCCCCTCGACCTGGTTTAGAATGACCTCATTCCCTTGCGAATCCTGGGTGATGATTTTCACTCTGCCCGAACTGAGTATAAAAAGAGAGTTGCCTTCATCACCTTTGTTAAACAAGATCTCGTCCTTGCTTAGCGTGCGCTTGCGCACCACCTGCGACAGCACTTCGAAAAAGTCTTCCGGCAATTTAATAAACCAGTTGATTTTTTTCAATTGAGCGATGGTGTCTTGTTCCATTAGATCAACGCAAGCCTTCTGTATCCGTCTGCTCTTTCAGCCGTTCTTCCAGAGAAGACCACAGGCCGCCTCCCTTTTGACCGCCATTCCGCGCGGACCGTTCCAGGACCTTGACCTGTATCCCTTCCCATATCGAAACCATCTCTTCGGTGAACAACCCGCGAACGAACAGCATGGCGTAGGCGCCGATCTCGCGACGTACTGTTTCCATTTCCGATTGCATTTCCCCTATCTCTGCTCTAACGGCGCTGCCCGTTCTATCGTCTTTGTGAAAGCGTTCGAGGGTTTGGCGTTTGATGCCGAGGCGCGCCTGCAGGTACAGGAGTGTTTCCACCTTGCTGGCTGTCTCGGGGCCGAACCGCTCTACAACCGGGAACAGGAGGTCGTCCATGACCGGGAGGCGGTCCACTGCTGCCGCTTCGCCCTGGGTCACCCGGTCGTCCATCCTCAGTTTTTGTTTGATCCATCCCTGCGCCTGTTTCTTTCCGCGTTGCAAGGCAAGGTAAATCAAGCCAAGGCCAAAAAATGCGATGCCGATCGCAATCATCGGAAAGGCTGCGCGTTCGACCATGATGTTATAGAACATGTGCTGGCCGGTTGCCAGAAGCAAGCCAAGCGCTAGAACCGGCCAACCTGAGCGAGTTCTTCTCCAGTGGAATATTCCCAGCGCGATGCCTATCATCGCGCTGCTGGAGGCATGTACCAGGTTCGCCGAGAGCGTCCTGAGGAGAACGTCTGGTATGGACGGGGTATGGAGTGCATATTCAAAATTCTCCAGGATTGCAAAACCAATCCCCGTCGCAAAACCGTAGAGCGCCCCGTCCACAGAAAAGGTGAACCTGAACCTGAACAGCAGGCAAAGCAAAACCAGCCCTTTTAATCCTTCTTCCAGGGCCGGCGCGATGAGCTGTTTGATCGTTAGCGGATCCAGCGTCGAGGATATTCTCAAGGTGGAGATTGTCAAAGATGCAAACAGGTAGGCTATCACACCCCCGACAAGGCTTATTAATATGATGTGGTAGCGACCCACTTGATAAAAGTCGGCTTTGAGGATCATCCCAAGAAAAATCATTGGGATGATAACAGCAAGGATCAACGCGAACATCAAATCCATACAGAAATCTTACCTTATCTGATAGTCGGTTGCAACAGGAGCGCCGGGTTTTTAAGGAAAGACGATAGCAGCAATTGCTACTACCGTCTCTTCGTTGGAACTTCAAGGGGCAGGGGGTTATCGCTCACGGCGGAAGAACCACAAGGCCAGCAGGATCAGTACGCCGCATGCGAGAAACAGGCTGCCGTTCAAGTTTTGTCCACTGGCGGCTGGTTGGGCCGAAGAGACTCTGTTCATCAAGAAAATACTTACAAATAACAGGATCAGCAGGGTCGCGAAAGAGACGCGCTGGCTCTGGCGCCGCCGGCTATGCTGCGACTGCCATTTCTGTTCGGATGGCTTGCGCGCGAAAAAAAATCGCTTCCAGGAAAACTTGTTTGTTTTATGCTTCTGTTGCTTCCATTCCATCACGATATTTTGGCGCATCCGTTGGATTGCTGCCTCGCTGAGTCCCTCTTTAGGGATGGCATTTTTCAGGTGCAGAGCGGTTTGTTGAAGCGCACGCAGTTCCGGGTCGGAGCTGAACGATTCCTTGTCTCCTTGATCAGTTCCTTCAAGGCTCTGGTCTGTAAAGTCAGCGAGTTGCTTCTCAATCGCATGGTTATCGTTTTTGGACTTAATCATCTTTCCCTTCCATCTTTTTTCGAAAAGCAGATAACGCCCGGCGAAAGAGGGATTTCGTTGCCTCCGGTTTTTTCTTCATTTTTTTTGCAATTTCATTGAATTGCATTCCCTCCGCGAAGCGCAACAGGATCACTTCACGATATTGGCAGGGCAGTTGGTTCAGGGCGCTATATAAAGCGATGCGATCTTCCATGGATCTTGCACTGCTGTGATCGCTGGTTTGCTCGGCATATACCAGATCTACCTGCATAGTCTCTTTCTTGCGAGAACGTTTGCGGTAGTATTCGGCCACTTTATTATGGATTAAAGTGCGAAGCCAGGTACTGAATTGTGCTTCGCCGCGAAATGTCGGGAGAGAACGCAAAACAGCAAGAAACACTTCTTGGATTACATCCTCGACGTCCATTTCTGGAACAACGTAACGCACTCGCTTATCGACCATCTTGAGGTGCCGGTTGTAGAGGGAATCAAATGCCAGCAGGTCGCCTTGTGCGAACTGTTGAATCAGGTATTCGTCACTGACATTGGGGAGTGATGTCATGGGGCGCGTTCTTTTAAGTTAGTTGCCATAGAGATACCAATTGGGTCGGTGTGTCACGTTCGAATCTGTTGGCCAGCCAAAAACAGCACTATAGTAAAAAGTATAACATTGAAGTCGGGTTTGCAATCATTACAGTCCGAACGGAACTGCATTTCACATTCCGTTGACATTCACATCCTTTTCCGCTAAACTATACGAAAAGACTACACGCTGATTATGATAAGGAGGCGCGATGTCTGCAGATTCGAATGTAGCTCATTTAACCTCGCAAAGTTTGCTCCCTCCGGCGATCAATGCCTGGGAGATGTATCTCAATGACCAGGGCCGCTCTCCAAATACTGTAAAGGCTTTCCTGTCCGATGTGCGCATCCTGACCCAGTTCCTGCCTCCGGACCGAGCCCTGGGCGCAATCACCACCAAAGACCTCAACCGCTACTTCGAGTGGATGGAGCACGAACGCCCCGTTCCCTGTAGCCCGAAAACGCTGGCCCGGCGCATTACTTCCACCAAGTCTTTCTTTCGCTGGCTGCACCAGTACGGTGTCCTGTTAGTAGACCCGGCTGAAAAGGTTTTGCAACGTTCGGTGATGAGCCCGCTGCCCACTGTGCTGACCGAAGAAGAAGTCCAGGCGGTGTTGCAGGCCGCGGACCTCCACCGTCACGAGCGGAAACCGGATGCGCGCCCTTATTCCCTGGTCTATTTGCTCTTATCCACCGGCATCAAGAAAAGCGAGTGCCTGGGTATCCACCTCAACCACATCGACCTGGACGCGCCGGCAGGTCCGCTTGTCTTTATTCGCTACGCCAGTCCCTCCAACCGCTACAAGGAACGCAAAATACCCTTGCCTGAAGACTGGATTCCCGCTTACCGTGAGTACCTGGCCCAGTACCAGCCCGTGGATCAGCTTTTTCCCTGGTCGCCGCGCAGATTGGAATATCTGCTGGAAGACATCGGCAATGAAGCCGGCCTGGGCGAAAAACATCTTTCCTTCGACATGTGCCGTTGGACCAGCACCCTGATGGACTATCGCGAAGGCTATGAGGTCGAAAAGATCCGCCAGAAGCTGGGCGTTTCCAAAATCCAATGGCGGGAGATCAATTTGAAACTAAGACAGTTGGCCGAACAACAAAAGTAAGTTCTAATTTCAGTAAATCACGAAAGTTGAAGGAGGACCCGAAAACAGGGGCGCGGGCGTACGCCCGCGCCCCTGTTTTCGGGCTTCCCTTAGTAATTCTGTGATTTACTGAATTTTAAGCGCATAAGGGCTCCCAGATGTCGGGAGCCCTTATTTTTCCTGAGGAAATATGCGCTGCAGGTGTCTTCTCAACTGCGTCCCTGCTGCATGTCATTGTTTTTGTGCTAAGGTGAAATACATCACCTGCCGCGTCTTGTCTGTCAGGCGGTAGGGGTGTGCCGGGCGATAGCCGGGCACCCAAATCACAGTATCTCCCGAACAAAGAATAGGCCAACCCTCGCGTGCCCGCAAGGGCAACTTTTCGTTGATAAAGAAATCGGACAGTTTCACTGTGTGCCCGTCCATGCCAAAGGGCTCGAAGCGGTCCCCAGGCTGGCGGGCGCGGACCTCCAGTTTTTTAGGCAACCGGCTCGCATCCAACCAGACCTGGAACGGGTTCTCGTTGTTGAGGGCTTGTTCCAAAGCCAGGGCCGGGATGCGCCACTGCTCGCAGGAAAACTTCCAGCCGCCCGAAAGGTTCAACTGGCCGGGGACAGGCAGCATCATCGAGTCCTCAACCTGGGGCATTTGGGGCCAGCGCTCGAAAGGCAGCTTCACTGACTTGCTGGCAACGTAGACGATATCCCCTTCCAACAGCAGGCGCATGCCCGCGGTCAAGTCCAGGCGGCCGTATCTCCTGGTAGAAAGAAATTCGGCAGCGTTGTCCAGCGTCGAGAAGCGCAGGTCCGTGATTCCCGGCACAATGGGTTTCCAGCGCGCGGCGGACCAGGTTACGCTGCAACCCCGGCGCATAGTTGCAAAGCATTTCTGCATGGAAGGTGATCATGCCAGGCTGCTCAGCATGTACACACTCATTCCAGGTGGCATCGATGACCTCGATCAAGGCTGCATAATCGCCTGCCAGCGAGCGCGCCGTGCGCCAAACCGCCTCCCGAAAACGCGGGTTATAGGTTTCTAGCTGAGGGATGAGCAAGTGCCGGATGCGATTGCGCAAGAAGTTGAGCGAATCGTTGCTCGGATCGTAATAAGGCCGTAACCCGTTAGCGGCGCAATACACCACCGTCTCCTCGCGCCAGACGTCGAGCAGCGGCCGGACCAGCGGCATGCCTTCATCGAAGGTTGGTAACAGCGAACGGTACGTCATGCCTTTCAAGCCGGTCAGGCCGGCGCCGCGCAGGAAGTTCATCAAAACGGTTTCCACCTGGTCATCTGCCGTGTGACCGACAGCCAGGGCCTGGGCGTTTCGCTCCCGCGCCTGCTTGAACAGGAAGCGGTAACGCATCGTCCGGGCGGCCTCTTCAATGGACAGGCCTTCCTCTTCAGCAAACGCACGCACATCGCCGCTCTCGAAAATCGAAGGGATGTTTTTCCGGGATGTGGTCTTCTCGAGCGCGTTGGCTTCCGCGTCCGAATCCGGGCGCAGCTGGTGGTTGAAATGGGCCACAATGACCGGATACTCTGCCTGGCGCAAAGACTCCATCAAGCACAGGCTATCCGGCCCGCCTGAAACCCCCACCAGATACGGGGCGATCGCGGGTCAATTTGCAATTTTCGCGAAAAATGGATTCGATGTTGTTTAACATCAGGGCAATTAAACCACAAAGATTGCCGTGGGATGGCAATCTCTGCAAAGAACCTTCAAAGCTCGTAAAGCTCTACCAGCACGCCGGCAGTGCTCTCCGGATGGATAAAAGCATACTTTTTCCCGTCCACGCTGGTGCGGGGTTCTTCATTGATCAGCCGGACTCCCTTCGACCTCAACTGTGACAGCATTCCCGCGATATCGTCCACTTCAAGACAGATATGGTGCATGCCCGGGCCGCGTTTTGCCAGGTACTTAGCGATTCCGGAATCGTCGCTGGTCGGCATGACCAGCTCCACTTCCGATCCTTCCAGCGGTAAAAAGGCAATTTGCGACTTCTCGACAGGCACATCGCGCAGTTCCTGTACTTCCATGCCGAGCGCATCCCGCCAAAAGGACAAGGCCTTTTCCATGTCGTCTACGACGACCGCCACGTGATTGATGCTTTTAACGCGCGTCATTTTGCTCCTGGTTAAGTGCGAGTTCGATCATATCCATATATGCCCCTTCCAGCAACGCCTCTGCCCCGATCCCCAGCCTGCGCATGAGATCTTCGGCGATCTCTTGTCCCTCAGCGTCACTCTGACCTTCCCTCATGACGACTTCCAGTTCCATGAAATGGCCCAGCCCCTCCACATCGTCCAAATGGATGCGAGTCTGTCCGGCCATGTAGAGATAACGCGTTTTCCTGACCACGCCGCGAATTCCGAGCGCCAGCGCCAAGGTTTCCTTGAGATTATGGGGGTCGCCGGTCTCTGCCAGATGGTAGTCGGAGCGTTTGGGGCCGCCTTGATCGGGACGTTCGTAATAGATAAGACAACCCTGGTCGGGCGCCTGGATTCGCAATTTCAAGCGTCCTTTGAGGGTGTTAAAGAAAATATCTTCCTGTGGAAGGATGGTGAGGGGTGTGTCGCTCAGGGCTTCGGCCCGCGCTTTCAAGGCCTCGAAGTCATCCACGCGAGCTTTAATCTCGATGTTGGTTGCCATACCTATTCTGTTGGGTTATCCAATGGGGTTATCTCTTTATTTTAAACGTTTGTTCCCGCGAGCCGGAGATTCGCTCTATCTCACCGCGCGCTTCCAGGTCGAGTTTGACCGTGGTGACATACCAGGGGATGGAGCCTTCAAAGCGGTTTCGCAAATTGTACTCGACCAGCGAAACCAGTCCCTGATAGCTGATGGTGCCCTGGGATCGGACCGCATCAAGGATGGCTTGCCGGATCATCTCATACTTGGTGCGACTGATATTCACCCCTTGTTTGCCTTCTTCCGGATGTAAGGTCAGGATTTTTTCTTCGTCCATGTTTGCCTCCATATAAAAGTGTACCATATCCGCAAAAAACTTCGCCTTGAGCTTTGTTTGTTCTCCAGGTTTTGC
The DNA here is from genome assembly GCA_963823985.1 of uncultured Chloroflexia bacterium. Classification (GTDB taxonomy): domain Bacteria; phylum Chloroflexota; class Anaerolineae; order Anaerolineales; family Villigracilaceae; genus JAABUE01. The sequence continues at coordinate 902,034 of CAWGNR010000013.1, forward strand.
CGTGAAAGGGTGCCGGATTTGGGGTGCCTTACCCGCGAAGTTCCGAAAGCGCCGCGTTGTTTGCCTTTTCCCGTGCCGTTTGTTATGATGATGCAAGGATAATCATAATCAGTTTAGCATACCCTCGAAGCGACCATGGCATACCAAACGATCGAACCGTTCATTGCATACTGCCAGTCTCCTGGCGAACGTGCAACAAGATTTACAGATCCTTTTTACCTCCGTAACCGAATCGATCTTGCTGATCGAAGCAAATGGCACGATTATCGTCGCTAACGATATCAGCGCAATTTGGCTGAACCGCAGCGCGGATGATCTCACAGGCCAGAATTTGTTTGCACTGCTTACGCCCTTTGGGATTCCAATCAGGGAATGGGTATACGAGACGACCAGCAAGAAAACAATTTTTGAATCTGATACGAACTTTAAAGAGCGGATACTCCATTTCCGGTTGATCCCGGTTTCCGAAGGAAATAAGATCATGCGCCTGATCATGATCGTTCAGGATGTTACCGAGCATAAACAGGCTGAGCAGCAGGTGCGGGAGTTTACCGGACAAATGGAGCGCAAAGTCCGCGAACGGACGATGGAACTGGAAGCGCTCAACCGAAAACTGATCCTCGATAAACGCCGTTCGGAAATTCGGGCCAGCCTTTCCCAGTATTTGATACAGGAATCGCGGGATTACAGTCGTTTGCTGGAACACGTCACGACCGAGATATCGAACTTGATCGGGGACACCTGTTTGATCGCGCTCTTTACCTCGGATTTGACTCAATTGGAGGTGCGGGCCATCACGGACCGTGACGTTGAGAGACTGCACCGGCAGCGCGAGCAGTTGCTCAAGCGCGCCATACCAGTTGAAACGAGCACTATCGCCGGACGGATCCTCAAAGGGGGAAGATTTTCAGCGAGCGAAATTTCGATGGAAAGCGGCGCTGGCTTACTTCCCGCTGAGTTTGCTGTCCTGCTTGGAAAAGATGGCAACAGCGTGTTGGAAGTCTTCCCGTTACACACGGGCGATCGCCCGCTAGGCCTGTTAGCAATTGCCAGGGAAAATGCAAAACCTTACTCAGAGGATGAAACTTCATTCGTTAACAGCCTTGTCAGTCCCATCGCGTTAGCCATTCAGAACGCGCGGCTCTTCGAACAGCTCACCGAAAGCCAGACCCAACTCCGCGGCTTGTCCCGCCAGCTGGTTCAATTACAGGAAGAACAGTACAGCCACCTGGCGGAGGTGTTGCATGACAGCATTGGGCAGGATATGACGGCTATCAACGTAAATTTGAATATCTTGCGCGCCCTGTTACCGGAACCCGCTCCGGAAGGCGTTATAACGCGGCTGGCAGATACCGAGAAACTGGTTGTGGAAACCATCAAACATGTACGCTCAACCATGTCAGAGCTGCGCCCGCCCATGCTGGATAAGTACGGATTAATAGCCACACTCTATTGGTACTGCGAAGAATATCACCGCCGCACAGAAATTGAAGTCAACGTTAATGAGCGGTATATGAAGGATTCTCGCCTGTCCCGCTGAGATTGAAATTGCCCTCTTTCGGATTGTGCAGGAGGCTCTTAATAACGTTGCCAAACATGCCAATGCGACTGAAGTGAATATCGAATTGTTTGAAGAAGAACACTACACCGTGATGTCCCTTACAGATAACGGCAACGGATTTGACCAAAAAACCCCAGGCTCACCAACCTTGCAGCATTGGGGAATTCCCTTGATGCGGGAACGCGCGCGCACGATCCATGGAGAGTTTTTGATTCGTGTCCGTGCCCGGGCACGGAACCCAAATCATCGTCCGGGTGAGGAAAGCAATATGACCATTTCCGTCTTCCTTGCCGATGATCACCGCGTGCTTCGCGATGGGCTGTGCATTCTGCTCGAATCCCAGGCCGATATTAAGGTTGTAGGAGAAGCGGAGAACGGCAACAAAGCCATTGAGAATATCCTCGCGATAAAACCGGATATCATCGTAATGGACATTACCATGCCAGAGTTAAAATGGCATAGAAGCTGCCCAGATCATCCACGAAGCCCTGCCCAACATCGGAATCGTGATCCTCTCGATCCACTCAGACCTGGAACACATCTTCCGCGCCCTGCAAGCAGGCGCCCAGGGCTACATCTTAAAAGAATCGGCCGGTGCGGAAGTAATTTCCGCGGTCCGGTCGGTGCACATGGGCCGCCGCTATTTGAGTCCCAGTATTCGCGATACGGTCATGGAAGCTTACATGCAAAACCGCCAGATGCAGAGTCCGTTGGAACAGCTGAGCATGCGAGAGCGGGAAGTGCTGCAACTTACCGTGGAAGGCAATTCCAGCGCCGCCATTGCCGAAAAACTGGCCTTATCGCCAAAAACAGTCGAGACCTACCGCAGCCGCTTGATGGGGAAAATCGGGGTGCGCGACTTGACCGGGCTGGTCCGCTTTGCCATCAAACACGGTATTACCCCTCTGGATTAAATACCAAAACAAAAACGCTCGCTACTTTGTTTCCCCGTAGTTGAAAAGAACCTGAATCGTCTCTTCGGGGGCTGTATCGAGCAGACGATACGCCTCTTCAGCCTGCTCCAGCGGAAAGCGATGGGTGATCCACCGCTCCGGTTGGATGCGTTCCAACGCCTCCCACGCGACCTCGAACCTGCGGGTCTTGTCCCAGCGCCCCCTCAACCCGGGCGCAATCGTGCTGACCTGCGAGGCAACCAGCTGGATCCGGCTACGATGGAAGGCCCCGCCAAGGTCGAGCGAAGCCTTTTTCTCTCCATACCAGGATCCGATGACCACCCGGCCGCCAAAACCGGTCAGGGCGATGGCGTCGTCCAGGGCGGCGGGGGAGCCGGAGAGTTCCAGGGCAAAGTCGGCGCCGGAGGGGAGCAGCTTGCGAACGCTTTCCCGGAACCCGTCCCCGTTCGGGTCGAGCGCGGCGGTGGCGCCCAGGGACAGGGAAGCCTCCCGTCGCAGCGGGTAGCAGTCACAGGTCACGAGGGAGGCCAGCGGGAATTCCGCCAGCAGGGAGGCGGTCAACAACCCGACGATGCCCTGTCCGAAGACCAAAGCCCGTTCTCCCAGAATTGGCGCAGCATCCTGCACCAGGTTGACGGCCGTTTCCATGTTTGGCAGGAAACAGGCCGTTTCGGGCGACATCCCGTCGGGCAGCGGGAACAACGCATCGGGCGTGGCGATGAAGTGAGAGGCGTGCGGCTGAAAGGCAAATACCAGTCTGCCCAGCCAGCGATGGCGCATCTCCTTGCTGATCTTGGTCACCCTGCCAACGCAGGCATACCCGTAAGACAGCGGGTATGCCAGATCGTTGCTTAGAGCATCGTTGGCATCGCCCAGCCCTTTCGGGAAATCTCCCCGGTAGACCAGCATCTCCGTGCCCGGACTGATGGCCGAACAAATCGTCTCCACCAGCACCTGCCCCTGGCCTAACGGCGGCAGAGGCGATTGGCGGACTTCGACCTGCCCGGGCGCAATAAAGAAGAGTTTATTAGGCACGCGTTCAAACGCCAATCCCGATTTTGATTTATCTCTCCACAGCAACGCCAGCAGGATCAACTCATCGATCTTGGCCGGCACGCCGTAGATCGAATCGTGGCCGAAGAAGGGCGCACCGTCGCGGATGACGTAGAACCCAACCCAGATGACCAGCCAGGCGACGATCGTTACGATGGCAAACGCGATCAACGCCCAGCGCACTAGGTTATGTCTCGATTGAAAGAACGGAATGGGCAAGAAGTACGCGCCCAACAAGCCTAAATAGCCCAAGCCATTCAAGAGGAACAACATATCTGGGCCTTCGGGGAACAGGATCTTATCGAAGGCAGCGGCAAGGTGTAATGCGGCTGTGATGAGCACCGTCACAAGGATACCAATTTGAATACCGGTAAGCTTTTGCATCTTTCATCTCCTTTTGTAAAAATTGCCTCATTTCAGTAAACCACGAAGGTTGAAGGAGTACCCGACCCTTCAACAAGCTCAGGACAAGAAACAGGGGTGCGGGCTTCCCTTAGTAATTTTCTGATTTACTGATTTAACAAACATAAACTATACCTCGATGGATTGCCGAGACCGGGCTTCCTTGCGGGCTACATTTCTGCCTGCTAAGTACAACCCCAAACCGCCGTTCAGGATGTCGCGGGCGCGCATCAGCAGGGTCAGGCTGATGGCTACCGAAGGCGGCTGCCCGAAGACTCCCAGCGCGAACACCTGGCTGGCCTCCAGCGCGCCGAGTCCGCCGGGGAGCGGGATCAAGAATGCCAGCTGCATGGCGGTCAATCCGGCCAGAATCTGTAGGACATTCAACTGCACGCCCAGGATACGTAGCATTAACACATACTCGCCCACGATCCCGGCCAACGATAACAGCGAAATTCCCACAGCGGCCAGCAGGGCAGGGAAATGACGCTGGCAAAAAGACGCTGCCATGCGCTCCGCAGCGAAGAGCAGACGCAACGCTTTTGTCTTTTGGGAGAGAAACGGTTGGGCCCGTAAGATGGTGGAAATGGGCAGGAACCCGTAATACATCAGCAGAATGTGGAAGAGCGGCCAGGCCAGCAAAAGGCCCAGCCCGATCAGGCTCGCGAACGGCCAGTTACCGTTATCAGGAATCAATCCCACCTGGAAAACCGCCCAGGCGCCCGCCCCTAACAACAGGAAGTTGACCAGGAACTCCAACAGCTTATCCATGATGACGGCCGATGTGGCACGGGCATAGCTCAAGCCGTGGTGCTTTTGCAGGTAGATGATTTGTAAAGGTTCGCCTCCCACCTGCGGTCCGGGGGTGAAATAGCTCAACCCAAAGGCCGACAGACGGTACCCAATGAGCGGCAGGAACGGGATGCGCCGGTTTTCCGCGCGGACGATCACCCACCAGCGGGCGGTCATCAGCGCGATGACGAGCGCGTTCATCGATAGCAACAGCCCAATTTGCCAGAGCCGCAGTTGCCCGAGCGCGGTCCAGATTTCGCCTAAAGGCACGTTGCGCAAAGCCCACCACAGCAGCGCGGCCAGGATGGCGTAAATCAGGAAAGTTCGCAGCAGCCGAATCCATGGACCCTTGTTGCTCCCCGAGAAGTGTAGCGAAAGGAGGCCGAGGTTCTGGCGGTGTGAGTTCCCTGGTGACTCCTCCGGAGCCGGGTAGGGTGAGGGCATGCTCAAAGAATGCTGACCCCTTCGCCCTGCGGCGGATTTGCGATCAGGCACTTCATCGCTTTCAGGACGGCCTGGTGGAGGTCGCGGGTGGCCCTGCTTCCCAACCCTGCAACCGTGATTGGATCTCCGATTTGTACGGTCACATCCAATGGTTTTTTGTTCAACACCACGTGCGCCAGGAGTTGCAGGGCCGCCGCCAGTTTTTCGCGGTCTTCTTGCGCCTTTCTCAGGCGGGTCAACGCGTGCCGGGCGGTCTTTTGCCAGATGACGCCACGCACCAGGACCGGTAAGATGGCCGTCTCCGGCGCAATGCGGACGAAAAATCCCACGCTATCTGTCCAGCCTTGCAGGGCTTTCATTGGCCCGGGATATACGTTCGGGTCGGGTTCGATCTTCCCGGCGGGGAAGGTCAGGGCCGCGCCGCCGGAGTGCAGATGAGCGCTTACCTGCCGGATGAGCGACATGCGCGTGCCCGCATCTTCGGTGACGAAGTACAACCTCTGGCTGGTGTTGGGGAGCGCTTTCAGGAAGGGACGTTCCGTCGCAATGATTTTCAGATCGGGACGGTCCAAGGCTGAAAACAGGGCCAGGGTGTCGACCATGCCCGGATGGTTGGACAAGGCCAGAAAAGGGCCGGCAGGCAGAGGCGCGGAAAAGAGGCGCACCTTGCGAACGTACCGACGCTGGGTTTGGCGCGCTGCCTCCACCAACCCAAAGGTTCGGACGGCGTCATCGAAATCCAGCATCTGGCGCGCAAATTTGTGCGCCGGAGCGGCAAACAAAGCCCGCAAGATCCAGGCCAGTTTAGGATGGCTTTCCAGGCCGAAGGAGGCAACCAGGTCGTCGAGATTGATCGCCGTGAGGGCGCTCAGCCGGTTTGGCCGAAAGGTTTCCAGTAAGAGAGGAGTTGAATTGCTTGATTCCATGAATCACCTTTGTTGTTTCTTTGAACATCGCCCTTACTCGGCCTCCATCGAAAAGTGCAACGGGTAACCTTCCAACCCGGCGGCAAAGTGCGCTTTATTGATGCGATTCTCCGCTTCGCTCCTGGGCAGGATTTGCACGACGGCCTGTCCGCGGTAGTGAGCAGCGTACATGACTTTGACGGCGTCCGGCGACAGGAGCATAAAGATCGTGGTCAAGACGTGCACGACGAAATCCATCGGGGTGACATCGTCGTTGTGAATGATGACCCGGTATAACGGTTCGTAGGCCGTTTCCTGCTGTTGGTCTTCGCCGATCTCGATTTCCGGCACTGCCTGCGTTTTCATCCGCGCTCAGGCCAGCCCGTTGAGCTGCTCGATTTCAGCATCGCTTAGTTCGATCTCGGCAGCGGCCAGGTTCTCGGCTTGATGCCCCGGGTCAAGCGACATGGGGATGGTGATCACCCGGGGCTGGGATACCAGCCAGGCCAGCGCGATCTGGTAGATCGTGACCCCGTGCGCGTCCGCAACTTTCTTCAAGACGGGATTTGCACGCAGGCGACCTTTCTCGACTGGCGAGTAAGCGGTCAACAGGATGTTGCTATTCTGACAGTAGCTCAGCACGCCGTTGCGAACGTAGGAACGATTTGTCAGGCTGTAAGGGACTTGATTGGTAAAGATCGGCGCTTCGGACTCCGCCCGGGCCTGTTCCAGCAAACGAACGTTGAAGTTGCTGACGCCAACGCGGCGGATCCTTTTTTCACGCAGGAGCTGGTTCAGCGCCCGGAAGGACTCTGTGAGCGGAATGCTGCTGGATGGCCAGTGGATCAGGTACAGGTCGAGATAGTCCATCTCCAGCCGGCGCAGGCTTTTTTCGCAGGCGTCCAACACGTCCTGGTAGCGTAAGTTCGAAGGGTCAACTTTCGAAGTAATGAACAACCCTTCGCGCGGGATACCGGATTCGCGGACGGCCTGTCCAAGCAGTTCTTCGGTATGCCCGCTGGCATACATCTCGGCTGTGTCGAAGTGAGTGTAACCAAGCTCGAGGGCGGAACGTAAGCCGGCCAGGGAGCGTTCATCTTGTGAGGGGTCGGCGTACGAGCCACCGCCGATTTTCCACGTCCCAAAGCCAATCTTTGGGATTCTGGTACCATTAAATAACTCGTATTTCATATGTTAGCCTCTCCTTGGTACCATTATACCTATTCGATGATGGTTATTTTGTCTTTCCTTGCATTCTCACCATCACACCAGTTGTGAGGTTTTCAAGGCAAACAGGTTTAGGAGAGGAGCCGAGATCTGTCCAGGCAAGCGGGTTGAATTGCGGCGAGCAGAGAAGCCTGCTCGCCTCAACAAGTAAGGAACGAGCGGATTAGAAACCGGTTGACGCGAACCAGGATCCTGTGGGGCTGGTCACAAAGAGAATGGGAGCGATGCAGGGTTCGGGCAGGGAAACGGTGTCCTGGATGTGCGCGTTGCCCGCTTCGTCGGCAGGGAAAAGAGCGGTCGAGACGTTGACCGTGGTCGCATTGCCGCCGGCATCGGTGCTCAAACAGCTTACGATGGCTTTAAAGTTTGGAACCGTATTGGTGCCGCCGATTCCCCGGTCGATGACGGCTTGGTCGTTGGGGTCGAACACCAGTCCCTTGACCAGGACGTCCACTTTGCCATTCGGGCTCAGCTTCCCTTTGCCAAAATCGATGACCCACGGCAGGCCGCCGCCCGGCACACCACGTATTGCGTTTGTCGCGCCGGTATAAGGCCTTGGCACACCGACCATTGTGTTGAATTCCAGAACCTTGGATTCATCGGCGCTGGCCGTAGAGACCGGTCCTGAAGCGAAAAATACGCTAAGAACCAGCATGACCGCTATCGCTACGAGAGAGAACTTTTTCATATTTACTTCTCCTTGAGTTGGTTTTTTTGTGACCATGGTCTTCACTTCTCATTACGCCAGGAAACTTGGTTTTGGATTTTCTTTTGTATCTGCTCAGGCTTATGCCCCCCGAAATGCAGGCTGAGTAGTTCCTTTCTTTTTTAGAAAGAGAGGCTTCAGTTCCTCAAAACTTCGGTACAATGGCATTGTCATGAATGCAGAGGATCACCAGTTAGTCCGGCAGGTGGCGAAAGGCGATGAGGGCGCTTTCCTAATCCTGTACGATCGCTATTCGGCCAGGGTTTACGCCCTTACGCTACGCGTGCTGGGCGACAGCATGCTGGCAGAAGAGGCCACCCAGGATACTTTTCTTAAGTTGTGGAGCCGGGCAAAGCAGTTCAACCCGCGCAAAGGCTCCCTGGTCCCCTGGCTGTTGACTATCGCGCACCGGACCGCTTTGGACCGTCTGCGGCTCGAGAACCGGCGACCGCCGGCCTCGAATTCCGAAGACCCGGACCAGGTCTGGGCCACTGTTCCGGACGAAGCCACGCAGAGTGGCGAGGCTCGCTGGCGTAGCATGCACTTTGCGGTGCAATCTCTGCCTGAGGAGCAACGCCAGGTCATCGATCTGGCCTATTACAAAGGCATGAGCCAGAGTGAAATTGCGGAGGTTTTGGGATGGCCGTTGGGAACGGTCAAGACGCGCGTCCGGGCCGCCATGCAGGCGCTTCGGAAGCACTGGTTTCAAGATAAAACGAAATAAATCTAAAAGAAGCAAAATGGACGTATTAGAATTAGAGAATTTATATCAGGTGATGAATGTCTGACGAACGCTGCCTTCCCTATCGCGATAACCTTGCCGCTTATGCCCTTGGGGCGTTGGATGCGGAAGATATTCCCGCGCTTGAAGCCCATTTGGCGGAGTGTCAGGATTGCCAGGCTGAATTAGCAGATTACCAATCGGTTGCCTCGGGCCTGTTGCAGTCCGTCCCGCCACAGGCGCCTCCTGAAGGACTGCGGCGCAAACTGATTGCCCGGCTCCCATCCCATCAAGCAAGGTCTTCCAGATCGTATACCAACCTTCTCGGTCGATTCCCAATGGGGCAGGTAGCTGCTGCCGTTGCCGTGCTGGTCCTGCTTGGCTCGAGTATTTTTTCTGCTCTGCAAATCCGCGACCTCCGGCAGGAACAAGCTGCGATGGCTGAACGCCTTTACCAGGACCAGACTGCCATTGCCATGTTAGCCTATCCAAGCACGCACGCCCTGCCTGTCCAGGCGGATGTCGAGGGGGTCGCCGGTTCCGCGCTCGTGGACAAAGACAAGCGAGTGGCCGTGCTTGTCATTTGGAACCTGCCCCAGGTGGAGGCCGGAAAAACGTACCAGATCTGGCTGATCGACCCACAAGGAAAGCGTACTAGCGGCGGGCTTTTCAAACCATTGGAAGACCACGGCTATACTACGGCGACTATTCTTTCGCCTGATCCGCTCGCGCAGTTTGTGGGCATCGGGGTAACCGTCGAACCGGAGGGAGGCAGCGAAGGTCCGACCGGATCCCGGGTGTTCAGCGTAGATTTGTAAGATTTCTCTATCTTTATTTTGGCTCTACCGCTTACGACGGGAAAATAAGAGGCTCCTATCCCTCTAAAAACGCAAGAACCTTTATTTCTATACGGTGGTATTCCTGGCTTTCGCATACCTTTCCAATTTATCGATGTAGATGTCCATGTCATGGGCTTTGATCCACGGACCAATCGGATTGGATAGATGCAATAAGGCGGAAAGCGTTTCCACAAAAGAATCCAGCGTGCGCGCAAAAAACGGAATGCCTCTGTAAAGAATATATACATCGTTTATTTTACGCCGGCTGAGGTAGCGCGTATCCCCCACATGAACAAAGCTTCCCAAAAGAAAGGGGATCAGGGTGACAATATCGGTCGCGTTTACAATGCGATAAAAAGGAACCTTGATGGATTTTTCATATTTGCCGTCGCCCACCCGTGGACTCCCGAACGTGTAACAGGCAGCAACCTGGTCGTTAAACTCTTCTTCCATTTCCTGGGCGGCAACCGTTGCCAGCGCTGCGCCAAGCGAGTGACCGGTGATATACAGCGGCATATCGCCGAGGTGCTTGCGAAGTTCCGCTGTGATCGCGTCTTTAACATCATCGAAGGCACTTTTGAACCCGATATGAACTTTGCCATTCACGGTCCTTAATTTGATTACTCGAAGATCGGTTCTCACATCTTCCCACTTGCTTGGCTGGGTTCCTCGAAAAGCCAGCACGGCAAATTCATCATTCTTGGCGAGAAAAGCCTGGGTGCCGTTTTTGTTGAAGGTTTTGATCAGATTGAACCAGCCGCTTGCCAGGCAATATTCCAGGTGTTCCACTTCCAGCGGGCTTTCCTCGAACTTGATGTAAGCCAGCTTAGCCATGTGGGCCATGATCCAGGCCATGCGGTCGGAATATGCAGCGCGGTGAATTGGCGGTGTGGGCAGGTTTTCGAGAATGGCCAGCGGTTTGAACTGCCTGAACGCTTTGCGATATTTCTCTTCTGCCAGGTAATAATCTCTTTGTTCTGCTTCGAATAGTTCGCTCACTTGTTTAAAGTTCTAATCCATCCATTACCTCCTGAATAAAATCAAATGCCCTATCTAATCATACGATTATTTTCAACAAAATACAACCGGATTTGCCCAAATAAAAAAAGCCTGCCTCTTACGAGACAGGCTTGCTTACAGCAATAACAATATTAAGCGGGTGCGATTTCTAGTTGCGCTTTGGCATACGAGAAGCCTTTTTCCATAGCGTCAAAGTTGTTAGGGATCAACTTTTGATGCTTGGCAGGCAGGTGGGCTTTTAACGCAGCTTTGACGTCTTCCATTTTCAGGACCGGGAAGGCTGCCAACAAAGCGCCGGTCATGACCATATTGAGCAGCCGGCGGTCTCCGCAGGCTTCGGCCATTTCGTTGCCGGGCACGTAGATCACGTTGATGTCTTTGCGCTCGGCTTTGCGATCCACCATCAATTCGTTGACAACGATCACACCGCCCGGTTCAACAAGCTTTTCGTACTTGTCAAACGACGGCAGGTTCAGGGCGATGACCGCAGGTGGGTTTTTGACCAGCGGCGAGCCGATCTCTTCATCCGAAATCACGACGGTGCAATTGGCCGTGCCGCCGCGCATTTCAGGACCATAAGACGGGATCCAGGTTACTTCGTGCTCAGTGTCGAGGGCCGCGTAGGCCAACACCTGACCGGCGAAAAGCACGCCCTGTCCGCCAAAACCAGCGATGAGAATTTCTTTTTGCATAGCTCACTCCGTTCGCAGAGACTAGATACCAGGGATTAGAGACCAGTCTCTACTCTCCAATCTATAGTATCTATTTGATTTCCGCCACCCCTGGCGCCACTTTGTAGTCACCGAGCGGGTACGCTGGAACCATGTGCTCTTCCAGCCAGGTCAGCGACTCGAGCGGGGAAAGGCCCCAGTTGGTCGGGCAGGTGGAGAGCAATTCGACCATCGAGAAGCCCAGCCCGCGCACCTGGGTTTCGAACGCGGTGCGGATGGCTTTCTTGGCCATGCGGATGTTCTTGGGGTCGTGTAGTGAGCGGCGGGCGATGTAGCCGGCGCCGTCCAGGTTGGCCATAATTTCCGACATGCGCAGGGGGTAGCCTTGCGTTTCCACGTCGCGGCCCAGCGGGGAGGATGTTGTCTTCATGCCCGGCAGGGTGGTGGGCGCCATCTGGCCGCTGGTCATGCCGTAGATAGCGTTGTTGATGAAGACCACGGTGATGTTTTCGCCGCGCGCGCCAGCGTGCATGATCTCGGCCATGCCGATCGAGGCCAGGTCGCCGTCACCCTGGTAGGTGAAGACCACCCTGTCGGCTAAAACGCGTTTGATGCCGGTGGCCATGGCCGGGGCGCGCCCGTGGGCGGCCTCGACGAAGTCGCAATCGAAGTAGTTGTAGGCGAACACCGAGCAGCCAACCGGCGCGACGCCAATCGTCCGTTCGGTGATTTTCATCTCATCCAGGACCTCAGCGATCAGGCGGTGGGCCACCCCATGGGTGCAGCCGGGACAGTAATGGGTTGGGAATTCGGTGAACGCCTGAGGGCGCTGGTAGACTAGATTTTCTGGTTTTGCAAGGGTTACCATCATATACCTCTACTTTAAATACTCGACCATGCGCTCATACCAAGCATGGCGCGGGTCGGATACGATTTGCAATTCCGTGCTTGCAACCCGCTGGATTTCGCTCAGGATTTCGTCCGGGAAGGGGACCATGCCCCCAGGGCGCCCGTAGAACTCGACCGGAACCCGCCCTTTGGCGGCCAGTTGCACGTCGTTGAGCATCTGCCCCATGTTCATTTCGACGACTAAGAAGGCCTGCGCCCGTTTTGACAGTTCATCCAATACATCGTACGGGAACGGGTTGACCGTGATCGGGCGCAACAGCCCGACCTTGATACCTTGCTGGCGGGCTGTCCGCACGGCGGAGAGCGCCACCCGTCCCGCGGTGCCGAAACCAATGACCACAAAATCGGCATCGTCCAGGTAATATTCTTTGTAGCGGACTTCGTTCTTCTGGACTTCCTGCCAGCGTTTGAACATGCGCAGGTTGGCAATTTCTTCTTCAACGGGGTCGATGTAAATCGAGCTCAAGATGCGCCGCTCGCGACCGACCGCGCCGTTGGTGGCCCAATCCCAGTCCTTGCGCTTGACCGGCTGCATGGGCGGGAGCTCGGCCGGCTCCATCATCTGGCCAATCGAGCCGTCGGCAATCACGATGCAGGCGGTGCGGTAGCGCTCGGCCAGGTCAAAGGAAAGAACCGTCATGTCGATGGCTTCCTGGACGGTGGAGGGGGCCAGCACGATCGGGTTGTAGTCGCCGTGACCGCCGCCGTGCACAGCCTGGTTGTAGTCGCCTTGCGAGGGGGCGATGTTGCCCAGGCCCGGCCCGCCGCGCATCACGTTGACCAGCACGACCGGGATCTCGGTCCCCATAATATAGGAAAGGCCTTCCATCATCAGGCTGACGCCCGGGCTGGACGAGGTCGACATGACGCGCACGCCCGTGCAAGCTGCGCCGTAAACCATGTTGATGGCGGCCACCTCGCTCTCGGCCTGCACGAAAGCGCGTCCGAGCTCGGGCATCCGCCGGGCGAAGTGCTCCAGGACTTCCGTCTGAGGCGTGATGGGGTAACCAAAGTAAGCCTCAAGACCGGCCCGGATCGCGGCCTCTGCAATGGCTACATTTCCTTTTAGTAGTTCTCGTGGCATTTGTTCTCCATGTGAATATATAAGGGCGTAGCAGCCTGCTACGCCCTTATCAAGTTATACGGCGGCAGGAACCGCCTTGGTTATTTCGCGGTATACGGTGATGGCAGCGTCCGGACAGACCAGCGCGCAAATTGCGCAGCCTGTGCAGCCGTCCTGAAAAATGTGGGCCGGGTGGTAGCCCTTGGGGGTCAGGCGCTGGTTGTCCAGTTTGAGCACATCCTGTGGGCAGGCGCTGACGCATAATTCACACCCTTTACAATATTTCTCGCTGACTTCGATCCAACCTTTAGCAGGCATTCACTTCTCCTTGGTTATGAAGTTGGACAATAAATAGCGGGATACCCCGCATTTTTGATTATGGTCTTTTTTATCTAATTTGGATAGTGCCATGCGTCATTGGCGAACCTTTACAAAAATCCTGTATTTATGCAATTTTTGTAAATCTCTGGTATTCCCCCGCGATACAGGATCTCTGACTGATCTGCCTGCAGTTTTTCGCAGGTTAGATTGGTACTTGTTAACCCCAATCAAATTTTTATTGGTGGAATGGCCAGCGGATTAAACTGATCTATCCCATGCGTTGAACGTGTTGTCTGCTCATAGCGCATGGGATAGAGGAAATGATCTGGAATGTAGGGGTTAATGGGCCTTGCTTTTATGCGGGTAAATCTCCAGGTAGCGAACGCCTAAAGTAAAGCCAAGCAGTGCGTAGGATACGATCCCGATCGCAACGCAAATTTCCACCAGGGAGGGGAAGTAGGAAGCTGCTACCACGTTCCCAAGCACGCCGGGCGACCAATCGGGAGGCGCCACCAGGCCCGACAGCGTGATATTCCAGCGGTTGACAACCACGCCGATCACGACCATCGCCAGCGCAAACATGACGAGCGGCTTGCGCTTGCACAGGTTGGGAATGAGCAGGATGAGCGCGGGCACCAAACCGCCTAACAGGATTTCTACCCCCCAAAAGGTGGTCGTATAAGGGGTGGTGGCGTGCAACCGGGCGAGGACATCCGCGCTGGCAGGCGTGTGGCTGTAGTAGGAGGTCGCTGCCCAGTCCCAGATTTTGATGTAGAGATATCCAAGCGTGATAAAACCGACCGTCCGGGTCAGACTGGCGCACGTCTTTTCTGGCAGGAATTGATGGCGCCGGAGCGCCCCAACGATCAAGGTTGCCAGCATGGTGAGCGACATGCCGCCCGCTATCGCGGAAATGATGAACATGACCGGCAGCGAAGGCTTGAACCAGATAGCTCGCCCGCTGAGCACCCCGTAGGTTGCTCCGAGGGAAGATTGGTGTAACAGGGAAAGTCCCATACCGATCACGGCTAAAACCGGGGTCAGCCGGTGTGCCATGTGGCCGATCTTCTGCAGGTTGGGCCAGCGCCCGGCCAGACGGGAATCCCCGACCACGGCCAGGACCTCCAGCAATAGCACAGTCGAATACAGGATCACGCACCAGGTGATTTCCCACAGAACGGAGTGTACGTTCCAGAAAACCAGGGGATGCCAGAAGCGGTCTGGCCGGCCGATGTCCATTGCCAGCGCTAACATCGCCGATGAATATCCCAGGAAACCGATGAAGACCGCCGGGCGCGCCAGTACTTCCAAGGGTTTGATCCGGAACAGGTAAACCGCCGCGGAGAAGGTGAAGGCGCCGGCTCCCAGAGCAATGGATGAGAGATCCAGGGTGATCCATAATCCCCAGGGGACCCGATCGCTCAAACCGGTAACCTGTAAGCCCCTCACCAGGACGATGATCATCCCGATCACTCCAATCGTGAACGTGGCGGTCAGCGACGTTAACCAGGTGCGCAGGGGACTTCGGGATAAACGGGTTGCAAACGTGCTGGCTGTCATGTTAACTTCTCCCGTTCGTTGGGCGGACGTAGTGAACCTTTGGTTGTGTTCCCCATTCTTCTCTCAAGCTGAAGGTTTCATGTTCTTTCAGATATTTGGTGACCGGACTTCCTTCGTCCAGGATGTTTCCAAAAACGCGCGCGTTCACCGGGCAGGCGTTTACACAGGCCGGCGTCGCTGCGCTGTCGACCCCCGGGGTGAGGCCTTGTGACAGGCCCCGGTCGATGCGCTGGACGCAGAACGAACATTTTTCCACCACCCCACGCGGCCGGCGCTCAATTTCAGGCGTGCCCCAGCCGGGCACATACTGGTTTTCGTTCTCGGAGGGACGCCAGTTGAAGCGCCTTACGTCATAGGGACAGGCTACCTGACAGTAGCGGCAACCAATACACCGGTCGTAATCCATAGCGACGATGCCATCATCACGGACCCAGGTAGCTCCCACCGGGCATACCCGCGTGCAGGGCGCTTCCTGGCAGTGCTGGCAGGGGCGGTTCATATAAAAATCGACGCCGACTTCAGTGCGTTCCGGAAAGACGATGTTCCAGCGCATCTCGTCATCCGGAACGTCGTTGGTAGCCTGGCAGACCCGGACGCAGTATCCGCACCCGATGCAAAGGGATAGGTCGATGACCATATGCCACTGGTAGTGTGAGAGCTCAGCGTTTCCGTGTCCATTGCTGTGCGTGTCTTGCCCGATCCCTTGCACCGCATCGGACGAGAACGGGCCGGAGACGACCAGTTGGGTCAGGGCTGCGGTTGCGACCGTCGCCCCGCCAATCTTCAACACGTCCCTGCGGGTGAGCAGTGGGTTTTCTTTCGAAGCCTGCTGTGCTTTCTCTTCGTGGCCTGGCTTTGCTTTGTTGTTTTGATCTTTCATGCCTGCCTCTTAGCTGGACCTGGGCGTGCTGATCGTTATGGTTGTCGCGCTTCTCTTTTTTCGCTTTGTTCGTCCCCAAAGCGAGCCTGGATTTGGCCCAGCCGACGAACTTCTCAATAGAAACAAGTACTTTTTCCAACTGCTCATCGAGCAAGTCGTCGTCAGAGGAAGAGCATTGTCCTGCATCGTCCTGTTCGATCTCTGTATCTTGCACGCCTTGACGGCGGTTGCGCGCCAGGTAATAGACTGTGATTGCGCCGAACACGATCCCGATGATGCCGCCCTGGAACAAGGTGGAAAGGCGGGTGCTGGCTAGGGCAGCTTCTAAGGCCTGGATGCGCTGTTCCGATGAAAGGGGAGTTTCTTGCAAGCTTTCCATGGTTTCCTCCAGGCAGTATTTGTTTGTTCGTTTCTGCGCTGGTACCTTCTCCGCCGATGGCGGCTTTTGCTCCATTTTCGTAACCCGGTAAGGAATAACCCGGCGTGTAAGGCATTGGTATGGCAGGCTACGCAAGTCGCCGGTGTGATCGTAAAGGCATGGCCGGTAGGAACGATGCCGTCTTCTGGCGGCGGGTCCGGTGGGATCACCAGAGCATGGCAATCTACACATCCGATGCCTTTCTGAATATGTAGATCCTCCAGATAAGGTCCCATGTCATCTTTATGGCAGTTGAGACACATCTCATCAGGGATCTGCGAATAATGCCTTCTGGCTATGCGGGTCATGACAATCCATACAGCCAACGCCGGCCGTCGCGTGGCCTGTCAGACGCCACTCACTCAGCGTGGTGGTGTGGCAGGCACCGCAGTAGTCGGTATCGGCTTTGACAGGGACCACAGCCGGAGGATGCCCTTCCACGGCCTCCCCATGGCATGCCTGGCACTGCACGCCTTCAGAGAGCGAAGGTGTTGGTGGTTGAATGGTAGTCTGTGGTATGGCATGCCAGGCATTCCCCCGGCTTTCCCATGGCTGTCCAGCGGTCCTTGAAGTTTTCGTCATCAAACGCATGCGCATGTGGGCTGGCAGACCAGGCAGCTTCAACGTTGGGATGGCAATCTGCGCACACTTTTTCTTGCTGGGCCGCCCCGTTATGAGGCAGATCTGCAATCTGTTGGGACGGTCGAGAAGGGGGAGCTGCCAAAGCTGCGCTGACGAACAGACCCATGCTCAACAGCCCGACCAATAATCCACTCAACAGGATGGTCCACTTGCGATTGTTTAATCTGTGTTGTTGTCTCATCTTGCAATCCTCGGCTGTCAGAAAATCTTTGTGATTGGTCTCAGGATTTCTTGCTTGTTGCCAGATGCTCGTGCTGTCTTTCGCCTTTTTCCAGGGGTGAACCATGGTTGTAATCTTCAGCGGATAAGAAATTCCAGAAGGCTGTCTGGGCGCGCGTGGCGGGGCGACGGTTGTTGCGGCCAATGTAGATCTGACGGCAAATCTCAAGGTCCCGAATTCGTACTTCGGCCACCCGATCCTGGCAGATTCTTTCTACGATCATCTGAGAGATAAAACCGGCCCCAATTCCTTCCTGGACAGCCAGTGCAATGGCCTCCGCATTTCCCAGGGTGATTACGTTGCGCAAGTCGGCGGTAGAAATATTGTGTTTTGCGAGCGCTTCTCGCATGGCGATATGTGTGCCGGAAGTGGCTTCGCGCATGATGAATTCGCCTTCCAACAATTCTTCCGGCTCGATCTCACCCCGTTCTGCCCAGGGATGATCCAGCGGCACAATTAGGACAATCGGATCACACAGGAAGGAAACAGCTTCGATATCCGGATATGTGTCATAGTCCAAGCTGAACAGGGCAAAGTGAGCATCTCCCTCTACAACATTACGGACGGCATCGGACTGGGGAGAAACCTGGCAGGTAACGCGTACCTGTGGATATATTTTGTGAAAGCGCGCCAAAACGTTGGGCAAAATGTATTTTCCCGGCGTGGTACTGCAACCAACGATTAAATGTCCGTAGATGTTCCCTTTCAAGGATTCCATCGTTTCATCAATCCGTATAGAAAGTGTGACTGCCTCACGTGCGAGGGGGAGAAGGGATAAACCTGCATCGGTTAACTCCAAATTGCGCCCGTTGCGTAAAAAGAGTTGCATGTCAAAGTGGCGCTCTAATGCTTGAATATGCTGGCTTACGCTCGGCTGGGTCATGTGAATTTGCTGGGCGGCCTGTGTGAAACTCAATGATTCCGCTGCAGCGAGAAAAACATTTAGTTGGTGAACGTCTAACATAGTCAATCCTTTCTTGTGAATAATAGCACAGAATGTATAAGTAACCCAAGTGTTTAAATGCATCTTAGCATAGTTTGTGCTTATACTTATCTGATAGGGAAAACCTATAAGCGTTTGTTATCAAAAGCACTTGTTTCTATAGTATATTGTTTATATAATTTGTGAAAAGAAGTACAAATTTACTTGAAGGCAGAGTGCATGAGAAAAATTTGGCAGTCCTTAATTCTGGTCCTGGCAACCCTGTACCTGACAGGTTGCCAGCCAGCGAATCTATCAGCCAGCCTGGAAAACCCGGTCGAGCCAATCGCAAAGGAAGGTTCGTCAGCCTCCACCGTTGAAAACTCCTCCAATGAATTGGTAAGCAACGCCGAACCTGTTCTCGATGAGTGCCTGAACTGCCATGCTGACAAGGCCCGTCTGGTCGATACGTCCGAACCTGTTGTGGAAGCTGCCGAGAGCGAATCGTCCGGCGTTGGTTGAGGGGGCGAGGTGGCTCCGTTGGAGCCCTGGGAGAAAGTATTGGTCGACGCGGAAAGCTTCCTGCCGACGGTTCACGGAAGCATTGCCTGCATTGACTGCCATAAAGGTGTCCAATCAGCGGACAAAGAGACTGCTCACGAAGGCATGGTCGCCCGCCCCAGCGAGGGGGATCCGAACGCTTGCAGCGAATGTCATGTCGATGTGGCGGCTGTCTTTCCGAACAGCCTGCATGCCAGCCTGAAAGGCTACTGGACTGCCCTGGATGCGCGCAGCGTGCCGGAAAACCATCCGGCGTTGGAAGAAGCCTTTGGGAACCACTGTTCGAACTGCCATACTTCCTGTGGTGACTGCCATGTGTCCCAGCCGGCCAGCGTGGGCGGCGGTTTCTTCGATGGCCACCTCTTCGCCCAGACCCCGCCGATGACCCGCTCCTGCACGGCCTGTCATGGCAGCCGCGTGGGGAACGAATATCTGGGCAAGAACGAAGGGTTCCCCGGCGACGTCCATTTCCGCGAAGGCCGGATGAACTGCGTGGACTGCCATTCCGACCACGAACTGCACGGCCAGCCCGCCGGTTGTAGCGAGTGTCATACCGCCCCGGAAGAGATGAGCATGGCGCCTGCCGACCACCGTTACGCCGGCCTGCAATCGCCCACCTGTGAGTCCTGTCACCCGAATACCATCCTGGGCAAAGAAAATATCGAGATGCACACTGTCCACGGCGCGGACCTTTCCTGCCAGGTCTGCCACTCGGTCACCTATACCAGCTGTGACGGCTGCCACGTGGCGGTCAGCGAAAAGACAGGCAATCCGTTCTTCTCAACCGACGCAACGTACTCAACTTTCGTGATCGGTTTGAACCCTCAGCGCAGCTACACCCGACCCTACAAATATGTGCCCCTCCGCCACGTGCCGGTTGCGCAGGATAGCTTCTCGTTCTACGGGGAGGATCTGCTGCCCAATTTCAATACGATGTCGAACTGGGCTTATGCTACGCCGCATAATGTGCAACTCAATACACCCCAGACTGAATCCTGCAATGCCTGCCATGGCAACCCGGAAATCTTCCTGACCATTGATAAAGTAAAACCCGAGGAAGTGGAGGCCAACCAGAACGTCATCGTTGAGCAAATCCCGGCCCCGGTCGAAGAACCCAACCCCACCCCACCTGAATAGAAGGAGAATGAAGAATGTTCAAAAAGCTCTACCTACCCTTTGCCTTGCTGCTGGCCTTCAGCATGTTGCTGACGGCGTGCGGCGGCGGGCAGGCCCCGGCCGCGGAACCTGTCGTAGTAGCACCGACCGCAGCTCCCGTCGTCGCTACCGAAGCTCCGGTTGTCGAAGCAGTCGCCGACCTGGACGGCGCCTTCGGCGCGATGCTGGACAATATGTCCGGCTACAACACCGTCAAGGCGGATGCGCTGCTGGTCGAACTGGCCGAAGATAAGCCTCCGTTCTTGCTGGATGTCCGCACCCCTGAAGAAGTGGCCGAAAGCGGCTACATCGAAGGCGCGGTCCACATCCCGCTGAACGAACTGGCCCAACACATCGACCTGTTGCCCGCCCTTGACACCCCCATCGTCACCTACTGCGGCTCCGGCTGGCGCTCCACCATCGCCATGACTGCGCTGTCCGGCATGGGCTGGACCAATGTCCGCGCGCTCAAGACCGCCTTCGCTGACCTGGCCGCGGCTGGCTACACTATTGCCACCGGTGAGCCTGAAGCGGTGGCGCTCAATGTCGCCGACCCGAACCCTGCTAACGTTGCCGCTGCGGATGCATACCTGGTCGGCATTAAAGACCACGGTTCAAAATTCGGCATCGCCACGCCCGAAACGCTCAACACGGCCCTGGTCGAACAACCTGACCTGGTTGTGCTGGACGTCCGCACCCAGGCGGAAGTGGATGCGAAGGGATATATCGACGCCCCGAACTATGTCCACATTCCGATCGAGGAATTTGTCGCTCGCTCCGCCGACTGGCCTGCTTCCGATGCAACGGTCGCTGTCGTGTGTGGTAGTGGGCATCGCTCCACCATGGCCATGACCATGCTCTTCGCCTACGGCTACAATGACGTGACCAGCATGCAAGGAGGCTTCGCGGCCTGGAAAGAAGCCGGCTACGCTTCCGTCGGCGGCGAGCCTGCCCTGGCCGATACCTACGGCGCCATGCTCGCCGATATGGCCGGTTACAACGCGGTCAAAGCGGATGCGCTGTTGGTCGAGTTGGCCGAAGACAAGCCCCCGTTCTTGCTGGATGTCCGCAGCGCCGAAGAAGTGCAGGAGAGCGGCCACGTCGAAGGCGCGACCCACATCGCGCTGAACGAACTGGCCCAGCATATCGACCTGTTACCCAGCTTTGACACCCCTATCGTGGCCTATTGCGGCTCCGGTTGGCGTGCCACCATTGCTATGACCGCGCTACACGGCCTGGGCTGGACGAACGTCCGCGCGCTCAAGACCCCGTTTGCCGACCTGGTCGCTGCCGGCTACCCGATCGTCGCCGGACTGCCCGAGCCGATGGTTCTGGACGTTGCTCATCCGGCTGCCGGCCTCGTCGCCGCGGTTGACCCCGCCCTGGCCGCCCTGAAGGATAAGGCCTGGGGTGGCAAGGCAGCCGATGCCTTGAACACCGAACTGGTCGAGAAGCCCGACATGATCGTGATCGACGCCCGCACCCCTGAAGAGATCGCTGAAAACGGCGTGATCGCCCTGGAAGGCCAGGAATTCCTGACCATTCCAATCGAAACCTTCCTGGCTGACAAGTCCCTGTGGCCCGCCGACAAGGACGCCGAGATCGTCGTTTACTGCGGCAGCGGACACCGTTCTACCATGGCGATGACCATCCTGCTGACCGAGGGCTACACCAACGTCACCAGCCTGAAGGGCGGCTTCGGCGGCTGGAAAGAAGCCAGCCTGCCCGTGGCAGAGTACGTTGCTCCCTAAGTAAAACTTTCTCCTCCGAGAAGTTAAAAAACGCCGCGCGCCCGATCGGGCGCGCGGCGGATTTTTTGTTTGAGAGCAACTTCACTGTAGCGAGCCGCTATGAGTGGCCAGATACACATTTGTACCGCGCGCGGAGGGGGTCACAAAATCGAAGTACAGGAAATAGGTCCCCTCAACGTAGAGCAGGGAGGCCAGGAAAGCCTGCGACCATTCCGGGTGGTCCTGGTTGGAGAGCACCGGGTTCAGGTTGCTCTTCGTCCAGTGAACGCCGTCCGGGCTGGCCGCCGCGCCGAACGAGAATTCGCCCTGGCTGAATTTGCCCGAGCCGCTGGTGGCGAGGTAGATCATTTCCCATCCATCCGGGGTTTGGATGACATTGGGATCGATCACCCTGGTCGAATCCCAGCCCTCCTCGCTCACCGTCAAAACCGGGTCGCTTTCTGCAAAAGCCGGGTCGCTGGTTGCGGGATCGTCGTACTTCTCCCAGTGGACGCCATCCGTAGAAGTAGCCATGCCGATCATCGAGGCGGGATCGTCCCCACGCGCGTCATAATACATCACGTACCCGTCTTCCGTTTGGAGCACGTTCGGCGCCGCTGACCTGGACTGCGTCCCAGGCGCCATCCGGACCGGGGCTGAGAATGGGATCAGGGTCGATGGTCCAGGGGCCGGCCGGGGCGGGGGCGGTTGCGCGGCCAATGTCGCCGGGACCGTTGAACGTTCCTCCGTTCAGCGTGTAGAAATACAGGATCCAGGTTCCGTCGTCCTCCACCAATGCGCTCGTAACGAATAAATTCGAACCGAGAAGGTTGCTGCCGCTCAACGCGGTAGCGTTTAACACCGGCTCGTCCACCTGGCGAGTCCAGTGATAACCGTCCGGGGAGCTGGCATAGCCCACCCCGACAGGAGCGGGAAAGCCTTTAATGCCGTTGAAGAACATGTGGAAGGCGTCGTCGTGGTAGACCATGGCGCCGGGATCGATGTACAGGCAATCCCACTGGCAGTTGTTGCTCTGCTGCAAGACCGGATTGCCCTCGTAAAAACGGAAGAGCGACGCGTCCAAGTGCTGTGTTGGAATGGCGTTTGGAAGACGGGTGGGCGTCGGGGTTTCGGTGGGGAGGTCCGGTTCGGGCGTAGATGTGGCCGGAACTGGTGTTTGTGTTGGGATTGAACTAGGACTTGGGGTCGGCGCCGGAGCGGGGGCACATCCGGCGAACACCAGCGTAAAAAGAACCGACAGGCTGAGGAAGGATCGCATCGTTTGCTCCTTACATTAATAGGACTTACGCGACCCATATTTCTGGTACTTTTTGCGAACTGCGGAAGTCCTGATTACAAAATTTGGAGCTAACGATACAACGACCGACCTCCTTCACGCTATCGAAATCTTGCTCAAAAATTGGCGCATCTGCTGGCGAGAGGCGTTGCGTAGTTTGGATGGGGGCACGCCAAAAGCCTTTCGAAAGGTCTCGGTAAAGTGACTGTGGTTGGCAAAGCCTACCTGCAAAGCCAGGCTGCTCAAGTCTGTTTGAGCCTGGGTAACATGTTCTAGGGAAGTGCGCAGGCGGAGCTGGGTCAGGTACTGGTGGATGGTGCGCCCGGTATGTTTGCGGAAGATGCGGCATAAATAAAAAGGAGAATAGTTCAATTTGGTCGCAATCAGCTCCAGCGAGAGAGTTTGCTCAAAACAAGTAACCAGCACTTTTTGGATGGCTTCCACGATTTCCTGCTCTGGCGAATCTTTTGTTCTCAGAGGAGTGACCCCGCGCTGGCGGTAATTATTTATCGTTACCTGGTTGAGAATGCGCAGGACAGATTCTTCGATGAAAAGATGGTCAGGCTGTGGGCTTCCGAGAATGTGATTCACGACCAACCTTTGCAGCACATAGCTGGTTGCGTCGCTCGGGCCATAGGAAAATTGAAAGGGGTTAACGGGTGGTCATCTACGTGGGGATCATAACGACGGATGGCATCTGTCACAAGCTTGGGATTGAAAGCGAACCAGTCGCAAAAGTCCCCCTGTTCTGAAATTTTCCCGCGCGAGTAAATCTGTCCGTCATTGTAGAACATGACCACATTTGGGTCGGCTACCACCGGATCCTGGCCGGCGTGGGTGATGATCACGCTGGTGCGCGGAAACACCAGCAGCGCGCCGCCGATTTGATGCGGTCCGCCGAAGTTCGGGTGTTTGGGCCCGCGCCGGAACTGTCCCACCCGGAAAAAAGGGCCGTCGTAGATCGGTCCGCTTGCGTCCTGTTCTGCTCTCATGTGTGGTTTGTTAGACTATCTAAAGACTGCCTGCCTTACGGCTGGCATGCAAGGCTTTTTTCAATGGACGCTCCAATGGCAAGTGGTAGAATCCCAATTAACGATTCAATTAACACCGGAGGGATGATGCCCACACCTGTCATTGTCGACGCAATTCGCACGCCGATCGGCGCCCTGGGGGGATCCCTTGCGCGCGTCCGGCCGGACGACCTGGCTGCTCTCGTGATCCGGACGGTCGTCGAACGCAACAACCTGGATCCCGCCCTGGTCGAGGAAGTGTACTTCGGCTGCGCAAACCAGGCCGGGGAAGACAACCGCAACGTGGCCCGCATGGCCGCCTTGTTGGCCGGCCTGCCCGTCGAAGTGGCCGGCGTGACCTTCAACCGCCTGTGCGCTTCGGGGCTGAACGCCGTCAACCAGGCTGCGCGGGCGATCAAGGCCGGGGAAGGGGACATGTACATCGCGGGCGGGGTCGAGTCCATGTCGCGTGCGCCCTACTCGCTGCCCAAGGCCGAATCCGGCTACCCCTGGGGCAACCTGACCGCTTACGATACCGCCCTGGGATGGCGCTACCCCAACCCGCAAATGAAAGAAACCTACGGCACCGAGCAGATGGGCGAGACCGCCGAAAACATCGCCGAGATGAAGCCGCACATCGCCCGCGAGATGCAGGATGAGTTCTCCCTGCGCTCGCACCGCTGCGCGATCGAAGCCATCGACAGCGGAAAGTTTGCTGAAGAGATTGTCCCGGTCAGCATCCCGCAGCGCAAAGGCGACCCGCTCGTGGTCGATACCGATGAGCGTCCGCGCCGGGATACCACCATGGAAGCGCTTGCCAGGTTGCGCCCGGCCTTCAAAAAGGAAGGCGGCACGGTGACAGCCGGAAATTCGTCTGGCTTGAACGATGGCGCGGCGGCGGTGCTCGTGATGAGCGCAGAAAAGGCCAAAGAACTTGGTCTCAAACCGTTGGCCCGGGTGGTGGCTTCGGCTGCGGCCGGCGTCCCGCCGCGGATCATGGGCATGGGTCCCGTGAATGCCACCCGCAAGGCGCTGGACCGTGCCGGGCTGCAAGTCGCAGACATCGGGCTGGTGGAACTCAACGAGGCCTTCGCGGTCCAGTCACTGGCCGTGATCGAAGACCTGGGCCTGGACCCCGAGATCGTCAACGTCAACGGGGGCGCGATCGCGCTAGGGCACCCGCTGGGCTGCTCGGGAGCGCGCATCCTGACCACCTTGCTGTACGAGATGAAACGGCGCGCCCCTCGGCAAAAGCGCCCCTATTACGGCCTGGCGACCCTGTGCGTGGGCGTCGGCCAGGGCGAAGCGACGATTGTGGAGTGGGTTGGAGAGTAAGAAGGAATGAGAAAGCGGAGCATGAAAGGAACCGACGGATGCGATTGAAATTAGTTTTAGCGGTGCTTATGTTGATAGCCGTGGCCTGTACTTCTACAGGCGCGACTCGAAGATTCCTCCGGCTCTCCGTTATCCCCCCAGGATGTTCCTCCTTCAGAAACGCCTTCCGTCACCGAGACGAGCCCGGCCACTTCCACCACCGAACCCCCGCCGACGCCGACGTTAGCGCCCTACCCGGATGATACGCCCCTGCCGCCTACCATCGCTGCTCCGCTGGTTGCGTCGCCGGATATTGTTTCGCTGCACATGCTCAGCGAACTGAACGGCTGGGCGATCAGCGAGAACGCCGTCCTGCGCACCACCGATGGCGGTTTTACCTGGTACAACCTCTCGCCGCCGGGGGTAACGGATTTGGGCTTCGGCAGCGGGCACAGCTTTTTAAATGCCTCGCATGCCTGGGTCCTGGTGGCCGAATCGAGTGACCCGTTCGGCTCCGGCTTGTTGTACCGCACCGAAGACGGCGGTCTCAACTGGACGGTCTATCCCGTCCCCTTTGGTGGCGGCGAGATGGACTTCGTCGACGAAACCCATGGCTGGATCATGGCTCCGCTTGGCGCAGGAGCAGGCAGTATGGCCGTTGCCATCTACACCAGCGACGACGGCGGCGAGAGCTGGACCCAAACCTACACCAACGATCCAAACCTGGCCGGCGCCGGCGACAGCCTGCCCTTGAGCGGCATCAAGAACAACCTGACGCCCCTGGATGCCGGAGACCGCCTGGGTTGGGGGAGTCATCTACGCGCCCAAAACCTTTTACCTCTACAAGACCACGGACGGCGGCCAGACCTGGTCCCCGCAAGCGATCCCGGCCGCGCCCGGGATGCAGAACACCGATGTGGCCGTGGATACGGGCCCGCTGTTTCCCACCCCAGGCGACGGCATCCTGCCGATCCGTTTTACGGGCGAGACCCAGCGCACCGGTTTCTACGCTACCCACGATGGCGGCCTGACCTGGGAGTTCGTCACCTTCATGCCCGGCGCCGGCGCCGTGGATTTTGTCTCCCCATCCGACGGCTTTTTCTGGACCGGGGAAAAGTTCTTCGTTACCGTAGACGGCGCCCAAACCTGGACCAGCGTGGAACCAGATGTGTCATTCGGGGATACGTTCGCCGGAATGGACTTTGTCAACACGCGTACCGGCTGGGTCTGGACCTACAATGGGGCCGGCCAATATGGCTTATACAAAACGACAGACGGCGGCCAGACCTGGGTTCCCATGGAAAAATAGATGCTAAAAAGGCGATACATTTTCTTGCTCATCGGGATGCTGTTCCTGAGCGCCTGTTCCGCTTTGCAGACTTCTACCCCGGATCAAACCGCGACCGCGCCTGAGGCCGCTACCCCGGCGGCTCCCACGCCCGTGCAGCCGACTCCGCTACCGGACATCCCCGGCATTTCCCCGGAACAAATCCGGAATGCGGAGTACCAGCTTGGCTTTCTGGACCAGGTGCGCAAAGTCCAGTTGAAGGACGGCCAATACGAAGAAGGCGCCCCCGGCGGCACCGACTTTGTCTCCGTCTCGGTGACCGACTTTATTGCCCGCGGCGACCTCAATGGAGATGGAGAAAATGAAGCTGTCGCGGTCGTCGCCGAGAATTATGGCGGTTCCGGCACCTTTGTTTTCCTGGCGGTCTACCAGTATGTGGACGATCAGGCCGTTTTCCTGACCTCCATTTTCCTGGATGATCGCCCGCTGATCAACGATCTGGCGGTGGAAGACGGAGAAATTTTCGTAAACGCGGTCATTCATAACCAGGATGACCCCATGTGCTGTCCCACCCTGGAGACGACCCGTCACTACCTGCTCACCGGGATCAACCTGATCCTGATGGATTTCACCACTGTGTCGCCGACGGGGCAGCTACGCCAGATCACGATCGAAGCGCCCGTGGATACGGCCCAGGTCTCAGGGATCATCCGCCTGTTGGGAAATGTCAGCTTCGCGACGCCTGAAAACAACCTGGTGTATCGTATTTTTGACCTGGGTGGCGTGGAACTCTCAACCGGTCCGATACCGCTGGACGCCGCCCCGGGCGCGACAGCCGAGTTCGAAAAGGCGGTCGACCTGGGGAACATCCTGACAGATACGACTGTGCGCATTGCGGTAGAAGATAGAAGCGCGTCAGATCGTTCATTGTTGGCGATGGACTCGATTTTTTTGCAGATCCGCTAGCGCCGTATTCGAAGGACACCTGATACCCTGACTTGTATCTGCTTAGTCCTAGTGGGTCGTTTGGCACGGGCATATCCATAAATGCCAAATGGCGATAAAATGCATAGAAAACCGATCGAAACAGGTAAACGCATGAGCAGACGAAAGAAAGACCCACTACGCACATTGAGTGAAGAGGAACGGGATTGGCTAGAACGCATCAGTCGTTCCCAAGCGGAGCCCGCCAGCCATGTGGCGAGAGCCAAACAGCTTCTGGCGGTAGCAGATGGATCCAATTATAGCGAAGCTGCCCAGAAATCCGGGCGAAAATCTGGGGATGCTGTTTCGCATCTGGTAAAGCGCTTCAACCAGGAAGGTTTGAACGCCATTATGCCACGACATGGAGGCGGGCCAGTTATCAAATACGGTGTAGAAGAACGCGAACGTATTTTGCAGGAAGCGCGGCGCAAACCGACTCCGGAAGCGGATGGGACAGCAACTTGGTCTTTGAACCTCTTGTGTCAGGCTTTGCGCAATGCGCCGGATGGTTTGCCGGAAATCAGTGAAGACACGATCCGCACGGTACTGCTGGAAGCGGGTTTCAGTTGGCAAAACACGCGTAGTTGGTGCGAGACTGGTCAGGCGGTGCGCAAGCGTAAGCGAGGCAAGGTGATCGTAACGGATCCAGATGCGACTGCGAAAAAAACTTGATCGAGCAAGCGCATCAACTGGGTGAAAAGTTAGAATTGGCGGTGTGGAACCAAGATGAAGCCGGACCTTACCAGACCAGACCCTATCCAGGCGTAAGTTGGCAACCGGAAGGAGAACCAGAGCACCAGCCCCATGAATATATTCGTAATGGAACGGCTAAATTGCTAACACTTTTTCATCCCGCCAGTGGAGAAGTCCGGGTCAAAGGCGTGACCAGCAGCGCCAACGCGATCTTGCACCCCTGGCTCAAAGAAGAACTGAGCACGATCTTGCAAACCTTGCCTCCTCCCAAAGAGTTGGATGCCGAAACCAACCGCAAACTGTGGGAAATGTGGCAGGAGGGGTTATCTTTGCCCATCACCTTACCTCAGACCCTCCCGGCTTTGCGGATGCTCTTGATCTGGGACAACTTGCGTGGTCACTATACAACAGGGATGCTCCTTTGGTTGTTCGATCATGGCATTATGCCTTTGTACACGCCATTGGGTGGCTCCTGGTTGAACATGGCTGAGTCCATGCAGCGCATTCTGTTTCAACGTGGACTGGCCGGTCAGTATCCAAAGTCTCCAACTGAAATTATCTCTTCGTTAGAAGCGGTTGCGCACGCCTGGAACCAGAATCCAACACCTTTTGAGTGGGGTGGGAAGCGCGCGGCTCGTCGTCAGCGCAGCAGGCAACGTAGACATGCCCTTGGTGGTTCCGGCGCCTACACCCGCCGCCCGCTACGTCGTAATTCAACCATGATCCAGAAATGGCAACTCTCATGCCAAACGACCCACTAGTGAAGAATTCCCGAGAAAAGGATTGGCTGCGTAGTCACCCTGATCTGTTGAAAAGATATCTCAGGTCGTTGGGGAAGCGGCTATAATCAGAACTGGAAATTAAAGTGATTAGGAGAATAATATGCCACATTCCGTCCGCGATTGGATGAGCAAACCGGTGGTCGTCGTTGACCCCGACTCGAGCGTTTCGTATGCAATGACGTTGATGCGCCGCCGCCACATTCACAGCGTGATCGTGAACAGCACCCACGATAATCCCGCTTATGGAATTGTCACAACGACAGATATCCGCGATAAGATCGCAGCCGCCGGCCGTAACCCGGCTGAGATGACCGTCAGTGAGGTCATGTCGGGACCGTTGATCCTGGCCAAGCCGGATTGGACGTTGAAAGAGTGCTCCCAGATCATGCAGAAGCACAATATCCATCACCTGCCGGTAGCAGATGAGCACGGTACGCTCGTGGGGCTCATCTCCGCGACTGATATATTCGTTGCGGTGGAGGAAAGCGGTTGGGGCGAGGGGAAAAAGTAAAGAACGCAGCAGTAAGGCCGTACCCGGAATAACTTTCCCTTACTTTCTATCCGAAAAATGCTCAAGCCGCCGTACCCCATACGGGGCACTTTCCTCGGCGGCGGGGACGCGAGCGTATTTTCCGGATAGACTCTTAACCGAAATCTTTCGGCAGCTTTGTGTTTCAGGGAAGGGGGGAGAATTATTTTTCTCCACACAAATCTTTTCAGGCTTAAACTGTCCTATTTTCACCCTGGTTGAAAACAGGCTTCACCTTGATTTAGATAAATTTGCGCACATTTATCTAGATTATTCAGGTTTTACAGGTTATAAAATCTCTATTCGAATGTTCAAGCATTCCATCATCAAACCTAAGGAGCAACTTTAATGATTGCAAGTTTCTTATTATCATTGCGCGAGGGGATCGAAGCCGCCCTGATCATCGGCATCGTCCTTGGCGCACTGCGCCAGATGCGCCGGACGGAAATGGTCCCGTCTGTCTGGTACGGCACACTGAGCGCTTTGCTGGTCAGCCTGCTTGGCGGGATAGGGCTGACAGCTTTTGGCCTGAGCCTGGAGGGCGCGGCAGAGCCAATTTTCGAGGGGGTGGCCATGGTCCTGGCTGCCGGCGTCCTGACCTGGATGATCTTCTGGATGAGCCGGCAATCACGCCATATCAAAGGCAACCTGGAAAGCGGCGTGCATAAGGCTGCCTTCCAGGGAGGCAAGCGCGGACTATTTGCGCTGGCTTTCCTGGCAGTCGTCAAAGAAGGGATCGAACTGGCTTTATTCCTGACTGCTGCTACATTCGCATCCGACGCCCAAAGCACCATCCTTGGCGCTTTGCTTGGACTGGCGCTGGCCGTATTCCTTGGCTGGGGATTGTTTGCCTCTTCTCTCCGCTTGAACCTGCGCCGGTTCTTCCAGGTGACCGGCTTCTTGCTCATCCTTTTCGCGGCCGGGCTGGTTGCGCATGGCGTGCATGAATTCAACGAGGTGGGTATGATCCCGGCTGTGATCGAGCACGTTTGGGATATAAACCCGATCCTCAACGAAAATGCGACGCTGGGTTCGATGCTCCAGGCTTTGTTCGGTTATAACGGGAATCCCTCGTTGACGGAGGTGCTGGCCTACTTTGCTTACTTTGCGGCCATGTTCTTTGGCCTGCGTTTGTCTGAGCGGCGAACGGGTGCAGCGGCGCAGTCCCAGGCATAGAAATTTTTCCGTAAACAATTCCCCTATGGGAATGATAGCGGTTCGAGCGCACCCGGAGACGGGATGCGCTCGAACCTGCTTTATGTATAGACAAGCTAATTCTTATGGTTGCCCATCCTACGGGGTTGCAATCTGGGGGAAACCCCTTTATAATCCAACCTACATATCTGAAAGCGGAGTTGTAAAACGTGATGGATCAAAATGAAACTTTGTCCGGGCAGGCTGGGGAACAGGAAAACCTGCAGGGTGAGCCGGTAAACCAAAATAACCAGAGCATGGAAGCCTTGCTGAAAAATGATGCGTTCAGCGTCGAATTGCCTCAAGCAGGAGAAATTCGCGAGGGAACGATTGCAAGCATCAGTCAGGGCCAGATCCTGGTTAGCATTGGTGCGAAATCAGAGGGCATTATCTCTGGTCGAGAACTGGAAGTGATCGAAGACGAAGAGCGTGAAGCATTCGAGGTCGGTCAGGAAATTCCGGTTTTCGTGGTCAACCCGGAAGATTCGAATGGCAACGTCGTCCTTTCTTTCAAGCGCGCCCAGGAGCAAATGGCCTGGTCGTCGGTGGAAGAACAGATGGCAAGCGACGCCATTATCGAAAGCAAGATCATTGGCTACAACAAGGGCGGCCTGATCGTCGGCGTGTATGGCTTGCGCGGGTTTGTACCCGCTTCGCAGATCAGCGCGCTGCGGCGCACCCAGGCTGTGGGCGAGACCCCGGAGCAGCGTTGGGCCAAAATGATTGGTGAGCCGATTTCCGTCCGCATTATCGAAGTGGATAAATCGCGCCGCCGCTTGATTTGTTCGGAGCGCGCTGCCGGCAGCGAATCGCGCCAATCGATCAAAGAACGCGTGATCGATGAGCTGGAAGAAGGCAACGTGTATACCGGCCGCGTCACCAGCCTGGCCGATTTTGGGGCCTTTGTCAACATCAACGGCGCGGACGGCCTGGTTCACCTTTCCGAGCTTTCCTGGGACCGGATTCAACATCCTAACGAGATCCTGGAAGTGGGGCAGGAAGTCAAGGTCAAGGTGATCAACATCGACCGCGAGAAGAAACGCATCGGGTTGAGCCTGCGGGCTCTCAGCGATGACCCCTGGCGTTCGCGGATTGAAAAGTTCAGCGTCGGTCAGTTGGTGGAAGGGGTAATCACCCGCCTGACCAAGTTCGGCGCGTTTGCCCGCCTGGAAGGAGATGTGGAAGGCCTGATCCATATTTCGGAGATCAGCGAAACCCGCATCGAGCATCCCAAAGAGGCGCTGAAAGAAGGCGAAACAGTTGCATTGCGCATCATTCGCATCGACCCGGAACAGCACCGCATCGGTTTGAGCCTTCGAAAAGTCGATTCGGCCGCTTTTGCGGATAAGGATTTCAAGCTGCTGGCCCAGGAGATCGACCGGATGGACATGGACGAGGAGGAAGAACCCGACATGGAACAACCGGGCGTAGAGCAAAGCGATGTAGAGCAAAGCGACGTGGAGCAATCCGAACCCGAGCCCTCGGACGAGCCGCCTGCCAAACCGGAAGAATAATCCAAGGAGCGCACCGATCCGGTGCGCTTTTTCTTGTCATGCCCCCAATTGTCGACTCTCATGAAGACCTGGCCTGGAATATCCTGTCCTTTGGGCGGGATTACTCGCTTTCCGTCGAAGAGACGCGCCGTAATGAGATAGGGGGGTTGACCGTGGAGCGCAACGGCAATACCCTGTTGGGCTGGCCAGAATACCAGCAGGGGCAAGTTGTCGTCATTTTTGCCACGCTCTTTTCCACGCCCGCCCGCTGGGCCTACGACTGGGAAACCTATTTCTATAAAACCTTTGCAGAAGCCAAGAGACAATACCGCCAGCAAATGGACGTGTACTACCGGCTGACCGACGACCACCCGGACAAGTTCCGTTTCATCCGCTCTGCCTCCGACCTGGACGAGGTGCTTGCCGGACAACAAAAGGCGGACCCTGCCCAAGGAGGCTATCCGGTCGGTTTGGTGCCGTCGATGGAGGGCGCCGAGTGCATCCTCGAGGTGGACGAGCTGGAAGAATGGTGGGAGAAGGGCCTGCGTTTTATTGGTCCTGCCTGGGCTGGAACCCGTTTCTGCGGCGGGACAAAAGAACCCGGTCCGCTCACGGAGGACGGGCGCAGGCTACTGAGCGCTATGGCTGAACACGGGTTCACCCTGGACCTGGCTCATATGGACGAACCGGCAGCCCTGGAATCGCTGGATTTTTATCCCGGGCAGATCGTGGTCACCCATGGGAATTGCCTGGCTTTGATGCCAGCCCACGAATCCAACCGCCATCTCTCTGACAGGGTAATTCATGGTCTTTTTGAGCGAGATGGTATGATTGGGGTTGTGCCCTTTAACACGTTCCTCAAGGATGGCTGGCTGAAGGGAAAAAGCAATCGCCAAGAGGTCGGCCTGGAAAAACTGCTGGATCATGTGGACCACATCTGTCAGCTTGCCGGTGATGCTCGCCACGTGGGAATTGGCACCGATTTTGACGGCGGCTTTGGTTTGCAGTCCACCCCTAAAGAGATCGACACGATTGCAGATTTACAAAAACTTGTACCCTTATTGGTGGCCCGTGGATATTCCGAAGAAGACGCCGCAGCCATCCTGGGCGGGAACTGGATCCGTATGCTACGAAGGAGTTTACCTGCCTCATGAACGAGACGACTACCCTCAGGAAATCACAGTTATATGTTTCACGGGAAGTTCAAAAACCGCTTTCCCGGATGCGCATCCGCGCAGGTTTGTTTTTCAGCGTGGTCGGTTTCTTCATCTTCATCGTGGGCGCCAAACCCGAATGGCTGGGCTGGAACCGCAGTTCGGATATCGGCTTTATTCAGATCGCTGTCTTCCTGGTGGGCCTGGCGATCATTTGCCTCGGTGGCTACATTGGTCTACTGGCGTTGTGGGGAAACCGGCAACGCAGCATCGGCGCCGATATCGGGCTGCGCCTGGTGAGCACCGGTTATGTCATCAGTGTCTTTTCTGGAATGGCGGATATATTCGGGATGGGGACCCATCCCTTGCCGGGCGTTCCTTATTTTGGCTGGTTGCAGGAAACAGGCGTCGTTTTGGGGGAGATCATGATCGCGGTAGGATTTTTGTTATTGATCCCGCACGGCCGTGAGAACCCATCTGAAAAATAAATAAACACCGATTCCAGGGATGAGGCTATACAAGCCAACCCCTCACCGGTCCTCATATCTGCAAAAAACGGCAGTACGGATAATAGAAGTAGAAAGTATATAGGTTATAAAGTGATGTCTAAAGTGATTCCCCTCCTTCTTATCAGCGTTCTTTTGGCCGCCTGTGGGGCTGCCCCGGCAAGCACTCCATCCGCCGAGCCGCTAGGGACTCCCACACAGCCAGCAAATGCGGCCTGCAACCCTCCCTCAGACTGGACGGTCGAATATCACCGCACCGGCGGCATCGGTGGCTTCGACCAGTCCCTGACCCTGCAAAGCGACGGCAGCCTGACGGTCAAAAGCGACCATCCTGCTGTGGACAAGCAAATGATGATTCCGGAAGATCACGTAGCTCCAATCAAGAATTTGCTGGCGCAGGCCTGCCCGTTTCCGACTGCCAGGGCAGATAGCAATTGCGCGGATTGTTATAACTACGATCTGCGTATCGAGATGAACGGCCAAACGTACGAGGTGCAAGCCTCTGATACGACATTGCCCGAAGATATGCAGCCTCTCATTGGCACATTAGATCAATTTTTACAGTTGACCAGTCAATAACTCCTTTTCATTTGTTTTACCACCTGATCTCGATGGGCGTGCCGATATCCGCCCAATCGTATAGCGCCTGCGCATCGTAGGTATCCAGCACTACGCAGCCGTAGGAGATGGGCGTCCCTAAGTAACCGGCCCACAACGTTGCGCCGTTGGATAGGATGGGCAGGGCGTGAATGCCGTTTTGCAGGCTGCCTGACCAGTAAATGCCCAACCAGTTGGGCATCCAGATGTTCCAGGTTGCGCCGTAGGCGTTCGGGATTTTATTGAGCACGCTGAAGGTCCCGACCCGGGTCGAGTTGCCCATTCCGGTGGAAGCGATAAAGCTGTAGACCAGGGAATCCCCATTGTAAACGTACATGTGCTGCTCGGAAATATCCACCAGGATATATTTTGAGCCGCTATAGCTCGGCGGAGCCTCGTACTGGGTGGTGGAGTCATAACCAGGCCCTGCCGAGGGAGGCAGGTTTTCGATCACGACGAAAGCATCTTCGGCAAAGGCCGGGGGCGCCGCACCTTCCGTTGGAACGGAAGCAGGCACCTCGGTCGGCGGAAGCGGTGTAGATATCAGCGTGGCGGTCGGCGCCGGCGTATACGTCGGTTTCGCGATCTCTACTCCAGCCTGAAAGGGTTGCTGCGGATCTTGGAGCGCCAGCGCAACCGGAACCTCTCCCGGGGCGGCAGTACAGCCGCTGGCCAGGATGACCGTGAGCAATAAAAGTAGAAGGAATTTCTTCATGTTATCTTCTATATCAGAAACGGTTCGAATGCAATAATTGTTCCCACCTATTGACCGGGATCAGAACAGGCGTCCTTGCTCGAAAGTGCTGTCATCGATTTCGTCCCAGGGTAGGGGAGCGACCTCGACTTGCCCGGCAACCTTTTGATGGAGTGTTCGACACAGCCAGGGGGCGGTCAGGTTTTCGGGGGAGTGACAAAAGACAAATGCATCTAAGCCTTGTCCGAGCTGCCTGGCCACGAAGTCTCCCCACTCGTTCAAGAACGGCAGGTTGATCGGCATACTCGGGTGGCCTATGTAGCGCACAAAAATAAAATCCGCTGTATTCTCTGGGATCACTGGCACATTGGGCTTGCGCTCGCGGGCGCCGAGCAGGCTCTCGTAAACGCTGCCCCGCAGGATCTCGTCCCCTTTCAAATCGCGTATGGGGCGCGTATCGATCACGATCCGCGCCATGTTATGTTCCCTGAGCAGTTGGTTGAGCGTTTCGTGAGCAGGTTCATCGAACCAGTCCAGGTGACGGACCTCGACGGCCAGGCGGTAATCTCGTGGCCAGGCCTGAAGGAAAGCTCTCAGGTCGTCCAACTGCCGCGGTGCGTACCGTGGAGGCAGTTGCAGAAACATAGGTCCTAAGTTCGAGCCCAGTCCGGTCATGATGTCTACAAATACAAGCGCTTCCTCCACATGCTCGGCCAATTGGCCTGAATGACTGATCGTTCGCGGAAGCTTTGGACAGAATCGAAAACCTGCCACCATCTCTGCAGCCCAACCCTGGACGGTCTCCCTGGAGGGAACGGCGTAAAAGGTTGTGTTCCCTTCTACCGTCGTCAACCGCCTGGTGTATTCGTGCAGAAAATCGCCCGGCTTTGTGCCCTGCGGGTAGAAATTTCCTACCCAACCTTTGAATGACCAAATTGGACAACCTGTATAGAAATTCATTAAAAATATTATATAATGTTTCGGGAGTTTTTGGTCACTGCATTTACAAGGATTGGAAAAAACCAACTGCACTGATTTTCCCGTATTATTATCGCGCTACTCTAATATCGGCTGTGCCACGCTTTTCCTGAGCAGGAACGGAATTTTATTAGGGGAAACCACCAGCCGGCAATGTTCCCCTACAATGACACTAATACCAAAATCTCGTTTTTAAACACAAAAGGAGATGTACATGAAAGAAGATACGCGCCTGGAAGTCGTCCGTTTGGTCCGCCGAAACATAGACCTAGACGAATATGACGCTATCCGAAAGCTATGGATTGCCCACTCACTTGCCGAAGATCAACGCGATATTCCCGGCCTGATGGCAACGCTGACCGAAGATTGTGTATACACCGTTGTCAATCGTGATACCAGTTGGCACGGAAAAGAGGGCGCGACCCTCTTCTATCGGCAATTGCTTGCATCTTTCCCCGATATCCATTTCGATTTACAATACATTGTCATTGGACCACAAGGGGTTTTCGAAGAAGCGCACGTCAGTGCCACTTACGAGGAACAATGGTTGGACTTGCCCTCGCCTCATGGCGAGCGTATTGAGTTCAACGTCACAATTTTGTTTCCCTGGGACCCCGAGCAGCAGTTATTCACGGGCGAGCGAGTTTATTTCTATCTTCAGGATTAAGGAAGAGAACCGATTTCCTCGCCAGGCCTGAGCAGATACGTTTTTTCATAAGGAAGGAAACGAATGAGACTTTTCTATATCAGTCTGATCGGCATTTTACTACTAGGTTGTACCCCTGTGCCAGAGCCCATGACAGTGATTCCCGTTACGGTCGGGATTTCCTACCGAGACGATGTCTCCCCTGCCCCCTGCAACACCAACAACAGAATTGCCCACGGAAACGCCTGTACCAGCTCCCGATGCTGTCATGGTAGGCGCAGGCGACATTGCCAGTTGCTCCAGCGAAGGGGATGAAGCTACGGCCAACCTTCTCGATAACATTCCCGGGTTGGTATTTACCACCGGCGATAACGCTTATCCGAGTGGGGCCACGTCCGAATTCCTGGACTGTTACGATCCGTCCTGGGGACGCCATAAAGCGCGAACTTACCCATCTGCCGGGAACCATGACTACGGTACAGGAGGGGCGGCAGGGTACTATTCTTATTTTGGTCCTGTTGCGGGTGACCCGGATAAAGGTTACTACAGCTATGACCTTAGCTCCTGGCACATTGTGGTTTTGAACAGCAATATCCGGGTAAGTGCTGGTTCCGACCAGGAGCAATGGCTTCGAGCCGACCTTGCTGCCCATCCGGTTGCCTGTACGTTAGCATACTGGCATCACCCACGTTTTAGTTCGGGCGATGTCCACGGTAGCGATGCCAAGATGCAGCCCCTCTGGCAAGCCCTGTATGATTACGGCGCCGACGTTGTTTTGGCCGGACACGAGCACAATTATGAACGCTTTGCCCTGCAAGATCCCCAGGGGAATGCCGATCCGGTTCGCGGTATGCGCGAGTTTGTTATCGGTAGCGGGGGGCGCAGCCACTACCCGATTACGAACCCAATTGCCAACAGTGAAATATACAACACTGATACATACGGTGTTCTCAAGCTCGTGTTACATCCGGGGAGCTACAGCTGGGAATTCATCCCAGAACCGGGAGAAACCTTTACCGATTCCGGCACTGCGCCATGTATATCAGTTGATTCAACTACCTCAAGCGATATTCTTATTTTTACCCCTAGCGACGATGCAACAATAAAATCGAATTCACCTGATATCAACTTTGGCTTGGCAAGCCAGCTCCAAGCGGATAACCTTCCTTACGACAATTTTTTGATCAAGTTCGATGTTTCTGGGATCAATGGCCGGTCTGTGCTGAGTGCTAAATTCCGCCTGTACAATGTCAATGATTCTGAAGTGGGAGGAGATGTTTACCTTGCTGCTGATAACGAGTGGGCTGAAAATAACGTTACATGGAACACTGCGCCCATAGCCAGTTCAAGCCTTCTTGCTTCGCTTGGACCGGTTACCAAAGATACCTGGTATGAAGTAGACCTAACCTCTCTTGTCAGCCAGGATGGCACATACACATTCCGGGTGAGTACGGCATCAGACGATGGCGCCGACTACGCATCGAAAGAAGGCAAGGCCGGGTTGGCTCCTCAGTTGATTGTCAGTGTTGGCGAGACCATAGGTCAATAAGCTCAATCGATGAGCAGTCCTTAGCGTAAAATCCTTCATAGCATACACCCAGCAGGTCATACAGGGGAAACGCCACTCCAGGCAGTTTCCCCTGTATGTTTACATACCAAAGGGAATGGAGCGCTGCCATCAAGCGACTCTCCTGCAACGGGGAAAATTAATTTTTTCTTATCCAAAACAATGAAATTGAAAGAAAAAACCCCACAATATCGAGGTAATATTGGGAGCGTTTTAAACATCAAAGTAGTTTTGTCGAGGCAGTTACTATGAAACAATCCGTACATCAAATATTAGACTTCATCAAAAAGCACAAATACGGCAAATTAAGCCTGCTGGTCTTACTGGCCGGCCTGGTTTTTTCTAGCACGATGATCTTACAATCAAAACCGAAGGAAGAGCCGATTGCGCTAAGCGAAGTCGCCGCCGCCATTTCCGGGGGGCAGGTGGCAAAAATCGAAGATGCCCAGGATAAGGGCGAATTGACCATTTATTATGCCGATGGATCACAAGACACGGCTCTTAAAGATAAAGCAGCTCCTTTCCTGGAACAGATGCGCTATTTGGGGGTCAACGATAGCCGGTTAACGAAACTGAAATACGAGGTTATCGCGCCCAAGACCATCACCGGCGAAAAAGTGATCAGCGGCATTATCAGCTTCTCGATCCTGGGCCTGGCTGGTTTCGCTATGCTCAGATTTAGCGGGGGAGG
The DNA here is from genome assembly GCA_963823985.1 of uncultured Chloroflexia bacterium. Taxonomy (GTDB): domain Bacteria; phylum Chloroflexota; class Anaerolineae; order Anaerolineales; family Villigracilaceae; genus JAABUE01. The sequence goes on from CAWGNR010000013.1 coordinate 941,087, forward strand.
TCTGATGCCAGTGCGCAAGAAATATGAAGAAGGCATAATCCCGGATACTACTTTAAAGATGTTGCCGGCGTAGATGAATGCCGAGAAGAGTTGGCCGATATCGTCACCTTCTTGAAGGGCAACGGACAATATGAGCGTATGGGCGCTCGCATGCCGCGTGGTGTGCTGCTGGTTGGCGATCCGGGAACCGGCAAGACTTTGCTGGCCAAGGCGATTGCGGGCGAGGCCGGCGTGCCTTTCTTCGCCACTTCCGGCTCTGAGTTCGTCGAAATGTTTGTTGGCGTGGGCGCCGGACGCGTGCGGACCCTTTTCAAGAAGGCCCGTTCCAAAGCACCCTGCATCGTTTTCATCGACGAGATCGACGCGGTAGGCCGTAAGCGACATTCCAGCAGCGGTGGCGGTGAAATGGAACAAGACCAGACCCTCAACCAGTTGCTCGTTGAAATGGACGGCTTTACCCCTGCCGAGGGAGTCGTCGTGCTGGCCGCTACAAACCGGACCGATGTTCTGGATCCGGCTCTGACCCGCTCCGGCCGCTTCGACCGCCACGTCACCGTACCGCATCCGGATATTATGGGTCGGCTGTCTATCCTGCAGGTCCACGCTGATGGCCGCAGCCTGGCCTCGGACGTGAACCTGATGGATGTCGCCAAATCCACGCCTGGGTTGGTCGGTGCAGACTTGGCCAATGTCGTTAACGAAGCGGCCATCCAGGCAGTGCGCAACAACCACGAAGCCATTACCGTGGGTGATTTCCAGGAGGCCGTCGAAAAGGCCCTAACGGGTGGTGTGGCGCAAAAAAGCCGGGTTATCCGGGAAGGCGAACGCCGCACGATTGCCTATCACGAGGCCGGACATGCGGTGGTGATGCACGCCACCCCTCACTCTGATCCGGTCTACAAGATCACGATCATCCCCAGAGGCCAGGCGGGCGGCTTTACCATGTCGCTCCCCGAGCAGGACAGTCTGCTCATGTCTCGCAACCAGATGTTGGCGCGGATTACCGGTCTGATGGGTGGCCGGGTCGCCGAGGAACTATTCTGTGACGACATCACCAGCGGCGCTGCTAACGATTTGAAGGTTGCCACGCAAATGGCTGAGGATATGGTCATGCGTTTGGGCATGGGCGTTACCGGTCTGCGAGTTTTCAACCGACCGGAAGGGTATGAGGCCATGGCAGCCCCGCGCAGCGGCCAGAAAACGTTCGAGGCTCTCGACGACGCGGTCAATGCAATTCTGGATGAATGCTATGCCGAGGCAAAACGAATTATCTCCTCGAAACGCGAAGTCCTGGAACAGGTAACCCAGAACCTGTTGCAAAAGGAAACCTTGACGCGCGCAGAGTTTGAAGCGCTCGTCTAACATACTATCGTTCATCGTGAAAAGCCAGCCGTAAAGCTGGCTTTTCTGATTCTCTGCGTACTTTCTTATGAATGGGGCGCTGTTCTTGCCTTTAAAATATGCATGCGGTATATTAATTTTGACGAGAAAAGGTACTATCGTTAATTGGCACTTTGGGTATCTACCATGGAAATCCTAGTATTACAACGGAAAGTTCCAATAAAATCCCGAAAAATGGGTGTGCGTGGGGGCGCACGCCCCACACACACCCATTTTTCGGTTATTTCTGGCAGTGAACGCGCATCAGAAATACAACCTTGCGCTGCAATACTAGAGAACCCGTTAATTGGGAAGGAGTTGATCATGATTAAAGTAGAGCATTCTGTTTTCATCAACCGGCCGGTACAAGAGGTATTTGATTACCTCGTTGACCCCACCAATGAGCCTGAATGGCAGGAAGGCGTGCTGGAGGCTGGGTATAGCCAAGATAGTAGTGAACCAGGCGTCGGCGCAGAGGCGTTCGAGAAACGCAAGTTTATGGGCCGGGATATGATTTCCAAGTTTGAAGTAGTCAGGTTTGAAAAAAATAAATTGTTCGTTGGCAAGGTCGCAGAAGGACCGGTTCCTTTTGAGGTCACGTATTTATTCCTGTCTGAAGAAGGTGGCACGAGAGTGACCGTTGTCATCAAGGGAGAGCCGGGCGGTTTCTTCAAATTGGCAGAAGGCCCGCTGCGAAAGCAGTTGCAATCCCAGTTGGTAACGGATTTCGACCGCGCGAAAGAGATTCTGGAACGTTAATCCGGGCAGCGTGCCTCCACGACCTGAACAAAGATCGAGTTTATGAAAATCTTGTCAACGATTTTCGCCATTCTATTCATCCTTGCGGGGAGAGACTGGTTCCTGCAAGGCATAAACCTTTTACCAGGCAGCTTTATGACGGGTCAAGTCAAGTGGGCAGTGTATGGGATCATCGCCATTCTGACCGGAATTGGTCTGCTTCTTTGGGGCAATCGGCGGAAATTTTCATGAAAATCAGCGCCCGCAAGGCAACATTCTCTCTGCTGATCATTGCCTCCACATAAACATCATCACTCGATTGATGACTACAACGATCGCAAAAGCCCAGCCAAGGGCATCATTCTTCGTCGTAACCAGCGCCGCCACGCCCGAACCAAAAATAAGCGCTTCAAACCCAATCAGCATCAAGCCTTGCAGGTGATAAGCGGCTTTCGGCGCGGCAAACATCCCCCATAAGACCGCGATCAACAGCGGGGCGCCGATCCCCAGCAAAATTTTCAGGAACCAGCCTGAACCAGTTTTGAAGCCCCAGTACCCCACGGCTGCCAGTACACAAAGCTCCAGTAAGAAGCGCATCCCTACATTAATTGCCTTTAAGAGAGCCATTCCTCATTCTCCATTAACCATCAAGTCTCTGCTTTTCCAACCCGGCGATAAAGAATTCTACCAAACGGGAAAAGCTTTCCTCCAAATCCAGTGGCATCCCAAACCCGCCGGAGATTTCCAACGTGGCGAAGCCGTGCACAACGCTGCGCAGTCCCCGCACAGCGTGGACTGCCTGCTCGCCTTCCAGTCCAAAGGAGGCCATTACAGCCATCCCAACTTGGACGCTGCGCGCTTCTGCCTGCTCCAGTTCCGGATCTGCCTCAGCCTGTGTGCCCGAGGCGCGCAGGGTCGACAGATAGAGCCCAGGGTGATCCTTGATGTAAGATCGAATGGCCTGCATCACCGCCCTGACCAGTTCTGGTCCGCTTTGCCCAATGGCCGCCTGGCTCAATCGCTCGGCCAGGTTGCGCGCGTTCCGCACGGACAGTTCCCGCCTCAGCCCGGGCAAGCCGTCCACATGGTTGTAAAGCGAAGGCGTGCGGACACCCAGTTTTTCTGCCAGACGGCCGAGGGACAGGGCGTCCCATCCCTCGGCATCGATCAGCTCCGCGGCGGCTTGCACGACGGCCTGTTTGCTGAGGTTAGATCTCGGTGACATGGATTCTCCTGGTTAGCTCCCGTTCAAGGATTGCATAAAAGAAATCATCAGCGGGGCGGTAATCCCAGGCATCTCGGCGTGCGGATAATGGCCGGCATTGTCGATCAGTGCATATCTGCCACCGACAGCTTCAGCGATCCGCTTTGCTTCGCTTGCAGGGTCTTTGAAATCGCGGTCCTTGCTGCCCATCAACACCAGGACGGGTTGCTTAACCTGTGACATCCGTTCTCCCGATGCTTCCTTGGAGGCATACAACATCTGCAACACCGCTTCCAGGCGCCCACGTTCCTTCAAGTTTGTATACAGCCTGTCCGTATACTCTTCGAAGTCCGATGGTTTGCGAGTGGGATACAAGGAAGCGTAATACTTCAACCACATGGAAGGTCCCCACGGGCGGGCAAACATAAGGCCGGACAGCACTTTCAAAAAAAAATCCCCTTTCCCGTCGACGAACGGATCGACCAGGATCATTCCGCAGACGAGATCCGGCGCTTCGACCGCCGCCCAGATGGCTGCCCCGCCTCCCATGGAGGTTCCCACAACGACAGCTGGTCCCGCTTTCAATTCCCGGACGAGAGCCAGAATATCCCGCCCCACGCCGACAACCGAGAAATCATCCCAGTCCGTGCTGCTCTCGCCATGGCCGCGCACATCCATGGTTGCAACGCGGAAGCCTGCTTCCAGCAGCGCGGGGCGGAGAAAGCGGTATTCGCCTCTCACGTCGCCCAGAGATGGCACGCATACCACTAAAGGGCCATTTCCTTCCACATCGTAGGCGATCTTTCCACTGCCTTGGTTTAGATACTGAGTAGTCATATCCCTAAGCTCCTTAAAACTAATTATGTTAGTATATTAACTAATATTGTTAGTTTTGTCAAGGCCTTAAGAGAAGTGACAGTCACCTTTGTGGAGTGCCCCAAAGCGAAACGGAGGCAGCCAGGTAACTGTCACTTTATTCTTGTGCAGGGAAACGATCCTATGAATGTATTTTCTCGCCTCGCTCCAACATTCCCACAAACTGTTGCAGGCGCTTTGCCCGCGTTTCGGCCTTCCTCGCCGTTTGCAGCCGGAACAGGATGGCGTACCGGTTGGCGCTATCCAGGGTAGCGAAGAACGCCTTTGCTTTTGGGTTTTTCTCCAATTCGGCCTGGAAGTCCTCCGGGACCGTCATCGTTTTTTGCGAGTCATACGCGGTTTCCCAGCGACCATTTTGCATCGCCAGTTCGATCGCTGCCAGGCCTGCGGGTCGCATCTGTCCGTTGGCGATCAACTGCTCTGCTTTCTCGCGGTTGGCCCTGGACCAGATGCTCTTCGCTTTGCGCGGTGTGAAGCGTTGCAGCCAGAAAAACTCGTCGAAGCCTTTTTTCTGGCTGTCGATCCAGCCGTAGCGTAGGGCAGTTTCCACAGCTTCGTCATACGTGACCGACGGAACATCTGCTCCCTTCTTGGCGAGCTTGAGCCACAGACCCTGCGAGTGGTCATGATTCTTGGCCAGCCAATTGGCAAAATCCTGCTGGGATGCAAAAAGAAGGATGGGGAGTTCGCTAGGGGACATATCACCTACCTGTAAAGTTGTGAGCTTTCTAAAGTGCGATGCGCTCATCTCTTGCTGCGCTTATTCATTTGTCGCTTTTGTCTTTATCGACTTTCTTCTTATCCTCATCGTGAACCATCATATCAATGGCGACCGCAATCGCCAGAATAAGCACGTCGTTCTGGCCGGAGTCGATTTCCACGCCGTACGTATCGGTCAGGCGGAACCACTTCTTGGAAACCTGGGCCACCTTCTTCCATCCTTGTTTAATAGAGTATTCGTGGTCGAAGATATTGCCCTGCACATCCAGGTCGGGCCCGTCCTTGACTTTGACATCCCATTTGTCGCGCATTGGGGTGAGAAGCGCCTTCTTGACCACGGCCATCTGCTCGCCATCCGGGCCATCGATGGCCATGGTCTCTTTGATGGGCAGCCAGCGCTCCTGGATCTGGCACAGCTTGTCCCCTTCCATATCTTCGAAAATGAGCGTCTCCCGCAGGCGCAGCGCCTTGCCGTCTACTTTGAAGACTTTCTTCCCCTCCTGGTTTTCGATCCAAAAGTCATCGCCGATGGAGAATAATTTTTGTCGGATTTTGTAGCGGGTTGACATAGGTAAGTCCTTTTTTCGAACGAACGAAAGTAATTGTTATCAGTATAATCTATCGAATGGGATGCAGAGCAACGTAGAAAACGCTGATTTACACTTCTTAATCAGCGTAAATCAGCGTTCATCTGCGTCCAATCTTTTTAGGTTGCGGCGTTATTCCCCCGTCGGCACCCAGATATTCTTGACCTGCGTCGCTTCGTGCAGGAACTCGTGGCCTTCGCCCTGCTCGCGACTCATCCAGTCGCGCTCCAGGCCGTAATTGACCCAGGTGCGCTTCATGTTGACCGCCAACTCGAACTCGACGTGGTAGCTGCCTTCCGCGGTGCCGAAGTACCAGAACGCGTCCACATCCTCGTGCTGGACCAGGGTCTTGGTCAGGTGATCGCGGTGGCCGGTGACGATGTTGACCACGCCGCCGGGCACGTCGGAGGTATCCAGCACCTGGTAGAAATCGGTGGCGCTGAGCGGGAATTGCGGGCTGGGGATCATCACGACCGTGTTGCCGCGCGCAATGGCCGGCGCCATCAGCGAGACAAAGCCCAGCAGCGGGTACTCGTCTGGGCAGGCGATGCCGACCACGCCGATCGGCTCGTTGACCGCCACGGTGATACCACGCAGGGTGGTCTCCTGCACCGTGCCGCCGTATTTGTCGGCCCAGGCAGCATAGGTGAACAGGCGCTCGACCGCCGCATCCACTTCGCTTTGCGCCGATTTTTTTGTGCGCCCGGTCATCTCGACGATGCGCTCCACGAACTCGCTGTTGCGCGCGTCCAGGTTTTCGGCGATGAAGTACAGGATCTGAGATCGATTGTAGCCATGGCGCATGGCCCAGCCGGGCTTGGACAGGTGCGCTGCGTGCGCCGCCTCGACCGCGTCGCGGATGTCCTTGCGGTTGCCGTCGCCGACCTGGCCGATGACCTCGCCTTTCTTGTTTGTCACAGCCAAGGTGTACTGCCCGTCCGGGCGGACCTGTTTGCCGCCGATGTACATCTTGGGCGTGCGGTCGACGCGCGGCAGATCCTTGCCATCGGCGCGTTCCACGGAGGGCCCTTCGGCTTTGCTCTCGTTGGTCGCTCCGCTCAGGACAGGGATGGTGGGTCGCGCAGGGACGTGCTCGCCCCAGGTGCTTTTCTTCCCGTCAGAAGGTGTTTTGAAATCAGGTCGCGGGCGATCTTTCCAGGCCGGGCGGAGGTACTCGAACAGGCCTTCCTTTCCGCCTTCACGCCCGAACCCGCTCTCCCGGTAGCCGCCGAATCCCGAGGCGGCGTCGAACAGGTTGGTGCTGTTGACCCACACCGAGCCGGCCTTGATCTTGCTGGCCGCGTCCAGGGCCAGGTTGATGTTGTCAGACCACACGCTGGCGGCCAGGCCGTAGCGGGTGTTGTTGGCCAGTTCCAAGGCTTCGGCCGGGGTGCGGAAGGTTAACGAGACCAGCACCGGGCCAAAGATCTCCTCTTGCACGGTAGCCGCCGCCGGGTCCAGCCCCGTGATCAGGGTGGGTTTGTAGAACAGTCCCTTCTCGGGCAGCGGGATGTCCGGCTGGAACACGTCCCCGCCTTCGGTCAGTCCCGTCTTGACCCAGCCGTCTACCGTTTCCCATTGCGTTTTATCGACGATAGCGCCCATGTCGATGGATTTGTCGAGCGGGTCGCCCACGCGCAGGTGCCCCATGCGGTTCTTGAGCTTGCGGATGAACGTATCCGCAACGTTTTCCTGCACGATCAGGCGGGACCCTGCGCAGCAGACCTGGCCCTGGTTGAACCAGATTGCGTCAACCACTCCCTCGACGGCCCCGTCCAGGTCGGCATCTTCGAATACGACGAAGGGACTCTTGCCCCCCAGCTCAAGCGACAGCTTCTTCCCGGACCCCGCGGTCTGGCGCCGGAGAATGCGACCGACATCGGTCGAGCCGGTGAAGGCAATCTTGTCCACATCCGGGTGCTCCACCAGCATCGAGCCGGCCTTGCTGCTGCCGGTGATGATGTTGACCACGCCCGGCGGCAGGCCTGCTTCGGCTACGATCTCGGCAAAGAGCAGCGCGCTCAGGCGAGTGTTCGAGGCGGGCTTGAGCACCACGGTGTTGCCCATTGCAATGGCGGGCGCAATCTTCCAGGCCAGCATCAGCAGCGGGAAGTTCCAGGGGATGATCTGCCCGACCACGCCGACCGCCTGGTAGTCGCGCAGTTCGGTCTCCATCAGCTGGGCCCAACCGGCGTAATAGTAAAAGTGACGCGCCAGCAGCGGCACGTCGATATCGCGCAACTCGCGGATGGGCTTGCCGTTGTCCATCGACTCGAGCACCGCCAGCAGGCGGTGGTGCTTCTGGACGTTGCGGGCGATGGCGTACATATAGCGCGCGCGGACCATGCCCGGCGTCATGCTCCAGCTCTTATAGGCAGCCCGCGCGGCGCCAGCGGCTTGATCCACTTCCGCCTTGCCCGCCTGGGCCGTTTCGGCTAACAGCTCCCCGTTAGAGGGGTCGACGCTCGGATAATATTTGGTATCTTCAGGCGTGATCCACTGGTTGTTAATAAACAGCCCAAACTTACGCCCGTGTTCCTCCAACCAGGCATTGGCCGCGGAGGCCGATTCCGGCGCGGGGCCGTAGTCCATGGTTTTGAATACGTCTAGTAGTGTGCTCATAATTTATTCCAATCTCGGTGGTCGAGTAGCCCTGAGCGTTCTTTGCGAAGGGCGTATCGAGACCCACCAGGCTCATGAAATCTCTTGTTTTCAAGTTACTTCTGGTCTCCCCGGCCCGCCTATGAATGGGCACATAAGCGCTCTTGAGACGGCCGGGGCGGGCGATACAGGCCGGAAAAAGTACCCGGCCTTACTCGACCAACGGAGTATTCATTATTCTTTGTTTTTCTTAAATTTCTTCTTCGCAAGCGGCGGAAGTTTTTCGTATTCGCCGTTGATCAATGCTTCTCGCTTTGCCCTACTCCAATTTTGAACTTGTTTTTCACGAGAATATGCATCGCTAATTCTTTCGTATTCTTCGGTATACACAAGCCTGACCGGTAATCGTCCTGCTGTATGTCTTGAGCCCAAACCAGAGAGATGTTGTGCCATGCGATGATCGAGATCCCTGGTTGAACCAACGTAATAAGAGCCATCAGCACATTCAAGTATGTACATCCATGCCATAAAAACACTTGTTTTTTCAGTATCCGGTGGTCGAGTAGCGACGAGCGTTCGTTGCGAGGAGCATATCGCCCGCCCCGGGCCGCACAAGCCATTGTAGCAGGATTGTAATATCCAGGGCGGGCCGGGGAGACCACAGCGCTTCAAGAGACTTTTCGTTTTCTTATTACCTGTTGGTCTCGATACGCCCCGCAAAAAAACTGCGGGGCTACTCGACCAACGGAGATTTATCCCATCGGCATGTGATGTTTCGCCGCGTAGTGACCCGTAATGTAATGATAAAGCTGCCGCTCCAAATCTGTCAGCAAGCTGGAAGCGCCGATGCGGAACAGGTCGGGCATCAGCCACTCGGGGCCGAGTTCCTCGCGCATGAGTTCCTGCCAGGACAGCACCTGCTTCGCTTTGCCGATGCCGCCCGCCGGCTTGAAGCCGACCTTGTGCCCGGTGCGCTCGAGGTATTCACGGATGGCGCGTACCATCACCAGGCTGACCTCCAGCGTGGCGTTGGTCGGTTCCTTGCCGGTGGAGGTCTTGATGAAGTCCGAGCCGGCCATCATCGCGACCAGGCTGGCCTGGTAGACCTGCTTGAGCGTGCCCAGGTCGCCGGTACCGATGATCGTCTTCATGTGAGCTGCGTCGCCGCAGGTCCGGCGGAACTGGGCGATCTCGTCGTAGAGCGTTTTCCAGTCGCCGGTCAGCACGTGATAGCGCGAGATGACCACGTCCACTTCGCGGGCGCCAGCCTCGATGGCCTGCTCGATCTCGGCAATGCGCTGGGGCAGGGGGGTCTGCCCAGCGGGGAAGCCGGTTGCCACGGAAGCAACCGGGATGTCCGTGCCGCGCAGCGCCTCGACTGCGTCCTTGACGCGGTTGGGGTAGACGCACACGGCGCCGACGGTGATCTTCTCGCCGTCGAGCCCTAACCTGGCCAGCATGTCGGGCCGGATGGGCTGCCTGGCCTTGGCGCACAGTCGCTTGACGCGACCGGGCGTGTCATCACCGGAAAGGGTGGTCAGGTCCAGGCAGGTCACGGCGCGCAGCAGCCAGGCCGCCTGCCAGTCCTTTTTGACGGTCCGCCGTTTGGGCAGCGTTGCGACCCGCCGCTCGACCGCGCTCTTGTTGACATGCGCCCCGGCGACCCAGTCCAGGTCGAGCGGGGTGCCGGGGTTACGGGAATGGTTAGTATTCATAGTTAGATCTTTTCATTTGCCAGAAAGCGCAACTCACTCATGCCGCTGATTGCAAGATAATGGTTTCATGAGCCAAAGCGCTGGCGGCATAAGCGAGGGCTGCCTGAATATCGAGTTTTTTAAGACGGGGGTACGCCTCTAATAGTTCGGCTTCCGTAGCCCCTTCGCTTAGTTTCCGCAGAATCAACTCAACGGGAACGCGCGTGCCTTCTATTATCGGTTTACCAACCATGACATCTGGATTGACCTCTATTCTTTCAAGAATTTTTTCAGGCACACTTCTCTCCATTTCTTTTCCTAATTAGTATTACAGTGCAAAGTTCCAAGAAAACCCCAAAAAAAGGGTGTGCGTGGGGGCGCGCCCCCACGCACACCCTTTTTTTGGGTTATCTCTGGTAGTGAATGCGCATTAGGAATGCAACCTTACGCTGTAATGTTAGACAGCTACCAGTTTATGCCCCATGCGAAGGCCCAGAACGAGCCAGTCTTCCAGCGCACTTTGCAATTCATCGCGACAGGTTTCAAGGTTCTCTGCCTGCGCCCAGACACCTTGAAAGCCGGGAATTTCACCGTAATATTGACCATCTTCAAGGATTTCATATTTAGCCAGTCGCATCGCATTTTGAATATAAGTAATTAACATGCTCTACCTCAATGCTTATTATACAGCCTGGTCTGAGTATTGCTATTTTCATGTCTGCTCAGACCCAATGAGAAACCCCGAAAAACGGTGTGCGTGGGGGCGTACGCCCCCACGCACACCGTTTTTCGGTTCTCTCTTTAAAGAAAGGTTGAGTAGTCTCGCTATTTTCAATACTATATCATACTGTGGATACTGGAGGAAAGAGAGAAAGGATATAATATTTTAATCAGAATCTGGAGGTGAATATGGCAAAGATTAAATATGTTATCAAACGAAACGGTGCCACAGTCCCTTTTTCGAAGAGCAGGATCACCAACGCGATCTACCGCGCCGCGGTATCCGTGGGGGGAAGGGACCGGCAGACGGCCGAGAAACTCAGCGACCAGGTCGTGGAGATCCTGGAGGGCCGTTACGGGCCGAAACAATATCCCACCGTCGAAGAAATCCAGGATGTTGTCGAGAAGGTGCTGATCGAGAACGGGCACGCCAGGGTCTCGAAGGCTTACATCCTCTACCGCGAAGAACGCACTCGGCGCAGGAACAAAGAAAAATCGCGTATTGCTCAGCGCTCGGAATACATCCCCTGGGCCAAGATCTGGCATGTGCTTAACTGGAGCGTCGACCACCGCCTGAATACGGTCGAAAAGCTGAACGCACGGATCGCAAACGGGGAGTTCCCACAAATTGTCGCCGAGTCGGAAGCGGCTTATGCCCAGGATATCCAGACGGTCACCTCGATGATCGAGGAGCGCAGGAACGAGGTCCGGCTGGTGACCGTCGCCGGGCCATCCTCTTCCGGGAAAACCACCACAACGAGCAAAATCGCCCGCGGACTCGGCAAACAGGGTCTGCGGTTCGTTGAATTGAACCTTGACAACTATTACTTCGACCTGGAGCTGCATCCGGTCGACGAGTTCGGCGACTACGACTTCGAGACGCCCCAGGCCCTGGACATCGACCTGATCAACCAGCACCTGCACCGCTTGCTGGCCGGGGAAGAGGTGCTGCTGCCGTACTACGACTTCAAGACCGGCAAGCAATATCCCGACCGGACCCCGATGAAGCTGAAAGAGGGCGAGATCATCCTGATCGACAGCCTGTACGGTCTGTACCCGCCGCTGACGGACGGCATCGCCGACAGCAAGGTGAACCTGTACATCGAGCCCCTGCTGCAGATAAAGGACGCGGATGACGATTACATCCGCTGGACCGACATCCGCCTGATGCGCCGGATGCTGCGCGACTCTGTCCATCGGGCTTACGATTACGAGATGACCCTGGCGCACTGGCACTACGTCCGCGCGGGCGAGCTGCGGGGCATCATCCCGTACATCGGCTCGGCGGACTACATCATCAACAGCGGCATGCCTTACGAACTGCCGATCTACAAGCCCAAGCTGTTTGGCGGCTTTAGCGAATGGACCGAAAAATACAGGGATGACCCGCTCCACCAGGATGCCTTCGAACGCGCTTCGCGCATCTACGAGCTGCTCAGCGCGGTTACGCCTGTGGAGGATGATAGCATTGTCCCCAAGGATTCTGTCATCCGCGAGTTTATTGGGGGACTTTTCCTCAAAGGGTCCTGATCCGCGGATACTATCTCAACTGCAGTTTTCATCCAAGGCTCATAATAGCGACCGTGAACGAAGATTTCTGGTTCTCTAGGATTTCGCGTGAAAGGGGCCGGATTTGGGGGTGCGAACGTGCGTACGCACGTTCGCACCCCCAAATCCGGGTATCCACCACGGAAATTCCCAAAGAGCCAGATTTCTGTAGAGGTAAACTGTGCTAAACTACAATACAATTAGGTGTTTCGATAAGCTGCTGATTTGGGTAGGAACCTATGTCGTCTGAAGAATCTGATCATTCTGCTGAAAGCCAACGAATATCCAAAAAACGTTCTCAAACAAAGTACACGAAGCGATTAACGGAAATCGATAATAGAGTATCAGATTTTATTCAACAGGTCACCCGAGAAACAACGCGCGCTTATCGTACGACGGTAAGCCTTCATAAAGCCAGTTATATTATGCCTTTTCTGCTATTTCTTGCAGGATTGTATCTAATTTTGTTTCGCTCTAATCATGATGATAAGTTGCTGCCTGTAGCTAGTGTTTGCATTATCAGCGGGGTAATCGCTCTGCTCTATCTACAAAGTCGAAACCCAGCTAAGAACGTTCGTTATCTTGTCAATAATTTAATGAAGTTTAAACGTAATATTTTCGGGATATATCAGACAAATTTACCAAGTCGATGCTGTTTTTGAAGATATGATTGAGCGTGAAAACGAAATTGATCCAAATGTGGCAGAGCAAATGCTCAACCATTTACAGGATGCCATGGCCGAGGCAATGAGTGCTATTTCATTAGCTTCAAGCGGTATAGATGAGTAGCTTTTGGTATGCCGAAATAAATTTCATGTTGAATTTGGATTGATTTTTTTGTAGAATATTATTACAGTAATTGATTCATTATGTTCTACGGAGGGACAAAGCAATGCGAAAGATATGGAGCAAACCACCTCTAAATATTCCTGGCAAGCCAATAAATCCACCAGATAAGATTCCGGAAATTCAATGTCCATACTGTGATAAGAAATTTAAGTACCCCAGAAAAATTGTCGATGAAAGAACTGGAAGAGTATCTTTTGTTTGTCCGTATTGTGGCAAAAAAATTAGATAATGGCATCCGATACAGGAACGGGTATTATTAAATTACTGACAATGGAAACATCTTTGCAGGGCGCTATTCAAAAAATGGGTAGTAACTTCCTTGTTGCTGCCTTTGTCCCTGCAATGGGTTTTATCGTTGCTTGCCTTTTTGTGTTTGGTCCAGTTTTGCCGTTCGATGTTCTTGAATACTCCGGAAAGAGTTTCTCTCAATTATTTCAAACAAGTATTATCACCTTAGTATCGGTTACCGTTTTAGGTTATACACTTTACGCACTGAGTACTTATATCTATAAGGCTTTTGAAGGATATTCCTTTATTCTTGGAAGGGATTCGTTTTTACGTCGTTCCTTTGTCAAACGTCAAATTCGACGTTACAAGAGAATTGAGGTAAAAAGGAATTGGGTTGAGAAAGAACGTGCAAGAGTGGATATAAGAATTAAGAAAGAGTGGAATTTGGGAATCACAGGAGCGTGGAAAGAAAAAAGGTTGGATCGGCTTATAAATAGAAGAATGTGGCTAGAGGATATAAAATACAGTCTTACATCCGAACATGATGAAAAATTTCCCCCATCTGTTGAATTGATAATGCCAACCCGCTTTGGAAATATTCTTCGTGCTGCTGAAACATATCCTGGGACGAGGTACTCAATTGACGCTGTACCGATATGGGGACGCATGGCCCATGTAATTCCGGCTGATGGTATGGAAAAAATTGATGATGCGCACAATCAATGTCTATTTTTGCTAAACATGGCTCTTTTGTCTTGTTTATTTTCAATCTTATGCTTTCTTGTATCCGCACATCAGTTTTTAGTAGGTAGGGAAATTGGAAGCTTAAAAACCTTATTCGATGGTTGGATTGGTATATACCTTGTTTTAGGATCTTTAGCATTGATAATTGCGTGGTTTTTTTATGAAGCCTCCTTACTGAATGTAAGTCAATACGGCAGTATGATTAGAACTGCGTATGATCTGTACCGGTTTGATCTTTTAGATGCATTGAGATTTGAACTGCCAACTACATTAGAATCTGAAAAGCAAACTTGGCGGAAAATAAGTAATTTTATGACAGGTAATGAACCTGGAAAACCTTTGGAAGTAATAGAAATACGAAGGGAGCTTGGTGGGGCACAAAAGGACAAATTTCGTTATCTTCATCCTGAAAAACAAAAAACTCAGGATAAACCTGAGGTGCCATGGTACGAACGAGGCATAGGATAAAATTATTCTTGAGGTTTCTGTAAGCTTGGCCTCATATATAGCGAAAATAGGGCATAGTTTTTATCCTTCATTTTCTGGATATCAACCCTTTTATAATCATAATATGGAATGTCTTCACCAATCCCAATTGCCACCCACAGCATGTGACGGGGATTCTTTGAGCGCGTAGGCTCTAATTGCACGATCATTTTGCCATTCTCAGGGGGGGAAATTGTTACACGCGCCGGAGTATTGAACTCATCGGCCATTTTTTCTACTTTTCCATCTTGTAGTATCTGACGCATGACGTTGCGGATTTTTGGGCGTAAATCAAGAATGTGGATAACCGGGTTTGTAAGGCCAATGATTTCAAATTCTGTCTTATCTTTATCCAGGGAAACAAATTCCAACACAGCTGGTCCTTGAATTTCAACCTGCGCTGGTCCTGAAAAAACTGCATCATCCATGTGATTACACCTCTCTTGCTTAGTAATTTTCTCGCTAAGTTCTTATATTTGTGGTAAGCCGTTCGATTTGTTACATTTCAGGCAGTAACAAATCGCTCGTCAAAACAAAGCTGGAAGATTGGGTTTATAGCATGAGAACCGCTCAGTATTGGGTAGTAGAACGAACGTTCTATCTCCGAAATAATAGCACATCCGTTCTGTTTTTGCAAGCCCTTTGTAATATTTTAAGGTTCTGGTTTTATATCTTTTACAACGATGGTGAACCGGTTATGGCGGGGATGCAAAAAACTACAAATGTTATACTTGCGAATGTGACATATTACGTCTGAAATTGTTAACAGGGAGAACCCATGAACATCAGCGCAGCCCAACAAGAACTTCGTAGCGTCCACCTTGGCGCCTTTTCCGGATTCATCGTAACCGGCTTGATCTGGCTCCTTTCAGCGGCAGCCGGTACGTGGGCCTCGGCCGGGCTGGCCATCTGGGCCCTGGTGCTGGGCGGCACGTTTACCTTCCCATTATCACAGTTGCTGCTCAAGGCGATGAGGCGACCGACCGGCCTGAGCAAGCAGAATCCGTTCGGGAGGCTGGCCATGCAGGCCGCTTTCATCATCCCGTTTTGTTATCCTGTGATTGCCGCGGCCACCATTCACAACACCAACTGGTTTTTCCCGGCCTTTATGGTGGTGGTCGGCGCGCATTACCTGCCCTTCATCACCCTGTACGGCATGTGGCAGTTTGGGATCCTGACCGTTCTGCTAGTCGGGCTGGGGACCGCGATCGGCCTGTACTTCCCGGAAACCTTTTCCCTCGGCGGCTGGGTCGGGAGCGCCGTGTTTCTATTGTCTGCCTTTCCCTTCCGGGCCATTGCCTTGCGGCGCAATCAAAGCGCCGGTTGACCGTAAGTTAATGTCCGGGTTGGTTGTCAGAATAAAGGCGCCTGGCGTACGCCCCCACGCACACCATTTTTCTGGAGTTCCTCGCCAGGCCGGAACAGATACTGCAAAAGGATAATGATGATGAAACGTACTCTCGGAAAGAGCGGCATACAAGTCAGCGCCCTGGGGATGGGCTGCTGGGCCATCGGCGGCCCGTGGGACTGGGCCCAGCCCGGGGAAGAACGCCGCCCGGCCGGCTGGGGTCAAACCGACGACCAAGAATCCATTCGTGCCATTCATGCTGCCCTGGAGGCCGAGGTGAATTTCTTCGACACCGCGGCCAACTACGGCGCCGGTCACAGTGAACAGGTGCTCGGGCAGGCGCTCGAAGGGAAACGGGACCAGGCTGTGATCGCCACCAAGTTCGGGCACATCGTCAACGAACAGCAGAAAACCGTTTACGGGGACGACAGCCAGATCCTTCCCAACGTGCGCACGGACGTGGAAAACAGCCTGCGCCGGCTGGGGACCGACTACATCGATATCTACCAGCTGCACGCCGGCGATTACGATCCAACGCTGGCCCGGGAATTGCGCGACATCCTGGAAGATCTGGTCGCCCAGGGCAAGATCCGCTGGTACGGCTGGAGCACCGACCTGGTCGACCGGGCGCAGGTCTTTGCGGACAGCGAGCACTGCACCTCCATCCAGTTCCGGCTCAACGCCATTTTTGACAACCCTGAAATGCGCCAATTGTGCGCGGACCACGGCCTGGCCGGGATCAACAAGGATCCGCTGCTGAAGGGCATCTTGACGGGCAAGTTCACGACCGGGTCGAAGTTCCCGGATAATGACATCCGCTCGCGCGGCGACCTGGGGGACGAAGAAGGCGAACGCCTGTTGAAAACAGTCGAAGCGCTCAGGGAAGTTTTTACCTCCGGCGGGCGCAGCATGGCCCAGGGTGCCATTGCTTACATCTGGGGGCTGGACGAGCGCATGGTGCCAATCCCCGGTTTCAAGACCGTCCAGCAGGTGAAAGACAATGCGGGGGCAATGCAATATGGTCCCCTGGATCAGGTCCAGGTGGAGCAGGTGCAGGCCATTGTCGCGGAGTTATGAAGCGGAACAATAATCCAAATCCGGCCTCCTTTACGCGAAATCCTAGAGAACCTGATTTCTTTTACAGATATGAAAAAAATTAGCGTAGCCATCCTTTCCCTTGTGATGCTCGCCGCTTGCACGCTGGCGACGCCGGCCGAACCGGCCCTTCCGACCGCGACGGTCCCTGCTCCCACGGATACCGCCACCGAGACGCCCGTCCCGAGCCCGGCGCTCAGCGCGACCACCATCCCCACCGCCACGCCGGTCCCCGATCCGATGACCATCGCCTACATGCGGGCGCAACAGTATCCCGGCAGCGACATCGTGATCGAATCGGAACTGGAGCCCGGCGTGAACTACCGCCGTTATTACGCTTCCTACCAGTCCGAAGGATTGAAGATCTACGGCCTGCTGACCGTGCCGGACGGTGAAATGCCCCCGGGCGGCTTCCCGGCCATCGTCTTCAATCACGGCTACATCCCCCCCGATATCTACCGCACCACCGAACGCTACATCGCCTACGTGGACCGCATCGCCCGCGCCGGCTACGTGGTCTACCGCATCGACTACCGCGGGCACGACCGTTCGGAGGGCGAGGCTACCGGCGCCTACGGCAGCCCGGACTACACCATCGACGTGCTCAACGCGCTGGCCTCGCTCCAGAAGTTCCCGCAGGTCAACCCGGAGAAGATCGGCATGTGGGGTCACTCGATGGGCGGCTACCTTACCCTGCGCGCCATGGTGATCAGCGACGAGATCAAGGTGGGCGTCATCTGGGCCGGGGTGGTCGCCTCCTACCCGGACCTGATCTACAACTGGCGCCGCACCGGCAATTTCACCCCTTCGCCCAGCTCTTCCGGCCGCGGCTGGCGGACGCGCTGGATCGAGCAGTACGGCACGCCCGAGGAGAACCCGGATTTCTGGGCAGCGGTTTCGGCCAATACCTACGTCAGCGACCTCTCCGGACCCCTGCAACTGCACCACGGCACCAACGACGAAGATGTGCCCCTGGCCTTTTCCATCCGCCTGGCGGAAGAAGTGCGCGACGCCGGCGGCATCGCCGACCTGTATACCTACGAGGGCGACAACCACAATATTTCCCAGTACTTCACCCTGGCGATGGACCGCACAATCGCTTTCTTTGACCAATACTTGAAATAACCCGTATTCCAGCCACGGATACCTCGGCAGGCTCAGTACAGGCTGCACGGATTTCCACAGAATAACCGGCCCAGCACGCTGGGTCGGTTGCTTTTTCAATCCGACCCGGCATTTGGTAGAATGGGTGTATACAGCACGAAGAAGGGAACCTGATATGCCTGAAGAGAACACCTACCGCCTGGTAAAACCTGCCGACAGCCAGGTTCTGGAAGAGCTCATTGCCGCCACCGCCGATAGCGGGGGGATCGGTTTCACCGACGACTACCAGGCCGACCTGCTCGCCGTTCATCGCGGGTTGGCCGAAGAGTTCCACGCTGCCGTTGCGGAGCAGGACGAGCACGTGGTTGCCGCTATTTTCGGTGAGGTGCGCTGGGTGCAGTACGCCGGCCAGGTGGTGCCTGGTGTGTATGTCTCCCACCTGCGCGTCCACCCGGATTATCGCCGGAAAGGGATCGCCCGCGGCCTGGCTGATTGGGCTTTGGAGTACATCACCGACTTGCTGCGCTCCGATACCGTGCTCTACGGCGCTATTATGGACAGAAACGTCAGCCTGGGCCTGGCCGACCAGTATGGCTTCCAGGCTACGAAACAGATCCAGGGCGCGGTCGTGCCGGTGCGCAAAAGCCCGCCCGCCTCCAGCCCGGACCTGGAGGTGCGTCCCGCAGAAAGGAACGAACTGCCCGCGGTCGTCGAAGGCATGAACACCTTTTACCAGGCCCACGACCTGTGGAGCCCGGTCAGCGTGGACATCCTGGAGGAGTTCCTGAGCCGGGAGGTGGCCAAGGTCAAACCGAACCAGCTTTACGTCGCGGTCCGAGGCGGGGAGCTCGTCGCCGGCTTGAGCGTCTCGGACCGCACGAAGCTGGTCCGCATGCGCCTCATCCGTTCGCCCTGGTACGTCCGCTACCTGGGCGGCTGGCTGGGCCTGTTGCCCGAGTTGGGCATCCTGGACGCGCTGACCGTGCGGCGGGTCTGGTTCCGCGAGGGGGAGCTGGAGGCCGGCCGTCATCTCTGGCAGACGCTGCGCTACCAGCTGCGCGAAGAGGCCAGTTCCCTCGGCATCGCCTACGACCCGCGCGACCTGCTGGCAAACCTGTTCCAGGTCCCATTCTGGCTGCCGACCTTCAAGGCGCGCTACCTGGTGCGCGCGCCGGGCCCGTTGGATCCCGCGCGCTTGATCTATTGCATTGCAGGCCCTTAAGAATTTATATCGTCGTAGAGGGTAACGAAGTTTGGCTCTACCGTTTACGAAGAGAACAATACCGAAAATTGGGTCGTGAGCGAGCGCCGTAGGGACTCGCTCACGACCCAATTTTCGAACTTCTTCATGAGGAGTGGTTATGGTAAGAGAACAGACTCTGGAAAAAGCGTTGGCCGGACTGCGCCGGGCGCTGGATAACGACGATCTGCTGGGGGCGGCCCGACTGGCCAAGACCCTGCGCCCGGCTGACCTGGCAGACCTGATGGAAGAACTGGACCTGCCGCACCAGGTGATTTTGCTCTCCCAACTCAGCCCGTCCGTCTCGGCCGATGTGATCGAAGAGATGGAAGACGAGGATGCCGCCATGCTGGCCGGCCTGCTCCCGGCGGAGCAACTGGCCGACATCCTGGACGAGATGGAGAGCGACGAGGCTGCTGACGTGCTGGGCGACCTGCCGCAGGACAAGGCGGCCCAGGCTTTGCAGGAGATGGACGAGCCGGGGGATGTCGTCTCCCTGCTGCGCTACCCGGACGAAACCGCCGGCGGGCTGATGACCCGCGCGGTGGTCACCCTGCGCCAGGACTGGACGGCCGGGGAGGCCCTGGCGGAACTGCGCCGCGCCGGCCCCGAATCGGATAGCACCTATTACCTCTTTGTGCTGGATGAAATCGACCGCTTGCTGGGCGTGCTCGGCCTGCGCGACCTGGTCACCATGCCCATCGATATGCAGGCCGCCGAGAAGATGAACACCGACGTGGTCTCGGTGCTGGTCACGGCCGACCAGGAAGAATGCGCCCGGGTGCTCTCGCACCACGGCTTCCTGGCGCTGCCCGTGGTGGACGAGATCGGGCGCTTCCAGGGCGTCATCACCGCCGACGACCTGATCGAGGTCAGCGAAGACGAGGCCACCGAAGACATGTACCGCATGGTGGGCATCACCGGCGAAGAAGAGCGGGTCTTCGGCTCGGTCTGGAACTCGATCTTCAAGCGCCTGCCCTGGCTGGCGGTCAACATGCTGACGCTCTTCATCGCCATCACAGTGGTGGACGTCTTCGAGAGCGTGATCGCCGCCATGGTGGCGCTGGCCGTCTTCCTGCCGCTGGTCTCGGGGGAGGGCGGCAACGCCGGCAGCCAGACTGCCACGATCATGGTGCGCGGGATCGCGCTGGGGGAGATCGATCCGGGCGACGGGATGCGTGCTTTGAGTAAGGAACTGCGCGTGGCGCTGGTCAACGGCGCCTTGATCGGCCTGGGGACCGCGCTCGTCGCGCACCTATGGAAGGGGGATTGGCGCATCACGATCGCGATCTGCCTGGCGATGGTGCTCAACTTCCTGATGGCGGCTGCCACCGGGGTGTTGATCCCGCTGGGGCTCAAAAAACTGAAGATCGACCCGGCCCTGGCCTCCGCCGCCTTTGTGACCGCCTTTACCGACACGTTCGGATTTTTGTTTTTTCTGGGGATTGTGAGCTTATTAGTATAGGGCTCTACCGATTCCGACAGGGATTTATGTCTTTTGCGCATACCCTAGGTAATTCAGCGACAGGTCGCCGCCGTGCTTGAGCTGCAGGCGCCGGCCCAACTCCACTGCGTTGATTTCCCCGCGCTTATAGCGGCGCACTTCTCGCAGGGTGGCAATCGGGTTTTGGGCGATGGAGCCGCCGCTCAACCCGTTCATCTGCATGCCGTGTTTCTCTAGCGCAGCCTGCAACTCTCCGGGGGTGATGAACATCTCCCAGACGTGGGTGTCCCTGGGAAAGAGCCGGGTGAAGGACCACTCCTGCAGGCCGAAGATGAAAGCCAGCCTGCTCTTCAGGGTGCGGTTGATCGTATCGAACAGGAACAGGCCGCCCGGGACCAGGACGCGCCCGGCCTCGGCGATGGCCCGCTCCCAATCCGGGACGTGCTCGAGGGCGTCGCAGCAGCTAACAACCTCGAAGCTGTTTCCGTCAAAGGGAAGCGCGGTCGCCGACCCACCCCGGTACGCGATGGGTAGACCCTCGCTGCGGGCGTGGGTGCGGGCCGCCTGCAACGACTGCATGGAAAGGTCGATCCCGGTTACCCGCGGTCCTAAACGGACGAACTCCTCTGCCAGCAGCCCACCGCCGCAGCCCACGTCCAGCAGGCGCAGGCCGCTCAGGTCCGGGCCGAAGCGCGCTTTCATTGCGTTTGCAAAATAGGGGGCGCGCCAGGGGTTGACCATGGCCTTGAGCAGGTGCAACGGCCCGTCCTCGTCCCACCAGGAGCCGGCCAGCTCGTCATACATGCGGTTGTTGATCGCAGGGGGCCTCATAAGAGCAGTATAATCGCTTCTTGTGCCGCACAGCGGTACTTGTGCCGCAAAACGGTACCTCGCTCCATTCCCATCCCACAGGAAACCCCCACCACACCGCTCATGACCCCACCTCCCCAACCTGCCCTCCCTTCGAACGCGCGCCACGACCCCTATCGCGCCCTGCGCACGCGGGATTTTCGCCTGCTCCTGGCAGGCCGCTTCCTGACCTCCTTCGGGAACGAAATGCTGACCTTCGCGATCGCCTGGGAGTTGTGGCTGCGCACCCGCAGCGCGTTTGCCCTGGGGATGGTCGGGCTGGTGCAGGTGGCGCCGGTTATCCTGCTGTCCCTGCCCAGCGGCCACATCGCCGACCAGCACAACCGGCGGCGCATTGTCGGCTTCACCCAGGTGGTCTTCGCGCTGTGCTCGCTGGGGTTGGGGGCGCTCTCGTACTTCCAGGGTCCGCTCGTTCTCATCTATGGCTGCCTGCTGGGGATCGGAATTGGGCGCGCTTTCAACGAACCCGCCTCTTCCACGCTGGTGCCGGAAGCCGTCCCGCCTGAACTGTTTGCCAGCGCGGCCACCTGGACGAGCAGCGCCTGGCAGTTGGCCTCGATCGGCGGGCCGGCTGCGGCGGGTTTGATTGTGGCGCTCTGGAACAACGTTACGGTGATCTACCTTTTCGACGCGTTGGCAGCGGTCGTCTTCCTGGCCCTGCTCGCCTTCATTAAGGGCCGTCCCCTGGCGCTCTCGCGCAAAGCTGCCACCCTGGACTCGCTCCTGGATGGCTTTCGCTTTATCCGCAGCACGAAGGTCATCCTGGCGGCAATCACCCTGGATATGTTTGCCGTGCTGTTCGGCGGGGCGGTGGCCCTGTTGCCCATCTACGCCACCGACATCCTTAAAGTGGGGCCGCAGGGACTGGGTTTGATGCGCGCGGCGCCGTCCGTGGGGGCGCTGGTGATGGCCTTTGCCATTGCCTACCTGCCGCCCTTCCGGCACGCCGGACGGACCTTGCTGGTGGCGGTGGCCGGCTTCGGGCTCGCCACGCTGGTGTTCGGGCTTTCAACCAACTTCTTATTGTCGTTGGCCATGCTGGCCCTGCTGGGCAGTCTGGATAATATCAGCGTGATCATCCGCAGCACGCTGATGCTGACCTTCACGCCCGACGAGATGCGCGGGCGCACGGCGGCGGTCAACAGCATCTTCATCGGCACCTCCAACGAGTTGGGGGCGTTTGAGTTGGGCGTGGCTGCCGGGCTGCTGGGCCCGGTGCTGGCCGTGGTCGCCGGCGGGGTCGGCACGCTGCTGGTCGTGCTGGCGGTGGCAAAAGCCTGGCCGGAGATGCGGCATTTGAAAACGCTGGATGTGCCCGTGGAAGGAGACGGATAGCGATCCATGGAAGATCGTTAAAATTTAACGTGAATAACGGACAAGCAAAAAAGGGGATTTTCCTTACTGTGCGTTGCTAACGCAGCCAAGGGTTCGTGTTCTGCGCCAGTTACAGCGCCATCTCGGGAAACCATTGGCCCGCGGCCGGATCGACCGTCGTGCCGGCGGGCTCCAGTCGACGCGGTCGCTCAGCGCTTTGCCGGTGTCGTACCGATGCGGGCAGCGTGGATGCCTACTAGTTTCGCACGAGGCGTTTTTAACAGGCATGAGCCTATTGCTACCCTTGTTGGCGCTTTTTTCGTTTCTGTTCCTGTTGTTGTTCCAGTTGCTGTTGTTCCTCTTTGCGCTGCTTTTGTTTCTGTTCTTGTTGTTGGTCCAGTTGTTGTCGTTCCTCTTTGCGCTGCTTTTGTTTCTGTTCCTGTTGTTGGTCCAGTCCGGGTTGCTCCTCCTGGCGAAGTTTTCGTTTCTGTTCCTGTTGCCTGTCTAGTTTTAATCTTTCCTCTTTGCGCCATTTTTGTTTCTGTTCTTGTTGTTGGTCCAATTGTTGTCGTTCCTCTTTGCGCTGCTTTTGTTTCTGTTCCTGTTGCTCCGGTTGATTTTGGCTCATCATGTTTTCCTTTTTGAATGTGAGGCTTATCTACGTTCCACATGGGCTCACGAATGGCGCTTTAAGCTTACCCACATTGTTCGCCAGATTCCCCCCATTTCGACAGCGGTTGGCCCTGAAGGGCCGCGTGCTGAGCGACACAGCAATGCGATTTTAGCAGCTTATAGGACTCAGGCTGCGACTGCTCCAGAAAGTTATTATATTATAGCCCTCCTTCGGTAAATGAACTTCCCATCAATGCCCTTGTTTCTGCTCGAACTGTATTCCCAAGGTCATTGATTTTGGCTGTCAAGTTTAACAGCCAAAATTGCCGATTGTTTTGCGGCTATCCAACGATCATGCGGAAGCAAGGCGCTGGACTTGGGCCGGGGTCATCGCTTCTCCCAGCAGGCGCGCGAAGGTCTGATCCTTGTGGCCGGCGGTTGCCAGCACGCTCGAAATCAGCGCGTAGCCCATCGGATAGTTGAACCCATAACTCCTCCACATGGGGTCCTGCATGAACTGAAGGCTTTTCCTTTCCTGTTCTTCGCTGGTCAGCCCGTAGCGTTGGCCGTAGGCGACCACCTCTGCTTCAGACGCGCCACCTTCGTGCAGCAACAGGAGCTTGTTGCCGCCCACGCTTCTGAGGTCTAGGATGGCAACGTGCAGGAATTCGTACATCAGCTGGCCACTGTATTCCTTCAGCCCAGTTTCATCTAAAATCCACTGGTAGACCTCGACCAGTCCCTCGGGGGAGAGGATTACTTCCAGGGCGCATTCCGCGATGCCTTCGGAGATCACCGTGGCAGGCGTATTGTTGAGCAGGACGGCGTGCTCTAGCAGTCCTGCCTCTCGATAGTACCTGTGTTCCTTGATGCAGTGTTCCGTGTGGTGCCCGGGATAGGCCTCGTGGCTGACCAGGAGAGGTAACCCATACGCCCGGATGGGCAGGTCCAGGTTGAAGTCGATCCGGAAAGTGTACTCGCCCAGGTACCAGTTGTACGCGGTCCAGGGCTGATCGGTGACGAATTCGAAGGTGCAGCCCCTCCCGGCGGGCAGGTCGAAGCGCTGACGGGTGCGCGCTCCCAGGTCGGCAGCCAGACGCTCGATGAGCGAGGCCGCCCGCTCGGCGGAAACCTGGACTTGTTCCCGAAAACTCTGCAGCCTGTCCGCCAGCGGGCCATCCCCGGGAAGCAGGTCGTCCAGGACCTGGTGGGCTGCCTCGAAATGGGTTTCGTCCGTCCAGACGGGGGTGATCCCATATAAGCGCTGCACCTCTTCGACAAACTCCATGGTTTCGCCTTGCAGCAGGCGCAGCGTGGTCCGCATGGCGCCTACTTCCCCCTGCAGGAATTCTTTGCGCCCGGCTTCCAGGGCGTGATCCTGGGCGAGCCTTTCGACCAGGCCGGTTGCGGTTACCTCCAGTTCCTTTAATGGAATCTTCCCCCTGCGCTCGAGCGCCTGGGGGATTTCGGGCGGCCCAAAATAAGCGTCTACGTAGCCCGAGAAGTGTTGCTCGATCGAAAGGGCCGTTCGAGGAAGGTGGATGCGTCTTTCCAAAGGTGCATGAGGTTCTCCTTTGTGCAAGGACGCTCACTGTGCCGGCGCTCTTTGCGCTCCTTCGCGCTTGGGATACCAGTCCAGCAGCAGCCAGCAGGCAAAGGCCGTGGCGATGGCCGGCAGCGCTGCTACCGACAATAAAAACGCCAACAAAGCGGAACTCGTCTGGCTGTTGAACAGGACGATCAAACCCCAGCCGATTCCCCAGGCGACGATCCACCAGGCCGCGTGCGGGAACTGGCGGCGCAACAGCCACCACTGGGGGATTCCGATGCTCGCGCCCAACAGTCCCAATTGAACGATCACCCACAGCGGCGCAACTGTCACGTCACGAGGCAGGAGGTTAAAGAGAGCGCCGACCGCGAAAGGCATCAGCCAGCCCAGAACGGTGGCCGGGATCCACCAGCGCAGGCGCTCTATGTAGCGATGTAACAGGGCGCGTTGTATCAGGCCGGTCAGTAGGCCGACGGAAGGAAAAAACACGTACGCCAACAGGAAATCCTCGGTGATGCGGCTTTGCCCGGCCACCTCGATCCTGCCCCCTACGACGTCTGCAATTTTGGCAACCAGCCACCACGCCAGCAGCCCGGCCAGGACGACGGCGACCACGTGCAGCACGACCCATCCGGCGTAAAAGAGCCAGCCGGGTCTTTCGATTTCTACATTCGTTTTCATCCTGCCTATCCTGTTATGACAGATCCACAGGATTAGCAGATTTTCTCTGGCGCATCAACAACGCCAAAGCCGCGGCCGTCAGGCAGGCCGGGATCAAGCCGACCAGCAACAGACCAAACGTGTCTACCGAATTCCCCGGCGTGGCCAGCGCCAGAAGACCCCAGCCAAGTAGGTTGGCCGCCACCCACCAACCGGCCCGGGGCAATCGCCGGCGCAGCAGCAGCCACTGTACAGCGCCGATCGAAAACCCCATGAAGAGGAGGACCAGATCAAAATTTTCCAGGAATACGCCCGGCCTTTCCAGCCGGCTGAGGAGCGCCACCAGCAGCATCCCCAGTAACCATCCCCCAAATGTCGTCAGCACCCATCCGCCCATGCGCGGCAGACTGCGGCGCAACAGCCCGTATTGCAGGGCGCCCGTTATCAGCCCGCTCAACGGGACGAGGAAGTACATCGCCAGGTAATCCTCGGTAATGTGGCGCACGCCGCCCACGTAGATATAGTCTCCCACAAATGCGGTAATAATCCACAGGATGATCATCGTAAGAACAAATGCAATGGGCAAAGCCAGCACCGTCACCCCGATCCAGGCCAGATAAAAAGACCAGTCAGGTTTTTGGGAAAAGGTCGAGCGCGATTTCGATTTCCGCTTGCAGCGCCATGATCACCTCCTTTTCTTATACTATACAACTATCTCCCCCCGAAATCAATCGGGATTCGTAGTAAAGGCGTACTGCCCGTTCCCATTGGAGGGCAATTGCGTGACAAAAACACCTGTAAAGGGCGGGTACAATAAAGTGAGTTCAAACGGTTTCGATGAGCCAAGGAGTAGATTTATGTCTGAAACGTCCGGTTGGATCACCAAAAACATCCCCGCACAAAACGGGAAGCTGTTCCTGGTGACCGGCGCCAACAGCGGCATCGGCATCGAGGTCACGCGCGGGCTGGCCCAGCAGGGCGCCAGCGTTGCGATGGCCTGCCGAGATCTGGAAAAGGCCGCACAGGCGGCAGGGCAGGTGCGGGAAGAGCATCCAAAAACGCAGTTGCACGTGATGGAGCTCGACCTGGCCGACTTGCGCTCCGTGCGAGACTTTGCGGAGCAGTTCCATCGCAAGTACAACCGCCTGGACGTCCTGATCAACAACGCCGGCGTGATGGCCACCCCTTACCGCAAGACCGCCGACGGCTTCGAGCTGCAGTTCGGGGTCAACCACCTGGGCCACTTCGCCCTGACCGGCCTGCTGCTGGACCTGTTAAAAGCCACGCCCGGGTCGCGGGTCGTGACGGTCAGCAGCTACGCCCACTGGTTCGGGTTCATCAACTTCGGCGACCTGAACGCCGAGAAGTTCTACTACCGCTGGATGGCCTACACCCAGAGCAAGCTGGCCAACCTGTTGTTCGCCTATGAACTGAACCGCAGGCTGGCCCGCGCCGGAGAAGACACGTTCAGCCTGGCGGCCCATCCCGGCTCGACGGTTACCCAGTTGCAGCAATATACGCGCCTGTTCACTTTCATCAACGGGCTCATTGGCCACGGTCCGCAGCCGGCCGCGTTGCCCATCCTGTACGCCGCGACCCGCCCGGAGCTCCAGGGCGGCGACTACATCGGCCCGGACGGCTTCCTCGGCCAGCGCGGCTTCCCCCACAAAGCCCTCTCCAGCCCGGTCGCGCGGAATGAAAAGCTCGCCCGCCGGCTGTGGGAAGTCTCGGAGGAGCTGACCGGGGTGGAATACGATTTTTGAATTCGATATAATTTAGAAGTAACTGCTCAACTTTTTGCATAAGCCTGAGCAGATATATTTAGAACAAGGTTAAGAGATGGAAGGACCTTCACTCTATTTAGCTGCCAATCAACTCAAGCCATTTAAGGGGAAAACCGTGCTGTCTGTAACGGGAAATTCTAAAATAGAAAAAGAAAGGATGCTCGGAAAAAAGGTAAAAACCATTTTTCCCTGGGGGAAACACCTCCTGATTCAGTTCGATGATTTTGCGCTTCGCACGCACTTCATGCTATTTGGTTCATTCGAAGCAGAGCTTGATCACTCCCCTTTAACAGGCGACTATAGAAGAGCCTACACACCCAGGCTCCAACTCGACTTTGAAAACGGAACGATTAAGCTGTTCAACTGTTCGGTCAAATTTCTGGAAACTGGAAATGCCAGAGCCGGTTATGATTTTACGATCGATATCATGTCGCCAGAGTGGGACCCTGACAAAGCTTTTGATTCTGTAGCTTCCAACCCTGACGTTGAAATTGCAGATATTTTACTGGATCAGGAAATATTTGCGGGAGTGGGAAATATCATTAAAAACGAAGTGCTGTGGAGAGTGCGCATTCACCCGGAAACGAAAGTCAAAGATATTTCACCCTCCGCCCTAAAGAAGTTGATTGCAGAAACCAGGAAATTCTCCCTGCTTTTTTATGAATGGCGCAAAGTCTTTTTGTTGCGCAAACATCTGGATATTTATCAAACATCCGTTTGTCCCCGCTGCGGGACAAAAGTGAAACGAGAAAAAACAGGCAAAAGAAATCGTATCAGCCATTACTGCCCGGTCTGCCAGATTCAGTAAAAAAATTAATAGCAGGACTTACGCAAACGAACGAGAGAGGCCCGGAAATATGGGTCGCATGCGCAGCACGCGACCCATATTTCCGGTACATTTTCGCGAAGTGCGCAAGTCCTAAATAGTTGTTCAACAGGGGGTTGGGGACTGCTCAAAGACTTGGGCGAACGGAACCCGATCGGTCCCTCATGGACAGGGGGGGATCGATAACGTTCCAGAGAAGATTTTTTGGGCAAGATCGTTTAGCGGCGCGGGCAACCAGACACGGTCTAAATCGACGGACCAATCGTAGACAGAAACCGCCGAAATCAGGAGGAGGCGCTTTCCAGAGGGGTAACGCTGCTGATGGATCGGCGCCAGGGGAGGAGCGCCCGCTCCCAGGTGCATGCGCCACAGCCGCTCCCTCGTTTTGCACCGTTCCGGGTTCATGCAGATCTCCAAAACAACCCCCATTTCAGAATCATGCTCCATCCCCCGTCGATTGACGTTGGCCGAGCCAACCATCGGCGACCGTGTCCTCAAAGACCCACATCTTGGCATGCACAAAACGATCCTTCCGGTACACAGCAGCGACCTTTGCAGTGTGAGGCAGCAGGTGGTCAAAGACAGCCCGCCGCCGGGCGCATCCTGCCGCAGGTCCCGGTTGACGCGGTCGACGTCACACAGCACGATGATCAGCGTTTGAGTTCGGGCATACGGGCGGCAAGCGCGCGCCCGATCTCTCGTCGACAAAACATTGGTCCTCCAGATAAATAAAGTCCCTGGCTTTGCCAATCAAGCGGAACAGCATTTGGCGGATGGCTTTGCTGCCTTGGGGAGCAAACGCATAGGGGGCAGTGTTCAGCCCTGCAAACTGGGTGGGATTGCCGTAGGTCGTCAGCACCCGGCAGCGCTGTGTCCCTCGCGCCGGGGTGGGCGCGAGGGCGGGCAGAGCCGCGCCGGCGGGCCGGTCCGGACGGTCCTGCGAGCGTTTTCTCAGGATTTCATACAGATGCGCAGCGGCGATCCCGGCCAGCTCCACCTGTATATCGTGAAATCCCTGCGGCCCCTGCTGGCTGGATGGACGTCGATGCCGCCAGCACCAGGCCGTCAGACGTTCTCCTGTCCACACGGCCCATGCTTTTTGATGGTGTGAACCCACCTGGAACTTCAGGCCTGGCAGGGGCAGACCAAAGCTGATTGCGCTCCGGTGCAGCACTTGTGCATCGTGGATCGCCACCCCGCCGGGAAGGTTGTTCACAAACCCAACCCTGTCCCTGTTATTGACAGGCATGGGCCGCCACTCCCCCCGGACCGGCAGATGATATACGGGAATGTGATTGAACAGGGCCCGCACCTTCGCCCCCCGCTCCGCGGCAGCCAGCAGGGCAGCGCCGATGGTCACTCCGGGACTGATCCAGTTGAACTCGTGAAAGTCCCAGCAAGCCATCATCTTGATGGCTTGCTCGTCGACACAGGCAGCCAGTTCTCTGCCGAGAGAGGCAAAGGCCTCATCGCCGGAGATATGAACGGTGATAGCGTGGAAGACGGCGAAAAAACGCCTGATAGGTCGGGGGTCAGCCATGGTCCAGGTCCGCTGCGCGCCCGGGAAGGCTGCCTGCCTGTTCGTGGGCCAGCGCCAGGCATCCAGCCAGCGAAGCGTGAACGGATCGACCTCAGCGGACAGGGGTGCCTCGGCCAACATCATCCCCTTAAGTGCAGGACCGCTGCCCTGTTTCCTCGCCGAGTCCCGATCTTCGCCAAAGCGGGGCAGCAGTCCGGACCCCACCTCAGGAGCGCCTGTCGGATCCCCGCGCACCGCCGTCCGGTCCGGTTGCGGGTCTTTGAAATCCGCTGGCGGTGTTGCTCTTACAAGCCCAAAAACTCCTGGACTTTGGCTCCACTCCGTTTCAGCACTGAGAGCCTTGTTGATTGCCTGAAAAGAGCAAGGAACAAAGCGTCTCATGATAGCTGGCCACACTGATCCGGCACCATTGGCGTCCATATTGATTCCGCTGGCCATGAATATAACCCGGACGACTGCCTGGTGCGTGACGAGAGATTGGCAGATGGGTAGGGTCAATGTCAAGCAGTAGTGGTTCCTTTTTCGAAGTCATGTTTCACAGTGCGACTATATTGACGAAACAAACGCCTGGCTGCCTTGCCGTGGTTTATCAACGCGCTCCTCTCTCAGAGCATCCAGCCGCTTCCGCGCGACTGACTGATCGTTCCGTGAAGCAATCTACGGTTATCCTTATAACGGCTACTGCCGACAGTGGCTAACCTGCGTGGACCGCTGGTGCTTATCCCAGAGAGACTTTTGATTTAGCCGGTCAGGATACTTTATGAGACTTGTCCCTTTAAAATTTTAACCCGGTTCATCGGTTTTTTATTGAGCAGTTCACCCGCTCCCAGACCGGCTTGAGCGTTTTGTCCGGGTTAAACAGTAGCCCAATACACATAAAGGCGCATACTGGGTCTGTCCCTCCGGTCAGTCCAAGTACAATTTGCGTTTTCATAGGGAAATCTTCAAATCGGTTTCCCCTACTATAAAGTTATCTCTTACGGTGCGCCCCCCCCTCATTTTGCGCAAAATTACCCGAGGCCCTCACTCCCTCTAGAAGAGTAACCCCCCTTGTTTTTGCACAAAACTTAAGTGTCAGGCGCCGCGTTGAGTTGACCTGTGCACGAAAGGGTATCGAAACGTCTCCGGTGCGCCCTGGCGTTCCATGATCCTTGCCCCCCCGCACCGCTGCGGTTGGGACACTCCTTCTAAGGCCTGTCAGGTTTCAGATGCTATCGGGGCAGTCTAGTATGGAGACAAAAAGCATCTAGAGCTCAAGGTTGATTAGCTGGCTTAACTTTGGGCCACTGCTTTTTTATCTCACTTAACTTGCTGGAATCGGCTATATAACTCTCAACATAACCGCACTGAGCACATACATAATTGTCCAGGGCAGCATATCGCCAGAACGATATGGGGATGGAATTGGCGCCGTAACTACCACCTTTGGAAACCACATTTGTTCCCGCATAAACTTCAGAGCTATTGCACTTTGGACAGGAACCATTTTTCATTTACTTCGCTCCTATAGAAATTTGTCAGGCGCGATAAAAGGGTAGCGCCCAACGGCTCGCAGCCCGTTCCGGCGCTCGCCTGTCTGCGTTTTTTACGGGGCATTTTTCTACTGGGCATGCATTGTTAGGCGTGCCCTGACCTTAAACCTTTCCGAAATTTCGTTTCCAAAACTCCCTGGCGAATTCTAGAAATACCAGGACCGATGCAATTAACATCAACCAGTCACGTACGGTATGAGCTTCGCGGAAATCATGAAATGCAAGCCAATTGACAAACAAGAGTAAAAGAATTGTTATAAGCACGAGCAGGTTATTTAAATTCAAAACGTTTTTCATTTCTAATTCCTTACTGATTATAGAGACAGTATCTCTGAAATTTGTAGCCCAACCCATCCATGAATTGAGCCTATCTCTATTTTCAATGTTTTCCCTGATACCATCAACTGTGGAACGCCCTAGTTTTTCAGTTTCAAACTTACCTGTGGCGTTCCCTAGTTTCAAAATCAATTCTACTCTGGAACGCACTTGGAACTTGGCGTAAATGTTCTTCAAATGGAATTCAACCGTACGTTCAGAAATACCAAGTGATGAAGCGATTAACTTGTTGCTTTTACCTTGAAGTAGAAGTTTCGCGACTTCCCATTCCCGATTACTTAATTTGTTGAATTGCGCCATTGTGATTTTCCTTTAGTTAGTTTACCTAGCGTAATAAAACGATAAGATGCGACTTTTGTATGCTCATAAATTCTGGCACGCTATAACGCTCGACAATTTTCACTTTTTCTTCTTTGTAAACTGAGCGAGCGCCAAACTCTGTCTTTAAGCGGAGGAACTCCGCAAAATCCGCCGTTGGGTGGTTCTGGCGGATTGCCTTTCGATATACTCAGTGCAATGCCTGTCAGGTTTCAGAAGATGGACGCCGGGCGGCTGCAAACGGGGATCCGCCGTTTAACTGCCCCCTGCTGAAAAGATGTAACGCTCCCCTGTGCGCAGCACCGCCGACACTTGCACCGCACTCAAGTGCAGATGAGAAACGTAGAGGCTGGGTAACGAACCGGAAAACCCAAAACCGCCGGCCTCGCATTTTTCTGCGGGGCGTGCCCGTATGATTGGGCTATTGTCAAAGGGTAATACAGGCATTTGCACAGAGCCAGAAAAGATTTTCACGGACTCTCTTTTCTGGATTGCCATCCACGATTGTCCCATTCGACACCACTCAAATCATCTCCGCCGTACAAGACCTGTCCGAAAATGACATCTCGAAACTGAGCAACTGCCATCATTCCCGCACATTCCATTTCAACAGTAATACAACCTTCCCTTATTCTAGAAGCTATTTTATTTGGTGTCTCTCGATAGGGAGCATCTGTCGTCCATGTTTTTCCTAAACAATATGGAACACCACGACCATTCAAGGTTTTTACCAGCGCGTTTACTCCTGTTGCATTTGCGATCACCTCTCTTCCTGGCGCAAGGTAATGATAGGAAACACCTTCATCACGAACTGCCTCAGTAACTACAATGAGATGACCAACCGCGATTTCTTTTGCCAGGACGCCGGCGCCCCCACAAGCAATGAATTTTCTACAACCAAATGCGATGACTTCTTCGAGAACTGCGGCGGTTAGTAATGAAGCCCCGATGCCTGGATGATAGAACGCCAAGCGTTTGCCTTTGAATTCAATTTCATAAACCGAATGTGGGCCATCTTCCCAGTAATTTTCGTCAGGGATCGTGGCGTTGCACTCGGTAACAACCTTGTCCACCACTTCTTTGAAAAAACAAATAACGCAGTGCTCGGGCATATCCCGAGGGCGAATGGCTTTTGATGGTTCAATGAAGGCTTCCCGTGTTGAATTGTATTCAAGAATTGGATATGTCATTTGTGTAAATCCTTGCGGCCCAACATACTCGCGATAGTATCCTCGAAGAGAAGTGGAGTGGGACCTTGTCCACGTCAGGGGGAAGTCTCGCCTGCCCCAGGCTAGGTTCCCGGGTTGCGCGTGCACCCTGAGCAAGATGGCAGGCCATCCTGTTTCCAGAGAGGAATTGTCTTGGGACACTTCCTGAGAACGCCGTGTTCGGCGCTACCCATCCTCTGTTCCTCACGGTCGTCTCTCAAAAACTTCTTGATGAAAAATGTTTAACTGCCGGCTCTTCGTTGGTGGAAAACTCTCTCGAGGTTTTGTACCGTCTTGTGCACGGCCAGTTCAACGGATCGTTTTACCAGCAGTAAATCGAATAGACCTGTTACACCGGTTCGCGGTTCGTATTCCACGACTAGACGATATGTGCAGCCCATGGGTACAGCTTTGAAGTGACGTTCATGGCGAACGTCGGGCAACCCTTGTTGATGACTGATGTAAGTGACGCGCGTGTCTTTCAGGAATTCTTTCAACTCCATATTCAAGGCGCGTTCGCGATTGAGCAGCTTGATCACGATTGTTGCTTTATCACTTGGGCTGCTCCATCTAGCCTGAGAGGAATTTTCAACGCGAATGAAATCGGGCCAATACTCCGGCCAGTTTTTCATGTCCGTGATATAAGCAAATGCTTCAGCGACGGAGACGGGAAGGTGTGACTCACTTCGATGCGTACCATGGAACCTCCTAATATATATTTGACCTTACTGAAACTCTATCCGGCGCCCAACGGCTCGCGACATCGTTCCCGTCCCCGTGCACCCACGCATGAAGGTAAACCTTCATTTTTCCCGAAATGGTCAAAGCTGTTCATTAGAACGCATTGTTAGCTGGCGTCCAAATTCGTATAAGCGCTACCGAGCACGCACGTATCGGCATACCTGCGCACCGGTACTTGCTTTCTCAGTCGACACCAGCTCAAACGGCATCGCTTTCCCATTCGCGGGGAAGATCGTCTTGCCTCCGCCAAGGATGATTGGCTCAATCGTGAGCAATAACTCATCGACAAGATCAGCGACAAGCAAGGTTTGGACCATCATCGCGCTGCCGTACACATATATGTACCCACCCGGCTGTGCTCGAAGGTCGGACACCGTCTTCACAAAGTTGTCACCACGGATGATAGAGGTAGGGCCCCACGTGATATTTTCGTCGGTGAGCGTATTGGACACCACATACTTCTGCACGCTATTGATCCAATCCGAGAATGCATCCCCCGAACGGTTAGGCCATGCATTGGCCGAAACTTGAAAGGTGCGACGTCCTTGCATGAGCGCGTCGCTTTGCTCGGCGAGCTCGGCAAACATGCCGCCCATGACCACTGGGTCGAGTACTTCATCGACCACCCACCGTGAGTGAAACCGCCGTCGGTGTCCTCATTCGGTGCCCCCGGAGCCTGGACGACCCCGTCGAGGCTAATAAACTCAGTGATAAGTGTTTTCATAAGTTCTCCTAATTACGTGATTAAAAACTAGCTCATTATAATTTATTGGGTCGGGTCTGCAACCTGGGAGCAGGCTAACAGTTCGCGTGAGTGGCAGGTGGGTGGGCTGAGACTCGCTGTGGGCGCTTTCTGCCTTTCGCAATTTACTTATAAACGGACCCTCCCCAAGAATGCCAATCAAATGAAAAATACCACGAAACCAATGCTCATGCGGGAACGCTTTAGCAGAGCCTATACGAGTCCTCGTACTGGACCACTTCGCCGACGAGTTGCGCGCCGCGCTTGCGTAACCTGGCGAGCGTCTCGTCGATGTCGTCCACGGTGAACATGACACGCAGGTAGCCGAGAGCGTTCACCGGGGCTTCCGGTGATCGGCGATTACAGGCGGGGTGAGAAATCGCGAGATCTCGAACCGGCTGTG
Source organism: uncultured Chloroflexia bacterium (assembly GCA_963823985.1). Lineage (GTDB taxonomy): Bacteria > Chloroflexota > Anaerolineae > Anaerolineales > Villigracilaceae > JAABUE01. The sequence goes on from CAWGNR010000013.1 coordinate 976,128, forward strand.
GCCGTCAGGGGTGACCATCATGGCGATCTCGACGCGCTGAGTACCCAGTCCGGTAACGCGTCCGGCCCATTCTCCTTCGACCGTGGCTCGCCCTTCAGGCTTCATGTCAAGCTCGCTGAAAAAAGAGATGGCGGTATCGAGGGATTCTACTACGATGCCGACGTTGTCCATCCGTTTAATTGTCATATTATTCTCCTACACTATTGCGGGCGCACACAGCAGCTTCTCAAGTGAGCCGCAAAACTTTTTGATGCATTTGGTTTCGAAGCGCCCAACGAGACTGTCGAAAAACCCTTGGATTGTAAAAAATCGTAAAAATCTTCCACAACAGGCTTGAAAGCCGCCAAAAATGTTATGCAGAACATCAAAAACAAGGTGTTTTTCAATGATCAATTTTTGAAAAGGGATTTTTCGACAGGCTCAACGGCTCGCGTCCGCGTGTAGGCATTGTTAGGCCGCCTTCGGCACTTGCGCTAGTCTCGCGCTGCATACCAGTTCAACACTCGCAGGGCGCGCAGGGTATTCCAGCGACTGGGTGAGCCTTCGGTGATGCCGGGTTCGGCGATGACTTCATCGGGGTGCATAATCCCCAGCGCCCAGCGACCGTCCGTATCGCGCTTGGAGGCAACGATTTCGATGGCTTCGGCCATGCGCGGGTCTGGTGCCACGCCAGCGTTGCGCAAATAATCCAGTCCGCGCAGAATATCGTAGTGCCAGCCGGCGGGGTAAGAGAATTGTGTCCAGACAGGGCCGCCTTTGCGGTCATGCTCGATGGGTTCGCCGGTCGATAGCCGCTTGAAGAGATGGCGTGAGAGCAGGTACTCCTGCCCGCGCTCGCGTGCTGCCTTTACGGCGGGCGAGCCGCCGGTGGCGCGCTCGAATTCCAGCAGACCTTCGAGGACGTTGATCGTAGTGTGGAAGGAGCCACGCGTGGAGCCGGTTTCTTGATCGCAATTCCAGCCGCCATCCGTCATCTGTTCGCCCAGCAGCCGGTCTACCAAAAGGTGCATGTCCACCCCAAAATACGCGCCCACGGTTACAACGCGGCCATTGATGCAGGGCTCCACTTCGCCGGCGAAGAAAGGCTTGTGCCACCAGCTGATGTCTTCGTCTTTTGGCAGCTCCTCCTGAGTAATATTCATGAGCCATCTGACGTTCTCTCGGACTCGGCCCACAGCGCGCCTGGCTTGCTCGTTGGCCGGGTCGAGCCCCATGTCATGCAACAACAATAAAGTGCGCAGGGTGGGCCATTCGGGAAAACGGGGGTCTGCGGGCCAGGTACCATCCTCGGATTGCGCCGCGAGAAGTGTGGCACCCCAGCCGTCGGTGGCGATCCTGGCGCGCTCGGCTGCAATTTCCACGTCGGACGCATCAGTCAAGTCTCGCATTACCTGCCAGCGGATCGAAGGGTCAGAATCAAGCAGCCACTGTATAGCTGATCTCCTTGGTTTAGGGGCTTGCCATTTTGGTGAATCGGTTGTCATCTGTTAGTTCTCCTTACCTGTAAAATAAAATATGTTGTTGGTAGCCCAACGGTTTGCGTTACCCGCTGGTGGGTGGGACAAGACAACGCCATTTTGACGGAGCCAACTCCAAGCCGCGCAAAGTGCTTGAAAACGCGCAGAGTCCCACCAGTCGGGTGCAGGCTGTGTTGGGCGCACTGTGCAGACTGCTAATTTTTTTCTGAGTCCTGCGTTTTTCAATTGCACTGGTTTCTTCCCACACATTGATTGAGTATAAATCTAATCGACGCACTTGCTCAGATTTTTAGTTCATTGTATTCAGCTTGTTAGGCGATGGTGCTTGATTTTCGCTACGAAGCAGAGTTTGTCCTAACCACAGCAGCCAGATTGGCGCGCCGATATACCCAAGAAGAGCCATCGGAATTCCAATCATAAGGGAAAGAAGCAAGGGAATGTTTGTTAGGATAGCAGTACTCGACGAGAACATATCCTCATATCCGCCGAGTAAAAGAGAACTAATGCACAGAATCAATCGACCGATGCCAACGAGGATGCCAAACATTGTCAGACGTGAAGGAAGCGAACTATCGCGGCGACCTAGTAAATTAATCAGGATATGCCAGGGTCCCAGGAACACAAGCGATAGGTAAAATAGTTGTATTTGTTGCTCGAGCGAAATCTTTTCCGACACAAACAGGATATTCGTCTGGGCTGTGAGTAGAATACCTGCAACACCGAGGATGGCAGCAATGATGCTCAAACCAGGTGTCTGTTTACGTTGGAGCAGGAATAGCAGGACAATCACGATGACATTTATTGGAGCGACGATAATTGGTGTGACATCGCTCAGATACCCAAAGCGCAAGGTGCTGGAGCTGCCTTGCGGAAGTTCAACAGCGAAAAAAAGGATCAGAAAAACCAGCCCGAGAAGTTCAACACTGCCAGCCACCAGCGCTGCCCAACCCGTATAAGCGGAACGACCTACAGACGACTCATAACTCCTTACCTATGAATGGGCAACAATAACTTATTCATTTAACTCAAGCGCCCGACTATTACTTTAGTGGTCTTCTCCAGAAACGTTCTGCTTGAATACCTTTGGATAGCCGTAGTGAGGCATACCGCAACATTCTAAAAACTCAAAATCAAAGTGGACCATTTCACTGGTTTTCCATCCTGGTCGTTTACTGTGCTGTTAATCGGTGGGTAGATTTTTGGGAAGTATAACCAGCGGGAAAGAAATCGTACATGTTTTCAATCAATACCTTGACTTACTACTCTGACGAAATCGCTTGAATGAACCTGAAAGTGTGCCCCATGCGATTATATATTCAAATAGGTCAGCTTCCTAAGCCACCGTACCAGGTTAATCGGAAAGGGCATATACGGTTACCCTGTCTCGCTTTCCCTTGATCTGAACGTCCGTCAGCGACCTGGCGCCCACGTCCGGAACTTCGTTGAGCGCATGATAGGTTTCGTCGCTAAGAAGAATGGGAAAGCCGGTATCCTTGGTCTTGTCCTCCAGCCTGGAGGCCAGATTGACGGCATCCCCCATTACCGTGTATTCGATACGATCTTTGCCGCCGACATTGCCGGCAATGACCGGCCCACTGGCAATGCCAATCCCTGACTCGAGGATTGGTAGGCGGGCGACGGTTTCCTGCTGATTGAAAACTGCCAATGCCTGGCGCATCTCAATGGCCGTCCTCACTGCTCGATCTGCATGATCGCTCATGGGATTGAGGGGCGTGCCAAAGACCGCCAGGATAGAGTTCTCCAAAGCGAGTGACCATCCCCCCATGATTGACGATGACAGACACCATGGCGGTCATGTAGCGGTTTATCAGTTCAACCAGCCGTCTGGGCGGCATTTGTTCGCTGAGAGTTGTGAAGTCACGGATATCCGAGAACATCACCGAGCAGTTGACTAGTACATCCTGGCTGAAATAACTTGGGAGTGGTAGGATAGGGCAAAGATTACCCAATCAAGGAAAGAGGAAATGCCAAATCCCAAAGCACAGCCAGTCGTACTTTCAGAACAAGAACGACAAGCGTTAGAGAAATTGGTGAAACGACACCAAACCGCGCAACAAATCGCCATGCGTGCCAGAATAGTGTTGGCCGCAGCAGAAGGGAAGCCGAGTGTTGAAATTGCGAGAAAGGAACAGGTGACACATGATACGGTTCGGTTGTGGCGCAATCGCTGGATCAAGCTGCAAGATATCTCGCTGGATGACTTGAGTCTCGAAGAGCGCCTGGCGGATGCGCCTCGTCCTGGAGCACCAGCCAAGATCACGGCGGACCAACGTTGTCGGATCGAGGCGTTGGCTTGCGAAAAGCCTGAAGCGTCTGATCGGCCCATCACGCATTGGACGGCGCGCGAAATCGCCGATGAAGTGCTACAGCGCAAGATTGTGGAAAGCATTTCTCCTCGCCATGCGGCCAGGCTTTAAAAAAGAGGCCGTGATTAAGCCACATTTGAACCGCTACTGGCTCACACCTGCTTATGAAGCCGATTTTGATGCCAAGGTCAGCGATATCAACGGACTGTACAAAGCGGCTCCCCAACTTGCCAAACAAGGGCAACGTATTGAAAGTACCGATGAAATGACCGGTGTGCAGGCGCTGGAACGCAAACATCCCGATTTACCCATGTTGCCCGGCAAAGTAGCACGGCGTGAGTTTGAATATGAACGACATGGCACGCTTGCTTTTATGTTCAACTTCGATGTGGTCACCGGACAGTTAGTGGCTTGCACTGCCAAGCGGACCCGCACCGAACAGGATTTCCTGCACCACATTCAAAGCCGAGTTAGCGCCAAACCACAGACTGTGCAGTGGCACTTCATTGCCGACCAATTGAACATTCATTTGTCCGCATCCTTGGTGCGCTATGTGGCCGAAGAATCGGATCTCGATCTGGATTTAGGCGTGAAAGGCAAAAGTGGCATTCTCAAATCCAAAGCCTCGCGCGCTAAATTCTTGAGCGATCCAACACACCGCATTGTCTTTCATTACACGCCTAAGCATGCTTCCTGAATGAACCAGGTAGAAATCTGGCTCAGTATCCTGGTTCGTAAGGTGATCAAACGAGGCAACTTTATTTCCACCCAGGAACTGAAACGAAAGGTCTTGGCTTTTATTGAGTACTACAACCGCACAATGGCTAAACCCTTCAAATGGACTTATCAAGGCAAGGCCCTTGCCGCCTAACTGCCTGCTCATTTATGCCCAGGTGTACTAGCTCTCCACCTAGACCGGCCCCGGTTTCCACGGCCGCTTGAGCCACTTCAGAACTGACGTAAAGGCCAAATAACTCCCGCAACCGCTCCCCCTGTCGCAACCCGTCTGTCATCGAGTTAAAACGCTCGCTCAGGTATCCCAACTCGTCGTTGGTGGTCACCACAATCCTGGTGTTAAGCTCGTTCTTTTCCACGCGACCCATCGCCTCTTGCAAAACCTGCAGTGGCCCCACAATGGCGCGGGCGACGAGTACGGCCGTGATCACACCGGCGACCAGGCCGACTGCGAGGATGAATAACTGCACAAGGAAGAGATTGTCCAGAATTGCCTCCGAGTTCTCGGCACCAAGCAAGGCGCGGGTGCGTACCTGCGACAGGATGACGAGCAAGATTGGCGTAAGCCCGCCAATCAGGATGAAGGCCAGCAACAAGCGCCTCCGTACCCATAGTCGAAAGGCAGGGACGACGCTCAGATTCCCCTCGGGGAAAAAGGTGGGTACCTGTTGACGCCAGATCAGATCGGTGCCAAAGTAAACGATGGTCGTCGTGACGGCGCCGCTTATGGCTATGCCGACGAAGGTGCCCGGATTATCGTACAAGATGGAGAAAAACAGGGCTACCAACAGCCCGGTCGCGGCCACGAGTGAAGCGACAATGAGGGCCAAATCAGTACCAAACGGGCAACCCTCGACGGCAATTCTGAAGCGGGCGTGCCAGCCTCAATTAACCGCAGCCAATTCTGGATGGGTCGCCCTAGCCGGTTGATGATCGCAAAAGCCCCTACAAATATCATGACACCGGCGATCCCGAAGGTCACGATGTCTTCGGTTTCGAGCGAGCGAACCGCCACTCCACCCACAGGCAGCGGATCGATAACCGAGAAATACAGAAAGATGATCAGCCCACCAAAGAAGTTCGCGCCAAAGAGTAGCGCCTCGAGCTTGCGAGAAATGTCTCGTGAAGATGGCTGGGAGGTAGTCATGGTATCTGTCCTCTTCTCTGTAAAGGGCATGGATTTCACAAAACTATTATATTTCTAGCGACCAGACACTTTAGCAAATGAAAAGGTTGATCGGCAGGCAAAACCGGGTAAAGTTGTTTTTGCGAGAAAACAGATTGCCAGGAGAAAACCATGCCGACCAACCAACTGTATCATACATGGATTCAGCGAATTCGTGAATTGCGTCCAGAGCAAAGAGTTACCCAAGTTCGGAATTTTGTTTTGCTCATGTACGGGATCTACCAGAGCCGTTCGGTTTATTTGAGCCGGATTGCTGGAAAAATACCTGGGAAAGCAAAGTTGCAAAGTACGGTGAAACGGTTGGAGCGGTTTCTCGACAATCCAGCCATTCGTGTTCGTGACTGGTATAAGCCGGTCGCTCTTCAATGGCTTGCAGAACAGCTGGCGAGCCTTGGAGAAATCCATCTGATCGTGGATGGTACCAAAGTTGGTTTTGGTCATCAATTATTGATGGTCAGCCTGGCCTATCGCAAACGTGCCATCCCGATCGCCTGGACCTGGATCAAGTATGTGCGCGGACATAGCACAGGCAGCAAACAGATTGCGTTACTTGCTTATGTAAAAACGCTCATTCCGCGTGGAGCCGCCGTTTTTCTGGTCGGTGATACCGAATTTGGAGCTGTCAAAGTGCTAAAACAACTGGACAAATGGCATTGGTACTACGTTTTACGCCAAAAATCAGATACGTTGGTCTGGTCACAGACTGAAAACCAGTGGGTGCCCTTTGGAAGTTACGTCCAAAAAGCCGGTCAGAGCGTATGGCTTGGAAAAAGAGAATTGTCACAGACACACATTTATCCGGCTAACTTGCTGGTGCATTGGAAATCTGGTGAAAAAGAACCCTGGTGCCTGGCGACCAATTTGCCTGATTTGCAAACCGCTCTCCGCTTTTATAAACGCCGGATGTGGATTGAAGAAATGTTCGGTGATATGAAAAAACATGGTTTTGATCTGGAGTGTTCCATGCTTCACAGCTTTTTGCGGCTATCGAGATTGACCCTGGCAGTAGCCTTTCTGTACGTCTGGCTGGTTTCATCTGGCGGTCGCACTATCCATCAAGGTTTGCGTCATCTCGTGGACCGTAAAGATCGTCGCGATCTGAGTATCTTTCAGATCGGTTTGCGTTTTACCGAGAGATGTCTTGTCAACGCTTTTTCAATTCGCGTCTCTCTTTGTGCCTATTTCTAAAACTGTCTGGTCGCTAGTTCCTTTTTACTGTTTCGGTTACTGCTGCGGTGTGACCGCACTTAAGCGTGGTCAACAGGACCACCTTTTGGACAATTCGAGCATATTTTTGGAAGGTCTGCCACGCTGAATAGGTGGGCTCCAACGAGGCGGTGGTACTTTGAAGGCGAATAATTCCGAATAAGTCCACCGGTGGTCAGCCAGTTTAGCGGCAAAAGCTGGTGTACGTCGCACCCAATGATGATGGAAAGATCCGACAGGCCTGTTTTTATCTTAGCAAAGACGAAGCTTGAGCTTGAAACTGCGTAATTGCATCATATACACCAAGACCGATACCCTCAAAGAGCTGCTCTAGTTCAAGCATATTGTGCGCTAAGAAGATTAGCACAGAATTATTGCTGGGGTCAGCTCGCCACCAACCTCCGAAAGCGCCAGGCCAGCCAACAGCACCCATTCCACCGCCACAAGGTTGTGGTCCCGCTTTTAGGGGATCAAGTACCATTGCGACACCTAACCCGAATCCATGACCAGGGTCGAGCATTGAGCTGGCCTTTACCCGTTGGTTCTCGCTCAGGCAGTTGGTCACCATTCGTTTGAAAGTCTCAGGTTGCAATAATCGGAAATCATTCACAGTACCAGCATTTAAGAACATCCGCGCGAAAGTAAGATAATCGTCCACTGTTGACCAAAGCCCTTGTCCACCAGAGACATAAGTCATCCCTTCAGGCCGTTCAGGCAGAAAAGAGTTACCCGGACCTGTGAGACGCTTACATAGTTGACCAGTATCGTCTAATCCGTACGCCCCAGCTCGCCGCTGCTGCTTCTCAACTGGAACAGTAAAGCTGGTGTCATTCATCCCAAGCGGGTCGAAGATTCGGCGTTTGAGTACATCGCCGAGGGGCGCATTTTCTATACGCTCAATGAGCAAGCCGAGGAGATCGGTTGAGTGACCATAGTGAAATGCCGCTCCCGGTTGATCAATCAAAGGCAGTGCGGCAAGCCTGGCAATCCAATCATCGGGGAGTACTTCACTGTCAATAGTGCCGCCCAGCGCCTCTTTATGTGCCTTTGCAATGGGGCCAGAATGCCAGTCCCCATACATCAAGCCTGAACGGTGAGTCAGTAAGTCTTCAAAGGTAATCACTCGCTCTGCCGGATCAGTCTGATCAAGCGTGCCTGTAGACGAGCGCAGAACACGCATCTGCGAAAACTCCGGTGCCCAACGTATAATCGGATCGTTCAACTCGAACCGACCTTCATCAAATAACATAAGTGCCAGCGTAGATGTAATCGGCTTTGTCATTGAGGCGATGCGAAACAGTGTATTCCTCTCCATTGGCAGATTGAGTTCTATATCCCTCCAGCCTATACCTGTTGACTGTATTACCTTGCCATCCTGCCAAACCAGGGTTGCTGCACCAGCAAGACTGCCATCAGCGACCATTTTGTGGATAGCATCGGTGATTAGTTCTTCTCCCATAAACTTTCTCCTTACAATGATTTGATTTTAGAGTGGTTTTTACACTACCGATGCTATCCATGTGCGCCCAACGCTCCCACATTAGCTGCGCCGCCGTGTAGAGCGGGAACACATTGTCGTGGTTTCCAGCTTCCAAAAAACGCCCGTTCTCGCTCGGCGCACAGCGGCGTCAGCTACATGTAGTTGTTGGACGGTAAGAACTCGTAAATACTACGTTTACCGCTTCCTACTGCGGAACACGCGCCTACTCCGAAAGCGGAATTACGCGGCCGAAAATCTTTTCAACGCTTTTGTTAGGCGTCGTTGGTACTTTCCCGTGTACGCTTTCGGCCAAAAGCGGGCACCAATATCTCACGGTTCTTCAGGCGACACCTAGTTGGCATTTTCAAGAATTGTGTCCACGACGCTTGAGAGGGGTGCCGTGGCATCGATAATGATTGCGTTCTTGGGAAGACCCTCTTTTGTCTCATGTTGTAATCGCGCAAAGGATTCCCCTTCACTTGCCGTTCCTCCCCACTCGTTTTCAGGTCGGGCGGCAAGACGCCGGTTCAGCGTATCCAGATCGATCTCAAGAACAAAAACTTCATCGAACAGACCGATGAAGCGGTCGGAATTCCTGGAACCGCCGCAAAAGAATGTTGCCGCATGGTTTTGATCGGCCACCAAAGCTCTGACCTTCTCAACGTTCCATATCCAAGTACGATGCTCGTCAGAGCTACCATCCACGGGCTCACCAGTTTTTAGATCGCCCCAATAGGCCAACTCCTCATCGCCGTGGATGGCATGGTAGCCGCGCCTTTTCAGCTCGTCGCAGACCGTAGTTTTACCGGCGCAGGAAACACCGTCGATTAAGTAGTTCTTCACACCCATGTTTCGTTTCCAATAAGAGAGTCGATGATGCCCAACGGCTCGCGGTCCGTCCCGGCTCTCGCCCAAAGCCGCATACACGCCATCTTGGGCGGCAACTCACGTCATTGTTGCGTTGGTTGGATATCGATGTTATCGTCCTGACGTAGACTCGTCTCTGGTTATATCCTCTGCAACATCAGCCAAATCATTCCCAAATTGATGCCCGCGCCCATCGAATACGCGGACAGTTGCCTGTGGGAGTTTTGCTGCATATAGCGCAAGGTGGGCAAAGGGTACCACTTCATCGTCGCGACTATGGTACAAGAAGATTTGGGCAATTGCCGGGAGCATTGTGGCAAAGTCTTGCGGTAAGTTCATGTCGGGATAGTTCCAATTCTCATCTCCACCAAAGTATGGCGCTGCAAACAGAAACAGCCCGGCAATAGCATTCTCAACCTGCTCCTCGACGAGATACTTCAACAGTATCGAACCACCCACTGAGTGTGCCACTAGAATGACCTGATTGTCTAGAGCAGACAACTCTCTTGCAATTTGGGCTTTCCAATCCGCATAGCCTGCGCTGTCTTCAAGTGGCATTTTCGGATAGCGCACCTGATAGGCAGCACCCAAGGCGTTTTGTAGCGATGCAACTAGGATTCCATCTTCCTCGTAGGCGCCTTCTCCACCGCTGCCATGTATAAAGAGTATGTGCTTGGTCATACTGGTTTTCTATCCTGATCATTCTACGCTGTTATTACTATACGATTTTCCCACCCCGAAAACAACTACAATATGTCACGAAAACGCGATTATCAGAACCCTGACAGGCGCCGTCTTGAGTGTATCGAAACATCTCCGGTGGGCCCTTCCGTTCCGCGGACCTTGCCCCCGCACGCGCAGCGGCTGGAACACTCCTTCTCAGACACTTCGATACCCTTTCGAGCACTTTACCCTTTCGGGCACAGGTATACTCAGTGCAACGCCTGTCAGGTTTGCGTTTTACTGATACCCCAGCCCCTGCCCCGACCGCTCTATACCGGGGTTGCGGGGCGTGCACTCGTGTTAGGTAGCTCTTTCCTGCCTTGTTCGATAACGGAGGAAGACCACACCATTTCCAAAGCGGCGTTCCTCCAAAAGCTCGAGCTGTAATCGAACGTTGCCAGGGAGGCATCGTTTGCCGCCTCCCACGAGGATCGGTACGAGGAACAGATGGCACTCGTCGATCAACTTTGACCGAAAGGCGTGGGCAGCAAGCTCAGGACCACCGATGAGGAGATCACGTTCGACAGACTCTTTCAGTCGTCGAATGGCTTCAGGATCGAAGTTTCGCTCAATTCGAGTCTTGCGTGTGGATACCGCCTCCAACGTTCTGGAGTATACCAATTTGTCAGCAGCCTGCCAGACCTCTGCGAAGTCGCGCCTGAGGGGAGAACTCAGCGGCTAAGGTAGGGTCGGTCTCCCAAACCATCATGGTCTCATACATGCGACGTCCATAGAGATGAGTGCCGGTCGTACGTACGAGGTTGGTAATAAATCTGAATCCTTCCTCGTCTGGCGGTGTCCAGTCAAAATTGCCATGTATGTCCTCGGTGTAGCCATCGAGTGATGCGTTTGCAATGTAGATCAAGTGAGCCATACGGAACCTCCATTTAGGAGTGATACCTGGAATTCAAATCACTGCAATAAACTATGCAAATCGTTCAAGAGCCCCCAACGTCTCGCGTATGTCCCGCATGGGGGTTTGCGGGACGGGGTGTAGGCCGTGTTGCTACCGAATTCTAACACCCCTATTGACTTTTGCCCGAAAAAGTTGTAATATGCCGTTGGACGACATATTAAGCAAAGGACTTTTTTTCTCGATGAAAACCCAAACCATCGCCCCGCTGACAGAAGCCACCTTCTTTATCTTGTTAAGTCTATCCCCCGCACCCAAGCATGGATACGCCATCATGAAGGAAGTCAGCGATCTCAGCAATGGTCGGGTCAAATTCAGCACGGGTACGTTATATGGCGCGATCAGACGGCTGCTCGAACAGGGTTGGATCAAACGCGTGGCTGACCCTGAGCCCAACCTGACCGACCGCGAACGAAAGGCCTACGCACTGACAGACAAAGGGCGCAAGATGGTCGGTGCGGAAATGGAACGGCTGAAATCCCTGCTGAACACAGCAGAGCAACGCACATCCGAGAGTCCCTCATGAACTTGCTTGCACGGCTCATCATTGCCGGGTATTCCAGAGCGCTGGCTTTCTATCCACACAGATTCAAAAATGAATTTGCTGATGAAATGCTGGTTGTATTCAGGGTTTCATTTGAAGATACTCTTAACCAAGGAACGCTGCAAACCTTATCATTCTGCTTGAAGGAATTCGGTGGATTGCCATTCCATATTTTGCGTGAGTTTTGGCATGATTTCGAGAGAAAGGAAACGGTCATGGGCACGAATGAGAAAGCGGAATTGGCTTCAACCAAGGATGCCAGGTCAAGCCACCGGGAGGCATTCCTGAGCGCGTTACCGTTTGCGTTATTTGGGGCCGTTTGTATGATCGGCAAGAGCAGAGTCCCATGGGTCGGTATATACGCTGATCTGACCTTCTATTTTGTTGTTCTTCTTGGACTTTTGATAGGACTGGTAAAAGGGATTCCCCGTTGGGTATACAGTTACCTGGGCTGGTCATTGGTCTACGCCTGGTGGTGGACAAATATGTACACAAGAGGATTCAAATTGTTCGGATACACCTTCGGCGACGAATCCTGGGGCTGGCGCGTCTGGGTTCCGCTCTTGATCACAGTCGGAATTGCCCTCCTTTTGACCCGCTCCCTTCGTCCCCTCCGGGAACTGGTTCTCGGCATCTGGCAGGATTGGACGCTCCTCTCTCTGGCAATGTATTCCTTGGTCGGGTTTATGCTGCTGTTATATGATGAAGTTCATGCCCCCTACACGATCGCTTTCATGACCGCGTCCACACTGGTCATCTGCGCCAGCGTATGGATCTTCATGAGAAGCGCTCATCGCGTGCAGCGTTTGATTAGCCTGCTGGCAGGCTTTTTTGCCGGCCTGCTCCTTGACCGCATCTACAACGCCACCTGGGATTTCAACGCGTACAATGGATTACCCGCCCGACCAGCCATGCCCTGGTACGGCACCCTTTTGGAGATGATCCTGATTGCTGTGATTTGGAGTCCCATCGTGTGGCTGCCCGTTCTGGTCGGTTTGTTTAAGAGCACCTTCCATAAAGAAACGATGACCTGATCCGTTTCAGGCAGCATCTTTTTCGATGTTTGCGACCGGGCGTTTGAACTGCCCGCTCAACGGCTCGCGTACGTCCCGCGCGCTGTTCGCGGGGGAAGATCCGGCGGTCAAAGCAGATGGATGCTCAAAAGTATGACCCAAACAACATAGACCAAAATCAAACAGCGCTGCACGAGACCGGCGATCGAAGCGTCGCGCTGGACGGAGATGGCCGTCCAGGCAACCAAAGCAAGCCCCATTACACCAGTGACAAGCGTGTACCCCTGCCAAAAGCCATCCAGACGACCTGCTAAACTGATGCAAGCCCCAAAAACGGCGAGGAAGGCAATCGGCCCCATAGCCCCGTGTACCCGATGGTGCCAGCTTAATTCTTCAGTGGCGGGGCTCGGCGAACCGGGTGGGTAGCCCCGAATTGGGTCCGTCAGGAACACCCCTGCACCAATCAATGCAAGTCCGAAAACTGCCAATAGCGCGGTCCCGAGCAGGCTGTCGAGAAGCCGGCCGGTCCCGACGGCGAAGCAAATCATTCCTGCTCCAAACTGGATAAAGTTGGCAATCTAAATCCGGCCTCGTTCTCCTAAGGACAACTCGCTTCCTGTATGATAGACCGGGTGATAGCCAGGTCGGAGCGCCCCCTCCACGATCAGGACGACATAGAAAATTGCAGCTGTGATCGCTCCCACAAGAACGAGGATCTGAGACATGCGGAGCGATTCTCCTTCCTCTCAACCGGAGTTGAGAACTCTTCCGTCAACCCCTCCCCCGCCTGCGCTGCGATGCGGAGCAGTGACGGGGTGCATTTTGTACTTCGTTCATAGATACCTTTATCCCTACTTCCTCGATCTTGACTTAACAGTAATTCGGCTCTACCGTTTTTAACGGGAAAGAGCAAAAATTCACCACGGATAAACTCAGATGAAAGGGATTTTTCAGGATCGTTCACTAGCCACCTGACACTTTGTTCCAAAAACAATCCGTTGGTCGAGTAGGCGGCGTTCGTCCGCCGTATCGAGACCAAAAGTCTATAGAAAACGGAAAATTTACCTGTAACGTATGGTCTCGATACGCCCCTCTACGAACACTCGGGGCTACTCGACCAACGAAAATTGCCATAAAGTTAAAACTGTCAGGTAGCTAGGATCGTTCATCAAAAATCAGTGTTTATCCGCGTTCATCTGCGGTGAATTCCCGCCGGAAACGGGAGAGCCAGTAATTCTCAAAGATCGCGTAAATTTACTTATCTCATGAGTGGGGTCTTACGGAGGCGGCCCCTGTCTTGCGCCCGCGATTTGTCACTAAGGAACATTCAAGCTGCACTTAATTTTTCCACAATCTTATTAATTCGACGTTCGCGAGTCTCTTGCGCTTTTGCTTCTTCTACTTGGCGGACATATTCCTTTTTCATGGAAGGGGCTGTTTTTTCGAAGGCGTTGAGCAAATTCGCCTTGGTCAAAGCGTCTTTTAAGTCTTCAGGAATTTCAACAGTGCGTGGTTCTACATCAAGTTCCAAAGTATCATCTGTCTCATCACCGCCTTGAACGCCAGCGGCCTTCCGATGCTCGGGACTAAAACCGATCATATACTTACCGCCCATGACAGCCACTGCACTGCGATACGTGTTTTGGAAATTGACTTGTTCATTGTTTTTTTCTCCTGACAAAAACGCAAGACGAATAGGGGCGTACGCCCCCACGCACACCATTTTTGCCCTACTTTTTACCTAGACCTGAGCAGATACGAAAAATACTACAAAACCCATGCTCATGCGGGAACGCTTTCGCCGAGCTGCTCGGCGAGTCCGATGAGAAGTCCTTCGGGGCCGCGGATGTAGCAGAGCCTGTACGAGTCCTCGTACTGGACCACTTCGCCGACGAGTTGCGCGCCGCGCTTGCGTAACCTGGCGAGCGTCTCGTCGATGTCATCCACGGTGAACATGACGCGCAGGTAGCCGAGAGCGTTCACCGGGGCGTTCCGGTGATCGGCGATTACAGGCGGGGTGAGAAATCGCGAGAGCTCGAGCCGGCTGTGGCCATCGGGGGTGACCATCATGGCGATCTCGACGCGCTGAGTGCCCAGTCCGGTAACGCGCCCGGCCCATTCTCCTTCGACCGTGGCTCGCCCTTCGAGCTTCATGCCAAGCTCGCTGAAAAAAGAGATGGCGGTATCGAGGGATTCCACCACGATGCCGATGTTGTCCATCCGTTTAATTGTCATATGATTCTCCTAGGCTGTTGCGGGCACACCCGCATGTTCCGCGCGCTGTTCGCAGGGAAGCCCCGCCTGTCCCGCACGCTCTTTGCGGGTGCGCTCACCTGCCCTGGCTAAAAAAGCATTAAGCCTCATGACGAGGTCGCCACGGCTCGTGCTCGTGCGCGAGCCAGACCAGCTCGGGGTCGAGCGCACGCACCCGCAGCTGGCCCTCGGTGTGCGGCTCGTCGAGCTCGCCGAACCAAACCGCCACGTCGCCGCCGACGACGACCGGACGTCCACCAGTCTCGACGACGACCACCTGCATCCCGCGTGTGTGGCCCGGCGCCGGGACAAGGCGGAGCCCAGGAAGCAGTTCGAGCTCGCCGTCGACCGGCACGTACCGCACGCCGGGCGCATCGACCCACTCGCGAATCGTGTAGTCGTCCTTACTGCGCGCGTCGTCGAGCTCCTGACGCTGGACGTAGATCGGCCTGCCGGCGAAGAGGTGGTTGCCACCACAGTGGTCGAAGTGCAGATGTGTGTTGACGACGATGTCAATGCCGGCGAGGTCGAAATCCTGCTTGCTCAATGGATGGAGTTGGGGATCAAGATCGGCCACCGCCGGGTGCAACTCCGTCATGCCGGTGTCGACCAGCACACGCCCATCGGGATGGTCAATGAGGTGCACATAGACCGGCATCCGCTCGCCCTCGGCGAGCAGGTCGGCAACGTGGACTGGCGTGATGGTGATTTTCTTTTTCATGGTTCTTATTTTACCAATGATGTAACACGCTGATTCGCTGCCCAACGGCTCGCGTACCTCCCGCCTGTCCCGCACGCTCTCCGCGGGGCCTGTCCCGCACACACTCTGCGGGGCCTGTCCCGCACACACTCTGCGGGGCGCGTTCTTCGCGGTGTCCGCGCAGCTCGCCTCGCGCAACATCCTGTAGGGGGGACCCACGAAGTGGGAAGGGGTGCACCCTCGCAAGATGGCAGGCCATCCTGTTTCCAGAAAGGAATTGTCTTGGGACACTTCCTGAGAACGCCGTGTTAGGCGCGTCCGTTTTTTTTGCCAGTGTACAACACTTTTTCAATTATATTCAAGGCATTTTCGATTCCATTTTCTTCTCGAATTTTAAGCCCAAGTCTGGCCGCTTTCTGTCGTATTTGAAAGTTGCCAATACCATTGTGAATGACTTTCCTTAGACGCTCAACAGTCAAATCCTTATATCGAATAGGCTTTGGACCTACACCTAACTCGGCAACACGTTCCCCCCAATAATGCTGGTCAAACACAAACGATACAACGCAGGATGGCACACCCGAGCGAAGACCAAATGCCGTCGTCCCTGAACCGCCATGATGAATTACCATTGCCATTCGGGGAAACAACCACTCATACGGGGCATCTTCAATTTTGAAAACATAATCAGGCAAAGATTGATTTGCAAGACCTCCCCAACCTGTATGTAAAATCCCGCGTTGCCCGCTCTGTTTTAGGGCTTCAAGAATGATAGTAGTGGTTTGCTGCGGTTCTGCAATTGGCATACTTCCGAAGCCAATAAATACTGGTGGGCTGCCTGCTTTGATAAACGCAGACAAATCCGTTGGCGGTTGCCAGTGCTTATCTTCTGGAAACCAATACCCCGTTATATGAATACTTTCGCCCCAATCGACTGGACGCTGAACTACATGCTGGCTAAATCCATTAATGATTGGGATTTGACGTGTACCAAGTTGTTCAAAGTAGCCTTTTGCAGGTACTGGAGGTAAATAAAGAGATTCTTTGCGCCAGCGATTTATAACCTTACGAAATATTTGCCATGCCATTTGTTCGCCCAAGTAGTAAGTTGCTTTGTTATAGCCAGGCAGAGCGAGTTTAGGGAACCCCATGAGTGGAAATGCATTGGTTCGAGCCAATGGAATTACAGCCGCCATTGCCATTGGTATGCCATATTTTTCTGCCAAATCGTAACCATATAATCCTGCTGGTAACTGATTGAGGATAAGATCTGTTTCACCCAAGTAAGGGGCAGATAGATCGCGGGCATAACCTTCGGCCAGAGAACCAAACGAACGTACAAGCCCAAGCATATTTGCCCCTCCGCTAGCGACTAATGCTTGAGCATTCCCTTGAATGGGGTGAAAATCTAATTTGTTTTCAGCAGTTAGGGGAGCAAAACTCTCAAACGTGATAAAACGAACTTGATGTCCAGCAGATTTTAGCCCGTAGCCAAGTGTAGCATACGGCTGAACGTCACCACGAGAACCAAGAGCGAGAATTGTTATATGCATAGAAGGTAGTCTTTGGCGTAGCGCCTAACTTTTACTTTAGCGCCATTAGCCCGTTATATGTCCACGCTGGTGGTCTTCTCTAGAAACGTTCTGCTTAAATACCTTTGGATAGCGCTAGCGAGGCATACCGCAACAAGCTAAAAACTCAAAATCAAAGTGGATCATTTGGCTGGTTTTCCATCCTGGTCGTTTTACGTTGTAATAACTATACAATTTTCCCACCCCGAAAATAATTGCAATTTGTCACGAAAACGCGATCATCAGAAACCTGACAGGCCTCGTTGCGGCCCTGGCGTTCCGGGGACCTTGCCCCCGCACGCGCTACGGCTGGACACTCCTCCTAACGCCTGCCAGGTTTGCATTTTACAGATACCCCGGCGCCCGCCCCGCCGTGGACCTCGCCCACAAAACGGACAAACCCAAAGCCGCCGGCGCCCTCGCAAGATGGCAGGCCATCCTGTTTCCAGAAAGGAATTGTCTTGGGACACTTCCTGAGAACGCATTGTTAGCCCGTGCCATCTTTATCATTTCACAATCGTCTTGACGACTATAATTTGAAGACGAACTACCACTAGGAACAACCACAATAGTCCGATTACAGTGCCTATAAAGATGATATGAACTTGATCAAAGCTAATACCAAGGTCATAATAAAGCCTTGAATAGAGGGGGAGCTCGGGGGAAAACCCTCGTAAGAGAACCAGGATTGACGAAGTGAGCATCAGGAGTGCGAGCAGGAATGCCGGGCGCTGGACCGGTTGCCAATTGTCATCCTGTTTAAAGCGCCGCGACAGCAAAAATGCGGCAAGCGACAGGCTGAATAACGACCCAAGGATTGCAAATATATGGAGCCAGCTAAATGGTGTTTCAGGAGTAGCCTGCACCTCGACCGGGAAGATCCCTGCAACCAGGACGGTTGTCATATGAGTGACCGTGCTACCTGGTTCATTGGCGGGAAAAATTCCTGCCAACAACATCCCCACTCCCCAAATCCCCAAAAGAATAAGACCCCTCCTAGAGCGCGCCGATTGTGTTGTTCCTCGATAAAGTCCGATAACCAGCGCAAGAGCTCCCAAACCCAGGCTGAAAAAGGTGGTGGCAATCAGAAATTCATACGACCCAAGATCATAAGTGCCTGCAATTGATCGAAAGAGACTGTACGAAGGGTTTAGAAAATACAGCGCGGTAACAACCAGCAAGAAGTATGCAAAGGTGATGATGGCAACAGTAGCAGGGTGCACCTTGAACGTAGAATTGGCAGGAGATTTCATATATGCTCGCGCTCCTCTCGAATATTGCTCGAAAGATAACGTTCAAACGGATCATTGTCAACCTGGGAATGATCGGGATGGTAGCTCGCTTCTCGTCCCCGAAGTGCAGCGGAGCGGGGACGGGGTTGTCCCATGTACTTATTCTCTACGTTCAAGTTCTTCAAGTGGCGGTCTTTGGAAGAACGCTATCCAGGGCTTCATACTCTCTTCGGAAATGTGAAAGCTCTTCTGGGAAGGTTGCAAATTTCTGATCGCAAGCCGTCTCAGCAGCTCCTCTTCCGGCACATCAAGAAAATGGACTTCACTGCTGGCTCCAAGGCGTTTGGCCCGCAGCCGGTAATCTTCACGTTCTTCTCGTGCCCAAAAGCCGAAATCGAGGATGACATTCATTCCCAATTCTAACGCTCTGCTTGCGATATTCCAAAGCATAGCCTCGATCAAACTATGTCGGGCATTATGTTCTGGCTCTTCCGCATCTTGACCAAAAAGAGCAACCTGCCACTCATCGGGTGTCAATCGAAGTGCTGACCGTTCAAATTCAAGCTTCTTTGCAAGCGTTGTTTTTCCTGAACAAGGAAGTCCAACCATAAGATGGAGAGTTGCCACACTTTTTACTCCTGCGGATCGTTTACAAGCTGCCTGGCGGCTCGTCCCGCACCCTCTCTGTGGGGCCTGTCCCGCGATTGCCTGCCCCGGCTATTCTATGCCGGGGTTGCGTGCACCCTCGCAAGATGACAGGCCATCATGTTCCCAGAAAGGAATTGTCCTGGGACACTTCCTGAGAACGCTTTGTTAGGCGCTGTTTGCAGTTTGAATAAACTCATACTTTTCGTACCAGGATATGGTAATACCAGATCTCACCATTCCCATCTTTGAGAATTTCAAACCCTGCTTGTTGAGTCCACTCCTTGACTTGTTGCGTAGTCGGATGGTAATGATAAGGGACTTGGTCGGGCCACTCTCCATAAACAATCGGTACCCCAGCTTGTTGAGCCCGATCGAAGGCGTGCTGGATTTCGTTCTCATCCGCCATCTCGATTGTTTCAACTGTGAAATAAAAGTATCCGTGCGGTCTTAGCGCACGGTGGAAGTTACGCAGAACAAGAGCCCATTCTTCGGGAGGAATGTTTTCCATCGCATCCATGCAAATGGCGCCATCGAAAATCTCCTGATACGCGATTTCCTGCAAACCGACTTTTTCAAACTGAACGATCGGAAATTTGGCTTTGGCCCGTTCAAGCATACCTCGAGATTGATCGATCCCGACGACAGAATGACCTTTTTCAAGAAGGAAGGATAAATATCGACCAGTTCCGCACGGCGCGTCAAGAAGCCTGCTATTTTCTGGGAGGAGACTCAGGAATTCCTGGAGAAACTGCTGATGAGCAATATTGCTATAGACGCCGCCTTCCTCATCATAAAGAGGAGACTCACGATCATACTGCTCTTCGCAATTGCGTCGCATTTCCTGCAACCAAGTGATTCTGTCCATATTACTCTTCCTGTTTTCCTAAGCGCCTAACGAATTTAAGGATTGATGCGGCGGAAGGGAGCAAGGCAGAGACAAGACCTCTGGGTGCCGCCGCATCAATCCGAGTTGGACTAAGCCGGACGAGGGAGGGTACTTGCCTTAGCTTTGGAATTTAAAGCCACACTCTCTTCCTGAGAAATCGTACGTAGTCGCTTTCCACCAATATACAAGAATATTGTACATGAAAAGTTTCATCACTGTATTAAAACCGGGGTGCTAAAAGAGAGTTCATGAACGCAAAACAAGACAGACAGGGAGATGCACCAGCTGTTGGAGACGAACTGCACAGGAGGAGGAAGAATGGATCGTCTCAAGGAGACCTGCAAGCGATAGGACCAAGGGAACGTTGGAAGCGCATAGGCTGGCGGCATTTGGGGCACAGGATATGGTCGTGCCAGGATGCAGGCTGGGGTGGGGCGGACTGGTCGATCTGTTCTGTTGGTGGTTCTGGGTGTGGCAATAGGTTTTGTTGCAGAGCCGCCAGGCGGGAGCGCAGGGTGGCGCCGAAGAAGCCGAAGTAGCGCACTTTCACAAAACCGCGTGGCAGGACATGCTGGAGGAAGCGCTGGAGAAAGTGCTCCACGGAGAGGGTGCAGGTTTTGAGCTGGCGGGTGTCAGAAGGGCGGTATTGGAAGGCGACGCGGGACGTCTCCAGGCTGCCACGGTGCTCAATAGAGACCAGACGCCGGTTGCTGAGGGCGACGCGGTGGATGTAGGGAGCCAGGTATTTGAGAGCCGCCTGGCCGTTGCCCACTCCCTTGCAGTGGACGACCCATTCGCGCCGCCAGACTTTCTTTGGGATTTGTTCATAGAGAGTTGTTTTTTGCAAGGCGCGTTGGAAGGCGGCGCGGAACAGTTTGGAGAGGGCTTTCACCGGCAGGAAGAAGCCTTTGCGCGCAGGCAGCCAGGTGCGTCCATCGTTGCCTATCCCGCCGCCGGGAGCCAGGTAGTGGACGTGGGGATGGTAGAAGAGGTTGCGGGTCCAGGTATGCAGCACACCCAGCATGCCGATCTGCCCGCCCAAAAAGCGTGGATCCCTGGCCAGTTTCTGGGTTGCCTGGGCGGAAGCGCGAAAGAGCAAGTTGTAGAACAGCTTCTGGTTGCTTCTGGCGATTTGGCGCAGCTCAGAGGGAAGCGTGAAGGTCAGAAAGAAGTAGGGGACGGGCAAGAGCAGCCCCCGTTGGACTTCCAGCCACTCTTGGGTCTGTTGGTGTTGGCATTTGGGACAACTGCGGTTGCGACAGGAGTGGTAGCTGTAGCGGACTTCGCCGCAATTTGGGCAGTCAAAGACCTGTCCGCCCAGGGCCTGGGTGCGGCAGCGCTCGATGGCGCGCATAGCCTGGCGGTGACTGGGCAAGAGGCGTGCGGCGTATTTTTGGCGATAAGCTGGACCGTACTGGTGGAAGATGTCTGGCTAGTTCTAAAGCCATAGACCCGATACCAACTGGTCGATGGTATCCAGAGAGCTGGCTTGCGTCGAAGAAGTCAGGTGAGTGTAGATCGAAGTGGTGGTAGGGGAGGCGTGTCCCAAATAGCTCTGGATGATGCGCAGGTTTACTCCAGCTTCCAGCAAATGGGTGGCGTATGAATGTCTGAGAGTATGGACAGTCGCTTTTTTATGGATGCCGCACTCCCTCAGCTGCAGCACGAAAGGCGCGTTGTAGGCCGCTCTCACTCATGGGCTTGCAGGCATTTCTTAGGTTGAGCCAATCACGATCCAAAGCGGGGAATAACCATACCGGGTTGCGATGGGTTCGCCAATGTTGTCGAAGCATATTCAGGCAGGCATCCGGGAGCGGCACATAGCGATCTTTGTTACCTTTGGCCTGATGAATGTGCAGCATTTTGCGTTGGCCATCGATGTCATTGACTTGCAAGTGCACTCCTTCTAGCAAACGCAAGCCACAAGCGTAGATCGTGGTCAGGCAGACCCGATAATGGTAACGTTGCACGCACTTGAGGATCCGGCTTACTTCTTCCACGCTCAACACGACTGGCAGTCTCTTTTCTTTTTGAGGGCGTAGAAAGTCAAACGTCTTCCATTCTCTGCCAAGGGTATGCTGGAAGAAGAACTTGATCCCGCATAGAGCGATGGTGCAGGTGTTACGCGCCGCGTGTTTTTCGTTCTTGAGGAACAAGAAATACTGGCGCAATTCTTCTTCATCAATCTGGTCCGGGGACTTTACGGTAGTGCTTCGCCAATTGGCGTACGGCGGACAAGTAGGCCTCCTGCGTCCGCTCTGCAAAACCGCGCAGTTGCATATCCTCGATCATTTTTTGTTTAAAGCAGTCATGGCTATACCTCCTGTATAGAATAGGCATCACTACAGGAAATATAGCCCGGTTTACGATAGATTATTTAATTCTTGTGAGCGTTGGAAAAATATGTCTCTTACCTGCGCGAAGCGCTTAGTTCAACTATTTCTTTAGCGGAATGAGCCCGTTTTATGCATATGTCCACTCCGGTGGTCTTATCCAGAAACCTTCTGCGCTAGTATTACTATACAATTTTCCCACCTCAAAAGCAATTGTAATTTACACGATAACGCGAGCTAAAAACCTGACAGGCGCCGTGTTGAGTGTATCGAAACATCTCCGGTGGACCATGCGTTCCGAAATCCTTGCCCCCGCACGCGCTGCGGCTGGGACACTCCTCCTAAGACACTTCGACATGCCCAGTGCAACGCCTGTCGGTTTGCGTTTTACAGATACCCCAGCGTGGACCTCGCCCACAAACGGCCAAAACCTAAAGCCGCGAAAAATCCCAATTTGACGGTGCGAATCCAGCCGCCTGTCCCGCGTGGGGTTCGCGGGGTCCGCGTGCACGCCTGTTGGGCAACCCCAAAGAACGCACGACTCGACTGCTGGAATAAGACACCATCACAATCTGACTTGATTTTACATAAAACTCAACCTTATAGCATCGCCAAAAACACAATCTTCTAACGATATACCTTATCACCCAATAGCAGCGTCCACCAAAATTCGCGCGGTTTCGGCGAGATGTGCAGCAGGGTTCTTCGCGCCGAACATACGGGATGCCATGTATGCGCCATCCATTAGAAGGAAGAGTTGGTCAGCGAGGATGTCGGGTTTTTTTGCGCCTGCTTCCTTTGCCAGTTGGCGAAATCTTGTACGAACAGATTGCTTGTGTTCAATCGCAACTTGGTGGCCCGCGTAATCGGTTTCAGGGTATTCGGTTGCCACGTTGAGGAAGGGACAACCATAACATTCTGGCGTTGTTACATAATCCTGTAAACCTTCAAAGAATGCGAGCAATTTTTCGCGCGAAGTGGGGGCGTCTTTGGTGATCTGTTCAAAACCATTCCAAAAGAGTTCATCGCTGTCTTTGAGATAGGCAACAATCAGGTCATCTTTCGATGGGTAGTGGCGGTAAAGGGTCATCTTGCCGATACCCGATTCCGCGGCGAGGGTGTCTACACCGATAGCGCGATAACCGTTCTGGTAGAACATCCGCGAGGCAGTTTGGAAAACTTTGTCTTTCGGTGCAATTTCCTTTTTCATCTCATTTTCCTCTTGACGCGATACAGGTTTGTATCGTATGATCGGGAGTAGCGATACAGGTCTGTATCGTAGCATAGTTTACGATATTTTACAAGGAGCCGCTTAACATGAAGATACCGCAAGAGATTCGGGAACTCATCGAATCGGGAACACCCGCCCACCTGGTCACGCTCAACCGAGATGGCAGCCCACAACTAACTCTCGTATGGATCGGACTCGATGGGGATGACATCGTTGCAGGGCACCTGCCCGAAAACCGCAAGGTCAAGAACATCCGCCACGATCCACGTGTGGCAATCTCGCTTCAAGCGAACACGAAGAGCGCCATGGGGCTTACCGAGTATGCTGTGCTTTATGGTGAGGCGCATATCGAAGAAGGTGGAGCGCCTGAGTTGCTGCAGAGACTGGCTGAAGTTTACATCGGAAGCGGTGTTAAGTTCCCGCCGATGGACAATCCTCCATCAGGGTATATCACGCGTATTAGGGTCAAGAGAATCGATGGCGTCGGTCCATGGACTGGGCGACCGGTCTGAAACCACCTACGCCAGCTTTAGCCGTGCCGCAGAGATGAACTGGGATCAACATGATCAATGTCAAAAGTATGATAGAGAAAAGAAGGTTGAAATGGAACACAAAACATTTTTAGGAAAAAGCAAATTGCGTGTACCGCGGATGGGCGTCGGGGCGATGGTTTGGGGTGACCCAAAAGGATTAGCGCGGTTACATCCCGCCCAAACAGCCTACGGCGGCGCGCATGGAGTAGATGAAGAAAGGCACGCGGTGGAAGTGAGCCTCGAGGCGGGCGTGAATTTATTCGATACCGCGGCCATGTACAGCATGGGAGCAGCGGAACGGCGGCTGGGTGAATTGATGCGCGGTAAGGATGTCATTATTGCCACCAAATATCCTTCAGGATTTTCGTTTCGAGTGGAGGATTTCCCCAAAGAGTTGGAAATGACTCTTGCGCGGCTGGGATGCGACTCGATTGACCTGTACCAGCACCATTATCCCAACGCGAGAATTTCCATTCCCGATTTGATGAATCAGGTTGCCGATGCGATCGAGGCCGGGAAGGTTAAAGCAGCAGGGGTAAGCAACTACTCGGTGGAGCAGATGCGCGAGGCGCACGCGGCACTTGCCAAACGCGGGATGCCGCTTGCGTCGAACCAGGTGGAATATTCGTTGTTGAAACGCAAGCCGGAAGTAGATGGAACACTGGACATCTGTTGCGAATTGGGCATCACACTCATTGCATACACCCCGCTGGCGGGCGGCATATTGTCAGGCAAGTATTCTGCGCAGAATCGCCCAGGCGGATTCTTCAGGCGCATCCTACCTCAATACAACCGCAAGACGTTGGATGTCATCCAGCCGGTGATCAGCCTTCTGCGCGAGATTGGGGAGCGTTATTCGAAGACGCCGAATCAAGTGGCACTAAGATGGTTAATCGAAGATCCCGTTGTGCTTCCGATTCCTGGGGCGAAGAATGGCAAACAGGCGGCAGGTAATGCAGAGGCGCTAACGTTTTCGTTGACGGCAGAGGAAGTGGAGATGTTGAGTCAGGCGACGATGAGGTGGAGGAAATAGCAGGTATCGTTGTTTGCAAAGTAACTTTCTAAAACCTGGAAGCCGAACAAAAAACCGAGGTTGCAATCTAAAGCCTAAAGCAATATTACTTTTGCGATAGGGCGCCCAACGGCTCGCAGCCCGTCCCGGCGTTCGCCCGTCCCGGCGTTCGCCTGCCCCGCGCTCGCCTGCCCCGTTCTCTTCGCGGGGTTGCGGGGTTGCCGGGATACCCCGCTGCACGGGGCATTGCCGGCGGCCGGAGGGACTTAGAACTCGCCCGCAAAACGGCCAAAACCCAAAGTCACAAATAAGCCAGTTTGCGATGTGAATCCAGCCGCATATTCTTAGCGGGGAAGCCCCGGGCGGGGTTCCCCGGGGACCGCGTGCACACTCGCAAGACGGCAGGCTATCCTGTTTCCAGAAAGGAATTGTCTTGGGACACTTCCTGAGAACGCCGTGTTAGCGTAGATGAATATCTCTCTTATCAAGACAATTCCTAAAATTAAGCCAATATTCTTAGTAGCCTTGCAAGGATCGAGCGATTTTATCTGCGAGAGGCGGCGCCTCATGCCTACGAGCGTAAAGATAACCGTAAATGGATGAATTCAACCCAAAGAACCACAGCCCAGGATGATCACTGGAGGTTTGATCAGCATAAAAACGGGGCTTACCGCGCTCATTCAGCACATCTAAATGCCCAACTAACAATTCCAACCCTGGACGATAACCTGTGGCACAGATGACTGCATCTGGTTCAATGGTGCGACCATCGATGAGGTGAACAGCTTGCTCACTGAAGGAACTTATTTTGGGAACGACCGTGAAACGACCGGCCTTGAGCGCCTTCACAAACCCATTATCAACTCCAAAGGTTACGCCCTCTTTCCTGTCTCGGGTTATCGCGCCCGCCGGGGGTTTGGGGTAACCATACTTGCGCAAATCGCCCAGGAAGATACGCGCCAACATAGCGACCATAAAATCTTGTATCTTGATTGGTAGTGGTCTCAGCCACATTAGCAGGATGTGGCCAGAAATACCGAAGATATAAGCCGGTACGATAGTTGGTCCGTTGCGGATCGATACCCAGGACGGGCCAATCGCAACCTTACTCAGGTGATTCCCAATGTCAACTCCCGAATTGCTGGACCCAACGATCAAAACTTTTTTTCCGATGTAATCATCCGCATGGCGAAAATCAGCGGAATGGATGAACTCTCCTTGATAAGTCTCTTGCCCTGGCCACTCCGGCGTATAGGGCTGACGTTCCGGCCCGGTGGCTACGATCACGTGACGTGCGCGAATTTCACCCTGGCTCGTATCAACAAGCCAGCCTTCATCACCGTCGCGCCTGATTTTTTCTGCACCAACACCGAATCGAATCGGTTGTTTCAGATTTGCAGCATATTCTTCCAGATAAGATATAAAATCGTCTCGCCTGATATAGATACCGTAGCTTCTGGGAATCGATGCACCTGGTAGGGATGAATAAGGGCGATAAGTGTTCAAGCGAAGCTGGTCATGACGACGGCGCCAACTGGAACCCACCTGTTTAGCTTCATCGATGATTAGAGGCTGAATCCCGTGTTTCAGCAATTCGTAGGCAGCCGAAAGACCGGCTGTTCCCGCACCAATAATAAGCACATCACTGTTCATTTATTTTCTCCTTTTCTAGACGCTAACGGCTCACGACATCGTCCCCGAAGCGTAGCGGAGTGGGATACCGGCGGCTGGTTTCGACAAGCTCAACCCACCGGGAGGGATGAGAACTCGCCAACAAAACGGACAAACCCCAAAGCCGCCTGTCCCGCGCAGGCCTGTCCTGGCTGCTCTATGCCGGGGTTGCGGGGCGTGCAACTCATTGGTGGGCGGCCGAACGATGGAGATGCCTCGCTAGCTTCTCGATGGCTAGTACTGCGGTGCAAAGAAACATACCTATTGCGCCTGGAAAATAAAGGCCACCGATGCTGAACCCTGTAAGGTAGGTGGCTATGAGTGCGAGGAGGGAGAGCGTAGCCGCAATGGCCAGTGCACCACGCCATTCTGCGACTGCACCTGTTGCCAGGAGCAGGGAGAATGTGAGCATTGCCACTACTGCGATGGGCTCTGCTTCGGAGAGCCAGGCGGTCTGTCCCGAGGATCTTGTCGTGGTGGACGGTTCACCCTTGTTGGCGGAGAAAGTGATGCTTTCGAATGAGATCTTGGCGAAGAAAAGGTAATATGCCGCGACTGTCACAGCCCAAACTGCTATGGCTACCGCTAATATCATACGGATCGTCCGAAGAACCTTCATGGATTTTCCTTTCGCTTGGTTTATTACTCAGCCGGCTAATGGCTCGCGTACGTCCCCGAAGCGTAGCGAGTTAGAACGTCCCGCATGCTCTCTGCGAGAAAGCCCCGGCGCTCCTTGCCGGGATACCGGCGCCCGCCCCGCCGCGGACCTCGCCCACAAAACGGCCAAAAGCCAAAGCCGCCTGCCTGGCTGCTCTATGCCGGGATTGCGGGGCGTGCATGCGTTGTTAGGTGACTTCATTCATAAACACCAATTTCAACATAATACCAAGTTTCACCTCTACGGGCAAAGAAAGACACCATATTTTGTGATTGCCGAGGGTTCAACTCTGCTGGTGAACAACAGTTATAGCGGGGAATTTCTTCAAATCCTAGCATGAATTCTTGCTCATCATATGTAACGCCAATTTGCCCATTCTCTTTATACAAGTAGAAAGGTTTTCCTTTCATGAGTTGGAACCCAAAAACTTCGTCATAAGAATGCTCTTCGTTTAGTACTACCCCATCCCTAACAACTTGACCAGTAACATCGTCCATAGTATTCCCCCTTTCGTCGATTGTTACTGTCACATAGACATACTCCAATACCCAATGATTATCGTAACTCCACAATCCTCGCAAATGGTCAAATGTCGTATTCCCTTTTCCACCCTCGGCTGTATATATTACTTCATCATCCAACAAAACTTCAATCGCTATTGTTCCCAATGAACCAGGTTGCGGCGTGGGATAAGTGATGTATATTTTCTGTGTTTTTAGTCTGTGATCGCCGAATTGAACCATCATGTTTTCATTCCCAATTCGGTTGTCTGGAAACAGCAGTCTTTTGTCTTTCTCATGTATCGCCATAACATCTGCTTGCGAATAACTGGAAGCAGGGCTAAACTCTAACGGCTCAACGCGTGGGGGACCGTTTAATGCATAGGCGTCAATATTCAATCCCGATGGTAATTTGAGATGAATATCTTTATCCGAAATCGCTTTTGTTACTGAGATCGCTGATGTATTCGTATCAACTGTAGTGGGCGTTGAAGTAGGCGATACGGTTTCTGTAATTGTCGGTTCTGGCAAACTTGTTTTTGTTAGAATTTCAGTAGGCTCAACGTTTGGAGGCATTTGATTTGTTGTATTACAACCACTTATTAAATATGAAATTATCGGAATAATGGTTAATATCAAAAATGCTCTTTTCATTATCCCTTCGCTCCTATGTTACATAATGAGATTTTACGCTGATTTTCAGCCTGACTCTGTCTTAAGCGGAAGAGTTCCGCAAGATCCGCTGTTGAGTGGTTTTCCACAAAACCATTCTGGTGGATTGCCGTTCGACAACCGTGGATAAGCATTCCCGCAGATTCCCAGGCTTCTCTTTCTCACCCTGCCTGATCCAAGCGAACCCTTTCGCCGATTTTCCATCCTGGTCGTTCCAGGCTGTTATTACTATACAATTTTCCCACCTCAAAAGCAATTGCAATTTGTCACGAAAACATGCAAGAAACCTGACAGGCGCCGTGTTGAGTGTATCGAAACATCCCCGTTGCAGCCCTGGCGTTCCGCGGTCCTTGCCCACAAAACGGACAAAACCCAAAGCCGCTGCCCTGCACTCAATGTGGGATGCTTTTTGCGGGGCGTGCACGCCGTGCTAGGCGCTGTCTTACCCCCTGTTTTCGGGTACTTCTTCAACTTTCGTGATTTACTGAATTTAGCTTTTTTAAGGCAATCACCTGAATTCTCTCGAATATTTCTTGATTGAAATATCCGAGGGTGAGATGTTCATCCCGTGCAACGCGGAGTTGGAATTCACCGATCTTAAACATAAATACCAAAAGATCAACTGAACGTTCGTCCTCCAGCTTTCTCTTATCCGTTTTAATCACATTTCCAGCCATGGATGTTGGGTCGATGCGTTCTGCATAAACTATATGACACAGTTCATGGGCTAATATTGCGGCAATAGAAAAAGGATTGTCCAGAAACTTTTCGTTGATCGTTATTCTATAACAGTATCGAACAACTTTATTGTCTTCTATGTTTTCTGTTTTCTCACAGCTACCCGGATTGGAAATGGAATCTGATGTTGTGAGTTTTATATCAAGAGAGTTTAGACTTAGATGATTAACTAGAGTTTGAAAAATGCTTCTCCACCCGGACGCGTTGAATAAATCTGTAATTATTTCTGCTTGGATCGGTCTGACCTTCAATGACGACCAGCTGATTTTTCGAACTATTTCATCGAATTTGCGATACACCCATCCCTCTAAAGCCATGTTTTCTGTGGAAAGTCTATCAAATGATCCATAATTTGGGGATATGCAATCCGGATAAACACATAACTTTACATATAGGTTTCCTCTTCTTTTTTGCTGGAGAGTTGGAGCCAGCGGGCCTGTTTTGGGCTCCCCACCGTAACCTTTTAGCCGTACAGTTAATCCGTTGTAGCTTCTTGGAGGAACGATCATTGTTATGACCTTTTCTCCCGTAAATAGTTTCTTGTCCGCTCCATTTCTCGCAGACGATTCTGAGAGCCAAAGACATTGCCTTACATCCTCTCCTCGATTAAGCCATAAGTGAAGAATAAAATCTCCAGTCTTGTTACGAAAAGTTTTCCCACATCCTTTAAGGCGAAGGGTTGTTTTTCCCTTGAGCTCTTGTGGTATCTGGGTAACATATCGGTGTTGCTTATAAAAGAAGATTATTTCTTTACCAAGATCTTCTTCTTCCACCCAAACCGAGCTTTCATAATCTAGTCTGAATATGTTGTCCCAAAACCGTTTCATGTTTTTGAACTTTCACTACCTTTTTGAACTGAATTAGCGCCTGACCATTACTTTAGCGGAATGAGCCCTTTTTATGTCCACTCCGGTGGTCTTATCCAGAAACGTTCTGCTTAAAAACCTTTGGATAGCAGTAGTGAGGCACACCGCAACACGCTAAAAACTCAAAATCAAAGTGGATCCTTTCGCTGGTTTTCCATCCTGGTCGTTCCACACTGTTATTACTATACAATTTTCCCACCCCAAAAACAATTGCAATTTGTTACTAAAAAGCGTAAAAAACCTGACAGTCGCCGTGTTGAGTGTATCGAAATGTCTCCGGTGCGCCCTGGCGTTCCGCGGACCTCGCCCCCGCACGCGCTGCGGCTGGGACACTCCTTTTCAGACACTTCGATACCCTTTCGGGCACTTTACCCTTTCGGGCACTTTACCCTTTCGGGCACTTTACCCTTTCGGGCCCAGGTGTATGCAGTGCAACGCCTGCCAGGTTTGCGTTTTACTGATACCCCGCCGCGGACCTCGCCCACACAACGGATAAAACCCGAAGCCGCCTGCCCCGATTGTCCCGCGTTCTTTGTGGGATGCTCTCTGCGGGGCGTGCACGCCGTGTTAGGCGGCTTTTATCTCTATTTGACTGCTCAATCCTGACGAAGGTGTTTTGCATTCAAGCGCGGCTGAGAGCCGTCCAGGTCAGTAACGCCATAGATGTCAGCTAGATCACTAACGTCCATGAGTTTTCCCGTAAAACGCATGACATCAGGGTCGCTCGCTAACGCAGCGATGCCTCGTGCAGCATAGTGAGGTGTCTCGGTCTGCCCTTCGAGTTCATCCTTTGTGTGGTGAGTGAACATTAACTCGGTTCGCATCCACCCTGGAGCAACTGCAATCACCGGAATGCCTTTATCTTTGAGGTGGTAACCGAGAACATAGACTAAACGATTTTTAGCAGCCTTGCTGGCTTCATATGGCGTCCACATTGGCGGTTCGGCGGTATGCCAGGTTGTGGTGATAATGAGACCTTTTTGGACGGGCCCCATCAAGTATTTGAGCACCAATAGGCTGGTAATATAATCCGAGTACGGTCCCGCCAGAAGCATGTTTTTGAACTGGTCCAGCGGCTCTTCCCAGATTTCCTCACCTCTAACTGACTCATCGTGCGGATCATGTCCGCCCCATGCATTATTCACGAGGATATCCAGCTTGCCGTGTTGTTTCCCAATGTAATCGACAAGTGTTTTTACTGCCGCAGTATCGGTATGATCACACTTGACGGCCTCAGCCTTACCTCCGGCCTCGTGAACTGCATCAACTGTGTCATCAATCGTCGTAACGGGCAGTTCGCTCTGTGTGCTATGACCTCTTGTGCTCCGACCTGTAACGATAACATATGCACCAGCCTTAGCAAGTTCCAGAGCAACTGCTTTGCCCAAACCTCTAGAAGCGCCTGTTACCAGCGCAATTTTCCCTGCTAATTTCTGTATATCGTTCATAGATACCTTATCCCTACTTTCTCGATCTTGATTTAACAGTAATTCTCAAAGATCGCGTAAATTTACTTATACTGATTAAAACATATTAGGGCAACAGTGAGATTTGACTAAGAGGTTGCCGCGTGCACGCCGTGGGTTGCCCCTTCATATTGAGCACAACCATCTCCAGTTACTCTTTTACCATATTTGGACCGCCTCTTTCTGACCTTGTGGTTTGAATAGCTAATAAAATCTTCTTGCCGTAGCCAAGCGAGTTGATGATCCTCTTCAAAAACTTCTCCAACTTCAGGATGGTAAAATAGCGAAAAATATGGAGATAAGGAGATGAGTTGTCATTATGATTGATCACTTGAACGCGTTTGTTCTTGTAGTGCGCGATGTTGAGCGGAGTGCCCTGTTTTACCGCGACAAATTGGGTTTCGATCTAAGGCAGTTGGAACGAGACGAGGCCTACCTACGCATAGGGTCGAACAGCGGAATCGTATTGGCCATTAAATCATTAGAGTTGGCTGCAAAGGAAATCTCTGAAGAGCGAATAAGACCCACACAGGAGAGTTTCGAGAGGAACCATTTCGTGGTTTTCGTCACAGACATAGATGCCGAATACCGTGACCTGCAAGACAAGGGC
The DNA here is from genome assembly GCA_963823985.1 of uncultured Chloroflexia bacterium. Lineage (GTDB taxonomy): Bacteria > Chloroflexota > Anaerolineae > Anaerolineales > Villigracilaceae > JAABUE01. The sequence goes on from CAWGNR010000013.1 coordinate 1,008,180, forward strand.
GTCCATTTTGTCAATTCACCAAAACCGCTAGAGGGGGGATGGCGAACAGCACACTTTGAGGATCCAGATAGCAACCTCTGGGAAATCGCTCAACCGCCCAGCGAGTAATACTTTTTAGCGATGTACAAGAACCTTAACGCGTTCATTCCCGGTTGGTCAAAATGCTCGATGTAGAACAAGGATTAGGCAGACCAACGAGACTGCCGAAAAACCCCTGGTTCGAAAATGTGCATAAAAATCTCCCACCGCCTGTCCCGTGCGTTCTTCGCGGGGAAGCCCCGGGCGGGGTTCCCCGGGGTCCGCGTGTACGCATTGTTCGGCGTACGTTGATATCAAATCATCGTTCAAGCGCGATCTCAAACTTCTCTTACAGACAGAAGTTACAGAGATGCTCCAATGCCGATGCTGACAGGACACTCAGCCTTATGCTCGTTTTGCGGTCAAATCCTTATCTTCCATTTCCCAGGCGTGATCGAGCGTATGATACGATGTGTGTCGAATCAAATACCGGAGCGGCCATTTCGCCACCTTGCCCGCCATCTTACCCTGTGAGTGGTAGTCCCGAATTGCGTTGCAATAGGCGTCGCGATGTGTTTTCATTCCATCGTCGGTCAGCATTACCTCATCAGG
>CAWGNR010000014.1:0-41209 GCA_963823985.1 uncultured Chloroflexia bacterium
TATTATTAGGAGTGGGAGATATGGCAAAGAAAACACCAGAAGAAATCGCATTGATAAAAATCAAAGAAGCAGCGAGAACAAAGGCAAAATCCATCTCTTTTTGGGGATTAAAGTTCGCTTCCTACCTGCTGATCTCTGGCAGCTCACCGATTTGACTTCTCTTGACCTTGAATTACAACAATTAAAACTGTACCTCCTGAAATCAGCCAACTTATCAATCTGACTTCTCTTGACCTATATGCTAATAACAATCTAACTGTTTTGCCAGCGGAAATTGGACAACTCTCTCGTTCTGTTTCGCTTGATCTTACGAGAACTCGGCTAACTACCCTGCCAACAGAAATTGGACAACTCGCTAACTTAGTTTCGCTTACTCTTTTATGGTGCCGCAATCTAAATTCGCTTCCAGCAGAAATCGGACAACTCACCAAACTAAATCATCTTACGATAGCTGGTAGTGCTATAGCTACCTTGCCAGCAGAATTTGGGAAACTCACGAATCTAAAACTTTTCTCAACTTCTCAGGTAACCACTTGATAGCCATACCAGAAGTGATATGGAAACTTCTTAATTTGACTTATTTCCAGCTCAATGTCAACCAATTAGCTGTTTTACCAGCGGAAATTGGTCAGCTAACTAAACTTACTACTGTTAATTTGTTTCTGACAATGAATTAGTTGCCATCCCTGCTGAAATTGGGAAGCTGGTCGACTTTAACTTCACTAGAACTTTTTTGTAATCGACTGACCTACCTTCCGGCTGAAATTGGGCAACTCCATCAGTTGGAAAGACTAGATTATCAAATCGTAACCCCTTTCAAGACAAGACACAAATATTCCAAGGAAATAAAATCAAGAAGAACTACCAGTACAAATGCGAGCCTTGAAATCATTGAAAGCATTAGACTTGCGAGACAATGCATTTGAAATTCCTCCTGAGAGGATTTTGGAACGCGTCGAGAATCCACAAGTAATACTAGATTACTCCTTTGGGCAAAAAAATCTCTCAATGAAGTCAAAGTTGTTTTTGTTGGACAGGGCAGCGTAGGAAAGACATCTCTCATCGAACACATACTTTACACAACATTTAATAAGAACCAACCCAAAACAGATGGAATATCCATTAACGCTGGCAACCCAGATTCTTCAAACTCCGTTACATCTGGGATTTGGCGGGCAAGAAATCATGCATGCCACCCACCAATTCTTCCTCACTAAACGCAGCCTTTACCTTTTGGTGCTTGATTCTCGCCTGACCCAGGAAGAAAATCGTGTCGAATACTGGCTCAATCATCCAATCCTTCGGCGGTAAGTCGCCTATCCTGATCGTCGGTAACAAAATCGACCAACATCCGCTTGATATTGACCGCACGGCTTGCAAAAGAAATATCCCAACATCGTTGGCATCCTCGAAACCTCCGCTGCTACAGGTGGAGGTATCGAAGAACTCAAAGCCGCCATCACTGAGCAGGTCAACAATCTGCCCCATGTCCGCGATTTGTTGCCTGAAACCTGGTTTATGGTCAAAACCAAACTGGAAGGATTGGGGCGAGAGCAAAATTTCATCACCCACGACAAATATCTCGAACTGTGCACTGAAAACGAAGTCAGCGATGAGACCAGCCAACGCACACTGATCGGCTTTTTGCATGATCTGGGCGTGGTGCTGCACTTTCAGGATGATCCACGCCTGGAAGTCGCTCGGCATTCTCAATCCGCAGTGGGTCACCAATGGGGTTTACAAGATACTCAACTCGCATGAGCTTTTCAACAACAAAGGCGTGCTTACACTTGCCATGTTGAACGAAATTCTCAACATTGATGGGTATCCACGCGACAAACGATTGTTCATCGTGGACATGATGAAAAAGTTTGAACTTTGCTACAACCTTGAACCTGACAAATCCTTCCTTGTCCCCGACCTGCTCCCCAAAGATCAGCCCGAATTGAATTTCAACGGCATCCCTGCCTTTGAATATGCCTATCCCGTTTTGCCGTCCAGCGTCATCACCCGCTTCATCGTCCGCATGAACCAGAAGATTGACGATGGCTTCGTATGGCGGACAGGCGTCCTGCTCAAAATCGGCGAGAACCGCGCTCTGGTCAAAGCCGATTTGGAAGATCGCAAGATCACTATCGCCATTGACGGGCTTGAACACACGCGGCGGGATGCCCTGTCCGCGATACGGTATCAGTTGGATGAAATCCATGCGTCGATCAAGGGGTTAAATCCGCAGAAGCGGGTACCCATTCCCAATGCGCCCAATGCCGAACCGCTCGAATATGACTACCTGCTCATGCTGGAACGCGAAGGACAGGAAACTCATCTGGTCAAGGATGGAGCTCGGCTAGTCAAGGTCAATGTGCGCGAAATTCTCAGCGGTATTGAAAGCGAAGCCCAAAGAAAAGAGATTGGAGGAACCGTGACGAATATTTATATTGGCGGAAACGTAGAAGGCAGCAATATCGTTTCTGGCGACAACAATGTAACCACGCAAAGAATTCAAGACAGCTTCAATAAAGCTGAGGCGGCAGACATTCAGGCGGAACTCAAGGAAACCCTGAAGCTGCTTGCAGAAGCGGTCGCTGCTATGAACAAGCAACTTCCTGAAGAACAGGCATCCGAAGTGGCCGATGATCTGGAAAAACTGGTGGAAGAAGTCACCAAACCCAAGCCGAACAAGAAATGGTATTCGGTCAGCATTGATGGGCTGATCCAGGCGGCCAAAAATCTAGACGAACTTGGTCAGCCAGTGATCAACTTGTCGAAGAAGGTCTTGTCGCTGTTGACGGGTGGGGCAATCAAATGAACAAAAAGACTGGATCCAAGCTGTCGCCAAAGAAACCGAGCAACCGGAAACGGAATGGGGAGAGATAAAATGAAAGGGAAGAAAAAGTATTGCAAAAGGCAGTAAGAGGGGGGGAAGAAAAACAAAGTGGAAGGCGCTCTTTGGCTGGTCATCCACATATCGAGGTGAGTTATGAGCGAGAACACAATCTCAGGCGTCCTGATCCATCTCAGCGCTGAAGATTCTGCCCACCTTATCGAATGGGTACAGGAAATTGACTGGCGGATTATCAAACGCCAGATGGAGCGAGGCGGAAACCCTATTGTCTTATATAAATCTCCTGGTGAACCCTTTTCGCGTTTCGACCGCCTGGAAGAAATCCCCGCAGAACACGGCCTCTATCGTCCGCATTATGGCCATACAGGAGGCGGTTTTGAATACACCTTTCGTGCCGTCCCTGGAGGCATAAAAGTGAGCGGATCCAGTCAAGGCGCCAGATTCTACAAGTCGAAGCCCCGCCGCTTGAGCTTGTGCTCCCTCAAAAAATTGAAACGCAAATCCCCGAAGAATTTCAAAAAGGGTTTGGCATCCTCTACCCGCACGATAACAACTTCGACAAAGGTGAGAATCAATTCGGCTTTTTTGGGAATTCTTTTCCATTTTCCACAACTGGCAATGGTACAGTGAAGATCCCGAAGCCTTTGAGTTCTCCTTTGCGCCCATGTCAATCGGCTGCCTGGTGGGGATAACCCATATTGAAAGCAACGAAATGCTCGATCTCACCAGGGATGTTGATTGGTAAACGTTAAGTTTTTTAGTTTTGAAGAAAAGGGTAAATAAGATATGGTATTCGGTCAGTATTGAAGGTCTGATCAAAGCGGCAGAGAATTTGGATAAGTTGGGGGAGCCAGTAATCAGTTTGTCGAAGAATTTGTTATTTTTGATTCATTTCCCTTGCAGACAGGACGAGTATGTGCTTTCGCCTCTCTTTATCTCACGTAATTCTATATCGTCATCATCAGTGTTCATGAAGAGTGAATACGAATTCTCGTACACTTTGCCTGTAAACATGACACAATCACCAGGACTAACATCTTCAAAATAATAATCTTTCCCTTTGATGATAAACGTTCCCTCGATTTCGCTAAAACTGATAATCTGGATATACTCTGCGGCACGATAAACATCCGCGACCAAGCCGTATCCGCAGATACGTTGGCCGACTTTAGAGCGAGTGATTCCTTCCAAAGTATACAATTGGGATCAGACCGGGCAGGCGTAGGGTTATGCACACGGGTGGGGATATCAGTAGGGTGAGGGGTTGGGCGACGGGTTCTCGTGGGCAAAGCTGCTGGCCGGGATGGAGTTGTAGGCGCTGAAGCCAGACTAGCCAACCAGGAAACTCCTAGTATTACAGCAATAATTATGAATATCCATCTGAGTGATGTGCTTGGTTTTGATTTGACAGGCCTGCTTGGTGCCGGCCTATATTGAGTTTGTGCCTTTCGCTCTGGTGCTTTTTCTTGAGGCTGCTCTTGCTTTGGTTTTTCCGTTTTACCGGATTTTGGCGCTCTGGTTAAGTCGTATTGCCGCCTCGTTTCTTCCTTCGATAAAATTGTATAGGCTTTGTTGATCTCCTGCATCCTGGTCTGGGCATCAGGAGATTTGTTCACATCTGGATGATATTTTGCAGCTAGTCGTTTGTAAGCAGCTTCAATAACCTCTGGTTCTGCCGATGGGTCAACTTGTAATATCTTATATAAGTCGCCCAGGTTTTCATCACGGAAGTTTTGGATGTAAATTTTTTCCCCACACTTTGGACAAAAACGAAGGTTATCATAAATGGATGCATTGCAATTTGGGCATAGTATTTTCTCAGTCATATTCGTCTAAGCTTGGCTATCCAATAGCTTCAAGTGCTTTTCCGCAATTGGAACAAAAATTAAGCGTTGCTGCATAAACAAGTTCACAAGATTTGCATAGTTTCATTTTTCCCCCGGTCGCCATAGCAATAATCATATTGACCGTTTCCTTATCCGCGCCTTCCCTAAGTAAACCGTTATAAATTGCTTGCAGGGGAACGCCAGCTTCGATTTCCTCTTGGATGGCTTTTAGTAACTTTTGGGCATGGTCGGCGGCGCTGTGATCATAATTTAATACAGTTGTTTCAAAAGGAATCAGGCAGGTTTGGCATTCGATATACTCGCCAATCATCGAGGTTTTGAAGAGAGGAATAAAATAAAGCGTAAAGTATTTTCCAACCTCTTTGCGGATGTACTGCCTTTTACCCTGGCATCTTGGGCAATAGAAGACCCCGGTGCCCGCTTCAGTCGTTTTGCCTTTTGAACCCCAAATAATCATAGTTGCTCCTCATCCGATTATAGAGGAACGCTTTTATTCCAAACATAATATTTTCAAAACAAATTATAGGAAGGGGCAGATTTAGATGAAACCCAACCGCCCCCAAGCGCTGGGCGGCGCAGTGGGGGCGGCGGGCCAAAAAGAGATGTGCGCGACGCCCTAGATCAAGGCATAAACATGATACAGGCGGAGAAGGGAAAAGTCAACGAACAGATTTGTAAGCTGTACTTCACAAGCCCATGCGTGATTACACCGTTTCGTCATCCTCATCGAACGAAGGTTCAGCATTAATACGAACCACCACCTCCCGGCCTGCATACGTCCCTTCCAGCGTGACGCTCCCTTGCCGGTCGAACTCGAATCCAATGACGATCGCACGCACTTCCTCGAAGGCTTTTTGAACTTCCAGGATATCAATGGTGTGGACCAAACCTTCTACCTGCTCCCCGTCACGGGGACCAGCATCTTGTATTTCCCCAATGACAGGAAAAAACTCGATATAATCGACTCCCCAAATGGACTCTTCTGGCGACCAGTAAGTCCCCTTAAGAGTTGGCCGGGCCATCGAACTCGATCGCAGAAGCAATCGTTTCACCCAGCGTTTTCACCCAACCTTGCAACTGGTTATCGTCTGTCATGTGCAATTCTCTTTAACATCGTTAGGACTTACCCAGTTCCCGAAAAGGTACCGGAAATAGGGAGATGGAAAAAATTATAGCACGGCCATCGCTACGTCCCCCTCCCTGGCGTGAAAGAGATAGACGGGACCTCCCAAGTTCCTTACAAAAATGTAAACGAAAACTTACGAAATCGTCGGTCTAAAAACCTTGAAGAATCCCCCGATCCGTAGATAATTGCCCCCAACCAGGAAGGGCCCCCTGCAAAACCATCATCATAAAGGAGACAGCAAAATGACTGTCAAATATAACATCGTAGAACGTCGCAACCCTGGCGATCCGAACGCGCCCAAAAAGTATTACCCGTCTGTCCAGTCCACCGGACGAACGTCTTTACGCCAGCTTTCGCAGCGCATTGCGGATAACTCCACCGTCGGCCGGACCGACGTGCTGGCCGTGCTGGATGCGATGCTGTACGTCATCCCGCAAGAGATGGCCGCCGGCAACATCGTGGAGCTGGGGGATTTCGGCACGTTTTGGCTGCGCATCAACGGCGAAGGGCAGGAGAACGCCCAGGACGTGCGCCCGAACCACATCACCAACACGCTGCCGCGCTTCACGCCGGGCCCGGAATTCAAAGAGGCCCTGGACAGGATCAAGTACGCCAAAGTCAGTTCCGCATCCCCGGAAACGCCCCTGCCCCTCTCGGGAGATATCAGGGAGGCACCCATCCTACCTTAATCCCAACCCGAGTGAAACCTCGCTTCGCCTAAATAAAAAGGCACGCCATCTTCTTGAAGGTGGCGTGCCTTCTTTTTCGTTGGTCGAAGCCGGCTGCGATGGCAACGGTCTTTTGAGAATTTCAGTAAATCACGAAAGTTGAAGGAGTTCCCGACCCTTCGACCCGGCCCGCGCGGCGGAGCCGGGGCGGGCAAGCTCAGGACAAGAACAGGGGTGCGGTCCCCTTCGGGCGCCCGCACCCCTGTTTTCGGGCTTCCCATCGAAATTCATAGGATAAATCTCCAGCAGAAACACGTATAATGAATTTGACTCTGCCTCGACAGGGGAACTCCCAAAGGACTGGAGTGTATGCAAAGGGCGCAAAACATTGCGGTGGTCGTATGCAAGAAGTGACGGTGAAAAGAACGATGACCAAAACATTGATCCACATCGAAAATATCCACAAATCGTACTTGATGGGGAAAGAAGCTGTCCCGGCTTTGCGCGGGGTATCCCTGGAAATCGAACAAGGCGACTTCGTCTGTCTCATGGGCCCCAGTGGGTCCGGGAAAACCACCCTGCTCAACATCGTGGGCGGGTTGGACGAACCCAGCCGTGGACACATCAGCATCGACGGGGAGAATCTGGTTGCCCTGGATGAAGATGCCCTGGCGAAGCTGCGCTTACAGAAGATGGGCTTTATCTTTCAAAACTATAACCTGCTGGGCAATTTTACGGCCCAGGAAAATGTGGAAGCGCCCATGGTGCTGGCCAAGGTCGCTCACAAAGAGCGCACCCTGCGCGCGGCCGGACTGCTGGAAAGGGTTGGATTGGCCGATCGCGCGCACCACTATCCCAGCGAACTCTCGGGAGGCCAGCAACAACGGGTGGCCATCGCGCGCGCACTCGCCAACCATCCGTCGATCCTGATCGGCGATGAAGTCACCGGCGACCTGGACTCCGAATCGGGTCTGGAGATCATGCGCCTGCTGGCAGAACTCAACGCTGAAGGGATGACGATCATCTATGTGACCCATAACCCCCGTATGGCTGAATTTGCCAGCCGCCTGGTTCACCTCTACGACGGCAAACTGTTGAATGGCGCGGAAGCGACCCTGACCGCTGAAGAACATTCATGATCATCAAATACGTGCTCAAAAACTTCACCCGGCGCAAGGTGCGCACCATCTTGATGATGCTCTCCTTGATGGTCAGCACCGGGCTGATCGTCACCATGAGCGCCACCGTCGAGACCATCCGGCGCTCGATCATCGATTTGATCGCCAGCGATATCGGCCGGGCCGACCTGGTCGTCAGCAAGAAAGATACCAGTCCGGATTTGTTCATCCCCATCGAAGGAGCCTCTGCTGCCATCCTGGGGGCCGATGCGCGCATTTCAGCCGTCCATCCCCGCATCGAGATCCGGGTCGAAACCGAGATGAACGGCGAGCGCCGGGAAATCGACTTCATCGGGTTGGACAGCGCCAGCGATGACGTGGTCCCGGTCAAGGTGCATGAGGGGACCTACGAGCTGGGCCAGGGCCGCGTGGCAGTCGACCAGCTGCTGGCCGGGCAACTGGGTCTGGCGCTGGGCGACAGCTTCACCGCGGCCTACGCCTTTCCCGTCCCGCGCGAACCCGGCAAAGCGGCGGCCAGCGGCGCCAGCTCGGTCCGCCTGCAACGGACGTTCAGCGTGGCCGCCATCGTCAGCGCAGACGGGATGGGCAGCAGGAGGGGCATCCTGGTCGAGCTTTCCGATCTGCAAACCTGGCTGGACCGGCCCGGGCAGGCCAGCCAGCTGGCCGTCGTGGTGGATCCCAAAATCTATGAGACCAACAACTCCAATGTCGCTGCGCTAAACGTGCGCGCCATCGCCCGCGCCGTCCGGGAGGAATTAGGGGAAACGTTCGATTACCATATGGACCTGGCCGCTTCCCTGAGCGAAGCCTCGCAGGTTTTCCTTGCCCTGCAAGCCCTGATCAATACCTACGGGCTGATCTCCCTGGGTGTGGTCGGGTTGCTGGTCTACACCCTGGTGATGACCAACGTCCAGGAGCAGCGCAGGGATATGGCTGTCCTGCGGATTTTGGGCAGCCCGCGGCAACTGCTGTTCCGCATCGTCCTCGTGGAAGTCATCGTGATTGGCCTGGTCGGGGTGGGGCTGGGCGTCCTGCTGGGCCAGCTGCTGACCGCGTATGGCCTGGCGCCCCTGCTGACCTTCTTCTTCGAACAGCAGGGGATGGCCATTAAACTCGTCCCCCGGGTGTCGGTCGCCACGATCCTGCCCCCGGTGCTTTCGGCCTTCGCCGTCCTGATCGCCAGCAGCCTCAAACCGGCCAGCGCTGCTTCCCGCACCAAGGTGATGCACGCCATCAACCCCGGTGTCGCCGACAATCTCCAGCTGGAAGACCTGGCCCAGCTGCGCGAGCGCCGCCCGGATGCCAAGATGTTCTTCACCGGACTGGCGATGACCCTGGTCTTCCTGCTGGTGACCGGCTTCGACGCGCTGGGGGCTTTCGGGGGCGAAGTTTTGCAGATCATTTTCGTCATGTTGGGACTGATGGGGATGGTGCTCGGGCTGAGCTTGATGTTCTTCATCGCCACCATCCCCTTCGAACGCCTGGTCCTGAGCATCATGCGGCTGATCGCCCCCCGGTTGACGTATTTCGCCGGGCGCAACGTCAGCCGCGGCAAAAACCGTAACTCCCTGATCGCCATGCTGGTCCTGTTCAGCGCAGTTCTCCCCAGTTTCCTGGGAACGCAGGCCCAGATGGAAATGGCCAACCGCGAGAACAGCGCCAAAATGTGGATGGGCGCCCAGGCCCGGATCGAATCGCAATCGATCTGGTGGGAGGGAGCCGAAGCCCTGCAACCGCGCTTTGTGCAAGCTGAATTGGCCGCGCTGCCCGGCATCGCCCATCTGACCGGGCTGACCTATGCATACGAGAGCCGCGCCCAGGATAACGTCGGGATGCGCTCGGCGCCGGTAACCGTCCGCGGCCTGGATAGCGACCTTTCCCAGGTGCTCCTCCCTGAAATGGTCGAGTTTGCTGCCGGTGGACCCGACGCTTTCCAAACCATTTTGAATGAGCCCGGTACCGCGATCATCAGCGAAGGCCTGGCCGATCACCTGGAAATCGGCTTGGGCGAAATCATTGACCTGCAAGGGGAGGGATTGGACCATTTAGACACGGTCCGCGTGGTCGGGATCGCCCGGCGGCTCCCCGGGATTCAAGGGATCACCCGCAGTAAGATCGCCGCCCGCAGCCAGAGCACGATCCTGGTCTCGCTGGCCTATTTTAATCGTCTGGTGACCGAACTGAACCAGGGCGGGCCTGGCCCCAACGATCCCATGATCGAAACCGTCCTGGTTACTTTCGAGCCAGACGCCGATGCAACGCAGGTGGGGGATCTCATCACAGACCGTTATGCTGAAAAATACAGGCTTTGGGTCAACCTGCTGGAATGGCAGCTGGCGCAAAACCAGAGCGATACCCTGTTTTTCGTCGGGATGCTGCTGGCCCTGACCGGCATCTCGTTCACCACGGCTGTTTTCGCGGTCTTCGCCGTGATTTACGTCACCATTTACGCCCGGCGGATCGAGATCGGGATGCTCAAGTCGATCGGGATGCTGCGCCGCCAGCTCACCGGCATGCTGATCGTGGAAGCCATTGCCATGACCCTGGGTTCCGCCCTGGCCGGGATCGCTGCCGGGGCCAGCATGGGCTATCTGAATTACTACCTCAGCGCCAGCATGCAGCAAATGCCCACCCTGTTCGCCATCGACAAAATCGTCATGCCCGCCATCATCTTCATGGTTGTGCTGGCCAGCATCCTGGCGGCAACCTTCTCCGCCCGGCGCATTGTCCGCCAGCAGGCGGTTGATATTTTGAGGATGAATTAACGGAGAAACGCGCTTTCATCGAGGAAACATGAAAACGAAATCACTGGTTATGATTGTATCTATCGTTCTGCTCCTGGCCGCCTGCGGGAGAAAACCAGCAGAGGGGCAGCCAGCCGGCACACCTACTCCGGTGAAGAACACCCTGCCAGCACCGACAACCGCTCACAGTGGAGTAACCATTCTGGCAGATGGCCTTGTCCAGACTGCCCAGCCCGCCATGCCACTGGCATTTGAGAGCAGCGGAAAGTTACGGGAAGTGTTCGTCAAAGTCGGGGATGCGGTGGAAAGCGGACAACTCCTGGCCGAGCTAAACAACACAGATCAGGAGATCCAGGTTATGCAAGCCAGGCGCGAGCTGGCAGAGCTGACATCCCCTTACGCGCTTGCCACTGCCGAACAGGCCATTGCAGAGGCCCTGCTGGAAGTTGACAGCGCCCATGGCCACCTGGCTTATATGATCAGCCCGGCTGTCTTATACTGGGAAGAAGAGATCTTTAAACTAGAGCAAGAGCTTGCGGCAACTCGCCAGGGCGCGGAGAAGTCTCCTTCGGCGGAAGCAACGGAAAAGGTCAAAGCGCTTGAAGCCAAGTTCGATCTTTACCAGGAGAAGTTGGAAGGCAATCAGGATTATTACGAAAACGAGTATCTCCCTGACAACTTCACGCTCAGAGATAGAAACACCGGGACAAGCTATATTTCCGCCCCTTCGGATGCCTCCATTGCGCAAGCGCGCGCAGAATATGACCTGGCCAAAGCCAAAGTCGTGGAAGCAGAGAATTTTCTGGCTGCTTTAAAAGGTGAAGAAATTCCCGAAGATGCCACGGGGGACAAGCTGACCCAATTGGAAAAAGCGCAGATTAGCTTGCGCAGCGCAGAGAACAACCTGGACGGGACTCGCTTGAGCGCACCCATAGACGGGATTGTCACGAGCGTTGAAGCAGCTCCGGGCGCGACGGTGGGGAGCGGCGCCCCTATCATTACGATCATCGACCCGTTGCAGCTGGAATTTCACACGACCAATTTGAGTGAGCGCGATCTGGCGCAGATCGTTCCGGGACAAGCGGCCGTCGTCACGCTGAAAGCCTATCCCAATGATCCCATCGATGGCCTTGTAGAACGGATTGGCTGGCAAGCTGGAGAAGCTGTTGGGGACGCGGCTACCTTTCCCGTCATCGTGACTCTGAGGGAAAACGATCTTGAGATCCGCCCGGGCATGACCGGCCGGGTTGAGATCTATGCCGGGGAATAGAGGTCGCCCCTCTCCGGAGGTTCAGGCGAGTATCACCCTTCGCCCCAGGGAAAAAAGCACGCCATCTTCAAAAAGATGGCGTGCTTTTTCTCTGTTGCAGGAGTCCCTTAGAACGTCCCGAAGGTTTTTTTCATGAGGAAGCCTTTCCCTGGGAGAACCTTCGGGACGTTTTCATTTGGTCTCGATACGTCCCGCGAGGATCACGCGGGACTACTCGACCAACGCAGGGTTTTCATCAGGAGCGTCAAACCTTCGGACCGGCTTCTATCACTTCCTGTGGCGTCCCTTCTTCGAACTTGGCAAAGTTCTGCACGAAGCGCATGGCCAGGTCCTTGTAGCGTTTGTCATACTCCGCCTTGCTGGGCCAGGAAGACCAGGGCTGCAGCACCTCGGGCGGCACGTCCGGGCAGGATTTGGGGACAGCGAAGCCGAAGACCGGGTCCTGGTAATACGCGACGGCATTCAGCGCGCCGGTCAGGGCGGCGCGCAACAGGTTGCGGGTGTGGCGGATGCTGATGCGTTTGCCCACCCCGTACGGGCCGCCTACCCAACCGGTGTTGACCAGCCAGCAGGTCGCGCCGTAGCGCTCGATCTTCTGGCGCAGCAGTTCGGCATACCTGGCCGGGATGGTGGACCATGAACGGCGCGCCGAAGCAGGCCGAGAAGGTGATCTCCGGCTCGTCGCGCAGGCCAACTTCCGTGCCGCCCACTTTGGCGGTGTAGCCGGAAATGAACTGGTACAAAGCCTGGTCGGGCGAAAGGCGCGCAATCGGCGGCATGACCCCGCTGGCGTCGCAGGTCAGCATGATGACGTTTTTCGGATGCCCGGCCTTTTTCTCCGGAACGGCGTTGGAAATGTAATCCAACGGGTAGGATGCGCGCGTGTTCTCCGTAACCGATTCGTCGTCCAGGTCGATCAGGCGCGTGACGGGATCGTAGGTCACGTTTTCGAGGATGGTCCCGTACATGCGGGTCGTCGCGTAAATCTCGGGCTCTGCCGCTTCCGAGAGGCCAATGACCTTGGCGTAACAACCGCCTTCGAAGTTGAAGACCCCGTCGTCGCTCCAGCCGTGCTCGTCGTCGCCGATCAGCCGGCGGGAGGGGTCGGCCGAAAGCGTGGTCTTCCCCGTTCCGGAGAGGCCGAAGAAAAGCGCCACATCGTTTGGATCCTGAGGATCGACGTTGGCCGAACAGTGCATCGAGAGCACGCCTTCCAGCGGCAGCAGGTAGTTCAGGATCGTAAAAACGGATTTCTTGATCTCGCCGGCATAGGCGCTGTTGCCGATGATGGCCAGCTTCTTCTCAAAGCTGAGCGCGATGAAGGTCTCGGAGTTGGTGTTGTCCACCCGCGGGTCGGCTTTGAACCCGGGAACGGAAACAATCGTAAAGTCAGGGATGAAGCGTTTGTACTCCTCCAGCGATTCGGGCAGGAGGAACATGTTGCGCACAAAGATGCTGTGCCAGGCCAGCTCGGTCACGATCCGCACGGGCAGGCGGTATTTCTCGTCCGCCCCGGCGTACAGATCTTGCACGAACAGATCGCGCCCTTGCAGGTATCCCAGCAGGCGGGCATATAGCCCCTCGAACTTCTCCGCAGACATCGGCCGGTTGTACTGCCCCCACCAGATGTGCCCTTCGGTGTCCACTTCGCGGACGACGAATTTGTCGTTCGCGGAGCGGGCGGTGTGTTTCCCGGTAAAGGCCACGAACGGACCTTGATGCACGGTGGCGCCCTCCGCGCGGAAAATCGCTTCTTCGTACAGGGCTTCGCGGGGCAAATTCCAGTACGCCAGGCGCAGGTTCGTCATCCCCAGGTTCGAAAGGTTGTAATCCGCTTTGCGGACCTGGGCCGTGGATTCGGCGGGGGTTTTGATGTTCAATAAGTTGTTCATAGGTGCTTCTCTCTTTACCACAGAGCTCACGGAGATCACAGAGAAAGAATTTAAAAATCTCCGTGCTCTTCGTGATCTCTGTGGTTAATTCTTTATAACCAGTCTCTCACCAGTTTCCGGTCGCCGATGTAGATCTCGTTCGGGCTGGTCGGGTCGAGGGCCCACTTGATGCGGGCCATGCCTTCGGTGATGTCTTTGACCGTGCCGCTGAAAGACAGACGGATGTGCCCTTCCATGCCAAACTCTTTGCCCGGCACCGTGACAACCAGGGCTTTGTTTAGCAGGAACTTCGAGATTTCCACCGAACTCGGGTTGATCGCGCGCAGATCAGGCAGGGCGTAGAAGGTGCCGTCCGGCGGGATCAGGCGGGCATCCCGGAAGGATTTCATTTCCTGGACGAGCACGTTGCGGTTGTTCTCGATCTGCAAGCGCAGCGCCTCGACCACGGATTGCATCCCGTTTAACGCCCCTTCCGCCGCGGCCTGCGACACCGGCGACACACCGGACGTGACCTGCACGGTGACGTTGGTCATCACCCGCACCAGCGCGCGCGGGGCAATTGTCCAGCCCACCCGAAAGCCGGTCATCCCGTACAATTTTGCGACCCCGTTGACCACGATGATATATGAGTCGTCGATGTCTTTCCTGGTGTAGCGGTAGGCCGGAACGGCTACTTTGTGGTCGAAGGTCAGCTTGTGATAGATGTCATCACAGATCATGTAGATGCCCTTGCTTTCACAGAAGCCGACCAGTTTTTCGATCAACGCAGGCGGGTAGATGACCCCGGAAGGGTTGTTCGGGCTGTTGACGATGATCGCGCGGGTATAGGAGGTAACCGCCCGCTCGATGTCTTCGAAACGGGGCGTAAACGTCCCGTCTTCCGGGGTGACCACCACCGGGCGGGCGTTGCACATCTTGATGATCTCGGGATACGAAACCCAGTACGGCGCCAGGACGATGGCCTCCTCTTGCGGGTTGAGGATCGAATAGAGAATGTTGAACAGGGACTGCTTGGCCCCGTTAGTCACGAGCACATTTTCGGGGGCCACCAGGCGGTCATAGTTTTCCTCGGTGTAGCGGATGATGGCTTTCTTCAAGGACAGCATGCCATCCGCCGGCGTGTACTTCACCTCCCCGCTGGAGAGCCTGGCGGCCGAGCTGAGAATGGCATTGATGGGCGTTTTGTTCTTTGGCTCGCCGATCCCCAGATGGATGACCGGCTCGCCGCGCTCGCGCAGCAGACGGGCCTCTTCGTTCAAGGCCAGCGTCGGCAACTCGACAATTTCACTGGCAAGCTTGCTCAGTTTCATGAAATCTCCTTGATGATTTATCTAACCGCCATGTCGCGAAGAACGCCAAGATTCTTAATGGCGCCAAGCCTTCCTGGCGGTTGACAGGTACAGTTTCTGACAAAATCAAAATCTGGTCAGAAACTTCTGACCAGATACATTTCGATAACCGCAGCACGAGCGGCGCTGACAAACGAATTGTCAGACAAAGTTGTCATATTTCGATTATACACTGGATAGGAATGGTTGAGGGTTGCTCTCGCTTTCAATTTCGTCAGGCGCTTACTCGCAGATGATTTTTGCCGGGTCGGGGTCCGTGCCCTGGGCCCAATCGCGCTCGAACTCCTGGATATACAGGGCCGCAATCTCCGGGTTGTCGATGATGATCACGTTTTCGTCATTGCTGTCTTCGGCGCTGGTCGAGTAGTTCAGCGAACCGGTCATCACGATGCGGTTATCCACCACGATCAACTTGTGATGCAAAAACGAGGGGTTACCGTCCTGGCGCACCGGCACGCCGGCGCAGTACAACGTGCGCAGCTCGGCAAATTGCGTTTCGCTGCCGACTTTTTCGAACACACCGGCGACGTCCACGCCTGCCGCAGCGCGATCCATCATAGCCTTGGCAAGCGGATAATCCGTGAAACTAAAGGCCAGGAAACGGATGCTGCTCTGCGCATTCTCTACATATGGAATGAGGTGTTCGATGACCTTGTCCTCCGAGGCAAACAGCACCGTGACAGGCGTGTTATTGATCGTCAGGGACTGCTGGTCCACCGTTGAAGGCGAGCGCGGGCCGAATTGCCCATTCCACATTTCCTGGAACTCGCGCTCGTAGATGTCGGCCAGTTTGGTAGAACGGATCGCAATCACGTTATTGTTCTGCTTGAAAATACCGTTGACCGTAATATTTGTCGAACCGGTCCAGACCCACTGCCCGTCGAAGATCCAGAACTTGTTGTGCATGAGCGCTGTACGTCCATCGTCCTTGACCTGGATGCCCGCTTTTTCGAGCAGGGCGAATTGGCCGTGCCCGGGTTCCTGGTCGGCTTCCAGGCCATTCTCATCGTCGGTGACCCAGCGCACGTCCACGCCGCGCAGCTTCGCGGCCACCAGCGCCTCGGCCACCGGGGTCAGGTCGAATTCGAAGGAAGCAATATGGATGCTGGTCTGGGCGACATTGATCTTATCGATCAAATGAGCTTCGATCGAGTTGTGCCAGTCCTCCGGGTTGTTGACGTTGAGCGGGTCTGCAAAATAGACTTCCCACCAATCGCTGGACGCATTCGTCCCGGGCGTCCCCGGCTTTGGACTTTCCACCGTAACCGCAGTGGTGGGCGGCGTATCCGTGGGCGAGAATATCCCAAGCAGGTCCGTTCCGGTCACAGAATAGCACAGGCCGAGTACGAGCACAACGACAAAGATGATCACTGTCAGGTTGCTGTTCGCAGAGCTCTTCGAGCGGGACGCCCGAGTTGATTTCTTTTTTGCCGCAGCCATACGTTTCTCCTCGTTGTTATTTTTTCATTATGCTTAGTATCTGCTCAGGCTTATACAAAAAGTAGGGCAAAAACGGTGTGCGTGGGGGCGCACGCCCCCACGCACACCGTTTTTGCCACCTCTCTAAAAGCAGGTTGAGCAGTTACTATGCTTATTAAGAAAGGATAACTGCAATCAAGGGAACGGGTGAACGCCCGTTCCCTTGATTGCGGGCTTCTTCGGCCAGTTCGCTTTAAATCTATTGATTTTGCTTTTCGAACATCTCGCGCAGGCTGGCAATGATCCGCCCGGGAGATTCCCCTTGGGATAAACGGCCCATCACTTCTTCCAGGGGCGGAAAATGCAGGCTCTCTCCATATAATAGCGTTGCCTGGCTCTTGACGCTCTCCCATAACCAGCGCCGCCCCTCTTGATCCAGGTCCTTCGCTTCCCCCAGCAAGCGTCCAAGATGGCGCATCAACTTGCGCAATGCCTTCAAGCGATCGGCCATGGTCAGCTCGGCCGCTTCTTCGTCCATGCCCTCCGTGGAAGAAGCGATCCCGGCTGCGCCGTGCAAGCCCAGGGAAAGCAATTCGCTGGCAGCCAATTCGTCCAGCGATTCGCCCAGGGCCTCATTGCCAACGATCTGTTCCTGCACTCGTTGGATGCGCTTGTCAATCGTTTGCTTGGTTCCTTCGTCACGCATGCTTCACCTCGTTCAAAGCAAAGTATAGCAGGAAATCAGCCAACCTTGTGAACGGATATTCTAAGTCACTACGGGATCTGTGGGATCTGCGGAAAGAAGAGCGACGCGCTGTGCAGCGCGTCGCTCTTCTTTCCGAATGTGGTTCCTACGGGTTGTTGTGATTTTAATCCAGGAGTTCCTGGGGAACATTGCCGCCGTTCGCCGCGATCTTTGCCAGCACGGTCTTGTGCAGCCAGACGTTCATCTTGACGTTATCCTGCATCACTTCGGGCGGCGCTCCCAGCTCGGTGGCAAGC
This sequence comes from uncultured Chloroflexia bacterium, assembly GCA_963823985.1. Classification (GTDB taxonomy): domain Bacteria; phylum Chloroflexota; class Anaerolineae; order Anaerolineales; family Villigracilaceae; genus JAABUE01. The sequence goes on from CAWGNR010000014.1 coordinate 17,302, forward strand.
TCCTTGCGGGCTTCCAGGCTGCTGTCCATATCCAGGACCTTCAGCAGGTCGACAATCGAAACCTTCCAATCGAGATTTGTGCCTTTGGCCATATTTTCAAGCTTGCTTCGGACGTCCACCATTTCCATCGGGTCGCTGGCGCGGTTCTCGTTTTTCAAAGAGATCTTTGCCTACGTTCGGACGTCTTGCGAGGCGTCGACGGTGCTGCTGGAGGGCGGATATCTCTTTAACCGGGCGCCGATTTCGCTTCCGAGCGTAGAAGCAGCTTCTTCCTTAGTCTTTTTCAGGCCAAGCTTTGTCAAGAATATTGCTGAACATACTCATAACAGCTCCTCTCTTTCAATCGTTATAGTGGACCGGATTTACTGTACACGATTATTACATACTTGATTATAGGATAACGGGATAATCCGCCTGGGCTTGTCAGAGCAGGAATGCCGAAGCTGATCCGCATACGTCCCAAGGGACTCGCCATGAACGCCGAGAACCCGCAATCCGGCGGATCAGGCCGCACAGCACACTGCCGCTTCCCACCTCGACAAAGGACTGCGTGCCGTTCCCCAACATAGCCCGCACCAATTCGGTCCAGCGCACCCGGGACTGCATCTGGGCTTTGATATCGGCGCGCAGTTCATCCGCTGTTGTCATCGGCGTTGCATGGACGTTGCTCATCACCGGGATCTTCGGATCGGTTATTTCACAGCTGTCCACGGCGGCATTCCACTCTTCCTGGATAATTTTCATCAAGGGCGAGTGCGCCGCAATGCTGACCGCCAGCGGGATGGCGCGCCTGGCGCCGGCTGCCTTGGCGCCTGCGATGGCCCGTTCCACCGCTGCCGTAGCGCCCGAAATGACCACCTGCCCCGGGCAGTTGTCGTTTGCCACCTGCACGATTTGCCCTGCTGTGCTGGCCTCCGCGCAGACATTTTCCAGCGCAGGGATGTCCAGGCCAAGGGTGGCCGCCATGCCCCCGGGCGAGTGCTCGCCGGCGCTCTTCATCAGCTCGCCGCGGATGCGGACCAGCCGCAGACCCTCTTCAAAGGACAACGCGCCGGCGCCCGTCAGCGCAGAGAGCTCGCCCAGCGAATGCCCGGCAACGGAAGCAGGCAAAAAGTCAGGGTAGAGAAGCGAGAAGAGGGTTTGCGTGGTAACAGAGTGCAGGTAGAGGGCCGGCTGGGTGTTGACCGTGTCGTTCAGCTCCGCTTCCGGTCCCTCCCACATGATTTTCGAAAGCGGAAATTCCAGGATCGCATCCGCTCGCTCGAAGATCTGCCGGGCCTCGGGATAGCGAGCGGCCAGGTCCTGCCCCATCCCGACGGCCTGCGAGCCCTGGCCGGGATAGACAAAAGCGGTGGTTTTCGGATCCAGTTTCATGTTTCACTCCTTTGAATGGTACGAGTAGACCGCGAAAATTGGGTTGGGCGGGCATACGCCCGCCCACACCCAATTTTCGGATCGTTTTTGAACCATACGGACAAGAAAGTGATGATTGCCACACTACTCGACCACCGCATGCTTAAACACAAACGAGCCGTGTTGGTCACGGCTCGTTTGTGGATTACTCGGACTTTTTGTCTTTGTCGATTTCGATCACTTCGCGGCCCTGGTAGTGCCCGCAGTTCGAGCAGACCGTGTGAGGCAGGCGCATCGACCCGCAATTGCTGCAGGCAACCAGGTTGCGCGCTGTGAGGGCATCGTGGGAGCGACGCCGGTCGCGGCGCCCTTTGGACAATTTCCGTTTCGGCTGTGGGGCCATGACTTTCTCCTTCTTTCAAGAACATGCCGGGCAAATGCCCGGCGTTAATTTCCAGACCTTGTATCCGCTTTGCGGCATTTAACGGGCGAATTATAGCGGGAAGTCACAGGAACGTCAAGCAAAATTTTTATTTTCCCGTTTCGAGCGGGATTCCCTGAAAAACGGTAGTAGCAGTGGGAGGAAGTGCGCCCGCGAACGAACCGTTTTTCGGTTCTCTTTTACAGAAGCGAATGAGTAGTCACAATTGAAGTAAAATCAAGGTATGGAAGTCCAAATTGCGGTTGCCAAAATCAACAAGTACGCTTCCTTAGAAAGCGGCGATACCCTGGAAGTGGTGGAACGCCCCAACGGCGGCCTCTCGGTGGTGCTGGCAGACGGGCAGACTTCGGGACAGGGCGCCAAAGCCGTATCCATCCTGGTGGTGCGCAAGGTGATCGGCTTGCTGGCAGAGGGCGTGCGCGACGGCGCAGCCGCACGGGCCGCCTCCGACGCGCTCTACACGGACAAGGCCGGAAAGGTTTCCTGTACCCTCAACATCGCCTCCATCGACCTGGAATCGGGCACGCTGGTCTTATCGCGCAACAACCCGGCCCCGGTCTTCATCTGCCACAACGACATCGTCGATTGTATGGACGTGGAGAGTTCCCCGCTCGGGGTCCGCAGGGACATCCGCCCGGTCATTACGGAGCTCGAGCTCGAGGCGGGCCTGACCGTCGTCATGTATACCGATGGCCTTTCCCATGCCGGGAAGCGCCGCGGCGTGCCGATGGACGTGTGCAACGCCATCCAGGCCATGCTGGAAGACCAGGACCCCACCCCGCAAGAACTGGCCGATTCCCTCCTGGGGCATGCGGTGAACCTGGACGAGGGCCGCCCCGCCGATGACGTCAGCGTGGTGGTGCTCAAGGTGCGCGCCGCCAACGGCGACAGCGTGCGCCGCATGAGCCTGCGCCTTCCCCTGGCGTTAGGGAACCGTCCGTGCGCCGTTCCAGACGACGTTTTTTTCGCGCATCGCTGCGCGACACGCTGCTATTGCTGAACGAGTTCCGCACGGCGCTGATCGTTTTCCTGCTCGCCATCCTGGGCAGCGGCCTGCTGTACCATTCGATCTCCCGGCAAGTGGGCGAGCCGGTGCGCAACTTCAGCGAGGCGGTCTACGTTGTCTTGTCTTTGGCTTTCTTCCAACCGCCGGGGGAATTTCCGGAAAGTCCGTATCTCGAGGTATTCTTCTTTGTCATGCCGTTGGTCGGCATCGGATCGCTCGCGCTTGGTCTGGCCGACTTCGGCTATCTCTTCTTCAACCGGCGGGCGCGCAGCAAGGAATGGGAAATGGCCATTGCATCCACACTGGAAAGACATCACATTCTGGTCGGCCTGGGGCACCTGGGCTTTCACGTAGTCCAGCATCTCAAAGGGGCCATGAACCAGCCGATGGCGGTCATCGAGCTGAACCCGACCGCAGACCTGATCCACGCCGTCCAGGAGATGGACATCCCCATCATCCACGACGACGCCAGCCGCGAGAGCGCCCTGGAAGCGGCCGGCGTGCGCCGGGCCAACTCGATCATCTTATGCACCCAAAACGACGCGGTCAACCTCAAGATCGCCTTGAAGGCGCGCAGCCTGAACCCGGACATCCGCGTGATCATCCGCATCTTCGACGATGATTTTGCGCAGGCGCTCACCAAGCAGTTCGGCTTCATGCGCGCTGAGCGGCACAGGGCTGGCAGCGCCCGCCTTTGCCGCTTCGGCCACCGATTCGGAGATCACGCGCCCGATCAGCATCGAAGGCGAGTCGCTCAGCCTGGCCAGGATCACGGTCTCGCCCGGCTGTGAGATCGAGGGGAAAACCGTCGGCCAGATCGAAGACGGTTACATCGTGAGCATCATCCTGGTCAGGAACGACGGCAAGACCGATTTCCACCCGACCGACAGCCGCCCGGTAGACTGCCGAGGATATGGTCGCCGTGCTGGGCCGGCCGGACAGGTTGCACCAACTGATCCATGACAGCCAATAAGGCGCACCTGATCGGAATCGTGGGACCCTGCGGCGCCGGAAAATCGACCCTGACGGCCGCGCTGGATTCCCGCGGGTACCTTACGCGCCACATCGCCCAGGAACACTCGTACGTCAAAGACATGTGGCGGCGCCTCACCAACCCGGACCTGCTGATTTTTCTGCAGGTCTCCTACCCCGTCTCCCAACAGCGCCGCCCGATGAACTGGACCCAGGCCGATTACGACGAGCAACAGCGCCGTCTCTCCCACGCGCGCGAGCACGCCGACCTGTTCCTCGAAACCGATGCGCTGAGCGCGGAAGAGGTCCTCGCGCGCGTGCTGGCTTTCATCGCGGCGGTTCCCTGAGTCAAAAGGGCAAAGCTTTGCTCCTAATAGATATGAAACCCCTCCCTGTACCCGTGCGGGGCAAAGCGATTTCTGTTAAGATTGGTAGGCGCAATTTTGCAACATGGAAGACCTGAAAAAGGGGCCGCTGCGCATGCGCCCTTTTCCGGACCTTCTCCTTTTAACGGAGGAAGCCCATGAGAAAGATCCGCCTGATAAGCCTGCTGGCCTGCCTGAGCCTGTTGATCCTGGCCTGCCAGCTCCTGAACTCCACCCCCCAGGCCCCGCCCGACGTCCCGACGGCCATCCCCCCCACCCCAACCGTTCCGCCGGCGCAATCCGCCAACTGGGACGACCTGTCGATGTACGCCGATGGGCTGATCCCGTCCGAACGAGAGCGCTCACTGCATACCTGGGCGCCAGCGTTTACCATATTGACTACACGATCAGCGCTGATTTAACCGGCGTAACCGGCGCGCAAACGGTCCATTACACCAACCGCGAAGAAGGTAATCCTCAGCGAAGTGCAGGTGCGCCTGTTGCCGAACGTGCTCAACGGGAAAATGACCGTTTCGTCCGTGCTGGTAGACGGGGTCAACGTGGAACCGATTTACAGCCTGGAAAACAGTCTGCTGCGCGTCCCGCTCGACCCGGCCCTGCCTCCGGGAGAGAGCGTGGACCTGTCCTTCAAGTTCTCCGTCACCGTCCCGACCGAGATCGAGACCAACTACGGCATCCTGGCCTACTTCAACGGCGTGCTGACCCTGGCCCACTCCTACCCGATGATTGCTGTCTACGATGACGAGGGCTGGAACGCGGAGATCCCGCCCGACCAGGGCGACCCGACCTACGCGGATGCCAGCTTCTTCCTGGTCCAGTCGATGCGCCGGGCGATTTGGTGCTGGTCGGTTCGGGACGGGAGGTCGAGCGCCAGGAAAACGGGGACAGGCAGGAGGTCACGTTCGCTGCGGGGCCGGCCCGCGATTTCTACCTGGCCGCCAGCCCGGACTACGCATTGATCAGCCAGACGGATGGGGAGGTCACTTTTAATGCCTATGCGCCCAAAAGCATCAAGCTGGCGCCCAGATGGCCATCGATGTTGCCATCGCTGCTTTTAAAGATTACGATGAACGCTACGCACCCTACCCGTACACCGAATTCGACATGGTGTCTACGCCTACTTATGCTTTGGGGATCGAGTACCCCGGGGTCATCGCTATCACCGATCGAATTTACAATGTCAAGGGCAACCTCAACGGCACGCCGGTCAGCGTGTTGATGGAATCGACGGTGGCGCACGAAGCCGGCCACCAGTGGTTCTACAACCTGGTCGGCAACGACCAGCTGGACGACCCCTGGCTGGACGAATCGCTCACCCAGTTCGTCACCTGGCAATACTTCGCTGACCGCTATGGCAGCAGCGGCGCGAACGGCTTCGAGCAATCGCTGCGCGCGCGCTGGGCGCGGGTGGACAACCAGGACGTCCCGATTGGCATGCCGGTGTCCGCCTACGAGGGCGCGGCCTACAGCGCCATCATCTACGGGCGCGGCGCCCTGTTCTTCGACGCCCTGCGCGAGAAAATGGGCCAGCAGGCCTTCGACGCCTTTTTGAAAGACTATACCCTCAGCAACGAATGGGGCATCGGCACCGGCGAAGAAATGAAAGGGCTGGCCGAGCAGCACTGCAGTTGTGACTTGACTGCCATGTTCGAGGAGTGGGTCTACCCGTAAGGTCGCAACTTATTTGTTGAGCGGGTCATGTCGCCCCTTGAGGGAGCATTCAGATTCTGTATAATCGCAAAATCCGCTCAGGCTAAAGCCTTCGCAGAAAGGTCCCGAAAAAAGGGTGTGGACCGTACGGTCCACACCCTTTTTTCGGGTTTCTCTTGGCAATTGGCTGATGGAATCTACAACATTTGAATGCACTCCCCTTGAAAAACCTGTCCGCAACATGTGCAAATGGGTGTATAATCACCCCCGCCAGCCGACGGCTGGCATTTTTGTGGACGGAGAAGTGTAACGCATGATTCGAAATGTTTATACTCGCTTGGGCATCATCCTGATCATCCTGGCGCTGGCGCTGTGGGTCGATCTGAATGAGAGCCTCACTATTACCAACCCCTTCACCGACAAACCCATCCTCGACAAAAGTGTTGCCACGCGATTGGGCCTGGACCTGCAAGGCGGCCTGCAAGTGCTACTGGAAGCAGACGTGCCGCCCAATGCAATGAGCGAAAGCGAGCTGGCCGATTCCATGGAAACGGCTCGCACCATCATGGAGAACCGCACCAACGCCCTGGGCGTGAGCGAGAACGTGCTCCAGCTCGCCGGCAACAACCGCATCGTGGGCGAGTTCCCGGGCCTCAAGAACACCGACGACGTGCTCGGCATCATCCAGCAGACCGGTTTGCTCGAGTTCGTCGATACGGGCGATATCAATCTGCCCGAAGGCGCCACCATCCAGACCGACTTCGCCACCGGCTCTGCCGGCGAGACGCCCGCCGCCACGCCTGAAGCCACGGGTACGCCAGAAGCAACCGCCACACCGGATACGGCCGTCACGCCCGAGGCAGGCGCCACCCCGGCGCCAACCGAAACGCCAACCGACCAGAACCCAGCTACCGTCTATCACACCATCATGACCGGCAAAGACCTGAAACAAGTCCAGGTCACGCAAGACCGGCTGGGACAGTACGTGATCCAGTTCGACCTGACGCCCGAGGGCGCGGATATCTTTGCGCAGTATACGACCGCCAACGTCGGCAAGTACCTGACCATCGTGCTCGACAAGCGCGTGATCTCCTCGCCGGTGATCAACTCCGCCATCCCGGATGGGCAGGGCATTATCCAGGGCAGTTTTACCGCTGAAAGCGCCAACTCCCTGGCCGTGCAGTTGCGCTACGGTTCGTTGCCTGTTCCCCTTAAAGTGGTGGAAACGCGCATCATTGGCCCGACCCTGGGCGAAGACTCGCTCAACCGCAGCATCCTGGCCGGGATCGTCGGCCTGACCATCGTCGTCCTGTTCATGGGCATTTACTACCGTTTGCCCGGCATCGCGGCCGATATTTCCATCCTGCTCTACGCGTGCGATCCTGCTGGCGGTCTTCAAGCTGATCGGCGTGACGCTAACCCTGCCGGGCATTGCCGGCATCATGCTCAGCACCGGCTCCGCGCTGGACGCCAACATCCTGGTCTTCGAACGCCTGAAGGAAGAGTTGCGCGCCGGCAAGAACCTGCGGCAGGCCTTCGACCAGGCCTGGACCCGCGCCTGGCCCTCCATCCGCGATTCGAACATCGCCGCGCTGATCACCGCCGCCATCCTGTACTGGTTCGGCAGCACCTTCGGCGCGACCATCGTGAAAGGGTTCTCGCTGACCCTGGCGCTCGGTATTGGCATCAGTTTGTTCTCTTCGCTGTACATCACCCGGACTTTACTGGCGCTGGCCTTTCAATGGTTCGAGCCCCAGAACCTGAAACGCTGGGTCGGCATTTAGGCCAGGAGAGAAGATATCTCATGAATATTCTTGGAAAACGCTACTTTTTCTTCGCGCTGTCTCTGATCATCATCGTCCCCGGGTTGATCATCCTCTTCACAGGTGGACTGCCCCTCTCGATCGACTTTACCGGCGGCAGCCTGCTGGAAGTTTCTTTTGCCAATGCCTCGCCCGAACCGGCAGACATCATCGGCATCTACGAGAACGCCAACATCAAAGACGTGCAGGTCCAGACCACCGACTCCGGCAGCTATGTCATCCGCTCGGAGTTCCTGGATAACGAAGCCCGCGATCAGGTCTTGTCCGCGATGGGAGACGCGATCGGCGAACCAACCGTGGAGCGCTTCGACAGCGTCGGCCCCAGCATCGGGGAACAGGTGACCACCCGCGGGGCCGAAGCGGTCGCCCTGTCTTCCATCCTGGTGGTGCTGTTCATCGCCTGGTCCTTCCGCGGCGTGGAGAACGCCTTCCGCTACGGCATCTCTGCCATCCTGGCCATGCTGCACGATGTGGCCATCATCTTCGCGATCACCGCCTTTGGGGGCCTGCTGTTCGGCTGGGAGATCGACTCGCTCTTCCTGACCGCCCTGCTGACCGTGATCGGCTTTTCGATGCAGGACTCGATCGTGGTCTTCGACCGCATCCGCGAGAACGCCACCATCCTGCGCCGCCTGGACTACGAAACCCTGGTCAACCACTCGATCATCCAGACCCTGCAGCGCTCGATCAACACCCAGTTGATGACCGTGGAATTCCTGCTGCTGGCCCTGGCCCTGTTCGGCGGCGTGACGCTGCAAGAGTTCTCGGTGGTGCTGCTGGTCGGCCTGATGAGCGGGACCTACTCGTCCATCTTCATCGCCGCGCCCATCCTGGTGCTGTGGGAAAACCAGGAATGGAAGACCTGGTTCGGGCGCAAGAAGGCCGCAGCCTAAAAAAAGATTTTCAATCAAAAGCGCAAAGACTTGCATTCCGGTCTTTGCGCTTTTTTTCTTCCCAAGCTCTATCTCGGATTAACCAGGATCCCATGGACCTTTTCCTGCGCGGCCTGCTCATTGGTTTCTCCATCGCCGCGCCGGTCGGGCCGATCGGCGTGCTGTGCATCCGGCGCACGTTGTCGGATGGCCGGATGAGCGGCTTTCTCTCCGGCCTGGGTGCTGCCAGCGCGGACATGCTCTACGGCGCGCTGGCAGCCTTCGGTCTGACCGCCGTCCAGGAGGCCCTGCTCGGCCGTTCTGACTGGTTGCGGTTGGTGGGCGGCATGTTCCTGTTGTACCTGGGCCTTCGAACGTTCTTCAGCAAACCGGCCGAGCGAGCCGCAGGTGCACCCCGCGGCGGCCTGTTCGGCGCCTACCTTTCCACCTTCTTCCTGACCATCACCAACCCGCTTACGATTCTTTCCTTCCTCGCCATCTTCGCCGGGCTGCGAACAGGGACAACCAGCAACGGTTACGCCAGCGCCGCCTGCATGGTTTCGGGTGTCTTCCTTGGCTCGGCGGCCTGGTGGTTGGCGCTCTCCACGGGGGTGGGCCTGCTGCGCGAAAGGTTCACCCCCGCCCTGCTGGCCTGGGTCAACCGCCTGGCGGGGATCATCATCTTTGCCTTTGGCGTGGCGGCGCTTCTTCTATAAGGGAATCGGCACACATCCCGGTAGCGAGGCGATGCTTTGTATGCTGCTTCCATACAATGATATTGAAATAGACTTTACATTTTTATTAGGTACAAGCCCTTCTTTTATTGCTACAATTCAATCATGAATGAAATTTCATCCTTCCTTCTGAAATTTCCCGAAAGGAGGGAAAACGAGAGCGATGTCGTTATTCAATAAGAAGAAAAAACCGCATAACAAGCCGACTCCTCCTGGGCGAAAAAGGCTGGAACGGAAAGATTTTTCTTACTTCATGCAGGTATTCGATGAAGAAACACAGGAACTGGTTGGTCATCTGGCCGATATCAGCTCCGGAGGTTTCAAGCTGGACAGCCTGAAACCGATACCAGCCTGAGGTTGACATGAAATTCCGCCTGAACGTGACCGCCGAGGTAGCCCCTAAGCCCTTCCTGGTCTTTGTGGCCCGCAGCAAATGGTGCCGGATCGATCCGCTCGATCCCTTTTGTTACAATGTCGGTTTTCAATTGATCAGCATCCACCCGGCAGACATCGAGATTTTCAATCGTATGATAGAAAAGTATGGGAGCAAACACGAGGATCAGCGCTTCGATTATCGCCGTACCAACCAGTGGTAAATCTTTTCAGGCCTCTGCCCCCTAAAGACGGGAGCACCTCTTTTTGTTGATCTCCCGGCAAAGCCTCTCCCCTCTCCTACAAAACCAACAAATTGCCGTTCTCCTTCAACCACTTCCGTTTTCCCTTGTAATCCGGCAAGATCGCTTCCACCTGCGCCCAAAACGCCCGGGAGTGGTTCAATTCCCGCAGGTGGCACAGCTCGTGCACCACCACATAATCGACCACCTCCGGCGGCGCCATCACCAGCCGCCAGGTAAAGCTGAGCGTTTTCTTTGTGCTGCACGAGCCCCAACGGGTGCGCGCCGACGTGATGCGGATCTTCCCGATCTCGAACCCGTGCTTGCGCGCAAAGTACCCGGCCCGTTCCGTCAGTACGGCGCGGGCCTGTTTCTTGTACCAGGCCTGGAAGGCGGATTTCGGCCTGCGGCTGGGCAGACTGCGCCAGCTTGAAAGTCCCCTGCAAGGCGAGGACAGGCTTCCGGTCCCGGACGAGGCGCAGCGGGACTTGCTTCCCAAGGTAGAGGAAGGTTTCCCCATCCACGTAGCGGCGCTGGGCCGGCGCAGTCTTGCGGGCCTCGGCCTGCTTCCGCACGATCCAGGCGGACTTGGCTTCGAGGAAAGCCCGGATGTCGGCCGCCTTCATCCGTAAAGGCGCGCGGACGGTCAGCGTGCCGTCCGTTTCGACGATCAGGGACAGGGTCTTGCGCTTGCTGCGCACCAGTTTGTCGATGGGAACCATAAGGGGCAACTATACCACGGGCAAGGGATAACCACAGAGTCCACGGAGATCACAGAGCATTTTTCATTAAGAACGGCTCCTGATTGGGCAACACCCACTTGCGTGCGCCCCACGCACACCCATTTTTCGGGATTTGATTAGAATGGCTGCCAAAGTCTGGAGACTTTGGACTCCGCATGTCGCTGCGGGTATAATCTCCCAAAACCACCGTGGAGGCAATATGCGCCCTGATTGGGACTCCTATTTCATGAAAATCGCTTCGGCCGTCTCGGAGCGTTCCACCTGCGACCGCGCCTTCGTCGGCTGCGTGCTGGTGCTGGACAAGCGCATCCTGACCACCGGCTTCAACGGCTCGCCCGCCGGGCAGGACCACTGCGACGAGATCGGCCACCTGATGGCGGACGGCCACTGCGTGCGCACCATCCACGCCGAGACCAATGCCATCATCCAGGCCGCACTGCATGGCATCTCCACCCGCGGGTCGACCTGCTACGTGACCCACCTGCCCTGCCTGAACTGCACCAAGGCGCTGATCAACGCCGGCGTCGCCCGCATCGTCTACGGCGACGCCTACCGGGTAGACGAAAACGCGATGATGTTCTTGAAAGCGGCCGAGATCGAAGTGACCCGACACCGGCCCGAAAGGGAAGAACGCCCAGCGCAGGAATCGGCCTCCCTAAATGATTAATAAAAATAGGCTCTACCGCTTACAACGGGAAAAATGTGGTGAATACCCGGATTTGGGGGTGAGAGCGTGCGTACGCACGCTCTCACCCCCAAATCCGGCCCCTTTCACCCCGCCAAACTGCGGCGGGACTGACGCGGCGAAATCCTGGAGAACCAGCATTTTTCGGATAGAAACTACGAGAAAGTCAGGCCCAAAATAGCAACACAAAACATCATCTTCTGGCTGGTTTTGGATCCGATCACCTTCGGGTTGGGTTCTATCGGGGGCTATATCCTCTTCCGAGAGTTCGTCGAGCACGAGCGCCTGCCCCACCGGGACGAATGGGGGCCGCTGCTCAGGCAACACTGGTACGCCATCCTGGCGCTGGCGGTTTCGATCGGCTATTTTTTATTCCGGTTGTTTTCCTTCCTGAATACTTGAGGCGGGCGAAAGCGAATCCCTACGCCGCAGGTTGGAAAGCCGCCTCGCGCCCCCAGGCTGACAAGGCATGCTGCCATTCGGCTATAATCCGGGCATGAAAACCCGCTGGTTCCTGGCGTTGTTCGTTATTATTGCAGCCTGTAGCCCCGTACCACCGCCGTCCGCAGGCACGGACCCGGCCCCCACAGCCCAGGTCCTTTCCTCCCAACGCTACAGCGTCCATCAAAGAATATCCCTGGCCAACACAGGCGAGCGCGCGCCGGACAAGCAAAACCTGTGGGTGGCGCTCATCCGCGACCTGCCTCCCTACCAGAGCGTGCTCTCCAGGACGATCACCCCTGATGGTTACACGCTCTCTACAGATGAATACGGCAACCAGTACGCCGAGTTCGACTTCTCCGACCACCCGCCCGGGACGGCGATCAACGTGGATATCACCTACCAGGTATCGGTCAACGAGCTCGGCTACGATCTCTCGGACTGCGCGGGGACCTTGCCGAGCGGGTTCACCCAACCCGAGCTGCACATCGAATCGGCCAACCCGCAGGTCATCGCCCTGGCGGACGAGTTAGCGCAGGGCAAACGGGACGCCTGCGCGCAGGTGCGGGCCTTCTACGATTACGCCGGCGATCATCTCATTTACAGTTACAATCGCCAGGCCTGGGGCGCGCAGGCCACTTTTGGCTTCATGGGCGCCGATTGCACCGAATACGCTTCCCTGGTCGCCGCGCTCAGCCGGGCGCAGGGCATCCCGGCTCGCTATTACGAGGGGCTGCTGTACCTGCAGGACCAAAGCGCCGGACCGGACGAAGGCATCGCCCAGACCGAGCACGCCTGGCTGGACGTCTACCTGCCGGGCGCCGGCTGGACCGCGCTGGACCCCACCCTGGGGCGCTGGCCCGTCTACCGCGAAACTTACTTTGCCCACTACACGCCCAACCACATTATCGTCACGACCGGCCGGAACCCATCCACCTTGCGCGGGGCAAGCTACTGGACGCACCTGTACTGGCCTGGGAATTTGACGACCATCCGGGTCACCAGTGCGGAGTGGCAGGTTGCGCCCGTAGAACCAAAATAGGGCGCGCCGCCGGGGTTTCACCGGTTGGAAAGGAAAAAATACTTGAAAGGTTTGCTCTTCTCACTAGCCATCCTGCTGGCCTCTTGCGCCCCGGCGGCGCCGGCGCCTCTCCCCCAGGGCCCGGAGCCAACCGTAATCCCCACGGCCTTTGCCTCAAGCCTCCCTGCCAGCCCCGAGCCGACGGGAATTATGACCCCAACCGCCGCCCCCTCCGCCCGGCTGGAACCCTTCGGGCAGGCCAGCATCGATCCGGACCAGGTAGCCTTCAATGTCCAGGGCGACGGCCGGAACGTCGATTCGATCGCCTTCTGGGAAGCGGACGACCCGGCCCAATCGCTGATGATCGTCACCTCCAAAGGCAACACCTCAATCGAAGTCTACCGCAACCCGTTCCGGACCCAGCTGGAAAGCATCTCCTGCGGGGGAGCTTCCAACGGGGTGTGGGTAGACCAGGAGCGGGACGTGCTCTACATCACCGAAAGGAACAGCAGCCACGTGTGCGCGTTCGATCTGCCGGGCCTGGAGCCTGCCCCCTCGCTGAGCTTCACCACGGCAGCCAGCGGCGGCGACTCCGAGCCGAACCTGGCCCTGCTCGACCTGCCGGGCGGACAGAAACGGATCTACGTCTCTTACGACGACATCGTCTATTCCTATGATGCCGTGACCGGCGAGAGCCTGGGAACGTTCCGCCCAGGCAAAGGCCTGGAAACCATGTACGCGGACGACTTCTACCAGGTCCTGTACATCCCGGACGAGAACGACCGCAGCGGGGTGTACATCTACGACGCCGACGGAGAGCCGGCCGGCGCGAAGTTCGGGGACCGCTCGATCTTCGAGGCGGACGCGGAAGGGATCTGGGTCTACCAGTGCCGGACCGAGGGCGGAGCCGACAGCGGCGCGGGCCTGATCGTGGTCTCCGACCAGAAAGAGGACCAGACCGATTTCGAGGTCTTCAACCGGGAGACGAAAGCCTACCTGGGCAAGATCAACATCAGCGGGGTCAACAACACAGACGGGATCGCCATCACCCAGCAAGCTTCCCCTGAGTATCCCCTCGGCCTGCTGGCGGTCATCGACGACGATCAGAGCGCGGTAGGGGTCGGTTGGGAGACGATCTTTGCAAAAACCGGGCTTTCCTGCGGAACCCGAAGTGACTGTCACCTTGCTGCAATGGAGCTATCCCTCTGTTGGAGGTATTCTTAGCTCACTTTGTTATTTCGGCCGTCTGTCATTTCGACCGGAGGGAGAAATCTTACTCTCCCAAGTTATAGGATTTCTCCTCCCTACGGTCGTCGAAATGACAGGCTGGAAAAAACGCTCGATCCATATTTTGTGTGTTCTCAGGAAGGGAGAAAATGACACCAACAAGCAATCATAACAGCAACGAAGACAATGGAAATACGCAAGTCGCCCTGTTCATCGACTTCGAAAACGTGGCCATCTCTGCGGAAGAGACCTTTGGCCGCCTCAAGACCGACGTCCTGATCCAGAGCTCGGAAAAGTTGGGGCGCTGCACCACCCGGCGCGCGTACGGGGATTGGACCCGTTTCAGCAAATACAGCCAGGACCTGCTCGAATATTCCATCGAAGCCATCCAACTCTTTCACTACGGCGGCTTCAAAGACAAGAACGCCGCCGACATCCAGATGGTGGCCGACATCCTGGAAACGCTCTTCACCCACCCCGATATCGACATCTTCGTGCTGGCCACCGGCGACAGCGACTTCAGCGCCGTCGCCCGGAAGCTGCGCTCCTACGGCAAGCGGGTGATCGGGATTGGCCTGCAGCGCGCCACGAGCGAAGTGCTGGTCAAAGCCTGCGACGAATTCCTGATCTACGACACGATCGTCGAGCCGGAGACCCGCACGCAATCCTACGGCCTCGAACAGGCGCGCCAGCTGCTGCTCAACACGCTGCTGGAAATGACCCGCACCACAAATTACACTCACATCCTGGCCGCCGCCCTCAAGCCCATGATGCTGAAGAAAGACCCAACCTTCAGCGAGGTCAAGCTGGGCTATTCGCAGTTCAAGGACTTCCTGGCCGAACAGAAGGACCTGATCGAGCTGGGCCGGAAGGACAACCAGATGGTGGTCTCGCCCCTGCCGAACATGACCGAGAAAGCCTCGCAAGACCCGAACCTGGAATACCGCCGCGCCCTGGACCGCGAAGGCTTGCTGCTGCTGGACCCCTACACCCGCACGGACGTCCTGCGCGACCTGTTCGTGCTCTTGCACGATGCCCCGCAACGCTACACCCTGGACGGCGCCGAGGCCCAGCTCAAGGCCCACTACAATTCCACCAACGTGCTGCGCTCGCGCGACGAGGTGCACGAGACCCTCAAGCTGTTGAAGTTTGTCGATGTGGTAGAGACGGTCCCCCAATCCTGGGAGCTGGACCCGCTGGCCCTCAAACCGGACCTGGAACAACAGGAATTCGTCGACCGCTGCGAGAGCGTCTACCTCGACACCTTGATGACCCGCAACCTGCCCATCGACAACGACCTGGTCTCCAAACTGCTGTTCGGGACGGCCGACAAACGGGCGCGGGTCAAACACCTGGTCGAACAGGTCCGCTCGCGAGAGCAGAAGCGCGGCGCAGAAACCAGGAAAGTCCAGGCCTGGCAGTTGCCGGCCCGGATCGCGAGCAAAGAGTCCCTGCAGGAAGTCTTAGCGGAGTTGGAAAACTTCAGCCTGAACGGGGAGCAACTGACCCTGGAAGCGGCCACCCAGGCCAGCGAGGAGGGCATGCGCATCCGCTCCAGCGACTTCGAGCAGGCCCAGAACCATTTCCTCAAGGCGGCCAAGATCATCTACCGCCTGCTGCAGGCGGGCTCCCCGGGCGTCAGCCTGGTGGACCTGGAATGGCAGTTGAGCAGCTATTGCGCTGCAGCCGCGGGCGCGGCGTACTTCAGCCACGATTATGCCATCGCCACCAAGTATTACCTGGCCTTCTTCTCGATCGCGTCCGAAACGGAACCGGTCTGGGAAAAAGTGGACCGCCTGGCGCAACCGATGTTGTCCTTTTACTTCACCCTGGCGGCCAACCAGGCGGGGGAAAACCTGGACGTATCTCCCGGCCACAAGAACCCGGCCCTGGTCGTGGCTTTGATCTTGTGCCATCCCAATGCACAGGTACGGCAGTACGGCGAGGAACTGGCTGCAAAGCTGGCCCGCATCAACCCCGCCCTGCTGCGCAACGTCCTCCAGCGCCTGGACGCGATCATCGAGACCGCGGACGGGGACCGGCTGGTCGAAACCAGGGCCCGGCAGGCTTTATCTGCCATCCTGCAGCCTGCGACTTGAAAAAGGTGACAGTCACTTACTCCGTTTCGTAGTCCGGGAGGCGTTTCAGCAACTCCGAAGCCACGTTCAAGCGGACCTGGTCTTCGCTGACGCTGCGGATCCAGTTGGCCGGGACCAGCTTGCGGTCCTTGAAAAACGTGCCCTGGGAGACCAGGAAATGGGTCACCATGTGCGACTCGTCGTCGACGAACAGCTCTTCCACGTCGCCGACGTGCTCGCCGTCTGCGCTGACCACGTCCGTCCCTTCCTGCAAAGGCACGCTATCGGCCGGGATGTTCCGTTCCTTGACGCCGTAGGGCCAGCCGTAAGCCAGCCCGTAGGCGGAGTCGCCGAGATACCCGTAAGGCGGGTACCAGAAATAGGCCGGCCCGACCGGGGAAGCCGGATAGCCCTCTTCCTGCTCCCGGTCCAGGTCGCGATCGTTGACTTCGATGTAGTGCGTTTCCTCGAAGGGCGGCAACTTGTCGTAGTCGAGGTCTTCGCTCAAAATCAGCTCATCTTCGCTGACAGAACGGACCTTGTCAAAAGGCACCACCTTGTCCTCTGCAAACAGCCATCCCTTCTGAACAACGATATAGGTGACTTCGTTCGTATTGGGGTCGAGCACGAAGCGGTTGATCTTGCCGACCTCGTCTCCGTCAGATGTAAAGACGCTGGTCCCCTCTTTCAATTGTTCTTCATGCATATGGCACTTCCTTTTCTAAACGGTTCGTTTCCAACAAGCAAGTCTGCGCGCCCGGATTCGCGATCGCCCGGGCAGCACGCTATATGGTTTGATTCCATTCTATAGAGGGAAGGGGGCCCGGTCAATCAGGGGTTTCCCCCGCTTATGACATTTCACCGGCATGTCATTTCGACCGGAGGGAGAAATCTTATTCTCCTTGTTTCCGAACCAAATTTTATATATAATGATATTGGACCTTACAACCTAGAAAGGTCTATATTGGTTGTTTTATCAGTTTCTGCGAAGGACAGGCAGTTTCATGCCTTGATTTCCTCCATCATCTTGCTGGAATTCTGTTCCGGCCGCGGACGCTTTAATTTCGGTACATCACGAATGACCAGTGGGGCCATTTCTCCTATCTTCGGAGCAGGCAGAAGGGGAACAAACCGCAGGGCGCTTCGGGTTATTTCGTTTTCATATGTTTCGAACGTACAGGGAAGTCCTCGCTAAGCCTGCGTGGATACCCTGCATATTTTTCAAAGGAAAGGAGGCATGAGCGCAAATCAACTTGTTGTTTCGATCCAATTTTAGACGTGTGGGTAACAAATGTTAATTGGGGATCTAACATCATTTTCACCCATCAAGCAAAAGGGATAAAACGTATGATTACTCGAAGAGACTTTCTTAAACTCAGCGGAGCGGGCACGCTCGCGTTATATGCTTCCAGCTACGGAAAATTCATCCTGCGCGGGCAGGCCCAGATCCCGGGCGGTACGCTTGCCCCCGGCGATGTAGACAAATTTACACTTCCTCTGGTCAAACCCCCTGCCATGCCGCCCAGCAAGGGCAGCAACAAGAACAAGGATATGTACAAAATTGGCGTGAGGCAATTCAAGCAACGCATTCTTTCCCCGCCCCATCCCGAGACCACCGTATGGAGCTACGGTTCCACAGACTTTCCAGGAACTGTTGCCCAGGGCGGGACGTTCAACTACCCGGCCTTCACCATCGAGGCCGGCTGGAACAAAACGACGCAAGTGCTCTGGCGAAACGAGCTGGTTGACTCAAACGGCGGCTTCCTGCCCCACCTGCTGCCGGTCGACCCGACCCTGCACTGGGCCAACCCGCCCGGCGGAGTAGCCGGCCGGGATTCACGTCCCAGCTTCAGCTCGACCCCCGGGCCTTACACGGGGCCGGTGCCGATCGTCACGCACGTGCACGGCGCGCACACCAGAGAGGACAGCGATGGCTACGCCGAAGCCTGGTACCTGCCCGCCGCCAGGGATATCCCCGCAAACTTTGCCCGGGCCGGCACCTTCTGGGATTACTTCAACAAAAAGTACAAGCAAAAATGGGATTACGGCACATCTACCTTCAAATATCCCAACGACCAGCGCGCGTCCACCCTGTGGTACCACGACCACACGCTTGGGATGACCCGGCTAAACGTGTATGCCGGGCCGGCCGGCTTCTGGCTGATCCGCGGTGGTCCCGACGACGTCGTGCTCGACAGCCGGGATGGCAGCGCGGCCGTGCTGCCGGGGCCATACCCGGGCGTGGGCGACGATCCGCTCGGCGAGTACGGTGAAATCCCGATCGCGATCCAGGACCGCTCGTTCAACACCGATGGCTCCCTGTTCTTCCCGGACACCCGGGCGTTCTTCGATGGATTCGAAGGACCGTACATCCCCGATACGCCTGTTTCCCCGATCTGGAACCCCGAGTTCTTCGGCAACATGATGGTGGTCAACGGCTTTACCTGGCCTTCCCTGGAGGTAGAACCGCGCCGCTACCGCTTCCGCTTGCTGAACGGATGCAACTCGCGCTTCCTGATCCTGCAGTTCGACCATCCGGGCGTGGAAGTGTGGCAGATCGGCGCCGAGGGCGGCTTCCTGCCCGCGCCCGTGCGCTTGAACGATTATCCCTACCCCGGCAGCGGGGGCGGCGGCGCGACGGTGCTGCTGGCCCTGGCCGAGCGGGCAGACCTGATCGTGGACTTCAGCGCCGCAGCGGGCGCTTCCTTCCGGCTGCTCAATATCGGCCCGGACGAGCCCTTCAGCGGCGGCGTAGCCGGCGTTGATTTCGACCCGGCGGACCCGGATTCGACCGGCCAGGTGATGGAGTTCCGGGTCGCCGCTGGCCCGGTATCGGATCCCACGACGCCTCCCCAGTACCTGCAGCTCCCGGCAGTCAGTCCGGTCGGTCCTGCCGGGTTAACGCGCTATCTCAGCCTCAACGAAGAAGCCCACGAACAGGAAGAGCCGGAGTTCGAGGGACCTGTAGCAGCGCTGCTGGGCACCTGGGATCCCAATGCAGCCGGAGAAGACAGGGCGACGCCCCTGCTGTGGATGGACCCCATCACCGAGAACCCCAACGTCGGGGACGTGGAGGAATGGGCGATCTACAACGTGACCGCAGATGCCCACCCGATCCACATCCACCTGGTGCAGTTCCAGGTCCTGGGGCGCGAGGCGATCGGCGGCGGGCCCAGCGTCGCGGGCAGCAACGCTCCCCTGCCCTGGGAGACCGGTTACAAAGACACGGTCATCTCATATCCGGGCGAGGTCACCCGGGTGAAGATGAAATTCGATCTGGCGGGATTCTACGTCTGGCACTGCCACATCGTCGACCACGAGGATAACGAGATGATGCGGCCCTATCACGTTGGGCCGATCCCCCCGGACGCGCCGGCGCAGTAACGGAATGCCGCCTCCCTATGCAAAGACAACTCCCGCAAGCCAGGCTTGCGGGAGTTGTCTTTTTTTTGAAGGTTGCTGCGGCTGGCCAATCGCAGGCTTCCTTCTAGAAAGGGATGGGGAAGCGGTCAATGAAGGGTTTCCCCAATCACCCAAGACCAGCCCCCTGTCATTTCCAGCGGATGGAGAAATCCTTTCCACGCCAGAAGGGAAACTTTTCCCCCGGAATGCAGTTACTTATATAGGACTTACACAGTTCGCGAAAAGGTACCGGAAATATGGGTCGCGTGCTGCGCACGCGACCCATATTTCCGGGCATCTCTCATTCGTTTGCGTAAGTCCTATTATGTATACTTTCTATCCAACCGAACCAAAAAAGGAGTCTCCCCATGAGCGTTTCTGAAAGTCCAATCTCTGTGATTCAGGGCGGGATGCCCACCTGGTCTGACAAGGACCAGTTTTTTAAGACGCGCAGGTGGTTTCGCATCCTGGCTGCGACCGTCGTCATCCTGTGGATGCTCTTGATCGCATGGATCCTGGCTTCCCCCATTCCGGATGCGCAGGCGCTGCCCCTGGCAGTGGGAGCCAACCTGTCCCTGGTGCTGGCCCCGGTGCTGGCAGCCGCGGCGGCCGTAGAACGGACGCTGGAAAGCACCTTCAACATCCTCGAGGGCAGCTGGCGGACGATGATCGCCTACCTGGGCCGCGGGCTGCGCTGGCTGAAGAACGCCGAGACCGAAGTGCAACAGGCGCGCCAGTTCCTGAACGATGTTTCGGACAAATACAACGCCGAACTGCAGGGCATCCAGTTTGGCCAGACCTCGGTCGCCTCCCTGACGGATGAAGTGCGGGCCCGGATCGCTGCAGGCAGCAAGCTGATGGAGATCGCCCAGCTGCGCCTGGAGAAAGCCGAGAGCAACCTGGCCGATCTCACCTCCTCTGGCGGCTATATCAGCGCAAAAGCGGCGGCCTCGGTCGTGCTCGGCTTGATGCTGGGCGTCGTGATCGCCGGGATCGGGCAACTGCAAATGTTCGCCATGCTCGGCATCGACGCGGTCCCGGCCCAGATCGACGTGTTGATCACGGGCCTGGTGATCGGCAGCGGCTCGTACCCGGTCCATTCCCTGGTCGGCATCCTGCAGCAGGGCAAGGGCGCCGTGGACAGCGTCAAGGGCTACTTCAACCGCCTCGCGCCGGAAGCCCAGGCCAGCCGGCAGAAAATCACCACGCTGCAGGCTCCCACGGAAGCCGGGGAACCGGCTCGGGTCCAGCAGGCAGTCGTCGAGACCACCACGGCCCAGACCACAGAGGAAAGCCCAGACCATTGACCTGAGCGCCCGACGTCAATGTCATTGCGAGCCCGATAGGGCGACACTTGTACCGCACTGCGTTCGGTGCAAGTGTCGCTCGTTACACTCGCTCGCAATGACATAAAGCTGCTATAACCTCCACACACCCTGACAGGTTCCTCCACACTTCCTCCACACAGGATTGGTATCCTTACAGCCTGGGTAACTACTCAGCCTGCATTAAGAGGTGACAAAAACGGTGTGCGTGGGGGGCGTACGCCCCCCACGCACACCGTTTTTGTCCTACTCTTTTTGCAAAGGTCTGAGCACATACCAACCTGGGCATAAAAAGGTAGCCCGATTGGTAACCAATCTTTAATGGAAGGAGACGAAACCATGAAACGCGAGAGCATGCTCATAGAAGCAGAGGAACTGTTGGACAAGATCGATGACAAAAACATCCGGATCTTCGATGCCACCATTACGGAGGATGCCTACCGGCAGGAACACATCCCCGGGGGGGCCTTTTTCGATCACGAGCGGTTTTCCGTCCCCGACAGCCGCTACGCCTGCACCCTCCTGCCCGTGGACAGGTTGGCCGGGCAAATGGGGGCGGCCGGCATCTCCAACGACACGGAAGTCATCGTGTACGCCTGCGACTTGCTCCCCTATGCCGCCCGGGCGTGGTGGCTGCTGCGCTATGCGGGTCACAACCACGTCCGCCTGCTGAACGGAGGATTATCGGCCTGGAAACAGGCCGGGGGGCAGGTCGAGCAGACCGCACGAAGGTATGCGCCGGCGGTCTTCCGGGCAAGCCCGAGGCCGGACATGTTTGCCAGCAAGGAGGACGTCCTGGCGGCGCTCGAGCAGGCTGACACCGCCGTCCTCGACGTGCTGCCGCCTGCGAGCTATGCAGGCGCTCATATTACGGGTTCGGCCAATCTTTCTTGCATGGACCTGATGCAGGGCATGGACTATTTCCTGCCAGACGACCGGCTCGCAGCGCGCCTGCAGGAAACATCCAAGTACAAGCGCATCATTACCTATTGCGGCGGCGGGATCGCGGCCGCGGTCAGCGCGATGGCGCACGTCTTGGTCGGGCAGGAAGGCGCCGCGGTCTATGACGGTTCGTTGGATGAATGGATCGGGGAAGGCCTGCCCCTGACGGAGACCGGGAAATGGCAGATCTGGGAGACCCCCTCATGAGAACGCGCACGCCCATCGAAATTTCAGCGCAAGCGTATGCCAGGACCGGCGGTTTGCTGTAGATGGATCTCCTGCGAATCCCGATTTCTCCTTTATACTTTGTCCATGTCCCAACTGATCCTCGTTGTAGATGACGAACCGAAAGTCGCCAACCTCACCAGGGATTACCTCGAGAAAAACGGGTTCCGGGTGTTCATCGCCTCGGACGGTCAAACCGCCCTGGCGCTTGCCCGCCGGGAAAAGCCCGATCTCATCATCCTCGACCTGATGCTCCCGGAGATAAACGGTCGCGAGGTCTGCCGCATCCTGCGCCGGGAAAGCGACGTGCCCATCATCATGCTGACCGCTTTATCCGAAGAGATCGACCAGGTCACCGGCCTCGAAATCGGCGCGGATGATTACGTGACCAAGCCATTTTCGGTCTACGCCCTGGTGGCGCGGGTGCGGGCGCTGCTGCGCCGGACAAGCGGCGGCCTGAAAGCGCCGGACCTGCTGCGCGTGGGCGGGTTGGAGATCGATTCCGCCCGGCACACGGTCACCTGGGACGGGGGCCCGGTCCACCTGACCCCCAATGAATTCAAGCTGCTGCGGGTCCTGGCCACCCGCCCGGGACAGACGCTCACCCGCGAACAACTGCTGGAGGACTTGCACGCAGTCGCCTCCAACACGGACCGCAGCGTGGACTCGCACATCAAGAACCTGCGCAAGAAGCTTAAAGCCGCCTCCGGCGCGCCCATGATCGAAACGGTGCGCGGGATCGGCTACCGTTTGAGCGAGCCCTGAACCGGGCGCCCAAGCGAAACGGACGAAAGCGGATATGAGCGAAGCGCCCCCACCCGCCAGGCCTGCGCACCAGGATGAACCCCGCAGGGGGATGCGCTTCCTTCCGGTCATCCTCTTCCTTTTCTTTGCCCTCTTTCTGTGCGTCGGAGGCGGCTCCGCCCTGCTGTACACGCTTTTCACGGAATACGCCGGGGTCCGGAACATCTGGCTGCTCGTGTGCGGCGCGCCGGTCCTGTTTGTCGCCCTGGCGCTCATGACCATTATCACGTTGTACACGCGCTACGGCAAGCCGGTGGAGCAGATCGTCAACGCCATCGATGCCATTGCGGAAGGAGATCTCTCGGTGCGCGTGCCCGAGGATAATTCACCGCAGTTCCAGCGGATCACCCAACGCTTCAACAAGATGGTCGGGGAACTGGACCGCGCGGAACAACAACGGCGCAACCTGACCGCCGACATCGCCCATGACCTGCGCACGCCGCTGCACATCATCCAGGGGAATTTGGAAGGCATCGTTCACGGCGTGTACCAGCCCACGCTCGAACATATCCATTCCACGTTGGATGAAACCAGGCTGCTCACCCGCCTGGTGAACGACCTGCAAGTGCTCTCGCTGGTCGAGACAGGCCAGCTCCCCTTACATCCCACCCGCTTCCTGCTGGCCGGCCTGGTCCAGGATGTGGTTGCCAGCTTTGCCTCGCAGGCCGGATCCCAGGGGATCGAGCTGAGGACCAGGGTCGCAGACCCGGGACAGGAGCTGAGCGCCGACTATGACCGGCTCAACCAGGTACTGTCCAATTTGGTCTCCAACGCCCTGCGCTATACCCCTGCAGGCGGGACGATTGCGCTCGAAACCGGAGCAGGTCCAACCCCCGAACGAAGCGTGAGGATCGTCGTCAGCGATTCCGGCGCAGGCATCCCGCCGGAAGACCTGCCGTTCATCTTCGACCGTTTCTGGCGCGGGGACCGCTCGCGCAGCGAACGCACCCATAGCGGGTTGGGGCTGGCGATCACCAAACAACTGGTGCACGCGCACCATGGGACCATCGAAGCGCAAAGCGCCCTGGGGACGGGCTCGACCTTTACGATCGAGCTGCCGGAAGGGGCGCCAGCCCCGCTCCAGCCGCGTTTGCGGTAGGACAAAATTGGAACAACTCAAACTTAAACGTTAATGAGCTGGCAGATTATCTGCTGATTGCGAC
>CAWGNR010000015.1:0-523607 GCA_963823985.1 uncultured Chloroflexia bacterium
TACCTTCGCCAATTATGGGGGTGAAGGGTGCACATTAACAGCATGAATACAGCCTAAAGTGGATATCTGGTCAAAAATCTGCTCCAATAAAAATGGTTCAGGTTTTTCGGGAAGCATTTTTATTGTCTCCTCGAAGTATTTTGCAGCTCGGAAGTAAGCCTTCAAATCCAGGACGCCGCTGTCGGGATGAACGTTGCGAAATTCACGCAGCAAGACCTGTGAAAGGTTGACCATGAACAGCGAGAGGTTGATCGCATTCGTGACAGGAAGTTCCTTGATGCTCATGAAATCTTCCAGGCCCCAGAACTGCTTGGCATCCCTGAAATTGAACTCGATCTGGAATCTCAGGCTATAGAAATCGATGATCTTTTCATAGGAAAGTTCTAGATCACTGGAGAACAGGTTGACATTGGCAAAGGCACCGGTGCTGAGGTTGGTCTTGGTGATGATGACCACATTGAGGATCTGGGCGAACTCGTGATGCAGCATCTGGGCTTGATAGATGCAGGTTTCGATGCCGTCTTTGATGCTCCTGTCGACCAGGTAATCATCCTTGATCTGACGATAGTTGATCTTCTGACCATATTTCTTGCGTGGTCCCTTTCGTTTTTGCGTACCATCGTACACGAAAGACAGGGCAGCATCATAACGCAGCTTGGAGATCAGATGCAGATCACACTGCAAGGTCATCTGCAGGGCATTGTTGTTGCCAAAGTGCCCATCCAGCACCAGATAGCGAACGGTGATCAGAGCTCGCAGCAGGGTGAGCTGATTTTTGACCATCTCCTGAATGCGTTTCAGTTCCGCAGTCAACTCAACCTGGGTCTTATCCCGATTGCGGCTGCCTTTGGGACGACCACGCTTTTTCTTTGGCGCTGCCTTGTCCTTTTTCGCTCGTTTCTGCTTGCGCTCTTTGGCTGCCAGCTTTTCTTCTTCGCCGCGGATCACCTGTTCCACTCGCAGTGGATAAGAGCGCCGTTCCTCAACAGAAACTAACGACAGAGAGAAAATGGCAACACCCTTCACGACTTTGTTCAGCAAACCGGAGAAAAAGTAGTCCAGACCATGCGTCTCTTTGCCAGATTTGGTCGCTACACTTTCATCCCCAACCAGAAAATATTCCCCATCTGGACGATACAGATGCCGCATGAAAAACTTACAGAAAACGTTCGGCCAGGAAATCACAGCGTTGAAAAATCGTTGTACCGTCCGGTAACTGCCACCCTTTCCAGCCCAGCGAGACAGGCCCAGCATCGTCACGCGACCGCTCATGCTCAACATCGCCTGGGCGATCCGGCTTAGCCGCCGCTGTTCGGTTTTTGAAAGATCAGGCTGTATGCATTGTAAAAGTGCTAAAATGTTCATCACGGGCTTCTTGTTGTAGGTTTGTTTGTGGTGAACATAACTTTACTACAAGAAGCCCTACTTACTTAATTTTTTGGCGAAGGTATTGTACTAATGAACCAGATCTAATAACTCATAGAATTACTAAGGGAAGTAGGAGCTGATATGAACAATCCGCGCCAAAGGCGCCATTTTGGCATGACATTGACACAGCTGATCGTATTGGGTTGTCTTGCCCTGGCTGCCATCGGAACGATCTTTGGGAGCTTTATCTTTATCAGCAGTTCAACCGCGCCCGGTGGAGTTTCCATTTTCCCCACGGATTTACCAACTTCTCTGTCGGAATTGACAAGTGCGCCCGATCAGGCCGGGGCCCCGGGAGGCCCTTCTACGATCCCTTCCGTTGTGAGTAGTGACCAGGTTCCAGACAATTGGGAACGATATACTGGCACGATCATCGAGCTATCGGTCCCGCCGCAGTTCGAATCCGTTGATGCGGAAATAGAACGCCAGGCTCGGATCCAACGTTATCGCAATCAGGGTTTGACTCTCCTTGCTGACCGCTTGGAGAACGAATCTTTTGATTACCGGTTCTGGTTCAATTTTCCCCAGCCGGAAACTGTCATTTATGATACCCACATCGTCGTGAAAACCGACATTCTGCCCACCCTGACGCTGGACGAATATATAGACCAGGCGTATGGGGACGAATTACAGGGTTTCCAGGTGGTCGACCAGGAGAATATTACCATCGAGGACTTGCAGGCGCAGCGTGTATTGTTGGAAGCTAATTTAAATGACCAGGTCATTGCTGTGGCTGACTATGTCATTACGGATGAAGTCAATCTTTGGATCATCAGCGCCAGCTCGAGTTCGCGAAGAGTTCTACTCCTGGTTGCCCGATTTTGACCGGGTCGCCCGCTCGTTTCGTCCGCTTTATTGAAAAAGTGGTTATTTTTGACCGCGAACGCCGTCCCGAAGGCGGTGTCCCTTCGGGAGAGCGCACATCTGTCCCGGCGGGACGGTGCCGGGGAAGTCCGCGTTTATCTGTGGTCAAATCCCGCTCGAAACGGGAGAACCAAAAAACACATCAAAAGTTATTTAATCGGCAGCGTATACCCCCCGTCCACGACGATCGTTTGCCCGCGGATCATTGCGGCGGCGGGCGTACACAGGAAGGCGATCACCTGGGCGACTTCCTCCGGCCGCACCAGCCTGCCCGCCGGGACCAGTTCGATAAATTTCTTAAGGATGTTTTCCTGTCCACCCATGCCGCTGAAGTGGTGGAGTGCATCCGTTTCGACCACGCCCGGCGACACTGCATTGACAACAATATTCTTCGGCGCTAACTCCACGGCCAGGTACCGGGTCAGCGCTTCCAGGGCGGCCTTGCTGGCGCCGACGACTACATAATCTGGCAGGACCCGGGTTGCGCCCGCGCTCGAAACGCTGACGATATACCCGCCACCGCGTTTTTCCATTAACGGGATGGCCAGCTGTGCCCCAAATAGCAGGCTGCGCGCGTTGATGTTCATGGTCCAATCCCAACCTTTTGGTTTCTGCTCGCTCACCGGGCGGTTATACCCGGAGGCCGCGTTGTGAATGAGGATATCCAACCCGCCGAACTTCTTTGTCACCCCTTCGAATAACAGGTTGAGATCGGCGATGTTGCCTACGTCTGCTTTGACAGGCAGGGCGCTCCGGCCCAGTTTCTCGATCTCGTGAGCTGTTTCTTCGGCCGGAATCCGGTTGCGGAAGTAGTTGACGACCACATCCGCGCCGTTCTGGGCAAAGTGCAGCGCAATCGCTCGCCCGATCCCGCGCCCGGAACCAGTCACCAGGGCGATTTTTTTCTCAAATTTCATTTCCATTTGGATGGTTATCTCCGTTTATCCCCGGTTTGATACTTTCAATCAAAATAAATGTTCAAATCAGAACAATCAAAGCGGTTCCCGCAGTTGGGACAGGTGATCTTGCAATTTCTCTCGCGCATTTCATGTCCGCACCGGTCGCAAATGTATTTCCGCTCGGACGTTTGAGCGCTTTCTTGTGTGGAATCAGGCGTGGGAGTTGGCTCGCTCATGTCCATCGTACCGGTTTAAGCAAGGAGCGGTCGAACCCGGCCAGCCCGTCCGGCCCGAGACGTTTGACCTCCGCAAACACTGCCTCCAGGTTCTGGCGCAGTTGCCCGATTTCGATCCCGCGGCAGACCTCCGGCCAGGGTCGGATCCACTTTTGGACCCGCCCGTAAACCTTGACAGCGCCGTTGTAGTTGGCGCGCGTGACGTGCAGGTACACAACCGCTGTTTGCAGGATCGCCCGGTAGAGTTCCGCGACAGGGCCGTCCTCCTCCTTCCAGGCCTGCTCCAGCTCTTCATGGGCCAACCAGTATTCCCCGGCGTTGAACAATTCCATTCCCTGGATCGCTGCCGGGTGGACGGCTCCTACGCAGTCGGAAGGGTTAACGAATACTTCTTTCATCCTTGGCGAGTATACCATCCTGATAAGGATACCATCCTGTCTTGCAAAGTCCCCGAATGGCGGAGCCTGCCCGCCCCGCCTCCGCCGCGCGGGCCGGGGTCGAAGGATCCGGCACCCTTTTCATCCCGCCCAACAGCGACCGTGCAAATCGCGGGAAATCTGAACGAAGCAGGATAACAAAGCCACGTTGTATCTACTCAGGCGTAGCGAGGAATTCCCGAAAAACGGTGTGCGTGGGGGTGTACGCCCCCACGCACACCGTTTTTCGGGTCTCTTCTGTATAGGATAGGCTGAGTAGTCACCCCAGGTTTTTGTTCATAAGGCAAAACCACTCTGAAGGGTGGCGTATGATTTACAGTCTTGATTTATACTGACAGGTGGAACTTTGCAGTTTGTATGAAGTAAAATAACGGCGCCCATGAGATTTTTGAAACTCACTCCACGGATCAAACGAATCGCTGTCATTATTTTGGCCAGCCTCGGCATACTGACGCTCGTACTGCTGGCTGCCAGTTTGCAGAACCTGAAACTTAAACCTGCCCAGCTGTTTATTTCTGGAGAAGAAGAACAAACAGACTTGTTCCCGGGTTTTGCGCACCTCGTTGACAACGTCGGATCGATCGGCCTTGGCGAAGCGTTTATGCTCGTCGGCGGATTTGTGGTTCTGTTCGTGTTAATGCTCGCCATGCTTACGCCGGAAGCCCGGAAACGCGTGCTCAAGACGATGTTGCGGGTGGGGCTGACCGCCTGGGCCATTTATTATGCGCTGACCAAATTCCGTCCGGAGGGAGTGTTCGGGGCCGAAGCGCAAGTGACAGAAATGCAGCAAGGGGCGGAGGTGTTTACAACGCCACCGCCCTACACGCCGCCCGTCATCCCTCCCTGGGTGAACTACGTGGTCAGCTTATTGGTTGTGTTGGCCTTTGCAGGGATTGGATTTTGGCTTTACCGCCTCCTGCGGCCTCCCAAACACCAATTTCAAACCCTGGCGCGAGCAGCTCGCTCCGCTCTCAAAGATATTTCTGAAGGGCGCGAATGGGATGACACGGTCATTCAGTGCTATGCGCGCATGAGCGAGGCGCTCCAGCAGGAACGCGGGCTTGAGCGCCAACAGGCGATGACCCCGCAAGAATTCGCATCCCGGTTGGAGCAGGCTGGCTTGCCTTCCGGCCCTGTTCAGCGCCTGACCCGTTTGTTCGAGAAGGCGCGCTACGGTGGGCGAAGATCCGACCGGGAAGATGTGGACGAAGCGGTTGTCTGCCTGACGGCGATTTTGCAGGCGGTGGGAGCGCAGCCATGAAACGTCGCCGCTTGATTTTGCTCGGTGTTTTTTTTCTGGTAGCGGCCGGGATGGCCTATTACGTGCAGAACATCGTTAAAGCCGCTTTGTTTGTTCCTGTTTCTTACATTTGGTGGGGCTTCAGTATTCTGTACCAGTCTGTGGCGCAGGTGGTTTATTGGGTCTTGTTGCTGGGTGGGGTTTCCCTGATGGCCTTTGGCAGCCTGTACGGGAAAGAGCGGGGAAGGAAATTGGTTCCTGAGGAATTTATCTCTCCAAAAGGCCCGCTGGAGTCTGTTGCACGGCAGATCTCTCAGACGAGAGGGGGCGTTTATAACAAATGGTTGATCGCGAACCGCTTTGGAAAACTGGCGCGTTCGATCCTGACCCTCCGCAACGCACAGGCCGATGATGTGGGTAGCCCTCTCAAAGGCCGGGACTGGAATCCGCCCCCTGAAGTGGAAGCATACCTGGAGGCCGGCCTGCTGCGTACGTTCGCCGATTTTCCTCGGCAGAGACGTTTTTCACGTCCACCTTCTACACCTTTCGATGTCGATCTTAACCAGGTGATCGTATACCTGCAATCTCAAATGGAGAATGAGCGTGATTGAAACCCAAGATGTGTCCAGGCTCGGCAATCAGGTGGTCGCCGAGGTCGAACGAGCGATTGTGGGCAAGCGTAGCCTTTTGGAGAAGATTATGGCTGCCATGCTGGCGGGCGGCCATGTATTATTGGAAGACTTTCCAGGCCTGGGAAAAACCCTGATTGCGCGCAGCTTTGCAACTGCGCTGGGCCTGGACTTCAGGCGCATCCAGTTCACCCCTGACCTGCTCCCGGGCGATATCACCGGCGGTTACATTTTCAACCGCAACCGAAACGATTTCGAGCTGCGCAAAGGGCCGGTCTTTGCCAACATCATCCTGGCAGATGAGATCAACCGCGCCTCGCCTAAGACCCAATCCGCTTTGCTGGAAGCCATGCAGGAGGGACAGGTCACCCTGGAAGGAGAAACACTGCCTCTGCCGGAGCCGTTCCTTGTGCTGGCAACCCAGAACCCGATCGAGTATGAGGGCACTTTTCCCCTGCCGGAAGCGCAGCTTGACCGCTTTATGTTGAAGCTCGCGGTGGGCTATCCAGATGTAGACGAAGAACGAGAGATCTTACGCCGCCGGCGGGAACGCCGCCAGGATGAGGCAATCCTGAGCAGGGTGACGGATGCCCAACAGCTGATGGACATGCGCCAGGTGGTGGAGAGCGTGCACGTCCACCAGGACCTGGAAGAATATATCGCCAGGCTGGTGCACGAAACGCGCCAGGACCGTCGTGTGGCAGTCGGCTCGAGTCCGCGCGGTTCGCTGGCGTTTTTGAAAATGGCCCGTGCGCGCGCTGCCCTCGAGGGACGCGACTATGTTACGCCCGACGATATCAAGGAGTTTGCCACGCCGGTTTTGATCCATCGCCTGATCCTGCAACCGGAATACTGGATGGCTCAAAGGGTAAGCGAAGATGTGATCAAAGACACCTTTGCCAAGGTGGCTGTCCCAGTGATTGACTGACCCATGTATCGTTCCCTGCTGCTCGGCCTGCTGGTCTACGGATTGATTTTGTTTGGCCTGGTCACATTGCGTGGCGATATCCTTACGCTGGCCATTCCCCTGGCGGTCTACCTGTTGAGCGGCCTGATGCGCGCTCCCCAGGTGATAAAACTGAAGGTGGAACGCAATCTGAGCGCGGAGCGTACTTCTGCAGATATGCCTGTCCAGGTTTCATTGACGATCACGAATGAGGGCGGAACGCTCGAAGACGTTCTGCTCACAGATCAGGTGTCCCCGCGTTTGAAAATTCAAGATGGATCGGCGCGGCACCTTTTGCATCTGGCAAAGGGGCAAACGATCAAGCTTTCGTACACGATCAGCGGTCCGCGCGGTTACTATCCGTTTCCCGGCCTGCACCTCCAGGCGCGCGATCATTTCGGGTTGGTCCGCCGCGAGGCGACGGTGCCCACAACCGGACAATTGTTCGTATTGCCGGCTGTGATGCGTTTGAAGCAGATCGCCCTCCGCACCCGCAAAACGCGGGTGTATTCCGGGACGATCCCGGCCCGCGTGGGCGGGCCGGGCGTCGAGTTCTTCGGCCTGCGGGAATACCAGGCAGGCGACTCGCCGCGTTGGATCAACTGGCGGGCCAGCGCGCGCCATTCTTTCAACATTTATTCGAACGAGTTCGAGCAGGAGCGGGTGGCGGACGTCGGCATCATCCTGGATGGCCGCCAGAGAACCAACCTTTTCGATAAAGAGCACTCGTTGTTTGAGTATTCGGTCCTGGCGGCGGCCGCCATGGCGGACGTACTGCTGTCGCAAGGCAACCGGGTCGGGCTGCTGGATTACGGTCATTATCTCCGCTGGACCTTTCCGGGATATGGGAAGATCCAGCGCGAACGCATCCTGCAGGCTCTGGCGCACGCACAGGTTGGAAGCAATACGATTTTTTCCGAACTGGAATATATCCCTGCCCGCCTTTTCCCTCTCCATTCCCAGATCATTCTGATCAGCCCACTGGATGCGGATGATGTGAACATTCTGGTGCAACTGCGTGCCCGCGGCTACCAGGTCATGGTGGTCAGCCCGGACCCGGTCTCTTTTGAGTTGAGCTACCTCCCGAAAAGCGAATCGGTTGACCAGGCAGCCAGGCTGTTGCGCCTGGAAAGGGACCTTTTGATCCAGAAACTGCAGCGTGCTGGCATCCAGGTGTTGGGTTGGGATGTTTCCCAGCCGTTTGACCAGGTGGTGAAGCGCCGGCTGGGCCGCCCTCCTGTGATATTGCGAGCGATTGGTGGCCGGATATGACGCGTTTTGCCTATGTTGTTGCTCTATTGATGGGAATTGGCTCGCTCACTTTTGCCTTTGGGGGCGCGGGCTTTGACCAGGTAGCGCGCGGGTTGATCCTTTTTGGGATGCTCTGGCTCGTCGCGGGCTGGAATCGCTGGGTGTGGTTCTCAACGATCGGGATCATCCTCTCGTTGGCTTTAGCCGCTTTTGGTCTATGGATTGCGCTTCCCCCTGGCTGGATGATCTCTGGCGCGCTGGGCGGGCTGCTGGCCTGGGACCTGACCGATTTTATGCGCCGTTTGCGTTTCGCGCCTCTGTCGGCGGACCTGCGCGAGCTCCAGCTCCGCCACCTGACCCGTTTGACGATCGTCACCTTGATCGGCCTGTTTCTGGCGAGCGTTGCTATGCTCGTGCGGCTGGAATTCACGTTCGAGTGGGTGGTTTTGTTGACCGTGATCGCTGCCCTGGGGATCACGCAGCTGGTTGCCTGGCTGCGGCGATCCTAGCTGAGCATCACCCACAATGGCTAGAGAAATTTGCATGTGTACGTCTCCTTACAATTAAAGGTTCATTCGCCGTGAGGCAGGAAAATTTGTTGTATCGTGCGGCTTACAGGCCGGGAGGGGAAATCTGTCCCACGTTTTCAGATTTTACTATACCAAAAATAACCGGCTCATTCCGATTTCCCGCATTTATCCCGTTGCACTTTGACGGGGATGTCCCGTCGCTATTGGGCGGGATGAAAAGAGTGCCGGATCCTTCGACAAGCTCAGGACAGGTTTGGGGGTGCGAGCGTGAACACGCGTCTACGCACATTTCATGCGGTAACGGTTTGATCCAATTCCCAATTCTTAGCCCTGCTAAGATCGCAGTCCCTCGATCCGTAAACTTGTCAGTAAGTTGGTGCTTCTATCCACCAGTCCGGAGAGGACAAACCCCGCGCTGAACCAGCGGCCATCCTCTTCCCAAACCAGCTTGATGACCGGGATCCCTGCTTTCCTGCCACAGGGGCAAACTTCGATCTGAGATAGATTCTTCAACGGCAGTCGAACCGGTTGTGGCCTTGCGTCATGTTGGAAGAACAGGCAGCCATCCTTGATCCAGTATTCACCGCTGCCCTGGCCGCTCAATCCCGCTTGGTTGTAACGATGCCACCATTTGCGTCCGACCCGGGTCCAGAGATGCCACCCGCGTTTTTTCAAGATCTTGTCCATCTGGGCCTCCTTCTACATAATCATAATAGCATAAATTGTGACTAAATGCACAATCAAGAGGCTAAACCGCAGTGCTATAATGCCATCTATGCACGAACTCCCTGTCGCCCAATCGATTCTGGATATCGCTCTTAAACATGCCCAAAAAGCGGACGCCAAACGCATCACGGACCTGCACATTGTGATGGGCGAACTGTCTAAGCTGGTGGACGAGTTGATCCAGTTCTATTGGGAAATGATCGCTCAGGACACAATCGCGGAAGGGGCGCAATTGCATTTCCGCATGGTCCCGGCGGAATTCCAGTGCATGGCCTGTTTCCTGAAATATAAGCCGGATGGGGAGGAGTTTTCCTGCCCGAACTGCGGCGCGGTCGGCGTGAAGATCATTGCCGGGGAAGAGTTTGCCCTGGAGGCGATTGATATAGAATGATACCTGTGATTTAATCGCCGCACTTGGTTATGCACACGTGTGCATAAAATGCCCGGGCAGGGCCAATCTGGTAAGAAGTGATAGATACCCAGAAACATGGATGAATATCGAGTGAAATAGTGTCCAAAATGACTATTTTCTCCTCGCAGACTGCCGTACAATCGAATTACCATGAGCCAACGAATCCCCATCGTCGAACGAATCCTGTCTGCCAATGATAAACTGGCTGAAGAGAACCGGTCCCGTTTGGATGCGGCCCAGGTCTTCGCTCTCAACCTGATGGCCTCACCCGGGGCGGGCAAGACTTCCCTGATCGAACAGACCCTGCCGCGATTGGTGGAAAAATTGCGCGTGGCCGTAGTAGACGGTGATATTGCTACTTCGATCGATGCCGACCGCGCTGCCGCGGCCGGGGCTGCCGTATCAATCCAAATCAATACCGGCGGCGAATGCCACCTCGACGCCGTTATGCTGCACCAGGCGCTCAGCCAGATCGAACTTGCTTCGGTCGACATGTTGCTTGTTGAAAACGTCGGCAACCTGGTCTGCCCGGCCGAATTCCGCCTCGGCACGCACAAGTCCGTGCTGATCGCTTCGATCCCCGAAGGCGACGACAAGCCGTACAAATATCCAGGCATGTACCGGGGCGTAGACGCGTTGGTCATTAATAAGATCGACCTCCTGCCTTACATAAATTTCAAAATGGATTACTTTCAAAGGGGTGTTGCAATCTTAAATCCCGGCTTAGTCACATTCCCTCTTTCATGTACTACCGGCGAAGGCGTGGATGCCTGGGTCAATTGGATTCTGACAAACACAAATCGTAGATCATAATTCGGACCAAAATTTCAAATTACCAATAACCCAGAACCTACATGTCCAAGCTCACCGGCGCAAAAATTCACATTACAGGGATTGTGCAAGGGGTTGGTTTTCGCCCCTTTGTCTACGGACTTGCCGGACGCCTGGCGCTCACGGGCTGGGTGCGCAATACCTCTGCGGGGGTGGACATCGAAGTGGACGGTGAAAAGGACAGGGTGGATGCCTTTATCATGGCCTTGCGCGACAAGGCCCCGCCGCTCTCCCGCATCGACGAGCTGAGTGCTTCTTTCCAACCCCCGAACGGCTTCCGTTCCTTTGACATTCTCCATTCCGAAGCCGTGGAAGGCGCCTTCCAGCCGATTTCTCCGGACGTCAGCCTCTGTCCCGATTGTTTGCGCGAGCTGTTCGACCCCTCCGATAGGCGTTACCGCTACCCCTTTATCAATTGCACCAACTGCGGGCCGCGCTTTACGATCATCAAAGACATCCCCTACGACCGGCCCAAAACCACCATGGCGCCCTTTGCCATGTGCCCTGATTGTGAGAAGGAATACAGCGACCCGCTGGACCGGCGTTTCCACGCCCAGCCGGTTGCCTGTCCCGCCTGTGGACCAAAGGTCTGGCTGGAGCCGGGCCTCAATACCAAATTACAAATTCCCCCACTTGCAGGAGAAGACGCAATCCGCACAACGCGCTGGCTTCTTGTAGAAGGAAACATCGTCGCAATCAAAGGCCTCGGCGGGTTTCACCTCGCCTGCGATGCAACAAACGGCGGCGCAGTCAGCGAGCTCCGCCGCCGTAAACTGCGCGTGGATAAGCCTTTCGCCCTGATGATGCCAGACCTCGAAACAATTGAAAGGCATTGCTACGTTGATGATGCCGAGCGCGCGTTGCTCGAATCCCTGGCCCGGCCAATCGTCCTGTTGCGCCGAAAAGTTGAATCTTCCCTTGCAAAAGAATGCGCTCCCGGACAAAATACGCTGGGAGTCATGTTGCCTTATACGCCGCTGCATTATCTTCTGCTCGAGCAGGCCGCTGGTTTCCCCGAGGCTTTGGTGATGACCAGTGCAAATCTCAGCGAAGAGCCCATTGCCACCGATAACGACGAAGCTCGCAGACGACTTGCTCCGCTGGCCGATGCCTTTCTAATGCACGACCGGGATATCCACATCCGCTGTGACGACTCGGTTGTGCGAGTGATCGGCTACAGAGAACCGGATACGCATCACCGGTCACTGGTTACTTATCCCATTCGACGCAGCCGCGGCTATGCACCCTTTCCTGTGAGATTGCCTTTTGAAGCCCCACCTCTCCTCGCCGTTGGCCCCGAACTGAAAAACACGTTTTGTATCACCAACAAAAACTACGCCTTTCTCAGCCACCACATCGGGGATATGGAGAACTACGAAACATTGCAGGCATTCGAGCGAGGCATCGAGCATTTCGAGCGATTGTTTCGGGTTAAGCCCGAAGCGATTGCCCACGATTTGCATCCCAATTACCTTTCCACCCGGTACGCGCTCGAAAGGGCGGCGCGGGATCATATACCGGCAATCCCGATACAACACCATCACGCCCACATTGCCGCGTGTATGGCGGAACATGGACTGGATGGCTCTCAACCGGTCATCGGCCTGGCTTTCGACGGCACCGGTTTTGGCGAAGATGGCGCTATCTGGGGTGGGGAGGCCCTGGTCGCTAATTATCTTGGCTACGAGCGTGCTTTTCACCTGGAGTATTTCCCGCTCCCCGGCGGGGATGCGGCGGTCAGAAAACCAGCTCGCACGGCACTGGCACTCTTGTGGTCCCTCGGATTGGATTGGGATGACCGCCTCGCTCCGGTAGTTGAATTTTGTGCCGAAGACCGCACAATCCTGCGCACCCAGTTGGAGCGGAAGATCAACACCCCGCTTACTTCCAGCATGGGGCGCCTGTTCGATGCGGCCGCTTCCTTGGCAGGCGTGCGGCAGACGGTCAATTATGAGGCTCAGGCGGCCATCGAGTTCGAGGCTTTAGCGCATCCGGAAGAAGACGGTATCTATTCGTTTGAGTGGGAGCAGGCAGAAATCAAGGTGCAAAGCGCAATAGAGGCCTTGCTGGCCGATGTGCTGGCCGGCGTTCCTGTTTCCATCATTTCTGCTAGATTCCATAACGGTCTGTCCCAACTTGCGCTGGAGATTTGCAAGAAACTGCGTATAACTAAAGGATTGGAGCAGGTTTCGCTGTCGGGCGGAGTTTGGCAGAATATCACCCTATTACAACGAACTTTAGTACTGTTGCAGGGGGACGGTTTTGTTGTATACCTACATCATCAGGTGCCAACCAACGACGGCGGCCTTTCCCTTGGACAGGCAGCGATTGCGGCGGCACGTTTACGAACGTAGTAGCGACTTCAGTCGCTGTCTTAATGGATGAAACCGTAACTTCTGGAGGAATCATGTGTCTAGCAGTGCCGGGCAAAATTGTTGAGATCAGCGCAGCGGATGGGCTGCAAATGGCCAAGGTCGATTTTGGCGGGATTTTTCGCGAGGCCTGCCTGGATTATGTGCCGGAGGCCAGAATAGGGGATTACTGTGTCATTCACGTCGGGTTTGCGATCAGCCTGCTGAGCGAAAAAGAGGCCCTGGAAACGCTGGAACTGTTGAAGCAAATCTCAAACATCGAAGATGAAATCGGTCCGGAGTAACGCGAGATTAATCTCGCGTTACATTTACTGATGAAATACGTTGACGAATACCGGGATGCTGCGCTGGTAAAAGGTCTAATCGAGGAGATCCGCCGCACCATCTCGCGTCCGTGGACGATCATGGAAATTTGCGGGGGACAAACGCATGCCATCGTGCGCCATGGCATAGACCAGTTGCTGCCGCCTGAGATCGAGCTCGTCCATGGACCTGGCTGCCCGGTTTGCGTCACGCCGCTCGAGTTGATCGATAAAGCGCTCGAAATCGCCTCCCGCCCGAACGTCATCTTTTGCTCCTATGGCGACATGCTGCGCGTGCCCGGCTCCACGACAGACCTGTTCTCGGTCAAGGCGCAGGGCGGGGATGTGCGCGTGGTGTATTCGCCGCTGGATGCCGTCAAGCTGGCCAAAGCGAATCCCGACAAACAGGTGGTCTTCTTTGCGATCGGCTTCGAAACCACCGCCCCGCCCAATGTCATGAGCGTGGTGCAGGCCAACCATCTCGGCCTGAAAAACTACAGCATCCTGGTTTCGCATGTGCGCGTGCCGCCGGCTGTCTCTGCCATTTTAGGCTTCCCCAGCAACCGCGTGCAGGGTTTCCTGTTGGCGGGGCACGTTTGCGCGGTGATGGGCTATCACGAGTACCCGTTGTTAGCCGAACAGTTCAGCACCCCGATGGTTGTCACCGGTTTTGAGCCGCTCGACATTGTGCAGGGCATCCTCGAAACGGTCCGGCTGCTCGAAGCCGGCAAGGTTGAAGTAACGAACGCTTACCAGCGGGCGGTCACCTTTGACGGCAACCGGCCCGCCCAGAAAATGATAAACACGGTTTTCGAAGAATGTGACCGGAAGTGGCGCGGGATCGGGACCATCCCGATGAGCGGCTGGCAGCTCCGGGCGGAGTTCGATGCGTTCAACGCCGAAAAGCGGTTCGACGTGGAAACGATCACAGCGGACGAATCGCCGTTGTGCATCGCCGGTCAAATTCTGCAAGGGCTTAAGAAACCGCACGATTGCCCGGCATTTAGCAACCAGTGCAACCCGGAACATCCGCTGGGCGCTACAATGGTCTCTTCGGAAGGCGCTTGCGCCGCCTATTATCGCTATGGACGGGTTACAATTGGGGAATGAACATGAACAATCGCCCCCTTTGGATCGCCGCGGGACTGGTCCTGTTCTGCGGTTTTTTGTTGTTGGTGACCTTTGTTGTCTCTGGGTTAGGACGCCTGGCAGGATCCGGTCCTACCCCGACCATTGACCTGTTCGCCACGCTGGCGGCTTCTACTCCAAATTCAGCGTTCTCTCCCGCACCCCCCCAACCGACAGCCACCTCCCCTTTCGACTTTTCGGAACAGCCGGCGCAACAGACCGACACTCCCGCAGCCGGTGTAACGGAAGTCCCCGATGTCCCAACCGTTTCCTCGCAAGATGGGCCAGGCGGCCACATTGTTTTCACCTGCCAGATTTATAAATTCCAATCCTCGGACCAGATCTGCATTATGAACGCCGATGGCAGCGGGTATCGCCGTTTGACGACCGAAGATGGCATCCGCCATTTTTATCCGTCGCTCTCCCCGGATGGGAGCAGGGTCTTATATTCCGCCTTTCGTGAAGAGAACGTGTACGAGATCTATTCCTACGAGCTTGCAGACGGCAGCGTGGATCGGTTGACGAACCGCAACGGCGTCTTGACTTCCCCCGAGTATTCGCCCGACGGCCAGCGCATCACCTTCACGCGCTGGGCTCCCAATTCGGACCGTTACCAGATCATGCTGATGGAGCGCAACGGAAATGACCCCGGGAACATCCCCCGAATCGAGGGTTGGGACCCCACCTGGGCGCCGGACGGGAAGCATATCCTGTTTGCCTCCGCCAGGAATGGGCCAGTGCAACTGTTCGTGGTCCGAGATGACGGGAAAAATTTGAACCAGGTCAGCAACCTGCCCGCGATGCGCGGCCGCAGCGACTGGTCGCCGGATGGGCAGTATATCGTCACCTATTCCGGCGAAGCCTGGCACCGTGAAGTGTACATCATGAACGCGGATGGCTCCAATGCGCGCCAGCTCACGCCGACCGGCGGCAACAGCCAGGGACCGAGCTTCTCCCCGGATGGGAAATGGGTGGCCTTCACCGCCTACTATGACAACTTTAACGACATCCACGGCTGTGAGATCTACATCATCCGCACCGACGGCACCGACCTGCGCCGCTTGACTGAAAACGATTATTGTGATTACCAGCCCCGCTGGGGTCCATAAGAAATCCCCTCTCTCCCAAGGGGGAGAGGGTCAGGGTGAGGGGGAATCCCGTCAAAAACCTACTCTGCCAGCGTGACTTTCCCTGACCGGAAGAATTTCCCTGGCTCGACGCCGATCTGCTGCGCCAGATGAATGCTCAATAACTGCAGGGGCAAAATCTCCACCAGGGGCATACCAATCTGGGGAACGTCCGGGATTTCAATTTGCCACTCTCGCGTGTCTGGTCCCAACCAGAAAGCAGCCGATCCATAGCTCCGCAAATCTTCAAAAAGCCGTGCGTTTAAATCGCGCGTTTCCGGGGGACCCGCAAAAATCAGGGCGGACAGATCCGGATTGACCAGTTCGAGCGGTCCGTGACGGAACTCGCCGGCCTGGAAGGGCACGGCCAGATATTTGGCTGCTTCCCCCAAAATTAACGAGCCGGTGTAGGTTGCAGCCAGGGAAGCTCCCCGGCCGAGCAGGGCCAGCCGTTTGGGAAACCTAAGCAGTTTCCCAATTCGTTCTATCCGCGTTTCCCAGTTTTCAAAATAGGTTTGCATGCCTGCCGCGGTTTGCCGCATCTGATCGAGAGCCGGCGATACCTCACGACCGGTCAATGCCAGCGCAGCCAGCTGGCTCACGGCCAGCGAATTGACGTATGTCCGGGTAGAAACCGTCTTCTCGACCACGGCGTGAATGGGCAGGGTCACTGAAATGTCGTTGAATTCCCGGGCGATCTTTGCTAACGGGCTTTCCAGGTCGTTCACGGTAGCAAGCACTGCCCCAGGTCGCGGGAGCAAGTCGAAGTCCAGGGCGGAGACGATTTCAGCGCTCCGGCCGGATTGGGAAAACAGCCAGTACAACGTCCGTGATGTGACGATCTCCGGCGCACCGTGGATCAATTCGGCCGTGTCCACCCACATCGCAGGCAGGCCGGCTCGGGCCAGGGTCAGCCAGGCCGGATAGGCGGCATAGAGCGAGGCGCCCATGCCGGTCAAAACGATCCGGTCAAAACTGACATGCTGTATGGCATCTTTAAGGGGCACAAGGGAGGATGCGTCAAATTTTGCCAACGCCTCATGCAGTGACGCCGGCTGGCTCAGGATGTCTTGCACGTAAGGATTATCTTTTAAGGGATTCATAAGACCTTCGACCAAATGGTATATGCTGCGCCGTATAGTCCGGCGTAATAGCCAAGCTTTGCAGGCGTGAGGCGTACCCGGTGGGCGGGCACCATTTCCGTGTAACCTTGCAAGGCCTGTTTTACATTGGGTAAGAACAAGTCGGCGCTGCGCATCACGCCGCCGCTCAGTACGATTCCGTCGGGCACAAACAGGATGCACACGTTCAGGATGCCCCGGATGAAGTAGTTTGTAAACGAATTCACGATGGTGAGGGCGACAGGGTCGCCCGTTCGCGCCGCATCGAAGACCAGCCGCGCTTCGATATTTTCGCGCTCACCGGAAGCCATTGCCAGCAAGCGGGAACCGGCCAGGTCCCCCTCCCGCGCCTGCTGCTCGATGGCCGGCCCGGAACACAGGCTTTCCCAGCAGCCGCGCCTCTTGCAGTAACATAATGGCCCGCTCGGGTCGAGCAGCATATGGCCGCCTTCCGGATGTGCGCCGTCCAGGCCGCGGTAAATCTCCCCGTCCAGGATCAGCGCAGTCCCGACGCCGGTGCCGACCGTTACGGCGTACAACCGCTTAGTGGATTGCCCCGCTCCCTGCCAGTACTCGCCCAGGGCGGCCACATCGGCATCGTTTTCCAGGGTTACCGGAACGTGAAAAGCCTTTTCCATCCACGCAATAACCTCGACATTTTCCCAGGTAGGCAAGGTGAACGGGTTGTTGATGATGCCGCGAACGGGATCGACCGGGCCTGTCGCGCCGATGCCGATCCCGACCAGTCCCTTCGCACCAGACTCAGCCCAGACCTGTTCCACCAACCCCTGCATTTTCCGCAACCCGGGCTCGGGTCCGCGTGCTGCTTCGATCGGCGTTTCACGGACGACCCGCATCTTTCCGTGCGCATCGAACGCCCCGGCGCGCAGGACCGTCCCGCCCAGGTCGATCCCGATGACAACCTTGTCCATCAGCCTTTCACCGCTCCCGCGGTCAATCCGCTGACGATATAACGCTGAAAGATAAGGGAAAGGATTACCGGAGGAATCGCTGCAAGCACACCGCCCGTCATCATTCCTCCTACATCCACTACATAGCGGCCTGTGAACTCCGCAATCGCAACCGGGACGGTTTTGGCCGATACGGTGCTGGTCATGATCAGGGCGAAGAAGAACTCATCCCAGGCGGTGAGGAAAACAAACAAACCGGTGGAGACAAGGCCAGGTGCTGAGATAGGCAGAATAATGCGGAAGAGCGTCTCGATGCGGTTGCAACCGTCGATGCGAGCCGCGTCTTCCAGCTCGACCGGGATAGTGTTAAAAAAGGCGGCCATCAGCCAGATGGCGAAAGGGAGCGCAAAACTGAGATAGGTGATAATCAAAATAATGGGAGAATTAAACAAACCAAAACGGGTGGCGAAAAGATACAACGGAATCACCAGTGAAATTTCCGGGATCATCCGTGTGCCCAGAATTCCGATCAGCAAGGATTGCCGGAAAGGAAACTTCAATCGAACGAGGGCGTAAGAGGCCAGCGACCCCAGCGTCAGGGCGATAACCGTGACGGAGGAGGCAACCAAGAGCGAATTCCAAAGTGTGATCCGGAATGTCTTCGCAACTTCCGGGGCATCCTGGCCGGGTAGAAGGATATTGATGTAATTTTGGATCGTTGGTTGCTGAGGGATCCAGTGAATAGGTGTGGAGAGCAATTCGGAGCGGGTAGAAATGCTGGAGATCACCAACCAGGCAACGGGCAAATAGATGAAAATGACGACCGGGATAACCAGCAAAACCTTTAACAACCTGTTTAGCGGCTTTTTCATTAACTCTCCTCCGGCCGGTAGAGAAATCGAATGTATATGAATGCCATGACAAGTGTAAAAATAGAGATGAGGAAAGAAAGCGCTGAGCCGCGCCCAACGTTGCCGAAACTAAATGTCTCCAGATAAGTCAGATAGGAAATGGTAACCGTTCCAAACGCCGGACCGCCGTTTGTGATAACGTAGATGAGGTCGAAGGCCCGGAAAGCTTCAACGGTTCGAATAACCAAAGCGACAAGAATAGCTGGTCGTAGTAATGGTAAACGAATAAGCAAGAAGCGTTGCAAGGCGTTGGCGCCGTCTACTGCTGCAGCCTCTTCCAGATCCGCAGGAAGCGTGGCGAGAGCAGCTTGCAGGATAAGCGCAATAAAAGGGACGCTATGCCAGATGTCTGCCAGGATCACTAAGTTCATCGCTACGTCTGGTTTGGTCAGCCAGGGAATATATTTGTCGATGATGCCAAGTTGCAATAACAATCCGTTTAGGGCGCCATAGTCAGCATTGTAAATCCAACGCCACATCGTGCCATTGACAATAGTAGGCACTGCCCAAGGGATAATGAGACTGGTCCGCAGGAATTGCCAGCCAGGCGGGTGGGAATGGATGAGCTGGGCAATAGCCAGACCCAACATAAGCTCAACACCAACCGAGACAAACGTGAAATATAAAGTTCGCCCGATTGTGACCCAAAAAACCTGGTCCCCCAGCAGTGCAATGTAATTTCCCAGACCGACAAAAATCCGTTCTACATTGATGCCGCGGCTGCTTTCGAAAACACTCAGATACAATGTTGAAAGAATCGGTTGGAGTGAAATGCCCAGAATAATAAGCATGCTCGGCAAGATCAGGCCAAACCCGATAAGTGCATCTTTCTGAGTTAAGCTTAGCTTTCGCTGCATAAAATCTCCGCTCTTGAAGGGGGCGCCTTGCGCCCCCTTCAAAATCAGGATAATCGGTTTTATTTGGCCAGTTCGACCCACTTAGCCGCGGCGTCGTTCAAGGCCTGCTCTGGACTCTTCTGCTTCGTGAGAGCTTCTTGAAGAGCAAGTTGTAGCGCCTTGGAAGCTTCAGGATAATAAGGCACCTTTGGCCGAACGTGTGCATACGGGAACTGTGCGTTAAACATTGGCACGGTCGTTGCATTGGCGGGCGTGTAGCCTTCCAGTTTGGTCAAGTTTTCGCCCTGGAAGCTGGATTCCCAGATGGGCAGCAAGTGCGCCGAGTAGCGGTTTTGGACGTCTTCGGAGGTCAGAAATTCTACATACTTCCAAGCAGCATCTTTATTCGGGGAAGTTGCAGCAACGGAGAACCCCATTGAGCCATTGATGCTGGCGCTTTCGACGCCCGAACCAGCGAAGGCGGGCATCAGCGCCATCTGAATTTGTCCGGTAACCTGCGATTCTTCGGTGTTGAAGTTGACCAGGTCATACATGTAGTTCCAGTTGACAGCGTAGACCGCTTTGCCCTGTGAGAAGACATTACGAACGTCTTCCTCGACATAGGAAATTGACGCAGGATTGGTGATTCCTTCATCAATGCTTTGAATCATCCAATTTAAGGTTTTAACACCGGTTTCATTATTGAAAGCAGGCGCGCCGTTGGCATCCATCAGGCTGCCGCCGTTACCGTAGAGAAGGATGACCCAATCGCAGATAGCAGCCTCGTATTGGCCCCACGACCAGACGATTGGATATTCGACAATTCCTTTCTCCTTGATTACCTTGGACTGGTCTACAAGTTCTTCCCAGGTCTTCGGTGGGGCGGTGAAACCAGCCTGATTGAGCAAGTTTTCATTGTAGAAGAAATACTTCTCATCCAGCAACCAGGGCATCCCGTAGACTTTTCCATCGACTGTGGTGATATCCCAAGCCGAGTCGAAGATTTTATCGCGCATGTCTTGCGTAATGCGATCGGTCGCATCCATAACGTAACCGGCTTTCGCAAATTCTGCGTACCAGATGTCGTCTACCAAGAAAACATCGTAGGCAGGTGGTGTTGAAGCCATGGAAGTTGTAATTTTGTCGTGCAGTGCATCATAGGACACGTATTCGATCTCGACCATGACATCGGGATTATCCTTGTTGAACTCCCCAACGATAGCGTTCATTTCGTCAACTGTCGGGCCAGCTTGTTCCATCGAAAGAACGCGGATGGTAATGGGGCCTGCAGGCTGTTGGGGTGCGCAACCTGCTGCACTTGCCACCAGAATGATGGCAAATATCAATACTGTGAACGAGCGAATTGCTTTCATCTTTTCTCTCCTTTTATTGGTGTAGGGGCAACGTGAAGAAGCTAGCTATTCGGATACGAGTGTCACCTCCTCCAAGGTTAAGTCTCCGGTTCTATTCTCTGAAAGTGAAAATAGAATTCACTCTTGTCTCCATTCGACACGGACCAGACGTATTCCACTGGTGCGCCATCTTTTGTAAATGCCACAATCTCGCTTAAAATAGCAGGCGTGCCTGCTTGGGCCTGCAAA
Organism: uncultured Chloroflexia bacterium; assembly: GCA_963823985.1. Taxonomy (GTDB): domain Bacteria; phylum Chloroflexota; class Anaerolineae; order Anaerolineales; family Villigracilaceae; genus JAABUE01. The sequence continues at coordinate 20,739 of CAWGNR010000015.1, forward strand.
TAATGAGCCTCGGTCTCCGTTAATAGTACGGGTTTAAGAGTATGGTCGAGGCCAATCACAGTTAACGTCATATTCATCGCTCAGAACTTGGTAAAGCGATTCGTTTTCGTTCCAGGAAAAATTTGTCAGCGAAGGGAAACGTTCTAAAGAAAGACAGCTTGTCTCCAGCAAGATCGGTTCACCGTCGGCCATGCGCAGGCGGGTAATTTCGATGATCCCCTCACCCTCTTGAATACGTAACAGACGAGCAATTTTGGATGTAGCAGAAATCGTCTTCTGGCTAATAAGATTGCTGGATGGTGTGCGGCCGATGGAGCGCATTTGTTTCGGTAAAACTCAGTTTGCTGGCTGAAATAGAGGCAGTAGTCGGTTGGCGTACGAATGTTCCTACCCCATGTTTACGCTCTAGCCAGTTCTGATGCACTAACTCATCCAAAGCTTTTCGGACAGTAAGCCGACTGACGCTATACAATTCCACCAACTCCCACTCGGATGGCACCATTTCACCAGGGTTTAATTTGCCATTGATGATTAAATCGCGCAGGTTGCGCTCAATCTGGTCATAGAGTGGAAGCCTGCTCTGATGATCGATCTTGAATATATCTTTGTCGGTAGTCATGTTGGCTTATACTGATATACAGATGTCATTACATCTAGTATTATAACGAACATTTCAGTAAAGTCAACTTAAAAAGAAAAAAATTTTTTCAGTACTTTTCGGCCTGCAAACTCTAATCCGGAATCCCCGTCGCTTTGATGTCCTTCAGGTTCAACTGGTAGTTGACCCGCCCGTTGAACTCGTTGATTTCATACGTGAACATAATATCAACGCGTTCCGGCAATTCCGCCTGGAGATGGCCGAGCCGGAACCCGATCGCGTCGTGAGTGGCGCCTTGCTCGTCCTCGAAATAAGCCTTGAGATGCTTACCATCTGCTCCCACCGTGCGCGCATGGCGGACCTTTACAGCGCGACACACGAAGACCGCGTCCGGGTTGCCATAACCGGTTGGCTCCAGGTACTTGAGTGCATTCAAGAGCTCCGGTCGCACTTCCGTGAGCGGGATCTCGGCATCGGCGGTGAGAGTGGGGCGCAAGTCCATTTTGGAGAGTTGCTCCTTCGCAATGAGCTTTCAGGCGCGAGACCAGCTCGTCCAGCTTATCGTTTTCGACTGTAAAGCCGGCTGCCGCGGCATGGCCGCCGTGCCGGACCATCAAATCCGCGCACTGGTCGAGTGCGTCGGTGATGTGAAACTCGGGGATCGAGCGGCAGGAGCCGCGCGTGGTGTCGGTATCGATGTGGGCTACGATAGCCGGGCGATAATAGGTCTCGGTCAGGCGCGAGGCTGCCAGGCCGACCACGCCCGGGTTGAAGCTCTCGTGCGCGGCAAAGAGCAGGAAGGCCTCGGCTTTCTCTGCCAGGGCGATGGTTTCGGCCTGGGCCTGCATCTCGCGCGTGATGCGTTGGCGTTCGCGGTTTTGGACGTCCAGTTGCTGGGCCAGTTGCCCGGCGCAGCATAAAATCGAGTGGTGGTGAGCAGTTCGTAGGCAGCCAGCGCTTCGTTCAGCCTGCCGGCCGCATTCAAGCGCGGACCCAGCCGGAAGCCAATGTCGGTTGCATTCACTTTGGCAAGTTTTAGCTCAGCTACGGCTGCCAGCGAGAACAATCCCTGCCGGGATGTCCCGCGGATTTGGCGCAGGCCCCTCGCGCACCAGGAAGCGGTTTTCGCCCACCAGCGGGGCCAGGTCCGCGACCGTGCCGAGCGCGACCAGATCGAGCAAATCGGTGAGTTGAAATCCATTTGCTGACGTGCTGTTCGCTCAACAGCGCTTCGGCCAGCTTGTAGGCAATCCCGACGCCTGCCAGGTCTTTGTCAGGATAGTGTCTCCCGCCTGTTTGGGGTTGATGACCGCCAGGGCGGAGGGCAGCGGCCCTCCGAAGGGTGGTGGTGGTCGGTGATAATGAGGTCCAGGCCGATCGTCCGGGCGTGAAGCGCCTCGTCTGGGGAGCGGATGCCGCAGTCCACGCTGATGACCAGCTTGACGCCGTCCTCTTTCAATTGGGACAATGCCTCATTGTTCAGGCCATATCCTTCTTCGAAGCGGTTGGGAATATAGCCGCGCACGTCCGCACCGAGCGCATGGAGCGTGTCCACCAGGAGTGCGGTGGCGGTGACGCCGTCGACGTCGTAATCGCCGTAAATGGCAACCGGCTCTTTCTCTTCCAGCGCGCAGCGGATGCGTTCTACAGCGGCCCGCATGCCGTTCATCTGGAAGGGATCGTTATCGAAAGCGGGTTCGGCCTTCAGGAAGGCGCGCGCCTCGGCGTCGGTGGCGTAACCGCGGTTGAACAGCACCTGGCGTAGCACAGGCGGGAAAGCCAGAAGAGCCTTGTCAGCTTCAGGGGTCACAATAGGGGGAATAAGCCAGCGTTTGGTATGCATCAAGTGTTCAAGTTTTTTCGTTTCGTTTATGGACTGGTATCTTACTATAAATTCTGAATATTGGGTGATTGGTGGAAGTATAAACGTTTCTATGCGGTCAGGCAATAGCCGTCACTTCCGCCGGATGAGCCAGAGTTGTCCGTCGATCTGTTCGACACGAAAAATTGCTCCAGCTCCGGAAACCAGACGGTGAAATAGACCGGGCGCGAATCAATATTAGCGTCAATATAATCCATGATCGTCGATCCGGGGTGAGGTGGCCCGAGGGCTTCGTGCAAAGCGATCCCGTGCGGCCCTCCAGAATGTGGGCAGTGTACACGTAGGAGTATAGCCTGTCCCAGTTGGCGAAGAGGATGGCGTTATCCTCCACCTGGCGCAGGATGCGCTGACCTTCCTTCATAGCGCGCGTCGGGGTCGCGCGGGTAGATTTTTTCTGTCCTGGATAAAAGTGGTCGTCCCTTCTTTGACCGCCATACGCAGGTCAGTGCGCGCGTTCCATAGGGACAGGCCCACCAGCGCCAGCCCCAGCAGGCTGACGAACCCCCGGTCTCGCGCTCCCGACCCGCAGTCTGCCACCGTTTCAGCGACCATTCTACGCCATCCAGCAGGGCGCCGATCCCAATTCCCAGCCAGACATAGGCGATGACCGCAGCGGGCGCGTAAAATTCCTGGTAGACCGAAAATTCCACCGAGACGGCAAAGCCCCAGATCAGTGCAAAGGCGATCAGCGGGTACAGCCCCTCCCGCCAGCGATATTGACCCTTGACCGGGATCATGAACAAAGCCAGCGCGCCCAGCACATTCCCACAAATTGCCAGCGTGGGAACGAGTTGACGTATTCTCCCAGCCTGCGCTGGATTTCATTCGCCGGGGCGCTGAAATAGTACGTCCAGAAACTGCCCGCCGGGAAAATGGCGAGCAGGCGGTCTATGGGCGAGTCGAATTCTTCGGGCGTCAAGCCGCGCTCGGAGAGATTGGTGCGGTAGGTGGTGTTGTAGATGCTCGAAGGCGGGTCGTTGTGTGTCGAGAAATAAGAAGAAACCAAAGGTCAGCGCTACCCCAAGGATAGCGCCCGCGGCGGCGCCCATCCATGCAGAGCGCTTCCGGGCAGTGAGCAACAGATAGACCAAAACGGAAACCCCCGTCATAATGACCGTGCTGTGGATGCCCAGGCTCAGCCCGCCGGCCAGCCCGGCCAGGGCCAGCCAGCCCCGGTGGTCCGTGCGCCGCCAGAGCAGCACGGACAGCCAAACGAGCGATAGCATCCCGGCAGCCGGCGCGTAGGATTCGGCGATGATCGTACGCCGCCAGAAGAAGACGCTGGTCGCCAGTGCGGCCGCGGCCACCAGCGCCGCCGTTCGCCAGCCGCTTAGAAGCCGCACGATCAGGTAGACATTGGCAACTGCCAGCGCGCCGAAAACGGCGGACATCAGGTTGACGCGATAAGCAACATCGCCGAACGGCAGGAAGGTAAATAGTTTGCCGAAGAGGATCTGGGTCGGGTAACCGCTGGCGTGCGTCATCCCAAGGGTGTAGGAGAGCGTTTGAAATTCAGCCACGTCTCCGTAAAGCAGCGAGGGCGCCAGCGTGCGGACGTAGAGCGCCATGCAAAGCAATGTCCGGCCAGGGAGCGCAAAGCAGGATATCAATGTGAGAGATCGGAAATAAGGGCTTTTGTGCGTCGGGCATGGGGTGCGAAAAGGGCAACGCTCCGGAAATTGTACCTTCCGGTTGTTTTCATTTTGAATGAGATAAAAACCATTCGTATAAGTCCGGGTCGGCGTATGCCTTTTAACCAGGATGTCTGGTGGTCGGCTTCGGGGTACAGGGTGAATTTCACGTCAGCGTTGCAGGCTTCTAACGCATCTCACCAACACCTGGCTTTGATAGAATTTTACGCTGTTGTCTTTTTCACCGTGAAAAACCCAGATCGGGCAGATTTTTGAGCTTGCAGATATCCCCTGGAACTTCTTCGCTCTGGAAGATGTATCCCCCTGCAATGGGGGCTACGGCGGCAAACCGGTTTGGGTAGCGAAGCGCGTATTCCCAGGCTCCGAAACCGCCCAGGCTCAGCCCGGTCAGATACATTCGATTGCCATCCACCAAGGAAATTCCTTCGAGATAGGATGAGCAGTTCTTCAAGGGGATCGATATAGTCGTTCCAATACCCAATGGGCAATTGGGGCGACACAACCACTAAGGGAAAGTTGGTATCGTCATCCAGAAGTTTCGGGAGCGGTTGTGCTTTCACCCGCTCGATTGTCTCCCCGCGCTCTTCGCTGCCGTGCAGGAACAGAATTAACGGCCACTTTTGGTTCGGGATCGAAATTTTTCGGCAAATATAACCAGTAGCGAATCGTTACTCCTGTGGTAGACTCGAAAAGGTACGCGTTTTGGCCTGGTCCGCGCGGAGTCCACGCTCAACGGTGTGAGCGGCGTCTTGGTGGGAGGACGGGTGGGGGTGTCATTCGCTTTGGGTGTCATGGTTTGCGTAGCGGTCGTTTGTGGGGTAGTTGTTTGCGTTGCAGTAGGCGGGGTTGAGCGCACAGTTCGTTCAGGAGGCGAACAAGCCGACAACAGCGCTAAAATGAGCGGAAAGCAAATCAAAGATTTATACATTCTTCACACGGGTTCATTCGGATTTCCTATGAAAGGGTGCCAGATTTGTCACGAAAATTCCAAAAGAGCCTTCACACAATAGGTCGATTGTAACATTTGGTAGCGTATAATTCCTTTTGTGTTCCAATTCAATATCACCTCCAAAAATGACCGCGCCCGCACGGGGACCTTCACCACCCTTCACGGCACCCTGCAAACCCCGGTCTTTGCCCCGGTTGGCACGCAGGCGACTGTCAAAGCGCTCACCCCGGCGCAACTGGCCGACCTGGATGCGACGTTGGTGCTCTCCAACACGTATCACCTCTACCTGCGTCCTGGCGACGACGTGGTGGCCCAACTCGGCGGCCTGCACCGCTTCATGCGCTGGCCCAAGCCCATGCTGACCGATTCCGGCGGCTTCCAGGTCTTCTCGCTCTCCAATACCCGCGTTGTGGACGAGGACGGGGTGACCTTCAAAAGTCACATCGACGGCTCTACCCACTGGTTCACACCGGAGCGATCCATCCGCATTCAAGAAAACCTGGGCGCGGACATCATCATGGCTTTCGATGAGTGCGCCGACCCGAACAATCACGAATACATCAAGCAGGCCATGGAACGCACCCACCGCTGGGCCGAGCGCAGCCTGAAGGCCAAGCGCCGCGCCGACCAGGCCCTCTTTGGCATCGTCCAGGGCGGCATCGACCCGGACTTGCGAGCTGCTTCCGCGGAATTCATCGCCTCGCTCGATACGCCCGGCATCGCCATCGGCGGCCTGTCGGTCGGCGAGACCAAAGATGAGATGCATGCCATGTTAGATGTAGTCACACCCTTGTTGCCGGAAGGCAAACCGCGCTACCTGATGGGCGTTGGCACCCCGGAAGACATCATCAACGGCATCGCGCGCGGGATTGACATCTTCGACTGCGTGTTGCCCACCCGCCTGGCCCGCCATCACGCCGCTTTTTCCCCCGAAGGCCGCCTGAATATGATGAACGCGAACTTCGCACGCGATGAGCTCCCGATCGATGAAATCTGCGACTGTTATACCTGCAAAAACTTCACCCGCGCCTACATCCGCCATTTGATTGTAGCGAAGGAACTTCTAGCTGGAACGTTATTGTCCATTCACAATTTGCGGGCTTTGATCCGCTTGGTGGAAGATATTCGTGGCTTTATTGTAGAAGGAACGTTTGAAGAGCAAGTCCCTGCGCTTTTGGAAAAGTGGTCAAACAATGCAAAGCGAAATCCAGCCAGACAGCCCCTTACAGATTGACCAAATACCGTGTGTAATCTTATTATTAGAATAGGTTGATAGTGGTGAACCATTGATAAAACCGATTGTGCTCCCTTCTCCAAATAAAAAATACAATGCCATCCTGACCTATATCGGTAAAGTCCAGGCCGATCAGGATGGTTACTCTCTATCCATCGATGGATTGTTGTATTCGTTTGCGGACCGAGTTTTTGGGGAGGTCTGTTTGTGGTCTCCAGAATCGCGTTTCCTCGCCGTTCAAGAATGGAAGGAAGGTGATGAAACCGGCGAGCCCCCATACTGCCTGCTCTCGATCATCGATGCGCTTGCCAGGCGCGAGTGTATCATCGCAAACGTGGAAGGGACCAAAGGGAATATCATTCCGGAGGGTTTTATCGGTGAAAGCTTGATGTATACCGTTATCTATTATGGCCAGTTTGGAATGACCAAGAGCTTTGAAAGCAAATTCCGCTATTTGGATGGCTGGCAAACACTAAAATAATATGGGAGAAACATGACTGCATTTTACGCTCTTCTGCTTGGTATCATCCAGGGCCTGACCGAATTCATCCCGGTCTCGTCCACAGCGCATTTGTTGATCGGGCAGCAATTGCTGGGAATCCCCTCCAGCGACTTGGTGTTCGGGTTCCTGATTATTATCCAGATGGGAACGGTGTTTGCTCTAATATTTTTTTTCTGGAAAGATATTTGGCAGATTACCAAAGCTTTCATTCTTGGTATCTGGCATAAAACGCCATTTGAAGATCACGAAGCTGTGCTTGGCTGGTTGGTCATCATTGCTACGATTCCTGCTTTGGTCGTGGGTTTTTTTCTCCGGGATACGGTAGAGAATTTGTTTAAAGATCCCGGGCTTCAAGCAGGGATACGCCTCCTCATGTCTGCGATTTTGTTGGCTTTGGTCGAGTTTTTTGGCCGAAGGAAGCGAACCCTCGAAACCGCTACCTGGCTGGACGGGCTAATCGTTGGCTTGTTTCAGATCCTTGCCCTGTTCCCGGGCGCATCGCGCTCTGGATCGACGATTGCAGGCGGTATGGCCCGTGGTTTCGATCGTCCTTCTGCAGCGCGCTTTGCATTCCTCATGTCCGGGCCGATCATGTTGGCGGCAGGAACCTACGAAATGTTGGGCATCATCCACATGCCAGGTTTGGCGGAATTCCTTCCATTTCTGGCGATTGGCTTTTTAACGGCAGCAGTAGTGGGCTGGTTTGCGGTGCGCTGGTTGCTTCGCTACCTGGCACATCATTCTTTGTACGTCTTCTCCGCCTACTGCGCGCTGGTTGGCGTGACTGTTCTTATTCTCCATTTTGCCCTCTAAATCAAAACGATGGATATGAAATCCTTACTCAGAAAACTGGTCGAGACCGAATCGCCCTCGACCGATAAAGCCGCTGTAGACCGGGTCGGCGCGATCGTCGCCGAAGAAGCCCGCCGCCTCGGCGCGGACGTTGAAACTGTTCCCGTTAAAGATGCTGGCGATCTTGTAATTGCACGCTGGAATGGCCCTCACCCCCAGCCCCTCTCCCCCCGGGAGAGGGGAGATGGAATCCTGCTCCTCTGCCACATGGACACCGTCTTCCCGCTCGGCACCCTGGAGAAGATGCCTTACCGCGAAGCGGACGGCAAGATCTACGGGCCCGGCGCGCTCGATATGAAAGCTGGGATCGTGATCAGCTTGGCGGCGATCGAAGAACTGAAAAATGCCGGTGACATGAATCACCCTGTTACCTTGTTGTGTACCTCGGACGAGGAAATTGGAAGCCTTTCTTCGAAGTCTCTCATCGAGGAGCTGGCCATGGAATCGGACCTGGTCCTGGTGATGGAATCCGCCCTGCTGGACGGCTCCCTGAAGACATGGCGCAAGGGCGTGGGAGAGTTCTTGGTCGAGGTTAAGGGACGCGCTGCGCACGCCGGCGGCGCGCACGAAGAGGGCCGCAACGCCATCGAAGAAATCGCCCACCATGTGCTGGCCATTCAAAAGCTGACCAACTACGAGCGCGGCACTACCTTGAATGTTGGCGTGCTCCACGGCGGCACGGTGTCCAACGTGGTGCCCGAAAAGGCGGTTGCGCAAGTCGATGTGCGCATCCTGCAGCCCGGCGAGTGGGAACGGGTTGAAGCCGAAATGCGCGCATTCAGCCCCGTGATCGAGGGAACTTCGCTCGAAATCACCGGCGGACTTAATCGGCCGCCTATGCCTTTTGACGGAACCATGCAGGCGGCCTTCGAAAAGGCACGGGTGATTGCCGAAGGGATTGGGGTCGAACTCAAAGCCGGCGGCTCGGGCGGGGGTTCTGATGCCAACTTCGTCGCCCCGCTCGGCGTCCCCGTGTTGGATGGGATAGGCGCGGTGGGGGAAGGGTACCATTCGGAGCGGGAGTTTATCTTTGCGGATAGCCTGCAAGAACGCGCCCGTCTAATCGCGGCTCTGCTTCGTGAATGGTGAATTCGTTGGTATGAATTCACCAGAGATGAACAGGGATGAACAAGGATTTTTTAGATAATCACGGTCTTCTCGGTGTTTTTGGGGTTGCCAGATGCTTTCTGCTCGCGTTCATTTTTATGACCACCGCTTGTACCTCCTCCGAAACTGCCACTCTTGAAGCACAAATCATCAACGTGTATACCACGTCCGCCACCCAGCCCTGGTTGGCGGACGTGTTCGCCTGTGCGCCGCCCGGAACCGTCATCCGGGTAGCCGATTCGCCCGCTGATGCAGATGTCTCCCTACAGTCTCGGTGAGCCGGATATTTTGGTTTCTCCGGCATTCCAAATCGACAGCGAAGAAATCCTGGTCGTGACCCATCGACAAAGTCCTGTGCAAAACATGACGTTGGAAGAAGTCCGCGCGCTGTTTGCGGGGCAGGGAGACCCGTCGGTGCAGGTGTGGGTATACGCCGAAGGGGAGGACGTGCAACGGGTCTTCGAGCAGGCTGTGATGGAGGGGCGAAGCGTGACGTCCCTGGCCAGGTTGGCAACCAGTCCGCAGGAAATGTCCGATGCGCTGAACAATGAGCCCAACAGCGTCGGCGTCCTGCCGCGCCACTGGAAGGCCGGGGATTCACGCCTTGTGTACACCGTACCGGATGTGCCGGTCCTGGCGCTCACAGGAAGCGAACCAAAGGGGGAAACCCAGGCGATTCTGTCTTGTTTGCAGAAAAGATGAAGGAGTCCTCACAGCGGATCGAAGCCGCTTCCCTGCGCTCAGGCCGGGGATCTATTTTATTAAAACAGTTCTCTGGTAGGGTAAAAAACTGGTCTTAAGGCCAGGGTTTTTCTCTTGACGCCGGCTGGAAGCGGAATATAATCTTGTAAACTGGTTTGTAACACAAACCAGTTTACAAGGAGCTTGACATGCAAAACGATGAAATCAAACAAGTGGAACAGCGCGTGAAGCGCTACTGGTACAGCGACGGCATCGCCGAACTTGCGAGCGGCGGCCTGTTCGTTCTCCTGGGCGTCTATTTTGGTGCTCAGGGTATCTTGGGAGAGGGCTCGATGTGGGGGATCATCCTGCAGCTCAGCCTGATACTGGTGATGGTCGGTGGGGTGTTCGGCGTGCGCTGGCTGGTCAATACGTTGAAGGCGCGCCTGACCTACCCACGCACCGGCTACGTGGAATATCGTGTGAACGAAAAAGAAGCAAAAACACGCCGTTACGTGATTGCTGGCATCGCAATGATCATTGCGATGGCTTCCATTCTGTTGATCGACTATATCCGCGGCCTGGATGCGATGGCGCTTGTAACCGGCTTGCTGGTGGGGCTCATTTTCATCGCCCTGCGCGGCAAATCGTCCGGGTTGAAGCGATTCTACCTGCTCGGCGGGTTGGCAATCTTGCTTGGGGTAGGTCTGTCGTTCAGTAGCCTGTCGCAGGCGTATAATCTGGGTTTGTTCTACGGTTTGCTCGGAATCGCGATCGTGATTTCCGGTGGCTTGGTGTTGCGCCGCTATCTGAACGAGAATCCCTTGCCAGCGGAGAACGGCGATGAACGATGATCTGCGCAGCCTGACGGAATTGGATCGCCTGATCCACGAGCCGGCGCGCCTGCTGATCGTCACCATCCTGTCCACCGTTGAGAGCGCGGACTTTCTCTTCCTGCAACGCGAGACAGACCTGACAAAGGGCAATCTGTCTGCCCACTTGAGCAAGCTGGAAGAAGCCGGCTATGTTAATATCGAGAAAACATTCAAAGGCAAACTGCCGCTGACGGTGTGCAAGACTGACCGAAGCCGGACAGGAAGCCTTTAACACATACCGTTTACAGATGCAAAATTTCATCTCGAGAACGGCATGAGGAAACAATGAACGCAATCCAAACCAACCAACTGACCCGTTCGTTCGGAACCCTGAAAGCTGTCGACCGTTTAACCTTGAGCGTGCCGCGCGGGACGGTGTTCGGCTTCCTCGGCCCGAATGGATCGGGAAAAACAACCACCATCCGCCTGTTGCTTGGACTGTTGGACCCTGACAGCGGCCAGGCACAGGTGCTGGGCCATGATATACGGGAGCAGGCTGACGAGATTCGGACCCGCAGCGGGGCTTTGCTTGAACACCACGGCCTGTACGAGCGCTTGTCCGCGGCTGAAAACCTGGATTATTACGGGCGCATCTGGCATATGTCAAAAGCCGAACGCGAGGCGCGCATCCGCGAGTTGCTGGATCCGCTAGGCCTGTACGAGCGTCGCGAGGAACCGATCGGGCGTTGGAGCCGCGGTATGAAGCAGAAACTGGCCGTGGCCCGCACGCTCATCCATCGCCCAGAGCTGGTCTTCCTGGATGAGCCGACCGCCGGCCTGGACCCGGTCGCTTCGGCGGCCCTGCGCGAAGATATGGAAATGCTGGTCGAGCAGGAAGGCGTGACCATCTTCCTGACCACCCATAACCTGGCGGAGGCAGACAAGCTGTGTAACCAGGTAGCGGTGATCAACCACGGCCAGCTTTTGGCGCTGGGCACCCCCGCCGATTTGCGCTCGCGCACGTCCGCGCCTAGGCTGTACGTCAGCGGGCAGGGGTTTTCGACCCAAATCGTCGCTGGTTTGCGCGGCAACCCCCTGGTCAGCAGCGTCCGGCAGAGCAACGGACAGGTGGTCATGGACTTGACCGACCTTTCCCGCTCTCATGAAATTGTGAACCAACTGGTCGGCGCAGGCGTGCAAATCGATGAAGTCCGCAAAGAGCAGGCCGATCTCGAAGACGTGTTCCTGCGGTTGGTAGAGGAAGAAAGACGAGGTGAAGAATGATTGCGGATATTTTGACGGTTGCCGGGAAGGAACTGCGCGAGATGCTGATGTTCGGCGAATCGCGTGGGCGCAGCAAGCTCAGTTTGCTGGTGCTGGTGATCATCTTTGGCGTGGTCATCCCATTGCAAAACGGGCGCGATTGGGTCACTTCGCCGATCAGCGCCATGGTCTGGGCCTGGATGCCCTACATGTGGGTCTACAGCGTGGTGGCCGATTCCTTTGCTGGGGAACGCGAACGCCACACCTTGGAAGCCTTGTTGGCCACCCGTCTCTCGGACCGGGCGATCCTGTTCGGCAAATTGCTGGCGGCCCTGGCCTACGGCTTCACGTTAACCTGGGCCATTTTGCTGGTCAGCCTGGTGACGGTCAACGTGGCGGTACAAGGAGAAGGGCTGTTGCTGTTTTCGCCGGTGATGGCCTTGGGCGCGCTGGTGTTCAGTGTTTTGATCTCCGGGCTTTCCGCCAGCATCGGGGTGTTGGTGTCGTTGCGTGCAGCCAGCGTCCGACAGGCCCAGCAGTGGATGAGCTTCGGGATGCTGCTCCTGTTCCTGCCGCTGATGCTGATCCAGTTCGTCCCGCGTGCCCTGCTCGAATCCTTCGGCAATGCGCTGACCAACGCGGACCCGCTTCAAATCGGAATGTGGGCTGCGGTGGTGCTGGTCGTGCTGGAATCGATTTTTCTGGCGATCGCCATGCGCCTATTCCAACGCAGCAAGCTGATTTTGGATTGATAAAAAAGTACTTCACCACAGAGAACACGGAGTCCATTGAGATTTAAAAAGAGTTTCCTCCGTGCTCTTTGTGATCTCTGTGGTTAGACCACTCCCATCGTTCCGTTCACATACTTTTGTAGGCTTTCATCAAGCCGCGGGCGCGGTTCGCTTTCGAAGCTGGGTACAAGGGTCCCAGTCAATTCGGCCAGTCTATCTAAGTGGGAAGGTCATCAGGCGGGAGCGCAGCGGTCTCGGCCAAAATGAGCTTTTCTTCTCGTATAATAGGGGCAATCAATTGTCTTGACTTTGCCAAAGGAGGACAAATATGCCTGATTCTGTTCGAGTTCGGGGGGAATATTGTTTGGGAGCCAACGGCCGATTACCTCGAAGACGCCAACCTGACGCGTTTTATGGAACAACATGGAATAGAGGATTTCGACGAATTAATGCGCCGTTCCACGGAGGATGTGGCCTGGTTCACGCATGCAGTCTTGAACTTTATCGATGTGCAGTTCTACGAGCCGTACACACAGGTGGTCGACTTGTCACAAGGAATTCAGTTCCCGGACTGGTGCGTGGGTGGCGTGATGAACATCGTTCACAATTGCGTGGACAAATACCAGCGCACCGACCTGCGCGACCAACCTGCTGTGATTTGGGAAGGGGAAGAAGGGGGGACAAAAACGCTGACCTATCGCGAGCTTTACGAGCAGGTCAACAAAGCCGCCAACGCGCTGCGCTCTTTGGGCCTGGGCAAAAGGGATGCAGTCGGCTTGTATATGCCGATGACCCCTGAAATCGTGGTTGCGATGCTGGCGGTTGCCAAGATCGGCGGCATCATCCTGCCGCTTTTCTCGGGTTACGGCGCGGGCGCGGTTGTCACCCGTCTGGCTGATGCAGATGCCAAAGCCTCTTTACCGCGGACGGGTTCTTCCGGCGCGGGAAACCCGTCGCCATGAAACCGGTTGCGGACGAAGCCGCGGCACAGGTGCCGACCCTCGAGCACATGATCGTGCTCAACCGGGCGGACATCCCGGTCAAGATGCAGGCAGGCCGCGACCACTGGTGGGCGGACCTGGTCGACCCCCAGCCTGCGGAGGCCGAAACCGAGCGGACCAGCGCCGAAGACGTGTTGATGGTCATTTACACCTCCGGGACAACGGGCCGGCCCAAGGGCGCGGTCCACACCCATTGCGGGTTCCCGGTCAAGGCGGCCCAGGATATGGCCTTCGGCACGGATGTTCACCCCGAGCGACGTCATCTATTGGATGACCGACATGGGCTGGATGATGGGGCCGTGGCTGGTATTCGGCGCGCTGCTCTTGGGCGCCACCTTGTTTATTTACGACGGCGCGCCCGATTACCCCGGCCCGGACCGGTTGTGGGCGCTGGTCGAACGGCACCGCATCAACCAGCTGGGCGTTTCGCCGACGCTGATCCGGGCCTTGATCCCGCATGGGGAAGAACCTTTTAAAAAGCATGACCTTTCTTCGTTGCGCTTTTTTGCCTCCACCGGCGAGCCCTGGAACCCCGATCCGTGGATGTGGTTGTTCGAGCGTGTTGGGGATGGCAAGCGGCCAATCATCAACTACTCGGGCGGGACCGAAATCTCCGGCGGCATCGTGATGGGCAATCCGATCCTGCCGCTCAAGCCATGCTCGTTCTCGGCGGCCTGCCCGGGCATCGCCGCAGATGTGTTCGACGAGGACGGCCAGCCGCTGCGCAATGCGGTCGGCGAGCTGGTCATCAAGGCCCCCTGGATCGGCATGACGCGCGGGTTTTGGAAGGACAAACAGCGTTACCTGGAAACCTACTGGTCGCGCTGGGAGGACGTCTGGGTGCATGGCGACTTCGCTGCGATCGACTCCGACGGGCTGTGGTACATCCTGGGGCGCTCGGACGATACGCTCAAGATCGCCGGCAAGCGGCTCGGGCCGGCGGAGGTGGAGTCCGTGCTCGTGGCGCACCCGGACGTGGTCGAGGCGGCGGCCATCGGGGTGCCGGACGAAGTCAAGGGCATGGCGCTGGTCCTTTTCGCGGTGCTCAGGCCCGGGCTGAGTCCGGACGAGGCCCTTCGTCAGAGGCTGCAAACCATGATCGTGGAGGAGATGGGCAAGCCGCTCGCGCCGAAGGCCATCCTGTTCGTGTCGGACCTGCCCAAGACGCGCAACGCCAAGGTCATGCGGCGCATGATCCGCTCGGCCTATCTCGGGCAGGATCCGGGCGATACCAGCTCGCTGGTCAACCCGGAAGCGGTCGAGGAGATCCAAAAAGCAAGATGAGAGCCAGATTAACCCCCGGACACAGCCGGGGGTTTCTTCTTGTATAATAGCGGGCGTCCTACATCTTTCAATGGATAAAGGAGATCGATTGCGTTTTCACATTTTCGTGTTTGTCATCCTAGCGCTGGTGGCCGGCGCTTGCGCCCCTTCCCTTGAGCCGCTCCCGACCCAACCCGCGCCTACCCAGGTTCCCCCTTCCCCTGTCCCTTTAACCGACATTCCCACCCTGGCGCCGGTTTCGTTAGCTGGTCCGCAGGTCGGCTCGAGCATGACGTGGATCGATAACAGCGTCTTGATGTACGTCCCCGCCGGGGACTTCACGATGGGGCCGGGCGCCTCCGGTGCCCCGCAACGGACGGTCTCCCTGGACAGCTACTGGATCTACAAGACCGAGGTCACCCAGGGCATGTACGCTTACTGTGTGGCGGCCGGCGCCTGCGCGCCTCCAGCACAGGGAAGCATCGTCCAGGAATACCAGAATCCGTTTTTACGCGAATTTCCCGATGGTGGGCGTAACCTGGGATATGGCCTCCAACTATTGCGCCTGGGTCGGTGGCAGCCTGCCGACCGAAGCCCAGTGGGAGAAGGCTGCGCAGGGCGTTTCAGGTTCCCCATATCCTTGGGGCGAGTGACGGACCCAATTGTAGTTTTGGCAACTTCAGCGGCTGTGTCGGGCGGATTGACCGAGGCGACCGCATTTCCCGGTTCTGCCAGCCAGTACGGCGTCCTGGATATGTCTGGGAACGTTTTTGAATGGGTCAACGATTATTATGCCGAAACCTTTGACAGCAGCGCTCCTGCGCAGAACCCGACCGGACCGGAGAGCGGCGAGTTCCGGACGGTGCGCGGCAGCAGCTTCGAAAGCCCGGCCTCCCAGGCGGCGATCACCGTCCGGCGGCCGGCTGCGAACGCGTACACAAGCGGCGATCTGGGATTTCGCTGCGTCGTCCAGCAACCGCAACCGCTGGCGCCCATGTGCCAGTTGCCCTCCTTCCTCCCGGCCAGCGAGGTGCCTGCCGATAGCTGCCAGACCCCGGATGCCAAGGTTGCGGTCGATTATTGTGAGAACAAGCGCCCCTTCACGCAGGTGGAGCTATCCCCGGGCTCGACCTGGAGCGTCCAAACCGTGGATACGACCTGTACCGAAGCCACCGTCAACGGCATCCGCCAGCTGACCTGCACCGGCTCCGACAGCGTCATCGGGCAGGTGAGCGTTTGCAACCCTGCCTGTCAAGTTGCCGAGCCGGATCTTTCGCAGATGAATCCGGTCTGCGCTTCCGGTTATACCCTGGATCCCTCCACGGGGAATTGTCTGTATTCTCCCGTTTCTCGCCAGCCCGAATTCGGTCGGCTGCCCGGCGGGCTATGTAATGGTCGAGCGCGGTGGGCAGAACACTTGTACGCCTGGCCCGGACAGCAACGGCGCCTGCCCGGCCGGCACCTATTTCGATAACCTCTACGGCGCTTGCGTTGCTGCGAACGGCGGGGCGGACGTTCCCTATGGGATCGACCAACCGGAACTGGCAGCCAGTTCCTTCGCTGGTTGTGTATCCGGTTACGAGTACGATTCTTCTTTCCAGTGTTGCCAACCGCAGACCGGGGGCGTGTACCCCGGCTGCCCGCTTGGCACGCGCTACGAAGCCTCCCTCCAGACGTGCATTCCGAGCAACAGCCAGTTGAACGCGGATGGATGCGTCAGCCTTTCGTTTAAATTGCCTCAATGCGTAGAGCCAGAAGAAGTCAAGCTGTGCGCAAAGATTGAATCTGAAACCACGTGCATCAAGAATAAGGTCAACGGATGCCAGTGGTTCGAAGATCAGGGCGGTTGTAAATACGTTCCAAGTGAATAGGAGGATGTGTTGAACTTCAGGAAACCTGTATGGATTCTCAGCATTTGCCTGGCTTTGCTGGTTGCGGCCTGTGCTCCGGCCGCAACCCCGGCTCCGCCCCCGACCCAGCCCGCCCCCGCTACGACGGTCGCCCCCTCGCCCGAACCGCCCACCGCCCTGCCCAGCCCGACGCTGGTCCCGGTGAACCTGGCCGGGCCGGACGCCGGTTCCGAGATGGCCTGGACGGACGGCAGCGTGCTGGAATTTGTACCCGCCGGCGCGTTTACGATGGGGGCGGGCCTTGCGGACGCCCCACAGCGCACCGTCTCCCTCGACGACTACTGGATTTACAAAACCGAAGTGACCAACAGCATGTACGCTTTCTGCGTGTCGGTGGGCGCCTGCGCGCCGCCGGCCGAGGAAGTTGGGTCGCCGGTCTATGACAACCCGGTCTACTCAAACTATCCAGTCGTGGGCGTGACCTGGGATATGGCCGCCAATTACTGCGACTGGGTTGGCGGCTCGTTGCCGACCGAAGCGCAGTGGGAAAAAGCTGCCCGCGGGACTCAGGGCTCCCAATATCCTTGGGGAGACAGCGAAGCCAGTTGTAATGAAGGCAACTTTGCCGGTTGTATTGGCGGGGTCACGGATGTGAACAAATATGCCACGAGCGCCAGTCCTTACGGCGTCTTGGATATGGCCGGCAATGTCTTCGAATGGGTCAACGATTATTATGCACAGGATTATTACACCAATGCGCCGGCTGAAAACCCGCCTGGGCCTGAATCCGGAGAATCTCGGGTGGTGCGTGGCAGCGGTTATGAGACCGGCGTTGAGCAAGCTGCTTCGGCGATCCGGCGACCAGCTGGCCCCGGATATCACGCTCCCGACCTGGGCTTCCGCTGCGTGGTGCAAGACCCTCCGGCCTATGCGCCCATGTGCCAGGCTTCTTCCTACGTTCCCAGCGCGGTGGTCTCGAGCGGTGAATGCCAGGTGCCGGACGTAAACGTCGGCGCTTCCTATTGCGAGTTCAACCGGCCGTTTACCACGGTGGACCTGGCCCCCGGCGCTACCTACGAAGTCGTCACGGATGGGTACAAATGTACGGAAGCGGTGATCGACGGCCAGCGCCGCCTCTCCTGCAGCGGACCGGATGGCACCACCGGCGAAGTGACCGTGTGCAACTCCGCCTGCAGCAATCAGCCAGATGTGACCGGCGCCTCCCAGGTTTGCGACCCCGCTTATAACCTGGACGCCAGCACCGGCGCCTGCCTGTATGCGCCCTCTCGCAAGAGGTGGGCGTGGCCGGTTGCCCGGCCGGATATAACATGGTCGACCGGGGCGGGCAGACCACCTGTGTGCCCGGTTTGGCCGGGAACGGGCTGTGCCCGGCAGGCATGTACTTAGACAGCCAGTACGGCGCCTGCGCCTCCCCTGCGGCCGGAGCAGCGCTGCCCTTCGGCCTGGACGCCCCTGAGCAGGCCTCTGCGACCTATCAAGGCTGTCTGGAAGGTTTCTCCTATTCGGAGGAGTTCCAGTGCTGCCAGGCGACCCAGGGCGGGACGTACCCCGGCTGTCCGCTGGGCACGCGCTACAACGCCGATTCCCAGACCTGCGTCCCCGACCAGTCGCGCTTGAGCGGCCCCGGCTGTGTCACTGTCTCGGTCAACATGTTGCAGTGCACGGAGCCTTTCCAGATCAACATCTGCAGCAAGATCAAGACCGAAACAGGCTGCATCCAAAATCAAGTGTATGATTGCAAGTGGAATGAACCGAAAAGTGCCTGCGAATACTCTCCTTGATCCAGATGGACTTCAGGGTTTCGCATGTCGCAAAAACTTCCCCCAAAGGTCAAAGGAGCTTTGGGGGATTATAAATTGGGTCCGGAATGGCTAGAGTTAAATGCATCGCGCTCTGTTTCCCGGAGTAGGAGGACGGTAGATGATAGCGCACCTTGAAAGGAGTACGCATGAAAACGCCACGATTTCTGTTCGTATTTCTGGCTGTCACCGTTTTTTTGATAGCAGCTTGCGGGGGGACGCCAGCGCCCCCTGCGCCGACAGCCACCCTGGAGAAAGCCACCGTAGAAGTATCTTCTGTTGAGGAACCAACCGGCCAGCCGTCGACAGAAGCCTCGCTAGAACCCTCGCCGGTTGAGCCAACGCCCACCCAATCCCAGTTTGCGCCCTTCTGTGCGGCAGCTACAAGCGGTTGCGAAGTGCCGGTTGTTACAATGTTGGACAACAGCTACTGTGTGGAAAAGGTTCCCTACGCGATCATGTCTGTCCCCGCGGGCACGACCTACGACTCTGGAGAACTGGATTTCCAATGTCGCGACCAGATGCACAGCGACGGGACGATGCGGTTGACCTGCCACTCGGTCACCGGCAAACAGCTTACCTCCTTCGATCTTCACCTTTGTAACAGCGCTTGCAGCGTGCCGGCTTTGCAGATGGGAGCCGGGCAGTGCCCGGAAGGGTACGGGTACGATCCAGCCAATTCCTGCTGCGCTGCGCCGCCTCCCGCCAGCAGCGATGGCTGCAGCGTGTACAAAGTCGATCTCGGCGCCTGTTCTGTCTCGGAATAAGTCCAACCTTCGCTCGAGGAACACCCCCGTTTGTACAGGCATCCGGGGGTATTTCTTATAGGGCAGGGGTGCGGTTGTGCCATTCTGTCGCCTGCTCGTAGGCGTAGCCTGCCCGCAAGGCTTTGGCTTCCTGCCAGGGACCGCAGACAATTTGTAAACCGATTGGCAAATCAGAACTGGTAAACCCACATGGGACGGAAAGCGCCGGGATCCCGGCCAGGTTGAATGGGGCTGTAAACCGGGTCAGCGCCGGGGCCTGGCTGGCCGAATTTTCGATGTCGTCGATCGGCAGGGCCGGGATGGGCGTGGACGGCAGCAGCAAGGCATCATACTGACCGAAGAACAGCTCGCAGCGCCGCCGGACCTGGGCTTGCTTCCGCCTGGCCAGCACATACGCGCCTGAGGGCAGGTCCCGTCCCGTTTCCAGGCGTTGGCGGACATCCGCTCCGAACAGTTCCGGATGGCTCTCCAAGCGTTCGCGATGGTAGGCGGCTCCGTCTGCCTGCACCATCTGCGCATTTGCGACCGCCGCTTCGTACAACCAGTCGGTATCGACCTCATCGACCTCGGCTCCCAATTCCTCGAACGCGCGCGCCGCCGCACGGACCGCCT
Source organism: uncultured Chloroflexia bacterium (assembly GCA_963823985.1). Lineage (GTDB taxonomy): Bacteria > Chloroflexota > Anaerolineae > Anaerolineales > Villigracilaceae > JAABUE01. Next base: position 40,318 of record CAWGNR010000015.1, read on the forward strand.
CCAACACCTGCGCGTCGCTGATCTCGACGAATTCCCCGGCTGCCAGTGCGATTCGCCCGCCTTTGAGGCCCGCCTCGATATCTTTCAAATAATCATCTACCGGCACATCTACGGATGAGGGATCTGCCTCATCGTACCCGCTAAAACTTGTAGGAGCAGCGCGGCGTCTTTAACGCTGCGGGTTAACGGACCGGCAGTGTCCAGGTTCCACGAGAGCGGGAACACACCCCGCAGGCTGATGCGCCCATAGGTTGGCTTGAGCCCAACCACGCCGCACAACGAGGCCGGGATGCGGATCGAGCCGCCCGTGTCGCTGCCCAAGGCCGCCATGCACATGCCTGCTGCCACCGCGGCTGCCGATCCGCCCGAGGAGCCGCCGGTGATGCGCGCGGTGTCCCAGGGGTTGCGCGGGGAGCCGTAGTGTGGATTGATGCTGGTCACGCCCAGGGCGACCTCGTGCGTGCCGGTCTTGCCAATGATCTCCGCTCCGGCGGCCTTGAGTTTACTGACCGCAACCGCGTCCTCTTCAGGTATGTAATCTTGAAAGAACAAGGAGCCTGCCGTCGTGCGCACCCCGGCGGTCTCGTATAAATCTTTGATTGCAATGGGAATGTCTCTCAACGCTCCGTTTGACGGCGGCCCTGTTCGGGGCCTTGTCTCTGGTGGGATGACCGTGATAAAGGCGTTGATAGTCGGGTTGAGGCGCTCGATCTGACGGTAGCAGGCCCGGATGAGTCCGAGGCGGGTTTCTTCGTCTGGCAGGGCTTGTGCGATGGTGAGGGAGGTCGTGTCAATATTCATGTCCTTATTATAGTATTACAGCGCAAGGTTGTATTTCTGATGCGCGTTCACTGCCAGAAATAACGAAAAGGACCCCCCACGCATTTTCATTGGAACTTGCCTTGTAATCATGGCAATACAGCAAGAATCTGCGGTCGATGCGACTTCCGAAGCCGTTTTTCTACTATCTGATCGCGCTCTCCCTGGCCGGCGGCGTTCTGGTGTTGCTGGCAACTTCGCTTTACGGGGCGGGCGTCTCCGCGGATGCGGCCAAGAACCTGTCCACGGCTGCAAATCTGCTGGCCGGGCAAGGCTTTTTCGATCATGCGGGCGGGCCCCTGGTCTACTGGCCGCCGCTCTACCCGCTGGTTCTGGCGGGAATCAGCGCTCTGACCGGCTGGGACGTGTTTGTCTCCGGCTGGTACCTCAACGTATTTTTGATGGTGGTAAACGTGTTCCTGGCGGGGCTACTGGTCTACGAAGCATTGCGCGCGAGACCGATCTATGCATATTTAGGCGTCCTGTTCGTGTTGGTTTCGGAATTGGCGGCGCGCATCCACGCCAACGTGTCCTCTGACCCGCTCTATATCACCTTTTCGCTGGCTTTCCTGCTGGCTGCCAATCGCTACCTCGAGGAAAAATCGGCCGCCGCGCTGGGGTGGATGGTTGCCTGTGCCGCCCTGGCCACGTTGCAGCGCTGGCTGGGCGCCAGCCTGATCGCCATGGGCGGCCTGGTGATCCTGGTTGCGCACTGGACGGACTGGTGGCGACTCGTTCTACGTGATGGCTTTGTGCTGGGGCTGTCTGTCTTGCCGGTAGGAAGCTGGATTTACTTCCACAACATCCGCGGATATGGCTACTTTCTGGGGCAACGATTCGCCGCCGCTGGATCCGTGGCTTAACTTCCAGTATTCCCTGACCAAAATCATGCACTGGTTCCTTCCCTATCACCCCCGCCTGAATGCAATCTTGTACAACCCGTTGATCGTCTTGGGGATTCTCGTTCTCATCCTCATTTTGATCGCGCCGCGTGCGGCCTGGGCGGACTGGTGGCGGACGCTCTGGCAGCCAAACGTCTTCCCGGTGGTCTTCTTTTTGCCGCTTTCGCTGGTCGGGATTGCGCTGACGATCGTGACGCGCGACCACCTGGACCCGTATTCGGACCGTTACTACGTCGGCTACCTCGCCTCTGTGATCGTCCTCCTGTTCCTCTGCCTGGATATCCTGGTGTTCCCCCGTTTCCGCCTGGACCTGAACAAGGGCCGCGCCGCGCTGGCGGGCTTGTTCGGCGTCTGGTTATTGATCTATCCGTGCTTCAGCATGTACAAGTACATCTCCGCCTCGATGGCCAATGGGGAAGCCAGCAACTACAACTATTACAACAACCGCTCTTTCAATGAGAACCCGGCGGTGCCGGTGATAAAGCAATTAGCAGCAGAGCACCCGCGGGCAGAATTTTACAGCAACTACGCGGACGGGATCTGGTTCCTGATCCGGCGCTCGGCACCGCTAATGCCGCGTTCCAGCATCGATATGGACCCTGCTGAAATCAGGAAGAACTTCTCCGGTTGGCCCGGGGATAAACCGGGTTACATCCTATGGTTCCTGCCGAACGAGTTCAAACACGTCGTCCCGCCGGAGTTGCTGGCCGACGTCGCAAAAGTGGAGTTGATCTTTACAAGCGATCAGGGAATGATCTATTCGGTTAAGGCGAAGAAGTAGCTTAATCCTGATCAGCACGTTCTTTCCAACTTTTTACTGGCATTTCTTAGGGGAATAGAGGGCCCGAAAAATGGGTTGTGAGCGTGTCCCTACGGCGCACGCTCACAACCCATTTTTCGGTATTTTTCCCGTCGGAAACGGTAGAGCCGAAAATTTTAGTTTTCTTATTGTACGCTAAACCGCCAGTGGCGGCCCAAGCAGTTCCATGCCATGTGCACGCCATAACTCCAGATCTTGGGGTGGCATGGCATTGGCTTTGGTTACTTCACGGAAGAAAGATTCCATTTTTCCGGCGGGTAAAAACGCAATTAAGATCCGGCCTATCTCGCCCCCCGTATATGCCCACACGTGAGGAACTCTGCGGGGCGCAAGGAGCGAGTTGCCGGGTTTAACCGGAATTTTTCTGTGCCTACTTCTAGCAGGAATTCGCCTTCCACTGCGTAAAACCACTCATCCTGCTCATAATGCAGGTGCCGCGCGGGTCCGCCTTTGGCATGGAAAGTATTTTCGATGATAAAGGTCCCGGCGCTGTCTTGTGGGGTGACCTTGAACGTAATCGTGCTAACTCCAAGACCGCGGCGCTCTCCAAACTGGTCCTGGTCGGCAGCAACCGGATCTGCGGGGGTGTGACTGGTAGGTGTTTCAACAGAATTACCCATAAATTGACTCCTTTGCGGCGATTCTAATGCCAGTTAACCGATCAAGCTTCACCCTCCGGTGGCCGCTGCGACAGCGCGTGGATGTCATTGCGCAGAGCGCTCACTTCCCGCCGGAGTGCGGCAAGCTCTGTCGCTCCAGCCAGTTCGGCTGTTTCGTCCTCCGCATCGCGGCCGACAAAGAAGGTAGCCAGAGTCGCCGTCACGTAGCCGAAGATGGCAAAGGCATACAATGCCAGGATGACGCACAGCACACGGCCCTCGAACGTCTGCGGCCAGTATTGCGATCCCAACGTGGTCATGATCATGGAAGTCCACCACAGCGCTTCTCCATAGCTGCTCAGGCCCCCGGGAATTCCGTTCTCGAAGGCATACATCCCGGCCGCGCCGGCGAATACGACCAGCGTTGTCAGGATGATCACGTAGCTGAATCCCCGGCGTCGCAGGTTCGCGCCCAAAGCACGCATGCCGCGGTTGAGCGAGCTGAGCACGCGGAACAATCGTAACCCACGGCCGACCCGTGCCAGCCTGAGCAGCCGGACTACTCGGAAGATGCGGAAGATCCGCAAAGCCGGCACCAGCAGCGAAATGGCGGTCAGCCAGTTATTCTTGAGATAAGTCGTCTTTTTGGGGGCCAGGATAAGCTTGACTGCAAAATCGATGATAAATATGACCCAAATGATCGTCCCGAGGATTTCGAACGCCAGGCTCTGGCCCAAGATCAGTTCCCCGACCAACAAACCCAGCCACACAAAGGCCAGGATCAGCATGGGCGTTTCCAGCCAGTCCTCCAGGCGTTGGAGCAGCTCGTAGCGCTCCTTTTCCAACACCTCCTTTTCCGGTTCAGGGAGCTGTGCTTCCTGCTGATTATGGTTTTGGGAGTTGGTCATAAGATGAATTGATAGCTGATACGGTTCATGCTGGGCTCATTCTGTTGGAATACCACATGGGAATTGGGCATCGTGATCTCCTTTCATTTGGTTGACATGATGATACAGCATTTCTCACTTGCCGGAAATGCTTCCGTAAACCTTGCCTCCATTCTGCTCTCTTTCAGGAAAAATGACTACTTTGATTCCCGATACCTTGCCTGTAATAGAGGTAGCCCGGTTTCCGTCCAAAATTTCGGATCTACCTGCCTGCTGGACAGGCCTCCATTTGCAAGTGATCGTGGGACAACTTCTGTACTTCCTTCGCAGGCTCCGAAAGGTAATCGAATAACGAAGCGCCTCCACGCCGGGAATGCTGTGTTCCCACTCGGAGCGCGAGGCGCCCGTGAGCAGGTATGCTGAGCGCGGCTCGACGGTCAGCGAGTAGCGCTCCCAGGTAGAGCCTGTTTTGCGGCGGAAGCGGAAGATACAGGGCGAGAGGAGCGAGATGCCGATCACCTCGCTGAAAACGGCTTTGTCCCGGTGCCAGCCAATCGTGGTCCCGGGGCTGTACTCGGTGACGAGCGCGTGAGGCAGATCTTCAGGCGCCAGTTGCGCGAAGGCGGCGGCGCGCTCCCGCAGTAGGAGTAGGAACGGGGGGATCTCGTCGGCATGTCGCAGCCTGCGCTCCTCGAAGTTGTAGTGCCAGCCATACGACAGGACGCGCCGCTTGCCGAAGTAGCCATGGAATTCGGACTCTTTCAGGGGGAGCTCCTGGATCCTATCCACGAGTTCCCGTTCCTCTTCGCGTGGCAGAATCTCCGTCTCATAACGGAATCCTTCAGGCGGTTCCCGATCTGGTCCTTTTTTGAGCGGCCTCTTCTTGCCTTGCTCGTTTGCGGTCACGGAATCGCTTCCTTCATCGAGAGAAGCCTGCATAGAACTCATGCAGCGTGACCTTTCCACTTCCCAGCGCACTTGACTTTTGGCGCAGTCGTTCGAGTACCGCGTCGCTTATGCGCCCATACACCTCGATCCCCAACAGGTTGATAAGGTGGCTGAATTTCTTGAATTCGTCGGCGCCCACATCCAGGTGGTATGCCAGCGAGGCTGAGTTGGGATGAACGGCAACGACGGTCATCTGTGTGCGATTCTCATTGAGGAAGAAAGCGTATGAGATGAGTTGGGGGACGTTCTCTCCGACGAAGGTAGCTAGGTGGTCCATAGCCACCTCGAGCTCCTCAAGTTTTCCTTCACGGATCTTGGACGTGTCGATATAGACAATAGGTTGAACCATTTCTGTTCCTTTCTTTGCGGTTGCTGGCCGCCTATCTATAACCCTCCAGCAACGATCATTTTGTCATGACTATACATTAAAAATAATATGAAAGCAAGTTGCACAAATGCCAGCCCTCAAAAGCCCCCTCGGCCATCTAGATTAGTCCCAATCTCTAATCTCCAATCCCCTTTAATAAAAAAAACCCGGCCGGGGCAAATAACCCCCAACCGGGCTATATTTACAGACTACCCAGGTTTAGAACAAACCTACAACTTTGCCGGTCTCGAGATCGAGATCCACGTCGTAAAACACCGGGCGGGTGGGCAGACCTGGCATGGTGCGCATGGTGCCGAGCAGCGGGTAGAGGAAACCGGAACCCACCGAGGCGCGGATATCACGGATGGGCACGCGGAACCCGGTCGGGACACCCTTCAGGGCTGCGTCATGGCTCAACGATAGGTGCGTCTTGGCCATGCACAGTGGCAGGTTATCGAAGCCGAGTTTGTTGTAGAGTTCGATCTTGGCTTCCGCCTCGGGCGAGTAATCCACGCCGTCGGCGCCGTAGATTTCCTTGCAGATGGTCTCGATCTTCTCTTTGATCGACAGGTCGACGTCGTAAAGCTGTTTAAAGTTGCTGGGCTGTTCGGCCGCTTTGACGACGGCTCTCGCCAGGTCCACAGCGCCTGCCCCGCCTTCCATCCAGTGCCGGGAGACGACCGCGTCCATCGCGCCTGCTTCCAGGGCGGCCTTGCGGACCAGTTCCACTTCGGCTTCGGTGTCATCCTTGAAGGAATTAACGGCGACCACCACGTTTACGCCGTACTTCAGCGCATTCTGGATATGCTTGACCATGTTTCCGAGACCAGCCTGAAGAAGTTCCAGGTTCTCATCGGTGTATTCGGGGGCCAGCGGTTTGCCGGCGACCACCTTCGGGCCGCCGCCGTGCATCTTGAGCGCGCGGACGGTGGCAACCAGTACCACCACCTGCGGGATCAAGCCCGAGTAGCGGCACTTGATGCCAAAGAACTTTTCCATGCCGATATCGGCGCCGAAGCCGGACTCGGTAATCACGTAATCGGCCAGCTTGAGGGCGATCTTGTCGGCGATGATCGACGACTGCCCATGGGCGATATTGGCAAACGGGCCGGCATGCACGAAAGCGGGCGTGCCTTCCAGGGTCTGCATAAGGTTGGGCTTGATGGCGTCCTTCATCAGCACGGTCAGCGCGCCGGCCGCGCCCAGGTCTTCAGCGGTGACGGCTTCGCCGGCTTTGTTGGTGCCGATCACGATCTTGCCGAAGCGCTCGCGCATGTCGGCCAGGCCGGTGGTCAACGCCAGGATGGCCATGATCTCGGATGCAACTGTGATGTCGAAGCCGGTTTCACGGGAGAAGCCAGTTTCATCCGGCCCACAGCCAACTTCGATGGTGCGCAGGAAGCGGTCGTTGGTGTCCACCACGCGCCGCCAGGTAACGGAGGCAGGGTCGATATCCAGGCGGGCGAAGCGGGAGCGCTCTTCGGGGGTCAGTTCGTTGGGATCGGTCTTGTCGATGCCCAGTTTCTGCAAACGGCGCAGCATGGAGGGCGAGAAGCGGCGGTTGCCTTCCTTGTCGGGCGGGCAGAGCGCGTTGAACAGCTTCTCGTCATCCTGTTTGGCCTCGTGCATCATGCGCACGTCGATCGCGGCCGCCAGCAGGTTGTTGGCTGCGGTGATGGCGTGGATGTCGCCGGTCAGGTGCAGGTTGAAGTCTTCCATCGGGATGATCTGGCTGTAGCCGCCGCCGGCCGCGCCGCCCTTGATGCCGAAGGTCGGGCCCTGGCTGGGTTGGCGGATGGCTGTGATGACGTTCTTGCCCAGGTGGGCTCCCAATGCCTGCGAAACGCCGACGGTGGTTGTGGTCTTGCCTTCGCCCAGCGGGGTGGGGGTGATGGCGGTCACATCAATGTACTTGCCATCCGGCCTGTCCTTCAGGCGCTCGAGGATTTCCAGTTTGACCTTGGCCTTGTAATTGCCGTATAGTTCAAGCTCCTCTGGCAAAATTCCAAGCTCTTCGGCAATCTGGGAGATGGGCTTTGCATACTTCATCTGCTCTTGGGCAATGTCAATGTCGGAGGGGACAGGGCTTAACGTTTCAAGCGGGATAGACTCAAATTCGGTGTTGCTGTTATTGTATTTTGACATATTCTTCTCCATTTGATTATTCTTGTACTCTGTATTGTCCAGGATTTTGGCGGATTAAGCAATAGACTTCCATCCCCCGTTTCTTGTAATATTCGTCACAATCCTATTTCTTCACGATTGTACCAATATTTTCCCCTTTCAACGCCTGTTCCAGGTTTCTCTCTCCTTCCCCGGAGAAAATCAAGGCCTGCAAACCGGGGACTTGCTCGACGAGAGCAATCATTTGCCGGACTTTCGACCCCATTCCGCCGGTGACGTCTGCGGCGGCCGACTCGCCAATTCCGCTGCTGACCTGGTTGAACGACTCGCGCGTCAGCACCTGCACCCTGTGCTTGCGCGCCGGGAAATCGGCCCAGACCGCCTCTTCAAGCCCTGCCAGTAAAATGCGCCTCGGGCGCAGCTCCCGCGCCAGGTGCTCAAACAGGTCTTCGGTCGAAAGGATTGTCCCGCCCCTGGCCCGGTCGAAGATCACATCCCCGTGCACCACCGGGACGATTTCTTTCTGGAGCGCGTACTCGATTTGCGAGAGGTCCCACTTTGCCACTTGCCCGTTTTCAGACCAGACGCTGGCAGCCGGAGAGAAGGTCATCGCCGGGACTCCTGCCTCGTGCAACGCCTGGATCACGAAGCGGTTGAGCGTCGAGGCTTGGTACCAGACTTCGGCGAAGCCGCGCCAGTACTCGCCCTCACCCCCGGCCCCTCCCCCGAAGGGGGAGGGGAGCGAATCCCCCTCTCCCGAAGGGAGAGGGGTTAGGGGTGAGGGCGAAACCCCATCCCTCGTCCCATACTTCTTTGCCGCCGTATGCCCAAAGGACCCGGAGCCATGTCCTAAAACGAGACGCAACTCCGGTTGAGACTGAAGCGCGCGGGCGATCTGTTCAGCCAAATCGCCCAGCTTTTCATGTCTGGCTGTATACGCCTGGGTTTTATCGGTGATCAGCGATCCGCCGAGTTTAAGGAAAACCAACTCTTGCATGAGCCTGTTTTACCACAGAGTTCTCCTCCGCAACGGTTTTTGACAGTGCTGTAAAATGTGGTTCTCTCATCTTTTTGGAATATGGCTGCTGTTTTAACCAGACAATGGATTTTGCAGACAGCGAGCGAGCCATAGCGCCGGGATAGCCCAACCTAACGGGCAGATTTTGACACCCGAGGTTCAATGCTATAATCGCAGCCAATGGACATTCGAGCAGGAATCTTCACAACCATCGTTCTGGCTGTGCTGGCTGCCCTGATCTTCTTCCGTCTTGGGATTCGTTCGATCCAATCGGCTCGCAAACTGACTTTCTATCGCCTGCGCAACAAGCGCATGTCTGGCGGCTGGCGGATGCTGGCGACCGGCATGCTTCTGCTGTTTTTTGCGATTTGGTTGGGGCGTTTCGGGGAGCCGATTGCGTATCGTTATTTTCCCCCCTCGCCAACGGCTTCCCTGACGCCTTCCATTACACCCATCCCGAGCATCACCTTATCTCCCACGATTACATTGTCCCCGACCATTACCGATACGCCCTCCGTGACCGATACGCCAACCATTACGCCCACACCCTTTATCCCGCCGGCGATCGAGGCGCTTTTCGAAAGCCAGGTTACACCCAACCCGGATGCGGTCTTCAGCCCGCTCCAGTTTTCAACCGTATACGAAAGTTTTGAGTGTGTGGCCCCTTCGACCAGTTTTGTAAATCCCATCCAGTCGATGACAGCCTGTTTTTCGTACAATAACATCACCCCTGGTGTGCAGTGGACCGCTTTATGGTACCGGGATGGTGAGCTGGTCAAATATGACACCCATGTCTGGGGGAATATCGAAGGCGAATCTACCGGCGGGTTGGGTTCCACCGATTGGTCGCCGCCGCCGCAAATGTGGCAGCCGGGCGAATACGAAGTGCAGATCTTTATCGGACACGAATGGAAAGTGGTCGGCCGTTTTATCGTTTCGGGCGATCCACCGACGGCTTCGCCGACCCTCAGCCCGACCCTGACCATCTCGCCAACCTTCACCCGGACCCCTTCCCTGACTCCCACGCCGAGCAGGACGCCGGTCCCAACGGGAACGCCCACCGCCACCCGCACACCGCGGCCGACCGCAACCCAAACCCCGACCCGCACGCCAAGACCGTCGACTTCCACCCCATGAGGTGAGCTATGAACGAACCCGCTTTTCAGGACTATTACCCCGACCATATGGCCTACTGTTACGGTTGTGGGCGGCTGAATGAGCATGGCTATCAGATCAAGAGCCGCTGGGACGAGGGGAAATCAGACGAATCGGTAGCCTACTTTTCGCCACAAGCGCACCATACGGCCATCCCCGGTTACGTGTACGGCGGGTTGCTGGCTTCGCTGGTCGACTGCCATGGAACCGGGACGGCCGCAGCCGCCGCCTACCGGGAAGCAGGCCGCCCCATGGACAGCCAGCCCGCGCTCCGTTTCCTGACCGGTTCCCTGCACGTAGACTATCTGCGGCCGACCCCGATGGGTGTACCTCTGGAGATCCGTGGACGGGTCAAGGAAATCAAGGGCCGCAAGATCGTGATCGAGGAGTGGATCCTGGCAAACGGCGTCACTACAGTGCGCGGTGAAGTCGTCGCGGTGCAGGTTCCTGAGCAGCTGGTCAAGGAATTGCTGGAAAGCGCAAAAAAATAAGGCTCTACCCTTTACAAATAGAACTTACGCAAACGAATGAGAGAGGCCAGGAAATATGGGTCGCGTGCGCAGCACGCGACCCATATTTCCTGTATCTTTTCGCACACTGCGTAAGTCCTGACGAAGAGAAAATACCCGAAAAATAACAAATCGCCGGGAGACCGGCGATCTTTTTTATCTGGAGCTCAGGCTGCAAGCGGATGATTATCATTCTAAGGAACGATCTCTAAATAGTTCTGCGCCTCTGCATCGATGCCATGGTCTTGGCAATCTGCGCGGCCAGGCGGGCATTGTTCAACAACAACGCCAGGTTCGTGCGCACAGACCGTCCTTTGGTCAACTCGCTGATGCGTTGAAGCAGGAAGGGGGTCAGTTCCTGCCCATGTATTTCTTTTTTGATGGCTTCCTGCGAGGCTTCCAGGATGAAATAATCCATCTCCTCTTTGGGAATTTCGTCCCCGGCAGGGACAGGCTGCGCCACCAGGATCGCGCTGCGCATGCCCATTTCCCAGTGGGCTTGCGCCAGTTTGACAATTTCCTCGGTTGTATCCACTTTGACGCTGGTTTTGAGCCCGCTATTGCGCGAGTAAAAGGCCGGGAAATTCTCTGTCTGGTAACCCAACACCGGCACTGCCATGGTCTCCAGGTACTCCAACGTGGCGGGCAGGTTCAGGATGGCTTTTGCGCCAGCGCAGACAACGATCATGGGGATGGAGGCCAGCGCCTGCAAATCGGCCGAAACGTCGAAGGCGGATTCTTTGTGTACGCCGCCGATCCCGCCGGTGGCAAACACCTTGATCCCGGCTTTGTGCGCCGCGAACATTGTCCCTGCAACAGTGGTGCCGCCATTTTCGTGCTTTTACCGCTGCAGTGGCAAAATCTCTCAGGCTGATTTTCCGCGGATTTGGGCTGTTCGCCAGCTCGTCCAGGTCCGCTTCGTTCATCCCGATGCAGAGCTTGCCGTGCAGCACCCCAATCGTAGCCGGGACAGCGCCTTCATCTCGGACGGTTGATTCCATCTCGCGGGCCAGGGTCAGGTTCTGCGGGCGCGGCAGGCCATGGGTGACAACGGTCGATTCCAGGGCCACAACCGGCAGGGAAAGATTCAACGTCCGGTTGATCTCGTGAGAAATTGTCAAATTCGGGCATGGGCATAGGTTATACGAGCAGATGGCCATAAAGGCCTTCCAGGGATAAGCTTGGATAAACGCTGCCTGGGTGGCGTAGGGTCAGGGAAGCTGCTGAAACGCCCAGGCGAATGGCATCGTCCAGCTCAATGTTATTCAACAGCCCAAACAGGACTGCCGCGGTCAGGGCGTCGCCTGCGCCGGTTGGGTCGGTGATGCGGGTGCGGATGGCCGAAATGTGTCCGGTGGTTTCGGAGGTGGCATACACCACCCCATACTCTGCCAGTGTGACCAGGGCGATCCGGACTCCCTGGTTGACCAGGCTGCGCGCGGCCTCCATGGCCGTATCCTGGTCAGAGGCTTCGAACGAGAGCCCGGTCAAGACGCCGGCTTCTTTGCTGTTTGCTGTGACCAGATAATACTTGGGCAGAAATTTTATAAGCCGTTCTGATCGGGTGATAGAGGCAGTATCGGCGCAGATCGGGATTTTAAAACGCCGCGCGAGGCTGGCTGCAGCGCGCAACGTCTTGACCGGTAAGTTGGCGTCAACGAACACCAGGCTGGACGACTTGAAAAGGGCTTCGTGCTCGTGCAGGTAGTGCGGTGTCATCTCTTCCAGACCGCGCATATCGTCTACGGCCAGTTGGAGTTTCCCGCTTTTATCCAGGATGCCCATGTAAAAACCGGAAGGATAAGCCGGTGTTCGCAGGACGGCCGATGTATCTACCCCTGTGGCTGCGGTGTGATCGAGCAGTTCGGTTCCGGTCCGGTCCTCTCCCAGGACGGTGATCAGGCGCACAGGCTGGCCTAAACGGGCCAGGTTTTCGGCGATGTTGCGGGCAACGCCACCGTACGAGCGCCGGATCCGGGCCGGGTTCGAGGCAGCAGGACGCAGGTCCGATTCGAGGCGGCCGACGACGTCTATTCCGGCGGCGCCCAGCACGAGGACGGGTTGTCCCGGATCAAGGTTGGGGAAGATGTCTATCATGCGTTGATTTATACCAGATTTACTGTCTGTCTCTTAGAATGCGCTCGATTGCGCGCCGGATCAACTCTTTGCGGTCAGCTTGAGGGGCAAACCTGCGCTCGTGGGCGATCAGGCGTTCTACCCGGCCAGCATCACGGCCGGCTGCGGCGAAAAGTTCTTGATACAGATCATTTTCATCTGGCGCATCAACTCCGGGTGCGGGCCTGGGTTTACCGTTCGTGAGCTTTGCGCTGGCTGCTCCCACCCAATGTTTTATTCCCAGGACTGCTTCGATGTCCTTGATGGCCGCTCGCACGATGGGCGGTTCAGGTACATTTATTTTGACCAGCAATTCGATCGCATCGATCAATTGTTCACGGTATGCGTTCAACAGCTCGCGGATGATGTAATTGTGTTCTTTGCCCACATTTTGCCGGAATCGTTCCAAAGGCACATTTTGGACCAGGCGTAAAATTTGTTGGATCTGCGCCTCCCTGTGCAGTGCTTCCAGAGCGACCGGGCTACTGCGCACGAGATTTTCCCGGCTGAGCTTCCAGGCTTCCAGCTGTTTCTCCGGGACAATCCCATTGGGAGTATTCCAGATGCCGATGCCAACCCAGCCCAACCGAACGCCTCGTTCCCTGGCGTTTTTCGTAAAACCTTCGGTGAACTGGCTAAACAGGTTGCTAACAAGGTGCCTGGGTTGGAAGTTTGATGGCTGGGGGATATCCTGAGGCTCCAGTTCATCTCCGTCCGAGAGCACCACCTTCCCCACTTTTAATAATTTGTTCTTCGCGTTGGCGAGCTTTTTCCACTTCGGGAGAGCCGATGCTGGCCAGGTAATCGGCCAGGCGATGCCTGCTCATGAAGCCGCCCAGCTCGCTGCGGATCAACCCGCTGACCGTCCCTGTCCAGGAGGAGGAAGGTTCAGACGGGTACGGACCGGTCATCACAACGCGCGAAACCTGTCCGTAGACGAGTTTCTCGATCGCCTTTTCGCTAAAGGGATGCGGGTTCATGGCGCTGCGTTCCTGGTTCCCGCGCGCGACGCTGAAGAGCAGGCGCACATCCTGGGCGGTGACCGGGATGCCATCCAGGCTGCGACTTTTTACAGCCATTGGGTCGGTATACTGGTCTCGCAGGTCGATCGCTTCGCGGAAGCGTTCGAATCCTTCCAGGTTGGCCTTCCCTTTGACGGTTGGGCCGATCACCCGTGGCTGCCCGTTGGGTTTCTCGAACAACGCTGCTGTGTCCAGCTCGACCACCACCTGGCCGGGCCCGCCGATCAGGTAAATGGGCAATTTTCTGTCCGATTCGAGCACTTCACCGTTTCCGATGCGGATCTTATTGCGGCTGCCGGTGAGAGCCACTTGCATGATGAAATCCTGGGCGATATTTGGATTTTCGATCTCGAATATATCGGCCAGATAAATGGCCGCGGATCGTAAAGCGATGACAAACGGCAGGATAAAAACCGGCAAATAACGTAATGTCCGCGGGGCAAAAATGGCACCAAAGGTAAACTCAAAAAACTGGGTTGGCGTGTCGCGAGAAACCTCCGCGATGCTTGGATTGAACATATATTGCAACACCAAGCTGAGCTCGTTTCCCCAATCCGCCAGGGAATGGGCGCGTAATGTAAAGAAAATGCCGAGTGTAATGAACAACAAGATCAGGCTGCGGTTACGACGCCTTGAGCCATTTACCGTCAGGTCAAAGGTTTTGTTCAGGGCGCAGTTTGCAACCCGCTTTAATTGTTCCCGGAACAAACGCCCTTCTTTTTGAAGCTGGGTCTCGGCTTGAGATCTGGATGCCGCCAGTGTCATCGCCCACCCCTCTCAACCCACTGGATGAGCTCTTCGAGTTCTTCACGTTCCATGCTGGCGCGGCGATGCATACGGTCATTCTTGACCAGTTCATCGCGCGAGCGCATCAGCAACACCTTAAGCGTGTCTTTTGGCCTTGTGGGTCTGTGCCTGAGCAGGTTGCTGCTCAGAGATTGGGCGTAGTCACGCTCCGCTTCCGCCTGCCCGCGCAGCTCGACAAACCCACGCAGCCGGTCGGTGCGTTCGCGGTCCGCTTGGGCGCTCTCCAACCAGGTTGAACTCCACTGGCGGACGAGCTGCTCTTCGATGTTGGGCGGAAATCGCAGGCTGCCGACCCCTGCACTGACCACCTTGATCCCGCGCCGTTCCAGCAGGTTGTACTCCGGGCTGTCAACGAATTCTTCTTCCGGTTCCCCGCTATCATCCAGCAGAATCACTTTAGGGGAGGTCATGCGTGCTTTGATCATGCGATTGATGGTTTGCAAGGCGGTTTCCGGCTCAGGTTCTTTGGCTTCCGCTTGGATGCCTGGTTTGGCGGCCGGGAGGACATGCGTTATGGGTTGCTGCTCCGAGCGCTCGCAACGATCCCCTAAACCGGCCAGAATCCGGTTCGCTTCATGGAAGATGCCGGCCAGGGACATTTCCAGCCTGCCGCTGGCAACCACTGGTTGAACCTGTGCCCGGGTATGATCCGGTCGAGGAGCGGGAACGGACGGCGTTAAGGTTGTGATGGGTCCGTCAACTTCGAACAACTCAGCCAACGTAAACTTTGACAGATACTCACGCCACAGATCGGCGGCGATCAGCGCCGGGAGTTGGTTCCAGGCGACATGACGCCGGGGAGCATCATCCGGCGCATTTGGATTAATTCCTTCGCCGGTGATCGCCTCGCGGACGGATTCCGCGTCAAATCCAAAGCGCGAACCTTCTTCTTCTTCATCCTTCGCCGGCGTGGCGTCGATCTTGAAGGTCACGCTGACATTGGGGACTACCTCGATCCCATCCCGTGTCCAGGCAGAAACTTCCAGGCGCCGCTTTTGGATTTCTTTGTATTCATCTTCGGTCTGGTCGTCTTGCCGCGCGACGAACGGGTTTTCGCCTTCGCGCGGACCGAGACTCTGGTTTTGCAGGTGCAGGTCCACGGATCCGGCGATGTATTCCCCGTCCTGGGTGAAATGTACCCCCGGCCCGAGGGTTTGTCTGAAGGAGGTGGCGTTGCGGGTTACAGCCGCGCTGGCTGAGTCGAGCCAGAGGACTCCTGGCCCTTTCTTCTTTTCTTCTCCCAACCGTTTGATCTGTTTTCCATCGCGAATAAAAATGGCCGGGCCATGCCGGCCTGAAAGGTAGATCAGCAATCGTTCGAAAATGCGCCTGCGCTCGTCAAAGCTGCGGACAGGCAGAACAAACTGCGCAAAAAACGCCATCCAGACGTATAGCCCGATCGTAAAAAGCAGGGCATCCAAGAAAACGGTGGACAGGTTCGGAAGCAGTCCCCCCATTTGCCTGATCTGCCACAGGTAAAACCCCCCGCCCAAGAGCAGCCACAAGGAAATTGAAAACCAGGGTTTTTGGTAAAAGCGGCGCTCGTCCATGTCCTCGAAATTGTAAACGAAAATTCCCTAATTGGGCGAATTTGGGATATTACGAAGTCGTTCCGACAACAAGCGCTTGGGTTCGTTTTGAGGTAAAAAATCACTTGACAAGGCAAAACAAGAGTGTATATACTGATTTAATTGTTCAAGCCCAGAGAGTTAAGGGTGGCTCATGTTTGACGAAGAGATTTCGAGAAAAAGACGAAGAAATTTCATCAGGACGCTTCCGCTTATCCCCTTCATTCTATTCCTCGTTCTGTTTCGAAAGGATGTGGGGGTAACCTTAAGTTTCTTCTGGCATATATTGCTTCTGTACGTTGGTATACCAATGCCCCCCCTCACCCTGGAGAGGTTGTTCTCCTTATTGGTTGTTGGGTTTAACCTACTTATTGGCTTCTTCGTTTTTTTCATCATTTGGTTGTTCTTGATCTCCAAACAAGCCCTACTACCCGTCTCATCTTTCGGGGAGACAATCCAGACGGCTGCCCTACTGGTTTTTTACATTCTGAGGGCCCATGGCCCGGCAGTGTTTGTTAAGGATGGAAAACTACGAGCGCATGCAGAAGAGCTCCGCCGGAATTTTCCGGGTGTTGCTGTCATTGACTCCAACAGCGCCCTCGTATTGGAGCAGGTCAGTTGGGCGCCCAGGTTTCTCGCTTCGATCATAGATTTCATGTTTAATTTAACTACTTGGATCGTCGACACAATTAGCCTTCATCAAGCCCCTCGCCATCCAGTGCGGGTATGTGGCCCCGGCATCACTTTTATACGCTACGATGAGCGAATTCAAGGTGTTGGTGATCTCCTTCAGGAACACGGCCCGGTGGAAGAACTATCTGGTGTTGTGGATCTTAGGCGCCAATTCAAGCTCAACCCGAAACTGAGCCAAACTGGCTCGGAACCGGCGAGTTCCAATGTGAGCGCGTACACACGAGATGGGATCGAGCTGACCACAAAGGTGTGGGCCTTGTTTTCGATTGGCTACGAGCCCGATAAGGATCCCAATGTCCTCCAGGTTTTATGTGACGGGGAAATCATTCCGGAAAACCTGCGCCTTGTCTCCCTAAAGAGGGAAGATGGGGAAATTAAGATCAAGGTAGAGGACGATGAGCTTGAGCTAGACGACAGCATCGAAATTTGCGCGTATCTGTCTTCCAATCCAACCCTGTACCCATATGTGCCTCTGCTGAAAGCGAATCGAGAGCCCGTGTTCGAACCAAATCGCGTGTTTTCTGCGGTTTTTGGCCGTTCTCATTCGCAGGTTGCCCAAAAGCCGGTTCTTCCATGGATCGATCTGCCTGTAAAGCTTGCAATTGAGTGTTTCCGGGAAATTATCTCGCACTATAACTTCGATGAACTCTACCAGCAGGATGCCAGCGACGGGCTGAAAATCAACGATTTGCGCAAGGAGTTACGGATCAGGATGCGCAACTCTGGGGTACTCAATTATAGGGTGATATATTCCCAAAAGCCGGGTGAACGAAGAGGGAGGAAGGGGAAAGAAAAGGCCGGTGCAAACGGCAATCTCTGGGTTAGCCCTGTTCAAGCTTTCCATACTTCGAAGATATTAAGAGATCGAGGAATCCAAGTCTTTGCTGCCGGGTTTGGGGATTTGGTGCCAACTGATGAAGTGTTTCTTCAAAAACTTGCCAGTTGGCGGGCGCAATGGGAACTGGACACAAAGTCTGCCCGCGCGGCTGCCGATTTGGACGCGATCCGGATTTACAACCGCGCCAGAGCGCGAGCGCAGCAAGATATGGCCCTCTCTTTTCAGGAAATCTTCGAAAACGGGAAACATCCCAAGGAAGCGCTTGCCGTGCGGGTCTTGCAGGCGCTCGAAGCGATCGCTGCTGACCAGGAAACGCGGCGTCTGTTGCCCGGGGATACAATCAACATGTTGCGTACGATCCACGACTGGCTCTTGCCCGTGGATTTAGGCCCCGCGGTTGGAGGGGAAAAGCCTCCGGTCATGCCGTCGAAACCAGGCGAGGAGTAGAATGCAATCCTTTTGGGAAAGGTTTACCAATTGGCGGCGGGATAACCCGCTTTATGGCGAGCAATTGTGGGCTTGGGCTCGACTGCTCTTTCTGATTGTATCCATCCCTGTTTTTGCTATCGTCGGCATGTATGTTTTTGAATCCGCGAATCCCTTTGAGATCGCACAGAACATTCGGGGAATAAGTATTTGGACTAAATTAATCCATCCGGTAGTGGCGCTGCTTCTGACGCCGTTTACAGCCTGGAACTACGCGCGTTACCTCCTGGCCCCGCTCGGGGCGTTCCTGCTGGCCTTCCTGGCCGGTGTGCTCTATGTCCAGGATATTTATGAGCTGGAGACGTTTTCTTCCGCTTTTCGTTATGTCTTTTCCTCGATGTTCGGATTGACCTATCCCCAGTTACAAATCGATGGCGGGAAAAAGGATCTCCATCTGGGGGAAATAAACACGCTGGATAAAATCGGTGGTCCTGGCTTTGTTCTGATTCAGCCTGGAAACGCAGTCTTGTTCAAAAAAATGGGTTCCCCGTCTGAAATTCGCCTGCCGCAGCGTTATTTCATGACACCATTCGAGATGATCGGCCCGATTGCCGACCTGACCGATCAGGAAGGCTATAAGGATGAGGTCTGGACGGTCACAAAGGATGGCATCCAATTGCATTTACGCGATATTCGCTTTTGTTATCGCCTGCTTCCGTCTGTCCCCCGGGGAAACGGTCCGGTTCGCACCCCCGAGGTTCCTTATCCGTTTTCAGACGGTACCCTGCTCAACTCCATCTTCAATCTGTCTGCGGGGGATACCTGGCAAACGGCAGTTGAAAGGATGGTGCTTGGAGAAATCACGAGTTTTATCGGTAAACATCCCATCGACCACCTGACCGCCCCGCGACGGTTTAGCCAGGACCCTCGCCGTGAGCTGCGAACGCAGCTCTTCAAACCGGGGATTCAAAAACGTTTGGAAAATATTGGCGCCGAAGTGTTATGGGTGGACGTCGGTCATATGGATATCGTTGAGTTGTCCCCAGAGAAGCGCGAAAACGTGGATGGCCAGCGGCTGGACTACTGGGCTTCGCGCTGGATTGGTGATATTAAAAAGACCCATGCAATTGGGGAAGCGAAACGATTGTCTTACCAAGAACGCGGCCGGGTGGACGCGCAGGCCAAGTTCCTCGAAAGCATCACAGAGGCTCTACGCGGTTTTGAACAAACAGAGGATCCGGCGGAAAACTTGCGCAGATTGCTCTTGCTCCATACTGCGCAAATATTAGATGGTATAGCAGAGTATCTACCGAAGGATGATCACGATGGTTGATGTTCAAACGGCATATAAATGGTTGAAGTTGTTTAGGGCATCCACATTGGTAACGCCCGTTACTATCCTTCGAAATCAGATCACTAATAAGATTCAAGGTGGTGACTTTATTCAAGTATATAAACTGATCGAGTATCTCGAGATGAGTGCAGCTGCTTTAAATGACAAATTCGATACCGGCGACATTTTGACTGAAATTGGGCTGGCGTATTATCGAATGGGCAATTTGCAAAAAGCAGAAGAATACTGGTTTAAGGCAAGAAATGACTACAATGACTGCCATGAAGGTGCGGTCGTGATGTGGTTGTTGGGGTCAGTTCGCTGGCAGATCGATATGCGGAATAAGATTGCGTTGAATGATTGGAAGATGACCATTAGGGAATTCAGGATTCTGGCGAACGCAGCCGAGAGGAATCGCCTCGCAGATCAGTATGAATGGTACGACCAGATGATTCCGGATTTGGAGAAAAGTCTGGCAGAACAAATCTCAATCAAGTTTCCGTAAGCGGACTTGTTGGTTGCCCGGCTCATAAAACGGATTTTGAAATCTGGATGATTCCTTCGCCTGGTTTTATAAAATTGCTCTTCTGGTTTGACCCCTTTGATGCGAGACTTGAAGGATAGGCTGGCACATCCTCTGGCCTGATCGTAAGGATCTCCTCCCGATCAATCTCCGCCTCAGTATTTAATTTTGCTTGAACTACTCGTGTCGCCAGCGCCGACTTCATTTGCGTGAACATGTTCTTGACCGCGCGGGCATTCCCAAACTGGTCCGGAGCGTTTTCTCGCATAACGGAGATCAATTCGCAGGCTGCATCGGCGGCGTTCGGATCAAGGACATAATTTTCCTCATCAGCCATCCACAACAGAATAGTCCGCAATTCTGCCTCCGAAAAATCTTCGAAGTGCAGCGGAGGAGCAAACCGTGAGCTCAACCCCGGATTGCTGCCAATAAATTGTTCCATCGGATCTGGATATCCGGCGACGATCACAACCAGTCGCTGCCGGTTGTCTTCCATCAATTTAACCAGCGTGTTGACCGCCTCCTGGCCGAAATCATTGCCAGAGTGTTGGGTGAGCGAATAGGCTTCGTCGATGAAGAGAACCCCGTCCAAGGCTTCCCTGACCTTTTCGCTGGTTTTTAGCGCCGTCTGCCCAACGTAGCCGGCAACCAAATCGGCCCTTGCGGCCTCGATGCAATGGCCTTTTCGTAAAAGGCCCAGAGAACGATAAATTTCACCGATGAGACGGGCAACCGTGGTCTTGCCGGTGCCCGGGTTTCCGACGAAAACCATGTGCTGGAGCTTTTCGTTCGGTTTGAAGGACGGATCGATCTCCTGGCGAAGCTGTTCGTACTTGAGCTGATAGACCAGCTGTTTGATATGGTTTTTAATGGAATCCAGGCCGGTAAGCCTGTCCAGGTCCTTGAAGAGATCCTCCAGGGTGGGCGGACCCGGTTGAAGGTAACTCTTGTATTCCGCTGAGATGTCCTCGAGCGTCACCGGAGCATCCATTTGTTCCCTTTCCTTTTGAAATCCGTACGGCACGGCGGCGATCGATCGATTCTGCCAGGTTGCGCATTTCCCCGGCATTGCCAAATGTTTCATTCCTCTGAGAATGCAGGCCTCGAACGATAGCTTCGATCGCCTCCTCGGCATCTGGCGTGAAGCCCAGCCCCCGATCTTGTGCGAACTGGTGGAATATTTTGGCCAGTTCTTCCTGCTCAAAATCCGGAAAGGTAAATATGTTATCGGCTGGGAACCGTCTTACCAACCCGGGATTCGAGTCGAGGAAGCGCCGCATCCGGGACGGATAGCCTGCCAGAATGACCACCAGGCGCGAACGCTCGTTTTCAAGACGGGTAAGTAAGGTTTCGACCGCTTCGGGTCCAAACCCGCCCCGGTCCGGTTCCGTTAGAACGTAGGCCTCATCGATAAAGAGGACGCCATCCAATGCCCGGTCGATCAGTTCGTTGGTTTTGATCCCCGTACCACCAACATGGTCTGCGATTAGATCTTTTCCAAGCGCTTCTACCAGATGCCCCTTTTTCAGGATGCCACTATCGAAAAGGATTTCTCCAAATAGCCTGGCAACCGTCGTCTTTCCCGTGCCCGGGTTGCCCATGAAAATCATATGTAGATTCGGGGCTTGCCGGTCCGTTCTGGAACCCGTAGATCGAACTTCCAGCCAGGCTTTTAATTCGAAGATTCTTGATTTTATTTCTTCGAGGCCGGTAAGCGCTTGGAGTTTTTCCCAGGCAGAAGCGGTTTGATCCTGATAGACCTGGAACCAGCCGGTCTGTCGCAGGCTAGCCAGATCGATTTTATCCAGATCTTTCAACATTCTCAGCCACCGTTTTAAACTGCCCCCTTCGGAGACGATCATGTGCACCATCTGTTCGATATCACCTTCTTCTACGGGCTTTCCCTGCTTTTTCAGATGCTCCAACAACCTGGCTACTTCGTCCTCCTCCGGTCCCGAGATTTGCGAGACTGCCACAGAATGACTGGCAGATTCCCTTGTGATCTGATCGCGGATCTCAGGGATGGGCAGATGCGAACTCAGCCGGACCAATTGATTCCGGTTTGTTGCTGAGAAAATCAACACACACAGGTTTTGATTGCTTTCCGGTAGCTGGAACCACTCCCCCATGTATCCGGCAAGCAAGCGTTTGGCAGTGAAAACGCTCAACATCGTTTCCGCCTGGGATATTACGACGGCTGTCTTGGGACAATCCTCGCTTGTCATGAGGTTGTGGAGGCGCTTGATCAGGAACGGATCCCCCATAGCGGGCAGGGACCGGTTTGGAGCCTCCAATTCTTGCGTAGGGGGATCGAGATACAGATACTCGCCCAACGGTCCCTTGGCAAAGTCTTGCATTTGGCGCTTAGGAAGCGACCGGCTCACTTCTACTGGTTTGGAAGCAAATTCTTCCGGGGGAGAGTCCAGATAGAATAATGCTTTTTGGGGTGCGGAAAAAACGATCTGCTCATATCCCAAAGCGATCAACTCTTCCCGCAGCGACTGGTGTAAGTTGATCTCAACCCCTGCCTCATTCAGATAACTGTCGTCAACCCCGTCTCCGAATAAGATGCAGAACCGTTCATTATGGACTTGTTGAAGTTGAGACGCAATTCGGTTGAACATAGTAAGGCTTTTGAACGTGTTTGAAAGGCTTTTCGACCCGGGTTCCCTTTAAGCGCAGATCGTCTTTGTTGCTTTCAACGAGAGGCGTGACTTGAACGGGGCCGACCCGTACGCCGGCTTGCTCCAACGAAGCGTTGATCTCCTCCCATCGTCGCAGGAATTCGTCTTCGGTGTGAATGGTATCGTCGATCGTATCTACAACCAGATTGTTGGATTGATCGACTTTATTTGGAGTGATTTGAAGAATAATATTGCTGCCGTCTTCGTCGCTGAGTTCCGCTGAAAATGCATCTCGCATATCGCCATTTTTATATTCGGCTTGTTTAAGCGAGAAGCCATGTTTTTCAAGCGCCTTTGTTGCCAGATAGGCTACGTTGATTTTTATTTGAGAATTGATCGAGTTTTGACGTGCTTCCAGGACGATTTCGCTGAACGCTTTTTTAAGAAGAGGGATTGTTTGCGTGGATAGCTTATCCAGGTCCTCGAACGTTATCTCCTGTTTGTACTCCTTGAGCATCGCCAGTAAAGTTCGTAATCTCTCCTGGATGATAGAATATTTCCCGTTTGACCAGTAGTCCAGGTCGATGTCGACGTTTAAATCTTCCCCTTCTATGCCGATAGCAGGAATGACCGGAGTATGGGAAACATCCTCGAAAATTCTTTGCACCTCTTCCCTCAAAACCTGATAGGATACCTGCCACCTGCTGGTTCTTTCTTCCAAGGCGACGCGCAGCTCAGAGAATTGCAGAAAAGCCTCTTGAGCGAATTGCAGCCCGGCATCGACATGTCCGCGGTTGAGATTCTGGATGGCGACATTGACTCTCTGCAAAATCTTATCAAACTCTTTTGGAAAAAACTTCTCGTGCTCGTACTTCTCTCGAATAAAATCAGAGAGTTGCGTGCAGTTTTCAATCCACTCGCGGGTGTAATCCTCTTTTTCGTTTTGGTCTTGGGCAATGGAGATGATTTGTTGTAGCAGCATATTGAAACGCTGTTGGCCTTTGATTTGCTCGGCTTGAATCACTTCCTCAAAGTACTGCGTTGTGTCTCTCAATGCATTCTGCGTTTCCAGGTTTTCGCTTTCGATATATTGCAATTCATTGATCAGTCGCTGGTAATATTCGGCTTGCACTGCAAGAATGCTTCTCGATTGCTCTGATTCGATCACCGCCATTTCCTGATTCATCACTGCGATTACGTTTTCATATTCTTTTTGGCGTTCTTCGATCAACTCGTACGCATCCAGGAGAACGTTGTAGCTAAAATCGTTCCCGTCAGAATGCTTCTTTGTTTGGAAGCGTTGCTCCATATCCAATTCGTGCAGCCGGCGGTACTCGTCCTGGCTGATCGTGATGGTTGCGTGCTTATGACCGCTCATAATATGCCCTCGATCCTGGCCTATCCTGACAAATATCTGTTAATACCGAAGCGATCCTCGGGGTGGGAATGCCAACCATGGTTAAGGATCCATCCGCTATTTTGAACTCGACCTTGCGGGCTTGATTTTCCAGTGAATTTCCCTGCAACCTTTCAGTTAGATGGAGAATCCTCTGGTTTGTGCTGCCACGTAAGCCGAGAGAATTATTTTTCTCCCGGACATACGGACCATCCACGAGCACGTCCGTAACGGCCAGCAGGCCCGGAACTCCTGAGCTCGCCGGTTTCTTGAGGAGCGCTTCATAACGATAGCCCGTAAAGCAGATCACATCTACGTCCCGTCTGGCGCGCGCAAGGCGGACCACCTCCGAAAGCCCGCTTGCCTGTTCCATCGG
This sequence comes from uncultured Chloroflexia bacterium, assembly GCA_963823985.1. Taxonomy (GTDB): domain Bacteria; phylum Chloroflexota; class Anaerolineae; order Anaerolineales; family Villigracilaceae; genus JAABUE01. The sequence goes on from CAWGNR010000015.1 coordinate 64,187, forward strand.
TTCTCCGCCTGAAAATGTCAGTCCGGTAATCTCGTCGAGCAATAACCGGTCGACAACTTGCGCTGGAGTCAGTTGGATAGCCGGTTGGAACGGGATCCAATCCGGCGAGATGCAGCCCGGGCAATGCAAGGGACACCCCTGCACCCAGATTGCTGCGCGCGTACCGGGCCCAAGGGCGGTCGTTTTATCAACCATGTTTGCAAGATTTAGAAACGTGGTAGGTTTCCTTTCCATCCATCCTGGCGCTGATGATAAAATGTGGAAGACGAGATGATGGAACAGAATATAGAACATATGTACTATTCTGTCAAGGGCAATCACTGCGGAAAAGGACATGATCAAAGTTGAATTCCACTGCCATACCCGTTACTCCAAAGACTCCCTCACTTCTCCTGAAAGGCTGGTAAAAGCATGCCACCGCAAAGGCATCGACCGCGTGATCGTGACCGACCATAACTCGATTGCCGGCGCCCGCGCGGCTCAAACCCTGGACCCGAGCCTGGTCATCGTTGGAGAGGAGATTCTAACTACCCGGGGAGAGCTTCTGGCGGCCTTTGTCATGGAGGAAATCCCGGCCGGGTTGTCGCCGCAGGAGGCTATTCGCCGTCTCAAAGAGCAGAACGCGTTTATCAGCGTTTCCCATCCCTTTGACATCTACCGGGGCGGGCATTGGGACGAAGCGGATCTGTTGGAAATCCTGCCCCAGGTGGATGCAATCGAAGTGTTCAACTCGCGCTGCTGGTCACAGGAGTTCAATACGCAGGCGCAGGAGTTCGCAGAGCGGCACAATGTCGCTGGCACCGTCGGCTCGGATGCGCACGCCCCGCTCGAACTGGGACGGTCCCTGCTTTTGCTGGAGCAATTCTGGGGTCCGGACGAGCTGCGGGCGGTCATCCGGCAGGGCATCCCAAACGTGCACTGGTCCTCTCCCTGGGTCCACTTAATTTCGCGCTATGCAGTCCTACTTAAGGGGCTTAAAGCGGGCCTTGACACGTAAAATCAGTAGTGATAATCTTGCATCTATCGTGCCCGGCTCGCCTGATGAGAAAGCGATACCAGGCGGACGGGTAAATTTTTATCTCAGCAGGAGAAAGAAAGAATGTCTGACGAACGTTACACCGGGACCGTAAAATGGTTCAACGCCACCAAAGGCTACGGCTTTATCGGACGCGAAGATGGTGAAGATGTTTTTGTTCACTTCAGCGCCCTTCAGATGGACGGGTACAAAAAGCTCGAGGCCGAGCAGCAGGTAGAGTTTTCCGTCGAAGATGGCCCAAAAGGCCTGCAAGCCGCCAATGTGATGGTGCTCTCGTAAGACCTAAAGCCTGCTGGCTGAACGTTTTACGATATCGACAGGGTTGCCACTGGCAGCCCTGTTTTTCATTAAACTCAATAAATCACGAAAGTTGAAGAAGTACCCGAAAACAGGGTGGCGGGCGTACGCCCGCCACCCTGTTTTCGGGCTTCCCTTTGTAATTCTGTAAAAGGAACGCAAAAAATGGGTCGCGTGCAGCGCACGCTCGCACCCCCAAACCTGTCCCGAGCCTGCCGAAGGATCCGGGTATCTACCACGGAAATTCCTAAAGAGCCGGTAGATTTGTAATGGAAAGCAGCTGGGTTCCAAGGTATGATTGGGAACGAGGACTGGAGTTGGGCGTAACTTTTTGGCAGGGAAAACGACTTGTATCTATAAGGATATTTCATGAGGTTAAAGGGATTCATTGGGGCGGATTCGAACCGCCGGCGGATTTTGGCTTCCGGGCATGTCGTGCCGGACCCGGACCGCTGCGTGCAATGTGGGATTTGTTCCTACAACTGTCCGATCAACATTGACGTTCGTGCATATGCCTGGCGAGGCGAATCGATCAAACATAGCGAGTGCCTGACCTGCGGGGAGTGCGTGGCGCGTTGTCCACGTGGGGTGCTGCAGTTTGCGCAGACGGATCTTTTCGGGGAGGGGAGCTGATGAAATATGTCATTGTCGGCACGGGCGTGGCTGGCATGTCAGCTTGTGAGGCCATCCGGAGTTTGGACAAAACCGGGGAAATCAGCATGTTGGGTGACGATCCGCACGGCTATTATTCGCGGCCGGGATTGGCTTATTATCTGACCGGGGAGATGGATGAAAAAGGCTTATTCCCGCGCTCGAAACAAGACTGGCAAGATTTAAACCTGCGCTATATCAAGGGCAGGGTTACCAGGGTTTATCCCGAGGAACGACAGGTTGAGCTGAATAAAACCTCGCGCCTGGGCTACGATCGTTTGTTGATCGCGGTCGGCTCAAAGGCCAATCGCCTGGATATACCCGGAGCGGATCTGGAGGGGGTTGTCAAGCTCGATCATATGGAAGACGCGCGCCGCATTCTAAAGCTGGCCCGGCGAGGCAGGACAGCCGTGGTTGCTGGCGGCGGTATCACTGCCGTGGAGCTGGTGGAGGGGCTGCGGTCTCGCGGTGTAAAGGTTCACTATTTGTTGCGAGGCGAGCGCTACTGGAGCAACGTGCTGGATGAGCACGAGTCCCGGATCATTGAGCATCGATTGCAGGAAGAAGGGATCAATATCCATCACCAAGCTGAACTGGTCGAGGCGTTTGGCAAACAAGGCCGGGTAAAGAACGTGCGCCTGCTCGATGGCCGGATGTTGCGCTGTGACATCCTGGCCTATGCGATCGGCATTCGCCCGCGGGTGGATCTGGCGCGCGAGGCCGGCCTGGCGGTCGATCGCGGAATTCTTGCAAACGAATACCTTCAAACGAATGATCCCGACATTTTTGCCGCCGGTGACGTGGCGCAAGTGTATGACCCGTTGAGCAAACGCGCCATCATCGACAGCCTGTGGGGCCCGGCCCGGGAGCAGGGTTTTACGGCCGGACTGAACATGGCCGGACAGAAAACGGCTTATCTCAAAAAAGCGCCTTTCAACGTGACCCGCCTGGCCGGACTGACCACTACGATCATCGGCGCCGTGGGGCATGGACACGATAAAGACCTGGTCGGGATTGCCCGCGGCGATAGCGAAACCTGGCGTTCCTTGCCGGATGCCATCGTGGCCCAGACGGGCTTCAAAGTCAACCGCCTGCGCCTGCTGGTAGGGGAGAAGTCCCTGCTGGGCGCGATCGTGATGGGCGACCAGAAGCTATCCTTCCCGTTGCAAAAGATCATTTCTGCGAACGCAGATATTACTCCCATCCGCGAGAAGTTGTTGCAACCCGGCGCGCCGATTGCGGATATCATCGCTGATTACTGGACGTCGTGGAGGCAACTGCATGCTTCGTAATGCCCTGGAACTCTGGTTGGCCTTTCTGGCTGCAATCCTGATCACGGGTTTGTACGCGCTGGTTGTGATCCTTACACGAGAAATCCCGCCGGCCAGCGACTTGTTTGGTCACGGGCTGGGGATTTTAGGCTTCGTACTCATGTTGGCAACTGAAACGCTCTACAGCCTTCGCAAACGGATGCGCAGCGTGCGCTTTGGGCGCATGTCTACCTGGTTGCGGTTTCACATCTTTACCGGCCTGGTGGGGCCCTATATGGTCTTGTTGCACACTTCCTGGAAGTTCAACGGGCTGGCGGGTGTGACAACGTTGCTGACCGTGGTGATCGTCGTCAGCGGGTTTGTTGGGCGCTATATCTATACCCGTATCCCGCGCACGGCGGAGGGCATGGTAATCGAGGGCTCGCTTTCCACGGAAGCGCTCAAACAAGCCCGCCGCCTGATGGCGCTCTGGCATACGGTTCACATTCCGATCGGGATGGCATTGTTTACGGCCGCCTTCGTCCATATTGGGGCGGCCTTATACTACGCCACTTTCATAAACTGAGGGGTAGGGCATGCACGGGAAGAGACTGGGTTGTTTTACCTTTTCGGGGATTTTGGCCGCCTTAATTACCGGCCTGCTGATCGCGGGCGTTGCTTACGCGCGGGGTGGCTTGCTGTTTAACCCCGGTCCTTTGAACGCTCAGACCGGCCCGGTGCTCGGCGGGGTTAGCTCCCACGCGGAGATTGCAGGCCGGTGTGATGCCTGTCACAGCGCGCCCTGGGATTCCGTCAAAATGGCTGATCTATGCGTCAACTGCCACGGCGAGATTGCGGCCCAGATGCGGGATATGGTCGCCTTGCACGGCGCGATGTACCAGAAGGACCCTCAGTTGGAATGTCGCAACTGCCATCCCGAACACCGCGGGGCACAGGCTCCGCTGACGGTCCTGCAGGGTGGGGAGTTTCCACACGAGTTGCTGGGTTTCTCCTTGAACGGGCACAGGCTTACCGCCCAGAAGGAACCGTTCACCTGCGTGGACTGCCATCTCGAGGATATCTCAACCTTCGCAGCGGACACCTGCGAGGCCTGCCACCGTCAAATGGACGCGAACTTCGCCCAGGCCCATCTGCTGTCTTTCGGCGGATCTTGTCTGGACTGCCACGATGGCGTAGACCGGTTCGGGGAGAGGTTCACGCATAACAGTTTTGCCTTTCGATTGAGCGGAAAGCATTCGGGAGTGGCCTGCGTGCAGTGCCACCTGGATGCGCGCAACCTGGCCGATTTCCAGCGCGCGCCGCAGGATTGCTATTCCTGCCACCGCACGGACGATCCCCACGAAACCCGTTTCGGCACGGACTGCGGCGCCTGCCACACAACCGATGGCTGGGAAGACGCCACGTTCGACCACAATCTGGCGGCTTTTAAATTAGAAGGGGAGCATGCCGAAGCTGACTGCAAAGATTGCCACCAGGATGGCAACTTCACGGGGACACCTACCGATTGTTATTCCTGCCACAGCCAGAACGATGCCCATGATGGTCGCTTTGGACAAGACTGTGCGGCCTGCCACAACCCGTTCAGTTGGGAGAACGTCACTTTTGACCATGACCGCAGCAACTTCCCGTTGACCGGCGCGCACGTGAACGTGGCCTGCGAAGCCTGCCATACGACCGGCCAGGTTGCCGAACTATCCACGCAATGTGTGGCCTGTCACGCAGACCCGGAGTTCCACCTAGGCGCATTCGGCGCCGGTTGCGCGGATTGCCATTCCACAACGGCCTGGACGCCCGCTACCTTCAACCTCTCCCATCCCGAACCACGTGTGGATGAAGAAGGAAGCGGGGTCAACCACGGCTTTACCGCCTGCCGTACCTGCCATCCCTCCACGGTGCGCAATTACACCTGCCTGGCCTGTCACAGCGACAACCAGGGTGGGGAAGGGGAAGAACGTGAAGGGGGACATGATTAGGGTTTGAGCAGAGAGACAAAAATTCCCGCGAATTTTCGCGGGAATTTTTGTCTTATGGTTATTTGTTGCCCCCATCCCCTCCCTGACTGTTGCCGCCTTGTTGGTTGCCTGGGTTTTGGCCTCCAGGTCCCCCATTGCTGTTGCCATTCTGAGGTTTATTCTCGTTCGGGTTGCCGTTTCCATTGCCTGGCGGATCGGCCGGGCGACCGTTTCCATTGTTCTGCTGAGAACCGGGTTCCCCTTGTTGTTGAAGCCCGGGTGGCATTTCCTCGTCCTGGCCGTGCCGCATCTGATTCTCAACCAATCCCTGGTCTACTAATTGCAGATGCGTTCGCAATACTTCACGCGTTCTTGAAAGTTGGGGCTCGCTTTCAGCATTGAGGTGGAGTTGAAGCCGCTCTATGATCTGGTCTTCCGTTTGCAATTGGTCGCGCAATTGCAGAAGCACCTGGTCGCGAGTCCCCTCGTCCATATCGACAGCCAGCTGCAAGACCCGGTCGAGGTGCTGCTGCAAGCGCTCTCGGACCTGGTCAGGCGGGGTAACGCCCATCTCGGTCAGGGCAGCCATTTCCTGCAGGCGCGTCTGGGTCATATCCATCAGCAGGTCTGCCTGCCCCTGCGGATCCACGTTCAGGGCCAGAGTCGCGTTTTCCGTCCACAGCTTGAGCTGGTAGAGCGGTTGCGTGGGCAGGTCATCCTGAGCTGCCGCTACGGTGGCCCCTCCTCCTACAAGCAGGAAAGCAACCAGGATCAGCGATACGAGCGCGTTCATTGATAGTTTCTCCTTTCGAATTGGGAACGTCCATCCTTTCTGACGTCTATTCGCTTCAGGAGATATGGTTTTCCGGTAGTCTTCCGCTTCACGCAGGAAACGAGCGCGGCCGCTGGCTGCCCGCAAGGGGTCCCGCTCCGGGACAGCTTTGAGCTCTTCAATCCGGTGCTCGAGCGCGGTTTTGATGGTGGAATCAGCCTTTTTGTTCACTACTTTTCTCTTTCTCGAGAATCCTTTTCAAGCTTGCCAGGGCGCGATGCTGGAGTGATTTCACAGCGCCCACGGGCTTATGAAGTGCCTGGGCGATTTCTTCGTTCTCCCAGCCCTCTAAATACTTCAGCCCGATCACCCGTTGCTGGTCGTGTGTCAGGCCTCGAATTGCCTTCCGGACCTGTTCCTGCCGAATGCGTAGGTTGACTTCCTGTTCGGGTAAATCTTCTTCGCCCGGATGCGTATCTGTAAGTTCGGTCACGTCTTTGGCGCGGCGGTAATAATCGACGATCCAGTTGTGCGCGATACGATACAGGTAGGCTTTCAAAAAATCCTGCGGTCCGCGCCGGGCACGGAGGGTCTTTAAGAAGCGGCTGAAGGTATCTGCGACGCAATCCTCAGCAACGGAAGGATCGCCAAGGAAGCGGGCCGCATAACGGTGAAGCCCAGGGCTGTACAGATCGTAGATCTGCCCCAGCGCTTTCTGGTCGAAACGCTGAGCCGCCTGTAGCAATTCTTTCTCTGCAGAGTTATCTGGCTTCATTTCTTGAGACGATTCTCGGGCAAGGGAGATACTGTTCATATCATTTTATCTGCTCTTTGAGAATTTCCAGGGAAGGAAGCGCACTTGCCGGCGAAACCAACAAAAACACCTCTTTTATTATGACGTAGTTTTGTCACAGGAGATACGGTTTCTATCAAGATTAAGTTTACAAACTGCGCAAGTTCTATTAGATAACGTCAGTATGGATAAAATTTACACCTCCCTGAGCGGAGCGATAGCGCAGTCGAAGGGGCGTTTTGTAGCAAATTTACGCTTCGACTGCGGGCCTCATTCCACTCACCAAAACCGCGAGTGCAGGTCATTCGGCCCTCCGCTCAGCGAGGAAAATCTTTGTTTCTTCCTTATCCATTATTCGCGTTAGATAGAATTTGAGAGTAATTTTATCCAAAATAGTAACATGTGCTGTTATTCCTTTTCACGGAGAGATTCATGAAACTGATCAGACGCTTCTTCCTCGGGATCCTGTTGCTTCTGGCAGCTTTGATCGTCTTCCTGGTCGGGTCTGTTCTTGTAGATGCTGCCATAGGAGGAGACCGTCTAGAGGCACTGGCCAATTCAGTCATTCCCAGCGCGAACGGTGCGCCGGATGTCCTGGCTTATATCGCCAAACCGGAAGGAGATGGACCTTTCCCGGCGGTTATCCTAATCCACGAGTTTTACGGCCTGAATAAGTCGATCATTGGAAAAGCAGAAGGATTGGCGCAGGAGGGATATTATGTGATTGCTCCCGACACCTTCCGTGGCTCGACCACCTCCTGGATCCCGCGCGCGATTTACCAGGTTATCAGCACTCCCCAGGAGGAAGTAAATGCCGATCTGGACTCGGTTTTTGCCTGGCTCGTGACCCAACCGGAAGTTGACCCCAATCGCGTTGCGATCGCCGGCTTTTGCTACGGTGGCCGTGCTTCTCTGCTATACAGTCTGCACAACGACCAGTTGGCAGCGACGGTTGTCTTTTATGGTTCCCCAGAAACGGACCCGCAAGTCTTGAAAAATCTCCCCGGGCCGCTGCTGGGAATCTTTGGCGGCGCGGACCGGTCCATTTCGCTGGAGGATGTGCGAGCCTTTGAAAAGGGGTTACAGTCTGCCGGTATTCCTCATGAAATAAGGATCTATGAAGGACAGCCGCACGCATTTGTAACGGATATGGATTCCATTCGAGAGGGCGGCCCGCAAGGTGAAGCCTGGGCGCAGATGCTGGCGTTCCTGGATGAAAATCTGAAGAATGGCTTTTCCAGCAAAAGCATGCAACCGGTTGCATACAATGCAAGTTTTCCATGGCGATATTACGCCATGTTGGTCTACGAGCACGCCTTCGGATCTGTCAGCCACAAGCATTAAAAAAGACTTCCGAAGTCTTTACGACTTCGGATGTCTGCATCAGCACGTGTTTTTTACTTCCCTAGCTTCTTCTTGAACGCCTCGGTCAGCGCCGGGACGATCTTGTGCATGTCGCCGATCACGCCGTAGCGCGCCAATTTGAAGATGGGCGCGTCGGGGTCTTTGTTGATCGCCACGATCACCTTGGCGGTGCGCATGCCGGCCAGGTGTTGGATGGCACCGGAGATACCGCAGGCGATGTACAGGTCAGGCGAAACAACCTTGCCGGTCTGGCCGACCTGGTGGGCGTAGGGGATGTAGCCGGCGTCCACCGCGGCGCGGGAAGCGCCCATCGCGCCGCCCAGCGTTTTGGCAAGCTCACCAACCAACTCGAAGCCCTGCTGCGCTTTCCAGATCTCAGCTTCTTTGTCTTCCATGCCAGCGGGCGGGGTCAGGTTCGGATTGGCGGAGGTGCCGCGCCCGCCGGAGACGATCACGCCCGCGTCGGTCAGGCTGACGCCGCCTTCGCTGGTGCTGTAGCCCTCTACGGTTGTTTTCGCATCCGCTACGACATCCACCTTCGTGATGGTCCCGGAGGCGCCCTCATTCTGTTCCGGTTTGGGGAAGGCCCGGCCGCGCAGAGTGACGAGTTGCGGCATGGCGTTACAGACCGTTTTTTCGAGCAGCTTGCCCGCGTAAATCGGGCGGGTGGCTACCACCTTGTCGCCTTCGACTTCCAACCCGACCACGTCTACCAGCACGCCGGTCTCCAGGTCGATGGCGGACATGCCGGCCAGCTCGCGGCCGCGGGTCGTGGTGGGGAACAGGATCAGGTCCGGGTTCTGTTCCGAAGCGAGTTTGGACAGGGTGGAGGCAAAGGTCTCGGCGCGGAAGTCTTCCAGAGTGGCGTCATCCGCCAGCAGCACTTCGTCCGCGCCATGCTCGAACGCGGTCTGGGCGAGCTCTTCGACGCCCGAACCGAACACCAGTGCGGAAACATCGCCGAGCGTCTTGCCGACGCCGACGGCTTCCCAGGAAGCGGGCAGGGCCTCGCCTTTGAAGTGATCGATGTATACCCAGGTTTTCATAGCACTTTCTCCGCGATGATTTTGTCGGCCAGTTTATCCGCGATTTCTTCCGGGCTGTCCCCTTCGATGATCTCGCAGGTGACCTCCCGGCTGGGCGGGTTCATCAGCTCAGGCCATTCGACCACTTTTTCGGGCGTTCCAATGCCCAGGTCAGCCAGCGTCCAGGAGGGAATCTCCGCCCGGGAGGCCTTGCGGATGCCCATGAAGGAAGGATAGCGCGGCTCGCCGAAATCTTTGACCACGCTGAGCACGGCCGGCAGCTCGGCGCTGACGATCTGGCGGCCCTCTTCGGTGGAACGATCGATCTTGGCTTTTCTATCTTCCACCGTGACGGTGGCGGCCAGCCCGAGCATAGGCCAGCCGAGCACCCGCGCGGTCTGGGCCGGCGTGATGCCGGCATCGCCGTCAATAGCCTGGCGTCCAAAGAAGGCCATGTCCACGCCGCCAATCTTTTGGATCGCAGCAGCCAGCACGTGCGCGGTCCCACCCGTGTCGACGCCTTTGAGCGCCGGATCGGCGACCAGGATGGCCGAATCACATCCCATGGCGAGCGCGTGCTTGAGCGCTTCCTTAGAATTCTCATTGCCCATGCTGACGGCGATCACCTCCCCGTCGTGCGCTTCCTTTTGCTGGAGCGCCGCCTCTACAGCGAACTCGTCCCAGGGGTTGATGACTAGCGGCGCATCGCCCCACGAGACTTTCCCGTCCTCAGCGACGACTTTTGCCGCCGAGTTCAGGGACTTGCTTGATACAGGCTACGATTTTCAAGTCTTCCTCCTTGGTATTGGTTTATTCTTCAAAAAGAGGGGAAAGTGGTGTCACCCCACGCCCCGTTTTGTTAAAAGGTTTGCAGTACTCGTAAAAATCGTCAATGTTTGTTCAAGGGAAACGGGTTACACGATCTTGACCTGGCTGATCAAATGGCCGTTCGTTAGATCGATCTCGCAGGCTTGTCCCGTGACCGCATAGGCTGAGAGCGTATTTCCATTGGTATTTAACATCGCCCGGTTGTACAGTCCTGATGGCTCCGGCTTGTCGGCTTTCCAGACGATCTCGCCATTTTGGCGGCGACAGTACAGGTTTGATTCGGCGAGTGGAAAGTTGCCCGGCTCTTCCAGGACGATGATTCCAACCATCGTTTGAATCGTTTTTTGAATTTGTGTAAATAAAGGTTCGATCTCTACCATAATTTATTTTTTATCTCGCAGCCCCGCGAAAGCATGGCGGGGGAATGACATCAGGATTGCCACTCGTCTTCCTCATAGGCTGGCATTTCACAGCGCAACGGGCTATCCTTACGTTCTCCCAACGCATACCCGGCCTGGATGATGCTCTGGATTTCGCTGGATCCCTCGTAAATGATCGCGCCCCGGCTGTTGCGCAGGTAGCGTTCCACGTCGTACTCGTCGCTAAATCCATAGGCGCCGTGGATCTGGATCGCTTCGTGCGCCGCCTCGAACGAAGCCTCGGTAGCGAACTTCTTGCAATACGATGTTTGTAACGTGCTGCGCCGGCCCATGTTCTTCATCCAGCCCACCTGCAAATATAACAGGCGCGCGATCTCGTAATCTTGCGCCATTTTTGCGATTTTTTGCTGGATCAACTGGTACTCTGCGATTGGTTGCCCGAAGGCGCTGCGCTCTTTGGCATATTTCACGCTGGCTTCCAGGGAGGCGCGCACCAACCCGGTTGCGCCTGCGCCGACGGTGTAACGTCCGCTGTCGAAGCCGCTCATCGTGATCTTGAAGCCCTCGCCCTCCTCGCCAATCCGGTTCTCGGCCGGGACTTCCACATCCTGAAAGTTGATCCAGCCCGTCGATCCAGCCCGCACGCCCAGTTTTCCATGCAAGTCGCCGCGCGTAACGCCCTTGGAGTGCAGGTCTACCAGGAAGCAGGACAATCGCCGGGAAGGTTTATTCGCATTGGGATCAGTGACCGCAGTGACCAGCGCGTAGTCCGCTTTGGAGGCCAATGAAATCCACATCTTCTCGCCGTTGAGGATGTACGCATCTCCCTGACGTTTGGCCTGCGTGCGCATGGCGGCCACATCCGAGCCCATGCCCGGTTCCGTGAAAGCCCCGCAACCGAATTTCTCCCCTTTCGCCAGCGGGACCAGGAACTTCTGCTTCTGCTCTTCCGTGCCCCACTGGAAAAGGGTGAGACCACAGAGCCCAACATGGACCGACATAACCACCCGCAGGGTGCTATCGACGGCTTCGAGCTCTTCGCAGGCCAGGCCCAGGGAGACATAGTCCATGCCACCTCCGCCGTATTTGACGGGGAAACAAATGCCCAGGATTCCAAGTTCACCCATGCGTTCCAGCACCCAGGGAATCGGCTCCCCTTTGCGGTCATATTCTTTGATCACGGGAGCAACTTCCTTCTGAGCGAAGTCGCGCACCATTTTTTGCACCATCAATTGTTCGTTGGACAGGGAAAAATTCAAGGGAATGCTCCAGATGGGGATTTGAGCTATTATAACTTAAGATTGAAAAAAACAACCGAACGGTCGGTAGGGTGATTGTTCGTCGAATGACATAATTTAATGTATCTGCTCAGGCTTTTGCCACCTCTTTATGGAAGCTGAGTAGCTTGACAATGTCATATGGGTGCATCTCTGAAACTGTGAGGACATTTGAGCTACCCAAGCTTGACAAAAGAAGAACCTCCATGCAAAGTAGGAATCTTAGCCGAGATTCCCATTAACACGGAGGTTACGATGGAATTGTGCCACAAGAAGCCCGTCTTGCAAAGCCCCGCCTTTGAGAAATTGGGACAATTTGTCCTGGACTGGCAGAGGCGATGGGAAACGAGTACACCGGACTTCGAACGCTTTGAGCACGAATTGCATGAACAGATCATGGCGCTGGAGTGCGAACTGTTGACGGAAGAACTGGCTCACTATGATGTAGAAGCCGAGCTGATTGAGGTGGGTGGCATAAGCTACCGCCAGGCGTTGACCTCGTCGGAAACGTATTTGTCGGCGGCTGGTGTGCTCACTCTTGAGCGGCATCTGTATCGTCCGGCTGGACGCGGGAGCCGCAGTATTTGTCCCTTGGAGTTGCGAGCCGGGATCATCCGCGGCTATTGGACACCGCGCGCGGCTCGTCAGGCGGCTTTTGCCATCGCCCATTTGACGCCCGGCGACAGCGAAGCCCTGTTCGCTGAACTGGGTGGGATGCAGCCCAGCCGGCCCAGTCTGGACCGGTTGCCCAAAGAGTTGTCTGCCCATTGGGAAGTCCATCGCCTCGAGTGGGAGGCTGCCTTGCGCACGGAAGAGAGCGTTCCCCACGAAGCCAGCGTGATCGCCATTTCGGTGGATGGCGTGACGCTGCGCATGAAAGGTGACGGGCGGCAGGTCAAACGCGACCAACCGGGTAAACACGCCAGTGGTCCGGCCGGACAGCGCGAAGCGGGTTGCGGAACTGTGGTGCTGTATGACGCCAAAGGAGAACGACTGCAAACGGTCCGTTATGGGCGTATGCCGGAGTACAGAAAGGCAACTCTTCGAGAGCAACTGGAGACGGAAGCCAGCCGTGTTTTGGCCACGCGACCGGATTTGAAGCGCGTGTTGTTGGCCGATGGGGCCGAACCTAACTGGAACTTGCTGTCTGAAGTGGACCGGGCTTGCGGTTTGCCTCCCCAGCCTAGTGTCGAAATTGTGGATTTCTACCATGCCTGTGATCACCTGAAGGAAGGCTGTGATGCCATCTGGGGGGAAAGCACCCCGCGCAGTAAAGCCGAGTTCGAGCGGCTGAAAACGTTGCTCAAGGAAGACGATCAAGGTGTTGACCGCGTCATTCGCATGTTGAAGTATCACCGCGGACAAGCACAGGGACGCAGGCGCAAACGTCTGGAAACCCAGTTGACCTACTTCCGCAACCAACGATCCCGCATGCGCTACGCCGAATACCTGCGTGACAACCTGCCCATTGCCAGTGGGGTGATCGAAGCCTCCTGCAAAACCTTGGTTACGCAGCGCATGAAGCAATCCGGCATGGCTTGGACCCAGACGGGTGGCCAGGCCATCTTGACCTTGCGTAGCCTGATCCAAAGCGACCGCTGGCTGCCAGCCTGGGAATTGCTGTGCTCCGACTTCCGCAAAACGATCAGCCGGTCCCACGCCCAGATTGCTTTGCCGGCAAACCCCCGTCAAAGACAATCTCAGCGTCTCCATCCGGTTATTGCCCATCTTGATTGCCCTACCCTGCCTTTGGTAGGATAACGCGAACATTTGTGCTCACAATTTGGGAGATGCACCCATGTCATATTCGAAAAAAAACCGAAAATTGGGACATTGTCGAGGAGGTTACAACTTAATAAAAAATGCCCGGCTGGATTGTGTGAGATCCGCCGGGCTTAGGGAATTTGGGTGCCTATATCGGTCATGGTTCTTCTACACCCATGTTGCTCAACTCGTCTGTATTGAACTGGGCCAGGAATAACTCTGCCCCAGCCAGAACAATGAGCAAGACAATGAACACAGCTGCAAGGATGTACATGCCTGCCTCCTCTCTTATATTAGTTTAACGAAATTGGAACAAAAAGGTTCCATCTTCTAACAAAACCGAAAGTACTATTCTTTACAGTTCTGTAGACTTAAACGCCCGACCCAAATTTGAGAGCCCTACCACGCTTTAACTATAATCATGAACTTAGCGACGATCAATGCGGGAGGAGCGACTTTAGATTTAGGGTTTTCCCTGATTAATATTCGGACGTGAAAGGTTATATATAAACTTTGTTGCTCTTGGGAAGGAGTTTGGGCTGTATCTGGAAAATAAGTAGATACGGCTCTTTGGGAACTTCCCTGATAAATACCCAGATTTGGGGTGTGAGCGTGCGTTCGCACGCTCACACCCCAAATCTGGCACCCTTTCACGGTAAATTATGAAGAAGCGTAGACAGCGGTGAAGAACCGAAGGTTTTTCGCACAAGAATTTTCGCACAATGGGGTAAGGTTGGGGGATGAGCAAACCAAATGGACAACAAACACACTTGATTGACGAAGAGAAGCAGGGTCAAGCATTGGATGAGCAAAAGGCCTTGCTGAAAGCCTTTTGCGGCACGCTGTCTCAATATTTTGGAGGCTGGCAGAAGCTGTTCCGGAGCGTCAGGGATGGACGCAATCCTGCGTTGGTCACGTATCCACTGGAAGGGCTACTGAGCGCAGGGGTGCTGATGTATCTGTTTCGGTTGGGAGCGCGGCGGCAAATCAACTATCAACTGCGGGGGAATGTGCCTTCGCAAGTCAAGTTTAGAGCCTGGTTTGAGGTAGAAGAAGTGCCGCATGGAGACACACTCAACTATGCCTTCAAAAGAATAGCGCCAGGGGAGGTGCAAGAAGTCGTTTGCCGGATGGTGGAGAGCCTGATCCGTAAGAAAATCCTGTATCGCTGGCGACTGTTTGATAACTTTCTGGTTGCGATTGACGGAACGGGGGTGCTGACTTTCCGAGAGCGTCATTGTGAGTATTGCATGACCAGGAAACTCAACAACGGGGAAAGCCTCTACTATCATCCGGTCTTGGAAGCCAAACTGGTCACCGTCAATGGATTTGCTTTTTCGCTCATGACCGAATTTATCGAGAACCTTGATCCACAAGCGGATAAACAAGACTGCGAACTGAAAGCTTTTTATCGTTTGAGCAGACGTCTGAAAGCCCGTTTTCCTCATTTACCAATCTGCCTGTTGCTAGATGGGCTCTTTGCAGGTGGTCCAACCTTTCAACTTTGCCACGATTACAACTGGCGTTACCTGATCGTACTCCAGGAGGCTGATCTTCCCCAGGTTCACCGCACGTATCACCTGGTATGCTCTCAGACACCTGAAAACCATAAGCAGATCCGACTGGGTCAGCAGCAGGAGATCATTCAGAAATATCACTGGGCCAGGCAGATCGATTATCGCGATAGCCAGGACCGTCACCACGCTTTGAATATGCTGGTCTGCCAAGAAACCCGGTCAACTTGCCAGGCAGATACAAACACCACAACCTTCAAATGGCTGACCAACTTCATCCCGACCACCCGCAATGTCGATACGCTGGCCAATCAGGGCGGACGACTGCGCTGGAAAGCCTGTACTGAGCCTGTCGAAGTGTCGAAAACGAAGGCTTCAATATCCAGAAAAACGGCGGCTTCCATCTCGAACACCCTTACAGCCAAAATGAGACCGCTCGTAAAGTCTTCTACTACTTGCTCCAGATTGCCTACTTGCTCTTCCAATTGATCGAGAAGGGCTCCTTGTTTCGTAAGGCTTTCCCTCAAGGTGTCGGCTCGCTCAAGAATATCGCTTTCCGCTTGTTGGAAGCCTGGCGTAACTTGCACCTGAACCCCACTGCTTTCTGTGCTCTTTATTCTGGCCGTTATCAGATCCGCTTTGACTCTTCCTGATCCCAGACGGCATGCCACCTCACCCGAAGCTTCTACCTGCTGATTTGGCCTCTACCAGGCAGAACCTCTTGGTAAGTGTGACATGCCGTAGCCGTGATTCTACCTTGTTTCGAACCTTTTCCTTTTTTGACATCCTATGAGGCCTCCTCTACCCTCTTGCTGAGGCGCTGGTTGCACGCCTATTGCTACCCTTCTCTTTCTGGCTCCCTTGCATCCCTTTTCTTCTCAATAGGTGTTCTTCACCGCTGAAGCGTAGATATAATGGTTGACAAAACAGTCGTTTGGGATAAAATACACTCCGCTGGCCGAAGTGGCGGAATTGGCAGACGCGCTACGTTCAGGGCGTAGTGGGGGTTCCCCCGTGAGGGTTCAAATCCCTCCTTCGGCACAAGCAAAAAACCCGCTGTACAGCGGGTTTTTTTTATTCCCTGGCCTGTCCTTCCCTGCCTGGCAAGCTGGAACGGCTCTTTGGGAATTTCCATCAACCCTGTCTTGCAAAGTCTCCGAATGGGGGAGCCTGTCCGCCTCTGGAGAGCGGAGCGCCCGTCCCGGCGGAGCCGGGACGGGCTGGGTCCAAGGATCCGGCCTCCTTTCATGGCAAAGGCTGGAGAACCGCTAGAATTATGCAGAATATTGGGATTTAGCAGGTGGTATAATTCAGCTATTCGAAGAGAGTTCTTTCATCTAATAAAAAGAAGGCGCGAAGCCCTTGTGAGCTGGTCTTCGTGTCTTTTTATGCTCTTCGAACAAGGGTCGCATTCCAAAAATGTGGCGCCGTCAGCTTTGTCAAACCAAACTAATACTTAGAAGCAGGAAACCTTATGGAAATTGGCACCATTCAACAAGTAGACATCGATGCCCAGATGCGTGAAGCGTATCTCGATTATGCCATGAGCGTGATCGTTGCGCGCGCCTTACCAGATTCTCGTGACGGGCTTAAACCTGTCCATCGTAGGATTTTATACGCAATGTCTGATCTGGGCTTACGATCGAATACCTCTTACAAGAAATCTGCCCGTATCGTGGGTGAAGTGCTGGGAAAGTATCACCCGCATGGCGACTCGGCCGTCTATGAGAGTATGGCGCGCATGGCCCAGAATTTTTCCATGCGTTATACGCTCGTAGATGGGCAAGGCAACTTCGGGTCTATAGATGGTGATGCACCCGCAGCCATGCGTTATACCGAAGCCCGCATGCACAGAATGGCCGAAGAGATGCTGGCTGATATCGAGAAGGATACTGTCGATTTTGCGCCTAACTTCGACAACTCGCTCGAAGAGCCGACCGTTTTGCCTGCCCGCCTGCCAAACTTGCTTTTGAACGGTTCCTCTGGTATTGCCGTCGGCATGGCCACCAATATTCCCTCGCACAACCTGCGCGAACTGGTAGAGGCGCTTAATTACCTGATCGAAAACTTCGATACGATCGATGAGATTCCCCTGGAAGAATTAATGAACCGCATTCCCGGTCCTGATTTCCCAACCGGCGGCATTATCGTTGGGCGCGAAGGCATCGAGTTCCGCTTATGCGACCGGAAAAGGCCGCATCGTCGTGCGTGGGCTGGCGCATATCGAGGAGATGAAGGGTAATCGTTACCAGATTGTGATCACTGAGATTCCATACCAGGTAAACAAGACCTCGTTGATTGAACGGATTGCAGAACTGGCCCGTGAAGACAAGATCGATATGATCTCGGACCTGCGCGACGAATCTGACCAACGGGGTATGAGCATCGTGATCGAACTCAAGCGCGGCGCGCAGCCCAAAAAAGTGTTGAACCAGCTTTATAAGTACACCACGTTGCAGTCCACCTTTGGCGTACAGATGCTGGCGCTGGTCGATGGCGAGCCACGCCTGCTGCCCCTCAAGCGCGCCCTGCAGATTTTCATCGATCATCGCCAGACTGTAATTGTCAGGCGCTCTACCTATGATCTGAAAAAAGCACAGGCGCGTATCCACATTCTGGATGGCTTGCTGATCGCATTGGAGAACATCGATGCCGTTATTCAAACCATTAAAGAATTCCCAGATGTGGATCAGGCCAAAGAGCGCTTGATGGCACGCTTCCAATTATCTGAACTTCAGGCCCAGGCTATTTTGGATATGCAGTTGCGCCGCCTGGCGGCTCTCGAGCGCTGGAAGATCGAAGAAGAGCACAAAAAGGTCAAAGAACAGATCGATTACCTCGAAGACCTGCTTGCCCACCCGAAGAAGATCCTGACGCTGATCCAGACGGATCTGGCAGAGTTGGCTGAAAAGTACGGCGACGACCGCCGTACCCAGATCGCCGTAGATGCGACCGAAGAGTTGCGCATCGAGGACATGGTCCAGGATGAAGCGGTACTGATCAGCCTGACCGAACGCGGTTATATCAAGCGTGTGGCCGCGAAGGCTTTCAAATCGCAGTCCATCGGTGGTATAGGTGTCAGGGGGCATACCACCAAAGAAGAAGATGAAATCGTCTCTCTTGTGCCGGCGCGCACGCTGGATACGATGCTGTTCTTCTCCGATCGGGGCAAGGTTTATTCCGAGAGGGTCTACCAGATCCCCGACGCGGACCGTATCGGCAAAGGCGTCCCGTTGGTCAATGTGCTTTCCCTGGAAGTGGGAGAACGGATCACCGCTTCGATCGCTGTTTCCGATTTCAGCTCTCATGGCTATTGCACCATGATGACTGCCAAAGGGAGGATCAAACGCGTGGTCCTGGAGGAGTTTGCGTCGGTGCGGCCATCGGGCCTGATCGCCATTTCTCTGGCGGGTGATGACGAATTGGGGTGGGCTCGCCTGACTTCGGGCAGCGATGAAATTATCATTGTCACCGAGATGGGACAGGCCTTACGTTTCAGTGAAGAATTGGTGCGCCCGATGGGCCGCACGGCTGCCGGCGTACTAGGCATTCGCCTGGCGAAGGGAGATAGGGTGACTTCCATGACCCAGGTCCGACTGGATGGCTCGCTCCTGATTGTTACATCCGGGGGGTTTGGCAAGCAGACGCCGCTTTCCGGATATCCGGCAAAAGGACGCGCTACAGGCGGAATCACGACGATCGACAAGAAGGCAATTCCCATCATCGGGAAGATCACTTCTGCGCGTGTGGTTCAGCAAACAGATCACCTGACCCTGATCTCCGCCAATGGGGTGACGATCCGTTTGAGGGTGAAAGATGTGAAAGTGTCGGGGCGCTCCACCCGCGGCGTGCGCCTGATGCGCTTACACGCTGGCGATTACGTTGCTTCCGTAGCCCGTATTGGTACGGAGGATTTGAAGCGAGCGGGAGCCCAAGTTAATGGAAACGGGAATGGAAGTAACGAAGAAGGACAGCAGATTTTACTTTTAACAAAAGGGTTGACGCTCTTGTCCTTAAAAGCAAAAATGGGCGACCAAACGGCCGCCCATTTTGATCATATCAAACCGATTCTATTTGTAAGCAACAAGCACACCGTGCCCAAGACACACACCACGACCATCAACATTGTGGCAATGATGAAGCGCTGGACCGGGGTCATGCCGAGGAACTTGCCATTCGTTCGACGCCGTGGAGCAGAAACGATCAAATCTTCTTCCGCTGGAACGATATCCTCTTCGTAGAAGGAGGACGAGGCGTCATCGCGCAGGTTATCTAACATGGCCAGAGTATATCACGCCATCGGGCGTAAGTGCACTTCCCCAAACTGTACTATTACGGAATTGCCATGCTCATCGCGTAGACGCAAGCTGCCGTCCGGATTCAGGCCAGCCAGTTCCCCAATGACTGATTTTTGGCTACTTCCCCTGACCTCAACTTGCCGCCCGCGAAAAGCGAGACTCTCTTCCCAGGCGTTTAGAAAAGCATCCGTGCCCAGCTTCGGGCGCCAGCGCAACACATTGAGGAGAATGTCCACCAGCAGCTCGATCCGTTCCACGGGATGGCCTGACTGTGTTTCGATGCTGGTCGCCGGGAAGAGCACCTGGTCAGCGGGCGGGACGGAAGCGCTGAGCACATTAACGCCCATACCAAGAACCAGGGCGTCCAGTTCTTCCCCCATCCAGGTTGTTTCTACCAGGATGCCAGCCACCTTGCGGCCGGTGAGCAACACGTCATTGGGCCATTTAATCTGCGGGGCGAGTCCCAGCCTGCGCAGGGAATCGGCCAGGGAAAGGGCAAGCAGCCCCGTCGTCCTGGCGGGATGCGCACGCTCGCTGTTCGAGGGGCGCAGGATCAGGCTCATTGCCAATGCAGAATTGGCAGGCGTATACCATTTTCGGTCCAGGCGCCCCCGGCCTTGGGTCTGTTCGTCGGCGATGACCAGGGAAAAATCCGCTGCGCCCTGTGTCGCCCAGGTAAGCGCAACGTCGTTGGTGGATCCTATCGTATCGTAATAACGCAAAGCGCCCAAGGGAAGGGGGGAAAGCCGTTTTTTGAGAGATGTCTCGTCCATAAGAATCAAAAAACCTGACAGCTGAGTTGCCTGTCAGGTTTGGGGTTACGGAAGAACGAACCAGGGGTTGATAAAGCCGCCGTTCTGTCGGACTTCGAAGTGCAGGTGGGCGCCTTGCGAGTTGCCGGTGTTGCCTGCCCCGCCGATCCATTGGCCTGCGGAGACGCTTTGGCACACCCCAACGCCGATTGTGCTGAGGTGGGCGTACACCGAAGAATAGCCGTTACCATGGTCGATCTGGATGACGTTCCCGTAGCCATAATTGTCGCCCCCTTGCGCCATCGTGACCACGCCTGAATCAGCCGCATAGACTGGCGCGCCTTCGCCGGCCGCAATGTCGATGCCCAAATGTCCGGACCAATAATCGTTGCCCGAAAGGAAGTGGTTGCCTGCTGGCCAGACAAAGCCGCCGCCACCCACAGCGCCACCGGGACAGCCGCTTTGGCTGGTGGGGGAAGTGCCGGAACTGCCGGTCGCCACCGTCGGGATGAGCCATTGCACGAAATCGCGTTCGCCGCCCGGTACCATGACATACGTGCCGGGTTCGACGGTTGGGTCGGTCAGATCTATATCGTTGCCGGGCCAGCCGATAATACTATCCACATCGGTGTTGAATTCCTCGGCAACGGACTCAAGGGTATCGCCGTCTTTCCACTGATAATAAATGCCATTTGTGGGAGGCACGAATAGATCGATACCGGGTTTCAGGTTATGCGGATTATCTTGTAACGAGTTGTAATTTGCCCACAGCAGGGTTTCAGGAGTGATTTTGTATTTTTCCGCAATGGCAAAGACGGAATCGCCGCGAGCCACCGTATATTTATCGACGGTGTAACGGGGTCGTTCCGGCATATTGGTTTTGAGTTGGATATTTCGAGTAATGGATTGAAAACCGTTTTCGTTCTCGGCCACGGTCTCCAAGGCTGGTGGCTTTACCGCAGGGGCGCCCTTGTCCGGTTCAGCTGTAGGTTCCGGGATCAACGCAGCTTCTCGATTTTTTCCCTGATACCAAGCACCAACAGCGAAAATCCCGGCGACGAGCAGGAGAGTCAAAACCCAGCTGATAATATTAAAGTGGTTCTGTTCTAAGAACTTGAAGTCTTTCATGCGTCCTGCGTGAGATTCTCCAGGAATTCTTGATTGTCCTTTGCTCTTTCGAGCCGCGTAATGATCGCTTCGGTGGCAACACCGGAGTCCATACCAGCGCCTTGTGGCTGAGAAGAGATCATCTGAATGTACATCCGGCGCATCAACCAGACGCGTTGGAGGATGTCCGGGCCAAGCAACAAGTCCTCGCGGCGGGTGGACGAGCGTTCGATGTCCACTGCCGGGAAAATGCGGCGCTCCTGCAACCGACGACTGAGATGAAGCTCCATGTTGCCGGTCCCTTTGAATTCTTCATACACGACGTCATCGAGGCGAGAGCCGGTATCTACCAGGCAGGTAGCGATGATGGTCAATGAGCCGCCTTCTTCAATGTTACGCGCTGCCCCAAAGAAACGTTTTGGCGGGTAAAGCGCAGAGGGGTCCATACCACCCGAAAGGGTGCGCCCGGAGGGATTGACAACCAGGTTATAGGCACGGGCCAAGCGAGTAATGGAATCCATTAAAATTACCACGTGCCGGCCGATCTCTACCAATCTCTTAGCTCTGTCTAATGCAATTTCGGCTGTGCGCACGTGGGAAGTAACAGGCTCATCAAAGGTGGAGGCAATCACTTCAGCGTCTACTGAGCGATCCATATCGGTCACTTCTTCAGGGCGTTCACCGATCAAAGCTACCATCAGGTGCACGTCAGAATATTGTGTTGAAATCGAGTTTGCAATCTGTTTGAGAATGGTGGTCTTGCCCGCCTTGGGAGGAGAAACGATCAGGCCACGTTGGCCGCGCCCAATTGGCGCGATCAGGTTAATGAGACGAGGCGCATATGGTTCCCGGGCGGTTTCCAGGTCAAAGCGTACATCGGGAAAGATTGGCGTCAGGTTTTCGAAGAGAACCCTGCGAGAAGCCTGTTCCGGATCCAGGCCGTTGACGGATTCCACCTTGAGCAACCCGTAATGCCGTTCCGATTCGCGCGGTGGTCGGACGTTCCCGATAACCAGGTCTCCCGAACGAAGATCATACCGTCTCAGTTGTGCCTGTGAAACATACACGTCCTGGTCGCTGATGCGATAGTTAGCTGCTCGCAGGAAACCAATCCCTTCGCTCATAATTTCAAGGATACCGCCTCGCAGTTCCACGCCTTCTTTTTCTGCTTCGGCCTGGCGTATCTGGATTGCAAGCGCTTCTTTTTTCATGCGATTGGCATTATGAATGCCAAGTTCCTTGGCCATTGCACGCAATTTGACCAGGGGTTCGTTTTCAAGTTCGAGTATCTTCATGTCCTCATCTCAATGTGGAATAAATTGTGGGTAGGAAAGCATAAACAACCAGCACCCCCATAAGTGGGCTGGTACTTCACTTCATAAATTTGGTAGGATTGGGTTTTTATTCAATTTTATTTTCGCACGACCCGGGTAGACAAATGGCTAAACGCGAATCGGGCACTCATAAAGGGGTTGGGGTTGTAAAGAAGCGGGGATTATAGAAATATTATAGCACGTTCGTTCGGGCTGTGCAAGGAATTTTTTAAAATACCCCGTTGCACAATGCTTTTGTTTATGCTACACTTCATCTCAAGGGATCGTCACATTGAATAGTATTGTAAACTATCTCAAACAAAGCGACATCTTTTACCAGTTTACCCCTACACAACTTGAAATGGTTGCAAACTTGTGTCAGGAGGTTGTTTTTCGAGCGGGGGAAATTATATTCAAAGAAAACAGTAGTAGTAAAGAACTTTACATTATCACCCAGGGGGAGGTCGAAATTCTGATTAATCCATCTGCTGTTGGCCCGGCTTCAGCTAAAAACAAACAGGTAGATTCTGTGATTGCGATATTGCGCCGCGGTCAATCCTTCGGAGAGGTGGCTTTAGTCGACGAGGGACTCAGGTCTGCCTCTGCGCGCACGGCGCAGAAGGATACGCGCCTGCTTGTTATTGCGCGCGACAAGCTGATTATGCTTTGTGAAACCTATCCTCAACTTGGTTATCGCCTTATGCATAATCTAGCGGCTGACCTGGCGATGAAAATCCGCAACACAGACCTTCGTGTTCGTGAGCAACTGCTCTACAAAACCCCAGATGATAAAAAATAAGTAAAAAATTAAGATGTTTCTGCCTGCTTTTGACCAAGTTGGCTTCCATTCGAATATTAGTTTGGTATACTTTTGCCATAATTCAGTCATAATAATGTTTTTGTGGTTGGGCCGAGAGAAATTCATGGATGTTTCTCCGGTCTTTATTAAAATAAAAACTATGAAGAGGAGGTGATGCCGACACTGCAAGCTTGGTCTGCTTTCCATGTTTGACCCGTTAAACGAGTAAATCAGTTTCACAAATTCCGGAGGAGGAAGAAATGTCCAAACGTTTGTTAGCTTTGCTCGTTGCACTCGTACTCGCCAGCATGGCGCTTGGCGCGTGTGGCCCTGCGCCATATGAATGCAACGACGCAATTGGTTGTGTGGATATCGCCCCTGATGAACCCATCCACATTGCTTATATGTTGACCATCTCTGGCGCGACTTCGTACCTGGGCCAAGACTCTCAGGGCGCGATTGAAATTGCCATTGATGACCGTGGCGGTGAGTTGGTTGGTCACCCCCTTCAACTGACCGGCGAGGATTCGCTCTGTTCGGCTGAAGGCGGCCAGACCGCTGCTACCAAAATAGCTGCTGACCCCACCATTCTAGGCGTGATCGGCACCAACTGTTCCAGCGCTGCAACTGCCGCGATGCCGACCATCAGCGGCGCAGGGCTTGTGATGCTCTCGCCTTCCAACACCGCTCCTGCCCTGACCCTGGAGGGTGAAACTTGGCAGCCTGGCTACTTCCGCATCTGCCACACCGACCTGTTCCAAGGCTCTGTTGCAGCGGATTTTGCCTACAATGAGTTGGGTGCGACCACCGCTGCTACCATCCATGATGGCAGCCCGTATGCTGACCAGCTCCAGCAGGTGTTTGCTGGGCGCTTCCAGGAACTGGGAGGAACGATTACCTTCCAGGGAGCCGTCAATGTCGGTGATACTGACATGCGCACCGTGTTGACCAGCGTGGCTGCTGACTCTCCCAACGTGTTGTATTTCCCGATCTTCGAGCCTGAAGGCCCCTTCATCGTGGCTCAGTCTTCAGAAATTGGTGGCCTGGAAGATACTACCCTGATGGGCGCCGATGGCTTGCTCTCTGAACTCATTCCCCGAAAACGCTGGCCCCAATGTTGTCGGCATGTACCTCTCCGGACCGTACGTGAGCGGCGCTGCTTATGATGACTTCCTTGCGAAGTGGTCAGACAAGTTCGGCGGCGTCCCCCCGAGTGGTTTCCATGCTTTTGCCTATGATGGCACAAACATTCTGTTGGATGCAATTGAGCAGGTCGCTGTCCAGGATGATGACGGCACTGTCCACGTTGGTCGCCAGGCACTGCGCGATGCCATTGCTGGTACTACGGATTACACCGGCTTGACCGGCAAACTCGATTGTAGCGACGACGACTACAGCGCCTTTGGCATCTCTAACCCAAGCCACGGCGATTGCGCTACCGGTGAAGCACTGGCCATTTTCGAACTAACCCAGGCGGAACTGGATGGCAATTGGCCTCCGCAAGTCGTATACACACCCTAAGGTTCCTCGTGTCTTGGGTTGGTGAACTGTCCAATTGAACCAAGACCAAAGGGGGTGAGTTAGAGATTGATTCTCTGACTCACCCCTTGTTTCTGTAAGTATTCTCAACAGAGAAGAGGTCGGTATGTTGAAACGCTACTTCGAAAACACTTCCTGGGTGGATATTTTCCTTAGAATATTCCAAATTGCCGCGCTCGTGATCATTATCGTTGGTATTTACAATACTGTTATAGCTGCACGATATACCAGCGCCCAGTGGGCTACCCTTGTATTTGCCGGCCTGGCTCAGGGCAGCGTTTATGCGCTTATTGCCCTAGGATATACCTTGGTCTATGGAATCCTACTCATGATCAATTTTGCGCACGGCGAAGTTTATATGGCTGGCGCTTTCACAGCAGTTTTCCTGGCGCAGTATCTTTTCAACATCGGTTTTTTGGACTCGAATCCGTTTCTCGGTGTAACGGCACTGATCTTACTCGCCGGCACCGTATCTACCCTCATTGCGGTTCTTCTCGAGCGAATCGCATATCGTCCCTTAAGAGGCGCTCCTCGGTTGGTACCCCTTATTACGGCGATCGGCGCTTCTTTCACTTTGCAATACACGTTCCGTGGTCTGTATGGCGCTGAATTTCGATCTTATCCACCAGTTCCTGCCCTACAGGGATTGGTAAACGTTTTCGGATTTGCTGTTCCGCTCGTTCAACTTGTTGTCCTGGCGGCGGCGATCGTGCTCATGGTTGCGTTGTACCTCTTTGTTGAGCGAACAAAAATGGGAAAAGCCATGCGCGCTGTTTCAGAGGATAAAGATGTTGCCCGATTAATGGGGGTTGATATTGATAAGGTAATCGTAACCACCTTTGCAATTGGCGGCGCTTTGGCTGGCGCTGCCGGCGTGTTTAATGGATTGTTCCGACCTCAAGGCGTTTACTTCTTTATGGGATTTTTCCCTGGTTTGAAGGCTTTTACGGCTGCGGTGTTGGGAGGGATTGGGAACCTTCCAGGCGCAATGATTGGTGGCTTGCTGTTGGGGGTGATCGAATCGCTCTTCCCAAACTTGATTCTGGAGGGTTTAGGGATCCCATCTGCAAATCAATTGCGGGATGCATTTGCTTTTACCATGCTCGTGCTCATTCTGATCTTCCGTCCGCAAGGTATTTTTGGCGAACGGTTGGCAGAAAAGAAGGCCTGAGGAGAGAACCATGACAATGAACTGGCGCTTGATCCTGAAAAATGGTCTCCTGGGTGGCACCATTGCATTCTATCTGTCTGCAATCGGGATGACCGAAACTTTTTCACAACGTTACCTGATTGGTACACTCCTCTCGATGGGCCATCTCTTTATTGTTTCTGGCGGGCTTATTGCAGGCATCCTTACAGCCAAACAATTGAAAAATGAAGAGGAATCCTCGAAAGCTTATATCGCCAGCATGCTTTCAGGTGCGGTCTCTAGTTTGCCCTTATTGCTATTGATATTCCTGATTGAAGTGTTGGTCGTCCCCCAAATCGGCCAGGAAGTGATTTTCAGCTGGCGAGATATGCTGGTTAATTTCTCACCACCGTTAGTGGAGTTGCTCACTTTCAACCTGGGTTTGGCCCTGGGCATTCCCTTGCTCATCCTTGTTTCCGTGTTGATAGCAGGCCTTGGTGCCACCTTCATCTTGTTACCCGAGCGTTTGAGGGTGGCGTTGTTAAATGGATTTATTTGGATGTTGGGAATTGGGATTTTCTCTGAGAACGTAACCCAAATCCTCAATCAGTTTGGCGGGCGCAGTTTCGGACGGTTTTTGTTCCAACAAAAATCATTGAACCCTGTAGCAGCTGTGATCATTTTTGTGGGAGCGTTTGCAGTAGCATATTTTAATGTTCATAAAAAGGCACAATACCGGTGGACGAGCTTACCGCCCCGCCAACAAAAACGGGGACGAACGATCGGCCTGGTAGTAGGCATTCTTCTGTTAATTTTGCTCCCCTGGATGGTAGGCCAGTTTCTTAGTCAGGCTCTCTTCCTGGTTGGTCTGTATGTCATGATGGGACTGGGCTTGAACATCGTGGTTGGGTATGCCGGATTGCTCGACCTTGGATACGTTGCCTTCTTTGCGTTTGGGGCCTACACGATGGGCATCATGACCTCGACTGGCCCGCTTGGGCAGAGCAGCTTGAGCTTTTGGGCTGTGATACCGATTGCTGTGCTGGTTGGTGTCGTTTGGGGCTTACTTCTGGGTTTTCCGGTTTTGCGCATGCGTGGCGATTATCTTGCCATCGTTACACTGGGTTTCGGCGAAATTATTCGAATCCTGGCTACGTCTGACTGGCTGGCTCCGTTTGAAGGAGGGCCGCAGGGCATTCTTCACATTCCGACCCCCAGTTTTTTCGGCTTCGTCATGAATCAACCGCAAAGCATGTATTATCTGGTTGTGGCGGGATCAGTTCTCATTGCATTTGTCACCATACGGCTGAGAGATTCTCGCCTGGGACGCCAATGGATGGCCATGCGCGAGGATGAGGATGTGGCGGAGGCGATGGGGATCAATCTGGTCCAAACCAAGTTGCTAGCCTTTTCCATTGGCGCAGCTTTCTCGGCCATGGCAGGAGCGATTTTTGCTGCTCGCCTTGGGAATATCTTCCCTCATAGTTTCAACTTGCTTATTTCCATCAATGCCCTTTCCCTGATCATCGTGGGTGGTTTAGGTAGCATTCCGGGCGTAATTGTAGGGGCGTTAATATTGGTGGGCTTGCCAGAGTTGTTACGCGAGTTCACCGAATATCGCCTCTTGATGTACGGCGTCTTGCTTATTGTCATGATGCTGTTCCGGCCAGAAGGCTTTTTGCCGGAAGAAACGCATCGACGCGAGCTGCATGCCGAAGATGAAGAAGTGGTACCCTCGGAAACAATGCGGCCCGACCTGCGCGCTGACAACGAAGAGCCAGCGCCATTGGAAACGTAGGAGATTAAAAATGACGATCATCCTAAACGTGGATAGGCTTATAAAACGGTTCGGTGGTCTGGTGGCTGTCAATAGCTTTTCTTGTGAAATAAAAGAAGGCGCGATTGATAGCATTATCGGCCCGAATGGCGCAGGCAAGACCACCCTTTTTAACTGTATCACCGGCTTTTATAAAATCGACGGCGGTGAGATTACGTTCGACGGTCACCAGATCCAAAACTTTTCAACGGACCGGGTTACCAATATGGGAATTGCACGAACATACCAAAACATTCGCTTGTTCTCAAATATGACGGCAATTGAAAATATTTTGGTCGGGCAGCACCCCCGTTTGAAGTCATTCTGGTTCGAATCGCTAGTCCGAAGCCCGAGAGTTGTGAGAGAGGAAGCGCAGGCGCTCGAGGAAGCGATCCGCTTATTGAATTACGTTGGCTTGGCCGGCCTTGGTGACCACCTTGCCCGTAACCTGCCTTACGGCGCACAGCGACGCCTGGAAATTGCCCGGGCCATTGCGAGTAAACCGAAGTTGCTCTTGCTCGATGAACCTACGGCCGGCATGAACCCCAACGAATTGGCAGAGATGATGCATTTCATCCGAAATTTGCGGGATGAGCTTGGCATCACCGTCCTCTTGATCGAGCATGACATGCGCGTTGTGATGGGCATCAGTGAGAATATCTCCGTCATGGACTTCGGACAGAAAATTGCTGAAGGCACGCCAAAGGAAATTCAACGGAACCCGCGCGTCATCGAAGCGTATCTGGGACGGGGTGCCGCAGCCGGGTTTGAAACAGAAACAACGATCACCACAGGCTAGTCAGGAGAGATCCAATGGCACTCTTGGACGTCAATGATATACACACCTATTATGGAAATATCCATGCTCTCAAAGGCATCTCCCTGACTGTGGAGGAGGGCGAGATTGTCACCTTAATTGGTGCCAACGGCGCAGGAAAAACAACCACTCTGCGGACAATCAGCGGCCTGATCAGACCCCGGACGGGAAATGTGCAGTTGCAGGGCGAAGATATCGAGAAATACGCCGCACACGACCTGGTGTTCAAGGGGATCGCCATGGTCCCCGAGGGACGGGGTATCTTTTCAAAAATGTCTGTGCTCGAAAACCTGGAAATGGGCGCTTACAGTCGCAACGATTATGATGTGATCAAAAAAGACCTGGAGTGGGTTTTCGAACTCCTTCCCAGGCTGAAAGAACGCCAGAAACAAATGGCAGGCACGCTTTCCGGTGGCGAGCAGCAGATGCTGGCAACCGCCCGAGCGTTGATGACCAAACCCCGCATTCTTCTTATGGATGAACCTTCCATGGGCCTCGCGCCTGTACTGGTCGAAGCCATCTTCGATACAATTGAAAAGGTCAATCAGGAAGGCACCACCATCTTGTTGGTGGAACAGAATGCCACCATGGCGCTTTCGATTGCAAATCGCGGCTACGTGCTGCAAACCGGTCAAATTGTCTTGAGCGATACCGCCGCCAATTTGCGGAAGAATGAGATGGTCCAGAAAGCGTATCTGGGGATCGAATAGCCAAAAGCGCCAAAATCAAAGCGCAGAGGTAAAATTATGACCTCTGCGCTTTTGTTTGCCTGTTGTACAAGACTTGGAGGAATCAACATGCTCATTTTGACTGCCGATAACGTTCGAAAGGCCCTTCCTATGAAAGAGGCGATCGAAGCGATGAAGCGGGCTTACGCTTCTCTCTCAGAAGGAAAAGCGGATGTGCCGCTTCGGACGCGAGTGAGCGTTCCTCCGCAGAACGCTGTCAGCTTGTTCATGCCTGCCTATGTGCAGACCGACGAGGGGGATGCATTGGCTGTCAAGGTGGTTTCCTTGTTCCCGAAAAATCCCGAACGCGAGCGAAACCTGGCTTTCATCCAGGCGGCTGTGCTGGTTCTGGATGCGGAAACAGGCCGGACAACGGCTTTGCTCGAAGGCAGTTCCTTGACCGCGATCCGCACGGGAGCGGGCAGCGGGGCAGCTATCGACCTGTTAGCCCGTCCAGATAGCCGGGTGGTAGCGGTGTTCGGCGCGGGGGCGCAGGGACGCACCCAACTGGAAGCAGCTTGCAGCGTGAGAAGGATCGAAAAGGGCTGGGTCTTCGACTCATCCTTTGAGCGGGCGGAAGCGATGGTAAAGGAGATGGCCGGGAAAGTTCCTGTCCCTCAAGACTTGCAGGTGGCCAATAGTTCTGAACAGGCTCTTTCCGAAGCGGACATTGTTTGCACGGCCACGACGTCCAGCGTCCCGGTGTTCATGGACGCGGATCTGAAGCCCGGAGCGCACGTCAGCGCGATTGGCTCGTATACCCCGGAGATGCAGGAAGTGCCGGCTCAGACGGTTGCCCGTGCCCTGGTCGTGGAAGATTCGCGCTCGGCTACGCTGGCTGAGACAGGCGACCTGCTGCGACCGATGCAGGCCGGCTTGTTCAACGAGCAACACATTTACGGAGAATTGGGCGAAATCGTGCTTGGAAGAAAGGCTGGCCGAGAGACACACGATCAGATCACTTATTTCAAATCGGTGGGCGTGGCCGTCCAGGATGCGATGGCAGCGCAACTGGCGTTACAAAATGCCCAAAAACTGGGGTTGGGCACGGAAGTATCATTTTAAAACCAAGGATCGTACTATGACGTTACCAGAAACTGCTGATATTTTAATCATCGGGGGTGGGGTGATGGGGGCCAGCACGCTTTACCACCTGGCAGCCCGGGGGCAAGAGAACGTGATCCTGCTGGAAAAAGACGAGTTCTTCGGCCAGGGCGCGACCGGACGTTGCGCGGGCGGCGTCCGCTACCAGTTTTCGACGGAGATCAACGTCAGGCTGTCGTTGGAAAGCCTGCCGATGTTGGAGCGCTTCAAGGAAGAGATCGGGCAGGAGATCGATTACCGCCAGTGCGGTTACCTGATCGTTTGCACCGACGAAGAAGATGCTGCAACCTTCAAGCGCAATGTAGAAATGCAGAATAGCCTTGGAGTTGGCACCCAATGGCTGGACGGCGACGCGGTCCGCGAGCACATTCCTTTATTCCGCTTCGATGACGCCATCGGCGCCACTTTCAACCAGAAAGATGGCCTGGTGGATCCAAACAGCGTGGTGGCCGGTTATATCAGCGCCGCCGCCAGGCTGGGCGGCCAGTCATTCAACAACGTGGAAGTGACCGGCATTAAAAGTGGAATCCGGTTGTATCCGCGGCGTCGAGACAAACAAAGGCTCTATTGCCACGCCGCTGGTGGTTAACGCGACCGGCCCTTGGGCGGGATTAATCGGAGAGATGGCCGGGGTGGGGATCCCGATCACTTCACTGCGCCGGCAGATGTTCACCACCACGCCTTTGCCCGAAATCCCCGCTGACATGCCTTTCGTGATCGACTTTGCCCAATCGCTATACTTCCACCAGGAGGGGGATGGGTTGCTGATTGGCATGTCCAACCAGGAGGAAAAGCACGGCTTTGACCAGAACGTGGACGAGGACTTTGAGCTGGTTAATTTGGAGGCTGCCATTGCCCGCCTGCCCCTGGTTGAAAAGGCCGGCATGGTCTCGCATTGGGCCGGATTGTACGAGGTCACACCCGATGCGCACCCGTTTTTTGGTAAAACCTCCGTGGAGGGTTTCCTGGTCGTGGGCGGATTCTCCGGGCACGGGTTCATGCACGGTCCTGTTGCCGGCAAGTTGATGAGCGAACTTATCCTGGACGGAGAATTTAAAACCCTGAATATCTCCATGCTAGACCTGGCGCGCTTCAAAGAAGATCGTTTGATCCAAGAGTACAATGTTGTTTAAGGGAATAAAACCCCTTACGAAAGTTACCCGGATCATGATTTTTCCTTTGTGATCACCTTCGCTAACGATCTTTACATTACTTACTACCTACTGATCTACTGATCTACTGCCCACTGATGACTGGTCACTGGTTACTGACCACTGGAAACTGAAACATGCCTTCTGTTGAAATCATCACCATCGGCACCGAGATCCTGCTCGGGGAAATTGTCGATACCAACACCCGCTACATCGCGCGCTTGATGCGGGGGCTGGGGGTCGATCTGTATCGCACCAGCACGATTGGCGATAATGTGGAACGGATTGCGGAAGCGATTCGCAGCGCTCTGGAACGCGCCGATATTGTCATCACAACCGGTGGGCTAGGCCCCACAGTGGACGATCCGACCCGTGAAGCGGTGGCGCGCGCCTTTGGCGTCGAAACCGAATTCCGGCCGGAGCTTTGGGAGCAGATCCAGGAGATCGTTACACGTTATGGAAGGGTAGCCCGTGAGAATCAGAAGCGCCAGGCGTATCTGCCCAAAGGCGCCATCGGGATCAAGAATGATGTTGGCACAGCGCCTGCGTTCATTATGGAAATTGGGCGCAGCGCTGTGATTTCCCTGCCGGGTGTTCCTAAAGAAATGGAGCACCTCCTGCACCATGCAGTGCTCCCTTACCTTCAAACGCGTTATAAGCTCGATCAGATCATCAAAGTCAGGCTGGTGCATACCTCGGGCGCGGGCGAGGGCGACATCGACGAAAAGATTGGCGATCTTGAATTGCTTGCCAATCCGACGGTTGGCCTGGCTGCCCATACCGGGATCGTGGACATCCGCATCGCCGCCAAAGCCGGGACCGAAGTCGAAGCGGACTGGATGATCGCGGACGTCGAGAAGCAATTGCGAGAACGATTGGGGAGACTGGTCTACGGGGTTGACGAAGAGAGGTTGGAAGAAGTCGCCTTGCGGGCAGCGTCTGAACGGGGCTGGAGCCTGGTCGCCGTGGAATCAGGCCTGGACGGGGCCCTGAAGCGACGTCTCGCGCGCGCCCGGGCAGGGAACCTGCTCCCGGTCGAAGTCTGCCGAACTGGCCGCGGGAGAACTCCCTTCATTCCTGAAAGCGACCCAAAAGAAACACGCAGTGCAAGCTGCCTTGGGCGTTGCAATCTTTGCTGAAAAACGGGCGGTTGCACTGGCGCTCGTTACTCCTGAAGGGAGCGAGGACCGCCAACTGTCATTTGGCGGTCACCCCGGACTATTATCGCGCTGGGCGGTCAATGTCGCCTTGAACTGGCTCAGGCAGGCAGCAGAAGGCGATCAGTGAGATGAAAGGCAGGCGTTCCGGCACGGCAACCTGGCTGGTGACTGCCATCTGGGGGCTGAACGCTGTTGGGCTGGTCGCTGTGCTGGCAGGGGTGATGCTGCTCATAAACGGCAAGCAACAACCAGCAGCCAGTTTCAGCGCCGAGAGCGCTGGAGCTCTCCAGCGCGGGAACACCGTCATTGACATCTTTACCGGGGATTTACTACCTGCCATCCGTGACGCCCAATCCTTTTACCACGCCCATCGAGGCGTATAACACTCCCACGCCTTTTGTGCTGGCCCAAGGGCCGCGACCGATTATCATCGGTTATTCTGTCTCTGGCCGCCCGTTGGAAGTGTACAAATTTGGGCAGGGTGAGCGGCAGGTGATGATCGCCGCCGGCATCCACGGCGGCTACGAATGGAACACGATTGCGCTGGCCGATGCCCTGATCACTTACGTCAATGAGCACCCGGAGATCCTCCCCAGCGATGTGACCCTGTTCATCCTGCGTAATATCAATCCGGACGGCGATGCCCGCGCCCATACCATCGAAGGCCGGGTCAACGACCATGGCGTGGACCTGAACCGCAATTTTCCAGAGAACTGGCAGGTGACATGGGATCGGGAGGGTTGCTCGGATGCCGCGCCGACCACTGGCGGCTCAGGCCCCGGCTCAGAAAGGGAGACGCGAGCAGTAATGAACTTTCTGTCCTCGCGCCGGGTGCAGGCGTTGATCAGCTACCACAGCGCGGGGTTGGGCGTCTTCCCCGGCGGCGAGCCATGGAAGGAAGATTCGATCGAACTGGCCAAGGCGCTCTCCGAAGTGACAGGCTATCCCTATCCGCCGATCGACACCGGTTGTACCTACACTGGCACGCTGGCTGATTACGCCGTATCGCTTGGCGCGGCGGCTGTCGATATGGAATTACAAAATCATCGCGATACCGATTTTCCACAAAACCTGAAAGCGCTGAAGGTGCTTCTGGATTGGAAATAATCCGGGTGAAGTCATTCAATCCTGGATTGCGACTTGGACCACCTCACCCGTACAAAACCCGAGCCTGGTTACAATCCCAACAAAAACTTTGCGAGAGTGAAGTAGATAAATAGCCCGGTCGCATCCACCAGCGTGCTCATCACCGGACCGGATACGATCGGCGGGTCGATGCCAATTCTGGCGGCCAGCAGCGGCAGGACCGCCCCCAGCACGTTCGCCCAGACGACGATGATAAAGATCGCGAGTGCCACTGTTTCGGCCAGCGCCGCGCTCGAGCCCCAGGTCAGCGCGCGGATGAACGCAATTAGCGACATGGCCAGCCCGAGCAGCAGGCCCGTGCGCAGCTCGTGCGAGAGCGCACGGAAGGCGTCTTTTAAGGTAACATCGCCAACCCCCAGGGCGCGGATAATGGTGCTGGTGGTTTGTGAGCCAGCATTCCCGCCTGTGCCGATCAACAGGGGTACAAAAAAGGAAAGGGCGACCACCACTTGCAACTCGTCCTGAAAATGGCGCAGGACGGTGCCGGTCAGCATTTCGGTGACGAAAAGCAGCATCAACCAGCCGACGCGCTTCTGTGCAATTCGGAAAACGCCGGTTTCCAGGTAAGGCTGCTCCAACGGCAGGGCGCCGCCCATGCGCTGGATGTCTTCCGTGGCTTCCTCTTCGAGCACATCGACTACATCGTCGACGGTGATGATGCCCAGCAGCTTATGGTCATCATCCACAACCGGGAGGGCCAGCAAGTCATAGTGGGAGAGGATACGGGCGCATTCTTCCTGGTCTGTGCCAGCTTTGACGGAAATCACGTGCGGATCCATCAGTTCTCGTATGGGCGTGTCCAGCGGAGTAACGATCAGTTGGCGCAGTCCGACCACGCCGGCTAACTTCTGGGACTGGTCGACCACGAAAAGATAATAGAATGCTTCGGCATCTGGCTTCCATGTGCGCAAAGCTTCCAGCGCCTCGCCGACGGTTGTGCGTGGGCGCAGCGCCAGGAATTCGGACGTCATCAGGCCGCCGGCGCTGTCATCCGTGTGGATCAGCAGCGGGCGGACGTCGTCCGGCTCTTCCAACTTTTCGAGCACTGCCTGCGCTCGTTGCGGCGGCATGTCGCCAAGCAGATCAGCGGCTTCGTCTGGCTCCATTTCATTCATGATCCGGGCGATTGCAGCCGGGGACATGTTGGCTACCAGCTTGGCTGCGTTTTGCTCATCCAACTCTTCCAGAATATCCGCCGAATTGGATGGGGCCAGGCGCGGCAGGAGCGCGGTTTGGTCGCGCTCCTCCAGTTCCGAAAATACTTCTGCCTGGTCTGGCGAGCGCAGGGATTCGATCAGCGCAAGGGCTTCATCCAGGTTGTCGTGTTCCAACGACACCTGGAGCTTGTTCAAAACATCTTCCAGATTGAAGATCATGGATCACCTCCAATTGTTATATCCCCCCAGGAGGTGTAAGAAACGCCTGTCCGAGGGTTAAGGGATGAGACTGGTTTGCTTTTCTATAGGGACAGGGTCTTCAGACATCAGGTTTGTGAAATCTCCTTTGCAAGGTTAGACCGACGGATTCTAGACCCGGGGAAGAATAATGTCAAGCAAAACATTAATGATCGTTTTAGAAGGATCAAACGAGAGCGGCACCTGATTTTGAAAGCAGTGTACAAGCTCAATGCGGAAGTTTGAACTGAAAGTCTTCCATTCGGTAAAGATTCCTTGCTTTCCCCGGTTATCTAATTCCCGTTGAGCAACAGACGGACATCTGCGCCGATATCGGCTGGATCTGCATCAGAATGAAAGATTTCCCGAAAATTTCCGTTCGGATCGATCACGTACAGATAGGTGCTGTGCGCCTCGCCGCCAGCTTCCACGGATACTCCGTAATCACTCCAAACTTTTTGAAGTTCTTCAGCAGTTCCGGTTAAACCC
Source organism: uncultured Chloroflexia bacterium (assembly GCA_963823985.1). Taxonomy (GTDB): domain Bacteria; phylum Chloroflexota; class Anaerolineae; order Anaerolineales; family Villigracilaceae; genus JAABUE01. Next base: position 99,854 of record CAWGNR010000015.1, read on the forward strand.
AAGAAAGTCGGGTTGAAATTACCCATGTAATCCTTCAAAACCTGGGGAGTATCACGCTTCGGATCCGTAGTGACCATGACTACCTGGACATTCCCTGCATCTTCCCCCAAGCCTTCCAGCGCCTGTTTTACGTGGGACATGGTCAGTGGACACTCATCAGGACAGTGGGTGTAACCGAAGTATAGAAGAACTACCTTACCCCGTTGTCCGCTTAGCGTAAATGGCTGGCCGTTGTGATCGGTCAACTTGATTTCGGACGCAGCCATAGGTGGATCGATAACACTGCCTTTAAAGGATGGTCTTGCAGGGGAACAGGTAGGCGTTATAGAAATTCAGGACTGCCAGGATGCTAATTTTGACAAAGAACAATTTTTGTTGCAAACGAACCTCCAATCATTTAAAAACTTGAAACAAGGTGTTTCCGTAGTTGATACCCGAATCTTTGGGCGTATCCCAGCGAATTTAACCAGGGTCTCGGATGAAATTATAATTTATGGTTCTCCTATTTTTCGGTATTTTTTCCGTTGGAAGCGGTAGAGCGTAATTTCAGTAAACCTGTGATTTACTGAAATTATATTGCTCAGGTGGCTGGATGGTTTGTTTTTCATGCCTGACTGTGATAGTATAGGCGCACTTCTATAAACTTACCCGCTTCCGGAGTTGATCTGACTTCGGAAGTTTTTGCAAACAATCAGGAGTGATCATGCCAAACCTTGTGGATGTTATTCTCACCAACGCCTTTGTCCTGACGATGGACGATGAGTTCCACCAGTACGCTCCCGGCGCTGTCGCGGTCCAGGGAGACAGTATTGTTGCTGTTGGGTCAGACGAAGAGATCGCTGGAGAATATACAGCCGGTGAGACCGTGGATTGCGGCGGCAAGATCCTGATGCCAGGGTTGATCAATGCACACACCCACGCCCCGATGACGCTGCTGCGTGGCCTGGCCGATGATTTGCGCCTGGACGTGTGGCTGATGGGCTATATGATGCCGGTGGAGCGCGAATTTGTTTCGCCGGAGTTTGTCCGTTTGGGCACCTCGCTGGCTTGTGCGGAGTTTATCCGCGGTGGCGTGACCACTTTTTGCGATATGTACTACTTCGAAGAAGATGTTGCCAAAGCGACAGCGGAGGCCGGTTTGCGCGCGGTCTGCGGGCAGACTGTGCTGAAATTCCCCGCACCGGACGCCGACTCATGGGAAGACTCTCTGGCGCTTGCCCGTGGGTTCATCGAACGCTGGAAAGACCACCCGCTGATCGTCCCTTCGGTTGCGCCGCACGCTCCCTACACCTGTACCGACGAGATCCTGCGCGCCACAGCAAACCTGGCAGTTGAGTTCGATGTGCCGCTTCACACCCACCTGGCCGAGACTGCGCTCGAACGCGAGACCATGCGCAATGAGCAGGGCATGCCTGTCATTCCTTATGTTAAAAAGCAGGGCTTGTTCGAGGCCAAGGTTATTTCTGCGCATTGTGTACACATCGACCTGGGCGAGATGCGCACCATGCTGCGTGCCGGGGCGGGCGTAGCGCATAACCCCTCCTCGAACTTGAAGCTTGCGTCCGGTTTTGCTCCTGTAAAGCAGATGCTGGACGTGGGACTGAACGTCGGTATCGGGACAGATGGCCCGGCATCCAACAACGACCTGGACATGTTCGAAGAAGTGCGCCTGGCCTCGTTCGTCGCCAAGGCGGTCAGCAACGACCCGACGGCCGTTCCCGCGCCGCTGGCTTTGGCCATGGCGACGCGGATCGGCGCCATGGCGCTGCACATCGGACACTTGACCGGTTCCCTCGAACCCGGGAAACGCGCCGACCTGATCCTGGTCGATATGGCGCCGGTCCACAATTCGCCGCGCTTCGAGCGGGATCCGGACAACGCGTACGCGCAGATCGTGTATGCCAGCAAGTCCACAGACGTGAGCGATGTCATGGTCAACGGCAAGTGGTTGATGCGCGCGCACCAACTGCTGACGCTCAACGAAGCCCAACTGCTGAAGCAAGCCCGTGAAACCGCCAGCCAGATCGATGCCTTCCTCATCAATCGGGAGCAGTCCGTTCTGCGCAAATTGATCGCGTTGGGCGGCTCGATGGAACAGGAATTGTTCGAGTTGCAGGTCAAAGTCAAGTTGGAGGACCAGTCCATTGTCCTGTCCAACATCCAGAAACCAGAAATCACCATCACTGCGTATAAGCATTACCGCCAGTTTGATAATTATTTCTCGTTCGAAGATCCCTCTCAGGGACGGCTGCGCTTCCGGGAAGACGAGTTGATCGATGACAACGGCAATGTGGTCAGCGTGCGTTCCCGGCTGACCTTACTCGGACCCCGCGAGGACAAGTTCGACCACGACGTGCTTCTTTCTCGCAGTCGTTTCCTGGCCCCGGCCGTCCATACCCTGCGCTTCTACCGGGAATATTTCAAGCCTATGGGGGAAGAAGTCATTCAGAAAGATCGCCAGCGATGGCACATCAGGTATAAGGATACCGAGTTTTTTGTCAACCTGGACACGATGGAAAAGCCCGATCTGGGACAGTTCCTGGAGATCAAGAGCCGCACCTGGAGCCGCAAGGATGCCGAGCACAAGGCGGTACTGGCGCTGGAATTGATCGTCGATCCTCGGCGCGACCGGCGGGGAAACGATGTCTCAGGATTACATCGAGGTAATCAGTGAGTAACGGCAAAACCGAAGTAAGTTCCGTATGAGAGATCCCGCAAAAAGATCCTCTGGATATCCTGGCTTTGATTACGGCCATCTTGTTCGTTCTTTCGACGCCAGTGGCATTTACACTCTTTAGCCTGGAACGAACCGTTTTCAACGCGAATCTTTACATCGAGGCGATGGACGCGGGAAAATATATACGAGCAGATGCCGGTACTGGCCGCCCAGGCATTAGCCGCCGCCTCACAACGACCGGACAACCCCGGCATTCTTGTCGATTTTCCAAAATCTTTCTATCGAAGAGTGGCAGGCGCTGGTTGTTAAACTTTTACCCCCCGATGTTCTCAGAGGGTTGACCACCGACGCCATTTCCCAGGTGATGGGCTATCTGAATGGGGACCAGGCAGAGGCAGTCCTTTCGTTGACCAGCCTGAAAGCGCACATGCAATCGCAGGAAGGAATTAATGCGATCAACGAATTGCTCGATGCCCAACCCGACTGCACCGTAGATCAATTGTCCGCCATGGTGTTAAACCAACAGGAACTGACCCTGTGCAACCCACCCGACACGTTCCTGTTCTTGGATTTGCGCCCGATTGTGAATGGCCAGATCAACCGATTGCTTTCGTTGATCCCCGAGCAGGTGACCCTCATTTCGGCGAATTCGGTCCGGCCGCAATACCTGCAAAATCTGACCGATGTGCGAGTGTTGATGAGACTCAGCCCGCTTCTCCCCATTCTATGCTTGCTGATTATCCTGGTTTTGGTCGTTCGATCGCTACGTGAGTGGTTGAACTGGTGGGGGTATCCTCTGCTGTTCGCCGGGCTTATCAGCTTATTTGAGGCGCCATCACCGCGCCGCTCTCCTTCTTTACGTTTCAACTTCTCTTTGCTCCCGCTCTGCCACCTTTTTCCCGGCGGACCTGGTGAACATGTTCAAGGGACTTGACGGCAACGATCGTCCGCAACGCGCTGCAACCCATCTTTCTGGTTGCCGGGATCATGCTCGTCGTTGGTTTTGTGATGGTCGCTGTTTGGTTCTTGTTGCGGAGGAGAATCCGAAGAACTCCCATGTATTGAATTGATGGTTCTCCCGTCGGAAACGGTAAAGCCTTTACTTAGAAGGCATACCATTCCTTCACGAATCGAAAGGCGAGCGCAGCGTACTACCACGCTGCGCTCGCCTTTGGATTGCTCCTTTCTAGGGACAACCGTTTTGCAAATGCTCTTCGAACGTGACCGAGAAATCGTGCAAGCCGGAGCCGTCGCAGCGGGCGCGGAAGTAGAAATAAGGCGTTTCTGCCGGGAAAGCCACCGCCCTTAACGCGCTCAGAGACGGGTTGGCGATCGGAGCGGGGGGCAGCCCGGCGTAAAGATAGGTGTTATAGGGGGAGTCGAATTGCAGATCCGGCATGCTGAGCGGATTGGTCCACCAGGTACCCTGAAGAGAATCGAAACCAAGGGCGTATTGCACGGTCGGGTCTGAATCCAGTTTCATGCTCTCCTCTAAGCGATTGAGGAAAACGGAGGCGATCTGCGCGCGCTCCTCTTCGACGACCGCTTCGCGCTGGACGATGGAAGCCAGCGTCACGGCCTGGTACACATCCAACCCCTGGCGGGCGAACCCGTCGCGCAGCTCGATCGTCAGATGCAGGGAGAAGTTGCCCAGGAATTCCGTCACCAGCTCCCCGGCGGTCGTCGTGCGGGGCAGCAGGTAAACGTCCGGGTACAGGAAGCCCTCGGTTGAAGCGGAAGCAGGCAGGAAGTCCAGGCCGGGAGGCGCGGAGCGAGCGGCTTGCAGGAACGTCTTCAGGAGTGATTTCCAGTCCGGAAGTCGAGAGCGAGGCGGCGATCTCTTCCATCCGCCAGCCGGGCAGGATGACGAAGGTGATCTGCTCGGGGGTGGCGTCCTGCAATTCTCCTGCGATATCTACGATGGACAGCGCCGGGCTGAGCTGGTACTCTCCCGCCTGGACGCTGGTATCCAGGCCGGTGTAGATCAGATAGGAACGAAAGGCGGCCGCGTTGCGAATGAGGCCGACTTCTTCGAGACGAATGGCGATGGAGGGGATCCCTTCACCGGTTTCAATGAGAAAGGACTGTTCTACACCACGCGGGTCGAGCGGCTGGGTCAGTTTCGCACCGTACCATAAAAGACGCAGGGAATATTCGAACCGTTCGAGCGAGCCAAGGGCAGGGCTGGGAGGGCCGTACCGTTGGTCTGCCAGCGCTGGGACTCCGAGGAAGGCACCAAAGATCAGGGCGCATAGCAAAACAAATAGGAGCAGGGAGAGAATGATAAGGCGGCGAGGCATGGGGAATTTGTGATTTATGATTTTTTTGAATGTCGATTTTGGGCACTGACTTGTGGTCGGCCGTTTCGTGGACGGAACGGGGTATAAGCGTGGCTGGTCCCAATTGTACAAGGGAATTCAGCCGTTCCCCGGATGCGCATCGAGATACGACTGCAAGATGAATGTGGCAGCAATTTCGTCAAGATGGCCGGCGCGTCTTTTGCGCGAAACACCCATCTGAATGCGGGCGGCGCGCGCCTGCTGGGTGCTGAAGGATTTATCCCAGAGCTCGACTGGCAGGTTTGTCTGCTCGCGCAGCGTGTCGGCAAAGCGCGCCGCCCGCCGGCCGGCCAGGTTGGGCTGCCCGTCCTCGTCAAAGGATTGCCCGATGACGATCAACCCGGCTTCATGGTCCGCTGCGAGCGTCGCCACCTGGGCGGCATCCAGGGCGCGGGAAACGTGCTGGATAACGGTCAATGGGTTGGCGATGGTGCCGGTCGGGTCGCTAATGGCCAACCCGATCCGTTTTTCGCCGTGATCTACTGCTAGAACTCTCATTGATTAATCACTCCACGAAGGGTACGAAGTTCGCGAGTTTTCCTGGGTGCACGTCGTGCCCTTCGTGGAGAGACTACCGCATCTCTACTGTAATATTGAAAGGGATCAAAGGCAACCAGGGCCACCAATCTGGTTCGAGGCGAACCTCCGCCGGGCTTGAGAGACTCAGGCTTTCATTCAGCCGCCGGACTGCGGCAGCCGTGCTGCGTCCCTGTACCAGAGGGATTACATGGGCAGGGTCCATTTTTTTCGACAGTTGCCTGGAAACGCGAAGCGACCAGCGCGTGATACCGCGCTCATCGGTGGCATGGTCGTCGAGCGGCTCAAAATCGAGCGGCGCCTGCGTGGCTTCAAATCCACCCGGCAGTGACGCGTTCAGCACCGTGCTGGCCAGCTCTGTGAGATCTTTTCCAGAGGCATAGGAAACCACAAATTCAACCCGCATAGACAGATTGACATTCTTTCCCGCTTGACCGAGGGACGGGTCAAAATTTTCTTCCACAATCTCTCCTGCTTCGAGGGTGTCGTGGAAGATCTGGTCCCCGGGCATCAGCATTGCTTTCATTTCCTCCAGAGCCTGATCCTCTAACGTGGCCAGCAAGCTTTCACGCAGGCGCGCCATATCCCTCTCGCTAGGAGCCTCCATCATGCGGTCGCTCCCGCCCGTGATGCGTTCTTCATTGGTTACGGTCACCAGCAGGCCCAGGTTCCCTTCAATGGCCTGGATCGCGCCTGCCTCTACATTGCCCGTTGCGCCCGGGTTCTCAGCTTGTACGCGCACGTTCACGGTTTCCTGCAACCCAGCTTCCAGTTCGCCGGCCTCCGTGGTCAGGAAGCGCTCTCCTGGCAGGCCGGTGGAGGTTAACACTGTTCCGGCAGGGATGGTTACAGGTGCATCGGTGAGATTGCGGAAGGTCACCATCCCCCTGGCTGTATTCTGAGGAATGGCTACCCTACCGGTTGCGGGCGCTTCCTGGCTACCTTCTACCAGCACGCGTAGCTCCCGGGAGGGGATGCTGCCCGTGATAAAGACCGCTTCTACAGACGGGTCAGCCAGAATCGGCAGCGTTGCGGACTGGGTATCCGTTTCGGGCGCCAATACGATTTGGGCATGCGGGATGAACAGGGAGGCCATCAACAGCACTGCCAGCACGCCCAGCGAAAAGAAGCCGATCCGGACGAACGGATGGCTGCGCCACGTTTCGCCCGTGGACCGGACCTGCATCCGTTTCTCGAGCAGTTCCTGGTTTGACAGGCGCCGGGTCCGTTTTCGTCGCAACCGGCGCTCCGGCCAGGGTTTGCGCTGGGCCTGCCCGGTGGAGTTGAAAACCGGGATTCCCAGCGCCTGGGCCTGCCTGCGGACGTTTCGATGGCGGGTGACCAGTCCCAACTGAGCTCCCAGCGAAGCGGCATGCCGTTGCAAGACTTGCAGGTCCAGCGGCCTTAAGGGGATGCGCTCGGACTTGGGCCACACCAGCAAAATGCGCGGCGTCTTGGCCCACGACATGCGGTCGCGGATGGAAATCAGGTCATCGTGCGATTCGAGCGGGACGAGCTGGGTTTTCATGCAGGGGTGATTATACTGCCTTATAATTTCGGTGTAGGAAGGCTAAAATTGGGCTCCTTGGGAATTTCCGTGGTAAATCCGGTACCCTTTCACGGTAAATCCTGGAGAACCTAAGTTGATCATTGCGATAACTGGAGGAGATATGTCTCATGAAGCTGATGTAATTGTTACAAACGCACATGTTTTTACAGCCGACGAGTTAAACCCCTGGGCTGAGGCGGTCGCTATTCGGGGCGACCGGATCGCCTTTGTCGGGAGCAAATCGCAGGTCGAGGCGTGGCGCGGCCGGGGCACGCGGGTCCTGGACGGGCAGGGGAAGACGCTGCTTTCCGGGTTCATCGATTCCCATTTTCACCTGTTGTGGGGAAGCCTTGAGCTGGCCGACGCGCAACTCCAGGACGTGCGAGAGCCGTCCGGTTTGCGGGAGGCGTTGCTGGCATTTGCCGCGGAAAACAGGACTTCCCCCTGGGTGATCGGGAACGGGCTCAAGTACGGGATCGTATCCACCCGCCAGGAACTGGAAGCGATCCTTGCCGACCGGCCGGCTTACCTCGAAGCCTATGACGGGCACACCGGCTGGGCAAATACCCGTGCGCTGGAGATGGCCGGAATTTTACAGCCCGGGAAGGAGATTGGGCCGAACGGGGTCATTGTCCGCGGTGCGGACGGGCTTGGCCACCGGCGAGTTGCGCGAGGGCGATGCCATCCGCGCCGTGCTCGATTGTGTCCCCAAGCCGGGCGAGGCGCGCAAACGGGAACTGCTCAAACAAGGCATGCAGGGGATTGCCGCTACCGGCGTCACCAGCGTGCACAACATGAACGGCGACATGGAAGAGATGCTCACTTACGCAGCGATGGAAGATGCCGGGGAAATGACCTTGCGCGTCTACGTGCCCTACTGGGTGAAACCGGGAACCACTGAAAGGATGCTGGACGAAGCGGTTGCCATGGCAAAGGTACAGGGAGAGTACGCCCGCGGCGGCGCAGCCAAGTTCTTCATGGACGGCGTGTGGGAGTCCTACACGGCTTTGAACTTGGATCCCTATGCCGATGATCCGGACGCGGCGGGAGCGGGGATCTGGAGTTTGGAAGAGTTCAGCAATATGGCTGCGGCCTGCGACAAACGCGGGTTGCAAATTTTCGTCCACGCCTGTGGCGATGGGGCGGTGCGTCGGACCTTGGACGGGTACGAGGCGGTCCGGAATTCGAACGGCAAACGAGACAGCCGCCACCGGGTGGAACACATCGAGGTGGTCCACCCCGACGATATGGCGCGCTTCGAACAGCTGGGCGTGATCGCCTCAATGCAGCCGGTCCACTCCCCGATGACCGGGCAGGATGCGGACGTCTGGCTGGCGCGGACAGGCCCGCAGCGCTGGCCGGTTTCGTTCGCCTGGCGTACCCTCAAAAACGCCGGCGCAAGGCTGGTCTTCGGCAGCGATTGGAGTGTGGCTTCTTTTAATCCCATGTTGGGAATTTTTTCGGCCTTGAACCGTGAGAAATGGGAGCCTCACAACCCGGATCCACGCTTGACTCTCGAAGAAACGCTGATCGCATACACGCGTGATGCCGCCTATGCCGAATTCCAGGAGGGACAAAAAGGGCGGCTCAAAGGGGACTATCTGGCGGATATGGTCTTGCTTTCGGAAGATATTTTTCAGACCAGGCCGGAGAATATCGCAAACGTCAAACCGCTCCTCACTATGGTAGGCGGCAAAGTGGTATTCGAGGCCTGATCGAGGAGTCAACGTCTCCAGACGTTGACTCGTTTGAGATGCTGTTTATGACACAACAAACCTGTTTCTGGTGGGCCGATGCGCCCCCGCCGATATCGTACCTGGACAAGCCCCTGCCCGAAAAAAGCGATGTGGTTGTCATTGGCGGCGGCTTTACCGGTACATCGGCGGCGTTACGCTTGGCAAAGGGGGGAGCGCACGTGACCTTGCTCGAAGCGGAGAGCGTCGGTTGGGGAGCGAGCTCACGCAACGGCGGGCAGGCGCTTTCCTGCCTGCACCACAGCCTGACAGAGTTGATCGAACAGCACGGCCTGGAACGCGCCCGGGAGATGTTCCGGGCCTCCGTCTGCGCGGCGGATACGGTGGCACGCATTGTGAAGGAAGAGCGGATTGAATGCGATTACCTGCGCAACGGGAACATCGAAGCGGCTAGCAAGCCGCGCCACTTTGACAGGTTGAAAAGAGAGCAGGAAACCCTGGCGCGGGTAGCGGACTACCAGGTCCGCATCGTGCCGCCTGCGGAGGCTGCTGCCGAACTGGGAACGGAGGCCTACTGCGGGTTAATGGTCAACGAGCGCAGCGGGGGATTACAGCCGGCCAAGTTTGTTTATGGGCTGGCATCTGCGGCAGACCGCGCCGGGGCGTACCTGCACGAGGGAACGCGCGTCACCGGAATCGAGAAAAATGCCTCCCATAACGGGAGCAGGTTTGCGGTCCGGACCGAACGCGGGACCGTTTTTGCGAAAGAAGTTTTGCTGGCAGCCAACGCCTGGGTTGGAGCGATCGTCCCCCAATTCCGCAAAAAGGTCTTTCCCGCCGAAAGTTTTATCCTTGCCACAGAACCGCTTCCGGAGGACTTGGCGCGCCGTCTTATCCCGCATAAACGGGTCGTCTACGACACCAAGAACATGCTGGCCTATTACAGTCTCTCGCGCGAAAACCGCATGGTCTGGGGCGGCGAAGGGACGGCGACCGGCTTGAGCGCAAGCAGGAACATCGAAATGCTGCGGCGGGGGATGTTAAGCGTATTTCCCGAATTGAAAGATGCGGCGATCGATTACTTCTGGAATGGCACGCTGGGGATGACCCTCGACCGCAACGCCCACGCCGGGCAGGTGGACGGGATGTGGTTCTCGATGTGTTACGTAGGCCACGGCGTGACGCTTGCCACCTACCTTGGAGAGCAGATGGCAAACGCCATTCTTGGAGCCGAGAGTTTCAACCCGTTCGATGAGCTGGCGATCCCGCGCGTGCCGTTCTACGAGGGCAAAGCCTGGTTCGTAAATCTGGGCAAGGCCTGGTTCCAGCTGTTAGATCGGTTCGGATAGGCAGGTGGATTTTACTTCTGCAAGATCACGTCCACGCTGCCTTCATTGTTCTGGTCAGGCGCAACCGTGATGGTCACAAATTCCGTCTCTTTTTGAAAGAACATGATCCCCCCGTCTTGCGAGACCTGGAAGCCGAAGGGCGATTCCCAGCCAAGCCCTTCCATCTGCTGGTTGTAGAACTTTTGCACGTCGGTGGCGGAGGCGGGAACAGTATAGCTGTAGATGTTCTCGCTGAATTCTTCCCCCGTGGTAGCCTGGGGCATCACCGGGATGCCGTTCCACTGATCGACCGGGGTTCCATTTGGGTCGAAGTACTGGCCAAACTCCGGAATGGCGGAAGGTAACGCCTCGAATGTCTGTACGGGCACGGCTGTGGCCAGGGCTTGCAGGGTCTCGAATGGCATTTCGGAAGCAAACGCCTTGGCCGTGGAAGCGGCGTCACCAACATCGTTGATCGGATTGGCTACCAGGTTACAGGCCAGGATAAAGAGCGCCAGGGCAGATACGAGTAATAGTTTAGATATGCGCGACATGGGGTTCTCCTTTTGCGGGCAATCGTAATGCGATGCGGATTTTAGATGAAGGGGACTATTGTACTAAGAAAAAAGCCCGGTAAGTGTGCTCTACCAGGCTTTCGCTTACAGTTGGAATTAAATTGGAATCCGTGATTAATCTGCCATCCAACTTTCACCGAATCGAGCGCTGCTACAGAGCAAGTTAGCGAGATCGTAAAAAATCCTCGACGGTCATCCCAATATCTTTTGCAATTTGACGGAGTAGGATAGGTGAAATATCGCGTCCAAAATGAAAAGGAACTGTTGTTCCCTGTCCATCAGGATGACGATATTGCCGATGAGAACCGCGTTGCCGAACCTCAACAAAACCAAGCTTTTTCAAAATCGCAGCAACTTCCTTTGATTTTAGTACAGGCTGTTTTGACACGATTAAGCAACTATAACTTCTTGGGTACCGATAAATTCGGTTTCATAACGTGGTTCTCCATCTTCGAGGAGCATTTCAATTACTTCCCGCAGATTATTGCGAAGTTCATCGAGAGATTCGGCTTGGGTATGTGCGCCGGGAAATCCTGGAACATATCCAATATATAAACCGGTATCGGTATCTTTTTCTATTACAGCAGTAAATCTTCTTTTCATCGCAATCTCCAAGCTAATTAGCGCTGCGTTTACTTTATTTTCTCGTCAAGCATTTGAGAAATTTTCTCAAGCGTCTCGTTTCCCTGCAATCCATCCGGGAGGCTGCCCTGCGCCATGTTTGGGCGGCCCCCGCCACGCCCCCCGATGGACGTGATCAAGTCGCCGGCTTTCATGCCTTTCTTGACCAGGTCCTCGGTCAGGACCGCAATGACGGTTGTCCCCGTTGTCAGAACCGCCGCGCCGTTCTGGGGATATTTCTCGCGGAACTTGTCTGCCAGGGAGCGCAGAGCCTCCACGTCCGCGTTGGGGACTTCTGCAGCAAGAACCGTAACGCCGTTCACTTCCTTTACGTTCTCGAGCTCGGCGCTGAATGTTACCATTGACGCGTTGCGGCGCATCTCTGCGAGTTCCTTGCGCAACTCGGAGGCTTCTTCTTGCAGGCTTTCTACTTTATGCGGAACATCCTCGACGGAGGATTTCAACAGACCGGCGGTTTGTTTCAGGGTCTTGAAGCGACGGGCGATCAGCTCGTACGCCCCCCGGCCTGTCACCGCTTCGATGCGCCGGATCCCGGCCGCAGCCGATCCCTCGCTGGTGATCAGGAACGCGCCCACGTCGGAGGTGCGCTCCAGATGGGTACCCCCGCACAGTTCATAAGAGTAGCGGTCGTGCTCGTCGGTGGGCGTGATCGTCAGCGTGCGCACGGTTTCGCCGTATTTTTCGCCGAACAGCGCCATGGCGCCTTCCTGGATGGCTTCTTCGCGCGGCTTGAGCACCGGCACCACGGCCATATCGGCGGCGACCGCATCGTTGACGATCTTTTCCACGCGTTCGACCTGTGCAGGTGTCATGGCTTCGGGATAGGTAAAGTCGAAGCGCAGGCGGTCGGGGGCGACCAGCGAGCCCGCCTGGCGCGCCGATTCGCCCAGCACCCGGTGCAACGCGGCGTGCAGCAGGTGCGTTGCGGTGTGGTTGCGCATAATGTCGTGGCGGCGCGGCATGTCGACCTGGGCGATGGCAGCGTCACCGACCTTTGGTTGCCCGGAGACCACTTCCCCCACATGGATGATGATGCCCGTAGATGGCTTGCGTATGTCGGTGATTTCGATTTCCCAGGATCCCCCTCCGGCTCCCCCCATTTTCTCCGAAAATAGGGGGAGAGATTTGATGACCCCGGTATCACTCACCTGGCCGCCGGATTCGAGGTAGAAGCCGGTTTTGGGCATGACCACTTCGACGGTTTCGCCGAAGGAGGCGGAGTCGACCACTTTGCCGTCCACCACGATGGCAAGGACATCTCCTTCCACTCGTGGGCTGGTGTAAGGGTCGTACTCGACGCCCTCGGTTCCTAATTTTCCATCTGCTTGCAGCGCTTTGAGCACGCCGGCGTAGAATTCGGCGTCTTCGCCGCCGAGGTCGCCCATCGCTTTGCCGCCGCCGGACGCGATGCGGTGTTGGTCCATGGCGGCCCGGAAACCGGCTTCGTCCACGTCCAGGCCCTGCTCGCGGGCGATGTCGCGGGTGATCTCGAAGGGCAGGCCATAGGTGGCGTACAGGTCGAAGGCTTTTTTCCCGTCGAGAACGACCCTTCGACTGCGTTCGCCTGTCGGCTCACTCCGCTCAACGCGAAGCTCATCGAGCATGTTTTGCAGGTAAGCGGTGCCCGTTTCCACGGTCCGGGCGAAGCGGACTTCTTCCCGGGTCAGGTTGTCGAGGATGGCGTTGCGGGTCTTTTCCAGTTCAGGATAGAAGTTGCTGTAGGTCTGGATCACTCCTTCGGCGACCTGCGCCAGGAACGGTTCGGTCAGCCCGAGCTTGGTCCCGAAGCGGGCGGCCCTGCGGATGATCATCCGGCAAACGTAGTTACGCCCCACGTTCCCGGGCACAACCCCGTCGGCGATCAGGAAGGCGGCCGAACGAGCGTGATCGCAGATCACGCGGTATGGCGTGAAATTGGACAGCATATGCTCTTCGCTGTCGCCTGTCAGGGAGCGCAGCGTCTCCAGCGGCAGGGCGAAAAGGTCGGTCAGGTAGTTGGAATCGACGTCCTGCAGGACGGACACAATCCGCTCGAAGCCCATGCCGGTGTCCACGTGTTTGGCCGGGAGCGGCTCGAGCTGCACCGGGTTGAGGCGGTTGTACTGGATGAAGACCAGGTTCCACAGCTCGACGAAGCGGTCGCTATCGAGGATCTCCTCGTCTACGGAGCCCTCGTTCGGGCGCAGGTCGTAGTGGATCTCCGAGCACGGTCCGCAGGGACCGGTCTCGGCCATCTCCCAGAAGTTGTCTTTGCGGCCCAGGTAGAAAAGGTGAGAGGGGTTAAAACCGGACTGGTCTTTCCAGTATCCAGCGGCTTCTTCATCGGTTTCGATTTCGCTCAACTCATCCTTGAAGACCGTTGCGTACAGGCGGTTTTTATCGAGTCCCCACACGTCGGTGAGGAGCTGCCAGGCCCATTGGATGGCCTCCTTTTTATAGTAATCGCCGAAAGACCAGTTGCCGAGCATCTCGAAGAAGGTGTGATGCGTGCCATCGCGGCCCACGTCTTCCAGATCGTTGTGCTTGCCGGCCACGCGCATGCACTTCTGCGAATTGACCGCGCGGGTATACGGCCGCTTGTCGGTGCCCAGGAAGACGTCTTTAAATTGCACCATCCCGGCGTTAGTGAACAGCAGGGTGGAATCGCCGCCCGGGACGAGCGAAGCCGAGGGCACAGCCGTGTGTCCGTGCTCGACGAAAAAATCGATAAAGGTCTGGCGGATCTCCGCGCCGGTTGGTTTTTTTTGGGTCATTCTTGCTCCGTGTCAAAAGATGGGGGGTATTATACCAATGATGGTATATGGAGATTGGAGATTGGTAAATTGAATTCTTATAGTTGGATAGAAGGTTTTGAATTCTCACCTATCAGGACGAACAAGTATTTATAGCTCTCCCGCCTTTTATCGAGTTTAACCACAGATGAACATGGATGAAAAAGATCATCTCCTGATTGTTGAAACCCAAAATGCGACTTTAGGGCATCCATTAAGATAGGCCTTACCGTTCTTTGGGAAATGGAAGGAGGGTAAAAAGATGCAAAATTGTTTCAACTGGGGATTTTTCTACGGGCTTGTTTCTGCGGTCATCCTTGGATTTGTTTGGGGAAAAATTCAAAAGTGCAGGGGTAATATTAAAAAAAGCAGTAAACCTCTCGACACCATTGCGGATGCATACCAGCCAAAGACAACCCCTTTTGGTGTTGTCAAGGAAAGCATATTTTCAGGGTTTGCCTTGATATTTTGGATTCCAGCTCTCGGGGCTTTGTTTGTTGGAATTAGTTGGTTGCTTCCTCATTTTCGGGTGAGTTTGGGGTGCGGTTGAATTGCCATGTAAAATTGCAAGTTCTATCATTGGATTTTTTTACCAAGACTTACACAGTTCGCGAAAAAGTACCGGAAATATAGGTCGCGTGCTCAGCACGCGACCTATATTTCCGGGCTCCTCTCATTCGTTTGCGTAAGTCTTAACTACAATAACCTTATATTTCAGCCTGGCAGAGGGAAGCGGATATAATCATAAAATGGATTGGTTGAATCTATTCGATAAACCCAAAGATTTTCTTATTAAAAATGCACTCCAATATTACTTCGGGAGGTACATTAAACGCATGCTTGAATTATCCGTGGATCGAGAGAACAAGAAGGTACGCGCCCTGGTCGAGCTGGTTGGGGAAGAGAAACCGATTGCGGTCGAAGCGCAGTATGAGATTTTTATCAATGAAACCATGGATGAGGTCCGTTTCAAGGCGAACAGCATCTCCGTTTCCAGGGAATGGATCGATCTGGTGGCGCAGGAGTTCACCGGCCAGGAATTTTCGCTTCAAGGGAAAAACTCTGCTCGTATCATCAAGCTGGTGAAAAATCTTGGACTTGTATGACAATCGAAATTATCCGCCCGGCCACAATGAGCGAAGTAGAGATCGTTGCGGACCTGTCCGCACGCACCTTTGTGTCTGCTTATCGAGCTTTGCTGCCGGATGAAGCTCTGGCTGATTTCGTTGCTTCTGCATTTTCGGTAGAAAAGACCCGGGAGGAAATGAGCGATCCCCGGAATGATTTCCTGCTCGCTTTTGAAGGCAGAAAGCCCGTCGGCTACGCCATGTTGAGGGAAGCAGACCCGCTTTTTGGCGTGAGCGGGGAAAGCCCGGCCGAACTGGCACGAATTTATTTGGAAGAGGGAGTCGTTGGCAGGGGCTACGGTTCCGCGCTCCTGACAGCTTGTTTAGACTCCGCGATCCAGTCCGGTCACGATATCCTTTGGCTGGGAGTGTGGGAAAAGAACGAGCGCGCCATCCGTTTTTACGAGCGCACAGGGTTCAACCGGATTGGGTCCTTGCCGTTCGAGTTTGGCGATGAACTGCACACCGATCTGCTGATGGCGCGGGTCACACAATGACATCTGTAGAACGCTTCATAACCGAAATGCCCAAGGTGGAATTGCACGTCCACCTGGAAGGCTCCGTCCGCCCGGAGACGCTACTCAAGATTGCCAACCACCATCACGTGATCTTGCCTGCCGATGACGTGGCCGGGCTGCGAAAATGGTACACCTTCCGCGATTTCGACCACTTCATCGAAATCTACATGACCATCTCCTCTTGCCTGCGGACGGCGGAAGATATCGAACTGATCGCGCGCGAGTTCCTGGTCGGGCAGGCTGAACAGAATATCCTCTATAGCGAAGTTACGTTTACGCCCTTCAACCAGTACATGAATAATGGGCTCGGCTTTCACGAGCAGATAGACGCTGTCAACCGGGCTCGCGCCTGGGCGGAACGGGGATTGGGCGTGCGGATGGGGATCATCATGGACATTCCCCGCATCATCCCGCCCGAAGACGGCCTGACCGTTGCGGAATGGGCCGTCGAGCGCTACGGCGATGGCCTGATCGCGCTTGGCCTGGGCGGCCCGGAAATCGGCAACCCGCCCGAGAAATACAAGGTCGCATTCAACCGCGTCCGGGAAGCGGGCATCCCCTGCGTCCTGCACGCCGGCGAGACGGTTGGCCCTTCCAGCATCTGGAGCGCAATCCACGTGGCGGACAGCAAACGGATCGGCCACGGCGTGCGGGCGGTCGAAGATCCGGAGCTCGTCGCCTACCTGCGGGAAACCCAAATCCCACTCGAAGTTTGCCCTACCAGCAACGTTTGTCTGAAAGTGTACCCCTTCCTGGAAAAGCATTGTTTGCCCAGGCTTTTGTCAGAAGGCTTGTACGTTACCATCAACAGCGACGACCCACCCATGTTCAACACCACGTTGACGGACGAATTCATCGCCGGCCACCGGGCCTACGGCTGGGATGCGGAGACAGTACAAGAATTGATGTTGAATGCAGTAAGAGCAACTTTATTGCCCGAGACAGAAAGTCTTGAAATGATGCGCACGTTCCAAACTGCATTTGCGGACCTGGCAAAAACGTAGATGGAAAGGCCAGAGGATACCCCCGAGCAATTCGACAAGAGGGCGCTCCTTACAAGGAGCGCCCTCTTGTTACTCGGGTACTTCTTCGAAGAACTGGGTCATTTGCTTGCGATAGGTCTGGAATGCCTCCCGGCCATTTTCGGTGAGTTTCAGCATTGTATTGGGCCGCCGGCCCTTGAACGTTTTTTCGACTTCAAGATATCCAGCTTCCTCCAATTTTGTCATGTGGGAGGACAAGTTGCCCCAGGTCATGCCGGTCTGGTTCATCAGGAAGGTGAAGTCTGCGCTTTCCAACACGTACAGCAGGGCGATGAGTTTGAGCCGGGCGGGCTCGTGGATCAGGCGGTCGACTTCGTCCAGGGGACTGGCTGGGAGAATGCTCATGCGCCCTCCTGCCTGCCAGGGAACTTCTGCATGAAATGGACGAAGAAGTATATTCCGACAGCGAGTACGATCAAGGCCGGAATCGCATAGGCAAAGAAAGCCCACCGGTCCGTGTTCAAGAGCTCGCGCATAATGATGTCGAGCGGGAATGACAGCGCAAACATCGCCCCAATCAGATAGAGGCGGTTGAAATCCAGAAAGTAGGCGGCCAGTCCGAACACCAGTATGGCGTTTATCACCCATCCAACCGCCACAACATATACTCTCGGAAGACCGGCAATCTGACCTGGCTCGCTCAACCCGGTAGCCACCAGAAAAACGATCAAACCCACCAGGACAGAAGCAAACGACAGTAGCTTAGCTTTGCTCCGGCGGACCTTCCCAAAGCGACCAAAGTTTACGTTTCCCATACGGGGTATGGTAATGAAGCGCTTTCCTGCCCACAGGAACAGGAAGGCGGCAAGTTCTCCGCCAATGAACAGGGACAGTTTCAAGTCGTCATTTGCAAAATACTCGTTAACAACGGTGTAGATTGCAATATTCAAGAGCAACAACCCCAAAAATATATCCCACAAGCCATCCTGGAAAATCGATCGCCAGGCTTTGCGTTGTAGTTCCTTCAGGTTGATTTTTTCCGACATCGTGCCTCCAATTAACTTTGCTATATAACTTAACTTTGTATTACAAAGTTATTTGCAGGTATTATATTTGTTTTTTACGGTTTGTCAAGATCTGGTCAGGCAGCCAGTGAACTGCAAAATAAAAACACCCGAGATCTCTCGAGTGTTTGCTGAGCCTGTTTTCGCTCTGGCTAGTGAATGTGCCCGTTTGCAGCGCGATACAACTTCTCGCCGGCTTCGATCCGGACGGGCAAGCGGTTCTCCGGCGGAGGCAGGGGACAGGTGGCGAAGTCGGTGTAGGCGCAGGGCGGGTTGTAGGCCCGGTTGAAGTCGACAATCACTTTTCCATCTTTCGGCATTTCCGCCACCAGGAAGCGTCCCCCTACGTAAGTGGTATCGCCGTTGGTTGCATCCTTGAAGTCCAGGCGCATCAGGTCGTCTTCATCCACTTGTGCTTCAAGACGGTATTCTTTTCCTTGAAACTGAAAGGTGACATATCCCTGGATAGGAGTTTCGTGATAGATTTCGAGCACGTCCTGGATGCTGACCAGGCGGGGGGTGTCGTAATCGGTGTAGAAAGCCTCGATACAGTATTTCGTGTCAACGGGATACTGGTTGAATCCGGTGAAGTCTTTCCGGAGCTGGCTGTTCCTGTCCCAGACACGGATCAAATGCCGATCCGCCCTGTCCAAAAGGACCAACGTCAAATTGCCAACCTGCAGGAAATCGGGCTCATCCTGGATATCAGCCACAAGCGTCTTGAGCGTGACCTGTTTGCCGTTGCAGTAAACCGGCACCCCTCGCGCAGCGCGGAAGGTGGCCACGCCGTTGTTATAGAGCACCACTCCGACATGTCCTGGAACGGCGGGCAAGATGATGTCATTCTCAGGATCGCTCCCGATTTTGTTTTCCCCGTCCCTGAGCCAGTACAGGCCAACAAGGCCCAGCCAGCTACGTTCAGAATGCTTGAAGCGCTCTTCTCTTTCCCGTCTTTCTTTCAGGATGGTTTCTTTGTAGATGCTGGTTTGTTGTCCTGCCATAGGCTGAACTATACCTGATTTTTACCCTTGCAACAAGCCTGGTACGCCCTTTTTATGAAAAATTTTCTAACAGAGTTGCCATGTTGGTTCCCAGGGCTTCATTGTTGTACCCGCCTTCCATAACCATCAACGTAGGCAACTTCAAATCTGCTATGTGCTTGCCAATTTGCGCGATGCCTGACCGTGTTATTCCAAACTGGCCCAAAGGATCGCTCGCGTATAGATCCATACCCGCGGAGAGCACCAAAAAAGCAGGCCCAAACGACTTGACCAGCGCAAGCGCTTCGTCAAGGGCGGACAAATAACGGAGGTCGTCCGTCCCGCTGGGGAGGGGGAAATTGCGGTGCAGGCCGGACCCCTGGCCTGCTCCCGTTTCATCGGCATACCCGCAAAAAGCAGGATACTCCTCGTCCGGATCGGCGTGGATCGAGATGGTCAGCACGTCTCCGCGCTCGTAGAAGGTGTCCTGGGTGCCATTGCCAGCGTGGTAATCGATGTCCAGGATTGCAACTTTACCTGCTGAGGATAGCCAGTGCGCTGCGATAGCCGCGTTGTTGAGGTAACAATATCCGCCGCAAAAGGACTTCCCGGCATGGTGCCCCGGCGGACGGCACAAGGCAAATGCATACGATTTGCCGCTGGCGATTGCACGCGCGCCGCTCAAGGCGCAGTCCGCGGAACCGAGCGCGGCCCGGTATGTCCCCTCCATAATGGGAGCAGACAGGTCGAACATGTGGTACCCGGCCTGGCCCAGGAGCGACTTCGGTCTACGGGACCAGCCCCGGGGTGGGAACGTGGCGGGCAGCAAAGCTTTTTTTTCGTAATCGGTTTTCACCCGGGTCCATTCTTCGTAGGCGCTGCGCAAAAAGTCCACGTAATCGGCATCGTGGACAGCAAGGATCGGATCCAGCCCAAAATCTTCCGGTTCAAGGATTTCTGCCCAATCCCGTTTCTGCAATACGGAGAGAATCCGTCCCATGCGCTCGGGGCTTTCGAGGTAGGGCATGTGCTGCCCGCCGTCGAAAAGCTCGAAGGGCGGGTTGTGAAGTATATGCGTCTTCGAATAAAATACCTGCATGACGGTGCTCCTGTTTCATAATACAATAAAGGTAACTGCTCAGCCTGCATTTGGAGAGGTGGCAAAAACGGTGTGCTCGTTCGAGAGATGGAGGAGAAAGTGGAAGTCCTTGAAGCAATTCATACCCGCCAGTCCATTGGGAAAGTGAAGCCTGATCCTGTGCCGCGGGAATGGATCGAAAAACTTTTATCCGCTGCCGTGCAGGCGCCCAACCATTACAAGGTCCGGCCCTGGCGCTTTGTGGTGTTGACCGGCGCGGCGCGGGAGCGGTTAGGCGACGTGATGGCCCAGGTCTTCCTGGAAAAATACCCAGACCTGGCTCCGGATCTGCTTGCGACAGCCCTCGAAAAAGAACGGTCCAAGCCCCTACGCTCGCCTGTACTGATCGCGGTGGGAGTTGACAAACCCTCCGAACCGCGAGTGATCGAGATCGAGAATATCTGTGCAACGGCGGCTGCCTGTCAGAATATCTTGCTGGCCGCGCACGCTTTGGGGCTGGCCGCCAAGTGGCGCACCGGCGAAGCAGCCCGCGAACTGCAGATCAAGCAGTTCCTGGGCTTCGAGCCTGACCAACATTTGATCGCGTTCTTATATATTGGCTATCCGGAGTTCGAGCCTCCGCCCCCCGATCGCCCTTCGTTTGAAGGGAACACAACCTGGATGGATCAATAAAAACGCTTCCTTACCTTCCCAACAACTGCAGCATCAGATCCGGCCTGTCAGTGATCAGGCCGTCCACACCCCACCCGATATAAAGTTCCATTTGCCCTGGATCATCGATCGTCCAGGGTTCGACGCGCAAATTACGTCCATGCGCAACGCGCACGAACTGAGGCGTCATCACGGTGATGCCGCTCGATTCTTCCGGAACCTGTAAACTGTAAAAAGACGGGCTGTACAACCGGCCGAAATACGCCTTGCTCAACAGAACAAACACCGTAGTCTCCTGCCGCGCGCTGGAGGTAGCAACCTCCGGGCAAACCCGGCGGAATTCTTCCATGCGCTCATCTTGGAAGGAGGCCACCAGAATCTTGTCCTGCATGCCGTAAGAACGGATCATCTCGCAAAATGGCACCGCCATGGAGGTTTCCGTCTTCTTGATCTCGATGGTCATGCGGTAGTCGGGAAAAGCCTGAAAAATCTCTTCCAGTGTTGGAATCGTGATGCCCGTGCCGCGATAGGGGTAGCTTTCCCCTTCATCGCTGGTCCAGGAATAGCCGGCGTCCAGCGTCTTAACCTCGGCCAGGGTCATGTCTTCGATGTTTCCGGTACCATCGGTCGTCCTGTCGACGGTTTCATCGTGGTTGATGACAAGCGCGCCATCCCTGGTGATGTGCAGGTCCATTTCGAGCACATCCACCCCTAATGCGGCAGCCTGCTCGAAGGCAAAGAGCGTATTCCCCGGCCAGAGACCATCCCCGCCCTGGTGAGCGATCACCAGCGGGTAGGGCAGGTCCGCTGCATAGTAGGGATGATCGGGAGCGGGCTTTGAAACGACCGCCATAACCACCACCAGGAGAAGGAAGATTCCCAGAACGGATAATCCAATCTTCTTCATCTACGCGCCTTGACGGACCTGATAACCGGCAGCAGTCAGCGCTTCAGACGCCGCTTGGAGCTGCTCCCGTTTCACCAGGACGTAATCCGTGTCAAACGTGGAGAGCGCGAATATGGGCACGCCTGCTTCAGACAGTGCTCCGGCAATGCTGGCCAGGATCCCAACCAGGTTGAACGCCAGCGGGCCTTCCACCTTGAAACAGGCCCAGCCCGCCTCGGACTTCTCGCTCTCGATCTCGACGGTTTCGGGCAACACCAGCGAGAGCTCTTCATCCGTGCGTGTGATGGCAAAGAAAGCGCTGCGCCATGCTTGTGGAGGAACATCCGCAGCATGTGCCAGCCGGTGGAGGGTAAATGTTTCGGCTATTATGGTCAGGGTTTGGCTCATGGAGCCGATTATAACAACCCTAAACGCTCCCGATCACTTTTTGCAGCTTGGCTTTGACCTGTCTCGCTACCTCGCCCAGGGAGTCGTTTTCGACTGCTTGCATCGACGCAAGCGGATCGATTGCTGAAACAACGGTCTGGCCGTCTTCCCCGTCCTGGACAACTACATTGCAAGGCAGCATCAAGCCGATCTCCGGCTCGGCCTGCAAGGCCTGGTAAGCGAAGGGCGGGTTGCAAGCGCCTAATATGCGATAGTTGCGGAAATCCACGCCCAGCTTCTTCTTGAGGGTGGCTTGAACGTCGATCTCCGTCAGGACCCCGAAACCTTCCTTCTTCAGTTCATCGATTACGCGGACGATAGCCTGATCAAAAGGCAGGTCAACGGTTTTGGAAAAATAGTAGCTCAATTCAATCTCCTCACTTTCTGTTCCCTCATTGGATGCAGTGAGACGGATTTAGTTACATTTGTTGTAACTACTCAACATATCCTATAGACGAGAACCGAAAAATGGTGTGCGTGGGAGTGTACGCTCCCACGCACACCATTTTTCGGATTTCCTCACCAGGCTTGAGTAGATACCATTTGTTAAGAAATTGACAGCCAGTCGCTTTTCTCGTATAAATGGGTTATCCAAAAATTTTCACAACATTTTTCCCGGGAGGTGAAATGTGAGCGCACTCTCTGTGTTGCTTCAAGAAGGTCCGGATACCAGCCTGTCCTGGTTACTTTGGGTTGTACTAGGAATCTTTTTTTTGATCGTTGTAATCGGTTGGCTGGTCACTCGGAATAGAGGCAGCGAGCCCAATGAGCCCGAAATGGTGGAAGAAATAGAAGAGGGGAAGAAGCCCCTGGATGATCTGACCGAACTGGAAGGGATTGGCCCAAAGGTCGCAAGGGTATTGAACAAAATCGGAATTGCCTCCTATTCAGACCTGGCCCTGGCAGACCCAGTTGAAATCCAGAAAGCGCTGGACGCGGCAGGAATGCACTATATGAATCCCGCAGGCTGGATCGAGCAGGCCAAGCTGGCAGCCACGGACGACAGGGAAGGCCTGGCGAAATTGCAGAATGAATTACGAGGCGGTCGGAGGGTCAGCTAACAAGTTGAGACCGGCTAGAGGCCGGGTTGCTTATCAGTAGCACCAGGCGAAAAGAATCCCGAAGACAAGGTGGCGCGTACAGTACGCCACCTTGTCTTCAGGCACTTCGTTGTATCCAGAAAAGTCTGCTTAAAACGAGATATAGCGCGCAATGGCCATAAAGAAAACGGCCAGAATCAGCGAATAGGTATTCACAGGCGGGATCCAGGCTTGCTGTTTTTGTATGGCACCCATGGTTGCCATTTGCTCGGGCGTTGGCTTCCCCTGGATCTGAGCGCCCAACTGCCCAAGTTTGCGCATGTTTTTCCCATTCATGATCCCGGTGATCAGCCCCACCAAAGCGAATCCGGCGCCGATGCCAAACCCGACCCCTGCGCCGGAACGAAACCAGGGAGACAAAAACCAGTCAGAATCCATCCCGTAGAGCAAAGCCCCGGCGATGACCGCTGCCAGCGCGCTATAGGTTATGAAATTTGAAAAACGCGTCCTCATCATGAGATGGCCTGCGAATTGTTTGCCAGCTTCTCCCGTAGCCCTTAAGGTTGGGCCGACAAAGAAATTCATGAACACGGCACTACCGACCCAGAATACACCACTAATGACATGGATCAAGCGAAGTACAATTTTCAGGTAATCCATTTTTCTCTCCTTTGCGTGAAGAACGTGGACGAACAGAAAAAGCTGTGAAATAAGGCATGACTGGGCAATTTCGCCCTCGCGACCAACAAAACGTTCATGGTGTGCAAGATTTAATCGATTAGCCATGCTCGAACAAGACTTTGATGGCTTTTTCGCTGCCTTTATGCGTCGCCACCCGAATGGCTTCCTTAAAGTCTTTTGCCGGGAAGCGGTGCGTGACCAATCCGTCGATGTCAAATTTGCCTTTGTGGTAGAAGTCGATCACCCGGTCGTAGTCGTGGAGGCGCTGGCCGTTCCACTCACTATGCCCGTGCATGAACGAACCAATCAGATCGACCTGTGAATACCACACCAGGGTCAAATCGATCTTTTTCATGGGAGACATATGCAGGCCGATGATTACGACCGTGCCGCCTGCGCGCGTCCAGCGCAGGCTGTTCGCAAGGCTTCTCTCGTTGCCTACGCAATCATACACGACATCAAAACCATCCAAAACGATCCCCTTGTTTAAGGGGGCAGTGAAGAATTTTCCACCGGTAATTTTTGCGACCTCCGCATAAGCTTTTTGGCCGTGTAAGATATGGCGGGCCCCAAGTCTTTCGGCCATCTCAGCCTGATGCCTGTAACGGGCGACTACCGTGATCACTGCCTCCGGCGCAAGCGCCCTGGCGACCATGGTGGTCAACAGTCCGATGATGCCGGCTCCATAAATCAATATCTTTTCTCCGCCCTGTGGAGGTCTGCGCAGGACAGCTTGCATGGCAATCCCCAGTGGCTCGACGAACATAGCCTGGTCCGCCGTCAAATCCGGAGGGCAGAGATACACGTCGCTTTCATGGGCCAGGTAGCCATCCCCAAAACCGCCTCCCATACCCCGCCGGCCCGGCTCCGAACGGTTGATGCAGAAGCGGGACTTTCCCACCGCGCAGAAACGGCAAACCGGCTGGATGCCCAGCGAAATGCAGTGCGGGCCGTAATGGTAGGAATCCATGATCACCCTGTACCCTGGTTTGAAGCGCGTTACACCGGAGCCTGTCTCGGTCACGGTGCTGACCACTTCATGTCCCAACCAGAAGCGGCTGAGCCCGGGCAAGGCCGAGGGAGCGACCGAAGGATCGGCGTGGACGAAGAGCAGGGACAGATCCGAGGCGCAGATCCCGCAGCTCCGGTTCTCCACCCGCACCCAGTTGGGACCGGGAAGCGGTGCATCGGGCAGATCGGTCACCCGGGCTGACGAAAACGGGGTCCACACAAAACCCGGCCAGAGCGGCGTTAAAGCCTTGGTCAGTAAGATGCGAGGGATATTTTTATCGACGTAAAAAGCGCGCACGGATCACTCCAGTTGGAACATTGGAAGCTCTTGATTTTGAGGAAAAATTCTGCTTGCAACGGTCAGGTCAATCGGGTTGGCGCAAGTGGCGCCGTCCATCGGCTTCCAACTCGTAGCTTAACCATCCTTGCGGGACGGGAGCTTCGATCTGCAGATATCCGGAATCCATGAATTCCCAGATCAACTGGAAGGGGGCTTTGCCAGCCTGCCATTTTTCCACTATTACGACGCCATGACCGGGCAAGACTGTGAAAACCACCTGGCGCGGGTCCGTAGGGTCGAGCAGGGCTTCGGCGCGCGCGAAGGCCTGGCGGATGCCCTGCGCCTGCGCCTCTGTCGCGCAGGAGACAGGGTAACGGTAGTACGGCGGGTCAAGTTGTACGAACTCCACGTGATCGGGATGATAGGCGGCTACACCGCGGTGTCCATGTAATTTCGAGCGCGCTACCGGAACCCGTTTGCTGCTTCCGTTTCCCCGGGAGACCTGCGAAAGCGGGAGTTTTGGCAAGGGCTCATCCATGGCCATCATCTCAACCGCTTCCGAGGAGGGCGGATCGTTGCGTTTGCCTTCCACCTGACGGATCATGGCCCCTTTGCCATCCGGGCGCACGCCGACGATCACCGCCAGCTCATCTTCGGTGATGTTATCCTTGTCCACCGGGCGGGCGCTGCCGGTGATGGTCGCAATGAGGGCATCCAGACCCGGCTCCCAGGTGGCAAAGCAGCCCTCGCTGTACTGTTCGGCAACCGCTGCGCCGACGGCCGGCACTTTCACGATATCGGAAACCCGCACCATCTGGGTGAAAAAGCCTCGTTGGCCGAGCTCTTGCGAGGCAGTCCGCATCGCTTCCGGCGTTTGCAGTTCCCCCCAATCCGCTGCAGAGATCGGCTCCCCGGCCACCTGGTGGCCGGTCACTTCTTCGGTGCTGAGCCCGGTTACGATGCGCAGGGCAATTTCTTCATAAAAGGCTTTCCCGTTCTTCGCCTCGATGCGCGGATGCGCGCCTACCAGGTCGAACAGGTAGGCCGTTTCCGGTTGTTGCACGCCGATCACGAGCAGGATGCGAATACTTTTGGACTGGGCCTGTAGCAGGCGCTCGAGAGATAGGATCGCTCCCCCTCGCAGCCCCTGCTGCAGGAGGGTTTGGTTGGCGCTGGCGGCCAAGCCCTCGAAAGTAAAATCGTCGGGATCTACTGGCGACTTATTCAATGCAGCTTCGAAGTGCTCAAGTAAATCCTGGAACTCACCCGGGTGAGCATGAATAAGGCTGACCGTTGTTGGCGTGTGTTTTAGCCCAAACCGGTGACGCCCGGTAAACATGACCGCGTTGCGCCAGTTGAGCGCTTGACCAAACGGGACGCTGGTGAGGAGCAGATCAGTATTTTCATCCGGTCTTTCCTGTACGGTATGGCCAAGCGCGTGGAATGCGTCCAGTAAGTGAGAGACAAACGCTTCCATGAGGGGCGTTGTGGCCTCGGAAACAAAAGACAAATTGATACTGCGTAGCCAGGGATGAACGTCTTTCTCCGTATAAGAGCCAAGTACATCATGCATAAGTCACTCTTCCTTCCAAGTTTCTAAGGATTGCATAAACTCACAAGCAAGCCCTAAAAAGAAGTTTTGAATCTACTCAAGCCCGGCGAGGAATTCCCGAAAAACGGTGTGCGTGAGGGCGTACGCCCTCACGCACACCGTTTTTCGGTTCTCTTCTGTATAGGATAGGCTCAGTAGTCACGAAGTTTTATGCTTAAACACGGTTCTCCCTGCAAAGACACATGTTTTTGCTCGATATTTAACTGTTTGATCAGGCGGTTGTAACGGTGTTGTGTGCTTCTCTGGCCAAGGCCGACATTTCTCTGTTCCGGCGATCGACTGCCAGCGCCTGCGTGGCGAGGATCGCATGCGCATCTTGGATCGCCCTAGCGATTGGATGGGCTGTTTTTGGACTTCCCGGTCTGGTCTTTGAGCCTGTCCAAACTGACCGGGACGATATCGGCATTCTCTGCAGGTATTTTACAACACTTTGTTATCCTCAAAAAACAGGATTTGCTCAAGGACCTTGAAGATAGCTGAAAACCAGTTTCGCTATCCTATCACGAAGTACGCAAAGACAAGCTGTAGCAAAACGACATCTTGAAGCTGCTTCGAGCGAATTCCTACAAAAAAGATATAAATATCGGATATAATCCCCCATAAGCGGGATAATTCCGCTCATGGGATACATTACTGCTCACAAGATAGAGTTTTAGAAACGATTTTTAGCCAGAAATTCCCCGCCGGGGTGGGCTCCCGGCTGTTTTTTTGCCATTATTCCTGATATGGAGAGATTGATGAATAAAGAGAGCCAGTTAGAAATGTATTACGAGATGGTGCTCATCCGGCGCATAGAAGAAAAAGCGATGGAACTGTACCAGCAAGGCAAAGTCGGTGGTTTTTTGCATCTGTATATCGGGCAAGAAGCCGTTTCGACAGGATTGATCACCGCTCGGCGGCCGCAAGACCGGGTCATCACGGCCTATCGTGACCATGGGGTGGCCATAAATTGCGGTATTCCCGCCAAGGAAGTGATGGCGGAACTGATGGGCAAAGCGACCGGCGTATCGAATGGCAAAGGCGGATCGATGCACATGGCCAGCCCGGAACATAATATGTGGGGCGGGCACGCCGTTGTGGGCGGCCACCTGCCGATTGCGGCCGGCCTGGCATTAGGCGACCAATATGCCGGAAACGACAACATCACGATTTGCATGTTCGGCGACGGCGCGACCAATATCGGTTTCTTCCACGAAGCCTTGAACCTGAGCAAGGTCTGGAAGCTGCCGGTGCTGTGGGTTTGCGAGAACAACAAATATGGCATGGGCACTTCTGTCGAACGTGCTTCGGCCGTGGCGGAGATCCGTCAGAAAGCGGAAGGGTATGAGATCCCGAACGAGCGTATCGAAGGCATGGATGTGATGAATGTCTATGAGGCCTCCAAGCAAGCGATCGAGAGGGTCCGCTCGGGTGAAGGGCCCTATTTCATGGAGGTGGTGACTTATCGATTTATGGGCCATTCGATGGGCGACCCCGAACGATACCGTGAGAAGCAGGAAATCGAGCAATGGAAAGAGAACGACCCGATCAGCATTTTCCGAAAGAAGTTGATTTCCGAGAAGACAGCCACGGCCAAGACGCTCGATGAAATCGAACAGCGTGCCATGCAAGATGCCCAGGAGGCGGTCGATTTTGGAGAATCCAGCCCCGAGCCGGCCCCCGAGGCGCTCTGGGAGAATGTTTACGTAGAACAGTAGACAGGTATACGGGTAAATAGGTTGACAAGAAACAACAGGTACCTGTTTACGTGGTTACTTTTCTACTTCTAAAACAAGGAATTAAGAGACTATGCCAAGAATAACCATGCGTGAAGCAATTTCCCAGGCGTTGATGGAAGAAATGGATCGCGACCCGGCTGTCTTCATCCTGGGTGAAGAAGTAGGAGTGTGGGGCGGCACGTATGCCGTTACCAAAGGTTTTTATGATAAGTTCGGTCCCAGGCGGATCAAAGATACGCCGATTGCGGAGAACGCCATCGTCGGCGCGGCCATTGGGGCGGCCCTGGTGGGCCAGCGCCCAATCGCGGAACTGATGACGATCAACTTCGCCTTTGCGGCTATGGATTACGTGGTCAACCAGGCGCCTAAGTTACATTACATGTTCGGCGGGCAGTTCACGGTCCCAATGGTGATCCGCGCGGTGGGTGGGGGCGGGCGCCAGCTTGGCGCAACCCACTCCCAAACCCCGGATGCGATTTTTGCCCACTTCCCAGGCTTGAAGGTCGTCAGCCCCGGGACCCCGGAAGACGCCAAGGGATTGCTGAAATCGGCCATCCGTTCCGATGACC
The DNA here is from genome assembly GCA_963823985.1 of uncultured Chloroflexia bacterium. Classification (GTDB taxonomy): domain Bacteria; phylum Chloroflexota; class Anaerolineae; order Anaerolineales; family Villigracilaceae; genus JAABUE01. The sequence goes on from CAWGNR010000015.1 coordinate 128,632, forward strand.
CGATCCTGTTCATCGAGCATGCCACCATGTACCAGGTCCGCGGTGAGGTGCCGGATGGAGAATATACCATCCCGATTGGAAAATCCAAGGTCCAGCGACCCGGTTCGGACGTGACCATCGTCACCTACTCCAAAGGGCTGGAACTCTCGACGAAAGCTGCCGAGGAACTTGCCAAAGAGGGGATCGAAGCCGAAATTGTGGACCTGCGCACCCTGCGCCCGCTTGACATGGGTCCCGTGATTGAATCGTTCAAAAAGACCAACCGCGCTGTCGTGGTGGAAGAAGGCTGGCGATCCTATGGCGTGGGCTCCGAAGTTGCCAGCCGGATCTATGAGGAAGCCTTTGATTACGTCGATGCACCCATCCTCCGGGTGGCGCAAAAAGAAGTACCGCTGCCTTATAACCGGACGCTCGAGCAGATGGCCCTGCCACAGCCGCCCGATATCGTGGCAGCGGTGAAGGAGGTCATGAAATAATGGCTGAAACGATTGCGATGCCCAAACTGGGCTTTGATATGGCCGAGGGCACGCTGGTCCGCTGGGTGAAGAACGAGGGCGAGGCCATCAACAAGGGCGATGTGCTGGCTGAGATCGAAACCGACAAGGCCACCGTGGAGGTGGAGTCGTCTGCCAGCGGCGTAGTGCTGAAACACCTGGTCGATCAAGGCGCCGTTGTGCCGGTCAGCACGCCGATTGCGGTAGTCGGGGAGGAAGGGGAGGAAGTGCAGGACGTTCCGCAGCCCGAGACAGAACCCGTTGAGGAAGCTGCAGCCGAACCTGAAAAGGAAGAACCGGCCACGGAAAAGGCTGAAGCGCAGCCGTCTCAGCCCGAACCTGCTGCTGCGAAACCGGAGCAACCTGCCCCTCAAGCTGCCAGCAGCGACGGGCGCATCAAGGCTTCCCCGCTGGCTCGCCGCGTGGCCGAGGAAGAGAACATGGACTTGAGCAACATCCAGGGGACTGGCCCCGGAGGGCGGATCGTCCGCAGGGATGTCGAAGAGGCCCTGGAAAAAGGCGTATCTGTGCCTACGCCGGAAAAACCGGCCGGGAAAGGGCCCGCGATCGCGCCGATCCCGGCCTTCAACGCGGAACCGCGCGAAGACCAGACGGTGCAATTGAGCAAGCTGCGCCAGGCCATCGCCCGCCGTATGACGGAGAGCACCACCAGCGTCCCGCACTTCTATGTCACCCACGAGTATAAGATGAATGCCTTGCTGGACATGCGCAAGCAGATCAACGAGTATTTGCCTGACAATGAAAAACTCTCAGTCAACGATTTCATCCTGAAAGCGGTGGCGCTGACCCTGCGCCAGTTCCCTAACCTGAATGCCTCATATGGTGGCGACAAAGTCGTCTTGCACGGCGCCGTGAACGTGGGGGTGGCCGTTTCGGTCGAAGGCGGCCTGCTGACCGTGGTCAACCAGAATACCGACCAGAAGCCGCTGCGCCAGATTTCGGCCGAAGTCAAGGGGATGGTTGCTCGCGCCCGCGAAGGCAAGGTCAAGCCGGGCGATATCGAGGGCTCGACCTTCTCTGTTTCTAACATGGGCATGTTCGACGTGGAGCACTTCATCGCTATTATCAACCCGCCCGAAGCGGGTATCCTGGCGGTCGGCTCGGCGATGGAAGTGCCGGTGGTTGAAAACAGCCAGATTGTACCCGGCTGGCGGATGAAAGCCACCCTTTCGGTGGACCATCGCGTCAGCGACGGCGCCGAAGGAGCGCGCTTCATGCAGGCGCTGGCGGGGTTCCTGGAGAATCCGGTCAGGATGCTGGTTTAAGAGAAATCTCCAAGTTCTCGAAGAACTTGGAGATTTTTTATTGCTCAGAACTGGGCAGGTGCCGAGACCTAAAGTTCGAACAAATTAAACGCTTCCGGGGTAGATCGCTTCAATTCTCAGCTGTCAAACGGTTGAATATGTTGCAGCTTGATCCAATTGTAATGAATGTGTACCCTGGTCACATCATCAAGCGTTTCTACAATAAACCCCACCTTTACTTTTTGATGGTCCTCTACAGCGACCTTATCTACCAGCTTACCATTCACATAATATGAGAATTCCGTGCCGTTTGCAATGACTGTTAGCCGATCTTCCTCTCCTTCTGAAGATCCGCGAATCGAACTTTCTTGACCTGAACTAAGAATTGTTAAATCAGATATATCCCCTATGACTGCTTCCGGGTCCAGCGTTCCTTTTAGAACCTGCCAGTTCTGATCCTTTGCGGAAATCACGAATGCATAAAACTGATCTTCTGTGGTTTGGACCCCTAAACCATAGAGAAAGTTGCCTTGCTGGTTATCTGTATTGGCTGCGTCAATGAACACCCCGGTCTCCATCACAAAGTTGGAATACGTATCGTGAGCATAGAAGGCCGGGATGAACTTATCAGCCTCTCTGGCCTCTACGTGATAAAAACCCAGTTCATGGTAATCGAATAAAAACTTATCCTCATGAATGCCAGGCCAGTTTGTATTGGTGGACTCAAAGTTATCGTCTAACGCCAATGCTTCATCATAAACACGCGTCACATCTGCTCCACTTGCGGCGCAGCGAAAGCCTGCTTTTACAGTGGCAGGATCATTGTCCGGGACAGTAATTGCTGTTGTTAAAACGTCCAGCGGACCATAAGCGCTACCCCGCATGATTTGTTCGCTTTTTCCCGTTGGAGTATATGGATCTGATACCCACTCCCATACGTTACCAGACATGTAATATGCCCCATAGTAACTGATGTTAGCCGGATTGCTGTCTACCGGGCGCGTGCCTTCCGTTTCTTGTCTTACGCCGTCCGGATCGTTCCCCCAGGGATATTTCCAGCCATAAGGCCCACGGGCAGCAATTTCCCATTCAGCTTCGGTGGGCAAGCGCTTTCCGGCCCAGGCGCAGTACTCGTCAGCTTGATCCCATGTCATCTCTGCCACTGGATGATTTCTCAGCCGTGCTGGGATTTGGCCATCCACCCAGTACTTGGGCGCATCGTTTTGCGTGTCCTGGATAAATTTTGCATAATCGTTGTTGGTAATCTCATACCGGTCGATCCAGAAATCATCCAATGCGACCGATGTATTCGTATCGATCATATAACTGCCGGAAGGTATATTGACCATCCCTACAGATGTTACGGAAGACGGTTGATTTCCAGCCAGGAAAATTGCGGTACCAATGATCCCTGTTACAGCAATGAGTAATCCTGTACCTCCTAAGATAATCGCTTTTCTTGAAAATCTCTTTTTATGGGATCTGATGATCTCGGAATTGCCTTGGGTAGAATTTGTTCCAGAAGATACTCCCGTTGCAGGTTTTCCTGATAATGGAGCAACAGGAGGAGCAGAACTCGGTTGTTGAGCATTGGTCTTGTTCGAACTCTTTTCCATACCCTGCTGTTCGATTTTCGGTTCTTTCGCTTCACGCTCCTGAAGGATCTGGGCTTCGGCGTTCGCCAGGAGCTTTATCGTTTCTGCATGATTCGGAATCAGCGTGAGAACTTGTCGAAAGATTTTGGCAGCCCCTGATCCATCCTTTTTCTCCAAAAGTTGTTTGCCTTGCGCCAGGAGCGCCGATGCTTTGACTACCGCTTGCCGTTCAGATTCGAATTGGTCAGACTCCTTTTTACGATCAGCCGAGGCTCTCTGTGCTTCCGCAGTCAAAACGACCGGGCTTTCCCCCATCCGCTTCGTAATGGCATCATACAGATGGCTGAAATCGGACTCCCGATGCATCTCCGGGGTGAGCGTGTTCATATCTTTGAGGATGCTGGTTATGCCGGAGATCTTGTCCCGGATGCGGTCATACAGATCGATATCATCCCGGATACCCTGTAAATTCGCCGGGTCCAGTTTTTTCATCGCCTTGGCCAGTTCCGCCCTTTTGGCTTCCCAATGTTTTACATACTCAATCCTTGTAATCGGGTCATAGATGTTGGCATCACCCAGAACAATAGGAAAGACCCGGTCATGAAACTGTTGGTTGTCGGCAATTTCAATGAGCTCGAACATGCAATTGGGCGAACGCAGGTACTTGTCGCTGATCACTACGATCACACAATTTCCCTGTCCGATGCGCTCCATAAATTCCTTGATAGAGCCTCGATAGCCTAGCGTTTGCTTATCGCGAATGATACGGATCCCGCGCTTTTGCAGCGTCTCATCGATTTGATCGACGATGTCTTCCCTCTCTCCGCCCCACGCGTACGAAATAAAAACAGCCTGCTCATACTTTGGCAATGTACGCCTCCTTGTCTCTCTCCTCCGTTGAATCCACCCCAACTTACTGTCAATTGATTATATTACATTTAAAATCAACATTGTCAATTAATTTTGTTGGCTCTTTGTGAAATTCCGTGCGAGATACCCGAATTGGGGACGCGGGAAAAATCCGGTTAGAGACTTGGTGCAAAAAGCATACTTCCGAAGTCTTTTACCTTCGGAAGTATGCTTTGAAGAATATGTTTTTTTCTTCGACTTACTCGGGCTCGCTGATTTTAATCCAGTCAAATCCCGCCCGGACAGGGACGCCGTTGAGAGAAGTGACCGCAACTCCCACTTTGCCCATGCGCAAAACCTTGAACAAATCTGACGTCGTCCTGGTTAATTCGCCATTGACATAGAGTGAAAGGTTGTCATCACCCTGGCACACGATCGAATATTCGTTAATATCGTTCCCCGCATTGGTGTTTCTCGCGTTGCCATCCGCAAGCGTTCTATAAGATATCAGGCCCTGTGCGTTTGGTTTTGCGTAGTAAATCCCGTAAGGGCCATTGTTGGCAATGCGAAATTCGTACCAACCGTTTTCCGGAGAATACCGGCAGATCAGGCTGACTTTGCTAATGTTATTATTCCGCAGAGTCAACCCGCACGTCAACGCGGACATTATCATATCTAAAAGCATCATAGATCGAATAAATCAGGGTTTGTTTGTGCCCGATTTCAAAGAAATATAATCCATCTTTGACGCTTAGCGTTACATCGTTAAATTCTTCATTCGTAATGACCGGTTTGCCCAACTCATCACGGTCCTCGGCAATAAAAGTGGGCCAGGCTTGCAGGTCGCCCTCATCTTCGAACTGGATCGTATCGAATTTCTGAATGCCGGCTGTTGGCGTAGCCGGAACAGCTGTGGGTTCGAGCGTATTGGTGGGTTGCTCCACCGCTTGTGTCTTGGTGAGCGCTGGACTGTTGGTAGGCTTAACCGTGTGTACAGGAGTGTTGGTAGGTTCAACCGCAGCCACCAGAGGAACGGGGGATGGGACTGTCTCCTTGCCAGCCAGAGCATTATCCGGTTCACCGGTATTTGGAATTTTTCCGCCCGATCCATTCAAAAACGCGAACACAGCGATTGCTACAATCGCCAGGAAACCAACGCCTGCCGTACCAAGCATCCACGGCATTCGGGATTTTTTTACTGGCGAAGTACGGACAATTTCACCTTTTATGGGTGCAAGGGCGGGGTCTGGATTGGCTGCTTCAACTACAGGTTTTTCTTTCAAGTTGTACGCACCCGTGATTTGAACCGTATCCATCCTTCTTCTGGGCTCGTATTGTCCCTGTGGGGGAGTGGGCGTTGGAACGAATTCTTTCGGCACTTCTCGAGGCTGGGATGACTGGGACGCAGGCGCCTCGATCGCACCAGGATACTGATCTCTTGGGATTGTCGGTTCTTCGATCAACCTTCGCAGGAGTTGCTTTGCACTTTCAACCCCCTCCTCGAAGCTTTTCTTGGTAAAGTCCACGTATTGAAACCGGATCAGGCGCAAGGGCACCCTGGCATTTTCGAGCAGGATGGGCAGGATGCGTTTGCCGGAATCGATGGCATATCCGATTTCGTCCTTGACATTATCCGACGTGCTGGAGGCTGGGGTGAGGATCACCATAAAGATTTCAGAAGCTTCCAGCGCCTGTTCCACTTCGTCATCCCAGCGGGAGCCGGTGGGGATATCCAACTGGTCCAGCCAGATATCAAATCCGGACGCTCGGAGTTCCAGGGCGAGGTTCAGCGCAAATTCTTTGTTTATTCGGGAGTAGCTGATGAAGGTGCGGCGATGCGATCGTGGAGACATAACTTCCCTCCTGGACATAAATATGCCGCAATATAATCAAATGATTTATATCCAATTAGTAGAATAATGGCGAATTATACTCCAAACTTTGTCAATCCCCCATTCTTCTTTTTCGGTTCTTTAGGATTTCGCGTGAAAGAGGGCGGATTTGGGGGTGCGAGCCGGCGTACGCCCGCTCGCACCCCCAAATCCGGGTATCTACCACTGCGTCTTCGCGCAGCGAACGGCGGAAATTCCCAAAGAGCCTCTTTGTCGATTTTTGAAATTGCTCGTTTGGATAAGAGAAGTCCGGAGCAGATGCGCCATGCCGCTTCAACAGTCGCTTCGGTCCTCGGTTCAACTATAAACGAATTAGCGTTGATAGTACTCAACCAATAATTGAGGCCGGTCCGTCACGTTACCGTAATCTCCACTGTAAAATCGTATGTAGTCATTTCCCCTATCGTCATTATCATCTAGTTGGAAGCGCAACCGAAATTGCGTAATTCCTTTCAGGTTGATAAATTCAAACGCTGAACTGTCCAGCCAGGTCCAGTACCAGCCATAGTAAGGATTGTTTTGGATCAAGCCCACCGCATCGCGGCTGGATGGGCTCTGGAAGTCCATGGTTTGCAGGCCGCGGTAGGCAAACGGACCCAGATTCCCAAAGGGGCCGGAGCGGATGTCGACCAGAATATTCTGGTGGGTGATGAATGGATTGGTACCTGCTACTCCTTCCCCTTTTAGCATCAGCAGAGCTTTTGTGATTACCGCGTTATCGGGCAGGGGGTCAGTGGGGAAATCCAGGATGGTACGGTATTGGCGATCCTGCTTATCGTCGCCGAGCACCAGGGTGGTCGCTTTGGCGTTCAGGGATCCGCCGCGGTTGCTATTTTCGCTGGATTCGAGCACCCAGCCGTCATTTTTTCCATTGGACCTGAACGTTTCGGTGATCAAGTTGACGGCAGCTTTGTTGACCGTATAGTCTTCCCCGCTGTTGAAATTGCCGTTGCCGGCGCCAGGTCCCGCCAAAGGATGGCCGACGAGGTCGACGATGCTGTCGTTGTCGACGAGGTTCAGGCGCAGCGCCCCGTCCCCGCTGCCGGTTCCCACCGAAACGGTGTACTGGTTGCCCGAGCCGCTGACCGCGCTGATCGCCGCGCCGGAGATGGTTCCCGTTGTGGACAGAGAAAAATCGCTCGGGTCCACGCCCGTGACGGGTTCCGAGAACACGACCGTGAAGTTGACGACCGCCGCCGCCGTTGGGTTGGGATCGGCGCGCAGGCTGCCGGTCACGAGCGGAGCGGTCTTGTCGACGGAGTAGGCTTCGCCTGTGTTGAAGATCCCGTTGCCGGCGCCTGTCCCTCCAAGAGGGATGCCAGCGCTGTTCCAAATGCTGTCGTCATCCAGGATGTCCAGGCGCAGGCCGCCGTCGCCGCTGCCGGTGGCGGCCAGGACGGTGTAGGTTGTGCCGGAGCCGCTCAGGTTGGCGACCAGCGCGCCGTTCAAGCTCCCGGTGGTTGAAAGCGAGAAATCACTCACGTCCACCCCGCTGACGGGTTCGGAGAAGGCCACGGTGAAGGAGATCAAATCAGCGCCGGTCGGGTTGGGATCAGCCCGCATGATGCTCAACACGCTCGGGACGCTCGGCGCGGTTTTGTTGATCGTGTACACCTCGCCGGCGGCGAAAGAACCGTCGCCTGAAGCGGATCCACCCAGCGGGTTCCCGGCGCCATCCCGGATGGAATTATCATCTAAAACGTCCAGCCGGACCGTTCCGCTGCCCGTACCGGTATTTACGCTGACGGTGTAAGTGGTCCCTGTAAAAGGGGATACTCCGATGATGAATGCGCCGCTCATGCCCGGATCGGTCGCCAGGGCAAAGTCATTGAAGGGCGGCAAAACGTCCACCCCCGTGACGGGTTCCGAAAAGGTGACGGTGAAATTCACGCTGGGGGCGCTGGTGGGGTTTGGATCCGTCCGGGTGACCGACAAAACTCGTGGCGGGAGATCGACCGTAGAGGACGATTCATACGCGCCGATATCCGGCCCGTTCCCTGTGTACGAATCGTTGATCCCGGGAATAACGATCCCTCGATCGATATTCGGGCTTGACGGGAGCAGCGTGAAATCGCCGCCGGCCGGGTTGGCCAGAGCGGGAGGGTTTTCGTGGCCATTACATTCCAGGCCGGTTGCCGCACATAAGGCTGTGATCGAAGCGTAGTCTTTGTTTTCCCACTTGAAGTGTTGGCTGGGGATGGTGTACCAGTTGTCGTAATTCCAGTCATGGCCCGTCGAACCAGTTTGGACTTCGTAAACCGAATACCCGGTCCCTTGGAAAATGTTGTTGCGCAGCACAGCGTTGTGGACCGGGCTGATCAAATCCATCGCGTTGACGTTTGGATAGGCTGTCCAAAACGTGTTGTGATAGATCAGGACAACCCCGTCAGAGTTGCGGTCCCATTTGAGGGCCCTTCCCGAGGTATTGGCGAAAGAAGAACGCAGCACCCAAACGGGGCCGACGGTGACAGGCGCCAGCGAAACACCGACGAAGCTTGCATCGACCAGGTTGTTGCGAAAGCGCTGGTTGACGCAAGCGCCCTCCGGTTCGTAGGCATCGTCGGCAATATCGTGGATGCGGTTGTTGTAGATATCAACGTCAAACGCCAGATCAGTGTTTGTAAGCGCGCCCGAAGAACCGGTGTAAACGCCGTTGAAAAAATGGTGCAGCTCGTTTTCGCGCACGATCGCGCCTTTGTGTCCCCTGAGGATCACAGCCGTGCCTTCCATGGAAGTGCCTTTGACCGCGCTCCAAGGCCAAGCGGTAACGGTAGGATCGTAGATCTCGTTGTATTCGATGCGGATATCGTTCCCCTGTTCTTCGCCGCCGGTCCAGTTGGTAAAAATCCCCAGTTGCATGTTGTGGATGCGATTCTTGCGGATCACCAGGTGCGAGGCGTTCGTTGCGCACAGGCCGCACCCTCCGGATTGCGCGCCGTAAAAGCGCATTTCGAACCCCTCGATCCACAGCCAATCCCGGGCGTTCACTTCGAAGGCATAATTGAGTTGGGGGAGCTGCCAGGTGTGGTTGGCAGGGTTGTCCATGCTGCGGACGTAAAGCTTCATAGTGCTGCGCTCGAGGTACCAGCCTTCGTTCATCGCGACTTTGTTGTGCCCGACGCCGTCCCTCAGACCACGCAGATCGTCGTACAGGTAGAAGCGCTTTTGATCGCGCGCCAGGTAACCGATGGGCCCGTTGATCTTTGTGAACCAGACGCGCGCCCGGTCATCAGGTCGCCAGATATCTCCCGATAGGTTTTCAGAGCCGTCCAGGATGGCGCCGCTGCCCTCGGCTTTGACCTGGACCCAATTGCCGGCGGTGCCCGATGCGGGGAACGAGACCGCTTCATGGTACAGGCCATCCGCGACCAGCACCTGGGTCCCTGGGACAGCGTGGTTTACCCCCTCCTGAATGGTCTGGTAGGGGGCCGTGACGGAGCCATCCCCGCCCGGGGAGGCGCTGTCGTCAACGTGTAAAACAGCCGAGGGTGTGAATGGAAGCTCGTTCGGCTGCGTGGTGGCTGCGCCGCTGCTCTCGGTCGTTCCGTCCGATACCCTGATTTCATACGTTGTGGACGGAGAAAGCCCGAACAGGCTGCCAACCAGGCGGCCATCCTCGATGCGCATGAGCGGGTGACCGGCGTGCCAGTTCGGGTCGCCGGTCTGGCGGTACATCAGTTGCGCCGTCTTCGGCAGGTCGGCTCCGCTCACTACCACCCCAACGGTTTCGAGGTTGGGATATAAGTCCAACTGCGCGAAGGCTGTATTCTCCCTGGGCAATCCGGCGACGGGCAAAACAGCCGATGCCAAAAATATACAAACCATGAACCCGGATATGGCCTGATAAGCTCGCTGAAGGGTACGGATGGACGGCTGCCATGAGAGCTATTTTATCGCGCTATGTAATACTCGATGACCAACCGCGGACGGTCGGCCAGCCCATTGTAGTCACCGCTGAAGAATCTGATGTAATCGTTGTTCATATCATCGTTGTCGTCGAGCTGGAATCGCAAGCGGAGTTGGGTGGTCCCGTTCAGGTTGATAAACTCGAACGCCGAGCTGTCCAGCCAGGTCCAATACCAGCCGTTAAGCGGGTTATTTTGGATCATCCCGACCGAATCCCGGCTGGACGGGCTCTGGAAGTCGGATACCTGCAATCCGCGATACGGGAACGGGCCGATGAAACCAAAGGCGCCGGAGCGGATGTCGACCAGGATATTCTGGTGGGTGAGGAACGGATTGTCCCCCACGACCGCTTCGCCCTTGATCATCAAAAGAACGCGGGTAATCACAACGTTATCGGGGAGGTAGTAAGTAGGGAAGTGTAAAATGGCGCGAATCTGGCGATCCTGGGCGTCATCTCCCAGCACGAACGTAGCGCCGCGTGAATCCTTGAAGCCGCCCTGGTTGCTGTCCTCGCTGGACTCGAGCACCCAGCCGTCGTTTGCGCCATTAGACCGGAAGGTCTCGGTCAGCAAAGTGACGGGGGTTCTGTGGAACGAGTACTCTTCCCCTGTAGTGAAATTGCCATTGCCCATGCCTGTCCCCGCTAAAGGATGGCCGACGGCATCGATGATGCTGTCGTTGTCGAGGACGTCCAGGCGAAGCGCCCCGTCCCCGCTGCCGGTTCCCACCGAAACGGTGTACTGGTTGCCCGAGCCGCTGACCGCGCTGATCGCCACGCCGGAAATGGTTCCCGTTGTAGACAGAGAAAAATCGCTCGGGTCCACGCCCATGACGGGTTCGGAGAACACGACCGTGAAGTTGACGACCGCCGCCGCCGTTGGGTTGGGATCGGCGCGCAGGCTGCCGGTCACGAGCGGAGCGGTCTTGTCGACGGAGTAGGCTTCGCCTGTGTTGAAGATCCCGTTGCCGGCGCCTGTCCCTCCAAGAGGAATGCCAGCGCTGTTCAAAATGCTGTCGTCATCCAGGATGTCCAGGCGCAGGCCGCCGTCGCCGCTGCCGGTGGCGACCAGGACGGTGTAGCTGTCCCCGGAACCGCTCAGGTTGGCGACCAGTGCGCCGTTCAAGCCGCCGGTGGTCGAGAGCGAGAAGTCGCTTAGGTCCACCCCGCTGACGGGTTCGGAGAAGGCCACGGTGAAGGAGATCAAGTCGGCGCCGGTCGGGTTGGGATCAGCCCGCACGACGCTCGACACGCTGGGGATGCTCGACGCCGTCTTGTTGACAGTATACGTCTCCCCGGCGGTGAAGTTTCCGTTGCCCGGTCCCGCTCCGCCGAGGGGATTGTCTATCTGGTCGCGGATGCTGTCATTGTCGATCAGGTCCAGGCGCAAGGAGCCGTCCCCTGTGCCGGTGTTGACGGTGACGGTGTACATTTTGCCGGTGCCGCTTAAGTCTGTCACGCTATCGCCGGTGAGGCCGCCCGTATTCGTCAGCGTAAAATCGCTGGGGTCCGCCCCGCTCACATTCTCTGAGAAAGTTACCGTGAACCGGACGCTCTCGGCGCCGGTCGGGCTTGGGTCAGCACGCACGATACCCGTGACGGCGGGCGAGGCTTTTATCGACCCAATACAATTTCCCATTGGTGAAATTTCCATTGCCCGGGCCTGCCCCGCCAAGCGGGTTGCTGCTCGAATCCTGGATGCTGTCATTATCAATCAGGTCTAAATCCAGGCGCCCGTCTCCTGAGCCGCTGTTGACGGTCACGAAGTATTCGGAGCCAAAGCCGCTGACCCCTGTAATGGAGGCGCCGGAAATATCATCTAACATCGTCAGGGAAAAATCGTCTGCCGTCACGCCGGTAACCTGCTCAGAAAAGATCACGATAAAGGAAACACTGGCAGGGGTGGGATAAGGACAGACCTGCCAGCCATATCCGCACTGCGGGCTGATGGATACAACACTCGGTTGTCGATCGGCTCCATAGTTGACCTCGTGCACGAAAACATCTCGCACCCCGTTGGTATCTCCGTTGACCAGGTTGCTGGCGAGGGACCAAAAGGCGACGACGCTTCCATCCGCCGAAAGCGATGAGCCGTAGGATGAGTCTGAACCATACATAACTTCAACGGACGCGCCCATTTGCAGGTCGCGGACCCAAATGTTCAAGATCCCGTTGTTGTCCCCTTTGTCGTAGAAGGAGAATGCTACGGCGCGCCCATTACTGGAGATGGTAGGCTGGTCGACGATGCCGACCGTCATGATCACGCCGTCCGAATAAGCCGAGGCCAGGGTTGTCTGGCCGGTCTGGCGATCATGCACGTAGACGAGCGCCTCGTACTCATCGGTTCCGGGGGCAAGGTTATCCGATTTCGAGATAAAGACGACGTAGCGTCCATCGCCTGAAATATCAGGACTGTTTCCGCCCCCGTCCGCCTGGGCCCCGCTCGAATTGCGAGAGGCAAGGGTGGTCGCTCCCGTTTGCAGGTCGTGTACGAAAACGTCGCCTTTCCCGTTCGTATCGTTCGCGACCAGGTTGGTTGCGCCGGATGAGAATGCCACAAAGCGCCCATCGTTTGAGATGGCCGGCGCGCTGGAGCCGCTGTTTGCCTGCCCCCCGCTCGAAATCCAGCGAAGCCCTTACTGTCTGGCCGGTCTGGCGGTCGTGCACGAACACATCGCTCATTCCGTTCGTGTCTGACGCTACCAGGTTGCTGGCTTCCGAGGCAAAAACGATATAGCGGCCATCGCCGGAGATATCCACGCTGTCTTCCACCACCTCATCATTGGCTTCGTTGCCGCTCGAAATCGACCGATACGCGCGTGGTGGTCCCCGCCTGGCGGTCGCGCACGAACATGTCCCCAATCCCGTTTAAATCCCCGCTGACCAGGTTGCTGGCTTCCGAGTAGAAGGCGACATAGCGGCCATCGTCCGATATGGCCGGCCTCACCGAACCGCCATTGGCCTCCCCGCCGCTCGAATCGAGAGATACGCGCGTTGTGGTCCCGGTCTGGCAGTCACGCACGAAGATATCCTCCACGCCGTTCGTATCGCCGCTGACCAGATTGCTGGCGCTGGATTCGAACGCCACATAGCGGCCATCCCCGGAAATCGCCGGGGTTATGGAGCCGTCGTTTCCCTGCGCTCCGCTCGAATCGACCGAGACGCGCGTGGTATCGCCCGGGGCTGCCTGGGCAGGATAAACTGAGCCCGGGATGGCGGCCGTCAGCGTGAATATCAGCGTAAGCACTGCTATGCTTCGTAAGAATATGTTCAGGGATTTGGCGTCCATCAGTCCCTCCTTTCTGTAGCTGGAACAACTTGGACGATGTATGGTGCTATGTGCGTTTCCCCACTATGTTCATTATACCGGTTGCGCTCTTGACGGCGATGGTATGAATATCCTACGCATCGGGAACTTCGGATTTCTTTGCGCTATGAAAAACCTGCCAGCAATCTCTGCAACGTGGTGGCTGTTTGGACCAACTTTCCGCAATCCACCAAATCCGGGCTGTCCTTCGGGGTGTGGGCGATCTCGGCCAGGATCTGGAGAACGTTTTCGGAAGTCAACGCCAAAGCCGGGATTCCGATCATGGCGAATACCATGTGGTCGCCCTGGAACCAGGGGTCGCCTTCGGCAAAACCGGCTTGTTCAGCGAAGGCTTTTTGGACTTTGCCCTTCAGCTCGTCCGGGCACTGGTAAAGCGAATATAGGGTTCTTCCCTGGCGGAAGCCAAGCCCGTCCATGTTGATGTTGAGGAAAACCTGGTTGAGCCTGCCTTCATTGGCCTTCAGGTAGGCGATTTCCCCGGCTGCGGAGTAATGATCTTCCCCGTTGAAGGGGACAAATTCGATGCCCGTCCTGCCCTCATACTCTTTCAAAAGCTCAGCCAAAAGCAACAGCACGACCACCCCCGAGGCGTTGTCGAGCGCACCGGGGGTATTGTCCTTGGTATCGATGTGAGCGCTCAGAACCACGCGCCGGTCGGAGCGGCCTTTGCAGGCGACCAGGTTGGACCCGCTCGACGGGCGGCGTTCGGCTTCGATAACGAGAGCAGCCAGCTCGTCCGCGTGCGAAGCGAGCCGCGCACCCTCTTCGTCGGTCATATATGCAGAGGGGAGGTCGACATCCCCATCCTCGATCAGCGGATAGGGATAAACCGCCCCGGCCAATTCGGGATTTCGTCCGGTGGCTGCCAGAACGGCGCACGGCTGTTTCATTTCCAACAGGTTGATGATGTGCTTGTGTTCGTTCGGGTTGTAGAACGGGAAATTCTTGGGCATCAGCTGTTCGCGGGCCAGTCCCCCGCGCAGCAGCAGGATTTTGTCCCGGACGTCAGACGCCTCCAACTCTTGCAGGCAAGAGGCGACGGCCAGCGGCGCCCGAACGTGACAGCCTGGCGAAAAAGGCCCTACCTGGACCTGGAACTGTTCGCCGTTTAAGCAGAGCGCAGCGGACCCATGGGTCCAGTCGATGCAATCAAACGGCTGGCGTTCGATCCTAAAACCGAACGAGGCAAACGTTTCCGCCAGGAATTCGTTCGCATCGCGATTGCCTTGTGAGCCGACCCGCCGGGTGGGCAGATCCAGGCACAAATATTTCAGATAGCTTTCTGCTTTCGCCTTCAGGGATGAATTTGTCATGGGATTCTCATTTTACGATGCTAGCGATACCCTGTATACTTGACTTAAAATTATATGACTTTCCTTCGTTTGAAGCAATCAAAATTAAGAGGCTCTTCGGGAATTTCCGTGATAGATACCCGGATTTGGGGGTGCGAGCGTGCGTACGCACGCTCGCACCCCCAAATCCGGCACCCTTTCACGAGAAATCCTAGAGAACCAATTAAGACCGATTTGAAATTCTTCATTTCGTTTTTACGAGTATGATTCGATCATCATGAAGCCTGCAGGAATCAGGGCACGTTTTCAGAAGTTCTTCTCTCCACCGGTTTTCCCGGAGAACGAAGAGAAAACACGGGTTGCGGAGCTGTTGAACGCGATCGGGTTGAGCGTTCTGTTCGTCGCCTTGGTGTTTGGGATTCCGTCTATATTATTCACCTTCTCCTGGCCCCGGATCCTGGCTGAACTGATCTTGATTCTAACAATGGCAGGCCTGCTGGTTCTTCTGCGCCGTGGTCGCATACGAATGGCAAGCGCTTTGTTCTCGACTGGTTTGCTGGTTGCCGTTTCGTTCGGAGCCTATCTGGCGGGGGGATTTCGCGGCTCGACCATGAGTGCCTACTTCGCGATCGTTCTGATTGCGGGGTTGCTGCTCGGTATCCGGACGGCGCTGGCATTCGGCCTGGTAGCAATCCTTTTCACGGGCTGGCTGGTCTACGCCGATTCCCTCGGGTTGTTGCCTCCGGTTTCAGAATTCACAACCCTGACCGGGCTGTGGGGCGAGTTTTCTACAACGCTGATTGTGATTGTTGGGCTGTTCGCCCTGGTGATGAACAATCTCAGGCTTGCTTACGAGCGAACAAAACGCCACGAAAAGGAACTGGCGCTCAAGTTGGTTGAAAGCGAACAACTATCTTTATGGGCGCAGGAAGCCAGTGATTTCAAAAGCCACCTGCTATCGAAGGTGAGCCACGAGTTGCGCACTCCTCTGGGCGTGATCGTTGGGATGACCGAAATGCTGCGTCTCGAAGCTTACGGCTCGATGACCGGCGAACAGAAAAAGTTGCTCGAACGGATCCAGGTAAATTCCAAATTCCTTGAAACGACTTTTTCCGAACTGTTGGAACAATCCCAATTGGACCGGGACATGCTTCCGGTGCAGGCGGTTAGCTTTTCCCCGGCCGGAATTCTAGAGAAGATCGCCCCCGAGTTCCGCCAGGATGCAAGTGAAAAAGGATTGCATTTCGAACAAGAGATCGCTCCCGAACTCCCCGAAATATTGTGGGGGATTCCGCCTCGCGTCGAACAAATCATGTATCATTTAATCAGCAATGCGATCAAGTTCACCAAGACCGGTTCTGTCTGCGTGGCCCTGCTCAGGCCTGACAAAAGCCATTGGGCAATTCGGGTCAGCGACACGGGAATTGGGGTTCCAAAGGATCACCGTGAGAGCATTTTCGAACCGTTTCGGCAGGTGGATGAAAGCATCGCGCGCGAGTATGGCGGTATGGGGCTGGGACTTTCCATCGTCAAACGCCTTACATCCAGCTTGAAAGGGAAAATCAGGGTAGAAAGCGAACCTGAAAAGGGAAGCACATTTACCGTTATTCTGCCACTGGTCGAGTCCGAGAGTGAAAGCCAGCCGGCGATGGAGTAGAATAGGCTTGTATGATTGAGAAACCTTTGGCTTATATTGTGGAAGATAATCAGGATACGGTCACGATTTTCCAGAGCGCGTTGGAGATGGCGGGTTATGATGTGCAGGTAGCCTTGGATGGCGCTGTGGCCCAAAATCAGCTGGCTACGATCATCCCGGATTTGATCATTCTGGATCTGCACATGCCTCACATAACCGGCGATATTCTGTTGAAACAGATCCGCGCAGACGAACGCCTGGTAGATACGCGCGTTTTCCTGGCGACTGCTGACGCGAATATGGCTTCTCATTTGCGAGACCAGGCAGAACTAGTTTTGCTCAAACCGATCGGGTTTTCTCAATTAAAAGATCTGGCCGAACGGTTCCGGCCCGATCGCAGAAAATAGAGCTTGATTTCCATCACGGGGGAAAAAGTACCGCCATTCAGTTTCCTTTGTACCTTTGATAGTCACCCTTTTGCGTGTTGTTTTTGGAACCGCCAAGTTCGCCACACCGTCCCGGCGGGCGGCGCCGGGAGGAACGCCAAGGCTTGATTGAGACCGCCAAGCAAGGTTCTTGGCGTCATAAAAGAACTCTTGGCGTACTTTGTGTCTTGGCGGTTCGATAAGCAACTCAATTTTGCCAGCAACACTTTATAGGGACACTACTGTAGCTTTACAATGGATTTAAAGGCCTAGCGCCTTCAGGAAAATATCTGTCATCAAAGCGGTAGCTCCCCATAACAATTCGCCATCGTAAGGATGGTAGATGATCACGCCAAAATCCCTTCCCGGTATTTTCATTTCCCAACGGTTGCTATTATCGGCCAGCCAGGCCAACGGCATGGTAAAGACGCGCGCCACTTCGGCATTTTCCACCCGGAAGGCGTAGGGCCAGGGTACCAGGCCCACCACCGGGGTGACGTGAAAACTGGTGATGGTGATCATGGCCGTCAGCCGCCCCAGGACGTGCACGTCTTGTGGGCGAATGCCAACTTCTTCTTGCGCCTCGCGCAGAGCGGTTTGTTCGGCCGTTTTTTCCCCGGGGTCGCAGGCGCCGCCGGGGAAAGAGACTTGTCCTTTGTGGGTTTCGACCTTGTCCCCACGCCGGGTGTAGAGCAGGTGCCACTCGTTACCAAAGTAAGTCAGTGGGATCAAGACCGCGGCGCATTTTGCTTCCGCGCCCGCCAGGGTTTCGGATTCGCTGTAGATTCCGCCTCCCTCGTTCTTGGCAGCTAAAACGCGCAATTTTTCAACGATGTAGTCTTCGGTCAGGTTGGAGACCATCATAGCAGTGGCTCCAACCTATACCGTGCATGAACAACTTCTCTTGGATTACCCTTTGTCCGTCCACCCATGCGCGTTATTCCTCGCCTCGAGCAGATTGCTCCGCCAGTAACTCCTGGGCGCGAGGGTCTTCGCTGGGTTCGATGCGCCGCCCGAAGAGCAGGAACCCGGTATGGGCAACCATCCTGTCGGCGGGGCGTAAACGGTCCGGTTCCGGTTTGTAATAACGCAGCAAGACCTCGCACATTTCAAGGAAGGCGAACTTTTGCCGGCGTAGCGCGCGCAGCAGGATTTCGGCCTGGTTGGCCGTGGGAACGATGCTGCCGAAGTAGCCGCCCGGCTTGAGCGCGGCGCGCACCTGGGCAATGTAGTCGTACGGGTTGGGAACGTCGAGGAAGAAGGCATCTGCATCCGTTTCGTCGAAGCCCTCTTGAATGTCACGCAGCTTGAAGTCCACGCGCGCAGCGAGCCCGGTCCGGCTGATATTCTTGCGGGCCAGTGTTTGCATCTGCTCGCGCTGTTCGTAGGAGATCACCTGTCCCTCAGGGCCGACCGCGTACGCCAGCGAAATCGTCATGGAACCGGAACCTGTTCCCGCTTCGATCACCGTTTGTCCCGGCCCGATGCCCATGGTGAGCAAGATGAAGCCGATGTCCTTGGGATACAGGATTTGGGTGTTGCGCTTGAGATCGAGCAACAGGTCGGCCAGAGAGGGCTGGAGCAGGAAGAACGGCGCGCCAAGATGCGTGAACACCTGTGTTCCCCAGGACAGGCCAATCAAATCGTCGTGCTTGACGACGCCGCGATGGGTTTGGAAATCCCCACCCTCCGAAAGGGGGAAGATGAAGCTTTTGTGCCGTAACCCGACCAGTTGGACCAGGTCGCCGGCTTGCGTGTGGGTGGATTTGGTGTTCCAGGGCATAGCGTTATTTTACCCTCTCTACTGCCCTGATTCTCGTGGCTCTTTAAGCATCTCCGGGGAAGGTACCCGGCTTTAGGGGTGCGGGCGCGCGTACGCGCGCCCGCACCCTAAAGCTGGCCTCTTTCACGACAAATCCCAAAAATCCATTTTCGTTTAATCCTTCGGATGTAACATCGTTACATGGAATTAATCGTGCCGCCTTGCGGTTCAGGGGGAGCAGAGGGGGCAGAGGCTCGCAGGCGCCGGTTGAGCATGAAAAAGGCCGCAAACATGCCGGCCGCCATGAAGAACAGCAGACCCATCCCACCGGCGGCAACAATCGTGCCCAAAGCGTCGGCGCCTGGTGAGGCCAGCGTAACCCGGGCGCCACCCCAGACGGAGAAAACCGCCCCCGCGTTCCAAACGGAGTGCAACAGCATGGCAAGCAGCCACATGCCTAGCAGCCTGAAATAGCGTTTTTCCAGCCGGGCGTAGGCGATACCCCAGCCAAACAATCCGGAGGCCAGCATATGCATGCTGCCACTGATCGCGCGCATGGACAGGGTAACAGCCCAGCTGTCATCTGTGGTGAGGGTAGCTGACAAACTTTCGGCCAGCGCAAACCCGGCGCCGCTCAAGGCGCCCAGCGCGAATCCCTGTGCCGGAACCTTGATCCGGTCTGCCACCAGCCAGACGCCCAAAGACTTGCTTGTTTCTTCGATGATGGGAACGAGGAAGGATAAAAATCCCAGGCCGACCACAAGGGTCAGCGGGTTCTTTAGCAGCGGGCCTACCTGGTAGAGCAGGCTTTCCATATCCGGCGCCTGCTGGATCTGGTTTACCAGGTGCTCGACATCGGCCATTTTTTCTGGATTTAATCCCAGGTAAATAACGACTACAAGGATCCCCAGAAAGAACACGGTCATTTCTGCGACGACTGCCAACAAGGGACCGATCGTCATCCCGACGCTGAAAACCCCCCAGACGCGTTGAATAGTGCCCATGGGGATTTGGTTGAGCGCGAAGCGGATGACAAAGTAGATGGGCAGCGCAATCGCGAGAAAATGCACGAACGGTACAAACCAGGCTGCCCCTGGAGCCCGATTGTATTGCGCTGCCAGCAATAAAACAAGCGCCCACAGCCCCGGGATGACAATCCACTCCCACGGTCGTAAGGGAGGCACGACGTAGAAATCGAAATCCGCACCGCGCAGCCGTTTCAGGCTCAACCAGGCAACCGGCAACAGCAGCAGACCAATCGCGAACAACGCGCTGGCAGTCAAGATGCTCGACAGGTTCGAAGCTCTCAACTGTACCAGGGCGCCTCTATTCACCGTCATAAACACCAAAATGCCGATTGCAGAGCTGATTGCGAATACCGCGCCGCTCAGGGCGAAGATCACCAGAAGGATAGAACGCCAGTCTGCACCGCGCGGTTTTGGATCCATATTATTTCTCCTCAATCGTTACTTTGATCAGCTGATCCCCTGGCGGCAAATGGACGCCCGGTTGTGGATCGCGCGCTGTCAATGCTTCCAGCACATCCATGCCGCTCAGCACCTTTCCGAAGATGGTGTAATTCCCATCCAGGCTGGGTGCCGGGGCATAGGTGATAAAAAACTGGCTGCCGTTGGTATCCGGGCCTGAGTTCGCCATGCCGACGATCCCGGGCCGGTCAAACTTGAGGCCGGAATCGCTCTCGTTGTTGAACAAATAACCGGGATTGCCCTGTCCGGTCGCACTGGGGTCGCCCGTCTGGGCGATGTAACCGGGCAGCACGCGATGGAACGTAATGTCGTCATACCAGCCGTGGCGGGCCAGGAACACGAACGAGTTCACGGCCAGCGGGGCTTTGTCAGGATACAGCTGCAGTACAATTTCCCCTTTTTCCGTGAACAGCGTGGCGATATACTGCTTGGCAGGGTTGATGCTCATGGATGGGCATTCGGCGAATTGTCGCTCGCCCAGCTTGATCAGATTGATGACCTGGTTGAAGGCTTCGTAGTCGGAAGGACCCCGGTAGATTTGGCCGTTGATCAGGAAGAACGGCAGTTTTGGGATGCCGACCCTGACGCCCTCCTGCGCATCTGCCTGGACCTTTTGGGCTGTTTCCGCGCTATTGAAATCTGTCGTGAACCGGGCTTGGTCCAGCCCGATTTCTGCCGCTTGCTTCGTTGCCCAGCCCTCGAAAAACTCTACCGGCAAATCGACCCACTCCGCCTGGTTTTCGAACAACAGATCGTGCATTTCCCAGAATTGGTCCTGGCGGGCAGCCGCTTCCGCTGCCCTGGCGGCCAGCTCGCCTTTGTCGAAAAGCGCCGTGTAGGGGTACGAGCGATAGACAAAGCGGACGTCGCCGGCGTGTTCTTCGAGCAGGCGCTGTGAGATAGGCAGATAATTGCAGTCCGCGCATTGAAAATCGTCGTAGACGACAACGGTGACGGCGGCGTCATCCGCCCCGCGCACATGCTCGGTCATGCTGACAGCCGGGAACAACGAGGGGACGTCCGGTCCCGGGGTGGGCTCCAGGGTGATGCTGGTGCACGCCGGTTGGGTGGGAGGAGGCGTCGGGATGATGATCGTCGCTGCAGTGGGGACTGCGCTGGGTGTGCTGGGTAAGGGAGCGGTAGCGCATGAACTGAGAAAAATGAGCGCGCCGAGCAAGAAATATAAAAAAGATTTTTGCATTAATTCCTGGTTGGTCTGTTTCTACTGGATCGCTGCCTGGAGCTCCTCGAAGGAGGTCATGCCTGCAATGCGGTTGACAAAGTCGGACAGCGAAGCGCTCTGCGCGCGCAATTCGCGGACGGCCGGTCCGACCGGGTCTTCTCCGGCAGCGCCGCCGGGAACATCGGCATATGCGCCGTAGAAGGCGAAATAGGCCTGGTTCAACTTGCGGATGGCATAACCGTTCTGCCAGAAGATTTCCCTGCGCGCTTCCATGTATGCTTCCGCTTCTTCGATTTTGCCTTCCGCGAGCATCGCATCCGCTGTGACGCGGGTGGTGTGCATCTCGGCGCGGAAGTCGAAGGGCGGGGTTTCTCCTTCGGGTCTGGCGGAGGCCGATTTGTCGGTAGCAAGTTGGAGGGGCGGTTGCGCGGCGTCAACCAGCTCGGGGTAGTAGCGCTGTAAGACGAGCGTCCCGATCTCGATGCCAACGATAGATGCCGTCGTCTCGTTCATCGTGCGTAGTTGCGGGAGTGGCGTCGTACAAAACGCCGAGCGGGCGCATGGTCAAATAATTGTGGGTCCATTCGTGTGCGACGGTATCGATCTGCCAGGAGAGGGACGTCGTGCGCATGACCATGGTTGGATATACGCCTACGCCGCCGATCGGCACCACCAGCGACGAAACGTTGAGGGCGGAATCGACCTGCTCTTCCAGGGCAGTCTGCTCGTCGACTGTCAGGTTGGGCTGGACCGAGATGTTTGTGAGCTGTTGAATACGGTCACGAGGAGAAATGATCAGGCCCATCGGTACGGCGCTGATATGGTACAACACCGGCGGGATAGGCTGCCCGCCGCTGGTCAAATTTTGCTCGGCAAGCGTGGCGCTCACCTGCGCCTGTAAGGTTGCCTCGGCCAGAGGGGCCAGTTGTTTCTGGCGCCGTTCCATGTCGTCTAATTGGGCGCGTAAGCGCGCGGAGGCGAGTTCCTTATCCGCGATTGTAGGATCGGCGTAAATTTGATTGAGCTGGTTCTCGGCTTGTAGTACGCGCTCGGTCAGGTAGAGAGTTTGCATGACCGCCTGTTTGCGGTCTTCGTGGGTGAGGTAGCCGGGCAACCCCAGGAAACTGCTTTGCAACTTGAGCAAGGCTGCTTGCGCGCTCCAGCTGACGTAATCGAACTCCAGGGGCCGGGTATAGGCCCGCGCTCGTTCTACTGCTTCGCCCGCAACGGGGACACTGGCAGTCAACACCACAATGCCGAGCAGAACGTAAATGATCAGGTCAACCGTGCGTACAATTCTCTGTAACACGGGGGAGATTATAAACCAGCCAGAGCAGAGTGGTGATGGCTGCTACGATAGTTTGGGTAAAAGAGCGCCGAGCGTTGGCGAACGGCTGCAAGGTCTTCCAGGTGTTCTTTTTTCCAGACAAAATTCGAGTAATCCTGATGAAAGCGTTCCACAAAGGCATTGCTCTCTGGGTGATAAAACGGTGAGAAAACCGGTTGGACACCTACATACAGCGCCAGACGAACGACTTTGCCAATGACGCCAGGGTGCTTGTAGCCCCCGCTGAAACAACTTTCGTTATCCATCTGGAGATAGTCTGAAAGTCCCAACTCTCGCCAGGTGTGTAAAATGAAATCCAGCGCATCTCTGGAACGCTTGTTGGCATATTGCTTGCCAGCCGGATACCGCGAGACGACATCGATACTGTTGAAACAGGCAATGCTCTCGCCGCCAGTCAGGTAGTGTGGGACAATATCCACCTGGGTTAATTGGTGCACTCCGCTTGGCTTTAGGTGTGGATACACCACTTCTTTTTCCGCCTGGGGCAAACGAGGCCTGGTCTTACCAGCATGTCGCAAGATGCGCTCGATCGTACTGACGGCAGGTGGCAATTCGATCCCGTGGACAAGCAACCTGCCATAAATGGCATCGGCCCCAATGTAGCCCAGGTTATCCTTGTTTTCAGCTTCCGCTTCCAACTCGCTACGGATGCGCAAAATCTCCTGGCGTATCTCGGCAGATGTCTGCCGGGCAATGTGCTGTGGCGCTCGTGAGCGTGCTTGCAGTCCCGCCCACCCTTCCTGTTCAAAGCGATCTTTCCACTTGTATGCCCACCCACGTGATCTAGCCAATATCTGTGCCGCTTCTCGTGGCGTTTTGCCGCTGTTCAGCAAGTGGATCAGCGCCTTCCTGTCTTCTTGATCGGCTTGTTCGCTCATAGTTCACCTACTCCTTGCTCGGGTAAGCAAATTATGCGCGTTTGTCAACGATGTTGTGATGGTTTCGGTTGTTAAAGTTCTGTCTACGATGTCTTTATGGTTTATCCGTTAGACCGTCCACGATGTCCTGATGGACGACAAGTAATATTAAACGCCAGATAAGCAGGGTAGTATCAAAACCATAACAAGATGACCCCCGAAATGCGTCAACCGCATGGATTCACACGCCGTGAATAGGTGCTAGAAAAAAGACCGCCGCTCGTTCGGGCGGCGGTCTTTTTGTTATTGTGGTTGTTGCAGCCCTTGTAAGGCGTCCAGTCCTGGCTCGGTGGGCACGCGCTCCATCCAATAGTCGTAGATCTTAACGTCTGATTGATCGCGCAGGTTGGTCAGGAATTCATCGAAAGCCGCCTGGCGAGCCTGCTCGTATTCGCTGGCCGTCATCGGCAGGGTGGCGCGATCGATTACCTGGATGACATGCCATCCAAAATCGGATTGCACCGGCTGGCTGATCTCGCCAACTTTTAGTTTGAATGCGGCCTCTTCAAAGGGGGCCACCATCGCGCCTTTCCCAAACCAGCCCAGATCGCCGCCGTTGGCGCCGCTGCCGGTATCTTGGGAAAGTTCAGCCGCCAGGGCACCAAATTCTTCGCCGTTGTTCAAGCGGTCGATGACAGCCTGGGCTTCCTCTTCGGTCGCTACCAGGATGTGGCGCGCCCAGACCTGCTCTTGCTCATGCGGTAAGTCGCCGGTTACAGCATCATATAGTTTCTGGCGCAGGAGCTCGGTCTCAAAAACATTTTCATACTCGTCTTTGGATATTCCCGTTTCCACCAGTCCCGCCTGGGCAGTGGCATAAGCGTTCTGGTACCCTTCGAGGGTGTACGGGGTTGCCGTGGGCGAGGGGATAGGAGTCGGTGTGATGGTAGAGGTGGCCTCAGGGGTGGGGGTAGAAACTACTGTCGACGTGGGAAGCGGGGTAGAGGTTGGGTCCTCGGTCGGCTCTGGGGTAACAGTCACCAATGCCAATTGCTCTGCGGAAAGAGTTGGGAAGGTAACATCCACCGGCGTTGGCGTGAGGGTAGGTGTGGGAGTTCCGTTCGAATAGTAGCCGAACTGCTCCTGCTTGAAAGTCTCCAGCTCTTCACCGCTCACGCTAATGCCGCGCTGATTTGCCTCCTGGCGGATGAGCACGTTCCGGATCATATCATCCAGAACTTGCTGCCCGACCACGGTGGGGGCGCTCAGCGAGGACTCGATTTGCTGCAACTGGGTGGAGGTATCCAGGCCAAATTGCTGGTACTGGAGATACTGAACGTATTGATTGAGCAACTGGTTGCGCTGCAGGATTACGCGCGCCTGGAACTCTTTCGTAGTGATCTTATCTCCATTTACCACTGCTACAGGCTGGAGTTTTTGCAGGTAGTTGAGGTTCAGGTAGCCGTAGATAATGATCAGGATCACAACCGCAACTACGCCAATCGAAATGTATTGGATCAGCTTGATCTGCCGCCGTTCTCGTTCGAGGCGGGCGATATGTTTTTTACTTTGGACTGTGGGTTTAGGTGCCATAATGCTTCAACTTCACAACCATGGGGATACACCCCATTGCGTTGTCGGGTTTAGAAATGGCCCTCTTCCCAGTATTTGCCTGTAAACGGCAGCAGTGCGATGTGACGAGCGCGTTTGATCGCGCCAGCCAATTCACGCTGGTGTCTTGCACATGTGCCGGTCTGGCGGCGCGGACGGATCTTGCCATCGTCCGTGATGAAACGCTTGAGAAGGTCCGCCTTCTTGTAATCAATCACCAATTCTTTGTCCGAACAAAACTGGCAGAATTTCGGACGTGAGAAATAGCGCCGTTCTTGTCGTTCTTGACGTTCTTGTGCCATTTATTACTCCATTAATTATCCCTTGCTAGAAGGGAAACTCGTCTTCGTCGGCCTGCGGCTCAGCGACATCGTCGGAGCCTTCGGATGATTCCTGGGTCTGGCTGCTGCTGTCGCGGCGGTCTCCCAGCATCATCATTTCGTTAGCGACGACTTCCACGCTGGTATGTTTCTGGCCTTCTTTGTCTTCCCAGCGGCGGGTCTGCAGGCGTCCATCGATATAAACCTGTTGGCCTTTATAGAGATACTGCTTGCAAATTTCCGCCAGGTTGCCCCAGGCCACAATGTTGAACCATTCGGTCTCTGTACGCCGTTCCCCATCGGCGGTGTTCCACGAGCGGCTGACGGCCACCGTGAAGGTTGTTACCGGGCGACCGGAGGGCGTGTAGCGCATTTCGGGGTCGCGGCCCAGATGACCGATGATCATGACTTTATTCAAACCTCGGCTCATAGCTTTCTCCTTTTCTAATAACCGAGAACTCAATACTTACTAAAGTTAATTTTCTACAGCGGTCAACATGTGACGCATCACTGGTTCCATGAAGCGGATATTGCGTTCCAGATTTTGGGCAGATTCGGCGGGCAGGTCGATGTTGAGCAGCACATATTGACCTTCGCGTTGCTTGCGGATCAGGTAAGCAAGTTTGCGCTTGCCCCACACATCCACTTTGCTGACGTTGCCGCCTGCATCCGCAACCCAGCCTTTAATCCGATCGACAGCTTCGTTAAAAGCGGTCTCATCCAGGTCGGGCTGGACGATGCAAATCAATTCATAATTACGCATGAGGGAAACCTCCTTTCCGTGGGTTTGCTCCCGTTCAATGCCGTGGGCAAGCCGGGAGCGGAAAGGCACGATATTTAATGCCTTGGAAGGCTATAAAACGTACCTGAGCGGGCGCAAGTTTACCATAAAATGAGATTTTCGTGGGTCAAATATTGAAATCTAAATCCGAAGTGCGACACATTTTTCTCTTCTAAGTAAGAGCATCATTATCTCAAATAAATCGGATTGCTGAAGATCCACCCCACCCTGCGCCCCAAATAACGGCGGTAGGCTTCCACGCGATAGATCCCCGGTACGGTGGTAATGTGGGCGAAGTTGTCGCCGTGTTTCCACTCTTTGAGCACCTGCCCGTCTTTGATCAGCCGGCACTCCGCCAGCGCAGGCAACCGGATTTGCAGTGTTACGCCGCCCTGTGCTGGAAGTTCCTCGCCCATGATGGCGTTTTTGTCGCGTCCCTGGGCTTTGAAGACGAATCCTTTTGTTGAAGCGGGCAGATCATAGCCGACGAAGCAACGCCCATGTTCGAAAGCCTCATAAAGCAGGCGGCGGTCCGTTGCCGTCTCTCCCGTGAGCGGCTCAGCAAGGAAGAGATGGGTGTTGACCGTTTTGAAGTGGAATTCGTAGGGGAAGATAACTCGCTTAAGCGGACCCAGGCTCTGCGGCCAGGCATGGGCGTCCGAGCCGCCGATCGCAACGATGCGTTTTCCCTGCAAAAGTAACTCGTCCCACTTAAGCAGCACCTCCGGGAGCGGTCCGTGCCCGATGAACTGTGGAAAATACGCATAAAACAAGCCGTGCGCTTTGCTCTTGAGATACACCTTGAGCTCGCTCAATCCGTTCCATAATTCGATGCCGGTGAAGCCGGTCACATCCCATCGTTCCCATGAGATATCGGTCTCGCCAAAGGCGGGCGCGGCGGGGTCGCTTGGGTGGGCGATGAAGGACATCCCCTCCGCTTCGCGGATGGCGTCCACCAAGCGTTGTGGGTCGTAAGCAAAGGTGGCCACGTCACGGTTGGCGTTGAAGACCAGTAGATGGTTCTTCTGGGGTTCCAAAGCCTGGTTATGGACTTCCTGCGCAACCAGGAGCAGGACCCGGTTCGGTCCGCTGCGGTAATAGCCCTCCACTCCCTGGACCAGCACGTTGTGGTCTGTTACGATAACCGCATCCAACCCGGCCTTCATGGCCGCCTGGGCGATATCTTTGTGCGTACCACTGCCATCCGAGTAGCGGGTGTGCATATGCAAATTGACGACGATTTCGTGCATAGATTCCCGGTTGTTGACGATTTCCCTTACTCACAGGTATAATTCCCCCCGCTAATTTGCAGGAGGCTTACACATGGAACGTTTTTTGGATATTGCGTTGATTATAACCTCGGTGGCATTGATCATCAGTGTCATCCTTCAGAGTAAGGGCGCCGGCCTGGGTGGCTTGACCGGCGGTGACACCGGTGGCGTATACACCGCCCGCCGCGGGATCGAGCGCACGCTGTTTTGGGTTACTATTGTCTTGAGCGTGATCTTTTTCATACTGGCAATCGCGACCGTATTGATTTCAGGTTAATGGATTCCCTCTAAAGATAGAAAGGCCGCTTCCGGGCGCGGCGCTGTCTGCCGTGACTGGTTCAGGCCTTTCTTTTTGTGCTTATGAAACGCTTACGCTGGCAAATCCTGGTCGTAATCCTGACCCTGGCCGTTGTAGGGGTCTTGTTGCTCACCCAGCAGCCGGTAGGACCGGTCCAGGTCTTGCCGCAGCCCACAACCGGTGGCGTCTATTCCGAAGCGTTGGTCGGATCCCTGGGACGCTTGAACCCGCTTTTGGATTGGGACAATCCGGCCGACCGGGATGTGAACCGGCTGATCTTCAGCGCCTTATTCCGCTTTGACGAGCGCGGCATCCCCCGCCCGGATCTGGCGGAATCCTGGGGCGTGAACGAAGAGGGTACGGTGTACAACGTCACGTTGCATGCCAACGTTGTCTGGCATGACGGCGTTCCGGTCACGCCCGATGATGTCATCTTTACCATCGACATGATCAAGAGCGAGGGCTCCCTGTTCCCGCAGGATATCAAGGAGCTGTGGTCGAAGGTCAAGGTGGAAAAGCTGCCTATCGAAAACACCTTGAAGTTCACGATTCCGGAACCGTTCGCGCCGTTCATGGATTATCTTTCCTTTGGCGTGCTGCCCAAGCACATCCTGGAGTCGGTCCCGCCGGAAGAGTTGGCGACTGCCGAGTTCAACATCGATCCTGTCGGCAGCGGACCGTACAAGTTCGACCACTTGATTTTGGAGAGCGGCCAGATCACCGGCGTGGTGTTGACCGCCAACGAAAGCTATTACGGCAAGCAGCCTTTCATCCCGCAGGTGGTCTTCCGCTATTACCCGACCTCCGCTGCCGCGCTGGATGCGTACGAGCAAGGCGAAGTGTTAGGGGTTAGCCGAATCTCGAAAGATGTGCTCGCCGAAGCGCTGGCGCAACCCAACCTGTCCGTATACACCAGCCGCATGCCGCAGGTCAGCATGGTGTTGCTCAACTTGAACAACCCGGAAGTCCCATTTTTACAAGAACCCGACGTGCGCCGGGCTTTGTTGTTGGCGTTAAATCGGCAGCGCATGATCTCGAATCTGCTTCAAGGCCAGGCCATCGTCGCCGACGGTCCGATCTTCCCCGGTTCGTGGGCGTATTTCAACGGCACCGAACACCTCGAGTACGACCCGGAGCAGGCAGTTTCGTTGTTGAAGGGCGCCGGCTATCTTATCCCAGCAGAGGGGGGCGATGTAAGAGCAAAAGAAGGCCAGTCCTTAAGCTTTACAATGCTCCACCCGGAGGATGAACTGCACACGCAACTGGCGCAGGCTATACAGGCCAGTTGGGAACAGATCGGGGTGCAGGTGGACTTGCAGCCCGTTCCCTACGACCGGATGGTGTTCGACTATCTCGGTCCGCGCTCGTATCAGGCTGCCCTCGTTGATTTGAACCTGGCCCGCACCCCCGACCCTGACCCGTATCCCTTCTGGCACCAGGCCGAAGCTACGGGCGGGCAGAACTATTCGCAGTGGGATAACCGCACCGCCAGCGAGTATCTCGAGCAGGCCCGCGTCAACACCGATTTCGACGTCCGCACCCGGCTGTACCGCAACTTTCAGGTCATGTTTGCCAAAGAGTTGCCGTCGCTGCCGCTGTATTACCCGGTATACTCGTTTGGGGTCGACGCGCAGGTGCTGGGCGTGCAGGTAGCGCCCCTGTCTGACACCAGTGACCGCTTCTCGCTCATCAGCAACTGGTATCTGGTAACGCGCCGTGCCCTGGAGACGACGCCCGAAGAAACTGCTGTGCCATAATTTGTTGATAAAATACATCTGACATCATCCATGGGTATGCGGCCTACCCCCGCTCCCCCTCTTTTCGAAAATAGATAAAAAAATGACTTCTGCAGAAAAAGATCGCGCATATTTAGAAGCAGGGATTCCCGAGCTCGAGGATTACCTGCTTTCGGATGAATTGTTCTGGCCGATCACCGCGCGCAGTTACGACTTGCCGCGCTTGACGATCGGCGGCCTGTTGTTGTCCAAGACTCGCCTGCAAGCCCGGGGGGAGCGGATCGAAGCCCTTTTGACGGACCTCGAAGCCGTCCGCTCGAAGTGGCTGGTGGCCTGGGAGACGAAAGCAGGCCGGGAATTCCAGTCGCGGTTCGGCTTGTGGGGCAATTACCTGTCGGACTATCGTCAAAACCCCGAAGGGCACGCGGACGCGTATCCGCACGAGGTTCGTAACCGTGCGATCCTGCAACTGCTGCAACCGGAATTACCCAAAGAGCTTCCTGAACGGGAAGCGCTTTCCCCGTTAGACAGCCTGGTGCGAGTGAACCTGTTAGCCGGTGACTTCATCTGGGAACCCGACATACAGTCCGGATTTCCACGCGAAGAATACTGGTTTTTGTACGGAACATTACGGTCCTAGGAGGAATCCATGAGCGACGCACGCCAGCAAGCGCTTGACTATGCCCAGAAGAATCGAGAACGTTTTCTTGCCGATCTCAAGGAACTGGTTGCCATTCCATCGGTTTCGATGCAGGAAGAGCACAAAGATGACCTGGTCCGTGCGGCGGAGTGGCTGGCTGCGCGTTTGAAGGAACTCGGCATGGACAACGTCCAGTTGCTGCCTACCGATAAGCACCCGGTCGTCTACGGGGAGTGGCTGAAAGCCGGGGGGCAGGCACCCACCGTGCTGATCTACGGACATTACGACGTCCAGCCGGTGGACCCGCTCGAACTGTGGGAAACCCAACCCTATGAAGCGACCCGACGCGGCGACCAGCTGTTCGGGCGCGGCACCTCCGACATGAAGGGACAGGCCATCGCCACGCTGGCAGCGGTCGAAGCGCTCGTGCGCACGTCAGGCTTGCCTGTCAACCTCAAGTGGCTGTTCGAGGGCGAGGAGGAGATGGGCTCGGTCAGCATGGAGGCCTTCCTGCCGAAGCATAAGGATTTGTTTGCGGCGGACTTCTGCCTCAACCCCGATGCCGGCATGATCGCCGCCGATAAGCCGACCATCACGTACGGTTTGCGCGGTCTGGCATATTTCGACGTCTTCGTCTGGGGCCCGGACCACGACCTGCATTCCGGCTTGTACGGCGGCACGGTCCACAACCCGGCCCAGGCCCTGATCGAATTGATCGCCGGGATGCACGATGAAAACGGCAGCATCACCCTGCCCGGATTTTACGACCCGGTGCGACCTGTCAGCGCGGAGGAGCACGACGATATGGCGAGACTGCCACAAACCGAAGCCTTTTACCTGGAACAAACCGGCGTTCCGGAATTATGGGGCGAGCCAGATTACCTGCCGGTGGAACGCGTGGGCGCCCGCCCGACGTTAGAAGTCAACGGTCTGTTATCTGGCTACACTGGCGAAGGCTCCAAAACGGTCTTGCCCGCCAGGGCGATGGCAAAAATCTCCTGCCGCCTGGTGCCGGACCAGGAGCCGCATGAGGTCCATAAACAGCTTGTCGCCTATATGGAAGCGAATGCTCCCAAAACGATCAAGTGGGAAGTAAGATTGCTCAACTCCGGCCCGACTGCAATAGCAGACCGTGATTTGCCGGCCATTAAGTCGATGGCGCAGGCGATGGAAACGGTCTGGGGCGTGCAACCGCTTTTTAGACGGGAGGGCGGCTCGATCCCGGTAGTGGCCATGCTGCAGAACAACATCGGCGCCGAGTCGATCCTGTTCGGCTCCAGCTTGCCCGAAGATAACGTCCACGCGCCTAACGAGCGCTTACACTTGCCTACCTGGTATAAGATGATCGATGCGATCATCCATTTCTTTTATAATTTAAAATGATGGTGTCTGCTCAGGCATTTCTTCAGTTCTCTCTGGGAATAGCCGGGTCTTCACGAATAAGGAATTGATTGGTATGGAAGACAGAATTATTACATACGGCGGACAAGCCGTGATCGAAGGCGTGCTGATGCGCGGCCAGAAGGGGTATGCCATCGCCATGCGCGACCCGGAAGGCAAAATTGTGCTGCACACGGAAAAGCTGGCCAACATTTACCGCTCACGCATCACCAAGATCCCCTTCTTGCGCGGGATCATCGTGCTCTGGGATGCGCTTGGGCTGGGCATGCGCGCTTTGACCATCTCCGCCAATACCCAGACGGGGGAAGAGGAGCAACTGGAAGGCTGGGCGCTGTACCTGACCCTGGCCGTTTCCCTCACGCTTGGCGTCGGTCTTTTCTTTTTGCTCCCGGCGGGGATAGGCAGCCTGGCCGAGCACTTCCTGGGCTGGAACGTATGGTGGAATAACCTGTTGGAGGGCGTTGTCCGTTTGCCGTTGCTGGTCGGCTATATCTGGGCGATCGGCTTCATGCCGGATATCAAACGCCTGTTCGCCTACCATGGCGCGGAGCATAAGACCATCAACGCCTACGAAGCGGGCGCGGAGCTGACCCCTGAATCGGTCGCCAGGTTCCCCTTGGAGCACGCGCGCTGCGGGACGGCTTTTATGCTGACCCTGGTGCTGCTCTCCATCCTGGTCTTTACCGCCCTGGGTCCGTTGCCGCTTTTCTGGCGCCTGGCGAGCCGCGTGCTGCTCATCCCGGTTTTGGCGGGCATCGCGGTGGAATACATCCGCTGGACGGCCAACCACCTCGATTCGAAAATCGTGCAGTGGATGATCAAGCCCAACCTGGCCCTGCAATCGCTGACCACGCGCGAACCCGACCTGGCCATCCTGGAGGTCGCGATCCATTCCTTCCAGGGGATGCGACAGGCAGAGCAAGAAATCGTGACGTAAACATCGGGCGGCCAACAGGCCGCCCTTTTTTTTGCGAGGCAAGGAGTCAATGTCTCCTGACATTGCCATTCTAGCGAAGACAAAAACCAAAATCGGGAGATTTTGGACTCCGGTAACGCAATTCTGAATCGAAGAAAATTTCACATGGATTCCCGCAACACGAAGCGAATTGTTTGGATGCTCGTGGGTGTAACCGCCCTCTTTGCGCTGTGCCTGGTCGGTTACACCCTGTACGACCGCGGGCGCCCCGCACCCGTTCCCGCCAAGCGGACGATGTACGATGGTGCTGTCACCTATTATCGCCGCGTCTATTACCTGCCGCGGCTGGTGATCGCGCACGTGCTGGTGATCGACACCAAATCAAGCGGATTCCGGCTGCTGGTCACGCCTCCTGACAACGATGATGGCCCTCCGCTCAGCGCCCGCACAACCACCCAGTTTATGGAGGAGTTCGGCGTACAAATTGCCATCAACGGGGATCGATTTTATCCCTGGTGGTCGCGCGGTCCCCTGGATTATTACCCGCGGTCGGGCGACCCGGTCACGCCTACCGGGTTTACCGCTTCCGATGGAAAAGTTTACGCAGGAGGGGAGGGCACGGAGCCGGTGCTTTACATCAGCCGGCGAGGTGGGTTGTCATTCCGCAAGCCAAGCCGGATTTTTAACGCGATCGCAGGCGAGCGCTACCTCATACAGGGCGGCGACAAAGTTCCTGATCTGGACGACAGCGAGCGGGATCCCCGCACTGCCATCGGGTTCAACAAAAACGGGCGCTGGTTATATCTGGTCGTGGTAGATGGGCGCCAACCGTTTTACAGCGCGGGAGCAACCTTCGACGAGCTGGCCGAGGTTCTCATGGCGCACGGCGCGTACTTCGGCATGAGCCTGGACGGAGGCGGATCCACAACCATGGTCATCGAAGGAGAGGACGGCCAGCCAGTGATCCTGAATTCCCCCATCGACCAGTACGTGCCCGGCCGCGAGCGACCGGTGGCGAACCACATCGGGATTTTTCTGAACCGCTAAAACTCGATCTCCCCAATCTGCTCGAAGTTCACGTCGAACAGCAACTCGGCTTCCATCTCTGCCTCGATTGCGTCCAAGTCGCCGGCCTGGATGCCGCGGTCGCAGTAGGAGCGATAGGTGCAGTAGGCGCACATTTGACGGTCCTCCGTTAGCGGGTAGGAGGAGGCGGTCCGAATTTCTTGTGTCAGCTTGACGAGCGCATCCCAATCCCGTTTGTACTGGAACCCGTCGTACGAAAAGCGGGCGACATCATCGGGATAATTGGCAAACCAGTAAACCATCTCGCATCTTTCCGGGTCGACTGGCCTGCCCCCGTTTAGCTGCGCTCCCGCGGCAACCAGCAACGCCCGGTAGACCCGTGTCTGCCAGCGGGTGGACAGCCATTCATCCCGCGGACGTTTGCGGTAGGTTTTCCAATCGTAGATGACGATTTTTTCGTCTTCTGTGATCGCGATCAAGTCGTATTTGGCGACCAGGCGAAAATTGCCCAGCGGCGCGGTGAGTGTTATTTCAGGATACAGGCTTGTCAGACCTGTCAGACTTGTTTGACGGAACGAATAGAAATTCTCCCACCAGCGCTGCAAGTTTGGTGAATTCGCCAAACGCTCCAGTTTATCAGCGGGGATTCCCAGCAGATACTGTTGCGCCAGCCGGTGAAAAGATTGGCCCTCCTGCTGGCGGCGCTCGTTCTCCAGTGCCGGCTCAGATTCCGCAGCGGGATAGAGCAGCTTGTTCAAATAACGCAAATGGAAGCGACGCGAGCAATCTGCATAATCTTGCAGTGAAGATTGCGAAAAGGCGAATTGGGCGGGAATTTTAGAGGTAAGTTCAGTCATAACTTTTTGAATTGTACTTTATTCTGGCGTTTCAACTGCACGATTAGAACGCCAGACCCAACCAGGATCAGTCCCCAGATTTCTTTTGCGCTCAAGCCTTCGCCCAGGAAAACGTAAGCCAGGATGGCGATCTGCGGCATCATCAAGCTGTTGATCACGCTCAATTCGACCGCGGTCAGCGTGCGCAGGGTGTGGTTCCACAGGGTGAATGCGAACGCGGTGTTGACCAGCGCCAGCCAGGTGACGATCGCCCAGTCCTGCCAGCGCATCGAACCAAAGCCCTGGGTGAGTATCCCGGTGGCCAACAAAAATAAGGAGCCGACCCCCATACTGACGAAGGTGACCAAGAGCGGAGAGAGTGTGCCTGTGCGGTTGATCTCCCGTCCGAGCAGGGAGGAGGCTGCATTCGCCAGCACTCCCGCAAGAGCGATCACCACACCGATCACCTGCGTTTTCGGTAACGCAACTGGCAGGAAATAGAAACCCACCCCAACGGTTGCCAATCCAATCCCAAACCATTGGGAAGCTGTCGGTCGCTCGCTGAGAAAGAGGACCGCCGTGATCCCAACCACCACCGGCGTCAGGTTGAGCAGCAGGCTGGCCATGGCAGCAGGCAAGTACGCCAGGCTGAAGAATTGAGAGCCCTGTGTGAGGGCATAAAAGACCAGGCCGAGAACGCCCAGGCGCAGCCAGTCTGTTCGAGAGAGCCTCTTGAACTCGGACCGTCGTTCGCCCTTTGAAAGGAGAAAGGGCAACAGACAGAGCCAGGCCAGACCGTAGCGAAGGCCGGCGAAAGTAAGCGGGGGCAGATCATTGCGCAACCCAATCTTGATCAAAACCCAAGAACTGGCCCACAGGATCGTGACGAAGACGGCTTGCAGGATAGCAGTGCTGCGCGAAGAAGGAGTGGACATTGGTTCCCTTTGATGCTCCGTACGAATGCAGTAAAAGCGAAATGCCCGAAACCGCTGTTTCGGTTTCGTTATGCGCGTATAAGTCCTTTGTGGCGTAAACGGAAACGCCACGAGACAAGCGGCGTTTGGTCTTGCGGCGTTACAGATAATCTTTCAACTGCCTCGCGCGCATGGGATGGCGTAGTTGTCTCAGCGCCCGGCCTTCAATCTGGCGGATGCGCTCCCGGGTCAGTCCGAATTTCTGGCCGACCTCTTCCAGCGTATAAATCCTGCCATCATCCAAGCCAAAACGCAGGCGCAGTATGCGCGCCTCGCGTGGCGACAGCGTCGAGAGGATTTCCTCCAGTTTTTCCTTGAGCAGGGACTGGTAAGCGCTCTGCACCGGGGAAAGGCTGGCTTCGTCCTCGATGAAGTGCCCCAGCTCGGAATCCTCTTCGTCTCCCACCGGGCTTTCCAGCGATAGCGGCTGCCAGGAGACTTTCATGATCCACTGTACGCGATGGACAGGCAGGTCAACTTTCTGGGCTAGCTCTTCGACAGTTGGCTGGCGACCCAGTTTTTGCTCTAACGCCTGATTGGCTTTGTATAACTGGCGGATGCGGTCGATCATGTGCACCGGGACCCGGATCGTGCGCGCCTGGTCGGAGATGGCTCGTGAGATGGTCTGTCGGACCCACCAGGTCGCGTACGTGGAGAAACGAAAACCGCGCGTGTAATCATACTTTTCGACGGCTTTCATCAGGCCCAGGTTGCCTTCCTGGATCAGGTCTAAGAAGGGGACGCCCCGCCCCATAAAGCGTTTGGCGATGCTGACGACCAGCCGAGTATTGGCTTTGATCAAGTGATCGCGCGCCTGCAGGCCATCCTCGATGAGGGCGTCCAGCGTATGACGTTTGGCTGCGTTTTGGCGGCCTGTCAGCTTGATTTTTTCTTCTTTGGCCTTGCGTCCGTTTTCGATGCGTATGGCAATGTCCAGTTCTTCATCTACCCTGAGCAGAGGCACCCGCGACATTTCTTTGAGATACATGCCAACGGTGTCATCATAGTTGGCAGACCTGTCCAGATCCGAATCCAGTTCGATCCTGCCGGCACGTTTCTCTTTCGACTGCTCGAAATGTTCGAGCGGCGGTTCTTCAACGTACTTATCGTCGCTGTCGACGATGTCTATCCCCCGGCGACGCAAGACGGTCAACAAGGCGGACAATCGCTCGCTGTCCTGAGAGGCGTCCGGAAAAACTTCCATCAAGTCATTGCTGGTCAGATACCCCTGCGCGCTCGCCTTCGCCATCAGCGAACGCATTGCAACTTGTCTTTTCTGTTTTCCAGCGCCGGTCAAAAGGCTCTCCTCATTCGCCGCCGTCTACTCATCCAACAGGTCATTCAACGCGGAAAAGGGTAATTTATCGTTGGTTTGTTTATGTCCACAGTCGATCTCGTTTAAGTTCTCACCACAGACGACACATAGACCCCTGCAATCTGGTTTGCAGATGGGATTGATCGGGACTTCGAGCAGGGCATACTCACGGATGAGGGGGTGCAGATCGATTTGCTGGTTTTCGGGCAGGAGTTGGTCCGAATCGCTGATTGACTTTTTTTTGAAGGCGTACAATTCGGTAAAATCCCAGTTCAATCTTTGATCGAAATCGATCAGACAACGCGCGCATTCTAAAGTGGCCTCGGCGGAAAAGTCGCCTTGCACAATCAATCCCTGGGGTGTGCGACCAACTGTAACCAGGCCCTCGAAATTGCGCAGCAGCAGATCATCCGAAATCTGGACTTGTTCGAATTCGAATGGAAATTCATGTTTATAGCCGACTTCTTCGTGGACGATGAAGCCGACATTCAATCGGAAAGGACGGCGGGGATTGTTCACAGGTTCACACTCTTAAACAGGAGGTACAGAGTTGCATAGAGAAGCCCAAAAGAAGAGAGCGTACACAACCTGCCCCTTTCTTCCGGGTATTTTTTCGCGAACTCGGTAAATCCGTTAATGATAAGATGGGGTCATTCTAGCACAGCGGTGTAGGACCGTCAAGCGGGCTTCGTGTAAGCATCAAGAGTCATTTGTTTTTGGGTTCGCTGGTTGACGCGGAAATAAATGTCTCGATGCAAAGCACGCCCAGCGCGAGCGCCAGGTAAGGCCTTTTTGAATGCCTGGGTTCCATCAAATAGGACAAGCGATTGCTTGTCCTATATCCTTCTGTCGATAATGTACCTTGCCAAATCTTCGAGGGCGGTTCTTTCCACCCCCGTACGTAAGGGGAGCAGTTTGTTGAGCGCGCGCTTGATGAAGTCTTCTGCTTCGCGCATGGACTTTTGAATCGCATCGCTGTTGCGGATGGCGTTCACCAGGCGCTCCATGCGGTCCTGGTTGCCCCAACCGCCCTCGCTCAACAACTTGATATCCGGGTCATCAGGATGAGCTTCAGCATAATAAATCGCGGGCAGGGTTACCAGCCCTTGCAACAGGTCAGAGCCAAGCGGCTTGCCAACCGCCGTCTGGTCGCCGGTGAAGTCGAGGATATCGTCTACGATCTGGAACGCCATCCCGGTTTCATAACCGAAAACGCGCATGGATTCCACCATCCCCTCATCCACCGGGCTGACCAGTGCGCCCGCCAGGGCAGACATTTCGAACAGCGAAGCGGTCTTCGCGTAGATGCGTTGGTAGTAGTTGCTACGATTGATCAAGCCGCGGCTGGTGAACAATTGGGTCAACTCCCCGTTGACGATTGTTGCCAGGGTATCGGCGAAGTACTTCATAAGCGGCAGATGATCGGCTTCTGCGGCAAGTTTGGCGGCACGCGCGAACAAGAAGTCGCCCGTTAAGACGGTAGCCGCAGGCGACCAGCGCGCATTAAGGGTAGGCATGCCACGGCGCAGCAGGGATCCGTCGATCAGGTCGTCATGCACCAGGGTGGCCGTGTGCAGCAATTCGATGGCAGCGCCAACAGTTACCAATTTTTCTTCCGGACCGCCGAGCATATTCCCGATCAGCAAGACAACCGTAGGCCGGACACGTTTTCCGCCGGATGAAAGCAAATGTGCGAGCGCAGCGCGCAGATCTGGATGGTTGTCATCGGCCTGGGCGCGAATCCGCTCCTCGACAAGCTTGATTTGTTCCTGGACGGGTGTGGTAAAGGTAACAGTGCTCAAACAGGTTCTCCCCAGGAGAACAGCCGGACCGCATTTTTGGTTGTTATGGCGGCGACCTCTACCTGGCTTCGGGATTGTAACTGCGCAATTTTATCAGCAATTTCATAAACAAAGGCAGGTTCATTGCGCTTTCCGCGGTGCGGGTGCGGCGCAAGGTAAGGCGCATCCGTTTCGAGCAACAGATGTTCCAAAGGCAACTGTGCCACCATTTCCTGCTTCTGTTTTGCATTCTTGAACGTGACCGGACCGGTAATCCCAATACAAAAATTCAGACCGATTGCCTGCAGCGCCGTTTCGAGGGACCCGGAGAATGAGTGCAATACTCCCGGATTTTTCTCAGCGCATCTTTCTCCGCGCCCAGGCCTGCTACCCAGTCCCCCAGGATGTTGATTGCGTCCTCATAGCACGGACCATGGTCGGCATCCTCTTTTTCTCGCAGGTGAACGACGACGGGCAGCTCCAGCTCAGCTGCCAGCTCCAACTGCGCCCGGAAGACGCGCTGCTGGTGCTCGTGCGGGGCAGCCTCCCAGTAGTAGTCCAGGCCGATTTCACCGATGGCGACGATTTTTCCCTCACCCCGCTGCTCGGGGCTCCCCCCTCCCCCGAAGGGGGAGCCTCTCCCGAAGGGGTTGGGGGTGAGGGCGAGCCAGCGAACGTAACGCATCGATCGTATCTTCCGTCCACGTTAGGGACTCGTTTGGCTGCACGCCGATGGCGGCGAACAGCATAGGATGCGACTCGGCCAGTTTAACGGCCGACAGGCTGGAGGTCACGGAAAGAGCCGGAATCAAAATTCGGACCAGGCCCGCTTCCTGCGCCCGTTCGATCACGGCAGCGCGGTCCTCGTCGAATTTGTCTAAGTCTAAATGGCAGTGGGTGTCTGTGAGTACCATGTACAAAGTGCGGTGTGCGGAGTGCGCGCACATCGTACGTCGCACTTCGCACTTTTAATCGATCCCGGCAATTTCCAACCCATCTTGCAAAATCGCCTGTACATTGTCTTTATGGGTAGTTTCTGTATAGACCCGGATGATCGGCTCGGTGCCGCTAAATCGGATCAACAGCCAGCCGCCGTCCTCCAGCTTGAACTTGTAGCCGTCGGTTGTGTCCAGCCCGGTCACTTTCAGACCACCGATGGTCTCCGGGTTCGCGGATAAAATGCGGTCGACTTTTTTCTGTTTGTCACCTTTGAAAGGCGTGTCGATGCGGTCGTAGTAGTGCTCGCCGCCAACCTTGTCGAAGAGCAGCTTGAGCAGCTCGGACGGTTTCTTGCCCGTGCGCACCATGAAATCCAGCATATACAACCCGGCCAGGATGCCGTCGCGCTCGGGCACGTTGCCGCGGAAGGCATAGCCGCCGCTCTCTTCGCCGCCGATCATCGCGTCCACCTCGAGCATTTTCGGGGCCACATACTTGAAGCCAACGCCGGTTTCGTAGACCGGTACGTCGTAAATCTTGCCCAGTTTGTTGAGCATGGTGGTGGTGGACAGGGTCTTCACGATCGGACCGCGCTCGCCGCGCACTTCCAACAGATAGTAGGCCAGCAGTCCGTAGGCGCGCAGCTGGTCGATGAAGCGGCCCTGCTCGTCGCCAAACCCGACCCGGTCGGCGTCCCCATCGGTGATCAGCAGCACGTCGGCGTTGTTGTCGACCGTCGCCTGCAGTCCGACGTCCACGTTAGGCTGGATCGGCTCCGGGCGTTTCATTTCCGGGAAACTCGGGTTGCGCCTGTCGTGGATTTCCAACACTTTCGTTTTGCCGCCCGCCAGCAAGCGTGG
Organism: uncultured Chloroflexia bacterium; assembly: GCA_963823985.1. Classification (GTDB taxonomy): domain Bacteria; phylum Chloroflexota; class Anaerolineae; order Anaerolineales; family Villigracilaceae; genus JAABUE01. The sequence goes on from CAWGNR010000015.1 coordinate 168,654, forward strand.
AAACCAGCCGGCGCCGTTGCCCCACATGGCATCCACCATGACGGTCAACCCGGACTCTTTAATCGGTTGCAAATCGATCAGGTCTTTGAGGTGCTCGATATAGGCAGTAGAGGGGTCAAACTTGACGATAGAACCGTCTGCCTCGGCCTCTTTAAGGGGTTTGCGCTTGACGCCAGCCATATCCTCGGGAATTAAGGATTCGATCTGCTTCAGGCCTTCCGGGTCGATGGCGCCGCCGTTCTCGTCGCGCACCTTGAAGCCGTTGTCGGTGGGCGGGTTGTGCGAGGCGGTGATGTTGACCGCCCCGGCAGCACGCTTGTCCACCACTGCGTAAGAAATGACGGGCGTGGGTGAGGCGCCGTCGGTAAGTAAAACTTTCAAGCCATTGGCAGCCAGCACTTCGGCGGCAGCCGCAGCGAAATGTTCGGCGCTAAAGCGCATATCGTGCCCGACGATGATGGTTTCGCCCCCTTTGCCGGTTTCGTTGAGGTAGTTGGCGAATCCCTGCGCACAGCGGCGCACATTATCGAAGGTGTAGTCCTCAGCCACAACGCCACGCCACCCATCGGTACCAAATTTGATAGTAGTTGACATCAGAACTCCTTGGGATTAGATAATAGCGGAATTGTATCTACTCAAGCCTGGCGAGAATTCCCGAAAAACGGTGTGCGTGGGGGCGTACGCCCCCACGCACACCGTTTTTCGGTTCTCTTCTGTATAGGTTAGGCTGAGTAGTCACGCGGAATTATTATAACAGTACATGCCGGAAACCAACTTCTCCCGCTGCGGCTTGCGCTTTGAGAGCCGGTAAATGAACACCGCTCCATTTCAGTGGGGCGGTGTCTGTTTTCTCGATCCATTATGGCTGGTTCAACTGCAGCCGGCTGCGGATAAAAGCTTCGACCAATTGGCTCAGGTTTTCCTGGCCCGCATCGAACCAGTGAATATGAGGATCCTCCGGTTTGAACCAGTTGGCCTGGCGCCGGACGAAAACCCGCGTTGCGCGCCGCATCTCGACCTTGGCCTGCTCTACGCTTATCCGGCCCTTCAGCACCCGGATTCCCTCCCGGTACCCGATCGCGGACATGCTAGGTAGCTCGGGCGAGTAGCCTTCCTCAAGCAAACTTTTCACTTCGTCTAAAAATCCCGCCGCGAACATGGCCTCGATACGTTCGTCGATGCGACGGTAGAGTTCTTCGCGCGGACGTTTTAAACCGATGGTCAGCAGGTTGTAAGGTGAGTCGCTTTGTCCGCGCTGTGCGGAAAACGGCCTGCCGGTCGTCAAAATGACCTCCAGCGCGCGGACCGTCCGCCTGACGTTGCGCGGGTCGATCTTTTCCGCAGCCAGCGGATCCAGTGCGTGCAGTTTTGCGTGCAGCCAGTCCGCCCCTCTTTCCTCTTTCAATCTTTTCCAACTCGCCTCTTAGCTTCTCGTCTGGCTCTACCTTGGGCGGAGTCCAGCCCTCGGTCACAGCGCGGACATACTGCCCCGTCCCGCCGACCAGGAAGGGCAGCCTGCCTCTCGCGTGGATGGCGGCGATGATCCCGGTTGCTTTTTGCTGAAAGACGGCCAATGACCAGGTTTCATCCGGGTCGGCCACGTCGATCAGGTGATGGGGGACTCGTGCGCGTTCCTCGGGGGTGGGCTTGGCTGTGCCGATGTCCATGCCGCAGTAGAACAGGCGCGAATTGGCCGAGACAATCTCCCCGTTCAGTTTCTCGGCCAGTCGAATGGAAAGATCGGTCTTCCCGACAGCGGTTGGGCCGGTGAGCAGGATCAGTGGGATAGGAGCCGGAGGGTTTTCAGTCAAGGGTGGATCGTTTCAAAGGCGATGATTGGTTCACAGCACGATATATTCTATTCGTTTTATTCCCTCCCGGGTCAATACCAGGCGCATCCGCTTATATAAAATTTCGACCCCGGGGCTGATCGATTTATAGCGCGATACTACGTTGACGTGATATACCTTCTGGGTGTGGACGGTTGTAAGCTGTCCATCTTGTAAGAGCAATTGTTCTTCCACTGGATCAGCCATTTTTCGCAGATAGGGTTGGACGTTGTAACGGATAATGTCATTGAGACCGCTTACCCTTGGGAGGCCTTTAAAAGCCTTGGGAAAAAGGTCGCCATCCAGAACAATATCTTTGGTGTGGCATATGATCGTCTCGCCCATGCCTTCGTTATCCAGGTCGGCAAATGGGTCTTTGTGGCGGGCTGTCAGCACCGGCTGGGGCAGATCGTTCTCTGACATAAAAGTGATTTTCTCTCGCAGCACGGCCAGTTTATATTTCCCATCCAGCGTGCGGATGTTGATCCTGCGATCATACAAGAAAGCGTGCAATTTACTGGATAATATAGCACGGCCAAGTTCCTTGATGCGGTCTTTGAACATGTACCCGATCACCAGCGCGACGAAAACCGGAAAGGTGAAATTCCCATAGATGCTCTGGAAATAAAAGGCGACCACTGTCGCAAAGATCATCGAAACGCCGGCTGCGATTGCCATCAAGACCTGTTCCACCCCCTTGCCCTCGCGCTGCGCGTCTGTGGAGAGGTGCAGGATCGAACCCACATATTTTTTCAGGACAGAAGCCCTAAAAGCGTAGACCTCATTGGCATCCCCCGGTTTCAGGACGGAGCCGTACCCGTGCGCAATCCGGTGGCTTCTTTCCTTCTCGACGATTTGCTTCAAGTCTTCAAGGCAGCTCGATTGATCCGCCTTGTCATAGTGCTGGGATACGAGCTGGAACAATTCTGTGGCGCCTTCTTCAATTAATAAGCTGGAATATTCATCCACAAGCGTATAGGCTAAATATGAATCTTCTTTAACAATGGGCAGATTAAATTCAGGATAGTAGGACCGGTATCGCTCGCTGATTTGTTGGGATTGGTGGATAAATTCGTCGATCAAGTTTTCCACCAGGGTGTGGATCGTTCCTCTCTTCAAAGCAGTCTGGAGACGCCTCTCGACCAGATTCAGGTGCTCGCGCAAGGCGCTTTTAAACATAGCGCCGAACAATTTGAGTGCATTAATGAGCCGCTCGTTCAACTCCTCGCCTTGGTACCAGTTTGGCTCTTGGACAATCTGTTTGACAGCGTTCAATGGCGAGTTGCCGCTTTCGTTCAAATCGCGTAAGCTTACGATCGGCGTTTTGATGCGGATGTAGTTTTTCACGTCCCGGTAGAACTCGTTCTTCGGATAGCTATCCTCGGTGATTCCCAAACTTTTGGGAAAAAAGAGGTACGTTGAAATCCGGTAGTGTGTTTTTTTCCCTTTTCCTAACTCGTAATCGAGTTTGAGTTCAACTTGATACCGGTCATGAGATATCGCGGATTGTTGGATACTTTCAAGCATGGTTTAAACCTTCGTAAGATCTTTTCGAGAAAGCGGGCCCTTTCCGTTTCTTTAGAAAACGGTTTTTGTAAAAGAGAAACCCCTGCAAAGGGGCCGGCAAAGATGAGTCCGAGGGCTGCTGGACGATATTAGCCCTGTTATGCTAGTCGAAATCGGGCGTTTCGTCAAATAAAGCCAAGCGCGGCGTCAAATTGCGTTTTCAAAATGGGTGAACTCCGCTTTTTTACCGGGTACTCCCACGATCGCAATTACATCGATCTGCCAGTGATCGATCTCATTTAACCGGGCATAGTGTTCCGCCGAGGACCGCATGTGTTCTTGCTTCCTGGGCGTGATCGAGATCTCCGGCGGACCCAGGCTGCTGGATGCCCGTGTCTTGACCTCTATGAAGGCAATGAAGCCGTCCTTTTGGGCGATGATATCGATCTCACCGTAGGGTGTACGCACGTTACGGGCGAGCACTTCATAGCCCTGGTCCTCCAGGAACTCTGCTGCAACCCCTTCGCCCCAGCTTCCAAGGGTCTGCCTGCGGTTTCTCATACCCGGAAGTGCTCCAGGATGCTGAGCAGGCGATCTTCCCAGTCCAGTTTATGGGGACGGGGACCGCTGGCCAGCCGTTCATAATGCGTTTGCATCATCTCGGTTGTCCGTTCGATGGCGAACTTGTTGGAGGCTGCGCGCGCTGCCCGTCCCATTTTCTGGCGGAGCTGCTTTTGTAAGCAAAGACGGGTGAGCTTTGCTGTGAAAGCTGGCAAATCCTCTGTCGAGAAGGAATCCGGTTGCCCTATCCTCTACCGTATCCCCTACCCCGGGCGAATGGATTCCGAGTACAGGCAGACAAGCGGCCATGGCTTCTATGACCGAGAGCGGGTGGACTTCGGTCACCGAGGCGGTCACAAAAACGTCGCACATCGCCAGGTAGCCGGGCAGCTGATCGTATGGGATTAGCCCTGTAAAGTGGACGGAAGAGGTAATTTCCAGTTCTCGTGCTAGTTCTTTCAAGTCTTCTTTCAGCGGACCATCGCCAACCAGAAGGAGGTGCACGTTCTCGATGGCCTGCGAAACGCCGGCAAAAGCGTGCAAGAGAAACTCCAGATTTTTCTCCGGTCCCAGGCGGCCGGTGTAGATCAACAGGATATCTTTTTCGTCGAAGCCGTAGTCGACACGCTTAAGGGGTTCGGCCTGGAAGAAATGCGCCAACTCGACGCCGTTCGGAACGATTTCGATCGGGCTTCACTACTTCCAGCTGGCGCAGGATCTTTTCCATCCCCGGGGAGGGTGAGACAACCAGATTGACAGCCTCGCAAAAAGAGGGCATATACGCGCGCAATAAGCTTTCGCTGACTTCCTCCGGGAGCTTGGGCAGGTAGGCCTGGGCGTACAGGTCATAGCGGGTGTGGTTGGTAAAAACGATGGGGATCTGGTAGGGTCGGCAGTAGTGCAAGGCCAATCGCCCACTCAGGAAGGGATGGTGCACGTGAACCACATCCATATTCTGGAGCAGCTTTTTTGCTTCCCGGGAGTATCGCAAGGACAGGAAAAAGCCTGTGTCGGCCAGCGGCAGGCCCGGGCTGCGGATGACGCGCGGTTCGTCGTCCAGGTAGTTTGGCTCGCTAAAGGTGAAAATATAAACATCATGTCCGGCCTTTTCGAGGTAACGCTTGTTCAGGTCGATGTAATTGGTGATGCCGCTAACGTAGGGTTTGTAAGCATCCGCCATCATGCCAATCCGCATGGTTCCGCCTTTTCAGGTTCTCGCAGAAACAACCAAAGAAGCCCTTTTTTGAATCAATCGTACGGCATGGGGGGGCGACTGTCAAGTAAAAATATGCGGTAGAATCACTTCCTTGGAAACCATGGTCAAATTGATTTTGCGCGAGAAAGAATACGAAGTGAAACCCGGCATGACGTTGCTCTCGTCGCTGGAAAAGTGCGGGATTCTGACGGAATTGGTGATTGCCACTCGCCAGGGTGAATTGATCCTCGAAGATGAAATCCTCAAGGATGGCGAGGTAATCAAACTGGTGGCGGTCATCTCAGGCGGCTGATTGATATGAAGTGTAGAAAGTGCGGTTCGAAAGCCTCTGTCCACATGCGCCAGCACAAACTGGCTTTGTGCAAAGAGCATTACCTGGACTGGATCCCCGAGCAGACCGAGCGCTTTATCAAAAAATACCAGATGTTCACGCCCGATGAAAAGGTGCTGGTGGCGGTTTCGGGCGGCAAAGACTTGCTTGCGCTGTGGGATATCCTGAACAGGCTCGGTTATCAGGCTGACGGGTTGTATATCGGTTTAGGCATCGATGGCGGGAGTGGGTACTCCTCCGAGTTGCACCGCCTGGCACAAAAGTTTGCGGACGAGCATGGCCTGACGTTGCATGTTGTAGACGTGGAGGAAGAATATGAGCAGCCCATCCCGGTGCTGGCGGATATCACCCACCGGGGCAAAGGCCGTCCTTGTTCGGTGTGCGGACTGACCAAACGGCACGTGATGAACCGCATCGCGCGGGACCGCGGGTTTGCTGTGCTTGCGACCGGCCACAACCTGGACGATGAGGCTGCTGTGCTCTTTGGCAACACCCTCAACTGGCTGGGGGATTACCTGCTCCGCCAGGGACCGTTCTTGCCCGAGTTGCCGGGCTTGGCGCGCAAGGTCAAGCCGCTGTTCCGGTTTTACGAGCGAGATATGACAGCTTATGCCCTGTTGCGCGGCATCGAATATATTTATGAAGAATGTCCGTATGCGGTGGGTTCGAAGACGACCTACTACAAAGAGTTATTGAACCAGCTGGAAACCGAGCGCCCCGGTGCAAAATTGACGTTTTACATCAAGTTCCTGGAAGCCCGCACGAATGGGCTTTTTGGAGAACGCGCTGAAGGTCCGACGATGGAACTGCATCCGTGCACGAATTGCGGGCAGCCGACTTCGGCGCCCGGCCTTTGTTCGTTTTGCCGGTTGGTGGAACGCGCCGCGCTGGCCTCCTCTGATACAACGATCTAAGACGACAATATGTTGAGCATCATTGCAACCGATGCCTGGAACGAAGCACACGCTGGTGCTTGCATCGGCTTGTTGGAGTTATCAGCGGTGGATAATACGGTGCCAGTGCCAGCACTTGAGCGGGAAAAACGTGCTATCGAGCAAAGCTTGCGTGAGAGATATGTTGGTTTTTCCAGGGAAGACTTTTTACAGTTTCCGGTGATGCAAGCGTACCATCGCTATTATCGTAAGTTCGGTTATACCTATCATGTCCTGCTGCAGTTGGAATCAGTGGCGCTGAAGGGAAAATCCCTGCCAAACGTCTCGCCGCTGGTGGATGCGAATTTTGCGGCCGAGCTGGGTACGCTCATTTTGACGGCCGGGCATGACGTGGCTCAACTTGCTGCGCCGGTCATTATCGATGTCGCCCGCGAAGGGGATGAAATCACCCAGATGAACGGGAGCCGTAAGGAAGTTCCGGTAGGGGATATGCTGATGAAAGATGCAAACGGCATCGCCTGCACGATCCTGCGCGGACAAGATAATCGCTCGCCGATTTCAAAAGCGACCGCGCACGTTTTATACGTTTCTTATGCCCCCGAGGGGATTGAAGAAGAGCAGGTCCGGGCGCAGCTGGATGCTATGGAGAGATATGTCCGCTTGTTCGCGCCGGATTGTAAGGTAGAACAATCTGCTATTTTGTTTGCAAAACATTGACAAAACCTTTGCAATGAGATAGAATATTGATCCGTAACGAGTAAGCAGCGTTGCGGATTTTTATCAAGGCTCTTAACGGGAATCAAGGAGCTAGGAGGGTAGCCAGCAAGGAATGGAGCAAAGCCTTTCCGCGCCGGCGGATATTGTGAACGAATTCGAAGAAGCCCAGATACCAAGGGAGCTTCTCCTGTGAAATGCCTCGATGCGGTCGCAACCAGGAGCGCAGCAAAGACCAAAATCCTTCCAAGGTGTTGATATGAACTTCATGGAAACCATCTCCATCCCTTCGACACGCTCAGGACAGCTTCATCCCGAGCGTACTCTCTAGCAGAGTGATTGACGCTTTTGTGCAAGTAGCCCCATTCAGGCAAACGACTGTAGATATTATATTCATCCGTATAGAATTGACTGCCTGAGGCAACCGTACTGGTAATGACAGGTTGGATCGTTTTCTGCTGAACATTTGGTAACATGCATATGACCACTTCACCATTTCTCTGCAACAATCCCAGCACAGGCGGCTTCTCTCCTGCCAGAGTTCCGCGTCCACGCTTGCCCTTCAAGCGTCTGCGTCGCCCTTTGCGACCTGCTTTGGCAACCTCGCGCAGGCAAACCTTTGTGCCCGGCTACGATGTACACTTCATCGGCTTCGACCTCGCCACTCAGTTGGACTGGCTTTTTTTATCCACAACACCTTTTCGCAACTGGCTGGTCATCTCCTGCACATCGCCAGATGATAAATCCAGCTCTGCGGCAATCTGTTCGTTCGAAAGGTTCAAGCCCATCAAATACAGACACAGCACCCACACACGCAACGGTTGGTGATGTCCTTCGAAAATCGTGCCGCTCAGATCATCAAACTGTTGTTCACAGGCTTGGCATCGATACCGTTGTCGATACGCTTGATGCGTATGAAAACCACGTTTGTTGATCTTGTTGGAGCCGCACCTTGGACAGCGTACTCCGCCTGGCCAACGCAGTTTTCGAATAACCGTAAAGCATTTTGCATCATCTATCAGTTGTTGGATGTTTACCATGCTCCTATCTTATCAGAAGCCTTCCACCTCCTTGAAATCCGTTAAGAGCCTTTATCAATTTTGTGAAAAGAGATTATGAAAACCTTTTTCCTTGCTTTCTACCTTGCTATCAAAGAAATTGTGCGCAACAAGGGTCGCTTCTTGCTGGTCAGCCTGGTGATCGCCTTGATCACCCTGTTGGTGTTGTTCATTGCCGCCCTGGGGGAGGGGCTGGCCGATGGAAACCGCCAATATGTTGCCGATCTGGAGGCCGAGTTGATCGTCTTCCTGGAGAAATCGGACTATAGCATCTCGTCCAGCCGGCTGGATACCAATACGATTCGGGCGGTGCGTCGCGTAGATGGCGTCGAAAATGCTGGTGAGATTTACACTGCTACCAGCGAAATCGTCTCGCTGGATGAGCCGCTCAAGGTGTCGTTTTTGGCGGCAGAACCTGACAGGCCGGGGATGCCTCCCTTAATCGAGGGCAGGCCGTTCCGGGGAGGAGCAGCGAACGAAGCTGTCATCGACCAGGGGGTTGCGCTCCGTTCGGGCATTCAGGTCGGCGACGAGATCGAAATCCGCTCTACTCAGGGAACGGAGGACGAATTCTTCCGGCTTAAAGTGGTTGGGCTGGCCGGCAAACAGTCGTACTTCTTCCAACCGACAATTTTCGTCCCGCCCTCTACCTGGGAGAAGATGCGCCCGCAGCCTGAAGCGGACCTCAACGACAGCACGCCCTACCCAAACATCATTGCGGTGAAGTTGAAAGATCCGGCGCAGCTCGAGTTGGTGAAGGCGCAATTGCTGGCGCAGGTATCCAATATCGAAGTAGCAAATATTCAGACGACGATCAATAACATCCCTGGGTATTCAGCCCAGCAGAGCACGGTGCAGACCCAGGGGGCGTTTACGCTGCTGATCGGCATCCTGGTGATCGGCGGGTTCTTCCAGATCCAGGTGCTGCAAAAGGTGCCACAGATTGGCGTGCTCAAGGCCATTGGCTCGTCGAATGGGGCGGTTGGGCTGGCAGCGGTAGTCCAGATCGTTGTGACCACCGCCATCGGTGTCGGGATCGGCGGCGGTTTGACGTATGTGTTCTCGTTGTTCTTTCCGCCCACCATCCCGCTGACGTTCAACGGCACGCGCTCGCTTCTCGCGGTGATCGCCTTGCTGCTGATCGGCCCGCTCGGGGGCTTGGTTTCGATCATTTACGCCGTGCGCATTGAGCCGCTTAAGGCGTTGAAATTGGGATAACATCCACGCTGAGCGGAGTGAAACGAAGCCGGAGCGTGAATTGCTCGATTGCTTGCCCTTCGACTAGGTTCGTCGCTATCGCTCCTCTCTCCGCTCAGTGACAATAATTATTTGGAGTATTTATGACAGCAATTGCATTGGAAGTCCGTAACATCGTTAAAACCTTCAGCATCGAAGGCGGTGGGACCATCAACGCCGTCGACGATGTTTCCTTCGAAGTGCGCTCGGGCGAGTTCGTAGCGCTGGTCGGCCCGAGCGGCTCGGGCAAGACCACCATGCTGTCCATCCTGGCTGCGTTGCTGACGCCGACCAGCGGTCAGGTGCTGGTCGATGGTCAGGATTTGGCACGGCTGAGCGAGAAGAAGCGCGTCAAGCTGCGCCGCCAGAAGATCGGGTTTACTTTTCAATCGAATAACCTGATCCCGTTCCTGACTGCGCAGGAGAACGTGGAATTTATGCTGCGCTTGAACGGTGCGGGGGGCAAGGCCGGACGTACCCGCTCCGTGGAGCTGCTCTCGCGCCTCGGACTCAGCGACAGGCTGCGTAACCTTCCGGGACAGATGTCCGGCGGACAGCAGCAGCGGGTGGCCATCGCCCGGGCCCTGATCCACAACCCGGCCGTGGTCCTGGCCGATGAGCCGACCGCGTCCCTCGACACAGAACGCGCCTACCAGGTGGTGGAAACCTTCGCGGACCTGATCCACGAAAACGGGCGCGCCGGCATCATGGTCACGCACGACCTGCGCATGTGCAGGTACGTGGATCGGGTGCTGCAAATGCGGGATGGCAAGCTTGTCCAGGTGATCGAGGATAAAAACGAAATCGAGGCGCTGGCCCGGGGAGAGTTGGCAACGGAAGCAATCAGGCAGTAATAAAAGGCGGCGCGGAGCCGTCTTTTTAATTCAGGATGTGTTACTTCGAGCGTTAGCGAGAAGTTTTAAATTATCTTGTATTTGCCAGATAGTCCTGATAAAATTGGTACACTTGTTCTAAATTGGTTTGGTTCCGATGGAGGTATCAAATGTTGACCGATCTCTTTCAGCGCATTCAGATTGGACTTGCTGCAAAACGACAGAACCTGACTGAATTCCTGGAATCAGCCCCCGAATTGAAAAAAGAATTGTGTTGTGAAGACGAGCATGGCGTCCAGTCTCACCTGGAGGTGATCGACAGCGCGCTCGAAGAGCTGGAAGAGCATACCTTTGGGGTGTGCGCGGTCTGTCACGGGCACGTAGACCCCGGCCTGCTCGAAATGGACTACACTGTCTCGGTTTGTCTGGATCACTTTTCAGAGCAGGAACGCAGGCGCCTTGAAGAAGAGCTGGAGCTCTCCGCCATCGTCCAGCGCGCGCTGTTGCCCCAGATCCCGCCTGAAATCCCGGGCGTGGAACTGGCCGCCTTCAGCCGTCCGGCGGCGATCGTCGGTGGGGATTACTTCGACTTTTTCCACTACCGCGACGGCTCGCATGGGCTGGTCATCGCCGATATTCCCGGGCATGGGGTTTCGTCCGCCATCCTGATGAGCAGCTTGCAAATGGCGATCCGCACGATGGCCCCGGAAACGGACGCCCCGTCCGAGATCCTGGAGCGCATCAACCGGTTTTATATTCACAATATCAATTTCACCACCTTTGTAACCATCTTTTTAGGTCGGTTTGATCCGGTGACGCACACATTGACCTATGTGAGCGCCGGGCACAATCCGCCGGCGATCGCTAGCCAGCGAAACGGCGAGGTGACCTGGCTCAGCCCGACCGGGCCTGCCATCGGCTTGTCGGAGGAGTTCCGCCCCCGCACCGAATGTGTGACCCTCGAGCACGGCGATGTCCTGTTTCTTTATACCGATGGGGTCACCGAAGCCTTCAACCAGGTGTTCGAGCAATTCGGATCTGCCCGCCTGGCGGATATGCTGACAAAAAATGCCGGGCTGGGAGCCGGTGCGATCATTCAAAGCGTTCGCCAGGGCTTGGAGGCCTTCGGGGACGGCCGCGCCTTAGAGGACGATACAACCTTTGTAGCGCTGAAAGTTGCCGGATAACAATTTCCCTTCGAATACAATAATAAACGACTTTCGAGCATAGCCTCGAAAGTCGTTTTGTTTGCAGTTGAATCCTAACGCCTAAACTGCTAATCGCTAACCTAACCGCTAATTCGTCCTGGCTTCCCCGAGCGTCACGTTAACCGTCATTTCCTGATTGTTTCTCAGGATTTTGACTTCCACCTGGTCGCCGGGTTGGTACGCAAACAATGCATTGATGAAGGAGTGGTCCGAATCGATCGCCTGGTTGCCGACGCTGGTAATGATATCATTTTGTTGCAATCCTGCATTCGACGCGGGACTGTTTGGATCTACCTGGGTAATATACGCGCCCCATTGCGCACCGAGGTGATAGCGCTGCGCGATAGCCGGCGTAATCGTCTGCGAGCCGATGCCCAGGTAAGGACGGGCGAAATGCCCGATTTGGATGATCTTTTCAGCGATGAACTGGACCGTGTTGGAAGGGATCGAAAAGCCAAGTCCTTCGGCCACCGCGGTGCTGCCGTTGCCGCCGCGCACGATGATCGTGTTTAGCCCGACAACTTCGCCGTTCAGGTTGACCAGCGGCCCACCCGAGTTGCCCTGGTTGATAGCCGCGTCCGTCTGGACCAGATCTTCCATGAAGTAACCGCTCCCGGTGTCCAACGAACGACCGGTCGCGCTGACCACGCCGACGGTCACGGTGTTGCGGAATTCTCCCAGGGGTGACCCAATCGCGATCACGGTTTCACCCGGTTTCAGATTGTCTGAATTGCCAAAGGCAGCTACGCCGGGCATATTGCCGTCTACTTTAAGGACTGCCAGATCCGCAAAGATGTCGGTGCTGATGATATCGGCCGGCAACTGGCTACCGTCTGAGAGCACAACCGAAAGGCTGGTGGTGCTTTCCACGACATGATTGTTGGTCACAATATAGCCGTCAGGCGAGATGATCACGCCGCTGCCGCTCACCTGGCCCTCCGAACTGCGACCGAAGAATGTAGTTTGTCCGGGGACCGTACCGACCACGGTGACTACCGCCGGGCTGACTTTTTCTACCGTCTGCGTGATGGCAGTCTCGATTTCAGAGTTCGAAATGTGCAGTTGGGTAGGGGCATCGGTATACGTCTGAACGGGTGTTCCACTTCCACGATTTGTAAAACTGAGGACAGCTTTTCCTCCCACCACCGCGCCAGCCGTAGCGCTGAAAAACGCCACCACAATGACAAACATAATATAAAAAATTCGTTTCCAGGTCATTCCTATTTTCCTTTCAATTTGAAAATTGATCCGCAGTAACTACTCAGCCCATATTTAAGAGGTGGCAAAAACGGAGTGCGTGGGGGGCGTACGCTCCACGCACTCCGTTTTTGCCCTATTTTTTGGACAAGCCTGAGCAGATACGACCTGCAAATAATTGTACTCAGCACGATTAAAGGCGACTTAATTGCGTGTAAGAAACACGTATGAACTTTGTGAAGATTTTGTGTGCATCCTGGAGGGTGGATCGCACCAATCAGGCCCCTTTGGGGTTTTCTTAGGAAATGGCAGTATAGAGGTTTCAGGAGGAACCAGGATGTCCCTCAATGCACGGTTTGGCGCTTTTTCTCGATATTTCTTTGCTTTTGCTGTAGTCCCTTTGCTGTTTATTGCGGGCGTACAACTTTTCATCCTGTCGGAGCAAACGGAACTGTATTTTGCCTGGACCATCCCCCTGCCGCTCACGGCGGCTTTCATGGGCGCAGGATACTGGGCAGCGCTTGCCCACGCCTTAATCCTCGTACGGAATCCGAGTTGGAAGGGGGCACTCGCCAGCATTTTGGCGGGGTTGACCGCTACCACTCTGTTGCTCGTTGCCACCCTATTGCACTTAAACCAATTTCATTTGGATAGCCCCTCTTTCATCACCCGCTTCGTGACCTGGGTCTGGATCGCGGTCTACATCATTACGCCGCCGGTATTTCTCTATTTCTTGATAACAGGGTTTCGAAGTGTTGAAAGGAAAGATGAAAGAAGAAAACCCTTTTCCAGCCTGGGGCGTATGGTTTTTTATCTCCTGGCCGCTTTTGGGCTTATCTTCGGCCTTGGCCTTTTCTTCTTGCCCACAACTTTTTCGCCGCTCTGGCCCTGGAATTTACCCCCGCTGGCCTCCCGCGCGGTCGGTGCCTGGCTGACGACATTTGGAGTCGCAACCGCAACACTCGCCTGGGTGGGTGACTGGGATAAGGGAAAGGGTACTTTGGCCAGTTTATTGGCGTTTTGCATTCTGCAACTGGTCGTGCTGCTGCGCTATCCTGAGAACGTGGATTTTGCCAATCCACTGGCTTGGGTGTATTTCCTTTTTTTACTGCTGGGCATGGCTGCTTTTGGCACAGGTCTGTTAAGAAGAAGTTAGATTTTTTCATTTTCATCACTTTTTTTCGATAAAAAAGCCTCCCCAATCGATGTGATTTAGGGAGGCCAATTGCTAATCGCTAACAGCTAACAGCTAAAAGTTAAAATTTAAGCTGTCTCCAAATACCGCTCTACTTCATAATCCGTCACATGCAGGCGATAATCGTCCCACTCTTCCCACTTGGCGCGGGTAAAAGCTTCGTAAATGGTCGAGCCGAGGGCGGTCTTCAAAGTTTCATCTTTATCAAGCTCGGTCAGCGCTTCGGCCAGCGAGCCGGGCAACTCGCCTACCCCCATCTTTGTTCTTTCCTCTTTCGTCAAATGGTACAGGTTGACGTTGTTGAGCGGGGCGGGCGGGGTCATTTCCTGATCGATCCCGTCCAGGGCGGCGGCCAACATAGCGGAAAAGGCCAGGTACGGGTTCGAGGAGGGATCCGGGAAACGCAGCTCGGCGCGCACCGACTTCGGGCGTCCCTCGTTGTAGCGCGGAATGCGGACCAGCGCAGAGCGGTTCTGCGTGGCCCAGCCGATGTAGACCGGGGCTTCGTAGCCGGGCACCAGGCGTTTGTACGAGTTCACCGTCGGCGAGACCACGGCCGCCAACGAGCGGGCGTGTTTAAACTGTCCGGCGATATAGCCGTAGGCGATCTTCGAGAGCTTGAACTCGTCCTTGTCATCGAAGAAAAGGTTGTCGCCGTTTGCATCGAACAGCGACTGGTGGCAGTGCATCCCCGAGCCGTTGATGCCATAAATGGGCTTGGGCATGAACGAAGCCACCAGTCCGCGCTTGGCAGCGATGGCCTTAACGGTGTATTTGAGGGTCATCACATTATCTGCCGCTCTCAGCACATCCGCAAAACGAAAGTCGATCTCATGCTGGCCGAGCGCCACCTCGTGGTGGCCGACCTCGATCTCCAACCCCATGCTGTTGAGCGCGTCCATCAGTTCGGTGCGCACGCGCACAGCCTCGTCGCTGGGCGAGAAATCGAAGTAACCGCCCACGTCGTGTGGCACCGGATGGACGTTCGCGCCGTTGCCGTCCGATCGCTTGAACAGGAAGAACTCCGGTTCCGGGCCGACGTTCAGCGTCCAGCCGCGCTCCGCGATTTTGGCGCGCAACCGCTTCAGGGTCCCGCGCGGATCGCCTTCGAACGGGTTGCCGTCCGGGGTCAGGATGTCGCAGAACACCCGTCCGCGCTGGCGTTCTTCTGCGGCCCAGGGCAGCACCGCGTACGTGTCCGGGTCGAGCTCCAGGCGCATGTCCGATTCCTGGATGCGCGCAAAGCCCTCTACCGACGAGCCGTCGAACCACACGCCTTCTTCCAGGGCGCCTTCCAACCCTTTGATCGGCATGTCCACCGACTTGACCGCGCCGGTCACGTCCGAAAATTGCAGCGAAATAAATTTAATTCCATCTTCCTTAACACGTTTGAGCAGGTCCTTTGAATCCATCTTTGTCTCCTTTATCGATTGGCAGTTTCCGTCAAAATGGCGGTCTGCTCTTTGACCACCACCTTGCGATACACCTTGGATGGGGACAGCCGGACGCCGTCCACCGTTAACAAATCTTCGACTTCGATCCCGAACAGCCTTTCGTTTTCGAGCAGGTACGCTTCGATCAGGCCCCAGTCTGCTTCCGTTAAATCGGCAAACATCCCGCCGTTGAGCTGGTCTTTGTCTACCTTGCTGTGCGGGTCGCGCAGGAAGATCGCGCCGCCCGAAGCCAGCGAGAACAGGTTCCCGCCCGGATAGGGTGTGGGCAGGTCGATCAGGCAGCCCTCTTCGGTGTAGGTCACCCCGTTGACGATGACAAAGCCGCCGTCCTTGTGCGGGTCGCCGGCCATGAACGACTCGGCCAGGTAATCCAGGCAGGTCCCGTTGATGACCGCCCGCGGCCGGCCGACCGCGTTGATCAGCGGGCGCCCCGCCGCCGAGCCGAGCACATAGATCTCGCCGCCTTTTGCGCCGTATAAGAAGGTTTGCCCCACGCCCCCGTGGACCACCAGTTTGCCGGATTTCATGATCTGGCCGAGCTGGTCCTGTCCATCGGCGTGCAGGTGGACCTCCGCGCCGTCCAGACCAGACCCGGCGTAATCGCCCACATCGCCGTACAGGTGGATGGTGACGCCTTCAGAGATTGGACCCAGCCCAGTTGCCGCAAAACGACCGCCGAGCCAGTTGTAGGCTACGAAATTCTTCCAGCCGAGTTTATAGGCGTTGACGATATAGCGCGCTGCGGCTTCGTCACCTTCTGGTGGAAAGTCAAGCGTGTCGAGGACCAGGGTGGCATTGGAAACGGATGGCGCATTCAATTTATGACGCGTTGCCCACGTGATGCGGGACAAGTGAGATGTTTCACTCGTCACGTCCACACTTATCAATGGGATTTCTTGAAATAGTACTTTTAAACTCTCATCCACCAGCGCCAACAGGGAAGCCCTTTTCTTGCAGCCGATATCCGTGCGACGGTCTCTAATCAGCGTGAGCGTTTCGCGGGCAAAGTGCCACTCGTCTGCGCCCCTTAAGCCAAAGTCCACAATCCGGTTAAAGCCCCAGGCCAGTTCGTTCCAACCCAGCGAAGGGAGTTGCGACCGGATATCGTTCCAGGCTGTTGCAGAGCCGCCGTCATCGTAGGCGCAAATCATCCTATCTTGCCAGTGCTTGCGAAAGGATTCGCCGGCCATTTCCGGCTCCAGGATTGCCGGAGCGTGAACAAGTTCCTTTTGTAGGGTTACGGTTTCGCCGAATTTGTTTTTACAAGATAATTCATAGCTCTGCTCTTTCTCTCCCACCATGCTTGCGGGGAGCCGGAGAGGGGCCGCAGTAAACCGAAACGCCCCCCCATCCGTATACGACCCTCCGCGCGCGTTCCAGTATTTATCTGCTAACGGCTTAAATCGCTGATCTTCAGCAGAAAGCGAGCGCAGGCAGGCATGAATCGCTTGCCTCTCGGAAGCAATCAGTCCAATCTGAACCTTACCAGTCTCCAATCTCTGATCTCTATTCTCAAAAAGTGCAAACACCTGCGGCCTGAGCATCGATGTATCCGTAATGCCCAACAGCTCGAACTGATCCTCATCCGCCTGCGAACGCGCGACGATGAAAAACCACGGTCCATCCGGCGAGCCGTGGATGTGGGTGCGTTGCACAGCGCGGTATAGTTCCTGCTTTTCGGAGGGCAACATCTCGAAATCGTGCTCCGTGGTAGGCGCCATCGCTTCCAGCGTGATTTCCAGCGGATACTCGTAGACCCGGTCCCACAGGTCGAATAGCTGGGCGCTGACCTCGGTGTCGGTCAGGAACAACTGGCCGATGTTACGCTGGCGCAGGTACTCACTGACCGCGTGATAGTTGGAGAAGTCGCCGTTGTGGACTAACGCTTCGTTCAATCCGATGAAGGGGTGCGCCCCGCCCGGGTGCCAGACGCGGCCTTTCGTCGGGTAGCGCTGGTGCGCGATCCAGACGTAGGCGCTCTGCTCTTCGAGTTGATAATATTCCACCACCTGCTCGGCATACCCGACGATTTTCAAGACGGATAAATTCCGTCCGTGGCTGAGCACGAAAGCGCGCTGCTCGCCCAGGCTGGCGTAGAATTTGACGTTGAGCCTGTAGCTGTTCTGGTAGATGAACTCTTCTTCCAGGGCGCGAGGCGCTAAGGGTGAGAGTCCCTTATCGTGGCCGAACGCAGCCAAAACGTCCGGTTTGACGCGCACGAAGTAGCGCCAGACGTCAGGCGGGCGCACGTCCAACCCCTCCACGGCGTGATAGTCATCCTGGTGTGGCAGTTCGTAAACATGGGCAATATCAAAATAGGGTGAGATCGTCTCTCGCTCTACTTCCTGACGAGAAGAAGGATCGAGCAGGGCAATTTGTAACAGAGTATGGCTTCGCAGCGTTTCTTGGTCCACGCCGCACTGTTCTGCATCCAACCCGACCATGGCGATGCCGCCGCCCTTGCCGTTGCCGCGGTTGTGCATCTGGGTGGAAGCGCTTAGCACGTGTTTGCCTGCAATGGGCACATTGGCCGCCAGCCCGAGCACGCCACAGCCGCCCTCGGCGGCCTCTTCGGAGCGCTTGAAGGCAGGCGCCATATCGAGCAGCGCTTTGCGGGATTCGAGAACCAAGTCTGAGCGGTCGGTCATGTTTTTTTCCTAATCTGCCGGAGAAGGAGCTTCTTCCGTTTTTGGGTAGGTTTTCTTTGATTTTGTCCGGTTGATCAGCACCACGGAACTGATGATGACCAGGCCGGCAATCAAGATCCGGGCGTTCAAGGTTTCATCGGCCAACCAGGCGCCCAGGAAGACGGCTACTAATGGGTTGACGTAAGCATACGTGGCAACCAGCGAAACGGGCGCATTTTTCAACAGCCAGCCGTACGAGACGAAGCCGATCAGCGAGCCGAACGTGATCAGATACGCCAGGCCCAGCCAGGAGCTTGGGGCGACTGCAGTGAGATGGAAGTCGCTCCACTCGCCGGTCAATCCGCTGACCGCTAAAATAGCGAGACCCCCTGTCAGCATCTCTGCCCCGGTTGCCATGAGCGTCGAAGGCGGTAAATCTGCCGACCGGCTGTATATTGAGCCCAGCGACCAAAAGAACGAGGCGGCGATCACGGTCATAATCCCAATTGTGTCATACTGCAAACGCCCGTCCAGGTCGGTTGGTCCGATCAGCAGGTAGATGCCGCCAAAGCCAATCAACAAACCAATAATCGACCATAAAGTTGGGCGTACACCACCCGGGCGAAGGGCCTCAATCACGACCAACCAAATTGGCACAGTCCCGATGATAAGCGCTGCAATTCCGGAAGCGATCCATTGCTCTGCAAACGATAAAACAGCATTGCCGCCCAACAGGAGCAGGATGCCGACGATGGCTGTCGCGCGCCATTGTCGTGGCGTGGGCAGGGCATCTCCGGCCGCTCGCCGCCAGATGTACAAAATCGCGCCTGAGATCAAAAATCGTAGGCCGGCAGATAGAAACGGCGGGATGGTCTCCACTGTAAAGTGGATAGCAAGATATGTCGATCCCCAGACGGTATAAACTGCCAGCAAAGCGATCCAGATTTTTGTTTTCATTTTTGCCTTACCCCCTCTCCCCGAGGGGACGTGTGCCCGAAAGGGTAGAGGGGCAGATGTGAGGGTAAATCTACCCAACCACCACATTTTGATTTGATACTTTCGCCGCTTCCCAAGCCAGCAGCGCCTTCTTACGAGCCGCGCCATAGCGGTAATTCCCGAACTCGCC
This sequence comes from uncultured Chloroflexia bacterium, assembly GCA_963823985.1. Classification (GTDB taxonomy): domain Bacteria; phylum Chloroflexota; class Anaerolineae; order Anaerolineales; family Villigracilaceae; genus JAABUE01. The sequence goes on from CAWGNR010000015.1 coordinate 187,638, forward strand.
CAGCTTGCGGATCACGCGGTGACAGGGGATCAGCACCGCGATGGGATTGCGCCCCAACGCCGTCCCGACCGCCCGGCTCGCCCGTGGATGCCCGGCCTGCATGGCAAGGCCCTCGTAGCTGGTCACCGCTCCGGGCGGGATTCGCAGGAGCGCTTCCCACACCTTGAGCTGGAAATTGGTCCCGCGCACGTGCAGGCGCAAGGGGCGATTGCCACGTTTGCTCACGTCGAAGATGGGCTCGACCAGCGGCGCAGTCGTACGATGGTCTTCGATCATTTTAGCTTCCGGCCAACTTGCAACCAGCGCATCGATGGCGTCGCCTTCCCGTCTGGCCACAAAGCCGAGATGGCAGATGCCGCGCTCAGTTGTGCCAATCAGCGCCTTACCGAATGGCGTATCATGCAATCCATAACGGATGGTTAGCCCTGCGCCGCCGGATTTATATTCGCCCGGCGTAACCGCCTCGGTCGTGACGAACAGGTCGTGCAGGCGCCCCAGGCTGGACAAGCCTACTTCATAGGTCGTATCCAGCAAGTTTTCTGATTGCGCCAGCAGCTCCTTCGCGTCTTCCTTGGTTAGGAACTGCAGGAAGCGCTTGGGGCTGATGCCCGCCCAACGGCTGAAAACCCGCTGGAAATGGTATTCGCTCAGTCCAACCGCGCTGGCGACCTCGCTCAGTTCTGGCTGGGAATGGGCATTATTTTTAAGATACTCGATCGCCTGCTCGATGCGCAGGTAATCTTCGGACAATTGGTGGAAATCAGTGACAGAGGTGCTCATGGAAACTCCTTTATTAAATTCACCAGGGATGAACGCAGATGAACATTTTAGATTGATGAACCTTTGATTTTTCATAAATCCGTGTTCGTCCTTGTTCCTCCGTGGTTCTAAACTCTGTTTCCATTCTACAAACCTCTCTCACCGAAACATACCCGATTCTTGCGCATTTCTCGCTGAGCGGAGTGAGCCGATAGGCGAACGCAGTCGAAGCGCTGGGGAAGAGAACACCCTCTGCAACAGCCGCCTCATTCGTTCGGCATTCGTTCATGGCCGATCTTTCGACTGCCCCACCACCTCATAATGCACCACGGTAGGCTCGATCTCGAGCAGAAAATCCTGATCCTCTGGATAGTATTTGGCCACTTCCAGGTCTTCGCCTGCAAAGCCCTTTATAGCTTCCAGGCTTTCCCAGAACGTCAAAGTGATGAAGTGGGTCACGTTCCCTTCGCGGCGCTCCAGCACGTGCACGCTGATATTTCCCGGTACCGACTGGTAATCCGGGATGGCGCGTCCGTTCGTAAAATCGCGATAAGCGTCCGCTTTCGATGTTGGTACTCTTCCATGCCACATTCTGACGATCACTTAATTCTCCTTGCAAACCGCCAAGCCGCCATGAACGCCAAGTTTTCTTTCATGCCGCCAAGATTCTTGGCGATCTAAAAACACTCTTGGCGGTCTTTGCGTCCTTGGCGGTTAATACTTCAATCCAAATACACCAACAAATCACTCCGCCCGCGCAGCTCGCCGATCGACGACATGCGGAGCGTCTTCAAGATTCCGGCCAACTGCCATAACCAGGAAGTATACAGGTTTATGATGCGCTGGGATGCCTCGTTTGCATCGACTTTAGCAGCATGCAGCGGGTCAGTGGTGGTGATCCCGAACGGGCAGCCCAGCCCCTTCTCGCACTGCGCAATGCGGATGCAGCCGATCGCAACCAGCTCCGCTGTGCCGAGAATCGCGCCGTCCGCGCCGAGGGCAATCGCCTTGGCCACGTCCCAGGCCGAGCGCAGACCCCCGGAGACCATCAAGGTCACTTCATCCCGGATGCCCTCCTCGACCAGGAACTTGTGCACCTTCGGGATGGCGTACTCGATCGGCATGGCGATGTTTTTCTTGGCGATCTCAGGCGCAGCGCCCGTGCCGCCGTAGGCGCCGTCCAGGTGCACGATGTGTGCCCCGGCGTAATATGCGCCGACCGCTACCATGTCCACGTCGGTGGGCGTGGACACTTTGACCGAGATCAATCCACGCTCATTGACCTGCTTGAGCCAGTCCACATGTTTTTTGTGGTCTTCGACGGAGTACACGCTGTGGAACGGGAACGGCGAGAACAGCGAAGTTCCCTGTACCGCCTCACGGAGCTGTGCCACCGTTTCGGTGTTCTTATTGCCCAACAAATGGCCGCCCAATCCGGGCTTGGCTCCCTGCGCGTACTTGATCTCCACCACCCGCGCCCGCTGGATGGTCTCCTCGCACACGCCGAACAGGCCGGTCGCCACCTGGGTGATGATATGGTCCGCCAGCGGCGCCAGTTCTTCGGGGTAGCCGCCCTCGCCGGTCGAGATGAACGTTCCCAGCGCTTTGGCAGCCTGCGCCCGGGCCGTCATAACCGGCAGGCTGATCGAGCCGTAGGACATGCCCGCCCCGTACCAGGGCAGCGGCAGTTTGACTTCAGGGCGATCATCGTTCCTGCGATTCAGCGGCAGGGACAGGTCGACTCCTTTCGGGTCCGCCACAGGCGGGTTGGCCGGATCCATTCCGAACTCGAAACCGAAGGCCAGCTTGTCGAAGCCGCCGTCCGAGGCGCCGAAGCGGTAATCCCACTCCAGGTTCACGGGCGGCTGACCGGTTCGGGCCTGTTGCTGAGATGCCAGCAGCAAAGTCTGCGCCCAGCGAAAATCGCCCTCGCCTCCAGTCTGGACCTTCAGCCTGGGGAGCGTTTCGAGGGGTTTCCTGCCCCCCAGCCTCTCCAGGAAGGCGGCCTCCTCGGTTTTGTGCCAGATTGTGCGGCCGATTTCCCCTCGCAAGCGACGGATTTCGCGAATGCCCATCGCGCCCAACGCTTCCAGCATCTGGTCCCGCCAGGCGGACATCAGGTTGACCAATCTTTGCGCTCCCCAGAACGGGTCGATCTCTTCGTGCTCGACGTGACATTTGCCCTTGTCGGCCCACAGCGAGCAGCCCCAGGCGATCTGCATGGCAAAGTCGATCGCGACTGCATCGGCTCCGCAAGCAATCGCCTTGACCACGTGTTCCGCCGCCGCGATCCCGCCTGAGACGATCAAGGTTACCCGGTCCCGCAAATTGGCTTTGACCAGCGCCCCGTGCACTTCGCGGATGGCTTCCGTCAGCGGGCGTCCTGTCGCATCGCATCCCACCTCGTCGGCCAGCAGGTGGACCACGGCAACGCCCTGGCGGGTCAGTGCTACGGCGGCTTCAGCCGCGATCGGCGAAAGCGCCACCCGGCAGCCCAGCATCGGTTCCGGGTGGTTGACTTTCGCCTTCGCGCAAACCGTGGACATCTCCTCCAGCGTGGCCTTCCAGCCGGGATCAACTTCTAAATAACGAGGGTTGAAAGGCAAAGGTTGTTCGGTTTCGGAGGGCGTGATCACCAGGCCAAGATGGTCAGTCTCGAGATCGCTGCCAAATGCATCGGTGGTGATCAAAGCCAGGGTGTCCAGCTTCTTAGCCGCCTCCACGACCGAGAGCGTAGCCCCCCGCCCGGGGAACGGGACCGGCAACGGGTCCAGGATGACCGGTAGCGGGAGGCTGAACCAGCGCGGCAGCGCGCCTGCCAATTTACTGCTTTCATCGAAGACCAGTTTTTCCAGTCCGGCGCCGATGTCCACTTGCGTGGAAATCGACTCGCGCCCGTGGATGCCGTCACGCGTAGGCCTGACGATCTCGGACATGTCGAGCCACATGCCATCGAATCCCACGCCGGCAAACTTTCCGCCGTATCCCGCGCCAGAGATCGGGATGCGCCCGGTTTCGGCCTGGTACCAGGTCTGGGTGATGATCTCGGCCGTCCAATACTCGTCGCCGCGCTGGCTCCGTCCATCAAACACGACGTGTCCGTACTTGACGTAGGCATCGCCCTCGGCGATCAGGAACTCAGCCGGATACCCCCCCGGCGGGGCAGGAGCAACTTTTGTTTGAATGTGGTATCGACTAGGCATTCAACCTCTTTTTCATCACGTCGTGATGCGGATAGATGGGTAGTGACTCTGGTGAACACACTCTCGTTAATTAAAAATCGGTGTCCATCTGTGTTGATCTGTGGTTACAAAAACAAAACAGACATGCCCGGGCATGCCTGTTAGATGCAATCCTGCATTAAAAAAAGCAGCCCTTCCATACGCAAACAGGCATGGCTTACTGCCTGTATCACTGCGTCGCCCTGGCCCACACGTTGCCGCATGGTTTTCGGCGGGAGCGATAGAGTTTTTTTAAACTCTGCAACTCCTTACGCTTGCTCTGGAAGGGAGAAGGGAGCCTGTGATCTGGCTCCAGAGGCATCCGCTGATCGATCCGATTTTCAGACCTCACCCCTGCCCCCTCTCCTTCAAGGAGAGGGGAAGTCCTTAGCGCCCCGTTCGCACGGGGGAACCTCCACCTCGTAATCCCGACCGAGTCGGGATCCAGCCGCTGGTTCTCCGTCTTTAATTGTTAATACCGTAACCTTGACTACGATGTTCAAATTGTACACGGGCAAAGCAGTGAAGTCAAGCGCACAGCGCTGAAACAGGAAAAAAGAACTATTGCCCAAGTGATGCGAAGGCATGGAGTGATGTTTCTTTTCTGCCCGCCTGCCGAGAGCAACCAAATGAGGGTTGCGAACGATCAGACTGATGGAGCAACTTTTAAGAATTGGACCTGGCAGATCATATAACTGCCAGGTCTAAACCCTTGGTAAAGGGAACCCCGCCAATGCCGTGTGCTGCGAAGTTTTGAACCTGCTTTCGCAGGCGGGCCCCGACCCAGAAACGCCGCCTTGGCTCAGGCCTATCGCGTTATTTCTGTGAGATAAGGGCCCATTTTGGGGGTGTTGGCTCAAAACCGTGGTTGCAACATCACGTACACCGCAGGGCCAACTTTCTTATACCATAAACCCAAAAGCGTGGGTAGGGAAAAATTAACTACAGCCTTGTAAGCAAACTTGTCCAAACAAAGACCTGACATGGTTTTCGTGATTAAGGATATACCCTCTTGATCGTCCGCGGGAACGGGATCGCCTCACGGATGTGCTCGATGCCACACAGCCAGGCGACTACCCGCTCGGTCCCCATCCCAAACCCGGAGTGGGGCACGGAACCGTATTTACGCAACTCCAGGTACCACTTGAATGCTTCCTCGGGCAGGCCTTCGTCGTGGATTCGTTTCAGTAGCAGGTCGGGGTCCGAAATGCGCTCGGAGCCGCCGCAGATCTCGCCGTAACCTTCGGGGGCCAGCAAGTCCACGCTCTTGCACACTTCCGGGCGACCGGGCCAGGGCTCCATGTAAAATGCTTTGACCGCCGTTGGGTAACCGTACACGAAGACCGGCTTGTCGAACTGCTGCGTGATGGCCGTTTCGTGCGGCGCGCCGAAGTCATTGCCCCACTCGAACTTCAGCAGTTCTTTCTGTTCAGGGTCAGTCTCTTTTTCGTACAACGCTTCCAGCATTTTGACGGCTTCGTCGTAAGAGATGCGCGGGAAGGGCGGTTCGATATTTTCCAGCTTGGAAAGGTCACGCCCCAGCGATTGCAATTCCGCCGAACGCTCGCGCAGCACGCGCCGGGCGATGTGGCTGACGAACTGTTCCTCGATCTCCATCAGGCCGTCCAGGTCAACGAAGGCGGCTTCGGGCTCGACCATCCAAAACTCGGTCAGGTGGCGGCGAGTCTTGGATTTTTCGGCGCGGAAGGTCGGCCCGTAGCAGTAGACCTTGCCGAAGGCGAAGATGTTGGCCTCGTTGTAGAGCTGTCCGGTTTGCGCAAGATAAGCTTTGCCCTCGTCGAAGTATTCGGTCTCGAACAGGGTGGTGGTGCCTTCAGCGGCAGCGGGTGTCAGGATGGGGGTATCCAGCGCGACGAAGCCGTTGTTGTCCAACCACTCGCGCACGGCTGCCATGACGGTAGCGCGCACGCGCAGGATGGCCCACTGGCTGGGCATGCGGATCCAGAGATGGCGGTTATCGAGCGCGAAGTCTACGCCGTGCTCCTTGAGCGACATGGGGTAATCCTCGCCCGCTTCCTGCACGATCTTGACCTGCTTCACGCCGACCTCGTAGCCGCCGGGGATGCCGGGAGCGCGTTTGTCAGCCCGCACCGGGCCGCTGATGATCACCGCCGATTCCTGTGGGATGCGCACCAGTTGGTCAAAGGTTTCCTCGTCCAGGTCGCCCTTGAAGGCCACGCACTGAACAAAGCCACTGCCATCCCGCACCAGCAGGAAGACCAACTTGCCCTTGTCCGTGCGGTTGTAGACCCAGCCTTGCACGGTCACTTCCTGGCCTTCGTACTTGGCGATATCGCTTACTTGAATAATTTCGGGCATGATTCCTCTTCGCTCTCGTGTATCTGAGTGGAGGGAGGAGCATCAGCGACGACCGCAGTCGAAGGGCAAGTTTTATATTTCTGCTGCGCTTCGACTGCGCTCGCGAAGAGCGCTCGCTCCGCTCAGCGACTATTGCTCTGATATTTTAATATGTAAATCCTTCAATTGCTGCTCATCCACAACCGAAGGCGCCTCGGCCATCACATCCTTGCCGGCCTGGTTCTTCGGGAAGGCGATCACCTCGCGGATATTTGGTTCGTCGGCCAGCAGCATGACCACGCGATCGATGCCGGGGGCGATGCCCCCGTGCGGGGGTGTGCCGTACTCGAAGGCCTCCAGCATGTGACCGAAGCGTTCGCGGGCCACTTCCGGATCGAGGCCGATCAACGCGAAAACCTTCTCCTGTAACGCCCGGTTGTGGATTCGGATCGAGCCGCCGCCAACCTCATAATTGTTCAGCACCAGGTCATACTGGGCACCGCGCGCCTTCCAGGGCTCGGTATCGATCAGCGGGATGTCTTCAGGCAGAGGCGAGGTGAACAGGTGATGGCTGGGGTCCCAGCGCTCTTCTTCCTCGTTGTACATCACGAACGGGAAGTCGATCACCCAACAGAAGGCGAGCACGTCCTTGTCACTCAGGCCGAGACGGTCGCCCAGCAGGACGCGCAGCCGCGCCAGCGATTCGTATACAACCGCCGGTTTATCGGCTACGAACAGGAGCAAGTCTCCTTTTTCCGCCTCCATTCTCGCCATTACGGCCTGCAACCGCTCCTCAGACAGGAACTTGGCGAACGAGGACCTCGTTTCCCCTTCGCTCGTCAGGGCGATGTAGGCCAGGCCTTTGGCGCCCAGGTCCTGGACGAAAGCGGTCAGCTCGTCGATTTGCTTGCGGGTGTAATCGCCCAGCCCTTTGGCGTTGATCCCGCGGACGTGCCCGTCTGCGGCGAAGACGTTCTCGAACACGCCGAAGCCGGAACCGGCCGCCAAATCGGTGACATCTACCAGTTCCAGTCCGAAGCGGATGTCGGGGTTGTCCTTGCCGTAACGCTCCATCGCTTCCTTATACGTCAGGCGCGGCCAGGGAGACTGCAACACTCGTTTATGCGGGACAACTTCAGCAACCATTTTCGTGAACATACCTTCGACCAACGCCATCACGTCTTCGCGCTCCACGAAGGACATTTCCAGGTCGAGTTGGGTGAACTCCGGCTGGCGGTCGCCGCGCTGATCTTCGTCCCGGAAACAGCGCGCGATCTGGAAGTAGCGCTCGATGCCGGCCACCATCAGCATTTGCTTGAGTTGTTGCGGCGACTGCGGCAGGGCGTAGAACTGGCCCGGATGCAACCGCGAAGGGACCAGGTAGTCGCGGGCGCCTTCGGGCGTGGTCTTGAACAAGATCGGCGTTTCGATCTCGAGGAAACCTTTGCTGTCTAGATAATTCCGGATGAACCTGATCACCTTGTGCCGCAGTTCCAGATTATGGCGCATCTTCTCGCGCCGCAGGTCGAGATAGCGGTATTTCAGCCGCATGTTTTCGTCGGGAAGCTTGTTCTCGTCGGTCAATACGAAGGGCAGCGGCTTGGCCGGGTTGAGCGCCTTGACGTCAGTGGCAATCACCTCGATTTCCCCGGTCTCCATTTTCGGGTTGACCATGCCTTCCGGACGCATCCGGACGACGCCGGTGATCTGCAACACCCATTCGGCGCGCACGTTGGTGACCAGGTCGAGGGTTTCCTGGGGAAGATCGGGATTGATTACAACTTGAATAAGTCCAAAGCGGTCACGCAGGTCAAGGAAAACCACCCCGCCGTGGTCGCGGCGTCGATGGACCCAGCCTGCCAGGGTGACAGTCTGGCCGGCGTCAGAGGCCCTCAGTTCGCCACAAGTATGCGTTTTGTACATGCCGCACCTCCTACACAAAATAAATCGCCCTCCGCTATTGCGTCGGGCGATTGGTTTCCAGAACCTTTTTTGTTAACCGGCAAATCTTCGCCCAACGAATGGATGGCGATCATTATCGTTATTATTATCGTTGGCGAAGAAAAGACGATGTTTCATAGGTTCACGTATTATAGCATAGACTCGGTGATTATTTGAGCGCATCAGCGCTGGCTCGATCCAGTTTTTCCACTTCTTCTTCGGTCAATCGCCAGCCCAATGCCCCAGCGTTTTCTGCGGCTTGTGCGGCGTTCTTCGCGCCTGGGATGGGCAAAGCGCCTTTGCAGATGCACCAGTTCAACGCCACCTGCGTTTTGGACTTGCCGCCATGTTCCTGGCCGATCTCGGTCATCAGTTTGAGAAGCGGCCCGATCTTTGGCAGCAGGCGGCTATAGCGCTGCCCGCGAATCCCGGGTGGCGGATTCTCGGGGCTATATTTGCCTGTCAATAATCCTTTTTCGATCGGGCTATAGGCGATCACGCGCACTCCCAGCTCTTTGCAGCGCGCCATTAGACCGTCCTCTTCGATGGAGCGGTTGAGCAGGCTATAGCTCACCTGGTTGGCTGCCAGCGGGACATCCTTGCGCGCCAGGGCGGAATACGCCCGCAGCATCTGGCTTTGGTTGAAATTCGAAACCCCAACGGTCCGAGTCAGGCCCTCTTTTACTGTCTGACTTAACGCTTCCATCAGAGATTCGATGGGTTGGAGCGTGAAAGGCTGGTGGATCTGGTACAGGTCAACGGTTTCGATCCCGATGCGTTCCAGGCTGCCCTTCAAAGCGCGGATCAGCGATTTTTTCGTCAATCGCCAGGGAAACGGGAAATATTTTGTGGCAACCAGAACCGGTTGTTCCGTCTCGTCCAGGAACTGTCCCAGCAAACGCTCGGAACGACCGCTCCCGTATACTTCGGCCGTGTCGATGAAGCGGATGCCGGCCTCGAGCGAAACTTCGAACGCTGCGCGGATATCTTCATCGTTATAGGTTTGCCCGTACTGCCAGATCAAGCGGTCGCCCCATTGCCAAGCCCCTAAACCAAACTCGACTGCGTGTAGAAACCGCGTTTCAGCGCTAACTGTGCCATTCATTTGAAGGAGCCTCCCAGCTTAGTGCAGGATTCTAACAGATATCTATTGGGAAACGCTGGCGGTTTGCCATTTTGTCCAAGTGGCATTACAATCAAGCGGCAAAAATTTTCAGGAACTGATGGAACGCGAGTCTGCCCTCACCTGCTCCTCTGCCGCTGAGAAACATGGGTGAGGGACTAGCGCTCCCTGAGTTCCGGGGAGGTTCCCGTGTCAACCCATATGGATTCTCATGCGGAGAGCGAATCCGCAGCTGACCTGGCCAAACGGCTGGGCCTGTCATTTTCGAACCTGCGTACTCTGGTTCGCGCCTTGACGCACCGTTCCTACGTGAACGAAAACCCGAACGCAGTCGAAGACAACGAACGAATGGAATTTCTAGGCGATGCCGTCTTGGACTTCGTGGTTGGCTCCTGGGTATACAATCATTATCCGGAGATGCAGGAGGGCGACTTGACCCGCATGCGTTCGGCGCTCGTCCGCACCGACACCCTGGCCGACTTCGCTCGTCTTCTCGACCTTGGACCTGCGCTCCGTTTAGGACGGGGCGAACTGGCCTCGGGCGGCCGCCAACGTGACAACTTGCTATGCGCTACCTTCGAGGCCCTGATCGGGGCCATCTATCTGGATGCAGGCGTTCCGGCTGTAGGGGAATTTATGGAACCCTTGCTTTCCGGTGCGAGCACCCAGGTGATCAGCCAGGTTGAGCGCTATGACCCTAAGAGCACTTTGCAGGAGTGGGCCCAGTCCGAGAAGCTGGGCACGCCGCGTTACAAGACCATCGCCACCAGCGGCCCAGACCACGCCAAGGTTTTCACCGTGGAAGTCCAGGTGGATGGTAAGATCTATGCCCAGGGGTCCGGCACCAGCAAGCAAGCCGCGGCGCAGATGGCCGCCCATGCGGCCCTGGAAACCCTGGGGCTGATCTAAACCCTAGCCTGAAATGAAATAAAATTCCCACCGATATCGTATTCCATGCCACTCCGTCTAAAATCCCTCGAACTACACGGTTACAAAACCTTCGCCTCGCGGACCCTCTTCGAGTTCGCCGAGGGCATTACCGCCATCGTCGGACCGAATGGTTCCGGCAAGTCGAATATCGCCGATGCCCTGCGCTGGGTGCTGGGAGAACAGTCTTACGGCCTGCTACGCGCCAAAAAGACCGAAGACATGATCTTTGCCGGTTCCGAAACCCGCACCCGCGCGGGAATGGCTTCGGCCTTCGTCCTGTTCGATAACAGCAACAACTGGCTGCCGCTGGATTTCAGCGAAGTTTCCATGGGACGCCGTGCTTACCGCGATGGGCGCAACGATTATGTGCTGAACAACCAGCACGTCCGCCTGCGCGATATCAACGAGATGTTGGCTCAATCTGGTCTGAGCGAACGGACCTACACCATCCTCGGCCAGGGCCTGGTGGATGCCTCGCTGGCGCTTAAAGCCGACGAGCGCCGCAAGTTGTTCGAGGAGGCTGCCGGGGTGGGCCTGTATCGCTCTCGCCGCGAAGAGACATTGCGCCGCCTGGAGACCACCCAGCGCAACCTGGATCGGGTGCTCGACATCATGGCGGAACTGGAACCGCGCCTGCGCACCCTGGACCGGCAATCCCGCCGTGCCAGGGAGTACAGCCAGATGCAGGCGGATTTGCACGTGCTGTTGCGCGAGTGGTATGGCTATCACTGGCACAAGTCGCAGCAGCAACTGGCCGAAAACCGCGAGGTGCAGCGCCAGCAGGAATCCCGTCAGCGGGAAGCCCGCGAGGGGTACCAGCGCGTCCAGGCGGAATACTCCACCTTCCGTGAGCGGGTGCAGGGATTGCGGGCACAGCTGAACACCTGGCACCGGGAAGTATCCGACCTGCACAGCCAGCGCGAAAGCGTCAGCCGGGAATTGGCCGTGTTGGACGAGCGCCAACGCTCGTTGACCGCCTCGCGCCAAACCCTGATCAGCGACCGGGACCGCGCGTTGGATGAAGGAACGCTGGCGCGTGAACGGTTGAGCGAAGTCGAGGGCGAAGTTGTGCGCATGCAGGCCGAATCTGAAGAGGCAGATGAGCGCCTGAAGTCTGCGCAAGAGGCACTGCAATCACGCCAGGTGGAACGCTCCGGCATTGAAGAAAAATTGCAGGCGGCGCAAGCCACGCTCAATTCACTGAACACCCGCAAGGCCGAGACACAGGCGCGCCTGGACGAGCTCGCATCTCGCCGTACGGCTCAGTCCGAGAGGATAGAAACGGGCAAAGCGACCGTCCAGGAAGCGGACGAAGAGGTGGTGCGAGCGGATGGGGAACATCGTTCCGCGCAGTCAGCGCTACAGAAGGCCACGCAGGCTTATGAAGAAGCTGAAGCAAATCTTGAGGCGCGAAAAGGCGAAGTCGCTTACCTTCAGGAAGAGAAACGTCAGAAGAACGAGGAAGTGTCTGCGCTCAAGGCGAACCAATCGCGCCTGGCCGCCCAACTCGAAGTGTTAGAGCAGCTGGAACGGTCCCTGCAGGGCTATGCCGAGGGGGCGCGCTTCCTCTTGGAGGCGGCGCGCAATTCGAAGTTAGGCGGCGCGCAGGGTGCTTTGAGCGCCGTATTAGACGTGCCTGCCGAGCTCGAAACTGCGGTCGCCGCCGCGCTGGGGGAGAATCTGGATGCGGTCCTGCTCGAAAGCGGTCAGCTGGAGGAGGCATTACGCTTGCTCGAATCCGAATGAGGCGGGTCGCGCTGCCTTGCTTCCCCTGGGTGCGCTGTCGAAACCCGCACCGGTCCAGGTCCCCGCGGATGATGCCTGCCTGGGCCTGGCGTCGAACCTGGTGCAGGCTCCTGCCGGGTTGAAAGCCGCCGTGGAATTGCTGCTCGGCCAGGTGTTGGTTGTCCGCGACCGGGATGCTGCCCGCCGCCTGATCGCCGGGCAGACAGGCCACGTGCGGGCCGTAACGTTGCGCGGCGAAGTCTTCCGCGCAGACGGGCTGGTGGTGGCCGGTAAATCTTCCCAGGGCTCAACCTTGAGCAGACCGCGCCAGCGTCGCGAGTTGGGAGAATCGCTTGCGATCCTCAATGAACGCCTGGAATCCTTCGAAGCCGTGCTTCAAACCCTGAACTCTGACTTGCAGGCCGCTCAAGAAGCGTTGTCTGTTGCCGAAGCGAGCCTGCGAGAGATGCGCGCGAAGTTGACACGCGCTCAGGCAAAGGAGCGGGAGACGGCTGTCGAGCTGGATTCGGCCAGGCGCCAGCTCGAGTGGGGGAACAAACAACTCGAAGCGGTGCAAGCCGAATTGTCGCGCGCCGAGGCGGAGTGGACCGCGCTAATGCAAGCCCAGCATCAGATTAAATCTGAATCCGCCCGCGATCAGGAAGAAGTCCAGTGTTCTCAAAAAGCAATTGTCCGCCCTGTCGTTGGACGAAGCCCAGGAGCAGCTCTCTTATTGGACCACGCGCGTGGCGGTGGCCGGCCAGTCGCTGAACAATGTGAAAACCCGCCGGGATGAGCACGCGTCGGCTTTAACTCGGTCTCGAAGAGCAGCAGCGCAGCTTTGCGGGACGCCTGGAGGAGATCGAGGCGGGCCTGGCGCAACTGGAACGCGAACGGGAAACCTTGCACGAGCGCGAAGGCAAATTGAACGCCGAGATTTCTGCGATGCGAAGTCAAGATCGACCCGGCTGAAAAAGATCTGGCCAGCGCGGAAGCGCAGGAACGGAAGTTGCAAGAGCAGGAGGGCAACGCCCAGCGTGGCATGACCGCTGCGGATCGTCTCTATAACCAGGTTCAGGTAGACGTGATCCGCAGGCAGGAATCGCTCGATACGCTGCGCAATCGCATCCAGGACGACTTCGGGCTGGTGATGTTCGAGTATGCCAGCGACGTCTCCGGGCCGATGCCGCTGCCGCTGGACGGCATGGTGGAGCAGTTGCCGGTCGTGACCGAGATCGCTCCCGAACTCGATGAGCAATTGAAACGCCAACGGGCGCAATTGCGCCGGATTGGGCCGATCAACCCCGAAGCGCAAAAGGAATACGAGGCGGAGAAAGAACGCTACCAATTCATGAAAAACCAGGTGGAAGACCTGCGCAAGGCGGAAGCCGACCTGCGCCAGGTGATCGCCGAGCTGGACGAACTGACCAAGCAGGAGTTTGGGAAGACATTCGAAGCGGTGGACCGGGAGTTTCGCCAGGTGTTCGTGCGCCTGTTCGGGGGAGGGTCTGCCCGCCTGGCCCTGACCGACCCCGAAGACCTGGTCAACACCGGCATCGAGATCGAAGCACGTTTGCCCGGCCGCCGGGAACAAGGACTGGCCTTGCTCTCCGGTGGCGAGCGCAGCCTGACGGCCATCGCGCTGGTTTTTGCGCTCTTGCGGGTCTCGCCCACCCCTGTCTGTGTGATGGACGAGGTCGATGCCATGCTCGACGAAGCAAACGTGGCCCGCTTCCGCGACTTGCTGGAGGAACTCAGCCAGGACACCCAGTTCATCATCATCACCCACAATCGCAACACGGTCCAGGCCGCGGACGTGATCTATGGCGTGACCATGGGCCGCAACTCTGCCAGCCAGGTCATCAGCCTGAAGCTGGATGAGGTTACGGATGAGTTTGTTGGGCGGGCATAGGAAACCATTGCTAGGTCAGTAATGTACTAAGCGAGCCAGTTCAAGCTTGCTGGAAATCACACGGAAGGGGCTTTCGATGCATAACTTCGAAAGCCCACTTTTGTTAAAACGAAACCGGGACGTACGTCCCGGTTTCTAGACACCGCTGCCCTCAACGGTAGGAAATTGTTATTTGCTGTTTAAGTAAGCTTCGATTGCCTTGGCGGCTTTGCGCCCGCCGCGCATGGCGGTGACAACCAGGTCTGGTCCAGTTACGCAGTCGCCGGCGGAAAAGACGCCTTCGCGGCTGGTCTGACCGGTTTCACGTTCGATGGTTTTGATCAGGCCCCAGTTATAGGTCTCCAGGTCAGGGGTGGTCTTGCCGAGGATGGGATCAGGCCAGTAGCCCAGCGCCAGGATGGCCGTATCGCAAGCGACGCTGAAGTTGGAGTTTTCCACGGGAACCGGCCGGCGGCGGCCTTTTTCATCCGGCTCGCCCAATTTCATCTCGATGCATTCCACGGCGGCCAGCTTTCCGTCCTCGCCAGCGATGAATTTCACCGGTTGGGTCAGGAAGCGATATTTCGCGCCCTCATCCCTGGCCATCTGGCGATCTTTTTTGCCGCCGGGCATTTCGTTCTCGGTTCGCCGGTATAGGCAGGTAACTTCTTTGGAACCCAGGCGCAGTGCGGTCCGCAGGCAGTCGGAAGCGGTATCGCCGCCGCCGATCACCACCACGCGCTTGCCGATTTCGAGCGGTTCGCGCATTTCAGGCGGGAGCATGCTGCGGTTCACGTTGCCGCGGATCAGGAAATCGGTCGCTTCATAGACGCCCGGCAGATCGGTGCCCGGGGCGTCTTCCATTTTGGCATCAACTTCGGAACCAACACCGATAAAGACTGCGTCGAACTTATCCTTTTCGAACAGATCATCGATGGTCTTGTCTTTGCCGATATAGGTGTTGGGGACGAACTTGACCCCGGCACGCTCGAACTCACCCCATTTCTCAAACCAGACCTCTTTGGGAAGCTTGAAGTTGGGGATGCCGTAGACCAGCAATCCGCCGGGCGCTGGCTTGGATTCGAAGATGGTCACCTCGTGCCCCATCTGAACCAGTTGGTCGGCGCAACCTAAACCGGCTGGGCCGGCGCCGATAATTGCTACTTTCTTGCCGGTGGGCGTGCCCAGCGGAATAATACGCCCCTCGGTGCGGCGCTTGTAATCTACCGCAAAGACTTCCAACTGACCGCATAAAACCGGCTCATGGTGTTTGTTGAGCGAGCAAGAGCCCTGGCAGAGCGCCTCGTGCGGGCAGACGCGACCACAAATTTCGGGCAGGGAACTGGTTTCGTGATACAGGTTGGCCGCCTCTACGAAGCGTCCCTGTTCGATCAGCCACATGGCGGAGGGGATGTCGTTGTTCAACGGGCAGGCCTGCATGCAGGGGGCCGGATCGGGGCAATGGATGCAGCGTGCAGCTTGTGCCATCGCTCGTTCGGGCGTGAACTCAATGACCACGCCGTCGAAATCGCAGGTGCGTTCTTCGGGATTGCGTAAATCAAGATCGGAGAAGGGTTTGTTGACCCGTTCCTTGCGGTCAATCGAAAGGAAATCACTGGGTACAGCCTGCATGCATTCCTCCAAAATATTGCTAAAAAACGTCGTTATAAAAAGAGGGCAGGGATTGGGATGACCCTCGGCCTCATTTTATTGGATAAGTGTATCTGCTCAGGTCCAGGTAAAAAAATAGGGCGAAAATGTAGACAGAGTAGTTACGAATAAGTATATAAAGCTAATGTCATCATACCAAATCTTCAAATTGGCAGGCAGGCTCGGATGTCATCAAATTGGACGACAAGTGTCACATTTATGTGGATAGGGAATCTGTTGAGCGGAAAATCTCGAAAATGGGATATGTTTTCCGCGAGCCCACCCTTCCCGAACTCTTTTTGCGCATGTTGCCTATGGCCAATGTAAAATTCATATATAAAATTCGTCCTCTTAATTAACTTCTAAGCAGAGTAAGGTAAAATGACACGTTGGCAGAGAATATCTCTGCGGAGGACAGAGCATGATTGCTTTCATCAAAAAAAGAAAATTCCTATTTATCTCGTTGGTGGTCATTTTGGGGATCGCTGCGCTATTCCTGGCCTTTCGCTCCCGGGGAGGGGAACAGGCAGGTCAGTTTCAGTTTGCGACCGTCGAACGCGGAAACTTAACGGCCACCGTTGGGGCTACGGGAACTGTCCGGGCAAGGCAGTCAGCTACGCTGGTTTGGCTAACGACCGGTACAGTCGAGGATGTCAATGTCAAAATCGGCGATCAGGTCAGATCAGGGGAAGTGCTTGCATCCCTTTCGAAATCTTCCCTGCCTCAGAACATCATTATGGCAGAAGCGGATTTGGTATCTGCGCAACAGGCCTTGAAGGATGTGCTTAACTCCGACACCGCCCGAGCCCAGGCCTGGATTGCCTTGCGCGATGCGAAAGATGCGTTCGAAAAAGCTTACGATTACCGGGATGCGCTCAACTATCCGGTCCAACGGACGCGGGTGGTCATGGTGAAGGAAAGAACGCCTTACGGCGTGGTGGATGTCCCGAAGACCAAAACGTATAAGGTAAAAGGAACTGAGGAAGAGATCGCCAAAGCGGACGCCGACCTGGCCTTGAAGGAAGCCAAGTATGAAGATGCCAAACGCGCCTATGAGCGCCTGGCGGAAGGGCCCAACAAAGATGACCTGGCAGTCGCGCAGGCGCGCGTGGATGCGGCCCAGGCTACGCTCGACATGGCGCATCTGGCCGCGCCCTTTGCTGGCACCGTTACGGAAGTTTCTGTTCTCCCCGGAGACCAGGTGACCTCTGGTACTGTGGCTTTCCGTGTGGATGATGTGAGCAGCCTGCTGGTGGATGTGGATTTATCGGAAGTCGATATCAACAGCGTATCGGTCGGGCAACCGGTGACCCTGTCTTTCGACGCGATCTTGGGCCAGGAATATCATGGGCAGGTCATCAAAGTCTCACAGGCGGGCACCGTCGTCAACGGCATCGTGAACTTTACCGTTACAGTGGAGCTAACGGATGCAGATGACATGGTCAAGCCCGGTATGACCGCCGCGGTCAATATTGTGATCAAGGAAATAAAGGACGCGGTCCTGGTGCCCAGCCGGGCGGTCCGCCTGACAAATAACAACTACGTGGTTTATGTTCTCAAAGATGGGATGCCTCAGCCAGTGTCGATCCGGCTGGGCTCTTCTTCGGATACCATGAGCGTGGTGGTCGGGGGCGATTTAAAAGAGGGCGATGAAGTGATTTTGAACCCACCCGCCTCCTTTCAGCCGGGTGGCGGACCGGGTGGGGGAGGCCCCTTCGGAGGCTGATCAGCATGTCGAATGTGATCGAGGTTCGTAACATTACCAAGGTTTATAAGATGGGCGAGGTGGAAGTCAGTGCGCTGGCGGGTGTCTCGTTCGATATCGAAAGAGGCGAGGTTCTGTCCATTATGGGACCTTCTGGCTCTGGCAAGTCGACGCTGATGAACACGCTTGGCTGTTTGGACCGGCCGACTGCCGGAGAGTATTATCTGGATGGTGAGCTGGTTTCCACGTTGACAGACGATCAATTAGCTGTCATCCGCAACCGTAAGGTGGGGTTTGTCTTTCAGAGCTTTAACCTGCTCTCGCGCGTTTCGTCGCTTGCAAATGTGGAGTTGCCCTTGCGCTATGCAGGATTGAGCGAGGGCAGGCGCGAACGTGCCCGGGCTGCGCTCGAATCGGTCGGCCTGGGTGACCGTGTGAACCACCGCCCGACAGAGCTCTCGGGTGGACAGCAACAACGGGTGGCCGTGGCGCGCGCCCTCATCAACGATCCTTCGATTATTATGGCAGATGAGCCTACCGGGAACCTGGATAGCAAGGTCGGACAGGAAATTATGGATTTGTTGCTTTCCCTGAATCGCGATCGCGGTACAACTCTGATTATTGTTACCCACGATCCGACGATTGCTGCCCAGACCCAACGCGTCATCCGTCTGCGGGACGGCTTACTGGAGACGAATCATGACGATTCTGCAAAACCTGTTTGAGGCCCTCGAGAGCCTGAACGGGAACAAGCTTCGTTCCGGCCTGACCATCCTGGGAATTGTGATTGGTGTAGGAGCCGTGATTGCTATGCTCGCACTCGGCGCCGGGGCGCAAGACACCATCACCAGTTCGATCAGCGGTATCGGCACGAACCTGCTGTTCGTTTTTCGCGGTAATTCTGATAATACGAACGTTCGCAATTCACGTCCCCTGACCCTGGCAGACGCCCAGGCGCTTGCTGATCCGTTTTCTGCGCCGTCGATTGCGGCGGTTGCCCCTGTATTGGACGGAAGCGCGCAGATCAGTTTTGGGGGAGAGACGGCTACCGTCACGCTCGATGGGGTCACGCCCTCTTATTTCCAGGTGCGCAATTATCAGGTGCAGGAAGGCGCGATGATCACAGAAGAAAATGTTCTGGGTCGTGCATCTGTTGTCCTGCTTGGGCCGGATGCGGCGGACAAGTTGTTCGGCCGTCACAGCGGCTTGAGCGGCGAAACGGTCAGAATCGACGGGCAACCGTTCCGTGTGATAGGCATTCTTGAATCAAAAGGAGGCGGTTCCTTTGGAAGCCAGGATAACGTGGCCATTATCCCGTTCTCCACGGCGCAGGCGCGCTTGATCCGTCGCCCCAACCCCGACCAGGTGGACATTATTTTTGTAGAGGCGGTCAGTGCCGAGGCGGTTCCACAGGCGACCGAAGAAATTTCCCAGATTTTGCGCGAACGCCACCGGACGCCGATTGGCGCCGATGATTTTACGGTCTTTTCTCAGGAAAATTTCCTCCAGACCGCTTCGACGATCACCGGCGTGTTTACCACGTTCCTGGGCGGGATCGCCGCCATTTCCTTGCTGGTGGGCGGGATTGGCATCATGAATATCATGCTGGTTTCGGTCACAGAGCGCACGCGCGAGATCGGTCTGCGCAAAGCACTGGGGGCGCGCAAACGCGATATTCTGGTCCAGTTTTTGACAGAATCATCGCTGCTCAGTTTGCTGGGCGGTTTAATCGGTATTTTGCTAGGCTGGTTGATTTCCATGATTGTCGGGCGGGTGGCTGCGGCTGCCGGTACGCCTTTTAATCCGAGCGTAAAACTGAGCGCTATCCTGCTGGCTACTCTGTTCTCGGCCGCCGTTGGCTTGTTCTTCGGGATCTACCCGGCCAGCCGGGCAGCGAATTTGGAACCGGTGGAAGCGTTGAGGTATGAGTAAACTAAAAATTTCGGTCGGCGCCGATGAGCGCCTGCATGTTGTTGAAGTCGTCCTGGATTATCTCAAAGAAAAAGGACATGCGGTCACCTGGTATGGACCGGAAAAAGGATCGACCCAGCCCTGGCCGGACGTGGCCAGGCGCGTCGCCCTGGACGTTCAAGCTGCTGAGGCTGACGAGGAAATCCTGTTCTGCTGGACGGGAACCGGCGTCAGCATAGCCGCGAACAAGATCAAAGGTATCCGCGCTGCCCTGTGTGATGACGCCGAGACCGCGCGCGGCGCCCGCTTGTGGAATAAGGCCAACGTGCTGTGCCTGTCGATGCGGCGCGTCTCGGAGATCGAAGCGAAGGAAATCGTGGACATGTGGTTGGGGACTTCCTACCAACCCAACGAGAACGACGATGCGTGCCTCAATACTCGTCGATGCGTTGGATCGCCAGAGGGAATAAAGCCGCCAAACTCTATGATCCGATATCCGGGTTGTCAAATCCGGATGTTTTTTTGGCTCTACCGGTTACAACGGGAAAAATACCGAAAATTGGGGTGTGAGCGCGCGTACGCGCGCTCACACCCCAATTTTCGGGCTCCTTTACCGCAAAAATCTCGTTAAAAACGGGAGACCTTTTTTTCTTAATAGGCGAGTAAATCAACAAATCCTACCTGAGCAGGGTGCAAGATGGCATGAGTTGCGATAAAATCAACCCATGCCTGAATACAACATTTTAATTGCAGATGGCCTGGAAGAAAATGGACAGGCCATTTTACATTCCTCGGCCAGTGTGAATGATCGCAGCGGAATTTCGCCTGAAGAGTTGTTACAAATCATCAAAGAGTACGATGCCTTGATCGTGCGCAGCCGGACCAAGATAACTGCACAGCTGTTAGATGCAGCTGGTGGGCGGCTCAAGGTGATCGGGCGGGCCGGCGTCGGCGTGGATAACATCGACCTGGAGGCGGCTAAAGCCCGTGGGGTAACAGTGGTCAACGCGCCGGAGGCCTCGTCACTTTCGGTTGCGGAGTTGACGATCGGCTTGATGCTGGCGCTGGCACGCCATATTCCGCGCGCCGATGCTGCCATGAAGCAGGACCGGTGGCTTAAAGGGGAACTCTCAGGCGTCGAATTACACGGCAAAACGCTCGGCATCCTGGGGGTAGGCCGGATTGGCGCTGAAGTAGCAAAGCTTGCTGCGGCCTTTGGCATGACGGTGCTGGGTTATGATTCTGAAGTCTGGACGGGAGCTCAAAGACCGCGGAGCGGAGTCGGCAAACCTGGATGAGTTGTATGCTCGCTCGGACTTTATTACGTTGCATTTGCCCCTCACAGCGGAGACCCGTTCGATGGTCGGGGAGCAGGCCTTCGGGCGGATGAAGCGGGGCGTACGCCTCATCTCTGTAGCCCGCGGCGGAATCCTGGATGAGTCCGCGTTGTTGCAGGTGCTCGAATCCGGTCAGGTCGCCGGGGCTGCATTGGATGTCTTTGCCAGCGAACCGCCCGGCGCCAGCGAGCTGGTCTGTCATCCAAACGTGATCGCCACCCCGCACATCGGCGCCCAGACCGAAGAAGCGCAGTCGCGTGCGGCGGAAGATATAGCCAACGAAGTGCTGGCGGCTTTAAAGGGTGAGCCGCTGCGTTGGAAGGTTGTTTAACTCTGTTGTTTTACCGGCAAATAAATTGCTAGCGGTAACGAGAGATAACAAAGGAGAAGCATGTCTGAAAAACTCGCACAACTTAAAACTCTGCTCGCCGAAGTTGCTGACCTGAACGCCACACAGGCACTGCTCAGTTGGGACCAGCAAACCTACATGCCGCCAGGTGGCGGCGAATCGCGCGGCAACCAGCTTGCTACCATTGGCAAGATTTCCCACGAGAAGTTCACTTCAGATGAGATTGGCAAATTGTTGGATGACCTTGAAAAGGAATTTGACGGCGCTGAGGTCGATTCCGAACGAACTGCGCCTCCTGAATGTTACCCGGCACGATTACGATCACGCCACGCGCGTACCGACAGAATTTGTGTCCGAGTTCGCCATAGCCACCAGCAAAGCCTTTGAAGCGTGGGTGGAGGCCAGGGGCATGTCTGATTTTTCGGTCTTCCGGCCGCACCTGGAAAGATTGGTGGAACTTGGCCAGCGTTACGTTTCGTTCTTCGCGCCTGTAGACCATCCCTATGACGTCCTGCTCGACCAGTTCGAGCGTGGCATGAAGACTGCTGATGTCAAGGCCATCTTCGAAACATTGCGTCCCCAGCAGGTAGAGCTGTTGCAGGCGATTGCGGAAGGACCGCAAGTGGACAATTCTTTTCTGCACGTCGATTATGACAATCAGAAGATGTGGGATTTCAGCGAAACGATCGCGACCAAATTCGGCTACGATTGGAAACGTGGTCGCCAGGACAAGTCCGCGCATCCCTTTACAACCGAGTTCAGCATCAACGATGTGCGTATCACCACACGCTTCGAGGCGGATAATCCCGTCAACACGCTCTTCAACACCATGCACGAGAGCGGGCATGCGCTCTACGAACAAGGCGTTAACCAGGCTTATGAACGAAGCCCACTGGCGGGCGGCGCTTCATTGGCTGTGCATGAATCCCAATCCCGTATGTGGGAGAACCTGGTGGGGCGGTCCCTGCCATTCTGGGAGCATTTCTATCCGGAGTACCAAAAGACTTTCCCCGAGCAGGTTGGCAATGTCGACTTGCATACCTTTTATAGGGCCATCAATAAAGTTGAACCTTCGCTCATCCGGGTCGACGCTGATGAGGCCACCTACAATATGCATATCATGCTGCGTCTTGAGCTTGAAATCGGTTTACTCGAAGATACTGTGAAGGTCAAGGACCTGCCTAATCTCTGGAATGCCAAGATGGAAGAGTATCTCGGCATTGTGCCACCGAACGATGCAAAAGGCGTCTTGCAAGATGTCCATTGGTCCAGTGGATTGATGGGCTATTTTTCCACCTACGCGCTCGGGAATTTGATCTCCGTCCAACTTTGGGAGAAAATCAACGCCGATATCCCCGACCTGGATGACCAGTTCCGAAAAGGCGAATTTGGCGCCTTGCTGGCCTGGTTGCGTGAGAATATCCACGTTTACGGCCGCAAATACCAGCCGCAGGAACTGGTCCAGCGGGTGACTGGTTCCAAAATCAATGCAGACCCCTACGTCCGCTATCTCAAGCAGAAATTTGGCGAGATTTACGGGCTTTAATGCGGATTGTCCAGCAGCCTGAGCGATGATCTACAACCATGGAAATATTTCTCAGGTGTCTGCCAACCCCAGGGAAACCGCCTGATAGGAATGCACTTGTAAGCATTAAAAATGACGCTCTGTTTATAATAGGGCGTTGTTTGTTTTATGAAAAAAATCAACCTACATCCCCCTCCTCCTGATCGCTTCTCTTCTCGGACTTCTGCCTGCTTGCGCGCCCTTCGGCCCTGGCCAGCGCCCCCACGCCGTACCCCCCAGAACACTTCCCGACGGTGATCGTGTTGACCGGGCAGGCTGCCATGGCGACCAATCTGGCCGGCACGCCCAGCGCCATCCCGACCGAAACGCTGGCCCCATCGATCACTCCCACACCGACGGATACGTTGACGCCTGCCCCACTGACACGCTGACCCCTTCACCATCTGCGCCCAGCGCCCAAATCCGGATCGAAACGCCCGGACCGATGTCGAAGGTCACTTCGCCGGTCAAACTACGGATGCAGATCGTGTCCGGAAGCAGTGAGTTGGTGCAGGTCGATTTGCAGGGGGAGGACGGTCGTTTGCTGGCGCGCAAGCTGGAGCGGGTCCCGAGCTGGCCGGGCGGCTATTACGTTTCGCTGAAACTGCCATTCGAGATCCGCGCCGCCGCGGAGGTGGGACGGATCACCATCAGCACCAAGGACGATGCCGGCCGCTTGCAGTCCCAATTGGCGATGCGCGTGCTGTTGTTGTCGGTCGGTGAAA
Source organism: uncultured Chloroflexia bacterium (assembly GCA_963823985.1). Lineage (GTDB taxonomy): Bacteria > Chloroflexota > Anaerolineae > Anaerolineales > Villigracilaceae > JAABUE01. The sequence continues at coordinate 210,788 of CAWGNR010000015.1, forward strand.
GATGAGATCACCCCCGATGGGAGACCCATCCGAGCGAGCTGTGTTTTATTCGCCGCCCAGGAAAGAGAAGGATGCCGTCGCCCAGGACGGCGTGGTCGATATCGAAGGGCGCTATTTGCCATTCAACGACCAGCCGGTCATCCTGGAACTGCTCGATCGCGGAGGGCAGGACGCTTGGATTGCGCGTGCTCGACTTTAACGGGACGGGGGAGCAGCTTTTCTCCACCACGATCCCGTACAAAGTGGGCGAACCCACCCCGGCGCGCTTGGTCCTGCACCAGGACGACGACCGCCTGGACGGGTATGTTTACCTGTACAGCCAGGAAGTTCTGCTCAATCCTTGAGCTTAAAGATTATCACCACGTAGCCCATAGAGATCACAGGAGATTATTTTCGTTCTCTGTGGTGAGAAAATTGTCTGACGCACTTGCAAAAAGAATCCCCGGCAGGTATAATGCCTTCTGCTTTCCAATCGGGGTGTGGCTCAGCCCGGCTAGAGCGCACGGTTCGGGTCCGTGAGGTCCCCGGTTCAAATCCGGGCACCCCGACAAAAAACTCCCTCTTTGAGGGAGTTCTTTTTTATGAAGACCCCAGGTTTCCCTTAGGCGGACTTCGCCATAGCCCATTCGGGGCACATATTCGGGCACCCCGGCAAAGACTGCCTCTCTATGCGGGATTTTTGTTTTTAGGAAGGCGCGTCGCACCTTTCTAGGCAGGCAGAGTGTTAAGGGAGTGAGCAACCAAGCTGAACCAATTCCGTCAAAATAGGTGCGACGCACCCTCTTCATCGGAGTCGCAGCGTGAAAAAATCTTATTCTTTCGTAATCCTGTTCGCTATTTTTTTCCTGTTCTTCATTCAGATGGCCGGCATCCTGGTCGAGTCTATTTACATCTTAGACTTGATGAACACTTCTCTGGATGAGAAGGCGCTGGGGGTGCTGTTTTTCTTCTCGCCGGCCTTGCTGCTTCCTTTCCGTTTCAAAAAACCGAACAAGTGGGTCTGGGTCTTCTTTGGATTGCTGTTTCTGGCCCGCGGCGTGACACCCTACCTGGACACGCTTGGCCGGATGCTGGCTTCCGGAATAGGGACAGGCGCTGCCCTGATGCTGTTCCCGTTCCTGATGACGGCCAAGCCCAAGGACTCCGCTCCTGTCCAGATCGGAGTACAGGCTTCTGCTGGCCTGGCGCTGGCGGTGGTCCTCTCCGCCTTCCTGCGGACATCGAACTTCAGCATAGACGCCTCTCTTACGCCTGCCGGTGGATGGGTTGCGTGGGTTCTCGGTCTGTTGTTCGGGTACCTGCTTACCCACCTTCACTGGACCAGCGAACCGGTGACAGCCCGCCCAAAAAGCGGATCCACGTGGGCGGTTTTAGGGATTTTCCTCGTCCTGGGCCTGGTCTGGTTTGCCTTTTCCGCCCCGGCGGTCATCGCTCGCTGGACCGAAAGTAACTATATCTTGATCGTCAGCGCGGTCAGCCTGTTTTCGGCCGGTTGGGCGCTGCTGGCCTTCAGTCGCCCGGAGTTGCTGAACCGGCTTTCGAGCGGATGGCTTTTGCTTTGGAACCTGGTCTTCACGCTCAGCCTGACAGGGACGATCCTGGCCCAGCGGGTTCCGTTTCCCGCAGCGCCCGACTCCCCGGCAGTTATTGTGGGGTCGCCATCCTTTTTGCAACAAATTCCATTGGCCTTGACGCTCTTGCTCTTCCCGGTGATCTTTTTCGACCTGCGTATCTTTTTCGAGCGAGTCCGCGCGGCAGAAACTTCCCCACGCCGGCTGGTTCCGGGGATGCTGCTGGGAAGCTTGGCACTGGTGTTGCTGGTTTTTATGTACATTTTTACGAATGTTTGGGGATATGTCGAGCCGGTCAGTCCCTGGTTCCGGAACAAGTTCTGGCTGCCCTATTTGCTGATGGCGGGGGGCATCACGCTGCTCGTTGTGCGCATGAGATCTGTCGAAACGGAGGCAGGCCGAAGTCCCGTCCGATCGTTCCCCTGGGCCTGGGCTGGCTTGCTCAGCGCGTTATTCGTATCGACTGCGCTCAGCGCCTGGTGGACGACGCGCGTCCGGTCCTTCGAAACAGAGGGATCGTCACTTGTGGTCATGACCTATAACATCCAGCAGGCTAATGATGTATCCGGCGAACGCTCCTACGACCGTCAGCTTGTGTTAATTCGCCAGGTATCCCCCGATATTTTGGCTTTGCAGGAATCCGATTCTGCCCGCGTTTCGCTCAACAATAATGATTATGCCCGCTATTACGCCGGAAAGCTGGGTTACTACTCCTATTATGGGCCCAAAACGGTGACCGGCACCTACGGGACAGCGTTGTTATCGAAATACCCGCTCGAGAACACGCGCACGGTGTTCAGCTACAGCAACCAGGACGAGATCGGGACGACCGTCGCCGAGGCCGAGGCCGGCGGACGCCGTTTCGTGATTTACAATGTCCACCCGGACGGCTCGGATACGGCCATGCTCACCTGGGCCGAAACGCTGCTTGAGCAATCGAAAGACGAGATGTATGTGATTGCCTTGGGGGATTACAACTTGCGCGATTATGAGGAAGCCTATCAAAGGATCGACCAGGTGTATACCAACGCCTGGACCACCGTCTACCCGTCCGAGATCAGCCCGGATGGCGTGGATATGTCCGGCGAGAACCGCATCGACCACATTTTCTTCTCACCCTCCTTAAGCGCGCGCGAGCCGGTCTACATTTTGCCACCCGAGTCGGCCACGGACCACCCCGTCCATTGGGCGGAGATTTTTTGGAAATAATTACTCTTAAGTGAATCTCTAAAAGTATTCTAAAAACGAATTTCCGAAAAAAAGGTATGGTGGGGGGCGGCCGCCCCCCACCATACCTTTTTTTCGGGAGTCTTTTTCAAGCTACTTTCCGTGGGTTACTTAGAAAACGACTGGTTACTAGCTATTCCACAATCACCCAATCGCTCCCGCTACGGCCAAACACCTCGGGCGAATACATTTCCTCCGCCTTGGCGGGCGGGACGATGAATTTTCCGGGCGTGGTGGCGCGCGCAACGTAGCTGTACTCGTAGACCCCGTCCCACAGCAGGGAGGTGAAGGCTTCGGCGCGCTCGTCGCGCATATTCTGGTGCTCGTACCAGGTTCCCCACCACCACCAACCGTATTTGAAATCGGGGCTTTCCGGGTCTTGCGGGATGCTCTGCGAGACGGCCAGCGCCGGGTTGACGATCTCCAGCCCGGCCGGCAGCGGGTCAACCAGCGCCACGTGATAGCGGCGGTTATCGGCTACCATGGTTAGCTTCACCTTCACGCGCGCCCCGGCTTCGATGTGCCAGACGCCTTCCTCGTCACGCTGGACATCGTTCGGGATCATCCACCCCTCGTATTCTCGTTGCACCACGAAGCCCATATCAAGCGGATCCAACTGCAAGTCGGTAGGCGCATACTTCAACCCCAGCCGGTAATACAGGCGCCCGGGGCCTTCTTTCTGGATGATTAAATCTTGTAACTCCGCTTGCGCCGGATCGAGCAGGTATTCCATCGGGACGGTTGTCTCATGCCGTTCGGTGCTGCGACCCGCGTAGGCGTGGTTCCCGGCGTAGGTCTCGCCTAGCCAGATGCGCGCGACAAAATCAGGGGTCTGCGCTTCGTAGGTGTTGAAATAACGGTCCAGCGCCAGCAGTACAGAGACGTTCTCCTGGGTGTTGCCCCAATGTCCTTTGACGCGATGCGCCAGCAGGCCGTTGACCAGTTTCGGGATCAGGTCGCTGTCCGGATTGTCGTTGATGAGGGCATCCAGCAGGACCGCGTCGGTGCGGCGGTTCGAGCTAAGGGTCAAATAATCCTGGTCGTCGAAGTCGGTGATGAAGTTGGCTGCCCCGGCGGTTTCGACGGCCCGGTTCGCCACATAGCGCCGGATGGAGTCCAGTTCCGGCCCGGAGTTCGGATCGTCAGCCAGCACCTGCCAGATCCAGCCGACCGCTTCGAGCGGGATGCCGTCCAGCCCGGCCTCGTCCAGCAGTTGGCGGGCTTTGGCGGGGTCGCTGTCGCCCATCAGGTCGCGCACATAGAGCGCGTAGGCGCTCAGCGTCCAACGCGTTCGCTGACTGTACCAGCCCGGGTAGTAATTCTCGATGTTCTGCAGGTAGGGGGACAACTGGTCCTGCATGGTCTGGGGAACGTCGAATCCTTTGAGCTCTGCCCGCTGTAGGGCGTGGGCGACGTGGATGGTGTTGAAGGGGATCGACTCCTGGCTGCGTCGCCAGTAGGGGAACCCGCCGTCATAGTTTTGCAGCGTTTGCAAACGGTCGATGTCTTGACGTACAGCTGCATTCCATTTCCGCAGGAGCGGGCAACCCCTCGGCTTCGAAGGCCGTTAACACATCCCGCAAGGCGGCGATTCCCAGGATCCGGGAAGCCATTTGCTCCGAACCCTCGAAGGGATACGAGACCAGGTAGATGACCGCGTCCGTCAGCGCTTGCAGGGCGGTCGACGAAGTCTGGATCTCCAGCCCGCCGAACTGCGGGAAGACGTCCTGCGGTTGAGATACCGGCTGACTGATAGACCCTTCGTCTATGACGCCATAGCTGGCAAAGGCTTCGGTGGTGGCAGGGGTATATACCGGCAACTCCACTGTGGCCGCATCTGCAAACTCGCCTGAGACGGCTGCCACCTGGAAGCGGGCGGTGCCGGCCCGGTCGGTCGTGGCCGGGAAGCGCACTTCGATCCGGTCGTTGGCCGGCACCTCGACGCGCAGGCCGGCATCCGCGGTCAGGCGCGTGTTGGTGGTCTCGATAGCTACCTCAACGGACAGTGGCTCATCGGTCTGGTTTTGCAGCACAACCGGCAGTTCCAGGCTGTCGCCGTAGTTCAGGAAGCGCGGCGCGGACGGGCGGACCATCAGCGGCAGGCGCGCGGTCAGGTTGGCTTCGGACGAGCCGAACTGGTTGCCGCTGCCATCTACTGCGACCACCATCACCCGATAACGGGTCAGGTTGTCGGGCAGCTTTATCCGCACGCTTGCTTTTCCGTTGGCATCCGTGTGCACCTCAGGGGCGAAGGTTGCCAATGGGTTGAAATTCGAGCGGACCGTAATGGGCGTGTTGTCTGGAGCTTGCCCCTCCGCTTTCGCCATATCCGCCATAGGGGCGGCTGCGGGCGCCTCTGTAACGGCTGCCCGGTACCCTTCCTCCGCTTCCCCGCCGCCGAGGCCGAGCGCCTGGGTGGCCTGTGGCTGTCCCGCGGCATTGACGAACGCCTGAGGATCCGCCAGGATGATACTGGCCCGGCTGTAGGCGCTAAAAACGTCCGAGGGCACGCTGCGTGTAGAACACGGCCAGGGGGTCGGCCAGTTGGTAGTTGGTCAGGGCCAGGATGGCCTCGTCCACCACGATCACCGCTAGCTCCGCATCCGCGACGGGTTGCCTGTTTGCATCTGTGAGGCTTAAATCGACGGTCGTCTCAGCGCCCGGCGCCAACTCGCTCTCTTGGGGAGTCACTTCCAGCGCCAGGGTGCGTTGTAAGGGCGGAATACTTAAGTTGAGGCTGGCCGTGGCATACGCCGGCCGTTCGGGCACGCCGGGGAGCGGTTCGCCATGGTCGTCCGTGCGCGGGGCGGAACCGTTCAGGTCGACCTGTACGTTCAGGTTGGGGATCTGTTTTTCTTCGATAGGGACTTTCAGCGTAATGCTGCCCTCTTCGATCTGGAATCGCTCGGTGTACAGGATGCCGTTGCGGCTGACGGTCAGCAAACCTTCGGCCGGGCTGAAGGGCGACTGCACCAGGATCTCGGCCACATCCCCGGGCTGGTAGGTCTCTTTATCGGGGATGAGCGTGGCCTGTTCCTGTTCCACGTTACGGGCAGGAGGCAGTTCAGCGCCGCTGACCCAGCGGGTGAACTCGCTTTTGTTGCTGCGCCCGGAATCATCTGTCACGATGGCAGTAATCCGGTAGCGGCCGCCGACCGGAGTTTCGAACGCACAGGTGACCGGTTCTTCTGTCGATTCGACATCACATTCCTGCACTTCGACTTCTTTTTCCGTCCATTCCCCGTTCTCGAACTTCCATTCCAGGCGGGCCGCGCTGGCTTCGATCTGTCGGCCGGGGATGGCGTTGCCGTCCAGGTCAGTGACGATCAGCTCGATTTCCAACGGTTTGCCGCGCTCGACGAAGTAACGCTCGCTTCGCATGCCCACATACAGGTCGGCGGGATGCACCAGCAGGCTGGTCGATCCCGCCCAGGCCTGGCGATTGACGTCCGTGACGGTGCCCTCTGCCAGCACGCTGGTGGGGCGCAGGGTGTCATTGGATTCGAAATCCATCTCCAGGTAGTGGTTGCCGCTGGCGTCGGTGGTGCCGCTAAAGTTCTGGTACTGCGTCTCGCCGTCAATCGGTCCCTGGGCGAACCACCACCAGGGCTGCCAGATTCCGAAGGTGAAGTCGGGCCAGTTGGGCGGGTTGTAGTTGGTGGGGGTGGAGCTGACCAGCCAGTTGACCTCGGCGTTGGGCAGCGGCCCGCCGGCGTAATATTTGGCTTCCACTGCCACCGTAGCGGATTCGCCCACGAGATAAGGACCGGTGGTCTCGTTGCGGGCATTGACTTCGAACTCGGGCCGGCGGAATTCCTGGATCTGGAAGCTGTGCGCATACGAGCGGCCGTCCAGCCCGGTGTTGGCGTCCATTTGAATGTAGGCGTAGCCCAGGTTGGCGTTCGCAGGCAGGCTGAAATTGAAATCGAACCCGCCCAGCGCGTTGACCTCGACAGTCCCAGTCCCTAAATCGTTGCCCTGCGGATCGTAGACCTGGTAGCTGATATTGGAAACGGCGTTCCCGATCAGACCAACGTCACCGTCCTGCTTGCGGCCAAGGCGCCGGACCCAGCCTTTGAGGTGGACCTCTTCGCCGGGGCGGTACATCTGGCGGTCGTCCACGACGTACCAGCGCAGCTCGTCCTCGGTGGAGCGCCTCGACCAGCCACTTTCGTCCCAGAGATAGGTGTTGGCTGGCAGGAGGGCCTGGTCGTCTCCCTGGCGGGCAATCAAATAGGTTGCGCCGCCGGAGGGGATGGGGAAGCGGGCCAGGCCGTCGGGGCCGGTTTGCACCGAGATGCCGGAAGCAGAATTCGACCGTCAGGCTTTGCAGCGGAGCCCCGTCCAGCAGGGACGTGCCCCAAACCACCATGTCACTGTGGTCGACGAAGGCGTCCAGCCCGATCTGGGTCACCTGCACCCAGACGTTGATGTGTTCCCAGTAACGCTCCTGCTGGAATAGTCCCTTGGGCGGTTTGACGACCACGATGAAGTGGCCGAACTGCCCTTCCATCTGGTCGCTCAGATCGATGCCCACTTCGGTCAGTTTGTCCGCCGGGGCTTCAATTCGCAGCACCTCGTCCCGCACCAGCCGGCCGGGCGGCTCGGGGGATTGGTCCGTGCGCTGGTACTCCTGCAGGTAGCGCTTGAACGCGTCCCAATCGGACGGCTCGACGGCATACACCTGCACATCCAGGCGGTTGTAGTTCATCACATACAGCGACAAAACCGGCTGTTTAAAGGCGGGGTCCAGGGTGACGAAGGTGCTTTGCGGACCGGTCAGGAACGGCTCGGCCGGCCCGGTCTTGAAGGTCAGTTGCCTTTCCCGGCCGAGAGTTTGCCCGAAAATATCCTTGATCTGGCCACTGACTGTCACCTTGTAGGTGGTGCGGCCGACAGTCGCCCCGCGGATGTTGATCGTGTTCCCGATCGGGTCGATTGTCAGACCCGGGATCTCCGGCTCGATCCGCAACATGCTTTCCTGGAAGGACTGTGCTTCGATAGGGTTGTTGAATTCGATGAAGAGCGGGGTAAGAGGCGGGCAATTCTCGTCGTACCACGAACAACCGTGGCGGACGATCTCGAACGGGGCGTAGGTTTGGAAACTGTAAGATTGGGATTTTTCTGTGACCAGCGGTCCTTCTGCTGAGGGCGCTGCCGGGACCGATTTCGATGATGATCGTGCTGGCTTTAGGCAGGGGACTGGTTGCCTTGAACGCCAGCCAGCGGCCTTCATTCGCGTTCTCGACCAGCCGGCTGACCTCTTCATCTGCCTCGATTTCCTCACCGGTTGCCAGCCGGATGCGGACGGGTTTCCCCTCGGCTTCGACGGTCACTGTTTCCAATACAGCGCTCGGGTCGATGCGCTGGTCGAACGAAATAAAAAACAGCGGCTCGAGCGCTTGTGGCTCGCCGGAGTAGGGATAAGAATTGAGCATGGTTGGCGGGGGCGTGCGGAATTGGAACTGCACGGTTTCGGCCAGGGCGCCGCCGGAAACGGATTTGGTCCCGGCCGGGATGGTGACCGTATACTCGGTTGCCATCGGCATGCGGTCGATCAGGTCAGAGTCGAATTGGAAATTAAGCGTTTTCGTCCCCAGCCAGCGCCAGGTTCCCGCTACGGCAGGCTCGATTTGCACGGGAGACTCTTCGTTGGACAGCGCTTCCAGTGTCGCCAGCGGCACCATCGGCTGGTTGAAGCTTACGTTGACGAACGGCGCCAGCGGAACGTCGCCCTCCGGACTGTAGCGCAGCACTTCGAGGGGGCCGGCAAGCACTTCGGGCGCGGTCTCGTCGGGCGGGAGCGGGAAGACTTCCGGGATCGTTTCCCCGGTGCGTGGAGGCGGCAAGACTTCCTCGGGCAGCTTAAAGGCCTGCTTGTCCTCGGGATCGGTTGCCAGCGGCGGCAGGCGCAATAAGATGCTGTTGATTTCTTCGAGCGACAATGGCTCCCCGGGTTTAACGGTTAAAGGTTCCACTTCCTCGGGTTGCGCGCCCCCATCGCTCAGCTTGATTTTCAAGCCGGGCGGCTGGTTTTCATCCTGCACAGGTGTGTTTCCTTTCTCTCCGGGCGCGTTGGTCCCGGTTGGGAGAGCTTGTCCTAAATCGTTGGGCTGCTTGAAATTAAGACCGGTCAGATAGGCAGCGAAAACTGCTAATAAAAGAATAATAACAACGATTATCCCCCGATAAGACCCGGATTTTTCTGCCATGACGGGAACCCTCCTTCGTGCTTGAAATGTGATGATGCCTTATCATCTCATAAAAGCAGGACGTTGAAAAGCGCTCTTTGGTTCCCCAACCCTAAGATGCTACAGGGGCCTCACCTTTTTCCATTGGTTGTGCCTCGAGCCGCAAAGCCCGGCATCCCGTATTTGCTGCGAAGCCAGGCCGATACAATCCCGTGGATTCAGCGAAGGATCACCGTAGGATGACCGAAGGATGACCGAAGGATGAACGGTACCAGGGCGGATGCTCCACGAGTTTATGCCAACGCCTCGATGGGCCGCTTTACATCTTTAGTAATTCCGGCTCTACCGTTTTTAACGGGAAAGAGCAAAAATTCCCACGGATACCCTTACGGGCACATGTAAACTCAGATGAAAGGGATTTTTCAGGATCGTTCATCAAAAATCAGTGTTCATCCGTGTTCATCTGCCCGTCCTGCCCAGCGGGCCAGGGTGGTGAATTCCCGCCGGAAACGGGAGAACCTTAATTCCGAATGGAAATCAGCTTACTCTATCCCCTCCATCAACTCCATCGGCACCACCGCCGCGCCGACGATTCCCGGTCCGGTGTGGACGCCCAGCACAGGGGAAATGCGCAAGACTTCCAGCCTGGCGGCGTTCAATCGCTCGGTAAGCATTGCAGAAAGCGTTTCTGCGCCAGCGTGAAAACGCCCGTGCAGCACGGTGACCCACACCGGAGTGTCTTTGTACATGCCATGCAGGTGGTCGCTGATGCTTCCCATCGCTTGTGGGATGGTGCGGCTCTTGCCGACGGTGCTGTATTTGCCGTCTGCTCTGTCTACCCGGATGATGGGTTTGAGCTTGAGCGCTGCGCCCATCAAGGCTTGCACGCGCCCGATCCGCCCGCCGCGTGCCAGGTATTCCAACGTTTCGAGCGTGTAGATCACCTCGGTCTGCTTTTGAATAGCGGACAGGCGTTCTTTGATGGCGTCCATGCCCCAGCCGGCTCTGGCGGCCATGGCAGCCGCCAGCACCTGGAATCGCTCGCCGCCTGAAAGTGTCATCGTATCGATCACGTGGACCATTGCATCTTTGACCTGTTCTGCGCCCAGACGGGCTGAATTGAACGTGCCGCTCAGGCCCGAAGAGATGTGAACGGACAGGATATTCTTGCTGGTTTCTGCCAGTTTCTGGTAAAGCTCCGCGAACATACCGCTGGAAGGCTGCGCCGTGGTCGGGATTTGCGGCCGCATGGCCTCCAGCCGGTTGTAGAACTCGTCAGGGGTCAGGTTGGTGGCGCTGACTTCTCCTTCCGGAAATTGGATATACAGGGGGGCTTCGACGATTCCCAGTCTTTCGCGTTCTTCCGCAGGGAGGTCCGCAGCGCAATCGGTCACAATTTTCATGAAATCTCTCTCTTTCAAGGTTGGTGTGAATGCGATTATACTTGCTGACCGGAGGTCTGGCTTGAGCGATTTAACCATCCGTCCATATAAATCGGAAGATTTTATCCCGGTGACGCGCTTGTGGCGGCGTTCCAGGGAGCAAGCCTTCCCCGAATTCCAGCGGACGAAGGGCCATCCCTTCGAAGCAGACCAGGCTTACTTCCGGGATGTGATCCTGGTCAACAATGACATCTGGGTTGCGGAGGTGGATGGGAGGCCCGCGGCGTTCATGGCGATCGCGGGAGATTTTATCGATCAGTTGTATGTGGAGCCAGATTACCAGCGCTCCGGGTTGGGAAAAGCGCTATTGGATCACGCCAGGAACTTATCCCCAGAGCACCTCTGGTTGTTTACCCTGCAAATCAATGCCAACGGCCGCGCATTTTACGAAAAAAACGGCTTTCGCGCGGTGAAGTTCGGCGTCAGCCCGTCGCCTGAATCCGAACCGGACGTGGAATACCACTGGCCGTAATCTGGTAAAATCGAACGAACCGTTAGCCAGGCGCCGGCCTGGTTTTTGTACGCCCCGCCCGAATGGGACGGGGTTCTCCTCCAATGGGCCTATCCACAACCACCACCGTTCTGATTTCGGTCGCCGTCTTTGTAGCGGCTTTGCTGTTTGCCATTGCAGGGCACACGGGCGCATCCGCTTACCTGGCAATTTTCGGGCTGCTGGGCATGTCTCCGGCCGTGATCAAACCCACTGTGCTGGCGCTCAACGTCGTCGTCGGCTGTGTTGCGGTTTACAAATTCACCCGCGCCGGGCATTTCTCCTGGCGGTTGACCTGGCCGTTTATCGTAACTTCCATTCCGTTCTCCTTTCTGGGCGGTTTGATTACCCTGCCTACCTCCATTTACCGGCTGCTGGTCGGGGTGGTGCTGGTCTATGCCTCTTTGCGGATGCTCTTCGACGTGCCCGCCAAAAAGAAGACCGAGCCGGGCTTCCCGTCTGTCTGGCTTTCGCTGCTGCTGGGGGCCGGGATCGGGTTTACGGGCGGATTGATCGGGATGGGCGGCGGCGTCCTGCTCAGCCCGATCCTGCTCCTGACGAACTGGGCCGGTCCGCAGCTGACGGCGGGCACTATCGCCGTCTTCGTGCTGGTCAATTCCATTTCGGGCCTGCTCGGGCACTGGTCTGCTTCGCCGGACTTGCCTGCCCAACTTCCCATTTGGGGGGGAGTAGCCCTGGTCGGCGGCTGGATTGGGGCCGAGATCGGCAGCCGCAGGTTGTCCGCCACGACGATCCGGCGCATGCTGGGTTTGATCTTGTTGTTAGCCGGCGGCAGGATGTTTTTCTAAAAGCGAAACATTGGCAATAAGCGAAACTGCTAACCGCCATACCCTTTCGGGCACTTTATCCTTTCGGGCACCTAGGCGCCAGGGTCGCCAGGGATCCCCTGAAAGGCGCCAAGCTGTTTTTCTTAGCGGTTAATTCCGATAATGTCTAATATTACAACGCAAATTTCCTAATAAATCCGAAAAAATGGGTGTGCGTGGGGGCGCACGCCCCACGCACACCCATTTTTTCGGTTATTTCTGGCATGAACTGCTCAGAAATAACCTTGCGCTGTAAAACTAAACTTCGAGTAGAATTCTCGATGTGAGGTATCTGTGAAAAAATATGTATTTATGTATTTGCAACTGTTCGGGATTGCTGGAATCGTAGTTGCGCTCGACCAGTGGACCAAATGGCTGGTGCGCGAGAACATCCCATTTGGAGCGCAATGGCTCCCGGAAGGGATGGCATGGCTGCTCCCTTATGCGCGGCTTGTCCACTGGCATAATACCGGGGCGGCTTTTGGGATGTTCCAAAACGGCAGCCTGGTTTTTACTTTGCTGGCCTTCGTCGTGATCGGGGTCATTCTGTTCTATTATCCGAAGATCGAATCGGAAGGCTGGCTGTTCCGCCTGGCATTGAGCCTGCAACTGGCCGGCGCGCTGGGCAATTTGATCGATCGCCTGACCCAGGATGGAAAAGTAACCGATTTTATTTCGGTTGGCACTTTTCCCGTTTTCAATCTTGCCGACTCTGCCATTACCGTGGGGACCGCCGTGCTCATCCTGGGGGTCTGGCTCAGCGAACGGGCGGAGAAGCAGTCCCGGGCGGAGGCTGAAGCGCAGGGGAATCCGGAGCCAAAAGTCTATTCTGAGAAATAAGCGTGTATGTCAGACCGGCTTGAAGTCATCGATTTCCGGAAGGAACAAGAGGAACGGCTCGATCATTTTTTGGTCGAGCATTTCCCCGAGTTTTCGCGCTCTCGCTTACAGGGGCTGATCAAGGACGGTTTCGTTGCCGTGGACGGCGTCCCGGCCAAAAAAGCCGGGCAAAAACTGGAGACGGGGTCACAGGTGGAAGTGCGCATCCCGCCGCCGGTGCCGAGCGCATTGGTAGGGGAGGACATCCCGCTCGACATTCTGTTCGAAAACGATGACTTGCTGGTGGTCAATAAGCCGGCCGGCATGGTGGTGCATCCCTCTGCCGGGCACGAGACCGGAACGCTGGTTCATGCTGTCCTGGGTTATGACCCCGATCTGGAAGGCATCGGCGGGGAAGAACGACCGGGCGTGGTCCACCGCCTCGATAAAGAGACCTCCGGCCTGATCCTGCTGGCGAAGAACGAGCGCGCCCACCGCTGGCTGCAAGACCAGTTCCGCCTGCGGAAAGTGGAAAAAACGTATCTGGCACTGGTGGATGGCGCCCCGCCGACCCCCAGTGGACGGGTGGAGGCGCCCATCGGCCGCGACCCCAGCCACCGCAAGAAGATGGCGATCATGCCGCCGGGCAAGGGCCGGGAAGCAATCTCAGAATATGTGACACTGGAAACGTTCAAAAAGCACACCCTCTTGGAGTTTCATCCGCACACCGGGCGGACGCACCAGATCAGGCTGCACTGTGCCTTTTTAGGCTGCCCGATCGTGGGGGATAAGATTTACGGGCATCGCAAGCAATCCATCGAGATAAACCGGCATTTTTTGCATGCAGCGCGCTTGAAGATTGTCCTTCCGGGAGAAAAAACAGCAAGCGCGTTTGAAGCGCCGTTACCGGATGAACTGCAGGTAATTTTGGATTCTCTTCGTTAAAGGAGAAAAAATGGAATATATCGACCTGCGCTCCGACACCGTCACCAAACCTACGCCCGAGATGCGCGAGGCGATGGCCAAAGCCGAGGTGGGCGATGACGTCTACGGGGATGATCCTACCGTCAACCGTTTACAGGAGATGGCGGCGGAAATGACCGGCCAGCAGGCCGCGCTTTTCGTCGCTTCCGGCACAATGGGCAATTTGGCGGCGGTACTGGCGCATTGCCAGCGCGGGGACGAGGTGATCCTCGGAAAGGAAGCCCATACCTTCCGCTATGAGGCGGGCGGGATCTCGGTTTTGGGCGGGGTGCATTCCTGCCAGCTGCCCAACCAGCCGGACGGTTCGATTGCGTTGGATGACATTGCGGGGGCAATCCGCGCGGACGACCCGCACCAGCCGGTTACCCGCCTGATTGCGCTGGAAAACACCCATAACCGTTGCGGGGGAACGTTCCAATCGGTGGAGTATACCCGTCAGGTGGTTGACTTTGCCCATGCCCGTGGATTGAAAGTCCATCTGGATGGCGCGCGCGTGTTCAACGCCGCTACAGCGTTAAGCGTTCCAGTAAAAGAGTTGACCGGCGTGGTCGATTCGGTCACCTTTTGTTTGAGCAAGGGACTCTCGGCCCCGGTCGGGTCAGTTTTATGCGGCTCAAGCGAATTCATTGCGCGGGCGCATCGCGCGCGCAAGTTGTTGGGCGGTGGAATGCGTCAGGCCGGGGTGCTGGCAGCAGCCGGGATCGTGGCGTTGGAGCAAATGGTGCCCCGCCTGGAACAGGACCATGCCCGGGCGCGCATCCTGGCCGAGGGCCTGAGCGAGAACCGTTGCCTGGTCCTGGATGCGGGCACGCCTGCAACAAACATGGTCTTTATGAACCTGAGCGATGACGTGCCCATGTCTGCAGCACAGGTGGCAGAAGAGATAAAGCAGCGCGGCGTTTTGGTTGGTGTTGCCGGCGCGCGCCGCTTCCGCCTGGTGACGCACTATGGGATTGACGGGGAAGGAGTGGAAAAAGCTGTCGCTGCCTTTGCCGGGGTATTAAGAAACTAAAATTTTGCAGAGCGAATCTTTTCCCAGTGCGACGGGTCCGGCTCGATCTGGTTACGCCCGCGTTCTTTTGCTTTATAGAGGCGCTGGTCGGCCAGATAGATGAAGCGGTCGAGTTCATCCGTCTCATCCGGAAAGACAGAAATCCCCTGGCTGACAGTCGGCGCGGGGATTTTTTCGTATTTGGGATGGCTGAGAACCAGGTCCTGCATCGTTTTTTGGATACGTTTGGCTACCTGGTAGGCCTCGTCGCCTCGTGCGCCGGGCAGCGCAATCGCAAACTCCTCTCCTCCCCAACGGCCAACAAAATCGCCCTTTTTGATGTTTTCCTGTATGGTCTTGCATAATTCAGTTAATACCAGATCACCGACCTGATGGCCAAAAGAGTTGTTGTATCGTTTGAACAAATCGATATCGAGCATGATCAAACTGATGACCTGATTGCCAATTTTGACATTGTCGATATGGTCGTGAAGCGCTTTGAGAAAATAGCGATGATTGTAGGTGCCGGTCAGGCTATCCAGGCGGGATTGTTCTTCCACTTGTTTGTGGTGAACTGTGTTGTCCAGGGCAAGGGCAGCGTGTTGGGCCATGTTCGCAAGCAGTTCCACGTCCGTGTGGTCGAATGCATTCGGCTTGTAGGCAGCCACGGCCAGTAAACCGTTAATATGCTCTGTTCGCATAGGAACGCCCGCCCAGGATAGACTGGGCTTATTTTTACCGAAGATAGCCTTTTGAATCTGCATTGGCTCAATCCTGTTGCGCAGGTCTGGTAAGAATAAAGTCGTCTGATTCTCGATCACCCAGCCGGCAAGCGTGCCCACCACCGGAATCTTCACATCGGTAAAATATTCGCCATCATCGTAGAACAAATCCAGTCGAATTGCCCCATCGTTCATCAAGCCAACGTAGTACGAATTGGCGGCAAGGGCGCCCTGAAGCGCGGCGTTCAGCAAAGATAAAACCTGCTCTATTTCGAGGGATGAGTTGATTTGCTGGCTAAATGTGTTAACCGTTTCAAGGCTGTGGATATGCTTTTCAGTGATCAAGCGCAAACGTAAAATGGTTTCCCCAATTACGATGGACACAACCATAGGGAGAACATGAACTGTCCAACTTATGAATCCAGAAATGCTTCCGTTGTGGAACAAGATGTAGGCAATCCCGCTCATTAATGTCAGGAGGTAGGTCGGACCCCGGCCAGAGATAATAGAAAGAGAAGTGACAGACAAAATGAGGAGAAGACTGTAGAAAATATGAAGAGGCTCAGCGAGAACCAGGGCCAAAGCACTTAATCCAAGAGCACTCACAGCGGCAATAATCCAGCTATAGACAAACCGATATTTTTGTATCCTCGGGGTGATTAACGTGATCTGCATAAAGACAAAGATGCTGCCACCTACGCCGAAAGCGAGCGCAAGGACGTTTCTTTCTCCGAGGGGTTGATTCTCTACCAAAATGTCAACAACGATCAGTACAAAGATGAGTATCGCGACAAATGCCGAGGGATAAATGTAACTGATATCCTCCTGGTAACCTTTACCTTTCCTTGAAAACCTGAGTTGTCTCATGAAATAAGTTCCTCAAGTCTATTTTTTTCCCACATCCGTTCAAACGCCAGAACGATATCGGGATCGAACAAAACGCCGGCTTGTTCCTGTAAATAAGCCAACGCCTCGGCTCCAGAGATGCGTTTCCGGTACGGTCGATCGCTGGTCAAGGCGTCAAACGCATCTGCGATTGCAAAGATACGCGCCTGGAACGGGATGTCATTACCGCTTAACCCCACCGGATATCCGCTTCCGTCCCAGCGTTCATGGTGATAGCGAATGATTGGTAAGGTTTCTTCGAGGAAGGGGATGCCCTCGATAATGCGTGCCCCTATGTCGGGATGGAGCCGCATGACTTTCCATTCTTCCGGCGAGAGCGGGGACGGCTTGTGCAGTATCGTGTCGCTCACCCCGATCTTGCCGATATCGTGCAGCAACGCTCCGCGCTCGATAGCCTTGAGGGCGGAAGCGTTCAATCCAAGCTCCGCGCTCAGCAAACAAGCAAGCTCACTGACCCGCGTGCTGTGTCCCTCTGTTTCGCGGTCACGTGCATCCAGCGCAGACATTAATGCGACGAGCGTTCCGTCGTAGGCAAACTCCAGCTCCTCGTAAGCCGATTCGATCGCTTCAGCCTGCTTCTGGGATTCGACCAACAGGATCGAGCGTTCCAGGGCCAGGATGGCCTGGTTGGCTAAGGTCTGCATGTTAGAAGCATGGTGTGAGAAATAATCCCGGATATTGGGAACATTCAGCCACAGTGCGCCGTATTTACGGAGGGGGGTTTGCAACGGGAAACAAATTGTTGCCGAAACCTGATCCGGTGTTACGTGGACAATTTGTCCCAACTCGAGGGTTTGTTGGATCAAGTCCATCGGGTGTTGTACGTCCGAATGCGCGCCGCTTTGGTCTATTTCAACTTCTGTTTCGATTTGTTTGTCCTTGCTGAAAAGGACAATCCCCGCAACTGTTGCGTTTGTCACCTTTGAAGACGTTTCGGCGATGTGTCGAGCTGCCTTCTGCAACTCTCCGGCCTGGATGATTTTTACGCTCAAGTTATACAGCTGAGTTGTGGTGCTGAGCGTATTCCGTAACTCTTGGTAGAGCCAGGTGGCCTCGATAGCAGTGGCCGCCTGTGAGGAAAGCAGCCCGGCCAGGGATTCATCGTTTTCGCTGAAGAAAATTTCTCCCTGTTTGCCGAAGGCCAGGATCGCGCCGATGCTCAAACGGTGCAGGCGGATAGGGATTGCCAGCAAGCTGCGCAACCCGTTATGGTCAATTTCAATGTGCGATGCGCGACGATACTTGCGCACATCCCGAATCCGAAACGGTTCATACGCGTTCAGGGCAGCCTGGAGTGTGGTGTCGTTAAGCGGGTTCTGGTTCAAAGAATTGAGCAGGCGAGGCGCGTGGCCAGAGCACGCCGTTCGCGAAAAGTTCCCTTCTTGATCCAGGAGCATCACGAAGGTAAAGCGCGCTTCTAACGTATCCCGGGCGATAGTCGCGATTTCCTTGATTGTGCTCTGAGATTCCAGGAGAGGCGAGAGAGAAATACCCGCCTTGATCAGGTTCGTCAGCCTTTGATGGTAGCTGGAGCGTTCCCAGGCGCGGATCAACTCTGTCGCAACCAGTTCAGCTAAGTGCACATCCTGGCTGGTGAACGCGTTGGTTTTGTCCTCCCCCACTTCGAGGATCGCTTTTACGTGTCCGTGGTAAATGATCGGCACGGCAAAAACGGATTGGATCTGGGATGTTTCCAGCTTCACAAGGTCTGGGTCAAGCTGGGCTTCGTTGGCGATCTGTGTTTTTCGCAGGCGCAATGTTCGGCCAAGTACACCTTGTGACGAGCTTTGCCGATAGCCTGGTGGCAGGTAAGTCCCTGCGGAAGCCATGATGGAGAATTCACGCCGCTCTATTTCGTTCTCGTAAACAGCCACGTGTTTGCAATCCAGCGACCGTTGCAGGGTGTTGACCGCCAACTGCGCTGCGACCGGGGGATCGAGTTGCGCTTCAAGTTGGTGGCTGAGCTCTGCCAGCAAATTCAGCTGGGCAGAGCGTTTTTTCTCGTTGTGAAGTTGCTGAACGAGCGCGGTGATTTGCTCCGCCTGAATTTCTACCGTGGTCCGTAAATTTCGAGAAGGCGACGGAAGCGCGTCGAAGGAGCTGGAGATCCACCTGCTCCAGTAGTTAAATGGCGATCTGGCATACTCTTTATCATCAAAATCAGGATTAGACCACTCCGCTCGTAACCTATTAATTGTCAGGACAACGATCATCAAGCCATAGAGAGTAAATCCCATAGCAACGAGCATTGCAAAAAAGGAAATATCCTGGTTGAGGTCGAGAAAACCACTTCCGATCAATGTCGGGTTCGGGAAAGGAATTCCCTGCGAATTGTATCCAATAAAAACCAGGGAAAACACCATTAAAAATTCGGCCACGCTGGCAATCCGAACCACCTTGCGGCCAATTAAATCGCTTGGCGGCAAACGAAGTTTGTTCCAGGAGCCTAAATCTGTCAGCAGAGGCAGTAAAGCAAAACCAAAGGCGATCACAACGGTATTAAATTGGGAGGTCAGGGCAGAGACCAGCACCCAGATCATCCAGGGAACCGCAATCAGCTTGGAAAAGGTCCGGGAGATTTTTTGTGGGGACAGAAAAAAAGCTGCCAGGCCTGCCGCTCCGCCCATTAAGAAAGCAATGCCCAGGTAAACGTTCAGAGAACCTAGATTCGCATAGGCCAGGGGATCGAACAAGCCAAAGATGAAAATAAGGCTGTTGACAAGGCTAAGAACAGAAAAACCCAAAATAAAAATACTGCGCTCGACTTCCTCATCATAGGTTCGAAACGCCAGTACATAGAGTTGCGCGCCAACCAATACCGCCAGAGAAACAGCCTCAACAACCAGGTCAGCCTGAAAATATAAATAACTGAGAATTGCCAGGCTGGCAACAACAGTCCCATCGATGACTTGTTGCATAGATTTATTATGGACAATGAAAATGGATGCTTGGTTTACGAGCCCTACGATGTAGATGACGATGCCGAGAACGAAGCAAAAGTTTAAGGACGTACTTGCTGTCAGAGCGCCCATGCGTCCGGGGATGAGAAGCAATCCCAATGCACATAGGGTGAGCACGAGCGTGGTCAAGAGCCTGAGCAGGTTTTCGAAGCGGCGGAAGGTGTCTTGCATGGCTGACTTAAATTTACTACAACTTTTTCGATTCTTGTTAAATTCAGTAAATCACAGAATTACTAAGGGAAGCCCGAAAACAGGGGTGCGGGCGTATGCCCGCACCCCTGTTTTCGGGTCCTCTTTCAACTTTCGTGATTTACTGAAATTCAAAACCTGACGGCTGAACAGTTTTGTTAAATATTCTCTGATATAATTTTGACAAGGACAAGCGCGTAGCGGGGATTGTCACGACACCGTTACGCGTATCATCTTTAAAAAATCGTACAATCCAGGTGACCTATGCAAACCTATTTGACACTTGACCAGATTGATCAGGTCACGCAGGCCGTTCGTGCCAAAATTGACGTGCAGCCTCGTGTCGGGATCATTCTCGGTTCAGGGCTGAACGATCTGGCTGCTTCCGTTAAAAATGCCACCACCATCCCTTATGGGGACCTGCCCCTTTGGCCGGTTTCCACGGTAGAGGGGCATGCCGGCCGTCTCGTTGTCGGTGAACTGGAAGGACAGGCTGTCCTGGTAATGCAAGGCCGGGTGCATTACTATGAAGGCTACAGCATGGGACAGGTCACTTTGCCCGTGCGCGTGATGCAACGCCTCGGGCTGGAGATCATGATCGTCACCAACGCTGCCGGCGGGGTAAACCCTGATTTTGTCCCCGGAGATGTGATGCTCATCACCGACCATCTCAATCTGATGGGGATGAGCGGCCTGAATCCGCTCATGGGCCCCAACCTGGATGAAATTGGGCCTCGTTTTCCGGATATGAGCCAGGCTTATGACAAAGAATTGGGCGCCATTGCCCGAAAGGTAGCTTCTGAAAACGACATTACCTTACGAGAAGGCGTTTATTGTGCTTTGAGTGGACCTTCCTTCGAATCCCCGGCAGACCTGCGATTTTTGCGTTCGGCTGGCGCGGATGCGGTTGGGATGTCAACTGTCCCGGAAGTGATCGTCGCGCGCCATGGTGGTTTACGCGTCCTCGGTCTCTCCGGCATCAGCAACAAAGCGAATTTGGACGGTTCAACCGTAACGACACACCAGGAAGTGATGGAGGCGGGGAAGGTGATCACACCGAAGGTTGAATCGATCATTCGAGGAGTTTTGGAGGCTATTTAAATAGTTTAGAAATTGAAGCGAGCATGGAAACTGTTTATCGTTTTTTAGCCAACTATGAAGGGCTAATTTATATTTTGCTGTCCTTGGGCGGCTTGTTTGCGTTTCGTTGGTCATGGAAATCATGGCAAGAGTGGCGCGATTCTGTCTTCGGCCTGGAACGCGAGTTTGCAGTCCGGCGTTTAGGCCAGGCCTTGATGGTTTCTGTGCTGATTCTTTTCCTGTTTTTTGGGGAATTGTTTCTGGCCTCGTTTGTCGCACCGGCCCTGCCTTCTACTGAAATCCTGGTACAGCCTACGTTGAGCATTCTTAACCAGACCCAGGGGTCCCTCTCGAGTGACCCAGCTGTGGCACTGACCCTTATGACTCCCGTACCCGGTTCCGCTTTGGCCTCCGCAGACGGTTGTGTGCCGGGCAAGATCATGCTCACATCACCGGAGACCGGCCAGGAAGTCAGTGGGGCGGTTACGCTCGTCGGCACAGTGGATGTTGATAATTTCGGCTTTTATAAATTCGAAGTGGCGCCACAAGGCACAGAAGCGTGGGCGACCATTTCCGCGAGTAGAGATTTGGTAAAAGAAAGTGATTTAGGATTTTGGGATACAAGTACGTTGACCCCCGGCGATTACCAGTTGCGCCTGGAGGTCACTGATAGTCAGGGAAAAGCATACTCGGCTTGCATTATTCCTATTCGCGTGATTGCACCTTAGACTTTTGGAGGCTTGATTTTTGAGTAACGTTCAAATCCGCCCGGCTATTGCCACCGATCTGCTGAGTTTGATGCGGATTGACCACGCCAGCACCAGTGATTACGTCTGGCAGTTGGATTTGCGCAAGGAAAACGGTCAGGTGTTAGCCGGTTTTCGAGAGGTCCGCTTGCCGCGGCCAATTGAGGTCAGTTACCCGCGCGACCCGTTCGCACTTGCCGATGAATGGACCCAGCGTTCTGTTACGTTGATCGCTCTGGCCGAGGATATCCCGGTTGGCTATGCCTGTATCCTCGAGCACAGTCAGGCTACTACAGCCTGGGTTACAGATCTGGTTGTCGATAAAGCGGACCGGCGTCGGGGGATTGGCAGCTCCCTCTTGAACGCTGCCCAGGATTGGGCCTCGTCCCGAAGCGATAGGGACATCTTTCTGGAAATGACTTCTAAGAATTACCCCGCGATCCGCCTGGCAACCAAGCTCGGGTTTGAATTCTGCGGGTATAATGACCATTACTACGTTACACAGGACGTAGCCCTATTTTTTGGGAGATCATTACTGTAGTCATCGGGAAGGCTTATGTTTAACGGTTGGACCGACAGTTTACTGGCGGGGATACAGACGATCAATCAGATCTTGACGGCGGGGATTGCCATCACCGCCTTCTCTTTGTTTCTGTATGCGCTGTCATTTCAACCTGCGCGATCGCGTGGCGCGCTCTTTTGCGGTCATTCTGTTATGTGTCGTGGTGGTCTTTACCACAGAGGCTCTCCAAAGTAAAGATGTGCCAAACTGGGGGATTGAACTGCTGCTGCGTTTGCAGTGGATTGGGATCGTCTTCCTGCCGGCTGCCTACCTACATCTTTCAGACGCGCTGTTGGTGACCGCTGGCCGCCCTTCCAGGGGGCGCCGACGGGCTGTTGTGCGTCTCATGTACCTGCTCTCGGCCCTGTTCTTGCTGTTTTTAGGCACGGGGCATCTGGTCGGGAGCTTTGTGCCAAACGGACAGCCTGCTCCACATCTCGAACGCACCTTCTTGACCGAAGTTTTTACCTTATATTATGTCAGTGCAATGATGCTGGCCGGGATCAACTTCGCCCGCGCCTACGCGCGCATGTTGACCCGCTCCGGCCAGCGGCGCATGTTATACCTGATGGCCGGGGCGACGGCTCCTGCTCTCGGATCGTATCCTTACCTTTTATTTGGATATGAACTGGCTGGAAAATACCCTTTGTTGTTTTGGAGTTCGGCAACGGTCATAAATCTGCTGGTGGGCGGATTGGTGATCGTAATGGCCTACGCGGTTGCGTTTTTTGGTGTTTCCTGGCCAGACCGGTTGGTAAAAAGCCGGCTTTTCAAATGGATCATGCGAGGCCCCGTCACGGCTTCTGCCGCGCTTGGCTTGATGACGGTTGTCCGCCGCAGCGGGGGCGCATTCTTTGGCCAGGATTATTCCGCGTTTGTGCCGCTGGCTGTCGTTGTGTCGGTGCTCTTATTAGAGCATACGATAACGCTGGTTGCGCCGTTATGGGAACGCTGGCTGTTCTTTGGACGTGACCGGGCAGAGTTGCAACTATTACAGAATATCGAGGAGCGTCTGCTCACCAGGGGCGACATGCATCAATTCCTTGAGACCGTCCTGGCAGCCGTGCGCGATCACATGCAATCCCCAAGCTCGTTTGTCGCAGCCCTGGATGCGGATGGCCTGTCGATGATTGTGGTTGCCGGCAATCGTAAGTTGATCGACCAACAAGATTTGGGCGAGGCTTTATATAAAGCCGAATATGAAAATGGCGACGAACGGGATGAGTTTGTGTGGGGAGATTTCTGGATTTTACCTCTACGACAACGCCGTCAGAACGATATGGACCGGGATGAGGTTCCAGCGTTGCTGGGACTTCTCGGGGTTGCGCGCCAGCCGGAACAACCGGTCGAAATCGATCATGATCAGCGCAACGCGCTCTGGTTGCTGGCCGAACGGGCAGCCTTCGCCCTGGAAGACCGCCAGTTGCAGCAACGCGTATTTCGTTCCCTGGAAGACCTGCAACCGCAAATCGACATGTTGCAGCGCCTGCGCGCTGTCAGCCGCTACGACTCGCGCACCAACCTGCTTTCTGACGAAGTGCCTCCAGAAGCGGATTTGGCAAACTGGGTCAAGGACGCGCTTACGCATTACTGGGGCGGTCCCAAACTGACCAACAGCCCGTTGATCGGGCTGCGGATCGTGCGCGCCCTGGAGCGCGAATATGAAGGCAATACCTCCAATGCGGTCCGGGCGCTGCTGCGTAAGGCGGTCGACCAGGTGAGGCCGGAGGGAGAGCGGCGCTTTACAACAGAGTGGATTCTTTACAACATCCTCGAAATGAAGTTCATCGAAGGACGCAAAGTCCGCGAAGTAGCAGCCCGGTTAGCAATGTCTGAAGCGGATTTGTATCGGAAACAACGCGTTGCGGTGGAAGCTGTCGCGCGCGCCATTGTTGAGATGGAGACTGAGTCTCAACAAATCAATTGAGGTAGGGAAGGAGGCCTTAATGGTTGCCTATCGAAAAACTGAAGAATCTATGCCGGATGTCGATGATAGTTGGTGGGAATCTGTATTGGCGGAAGAGGAGCGGTACGTATCTCCGGTTGCCAAACAGCCGAAGGGGGAAGCGCCAGCGAAAGTCGAAGATCCAAAACAAAACACGGATTGGAACCAGGTCCGTGATTTGTATCACCAGGACCGGATTGTAGAGCTGTCTGTGACGGGTTACAACCGGGGAGGCGTCTTGGTGGAAGGGGACGGCCTGTACGGTTTTGTGCCCTATTCACACCTGGTGGAAATGGCTGCCAATCCCGAAAAGCAGAATCGCGAGGAAGGGCTGGAATCTTATGCGGGCAAGTCGCTTCGCTTGAAGGTGATCGAGTGCGCCCCCGAGGATGGCCGGGTGGTATTCTCGGAGCGTGCAGCCCTGGCGGAGCCGGGCAAGCGCATGGATCTGTTCAAGACGCTCTTAACCGGCCAAACGATCCGGGGCAACGTCACGAATATCACCGATTTTGGCGTGTTCATTGATTTGGGCGGCGTCGAAGGGTTGATCCATATTTCCGAGCTCTCCTGGGGACGAGTTTCCCATCCGGGCCAGATCGTGAAACTCGGCCAGGAAATCGATGCCCAGGTGCTGGAAATTTCCCCGGAACGTTGCCGCGTGGCGCTCAGCTTGAAGCGCTTGCTCCCCAATCCCTGGGAAAAAGCGGATACCGATTTTGCCGTCGGGCAGGTCGTATCAGCGGTAGTTACCACCATCGTCTCATACGGCGCTTTTGCCCGTTTGGAGGCGGGGGTTGAGGGCCTGATCCATGCGTCAGAGATGCCGCTTGAGGATGGCAAAACGGTCCGCGATATTATCAGCGAAAACCAGGAACTTCGAGTCCGCATTTTACACGTCGATGCAGCGCACCAGCGTATGGGGCTCAGTCTCAACCTGGAAGGGGCGGATGCCTGAAAAAAATCAGCAGGCGCACCGGGCAGACCCAGAACTGAAAATGCGCCAGGAACCATTCTATCAAACGGAAGAGCCGGACAGTGACTGGCTAGACCGGTTGGTTTGGGTCAGGTCGCATTACGGTCGTTTCGCGCAGGATGTCATAGGGGTGGTAATGCTGGCCTTTGGCCTGATGATGCTCCTGGCGTTAGCCGGTTGGAACCAGGCGCCTGTGGGTACAGAGGATACGCTCCTTTCCGTTTCGGCAAGTTCTCTGTCGCTTTGGTTTGGATGGGGGAGTTATCTTTTTGCGCTTTCTGTTGGACTGGTCGGGTTTTTCCTGCTCCGTCGAGACCGGGGGAACTCTTTCTTGGGGCCGGATCATCGCCCTTGAACTCGTTCTCCTCCTGACTTTAGGACTGTTTGCCATTTGGGGAAAGTTATCCATTGATTTGGCTGATTCAGGTCTTTATGGCGGCCGCATTGGGTGGGGGATTGGCACTCTCGCCTGGATGCTTGGACCCGTGCTAGGCACAGCACTGCTGGTGGTGTTATGGTTGCTGGCTTTCATGAGCGCCTTTAGCTTATGGACGTTCGTAGAGCGATGGCTGCTGCGCCTTTCGGGGGAGGCTCCGGTTTTAGAACCTGTTCCGGAAGCGATAGATGAGCCGGAAGAATTGCCCGCCGCCGTCGAAGAGAAAACGCAACCAAAAAAGAAACAAACGCCGCTGCCCCCGCAATTTCGTAAATCCTTGCGCGCGCCCGTGACACAGGACAGCCGTCCTGCTGAGCCGCCCCCGCGCGGAGAAAATTTCCCGCCCTTGACGATCCTGTCCAACGAGCAGGCTTCCCGTCCGGACGAGCGCACGATCAACCAGACTGCCGGCATGATCGAAAAGACGCTCTCCGAGTTCGGCATTCCCGCGACGGTCATTGGCTTTCGAGTAGGACCCACCGTGACACAGTTTGCAGTCCAGCCGGGGTTCATCAAAAAGAACGGCGGATCTGAGGAAGAAGACGCTCGCTTGATGAAAGTGCGGGTTGCGCAAATCGCGGCGCTGCAAAAAGACCTGGCGCTGGCGCTCTCGGCGCAGCGTTTACGCATCCAGGCCCCGGTGCCGGGGAAACCGTATGTGGGCATCGAGGTCCCGAACTCGAAATCGGCCTCGGCGACGGTTCGCTTGCGTCCGATCTTGGAGACAGACGATTTTTACCGGGTCAATTCGCGCTTGGCGATCGCCCTTGGTCGGGATGTCTCGGGCCAACCGCTGGTAGCCGATCTCGCACGTATGCCGCATTTGTTGATAGCCGGCGCAACCGGTTCGGGAAAATCGGTATGCATTACTTCCATCGCAGCCTGTTTGGCGATGAATAACGCGCCAGAAGACCTGCGCCTGGTCATGATCGATTCCAAGATGGTCGAGCTGCTGCGCTATAATGGCTTGCCGCACCTGTATGGTAAAGTCGAGACCAACATCGAACGGATCATGGGCGTCTTGCGCTGGGTGGTGGTTGAAATGGAACACCGCTACCGGCTGTTGGAGGGCGCCAAGGCGCGCGACCTGGATAGCTACAACCGCAAGCTGGCGCGCCGTGGAGAAGTAAAGCCCCTACCGCGCATTGTGGTCATCATCGATGAGCTGGCCGATCTGATGATGTCCGCTCCCGACCAGACCGAACACAACCTCGTTCGCCTGGCGCAGATGGCGCGTGCGACCGGGATTCATCTTGTGGTTGCAACCCAGCGTCCCAGTACGGATGTGGTGACGGGCCTCATCAAAGCCAATTTCCCGGCCCGCCTGGCCTTTGCCGTTGCTTCTGGAATCGACTCGCGGGTTATTTTGGATGCAACCGGGGCGGAAACATTGCTGGGTCGGGGCGATATGCTCTTCCTCAATCCGGAAGTTGGTAACCCTTTGCGCGCGCAGGGTGTGATCGTCACCGATCAGGAAATCGAAAAGATTATTACACATTGGCAAAAATCCAGCGATTTGAGGCAGGAGGATGTGCCCCCTTGGGAGAAGTTGTTGCAGGAACCGGCCGAGGACAGCGACGATGCTCTGATAGAGGAAGCAATTTCACTGGTCCGAGGATCGCAGCGGGCCTCCGCCTCCTTGTTGCAACGTCGTTTGCGCATTGGCTATCCGCGGGCAGCGCGTCTGCTGGATCAACTGGAAGAGATGGGCATTGTCGGGTCGTCACAAGGCGGGGGCCGTGAGCGCGATGTCCTGGTGGACCCTGAAGACGACTTTGATAGCGACTAGTACTGCAACGATATTTGAGACTGTATGGTCAAAATTGACAATGCAGCTGATGAAAGTTGCGGCACCAGGACTACATTTTGAAAATAAATGGCTCTTTGGGAATTTCCGTGGTAGATACCCGGATTTGGGGGTGCGAGCGTGCGTACGCACGCTCGCACCCCCAAATCCGGCCCCTTTCACGCGAAATCCTAGAGAACCAAATAAATTTCGCTCTGGGAGAGACTTTTGTGGAAAATAATAGCGTACGTGTGCCCGTAACTTTCACCGACCGGATGCGGATCTGGTTCAAGTGGGTGGTCGATCCGTTGGGAAGGTTTTTTCTCGGCATTGGGGTGACGCCCAATATGATGACGGCGCTGGGCATGGTTGGGAATTTTGTTGGCGCATACTTCATCTCCCAAGGAAATTTGGTCCTGGGCGGCTGGCTGGTGTTGATCATGACCCCGATCGATGCGCTGGATGGCACGATGGCGCGCCTGCGGGGCGATCCAAGCGATTTTGGGGCCTTCGTTGATTCGGTCAGCGACCGGTATGCGGAGATGGCGATCCTGGGCGGGCTGATGTATTATTTTGCCGTGCGGGGGAACGCGCTGGGCAGCACCCTGGCTTTTGCAGCGGCGGCCGGTTCGATCTTGGTCTCTTATGTGAAAGCGCGCGCCGAGAGCCTGCACTATGGGGCCAAAGTTGGAATATTAACGCGCATGGAGCGTTACCTGGTGCTGGCTCCGCTACTGGTGTTCAACCAGCCGATGATTGCCCTATGGATCCTGGCCATTCTTGCAAATTTCACTGCTTTGCAGCGGATTTGGTTCGTTCGCAGCCAGGCGCACGCTGAGATGAAGTAATCATAATTGCCATGAAGTCCGCAATTCTCAAAAAGTATCCAAGCCCAAGAGGACGCGGTGCAGACGTCTCCTTTATGATCGGGCTTCTCCCTTCCACTTTGTAAATACTTATTGCGAGGTATATCTTATGCCACAGGGATTCCAGTTAGGACCAATTTTTATCCGCTATTACGGTATTATTCTGATGCTGGGGGCGCTGGCCGGTGCCTGGCTGGCAACACTAGAAGCGAAACGGCGCGGATATGACCCGGAAGTCGTCTGGGATATGTTGATCTGGTTGATCATTGGCGGAGTGATCGGCGCCCGCTTATGGCATGTTTTCACCCCCTCGCCGTCTGCCATCGCAGAAGGCAGAACCACGCTTTTCTATTTAACCCATCCGTTCGATCTGATCAACTTGCGTAATGGGGGATTGGGCATCCCCGGCGCGGTGATTGGCGGGATCATTGCCCTGTATTTTTTCGCTCGCAAGCGTGGATTGAATTTTGCAGAGTGGACCGATATCGCCGCACCCTCCCTTGCTTTAGGGCAGGCAATCGGACGTTGGGGAAACTTCGTAAATCAGGAATTGTATGGCGCGCCCACCAACCTGCCCTGGAAAATCTCTATCGAGCCTCAGTTCAGGTTACCCGGCTTTGAAAACCAGGAGTATTATCATCCCCTGTTTTTATACGAGTCCTTGTGGAACCTTGCGAACATGGCCCTCCTGCTGTGGCTGATGCGCCGTTATTCTGACCGGCTTAAGACGGGAGATATTTTTCTTGTCTATTTGATCGTTTACCCTATCGGGCGCTTCTTGCTGGACTTCTTGAGGCTGGATGCCTCTATGGTAGGCGGGATCAACGCCAACCAGACTGCGATGGCGGTGATTGCTGTCTCATCGGCAGCGACGCTGCTATGGCGTCACCGGAAAGAATTTAACCGAAATAATGCTTAAGAATGTGGCTCTACCGTTTCAGACGGGCCTCTATCCCGTTAAAGATGGAAGAACCAAAAATGTAGTTGGGATGCCGGGGAACGTCCGTTTTATTCAAAGGGTGTTTCCAAAGGCTATGTTCGACAGCCTCTATGCTCACGGGGTAATCCTTCTTCTTTGGTAAAAATCGTCCTTACGGAACTGTAAGATTTAACGAACGAATTGGTAGTACCCTCTAAAAAATGATAGAAACAAACGATCTTACCAAATATTTCAATGGCTTCAAGGCTGTGGATGGCGTGACGTTAACTGTCAGGCCTGGGCAAATCCTGGCGTTGTTGGGACAGAATGGCGCTGGGAAAACCACCACCGTCCGCATGCTGACCGCGTTGCTCAACCCCACACGCGGTTGGGCGCAGGTCAATGGGTATGATGTGGTCAAACAATCTTCCCAGGTGCGCGCCTCGGTAGGGGTCCTGACTGAGCAACATGGCCTGTATGTGCGCATGAGCGGCCTGGAATACCTGGATTTCTTCGGGGAAGTCTATCGCCTCAGCCCTGTTGCCAGGAAGGCGCGCATCCAATATCTATTGGATTACTTCGGGTTGTCAGAAGCGATGCATAAGCGCGTGGGCGAATACTCCAAAGGGATGCGTCAAAAGCTGGCCCTGGCGCGCGCGCTGATGCATGAGCCGCCTGTTTTGTTGCTGGATGAACCAACTTCGGCGATGGACCCGGAATCTTCCCGTCTGGTGCGGGATGAGATCTCGCGCTTAAGATCATCCCAGCGGACGATCGTCATTTGTACCCATAACCTTGCAGAAGCAGAAGCTCTGGCAGATATTATCGCTATCATCTATCGCGGAAAAATCCTGCTTAGCGGCACGCTCGAAGAACTCAAAGGGAAAATATTAGGGCCGGTAGAGTTTGAAGCTCAACTATCACAACCCTGGCAGGTAGATGGCTTGCACCTGCCCGAAGGGGTGATATTAAGCGGAAATAACGGAAGCAGGCTGCGGTTCCGGGTGGACCGGCCACACGAATCCAATCCTGTGTTATTAAATCGGCTGGCAGAAATCCACGCGCCGGTGGTGACTCTTCAAGAAGTCCCGCGCAGCCTCGAACAGGTCTATCTCAAAGTGATGGCCGATGTGCAAGCACCGCTTGACTCGCCCGTTGCCGCAGCCGCTGGGTAAGAGGAAGTTATGGATAGGTTTTCTCCTGTCTGGCTTGTGACGAAACGTGAGCTGCGTGACCAGCTCCGTGACTGGCGTATTTTGTTCCCCCTTACTCTGCTGACCCTCATTTTTCCATTGCTGATGAACGAAGTAGCGCGCTCGGCAGTCGAATTTGTTGGCCGTTATGGCGGTACCTTGCTGGTCGATCGGCTGGTGCCGTTTTCAGTGTTGATCATCGGCTTTTTCCCGATCACGATTTCTCTGGTGGTAGCGTTGGAGTCCTTTGTGGGCGAGAAAGAACGCGGAACCATTGAGCCTCTGCTTAGCACTCCCTTGAAAGATTGGCAGATGTATGTGGGAAAATTGTTGATCGGTGTGCTCACGCCTCTTACCGCCAGCCTGATTGCGATCGGCTTTTATCTGGTCGTCGTTTCCCGGCAAAGTATAGAAATGCCGCCGTTATCGGTGCTTCTTCAGTTGATTGCGTTGACGATTGCGCACGCGGTCCTGATGGTCAGTGCAGCGATTGTGATTTCAGTACAATCTACTTCGGTCAAGGCCGCTAACCTTTTAGCCTCTTTCATTGTGATACCGGTGGCGGTGTTGATGCAAGGAGAGAGCGCTTTGTTATTTTGGGGCAATAACCAGGTGCTGTGGCTGGCTGTGTTGGGAGTGATCATTTTAGCAGGCCTGCTCATCCGGGTTGGATTATCTCACTTCCAACGAGAATATTTGCTGGGCCGTGAAATCGACGTGCTGAATGTGCGCTGGGCCTGGCGTACCTTTTGGGGTTATTTCAAAGGCCAGTCTACTTCGATACTGGACTGGTATCGGTTGGAAGTTCGCAAAGTATTACGGCAGTTAGCGCTTCCGGTTGGCGTGCTGGTTATCCTGGCCGTAGGCGCGCTATGGGCTGGCTTCACATGGACCATAACGAAAGTACCCCAGTTTGTAGATATCGCCTCGCCTGAGGTAGTCCAACACTTATCGGAACAGTTTGAACGCTCAACCACCTTGACCGGTTTGGGGCAAAACTTTTCTGCCCCGTTTATTTTCAGCCATAATTTGCGCGCAGTGGGGCTGATTTTGTTAGCAGGCTTGGTTTCGTTCAGCGTGCTGGGCATGCTGGTTTATATTGTCAACCTGAGCACGGTTGGCGTATTGTTGGGCGTGTTCCAATTGCGGGGCTATTCTGCTCTCACGTTGACGGTGAGCGGTTTGCTGCCCCACGGTATTTTTGAAATTCCTGCTCTGATTCTGGCGAGCGCTGCCATGTTGCGGATTGGCGTTGTGCTGGTCACACCGCAAATGGGAAGATCGCTAGGTGAGGTGGTGCTGGAATTATTGGCCGATTGGACCAAGGTGGTAGTGGGCGTCGTTATGCCGCTGTTATTACTTGCAGCGGTGATTGAAACTTATATTACTCCATTGCTGCTAGCATCTGCTTTTTAGAGGGAAAATATCATGGCAAAACTGGTCATCCTCGGTTCTTCCAATGCGCTTTCTTCCAAGGATAGCGAAAACACTCATATGGTCCTGGTAGGGGAAGAGCGCGTCGTTATGGTTGACTGTGTCAATAACCCCGTCCATCGCCTAGCGCAGGCTGGCGTTGACTTTTTGGATATCAGCGACTTGATTTTGACCCACTTCCATCCCGATCACGTCTCCGGCGTTCCGCTGCTTCTCATGGATATGTGGTTGCGCGGTCGTAAAAAATTGATCACCATTTATGGCTTGCACTACACTCTCGACCGCATGGAACAGTTGATGGGGATGTATTCCTGGGAAAACTGGCCGAACTTCTTTCCCGTTGCCTTCCATCGTTTACCGGATGTCGAAAAAAATACCCTGTTGGATAGCGAAGAGTTCAGGATAGTTTCGTCACCTGTGCATCACTTGATTCCAACCATTGGCTTGCGGTTTGAATTTAAATCTAGCCAAAAGGCGCTGGTTTATTCTTGCGATACCGAACCCTGTGTGGAAGTGGTCCGCCTGGCGGATGGAGCCGACGTGCTGATCCATGAAGCTTCTGGCGCTTCCCTTGGTCATTCCTCCGCAACTCAAGCCGGTCAGGTCGCCGCGCAGGCAGAAGTGAACAAGCTGTTCTTGATTCATTATCCAACCGGCGAATATGCAAACGATACCTTGATCGCCGAGGCTCGCCAGCACTTTCAGGGCGAAGTAGACCTGGCGACTGATTTTCTCACTCTGGATTTTTCATAAAAGCAATTATGGCTCGACCGCTTC
This sequence comes from uncultured Chloroflexia bacterium, assembly GCA_963823985.1. Taxonomy (GTDB): domain Bacteria; phylum Chloroflexota; class Anaerolineae; order Anaerolineales; family Villigracilaceae; genus JAABUE01. The sequence continues at coordinate 242,824 of CAWGNR010000015.1, forward strand.
CGACGGGAGAACCACAATGATTGGGTGGAACAGGAGCCTCCGAAAACAAGGATGGCGCCTGTATTGTGCCATCCTTGTTTTCGGAATTTCTATAAAATTAGCCATCTGCTTTTGAGCGGGAGGGCTAAACTTGTAAACCGGTTTTACCATCCTGAAATAAATGGTTCCCATTCCCCATATTCGTCTAAATGGCGACCGTATAAATAAGCGGCGCTGGCCGTCGGCTCTTTGGGGACATGCAACAAGCTCATCTGGACTTCTTCCAACCGCCGCCCGCCTTTGCGGTGGTTACACCCCGGGCAGGCCGCGACCACGTTGGTCCAAATATGTTGTCCGCCAAGGTGTTTGGGCAGGATATGATCGACCGTTAAAGGGGTATCGCGGCGCCCGCAATACTGACAGGTATAATTATCGCGCCGAAAGACTTCGCGTCGAGTCAGTTTCACGCGTGGGCGAGGCCGGTGGACCATGCTCTCCAGACGGATCACGGACGGTCGCGGTAACAGCTGGTTGATCGTGTGGATGTGTCCGCGCCCGTTGACGACCATCGCTGCTTTTTCCGACAAAATCAGCCCGATAGCCCGTCGTGTTGAGCAAACATTGATCGGCTCAAAATTAGCGTTTAAGACCAGTACTGGCTCTTGCATGGAGCCTCCACAATGGCGCTGATTATAGCACAACCAATCTCCTGGAGAATCTGAGATGAAAGTACTGATTGCCGGCGGATCCGGTTTTATGGGGAAGCATCTGATTAAATCCCTGACTGCGGATAGCCATCAGGTATGGGCCCTGACGCGAGATCCAAGCAAAGATATTGCAGGAGCTCAAACCGTAAGGTGGGACGGACAGACACCGGCCGGTTGGGGACCGTTAATGGATGAAATGAACGCTGTAATAAATTTATCTGGACTCAGCCTGTATGCCTGGCCGTGGACCGTGAAGAAAAAGCAGCGTTTCCTCTCTTCGCGTGTCGACCCCGGCCGGGGGCTTGTTTCCGCTATAAAAAACGCGAAGCATCGCCCCAACGTTTTCATCCAAATCTCCGGCATCAATCACTATGGCTTGCGAGGGGAAGGGGTAGCAGACAAATCCACTCCGCCCGGGGAGGATTTCCTGGCACAACTGACAGTTGCCTGGGAAAATGCCACCAAACCGGTGGAAGAACTTGGTGTCCGCCACGTTGTGTGCCGTACCGCAGTTGTGCTAGCCAGAGACGCGATCTTGTTGTGGCTCATGGCTTTACCAGTCCGTCTGTTTTTCGGTGGGCGATTTGGTAGCGGAGACCAGGCTCTCCCCTGGATCCATATCGAGGATCAAATCGGCGCGATCCGGTTCCTGATGGAGAACCCGGAGGCGTCAGGCCCGTTCAACTTAGTTTCACCGCAATTGACCACAAATGCGGAGTTCATGCGCACCCTGGCAAATGTTTTCCACAGGCCATACTGGTTCCAATACCCGAAGTTCTTACTGCGCCTGGCGTTGGGCGAGATGAGCGTTCTCATCACCGAAGGGCGATTCTCTAAACCAGAACGTTTGTTCGAATTGGGGTATAATATGCACTTCTCGGAGTTAGAAGGTGCTCTTCGCGACATCTTCAAAATATCATCTATCTCTTAACTAAGTCGGGTACACTACCCGACGCTGGCGGGAAGACTGCCAGACGAACCATCAAAGTGTAAAGGATAATAAAATGCCCCATCGAGTTTCTTTCGTAATCCTGGTATTGGTGTTGGCTGCAGCTGCCTGTTCAGCTCCTATTTCTGTTGTTCCTGCTGGCTCCAATGCGGACCAACAGCTTCCTCCCAGCCAATGGCAGCTACCTCGACACCGTTTATCGCTCAGTCCTATCCGACCGCCGCTGCAAAATCTATTTCCACTGACCAGCTTGTCAGCGGGATCAACGTGCACGTGGACCGGGCCTGGCAAGAAGGTAAGCAGGTCTATGCGGACGTGTGCTTCACCCTGCCCGATGCCTCTGACTGGACGATCTGGAATGCCAGCTTGAAGTATGCCGATGTTGTTTTGAACGAGTACGGCGCTACGCTGCTGAGCACCCAGGATCCAACCGGAGACGGGCAACCGGGCCAGCGATGTGATACGCTCGAGTTCTATGTTCCTCCGGATGCAGACTTGTCTTCCGTAACCGTGAGCATTGGCGCCATTGCCTCTTTTCCGCGCCAGGAAGATTACTGCAATATTTACATGCCAAAAATCCAGCAAGTGCTAAACGAGCGCGGGGTTGGGATCACGCTGTCCTGTAACGATGTCAATGGCGCTATGGTCATGCAAATTACCGGCAAGCCGGATTCGATGAGCCAGGAACAGGCCGAACAACTTGTCTACAGCGACGAATTCTTTACAATCCCAGGGCCGTGGGAATTCACCTTCAACCTGGCCCAGTAAGTCAACAATTGTGTTGTTAAATGGGTGAAACCGGAGAGAGGGCGTGCCTGGCATGCCCTCTCTTTTCGATATCTTCGGAAGAACCTGTCTTATCGCGGGCGTGGTCAAGCACCTCCTGAAGCTGTTGTATAATATTGTCTATGCCTGAAAGCGAGAGCCGTGAATTCCGTCCTGTGTTGCTGTCACGCCGAGGGGAAGGGACCGCCTGGGTTCTATTCCTGACTGCCAGCCTGGGGATGTGGTTCTTGTGGAGGAGTGAATATACTCCCTTCTGGGTCTGGCTATTCTGGGCATTCTTGTTGTTTTCAGCGGTAAGCATATCTTTGGGAAACTGGATGGATCGGAACACCGTCATCCGGCTGGAGGCGGACGGGATCCGCTTCGAGAACGGGTTACGCCGGGTGCGTTTGCACTGGCCTGAGGTCCAGAAAGTGGCGGTTCTGCCCGCCCGCTGGGGGAAGGCCGTGCAGGTCATCGGGGAAAGGGCTTATTTTGGTTTCAAGACATTTGGTGAGGTCCAGTTCCAGGGTGAAGTGCGCGGGCGGACGGGTTTCCCCGAAGGACAGGCCATCCTGGACCTCATCTTGCGCCAAGCCAATCTGGTTTTGATTGAGGAGTCGAATAACGCGTATTATTATGCGCGGGGTTGAAAAACGTTTTACGTTCCATTTGCGCATCACGGAATCGTAAAACGTGATGCGTTATTTTTTTGCCGGAGGTACCCATGAACATTGACGAGCAAGTTGAACTCTTGATGCAGGGCACGGAGTATGGCGATGAAGGGTTGAAGAAAGCGATGACAAAGGAATTGCGCGAGCGGTTGATCGAAGCCCAGAAAGAAGGGCGCCCGTTGCGCGTGTACTGCGGGTATGACCCCACGTCTACCGACCTGCATCTCGGTCACACCATTACGATGCGCAAACTGCGCCAGTTCCAGGATTTGGGACACGAAGTGACCTTCTTGATTGGGAGCTATACCGCTCTGGTAGGCGATCCTTCAGACAAAAACAAAGCGCGTCCGATCCTGACCGAAGAACAGGTCGCTGAAAATGCGCAGACCTACGCCGAGCAGGCTTTCCGCGTTTTGGACCGTGAAAAAACCAAAGTCCGTTATAACGGCGAGTGGCTTTCGGAACTGTCATTGGTGGACTTGATCCACCTGGGACAGAATTTTACCGTCCAGCAGTTCCTTGCGCGTGATAATTTCTCCAAGCGACTTGAAAACGGGGAACCGATTTACATTCACGAAACCTTCTATGCTTTGATGCAGGGTTACGATGCGGTTGCACAGCAAACTGACGTACAGATCGGTGGCACGGACCAGCTATTTAACATCATCGTTGCCGGGCGGAAATTGCAGGAAGCATTGGGTCAGAAGCCGTTGGTCGGCGTGATTACCGGAATCTTGCCCGGCACGGATGGCGTACAACGCATGTCCAAATCGACTGGAAATGTCATTCCAATCCATACCAACGCTGAAGACATGTATGGCAAGGTCATGAGCCTGCCGGATTTTTCCATGCCGCAATACTTCCGGTTGGTCACCCGCTGGTCGCCGAAGGAAATTACAGCTCTGGAAAAGCAATTGGAAAGCGGAAAACTGCATCCGCGAGATGCCAAGATGAAGCTGGCGCGAGAAATTGTCAGCATCTTCTACAGTGAGCAAGAAGCATTGGCCGCCGAAGAGGCATTTATACGCCTGTTTCAGCAGAAAGAGATACCGGATGAAATGCCGGAATACAAGATGCCAGCCGGGGCAACCGTACTTGATGTTCTAACGGGCGCAGATATGGTGTCTAGCAAGAGCGAAGCGCGGCGATTGATCGATCAAAAGGGGGTGCGTTTGGACGGCGAAACGCTGGAGCGAGGCGATGAAGCATTCCCACATCCGGGCGTGTTACAAGTGGGAAAACGGCGCTTTGTGCGCGTAACATGAAACCTGAAAATCAGGCGGAGCTACCCCGCCTGATTTTCAGATCGTTGTTCTGCAATCAACTGAAGGAATACATCGACAATAGCAGGGTCGAGTTCGATCCCAGCCGTGTTTTTGAGGTACTCGATTACTTTCTCCTCTGGCCAGGCATCGCGGTAGACGCGGTCATATAACAGCGCATCCCAAATATCCACTACGGCAAAAATACGGGCTGCAAGGGGAATTTCCTCCCCCTTCAGGCTGCGCGGATAGCCGCTACCATCCCAGCGCTCGTGGTGTGCAAAAGGAATATCCAGAGACTGACGCAAGTAGGGAATGGGGTTCATCAAGTTATAAGCATACTGGGGATGCTGTTTCATGATCTCCCATTCTTCTTCAGTCAACGGGCCAGGCTTATGCAGGATGTGGTCAGGGATGCCCATCTTGCCAATGTCATGGAGCAAGGTACCACGCATGATATGAGTTAGATCTTCGCCATCAACGCCCATCTGGCGGGCTAGCTCGAGGGTTAGTTCCACAACCCGATCGGTGTGACCTTGCGTTTCCTTATCGCGGAGTTCGAGAGCTCGCCCCCATCCTGCCAGGGTGGTGTCATAAGCAAGAATCAGTTCCTGGTTACTGCGTTGCAAGTTCCTGAACATCTGTACATTGTCGATTGCAATTGCTGCCTGGCCTGCCAGGGTTTGTAAGAAGTTTAGCCAATCGAGGTCAGGATGACTTTCTTGGCGCATAAATACTTCCATCACCCCATTGATCTGCCCCTTACCGGTCAGTGGGATACCGAAATAGCTTTTGAAATTTTCACCCACAGTGTACGGAGATGGAGGAAACTCACTTGCCTGAGCGAGGTCGGTAATTTGGACCAGCTTTCTTTGCAGGATCACATGACCCGCCAATCCTTCTCCAATGCGGATGTGGGGGGGTGTACCATTATGCCTGTTGTTAAAGCCTGTGCTCGCGTATAAAATCAGTGACTTCAGGTCTGAATTGTAGAGCAGGATCGCGATAGCATCGGCGTTCAATTCTCTGGTGGCATATCCAATAAGAAGGTTTAGGGTAATCCGAAGATCAAAACTGGATGAAATTGCGCTGTCAATGTCGCGCAATACCGTAAGCTGGCGAATCTGTTGCTCTCCTCGTTCATATAAACGGGCATTTTCAATGGCTACTGCTGCTTGATGAGCAAAGGTCATGGCCAGGTTAGCATCGTGTTCTTTATAAGCCTCAACTTTCAGGCTGTCGATCGTAATATAACCAATAATATTCCCTCGAGCGATGAGAGGAACACCAATCCATCCCCGTGTGCGGTCGACGACCCAGCTTTCGTAACGCGGATCGTTGCAAGCGTCCTTCAAGATGAGAGGCCGGCCAGTTTGCCATATTTCCAGGAAAAGTCTATTATCAGCTGGAAATAGTTGGTCGGTGACGATGCCATTAACCGGCATTCCTTTATAGGCAGTGAGGCGAACCTGATCGTCCTCGATGAGGAAAACACCTGCGCTATCAAATGGAAGGACTCGGTTGAGGTTATCTAAAATCGAATCGAGCACTTGTTGAATGTCTAACGAAGAGGTGATTGCTTCTGCTGCCTGGCGGAGAGTCTCTGCTTCTTGGAAATGTCGTTGTTCCGCTTCGAACAGGCGTGCATTTTCGATGGCTACAGCGGCTTGCTGCGCCAGGCTACTGAGAAAATCAAGTTCATGCGGTTTGAATTCCTCGCCTTCGCCCGTTCGCCAGACTGCTACCAATCCAGTGAGCTGGTTCTTTGAGAGAACGGGCACGCCCATGAGGTGTTCGTTTGGCTCCCTTTCCGTGCCTTTTACAATGATAGCTCTGTAGTCTCCGAACGTATCATTTACGATCTCTCCGGATTTTTGCAGGGCAATGTTTCCCAGAATTCCGCTCCCAATTGGAAGGGGATCGTTCTTGATCTCTCTCGATTCTTTCCCGATTGCTGCAATGGCTCGCAGTAGAGAATCCTCCGGGTTGGTCAGATAGACGGCGCTGGTTTCGGCGCGCAAAAGTTCCTTGGCATATTCTGCGATCCTTTGCAAGACAACGTCGAGCTGGAGCGTGGACGAAATGTCCCGCCCGACCTCTGCTATGGCATGGGCTTCCTGCGCGCGTCTGGCAGTTTCTTGGAAGAGTCGAATCGATTCGATCGATACCGAGGTTTGATGGGCAATGCTGACCAGGAAATTCAGTTCAAACTCGTTGAACAGGCCGCTGGTACGAATTCTCCAGGCGTTGATAGCGCCAATTGTTTTACCACGCAGGACTAATGGCGCAGACATAATGGTATCTCGTTGGGCGTCTTCTTCTGGCGTTCCCGGCACTCTTATCCTGCGAGTGTCTTTAAAAATGTCGTCGACGATCTCTGGTTTACCGGATGCAACAATGTTGCCGGTAATCCCTCTGCCGATCTGAATGCTGTGCGATATAAGTTGCTCTCGATAGATTTCCTGGGCAGTGACAACTTTTATGGTTTTGTCGTCATCTTGAAGCAAGTAGATCGCCACTGTGGACGCGTGCAATAAATCCAATGCTCGATGAGCAATTTTGTCAAGCACTGGAATGATCTCTTGAGCAGTTGCAAACTCGTTCGCGATGTTTGCCATTGCTTCGATGATCTGGGAGCGCCGGCTTTCCTCTTGAAAGAGACGCGCGTTTTCGATTGCAATCGCGGCGTGCCAGGCGACTGCCAGCGCCAGGTCTATATCTTGCTCTCTGAAATGATCTTTTTCCGGGCTATTCAAGGTAATAAGACCAATCGCGTTCCCCTTGTAGGTTAGAGGTACATTCAAGAAAGAACGGACATGCTTTAGGCCAGGTATAAACTTATGCTTATTGTCTTTTTGGGTATCGTTGACATAAACCGGAATTTTTCCTTCTATGGTTTGACGGATGATCGGAAAATCCTGCAATGGCAATACACTGCCAATTGGAAGCGCCTTTGGCGATATCCCAATCGTTGCGGAAACGCGCAGCATATCGCTCTCCAGAAGTTGAACGGAGCCGGATTCGCTTGGGACCAGCTCACATAATCGTTCAAGGATCGTTCGCATTACATCGTCCAGTTCGAGCGAGGATGCGACCACGTGTACTAAATCAAGAAGAATTGCATTCCGTTGTCTTTGAGATTGTTCCTGTGCGAACAAAAACGCATTTTCAATCGCAATCGCGGCTTGATTTCCGAACGTCTGCGCCAGGGCGGCATGGTCTTGGGTAAAAAAATCTTTTATAGAACTATCCAGGTTTAAGAAGCCAACCAGCTTGTCTTGAACGAACATGGGGACACCCATCCAGCCGCGGATGTAGGTCGTGTCCTCAAATTTTACAAATCGGTTATCCACCTGCACATCCGAGATGATGATCGGCTCGCGGAACGTCGCCAAGTTACCCCACTTCGCACCGTCGTAGGGATACACGTGACCAAGGCAGCTTCCATTATTTGTTAAGTTCTGGCCAGCGACAACTTTAACCATCCCTTGTTCGAGAATTTCTATGGAGGCGCTGTCAAAGGGGATAAGTTTTGCCAGGGAGTCGAGAATGATTTCATAAATGGATTCTAGCTCCATGGTGGTGGTAAGAGCAGCTGTGGCCTCGCGCAATGTTTCGGCTTTCTGGCGACTTTGTTGCTCAATTTCAAACAGACGCGCATTTTCAATTGCAACGGCTGCAGAGTTTGCAAAGGTTTGGGCCAGGATTTCATCGTTTTCCGTAAATGCGTCTGGTTTCCGGCTGTCTAAATTGATATAGCCTTTTAGCTTCCCGTGAACTACCAGGGGAACACCCATCCAACCTCGAATATACTCCGAGACCGGCCATTGCTCGAATATCGGATCAACCTGTACATCAGAGAGAACAAGAGGTTTTTGGGTTGCACTTAAGCGTAGCCACTTTTCTGAATACTCAAGTTGCTTCCCCACCACATCATAATCTGTGCGAAAATTTTTCCCGGCAACGATGACAAGCTTACCTTCCTTTTCGATCACGATGGACGCGCTATCGTAGGGCACAATTTTGGATAATGTTTCAAGAATAGTGTCCAACAAAGTGTCCACGTTCAACGAGGTTGTCAGAGTGTTGGTTGCATCGAGCAAAGTCTCGGCTTTTTTGCGCCGTTCTTTCTCTGCCTCAAGCAAGCGCAGCTTTTCAATGGCTGTGGCAAGCGTGCTGGCAATCGTGAGCAGCAACCGTTCATCATCTTCGGTAAACATATTGATCTTGAGGCTCTCTGCGTTGATCACACCAAGGATGTTGTGGCCGTGAGCAATCGGGACACATACCTCAGATCGGACTTGCGAAGTCACCTCAATATAATTCTTGAAGTTTCTTACATTTGCGATTCGGACAGGTTGTCCGCTTATGGCTACCTGACCACAAATACCCTTATCTAAAGAAAAAACCTTTGGAAATTTTCCAACCGAAATTCCCCGATAGGATGGGTGAGGGGAAAGTGTCGCGCCATCCTTATTTAGGAGCAACACCCCAAAGTTATCCGGATAGAGCGATTCGCCGATGATAAGTGTAACCTTTTCGATCAACTCATCTATACTTGTGGCTTGGGTACTGGCAATTGCAACGGCGTTGAGAATCGTCAATTCTTTCAAGCGTCGCTGAGAAGTTTCAAATAATCTTGTTTGCTCGATCGCTGCCGCAAGCGTACCGGCGATCGTATTGAGCAAACGTTCATCGGATTCGTCGTATGCTGCAGCTTGCTTTGACTCGATGTTGATAGCGCCAATGACCCGCTCTTGAAGCACGATCGGTACACAAAGTTCAGAGCGGACACCTGGTGTCAATTCTAAGTAGGCTGGTTCTAGCGAAACATCCTCCAGACGGACCGGTTTGCCTGAAGAAATAACCTTTCCAGTAACTCCGCTTGATAGTGGAAAAGGCCTTCGTATCTCACTTGGATTTACGCCGCGGTAGGAGGGGTGTGCGTAAAATGTATCACCCAGATTGGTTACCAGTTCTACACCACAGGTATCCGGGTGGAGCGTGTCAAAAATGGTATCTGTTGTACGTTTTATCAGTTCATCCAAGCTTTTGGAAGAAGATGCGGCTACTGCGATGTTGTGGAGAACGGTCAAATCTTCTACTTGGTGCCGGAAGGTATCTTCAGCGCGTTTACGTTCGGTAATATCGGTCAAAGCCCCCACGATCAACACCGTCTTATCATCCTTTAGAATCGGACTTTCGTGTACCTCTACCCATACGTTTTTGCCGTCTTTCCGTTTAAGTTCAAGGACATACGTTTTTTGACGTATTCCCGTATCGATAGCCTTCTGCGTTAATTCGATCCCCTCCCTGTTGAGGGGATTGTCGGTCAAGAACTCTTTCCAGTTGACCAACGCCTCTTCCGGCTCGTAACCCAGAAGCTCGCGTGTCTGAGGACTCATGAAAGTCAGCACATGCTCGGGAGTATGCGAATAGTAAATATTCGTAGTATGCTCGACGATGTTCCGAAAGCGCTGCTCGCTTTCGCGCAGCGCTTCTTCGACCCTCTTCCGCTCCGTAATATCTCTGATTGCTGCAATATGTACCGGACGTCCGCGCCATTCAAAAAAGCGACCGGTGATCTCGACGGGGAATATGGTTCCATCTTTCTTGCGATGAAACCGGAGCGGGATGGAAATAACCTGACTTTTGTTTATAGGAGTGGTTCGAGTTACTTTGCGAGTTTCTTCAGCCTGTGCTGATAGGTCAGAATTCTTCTTTTGGAGGAGCTCTTCTTTGCTATATCCGTACATGGCAGATGCGGCTGCATTGACTTCCAGAATATTTCCGTTTTCATTGTCAATGAGGAAGATGGCGTCCAATTCGGACTCGAAGAGCTGGCGATATTTTTCTTCATTTTCTCTTAGCGCAAGTTGCGCTCTTACCTGATCGGTCATATCGTGAAACATCGCCAGGACACAATCTTGTTCATTAAAGCTGATCAGCTCATAAGATTCCAATGAATGTCGGCTCTCCCCGCTTTTTGTAACAATTTTTCCGCTCATATCACGAATTGTGCGCTCTTTTTTTAGTCTCGCAACAAGCTCTTTCCGTTTTTTCTTTGAAATAAGACCTATTTCTATACTTGTATGACCAAGCAATTCCCCTGGTTCGAAACCGGAAAATTTCCAATATGCTTCATTGGCGGCGACCAAGCGTCCTTCATCCAGGGTGGCGATGAGAGAAGCAATCGGGTTGGATTGAAAAATCTTCTTGAACTGTTCTTCGCTTTGGGATATTGCGCTTTCAGCTTGCTTCTGGCTGGAAATATCCAAAAAGAATCCCTGCCAGAAAAGCGGCTGTCCTTGTTCGTCTCTTACCAGCGATGTTTCTTCCCTGATCCAAACAAACTCGCCGCTTTTCTTCCTCATTCGATATTCCTGGCGGAATACCTCCCCGGTTTTATCAGTGTGTTTGCTTGCGTTAAGGGCCCGGTTGCGATCTTCGGGATGGATAATATCTGACCAGATAACGTTGGAAATCCATTCTTCCTGGGAATAGCCGAGGATTTCTTCGATTTTAGGGCTGATGTAGAAAGCCACATCCGGATTGTCGGCCGAGTCAAGGAAAACTGCCCCGGGCAGGCGCTCAACGAGCGCGCGATACTTTTCCTCGCTTTCCAGGATCGCTATCTCAGCCTCTTTACGAAAGGTAATATCTGTGACAAACCCCTCAAAATAAAGAATATTGCCTGTTTCATCTCGCACAGTGCGAGCATTGGTACGGGTCCATATCACGCTTCCATCTTTGCGGAAATTGCGAGCTTCAAACCCTTCTACTCGCTCGTGAGTGCTCAATTCTTCAATAAATCGCTTTCTGGTCGCCTCATCCACATGGATGTGCTGTGAAATGTTGGAAATGCGATGGATCATGTCATCCGGCAAATCGTAGCCATAGATGCGCGCCATGGCAGGATTCACTTTTAAGAAGTGCCCTTCGATCGAAGATTGAAAGATTCCCTCCATTGCATTTTCAAATATGTTTTGATATTCTTTGCTGTCTTGATGAACCATAAGATTCAACTGGCTCTCCTGCTTCATTGGCGCTATCGACCATTATAGATGCTTTGTAAATCCGTTTCCTTATAACTTCAAAACAAATTCATCCATCTCTAGTTCATTCACCAGGGAAATGGGGAAGCTCCTATTTCAAAAAACAAAAACGACCTCAGCCGAGGTCGTTTTCCTATTCGATTGATCTTTAGAGGCGTCGACGGGATTTGAACCCGTGATCAGGGTTTTGCAGACCCTTGCCTTACCACTTGGCCACGACGCCATGGGATCAGAACTTGTTTATTCCGTGAAAGGTACCGAAAAAGGGGTTAGGCTTAGCCCGCCCCCTTTTTCGGGCTCCTAAGGTTTATTCAACTTCTGATTAAAAACCAGAGCGGGCGATGGGATTCGAACCCACGACCTTCTCCTTGGCAAGGAGACGTTCTACCACTGAACTACACCCGCAGATCTTGGCCGTTCTTGTTGGCCGAGAGTGCCGAGAGTCAGAATCGAACTGACGACACCGCGATTTTCAGTCGCGTGCTCTACCAACTGAGCTATCTCGGCCAGATATTTGGTTGTTAAGCGTCCAGGATTTTACTAGCAGACGAAAGGATTGTCAAGCAAGCCTTTTGATTATAACCGAAAAGGCGCACCTTCCCTTGACCCGAGCCTGCTTCCGCACTACAATCCGAACGCTTACTGGAAGGAAACTATGTTCGAAAATTTGACTGACAAACTCAACCAGGTCTTCGACCAACTTCGCCGCCGCGGCAAGCTCTCCGAAGCGGACGTAGATGCCGCCATGCGCGAAGTTCGTTTGGCATTGCTCGAAGCCGATGTGCATTACAGCGTGGTCAAAGATTTCATCGCCCGGGTGCGAGATCGCGCAATCGGCGCAGAAGTCTCCAAGGCGCTCAACCCGGGGCAACAGATCATCAAGATCGTTAACGAGGAATTGATCGAGACACTTGGTAAACCGGAACCGCTCAATCTTTCCGGTCCCAAACCACGCGTGTTGATGCTGGTCGGCTTGCAGGGTTCGGGGAAAACCACCGCGGCCGGCAAACTGGCCCGCCTGTTGCGTTCCAAAGGTGAGCGGGTCATGCTGGTGGCTGGTGACCCGTACCGGCCTGCGGCTGTCCAGCAATTGCAGCAGCTGGGGGAGCGTTTGGATGTTCCCGTAGAATCTGCTGTCGGGATCAAGCCGCCTGATCTGGCGGCGCGCGCCCTCGACAAAGCCCAGAAGGGCGGATTCAGTACCATGATCGTGGATACAGCCGGCCGGTCCCAGCTGGATGCCGAGCTGATGGATGAGTTGAAGGCCATTCGAGCGAAGGTCAATCCGGTAGAAACCTTGCTGGTTGTCGATGCCATGATCGGTCAGGAAGCGCTCAATGTCGCGCAGGGTTTTCGAGATACGGTTACGCTGACCGGCCTGGTTATGTCCAAGATGGACGGTGATGCAAGAGGGGGAGCGGCCATTTCTATCCGTTCCGTCACCGGCGTTCCGATCAAGTTCCTGGGCACCGGTGAAAAACTGGACGCGCTCGAAACCTATGATCCCGGGCGGCTCTCGTCTCGCATCCTGGGCATGGGCGATGTGATCGGCCTGATCGAAAAAGCCGAAGCCGCCTTCGACGAACAGACAGCCCAAAAGACGGCCGAGCGCATGATGAAGGGACAGTTCACCTTCGAGGACTGGCTCGATCAAATGAAGCAGATGAAAAAGATGGGCCCGCTCGGCCAGATGATGGACATGTTGCCCGGACAACTGGGGCAGGCCGCCCGCCAGGCTGATCCAAAGGAAGTAGAGACCCAGTTGAAGCGCAGTGAAGCCATTATCTATTCCATGACCCTCAAAGAACGGCGTAACCCTGATATTTTGAACGCCTCCCGCCGACGGCGCATCGCCGCTGGCTCCGGCGTGGAAGTGCAGGATGTTAACCGGTTGGTCAAGCAATACCGCGAGTTGCAGAAGGTAATGAAGCGGATTAAGAAAACAGGTGGACGTGATTTAAGCCGCCTGTTCGGATAAGTTGTTCGAAATTTTATAGACTTTTTGGGAATTTCCGTGGTAGATACCCGGATTAGGGGGTGTGAGCGTGTCCCTACGGCGCACGCTCACACCCCCTAATCCGGTCCCTCTCACGCGAAATCCTAGAGAACCATTTCATGAGTCTTCGAATTTCTCTGGTAAAATATTCCCTTGCGACATTTCACCTTGCGAGGCGTGCATCCTTTCGCACACCCCTCTCCTCTCAAGTGCGGTCGCCACAAATCAACAATCATATGACTTGCGTAGTTCCGAAAAGGTAGCGAAAATAAGAACATCCCCTTTTCATTTGCGTAAGTCCTCAATCATACTTGAAGGAGAACGTTTTCAATGGTTCGTATTCGATTACGCCGCATCGGTTTGAAGGGACAGCCCTCCTACCGCATCGTTGCCGCGGATAAGGAAAGCCCCCGTGATGGACGCTTTCTCGAGATTCTCGGTTTCTATAACCCCCGTACGGATCCCTCTACTCTCACAGTAAAAGAAGACCGCGTATTCCACTGGATGAAAAATGGCGCCAGGCCGAGTGAGTTTGTGGAGCAGATTTTCAAGTCTTCCGGTACGTTGGAGCGCTGGGAGCGCTTTAAACAGGGCGAAGACGTCAATGCCCTGATGACAGAAGCCGCTGAAGCAGAAGCCAGCCGCAATACAACTGCCAGGACCCGCCGCGATTAGCCCAATAGAAGGGCGCAGAGTTGGCAGCGGAACGTAGCCACTCTGCAGCCCTGTTATAAAATGGAGATGCCATGAAGGCACTCATCGAATATATTGCTAAATCCCTTGTTGAACATCCCGAGCAGGTTGAGGTGCGTGAATCCCAGACGGGCAACCGCGTCCACATTGAGCTCAGTGTTGCCAAGGAGGATATGGGCCGGGTCATTGGCAAGAACGGGCGCGTGGCTAACTCCATCCGCGCGTTATTGCGTGTGGCCGCCGAGCGCGATGGCAAGCAGGCCTCGCTCGATGTAATGGAACCCTGATGGCCCCAAAGAAAGCAAAAGCCGCGCTTGATACAGGCTCGCCGCCCGAGGGCGAGCCTGAATATTTAGTGGTCGGATTTTTGCGTCGCCCGCACGGGGTCAAGGGTGAAATATTGATGGACGTTCATACTGATTTCCCAGAGCGGTTGAAAACCGGAAAAACTGTGTTTGTGGGCGACTCGTACCGGCCCATGGTTATGGCCAGTCTTCGCCCGATGGGGGCCGCCGGGATGTTGGTGCGCTTCCGAGGCACAAAGACACCGGAAGAAGCCGGGCAGTATCGCAATACCTGGGTTTACGTGCCGACCGCTGACAGGCCTGCGTTGCCAGAGGGCGAATACTATCATCACCAGTTGATCGGTTTGAATGTGATTACCGACGAGGGGCGTGCCTTGGGTGTGTTGGTAGACGTCTTGGAAACGGGCGCAAACGACGTTTACGTAGTGCGCGATGCGGAGGGGAACGAGACACTGCTCCCGGCCATTCCCGCGGTCATCCTGGAAGTCGCGCTTGCGGACCGTCAAATGCGCGTGCACCTGCTGGATGGCTTGATCTGAGATTCGTCTGGGGGCTTCTTCCGTTATGGACGACAAACGTTATTGGATTGGTTTCACCCTGGTAAAAGGGATTGGCGCGGTTCGCTTCCAGCGCTTGTTGGAGCGCTTCGGGGATGCGGAGTCCGCTTGGGGGGCCGCGCCAGCCGATTTAGCGGGGGCGGGCATGAGCTTGAAATTGATCGAGCGCCTGGTGGCCGTCCGCAAGAAGGCGGATCTGTCCCTGATCTGGGATCAAATCCAGGCGAAAGGAATCCAGGTCTTGACCTGGATGGATGAAACCTATCCCCAGCGCCTGAAGGAAATCGAGCAACCGCCGCCGGTGTTATATCTGCGCGGTGTAATGATCGCCGAAGACGCCTGGTCAGTTGCCATCGTTGGTACCCGCAGGGTCACACCTTATGGACGCCAGGTCACCGAGGAAATCGCCGCCTACCTGGCCGCCAATGGGGTCACTGTGGTCAGCGGGCTGGCGCGCGGGGTGGATGCGATTGCGCACAATGCAGCGCTGAGGGCTGGTGGGCGCACGCTGGCCGTGCTGGGCTCGGGGGTCGATCGGATCTATCCGCCCGAACATCGTGCATTGGCTGAGCAAATTGGGCAACATGGCGCGGTTTTGAGCGATTACGTTCCTGGAACCCCGCCAGAGTCATCCAATTTCCCCCCGCGCAACCGGATCATTTCCGGCTTGTCGATGGCCGTGATCGTGGTCGAAGCAGGGGAAACCAGTGGAGCGCTGATCACAGCAGAGTTTGCAGCGGATCAGGGTCGCGAAATTTTTGCGGTCCCGGGCAACATCTTGGCGCCGCAGAGCAAAGGAACGAACAAGCTAATCCAGCGAGGCGCCCATCCTCTCTTGAGCGTCAACGACATCATGCAAGCCCTTGACCTGACGCGGGTAGGGCAGCATAAAGCTGCTCGCAAAGCCCTACCTGCTGACGAGGTGGAAGCGAAATTGCTCGAGACTGTGGGCGAAGAACCTTTGCATGTGGACGAAATTCGCAATCAGACCGGCTTGCCAGTAGAAAAGGTTTCCGCTACACTGGTGATGATGGAACTTAAGGGAATGGTACGTCAGGTGGGTAACATGCATTACGTGGCAACACGTGAGGTACAATCCGACTATTGGGTGAATGATGATGAATAACATAGATCATACGTATGCAGTCATTATGGCAGGCGGCGGGGGCACGCGATTGTGGCCTGTCTCGAGAAGAGAACGTCCCAAGCAGTTGTTACCTCTTCTAGAGGATCAGACGCTTTTTCAGAGCACAGTAACCCGCCTGGAAAGGTTATTTCCACCCGAGCGAATTTTGGTTGTCACTGTAGCCGAACAGGCGAGTATCATGCAGGAACAGGCTCCGGAGATACCGCTGGAGAATTATTTGATCGAACCCGCTCCACGAGGGACGGCGTCCGTTGTCGGCCTGGCAGCCGCCGTGTTGAAGATGCGGGATCCTCAAGCCATGATGGCGATTTTGCCTTCAGACCACTTCATTCGAAACCGTGATTTATTCCACTACCTGCTACGGGCTGCATTCGAGGTGGCAGAAAAAGGGTATTTGGTGACCTTGGGAATCACGCCGACCTATCCGTCCACGGCGTACGGTTATATCCAGCAGGGGAAAGCTTTGGACGGAGAATTTAAATATCCTGTCTATGCGGTCGAACGTTTCATCGAGAAACCGAACGAGGAGAAAGCCCAGAACTTTTTACGTAAGGGAGATCACTCCTGGAATAGCGGTATGTTCATCTGGTGTGCAGAGGATATTCTGGCTGAAATTAAGAAACAAATGCCTGCATTGAGCGAGGCGGTGACAAAAATATCCGCTGCCTGGGATACGCTCCAGAAAGATGAAGTCCTTGAGTCGCTTTGGTACGATTTGAAGAATGAAACGGTGGATTACGGCATCATGGAAAATGCAGAGCTTGTAGCAGTATTGCCGGCAGGCGGTCTGGGTTGGAGCGATGTAGGTTCCTGGAACTCTCTTTTAGAGGTTCTTTTGCCAGATATGAATGGGAACATTTCCCAAAATGCTCATCATCTGGCAATAGATACCCATAATTCGCTCGTTTACAGTAATGATAATGAGCGTCTTGTCGTCACAATTGGAGTGGACGATATGGTCCTGGTTGACGTGGGCGATGTTTTGCTGGTGTGTAAATCCGATCAGGCCCAAAAAGTGCGCGATGTCGTTGAACATTTGAAAAAGCATCACCAGGAGAAGTATTTATAGTTCATTTGTTTACAAGTGAATTTTGGAGTATTTATGGAAGCCTATTGCATGAAGTGCAAGACAAAACGAGAAATACAAAATCCGGAGGCGACATTTAATGCCAAAGCTTCGCCGGTAACAATTGGCACGTGTCCGGTTTGCGGAACGAAATTATATCGAATGGGAAGGACCCCCGCGCACGAGGGACTTACGCCTCCTGAGCCCAAGAATAACCGTAAAGGGAAACTGGTCATTGTAAAATCCCCGGCCAAGGCCAAGACGGTGGGGCGTTTTCTGGGAAAGGGCTACACCGTTCGTGCCTCGGTGGGCCACGTGCGCGATTTGTTGCGCTCTCAGTTGTCAGTAGACGTGGACAACCAGTTCGAGCCCAAATACCGCGTGCCAAACGAAAAAAAGGAAGTGGTTAAAGAACTGAAGGGTTTGGCAAAGAAAGCCGAAGAAGTGTACCTGGCAACAGACCCGGATCGGGAAGGGGAAGCCATCGCCTGGCATTTAATGGAAGCGGCCCAAATCGAGCCGAAACTGGCCAAGCGGGTGGTCTTTCACGAGATCACCGAGCCGGCTATCAATGAAGCCTTCTCCCACCCGCGCAGCATCAACACTGATTTGGTCAATGCGCAGCAGGCGCGTCGCATTCTGGACCGTTTGGTCGGGTACAGCATCAGCCCCATTTTGTGGGAAAAGGTGCGCAGCCGCTTGTCAGCCGGGCGAGTCCAATCGGTGGCGCTCAGGCTGATCGTCGAGAGAGAACGCGAGATCGACGCCTTCGTCCCGGTAGAGTATTGGACGATAGGCGCCGAGCTGAAACCGGAAGGTCTCAAGTCAACGTTCATCACAAAGCTGGCAAAGGTCGACGGCGAGGATCCGGAATTGCCAAGCGAAGAAAAGGTCAAACCGATCCTTGTTGATATGGAAACGGCGGCTTACATCATTACGAAGGTAAAACGTGGTGAGCGAAAGCGGAAACCAGCTGCTCCGTTTATCACTTCCACGCTCCAGCAGGAAGCTTCACGGAAACTGGGTTTTACAACCAAACGCACGATGGGCCTGGCGCAGGGACTGTATGAGGGCCAGGATGTAGGGGAGGGTGGCACGACCGGCTTGATCACCTATATGCGTACCAACTCGACCAACGTGTCCGAGCTGGCGCAACAGGAAACGCGCAAGTACGTGATGGGCAAGTATGGAGCTGATTTTCTGCCATCTGAGGTGCCGCAGTATAAAACCAAGGCAAAAGGCGCGCAGGAAGCCCATGAAGCCATCCGCCCCACTTCTGTCGTGCGCGATCCGGAAGCGCTCAAGTCCTATCTCGAGCCGGCCATGTACAAGCTCTACCGCCTGATCTGGCAGCGTTTTGTCGCCTCCCAGATGGAAGCCGCGGTGTATGACACATTGCAGGTTGAAGTTACCGGAACGACCAGTCAGCATGAATACCTGCTGCGGGCATCCGGTTCGGCAGTGAAATTCCCGGGTTTTTTGGTTGTCTACGAAGAATCTTTGAACGAGGATAGCAAACAGGAAGAAAACGTTCGTATTCCAGCCGGGGTGACTGAGGGTCAGAAGCAGAAGTTGGTCCGCCTGATCCCAGAACAGCATTTTACCCAACCGCCGCCGCGCTATTCAGAGGCATCCCTGGTGCAGATATTGGAGGAAAATGGCATTGGTCGTCCCTCTACATACGCGCCAACGCTCTCAACGATCCTGACGCGCGGTTACGTTGTGCGCGAGGAGAAACGCCTGGTGCCAACGGAGACGGGTATTCTGGTCAATGACCTGATGGTGCAATATTTCCCCGAGATCATCGACTACAACTTCACTGCGCGGATGGAAGAAGACCTGGATAAGATTTCCACTGGCGAAGCCGAGTGGGTTCAGGTTATGGACGAATTCTATGGACCCTTCTCGAAGAAGGTTGAAAAAGCACAGGAAGATATGCCGGTCGTCAAATCGGGCCCCGAGCCAATTGGACGGGATTGTCCCGAATGCGGCCGGGAACTGGTCATTCGCTACGGGCGATATGGTAAATTTATCTCTTGTAGCGGCTTCCCCGAATGCCGCCATACCGAACCATGGCTGGAAAAGATAGGCGTTCCCTGTCCTCAGGATGGCGGGGAGATCGTAGAACGAAAAACGCGCAAGGGACGCACTTTCTTTGGTTGTAACAATTATCCTGAATGTGACTTCACTTCCTGGAAGCGGCCTATCGAGCAGCCCTGTCCCAATTGCCAGGGATTGCTGGTGATCTCTAACAAACGAGAAGTACAATGCATTAAGTGTGAAGAAGTGTTTTTGCAGGACGATGTGATCCCAGAAGCATCTGGAAGTTGAAGTAGTTTGGTATATAATTACCAAAAAATCGTCTACACATAACATGAAGGGATTTGGCATGGACGCATTACTCCAAGTGTTCGCAGTGTACCTGAAACGACCGGCAGTCGCCATCACGCTCGGTGTGATTGTGGGCTTGATCATTGGTTTGATTTTTGGATGGGTAATCTGGCCGGTGCAATGGACGAATGCCACGCCTGAAGTCTTGCGCGCCGATCTGCAGGAAGATTACGTGCGCATGGCGATTGATTTGTTCCGGGTGAACGGCAATCAGGCCCTGGCTGTCCAGCGCTGGGATAATCTTGGAGCAAGCGCACCCGAAGCATTGTTTGCAGTCCAACAGGACCCGCAAGGGCTGGATCCCGTTTCCATTTCGAACTACCAGCAGGTGATTTCCTCAGCGAGAGGCCCAATTGAACCAGGAGCAGCCCCGGGGGCAGAGGAGCAGCCGACATCTACTGGCATGATCGTGCTCAGCGTTGCCGGTATTTTAATTCTCGCTGTGCTTATATTTGGCGCATTCTATGTGCTTCGCAACGTGTTGAGGATTACACCGCGCGGCGAACCTTCCGCTGCGATGCAGGCAGCTGAGGTGACTCGCCAGACGGAACGGACTGATTTTCAATCGCTTGGGTTGGCACCCCCGGTCACCCAAACGATGACCACCTACGTTCTGGGCGATGATTTATATGACGAATCTTTCAGTATCGATACACCGGGAGGTGATTTCCTGGGCGAATATGGGGTCGGTATCTCGGAAACGATAGGCGTAGGAGACCCCAAAAAGGTGACCGCTCTGGAAGTCTGGCTATTCGACAAGAACGATATCAAAACTGCTACCAAGGTGTTGATGAGCGCGCACGCTTTTGGCGATCAAGCCCTGCGCTCGCGGTTGGAAGCAAAAGGGGAGTTGGTCATGTTGGAGCCCCAGGCACAAATCATCCTTGAGACCGCCACACTGCAGCTGCTGGTTACGGTCAATGACCTGGAATACGGCGTCGGCTCGATGCCGGCCGAAAGTTATTTTGAAAGAGTAACCTTGGAGTTGGCCGTATGGCCGAAGGAAGGATAGCTTCCTCCAACAGGAATCTAAAAAGGCTGGGCTTCGAGCCCAGCCTTTTTTTGTTCTCAGTTATCTGAGGGGCTTGGTTTCTATCCGTAAAATGCGCTCTAGGCGGCGTACCCCATACGGGGCACTTTCCCCGCCGCCGAGGACGGCGGCTTGAGCATTTTCGGATAGACTCTTATTCGATCTTCAGGATTTTGAAGTGGATCACGCCGCCCGGGGTTTCTGCCTGGACAGTGTCTCCAACTTTGTGATCCATCAACGCCCTGCCAATGGGGGATTCGTGGGAAATCATCCCCTTGGACGGGTCTGCTTCTGCCGGGCCAACCAGGTGATACGTTTCCTCGGGATAGCCTTCTTCCAGGATGGTAACACGTGAGCCAACCGCAACAATTTCTTTGCTATCGTTCTCTTCGATGATGACGGCATTGCCAAGCAGGTATTCCAGTTCCTGGATACGACCTTCGAGGAAACCCTGGTCTTCCTTGGCTTTATGATAGTCTGCGTTTTCAGAAAGATCGCCCATCTGGATAGCCGAGCGCAGGCGGGCAGCCAGCTCATCCCGTTTTGGACCGGTTAATTCTTTGAGTTCGGCCTGCAAACGTTCCGCGCCATCGGGGGTGAGATAGGTTGGTTCTTTCATGGTCGTTTCCTTTCTTGCTTTGGGTTCTCTCGAACTAAAAAATAAAGACCCGGTTGACATTCACCGGGCCTTGGTCAATAGACAAACAACCCGGTTATGGTTTCTCGAGGGGGTTGAAGAGCTTTTGGTGCTCTTCGATAGCATAACGATCGGTCATGCCGGCAATGTAGTCGCAAATTGTACGTTCAAGGCCGCGTTGATTGAAAATGGCCTGAAACTGGTCCGGTAAGGTGGACGGTTCTTCGTGATATGCGTTGAAAATTTCTTCCAAAATTCGTTCCGCTTTGACCTGCATGCGCACTACCCTGTAATTCCGGTACATCTTATTGTACAGGAAATCTTTCAATTCCCTGTTCCGTCGTCTCATCTCCTCGCTAAAGCCAATCACATTATAAGATAATTTTTGAATATCTAAGGGTGATTGCGCTCCACTTTCTTTTATACGCGTATCCGTGGCTGTAACCAGGTCTGTGACTTCCATGCCGATCAGCTGGCGGATCAACTTGTGACGCGCAACCTCTTCCATCTCAGGACCGCGCCACTTGATTTGGTCCGTGAGAATTTCCCATAGAGAAATCCCTTCCAGCATGCGAGGCGTCAGCATGGCGGAGCGCAAGCCGTCGTCCAGGTCGTGAGCGCTGTAGGCCAATTCGTCAGCCACGTTGGCAATCTGCGCTTCCAGGTTGCCGCGCAGGTCCGGGTTGTAAGCGGACGCATCCGAAATATCATATTCGGATTCGTGCTTGACCATGCCTTCGCGCACTTCCCAGGTAAGATTGAGGCCGGGGAACTCGGGGTAGCGTTGTTCCAGTTCCGTCACAATCCGCATGGACTGCCTGTTGTGGTCGAAACCGCCGTACTCTTTCATCAAACGCGACAGCACGGCCTCCCCCGCGTGACCGAAGGGCGAGTGCCCCAGGTCATGCGCCAGACAGATGGCTTCGGTCAGGTCTTCGTTGGCGCCCAGGGCGCGCGCAATGGTGCGACCGATTTGGGCTACTTCGATGGTGTGGGTGAGGCGGGTGCGGTAGTAATCGCCCTCGTAGTTGATAAAGACCTGGGTCTTGTATTCCAGACGGCGGAAAGCGGTGGTGTGGATAATACGGTCCCGATCTCGTTGAAAGGCCGTTCGGTAGTCTGGCTCGTTGTCCAGATAAGCGCGGCCTTTGCTGTCCTTGCTGCGCATGCCATAGGGCGCCAGGCTTCGATCCTCGATTTCCTCCAGTTGTTGGCGGGTGTAAAACATACTTCTCACTTTCAGAACAATATGTCATTGCAAGCCCGCCGGAACAGGCAAAGCAATCTCATAGTATGCGGAGATTGCTTCGTCGCTCCGCTGCTCGCAATGACATGGTAGTTATGGGGCGAGAGGGGGTCGAACCCTCACGGTGTCACCACCGACGGATTTTAAGTCCGTTGCGTCTGCCGATTCCGCCATCGCCCCGGGTGAATATATTCTACACGAGGAAAGGATTTCGTCAAGCGTGCAGCAATTTTTGTTTCTCCCAAAATCTCGCTCGGAAAAGTACGACTATGAAGTTCGAACTGATAAATTTCGAGATGCTGGAATTCTTGTGTACAGGTATTGAAAATCAGATTAGAATGTCAGCCAAATATTTGGGCTCAGTCATGTCGGATACTAGCACGCTAGGAGTGTTTATGAAGCGTTTGCAAGCATTAGATGTAATCCGTGGTTTGGCAATTCTTCTTGTTCTGATCTTGCATTACGTACCTAGAACTGAAGTCGTCCCAAAGATTTTTTTGCAACTGACGAGTTTGTTCTGGAGCGGCGTAGATTTATTCTTTGTTTTATCCGGGTTTCTTATTGCGACCATTTTATTTCAGAACAAAAATTCAATTAATTACTACAAGACTTTTTATATAAGACGCTCTGCTCGTATTCTTCCCCCCTATTTTGCACTCATTCTTTTTTTCATTGTGGTTCTCTATTTTAATCCAAAAACCTTTGCTAACACATTGATCAATCATTTCCCTATCTGGTCTTACTTTACCTTTACTCAAAATTTCTTTGCAGCTTCTGGCGCCACGTTTGGCGGAAAGTGGCTGGGAGTTACCTGGTCGCTTGCTGTAGAAGAACAATTCTATATCTTTCTTTCGTTGGCGGTGAGAACGCTGCGCGAAAAATATTTGGTGTTTCTGGCTTTTGTTCTCATCGTGATTGCCCCTGTTCTCCGATATACAGCTCCTAATGATATTTACGCATATGTCATGCCCATTCATCGGGCAATTCGCTTATGGTTGGCGTATTATTGGCTTTGATCTGGCGTTCGGATGTAGGTAAAGATTTTTTGCGCAGATATATTGCTTTTTTCAGACTCTCTTTTTTAGCGCTCTTTGTCCGAAATCATTTTTTTGAGTTTTGAAGAAGTCAATTATGGCGATCCGCTTGGTCATACCTGGCTGGCCTTTTTTTATGTCAATCTCGTCATACTAGGGTTAACCAGTAATATGGGGGCGCGCGGCTTTTTTAAGAGTAAACTTCTTGCCTGGATGGGTTTACGTTCATACGGAATTTATCTATTACACCGACCTATCATGATTTTGGTTCGATATGTGTTTGTACGTTTCTCATTACCGCGCTTAGGGTTTTGGATTGAATTATTGTTGATTACTCTGGTTACCTTTGCTGCCGCTGAACTCAGCTATCAACTGTTGGAAAAACCCTTTATCGCTTTAGGGCATAAATTCAAGTACAAGTATACAAAGAATGAGCCAATCTTGCTCGCAGAAGTCTAGAGTTGTGAAAGGGGGAAAGTTGTCAATAACCAGCCCTCGACATTTCCCGAGGAAGGATCATTTCTAAAACCAAAAACTGCGTGTAAGCATAATTTTCGGAAAACCTGGATAGAGACTGAAAAGACAAAGCGGGATATTAAATCTAGACGGGCTCGGATTTCATTCTTCGGTTCTTTAACGATGAAAGGGATGTATAGCAGCAGGCAGCTCAACAGGCCAATTGCTTCCAGCCATAAGATGTACCATGGCCAGGCGGGCAGCAGGTCCATCAGGCTGGCGGTTTCGGGTTTGTGGGCCAGGTACATGTAGTTGCTGCCGATTGCTTGGTTAATGAAAAAAACAACCAACATATAAGCGTTCATACCGATGAAGACGCGCCCTAAAGATTTCCACGTAGGGCGGAATCCTTCGACGGTTGTCATGTAGATTGCAGTCGTAACGATCAGCCCGTGCGAAATGAAGGTCTGGAAGAAGCGATAGTGCGGGAAACCGTATATCCCCAGGTCGGGAGTGAGCAGGGCTTGCAGTGCGCCGCCGATGCCCATGAAGTAGGCAAACTCGTAAATGGTATAACTCCTTGTAACAAGCATTACGCCGCCCAGCCAAACCAGAATGCTGCAAACATGTAATGGGATCATGGTCTGAGCATTCCACAGTCCTACCGAGGCATTCCACATGTGCCAGACAAGCTCGTTTACCCACAACAAGATCGCCATCGTCCAGCGGACTCTTGAACGAGTTGCCTCGCTGCTGTTTTTGTAGCGCAATAGATATACATTTAACAAAAAAATGCAAAGCAGCGCGAGCAGATGGGCTGTCCCCATAAAAACAAATTCCCCTCCGGCGAAGTCTTGTGCGAAGAATTGTTCCATGATGTCTCCTCCAGAAAGCCTCAAGCGTAAAAATTTTTATTCCCTCAGTTCAAGTTTTCCTACCATTTTAACGCACGGGCGGTTAAATACATCCTTTTTGTGAGGTGCATCTGGCAACTCCGTGGTTAAATCCTGGCCGGGAAAGTGCAGGCGCTCATGCATCTCGGTGCGCCATTTGGGGCAATCGGTCACATCGTAAACGAGGCCATCGAAGGCAATCCATTTGCGCGCGCCACGCTCGCCAGTGTTTCGTTGTAGTTCGACAACGGTGATCACTTGTTCGTCTGGATTTCATGAGTCTATTTTATACGAAGCGGTATAATTGCGCAGTTCCTCCTTTTCTCATCCTGAAACCGAATTAAAAAATCATATGATCCAATTAATCGAATGCATCCCTAACTTCTCCGAAGCCCGCCGTCCGGAGGTCGTTGACCAGATTGTTACGGCGGTCACGACTGTGGACGAAATCCACTTGCTGGATCGTTCCTCCGACCTCGACCACAACCGCACCGTCTTGACTTTTGCCGGTCCGCCGCAAGCCGTGGAAGAAGCTGCTTTCCGCGCGATCAAAACGGCAGCCGAACTGATCGACCTGAACCAGCACACCGGCGAGCACCCGCGCATCGGGGCAACGGACGTCTGTCCGTTTGTGCCGCTTTCGGAGGTCAGCATGGACGAGTGTGTTGCCATCGCCAAGCGGCTCGGCCAGCGCGTGGGCGAGGAGCTTGGCATTCCGGTCTACCTTTATGAAGAAGCTGCCACTCGCCCCGAGCGCGCTAATTTGGAGAACATCCGCCGCGGCCAGTTCGAAGGGCTCAAGGATGAAATCGGCACTGCTCCGGATCGGCAACCCGACTTCGGCCCATCCAAATTAGGCCCTGCCGGGGCGACGGTCATCGGGGCGCGCAGCTACCTGATTGCGTACAACGTGTACCTCACAACAGATGACGTGGAGATCGCCAAAAAGATCGCCAAAACGGTCCGCCATTCCTCGGGCGGTTTGCGCTATGTCAAAGCGTTGGGGCTGTTGGTAGATGGGCGCGCTCAGGTTTCGATGAACCTGACCGATTATCACAAAACGCCGATAGCCCTGGTGGTAGAAACGATTAGACGGGAAGCCGCGCGTTATGGGGTCGCCATCCACCATAGTGAGTTGGTCGGATTGATCCCCCAGGAAGCCCTGGTGGACAGCGCGGTCTGGTACGCCCAGATGGACGGGTTTGACAAAGGACAGATCCTCGAAACCCGGTTGTACGCCGCCAGCGCTGCAAGCCAGACCCCGGACTGCCCCTCGTTTATCGACGAGCTCGCCGCCCCCACGCCTACTCCCGGGGGAGGCTCGGCCGCGGCCTTTTCCGCTGCAATGGGCGCCGGCCTGGTTACGATGGTGACCGGCTTGACGATCGGCAAGAAAAAGTACGCCGAGGTCGAAGCGCAGATGCAGGCGGTCCGGGTGCATGCCGAAAAGCTGCGCGAAGAATTGACCTACGCGGTAGACGATGATGCTGGGGCCTTCGAAGCGGTTATGGGCGCCTACCGCCTGCCCAAAGATACCCCCGAGCAACAATTGGCGCGCAGCGCTTCCATTGAAAGCGCAACGCTCAACGCGGCGCATGTTCCGCTTCACGTGGCGGAAGATGCGATCAAAGTGATGGAGCTGGCCTTGATGTGCGTTGAATCCGCGAATACAAACGCTGTCAGTGACGCAGCCACGGCTGCAGCCCTGGCCAAAGCCGGTTTAACGGCGGCAGGTTACAACGTCCGTATCAATGTTGCGGCCTTGGCCGATCCCTCGGCGGGAGAGCATTTTGTCGACCGGATCCGGGAACTGGAATCCCAGGCAGCAGGGATCGAAAATTCCATCCGCGAGAAGTTGCAGGACCGCGGCAAGTTTTCGCTGGAGTAACATGCAAGGTGACTTTTACCTTATTACGCTATGAGGAGAAATTATGGGTTTGAAACCGGACCACTGGATCCGCAAGATGGCTATGGAAGAGCGCATGATCGAGCCGTTTGTGGAGAACCAGGTGCGAAACCACGTCATTTCGTATGGCGTTTCATCTTACGGGTATGACATCCGGGTGGCGGACGAGTTCAAAGTGTTCACCAATGTCTTTGCCGCGACGGTAGATCCAAAAGCGTTCGACCCGAAGAGCATGGTCGATATCAAGGCGGACGTGTGCATCATCCCGCCCAACTCGTTTGCGTTGGCCCGCACGGTGGAATATTTCCGCATCCCGCGCAAGGTGCTGACGGTATGCCTGGGCAAGTCCACCTACGCGCGCTGCGGGATCATCATTAACGTGACGCCTTTCGAGCCGGAATGGGAGGGGTTCGTCACACTGGAGATCTCGAACACCACGCCGCTGCCCGCCAAGATCTATGCTAACGAAGGTATCGCCCAAGTTTTGTTTTTCGAAGCAGACGAAGAATGCGAGATCTCGTACGCAGACAAAAAGGGTAAGTACCAGTATCAGCAGACGATCGAGCTGCCAAAGTTATAAAAAGTTTTGGCTGTAACAATACAAAAACAGGCCTGGGCGCAAGTCCAGGCCTGTTTAATGGGAACAGGTTTGGGTCAGGAACGAGCCGCGTCGTACTTCTTCACGTCCGCGATGGCCTTGTCCACTTTGACAAAGGGCAGCAGGATCAAACCAGCGATGAAGAAAAAGATCAGGGAAAGGATGCCATAGCGCAAGCTTCCAAATACCTGGTTGGTCAGTCCGAAGATGAGCGGCCCGATCCAGGAGGTGCCGCGTTCGCTGATTTCATAAAAAGAATAGAACTCTGCTTCTTTTCCATCCGGGATCATCTGCGCGAACAGGCTGCGGCTGATCGCCTGCGAACCGCCCATGACCAGCGCGATGAACATCCCGAGGATGAAAAACTGGATGACCACGCTCTCCCCTTGTAAGCCGCCATACGCGTAGATCACTACTCCAGACCAGATGACCAGGCTGACGATGATCGATTGTTTGGCGCCAATCCAGCTTGCCAGGCGGCCCCACAGCAAAGCGCCGCCAAAGGCCACAAACTGGATCATCAGGATGACGGCGGTGAGCGTCTGTTGTTCGAGCCCCAGCCCGCCCTGGATCAATGGGGCAGCCGCAAAGGTAGCCGAGACCGCGATCACGGTCTGGATGCCGTCGTTATAGAGGAAGTAGGCCAGCAGGAATTTCAGCGTTTCCGGGAAGTGATTGACTTCGCTCAGTGTTTTGCGCAATTGCTTGAAGCCGATCGTTGCGTATGTATCTCCGGCAGGCAGGGAGCGGGAAGCGTGGCGCGCCCGCAGGCGTGCCCAGGTGATAAAGGAAAACCCCAACCACCAGATGCCTGCCGAGGCCAAATTGATCCGCACAGCCAGGTCGCCCGGCACACCGATCACATCGCTGAACAAGTAGAAAGCCAGGTTAAGCGCCAGCAGAATTCCTCCCCCTAAATAGCCCATTGCCCAGCCGTATGACGAAACCCGGTCTCGTTCTTCCTCGCTGGCAATATCCGGCAGGTAGGCATTATAGAATACGATGGCGGCGCCGAAGGCCAGGTTGGCGATAATGAAGAGCACGCCGCCCAACCACCATAACTCGCCGGTCAGGAAAAACATGAAAATCGTACAAACTGCTCCAATGGTAGCGAAGAGACGCATCATTTGTTTTCTCAGGTGGGAATAATCTGCGATTGCCCCCAGGATGGGCAGGAACAGCACCTGCATGCCGACCGAGAAGGAGATGCAATAGGGCAGGAATGAGTTGGGCGCTATGGGGATGCCTAAAAAAGATACTGTCGTGCTGCCGGCCGCTTCAGCGGCATTCCGCGCCAGGCTGGCAAGGTAAGGTCCCAGAAACACTGTCCCCACAGTTGTGCTAAAGGCGGAATTGGCCCAATCGTACATGGCCCAGCCAAAAATTTCACGTCTGTCGTTCACTTTTGGTGCTGTCGCTGCAGTGGTCGCCATGCTGGTCTCCTTGGGTTTTTCTGTGAATTCTACTTCCTTTTCTACCTTACATAAGTGCTAACTCATTAACCCGGCACGAGATGCAAAGTTGTCAAAACTGTGATAAAATGTCGCTGTCCATACGATATAAGCGCAAGTGGGTTTTAGGAAATATCCGAAATCAACTTGACCGAACCCCCCATTTGGGTATATAATCAACGATTGCTGTCCCGCTACGGTTAGTGGGATAGATTCGTGTCTTTAAATCGTGCCCATTCCCAGTTCAGGAGAGACGAATGGCATCTTCCCTGCCCCGTAAAAATTTTGCCCGTATACCTGTTAAACTTAATCTACCCGATTTAATTGAAGTACAACTTGATTCTTTCGAGCGTTTGAAGCGTGAGGGTTTGGCGGATCTCTTTCATGAGGTTTCGCCCATCGAGTCATATAACAAGGGGATGAAACTTTATTTCCCCAGTCGCAGCCCCAGAGTCAGAACAGTGGGGTTTGAAGTATTGGTTTGGCGAGCCCAAGCACACGATCGACGAGTGCGTGGAGCGCGACCTGACCTATGCCAGCCCGCTTTACGTCTCGGTGTTGTTAGCCGGCGCCGATGTGCCCGAGCCCATGAAGCAAGATATTTTCCTGGGCGACTTCCCCGAGATGACCGATAAGGGAACCTTCATTATCAATGGGACCGAACGCGTCGTTGTCTCGCAATTGATCCGTTCCCCCGGCGTTTATTTTGAAGCGCCCGTCGACCGGTCGACCGGTCGCGCCTTGGCGATGGCC
Source organism: uncultured Chloroflexia bacterium (assembly GCA_963823985.1). GTDB lineage: Bacteria > Chloroflexota > Anaerolineae > Anaerolineales > Villigracilaceae > JAABUE01. The sequence continues at coordinate 272,374 of CAWGNR010000015.1, forward strand.
AAACTGATCCCCGACCGCGGCGCGTGGATGGAATTCGAAACCCGCAAGAGCGATTACATCATCCTCAAGTTCAACCGCAAACGCACGGTTCCGATTACGGTCTTCCTGCGCGCGCTGGCTGCTGTGGATGATGGGAATGGCGATTCGCTGCTCAAGACCGGCAGCGACGAGGAAATCCTGGCCCTTTTCAAAGATGTAGATAACAATCCTGAGCGCATGTTCATTGCTTCTACGCTGCGGCAGGAGCCAGAGTGGGATCTTTCGTCCGGCCATACTATCGCGCAGGCGGCCTTAATCGAGTTCTTCCGCAAGATGCGCCCGGGCGATCCGGCTACATTGGAGAACGCGCGCGAGTTCCTCGTGGAGCAACTCTTCGACCAGCGTCATTATGACCTGGAACGCGTAGGCCGGTACAAGCTGAACCAGAAGCTGGATTTGAACATTCCCGTCCCGCACCGGACCATCACCAAGGATGACATCATCCGTCTCGTGCGGCGTATGATCCAGATCAACAATGGCGCCGAGAAACCGGATGATATCGATCATCTGGGCAATCGTCGCGTCAAAACCGTTGGTGAGTTGATCCAGAACAAACTGCGCATCGGTCTGCGCCGCATGGAACGCGTCATCAAAGAGCGTATGTCCATCCGCGACCAGGAGCAACTCTCCCCGGTTACTTTAGTCAATATTCGTCCGGTGGTTGCGGCGTTGCGCGAGTTTTTTGGCTCGAGCCAGTTGTCCCAATTCATGGACCAGACCAACCCGTTGGCTGAGTTGCGCCACAAGCGCACGCTTTCGGCGCTAGGCCCGGGCGGTTTGCGCCGGGAGCGAGCAGGCTTTGATGTACGCGATGTGCACCATTCGCACTATGGCCGCATTTGCCCGATTGAAACGCCGGAAGGTCCAAACATTGGCCTGATTGGCCGTCTCGCATCCTTTGCGCGCGTCAATGAATATGGCTTTATCGAAACTCCCTATCGCCGCGTCTTCAAATCTTTGCGAAGCGATGATGAGCGGCTGATTGGCCGCGCTGTGAAAGAGGATGTAAAGGACGCGAAGGATAATGTGATTGTCAACGCTGGTGAGCGTATTGACGAGAGCAACTTCAAAAAGATTTCCAAGCTTGAAAAAGATATCAAGATTTTTTCGTATGTGTCAGATGAAATAGAGTACCTTTCGGCTGATGCAGAGGACAAATACGTTATTGCTCAGGCCAATGCGCCGTTGACAGAAAATAACGAATATGTCCGCGAGCGAGTCTCCAGCCGCTATCATTCTGGCTTTGTGTTCTCATCGCCGGATAACATTCAATTCATGGATGTGGCCCCGCACCAGGTTGTTGGCATCAGCGCAGCCCTGATCCCCTTCCTGGAACACGACGATGCCAACCGGGCTTTGATGGGTTCGAACATGCAAGCCCAGGCTGTTCCATTGGTGCGCCCCGAAATCCCGATGGTTTCAACCGGGATGGAGTATCATGCGGCGCTCGACTTAGGCCAGGTCATCGTCGCGGATGCGGATGGGGAAGTTACTTCCGTTACCGGGAGTTCGATCGTCATTCGCGAGAAAGATGCTTTGCATCCGTACCAACTGCGCAAGTACCAGCGCTCGAACCAGAGCACCTGTATTGACCAGCGCCCGGCAGTTGTCAAGGGGCAGATTGTCAAAAAGGGCGATATCATTGCCGATTTATCCTCGACGGAGAGCGGCGAGCTGGCCCTTGGGCAAAACTGCGTGGTGGCGTTCCTCTCCTGGGAGGGCGGAAACTTCGAAGATGCGATCCTGATCTCGGAACGACTTGTGCAGGAGGATCGCTTTACCTCCGTGCATATCGAGAAGTACGAGGTGGAAGCACGCGATACAAAGTTGGGACCGGAAGAAATCACGCGCGATATTCCCAACGTGGGTGAAGATGCGATCAAGGACCTGGACGAGAACGGCATCATTCGTATTGGCGCTGAGGTTGGTCCGAATGACATCCTGGTTGGTAAGATCACCCCGAAGGGCGAAAAAGAGCTAACGCCGGAAGAGCGCTTGCTGCGCGCCATTTTTGGCGAGAAATCGCGTGACGTGAAAGATACTTCCCTACGCATGCCACACGGTGAACGTGGCAAGGTTGTGGATGTCAAAGTCTTCACGCGTGAAGAAAACTCGGATCTTTCTGCAGGCGTGGATATGATGGTGCGCGTCTCAGTAGCTCAACGACGCAAGATCACTGCTGGTGATAAGATGGCTGGTCGCCATGGGAACAAAGGCGTCGTTTCCAAGGTTGTCCCTGTTGAAGATATGCCTTTCCTGGAAGATGGAACTCCGGTTGATTTGATTCTCAACCCGCTGGGCGTGCCCGGGCGTATGAATATCGGCCAGGTTCTAGAAGTGCATTTGGGCTGGGCGGCCAAGCGGCTTGGTTTCCGTGCATTGACGCCCGTCTTCGACGGTGCCACAGAAGCGGAGATCGAGGCAGAACTGGCGCGGGCCTGGATTGTGGATCAGGCCTGGAAGGAAGCAGCAGAGACGGCCTGGGAGTGGCTCAAAGAAGAGGAGTACGATCCCGAGACAATCCAGGACGATGACGAGGTCCGCCGGTTATACCTGGAAGAGTACCTTGGTGAACGTGGCTATGACGTTTACGATCTTTACAAGGTTGATTTTGCACGGGACGCAACCGCCCGTGAATGGCTGCGCGATCACGATTATGATCCTGATACCATTTTCTATTCCGAAGGTAGCGATCCGCAGAACCGACAGGTATTTGATAGCGCTGCAATCCACGCCTGCCTGTCCTTATGGATCGAAAGCCTTGGTCAGTCTAGCAAGGTAAGTGATGAAAAGCTCTATGAAAGAGCGCAAGAGTTGATGGCCTCCACCGGTATCCCAATACCCACCCTTGGGAAACAGGTATTACGTGATGGCAAATCGGGCCTGCCTTACGATCAGCCGGTAACAGTTGGTGTGATGACAATTCTTAAGCTCCATCACCTGGTGGAAGATAAAGTGCATGCTCGTTCTACCGGTCCTTACAGTCTGGTCACACAGCAACCGCTGGGTGGTAAAGCCCAATTCGGCGGCCAACGCTTTGGCGAAATGGAAGTATGGGCGCTAGAGGCATATGGCGCCGCCTATACCTTGCAGGAGATGTTGACGGTCAAGTCAGATGATGTGCAAGGGCGTGTAAACACCTACGAAGCGATCGTAAAAGGCGAGCCGATTGAAGATCCAAGCATCCCGGCCTCCTTCCGAGTGCTGGTCAAAGAACTGCAAAGTCTCGGGCTGGCTGTCGAAGCCATTAACGAAAGCGGTGACGTGGTCAGGTTTGGCAAGGATGAAGAGAAGACCCATCCGCCCAGGATGCAAACCGGCTTGTTAGACATCGGCGCGAAGCTGATGGACAAATGAAGTCTTGACGTATGAGTGGGCCGGTGATAAAATCTTTTTTCGTTGCCGACCCTGAAAGGCGGCTGTTATCCCGCCTATAGCATGGCAGCTACAAATGAGGCCATCGATAGACTCTGATGGCCTCATTTCTTGCGAAGAGTATTTGTGAAATAATTTGTAATCGGAGGCGAAGATGCCGACTATCAACCAAATGGTCCGAAAGGGCCGCAAAACGAAAAAAGCAAAGAGCAAGGCTCCGGCGTTGCAGTATACGCTCAACAGTTATAAGCAACGCCGCTTCCGCCAGGAAAAAGGCGCTCCCCAGAAACGGGGCGTATGTACCGTAGTGCGTACCATGACTCCCAAGAAGCCAAACTCGGCTTTGCGGAAGATCGCGCGTGTGCGTTTAACGAACGGTATCGAGGTAACAGCCTATATTCCTGGTGAAGGCCATCAGTTGCAAGAGCACTCTGTGGTGTTGGTCCGCGGTGGTCGTGTGAAGGATCTGCCGGGCGTTCGTTATCATATCGTCCGCGGTTCACTCGATACAACCGGCGTGTCCGATCGTAAACAGGGCCGCTCAAAGTACGGCGCGAAGCGTCCGAAGTAAATTTGGGAGAGGAAGCATGCGAAGAGGAAAACCCGAGGAGCGGATTATTCCGCCCGATACCCGCTACAACAGCGTCAATATCCAGACCATGATCCAACACATCATGAAGCGCGGCAAGAAGAGCCTTGCCGTTAGCCTTATGTATGATGCGATGGATTTAATCAAGGAACGCACCCAAAAGAATCCGCTTGAAGTCTTTGATGGTGCGCTTCGAAATGTGTCTCCTGCAATGGAAGTTCGGCCTCGCCGAGTGGGTGGCGCGACCTACCAGGTTCCTATGGAAGTTTCAGTGGATCGCCGGACCACGTTGGCAATTCGCTGGATTCTGGCAGCCGCCCGTGACCGTTCTGGCAAATCTTTTGCCGATAAGTTGGCGTCCGAACTGATTGATGCCACCAATGAGGCTGGCGCTGCCATTCGCAAGCGAGATGAAGCCCACAAGATGGCTGAAGCCAACCGCGCTTTCTCCCATTATCGTGTCTAGGCGTTTACTCATACTTTGAATAAGGTATTTATTTAATGGCACGCGAACATCCGCTGGAAAAATATAGAAATATTGGAATTATCGCGCATATCGATGCGGGTAAGACGACGACCACAGAACGGATTCTGTTCTATACGGGCAAGACCTACCGTCTTGGCTCCGTGGACGAAGGGACAACTGTCACGGACTGGATGGAACAGGAACGCGAACGTGGGATTACGATCGTTTCAGCGGCTGTTTCTGCGGAGTGGAAGGGGTACCAGGTCAATATTATTGACACGCCCGGCCATATCGACTTCACTGCAGAAGTACAACGTTCGCTGCGCGTGTTAGATGGCGGCGTTGTGATTTTTGACGCTGTCCAGGGCGTGGAGCCACAAAGTGAGACGGTCTGGCGTCAGGCCGATCGCTACGGCGTGCCTCGTATCTGTTTTGTCAATAAAATGGATCGTGTGGGCGCCTCCTACGAGCGTACACTGGAGTCGATCCGCGACCGGTTGGGCGCAAAGCCAATTTCAATGCAGATCCCAATGGGATCAGAGGCGTCATTCCACGGCGTGATTAATGTCTTGGAACAGACGGCCACGGTGTGGGAAGATGATCTTGGAAAAGATCCCAAGCAGATTGAAATTCCAGGGGATTATCGCGAGGAAGCGCAAGAGGCTCGGCTCCAATTGGTGGAGCGCATCGCTGAATTGGATGACGAACTTACCATAAAATACCTGGAAGGCGAAGAAATCAGCCTTGATGAGCTTAAAGCCGCTTTGCGCCGGGCCGTGATTGCTGGAAAAGCCACCCCTGTTTTTTGCGGTTCCTCTCTTCGTAACAAGGGCGTTCAGATTCTGTTAGATGCCGTGATCGACTATCTTCCTTCCCCTGCGGAAATTCCCCCGGTGGAAGGCATCGACCCGGATACCGAAGAAGTGATAGAACTGCCTGCTGAGGATAGCGCTCCGATGAGTGCTCTGGTCTTTAAAATAGTTACCGATCCTTATGTGGGCCGCCTGGCCTATTTCCGGGTGTACTCCGGCGTTGTCAACCAGGGATCGATGGTATTCAATTCATCTAAGGGAAAGCGTGAGCGCATTGGGCGCTTGATCCGGATGTATGCTGACCGTCGTGAAGATGTTACCGAAGTGCGCGCAGGTGACATTGGCGCAGTGCTGGGATTCAAGGAAACTTTCACCGGCGACACCTTGTGTGATAACAAAAAAGTGGTGCTGGAAAATATTACCTTCCCTGAACCTGTTATTTCGATCGCAATTGAACCAAAAAGCACAGCGGACCAAGAGAAGATGGGCGAAGCGCTGCGCAAGTTGTCCGAAGAAGATCCGACTTTCCGGGTCCACTCTGACGAGAACACCGGCCAAACGATCATTTCCGGGATGGGGGAACTGCATCTCGATGTACTGGTCGACCGCATGCTGCGAGAGTTTAAGGTGCAGGCCAATATAGGCCGTCCACGAGTTGCGTATCGCGAGTCGATCACGCGCCCCGTGGAGAAGCTATCTCACAAGTATGCAAAACAAACCGGTGGACATGGACAGTATGGTCATGTTGTGATTTCTTTGGAACCGGGGGAGCGTGGAAGCGGTGTTCTGTTCGAGAACAAAATTGTCGGCGGCGCAATCCCTAAAGAATACATCCCGGCTGTCCAAAAAGGAATTATGGAAGCGGCAGACAGCGGTGTCCTGGCTGGATATCCGGTAGTGGATATGATGGTGACCCTGACGGACGGTTCCTTCCATGAAGTCGACTCGAGCGAGATGGCTTTCAAGATTGCGGCTTCGATGGCCTTCAAAGAAGGTGTTCAGAAAGGCCACCCGGTTCTGCTCGAGCCGATGATGAAAGTAGAAATTGTTGTTCCAGAAGAATATTTGGGCGATATCATCGGTCAGGTGAACAGCCGTCGGGGCAGTATCCTCGGTATGGAAGTACGGCCGGGTAACGCCCAGGCGATCCGTGCGATGATCCCCTTAGCCGAAATGTTCGGGTACGCAACTGAGTTGCGTTCCGCTACGCAAGGACGCGGCGTTTTTAGTATGGAATTTGATCACTACCAGCCAGTTTCTGAGTCAGTGATGCAGGAAATGTTGAGATAAATTCATCCGTTCATTCTCTAGAAGGAGAGATTATTCATGGCGAAGCAGAAATTTGAGAGGACGAAGCCGCATCTGAACGTAGGGACGATGGGGCACATCGACCACGGGAAGACGACGTTGACGGCGGCGATCACGAAGGTATCGCAGATGCTGGGGAACGCGGAGTTCAAAGCGTACGATCAGATCGACAACGCGCCGGAGGAGAAAGCGCGCGGGATCACGATCAACATCGCGCACGTAGAGTATCAGACGGACAAGCGCCATTATGCGCACGTAGACATGCCCGGGCATCGGGACTACATCAAGAACATGATCACGGGGGCAGCGCAGGTGGACGGCGCCATACTGGTCGTGGCGGCGCCGGACGGTCCGATGCCGCAGACGAGAGAGCACGTGTTGTTGGCGCGCCAGGTGGAAGTGCCGTCGATCGTGGTGTACTTGAACAAGATCGACCAGATGGACGATCCGGAGTTGTTGGAGCTGGTGGAGCTGGAGTTGCGGGAGCTGTTGAACGAGTACGGGTTCCCGGGCGACACGACGCCGATCGTGCGCGGTTCGGCGCTGAAGGCGTTGGAGAGCACGAGCACGGATCCGAACGCGCCGGAGTACGAGAGCATCCGCGAGCTGTTGCGGGTGGTGGACGAGTACATACCGGAGCCGGTGCGGGAGATGGAGAAGCCGTTCGCGATGGCGATCGAGGACGTGTTCTCGATCAAGGGACGTGGGACGGTGGTGACGGGCCGGATCGACCGGGGCGTGGTGAAGGTGGGCGAGGCGGTGGAGATCATCGGGCTGCGGGAGACGCAGAACTCGGTGGTGACGGGCGTGGAGATGTTCCACAAGATGCTCGACACAGGCATGGCGGGCGACAACGTTGGGTTGTTGTTGCGCGGGATCGAGCGGACGGACGTGGAGAGGGGGCAGGTGATCGCCAAACCGAAAAGCATCACGCCGCACAAGAAGTTCCTGGCGCAGGTGTACGTGTTGAAGAAGGACGAAGGGGGGCGGCACAAGGCGTTCTTCAGCGGGTACCGGCCGCAGTTCTACATCCGGACGATGGATGTGACGGGTTCGATCACCTTGCCGGAGGGGGTGGAGATGGTGATGCCCGGAGACGACGTGAACCTGACGGTGGAGCTGATCGTGCCGGTGGCGCTGGAGCAGGGCTCCAAGTTCGCCATCCGCGAAGGCGGCCTGACCGTCGGCGCCGGCGTCGTCACCAAAATCATTGAGTAAGGTGAAAAATGACAAAGCAGAAAATCCGCATCCGTCTCAAGGCTTATGATCACCGCGTCCTCGACCAATCCGCAAAACGCATTGTCGAGACGGCGGAACGTAGCGGTGCCCATGTAGTGGGTCCTGTACCCTTGCCAACTAAGCTAGAACGCTTTACAATACGTCGCTCGACTTTTATCGATAAAGATTCGCACGAGCACTTCGAGATCCGGACTCACAATCGTTTGATTGATGTACTCGATCCCGACTCCAAGACAATCGATATGCTGATGCGCCTTAACCTGCCTGCAGGTGTGGACATCGAAATCAAAATTTAGGTGTATGAAACTCAACAGGTCTGACCAGCTCGACCGTCAGACCTGTTAGTGTGGCAAGACAGCACAGTGCAAGAATTTGTCTGTGTGTAGACGCAAAATTGAGCGCGTCGCGCCGGACATGTTGACTGCTCTGTGTGGAGATGATGCAGCCAAAGCCCAGGCTGACAGTCTCGACAATACTTTTAGAAGGAGAAAACTGAGCATGTTGAAAGGGCTTATTGGAAAGAAGATCGGCATGACCCAGATCTTCGATGAACAAGGTGTTGCATATCCTGTGACGCTCATCGAAGCTGGGCCATGTTATGTTACGCAGATCCGCCATCCCAAGAAAGAAGGGTATTCGGCGGTGCAGCTCGGTTTTGGCGAGATCAATCCCAAACGCTTGACAGGTGGTCAGTTGGGGCATCTCAAAGCCAACGAAATCCCCTCACTGCGCATCTTGCGCGAGTTCCGCATCAAGAACCCGGAACTCAACCTTGGCGAAAAAGTGACCGTTGAAGCGTTTGCCGTTGGCGAGCGTGTAGACGTGATCGGCACCAGCAAAGGGAAAGGGTTTGCCGGCGGCGTGAAACGCTACGGATTCCGTGGCGGACCAAAAACGCACGGTCAGTCTGACCGTTTGCGCGCCCCTGGTTCTCGCGGTTCCGGTACAACCCCAGGTCGTGTGTATAAAGGCGCGCGTAGCCCCGGTCACATGGGCAATGAGCGTGTGACTGTATCAGCCCTTAAGGTTGTCCTTGTAGACGCAGAGCGCAATTTGCTCGGTGTACACGGTGCTGTTCCTGGACCCAAAGGCGGCCTGATCATGATTAAAGAGGCGCGCAAGCAGTAGGCGCTGTGAATGGGAGTATGAAAGCGATGAAAGTAAACGTTTTCGACATGGAAGGCAAGAAGATCAAGCAGGTTGAACTACCTGCAGCCGTCTTCGAAGCGCCGATTAATGTTGATTTGATGCACCAGGCCTATATCCGCCAGATGGCGAACGCGCGCCTGGGGACGCATAAGACCAAAACCCGCAGTGAGGTGGCCGGCGGCGGCCGCAAACCATGGCGTCAAAAGGGAACGGGCCGTGCCCGCCAAGGCTCGATTCGTGCCGCGCAGTGGAAAGGTGGCGGGCGTATCCATACGCCGAGTCCGCGTAGCTACGAACAGGCCATGCCCAAAAAGATGCGCCGTGCTGCGCTCCGTTCAGCACTTTCGGTCAAAGCAGCGGAAGCAGGCATTGTGGTTGTGGATGAGATCGCTTTGGCCGAGCCGAAAACTCGATTAATCGTCGAAGCTCTGGACAAGTTGGTAGGCGCAGCCAGTGTTTTGGTATTGATGCCCGAAAAAGATCTGTCTTATGATAGGGTCATGCGTTCAGCGGATAACCTGGCTAATGCTAAAATCCTGTTGGCAGGTTATCTCAATATCCGTGATTTGCTTGGATATGACAAGGTTATTTTGCCGCTCAAGACGCTCGATGTGTTGACGGCACACCTCGGATAGGAGACGAAGCATGACTACGATTTATGATGTGCTTGTCCGCCCCTTGGTCACTGAAAAGTCCAGTTATCAATCTGGCAGCTTGAACCAATATTCGTTCGTGGTTGCTGACAAAGCAACCAAGACTATGGTCAAGGATGCGATTGAAACGCTGTTCGATGTGAATGTGGTGCGTGTGAATATTGTGAATGCCCCGGCTAAGCGCGGACGTCGCGCTCGCAGCCGTCGACTGCTGGTACGTCGCCCTGCTTTCAAGAAGGCGATCATTACCCTGGCGGACGGGGAATCCCTAGAGATTTTTGAAGGGGTGCAGTAATGCCCGTAAAAAAATATAAACCGACAACCCCTGGTCAACGTGGAATGACCGGGCATACCTTTGAAGAAGTTACCAAATCCAAACCGGAGCGTTCGTTGCTATTGCCCTTGCGCAAGCAAGGCGGACGCAATGTACAGGGCCGTGTTACTGTCCGTCATCGTGGCGGCGGTCATCGGCGCTCCATCCGGATCGTGGATTTCAAACGCGACAAGCAGAACATTCCTGCCAAGGTGGCGGCAATCGAATACGACCCAAACCGGACTGCCCGTTTGGCTCTACTGCACTATGCAGATGGCGAGAAACGATATATTGTGGCTCCACTGGGAGTGCGGGTTGGCGATGCGCTCATGTCCGGTCCGAATGCTGAAATTCGTCCCGGCAATGCACTGCCGATTTCCAGTATTCCTGTCGGAACAACCATCCATAACGTCGAGTTGCGGGCGGGTAAAGGTGGCCAGTTGGTACGGTCGGCTGGGAGCTCAGCGCAGTTGTTGGCCAAAGAAGGTGACTTCGCGCAAATCCGCATGCCTTCGGGTGAGGTGCGCCTGATCCACCAGGTATGTTATGCCACCATTGGCCAGATTGGCAATGTCGACCATGGCAACGTCAAGCTTGGTAAAGCCGGACGCAAGCGCCATCTGGGTATCCGCCCAACGGTAAGAGGTACTGCCATGAGCCCGCGTGACCATCCGCACGGTGGGGGCGAAGGCCGCCAACCGATTGGACTTCCCGGTCCGAAGAGTCCCTGGGGCAAGCCGACCCTCGGATATAAAACTCGACGCAACAAAAAGACGGATAAGTATATTGTGCGCCGCCGGAGCAAAAAGAGCCGCTAGGCGCTGAGAGTAGATGAGGTAGGCAGATATGTCACGATCATTAAAAAAGGGCCCATTTATTGAGCCGAAACTGCTTCAAAAAATAGAGGTGATGAACCAGAAGGGTGACAAGAAAGTCATCCGAACCTGGAGCCGCGCCAGCACGATTTTCCCTCAGATGGTGGGGCATACGATTGCCGTTCATGATGGCCGTCGTCATGTGCCGATTTACATCACGGAAAACATGGTCGGCCATCGCCTGGGCGAGTTTGCACCGACGCGAACGTTCCGCGGCCATATGGCGGAAAAGAAATAAGAGGAAGCCATGCAAGATATTCGTGCACAATTACGTTTTCTTCCTCTTTCAGCGCAAAAGGTACGCCTGGTAGTGGATCTGGTACGTGGTAAGGACGCTGTTGAAGCTTTGGAAACATTACGTTTTGTTCAAAAGCGCGCTGCCCTTCCTGTCCGAAAATTGCTGGCTTCTGCCGTGTCGAATGCCGAAGAGAATTTTGGTATCAGTCGCGATGACCTGTATGTCGCCACGATCTTTGCCGATGAAGCTCCTACCCGTCGCTGGCGTCGCTTTGGCGCACGTGGTCGCTTCAAGCCGATTATGCGGCGCACATCACATATTACTGTCGTCTTGCGCGAGCGCGGTGCATAAGTAGGACAGGAAAGGATTCCGAAGGAGAAATTATGGGACGTAAAGTTCATCCAGTAGGTATGCGCCTGGGCATAAATGAAACCTGGCAAGGGCGTTGGTTTGCGGAAGGCGCGCAATATCGGCAGCAGTTGCACCAGGACCTGGCTGTTCGTAATCTTTTGATGGGCATTCCATCAAAAGGTGGGTCTGCTTATACAGCTGACGTTCGCAGGTTGCGCAGAGAGATGCCCGAAGCAGTTTTGAAAAATCGGGCAGGGATTTCGCGGATCGAAGTTGAACGCTTCCCTGGCAAAATCCGGGTTGCTATTTTCACCGCCAAACCGGGCGTTTTAATCGGTCGGAAGGGCGAATCCGTGAAAAAGGTGCGCGCAAGCCTGGAAAGCCTGGTTGGTAAGAAAGTAGATCTAGACATCAAAGAAATCGACTTGCCAGATTTGGATGCAAAGTTGGTTGCCTTGAATATTTCTGATCAATTGGAACGCCGCATCAGTTATCGTCGTGCGATGAAGCGCGCCATCCAGCAGGCAATGCGTTCTGGCGCACAAGGGATTAAAATCATGGTAAGCGGTCGCCTATCCGGAGCTGAAATGGCCCGTACGGTTTGGTTGCGAGATGGACGCGTGCCTCTGCAAACGCTGCGCGCTAAAATTGATTTTGCTCAAACAAGTGCAATCACCACGTATGGTGCGATTGGCGTCAAGGTGTGGATCTATAAAGGTGAGTCAATGCCTGAGGTAGAAGAAACAGTCGAAACGACCGAAGGCGTGTACGTGAGCGAGTAGGCCGCGCAGCCTGGTCGTCTATGAAGAGAGGTAAGTTGCTATGTTGATGCCAAAACGAGTTAAGTGGCGCAAGCAAATGCGCGGCCGAATGAGAGGGCAAAGCTCTGCGCGGTGCGCAGGTGTCCTTTGGCGAGTTCGGACTCCAGGCTCTGGAGCCGGGATGGGTTACAGCTCGCCAGATCGAAGCTGCTCGCCGGGCCATCGTCCGCGAGATGAAGCGTCGTGGCAAGGTTTGGATCCGCATTTTCCCAGCCAAACCTTATACGCAGAAGCCCCCGGAAACCCGCATGGGTTCCGGCAAGGGCAATGTCGAATATTATGTCGCTACGGTAAAGCCTGGTCGCATCATGTTCGAGGTGAGCGGTTTGCCGGCAGATATTGCCATTGCCGCGCTGAAAAATGCCCAGTACAAGTTCTCGATCAAGACTAAGATCGTAGCGCGTCATGAAGCAGGAGAGCAGGCATGAAGTCCAGTGAGATCCGGGCGCTAAACCCGGAAGAAGTCAAAACCAGGCTTGCCGATGCCCGCGAGGAGTTGATGAAACTCCGCTTCCAGCAGGTGACTGGTCAGTTGACCGATACCAGCCGTTTAAGAATCATCCGCCGCGATATTGCACGGATGGAGACCGTTCTGACCGAACAGATGGCTGATGTGGAAGGTGAAGCATGAACAATCGTCGTCGCATGAACGGTGTCGTTACCAACAATAAGATGACCAAGACCGTTGTGGTCGAGATCTCTCGCACGTACCGACACCCGCTGTACAAGAAGGTCGTCCATACCAGCAAGCGGGTCAAAGCGCATGATGAACTTAATTGCCAGATCGGTGATGAAGTCCAGATTGTCGCTTCGCAGCCAATTTCCAAGGAAAAGCACTGGGTGGTCGAGAACATTATCAAGCGCGAAATCCGTACTGAAGACGCGGGCGTGAACACGTGAGTGAGTGAGGGAAGCCATGGTAGCCGCCCCCGAGATCGAGGATGAAAGTGCTGGAGAATAGGCCATGATCCAACAAGAATCCCGACTCAAAGTGGCAGATAACTCTGGCGCACGTGAACTGCTGGTCATCCAGGTGACCGGTGGCTCCGGCCGCAAATACGGTTCGATCGGCGACGTTGTGATTGCCACCGTTAAATCGGCTACGCCGCAGGGCGCCGTCAAGAAGAGCGAGGTCGTGCGTGCAGTGGTTGTCCGTGTTTCGAAGGAGTGGCGCCGGGAAGACGGATCTTACATCCGTTTTGACGATAATGCGGCGGTTATCCTTGACACCGACGGCAAAAACCCAAAAGGGAGCCGTATCTTTGGGCCTGTTGCTCGCGAATTGCGCGAAAAAGGCTTTATGAAGATTGTATCGCTGGCCCCGGAAGTACTTTAGGCCAGCTTGGGAGCGTAGAAGTATGAAAGTTAAGATTCGCAAAGGCGATACTGTAGAAGTGATCAGTGGACGCCTCGAAGACAAAGGAAAACGTGGCGAAGTGATCAATGTTTTGCCCGATGAAGACCGCGTAGTGGTGCAGGGTGTCAATATCCGTACCAAGCATCAGCAACAGGTCCAGACCCAGGCAGGCAGGCAGATCAATCCTGGCCGCATCCAGTTCGAGGGCAAGATCCATATCTCAAATGTGATGCTGGTCTGTCCCAAGTGTGGAGAGCCGACGCGCGTCAACGTGCAGCGCGATGAAGAAGGCGCTCACCGGGTGTGCAAAAACTGCCAGGCTTTGATTGATTAGCTTGTGGAGCATTGATATGAACCGAATGCAAGAACGTTATCAAAAAGATGTCGCGCCAGTCCTGTTCAAATCGTTCGATTATAAGAACGTAATGGAGATACCGCGCATCGAAAAGGTTGTCATAAACATCGGTTTGGGCGAAGCAATGGATGATCCCAAGGCGCTTGAAGCCGCGGTTTCCGACCTTATCCAAATCGCCGGGCAGAAACCTGTCATGACCAAAGCCCGCAAGAGCATTGCGGCATTCAAACTGCGGGAAGGACGCATCATCGGCACCAAGGTTACTCTGCGCGGTGAACGGATGTGGGCTTTTCTGGATCGCTTGATGAATGTAGCGTTGCCGCGCGTGCGCGATTTCCGTGGCGTATCGGCAAATGCGTTCGATGGTCGTGGGAACTACACCCTGGGCCTGAGGGACCAACTGATTTTCCCGGAAATCGATTATGACAAGATTGACAAGCTGCGGGGCATGGAAGTTACGATCGTGACTTCGGCCAAGACAGATGACCATGCACGTGCATTATTGCAGTTGCTTGGAATGCCGTTCAAGAAGGAAGCGTAATATGGCAAAAAAATCTATGCAGTATCGTGAGCTACGACGGAAATATGCCGTCCAGGTGCGAAACCGGTGTCAGCGGTGTGGGCGCCCGCGAGGGTATATGCGTCGCTTCGGTTTGTGCCGGATTTGCTTCCGTGAACTGGCTTTGCAGGGGAAAATCCCCGGTGTGACGAAGTCATCCTGGTAATCGGGTGGAGGTGATGGTATGAGTTTTACAGATCCTATTTCTGACATGCTAACTCGCATCCGCAACGGTGTGATGGCTGGTCATTCTCAGGTAGCAATGCCGAGTTCCAAGATCAAGGCGGAAATTGCCAAGATTTTGAGGGAAGAAGGCTTTATCGAGAATTTTGAAGTGGCAGATGGCGAACAGGACGGTTTCAAGGTGCTGCGCATCAAGATCAAGTACGTGGGCGAACGTCGCGAGCGGCGCCCGGTAATCAGTGGTCTTGAGCGCGTCAGTAAACCCGGCCGGCGCATCTACACAAAAAAGCAGGATATTCCCTGGGTACTCTCGGGCATCGGTGTCGCAATCCTGTCCACGCCAAAAGGCGTGATGACCGGACAGCGCGCCCGCCAGCTGGGTGTCGGCGGCGAAATCCTTTGCAAAGTTTGGTAGGCAGGAGGTAAGCAGTGTCTCGAGTTGGACGCATGCCGGTGGAAGTTCCAGGCGGTGTGCAGGTAGATATCAAGGGCTCAAACGTTCATGTCAAGGGTCCCAAAGGTGAAATGAAACGGACGTTTTCTCCGTTGATTGGCATCAAGATGGATGGGAACCAGATTACAGTTGAACGTAAGTCCGATGCTCCTGCCGAGCGTGCCTTGCACGGAACCACACGGGCCGTACTTGCAAATATGGTTCATGGCGTCAGTACAGGTTTTCAAGTTGTGCTGGAAGTAGAGGGTGTTGGCTACCGCGCTGAAGTGAATGGGAATAACCTGGTTTTGAATGTTGGATATTCTCATCCCGTTGTAATGGAGCCGCCTGAAGGGATCAGCTTCGAAGCTGACCCGAAGGCGCGCCAGATTAAAGTATTGGGCTATGACAAGGAACAGGTTGGTCAGATTGCCGCGAATATTCGCGGAGTACGGCCCCCGGAGCCTTATCATGGTAAAGGAATTCGATATGCGGGTGAGCGCATCCGTCGCAAGGCCGGTAAGGCTGGAAAGGGAGCCAAGTAATTATGGCGAACAAAAGTCGTTCCATCGCACGCCTTCGTCGGCATACTCGTGTACGTAAGAGCGTGACCGGTACACAAGAGCGCCCGCGTTTGAATGTTTTTCGCAGCGTTACTGAGATCTATGCCCAGGTGATTGATGACCAGTCTGGTCACACCTTGGTTGCTGCCTCGTCTGTGGATAATGAACTGCGAAATAAAATGGAAGGCCTGAACAAAACCGAACAGGCCAAACTGGTCGGGCAGACAGTGGCGGAACGTGCCAAAAGTAAAGGTATTTCCGCTGTCGTCTTTGATCGCGGTGGCTTCCGCTATATGGGCAGGATCAAGGCCCTGGCGGATGGCGCGCGCGAAAGCGGTCTGCAGTTCTAGGCTGAGTGGAGAGAAGCGATATGGCAAATTATAAGAAAGCGGAGCAAGAGCAATTCGACGAACAGTTCGAAGAACGCGTAATCGAAATTGCCCGTGTTGCGAAAGTAGTAAAAGGCGGACGACGCTTTCAATTTCGCGTCACCGTTGTGATGGGTGATAAACGCGGTAACATCGGTATGGGTGTTGGCAAGGCCAATGCCGTGCCGGATGCGATGCGAAAAGCATCGGAACGCGCTCGTAAAGATTTGCGGACTGTCAATCTGGCAGGAACAACCATCCCGCATGAAATCCTGGGTAGAGTGGCTGGCGCGCGTGTTTTGCTCAAGCCTGCTTCTCCTGGTACCGGCGTAATCGCTGCTGGCGGTGTGCGCGCAGTCTTGGAAGTAGCCGGCGTGCGCGACATCCTCACCAAATCTATGGGCAGCGCCAACGTGCTGAATGTGGTGATGGCAACCTTTGACGCGTTGGATAATCTAAAATCCCCGCAGGAGGAAGCTGCTCGCCGCGGCAAGAAAGCAGAAGAGCTGTTGCCCTTCTGGGAGCGGAGGAAGCAGAATGCCTAAGAAAGACACCTCCGACAAGGTCCTGCAGGTTACGTTGGTGAAAAGCCCGATTGGTTACACAAAAGACCAGAAGGCGACCGTCCGCGCATTGGGATTACGCCGTATGAACCAGACTATTGAGCATAAAGATTCACCCGCAATCCGGGGAATGCTCAATAAGATCATTCACTTAATCAAGATCGAAGAGTAGGAACAGAACGATGAAGCTACACGATCTCGTGCCCAATGAGGGCTCGAAAAAGAACCGAAAACGCGTCGGACGTGGTATTTCGGCTGGCCAGGGCAAAACTGCTGGCCGCGGTACCAAGGGACAGGGTTCCCGATCCGGCTCGGGCGGCAAACTCTACCGCCAGGGCGGTAATCTGCCGTTCTTCCGACGCTTGCCATTTATGCGTGGTAAGGGATTCACGCCTCCCAACCAGGTCGAATATAACGAGGTCAACCTGGACCAGTTGAAAGAGGCTTTCAGTGCGGATGCGGATGTTACGCCGGAATCGCTCGAGGCGGCGCGTCTACTTCGGGACACGCGCAACCCGGTCGTTATTCTGGGAAGAGGCGATGTTGACGTCGCGCTCAAAGTCCGTGTCCATCGCGTCAGCGCCAGCGCCAAGGCCAAGATCGAAAAGGCTGGCGGTAGCGTCGAGACCATCAGTCTGTAATCGGAGCGAGGAGAAAAACCATGAAGAGCACCTTCTCAGGCTGGCGTTTTCTATGGAAGTCGCTGGACATTCGTCGCAAACTCCTGATTACGTTGGGCTTGCTTGCGATCTATCGCCTGGCGGCGAATATACCTGCTCCGGGCGTGGATGCAGCAGCGTTGCGTGCTTTTAGCCAGAGCACCTCAGCGCAAGGCGGTTTCCTGGGTTTCCTGGATATGCTCTCCGGTGGTACGGTTTCAAATTTCTCCATCCTTGCCATGGGCGTTTACCCTTACATTACCGCCCAGATTATTTTGCAACTGCTTACGCCCATCATTCCTGCGCTACAGCGCCGGATGGAAGATGATCCGCGCGAGGGCCGAAAGTGGATGGAGAAGTGGACGTACTATTTGGCCGTGCCGATGGCTGCCCTTTCTGCAATTGGTCAGATTAACATCATCAATTCTCTTGCAAGCCAGCCGTTGATCAACTTCGGTTTTTCGGGAGCGGCTTTGTTGCCTTCTGTCACGGTGTTACTCGCCATGACCGCCGGGACCATGTTTGCCATCTGGTTGGGCGAATTGATCTCCGAATACGGCATCCGTGGACAGGGACTCTCACTGGTTATCTTCGCGGGTATCGT
Organism: uncultured Chloroflexia bacterium; assembly: GCA_963823985.1. Taxonomy (GTDB): domain Bacteria; phylum Chloroflexota; class Anaerolineae; order Anaerolineales; family Villigracilaceae; genus JAABUE01. Next base: position 290,246 of record CAWGNR010000015.1, read on the forward strand.
CTCACGAATTCCGTTCAACCTGCGGGTTATTATGGCAGACCAGCAGAACCGCTGGTTCCTCTTGGCCTTTACCCTCGTGGTGATCGTTGCAACGATCTTTGCGATCGTTTTCGTCCAGCAAGGACGGCGTAACGTCCCGGTGATGTATCCCGGCCGGCGAGTGGGCAATCGTATGTCTATGCCGGTTAAAGGAACCTTACCTTTGATGGTCAACCTGGCCGGTATGATCCCGCTCATTTTTGCAAGCGCCTTGTTGCAGTTCCCGGCCATTATCGCCAGCTACTTCCAGAACTCCTCGACCGAATGGGTCAAGAATATGGCAGTTGGTGTGCAAAGTTTCTTCAATCCGAGCGGGATCAATTCCTGGGGATACTGGCTGATTTACTTCCTGTTCGTGGTAATTTTTGCCTTCTTTTACACCGACGTGTTATTTGCACAGCAGAATTACGGCGACAATCTGAAGCGGGTCGGCGCGCAGATCCCGGGCGTCAACCGTGGTCCGGCTACACAGAAGTATCTCACGAAGGTACAGCGCCGGATCACTCTACCAGGTGCGCTTTTCCTTGGGTTGGTGGCAATCATGCCCTTCTTGTTACAACTGCTCGTTCCGGCCACTGCCGGAAGCGCTGGCATCTTCCTGGTCTCGTCGGCGGGTTTGCTCATCGTCGTTGGTGTGGTTCGTGATACATTCATGAATATCGACGCTGAACTCAAGATGCACGGTTATCAAGATTCGTTGTTAGTGCGGTAGGGAAGAACATGGCGACCTACATAGTGATGCTTGGCCCTCCGGGCGTTGGAAAAGGAACGCAAGCCAAAATCCTGGCGGAGAAAACAGGTCTGGCACACGTATCGTCGGGTGACCTGTTCCGTGAAAACATGAAAAATCAGACCGAGCTCGGTCAGCTTGCCCAGTCTTACATGAACGCAGGCGAACTGGTACCGGACGATGTGACGATTGCGATGATCCGGGAACGCATCTCCCGCCCGGACTGCCAGGAAGGCGCCATTCTGGACGGCTTTCCTCGTACCCCGGCGCAGGCCGACGCGCTCAAGGAGATGCTGGCCGAATTTGGCGGTGATGTGGACTACGTGCCGTTTATCAATGCGGACGAGGAAGTCCTGGTTTTGCGCCTTTCCGGCCGTTGGACCTGCCGCGCCAGTGGACATATTTTCCACGAGAAGTTCAACCCACCGAAGCAATCCGGCGTCTGCGACCTGGACGGATCTGAACTGTACCAACGTGATGATGATAAGGTTGAGACGGTGAAACGTCGCATCCAGGTCTATCGGGAGCAAACAGCCCCGCTGATCAAATATTATCGCGAGGCCGGTAAATTGGTTGAAATTAATGGAGCGCAGCCAATTGATGAAGTCACTGCTGCGCTCATGAAAGCGGTATCAAAGTAATTTATCATGAGCTGGGAGCGCCAGATCCACATCAAAAGCCCTGCTGAGCTTGAAGTTATGCGCGAGGCAGGCAGAATTAATGCGACGGTACTGGCGACCGTCAAGGAACTTTTACAACCCGGTGTTAACACAGCCGACCTCAACGCGGCTGCTGAGGAAGTGCTGCGGAAACACGGTTGTATATCGCCGTTCAAAGGATACGGTCACCCCCCGTTCCCCGCTTCGATCACGGTCAGCATCAATCGAGAGCTGGTCCATGGCATCCCGAGCAAGAAACGTAAGCTCAAAGCCGGTGACATCGTCTCAATAGATTGCGGTACCGTGTTCAACGGGTTTGTGGGAGACTCGGCCTTTACCGCCGGGGTAGGAGAAATTTCCTCCCAGGCGCAAGAACTGCTTGATGTGACAGAAGGCGCCTTATCCGCCGCCATCGAGCAGATGAGACCGGGCAAACGTACCGGAGACGTATCAGCGGCGATACAGCAATATGTAGAAAGCCGTGGCTTTTACGTGACGCGCGAATATACGGGTCACGGCGTCGGGCATGAGATGCATGAAGGTCCACAGGTACCCAATTATGGCGTGCCAGGACGCGGCTTGCCTCTCCGCCCGGGGATGACCGTCGCGATCGAACCGATGGTCCTGGTGGGAACCTCCGCCACGCGCGTTTTATCTGACCAGTGGACTGTTGTTTCTGTCGACGGATCCTTGACCGCGCATTTCGAACACAGTGTAGCGATCACCGAAGGCGAACCTCTCGTCCTGACTGTCCTCTAAGCCGGAAGCAGTTGCATCACGACGCTGGACGGATTGTGAAAGAAAGTATATAATTAAAACTTTGGCCGTACAAAACGGCACTGAAAGAAGAAGTAAGGAGATTTGAAATCATGAAAGTCTCACCATCCATTCGAAGACGCTGCGCCAAGTGCAAAGTTGTACGGCGCAAAGGCAGGTTGTACATAATCTGCGAAAATCCTAAGCATAAACAGCGACAAGGGTAGTGTGAACTATGGCGAGAATTGAAGGCGTTGATCTACCCCGCAACAAGCGGGTTGAAGTGGGCCTAACTTACCTGTATGGGGTCGGGCCTACTCGTGCGCGTCAGATATTAGCGGAAACCGATGTCGATCCAGATATTCGTGTCAAGGATCTGACGGAGGCGCAAGCCGCTGTGCTGCGCGAGTACATTTCTAAGAATTTCGTGGTTGAAGGCGATTTGCGCCGCTCTGTTCAAATGAACATCAAGCGCCTGATCGAAATCGGGTGCTATCGCGGTCTGCGTCACCGCCGCAACTTGCCTGTGCGCGGACAGCGCACCCGTACGAATGCTCGTGTCCGTAAAGGACCCAAGAAAACGGTGGCAGGTCGCGGACGTCGTCGTGGCGGCAAGAAATAAGGTTAGAGAGGCACAATATGGCTCAAAGTGTACGTTCTCAGCGCCGCTCCGGTGGCGCCAAAAAAGCAAAGCGCAGCCTGTCTTCCGGACAGGTACATATCTTTGCATCGTTCAACAATACGATTGTTACCGTAACCGACCCACAGGGCAACACCGTTGCATGGGGCAGTTCCGGGTCTGCCGGTTTTAAAGGTTCTCGAAAGAGCACGCCCTTTGCCGCTCGCCTGGCTGCTGAACAGGCGATCAAAGCAGCTCAAAACCTGGGCATCCAGGAAGTAGAACTCTTTGTTAAGGGCCCCGGCCCCGGTCGCGAAAATGCCATCCGTGCCGTCCAGGCAGCTGGCATGAAAGTGCGCTCGATCTCGGATATCACGCCGGTTCCCCATAATGGGTGCCGGCCTCCAAAAAAGCGCCGCGTTTAATTTTGGTGTGAGGATAGAAAGCTATGTCAAAAAGAATTGGACCGGTTTGTAAACTTTGCCGGCGCGAAGGTGAAAAATTATTCTTGAAGGGCGAGCGCTGTTATACCCCGAAGTGCGCCATTGAGAAGCGCAACTTTGCTCCCGGCCAACATGGTCGTACGGGCAGTCGCGGAAACAGGTCGGGTCGCGAATCCGACTTCGCGCGCCAGTTGCGCGCCAAGCAGCGTGCTCGCCGGGTGTATGGCGTCTTGGAGCGCCAGTTCCGTCGCTATTATGAGGTTTCCCTCAAACGTCGTGGTTTGACTGGTATGAACCTGTTGCAGATCCTCGAATCTCGCCTGGACAACGTGATCTACCGGCTTGGTTTTGCTTCGAGCCGGGCGCAGGCGCGTTTACTGGTTACTCACGGGCATTTTACGGTCAATGGCCGTCGCACCGATGTGCCATCCATGCTGCTCAAAGATGGTGACGTCATTGCAATCCGTGAAGGCTCACAAGGTCTGACGTATTTCAAAGAACTGAACGCGTTCGCCGAATCTCGGACTGACTCCGGAATGGTTAAACCGGGATATCAAAAATATGACCGGCGTTGTAGAGCGGTTGCCCGAACGGGTAGAGATCGATGGCAGCTTGAACGAGCAGCTCATCGTTGAGTACTACTCGCGACGCTAGTCTATTGAGAGTGCTGGCCGGTACGTTTTCAGCGGTCAGCACATGTTCTGCTAATACAGGGAGAGGTGAACCGTGACGGGTATCACAAATATGGTTATGCCGAAGATCGAGCGTGATGCGGAAGCACGCAATTATGGCAAGTTCGTCATCAGTCCGCTTGAACGCGGGTATGGCGTAACGCTTGGCAATGCTCTGCGCCGCATATTGCTTTCTTCGTTGGAAGGTGCTGCTGTATCTTCGATCCGCATTGCTGACGTGCTGCATGAGTTCAGCGATATTCCTGGTGTCCGCGAGGACGTGATCCAGGTAATGTTGCAGGTCAAGCAGTTGCGCCTCAAGCTGGACGGTGTCGATAGCACGCGCATGCACCTGGAAGTACGAGGCGAAGGGACAGTCACTGCTGCCGACATCATTGCCCCGGCAGAAGTGGAAATTGTCAATCCAGAACTTTATCTATTTACCGTTGATGACAGCAAGACCAAGCTGGATCTGGAATTTACCATCGAGCGCGGGCGGGGGTACTCGCCTGCTAACGAGCGTAGTGGACATATGTCTATTGGCGAACTGCCGGTGGACGCGATCTTCAGCCCGGTCAAGCGGGTCAACTGGGAAGTGACTTCGGCCCGTGTTGGGCAGAGCACGAACTACGACAAGCTGACCTTAGAAATCTGGACTGACGGAACATACGCTCCAGAGCGCGCCCTGAGCAGCGCCGCCAAGACGATGATCGATCACCTGCGCTATGTAGCTGGGATCAGCGAAGAAACCTTGACTGTGCCGATCGAGCGAGAAGTTCCCGGTACACGCCTGACGAGCGAAGTGGCCGAAACCCCGGTGGAAGCGCTCGACTTGTCGGTGCGGGTCTTCAACTCCCTCAAGCGCACGGGCATTACAACGGTCGGCGACGTGTTGGACCTGCTCGAGAAGGGCGATACGGCCGTTATGTCCATCCGAAACTTTGGCGAGAAGAGCCTGGATGAACTACGTCAGAAGATGGTCGAAAAAGGCTATCTGAAAGACGAAATGACTACTGCGGAGTAATTTGAAATGCGACATCAAGTAGCAGGTTACAGACTCGGACGCAGCAAAGCAGCTCGCATTGCATTGCGCCGAAACCTTATCAAACAATTTTTTACCCACGAACGGATTCGAACCACGCGCGCCAAAGCGGCTGCGATCCGTGGCGAAGCCGAACGACTCATTACCATTGCGCGCAACAGCGCTGAGGGTACGGATGATGAGAAGGTGCACGCCCAACGTATGGTTGCTTCTCGGCTGGGCGACAACCGGCTGAACAAGCGCCTTTTCGAAGAGATTGCCCCGCGTTTTGCCACCCGCAACGGCGGTTATACGCGCGTGCTCAAGCTGGGCCCCCGCATGGGAGACTCGGCCGAGATGGTCATTCTTGAGTTGGTAGAAGAGTAGTTTTTGGCAGCCACCGGCGCTCAGGTTTGCTGGCGGCTGATCGCTGAAGGCTAGAAGCTAGCAGCTACAATGGCACGTTACCAGGTGATCCTTGCCTACGACGGCACCCGCTTTGTGGGGAGTCAGCGGCAGGCAACATCCAGAACGGTGCAGAGTGAACTGGAAAAGGCTTTGCGCAAGTTGGGATGGTCCGGCCGTTCGGTTTTATTGGCCGGGCGAACGGACACGGGCGTTCACGCCGCCGGTCAGGTTGCTGCGTTCGACCTGGACTGGGGGCACGCTGAGAGCGACCTGCTCCGTGCGTTGAACGCCAACCTGCCCCTTGACATGGCTGCCAGGGATGTGCGCCTCGCTGCGCCGGAATTCCACCCGCGCTTCGATGCCACCTCCCGCCGCTACCGCTACCGTCTGTTCTGCCAGCCGGTCCGCGATCCATTGCGCGAGAAATTCGCTTGGCGCGTTTGGCCGCCGGCCGCCGGCGATACGTTACAGAAAGCAGCCTCGTTGTTCATCGGTCAGCATGATTTTGCAGCCTACGGCACCCCGCCCCGGGCCGGAAGCAGCACTTTGCGGACTGTAATGAACACCTCCTGGCAGGCGCGAGAGGATGAATGGCACTTCGAAGTGCAGGCCAATGCCTTTTTGTACCGAATGGTGCGCAGGCTGGTCTTCATCCAGGTGGCTGTTGCGCAAGGAAAGGTTTCAGTCGATGCCGTCGCTCGTTCTTTAGCCGGGCAGGCCGAGGACGCTGTCTTGAGCGAGCCCGTCCCGGTAAAGTGGAGTGGGCCGGAGTCGAAGGAGGCAGACCGAAGCGAGCTGCCCGCAGGATTGGCTCCTGCACACGGCTTGACGCTCGTCCAGGTTACGTATCCGGCTGAGACACCATCTATTGGTAAGGCGGGATGATATCTCGCTCTACAATCTAATTAAGAATATGAAACGGAGAGACGATAGTGTATAAAACGTACTATCCGAAAGCCAGCGAGATCGAGCGCAATTGGTTTGTGGTGGATGCCAACGGTGAAAACCTTGGTCGCCTTGCCACTCGCATTGCGGCCGTTTTGCTCGGCAAGCACAAACCCACTTTCACGCCGGGCGTGGAGATGGGAGATTATGTCATCGTAGTCAACGCCGAGCGCGTCACCGTGACCGGCACGAGAACGGTCAGCAAATTGGACACCAAGGTGTATCACCGCCATTCCGGGTATCCGGGTGGCTTGACGTCCATCACGCTGCGCGACCAGTTGCGAAAACACCCCGACCGGGTGTTGCGCGCTGCGGTATGGGGTATGCTGCCTCACAACCGCATGGGCCGCTCGCTGTTGAAGCGTTTGAAAGTCTATGCAGGGCCGGAGCACCCGCACGGGATGCAAAGACCCGAGCCCCTGGCATAGGAAGGAACGGTAAAGGATTATGGCAGTTCAATATTTTGAAGGCATTGGTCGTCGCAAAGAAAGCACTGCGCGGGTTCGGATCATGAGCGGCGAAGGTCGTTTCATTGTGAATGAGAAGGAAGGGGAAGTGTACTTCCCCCGCCTGGGCGATGTGGAAAACATCCTGGCGCCGCTTTCTGCTGCCGGTGAAGACCGTGGCAAGTATGACATCACCGTGCTGGTCAACGGCGGTGGCGTCACCGGTCAAACCGATTCAGTAACCCTCGGGCTAGCCCGTGCGCTGGTCAAGATGAACCCGAATTGGGTCTCGGCCATGCGCAAGGGAGGCTTCCTGACCCGTGATGCGCGCGTCAAGGAACGCAAGAAACCAGGCCTCAAGGGCGCCCGCAAGGCCCCGACCTACACCAAACGGTAATCATATCTTTTCAATAACCCGAGGTGTGGGGAGTTGTGGGCGAGCGTAGCTCGCCCACAACTCCCCACTTCCCCTCTCGTTTTGAAAAGAACCTGTTCATCGTTCTGGCGTCTACAAACAGACGTAATGCGTGTTACACTCGCGTGCACGCATTACGTTTTGTTTTAATATAGATAAAAGTTACACAGTTTTCGCGTTTTCCTTATGAAACTGGGTAGGTTTAGATGGAGGCATGATGCCCGGAATCACTTTGCTCGGTCTCGGACCGGGAAATCCCAATCAGCTCACCCGCGAAGCATGGGAGTTGCTCTCTTCGGCAGAAGAAGTCTGGCTGCGGACGCGCCAGCATCCCACCATCGCCGCTTTGCCAGCTTCGGTTGTTTTACACTCCTTCGACGAGTTGTATGAAGACGGCGAATCCTTCGACCAGGTGTACGAATCGATCGTCGAGAAAATCTTGGAACTGGGACGCCGGCCGCAGGGCGTTATCTATGCAGTGCCGGGACATCCCTTTGTGGCAGAAACAACCTGCCCGAAGATCGCCCGCCTCGCGCGGGACGAGGGGCTTGCCACCCGCGTGGTGGAGGGACTCTCGTTCCTGGAACCCACCTTCTCCGCCCTCGGCCTCGACCCGTACCCGCGCCTGACCCTGTTCGACGCAATGGAACTCTCCACGGCGCACGTCCCGGCTTTCCCGCCGGATGCGCCGGTCCTGATCGCGCAGATCTATTCGCGGTTGGTGGCTTCCGAGGTCAAGATGACGTTGAACGCCATCTATCCGGACGGGCATCCGGTGCGGCTGGTCCACGGGGCAGGCACGCAGGATGAGCTGGTTGAAGAGTTACGCTTGTACGAGATCGACCGCTCTGAGCACATCGGTCTGTTGACCAGTCTGTTCATTCCGCCATTGGGAGAGGGGACATCCTTCGAATCCTTCCAGGAAATTGTTGCCCACCTGCGCGCGCCAAACGGTTGTCCCTGGGACCGGGAGCAGACCCACGAATCCCTGCGCACCCATTTGATGGAAGAAGCCTACGAGGCCCTGGACGCGCTCGATTCTGGCGATTTCGGCGCGGTCCAGGAAGAGTTAGGGGATCTGCTTTTGCAAATTGTCCTGCACTCCCAGATTGCCAACGAGGAAGGCGAGTTCACGGTCAACGGGGTGATCAAAGGTATCTATGACAAGATTATCCGGCGACACCCGCACGTCTTTGGCGAGGTGCAACTGGACGGGGTCGAGGGCGTCTTGCAGAACTGGGAAAAATTGAAGGAGGCTGAACGCAATGACCAGGGCAAAAAAGAAAAGGGCATACTGGACGGTGTCCCGCTAGCGATGCCGGCCTTATCCATGGCGCAGGAATACCAGGACCGCGCCGCGCGGGTTGGCTTCGACTGGCCGGCCGTGGAGGGGGTGCTGGATAAAATCCTGGAAGAGGTCAAAGAAATCAACCAGGCCACGAACCAGGAAGAATTGAGCGAGGAGCTCGGCGATTTGTTCTTCGTGCTGGTCAACCTGGCGCGCTGGAAGAAGATCGACGCCGAGTTAGCCTTAAGGGAAACGAATATTAAGTTCAAGCGAAGGCTTCGGTATGTCGAGCAGGGCGCCAAGGGACAGGGACGTTCGCTCTCCAATATGAGCCTGGAAGAGATGGACATGCTTTGGGATGAAGCAAAAGGCAAAGAAGATTTCTAGCACAAGGGGCACAATCAAAAACGGGCGGTTTTTCCGCCCGTTTTTCGTTACAGAGGCTCAATTGTATTTGAGCGCGTTGAGGCGGCGATATACTTGGCGCATTTCACTGGCCGTGAACAATGGTTGTCTTAATAAGACGGGAATGTAGTTCACTAACAGGCCAAGCGTGGCTAGAAGGAATAGGGAATAGATGGGTTTCATGGCGGTTCTCCTTTCAATTTCAGTAACTGCTCAGCCTACGTTATAAAAGGTGGCAAAAATGGTGTGCGTGGGAGTGTACGCCTCCACGCACACCATTTTTGCCCTACTTTTTTACCTAGACCTGAGCAGATACCAATTTCATTAGGAAAAAGACGGCTTTCGTTACTGAAAAGTTCCATTTCCTCTCTGTTCACGTATGCCTGTTAGGGTATCTGCCTGCCCTGGTGTTTAGGCTGGGGTGGTGCCTTTTTGCTCCTTCCCGTTAAAAACGGTAGAGCTAAAAAGGAAGACAATAAAAAGGCCTGACGGACAACGCCGTCAGGCCTTTTTAAAGCAAAATTATTTCTTATTCCACAATATTGATTGGCAGCGCGTTTGCCTGTCCCAACGCGGCGACGCTGACCCGGGCGGCCACATTCTGCGCGATCTCGGTCAGCGCTTTGGCGGCGGGTGAGTCGGGGTGGCTGACCGTGATGGGTTTGCCGCTGTCGCCCCCCACACGGATTTCTGCTTCCATAGGTACCTTTCCGAGGAAGGGCACCTGCATCGAGTTCGGCCAGCTGCTCGCCGCCGCCGGAGCCGAAGATGTCCATGCGGGTGCCGTCGGGCAGGTCCAGGTAGGACATGTTTTCGATGATCCCAAGGATGGGCACTTCCAGCTGGCGGAACATATTCAAGCCGCGGCTGGCGTCTTCAAGGGAGACAAGCTGAGGCAGGGTGACGATGATTGCGCCGCTGAGGGGCAAGGCCTGCGCCAGGGATAGCGCGGCGTCGCCGGTGCCCGGGGGAAGGTCCACGATCAGGTAGTCCAGCTCGCCCCATTCCACGTCGCCCAGGAACTGGCGGATGGCCGAGTTGAGCATCGGTCCGCGCCAGATGAGCGGCTGTCCGGGCTTGACCAGCAGCCCCATCGAGACCATTTTGATGTCATAGGCAATGGCGGGGATGAGTTTGTTCTCTTTAGGCGGTGGGAGCCTGTCCACGCCCAGCATGGTGGGGATGTTGGGCCCGTAGATATCGGCGTCCATCAGGCCAACACGCGCGCCGCTTTTAGCAAGCGCGATAGCGATGTTGACCGCCACGGTGCTCTTACCGACGCCGCCCTTGCCGGAGCCAACCGCGATGGCGTTACGGATCGGCATACTGACCAGCCCGCGCATGCGGCCGTCGTTGGGGACGTCGGAGTCCGTTTTGATGACGACGTTCTCCACGCCTCCCACGGACAGCACAGCCTGTTCGGCTTCTTTCTTGATCTGCCCCACCAGCGGGCAGGCCGGCGTGGTCAGCATGATGGTGAACGCGACTTTTCCGCCGTCCACTTCGAGGTTGCGGATCATGTTCAGCGTGACCAGGTCCTGGTGAAGCTCAGGCTCCTGGACTTTGCTGAGCGCTGCCATAATTTGTTCTTTTGTGGGTTGATTTGTCATGTGTCTATTGTACCAATCAAATACTCATCCTGAGCGGAGCCGCACGTTGGTTGTGCGGCGTAATCGAAGGACGCCTTTATCTTGCAGGGACGCTTCGACTACGTTTTACTCCGCTCAGCGACAATTAAATTTCAGGCTGCTGCGGCTTTGGCCGCCTTGGCAGCTTCCTTCGCCCGGCGGGCCTCGTCTTCGCGGGCCGCGTTCTCAGGACGGATGCTGGCGTAGTAATCAGCGGATTTGAGCAGTGCCTCCATGTTGAGGATGTTGCGATCATAGGAGGCAATCTCGTAATCGTGGTCCATTTTGATGGCATCGAACGGGCAGTACTCGGAGCAATATCCGCAGTTCATGCAGATATCGGCGTCGATGTAGAACTCAGCCGGCACCGGGACCGGCTTGCCGGTCTTGGGGTCATTCGTGCGCACGATCCAGATGCACTGTGGCGGGCAAACTTTGGCGCAAATACCGCAAGACGTACAGCGGACCGCCTTTTCGCCCTCTTCGGTCTCATCATAGACCAGAAAGGGAACGTAGCGGAACTCTTCGGGAACCGGCAGCTTCTCTTCCGGGTATTGAATGGTGAAGATCCCGCGGGTATCCGAGCTGGAGCGGCGGGCAATGCCTTCCTTGGTGTAATAGCGGCTTTGGCCATTGCCTGTCAACCGGCGGAAGAACCAGACGAGGTCCTCGATATAGGTGTTCCAATAGCGGTTCCAGGTGACGGCAAGTCCTTTTAAAATACCTTTTCCGTACATAGATTAGTTCTCCTGTGTCAGGTACCAGGTGTCAGGTTTGCGTCGCATGCCAGGATGCCTGACACTTGACACGACCACACCTGACACTCTTTTTACCTGTCAAGCTCGCCGAGCACGATGTCAACCGCGCCCAGGATAGCGACGAAATCAGCGATTTTGTCTCCGACGCACATCATCTCAAGCGCGGTCAGGTTGATGAACGATGGGGAGCGGACGTGATAGCGCCACGGACTGGGCTTACCGTTCGAGATCACGTAGAAACCGAGCTCACCCTTCGGGGCTTCAATTCGCCCGTAGGCCTCGCCAGCCGGAACGCGCACCTGGTAAATCGGTTTGCCGGTCAGTATCGGGCCTTCGGGGATGTCTTTGATGGCTTGCTCCAGGATGCGCAGGCTCTGGCGCATCTCCTCGATGCGCACCACGTAGCGGGCGTACATGTCGCCTTCGGGTCGGGTGACCACGTCGAAATCGAAGCGGTCGTAGATGCCATAGGGGTCAGCGCGGCGGATGTCGTAGGGGACGCCGGAAGCGCGCAGGACGGGACCGGTAGTGGATGTGTCGATGGCATCTTCGGCGCTCAGATAGCCAACGTCTTTCAAGCGCGAGACCAGGACTTCGTTTTCGCTTAGCAGCCGTTCGAACTCATCGATCTTGCCCGGTAAGCGGTCAAAGACCAGGCCTTTGATCTTCTGGAAAGCTTCCGCCGGAATGTCGCGCACCACCCCGCCGAAGCGGTAGTAATTGCACATCATGCGAGAGCCGGAAGCGGCCTCGAAGACGTCCAGGATCAGCTCGCGTTCTTCGAACGCATACAGCGCCGGGGTGAAGTAGGTTCCAAGGTCATTGAGCATCATGCCGACCCAGATCAGGTGGTTCTGGATGCGGGTGAGTTCCGCCATGATAACGCGGATGTATTCAGCTCGCTCGGCCACCTCGATGCCCATCAGCTTTTCGACGGCCAGGGCGTATCCCCAGTTATTGGACATGGAGTTGAAGTAGTCCAGGCGGTCGGTGTAGGGCATGTTCTGCAGGAAAGTGTTGCGCTCGCCAATCTTTTCGTGGTTGCGGTGCAGGTAGCCCATGACCGGCTTGAGACTGGTGACGATCTCGCCGTCCAGTACCACCACCGCGCGGAACACGCCGTGGGTGGAGGGATGCTGCGGACCCATATTAACGATGATCTGGTCGGTTTCGAGGCCTTCCCTATCCTTGGTGACGGCCTTTGTCAGGGAAGCGTACAGGGCTTCCTCCGGATCGGTGGGAGTCCACTTTTCGGGATCGAACTCGAGCGGGAACTGCAGGTTATCGTGGTAGGGATTCTTCTCTTCCGCGCTGACGTGTTCGCCTTCGGGCCAGCGGCTCTTGTAGGGTTTGGTATCCTCTTCGTAGAAAGGTTCCTGCCAGTCTTTGCGCATGGGATGGCCGGCAAAGCCTTCCCAGGTCAGGATGCGGCGCAGGTCAGGATGCCCAACGAATTTGATTCCGTACAGGTCCCAGATCTCGCGCTCCTGGAAATCGGCGCCCTTCCAGATGTAATACACGGATGGAATTTCCATGGGATCCACGCGCGGGATTTGCACCTTGAAGAAGATGCCGGGGCCGCCGGTGGTCTTGTAAGCCTGGTAGACCACTTCCATCTTTTCTTCGGGCAGGTAGTCCACGCCGGTGACGGAAGAAAGCAGGTCGTAGCCCATCTCGTCCCGCAAGAAGGTGGCGACTTCGAGCAGGCTGTCTTTGTCGACGATCCAACCGGTGTAGCCGGCGCGCTCATCGGGGACGACGGCGCCGGGGAAGCGGGCGGACAGGTCGAAAGCTTCAGGTTCGGTTGCTTCAGCAGGGGAAATCTGTGTGGCCATGATCTTCTCCTATGCCTCTTCTGCTGCTTCTGGTTGTGGTTGGGATGCGATCTTCTTGATCTCAGCCGTGCGGCGCAGGTCGATCAAATCCGGGCCGAGCAAAGGCACCGGGATCTCAACCGAGTCCGGTCCTTTGCGGTACCAGCGGACCTGCTTGATAGATTGCTTGTCGATCTTCTTTTGCAGCATGATGCAGCCGTTGATCAGGGCTTGCGGGGTGGGCGGGCAGCCGGGGATGTAAACGTCCACCGGCAGGAACTTGTCGATGCCGGCAACGACGTTGTATCCTTCCTTGAAGGGTCCACCGCCCGAGGCGCAAGCGCCCATAGCGATCACGTATTTGGGTTCAGGCATTTGGTTGTACAGGCGCACGATCAGGGGCACCATTTTCTTGGTGACCGTGCCGGAAACGATCATCAGGTCGCTCTGGCGGGGTGTGGGGCGCATGACTTCCATGCCGAAACGAGCCATGTCGTAACGGGAAGCCTGCGCGGCGATCATTTCGATGGCGCAGCAGGCCAGGCCGAACATCATCGGCCAGACGGATGAGCGCCGTCCCCAGTTATACAACCGGTCAAGCGTGGTGATGCTCACCACATTTTCAAGCTCGTCCGGGACTTCGTAACCGGGGGATTTGAGTTCTTTGTCACTCATGAAGGATCTCCTCGTACCAGTCTTGATATATCGCTGACAGGATTTCGTCGTTGACCAGCGCCGGGTCGTCATCGAAGTCTTCCAGGGCCATGGTCCAGCGTTGGACGTCGCCCAGGGTGACAGTTTCCATATCGATGGCGGGGTGTTCAACCTTGAGCGCCAGCGCAATGGCGTAAGTCGATTCCCAGGTCAGCGGTTCGTTCATATTTTTATTTTGTACTCTCAGCAAATCGCTTTTAGCACCGGGTTGCTATTATAGCGTTTTTTAGAGTACAATGTCAAACGATTTACGCAAAAATATATTTGCAAAAATAAACTTGTGAGTATCATCACATGTTCTGTATGACACATATAGCCTATCAATGCCAATTTCAACCCGTCAAAAAATCCTGGATTACCTGAAACGCAACCGGAGCGTTAGCTCGCGGGAACTTGCCCGCGCCCTGCATATGACCCCGGCCAACGCGCGCCACCACCTCGGCGTCCTGGCAGCGGACGGGCGAGTCGAAGTTGCCAGCCAGCGACGGGCAGGCAGGGGCCGGCCCGAAAAGGTATACCGGCTGTCGGGTACGTTGGTGGGGGACAATCTGTCAGCGCTGGCAGATGCCATTTTAACGGAAGCAGGCAATCAGGTTGGGATGGAGGCGTTAGGCAAACGGATAGCGGGGGAACCGCCGGCCCCCGGTCAAGCCGCTGATGCGCAGGTTAGCTTCTACCGTGGAGCGTCTGAACGAGATGCATTACCAGGCGCGCTGGGAAGCGGGCGCAGAAGGACCGCGCGTGGTCCTGGGCCGATGTCCATATGCTGCGGTCATCGCGAAGCACCCGCAGCTATGTCAAATGGATGCAGCCTTGCTGGGTACATTGCTGGATGGGGGAGTCAGGCAAACGGCCAAATTGGAAACCGGCGCGAACGGCCTGCCGTACTGCATATTCGTGTTCGCGCACGGGTAGGATACTTCTTTTATTCTTCCATCTGCACAGCGCCTTCCCGGTTGAAACCGAAGAAGGCCACCGTGACCGGGTGGTAGTCAAACCCCATGCTCTCAATGCGCAGCGTGTGCGGACCGGACTTGAAGCCGGTGACCTCGATGTAGCCGCCGTTGCGCCCTTGATAGGCCCAAATCTTGGATGTGTCGCCGCGCCACACCTCCTGGCCGTCAAAGAGCACGCGTGCCCAGCCGATGGTGTAGTCGCCGTAAACCTGTACGCCCATGGCACTAAAGGGCAGCTCGGTGGAGACCTGCACAGAGGAGCCTTCTCCCCACAGCACGCGATTCAGGCCGTAGGAGATGCTGTCGTTGCTATGAGAGAGCTGGATGCCGTCCGGCGGAAGCTTTTCATCCTTATTGGCGTCCACGAAAAGATCAGGTTGGCGGAAGAATTTGCGCGCGTGACCGGGATAGACGGTCACTGTCACATCCAGCGATGACGGGACCGCTGTTGCTGGGGGCGTCAGAACCGTTTCGCAGCCGGGCGTTTTATGCCAGTGGTCGCTTGCGCCTGTCATGAGATTGGGGGGCTGGCAGGATTCCCACGGCATGGCGCTCAGGTTTTCCCCGCGCAGGTTGATCGAGCAGGAATCTTTGATTACGTGCAAGACAAGGCTGCGGTCTTCCAACCCCCATTTGTCTTCCAGGCTCCAGCTGTATTCGCCAACCTCTTGCGGACAGTAGGGATCGTTGAAAATGAAGAGACGGTCATCTGCGACGGTATAGGAGGCGATGCTGCGCCAGCCGGTGACGTCGTAATAAATGCGCATGACGCCTTTGTTGAATTGCAATTTCCAGATCCCGCCGCCGAGACGATAATCCGCACAGCGCCGGCAGGCCCACCATTGCGGATCGGAAGGGTCCAGCTTGGCATAGGTCCCATCGATGGAGGTCGCGTTCTCCTCGGGGAGGGGCGTTCCAAAGGCGACCGGCATATCGAGCAGCAGTCCCTGCCACAGGCTGGTGGGAGTGGCTGTGACCGAACTCGTTTGCTGTGAATTTCCATTGTTTGAGGGACGGCTTGGGGCAAACCCTTATGCCGCCGGAACATGCAGCAAACAGAAAGATGAGGACACATATTGATGCGATAAAGAGTGGGGGAAAAGAATGTAGAGGTTTCATCGTTTCACCGTTAATAGCCATTAAAGCGGAAGCAGGCCGAAAGTAAGCAGGAAGCGGAACGGATTTTCAGGAAAACTGCGATTCTCTGCACACCATCAAAATAAACTATGGTGGTGTGATTTTAGCTTATATTTGAATCTTATGTCAAGGAAAGACGTAACTGTTCAGCCTGCACCAGAGAGCTGGCAAAAACGGAAGGAAATTCCTAAAGGGCTTCTTTATTATTTACAGGGTTCGAGAAGCAAGTTGCGGGTATAAACCGGGGTGCGCCCGATGATCTCTTCGTTCGCGTCTTCGGCCACAAACTGGTAATGGACCCAGGCCTTGAGGAAATTCCCCCGTTCTGGAATATTGTTGGCGCGCAACGTGTAGAGGAAATACCCGCCACCATCGTTGGCGGTGGTGGATCCGGTCCAGGGCGTGGTGTCGCCCGGCTTTTTGCCGGATTCCAACCGGAAGAAAATGTAAACCCTGCGTACTTCCTCCGGATTTTCCACCTTGATCGTCATCTTGGTGAAATTCGGCTGGCAAACGCCGTAGTAGATATTTCCTCGCGAGAGTTCCACCGATTCGAACCCACCGGTAGGTGCTAGCGGCGCGAACGGCGGAAGCGGGGTGAGCGTAGCAGATGTGACACCAGGAGCCTCGTCACTTACCAAAATGGCCTGGGTATTGAACTGGCTGATAATCAACGTAGCGGTATCGCGCGGGGTTGGGGTGCTGGTCCGCGTGGGCGTGTGCGTGATGGTCGCCGTGTTGAATGCGGTCGGGCTATTCGTGGGTGTGCGGGCTGGCGCCTGGCTCGGGATCAGGTCCACTGTCGAACAAGCCAGCGTGAGGAGCATTGTAAGGAGGAGGAATAGGAGCTTACGCATAAGGGACCTCGCAAGGAAAGGTTGTTTTCATTATACCGCCCGCGTTCCTGCCATCCTATCACCTATCCAGGCCAGAGGGCTTTAAAGAAAAATGGCAATCTGGGGATCTTAGCGGTATTTTGCCGGGTAAGCCGGGAGGGCGAAATTATGTTCTATGAGCCGGCGCAATTCCGAGAGAAGCATCTTGATTTCTCCTGGTAAACCTCGTACAATACTCCCAGCCAAAGTATTAATTTTTGTCCGAATTATCCAATAAGGAGCTCTGCATGGAAATAACTGTCACGCAAGAACAAGGCCGCGTTCCAGTAACGGTTCTCTACGTGGCCGGTAACACCGATTCTGCCAGCGCCGATGAGTTCGAGAAAAAGGTGATGGAAGTGATCGATGGAGGCGCCCGCTACCTGGTTATGGATTTAAGCAAAGTTCCTTATATGAGCAGCGCAGGCTTACGCGTTTTGCAGGAAGTCTTCAATAAGCTGCGTTCCGTTTCTGGGGATACGAAAGATAAGGAGATGTATCGGCAGATCAATGAAGGTTCCTTCCAGTCGCCCTATTTGAAGCTGATCAACCCTACCAAGGAAGTGATGGAAGTGTTGAAGATGTCCGGGTTCGATATGCTCGTCCCCGTCGAAAAGAATTTAAAGACTGCCGTCGCTTCTTTTTAAGGTTCTCCCGTCTTTAACGGGATAGAGACCCGAAAAATGGGTTGTGAGCGCGTACGCGCTCACAACCCATTTTTCGGTATTTCGGTTTTCACTCGACCGTAACGCTCTTTGCCAGGTTCCTGGGCTGGTCCACGTCCAGGCCGCGGATGGCGGCGATGTGGTAGGCCAGGATCTGGAGCGGGATGACCGTCACCACCGGGCTGAGCATCCAGGGCGTTTCAGGCACCCACAGGATGTGGTCTGCCATCCCCTGCACCAGCTGGTCGCCTTCAGTTGCCACGGCGATCACCACGCCGCCGCGCGCCTTGGCCTGTTGGATCTGCGAGATCATCTTCTCATGCCAGGGATCCTTGGGGGTCA
The DNA here is from genome assembly GCA_963823985.1 of uncultured Chloroflexia bacterium. Classification (GTDB taxonomy): domain Bacteria; phylum Chloroflexota; class Anaerolineae; order Anaerolineales; family Villigracilaceae; genus JAABUE01. Next base: position 307,980 of record CAWGNR010000015.1, read on the forward strand.
GGCACACAACCGGCATATCCTCATCGATCAAAGCAATCGGGCCATGCTTCATCTCGCCGGCCGGATATCCCTCGGCGTGAATGTAAGAAATCTCTTTCAGTTTGAGCGCTCCTTCGTAGGCAATCGGCATGTTGATCCCGCGTCCCAGGTAAAGACAGTTATGGATGTCCTTGAGCGTTAGCGCGATACGCTCGATTTCCGGCTCGCTGTTCAGGGTGCGGCTGACCAGGTCAGGGACCAGGCGCAGGTCCGCTACCAGGGCGCGGCGGGTCTTGTCATCAAGGACGCCGCGTAAATCCGCCAGCAGGATGGCCAGCATATACTGGTCGACCAACGGGGCAGTGAAGGCTTTGGTGGATGCCACGCCGATCTCAGGCCCGGATTGCATCGAAATATACCCGTCCGCGGTGCGCATGGCCTGCGAGCCAATCGCGTTGACGATGCTCCACAGGGTAGCGCCTTTCTTGCGCCCCTCCTCCATGGCAGCCAGCGTATCGGCCGTTTCCCCGGATTGCGAGATCGCCAGCACGACCGTATCCTCGTCGATGATCGGGTCGCTGTAGCGGAATTCCGAACCGATCACCACCTCGACCGGCACCCGGGCAATCTTCTCGATCAAGGTCTTGCCGACCATGCCGGCGTAGGCGGCCGTGCCGCAGGCGGTGATGTAGATGCGCTTGATGCGTTTGGCCAACTCCGGTGTCAGGTTGAGCTCGGGTAGGCGAATGCGCCCGGCCTGGAAGTCCACCCGCCCGGCCAGGGTGTCGGTCAGGGAGCGGACCTGCTCGTGGATTTCTTTCTGCATGAAGTGGCGGTACTCGCCCTTTTCGGCAGAGACGGCATCCCAGGCAATCGTGTGCACTTCGGGTTGCACCGGCATGCCTTCCAGAGTTTCCACCCGGACGGAATCCTTCGTAATCACCGCCATCTGGCGCGACTCGAGAAAGATGACTTTGCGGGTGTGGTCCAGGATGGCCGGAATATCGGAGGCGATGAAATTTTCGTTTTCGCCCAGCCCGATGACCACGCCTCCGGCGTTTCCGATGCGCGCGCAGACGATCTTATCCGGCTCGTCCGCCGAGAGCAGCACGATGCCGTGCGCTCCCAGCACCTGGTTGAACGTCCGCCGGGCGGCTTCGGTCAGGTTCAGGCCGGCAGCCTGGTGATGTTCCACGAGATGCACGATGGTCTCCGTGTCCGTATCCGAATTGAATTGGGTGCCTTCGGCGGTCAGTTCTTCCTTGATTTCGAGGAAGTTTTCGACAATGCCGTTGTGTACGACCACCACCCGCCCGTTCGCGCCCACATGGGGGTGGGCGTTGCGCGCAGAGGGCGCTCCGTGAGTTGCCCAGCGGGTATGGCCGATTCCCGGCGAACCGCTGACCGGAGAGCCGTGCACGAGCTCTGTCAGGCGTGACAACTTGCCCGCATCGCGCCGGACCTCGATCTTGCCACCGTTAAAAATAGCTAACCCGGCCGAGTTGTAGCCCCGGTATTCCAGGCGTTTGAGTCCATTGAGGATGATCGGCGTCGCATCTTGCGACCCGATATATCCGACGATTCCACACATAATAGGGATCCTCCGTTTTTTAGATGTATGAGATGAAGAGAAGAATAGCAGACCAGATCTCTACTTTTGCTACTCTCTTGCTCTCTGATTTTCAGCCATCCTTTGCGGTTTTGTCCGCGCCATCGCTGGCCCGGCGTTGTCACAAAGTTCTTACGGAGGGAAAGATGGTCGGGTGATGGCACACCCGGAGGGCTTCCGCTGATCTTTCGATTTTTCCACACCCCACCCCGCCCTCTCCATAAAAGGGGAGGGTGGAGCGGGAGGTTAAGCTCCATCTCGCGATGAAGAACCCTCTTCCTCGTCATCCCGCTCCGAGAGTGGAAGCGGGATCATGCGCTGCCTTTCCCGGAGAAAATGTTGTGAGAGCCTCCTTTCCCGGTCATTCCGGTCATTAACGGGTTATTTTGAGCACGATTATACACGAAGCGGCCATGAAAAGTCCGGATTTTGTGAAAAACAGGTCTATAGGGGGATACAAAACTCCTAAATGTGTTGACCGTGCCTGGCCTATCCGGTATGATGAGGCTGGAAGATTCTTATCAATAAGGATAAGCTTATTATGCCGTTTCTCCATCATCGTGAAAAGTCGAATAGAAGTGAAAGAGGCCAGAGCTTTGTGGAGTTGGCCCTGGTTGTGGTCTTCTTGATGATCTTTGTGGCCGGGGTCGTCGAGTTCGGGTTCATGCTCAACAACTACCTCAATCTGGTGGACGCCTCTCGTGAGGCGGTTCGTTATTCTTCTAACTTCGACCCCTGGTTGGAAGGTTGTACGAATCATTCTGATCCCAGCTGCCTGGACCAAAACTTTTTCAATGACACCGTCCAGGTTAACCGAAGATGTTTTGGCGCCGGTCAGCCTGGATGCCGGCAAGGGGGATGACGTTGTCATTTCTGTCATTTCCGTGGGGAATGGCGTCTACGTTCGTTATCCTGATGACAATGGCTGGTCGGCCAACAAAATAGCGGTGTCCAAGTTGAGCAATGCGGAAATCCAAAGCCGCCTGGATACCAGCGCGCCGCCTACCGGCGTATTGGTCGTCGAGATTTTTTACAACTACCCCCAGGTCTTGAAGCTCCCGATCTTCACCATGTTCGTCCGGGACCCGATGCCGGTGTATGCGTACGCGATCATGCCGCTTTCGGCGGCCGAGCCGGCGCCAACTCCTATCCCTTAAAAAAACATCTATGAAAAAATCATTCAAAACCCTCTCACACAATATCAAAATCAAACTAGGCCGGAGCTTGAAGAACGAGCGCCTGGAACGGGGCCAGGTGTTGGTCATCGTGACGCTCTCCGTGATCGTTTTGACAGCGATCGTGGGGTTGGCGGTCGATACCGGCTTGCTGTATCTCAATCACGGCAAACTGCGCCGCGCGGTGGATGCGGCCGCCCTGGCGGCGACTGCCCAGTTCCGGGAAGGATACGACACCGCGGAACTGCAGAAGGCTGCTGAGGAGTTCCTGGTCTTGAACGGGATCAACGATCCCCACGCCACGGTAGAGACCTGTAAAACCAACCCGGGTGACCCGGTCTTGTGTACGGATCCGCCGCGCAAACTCGTGCGCGTGCATGCCACTTCGGTTGTAAGGCTGGCCTTTTTATCGGTGATCGGCATCCACGAGGCAACGGCTTCGGCAACGGCGGTCTCCGAGGCGGCTTCGATGGACGTGGTCCTGGTGATCGACGCTTCGGAGTCCATGACATACGGTGCGGACCCTTCCGATCCGATGTATGACCCCAGCCAGTGCAACCCTGCTCATGATTGTCAACCGTTCGAGGAAGTAAAGGATGCTGCCGCGGCCTTTGTCGACCAACTTTATTTCCCCTATGATCGCGTGGCCGTTGTAACCTTTGATGATCATGCGGGAGTTCCTGGGGAAGATGGGAAATTGAAAGCTGATTTTAGCTTTGCCGATTTTGATGCCACCCAGATGGGTCCAAGAAGGCTGGCGGTCCTGGCCGCGATCGAAGGTTTGAAGGTGGTTGAACCGTCTGAATGTCCCAACCCAAACTCAACCGATCCTTTTGACACCGGACCTTGCCGGGATTATGCGCGCGATGCCGATGGAAACATTATCGATGCGGACAGTAACGGAATTGGAGACACCTACCTTGGCTTTGACTGCCCTGTTTATCGTTAGACGGGCAATCCCGATACCTGTCCTACGACTGCCATCGGCCAGGGCTTGCTTTTGCCGGGAACGAGTTTGGCAACAAAGATACCTTCCGCGAGGAAGCGTTGTGGGTGACCATCCTGCTGACTGACGGCGCTGCCAATGCCCCACAAATTGCCTGTCCAAACAACACCTGGACCAATCCTTTTTGCCGCGATTTGAGCCCCACCTCGCGCCATTGCTTTCAAGCGGACAACGAATCTTGTTTGGACGCAGGTGGCGTCTTCTGGCCGGAGCGGTATGATGCAGACGATTATGCTCGCGACATGGCCGATTTTGTAGCCGAATGAACAGCATTCGCTCATATTTACGATTGGTCTGGGAGACCTGGTGAGAACGAGCGTGCCGCGGCTCAGGATCAACGATCCCACTCAAAAATGTACCGAAGTGCCATATGATGCCGTTGAAGATTGTTACGGCGCCGGGGAGCAGTTGATGCGGTATGCTGCTGAGGTGGGCGGCGGTAATTATTACTTCGCTCCTACCGGTAACCAACTGCGCACGATCTTCCTGGATATCGCCCAAAATCTGGCCACCCGCCTGACGCAATAAGGGTAGTAAGGACAAGCTGATGAAAAAATTAACTTTATTCGCTCGCAAAGACCGCAAAGGAACTCACGGCGCGGCCAGCCGCTCCCAGGCGTTGCTCGAGTTTGCCCTGGCGCTGCCCATCCTGTTAATGCTGATCTTCGGCATCATCGACCTCGCCGCCCTGTTCCAGGCCTGGTTGACGGTGGAAAATATTGCCCGCCAGACGGTGCGTTACGCGGTTACGGGCCAATATGAGCTCAACTTCTGTAAGGATACAGACTTGAGTGGAGAAGCCTGCGACAACGATGAGGAACAAGATGCAGCCCGCCTGGAGTTTATCCAGGATTATGCCAACCGCCAGACAATTGCTTTGTTTTACACGCCAGGCGCAACGCAACCGGAGATCGGCTACCTGAACGTAATCATCTGTTCTACCCGGGATGCAGATCCGGAAGATAGCGTGCCGGATTACACTTTTTACGAATCCACTTCCCAGAACTACGCCGACTGCCAGAAAAATGGGGTCTCCACCAACGATGCCGGCGCTCCGGGCGACCGCGTCATTATTGCGGTGGATTTCAACCACCCGTATATTACGCCCTTCTTCAACCAGGTCTGGCCGATGACCCACCTGTTCTCCCACCGCGAAGGCATTGTGGAGATGTTCCGCATCCCGCGTTTGATTGCCTTGCCCTTTAATTTGCCCACCAGCACCCTCTCCGGGAATGGACCGGCGACCTCAACCCCGCGCGTGACCGATACGCCGCTGGCCACCAACACGCCGCCGCCAATCCACATCGAAATTACCGTCCCGGCGCAGTCGGGCCAGGTAGTTACGAATGCCTCGCAAACCAATTATGAAGCGGTTGCCTGGAATCCGCCCTACGGTAGCTCCAACGGGGACGGGATCAGCGAAATCGCATTCTGGTTCACCGGTCCCGCCACCATCCCAGGGCGCAGTGATACCAGTGCCCGCTATTGCGCCTTTGGAGCCCCTGGGAATTCGCCCTGCCGCACCATCGATGAGGTTGTCAACTTTACCAGCCTGGCGAGCGGAACCTACACGATCTATGCCCGCGCTCGCGGCGTGGATGGCCGCTATTCGGACATTGTTTCTAAAACCTTTATCTTACAGCTTCCAGCGACCGCGACTGCAACCATCACGCGCACTCCCACCGCCACACCAGCGCCCAGTTGTAACGATGTTTTCATCACTGATAATCAAGTGCGCAATCGCAACGCCGCAAGCGACTTCCGGGTCACGGTCAGGAACAACAACCAGGCAGCCGGAATCCTAACCAGCAGTACGAATTACTTGGAATTCTGATCAATCCCCTCCATTGTATTTCGACTTCTTCTGGTTCTTGAACAACAACTCTGCGAATAGATACTATAATCCGTCTTCTACCACCATGTTCGATAGCAGCAACGCGACCATCAGTTGGTCTGATCCTGCCGGCGCCCCTGCTCCTCTCGCAGGCGAAGCCAAAACGATTTGGGGAGCGACGTTTCAACGAAATAGCCAGCCGTTCCTCTCAGGCAATTTCAATGTTTCGCTCACGTTCTTCTTCCCGGAACTGGGCGAGTGTGTGGTGAGCACGAACTTGGTGCAGCCGACGCCCTCCCCGACTCCTATCCCGCCGACCAAGCCACCTACGCCGACCCCGATCTGCCAGATTACGGGTGCAGTCACCACGACCGACATCCACGGTGACCCGCAAAACGTCAACGGTTACGATTGCGCTTACGGCTGTGTCAATTCACCCTATCTGCAATCGAACCAGTTGCCGCCTGGGAATTATTTCTGGACGGTATCGACGGTTGGAAAAAACGCCACGATCGTAAATAATGGCAGCTTTACGCTCAACGGGAATCAAGCAGGGGCTGAAACCGGGCTTCGCATCCCATTGGGCAGGAACATGTACAACGTTCCGCCGGGATACTTCCCGGGTGAGTTCAAGGTTTCTGTGTACCAGAGCTCTGATCCGGGTTGTAACGCCAAGACGGATAACTTCAAGATCCAGGCTGCGGGGCCGACGCCCGAACCGACGAAGATCCCGACCACGCCGCCGGCGACCAATACCAAGAAACCGCCGAGCACACCGATACCAAGCAACACGCCTCCGCCTACGCCGACTCCCACACGGTTCTGTACGGATTGTTAGGCAGTCACACTTGAACTTCAACGATACAGGCCACGTTTCAAACGTGGCCTGTATCGTTTTCGTGAATTGGCTCTACCGTTTCCGAGGAGAATTACTGAAAGCCGGGAGAACCCGTAAATAGAAAGTTTTTAGTATCTGCTCAGGTCTAGGGATAAAAGTAGGGCAAAAGTGGTGTGCGTGGGGGCGTACGCCCCCACGCACACCACTTTTGCCACCTTTTTATGATGTAGGCTGAGTAGTTATGTTTTTTAGAGCAGTGAAGTTGTTATAATCCCATGGTAGGAAGTTCAATGCATACGTTGCTCGATAAAGTCCGGTCATTACGCGTGGATCGTCGCGGGATCCTGATTGAATCCCTGCTGTTTGTGCTCGTCTATGCCGTTCTATTGTTAATTTTGCCGCAAGATGCGCCTGCCAGGGTTTTTGCGGAAAACATGGCCATCCTGACTTCCTCGCTGACCGCAGCAATCCTGGTTTTTCTATCCCTTCCCGCCCTGCCGCCGGCTACCCGCCCAGCCTGGTTCATGCTCGCCCTGGCGTTGCTGGCCTGGGCTGTGGCTGACTTCACGCAGATTTTTTACCTCTTGGTCAATGTGCCATTATTGCTCTTTGCCCCTGATTCGGTCAACCTGGTTGCATATATGTTGGCCGCTTTTGGCCTGCTTCGCTATCCGTCGGAAAGTCGCTACGCGCCCACGAGTTTCCGCTTGATCCTGGATGCTGTCATTTCTTCCGGGGTAATCGCCACGCTGGGCTGGTTGATGCTGGTCCAACCCCTGGTGGCTGCCCCTGATGCTCAACTTATCAGAGTAGTCAGCGCAATTTATCCGATTGCGGATATCATTTTGTTGACCCTCCTCTTCAGTATTTCTTTATCTAGTTTGATGCCGCGCATTACGGCCATTTTCTTGGGGTTAGGTCTGGCTGCTTATGCAATTTCGGACTATATCTATATTTCGATGAACTTGTTCTCTTTCGCGCCTGCAGGGCTGGCCGGCCTGGGCTGGCTGGCTGGTCCCTTATTGATTGGGATAGGGGCAGTTTTTGAAAAATCGGAGCAGGGCAGGTCGGTTGTCTCGGTCAGACAGACTGACACCGGCTTGAGCGCCCAGTTCCAGAAGGTTCTGCCGGTTGCTTTGGTGCTGGTCCTTTTTTGGTACGTGATCACAGGCTGGCGTTTGCGGGGAACTTTTTCCACCGTTGGTTTGTGGATGAGCCTGGCCCTGGGTCTGATGCTGGTCGTCCGCCTTGGGATCCGCGCGGGGGAGGCGGAGTTGAGTAACTATTGGCAGTTGTTTAAAAACCTGGGCGAGCCGGCTTTTATTTGCGATGCGAGAGGAAGGATCATCCTCAGCAACCCGGCATTCCACCAGTTGGAACCTTCTGAAGAAGAGGATTTGATCTTATTTGACGTGTTTCCTGATCTTTCTGCAGCAGCTCTGGATGCCGTGTCAAAACAAGAATCTGCCGGAGCGATGGAAGTCAATGCCCACTTACGGAAACTGAGGACTCCCTACCTTCTTTCTCTCAATCCGGTTGTAACAGAATCCCGTCAGGTCCTGGTTGCCGGGGTTGCTCACAACATGAGCGAAGAGATCCGGCAGCGCAACGCCATTCAGGCCGCATATGATGAGTTACAGACTGTCCACGTGCAACTGGAAGCGCTTAATACGGGCTTGGAACAAAAAGTAGCTGAACGCACCGCCAACTTGATGGATGCGTATCGTCGTCTCGAGGAGCAAAATAAGGCCTTGCAAGAACTGGACCAGCTTAAAAGCGATTTTGTGTCCATGGTTTCACACGAATTGCGCAACCCGCTGAACAACCTGGGAGGCGGATTGGAATTGCTCCTGGCCAGGCCCACGAGCCGGGGCGGAGATAAAGGAACGTTGGCGCTGATGCAGGCCGAGGTCCGGAGATTGACCCGCTTTGTCGAATCCATCCTGGACGTTTCCGCAATCGAAGCGGGCCGGCTAAAGTTACATCCAACCCGGTTGTCCCTCGTCCCTATTTTTGTGCATATCGGCAAGCACTGGGGATCGGCACAGGATGCCAGCCGGATCGAAGTTGAGTTACAACCGGACTTACCGGAGGTCATTGGGGCACAGGCTGCTTTGGAGAGTGTGCTGCGTCACCTGGTGGATAACGCGCTCAAATATGCTCCGGACGGGCCGGTGGTCGTGAGCGCTTCACGCGACAATGGACAGGTACGCATCCGGGTGCGGGACTTTGGGCCTGGTATCCCGGAAGACAAGCAGAATCTGCTCTTTGAACGCTTCCAACGCCTGGATGCAAAGGATTCTCAATCCGTTTACGGGTATGGCCTGGGCCTTTACCTTTCCCGCCGTCTGCTGGAGGAAATGGGCAGTACACTGACCTTTGATGCGCCCGCCGACGGAGGCACCCGGTTTACATTTTGCTTGAAGGTGGCGAAGAAGGAATGAAGAAAATTTTATTAATCGATGACGATCAAGCCTTGTTGCACCTCCTGGGTGAATTCTTAAGGGATGATTCTTTCGAGGTTCTAAGCGCATTGAGCGGATCCACCGGCTTGCGGCTGGCATACGAACAGCGCCCGGACCTGATCCTGCTGGATGTGATGCTGCCCGGCATGGACGGCTGGGAAGTGTGCGCCCGCTTGCGTGAAATGAGCGATGTCCCGATCATCATGCTGACGGCGAAAACCACAGAAAATGATAAACTGCGTGGCTTTCGCCTGGGCATAGACGACTATGTTACCAAACCGTTCAGTTTTGCGGAGTTGGTCGCTCGCATCCAGGCTGTCCTCGCGCGGGCCAAAGCATCCGACTTGCGTACCGGTTCCCTTATCCACGGAGATGTGACCCTGGATACGGAAAGGTATCAGGCATATCTGAATGGGAACGAACTGGAACTAACACCAACGGAGTATCGCCTGCTTGAGGCACTGGTACGACGTGAAGGCAAAGTGGCTTCTGAAGGGGAGTTGGTCCAGGAGGTGTGGGGCCAGTATCGGTCGGACGATACAGCTCTGGTCAGGCGTTACATCTTGATGTTGCGTAAAAAACTGGAAGCCGACCCGTCCAACCCGGAGTATATTCTAACGGTGCGGGGATTTGGATATCGTCTCGGCACCGGCCCGCTCCCGAAGCTCGATGAATAATCAAAGTAAGATTTTCTAGCGCAAGACGCTTCGCTCATCATGTCAAAAACAAGGGCGGCGTGCCTGGCACGCCGCCCTTGTTTTTGGACTTCCCTCTCAGGTGTTCATCGGAACAGATAGAACAGGACGGAAAAGATGAGAAAAGGCGCGTATGGAATGGGTGTAAAGGCATTGTAGCGTTTACGAATGAGCATGATTGCGATCACCAACAGGCTCCCGATTCCGCCGGCAAAAATCGTAAACAAAATCCCTGCCAGGATGACAGGCCATCCCAGCAGCAAACCGGTTACCCCGCACAAGTTGACATCACCGAACCCCAGCGCTACTTCATCGACAGGTTCCCCTCGCCGCTTGGATATATAGCGCGTAAAAAGCTCTCCCAGGTAATATAACAAAAACATGCTCCCAAATCCGAAAGCGCCCCCGAGCAAGGTAGGAACCAACCCGTGCGCATACCATCCGATCCCCAGGCCCAGAATCGCCCCCGTAATACTGACCGGATGCATGATAAGCCGGTGTTCCAGATCGATCACGAACACAATTCCCAGGTAGATAAGCAACAGGTAGGCCAGGATAAAACCAATCCGGAGGGGAGGGTCGATCCAAAAATAGAGCGTGGCTGCCAGCATGACCAATAAAACCACATAAGTCCTGGTGTTGCGTTTATGTCCGCACGAGCGACAGGCTGACAAGAGTAGATAATCTTTCCAGGCAAAAGGCGTCGAGCAATTCGGGCAGGCGGGCTGGCTAAAGCGGCGCGTGAAGGGCAATACGTCTGAGACGTAGTTTACGAAATATCCCGCCACCAAACCGAGGATCGTGGGGATGATTAATGAGATTAAGTTCATATTGGCATAATAACATAATCTATATAATCGATAGATTGTTGCGGTTGAGTGCAAGTTTACTGTAATGTTAGGAAGGATTTCGTATGCCAATAACGAACCAGGGTTCAATTCTTGGCGAATCCTTCAAACTGCCTTACAATCACTTTCAAAGGACTTATGCAGATTGCGGAAAATACCTAAAATCAGGGAACGTGCGTAGCACGCCCTCTGATTTTAGGGCTGTTCCTCTCCCGCTGCGTAATTCCTGTTTCATGTATAGGAGAGAACTATGGAAAAATTCGTTATTGAAGGTGGCATCCCTTTAAGGGGAGAGGTCACGCCCTCTGGGAATAAAAATGCAGCCCTACCGATCCTGGCGGCCTGTCTGCTGACGGACGAACCGGTCACGATACACAACATGCCTCGGATCAAGGACGTCCTTGACATGCGCACGCTGTTAGAGAGCCTGGGAGTGCAAACGGAAACGTTGAACGGCGGACCTGGCGTCTCACCGCCAAGGATGTCCGCGCTGCCGACCTCGATCCGGACATGTGCCGGCGCATCCGCGCTTCGATCCTTCTCGCCGGGCCGATGATTGCCCGCACAGGGGGCTTACAGATCCCTCCTCCGGGCGGCGATGTCATCGGGCGCAGGCGTCTCGATACCCATATCCTGGCCCTGGAGGCATTGGGGGCGCATGCAAGTTACGATCGGACATTGAAATTCAAGACCAGTCAATTGGTGGGGGCCGATATTCTCTTGGATGAAGCCAGTGTTACGGCAACTGAAAATGCCGTTATGGCTGCCGTCACTGCCACAGGCAGGACAACCATTCGAAACGCGGCTTCTGAACCCCATGTGCAAGAGCTATGCGATTTTCTCAACAGCATGGGGGCCAGAATCAGCGATATCGGTTCGAATACGCTGCATATCGACGGCGTATCCAAGCTCCATGGAACGGAGCACACCCTGGGCCCTGACCTGCTAGAAGTGGTCAGCTTTATCGGAGCGACGGTGGTTACGCACGGGCAGGTGACCATTCGCAATGCGGGCGTGGGACATCTTGAGATGATTTCGCAGATGTTTCAGCGCATGGGCGTGGCCTGGCAGACAGATGGCAACGATCTGGTGGTGCCAGAAATACAACCGAGAAAGATTATCTCCGACCTGGATGGCGCCATCCCGGAGATTAAAACCAACGTCTGGCCGTCCTTTCCAACCGACCTGATCAGTATCGCGATTACGGTTGCAACCCAGATGAGCGGATCTATTTTATTCCACGACTGGATGTTTTCCGGGCGGATGTACTTTACGGATAAGTTGGTGGGGATGGGCGCGCGCATCATTTTATGCGACCCGTACCGCTGTCTGGTGCAGGGTCCAAGCTCTTTGTTCGCGGAAAAACTGGAAAGTCCGGATATCCGTGCCGGGATGGCTCTTTTATTAGCGACACTGGCGGCCAACGGACAATCTACCATTCGAAACGTCCGGCAGATCGACCGTGGCTATGAGCGGGTGGATGAAAAGATGCGCAAGCTCGGTGCGAAGATCGAAAGAATCGATGATATAACAACAAAAAAGCTCGCCAGCTACCGGCGAGCTTTTTTCAAAACTAGGGACCTACCATTTTCATGTTATTTTCTCTGATAAAGATTTCCCACTTATCCGTGTTGTTGGGTTTCCACGGCCCGCCGGAGACGGTTTTGTTAATCGGTTCAAGGATCCAGGCGTAGCCGGTAATAGACCCCTGAGGAAATTCAATATTGATCGAACCGTTTTTCGGGACTTGGTACCCGCGATAGCCACACTCGCCAAACGGGGTCTTATAAAGAAAGAGAGAAACATTTGCAGGTGCCTTCGTTTCATTTACAATCCTGATAGGCGACGTTGGCCCTGCTGCATCGCCCCGCAAAAGTTTGTTGCATTCATCAGCGTTCGAGGCCGTGGTGGAAGTAGGCTGAACGGCGACGGGCTGAGTCCCGATCCCCACCGATTGCGTTGGGATCTGCAACGGGAGGATTGTGTTAGTGGGCAATGGGGTCGGCGAGGCAGTTTCTGTCGGAGGGATGGGGGTAGCTGTGGGGATAGCAGCCTGGGTTTCAGCTACCATTGTCCACGCGGCGGCGACCGCCGTCCCTTGAACATCTTCGGGGCTCATGGTGGGCACCGGTTCGGGGCCGCAGGCGCTGACCAGCAGGATAGTCGCAAGGATGGGGATAAGTAGTTTTTTCATGGTCTGTTAGATCTCTCCAGGTTGGCTTCTAGCAATTAGGAGCACAACCTGCCTTAAGGATGATGGATTCATTTTCGAACCACAAGCTGTACCCGCCCGGACGTGTAATTTCGCCCCCACCAAAGATTTTGAAATCTTTCGGGCCGTCAACAAATGCGCCGGCCGAGAATACACCGACTGGAACGGTAAGCGTGGTCGAATTGTCGAATTGGGCGCTTATGTACCCGCACTCGCCAAAGCTGGCATTGAAAAACAAGGATGCGGTGACTGTTCCTTTGGGTTTGGTGTTGTTCTTGAGCGTCATCTGAGCGCTTTCGCCGTCCCAGGTAGTCAGGGGTTTGTTACAGGGATCGTTCGACCCGGCGGAAGACTGGGCTGGGGTATTCGTAGGCGCCAGACCAAACGATTGTGTCGGCGCCAATGTTCCCGCGCCTACCTGTGCCGCCTGGGTAGAAGGCGTCAAATTCAGTGGGGGGACTGTATTGGTAGGCGATGGGATTGGGCTGGGCGTTTCGGTTGGAACGGGGGTCGCTGTGGGGATGGCGGCCTGGGTCTCGGCGACCATGGTCATCGCCCCAGCCATGGCCGTCGCCTGAACGTCTTCCGGGGACACGGTTGGCTCCGGTTCAGGGCCGCAGGCGGTCATCACGAGCGCGGCAATTGCGAGTACTATCCAAGCGTATTTCATAGACTGGTATTCTCCAAACTTATTTATTATTTGATGCTGACTTTATCTTTATTAAAGGTGATCGTAAGATCTTCACCTTTGTCCAAATGGAATGATCCCTGGAATTCTCTTCCCCCCACCCAGGCTACATAGTTGTACCTTCCTGCCGGAGCTGAAACGCTAAAGCTGCCAAAAACAGGGTATTCGATAATGGTCTTGTGGCCATCGATTGTCGTGCATTGTAGAGAAACATAAACGTCCGCTTTCGCCTTATTGACCAGCTTTACCTTCCCAAAGGGGATAGCAGGCGGAAGCGTGCCATAAAAACGCGGGTGTAAGGTTTCGGTCGCCGCTGCCACCACTTGCGTGGCCGTTGGGAGCGTGCCGGTTGCTGTCAATGTATCGGGGAGCATCGTTTGTGTGCTGGTGAGATTTAAATCAGGGGTGAAACTCTCGGTAGCCGGCGCCGTCGGGGATGGAGATTCGGTTTCCGTCGCTGTGGGCGCAGAGCGTCTCGGCAGCAAGGACCAAGGTCGGCGTTGGTAGCGCGTTGAGGGTTTCAGCGGCCAGGGTTGCAGCCATAGCAGCCTGTGTTGCCTGTGTATCGATCCCAGGCGAAACCGTCGGTTGTCCCGGCAACTGTACCGCGCTACAGGCGCTTAAAATAAAAACTGATGCCAGGACAAGCACCGCTGTCCTTTTCATAACCGGCTCCGCTACGCCTGCTGGATGACCTCGAGGAACTGGCCGACCACATCCCGCAACATGCGCTCGGGGAGAGCGCCCACCTGTCGGTGCAAGACCTTACCGCCCGAGACGAACAGCATGGTTGGAATACCCTGGACACCGTACTTCCCGGCCCATTCCGGGTTCTCATCTGTATTTACCTTAGTGATGACAACTTTCCCGGCGTATTCTTTTGCAAGTTTGTCAAGGATTGGTGCCACCATCTTGCAGGGTCCACACCAGGGAGCCCAGAAATCAACGATCACGGGCAATTCTGCTTGCAGTACGGTTTTTTCAAAAGCCTGATCAGTTACGTGGATGGGTTCTTCAACCATTATCAAAAGCCTTTCCGGGCGGTCGCCCTACACCTCGGGTTCTCCGGGTTTAAAGATCTTATAAGTTGAGCCGATGTTGGCAGTTTTCCCTAACATGATGCTTACCGAACAATATTTTTGCTCTGAGAGCTTGATCGCCTGTTCAACATCCCTTACCGGGAGGGTGTCACCCCATAATAGGTATTCGATTTCAATGTCGGTATAAACCATTGGAAACGTATCGGCTCGCTTGCCGCGTACCTTTACCTTGAAATCGGTCGGGGTTATTCTTTTCTTTTCGAGGATCGTAACGATATCGATCCCTGTGCAACCAGCCAGGCCAACCAAGAGCAGTTGCATCGGTCCAATGGTCTCGTCTATCTGGCCCATCTGGACAGTTCCGCCTTTATCGTTTTCTCCGGTGAAGTTCAGCCCCCCTTGCCAGGTTGCGGAAACTTCTCTCCAATCATCTGCCATCACGTCCTCGCAATTTTCGAGTATAACACAAAACAATTTAGCCCCCATGTTATAATGGCCCGTCATGGAAAACATGCTTTCACGCTGGAGGGATGGGCTCGCAAAGACGAGCAAAGCCACTTTCGGGCGCATTGCCGGCCTTTTAGGCGCCACGGAGATCACCTCCGAGACCTGGGATGAGTTGGAAGCGCTGCTCATCCAGGCGGACCTGGGGATCGAGACCGCGACCGAGGTGATCGAATCGCTGCGCCGCATCGTGCGGACCGAGGGCCTGGTCCGCTCCGACGAGCTCGAGCGCGCCCTCCGGACGGAACTGCGTCAGCGCCTGGAAGAGCCGCCCCCCGTTAAGTGGACGGAGCATCCGTCTGTTTTGTTGGTGGTCGGCGTGAACGGTTCCGGGAAGACGACCACCATTGCCAAGCTCGGGAAACGCTACGTGGGCGAAGGCAAGAACATTATCTTTGGCGCAGCGGATACGTTCCGGGCCGCGGCCGTGGATCAGCTCCAGGTCTGGGGAGACCGGCTCGGGGTCGACGTGATCGCGGGCGCCCCGGAGAGCGATCCGGGCGCCGTCGCTTTCAACGCTGTCCAGGCGGGGTCCGCCCGTCGCGCTGATCTGGTCATCATCGACACCGCCGGCCGTTTGCACACCCGCTTCAACTTGATGGAAGAGTTGAAAAAGGTCAACCGGGTGGTGGGCAAATCGCTCCCGGGCGCGCCGCACGCCGTCTGGTTGGTGCTGGATGCTACAACCGGGCAAAATGCTTTGCAACAGGCCCGCGCCTTCAAAGAAGCGGTGAATGTAACCGGCGTGATCCTGGCCAAGCTGGATTCATCCGCGCGGGGCGGCATGGCCTTCGCGATCAAGCGCGAACTTGGCCTGCCTATTTTGTTTGCCGGGCTGGGCGAAAAGGCGGAAGACTTGCAACCCTTCGACCCAGACGCCTTTGTCGAAGGGATCTTAGCCGCGGCATAGTCGTATTTTTTAGAATCAGGGTGTGGGAGTGCTGGACGGGCACTGCTCGTCCAGCACTCCCACCTGTCTCTTAGATAAATTGGATCGCTTGGAGGAACTATGCAAGACTTGCTCGACCGTTTACAAGACGCAGGGGAACAGACTCAGCACCTCATGGTGCGTCTTTGACTACTCCAACAAAGAAAAACAACTTACAAAACTAGATCAGGAAATGGCGGCCCCCGATTTTTGGGATGACCCCGCTGCAGCCCAAGGCACCATCAAAAAGGCCAACGCACTTCGCGAGGAAGTCGAATCGTGGGGCCAGTTTGCCGGCCGCATCCAGGACGCGGCCGAGTTGGCGCGGATGGACGATGAAAGCCTGCGCGCAGAGCTGGAAAAGGAAGTCGAAAGTATCGAACGCGAGCTGGAAAAGCGCTCCTTTACCGCCATGCTCTCTGGCCCTTATGACCGGGGAGACGCGCTTCTGGCGATCCACGCCGGCGCCGGTGGGACGGATTCGCAAGATTGGGCCGAGATGCTCGAGCGCATGTACCTGCGCTGGGCTGAAACGCGCGGTTTCGAAACCGAGATCATCGACCTGACCGAGGGAGAAGAAGCCGGCATCAAAAGCGTGACCATCGCCGTGGTGGGTAAGTATGCGTTTGGATATCTTCGGTCCGAGAAGGGCGTCCATCGGTTGGTCAGGCTCTCACCTTACGATGCGGCCCACCGCAGGCATACCTCCTTTGCGCTGGTAGAAGTCCTTCCGCAAATCGCAATGGATGACCCCGAAGTCGAAATCGATCCAAACGATTTGAAAATAGATGTGTATAAATCCTCCGGCGCGGGAGGGCAGAACGTGCAGAAGAACTCTACCGCGATTCGTATTACCCATATCCCAAGCGGCTCGTGGTCAGTTGCCAGAATGAGCGCTCTCAACTGCAAAATAAAGAAAATGCCATGCGCGTGCTGCGGGCTCGTTTGCTGGAGATGAAACAGGCTGAAAAAGAGGAAGAGGTGGCTAACTTGCGCGGGGAGTATACAAAAGCAGAATGGGGCAGCCAGATCCGCTCGTACGTGCTGCACCCCTACCAGATGGTAAAAGACCACCGCACCGATTACGAACGCGGCAACACCCAGGCCGTCCTGGACGGGGATCTGGATGATTTCATGGAAGAATATCTCAAACAAATTGCTAATTGTTTTGGTCATCAATTATTGATGGTCAGCCTGGCCTATCGCAAACGTGCCATCCCGATCGCCTGGACCTGGATCAAGTATGTGCGCGGACATAGCACAGGCAGCAAACAGATTGCGTTACTTGCTTATGTAAAAACGCTCATTCCGCGTGGAGCCGCCGTTTTTCTGGTCGGTGATACCGAATTTGGAGCTGTCAAAGTGCTAAAACAACTGGACAAATGGCATTGGTACTACGTTTTACGCCAAAAATCAGATACGTTGGTCTGGTCACAGACTGAAAATCAGTGGGTGCCCTTTGGAAGTTACGTCCAAAAAGCCGGTCAGAGCGTATGGCTTGGAAAAAGAGAATTGTCACAGACACACATTTATCCGGCTAACTTGCTGGTGCATTGGAAATCTGGTGAAAAAGAACCCTGGTGCCTGGCGACCAATTTGCCTGATTTGCAAACCGCTCTCCGCTTTTATAAACGCCGGATGTGGATTGAAGAAATGTTCGGTGATATGAAAAAACATGGTTTTGATCTGGAGTGTTCCATGCTTCACAGCTTTTTGCGGCTATCGAGATTGACCCTGGCAGTAGCCTTTCTGTACGTCTGGCTGGTTTCATCTGGCGGTCGCACTATCCATCAAGGTTTGCGTCATCTCGTGGACCGTAAAGATCGTCGCGATCTGAGTATCTTTCAGATCGGTTTGCGTTTTACCGAGAGATGTCTTGTCAACGCTTTTTCAATTCGCGTCTCTCTTTGTGCCTATTTCTAAAACTGTCTGGTCGCTAGAAAATTTTTTCATTTTCCACAGTTTAAAAAAGAAGGAGACATGCGCGGCACGTCTCCTTCTTTTTTTATTGTTTTTTTCTAGCTGCCGGTGGGCAATCGCTTCTCCAGGGTGCGGTTCAGGATATCTTCCTGCTCATCTGATGAGCCGGCTTTTACCCGTTTGGCTTTCTGGCCCTTCCCGCGCTCGTTCGCGCGGTCGAGCGCTTCTTGCCAGGCGATTTGCATAGCGGTCATTTCCGCCTCTTTCGCTTCTTCCTGGGCTTGCGCTTCCAAGGCTTCGCTCTTAGGTTTGCGCTTGCCCCGCTCTTTGTGGGCTTCTCTCTTGGCGGGCTTCAATGCTTCTTCGAGTTCAGGCTCCAAGGCCTTCATGCTCAGACGAATCTGCTTCTTCCTGCGATTGACATCCAGGACAACCGCCTCTACTTCATCGCCTTCTTTGACGATTTCACCCGGATTTTTAATGTAACCGCGGGACATTTCGCTCACGTGTACAAGCCCGGGGCGTTCTGCGCCAAAATCGACGAATGCGCCATAAGATTCGAGCCGGACAATCTTGCCTTTTACCGTGGTATCTGGTTTAATCTCGTTCCATTCCATGCCGAGAGGCTCGATCATGGTGAGCTCGATGCGGTCTTTCTTTACACGGCGTACCCAAACTTCTACGGTCTGCCCGACCTGCACTACGTCTTCCGGTTTATTGACCTGGTCTTTCTGTAGCTGGGAGATGTGAATGACACCGGGGAGGTCTTGCCCGATGTCCACTAGCACGCCAGCCAAAGTGGTTTTGACCACCTTGCCTGACAATTTGGTCTTAGGTTCTAACGCGCTGACCTGCGCGGAAACTGTCGCTTCGGTCATAGTTTAACTCCTATCAGGGGGATAATGCCGAAGGTTGATTATACATGCATCGCTAAATTGCGTCAACACGAAATGTGATTTTTCTCATAATCAACTTAATTTGTAAGTAGGACCAAGGCAATTCGCGAAATGATACCGAAAATACGGGTCGCGTGCGCAGCACGCGACCCGTATTTTCGGACCTCGCTCGTTCATTAGCGTAAGTCTTATTAAGGTTCTTTGTGCGGCGAACAACAAAATCGGCCAGCGGTGAAGAACCGAAGGTTTTTCGCACAAGAATTTTCGCACAATGGGGTAAGGTTGGGGGATGAGCAAACCAAATGGACAACAAACACACTTGATTGACGAAGAGAAGCAGGGTCAAGCATTGGATGAGCAAAAGGCCTTGCTGAAAGCCTTTTGCGGCACGCTGTCTCAATATTTTGGAGGCTGGCAGAAGCTGTTCCGGAGCGTCAGGGATGGACGCAATCCTGCGTTGGTCACGTATCCACTGGAAGGGCTACTGAGCGCAGGGGTGCTGATGTATCTGTTTCGGTTGGGAGCGCGGCGGCAAATCAACTATCAACTGCGGGGGAATGTGCCTTCGCAAGTCAAGTTTAGAGCCTGGTTTGAGGTAGAAGAAGTGCCGCATGGAGACACACTCAACTATGCCTTCAAAAGAATAGCGCCAGGGGAGGTGCAAGAAGTCGTTTGCCGGATGGTGGAGAGCCTGATCCGTAAGAAAATCCTGTATCGCTGGCGACTGTTTGATAACTTTCTGGTTGCGATTGACGGAACGGGGGTGCTGACTTTCCGAGAGCGTCATTGTGAGTATTGCATGACCAGGAAACTCAACAACGGGGAAAGCCTCTACTATCATCCGGTCTTGGAAGCCAAACTGGTCACCGTCAATGGATTTGCTTTTTCGCTCATGACCGAATTTATCGAGAACCTTGATCCACAAGCGGATAAACAAGACTGCGAACTGAAAGCTTTTTATCGTTTGAGCAGACGTCTGAAAGCCCGTTTTCCTCATTTACCAATCTGCCTGTTGCTAGATGGGCTCTTTGCAGGTGGTCCAACCTTTCAACTTTGCCACGATTACAACTGGCGTTACCTGATCGTACTCCAGGAGGCTGATCTTCCCCAGGTTCACCGCACGTATCACCTGGTATGCTCTCAGACACCTGAAAACCATAAGCAGATCCGACTGGGTCAGCAGCAGGAGATCATTCAGAAATATCACTGGGCCAGGCAGATCGATTATCGCGATAGCCAGGACCGTCACCACGCTTTGAATATGCTGGTCTGCCAAGAAACCCGGTCAACTTGCCAGGCAGATACAAACACCACAACCTTCAAATGGCTGACCAACTTCATCCCGACCACCCGCAATGTCGATACGCTGGCCAATCAGGGCGGACGACTGCGCTGGAAAGCCTGTACTGAGCCTGTCGAAGTGTCGAAAACGAAGGCTTCAATATCCAGAAAAACGGCGGCTTCCATCTCGAACACCCTTACAGCCAAAATGAGACCGCTCGTAAAGTCTTCTACTACTTGCTCCAGATTGCCTACTTGCTCTTCCAATTGATCGAGAAGGGCTCCTTGTTTCGTAAGGCTTTCCCTCAAGGTGTCGGCTCGCTCAAGAATATCGCTTTCCGCTTGTTGGAAGCCTGGCGTAACTTGCACCTGAACCCCACTGCTTTCTGTGCTCTTTATTCTGGCCGTTATCAGATCCGCTTTGACTTTTCCTGATCCCAGACGGCATGCCACCTCACCCGAAGCTTCTACCTGCTGATTTGGCCTCTACCAGGCAGAACCTCTTGGTAAGTGTGACATGCCGTAGCCGTGATTTTACCTTGTTTCGAACCTTTTCCTTTTTTGACATCCTATGAGGCCTCCTCTACCCTCTTGCTGAGGCGCTGGTTGCACGCCTATTGCTACCCTTCTCTTTCTGGCTCCCTTGCATCCCTTTTCTTCTCAATAGGTGTTCTTCACCGCTGAAAATCGGCTGTATTCCTTGACAACTTCGTTCAATATGAGTATAGTTCGCGCTGGTGATGTTGTTTTCGGAAATGATTTGGGATTATTATGTATGAAATCGACGAAAAAGACGTAAAAATTGTCAATTTGCTTCTTGAAGATGGGCGTATGTCTGCTTCAGATATTGCTCGTAGTCTTGGAAATATTTCGGAACGAGCCGTTCGCTACCGGATCGATCGGATGGTTAAAGATGGCGTGATCCGGGTGAGCGCGATTGTCAGCCCGCAAGCCTTTGGCCTGTCCACCTATGCCGATGTCTGGATGGAGGTGGAATCAGACAAAATCCTGGAAGTGGCCAATAAAATGGCGGAATTCCAGAACGTCAGTTACGTTGCGTGTAGTATTGGGGAAACAGATGTCAGCATCCAGATCGTTGCCAAGGATACCGCGGAAGTGTACCGGTTTGTCACCGAAGTCGTCCGTAAGGTGCCGGGCGTTCGCAAAACGACGACGTCCATTGTTCCGATTATTCTAAAGGATGTGTATCAGTGGCGGGTGCCGGTTCCGGAGGCGCCGGGCGAGTAGGAAATTTAATTCTGAGGTCAGGAGGTCTAATGGGTTACGTCGGTTCGAAGAGCATGGCTCTACAACAGCGCGCGATGAAAGTAGCTCCCCTGGGGGTAAACTCGAATTTCCGCTTTTGGGGAGAAGGGGCTACGCTTTACATAGACAGGGCCAAAGGGGCTTATTTGTGGGACGTGGATGACAAACGTTATATCGACTATCGCCTGGCCTTTGGTCCAATTATTTTAGGGCATGCTTTTGATGAGGTAGATGGGAGGGTCATCGAAGAAATCCAGCGCGGCGCGCTGGCTGCAATGACCTACGAGCTGGAAGTCGCTCTGATGGAAAAAATCGTGGAGATGTGCCCGGCGGTAGAGATGGCCCGCCTGGCCTGCTCCGGGACCGAGGCCACTATGCACGCCATCCGTGTGGCGCGGGCGTACACAGGGCGGGAGCTTATCCTCAAGTTCGAGGGCAATTATCACGGCTTCCATGACCACACCCTGTGGTCGACCTACGCGCCGTCAGAATCCTACGGCAGCCGTCGCAGCCCGATCCCGGTGGCGGCCAGCTCCGGTATTCCCAAGTCGATGGGGGAGAAAATCATTACTTTGCCGTTCAACGATTTCGAAGGGTTCGAACGGGTGATGAAGTCCTATGGCGAGCAGATTGCGGCGGTCATTACCGAACCCTGCCAGGGCAACTGCGGCGCGCTCGACCCACAGCCTGGTTTTTTGGAACTGATCCGCGCGTTGACGACCGCTTACGGTGCGGTCTTTATTCTCGATGAAGTTAAAACAGGCTTCCGCTTTGCCAACGGCGGTGCGCAGGAGTACTACCAGATCATGCCCGACCTGGCGACCTACGCAAAAGCCATGGGGAACGGGTATCCGGTCGCGGCTTTTGGGGGAAAGCAAGAGATTATGAGCATTATCGGTCATGGCGTGGCCCAGGGAGGCACGTATACCAACAATAAAGCCGGTGTTGCAGCCGGCTATACCACGTTGTGCATCCTGCAACAACAACCTGTGATCGAGACCATCCACCAGCGTGGAAAGCGCCTGATGGACGGTTTGAGAGATATCTTTGAAGATAACAGCATCCCGGCGGTCTTCAGCGGACATCCGGCCATGTTCTCGTTTGCGATTGGGATCGAGAAGCCGAACTGCCAACGGGAATGGAGCGAGAGTGAGCGGGATTATTACCTGCGGTTGGTTGAAGCCGCCTTTGAACGAGGCGTGATGCCTGACCTGGATTCCCGCGAGCCCTGGTTCCTGTGTTATTCGCATTCGGAAGCGGATATCGACGAAACCTTGAATGTGTTTGCGGATGCGGTCAAGACGGTCAAGAGGTAATCAAGTAAACTCGTAGACAGGTACCTGTATCCCTGTCTACCTACACAATTTGGAGAAGCCATGGAACAACTTACTACGCAAGAAATCGTCGACCTGAGCAAAGAGTACACCTTCTTCTCCTGGTCCGTCCAGGGACAGGTGAACCCTATCCCGGTAGGAAAGGCGGAAGGGGTGTATTTTTGGGATACGGACGGGAAACGCTACCTGGACTTTTCGTCCCAACTGATGAACACAAACATCGGCCACCAGCATCCCAAAGTGGTCAAAGCCATCAAGGACCAGGCAGACAAGCTATGCTTTGTGCATCCCGGCAATACAACGGAAGTGCGCGCGCTGCTCGGCAAAAAACTGTCCGAGGTGACGCCGGGCAATTTGAAGAAAACCTTCTTCGCCCTGGGCGGTTCGGAAGCGAACGAGAACGCCATCAAGTTGGCGCGCTTTTACACCGGGCGGCACAAGATCCTGGCGCGCTACCGCTCCTATCACGGCGCCACCCACGGCTCGATCGCTCTGACCGGCGACTACCGCCGGCTGGCGGTAGAACCGGCGATGCCCGGCGTGGTGCACTTCCTCGACCCGTTCTGCTACCGTTGTCCATTCGGGAAGCAGCCCAATTCTTGCAGCCGCGAATGCATTGCCCACCTGGAAGAAGTTATTCGCTACGAAGGGCCTGACCAGATTGCTGCGATCTTCATGGAAGGCGTGGTCGGCTCGAACGGTTTGATCGTCCCGCCGGACGATTACTGGCCGCGCGTGCGCGAAATCTGCGACAAATATGGCATCCTGCTGATTTCTGATGAGGTGATGAGCGGCTGGGGCCGGACCGGCGAATGGTTTGCGGTCGATAACTGGGATGTGGTCCCCGATATCATCACGACTGCCAAAGGCATCACCAGCGGGTACGCTCCGCTGGGCGCGGTGATCGTCAGCGAGGAGATCGCCGAATTCTTCGAGGACAAATACCTGTACGCCGGCCTGACCTACAACGGCCACGCCATCTCCTGCGCTGCGGCGCTGGCGACCATCGAAGTCTACGAGGACGACAAGCTGATCGAAAATGCCCGCACGCTCGGGAATTACCTCGGGGAGTGTCTGGAGGATATTAAGGAGCGCCATCCCTCTGTGGGCGACGTGCGTTACATCGGACTGTTTTCTGCCATCGAACTGGTTGTAAACCGGGAAACGAAAGAACCTTTCGCGCCCTCCATCATGGGGGAAGTCGGCAAGGTGTTGAAAGAGAACGGATTGTTCACCTTCATCATGGCGAAGGACATGGGCACGATGGTTTTCGTTGTCCCGCCATTGTGTATCACCCGAGAGCAATTAGATGAAGGGCTGCAACTGGTCGAGAAGGGATTGGCAGTGGCGGATGCCCATGTTGAATAGAATGCAGGGGCTGAGCCGTTGCGTCTCTGTGGAGGAGTTATGGAACCAATTTTGAACTACATCAACAATGAATGGATCGAGCCCGAGGCCAGCGAGTATGCCGATGTGATCAATCCGGCTACGGGCCAGGTGATTGCGAAAACGCCGCTCAGCGGCAAAACGGAAGTGGATAAGGCCGCCCGCGCGGCAGCCGAGGCCTTCCCCGCCTGGCGCGCCGCCCCAACCCAGGACCGCATCCAGCCCCTGTTCAAGCTGCGCGACCTGCTCAAGTCCAATATCGACGAGATCGGCCGCACGATCACCAACGAATCTGGCAAGATCTTCGATGAGGCCAAGGCCGAGATGGTGCGCGCGATCGAGAACGTGGAAGTGGCCTGCGGGATGCCGATGATGATGAAGGGCGAAATCTCAGAAGACATTGCTCCCGGAATCGACGAAATCATGCTGCGCCAGCCGGTGGGTGTGTGCGCCACCATCGCGCCGTTCAACTTCCCGGGCATGATCCCGTTTTGGTACCTGCCCTATGCCCTGGCCGCCGGCAATACCTACCTGATCAAACCCTCGGAAAAGGTTCCCATGACCATGCAGCTGATCTTCAAGCTGATCGAGCAGGCTGGATTCCCGAAAGGCGTGGTCAACCTGGTCAACGGCTCAAAAGACGCGGTGGACGCCATCCTCGACCACCCGGTCATCCGCGCGGTCACCTTTGTTGGCTCGACCAACACCGCCAAGTACATCTATCGAAGGGCGGCCGAAAACGGGAAACGGGTGCAGGCTCAGGGCGGGGCCAAGAACCCGGTCATCATCCTGCCGGATGCCGACATGGAAATGGCCACCAAGATCATCGCCAATTCGGCCTTCGGTTGCGCCGGTCAGCGCTGCCTGGCAGTTTCCGTGGCGGTCACGGTGGCGGAGGCCCGCAACGCTTTCACGGAATTGATCTGCGATGCGGCTGCCAGCCGCGTGGTCGGTTACGGCCTGGACGAAGGCGTGCAGATGGGCGCCCTGATCAACCACGCCAGCAAGGAACGGGTCGAGGGGCTGATTGGCCTAGGAGCCAAGGAAGGCGCCTCTGCCCTGGTCGACGGGCGCGGGACCACTGTCCAGGGATACGAGGGCGGCTACTTCGTCCGGCCGACGATCCTGGCGGACGTCAAGCCGAACAGCCAGATCTGGAAGACGGAAATTTTTGGGCCGGTGCTGAGCATGATGCACGTCAATACGATCGATGAGGCAATTGCGCTGGCGAACAGCCATTCCTACGGCAACCAGGCCAGCCTGTTCACTGCGTCCGGATCGGCGGCGCGCAAATTCCGCTATGAGGTGCAAGCCGGCAACATCGGCATCAACATCGGCGTCGCTGCCCCCATGGCCTTCTTCCCCTTCAGCGGCTGGAAAGAGAGCTTCTTCGGCGATATGCACGGCCAGGGCATGGACGCGGTCGAGTTCTTCACCCAGAAGAAGGTTGTCATCGAGCGCTGGCCGAAAGAGTGGAGCCGCAAATTTTAATTGCCCCACAGTGCCACGGAGACATTCAGAGTCGTATTTCAGAAATCTACGTGGCTCTGTGGCTCCGTGGTCAATCATCAGTAGGTGTATGAGGCTTTATGGCGCAAAACCTGGACAATGCCTTGGAATATTCGAATCGCTGGTTGGGGATCATCAAGCAAGAGGAAGTGGATGAAGCCCTCGGCAAGGAAATCATTACCGAGTCCAGGCAAAACTTTGCCGAGCACTTCAACAAAGGCTGGCTGGACTACCGCAAATCCGTGACCGAGGCCGGGGATTGGGCGGCGGTGGAATGGACCGGCTCCGGCGCCGTGTTCAAGGACGTGCTCGGCCGCGAGTACCTCGACTGCCTGGGCGGTTACGGCATGATGAACCACGGCTGGAGCCACCCGGACGTACTGGCTGCCGTGCGCGCCCAACTCGATCGCTCGCCGATGCCCAGCCAGGAGCTGATCGACCCCCTGCGCGGCGTGCTGGCGCGCATGATGGCCGACATCACCCCGGGCGACTTGAAATACAGCTGGTTCGCGGCCAGCGGGACGGAGGCAATCGAGGCCTCCATCAAAATTGCCAAGCTCTACACCCAAAAACCGGCCTTCATCGTGGCGGTCAAGGCGTTCCACGGGAAGACGATGGGCTCGCTCTCGATGCTGGGCAAAGCGGACTACCGCCAGCCGGTCGGAATACTGTACGGTGGTCCGGTCTACCACGTCCCGTTTGGGGATGCGGAGGCGGTCGAACGCCAGCTGGAGATTTGCGAGCAGATTGGCGTTGGCGTGGCCGGGGTGCTGATGGAACCCATCCAGGGGGAAGCCGGCGCGATCGTCCCACCGGACGACTTCTGGCCGTGCGTGCGCGAATCCACCCGCAAATACGGCGCGCTTCTGATCGCGGATGAAGTGCAGACCGGCCTGGGTCGGACCGGCAAGTTGTGGGGCGTCGAGCACTGGAACGTGGTTCCGGACATCATCGCGGTCGCGAAATCCCTGGGCGGGGGCGTGATGCCGGTCAGCGCGGTGACAACCACCGAGGAGATCTTCCAGCCGATGATGTACCCGAATCCCTTTATGCACACCACCACGACGGGTGGCGGTGCATTGGCCTGCTCGGCGGCCATTGCTTCCATCAACGTCACGCTGCGCGATAGGCTTTGGGAGCAGGCTGCGGAAAAGGGAGCTTACTTCATTTCAAAGCTGCAGGAATTGGCAGAAAGATATCCCCAAATTTATGAGAAAATCACCGGGAAAGGCCTTTTGATCGGGATGCACTTTCACAGCCCTGAAACAGGCTACAAAGTTGCAGCGGGGTTATTCAAACGAGGCGTTTTGGTTGCCGGCACGTTAACCAGCGCACAAACGATCCGCGTCGAACCTCCGTTGGTGATTTCCTATGAACAGATCGATGAGGTATTAGGCCGTCTGGAAGATACTCTAAAATCCATTGCACAGGAGCATGCAGATGTCTGAATTTGCGGTCGAGATGGTAGGTGTTTCGAAACGGTTTCCGGCTCCGGACGGGGGCGTGGTGCTGGCGGTCAACAACGTCACGCTGCGGATCAAGGATGGGGAATTCTTTTCGTTGCTTGGTCCGTCGGGGTGCGGGAAAACCACCTCATTGCGCATGATCGCCGGCTTTGAACTGCCCAGCGCAGGGGAAATCTTCATCAAGGGGAAAGAGATGGGCCAGGTGGCCGCTTTCCGGCGCCCGGTTAACACGGTTTTTCAACAGTATGCCCTCTTTCCTCATATGACGATTGGCGAAAACGTCGGCTTTGGCCTGGAGATGAAAGGGGTGCCTAAAGCAGAGAGAACGGTGCGGGTGGAGGAAACCCTCAATATGGTCAGACTGCTCGGCACCGAAAGGCGCAAACCCAACCAGCTCTCCGGCGGTCAACAACAGCGCATTGCGCTGGCTCGCGCCTTGATCAACAAGCCGAACGTGCTTTTGTTAGACGAGCCGCTGGGCGCCCTGGATTTAAAGCTGCGCAAGGAAATGCAGCTGGAGTTGAAAACGCTTCAACGCGAGGTGGGCATCACTTTCATTTATGTTACTCACGACCAGGAAGAAGCGCTGACGATGAGCGACCGCATCGCGGTGATGGACAAAGGCGTGGCTCTCCAGGTAGGAGAACCAGAAGAAATCTATGAGCGCCCGTCGAACAAGTTCGTTGCGGACTTCATCGGCGAAACTAACTTTATCGATGCGGTTGTGACGGGCCAGCAAGGGGACATGGTAGAGCTGGAAATACCGGATTCCGGGACGGCGCGCATCAAGTCAACCAGGACTTTCTCCAACGGGCAGAAGGTCAGTATCGCCGTGCGGCCCGAAAAACTGCGTTTGAACGCCCCGCTTGAAAACGGGAACAACCTGTTTGGGAAGGTGGAAGATATCGTTTATATTGGCACCGACACCCATTACGGGGTCCGTCTCCGCGGTGGGCAGAAGGCCCGCGTTCGTGAGCAGAACGTCACGCGGGAGCACAAAACCATTGCGAAAACGGGAGAAGAGGTCCAGGTCTCTTTCACGCAAACCTCGCCCCGGGTTCTAACGGAGTAGCACATGTTGGATTTCTTTCGCCGGTTCAAAAAATTGCAGTTATTCGGCTTGCTCAGCCCGGGCGCGCTGTGGATTTTGTTGTTCTTCAACCTGCCCCTGGTGATCGTGCTCTTTATCAGTTTTGTCGAGCGAGGCCGGGCGGGGAGCATCAAACTCCCGCCAGTCTTCACGCTCAGCAATTATGTCCAGCTTTTCAACGCCTGTTCCTCCGAATTTTCGGGGCCGCAGTGCGATTCCTTCTTGTACCTTGGCATTTTCGGCCATTCCGTCCGGATCGCGGTGATGGTCACCATTGTGTGTATCTTGCTGGGCTACCCTTTGTCTTATTTTATTTCTCAACGCCACCCGCGCTGGCGAGACACCCTCATGCTGCTGGTCATTATTCCGTTCTGGACCAATTTCCTCGTCCGGACGTACGCGCTCAAGCAGGTGCTGGCAACCGAAGGAATGCTAAACTCGCTCCTGATGAACACGGGCGTGATCGCGCAACCCCTGGACTTGCTGTACAACCAGTTTGCAGTGGTGGTCGGATTGGTGTACGGATACCTGCCTTTTGCTGTCCTCCCCATGTACGCCTCGATCGAAAAATTCGATCATTCCTTGATGGAAGCTGCTGCCGATTTGGGGGCGGGTCCGGTCCGGTCCTTTTTGCGGGTAATGCTGCCGATGACCATGCCGGGCGTGATCGCCGCCTTCGTGCTGGTGTTCGTGCCGGTGGTCGGCGCGTTTATTACCCCGGATATTATGGGAGGCGGGAAGGTCGAGATGATCGGCACCTTGATCAACCGCCAGTTTGGCGTGGCGCGTAACTGGCCGTTTGGCTCGGCAATTTCCCTGATCCTGATGCTGGTGGTGCTGATCGGTGTGATCGCTTACTTCCGCTCCACGCCTGAAGAGGAACGGAGAGGCTTATGACGGCCAAAGTTTCCTCACAAAAGCGTATGTCCACGCAAGTTGGCAACTGGCTTCTCGGAGGCAATGCAGCCCTCGTATTTGGCTTCCTCTATTTGCCGGTCCTGATTTTGATCGTGTTCTCGTTCAACGACACCCGCTCCGTGGCGGTCTTTACCGGGTTTTCCACCGAGTGGTATACCAAACTGGCTTCCAATACGGAATTGCTCGATGCGGCTCGCAACAGCCTGCTGGTCGGGCTGATTGCAACCGTCGTTTCTACGATCATCGGCACCTTAACCGCCCTGGCGATGGACCGCTACCGCTTCAAGCTGCGCACTACCTTCGACGCCAATCTGTACTTGCCGATCGTGATTCCCGAAATCGTGATGGGAATCTCCTTATTATTGTTCTTCAATCAAGCGTTCTTTCCTTTTATTCAAAACGTTTTCGGGATCCGTTTATCGACCGGTTTACCTACCATTACCCTCTCCCATATCGCCTTCGACATTCCCTTCGTATACGTGATCGTGCGCGCCCGTTTGGCCGATTTCAACCGCACGCTGGAAGAAGCCGCGCAAGACCTGGGCGCGGATGAGTGGAAAACGTTCCAGCGCATTACCCTGCCCTTGCTTATGCCGGGGATCATCGGCGGCGCGTTGATGGCTTTTACGCTCTCGCTGGATGATTATCTGATCACTGTGTTCACCAAGGGAACACTCGAGCAGACGATGCCGCTGTATATTTACTCCCTGGTCCGGCGCGGGGTAACGCCGGAGATCAACGCCTTATCATCGGTTCTCTTGGTGGGCTCGATTGGTCTGGTCGCATTGTCACAAACGGCCCAAAGCGGCGGCGCGCTATACACACGGGCGATGGCAGTGGGCGCATCCTTCGGGCTGGGTTTGTATGGACTGTTCGGCTTCCCGGCTATTTTTGCTGCCAGTGAATTCCCGCTGGGCCAGTTGATCTTCCACGTCCTTCTTTTGGCAGGGTTCTTTTGGGCTTGGAGATCATCCAAGGGATACCGGGAGGAACTTGCAGAAGCCAATCCAGCCGGCAAGATTCTCTCGTTTATCACGATTATCGTGATCGCTTTTGCCACGTACTTTTCAACGTTGCTGATGCTTATTCAATAAGGAGGTGAGCCGTTCAAAAATGAGATATATGTAGAATGGTCCATTAACAATCACTATCCAAAGGAGAATAGAGAGATATGAAAAAGAGTATGGTTTACATCTTCATTCTTGTCGCCCTCGTTCTGGCGGCATGCCAGCCTGCTGCTGCGCCGGCTTCCACGGCGGCTCCTACTGCTGCTCCCGACACTACCGGCGGTGGGGAAGCCACGGAAGCTCCCTCGGGCGGGGATACGTCCGATCTCTGCGGTGATACCTCCAAGCTGTCCGATGAGTTGCTTTTCTATACCTGGGTTGAATATATCGATCCCGACATCAAAGACCAGTTCGAAGCCGATTGTGGCGTCAAGATCATCGAGACCAACTTCGATTCGAACGAGACGCTGCTGGCGACGCTGCAAGCCGGCGGGACCGGGTATGACGTGATCGTGCCATCGGACTACATGGTCCAGATCATGGTCGACGAAGGCATGTTGATGGAGTTGGATTTCGATGTAATTACAAACGCCAAAAATCTGGATCCGCTCAATACGAATCAATATTTCGACCCGGAACAAAAGTACACCGTCCCGTATTTCTGGGGAACTTCCGGCTTCGCGGTTGATACAAATGTGGTCACCGACTACACCGATTCCTGGAGCATGATGTTCGATCCGAACTCGCCCTACTGTGGCAAGATCAGCATGCTGGATGACCAGCGAGAGACGCTGGGCGCTGCGCTCATGTACCTGGGCTACTCGATTAACGATACGGACCCCGCCCATCTAGAAGAGGCCAAGAATTTGCTGATCGAGCAGTCTGATTGTGTCAAAGCCTACGACAGCCAGACCAACGACGACTTGATCATCTCCGGGGAAACGGTGCTCGCCCACATGTGGACCGGCGATGCCATCCTGGCAGGCCTGCCGGATTCCGGCGGACGTGAAGGCATCGTCTACGTGATCCCGCAGGAGGGGTGCACGATCTGGCAGGACAACCTGGCAGTCCCGGTAGGCGCGCCCAATCCGTATACGGCCATGGTGTTCATCAACTACTTGAACGATCCCGAAATTGCCGCGCAAAATGCGGAATGGGTCGGTTACGGCACACCGAACGCCGCTTCAAAGGAGTTCATCGATCCCGACATCCTGGCCGACGAGGGGATCTACCCTCCGCCCGAGGTTGCCGCTCGCTTGCAGTGGATCGAGGACGTCGGCGATGCGCTGGAACTCTACGACCGCGTTTGGACAGAGTTCAAGGCCGCTGTCGGCCAATAGTTGGTTTGTTTCGTTTGAAAAATACCGAAAAGGTGGGCGTGCGCAACACGCCCACCTTTTTTCCTATATCCCCTTCAGGGGAGAACATAATAAAAATCTAAATAATTTCGCATTAAAAATAAGTAGTTGATGCAAAATTGGCATTATATCTTTGACAAAAATGCAAAATATAAATAAAATAGGGGAGTGGAAAACGAAAAATTAGAGCAACCATCTTTTGACCTGGACGAAATCGACCTGAAAATCCTGGAAGCGTTACGCGGGGATGGCCGGGTCGCTTTCTCGCAGATTGCTGAACAGCTGGGCGTTTCGCCGGGCATGATTCGCATGCGTTACAACCGCATGGTGGATATGGGATTATTGAAGGTTGTCGCCATCACCAACCCGTTGCGGATGGGGTACGAAGCCATGGCGATGATCGGGGTCCGCACCGAAGGAAAGCGAATGCTTGAAATTGCCGAGCAGATTGCCGGGTTCGACGAGGTGATCTATCTGGTCGTTACCAGCGGTCGCTACGATATCATGCTTGAGGTGGTTTGCCGGGACCATGCCGATTTGCTGCGTTTTATTACCGAGAAACTGTATAGCATCGAAGGCGTGCGGGAATCCGAGTCGTTCCTGCAGTTGAAGAACGTCAAAGAAGTGTATTTCTAATAAAACCCCGCACCCAGCTTCACCGTTAAGCTATGGCTGCAGGGTATAAAACACATGGAGAAAAAACATATGAAAATACTGCTTGTCGGCGCCGGTGGGGTGGGAGAAGCGCTTGCTCGTATGGCCAAACCGAGGGAGTGGGTCGAGCAGATGGTGATCGCCGATTACAACCTGGACCGCGCGAAAGAAGTCCAGGCAAAAGTGGGAGAGGAGACGCGATTCCCGGTGGCGTTCATCGACGCCAGCAAACAGGAGAGGATCGAAGAGCTGGCCCGCAAATACAATGTGGATCTCATCATGAACGCGGTCGATCCGGTTTACAATGAGCAGATTTTCGACGCCGCTTTCAACGTAGGGGCACACTACATGGACATGGCCATGACCCTCTCGCAGCCGCACCCGGACGATCCGTTCAACAAACCTCATATCAAACTGGGCGATTACCAGTTCGAGAAATCGAAGCAGTGGGAAGAGAAGGGACTGCTCGCGCTGGTCGGGTTCGGCGTCGAGCCGGGGGTGGCGGACGTGTTTGCGCGCTACGCGCAGGATTGTCTGTTTGACGAGATCGAAGAGATTGGCATCCGCGACGGCGCCAACCTGGTGGTCGATGGCTACGAGTTCGCGCCCAACTTCTCCATTTGGACGACCATCGAAGAGTGCCTCAACCCGCCCGTAGTATGGGAGCAAGATAAGGGGTGGTTTACAACCGAGCCGTTCTCCGAGCCGGAAGTCTTCGAATTCCCGGAGGGGATCGGGAAGCTGGAGGTCGTCAACGTGGAGCACGAGGAGGTCCTGCTGGTACCTCGCTGGATCAAGGCCGGGCGCGTCACCTTCAAGTATGGGCTGGGCGACCAGTTCATCAGCGTGCTCAAAACGTTGAAGATGCTCGGCCTGGACAACAAGGAACCGATCGACGTCAAGGGCGTCAAAGTCGCGCCGCGCGACGTGGTGGCTGCTTGCCTGCCCAACCCGGCCTACCTGGGCGACAAGATGTCGGGCAAGACGTGCGCCGGAACCTGGGTCAAAGGGACAAAAGACGGGAAGAAAAAGAGGTCTACCTGTACCAGGTGGCCGACAACGCCGAGTGCATGCAGACCTGGGGTTGCCAGGCTGTAGTGGCGCAGGTGGCCTTCAGCCCGCTGCTGGCCATGGACCTGATCGAGCACGGCATTTGGAAAGGAACCGGCGTGCTTGGCCCAGAGGCCTTCGATCCGCTGCCTTTCATGGAAAAGATGGCGGAGTACGGCTTCCCCTACGGGATCAAAGAGATGTAGGTTTCGGCAATGACAAGTTGCACCCTTTACAACACGCCCGTATAATTATGAGGAGCGTGCGTTGTGGATCAGGTTCTGCAACGTTACATACACTGTACCAGTCTTACTTAAAAACCATTGGAGGAGGAACGTATGCCTTACGGGTATAACGGAAATATTCTGCACGTTGACTTGACGGACGGCGCCATGGAGGTGGAACACCCGCCGGAAGCCTTTTACCGCAAGTATCTGGGCGGCTCGGCGATGGCCATGCACTATATCCTCCGTGACATGGCGGCCGGGGCCGATCCGCTCGGCCCGGAGAACGTGCTGACCCTGTTTACCGGCGTGACCACCGGCGCGCCGATTTCAGGGCAGAGCCGCATCAACGCCAACGCCAAGTCGCCGATCAGCGGGGGCATCGGGGACGGCCAGGGCGGCGGCTTTTTCCCGGCGGAATTGAAGTTCGCCGGCTTCGACGGGATCGTCATCAAGGGAAAATCCGAAAGGCCGGTCTATCTCTACATCAACGAGGGGAACTACGAGCTGCGCGACGCCTCCCACCTGAGGGGCAAAATCACGGGGGAAGTGGACCGCATCCTGAAAGAGGAGATCGGCGACCAGAAGATCGAGATCCTGCAACATGGCCCCGGGGCCGAGAACGGGGTGATCTTCTCGAGCATCGTCAGCATGTCGAACCGCCACGTAGGGCGCACCGGGATGGGGGCCGTTATGGCCAGCAAGAACCTGAAAGCCGTGGTCGTGCGCGGAACCAAGCGGCCGGAAATCTTCGACAGCAAGGCCCTGATCGCCCTGAACCGCACCGGACCGAAAATCCTGCCTGACAACCCGGATATGCCCGGCCTGGCCAACGATGGGACGGCCACCGTTGTTATGTTCAATAACGCCATCGGCTGCCTGCCGACCCGTAACTACACCGAAGGCCAGTTCGAGTACGCCGACGATATCAGCGGCGAACGCATGTCCGAGACCATCCTCAAGGAGCGCGATACCTGCTACGCTTGCGTGGTGCGCTGCAAACGGGTGGTCGAGATCAACGAAGGCAAACACAAAGTGGACCCGTACTACGGCGGCCCCGAATACGAAACCCTGGGCACGTTTGGCTCGTACTGCGGCATTAAAGATCAGGCAGCGGTTGCATACGCCAACCAGGTCTGTAACGAATACGGCATCGATACGATCGCCTGCGGCGCGACGATCGCCTTTGCGATGGAGTGCTACGAGACAGGGCGCATTACCAAAGAGCAGACCGGGGGGATCGAGCTGAAGTTTGGGGATGCGGAGGCCATGCTGGCCGCTCTGGACGCTATCGTCAAGAACGAAGGACCGCTGGGTGAAGTCCTTTCGCAAGGCTCGGAGCGTACCGCGGCAACCTGGGGCAACGGCACGGACGAGTTCCTGATCACCAGCAAGGGCGCCGAAGCGCCGGCCCACATGCCACAGGCCAAACGCTCGCTCGGCCTGATCTACGCCGTCAACCCCTTCGGCGCGGACCACCAGTCCAGCGAACATGACCCGTATTATGAAGAAGGCGTGGCCGATCTCAACCTGGACCGCTTGAAGCTGATCGGCCTGGGCGACCCCCAGCCCGCTTACAGCCTGACCCCGGAAAAAGTGCGTTTTGCGTACAACACCCAGCTGTTCTTCAGCCTGTGCGACTCGGCCGAGCTGTGCCAGTTCGTCTGGGGACCGGCCTGGACCCTGTACGGACCCGCCGAGACCGCCGACATGATCAACCACGTCACCGGTTGGGGCGTGACGGTGGACGAGTTGCAGGAAGTCGGCGCGCGCCGCCTGAACCTGTTCCGGGTCTTCAACGCGCGCGAAGGCCTCGACCGTAAGGCAGATACGCTGCCGAAGAAGTTCTTCAAAGCCCTCAAGGGCACCGGACCTACCTCCGGGTTCGCGCTTTCGAAAGAAGAGTTCGAAACCGCCCTGGATGAGTACTATAAGATTGCCGGCTGGACGAACGACGGCATCCCCACCCCGGAAACGTTGAAGCAATACGATATCGAGTGGGCGGCCGAGTACCTGCCTGCTTAGTCGATGGTTCGATGGTGGAAGGGATAGGGTTCTTCAGCAAGAAGCCCTGTCCCTTTTTTGTTGGAACCTCACACCGCGCCCTGAGCGGAGGCGCGTTCGTTGCGCCGCAGTCGAAGGGCCGGCAAGTACACTCAAAGAGAATCGAACGGAGAACCATGACCAACCTGTATGAAGAAAACTACCCCCACATGTCTCCCGTCTGGTCGCGCATCTTCCCAATCCGCTCGGAGCGCGCCGAGGGGTCGTACATCTACGCCGAAGATGGCCGGAAATATCTCGATTTCACTTGTGGCATTGGCGTCACCAACACCGGGCACTGCCACCCGAAAGTGGTCGAGGCCGTGCGCGAGCAGGCTGGAAAGTTCCTGCACGCCCAGGCCAACATCGTAATCCATAGGCCGATGATGCAGTTGATCGAGGAGTTGCGTCCGATCGTGCCCGCCAGAGCATCGACGGGTTCTTCTTCAGCAACTCGGGCGCCGAAGCGGTGGAGGGCGCGCTAAAGCTGGCGCGCAACGCCACCGGGAAGAACGCCGTGATCGTCTTCAGCGGCTCCTTCCACGGGCGCACCGCCGGGACCATGGCGCTGACCACCTCCAAAACGGTCTACAAGATGGGGCCGCAGCTGCTGCCCTCTGGGGTGTACATCGCGCCCTATCCCTACGCCTATCGCCTGGGGATGAGCGAAGAGCAGGCCTGCAACTTTGCATTAGAGGCGGTCGAAGAGCTGCTCGCCACGCAGATCGCGCCGAGCGACGTGGCGGCGAATTCTGATCGAATCGGTGCTCGGCGAGGGCGGCTACGTCCCGCCGCCGGCCGGTTTCCTGGAAGGGTTGCGCGCGATCTGTGACAAACACAGCATCCTGCTCATCCTGGACGAGATCCAGTCCGGGTTCGGGCGCACGGGGGAGTGGTTCGCTTTCCAGCACCATGACGTGGCGCCCGATATCATGACCGTCGCCAAAGGGATCGCTTCTGGCCTGCCGCTCTCCGGCGTCTTCAGCAGCCTGGATCTGATGAAGAAGTGGCCGGGCGGCTCGCACGGCGGCACCTACGGCGGCAACGCGGTCGCCTGCGCGGCAGCAGTGGCCACCATCCAGGCCATGCGCGAGGAGAACATGCTCGAAAACGCCAACCAGCGCGGCCTGCAGTTGCAGACCGGCCTGCGCAAGCTGCAGGAGGAATATCCCGCAAATTGGCGACGTGCGCGGCCTGGGCCTGATGATCGCCTCCGAGTTCGAAGTGGACGGCCGGTTCAAGCGCGCCAAACCGCTGGTCAAGGAAATCATCCACGCCGCCGAGGAACGCGGATTGCTCTTGCTCTCCTGCGGCACCTACGACAGCACGGTGCGCTGGATCCCGCCCTTGAACGTGACGAAGGAACAGGTCAACGATGCGCTGGGGATGTTTGCTGATTCCTTGCAAGAGACGCTTGGGTAGCGTTGCGAAGTGATGTATAATGTGATGTATAGTAAGGAGCATGAGATGTCACAAATGGTCCGTAAGCAAATATACATCTACAAGCGGCAAGAGGCACAGTTAAAGAGAATTTCGGAAGCGCAAGGTATTAGCGAGGCAGAATTAATTCGCCGTGCACTTGAACAGGCGTTGGGCTCGGGTTCTGAAAAGAAATCTCTGTTTGAGAAATCACCGTTAGATGAATTTATTGAACTAGCCCGCTCCAATAAGAAAGGCACCAGCCAACCTTATCAGTGGAACCGCCAGGATGCGTACGAAGAGCGCGAAAACAAATTAATGACTAATCTGTCGAATCATGACAAAGCCGATTCTGATTGATACCAATATCCTGGTTTATAGCTGCGATTCAGGTGAGCAGGCACGCCAGGAAATGGCTATCTTGCTTTTACAACAACTTGCAGCGGCGGATTGTGGTCGGCTCAGTGCGCAGGTTTTAGCGGAATTTGTAAATGTCACTATTAAGGGAAAAAGCCCTTTGTTAACGCACGGCGAGGCGCTTCTGCAAGCCACTCGACTGACGCAGACGTTCCCAATATTTGACCTTACTTATCCAATTGTGCTGGAAGCAACCCACGCCTGCCGGGAGTTTTCCCTGTCGTACTATGATGCCCAAATTTGGGCGTGTGCCAAGCTCAACCATATCCACGCTGTTTTTAGCGAAGATTTTCAGGATGGGCAAATCTTGGAAGGCGTTCGTTTTGTGAACCCGTTTGCGGAAACGTTCGAATTGGAGAAATGGATCGTATGACAGATACCCAATCACAAATCTGGCGCGTCAACACCCGGACCCGGAGCCTGCTACGGGAACCCGTGCCGGAATCCTGGTCCCGGCTGGGGGGCCGCGGCCTTTTGGCCCGTATCCTGCTCGACGAAGTGGACGCCACCTGCGACCCGCTCGGCCGGGGCAACAAGCTGATCTTCGCCCCCGGCCTGCTGGTGGGGCACATGCTCTCGTCCACGGACCGCATCTCGGTGGGCGGCAAATCCCCGTTGACGGGTGGCATCAAGGAATCCAACGCCGGCGGGCGCACCGGCCTGCACATGGCCCAGATGGGCATCCACGCCCTGATCATCGAAGACCAGCCGGAAGAAGATGGCTTCTGGGTGCTGCATCTCTCGCTCGAAGGCGCCAGGTGGGAGAAAGCCGAGGGTCTGGTGGGGCTGGGCGTGTACGAGACGGCGCCCAAACTGATCGAGAAGTACGGCGACAAGGTGGCGATCGCCTTGATCGGCCCCGGCGGCGAGATGCGTATGAAGTCCGCTGGCGTGCAGAACCTGGACAAGGACCGGGTTCCCTCGCGCATTGCGGCGCGCGGCGGGCTGGGCGCGGTCATGGGCTCGAAGGGCCTCAAGGCCATTGTGTTCGACCACGCCGGGGGCCAGAAGCCGCCCATCGTCGATCCCGAAGCGTTCAACCTTGCGCGCAAGGATTACACCAAGGCCGTACTGGAACATCCGCAGTCGGTCACCTATCGCGATTATGGCACAGCGGCCATGGCGCACATGAGCGACGGCTTCGGCGGCCTGCCCACGCGCAACTTCTCGGACGGCCACTTCGAACAGGTGGACGACATCAGCGGCGAGACGCCTGCGCGATTTCATCCTGGAGCGCGGCAAACCGGGCGACCCGTCCCACGCCTGCATGGCGGGCTGCACCATCAAGTGCTCGAACATCTTCGCCGGCGAAGACGGCAAGATCATCGTCTCGCCGCTCGAGTATGAGACCATCGGCCTGATGGGCTCCAACCTGGGCATCGGCTCGCTGGAGACGGTTGGCCGCCTGAACTGGGAAGCCAACGACATCGGCCTGGACTCCATCGAAATCGGAGCAGCCCTGGGGGTGGCTGCCGAAGCGGGGCTGCTGGCGTTCGGGGACGGGGATAAGGCGTTGGAATTCATGCAGGAGATCCGCAAAGGGACGGAACTGGGGCGCACGCTGGGCGATGGGGCAGCGGCCATGGGGCGGAAGTACGGCGTCGAGCGCGTGCCGGTCGTCAAGGGACAGGCTATGTCTGCCTACGAACCGCGCGCGATCAAGGGCACCGGCGTGACCTACGCCACCACCCCCCAGGGCGCGGACCACACCTGCGGACTGACCATCCGGGCCAAGATCGATCACCTGGACCCCAAGGGACAGGTGGAGGTTTCCCGCGCCGCGCAGTACAACATGGCCGGCTACGATACGCTGGGCGCCTGCATCTTTGCCGGCTTCGGCTATGCCGCCACGCCGGATGGGGCTGTCAAGCGCCTGCTCTCGGCCCGCTACGGCTGGGACGACCTGCCCGACAACATCCTGGCGGAGTTAGGCAAGCAGACCACCCGCATGGAGCGCGAGTTCAACCGCCGGGCTGGGTTCACCGCCAAAGACGATCGCCTGCCGGCCTGGATGACCAGGGAGCCGCTCCCGCCGCACAACAGCGTCTTCGATGTGCCCGAGGAGCAGCTGGACCACATTTTCGACGAAATCGAGTAAACGCGAACGCCCCGCAAGGGGCGTTTTTTTACGGCGGGTTTTTCTCCGGGTCCGTGGGCCCCGCAGCGGAGCGCATGGCGCCGTGATCGCCGAGCCAGGCCTGCAGGGTTTCCAGGTGCTCATCGTGGTGGTGCTCGTAGGAACCAAGCAGCACGTCCGCCAGGGAATAGCCATCCAGCCAGTCGTATTTCTCGGTGTCGAACAGGTCGTCTTCGGGGATGGCCTGCCCCAGCTCCAGGAAGCGCTGAAATCCATCCTTCCAATTGCGGTACACCTCGGGCCAGGGTTTATCCCGGTACGTTTCGAAGATCCAGTCGTTCAGCTTATCCACATCTTCCGTTTCGGGGTCCAACTCCGCAGGCCATTCGGGATAGCGCGGCTCACGGCCTTCCACGGCGGCTTCCAGGCGGGCGATGGAGCGCGCCTGCCAGGCCCACAGATGGGTGATCACGTCTTTGATGGAAAGGCCGGAAGGCAGTTGCGGGTTGGTAATGTACTCTTCGCTCAGGCCGGCTAACAGTTCTTCCCAGCGATCGAGCTCCTCCCGGAGCATGTTCAGAATTTGGGGTTTATCCTTAATCATCATTCCTTCTACCTGAATAAAGGGGTCCGAAAACACGGGTCGCGTGCTGTGCAGCGCGCAACCCGTGTTTTCGGTATCTTTTCGCGAACTGCAAGTGTCCTACATGGTCATTGTCTCTTCTTATTTTCGCCGGAACTCGGGTAAGCCCGAGGCACTCCTTAGGCTGTCTTTCGCTTTTCGTGCTCTCTGAGCAAGGCCGCAAACTGCACCAGGCTCGCTGCTTCCGCCATCTCACGCGGTGTTTCGTAATCGTCGATGCGGGTTCTCAGGTGCGGATCCGCGCCGCTTTCGAGCAGCAGCCTGAGGGCGGGTAAGTTGCGCTCGCCCACCGCCATGTGGAGCGGGGTGTAGTCGTTCAGGCCGCGCTGGTTTGGGTCGGCGCCGAAGGAGAGCAGCAGCGCCAGGATCTCGAGCACGTCCGTCCGGGCGGTTGCGCCCGGCGCGACTCGCCCCGCCGACAGAGCGGCGATTAACGGCGGAAACCCGCTGTTGTCGTCGAAGTTGGGATCAGCGCCGAGCTCCAGCAACGTCCGGATGAAGTCCATCGGGCTGTGGTAGATGGCATATTCGAGGCAGGTCCTATGGAAGGCGGCATCGGCCCATTGGGGATACTGTCGGGGTCGTCCAGCGCGGCGCGCAACGCGGCCAGGTCGCCGGCCCGGAAGGCAGCGTCGATCTTCCGGAACTGCTCGTATTCCGCGCAGCGCTCTTCGCGCGACCTCATCGCCTCAGGTTCTTGACGAAGTTGACCAGCAGCGCCAGCCCGATCAGCCCGGCCACCAGGAAGGTGAGCAGCCCTTCCCAGGGAAGCAGGTTGCCGCGGACAGATTCCGTAATGGCAAGTAAAAGCGGAAAGACCAGCAATAGCCCGGCCAGCCCGGAAAGGACCAGGGCCAGGCGATTGCGCAGTCGCAGTTTGCCGGTGAACAGGCTTTGCACAAACGCGCCGGTGACGTGGGCGGCCTCGAAATCGTTGTCGATCGGATCGTAGCCGCTGCGTCCATCCCGGGTGCGGTAGCCCGGCCAACCGGGCAGCTCGCTCGCGCTGTTGGGCTCGTCCCGGTCCTTTGGCTTTTTGGATGGCTGAGATAATTTGGAAAGATCATTCTTCTTGTTCATAGATATCCTACCGTATCCGCTGCGATAAAAATATTATAGAGCCTGCCTTTCCAAAAAACAATAGGGGGTCCGCCGCAATGACGGTTCTCTCAAAGCGGCGCACTTGGTTGCGCCTCATCAATTTTGAACCGCAAAGCCCGCGAAGAGCGCAAAGTGTTTTTCTTGGCGTTCTTCGCGCTCTTCGCGGTGAAATTGACCGATACCCATGAGCGCAATTTATCACCGGGCGATCGTTTCTATATCCTGCCCTCAGCCTTGAGCAGCTCCCCATTCAGGATCGCGCCGCCGGCCGCGCCGCGGATGGTGTTGTGCGCCAGGTTGGCAAACTTGAGGTGGAAGATGGGGTCTTCGCGGACCCGGCCGACCACGCTGGCCATGCCGCAGCCTTCGTCCCGGTCGCGGCGCGGCTGCGGGCGGTCGGCTTCCTCGCGCACCACGATGACCGGATGCGGCGCGGACGGCAGACTCGCCACGATCTCAGGGGCCCGGAACGCCGCCAGCGCCTGTTTGGCCTCGTCTGGGGTCACTTTCTGCGCGAACTCCACCGAGGTGACCACCAGGTGCCCGTCGGTCACCGCTACGCGGTTGGTGTGGGCCGAGATGGTGATGGGGGCGAACTCGATCTTCCCATCGTGCAACGTCCCCAACATCTTGCGCGGCTCGCGCTCCACCTTTTCTTCCTCCCCGCCGATGTAGGGGATGACGTTATCCAGGATGTCCAGCGAGGGCACGCCGGGGTAGCCCGCGCCGGAGAGGGCCTGCAGGGAGACGATGAAGGCTCGTTGGATGGAGAACGCGTCGTGCAGGGCGCGGAAGGCGATGGTCAGGCCGGTGCTGGTGCAGTTGGGGTTAGTGACGATGAAGCCGCTCCAGCCGCGCTCCCGCTGCTGGACGTCGATCAGGCGGGTGTGGTCCGGGTTAACTTCCGGGATCAGCAGCGGCACATCGTCCCAGGTCCGGCAGGCCGAGGCATTCGAACAGATGGCGTAGCCCTTTTGGGCGAGGGCCGGCTCCAGGTCGCGGGCGCGGTGCGAGGGCAGCGCCGAGAAGACCAGCCCCGCCTCGAAGTCCGAGTCCGAGGCGACGACGGTCATCTCCCGCGCATAGGCCGGGGGGAACCTGCCAGCACCCAGCGGCAGG
The DNA here is from genome assembly GCA_963823985.1 of uncultured Chloroflexia bacterium. Lineage (GTDB taxonomy): Bacteria > Chloroflexota > Anaerolineae > Anaerolineales > Villigracilaceae > JAABUE01. The sequence continues at coordinate 349,979 of CAWGNR010000015.1, forward strand.
CCTCCCCGTACTTCTTCCCGACCGAGCGTTCGGACCCGGTCAGCGCGCTGACCTCGAACCAGGGGTGGTTCTCCAGCAGTTGCACGAAGCGCTGCCCCACGGCGCCGGTGGCCCCCAGGATGGCTACTTTTGTTTTTGACATGATGGCTCCTTCTCTGTTTTATCTAACTAAGGTGTGTCGCTGAGCGGAGGCGCGCTCCTTGTGCCGCAGTCGCATCGTCCCGGTAGGGGGAAGCGCAAATCCTAGATTTACCAAGTTACCCGTCCTTCGACCCCCGGCACAGCCCGCCGGGGCAGATGTACGCTCCTCGGCTAGCACTCGTCGCTCCGCTCAGGAGCACATGTGTCGCTGAGCGGAGGCGCCCCTGAGCCTGTCGAAGGGTGCGCCGCAGTCGAAGCGTCCCGGTAGGGGGAAGCCGCAGGCGTGAAGTAAACAACACATGTGTCCTTCGACTTCACTCCTCGGCTAGCACTCGTCGCTCCGCTCAGGAGCACATGTGTCGCTGAGCGGAGGCGCCCCTGAGCCTGTCGAAGGGTGCGCCGTAGTCGAAGCGTGCCGGTAGGGGGAAGCTGTAGGCGTGAAGTAAACAACACATGTGTCCTTCGACTTCACTCCTCGGCAAGCACTCGTCGCTCCGCTCAGGAGCACAAGTGTCGCTGAGCGGAGGCGCCCCTGAGCCTGTCGAAGGGTGCGCCACAGTCGAAGCGTCCCCGTAGGGGGAAGCGCAAATCCTAGATTTACCAAGTTACCCGTCCTTCGACCCCCGGCACAGCCCGCCGGGGCAGATGTACGCTCCTCGAAAAGCACTCGTCGCTCCGCTCAGGAGCACAAGTGTTCCTCCGTTCAGGAACGGGGTTCTTCTATTAACCGGTGGATCGCTCGCACCGCCCGGTCTGCTTCGGGGGCGTCTACCACCAGGCTGATGCTGACCTCCGACGAGCCCTGGGCGATGGCGACCACGTTGACGCGCTCGTCGCCGACCGCGCTGAAGACCCGCCCGGCGATGCCCGGCGTGGAGCGCATCCCCGCGCCGACCACGGTCACGATCGCGCAATCGTCCGAAGCGCTGACCCGGTCGATGTCGCGGCGGGAGAGCTCCTGGTGGAACTCCTCTTCCAGCGCCCCGAGCACCACGCCCCGCGCAGTGAACGGGACCACAAAGCAGATGCTCTGCTCGGAGGAGGCCTGCGAGATCATCACGATGCTGGTCTGGCTGCGCGCCACGGCGGTGAACAGGCGCGCCGCGATGCCCGGCACGCCCAGCATCCCGCGCCCTTCCACCGTCACCAGGCACTGCCCGCGGATCGCGGTCACCGCGCGCAAGTTGCCCCTGGTCCCGTTCCCGTTCTCGACGATGCGCGTGCTGGCAGAGCCAGGCGCGAACGTATTCCTGACCCACAGCGTGATGCCGTGTTCCAGTGCCGGACGGATGGTCTTGGGGTGCAGCACCCTCGCGCCGTAGAAGGCCAGCTCGGAGATCTCCTTGTAGGTGACTTCGGACAGGGTGCGGGCGGACGGTTCGATGCGCGGGTCGGCCGACATCACCCCCGAGACGTCGGTCCAGATCCAGACCTCCTGCGCGGCGAGCACGACCCCGAAGATGGCTCCCGAGAAATCGCTGCCCCCGCGCCCCAGCGTGGTGACCCTGCCCTCCTGGTCCGCGCCGATGAAGCCGGTGATGACCGGGACCAGGCCCGCCGCGAACAACGGCCGGACCACCAGCTCCGCCCGCTGGCGGGTGGCTTCCATATCCGGCGAGGCGGACTGGTAGACGGCGTCCGTCACGACCACGTCGCGGGCGTCCACGGCGCTGGCGGGGACCCCGGCTGCCTCCAGCGCAGCCGCGACCAGCGGGGCGCTCATCCGCTCGCCCAGCGACGCGATGGCGTCCAGGGCGCGCGGCGTGGCTTCGCCCAACACGCGGATCGCCTGGCACAGGGAGACGAACTCCGCCAGCAGTTGTTCGATGCTGTCGCGCGCGGCGCTCGCCCCCGGGGCCAGTTCCTGGAGCGCGTCGATGTGCTTTTCGCGCAGTTTGGAAGCGGCCCGGGCGGCTTCGCTGTCGTCTCCTTCCACAGCCCAGCGGGCGGCATTCAACAGCCTGTCGGTCACCCCGCTCATGGCAGAGACCACGATCGCCACGTTCTGCCATTCCGCCCTGGCCGCGCGCGCGATCTCGATCACCTGCTGGATGGCCCCCGCGCTCCCCACGGAGGTGCCGCCGAATTTCATGATGAGGGTATCTTTCATAAGAAAACTCCTTTGGCCGTGCGACAATAACGAATGGTAGTCTCGATACGCCCCTCTAAAACCGTTCGGGGCTACTCGACCACCGGTAGCTGCAAAAAACAAAAACACGGAGCACTGCTCCGTGTTTTGTGGGTAGCTGTATGGGTCGATACGCGTCTACCACCGGCACGAAGCGCTGGCTCTTCGCGGAAGAGTCATGGGCATCGGAGTGGTGGTAGTTGTCGTCTTTTGCATGATTGCGTTTCTGCCGCCGGAGGGACCGGCAGCGGATATTGGGGGCTATTTTATTGCATTTTGGCCCTGGCGTCCAGCAGTTCAAGAAGGAATGTCAGTTTAACACAATTGTCATTAACGTCCGCCGCTTACAGAACTGTATGCTCGCGGACCTTGCGTTCCTGGCCAGAATCTCGATAATCGTAACAAGCATATTGTCCGGTGACTGTGCGGTGACAATGGGTTGACTGTAGGTTGACTGAGGGTTGACTGAACGGTGACTGTAGATTGACTGAAGGATGACTGTAAGCAAGGCGTATCAGGCATAGCGTATCCTGAAGACAACAGCCATCGAAACCCGGCAGGCCGGGAACACAAAGGAGCATAGAAGCAATGGCAAAAGTAAACGGTAATCTCTTCATGGATCGGATGAGTGGCTCGGTCGGAGACCAGCTGATCATCCGCAGGATCAGGGGCGGGCGGACAATCATCTGCGCTAAGCCCACCTTCGGGCCGGACCGCACCTTCAGCGAGGCGCAGCTTGCCCGGCAGCAGGCCTTCCGGGAAGCCTCCGCGTATGCGAAGGAGCACAAGCGGGACTCCATCTACCTGTCCCTTGCGGAGGGCACGGCGCGGACCGGCTACAACGTGGCGCTGGGCGACTGGTTGACCCCGCCGCGGGTCCTGGAGATCGACCTGGACGGCTGGCACGGCGGGGAGATGGAACTCATCCGCGTCCGGGTGCAGGACGACGTCCAGGTGGCGAAGGTGAAGGTCGAGATTGCCGACGAAACGGGAGCCATCCTGGAGGCGGGCGGGGCGGCGGAGGCCGGGGCGTTGTGGTGGGCGTACACGCTCACTCGTCCCATGAGCGGCGCGCTGACCGTGACCGTCTCCGCCAGCGACCTGCCGGGCAACACGGCACAGGCGTCTGAGACGAAGATCCTTGCGCCTGAATGAAACATTGCTCCGTCAGGCAGCTGATCGTCCGGACGGGGCAAGGCAGTGACCGGAATAGCAAGCCTGCCTGTTGCAGTGGGGGTTTGCCACCGGTAGACAGCGAAATGGACAGCGAGCCCCGGCGAGTGCCAGGGCTCTTTCTTTGGAAAAGCAGCCCGCTGGAAGTATGCTAACGGCTTTGTAAGGTTGAGGGGATTTTAACAATAATGTAAAGTTTTCTTAATCATGATTTGTTCGATTTGTAGATAATGGGAAAAACCCAGGGGAACCAAACTTCATACCGAGGAGGCAGTGACCGCCTATCACAGAAACAAACGCAACCCATCTCCTTTCGAAGCACGCGGCCGAGGACTCAAGCGTACGCCCCCACGCACACCATTTTCCGGGATTTCCTCACTAGGCCTGAGTAGATACATAAAACATACATTACAAACAGGAGACGTATCATGAACTGGTGGTTAATCGCAATGAAGAAATATGTTACCTTTAGCGGAAGGGCCAGAAGGAAAGAGTACTGGATGTTTGCTCTGTTTAACTTGATATTTGGGATTGCGGCGCTCGTCTTTGACAGCATCCTTGGCACTGCAGTCGAAGATTTCGGATATGGATTGTTTTACGGCTTGTTCAGCTTGGCGATCATAGTCCCATCGTTCGCGGTGACCGTGAGAAGGCTGCACGATACCGGGAGAAGCGGCTGGTGGTTCTTTATCAGCTTCATTCCCATTATCGGGGCATTCTGGCTGCTTGCTTTGTTGCTGAGCGACAGCCAGCCCGGCGACAACCAGTATGGCGCGTACCCGAAGATGATGCTTGCCCAAGTGCCTGCTTAAGGGAAGCAAAAGACCTGACAGGTCTTATCCAGGTCGTGACCCAGTAGGTTGCTTGCGTGGACAAATGTTCCTGCCGATCATGAGCCGGTGGAGACCTGTCAGGTCTGATCTTCTATAATGAACAAACAATCCAGCGTATAGCCAACCGGGCACTGTACCGGGCGCAGGATGTCCTGGAACAGCGCGCTCATCTGGCGTATCATCTCATCCCCGGCGGCATAGTTGACGCTGTTGTAGATGCGGATGTTATCGCCATCGATCATCAGGATCGAGAAGGGTCTGCGGTTTGCGCTCGAGTCCTGCAGCGTCTCTTCCATCCTGAGCAGGGCGGCTTTCATGTTCGGCAGGCCGGAGATCGCGTCGGTGAAGGCCTCCTGGCGGGTCTCGTCCAGGATCTTGCCCATCTCCAGCACCTGGAGGATGTTGATGATGGAGATCCAGCGGACCGCAAAAGGCACATCTGTGTCGCTGCTCTGCCCCCACCATCTCTCAGGCGCCTGCGCGCGGACCTTGAAATCGGTCCCATCGAAGGCCATAAGCTGTGACCATGGCAGGGCGCCTTTCTAATCATATGAAACTGGGGTGTTTGCTGCTGTATCTTTACTATACCGATTTCAGATGGGGGAATCAATTGTGGTTTCATATCGAAAAGCGGGGATACAAAAAAAATACCCCAAAGCTGCCCAAGCAGCATACGCCAGGCGCGTTTACGGAAAATACAGATTAAATTTAGGGAAAATTCACGCCGTTTCTCTCAAGATTTTGGAAAGCCTGCCGAAAATATAAATATAAGCAAAATTGCAGCAAATGCTGCGAGCCAGGGGCAAGAGCTTGATATCTTACAACAAAAAGGAGAATGTGAACCTACAGCAATTCCCAAACCCCCTCTGCACCCTGTCCACCGGCCAGCGGATTTGCGGCGCCTCCCGGAAGCTCCGGGGAGCAGCCCAGCCCTCAGGCCGCCCGGGCGGGCACGCCTGCCCGGTATCGTATTCGAACCCTATATGATATACAGAAGGAGCCAGAATATGGCAAAAAACAATGGAAATCTCTTTTTGAACCGCTTCACCGGCACGGTCGGGGACCAGATCGTGCTCAGAAAAGGCAAGGACGGCCGCACGATCATGAGCGCCAAGCCGACCTATGACGAAGACCGCACGTACAGCCCGGCCCAGTTGATCCAGCAGGATGCCTTCCGCGAGGCGGTCGAGTATGCCAAGGATAAGCAAGGCGAAGCGATCTACATCGCCAAGGCAGACGGCACGGACATGAGCCCGTACAACGTCGCGATGGCAGACTGGTTCCACCAGCCGCAGTTCCGCGAGATCGACTTGACCAGCTGGAAAGGCGCGCCCGGCGACGTGATCCGCGTCAAGGCCCAGGACGATGTCAAGGTGGTAGAAGTGCGCGTCCAGCTCGGCAGCGATGACGGCCTGGTGATGGAAGAAGGCCTGGCCACGGAAGTGGGCGGCCTGTGGTGGGAGTACGCGCCCACGGGCAACCTGACCGGCCCGCTGACCGTGACGATCACCGCCAAAGACCTGCCCGGCAACAGCGTGGAATATTCCCAGGTGCGGACCATCTCTGCCCCGTAAGACGGAAAAAGGCCCTCCAAAGTGTCGCGCAGGACCGGAAATCCGTTAAACACTTTGGAGGGCTTGCTTCGATTGTACTACCAATCGCTGACCCCGAGCGGCCCTCCGCCCACGGTCCATGCGCCGGGTTGATCCAGAGACGATGCATACCGGACCCGGATCTGCGGAGCAGGCCCTCGGGGTTTTGCTATAACCGAAGCTTAACAACCGAAGAAAAACCGTAATGGTTTCAATATTGCCTAAACAGTGATTTTCTTGTATGGTTAACAAGAGAAGCCCACGAAGGGGTCGTTATGTCAAACGAAGCCGATACCTGCCGAACCTATATCCTCCCAAAATTAAAAGCTGCACGATGGGAAGATGATTACATTACCGAGCAATTGGTTCTCACTCCCGGTCGGATTGTTCCAGTGGGAGAGAACCATGTTCGGCGAGAAGGCCTGCGACCGGATTACGTGCTCTTCATCCGGCGCAACATCCCGGTTGCAGTGGTGGAAGCCAAAGCGGATTACAAGCAGGTGGGCGAGGGCATGCAACAGGCCATCCGGTACGCCGAAATGATGGGGTTGAAATTCGCCTACTCCAGCAACGGCAAAGGGATCATGGAGCACGACTTCCTCACCGGGGAAGAGCGAGAAATAGGGTCTTTTCCTTCGCCGGATGACCTTTGGGGGCGTTTGAAGGGCAGGCTGCCATTCACTACAGAAGAAGATGCAACCGATGCCCTGTCGGCGTATTTCGAAGAAGTCGGCGGCAAGACGCCGCGCTATTACCAGCAAGTGGTCATCAACCGCGCAGTGAATGCAGTGCTGTCTGGTAAGCAACGCATTTTGCTGACCATGGCAACGGGCACGGGAAAAACGTTCGTGTCGTTCCAGATCGTGTGGCGGTTGTGGAAAGCGAAGCGCAAGAAGCGCATCCTTTTCCTGGCGGACCGCAACGTATTGGTAGACCAGGCCAAAGACCGCACCTTCTCCCCGATGGGAGAAGCCCTCCATAAAATCAAAGGCAGGGCGACCAAGAGCCGGGAGATGTACTTTGCGCTCTACCAGGCGTTAGCCGGTAAGGGTGATGCGCCCGGGCTGTATCGCCAATATCCCAGAGACTTCTTTGATCTGATCGTCGTGGATGAATGCCATCGCGGCTCGGCCAACGAAGAAGGCAGTTGGCGCAAGATCCTCGATTATTTCGATACGGCTACACAGATTGGAATGACGGCAACTCCAAAGCGAGATGACAACGTCGATACCTACGAGTATTTTGGCGACCCAATCTATACCTACAGCCTGAAGCAGGGCATCGAAGATGGTTTCCTGGCGCCCTACCGCGTATATCGCGTGATCCCCGATGTAGACGCCAGCGGATTACAGATCGACCCGGGCGTATTGGACCGTTTCGGACGCGAAATCCCGCCGGACTTATACGGTACCAAGGACTTCGAGCGGGTGGTTTCCTTGCTTTCCCGTACAGAAACGGTGGCCGCGCACCTGACGGAATATCTCAGGCGCACGAACCGGTACGGCAAAACGATGGTGTTCTGCGTGGACCAGGAACACGCGTTGGACATGCGCAACGTGTTGGCACGCCTGAATCCTGACATGATGAAGCGAAATTCCAATTATGTGGCGCGGGTGGTATCGGATGAAGGGAAAGTGGGACGGGAACACCTGGACAATTTCCAGGATCCCGAAAAAGATACGCCCGTTCTCCTGACCACATCTCAGATGCTGACCACAGGCGTGGACGCGCCGACCTGCCGGAATGTGGTGTTGTTCCGGGCAATCAACTCGATGGTGGATTTCAAGCAGATCATCGGGCGCGGGACGCGGGTTTCCGAAGAGCACGACAAATACTGGTTCACGATCATCGATTATGTAGGGGCTACACAGTTGTTCTATGACCCGGCTTTCGATGGCGAGCCGGTGCGCGTGACCAAAACGCTAATCGACGAAGATGGCAACGAGATTGAAGTGCAGGATAGCGAAGATGGTACGCTAGAAAGCCCTCACCCCGACCCTCTACCCTTTCGGGCACACGTCCCAGGGGGAGAGGGAGAATTCATGCAACTTGGTGAATTGCCGCGCAAGTATTATCTGGATGGCGTCGAGGTCTATATTGCCGGGGAGCAGGCTTTCGAGCTGGACCCGGACGGTATTATCCTGAAAACCGTCCAATTTACAGACTTTGTGGCGGAGAACGTGCGACGCTTGAATTTGGACGCTGAACATTTACGGAAAGCCTGGCCGCTGGGAGAGCAGCGCACGGAAATCCTGAACCGGTTGCGCCAACATGGCATCGACCCTGAGCACCTGGCACGCGTCACTCACCACGAAGAGGCGGACGCACTGGACCTGCTGCTGCACGTAGCCTACAACGCTCCGCTGGTAACGCGCCGTGAGCGGGCCGAGAAGTTGCGCCAGAAGAAAGAAAACTTCCTGAACAAGTACACGCCCGCGGCGCGCCAGATTTTGGAGGCGCTGCTGGAAAAGTACTCTGATTATGGCGTGGGGCAATTCGATGAGTTGCCGCGTTTGTTGCAGGTGCCGCCCCTCAGCGCGTTCGGTTCCTCTTATGACATTTATACTCTGTTTGGTGGACCGGCGGGGTTGTTGCAGGCGGTGGATGAGATGCAGAAAGAGTTGTATGCGTAGTGTCATTGCGAGGAGCGTTCTGTGCGACGAAGCAATCTCCGTTTAAACAGGAACAGCTCCCTAATTGAGGGACTCCGTTTAAGAGGAGATTGCTTCGCGAAGAGCGCTCGCAATGACACTGGGAACAAGAGAGACGTTTTTATGAAGAAAAATCAAATTGAAATACCGCTTTATCTGAAGCGAACAAACTTTTTTTCTGGCCGAGTTCTGACTGTAGGTGACTATCAGGTGGAACAAAATTATTTCAGGGAGCGGAACCGACTGCATAATCTGAATTGCCACGGTGTTGGAATCGTTTCGGGACTTGAAGTTTCTATCTTTCAAGGACCAGCCAAAAGGATTATGGTTGCTCCGGGTACAGCAATTGACCCCTTAGGGAATGAGATCCACGTATTTTCAACGGTGCGGTGCCCTTATCCTACCCTGTTTGATGTGGTACTTCTTGTCCTCTATTGGGCGGAACGCGAAACTGACTTTGTACCCATCCTGGCTGAGGAGGGTGAAAGTGAGCGGAACGTCGCTTCTCGAATGGAAGAGTACGCTATTCTAAAATACGAGTTTGATGACGGCCGCCCTCGCCACCGTATGGGGATCATTTTGGCTCGTCTAAAAAAATTCAAACGAAAATGGATGGTGGATGAGGAGTTTGAGCTTCAGAGAGTGGGGAGGTGATCTTCGAAGATGTGGTCCCTTGTTCGATGTCTTTGACGGTGAAATAAATGCGAGGAGATTGCTTCGACCGAAGATCACCGTCTCGCAATGACACTATGTAAATTATGTCCGATCGACAATACTGCGTTTATATAATGACCAGTGTCCACAATACGGTTTTGTACACCGGCGTCACAAACGATTTGCAGCGCCGAGTTTTAGAGCATAAAGCTGGCAAAGGCGGCGCGTTTACGAAGAAGTACAATATTGGAAAGCTGGTCTATTTCGAATGCGGCGATGACATCAACGCCGCCATTTTTCGAGAGAAGCAAATCAAGGCCGGGACGAGGCAAAAGAAGATCGATCTGGTGAATAGCATCAACCCGGAATGGAATGATTTGTTTGAGGAATACTTCAAATAACCAGTGTCATTGCGACAGCCAGTGTCATTGCGAAGGAGCGTAGCGACTGAAGCAATCTTCGTTTAAACGGGAATGGCTCTCCTTTTACAGGGCTCCGATTAACAGGAGATTGCTTCGCAAAGAGCGCTCGCAATGACACTAAGAAACGGGAGATTGCTTCGTCGGGCTGTCGCCCTCCTCGCAATGATAATAGGAATATAAGGATTTTCATGCCACAAAAAAACACCCGTGCCCAACTATCCTCTTTGATCAAATCGGCCCGCGACATCATGCGCAAGGATGCCGGGCTCAACGGCGACCTGGACCGGCTACCGCAGCTTTCGTGGATTTTGTTCCTGAAAACCTACGACGATCTTGAAAAGCGCCGCGAGTCGGATGCGGTCTTGAGCCGCCAGGCGTACAAGCCGGTCATCCCGGCGCCGTATCGTTGGCGGGATTGGGCCGCGGATGAGAACGAGGGCGCAACCGGGGAGGAACTGCTCAAGTTCGTCAATGACGACTTGCTGCCGGCCTTGCGCGAGCTGGCGGGAACGGATGAAAAGCTCAAAGTGGCGGAGGTGTTCAAGGAAACGTACAACCGGATGTTGTCCGGGTATTTGATGCGGGATGTGGTCAACCTGGTGGACGGCATCCACTTCCAGAGCCAGGACGAGATCTTCACGCTCTCGCACCTGTATGAGTCGATGTTGAAAGAGATGCGCGACGCGGCGGGCGATTCGGGCGAGTTCTATACGCCCAGGCCGGTGGTCCAGTTGATCGTGGACCGGGTCAAGCCCCAATTGGGTGAGCGCGTTTTAGACCCGGCCTGCGGCACGGGCGGGTTCCTGGTGGAGGCCTACGAAGTTCTCAAGCCGCAGATGAAGAGCGCCGGGGACCAGCGCACGCTGCAAAACGAGAGCCTGTTCGGGGTCGAGAAGAAGCCGCTGCCCTACCTGCTGGGGACGATGAACCTGCTGCTGCACGGCATCGAGAATCCGAATATCCGCCGCGATAACGCCTTGAAAACGCCGCTCAAGGAGATCGGGGAGAAGGACCGCTTCGAGGTGATCGTCACCAACCCGCCCTTCGGAGGCGAGGAGGAAGCCGGCATCCAGTTGAACTTCCCGGAGGCCACGCGGGCGGGCGAGACGGCGCTGCTGTTCATGCAGTTCGTGATGCGCTCGCTCAAACCGGGCGGACGCTGCGGTATCGTGGTGCCGAACGGCTTTCTTTTCGGAGATGGAGTCGCCGCGCGCGTCAAAGCCCAGTTGTTGCGCGAGTTCAACCTGCACACGGTCGTGCGCCTGCCCAACGGCGTCTTCGCGCCCTACACGTCCATCCCTACCAACCTGCTGTTCTTCGAGCGCACGGGGCCAACGGGGCAGATCTGGTTTTACGAACAGCCGGTCCGCGAGGGACTGAAGAATTACACCAAGACCAGGCCGATGCAGTTCGACGAGTTCCAGGAGCTGCGGGATTGGTGGTATCGCGATGACCCTTCGACTACGCGGGAGAACGCCGCTCCGCTCAGGGCGGGAAACGAACGCGCCTGGAAAGTGAGCGTGGATGAGGTCCTGAAGGTGGACGAGAGCGGTGCGATCCTGACCGTCAACCTGGACCTGAAAAACCCGAACGTGGTCAACGACCTGGAGCACAAACCGCCCGCCGAACTGGCTGAGAGTATCGCCGCCAAAGAGCGCCAGATTGTGACGCTGATGGATGAAATCAAATCAATGCTGGCGAAGAGGGCTTGATGACAACCAACTGGAAGATGGTTGAACTTCGCGAAGTTCTCACACTTGACCGGATAAAAGTTCCGGTAGATGCAGGCACAGAATATCCAATGGTTGGTGTTAAAAGCTTTGGACGTGGCCTTTTTTTTCGCGAACCAGTTTCTGGAAATAACACAAGTTATAAATACTTTTGTAAACTTAAGGCAGAGCATATTGTTATGAGTCAGTTGTTCGGATGGGAAGGTGCTCTTGCATTAAGTTCTGAACAATTTGCTAATCATTATGTTTCTCCACAATTTCCAACCTTTCTGTGCGATGAAAAGAATCTATATAGAGAATATCTTGGTTGGTTTATGCAGCAAAAAATGTTTTGGGAAGATTTGGGCTCTCGTACTAAAGGAATGGGAGATAGACGGAGAACACTAAATCCAGAAGCTTTGTTTAGTGCAAAATCCCCTTGCCACCGCTGGACGAACAACGCCGCATTGTGGTGCGTATCAAAGCCCTGGCTGGGCGTATCGCCGAAGCCCAGTCCCTGCGCCAGTCCGCTGTGGATGAAGCGGATAAGTTGTTGGGGAATGCCACCTTCAAACTTTTTACTGAACTTAGCAAAACTTACAAACCAATCCCTATAGGAAAAACATTTACTTTTAGAAATGACTTGATTAGGCCAACAGATGGGAAATCAGGTGAAATCCAATTCATTGGTTTACAACATATCGAGCCAAATACAGGAAAGCAAATTGGTGAGGATAAACTTTATGCCGAAAAATTGAAGGGAAGAAAGTTTATCTTTTCCCCAGGTGAAATCGTTTATGGGTACTTGCGGCCTTACTTGAATAAAGTTTGGATAGCCGATTGTGATGGGGTTTGCTCCGTTGATCAATACGTAATTCAACCAAAAAGCAAAATTATTGATACTCAATATCTTGCCTACTTTATGAGAAGCCCAGTGTTTTTGGAAATAGCTATTGAGTTAACTCATAGTCTTCAATTGCCGCGATTACGCTTCAGGACTACTCAAAAGTATATTAATTCCCGTTCCCCCGCTCGATGAACAGCACCGCATTGTGGCGTACCTCGATGGCCTGAGTGAGCGGGTCAACGCGTTGCGGCGGCTGCAAGAAGAATCGCAGGAAGAACTGGATTCGTTGCTCCCGTCCGTGTTGGATAGGGCGTTCAAGGGAGAGTTGTAGGAGAAAGTATGGTTACAAAAGAGAACAAAACTGACAAAGATTTTGTGCGAATGTACTACGAACATCAACACAACCGAATAGCAAAGCAGGAACAATATCGGCTGACCATGACGAATTATGTTCTAACCGTTAGTACTTTGGCACTTACATTTGGTTATCAGAATGCTACTCAATTGACAATTATTAATGGCGTTGGTTTGCCATTGATTATCATCGTTGCCAATATTTTTGCTATTGCCACTGTTAATCGAACGAAGCAATTTTCTGAGGCTCGTGTAAAACGTGCTCGTGAAGTTCTTCAAAAGTATGCTCCTGAATTAGAAAAAATCAATGAATTACATACGTGGCCACAAAAGCGATTTCATTGGGGGCGTAGTAGAACACAAAAAGGATTACACTTTTTGCTCATATGTACAGCATTGATTCCTATTTTTGTTTATCTTTTTCAAGCGTTATGAAGATTTTCAGTAGACTGAGTGAGCAGCTCAACAAGTTGCCTGTTCTGCCTGTCCCGACGCTCTTTGTCGGGGGCTCTTTCGGGGCGGTGGCTGCATACCCTTTCGGGCACGCGGGCCAAGTTCACAGGTGGAGTTGGATGCGTTGCTGCCATCTGTGTTGGACAGGGCGTTTAAGGGAGAGTTGTAAGATGGCAGATCAGGAGCAGATTAAAATCCTAAAGCGAGGTGCAACGGCTTGGAATTGTTGGAGAAAAGAAAACCCCGATGTCATGATTGATCTAGATGAAGCCGATCTTGCAAAGTTAAATCTTAGTGGAGTAGACCTAAGCAAAGCCTTTCTACAGAAGGCAGATTTTTATGAGACTGACTTAGCCGGTGCTGACTTAAGTGAAGCTCATCTTATGGATGCCAAGCTTTTGTTCGCAAATCTCAGCGACGCCAATCTTTCCCAGGCTATGTTATTTGGGACTGATTTTATGGGCAGCGATCTTAGCAACGCTAATTTGACTGGTGCGACACTTGCTAAAGCGACCCTTGTTAGCACAAAGGTAGATAATGCAAAAATTTCTGGAAGTTGGATATATGCGGTGAATGTTTGGGATTTAGAAGGCGAATTCGCAGAACAAAAGGATTTGATTATTACTCGCAAAGGACAACCAATAATCACAGTTGACAACATAAAAGTAGCCCAGTTTATTTTTCTAATTTTGAACAATGAGGAAATCCGAGATGTCATCAATACACTTACATCAAAATCAGTACTTATTTTAGGACGATTTGCTGACGACAAGCGCAAAGCAATACTGAATTCACTCCGAAACAGTCTGCGTGAATATAATTTACTTCCAATCGTCTTCGATTTTGACCGTCCTATCGACAGAAACATCACAGAAACAGTCAAAACACTTGCAGGTATCTCATATTTTGTGATAGCAGATGTTACTAGCCCAAAATCATCTCCGCTTGAGTTACAGGCAATAATTCCTGATTATCAAATTCCAGTAGTGCCGATTATTCAAGGTGGGGAATTGTCGTTCTCAATGATTAATGATCTCAGAACTCAGCATAGTGGGCTATTGGATCCGCTAACATATGACACAGAAGAATCACTTATTAAAGTTCTCAAACCAGCAATTATTGACCCCGCAATTGAAAAGCAAAATGAGCTGAGGCTCATCAAAGCGCAAAAACCAAAGATAAGATCAGCCAAAGATTTTTTGGAAAAGGAAATGGAATGAAGAGTGACGACGAACAGCGCTGCATCGTGGCCTATCTCGATAGCCTGCCCCCTATCGGGGATCTGCGAAGTGAGCGGGTCAACAAGTTGCGGCGGCTGCAGGTCGAGTCGCAGGTGGAGTTGGATGCGTTGCTCCCGTCCGTGTTGGATCGGGAGTTTAAGGGCGCGTTGTGACCCCCTTCCCGTCCTTCCCCCACCATTCGACCCCGGCCCGACCGGCAGCGCCGGGGCGGGCAAGCTCAGGGCAGGCATGGGGGATGGTGAATGCAGAGTATTTAGGATTACGCTGATTTCGAGCGATGTGCTTTGATCTTAGTGGAGATGTGTCGAGAATGGGCGCATATTGCGCAACCGGCCCCGGCGGCGGAGAAGCTGGATAAGATGGGGGAGCTGGTGATGAATTTATCCAAAAAGGTGTTGTCCCTTTTGAGCCGGAGGGAGCGTGACCCCCTCCCGCCCTCCCCCATCCGAACTGCACGGATGGGGGAGGAGAATATAATGTACCCATGGAAACTCCATCTCCATACAAGTGTTTGCTGGGCCTCATTGCCAATGCCGTGATCGGGTCTCGCTTCGAGTATCACGCCTGCATCGACCTGGACTTCCAGCTTTTCGAGAACGATCCCAGCTCGGATAGTTGGTCCGGTTTTGTGGTTGGGGAGTTTTGAGATATTGTGAGGCTTTAGGCCGGAGCGTTGATTGAAACACATCGTAAAACCAACAAACGGTTTGCGCTGAAAGTTGCTCCCTTCGCTCCCGGGCCGGGACAGGCGGGGGGTAAGAACCGTCCACGAATAATAACCACGAATGCACGAATGGATGGGCCCTATTCGTGCATTCGTGAAAAATTCGGGGATGGTGTTTCCCAACGGCGCGCGCCAGGCGGAAACTGTCGCTCCCTTCGCCCCGTGGTCGGGGACAGGCGGGGAGCGTGGATTGAAACCGGTTGCGTGCGGGATGTTGAAGTCCGGGGCCTGTCCCGCAAGTCCCAAAGTTCCCGGAGGGGATTGCCATGCGGGATTGAAGGGATGTTGTAAAAGCAACTGGTTTTCTTTACAATATAAGTGGTGGTATGTAATCCTGGGAGGGAACGATGTCGATGTCAACGCATTTGCTGGAGTGCGCGACTGGGCTGTGGAAAAGCGGTAAGGAGATCGAGGCGCATAAACTGTTTGAAACTGTTATCTACAACGACAGGCGTAACAAAGGGGCCTGGATTTGGTACATCTATACTTTGGGAACCAACCAAGAAAAAACTGCAGCTCTGGAAAATTTCTTGACCATACTCCGACGGGGTGGTCGGCTGGCTCGCATCTAAGTTGGAGTCAAGCAGTAAAGATGACAGACAACCGGTTTTTTTGCGGTAAGTGGTGGAATCAAGAATGAATTCGGTGCAGCGCTGATACGTGACGAAAAAAGAGATAAGACCGTCGCGACCAGGTGAAATAGACTGGAAACTATTGTTTGAGAAAATGAGATTAAAGGATATTTGATGACACATGAATTTCCAAAAGATTTTTCTGCTCCTGTATTGGCGCTCATTGCGCTGGGCGAAAAGGCTGCCCGCGGCATGCAATGGCCTGACTACACAGAACTGGGCATTACCTCCGAGCATATCCCGGAATTGATCCGCATTCTCGATGATGTAGAAGATTTCTGGCCTGAGGGAGAAACTGATGCGCCTGAGGACTACGCGCCGATCCATGCCTGGCGGGCGTTAGGACAGTTGCAGGCCGAGCAGGCCATTCCGGATTTGATCGAACTCATCGTTTGGAACGAAGAGGGGGAAATGGATTGGGTGATGGAAGAAGTCCCGGTTGTGATGGGGATGATAGGGCCGGTCTGCATCCCGCCGCTGCGCGACTATTTGGTCGATGCAGACAAAAAAGTTTGGGCCTCCGTCACAGTAGCCCACTCTCTGGCCGAAGTAGGCAAACAGCACCCCGAACGCCGGGCTGAGTGTGTGAATACCTTGCAGGCAGGGCTGGAACAGTTCGCTACCAACGATGAAACGATCAACAGCTTCCTGATTTCCTATCTCTCCGAATTAAAAGCGATGGAGGCCGCTTCCCTGGTCGAGCGGGCCTATCAGGCCGGAGTGGTCGATCTATCTGTGATGGGTGATTTCGAAGATTATCAAATCAGTGTTGGACTTTTGGAAAAGCGCCTGACCCCACCCCCCAGTTACGCCATGGCGCTCGACCCGGAGGCTGCGTGGGAAGCCGACAAGGAGGCGCGCCGGGAAGAAGAACGCCGCCAACGGCAGCAAGCGAAGAAGGAAAAGAAGAAGAAAAAACAGGCCAAGAAAGCACGGAAGAGGAAGAAAGGAAAACGCAAATGAGCGAATCCGGCCCGGAAGACGGTGCCCGCCCGATTAAAGGACGCACGCGGTGAAAACCAGGACGCACGCGGTGCGTCCCTACGGAGGGCGCCGCGTTCTCTGGGATATGTTATATTTTGGGCACAACGGTCATACGGAGTTCCCACGTTACGGACGGTAGCGTGCTGACGGTTGCCGACGCGGTTGCGACCCTGCCCTGAGAGGGAGTGCTGAGCGCTTTTTCCTCGTTTTTATGATTGGCTTCGAACCTGTTTTGCTTTTCGCTTATCTTGGGGTATCATCGCGCCAGAATACCGATAGCCAGCCTCGCACGTGCTAGAGAAAAATCAATGGTACTTACAATTCGTTATATCCTGACCCTATCGATATCCCTGATCCTCCTCTTAACAGCGCTTTGTCCCAATGGCGGCGTTTCGGCTCAGGGCCAGACCCTTCCCCCCTCCCCCTTGGATGCAACCTATCAGGATGGGGGCTTCGAGCGGTTGCCAACGACCCTGATCCGGAGAATTGACACCTCCAACGCTGTCTGGTCTCCTTCGAGCCCGGATCCGTCCGGCGCCGCTTACTGGCCCTCGAGGGGTACCCTGTTGATCGTCGATGCGGAGGTGGATGAGATGGCAGGTTTCTTTACCGGTGACAACGTGTTTGAAATCTTCTTTGACCGGATCCCTGGTATCCACGTGCGGCACGACAGATATCAATCGCCGGGGCTGGTCCAATGAACCGACCGGCGTTGCCATTAATCCGGACAACGATCATATTTTCATCTCGGATGATGGCCTGGGGGGACACCTGTTTGAGGTGGACCCGGGACGGGACGGACTCTATTGCACAGCGGATGATCGCGTGACGACCGCCGATGCGCCCGGCAACGGCGATTCGGAAGGGATTGCTTACGGGGAGAACAATCTTTTCATCGCCGGGGGGCACGATCAGAAGGTCTATCGCTTCGATCTCGGTCCAAATGGCGTTTTGGGTGGGGGAGATGATGGACAGGTTGCCTCTTTTGACACGAGCGCTTTGGGATTCCTGGATTTAGAAGGGATCGAATACAATCCGGATGACGGAACGTTGTTTATCGTCAGCACGGCGAGAGACGACCGCTATATTGGGGAAGTTTCTTTGACCGGGGAGCCGATCCACCTGTACAACCTGGATTACCTGGGAAGGATTGCGCGCTCCGGCCTCGCTTATGGCCCAAGCAGTTGGAATCCGGCCACCAAAAGCATCTATCTCGTCAGCTCCGGGGTCGACAATCTAAACGAGCCGGATGAAAACGACGGCGCGATTTGGGAAATCCACCTCGGGGAGGTACCGGTGGACGAAGGAGCCCCCTATGTGCTTGACATCACGTTAGCGGATCCCAGCCCAAGCGATGCAAGCAGCGTGCAATTCAACGTTCGCTTCTCGGAAGCGGTCACCGGTGTGGATGAAGGCGATTTTATCCTTTCCACGACGGGAGGGATCACGAATGCGTCTGTCAGCGCCGTGAGCGGTTCGGGCCCGGCTTACACGGTGACGGTAGATACCGGAACGGGAAACGGCACGGTCCGGCTGGAGCTGGTGGATCGAGAGAGCATACAGGACAGAGACGGAAAACCTTTGGGCGGTCTCGGCTACGATAACGGCAGCTTTACCGACGGCGAGGTTTATGAGGTACAAAAAGGCGCCATCCTGTTCGAGCCCGCCCGCCTGCCCTTTGAGGAGACCATCCTTCGTACCTGGTCCACAACCGAGATGGTGACCGTCCGCAACACAGGTACAGGTCCTGTGCAATTGGGGAAGGTGTCCATCACCGATAGCGAGACGTCAGACCAGGTCATGTTCTTGATGGGCACCAGCTGTGCCAATGCCGTGCTGGAAGCGGGCGCATCCTGTACGCTCAGGGTCGCTTTCCGTCCTGTTGCGAAAGGGGCTGTGAACGGACAGGTCATTATCCCAAGCGACTTGCTGGGGGAACCGCATCAGGTAGAGCTATCTGGCAACGGCGCCTGCCGGTTTCCCTTTTTATCCGGCATTTCTTTCCTGGCGTGGTTGGATACCTGGATGTGCCCCTCCTCCGGCGCTGAGCCTGATGCCGGAAGCTCGTAGTTCGAATCTGGAAAGGTGTCCCCATGCTCACACCCATTGAAACTGGGAACAGCAAGGTTCATCCCCCTCAACCGAAAGTGACTGGCAAATTTGTCAGCCTGCTGGGTGAATGGTATTACTGCATCGAGAATTATGACCAGATGCCGCCTTTTTTTATGAGCCTGGTCAGCCATTCCGATCACTGGACCTTCGTCTCAAGTACGGGAGGCCTGACTGCCGGGCGGATCAACGCGAGACTCTGCCCTCTTCCCCTATGAAACGGATGATAAGGTGACAGAGAGCCACCACAATACGGGGCCGCTCTCCCTCTTCTTCGTGACGCGCAGGGGACGCACCTCGCTCTGGGAGCCGTTTTCCGACCGGTATGCGGGGCTCTATCCGCTCGAACGAAAGATCTATAAAAATATCAGCGGGAATAAACTGGTCTTCGAAGAGACCAATGGGGAACTTAACCTGACTTGCCGTAGAGCCTGGCGCACCAGCGACCGGTTTGGTTTTATCCTGACCGCATGGTTACAGAACCGGTCGGGGGACCCGGTTCACGTTCGCCTGTTGTCCGGCGTGCAAAACATCCTGCCTTATGGCGCCACCACACGCTTACAATCCACCTTCAGCAATCTGCTGAACGCCTATAAACGCAGTGAATTGGAGCCCGAGAGCGGCCTGGGCATCTTCAGCTTGAGTTCCACCTTAACGGATCTGGCTGAACCCAGCGAATCGCTCAAGGCTACGACTGCCTGGCAGGTCGGGTTGGAGCAGCCTGTTGCCCTGCTTTCTTCGGTGCAGGTTAAAGAGTTCCGCAAAGGCGCGGAGATTACGAATGAGACGGATATGCGAGGCCTGCGCGGAGCTTACCTGCTCGGCGCAGAAATGACGCTTGCCGGGGAGGAAGAAAAATCCTGGAGCCTGGTGTTGGATGTCAATCAGGACCATGCTGGCATCGCTGCGCTGAGAAACATGCTCAAGCGCCCGGCAGGAGAGATCGCGGGCGAGATCGAGGCAGACATCGCTCTGGGAAGCCAGGCTTTGAACGCGATCATCGCAAGCGCGGATGGATTACAGCTCACCGGTGACCGGTTGAGCAGCGTGCATCATTACGCCAATGTGCTCTTCAACATCATGCGCGGCGGCATCTTTGCCGGTCATTACCGGGTCGAGAAAGCCGACCTGATCGACTACCTGCGGACGCGCAATCGCACCGTTTTGGATCGGCAGACGGCATTTTTGAATAGGCTGCCGGCGCAAATCAATTCCCATGATCTGCTTGCAGGCGCCGGCCAACAGGATGATCCCGACCTGGAACGCCTGTGTTTCGAATATCTCCCATTGACCTTCAGTCGCCGGCATGGCGATCCCAGCCGCCCCTGGAACAAGTTCTCGATCAATCTCAAAAACGCGGATGGCAGCCAGCGCCTGGATTACCAGGGGAATTGGCGCGATATTTTCCAGAACTGGGAAGCGCTGGCCTGTTCGTATCCGGAATTTGTGGAGAGTATGATCGCCATCTTTGTCAACGCGGGCACGCCGGACGGCTATAATCCTTATCGCGTGACTCGAAATGGGGTGGAGTGGGAAGTCCCGGAACCGGATAACCCCTGGGCCAATATCGGATACTGGTCTGACCATCAAATTATCTATCTGCAGAAACTGCTGGAAATTTCTTCCCGGTATCATCCTGGCAAGTTGGAAAAGCTGTTTCCCAGACGAATATTCAGCTATGTCGACGTGCCCTATCGCCTGCGGAAGTATGCTGCTCTGCTGGAAGACCCTTACAAGTCCATCGACTTTGATTTCCGTCTCCACCGCGAAATAGAGAAAACGGTTGCGATGCTGGGGAGCGACGGGAAACTGGTCCACAGCGTAAATGGGGATATCTTTCATGTGAACCTGAGTGAAAAATTGTTGCTCTTTCTCCTGGCGAAACTGGTCAATTTCGTTCCGGAGGGCGGCATCTGGATGAACACCCAACGCCCGGAATGGAACGACGCCAATAACGCCCTGGTGGGCAAAGGCTTATCCGTGGTGACCCTGGGCACCCTGCGCCGGTACGTCCTTTTCTGGCTGTCTTTGCTGGGAGAGGGCGAAGGGGAAGACGTGCAGGTGAGCCGGGAAGTCAAAACCCTGTTCGATACCATCTACGCGATCCTGGCCGGACAGGTTCCCAATGGGGGCGAATCCTTCTCCGACGAAGAACGGCGTACCGTTATGGATGCTCTCGGCCAGGCTGGGAGCGACTACCGCTGGCAAATCTACCGGGGTGGCTTCAGCGGAGAATTTGAGTCATTGCCGGTCAGCCAATTAAGATCTTTCCTTGAAATCACCCGCCAGGTTCTCGATCATTCTTTGCAGGCCAATCGCCGTGCGGATGGACTCTTCCACGCCTACAATATTCTGAAAGTGGGGCAAAACACAGCAAAGGTCAGCTATCTTGACGAGATGTTGGAAGGGCAGGTTTCGATCCTGTCCTCCGGCTTGCTATCGCCGCAAGAGGCATTGGATTTGTTACGCTGCCTGCGGAAGAGTTCCCTGTACCGCGCCGACCAGCACAGTTACATCCTCTATCCTGACCGTAACCCCCCTTCTTTTTAAGGAAGAATTGTCTGCCTCCCGAACAGATCCGGGAGATCGATCTGGTACGGGCAATGGTCAAAAACAACGAGAGCAGTCTGATCGTCCAGGACGAGAACGGGGAATTCCACTTCAACGGCTCCTTCCAAAATAGCCGTGACCTCCGGAAAGCGCTGGAAAGCCTGGGCCAACAGCAATCCTACGCTGACCTGGTCGCCGCGGACGGCGAGAAAATTCTCGAGCTGTTCGAAGAGGTCTTCCAGCACGAGTCGTTTACCGGCCGCTCGGGGTCGTTCTTCGCCTATGAGGGACTGGGCAGCATCTACTGGCACATGGTTTCCAAGCTGCTACTGGCCGCCCAGGAGAATACCCTTCTGGCCATCGAGCAGGGGGCTGGACCCGAAGTGATCCATGGATTGGCTGAGTGTTATTACGATATCCGCCAGGGGTTGGGGTTCAATAAATCCCCGGAGTTGTACGGCGCGTTCCCCACGGACCCTTACTCTCATACCCCCAGGGGTCAGGGCGCCAGGCAACCAGGGATGACGGGACAGGTGAAAGAAGAGATCCTGACCCGCCAGGCTGAGATGGGGCTGTTCGTCAAAGACGGGCAGATCAGGTTTCATCCCATCCTTCTACGCAGGGACGAATTCCTTACCCAACCGGCTACCTTCGCGTATGTCAATTTGAAAGGGGAGCCTCAGCAGATCCTATTATCGAGCGGGTCGCTGGCCTTCACTTTCTGCCAGACACCTGTCGTTTATCAGGTTGGTGAGAAACCCGGCATCCAGGTTCATTTTTCGGATGGCAGAGTACAGGAAATTCCAGGGGCTTGTCTGGATATTGAAACCAGCCAGCATATTTTCAAACGGGATGCTGTCGTCGATAAAATGATCGTGGCTTATGATCTTGAAAAGGCGTAACGCACTTCTGCTCCAGGAAAAAAATATTTCTAGCACCATTAACCTTCCAGGCAACAAACCTTGCAAGAGAAGAAAGTGCGTTGCACCTGCATTAAATGCGAGAACCGCGGCGGGGCAATGTCATGCTCATTGTGGGGAAATTGCTATATAATATTTTAAAACAATACTTCTTTCGCCTGTACGAAACGCCCCTGCCTTTCAACATCCCAGCTCATCGCAAACAAGCAAAAGGTGGGCCATAGCCGAGAGGAAGGAATAGTGGCGAGCATGGCTCGTTTCCCGAAAGTCCTTGTGATCAGTGACCAGTCAGGAACTTCCCCGTTATGGGGCTCCAGCACCACGCAGCCCTTCCAGTTCATTTGGGAGCCGGATCCGCGCAAGGCGATCCAACGCTGGGTGGAAATCTTCCCTGACCTGGTTGTCCTGGAGCTTGAGTCTGAACCCCTTGCAATTGCACTGACAACCAAGTTCCGGGATAGTGCGACCACGCCGGTTCTGATGCTCGGTTCCAATTGTTCGCACCATTTCATGCTGGACCTCTACCGGGCTGGCGTGGATGAATATATCCTGAAACCGGTCCACCCGGCCGTCTTTTATGCCAAGTTGAGGGCCTGGCTGCGCCGTTCCTGGAGCGTTCCCGATGGCGCGCTGGAACCGCTGAAGGTTGGTTCCGTCGCGCTGTTCCCAACGGAGCACACAATCCAGTTTGGAGACTGCCCCCCGATCCACCTGACCGCCCTGGAACTGCGCCTGTTGTATTACCTGATGGGGCGGCCTGGCCATGCCGTGACCACCGAAGAGCTGTGCCAGCGCATGTGGGGAGAGGCGGGAGGAGGGGACGTGGTGCGGCTCAAGAACGTGGTCTATCGCCTGCGCCGCAAGATCGAGAGGGACATCACCTACCCGCGTTGCCTGGTCACGGTGACCGGCCTGGGTTACCAGTTCGACCCAGGGTAAGGGCTTTTCCTTCCCGGATTGCCAAATCCAGGACAGGTAGAGGGAGATATCAGAGAAAACGGGTCGGAATTGTGACCTATTTGCGACTTCTGGTTACTATAATCAAGCTGAATTCAAAAGACAAAAGAGAAAACGTAACAACTCAGCCTTCATAATAAAGCGGTGGCAAAGAGGTTTTCCAGGATATTCCGTGAAATCCGGGAATTTACCACACAGATTCCCAAAGAGCCACAATTGGTTATTTTCCCGGCTGTTTCCATGCACGTGGCGTAATCCCCTGGATCGCCATGCCGGCTGGGATCCACTATGCACTCGGGAACGAGGAGGGCCTTCTATGGCAGCCAATCGTCCGCAAGCTGTTCAAAAGAAAGCAAAACAGGTGGCATATTCCTCGCCGCCTGTTTTCCGTACCCTGCGCGGCTACGCGCTCGACCCCAGCCTGGCGCTGCAGCTCGATACAGCGCCCATCAGCCAGGTGGTGTTCAAGATCCCGTGGGAGCAGGACCTCCAGCCAGGTCCGCAGGGTGCGTACCTGGAGGTGATCGATTATGACCCGGTCAGCAAGTGCTTTTATGAGGCCGTCGACCTGAACGAAAGAGGTATCCTTGCCCAGGACGGGCTGACTCCCTCAGAGGGCACGCCCCAGTTCCACCAGCAGATGGTGTACGCGGTGGCGCAGTTGACGATCTACAACTTCGAGCGCGCCCTGGGACGCCGCACGCTGTGGGCGCCCAGGGTGATTGACAACGTGATTGACAACAAACAGGGAGAAAAGAAAAAAAAGCAAAATAAGACAAACACGGGGGAACAGCAAGAAAAGAAGGAGATGTTCGTCGAGCGCCTGCGCCTTTACCCACATGCGTTACGGGAGCCAAACGCCTATTACAGCCCGGCCAAGAAATCATTGCTGTTCGGGTATTTCCTGTCTTCGGAATCGGATAGTAACGGCGAGCACGTCCCGGGCGGCATGGTCTTCACCTGTCTTTCTCATGACATCATCGCCCACGAAACGACGCATGCCCTGCTGGATGGGCTGCGCCGGCGCTTCAACCGCGCCACCAACCCGGATGTGCTGGCCTTCCACGAAGCCTTTGCCGACCTGGTGGCGCTCTTCCAGCACTTCACCTTTCCCGAGATCCTCACCCACCAGATTGGACGGACGCGCGGAGCTCTCACCTCCCAGGAAACCCTGCTCTCCCAACTCGCCGGGCAATTCGGACGGGCGACCGGTTTACGTGGCGCGCTGCGCGATGCGATCGGGAAGTATGATCCGGAAGAGAAGAAGTGGGTACAGCACGAACCGGATCCGTCGGAATACAAGACGGTCACCGAGCCGCACCTGCGCGGCTCCATCCTGGTTGCAGCGGTCTTCGACGCTTTCCTCTCCATTTACAACAAACGCACGGCCGACCTGGTGCGGATTTACACGGGCGGCACAGGGGTGTTACCGGATGGCGATATCCACCCCGACCTGGTGACGCGCCTCAGCCAGGAAGCCAGCAAGGCAGCCAACCATGTGCTGTCCATGTGCGTGCGCGCCCTGGACTACTGCCCGCCAGTCGACCTGACCTTCGGCGAGTACCTGCGGGCGCTGATCACGGCGGACGTCGACCTGGTGCCGGATGACGATCTCAACTATCGGGTAGCGTTCGTGGAGGCCTTCCGCAGGCGGGGGATCTACCCGCGCAACCTGCGCACCTTGTCGGTGGAGAGCCTGATCTGGCGGCGCCCGGACCGGGATGGATTTCAACCATCGCAAAAACTCAATCAATTGTTTACCGGCCTGTGGCGTTACTCAATGGGAGAGATGTTAACGGTCGATCGCAAAGAGTTGTTCGAGGAGTTGGCCATGGTGCGGAAGGAGCTGCACAGCAGCCTTTCTGAGCACCTCAGCAGTGTAGTCAAGGCGAAGCAAGAGGAAATGGCCGCGAAGAAGACAGACAATGGAAAGAAGGACCAAGCTGTCAATGAAAACAAAAACGAGGAAGCCTTTGATTGCGAGTTCCTGGGACTGGCAATCCCCAAAAAAGGCGATCTTCAATTCGAAATCGAATCGATCTACTTTGCAAACCGTACGGG
The DNA here is from genome assembly GCA_963823985.1 of uncultured Chloroflexia bacterium. Classification (GTDB taxonomy): domain Bacteria; phylum Chloroflexota; class Anaerolineae; order Anaerolineales; family Villigracilaceae; genus JAABUE01. The sequence goes on from CAWGNR010000015.1 coordinate 375,114, forward strand.
TCCGGATGGAGATCTGCTATGGCAAGGAATTGTCCAGATCATCCAGGACCAGATCATTCCGGATGGGGATTTCAAAGGCCAGCGGATGGTAGGCGGTTGCACTTTGGTTGTCGATTTCAGAAAATTCAAGATCAGCTATTGCATCCGCAAATCGATCGCTAGCCAGAACGCGCAGGCGCGGCAGGCTGCCTTTTCCCAGGAGACAGCCGGGACCACGCTGCGGAATACCTACTTTGGGATTGAGAATCCCAGTGACCGCAAGGAGCCGTTCGCTTTCCTCCACCGCGCGGGCGCTTAAGAATCATTGAAAATTGGGAACAACCTGCATCCCCAGGAAGTTGATGTTGAGGAGGTAACATGGCAGAAGAAAAGAAGCCAGCAGTACGAATCCGCATGTACCGACAGGGACTCGGCGATTGCTATTTAGTGACCTTTTCTCCGGATGACGAGAAACCCGTCCATATGTTGATCGATTGCGGCACGCTGGGAACGGAAAATGGGGAACCAATGGATGAAGTGATCAACGATATCAAGGAAACTACCGGCAGGAAGATCCACATCCTGGTCGTCACCCACGAGCACCAGGATCACGTTTCCGGATTCAACGCGAAGATGTTCGGTGATTTCACAGTTGACAATGTCTGGCTTGCCTGGACAGAAGATAACAACAATACTGAAAATTTAGTTATTAAAGAAGATCAAAACAAACTAAAGTTTGCCTTAATGCTGACAGTCCAAACCCTCCAGAACAACACCTCCCGGGATGAAAAAGAAAAACAAGCCTTGAAGGATGTCGCATTCTCGGTTCGGGAACTGCTTGATTTTAGTGTGCCCCCGAACATGGATGACAATATGCTGGGCGCGGCCGAGACGGAACCCGAAAAGATTGGGTTTGGGTTTGCCACAACGATCGATGCAGCTATGGATTACGCCTCCTTCAAGCTCGCGAAGAAAGGCCCTAAGTATCTGACTCCCGGCGATGTGATTGAGGACAAGAATTTGGTTGAGGGTTGGCGTTTCTACGTTCTGGGCCCTCCGCAAAATAAGAGTCTGCTCAACAGAGACGACGATAAAGAGGGGTCGCTCTATGGGTTTTCCAACCAACTCGCAGCCGACCTCTCCGCAAATGCCCTTTTCTTTGGGTCAAACCTGCCTGCTGGCGAATATCGGGCAGGCCTTCCTGACTTTGACGCCCGCCAGCAATTTGATATAGGACTCCCGTTCGACCCCATTTTCCGGATCGACAAAGATACACAGGTGACAGCCCATGAAGCTGCAGATCAGCAGGAAGGGAAAGAAGACACGCTATACGAGCGCCTGGCTGCAAAGTACGAGCAGGAAAGCTGGCGATGCATCGACTATGACTGGCTGGGATCGGCGGAGGATTTTGCCTTGCAACTCGATAATGCCATCAATAACACCAGCCTGGTGCTGGCCATGGAACACATTGCGGACGGGCGCGTCCTGCTTTTCCCGGGAGATGCCCAGCTTGGAAACTGGCAGTCCTGGGACGGATCTTTAGATGAATCGGAAATGGCCCAAAAAGATCCGAATGAAAAGTTTAAAACATATGCTGTAAAGGAGTTTAGAACAGAAGGGGAAACAGTTGTGAAGAGCAGATTTAGAACGAAAGACGGAATCATCGTGGGAAGCAATGATGAGACCCCTGTAACAACCACAAACTTACTGAATCGAACTGTCTTCTACAAGGTTGGCCACCATTCCAGTCACAATGCAACCACAAAGAAGGGATTGGGAAAGATGGTATGCAAGGATTTGGTTGCAATGACCTCATTGGATAGCGTGGTGGCACAAAGCAGACACCCGGGTTGGAATTTCCCCAACCCTGAGTTATACAAAGCTTTGCTTACTGCAACAAAGGGACGGGTGCTTCGCTCAGACTTGGGCTGGCCACACCCCATAGAGCACACGCCTGAATTCCGCGAAGTGTCTAAACCGAAGCTAAAGAATGATGCCACAGTGAAGGAATACGATGAGAAGAGGCTTGTGCGGGATGAATTGAATAATCAATTGAAAGAGTTGGAGAAAAACAAGAAACCAAACCTGAATGTGCGGAATGCGTTGATTAAAAAATGGAAAGAGTTAGAGAAAAACGGAAAGATGGAGCAATTAAGCAAGGACCCGGAATCGAAGAAGGAGTTCTTCGACGATTTATTCGCCTGGTATGATAAATGGGAAAAGTGGAAGGAAAACGGAGAGGTGGGAAAAGAAATTAAGAATGCAAAGCACGAACTCCCTACAATCAATAAGGGAGCAAAAAAGCTTGTTTATTTGGACCCCGAGGGAAAATTTCGGATCGAATATGAATTTGTTGATAAGAAGCCGCCAGAACAAACTCCAGAAATTCCAGAACCAGGTGGAAAATATATTGATTACATCATGTATTGATGCGATCTTCTGCTCCGCCAGGTAAAAGGAGGATCGCTCAAAAACAGCTCCGTTCGGGGTAGTGTACCCCTGATATCATTCGCGGCCGGCATTGCAAAGAGCATCGCATTCATTTTCAGTGGAGGCGTACAGATGAAGACGCAATTCTTTCGAGGGCCAGGCATTTGGGAAAATCTTCCTGGTGTTGTTATTGACCCTGCTGGCATTCCAGAGTGCGGGGTTGAACGGCCTGGCAGCTCCCGCAGCTCCATCCCCCTCTTTCCAGGAGGGGGAGTCCCAGCTGCTGACGTGTGGTTGTTCCGCGTACACCATTCAGACGGTGTTCCTGATCGACGATTCGGGCAGTATGCTGGTCAACGATCGCGCCTCAAACCGGAACCGCATTGCGAACGAGCTGGTGGCGCGATTGGTCGCTTTGCAAGGCGACCGGGTTTCGCAGGTAAAGGACGTGGAGGTAGCGGTCATCCATTTTTCCAAGGATGTGATCGAAAAGGATGACAACCATCCGGATTTGAACCTGAAGCCGGAGATGATCCCGGTGACGGCCAGCAGCAGGGACCGGTTGGCGAAGACGATCGACTGGCAACCGGCCACGTACGACCGCACGCAAACGACCGACTTCCTAAAACCGCTGATCAAATCCAACGGGCTATTTACCGCGGGGGACTGCATCCGTAGATCGATCGTGCTCTTTTCGGATGGCACGCCGGAAGACGAAGGCGGACGTTTTACGGGAGACAAACTTACGGACACGTTCAGCAAGCTGAGCCTGGAAAGCCAGGGAATCCCCGAACTGGACGGGGTCTACCTGATCGGATTCCAGGTCAACGCGAAATATCTGAGCAACGATGTCAGGACGGCCTGGTTCGACCTGATCAAGAACTGGTCTGATTTCGACGCGAAATTATCCACCTCTCAGTCGCAGATCCCTCACCTGGCGCTCTATTCCTCCCAAGAACTCTTGAACCAATGGTCGCTCCTCGATAAAGCCACCGTGAAGCACGATAAGATCGATTTTGCGGAACTGTCAAAATACGAAAACCTGGCCGTGCTCTTCGACAGTGAAACGGTGCCACTGCAACAGGGCAAACCAGGCGTGATCCGGTTCACGTTGGTGGATCCTTCCGGTCAGGCCGTCATGCCGGGTGGGGACACAACCAAAGTATTATTACCGGCCAGCGCTTCTGCTTCCTTGCCGGAGTGGAACGTTTCCATCGCGCCGGTATCCCAGCAAGGACCGCTGGAGGTGAGTCAAGCGGGAGAGAGCTACCAGTTCTCCTGGACCCCCGAGAGTTCGGGGCTGAACCGCTTCCAGGTCGACTATGCATTGTCTGACAAACAGGGAGACTTGCTGCACTGTGCAGGGGCCGTGGTGCTGCCGGTGGATCCCCTTGCCCCGCTTGCGCTGAGCTTCGTGATCATGCCTCCGCGCGAGCCGGTCGAGAAAAACAAATCCATCGTTCTGCCCTTGCGCTTGGATGCCGGGCAAAACATCACGGATGTCCAGTGGGACGCTCAGTCTCCCGAGGTCAGGACAGAGGCCGGGGCGCGTATCGGGGCAACCATCGAACCTGCCAACACGGACACCCCCGGCGCAAAGCACCGGGAATTCAACCTGATCATCGATCCCGCCGGCAACGCCGGGCAGCTTGCCGTATCGGTGGCTGGCCTGGCCATCACCGATCAGGGCAGGATTGGCATCCCCAAAGCGCGCTCGGAGATCCCGATCCCTGCGGGCGGCCTGTACGTATGACCCGGCCTGGGATCGGGGGTTCTGGCCGCTGGCGGTAGTGCTGGCCGGCCTGCTGGCCGGCCTGCTGACCTTTCGCATCAGGAATGGGCGGACACAGCAAGATTACCGGGAAGCGCGGTTGGACCACTTGCGCATCCGCAAATGGCGCTTCCTGTTCGTGCCCCTGCTGGTGATGCTGGCTTTCCTGGTGCTGAACAGGCTGTGGTGGTGCTATACCATCCCCTGGCAGCTGTTTGCGGCCGCGATGCTTGGCCTGGCTATTGCGGTCTTCCCCCTGGCCTACTTTATCCCGAGAGAAAGACCGCGCGCCTGGGTTCTGCTGGCCTTGCTGCTGGTTGCCATCGGCCTGGTCGCCTTCGTATCCATCAGCGTGGACAGGCGCCTGTTGTGGCCCCTGGTAGCCCTACTGCTGCTGACGGTAATCGCTCGCTGGTATATCCGGCCGGATGAGCACCCCGCGCCAAAACATGAGCCTGGGAATGCAACCGTCATGTGTCTGGTTTCTGTGCCCGCCTGCGTACCTTACAACGAAACCATCCGGATCCCCTTACATTTCGATTATCAAGAAGAAGGGAAACCGATGCCCTCCTTCCCCGCGAAGCTTAGCGCGGTGGTTCTGCCGGAGGCTCCAGGGGAGGATCTGTCAGAGGCAGAGAAAAAGGAAAAGCCCGAGGCCAGGATCAAGACTGTGGGCGAAGGGAAATACGAATTGATCATCGATCCTATCGAATACGATCAGGACACCAAAATGGTCCAGGTGAAGATATACGCCTCAGCCGCAGACCTGGCCGATGGTCATTCCGTCACGATTCCCGATCAAATCATTGACATTGGGTTCTGCCCTCCCGACAAACTGGCCGATCTGGAAGGCATCGGGCCTGCCGTTCAGAAGTATCTGTACGAAAACCAGATCCTGACGTTCAAGCAACTGGCCTTAAAAGAGGTGAGCGAACTCAAGGCGCTGCTCGATGCCAAATCCTGGGAGACGACGGATGCCAAGCCCAGGCCCGAACATGTGAAACCCTGGAAGATGATGGACGCCAAGACCTGGCCCCAACAGGCGAAACTGGCGGCGATTGCCAGGGAGTTCTGCGGGGAGGACCAGAAAACCTATGAGGCCTATAAAGACTGGCTGAAAGACGGCATCGAGCCGGATGAATATAAGAAGGATGAAAAGGACCGGCGCGACGTGGCGCTGCCCTGGAACGGGATTCCGCAGGTCACGCCGCTGGCGCTGCGCCTGGCCCTCGACCCTTTCAACGGACATCATGACCAGCCGATCGCGCTCCCCTTGCAACTGAACAACGAAGAGGATCGGGTCCGGTTGGAGAGCGTGGACTGGAAGGTAGATGCGCGGGCGCTGCCGGGTGGCGAACCGGTCGTTGCAACGGTAAAGCCGGTTGCGCCGGAGCAGGGCCGCTACGAGATCGTTATCGACCCCGTCCCCAATGGGGAAGCGCAGGAGATCCGCTTGCGCGTACAGGCTTCCATCAGAGATCGCTCGATCGAGATCTACTACGGCAAAGCCCTTACGGTGCAGGTCAGCCCCCCGTCCGGCGCGGATAATCTGTCCGACCTGGAAGGGATCGAGGCGGCGACGGAGAAGCTGCTCCACGCGCACGGCATCTCCACCTTCCAGCAGCTGGCCAACGCCGACCACCGTGCCATCAACGGATGGCTGGACCAGGCCGGCCAGAAGATGCAAGATGCCAAGACCTGGCCGCAGCAGGCCCGGCTGGCGGACGTCTCTCAGAAATACGGCCGGGAAGAGGACCAGCGCAGTTACCAGGCCTACAAAGCCTGGCTGCAGGCCGGCATCGAACCGGATGAGCACGACAAGGACGAAAAGGACCGGCGGCCTGTCGCGCTCGCCTGGCCGCTAGCCGGCGGGGAGACGCCTGACGCCCTGGAGGACCTGGAAGGCATCGGGCCGGAGGTCGCGAAGATGCTCAACGACTATGGGATTTTCACCTTCAAGCAGCTGGCCAGGGCTGAGCTTCGCGAGCTCGCTACCTGGCTGGACGACTGCGGATTCGAGCGGGTGGACCCGAAGACCTGGCCCCAGCAGGCCAAGCTGGCGGACATCGCCCGGGAGTTCGGCCGGGAAGAGGACCTGCGCAGCTACGCCGCCTACAAGGCCTGGCTGAAAGGTGGGATCGAACCGGACGAGTATGACCGGGCTGAGAACGAGAGGCGGCAGCTAGCGCTGGTGTGGTATGGCACAACCGAGCTGACCGAAACTGCCTACCCGGCCATCTTCAAGCAGCAGTAGGGAGGGATCCGACCCCGGAGCAACGGCGCACACCTGTACTAAGCTCGCCCGCCCCGACTCTGACAGTTGGGCGGGGGGCGAAGGGCAGTGTTGCCAAAGGATCGCGCTTCGACTGTGTTCGGACCTTGCGACCTGCACGCAGGGTCCGCCCTCTGCTCAGCGATGAAAGATTTTGATGATCCGTTATTTACCTTGTCCGACGTGAGCCAGACTCACAGGAGGAAGAGATGGAGACGAAACCCAGGAAGAAGCACCGCGGTTTTGTCATGACGGGCGGCGGCGCCAAGGGACTGTACGAGGCGGGCGTGATCCACGCCTTCCACCTGACCGGGATGGAATTCGACATTATCACCGGCTCCTCGATCGGGGCCATGAACAGCGTGTTCTTTGCGGAGTACCTGTTCTGCAAGCGCCAGCTCCCGGAAGAGGTGCTGCGCGACCCGCTGGCGACCATCGAACAGATGGACGGACTGGTCAAGGCCTTCCAGCACGCCTGGCTGACGATGCCGGATAAACAGATCATCGACGACGGCCCGGAAAGCGCTCTGGCGAGGTTGAAGGATGACCTGGAACACTTCAACCTGACGATGTCGCAACTGACCAGCATCCTGTGGTGGCTGACGGACCCGGACAAAAAAGCGCTGCCTCCCCCCAGGGTGTGGCCGCACCTGCTGCACCTGGGCAGCGAGCTGGTCGAGCGGCTGGGGACGGCCGAGGTGCTGCGCCTTCTCAAGCACCACCGTAAAGACTGGCTGCGCGAGGCGTTGCGGGCCTACTTTGCGCGCTTCGGTCTCGAAACCTCGCTGGTACCCGACAAAGAGGAGTACAAGATCAAAGATGTCTTTACCTCGGAAACTTCGCCCCTGCGCGCGGAGCACCTGTCTGCCGATCCTGGCTTTGTAGATGAGAAGGATACTCCTTTGTACCGGCTGGTGGACCCGGCCCGGACCCTGCGCGATTACGCCGAAGAAGGGATCCATGTGCGCCTGACGCGGGCCAATTTCCGCACCGGTCGCCTGGAAATCTCCTCCTACGTGACTCTGCAGGAATTTGCCGCTTTCTTGAACAAGCACGCCTGGCGCATCGACGCGTTTGGCCCCGAGAAGATCCCGCTGGGCAGTTTCCGCCTGAAAGTGCCGGGCAATCCGCTTGCGCTCAACGCGGCTATCTGTTCCGGGCGCTTCCCGGGCGTCTTCCGGCCGTACCGCCTGGAGGACATCTACCCGGAGTCCGATGATGACAACCGCATGCTCTACCGCTTCACCGGCGGATGGTTGGCCGACCCGGAAGTCGAAGCGGCCCTCGGGCCCTTGCTCACCAGGGAGGCAAAGCGAAAATGGGAAAACTGGAAAAAGTCCGGGAGTATGCGGGCGTTCTTCCCGCGGGCGATGGACAGCTATGTGGATGGAGGCGCGATCGATAATACCCCTTATACGGCGGCGGTCGATTTCGTACGCGATGCGCTCCAGGTGAGCGGGGGAGCTACCCGGGATGAGATGCTGGAGCTGTTCATTGTCTACCTGAGCACGGAGCCCAACGTCGGCTACGACGAACAGAGCGACCCGTTGATCTACGAAGTGGTCGGCCGCACGCTTGGCCTGGTCAACGCGGCCAGCGAAAAAGGGAGCGCCAACACTTTCGAAACCATCAACTCGTTCGGGAAGCGCGCCGAACAGATCGCGGGGGCCCTCGACCTGGTGCTGGAGAGCTACAAGGAAACCCTGCAAGACCTGGAGGAAGGCAAGCGCAGCCAGGTGGAAGCGAACGTGCTGGCGCGGGCACAGGAACGCTGGAAGCGCGATTTCTCGCACGAAACCCCGGACGGGATTTTAGACAAGATCAGCAAATGGACCGAGGAGTCCTGGACCAACCGCCTGCCGTTGCAGGTGGAGACGGTCAAGATCTATCCCGAGGCCATGCCGCTTAACACGCTACAATTTACCGCCAGGCTGGGCTATAAAAAAGAGAACGCCGTCCAGATGCTGGCTATGGGCTGTGCCAGCACGCTGGACAGCCTGCGCGCCCGTCTGGAGGATCGCGCGAAAAGCGAGGGCTGGGAAGCCCTGGATGCGCACGACCAGCGCGCGCTGTGGTTGGCAAGGAAATGGACCGGGACTTCGTGGCAGGCGCCGGCCTCGTCGGGGGCGCAGGAAGCGGCCCGCACGGTGTGGCAATGCCAAAGGACCGCTTGCGCGTTACATGCCCGGGTTTGCCCGCACGGGGCAAGCGCCGCGTTCTCAACCCAATAAGAGAGGCGACAACAAAGTTGATAGCAAACCCTGAAAAGGCGTTTGCTATTTTAATTCGCAGGCACAACCTGATCCTTCCCCTGGTCTTTGGCTCTTTTGTTTGCGCTCTCCACCTTGTCAATGAGCGAATCGATATCCTCTCCGCTGGTTGGGTAACTGGCAACCCCAATGGATATGGTGACCGGAAACCTCCAGGATTTGGAGGTACTTTTGACAGCCAGCCGGAAGCGTTCTGCAATCCTTACGGCACCTTCCAAAGGGGTATCCGGCAGAATAGCAAGAAATTCATCCCCGCTGCGCCAGCGAGCAATAAAGTCGTTCAAGCGCAGGTGTTCCTTGAATAGGGCGCTCATCGCGCGGATCATTTCATCCCCGGCGGCGTAGTTTACGCTGTTGTAGATACGGATGTTGTCGCCATCGATCATCAAGATCGAGAAGGGTTTGCGGTTTGTGATTGCGTTCTGCAAGGTCCCTTCCAGCCTGAGGGTGGCGGCTCTCATATTCGGTAGACTGGAGATGGCGTCTGTAAAAGCCTCTTGCCGCGTCTCGTCCAGGATTTCGACCCATCTCTAATACTTGAAGGATGTTTACGATGGAGATCCAGCGAACTGCGAAAGGTACATCTGTTTCGCTGCTTTGTTCCCACCATTTTTCAGGCGCCTGCGCATGCACTGTAAAATCGGTCGCCTCGAAGGCCAGGAAGTGAACACCCGCGCTGTTTTTGACCCGTACCATGGCTTCGCCCATTTTCAAGAGGATGGTATCCAGGCTGTTAGGGGATTGGTCAAAGGAAACGAGCGCAATATCGGCTGCCGGGCCAGGGAAATCGAATGAACTTGCTTCCTGTTCCATACGCCCGAGAACCCGTTCTATCAGTTCTGCCTGTTCTTCACGCGTGTTCAATTTGAGCAAGACGGCGAACTCGATCCCGCCCACACGATATACGTCTGTGTTGCACTCCTCCCGGAGCAGGATTCCCATCCAACGGATGGCGGAATCGCCATAGGCGCGCCCCTGCGTCGCATTCATCGCTCTCATGTGATTCATTGCAATGAATAGGACCCCGGAAAACTGGGTCGCGTTGATCCTGGCGTTTTCTACGGTCTCTTTCGAGCGACCATTCGCGGGCAAAACGGATATCGAGTGACTGGTAAGCGTTTCGAGGAATCCCAGATAATTCTTGCATCCCGTCAAAGGATCGACGCGCAAGAGTTCGGAAAACGCAGTGGCCATAGTAGTGCACCTTTCTTATGGGATGACATTCTGATGTTCGCGGCTGCATTTTTACTATACTATTTCCCCGTGTGAAATTTATAATGATTTCATATCGATGTTCAATTGCGCCAGCAGCCTCTTGTCTTTGGGAAAGATCACCCGGTTCTTCTTCTTCGAGTACTCCAACCCGGTCTCGCGGGACAGGCGTTCGGCCAACTCGTACACGTCCGCTTCGTACTTATCGAGCGGCGTGGAGATCATGACCGTTTCCGGGTCGAGGTGGATGCCCAGCCGGGATTGCAGCCTGGCGAAGCCGGTCGCGCCGTCGAAGATCGGGAATCCCTGGTAGAAGCCCAGCAGCCGGGAGGGCTCGCGCATGCGAGTTAGCAGCTCTTCGGGCAGCGGGAGCGTTCCAGGGTTGGCAAGCAGGAAGTCCACCGCCCGGCGGATGACCGGCTCGCGGTCGGGGTAGTCCAGCTCATCGGTCGAGAAGCGGTTGTAGAAGGCGGCCAGCTTGGAAGGCTTCCAGTAGAAGGTGATGTCGTTCTGCGATTCGACGGCTGGTCGCTCGTCGAAGTACGGGCTATGAGGGACCCCCAGGAGGCGCAACGCGGGGATGAGCGTGCTGGTGTTGGTGGACATCTGCAGCTCGACTTCGTCAGACGGGGACAGGTCCCGGGTCTGGTCGTAGATCAGGACCCCGTCCCGGCCCGACACATACTCCTGACCTTCGACCCGCAGCCCGCGCAGATCGGAGTCGAAGGTCAGGCGTTTGGGTCCCAGTTCCACGGCGAATTGCATGCCTACATTCTACCAAAGCGGGGAGGCGCGCGGATTAATTGTCCATGTGGCCTGCGATAAGTCGTTATAATCGGGCAATGAAGACCTTCGTCCCCGCTGAGCGACCCGTATGAGCTACGATCTGGTCAGCGCCGCTGGCGCAGTCTGCCGAACGTACAGCAGGCAGTTCTGGGCCAAGGCCCTGGAGCTGGCCTGTGAGTACGGCTGGCAGCCGGCCGGCACCAGCCCGGCGCCGCACATCGATTTCCAGCAGCTGCACGCCGAGTGGGACGGCAACTACACCACCAACGACGGCCAGGCCGTCACGGCGCCGGATGCGCGCGCTTTTGCGGCTGCCCTGGAGCGCTCCCTGGATGACATTTCCGAAAAGGGGACCGCCGTGGCCTGGGATATCGATGGGTTTCGGAAATATGAGCTGCCCGCGTGGCTGTCTCCCGCGGAAAAAGAACGGATCGAAGAAGAGCTGCAAGATGGGTTGCTGGACATCCTGGGGATGCCCCCGCTGGCGTTCTTCGCCGGGGCGGAAAAGTACTACCTGGCGCAGTTGGTCCGCTTTTGCCGGTTGGGGAGCTTTGTGATCCTGTGAGCCGGGAAGGAGTCCGCATCTTTGTATTACAGCTCAAGGTTGCATTGCTGATGTGCATTCACTCCCAGAGATAACCGAAAAAATGGATGTGCGGTGGACACGCCCACCGCACATCCATTTTTTCGGGATTTTCTTGGAACTTTGCGCTGTCATATTAGGAGGCTTGTGATGAAGGCGAAACAAACGGTCATTGTCGTTTTGTTGGGGGTCATGCTGCTCCAGGCGGCCTGCGCGCCTGCCGCGCCCTCAAGCGCTTGCCCGGAGTCCACCATTGATACAGAGCTGTTAACGGACACTGAGAACGGCTACTGCCTGCTGTACCCCAGCAAGTACTCCACGGAAGTGCCCGGGTATATCGTGATCAACCCGGCCAGCGCGCCGGGGGACAGCCTGGGGGACGCCTGGGTGTCCATCGAGACGGAACCCGCAGCGGGCCGGTCAGCGGCGCAGGCGGCCGAGGCGCAGGTCAGCGCCGTGGGGCAGGGGTTCAACATCACCCGCAGCGAAGCCAACGTTGGCGGCGAGCAAGCCGCCGTGCTGGACGGGCTGCCGGGGCCAGATCCCTGGCGCAAGGTGTTCGTGGTGCACGATGCCCGCCTGTACACGCTGACCTTCCTACCGTGGGGGTTGTCCGGAGAGGTGCAGCCTGCCCTGGAGGCCCTGTACACGATAGTGATGGACACGCTGCGCTTCCTGCCGCCGGGAGGAGGCCAATAGCGGAGAAGAGCTTCGAATGAACGGTCAGGCTATTTACGGACCGACATAGGTTTGGCGGCGTGCCTCGAAGGCATCGAAGTATTCCACGCCACTCGTGCCCCCGTTGACAATGTAAGTCAACCCCAGGCGGACGCGCTCGAGGCGATACGTGTCATTGTCAATGCCCGTTAAACTTCCCTGCGGTACCCCATCGATCCAGAAATTCGCGAATCCATCGTTCGCGCCTGCTGCCTTCGCCGCCGACCATTCCACTTCAAAGGCATGCGGGGCATCTGAGATTGTCACGTACGGCGTGTTTTGATTTCCCTGGCTATCGTCGAAGTTTCTCAGGCGCACCTGATAGGCGCCACCGGCGATCTTGAATTGCACCCGGAAGACCGTGGTGTCGGTCGCATTCGCAAAAGCCGTCAGCAGGTATTGATAATCTCCGCTTGCCATCGCAACTGAATTGGGATCGAAGTAGAAGCGCACCCGGTAATGCGCTTCGGCATTCGGGCTATTGTCCGTGAGGTACATCGAGTTGCTGTCGTTAACCACCGCACGCAATCCCTGATTGCCTACAAGCGCTGCCAACGGACTGGTGCTCAGGTCGCCGCCATCCGTCGAGGCAGAGGTCCATGCGGAAAGATTTCCGCTTTCAAAGCCATCCGCAAAGATCAGGTCGGAGCCGCTCGCTGTACTGGCCGGCGTGGGGGTAAAGGTCGCACCGGGCGTGTTCGGATTGGTTGCCGTCGGGGATTTTGTTGGAGTGGGTCCAAGAGTGGGCGTGCTTGTCGGCGTGAAAGCAGGTGCGGGCGTGAATGTCCGGGTAGGAGTTAATGTGTTGACCGGGGTGGAAGTATTCGTGGCGGTGGAGGCCGGCGTTGGATTCCCTGTGCCAAGCATGATCTTGTTGTGGAAATAATAATTGCTCGTATCATCTCCGGCAATGACCAACAGGTTGGTCGTGGTGTTCAGCGTCTGCTTAGTAGACGATGCATTGTTGATGTGGGTATCTGTGGAAGATACAATGAACGGTGTACCCAGTCCATCCACAAACTGCATGCTCGGGTTATCCATACTGACCGATTTGTAATAGATGGCGCCACTATCTTGCGTCCCATAATTTCCAGTGGTAAAGGCATAGATGGTGCGGTTCTGCTGATCCAGCAGCACGATCGGTCGCGTGACATTGTCTACAATCTGCCAGACCGTGCGACGACTCCAGCCTCCATGATTGTCCAGTTGCAGGAGGAGCACCAGCGGCTTGGTGGATGAGGATGGATTAACATCGTTCAACGACGTCTTCACGACCGCAAAGAGCTGCCCGGCCGAATCTGCCTGCAGCGACTTAATATTGAGGTGGTCATCGGCGTACTTGGGACTCTGCACCGCTGGATTGACGATCCAATTGTTGTCTGCGGTACCATCCGGATGATAAGCAAAATAGACTGTCGAGTTATTCTGGTTGCTCCACATCACACCAATCTTCCCGCTGTAGGCAACAATCGTGGAAATATCATCGCTTTTCAAGGTGGCGGCTCCCGGCACCGGAACGACGTAGGGCGTGATCCAAGTCGTGTCGCTGCTGGTGGTGTGCGTGACATAGGTGTTGCGGCCCCCCGAGGAATTGGCGTCTGTGAACGTGACCCACAGTTTACCGGTCGTATCCTGATCCATCACCACCGTTTCGACCCCGTGGTTATAGACCGCAACCGGGAAACCACTATCCAGGCTATAGGTCTTCGTGGTAGAGTTGTAGCTGTAGCGCATCACATAGATAGTGACGTCCCCCGTTGCGCTGGGTGAAACATTGCTTACGGTATAAAGTTTAGAGCCAGTCCACAAGGCATCGGAGGAGGATTTGGTACGGGCATCGACCATCGCGCCGGTCGTGGTCCAGGTATCGGTTGCCCAGTTGAAGCGATAAATCTCAAAGTGTTTGGAAGAGGAGGCTTTATTGTACATGACGCCCCACCAGATACCGTCATTGAACCAGAGCTTGCTCTGAGGTTTTTCTCCAGTTGGGGCATACGCAGAGCCAAACGCGAAGTCTTTATACCCCACATTGGCTGCTGCTGCTCGCGCCTGGCTAAACCCCAAAGTGCTGTGAGCGAAGGCCACAACCAGGCACAAGACAAATAGTTTCGATAATAGCTGCGTAAGAATTTTACTCTTTCCTAAAGTGAACATATCATCTCGTCCTTCTAAAACCTATAAAATTGGTAGCTTTTCGCTGGTGTGACGGCTCAACAGGATGCCGGCGCCACCGGAAAGTTACAGATTTGTGGTCTTTTTGCGCGGTCTGTCTCTTGATGTGATTTCGTTTCGCAAGCACCTCCTTCGCACTGCCAAAACGGACAAACGGTTCGGAATCAATCCACCCCATTAAGACCCTAAACCTGGATGATATGGCATCAAGGATAGCTGTGCTGCTGTCGGAATCATATACCTATACGTTGAGCTAGTCAAGCTTTCGCAGCCCCGTGGTTTTGTCAATTTTTGACTTGTTTCAGTCTCTCGCTGGGGACGGTTGGTTTTCAAGCACGGCGGCGCGCTTCATTCGGAACTACGCAGAATGCGAAAAGATACCGGAAAACTGGGCGCGTGCGCAGCACGCGCCCAGTTTTCCGGTCCTCTCTCAGTTGTTTGCGTAAGTCCTGGGAATAAAAGGAATGGACACCTGAAACTTTGAGCCACCGGTGGGATTCGAACCCACGACCTGGCGCTTACGAAGCGTCTGCTCTACCAGCTGAGCTACGGTGGCTTGATGTCGCGGCGGGATTATAAAGTATTCTAAGCAAACCCGCAAGTTTTTGGATGCACGCAACGTCTAAACTGGTAAAGAGGAGATTTATGCTGCGAATTGCGATGCTTTCATACCACACCTGCCCGCTTGCCATCCTGGGCGGCAAGGACACGGGCGGGATGAACGTCTACGTGCGGGAGCTCACGCGCCAGTTGGGGCGCATGGGCGTCCACGTGGATGTGTTTACGCGTTCCCAGGACGAGCACGTCCCGCATGTGGTGCACGAGCTGGGCTACGGCAACCGGGTGGTCCACGTGCCAGCCGGGCCGGAGGTGCCCGTCTCGAAGCAGGAAATGGCCGGGTATATCCCCGAGTTCGTGGAGGGGATCAAGCAGTTCGCAGCGGAGAAGGGCATCGAGTACGACCTGATCCACAGCCACTACTGGATGTCCGGCCTGGCGGCGGACGCGCTGGCGGAGGCCTGGGACGTGCCGATCGTGCAGATGTTCCACACGCTGGGCGAGATGAAGAACCGCATCGCGCGGAGCGAGGACGAGCGCGAGGGGCCGTACCGGATCGAGGGCGAGAAGCGGGTCCTGGCCCGCGCCGACAGGATCATCGCCGCCACCCCGGCCGAGCTGACCCAGTTGCAGTTCCTGTACAAGTGCAACAAGCGCAAGATCTCCATCATCCCGCCGGGGGTGGACACCAGCCACTTCTATCCCATCCCGATGGACGAGGCGCGCGAGTACATTGGCGCGGACGCGGAGAAGAAGCTGGTCCTGTTCGTAGGCCGGATCGAGCCGTTGAAAGGCCTGGAGACGCTGATCCGGGCGATCGCCTGCCACCGCACGGCCAGCCTGGGCCAGGTGACCCTGGCGGTCATCGGCGGCGACCCGGACGTCAGCCCACAGGAGATGACGTCCGAGATGGCGCGCATCCAGCAGTTGTGCGACGACCTGTGCATGGGGCGCATGGTGGTCTTCCTGGGGAAACGGGCGCAGGCCACGCTGCCGTACTACTACTCGGCAGCCGACGTGCTGGTGATGCCCTCGCACTACGAATCCTTCGGGATGGTGGCGCTGGAGGCCATGGCCTGCGGCACGCCCGTGATCGCTTCGCAGGTGGGCGGGCTGGCGTATTTGATCAAGGACGGCGAGACCGGCTTCCACGTCCCGGACCAGGACCCGGATGCGCTGTGCGAGAAGCTGCTGGTGCTGCTGAACGATGCGGAACAGCGCGAGGCGATGGGCCGCCGCGCCGCGGAATACGCCCAGGACTATGCCTGGTCTAAGATTGCGAGCCAGATGCTGGAGGTGTATAAGAGTTTGGTGGGGGGGAAGGTAGGGGTGTTCGTTTAATCTGACTTTGTGTCATTTCGACGAGTGACAACGAGGAGAAATCTTTTGGCGCCACGTGTAAGATTTCTCCCTTCGGTCGAAATGACAGGTAGTGGAGAGTCTTATTCTTTCATCTTCACGTAAAACAGCGTAGAGCCGTCGTTCTCCTGGATGCGCATCTCGAAGGCGTCTTTCATGTTGCCCACCAGACGGGAGAGCTGCTTCTGGCCGTAGGTGCGCGGGTCGAAGCCGGGGTCGAGCTGGTACAGGTTGCTGCCCATCACGTCCAGGCGGGCCCAGCCGTCTTCCTGCACGGCCATGTCGAAAGCCTGTTCCAGGATCGGCATCGGGTCCAGTTCCGGCTTGGGTTTCTCTTTGGTCGACTTCCTGCCGTTGCGCGGTTTCGCCGCTTTCTTGGGCGTATCCACCAGGTTCTCAGTGTAAACGAATACGTCGCATGCGTTGACGAAGGGTTTGGGGGTCTTCTTCTCGCCCATGCCCATTACGAAGATGCCGGTCTCGCGGATGCGTGTGGCCAGGCGGGTGTAGTCGCTGTCGCTGGAGACCAGACAGAAGCCGTCCACGAACCTGGAATGCAGGATATCCATCGCGTCGATGATCATGGCGCTGTCGGTGGCGTTTTTGCCGATCGTGTAGCGGAACTGTTGGATGGGCTGGAAGGCGTGGAAATTCAGGATGTCCTTCCAGGAATTCATGTTGCTGGTGGTCCAGTCGCCGTAGATGCGGCGGATGGTGATCTGTCCATATTTGGCAGCTTCCACCAGCATTTTTGCCAGCAGGTTGGCCTGCGCGTTATCGCCATCGATCAGCATGGCGAGGTTATGTCGTGTTCTCGGGGGTAATTGTTCGTCAGCCATAGAGATGATTATACAACTAAAATCGTCCCTTATCGCCGAAGAGGGCCGGAGGAGAACGTTCCTTCTTTACACAATCTTCACATTTCCTTGTCTGGAAATTCATCAGGATGGGCTACACTGTCAGCAGTTACAGGTAAAATATTCTTTCAATATAACTACTCAGCCTGTCCTATCAGAAGACAACCGAAAAAGGTGTGCGTGGGGGCGTACGCCCCCACGCACACCTTTTTCGGGAATTCTCGACCAGGCTTGAGCTCCTTCCTTTCAAGAAGGAATCATGTTAGAGTGCGCCGCCGCGGACGGCGGCGGGAGCAATGGAAACCAATTAAAGATCTCCGTGTTCTCTGCGCTCTCTGTGGTGAGTCAATCATTGTTCAAGCAGGTAATCTATGGCAAATGCAAAAATCTTGGTCATCGACGACGAGCCCAGCATCGTCAACCTGGTAACGGCTTATTTGAAGCCGGAAGGCTACGAGCTGTACACGGCTGCGGACGGGGAATCGGGTCTCAAGGCGGCGCGGGCCTTCAAACCGGACCTGATCGTGCTGGACGTGATGCTGCCCGGCATGGACGGCATCGAGCTGTTGACCCGCTTGCGGCGCGAATCGGACGTGTACGTGATCATGCTCACCGCCCGCACGGAGGAGACCGACAAGATTGTCGGCCTGACGGTGGGCGCGGACGATTACGTCACCAAGCCGTTCAGCCCGCGGGAGTTAACGGCGCGGGTCAAGGCGGCGCTGCGGCGCGTCCAAACGGGAGCGGGCGCGGACGGGGAAGGGGGCGTCCTGAACTTTCGCCACGTGCGTATAGACATTGGGGGACGCCAGGTGACGGTGGACGATCAGCCCGTTGAACTGACCGCGATCGAGTTCGACCTGCTGCGCGCGCTGGCCGAAAACCGCGGGCGGGTGCTCTCCCGCGAGCAACTGCTGGAAAAGGTGTGGGGCGGGGAGTACTACGGCGAAATGCGGGTGGTGGACGTCCACCTGGGACACGTCCGCCAGAAGCTGGGCGACCCCGATTTGATCGCCACGGTGCGGGGCGTGGGCTACCGCTTCCAGGACGAGCTGCTATGATGAAGACCATCCGTTCGCATCTGGGGATCAAGCTGTTCCTCTCGTACTTTGCCGTGGTCCTGGTCGGCGTGCTGGTGCTGGCGCTGACCGTCCCGGCTGTGCTGCCGCAGGCTTTCAACCGTCACCTGGGAAATATGGGCTTGGGCCCCGGCACGGGTATGATGCAGGGACAAGGACAGGGATTCGGCTTTGGGAATGGCCAGGGTCAGGGGATGATGGCGGAACTGTTTGCCGGCTTCCGGGCAGGCGTGTTCGAGGCGCTGGCCTGGGCTGCTGCCGCCGCCGTGCTGGTGGCGGTCTTGATCAGCCTGCTGTTCAGCCGGGCGATCCAGCGCCCGCTGCGCGAGATGATGCGGGCCAGCCAACGGATCGCGGAAGGCCATTACGACGAGCGCGTTCGGGTGACCGGCGCGGACGAGTTAGGGCAGTTGTCCGCGCGCTTCAACCAGATGGCCGAGAAACTGCACCAGGTGGAGGCCATGCGCCGCCAGCTGATCGGGGACGTCAGCCACGAGCTGCGCACGCCGTTGACCGCGATCAAGGGCTCGATGGAGGGCCTGATGGACGGGGTGCTGCCCGCCGCAGACGAGACCTACCAGCAGATCCACCAGGAGGCCGACCGCCTCAACCGGCTGGTGGACGACCTGCAGGAGCTCAGCCGGGTGGAAGCCGGCGCCTACGAACTGGACCTGCGCCCGACGCCGGTCGCTCCGCTGCTGGAGACGCTGGCGAAACGCTTCCGCGGGCAGTTCGAGGCCAAGGGCGTCGTGCTGGACCTGGAACTGCCAGCCAACCTGCCGCCGGTCCGCGCCGACGAGCATCGCATCCTGCAGGTGCTGACCAACCTGACCGGAAACGCCTTGCAGTACACGCCCGCCGGCGGGACGGTGACGGTGGGCGCTGCGCGGACGAACGGCCAGGTGCGCTTCACCGTCCGGGATACGGGCGCGGGCATTGCGCCGGAGCACCTGCCGCACCTGTTCGACCGCTTCTACCGGGTCGACAAGTCCCGCTCGCGGGCGGCGGGCGGCGGCAGCGGCATCGGCTTGACGATTGCCAGGCACCTGGTCGAGGCCCATGGGGGGGAGATTTGGGTGGAAAGTGAAGGGGTTGGGAAAGGCAGCGCGTTTTCGTTCACGCTGCCTTTGGGATAGTAGCTAGACACTGCTGGGTAATGGTTACTTAAACGATTTATCTTCTTCTTTGTCCAGCCTCTGATTCATGAGAAGGATAGCAAGGATCAAGAGGAGAAAACCGAGAACCCAGCCTAAAATAACGCCCCAAGACCCTAGAGTCACAGTTCTGGCGGATTCCGTATTCAAAATCCACAGAAAATTCCCAACGATGCCATGAATCATGCTGCTCAGCAAGCCAGCCAGCCCTAAGACGGTAAAAGCCTTTTCCATGTCATTCAACGACAACTGTTCGATCAGGGGCTGCCCGTGTTCTACGAGTAACCTTTTTCCATAGATCATTGCAACAGCATAGATTGTAATTGCTACAACAAGGGAGATGATTGCATACCAAAACCAAGCGATTGTCCCCAGGAATAGCGGCATTTCCATCATGTTCTGATCTGGCGAAACAATGAGCAAGACAAGGTTCCTGAGGTATGAAAGCAGGTCGATCAGTGGAATGAGGAAGAACCCTCCCAGGACCAGCCATAGAAAGAGTATGATGGCATGGTCACTACTCATAAAGTTCCGTAGAATGATCCTCCCCGAAACCCATAAGGCGGGGATGACCGCCAGAAACATGATGATATTGGAAATGGAGCTTACGGTCGGAAGATTGGCGTCCATGGGATCCTCCTTACTCGTATGATACAGGAACTTCGCGGACAGCAATTCCTTCGACGAATTGCTTCAAAATAACTATAGCACTGTGGGTATGCGATTTCAATAGCCTGGAGGAGGAATCTTTCGATGTGGCAGGGCAGGATTTCTCCCTGCGGTCGAAATGACAATTGCAGGGAAAATGACAATTACGGGGGGAGTGAAGAGAAATCTTTGGATTAGCGGACAAAGAACGGGATCATTCGATGGCTACCGGCGTCAATAATAAACCCGGCGCTGGCGCGAACAGGCCGAGGTCGCTGCAGGATTCCTGTCCCTCGCGCACGAGCAGGCTCCCGGCGCTTTTCACCTCTACCTGGACCGGCGTGTTCTGGCGGTAGGTGCTGTCCACGGTCAACTTGAGGGTGACCTGGTCCCCGTGGGACAGCAAGGGCACGCAGACGGTTTTGTCCGGGTGGGCGCGGCCCTCGTCCAGCGCGTTGAGCGTGGTGCAGACGTCGGTCATGGCGGCCCCGGTGTTGTTCTTCAACGTGACGAAGGCATTCGTCACTTCGCCCATGCCGTGGGTGAGGTCGAAGCTGGTGTTGCAGCCCAGCACCTCGACGATGATGTTCGGGGAAAGGGGCGGCAGGGTGGGGCTACTCGTAGCGGTCGGGGCCTCGGTGAAGGCGGTGGCCGTCTCCGTCGGCGTGACGGGGGAGGCGGTTATGCTCGCCGTTTCGGTCGGCGTTGGGGAGAAGGGGGCAGGGCTGGTCGTGCGGGTGACCGTCACGATCACCGGCGTGGGCGAGAGAATGGACGGGGTGATGGTCGGCGGCGGGGCGGGAAAGGTCGGCACAGTGTAGGACCAGCCGTCGCAGCCTGTCGTTGCGAGGAGCAGGAACAAGCTGAGCAGGAGGAGAGTTTTCATACCAGGCTGCATGGCTTAATTGTATACTGATTTCTTGCCTTTTGCATGATGGGGGTGTGATATGGGAGCGTTCAAATGTTGTAATTCTACGATACCGATTGCCAAGAGAAAACCGAAAAAAGGGTATGGGGGGCGTACGCCCCCCATACCCTTTTTTCGGGATCTTTCCGCGAAGGCTTCAGCCTAAGCGGATTCTGCGATTCTACAGAAATCTGAATGCTCCCGTGTGAGATTACCCCACTTCCACCTTCTTTGGTAAGATAGGTCTTACACTTAAAAATAAGGTAACTCCTCAGCCTTCATGATAAATTGCCCTACCTTTTGTCCGGGCTTGAGCAGATACAAGACAAACATCAAACGGAGGACTCATGCCACCCTTATTCATGCGCCTGCGCAGGCCGGTCGAGCGGGAGGGCGCCGAATTTTACCTGTTCCTGCTCCTGCTAAGTTATGCTGGCAGCGTGGCCCTCACCCGGCTGTTCCTGGAGCTAACCGGCTATCCCCAGCTGGGCAACCAGACCTTGCACATCGCCCACGTGCTGTGGGGCGGCCTGCTGCTGTTCATTAGCGCTGCCCTGATGCTGATCTTTGCCAACCGGTGGGTATACCGCCTGGGAGCGACCCTGGCCGGCGTGGGGGTGGGCCTCTTCATGGATGAAGTGGGTAAATTCATCACCCAAAACAACGACTATTTCTATCCGCCCGCCGCTTCGATCATTTACGCCTTCTTTTTGTTGGTGGCTATTTTCTATATGGAAGTGCGCAAGCCCAACCGGCGAGACGCGCGCACGGAGTTATACGGCGCCCTGGACGCCTTCGAGGAAGTGCTGGAGCGCGACCTGGACTCCGCTGAGCGCGATAGCCTGGCGGACAGGCTGCACTACGTTGTGGAGCACGCCGAGCATTACGAATACGCCAACCTGGCCGAAGAGCTGCTGCAGTTCATCCAGTCGAAACACATCCACCTGGTGCCGCGGCGCCCCAGCCGGTTCGAGCGCTTCTTCGAGTTCCTGACCGGGATCGACGAGCGCTGGCTGACGCAGGCGCGCCTGCGGGCCATCCTGTTGGGTGGCCTGACCATGTTGGGCCTGTGGGCGACCTACGACCTGACCCGTTGGCTGCTTGCCAGCGGATCCCCGTCGCCGGAATATTTGATCCGCATCCTGCTGGCACAGATCGCGGACGGGCGGGTAACCAGCACCACCAGCCTGGCCTGGCTGACCGGGGCGAAAGCGCTCAAGGCCGCCTGCGGGCTGGCGCTCCTGTATGGCATCGCCCTGTGGTTCCGCGGACGCGAGGAGCAGCGGGCCCTGCGGCTGATCCTGTTCGTGCTGTTGCTGTTCCTGACTGTCGTCAACCTACTGGAATTTTACTTCGAGCAATTTTCGACGATCGTGCCTGCGGCCCTGCAGCTCGTGCTGTTGCTGTTCCTGATCCACTACCGCCGGCGGTTTATGCGCGAAGTGCTCGGCCAGAAAAGCGCCATCTGATGGCCCGCTTCGACCTGTTGGCCTTCGACGCCGACGATACCCTGTGGCAGAACGAGCGCCTGTACGCCGATGCGCAGGCCCAGTTGATCGAGCTGCTCGCGCAGTATCACTCCCCCGGGTGGATCACGGAACGCCTGTACCAGGCCGAAACGCGCAACCTGGAGCACTTCGGCTACGGCGTCAAGGCCTTCGCCCTGTCCATGATCGAGACTGCCGTCGAGTTGACCGAAGGCCGCATCTCCGGGCAGGACCTGCAAATCCTGGTGGACCTGGCCCGGGGGATGTTACAGGGCCGGGTGGAGTTACTGGCAGGCGTGAGAGAGACGCTCGACCGTTTGAAGGACCGCTATCCGCTGATGTTGCTGACCAAGGGGGACTTGTTCGAGCAGGAGGGCAAGATCACTCGTTCGGGGTTGGACGGTTGCTTCCGATATATCGAGATTGTCAGCCGGAAAACAGCCTCCGTTTACCAATCCCTGCTCGAGAAGTATTCCGTGGCCCCGGAGCGGTTTTTGATGGTGGGGAATTCGCTACGGTCCGATATCCTGCCGGCCTTGGAAATCGGCGGGCATGCGGTGTACGTCCCGCACGAGCTGACCTGGCAGCACGAGCAGGCCGACCCGCCGCCGGCCGGGCAAGCGCGATTCTTCCGGTTGGAGCACATCGGGTTGCTGCCGGCACTGCTCGAGCAGATGGAAGCAGGATAAGCCGCGCAGCCCCTGTCATTTCGACCGCAGGGAGAAATCTTTTCCCGCCACGCGGTAAGATTTCTCCTCGTGGAGTTTATCCTGCCGTCTTGCACCGTCGTGCTCACGGCACGAACGGTGAGCTTGTCGAAGGGCTGGTCGAAATGAC
The DNA here is from genome assembly GCA_963823985.1 of uncultured Chloroflexia bacterium. GTDB lineage: Bacteria > Chloroflexota > Anaerolineae > Anaerolineales > Villigracilaceae > JAABUE01. Next base: position 398,192 of record CAWGNR010000015.1, read on the forward strand.
AAAGGAGAGAGCTCAAGAACCTCCGTGCAACACCTCGCGGTCCGCCTGGTCGGCCTCGGCGAAGACCTGCTCGACCTCGGCCTTCATCTCGTCCGAGACGCCTGCCCGCATGGGAATGAACTTGACCAGTTCGCGCGCCTGCCGTAACAGGTCCTTGACCCCGGCGATGTAGGACAGGTCGTTTTTGCCCAACCCTTCGGGGATCCGCAAATCGCGTGCCTTCTGGATCAACTTGCGGGCACGCTCGATGCGCTCGTTGGCGGGAATCACTTTTGCCATGGAATATCCTCCTCCGTATTAGCCTGTCGGCATCACGCCCAGTTGTTGCATCAGGCTGACCCCGTCTTCCTCGCCCCAATGCTCGACGATCTTGCCGCCTGCGATGCGGACGATGTACATACCGGTAAATTCTACCCGCTTTCCGGTGGCTGGGACGCCCCAGAAATCGCCGGTGTGGGTTCCCGTCATGCGAATGCGCGCGGCGACCCGGTCGCCTTCCGCGATCAGGTCTTCGATCTGCGTGTACCAGTCGGGCATGCCGGTCAGCGTGGTCTTGTGTACCTGCTTTGCACCCTCCAGCCCCGGCGGCAGACCGGCCATCATCTTGGGCGTGGCCACATCTGCGGCCAACACCTCCGCGAGGGCCTCCAGGTTGTTGCTGTTGTAGATTTCCTGGTAACGGCGGATGATCCGCTTGTTCTCTTCGATGGACATTTCGATCTCCTTCCGCCCATCTAAAAAGGGGAGCGACTATACCCCAGTTTGTAAAAGCTAGCGCAGCAACGCCCGCACCCCGGGTTGCGCCAGGAACGAGTCGCGCAACCCGACCTCATCCAAGGAGTCCGCGATCCCGGCCAGGGTGGCGCGCGCCTCGTAGCGCAGGGCTTCGGCTTGCTCGTGCTTTCCCTGTTTTTCACGGACGGCCGCCAGCCCGGACAGGATCAGCCACAGGTGCAGGTTCTCGTTCGAGGCTTCCGCCAGCGAGCGGGCCTGCGAGAAGACCGCCTGCGCTGCCTCGAGTTGTCCCAGGGCCAACAAGGCGACCCCTTTCCAGCGCAACACTTCGGGAACGTCGATCCGAACCAGGGGAGAAACTTCGCGCAGCAAGTCTTCGCACAGGGCGAGCGCCTTGTCGTACTGCTCTCGCGCTGCGGCCAGCTCGACGTTCGCCAGGCAGACAAAAATGGTATAGCGCGCATACGGGATCGAGATCGGTTGCAGGGGCGCGTTCCCCGCGCTCTCCTCCGCTGAGGCTAGGTCGCCTTGCAGCAGGTGCATGCGCACTTTTCCCGCCTGGGGAAACGCGCGCCAGGCGGGCATTTTTTCGTCTGCCTGGCGCAGCGCTTCGTCGATCAAGCGGTAGCCTCGCTCATATGCGCCGCAATAGGCATATACCCAGGCCAGCTCGGATCGCAGGCTGTTGCTGGCGATCAGCCCGGCTTCATCCCCCAGCCGGATGGCCAGCTCCGCTTCCCGGATGCCGTGCCCAAGCTGGCCGCTTTCGAAATAGGCGAACGCCATCAGCATGCGGTCATACGACTGGCCCCACAGGTTCTCGATCTTTTCGCTGATCTGCAACCCCTGCCGGCTGCGTTCCAGGGAAAGGTCCAACGCGCCGGCGTTGAAGTACGCCTCGGCTTCGGAGCCGAAGCTGTCCGCCAGCATGACCTGGTTGTCCAGTTTATACCACAACGCGCGGGCTTCCCGGATCACCTCGTGCGCGCTTCTCGAATTCTCCCCGGCAGGTATACAGGCGGCACAGATCGTTCAACACGAACGCCAGATACTCCCGGTTGTCCGATTCGCGCGCCAGGGTGAGCGCCTGGGTCCCGTATGCGAGCGCGCGGTCGAGTTGTTTCGAGAACAAATAGTTCAATAGCAAGTTCCAATGCAGGCGGGTTTGCGCGTCCCGGTCGCCGATTTCGCGGGAGATCTCGAGAGCCTGGATCAGCGTGCGTTCGCTGCGTTCAGCGTCATGCACCTGGGTGAACGTCGAGTAAAGGGTTGCTTTTGCCATCAGGGCAGCCAGTTCGATGGATCGCTCCGCCTGCCGCTCTCCAAAGGCTTGCATCGCTTCGTAATTCTCGAGCGCTTCCGTATGCCTGCCGCTCAGCTCGAGCGCCGAACCCAACTGGGTGAAGAGATACGAGATCTGTCCCGAGGGGGCCTCTTCGCGCCTGGCCACTTCAAGGGCGCGGGTGAAGTGGGTGGCAGCTTCGGCGTTGGCGTAGAGGCCCGCCGCTTTCTCCCCCGCCAGCGTGTCATATTGCAAGGAGCGGGAATCCCGGGCAGCGTAGAAGTGGTGGGCCAGCACAGGGGCAAACTCGGCCAGGCGCTCAGCGTATTTTCCCTCCAGGAATTCCCCCACGCCCAGGTGCAGCGCGCGCCGGCGTTTGAGCAGGATGGAGTTGTAGGCGGCCTCCTGAATGAGCCCGTGCCGGAAGGTGTATTCTGTCCCCGCTTGGTTGGCCCCTTTTTGGACCAACCCAGCCTGCTCCAGGTTTTGGACCTGAGCGGCCAACCCATTTTCCCCGGTGACCATGGCAGAGAGCGTTTCCAGGTCGAAGGAGCGCCCGAGGACGGAGGCAAAATGCAGGATTTGCTTAGCCCCCTCGGGCAGGCGATCGATGCGCGCGCTCAATACGCCAGACAAGGTCTTTGGTAGGGACATTCTGGCCATTGCCCCGGCTGCGCGCCACTCCCCGTTTTCACGCACGATCTGTCCCGTTTCGATCAGCGAGCGGATGATCTCCTCGACGAAGAAGGGATTGCCTTCCGCCCTGGCGGCGATCTGGTCGTACAGGGATTGGGGCAGGTCGCGCCGCCCTAACAGGTTGACCAGCAGCGCGTTGGTGGTCTCGCCCGAGAACGGGAAAAGTTCGATGGAACGTGAGCAGGCCGGAAGGTCCCTTTGGACGCGCCGGGTGAATTCCCAGGCCGGACTGTCCTTTTCCGGGCGGGCCAGGCACAGGAACAGGACCGGTTTCTCTTCTACCAGGTCCACCAGGTTGTCGAGCAGGGTCAGGGAAGCCTCGTCCATCCAGTGCAGGTCATCGAAGGCGAGCGCGAGCGGTGTTTCGCGGGCGGCGGCGCTCAGGTAGCTGCGGGCTGACGCGGTAATTCGCTGGAGCAAGGCGTCGCCTTGAACGCTCGCGACCTGTTCCAGGCTGGCCTGGCTCTCGACCGCCAAGATGGCTTCCAGGAAGGGGACCTCACCGCCGGGCAAGCCGTAGCGTACGCAAGTGGAGCGCAATTTGGCGCGCACGCCGGCCGGCAACTCGCTTTCCCGGGCGCCGATCGAAGCGCGGATGACCTGCCGCCAGGAAAAGTAACTGATCGACCGGGCGTAAGAGAGCGCCTGGGCTCCCAGCCAGGAAACCGATCCGGAATCCGTCCGCTCGCGGGCGGCGGCCAACAGGGAAGATTTGCCCAAGCCCGCCTCTCCCAGGATCGTGACGACCCCTCCCTCTCCCGCACCCAACGCGGACAGGCGCGCTGCCAGCGCCGACAACTCCGCTTCGCGCCCGACCAGCGGGGAGGACAACCCCTGCAGCCCGCGCACCTGGCCGGGCATCTGTTTCACCGAAACGACCCGGTAGGCGTTGACCGGCTCCGTTTTGCCTTTGACCTCGATCCCGCCCAACGCTTCAACTTCGAAAAACGGCGCAACCAACTGGTAGGTTTCTTCGGAGAGCTGCACTGTGCCGGGCGCGGCGGTCTGCTCCATGCGGGCAGCCAGGTTGATGGCGTCGCCGATGGCGGTGTATTCCATGCGCAGGTCTGAGCCCACCCCGCCGACCACCACCAGGCCGGTGTTGATCCCCACCCGCAAGGCAAAGTTGACGCCGTAGCGTTTGCGGACCTCCTCCGCGTACGGCGCGATGTCCTGCTGGATTTGCAGGCCGGCCAGAACTGCGCGCTGCGGGTCGTCTTCGTGGGCGACCGGCGCGCCGAAAAAGGCCAGGATGGCGTCTCCCATCAGGCGCGGAACCAGGCCTTCGTACTGGTAGATCGGCCGGATCATGCGCTCGAAGGCGCCGTTGATGATTTCGGTCCATTCTTCGGGGTCAAGCTGCTCGGCAGCAGCGGTAGAGCCTTTGACGTCGCAGAACAACATGGTAATGATGCGGCGTTCTCCCTGCATGTCCCCGGCGGCGCGGGAAGTTTCCAGCTTGGCGGCCAGCTCGCGCGGCAGGAAACGGTCCAGATCGAAAACGCCCGTCCTTTGCGCCGCCGGGAGCGTTGCAGCCGCGAGGGGCTGTCCGCAGTTGGGGCAAAAACGGGCGTTTGGGGGAGCCGGGCTATGACAACTTTTGCAATTCATTGTGGAATACCGGTAATCGTGCTCGATTGTAGCACAGCATGTCCAGGATCTTCTGGCGGAGGATGTAAAACCGAAGGAAAAGCTGGCTTTCTTCCAGGAGAGGACAGCCAGCCAAGTTTTCTCTCGCTACTTGCTTTCCGGGACTACGATGACGTTCGAATTCAATCCCACCTACCTCTATCAACCGTCCATCTGGCGTCAGGCACTTGGCCGGCAGGGAGGTGAAGTACGTCAGGCCCTGGCACTCCCCGGGTGGCGCACCCGGGGCTGGCAGGCGTTGCAACTGGGTTGCAAGCCCGGCCGGCGCAAGGCCGGGAAATACGGCCAAACGGCGAATGCCGGCGAGCTCGATCTCGAACCCATATTCGGTTTGGGGGTTCAATTCCTGCAGCGGAGGCTGCCAGAGCGCAGGGATGGAAAAGCGGAGCACGTGCCCGAGCAGCCAACTGAACAGCACCGCACCGATCAGGGCGGCCAGGACGAGCGTCTTGCGAACGGTCTCACCCCGTTTTGTCTCTGGTGCCAGCATTCCCATATACCCATTATTGCATATTTTTGGCGTTTGGCAAGATGCTGCAGGCGCCTGCGCGGTGCTTACGTCGACAGGCGCCGCGCAACCCAGCGGACGCCAAAGGCGATCCCGAGGAAGGGAATTGCGAAAAGAAAGGCCGCCACGTCGATGCTGGTGGAGTTCAACAGGACCAGGAATAAATAGATCGATAACAACAGGGCGTGGTAAATCCCATGGAAGACTAACACCCCGCGCCGTGTGGGCGTGTAGAGCATCAGGGCGCTCTCGAGGCGGGAAACCAGGTTGTCTTGCCGGCGCGGCAGCCAGCGGTATACATCGCGCCAGCGAAAGACCAGGATCAAGGCGGTGAGGGCCAGCCCAACCGGAAAGGCAAACAGGCTGATGAAGGTCCCGCTCGTGGCGGAGGTGACGATATCGCTCAAGCGCTGGTCTGCTGTTTCGCCGGGCAAAAGGAAAAAGATCAGGCTCATTTGCACGGCAGCCTGGAAGAGGGTCAAAACCAGCAGGGGGTAGAACGCGGAGGCGCCTCCGCTGCGCGTCCGCAAGACCCGGACGGAGAACACTACCATGCCGAACAACAACAAGCCGTTCAGCGCCACCCCGATCAGGCTGAACCACTGGTCCGGACCCAAGTCCCCGCTGAACATCAGCGCGAGCAGGGAGAGCATGGATGTCAGCAATCCGCCGCCGGCCAGGATGCCGGTGAGTAAATAAAAATATTGCAGGGCGTTGACCCCGAACGGAAAGATCTCTTGCCGGCCTGCCGGGGCCACGGCCAGGACTTTTAGCAGCTTCTCCGGTTCGGGCAGCAGCAGGGCCAACTTGTTTACGTTGTGGATGCCCTTGCGGAAATTGATCCACTGGATGCGCCGCAGGGCGGGGTCGATGCCGTCTACCGACTGGAGCAAGATCGGATAGACGGCCTGCTGGTCGGGGTCGTACTCTGTGTCCTTCTTATAGGCCGAGATCAGGACAAAAATGGCCTCGGGAGTTTCCCCTTCCTGGGAGAGGAGGTGCCCGTACCGTTCCAGGCCCTGTCGCAGGTCGGCGGCATACTGGCTGTCCTGGTGAGCATGGTCGATCGCAAACAGGACCGGGCGCGGATTCGTGGTCTGTACCCGCAGCGGGTTGGCAAAGCGCACGCGGGCCGCTTCCGGTTTGGCGCGGCGCTGCATGGCGGGCGTCAAAAGCAACCCGGCCAGGATCCAGCTCGCCAGGGTGGTGGGGATCAGCCAATTATCTGCAAAACGGCCCAGCCAGAAAAAGATGTTCCCTTCCGCGATAAAGATGGCCCAGGTGAACCAGCATAATACCGGCAGCAACGCGAGCGTGGGAATCACCCGCGAAAAGACGTAATTCCGTTTATAAATTTGCCAGGGCAAAGGCAGGAGCAGGTAGGGGATGAACAGCGTCCACCAGGTGGGCAGGGATCCGATCACGACCAGCACGCTGAAGACGAGCGCGATCCAAAACAGGACCGGGGGCTTGAACCCCTTTTGGGGGGCCGGCTCCGGCGCCGGGAGCGGGTGCTCCAGCAAGCCCATCAGTTGTTGGATGCTGCGGTTGTAGCGTGTGCGGAAATCGACCCATTCACACTCTCGCAGTTCGGTCGGCAGCGGGACGGCCTCGAATATGACCAGGACAATGCGCTTGTTACGTTCCAGCGCGCCGCGCCACTCCGGCTCGACGTGTTTCGAGGCAAGCGATTCTTTCGAAACCACCAAAAGGAGCACGTCCGCACCGTCCAGGCCGGATTGGATCTGGTCAAACCACGGCCGGGCAGGGACCAGGCTCTGGTAGTCCAGCCACAGGGAATAGCCGTTGTCTTCGAGTTTGTCTGCCAGGCGGTCTACAAAGGGGGTTTGGCGACGGGAATAACTGATAAAGAGCTTGGGTTTCATCAGCGCGCCTTTCTTGCCGACTTATGGGATCTGAAAATGCTGTAAGTATTAACACGCCTTTCGCACAACCGGTTCAAAAGAGATTCCTGCCCTGCAAGCGGTTATGTTATGTTTCTGCAATCTACCTTTCAAAAGCGTATATAGTTTACAAAGAAAGGCATGTTAAGATAATGCTATCTGAGGCGACCGGGTTTGGAACCACACGATCCAAACAACGCCCTACAGCCAAACACCGTAACCTACCATCAGAGTTCGAACAACGATACCGCACACAACCTGACATTACAGCTTTCACTACTGCAACCGCACCTCATTGTTGCCCAAACATCACACACAACCAGCTGTAGTAACATTACCGAAACCATAGCCGAAACTCCGAAGCCAAGCAAGCCTAGTCGCCTCAGTTTTTCTCCTCCCTTGCCCTCCGCCCTGCGCGGAGGGCTTTCGGTTTTGTGTTGAGAATCTATCCGTAAAATACGCTCTCGGCGGCGCCCCCGTCGCCGAGGAAAATCCCCCGTATGGGGTACGGCGGCTTGAGCATTTTTTGGATAGAAACTTAAGAAAAAGGCGACTGCCATCTCGAAGATGGCAGTCGCCTTTTTCTGCTTTCAAATCCCGGCATTGCTCAGGATGGTGGAAATGTTGGAGATCATTGCTGTCAGGGTGGGATGGTTGACCGCCAGGGAATCGACCGCGTCATCCCACCTCTGGATCGTCACCGGCTGGGTTTGGATCTGCTCGGCCCGCTCGCAGCGCTCCAGCAGCTCGCGGATGTCTGCCCCGAGTTCGCGCAGAAGCGCAAGTTCTTTTTCGTCGGCCGTTTCGATCCCCTCGATTTCATCGTGAAGTTGTTCGAGAAGCTCACAAAGCTCCGGAGCGTTCATGGCAGGTATCTCCTTGGCTCATCAGGGTAAGCAGCCAACCAGATCATGCGGGTGGCTCTATCTTCATTTTACAACTTTCCCGCGCCTGCTACAAATAGAATCGAAGGAGATTTCCGGGCTATTGAGGCGGGATTGCCAGCCACCAGCCCGGCCCGCCTGGATCGCCGTTGTTCTGCCAGGCGTTCCAGATCCCCTGGGGGGCGGACCAGAGGGCCGAATCTTTGATGCCGGTGAAGGGATCGTTGTAATGAACGACCACTTCATCCCTTCCATTGAGGGACAGGCCTGTCACTACAATAAAATGGGCCTCCGAGGTGGGATCCGTAAGGATGGTGAGCACGTCGATGATGATGGGCGTGCCTGCTTCCAGTTTTTCGAACAGCAGGTCCAGGCCCCGCCCGGGGGTTTGGACCCTGCCCGTGGAGACATCAGCGGCATAGTATTCCGCGATCTTGACCATGTTTTCGGGACTGGTGAAAGGCGGGGTGCCAGGCGTGAAGTAGTCCTGGGCGGTGGCATAAGCGATGGCCTCCTGCTCAGTGATGGGGGATTGCGGGTTGGCATCGTTGTAGGCCATCACGATCGCTGCTTCTCCGCAGGAGGTGCCCAGGGACTGCCGGATGACCGGCACATCCAGGAACAGCGGACCCTGCTGGAGCTTCGAGGCCGGCTCTTTCCCCGTAAACGGAGAAAAACCGAAGAACAGGAAAGCACCAATACTGATCAGACCGGCAAAGAACAAGCCGGTTCGTACCATATTTTTCTTGTTGCGCATATGATTCCGACGTGTCTTTGCCGGGTCCCCTTACAACGCTAGGGGTTTTCCCTTATATCCCCTCTTTCCCAAGCCTTGTGCAGCCAGGCTTTTCCCTACTCATCGATTTCTTCTCGATCGTACAACTCCGGTTCTCCCGTCCATAGCGAGCTAATTTTTGGTATTTTTCGCGTCAGAAACGGTTGAGCCACAATTCCAGATGGTGCATGAACCGGCCAGGATAGCGCACCCGAGGATGCCGTGAGGAGTCCAAAATCTCCAGATTTTGGACTTGCCAGCAAGCTCCAACGTCTGGAGACGTTGAACTCCATGATGATCCCTCAATAGACATTATCGGTAATAGTAAAATAGCAGCATGATCACATACGACCAATTGAAAGCAAAACCAAAACAATTTCTAGCGGCGACTGGGCTCAAAGTGGAAGAATTCGAGCGGATCTTGCCAACGTTCAAGGAAAAGCTGGCTGGATTACATCCGCCAGAGCTTACCAAAAGAGGCACGCCTCGGCAACGGCGAGCCGGGGCTGGCCCGAAAGAGAAATTGCGAACGGATGAAGACAAGCTGTTGTTCATTTTGATCTACCAGAAGACGTATCCGATCCAGGAGATGCTCGGGTTACAGTTTGAGATCAGTCAACCGCAAGCCAACTACTGGATACACCTGCTCTTGCCGATCTTGAAGCAAACGCTAGCCGAAATGGGGTTGACGCCGGAGCGTGATGGAGAAGCCGTGGCTGACAGCCCACTCGTTGCCGAAGCAGAGCCAGATTTCTTGATCGATGACACGGAAAGACGACGCCAACGCCCGAAAGATGCCCAAAAACAGCGTGAACACTACAGTGGCAAGAAGAAAACCCATACCGACAAGAACCTTTTGTTGAGCAGCTGCCATACCAAGAAAGTGTTGTATCTCAGTCCAACCGTGACTGGCAAAACTCACGACAAAAGGGTAGCTGACGATCATCCCATCTCCTATCCAAGATGTTCTACTTTGGGCAAGGACACCGGCTTTCAAGGATATGAGCCGAAAGGTGTGATCACGTTTCAGCCAAAAAAAACCTAAAGGCCAGGAGTTGAGTAAAACTGATCGGTGTTTGAACAGCATCATTTCCGGAACCAGGATCAGTGTTGAAAATACGATTGCAGGTGTCAAACGTTGTCGTATTGTGAAAGATGTTTTCCGCAACACCAAAGATGGCTTTTCGGATTCGGTGATGGAAGTGGCTTGTGCCCTTCATAACCTGCGAGTGGAATGCCGCCATCCAAAACCTGTGTTGCTGTTATGCCAGCTAGCATCTTCTGCTTATTACCAATAATGTCTAATTAACAAACCGGCGCATCCGATGTCTCGCTGGCAACCAGCATCTGTTCCACAAGCTCGAAATCGATCCGCTCCGGCCGGGAATAGCGGATGCAGCCTTTCCCAAAGCTGACTCCCTTGCCGGCCAGGCGCTCTTTGTATGCGTTCAACACTTCTTCTTTGAGAATATAGAGCGAAATGTAATTCTTCTGGCTGGCGAAGCCCACTTCCACCTCGCCCTCCCGGCTGTAGGAGGGCATGCCGTACTCCATGCCCTCGACAAAACCCTTCAGCGTCTCACGGCACAGGTCGCGCAGCCGGGTGAGGGCAGCCCTTCGTTGCACGGGAACTTCTTCCAGATATGCGGGAACGGTTTTGGCTTCGCTTTGCACGATCCACTTTACTTTCTCGAAACCAGCCGCCCAATCCCATACCCGATCCCGGCGAAGATGGCCCAGAGGATGGCAGGCAGCAGCACGACCCCGACGGGCCCGAACAGGCCGCCGCCCACCATTCCGGCGATTGCCAAAGGCGTGGCCAGCAGGAAGGCCAGCAGCACGATCCAGCGGGCGGCGGGCGTCCGGCTACGGCGCAGCAGGGGGATCAGGACCAGAGCGCCCAGCGCGCCGGCCAGGAAGAACAGAAGATAATCCAGGACGGTTGCATACGGGTTGAGCTGTCCAAATCGGAAGTAGTAGATCGCCGCTTGTGCGATGGGGAAGAGCAAGCCAATCAACGCCGCCCACCAGTAAGAGAGGGTTTGTTTATTTTCCATAGATGATAGAGGTCATCGCTCCGTCGCACGCGGTGTACAGGTCTCCGATCTTCACGCTGGTATCTCCACAATTTCTACGCGTTTTGTGGCTTTTTCCCTTTGGTCAATATCCAGAGTTATCAAGGGCAAGTCTAACCGTGCTGCGACTGCCACGTAGGTTGAATCCGCGCCGCGCAAGCCCAACTCTGCGGCCAGGTTGGCTGCATCCCGCAGTAGGGAATTTTCCATCTCTACCAATTGCAACCCTGGCAGGTTTTCTACTTGGCTAATCGCCTTCAATCCAAGCGATGGGGATGTACGGCGACTGATTGCCCCTCCAATTTCAGCAAGGAGAAGCGAAGGTGCGAGAAATCGATCGTTCTCTTCGAGGCGGGCAAACATCCATTCCTTGACCGGTTTATAAAAGACATCTTGTGGAACCAGACGCGCCACCCAGATGCTGGCATCGGTAACAATGAACATTAACGTCGTGCCTCAGAAACCGCATCTGCGGCTGAGACGCCATCGGGCCAGCGCGCTCCGATCTCCGCGGCCAGATGGTCGAGTTTTGACCAGGCATTCTTATCTTCTTTCCGAGCGGGATTCACGGGGATCAATAATGCGACAACCTGTCCACGATAGGTTACCTGGACTTCTGTCCCGGTTTCACGCACCATGCGTACCAACTCACTGGCTTGTTGCTTCAACTCTCGAACTCCAACAGTTACCATACTTATCTCCGAATGTATCCACAATTGTGGGTACATTGTACTATAACCTAACTAACACTCCGAGAACCCGCACGCATAGCACTTCCGGCAGCCCTCCTCGTTGACTACGGCGGCTTCGCCGCACTCGGGGCACAGGTCGCCGATCTTGAGGGTGTGCTGGGTCGCGGCCGTACTCGCTGTGGGATCCGCCGTTCTTGCTGGCTTTCTCTTCACTGACGGGTTCGACCAGGCCGTCCTTTTCGCGCAGGTACATCTCGATCACCTGCCCCACGCCGTCGGGCAAGGAGCGGACCCGGTTGGGGCCGAAGCCAAGCGAGCGCCCGCCGCCGATGCCGCTCAACTGGCGGACCACCTCGCGCAGGCGGCTCAACGGCTCCACCGGGGAGGCCAGCCGCAGCAGGTACGAGATCAGGCGGCCGATCGCCTCCGAAACGGCGGCCGTCTCGGAGCCGGCCTTTGCGGTGTTGATGAAGACCTCGAAGGGCTGGTCGCCGCCGTTCTCGTTGACGGTGACGAAAGCCTTGCCCAGCGGCGTCTCGACGTTGTAGGTCTTGCCGACCAGGGCGCGCGGGCGGGGCTTCTTGCTGTCGTGCCAGATGGTGCGCTGCTCGGGGACGGGCGCTTCCTTCTTCTCGGCGGTGGCCTTGGTCTCGAGCACGACCTTGTCGCGCGAGCCGGTCACGTAGACGGTGATGCCCTTGGCGCCCAGCTCCCAGGCCAGCATATAGGCCTGGGCCACGTCATCGACGGTGGCGGTTTCGGGGAAATTGATGGTTTTGCTCAGACTGTTATCGACGAAAGCCTGTAAGGCAGCCTGCATGCGGACGTGTTCCTCGGCGCTGATGTCAGCTGAGACCACGAACGTGTTCTGGATGTGTTCGGGCACCTCGGGGATGCCCTGGCAGGTGCCTTCGCGCATGACCTGCTCGATGATCTCCTGGCGCTTCTCCTCGCCCAGCCCGGCCGCTTGGAGGGCCTGCTCGAAACGGGGGCTGGCATAGGTCAGTTGCAGGTCCTGGCCGTTGTCGTTGACGTGGCGGACGTAGGCCAGCGCGAAGACCGGCTCGCAGCCGTAGCCCTCGCAGCCGGCCACGGTGGCGATGGTCCCGGTCGGCGCGACCGTGGTCTGGGCGGCGTTGCGGATGCCGTGTTTCCGGATGCCGTCCCGGATTGTTTCCCAATCCACCTCCGGCCGGTTCCAGTCATGCTCGTAGGGGGTTAGCGGTTGGGGCGGCTGCCACCTCATGTCGTCCATGTCGTACAGGCTGCCCTGGATGGCCGGGAAGGGACCGCGCTCGACGGCCAGTTCGATGCTGGTCTGCATGGCGTGGTAGCGGACAAACTCCATCACCTGCGCGCCGAACTCCTGGCCTTCCTCGGAGCCGTAGCGCACGCCGGCGTGGTACATCAGGTCCGCCAGGCCCATGATCCCCAGCCCGATGCGCCGCGCGCGCAGGGCGGCTTCCCGCAGCTGCGGCACCGCCGGGACGTAGGCGTTGGCCTCCACCACGTCGTCCAGGAAGCGCGTGGCGGTTACCACCGACTGGCGCAGGCCTTCCCAGTCGACCGTGCCATCGGGACCGCAGTGCTCGTTCAGGTTGACCGAGCCCAGGCAGCAGTTTTCGTAGCTCCCAAGATACTGCTCGCCGCAGGGGTTTGTAGCTTCCAATTGGTACAGGTGTGGCACAGGGTTCTCGCGGTTGGCCGCGTCCAAAAACAACATCCCCGGCTCGCCGTTGTGGTGGGCCTGGGCGACGATCTTCTGGAACAGCTCGCGCGCTTTAACCTTTCGATAGGTCCGGATCGGAACGCCCATGGCTTCCAGCTGCTCCAGGGTCCCGCTGGCGCCCCGGTATTCCTCGGAGTGGATGTCTGGGAAGCGCATCTCCCAATCGCCATCGTCTTTGACAGCCTGCATGAAGGCGTCGGTGATGCCGACCGAGATGTTGAAGTTGGTGATGTGGTTCTCGTTGGTTTTGCAGGTGATGAACTCTTCCACGTCGGGATGGTCCACGCGCAAGACCGCCATATTCGCGCCGCGGCGAGTGTTGTGGGTGACCATACCATAGGCCAGGTAAGTATGGTTGTCTTCGACTTCCAGATCGAGGGTCAATCTTTCGCCAAGTTCTTCCGTCCCGCTGACCTGCACAAACCATACGTCATGAACCGGGATTGCTTTTTCCGCAAATTCTGGATACTCGCTTGCCAGCAGATCATAGCCTGAGCGGGTGAGATGGCGATCGCCGCGCAGGTAGCGCAGCAATTGCCTGCGAAGTCTTGGAGAAGTGCTGCGGAAATTGATGTTCCGTCCCCGATGATCGATCTGTTCCAGCGTGATCTCCTGCAAAACCGGCTCCAGCCAGTAGCGCGCCTCCGGGAGGATGTAGCTGCTCTCCCGGCGCTGGTCGCTTTCCCAGGCGTAGGCAGCTACAAAGCGGGAACGCTGGTCGCAGCCGATGTGCTCGCGCCAGGCCTCCAGGCCAATGCTGGAAGTGATGCGCACCTGATAGGTTTCGGAGTCGCCCCAGCGGTCGAGGCCGGCTGCGGTGGTGCGGATCTTCACCGGGCAACCCAAACCAATCAACAAGGTCGCTGTTTCTCGGGCGAGTTCCGGGGAGGAGGTGGTGAGAGAGGGGTACCCGTGTACCAGCGAGCCGTCTGCTTCGAGCAAACCCCGCAGGTAGGCGCCAATCACATTCTTGGGCGACTGCCGGATCAGGCGCGGGATCGAAACTTCGCGGCTCGTTTTCTTTCCCAAACCGTTGAGCAGCAGGAATTCCTTGATGGCCCGGTTATCCATGATAAAAGTGACAGAAGCATCCCCACGCTTTTGCTGGGTATGCACATTTACACCGAATAGTCGTTCCATCAACGCAGGCATCTTTTGCATGAGATAGGAAGTATGCGCGACACTGACACCCACGCGGCGGTCGTGTTCGGCCTGAGCGACGAAGCCGTCCCCGGCCAGGTAACCCAGGAAGAAAGCGAACTCTTCATCCAAGATGGATGGAAGGTGTGGCCAGACTTGGTTGCCATGGACAGGCTTTGGCGTGCGCAAGGCTTGCAGCGTTCCGGTGTGCTGCCCTAAGGTCACCAGGATCCAGTCTCCAGCGCGCAAATTCTCCAATTCTCTCCACTGGGGTCCGGTCTCGGTCATCACCTTGACTTTATGGTGATAGGTCCCCGCCAGACTCAAGCCTTCTCGTGTATGCAGACGTAGCACGGATGCCATACCGTTGTTGTACCCGCGCGGCGAATGTTTCACGCCTTCATCCGTCGGTACCTGTAATTTATGATCCTGCCAACCGGTGATTTTCGGGTCGACGATTTCGTCCAGGCGCAAGGTGCCTTTTTGGGTGAAGACCAGGGTTTCGGGCAGCAGGCAGCCGCCTTGGGCCACCTCCCCGAAGGCATGGTCGTACACCCGCAGGAAGCCCACCGGCCCGGTGGCCTGCCCGGCGGACGATTTGACCAGCGCGCCGGCCGGTCGCAGACGCGAGAAGGCGAAGCCATTCCCGCCGCCGGTCTGCTGGATCAGGGCCGCATCGCGCAGGGTCTGGAAGATGCCGGCCTGGTCGCGGCCCATGTCGTCGTTGATGGGGAGCACAAAGCACGCAGCAAGCTGCCCTAACGGTGTGCCGGCCCCGGTGAAGGTGGGAGAGTTGGGAAAGAACTTCTTGGAAGTTAACAAGTGATAAAATGCGACCGCGCGCTCCATCGGGTCGCCGTTCCAGGTCTGCTCCACCTTGGCGATGTGCCAGGCCACGCGCCAGAACATTTCTTCCACGCTCTCGACCGGCCCGCCATCGTCCCCGCGGCGGACGTAGCGACGCACCAGCACCTGGCGGGCGTTTTCCGTTAATTCGACTTTGGGTAGCTTGGTGGGCATCGGTGGGGTGGGGAGCAGGTTGTTATTCCGTACTGCGACTTGTTTGGATACCATTTCACTCTCTCCTAAAACTAAATTTTTCGTACCTTAGCACTCCGGTGGTCTCGACCACCGGTGCAGCTTGGAAACAAAAATCGGCAGGAACACCGCTCCCGGGTGGGAGCCAGGTTCTGCCGATCCGGTCAGCTTTCGAGCAAACGATCTATTTCACTCCGCAGGGCGTGCAGGTCGTCCAGGCGCAGGTAGACGATGGCGTAGCGGATGTAAGCGATCTGATCCATCTCCTTCAGGCCGTTGATCACCAGGTCGCCGACCGCCCGCGAGGAGACCTCCGATTTGCCCATTTTTTGCAGGCTGGCCTCCACGCTGCCGATCAGCCGCTCGATATCGGCGGCAGAGACGGGACGCTTGGCGCAGGCGATGCGTACCCCGCGGGCCAGCTTCTCGCGGTCGAACTCTTCGCGCGCGCCGTCCTGCTTGACCAGCAGGGGGGTGGCCAGGATGGCGCGCTCGGTGGTGCTGAAACGCTGGCCGCAATCCAGGCACTCCCGCCGCCGGCGGATGCCTCCCTGGCTATCGTGGGTCGTATCGAGCACTTTAGAATTGTCGTGTTGACAGTACGGACACCGCATATCTGGGTCACTCCAATGCTAGAACGTTTGTTGCCGCCATATATGGGCGTTTCGGCGCTGCATCCCCGTACATATGGCTATCGACAAGTCAAATTTTAGCATACTTGGGCGGATGATTCAAGGGGACGAGCGGGTGATTTTCCTTAAAATATTGAGAGCCTTTTTCGAAGTGGGAATTCGGACAAGGCTGGGGTATAATGGAACTGGAAGTGTTAGCCTGACTTTCGTTTTAGAATCTTGGAAGGTGACACCTTCCAGAGACTTAATGAAAAATACAAAAAAACGATCCTCCCCAAACACCGAACCTCAACGCGAACAACGAAAAAAAGAACCAGTCCAAATTCAGCCGGTCAAACCAGATGGTCTGACCGTTGTTGGCATTGGCGCCTCGGCCGGCGGGCTGAAGGCGCTGCAAGACTTCTTCGAGGCCATGCCAGACGACACCGGACTGGCCTTCGTGGTGGTGACCCACCTGGCGCCCGAGCACGAAAGCCACATGGCCGAGATCCTGCAAAACCGGACCGACATGCAGGTGTGCCAGGTGGCAGGAAAAACAGCGGTCAAGCCGAACAACGTGTACGTGATCCCGCCGAACCGCGAACTGTTTATCAGCGACTCGCACCTGGACCTGGAAGCGTTCAACGAGCGCCGCGGCTCGCGCACGCCGATTGATCACTTCTTCCGCAGCCTGGCGCAGGTCCACCACGGCGCGATTGGCATCATCCTCTCCGGCGGCGGCACGGACGGCGCGGTGGGCATCAAGGCCATCAAGGAAGAGGGCGGGCTGCTGATGGTCCAACACCCGGACGAAGCCGAATACGAAAGCATGCCGCGGGCGGCCATTGCCACCGGCCTGGTGGATGTGGTCCTGGGCGTGCGCGACCTGGCCCAGAAGCTGGTGGATTACGTCCAATACACGCCTCAGGTCCCGAACGATCCGGAGATGCTCACCAAAGGACAGCAGGAGACGATCCAGCGCATCCTGACGCAGGTACAGATCCGTACCGGGCACGATTTCAGCCAGTACAAGCGCAGCACCATCCTGCGGCGCATCAAACGCCGGATGCAGCTGACCGGGCACGAAAGCCTGGAGGCCTATCTCGCGTACATCCATCAAAACGGACTCGAGGCTGGGTCAATGTTCAACGACATCCTGATCGGCGTCACCAACTTCTTCCGCGATCCCCAGTCGTGGCAGACGCTGGCGGAAAGTGCGATTCCCTCGATCTTCGAAGGAAAAGGAAAGGGAGAACCGATCCGGGCCTGGGCGATCGGCTGCGCCACCGGCGAGGAAGCCTATACCCTGGCCATCTTGTTCTTGGAACAGCGCAACCGGCTCGGGCTGGACAACCCGGTCCAGATCTTCGCCTCCGACCTGGACGACGGATCCCTGGGGCGCGCCCGCGAGGGAATCTACCCGACGGCCATCGAAACCGACGTCAGTTGGGAACGGCTGGAGCGTTTCTTCCAGCGCCAGGGCAGCCATTACCAGGTGAAGCGCGAGCTGCGCGACATGGTGCTGTTCGCCAACCACAGCGTGCTGCGCGACCCACCCTTCTCGCGGCTCGACCTGGTCTCTTGCCGCAACCTGTTGATCTATTTGCAGCCGGAGATGCAGAGAAACGTCTTCGAAATTTTCCATTACGCGCTCAACCCGGCAGGCTACGTCTTCCTGGGCAGCGCCGAATCGGCCGAATCGGTCCACGAGTTGTTCCAGGTGATGGACAAGGAACACCGCATCTACCAGGCCCGGCCCTGGCGAGGCCAGCATGCGCATGTTCCCACCCTGCCGTGGACGATCCGATTGCCCAACAGCCCTCAGCCTCGCAAGGAACCGCGCCCCGTTCTCCACCGCTCTGGAGAAGCGCCGAGCCTGGAGAGACAGCACCAGCAGGCGCTGGAATTTTACGCCCCGCCGAGCGTACTGATCGACGATGCCTACCAGATCTTGTACCTTTCCGAGACAGCCGGGCGCTACCTGCAGCAGCCGAAAGGGGCCGTCACCGCTGACCTGCTCAAACAGGTGCGGCCGGATCTGCACCTCGAACTGCGTGCTGCTCTCCTATATGCATTCAATACCGGGAAATCCGTGCTCACCAAACCGGTCGGGGTCACTTTCAACGGCACCCCGCATAAGGTTGTCATCTCCGTACGCCCGCGCTATCCGGAGGCCGACCAGGAACCTGATAACGATCACCAGGCCCTGGTGTTCTTCCTGGAAGACGAAACCGCGCAACCGCCGGTGGAAAGCGAGTCTCCACGGGAATACCATAACGATGGTCGCAATCAGGCTATGATAGCCCAACTGGAAACCGAGGTAACTTACCTGCGCGAGCAACTGCAGACCGTCAGCGAGGAATACGAGAGTTCTAACGAGGAGATGAAGGCTGCCAACGAAGAGTTGCAGTCGATCAACGAGGAATATCGCTCCGCCACCGAGGAGCTGGAGACCAGCAAGGAAGAGTTGCAATCGGTGAACGAAGAATTGCAGACGGTCAACCAGGAATTGAAGTCCAAGTTGGACGAAATCTCGCGCGCCCACAGCGACCTCGAAAACCTGATGGGCGCCACCGAGATCGCCCTGCTCTTCCTGGACCGCGAACTGCGCATCCAGCGTTACACCTCAGGGATGCGCGAAATCTTCAACCTGATGGATACGGATAGGGGCCGCCCGATCAACCACCTGACCAGCAAGCTGGCCTACACCCGGATCCTGGCAGACGCAGAACAGGTGCTACGCGACCTGATCCCCATCGAGCGCGAAGTCTCCGCCGGGGAAGGCCAGTGGTACCTGGTGCGCATGCGGCCCTACCGCACCACCGACGACCGCATCGATGGCGTGGTCATCGGCGTTGTAGACATCACCGAGATCAAAAAGGCAGAGCGCACCCAGCAAAATTACGAGTCGTTCTACGCCCTATTCCATTCGAACCCCATCCCGACCCTGCTCACCCGCCTGGAAGACGGCAGCGTCATGAACGTGAACCATGCCTTCCTGAATTACCTGGGTGTCCAGCGCGAAGACGTGGTCGGGCACACCGCCAAAGAGTTCAACCTTGGGCTCGACCTGGAATCGCCAGAACGCGCTGGCCTGACGAAGAAATTGTTGCACGATGGCAACATTCGTAATTTCGAGGAGAACATCGAGCTGCCCACCGGCGCTGTCAAATCGGTCCTGACCTCCTTGCAGTACATCAACATCGAAAACCAGGATGCCATCTTAACCACGTTTATCGACATTACCGATCGGGTGCAGGCTGAAGGACAGATCCGCCGGCTGAGCATGGCCGTGACGAAAGCAGAGCAGGAGGAGCGCCGCCGCCTGTCCCAGATCCTGCACGACGACCTGCAGCAACGCATTTTTGCGGTCAAGATGCAACTGGATAACCTGAAGCAGGCTTTCGAGGAAAACGACTGGGACTCGGTTGAATTTGATTTTGCAAAACTGGAGAAGTGGCTTGTGGACGCCATTGACATTACCCGCCAGCTTAGCGCAGACCTGAGCCCGCTGAGCTTGCGCGGCGAAGATATGCTGGATGTCATTGTCTGGCTGGCTTCCGAAATGAAGGAGCAGTATGGCCTGGAGGTAAAAATCGACAACAATGACGACCATTTCAGCTTCGATGAAAACCTGCAACTCATCCTGTTCCAGGCGGTCCGCGAGCTGCTGTTCAACGTGGTCAAGCATGCGGAGACCCTGGAAGCCGAGGTAATTATCGAGCAAAGGCAGCAAGACAGGATCCGGATTATCGTCCGCGATGGGGGCAAGGGCTTCGACCCCAGGTTAATTCTTGAAGATGAAAACCTTGCACATGGCCTGGTGACCGTGCAGCACCAGTTGAAACTGTTTGGTTGCAGCCTGGGGCTGGAATCCAATCACGGGAAGGGCACCCAGGCCACGATCGACTGCCCGCTTAAGGCCCAGGAGGTGCAGCCGTGATTGCGCTGTTGTTGGTCGAAGACCATCCCGTCTTTGCCGAGGCGCTGCTCCACGTGCTGGAGGAGAAAGAGGATCTGGAGGTTGTCAAGGTAGTGGATACGGCTGAAAAAGCCCTGGAAGCCCTGCTGGACCTGGTGGTGGACCTGGCCCTGGTGGACGTTTCGCTGCCCCGGATGAGCGGGATCGAGCTGGTCGATAAACTCAGATTGAGCCATCCTGAGATCCCCTGCCTGATGATCTCGGGCCATGCTTCAGCCAATTACGTGCGCCGTTCACTCGAAGCCGGCGCGCGCGGCTACGCCATCAAGGACAGCTCTGCGGGCATTATCGAAGGCATTCGCCGTGTGTTGGAGGGGGAGATCTACGTGAGCAAGGAAATCCACAGCTACGATAGTCTTTAATTTTTTGGTTCTCCCGTTTTTAGTGGGATAGTAGCCCGAAAATTGGGGTGTGAGCGCGCGTACGCGCGCTCACACCCCAATTTTCGGTATTTTTCCCGTCGTAAGCGGTAGAGCGTAATTTTTAAAGAGGAGTTCAAAGTCTCCAGACTTTGGATTTTCATGCCATTTCGACGAGCGCACCTCCTCCTTTGTCATTTCGACGAGGGACAACGAGGAGAAATCTTATTGCGTGGCGAGAAAAGATTTCTCCCTCCGGTCGAAATGACAGGCGGTTCAGGATGAATTCGCCTGGAATTCGAGGCGTGGGGGGTGATCAGGCCCAGCTCGCGGGCTTTCTCGATCGCTGCGGTGCGGGAATGGACCCCGAGGCGCAGGTAAGCGCCCGAGAGCAGGTTGCGGGCCGTCGAATTGGAAACAGCCAGAACCTCGGCCAGTTCCGCTGTGCTCAGGTCCGGGTATAGGGCGCAGACAGAAATCGCTTCCACCTGGCGGGGGGTGAGCAAATCGTCGCTCCTTGTTTTTTCATATTCGCGATAGAGACGGTGGGCTTCCTCGCTGAAGTAAATATCCCCTTCGGAAGCAGATAAGACGATCCGGCCCAGGGCTTTCAGGGCTTCGTGATCGTCCTTGGTGATATAGCCGCTCACACCCGTTTCCATGATGGTGCGCATCAAGCCGGGCCCGGCGTGCATCGAGACAACCAGCACTTTGAGGTCCGGGTACTCCTGCAGCAGTTGCGGGATGGTTCGCAAGACCGGGTAAGGGGTGGGGTCATGCTCCGGAGGTCTGGACGCTGAGGTCGATGATCAAGACCTCCACGGAATGCTTGCGCAGCATCTCCTGCAATTCATCGCCGTACAAGGCCGTTGCCACCAACTCGATGCCGGGGGTGTGATTGATCCGGTAGGTGTACCCGTCGATGATGCTCTGGTGATCGTCAAGGATTGCAACGCGGACTCTGTCTCTGGACAATTTGGTGCTCCTCTGGCTGGCTTCAAGGGACGAGACTTAATGGCTCATTAAGAATTTGTTCCGAATTCAGTACAAATGTCTACCCAGGACTATTGTAGGTACGTTTCTCCTATTTTACAATACTTTTAATCCGGGAAGTAAAACTGAAATAAACACCGGCATCCAACAAACCAGTCTAAAGGAGACTACCATGGATCTGATCAAAGTTTCTTCAAGCTCTCGTACATCCTCCGTTGCAGGCGCAATTGCAGGTGTGGTTCGCGAAAACAACCGCGCCGAGGTACAGGCAATCGGCGCAGGTGCGGTCAACCAGGCGGTGAAAGCCATGATCCTGGCCACCGGTTACCTGCGCGGCGACGGCATCGACGTTTTCTTCATGCCCGAATTTGCCGATGTTTCGATCGAAGACAAAGTAAGAACTGCGATCAAGATGGTTGTCGAGCGGCGGTAAGCTTACAATCCGTCAAGATCAGCCAGTTGCGATGCCGGGCAAGCCATCATCCGGTGCAAGCCCTTGCGAGGGACAGTTTTAGAGGTGGGCCTTTAGCGATACCCCTTCGCAAGGTTGCATGGGCGTGACCGGCGCGAACTGAATTCTGGTAAAATACCTTGCGAGGCCGTACGCCTAAGCCTGCCTCGCAAGGTGTTTTTTGTGAACGAAGAGCCATTTGTAAAGCGTAACTCGATCTCCAGGTGGGTGAGTTTCAAACGCTTTCACGGTGGGGCGCATTGCCGGTTGTTGCAAGGTAAACTGCCAACTCCTCTTAGCAGGGAAAACGATGCTCGAAAATCACTCTCACTTACTATGAGTTACTTTGTATTAGGGAATTCCCGTTGAACGATTGCCCGGATGCCTGCATCCTCGTAGATGAAGACAATCGTGTCTTGAGCATCAATTCAGCCGCAGCTAAACTTCTCGCGCTCAAAGAAAATGATATGGTGGGAAAGCCGCTGGCAAAAGTCCTCTTCGGTTGGGAAATTTCCCCATACCTGGATGAGTTGCGACAGGATCCGCGCCCTGGGAAATTTGCGCTTCACGCCGACCGTGAGGTTGGTCTGGCGGAAATGAAGGTTTCTTCCCTGCGCGATCCGGCCGGCAATTTTTTGGGACAGATTGCGATATTGCGCATATTACCTTCTTCCCATCGACATACGGCCCTGCGCAACCAGAATGATATTCTGCTGGCGCTCCAGGAAACCACCTTCGATCTGCACTCCAGCCTGGACCTGCAGGTGGTGCTGAACAACATCGTCGAACGAGCATGCCTGCTGCTGGAAACCAGCCACGCGTGCCTGGTCATCCTGCGGGATTCGGGCAGCATGGAGCCGGTGGTGGGCTTCGGCGCGCTGGCAGAAATTATCCAGTACAAAGTCGAACTTGGGGAGGGCCTGGCCGGGATCGTCTGGAAAACGGGCCGTCCTTTGTTCATTCCCGATTATGACCGCTGGCCTGCACGGATGAACCAGTTCCGGAAGGGAGCAATCCGCGCGATCCTGGGTATGCCCCTGGTTCTGGAGGGCCAGGTGGTGGGCGTGCTGGTGGTTGCCCGAGGGGTGGAAAGCGACATCAGTTTTTCTGAAGAAGATATTAGCGTGCTCAAGCGATTTGCGGCGCTGGCAGTGCTGGCTTTGCAAAATGCGCGCCTGTTCGAACAGGCGCAGTCGGAGATCCAGTTCCGCCGCAAGACTGAGATCGAGCTGCGCAATGCCAACCAGATCCTGCAACTGCAGATCGAAAGGATCGAACTGTTGCAGGAACAACTGCAAAAGCAGGCCGTGCGCGATTCGTTGACGGACCTGTTCAACCGCCGCTACCTGCAGGAAAGCCTGAAAGTGGAATTCGCGCGGGCTTCCCGCTCGGACTCCTCGCTGGCGATCCTGATGCTGGACTGCGACCGGCTCAAGCACATCAACGACACGTACGGCCATAAATCCGGGGATGATGCGCTGGTCTTGATTTCAAACGTGATCCGCGAAAGCGTCCGCGCGGGGGATATTGCCTGCCGCTACGGCGGCGATGAGTTTGCAGTAGTCTTAAGCAACGTCTCGGAGGAGACGGCCTTTGAGAGGGCGGAAAACTTGCGCAACCGGATTGCAGCAGAGCCTATTTTCCACGATCAAGGAAATATCAACATCAGCATATCGGTCGGGATCGCCATGTACCCTGTCCATGGGACGTTCGGGGAAACCCTGCTCCATAAAGCCGACCAGGCGCTCTATGAGGCCAAGCACAAGGGGAAAAACCAGGTGCAGCTGTATCGCGATGATATGAACTGAGCTTTTTGTCGGGGGAGTTAAAGTGGAGCGGGATGGTATCCCGCGTCTGCCATCCCATCTAAATCCTTAGAAGAGAACCACCATTTTTCGGGATTTCCTCGCTAGGCCTGAGCAGATACAAATGCAAATAGCTTTTCGTGGAACTCGCGCGTATGGCACTGGTGGGGGACGTGTCCGCAGACCGGCATGATTTCGCCCCGCGCGTTGGGCAGCTTCTCGACCAGGGTGGGAAAGGTGCCCGGGTCGATGGTCTGGTCGCGCGCTCCCCACAGGACCAGGACCGGCTGGGTAACCTCTCCCAGGCGGGAGGTCAGGTCGTGCAGCGTGCGCGGGATGTTGTACACCCCGGGGGCGGCCCGTTTGTAGTCCAGCGCGGTCTGGACCCGCACCTCGTGTGGCAAGCAGTGCAGGGTGTCATGGTCACGCCCAAACTGCAGGCTGGTAACGTCGGTGATCACCCGGTACAGCCAGTACGGGGTGCGCTCGATCAGGAACGTATTGAGACCCGGCCTGCGCAGGAAAAAACGGAAAGCCGGCGGCAACTGGCGCAGCGTGTAAAACGGGTTGACCAGCACCAGGGCGCGCACGCGCTCGGGATGGTGCAGTGCGTATTGTAACGACAAATACCCGCCGAGCGAATGGCCGATCAGGACGGCGGGCTCGTCCAGGCCGAGCGAGTCGATCCAACCGGTCCAATGCGAGAGGACCGAGTCGCTGGTGTACTGGCTGGACCTGGCAGGCTTGGCGCTCTCGCCGTGACCGAGCAGGTCCGCGGCGTAGCCGGCGTACCCGCGAGCGGCCAGTTCGGGCAGGAGCATGTCCCAGTCGTGCAGGGAGGCGGCCAGGCCGTGCACCAGGATGGCGGGCGTGCCCTGGCCGGCGCGGATGCTATTTACTAAAGTGTTCACAGATTTTTTTCTCTCGAGGAGTGCAAAGTCTCCAGACTTTGCACTTTCCAACGTCAGGAGACGTTGCACTCCTTCTATCACTCAACAAGATGCTTCTCATATCTCTTGGCGAGTTCACGCCTCAAAACCTTACCGATAAATGTGCGTGGAAAATCTTCCATAAAGATGACGAAGCGCGGGACGAGGTGGGGCGGCAGGCGTCGTTTGCAGTAGGCGATCACCGCTTCGGGGGCCGGCCGCTCCTTTCCGGCGATCACAAAGGCGAACGGCTGGCCTGCCACGGCGGTCACGGCCACTTCCTTGACCTGCGGGATTTCGTAGATCACCTCTTCCACATCGCGCGGGAAAGCGGGTGCCGGTTGGCTGGCCCCGGCGGGTTCGCCCGGCCTGGAAGGATACCACATGTCGGCTTTGCGGGCGATGATGCGGAAATAGCCGTCGGAATCCATCTGGGCTACGTCGCCGGTCAGCAGCCAGCCGGCCTTGTTGATGACCTGCGCAGTAGCCTTCCTGTCTTTCCAGTAACCTATCATCACCTGCGGGCCGCGCACGGCCAGCTCGCCGATCTGGCCGGGTTCCACCTCCTTGCGTCCGCGCACCAGGTCCAGCACCGCGGCTTCGGTCGATGGTAAGGGGACCCCGATGCTGCCGAGCTTGCGCTCCCCGTTCAAGGGGTTGGCGTGCGTAACCGGCGAGGCTTCGGTCAGGCCATAGCCTTCCACCAGCCGGCCTTTGGTCAGCTTTTCGAAGGCCTCCTGCACTTCCACGGGCAGCGGCGCTGAGCCGCTGATGCAGGCGTCGATCGACTGGATGCCATATTTGCGCACGCCGCGGAAGTTGTTGATGGCCATGTACATGTTGGGCACGCCGGGAAAGATCGTCGGGCGGTATTTCTGGATGGACTGGAGCACATCCTTGACCTGGAACCGGGCCTGCAGAATCAACGTCGCTCCTAGCGTCACTGGCACGGTCAGGGAGGCGGTCAGACCGTAGGAATGCGAGAAGGGCAGGACCGACAAAAAGCGTTCCCCGCCTTCCTTCGCTTCCGGCAGCCAGTGGCGGGTTTGCAGGGCGTTGGCCACCAGGTTGCGGTGGGAGAGCATCACGCCTTTGGCCGCGCCCGTGGTCCCGCCGGTGAACTGGATGACGGCCAGGTCCCCCGGCTCGACCACCAGCGTGGGAGAACGATGTCCCTGGCTGCGCAGCCAGCGATGGAAGCGGATCGCGCCCGGCAGGTTCAGTCCGCGGTTACGCCAGCGGGAGAGCCATTTTTTATAGAAGGGGAGATACTCGCCCGGGTCGGTCAGCACGACGTGGGGCAGCCCGCTGCCCGTCTGGATCTGGCGCGCCAGCCCGGCCGCCGGCCTGACCGTCACCAGGACGCTGGCCTCCACCTCGCGGACGATGTCCACCAGTTGCTCCGGCTCGGTTAGCGGCGGCGTGAAGACCGCCACCATGCCAGCCTTGAGCGTGCCGAAGAAGGCGATCACCATTTGGGGCAGGTTGGGCATCATCAGCGCCACCCGCGCGCCTTTGCCCAGTCCCAGCGAGAGCAGCGCATTGGCAAAGCGGTTGGCTTCGTGGTTGAGGCGGCGGTACGACAGGCGGCCGCCCTCGAAGACGACCGCCGTGCGCAACGGGAAGCGGCGCACGGCCGAGCGCAGCAGGTGGTGGAAGGGGATGTTGGGGATGGCGATGGTGTAAGGCACGCCCGCCTGGTAGTGGTCCAGCCAGGGACGTTCCCGCTCGAGCGCCTCGCGGCCGGATTTCACGGAAGCAGGCCCCTCGTCCCGCCAGGAGCGCTGGGACTGTCCCTCCAGGAAACGCTCGATCGCCCGGTTGACGGCTTCGCGTCGTTCGAGCATGACCATGTGTCCGGAAACGCGGATATCGACCTCTTCCGCGCCCGGAATGGTGCGCGCGACCTTCTCGAACAGCGGGCGCTCGAAAACCAGGTCGCGATGCCCGCGGATGACCAGGGTGGGGACTTCCAGGCGGGCGAACTTCTCCCAGCCGTTCCACCTGGCCATGTTGTTGTGGTAGAAGGGTTTGAGCGCGTGGGGCGGACCGGCCAGCCAGTTGCGGGTCAGCGGGCCGATCAGGCGCAGCAGCCAGGCCGGCAGGGACAAGCCAAAGCGGAACAGCGCGTTCAGGTTGAACTCTCCGGCCGTGGCGATCAGGACCAGCCTTTCGATGCATTCGGGATGATCGAGGGCGTACTCGGTAGCGATGGCGCCGCCGTAAGAATGCCCTACCAGGACGAACTTCCCGTCCACCTTAAGCTGGTCCAGGGCGGTTTGCAGGTCATCCTGGATCTGGGGCATGTCGTAGCCCGTGAAGGGCTTGTCCGAAAGCCCGTGGCCGCGCAGGTCGAGCGCGATGACGCGGTTATCCAACGCAAAATTTTGCAGTTGGTAGACCCACTGGCTGGCCTGCCCCCCGAAACCGTGCAGGAACACAAACGTCCGCAGGGGCCGCTCGGGCGAGAGGGCGATGGCCGACAGGCGAACCAGCGGGTCTGTGGAAACGCGCACCTCGTGACGGTAAAGGTCCAGGTCGATATCCATGCAGAAAGTGTACAAGAGTTGATATCAAATGTCAATTTTTTGTTCCCGAGAAGCGGTTTATACTGGGTTGGATTAATACCCTCCCTGCACCGAGATCCTCCTGTAAGTAAGGTTGCCCTATTGATACAACGTTTACGCCATTCCCGGCTCGTTCTGGCGAGATTGCGGGATAAAAGTGACAACGAAGCCAGGCAAGAGTACGTAACGCGGGTTATCTTTACGATGGTCAGCGCCGGCGTGGTCGTCATGACCGTTGTTGTATTGAGTCTGGTTTTTATTGGTTTGGCAGATCTGGAGCCGGTCATTCTTGCCCTGGCCATTGATCTAATGGTCATTCTGGGCTGGCTTTTGATTGCCCGCAGGCGTTGGCGACTCAGCGCCGCGTTCCTCCCGCTGGTCTTTCTCACCATCGCAGGCTATTTGGTCTACACGGCCGGTCCGGTCACGACGGCGGTTTTACAGTTCGCGGTGGCTGTCCTGCTGGCGGGGATGTTGTCGGGTAATGCGGCTCGCTGGATTATGGTGGGATTGTCTTGCCTGGTGTATGTGCTTTCCGGCTGGGCCAGCGGCGGCCTCGATCTGGAAACCTTCGCGGAGAGCGGCAGCCTGCTGGTGATCACCCTGACAGGTATGGCACTATTGGAAAGTTTTATCACTGACCAACTTAATAAATCCCTGGTGGCAGTGCGCGAGCGCGAAGCCAAATTGAAAAGCATCTTTCGGGCTGCCCCGATCGGGATCGGCATGGTTGTTGATCGAGTTATACAGGAGGCCAACCCAACCTTATGCCAGATCTGCGGATACGCGCGGGATGATTTGATCGGGAACGACACGCGCCTGCTGTATCAGTCCGCTGAAGAATACTATTCTGTAGGCGTGGAGATTGCCCGGCAAATCGGCCAACGCGGCCTTGGCGTTCTGGAAACGCGCTGGCGGAGAAAGGATGGCACGGTCCGCGATATCCAGCTCAACTGCGTGCTCCTTGACTTGCATGAGCCTGGCCGGGGATACACTTTTACAGCGATCGATGTTACCGACCGCAAACGAGCCCGGATGGCACTCCAAACGAGCAAGGATCTCCTGCGCGAGTCGCAAAAACTTGCTCGAATGGGACATTATGACCTGAATATTGCCAGCGGAATGTGGGAGAGCTCTGAGGGCCTGAACGAGCTCTTCGGGATTAATGGGACGTATCCAAAGGACGTGGAAGGGTGGTTACAAGTGGTGCATCCGGAGGACCGCGAGGCGATGGCTGTCTACTTCACGGAAGATGTACTGAAAAAGGGCAAGCAGTTTAACCGGGAATACCGAATTGTCCGCATTGCAGACGGAGAAACGCGCTGGGTGCACGGGCTGGGCCGGCTTGAATTCGACGGAGAGGGCAAGCCGGTGCGCATGCTGGGGAATATCCAGGATATCACCGAGCGCAAACGGGCAGAGCAGGCGCTGTACGAGAGCGAAGAGCGGAATCGCCAGACGGTAGAAAATTCTCCCAATCCCATTTTTTCCATCGATGGGCAGGGGAATATCCAGACCTGGAACCGCGCCTGTGAAAAAACGTTCCAATACGATCAGAACGTGATCGGACACCATTACAGTATTTTGTTGCGAAACGAGGAAGACCGCGCGTTCATTCAAGGTATGCTGGACAAGTTAGATTACGGCCAATCGATCAGCAACCTGGATATGGTCTACCGCAGCCGAGATAGGGGAGAATGTTTTATGGTTTCGCGGATCTATCCGTTCTGCAACCAGCAGAAAGAAGTCCAGGGTTATGTTCTTTGCCAATACGGATATCACCGAACGCAAACAAGCTGAAACAAAATTGCGAGAAAGCGCAGCCCGCTACCAGGCTGTCGTCGAAAACCAGACCGAATTTGTTGTGCGCTGGAAGCCAGATGGCACGCGTACCTTTGTCAATGAAGCCTACCTGCGTTACTTTGAACTTACCATGGAGCAAGCGCTCTCGTCCAGTTTTCTGCCGCTTGTTGTAGAAGAGGATCGCAGCGCAGTTGATGAGAAGTTTTCCAGGCTGTTATCAGGGGAATGTTCCTTAGAAACAGACGTCCACCGGGTCATTAAGCCCGATGGAAGCATGGGCTGGCAGGAGTGGACTGATCAGGGGGTTTATGACGATTGTGGGGAATTGGTCGAATTCCAATCCATTGGGCGAGATGTGACCGAACGGAAACAAGCCGACGAAGCACTGCGGACGAAGACCGAAGAGTTGGAAGCCTTATTCTCGATCTCTTCTCATCTGCGCGCCGCCCAATCGGCGGACGAGATGCTGCCCCTGGTCCTGGAGGAAATGCGCAACGTGTTGCATTCCGATGCGAACGCGATAATTTTGCTGGAACCGGATAACAAGCATTTTGCCTATGCCCTCAGTGATGGTTCTCTCAAAGTCAACGATAAGATGCAATTCGATGTGAATCAGAGCATCAGCGGATTGGTGCTGCAGACGCGCCAGCCCTATCTGACCGAAGACCTGTCATCCGATCCCAACAAGACCCCGCTGTTGCAAGGGGACGATGGGTTGGGCTCGACAATATTTGTCCCCGTGGTTTCCGATGCTGAGTTCCTGGGCGTCTTGATGTGCGCCCGAAACAAGGGCGGCTCCCGACTGAGACTTTTCTCCTACGAAGTACGCTTGCTGACCGCGATCGGCGAAATGGTGGGCAATGCCCTGCGGCGCGCGCGCTTGTACGATCAGGCGCTGAAACGCATGCAACACCTCCAAACTCTCCATTCGATCGACATCGCCATTTCGGCCAACCTCGATCTGGCGGTAATTCTAGAGGTGCTGTTCACCCAGGGTATGCCGCAATTGGACGTGGATGCAGCCTGCGTCATGTTGCTTAATCCGCACACCCATATGTTGGAATATGCATCCGGCAAGGGATTCCGCAGCAAACAAATCAACACGGCGCGCTTGCGCTTGGGGGAAGGGTTGCCCGGGCAGGTTGCGCTGGAGCGCCAGGTTTTGTGCGTTCCCGATCTCTCCCGGACCGATCTGCTGCGCAGATCCTATCTTCTGGCCGAGGGCTTTGTTTCCTATCAGGCTGTCCCATTGATCGCCAAGGGCCAGCTTCAGGGCGTCCTGGAGACGTTCACCCGCAAACCCATGGATTCGGGCGAGGAGCGGACCGCTTTCCTGGAAACCCTGGCAACGCAGGCAGCCATCGCTATCGACAATTCCCAACTATTCGGCGATTTACAACGCACGAACTTCGAGTTGGAAATGGCGTACGACGCGACTATCGAAGGCTGGTCGCGCGCGCTCGAACTGCGCGACCAGGAAACGGAGGGCCATGCCCTGCGGGTGACAGATGTGACCGTACGCCTGGCCCAGGAAATGGGGGTGAGGGGCACGGAATTGATCCATATCCGCCGTGGCGCCCTGTTGCACGATATCGGGAAGATGGGTATCCCCGATAAGATCCTGCTCAAACCCGGCAAACTCCTGGAAGATGAGTGGGAAGTGATGAAACAGCACACGGTCCATGCCTTTGAAATGCTCTGGCCGATTGAGTTCCTGCGCCCGGCCATCGATATCCCCTACTGCCATCACGAGCGTTGGGATGGGACCGGCTACCCGCGCCAACTAAAAGCGGAACAGATCCCGCTCTCTGCGCGTTTATTCGCCATTGCTGATGTGTGGGATGCGCTGACCAGCGACCGTCCCTACCGCAAAGCATGGAGCGAAGAAAAGGCGCTCGGTTACATCCTCGCCAACAAAGGCAAACATTTTGACCCGCAGGTGGTCGCGTTGTTTTTGCGCCTCAGAACCAATCACCGGGAAGAGGAATTCGATTAAGGGGAAAACTGGGTTAACCAAAATGGGTCAGCGGCGGGATGGGTGACCGCCGCTGACTTCTCGATGCTGGACTTGCTTTTTTCGGAGGAGAAAATGCGCAGCATCTGCTACTTGAGAGACTCGCTCTGGTGGAATTTGGACCACTGACTATTCAGGATTGTCCATTTCACCGGCTGCATGCGCTCACTGCGATAGTATTGCGCCAGCCCTTGTGCCCTGATTATTGCAGGATAAGCAAGCAGGCGTTCGCTCTGGTGATAGACCGCCAGTCCATTCACCGCAGCCGAGTAAGCGCTCCGCTCGCTAAGATGATACTGGGCCAGGCCTGCCGCGTTGCTGGTCGCAAAAGCCCTGTCATTCTGCGCGAGAATGGAGAAATCCGGCCCTGCGGGCCAACTGAGGTCTAGCCTGGACGGAGGTTTTACTGCTGAAACAGTGGCTAGAGTGACAGCTACAATCAATATGGCCATTCCGAACAACTGGAACTTACGATTGATCAACATTTTGGTCTCCTCGATTGACTGAATTGGTTGGAGTGTCAATCTATGATCCCAATATACGGATGTTGCGTTCTGCAGCGTGTCTTTCACCGTTTGTTTAGCGTTTTTCTTCAATGATTTCGTGAAATTTTTACCTTTGTTTGTTCCCCCAGTTGGATGTCTTCTTCATCAATCTGCATTCTCCTGTTTAGGAGCCAATGCAAATTCTACTGCTTGACCCAGTGACATGCCTTTGCCCTCGTTCCAGGCCAGTTTGAAAGCCTGATCATCTAGTTGATCTTTTAGTAAGGTGACGAAGTGGGAATACTCGAGACCGTCGGATTGCAGCATTTGCTGGAAAGACGCTTCCAGGTGCGATTCGACTGCTCCAAACAATGTTGCGGAACAGGGATAATTTTCTTCCGCCAGGGCGAGGGCGGCGAAGGCCGCCACGGAACTGATGGTGCCCAACCTGTGCTTCAATTGATGGTTCAGCAGCAAACTATCTTTGAAGAACTTCTTCGCATTTTTCAGGTCCTCGTGGTAGAGCGCAAGATATCCTAACCTGCGCAGGGGATAGGCTTTCATATTCAAATTTCCGATTTCTCCCAAGGCAAGGATGGAAATCTCATACAGAGACTGCGCTTTTCCAAATTCGTGGTGTGAAACCTCGATATCCCCCAAAAACGCCAGCGCCCAGCCGATGATGTGTTTCCCCTGCGGCCCCAATCCTGTGGCCATATCGAAGGCCTCATCGAGAGACGATTGTGCGGTCTGCTGGTCGCCCTGGGCCGAAGCAGTGGCGCCAAGATAGTTCAGCGCCCAGGCAAGCTGCAAAGACTTTCCAAAGGTACGGCCTGTTGAGACAGCATTTTCAAGATAAGAGCGCGCTTTCTTAAATTCACCTGTAGACCAGTATAGAAATCCTACCGCACTGAACATCATTGTGTGGACTGGGGAAGTCTCCAACTTCTCTATCTTTAGAAGCATGGGTTGTAAGCGCTCTGTCGCTTCGCGTCGATACCCGCGTTCCCAGAACCAGGCCAGTGCGGCTGCCAGACGGAATCCCGCTTCCTGTCGTCCGACGCCACGGTTTTCGATTTCAGTCTCCTCGTTCGTCAGGGACCATTCCATCGCCGCCCGCAGATTATCAAGCTCCCTCTCGAGCAGGTCGAACCAGACCATCTGGGAAGATAGAAAGATCTCCGGCTGTGCTTTCTCCGCCAGTTGCATGAAGAACACAAGGTGTTGGTCACGGATTTCGTCCCCCTCCCCCGAATCGTCCAGCTTTTCAAGGGCATACTCACGAATGCTTTCCAATATGCCATAACGGGTCTCCACGAAGGTTTGTTCGGAGTGGGTATCTACCGCAACCAGCGATTTGTTGATCAACCGGCCCAGCAGGTCGATCACTTCCGATGTTTCTACCCCTCTTGCAACGGTAACCTCTTCTGCGGTCCGCAATGTAAACCCGCCGACGAAAACGGAAAGGCGCTGCAAAAACAAGCGCTCCTGCTCAGAGAGCAGGTTATAACTCCAGTCGATCGTGGCTTTAAGGGTCTGGTGCCGGGGGAGAACTGTCCGGCTGCCCGTGGTGAGCAAAGCAAAGCGGTCATCAAGACGATTGGCGACCTCATCTACCGACATCATCTTGACCCGGGCGGCGGCTAACTCAAGCGCCAGCGGGATCCCGCCTAAGCGGAGGCAGATTTGGACGATGAACTGGGCGTTTTGGTCGCTCAGGCCAAATCCGGGCTGTACCGAGGCGGCACGCTCGACAAACAATCGAACGCTCTCGTAACGGTCCAAAGATTTTGCCGGAACCGGCGTGTGGATTTCAGGCAGGGTAAGCGATGGCACAGAAAAAACCGTTTCCCCCATGATATCCAGCGCTTCGCGGCTGGTGGTAAGCACCGTCAGATTTGGACATCCAGCGAGCAACTGGCTGGCAAGTTGGGCGCAGGCTGAAATCAAATGCTCGCAGTTATCCAGGACTAGCAATACCTGCTTTTTCCGGAAATGCTCGATCAAGCTGTCGGTCAAGGATTGGTTCGGATCCTCGTTCATCCCAACCGCCTGGGCAATTGCCTGCGGCAACAAGGACGGGTCGTTCAAACCGACAAAATCGACCCACCAGACCCCATCTCCGAACTCGGAAAGCACCCGTCTGGCCGATTCGGTTGCCAGGCGCGTCTTTCCGACACCGCCTGAACCGGTTAGGGTCAATAAGCGGTTTTTGTGAACCAGGTTGACAATTTCCTTGACCTGATCCTCGCGCCCGATAAAACTCGTCAGTGGGATGGGTAAATTCGTGAGACGGACCGCCTGTGTTCTGATCGATCCGGCTCTCGGAAAACCGGGCAGTTGTTCCGCAAATTTTTCTCTACCCGCCTTCAGGTTTTCATAGAGAACGCGCGTCTGTTCCGATGGCTCGATCCCGTATTCGCCCAGAGACTTTCGGCAGCGTTCATAGGTTGTGGCGACTTTCGGCATTTCCCCTTTTGCCGCGTGCGCCAACATCAAAGCGCGGTAGGCTGGCTCAGGAGTTCGCCCGATCTTGATCCAGCGTTCGCCCCATTCCAGGATGTCCAGCCAGCGACTTTCTACCTGGAGCAATGCCATCAAACGCGCCATATGGTGTTCATAAAGGGCGCTCAGGTGCTCTCGTTCCAGGAAGACCCATTCGTCGTAGAAACCGGGCAACAATTCTCCCTGGTAGGACGCCAAGGCGGTTGTCAGCTCCTGTACGTTCGCGTTCTCGCTGATCTCCTCCACTTCATTCGTATCCAACCAGTATTCGCTGGATTTGGCGAAGGAGATGGTCAGATCGTTCGTCAACAAGAAACGGACTGCGGAAGCGGTCTTGAGGGCTGTTCGGACACGCCACAGGGCATGCCGGAGGTTGTTTCGTGCGGTTTCCTCCGAAGAATCGGGCCAGATCATCCCTGCCAATTTTTCCCGCCGGTTGGCTGTTCCTGCATTCAAGCTCAAATAGGCAAACAAAGACTGTGCGGGTCGTGATGAGAGGGCTATGGGTTTTCCCGCCTGGCGCAGGTCGAACGTTCCAAGCAAACGAATTTCGAGCATTGTGAAGAGAATTGGGAGAAATTATATCACTCTTGGCGGAATAGACAGACAAAACGCAACATTTACCAACGAGTGTAGGGCTGACGCTCTCCTTCTCTATCGATTTAAACGAAAGGATGCGCGTTTTTACGGCGTGATCGGGCGAAGATCCATACCAGATACAATCGGTTATACTGGCAGCTGCCCTTATTTCACTCATCTTTGATATCTGCTCAGGCTTGTATAAAAAGTTGGTGCCATCTTTCTCAATGGAGGCTGAGCAGTTACGTCTTTGACGTAAGGAAAGTATGGGAAACAAACTTACCCCTAAAATTATCCTCGAAGGCACCCGCCTGACGTTCAAAACCGAGATCGCCTTCGCGCTCAACGAGCACGCGCGCATTGTCGGACCTCGTAAATATCGCTATCATTCCCCCTTGATCTCCGCGGAATGGTGCGCCTTCACCAACTATCCCTGGGGGCGCGGACCGATCAACTTCGAACCCCACGAAGAGGCCCTGGCGTTGGAGACCTATGAGACCTGGCTGCGCTTGTTCGAGTTGCAAAAATATTATTCCTGGATCGTGGACCGCTTCCACATTTCGACCCAGGCCTACCAACTCCAGACCTACGGCAAACAATATGACTTCTGCTGGTTGGAGGAGCGACTGGTCCCTCTGAATTTTCGGCTGGTCTACTGCACTCGGACGCCCGATTCGTTCCAGGCAGCCCGGACGGAGCGGTTGAAGGTCTCCGGCAAACCTTCCCAGTACGATGACCTGGGCACTTTTGTGCGCGAGCAGGAGCTGATGGAGGAACTGGTATCAAACTCGCTTCTTCCCACCCTGAAGTTGGATATTTCCGATAATGATATCCCGGTTGCTGTGGAGCGCATCGCGGATTGGCTGGAAGCGACTGGCGGCCTGTATATGCCAGATTAACGGTAAAATCAGTCCATTATGAATGAAGCTGCGAAGCGGATCAAAAAACCGCGTTGTTTCCTGGTTTACGCGCTCGCTCCGGAAGGCCTGGGCGCCTCCGAAGCCAACCACATCTTCAATGAATTTATTGCCGGGCCTGGCCTGCCGTTGGCTCTGTATCACGATCATTTTATCGGGCAGCCTGGCGGCCTGGCCATTTTCTATGTGGATACCAGCGCTGAACGGAACGCTTTGCTGTCCCAGGAGTTCTTACAAGGATGGCAGGTGGAGTACCAACCGTTGATCTTTTCATACAGTCCTGCGGCGTTCGATGAGCAGATCGCCTTCACGTTAAAGGCATATCGTGGCATCGATTGGGAACGCTTGCAAAAAGAGCAGCGCCCGGCATATGGAAGGCCAAGCCTGGAAGCCGAAACTGCACGGGAAGCCGAATAACCGATGAGGCTTGAAAAAATCGTGGAAGCTGCCATTCAAGATGCCATGGCGCGCGGTGAGTTCGAGAATTTAGCGGGAAAAGGTAAACCTATCGATCTGACCGACTATTTCAACACGCCCGAAGAGGTCCGCGTGGCGCAGGCCATGTTGAAGAACGCTGACCTGGTCCCGGTGGAGCTCGAGCTTTGGCAGGAGATCCTGGCCCTTAAGGAGAAGATCTCCTCCTTGAGCGAGGAAGCCCAGAAGGCAAAATATCGCCAGAATCTCGAAGAGAAACAGTTGCAATTCAATTTGCTCGCGGAGAGAAGACAGCGGGCTACGAAGAAAAAGTAGAAATATTTGTCTTTGACAAAACCCCCTTTGCCTGCTATACTTCTACCGTTGGTTATGTATAGACTTTATCTGCCAGAAGGCAGTTTTGAGTAAGCCAGTTCGAAAGCACTGAGTACCCCGGCCAGCAAGTTTTCGGGGTCTTTTTCTATATTAATGAACTGATCCGCGTCAAGCGGTGGAAATTATCTTTTTAAGAAAAAGGAAAAGAATGAGTAAGAAAAACAAACTAAGGATTATTCCCCTGGGTGGTCTCGGGGAAGTGGGAAAGAATATGACCGTCTACGAATGCGATGGCGACATCCTGATCGTGGACACCGGTATTATGTTTCCCGAAAATGACATGCTCGGGATCGATTACATCATCCCTGATTACGATTATCTGCAGGGCAAAGCTGACCGCGTAGTGGGGATTGTGTACACCCACGGCCACGAAGACCACATCGGCGCGATCCATCACGTTGTAAAAGACATCCCTGCCCCGGTATACGCCACGCCCTTAACCATGGGCCTGATCCAGGCCAAACTGGCGCGGAACAATGCCATCAGCGGGGTCTCGCTCAATACCATCCAGGCAGGCGATACAGTTAAGCTTGGAGCGTTCCAGGTCGAATTCTTCCATATCTGCCACTCCATCCCGGACGCGGTTGGCCTGGGGATTACCTGCCCGGCCGGGCTGTTCGTCCACATGAGCGATTTCAAATTCGACCACACCCCGGTGGATGGCTGGCCGACAGATTACGGTAAGCTGGCGGAACTGTCCAACCGCGGGGTCGACCTGCTGCTGTCAGATTCAACCAATTCCGAGCGCCCCGGCTGGACTCCGTCTGAAATGGTGATCGGCCCGGCATTGGATAATGTCTTTGATGCCGCGCCTGGACGGATCATCATCGCTTCGTTCGCTTCCTTGATCTCGCGCATCCAACAGGTGGCAGATGCTGCCATCCGTCACGACCGGAAGATGGCCTTTGTGGGCACCAGCATGGTGGATAACGCCAAAATTGCGCGCAAGTTGGGATATCTCAACATCCCCGATGAAACGGTAGTGCCTATTGACCAGGCTCTCAACCTGGACCCGAAGAAAGTGGTCCTGATGTGCACCGGCTCGCAAGGGGAGCCATCCTCGATCATCGGCCGCTTATCGGCCGGGACGAACCGTCACTTCGACTTGAAGCCAGGCGATACGGTGGTGTTGTCTTCGCACCCGATCCCCGGGAACGAAGAAAGCGTCAGCCGGGCGATCAACCGGATGATGCGCCGTGGCGCGGAGGTGATCTACGATGCCATAGCGCCGATCCACGTTTCGGGTCACGCCAGCCAGGAAGAGCAGAAGTTGCTGCATTAACATGGTCAAGCCCGAAGAACTTTATGCCGATCCATGGCGAGCTGCGCCAGCTCAAACGGCATGCCTTCCTGGCGAAACAGGTTGGCATCCCAGAAGAAAATATCATGGTGGTCGAGAATGGGGAGGTAGTCGAGCTGGTCGACGGGAAGCTCAAGAAGGGCGAGCGCATCCCCGGTGGCTACGTATTCGTGGACGGACAGAGCATCGGCGACATCGACCACGGCGTCATGCGCGAGCGGGAAAAGCTGGCTCGCAGCGGCATCTTCCTGATCGACCTGAATGTGGACAAGTTTTCGGGCCGCCTGCTGGGCGAACCTGAAATCCTGACCCGCGGGTTCCTGTCCCCGGATGACGCCCAAGAGATGCTCCCCGGTGTGCGCAAGCGCATCATGGACATCGTCAACGGCGGCGGGCTGGACGCGGAAAAGGATATCGCCGGCGCGGTCAAATCGTATTTGTACAACGAGACCAAGCGCAGGCCGATGGTGTTCGTGACATTGAGTAAGACTTAATTGACGAAAAACAGGATGGGCGTGCGGTCCGCACGCCCATCCTGTTTTTCGGAATCCTGTGCAATTAGGGTCACCATTTTTCTCGATCCCAGCCCTGCTCCCCCCGCAAGGGCACAAACGCCACCGCTGTTTCGTCTCTGCTGCGGAATTCGTCCCCTCTTCTTTCCCACACTTCCAATTTTTGCCTGCCTTTGCCGCCGACCGGCAGGACCAGGCGCCCCCCATCTTCCAATTGTTGTAGCAAAGGTTTCGGCGCCTTGGGCGCGGCGGCAGCCACCAAGATGCCGTCGTAAGGGGCGGCTTCCGGCCAACCCAAAGAGCCGTCTCCGACGTGGACGTGCACATTTTAAATCCCCAACTCCTCCAATAATTTCTCAGCCTGCTCGGCCAGTCCCGGGACAAACTCGACGGTGTGCACCTCTGCGGCCACCCGCGCCAGAATGGCTGCCTGGTAGCCTGATCCGGTGCCGATTTCCAACACGCGCTCATCCCCATCCAGCTTGAGCAAATCGGTCATCAAGGCCACAATGTAAGGTTGCGAGATCGTTTGCGAATGACCGATCGGCAATGGCCTGTCATCGTAGGCTCGCATCGCGCCGATTTTCCGGCACGAAAAGGTGGCGCGGGACGGATTCAAAAGCCGCCAGCAAACGCGGATCTTTCAAGCCGCGCCGTTGGATTTGCCTGCTCACCATTCGACTGCGCTGGCGCTCGTACTTATCCACGCAACACCCTGGCAATTTGCCGGTCCACCTTTCCCATCGGATAGTCGTTCATTTCGGACAGGTTTAACCCATTTTAAAGTCGTCTCAGCGGGCATCGCGACCAATTCACACCGAAACGCGTGGACGGTCACCCGAAAATGGGTGTACGCATGCTGGACCGTAGCCAGCGCTTCGCCGGTCCGGACCTTGAGCCCGTATCCCGCCTCCAGGGCAGACTGCAACCCCTCAGCCGGTTCGCCCTCCACCCGCCCGTTGGGGAACTCCCACATCCCGCCCAGCAGGCCTTTAGAGGGACGTTTTGCGAGCAAAACCGTTTCATTTCCTAGAATGACAGCGGCTGCGTTGGTGAAATGGGGCGTCTCCTTCTTCGGCTTCAACACAGGACGTTGTTCCTGGGTGCCATTGATGCGCGCCTGGCATATTTCCATCAGCGGGCAGAGCAGGCAGCGCGGGTTCTTCGGCAGGCAAATGGTCGCCCCCAAGTCCATCAGCGCCTGGTTGTAATCCCCCGCCTTTCCCGGGGGGAGGTGCGCACCGGCCAGTTTCCAGAGCAGTTCTTCCCCAGGGGGAGAATCGGCCGGCTCGCTCACGTCGAACAGGCGGGCGAATACGCGCCGCAGGTTTCCGTCCAGGGTGGGTTCGTCCAGGTTAAAGGCGATCGAGGCAATTGCCCCGACGGTGTACCGTCCGATGCCTGGCAGGCCCCGCAGCGCCTTCAGGTCGCGTGGCAATTCACCGTTGTATTGTTCGACTACGATCTTGGCGGCTTTGTACAGGTTGCGCGCGCGGCTGTAGTAGCCCAGTCCCTCCCAGGCGCTCAGCACGTCCTGCTCAGATGCCGCCGCCAGATCCCGGACGGTGGGGAACAGGCGCATCCACTTTTCGAAATAGGGAATCACCGCCTCGACGCGGGTCTGCTGCAGCATGATCTCGGACACCCAGACGGCATACGGGTCGGGGTGTCCGCGCCAGGGCAGGGAGCGGCCCTGTTGGCGGTACCAATCCAATAGCTGGGAAGCGAGTCGGGACGTCATGCGTATAATCAAAATATTGCGATCGTTCATAAATCAGGGCGAACAGGGAGTTAAAGCCCGGTTGGACAGGTAACTCAAGTTCGTGACCGGGAACAGCAGCAACCGGGCTTCTACATAGTCCTCGCGCTGGCAGCCGAGCACGATCACATCCTGCGCGTGGACGTTTTCGACCGTGACGTCCTTGTTGGGGAAGACCACATCGGGCACATCGCGGTTAAGCAGCCGGAAGCCGAGCCGGGGATAATCGCGAGGCGCGTACGATGGCCAGGGAGTTGCGGAAGTCAAGCCTGCGTTGGCGCTGAACATGCGCGGATATAACAACTGGCCTTGCAGGACGATGGCTTCCGGTTGGTCCCTGAAGGATTGGATTTCTGCGATAGAAACGCTATCTTGTTGTTCAGCGATTTGAGACCAGAGCCTGGCAGGTTCAAGATCGGGATAACGAGCCGGCGGGTTGATGCTTTCTGCGATCCAGGGCAGTGCGCCCACCAGCGCAAAGACAACCGCAAGCGGGATGAACTGGATCGCAAAATTGTGCTCAGGCTGGGGCAAATCCGCATGGCCTGCGACCGAAAAACGAGCGCCGAACAGGTTTGCCCCGAAAAACAGAATTTCGGCAAAGCCGATTCCAAAATAAAAATATGCGATCCAATCGGCGGGCAGATCGTAGCGCCAGCCCGAAAAGCGGCCGATGCCGTTGGCGGCCGCGTAACCGATATTAAAAGACAAGGGGAGCAGGCCTGCCCAACGCCAGCGCTTCCAGGCTGCTCCCAATCCAATCGCAATGATGGCCAGATAAACGAGCGCTAACAGAATATTGGCCCCCGAGAGCGAGCCGTGGAAGGAAGTCCAGTCCATATTAATCGGGGCCTGTAACCCGTTGAATGGGACGATCAACGGCAAAGCCAGCAATGCGCCGACTTCGGTCGCCAGGAAATGGTTGCTGATAAAACCGGCCACAAACCCAGGGTCTCTGAGCGCGAAGGTGATCAGGATCTGGCTGAGGCTCTTTATTTTCCAGGTCTACTGCTTTGAAATCCAGGTTGCCGGTGTAGGCATACTGGCTGGCCAGCACCTGGTATTGGAAGGGCGCGTCGAACGCAAGTTTGCCGGTTCGCAAATAATTGTGTGTCAGCCAGGGTGCGATGGTGACTATTATTCCCAAACTAAACATCAGCAAGGGTGCCAACCAGGGACGTTTTTCCGAACGCAAGGCCAGGAAGGCCACCACGAATAGCACCGGCAAAATAAGCATCGACTGGGTGCGCAACAACAGCAGGATCCCAAAAAAGCCCCCGGCCAGGAAAGCACTGCGTTTGTCTTTCTGCTGCAACCAACGGAAGGCGAACAGGCAGGCCAGCAGGATCAGTAGCAGGGTGGGGGTGTCTACCAGCAGCATCTTCGTGTTGGAAACCCGCGTCTCGGAAGAGACCATCAGGCTGGTCCACTCCCGGAAGATGGCGAGCAGGGCAACTGTCAGGCCGGCCAGACGGCTGTGCAGCCTTTTTCCAAGCGCGTAGAAAACGACCGGCAGGGCAGCCAGGGCTACCGTCTGACCGGCAATGATCAGGTTGTAGTTCTCGCCGAAGAGCAGGTGCAGGAAGGTGAGAAAGAGAATGTAAAGCGGGCGGGTGGGAATTTCTCCGAGATAGTCTGTGCCGGTCAGCAGGCTGTGGGCCATATAGTCGTAATAGGCCGAATCGGAGTGGGGCAGGGGCATGTTGGCGGGCGGGTCGATCGGGAAGTAGAAGCTGTTCTTCAGGACTTCGTTGGGCACGCTCAACCAGATCCCGGCTGCCAGCGCCCAGATGAGCAGGCCTAGCAGGAAATCGGTCCGGCGCGGGTTGGCTTTGAGAAACGGAAGCCGGTAGAGGGGCAGGAAGAGGGTGCCGATCACCAACGTCAGTCCCATTTGCCAGGCTTGGATCGGGACGCCCGGTTCGCCCCAGTAGGCAGGGTCCGGGGTCAGGCCCAGTTTGGTCAGGCTGACAAACCCAAACAGCAACAATAAAACGATGAAAGCAACGAACGCTGGTTTCCGCGCTTCGAAGCTTGTTTTACGGATTCCGAAGCGGATGGCAAGCAGCCATACCGTCGATTCGATCCCAAACAGGAACCCAAATCCCAACAGCGGCCAGGCCCGCTCGAAGGTGGAGAACATCCGGTTCGGGTCCCACCAGCGCAGCAAAAAAGCCCCTATGCCCGTCGCGACCGTGAATAACGGGAGTGCGACCGTCAGGAGGGAGTACAGACCTGGCCGGGAGGCCGGGTCCAACCAGCGGGCGGAGAAGGAGGCGTTCCGCCAGGCAAGATAGGCTGCGGATGCCAATGCGAAGGCTGCTACCGAAAGGGAGAGAATCAAAATCCAGCGGGTGGGCGAGTATCCAGCGCCCTCGGATGGGATCCTCAACAGGATAATTAAAGCGACCGCTGCTTCCAATGACGCTAGCAGGAAGAACAGCGGCCAGGTATCCAGCAGCTTCGGTTGTTTGCTATTCATCTGTCCTTAAAACTGAAAGCCTCCCTTTGCCGGGATAACCTTGTAAGAAAAGTTGTTCACGTAGCCAAAAAGCTGTTCCTGTAATTGGACCCATTCCGGAGAGTTCATCACGTTTTCAGCGCGCAGGGCATTGTCTGCCAGCAGGCCAACCTGGATTTGGGGGTAATGGCCATAGATCGTCGCCCAGGCCTCGATCGGTTGTAAACCCAGGCGTTGCACGCCGGGCACAAACTCGCCGACGACGAACTCAAAATATTCCTGATCTTTTTCAGGGGCTATGTCCCAGGTCATTAAAACTTTTACGGACACTTGCTTCTCCTAGGTCTAACTTCGCTGGTATTCCAGCACAACCACATGCGTTTCCTCGGGTAGACCGGTACGGGTCACTTTCAAGGATGCTTCTGGCTGGGATGCGCTCAGCCCCATCTCTTTCA
Source organism: uncultured Chloroflexia bacterium (assembly GCA_963823985.1). Lineage (GTDB taxonomy): Bacteria > Chloroflexota > Anaerolineae > Anaerolineales > Villigracilaceae > JAABUE01. The sequence goes on from CAWGNR010000015.1 coordinate 440,597, forward strand.
GGAACTTATCGAGCGAATCGAGCTTCAATTTTGCGTCTTTCGTGGCGTAGTGCATTGGGATGACGATGTTCGGCTCCAACAGGCTAACAACCTCGGCGGCCTTGGATGCGTTCAGGCCGCCTCCGCCGCCGACCGGGACCAGTGCCACGTTGACCGCGCCCAGGGCTTCTACCTCGGCCTGTGAAAGCACCTGTTTGAGGTCGCCCAGGTGCGCGACTGTGATTCCATCATAATCGAATACGTATAAGGTGTTGCGCAGCTCATCACTGTCTTTCTTGCCATTACCGCTGGTCTGAATGCCGGTAATGAAGACGCCGCCAATCTCGAACTCGCCAGGCCCGTCGATCACGTGGGAAGTGCTCTTTAACCGCCTTGGAATAGTTGTGTCCCGCCGCATCATGGCTGACGGTCACAATGTCGGCCTTGAGTTTGAGCGGACCATAGCCGGTGCTGGCGTTGTCATAAGGATCTGTAACCACTGTTGCCAGGCTGCGTTCTGTCAGACGGAAGCAAGAATGTCCGTACCAGGTAATTTCCATGTTGAGTTATAACCTCCGCAAGGTATTATACACGTAAGTATTTTATAGGGCGAGATGGGTTATGAGTTTGTTTGGAAAATCTCTGGCTCATTAGGAATTCGCGTGGTAACCCCCAGATATGGGGGTGTAAAATGGTGGCAAAAAGGCGAGTATGGCAAAAGCACAAGTCACCATTCCATTGGATATTCCTGAAGTTCGGGTGCTCAAGAGCGAGATGAACAAAGCTGGCGAACTGATCATCACTGTGGAGAGTACAAAAGAAACAGCCGTATGTTATCGGTGTGGCAGGGTCACTCGGAAATTTCATGGCTATGATAGTTGGGTCAGGTTGCGTTACCTACCTGTATTTGGACATCCGACGTATCTTCGTTATCGACCCAGGCGATACCGATGTGAGTACTGTGATGGAGGTCCAACCACTTCCCAGCGCTTGGATTGGCATGAACCCAACAGTCCGAACACGTTTGCATATGAACAACACATTTTGGTGCAGTTGGTAAATGCGACGGTAGAAGATGTATCCCGCAAAGAGCGTCTGGCATACGATAAGGTATTGGGAATCCTGGATCGCTACATCTGTGCTGAAGTGGATTGGTCACAGTACTCTGTTTTGGAGACGATTGGCTTGGACGAGATTGCTCTGAAAAAGGGGCATCGCGACTTTGTGGTGATCGTAACCGCTCGCTTGAAGCATGGACGGGTGGTACTCCTGGGCGTTTTGGAAAACCGTCAGAAGGATACGGTGGTTGAATTTCTGCGCTCCATTCCACAACGGTTGAAACGAAGCATCGTTTCCGCTTGTTGTGACATGTACGAAGGTTACACCGAGGCCATCCGGGAAGAACTGCCACATGTGCGCCTGGTGATCGATCGTTTTCATGTTGCCAGAGCCTATCGAGATGGGTTGGATCACCTGCGAATAGCAGAACTCAAACGCTTGAAAGATGAACTCTCGCCGCAGGAATATAAAGCCTTGAAAGGCAGCATGTGGGCACTGCGCAAAGAGAAACAGGATTTGACGACCGAAGAACGAAAAACCTTGTCCTTCCTCTTTCGGCTTTCCCCTGACTTGAAAGTGGCTTACCAACTGCAAAATCGCCTGACGGAGATTTTCGAAGAACATTTTTCGGTAAAGGCAGCCGAAACCAAAATTAGAAAATGGATCATCGCCGTAGCCAAAAGCGGGCTGCGCTGTTTCGACAAATTCATCGATACTCTTGCCCGCTGGTGGAAGGAAATTCTGAACTACTTTGTCGAGCGTGAGACCAGTGGCTTTGTGGAAGGCTTTAATAATAAGATCAAAGTCCTCAAGCGACGCTCCTATGGTTTGACCAATCTGAAACATCTTTTCCAGCGCATTTATCTCGACCTGGAAGGTTACAGGCTCTTTGCTTGACCACCATATCTGGTGTTTTCACGGAGATTCCCAAAGAGCCAAATCTCTTATCGAGATAAAATTCAGTCTCAGTGGTAAACTATTCACTTCTTAGAAAGGAATTTATTCAGGATAAATATACTTTAGTTTCCGCTAAAAGCGGGTGATAAAGTTGCCGGAATTTCATTCGGGCAACGTGGACCTTACAAATCGAGCCTACTTCCTGCATCAAGATACGAAATTAGGTACAGGATGCTGGCATTTTTGCCTGTGGGCCAGGATTCCTTTGGGCAAATGAGTTGTTACCGAGTGCTTTTCTCGAAGTTGCCCGGGAAGAATGGCATCTTTTGGAAATGGCTTGCCCATGAGCGTTCGACGCAGGCGTCCGGGAGTACGTTTTGGCTTACGATCCCAAAAACCTGTCGGAGCTGCCGGTTGGGTAGCTGCCAGGAAGCTCAAAATGGAGCCCGCCAGAAGTGCTAACTCAGGCAAACGTTGGATGCTCTCCGCGTTATGAACAAACTGGCGGTGGGCTCCCACCATCTGCTTGGCGCTCAAAGGAATTTGCTCTACCGGCCAGCGGTCTTTGTAGATGGCTCGTACACTCTCAGGCTGGAGCGTGATCGGAGTAGCCAGCAGCCAGGGCTGGTCGAAATCAGAGTCGTAGATGGCATACACATCGAAGGTCTTGTTGTTCTCCTTTGGCTCGGTTTTGTTCAAGACCAGGTCGCGCCAAATCTCTGCTCGCAGCTCACGACCGTTCTCGAACCAGGTGTAGGTTTCGTCTGGTGCAGTCGCTGACAAGATCTTGTCCTTGTGTTTGCGTGGCAACGGACGCACTAAGGCACCGTACTTCGGTTTGCGTCCTTTGTGATGTTCAGGCAGATAGTTTCGCCTGGCAGTGAAATTGGTTGCAAGGCGGACCTCGTAACGCTCTACCCCGGCTTCTTGCAGGTTGCCGATCTTTACTCCAGCGTCCACAACCAGAATTTCATCCTCCTGGAGACCTTTTTGAGCATTTTTGAGAATCTCCTGCCATAACCGCGTTTCACTGCTGTCCTTGGGATGTACCCGCTCAAAGGCGCGTGGCAGAGCTATTCTCTGCCCATGGATCTCGCCTACTTCAGCGCTCAAGCCAAATATGATCGCAGGTAGTGCTCGATTGGCCGCCGGATGGTAATGCTTGCTTGGACAATTCTTCAACGAGGGACGCCAGAAAGCCGTTACGTCTGCTGTGATCGGCAGGAATCCTTCATGGCGATGTTCCTGCCAGCCAGGCAGAGCTTTGACATACTGACGCCACACCATCAGGATGGTAGCTATCTGCCAGACACCTTTGCGAAAAGCAACCCAGGCCCTGCGTGTCTGGGCATCTGACAATCCAATCGATTTCAGCGCCGGAAAGATCGCACCTCGGTTTGGTAGAAGCGCACCACTGACTAGCATCCACAGAAAATGTAAAAGTGCCAGATTCGTTCCAACAGGAAGATCCTGTATCAATGTGCTCAAAATGCTTATGGTATGATTCATCGTGGTAATGGTCTGCATGTGGAATTTGTTCGCAAAACAAGATTACCACGTCTTGCATACCATTACCTTCTTTTTTATCCATACCAGTTAGCGGAAACTAGAGATATATGAAAGAAAAGGTTCTTCCAATACTGCCACAGATGAACAAATTGCCTTTTGTTAGCGCTTTCCGGTTAGTGAGCCGGCGTCTTTTATACATCGGAGCGACCTTATTGACAATTGCGTATATTACTTCGTTTGGTTTGATCCTGGCCGAACGCGGACGCGAACATCTCCCTTCGAAGCCGCTGGAGGCTGCCCTGCAAGCCTTCCTGCGGACGATACAGTATTTTTTCAATCACCCGCAAACGTATTATTGGCAGAAGGCGGATATTCCGGCGTTTCAGCTCGTATCTGGTATTTTGATAAACAGCGCAGGGCTGTTGCTGATTGCAATAGGGATCGCTTTCGTTCTAGGTATCTTACTGGGGACGGGCGCGGCGTTTTCTGCAAACAAACTGTTTTCGGGGTTGATCGTGCTGTTGGCAACGCTGGGAATCTCTACCCCCAGCTTCTTGTTGGCCATGTTGTTCTGGGTTGCCAACATTCAAGTGCATCGCAGCTTTGACGTGCAAGTCTTGCCCTCGGCGGGGTTTGGCTGGGATTCTCACCTGATCATGCCAGTTTTGGTGCTGGCCATGCGGCCCCTGGCGCAAATTGCGCAGGTCACCTACGTTTCGTTGAGGGATGTTCTGGACCAGGACTATATTCGAACGGCACGTGCCAAGGGCTTGCACGAGCGAGTTGTCCGCTACCAGCACGCGTTACGCAACGTCCTTATCCCCGTGCTAACCACCATCGGCACCTCGCTGCGGTTTTCGCTGGCGAGTTTGCCTGTTGTGGAGCTTTTCTTTGCCTGGCCGGGTGTCGGTCTAACCTTGTTGCAGGCGATTAATCTGAGCATGCCTACCTTTGTGACAGATCTGATCTTGTCTCTGGGTATTTTCTTTTTAATGGTCAATTTGGGCATTGACATTGTTTTCCCGCTCATCGATTCTCGGTTGCGTGCTAGCGGGGGCGAACAAGAACGGGAAGAAGGGACGAAGTTTGCAGACTGGCTTAAAAGCCTCTTCCAAAATATCCGAGCGGGGATATTGCGACTGCGAGGAGACCGGAGCGAGAACCAGTCAAAGCTGCCACCTTTACCGGCTTTGCCAGAGAATATCAGCGACCATTATGATGGTGTGCCGACTACCCGTTACCCATTGATTTCCAATATTCTTAAAAGCCCTGCGCTTGTGCTTGGATTTCCTCCTCATCCTCGGCCTGGTCGGATTGATGATATTCGGTGGGCAGATGACGACAACCAGTCCCTACGAAACCAACAATATCCTGGTTATCGACGGGCAGATTGGCGCGCCGCCGTTCCCGCCATCTACGGTGTTTCCCTGGGGGAGTGACTACGTGGGGCGCGACATCCAATCTTTGGTCTTGTACGGAGCCAGGCAAACCCTCTCTCTGGCATTCTTTGGCATGCTGGCGCGTATCTTGCTCGGGGTCGTTCTTGGGATGATTGCCGGATGGAACCGGGGCAGCTGGTTGGATCGTTTCATCACAGGGGCAGTTGGCGTGTGGGCGGCTTTTCCGGTTACCTTGTTTGCCATGCTGTTGATCCAGGGAATAGGGATTCAACAGGGCATGTGGGTGTTTATTGTGGCAATTTCTGTGGTCGGTTGGGGCGAAGTGGCTCAAATTGTACGGGGACAGGTGATCAGCCTGAAGCCGCAACCGTATATCGAATCGGCTCGCTCCGTAGGCGCGCGCCCGATCCAGATCCTTGGCCGCCATATTGTGCCGAACCTAATGAATTCCCTGATTGTCCTGGGGGTGCTGGAAACGGGCGGCATCTTGATGCTGTTGGCTGAACTGGGCTATCTCAATATCTTTTTAGGCGGTGGCTTCCAGGCTATCATCGCGGATACCGGACAATCCTCAACCGTTGTGGCCTTCTCTGATGTCCCGGAATGGGCTGCGCTAATTGCCAACGTGCGCAACTGGTGGCGCAGTTATCCATGGATGGCGCTTTATCCGGGCGCTGCTTTTTTCATCTCGATCATTTCTTTCAATATACTGGGAGAAGGGCTGCGCCGGTTCCTGGACCAAAGCCAGGCAAATCTAAGCCGCTTGTTCAACCGTTACACTTTCTCAGCCGGGGTAGTCGTTGTTTTAGGCTTGTCCTTGTTCCTGCAAGCAAGCACGCCGATGGGAGAGTATCGGCCTGAGGGGTTGAAATTCGATACGCAGCGCGTGATGCAGGATATCGAGGTATTGTCTTCGCTGGAATATCAAGGCCGGGAGACGGGCACCCCCGGCGCAGAGCTCGCGGCGCAGTATATTGCCAAGCGGATGGAAGAGAACGGCCTGCTGCCCTCCGGAGAAAAACAGACCTATTTTCAAGCACTGGTACGGCCTCGCCGCCACTTGATGTCAACGCCGAGCCTGGCGATCATAAACGGTCGCGGTGAAGTATCCGAGGCGTTCGCCTATCGTCAGGATTTTGGAGAGTATGCAGGCGTCAACCTCAGTGGAGAAGCAGAGGCGACGGTTCTCGGCGTTGCGTTTGGACCGTTGGTCAACGAAAATGGAGCCAGAGACCCGTTCGAGCTGTTGGATACCGAGGCGCGGGACCACATTTTGATTGTCCGAGGGGAAGATTATCAAAAAGCGAAAGGAGTGCCTGTTACCGGACTCCTTATCGTGGCTGATGATAATTTTTCAGTAGACTACAAAGATTTATATTCTTCCGAGCCTGCTACCACAGGTCGAACTCGCACGGTTCCAACCATGGTTATTTCTCCTGGCCTGGCCGAAAAGCTGCTTAGCACAGCCGGCAGCAGCTTGGCAGCTTTAGAGCAAACTGCAAGTGCGCTGAAGGTAAACCAGAGCGCCTTTACGGATCCTGGGGCGACGGTCAGAATGGAGATCGATGCGCAGTTTTACGAAGATATTTCCAACGAAAACTATATCAATGTGATCGGCGGCATCCCCGGGGAAGGTTATCTATCCGGGTTACAGAACCAGGTGATCATCGTCAGCGCGTACTATGATGGGCTGGGGATGGGACCGGAGGGTCGCTTCTATCCCGGCGCAAATGACAATGCCAGCGGGGTAGCGATGATGCTGGAACTGGGTCGCTTGATGAAAGCAAGCGCTTATAAACCGGAAAAATCCATGTTGTTTGTTGCCTGGGCAGGGGGCGAGCGCAAGGAAGGGTTGAGCGTGGTCAACGTCATGAACGCCCGGCCCGGAGCGAACAAACTCCAAGTCGAAGTCGTATATGAGCTCTCTGGCGTGGGCGCTGGGACTGGCAACGCGGTCGCATTGGGGGAAGAGAGCAGTTACCGGCTGGTACAGCTGTTTCAGAAAGCGGCAGGCAAATACAATGTCCCTACCACTACGCGCGGACGAAGCCCGCATTACGGGCGCGAGGCCGGCCCCGGCTTTGGGGACCGCTCTGCTTTGACGCTCTCGGTCAGCATGGACGGTTCTGATGCGCTCGCGCATACCCCAGAGGATACGCCAGCTATTATCGACCCGGACAAGTTGCAGGAGGTGGGGCGCAGTTCTCTGCTGACCCTGCTGGTACTCAGCCGGGAAACAACGTATTGACGAATTTGTAGACCGGTCGCTCCAATCCATATTGGTGGTTGGGATCACTACAATGGGCCAGTTTAACCACAGAGCACACAGAGTGCACAGAGAATTAATCATGAAGCTCTCCGCCCGTCCCGGCTCGGCCGCGCGAGCCGGGGTGATCTCGGCGGTAAGTTTTTCAGTGGATTCAATCGTTAATATTACGATATGGTAAAATTGGAACAATTGTTCCCCGATTAGAAGCTCTCTACTACATACTATGGATTTTAAACTTAACGCTCCCTTCCAGCCGACCGGCGACCAGCCGGAAGCGATAGCCCAACTCGTGCAGGGCATCCAAAATGGCATGCGCCAACAGGTGCTGCTCGGTGCGACCGGCACCGGCAAGACCTTTACGATTGCCTCGGTTATCCAACAGCTCCAGAAGCCGGCGCTGATCATGGCGCATAATAAAACTCTGGCTGCGCAGTTATATGCCGAGTTCAAGGACTTTTTTCCGCAGAACGCTGTATCGTATTTCGTCTCGTATTACGACTACTACCAGCCGGAGGCCTACGTTCCGCGTCACGACCTGTACATTGAGAAAGAGACCGAGATCAATGAAGAGATTGAACGTCTGCGCCTGGCTTCGACCACCGCGCTGCTTTCTCGTAAGGACGTCATTATCGTGGCCTCGGTCTCCTGCATTTACGGCCTGGGCAGCCCGGAAGAGTTCGGCCGGGGGACGGTCACCCTGCAAGTGGGAGAGATTTACCGGCGGAACGCCCTCATCCGCCAGCTGGTCGAATCCCAGTACTCGCGCAACGACCTGGAGCTCCGGTCTGGTACCTTTAGAGTGAGGGGTGATACGCTGGAAATTATTCCCGCCTACGAAGACAAGCGCGGCTACCGGGTCACCTTCTTCGGGGATGAGGTCGAGCGCATTATGCAGTTCGTCCCGCTGACCGGGGAAGTGCTGGACGAACCCGAAGAAGTCTCAATTTATCCTGCCAAGCACTACCTGACCGAGGGCGAGAAGCTCAAGGAAGCCATTCACGACATCGAAAGCGAACTGGAAGACCGGTTGAAGTTGTTCAAGCAGGAAGGCAAACATCTCGAAGCGCAACGCTTAGAACAACGCACGCGCTACGATCTGGAGATGCTCAGGGAAGTGGGCTATTGCTCCGGGATCGAGAACTACTCCCGACACCTGGACCAGCGCCCAGCGGGCACGCATCCCTGGACGATGATCGACTTCCTGCCCAGCGATTACCTGCTGGTGATCGATGAGAGCCACATGACCGTGCCGCAGATCCGCGGCATGTACAACGGCGACCGCTCGCGCAAAGAGACGCTGGTGGAGTACGGGTTCCGCCTGCCCTCCGCCATGGACAACCGCCCGCTCAAGTTCCCCGAGTTCGAGCAGGTGATGGGACACACCATTTACACGTCCGCTACGCCTGGACCGTATGAGATGGAGAAAGCGGAACAAGTTGTGGAGCAGATCATCCGCCCGACGGGTCTGGTGGACCCCGAAGTGGAAGTTCGTCCCACCAAGGGGCAGGTGGATGACCTGGTCGGAGAGATCAAGCAGCGGGTAGAACGGGGCGAGCGCATCCTGGTCACCACGCTGACCAAACGGATGGCGGAAGACCTGTCCGATTATTTGATGGAGCTGGGGATCAAAGTCCACTACCTGCACTCGGAGATCGACACGATCGAAAGGGTCGGAATCCTGCGCGATTTGCGCCTGGGAGTCTTCGACGTGATCGTGGGCATTAACCTGCTGCGTGAGGGACTGGACCTGCCGGAAGTCTCGCTGGTTGCCATCCTGGACGCGGACAAGGAAGGTTTCCTGCGCTCCGGCACGGCGCTGATCCAGACCATCGGGCGCGCCGCACGTCACCTGGGCGGACAGGTGGTCATGTACGCCGACCGCATCACCAACTCGATGAAGTTCGCGCTGGAAGAAACAAACCGCCGCCGCGCCAAGCAGGTGGCCTACAACCAGGAACACGGCATCACACCGGTCAGCATCCATAAAGCCATCCGTGACCTGACGGATGGGCTTTCGCTGGAAGCCCACGCTGTCGCCGAGCGCCAGGCGAAATACGATGTCAAAGGCAGTGGCATGCCGCGCGGCGAGCTACGGAAGATCGTCAACGAGCTGGAAAAGCAAATGAAGGAAGCTGCCAAAAATCTCGAATTCGAGAAAGCCGCCGCCCTGCGCGACGAGATGTACGAGTTGAAGACGATCCTGGCTGAAGAAGAGAATTTGAAACCGTGGGAGCGAATTAAGTTGATGGCGGGGGAGGAGTGACCAGAGTGGCTGAGCGGAGCCAGTCTCGAACGAAGTGAGAGACGAGCGCAGTCGAAGCCCTGGCGCGACATTATTTGTTGTAATTCCGCGTCGGCCCTTCGACTACGCCGCACAAAGAACCTGCGGCTCCGCTCAGGGACACTGGTGCAAGGTGGCTGAGCGGAGCCCCCGAGTGTTCGTCGAGGGGACGCAGTCGAAGCCCTAGTGCGAGATTATTTGTTGAAATTTCGCATTAGCCCTTCGACTGCGCTCCGCTCAGGGATACTGGTTATTTATGTCTTACATTGTATACATTCTACTTTGCTCGGACGGTTCATATTATACTGGTAGCACCGCTGATATCCAACGGCGGCTGTTCGAGCACCAGGAGGGATTAAGCCCAACCGCCTACACCTTTCAGCGCAGGCCGGTACAACTGGTTTGGACTGAGGAAGTACCGACGCTAGACGAAGCTCTATTGCACGAGCACCAAATAAAGGGCTGGAGTCGCGCGAAGAAAGAAGCCTTGATTAGAGGGGATTTTGATGCGATCCATGAAATCGTGAAAGATGAACGAAAATGGCGAGAAAAAGAAAAAAGGAAAAGGAGCCAGAGTGGCTGAGCGGAATCCCCGAGCGTTCGTCGAGGAGGCGCAGTTGAAGCCTTAAGGCGAGATTTACTGGTTGAAATTTCGCATTAGCCCTTCGACTGCGCTGCGCTCCGCTCAGGGACACTGGAGCCAAATGGCTGAGCGGAGCCGCCGAGTGTTCGTCGAGGGGGCGCAGTCGAAGCCTTAGTGCGAAGTTTATAGTTGTAATTCCGCGCCAGCCCTTCGACTACGCCGCACAAAGAACGTGCGGCTCCGCTCAGGGACACTGGAACCGCCGGGGGATATTTTTCATATCAAGTGATAAAATCTTTTTAGACTTTAAGGAAATTCAATGGAAGTTGATCCCGTCTCGCTCGACCCTGAAGAAAAGATGAACAAGTTCTACGCGCTGTTCTCGGTCGGATTCGGCGTGTTAAGTCTGTGCGCGGCGATCATCCCCATCTGCGGCGGGACGCTGGCCCTGTTGGGGATTGGGACCGGGCTCTTCGGACGCAGGTCGGAAAGCAGGACGATGGCAACGGTTGGGATTGGGATCTCCGCCTTAGGGTTGTTGATCGCAATTGTGTACGCTATATTTGTGTCAATCGCTTCGAACTAAATCATTGCGGTTCTCCTGTCGGAAACGGTAAAGTCATAATTGCGTTTAATAAATGAACAGGCGCGCACCCGGCGCGCCTGTTTTCTTTTTGCAAGCTTTTCCTTTTCTTCACAAAGTCTTTACAAACATCTTGTATCCTTGGGTCAGATAAACAGCAAGGCAAACCTTGCAAAATTCTGAAAAGGAGTACGGAACAATGAAAAAGACACTTTTGATCGTCGCTTTAGTTGTACTGGCGCTTGGCGCTCTGGGCGTGGGGTTGGTTGCCGCACAGGGCGGACAGCCCCCGGTTAATGGCTACGGGATGGGCATGATGTGGGGCGGCCGCGGCGGCTATGGCCCGATGCACGATTACGTTGAGCAGGCTCTAGCTGAGAAGCTTGGCCTGACCGTAGAGCAGGTCGAAGACGCTCTCGCCACTGGCAAGACCATGTACCAGATTGCCCTCGACAACGGGATCGCAGAAGCCGACCTGCCTACGTTCATGACCGGCGTTCACCAGACGGCCTTCGACCAGGCGGTAGCTGACGGCGTATTCACCCAGGATCAGGCCGACTGGATGCTGGAACGAATGCAGGGGATGTATAGCAACGGCTACGGCCTCGGCAACTGCCCCATGGGCGGCGCCCGCCCGCAAGATGGCAGCGGTTACCGCGGTGGCTTTGGTCCCGGTGGAAATGTCCCCGGTCAGGGGATGATGGGGGGCGGCCGCTGACAGCAGGCCCCGGCGCCGCAAGGCAGCCAGTATTAGATCGGACTTTGATACAGTAGACAGGGCAGGTAACTGCCCTGTCTTTTTGCCCTCTATCCCGGTTAAAGACGGGAGAACCTTTTTTTGTTAATAAAAAGAGCGCCTCGCTTGGGCACTCTTTTTATTAACATCAGAAATGAGTGGGTATTATCCTAAAGCCACATCCAGGGTCATCATGAGGGCAAATCCAATCATTGCGCCGGCGGTGGAAAAGTGGGTGCTCAACTTATCTAGTTGCAACTCCGGGATCAGTTCTTCGACCACCACGTAGATCATCGCTCCGGCAGCAAAGGCCAGCGCGTACGGCAGGACAGGGCGAATGAACAAGACCGCCGCTGCGCCCAGCAATCCGGCAACCGGCTCGACCACGCCGGAGAGCTGCCCATATAAGAAGCTTTTTGTGCGCGATAAACCTTCCCGGCGCAAGGGCACGGAGACAGCCGCCCCCTCAGGGAAGTTCTGAATGCCAATCCCAATGGCCAACGCGACCGCGCCTGCCAATGAGGCGGAAGGCAAGTCGGCACCGAGCGCGCCAAATGCGACGCCCACTGCCAGGCCTTCAGGAACATTATGCAAGGTAATCGCCAGAACCAGCAAGATACTTCTTTGCCAGGACGTTTTGATCCCCTCCGCTTCGCTGGTTTTAAAACCCAGGTGCAGGTGAGGCAGGAGCCTGTCGGCAACCCACAGGAAGACGCCTCCCAGCAGGAAACCTATGGTAGCAGGGATCCAGGAGGGGATTTGACTGATGCTCTCGGCCATTTCGATTGCAGGCGCCAGGAGGGACCAGAAACTGGCTGCGATCATCACGCCGGCCGCAAAACCGAGCATGCTGTCGAGCACTTTGCGATTGATAGATTTGAAGAAAAAGACCATTGCTGCGCCCAGAGCGGTCAGGAACCAAGTGAAAAGCGTTCCTATCAGTGCTTGCATAACGGGGTTTTGGTTCGCGAACCAGTCAAACATGTCTTTCAAAGTCTCCTTGGATCGTAAATTTCAATATCTCATTTTTGCCCAAATCAGGCTACATTTCATCGCTCATCACTGAACCTGTGCAGGGATGACACTGCTCTCACGGACAAACACGGATTTTTTCAAGGCTTTTTCCGTGAGAATCCAAGAAATCCGTCAACTCCGTGTCCAAAAAGTTTTCGTTGCGCCAATCAGCATTGATCTCTCGATTATTTTGGCAGAAATTTACCCGTGTGCTTCATATACTCGCGATATTCGTCGCCAAATTTTGCAATCAGGTTAGCTTCTTCTTTTGGAGTGCGTACTGCCATCGCGATGAACGCAAAAATGCCCAGTATTGCGATGAACCAGTTGTCGGCCATCATTGCGAAGGAAATGAAAAGGGAAGATCCGACCGTATAAAGCGGGTGGCGTACCCAGCGATACGGCCCGTTGGTGACGAGTTGGTGTTCCGTACGCGTGGCGCTGGTGGCTGTGATGCCGCTCTTGATGCTGCTAAACAGCCAGTAGATCAAGACGACGCAAACCAGCCCCGACCCAATTCCAAGCCAGCGCACCCATTCCGGCAGCCCTATTTTTGACCAGGCCATCCAGCGTGGATTGATCAAGTATATCAACGGGCTCAGCCAGAGAGCGAGCCCCATGAATTTTATGACGGTCATCATTGCTGTGCCGTCCGCCTGGCGAGAGATTTTCTCGCCGGTATTTTGATCTGCTTTGCGCCGAAAATAGGAGGATATACCAATCCCTGTAAAAAAGATCGAGGCAGCAGCAATTCGGAAAATGGTTTCGTTCATTTTTACCTCTATTCAAAACTTTAAGGGTGACTACTCAACCTATGCTTATAGAAGAGAACCGGATTTCCTTGCCAAGCCTGAGCAGATACCTTTAAGGATTACACCGGGCTTGCATTATGCCGGTTCTCGCGTGCCCATCGGAACAATCATCATACTGGCCTTGATTTGGTGGCGTAGATTTCCGATGACTGTGCCATGAATCAGGTCGGACACCCCTGAATGACCGTGCCCGCCGACCACCACAACATCGGCTTTCAACTCGTTGATCATCTTTGCCAGTTCCGAAACCGGATTGCCTGTACCCATACGCCAGTCGGTTGAGATGCCAGACCGTTCCATTTCGGCGGCCAGTTCTTCGAGGCGTTGGCGGTCTTCCATCATTTCCATGTCTTCGCCTTCGGAGCCAAGCGTGCGCGCCACGGGACTTTCCACCACGTGGAGAAGGAAAAGTTCCGTTTTCCCTTTATCGACAAACCGCAAACTTTCCGAGAGCAGCCTGTCTTCGTTTCCTGAAAAATCGAGAGCGACAGCTACCCGCTGATAGGGGGCTGGTCTGCTTGGGCTGCCGGCCGCTTCCACAGGCTCTCGATGTACTCCACCGATCCTGGGCCATTCGAATTGCCAGCCATGCTGGCGCAGCCAGGGTTGGAACGCGACGTAAAGCAACAGCAGGCCGAGGGCAGCTGTGAAGGGTACAAGCGTCCACTGCAAAATCCAGGCCCTGTTGCCGGCTTCTGTGATCCAGGTGGTGATTTGATCGACAATGAGCTTTACATTGAGCGCCACAATGATGATCGCGACGATCCACGCCAAAGCCTGAAGCCAGGGACGGATGCTGAACTCTCCCATGCGGCGCTTATCAACCACGGCCTGGATCAACGGAATGATGGCAAAGGGTAGTTGTAAGGACAGGATGACCTGGCTGAAAATCAGCATTGCGCCGGTGGAATTCTCTCCGTAATAGCCGATGACCGCCACTGCCGGGATCACCGCCAGCAGACGGGTGATCAGACGGCGCAACCATGGCCGGATGCGTAAATTCAGATATCCTTCCATGACGATCTGGCCCGCGAGCGTACCGGTGATGGTGGAACTCTGTCCGGAAGCCAGCAACGCAATTGCAAATGCGATAGGCGCGATAGCTGCCCCGATCAGCGGTTCCAGCAGCCGGTGGGCATCCTGGATTTCCGCCACCTCAAAAAATCCGTTTCGATAAAAGACGGAAGCAGCCATCACCAGGATGGCAGCGTTGACGAAGAAGGCCAGGTTAAGGGAAACGACGGTGTCGATATTGTTCCAGCGGATGCTTTCTTTCAAGTCTTCCCGGTTGCGACCAATCTTGCGAGTTTGGACCAGCGAAGAGTGCAAATACAGGTTGTGTGGCATCACAGTCGCGCCGAGAATACCTATCGAGATATATAAAGCGGTTGCGTCGGGCATGGAGGGGACGAAGCCGCGCAGGATGCCGCCCCAGTCGGGTTGCCCCAGTATAATTTCGATCAGAAAGGCCACGCCAATCGTACCGACCAGGGCAATCACCACGCTTTCCAGTTTGCGGATGCCCACGTGCGAGAGCAGTAATAGCAGCAGCGTGTCAAAAGCGGTCAGGATCACGCCATAGATCAACGGTAGCCCGAACAGGAGTTGTAGCGCAATTGCAGAGCCCAGCACTTCTGCCAGGTCCGTAGCGGTGATGGCAATTTCCGCCAGGATATAAAGGGGAATATTGATGACCGGAGGGTATTCCTCGTGACATACCTGCGCCAGGTCCCGGCGGCTGACAATTCCCAAACGGGCGGCCAGGCTTTGCAGGAGAATGGCCATAATGTTGGACATCAACAGCACCCAGATCAACGTGTAGTTGTAACGGCTGCCTCCGGCAATATCGGTGGCCCAGTTTCCCGGATCCATATACCCGACGGCGGCCATCAAGGCGGGACCGGTGATGGCCAGCCAGCGCCGCCACCAGGGGCCACGTAAAGGGACTAAGACGGTTTCATGAACCTCGGAAAGTGAAGCTCGATGATCTGATCCGTTCTTTTGAGCGTTCATAGCTTCCTTAAATAATTACTTTTTGGTGATTACTCAGCCTATGCTTATAGAAGAGAACCGGATTTCCTCGCCAGGCCTGAGCAGATACAATTTTTGCACTATAGAAAAAGATTAATTTACTTCGACAAAAATATGTTTGCTGATTGCCGGCCCAATTATAACGGGCTCTTCCTGGGCCTCCAGCTGCAGGGTGAGATTGTCGTCAAAGGGGGAACGCGCCAGGATAGTCAAGCGGGCGCCGAGGGTGAGTCCCAGGCTGTTCAAATGGCGCAAAAAGGCCGGGTCTTCGTGGTTGACGCGCAAAATCGTGGCGCTGTCCGATGGACGCAGGGAAAAGAGCGAAACAGAATCGTCCGCCGGCATCGTCAGGTCGACTGTGGGGATGGGGTCGCCGTGCGGATCGCGGGTTGGGTTCCCAAGCGCTGCAGCAACGCGAGATTCGAAGTCTTCCGAGATCACGTGCTCTAAACGGCAGGCCTCCTCGTGGACCTCGTCCCAGGTATAACCCAGCGACTGTACCAGCCAGCTCTCCAGCAAGCGATGGTGGCGCAATACTTCCAACGCGGCTTGTTCGCCTTCAGGCGTGAGCGTAACACCCTGGTGTTTGTGATAGTCCACGAGGGGTGGTTCCGCCGAGGCCAGTTTTTGGACCATGCCGGTGACCGAAGCTGGCTTGACCCCCAACCGCGCAGCCAGGTCATTGGTGCTGGCCGCGCCGCCTTCTTCGGTCAAGTCGAAGATGTGTTTCAGGTAATCCTGCGTAGATTGCGTGAGAACGGTTTCCATCGAAACTCCAACTATTTGATCAACAACCCGGTCACCCACAGCAACAGCATGCCGGCCAGCACCCCGGAGAAAATGGTCAGGGGCATAGGTTGTTTTTGAACATCTTTCTGAATGAGCTTGGCGATCTCGTAAACAACCTCGAAGATCGCGCCGGTGCCAATTGCCAGGAACAGAACTGCCAGGGTGGGCGATGGGGCAAATCCGCCGATCCAAGCGCCCAGGATTGCAGGCGCGCCGCCGATCAGACCCATCCACGCCAGGGAGGAGATGCGCGGCCGGTCGCGCAGAACGGGGGCGATGATGCCCAGGCCCTCGGTGATATTTTGGATGATGAAGCCCACCACCAAAAACGCGCCCAACGCGATCTCTCCGACATTATACGCCGCGCCGATGGCCAGGCCTTCCCCCAAGTTGTGGATGCCGATCCCCAGGGCGATCATGTAAGCCAGAGAAAGACGACGAGCGGATTCGTCACCGCCGGCACTGATCTGCTTCCGTGAGAGCGCATCCAACAACAGGAAGGTGGCGACCGCCCCAATGCCGATCAGGCCGATGCCCTGGAACGGTCCCGGCGCTTCGGCGGCGGCTTCCAGTGCTTCGACCAGCGTATCCAGGCCAAGGAAGATCAGTAGCCCGGCTGTGAGGGCCATCAGGAAGGCCATCCAGCGGCGGCCGAGCTGGCGCAGGACCGGGAACCAGAAGATCCCTAGAAAAACCGGGATCACGCCCACGTACAAACCGATCAAGGCGAAGGACCAGAAGGTCTTGCTGCTCGGCTCAGGGGTATTGAAGGCCACCGGGATTTCCACGTCAAATGCGACCGAGTTGGAACTGAAGAGGGTGATGCCGTAGGCTTCCCCATACGACCACGGATAATCGATGTGAACGGTGGCGCGTCCGAGCCGGGGAATGGTCGCGTGTGGGGTAACCTCGATCGGCCACACGGCTTCATTGATGATGGCGGTGGAGACGGTCAGCGGCTGGGGCCCGGAGTTGCGGACATGGATCTCGATGTGGTTCGGGCTGAGCGCGTAGCGTTCGACCGTCAGATCTTCGATGGGAGCGGCGGATTGGAAGTCCAGCCCGCCGCCGGTGGACAGGAACAGGAAAATGACACCGGCCAGGGCAACGATGGGGAGCAGGAGCAGGACCAGGGTCCGGAAAGAGAAGCGGTTTTTCGTCGTTCGTTCAGTCATATTCCACCTCTATTCCGTCACGTCGAACATGCCGGTCCAGCCCAGTTCGGCGAACTCAGTGTTGTGGGCGTGGAACATGAACATGCCGGTGTGCTTGTAACTAAACTCGATAATCCCGCGCTGGGCCTGGGTTTGCATGATCGTATCGGTGTACTCGGCTGGCGTCAGGCTGGTGCCTGTGGGATAGTAGTTGAAGAAGTTCGCGTGTAAGTGAAAGGAGTTGATCAGGTCGAACTCCAGGATGTTGACCAGGTAGATTCGGACTTTCTCACCAAGCCTGACCGGGATGGGGTGCTGCTGGTAGTGGAACGGGATGCCGTTGACGGCGTAGAAGTCGTTGGCATCGTCGAAATCCACGTCGAAGCCGTGCATGACCATGACCATTTCTTGATCTACGGGCGGGCGGCCGCCAACAGGATCGACGATGAATGCGCCGTACAGCCCCTTGGCAACATGACGCGCCAGAGGGAAAACGTGACAATGATACAGGTGAATACCAAAGGGCTCCGCATCGAACTCATAAACGAACGAATCGCCCGGCGCAACCGAGCCTCCCGGACCCGTACCCGGAACCCCGTCCATGAGGCCGGAGTGGATCCCGTGAAAGTGCATCGAGTGGGGGTGATTGCTGCCGTTGACGAAGTTGATACGGATGCGATCCCCCTCGGTGCAGCGGATGGTGGGGCCGGGGATGCGCCCGTTATAGGTCCAGGCGGGGAACTCGATGCCTGGCAGGATTTCGATGTTGTGATTGGCAGCCACGATCCGGTATTCACGCAGGGTTTGACCGTTCTCTAAAGTAGCAACTTCTCCGTAGTCGAAGTCGGTCAGGATATCGCTGGGGTTGAAGCCGTTCTTTTCATGATCGACTTCGCCGTTGATGCCGGGCATCATGTCATCCCCATGCTGCATCTGTGGCTTGAGCGGTTTTGCTGCGGCTCGCGATGGGTTGCTTAAGTTCTGGCCAAGAGCCGTTGCGCCCGCAGCGCCAGCCAGGGTTAAACCGCCGAACTTGAGGAAGTCTCGTCTCGAAATGGGTTTCATGTTACCTCCAAACCAATAATATCTCTAAAAAATAATTTAGGTATACCTAAATTATTTTAGCAAAAAAAAGGCAAGGAGTCAATGATTTTGGACCAGGCGCCGATTTCCAGCGCCTGGTTTCTGTGATACTACGTACGAATTTATTAAATCGCTTGAGATTTTATGGATAGATAAACTGCCCGGCGTAAATGCGGTTGCGGTTGGGGATGCCGTTGCGCCACTGCAGGTAATCCAGGTTCACGCCGTAATAAAAAGCAATCCCGCTCAGGGTATCTCCACGGCAGACCACGTAGTAATTCCCATAGTACTGGCTGTAAGAGGGGCCGCAATAGGAATATCCGGGATCGTACCCGCCTGGGATGTTCAAAACCTGACCAGGGTAGATGTAGTACCCGACCCCCGGGTTGGCGCCGTACATTTGGGATAGGGTGACGCCGCAGTTCCTGGCAATCTTGGACAGCCAGTCTCCGGGCTGGACCACATATCTGCTGCTGCAGTAGGCGCTGGCGGAAGCGCTGCTTGCGAAAGCAAAGGAAGCAAACAGCAATGCCACGATCAGAATTAATTGGACAGCGCGTTTGGCGAACATTTATCTCTCCTCCTGGTGTTGAATAATATACGAATTCCACAATTATTGTACAACTTTGCAAGAGGGATTTCTACTGTTAATTTTTGGCTTTACCGTTTCCGGCGGGAAAAATACCGAAAATTGGGGTGTGAGCGCGCGTACGCGCGCTCACACCCCAATTTTCGGGCCTCAATCCCGTTAAAAACGGGAGAACCTAATTTTTTAAGTTGGTTCTCCCATCGGAAACGGTAGAGCTTTAAAGTTTTTGAAACCTTATCCCAGCGAGCGTGGGAAGGAGGCCTTCTCTCAAAAGAACTTCATCACCGGCAGTTTTCTTCCAGGAATTTTGTAGCCGATTGGGGGTCTAACGGGCGGGCATAGTAGTATCCCTGGACATATTCGCACTGGATTGACTGCAAGAACGGGATTTGGCTGGCATTCTCCACGCCCTCTGCAATCAGAATCAATCCCAGATGGCCAGCGAGCGCTTTTAGAATCTCGATGATCTTCAGGCTTTCTTCGTTAACGCCGATCATTTTTATGAAGGAACGATCGATCTTCAAGGCGTCGATCGGGAAGCGGGCCAGATAATTCAAGGCAGAATATCCGGTGCCAAAGTCGTCAAGGCTGATACGGACTCCTAACGCGTGGATATCGTTCAATACTGCAATCACCGATTCGTCGTTTGCTGCGCTGACCTGTTCGGTGATCTCCAGCCACAACCTGCTCGGATGAAGGTTCGTTTCCCGGAGCGTCTTCTCGACATTCGCGGCCAGGTTCGGATGTTTGATGTTCTTTGCGGATAGGTTGACTGAGACAAACAGGTCGCTTCTGTCCGGATACCTGTTTTGCCATTCTACAGCCTGGCGGCAGGCCTTATCGAGAACCCATTGGTCTGTGCTGTAAACAAGTCCGGCTGTGTCGATCGCTGCCATAAAATCACCGGGAATTAAGATCCCCCGGTCAGGCGTGTACCAGCGCAAAAGAGCCTCAAACCCTACCAGGCATCCGTTTTGCAAGGAAATAATGGGTTGATAGTGTAAGCGGAATTCCTTTTGCAGGGCGCCTTTCCTGAGAGCTGTTCCCAGGTGCATGCGTTGCACGACGCGGTCATGCATGGCAGAATCATAAATTTCTACCTGATCTTTGCCCAACTTTTTGGCTTGATACATTGCCATATCGGCATCACGCAGGATTTCTTCGGGATGCTCGTAAGTATCGGCGCTGATCGCAACCCCGATGCTCACGGTTGTATAGATCTCTTTGCCGTCAATGCGGAACGGCCGAGAGAGGATTTCTTTAAGCCGGTTCGCAATCGCGATCGCGAGCTTGTTTTCCCGGATGGTATCGAGGAGGATTGCAAATTCATCCCCCCCGAAGCGCGCAATCAATGTATTTCGAGAGATGAGGTCGATCGTGCGGACGTTGTGCTTGAGCCTTTCGGCCATAGCTACCAACAGCTTATCTCCAATCGCATGCCCTAGACTGTCATTGACGACTTTAAAATCATCGATATCAAAAAACAAAACGGCAAACTTGTTCCCCGGTTTTTCTTTTGAGCGCAAAAGGAGGAGATTGAGACTGTCCAGGAACAAATTTCGATTGGGGAGATCGGTTAACGAATCGTGTGTGGAACTATGCAACAGTATCCCCTCAATCCGATTCCGCTGGATTGACACAGCCACCTGATGGCTTACAGCCAAAACCAATTGCAGGTCACTATTGTAAAAACTATGGGAGGCTTTGTTAGATTTCTTCGCGAAAATCAGAGCCACCACATTGCCATCGATAATGACCGGTGCAAGCAGCATTGCCTGCGCAGGTTGAGTAATACTCGCACTGTCCGGCTCGTCAGGTCTTCGTTCTGGATATGAAAACGTGATTGCAGATTGGTTCGCAATAATTTTACGGGCCAACGAAGGAGGGATATTCTTCTCTTCAAAACGTTCAAATTGGCTTGCCAAGACGATCTGGCATTCTTCTGCACCGATCATGCGTTTGATCAATTCCGAGATTTCGATGAGCGCGTTGCCTAAATCTGTTACATTGATCAGCCGTTGGCCTACATCATGAAGCAAAATCCCATAGTGATCGATGGATTCCAGGATCAACTCGCTTGTTACCTTTGTCTTAGCCAGCTCCGAAAAACCACGGCGATTTGATTGCGGGTTAGACTGGACGATCGTGATTACACAAAAGCCAATCCGGATCTGGTCTTCGTTTTGCAGGGTCTGCGGTTTCTGAATTCGCTTCCCATTGACAAACGTGCCGTTTGTGCTATCGAGATCTTGAAGCAAAACTTTGTCGTCGGATTCGTCATAGAAAATCATGGCATGGTAGTTCGAAGCTGCGCTATCATTTAAAGCAATATCATTATCTTGGCTTCGACCAAAGGTATTTGGCCCTGATCTTAATGTATATTCTCTTAATTCTTCGTTGCTGGAGCGAATAATTAGAAACCAAGCCTTGATGTCAAATTCATTCATCATAGATGACCACCATCGTTGTTGCAACTGGTGCCGCAACTTGCTTAAGCTGTAGGCTATTCCTGTTAAATTTCAGGTTGCAGAATTGATTTTTACCCTACAATTTATTTTTATTGCGGTACCAGACCTCTTGTTTCCCTGTATAGCAGTGTAAACACAATTGTAACCCCTAAAAACGGCTCTACCGCCTACAAATCGAACCCCAGCCCGGTTGCATCCAGCAACTTCAGCCATAGATTGCGTTTGCCTTCGTTTCTGTCTGCCTGGTCCATCGACCAGCGCGTCAGGTTTACGACAGCAGAACGGATGGGTTCCGGCGGAAAAGGGATCGGCTTCTCGCGCACCATGGTTAGGCGGGTGCGCTGGTTGTGTGCGCCATACAGCAAATCCAGTATGACCTGGGCGCCGAAGCGCGAAGCGCCCACTCCGAGCCCGGTATACCCCATTGCATAGGCCAGCTTTCCTTGAAACGCCTGTCCCCAGAAAGTGCTAAAACGGGAGCAGGTGTCGATGGCCCCGCCCCAGGCGTGGGTAAAGCGCAAGCCATCCAATTGTGGAAAAGTCTGGAAGAAGTGCTCTGCCAGCCGCCCGAAGGCTTCAGAATCGTTTTCCAGGTGCGGACCAAAGCCATTGTTCCAGTGATAGACCGCGTCGTAACCGCCAAACAGGATACGACCGTCCGCGCTGGTCCGGTAGTAGTGAAACTGGTTGCCCGCGTCGCCCACCCCGACCCGGTGTCCCCAACCAATTTCTTCACGCTGCAACTCCGTCAGCGGCTCGGTCATCAGAGCATAATCGTAGACAGGCACGATGTAACGCTTGATCCTTTTCAACAGCGGGGGAAAGGCGTTCGTCGCCAGGATGACCCGCTTCGCCTTGACTTGTCCGTATTGCGTCCGGACGACAATTTCCTGCGCTTCATCATCCAGACCCGTGACCTGCGTCCGTTCGAACAGCCGGACTCCGTTCTCGAGACATGCCCGTCTCAACCCCCAGACGAGTCTCGCCGGGTTGACCATAGCGACCTTGGGGTCATACAGGCCTCCGAGGTACAGTGGCGAGTTGACGATGGATCTGGCTTCTGCTTGATCGCACCATTCCAGCCTGATGCCGTAGGGTCCGGCTTGCGCCGGCGTTTTGCGCAATTCTTCTACCTGGTAAGGCTCGGTCGCCACCACCAGCTCGCCGGTGCGTTGGAAATCGCAGTCGATCTGGTAGCGGTTGACCGTTTCTGCGATGGCATCCAGGTTTTCATAGCCCATTTTCACGAGCGTCTTGAGTTCGGCGGGCCAGCGCTCGAGCCCGTTTTCGAAGGTGTGGGTCAGGCAGTGGTCTACAAAGCCGCCGTTCCGCCCGCTGGCGCCATTCCCCGCTTCGGTCGCCTCGAGCAGGAGAACGTCCAGGCTGGGGTTGGATTCCTTCGCAAGCAGAGCAGACCAAAGTCCGGTAAAGCCCGCACCGATGATGCATAAATCAGCGTTGACCGATGCAGTCAACCTCAAGGCGGGTCCGGGTCTTTCTTTGTCATCCTGCCAAAAAGGGGAGGGTTTCGCCTCTGCGAGGGATTTCAGAGAATTGGGGCCGGGTGCATGAGCAAAAGGCATGATAGCTCCAGGAAAATATCGTTAATATGCAGGAATGCAGGGACATCTGTTTGGATTTTAAGCATCCCTAAGGTTTCCTTAACAAAAGTAACCAAACGCAAATTTCGCCGTCATGAGAGTAAGAAACGGTGAAATATGAATAAACCACGTGTATTAATTATTGTCGATACTTTAGATATTGTCTCCCTGGATTTTCGCCAAACTCTGGATAATGCCGGCTATGCCACCGAACTGATCCTGGACAACCAGGCGGTTCTCGAGCAGATTGTCTACATCAAGCCGGACGTCATCTTCCTGCATCTCGATCTGCCGACGATTTCGGGAACGATTCCCTATCAAGCCTTGCAAAACGATGAGCGCGTGAAGGATATTCCGGTGGTTGCCCTGGCTGCTTATCAAGAAGTCGCCAACCGCCTGTTTTCTTTTGCGGACGTTGTCTTGTTACGGCCGGTCAATCACGAGCGCCTGACCAACCTGCTTTCTCTGCTGTGCTCGATCGATAAGCCAATGGACGAACTCCCTGGGATGCGCTGACAGGATTTTACACCCCTTCCTTCTTTATCGCGCGTTTAAACCAGGCCATCAAAAAATCCCACGGGAACGGTCACCATGATTTTATTGTTTTTGCGATCAATCTCGACCAACTGATGAATTATGAAAAGAAGTTCGGGAAGGAATACCGGCAGCAAATTTTACAGGGAGCCGCCAAGGTATTGAAGAACGTTTTGCGACCTGCCGATATCGTTTCCCGCTTCGAATCTGACCAATTCCTGGTGTTGATCGAAAATGCAGTCGACCGTTATGCCCCCATCTCAATTGCCGAGCGGATGCAATTCGAGTTTGACGAGTTCCTGATCAGTTCAGGGTTGAAGAACCGCATCAACATTGAAATCGGTGTTCTCTACTGCACGGACGAATACAAATCCACCAATGAAGTGTTACAGGATGCCCAACGGGCTGTTGAGATGGCCCGAAAGAATTCCCACAGCGAAAATAAAATTTTACATAGAGCGCAACCTGCCCACTCAAATTATTTTGTGGGGAATAAATCCTTATTTTCTGCTTGATAGGGGGGAAGAAGCGAGACAGCCCGCGTTGACTGGCCGCGGGCTGTTTCTTTTAAGATGGTAGGAACACTTTTGAAACAGAGTAGCCCGAAAACGTGGGTGGACGTGCGCAGCACGCCCACCCACGTTTTCGTTTTTTTTCGAATGTGACATTGTCGTGCGACTAAACGTATAAATCGTTGAAGTAATTGACCAAAAACATGTTGCATAAGGGGTCGGGCAGAGCATCCAGCACTTCATTGATGAAGGCCATTTCCTCCGGCAGGTCGGTGCCAGTCAGGCCGGCGCTGGCGGCCAGTTGGTTGAAGGCAGCTTCGGGGTCCGGGCTTTGCAGCGCCGTGTTGACTATCGCGCGGATGCCGTCGCTGTCGATCGGATCGGCTTGCTTGACCTGCTGCACGCATTCTCGCAAGTCCTGAAGCAAGGCGTCTATCTGATGGATGGTGCCATAGTTGACTGAGATGTGCAGGTTGCGTGGCGTGAGCGGCGTGGAAAACTGACCCTGGATATACCAGCCGCACCTGGACATGGCATCCGCCAGCTGGTAGACATTGATAACGTCGGATTTGAACGAGAACATGCACATGGCAGGCTGGCCGAGCACTTCCAGTTCTGGGATGGCGTTGATGCCGTCGATCAGCTTTCGGGTGGCTTCCTGGACACTCTTGACGATGTGCATAAAGCCTTCTTCGCCCAGGTAGTTCAGGATCGCCCAGGCGCCCGCCATGGGGCCGCCGCTCTTTGTGCTGAGCACGGTCGGGTTAATGAGCGTGTATGCGGTGGTATCGGTGCAGGCAAAGATCTGGTATTTGCGGATGGCTTTGTTGCGATACAGGATCGTCGAGGCGCCTTTAGCGGCGTAACCGTACTTGTGCAAGTCTGTGGAGATGGAGGTCACGCCTGGTACGCTGAAATCGAAGTCGGGAAGGTCGTAGCCCAACTTACGCATAAAGGACAGGTGGATGCCGCCCACGCAGCCGTCCACGTGGAAGAGCAGGTCCTTCTCCAGGGCAAGCGCGCCGACCTCGGCGATCGGGTCGATGACGCCCTGTGAGTAGCTGGGCGCTGAGGCGACCAGCAATATCGTGTTATCGGTGACAGCAGCGCGCATGGCATCTGCCTCGACTTTGAACGTTGCGGGATTGATGTCCACGACAACTGGCGTAACGCCCAGGTAATGGGCTGCCTTATGAAACGAAGCGTGGGCCGTCTTGGGCAGCACCATTTCGGGCCGGACGATTTCAGGATGGAGCGCCCGGGCCCGGTCGCGGGCGGTTTTTACGGCCAGCATGATGCTTTCCGTGCCGCCGGTGGTCATATGGCCGACCACGTTCTCGTCTCCGCGCAGCAAGTTCGCCACCATGCGCACCACGTCCGTCTCCAGCTTCAGCATCGACGGGAACACGCTTGGGTCGAGGCCGTTTTCGGTTAGGAACGACAGGTACGCTTCCTTGGTGACCTCGGCAGGATCCTCGCCAGGATGGTAGACGTAACACCAGACCTTGCCCGCTTTCCAATCCATGTCGCGGGATTTGAACCGGTGCAGCGTACCTAAGACTTGTTCTTTGGATAATCCTTTTTCTGGGATTCGCATGCTTCCTCCTCACCTCTTTCTTATTTTTTCGGGATTTCCTCGCCAGGCCCGAGCAGATCCTTTTTTGGTTGTTTCCGATAACACCTACTCGCTTACAAATAAATCCAAATAATGGATGACCGTCTCAATGCCGTGATAGAAATTTGGCAAATGGAACTTCTCGTTCGGCGCGTGGGTGCGGTCGTCTGGCAGGCCGAAGCCGATCATCACGACCGGGATTTTACCCTTGTCCGGATCACTCAGTGCATCCATCATCTCGCGCACGATCGGCAATGAACCGCCGCCACGCAGGTAAACCGGTTGGTAGCCGAACCCTTTTTGGTAGGCCCGGGCAGCCAGCTGTATGGGCCTGGAGCGGTAATCCACTTTGACAGGCCGCGCCTGGCCCACGATGCGCACGTTTACTGAAACTGTAGGCGGAGCGATCTCTTTTAGGTAGGCTTCCAACAGTTGGGCGATCTCGCCCGGTTCCTGGTGTGGCACCAGGCGCGTGCTGATCTTGGCCGTCGCACTCGACGGAATGACAGATTTCTTGCCTTCGCCCGTAAAGCCGCCAACGATGCCGTGGATTTCAAAGGTAGGCCGGGTGCTGATGCGTTCGTTCAGCTTGTAGCCGTGCTCGCCGCCTAACGCCGGCGCGCCGGTGAAGTGCAAGCCGACCTCATCTGTGATCGGCGCCTGGCCGAGCAGGGCGAGTTCTTTTTCGCTGAGCGTTTCCACTTTATCATAAAAACCGGGGATGAGGATCTTGCGCGTCTCGCCATCCTGTAACTGCGCCAGGATGCGTACCAGCACGTTGAGCGGGTTATCCACCGCGCCGCCGAAGGTACCCGAGTGCAGGTCGTGAGCGGGGCCGGTGACCTCGATCTCCGCGGACAGGCCGCCGCGCACGCCGTACATAATGACCGGCACTTTCGGATCGAGCATGTCCTGGTCGGCGATCAGGATCGCGTCTGCGGACAGTTGGCCGGCGTGTTCCTTGAGATATTCTTTCAGGCAGGCGCTGCCGACCTCTTCTTCGCCCTCCAACAGCACCTTGACGTTGACGGGCAATGCCCCGCTCGTTTTCAAATACGATTCCAACGCGACCAGCAGGGCGAAGGCCTGTCCTTTATCGTCGGAGGCGCCCCGCGCGTACAGGTTGTCGCCTTCGATGACGGGCTCGAACGGGGGCCGGGACCAGGCCTCTAAGGGGTCGACAGGCTGCACGTCGAAGTGACCGTAGAGCAGGAGGGTCGGTGCCTCGAGCCCGAGACTCTCGGCGTAAACGATCGGGTGACTGCGTGAAGTATCGATCTCTACATCTGTGAAACCAATCTCGCGCAACTTGGCAGCCGCAAAGTCTGCAGCCTTACCAAGATCTCCATGGTGTTCGGGAAGGGTGGAAATGCTGGGGATGCGCAGCCAGTTCTGTAACTGGGATAGAAAAATTTCGCGATTATTGCGAGCATAGTTTAGGGCTTTTTCAAGCATGGATTTTCCGATAGGCAACAATCTGTCAGGCGGGCGTTTTTGCTTTTTTTCGCGCTCTCCGGGAGCTTCGCAGCTGGACATCCGCCGGCGTTAAAACATAGAACGCAATTGCGAAGAACAAAACCAGACCGGCGGAAACCCACACGGTTGGATTGGTGATGCCAACCGTCAGACCATAGACGAGGATGGTCAGGAACGCGATCGTATTGTCCACTACTGCGTAGCGGATCATGTCACGGTTCCGGACCGGTTCCCGGTAGGCCAGCCAGTACAGGAAGACGAGGCCGATCTGGGTGGCGCCGAAGATGCGCATGTAAAAGGGCGGGTCAGGCAGGGCCTCGCCGAAGAGACCTAGGACGGATGCAGGCGCGAGCCAGGTTGGCAGGCCCCACATCAGCAACACAACCAGCATTTTAAAGATGAGCACGCGCTTGAGCCAGGTAAGTTTCGTATCTTCGATCATGGTTTCCTATCCGGATTTGAGTTAATCGCTGGCGGGTTCGGGAACCACCATGGCGTGTGAATTCGCGTCCCAGCGGGTACTTCCACATACAGAAAGCAATCACCAGGCTGGCGATGATGGCCGTGCCGCTGATCATAAAACGAATGCCTGCGACCGCACTGGCAGTCTGCACCGTCTCGCCGGCTACATACCCGGCAGCGGACATGATGGAGGCAAACAACACACCTTGCGCCGAGAAGGCCAGCTTGGTGATGCCGCCGTTCATGCCGAAGAACAGCCCCTCGCGGCGAAAACCGTGCTTTAGGGCGTCATCGTCGATCACTTCGGAGATGACCGGGAAAGGCATGATCATCGAACCTGCCAATCCGGGGGCGACCAATAGTGTGCCTGTCAGTCCTGTATAGAAATTATTGGCAAGGCCCATGATCGCCAGGCCAGGGAGGAACGTAAACGAAGCTATGATCCAGGTCCGGCGATACCCGAGCTTGAGCACGATCGGGCGCCACATCAGCAGGCAGGGGATGGCCAGCACGATCGCGAGGCCCAACAGGACCGCTTCGGCATCACCGGGGCCAAGCTCCAGGCCGAACACGTTAACGGGCGATTGGATGCCGAGCGCATATTTGCGCCAGAAGGGCAGCATCGCACCGAGCACCAGCCAGATGTACTCCTTGCCGATATTGGCGCCCAGGTACCAGCGAAAGGGGACACTCGACATGACCGTTTTCAGCGAGGCGCGCAGACCGAGGTTTTCTTCTCTGGTTTCATCGATCGGATTTTCCTTGACCCCGATCATGGCGATGAGGTAGCCCGCCGCGATCAACGCGCCCATGATGACGCCCATCCACAGATACCCGACTTCTTCGGCGATGATGGGCGCTAAGATGTAAGATAGTAAGAGCGCAACGGTTGCCAGGATTTCACGCGTGGCGGACAGGTCCACGCGGTCGCGCACGGTTGGGGCTACTTCCGGGAACAGGGCGTTATAGGCGATGATGGTCAGGCTGTAGAGCGTGTCGAAGATGAAGAGGATCATCAGGAAATACGCAGCCAGGATCCAGGGGCTTTGCGTTAACGGTGTCCAAAGGAAGAAAAAGGACAGGCCCAGCGGGATGGCCCCGAAGGCCACGTAGGGCACGCGCCGCCCGAAACGCGAGCGGGTGCGGTCGGAGACCTGTCCCATCAGCGGATCGTTGACCGCATTCCACAAGCCATAAATCGTCCATAGCACGCCGGCGGTGGCAGCGCCCAATCCCAGAATATCGACGTAATAGAACTGGATGCGGTTGCCAAACACCTGATAGGCGATGGTATTAGCGAAGTTCCCCATTGAGTAGGTAACGTGTTTGGCTGTTCTCTTCATTGGAATTCTCCTTTGTTCTTTCCCTGTGCGGAGGGCTAGAGAAAATTCATCCCTTCCCCGCGATATGTCTTTACGATATCGATGATCTTTTCTCCTTGCAATAAGTACAATTCATTAAACCGTTCGCACAGCTCGCCGGCTTTGGCGTGCTGGAAGAAGACCGGGTCACCCAGCATCATTTCTGGCGTACTGTTCTTAAGCAACAGAGGCGTCTGGACCTCGCCCGCGCCCTCCAGGGGCAGATATTGCATGCCAACCGGCATGGCAGGCAACGGCGCTTTGCTTGCCTCGATCGGGCCGGAGGCCATGTATCCACCGCCCAGGCAGGTGATCATCCCCTTTTTGGGCAGGCGCACCACCTGGGTGGCAAAGAAGGCTGCCGGCTGGTATTTGACCTCTTTAAAATGATGGAATAAACCCGAGGCATAAAAACCTGACCCTACTGTGACCTCCGTGACGGACTCGTCGGCCAGCGTGGAAACGAGGCTGCCCGAGCCCCCGCCGTTGACCAGCCTGAGCTCCAGGCCGGCTTCCTTCAAGGACCGGACAACTGCGCCCCGCCTCGATGTCAGTTCCCGCACGGAGGCGTTTTTCAGCGTGCGCAGGAAAAGGTTGTTGAGCGCCTTTCCTGGCACGTCGTCGTTGACGCCCGCGATGTGGCCTTCGTAGCCCATCAAACAATCGATCCGTACCCCTTTCAGGGCTTTTGCCTGATGGGCCAGCTCGAGCGCCTGTTCCGGGCTGCGGACGGGGCTGCGGCGTAAGCCCAGGTGTAGCCGATCGGCGCCAAGCGGCCGGTAGGACAGGTCCACTTCCAGGCAGGCGGAAAGGGTCGCCCCGGTCCGCTCGCCGGCGGCGGAGAGGATCTTCAGGTGCTGGAGCGAGTTGACCATCACGGAAACAGACTTCCCGTCCCGGGCGAGGCGGGTGAGCAGTCCGATATCGCAGGGCTGGACGGTAGGGTAGGCGACGATGAAGTCGTCGTGACCCTTGTCGGCTAGAAATTTTGTCTCTTCTACGGTATAGGTTAGAAATCCCCGGTAAACATCGCTGTAAGCCAATATCCGTTTCATCAGCGGCTCACAGCGGATGGATTTGGTGCCAAGCCGGATCGTCTTGCCGGCGCTGCGGGCTTTGTCCGCAGCGTAAGCGACGTTGCAGTCGAAGGCATCCAGATCCACGAAGGCCAGCGGCAAGCGCTGACCCTTGAAACTATCTCGAAGTGTACGATAGCGCTCGTTGCTGAAAGTCATCTCAATGAATAACACCGGTGGGGTCGAAATAGTCGCGCATCGAATATAATAAATCCATTATACAGGGAAGCATATAAAAATCGCACAAATTCGGAGTTAATATGCGCACACCCCACATCCTCTTTCCCCTGCCTGACCGTGACTTCGACCCGTCGGAGGCGGCCTTCCCGTGGAAGGTCTGTGCGGAAAGTGGCTGGAGGGTGACCTTTGCGACCGAGAACGGGGACGTGGCGGCCTGCGACCCGCGCCTGCTCAAAGGCCCGCTCTTCGGCCCGCTCGGGGCCGGACCTCGTGGCCTGTCCCAATACAAAAAAATGATCGCCAGCCCCGCGTTCCGGAGCCCGATCCAGTACGCTAACATCGACGTATACGATTTCGATGCTGTCTCGTTGACGGGCGGCCATGCGCCGGGGATGAAGCAATATTTGGAAAGCCAGGTCCTGCAGGAGAAGATGGTTGAGTTTTTTAGGCAAGGCAAGGTTGTCGGTTCGATCTGCCATGGGACGTTGGTGCTGGCGCGCGCCATCGATCCGGATACAGGGAAAAGCGTGCTATGGGATTATCAGGTCACGGCGCTGACCAAAGACCTTTGAGTTTTCAGGCTACGCGCTGACATTCTGGCTCCTGGGCCGCCGTTACCGTACGTATGCATGTTATGTGGCCGATGAAGTACGAGATGTATTGAAAGACAGGCGGAACTTCAAGAACGGTCCACTGATGGTGCTGCCCTTTATCGTGCAGGACAGAAACTTGCTCACTTCCCGCTGGCCACTGGACGCGCCACTGTATGCGCGTGGTTTTGCGGAGATGGTGGAGGAAAAGATTTCATAAAGTATTTGTTTGGAATACATCCTCTTTCTCCATGGTTTTTTCGGTCGGGTGCGTTCCAAAGCCACTTAAAACAGTCTCCAATACCGGTAGGAAATTGGCAACGTGTTTTGCACGGATGACCCAATCCCACAGCGGTTCGAATTTCTTCCAGCCAGCCGTATAGGCTATGTGCCGGACGATTTCGGTTGTATGCTCATGTACGAATCCTGAACGAAAGATATTGCTCCATTTGTAGAATTCCTCGTATGCATGCCAATAGCCGGTTTTGAGGGCTTCGGGTGTCATTCTCAGCGGTTTGAAAACGGTGTGTCGTGTGTCGTATAGATTCCAATTCGAATGCAGAATCCGCTCCTGCTGCTCCATGTTCTCGTGCAACACCGTTCCCGGATAAGGCGTCAGGATGTGGAACGTCGCCGTTTCGATCCCTTGTTCGATCGCCCACTCTACCGTTCGGTCGAAGACCGTGCAATCGTCTTCATCCATCCCAAAAACAAAACTTGCATTGACCATCACCCCCAGATTGTGCAGTTTCTTGATCGCCTGGCTATAATCCCGGTCCAGATTTTGATATTTGTGCTGCAGCCTCAGATTGGCCGGACTGAGGGTTTCTAATCCAACAAACAAACTGCGCAAGCCGGCTTCAGCCGCCTTTTCCATCAAACCCGGTTTTAAAATAGATTGCACGGTACCAGCCGCCTGCCATAACCGGCCCATGCCACGCATTCCTTCGAACAATTCGCTGGCAAAGTATGGGTTGCCAAATAAGTGGTCATCCAGGAAATACAAATGTTTCCCTGCTAAGGATTCGATCTCAGCCAACGCTCGATCGACCGTAAGTGTATAAAAAGATTTTCCACCTTTGAAGAAAGCTTCTTTATAGCAGAAGTCACAATGGTACGGGCAGCCTCTGGAAACAACGATGGAGTTGGGAACGAGATACAAATTGCGTTTGATCAAATCTCGCCTGGGAAATGGAGCGCCTGCCAACGTTCTGACTTGAGATTTATATTCCCGTTTTGGGTGGCCTGCTCTGTAGTCCAATAAAAAGGCTTTCCAGATATCTTCTCCCGGACCCATAAAAACGGTATCAGCATGGTTTGCAGCTTCAGCGGGCAGAGAGGTGACGTGTAAGCCTCCCAGGCATACATATGCCCCTCTGGACCGGTACTGATCAGCGATTTCATAGGCCCGGTAAGCCGAGGTAATGTAAACCTGGATGACCACCAGATCTGGAAGATCGTCGGGGTTCAACCTTTCTACGTGCTCGTCAACGAGGCTGATCTCATCTGCCTCATCCAGGTAAGCCGCTAACGTTGCCAACCCTAACGGAGGAAATAACGAATATTTGATCGGTCTCCAAAACGGACTTTTGGCTTCTGTTAGTGCAGGCAGAATCAATTTAACTTTCATGATCTTCCTCATCGGGGTGATATTTTTTCTATTGTAGAAGGGCTTTGGTGCACGAAAGGCTGGACAAAAGAGGCGTAACTGAGTAAGTTTGGTTTATGCCTAAACAAAAACGAACCCAGTCACGCCAAAGAGAATTATACCGTGTAAGAAATTGGTCGGAATATGAGAAAGCGTTGGTACAACGAGGATCGATCACCTTCTGGTTATCAGCCGATTTTGAGCAGACCTGGCTGTACACAGGCGAAAAACAACGAGGCAGCCAGTTTGACTACAGCGACAAAGCGATTGAGATCATGCTAACGATCAAGGAAGTGTTTCATTTGACCAATCGGGGGGTGGAAGGCTTTGTGCGATCGTTATTTCAGATGATGAAGATAAACTTGCCTGTTCCCGACCATACGACCTTATCCAAGCGTGGCAAAACGTTGAAAGTGAAGCTGCCCAGGAAAACGAACGGGAGCATCCATCTGGTATTGGATAGCACCGGCATGAAAATCTACGGAGAAGGCGAATGGAAGGTTCGCAAGCATGGCTATTCCAAGCGGCGCACCTGGCGTAAACTGCATCTTGGCGCCGATCCCGATAGTGGTGAGATCCAGACTGTGCTCTTGACAGCCAATAGCATCAGTGACGATGCAGTGGTAAAAGACATGTTAGAAAAGATCGAACAAACGCTGCTTTCCTGTGCAGCAGATGGCGCTTATGATAAGCGCAAAGTGTATGATGCGCTCAATGGACATTCCCCCGACGTAGATATCTTGATCCCACCGCGTAAGAACGCGCGTATCTGGCAACATGGCAACTCAAAACAAGAGCATCTCAAGCGAGACGAGAACTTGCGTTACATCCGTAAGTATGGACGCAAACAATGGAAAGAAGATTTTGGCTATCACATTCGTTCGCTAGCGGAAACGATCCTGTTCCGCTTGAAAACCATCTTTGGTGACACACTTTCTGCGCGCTTACTGGAAACGCAAAGCACGCAGACACTGATCCGTTGCCTGGCGCTCAACAAAATGACCCAGTTGGGCATGCCCCAAAGTTATTCGGTCGCATAAACATTTGCTCCCAAATAGACGAAATGCCCCTGTGCCCGGATTTATGCACCAAAGCCTTGTAGAAGGTTTAATTTTCAGAGATTTTCAAATGGTGTCAGAAACATCGCAAGCGAAAAATTGCCGGATAAGAGCACACGACTTTCCTTATATTTGCTCTCAAATCCGGGTATCTACCACGTTAATTCCAAAGATACCTGATGGAAACAGCCCACCTCAAAACATGAAAATGGGCTATTTTCAAGACAGCCTGTTACTCTTCCATTATTTGTCAATAAACATATAATAGCGGTCTGCAACAAGAATCGGTATTGTATTTGTAAAAGCATGTAGGCAGTCGATAAAAATAATCGCATACTCGATTGTGCGACTTTTAATGAGGAAAAATGAAAGTTTGTGTGTTGAGTGACCCGGAGTGGGGCGACCCGTTCGATCCCTCTTTCTATTTGGAAGGCTACCAGTGGGAAATGCACGATCTGCACCGCCCGCATGTATATGAAGAGTTGAAAGCCCTCGCTGGGCGAGGTTTCGACGTGTTTCTCAACATGTGCGACGGCGCCGCGGACGAGAATCGCCCTGGCATGGATGTTGTTTTAGCTCTGGAAGCGTTGAACCTGCCTTTTACCGGCGCAGCCTCCCACTACTACGAACCCACCCGCGAACAAATGAAGGTAGTCTGCCGGCAGTATGGCATCCAGGCGCCTCCGGGCATCACGCTGAAAAACGGAAACAACCTGGGAGCGAAAGTAAAGCGTTTGCGCTATCCGCTGATCGTAAAACATCCCAACAGTTACGGCAGCGTTGGATTGATCAAAGAATCGCGTGTGACCTGTTTGGACGAGTTGCGAGTACAGGCCGAGCGGATGATAGACCTGTTTGGCGGAGCGTTGGTAGAGGAGTTTATCGAAGGCGGCGAGTTTTCCGTTTTGGTCTCGGAAAACCCCGGTAACCCTGAAGCCCCGGTTACGTACGTGCCGGTCGAAGTAGGTTTCCCGGCCGGAGAATCGTTCAAGCACACCGACATGAAATGGTACCGCTACGAAGAGTTGCAGTGCAATCCCGTGAGCGACCCGTTGCTATCGGCCAGGCTGCGCCAAATGTCTGCGAATTTGTTTGTGGGGTTGCATGGGACCGGGTATGGCCGCTGTGACATCCGCATGAACGCCGAAGGTGAGCTTTTCATGCTGGAAATTAATCCGCAGGGCGCGATCTTCTACCCGCCGGATGCCCCCGGCATGGCAGATTACATCCTGCGCTTCGACCCGCGCGGGCACGCCGGCTTTGTGGACCTGCTGTTCCGCTCAGCGCTGGCGCGACACCGGCGAAAAAACCAGGTCCTGGCCTTGTCTAGCGCAGCTCGATAACTTCAGGATATTTGGACGGCCCATCGAATACATCGGTGGGCTCTCCTTTTAACGTTGCTTCGAAGAAAGAAATCAGATAGTCATCCACGATTTCTGTGACGCGCCCCCCGTTTAGCGGACCCTTGAGCCCGAGTTGGGCAGCAATGGGGGAAAGCATGGGCAGGTCGCTGAAGTCATAATGGGTCGTTCCCCGAATACCGATCACGCGTGTGGCTGGATCAAGATGCGAGTAGAACTGCCTGAAGAGCTGGTTGTTCCTGCTGTCGATGTCGTCCACCCAGCCCTGGCTGAACATGAAGAAGGCTGGCTGGGAAACGCCATTTTCCAGCACTGCTTCCGACACGGGCTTCATGAACGGGTCCATCGCCAGGATTGCCTTGCAACCAGGATCCGTGCCGCAGAACTGGATGGCCGCGCCGCCGCCGGTGGAGTGGCCGTACACGCCGACCCGGGTGAGATCCAGGCTCGAATAGAATGGACTGGCAGCATTCCCATTTTGTTCGGTCATAAAGTCGAGCGCAAAGCCGATATCGCCGGACCACTGGTCCACCAGCGTGCGGGCAGCTTCGGTGTAGTCCGATTCCGGCATGTCATCCGGTAAGGCAGCCGGATTGTTGTAAGCGATTTCGCCATCCGGGAAGACGGTTACGACCGCTCCGTAGGTGTGTTGCAGGGCAACGACCATGTAGCCGCGGCTGGCCAGTTCCAACGCCTGTCCGGTATTCTGCGCGGCGAATCCGCTCCAACCGTGGGAGAACAGGATGAGGGGATAACCGCTATTGGAAGGTTCGAGAGGCGCCGCCTGCCAGGCGGGCGTTTCGGAGAGCGCCAGGTGGTCGAGGAAAAATGCGGGCAATCCCAGATAGGTTGAGATGGCGCGCCCGTAGACGGTGGCATCGTTCATCCAGGGAGCATAACGGTCTGTCGATCGAGGCTCGGCCGGGTACCAGACCTGGATCATGAACTTGCGGGCTTCATCTTTTCCGGAATACAGTTCTAGGCGGGAGTCATCTATCAGAACGAAGGTTTGCGTACCGACCTGGTGTGGTCCGCCGGGAGGGGGGATGGAGGGGACCGGCAGCAGAGCAGGCAAACCCGTCGAAAGGGCCAGCAGGAGAAGGCTCCCGAGCAGACCTGCCGACCTCCAACTGAAACGGGTGAATTCGCTCGTCCCGGCGTGGGACAAGGCGGGCAAGGATGTCAGCACAAGGATCCCTGTCAGGATATATAACGGAATCATCTGCCAACGGTAGCCTTCATAGAATAGATGGAGGATGATCGATACAGCCGCAAGAAGCGGTAAAAAATCGACCGGGCGCGGGTTAGTCCGGCCGGTCAAGAGCGGCCAGAGCAGGTAGATGGCGAGAAAGACAGAGATCAGGATTTCGAACGGCCGCATTACGCCTCCGGGCTCAGAGCGATCAAATTCCTAAGCGTAGTGTACACAAACCAGGAGCCACCGGAAACAATCACCCCACCCACAAGCATAAAGATACTATGCAACAGTTGGCCCTCCCCCTTGATGACAGCCTTTTCGGGTTGCTCGGGAACGTAAACCACGATTACGGGCTCTCCCACATCATAATCCGGCGGGCTGGAGGAATAAGTCGATAAGAACTGCACGCTTTGCCCTTCTGCTGTTTGGAATTGCACGACGGGCGCGTATGTGCTGCCATCGCTGTCATACTTTTCTTGCAAATCGACCACCACGCCGGGCGCTTCGATGCCCTGCTTTTCTAAGGAGCGCTGCCGGTACGTCAGCCCGGAGCCGATTGCAAAAAAGAGCAGGCCGAAGAGAATGAAGAGAGACGGGCCAATGATTTGCTTGTGGAAGATGAATCTCATATTCCCTCCAGCGCAATACTGTAGCTTCCTGATTGAAAAGGAGTTTAACTTCTCCAGACAGTGGAAATCCAATGACGGGAGTTATTGGACTTCCGTCATAGCAACCACGTAGCCACAACGATTTAATAAATTCGTGCCTGCGCTTCCCTGCGTCTTCGCGGTTAGATGCCCTGTACTGGGGCAATGAAAAAAGCGATGGCGATAAAGTGCGCCAGCGCGGCGAGAATGACGAAGATGTGCCAGACCTCATGAAAGCCAAACTTCCCCGGCCAGAAGTTCATAATTTTGGTGATGTAGACCACAGCCCCGAGGGTGTAGGTGATGCCGCCGATCAGTAACCAGGTCAGCGCCCAGGGCGGAAGCACGCGCAGCATTTCTCCGATGGCTGCGATGCATAACCAACCCATCACGATGTAGATTCCGGCGTTGAG
This sequence comes from uncultured Chloroflexia bacterium, assembly GCA_963823985.1. Taxonomy (GTDB): domain Bacteria; phylum Chloroflexota; class Anaerolineae; order Anaerolineales; family Villigracilaceae; genus JAABUE01. The sequence continues at coordinate 477,565 of CAWGNR010000015.1, forward strand.
CCAGCGCGGGGAACGGATGATAAATATCTTTACCGTAATTCCAATCAACGCCAGCGACCAGATGATCGCCAGCATGCCCCACTTCCAGAAGCCCTCGAACATGAGCCCACAGAACGGCGTATACGTCCCGGCGATGAGCAGGTAAATGGCGGAATGGTCGAGTTTGCGCAGGGTTTGCAGCGCCTTCGGCTGGGCCTTGACCATGTGATAGGCGGCGCTGGCCGCGAACAGGGACACCAGGCTGAGCCCGTAAACCGTCAGAGCGACGGCTTTGCTGAGGCTGCCCCAGCCGGCGATCAGCAGGATAACCAATCCGATTAAAGCCGCGATGGCGGCGAAGAAATGGGTCAATCCATTGACGGGTTCGCGTAACTTTTTTAGCATAAGTCCTTGACTGTTATCGCCAGCGCGTGATAGCGAGCGTGGCGGTCTCATAAAGGTTAGATTTTACTCGTTCCCGGCGGCGAGGACGCCGGCTCGAGCGATGCTTTGTCTGCCACTACAATTAACACCAGGCTCGATTTTACTTCAACCTGTTCGACTTTTGTCTGGAACCCGGATTGGATAAAAGGCTCTTTGAACTTTTCGCTGATCATTTCTACCGGCTCAGACGGCGCCTGCCCGGTAGCCCGAAACAACCAGGCGGCATAGCGTTCCGTCAGCTTCTTCCCGATGATCCAGGCAACCGGCAGGACGATGAACCTGCCCCCGTTTTCCAGGGTTCTATACACTTCCAGCAAGGTGCTGGCTTCGAATATATAATTCGATGGAAAGGTAGAAACGACAGTATCGAAAGACGCAGCCGGGAAGGGCAGGGACTGGGCCAGGCCGCGCGAAAGGCGAAACTGCATACTACCACCGGATAAGCGCTTTTTTGCGAGGCGTCCCATTTGTCGGGATTCGTCCAGTCCAACGGCGAACAGGCCGCGGCTGAGCAGGATGCGCTGCAAATGCCCTGGACCGTGACCAAGCTCCAGTACGCGGGTCCCTTCGATAAAGGGGATGACCGTCCGGACCCAGTCTTGCCAGCGTCCTAAGGACACAGTGGCGGAGACGAGGTCATAGCTCCAGGCAAAGGGGTGGTAGAGCAGGTAGAATAGAAAACGTAGTGTACGGGCGAGTGGGTGCATAAGCATAAAACAAGGGTTTGACCGGAATGGTCAAACCCTTTCTCGTTGACGAGGGAATGTAACTTACATCGCCTCTTCTACGTCACCCTTCGTGCGGCTGGCTGCTTTCTTGACACTTTCCACAGCTTCCTGTCCCTTTGCTTTGGCGGTGCTGACCACTTCATTGCCTCGGTCTTTGAGTTCCTTAGCAAGTTCGTCAGCGCGGGCGCGGGCTTCGGCTGCAGTCGCTTCGGCGCGTGCCAACGCGGCTTCAGCGCTCTCTTGTGCTTTGTCCCGGAGTTCGATGCTCTTATCTTTGATCAGGGCGCGGGTTTCCTCGCCGGATTGGGGGGCCATCAAAAGCGAGACCACTGCGCCGGTGAGACCACCGACCAAAAATCCAACCAGGAATGCACCAAATTCATCTCTATCGGACATATTCATTATCTCCTTTCCTTGGGATAATCATTTTTTCTTTACTCCAAATAATTCTAACATACGTTGCATGCCGGCCAGGTAGCTACTCAGCTTGATGACCGGTTCGACCACATTTTCGCCCAGGAACTCAGTGGTTCCGCGTAAATGGTTGACCGTTTCGTTGGTTGTATCCAATATGGGACGGATTTCGTTCTGCAAGAGATTGATCAGGCTGGCAAACTGTACGATCAGCACGACCAACGCAGCGCCAATGAGCAGCGATTCAAGCGCCATAAATATAATGAATATATCCCGAATTCTTTCTGTGGGGGCATTGGGTTGCAATAAACCAATAACAGCAGCGACGATACCAGCAACCAAGAGGATCAGCAAAACCACCGCGACGATGACAATCGTGCGCTGTTTGTTTTGAGCTTCCCGCTGGGCAGTGACCTCTAAAATGGTCGATTTGGGGATTTCAGGAGTTGGTATTGTCATAATAACATTATAGCATGAGTATCCAGTACTACTCGTGTTTTTTCTTTAGGGGTTTCCCCCATTTTCCTCCTCAGGGGATTGCCGCTCAGGTTCCTTTTTTGTTGCCGGGTGCGGCCAGCGAATTTATCTTCATCCATGACCCGGCAATGCGGGCAAACGCAAGGTACTCGCACTTTGCCATGCAATTCTCCTGGTTATCGCTTTTTCTCCCTACAAATCAACCCGACATCCCAATCCCGGCACTTCGCTGGCGATCAGCCAACCGTCTTGGAACGTAAAGCCAGCAACGGTTGGGTCATTTTCCAGGTAGAAGTGGCCGTCCAGGTCGCCGTAGTGAACGTTGGGGCTGCTCAGCGCAAACGCCAGCCCGGCAGCGATGTGGAGAGCCGGCTCGTGCATGCAGCCGACCATGGTGGAGAGGCGGCTGGCGCGGGCAATGGTGTCGATCTGGCGGGCGCAGTCCAGGCCGCCGCAGGAAGCCAGCTTGGTACTGAGACCGTGCGCGGCGCGCTGGGAGGCGATCTCAAGCGCGGAGGCAGGACCGTGCAGGCTTTCATCGGCCAGGATCGGGACCGGGCTGCTCTCGGTCACCTGCCGCAAGGAAACCAGGTCGTCGGCAGGGGTAGGTTGCTCCAGGAATTCGAGTTTGCCGTCGAGCACCCGGGCCACCTCCAAGGCGGAGCGGACGTCATAGCCCTGGTCGGCGTCCAGACGGAGGGTCAGATTTGGAAGCGCACGTTGGACTGCCCGCACCCGGCGGACGTCCAGTTCCGGGTCGAGCCCGCCCTTGAGCTTTAGGATCCGGAACCCATCCTGGGCCCGCTTTTGGGCCATTTCTACGGTGGCAGGCACATCGTCCAGGCCTAGCGTGATGGAGGTCTGGATGCGGTCGCGGTAGCCGCCCAGCAGCCGGAACAGCGGCAATCCGGACCATAGTCCCAGCAGGTCGTACAGCAGCATGTCGAATGCGCAACGCACGGCGGAGATGTCGTTCATCAGGCCGGAAAGTTCCGCCAGGGCATACTGGGTGTTGAGCGGGTTCAGGTCACATAACCTGGCGGCGCAGGCCTGGCAGACGCGCGTTGCCTGTTCGATGGGGATCTCCCCTGCCGGGTCCAGGACGGCGCAAGCCCAGGCATCGCCATAATCGCGGACCAACTCGGCCCGGATGAATATGACATCGACCTGAGTCACCGGCTCCGGAAGCCCGGCCGAGCGGAAGGGAGCGTGCAGTTTTAATTGCGCGGGAGTTACATCTATACGCGAGATTTGCATAGGGTTGCTTCTTTCGCCACTATCACCATATTCTTATTGTACACTTTGTTTTCCTGAACGCTATCGGTGATTCCCCTGAGAATCAAGATTTCCATTCTCCGGGTTGCTATCAGGAAACTCCTAAAGAGATCAAATTCTCGAAGAAGAGCACCAAAAACCGGACCTCCAAAGCCGTAAGGCTTGCAGGTCCGGTTTTGTCAATCAACCCCTATCTAAAACCGTTTAAATTCAGTAAATCACGAAAGTATAGGAAGTACCCGAAAACAGGGGCGCGGTCCCCTGTTCCTGTCCTGAGCTTGTCGAAGGATCGGGCTCCCCATTGTAATTTTGTAATTTACTGAAATTAACGCCTGGGTACTCGCACGACTTCGTACTCGGTATCCGCCGTCGGGGTGGTACCGAAGCGGGCATTGACCGCATATAAGGAGCTGCCGAAACGAGCGATAGTGGTTGGCACGCGGAAGTACGGGCTGGCGATCAGCCGTTCAACCGAGCCAGACGTGAGGTGAGCGTCCAAATCCACGACCGCGATCTGGTTGAAGGCGTTCTGGACCACATAAAGGGTCTTGCCGTGTAACAAGATGCCGTCTCCGTTGACAACCGTATCACCGCCAAGATCGATCAGCGTTGCTTCGCCGGTATCCGGGTCAACAGTGTAGAGCAGTCCCGTGGTGCTGTTGACGATGATCAGGGTTTTGCCGTTGGGCGTGGCGTCGATCCCGTTTGCATTGAAGGCGCCAGGCAGTCTGTACAAACTGAAAATCGCCCCCTAAGGGAAGCTCTTTGCTCACAACCGGGTCAGGCAGTTCCCCGTTGTTTTCCAAGGGAACGCGATATAGCAGCTGTTGGAAGGAATCGGTGAAGTAAGCCGCATCCTGCGTGATGACGACGTCGTTGATAAAGGTGGTCGACGAGCTGGTAAGCTGGATGGCAGCCACATTTGCGCCGGTTTCCCCGTCATAGACGAAGGCCATTCCCGTGGTACCGCCTGCTACATAGAGCAGCCCGGTGCGCGAGTCAAATGCGAGCCCAATGGCGGCGCGCCCGCTTTGGCCGGGGACGAGAACCTGGCCTTCCCCGGTCCTGTAGTCGCCGCGATAGATCGCGCCCGTCGGGATGGATCCGACGAAAAAGGTGGTCCCGTTTCCCGTCGCGATGCCTTCCGGTTGGAAACCGTTCGGGATCGGAATGACCTCGGGGAACGGCTTCATGAGCGTGCTTCCCATGGTCATGAAACTCAGGATGGAGAGCATCAGCATTACCAGAATCGGCTTGCTCTTGAAAAGTCGAGATTCAAACACGTTTACCTCCTTGATTGGTTGGAATTCTGCCCGGGTTTTGTTACATCGAAAGATCATTGGTACAACCCCCTTACCGTGTTGCGCTGGCGTCGACCGGCCCCTGTGATTGGTACTGAAACATTATAGGAAAAAATGATGAATTTAAAATTAAAATGTTTCGGTATTCAAAATCCCCACCCCTTAACGGGCAACGGTAATATGCGTATTGAAGGTTGGAAGAACCTTATTCGGTCTTGCTGGAATTGTCGAGATACTCGCGGATTTTTGCCAGCAGGAGCTGGATTTCGTCCCGTTCTTTGATGGCCTGCTGAAGGGTCGACTCGAAGGTCGGTTTCTCCGCCTCCGGGAGGGTTCTCAACAAATGCTCGTCACGCGCAATCTGGGTAAGCTTCTGGTTTAGCTTCGCTTCGAGCCGCTTGCGATACCTGTCATAGAATTCGAAGTCATTGATGGAAATTGGCGTCGTCGGTCCGCCGCGGGCCAGGATCTCTGAGATGATCGGGAAAAATTTGTCCAGGTCAACCGGTTTTTCGATGAAGCGGGTGACGCCGATGGCGCGCGCCAGTTCCTTATCTTCCTGGCCCACATACGTAGCAGAGAGGAAAACGACGGGAATATCACGAGTTGCGGGGTCAATGCGTATCCTGTGAAGCAGGCTGAACCCATCCATCCTGGGCATCAGGATATCGGCGATAACCAGCGCTGGGCGTTCATGCCTGATCGTATCCAAGGCCTCCTGTCCATCACGGGCTGTGACAACCCGGTAGCCCTTAAATCTCAAGGTCGCATCCAATAATTTGAGGATGTCAGGGATATCATCTACAACGAGAATATATCCAGGTTGATCAGCCATATTTCTATTTTACTCCCTATTTGCTGGACGAAAATTCGCCCCTCTGTACTATAACAATTTACAACTCTCCAATCCGTAAACAGCCCGGACCTAGCCACCAGCAATTTTAACTTTATATCCCAGCTTTTGGAGAACTTCCGCAATTTTCTCACGGTGCTCACCCTGGATCTCGATCTGACCCTCTCTGATTGTACCCCCGCTGCCGCAGGCCTGTTTCAGTTGTTTGGATAGCGCCTTCAACTCATCTTCTGAAAGCACAAGATTCTTTACCACGCTCACGGACTTTCCGCCGCGACCCTTGGTCTCGCGGTGGAGATAAACGGTCTGCTGTTTCGGGGGCAGCGATTTAACCATACCGGGTTGGGCCTCTGTTTTACGCAAGTCCCCGTGCTCCGAAGACCAGACGGTACGAGCATCGTTCTTGGTCATACGTTGAGGATACAGCAAAATAAAAATTTGAGCAAGAGTGGGCGATATGTCCTATTGTATATAGACTTCGTTTGAATGTAATATTCTTACAAAAGGACAACAATGGTCATAATTATCTGTAAACTTGCGGCCGTTTTTTCCTATCTCATATTCAGGAGGAACACATGTTTCAAAAACGTACCCGTAAGTCTTTATTAACTTTTTTCTTGACCCTGCTTCTGCTTTTTATCCTGGTCATTCCTGTTGCAGCTTCGAATAACCCACAAGGGAATAGTGATGGCAGAGGATTCCGGGCTTTGCATGGGGCAGCAGCGGCCGCCTTTCAAATCCCGGCCGATGTCCAGATGATTCGCCTGGAAAAGAGGACCAGCTACGGCCTTCAGGCAGCCCGCTACCAGCAGTACTTCAACGGTGCGAAGGTCCTGGGCGGACAACTCTCCATTTATACGGATGCTGGCGGGAATCGTCTGGCCGTCGTTGGGGCGCATTATCCCAATCTTTTGACCACCAATGAGGTACGCCTGAATGCCGGGCAGGCCCGGTCTGTCGTCGCAAAACGACCCGAGGCCGCAGGCGGACGCTTCTTCACCGAACTTATGCTTGACCCCGCCAATGGACGCTACTTCTACAACGTGGAAAGCCGCGGCTTCGACAGCCGCTGGTTCTTCTGGGTGGACGCGGAAACTGGCGCTGTCCTGAACGCTTATAACGGCCTTACGGAAGGTTCAGGCACCGGCTCACTGGGCGATACCAAAGACCTGACCGGTCTCACCACCTCTGCAAACGGCACGTTCCAGATGGTCTCTACGGATGGGCGCCAGACCACCTACGACGCGAAAAATCGAAATAAGCTTCCCGGGACTCTGGCCACAGATAGTAACGATGTATGGGACACTTCAGGCAGCACTTCCCCCAGCCAGGGCGCCATCGTCGACGCACAGTTCTATGCAAATGTCACGGACGATTACTACTTCAACGTTCACGGCTTCAACTGGACGAGCGCTTATCCGCAGGGAATGGTTTCTTCTGCCCACCTGCAGCGCAATTACGCAAACGCCTATTGGAACGGGGAACAGATGGCCTATGGCGATGGGGATGGCGTGGAGTACCGGGAATTTTCTGCTGACCTGGACGTAGTCGGACACGAGCTCAGCCACGGCGTGACCGAGGCCACCAGCAATCTGATCTACCAGAACGAATCGGGCGCTCTCAACGAGGCCTTCTCCGACATGATGGGCACGGCGATCGAATTCGATTACGGGCCGGGCAACTGGACCATGGGCGAAGATGTCGATATTTTGGGAGACGGGTTCCGCAACATGGCAAATCCCGGCGAAGACGGGGATCCCTCTCACTATGCCGACCGCTACACGGGCACCAGCGACAATGGCGGCGTGCACACCAACAGCGGGATCGCCAATCACTGGTTCTACCTGCTGGTCAACGGCGGGCAAAACGCCAACTCGGCTCGCAGGACAGGGACAGTTGTACAGGGGATTGGCCTTGCTCAGGCGGTAGATATTGTTTATATGGGCTTCACCGCTTTGCCGGCCAGTGCAACCTTCTGCCAGGCGCGCGAGGGCACCATCGCCGTGGCCGGGAACAACTCCGCCAACGTGGCCGATGCCTGGAATGAGGTCGGCGTGGACGATGCGCTTTGTGGCGGCGGTGGCGGTGGCAACGGTCCGGTGATTACAAATGTAAGCAGCGCAAAGACGCGAGGCAACAGTTTCGTCATTACCTGGACAACCGACGTGCCCGCGACCAGCGAAGTCACCTTTACCTGCTGTGGCACTTATACCAATTCCGCGCTGGTTACCTCTCACAGCATGGGCTTCAACGGCTCAAAAGGCGCTACTTACGAGTACTACGTGACCTCCAGAGATGCGAACGGTAACGCTACGACCGAAGGCCCGTTCACTCACCAGAACTAGAACATAACCTATCGATCAGGCGGCCCTGGAAGAATCATCTTCCTCCAGGGCCGCTTTTGATTCCACTTCGCGTGTGTTTCGGAACCGCAAATCGCAGGAACGCGGGGCTTATCAAATTGCCAGGGCTTGCGTTATAAGATTCTGCGTGCTTTGTGTCTCGGCGTCGATGCGAAATTTTGCAGAACGTTTTTGTACTAAAAATGACTTGCTCAAGCGACCTAAATTTTGATATACTGAAACTACCGACCGTTCGGTAGGGAGAACCAATGACCAGAGACGATATCCTTGACGCTGCCGCCCAGGTGTTCCGCCAGAAGGGCTTTCATGGCGCCTCCATGGCCGACATTGCCGAAACCGTTGACCTGAAAAAAGCCAGCCTGTACCACCACGTCTCCAGCAAGCAGGAGATTCTCCTGGCGCTGCTCGACCGCGCGCTGGAAATGCTCTTCGAGCAGATCGAAAGTATCGCAAAACAGCCCATCCCTGCTGACGAAAAGTTGCGCCAGATGGTGCAGGCGTATTTGCGTTTGTTGGCCGAAAATAGCGACCTGTCGTCTGTTTTGTTGTTCGAGCATCGCTCCCTGGAACCCGCCCAACATAAACGGCACATCCCAAACCGGGACCGATTCGAGTCGTTGTGGCGGGAAGTGATTGAGGACGGCGTCCGGACCGGGTTGTTCAGTTGTTCCGACCCGGGGATTGCGGTCCGCGCCCTGATGGGCATCCTGAACTGGACCCTGACCTGGTACCGTCCCGGATGGTCCGCTGACGATCGAGCAGATCGCCGATCAATATACAGGCCTGTTGCTAAATGGGCTGATGAAGTCATAAAGGATTGAAAGCGGAGAACGGCAAAGTTTCTTAGCCATTCCTGGCAATGGAACAATCATTTGAAGCAATGGTGTCAACCCGATCCCTTTCCCAACTGCAAACCTCTCACGGCATCCGCATCTGGCGCCTGCCGTTGGAAGCCTTTCCCAATTTCTGGGCGTACGCCTACCTGGTGCAGGTGAAAGACTGGGTTGTGTTGATCGACACCGGCTCCGGCAGCGAACGTTCGAACGCCGGTCTCGAAGCCGGTCTGGCCGCTGCCGGAGTAGCGCCCGGCCGACCTGACCCACATCCTGCTGACCCACGCTCACATCGACCACTACGGCGGCCTGCCGTATCTGCACGAGCGAACGGATGCCCGCATCGGAGTGCACGAACTGGATCTGGGCACGATCACCACGCATGAAGCCCGTCTGGCGCTTCTAAGCCGCAAACTCGAAACCTTCCTGGTTCAGGCCGGCATCCCGGCCGAGCACCGCGCCGAGCTTGTTGACGATGTACCGTTTTACCAAAGCGCTCTATCATTCCGTGCCGGTCGACTTCACCTATGCAGCCCAGGATATGCGGGTCGGGCCGTTCGAGTTGATCCACGTTCCCGGACATTGTCCCGGCCATGTCGCCCTGAAACTGGACGATGTGATTTTTTGCGGGGACCTGGTCCTGGAACATGTGACCCCGCACCAATCGCCCGAAGAGCTGACCCCGTTTATGGGCGTGCGCCATTACCTGGACTCGCTGTCCGTTTTCGAGCGCTGGGCGGACGGCGCTTCCCTGATCCTCAACGGACACGATGACCCGATCACCGACCTGCCCGCCCAGATCGAAACGGTTCGCGCGCACCTGTTCCACCGCATCGACCAGGCGTTGGAAGCGCTGTCAGAACCGGGCACGCTGGTCGAGGTCACGGAACAGGTGTACGGCCCGATGAACGGTTACAACGCGCTTTTGGTCATTGAAAAGATCGGCGCCTACGTTGAATATCTGACCCAGCGCGGCCTGGTCGAGATCGTCAACCCGGATGAGCTGGAGAGCGATCCGGAGGCCGCGATCAAGTATTGTCGTGTGGTTAGAGGCAAGAATCTCTAGCTTCCCTGAGTCCCTCTCCCTCCGGGAGAGGGTTAGGGTGAGGGCATTGTTCCGTCCTCACGAAAAATTGCTTCAAGTAAAACCTATGAATTACACCAAAGGAGAGGGCCCATGTATTCATTTGAACCCGACGAAGAGCAACAGATGCTGCTCGAAGCGGTTGGACGCTACGCCGCCAATGATCTGCGCCCGGCCGGGCGTGATGCCGAGGAGGAAGGCGTTCTGCCGCAAAAGATCGTCAGGAAGGGCTGGGAACTGGGTTTGCTGCAGGCCTCCGTCCCGGAAGCGTACGGCGGGTTTGGCGAGCGCTCGGCTGTGACCGGCGTGCTGGCCTATGGAAGAGATGGCTTTCGGCGATCTGGCGGGGACGCTGGCGGTCAATGCCCCGTCATTGTTCGTCACCCGATCCTGCTGGTCGGCTCGGAAGAGCAGAAGCAAGAGTTTATCCCCCCGGTCATCGAGATGGACTGGCAGCCGTATACCGCCGCGCTGATCGAGTACGCGCTCGATTTCGACCCGCTGGAGTTGAAAACCGTCGCCAAAGAAGAAGGCGATGGCTACGTGCTGACCGGCGAGAAGGCTTTCGTGCCGTTTGCGAAAGAGGCCGAAGCCATGCTGGTCTACGCCAACCTGGACGGCAAGACGCAGGGTTTCATCGTCCCGAAAACGGCAGCCGGCCTCGAGGTCCGGGAAGAAGCGGAAAAAATGATGAGCCTGAAGGCGCTCCCGACCTACCGCGTCAAGCTAGATGGGGTGAAAGTCCCCAAGGAGAACCGTCTGGGCGGCGAAGCGGGGCACGATTTCCAACCGGTCCTGGCCTCCATGCGCCTGGCGCTGGCAGCCATGGCGGTCGGGGTGGCCCGGGCAGCCTTCGAATACAGCCGCGATTACGCCAAGGAGCGCGAGGCCTTCGGCGTCAAGATCGCCCAGAAACAGGCCATCGCTTTCATGCTGGCCGAGATGGCGACCGAGATCGAAGCCATCCGCATGCTGACCTGGGAAGCTGCCTGGAAGCTGGATACCGGTGCGGAAGACGCCTTCAAGCATGCCTACCTGGCGGCCACCGGCGCGGCCGACATGGCCATGATGGTCACTGACCGGGCGGTGCAGATCCTGGGCGGCTACGGCTATATTCGCGAGTATCCGGTGGAGATGTGGATGCGCAACGGCCGCGGCTTTGCCACGTTGATAGGACTGGCTATCGTCTGACGGTCTTTCCTTTCTTTCTTCTTTCTTTGTCGCATGAAAGAGGAAAGAAGAAAGAGGGACCGCCGGATGAAGGAGATAACATATGACAATCGAATTCGAAACCCCCAAACCGATCGCGCAACAGCAATACGTGTTGCAGACGGTCGCTGAAAACATGATGCGCTCGGTCTCGCGCGAGATGGACGAGAACGAGCACGCCGTCCCCTATGGTTACATCGAGTTCATGCACCAGGCCATGAAAGCGACCGGCGCCGGCTCGCTGGCGCCCGCGGGACGATATGCGGAAAGAGGTGGATGCGGCCAAACCCAAGCGCCCGCCGATCGGCTACCAGATGCTGGCGCACATGCTGGAGATGCTCTCCTGGGGCGACGTGGGCATCTATCTGGTCACACCCGGGGGCGGGCTGGGCGCAGCCGCCGTGGAAGCCGCCGCCACGCCCGAGCAGAAAGCAGAAGTTCCTGGCGCGCTTCGGCGGGGAGAAACCCACCTTTGCCGCCATGTGCATGACCGAACCCGGCGCCGGCTCGGACACCTCGGCCATCAAAACGAACCGCCGTGCTGGACGAGGAGACGAACGAATGGGTCATCAACGGCGAGAAGATCTTCGTCACGGCCGGGCACAAGTCTATGGTGCCGGACGAATGCTTCGGCAAAGGCTTCATCGTGGTCTGGGCTTCGATCGATCCCTCCGTGGGACGGGCCGGGATGCGCGGTTTTGTCATCGAGCAGGGCACGCCTGGTGTGAGCGTCACCAAGCTGGAAGATAAGATGGGCATCCGCGCCAGCGATACGGCCGCCATCTCGCTGGTGGACGTGCGCGTCCCGTTCGACCACGTGCTGGGCAACCCGACGGTCGAAAAACAGAGCGAGAAGGGCTTCAAAAAAGCCATGGCTACCTTCGACGCCACCCGTCCGTTGGTTGCGGCCACCGGCATCGGCGTGGCCCGCGCTGCGCTGGAATTCGTCAAGGAGAAGCTGGAAGAGAACGGGATCGAGATCCGTTACGGGCTGCCGCGCAACAAGCTGACCAGCATCGAGCGCGACGTGATCGATATGGAGATCATGCTGCGCTCCGGCTGGCTGATGGTGGTCAAAGCGGTCTGGATGGCGGACAACCAGAAGCCGAACGCGCTGGAGTTGTCCATGAGCAAGGTCAAGGCCGGCGATGTGACCACCAAGATCACCCAGAAAGCGGTCGAGTTGATGGGTCCGCTGGGGTACAGCCGCGAGTTCTTGCTGGAGAAATGGTTCCGCGATGCCAAGATCACTGATATCTACGAGGGCACCGGCCAGATCAACCGCCTGGTCGTCGCCCGCCAGATTTTGGGCTATAGCGGAAGAGAATTAAGATGAGGAAATTCCCGTCACCACAACCCCTCTCCCAGAGGGAGAGGGGCAGGGGTGAGGGTGAATTGGAGGCGACATGAAATACCACGTACACAAAGCCGTTGTCATCGGCGCCGGTACTATGGGCGCGGCCATTGCGGCCCATTTTGCCAACGCCGGCATCCCGGTTACCTTGCTGGACATTGTCCCTAAAGACGCGCCGGAGGGCGATAAAAAGGCGCGCAATAAGATCGTGCAAGCCGGTTGGGACGCCTGCCTGAAGGCCAAACCCGCCAACCTGATGTCACCCGAGCTGAAGACTCTGGTCTCGCTCGGCAACCTGGAGGATGATTTTGATGTGATCGGCGAGGCGGACTTGGTGATCGAGGCCATCATCGAAAATTTGAAGATCAAACAGAGCTTGATGGCGCGCATCGACGAGGTCCGCAAACCGACCGGGATCATTGCCACCAACACATCCGGCATTCCGATCAAAGACATTGCCGAGGGCCGCTCCGAGGGCTTCAGAGGACATTTCCTGGGGATGCACTTCTTCAACCCGCCGCGTTATCTGAAACTGCTGGAAGTCATCCCGACCGAGGACACGTTGCCGGAAGTGGTCGAATTCATCAAGCACTTCGGCGAATTCCGCCTGGGGAAGGGCGTTGTGTTGTGCAAGGACACGCCCAACTTCATCGGCAACCGCCTGGCCTTTGGTACGGGAGCCTTTGGTCTACACTACATCCTCGAAAACGGCTACACCGTGGACGAGGTGGATACCATCACCGGCCCGTTGATCGGACGCCCCAAAACCGCCACCTTCCGCCTGATCGACCTGGTCGGCATCGACGTGTGGGAACACGTCGGCAAGAACCTTGCTCCCGCAATTCCATACGATACCCTGGGCCAGCAGTATCTTTCCTCTGAAAAACCGGCCCAGTTGATCTCGACCATGGTCGAGCGTGGCTGGCTGGGAAATAAGACGAAAATCGGTTTTTACAAACAGGAGCGTGATGCGGAAGGCAAGAAGGTGTACCTTTCGCTCGATCTGAACACCCTGGAGCACACCCCCTCCGAGAAGCCGCGCTTCAATTCGATCGGCAAGGCCAAAAAGACGGAAGATGGCCTGGCTTCCCGCTTGAAGGTGATGCTCGACGAGGACGATAAAGCCGCCAAACTGGTCCAGGCGCTGACCTACCAGGCGTTCCAGTATGCTTCCAGCCTGCTTCCGGAAGTGGCCGACACGCCCAAACCGCTCGACGACGCTACCCGTTGGGGCTTCATGCACGAAGCCGGTCCCTTCGAGACCTGGGATATGCTCGGGGTGCGCGACACGCTCGAAGTGATGAAGACCGAGGGCTACGCGCCCGCCGGTTGGGTCGAGGGCATGCTGGGGTCCGGGAAGGAGACGTTCTACCAGTACGAGGACGGGACCAAGGTCGGCGTGTACGATGTCAACACAATGGACTACGTCCGCATCGAACGGACTCCGGGCCTGATCCTGCTCAAGCAGCAGACCGAGATCGCGAAGAACGCCGGCGCCAGCCTGTACGACCTGGGCGACGGCGTGGCCTGCGTCGAATTCCACACCAAGATGAACGCCCTGGACGATGATATCTTCGAGATCGTCAACGAAGGCTTGAACCGCGCCGAAAGCGAGTTCGACGGCCTGGTGATCGGCAACGAAGCCGACAACTTCAGCGCGGGCGCCAACCTGTTCATGGTGGTGGTCGCCGCCCAACAGGGCATGTGGGATACGCTCGACGAAGCGGTCCGGAAACTGCAAAGCCTGAACATGCGCATGCGCTACTTCCCCAAACCGGTGGTGGTCGCCCCGGCCGGACTGGCGCTGGGCGGCGGTTGCGAAGTCACGATGCACGCTTCGCGCGCTGTCGCCGCGGCGGAAACCTATATTGGGCTGGTCGAACTGGGCGCGGGTGTGATCCCGGCCGGTGGCGGCACGAAGGAGATCATGCGCCGGGTGATCAATCCCCCGATGAAGACTGAGAATGCCGAGGTCCTGCCGTTCTTACAACGCGCCTTCCTGCAGATCGGGCAGGCCAAGGTGGCCACCAGCGCCTGGGAGGCCCGCGACATGGGCATCCTCAGCCCGCAGGACCGAATCGTGCTCAACCGCGACCACCTGTTGACCGAGGCCAAAAAGGAAGTCTTATGCATGGTGGATGCCGGTTATACCCCGCCAGCGCCCGAGAGGATTTACGCAGCCGGACGCGACATGCGCGGCGCGCTGCTGGTCGGCGCCTGGATGTTCGCCGAGGGCGGATACATTAGCGAGTATGATAACCTGGTTGCCAATAAGCTGGCGCACGTTCTGGCCGGCGGCGAACTGAGCAAACCGACCTGGGTCAGCGAGCAATACATCCTGGACCTGGAGCGCGAGGCTTTCCTGTCCCTGTGCGGCGAGCAGAAGACCCAGGAGCGCATGTGGGCCTTGCTGAATACGGGCAAGCCGTTGCGGAATTGACCTTTATACTTGTTTACTTGTCTACGTGGTTACGGTATACACGTACATACGTAAACACGTGAGGAGATGAACTATGACAACTAGAGATGCTGTAATCGTCAGCGCGGTACGGACCCCCGTCGGGAAAGCCAAGCGCGGCGGGCTGGCGACGGTCCGGCCCGACGATCTGGCTGTTACCGTTATAAAGGAATTACTCAAGCGCACGCCGAGTCTCGATCCCGCCAGAGATCGAAGACGTGGTCCTTGGCTGCGCTTTCCCGGAGGGCGAGCAGGGCATGAACATGGCCCGCATGGTCGCGCTGGCGGCCGGCCTGCCGGATTCGGTCCCGGCCGAGACCATCAACCGCTTCTGCTCGTCTGGCGTGCAGGCCATTGCCCATGCGGCCTACGCCATCCAGTCGGGCGATATCGAAGTCGCCATCGCAGGCGGCACCGAGTTCGATGACGATGGTGCCGATGACGGGCTACAAGTTTTCCCCCAACCCGATGATTGCCTCCGAATACCCGCAGTATTTCACCAACATGGGCCTGACCGCGGAAAACGTGGCCCAAAAATACGAGGTCAGCCGCGAGGAGCAGGATGCCTTCGCGCTCGCCAGCAACCAGAAAGCGGCCCGGGCCGTGGAGAGCGGCCTATTCGACCCTGAGCTGGTCCCGATCGAAGTGGAAGTCACCGAATATGTGGACGGCAAGGCCGAGAAAAGGAAGTTCACCGTCAAGCGCGACGAAGGTCCGCGCGGGGATTCGACCTTGGAAGGCCTTGCAAAACTGCGGCCTGCCTTCAAGGAAGGCGGCACCGCTACGGCCGGCAACTCCTCCCAGATGTCCGACGGCGCGGCGGGCGTGGTGATCATGTCAGCCGAGAAAGCCGAACATTTGGGACTCAAGCCGCTGGCCCGCTTCGTCAACTTCGCCGTGGGCGGCGTCCCGCCGGAGTTGATGGGCATCGGTCCCGTGGCGGCCATCCCGAAGGTCCTGGAGAAGGCCGGGATGAAGCTCGAAGATATCGATCTGATCGAGTTGAACGAGGCCTTCGCAGCCCAGTCCCTGGCCGTGATCCAGGAGCTTGGCCTCGACCCGGAGATCACCAACGTCAACGGCGGCGCGATCGCGCTTGGGCACCCGCTCGGCTGCACCGGCGCCAAATTGACGACGCAATTGATCTACGAGATGGGCCGTCGCAAGAGCAAGTACGGAATGGTGACCATGTGTATCGGCGGCGGTATGGGCGCCGCAGCGATATTCGAGAACCTACAAAACGAACTATAGAGACCATAGAGTTCACGGGGAAACCATGATTAAAATCTCCGTGCTCTCCGTGTTCTCCGTGGTGAAAAATAAGGAGAAAATTTATGCCACTCACAGTAGCAGAGCTGATGTCCAAAATGCCAGGCGCGTTCATCCCGGAGAAAGCTCCTGGGATGGATGCCGTCATCCAGTTCAAATTCACCGGCGACGAGCCCGGGGAATGGTATGCCATCATTAAAGATGACAAAGTGGAAGTCTTGCAGGGCGCGCACGAAGCCCCAAAAATGACTCTGACCGCCGATTCCGGCGATTACGTCAAGATTTTCACCGGTGAATTAGACGGGATGCAAGCCTTTATGCAGGGCAAGCTCAAGCTGGCAGGCGACTTGAACCTGGCGATGAAGCTGACCCAGATGTTCAAGATCCGCTAAACGCTCACGCAGTATGGAAAGCCTCGGGAAACCGGGGCTTTTTAGTTGACTTTTCAAGGTGCTCTGGCTAAAATCATTATGGAGTAAGATCAGTCAAATTTGCTTTGAAAAAGGAGAATGTATGAGGATTAAAACCTTTGTTCGCGCTGGCATATTTACGATGGTCATGCTGGCTATGGTTGTAGGGGTGGCTTTGGCTGACAAACCCGGTCCGGGGACGAGTACCGGTACTGGTCGGGTGTTCTATCCGAACCCGGTCGCCTATTTGCAAGATCAATCGTTGACCGACCAAAAGGATGCCGATTATGCGGCGCTCCAACCCGCTTACGTTACGGTCACGCTGACCAACCTGGATGGCAGCGGCTACCTCAACGGGGACTGGGCTAATATCAGAGGTGAAACCGGAAACCCGGCCTACTCGGAAACGAATACTTTTAACTATAACCGCCATCAGGATGAGTTCGAACAGGTGATGGCTTATTACTGGGTGACGGAAGCGCAAAAATACATCCAGAGCCTGGGCTTCGGCAGCACGCTGCGGCCGGTGAACATGGAATCGCAGGATATCCGCATCAACCAGTATGGCATCGACAATTCTTATTCCTGGGACAAGCACGATGTGCTGCGCTTTGGGAAAGGCGGCGTGGACGACGCTGAAGATGCGGAAGTCATCCTGCACGAGTACGGCCATGCCATCCAGGATTCGCAGATGACCCCGTTCGGGAACTTTGGGCTTTCAGAAGAGGCCGGCGCGATTGGGGAAGGATTCGGCGATTATTGGGCGGTGACGGTCAGCGATGTGATCGCCCCCACCCCCGACCCGGCCTGCGTGGCGGACTGGGATTCCGTCTCCTACACCAGGGATGAACCGCATTGTTTGCGCCGGGTTGATCTCAACCTGCATTATCCCGAAGATTTGAACGGGCGCGTCCATCACGACGGGCAAATCTGGTCTCGCGCCCTGTGGGATATTCGCAACGCTTTAGGGCACACAAAGGCAGATACGATCATCCTCGAAGCACAGTTCGACTTTGCCCCTGATACGACCATGCCCGCGGCAGCCCAAAATACGGTGGATGCGGCCGAACGTCTCTATGGCCATAAGACAGCCAAGGATGTTCTGGCTGCCTTCCAGGCGCGCGGAATTCTTCCGTAGCCTTAAGCGGTTATTTTAGCCAAAGAGCGGCGACCAGATGGTCGCCGCTCTTTCTAAAGCGTAACTTCGAAGTGGGTGAGGAGGAGCTCCCGAAATTCTTCTTCGCTTTTGACAGGTTGTTTGATCCGCTTGCCGTTGGTAGTAATCGTCAAGTATTTGCTGTCCAGCGAAATCCGCCCATCGGGTGTGGCCAGGGAAATTACCCGTTCGTGTGTGAAACTCGAGTTGGGGGACGTTTGGTGATAGTGACAGGCTGACTCGTAATCAGCAGGGAACCGGCGCACTTCCACATCAAAAAAATATTGCTGGCTCCAGTTCCCATCGTAATCGCGCCTCAACAGATCAAACCCGTTCTCGACCTGTTCCAACCGGTAGGCTCGCAGGCCTTGGACCTGCTCACCGTTATACCCGAAACGCAATGGCTCGAAGAACGAATCGCCAAAGCCGACATCGGCCAACCAGGACTGCTGTTCACTGGGAATGGTAACCAGAAGCATAAGGTGATCGAACTCGCGCCCGCGCTTGCCCTCCGTGTTGTACACCCGCCCATTGAGGTAAGTCACTTCGAATCCAATCTGCTTGAGCAGCCAGGCAAACATCCCGTTCAGTTCGTAACAGAATCCGCCCCGCCGGTGGACGACGATCTTGTTCCACAGTGCCTGCTCGCTGAGTTGGATGGGTGCTCCCAGGTGGATGTCCAGATTCTCGAAAGGGACGGTCAGCAGATGGGTGCGATGCAGACCGAATAACAATTCCAGGTCAAGTCGGACCGGTTGGTCATATGCAATGCGTTCTAAATACGTTCGAATATCCATAAGAAAGGCCAGTTCTTCCATTTCCTGCGATTATAGCATTGTGAGTTTTAAACCGTCATTCTGCCGATTCGGGCGGTTTTCAAAATACGGCTCTACTGTTTCCCACGAGAAAAATTCCGAAAAATGGATTGTGAGCGCGCGTATGCACGCTCACAATCCATTTTTCGGGCCTCTATCCCGTTAAAGATGGGAGAACCCAAAATACGAAAGTCATTACAAAGGAAGTTTGCCCTGTAACTAAACGAAACCTTCGCCGTCTTGCTAATGTGCGTAAAATACTTGGGATTTTGGCCAAAGGAAAAAATTCTGTAAAAAGGAAGCCAGCCGGCCCGTTTGGCAGTTTGCTCGTTGGGTTTCCCTTCCTTACAATCGCCCTACAGGTACAAACGAGGCGGTTTATCTTTAGCGCCTTTTGAGTAGAATAAAGTTGATTTGTATTTAGGTTGGAGTTACTCCATGGTTGACACAATTTCGGATGTTCACCTGATCCAAAGAGATTTCCAGACGATCCACACTGTTCTTTTAAACGCGATGGATGGCCTATCCGGCCTGTCGAATCCGGTGGCTTCTGCCACAGTCCAGGATTTAAGCAATTTAACAAATTCGTTACAGCTTTTACAGAGCAGGGTTTCGGAGTATCTGCACACCAGTCAACGTCAACTCCAGGCGCTAGTCGGCGTGGGTCACGTGATCAACTCCTCCCGAGGGCTGGAAGCGGTGCTGGACGAAGTCATGGATAGTGTTATTTCCTTGATGCGAGCAGAGCGCGGACTGATCTTTTTATATGACGAACAAGGCGAATTACCGGTCAAGGCCGCCCGCGGTATGGACCAGGTACAGTTGGAGAAGGGCAATTTCCTGGTCAGTAAAACGATCGTGCGCCGGGTCTCCGAAACGGGAAATCCGCTTCTGACGACTAACGCCCAGGAGGATCCCCGCTTCGGGGGACAAAAGAGTATCGTCGAACATAATCTGCGCTCGATCCTGTGTGTCCCTTTAAAGTTGAAAGATGAAATCATCGGCGCCATCTTTGTGGATAGCCGCGTATATTCGGGCTTGTTCGAAAAGAATGACCTGGAAATCCTTTCTGCCTTTGCCGATCAGGCCGCCGTTGCTATCGAAAACGCGCGCATGTTCGATAAATTGCAAAAAGCCAACCAGGAGTTAACGGACGCCTACGATGCCACTTTAAAGGGATGGGCGCTCACGTTGGAATTGCGCGATAAAGAAACGGAGGGTCATACCCAGCGAGTCACTGCACTGACAGAGGTTTTGGCGAAAAAATTGGGAATTCGCGGTAGGGAGCTGGAACACATTAGGCGCGGTTCTTTACTGCACGATATCGGCAAGATGGCGATTCCGGATTCCATTTTGCTAAAGCGAGGACAACTGACCCTGGCAGAGCGCAAATTCATGGAATTACATCCTGACTTTGCGCGAGATATGCTGGTGAACATCGAATTTCTTCGACCTGCAATTGACATTCCCTACTGCCATCACGAAAAGTGGGATGGTTCCGGTTATCCCCAAAACCTGCGCGGCGAAGAAATTCCCTTTGCTGCCCGCATCTTTGCAGTAGTGGATGTCTGGGATGCGCTTACTTCGGAACGTCCCTATCGCCAACCGCTTGAACCGGAAGAAGTGCGCGAGTATATTCAGAAGGAATCAGGGAAACATTTCGACCCGCGGGTGGTGAGCGCGTTCTTGAAAATAGATGAGCTTCCGGTATCGAAAAAATTGAAAGTGATGTAACCTGCTGTTCCTTGGCAGGAATAGAAAATTTCCTGATTCTAACGGAATTTGTGGTTTAGGTCGAAATGAGGCATGATAGGGCTAAAACTCTGCCAAGAGAACAGCCCACATGCCTCAAAGACAGTGTACCAAAACAAAGACGCAAGTTACAAGGCCAAGCAAGAGAATAACGCTTCCAATCGAAACCGAGAAATACAACAAGATTGTGGAAGATAGCCATACCTATCGACAATGGCTGGATGAAATGATTGTGACATATCCAGAATTATTTCCTACAAACATCGGCGAAGGATACACTTTGCACGATGATCGTTTTTCTGGGAAGCTGGAAAGTATGCGACTACGCCGCATTTGCCTGAAAGCCCGGACTATCGAGGGCAAGAGACAAGTTTTCACGATTGCGCCCAGTACGGTGATGCCTTATTTTGTTGGTTTGACAGATGAAATCGAAAAAGCCTTGTTCCTGCGCCGTTTTGACGTTCCATTTTGGGCCTTGAGCTATGTCTTTGGCCGAGATGACCAGTACTGGTATCGACTGGAGAACCAATTTGGGCGTTACAACCTGGTGCAAACGGTCGTCAAAGACCAGGAAAAGTTGCCCAAGCACTTGTTGGCTGATGAAAAGGTCACCTGGCTAAATGGCGAAGAAATCGTAGTGGCTACCACCGTTGGAGATGATTGTGTATTGGGCGCATCGGTCGCGTTGGGTATAGATACACCGAACCTGGAAGAAGCTTACCAACATTTCAAAGACGAAGCCTTGCAACTCAACCCGGAATATCAGCCTGAAACCGTCAACACCGATGGCTGGGAAGCCACCCAGAAAGCCTGGCGACATTTGTTTCCGCTGATTGTCATCCTAGAGTGTTTCCTGCATGCTTTCATCAAGATACGCCAACGCGGCAAACACATGAAAGATAGCTTTCACCTGCTTTCCCAAAAGGTATGGGAGGTCTATCATGCAGTAGACGCTGCTGCTTTTCGTCTACAAGCTACAGAGTTATTGACCTGGGCCGAAACCAACACCACCGATTACGTTTTGGATGCCGTGCGGAAACTCTGCTCAAAAGTCGATCGCTTCATATTGGCCTATGACCATCCGCTCGCCCATCGCACCAGTAACATGCTGGATCGCCATATGAACTTGATGGATCGTTGGTTGGATAGTTCACGCTTTTTTCACGGGCATTGGTCATCTGCCGAGCGTTCCATTCGAGCTTGGGCATTGCTGCACAACTTTGGACCCTATTGCCCGCGAGCCAGGGCCAGGCAAGAATATACTTCACCTGCCCATAAGCTCAATGGCTTTGTCTATCATGATAATTGGCTTCACAATCTGATGATCTCCACTTCCATGTCCGGGTTTAGCCGCTAACCACAAATTCCAGCAGTATCAGGAAAATTGATGGGGGAACGGAACAACTGGACTCTGCTTGGATGCTCCCTTGTTTATTTTTATGATATCCGGTAGCATTATGTTATATTCTTTATGACCCCTAAGTGGGAATGAATTGCAATTTTTTTTCACATAGAAAAGATATATAATTAAAATAGAATGATTAGTGCCCTTTTTTTGACTGCTTTGCATTATGATAAGTTTATGCCAGGAAATTTCTCGAGCGCGGGCTTTAGATCGTAGTGGCAGTATCATCGTAGACACAAATGAAGGATGAAACCGCCCTCATTAAGGCGATCAGGTCTCTCGATCCTGATGCGCTCACGGAAACCTTTGAAGAGTACGCGCCAGCCCTCTTTAAGTATCTGCTTCGGTTAGGAACAAGCGCACAAGAAGCGGATCAAGTGGTTGGCGACGTATTTGCGCGTCTGCTAGAAAAAGTTTCGGAAGGGAAAGGTCCTGAGAAGAATCTGCGTTCGTATTTATTCCAAACTGCTTATCACCTTGTGGTTGATGATGCCCGGGATAGGCAACGGATTACAGTGCTCGATGCAGCTGAGACAGTCAAGGAAGACGTAAAGCCGGTCCAGGCGCAAGCAGAAGAAAGAATGTTGCTAGATAAGGTTTCGAAAGCGATGGAACTATATCTGACAGAAGATCAGAGGAACGTGCTGATTCTGCGATTTCAGGAAGACTTCAGCTTAAAGGAGACGGCTGAAATTGTCGGTAAAAACGTGAACGCGGTCAAGGCGTTGCAAAATCGCGGGATCAATAGCCTGCGCGATGCGCTCCGCCGTGAGAATGGGGGGGATCAATAATGGCGAAGCAATCCTTTAATTCGAAAGAAATTGTTAAGCTGCTTTCCGAGCTTAAGTCGGAAACACCGGAATACCCCAGCAAGTTGTTGAAAGCCAGAAAAGCCGCCTTCTTGAAACAAGCGGCCACGCTGAAAATTCAAGGAAAAGGCCCGGGTGGGGAAAGCGGACAACAAGGTGGCAGCAGCGGATCTGGTGGATCAGGCGCTGCGCTTGGGGGCGGGACGGCTGCTCAGGGTTTCGTGTTGCAGGCGCTTGTCGGATTTTCGGTTGTCGCCGCCCTGCTCCTGACTGCTTTCGCGTATCGGGAGCAAATCGGTGAGATTTTGCAGAATCGGAGGGAAGTGGTAGCGATATCTGAAATCGAGACCGTTACTGCTGAATGGACGACTAGTCCTGTTCCAACCGTTACCCCCTCATTCACTGGCTCGCCAACGGCCGGAACACCGACACCCACCGGAACGGGCCTTGAAGCGATCAATGGGGAAGGCCTCACGATAATAGATGGTACCCTGTTTGTAGACGGAACACTGGTCCTAGAAGGGACGACAGTCATCGAAGGAACGCTGGTGTTCGACGGTACTCCGGTTGGAACCAAAGCCAATTCCGGCCTCCATTTGGGACAGACCCCAGGAACGCCTGCCGCTCCTGGCCAGGGCAACCCCGGCAACCCGAACCAACCGGATAAACCGGTCAAGCCTACAAAAGTTGACAATCCGAATAAGCCGCAGACAACGAAAAGTCCCGGTAAAACGAAGTGATACGCTATCTTCGTTTACCACAATGAATTTTGGTTCTCCCGTTATTAGCGGGCTTTTTCCTGTCGGAAGCGGTAGAGCCTGGACTTTATTTCCCTAATCGAATTGAACTGATATCGTATCCGTGGTTTTCTAAATAATCCACGATTTCCTGGTGGACCTCCTCCTCAGACGGTAGCTGGTCTTCTTCGCATTTTGTCGTGTGCTGGTAGATGTTTCCGCTTTTCCATGTATTTTCCTGCACGTTGAGCGTGTACCATCTCTGGCAGATGATTATCTGTACCGTTTTGATCTGAAAAAACGGGGGCGCAATCTTTCTTGGGGAGCCGGCGGTCACGCTGATGATTTCGCGGGTTGCGGGTGGCTCTCCTTTTAATAAGGACCTGCCGGCCATCCAGGTCGGGCGGGGGATGCCGAGGTAGTCGATCAATGTGGCCGGGATATCGATGATTTGCACGTTGTTCTCCACGGTTCCAGCAAATGCATCGTTTGGAAAATGAATAACGAGCGGGATGCGCTGGTTGACAACATAGCGGAAGCCATGGTCGGTATAGACGACGAGGATAGTGTTGTCCAGTTGGCCGCTCTGGGCCAGATGGGTGTATATTTTTTCCAGGTGGCTGTCGAAGCTGCGCAGAGCACCTTCGTAAAGATCCGTATCCCATTCAGCTTCCGCATCGTCGCCCGATTCTGACTGCGCATTGTGGGGACCGGAACCAAAATGGGGTCCATGCGTGTCCATCAGGTGGGTGAAGATGAACACCGGACGGTCAGTCTGGTCTATCAAATCGATGATCTGATCAACCTTCTCTTCATCGGTCATGCGGGCGCTGGGATCGGTAACCTCGGCCAGCGGGTCGCGCATCTCTTCGATGAAGAAGATGTGCAGCAGACGTTCGCTCGCCCGTTGCAGGATGGTCCAGATGAAATACGTGGACGGGGTGTTGCCTAGAACGGAGTGGAGCAGTCCAAGCGCCGGCAGGTTCAAGGACTGGTTGTTGACGACATCGAATCCGTCCAGCAAATTCAGCTTTCCAGCGTCCACGTAGAACGGCGTGCCAATCTCCACCGTTGTGTAGCCGTATTGTTTCAAGATGCCGGGCAAATGTTCGTACGAATCTTTTCCGGAGAGCACGTCGGGGTAGCGATACACGCCGACGGTGGCGGGCTGCTTTCCGGTCAAGGCGGAGGTGGTGGAAGCGGTCGTGCTGGAGGCGTTGGGAAAGGCATTTTCCGCCACCAGAGATTCGTTCAAAATGCTGCTGAGAAAGGGTGTAGTATCGTGACTGGAGCCATAGGCGGACAGGTAACTGGCGCTCATCCCGTCGCTGCCCAGGATAATGATATTGGGCCGGTTGGTAGTCGGCTCAGGGTAACGGGCATTGCTGTTCCCCAGGCCGGCGTCGCGAGAAAAGCTTGCGGCCAGGATCGCGGCCGTGGAAACGGCCAGTAGGCCCGGGGCTAGATAAGAGGCGCTTTTCTTTGGATCCCGGTGGCTCGTCCGCCGGGTAAAACGGAAGGTCCACCAGAGAACGAGCCCGAACCCCACCGCGTATAACAACCGCCACCAGCCCAGGGTTGTCACGATCCCAAATTTGAAGACCGTATAGGTGAAATTGTCGAACATGACCAGCGCGGTGACCGTCAGCGCCAGCGCCGGGACGATGGCGGCAATGGGCAACAGGTGGGCGGACCATTGCGAATTCTTCGCGAGCCGGGCGGGCAGAAACAGGAGCAGCAGAATGGTGAGCAGCGGCAGGCCAATGATCCCACCCGTCACGACCAGGACCAATCCGGCTTCGAGCGGCGTCAGGATGGACAGAGAGGAGGGCTTGGTGACAAAGAACAGCCACTCCATGAGGGCGTAGAAATAGGCACTGAAGATGGTGAGGTTGAAAAGGGCGCGCCAGGTGTTAGGGGTGCGGTTGGTAGAGTTTGGATTCATATTTAAACGCGAATACCGCGAAAAATGCGAATTGCAGATTATTTCTTTCTTCTTTCCTTCTTATTACATCCCCAACCACTCCCCGGCCTGGCGTGCCAGGTTGTTGAGCGGACCCTGCCGGAGCGTGCAGCGCGGCAGCGAACTCGATGAACAGCCGCCCGTATTGCTTGGTCATCACCCGTTTGTCGAGGATGGCGACAATGCCATGGTCGGACTGGGAGCGGATCAGGCGGCCGAAGCCCTGCCGGAACTTCAGGATAGCTTCCGGCAGGTAATACTCGTTGAAGGAGTTTTCGTACATCTCCGAACGCGCCGAAATGAGCGGGTCGGAGGGCACGTCGAAGGGCAGCTTGGTGATGACCACTATCTGCAGCGCCTCCCCGGGCACGTCTACGCCCTCCCAGAAAGAGCGCGTGCCGAGCAGCACGGCCCGCTCCGTAGATTTGAACAATTCGAGCAGCGTGTTGGGGGAGGCACCTTCGCCTTGCTCGAAGACGTAGATCTCTTCGCGGGCCAGCGGGCCGGTGATGTCCCGCGATGCACGCTTGAGGGCCGCGTAGGAGGTAAACAGCACCAGCATGCGCCCGCCGGTCGCCTTGGCGGTCTGGATCAACGCGCGATGAAGGGCTTGCTGGTGCCCCTGTTGGTTCGGCTCGGGGATGTCGGTGGGCAGGTAGACCAGGGTAGAGCTTTCGTAATCGAAGGGCGAGCCCAGCGCCATTTCGTCGGCGATCTCCGCCCCCAGCGTGCGGCGCATGTAGTCGAACGTACCGTGGGCAGTCAGCGTGGCGGAGGTCAGGATGACGCTGGACTTCTCGTGCCAGATATATTTCTCGATCAGCGGCCCGACTTGCAACGGCGCGGCGTTGAGCGACAGCCTTTCTCCGCGCGGGTTGACCTCGATCCAGTAGACCGTGCCGGGGTTGGGCTTTTCGATCATGCCGGAAACGTTGGCTTCGGATTCGGCAAGACGCCTGTAGACGTTGCCCAGGTCGCTCATCACATCTTCGAGCTGGTCCAGGCCATCGGCGTAAAGGGAACCGGCTTCTTTATAGAGTTCGGCCAGGTTGGTCAACAAGTGCCCGAAGGTTTCGCCGGTCTGGTCCCAGAGCATTTCGACCTCGTCCCAGCCGGGCAGGGTTCGCGTGGCAGGCAGGATACGCGCCTGCCAGGAGTAATTGCTGGGCGGTTGACCCTCGCGCTGGAACTTGACGAATTCGCCCAGTACCAGGAAAAACTCGCGGTTGAGGGCTTCCAGACGGAAGGCCAGGTCGGTGGCGCGGCTGACCTTTTGCTGGAGCAGGCCGAAGTCTGAGGGGCGAAGTGTTTCGTTCGTCTCGCCCAGCAGCCGGCTCAATACACCGCTCGTTGTTCCGCCGAGCTCCTTGAGCATGCGTCCTAAATCATATTCCGTCAGGCGGAAGGACAGCGCGCTGGTGGTGGCAGATTCGAGATGGTGCGCCTCGTCCACGATCAGGTAATCGTAGGCTGGCAGCACGTGGCTGCCTGAGGCAATGTCGGAAAGCAGCAGGGCGTGGTTGACGATCAGCACGTGGGCCGTCAGGGCCGCCTGTCGGGCGCGGTAGAAAGGACAGGCGCCGCCGGTGTGCTTGACGCAGTTCTCGCTGCCGCAAGCGTCGTCCTCGGCGGACATGCGCGCCCAGACCTCGCGCTCAGCGGGACCGGTCAGGTTGATCTCGTTGCGGTCGCCCGACTGGTTCCCGAGCAGCCAGACCAGCACCTTGGCCAGCACGCGCATCTCGTTCTCGTTGGCCGGGAAACGCTGGCGCATGTACTGCAAACGGCGCGGGCACAGGTAGTTCGAACGGCCCTTGAGCACCGCGGCGCGCAGGTCCATGTTGAGCGCGTTGCGCAGGTCGGGAAAATCTTTCTTGATCAGCTGGTCCTGCAGGTTGATGGTGTTGGTGGAAACCACCACGCGCGTGTTGTTCTGGTAGGCGAACAGCGCCGCCGGGACGAGGTAAGCGAACGAATTGTGCACTACAATATCGTTTGCAATGAAGTTTGGTTCCCCATCCATCGTCAGGTCAAAGGTTTCTGCTTCACCTGCTGATTCAATTGCTACAATACGATCCCAATACAAATCGGATGTGGCTGCCTCCTCTAACTCAGATGATGACAGGAATTCGCCAATCATGCGCATCTTATCCCGGCTGATTTCTCGTTCGCGGTCAGATGCTATGATGCAGGCATTTCGTATCGCAAACCAGGATCTCCCTGCATCAAGTCTCGCTCGATTTATATGATCCCAGGCATCAACCGGAAGCAAATCGTCATTGGGATTGTGCCTGCCGCCTTTATGCGCTTCATGCCAGGTATCGAGACGTTGTTTTCGTTTTCCAACCATATACTTACCAACAGTCTGCCGAAACAAACGTTTACTTTGTATCTCCAGAATTGACAAATGCCACAGAGTTCGAATCGTTTTTCATTCAAAAGAGCTGGTTTATAGCGAATGCGTGAGATGATTCCCAGCCGCAGAAGGAGATGCTGGATATCTGATACCAATTGTTCTGAAGCTGATGAAAACGTGATATTTCCTCTGCCCCGTTCGATGCAGCCATCAGTAACCCAGAGACCGGCCAGTAAGCAGCAAATAGCTTTTTGGTCGGCCAAAAAATATGCAGCAGGAATGGTTTTCGTATTGGCACTTTGGCCTAGGATATCCAATTTTTCCAACAATAAGTTCAAACCACTGCGCTCATGTCCCATTAAACGTAAGCGGCGGAATCCATAGTGCCCTTTCGCCTTGTGCTGCGTCAATTGGACGTTGCCAAGTTTTTCAACATTTTGGCGAAAAGTCTCGACAACTTCTGCATCAAAATTAGTAAAGGTCAACGAATTTGGATGCCCGCATCCACCGTCCCCTAACATGGCTCCGGCAACAAAAGCTTCGTGGTCAGGATAGGGCTGGTTACCAGCCGGAAGACAGCGAAGCGTTGCTATGCGATCACCGACTTTGAGATCAGAGAGATGTTTCCACCTATTAAAGGTTAAAAGTGGATGATTGGCAGTAGCTGTAATTTTTCGACCTAAACCAGTGCGCAGTCTCCAGATTGGCTGTACGCCATTGTTGTATACTGCCCGGATTTTCTGATATGACAACTTCCCGTTTGAGTCGATACTCAAAATCGGCTCGGCCGGGAGTGTACCTGCTTCAACAATCTCACCGATCTGCCTGCGTTCGCCGCTCTTGAAAGTAACCCAGGAGTTGCCCGTTAAACATTTGCCTACGCCGGTGCCGGCTTCCACCATCATGTGCCGGCTG
Organism: uncultured Chloroflexia bacterium; assembly: GCA_963823985.1. Taxonomy (GTDB): domain Bacteria; phylum Chloroflexota; class Anaerolineae; order Anaerolineales; family Villigracilaceae; genus JAABUE01. The sequence continues at coordinate 505,924 of CAWGNR010000015.1, forward strand.
TTGGATAACGCTCCGGTGACGGTCCGCAGCATCTCCACCTGTTCGGGCCGCTGCTCGAAGGCCTCGAAATATTGCGAAAACGGACCGCCATATTCCAAGATGGAGGCCACTTCTTCAGTGTTCAAGGGGACGACGGAATCCATGTCCACCTGCTCGAGAGGCGGATGTTTGTCCCGTTTGCGTTCGACCGGGAAAAAGGGGAATTCCAGCCCGCTTCTCTCTTCGCCTTTGGCCTGCTTCTGACCCTTGACGCGGGCTGCCAGCACCTGTTGGAAAGCCCAGCGCGCGTCCCAGGTCAGTGGCTCCGAAAGGCGCACGAACTCGGCCAGCAGATCGATGGGTAACTCCTGGGCCAGTTCCAGAAGACGGACGAAAACCACCTGCGTAACCTTGGCATCGTCCAGGGCGCGGTGAGTCGCGGGCAGCGGCACACCAAGTTGTGCGCCGAGAGATCCCAGGTTGTAGCGCGGCGCGGAGGGCAGCAACACCGCAGCCAGTTCATAGGTATCGACTACATCGTTGTAGCGCAGGATGCCCACCTTTTGCAGGAATCCCAGGTCGAAGCGGATGTTGTGCCCAATCACTGTTGCATCGCCGGCGAAGGCGTCCAACTCCTGAGCAACCTCGCGCAGTTTGGGCGCCTGGCGCACCATGGCATCTTCGATGCCTGTCAGGCCTGTGATGAATTCAGGGATGTGGCGCCCGGGATTGACGAGCGTGGTCCATTCATCTTCTACCCGGCGTTCGTTGAAGCGGACCGCGCCAATCTCGATCACGGTATCGCGATCGGCATCCAGGCCAGTGGTTTCGATGTCAATAGATACAAATGAGGTCATGGGAATCAGTTGGTTGTGTAGGGAAATTTGTAGAACAAGTGTATCATGAAAAACTTATGTGATGTCTGTGTTGTTCCCATGCCAGGAGAAGTTCAGAAAGGAGATTGCCACGAAGTTTGTCCGAAAGAGAGTTGAGCCTAGCACAAGCTAACGAATCTGTAACGATACAATCAAAGATTCCTGACAGACAGGCCAGCCCTGCTTGTGCATAATAAATGTAGATCATTTCAATAATTTTTTGATCGCGTAGTTATTTCTTTATAGCTCGATAGTTAGGTAGTCAAAGAAAAGCACCTTAAATAGTTGTCACGATTGATATCGCAAATCAGCCTTACGGTAGCGGCGTACTTTCTTTTTCGCTCCCCAAATTGTGTTGATTTGGAGCGGAGCAACCCGCTTCCTGCAGGCCGGACAGCTTTTGACGCACGACATTGCATGTCTCTGCGCTTTTCAACTTCTACTTAATTTCATCATCGATAAAAGCAAACCCGGTGAAAACCGGTGACGCAAAGCTACGGGTCTAAAACTAATTCTTAGTGATGATCGCCGGGCCGCCAAATCGTTTTGTCCCTTTGTTTTGCGAGCCTGGTTGGATTACTAGGCTCGTTTTTTTATGAGAAGATATAACACAGTGCAGTTGCAGGAAGCTTATTTATGAAAACTTCAGCACGATCAGGAGTAAGAAACACCCGTCACGAGATTGCTCAGGGCTTTGTCGAGTTCGCACTGGCAGTTCCGGTATTGCTGGCGGTCATTTATGGATTATTGGAAGTTGGACGTCTTCTTTTCGTATACTCTTCTGTAGTGACAGCAGCGCGTCAGGCAGTTCGGTATGGGTCTGTAACCGGAATAAGCGATAACGGCCTTCCGCGCTACCAGGATTGCGCAGAGATGCGAACAGCCGCCAGGACAGTTGGTTTTCTCTCAAACTTCCAGGATTCTGATATCAACATTCTTTTTGATACTGGTCCGGGTACGGCAACTTTTGCCTCGTGCAACGGGGTCGATTTTGTGCCGGTGCAGCCTCAAACCGGCGACAGGTTGCTGGTCTCGGTTTCGACTTTGTTTGAGCCGATTATCCCCTTGCTACCGCTTGAACCAATGACGCTTGAATCTTCCACTTCCAGAACGATCCTTGTCGATATCGACATCGATGTAACCCCAGATGCGCTGGGATGGGACGGATCCACTTCTACCCCAACCAATACATTTACCCCAACTGCTACCTCAACCCCCACAAATACCTCTACTATGACGCCAAGCGCAACAATGACGCCCACTTCAGTTTACTCGCCTACCCCTTCTAATACGCCTACAAAAACAAATACGCCGACGAAAACCTTTACGCCGACGATTACCTATACACCCAGCGCGACCGCGACGAAAACAAATACACCTTTGCCAACCAGCACCCCGATTGAATGTTACGTCAGTCACGATGGACTTTCGATTGCTAAAGAGAAGATGTTACTGACCGTGCACAACGACGGCAGTTCTCCGATCACGATCTCAGAAATGACGGTGTTCTATAACACTTCATCCCCTGCTGGACAGGGCCTCACCGCTATCTACGCGGACGGTAGCTTGATTTGGGACGATTTTGTTTCCAGTTCACCGGTAAGCATTTCTGATTTCCTTATTAATGACCCTATTCCCCCAGGATCGAGCATAGCCTTGAAATTGTTTTTTGACAAAAACATAAAACTCAATGGTTCAGAGAACATCATGATCAGTTTCGTTGAAAATGGATGTCCGCTTCACGATACTACTCAATAACCAGGAGGCACTAAATGAATATCCTTCAAACAATAGAGATAACTCCCAGGTGTCGTAAAACCACTAAACTTCGACAGAGTGAGCGGGGTCAGAGCCTGGTCGAACTGGCGATGAGTCTGACGATGATCATGCTCTTGCTGGCCGGGGCGGTCGACTTTTCGATCGCCTACTTTTCCTTCAGCGCCATGCAGGATGCAGCCCAGGAAGGGGCGTTGTACGGCTCGATCAATCCGGACGATGAAGACGGCATCATTTCCCGCGTGCGCAGCGCATCCACCAATCCGGTGGATCTGGCGGATGAATCTCTTGTAGATGTGGTCGTCACATTGCCGGGGGATGCGTGCGAGGGGAACGAAGTCGAGGTGAACGTGATCTATGACTACCCGATTTCCATGCCGTTCATCGGCACGATCATCGGTTCTCAAAAAATCACCTTGAACGCCAGCGTGACCGATACGATTTTGCAGCCGGTTTGTTCGGGAAGTTGAAGTGAATGATGAAACCACATCTTAAATCAGAAAGCGGTCAGGCGTTGGTCATCATCGCCCTTGCGATGATCGGCTTGATCGCCGTCGCAGGGTTGGCGATCGATGGAAGCATCGCTTACTCAGACCGCCGGCATGCCCAGAATGCGGCGGACACTGCCACTCTGGCAGCAGCTTTAGCAAAGGTACGCGGACAAGATTTAGTTGCAGTGGCCGAATCCCGGGCTGACAGTAATGGATATAACAATGATGGTATACAGAACACTGTCACTGTCAACAATCCTCCGGCTGCGGGATGTGACGGCAATAATGGTCCCTATGCGGGCGACAGCGAATATATCCAGGTCATTATCCGGGCAACTACAGATACATACCTGGCTCCAGTGGTGGGCATCAGCCAGATAGACAACTGCGTGGAAGCGATTTCACGCGCCTTACCGCCTACAATCGCTTTGCCATTTAATGGGGATGCTGTAGTGGGATTATCACCGACCGGAAATAGTTTTGAGACCACGTCCAATGCGACAACCTGGACTCTTTATGGCGGCGGTATCTTTGCCAACAACCATGCACAGGATAAACATGGGAAAGTCACTTTCCACGGTGGGCATTGTGCTACCACGGTTGGTACGGCAAGCGGGTTTACCTGTGCGGCCAGCGTTGGAAACACCAATTTATTTTATAACTTTCCAGAAGATATCATTCCCTTGCTCCCACCCATTCCGCCCTGTGACGGTGTTGCCGCCAGAGGTCCAGATGGAAAACTGCACGAGCAGGCTGGCAAAGAGGGCAGAGGCAGCCTCGTAAATCATTTCGAGGACAGTTATGCGCCTGGCCTCTACTGTATCACAGACGCAAACGGCAACTTTCATGACACGACCTCAGGCACAGGGGTCACATTCTATATCCTGGATACGAATTTCACCATGAAGTTTAATGGCGGCGGCGGATGGGCTGTCCAGGCTCCAACCAGCGGACTATACAAAGGCGTCTTGATGTTCTCGAACGTAACGCCGACGGCCTGTACGCAAAACGTGGAATTTAGAGGCAATGGTTCTGGTGATAATGTGGGTACGATTTTTATGCCATCGGCTTGCATCGACGCCCGCGGTAATTCCGCGGCCTCGCAAAACCGGTCTCAAGTCATCGGATACCAGGTATCATCCAATGGGACTGGTGATGTTACGGTCATCTACAATGCGGATGATAATTACAAAATTCCAGTCCCACCAAAAATTCAGCTGACCAAGTAACCTCAACAATCCTTTCTCCTGAAAAAGAGACCGAGTACTGTTACGCGGTCTCTTTTTGCTATGGGTGTCCATGTAAGCGGATCGCCCCATTGTTGGTAATGGGTAAGAGCAATCTACTACCTTAACCTTCCACTTTTGTTAGGAGGCAGATTTTCCAGTAACTTCGAGGGTTGCCAGTCGTCATGGGGTCGGTATTCGATTTAACACTTTAGCTTTAATGTTTTTAAACGATGATTTTTCGATAAAGGCAAAACCGGCGAAAGCCGATGACGCAAAGCCACGGGTCTAAAACTGTTCGCAGTTATGACCGCCGAGCCGCCGATCTACTTCTGTTTTATGGCGAGCCTGGCAACAACCAGGCTCGAACCTTATCTAGAAAGAGAATTTACTTGAACCGATTGCAGGACACAACAATATGAATACAGTATCAAGTCGATTTAAAGAAAACAAAAAAAACGAAATCGCCCAGGGCTTTGTTGAATTTGCTCTGGCGGTTCCCATCTTGCTGATGGTCTTGTACGGTTTATTGGAAGTTGGGCGCTTGCTTTTCATTTATTCCTCGACGGTGACGGCTGCCCGCCAGGCGGTCCGGTATGGGGCGGTTACAGGAGTGAACGATGGCGGGATTCTGCGCTACCAAGATTGCGCCGGAATCCGCTCGGCTGCCCGGGGTGTTGGTTTTATTAACACGTTTAACGACATTGAAATAGCTTTCGATACTGGCCCTGGCACGACATCGTTTGCATCCTGCGACGGAGTGGATTATTTAGCAGTCCAACCGCAAAACGGGGACAGATTGCTGGTTTCCGTTTCAACGATATTTGTGCCTATCGTTCCGTTGGTGCCGCTCGAACCGATGACAATCGAATCATCCAGTTCTCGGACAATTCTGGTGGATATCGACATTGACGTAACCGCCGTTCCGCAAGGCTGGGATGGATCTACCTCAACTCCAACTTCCACGCCTACCAATACGAATACACCGACCTCCACCCCAACTTCAACGATGACGCCGACCCTAGAGAATTCTCTGACCCCGTCCAATACCCCGACCATCACCTTCACCCCTACGATTACTTTTACACCAACCATCACCAATACACCGACAAAAACGCCAACCCCAACTGCTACTGGAACAGCAACTTATACGCCCTCTCCAACAAGTACCCCGATCGAATGTTATATCAGCCATAATGGGCTTTCCATAACCCAAGATAAAATGCTGCTGACCGTGCACAACGACAGCAATTATCCGATTACGATCTCGGGCATGACGATATTCTACAACTCAACCTCCCCAGCTGGTCAGGGCCTCACCGCTATCTATGCAGATGGCACGCTGGTTTGGGATGATTTTATGTCTGGTTCACCGATATCTATTTCCACTTTTCTTGTCACTCAGACTATAGATCCGTGGTCGAGTATGGCCTTAAAAATGTTTTTCGAAAAGAATCTGAAGCTCAATGGTTCAGAGAACATCATGATCAGTTTCGTTGAAAATGGATGTCCTGTTCACGAAACAGCCCCTTAAAGAGTAGAGGTAAACCGATGAAAAAAAATCGCATTGTAGGGAAATCACTTTCTAACTGCAGTCACCCCACTAAATTACGACAGAGTGAGCGGGGTCAGAGCCTGGTCGAACTGGCGATGAGTCTGACGATGATCATGCTCTTGCTGGCCGGGGCGGTCGACTTTTCGATCGCCTACTTTTCCTTCAGCGCCATGCAGGATGCAGCCCAGGAAGGGGCGTTGTACGGCTCGATCAATCCGGACGATGAAGACGGCATCATTTCCCGCGTGCGCAGCGCGTCCACCAATCCGGTGGATCTGGCGGATGAAATCTCTTGTAGATGTGGTCGTCACATTGCCGGGGGATGCGTGCGAGGGGAACGAAGTCGAGGTGAACGTGATCTATGACTACCCGATTTCCATGCCGTTCATCGGCACGATCATCGGTTCTCAAAAAATCACCTTGAACGCCAGCGTGACCGATACGATTTTGCAGCCGGTTTGTTCGGGAAGTTAAAAGGAGAATGAACGATGAAAATTGGATATGCATCAGAACGTGGTCAAGTGCTGGTGATCATTGTTCTTACAATGTTTGGATTGGTTGGCATAACAGGGTTGGCGATCGATGGAAGCAGGGCTTACTCAGACCGCCGGCACGCCCAAAACGCAGCGGATACCGCTGCCCTTGCCGCTGCATTGGCTTATGTCCGTACCCCGGGTGAAGATTGGACTGCGGTTGGCTTTTCCCGCGCTGCCAGCAATGGCTACGATGATAACGAAACCACGAATTTTGTGGATGTGTATCATCCGCCCGTGGAAGGTCCGTATACTGGCAATACAGAGTATGTACAAGTCAAAATTACCTCTCACATTGGCACACTGTTTGGCGGCGTAGTTGGCATAGAGCAGATCACCAATACCGTCCAGGCTGTGGCCAGGGTAGATCCGCCTGTTTTTACGGAATTGTATGACGGTCATGCAGTGGTGGGACTCGCTCCCCATACCTGTAAGGCAGTCAAGTATCAGGGCAATGCAAATACGACCCTCACGGGAGGAGGCCTGTTTGTCAATTCAGATTGCGACCAGGCAGCCTTCTTTAACAACAGCTCCAGCGCATACTTAACCGCTCCATCCCTTACCGTGGTGGGTGACGAAGACCATAAGGTAGGTGCACTCAATGTACCAACGATTACTGAAAATGCGACCGATCAAGCTCGGTCCTATCCTCCTCGTGAGTATGTGCTTCCCAATCCTGAATGTGTAGAAGCTGCAGCTAAAAATGGCGAGACATTAAGCCCTGGAAACTGGTCAGGAACGTTTCCGCCGGCAGGTGTGAAATACCTGGAATCTGGCGTCTATTGTGTCAACAGCGGAGACTTCCGCCTGAACGCCAGCGACTATCTTGAAGGCCACGGTGTGTTTATCTGGATGGAAAGCGGCGAAGTCCGGTGGAACGGTGGTGCGACGGTCAATTTGTATGCCCCTGTGACCGGGCCGTACGCAAATTTGCTGCTTTATTTGCCGATCACCAACTCGAATGGCGTCACGCTCAACGGGAATTCGGGCTCCGGCTTGGAGGGCACAATTCTGGCCCCCGCCTCACCGATTGATATCCAGGGTACGGGAGACGCTGGCATCACCGGCCAGATTATCGGCTTTACGGTTGATTTAGGTGGTACTTCGGGAGTGGATGTACACTATGACAAAAACAAAACCTGGGATGCACTCACCTCTCCGTCCATCGAATTGATGCAGTAAAACTATCCTGTTTTCTGTGTAAAAAGGCGCTCAAACTCGAGCGCCTTTTTTGTTTTGTTACTCACCCAGGGCTGTTTTGACCTTTTCGAGTTCCTGAGCTGTAATCGGCCGTTCTTTTGCCTTGCTGCGCATAAATTCTTTGAGCTTCTTCAAGGGAAGTCCGGGCACGGGGGCATCTTCCGCGTCGATATCAACTCCATCGGCCGTGAAAACCAGGGCGGCGTTGATTTTCGGAATCTCATCTTCGTTCATTTCAGCGGCCAGGGATTTTCGAAGCGAATTAATTTCGGATTGTGCCTCCAGATCCGGACGACCAAGGCCTTCCTGGCCAAAGAGGCGCATGTAATTCTGCAGAAATCCGCCCCCCGACATCCTCCAGCGGTCCTTCCGGTAAGTGACCTGCCCCCGTTGATGGTAGGGAATCAGCACCCAGACGCCGGCCGGCCCAACCAGCAGGTGCGCGACGGGCGTAGTCCAGTGATAGATGACAAAGTCCCCGGGCAGGCCCTTTAAGCCTGCATCCAGCTTTTCATCTGGACGGGGCGAACGGCCCCAACGGTTTCCGAAATACATACCGATCTGGGTCAGCGTAAAGCCTACCAGCAGCGCCCCCAATGCCCAGATGAAGAGTTCCTGTCGTGTAAATGAGATGTACATGCCAATTCCCAGCACCACGAGCGCGCCGATACTGGTGTATTGTCCGATTTTAGAATTGCGTTTGATCAGTTTCTCGTTTTTGATGATTTTCATAATTCTCTCTTTGCAATCCGCAAGTGTGAAATTATTTCAAGCTTTCCTCAATCGCCGATTGGATCGACTCGAGCACGTTCGCATCGGCCGCCTCTTTTGCCACCCGGATGGCGTTCTTGATCGCAGTCGCATCGGAGCGGCCATGACCGATGAAGACCAGCCCATTCACGCCGAGCAGCGGCGCAGCGCCGTGTTCTGCAGGATCGAGCAGTTTCTTGATCCCGCCCAGCGCTGGCTTGACCAGCAGCCCGCCGAGCATGACCAACGGGCCGCTGCCCTTGATGGTATCCCGGATCTTATCCACGATCAACTTGGCCACCGCCTCGGCCGTTTTCAGCATAACGTTGCCGGTAAACCCGTCCGTGACAGCGACATCGACCACCCCGCCGATGACTTCCTTGCCCTCCACGTTTCCGTAAAAATTCAACCCCGACTGCTTGAGCAGAGGCGTTGCCGCTTTGACCAGATTGTTGCCCTTGCCTTCCTCCTCTCCATTTGAGACCAATCCAATTGCGGGGTTTTGCACCCCGCGTACTTTTTGCGCGTAAATGCTGCCCATAATGGCAAACTGGACCAAGTTCTCGGGCTTGACTTCCGGGTTGGCGCCCACGTCGAGCACCACACAGGTGCCGGTTGCAGTGGGAAAGACGGGGGCCAGCGCGGGCAGGTCTACACCCGGGATGGTGCCCAACCGGAAGTAGGCAGTTGCCAGGGCGGCGCCGGTGTTTCCGGCCGTGACAAAGGCGTCTGCCTGGCCGTTCTTGACCAGGTCGATGCCGATCGCCATTGAGTTCTGTGAGTTCGCGCGTCGGGCTTTCAGCACCAGCTTCATGCCCTTATCTTCCATGGTCAGGGTTTCAGGAGCATGGACGACGCTGACAGGCAGGTCCGCCGGATTAACGGTAGCAAGCACGGGTTTGATCTTCGATTCGTCTCCCACCAGGATAATTTCAACGCCGTATTCACGGGCAGCGCTTACCGCGCCTTCCACATCCGGGGTGGGATGCTCGTCACTGCCCATGGCGTCTACAACGATGCGGGTCATTCGTCCTCCAGAGTAATTTAGAGTGGTTCAATTGGATTTCCCGGAAAAGGGTGACGGATTTGAGGTGTGAGCGCGCGTACGTGCGCTCACACCTCAAATCCGGGTATCTCTACCTCGGAAACTCCCAAAGAGCCTTCAGAGTTTGGGTTGACAGGCTTGTGAAGGCGATTATAATACGACCTGCCCGCGCTGGTGCTGGAATTGGCAGACAGGCATGGTTGAGGGCCATGTGCCGCAAGGCGTGAGGGTTCAAGTCCCTCCCAGCGCACTTTTGGAGCACAGGGGTAGCATAAAACCGCTAACCATGTGTCCAATTTCGAAGGTGGTTCAAATTTGCTCAAAAAAATGAGCACATGGTTTACCCCTAGAGTGGAACGTGTGGTTCAATACCATCGGCTACTCGCTCAGTTGTAAAGGTTCTACATGGAAGAATTTCAAACTTACAACGGCTTCGGTTTTCTCTCGGTTTCTCCGGACAAAGTGAGCGTGACGCTCACAGCTATTTACGGAGCCCAGGAAATCTCACGAACCCTTGAAAAGGACATCGAAGAACCACTCGACCTTGACGGCACTTACAACTTTGCCCTTGGCGTTTATATGGAGACGGGAAAAGCTTCCCGGATCACAGTAAGAGAGCTGTCAACGCCAATTGATAAGAACATCTTTTCGTTCTCGATTGTAAAGGAAACCGTCAAAAACGCAATCGATCTGATCCGCGCCGCAGCGGAACCTGTGTAGGGATTTAGTCGCGGTACATCCTGTTAGGCTCTTGGCCGCCGACTTTCCACCGCCGCCCGTACGGCAATACGGGCGGCAATTTATTTAACCCACCGAAATAGATCGTTGGGAGCAACGTCCAGGCCAACGCACAGCTTTTGGATTGTCAAAAGCGAGATGTTGGTCTGGTTATTGCTCGCAATGTTCCAGACTGTGGGATAGGACAGACCACACATAACCGCGGCCTGCCGCTTGTTGATTTGTTTTTCCCGCAACACGTCATCCAGCGCGAATTCCATGACTTTTTCTTCCATGATCTTCGATTCCTCGGCGCGAATGATAACACAGGTTATAAAACATGTCTAATAGCCAGGTTCAGTATTGACGGCTGATAAAACATGCTTTATACTGCCGCCATCATCAAATCAACGCTCTTTGCCGAGAGCGAAACAACAGGAGCCTAACATGCAAAATAACCCTATCCCCCTTTCTGTACGCATCGAACAATTGACCCCCCGCCTGCGCACATTAGCCAGCCAGTTTGGACAGGATGCTTTTGAAGCAGACGATATTTTTCAAGAGATGGTTATTGCAATCCTGACGAAAGCCGACCCCGCAGATAGCAACTCTCGATTGCTCACTCGCGCCAAATGGGTCGGCTTGAACTTTATCAAGAGCGAAAAGACCTACGGTATTTATGTGGGATCGGAAGATGAAGTTGCCGAAGTCGGCGTAGCCGTAGATGGGGATGATGAACTGGCAGACGTTTTTGAAGTGTACATCCCCGACACCTTGGATAACCCCGAACGGCAGCTTATCGAGAATGAGAAGCAGTTCGTCATGCAGGTTGCGACTGACGCTCTGAATGCGAAGGATCAACAGATCGTGCGCCTGCTGGCGAACAACTGGAACCAGTCCCAAATTGCCGAAATGTTAGGCGTCAATCGCTCGGTCGTTTCCATGCGCATGAAGCACATCCGCGAAGTTTTTGCGCAAAGCCTGACCCAGGCATCATTCGCGGTGGCATACGCCTAGCCACCCCCGATTTTCCGTGAACAAAAAGCCTCGCATTTCGCGGGGCTTTTTGTTTGGGTGTGCCAGGGAAATAATAAATTCTATGGATTTATTTTCATAAACTCTTAGATTTGGCGGTGCGAATCCAGCCGTCCGCGTGCACGCCGTGTTGGGCAGTGTCATGGGGCTAACGTGAGTGTCGGGATCGCTAAAGGCGTAAGCATTTTGCTTTCTAAATTCAATTCCCAAACTGCCCGATACGTATCACGAAAATAAATGCGCCCTTGTTCGTCCCAAGATTTTAATCCAAGCCATTCATTGAAATCATTAATAAGAAGCTCAGTTTTCAAACTTTTCAAATCAAGCATAAAAATAGAGTAGGCACGCTTTTTGTCTTCCGGTATTTCCAGTGTTGTGAAAATTATTTTATCCAGTTTAGGAGACCAACCAAAACTTCCCATTTCAAGAATTTTTTCATCGGCAGTAAATAAAACTCGTTCATCGAAATTGTTCAAATCCAGCAACTTTATTTTGACTGGTGTCTCTGTCTGATTGGCGTAAACCAATTGGCTTCCATCAGGAGAAATTGCGAATGCGTAATATCCAGGCATTATTTCAGAAATTAGCTCTACTAACTTCCCTGTTTCAACATCAAATCTGTAGATACAGTCTCCATCTTTAAGAGCATTTCCAAAAAATTTTGTAGATCCATCATCCGGGCCATGATAACAAGTAAAGTAAACATACTTTTCATCCGGTGACCAATAAAACGGGTGCCAGCCTGGTTCAAATGCTCCAAGCTTATTCTCATATGAAATTGACCACAGTGTTTTTCCATCTGCTGTGAGAACTTCATAGTTATTCCAGTCCAGTGATTGAATTCTTTTAGTGCCATCGGGGGACAACAAAAGACCATAGATTTGTGTTGGGTAAATAATCGGTGAGGGAGTAATAGAGATTGTAGCCGTCGGCGTTAGGGTATTTGTTGGAATTGGGGATGTTGTCGGGACAGATGTGGGCGTAACTGTCTGTGAACAAGAAACCAACATCAGGGATAACAACATCATTAGTTTTGGAATTCTCATATTTCTATCAAAAAGAACTGCCCAACGGCCCGCGTTACCGGCGGCTGGAGGGACGAGAACTCGCTCCCAAAACGGATAAAATCCAAAGCCACGAACAAAGCCAAAAAACGGCGAGAATCCAGCCGTCCGCGTGCACGCATTGTTAGGCGCGTTTTGACCATCAACTATTTTACTATCTTGCCAAAAACTAAATCATCAACGCAAAAAGTGCTATCTATCTCATTCGGTGCGTTATTTTTTACACCATGCCAAAAACCCACACGAGCGTGATTTGTGCCTGGCGGAACCATTGGCATTTCGCGATAGACAAAGAACCAGCCGTTCGAAGTTTCTCCATCAGTTAACCTACCTACTGGTTCAGAGGCCAATCCCCACCCTATATCCTTTGACCCATTGTAATAGCGCACCATGGCATAAACATTAATAGCCTTATTTAATCTTACCCATGCTGAAAAAAAGTAAGTTTCATTTGGATCAATCGGTATCTCTTGAACAAAACCAGGCCATTCTTTTTGAATAAACTCCGCCATTTCATCTCTACCAAACCCGTACGGAAGATATTGCCGTGAACAAAAAGCTTTTCCATTGACGCCTATGGTTTCAAATACATATAACCCTGCCACATTATCTGAATATATCCATCCCGAAAGATCGTTTTCAAACCCGCTATTTTGTAGGAGATTGGTTTCAATCTGTTGCGTTTGCAGTTGAACAGCACTTTTTGTAGCAAATGGAAAAACAGAAGGCGATGATTTGACAGATGGCAAAGTAGCCAACGTTGAAACAGGTGTGCTTAGTGTGGGAACAACGGTTTGGACAGTAATATACGACGTAATAACACTAATAAGACCAAGGAACAAAATGATAACAACAATATGCCAAAACTTGATTCTTGGGGAAGTTTGATCTTCTACTTCTTTCATGTAACTCCCTTTCAACGATGAAAATTGGCCGAGCGCCTAACGGCTCGCGTTACCGGCGGCTGGCGGGACGAGACTCACCCACGAAACGGAGCAAAACCCAAAGCCACGAAAAAGGCCAATTTGACGGTGCGAGTCCCGCCGTCCGCGTGCACGCCGTGTTGGGCGCTTTATGTATGAAGAAACAGCGCCGCTATCAATCTTTTTCGGCGTTTCTTGATGCTTCACCAATACCAAAAGCCAAACTATTTAGAAAAAGACCAATAAAAATGACCGCAATGAGTGTTTCTGATATTGCGAAAATTCTTGCTCTTGTAGAAACGGGCACAATTTCGCCAAACGCGCTTGATGTGGCAACCCCTGTGCTGAAATAAAGCATTCGTATATAGTGGCCATTCACTTTAGGTAGAATACCTCTAAAATCCTGCCCAATATCAATGATTCTATTGTACAAGTTGAGTGATATGGGTAATACAGAAAAGGCACCTGATTGATAATTAGAAAGGTCATAATGAAATGTTAAGCCAGGCGTTGGAATTTGCCCAGGAATTCCTTCAAGCGCTAGTGAATAGGATTCTCCGAATTCAAAGGGTGAGTACACAATTTCATCTGAAATGAAATTGCCTTCGGTAAACACGATTATCTTTGTTGTAACAAAAGTCCAACTATCCCAGTTTCCTTCAGTTCCGTTATTGATGGGGATAGTAATTTGAAAACTAAACTCTGAAGGAAGATTTCCTGTATACAAAGAACTTACCTCAAGACTATTAATGTCCATGCGCCAGCCATTGATTGGTTGTTTGGCTTCGTCGTTCTTTTGATAAGCCTGTATGATGTCCATTCGAAGATCGTGAAGAATTGTGTTTACTTCTTGGTTGAACGATCCAAAATCATATTGATTGGTTGAATCATAGAAGTCATATCCAGAGAGACCGTAGTAATAGATAAATGAGAAGAGAAAGATAACAGCCACAAATCCCAACAAATATAGAAAGGCTGGCATTTGCCCTAGTTTGGATGATAGAAATCTGATGCGATGTAATAGAGTTGTTTGCTGCGTTGTACTTGGTTTCATTGATTTTATTTCCAATTCTTTAATTATGACATAAGCGCCCAACGGCCCGCGTTACCGGCGGCTGGCGGGACGAGACTTGCTCCCGAAACGGAAAAAACCCAAAGCCACGATAAAGCTAAAAAACGGTGAGAATCCAGCCGTCCGCGTGCACGCATTGTTAGCCCGCTTTTTTCTAAGAGTTTGCCTTAAAATATTGAGCCGCTCTTTTATTGCTTGGAACATATTTCTGCACGTGAAGTTTAATCTGTATACCACAATACATCCCAGGACGGATTGGTCGTTTTTATCATTACATCCAAATATTTTCCGTCATCGAATTCAAACCAAGTTACTAAGCATGCAGTAGCATTATTGTCTGGGTGAGAATAGGCTCGATACAATTCCAATGGCTGAAACTCTGTCATAGATCCATTGCATAACTCAGCTCGTACTTCCTCCCAGCCTAATTTCTTCAACCACTCATCATAATAATTTTCTACATCTTGTTCTGTTTCAAACCCCTGCTCACCCAGATATACATGTACATACATGCGATATACGTAATAATGAAGGGACTTGCCATCAAAGAGTTCGTTTGAAACTTTAGTCGAAAACTCTTCCTCCATCGCATAGTCTTCTGCATATCTTGGAAAGTGCTGAGGCATTGGTATCTCAAGTGATATATACTCCGGCTTCCTAACTCTTAATACAATATAGAAAACAAGCAGCAAACAACCAAATAAAACAATTCCTCCGAAGATCAATATGCGTTTCTTCAAGAGAGACCTCATAGGTATTTTCGTAGATTCCAAAACATTCTAAGCCTTAAGAGGGCTAACGGCTCGCGTTACCGGCGGCGGGTGGGTTTAGACTTGTTCCCAAAACGGAAAAAGCCCAAAGCCAGAACCAACTCATTTTGACGGTGAGAATCCCGCCGTCCGCGTGCACGCACTGTTGGCTGGCTTTTGACTGAACGGAACTTCTCATTTCAAAGTTACCAACGTTTTACCCGTGCGTGTACTCCAAATTTCACTTTTACCATCTCTCAATGAAAGAGCGAGTAACTCATTGTCAATAGACCAAGCAAGTGCTTAAATCGTCCCGATTACTAAAACATAGGAACTTCTATCCCGTGTATCTAATGTTGTAATAGTATTACTATCTTTTGAAATTGCGGAAAAATATCTTCCATCCATTGACCATGCTATTGCTGGGTAACAACATATGCCAAACACATATTCGTTTTTCTCGATATTCATGATGCTGCCGCCGAGGTCAAAGAACACGAAGATATTTATTTTGTCTGGCGACACTACTGTATACCCGCAACAACCATCCATGCCGTATTCTGTTTCTTTTACCTTTTGACAAGTACTTGTGCTGTATATTCCAGAATTTGTAAAAATCTGCAAATCATTATTTGTCATCCAAGTTAAACCAAATACTTGACCAGTATTGCAATTTTCTTGTGCAGTCCATGTATATTCTTTTGCATCCCAAATTTGAATTGTTCCATCTCTCATGCCCAAGGCTAATTGATTGCTGTCTGGTGACCATTCAAAACCAGATACTTGGTATCCCTTATCTTGTGGGTCTTGCACTTCAGTTAATACATCCCAATTGCTTGTTTTCCAGATATTTACGCCAGAACTGGGCCGACCAGATGCGAGAAATTTTCCATTTGGTGACCAAGCAATATAGGAATAAAGATGGTGCCCTTCAAATTCATCCACACTGAAAGAATAAACTAAATCTCCATTTGTTAAGTCGTAAACTTCTACGCCGTTTCTCCTAGTTGTTGCAACCATTTTTCCGTTGGGGCTAACAGACATATTGTAAACACCATTTGATTTTGCGATAGGAGTAGGCGTAGCCGATGGTGTATTGGTCGAAGATGGTAAAGCGGTTAACGTTGCAACTAAGGTCAATGTTGCTGTTTGTATTAATTCTGGACTTTGTTTGGGCGTGCATGACACAACCATCAAACTGATTACGAGTGAAACAAGAATAAAGGATTTTTGCATATCACCGACCTTGATACATCCTTTTGCATATTTGAGGGCGAAGCCAGCCAACGAATTTAAGGATTGATGCGGCGGAAGGGAGCCAGGCAGAGACAAGACCCCTGGGTGCCGCCGCATCAATCCGAGTTGGACTAAGCCGGACGAGGAAGGGTACTTGCCTTAGCTTTGGAATTTAAAGCCACACTCTCTTCCTGAGAAATCGTACGTAGTCGCTTTCCACCAATATACAAGAATATTGTACATGAAAAGTTTCATCTAGCGACCAGACACTTTAGCAAATGAAAAGGTTGATCGGCAGGCAAAACCGGGTAAAGTTGTTTTTGCGAGAAAACAGATTGCCAGGAGAAAACCATGCCGACCAACCAACTGTATCATACATGGATTCAGCGAATTCGTGAATTGCGTCCAGAGCAAAGAGTTACCCAAGTCCGGAATTTTGTTTTGCTCATGTACGGGATCTACCAGAGCCGTTCGGTTTATTTGAGCCGGATTGCTGGAAAAATACCTGGGAAAGCAAAGTTGCAAAGTACGGTGAAACGGTTGGAGCGGTTTCTCGACAATCCAGCCATTCGTGTTCGTGACTGGTATAAGCCGGTCGCTCTTCAATGGCTTGCAGAACAGCTGGCGAGCCTTGGAGAAATCCATCTGATCGTGGATGGTACCAAAGTTGGTTTTGGTCATCAATTATTGATGGTCAGCCTGGCCTATCGCAAACGTGCCATCCCGATCGCCTGGACCTGGGTCAAGTATGTGCGCGGACATAGCACAGGCAGCAAACAGATCGCGTTACTTGCTTATGTAAAAACGCTCATTCCGCGTGGAGCCGCCGTTTTTCTGGTCGGTGATACCGAATTTGGAGCTGTCAAAGTGCTAAAACAACTGGACAAATGGCATTGGTACTACGTTTTACGCCAAAAATCAGATACGTTGGTCTGGTCACAGACTGAAAACCAGTGGGTGCCCTTTGGAAGTTACGTCCAAAAAGCCGGTCAGAGCGTATGGCTTGGAAAAAGAGAATTGTCACAGACACACATTTATCCGGCTAACTTGCTGGTGCATTGGAAATCTGGTGAAAAAGAACCCTGGTGCCTGGCGACCAATTTGCCTGATTTGCAAACCGCTCTCCGCTTTTATAAACGCCGGATGTGGATTGAAGAAATGTTCGGTGATATGAAAAAACATGGTTTTGATCTGGAGTGTTCCATGCTTCACAGCTTTTTGCGGCTATCGAGATTGACCCTGGCAGTAGCCTTTCTGTACGTCTGGCTGGTTTCATCTGGCGGTCGCACTATCCATCAAGGTTTGCGTCATCTCGTGGACCGTAAAGATCGTCGCGATCTGAGTATCTTTCAGATCGGTTTGCGTTTTACCGAGAGATGTCTTGTCAACGCTTTTTCAATTCGCGTCTCTCTTTGTGCCTATTTCTAAAACTGTCTGGTCGCTAGAGTTTCATCACTG
>CAWGNR010000016.1:0-591318 GCA_963823985.1 uncultured Chloroflexia bacterium
ACCAAATTGCCGTTATTTCAGCGATCCTTCCAGGGTCAAGGTGATGGCGATTGTCAAGGCAAATGCCTATGGACATGGCGCGGTTCCGGTTGCGCGGGCCGCGCTGCAGGCCGGCGCCGCCTGGTGCGGCGTTGCCCGCGTGAACGAAGCCCTGGAGTTGCGCCAGGCGGGATTGGATTGTCCGATTCTCATTTTGGGATATACGCCCGAGGCCTGCTACGAGGAGATGCTTCAGCAGCACGTTTCGATGACCGTTTGGGATCTCAGCCAGGTCGAGAACATCTCAGCAGCGGCATCGCGGTCCAACCGTCAGGCAAGACTACACCTGAAAGTGGACACCGGCATGAGCAGGCTGGGGATTCCTCCAAACCGTGTCATCGATCTGTTCCATGAGAGTGTGGCTCTCCCGCATATTCAAATCGAAGGATTGTTTACCCATTTTGCCCGCGCCGATGAGGCCGATCCCGCGCCGACCGATGCACAGGAGAAATTGTTTCATCAACTCCTGTCGAATTTGAAAGAGGCTGGAATCCATATTCCGCTGATCCATGCCGCCAATTCGGCTGCCAGTCTCACCCGTCCTGGCGACTATTTCAACGGCGTGCGGGTTGGAATTGCGATGTACGGACTTCATCCTTCCGCCGATTGCCCCTTGCCGGCGGGTTTTCAACCGGCGCTGACGTGGAAGTCGGTTCTCAGCCAGGTAAAAATATTACCCCCGGGCAGCGGCATCAGTTATGGACACGAATACGTGACTTCCCGCCAGGAACGCATTGGCACCATCCCGGTGGGTTATGCGGATGGCTTCCGGAGAGTCCCCGGGAACCAGGTGTTGGTGAAAGGGCGAAAGGTGCCGGTGGTAGGGCGGGTGACCATGGATCAGATCATGGTCCAGCTCGACGCCGTCCCGGATGCCGGCGCGGGCGATGAAGTGGTATTGCTGGGGACGCAAGGGGAGGAGCGAATCAGTGCGGAGGAGATCGCTGCGCGCTGGGGGACGATCAATTATGAGGTCACGAGCGGGATCGCTCACCGGGTGCCTCGTATTTATTGAATCCCTTTTATAAAAAGACCCCGAGAAAAAGGGCGCAAGCGTAGATGCGCCCCCTTTCCCGGGCCTTCCTTATCCATTCAGAGTTAGCCTCCCAGATAGGCTCTCTTGACCTCCGGGTTTTCCAACAGCTCTTGTGAGGGCCCTTCCAGCACCAGCGTGCCGGTCTCCAGGACGTACCCTCGTTGGGCGAACTGCAACGCCATGCGGGCGTTCTGCTCGACGAGCAGGATCGTCGTCCCCTCCTGGTTGATCTCTTTGAGCGCCGCGAACATTTCCATCATCAACAGCGGGGCCAGTCCCATGGATGGCTCGTCCAGGAGCATCATTTTGTGGGCGCTCATCATCGCCCTCCCAACGGCCAGCATTTGCTGCTCGCCGCCACTTAATGTCCCCGACTTTTGATGGATGCGTTCCTTTAATCGTGGGAAAATCGCAAACACGCGTTCGCGATCGGCCTCGATTGCATCTGCGTCCTTGCGAGCGAAGGTGGCCAGGGTGAGATTTTCCATCACGGTCAGGTTTTCAAACAGCCTGCGACCTTCCGGCACGTGCGAAATGCCGAGCTTGGTCACCACCTGATCAGCCGGATACTCGAGCAGGTTTTTATCCTGGAACACCATTTTGGAACCGGACTCCGCTGGGATCATGCGCGAGATGGCGCGCAGGGTGGTGCTCTTTCCGGCGCCATTTGCGCCGATGATGCACACAATTTCTCCCTGCGCAACTTCGAAGTTGATCCCGTGTAGTGCTTTGATGTTGCCGTAGGAGACGGAAAGGTTTTCCACTGAGAGCAGCATCAGATCACTACCTCCTTTCCCAGATACGCCTCGATGACCAGGGGATCGTTGCGGATCTCTTCCGGAGTCCCTTCGGCGATCACCTCCCCGAAGTTCAGGGTCTGGATGATCTCGCACAGCTCCATGACCACCTTCATGCGGTGCTCGATCAAGAAGATGGCCATGCCAATTTCTTTATGGACACGCCGGACGATATCCATCATCTGGATCAGTTCTTCGGGGTTCATGCCCGCCGTGGGTTCGTCCAGGAAGAGCACTTTTGGATCTGTCGCCAGGGCGCGCGCCAGTTCTACCCGGCGTTGCGCGCCATAGGGCAGGTTGGTAACGATCTGGTCCGCCAGATGCGGGATCCCGACCAGTTCCAGCAGTTCCATGGCCAGGGCATCGGTGGCTTTCTCTTCCCGGACCCGTTTCGGGGTCCCAAAGAAAGCGCCGGTCAGCCCGTAGGTCAGTTTCGAATAGCGCGCCATTTTTACGTGGTCGAGCACGCTCAGGTAGCGCCACAATCGCAGATTCTGGAAGGTTCTGCCGAGGCCGCGGTCGGCAATCTGGTTGGTTTCCAGCCTGGTGATATTCTCCCCTTCCAGGAGGATCTTGCCTTCGGTGGGATGGTAAACCCCGGTGATCAGGTTAAAGATCGTCGTCTTCCCTGCGCCGTTGGGGCCGATCAATCCCCGGACCTGGCCGGGTTCGACGACCAGGTTGTAATCGTTGACAGCGCGTAAGCCGCCAAAATAGTGGGTCATATCCCGGACTTCAAGCAGTGGCATCTTCCGCTCCTTCCAAAGCTTTTTCTTTGGGTTGGAACAACTTCTCGACGTTGAACTCTGTAAAAGCGATCAAGCCTGTTGGCCTGTAAATCATGATCAGGATCAGCATGACGGGGATGATGATCCATTTATAGATTTCGAGCGGCCGCAGCGCTTCGCTGATCAGGGTCAATCCCACCGCTCCCACAATCGAGCCGGTGACGGAATTCAAGCCGCCAAAATAAACCATCGCCAGGACTTCGGCCAACCTGCGGATCCCGAAGGAGTCGGGGTTGATATAGTGCAGCACGTGCGCGAACAAACCGCCTGCCACACCGGCCCAGAACGCAGCGAACAGAAAGGCAACCATCTTGGTCTTGCGGGTGTCCACGGTCATGGCGTTGGCGGCCAGTTCTCCATCACGCACGGCGTTCAGTGCTTTGCCCAGGGTGGAACGCACGAAATTGTTGATGATCCAGATCGATAAAACAGTCCAGATAAAGACAACCGGTAAGCTGGCGTAATTTGGCTGGTTGCTGATGCCTCGCGCGCCGCCGAGAACCTCCAGGTTCTCGAACAGGCTTTTCACGATGAAGGTGAACGCCAGCGAGATGATCGCCAGGTAATCGCCGCGGGTGCGGAAGGATGGAATGGCGACGAGCAGGGCGCCGACCGCTGCCACCAGTCCTCCCAGGATGAGCGCCAGCGGGAAGATGAACGGACCTAACGCAGGCGGCAGGATCGCCTCGCCAAACTGGTTATCGGACACAAAAAACACAAGCGTAACTGTCGAGGCCACGTACGCGCCCAGGGCCATGAAACCGGGGTGAGAACAGGAAAACTCGCCCATGTAGCCGTTCACCACATTCAAGCTCAGGGTCAGGATGATCGCGATCATTGCCAGGCGGGCAACCAGCACCCGGTAGTCGCTGATATCACACCAGATGGAGAGCACGCTATAGAGCAGCAGCAGGTGGATCAACGCCGTTACGATCAGCGGGTAAGTCATCAACCTTGCGGCAATTCTGTTGGCGAAAGGCGCTGTAAAGCGCGCCACAATGCCGATCGGCAGGATATAAATCAAAAACATGAAGATCAAAACGCTGGGGATGAGAGCCGGTGTGTCCAACACCACCAGGGCGCCGAACAGCGCCGGGATCTTGGACATTCCCAAAGTTCTGGCGAGATATAACCCGACAAATTGTTCCAGTCCGACGGCGACAAGCGCGGCGAATAACCAGCCGAGCAGGGGGACGGAGCGGTAAGGTTGCCAGAGTCTGGAGAGCGCCGCACGGATTCGATTTCGCGTGGCAGGCCATGAAGCTGATATCGTTGTCATTGGTTTTTTCCTTTCTTCAGGTCTGTCCGTGTTACAGGCGCAACTGTGCGCTGTGCGGCTCTCCGAAGAAGCCGTGCGGCCGGAAAATCAGAATGACCAGGATAATGCCAAACGCAATCAAATTCCGCATGGTGGACGGGAAGATCGTGGCGACAAAAATCTCGATAAAACCCAGCAGGAAGCCGGCCAGCCCGGCGCCAAGGATCGAACCGCGGCCGCCCAGGATGGCGGCTACGAAGGCCTTCCAGCCGAAGAGAATGCCCATGTTGGGATCCAGCACCGGATAGGCAACGCCATACAGGATGCCCGCTGCGGCTGCCAGCGCGGAACCCAGGGCAAAGGTCATCAGCGCGATCGTGTTGGTCGAAATGCCCATGAGCGGCACAACCACGTAGTCGTAGGCCATGGCGCGCATGGCCATGCCCCATTTCGAACGCCGCACGAACAGGTGCATCCCCAGGGTAAGCAGGATCGACACGCCGACGATCAATATTTTTTTGTTCGTCACGTTGACGCCGGCGAAATTGATGGTAGCAGTCTGGATCAATTCGGGGAATGCCAGCCGTTGTGGGCCGAGGATCGCCAGGTTGCCGGTCTCGAGGATGATCCCGATCATCAATCCGGTAATGGCAGCCGAGGCGCGCGGCGCATCTCGCAACGGCCGGTATCCGATCCGTTCGACCAGCATCCCAACGAAAGAATTCAGGAACATCGAGATGATCAAGGTCAGGACGAGCACGAGCCCGAGTTGCACGCCGCCCGGCAACGCGAGCGCAGTGAAAAAGTCAAGGGCGAGCAGGCCGGTCGAAACGAAGAAGCCGATATAAGCCCCTACCATAAAGACATCGCCATGCGCGAAGTTGAAGAGCAGCAATACGCCGTAGACCATGGAGTAGCCCACCGCGATCAAGGCATAGAAACTGCCCCACTGGAGCGCGTTGATCAGTTGTTGCAGGAAGAATTCCATTGAGATCGTACCTCCTCATCGAAGGAGGGCGGGTCATTAGAGATCTCGACAACCCGCCCTCTATGCTGCTTTACCGCGTTGAACAATCGTATCGCTGGCAATACGCCAACGATACCTTTATTTCTTTACGGACATACCTGCTTGTAGAAGGTGAACTTGCCCTCGTCGCTGATCTTTACAATGACCGCGCACTTGGTGGGGTCTCCTTGCTCGTTGAAGGTCATATTCCCCGTGATGCCGGGGAACTCCTTGATGTTCGCCATCGCATCGCGGACACATTTGCGGTCGGCCTTGACATCGCCGGTGATGTTGCCGCAGTCCTGAATGGCCTGCTTGACGATATTGAAGGCATCCCAGGTCAGCGCGCCGACATCATCCGGAACGTACCCATAGGCGGCATTGTACTTGTCGATGAAGTCCTTCGTTGCGCCGGTTGCTCCCTCGGCCGCATAGTGCGTGCTGAAGTACAGCCCCTTGCAGGCATCGCCGCACAGGTTCATTAGCTCCGCGGAACCCCAGCTGTCGGAACCCACAATCGGTCCATCGAACCCCAGCTCGCGCGCCTGCTGGACGATCAGCGCAACCTCGTTGTAATACTGGGGCGCGAAGATGAATTCAGCGCCGGCGTCTTTGATCTTGGTCAACTGCGCGCTGAAGTCAGTGTCACCGGTTGTGAAGCTCTCATACGCCACCACCGAGTCCGGGCCATTGATATCTTCCCAGGCCTGCTTGAAGAATTCAGCCAGGCCTTTGGGATAGTCGCTGGCGATATCGTACAGGACGCCCGCTTTGGTAAAGCCGAATTCATCGTGGACGAAGTTGGCGACCACCGGCCCCTGGAACGGATCCAGGAAGGGGGTGCGGAAGACCCAGGGACGGTCGAGGGTGGTGTTGGGATTGGTGGACCAGGGGCTGATCATCGGCGTCTCCAGGTCATTTGCCACCCCGCCTGCCGGCACAGCCTGTTTGGATGACTGCGGTCCCACAATGACAAGGACTTCATCCTGCGTGATCAGTTTGGTGTTTACAGCAGCAGCAGACTCGCCCTTGGACTCATTGTCTTCGATGACGAGTTCTACCTTGTAATCTTTTCCGCCTACGTTGATGGTGTTATTGTTCTCTTTCAACCACAATTCCGCGGCATACTTGGTGCCCTCGCCGACTTTGGGAATGTCGCCGGTGAGGGGCGCGTTGACGCCGATTTTGATCGACTGCGGCACAGGCGGGGCGCATGCGCCTAAAAATAGAATTGTGATGAGAAGAAGGGGGAACAGTCTGAATTTCTTCATGGTCTCGACTCCTAGCTTTCATGTAGAAAGTATTGTAGTGAACACGACCAATGCTGCCTGGAAACAACCGGCGGGGAGCCAGCCCGCTTAACAGGCAACGCACCCGAGCATAAAATTGTTATGGCTTGGTATCACCTCCTGCCTCAGTGAGAAACTGACTTTTTCTCCAATTAAAAAGTATATAGCGGAAAGAGTGCCTTTGTCAATAGTGTCAAAATTCACTTCCCCGCCGTTTGAAATTGGGGTTCTACCGTTTACGATGGGAAAATACCGAAAATTGGGTCGTGAGCGTGCGTACGCACGCTCACGACCCAATTTTCGGGCCTCCATCCCGTTAAAGTAGTAGGGCAAAAACGCAGGCCGAGTAGTTACAATTATTGTGAGTGTTTATTGGGCTTGCAACGCATCGAAGAGTTCTTCCCCTCGCAAACCGCTATCCAGTGCGGACTCGGCCTCTCCTTGGCTGAACCACAGCTGTGTTTCCTCCTCACCCGCGTCGAACGTGATCCCCACATACCCGGGTTGCGGACCGGGCGTTTCCTCTACCGGGAACTCAGAAACGACTCTGCAATACCTGTTCGATCCATTCCCCCAGCGACTGCTTATCGTTGAGATCTTTTACCAGCAGCGTAACGTGAAAATCCGTTTCCATAGGCAGGAAACGGACGGCTTCTCCCTGGCCGTTGATGCAGTTTTCCCCATAAGCTTCGGCATACCCGTTTGCTTACAGATTGAAGCTCTTGCAATGCTTTTTCGAAATCCCCGGAAAGGCCAGGCAGAGATTGGCGCGCCCAGACGAAAGCGCAGTCCGTGGAACCGCCCTCCTGCGAGGGTGTGCCCGTTGCGGGAACAGCGCTAAGGCCGGGCGCCGGCTGCGCCGCAACGGGAAAGTTGCAGGCGCTGAGCAGGATGAGAAGCAGGATTAATATTTTGAATGGAAGGCGCATTTCATAGCAATTATACCGATTAGGATACGGAGTCGGGGATGAATTGCGGCGGGATTCGCTGACGGGTAGTATATGCGAGCCTGCAACTGTTTTTATCTAATCGTTTTCCGTTCCCACGCAGAAATCATCTCGCGCGCCTTTTCCACCACTCTTGCGTTCGCTCTTGAAACGCCAGCATTTCAAGCGCTTCCTCGAAACCGACCCACCGGGATTCTTCCACCTCGTGGTCGTGGTCGGAAACATCCCCGCTGCGGTAGCGCAACAGATAAAAATGAACAAACTTGTGGAAGCGGACCGGTTTCCCGTTCTTGAAACTCCTGTACCAGTATTCGATCACCTCGATCAAATCGAGCAGGTCGCTTTCGACACCCGCCTCTTCCCGGACCTCGCGCACCGCAGTGACCTCCGGCGTTTCGCCCGGGTCTACGATCCCTTTAGGCAACTGCCACCTCAGCTTGGGTTTCGCTAACACAATGCCTATTTCTGGGTTCGAATCCCTCCAGCGGAATACCACCCCGCCCGCAGAAACCTGGTCCAAAGTGAGAACCTTTGCGCCTGTCGGGGAAGCATTGGTTTGTTTATGATCCATCATGTGACTCATTCCTAAAGCAGGCAAAAACCTGCGTGTAACTGCCCATAAAGATCGTGTTGAAGATAGAAAGCAAAAAACTCCAGCCAGTATCATAAGAACCCAGATACCATAAAAACACAATAGGGGATTTTTCTATGGCCGCATGGGGTTTTTCCCGATAGCGTATCCCGTTATTTAAAAGTATAAACAATTAAGGTATCAGACGAAGCGATTCGCCCGTGGTACGCAAGCCGGGGGCTTGTAATACGTTGTAGTTCTTCTTTATCAGACCAAAAAGAATCAGTCTTCGCTGCAGAAACAAAACCACGATAAAGGGATGAATATATATGAAAACGTATTTCGGTTTAATCGATGATTATGATCAAGGCGACATCCGCACTGAAGATGAGCGTGCCAACCAGGCGGCCGGCATTCTACGTGCCCACGAGGCCGAACGCGTGATGACAAGCGCCGGTTAGAAAGGAAATTATTTTATGCAATACGAAGAATTCATCGACCGTGTCCTGGAGAAATCCAGGCTTGATTCCCGGGAACGCGCCACCGATATTACCCGGGCTACCCTCGAAACCTTGGGAGAGCGGCTCGACCGGACAGTCCGGCGAGGGGTGGCTTCGCAACTGCCGGCTGAACTGAAAGAACTGTTGCTCAGTCGCACGGATGGCGAAGAGTACCCGTTACAGGAGTTTTATACCCGGGTGGGAGCGCGAGCGGGCACGAAATATTACGACGCCGCCGAACGAGCTACTGCCGTTCTGAGCGTGTTGCGGGAGTCCGTCTCCTCGGGCCAGTTGCAGGAGATGATTGACAGCCTGCCGGACCAATATAGCAGGCTTTTTGATGGAAATGTTTCGGGACCGGGTTTCCCGTCCCTGGATAGGAGTTAAGCATCAATTATGAAAATCACCAGTCCAGCATTTGAATCCGGAGGGGCGCTTCCAACACGCTTCAGTTGCGAGGGTGACAACATTTCCCCGCCCTTAGATTGGGATATATTGCCGGAGGGAACAAAGAGCCTGACGCTCATCCTGGACGATCCGGATGCGCCAGCCGAGGAACCTTTTTCTCATTGGGTTCTGTACAATATCCCGATCGATTGGCGGGGGCTGCCTGAAAACTTCCAACCGGGAGCAGACTGGGATGGAGAGCGTGGGCGCAATAGCAGGGGAAACACCAAATATGAAGGGCCCTGTCCGCCCCTGAGCGAAAGCCATAGCTACTATTTCCGTCTCTATGCGGTTGACATGCAGTTGGAGCTTAGTGAAGGAGCCACCCGAGCCCAGGTGATCGACGCTTTGCACGATCACACCCTGAAAGAAACCGAACTGATCGCGACATACCAGCGTCTCGGGGCGAGCATCAGTCCGGTCGGCTAAAATATTGGCCAGTATGTATTTGTTTGACTCTACCATTTCCGTTAAAGACGGGAGAACCATTCATTTAAATATTAAAAAATAATGTATCTACTGAGGCCCAGTGAGGAAATCCCGAAAAATGGTGCGTACGCCTCCACGTACCCCCATTTTTCGGAGCTTTTATGGCAAATGGGACATTGTCGAGGTAATTACAAAATAATAGGAAAGGAAAAAAGGATGTATAAAACAACTAAATCAAACAAACCGCCCATGCAATCCAGCAACGAGGCGAAAGAGGAACAGCTCAAAATGGCAAAGGACCAGGGCCAGGCCTATCAAAAAGCGCTTGAGAACATGGCGAATAAAGAAGCGCACGGTGAAACAAAAGCCGCCGGCAACTTCCAGGTTTCGTACGCGGTGGAGAAGGCCGAAGGCATGTACCACAAAATGGACGGATCTCTTATCTGGAAAGAGCCAGACCAGGAAAACGCACACATCGAGATTGCGGTCCAGGACGGCGCTGATTTGCGTTTCATCCCCGGCTTAAACGTATCGGTTACCGTGCTGGACAACGCCGGGAAAGAAATTGGTGCCCACCAGCAGCCCTTCCTGTGGCACCCGTGGCTGTTCCACTATGGGCGCAACTGGGAGTTACCCGGCGACGGGGAATACACCCTGCGCGTGCACATTGATGCGCCGGATTTTATGCGCCACGACAAGAAGAACGGACAGCGCTACTCAAATCCAGTAGACGTAGAGTTCAAGAATGTGAAGATTAAAACGGGGCAGAAGAAAAGCTAAAATTTTTTTCAGTCGATTGACGAAGGAGATGTCCCGAAGCGTGCAAGTCCCATGCTATGGGTTGGATCGCGCCAGCAAATATTCTTTGAGCGCGACCGCCTGGTTATATTCCTCCTCGCGAGCTGAAAAGAGCAATGTCAACTTGCTTTCTGAGGCTTTTGCAAGGAGCTTCGCTGACGATCTCCGGTTTCGCGTCGAGCTCCGAAAAGTAACGGCTCTTGAACTCCTCCCACTTCGACCGGTCGTGCCCGAACCATTTGCGCAGCTCTGTGCTCGGGGCGATCTCCTTCAACCACAGGTCGGCCCTGACCTGCTCCTTGGTTCTTCCCCGCGGCCAGACCCGGTCCACCAGGACCCGAAAGCCATCTTGCGGACTGGCCGGCTCGTACACCCGTTTGGTTTGAATGTCCGTCATCTTTTCACTTCAAAAACGCCGCCACCGCGCTGGCCATGAGCCCGGCGGCGCGGGGCAGGGCGGCCTCGTCGAAGTCGAACTTGGGGTGGTGGTGGCCGTAGTCCAGGCCCTTTTCGCTGTTCGCCGAGCCCACGAAGAAATAACAGCCAGGCACCTGCTCGAGCATGAAGGCCATGTCCTCTGCGCCCATGGTCAGGTTGGGGGAGGTATCCAGACCGACGTCGGGAAGGAGTTCCCGGGCGACTTGCCTGCACGCGTCCGGCCACCTCTTCGGCGTTGATCATGGCCGGGGTCAGGCGCTTGACGGTCACGTCCGCGGTGCAGCCCATTGCGGTAGCTACTCCCTGCACGATATCATCGAAGCGGCGCAGCACGGTCTCGCGCACCGCCGGCTCGAAGGTGCGGATGGTGCCTTCCATTTCGACGTCTTGGCGGGATGACGTTGAAGGCCTCGCCGCCGTGAATCATGGTCACGCTGACGACGGCGGCCTGTAACGGCGGGACGTTGCGGGAAACGATGCCCTGCAAGCGCCGTGACGATCTGCCCCGCTGCCAACACGGGATCAACCGTCTGGTTGGGGATCGCGCCGTGCCCGCCCCGGCCTGTTACCGTTATCTTGAACTGTTCCGCGCCTGCCATCACCGGCCCGCCCGCCACGTGGACCTGGCCGAAGGGCATCTCGTTCCACAAATGCAGGGCCAGCGCCAGGTCGGGTTTTGGGTTCTCGAGGGCGCCCTCGCGGATCATCATCTCGTTGCCCCCGATCTCCTCGCCGCACGTCCCTTCTTCGGCCGGCTGGAAGACGAACTTGACCGTCCCGGAGAGTTCTTCCCGGTGGGCGTGCAACAGCTTTGCGACGGTCAGCCCGATGGACACGTGGCCGTCGTGGCCGCAGGCGTGCATCACCCCGGGAACGGTCGAAGCGTAGGTGGCGCCGGTTTCCTCGGTGACAGGCAGGGCGTCCATATCGAAGCGGATCAGCACCACCGGTCCTTGTTTCGCGCCTTCGAGCAGCCCGATCACGCCGGTTTTGGCGACCCCGGTCGTCACTTCCATGTCCAGCGCCTGCAGCTCGCGCGCGACGATCCCCGCGGTGCGGATTTCGTGGAAGCCCAGCTCGGGGTGCATGTGCAGGTCGCGCCGCAGGGACTGGGTGTAGGGGAATAGTTCCTGTGCTTCAATAAGGTAGTCAGTCATGGAAACTCCTTTTTTATCCGCCGTGTCCGGGGAAAATTTGCACGATCTTGTGCTGATAGATCCGTTCCCAGCTTTGCCGGGTGACCGTATCTTCTTCTGCGATCATGAAGGGGGGAGGCAGGTCGCCGGTGAAGGCGTAGCCATCGTCGAGGATCAGGGTAACGCTGTCGTCGCTGTGGCCGGGGGTGGGGATGATCTCACCCTGCAGGCCAAGCCCTGCCAGAAAATTCCGGCTCTCGGCGAATGCGAGCAGGAGGTTCTTTTCCGGGGTAACGGGCAGGAAGGGCAGGTTTTTGGAACGGTATAGCTCGTCCATTGCGCCCGTGTACCCTGGCTGGCTTTCCATCAGAATGAGAGTGGCCCCCAGGTTCTTCAGCTCCTGGGTCAGGCCGGAATGGTCGGGGTGGAAGTGGGTCACGAGCAGGTACTTGATCTCGTCCGGAGCAACATCCTTGCGCTTGAGCACAGACAGGAACTTGGGCAGCGTTCCGGGCCAGCCACAATCCACCAGCAGTTTCCCCACCTGCGATATCGATTAAATAGTAATTGGTCGAATCGTAGCCCACATTGACGATATTGATCATGCGTAAAAGACCGGGAGGTTAATAAATAACGCCCCTGCCCTTGCCGTTCACTGTGCAGATTCTTCTGCAGGCGGTGTAGCAGTTGGCAGGCGCGGCTGAACCTGTTTGTATCTGAGGACGCGGAATCTTTCTTCGAAGCGGGGCTGCTCGTCCGTGCTGTCTTCGGTGTGGCGTTTGCGCATGCGCTCCTCGAACTTGGCAGGATCGCCGATCTGGCTTTTGTGTTCCTTGAGCGCTTCGAGTTTGACTGGCCAGGTGTCGCTGATATCGATTGTGACGTTCGGCTGCTCTGTTAACGATACCCACACTTCGCGCGGCATGTGAGGCGGGTAGCCTTCCTTGAAGCAATTCGGGGAAGAACAGCTCGTTGCCGGCCGCAGGAAAAACTGCATCCAGCACAACCTGGCCGGCGGCGCGATGATCGGGATGGTTGAGTCCGTAGGAAGCAAACAAATTCTGGGGGTCGCAGGTGACCAGCACATCGGGCTTCATCCGGCGGATGATGCGCACCACGTCGCGGCGCAGGTCGATATCTGGGACCAGGGTGCCGTCCTCCCGGTCAAGGAAATGGACCGCTTCCACGCCCAACGCAGAGGCGGCGGCCGTTTCTTCCTGGTGACGCAGATCGCAAAGTTCGTCGCCGGGAATATCATGATTGAAGTCGTTGCGGCCTTTGTCGCCGCAGGTCAGCAGATAATACTGAATGTGATGCCCGTCCCGGGCCCAGCGTGCCAGCGTTCCGCCGCAAAAAAATTCCGGGTCATCCGGATGGGCCAGGATGACCAGGATATTTTGAGGCTCTTCCCAGGTACCAAACTCTGTTTCAGGAGCCATTCTTTTTGCCTTTGCCGCAGTCACAGCCGCCGCTTTCGTGACGGTCGCAGGGCGCTTCGGATTTGCGCCGTAATGCTTCAAGTTCGTCCCACGGTTCGATCACATCCCGGTGGTAGGTTTGGAAGGAGAAGCGCCCTTCCCCCTCGAATTTGACCGTGACCAAGCCGCTCAATGGGGCAACGTCCGCGACCCGGCCTTCGCCGTTGGGCGTAACCACCCGTTTATTGCGCTTTGGCAGCGACTTACGAGCTTCCACGTACTGTTCGTATTCGTAGATCAAACAGCAGCGCAAACGGCCGCACATGCCGGTAATCTCGGAGGGGGTCAGGGAGATGCCCTGTTCCTTGGCCATCTTGATCGAAATGGGGCTGAAATCGGTCAGGAACTTGGAGCAGCAGCGCGTTTCCAGCCCGCAGGCGCCCATGCCGCCGATGATCTTGGCCACGTCACGCGGGCCGATCTGGCGCATCTCCACCTGGGATTTGCCGTACTTGCGGTTCATGTCTTTTTTCAAGCTTTTGAGATCGGCCTTCTCTTCGCTTTCCGTGCTGTACAGGAAAGTCAGCCGCGAACCGTCGTAGTTGAACTCGGCGGCCACGACCTTGACGCCGTTGAGCCGGAGCTCGGAAGCCCGCGCGCGGCACTCGATCATCGCTTCGGTCTGTTTTGAGCGCCAGGTCTCGCGCAAAAGAAGGTCGCGCGGGGTGGCGCGGCGTTCTACCGGCTTCCAGCCGCCGTCCGGGGAGGAGGGCGTTTCTTCCATAACCTGAACGACCTCGCCCAGGTGTTTCCCGCGCGAGGTATCTACAATGACGTACTCGCCGAGTTTCAAGTCCTTGAGCGCGCTGCTATCAAAGTGATAGATTTTCCCGATAGGGGTAAATCGGATTCCAACAATAAAAGGTTGCATGGGGTGCATTATACCGTATGGGTTGGGGTTCTGCTGGCAGTTTCAGCAGCGGAATCTGCCGATGGCTTCTTCGAAGAGCGAGGGCGCCTGGCCTTCATTCAATGTGTAGGCTTTCCAGGCGAAGACGCGGTCGCCACAGGTCCAGGCCGCGGCGCCGCCATAGGGGAGGACGTCGGTGGCTGTGGAGGTGATGGGGGTGTAGATCACATTCATGTCGCGGATCAGCTTGACTTCCGTGTTACCGACGCGGGTGTCACGTGCCGGTTCCAGGATCAGGTCGAGCAGGAATTCCGGGTCGGCGGTCCCGGGGGAGTGTTGCCAGAGCATTTCCATGAACAGGTTGGCGTTAAACGCGGCCAGCAGACCCTGGCTGTAATTGCTGGGCGCGGCCGGGTTGCGTCTGCGCGCTGACGTCGAAAAAGGCGATATCGGGCGGGTGGCCGATGCAGAACTGGTATTCACAATACAAACCCGCCAATGTCATCGGCGTAGGGGATGGGTAGGAGGTGGGTTGAGGGTAGGACGTGCCGGTCGGTATGGCGGCCAGGGTGGCCGCAACAGCCTGCCTGATCTGTAAATTCGGGTCGGGTGTGGCCTTGGGCGCGCAAGCGGTGACCAATAGGATGAAAATGGTTACATTTATCAATAAAGTCAGGAAACTTTGCTTCATGGAAATGATTATACTGGTTTTGTTGACCTTCATTCACCAAATTCAGCAAGTCATAGGATTCCTTCGGGTATTCCTTTATTTTTCATGAGTTACTCAAATTCAAACGACGCGCGATAAACCTTGACAAAAGGATTGGGATTGAGTATATTAACCCTACCCCCCTGGGGGGGGTAGGAAAGAGAAGAAATGGATAACCCAGATACCATCCGAAGATTGAAAACCATCGAAGGCCACTTACGCGGGATCATCCGCATGGTCGAGAACGATACTTATTGTATCGACGTGATCCGGCAGATCCAGGCGGTGGAATCCGCGTTGAACAAAGTCAGCGCGCAAATCCTGGAAGGCCATCTCAACTCCTGTGTCATTACCGCTGTGCGGGGGGATGACCCGTCCGAGCGCGAACGCGTGTTGAAGGAAATTACCGAGGTCTTTGAGATGTCGACCAAGGTTTAGATTCAAAACAAAAATAGAACGAAGAAACAAGGAGAAATCACATGACAACCATCAAATATTCTGTTCCCAATATTTCCTGCGGACATTGCGTCCAAACCATTCAGAGCGAAGTCTCTGAAGTGAAGGGCGTGCAGTCGGTCAAGGCCGACCAGAACGTAAGAGTTGTAGAAATCACCTTCGACGCCCCGGCGACGGAGGAAAATATCAAGGAACTGTTGGCTGAGATCAATTATCCGGTCGCCGGGTTAGCAGTGTAACCTTCGATTTGATGAATATCTGAAGGAAACCTCTTCAAACAGCACTTTTTTGGACGCTGATGAACGCTGATTTCGCTGATTTGAAAAAAATCTGCGTTTGTCTGCGTGATCAGCGTCCTCCTTTTAAGGCAGAGAAGTGTACTTCTAGGAAGTCATCGCAAAAAATATGTCTGAAACCAAACAATTAACCTTGCCCGTCACGGGCATGACCTGTGCCAACTGCGTCGCCACCGTGGAGCGCAACCTTAAGAAACTCGACGGGGTGGGCAATGCGGTGGTAAATCTTTCGTCTGAGCGGGCGACGGTTGAGTTCGACCCGTCCCTGCTGGCGCTGCCGGACCTGGTCGCTCGCGTGGAGCGGGCCGGGTACGGCGTGGCCAGCGGGGAAGCGGATCTGATCATCAAGCGCCTGGCCGACGACAACGACGCCCGCCGCCTGGAAAAAGCGTTGCTCAGCCTGGACGGCGTGCTGGAAGCGCAGGTGAACTACACCGCCGAGAAGGCCCGCGTCAGGTACGTTCCTACAGTGGTCTCGCAGGCCGAGATCCGGCGGGCAGTTGCCGAGTCCGGGTTCGAGGCCCTGGAACTGGGCGGGGAGGCGGAAGACGCGGAAGCGAAAGCCCGGGAACATGAAATCAACGAGCAGCGCCGTTTGCTAATCATCGGGCTGCTCTTCTCCGTGCCGCTGTTCCTGTTCTCGATGGCGATGGACTTCGGCCTGTTGCCGATGGCCTGGATGGAAGCGGCCTGGCCGAAGTGGCTGATGTTCACGCTGGCGACCCCGGTCCAGTTCTACGTGGGCTGGCAGTATTATGTGGGCGCGTATAAATCGCTACGCAACGGCTCGGCCAACATGGACGTGTTGATCGCGATGGGCTCTTCGGTGGCCTACCTGTATTCGATCGTCGTCATGCTGGGATTTATCGGCGGTCACGTTTATTTCGAGACGGCGGCGGTGATCATCACGCTCATCCGCCTGGGAAAATTCCTGGAAGCGCGCGCGAAAGGGCGCACCAGCGAGGCGATCAAGAAACTGATGGGACTGCGCGCCAAGACCGCGCGCGTCGTTCGGTCTGGACTTGAAGCTGAAGTGCCCGTGGATGAGGTGATCGTGGGCGACGTGGTGCTCGTGCGCCCCGGCGAGAAGATTCCCGTAGACGGGGTCGTGGTCGAAGGCCGCTCGGCCGTGGACGAATCGATGCTGACCGGGGAATCGCTCCCGGTCGAAAAAGGACCCGGTGACCCGGTCATCGGCGCGACGCTCAACAAATTAGGCGCGCTGAGATTTGAAGCCACCAAGGTTGGCAAAGAGACCGCGCTGGCGCAGATCGTGCGGCTGGTAGAGGAAGCGCAGGGCAGCAAGGCGCCCATCCAGAAGCTGGCCGACCAGGTCTCGGCCATCTTTGTGCCCGTAGTGATCTCAATCGCTGCGATCACGTTCCTGGCCTGGTACTTCCTGGTCCCGGCGGCCTGGGGCGGAGGCGACTTCACAACGGCGCTGATCAATATGGTAGCGGTGCTGGTGATCGCCTGTCCCTGTGCCATGGGCCTGGCTACCCCGACGGCCGTCATGGTTGGGACGGGCAAGGGCGCCGAAATGGGCGTTCTGTTCCGCAACTCCGAGGCGCTGGAACGGGCCGGGAACGTTGGCATTGTGGTGCTGGATAAGACGGGCACAATTACGAAGGGCCAACCCGCAGTGACTGACATAGTGACCAGCGAGCAGTCCTCAGTGACCAGTGATCAGTTGTTGAAGTTGGCTGCTTCAGTAGAGAAGGGATCCGAACATCCTTTGGGTGAGGCGATCTGGGCGGAAGCCACTTCGCGCGGGCTGGAGTTGGCGGAAGCGGCCGGGTTCGGGGCGGAGCCGGGGCACGGCGTGCAGGCCGAGGTCGAGGGGCGCAGCGTCACCGTCGGCAACGTCCGCATGATGGAATCCCACGGGTTCGCCTTGAACGGCCTGGAGCCGGAGATCGTCCGCCTGCAGTCTGAGGCCAAAACGGCCATGCTGGTTGCCGTGGATGGGACCGTCAGCGGCGTGATCGCGGTGGCGGATACGCTCAAGGAGGGTTCCAAAGAGGCGGTCGAGGAGCTGCACGCCATGGGTTTGAAGGTCGCCATGATCACCGGCGACAACCAGAAAACGGCCCAAGCGATCGCGGACCTGGTCGGCATCGATCAGGTGCTGGCAGAAGTTTTACCGGAGGGGAAGTCGGCTGAGGTGAAGAAGTTACAGGAAGCGGGCATGGTAACCGCGATGGTGGGGGACGGGGTCAACGACGCGCCCGCGCTGGCGCAAGCGGACGTGGGCATTGCCATCGGCACCGGCACGGATGTGGCCATGGCCGCCGCCCCGGTCACGTTGATCAGCGGCGATTTGCGCGGCGTTGCCAGGGCAATTGCGCTTTCGCGCAAGACGCTTGGGACGATCAAGCAGAACCTGTTCTGGGCGTTCATTTACAACATCATCCTGATCCCGGCTGCGGCTATGGGCTTCCTGGTGCCGATGCTGGCGGCCGGCGCGATGGCCTTCAGCAGCGTGTTCGTGGTCAGCAACAGCCTGCGGTTGCGTAAAGCAAAAGTTTAGCCAAAGGTTCCCAAAACAAAGGTGGCGTGCCGCGCACGCCACCTTTGTTTTGGTTTTAAGGAAGAAAGTCGTCCGTTTTCTTTCCGCGCATTGCGTTTCTGAGGGGCGCGGGTTCGAAGGCTGCGAAGCGCTCGGGCATAAAGAACTGGAGCGCGCGCTGGTTTTGATACTGGGGCGGGATGGTCACCTCGCTGCCATCGCGGTACGAGTTGTAGGCCGGCGACATGATCTCAACCTCGGCTTCGTTAAACCAGTCCTGGATGTTCTGGTGCAGCTCGGAGTAGATCATGGCCATGCGCCGCGGGACCTGGGTGTAGGCGTTCAGCTCGTAGCTGACGTAGTAGTCGTCCAGCGAGGTCTGCAAGACGAAGGGTTGGGGATCCTGCTGGATATCGCGGGTGGCGAGGGCTGCATTGATCAGCAGGTCGTGCACCTTACGCCAGGGGACATCGTAGCCGATAGTGACGGTGGTGTTCAGGATCAGGCCCTCTTCCAGCATGGGCGCGTTGTAATTGATGATCTCGTTGTTGAGCACCATGCCGTTTGGGATCGTGACGACCACGTTCTTGATGGTGCGGATGCGGGTGACGAGCAGGGTGCGTTCGAGCACATCGCCAACCGTCGCCCCGATCTTGACGCGGTCGCCGTCGCGCATGCCGCGCGTGTAGGTCAGCACCACGCCGGAGACGATGTTCGTCACCAGCGAGGTGGACCCGAGCGACAGCAAGAAGCCGACGAAGAGCGTAATCCCGCGGAAGACTGGTGAATTTGAGCCGGGCAGGAACGGGTAGGCTGCGACCAGCGCCAGTGCCACGATCAGAAAGCGCAACAATTGGAAGGTGGGCCCGGTCAGTTCCTGGTGCAAGCCGGCGATTTTGATTTTTTTCGAATTGATCCCGTCGCGGAAAAAGCGCAGAAGCTTCAACGTGTAGCGCGTCACCACTATGATGACGAGCAGGGTGAACAGGTTGGGCAGATATCCGACCACGATCTGGCCTGCCTCGACCAACATCCCACCCAATTTATCGATCAGGTTGGCGATGGCGGCATGGGTGCCGGGGAAGAAGGAGAGCGCAAAGGCCAACCCGGTAAGGCCCAGCACCAGATTCAGGCCAATTTGAGAGTAACGCGCCAGGGAGATCAGCGCGTCCGTGATCTGGTCAGGCGTAACCAGCTCCAGGCTCTTGAAGCGCAACATGTGGAACCTGGTGTGCCGCCAGCCATCCAGGATCTCATACAGACGGGGAAAAAACTCGTTGACCAGGCTGACGGTCTGGAGCACGATAAAGACGCCGAGCGAGAGCACCAGGTTGCCCAACAAGCCGCTCATGATCGACTGGGTCAGTTCGAAATCGACGAAGTCCTGGATGTAGCCCTTCCAGGCCAGGTACACCGGTTGGACGCCCAGCAGGGCCGCTAAAAGCAGGCCCAGGGCGATCAGGAGGGCGAAGAAAATCAGCTTGCGCAAATACCCCAGCGCGTTCTTTTTGCGAGCCGGGTGGAAAGCCCGGAAAACAGGGACGTGATACAGACGGGTTGCCCTGACCAGGTAGGTCCCCGGAATGGCTAACAGGTGGGCTGTGGTCCAACTGAACAGCAAGACAAGCAAACTAAGCAGCAGAACAAGCATGCGTTAAACTCCTTTCGATGTGTACTTAAAAAGTCGTTAGGGGATTGTCGTCATCCCTGAGGGTCTGAATGCAACCAGACTTGGGCCTGCCGCGCGGTCAGGGTAACGCTTAATGGAAGCCGTGGGTATAGGCTGATGGTACTATGTGGGTTAGGGTCTTACCTGTTATATTCCCCGTTAACTGAGAATGTACTCATGGGAGCAAAGATCTCTCCTCGCAGAGTTTATCCTGAGACGCTCGAAGAGACTCGTCGAAATGACAGGAACTTAGGGGACCTGAACTCCCAGTGTGCGCAATTGCTCCCCGGCGGGCGTGGAGTTGGGGTTGAGCTGGTAGGCCCGGCGCAGGTCTTCGATGCCGCCCGCCTGGTCGCCCAAAGCTACTTTGGCCATCCCGCGCCAGTAGTAGGTCTCCTCGAGCACCGGTTTATCGACGGTAGACAGGGTGGTATTGGCCAGGTTGACCACGTCCTGGAAGCGGCCGCTCTGGTAGTAGGCGGCGTAGGGTTCATCCCGGTACCACAACAGGCGCCAGGGGCGTTCCTCTTGTGAGAGGGCTGCGTAGAGCGAAAATGCGGTGTCATAGGCCTGGGCGGCCCCGGCGTAATCCTGCAGGTAGACCAGGTTGGCGCCGCGGTTGAACCAGGCGAAGAATTGTTCTCTCCCGGTCAAAGCGCCCGCTTCCGCCAAAGCCAGCTCGGCGGCGGACTGGAAGTTTTGAACGGGGTCGCTATCGGGGCCGAGGATGGCGTTCACTTCCGCGGCGCGCTCGGGTCGGAAGGCCACCACGTAGACGAAGTTGAAGTGCCGCCAGAACTGGGCAATCACGTCGTAAGAGACCGGGTAGGCCTCGGGAGGGCCTTCAAAAGAATCGTACACCAGGAACTGGCGCGCCGCATCGTTGTAGCCACTGATGGCTTCGTAATGGCCCAACCAGGCGTCGTCTGTGGGGTCGAGCCCTTTTTCGATCATGACCGGGAAACCGGCTGCCACCAGGCGCTTGAGGGTATCCAGGTCCCCGCCGACGCGCCACAGCGCCTCGAACTGGGTCTGCGCCTGGACGAAATTCACGATCTCGACGGGGTTGACGTTCTTGTCGTCGATCTCGAAGCTGGGCCGCAGGTAGGCGCGGGTAACGTACTGGTCACCCTGCCAGTCCCAGTAGGACAGCACCATGGATAGGGTGGCCGGCGCGCAGTTGTTGAACTTCTGGTACTCGTGGCGGATGCCGCTCAAGGAAGCGCTGGCCGGGATGGGCGTCGGGACCAGGCTGGGGACGGGGGAGGCGAGCGGCGGTTCCGTCAGCACGGGGAGCGGCGTCGCGCTCGGCGCAGGGGCCAGGGCCGACATGGTCGCCTGCACGATGGCGTCGATCTGTTGCTGTTCCTGGGGATTGAAGACAGCCTGCTCGGGCGGGTTGAAGAAGCGTTTGACCGCGACGCGCGCGTTGTCCACTCGCCAGGACAGCCGGTCGTGGACCGGCGGCAGGTTGTACGCGAGCGCTGCCAATAGACAGAGAAAAGCGATCCCCAAAATGAAGATCGCCAGAGTTCGTTTTTGCATGGCGGGGATTATAACATCTGGTTTGGTACGCGAAGTGAGGCGGGATGGATGGCATCCCGCTCCACACTCAATCAATTCTTGTGTATACTTGTCATGAACATTGGAGACGATATGCCCCGTTACTTTACGATAGAAGAAGCCAACCAGGCGTTGACCACTATCCGCCCGATCATCGATGAGATCCAGGAGATCCGACGGGAGATTTTGGCGCGCCGGCCGGAGGTGTGGCCGGTGATCGAGCGCTCGGCGGGGAACGGGGGCAGCCAGGCCGCCAGCAAGCTGGTCGAGGAGTTCGAGCGGCTCGACCAACTCGTTCACCAGGTGCTGGCAACCGGCGCGTTGTTCAAGGACATCAACCTGGGTCTGCTCGACTTCCCGGCCTGGAGAGACGGGCGGGAAGTGTACCTGTGCTGGAAATACGGGGAAGAGGATATTGCTTTCTGGCACGAGATCGAGGCGGGGTACGCCGGGCGCCAGTCGATCGACAGTTTTCTTTAGTTTCCCGGAACCAGCATCATTTTTATTTGCGGAATTCTTGCAGGGTCTCCAGATAGTATTCTGGGAGGCCGATGTCGAAGCGCTGCCCATCCATCATCAGCCCGAGGAAACCATCCTCCTGCCGCAATTGGTCGAGCGCGGAGGTCAATTGAAACTCGCCCCTTTCGCGGACGTTGTTCTCGATGTGCTCCCGGAGGTACGCGAACAACTGCGGCTTGATGACATATTGCCCGAAGACGGTCAAATATTCGTCCGGTTTCAGGTTGGGGACGCGCAAGTTCGTCCGTGCGTAGTCGAGGGTGGGCTTCTCGGCAAACTCGGTGATGTTGAGCAGGCAGCCTTCGTCCAGCCAGACGCCGGTGAGGGTGCCAAAGTGGCCTATTTTTTCCTGGGGCGTGCGCCGCATGCCGACCACGCTCTGCCCGTGAAGCTGGTACGCTTCCAAAAGCTGCCTGGCACAAGGCTTGTCACCGTTCGATCGGTAGATGTGGTCGCCTAACATCAGCAGGAACGGCTCGTCGGCCACCGCCTGGCAGGCGGCATAGACCGCGTGGCCGAAGCCTTCCTGGTTTTGCTGGATCGCAAAGGTCACGTGGCGGCCCATCTCTAACAGACGGTGCGAGTATTCCTGGAATTGCGGTGGCAATTTGTTGTAGTTCTCGATGGAAATCTGATCGCAAAAGAAATCCTTAAAGGCGGGCAAATCGTTTTCCTGGACGACAATGACGACTTCTTCGATGCCCGAGGCAAGCGCCTCTTCGACGATAAATAAGATGGCCGGTTTGGCAATCCCGTCCTTGTCGACAATAGGGAACATTTCCTTCTTGGTGGCTTTGGTGGCAGGGAAGAGACGCGTCCCGAAGCCAGCCGCCGGGATGACCGCTTTGCGGACCTTTTGCTGGGGCGTGATGGTCAGCTTTAGGCCAGGCATGCGCAGGTCACGCTCGAGGATCTGGATGACCGCCTCCTGGTCCGCTGCGCTGCGGCAGATGAACTGGGCGGTGCCGTCGCCCTGGGAGCCGACCCCTTTCCCGCCCCAGATGTGAGGCTCGAACGGTTGGTAGCTCAAGATGTGATGCAGCACGGGGGAAGTCAGTTCCTCGGGACAGGCTGGGGTGGCGTAGTGATCGAAAAATTTCTGTGCTTCCGTTAACAAAGCGCCCAACCGCTGGGCGTTCGATTCGTCGATAGCAACGACCGCCTGCTCGACGATGCGTTTGTTGACCGGGCCGAGCAGTTCTTGCACCCCGCGCTCGACTTCGTTCTCGGCAAATGGGTAACAGCGGTTGAGGCGGTTCAGGATTTCCAGCGTATCTTTCCTGGCCTGTAAATCTACGATAACAAAGTACATGCCCTCCTGTACCTGGAGTTCCCGGGTTTCCAGGCGGTCGGCGTCGAACGCCATGAGCACGGGGCGGTTCCCGAAGGCGCAGCCCTGGTCCATGCGCCCGCAGCGGGAGGGAGTGGTGATTTCTCCCTGGTAGGCCAGCTCCATCTCGCCGCGCGTGGTCAGTTTCAGGTCGTAGACCCGGTTGAACGCGCGGGCGGCCAGCACGCTGATCGCCGCGCTGGAGGAGAGTCCTTTTTTGATGGGAAGGTCTGTTTTGTAATTGTCAATGACCAGACCTCGGACGTGGTAATTGGTGAGCACCTGGTAGGCGACCCCGGCGATGTAGCTCCAAAACCCGCCCTTTTTGGCTTCCCCCAACAACGTTTTCGGTTCCATCGGGATTTCGACCGGTCCCAGGCGCTTTCCCTCCTGATCTGTGGAGGTGAGAACGAGCGAGGTGGGGTGCGGCGATACCTTTGCATAGATGCCCTGGTCGGTGCCAGTGATCAGGGTGTAGCCTTTCTCGATTTGCGCGTTGATGCGGCGATAACCTCCGGCCCAGTCGGAGTGTTCGCCTACCAGGCAGATGCGTCCGGGGACAAATAGCTTCATGATGGTTCCCTCTTCGATGTAAGATGCCATATTCTATCATTGCAGGGAGAATTTGAACCGCCAAGGATGCCGAGGTTTGAAACGCTAAGAACGCAAAGAGCGCTAAGGTTGTATCAAATTCCCCAAGGAACTGCTTTGGCTTCCTTTGGGAGTTGGCAGTTAAGACTTTTCGGGAATGAAGCGATGAAAAATGGTGACGCGTTTTAGGGACTTTTTTCGGGAGTATACTAGGCAATCGCAAAAGAGGAGTTCCAATGAACAAAGGCATCGGGTATGCCCTGGGCGCTTACGTCATGTGGGGGCTGTTCCCAATCTATTGGAAGTGGCTGCACGACGTGCAGGCTGTGCAGGTGATTAGCCACCGGATCGTATGGTCGTTCCTGCTGTTGGCCGCCGTCCTGCTGGCGACCGGGCAATGGTCCAAGCTGCGTTCCGCCCTGACGGCGCGCGTGCTGGGCACCTACTTGGTCGCCGGGCTGCTGCTGAGCGCCAACTGGCTGATATATGTGTGGGGCGTGAACGCGGGCCATATCGTAGAAACCAGCCTGGGCTATTTCATCAATCCACTGTTCAGCGTGCTTTTGGGCCTGATCTTCCTAGGCGAACGGTTGCGCCCGGCCCAATGGATCCCGGTGGGGCTGGCGGCGGCGGGCGTCGCCTACCTGACCTGGAGCTACGGATCGCTGCCCTGGATCGCGCTTTCGCTGGCGTTCACCTTCGGATTTTACGGGCTGCTCAAGAAACTGGCGCCGCTTGGCTCGCTGTACGGCCTGACGCTGGAAACCGGACTGGTGTTTTTCCCGGCGCTAGGATACCTGCTGTTGGCGGAGGGCAGCGGCCAGGGGGCCTTCGGCCACGGGAACGTGGTTTCTTTGTTGTTGCTGGTGGGCACGGGCCCCGTGACCGCCATCCCGTTGCTCATGTTCGCTTCTGCGGCCCGGCGCATTCCCTTAACAATGGTGGGAATCATGCAATACATCGCCCCCACCTTACAGTTCCTGCTGGGCGTGCTGCTCTACAAGGAGCCGTTCTCCAGTAGCCAGTTGACCGGCTTTGGGCTGGTCTGGATCGCGTTGATCATCTTCTGGACGGAGGGGTTCCTGGCGCGCAGAGCGAACAAGCCGGTGGTGGAAGCGGCTTGAGGCAGCTAGAAGGTAAGTGGCGCTATCCTTTTTCAAGTGGTGAGGCTGGCGTTCAATGTCGGTAGCCTAACCATGCGTTAACGCGAGCAGTTAGCCAGCCTCTCTAAAAGAAATACGGTTCGAGATATATGAGGAACGAATTATGGAAATAAAAATTCGCAAAGCAACCGACAATAACTACAACAACTTATGTGAGTTGTTTGATGAAATCGACGCTTTGCATCGTGACAATCTCCCGCACGTTTTTCAAAAACCTGGCGGCGCCGCTCGGGAGCAAGGTTATTATGGCTTGATTGCTGATGAGAATGTTGGCTTCTTTGTTGCAAATACAGACGAGAAGCCCGTTGGCTTTATTCACGCAATTGTCCGAGATACGCCTGCAATCCCTGTTCTTGTTCCGAAACGCTATGCAATCGTTGATAGCATTGTTGTAAAATCCGGGTTCCAAAATCAGGGGATAGGCGGCCTGCTTATGGATAAAGTGCAAGATTGGGCAATTGCTAAAGGTGCGACATCCATCGAGCTAAATGTCTATGAATTTAACGAGACTGCGATCTCCTTCTATGAAAAACTGGGCTATCGGACTTTGAGTTGGAAAATGGGCAAAGAACTGGTAAATGGGCTTCCCCTAAAAAAGTGGACAAAGAGCGTCCATAATAGGCCCAGAACAGATCGCCGGTAACGAAGTTTCAAATCGGGTACCACTTCCCCAAAGCCAACAGTACCATGGTTTGGAAGCGGTCGACCAGGAAAGATCGCAAGTGGGCGCAACACCGCTATCATCGGCAAGCGCGAGGCCGAGATCGTCACCCTTTGGAATGAGGTGCACCCCGAAGACCCGATCGAAATGTAGCCCGGTTTTTACGGAGGTCGAGCCAGCTAAATTTTAAAAGTAGCTGGCTCGATTTAAGAAAATAGCTGGCTTAATCCGCGAGTTAAGCCAGCTATTTTCGCAAATTAAGCCGCTTGATCCATGGATCGAGCGGCTTAATTTCTTCCTATCGCCCTTTCTCATTACAAGTGCATAACTCCTACTCTGATAAACAAGTAGTACCTGTCAGAAAACATATACCTTGTGTCCGTGGAGAAGTACGTATTTGTTGGTAAAGATAATCGTACTTATTGATAAAGATATACGTATGTGTTGAGAATAATCATAAATCGCAACGAAAACATATTGCCCTTACCGAGATTTCCTGTATACTTGGCGCATCCATGAAACCGGGTACCCATGACCGCACCTGACGCAATCCACGAACCGGTTACCAAGTTCAACCAGTATCAAAAAGAATATCAAAGCCACAAGAACGAAACCGAATTATGGCGGGAAGGCACGGCGCAGGTAGACGATGCTTTCCTAGAAAAGATCGAGCGTTGGCGGGACACGCTGGCGGGTAACATCGCCCTGCGCAACCCATCCATTCGCAACGAACGCGATCGGAAAATGAAAGCCATAACACAACTCAGGGAGCAGTTTCAGGATACGCCTTCTGACGAACAGGGGTCGCAAATGCAGGTATTTAGAAAACAACAGACCGCTTACTTATATTTGCACCGCCAGGATGAGGCTACGCACTAAGAGTGTTGCCTAACACGGCATGCACGCGGATCCCGGCAAGGAGCGCCGGGGCTTCCCCGTTAAGAACATGCGTTACAGGCGGTGGGATTTTCACCGTAAAATGAGTTGATTCTGGCCTTGAATTCTTCCGTTTCGGAGATGAGGCCAGCACAGCCGGTTAACGCGAGCCGATAGATAGGCAAAAATGTTTCGGTTCTTCGAAAAGGCAAAAGGATAATTCGGATACTATGCGTATTGTAATCATTGCACCAGGAAGTCGCGGGGATGTTCAGCCTTACATTGCATTAGGAAAAGGTTTACAGAATGCGGGGCACTATATTCGTCTAGTAAGTCATAGCAACTTCGAGTCATTGGTTACTTCTTATGGCCTTGAATTTTGGTCATTTGGAAACGATGTAAAAGATGCTGTTGAAAACGACGAAATGCGAGAGTTGACTGAAAAGGGAAATTTCCTTTTACTCATGGCGAAAATGGCAAAAGAAGCCCAACGCGAAGCACTTCATTTT
This sequence comes from uncultured Chloroflexia bacterium, assembly GCA_963823985.1. Taxonomy (GTDB): domain Bacteria; phylum Chloroflexota; class Anaerolineae; order Anaerolineales; family Villigracilaceae; genus JAABUE01. The sequence goes on from CAWGNR010000016.1 coordinate 26,659, forward strand.
GCGGAAGGCGGTCTAGCGGCAGCACAAGGCATGGATACTTTGTTGTCTGGAATGGGCGGATTATACATTGGTATTGCAATTGCGGAAAAATTAGACATTCCGCTTGTTCAAGCCTATGTAGTTCCTTTCACCCCTACACAGGAATTATCCAGTGTTCTCACTCCAAAACTTCCGACGTTCCTCAACCGCTTCTCGCATCAAATTACACGCCAACTTATGTGGCAGGGATTTCGGTCAGCAGATTCGATTGCACGAAAAAACGTGTTGAACATACCGGCGGCTCCGCTTCTGGGTCCTTACGATTCGAAGTCCATGTACAATATGCCCATTCTCTACGGTTTCAGTCCTTCGGTGATACCTGCGCCATCAGACTGGAATGTTGATACTCACATTACTGGGTATTGGTTTGTAGAGGAAGCAGATGATTGGCACCCCCCCTCTGCACTTCTAGATTTCTTGCAATCTGGTTCTCCTCCTGTGTATATTGGGTTTGGCAGCATGAGCAATCGGAATCCCGAACAAACAGCAGATTTGGTCATTCAGGCATTGGAACTGACCAAGCAACGGGCCATCTTACTTTCAGGCTGGGGCGGATTGCAAAAGACAAATATGCCTGACTTAATTTTTATGATTGACTCTATTCCACATTCCTGGCTATTTCCGCATGTATCCGCCGTTGTTCATCATGGTGGAGCAAGTACAACTGCAGCTGGTCTTAAAGCTGGCGTTCCGTCCGTAGTTATTCCTTTTTTTGGCGACCAACCTTTTTGGGGGCAACGAGTTGCGGATTTAGGAGTTGGGTCAAAACCGATTCCACGAAAAAGACTCACTGTCGAAGGGCTCGCAAATGCCATTCGAGAAGTGGTTACAAATGAAGATATCCGTCAGCGTGCTGCAAAATTAGGAAAACAAATTCAATCTGAAAACGGAATAGAATCTGCGGTAAATATTATTAATCAACTTGAGAAACGAAAGATTGCCTAACAATGCGTGGTGGAAGTCCAGTCCTGATAAGGGTCGGGCCGTCAGGTAGCAGGCAACCGGTGCACTTGGGCGACCAAATGTGCCGAAGCACTGTATCCATTCCTGAGAAAGGAGCGCAAAACAGCAGCCCGTAGCTCTAAAAAGAGCCGTTTACGCGTGACAAGCTGATTGGTTTTAGCCTGGTCTGGGTGTCGTTGATTGTCTTTTGGGCGGAAGGGTTCGCGGTGCGCAGTGCAAATAAGCCGGTGGTCGAAGCGGCTTAAGGCAGCCACAGTTTTATTCGTTGTGTTGTTCGATAGCCTGGTAGTCGATACAATCATGCTGCAATTGATCCCATCCTACCACCTACCAAATTGGTTCCTTCTCTCAACATCGATATTTTGTTGACACGTGAAATCATTTGGCATAAAATCATAAGCAGTAAGATGCTTAGCATCGGAAACTCAGGATATAAACCCTAACGATTATCAAACAGTGACGCAGACATCCTTCAAAAAAGGGTTAACCTTGGTGAAACCAATCGGGGATTACATTGCTGTGCCGGTTTGTCTCATGTTACTCGCCAGTTGTTCTTTTGGTGGGACTTCGAAAATCGGGGTACCGAATAAGAATGACAGCCGGCCTTTAATTATTGCACACAGGGGTGCACGCAGTTTGGCGCCCGAGAACACGTTGGCAGCTGCTCGAAAAGCTCTGGAACTCGGAGCCGATATGTGGGAATTGGATGTAGCTGTTACTTCTGACAACGAATTGGTAGTCATACATGATGACACTCTAGATCGAACCTGCAATGTAAAGCAGCTATTTCCCGGAAGGTTCCCCTGGCGAGTTTGGGAATTTACGCTGGCTGAAATAAAACCCTCGACTGCGGATCGTGGTTCAACGCAACTGATCCATTCGATCAGATCAAAGCTGGCGCTGTATCCCAAGAAGATATGGAATTGTATATAGGCGAACCCGCCCCTACCTTACGACAAGCTCTTGAGTTCACGCTCAATAACAATTGGCGGGTAAACGTGGAGCTGAAGGACCAGCCAAACGAGACATTAGGCCAGACACTCCTTGAAAAAACAGTAAACCTGATTGGTGAACTTGGCATGGACGAGAGGGGACAATTAGTCATTTCCTCATTCAATCATGAGTATTTAAGAACCGTTCGATCATTGAATCCAAATATTCCAATCCAAGTGCTTACCGATAAAGAAATCAATAGCCTGTCTGAGTATTTAGCGGAGCTCGGTACTGTTACCTGCAACCCAAAGGTTAACATTTGGAGTCCGGAAGAGTTGGATGATTTAGGCAGGAGCGGAATTCAGTTGAATGTCTGGACGGTCAACGAAGAACCAGTCATGCGACAGTTGATCGAAGCCAACGTGCATGGCATTTTTACTGACTTTCCTCAGCTATTAATTCATGTTTTGAGCAATAAGCAGTAACACCCTGTTGCTCTGCCTGTTTGACAATGGTTTCCGCAGTAAAACTATGAGCTAAACCGGAGGCAATTTTGGAAATAAAGGATAATCTTTACAGCTTATCTAATAAGCAGCGTTGGCGAGATTTGAAAGATTGGTTGAGAGCCTTTCCTTTTCTTGCGCCTTCGCTCATCGTCTTTACTATCTTTGTTTTCGTCCCCCTCATCCGTTCGATCATCTTGAGTTTTTACGGCACAAACCCAATAGGGCAAATGACCAACTTTGTTGGATTCAAGTATTACCAGCGGCTGTTTACCTCACCGGCTTACATTAACAGTATGCTAGTTACCTTGAAATTCGTCTTGTATACTGTCCCGGGGGTACTTATATTGGGAGTTCTCTTATCCACGCTGGCGAATTTGCGTTTCAAGGGGATCTCGATTTTCAGGATCTTATTTTCCCTAACCATAGCGATCTCGGGAGCGACAGCAGCGCTTCTTTTTATGTTTCTGTATCACCCGCTTATTGGCATCTTCAATTACCTTCTCAGCCTGGTGGGAATACCGGCTGTTCCATGGCTCATTGATACAAAGTGGGCTTTGATCGCAGTGGCGATTCCACGCATTTGGCTGCAAACAGGCTTTGCAACTGTGCTGTTGTTGGCTGGTATGCAGGGCATCTCGGAAGAATACTATGAGGCAGCCAAGATTGATGGTGCTGGTTTCTGGCAAAGCTGGTGGCACATCACCCTGCCATTGCTCACACCGAGCTTGTTTTTTCTGCTCGTTGTAACCAGTTTGAATGCATTTCAAACCTTCACAGAGGTGAACGTGATGACCGGAGGTGGACCGGTCAATTCCACAGAGGTCGTCGTGCAAGCCATTTACCGCAGTTTTTATTTCAACGGGCAATATGGCCTTGCCTCTGCTCAAGCTTTGATCCTATTTGTAATCATCCTGGCGTTGACAATTATCCAATTCGGTGTATTAGAAAAGAGAGTTCATTACGAATGATCAAATCTACTCGTTTTCTCAAAGTGACCGGAAAAGTGTTATTGTATGTGCTTCTGATCATTTGCGCTGGTGTGATGGTATTCCCACTTTATACAGGAGTGGTAACGAGTTTGCTTGGACCTGAAAACATCGCCAGCTATCCGCCGAAGCTCTTCCCGGTTGATTTTCGATGGCAGAACTATATTGATGCTGCCCGCCAGGCGCCTCTCTTGCGATTTATTTTAAACAGCTTTATTCAATCAGGTGGTGTGATGATCTTGCAGCTCTTCACTGCAAGCCTGGCTGCCTTTGCCTTTGCCTTTTTACCATTCAAGGGAAAGAATTTGGTGTTTCTCATCTTTTTGTCCACAATGATGATTCCGTGGGAATCCACGATCATTCCAAATTATTTATTCGTCCAAAAGATCGGGTGGGATGATACGTATATGGGGCTGATCGCGCCCTTTATGGCTACGGCTTTTGGTACATTTTTGTTGCGGCAATTCTTTATGAGTATTCCAAGAGATCTTTACGATGCCGCCAAGATCGATGGATGTAGCAATTTACGGTTTCTTTTAACGATTCTCCTACCGCTCGCGCGTCCGGCGCTTGGTACTTTAGCGGTATATAGTTTTCTTCAAACGTATAACCAGTATCTGTGGCCTTTGCTGATCACGAACTCTACGAACATGCGCACGGTTCAGATTGGAATTACGATGCTTCAAGTATTCGAGCGAGAGCAATGGCAGGTCGTTCTCGCCGGCGTTGTTACAATTATGATCCCAACCCTGATTCTGTTCATTTTTGCCAACCGGCAACTTATCCGAGGCCTTACAGCCGGTGCCATAAAGGGGTAGTTGTCCTTGACCGATCTGGTCAAACCCCAATGGAATCTTTGGTTTCCTGCCGGCTTGAAGAACCGGATAGGCGGTGTCTGGATCAATTTGAGGTGCGATAAATAGGTTTCATGGGAGAGGAGGTGTTGCCGAATCCAGTATATCTAACGAAAAGAGCGTTTTTTGCTTGGCACAATTCAACCCTATCACAGTTCGGAAGAGGAGAAAGAATGAAACGGTCCTTGATTATCACCTTGACCATCGTACTTTCACTTGGGCTGCTCTTACAATCATGTAGTCCCGCACAACCAGCGACGACTGCTCCGGAGCCTACTCAGCCCGCAAGCGGAAAAGTCAATATTGCTTTCTGGCATGCAATGAGCGGTCACAATGGTGAAGTGATCGAAGAATTGGTAAAGCGCTTCAACGAATCGCAAAGCGAGATCGTTGTAACTCCAACCTACCAGGGTAGCTACGATGATTTGATTAATAAACTGAAGGCCGGTCTCCAATCGAAGGATGTCCCTGCGGTCGTGCAAGTATATGATATCGGCACTCGCTTGATGATCGACCTCGGCGTTATGACCCCCATGCAGGACTTCATTGACGCGGAGAACTTCGATGTCGCTGACATCGAACCTAATGTCGCTAACTACTACTCTGTTGATGGCCGTTTGTGGTCCATGCCCTTTAATACGTCGAATCCGGTGTTGTATTACAACAAGGATATGTTTAAGGCAGCAGGCCTCGACCCAGAAAAGGCACCGGCCACGTGGGATGAAGTTGCCGACGCAGCTCGGGCACTGACGATTAAAGACGCCTCCGGCGCGACCACCCAATATGGTTGCTCTTTTGCTATTTATGGCTGGTTTGTGGAGCAATTCATCGCCGTTCAGGGCGGCTATTATGTAAACAATGAAAATGGCCGTGCGCAGCTCGCCACGGAGGCCACCTTTAACGGTCCGGAAGGGGTTGAGTTGCTCAAGTGGTGGAAGGATATGAACGATGAGGGTATCTGTACCAACCTTGGGCGCGCAACTGCGGACACAAAGAAGGCTTTCGATTCTGGCTTGGTAGCGATGACCTTGGACTCCACCGCAGGATTGCGTGATCGTATTGATGCAGCTCAGGGCAAGTTTGAAGTCGGAGTTGGCTTCCTGCCTCGCGCCAATGCGGAAGATTACCAGACTGCCGGCACCATCATCGGTGGTGCATCACTCTGGATTACAAACCTGCGACCCGAGGAAGAACAGAAAGCCGCTTGGGAGTTTGTCAAGTTCATGAGCAGCGCCAAATCACAAGCCTATTGGCACATCCAGACAGGCTATTACCCGATCAATTCCAAGGGATATAACGAACCCGATGATGTTGCCTGGCGTGAGCAGTACCCGCAATTCCAAGTGGCCATCGATCAACTTCATACGGCACCTCTGAACAATGTAACCGCTGGCGGGCTGATCGGCGTATTTCCGGAAGCTCGGCAGACTGTGGAAACAGCCATCGAAGCGTGTTTCGCAGGAGATATAACCTGCGACGAAGCACTTAATACCGCAGCCCAATCTGTTACACAATCTATTCAGGATTACAACGACAACATCGGCAATTGACGCTAAATCCAGTCTTCTAGCAGATGACAGTAGTAGAACATGGTGGCCCGTCTCCAGACGGGCCACCATCTTTTAAACAAAAACCATTCATTTGCTATAGATGAGAGTCCATCATAAAAAAGCGCCCGGAGGTGCCTGGATTTATTTTAGGGAAAGGCTAATCGGTTGCTTCCATGGCGGTTTCGTTCTTCGCGTGTCTTTCATTTTGCAGGTAGATCAGGCTGGCGATGAAACCGATCAGCATGATGATCGCGCCGGTGATAAAGGGGAAATGGATGTTGATGTCGATGATCAGTCCAGCCCATAACGGCCCAATCACGCGCCCCAGGCTCATGTAAGCGTTGTTCAATCCCATGGCGATGCCCTGTCCCTGTCGGGTGCGCTGCGAGATCAGCGAGGAAACCGCTGGCCGCAGCATGGCGTTGCCCAGCACGAAAACGGACGTGGTCAGGATGACGGTAACCAGCGTATTGGCGGTCAGCATCAGCAGGAAGCCAGCTGCGCTGGCCAGCAGCGAGGCCTTGATGACGTTGACCTCGCCAAACCTGCGGGTGGCAATCCCGGTCAAAGCACCCTGGGCCAGCACCGAGACCAGCCCAACCGCGGTCAGGATGATGCCGATGGTGTGCGGGTCGTAGGCGTAACGTTCCAGGGCGTAATAGGCGTAGATGCCCTCGAAGTTGGTCATGGCAAAACTGATCAGGAAGGCTGCCACGAACAGGAAGGCGATCGGACCGACCAGCGCAGCCCACATCGCGCTCAATTGCGGTCCCTGCAACTTGACCGACAATTCCCGCTTGTCCTCGGGCAGCGACTCGGGCAGGAACATCCAGATTGCGACCATCGCCAGCAGAGACAATACGGTTGCCAGGATAAAGGGCGCCTGCAAGGAAATGTTGCTCAACAGGCCGCCCACGCCAGGACCCAATACCATCCCCAGCCCCATCGCAGCGCCGACGACGCCCATCCCGCCGCCGCGGCTTTTCTCGTCCGTGCTGTCGCTGATGTAGGCCATGGCGGTTGGGAGGGTGGCCGAAGAGAGTACACCTGCCAGCGCCCTGGCTGTGAACATCATCCACAGTTGGGTGGACAGGCCGAGGAACAACATCGTCACGGCGTTGCCGAACACGCCGATCATTAAGATGGGTTTGCGCCCAAAGCGGTCAGAAAGCGTGCCCCACATCGGCGAAAACAGGAATTGCATGGCGGAATAAATCGACATCAAGAGGCCCATCGCGATCCCGCCGCCGCCCAGGCCCACGACCATATCCGGCAGGATGGGGATGATGATGCCGAAGCCCAGCATCATAATCACGAGCGTCAAAAAGAGAATTACCAGATTACGCGTATTTTTCATCTAACGGTCCAATAGGAGAATTAAAAGATTATAGGCTTTGCAGTGCTATCTGTCAAAACAAAACCGGGAGGCTGGCTCCCGGCTGTTTCCTCATTCCCAAGTACGCTCATCGCGGACCGGGGGAGAGCCTGGCGGCAACTCCTCTTGTGATACGGATTTCACCTCGAGCTGGAACTTGATCGCTTCTCTCGCAGCCTGGGCCAGTTCGACCGATAAACCAGCCTCATCCGTGCCCCGGACTGTGACCACGTGCAGCGCCAGGAAGTCCTTGTGTTCCTCGCGTGTGACCACCGCCTGCCAGCGGGTTACTTCCGGGAAGCGGGAGATGAAGTCCGCGACCTGCTTGGGGTGCAGGAACATGCCGCGCACCTTGACCGCGTCGCCAATGCGTCCCTGCCAGCCCATCAGCCGGGCCGGCTCCCGTCCGCAGGGGCAGGGCTCGGCGTTGAGGGAGGACAGGTCACCGGTCCCGAACCGGACCAGGGCATAATCCTCGTTCAATAGCGTAACAACAATTTCACCCGTTTCGCCGGGCGGCAGCGGCTGGCCGGAATTGATATCACATATCTGAATGATTGTGTCTTCAGGCAGGTGCCAGCCATTCTCTTCTTCGCATTCGTAGCCCAGGTTGCCGCATTCAGCCGTGCCGTAGCCCTGGCGGGCGACCGGCACACCGTGTTCGTTGAGCCAGGCCCGCAGGGAAGGAGGCAGTGGCTCGGCAGTAAAAAATGCTTTCTCTACGAATAATTCCAGGCTCAATGCTTCCGCTTTTTCGATCAGCGCTTTGAGATAAGAGGGCAGGCCCACGTACCCGGTTACTTTCAGATCATGGAGCACGCGCACCTGTTGTTCCTGGTTGCCGATTCCGCCCGGGATAACCGCGCAGCCGGTCGCCCACAGTCCCTCTTCGAACATCGCCGCGGCCGGGGTCAGGTGGTAGCCAAAACAGTTCATCACCAGGTCGCCGGGCGCAAAGCCGGTGGCCAGCATGGCAGGCTTCCAGCGCCAGTAATCGTCCAACCTGGATTCGGGATCGTAGATCGGGCCGGGGGATTGGAAGATGCGTTTCAGCGCGCCCGGCTCGCAGGCCAGGAATCCGCCAAAAGGTGGATCGGCAGCCTGCAGGTCGACCAGGTCGTCCTTACGAATGACGGGCAGCGCGTTGAGGTCGGCGGCGGAGTGGATCGATTCTGGGCTGAGTCCGGCGTCTTTTAAACGGCGGGCAAACCCGGGGGCGTGGGAGGCGAGGTGGGGGATCAGGGTTTCAAGTTCCATGTGTCAAGTGTCAGGTGTTGAGTGTCAGGTTCTCGGTATCTCGTTCCATAAATACCTGAAACTTGACACCTGATACCTGACCCTTTAAGAAAGCCAGCGTTTGCGTCGCTTGTAATGTTTCACATCGCGATAGGACTTGCGTGCGCCGACCTCGGTCAGTCCCAGGTAGAACTCGCGCACGTCGGCGTTTTCGCGCAGGTCGGCCGGATAGCCTTCGAGCACGATGCGGCCGCTTTCCATGATGTAGGCGTAGTCGGCCACGCCAAGGGTCAGGTTGGCGTTCTGCTCCACCAGCAGGATCGTGGTGCCCTGCTCGGCGTTGATGCGCTTGATGATCTCGAAGATCTCAATCACCAGCAGCGGCGCCAATCCCAGCGACGGCTCGTCCAGCATCATCAATTTGGGCCTGGCCATCAATGCCCGGCCGATAGCGAGCATCTGCTGTTCGCCGCCCGAGAGATAACCGGCCGTCTGGCTGCGGCGCTCTTTGAGCCGCGGAAAGTAATCGTAGACCATTTCGATTTCGGAACGCAGGTTCGCCTCCCGCCGGGTATAGCCCCCGGCGACCAGGTTTTCTTCCGCGCTGAGGTGCTCGAACACCCGCCGGCCTTCCATGACCTGGAAGATGCCCTTGCGGACGATGTCGGCGGCGTCCTTGTGATGGATGACTTCGCCGAGGAACTCGATCGAGCCATCGGTCACTTCGCCGTCTTCCGGTTTGAGCAGCCCGGAGATAGCCTTGAGCGTGGTGGATTTCCCCGCTCCGTTCGAACCGAGCAGCCCGACAATCTTGCCCTCCGGCACCTGCAGGGACATGCCCTTCAGCACCAGGATGACGTCGTTGTAAATCACTTCAATGTTGTTGAGACTGAGCATATTGGTTCCAGTTACAAGTTAACCAGTGTTCAAAGGTGTAATCAGTGGGCAGTGGCTTTTTAGCTATATCCTGCCCACTGATTACTGTCTACTGAGCACTATTTACTGTCTTATTCGGCTGAGATGAAGTCGCTGACCTGCACCCACTTGCCGTTTTCGACCCGGTACAGCTTCAAGGCTTTATTGCCCTTGTGACTGGTTGAGGAGAACCCGATCGGGGAGGTGACGTCACCAGTGCTGAAGTTCTGCAACCCTTCCAGCGCCGCGCGGATGTTCTCGCCGTTGACTTCCTTGCCCTCTTTCAACACCCGGCGGATGCCTTCGACCATCGTCGCCATGGTCCACCAGCCCTGGGTGTAGTGCAGGCTTTCTTCTTCCAGGGTGGAGCCTTTTGCCTTCACGTAGGCTTCGGCGTCATTGTGACCCGCAACCGGGGAGGAAGGAGGTGCGAAGGGAATGGCGCCCATCACGCCTTCGGCAGCGTCTCCGGCCAGGTTGACCAGGATCTCGTCCGCGCACCAGTTCAGACAGATGAACTGGGCGTCGAAGCCCTGGCTCTGGGCGTCTTTGAGCAGCACGGCGGCCGGGCTGGAAACGGTATGGACGATGACATAGTTGGCGCCGAAGGTTTTCATCTGGGCAAGCTCGGCCACATAATCAGTCACGCCGGCCGGCATAGGCAGGCTCATGAACTCGACCCCGTTGGCTTCGGCGAAGGCTTTGGCATCCTCGACCGGCGACTGGCCAAACGGGCTGTCGTGGTGGATCAGGGCTACTTTCGGCTTGTCGGTATTGCCCTTCTCAGCCCAATCGTCGATAGCCCAACGGATGGCGATAATGGCCTGGTCCGAGTAGCTGGTGCCGATCAGGAAGTTGTAGGGAGCTGCCGACATATCCAGCAAAGCCGCCGAGTACGAAGCGGACATGAACGGGATCTTATCTTCGGCGATCTTGGTGCGCAGCGCTTCGGTATCGCCTGTTCCCCAGCCCATGAAGGCGACCACATCTTCGGAAACGTACTGGTTATAGAGTTGTTCGGCCACATCCACTTTGTAGGCGTAATCAGCCGAGATCAGCTCGATGGGGTGGCCTTCTACGCCGCCCTGGGAATTCAGCCAATCCACGTACCCTTTGACGCCTTCCGAATACGGTGTACCAACGTCGCCGGTGGCGCCGGTCAGGTCGAAGATTGCGCCGATTTTGATGGGCTCATTCCCTCCGCTCTCGGCCGGCGTTGGAGCCGCGGCGCCGCCGCAAGCGGTCAGCACCAGGCTGGCAATCACAAACACAAAAAACAGGCTTTTCACTTTACGAGACATTCTGTTCCTCCTTTGGAAATTTCATAGGTGAGTTACAAACGTTCTGGCATATTAGGTTGTGACTTGGGCAATGCAGCACCTCCTCGCGCCAGGTAATGGTTATAAACTCGTTCGCGTTGCTTGATCAGTAACTGAACGGCCACAGGCGGAAGTAGTCTTTTATGTTTTTCCAAATCTTGTTCAAACCCTCGGGCTCCAGGATCAAGAACAGGATAATGACCAGGCCGAACATGCCCTGTTGAATGAAGGGAATAATGCTATCGATGATTGGGAAGGAGGTCTTGACCGAACGGCCCAGATTGGTCAGAACGACCGGAAGCAAGGTCATAAAGGTTGCGCCAAGATAGGACCCGGTCACGGATCCCAGCCCCCCGATGATGATCATGGCCAGGTAGGTGACCGAGACGTCGATCGTGAAGCGTTCCCAGGTCACGATGCTGCGGTAGTGCGTGGTCAGGGCGCCTGCCAGTCCTACCAGGAAGGAGGAAACCGCGAAGGCCAGCAGCTTGTATTTGAACAGGTCCACGCCCATGACGGAAGCGGCGATGTCCTGGTCGCGGATGGCGATAAAGGCCCGCCCGAAATGGGTGCGAAACAGGTTGACGGTGGCGATGGTCACGATGACCACCAGCCCCCAGATGATCCAGTAGAAGTTGAAATCCGTGTTCAGGCGGATCCCGAACAGGGTCGGGTTGGGGACGACCAGGGCATCCACCCCGCCTGTGAGCGCATCCCAGTGAGTCACAACCCAGAGGATGATGACCTGGGCTGCCAGGGTGGCAATTGCCAGGTACAAGCCCTTTCAAGCGCAGTGACGGAATACCAAAGATGGTCCCGACCAGTGCGGTCACAAAACAAGCCACGATCGTGGAGGCCCACCAGGGCATGCCCATGTGCGCGGTCAGGATGCCGGCTGTGTAGGCGCCTACGGCCATGAAGCCGCCCTGGCCCAGGCTGATCTGCCCCGTATATCCGACCAGGATGTTCAAACCGATCGCGCCGATGATCGCAATCCCAACCTGGTTTGCCAGGGTCAGGTAGTAGCGGTCTGGCCAGGAAGGGGAAGACGAGCACGAAAAGGATCAGAATGCACAATCCGGATTTTCTGCGCGTGCGTGCGGCGCAGGGCCATGTCTTTAACGTAGGTGGTATGGAAGATGCCAGAGTTCATGTTAGTTCCTGCCTAACTCTCTCAATAATCTCTTGCCCGAACAACCCATACGGGCGCACCATCAGGATGATGATCAACACGATGAACGGCAGCACCTGGTTCAAGCCCTGGCCGATATAGCCGCCGGTGTACTGTTCCAGCAGACCGATAATGATGCCGCCGATGATCGCGCCGGGGATCGAGTCCAGGCCGCCCAGGATCACCACCGGGAAGACGCGCAGGCCAAAGGTAGCCACGTCCCCGCTGACGCCGACGATGTTCGCCAGCAGCGCCCCGCCGATGGCCGCTGTGGCGGCCGCGATCGACCAGGCCCAGGCGAAGATCTTCTTGACGCTGATGCCCATGCTCAAGGCCGCTTGCTGGTCGTCTGCGACCGCGCGCATGGCGATGCCTTCCTTGGAGCGGCGGAAGAAGAAAGTGAACAGACCCAACATGACGATGGCGATCACAATTGCCCACAGACGGTCCTCGCCGACGGTCGCGCCCAGGATGTTTACCGGTTCGCTGGGAATAAACGAGGGGAAAGCCTTCGGCAGGTTGCCCCAGATCGTGAACACGATCGCTTTGAGCAGGCTGCTCAGGCCGATGGTCACCATGATGACCGAGATGATGGGTTCGCCGATCATCGGCCGCAGCACCAGGCGCTCGACCAGTACGCCCAGTCCGATGGCGACCACGATGGTCAGGGCCATGCCGATGGTCCAGTGCAGGCCGAACTGGGCCACCATCGCGAAGATCACGTACGCGCCCACCAGCAGGAATTCTCCCTGGGCGAAGTTGATCACGTCGCTGGATTTGTAGATCAGCACAAAGCCAAGCGCCGCTAAAGCCAGGATGGCGCCGTTGGTCAGGCCGGTGAGGGTCAGTTGAATGAAGAGGTCCATAGGTCTATTCGCCAGTCTCCAGGGATTCGATGGCCAGCCGGGTCTGGATGCGGGCTGTGCGGCCGTCCTGGTAGGTGATGGTCTGGTCGATTTCGACGTGCGGGTTGTGGCTGTAGAGCGCCGAGATGATGTCTTCGTAGCGCTGGGCCACCAGTTTGCGGCGCACTTTGCGGGTGCGGGTCAGCTCGGCGTCGTCGGCGTCCAGTTCCTTGTGCAGCAACAAGAAGCGCTGGATGCGGGCCGCGGGCGGCAGGTCCGCGTTGGAGGATTCGACATGCTCGCGCACCAGTTCGTACACCTGCGGTTTCTGCGCCAGGTCGGTATAGGTGGTGTAGGCAAGCTGGTTGTTCTCGGCCCACTTGCCCACGTTGGGGAACTCGATGTTGATCATGGCGGTGACGAAGGGCCAGTCGCCGCCGAACACCACCGCTTCTTTGATGTAGGGGCTGAACTTGAGCTTGTTCTCGATGAACTGCGGGCTGAACTTGGTGCCGTCGTGCAGGGTCATCACGTCCTTGGCGCGGTCGATCACGATCAGGTGGCCGTCCTCGTCGAAGTAGCCCGCATCGCCGGAGTGCAGCCAGCCGTCGATGAGCGATTCGGCGGTGGCTTCCGGGTTGCGGTAATAGCCTTCCATCATGGCGGGCGAGCGCATCAGGATCTCGCCGCTCTCGTCGATCTGGATGTCCGTTTCGGGGATGGGCGTGCCGACCGTCTGGAACTTGACGTCCCCGTCGCGGTGGACGACGGCGATGCCGTTGATCTCGGTCTGGCCGTAGATCTGCTTCAGGTTTACGCCCAGGGCGTGGAAGAAGCGGAACACGTCCGGGCCCAGGGCTGCTCCCCCGGTATAGGCCCGTTTCAGGTGCCGCAAGCCCAGGAGGTCTTTAATTTCCTGGAACATGAGCCAGTCCGCTAAGAAGTATTTGACCTTCATCCCAAAGGACGGCTTTTCTTTGCGGAAATTCAGGTCGGCCATCTCGTACCCGACCGGCATGGCCCAGTTGTAAAGTTTCTGCTTGAGCCAGGAGCTGTCCTCGATCTTGACCTGCACCTGGCTGACCAGGTTCTCCCAGATACGCGGCGGGCTGAACATGACCTGCGGCCCGATCTCGCGGATGTCGTGCTGGACGGTCTCCGGCTCTTCGGGGAAGTTGACCGTAAAGCCGACCTGCAGCCCGCAGGACATGCACATCATCTGCTCCCCGATCCAGGCTAGGGGCAGGAACGAGACGAATTCGTCGTCCGGGACCAGCGGATCGACCGACATCAGGTTGCGCCCCATGCTGACCATCGATTTGTGGGTCAGCATGGCCAGTTTGGGGTTGCCGGTCGTGCCGGAAGTGGTGGAAAGAATCGCCAGGTCGGAGCTTTTGCCCTGCGCCAGGCAATCTTCGAACCAACCGGGATGCGCGGCATCGTATTTGCGTCCCAGGTCTTCGACGGTGGGGAAGTAGATCAGGAAGTCTTCGGTGTAATTGCGCAGTCCCTTGGGATCGTAATAAATGACTTTTTTAACGCCCTTGAGCTCATCCCACATCTCCAGGATCTTGTCCACCTGTTCCTGGTCCTCGACCACGATGAAGGAGACGTCGGCGTGGTTGAAGATGTAAATCATCTCGGTAACCACCGAGTCCTGGTAAATGCCGATTGCCTTGGCGCCCACGCTCTGGGCGGCTAACTCAGCCATGACCCACTCGGGACGGTTGTCGCCGATGATAGCGATGGTCTCCTGCGGGTTTAGGCCCAGGTCGATCAGGCCGAGCGCGAAGTATTTGACGTGCTCGTAATACTGCTTCCAGGTGACGGCCTGCCAGATGCCGTAATCGCGCAGGCGGATGGCGGTCTTGTCTGGGGTCTGTTCGGCGTGCTGTTTCAGGAATTGGGGGAGAGTTTCAGGCATAGTACTAACCCTTCCCACTGTTGTTGCCATTTGTCTGGCCGTACTTGAACGGGAACGCGGCTTTGTCTTCCCCCAGATAGGCTTCCACTACGTGTGGGTTGCTGGCCACTTCGTCCGGCGTGCCTTCGCCGATTTTCTGGCCGAAGTTCAAAACCGCGATGCGGTCGCTGATGTCCATCACCACGCCCATGTCGTGCTCGATCAGCACGATCGTCACGCCGTGTTCTTCGTTCACGTCCAGGATGAAGCGGGCCATGTCCTCTTTCTCTTCCGAGTTCATGCCGGCCATCGGCTCATCCAGCAACAGCAGGGACGGTTGCATCGCCAGGGCGCGTCCCATTTCCACCCGTTTCTGTAACCCGTAGGAAAGCGAGCCAACCGTGTTGTTCCGGATGGCTTCGATCTCGAGCAGGTCAATAATGTCTTCGATAAAACGGCGGAAGCGGATGTGCTCGCGCTGGGCGGCTCCCCAGTAGACCAGGCTGCTGAACAGGTTGCTGTGCATGTGGACGTGCGCCCCAGAGAGCAGGTTATCCAGCACGGTCATGTGCCGGAACAGTTCAATGTTTTGGAAGGAACGCGCGATCCCCAACCGCGCAATCTGGTGCGGCTTCATACGGGTGATCTCGTGCTCTTTGCCCGTCATGTAAACGATGCGTCCGCGTTGGGGATGATAAAGGCCGCTGATACAGTTCAGCATGCTGGTTTTGCCGGCTCCATTGGGCCCGATAATGGCCAAAATTTCGCTCTGGCGGACGTTCAAGCTGACATCCAATAAAGCCGTCACGCCCCCAAAGTTGAGCTGGATGCTCTCGATCTTGAGTTGCGTTTCGCCTGCTTCAAGATGGCTGCTGTTCAGTCCGCTGGTGAATCCACGCTGCATAGGCGCTCCGAATACTATTCTCAGTACTTCAAGAAATTCAAAAGGAAACCCGAAAATAGGGGTGCGGGCGTACGCCCGCACCCCTATTTTCGGGCATCTCCCAGCTATTTCGTGATCTACTGATTCTGCTGTTTTCTTCCCAGGAAAAGGGGGAGGAGAGGTCTTATGGGTGGACAAAGTCTGTCCACAACACCTCGCATCCCAAATTTATAGGAGGGAATGTCACTATCTTACAAGGGGCGCGCTAAAGAAGCGTTAATGCAGGCGTTAATGATTGTGTATTTTGACACATTTTATTCTTCCCCCACGTTCTCCTCGATGGCCACATTCGGCCCCCGTAAGGGCAAGTTCGGGATTACCACCGCGCCCTGTCGTTCCCTGGCTGCCTGTCCCTGGGCAAAGCGTAGCTCGTTCTCCATTTTCAACTCATCGAAGATGCTGGTTGCGCGGAAGTGACAATCCACCGCCCAGGCGATCTGTCCGGCGCGGTCGTACAGGCGGCGCAGCGAAAGGTAGGTGCGCGCCAGGTCAGGCCGGGCGCGGATCTGGCGCAGCAGGTGCATCGACTCGATCAGGTCGCTTTCGATCTGGGTCCATTTGGGAGCAGGCAGCCGGGTGTTGATGTCTGCCTGTAACTTCAGCGCGGTGCCGACGGCCCAGCGGTTTCCCGATCCTTGCGCTTCCCGTAACGCCATTTTCAGTTCTTTGAGCGCCGGCTGGATTTTCCCGGCTAGGAAGAGACTTTCAGCCAGGAACAAACGAGGTAGATAATGGAAAACGCGATGCCCGACTTTCTCAGCCCAATGGATTGCAGTTTGAATCGTTTCTATCCCCGCAGCCGTGTCACCGCTTTGGGCTTGCGCAAACCCCCGCAGGCTCAACACCATGTAAAGCGGTGGGGTAATTTCTTCGAGCTCCCGTGTTTCAGGAATTGGGGACAGGATGTTCAGGCACTCATCCCATTTGTGCAAGCCGGCCTGGACCATGGCCAGCTGCATCCGCGCGAAGATGGTGGTCGCATCCAAACTGCCGCCCGAGCCTGCTTCCGCCATGGACAGTCCCGCGCTGGCTGACGTCGACCGCCCGCTCCCAGGCCCCCACGCGGGAATAGGCCACACCCAGATACCCCAGCACGATCGGCAGGTCCTCGGGCGGCCGCACGCGCGGGTCGGTTTCGACGATCTCGTCGTAGATGTTGACGTAGCGCAGCAGGTGCGCGATGGCATCGTCGAACGCTGCCATGGCAATGCTGACCCGTCCCAGCATGCGCAGGGAGGCATATAACAGCTCAGCTTCTTCCAGTTCCTCGGCCACGCGCAGGGTGCGCCGGGCATAGTCACTGGCCGTTTCAGGCTGGCCGTGCAGCCAGAAGAACTGGGCCGCGCGCCGGAAAGATTTGCCCCAGCCGCTCCTCATCTCCCAGCACAACCGCCAGGTGCTCGGTCTCGTTCAGGATCTCGATGGCGCGCTGCATATCGCCGGTAAACGCATAGGCCTGAGCCAGTTGCAGGTTGATGTCGATCCGCTCGCTCCGCTGGCGCGGACCCGGCAACTGTCCCAGCAAATTGACGGCTTGCAGGCCAAACTGGCGCGCTTCGTGATAGGAGCGCAGGCGCAAGCGCCTGTTCGCCGGCCTGGGTGAGATAAGGCAGCGCCTTGAGAGGCTGGTCGCTGCGGGCGTAATGGTGCGCCAGGGTGGTTACATCTGCCGGCGGGATGGCGTTTTCCAGCACATCCGCGATCCTGCCGTGGATGAATTCGCGGCGGGCGCGGCTCAAGCCGGCATACGCCACCTGGCGGAATTTGTCGTGGCGGAAGTCGTATCCCTGCGTCCCTTCCAGGACCAGCCCGCGTTGGAGCCATTCTTCTATATAAATGATGATTCTTTCGCTCGGTGTCGCCCAGGATTTCCTGGAGCAGCGGATAACTGAACGAGCGCCCAATCGCGGCGGCGCAGGCCAGGGCTTCGTGGCTGTCCGTGCCCAGTCTGTCCAGGCGGGCTTCGATCACGCGCTGGATGGAATTTGGAATGGAAATGACCGGCAACGGGATTTGCGTTCCGCCGTTCTCCTGCAGCGCACGGACGGTCTCAACGATGAAGAATGGGTTTCCTTCGGTCTCCTGGTACAGGCGTTGGAAGAAGATCGAATTGCCGGCTTCCTCGCGGGTCGAGCTGGCGGGCCAGGTCAGCGGTTTCGATCTGAGAAAGCCGGGGCAGGTCGAGGGTCCGGCGGGAATCGCTGCGCTGGATCGTCCGCAACAGGGATCGTCGTTCGGAAGGCAGGTCTTCAACCCGGAATAGTCCAATGATCAGCAACTGGCGCCGAATGCACGCGCCTGATCAGCGAGGCCAGCAATTCCCAGGTGGGCGTATCCGCCCAGTGTAGGTCGTCCAGGATGAGTTGCAGAGGGGGAGTTGGGCAGGTTTCGCTCAGGTTAATGATGAGACTGACCAGCGCTTCGCGCAAGGCTAGCGCCATCTGCCTGGTGGGTGGGAAAGTTCGCAAATGGGAGTTGGCGGGCCAGCTCCGGCAGGAACGGGACCAGGCTGGTCGCCCAGGAGGGCGGTAAGATGGGTTTTGGAGTAGCTGTTCGAGCAGAGGGGAAGTTTCCAGCGCCTGGCGCAGCGGCGCAAAGGGGACCATGCTGTCCAGTTCGTAGCAGGCGCTTTGCAGCCCGTAAAAATCAGGCTGCAAGGCCAGATACTCCTGTAACAACCGGGTTTTGCCGATGCCCGCTTCGCCGGTCACCAGTACCAGGCTGCCGTGCGCCATCTGGCTGCTGCTTTGTGGGCGCCTCCACGAGCTTCTCGATTTCGCCCTGCCTGCCGATAAAAGGGAATGGGGTAGGAGATGCTTGCGCTGCCTGGGAGGACGGTAGGACGCGGGGCCAGCGCCTGCTTTGGGCGGGATTCTCTTTCAGCGCGCAAAGCGCCTCCGCTCTGGATGGATTGCAGCAACGATTTGGTTTCAGGCAGGGGCTCGGTATCCAGTTCGTCCCCCAGCGAGCGGGCGAAGGAATGATAGGTTTGAATGGCTTTGGCGCGCTCGCCGGTCGAGCGCGTACAGGCTCATCAAGCGGCGTTGTGCGGCCTCATCGAAAGGTTCGGCATTGGTCCAGCTCTGGACGACCGAAAGGGCTTTATCATGTTTTCCCCAATCGCTTGCAAGATCTGGCTGTAGCGGTCGAGCGTCGACAACCAGACCTGGCGCAAGTCGCTCCCGTTCGGCAACGCACCAGTCGTCGTAGAGATCCTCCAGCAGGTCGCCGGTGTATAGGGCAAGCGCGTGCTCGATCTCTGTCAAGGCGCTTGCGGGCGGATATCGCGCAGGAACCGTCGACATCAAGATGGATTTGGCCTGTGGGTTGAATTGAATGGATGAACCCTCAGCGAGCAGCAGCGTGCCGTCCGGGTCCAGGGGGGCGCCAGCGCAGTCCGGATGTGATGCAGGTATTGGCGCAGGTTGCGCCGGGCGGCGGTTTCGCTCGTTCCCGGCCAAAACGTAAAGGCCAACTTGCGGCGGTCAGCCGGGCGGGCTGCGGTTGAGCAAAAGATAGGCGATCAGCGAGCGCGTGGTAGGAGACCCGGGGTCGATCGGCTGGCCGTCGGGATCGAACAGGCGAAAGGTCTCGAACAGGCTCGCGCGCAACGGGGTCGCTTTATCCCATCGGGTGGCGCATGTGCTGTCCCCCGATGATGTGCAGGTGCAGGTGGGGGACGACCTGGTTGGCATCCGGGCCGGTGTTGATGATCAGGCGATAACCGCTCTCCTTGATCCCTTCCTGTTCGGCGATCGGTTTGACCACGGTCAAAAGATGCCCCATGAGTTGCTCATCTTCTTCCGAGATTTCATTGGTGGAGGGGACATGCCGGTTTGGAATCACCAAGATGTGGGTTGGCGCAACCGGATGGATATCGCGGAAGGCGGTCACCTGCTCGTCCTGGTAGACGATGTCAGACATCCATGTCCCCGTTGGCAATTTTACAAAAAATACAATCTTCCATTTGAAATCCTTTGGCAAGGGATATTTCTTATTATACATGCGTACTGCATACTTCATAAAAATAGGTTCTCTAGGATTTCGCGTGAAAGGGGTCGGATTGGGGTGCGAGCGTGCGTACGCACGCTCGCACCCCAAATCCGGGTATCTACCACGGAAATTCCCACAGAGTATAAAAATATTGAAAAAAGCAACTACTCAGCCTGCGCTTAAGAGGTGGCTAAAACGGTGTGCGTGGGGGCGTACGCCTCCTACGCACACCGTTTTTGTCCAACTTTTTTGCATAAGCCCGAGCAGGTACGAAAAAATCCAAAAAAAGGGGTGCACGAACGAACCCTTGCGCACCCCTTTTTTTGGGGCCTGTTCGCAAAAAATGATCCCAGGCGGCAGGTTCTTAAATACCAAAAGCCGGGAGGCATCCCGGCAGTTTAGGGCACTTTTCTGTATGTTATGCTTTTGCCGCAATCAATTGCACGCGGGTGTGTTGCAGGCGCTCCATGGCGGATTTGGCTACGGCCCGCATCAAGCCGCAGGAAAGTTGCATATCCACTTCGCACAGGGCGCGCAGGGCCGGGGCTTCGATCTCGATCAGACGGCAGGATTTTTCAGCGCGTACCGAAGCGGTGAACACATATGGCTCGATCAGGGCAGAGATGCCAAAGATTTCGCCCGGATTGAAATCGCTGATGAAATATTCCTGTTTGTAATACGGGTCGTGCTCGCTGGTAACAATATAATAGTAGGAAGCGGTGCCCTCGATCAGGAAGAACAACTTTGAGGCAGGGCGAACCGTAAGGCCACCACATCATGCCATGGTTGTACGTTTTGTCTTCCGCGATCATGGCAACAGCCTTAAGTTGCTTGGCGTCCATGAAACTGAAGAAAGGGAAATCGGCGCAAGAGTTCAGGAGAGATCATGCGAGGCTCCTTTGATAAATCGAAGACTGGCCGGACCGCTTCCGGCACGGCCGCGGCCACAAGGGCAGAAAGTTCCTCGCTAAAGTCGTACACGTTCTCGGGCTTCGACGGCGACCACATCCACCCGTGTGGGAATTTCCGCGCCTAGGCTTTCGGCGGTTTTCAGCGCGGTGATTAGGGATGTGTCGTGGGCCGAGGCGGAGTGACCAGAGCTCGGGTCCGGCAGCGAAGCGAGGGCGAATGTCCGCACGCTGCCAATCGGACTTTGGCCTGTTTCCATGGAATCGATAATGATCGCCCGTTCATATCCCAGCAGGCGCTCCATCAGGCTGAGGCCGCCCAGGGAGAGGCAATCCACCTCGACAGGGGAGAGATAGTGGACGGTTTTCGTGCCGACCGGGCGGACGGGCAGTCTGAAACCCGGCTCCGCGCTAGCTGTTCCTTGACCGTTTCTGCTACCTTCCAACCAACGCCATCGTCGCCCAGGATAGGGTTACCAAGACCAATTACAAGTGTTTTCATATTTTTTACCGGAGTGCAAAACCTTCCGATTTTGCTGCGAAGTTGGAGGGTTCGGATTGCGTACCATCCGTCGGTGAGGGCTGCTTCGCTTTCGACAGCCCTCACGCTCTTGGACGGATGCTCCTCCCGTCATTAACAGAATTGTTTGAGCACTTCCACCGGCTGGCCCTGCGCGTCGCGGATGGTGACCTGCAGCGGCATCTGGCCGGGCAGGGAATGGGTGGCGCAGCCGAAGCACGGATCGTAGGCCCGGAAGGCCATTTCGACCATGTTGAGCATGCCTTCGGTCACAACCGTACCTTTTTTGATCAGGCTACGAGCGGCTTTGTTGATCGACATGCTGATCGGAGCGTAATTGTTGGTGGTGCCGACGATCAGGTTGACCTTGGTCAGCACGCCGCGCTCGTCGGTGGTGTAGTGGTGGGTCAGCGTGCCACGCGGGGCCTCTACGATTCCCACGCCCTCGGACGGGATTTCGGTGGGTCTGGTGTGGAAATTGTCCGATGCGATCTCAGGGTCGGAGGCCAGTTCCACCCAGCGTTCGGCGGCGTAGAGCAGCTCGATCAGGCGGGCCCAATGCGTCGCCAGCCGCTGATGGACCGGCTTGCCGCCCAGGGTTTGGTAGAACCGGTCGTACTCCTCTTGCGCCAGCGGGGTGGCCATCCCATCGGCGGCGTTCAGGCGTGAGAGCGGGGTGGCGCAGTACACGCCCGACTCTTTGCCATCGGTGAAGCCTTTCCAGCCGACGTTCTTGAGGTAAGGGAACTTCAGGTAGGTCCAGGGTTCCACGTGTTCGGCGATGTGCTGGGTGTAATCCTGTGGGGCGTACTTGACCAGTTCCTTTCCATCTGGGTCCAACCACGCGCACTTTGCCGTCATAGAAATTGACCTGGTTGTTCTCATCCACCATGCCCATGTAGTAGGTGCGGTGGGTGTAGATGTCGCCCAGGATCAGGTCGACGTATGCCTTGTTTCCCAGCACGATATCGTTGAACAGCTTCAGGCTGAACTGGGCAAAGTCGACCGCCCATTGGCCCAATTTGAGGATTTCATCTCGCTGTTCCGCAGTGATACCCTTCGTCAGGCCGCCGGGGATGGATGTGCAGGGGTGTACCTTGCGGCCGCCGATCATCTCGATGACGGTGTGTCCGGCCTTGCGGGCGTTGATGACCTTTCCGCCGATCTCCAGCCCAACCTTGTGGATCACGCCCAGGATGTTGCGTTCCGCCACGGGCGCATCCGGCCCCATCACAAAATCCGGGCCGGCCAGGGCATAAAAGTGGGTGGTGTGGTCGGTGACGAAAAAGGCGGAATATAGAAGTTCGCGCAGCAGCTTGGCCGTACGCGGCGGGTCGACGTGGTAGACCATGTCGGCGGCTTTGGCGGCGGCCATGTGGTGCGCTTCCGGGCACACGCCGCAGATGCGGTTGGTCAGCAGGGGCATCTCCTCCACCGGGCGGCCAACGCAGAAGCGCTCGAAGCCGCGCAGCTCGGGGATCTGGAAGTAGGTGTTGGCGACGTCGCCTTGCTCGTCCAGGAAGATTTCGATCTTACCGTGGCCTTCCAGGCGGGTGATGGGATCAATCGTGATTCGCTGTGTCATAGTTGTCTCCTGTTGCGCGAGATTAACCTCGCGCTACTCGCTACGCCTTCTCCCACGCTGGTTTCGCCGCTTTTAACAGCGACCCCGCCAGGTTGAACCGGTAGAACTGTCCGGTTGGGTCGGGGATGCCATCCAGGATGGTTTCGATCTCTTCGGGATCGTTGCTGTCGATGACCGAGGCGAAGGCGGCGATCAGCCGCGCACCGTAATCGACCACCCCCTCGGCAGGGCCGTAACAGCCAATGCACTGCGCCCCGGCGCCTGGGCAACGGGCGTTGCACCCGCTGCGGGTGGCCGGACCGTTGCACGGGACGCCCTGTTCGAGCAGGCACAGCTCGGGATCGATCTCCAGTTCGTAAATCCTGTGGAAGGATTTGACAGACTTGAGGTTGCGCTTCCGCGTGCACTCGTCGCAGACGGTAGAGTTGCCGGCGCCAATAGTTGCGCCTTTGGGAGGCAGTTCCGCCTTACCCTGCAAGACCTGCACCACCAGGTCGATCACTGCGCCAATCTGGTGCGATTCGGGCGGGCAGCCGGGCATGTAGTAGTCCACATCCACCACCTGGTCCAGGGTGCGCAGGGTGGGGAAAATCTTCGGGATGTGGATCTCGCCCTCTGGCACGTCGAAATGGATTCGGGGATAGATTTGGTGCGGGTTGTCCGTCGAAACGGTGTTGAAGGCCGTATAGACGATCTCACCGGCAGGGCTCAAGTTTGCCAGCCCCGGGATGCAGCCTTCACAAGCGCACGATCCGAAGGCAACCAGTAGCTTCGATTTCTGGCGTAACAGCTTGGCGATATGCTCGTTTTCCTCGTTGCGGATGCCGCCGTTGAAGAGCGTTAGCAGGATCGAGCCATCTTCCATCGCCTCGACGTCCTTGTACTTGGCGTCCATCGCGACCGGCCAGAAGACTACCTCGAAATTGGCATCCACGTCCAGGATCTTCTCGTGGATGTTGAGCACGGCGATCTCGCAGCCGCCGCAAGATGCCGCCCAGTACATCGCAAACTTCGGTTTACTACCATTAGGTGCGGTCATGCGGGCACCTCCTTGGGAGAGTGATCAGGGCTCGGCGACCAGTCTCCATGTGATGGATCACCGGTAACTGGAGATCGGGTGCTGGCTTTCCCCCAATGCAGCGGGCCTAGCGCCCGGATTTCCTCGATGAAGCCCGCCGTCTCGCTGGCGAACTTTGCGCCTTCCGCTGCGCTGGCCCAGACCAGCTTGACCCGCTCGGGTTCGACCCCGAAGCCTTTCAGCGTGCGGCGGATCAGATGGAAGCGGCGCAGCGCTTTGTAATTCTGTTCGATATAGTGGCACTCGCCAGGGTGACAGCCGGTGATCATCACGCCGTCCGCGCCACTGGCCAGGGCTTTGAAGACAAAGGTCGGGTCGAGCCGGCCCGAGCACATCAAGCGGATCAGGCGGATGTTGGGCGGGTATTTGATGCGGGCGGTGCCGGCCAGGTCCGCGGCGCGGTAGGAGCACCAGTTGCAGGTGAAGCCGATAATGGTGGGTTCGAATCTTTCGGTATTCATAGGATTTGGCCTTGTTCAGGTGGATGGTAATTACCAATTACCATCAAGCAGGGCACTGCCTCCTCTCCAACGTTCAGAAGCAGCAGCCCTTCGATTTGCGCCAGCACCTGTTCGTTGTTAAAGCCGGTGCCGTAGATCGCGCCTGCCGGACAGGCCGCCACACAGGTGCCACAACCCTGGCACAGCGCTGCGTTGATCTCCGTGACCATCCTGTCTTCGTGGAAACTGATGGCGTTGAACGGACACAGGTCATTGCAGATGCGGCAGCCAGAGCACTTCTCTTCGATCACGCTGGCGCGGATGGGCTCGAGCGCCATCTCTTTCTGCTCGATCTTGCCGAGCACGCGGGCCGCCGCAGCCGCTCCCTGCGCCACGCTGGCGGGGATGTCCTTCGGTCCCTGCGCGCAGCCGGCGATGTAGATGCCCTCGGTCATGGTGGCGACCGGGTCGAGCTTGGGGTGCTTTTCGATGAACCAGCCGTTGGACGAGCACGAGATGCCGAACAGCTTGGCCGTCTCGTTCGAATCCTTGCGTGGTTCCAGCCCGACCGACAGGATGACCATGTCGACCGGGATGCGGCGTTGTTTGCCGGCCAGCGTGTCCTCTACCTGGATGATCAGCTTGCCCTCTTCGCCAGGCAGGCGGGCTGCATCGGTGACTTCGGCCACCTTGCCGCGCACGAAGAGGGTGCCTTCCTCCATGACCCGCTGGTAGAACTCATCGTAGTCCTTGAACGGGGTGCGCATGTCGATGTAGAAGTTGTAGACGGTCGCGCCGGTCCGTTCGTGGACCATGTGGGCGAATTTCAGGCTCTGCATGCAGCAGATGACCGAGCAATAGTTGTTGAAATTGCGGTCGCGGCTAGCCCACGCAGTGGATGATGCCCACCGCTTCGGGCTTGGTCTTGCCATCCCGCAGCACGATGTTGCCGTTGGTCGGGCCGGCGGCGTTGGTCAGGCGTTCCATCTCTAAGCGAAGTGAAAACGTTCGCCAGCCGGCCGTAGCCGTAATTGGTCACCCGGCGGGCGTCGAACAGGTCATAGCCCGTGGCCAGGATGATATTGCCGACCTCGAGCGTGATGACCTCATCCTTCTGGGTGAAGTCGATGGCGTTGGTCGGGCAGAACTTCTCGCAGGCTTTGCAGGTGCCTTTTTCGAAGTAGATGCAGTTGTCCACATCCATGACCGGGTACTTGGGCACAGCTTGCGGGAAGGGCGTGTAAATGGCTTTGCGGTATCCCAGCCCGGCTTCGTACACTTCATCGACCACTTTCTTTGGGCATTTTTCCTGGCAGATGCCGCAGCCCGTGCACAGCTCGGTTTTCACGTGGCGGGCTTTCTTACGGATGGTCACGCTGAAATTGCCCACGTAACCTTCCACTTTTTCGACCTCGCTCCAGGTCATCAGGGTTACGTTGGGATGCCCGCCCACATCGACCATCTTGGGGGTCAGGATGCAGGCCGCGCAGTCCAGGGTGGGGAAGGTCTTGTCGAACTGGGCCATGTGCCCGCCGATCGACGGTTCGCGCTCCACCATGATAGACGTGATGCCCGGCGTCCGCGATTTCGAGCGCCGCCTGGATTCCCGCAATCCCGCCGCCGACCACCAGCGTGGCCGGGTTGATCGGCACGGTCAGCGGCTCTAGCGGTTCGTGGTGGATCACGCGTTCCACGCCGCCTGAGACCGCTGCCTGGGCCTTGATGGTGGCGGCTTCCTTGTCCGTGTGGACCCACGAAACCTGCTCGCGGATCGAAACCATCTCGCACAGGAACGGGTTCAGTCCCGCCCGTGCGCAGGCAGTGCGGAAGGTTTTTTCGTGCAGGTGTGGCGAGCAGGCCGCTACCACCACGCGGGTCAGCCCTTGTTCCTTGATGTCTTTCTCGATCAGCTCCTGCCCCAGGCTGGAACACATGAACTTGTAGTCGCGGGCGATGACCACGCCGCGTTCTTTCAGACGGCTGGCAGCCCATTCGGCAACCTGGTCGACGTCAACCGTCCCGGCGATATTCGTCCCGCAGTGGCAGACGTAAACCCCAATTCGCTCTAGCCCTGGACTTCAGGGCTTGCTCCCGTTGTGTTTGGTCATTTCGCCACCTCATCTTTCTCTGCCGTCTGCGTCCGCTTGCTTGGGAAGCGGTGTCGGCATGGGCAGTCCGTCTGTCTTGCGTGGGCGCGCCGGCGCTGCCTGCGACAGGTTCCGGCGCTTCCAGGCCGATCTTTGCCAAGCGCTTCGTCGCGCTGACCAGTTCCGTGCCGAAGCCGAGCTCTTTGGGCTCCAACCCGAAAGCCAGCCCCATCAACTGGGTGAAGAACACAATCGGCATCTTGATAATTGGTGCCGAAATGCTGGTTGGTCTCGTTCTGATAGGCATCCAGGTTCATCTGGCACATCGGGCACAGGGTTGCCATGATGTCGGCCTCGTAGTCATCGGCGGATGAGACCAGTCGCCGGATCAGCTCGAAAGCGGTATCAGGCCCGATTTGGGTCATGTGGCCGCCGCAGCAGTGGGTCTTGAGCGGGAAGTCGATCACTTCCGCGCCCAGCGCCTCGAGCAGCAGGTCCAGTTCCACCGGATGTTCGTGGTCTGACCAGCGATGTTCGTAGTCCGGTCGCGGTACCATGCAGCCCAGGTAAGGCGCGACGCGCAGTCCTTTGAGCGGACGGACAACTTTGCTGGTTAATCGTATCCAGGCCGATGTCGTAAACAATCACATCCAGCAGATGACGGATTTCCAGCGAGCCTGGCTTGTAGGAAAGACCGCCGGCCTCCAGCGCTTCGTTGACCATCACTGCCCAGCTTGGGCTGTTCCTGCATGTAGTAGTCGGCCTTCGCCAGGTTCAGATAGCAGGCGCTGCACGGGGCAACCACGGTGCGGTTGCCATTGGCTTGTTTGGCGGCCAGCGCCAGGTTGCGGCTGATCAGCGCGTAGGCGGGCGTCAGGCTGATGCCCAGATATTCGGTCGCGCCGCAGCAGTTCCAGTCATCGATCTCTTCCAATTCCAGCCCAATCGGACCTGCAACTGCCAGCAGGGAATCGCGGTAGGCCTTGGCGCTGGATTCCATGGAGCAACCAGGATAGAGGAGATACTTAGCCATGGCTGTCCTCCATTCGATCTCTTTGGCCCGTTTCAGGATTGCCTTGAGTTGTTTGATGCCTTTGATGCGGGTGGGGGTGATGTTCATGCGCTTCTTGGTCAACAGGCCCAATCCCATGGGTGCCATGCCGGGCAGGCGCAGCGGGAAGTGTTTCAGGTAATGGCGTGTGGCCAGGCCGAATTCAAAGCCGCGCCCGTATTCTTCCACCATATCTACAAAGGTCTGGGAGAAATCGGGGGCGGTGGAGTCCTGATAGAGTTTGGCTTCGATCGCCATGCCCTTTGAGCGTGTACATCACGTCCGCGATGTGCACATTCTGCGGACAGCGCACCACGCAGTGGTAGCACGAGACGCAAATCCAGGGGGTGTTGCTCTTCAGGGAGGCCTCGCGCATTCCGGCGCGGATCATGGCGAATAACATCCTTGGGGTATGGTCCATGTCCGCGGAAGAGGGACAGGAGCCGCCGCAGGTCCCGCACTGGATGCACATCTCAAGGCGCGAGACGCCAGCCGTGCGGGCGGATACTTCATCGAGCAAGGTCAGGTCTTCGATTTGCTTTGGAACAGTTTTCGGGGGGTCGAGCGTTTGGAGTGTGGCCATAGGGTTCCTCTCTGCTCTAGTTGGGGTTAACGCAGTTGAAAAAGGTTCCCGGAAAACTGCATAAGCCCCAAAAAAAACATCACAGCCCGGCGCAGGCTGTGATGTAAGATGGTGTTGTTGCGCTATTTACAGTATGTGATTTTTATCACAAGTTTGTAAGTGCGGGATGTCATACTAAAATTGTGATTAAAGTCACATACTGTCATTTCCGGTTGTCTGAACAATCGTAGTCTGATTTGCTAGATGCTGTTTCTCCTCAGCGGGCAATTTTCGACATGTCTGTACATCTTCTCGGTTCCTGCAACATTCCTTTGATATAATCGGACCGATCCCATCCAATTAGGAGTGCCAATTATGAAATTAGACTTTGCAATGTGGCGAAAAGCGTTGAACGTGATCCCCGATGTTTCCAAGGACGAATGGGATGCGCTGGACATCATTTCCCGCTGGCTCATTTCCACCCGGGCGGCTGTTCTCATCATGACCTTTATCTCTGCCGCGCTGGCGGGTTTGTTTGCCTTGCGCGACCAGGGCTTTCAGTTCCTGCCCTGGTTTGCGCTCACTTTGGGGTTGATCCTGGCCCACGCCAGCAACAACATCTTCAACGACTTTACCGACTTCGTCCGTGGGGTGGATAAAGATAACTACTACCGCAATATTTACGGCGCGCAGCCGATCGCCAGCGGCCTGATGACCCGCCGCCAGCACCTGACCTATTTCGCGGTGACGGCTTTGATGGCCCTTGCCTTGGGACTTTACCTGCTCTGGTATACGGGCTTTAACGGGACAGCCTGGATCTTGCTCGCCCTCGGTGCGTTTTTCCTGCTCTTCTACACCTGGCCGCTGAAGGGGCTGGCAATGGGCGAGGTTGCAGTTCTGATCGTCTGGGGACCTTTGATGATCGGCGGTGGGTATTATATTCTGACCCAGCACTGGAACTGGTTCGTTGTCGTTGCCAGCCTGCCCTACGTTCTCGGAGTAACAACCGTTATTTTCGGCAAGCATATCGACAAGCTCGACATGGACCGCAAGAAGGGCATCCATACCCTGCCGGTGGTCATCGGGGAAAAAGCCTCCCGCTTTGCTGTGCTGGCCATGATGATCCTGCCTTATCTGATTACACTGTACTTGATCTTCGCCCGGTTCTTCACCCCGGTGATGTTGATCGTATTTCTGGCGCTGCCCGGTTTCCTGAAAATCTACCCGATCTTCCTGAAACCCAAGCCGGAGACTCGCCCGGAGCGGGCGCCGGGCTGGCCCTTGTATTTTGTGGGCTATGCGTTCTACAACAACCGGACGTTTGGCTCGCTCTTCATGTTCGGGCTGCTGCTCGATGTTGCCCTGAGGCTGTTGCCGGCTACCCAAAACTTCTGGCGTTGAATCGTTCTACAAAGCTGAAAAGATAGCCGAAAACAAGGGTGCGGGCGTTCGTCCCGCACCCTTGTTTTCGGCCTCTCCTACCATTCTCGCCGTTTCCTGACAGAAACTGGCAGTGAACGGTAAAATACTTGACAAAATTACTGCGATTTACACAATAAGTTGTATAATCGAACCCAGAAAGGAGAATCTGCCGATGAAAATTAATTTTGGTATGTGGCGCAAAGCTTCCTGGGAGCTGATCAAAATGGACGACAAGAAAGAGTGGAACGCGCTGGATGTCGTCTCCAAGTGGCTGATCGCCACGCGTTCGGCTGTGACCCTGGTCACAGTGTATTCCTGCATCATCGCCGGCATCCTGGCCTGGCGGGATGGTTATTTTTCCTGGATCCCCTGGCTGATCCTCACTCTTGGACTTTTTATCGCACACGGCACCAACAACCTGCTCAACGACTACACCGACTATTCGCGCGGTCTCGACCAGGGCAATTACTTCCGCACGCAGTACGGCGTGCACCCGTTGGTGCAGGGGTTCTTCACCAAGCCGCAGCAGATCCGCTGGTTCATCATCAGCGGGATCCTGGCCACCCTGGCCGGCCTGTGGGCGCTGATCACGACAAATTTCAATCCGGTCGTCCTGGGCTTGTTCATCTTCGGGGCAATCGTTCTTCTTCTCTATACCTACCCGTTCAAATACTGGGGCATTGGCGAACTGTCCATCTTCCTGATCTGGGGACCGATCATGATCGGCGGCGTGTACTTCGTGCTGGCGCTGGTCAGTGGGCAGCCGATCGTGACGTCTACGGTTTGGAACGCGGTCCTGGCCGGCGTGCCGTACGGGCTGGGCGTGATGAGCATCAACATGGCCAAACACATCGATAAGCGCGATGACGATAAAAACCGCGGCGTGGGCACCTTCCCCGTGCGGGTAGGGGAGACGGTTGCCCGCCGGGTGAACCAGGCGGCGGTCATCCTGATCTACGTGGTCGTCGCCTATCTGGTATTCGTGCCGCGCTACTTCACCCCGGTCATGCTGATCGTTTTCTTTGCCATCAAAGAAGCCATCACGCTGGTCAAAGTCCTGAACCATCCCAAGCCCCCGGCGCCGCCGGAAGGCTGGCCCGCCTGGCCGGTGTGGTTCTCCGGCTTTGCTTTCCAGCACAACCGCCAGTTCGGCATGTACATCTTGCTCGGTCTGCTCGTAGATGCGCTGTTGCACGTCATCCCGTTCACGGCCGACCTGATCGCCCGCTACTGGCCCCCGATGTAACACGGCAACTGCGAGAGTTGCCGCTACTCTAAATTCACATCTTTTATTTCCAACCATGCGGGTTCGGTGTTCTCCAGGACGCCGAACCCGATTTTTCCGTCCGGGCGCCAGGCGGCGAACTGGTTGTCGATCCACAGCACCAGTCCCAGCGGGGGACGGGGCGAGACGGGCGTTTCCAGGGCGAGGGCATCATCCACCCAAAACGCGGACCGCTTCTCGCTCCACTCCAGCCTGTACGCGTGCCATCCGGTCACATCCACACCCAGGCGGACTTCATCTTCTGCAACGATCTCGCCCATGGCCGCGCGCGCTTTGGTCCGTGAAAAGGGGAACGTGATCCCAACCTTTGCCAGGCCAAGGGCGGGGAATGCCGGCGCCTGAAAGGCCTGGGCCAGGAAACCGTTCCCGGGCTTGTCGGAAAAGGACAGATAGCTCTCTGTTGAAGCGTGAAAAAACCAGACCGCGTTCGGCAGGGCCGGTGTCCGGACCGGGTTCCCGCCGAAGCCGAGCGACCATCCAAACGGGT
This sequence comes from uncultured Chloroflexia bacterium, assembly GCA_963823985.1. Lineage (GTDB taxonomy): Bacteria > Chloroflexota > Anaerolineae > Anaerolineales > Villigracilaceae > JAABUE01. The sequence continues at coordinate 57,615 of CAWGNR010000016.1, forward strand.
CGTTCCACAGCCCAAAGCCCCACGTCCCGGGCAGGGAAGCGGCCGAGGCGCGCGCACGCAGGCTGAGGCGGAGGGAGGGGTGGTGGGGAAAGCCGCTGCGCCTCATCTTGGCATAATCGTCTAGTTGCGCCAGCCGGTACGTTTTCCCATCCCCTGCCGGCAGAGATAACCGGAATCCCCCGTCGATCTCGATCACGCTAGCCCCTGGTGTAGTTCTAGTCGTCAAATCCTTTTTCATATCTTTTATCCGTGTTCATCCCATTCATCTGTGGTTCCGGTTGACCATCCACACGCCGAACAATATAACTGCCCCGCCGAGCAAAGCAGCCAGGCTGGCAGATTCCGCCAGGACTAAAGCTGCTACAATGACAGCCACCGGCGGCTCCAGGTACAGGAAGGCGCCCAGTTGCGCGGCGGGCAGGGCTTGCAAGGCATCATACCAGGCGATGTAGGCCAGGCCCGAGCAGAAGATGCCCAGGAAGCCCACCCCCAGCCAACCGTTGAAGCTCAGTTGCGGGATCTCGGCCAGACCTGTCCCGCTGAAGAACAGGATGCTCGTAAAAAGCCAGCCGAGGGTCATGACGTAGAACATCATCCGGGTGGCAGGGTGGGCCGCCAGCCCGCGCCGCGAAAGCACGGAGAAGACCGCCCAGTTGAACGAGCTGATCAACACGAGCACGTCTCCCGGCTGGCCGAACTGGCGCAGCGACAGGGAGCTGAGGTCCCCGTCTGTGACTACCAGCAGCACGCCCAGCGCCGCCAGCAGGATCCCACCAATCTGGGTCCAGCCGACCTTCTCCTTGAGCGCCAGCCAGCCCAACAGCGCCATGAAGACCGGCGTGGTGGCCACGATCCAGGCGGTGGTGCTGGCGCGCGAGGTGGTCAGCGCGGTGGATTGCAGCCATTGGTGGAAGGTGATCCCCAGGAAGCCCAGCAGCGCAAAGTAGGGCCATTCTTTCTTTTGCGGCAGCGCAAACTGTTTCCTGGCTGTCACAGCGATGCCCAGGATGACTACACCCATCGCGAAGCGAAGCCAGATGACTGTGATCGGTGAAACGTCACGTAACGCAACTTTGGTTGCAATGAAAGAAGCCCCCCAAACGGTGACCGCGAAGAGGGCTTTTACCATTGCACTGCGTTGGGCGGTATTCATAAATAGAAGTCTATTATGATCGAACATTTCGGGTTGGAATTTAATAATTTCAATCAATCACAAAAGTTTCAGGCTCCCATTCATAATTCTGTGATTTACTGAATTTGAATCTTGCTTGGAAACTACGGCACGCCGAAGCGCAATTGGGAGGAGAGTCCGCCGGTCGTGGCGTTGTTGTACCAGGGGAACCAGTAGGTCGAACTCAACTCGTTGCCTGGCATCCCCAGCGATGACCCCACCGACAACCCCATGAACTCGGAGTAGCTGGAGTAGCTCGGCAAGGTCTTCAGGTTGATGCGCATCGATGCAATGATCGGCACACCGCCCGAACTGGTCACTTCCACCGGTCCCGCGTCCACATTGTCGTACGTCACCCGCAGGCTCTCGTTCGGGTCGAGCGGGTAGCTGTCCTGCACCTCGCCCCCGATTTTGACCGTCACCACCGTCGGGTCCGTGCCCACGTTCCCGAAGCGCAGCTGCGAGCTCAACCCGCCCGTCGTCGCGTTGTTGTACCACGGGAACAGATATCTCGTTTCCGTCAAGGCCGTTCCCGGCAGTCCCATGAACTCGGAGTAGCTGGAGTAGCTCGGCAAGGTCTTCAGGTTGATGCGCATCGATGCAATGATCGGCACACCGCCCGAACTGGTCACTTCCACCGGTCCCGCGTCCACATTGTCGTACGTCACCCGCAGGCTCTCGTCCGGGTCGAGCGGGTAGCTGTCCTGCACCTCGCCCCCGATCTTGACCGTCACCACCGTCGGGTCCGTGCCCACATTCCCGAAGCGCAACTGCGAGCTCAACCCGCCCGTCGTCGCGTTGTTGTACCACGGGAACATGTAGCTGGTCCCCGCCGTGTCGCTGGCCGAGAGCCCCATGAACTCGGAGTAGCTCGAGTAGCTCGGCAAGGTCTTCAGGTTGATGCGCATCGATGCAATGATCGGCACACCGCCCGAACTGGTCACTTCCACCGGTCCCGCGTCGACGTTGTTGTAGGTCACCCGCAGGCTCTCGTCCGGGTCGAGCGGGTAGCTGTCCTGCACCTCGCCCCCGATCTTGACCGTCACCACCGTCGGGTCCGTGCCCACATTCCCGAAGCGCAGCTGCGAGCTCAACCCGCCCGTCGCCGCGTTGTTGTACCAGGGGAACAGGTAAGTGTCGGTCAGCTTCGAAGCCGGGATGCCCATGAACTCCGAGTAGCTCGCGTAGCTGGGCAACGTCTTCAGGTTGATCCGCATCGAAGCGATGATCGGCACCCCGTTCGTGCTCACTACCTTCACCGGCCGTTGTCCAGGTTGGTGAAGATCGCCCGCGTGCTGGCCGCTTCCGGCAGTCCGAAGCGTCCCTGGTTGGTCCCGCCGACCAGGACATCGAGGTCGGCGCACCCCGACCCTGCTTTATAGGCTGGCGTGTAATCTTGTGCCGTTTGGTTCGCCGTCACGTTGTTGTAGGTCCGGCTGGGAGGTGTGAAGGTGTAGCAGGCGTGGGAAGGCGTGACTGTGCCGCTCCAATTGTTGGGCACTGTGATCGCGTAATTGCCGTCTGACTGTGTGGTGACTGTTTTCTCCGTTCCATCGGTGTAGCTCAAAAGAGCCTCCCCTACACTCGCATTTCCTGTGATTTGATATGCTTCTTCGTATTGAAGGTTATAAATTTTCCCGGTGGAGTAATCGGTCAGGTACAGTTCCCCTTGTTCGTCTTCCCCAAAGCTGGTGATGTTAAAGGCTGTATCAACGAGTTGAACCGGTGCGCTCCAGCCAGCAGGAGAATTTTTGTAAATGCTAAAAAGTCTCCCGCTACAAAAATCTCCGTAAAAATAATGACCAGAAAGCGAAGGGAAATTCGACCCCCGATAAACATACCCCCCCGTGACGGAACACCCAAGCGAGTGGTCATATTCGGCAATCGGAAGTATTTTTCCGGCTTGGTTGCACCCACTGGATGGATTGTAACAAAGGCTACCCTCCATGATCCGCCAGCCATAATTTTCTCCACCCGTGCTATCTGAAGACTGGAAGTCAACTTCCTCTCGCGTACTCTGGCCCACATCCCCAATGTATAAATCGTGGGTGAGCCGGTCAAATGATATGCGCCAGGGATTTCTCAGACCATATGACCACACTTCCTTCTTGATGCTGGGATCAGCATTGTTATAAAAAGGATTGCTTGCAGGGATGGAATAAGGTGCGCCTGTATTCACGTCAATGCGCAAGATTTTCCCAAGCAAACTCGTCAGGTTTTGTCCGTTGTTGTTGGGATCACCCGCCCCACCGCCATCTCCGGTGGACCAATATAGATATCCATCATTTCCAAAGGCAAGCGTGCCGCCATTGTGGTTGGCATAGGTTGGATGGTTAATTGTAAGAAGGGTGGTGCCGCTGCTCGAGTCGGCAAGATCGGGATCGCTTCCAGATACGGTAAATTGTCTCAGGGTCAGGACGGAGCCGGTAGCGTCGCCGGGTCTGGCATCAGTGTAAACAACATAGAACTTTCCGTTGCTTGAAAAGGATGGATGGAAAGCCAGCCCCAACAATCCCTGTTCCCCATTCGTTGATTTGACCATGGATTGGATATCAAGGAAGGGGAGCGCCAGGAGTGTGCCGTTTTTTATGATGCGGATTCTTCCACTTCGTTCCACAACGAAGATTCGCCCAGAGCCATCGTCGGCGTTGGTGATAAAAACGGGACTACTTAAACCGCTGACGATTTCTTTGAATGAAATTTTTGAGGGATCCAATTGGATTAAAAGGGAATTGTTTGGGTTAACTGCTACATCGGAATTAAGTGGCTCACTCACCGGTTTAACGGGGTATGGCCTTCCAGATATTACGCTGGTTGCCAACTGTCTTTCACTGGGAGCGGAGTTGGCGACAGAAGCGAAAGGCAAACTCGTGAATAACCCTAAGATTGTAAACATACAGAAAAAGATTCTTTTCATCAAATTTTCCTACTTTAGCAATGACACCCAGAATAACAAGTTCTCTTGCAAAACACAACCAGACTACGGTCATGGATGATACAAACAAAACGCAACAACTCTTAAAGTGAGAGGAGCTCATTATAAAACCCCTCAGGGAAAATATTGCTTCCGCGATTTGGACCTCACAATCTTATCAGGAAAGGTTGGAACTAACAGGATTGAAAAGCCAGGACACTTGCATCTTTGCCCGAATCCGCCATAATAGGGAAACGTTCGTTTCGCATCAAGGGAATACCCGAGACCCTGCCTGTTAGTGCGATCTAACAAATTGCTGTTTAAAAAGTTGCTGATAATGCATAAAGAGGGGGACAATTTCACAGGTGAGACCACAAATCCCGGAATCAACACAGGATGAATGCAGGAAGCTTATAGACAGCAAGCATCCAGGAAGCATGTAGCAAGCAGATCAGAAGCATTAAACGCCTGCGGCGACCGAAGCACGACCCTATCTCGAGCCTAATGCGACCGAACACAAACCCAAAAAGAAAGAAGGTAAAACCCTATGGCAAAAGTAAAAAGAGGTGGAATGTTGTTTGGCTTGAGCGGCAGCCTGGGAAACTTTGTCTTCAGCCAGATGCCGGACGGTAGCACGCGGATCAGCGTAAAACCGGAATACCACCGGAATGGCACCCCTGGCCAGGCTGAAAACCGGAAGCGGTTCAAGCTGAGGACCATCTGGGCCAGAGAGGCCTGGAAAGTCTATCCGATCTATGCGGAGCTGGCCAAGAAGAGGCCAAACGTAACCGCCTACAATATGGCGCTCTCGGATGCTGCCCACCCGCCGGTCATCCATTGCCTGGAGCGCAAGGAAGGGCTGATCCGCGTGCAGGCCAGCGATGACGTATTCGTGGCGAGCGTGCACGTCTGGATTCTTGATTCAGAGGGGAACGAACTGGAGAACGGGGAAGCCACTCGCATAGATGATGAGTGGTGGGAATATGTCCCCACCAGGGAGGGGACGGTGGAGGTGGAAGCCAGAGACCTGCCGTGGAACAAGACCAGGCAGAGGTTGTAACGGGGAATACAACCTTCTCAGCGAACGAATTTCACTTTCTGTGACCCCGAATGGGGAAGGGCCTGGCCTCTTAAAAGTTGTACAATATATGTGATGGACCGTCGTATTGCCCTTGTGTTGGCGCTGGTTTCGCTGGTGCTCGTCTGCCCGGCGCGGCAGCATGCCTGGCAGTGGGTGGACGGGTCTTTGCAAGAAGTCCCTGTGCCGGCAGGGGCGCATCTCGTTTCTCCTGAGACCTCCGCCGACTTCGATAACGATGGAGAAGCGGAGTCGCTGGTCGTCGCGGACGGGCGCGCCCGCCTTCAAACCGGTGACCGGATCCGCTGGCAAAGCCCGCCGGAATGGCAGGTGGGGCAGGCCCTGGTCGCCGACCTGAACCGGGATGGCCGTCCGGAAGCCGTCTTGCTGGTCTGGCGTCCGTTCCGGCCCTGGCCGGTGGACGCCTGGCTGCCGTACGGCGGGCGTATTTCGGATTTCCACGATTCTAACGGTACCTCTTGCCATCTGATCCTGATCGGCTGGTACCGGGGCGCGTTTCGCGAGCGCTGGGCGGGCTCGGCGCTGGCGGCGCCGGTCAAGAGCTTTGCGGTCGCCGATCTGTCAGGAGACGGGGAGCAGTTGCTGGTCACGCTCGAAGCGCAGTACGATGACCCCGCCATCTGCCCCGGCGCGCAATTTAAAGGTGTGGGAATGGAACGGTTTTGGCTTCAGCCTCGTCTTAACCCTGGATGGTCCGTTCGACCGGATGGCGATTGCCCGGTCCGGCGCCGGGCCGACCCTTGATCCTGGTCCCTTGATATAGGAGAATCCCATGCAACCCAAACGATATCCGCTCTTCTTTATCGTCAGTATTGTCCTCCTGGTTTCGATCGCGTGCAATTTGCTTGCTCCGCCGGCTGCTACGCCGGAGCCGTTGGCCACCCCGGCCGCGTCCGTTCCGGCGCCCACGCCGCCCCCTGGCGTGTACGCGCCGGCCTTCGCCGCCTATAAGCCGGTCGCTGTCGACCTCCCGGCGCAGTTCAACGGCGGCGATTACGACCTGCCGGTGGACCTGGGCGGGGTGCAGTACGCCGCTGACGCGGAACTTAGCGAGGCCCAGCGCGGTCTGCTCTCGCAGAACGGGTTCGTGGTCCTGCCGCCCGAGCCGGAGCAGTACCGCGAGTTCTACCAGATCTACGAATACGGCCGCTACGACCTCCACCCGGTCTTCATCACCAGCGACTCGATCTATCACGTCTACCACCTGCTGTTCGACAAGATGCTGCGCGACCTGGAACGCAACTCGTTCATCGCCACGCTCAATTCGCTGACCAGCAGCATGTTGGGCGCCAGCGAACAGCAGTATCGGTCCCTGCAGGGCACGGCACTGGAAGAACCCGCCCGCCGCAACGTGGCGTTCTTCGCCGTGGCTGCGCAGTTGTTGGGGTTGCCCGACCCTGTGCCCCCCGAAGTGACGGACCTGGTCAACGCCGAACTGGCCCTGATCGACGGCGCAGGCGGGCCGCAGGTCTCGCCGCTCTGGGACCGCGAGGACCTGCCCCCCGAAAAAAAGCTGATCGAAGATTATTCGCAGTACATCCCGCGCGGCCACTATACGCGCTCGGAGGAGCTCAAGAAATACTTCCGCGCCATGATGTGGTACGGGCGCCTGACCTACCGCCTGCGCGATGCCTTCGAAACCCAGCGCGCGCTGCTCATGACGCAGACCTTGCGCACCGCGACCGCCCCTGATGGCACCCCGGCCGCCACGTTGTGGCAGAACATCTACGAGCCGACCACCTTTATCGTGGGCAAGGCCGATGATCTCTCGTTCTTCGAATACGGCGCTCTGATGGATTCGATCTTCGGCGAAAACCCGGATCCCGCTGCCTTTGCCGATGAGACCAAATTCGCCGCCTTCCTGGAAGCGGCCCAGACCCTGCCGCCGCCGCAGGTCAATTCGATGTGGGTCTGGATCTGGGAGGATCCCGAACAGGCCACCAAGGGCTTTCGCTTCATGGGCCAGCGCTTCACGCTGGACGCATACGTCTTCGGGCAGGTCATCTGGCGCAAGGTGGGCACGGATACAAACCCGCGCGGCCTGCCCAAGGGGCTGGATTTCATGGCCGCCATGGGTTCGGACGAGGCTTATGACCATCTTGAAAGACATGGGCGAAAGCCAGTACGCTAACTACGATACCCAGATGGCCAAGGTGCGTTCGGAGATCGCCGCCCTGGGTGCTAACTCGTGGACGCAGAACCTGTACTGGAACTGGCTGTACAGCTTCCAGCCGCTGCTGGCGCCCAAGGACAGCCGCTACCCGGCCTTCATGCGCACCCAGGCCTGGACCCGCAAGGACCTGCAAACCGCGCTGGGTTCCTGGACGGAACTCAAGCACGATACCATCCTGTATGCCAAACAGGTCATAGCCGAGATGGGTGGGGGCGGCGCGGAACAGGACCCGCCGCACAGCTACGTGGAACCCAATCCGGAGGCGTATGCCCGCCTGCTGGCCCTGGCAACGATGACGCGCGATGGCCTGGACCAGCGCGGCCTGCTGAGCACTTTGACCGGCAACAACCTGGACAACCTGATCTCCGAACTGGAATTCCTGCAGCGGATCGCGGAGGCGGAACTGAACGGCCGGGAAATCTCCAACGATGATTACTGGCACATGTACTACTGGGGCGGCGTGCTGGAACAGTTCACCCTGGCCGCTGCCGACATGGAGCCGGGCGTCGACCGGCCGATCCTGGAAGACCAGAAAGCGGCTCTGATCGCTGACGTGGCCACAGGGCTTGCACCGGATGGAACGGTGGTTGCCCTGGAGGAAGCCATCGGCCAGCCTGTCCCCCTGTACGTGGTGCTGCCGGGCCAGCCTGCGCGCCTGGCCACCGGCGCAGTTTACAGCTACTATGAATTCCCGGTTTCGGTCGCAAACCGCATGACCGACGAGCAGTGGCAGGCGATGGTCGAAGGAGGCACGAACCCGCCACAGCCGGACTGGATCCGTTTGTTCGTGACCCCATGAGCTTTAAGCGGGGACCACAGACCACAGAGCGAGGCCCCCGGCCGGCGTCTGTGGTCTGTTTGGCGTTGGAGGCTGTTGGGGCTGCTGGTCCTGTTCCTGCTGACCGGGTGTCGAACGCAGGCGGGACCTGCTTCCGTTTCTGCGGCTTCTACCCCGGCCTCGAGCCCCGCACCGAAGGTCACGCTGGCGCTCCTGGGCGACGTGATGCTGGGGCGCGACGTGCATCCCTCCGCGGAGAGCTTTGCCTATCTCGATCCCTATCTGGGTTCTGCCGACCTGGTGATGGCCAACCTCGAGTCCCCGCTGACCGGCGCTCCGGTGCAGAGCGATTCCCCATACACCCTTTGCGCGCCGCCGGAGCGCGCAACCGTGCTGGCAGAGGCGGGCTTCGACCTGTTGACGGTAGCCAACAACCACAACCTGGATTGCGGGGAAGAGGGGCTGCTCGAAACCCGGTCGGCGCTGGCGGAAGCAGGGCTGGGCTACGCCGGTCCTGGTATGGAACCGGTATTCCGCACCCTCAACGGGATCAGGCTGGCGGTCCTGGCGTTCGACGCCACGGGTCCGTTCGAGCTCGAGCGCGCTGTGCAGGCAGTCCGGGCGGCGCGCGCAACCGGCGCGACGGTCATCGTTTCGATCCACTGGGGCGCGGAGTACCAGGCGGGCGCATCTTCCTTCCAGGAAGAGATCGCTCTCCGTCTGGCGCAAGCCGGCGCGGCATTGATCTGGGGTCACCATCCGCACGTTTTGCAGCCCGCCGATTGGATCGACAACGGCCAGACGCTGGTTTTTTACAGCCTGGGCAACGCGCTCTTCGACCAGTACGGGCTGGCGGATACGCGCCAGTCGGCGTTAGCGCTGGTGACGCTCGGTCCGGAGGGCGTGACCGGTTTCCAGGTTGTCCCGTTCCTGATTGACGTCCCTCACAGCCGGGTCGTCGAAGCCGATGCGGAAAGCACCGAAGGGATCATGGGATATTTTAAATAGGTTTGGAAATAGGTTTTCGTATAACCACTTTCCATGCGGAAGCAATGCCGGGCGAGGGGATCACGGTTACTCCATCGAGCGATAGGTGTTCGCTGCCAGCTTCCAAAGCCCATACGCCAGCAGCAGACAGAGGGTGAAGGCCAGGAAAACCCCGGCCCACCAGGTGATGGCTGTCAGAAGCGCCAGACAGGCGACGCCGGCTAAGACCGCCAGGGCGCTGATCCCAGGCGGGTTCTCATTCAACAGCATGCCAGACTCGGCTTGGCGCAAAATGTCATAAGCGGCGATCAGGCTGATCAGCATACAAACAGGTGGCACGAGCGCTGCCAATGCCAGACGGAAAGGTCCCAATCCTGCGCCTCCCAAGAGGATCGCCAGCCAGCTCAGCGCCACCACCAGCCCCCAGGGGAGCACGAGCTCAGCCCGCAGCAGTGTTTCCGGGGAAAAGGGCAGCGAACGCAGCATCCACCAGTTGGCCAGGTCGGCGCGCAGGCGGGACGTCACGCGCTGGCTGAGGGCGAATACCCAAAAAGCGGCCAGCAAAATGCGCGAACCGAAATCAGGAGCCAGAAGGAGGCTCGTGCTGATTCCCAGCAGCACCAGCCAATTCCAAACTTCAGCGAGCCCCAGCGCATATCTGGACTGCAGGAGGTCTTTCCAGGGCAGCACCCAGGATCCCGGGCGAGCCGGCAAACGCGTCCGAGCGCGGCCGATCCCCAGCCTGTCACGCTGCTTGATCTCGCGCGCCAGACCTGCCATCCCATAGACGTTGGGCGCTTTGGATCTGTTCCCTTTGGGTGCTTTCCTGGGCAGCCCGGCTCAAGTTGAGACCCTCGCCAGAAAAACCCAGGGCAACCAGCCCCAGGCCGGCGAGTCCCAGCGCAAGGACCAATCCATTTCCCCAGGGATGGATCCAAAACGCAGCTTGAAGAGGAAAACGCAAGGGCCACAGGATGACCTGCCCGAAGAGGCGCAACCAGACCGCGAAAATCCGGGTTGCCAAGGCTCCAGGCAAAGCTGACGATGATCAGTGCGATCCCGCTCAACGCAAGGCCGGGAAACCAGCGCCATTCACGGTCCCCGTGCAGGCGCAGCGCGCCTAGCGCCCACAGGAAGGCCAGCAATCCCAGGTGTAGAGGCATGAAAATGCTCAACGCCCGCAGCCCTGAGGCAATGTATCGAAAAAATTCCGTGAAGGGAACATTTCCCCCCAGCTGCAACTCGACCATCGCAAAGCCAAAGGTCACACCGAGCGCCCAAAAGGGCAAGGCCTGCAGGAACCAATCGCCCACGAACCAGCTGAGCGCAACGAAACTGCGCCTGACCGGGGTCTGGCAGATCAAGTAGGCGTCTTCTTCCGAGAATACGAACGGGCTGCGACGCGAGACCTGCCAGAGCTGGTACAGCAACCAGACCACCAGGACCAGCAGACTGAGTCCTGCGGCAGCCTGGTTGGCAGAACCAATTCCCGGGAGCGTGAGACCGGTCGCCGCAGCGCCTGCGACCAACGCCAGCATCGCAAATCCCCACAGGCTCATGAAAATGGACGCGTAGACCAGGTAAATGCGATGGCTTAGCGAGTGATCGTGCGGGTCATACCCGATCACTGCCAGCCAGAAAGCCAGTTTTTTCGCGATCTGGCGAGAGCGCACCATCCAGACGGCTCTCATACGTCTTCCACAGACCCATTCTGGATGCGCAGCGTGCGGTCGGCCAGGTCTTTGGCTATATTGGGATCGTGGCTGGAAAGCAGGATGCTCGTACCGCCCTGGCGCAGGTCCTTCAAACGCTCGGCCAGCAAACGGACGCTTTCCACGTCCAGGGCGGAAGTGGGTTCGTCCAACAGCAGCACTTTGCAGGGGCGGATGAAGGCGACCAGCAATCCCAATTTGAGGCGCATACCGCGCGAATAGTTGTGCGGGTAGAGATCGCGCGCTTCCCACAATCCAAATTCACGCAGCAATTTCTCTGCCCTTTGGCTGAAACCTTCGCCCGCCTGGTGTGCCTGGGCGATGAAATAGAGATGCTCCCAGGCGGTCAATTCGGTATAGAAACGCGGCACGTCGGGCACAAAGGCGAGCTGTCGTTTGGCTTCTTTCTCTTCCGTATACAGGTCATAACCGTCGATCGTGATATTGCCCGTGGTAGGGCGCAGTAACCCGCTCAGGCACAGCAGCAAAGTAGTTTTTCCCGCTCCGTTCGGTCCGCTGAGCACCGTGATCTCGCCGGACCGCAGCGTTAAATCGGTTGGCAGAAGGGCCTGAAATTTTTTGTACGACCTGCTGAGTGCATTCGTTCGTAAAGGATCTGTCATCGCTAGACACCTCAGGGATGGTTTGACATTGGTTTCATTGCGGGTACGCTTCTGATGGAACCGAGGGGAAACTCCCCGATCAAAGTAGAACCGTTGGATGGATTGCCATAAAATATACTATAGAACCCCCCACGAATGGATGCGCCGGGCGGAAGAAGATTTTCCTGTGACAGTCCCAAACGACTGGACAACTTCCCCTATGTTATGATTTCCCTATCTCGGGGACACGACAGGCAATGCTGGCGAGCGCATCGTTGAACGTCTGAGATTCCCCCGCTTATGTTTGTACCAGCCCCTTTTTGGGTGCCATTCAATCAAATCGTTATACGACTTTACCTGATACAGGAGGAATAACCATGGCAGGTATCGCAGGCACCGCCCTGCCCGGACGGCAGCAAGACGTTGTCCGGATGCTCGATAAGATTTCCCACCGCGGCAACGACCGCGCAAAACTTCTGGAAAAACGAGACGTCACCATGCAGGCAGCCTGGCACGAGGTCCAGGCACGGCCTACGCCGCTTTCCCTGCAGATGAACGCCGTCTGGGATGGCGTTTCAGCGCCCGCTCCCGAGTCCCAATCGCTCTCTAAACGCACCGAACCTTTTGCCATGGCTGCCGTCTCTGCGGACGGCCTGTTCCTGGCGCGCGATATGCTGGGGTCAGCCGCTCAATTACGGGAAAGTGGACGGCTCGCTGGCCTTTGCCTCCGAAGTGAAAGCCTTGCTGACCGTGACCTAGGATGTGCGCGAGTTCCCGCCCGAATACAAGGTCTACCGCGGGAACGGGAAACCGGTCGAAAAGTGGATCCTGCGCAAAGCGGTGGAAGACGTGGTCCCGGAATCCGTGTTGTGGCGGCCAAAGGCCAAGTTCTGGCAGGGCGCCGGGGTGCAGGAACTGCTCTCCGATTATGCCGAATCCACCGTCAGCGACGCGGATTTCCGCCGCGAGCGGAACCTTCCCAACGGCTGGAAGCTGAACAGCAAAGAAGAACTGATGTATTACCGGGTCTTCAAGGAGCATTTCGGCGAGCTGCCCCAGCTGGACTGGATGGGCCGCACCAAAGGCGCGCCGGTGCATTGATTTTGCGGTCAAATGCTGGTAATCTATTAGTAGGACAATTGATCCACAGAAATTTGGGATAAAAACATAATGGTGCAGTGTAGTTGAGCGAGATCTTGAATCTCGTAATTTACTGTGCATTAAGGCAGTGCTTGTTTGTCGAAAGGAGCAACCGTGAAAACAGTCATCGCTGGCGCGCTGGGCGAGTGTGTGCACGTCGCCGGCGTTTCGAAATTCCTGCGCCTGGCGGAGCAGGCCGGCTGGAAAACCGTTTTTCTTGGCCCGGCCGTTCCCCCCAGGAAGATGCTGGACGCCGTCCGGCAGGCGCAGGCGGGGGCCAACGGCGACCCGGTTCTGGTCGGGGTGTCGTATCGCCTGACGCCGGAAACCGGGGAACGCCTGTTAGGCCAGTTTGCCGAAGAAGCCTCCGAGTTGCACGAGAGCGGGGTCCGCTTTGTGTTCGGCGGCACGCCGCCGGTGGCCGAGCGCGCTGACAAGATCGGATTCTTCGAGCGCTCCTTTAACGGCACGGAGCCGGTCGAAGAGGTGCTGGGCTATCTCAAGGGTCAGGCCCAGGCGTTAACCGAGGATGAAATTCCGCAGACCACCATAGAGCGCATCCGCTGGAAGGCGCCTTATCCGCTCCTGCGCCACCATTTCGGCCTGCCCACCATGGAAGCCACCCTCGAGGGGATCAAGCGGATTGCGGAAGCCAAAGCGCTGGACGTGATCTCGCTGGGAATCGACCAGGATGCGCAGGCCAATTTCTTCCACCCCGAGCGCCAGGACCCGCGCCGGACGGGCGCGGGCGGCGTGCCGGTGCGCAGCCCGGACGATTACCGCGCGCTGTACCAGGCCAGCCGGACGGGAAATTTCCCGCTCCTGCGAACTTATTCCGGCACGGACGATTTTATCGAGCTGGCCGAAATGTACGTGGAGACCATCCACATTGCCTGGTGCGCGATCCCGCTGTTCTGGTTCAACCGCATGGACGGGCGCGGCCCCTGGGATCTGGAAGGTTCGATCCGCGAACACCAGAAGGTGATGGCCTTTTACGGAGGACGCGGCATCCCGGTGGAGCTGAACGAACCGCACCACTGGGGCATGCGCGACGCGCCGGATGTGGTCTTTGTCGTTTCCGCGTTCCTGGCGGCCTACAACGCGCGCGCCTTTGGGGTGCAGGAGTACATCGCGCAGCTGATGTTCAACAGCCCGGCCGAGCTCTCGGACAGGCTGGACCTGGCCAAGATGCTGGCGGTGTTGGAAATGATCGCGCCACTGACCTATCCCCCTCCCCCCCCTTCCCTGATAGGGAAGGGGGGCCGGGGGGGTTAGGTGATTTCCAAATTTACAAACAAACCCGCACCGGGCTGCTCAGCTACCCGGTGGAGATCAACGCGGCCCGGGCGCATTTATCGGCCAGCGTCTACCTGCAGATGGCGCTGCGGCCGGACATCATCCACATCGTCGGGCACACCGAGGCCGACCACGCCGCTACGGCGCAGGACGTGATCGAGGCGGCGGTCATGGCGCGGCGGGCGATCGAGAATGGGATGGGCCAGCCGGATTTGACGGCGGACCCGCAGGTGATGGCGCGCAAAGCCGAACTGGTGGAGCAGGCCCGGGTCACGTTGGAAGCGATCAAGGCCATTGCTCCCGCCTCCGTCCCGGACCCGTGGACCGATTCCGCTACACTGGCACGGTCCGTGTCCCTCGGCATCATGGACGCCCCGCAGCTGGGCAACAACGAGTACGCCTGCGGCGAGATCCGCACGCGCATCGACGAGCGCGGCGCCTGCATCGTGGTAGACGATGCAGGAAAACCGCTTTCAGAGCAGGAGCGACTCAAAAACAGTATTTCCCGTAAAAGAAATTGTATGTGCAAGGAGGGCAGCATGACAAACGCACAACGATACTCCGTAATTGGCGCCGGCCACGGCGGGCGGGCTATGGCTGCGCATCTGGCCCTGATGGGATGCGATGTGGCTTTGTATAACCGCACCCAGGAACACATCGAGGCCATCGAAGCCCGCAAGGGCATCGACCTGGAAAGCGGTGAAGGCGGGCCGCACGGGTTCGGACGCCTGGCGTTGGTGACGTCCGACATGGAAAAAGCTGTCCGGCACGCGCAGGTGCTGATGGTGGTGGTGCCATCCTCCGCCCATAGCACCATTGCAGCAAAAATGGCTCCATATCTGAGGCACGGGCAGATCATCATCCTGCACCCGGGGCGCACCTGCGGCGCGATCGAATTCGATAAGGTCTTGCGGGATGCCGGCTGCCGGGCCGATTTCACCGTGGCCGAAGCGGAAACCTTCATCTACGCCAGCCGCGCCGACGGCCCGGCGCAGTCGCGCATCTTCCGAATCAAAGAGGCGGTGCCGCTGGCGGCGCTGCCGGCGATCAAAACCCAGTGCGTGTTGGAATGCATCCAACCTGCTTATCCTCAGTTCATCGATGGGGTAGATGTGCTGCACACCGGCCTGAACAACATGGGCGCGATCTTCCATCCCGCCATTAGCATCCTCAACGCCGGTTGGATCGAATCCACCCACGGCGACTTCCAGTTCTACATCGACGGGGTCACGCCCAGCGTGGCGCGCATCCTGGAAGTGCTGGACCGCGAACGGGTGACCGTAGCCTCGTCGCTCGGCATCCGCGCGCGGACGTCGCTGGAGTGGCTGCAACTCGCCTACGATACCAGAGGCGACGACCTGCACGAGGCCATCCACAACCAGCCGGGCTATTACGGCATCAAGGCTCCCAACACGCTGAAGCACCGCTATATCTTCGAAGACGTGCCGATGAGCCTGGTGCCGATGGCAGCGCTGGGGATGCGCTACGGCGTCAGCGTGCGCGGCATGGACAGCATGATCCGCCTGGCGAACTTTGTGCACAGCACCGACTACTGGCGGCGCGGGCGTACCCTCGACAAGCTGGGAATCGAACAATTCAGCGTGAGCGAATTGACCAAGTTTGTACGCGAAGGGATATCTGACTGATAAAATTGGACTATGGATATCTTCATACAACAACTGGCGGATTTTTAACTGGTACGTATGGGTTGCTTTGCCCCTCCTGATCTTTATAGCCCGGGTGTTCGACGTCACCCTGGGAACCCTGCGGATCATCTTTACTTCCCGCGGACTGCGCAACCTGGCGCCTGTGCTGGGTTTTATCGAGACGTTCGTATGGATCGTGGCTGTTTCGTCCATTGTGAAACATGCCCAAAATGTGGCCGCCTTCGTCGGCTATGCCTCCGGCTTTGCCACCGGGACCTACGTGGGCATGCTGATCGAGAACAAGCTGGCAGTGGGAACGCTCACCATCCGGGCCATTATCAAGCGGGATCCGAAGGAGTTGATTGAGAACCTGGCGGACGCCGGTTTTGGGGTAACCACCGTCGACGCACACGGCGCAACCGGGGATGTGAAGCTCGTGTATACGATCGTCAAACGGTTGGACCTGGGGGCCGTGATCGATATCTTCCACCGCACCTTGCCGGGCGCCTTCCTGTCGATCGAGGAAGTGCGCTCGACCGAGCAGGGCGTGTTCCCGCACGAAAAGAACAAGTTTGCGCGCAGCCTGGGTTTGAAGAAGTAGAGGTTCCAATGCCATTATTGTTACTGATCCGACACGGCGAGAATGAATTCGTCAAAACCGGCAAGATGGCCGGCCGCCTGCCCGGGGTGCATCTCAACGAACGCGGGCGGCAGCAGGCCGCAGACCTGGCCGAAGCGCTGAAAGACGTGCCACTCAAGGCAGTTTATTCCAGCTCGCTGGAACGCGCGGTCGAGACGGCCGAACCCATTGCCAAAGGGCGCAAGCTCGAGATCCAGCTTCGCCCAGACTTAATGGATACCAACATCGGCAAATGGCAGGGCCGGACGTTGAAGTCCTTGAGCAAATTGAAAAAGTGGAAAATTGTCCAGCAGGCGCCCTCGCGCTTCACGTTCCCGGAAGGGGAGTCTTTCCTCGAGAACCAGACCCGCATCGTATCCACCCTGGACGCGATCGCGGCCAGCCACAAACCGAAGGACATTGTGGCGGTCGTCTTTCACGCCGACCCGATCAAACTGGCGGTAGCCCATTATTTAGGCATGCCGCTCGATCACTTCCAGCGCCTGGCGTGTGACACCGGCTCGGTTACGGTGTTATATCTCAGTGAAATGGGCGCGCATATTTTGAAGCTCAACCAACGACCTCCATTCGATCTAATGCCGAAGCCGAGGCCCAAACCGAAAAAGTAACAGACATATCCAATCTTAGCAGGAAGGACACAAAGAGGAAATTTGTCTCGATACTTAGGAATAGCGGGCGGAAGCGATGTAAAATAGAACCAAATTTGTGATCCATTTAATGGTAAGGGATGGACGGATGAACAATCTTCCTTCAGGGACGGTCACCTTTTTATTCACCGACATCGAAGGCAGCACCAAGCTGGCGCAAGAATATCCGGATCAAATGTCATCCCTGCTTGCGCGGCACAATGAAATCTTGCACCGAACCATCAAGGCTCACGATGGGTTTGTCTTTAAGATCGTAGGGGATGCTTTCTGTGTGGCTTTCCACAATGCCATTGACGCATTGTGGGCTGCCCTCGAAGCCCAGCGGGTCTTGCACCAAGAGAGTTGGACGCCGGCGCCGCTAAAGGTGCGTATGGGCATCCATACCGGCCCGGCAAAACTGGAAGTCTCATCGGCGGAATCTGATTATTCCGGCTATGCCACCCTGGCGCTGACCCAGCGCATCATGTCCGCCGGGCACGGCGGGCAGGTGCTGCTCTCGCAAACGGAATGCGATTTGCTGGACGGCAGCCTGCCTGCGGGCGTGGAGCTGATCGATATGGGGGAACGGCACCTGAAGGACATCCTGCAACCTGCGCGCCTTTTTCAACTCTATGCTCCGGACCTGCCATCCGAATTTCCGCCTCTCAATACGCTGAAGTCTGCCAACCATAATCTGCCTTTATCGCTCTCCTCGTTCATCGGACGGGAACGTGAGCTCGCCATCATCAGGGAAAGGCTGGAGGAAGCGCGCTTGCTAACCTTGATCGGTCCGGGCGGGACGGGCAAAACCCGCCTCTCGCTGCACACGGGCGGCGAGGTGCTGTCCTCCTTCAAAGACGGCGTCTGGTTGGTGGAGTTGGCCCCGCTCTCGGACCCGGCTTTGATCATGCAAACTGTCGCTGCGGTCTTCGGCTTGCGAGAAGGGCCGGATCGCCCGCTGGTAGACCTGGTGGTCGACTATTTGCGTGGTAAGCAACTGCTCCTGATCCTGGATAACTGCGAGCATCTCATCGAGGCCTGCGCGCGCCTGGCCGACCAACTCCTGCGCAACTGTCCCGATTTCAAGATCCTGGCCAGCAGCCGCGAAGCGCTGGGGATCAACGGAGAGATCGTCTATCGCGTGCCGTCACTGTCTTTGCCCGAGCAAGCCCCCGATACGCTGGAGGCGGTTTTGGGGTGCGAATCGGTCCAACTCTTCGTGGACCGCGCCCATGCTGCCAGTCCAAACTTCCAGCTTACAAATAGGAACGCTTCTTCCATTGCCCAAATCTGCCTCCGTTTGGATGGCATTCCCCTGGCCCTTGAACTGGCTGCCGCCCGCGCGAGAGTGTTATCTGTGGAACAGATCGCTACGCGCCTGGATGACCGTTTCCGCCTGCTGACGGGCGGCAGCCGTACCGCTTTGCCCCGCCAACAGACCTTGCGCGCTCTCATTGATTGGAGCTATGATCTGTTGACCGATTCCGAAAAGGCGTTATTCCGCCGGCTGGCTGTTTTCGTCGGAGGCTGGACTTTGGAGGCTGCCGAAGCAGTTTGTGCCGGCGATGGGATCGAATCCTACGAAGTCTTAGATTTGTTGACAGAGATCGTGGACAAGTCGCTGGTGCAGGTCGATGAGAGCGAAGGAGGCATACGCTACCAACGGCTGGAAACGATCCGCCAATACGCGCGCGAGAAACTCCTGGAAACCGACGAAGCCGTACCTGCGCGCAACCGCCATCTTGATTATTACATCGAGTTTGCGAGCCGGTTAGAAAAAGACTACTTCAATCCTTACCAGCACGACATCATCAACAAGATGAGGCTGGAAAATGACAACATTCGATCTGCCTTATCATGGGCGCTGGAAAAAAACATCGAAAAAGCAGCGCAACTCCTTTCCCTCTCTCCTACGTTCTGGCCCTGGGTGATGACAGGCAATACCAGCGAGGTTCGGGAATGGTGTGCGATCATTCTGGCACGATTGGAATTCCTGTTGAAAGAGACTGCCAGTCAGGCTGATGATCTGCTGAAACTGAAAGCCCGCTTATTGAACCGTTACTCCCAGGCTTTAATGAACCAGGGAAATCATCGGGCCAGCCGCGCCGCCGCTGAGGAAAGTATCCTGCTTGCCCGTGAGAACAACGATCCATTCACGCTTGTGGAAGCCCTTGGTTCTCTGGGACATTGCGCACTCTATGCAGGCGACCCGGAGACCGCCATGGAGGCGGCAAACGAAGGAATAGAGATGGGCGAACGCCTGGGTGCAAAGGCAGAACTGATCTGGGCATTGGATGCCAGGACGCATTTTTACAACTTGAAGGGGGAGGATGAGGAAGTACGCAAGAATTTCGCAAGGATCAATGAGATTCTAAAAAAAGCGGGCATCCCTATCGATCCTGTCTATAAGGGTGGGTTCTTGATCGAGCAGGCAGTCAAACGCGGAGACATGGACGAAGCTGAAAATATAATGGAATCCATCCTAGAGACCATGCTGGAACGCAGGGATAACTACATGCTTGTTACCATACAGAGCACGTTTGCGCATACCCTCAGGCATCATGGCGACCTCGAGAAGGCGCTATTCTATTATCGAATGACGATCCGCTTGTGGCAGGAACGCGGTCATCGCGCGGCAGTGGCGCATCAATTGGAATGTTTTGGGCTAATCGCACTGGCGCAAGAACAGCCCGTGCGGGCAGTAAAACTGTTTAGCGCAGCACAGGCTTTGCGGGAGGTCAGTCACTCGGTCAGAACGCCTGAGGAACAAAAAGAATTCGATGAGGCCAAGGCCCAAATGCAGGCTGGGATGGATGAAAGTGAATTCAACAGAGTCTGGAGTGAGGGGCAGAGCCTGTCGCTAGAACAAGCGGTTGATTTTGCGCTAGAGGAAAACATATGAGTTCGTCAAATATAGAGCTCTGGAATGCAATTGCTGAGTCCTGGCACCGATGGATTGCGCACATGCATGACTGGTATGAACCTGCCACGGAATTGATGCTAGACCTTGCTCGCGTTGGACCTGGAAGCCGCGTTCTTGACATCGCTGCAGGCGACGGAGATCAATCACTTACAGTCGCTGAACGAATTGGGCCAGATGGTTACGTACTGGCAATAGACAAAGCGGACAAACTTCTTGCAATTGCAGAAAGATCCGCTAGGGATGCTGGTTATCCAAATTTCGAAACGCGCTTAATGGACGGAGAAAACCTGGAACTTCCTGAAAATTCATTCGATGCGACCATCTGTCGCTTTGCTTTGATGTTCTTTAATGATCCCGTTCAAGGATTAAATGGGTGTAAAACGTGTTCTGAAAACAAACGGTAAATTCTTAGCGGTCGTTTATGCTGACAAAGGGGATCCTGAGTTCCTGACCGCGTTATCCAGCGTACAAAAGTACCTGGGCATCGAGCAGCCCGCTAAAGCGTCTGCTACGAGCCTGGGCAACAAGGATATCCTGGAACGAACAATAGAGAAGACGGGTTTTACTGAGGTTGAAGTGCATCCAATGACGTTGCAAGTTCAGATGGCATCCACAGAAGAATGTGTTTCATATCTGAAAGACACCTCACCTACAATACGAGAACTATTGCTTCACCTATCATCAGATGAACGAAACGAAGTATGGCAAGCAGTAAAAGAAGCTCTAACAGTATACGAAACTCCATCTGGATTTGAAAGTTAAGCATCGAGTACTGATTGCTGCCGGAGGGTGACTTCTTCAAGTCCAAATCTCCCTTCTGGCACAGTCACATTTTTGTTCACAGACCTAGAAAACTCAACGCCACTGTGGGAAAAGTATCCCGAAGCGATGAAGTCTGTTCTGGCAAAACATGATTTCATTTTGAAAGAAGCAATTGAATCCAATCACGGACAGATCATCAAAACCACAGGGGATGGAATTCATGCAGTGTTCTCAACTGCTGCAGATGCTGTCAATGCAGCCATCGATGCACAACGCAAATTTCAGACTTCTGAAACACCAACGAACGGCGAGACTTCGGAAGTCTCGTTGCGTGTGCGGATAGGCTTGCATACCGGCGAAGCGGAACTGCGTGAAGATGACTACTTTGGCGGCACACTTAATCGCGCCGCACGTATCATGTCCATCGGGCATGGCGGGCAGATTTTGGTCTCAGACATAACGTGGAAGGTTGCGCGGGAACACTTACCCAAAGAGATTTCCACGCTCGATCTTGGATACCACCGTCTAAAGGGCTTGGATCGTCCGGAACGCATTTACCAACTCAATGTGCCCGATTTGCAGCAAGAGTTCCCTGCGCTCAGATCGCTGAACCAAGCCACGAATAATCTCCCCACACAACTTACATCCTTCATCGGTCGTGAACAGGAACTCTCCGAGGCAAAGTCAAGGTTGGATGGCGCAAGACTGCTTACTTTGATCGGACCCGGTGGGACAGGCAAGACCCGGCTCTCCATCCAGCTCGGATCTCAGCTTCTCACCGATTTCAAAGATGGGGTATGGTTGGTTGAGGCGCTTTCATCCTATCGCGAAACGATCCCGGAATGGCAAAAAATGGGGCACCGCTCTGCCGTCGCTCATCAAATGGAAAGCATGGCTTTTATCTTTAAGGCCCTCGAACAGACGGATAGAGCGGCGCGTTTACTGGGCGCGGCAGAGGCTCTACGCCAGAAAATCGAAATCGATATGACGCCTCCGGAGCGTGAAGAGTATGAGAAGGAGGTCGCTGATTTGAAGGTAAATATGGACGAGAAAGAGTTGACATCCCTTTGGATGGAGGGAGGTCCAGGGCGATCGAGCTGGCATTGGATGCATGAAAAGGGTCACTTATGCGTGCAATAACAAAAAGGAAACCATATGGATCTGACACCGCTTGGCAACCCCGCTTGGTATGCTTTGAATAGCCACCAGCGCCACTTGGCAATCTGGAGCAAAAAAGCAGTTCGTTACCAGCCGGGGACTTTAATGGCAGCAGCCATGCCCGAAAATGATCGTGTTGGGTTTGATGATTTGAAAAGCCTGGTTAACCCCGATGAGTTGATTGCTGTTTTAGGGGCATTACCCAATGGTCTGACAGGCTGGAAAATTCAAGAGTCCCATCTTATACCGCAAATGATTTGTGAAGAGTTAAAACCAGCACCGCACGTGGAGGCAATCCGCTTGACAGGAGATGATGTGTCGGACATGCTTGGTCTGATTGCCCTGGCTCAGCCTGGCCCTTTTCTCCCCCGAACTATCGAGATGGGACAATATTTTGGACTGCGCCAGGGTGGTCAATTGGTGGCAATGGCTGGTGAACGCCTGCACATGACCGGATTTTGTGAAGTCAGTGCAGTTTGCACGCATCCGGAATTTCGTGGACGAGGATATGGTGGCGCGTTGACTACCATCGTAGCAGAGGTCATTACTGCCCGTCATGAAACACCTTTCCTTCATGTGGATCCTGCCAACGAGGTTGCTAAGAAACTATACACAAAATTAGGATTTCGCTTGCGTGCAGAGGTTCAATTGTCCATCTTGAAAAGGTCTGCTTGATCAAGTGATTGGAGCATAATGGCAAAACTCCCTTCTGGCACCGTCACTTTCCTTTTTACTGATATCGAAGGTTCAACAAAACTTTGGGAGCAGTATCCTGAAGCGATGAAACCCGCTCTGGCAACGCATGATGAGATATTGAAAGATGCGATCGAAACCAATCACGGACAGGTTGTCAAAACCACAGGCGATGGGGTGCACGCCGTTTTTGCAACTGCAATGGATGCGGTCCATGCCTCTGTATCTGCACAGCGTAGTTTTCAGATCTCGAAGCTCTTTGTGAGGCTTCCTGATAAAGGTGAGAGTCCTGAAACTGTAATCAGAGTCCGCATGGGCATTCACACTGGCGAAGCAGAGTTACGTGATGGCGACTACTATGGCGGCACGCTCAACCGCGCAGCGCGCATCATGGGAGTTGCCTACGGAGGGCAAATCTTGTTGTCTGCCGTCACCGTTGCGCTGGCGCGCGAACACATACCGGCAGGGGCAACTCTCCTGGATTTAGGCGAACATCGACTCAAGAACTTGAGCCGCAGCGAGAATATTTTCCAACTCAATATCCCGGGCTTTCCCACGGATTTTCCCCCACTTCAATCGCTGAACACCATTCCCAACAACCTGCCGGCACAAGTGACCTCTTTCATCGGTCGTGACAAAGAAACGGCAGAGATCAAATCTATGCTCGACTCATCACGCCTGGTTACATTGACGGGGTCCGGTGGCACAGGCAAGACGCGCCTCTCTATCGAAGTCGGCACGCGGGAAATGGCCTCTTTCCCAAACGGGGTCTGGTTGCTCGAGCTGGCCCCCTTGACCGACCCGGAACAGATTATCCCAGCCCTGGCGCAGGTTTTTGGCTTGCAAGAAAATCCCTACGTCTCGCTCGAAACCATGCTCAAGGACTATTTGCGCGACAAAAAGCTCTTGCTTCTGCTCGACAATTGTGAACACCTGATCAACGCTTGCGCCCGCTTAGCTGACGACCTCCTGCACCATTGTACCGGTCTTAAAATCCTGGCCAGCAGTCGCGAGGCATTGGGAATCGCGGGCGAGAGCGCTTATTCCACACCGTCGCTAGCGAGCGAGGAATCGACACGACTTTTTGTAGAACGCGCCTGTGCCGCAAACTCGAATTTTCAACCGACAGAAAGCAAAGCATCGTCCATTGCCCAAATCTGCTCCCGCCTCGACGGCATTCCCCTGGCAATCGAACTGGCCGCGGCGCGGACCAAACTGCTTTCCCCCGAGCAAATCGCCGCCCGGCTCGATGACCGTTTCCGCTTGCTGGTGGGAGGCAGCCGCACCGCGTTACCACGCCAGCAGACCCTGCGCGCGCTGATCGACTGGAGCTACGATTTGCTGTCGGAGGAAGAGAAAGCGCTCCTTCGGACTGCCTCTGTATTTGTCGGCGGCTGGACGTTGGAGGCCATCGAAGCCGTTGCGGAGGACCCTAATGTGTTGGAAAACCTGGATCAACTTGTCAACAAATCATTGGTGATCCCAGAAGAACGTGAAAGCGGGATGCGCTTTTCGATGCTCGAAACCATCAGGCAATATGCGCGGGAGAAGCTGTTTGACGCGAAGCAAGTTGGGGAGGCGCGTGACCGGCATTTTTTCTATTTCAACGATCTCTCCGAAAAGCTGTGGGATGCCTTCCGCTCGTCCGCTATTTCAGCGTGGAGAACCAGGGCAGAGGAAGAAGCGGATAACCTGCGTACCGCGTTGGAGTGGGGCCTGGAAAACCATATCGAAGAAGCTATCCGTCTGGCCGCAAACTTTTGCCTGGTTTCAGATTGGCTAAGTAGTCAGACGCTAGGACTATCCATGGTTAAAGCGGCAATCGAGAAAGTACAATCCTTACAGGACGTGGCAGGTAGCGCTGATGTTCGGCGTCATGAGTTACTTGCGCGGGCATTGTTTGCGCAGGGGATGATCGCTTTGAGCAAGGGAAATTTGCTTCTTTCCAAAGGGGCTTTGCATAAAGCCATTTCGATTTCTCGCGCCAGCGGGGATAAGCGCATCCTGGGATACAGCCTGGAGCTACTCTATACGGTAGCTACCTTCATCGACGAGCCTGGGGCAGAGGCAGCAGCATTCGAGGGGTTGAAAATTTTTACCGATGAAATCGATGATAACTGGGGGTTGGGCATGGCCTACCAGAACATGGCCCGGATGGCTGTCAGCAAAGGCGAT
Source organism: uncultured Chloroflexia bacterium (assembly GCA_963823985.1). Taxonomy (GTDB): domain Bacteria; phylum Chloroflexota; class Anaerolineae; order Anaerolineales; family Villigracilaceae; genus JAABUE01. The sequence continues at coordinate 82,110 of CAWGNR010000016.1, forward strand.
CAACGCGAAAAGCAAAAATATTTGGCGAAATTCAATGATCTGAGACGAGAAGCGCCTGTGTCTATCCAGGCCGGGATGTCTTTGATGGGGCTGGGCAGGAGCGAAAGTGAACACGGGAACTATAAAGATGCCATCTCGTTCTTCGAAGACGCGCTAGATATATTTAATCAGTTGCGCATCAAGAACTTCCAGATCGCGGTTAAAAGTCAACTTGGTCATATTGACCGTTATACCGGTGACCTGGCTAAGGCAAAGTCGATCTATCGCGAAACGATCCCCGGTTGGCAGGATATCGGCAACCGGGGCGCGATTGCGCATGAATTGGAAAGTTTTGCAGCTATTGCGATTTTGGAGGAAGACCTTCCCCGGGCGCTAAAGCTCTTAGGCGCAGCGGAGGCCTTGCGCGAAAGAAGCAACTCCCCCATGACAGATTTCGAACGTGGCGAATACGATCAAATGGTTGCACAAGTGCGTTCCCTGGTAGATAAAGAAGAATCCGATCTACTTTGGGCCGAGGGTCGCTCCCTGACGATGGAGCAGGCGATCGACCTGGCGCTTGCATGATGGAGGCAGTCCATGAACTGGTACCTTATCGTCAAATTCGTGCACATCCTGGCGGTCACCCTGACAATCGGCGGCATGTTTGCCCGGCAATTGGTGCGCGGCTTTGCAAAGAAAAGCGAGGATTTGAACGTGATCATCACGCTTTCGCGTGTCGCGGTGCGCATCGACCGCATCCTGGTCATCCCATGGAGCAACATCATGATCGCCATGGGCATTGTTTTAGCGGTCATGCAGAACTGGCCGGTGTTCGGATTCTTGCAGGGCGCTTCCCAAAACTGGTTGCTTGTTTCCAACCTGCTGCTGGTCGTGATGCTGGTATTGATACCGGCTATTTTTCTTCCCCATAGCCAAAAGGTGGAAGCGCTTTTTCAGCCCGCCCTGATCGAAGGCCATATTACTTCCGAATTGCGCGCGGCTCTGGACGACACCCGGAACCAAATGGCGCATTATGCGGAAGAAGCGATTGTGCTTGTCGTCGCAGCTTTGATGGTACTCAAGCCGTTCTGATGGAGTTGAACATCCATACCTTATGCCGGGAAATCGCAGAATTCCTGCAGTTCCAGACTCCTCAGCCTCCTTTGCAGTTTACAACGCTTGAGAGAATAGATTTGGAGGGTTATTCCCGATTTCGGATCAGCTATACCGGCGAAGAAGGGGACGAAATCCCCGCGTATCTTCTAAAACCGGAAGGGGAAGGCCCATTCGGTGCGGTCCTGGTCCACCACCAGCATGCCAGCCAGCGACATTTCGGGAAGAGCGAAGTGTGTGGATTGGTGGGCGATCCGTTGCAGGCATTCGGACCTGCGCTGGCAAAACAGGGAATAGTTGTCCTGGCGCCGGATTCGATCTGTTTCGAGGACCGTCGTAAAAATTGCATGGGCACAGAACCGGATGAAGCCGCGGATATCGCACAACATTTCAACGAGATGTGCTACCGCTTATTGCGAGGTGATACCCTCATGCGTAAAGTATTAAGCTGACTCCGCCCAGGGGATATCCATTTTGCAATCGCTGCCTGAAGTAGATCCGGGGTGCATCGGCATACTGGGTCACTCCTATGGCGGGAACACCGTGCTGTTCCACGGCGCGCTGGATGAACGCATCCGCTTTGCGTGTTCGAGCGGCGCGGCCTGTACCTACCGGTATAAGATGGCCAACCAGGTCGGGATCGAGATGGCCGAAGCCATCCCGGGCTTTGCCGCGCGCTTCGATATCCCCGATCTGGTCGCGTGTTTCGGGTCCCACCCTTTGCTGGTGCTTTCGGCCACGGAAGACAAGTCTTCTTTCGACGCGGATCAGGTGGTGGCTGCTGCGCAACGCTTGAATCCGGGCATCCAGATCGTACACAAACGTTACCCGGGCGGCCATGCCCTGACACGAGAACGCTTCGATGCGATTGTCCGCTGGCTGGTTGCCCACGGCGGAGGAAATTGAATGGCAGTTATTCTTGAAACACCCAGACTTGTCTTGAGACATCTCGTCCTCGATGATTTGGAAGAGCTGTTTGCTTTATACAGCGATCCGGAAATCCGCAGATATTTCCCCGAAGGCGTGCTCAGCCTGGAAGAAACCCGGGAAGAACTGGAGTGGTTTTTAGAGGGACATCCGGAGCATTCCGAACTGGGACTATGGGCTACTATCCATAAAGCAACCGGCAAATTCATCGGTCGCTGCGGGCTGCTTCCATGGGAAATTGAGGGCAGGCTGGAAGTGGAAATCGCTTACCTGCTAAATAAGGCATTTTGGGGCCAGGGATTGGCCGGCGAAGTAGCGCGGGGTATCCTGGAGTATGCATTTGGAACATTGGATTTGGCCCGTCTCATCTGCCTGATCGACCCGCACAACCTCGCTTCCCGAAAAGTCGCAGAAAGAATTGGGATGACTCTGGAAAGAAGGGTAGACGGCATCGCCGGTGACAATTTTCCCACCTTGATTTACTCTATTTCACGGTAAGCGCAGCATGTGCAATGCAGTTTCAAAAATAGCAGCCGTTCGGCTGCTATTTTTCGTTTAGCGGTATCTGCTCAGACATGGTGAGGAATTCCCGAAAAATGGTGTGCGTGGGGCGTACGCCCCACGCACACCATTTTTCGGACTTCTCTCGGATAATGTGAAATTGTCGAGGAAGTTATGTTTAGCGATAAGTATTCCTGCGTGGGTCGCGGTTTCGGGCTGCCGCGCCGACCGGGTGATAGGTGGGCTCGGAGCGCGGGCGATCTGAAATGGTGGGATCCGGCCCGTCTTCCTCCTCTTCGTCATCTTCGTCTTCCTGGTCAGGTAAGAGGGCTTGAAAGAACGATTTCCCACCGGCACGGACCGAAGAACCAGCCGGGCGCGGGGGGACGGGCGCACGGGAAGGCTGCGAGGAGGGGCGCCTGATGGGCTGCTTTCCGGCGCTAAAGAAGCGTTCGCCTGACATGGAAAAGGTTCCGATGATCAGCACGCGGATCAACCAGACCATGACCGCCACAAAGACGGGGATGACCTTGGTCATGGTCGACTGGCTGACCATACTGCTGCCCGCCACGGCGTGGTTCATCACAGCTAAGGAGACTCCCCACCAGGTGAGGCAGGCGTTCATCGAGGCAGCCAGCAGCCAGGCGCCGAACAGGTACCAGACTTCGGCCGGTTCGTCGCGTCCCTGTTCGGGGGTGAACAGGCGGGCAATGCCGGCGAAGTCGATCCCGCAGAAGGCGATCGAGAGAATGGTGGCCCAACGCACCCCGGCGAACTTCAGCTCGCTGCCGAGCACGTCTGTGAGCGCATAATCGGTGGTGGAGTAGTTGAAGATTTCGAAGGCCAGCAGCGCGCCAACCAGAATGCCTGCGAAAACCACGCCGCGCGGCAGGTTCTTTACGGGGAGATTGAAAGAGGGGAAATTCGACATAAGGGATTCCTTTCAGCCATCCATCACCTGAATTATAGAACTATTGTTCTAGGTGTCAAGTTAAACTGTCATATTCCAGCGGTGAAGAACACCTATTGAGAAGAAAAGGGATGCAAGGGAGCCAGAAAGAGAAGGGTAGCAATAGGCGTGCAACCAGCGCCTCAGCAAGAGGGTGAGGAGGCCTCATAGGATGTCAAAAAAGGAAAAGGTTCGAAACAAGGTAGAATCACGGCTACGGCATGTCACACTTACCAAGAGGTTCTGCCTGGTAGAGGCCAAATCAGCAGGTAGAAGCTTCGGGTGAGGTGGCATGCCGTCTGGGATCAGGAAGAGTCAAAGCGGATCTGATAACGGCCAGAATAAAGAGCACAGAAAGCAGTGGGGTTCAGGTGCAAGTTACGCCAGGCTTCCAACAAGCGGAAAGCGATATTCTTGAGCGAGCCGACACCTTGAGGGAAAGCCTTACGAAACAAGGAGCCCTTCTCGATCAATTGGAAGAGCAAGTAGGCAATCTGGAGCAAGTAGTAGAAGACTTTACGAGCGGTCTCATTTTGGCTGTAAGGGTGTTCGAGATGGAAGCCGCCGTTTTTCTGGATATTGAAGCCTTCGTTTTCGACACTTCGACAGGCTCAGTACAGGCTTTCCAGCGCAGTCGTCCGCCCTGATTGGCCAGCGTATCGACATTGCGGGTGGTCGGGATGAAGTTGGTCAGCCATTTGAAGGTTGTGGTGTTTGTATCTGCCTGGCAAGTTGACCGGGTTTCTTGGCAGACCAGCATATTCAAAGCGTGGTGACGGTCCTGGCTATCGCGATAATCGATCTGCCTGGCCCAGTGATATTTCTGAATGATCTCCTGCTGCTGACCCAGTCGGATCTGCTTATGGTTTTCAGGTGTCTGAGAGCATACCAGGTGATACGTGCGGTGAACCTGGGGAAGATCAGCCTCCTGGAGTACGATCAGGTAACGCCAGTTGTAATCGTGGCAAAGTTGAAAGGTTGGACCACCTGCAAAGAGCCCATCTAGCAACAGGCAGATTGGTAAATGAGGAAAACGGGCTTTCAGACGTCTGCTCAAACGATAAAAAGCTTTCAGTTCGCAGTCTTGTTTATCCGCTTGTGGATCAAGGTTCTCGATAAATTCGGTCATGAGCGAAAAAGCAAATCCATTGACGGTGACCAGTTTGGCTTCCAAGACCGGATGATAGTAGAGGCTTTCCCCGTTGTTGAGTTTCCTGGTCATGCAATACTCACAATGACGCTCTCGGAAAGTCAGCACCCCCGTTCCGTCAATCGCAACCAGAAAGTTATCAAACAGTCGCCAGCGATACAGGATTTTCTTACGGATCAGGCTCTCCACCATCCGGCAAACGACTTCTTGCACCTCCCCTGGCGCTATTCTTTTGAAGGCATAGTTGAGTGTGTCTCCATGCGGCACTTCTTCTACCTCAAACCAGGCTCTAAACTTGACTTGCGAAGGCACATTCCCCCGCAGTTGATAGTTGATTTGCCGCCGCGCTCCCAACCGAAACAGATACATCAGCACCCCTGCGCTCAGTAGCCCTTCCAGTGGATACGTGACCAACGCAGGATTGCGTCCATCCCTGACGCTCCGGAACAGCTTCTGCCAGCCTCCAAAATATTGAGACAGCGTGCCGCAAAAGGCTTTCAGCAAGGCCTTTTGCTCATCCAATGCTTGACCCTGCTTCTCTTCGTCAATCAAGTGTGTTTGTTGTCCATTTGGTTTGCTCATCCCCCAACCTTACCCCATTGTGCGAAAATTCTTGTGCGAAAAACCTTCGGTTCTTCACCGCTGGTCATATTCATTTAATAAAGAGGGGCTCATTGGGAATTTTCCCACCAAACTGCGGCGGGACTGACGCGGCGAAATCCTGGGGAACCTGAAGAGGTTCGACTTTATTTTTCAGAAGCTTCCCGTAGAAAAAGACCCTGAGGGTTTCTTCAACCCTCAGGGTCTTTACTCATTGCTGAAAGGATTACTGGTTGAATTCGGCGTTCATACTGGTATAGAGACCGATCTGGTTCCCGGTCGGATCCTGGAACACGCCGAACCAGCCGGTGTTGGGAATCTCGGATTTCTCCATCAGAATCTTTCCGCCGAGAGATTTCGGCTTTCTTGAGGTCTGCCTCGATGTCATCGCTGTTCACATAAATGAGAATATCGCCCACGTGGACATTTTCGCCAAGCGGGCTGAACCCGCCTCCCGGGCCATCGTGGGGATCGAACATGGTGTAATCCATCTGCTCGTCGTGCTCGATGTGCCAGTCGAAGAGCTTCTCGTAAAAGTCAGCCGATTCTTTCCCGTTCTGGGTGGGGATTTCGATGTGAACGATATTGCGCTTATTCATGACAACCTCCTGGAAATAAAATAAGAGAGAATTTGTCAATATTATAGAACATAAATTCTACCAATACAAGCCCCTCCGGAGGACTGTTTAAGGGAGGCCTTCGAACAAGTCTTTCGCAACTTTATCGTTTCCGTTGACCGGAGGGTACACGCGCATGTAGTCTTCGTGGTTTTCCAGCGCCCGGGTGGCAAGGCCCATTAAACCGCTGCGCATCATAATGCCTCCCTGGGAGGCGTGGCAGGCGCCGGCTTCGCGCTTGGCCTCAACCACATCGTGGATATCGATGCGGGCATGGGTGGGGAAGTCGACATCTACCAGGGATTTCAGGTCGATGTCCTTGTTGCGGCCCCACTTGCGCGGGTTCATGCCGAACAATGGCATCAGACGGGTGGCCCATTTCAGGAAACCGCGCGGGAACAGGTGGTAGTAGAGCGCCTGCGGTTTAAACGGCGAGCCGGCCTCGGGATGGAACGAAGCGTCGTCTGCTTTCTCGAAGGCCAGCGTGGCCGCTTTCTGGATGTGGATGTGGTCGGGATGCCGGTAGCCGCCAATCGGGTCGAACGTCAGCACAACGTCGGGTTTGATCTCGCGGATATAATGGACGACTTTTCCCGCCACCTCATCGATGGAATGGTTGACCAGCGCATCGGGATGCTCATTTTCAGGCGTATCAGGCATGCCCAAATCACGATAGCCCAGCAAATGCAGGCCGCTAAGTCCCAGGCTCTGTACCGCGCAGCGCAGTTCGGCTTCGCGCAAGGCGGGGATGCTGTCGTAGTTTTGCAGGTATTCATCGTCCACCGTGCCGGCTTCACCCAGCGTGGCGCACACCAGGTGGACTTCATATCCCTTTTGGGCATAAAGCGCCAGGGTTCCGCCCATACCGAAGGATTCGTCGTCGGGGTGGGCGAGTACAGCTAAAATTTTTCTTTTCGTCATTTGCTCCTCATTTATTTGAGATTTTGTGTCCCTTTATTCTGACAACAACCCCCTTTTGCCATCTTACATTAATGGACAGGTATCTGCTTAGTCTTATGCAAAAACGGTGTGCGTGGGGGCGTACGCCCCCACGCACACCGTTTTTGCCTCCTCTTAAATGCAGGCTGAGTAGCATGACAATATCACATTCGAAAAAAATAACCGAAAATTGGGTGTTGGGCGTGTCCCTACGGCGCACGCCCAACACCCAATTTTCGGACTTCTCTCGGATAATGGGTCATTGTCGAGGTAGTTACACCAACACTCGGGAGAGTGTCGGTCCTAATCATACTGCGCGTCTTCTCGTTGGGTCGCCTGGCGCAAGCGGTCGCATAGCATGCGCATGACGGCCAGGCTGACCTCCGGCCGCTCGCGCAGCAGTCCCTCGAAGCTCTTCTGGTCCAGGCACAGCAGGTGGACGTCGCCTGCGGCGGCAAGAGTCGCGCTGCGCAGGCTGCCGCTAATCACCGACATCTCTCCGACCGTCTCGCCAGCAGCGCGCCGCGCAACTTCTTTGTTTTCGTGGTGCTCATTTTTCACAAGAACCTGTACCTCGCCGGAGACGACCACGTACATCTCATCCCCGGGTTCGTCCTGTTCGAAGATGATCTCGCCGTCTAAGAAATGGTGCTCGCTGGCGATGGCAGCCACGCGTTTCAAATCGGCTGGCGAAAGATCGGCCAGCAAGGGCACGCGGCGGAGCAAAAGGATGCGTTCCATGATCGAGAGTCTTGTGATCGTATTCATAGCTTCACCATTTCGAAGGTTTTGGGCGGCAACTTCGCGGACGAATGGATCCGGGTCCGTTTGCGCCAACTCTGTGCAGGGAATCCTGGACACCGGGAAATTGTTCGGAAGTGGAGGCAAAGGCTGCGCAGGCGCGCAACCAACCATCAGGTTCGTTCTCCAGGAGCAGCATCAGGGTTTCGGCAGCGTGGCCGTCTTCACGTGCGGTTTCAAGCGGTTCCCAGACTTCCAATAGCGGACGGATGAGGCCCGCATCGCTGACCATTTCGAGCGTCTCGAGCGCGTTCGCACGTTGGACCGGTTCCCCGCTTTGCAGGTTTTCAATTGCGATCGTCATTGTCTCCCGGTCGCGCAGGAGCGAGAGCGCTTTCAAAGCGCTGAGGCTGTCGCGCTGTGCGCGGGCGCGCAAGGAATCGGCCAGCAGGTTCAAACGTCCGTCTGTTGCGTGGACTTTCAGCGACTGCCACAGGTCGTTATAGCGCAGGGCGCTGGCGATCCGGGTTTGGGCGTATGCCCGGAGTTCGTCTGCCGCTTGCAAACCAGGCAGTTGCTCGAGCACTTGCAAAGCGCCCTGCTCCGCGGCCGGGTCTGATAGCTTCGCCAGGACCCCGTCCATGCTCTGGGGTCCGAGGCGGGTCAACCCCAGGACGGCTCCCTCACGGACACCGAGGTCGTCCTCCGCGAGAGTCTCCAGCAACAACGGCTCCGCTTCAGCGCCGCAAGATCCCAGCGCGATAGCTGCCGCCCGGCGTACCGGCGAGGGCGCGTAGCGATCGCTCAACTCTGCCTCGATCAGGGTAAATGCTTCCAGGTCGCCCCACTCGGCCATGGCCTGGATGGCGGAGACCCGGTCCTCCAGGCTGCCCAGCATGGCCGTGGAACGCAGTAGATCCCGCGCGGCGGGATGCAGGCCGAGGCGCAACAATCCCACTGCGGCGCGGCTGCGCACGAGCCCGTCCGGATCTTGCAACATCGGTTCCAGGTGCGTTTTAAGTCCATGCGGGTAGTGGGTCAGCGCGCACAGGCTTTCAATCGCCTGGGCGCGCACTTCGGGCTCAGGGTCAGATAGTTTTGCCGTAACTTCCAACATCGCCGCGGCAGCTCCGGCGCGGGCCAGGGATTGCAGGGAGGCCACTTTGACATCCTCCTCCTGATCGTCCAATGCAGCCACCAGGGCAGCCTGCGGGCGCGGTCCCTCCAGGTTGCCCAGGATTTCCGCAGCCGTCCGGCGGACGAGCGGGTCGCTGTGGGTCATGCCTTGCAAGGCCACTTCGACGGTGGTGGCGTCTTGCTGGAACCCGCCAAACGGTTCTTCCTCCTCCGTAAACAAGGTTGGCCGGCCGGCGCGCAGCGCATCCACCAGGGCAAGTTTATAAGCCCGGCCCGCCCGCCAGAGGACCAGGAACGTGAGCATGGCAGCCCCCAAGCCGACCAAATAAAGTTGTTGGGCCGAGAAGGCCTGCTCGCCCACGAACAGGACCGCGCCGGCGATGAACGTGCCCGCTTTTGCCGGCACCCCGTCGATGAAGAACCGCACCTGGTCGCGCCGTTCGGCGGGGACCGGGTTGAACATCGCCTGCCAGGCGGAGGAACCGATCCCTGTGATCCACAGGGTTTGCAGGAAACGGAAGGCCACAATAATGAAAAAAATCTCGGAAATCGCCAGCGCGCCGAACCCGACCAGGTAGATCACCGGCAGCAGCAAGATCATCGGCATGATACCGAAACGCGCAAACAGCCGGTTTGCCAGGAAGAGCGAGGCCAGGAAGGCGGCGCCGGTGCTGAGCGCGTTGAACAATCCCAAAAAGCCGGCCAGCGCGTGCTTCGTCCGCAAATTCGGCGGTTGCCGCTTTGGAGAAGGGCAGGGCAATCGAAAAATACAGGACCGAGAACAGGACCGCCGCGACCGAGACCAGGCGCATCAACTCCGAGCGACGCACGAACTGGTAGCCCCTCTGCATTTCGGCGCCGATGCCGGGCTGCCTTCTGCGGCTGCTGCGCGGTCGGGCCTGCTGCCGGATGCGTTGCCCGACGAGCGCCCTGCCGGCCAGGAAGGCAACCAGCATGGTCCCGGCCATGACCAGGATCAGGCTCTCCGTGCCGATCCAGTTGACCAGCAAGCTGGTGCCGAACCCGCCCAGCACCGCTCCCAGGATGCGCCCGGTGTTGAACAACGGGAACAAACGCTTGCTCTGGCGCGTGTCGCACATCAGGCTGGCAAGGCCCCAGACCACCAGGGTGATCAGCGAATCCAGCACCGCCATCCCCAGCCACAGGATTGGGTAAATCAAACGTATCCCCGTGAAGATCAGAGCCCATCCAACGACCAGCACCACAGCAAGCGCAACCGGCAGAATCATATACAGTTTTTCGTGTCGAACCCGGCCCAATAGAGCGGTGATGCCCAGGGTAATAAAAAAGGACAGCACGCCGAGCGCCATATACATGTAGGGCAAAAACTGTACCCCAAAGCGAGCAAAGAATAATGCCTCTACGGCCGTGTTACCCAGGGTAAAACCTGCCGAAGTAAACAGCATGAGGCCGATTACAAGGGCGACCATACGGCCCTCGCCAGACCGAATTTTCAGGAGTTCGGTAATTCGATCCATTTAGCCTGTGATGATCCGTTTCAGACGCCGCAATTCCAGCCCCAGAAACCCGCCGACCATGCCGCAAACCGGCCGCGCCATCCAACGTACAGGTGGATTTTTTAGCTGATAACAGACCTTTACGCCTGTCCTGCCATCAGGAAGGGCTTCCAGGTACGTGGTTTGTAGAACGTCAAAGCGCCCGGGGGTAATGCGCATTTCTGCCGTGTAATAATCGAATGGGCGCCAATCCAGGATGGTTTCCACCATTGCTCCGGCCCCGTGGTCGCAGTGGTTGACCGCCCCGGGACCGGTCCGCCCACCCGGCCGCGTAAGAGGTCTGTCCAGCGGGTGAAGGATTCCCACCACAGATTGCGCTTGGCGGGATCGTTCAACCACTCCCAGACGACCGAGGGGGGCGCATCCAACTCTGACCACAAGCTTGACATCCGCCATCTCGGGCAGAACCCTGATTTGACGGGATTCCAACAGCGCCTCATAGCGAGCTTGCAGGTTCAACCCAAAGAGCTTGAGCGGCGAGTCGCTGAACTTAGCCGCCTTTAAATCGTCCAGCTGTAAGTGTAGCTTTGTTAAGGACTCTTCCGAGAAGAGTGCATAGCCCTGCCAGCCTGCACCTTGGGCTACCGTTCGCTTCCAACCGCGCTTGCGGACGAGCGTTGGCGCATACCCTAACAAACCCATGGTGGTTGTCGATGCTGTGCTCGATATATTCCCCGAAAGTGGACGAAGAATTTCAAGTCGAGAGATTCCACCTTCTGGCAGGCATTGCAGGTACAGGTGTGGTGCCGTTTGATACTAGTCAGTTGGCTCTTGAAGGCATTGTAGCTGTTCTCGATCAATTCCAACAATGTTTCCCCGCGCAAGATCTTTTTTTCGGGCGCAAAGGCGAAGAGCGCATCGCCTTCGATCTGAACGAGCGTGAGCAGGGGACGAAGTCGCTGGAGTAAAAATTCGAGCAGGTCAGAAATGATTTCCTGGGCGTGGTCGAACTCGGTTCCGGTTACAAAGGCTTCGTATCCGGAAATATCTGCAAGAAGTAGATAACCTTGTTCAACGTTGTGAGTGGGCATTGTCACCACGTGACTTAGGCATTCGCTTCTATCATGATGTCGCCTAAATCCACCTCGGTTTCCTGGGCGATATGGCGCGCGATGGCCTCGGCGTTGGACAGCATGAGTTTGTTGCCAACCAACTTTAGCATCGGGCGGCGAATGATACGGGGAAGGGAGGGCGAGATCATGATCATATGAATATGGAGACGGGTTTTCGAGCCTCCGCTGATTGGTTCCAGCTTATAAGTGAGGCGCATGACCATATTGCCATCTACCGTTTCCACTGTAAAGTAATCGAACGGCCGCCAGTCCAGTACAGTTTCTACCAATGAACCCTGTAAGTTTTTACCGTGCGCGCAGTGGTTGGTCGCGCCCGGTCCGCTACGCCCGCTGGGACGGGACTGTGGTGTAAAGACGGTTTCCCCTTCTGACAGCAGGTTTTTCTTTTCCACGTCGGTCAGCCAGCCCCAGAGGATGGCCGGGGGCGCGTCAAAGTCGTACGAGAACGTGTAGTCCGCTTCTTCCGGCGTGACAACGATGTGGCTTGCTTCGATCATCGCCTGGTATCTCTCAAGCAAGTTTATGCTCAGGGTGTGAACGTTCCCCAAATGCTCATACGTTTCGAATTGTTCGTGCATTCCTTCAGGATGGACACCCATATGTTGAAGGGCCTGGCTTGTAAAAAGGATGTAGGCGTTCCAACCAGTGTTTGCCGTGATGTGATTTTTCATCAAGCGATGGAGCAGGTTTACGTCTGAGCCAACCAGTTCGCGGATGCCGGACACTTCCTGCACGATGTAGTCGCCATGGTGAACGAAAAATTTCAAATCTAATGTGGGAATGGATTTGCAGGCGTTGCAGGTGCAGGTGGTGTTACGCCGGGAAGTCTCCCGTTGCCGGCGAAATGCAACATACGTTTTTTCAGCGAGCTCGAGGATTTCTCGCCTCCCGGCGTATTGGCCTCCGGCACATAAGCAAAGACGGCATCCCCTTCCAATTTGGAGATCGTGAGCAGCGTTTTAAATTCTTTAACAATTGTTTCAAGCAGGTCAGTCAGTATTTCGTGAGCGTGTTCCAGTTCCACTTTGGCTAAATAGGAAGTAAAACCGGAAATGTCTGCGATGACAAGATACCCATGTTGGGTTTTTGCATCCATCATGTACGATCCTATTCGATTGTTCCAACCGGTAAGTTGGTTGCATTATAACTGATGGCTCTACCGTTTACGATGGGAAAATGACGAAAATTGGGGTGTGAGCGCGTCCCTACGGCGCGCGCTCACACCCCAATTCCTGTCCTGAGCCTGCCCGCCCCGGCTCCGCCGGTTGGGCCGGGGTCGAAGGGTTCGGGCTCCTCTCCCGCGAAAAACGGGAGAACTTAACTGGATAAAATGGAGGAAAAATTCTAATTTGAAGTGGGGTTCCTATAGTGTATGATTGGGCTATGCCGTTCAATCCAGTAATCTATCAGTCTGCTTTACACGACTTCAACGATGCCCGCTTGAAGGCATTTTTACAGGAAGCGCTCGACCGGGTGACGGGCAGGTCGAATGAGCTGCTTTCTTACGAGGAAGTCGCGCAAAAACTCAAACTTCGCGCTCGCGCTGATAGCGGGATCCATGACATCCCAGTTAAGGCCATCGTGGGGAGCGTTGGCCGTTACACTGACTTTACGCGCACGTTTCTGCCCCGCGGGCCGGTCGATCAAGACCGCTGGGCGCGCGTCAAAGCGGCGATGGAGGACCCAGCCGGGACGGGGATGCCGCCCATCGAAGTGTATAAAGTGGGGGATGCATATTTCGTGTTGGATGGGAACCACCGGGTTTCGATTGCCCGGCAAGAAGGTTATGAAACCATCGAGGCCCACGTGATCGAGATCGGCACCGATGTGCCAGTCACGTCCGATTTGCAGCCTGACGACCTGATCATCAAAGCGGAATACGCCGATTTTCTGGAGAAGACCGAGATTAAGCGGTTTTTTCCGCAAGCGGATCTGAGCGTAACCGTCCCAGGGCAGTACGAAAGGCTCCTGGAGCACATCGAGGTCCACCGCTACTTCATGGGCATGGACCTTCAAAAGGAAATTCCTTACCGGGAAGCTGTCAAGCACTGGTATGAAAGCGTCTATACTCCCTTTGTGGAACCCATTCGAGAGCGAGGGATGTTGCGCTGGTTCCCCGGCCGGACGGAAACCGACCTGTACCTGTGGGTTTCCGAGCACCTGGAAACCCTGAACAGGGAACTGGATTGGACCTTAAACCCTGGAGAAGCAGCCTTCGACCTGGCAACGAAAGACAACCCGGGCATCATGCAAAAAGAGTCCGAGCCGGGCCACTGGCGCCAGTCCAAGATGTACGACCGCTACACCGATCACCTTTTTCGGGATGTCCTGGTCCCAATCGGGAATACGCAAGAGGCCTTCCTGGCGCTCGACCAATCCATCATCATCGCGCAGAAAGAGCCGGCCTCCTTGCGTGGTTTGCACGTTTTGCCGCCCAAGGCGAAACCGGAAAATATAGAAGCCATCACTATCAAGCAGCGTTTCGATGAGCGTTGCCGGGAAGCCGGTGTGGATGGAAAACTGGCCATCGTACAGGGCGATGCCGCGGACCAGATTTGCTCGCGTGCTCTGCTGACCGACCTGATCGTGCTGAACGTTACCTTCCCGCCCGGGCCGGGATTATCCGGTCTCGGGTCGGGTTTGCGCACGATCATCTGGCGCTCCGCCCGTCCGATCTTGACTGTTGCGGAAAAAGTCAGCCCACTGGACAGGGCGCTCCTTGCGTTCGACGGCAGCCCCAAGTCGAAGGAAGCCCTGTTCGTGGCTGCCTACGTAGCGGAGTTCTGGAATACCGAACTGACCGTCATGACCCTCACCGGGAGCGGTAACGTCCCCTCCTCCACGTTGGATTATGCCCGTGCCTATTTCGACCTGCACGAACTCGAACCGGAATTCCTGGCCGTTGAAGGCACGATGGACACTTTTCTGGAAGTGAGCAAAGAAAAAGACATCAACCTGATCCTGATGGGCGGTTACAGTGGGACGGCGTTGAAAGAAGTTTTTATTGGCAGCCTGGTCAATCATTTGCTTAGAGAGTTCGAGTATCCCATTTTGATTTGCCGATGACGCCCTGGGGTATCAGTAGCGTGGAGAAGCCCGAAACCGGCAGGGGAAGTCGCCGGTTTCGGGAAATATTTTCCATCTTGGTCGTTTCTTCCTAACATCTCTAAGGTATAATTCCGACAAAGTAACCTGTAAACATCACAATCCAGCTCATCATCGCCTCAATACAGGAAAAAGCTAAGGGAGACTTAACCTCAATGCGACAGATGATTTTCGAGCGGTACAGGGGGTACAAAGGGTAGTGAGGTGGCCATGAGTTTCTATGATGCATTCCTCGATTCACCTACAACAAATCCTTATTTCTCTGGCATGAGATGGCGCGGTTGAGAGATCGCCAGCTTATGGATATCGACTGTCCAAAAATAAAGAGAAGAGTGTGAAAATGGCAAAACCAGTAATTTTTTCGATAGATGATGATCCGTCGGTTTTGAACACAATCGAACAGGACTTGCGCTCCCGTTACGGGGGCGACTACCGGATCATCCCGATCAATTCGGGCAAAGCTGCCCTGGAGTATCTGAAAAAGCTGCAACAGCGCAACGACACGGTCGCGCTGTTTTTGGTCGACCAGCGCATGCCGGAGATGAGCGGGGTGGAATTCCTGCAACAGGCGCTGCTCATGTATCCGCAAGCCAAACGGGTCTTATTGACCGCCTATGCGGACACAGAAGCGGCCATCTCGTCCATCAACGAAGTCGGGTTGGATTACTACCTGATGAAACCCTGGCACCCGCCGGAAGAAAAGCTCTACCCTATCCTGGACGAACTGATCGAAGATTGGAAGCGGCACATCCGGTTGCCCTACCAGGGGATTCGCATCGCGGGAACCTTGTGGTCGCTCCCCTGCCACGAGGTCAAGGATTTCCTGACCCGGCACCAGATCCCTTACCAGTGGCTGGACATCGAAAAGGATTCGCAGGTCCGCCAAATGGTGGAGGAGGCAACGTCGGGGAGCAATAAGCTGCCGGTCATCTTTTTTCCCGAGGGGAACGTGCTGGTCCAACCGACCTTGAGAGAACTGGCCGACAAAGTCGGCCTGCAAACGCGCGCCGAGCTGCCCTTTTACGATATCGCCATTGTGGGCAGCGGTCCGGCCGGCCTGGCCTGCGCGGTGTACGCCGGCTCCGAGGGCTATAGCTGCATCGTGATCGAAAAGTCTACCCCCGGCGGGCAGGCGGGCAGCAGCCCCAAGATCGAGAACTACCTCGGTTTCCCGAGCGGCATTTCGGGCGACGATCTGACGCGCCGGGCGATTTCGCAGGCCAGGCGGTTCGGCGTCGAAATCATATCGGCCCAGGAAGCTGTCAAAGTCTGTGTCAAGGATGAATACCGCATCATTCAGCTTGCCGATGAGACCGAAATTTCCTGTCATGCGGCCCTGCTGGCTACGGGCGCCTCGTTTCACATGCTGCACATGCCGGGCGGCGATAAGCTCACGGGCGCCGGCATTTACTACGGCGCGGCTTACACCGAAGCCATGTATTACAAGGACCAGCACGTTTTTGTGGTGGGCGGCGCGAATTCGGCGGCCCAGGGCGCGTTGTATCTGAGCCGCTTCGCCAGCAAGGTGACCGTCTTGATTCGCGGGCCGCAGCCCACCGCTTCGAGATACCTGGTCGATGCTCTGGAAGAAAATGAGAAGGTGGAGCTGTTGTTCAACACCGACCTGATGGAACTCAAAGGCGAGAACGCCATTGAGCAAATCGTTGTCAAGAACAACCTCAGCGATGAATTCCAGACGTTCGATGCGGCAGCCCTGTTCGTGTTCATCGGTGTGCGCCCGCAGAGCCAGATTGTAGAAGACCTGGTTCAGCGCGACAAAAAAGGATACGTCTACACCGGCCCCGACCTGCTGGTGGACAACAAGCCGCCTCAAGGCTGGACCCTGGACCGGCCCCCGTTCTTGCTGGAGACCAGCGTTCCCGGCATTTTCGCGGCGGGCGACGTGCGTTTCGGGACCAGCCACCGGGTTGCGTCCGCGGCCGGCGAAGGGGCGATTGCGTTCGCAATGATAAAAGAATATTTGAAATCACTGTGAACCTTCAAGACTTACGGAAATCTCCGCTCTTCGAGGGCCTCTCGGATCCGGAACTGCAGCAGCTGCTGGACGAAGCCACCCCTGTTCGTTTGCAGACGGGCGAGACCTTAATGAAACAGGGGGAACCGGGCAATTCGGCCTACGTGGTCTTGAAAGGCGGCTTCGAGATCCAGAAGCAGTCCGGCCCTTCTATGATCAAGATCGACGTGCGCAATCCGGGCGAGATCATCGGCGAGATGGCCTTGCTCTCGAACTCGCCCCGTTCTGCAACCGTGGTCGCTGTGATGGACAGCGAAGCCCTGCGCATCTCCCAAGAAGTATTCGAAAACCTGCTCTCCACCAGCCCCTCGGCCGCGCTGGCGGTCTTGCACTGGGTGCTGGCGCGCCTGAGCCAGAACGAGTCGCTGCTGCACCAGCAGGAAAAAATGGCTGCGCTGGGAACGATGAGCGCGGGGTTGGCACACGAGCTGAACAACCCGGCTGCGGCGGCGCAGAGGAGCGCGGCCATGCTGCGCGGCGCGCCCGCCTCCTGGTTGGCCCTCACGCACCGGCTTGAAAGCCTGGCTTTCCGCGAAAACCTTTCCGAGTGGTGGAACAAGTTCATGCTGGAGGCAACCAGGCGCTTTGAAACGCCTCTCAAGCTCGAGACACTGGAAAAGATTGACCTGGTGGACCAGCTCCAGACCTGGTTGGAAGCGCAAGAGGTCGAATCCGCCTGGAACTTTGCGCCTGCCATGGTCAATTTTGGCTGGGACAGCGAATCCCTGTCCGAGCTGAAAGAAATACCCCTTTTCCAGTCGGCTATCCGCTGGTTGGGCGTGGGTAGCGTGATCGTTACGCAGTTATATGAAATCCAGAATACGACCGAACGGATCTCACAGATCGTGCGGGCAATGAAATCCTATACCTACCTGGACCAGGCGCCCTTGCTGGAAGTGGACGTGCACGAAGGGCTGGAAAATACGCTCGTCATCATGCAGCACAAGCTCAAACAGGGCGTGACGATCAATCGTGAGTACGCGCCGGACCTGCCGCGGATCGAAGCCTACGCCAGCGAGTTGAACCAGGTCTGGACCAACATTATCGACAATGCCGTCGATGCGATGGAGGGAAAAGGCGAGATCACCCTGCGAACTTACGAAGAGAAAGGTCAGGTGGCTGTCGAGATCATCGATAACGGACCGGGGATTCCGGAAAAGATCCAATCCAGGATCATGGAGCCGTTCTTTACCACCAAACCTCCGGGGCAGGGAACCGGGTTGGGGTTGCACGTCACCCATGATATTGTCGTCAACCGGCACCATGGCCTGTTGCTGGTCAATTCGAAGCCGGGCGAAACCAAGTTCAAGGTGATTCTTCCGAAACAAATTAATGAAAGGAATGAAGGAGAACGTATCGATGAATAACGATGACATGCTCAAAGACATTCTCTTGAATGCAAAGACGATCGCCAGCGTGGGGCTCTCTGCCAGCGAGCAGAAGGTCAGCCACTGGATCGGGGTGTATTTGCAGGGAGAAGGCTACCATGTAATCCCCGTGAACCCGACGGTGGAAAAGATCCTCGGCGAAAAGTCGTACCCTGACCTGGAATCTGTCCCGGAAGAAATCGACGTGGTACAGATCTTCCGCCGCTCCGAAGATGTGCCGCCGATTGTGGAAGACGCGATCAAGGTTGGCGCCAAGGTAGTTTGGATGCAGGAGGGGATCGTGAACGAGGAAGCCGCCCAGAGGGCGCGGGATGCGGGCCTGCAAGTGGTGATGGACGCCTGCATGCGCTCCACCCACCAGCGCCTGATCGGCCCTCAATGAAGTTCGAAACGCTGGCCATCCACGCCGGCCAGGAGCCGGATCTGGCCAACGGCGCCGTAATGACGCCTATCTACCAGACTTCGACTTATGCACAGGATGGCGTCGGCCGGCCGCGCCAGGGTTACGAGTATTCGCGGACCCAAAACCCGACCCGCAAGGCGTTGGAGGACTGCCTGGCCGCGTTGGAAGGAGGCAGGCACGGCCTGGCGTTTGCTTCCGGCATGGCGGCCACCGATACGGTGCTGCGCCTGGTGGATCCTGATTCGCACGTGCTGGCCGGCGACGACGTCTACGGGGGTACGTTCCGCCTGTTCGACAAGGTGTTGCGCCGCTACGGCCTGGACTTCACGTTTGCCGACACCACCGATCCGGAATCGGTGGCCGAGGCCCTGACCCCGTCCACCCGGCTGGTCTGGCTGGAAACGCCGACCAACCCGCTGCTCAGTATCACGGACATCCGCGCCGTTGCGGAGATCGTGCACGCCCATTCCAGACCACCCGCTGCTGGCGGTGGATAACACCTTCGCCACGCCTTACCTCCAGCGCCCGCTCGAGCTGGGGGCGGACATCGTGGTGCATTCCACCACGAAGTATCTCGGCGGCCACTCGGACGTGGTCGGTGGGGCGGTGGTTGTCAAGGACCAGGAATTATTCGAAAGACTGGCTTTTTTGCAGAACGCCGCCGGCGCGGTGCCAGGACCGATGGATTGTTTCCTGGTTCTGCGCGGCATCAAGACCCTTCCGCTGCGGATGGACCGCCACGCCGCCAACGCTTCTGCCCTGGTATCGTTTTTATCAGGGCATCCGAAAATCGAGCGCATGCTGTATCCCTTTCACCCCAGCCATCCGGGACACAAGGTCGCTTCCGGGCAGATGATCAACGGCGGCGGGATGGTCTCTTTTGTCATGAAAGCCGGGCGTGAGGCGGCTGTGCGGGTGGCGGAAGGCACAAAGATTTTCACGCTGGCCGAGTCGTTGGGCGGCGTCGAATCGCTGATCGAGGTCCCGGCTGCGATGACCCATCTTTCTACTGCCGGTTCGCAGATCGAGGTCGATCCCGGCCTGGTGCGTTTGTCGGTCGGGCTCGAGCACGTGGATGATTTGCTGGCTGATCTGAAGCAGGCGCTGGAAAAAGCGTAAGACGGGCAAAAGATTCCAAAAACAAGGGTGAGTTTGTGTAGCAAACTCACCCTTGTTTTTGGTTTTCTCTTCCTAGACCAATCTTACAGCTTGGCGTGGACGGCCACCAGGGTCACGTCGTCGTCCTGTTTGGAACCCTGCTGGTAATCTTTGAGCGTTTTCAGCAGATAGTTGCAGACTTCCTGGGCGGAGGTCCCCGGGCAAGTATTCAACGATCGTTGGATGCGTTCCAGGCCGAAGGGCACACCGTCCGGGTCGCGGCAGTCGGTCATGCCGTCGGTGTAGAATACCAGGGTCGAGCCGGGCGGAAAGCGTGATAGTTTGCTCGTCGAGGGTGATGTCTTCCCACAGGCCGAGGGCCATGCCGGTTGCATAGGGCAGACGTTCTGCGCTGCCGTCCGGTATAAGCAATAACGGCGGCTCGTGACCGGCGCGCGCGTAAACAAATTCTCCGGTGTCCACGTTCAAAATGCCGTACAGCACGGTGACGAATTGGGTGGCCTTCTCCAGGCGGGTAATGTGCGCGTTGGCTTTGCGCATCACATCGCTGGGATTTTCGTAAGCTTTCCGCTTCGGCGGCGATCAGCGCGTGGGCGCGGGCCATAAAGATGGCGGACGGCACGCCTTTGTCGGCCACGTCGCCAATCAGCACAGCGACTTTGTTCTCGCTCACCCGGAAGATATCGTAGAAATCGCCGCCCACCTGGCGAGCCGGGTCGATGCGCGCGCCAAAGTCGAAGCGCGGGGGCGCGGGCAAGACGTCGGGCAGGATGCTCATTTGGATATCGGCGGCAACCTTGAGTTCCCGTTCGAGGCGTTCTTTTTCGATCAGCTGCACCTGGGCGGCTTTGAGCTCGTCATACGCCTTTTGAAGCTGGCGGTTTTTCTCCGTCAAATCCCGGAAGGTGGCATCGTTGGTCGAGTCGAGACGCTCGCTCAACACCCGTACCATGGACTGCACCAGCATCGGGTACTGTTGGAGCAAAGCGTTGAATTCATCGCGGCTCATCGCCAGCAAGGTCGCCTGCTGCCGGGCGCGGGCGGTTGCCGTGCGTTCGCCGCCAGGGATGATCAGGCTCATCTCGCCCAGGTATTCGCCGGGGCCGATGATATTGAGAACGAGTTCTTCGTGTGTCCCTGCGCCTAATAAGATCTCGAGTTCTCCGTCGGTCAGAATGTAGAAATGTTCCCCCAGATCCCCTTCGCGAAAGAGGATCTCGCCCGGTTGCAGGGTTTTTACCATTAGCATACTCTGCAGTTTGATTTGTTCTTCCTCGGGCAGTTCGCTAAAGACCGGGATTTTTGACAGTAAGTTAGTGCTCATAATTCCGCGTTTCTGTTAGGTGGGTGCTGGGTGATTGTGTCGCTCATATTATATGCCAGTCTGTCTTTTTAGACGCGTTGCATTAATTTCCTCGCAAATCCATCACTTCTTTGCCGGCCAGTTTATCCTGAATGCGCTCTACGACCGTATCCAAGTGCCCCGTCTGGTGGACGTAGTCCAGATTGTCGGTGCGGATGGTCAGCACCGGGCACAAGTCGAAGGCCCCCAGCCATTCATCATAGAATGTATCCAGCAAGGACAGATATTCCAGCGTAATACCGGTCTCCATGTTGCGCGCCCGGCGGCGGATGCGCTCCATCAGCACGTTAACCGGGGCCTTGAGGTAGATCAACAAGCCCGGGCGCGGCAGGCTCTCGACCACCAGGTCAAACAGGCGCTTGTAGGCCAGGTAGTCGCGCTCGGCGACGTTGCCCATGTGGTTCAAGGCGCGGGCGAAGATGTAGAAGTCTTCGAAGATGCTGCGGTCCAGGATCGCTGAGCGGGGGTCATGCGCAGCCTCCAGGTATTGTTCTGCCCGGTGGCCCAGAAAAAAAATCTGTAAATGAAAAGCCCAGGAATGCATGTCGGCGTAGAAGTCGGCCAGGTAGGGGTTATCGGCAACAAATTCGTAGCCGGTCCACCAACCCAGGCGGGAGCCGATCCGTTCGGTGAGGGAAGTTTTGCCAGCGCCAATGTTTCCGGCCACTACGACGAGATGTTTGGTCATCGTCCATCCTTTGGTTTTGTGTTGGGAATATTGTACAACGGAATTCCAGGCACTTGCAGGCTATAATCGCGGGATGTTGCCATTCCTCCTGCAAGGCCTGACGCTCGGTTTCGCAGCCGGAGCGCAGCCGGGCCCTTTTCAAACCTACCTGATCAGTCAAACTCTCAGCCAGGGCTGGCGTCGCACGTGGATCGCGGCCTTTGGGCCATTGCTCAGCGACGGCCCCATTGTAGCGTTGGTCCTGCTCGTCCTCAGCCAAATCCCGGACTGGTTCCAGCGTATCTTGCAGGTTGCCGGTGGACTTTTTGTGCTCTACCTGGCCTGGGGCGCGTATAAGGCCTGGCGAGCATTCGCGCCGGGCACGATGGCCGCGCCTCAGACCGGACCTCGGAACCTGCTGCGCGCTGCGCTGATGAACGCCCTCAGCCCGGGGCCGTATCTCTTTTGGAGCCTGGTGATCGGGCCGTTGCTCGTCACAACCTGGCGAGAAAATTCAGCAAATGCGTTATCGATTGTGATTGGTTTTTACGTTGCGATGGTCGCGTTAAAATATGGCGGTTGTGCTGCTCTTTGGCTTGGCAGTGCGCTTTGGGAACCAGGTCCGTAAGGCCATGCTGGGATTATCCGTCATCGCGTTAGCGGGATTCGGGCTGTACCAGTTATGGCAGGGGATTTTTGCAGTAGGAAATTAAGCTGTTCTTCTGCTTTTTATCTAAATTGATAGCTGCTCATGCCTGGCGAGGAAATCCCGAAAAATGGTGTGCGTGGGCGTACGCCCACGCACACCATTTTTCGGTTCTCTTCTGTAAGCATAGGGTGAGTAGTCGCCTAAATTGTTTCCAATGTCCCGTGCCGCTTGGCGGAGATTTCTACCCACTTGAACATAAAATATCCCAGCGTGCCGTAAAGGATGCCAATTCCAAGCTCCTGCGCCAACAGTGGCAAGATGGATTGAAGGCTTGCGCCGTTGATCAGCGCTCGCGCGGAGGCGATCCCCCGGGTCAGGGGCAGCACGTTGGAAATGGCCTGCATCCATGCGGGGAGCACGTTGAGGTCCACGTTGGCGCCGGAGAAAATCAAAAGCAGAAAATAAACCGTGTTGTTGACGAACATGACGTTGGCGGTCAGCAGGCTCAGGCAGCCCATCAGCAGCCCCAGGCCGCAGGTGCTCAGGGTGGTGACGATAATGGTCAAGGCCAGGGCAGGCAGGTTGGTGTGGGAAAGATCCAGTTTGAACAGGATGATGCCCCACAGGAAGGCGATCACCACGCCGATGGCGCCGTCGATGATGTGCATGAAGGCGCGCCCGAAGAACATGGCCATGCGGTTGGCGGGCGCGCCGAACAGGTAGACCAGCGTTCCGGACCAGCGCTCGCCGCCGATGCTCATGGTCACCCCGAAGATCCCGCTAACGGCGGCGATCTGCACGGCATTGCCGATCACGTAGAAGTGGGCGTTCTCGCGGCCGGTGGCGAAGCTGCCCAGAAAGGTGAAGAACAGCATTTGGGTCAGCGGCATTACGATTTTGGAGGCCGCATAGGTGGTCGGCCGCAGCCAGGCGAACAGGGCTGTATACGAAAGGATGGTGCCTTGCCAGAAAAGGCGCAGGTTGGAGGTGAGCGTTTTCATTGCACGTCCAAGGTCGCGTCCACCCGCGCTTTATAGAGCATGATCTTGAACAGGCGGCTGGCGACGATCAGATAGATGATGCTTAAGAAGAGCATCATTCCCCAGGCGAAGAGGGTCTGCTCAACGGGCGCGTTGGCGGTCGAGGTTCCGTGCAGGGCGACGGCTGCCCAGTAGGGCGGGAGCAGGTAGGAGATGGGCGTCGTCCAGCCGGGCAAGAGCAGCACCGGGAACAGGAATCCGGCCAGGATATAGACCGGGTATTCCATCGCATTCTGCCACTGTTGCACTTCGCGATACATCACAAAGATCGGGGCAATCACCAAACCGAAGCTGATGAAGGCAAACACGCTCAACAAAAGGGATGCAAAAAACAGCAAGGGTTGGTCCAGGTGCAGGGAATAACCGAAGAACAAGGCCGCCAGCAGATAGGCCATGATCATCGAGAGCAAGGACTGGACCACGTTGGCCAGATTCTTGCCGAAGACGATCACGTCGAAGGGAGTGGGCACGCCTACCAGCGACTCCAGCGTTCCCTGGTGGCGCTCGGCGTTGATGGAGTTGCCGGAGATGAACAGCAGGCTACTCCACAATCCGGTCAGGCCGCTGCCGACGACCACGAACATGGCGGCGTTCGCGGCGGTATCCCGGAGCATGAACAGGGCCAGCACGGCGATGATCACCGGCTGGATCAGGATCGCAAACAGGATGAAGCTGTCGTTCAACTGGTGGCGCAGCGTGACTTCGGCCACGGTCAGCACAGTGCGCCAGTATTTGAAGATGTTTTTGAAGTTCATGAATGCCCTCCTACCAGCCGGACGTAGGCGTCTTCCAGGGTCGGTTCTCGGACGATGACCCGGCCGACGCGCGTCCCGTTCAGGGCGTTCATCACGTCCGGGACCGCTTCGGCCCCGCGAGCGGTCTGCACCAGCAACATCTGGCGCTGGTCCTGTTCCTGGACGTGGAGCGCGTCCACAAAGGAGAGGGCGCGCAGGCGCTCGACAATCTCCCTGGAGGTGCCAAAGGTCTCGATTTCGATCACCGAAAGGTCGGCGACGTGCTTCTTGAGCTCGGAAGGCGTGTCCATCGCGACGATGATACCTTTGTCGATCACCGCGACGCGCTGGCAAAGCGAGTCCGCTTCGAACATGTAGTGGGTGGTCAACAGGATGGTTTTCTTTTCAGCCTGCAAATCCCGGATCACCTGGCGGAAATCGCGCGCGCCGACCGGGTCGAGGCCGATCGTAGGCTCGTCCAGGAACAGGATCTCGGGGTCGTGCAGCAGGGTGCGGGCCACGTGCAGGCGCTGTTTCATGCCGCGCGAGTAGCCTTCCACACGTTCGTTGCCGCGGTCTTTGAGGCCGACCATCTCCAGGAGAAAAGGAATCCGTTTCTTGGACACCTCCGGTTCCACGCCGTACAGGCTGGCAAAGTAACGCAGGTTGTCGATGCCGGAAAGCCGCCAGTACAGTCCGCGCTCCCCGCCGAAGATGAAGCCGATGTGCTTGCGGACTTCTTGCGCGTCCTTGACCACGTCGTATCCCAGGATGGTTGCTGTGCCGCTGGTGGGAATCAACAAAGTTGCCAGCATCTTGACCGTGGTGGTCTTCCCGGCGCCGTTGGGACCAAGCAGGCCAAAGAGCTCGCCGGATTGGATACCGAAGGAAATATCCTCAACCGCCACGACTTCCTTGATCGAGCGCTTGATCACGCCAATGCGAGCCCGGTAAACTCGTTGTAGATGGTTAACTTCGATTGCGTTCATATTTTCTCTATCAGAAGCTATGATTGAATTATGCGCATTATTCAAAATATTGAATAATTGTCACACTATACAGGAATTCGAGGAGCTTGTCAAGAGATGAGCAAACAGGCGGCAGGTTTGCAGGGAAGGAATCTTGTTCGGAAGCAAGCCCGGATCCCGTTAGAGGCGGCTGTTTTCAAAACTGTTGGGCAGGAAGGGTCATTCTCCCTGTATAATTGACAATCATCACAATTCAAAGGAACACGATGTCGCTTTCTTCACTAAAAATCCGTGGTCTTTCGGGGTGGACGATTTTCGTCTTTGGCCTGCTGGCCTTCGTCCTTGGGCTGGTGGGTCTCCTGAGCCCTGAAACTGTACTGAACCTGTTAGGCTTCGAAGGGATCAACCGCGCGCAGCGCTTGGCTGGAGATTATACTCTGACCTTTATGGCGGCCTCCTCCATGGCTTCTTTTAATATGGGCGTGTACTATATGCTGGCTGCTTTGAACGACATGAAAAAGTTCTACGTTTGGACCGTGCCGTTCCGGGGTGTGACTTTCACAGTCTTTACGATCCTGGTCCTGACAGGGATTGCCCCGACCAAATTCTGGGGCGTTGGCCTTTGGGAGCTCACGGGGGCGATTGCAACCGGCCTGGCGCTCTTTTTTGAGCGAGACGGGAAACGGCGCGAAATAGGAGGCTGGCATGCGCTCAAAGTGGATTGAGTACAAAGGCAGGAATATTTTTTACCAGGACTTTTCGGGTTTGATGTACGATGCGAATGCGCTGAAAAAGGAACTGACCCAGGTACAGGCCGAAGTGGTTACCCATCCAAAGAATTCGCTTCTGATTTTGTCAGACTTCCGGGATACGAATATGAGCAACGAGGTGATGCCGCTCTTGAATGCGGCCTCGGCGATGACAAAAGACCACGTCCGTAGGACGGCGGTGTTGGGCGTTACCGGAGTCAAACGCACGCTGGCCGACCTGCTGACCCGCCTGACCGGACAGCAATTGAAGTATTTCGATAGCGAGATGGCCGCCAAAGATTGGCTTGTGCTGGACGAATAAGAATTTTTGAAAGCTGGCCAGGCGAGTTAACTACAACTCGCCTGGTTTTGTTTTAATGGTGCCTTCCGTCTTTAACGGGATAGAGGCCCGAAAATTGGGGTCGTGAGCGTGCATGCGCACGCTCACGACCCCAATTTTCGGTATTTTTCCCGTCCGAAACGGTAGAGCCGTTTTAATTCGCGCTTAATGTTCAGTAGGACAGTCGGGTGACACCCCACTAAAACGTGGAGAGGCAGAAACTTGACAAGAAAAAGGGTTCACTGGCAAACTCATAGGACTACCACATCCTTGAGAGCGACCAATGAACCCACAAGAGATATTTTGCCCGAATATGGCTTGCCCTGCAAGAGGTCAATCTGGGAAAGGGAACATTCATGTTCACAGCCAGAAAGACAAACGCTTTATTTGCGATGTCTGCCAGGTGACTTTTACGACAAGCAAAGGTACGGTTTTCTATCGTCTGCGTCATGATCCCGGAATTGTGATGTACGTGATCATCTTGCTGGCATATGGGTGTCCGCTTCAAGCAATCGTCAAAGCATTTGATCTGGATGAACGAACGGTTAGAGATTGGCAGGAGCGCGCAGGCAAACATTGTCAAAGGATCCATGAGCATATTGTGGAAAAGAGCCAGCAAGATTTACAGCAGGTACCCCGTCAACATGGGGCACAGGTACAAGCCGATGAAATCAAGGTGAAGACCTTGATGGGCTCTTACTGGATGGCACTGGTAATGGCAGTTCCTACGCGATTATGGTTAGGTGGCGTGGTCAGTCGCAAGCGAAACCTGGAGCTGATCCAATCCTTGGTAGATAAAGTTCGTGCGATTGCGCTTTGTCGTCCTTTGTTACTGGCGGCAGATGGACTGGCAAGTTACGTCACGGCTTTCCGGATGGCTTTCCGAAGCAAAGTACCGCATTGGCGAGGTGAGATTGGTCGTTGCAGGCTGGTTTCCTGGCCGAATATCGCCATTGTGCAGGTCGTGAAACAACGTGTTGACGGTATCCTGACAATTGATCGGCGCATCGTTCAAGGCAGTCAAGAAATGGTGGAACGCTTGATCAAAGCTACCCAAAAAGGGAAGGGCGTCATCAATACTGCCTTCATCGAACGGCTCAATGCCACCTTTCGCTTGCGTTTGAACAACCTGGTTCGAAGAACGCGCACATTGGCCCGCCGTTCTGAAACCCTGGTGGCTGGCATGTACATCACGGGTTGCTTCTACAATCTTTGCGACTACCATCACAGCTTGCGCCTGAAGCTTTCTGTCGGATCTTTCCATCATCATTGGGTGCAACGTACACCAGCCATTGCTGCTAAACTGGCTGACCACCGGTGGACTTATTCGGAACTATTCGCCTTCAAAGTACCACCGCCTCGTTGGAGCCCACCTATTCAGCGTGGCAGACCTTCCAAAAATATGCTCGAATTGTCCAAAAGGTGGTCCTGTTGACCACGCTTAAGTGCGGTCACACCGGACAGTCGTAGGATAGGCGTAAGATGGAACGTAGGGCAAATTCTGTTAAAATAGCGCTCTTGTTTGTACCCGCAGAGCTTCGAGTGCTGCAACACACCTTTAAAATCTGCTTTATACTAGCTCACCTGGCCGAGATCGCGGCTAAGCGATCGAGCCTGAAAGGAGATTTGAGCATGCAAAGTAAGAAATTTCTCGTTCTGCTAACCCTGCTGGGAGCGCTCGTTTTGAGCGCCTGCGGTGGCAGTAACGCTGAGGCTACACCAACCATGAGTGTAGCGTTGATCCAGACACAGGCAGTGTTGACGTACCAGGCGCAGTTGACCCAGACGGCCATTGCGAATCCGACCACCACGCCAACGGCAACCACATCGCCGACACCGGCAGCAACGTTCTCCGCACCCACCCTTGGCTCGCCGGTAGCGATTGGAACAACTCCGGTTACAACCGGAGGGGTGGGATCCTCTGCCTGTTACGGATTGTCTTTTGTCAAAGACGTAACCATCCCGGACGGGACCGACGAGGCGCCCGGCCAGTCTTTTACCAAGACCTGGCAGGTTTCGAACACCGGCACCTGCGCCTGGGAGACGGGCTTCACCTTTAAGAATGTCAGCGGGGATGCAATGGGAGGTTCGGCTGTTACCTTGAACCAAAGGATAGAGCCGGGACGCCAGTATGAGTTTTCCGTCCCCATGGTGGCGCCAACGAGCAAGACCGGCAAAGTGACCGGTTACTGGCAGCTCTCCGATGCCAACGGCAGCGCCTTCGGCGACCAGGTTTATGTGGAAATCAACGTTACCGGTGGCGGGTCCGCGCCCACTTCTACCACGGAAGCAACCGCCGCAGCGCCAGCGGCAACAGAGCCGTCGCCAACGCCATAACGTCTGGCGTGCTATAATATAACAGCGTTACGCAGCCGAATATAAGAGTTTCTAAAAATGAAGGAGTGCGTACGCACTCCTTCATTTTTTTCAGGATTTTGTTACAAAATATAAGTATCCAACTGTACCTAGAAACAAGGAGTGAGCGATGGAAGAAAATACATCCCGCCATAAAAAGTATGAAGAACGCGTTCCGGAAGAAGCGCGCCAGCACTTTCACGCAGCCCGCGAAGAAATGCGTAAAGGCCTGGAAACGCTGTTACCGGAGGGTTTCGTCGAGCATCGCCGGAATGCGCGGCGCGAGATGCTGCAAGCCTGGCGCAGCATGTTGGACGCCGCCATCCAGCGCATGGATGAGAGGAACGCCTAGCAGGATTTGAATTCAAGAGCAACTTTAGCAAACAGTGTCATTGTGAGCGGTCGGTGTGCGACGGCTTGCAGTGACACTTCTTATTTCCCCTGATTGCCGAATAAAATACGGTTCTCCCGTTTTTAGCGGGAAATGGTAGAGCCTAAAATCCAAAGCAGCGTCAGCCCGGAAGCTCCCAATAAACCGGCACCAAAGGAATCGTTCCCGGCGTTCACCAGCATCACGCCGCCGATCAGCAGGGCGCCAAAGACCAGGCCTCCCGTCAGCCTGTCTACCGAGCGGACCAGGGAGCGCATCTCGCGGCTGACCTCTGGCGCCTGGACCATCAGTCCGCTGCCCTCCGCCTGCGCCAGCACGCGGCTGGTCTGGCCGGGCAAAGCAAGCAGGGTTTGCAGGATTTCGCCCAGCTCGTCCAGCCAGTAATCTAATCCGGAGGAGGCTTCTTGCTGCACTAACTTGCGCGCAAACGGCGCCAGTTGTCCCCAGATGTTGAAGTCGGGGTTGAGGCCGGTGCACATGCCTGAGAGGATCGCAACCGTGCGCGCCAGGTAGATCAAATTCTGCGGCACCTGAAAGGGCATGCTCAACATCAGGTCGCGGTACTGGTGCGCAAACTCGCGAAACTCCTGAGGGTCGATGTTGCGCAGTTCCTTCATCGACATGCCCCAGAAGCGGTCGAAAACCTGGGCCTCGGCCTGCTCGATCAACTTCAGATCTGCACCGGGCAGCAGCATGTCCAGCATCTGGTAGGCTTTGATCAAGCGCGAAGTATCGCGCGTGCCCACCGCGATGACCATTTCGCGCAGGCTGCTTTTTATGGTGTCAGGCACGCGGGCTACCATGCCGAAGTCCACGAAAGTAAGCTGCCACTTGACGGGCTCGCCCTCCTTCGATGGCAGAGGCGTGACGAACAAATTGCCCGGGTGCGGGTCGGCGTGGACGAAGCCGTCCTCGAAGATTTGTTGCAGGTACGTTTTCAGCAGGCGTTCCGCCACTTCAGCCCGGTCGATCCCGGCGGCAGTAATCTCATCATAGTCTGTGATCTTGATCGCGTACACATCTTCCAGGGTCAGCACGCGGCCGGTGCTCAGGGCGCGCACCACGCGCGGCACGTGCACATCCGGGTCGTCTTCGAAATTCCGGTAGAATATTTCGGCGTTGTCGGCTTCCTTGAAATAGTCGATTTCTTCATACAGGGTAGCCGAGAACTCTTTCAACAAAGCAGGGACGTCCGCGTGCTCGCGGATGGGGCGGTAGCGCTTCAGCCAGGACCCCACCCGTCGGAGCGCAGACAGGTCTGTCTCCACGATCGAGGCGATCCCCGGACGTTGCACCTTCACAACCACGTTGTGAAAGTCCGCTTCATTCTCCTTTCGGAGCCTGGCGCGATGCACCTGTCCCAGGGAAGCGGCTGCCAGAGGCTCCCTCTCGAAGCTGGCAAAGGCCTCCGTTAGAGGAACGCGCAACTCGTCTTCGGCCAGGGCGCGGATGTCTTCAAAATCCTCGGCCGGGACCTCGTCCTGCAGGTTGGCCAGCTCGTCGGTCACCTCCGGCGGCAGGACGTCCAACCGGGAAGACAGGAACTGGCCGACCTTGATCATGACCCCGCCCATGCGCACGGCCAAAGCGCGGAAGCGGACCGCCTCGCGCCGGAAACGCTCTTTCCGGGTGCGGCGCGCCCAACCGCGCAAACCGACGCGGCGCAGGATGAGTTCCCAGAGTAAAAAACGAGCGATAACCCCCGCAAAAAACGACAGGATGCGTGTGTAACGGCCGCGCAGCCGGGATGATTTCATGCTGTCTCCTGGTGTGATGGTTGATTGTAACATCGCTTGATTTATAATTCGTGGGTACAGTCTCTGGTTCATTAGGATTTCCCGCGATTCGTCCCGTCGCTGTTGGGCGCGATGAAAGGGGGTCGGATTTGAAAAGAAAGGCTCTACCGTTTTTAACGGGAAAGAGCAAAAATGCACCACGGATAAACTCAGATGAAAGGGATTTTTCAGGATCGTTCATCAAAAATCAGTGTTTATCCGCGTTCATCTGTGGTGAATTCCCGCCGGAGACGGGAGAGCCAAAAGAGATTAAGATCTGCCTGACAATGAAGGATTAAAAGGAGTTCGAAATGTCGCAAAAGAACCGTGCAAGAACGACGAGAGCAAACAAAAAACGAGCTGCACGAAGAATGAACAGCATACAATTTATCGCCGTGGGCGTCATCCTGGTTGTGGTGGTGCTGATCGCCCGGCTATCTATCCCGCGAGGAACCGCAGAGGAGGACGTCGCGGATGCCCCGCCCGTGACGTCCAAACAGTACGATGCGCCGCCGCCGATGACCATCGACGTGAACAAGGAATATTTTGCCACGGTCAAAATGGCGAAGGGCGGGGAGTTCGTCATCCAGCTTTTCCCCGACAAGGCGCCGCTGACCGTTAACAACTTTGTCTTCCTGGCGCGCGAAGGGTATTACGATGGCACCACCTTTCACAGGGTGCTGCCCAACTTCATGGCCCAGGGCGGCGACCCGACCGGCACCGGCGGGGGCGGTCCCGGTTACCAGTTCCCGAATGAGGACAGCGATCTGACTTTCAACAAGGCTGGCGTGGTGGCGATGGCCAACGCCGGGCGCAACACCAACGGCAGCCAGTTTTTCATTACCTTTGCGCCGCAGGAGTACCTGAACGGCGATTACACCATCTTTGGGCAGGTGGTCGAGGGGATGGACGCGGTCACGGACATCCGCTTGCGCAACCCTGACGAGAGCCCTCCTTTTGCAGGGGATGCGATCGAGAGCATAACCATTAGTGAGAAATAGTGAGGGGAAACCTGACAGGTCTCTCAGACCTGTCAGGTTTTTTACAAAACGCTTTCTACTTTCGGCAGGCGCAGGCCCGCCAGGAATGCGTCCGCGATCTCGAGGTCGTCCGCCTCGAGCGGGCGTTCGAGCGCCTTTGGCAGGGCAGCCAGGATGGCCTCCCGGTCGTCGCCCAGGCGGGCGACGGTCTGGCCGATGGTGGTCATCAGCGCATACTCTTTGGCCAGCGCCTGTCGGCTTATTGGATCGGGGTGATGGGAGGGCAGGTACCAATCGGCCTCATAGGAGAGCAGACGCTCATAAAGCGGGAGCAGTTTTTGAGTTGTGATCCGGCGCGGGCCGTGGTGCAGGTCGTCGTAGATGCAGTCGCCCAGGAACATGACCCTGTCTTCAGGCACGAACGCGACAGTCGAATCGTGGGCGTGGTCGCCGCCGACGTGGATCAACTGGCAGCTGATATCGCCCAGGTGGACGGTCATCTGGTCGTCGAGGGCGATCTCCGGCGGACGGATGACCAGGTTGGAGCGGTCGGGCAGCTCCGCCTTGAGCATATCGCGGCAGAATGCGATTTCCAAGCCCTCCTCGACTCGCTGGTCGAGCGCGGCGTCGTCCCAGTCGAACCCGGCCATGCGCTCGACGATGCGGACGGTTTCGTGATGGGCGAAGGTCGTCAACGATAACCGCTCCGCACCGAAGACGTGGTCCCAGTGCCAGTGGGTGAGAAATAAAAAGGAAGGCGCCGCCAAGTCGCAGCGCGCGATCTCTTGCAGCAGTACCTGAGCGTGGGCGGCCGAGTTGCCTGCGTCTACCAGCAGGCTGCCGTGCGCGCCGGAGACGACCCCTAGAACGGGACGGTCTGTGGTCGAGTTGGGGGAGAGCCAGTGGACGTGCGGGCTGACCTGGTTGAACGTATGCTTGATCATCGATATATTTCCAGAGGGTATCTGCTCAGGTCTAGGTAAAAAAGTAGGGCAAAAATGGTGTGCGCGGGGGCGTACGCCTCCGCGCACACCATTTTTGCCACCTTTGTATAATGTAGGCTGAGTAGTTACTCCAGAGGTCTGTTAAAAGACGCAATCTTCCGGCTGAGGCGGGATCCGCTCCAGGCCGGACCCAAAGCCTGTTTCCACCTCAGCAGGCTCGAACCCGTCCCGAACCGTTCCCCGTAAAACCCATCCGCCATAGCCGGTCGTGCTCATGTGCGCGCGGACGTACACCACCGCGCTGGCGTCGATTTCCACCGGCCCGCCAGAGCGGGTAAACGGTTGCTCGTCCACATGGCTGTGCAGCAGGATGCGCCGGTACAGCAGGTCCCCGTCCACACTGACGATCTCCCACCAGTCGGCGTATTGCTCGCAGCCGGTGTCCGGGCTGGCGATTTCGACGGCAAATTGATACGCGCCCGGTTCCCCGCTCACGCGGACGGAAAGCACGTCTGCAAAAGAGGTCTGGTTCAAGTTGGTTTCCTCCTTCGTGCTGGGGCCTGAGGTGGCGGTTCCCAGCGTTGGGACAGTTTGTGAAGAAGCCTGCTCGCCAGAAGAACAACTTGAGAGCAGCAAAAGGAACGGGATGATGATTTTAAAGATATGTGTTCTTTTCATGAATTTCCGTGTACTCCTGGCGTTCGGCCACCAGTATGCCATAATTTCCACGAGGAAGCAATTGTAGGCATTCTAATGCCTATCTCTAAAAAGCGGCGAAATCCTGGAGAACCAAAACAGTTTATGCACACGTGTGCATAAACTGTTTGCGGGCTTTAAAATGGATTTGGACGGCTAATCTTTGGAGGAACTGATCTTCTCTTGAACTTTGCAAAGGAAAGTTCCTACATCCAGGTCATATTGACTACAAAGCTCTTCCAGCGTACAAAACTTGTTCATCGAACACCCGAGGCAGTCCAGGCGCAGCTCGAGCAGCAGGCTGGCTACCGGCGGGGAGGCTTCCAGCAAATCGGCGATCAGGCTGCCGGGAGAAAGCACCGAGTGTTTCACGTCGATATCCAATTACGGATTAATGTCCGCTGCCGGGGGTTACTTCGCCGTTGAAGATTTCGGGTTGCGGTGCCCCTTCGGCGTACAGGTACCCGGCCAGGCCGCGTTGCAGGCGGGAGAGGGCATGGTCTACCAGGATGTAGCGGCCGGGGACTTCCAGCTTCAGCTCCACAATCGTCGCGCCGCCGGGCGGGACCAGCGTGGTCTGCACGTCGGTCATCGCGGGCGTGGTCACCGAGGCCAGATCGTAGACCCGGTCGAAAATCTCGCCGATGATGTGGAAGGACGAGGTGAAGTTCGGGCCGCCCACGCCGAAGTAAATGCGCACGGTTTCGCCTACGTTCGCGCGTAAGGCATGCGCGTCGCCTGCCAGCGCCATGGAAGCGCCGTTGAAGACGAAGTATTCCGGATTTTCGTTCAGCAGCTTGGCCGTGTCTTCCGTCAGCTCGCCGGTCGTGCCGAAGGGCTGGGCGGTGTACAGCTCGCCCTGCATCACGTAGAATTCGCGGTCCACGGGGGGCAACCCGCCTTCAGGCTCGACCAGGATCATTCCGTACATGCCGTTGGCGATGTGCTGGGCGACCATCGGGGTGGCGCAGTGATAGACGTACAGACCGGGTTTCAAAGCCTGGAAAGTGAACATGGTTTCCCCGCCGGGCTGGGTCTGAGTGGCAACCGCGCCGCCGCCTGGACCGGTCACTGCGTGCAGGTCGATCGAGTGGGCCATGGTGCTGTCCGGCATATTTTTGAGATGCAGTTCCACCGTATCGCCCATCCGGATCCGGATCATGGGACCGGGCACTTTCCCGTCGAAGGTCCAGTATGTAAAGGTGGTGCCGTCTGCCAGTTGGCCGGAGAGTTCCTTGGTCTCCAGGTCGACGCGCACGGTTTCGGGTCCGCGGCTGCCGATGGGGGCGGGCAGGTCGGTGGGGTCGCGGGTGATGTCGACCGCGGTCGCATCGGCTGGACCGGTGGAAAGCGATACGTTCTCTGTCGTTTCGGCGCTGGCAGTATTGTCCTCCGCCTGGCTGGCAGCCGCGCCCTGGCCGGTTCCAACGATGAACTTTCCCTCCATGCCTGCCTGGCGGTGTCCGGGGATGTTGCAGTAGTAGGCAAAGGTGCCTTCCTGGTCCGGGGTGAACTCCAGCACCACCTGGTTCCCCTGACCGAGCACGTCGTCAGATTGGGCGTTGAATTCGTCGAAGCGGATGTTGTGCGCTGCGCCTTCGCCGCTGAACAAGGTCACTTTCACGGTATCGCCGAGGTTGGCCTTCAGGTCGGGATTGGTTTGGCCGTCGATCTCGCCGCCCTTTCCGACGAAGACCATCTTGCCGTCTGCCAGACCGGATTCAAGCGTATATTCGACGGTCACGCCGGTGGCCTGTGCGCCTGCCGTTTCGGCAGAAACATTGCTGTCAGAGCCTTCCTGGCTCATGGCAACATCGCCGACCAGGAGCATGCCGCTCATCCCCAGGTTGGCGTGGGCCGTATCGCGATAAGTGAGCGCTACGTCTTTGTCGGGCACGGTGAAGGTGACGGAGGTTGTTTCTCCTTTCTGGTCGACCGTATCAGACTTGATGTTCAGATCGGGGAAGGCGATATCGTGCTGGTTGTGTCCGCCATTGATCAGAATGACGGTGATTTTTTCGCCCGGGTCGGCGCGCAACGCCGGGTTGACGGCGCCGTTGATCTCTTCGTTGACGCCCACGAAGACGAATTTGCCGTCTCGCATATCGGTGGTCAAAATGTATTCGGTATTGACCGCCGTTGGGGCGGTTGGCGCGCAGGAGATCAATAAGGCTCCGAGCACCAAAAGGCTGAGGATGAGTTTGAAGGATTTCATGGTTTGCTCCTATAAGATGTGTGAAATGCCACAAAGATGGCATCTTATTTTGATGCCATCATATCTAAAGGAGCGCGCTTTGTCTTTGCGCTGGCGCAAAGAGGCAACAAAAAACCCGGCGCTCGTGAATGCGCCGGTCTTATCGCGGTGGCCGATTTTTATCGTTCGACCAGTTCGTCCGCGATACGGACCAACCCGTGCGGGTCGCGGATCACCACCCGTTCCCGGCCGATCTCCAGCAGCCCGTCCCGTTCCCATTCGTTCAAGGTGCGGCTGACGGTAAAGAGCGTGGTCCCGCTCATTTCGGCGATATCCTGGCGGGTCAGGGGCAGGTCGATCAAGACACCCTGGTCCGATTTTCTTGCCGGACTGCGCCGCCAGCTTCAGCAGGATGCGGGCGATGCGCTGTTCCACCCGGTCGGTGACCAGCGCTTTCTGGCGTTCCTGCAGTTCGGAGATATAGCCATGCATCAAGCTCATCACGTTCAGGGAAATGGAAGGGTCTTGTTCTACAAGCTTGCGCAGATGGTCGGTATCCCAGGCCAGCGCGGTGCTGTCTTCCTCGGCCTGGGCCGTGGCCGGATAGCCCGCCAGGGGATTGAGCAGCGCAATCCCGCCGTAGGTCTGGCCCGGGCGTCATGATGCGCAGGGTGATCTGCTGGCCGTTGGGCGTGATCTGGATCATCTTCACCCGACCCTTCACCAGCACATAGGCGTGCGTGGCCGGGTCGCCCTGCAGGAAGAAAAAGCCGTCTTCTTCCACCGAGCGCGCAACGCTCGACCTCTATCACCTGCTCAAAAATAGCGGGTTTCACATCCTTGAACAGGTTGGACTGGCGCACAATCTCCTGCATATCCTTATCCATGGTGGGATTTTACTCTACTTCCTTCTACCTTCATCTGACTTTCATGCGGCTCTTTGGGAATTTCCACTGTCCGCTGTGCGAAATCGACCTGTGGTGCAGGTGGGATGCCTATGAATCTTATCCTAAAAAAGTTGCGGCCTCAGCGGCCCTGGTCTTGCCACTGTGACTCCAAAGCCAGAAACTTTTCTACGACCTGTGGGTCGAAATGTTTTCCGCTTTGCTCTTTAATATATTGAATCACTTTTTCTCTTGGCCAGGCAGGGCGGTAGGGGCGACCGTTTGAGAGCGCGTCCCAAACGTCTACCACGGCGAAGATGCGGGCCTCTAACGGGATCATTTCCCCTTTCAGTCCATGCGGGTACCCGCTTCCATCCCATTTTTCATGGTGATAGTGGGGGATATTGAGCGCCTCGTGCAAATAATTGATGGGTTTGAGCATTTCGTACGCAAGTTGCGGATGTTTACGCATCAGGGCCGCTTCTTCTTCCGTCAGTTCGCCCGGTTTAAGCAGGATGCTGTCTGGCACCCCCAGCTTGCCGATATCGTGCAGCATGGATCCGCGCCAGATATGAACGATCTGCTCGTCGGAGATGCCCATGATTTTGGCAAGCTCGATGGTGGTGGCGGTTACCCGTTCGGTATGGCCCTCGGTCTCTTTATCGCGCAGGTCCAATGCGCGCGACCAGCCCTCGATGGTTTTATCGTATGAAATCAGCAGGTTGGTGTTTGAGCGTTGCAAATCTTCGAAAAGCAGGGCGTTATCGATCGCAATTGCAGTCTGCCAACCGAGCGAATCGAGAAAGCGCAACCATTCCCGCGAGGGCGTGAGCGGAGCACGGTGAAAGATTTCTAATACGCCTTTTACTTCTCCTTTGGCAACCAGTGGCACGGCGTAGTAGGAGAAAAACTTTTCATCTGCAAGAAGGTTTTTTCTCACAAATTTCCCTTCGAGATTGGCCAGGGTTGCAATCTGAACGATCTTGCGGTCCAAGGCTGCCTTGCCTGCCAGCCCTTCGCCAAGCCGCAACCTGGTTGCTTTGATGCCGGCGGTCCGGAACCCCTGGCTGGTGAAATGTTCGAGCTGTCCGCTAGCTGGATTTGCAAGCAGCACGGCAGCCGCATCGACGCCCAATTGCTGGATGGTCTGTTCCAGCACAGTGCGAAGGGTGAGGCGCAGGTCGAGACTGCTGCTAATGGCAAGATCGATCTCGCGCAGGGCCTCCAGGCGTTGTAACTGTTTGGCGGTCTGTTCGTACAATTTGAGACTGTTGACCGTATTTCCCCCAATTGCAGCCATCGTGCTCAAAACCCGTAATTCCAGAGGGGTCAGTTCGCGCGGTAGGGCCACGTTGATGAACATGACGCCCACAGCTTTTTCGGCCGCATGCAACGGCATACAGGCTCCACCGTACCCTTTGGGAATGCGCTCACGAACGGCTGCGGAGATGCGAGGGTCGTCCCGGAATTCGGGTGTGACAAACTCCTGTCCGCTTTCGACCACCATGCCTGGCACTTCCTCCTCTCCGTTTTCACCCACGGAATCATCTGCTTTTCCCCAACCGCGCCCGGTTTCCATGTGAGCAGAATCCGTATCCGGATCGTACAACCAGATACTTCCGGCTTGGGCGGAGACCATCCGGAGCGCCTCCTTCAAAAGGTGGTCCAGGATCTCTCTCCAGCGTCTTGGGCGTACGCAGGATGGAGGCCATGGCAGCAATCGCCTCTAATTCCTTCTCGTGTTGTTTCTCTTCGGTGATGTCGAGAATAATTCCCTGCCAGAATTGGGGCCGTCCCTGCGCATCGTGAACCAGGATGCTTTCATCGCGCACCCAGACCAAATGACCGTCACGCGCGACCATCCGGTATTCCATGTCGAAGGGAGCGCCGCTCTGAACGGAGGAGTCCACCTGGGCAAGCACCTGCGCTCGATCTTCCGGATAGAGTCTCTTGATCCAAAAATCCGGTTCGGCAAGCCATTCTTCCTGGGTATACCCGAACATGGTCTCCACCCGTGGACTGACGTAGACCGTGGAACTTGCCGCCTCGGCTGGATTCATATAAACAACAGCGGGCAGATGTTCAACGAGCCGGCGAAATTTGGCCTCAGATTCCTGCAGCGATTTCTCTGCCTGTTGCCGCTCGCGGCGCACCTGGGCGTCCTGGAGTTCCCGCTCGATAGCCGGCAGAAGGCGTGAATAATTCCCTTTGATCAGGAAATCGTGGGCGCCGGCTTTGAGCGCGTTGACGGCTGTTTCTTCGCCGATCGTGCCGGAGACAATGATAAAAGGAATATCCCTGCCTGTGCTTTTCAAGAGTTCAAGCGCTTTTGGCGCGCTGAAAGATGGCATCGAGTAATCGCAGATGATCAGATCCCACGATTGATTATGCAGGGTGGTTTCCATACTGGCCGCCGTGTCCACGCGCTGATATTCGACTTCATACCCACCCCGGCGTAACTCTCTGACCACCAACTGGGCGTCATCCTGCGAGTCTTCAACGATCAAAAGATCCAGATGCTTTTGCGTCATTCATTACGTCCTTGGGGGTGGCTCGTTGAGCACCAGCCAATACAAGCCGAGTTGTTTTACGGCTTCAAGAAACTGGTTGAAATCTACCGGTTTCCGAACATAGGAATTCGCGCCCAAGCTATAGCCTTCGATCAAATCCTGTTCTTCCTTTGATGAGGTCAGGATGACAACCGGGAGCAGACGGGTAGATGGATTGGCGCGGATTTGCCGCAATACTTCCAAACCATCGATCTTCGGAAGTTTCAAATCTAATAGAATGATCTGTGGTCGATCGTCCGGTTTGCGGGTCGCATATGCTCCTCGGTAGAAGAGGAAAGCAAGGGCTTCTTCGCCGTCACGTACGACTGCAATCTCGTTCCCAATATTGTTCTTTCGGAAGGCCCGCAGCGTGAGGGCTTCATCGTCAGGGTTATCTTCCACCAATAAAATCATTTTTTCATCCTTTACTCGCATCACAAAATAAAGTAGAACGTAGCGCCCTGGTTCAAGACCGCATTTGCCCAGATGCGTCCCCCATGTCGATTAATGATCCGTTGGACAGTCGCCAGCCCAACCCCAGTTCCCGGGAAATCGCCGACCGAGTGCAAGCGTTGAAAAGCGCCAAACAGCTTATCGGCATAAGCCATGTCAAATCCGCTCCCATTGTCCCGAATAAAAAATATGCGGCCTTCGTCGTTATCCTCAGCGCCAAATTCAATGATGGCTTTATCCCGCTTTGAAGTGAATTTCCAGGCGTTGTTCAGGAGGTTCACAAGGACAATTTTTATCAGCCGCTCATCCGCATTGACGATTAATTCCGGGTTCGACAGAAAAATGGATCTTACGTTCGGGTTCTTTCTGTTGCAATTCATCTACAATGCCTGTTGTCAGGTCACTTAGATTGACCTGGCCGCGCTGCATGGGAGCCCGGCTCACCCGGGACAAGTTCAACAGGTCGTCGATCAATTGGGCCATATTCTGTGTAGCAGCGCGGACTCGGCCCAGGTAACCCTGTCCTTCGTCCGGGAGCTGGTCTGCATAATCTTCGAGCAACGCCAGGCTGAAGCCGTCGATGCTGCGCAAAGGAGCGCGCAAGTCATGAGAAACGGAATAGGAAAACGCTTCCAGTTCCTTGTTTGCGGCCTCCAGCTCGGCAGTGCGAAACTTTACGCGCTGCTCCAATACTTCATTCCACTTGTAAACTTCTTGTTCTGCCAGCCTGCGCTCGGTAACGTCAATCGAAAGAATAAAAATGCCTTCCCGGACCGGTTGCACGCTCAACTCGAACCAACGCTTTTCTCCATCGGGATAGGTGAACTCATTCACGAATTTCTTCGAGGTGCGTTCTTTCATACACTTTTGCAAAACAGCGTACATCTCCGTTTTCTCGATGCCCGGGTAAACTTCATCCATCTTGTGGCCGATCAAATTCTCCCGGGTCTCACGTCCCTGGCGGATCACCGCGGTGTTGACATAGCGATAACGCCAGTCGTAGTCGACGATCTGAATTCCTTCGAGCATGTTGTCGAGCGTGCTGTGATACAGTTGCTCGCTGGCCCGCAGCGCCTCTTCGGCGCGCTTGCGTTCGGTAATGTCAACGATCAAGGCCAGTGTGAAGACTTCTTCTGAACTTCTGTAAGGCGTCAGGCCGATCTCGATAGGAATTTCATGGCCGTTTTTATGCAGGCCGTATAGATCTCGCCCGGCACCCATCGGCCTGCCGGCCGGATGATCGGTAAACGTTTCTCGGAAATTCATGTGTCCGGACCGGTATCGTTCGGGGACGAGCGTCTCGATCGCATTTCCCAGCAGTTCATCCAGCTTATAGCCGAACAGGCTCTGGGCGCGCGCGTTTGCCAGGACGATCTTCCCGGCGTGGTCCACAACGATCATAGCGCTTGGGGCGGCCTCCACGACCAGGCGGAACCGTTCTTCGCTCTCGCGCAAATTTCTTTCATTTTGATAGCGCTCGCTGATATCCCGTAAGATCGCTGTAAAGGTTTTTCCATCGGTGCTCTCGTTTTGTGAGATGGATACTTCCAGAGGAAATTCGCGCCCGTTCGCCCGCAACCCAAAAACCATTCCGAGCCTGCCCATACTGCGCTTGGTAACAGACGTTTTTCCAAAAGCGCTAACATCTGCCTCGTGTTTTTGATGGAGACGGGCTGGGATGAGCATGGTCAAAGGCTGGCCACGCACATCTTCAGCAGGGTAACCGAACATCTCCTCTGCGGCTGGATTAAAACTCAAGATCCGCTGGTTTTTGTCAATGATGATAATTGCGTCCATTGCAGAATCGATGATGCCAGACAGTTTTTGTTGGCTTTCCTGCAAAAATTCCTGTTGCTGGTGGATCAATCCCTCTTTGGCGCCTAGATAGCCTTCACCGGTCTCTGCCATAACAATACGAACGAAAAGGTCTAAACCATTTATGGCAGATAACAAACGTTTAGACGGCGACTCGAAAGCAGCCAGTAAAAACGGAAGCACGGCTTTTCGAAATATGCTGAATATCTCGAACCAGGCCTGGAACTTTAAACCAGCCTGCGCGTATAGCACACCCTCTCTTCGAAGATCCTTGAGAAAAGGTTCCCAATCCCCCTGGAAAATGGCGCGACGTTGCAACTCGACTGCGTTATCCTCCGCCTCTGCAGGTCGTAGGAATAGCCCGTTTTGTAAGATGAATTCGAATTCTGGACGTTCCCGCGCGATTCGGAGAAACTCCGTTGTTAACTCTTCGCGATGAACCTCGTAAACATTCCAGTAATCTTTGAGCGCATCCAATTCATCTGACGTCAGGCTGGGGAGTGAAAATTTTGGAGGTGAAACTTCTTTCACGTAGGCATCCAAAGTAGATCGGGATTGGTAAATAAGACAATATTCATCCGATTTACATTCTTACTATACACCGATAAAACTCGGATGGCAAGTGTGCAATGGCTTATTTTTTTGATTACCATGGAATTGCAGCTCGTGACGGGATACCGAACATAAGGGGCGAGTGAACGCGCGTGGGCGCGCTTACAACCCAATCTTCGGGCTTCTATCCCGTTAAAGACGGGAGAACCCCTAATTTCAGTAAATCACAGGTTTACTAAGGGAAGCCCGAAAACAGGGGTGCTAGCGTACGCCAGCACCCCTGTTTTCGGGAACTCCTTCAACTTTCGTGATTTACTGAATTTATAAGATTTAAGGCACGGGAACGTCTAACTGAGGGGCTGGGCAATTTCTTCTGTTGAATCCGAATCCCTTTTGGCTTTGGAATAATCTTTGGCTGCCTTGATCAAGCCCTCGAACAGGGGATGGGGACGCATGGGCCGTGACAAAAACTCTGGATGGAACTGGCTGCCGACCATATAGGGATGGTCCGCTACTTCGGCGAT
Source organism: uncultured Chloroflexia bacterium (assembly GCA_963823985.1). Lineage (GTDB taxonomy): Bacteria > Chloroflexota > Anaerolineae > Anaerolineales > Villigracilaceae > JAABUE01. Next base: position 124,046 of record CAWGNR010000016.1, read on the forward strand.
TTCAACCAAATTGCCATCGGGTGACATCCCCGAGAAAACCATGCCGTTTTTCTCGAACTCAGCCTTGAAGTTGTTGTTGAACTCGAACCGGTGGCGGTGGCGCTCATCTACTTCAGGGACGCTGTAGGCGTCCGCGGCTTTCGTCCCTTCCTGGAGCTGGCAGGGGTATAGTCCGAGACGCATGGTGCCGCCCATGTCGGTGATGGAGCGTTGTTCCAGCATCAGATCGATCACCGGCGCTTCCGTCCCGCGGTCGAACTCGGTTGAATTGGCGTCTTCGTGGTCGAGCACATTGCGGGCAAACTCGATACACATCACTTGCATCCCCAGGCATAAGCCCAGATAGGGTTTCTTTTGTTCGCGCGCATAACGGGCGGCCATGATCTTGCCCTCGATGCCCCGGGAGCCGAACCCACCCGGGACCAGGATAGCGTCGGCAGATTGCAGAATGTCCCAGCCTCTATTTTTTTCCAGGTCAGCGGAATGCACCCAGCCGATCTCCACTTCCACGCCCTGGGCCAGGGCTGCGTGCTTGAGCGCCTCGCGCACCGACATGTAGGCATCGTGCAATTCCACGTATTTCCCCACCAAGGCTACCTGAACCGAAGGTTTTGGCGCGCGGACTTCCTTGATCAGCTTCCTCCAGGGTTTCCAGTCCGGGGTCTTGGTTGCTTTTAATTTCAGGTTTTCGACCACATAATCTGCCACGCCGGCTTCTTCGACCAAAAGCGGGACTTCATACAGCACGTCTGTGGTGACCATTGGAATCACCGCCTGCTTTTCCACATCGCAGAACAGGGCAATTTTTTCGCGGATTCCATCTCCAATCGGATGGTCGCAGCGGGCGATGATCATGTTAGGCGAGATACCGATCGAGCGCAGCGCCGCCACAGAGTGTTGGGTGGGCTTGGTCTTGATTTCGCCGGTTGCCCCGATGTAAGGAAGCCAGGTGACGTGGATGAAGAACACGTTTTCGCGTCCGACCTCATTGCGCAGTTGTCGCAACGCCTCCATAAAAGGCTGCGATTCGATGTCCCCGACCGTCCCACCGATCTCCACCAGTACGATCTCTGCCCCGGTCTCTTTCGCGACCAGCGCGACCCGGCGCTTGATCTCGTTTGTGATGTGTGGAATGACCTGGATCGTACCGCCCAGATAATCGCCGTGGCGTTCTTTCTGGATGACCTCGGCATACACCTGTCCGGCCGTGAAATTGCTGACGTGGCTCAGGCGGATGTCGATGAAGCGCTCGTAATGACCCAGGTCCAGGTCGGTTTCCGCGCCGTCGTCGAGCACGTAGACTTCGCCGTGCTGGTATGGGCTCATCGTCCCGGGATCCACATTGATATAGGGATCGAGCTTCTGCACCGCAACTTTAAAACCGCGCTCTTTCAGCAACAAGCCCAGGGCAGCCGCAGTCACACCCTTGCCGACCGATGAAACCACGCCACCGGTAAAAAAGATATATTTTGGAGTCATATTTCACCTCATGGTTCAGACCCTGAAGGTCTCAAAGACCGTTAGAGTCCGGATAAAAGTAGGAGTTACGCATTTAACAGAGGAGCCCGGAAATAGGGGGCGCGAGCGTAGCTCGCGCCCCCTATTTCCGGTATCTTTTCGCAGGCTGCATAATTCCTAATAAGATTAAGAGAAACGGGGAGGGCGGTTAGGCCCTCCCCGTTGGGGGTTGCAATTTCTTGGGAGTGAAGAATTTTACGCTGGTTCATCCTACCAGTTTGACAAGGTCCTCAGCAGCCCTGCGCATTTCTAAGAAGATCAAACCCAATTTGGCTTCCTGACGCGCCATGGCAGTTAACACGGCTTCATCGCCAACGGAGGTCAAAACGATGGACCCGGCGTTGCCTTTGATGTAAACCTGTTCAAGCCCGCCGCGCCCAAGCTCAGAAGAAATCCGTTCGCCCAGGCTGAGCATCGCGGCTGACATGGCAGAAACACGGTCTTCCTCGACGCCCTGTTGCAAGGCCGAGGCCATGATTAACCCGTCTACTGAGACGATGGCAGAGGCTTCAATGTCCGGGGCGGCGGCTTGCATCGTGCGCAAACGGTCTACCATCAGTTCAGCGCGGGATTTCGTCATAGCTGGTGCTCTCCTTATATTTTAATTCCGGCCTGAGTTTACCATAAAATCAGTTTTCTCAGGATTCTCCTGAGTACTAAGCCGATCATTCCGTTTGGCCTGGGTCTTACCACGGAGCTCACGGAGTTCACAGAGATTTTCTTTTTCGATTCTCTGTGTTCTCAGTGCGCTCTGTGGTGCGCATCCTTTTCCTAAGACATTAATGATTTTCGGCTTGGAGGATGGATTTTACTCTTCAATCATGATAGACTTATCGATTGCCATGAAACGCGTATGCCTGCTTTTCTTGCTCATTTTTGGATTCGGAACGTATCCTGTTTGGGCGCAGGAAGGGGCGCAGTTTGTCATTTCTTCTCCCAGGGATGGGGAAATTGTCCAGGGCCGGGTCACAATTTCTGGCACCGTCTCCCCCCCTGAGCTCTCGTCTTACGAATTGTCTTTCGCCTACGAAGATGACCCGACCCAGACCTGGTTTGTGCTGGCTACCGGCTTCCAGCCTGTCTTCGAGGGCGAGCTTGGTACCTGGGATACCAGCACGCTGACCGACGGCAACTATGCCTTGCGTTTGAAAGTTTCGTATTTGGATGGATCCGCACAGGAAACGACGGTGTCTGGCTTGCGCGTCCGGAATTACACCGCGGTGCCGACCTCCACATTCACACCGACCGCGACCCCCATCGTAAAGTTTGCGCCGCCCACCGCGCAACTGATCGCGCCCGCGCCTGCCACCGTTACCCCGTCGTTGCCCACGCCCACGTCTTTGCCCGCGAATCCTGCCAGCTTGCAAGAAGAATCTATTTCATGGGCTTTAGGACGTGGGGCGGTGCTAGCTTTGCTGCTCTTCCTGGGCTTCGGGCTGCTTTTACGAGTGCGTCGCGAGTGATATCTGAACTATGACCGAAAATACCTTTCTCATCGTTGGGCTGGGAAACCCCGGCCGTGAATACAAAGACAACCGCCATAACATCGGCTTCATGCTGGTAGACCGTCTGTCGGTCCGCTTGAACGCGCGTCTCACTCGTATGCAGGCCAAAGCGTTGGTCGGTTCTGTGAACTATGAGGCCAATAAGCTGATCTTTGCCAAGCCGCAGACCTACATGAACCTGTCCGGACAATCCATCCAGGGACTGGCCCGCTTTTACAAAGTGCCGCTCGAAAACATGATCGTCGCCCACGATGACCTCGACCTGCCTTTTGGCACAATTCGCATCCGCCCCGGCGGCGGACCCGGCGGGCAGAAAGGGGTTGCCTCCACCATCGAGCGCCTGGGGACCAAAGATTTCCGCCGTTTGCGTATAGGGATCGGCAGGCCGCCCGGTCGCATGGATCCGGCTGCTTACGTGCTCCAAGATTTTGCCTCATCTGACTCGGTTTTACTGTCAGAAATCCTGGACCAGGCTGCGGATGCCGTGCTGACCTTCGTTACGGAGGGTTTGAACGCGGCCATGAACAAGTTCAACGGTGAAGTCAACAATTAATTCGTAAACATCTTTTTTGAATTCGATGGAATCTGTTTTCAATACGATCCACAGTTTGCCCTCCTATCAAGCGCTGTTAAAGTCTCTCCAGGAAGGAATTCCACAACCTGGCCTGGGACTGCCGCGCGCCGCGCGTTTGCCCTTGCTTTCCGCCCTGCACGCCGACGTAGAGCGGGTCACGTTGCTGATCACCGACCGCGCCGACTATGCCTTGAGCTTGTTCGATGAACTCTCTTTCTGGGTAGGAGATACACCGCGCTATCATTTCGCGGAACCGAACCCGCTCTTTTACGAGCAGGCTGCCTGGGGGAGCGCCACCCGCCGGGAACGCCTGCAGGCGCTCACCGGCCTGGCCCGCTATCACCTGCCGTTCGCCGAGAAACCCGAAAGACCGCCCATCATTGTTACATCCGCGCGCTCGTTGATGACGCGCACCCTGCCGCGGCGGGACTTTTTGAAAGCCTGCAAGCGCCTCTCCGTCGGGCAGACGGTCCAACCGGATGCGCTGCTGCGTTCCTGGGCAGGGATCGGTTACCAGCGCGTGGACACCGTGCTCGGGCCCGGACAGTTCTCCCACCGCGGTGGCTTGCTGGACGTCTGGCCTCCCTCCGAACCGTATCCCGTTCGTTTGGATTTCTTCGGCGATGAGATCGATACGATTCGCCGCTTCGACCCTGCTTCCCAGCGCACGGTCGAAAAACGGGAGTCGGTTTTGGTCACGCCTGCGCGCGAATTCCTCGAACAGGAACCGCCGGAGCAACTGGCAGAAGCGAACCAACTCTCCGAGTTCAACATCCCCTTGCTGCATGCCGCTCCCGCCACGTTGCTGGACTATTTGCCGCAAAAAGCGCTGATTTTGATCGACGACGTTTCCCTGGTCGAAGCGGTTGTCAGCGAAGTGGAGGAGCAGGCCGTTAAACTGCGCCAGGAGAGCATCGCCGAAGGCACCCTCCCGGCAGACTTCCCCATCCCCTACCTGACCTGGTCCGAACTGGAGGACATGATCCAGACCCGGACATGGTTGGAGTTGGGCCACTCTACGGTTTTGGAAACTGCTCCTGCCTTCCAGGAAGAGGGAATTGGAGAGGCTACACCGGCCGATCTGGCCTCTCATTTCAGCCACGATGAGCGGTTTGGCGGCAGGCTCAAACCTTTCATCGAATACCTGGCCGGATTGGTGGACAAAGGCGACCAGGTATGGATCGTCTCCCGGCAATGCCCGCGCCTGAAGGAGTTGTGGCAAGAAAACCTGACCCATCCGGATAAAGTAGAAACCCTGGAATTTACCGAAGACTCCCTGTCTGAAGGTTTTGTCCTTCGCGGCTCTTCGCTATCCACACATCTGATCACCGATTCAGAAGTGTTTGGCTGGGAACGTCCGCAGCCGCGCTTGCGCCAGCGCCAGGTTGCGGAAGCCCCGGAGTCTTTATACTCCGATCTCTTGGAAGGCGATTACGTTGTCCATATCGATCACGGCATAGGTTCCTTTAAAGGCCTCGTGCAGAGACAGTTGGAAGGCCACGAACGCGAGTTCCTGGCGGTGGAATATCAGGACCGCGGGGTCCTCTACGTCCCCGTGCATCAGGCTGACCGCCTGACCCGCTATATTGGCCCGGATGGCGGCAGCCCTGCGCTGGACAGCCTCGGCGGCCAGGGTTGGCACGAGCTGAAAAGCCGGGTCAAGGAAGCCGTTCAAAAAGTGGCGGAGGAATTGCTGGACCTGTACGCCCGGCGACAGGTTGTCCACGGTCATGCTTTTTCAGGAGATACGGCCTGGCAGAAGGAACTGGAAGATTCCTTTCCCTATGTGGAAACCGAAGACCAGGTGCGCGCCTTGGAGGAGATCAAGCGAGACATGGAACACGCGCGCCCCATGGACCGGCTGCTGTGCGGCGACGTCGGGTATGGCAAGACCGAAGTCGCATTGCGAGCAGCGTTCAAAGCCGTCATGGACGGCAAGCAGGTTGCGATGTTAGTGCCGACCACGGTGCTGGCCCAGCAACACTATGAGACCTTCTGTCAGCGCCTGGCAGCCTTCCCCGTCAAAGTCGAGATGCTGTCGCGTTTCCGCACGCCCCGGGAGCAGAGCGAAATTTTGCTCGGGTTGGCGCTTGGCGAAGTGGACATCGTCATCGGCACGCACCGCCTGATTTCCTCCGACGTGGAGTTCAAGGACCTGGGGCTGGTGATCATCGACGAAGAGCAGCGCTTCGGCGTCACCCATAAGGAGCATCTGAAGCGGCTGCGCACCGAAGTGGACGTGCTGACGCTGACCGCCACTCCCATCCCGCGCACGCTCTACATGGCCTTAACCGGCGTGCGCGATATCTCCAACCTGAACACGCCGCCCGAAGAGCGCCTGCCGATCATCACCCATGTGGGCCCGTACTCGCCCAAGCTGGTGCGGCAGGCCATCCTGCGCGAACTGGAGCGTGGCGGGCAGATCTTCTTTGTACACAACCGCGTGCACACCATCGACGCCATGCGCGCCCACCTGGAGAGCCTGGTCCCGGAAGCGCGGGTGGGGGTCGGGCATGGCCAGATGCCGGAGCAGCAGCTTGCCAAGGTGATGCGCCAGTTTACGGCCGGCGAGATCGACATCCTTCTCTCTACCTCCATCATCGAATCCGGACTCGATATCCCGAACGCTAACACCCTGATCGTCGACCGGGCCGACACGTTTGGGCTGGCGCAACTCTACCAGCTGCGCGGGCGCGTCGGTCGCGGGGCGATGCGCGCTTATTCTTACTTCTTCCGGCATCGCAAGTTGTCGCCTACGCTGGAAGGCCAGCAGCGCCTCGAGGTGATTGCCGAAAACACACAGCTCGGCGCCGGGTATTCGATCGCCATGCGCGACCTGGAGATCCGCGGGGCAGGGGATTTGCTCGGCACCCGCCAGCACGGCTACATTGCTTCGGTGGGGTTCCACCTGTACACCCGTCTGCTGGCTGACTCGGTCCGGCGCCTGCGCGCGGTTGCCGGGACGAACCTGCCCGAATCTGCCTCGCCTTTCGACGCGCTGAACCTGCCGATGGCCATGCCGGTCAACGTGGATCTGCCGCTCCCGGTGGGCATCCCGGCTGACTTACATCCCCGACCAGGACCTGCGCCTGCGTTTGTACCGCCGCATTGCCGACCTGCGCGATGAAAGCGAGATTGACGCGATTGCTTCCGAGTTCAACGACCGGTTTGGGCCGCTCCCCGAAATGCTCCAGAACCTGCTCTACCAGATGCGCGTCAAGCTGCATGCGGAAGAGATCGGATTGGCCGCCATCAGCATGGAAAATGGGCAGATCGTGCTGCGCTATCCACCGCCCGTGGAGGGAGAGCCCGCGCCTCGTCTCCCGGACCTGGGGCCTGCTACCCGTGGCGGGAAGAATGCCTACTGGCTGACGTTCGGCCATGAACCCGACTGGCCCGAGCGCCTGCACCAGGTTTTGGAACAACTTATTGACCTGCAACCGTCGTCTAATGCGGCGTGAGTAACAGAAACCCGGGCGCACGCCCGCTCGCACCCCAATTTTCGGTTATTTTTTCGAATGTGACATTATCATGCTACTCAGCTGGATTTAAGAGGTGGCACGGTGTGCCCTACTTTTTTACATAGGCCTGAGCCGATACCATTAACATAAAAGGAGTTCGTTTTATGCGTAAGCAAGCGTTTGTTTTTGTGGTAGCGAGTTTTATCCTGATGTCCTGCATGCTGTTTTCGGGTCCGGCGCAGGACGCGACGGGAAGCCTGTCCGGCCAGTTGAGCTACCCATCGGAGGCCATCCCTCCTCTGCGGGTGGCGGCGTTCGATGCCAATTCGCAAAATTTCTACTATATCGAAACAAGCTACAACCAAAGCACGTACGAGATTACCGGCCTGCCGGTTGGGAAGTATCACGTGGTTGCATATACGCTGGGCGGCGGCTCGTTCCCGGCCGGTCTGGCCGGCGGCTATACCCAGGCGTCGTTGTGCGGGCTGACGGTGGATTGCACGGATCATTCCCTGGTTCCCGTGGATGTTACTGCGAATCACGATACGCCAAACATAAACCCGAACGATTGGTATGCGCAGGGAAACCCTTTCCCCCCGATGCCCGGACCGGCCTCTTCCGAGGGAACGGGCAGTATTACGGGCTCCCTGAGTTACCCGTCCGAATACATCCCGCCTTTGCGGGTGTTCGCCTTCCAGGTCGGGTCGCAGAGTTATTTCTATGTGGATACCGTCGAAAACCAGGCTACTTATCAGATGAACGATCTGCCGGCCGGGTATTATCAGGTAGTGGCTTATACGTTGGATGGCCGCCTGATGGGCGGGTATACCCAGGCCGTCCCTTGCGGCCTGAGCGTCGAATGTACAGACCATTCGTTGATCGAGGTGCCCGTCAACAGCGGCCAGACGGTCACCGGCGTCGACCCCGGCGACTGGTATGCGCCCGAGGGCACTTTCCCGCCACCGCCAGTGATGCCTTAAATGTAAAGACTCGCGCAAGCGAGTCTTTGTACTCTTATAGAATAACGCGAGATATTCTCTCGCGCTACTTCAACTGCCGTTTCAGATCCTTGATAGCCTCTTCGCTCAGTTCCGGCACATCTTCCCTGTGTTTGATGTCCAGCGCTTTCCGCTGCGCTTCGCGCCACATCTCCAACCTGGCAACCACCTGCGCCTCGTACCCTTCTTCGGAGGGCCGGTAAAAATACGTGCCCAACAAGCGCTTGGGGAGATATTGCTGTGGGGTGTAATGCCCCTCGAATTCGTGCGGGTACACGTAATCTTTGCCGTGCCCCATCGCTTCCGCGTCGCGGTTGCTGTCCATCAGGTGGCGCGGCACGGAGACCTGTCCCTCGTCCTGCAGTTTCTTCATGGCTTTGAAATACGCGCCGGCGCTGTTGGACTTGGGCGCGGTGGCGAGATAAAGCGTGGCTTCGACGATGGGATAGACGCCTTCCGGCAGGCCGATATAGTCGAAGGCCTGCGCCGCGGAATTGGCGACCACCAGGCCCATCGGGTCGGCCAGGCCGATGTCTTCGCCCGCCAGGATGATCAGGCGGCGCAGGATGAAGCGCGGGTCTTCCCCGGCGTAGAGCATCTTGGCCAGCCAGTACAGCGCTGCGTCAGGATCGCTGCCGCGCACGGACTTAATGAAGGCCGAGATGGTGTCGTAGTGGGCGTCGCCTTCCTTGTCGTACAGCACCGCGCGGCGTTGAATGGACTCTTCTGCTACGTCCAAGGTGATGTGAATGATGCCCTTCTTGTCGGGGGGCGTGGATTCGACCGCCAGTTCGAGCGCATTTAACGCGTTGCGCGCGTCGCCGCCGGCCACGTCGGTGAAATGGGAGCGGGCCTCGGGGTCCAGTTCGATGCGCCGCTTCCCGTAGCCTCGTTCTTTGTCTGCCAGGGCGCGGTCAAGCAGCAATCCCATCTCTTCCTGGTTCAGCCAGCGGAGTTGGAAGACCCGCGAGCGAGAGATGAGCGCGCCGATGACTTCAAAGTAGGGATTCTCGGTGGTCGCGCCGATCAGCGTTACCACGCCGGCCTCGACGTGCGGCAGCAGTGCGTCCTGCTGGGCCTTGTTCCAGCGATGGACCTCGTCCACGAACAGGATGGTGCGCACGTTGTGCATGCGGCGGCGTTCCAGCGCCTCGGCGATGATTTTGCGCAGGTCGGCTTTGCCGGCCAGGATGGCTGAGATGGTCACAAAATGGCTTTGGGTGCTGTTCGCGATGATCTGTGCCAGGGTGGTCTTGCCGGTGCCGGGCGGCCCCCACAGGATGATCGACGAGAACAGCTTATCGGCTTCGATGGCGCGTCGCAGCAGCTTGCCCTCGCCCACGATGTGCTCCTGGCCGATGAACTCCTCCAGCGTGCGCGGGCGCATGCGTGCGGCCAGCGGCGCTTCGGATTGCATGCGTTCCTGCATGGCGTGGTCGAATAGGTCAGGCATGAGGGTGATTATAATGCGAGAAGAGGATAACTACTTGTCTAAAAAAAGAAAGGCTCGAGCGTTCCCGCGAACTCCGCCGCGAAATGACTCGCGCTGAAAGGATTCTCTGGCAAGAACTACGCGCGAATAAGCTGGAAGTGCACCTCAGGCGTCAACCAGTCATTGCGGGATTTGTTGTAGATTTTTACGGTCATAAGGTGGATGTGGTGATCGAGCTGGATCAGAATATATTTTTGCATACCATTAAATTGAAAGAGCCGGGTGCCCAGACACGGCTCTTTCAATTTCTGAGGAGGAGAAGAGAAATCACCTTACAAATACAACTGTATCACGCGCCCTTGTACTCTGCTGGACGCATATCCTACGTCATGCAGACGAACACACAACGTTTTTCATATGTCTTTCGTAACTACTCAGCCTGCATTATAAAAAGGTGGCAAAAATGGTGTGCGTGGGGGCGTACGCCCCCACGCACACCATTTTTGCCCTACTTTTATGCGTAGACCTGAGCAGATACAATCTTTCTCAAGTTTCGTATGGAAAGCCGATCTTCTACGACCTTGCACGGGTAAGACCTCGAGGTAGTCCGCTGTAGGAACGGTGGGGTTTTGAGTTAGAATCATGGCATATCTAACAAAACGGTTATTCCGGGTCAGCGTTTTCCCAAAAAGAAACGAAACCCTTTGCGCAAACTGTGCCGCCCCAGGGTGATCCCAGAGTAGAAAGGAGCAGGGTAGTTGTATGGCGAGAAAACCGGATGAAGAGCATGTCCCGCCAAAGTACAGCGGGATGGTGAAAAAAGGGGCGCAAGAAGTTACCGAAAAGGACATCGAAACAGTCATCGAAAAATCGGAAGAGATCAAGAAGAAATTCAAAACCAGAGGCCCGCTGGCGCGATTTCGGGAAGATGTGGGCCTGCTCATCGCGGCTGTTAAGGATTACCGTTCAGGCGTCTATCGCAAGTTCCCTTTTGCAATCATTGCGGCAATTGTCTTCGCCCTGATCTATGTCTTCAATCCCTTCGACCTGATGCCTGACATGCTGCCTGTGATCGGCCAGCTGGACGATGTGGCGGTCATGGGCGCCTGTTTGGTGTTGGTGGAACAGGATTTGCTCAAGTACAAAATGTGGAGAGAAGGGCAGGCTTGATACCAATGCGGAGAAAGATGTTAATTGAGGCGTTATGAAAATTGGGTTGCAAATCCCAAGCTTTACCTTTCCAGGTGGCCCGGCGCAATTGGGCGAAAAACTGGCAGAGGTTGCCCGTACAGCCGATGAGGCTGGTTTTGCCAGCCTGTGGGTCATGGACCACTTTTTCCAGATTGGCCGCTGGCTGGGTCCGCCTGAAAACGAAATGTTGGAAGGCTATTCCACGCTTGGCTATCTGGCAGGCTTTACCAAAAAAATAACCTTAGGTACGCTGGTCACTGGCGTGGTCTATCGTCATCCTGGGATCCTGGTCAAAACTGTCACGACCCTGGACGTGCTCTCCGGCGGTCGTGCCTACCTGGGAATAGGCGCTGCCTGGAACGAAGTAGAAGCCTCCGGGTTGGGGATTCCGTTCCCGCCGGTGGCTGAGCGTTTCGAGCGGTTGGAGGAGACCCTGCAGATCGCCAAGCAGATGTGGTCGGGCGACGAAGGAAGTTTCAACGGCAAGTATTACCAACTCGGGAGAACGTTGAACAGCCCGCAATCGCTATCCAGGCCTCATCCACCGATCTTGATCGGCGGTATGGGTGAGCAGAAAACCCTGCGGCTGGTGGCCAGGTACGCGGATGCCTGCAACCTGTTCGGGCGGGTGGGTATCAATACGCTCCGAAGCAAACTAGAGATATTGAAAGAACACTGTACGGCCCTCGGACGGGATTATGCCACCATCGAGAAGACCACCCTGGATACGGTCCATCTCGCACCGGACCAGATGGGCCCCTCTGATGTGATCGAAAAATGTCGCGAATGGGCAGAGATTGGCATCCAGCATGCCATCTTCAATATGCCCAACGTATATGAAATTGCGCCGCTGGAAACGTTTGGGCGCGAGATCATTCCGGCGGTGGCGGAGTTGTAAGAGTTAACCACAGATGAACACAATCAAGCAGGACTTAAGTCATTGCATTCCATCCGGTTACCTTATAAAATGATTTCATGAAAATCCTTGCCATCATCTCCGGGCGAATACGGCATTCGTCACGTCAGCAACATCCAGGCCCATAAACCCGAAGGCTGGACGATCGAAACCTGGAGGGCGCCAGCTGCCTTCCCGCTGATCATCGATTATCCGGAAGAATTCCTGCCTGAAAGCTTCGCGCCCTGTGACTTGATCCTGTCGTTTGCCGAGAATAAGTCGGTGGCCGAGCTGATTCCCGAAATCGCCAAGATGACCGGCGCGAAGGGCGTGGTCGTTGCGGTGGACAACGATGCCTGGCTGCCGCGCGGGCTGGGTCGCCAGTTGATCGGCTGGTTGGAACGAATGAATGTCGGATGCGCTACGCCGAAACCGCTGTGTTCCCTGACCGAGAAAGATTACAAGATCACCCGCCGCGACCGCGAGCCTTATGACTGCGAAGTCATCCGCGCAGTTCGCTCACTACTTCGGTCAACCCGATATCCGCCTCGAACGTCGACGAGCAAACTGCTACCATCAAATCGGCTGAAGTCCAGTGTGGATGCGGTCTGCGGCTGCGCACGGCACGTGGCTGAAAAGTTGATCGGCCTGCCGGTAGAGGGAGCGGAAGAACGTGCCGGCTTATTCCACCATCACTTCCCCTGCCTGGCCAGCATGGTCAAGCTGAACGACTATAACCACGACACACTCATGCACGAATTGGGGCATTTGTTACAGGACAATCTGGCTGAGCAGTTGAAACCCTATAAAAAGACGCGTTATATATCCCCCGGCGAACGCAGCGAATAAAAATCTTGGGAAGGTTTTAGAACAAACCTTCCGCAAGGTTAATCTTTTCGTTATCCCTTTGCTTCGTCAGGTTTTTGCGGTTGCGTGCTGTTGCGCAGGGAGACCAGTTTTCGCAACAGGTCGAACCAGAAGGGCGCCCCTTGACGGGCGGCGAACGCGCTGGCAAGCAAGCCTAAAACTTTGATGATCCATCCGGTTATATTGTAGGTTGCGGGGATATTGACCAAAGCCCTGCACTCATTTCCCGCCCGGTAGGCAATTTCTCCTGCTTGCGTAAAAGTTATAAATTTCTGGCACGTAGCCGCATCCGCAAGCGGGATGGAGGTCCAACCGACGGGCATGGACAGGCTGTCGAAATAGCCGGGCACCTGGGTAATGTTGTCGAACTCGTCTCCGATTTGGTAGGTGTCGGCCTGGACGATTAACGCCTGGCGGATCGTGGGTTCCCGCCAAAGTTTCTGGATAATGTTGATGCTATCCACATTGAAGAAGAGCGTCACCCCCAGGCCAATGAAGAAGGCCATGGTCGCCGCATTTTGTTTGAACCAGATCGACGCCTTTTCCATATTGTTGTCAAACCAGTTCTCGACATTTTCCCGGTACTGCAAGAGCTTGGCCTGGACCTCTCTAATATCGATTTTTGCATCAATTACATTTTCTACCCCGGGAAACAGGTGATCCATCAGTTCCTTAAGGTCGGGGCTCAAGGATTGGACCTGTTTCACACTGCTAGCCATTGCATCCAAGGAGATTTCTTGTGGCGCGACGAACGCAGATTGCTCGTTTGTGCTCATTAACAGTTGCATCGTAACCCGCGCGAATACATCTTTGGGAATATACGTCGGCTTCTTATAATTGCCCTTCCTGTCAAACGTGCCAAGTTCTTTGATCGCAGGATGGTTGTAAAACTGGTCGACCAAAACCTGTTCATTCCTGAACATGGCCAGCAGAGAGGCCTCCAGGTACTTTGCGCGGGTGTTAAGCGCCTGGGTGAGCCAACTCTGAATTTCCATCGTAACGACACTGATGACTAGCCACGTCATAACCAGTCCGATGGCGACTTCGAGAATTGCGTCTAGTTGCATACTGTCCTCCTGTTTTAGAGCAGCGAATAATTAAAAAAACAATGCCAGGAATTTTTTATCGTCTGAATTGAACATAATTCTAACACGGCCTCCAGCCACTCGTGTTACACTTTGAAACGGCCCTTTGGAAATTTCCGGGCATCTACCAGGGCAAATCCTAAACAACTTTCGGAACCTTTTGTTTTACCGTTTATAAAAGGAACACCGGGCTTCCGATCTTGCAAAATCTAGTATCTGCTCAGGTCTAGGTAAAAGAGTAGGGCAAAAATGGTGTGCGTGGGGGCGTACGCCCCCACGCACACCATTTTTGCCCCCTTTTTATAATGTAGGCTGAGTAGCAATAAAATCTTAAAAAAAACCTGTTGTCTTATTGGGAGAGTTCTATGGAACAAAGTTTTATTCCGTTGTTATTGGTCGTCTTTTTAGCCTTTCTTGTGCCGGTGCTGATTGCGCGTTTTCGTCGCGTTCCGGTGGTGGTGGGGGAGATCCTGGCCGGCATTCTCGTCGGGCCGTCGGTGTTCGGACTCGTAAGCGGACACGAACCCGCGTTAGAACTTCTGGCCGAAATTGGCTTTGCCTTCCTGATGTTTTTATCCGGTTTGGAAATCGACTTCTCGATCCTGTTCGCCGCTTCGCAGAGCGGCCAGAAAAACGGACCCAATCCGTTGTCGCTGGCCGCACTCTCGTTCGTGCTGACCCTTGTCCTGTCTCTGGGCATCGCCTTCGGTCTCACTGCGGCCGGATATGTGCGCGACCCCTGGATGATGACCTTAATCCTATCGACCACCTCGCTGGGGATCGTAGTTCCGGTTTTGAAAGAAAACCGCATGTCGTCCAGCCGCTTCGGGCAGACCGTCCTCCTGGCGGCGCTCCTGGCTGATTTCCTGACCATGTTCCTGGTCACGGTGTATGTCGCAATCCGCTCGACAGGCCTTTCTTTGGAGATTTTGCTGATTGTATTGTTGTTCGTGCCGGTGGTGTTGTTTTACCAGTTGGGCGTGCGCTGGTTGCGCCTCCCGGCGGTGCGCCGTATTTTTGATGAGCTTTCCGATGCAACTGCGCAAATTAAAGTGCGCGGCGCCTTTGCCATCATGATTGGCTTTGTGGTGATGGCGCAAATCATTGGGGCAGAATTGATCCTGGGCGCATTCCTAGGCGGGGTGCTGGCCTCGCTATTAAGTGGAACGGGGGAGGAGAAACTACGTTACAAGCTGGATGCCATCGGGTTCGGATTTTTTGTCCCACTGTTCTTTATTTTTGTCGGCATCCAGTTCGATTTGAATGCCTTCGTGAAAGAGCCGAGTGCCTGGATTCTTTTGCCCATCTTGCTGGTCGGCGCGTTTGGGATCAAACTGCTCTCTTCGCTGGTTTTCCGGTTGTCATTTTCCTGGCGCGAGACGATTGCCAGCGGATTCCTGTTGTCGGCGCGCCTTTCCCTGATCATCGCGGCCTCGGCGATTGGCCTGCGGCTGGAGGCCATCAGCGAATCGACCAATGCCGCCATCATCTTGATTGCGGCGTTGACTGCCACCATTGCGCCGTTGACCTTCAATTCCCTGCGCGGCGAGAGCGAAGAACCGCGTAAGCGTACCATGCTTATCTATGGCAGCAATGACCTGGCCTTCAAAGTGGCGCGCGACTTGCAGTCGCACGGGGAAGAAGTTTGCTTTGTAGAAACAGAATCGGGTGCGGCTGCCAAGATCAACGAGCAGGGATTTGAAATCGAATATGGTCCCACCAGCATGGAAAGCTGCCTTGACTTACTACCGCCCACCCAGGTTGAAGCATTTCTGGCGTTGGGAAACGAAGATGCTAAAAACCTGGATGCGACCCGGGCCGCCCGTGCGCGCGGCGTGGATCACGTGTTGACCTTCGTTTCTGACCCCATGCTTATTCAGGAATTCAGAAAATTAAACGTGCAAACGTTGACGCCATCGTTATATCGCAGTTCCATATTGGCGCTCATGGCCCGCAACCCGGCGCTGTTTGAGTTGATGACCTCCACCACCGACGACCGCGACTTGCGCGAATTGATCCTGATGAACCCTGACTTGCACGGCAAGCGCCTGAGCGAAGTTCGTTTTCCGGGCGATTTGCTCGTGCTGGCCATCCGCAGGAATGACGAGGTGATTGTCCCGCACGGGACCACGCGCTTGGCGATGGGAGACCATTTAACTGTCTTAGGGGAGTTGGATACGATTCAGACGGCAGAGGATTGGACCGGGGGGTGGTAGATGAGATTTTGTTGCGCTAGCGCAACAATTTCAGGCACGACCGTTTCCAGCGGGAAAATTACCGAAAACTGGGTTGTGAGACTAGCGCAGGTCTAATTCCAGGTCTCGCAACAGGCCAGGAAGCTCTCCCAGGGATCTTACTGTCGCTTGCGGTGTAACGGGCAAAGGCAAGGTGTCATCTCGGGGAGTGGCTGTGCGGCGAGTGATCCAGATGCTGTAAAGACCGGCCTGGTTGGCGCCTACAATGTCTGCATTGAGGGTGTCCCCAACCATGGCAACTTCTTCCGGCCTGGCGTTGAGCTTCTCAAGGGCAAGTTGGAAAATTCTTGGATGAGGCTTACGATAACCGCACCCGGCCGAGGTCAGGATAAACTCGAAGTAGGGGCTGAGGTCGAATTTTTCCACAAGCTGCAAAACGTCGCGATGATCGCCCGCATTTGAAAGCAATCCCAGGCTGTAATTTTGTTGTCGAAGCGTGTTGAGGCAGTCGATTGCGTCCTCTTCGAGTTGCCAGTTTTTCTGGGTGACTGCATAGTGGGCATCCAGGCTGTCACGAATCACGGCATCAGAAACGTTCTCGTAACCCTTCTCCGCCAGAAGTTCTTTCAGGACCAGGAATGTGCTGGTTTCGATCATCAGTTTGTCGCGTTCATCGTAATATTGGTGGAGCCGTTGGTTGAACTCCAGCATGAACGTGTTGCAGTCTGTCAGGATATTTCGCTCGCACAGATAATCCATCAGGGCCTGATTCCCCCGCTGGATCACTTCAGGCCAAAGGTCCGAGGCGACCGGGTACATGAGCGTATTGCCGAGGTCGAAGATGACAGCCCGGATAAGCATATCTAATTTCAGTATCCTTTTTTGGGATCGAATACGTTGTAGAGTGGCAGGTCAGCCACGTAGCGTGACAGATTTTCCGCGAAAAGCGCCATGGCGCGCTCATCGTAGCGAGCGCTGACCCCGGCAATATGCGGTGTGATGATCACGTTGGACATCTCCCACAGGGGACTCTTCTTTGGCAGCGGCTCCTCGGGGAAAACGTCCAGGGCGGCGCCGGCCAGACGGTGCTCGTTCAGCGCTTTGATTAGAGCCGCATGATCCACGATTCCACCCCGGGAGATGTCCACCAGATAGGCGTTTGGTTTACAGGCAGACAGCACCTGCGCGTTGATCAGGCCGCGCGTCTCGTTTGTGAGCGGCACGGTGACCACGATGAAGTCACAATCTTTCAGCATCGATTTGAGCGCCTGCGCGGGGTACAGGCGATGGACAAGCTCGCCTTGCGGATCTCCCTGGCCTTCGAGCGTAAAGCCCTCGTCTGCAGGGTGCATGGCATCGTTTTTCGCAGCCAGCACGGTCGCGCCAAACTCCCGCAATAAACAGGCAACCTGCCTGCCGATGCTGCCGTAGCCGATGATCCCGACGGTGCTGGTGCGCAGCTCGCGCGGTTTGAACCGCTCCCAGCGATCTTTGGGCCAGTCGGCTTTTTTCTGGTTTGCCCATAACGCCGGCAGCTGCCTGCCAAAGGCCAGCAACATGGTCAGCACGTATTCGGCAATCTGTGTTGCGGCAGCCCCACTCATCGTTGTGATGACCAGATTGCGCCTGTCCGGCGCGACGAAATCCATCGAAGCGTCGATGCCGGCGTAATGGTGCTGTACCCATTTCAAATTGGGAGCAAGATCGGGGTCCGGAATGATTCGCCTGGTATAAAGCACTTCACAGCGGGCCCACAACTCTTCGGGCACACTGTCGGGCGAATCTGCCGGATGTAAGGTGATCCGCAACAATGGGGAAACTTCTTGAAGCCCTTTTGTCAGGGTAGAACTGATCGGAACGGTGATAAGGACATCGATGGGGGATTTGATTTTGCTCATGGTGTCATTAATGTAAGAAACGCTGCCAGAACGGACAGGCCAAGCAATATCCAGGTAAAAGTTACCATCCCGGCTTCGGCCGTTGGATACAAAAAAATGGAGGCAAAGGCGATAACCAGGGATGCGATGAGCTGGCGGTTGAATTTGTTTTTAAGCATATCACATCACAGAGCGACTACGCTTGCCAACCCGGTTAAAAGGCTGATGAACGTGACCAACAGGGCAGTATATCCAAGCAGCGCACGCAGCACCTGGCCCTCTTTCCCGGACATACCCGCGGTACTGGTTCCCACCACGATCTTCGTCGGTGCGGCAACCGAAGCCAAGGCTGCCCCGGCAGTCTGCCCGGCCAGAATGGTGGGAACGCTGTACGAAAGCAGTTCGGCAGTGCGCTTTTGCAAGCTGGCAAAGACCACGTTTGAATTGGTATTCGACCCGGTCATAAAAGCGCCAATTGCGCCGATCCAGGGCGCAACCAGGGGAAATCCCTTTCCAACCGCATCTGCCAGGCCTTTCGCGAGGGCCTCGGTCATCCCACTTTGTTGCATGATTGTCGCCATGGCCACCATCAGCACAATGCTCAGGCTCGAAGACATCATACTCCTGACCGTCGTGCGCAGGATGCATTTCCCTGCGCCGGGCGGATACATTCCGGCGTGGCGATAAATAAGGTACGAAACCAGCGACGTATACACCAGGATCGATCCGGCATGAGTAAATACCCGGATCGGACGGTTCGTTCCTGCCGGGCTGACGTACCCTAAAGCCGTCACCGTTTCAGGGAAGCGGATTTGGATGAACACTTGATCGAGCCAGTTTTTAAAGGGCGGGATCAATAAAAAGATAACCGTAAAAACAATCAAAATCATGTAAGCCGAAAGCGCCAGCAGGAGCGGTCTCCGTTCGTTTCTTTCTACCCCCGGACCTGCCCCACCCCAACGGACCACCCAGGCGCTGACAACCAGCCCTGCCAACCCGCCCGTGAACGCGCCCAGGTTCCACAAACCGGCTCCGGCTGCGATTCCCAACTGCACCGCGCCCATGACGGCCCCAATGACCAGCGACGGGAGAAACAGGCGTCTCACCCCGCTCCAACCATCCACTGCGTGGGCGATAAGCAGGGCCGGTCAATAGGCATGCCAGCCCGAGGAAGAGACCGGACTGGGGCGCAAGCGCAGATGCGCTCAACCCGGTGGCGGTGAGCATTGCATTGAAAGACGTTCCCATGGAGCCAAATGTCACAGCCCAGCCATGCCCAATCGAGGGGATTACGACCGCGCTTAACGGGTTGAAACCAAGCCCGATCAGCAAGGGCGCCGTTACTGCCACCGGAACTCCAAATCCGCCGGCGCCTTGCAGGAATGAAGAAAATACCCATCCGATCAACAGCGCCTGCATCCCGCGGTCGCGGGTCAGCGAGGGCAGTAGTCGGCCAATGGTCCGGATAGCGCCTGCTTCCTCGGCTACCTGGTACATGAGAAATGCTGCCCAGATAATGAACAGAACGTCTATGGCCAGAAGAAACGCTTTGGTATGCGCGTATGCCATTACCGTTGGCCCTGCGCCAAAAACTGTAATGGCGATGAAAAATGCGCTCAGGTACCCGGCCGCGCCGGCCCGCGTCGCGCCCCAGCGAAAACCAATCATGAGGGCGAGGATCACCAGGATAGGGAGGGACGCAAGAATAGGCATGGATTATTGGTTGACCGGTTTTCTCATAAACCTGGTGTAGGCATAGATCAATCCGGCGCCGAGCAAAATCCCGGGCAAGACGACTAACCCTGCTTCCGGGCCAAAAGCGCCGCCGGTCCATACCACCGGGCCATCCACGGTGATGCGCAACAGGCGATAAATATCCAATCCGCTGACCGGGAATCCAAAGACCACACCCTCAAAGAAGTTCCAGCCGAGGTGCAGGCCGATAGGTAACCACAATTGCCTGGTGGTCAGA
Source organism: uncultured Chloroflexia bacterium (assembly GCA_963823985.1). Taxonomy (GTDB): domain Bacteria; phylum Chloroflexota; class Anaerolineae; order Anaerolineales; family Villigracilaceae; genus JAABUE01. Next base: position 143,616 of record CAWGNR010000016.1, read on the forward strand.
TAGCCGTAAGCCAGGAATAACCCGGCGAAAAAGATGCCGGCAGCGCTGACCCAGGTGGCGTTGGGATTGCCAAGGTGCAGGGCGCCAAAGATGGCCGATGAAATGACCACCCCCCAAAACAGGTTCAAACCGCTGGCAATCGTTTGCAAGTGGTAGCCACGCGAGAGCAATTCCTCGTTCCAGCCCACGAAAATGAAAACGAGGAACATACCTAACGTCCCCCCCAGAACGGTTAACAGGCTATCCGTTTCCCAGGCGAAGCCTTCAAAGGTCAACCATCCGGTACCCCATTCGATCAGGTAGATAAATCCCATCATAAAAAAGGTAATGACGATCCCGGCGAAGATATCGATCGCGGTCCAACGATCGAGGTTCAGGCCGAGGCTGCTAAAAGATCGTTTGTCCAGGAACCGGCGCGCCAGATAGACAGACAGCGTCACGGCAAAAAGCTCCACGACCTGGTTCAGCGCGAGAAAAAGCCCGTCTGGAACTTCGATGTCTGGTATCAGGAGCAATAAACCGATTGGGATTCCGGCACAGAAGGTGAGCGCGATAAACAGGATGGTCTGGATGGCCAACCGCCAGCCGGCGCGCAGGCGGGGCTCGTCAGGTGAGAGAAAAACGGTTTTCCAGAGGGGACGGTGGGGAGGCGGTTGGATTTCGGTCATTTATCCTTCCTTTCCAAATTTTAATCGAGCACGATCGGTCTGCCGGGTTGAATTGTACACTAAGGCCACAACCCCGCCAAAGGTTGGCGGGGTTGTGGGTAAGAATCGTTTCGAGCATCTTCCGGTTGAATTTCAACCTGGTCTTATGTTATTCGCCGGCCTTCGGGACGATCAACCAGAAAAGGATATAAGCGGCGATACCGGGCACGCCGCCTGGCAATCAGGGCGATCAGGAACGCCAGGCGGAACCAAAAAGCACTGATACCGAAGAACTCAGCCAGTCCGCCGCACACGCCGGCAATAACGCGGTTGCGACGCGAACGTCGCAGAGGGGGACGAGTGTTAGTCATAGAAGCACCTCCAAAGCACTTAAGATTTTCTGTTTACAAATGTATATACGCTAAGAATTACACTTGGTTGTACCTCGGGCACGGGTAGGACCGTCCCACAGGTTATCCGCCGCTCTTCAAGTATATCCCGTCCGGATCAAGTTCCTCGCGCAGGATTTTCAATTCTTTTTGGGTGACAGGCTCGGTCGTATGTATATCCTCGGCCACCTTGAGATCCCAGCCGGTGTTCTCCCTGGCCTGCTCGACGGTCTTGCCGGGATGTAAGGCAGTGAGCACCATTTCACCGCTTTCGTCCGGTTCCAGCATCCCGATGTCGGTCACGACGGCCAACATCCCGCCGCCGCGCAGGCCGCTTGCCTCGCGTTCTTTACGCCCGCTGAGGTAGCCCGCTGAGGTCATGAAGTCTACTTTCTCGGGGAAGCGCCGCTTTTGATGGGGGGTCATGATATAGCAGCGGTTGGCCCAGGCCGCAATCTCTTGCGATCCGCCCGAGCCGGGCAAACGGACCTTAGGCTGCGTGTAATCACCAATTACCGTGGCGTTGATATTCCCAAATTTATCAATTTGTGCGCCTCCCATGAAACCCACGTCCACGTTGCCGCGTTGCAGGTAGTTGGCGAAGATATCGTACATGCTGACCACCGAAAGCGCGCCGCTGACCAGGGTGGGGTCGCCGATGGAGAGCGGCAGGCGGTCCGGTTCTGCGCCGATCACGCCCGCTTCGTAGATCATCACCAGGTTGGGGGCATGGGTCCGTTTGGCAAGGTTGCAGGCCAGGTTGGGCTGGCCCACGCCCACGAAGACCGCGTCGCCATCCCGCAACAGGCGGGCGGCGTTGATGATCATCAGTTCAGCGGATGAATAATTAAGTTCGCTCATGCGTTCTCCTCGAAAAAGGATTGAATAAGGTTCGAGACTTCGACCGGTCGTTCCAGCGGCAGCAAATGGGTAGATGCTTCCAACGTTTCTACCCGGAGCCTGGGTTGCTTCCGTTTGACAAGCTGCCCGGTGCGTTCCCAGAAGGTGTCCGTTTCCGCGCCGCGGACGATGAGTGTTGGCGCTTGCAAGTTCGGCAACCCGCGCCAGATGTCCATGTCGCGCCAGATGCCAGTCTGGTAGATGCGGATTTCCCAGTCCACGCTATAACAAAGCTGGTAGCCGCCTCCTTCTCGTTGGCAGGCGATTCCTTCGACATAAGCGCGCAGGTTCTCCTCATCCATGTACCGGAACACCGGTTTGCGCCGGTAGCCGTTATACAGCCTGTCCAGGTCGTCAAACGCACGGCGACGTTGGAGCGCCCCCGCAACCAGCGGGTGGAATCGCTGTCCCAACCTCAAAACACGCATCAGGTTCCAGAAAGCGATGAAATAGGGCGGGAACAATACCGGATCAAGCAAAACGATCGCTCGGAAGCGTTCCGGTTCGCGTAAGGCAGCCCGCAGCAGGGCGATCCCGCCCATCGAATGCCCGACACAAACCAGGGGGGCGGATTGATGTGGGTCGAGGAAGCCAAGAAAGTCGTCGGTGAGCGGAATCCAGTCCTCGATCTCCTCCGGCCTGCTCCCCGGCCACAACGGGCGCTGCACCATCGCCGTGACATGATAGTTCTCAGTTAGCCGAGAAAGCAACGGCCGGTAACATTCCGGTGGATAGCCGTTGGCGTGCAGGAAAACCAGTTCCTCGCCAGCGCCGCCAAAGTTTATATCCGGAATTCCCATCCGCTAATCCCCGCTAATCTTCGCGAAAATATCTTACTGGGCCATCGGAATGGTCAGTACGCTTTCTCGTTGCAGCCATACGCTTCCATTCGAGATTGTTCATGGCGGCAAAGTTTATGAGCAGCCCTAGTGGACTTTTTGTTGCTTTCAAGTAATTGAGAAGTTGAGCATCTTCGCGGGTGGTGAGGTGATCTAAACCAAAGGCTTCCTGGTAAACTGGTTCGGCAAATCCAGGCCCCAGCGTATTGTAAACTTCCATCGCAGCCCCGATGATTGAATACACTTCGTCTTTATATATCAGCTCAACCATGCATACCTCAAAAAAGATTAGCGTTGATTGGCGAAGATTAGCGGATTAATACTCTCCGTAGTTGATCGCCTCGCTCATCATCGGCTTCACGCGCAATCGTTCATGCACATCCGTCCCCAGCTTGTCCCAATATGCTTGCCGGTCTTTCACGCCATACACCCACTCATCCAACCAGCTCCTTACGGTTTCTTCCGAAGAGCTGATGTGATCCCATTTTATATAAAAGGCATTGTCCCGGTCGTAATAACCCTGCGCGTAGGAAGGATGGCAGGCATAGGGCACGTGACACACGGCTTGTACGATAAGCCCGGGAATCATCGTGCGGTTCGGGTCGGAGCGGATCACAGATTCGTCCACGATTTCTTCTGCTGTCAGAATCACCTTTTTGGCGGCGAAAGCGGCTTCCTTCTGCTCGCCGATGATGCCCCATAGATGGGCGTTGCCGTTCTCGTCCGCGCGCTGCACATGGACGATGGCCACGTCCGGATTAAGGGCCGGGACGACGATTACGTCCTGCCCGCCGTAGGGGTCCGGGATGCGCTTGATCAACGGGTTTGCCTTTTCCAGATCCTGCACGCCAACCTGGTTCATCGGCAGGAACGGCAAGCCGGAAGCCCCGGCTTGCAAGCGCGTGATCATCCCAAAGTGCGAGTATTCCTCCCATTCCAACGCGCCGCGCTCGACTGCGCCGCGCACCAGGCGCAACGATCCAACCCCAGGGTTGCCCATATAGGACCAGATCACTTTACGGGCGCAACCCGCAGCAACCATCTGGTCGTAAATCAGGTCGGGGGTGGCGCGCGCAAGCACCAGGTCCCGTTTGCGCTGGCGGATGATCTCATGCCCGGCGGCAAAGGGAATCAGGTGAGTAAAACCCGCGGCGTACAGGGTGTCACCGTCCTGCACATAAGTTGAAATTGCATCGGAGAGTGAAGTAAGTTTGGTCATTATTTTCTCTTTGCCTTCTTTGCCCTTTCTTCCTTGCGCTTTCTTGCATTTTCCTGCATTCTTCGGATGATTCCGAACCGGCCTGCCGGGGGCGCCGCTGGCCCTCTTCCCCAAAGGAAAATGCCAAGTCCCAACAGCACCAGGCCTGAAAACAACCAGTCGAAATCGGTTTGGTCGGAAAAATCAGATGCCAGGAAAAAAATAAGCGCGAAAATTCCCAGCAGAAACAGGAAGGTGCCGATCCGAGGCACCAGATCTGACTGCGAAGTCGGTTTTTCTTCGCCCACTTTTAAGGCGACCTTTTGCCGGAAAAAAACGTGCGCCGGAAAGGATAGAAAACCGGTTCTCCAGAGATGCGCACCCGCAACTCCTGCCGGATCGCGTCTATAAATTCGTCTTTTAAGCTGTCAAGGCGTTCGAAATAGGGCACGAGCGCTGTGCCGGAGATCCAATCGACGATGGCGTCTGCGTTTTTCAGGACGTGCGGATAAACCTTCTCGAAGACCAGGATCTCCTGGGCCCCTTCTCGGAATAACAGTTCTGCGTACGCTTCGATCGGCAGCACCGGTGACTGACGGGTCCACCCGCCCAACGCGCTGGCGAAGGGCTCCCGTCTCGCCACTTCGACGATGGTCAGGTGCGGGGTGGAGCCGTGGTTGGAGGGTACCTGCACGGCGATTTGCCCGCCCGGCGCCACGTGTTCCCATAAAAACGGGATCAGCTTTTCGTGATCTTCTGACCATTGCAAAGCGGCGTTCGATAAAATCAAATCCCATTGGCCCTGCAAGCTGGTCAGGTCTCCTAACGCGAAGCGCAGACCCGGGCGAGACTGTTCACCCGCCCGTTCCAGCATCTGCGGGGATGAATTTAACCCCAAAACGTTACTATTCGGCAGGGAGTCGGCCAGCCGGCGGGTCAGTTCGCCGGTGCCGCAACCCAGGTCTACGGCGTGGAGGCCCGGACGGACTATCACCAGTTGGAGAAGGTCGTCAAAAGGCGCGCTGCGCTGACTTTGAAATTGATGATATTTGTCTGGGTTCCAGGGCATAAACCTATTTTACCCTCAGCTATAAATTACCACAAAGACACCAGGACACAAGGGCGCGACAATTATTGTTTTTGCGACCTGCTGTCTTTGTACCTTCGTATTAAGAGAGTCCCCCTACCGAAAGGGAAGGGGGCTTGCTCATTCATTGAATATCAGTAAATCACGAAAGTTGAAGAAGTTCCCGAAAACAGGGGTGCGGTCCCCTTTGGGCGCCCGCACCCCTGTTTTCGGGCTTCCCTTTATAATTCTGTGTTCTACTGAAATTATTTGATCAACGTTTGGATCTGCTCGTGCATGTACAACTGCACGTAATACAGACCGCCGCCGTTCTTGCCGCTTGCGCCGGAGCCCTTCCAGCCGCCAAAGGGTTGGAAGCCGGGCCACGCGCCTGTGGTTGCGCCCTGCGGGCGGTTGGCGTAGGTCACGCCGGCCTCGATGTTGTCGAAGAACCACTGCGCTTCCTCTTCGGAGCCGTAGAAACCGGCTGTCAGGCCATAGTTGACATTGTTAGCGATCTTCATCGCTTCGTCCAGGCTTTTGACCTTGCCGATGGTGGTGATCGGCAGGAACATCTCATATTGCCACAAGCGATGGTCGAAGGGGAGGTCGGTGACGAAGGTTGGCTCGCAGTAGTAGCCCTTGTCGAACATGCCGCCGGTTTTGACCTTGCCGCCGGTCAGGAATTTTCCACCGGCCTGGTCGATCTCTTCGGTGAAGTTCTTGAAATCGTTGTAAGACCACTGGTTGATCACAGGACCGAGATAGACATCTTTGTCGGTCGGGTCGCCGATGACCAGCTTTTCGGTCATTTCTTTCAACCTGCTGGTGAGCTCCTCGTAAACGGGCTCCTCGACGATCACGCGCGAGGCCGCTGAGCACTTCTGGCCCTGCAAGCCAAAGGCCGAACGGACGATGCCAACCGTGGCGCGTTCCAGGTCCGCGTTGCGTGAGACGATGGCCGGGTTTTTACCGCCCAATTCCAAAATGATCGGGCGTACGTAGTTGCGGTTGGCGAAGTCGCGGTACATCTTCATGCCCACGTCGAACGAGCCGGTAAAGGTTGCGCCGTCCACGTCCGGGCTGTCGACCAGCGCCTGTCCCAGGGTGGAGCCGGGTCCGGTCACAAAGTTGACCACACCGTCGGGGAAGCCGGCATCGCGCAGGCATTCGGCGTACAGGCGCACGATCCAGGCGGTGTCGGTGGCGGGTTTGATCACCACCGTGTTGCCTGCTACCAGGGCGGCGCCGGTCGGGCCGCCGGTCAGCGCAAAGGGGAAGTTGAACGGGGAAATGATCAGCCAGACGCCGTAAGGCTTCAGCACCGAAACGTTCCGGGCTTCGTACCCCACCAATGGATCTTTTCCCATCTCTTTGACGAAACCGTTGTTCTCTTCCATCATTTTCGCGGAGTAGTACATCAGGTCGGCGGTTTCCTGTACATCCCCAAGCGATTCCATGCGGTTCTTGCCGACCTCGAGCGCCATCGCAGCGCCCAGGTCGAAGATGCGCTCTTCGATAATGGAAGCAGCCTTCCGGACGAGTCTGACGCGTTCCTGCCAGGGAGTGCGAGCCCAGCCGGGTGCGGCCGTCCTCGCTGCAGCGATGGCATCCTGCGCGTGCGTGGCGTCCCCTTTTTGCATGATGGCCAGCTTCCATTCTGTGTTCACAGGAGAATAATCTTCGAATTTCGTATCGGCAAATACGTCATTGCCGTTGATGAGCATGCCATATTCTTGGCCCAGGTTTTGCTTCAGCGCCTCCACGGCGTTATCGAAGCCAGTATGCAACTCGTCCGGGGGGTTGAACATGGTCGCATACGTCAGTTTGAAATCAGCCATCAAAGCCTCCATCATTTCTTTATTTAGTTTTTTAGTAACTACTCGGCCTGCATTTAAGAGGTGGCAAAAACGGTGTGCGTGGGGGCGTACGCCCCCACGCACACCGTTTTTGCCCTACTTTTGCATAAGCCTGAGCAGATACTTTTTTGGTTCTGTAGTTCGCTGGTTACTGCTGACCAGTGAACGAATTCACGAGTGAACATAGTATAGCGCAGGAAATCAGGCGCGTCAAAGATGGCTTCGCCGGGCGCCTCACATCTGTTTCAGGAAACGTAATAAAAGCTTAATAGGTTTGGTCTATAAGTTCTAGTAGAATGAGAGTGGAACCAGAAAAAGGAGAGAGATGAAACCCCGTTCGATCTTGACGATTGGCCTGCTGACCGTTTTCCTGTTAGGGGCCTGTGCCCCGGCCGCCTCGCCCGAACCTGCGCAGTCTGAAGCGCCCTTCCAGTCCCTACCACAAGCGACGGAGCCGCCTGCCCAACCCCAGCCGACAGAGACGGAAAACCAACCCGAGGCAGCCCCGAGCGAAGTTACACCGCCGCAATCTATAGCGACCTCTCGAGGCCCGAACCTGGAAGCCAGCGATCCCACTACCGTCAACCTGGCTTCGGGCGATCTGCAACTGGTGGAATTTTTCCGCTTTACCTGAAGCACCTGCCGTGCCATGGCGCCCATGGTTCATGGGCTCGAAGCGCAGTATTTTGGCAAGGTCCACTTCACGTATCTGGATGCAGATGATAGCCAGACACACGAGATCCAGCGCGCATTGGGTTTCGCGTACCAGCCCGAGTTCTACCTGCTGGACGGGCAGGGGAATTTGTTGAAAAAGTGGGTTGGATACGTCTCTCAAGAACAGTTTGAGTCAGAATTCGCAAAACACATACAGTAAAAAAACAGGCGACGCACAAATGCTGTGCTTCGCCTGTTTTTAAATCAACGGTCTCCCGTTTATTCATTTGGGGTATGCCATAGCTCTTCCGATTCTAAGAATAGTTTTACAACTTGCGGATCGAAGTGGGTCCCTGCCGCATTTCGGACGTGATCCAACACCTTGTTTTTCGGCCAGGCTGGGCGGTAGGGGCGATCGGATGTCAGCGCGTCCCATACGTCCGCGATCGCAAAGATTCGCGCTGCCAAAGGGATTTGTTCCCCTTTCAGTCCGCGCGGGTAACCGGTTCCATCCCATCTTTTCGTGATGACAATAAGGGATATCGATAGCGGATTTCAGATAATTGATCCGCTCGAGCATGTTACGCGCAAAGTGGGATGCATTTTCATGATTTCCCATTCTTCATCGTCAGTTTGTCCGGTTTTTGCAGGATTGCATCCGGAACCCCCATCTTTCCAATATCGTGCAGTAGCGCTCCCCAGCGTACATACCTCAGTTCATTATCTTTCAGCCCGAATTTTTTACCGAGCTTAAAGGTCATCTCTGTGACCCGTCTGGTATGGCCTTCTGTTTCTTTATCGCGCAGGTCAAGCGCATATGACCAGCCTTCGATGGTCGCATCGTATGCCAGGGTGAGTTCGACATTTTTTTGTTGAAGATTATTGAAAAGCTCCGCATTGTCGATGGCAATGGCAGCCTGTTCTGCCAGCGTCTCAAGGAAAGAAAGCCATTCTTCATCCGGATCAAGCGGTTTGCGAAGAAACACTTCCAGGATGCCCTTTAACTGGCCTTTGGCAATCAAGGGTAGGCCAAAATAGCTCACAAAGTTTTCCGTTTTCGATCCGATATGTCCGGGCAAAGGGCGGATCGGCCGTTGCCAGACTCCGGCAGGTGGACCATGCTCCGTTCAAGAGCCGCTTTCCCAGCGTACCCTTCTCCTGCTCGCAGTTTCAAGTATTTAATGGCGGGCGTGTGGAATCCATCTCCGGCCACGTATTCCAGCGTATTTGTGAATGGATTGGCTAACAAGACAGCCGCAGCGTCCACTTCCAACTGCCGGATCACCTGCCTGATCAGTTCGTTCAGCGTCAGGCTCAAGTCGAAACTGGAAGCAATCATCCGGTCAATCTCGCTCAGCGCGGTCAGGCGGTCCAGTTGTTGCTTGATTTTCTTCTCTGACCGTTTGCGATCAGAGATATCCAGCGCCATCGACAGCATATGAGATTCGCCCGACAGTTCGATCAATTCCGCTGACAGCAAGACGTCAGAAGTCTCGCCAGACTTCTTGCGAAGTTGTAACTCAACCCCTTGTTGCCTGCCTTGATGTATTAATTGCTGGATAAACTTGTCCCGTTGCTCATTCGCCGACCAGACATTTAACTCTTGAGGAGAATACTCGATCGCTTCCTTGAGGGAATATTCTGTCGACTCCAGCCAGGCCTTATTAACAGCGACCAGCTTGTCATCACTCAGACGCGTGAGAGCAATGCTCAACGGACTGGAATGGAAGACAGTCGAGAAGCGCATCTCGCTTTCTCGTAGTGCTTCTTCAGCCATTTTGCGTATGCTGATATTTTCGTGGGCCACTACAACGCGCGTTGCATCCCCTATGCTGAAGCGGGTGATCCGGGCGATGAACCAGCGCTTTTCCCCGTCGGGAACATTACAAGGGTATTCCAGACTGAATTGATCCCGCTCATTTTGCAAAACGGCGCGCAGACCGGAGGCAAAAATGGCTGCTTCAGAGGAGTCTTCTCCCTCAGCAGCATCACAGACTGTCAGGTAATTGTCTCCCACAAAATGGTCTGGCGGTACTGGGGGGTTGGCTTCCGCGAACTCGTGCCAGGCCTGATTTACGGACAAAATTACCCCGGTTTCGTCCAGCACGCAAATGTGAGCAGTCAGCGCATCGATGGTTGACTGGGCAAACTGCTCTGTCTCGCGCAGCTTTTTCTCGGCTTGCCGACGTTCGGTAATATCGATACCTGCCCCTTGAATCCCAATTAAATGTCCGGCTGCGTCGTAGAGCGGCACTTTTCGAACCAAAGAATAGCGATACCCTGACTCTGTGCTGATTTTTTCCTCCCCAAAGAAAGGCTTGCGCGTTTCCATAACCTGTAAGTCTACTGCGCGGAAAGCGTCTGCGATTTCGGCAGGCAGCAATTCATGATCGGTGTGTCCGATGGGGTTTTTCTCCCAATATTTCAACTGTTCGGCATTACAACTGGTATAGCGACCGTACCGATCCTTGGTGAAGACCGGGATGGGCAGGTTTTCAAACAGCGTGCGATACAGTATTTCCCGTTCTTGCAATTCTTGTTCCGCTCGTTTGCGATCGGTGATATCCACGCTTGCCCCAAGGATGCCAACCACATTTCCGTCGTCATCGTACAGTGGAATTTTGCGACCAAGCATATAATGCAATCCACCAGGAGATCGGAATTCTTCTTCCCCGGACCAGGGTTCGCTGGTCTCCATGACGTGCAGGTCGTGCTTTCTTAGGGCGTCTGCGATCTCTGACGGGAGCAACTCATGATCGGTGTGCCCGATGGGGCTTTCCCCCCAGTACTTCGATTCTTCATGATTGAAGCTGGTATAGCGCCCCTCAAGGTCCTTTGTGTAAACGGGGATAGGCAGGTTCTCGAAAAGCGTGCGGTAACGTAACTCTCGTTCACGGAGTTCCTTCTCAGCTCGTTTACGCTCTGTGATATCCAGCGCCGTGCCGCGCAGACCGGTGATGCGACTACTGGAATCGCGTTTAACCTCCCCACGTGCGGTGATCCATTTACTCAGCCCATCGTCCGGACCTGCTCTAAATCCAGTTCATATGATTCCCCGGTCCGTAATGCTTTCTGAACCACGGCATTCAATCTTGCAGCGCTTTCAGGCGTATAAACTTCAAGATGTTTCTCATACCCGGGAGGTTGCTGACTGGGGTCTAACCCATAGATCCGGTAGTACTCTTCGGACCAGGAGGTGATGTCGTTATCAGCATCCCAATCCCAACTTCCAAGCCGCCCTAGCCTTTGCGCCTCCTTCAAAGAGATTTCGCTTTGTTTCAAGGCAGCTTCTGTTTGTTTGCGTTCGGTTATATCAGCAGAAAGGATAAAAAGCCCTCGGGCACCGGCTCGATGCTCAACTCAAACCAGCCTGTATCTCCATCTGGAAAAATAAACTCGTTTTCCATGCGGTGCGGGGTACGGTTTTCCATACAGCGTTGTAGGGCTGCAAACATCTCGCTTTTCTCGATACTGGGATAAAGTTCCAGCATGCTGCGCATCAACATTTCTTCCGGTTTGAGGCGTCCTTGTTGCGCAGCGGTATCGTTGACATAGATATATCGCCAGTCATAATCGATGATCTGGCAGCCTTCCAGCATATTATTGAGCGTACGGCGGTAACGCTCTTCGCTCCGACGCAGGAACTCCTCGGCCTGTTTCACGCCGGAGATATCCCTTACTGTTCCTTCATAGTACAACACCTCACCATTTGTATCCTTGACCGTGCGTACGCTTTCCTGTACCCAGAGCACGCTGCCATCTTTTCGGTAGGACTGGAATTCAAATCCATGGACTTCTTCGTCCTTTTCCATTACGCGTAAAAACTCATTCCGTTCTTCGGGGTTTACATAGATCTGTAGAGCGATATTATTGATGCGGTTGAGCAGGTCTTCGGGGGAATCGTAGCCCCACATGCGGGCCAGGGACGGATTAACGGTGATAAAGCGGCCTTCCGGCGTGCTTTGAAAAATTCCATCCAAGGAATGCTCAAAGATGTTGCGATACTTTTTCTCAGCCTGACGCAATGATTCTTCGGACAGCTTACGTTCACTGGTGTCACGCACCAGGCCGAGGATCATGCCATCCGAAAGCGTTTTCCCGCTTATTTCGATGTGAACCATTGTTCCGTCTTTACAGCGAAGTCCTCGTTCCGTTAAGGTCGTCTTCCCTGCGCGTAGCTCTTCGAAATGCAATGGGTCTTCCTGAAGATCTTCCGGTGAGAGCAGATCGCTGATGGAAAGCCCAAGCAGTTCCTCGCGAGAATACCCCAGCATTTCACACCCGCGCGGATTGACTTCAATATAGTTTCCCATTGAATTTGATATGAATATCCCATCCGTTGCCTGCTCGAATAATATTCGATAAAGTTCTTCAGAAGAGTACCCCTTTACGTTCTGTGTTGCTGTGCGCTTGTGCCGCTGGTTCATCTTGGCACCTCCATCAATTTCAAAGGAGCACCGTTTTTCGGGAATTCCTCGCTACGCCTGAGTAGATCTCTATTTTTTAGATAACAAAAAAGCCGAGCGCCGTCCAAGTCAGGAAATTTTTTGGATGCAAGAACAAAATCCCTTGGCATTCTTGGATCCTGGCATTTTAAAATTCCCCATCTTGCCACCAGTGCTATACAGGACGAATAATATATTTTCTCACTCACTCTTTTGTTGTTGCCCAGGCGTCTAAGCATCATCATACTATAGGTTATTTCACAGAAATCTCTGAACTATCATATTAAAGGATGACTCCAGCAATAAGTGCCTTCAGGCATTACAAATTTGAAAATAACCTTGCTTTTTTCAAAGATCTAGGTAAAATATGAATGGTTCTGCTGTTGGGTGCCCCCCTCACCCAGCAGCAGAGCCATTTAAAGGGGAAATCAACCAGTTACAACTCTCCGTTATCGGCAAGGAATTCCAGGCTGTCCAAATACTCTTTGTCTTCATAGCGGGAAGGTACAAGAGCGGAAGCATACTCAGGCAATTGTGCGCCGCTTACATGCTGGGCCAGCAGTTCTCCCATCCCACAGGCTGACATAATGCCATATCCCGAAACCGCGCCGACCACGAATCCTCCCTGCACCGGCAAGGGTCCAACCAATGGGCGGTTTTCGCGCGTTTTAGTGTAATAGCCTCCGTCCAGATGCGGACGTGGCATCCTAGCGAAGTAGCTCTTCATACCAGGCAACATAGCAGCCAGCCCTCGTAATGCAATTTCGGGATACTCTTCGTCAAGTTCTGGCGGCCAAACTGGTTGGGTTGCTTTTTCGCGGTAATCCCACAACATCAAAATGGTCTGGCTTTCGCCGGTTCCTTCCGGGCGGGTGTGTGCGCCTGCCCCAAACGGCTCCAGCAGCCAGGCGGTTTCCGGGTCTTCAGCCAGGAAATTGCGTTCTTCCCAGGACCAGGGCAGGGTTTGGGGATCGTTCCAGATTAAAAGCGGCGCATCCCGGTCTACGACTGCCAGGGAGTCGCGAATCGCGGCTTTCAGGTGTAGTTCGGTACTGACAGGCAGGTCCACGCCCAGCATCTTGCCAACCTCGCTCAGATACGGCCCCGCAGCATTGACAAAGGTGGGAGTATGGATGCAATTTTCCGCATCCAGCCGGACTCCCGTTACCCGGCTCTTTTCCTCGTCAACGCCCGTCACCCGCGCGGACTCGAACCGGACCCCCAGCTGGCGCGCCCGTTCGAACAGGTACATGCCCAGCTGCTGCGCGCTCAGCCAACCTGCCCGGCGTGCGTGCAGCGCCGCGACTGCATTTTCGGTGAGGCAAGGGAAATATTGCTGGATCAGGGAAGAACCGAGCAGCAAATCAGCGCCCTCGGGCTGGTTCTTAAAACCCTCTTCGGGGGCAGGTTGGTAGGTCAACTCTCCAGGGCGGTGGATTCTCAATGGACCGGCACCCAGGCTTGAGATGCGTTCGGAGCGTTTTCTCAGGGAAGTAATATGCTCCTCCTCAGCCGTCACGTATAAATATCCGCGCCGGTTCAGTTGGAAGACGTTCCCACTTTTATCTGCCAGTTCTTCCATCAGGTCAATAGAGCGGTTCATCAACGCTAACATGACCGGATCGGGCCACCAGTTCCGGTAACATTCGGTAGACCGATCGCTGGTCAAGGTCAAGGGGGGGCGCTCGTCCACAAGCAGGATGTCCTTCACGCCCGCCTTGGCTAGAAAATAAGCCGCGCTGACTCCCATTATGCCGGCTCCACAGATAACAACATTGGCCTGGTCTGTCATACCCAATTCCTTTGCAGTGTGAACTGTGAGATGTTCTGGCCTATTATAGGGCAAGGTTGCTATAATCGGGTGCTATGGATCTGACAACGATTTTCGTGGGATTGGTTATTTTTCTGGCGGCTTTTACACAAAGCCTTTCAGGTTTCGGCCTGGCGCTGGTTTCGATGGCGTTATTGCCATCTTTAATCGGCATTCGCCTGGCCACGCCGTTGGTGGCGCTGGTTGCAATTGTGATCGAAACTGTCTTGCTGTTACGCTACCGGGCCGCCCTGGACGTGCGCGCTATCTGGCGCGTGGTCCTGGCAGCCTTGATCGGAACGCCGCTCGGCGTTTTATTTTTATCGCGCGTGAACGAAAACCTGGCGTTGGGGATATTAGGCCTCGTAATCGCCGGGTATGCCCTGTACGCCTTGCTTGGCCTTAAACTTCCCCATCTCGATGGCCCTCTATGGGCTTATTCTGCCGGCCTGGTTGGAGGCTTGTTAGGCGGGGCATATAACACGTCGGGGCCGCCTGTGATCGTATACGCGGACTGTCGCCGTTGGCCGCCGGATATTTTCAAAAGCAATTTGCAGGGCTACTTTATCATTAGCAGCCTGGCTGTGTTAACAACGCACGCCTTGAACGGCAACATCACGCCACCGGTCATGAAAGCCTTCGTATGGACCCTGCCTTTCATCGGCGTTGGCCTCGTCGCCGGTCTGAGCCTCGACCGCTGGCTTAACCCCATCTTTTTTCGACGGGTTGTTCTGGTTTTACTGGTGGTGATGGGGTTAAGATTGATATTTTAAGGTTCTCCCAATTTGCGATATTTTTCCCATCGTAAGCGGTAAAGCCTGCTTTAAAAAGAAGGGACTGCCATTTGACAAATGACAGTCCCTTTTCTTGTCAGGAGATTCCTAGCTCTGGCTGAACTTCGTTTCCAAATCGGTGCTGGACGGTTCAACCATCTTCGATCCGTCCGGAAAAATGATTGTGGGAACAGAGCGAAAACCGTTGTTGATTTCTTTGACGAACGCTTCCGCTTTTTTGTCAGCGTTGACATCCACTTCCAGAACTTCAATTTTTTTTCGTTTGAAGAAGAACTTCGCGCGGCGGCAATCAGGACACCATTCCACCGAGTACATTACGATCTGGGCCGGGTTTAACGAGTAAAGGTCGGTTGACATAAGCGCTCCCTTGTTGAGTTTGGATGAGGATATTATGGCACAGAAGGCGCGCGCAGGATACTGACAAATCTCTATAAATCACACGACTTTTGTCCATTATCCGCCGATGCTCGTGAGATATTCCCGGATCGCGATCGCGGCGCTGGCGCCCTCTCCGGCGGCGGAAGCAGCCTGCTTGGTCGAGCCGGCTCGAACGTCCCCGGCAGCGAAAACGCCCTCCATGCTGGATTGCATGAACCCGGTCTCGACAAATCCCATCCTATCCAGGTCGGCCTTTCCTTTGAGCAGGTCACTGTTGGGGGTCAGACCAATAAAGACGAAGACGCCATCATAGTCCCATTCCTTGATCTCGCCGGTCCCGCGATCCTCGACAACGACCGCATCCAGCTTGTTCTTGCCGCGAAACTCTTTTACGGCGTGGTTGACGGTGACCCTCATGTTTTCCGTGAAAGCGACTTTTTCGCGCAGTATCTGGCTTGCTTTCACTTCTGGGGCAAATTCAACGATGTCCACTTGCTTGGCAAAGTTGGTCAGGAACAGGCCTTCTTCGAACCCGCTGTTCCCGCCACCGATGACCAGAACCTTTTTGTCTTTATAAAACGCCCCATCACACGTGGCGCAGAAGTGGACGTTGATGCCAATCAATCCCTCTTCGCCCGGAATGTTAAGGCGGCGATAGCTGGCGCCTGTTGCCAACAACACAGCCTTTCCCCCATAGGATTCCCCGTCCCCGGTCTCTACGCATAAATACTGGCCTTCCCGGCTGATTTTCTTTACTTCCTGGGCCTGTAATATTTCAACGCCAAATTTACGCGCCTGCCTTCCCAACCGGTCGGCAAATTCGGCTCCGGAGATGCCCTCATCAAATCCGGGAAAATTCTCGATTACCTGGGTGATCCCTGCCTGGCCACCCAACCCTGCCTTCTCGACCACCAGTGTCTTTTTCCCTTCGCGGGCCAGATATTGTGCGGCGGTCAATCCGGCGGGTCCGCTACCGATGATAATGGCATCATAGTACTTGTATTGCGCCTTGGTCGTCAGTCCCAGCTTTTGGGCCAGTTGCGCATTGGATGGCTCCACCAAAATTTCGCCATCCGGGAAAATGATGGTCGGGATAATGCGCATACCATTGTTGACCTCCTCGACGAAGGCTAACGCCTTTTTATCCTGCTCGATGTCAATATTTGTATATGGAACGCGCTGCTCGCCAAAAAACTGTTTGGCACGTTTGCAGTCCGGGCACCAGACGGTGCTATATACCATGATTTCCGAAGGCCTCAAGCTGTACAGGTCACTCATTAACACTCCCTTATCTTGATGAATGGGTTCGATTTAAAAGGATTTCGTTTGTCTCTTTTTACCTGACGCTTAAAGCAGGCTGTCTTCTTACGATGAAGTCAAGCGGGAAATATGTCCCGAAGTGAGGAACTTATCCTTGTTTGGATGCCGCCAATTCAACAATATAAAAACCGCTACTGATCAGTTGCTGTAATGTGGTCGCGTCAATGGATTTCCCCATTTCTATTGCCTCGAGTTGCCGGATCAACGCCCCTCGAACTCCGCTCGCCCGATGTGCCAGGTGCAAATCTACCGAGATTCGCTCCAGGCGGGTTAATAACAACTCGATGAGATATGCTTCAAACTGGTACTCTGACATAAAAAGGCGCCCCAGGCGGGATTCGAACCCACAACCTACTGATTCGAAGTCAGGCACTCTGTCCATTGAGCTACTGGGGCGTGAGAAAAATGTGTCAAATACGTCAAATCTTCCGGAAGATACACAGTTTAATGTGTCTAAGCGTCAAATAACTCCTTTCTTTCAAATAAGACCAAAGTAACTGCTACAAAATGGTCAGGCTTATGCTTGAATGTCCAAGGATGGATTGTACCACTTTTGGATGAACGTTTTTCTTTATAAAGAAAGGCTCTTTGGGAATCTCCGTGATAAATACCCGGATTTGGGGGTGTGAGCGTGCGTACGCACGCTCACACCCCCAAATCCGGCCCCCTTTCACGGAAAATCCTGGAGAGCCTAAAGAAAAGTTGCGTAGGTCAATCGCATCTTAATTGCCTGCGGCGAGGTCTTTGAGGAGATCATCCTGATTCCAAGCGGCTTGCAACTGTTTGGTTCGGACACCGCCTTTGGCGGTTTTCTCTTG
The DNA here is from genome assembly GCA_963823985.1 of uncultured Chloroflexia bacterium. Classification (GTDB taxonomy): domain Bacteria; phylum Chloroflexota; class Anaerolineae; order Anaerolineales; family Villigracilaceae; genus JAABUE01. Next base: position 160,733 of record CAWGNR010000016.1, read on the forward strand.
TTTGAGCAAGTTGAGGGCGATGTGGCGCAGGACTGCCAGGTTTTCAGGGGCTTGATCTTTGCGAATTCGAATGTGATCTTCATTATGATCATGACAATGTTTTTCAACCCAGCCCAATTTTGGACACCCCGGATCAGTTGCAGGTATTCAGGGTTGAAAGTGCTCCAGAACTCCCGCACTTTGATCCCGCCATAATCCTTGTTGCCCGACTTGTGATAGTCCAGGGAAGCGTATTTGAAATCGTGTGCCTGATCCACCGAAAACAGGACCAAAATATCTTCAAACAAATGTCCCTCAGCCATGAAGAAACGCACCTAATTTGCGAAGTTGGCGGACCGCCGCTATTTTGAGGCTAAGGTAAACACAATTACGGGAAGCAGGAATGACTTTGTTTGTCTACCGAAAGACAATCAGCGCGACACCTGCAACGGTCAAAATCAAACCGATCAAATACCGCCAGGTGAATGGCTCGTGTAACAGCAGGATGCCGAACATGCTGGCAAGGAGAATACCTGTCACGCGAATGGTTGGAGAGCCAACCGAAACATTAACACGAGCAAAGGTAAGGTAGAGCAGGATAGTCACGCTGCTGAACGCCACACCTACTGCCAGGGAATAGAGCATGCCAGGCCGGGTGATGAGCAGCGATTGTTTTGTAAGGATAAGATAACCAACCCAGATCGAACCTACAGTAAACGTAGTTGCGCCATAGACCAGCATTCCCATGCTCGATGAAATTTTGTCCGAAGCCAGCTTAACGAAGAAGTCGGCGCTTGCCAGGAAGATGGAGCAAACCAGAGCGTAGGGGAACCAGCGCATCATCATGAACGCCTCATTTCTTAGGAATATTATGGTCCGTCAGCGCAATGCCGTCGCGCATTTCCTTGAGATCGACGGTGAGCGATAATTTTCGCGTTTCAAAAAGATGCCCAAAAGTTTCCTGCAAGACCTTCATCACGCGTTGGGTGGCATCCTTTTGCACTTTGAGCGGGCGCCCCTCACGGATCAACAAAGCGACGTGCACAAAAGCATAATCGGGATTGCCGTCTGCGATGCGGTATTGGTTGTGTTGGATGGCGCGGCTTTTGATGCCCTTGAGATTGATCGCACCTGTGGCAACCACCTCCTCGTGCAACCGCGCCAGCAACGGCTGGACATCGACTTCCAGATTGTCAGTGTATTCAAGGGTTAAGTGTGGCATATGATTTTCCTTGTCATTCCACAGGCGGTGTGCCGTGTTTATGGAACGACTCGATGGTCTTCAACCCCCAGGCCTGACCTTTTTTACGCTCCTCTTCACTCCATACGATGGTTTTCCAATCAGGCGCAAGGATGAGGCGCGCGCCTGCGTTGGCAATCTCAAAACGATTGCCGCCAGGTTCATACACGTACAAAAAGAAGGTCTGCTGGATGGCATGTTTATGTGGACCTGTTTCAATGAAGACGCCGTGCTCCAAGCAAATATCCGCCGCACGTAAAACCGCTTCGCGGTTGTCCACCACGTAAGTGAAATGATGCAGGCGTCCCTTTGCCCCGTATGCATCTTCCGCGATCGCCACATCATACGACTTGTTTGTAAAGGTCACCCATGCTCCCTTCTCGGAGCCATCGTTGAAAATAATTTGCTCCGTCAAGCGGCCGCCCAGGGATTCTTCCAGGAAGGTGCGGGTGGCGCGCACATCCGCTGCGAGCAGGTTGATATGATCCAGCCGGCGCACGCCGACGCCCCGGTCCGAATAGCGGGAGGCCTGATTCTTCAACGCGGGCTTTAGCTCCGCCGGAGCCTGATACCATTCCGTCTCATAGTAAATTTCCATATGATGGCCGTCCGGAGTTACAAAGCAATAGGCCGGACCATGCCCTACACTGTCATCCTTCCAACCTATCCCCAGGCCCGTTTGCGCAACGGATTCCACACGCCGCTGCAACGCCTGCGGACTGGTTGTGCGGAAGGCGTAATGCCCCAGGCCTGCTTTGGGAGAAGCAGTCAGTTGCAGGGAATGATGCTCGTAATCGTCCCAGCCCCGCAGGTAGATTGAATCGCCTTCCCGCCCGCTTTCGTACATTCCCATGACATCCACAAAAAAACGCCTGCTTTCTTCCAATTTCGGGGTCAATAATTCAACGTGAGCGAGGTGGGCAATATCGAAAACAGGTTCAGGCTGATCGGTCATTTTTCGTCCCTTTCCACATAGTCCCGCAGACCGTGCAGGTCATAGGTTGTCTGTCCTGCAAGCAGTTTCTTGTGCAGGGCATCTTCCTTGGCCAGTCTTTCTTCGGAGGATCTAAGCACGGCATCGGCGCGTTCGCGTTTTACACAAACGCCGCCATCAGCGTCCAGCACTACAATATCGCCCGGCGATATCCTCGTTCCACCAACGGTGACCGTCTTGTTGATTTCTCCGATCTTCGTCTTGGTCGCGCCTCTGACGCGGATGAAACGAGTCCAGATGGGCAGACCCAACGCGACCAATTCACCCACATCCCGAACGGAGGCGTCCACCAGGATCCCCGCCGCTCCCCGGACCTTGATCTGGGTCGCCAACAGTTCGCCGATCAGCGCCACCGGAGCGGGTTCGGGCATGCTCAAGACCAGCACCTCCCCTGGCTGGATTTGCTCGATGACGGCATGGACCATCAAGTTATCATCCTGCCCGCAAAAGACAGTGCGGGCAGGACCTGCCGCGCGGCTGTTGGGTATCGATTGCATGAGCGGCATGTCGATCAACCCTTCACGCCCCGAGGCTTCATAGACCGTTGCCACGCCGAGTTCCCTTAAGCGGATCATGTCATTTTCATTCATAAGCTTGCCACCACCCAGGGCAATGTTCGGAAATGCGCTTCAGCAAATTTGATATCCGCGTTGCCGGAGATCCTGCGGGCGTGGTTGGCGCGGCGCGCGGCGAGTTCGCTGTAATACTTGTGCAAATAACTCTGGGCTTTCATTGCGTCCATCGCTTTGGTTTTCCTGTCCATCACAGATGTGATGTCAACGAATACATTGGGCTTGAAGTCGCACAGTTCGGGCTGGTGCGGTTCGAAGAAATAAAGCTCGGGCGGCGTGATCCTCTGGAACGCGCTGGCAACGCCCGCACCGGTCGATAGGAAGTCTTGCCTTCTGTACCAGTTGTGATGCAACAGGATGGTCGGGATTGAACGGGTCCACAGGGCTGTGCGTGATGACGATACCTGGCTGGAAATCCTGGAAGATGTTCACCAACTGCTCGATCCCTGCCTCCGTCGCGTTCAACGGATAATCCCCCAAATCGAGACAGCGGAAATCTGCGCCGACTGCCTCTGCGGCAGTTTTTGCCTCTTCGTGACGGATGCGCTTCACGTTCTCGACCGTTTGATCCGGCTGCTTCCATAGCTCGCCCAATTCGCCCCGTTCCCCGTACGAGAGGGCCACAACGCTGGCGCTCCCGCCCCCGGCTGTAACGGTGGCAATCGTCCCCGCCGCGCGCCAGACGAAATCAGCGGAGTGCGCTCCAATGACAAGTATTTTCTTTTCGCTCATACATCATTTCCTCGATTATTCGTAACTGCTCAGCCTGCATTTAGAGAGGTGGCCTACTTTTTGTACACGCCTGGGCAGATGCGTTTATTCAAACGTTTCGTAAGGCAAGCCCACATAATTTTCCGAGAGTACCGTCCGGCCTGCCTCCGAGCCGGTGAAATAATCCAGTTCAGCGACTTGCAAGCGCAGGCTCATCGGGTCGTCGTCGAATTTGTGCAGCAGAGAGGTGTACCACCACGAGAAGCGGATCGATTTCCACACGCGGCGCAGGGCTGCATCCGAATAGCGGTCGAGCAGATCGGTTCGATTCTCTTTGTAAAAGGCGATGAGCGCGCGGGACAGATAATAAATATCAGAGGCTGCCAGGTTGAGTCCCTTCGCGCCGGTGGGCGGGACAATATGCCCGGCGTCTCCTGCCAGGAACAGGCGTCCGAAGCGCAGCGGCTCGGCGACGAAGCTGTGCAGCGGCGTAATGCTCATCTCCAGGCGCGGCCCTGTGGTGACGTTCTCGGCTGCCTGCGGAGGCAGGCGGCGGCGCAGCTCATCCCAGAAGGCATCGTCCGTCCAGTTTTCGACCTGGTCGTCGATTTCACATTGAATGTAGTAGCGGCTGCGGGTGTGGGAGCGCATGCTGCACAGCGCGAAGCCGCGCTCGTGGTTGGCGTAGATCAGTTCTTCGTTGACCGGCGGTACGTCGGAAAGGATTCCGAGCCAGCCGAACGGGTAGGTTCTCTCGTAGTTTGCATGTTTATCGGCCGGCACGCTCTTCCGGGCCACGCCGTGGAAGCCGTCGCAACCGGCGACGAAATCACATACCAGTTCTTTTTCTTCCCCGTTCTGCTCGTAAATGATGCGCGGGGAATCCGTATCGTATTCTTCCACGCGCAGGGCTGGCGTTTCGTACAGAACGACGCCTCCCGCTTCGTCGATGTGGGCTCGCATCAGGTCATCCGTGATCTCGGTCTGCCCGTAGACCATGACCACTTTGCCGTCCGTGTGTTTGGGGAAGTCGATCCGCTCCAGGCGGCCGTTGAAGGCGATGTTGATGCCTTCGTGGATCAACCCTTCGCGGTCCATGCGCTCGCCAACTTTTGCTTCTCTCAGCATATCGGCCATGCCTTGTTCGATCACGCCGGCCCGGATACGGCCGAGCACGTATTCGCGGCTGCGCCGTTCCAGAATGACTGTATCAATCCCTTGCAGATATAACAACCGCGCCAACAACAGCCCCGATGGTCCGGAGCCGATGATGCCGACTTGCGTTCTCATAGATTGCTCCTAAGAGGAGTCCAGCGTCTCCAGGCGTTGGTGTCAAAGTCGGTCCCCTACGGGGATGATAAGACTTTGAACTCCTCGCTCTTTACGGAAACGTCCGTTTCGTCTGCTGGACGCTGATCCAGCGCAGCTCGGTGAACTCGTCCAAGGCGGCTTTCCCGCCCATGCGGCCGTATCCGCTGCCCTTGACGCCCCCGAATGGAACCTGCGGCTCGTCGTTGATGGTCTGATCCCCAATGTGGACCATGCCCGTTTCCAGCTTGCGCGCCATGATCAAGGCCTGGTTGAAGTCGTTGGTTATGATGCCCGCCGACAATCCGTACTTGGAGTTGTTCGCGACCTGCAAAGCCTCTTCCGCATCGTCCACGACCACGATCGGGGCAACGGGACCAAATGTCTGGTCGGTGAAGAGGCGCATGTCGTATTTGACGTCTGTCACAATGGTCGGGTGGTAGACCAGTCCGTCGTGCACCCCGCCCGCAACCAGTTCCGCCCCGCCGTTGACCGCTTCCTTGACGTGACCATCGACCTTGTCCAGCGCGGCCTGGTTGATCAACGGACCGATGGCGACGCTTGGATCGCGCGGATCGCCGACCTTGAGGGCGCCGGCCCGCTGGGCCAGCTTCTCGATGAACTCGTCCGCGATCGGGCGCTCGATGATGACCCGCTCGGTGGACATACAGATCTGGCCCTGGTGCAGGAACGCGCCCCAGGCGGCGGCATCGGCGGCAAAGTCTACGTCCGCGTCGCGCAATATGATGAGCGGATCCTTGCCTCCCAGCTCCATCACCGCCCGTTTGAGATGCCTGCCCGCTTTCTCGGCCACGATGCGACCGACCTCGGTCGAGCCGGTGAAGCTGATGCGCCGCACTGCCGGATGGACGATCAATTCGTCGCCGACTTCGGGAGCGTCCGCTTTGGTGTGGGTGATCACGTTCAATACACCGGGCGGAAAACCAGCTTCCTCGAAAATCTCGGCCAGGATGAGCCCGCCGGAGACAGGCGCCTCTTCGGATGGTTTGAGCACGGCGGTGTTTCCATACGCAAGCGGCAACGCAAAAGCGCGACTGCTGAGGATGTAAGGAACGTTGAAAGGGCCGAAAGCCCCTACCACGCCGGCCGGCTGGCGCAGAGCCATGAAGAACGCCCCCGGGTAATCGGCCGGGATGACCTCGCCGGTCACGCTATAAGCCTGGGCCGCAGCCTCCCTGAACAGCCCGGGCACGAAGAACATCTGGAACATGGCGATGCCGATCGTCGAGCCGGTCTCTTCGGCCACGATACGGACCAACTCGTCCTGCCGTTTCTCGAAGATATCGGCCGCCTTGAGAAACAGGTTGCGCCGCAGGCTGGGAGGCGATTCAGACCATTCCGGGAAGGTGGCTGCAGCCGCTTCGATCGCCCGTGTGGCGTCCTCCCGGCAGCCTCTGGGCACATTGGCGAAAACCTCGCCGTTATAGGGGTTGTGATCTTCGAAGGTGTCTCCGTTGAGGGCATCCACCCACTTGCCCCCGATGTACATTTGATAGTTCTTGGACATGTTTCACTCCTTTCATACGAATTCTGTCATTATCCGGCTTACATTAACAATAGGTCGGTAAATACGGTAGTGGGTGGGGCGTACGCCCCACCCACACCGTTTTTGCCCTACTTTTTGAATAGGCCTGAGCAGGTACAAATGGGATACGCTACCGAGAGCGATTGTTGCGAAGGAATGTTAGCTATCAATTGTTCCTCCTTATCCTTCTGTGGAAGCCTGGATCACGCGGTTGATAAACACATCAGCCGAGCCCAGGTAAGCGGATTCATCGCGCAAATCCGCCCAGTTCACGGGCGCATCTACCTTCTCTTGTATCACGTCGATCAGGTGACGACCTTCTTGCATCACAGTCTGGCAGGCTTCCTTTACCAGTTGGTTAGCGCTGGCCCTGCTCATGGAAGTGCGGGCGAGCGCGTAGCTGACCGCCTCGGCCAGCATAAGCCCATTGGACGCGGCGACATTTGCTCTCATCTGTGCTTCGTCAACCACCAGGTTCTCGCTCAAAAAGAGGGCTTTGTCCAGGGCGGCGGCCGTGAGGGTGAACATCTGAGGCAAGACGAACCACTCCATCTGCCAGCCGTGCGTGCCTCGTTCGTGCTCCTGCACCAGCGCCTGGTGCATGGAGGCCAGCAGGGAAGCGTTGGTACGGGCGGCGCTGAGGATGAGCTCGCTGACAATCGGGTTGTGCTTCTGCGGCATGCTGCTGGAGCCGCCGCGGGAGAGGTCGTCCGATTCGCGCATCTCGCCCACTTCGGATTGGGCCAGCAAAATCACGTCCTGGGCTATCTTGGCCAGGCTGCCGCTGACCAGCGAGAGCCAACCCGCCAGTTCCGCCATGCCGTCCCGTTGGGTGTGCCAGGGCAACGGAGGAACGGCAAATCCCAGTTCAGCGGCCAGCCCTTCTTGCACTTCCATTCCTGCTGTCTCCAATGCCGCCAGCGTGCCAACCGCGCCGCCAAACTGCACCACCAGCACCCGTGGCTTCATCTCGGCCAGCCGCTCGCGGTGACGGGTCAAAGGCGCCAGCCACCCAGCCACTTTAAAGCCAAACGTGATCGGGAGGGCTTGTTGCGAATGAGTCCGGCCGGGCATCAGCGTGTGACGGTGCTCGTCAGCCAGCCGGGCAAGGTGCTCGATGACGCTTCCCAGCCTCGTTCCAAGCGTGCCCAGGGCGGTCCGGATTTGCAGGACACGCGCGCTGTCCACGATGTCCTGGCTGGTTGCGCCCCAATGGACGTAGTCGGAAGCAGGCTCGCCCACTTGCTCGCGAAGCTGGCGCACCAATTCGATCACCGGAACACCGGATTTCTCGACGCCCGTCCGCAGCCGCTCAAAATCGACCTCCAGCCTGGCAGCCGCGTCGACGACTTGGGCCGCCGCCTCGGCCGGGATCACGCCCAGCCGTCCCTGGACGGTTGCCAGCGCGGATTCCACCTCTACCATGGAGCGCACAAACTGCGCGTCGGAGAACTGTCCTGCCACTTCCGAGTCGCTGAACAAGGGGGAAAACAGCCCCGGGTCTGTAGAGGAGGCGACCATCTCAATACCGCCCGGATTGCAACTGCCACATCTGGTACTTCTCGGCCATGATTTTTGCCCAGTGACCCCAGGGACCGGGCACGTTGAGCTGCATGTTGAGCCAGACTTCTGGCCCGAGCGACACGAACAATCCGTGGCCGGCAGAATCCAGCACGTAAAAAGACTTCATCTCATCGGCCGGTTTTTCGACCGGTTCCCCGTATCCCAAGTCAGCAGCGATATTTGCAGCAGCGACCCGCCCCATTTCCGCGCTGGCCGTGCCGGGGATAAAAACGCCGCAAGGTAGCAAAGTTGTCACCTGGGGCTTGAGTTGGATCGCTCCGCCGGCAGCAAAGATGTGCGGGTATTGTTGGCTGCGATAGAACCCATCCACCGGGATGCGCCCCTCTTCATCTCCCAGGCCTGGCACCTCGCGCACCGGACGGATCCCCCGGTAGGGCGGCACGATCATGGTGAACTTAAAGGGCAGCCGGGCGTGCATATTGCCCAGTACCACAGCTGCCTCTTCGATGTGATCGATCTGCGCCTCGGTGACATAGGCAATTTCCTGGCTGATAAACGCTTTCTCGAGGATGTGACGAGACTCTCCCAGGCCGCCGTGACCGAAATGTCCCAAATAGGGCTCGGGGGTGAGAAAAGTGATCGGAATTTGATCCCGCAGGCCAGCTTTGCGCAGAGCCAAATCCAGGTTGAGGGCAAACTCGTAGGCAGCCCCGTACAGGCTGGCGTTCAGGTCCAGGCCGATGACAATAGGACCTGGATCGGCCAGCAGGGCTTGCCAGTCCGAGCGCGCCTCCAACGCGGCCAGGGGGGAAAGCATTGAAACGGTGTACCCGTCCGGCTTCGGTTTGAGGCCGGGCCTATTCCCCCAGTCCCACTCGCCGCCGGTCGCGATAAGCAGCTTATCGAAGTGCAGTTCCTGGCCGGTGCTCAACCTGATCTTGTTTTCTTTAGGGTCAATGTTCTCAAGGCGGCCATGCAAAAAGCTCACTCCGGCCTTTTCCAGGACCGGCCGAGACGGGAAATATAATGTCCGCCACTTTCCGTTCCCCCTGGACCACCCAGATCAGGGATGGGTAGAAAATGAAATCTTCGCTCAGCGATACAACCATGACGGTTTCGCTGGAAGGTAGCCGTGAACGCAGTTCCAACGCAGCCGCCAACCCGGCGTAGTTGCTTCCGATAATGATGGCATTTCCCATAAGTCAAAAGGCTCCATTAGAAAGTTGGCAAAGACGGTGTGCGTAGGGGCGTACGCCCCCACGCACACCGTCTTGCCCTATTTTTGTTTGGGCTTGCGTAAATATCATTCACTTCCACCGCCTGCGGAGGCGGCGCCAGAGAGAGGCCGCGGTGGGGATCAGGCCGCGCGGCATCCACAGAAACAAAACAATGACGAGGATTCCATAGGCGACCTGCCGTAGCTGACCCAAATCGATCAGGAGCTCGTCGACGATCGTGAAGGTGACCGCCCCGATGATCGGGCCGAACAGGGTGCCGATCCCGCCGAAGGCCAGCATCACCAGCACCACAACGTCCACCTGGCCGAACCCAAAGGTGGTGGGGCTGATCCGTCCTTCGGTGAAGGCGTAGGTCGAGCCAGCCAGACCGAGCATCGCCGCCCCGATCAGCGCTCCGTATACCCGGTAACGGGCAACGTCGACGCCGGCCAGCTCCGCGGCAACCTCGTCGTCGCGCAGGGCGCGAAACGCCCATCCAATGTGCGAACGCCGCAGCAGACCGTGGACGAGAAGAAAGAGAAGCACGAGGGCAAGCATCAGGTAGTAAGGCGGGATCTGGGCCCGAAGGAAGGTGTCAATACCGGAATGGATCGAGCGACCCGTGTCCCCACCGGTCAGATGACTGAGCCCAAACAGCAGGGCATCGAACGAAAGCGAGAAGATGAGCGTGACGATCCCGGTGAAGATGACCCCGAGGGAACGTCGCACCGCGACATAGCTGAGCAGCCCACCGGTCAGCGTAGCGGCGAGGGTCGCCAGGAGGATGCTCACCACAATAGGCAATCCCACGTTGTCTGCCAGGATGGTTGCGCCAAAGCCCCCGACCCCGGCCAGGGCGCCCACACACAGGAACAGCTGCCCGGTGCTGCCGAAGATCACATTGAAGCCAATGGTATAGCAGACAAAGGCCAGCCCAAGGACGGCAACTCCCATGAGCACGCGTGATTCGCCCACCCAAAGGGGGACCAGAGCAAGCGCTGCTCCCACAGCGGTGATTGGCAAAAGCAGCCCAGGGAGGGATCGAGAGGAGCGGGCCTCTGTCCCTCCGATCAGGAAAGTGCCGGTGCTGCCCGTGGATTGACCGCTCATTCCTCGACCCCCAGTAGACCTGCCGGGCGGATGAGCAGGGTCACCGCCGCTGCCACGAGCAGGATGATCAGCGATATATATGAACCGATGAAGTCTGCAGCGATGACGTTGATAATTCCCAGAATGATACCTGCAAACAACGCCCCCACAACGTTGCCAAGACCACCAACCACGGTGACGATGAGAGCGAACACGGTGATGGACAGCCCGGACTTGGTGTCCACTGGAGCGATCATCGAACGCGTGACCGCCACCAGCCCCGCCAGAACGCCGCTCAAGACGAGAATCAGGCGAAGCATCTTCTTTGGATTGACGCCGATCAGCCTGGCTCCCTCCTCGTTTTCGATGACCGATCGTATCGCTCGTCCCAGGGAGGTGCGCGCGAAGAAGACGAACAGAGTTGCAAAGGTAACCAGCGTAATCGCCGAGGCTACCAGGCTTCCCCGCCGCATCGGCACACCCAAAATCTCGATGGCCCCGCCCCCGATGTACAGGCTCAAAGCCTTCAGGGGAAAGCGCCAGTTGAGAAAACCGTCAACGATGAAAGAAACGCCCAGCGTGAGCAGCAGACTGAGCAGGACACGCGCCTCCCCGCGCAGGCGGTACACCGGGCGCAGGATGGTGAGATCGAGCAGTAAGCCGAACAGGCCGCCCGCGAGCAGGCCGAGCGCGACCGCCGGCAAGACGGGGACACCAGCCTGCATGGCGAGCGTCACGGCCATGGCGGAGGTCACCGCGATCTGCCCGTAGCCCAGGTTGAGCACGCCGCCCAGCCCGTAGACCAGCGTGAGCCCGGTCGCGAGCAGGCCAAACTGGAGCCCAAGTACGATCCCATCGAGTATATTCGCAATCATGTCACTCCCAGATAAGCGCTGCGGACAGCCGGATTTGCCCCCAGTTGTTCCGTTGTCCCTTCGAGTCGGATGAATCCATTTTCGAGAACGTACCCGCGATCGCAGAAAGCCATCGCCAGCGGAACCTGCTGTTCGGTGACCAACACGGTCAGCCCACGCTCCCGCAACACATTGAGGGCTTCGTAGGCCGCCCGGGCCAGCAAGGGGGCCAGCCCGGTGCTGGGTTCGTCAAGCACGAGCAGTCGCGGCTTTCCCATCAAGGCGCGCCCGACGGCAAGCATCTGTTGCTCGCCACCGCTCATTGTCCCGGCGCGTTGCCGCCACCGTTCACCCAGACGGGGAAACAGATCCAGGACGATGGACATGGTCTCGGGATCGGGTTTGTGCGGGTATGCTCCCAGGAGCAGGTGCTCCTCGATCGTCATGCGCGGAAACAAGTGACGTGAGGCGGATACAAATCTCATCCCCAACCGGGCGATTTGTTCGGCCGGAATCCCGGTGATGTCGCCGCCCTCGAAAAGAACCTTCCCCGACGAAGGCGGGAGCAGGCCGCACAATGTCTTGAACAGCGTTGTTTTCCCGGCCCCGTTGGAGCCGATGATCATGACTGCCTCGCCCTGGTCGACGTGAAAATCCACCTCATGGATGACGTTATTGCCCTGGTATCCGGCTGAGAGGTCACTGACCTCAAGCATGTTTGATCTCCTCGCCCAGGTAGGCCTCGATGACTGCCGGGTGGCGCATCACATCCTGGGGCAGGCCCTCGGTCAGGATATTCCCGAAGTTAAGAACGACTATCCGCTCCGCGAAACTCATCACCGCCTTCATGACGTGCTCGACCCACAGAATCGTCACGTTGAACTGGTCGCGAATCGTTCGAATGATTTGGATAAAGGCTTCCAACTCAGCATCGTTGAGACCTGCCATTACCTCATCCAATACGAGCAGGCGAGGTGCCCCGGCGATAGCCCGGGCCAGTTCAAGGAAGCGCTGCTCGTTCAGGTTGAGATTGCCCACCGGGTCATAGCTACGGTCGACCAGGCCGACGAACGAAAGCGCTTCAGTGGCAAGCTCGAGTGCCTGCTCTTCCTTTCGACCTGCCCCCCTGAGCGCTGTTCGCCCCGCTTCACGGAGCGAAGACGGGGTAGCGAATGGAGGGGGTGCTCCCGTCTTGCCAAAGAGAGCCCCGAGCGCAACGTTCTCAAGCACCGTCATCGTATGAAAGTGACGGGGAGTCTGTTGCACCATGGCGATCCCCATCTGGCGAACGCGGTGGGCAGGCCGGCGGGTGATGTCCTCGCCGGCGAATACGATCGTGCCCCTGGTAGGCACTTCGAGACCGACGATCAGCTTGAGCAGGGTGCTCTTGCCGGCGCCGTTCGGGCCGACGATGGCCAGAATTTCGCCATCGTCGGCCTTCATGGTCACGCCGTTGACAGCGGCGAGGCCGCCAAAGTGTTTCGATACCTTATGCAGTTCGAGTATGGCCACGGGCGTTATTGCCCTGGTTCGTACGGCTCAAGCGGGGCGGAATGGGTCAGCAGCTCCAACCACCAATCGCCCGCTTCATTCAACCCATCGGGCGCCGGCCCTGCGCTGATTTGGAAGAAGATCGGAGCGGACTCGGCCAGCTCACCCCACTCGGTCCAGCTCAACGGGTGGGCATAGCCCGGCATGTCGAATGTATGGGAGTGGACATATTCTGCCACGGCCTCTGGGTCGTCGCCAACTTCCCCGACCGCCTCGGCGACGATCTGGACGATCGCATACCCGGCAACGGCATCGTCCGACATGAACTTGTTATCGGAGAAAGCCAGATAGCGCCGGGCTAGATCGGCGTAGCTGTCACTGAGGTAATCGGCGCAGGCGAAATCGCTATAGCGCCCGATGGCGAGATCCTGCAGACCTCCGACCGCCAGATCTGGCGGAATCCAGGCGCCCGTGACCGGAACGTCGAGCAGGTCCGCTGACAGGCTCACGATCGCCGCGTTGCCTGGCGGATGGCCGGTTGCCACGAGGAATTCAGCGCCGAAGTCAGCCAGTGAGCGCACAAACGGGGTGAAGTCCGTGTTCGGCGGCACCGGGGCGACTTCGATCTGGTAGTCGATGCCCGAACCGTCGAACGTATTCTCCATCGCTGACTTGAACGACTGTCCCCAAGGATAGTCGGCGACGATGGCCCCGACCTTGGTGAACCCCTGCTCCTGCGCGTATTGCAGCACGGGTCCGGCTGTCATCGGCGCGGCAGGCAGGCAGGTCCGGAAGGTGTATCGGCTGTCCCGGGTGAGGGCTGCTTCGGTGCCCGACTTCACCAGGAAGACTGGCACATGGAGCTGCTCTGCAGTTGCAGCGACCGGCGCGCCAACGCCGCTGGAAAGGATCCCGCCAACGGCCACGACCCCGTCTTCGACAAGTCGCTCGAAGCGGTCGACGCCGATGTCGCCGTCGTTCTCAAAGTCCTCGACGGTGATCTCGATCATGCGGCCGTTCACACCGCCGGCATCATTGATCTCCTGTGCGGCGAGCGCCATGCCGTCGCGCACATTGAGACCCCAGGGCGTGAAGGTGCTGGTCAGGTCGCTCAACTGGCCGATCTTGATCGGTTCTGACGATCCGGTCGTGGGGGCTTCCGTCATAGCTTCAGTCGCAGCAGGTGCTTCTGTGGCGGCAGGAGCGGAAGTTGCAGCGGGGGCCTGGGTGGGAGCGGGCGCTTCCGTTGCAGCAGGCGCTCCGCACGCCGCCAGAAGCAGGCTGAAAACCAGCAGGACGGGGAAAATCTGCAAGGTGATCTTTTGAGCAGTTTGCTCATGTTTCTTGCTCATGGTTCCTCCAATTTCTAAAGTTGGTTCGTTACATTTAGACTTTATCCGAAAATTGCTCAAGCCGCCGTCCCCGGCGGCGAGGACGCCGCCTAGAGCGCATTTTACGGATTGGTTCTTGGTTCTACATCTCATCACTATATTCTGTGAACCTCTCTTTCCCAGGCATGACGTGCCCTGTAGATATAGGCCTAGTCTCCCCACACTTCGCGGGCCACGTCCACGATCATCCCCAGCTTGGCCCACTGCGCTTCGTGGGTCAGTTCGTTGCCGTGCACCGTGCTGGAGAAGCCGCACTGGGGACTCAGGCACATGTTTTCCAGCGCCATGTACTGCGCCGCTTCCTTGATCCGCTTGATGACGAAATCTTTTTCTTCCAGGTCACCGGTCTTCGAGGTCACCACGCCCAACACAACGGTCTTGTCTTCCGGTACGAACCGCAATGGAGAGAAATCGCCGGAGCGCTCGTCGTCGTATTCCAGGAAGTAGGCGTCCACGTTTAGATCGTTGAACAGCACCTCGGCGACCGGCTCGTACCCGCCCTGGGCAAACCAGGTGCTGCGGAAATTGCCACGGCACAGGTGCACGCCGACCGTCAGATCCTCAGGACGGCTATCGATGGCCGCGTTGATCAGGGCGGCGTAGGTGCGCGGCAGTTCATCGGGGTCATCGCCGCGATCGATCGCGCCCTGGCGCATCTTCGGATCACACAGGTAGGCCAGGTTGGTGTCATCCAGTTGGATGTAACGGCAACCCGCCTCGTAAAGGGCGTTGATTTCTTCCCGGTAGACCTGGGCCAGGTCTTCGAAGAACTCGTCCATATCGGGATACGCTTCGATGTCGATGGCCTGGCGCCCGCCGCGGAAGTGCACCATGGTCGGTGAGGGGATGGACACTTTCGGGGTGGTGTTGGGCCTAACCTGGGACTTTAAGTACAGGAAATCGTCGACTTGAATGTTCTTTTTGTGCTGAAGCTTGCCGGTCACAGCCAGCCTGGGTGGGGTGAAGCCTTCCTTAGCAGGTTTGGCGTCCGGGTTGGCGGCGATGGCGCCGCTGACCGTCACACCCCCGACCTGCTCCAGGAAATCAAGATGGAAGAAAGTACGTCGGAACTCGCCATCGGTGACACTGTGCAGACCAACTTCTTCCTCCTTTTGGACGGCTTCCGCAATGGCTTCGTCCTCGACAGCGCGCAGTTCCGCTGCAGAGATTTCCCCTCTTTGAAAACGTCCGCGTGCATCGAGCAATTGTTGTGGCCTGAGCAGACTTCCGACATGGTCGGCGCGATAAGGTGGGGATAGCTTTGACATCATTTGACCTCCAAATAGAAATATCTTCTTCCCGTTCTCCCTGACGAAATGCTGGGATTTGAGCGTGTAGAGGTCAGTGATGTTTCCCTTCGGTCAGGCGGAGAACGGAAAATGGATCAGGGATTGAAAAACACCGTTTCATCCTCGCCCTGCATGCGGATATTGAAACGGTACACGGGCGGACCTTCAGACTGTTCCCGGGTGGCAATCAACGTTTCCTTCCGGGCAGGATCTACCGCGTTCAGGGCCGGATCCTCGGCATTTCCCGGTTCATCAGGGAAATAGACGCGGGTGAGGGCGTGGACCAGCATCCCGCGCGCGAAAACGTGCATGTTGATATACGGGGCCTGGCCATCCCGTCCGCCGGGCTTGACGGTCTTGAACTCATACTTGCCCGCGTTCCGTGTTTCCGCCCGGCCAAAACCGCGGAAATGGGGGTCGGCCCCCTCGTGCAGCGGGTCGAGCGGGTGGTTGAAGATCCCGTTGGCGTCCGGCTGCCAGATTTCGAGCATCGCGTCCGTGATCGGCTCCCCGTCTCCGTTAAAGACGACCCCGGTGAGCGTAATGCATTCGCCTGCAGTTTGCTCATCCACCAAATCATTTTGTCGTTCGCCGTAAATCAGCCCAATTCGGAAAAAGGGGCCGACCGTCTGGCTGGCTGACTGTTTCATCATGGCGCTTATCTCCCGAACTGTTACTCGAACGGCGTCTGGCGCGGCCCGCAGACCACGATATCGAAACGGTATCCCAGCGCCCAATCCGGGCTGGTCACTTCATGATCGTAGCTGGAGACCAGTCGCTTGCGGGCCTGCTCATCGGGAATGCCGTTGTAGATTGGGTCGAGCGAGAGCAGCGGGTCGCCTGGAAAGTACATCTGGGTGACCAGCCGTTGCAGAAAATTCGTTCCGAAAACCGAAAAATGGATGTGATGCGGCCGCCAGGCGTTCTGGTGGTTGCCCCACGGGTACGCCCCCGGCTGGATGGTGGTAAAGCGGTAGACGCCGTTTTCGTCGGTCAGCGTGCGGCCCGCGCCGTGAAAGTTCGGGTCGAGCGGCGCGTCGTGCTGGTCCACCTTGTGCATGTAGCGACCGGCCGCGTTGGCCTGCCAGATCTCGACCAGCGCGTTGGGGATCGGCTTGCCGCGCTCGTCCAGCAGGCGGCCGGTGACGATGATGCGTTCCCCTAGTGGCTCGCCGGTCTTGACCGAATTCTTGGTCAGGTCGTTGTCGAGCGGGTGGATCTGGTCGTGGCCGTAGACCGGACCGGTCAATTCCGACAAGGATTGCGCCAGGGCCACCAGCGGCCGGCTCGGCGAGCGCTTGACGGTTGACTTGTAGCCGGGGTGGAGATAGGGCGGCTGGACGGACCAATCGAGCCAGTTATATTGTTCTAATTCACCCATCGGCAGCTTCCTTTGCATTCAACTCAGCAAACACTTTTTTTGCAATCGAAAATGCAGTATTGGCGGCAGGCACACCGGCATAGACTGCCACCTGCATAAATACCTCTTTCAGTTCATCTTGCGTTACATCCGTATTCTGGCTGGCGCGCACGTGTAGCGCCAGTTCCTGTTCCTTGCCCGTCGCAGCCAGCATGGCAAGGGTGATCAGGTGACGCGTTTTGCGGTCCAGGCCCGGGCGCGACCACACGCTCCCCCAGGCTGTTTCCGTGATAAAGCGCTGAAAATCCGCATCGAAGGGGGTTTTCTTGGTCTCGGCGTGGTCTACGTGCGCATCGCCCAGCACCGCGCGCCTGATCTTCATGCCCTGCTCGAATTTATTATCTTCCATAAAATCTATGCCTTCAATTGCTCAATTGCTCGCCAAGGCCGAGTCAAAGTTGATAGATGCCAGCGGCAATGGAGAGGGAGTGCAGAAAAATGGCAATCATAGAAATTGCTCGATGTGCGCTGCCACCAGGTCCGGTTGTTCGACGCAGGTTAAGTGTCCCGCGCCCGGTATTTCCTGAAAATCTGCCCCTGGCAGGAGCGAGGCCATCTGGCGGGCGAGATCGGGTGGAGTGGAGACGTCTTCCGCGCCGCATAGAACCAGGGCCCGAGCATCAATCGACCGGATCGCTCCCGTCAAATCCGCATCCCGGATGGCTTCACAGGTGCCGGTATATCCCTCGATCGGGGTGCGGGTGAGCATGTTGTAATATCCCCGGTAGGCGGCGGGCGACTGGTTCTTGAAAGAAGGCGCGAACCAGCGAGACAAAATCGCCTCTGCCATCGAGTGCATGCCTTGACCGCGCAGCGTGTCGATGCGTTCGTTCCACAGGTCGGCCGTCCCAATTTTGGGAGCGGTATCACAGAGGACCAGTGCGTGAACCCGTTCCGGCCAGGTCGCGCTGATATCCAGGGCCACCATGCCCCCTACGGAGATGCCCGCTAAAATTACTTGTGAAATTTCCAGATGGTCCAACAAAGCGAGCAGGTCCGTGCTGAAGTCGCGAATCGAATACGGTGCGGCTGGACAGTCTGACAGTCCGTGTCCCCGCTTGTCGAAGCGGACGACCGGGTAGCGGTCCGTTAATCGCCCCACAACCTCGTCCCAGATGCGCAGATCGGTCCCTAATGCGTTGATGAAAACCAGAGGAATCTCTTCCCAGGTTCCTTCAATCGCATAATGGGTGGTGAGACCGTTCCCGACCGAAAAATTCATATTAATCAGCCATCAATGAGTACACTACCGGTTCGTTATCTTTCGTAGGATCGGTAAGATGGTTGCTCTCTCTTCATCGGTCAGACCAGTTTTTACCTGATACAAATCCTCTACCTCAAAGGCCATTCTCCGTATTTCCTCAAGCATATTCATTCCTTTTTGTGTAAGTTGAACATGATATTCGCGCCTGTCGTGGGGCGAACGTACTCTTTTTAAGAGCTTACGTTCACTCAGGTTGTCTAAAATCCCGACCATCACGGCCGGGGCGGTTCCAATGTTTTCAGCGATGTTTTTTTGGGAAATACAGGGATTCTTCAGAGATTAACTCCATTGCAACAAATTGCTTTGGAGTTAATTGGAGCGGTTCCAATGCTTCGGTGCACAATTGAGTGATCTCCACGTGCGCCAAACCAAGTAAGTGACCTACCAATTCGGGCAAATAACTGTAATCTATTGGTTTGTCGGATGTGTCTTCACAATCGGGGGTAAATTCCGGCACTGGCCATCTTTCTAAAAGTAAGGATCGTCCAAACCTATTTAATTTATTATATAAATTATTTAAATATAAATCAAGAGCTATTTTATCGTGTTTATCCTGTTCCGAACTATCCTCGCAGCTTTTGTGCCGCTCCGGCCAGCTCCTGGGAATTACCCTGGATTTTCTTGATGGCTGAAACTGCATCGTCCACGCCTTGGGAACCGGCGCGGAAAATTGCCTCGTCCAGCCAGACGGCCTCGTGCTCGCAGGCTCGGGTCGCTATGGGTAAGTCCATTTTCTCGAATTGGAAATATTCAGGAAAAGCGCTGGGCACAGCCAGCTTCGAGCGCTGGGGCTGGAACAGCGTGTAATTATGCATGGCTTCGTACCCCACCCAGCATCCTACGCCTTCGGCATCCAGGGCGGCGCACAGGACATCGTGTTCCAGGCCGAATTCGTCCGGGTCGATGGCAAAGACATAGCGGTAAAAAGAACGGGTGGTGTGGCGCGGGTCGCGTTTGAGCACCCGCACCCCGCTGACTTCGCTGAGCGCTTCGTCCATATAGGCAGCCATTTCTTCGCGCTGTTTTCCCTGGGCGGGGAAACGCTCGATGCCGGCCAGCGCCAACGCGGCCGCGATTTCGCTTAGGCGGTAGTTGCCGCCGACCTGGTAGTCCATGCTTTCGTCTTCGGGACCGCCCCCCAGGGCATGCGGACGTCCACAATCGATGATGCTGGCTGCTTTGGCGGCCAGTTCCGGCGTGCGGCAGAGCAGGAGGCCGCCCTCGCCGGTGGTCAGCGTTTTGGAGGATTGCATGCTGAACGAGCCAAAGTGCCCGATAGTACCAGCCCCTCGGCCGTTCCACTTTGCGCCGTGGGCGTGGGCGCAGTCTTCGATCACGATCAGGTTGTACTTCTCGGCCAGCGCCATGATCGCGTCCATGTCTGCCATTTGATGGCCGAGATGCACCGGGATGATAGCCTTCGTTTTCGGCGTAATGGTCTTTTCTACGGCCTGCGGGTCGAGACAGTATGTGTTCGGATCCACGTCCACGATGACGGGCACGGCTCCGGCAGCCATCGGCGCCGCCGCGGTGGCCTGGAAGGTATAAGCGGGTACGATCACCTCATCGCCCCAACCGATCTCGGAAGCGCGGCAGGCCACTTCCATGGTCACGGTGCCGTTCGCCATCGGGACAGCATAGCCGCCGCCCTGAAGCTCCGAAAACCGGCGCGCCAGTTCGGCAGTCTTCGGGCCTGGATAGGGGAATCCGCCCCAGCGTCCGGATTTGATGACCTCGGTCACGGCCTCAATATCCCGCTGGTCCCAGACAGGCCATGCGGGATAGGGTTCGGTGCGAGTTTTTGGCCCGCCGAGGAGTGCCAGTTGGGACATGAGTACCTCCTGAATTTATTCCTTAACCAGTTCTTTTGCAGATTGGATGAGCGTCTGGCGCACAGGATATCCATCGACGCCGGCCATTTGCATGCCGAGCAGGAGCGGCCCAACGACAGGAGGGCCGTCCAGGCGCGCGATGCGGGCTCTGGGAACGTGCTCGAAGATGATCCGGCGCATCGGCGCGGTAAGCAGCTCTCCGCCGTCGAACACGCTGCCTGACTGGACGATCTCGACTTCCTCCTGCTCCATGCCGATCTGGCGCGCCACCGAGACAGCCAGCCAACCCAGTTCTTCGCCTGCCCAGCGGACGACTTCACAGGCGGCCTCATCACCGGCCCGCGCAGCCTCGAAAATCTTGACGGCGATAAAGGGGAACAGGTGATATTTTTCGCTGGACAGGCCTTCCATCAGGTCGAGTTCGTCTCTGGCGCCGGTCGCTTCCAGGTAGATAGCGGTCAGCGCGGTAGGCGGGATGCGCCGGATCCACTGGTAGTTCACCATGTGCAGCCCCTTCCAGACGATCTCCATACCGCCGCCAAATTCGCCAAAGGAGGAGCCGTTTCCCACGATGCGGCCTTCCTCCCCGTTCGGGCCGCGCCCGCAGCAGTTGACCCCCGATCCAGCCGTGACGTTGACGCCGATGCCATGCGTTGTGCCTGCCAGCAAACCGTTGAGGCCGTCGTTGATCACGTCTACAGGACAGGACAACCCAAGCTGGGCGATGGCGCCGAGATGCGGCTCCCGGTCGGACGGAAAATCGTAGCCTGCCACCCCGAATCCGGCGCCGGCGATTTGCTCAGCCTTCACGTTGGCCATCTGGCTTGCCTGTTCCAGGGATTGCCGCAGCACTGCAGCCAGGCCATCATAGCCAACGCCCTGGTGGTTGCCTCCCCAGGCCTTGCCAAACCCGAGGCAGCAGCCGCTTTCGTCCGCAATCAGGCCGTGGGTTTTGGAGGAGCCGACGTCGATGCCAAGGAAATATTTCATGCCGCTCTCTTTGTTTCCAATGTTTCAGGGATGCTCAAAGAACTTTGGCAGCCACTGCTTGTTTGTTTCCAACATATCGTCCAAAACGTCTTGCACCTTGTCAGCGCTTGGTCCGAGCGGGTGGGCCAGCAAAGCCTGGTAAGCGGCGTTCCTGTCGCCGTGGACAGCGGCCTGGACGGTGAGAATCTCGTACATCTTGACCGCAGAGATCAGTCCGAAGCAGGAGGCAGGTAAGGGGTCGGCGGGAAGCGGGTGGATGCCGTGGCGGTCCACTGTTGCGGGTATTTCCAGCACCCAGTCTGCAGGCCATTCCTTGACTGCGCCACCGTTTCGCAGGTTGACCGTGTGGACCTGTCCAAGGTCGTTGTAATGCGAGTCAATCAGCTGGGTGGCTAAGGTTGAATAGTAAGCGCCGCCGCGCTTCATCAGGTCGGCGGGGGGCTCGTTCAGGGCTGGATCCGCGTAATCTCGCAGCAGGTCCTTTTCGATCTCCATCACCTGTTCGGCGCGCGAGGGCGGCCATTCCTCCTGCTCTTTGAGCTTTTTCGCCGTGTAGTAGAAATAGTGCAGATAATAATTGGGGATCATGCCAAGCGATTCGAGTGTGCGGATATCCCACTCGGGTTCTTCTTCTCGTTTCATTTGTTCCAGGTAGGCAGGGAAGATTTGCGGCCACATTTCTTCCCCGTCCACGGTGAAGCCATAGTGCCAGGTGAGATGGTTGAGGCCCAGGGTTTTCAGAACGGCCCGGTCATCGGCGATCGGGCCTTCAGAAGGATCGATCGCTTTTGCCAGGTCTTCTAGGATTTCCATCTTGGTGGTGATGCCCACGTTGCAGACACCCACTGCCGGAACGTCGGGTGCATGGCGGAAGAGCGCCTCTGTAACCAGCCCGGCCGGATTGGTGAAATTGGCCAGCAATGCCCCCGGTGCGGTTTCGCGGATATCCTTGGCGATATCCAGAATAACGGGGATGGTGCGCAGCGCCTTGGCCATGCCGCCCACGCCGGTGGTCTCCTGCCCGATCAAGCCGTGACGCCGGCCCAGGTACTCGTCGCCACGCCGGGCGGGCATCATCCCGACCCGCAACTGTGTGATCACATAGGATGCCCCCGCAACCGCCTCGCGCTGGTCGAGAGAAAGCACCACCCGGAACGGCTCGCCTTTGGCTTTGACCATACGCTGGGCAAACCCGCCGACGATATCCAGCCGTTCTTTGTCAATGTCCATCAACCAGAGCTCCGTCAGCGGTAAACGTTCGGCTCTGGTCAGGAAACCGTTGACCAATTCGGGCGTGTAGGTCGAACCACCGCCAATTACTGTGATTTTCATATCAGGGTTTTACCTCCATCACTTTTCCTGTTCTCGCGCTCTCATAGGCCGCATCGACGACTTTCATGTTGACCAGTCCCTCTGCTGGGCCTGGAATGGGTTTCAGTTTCTGCTCGATACAATCGATGAAATATTGCATTTGCCTGTTGTACAAGCTTTGGGGCGCATGGTTTTCGCGCGGGAAAGCGAAGCCGGGATCTACGATGTTCATTTTATGTGCTTCAACATCTGGCAGTTCCAGACGAGTTGGGAACAACTGCCCGAAGCCCAGGGTGCCATATAACTGGGTGGCCGCTTCGGGGCCGTCAGCGTGCGGCTGCCACCAACCGGATTCGATGTAAGATGTGGCGCCATTGTCCCAGTTGACCAGGATCACGCCGGTGTCGTCCACGTCGAAATCCTTGTAACTGGTGCTGATGTTTGCATACACACTGACCGGCTGCGGGATCGCCGAGCAGGAAGCGGGCTGTATCGAGCGCATGGACCCCCATATCGGCCAACGCGCCCCCGCCCGCCAGTTCCTTTTGCGTGAACCAACCCGAGGGCCCCCACTGGACATGGACCCCATACCCTTTCGTGCGGACGATCTTTCCCAGCCTATCGGCCTGGGCCTTCAACCACAGCACCTCCGGATCGAAGCGCCAGCAGTGGGCGACCATCAAAGCTGCTCCCGATTTCTCGGCCGCTGCACACATTTGTTCCGCTTCAACCGCGTCCATCGCCATGGGCTTCTCGACCAGCACGTGCACACCCGCTTCAAGGGCTGCAATCGTCTGCGGGGCATGCAGGTAGTTGGGCGTGCTGATCACCAGCCCATCGACTTCACACTCGCTGAGCATGGACTGCTACTGACGGATACTGCCCCGGGATATCGAAATCTGCGGCGAAGCGGGCCATCGAATCAGGCCGGTGGTTGACAACAGCAGCCAGTTCAGCGCCACAATTTTGGGCCGCGCGGGCATGGACCTTGCTGATGTAACCCGTTCCGGTGAAAGCTATTCTAATAGGGTTCATAAAATCGCGGCTATTCCTTTGAGCCGGTCAACTTGATGCCCTGGATAAAGGTCTTTTGGGCGAAGAAGAAGGCAATTACGATGGGCACGGTGAAGACGGTGGCAGCGGCCATCAACTGGTTCCAGACCATCGTGCGCTGGCTTTGGAAATCCTGCAGGCCAAGCGCCATGGTGAAATTCTTGGGGCTGGTCAGGAACAGCAGCGGGCCGGTAAAGTCGTTCCAGGCCCACAGGAAGGTGAAGACCGTCACGGTGGCCAGCACCGGGACCGAGAGGGGCAGCACGAGGCGGGTGAAAATCTGCCATTCCGAAGCGCCGTCCACGCGGGCCGCATCGCACATTTCTTCCGGGATCGTGCGAAAAAACTGGCGCAGCAAGAACACATCGTAGGCGTTAGCAAAGAAGGTTGGGATGATCAGCGGTAGGAACGAGTTGCCCCAGCCCAGGAAGTCATTGAAGAACAGATAGATTGGGATCATCGTAACCTGGAAGGGCAGCATCATGGTCGCCAGGATGATGATGAACAGGACGTCCCGGCCGGGAAATTTTAGCCGCGCGAAGGCGTAGGCGACCGGCGTGTTCGAGAACAGCGTGCCCACAATCGAGAAAAATGCGATGACCAGGCTGTTCCTGAAATAGACCCAAAAACTGGCGCCGATGCCCGGACGGCTGCCGCGCTCCATCGCGTCTGAAAAGTTCCCCCAGTTGAAACTGACGTGCATGACCGGCTCCGCGATTTTGGTTGCGCCCTGTTGGATTTCATATTCCATTTGCTGGGCAGGATGGGCAGGATCGACAAAGGTGCCCACCCCTTCCACGATTTTGACGGCAGCCAGCTGCTTTACGCCCTCCTCTGTCTGCACGTCATAAAGAGGGAGCTGCTCGCCGTTCACCTCCACGCGCACGTTATCGTACGGTAACCAGCGCGGCGGCGTATGGAAGACGTCCTGGCTGGATTTGAAGGCGGTCAGCAGCATCCACAAGAACGGGACCAGGAAAAAAAGTCCCACCAGGTTGATGATGGTATGGCTGAAGGCGGATTTGAAAAAATTGCGGATTTTACGGGCGCGTACGCGTTTGCGGGCTTCTTCCTCCGTTTCAAAATGCAAGACGGGGCTGGTAGCTCTGCTGGTTGCCATCTCATCACCCTGCATAATACGTGAAACGCTCGCTGACCTTTAGCAACAAGAGCGTACAGATCAGGATGATGATGAAAAGCACCCAGGCCATGGCGGAGGCATATCCCATTTTGAGCCAGAGAAAGCCATTTTGATAGAGATACACGCTGTAAAAGAGAGTGGAATTCAAAGGGTATCCAAGAGGCTGGAAGCCCCGGAAGACATACGCCTGCGTAAAGTACTGGAATTGCGCGATGATTCCGGTGATCAGGTTGAAGAGCGTGATGGGAGAGACCAACGGCACCGTGACATGCCACAGTCTTTGCCACCAGTTAGCGCCGTCGAGTTCGGCGGCTTCCAGCAGGCTGACGGGCACGTCCTGCAAGCCGGAGAGATAGATGACGATCGTGCCGCCCATGCTCCACATCCCGAGCAGGATCAGCCCCGGCTTGGACCAGCTGGGATTGCTCATCCAGTTCGGCCCTTGGATCCCCACGTATCCCAAAAGCGTGTTCAAGATGCCGGTTTGCGGGTTGAGGATCCACAGCCAGAGAATGGTGCTGGCAACGGTGGGGACGATGGACGGCAGGAAATAAATGACGCGGTAAATCGATTGCCCGACCACCTTCAGGTTGAGCAGGACCGCGCAAAAGAAAGAGGCCAGCAACGTCAGCGGAACACCAATCGCGACCATGAAGAGCGTGTTGGAAAGCGATTTCCAGAAATTATCATCCGTGAGCAGGTTGGCATAATTTTGCAGACCGATCCACTCGTTGGGCAGCCTGGGGTGATAGATGGTGAAGCTGTATAGGAAGGATGCCACCATCGGGTAAAGGGTGAAGACCAGGAAGCCGATCGTCCACGGGAGCAGGAACAACATCCCGGTCTTGAAGTTGTTCCGTTCCCGGGTACTCCATTTCGGCAACCGGGGAGGCCAGGTCCACCTTCTCTTGGTGCGAAGTGCTTGCATGTCTTCCTCCTTCCTGGGAAAGGGTTGGGGAGAGGGCGGCGTTTCCACCGCCCTCTCGGATCGCCGTACCGCTACTTGAGCGCTTCTTGCAATTTGGGCTCGAACTGTGCCTGCAGATCGTCCAGCAACGGCTTTGGATCCTGGCCGGTGTGCACCGCTTGCTCCAGGACCACGCCGTACGCATCGTTGAACTCGAGGGAGATCGGCGTAGTAACAATAATGGATGCATTCGGGCTGGTCATCAGGTCTGTGAACACTTTGAATTTGGGATTCTCTGTGAAGCACGGGTCTGTGGCGGCCTTCTTGCTGGTGGGCAGGTTGGCGTTGAAGCAAAATTCTTCTGCTACCACATCGGGTGACATCATCCAGGCCAGCAGCTTGGCGGAGGCATCCTTGTTCTTGGCCCCGGCTGGAATAACGGCGACCGTGCCCTGGACGACCGCCGTATTGGCGCGCTCGGGGTGATCGGCCGGGGGCGGGAAGGGCGCCACGCCATAGCTCGCTTCCGGCTTGAACGCGCTGATGAAGTTCGGGCCGGTCATCCATTCGCCGTCCACGTACATGGCCATCTTGCCGGTATAGAAGGGATAATCGGGCGACATGTACGCATCCGCCCAGCCGGACGATAGGGCCATGACCTCATCGGCGTTGTAGTTCGTGTAAAACTGTTGCTGCCACTTGAGCGAATCGATCATCGGCTGGCTGTTGGCCGTTAACTGGGTGCCGTCCTCGTTGTACCAAAAACCGCCGAACATGCGCACGTACAGGTCGCTGTGGTCCCAGCCCTGGTCGGGCAGGAAACCGACCTGCTCCACCTTGCCGTCCGACCCAACGATGGTCAGCTTATCGGCAAATTCGGCCAGTTCTTCCATGGTTGCCGGGGGTTTTTCAGGATCCAGGCCGGCCGCTTCGAACATGTCCTTGTTCCAGAACAGGGCGTACATGTCGGTTCCCCAGGGCAGGCACAGGATCTGGTCGCCCGACTTGCACTGGCGCAGCGGCGCATCGAAGAAATCGTTCAGGTCGATGCCGCCGGTTTTGACGATGTCTGATAGCTCGGCTACCAGCCCTTCCTTGGCATACGATTTGACCAGGTCGCCGCCCGAGAGCACCAGCACGTCCGGCGGTTCGGACCCGGTCAACGCGGGCAGGATTTTGTCTTCTTCCAACGGGGCGGTCACTTCGACTTTGACGCCCGTAGCGGCCGTATATTTGTCGAACAGTTCCTGGATCTGTTGCGGGTTGTCACCCCATTGGATCCAGACGCGCAACAACTCTGGCTCCGTGCTGGCCGGCTGCTGGCCGGCGCCACAGGCAGCCAGCAGCATGGAAGCCAGGACAAAGACTGAAAGCAGAATGTACAGTTTTTTGTGCATGTTCTCCTCCGAAAAAGGTCCATTGGGAATTTCGTTCGCTGGATAACAAAAGGTATTTTCCGGATTCACCTCCTTGCGCTGAGAAAGGACTGCCGTTTGGCAATCACGGCAATTGGACCGGCATGCAACCACAGGATTCGCGGATAATCAGTTCGGTCCGCAGCAGGACCAACGCCTCTGCCTGCTGGCCGCGTATCAGCCTGACCAGCTGCCGGACGCCTTCCCTGCCCACCTGTTCGATTGGAACGCGGATGGTGGTCAACGCGGGACGCAGGTAGCGGGCGATCGGCACATCGTCGAAGCCCACCACTGCTACGTCCTGCGGGATGCGTTTTCCCGCTTGCAGCAGGGCCGTCATCGCCCCGGCTGCGCTGTCGTCATCTCCGCTGAAAACGGCGTCGAATTCCGCGCCGTCCAGCAATACGTTTCTGCACGGCAACCTGGGCTTCCTCCTCGTTGAATCCCCCCATCGCCACCAGGGACGGGTCGAACGGGATGCCATGGGCATCCAAAGCCGCGCGATATCCGCGTTCGCGCCACTCAGAATCTTCGTTCCCTACCGGGCCGCTTAAAACAGGATGCGTTTCCGGTCGTGAACTTCGATGAGATGTTCCATCATCGTCTCCGCGCCGGACTTATTCTCGATCGTGACGGAGGGAATGTCCAGGGAGGAGGGGGAGGTTTGGTACAGCAAAACGGTTGGAAAATTAAGGGAGTGCAAGCGGTCCAATTCTTTTTCATCGATGCTCTGGGTGAAAACGATCAAGCCGTCGGTGTTGTGTTCCCCCAGTGGACGGTGGGCCACCGGCGTAGAGGCATGCGGGATGTGGCTGGTGGCATGGATCAGCAGGTCGAACCCGGCCAGCCTGCGCTTCGGCCTCGATCCCGCGCAAGAGAGGGGAAAAGAACGCGCCGCCAATCTCGGGCAGCAACAGTCCCAGTGTTTCGGTGCGGCGGCTGGCCAAAATGCGCGCGGCGGCGCGCGGGACAAATGCCAGTTCCTGGATCGCATCCTGGACCCGTCGGGCTGTCTCGCTGGCTACAGGAGTGGTCTCGTTGATCACCCGGCTGACCGTGGCGATCGAAACGCCCGCCTTTTGGGCAACATCTGAAATCGTGGGGGGAAGTTTTTGGGAAGGCATACTATGTAAGCGCTTTCTGAAAGCGCTTACATAGTATAGCAAACCAGAATTCCAAAGTCAATGGTTTATTGAGGCACCACGGCGCTGAACAAGATCGAGCGACCGTCCGGTGCAGAAGAGGAACCATCTAAGAGCAGCAGTTACAAATCTTGGCCGCCAGTCCCGTTTTCGGAAGCCGGCGCCGCGTAGAATGTGAGCAACTGGTTGCCATCTGGAGAAACGCTGGCGGAATAAATCCATAAATCCTTGGAGGCTTTAAAGATTGGTGAGATTACGCCTCTGAAGAGTTTTGCCTGGAATTTTTCCTAAGCGCCGGTATACTGAAGAACCATGAGAAAATTTTAAATGGTAAGATAGCAGCAGGCTGAATCGAATGGGGCCTGCAACGAAATTCACCGAATCATTCGGCGAACTGGTTTCTTGAGAAAGGAAAACGTGTGACATTTAGGGGAAAAGGGAACCAAATCTCTTCCAGGTTTTTACGCGTGCTCTTCTTATCCGCGTTTGTTGTTTGTCTCCTGTTTCTATGTAGAACTGTTTTTGTAAGGCCTGGCTACGCAATCCAGGAAAGCAATTTCATCGTTACGGGGCAATTGCAGGACAACCTTGATCAACCCATCGAAGGCGCGCACGTCATGGCTTTGGTTTCTGGGAAGGAAGAAGAACCCTTTGCCGAGACCGATAGCCGCAAAGACGGCAACTGGACGCTGCAACTTGATAGCCTTCCCTCCGAAAATCTGGAAATCTCTATCGAACGACCGCATTATGTTTCCGACTCTACTGTTTTAGATCAGGCAGAATTGGCTACTCTACGAAGCGCGGGTTTTTTCCACCTCCAGACCCTGATGCTCGAGCGCAAGATCGATATCAGCTTTTGGATCGCCACCGTGGTCTTCCTGGCAGTTCTCTTGATGATCGCTTTCGAGCTCTTGCACAGCGCCACGGCCGCCCTGGCAGGCATCTCAGTCCTCTTGCTCGTTTCTTATATTGGCGGGGCATATCTGCCTGGTTTAACCGTTTTCACGTTCGAAAGAGCCATCGGTTTTATCGATTGGGAAGTCATTTTCCTGTTGATTGGGATGATGATTATCATTGCTGTTATCGAAGGGACGGGTATCTTTCAGTGGATGGCCTTCCAGGCCTATCGTCTAAGCCGGGGCAGGAGTTGGCTGCTGGTTTTGATTTTGATGGGCATTACCGTAATCGCATCGGCATTACTCGACAACTTCACCACCATGCTGTTGATGGTCCCAATCAGTTTGCAGATTGGAATGGCTTTGGGAATCAATCCGCTGGCGTTGATCATCCCGGAGATCCTGGTTTCCAACGTCGGTGGAATCTCTACGCTGGTCGGCACACCGACAAATATATTGATCGGCGCCTACGCGAGGATCGGATTTAACGATTTTCTTGCCAACCAGACGATCGGGGTGCTGCTCGCTTTGTTCGTTCTGGCTGGCTATGTGCTCTATTACTACCGGAAGGAATGGAAGAAGCGTACGGGAGGGATCTCGCCAACCCTGTATGCAAAACTCCAGCAGAACGCTGAGATAGAAAATAAAGGCGACCTGTGGAAATCAGTGATCGTGTTCGCCCTGGTGTTTGCCGGGTTTATCCTTGGGGAAAGAGTTCACCTTGTTCCGGCGATATCGGCCATGGCCGGCGCGACCGCGCTTTTGATCTGGCTGAACCCGGACATCAATAAAATGATCAAAGCCGTAGACTGGACAACGCTGGTTTTTTTCATGGCGCTGTTCATGATCGTCGGGGCAGTCCAGGAGGTGGGGCTGATCAGCATGATTGCAGAGTGGATGCGCCGAATTGTTGGCGAGAACCGGATACTCGCTATTTTCCTGATCGTTTATGGGATTGGCACGCTATCTACCCTGGTGGCCAACATTCCGCTTACGGCTTCGATGTTACCAATCGTGCGGATCCTGACAAATAGCATCCCAGGGGTTCACACACAGGTTTTGTACTATGCGCTTTCCATGGGAGCAGCCATGGGCGGGAACGGCTTTTTAATCGGCGGGGAGGCGAACCTGGTGACCGCCGGGATCACCGATCAGACCGATTATCCAATTTCGTTCAAAGAGTTTTTGAAAATCGGATTGCCGGTTACCTACCTAACTCTCACCGTCGGATTTATCTGGCTTTTGATCCGCTTTTAGTTGCGCTTTTGAAAGGCTAGCCAAAAATGAGCACTATTTTATGTCCCACTCGCGGTGGAAAAGAAAGTCAGCCCAATCAGGATTACGCGGTCAACCTGGCGAAAGAAACCGGCGCCGGTTTGTTGTTCCTGTATGTTTCCAATATCCGCTTCATTAACAGGGCCGGTCCTCCCATGATTGTCGATATCGAGGAAGAAATGGCCCAAGTTGGCGACTTTTTGCTTTCGATGGCGAAAGAACGCGCTGAAAAATCCGGCGTGCGCACAGCAGTTGCCGTTCGCAGTGGGGTTTTCTCCAAAGTGCTGCGAGAGGTGATCGAGGAAAACGAAATCAAAATTGTAGTTTTGGGAAGTTCCCGTGGAGAATTGGGGGTTGTTTCTTTTGAAAGATTAAAAGAATTGAGCGCGGAACTTAATAAAGAGCTGGGGGTGGAGTGCCTTG
The DNA here is from genome assembly GCA_963823985.1 of uncultured Chloroflexia bacterium. GTDB lineage: Bacteria > Chloroflexota > Anaerolineae > Anaerolineales > Villigracilaceae > JAABUE01. Next base: position 191,007 of record CAWGNR010000016.1, read on the forward strand.
TGGTTCAAGACGGTCAGGTTGTGTTTCAGACCGAAAATTCAGTAGATCATGGAACTTCTTAGTTTCTAATCGAAAAATACTCAAGCCGCCGTACCCTTAACGAGCACTTTCCTCGGCGGCGGGAAAGTGCCCCGTATCCGCTTCGATGGCGATCGTGTTGGTCTGACCGGGAATGAGGTCGATCTTGCCGTGCAATTCCGGAACCCAGAAACTGTGAATGATATCCGCTGAAGTAACGCGGATCGTTACCGGCTGTCCTACCGGGATATGGATTTCGTTGGCTGTATTGAAATTTTCATGCGAGTAATGGATTTCCCACCACCACTGATGCCCGATGACCTCGATATCTATCTGCTGGTTTGAACCGGCGTCCGAAGGGTTGTTTACCCGCTCGATTCCGATCCCCAGTCCCATAACAACCAGCAAGACCACGATCGGGACAGCTCCACCGCCCACCACTACGTTGCGCAATGTGCTTCTATCGTTGCCGTATAGATCTTCCTCCCCTACTTCTCTTTGGGAACGCTTATAGGCTTTCCAGAGTAAGACGGAGATGACGATCAAAACAATTGCCGCAATTGCAAACATAAACCAGGTCAGCCAGGCGACTCGGGCGGCCTCTGCCCCGTGCGGCGCCAGCATCGAGGGAGAGCCGGCGCAACCTGTCAAAAGAATGCCGGTTACAAAAATAAGTACACCACGCTTGCGAAAGCTGATTTTCATACTCGCCTCTTCATACAATATCAAACAACCAGTTTGGACTGGCTCATTGCGCGCTTTTTTCTATTCTTGGCTTTAGAGGGCGTTTAACAACAATGTGCGATGAGAGGGTTTGTGAAGTTTGTTTCCACTACGAGAGGGCAAAACGCTTTTCCCCCCGGGTATCGGCCCGGCTAAACCGTGGACAATATCTGCGTTTTCCTTTCGAGTAGTTTATCTTACACTCTCGCTGCTACTATAGGACAAAGGAGTTGGGCGCTCAATAGAGGATATCCCCTACAGATACGAGGGAAGGCATCCAAGGTTGATGCTGATCCCCATCGATTAAGCCTGGACTGTAAACATAGACGCCTGGCTGCGAACTTCATAACCAGCAATGTTGTTTCATTTTTTTCACTTAACTGACGCTTAATTAGACCGTATCAAGCGTTAAGGCCATTTATCTTTGTATTTCCTACAATAAAGAGCAGATAACACTATATCCAATTTTAGTAAATCACAGGTTTACTAAGGGAAGCCCGAAAACAGGGGTGCGGGCGTACGCCCGCACCCCTGTTTTCGGGAACTCCTTCAACTCTCGTGATTTACTGAATTTATAAGGAGCGGTATGGGAATGTCACGCAAATATGGCGTCTTGGTGGGATTGGCAGTCCTGTTGAGCGCTTGCCAACCAACACCTACTTTTTTGAACCCGGCTTCTTCCATTGCCAGGCACGAATCCAACCTCTACATGAGTGTTCTGATCATGGCATTGGTTGTTTTTGTGTTGGTGGAGGGCGCACTGGTCTACATTCTCGTGCGCGACCGGAAACGAGAAGGCGACGAGGAGATACCGCTCCAGATCTATGGGAACAACGTAATTGAAATCACCTGGACGGCGATTCCGGTGTTTTTGACGATTGCGTTGTTCATAATGACGGTTCAGACGGCGCGCGCTGTGGCAGCACCGGCAAGCCTGACGAGTGACCTGAACGTGCAAGTTGTCGGACATCAATGGTGGTGGGAGTTCGATTACACGGACTTGGGATTTGCAACCGCTAACGAGCTGCACATTCCGGTTGGGAACTCCCGTCCAGATCTCGCTCGAATCAGTGGACGTGATCCATAGTTTCTGGGTGCCGCAGCTGTCGGGCAAGACGGACGTCATCCCCGGCCAGAATAACACGATGTGGATCACGAGCGACAAACCAGGCGTATACCTCGGTCAATGCGCTGAGTTCTGCGGCACCGAGCACGCTCTTATGCGCATCACGGTCTTCGTCGATACCCAGGCGGATTTTGACGCCTGGGTTGCCAACCAGCAAAAACCGGCTTACCAGCCTCAAACGGCGGAAGAAGAGGCCGGCCAAAAAGTAATTATGGGGCCGTGTGCTGCCTGCCACACCCTGGATCCCAGCGTAACCAAGACAACCGGTCCGAACCTGGCCCATCTGTTCTCGCGCACCACCTTTGCTGGTAGCACGTTCGACTTGAACGAAACTAATCTGCACAGTTGGCTTGTAGACACCCAGGCCATGAAGCCGGGAAATGACATGGACCTCACCATCACGCCAAAAGAAATCGAAGGGCTCATGCAATATCTCCCGAAACTTAAGTGACAGGAAAGAGAAAATGACAACAGACGTACAGCGAATTCCCCAAAAAGAGAATCCGGCACTGAGCGGGTGGCTTTCATGGATCATGACGGTCGATCACAAGCGCATTGGCATCTTGTATATGGTCAGCGCGATAACCTTCTTCCTGGTTGGCGGGGTCGAAGCCTTGCTGATGCGCATTCAGCTGGCCCGTCCGGAAAGCACCTTCCTGAGCCCGGACACTTATAACCAGATCTTTACCATGCACGGCACCACGATGATCTTCCTGGTCGTCATGCCGCTGTCTGCCGGCTTTGGCAATTACATTGTCCCGTTGATGCTCGGCGCACGCGATATGGCTTTCCCAAAACTGAACGCCTTGAGCTATTGGACCTTTCTTTTCGGCGGCATCTTCATGTACAGCAGCTTTGTCTTCGGCGGTGCGCCCAACGATGGCTGGTTCAGTTACGCCCCGCTGACGGAAAAGTTGTATTCTCCCACCCACGGGATGGATTTCTGGGTGCTGGGCATCCTGCTTTTGGGGTTGGCGACCACGATCGGCTCGATCAATTTCATTGTGACCATTATCCAATTGCGCGCCCCCGGCATGTCGCTGCTCAAGATGCCGCTCTTCGTCTGGACCATCTTTGTAACTTCCTTCCTGGCGGTCTTTTCGCTGCCTTCCCTGACCACGGCTGCTTTGCTGCTGCTGCTCGACCGGCAGCTCGGCGCGCATTTCTACAATGTGGCGCAAGGGGGAACGGCCTTGCTCTGGCAGCATTTGTTCTGGTTCTTCGGGCATCCCGAGGTGTACATCTTGATCTTGCCAGCCATGGGCATCGTTTCAACGGTTATTCCTGTTTTCTCAGGAAAACCGTTGTTCGGTTATGCCGCAGTGGTCTTCGCTACGGTTGGGATTGGCTTTTTAGGGTTCACGGTCTGGGCGCACCATATGTTTGCGACAGGCATGCCCACCTCTTCACTGCTGTTCTTTTCCGCCGATAGCTTTCTCATCGGCGTGCCGACCGGGGTCAAGATTTTTGCCTGGCTGGGAACCATGTGGAAGGGCAAGCTGCGCTTTACCGTGCCTATGCTGTTTTCGATCGGTTTCGTAGCCTTGTTCTTGATCGGCGGTTTGGACGGCATCCATCTGGCCGTGCTGCCGGTAGACTGGCAGGTCACGGATACTTATTATGTAGTAGCGCATCTCCATTATGTGCTCTTTGGAGGCGCCATTTTCGGACTGTTTTCCGCAATCTATTTCTGGTTCCCGAAAATGACCGGCCGGCGCCTGGGCGAAACGATCGGCAAATGGCACTTCTGGTTGATGTTCATCGGCATGAACCTGGTCTTTATGCCGATGCACATCTTAGGGCTGCAAGGCATGCCGCGCCGCATCTATACCTATGGCGCCGGGAGAGGCTGGGACATGTGGAACCTGGTCGAGACGGTCGGCGCGGTCACCATTGGGGTCAGCGTACTTGTCTTCCTGATCAACTATTTTGTCACGATGCGCAGGGAGCCTACTCACGAAGATGACCCTTGGGACGCATTCACGCTCGAGTGGACCACCAGTTCTCCCCCGCCGGCATATAACTTCGCGAACATCCCCTCGGTGGAAAGCACGCGCCCGCTCTGGGATAAAAAGCACCGGGCGCTCGAAGATAAGCGTTCGCGCGATTGGCACAAAGTCTGATGGCTACCCTGACATCCTCTTCTCATATGAACATCAAGATCAGCTCCGGGCGCATCGCGCTCCTGATTACGCTGGGAACGGAATCGGCGTTTTTTGTTACCGCGCTGGTATCTTATTTCGCTTTGCGCGACCAGGCTCACTGGGATGTGCCCCACACCCTGGCCCGCTTGACGATCCCGTTGGTTAACAGCGCGGTTTTGTTCGCTAGCGCGCTGCTGGCCTGGAGGGCGAGCAGCGCCATTCGCGAGGGCCGGCCGCGGGCCCTGCAAAGTTTATTGACGTTTACGCTGGCGCTGGGGCTGCTATTCGTTGTCGGGCAGATCTATGAATTCAACCACGCCGGTTTGCGCCTCGAAGACCCCTCCTTTGGCGGCGTTTTCTTCACGCTGATCACCTTTCACGCCGTACACGTGCTGGCGGGGATGGTTTTCCTGGCGCTTATCCTGATGCGAGCCGCGTTGGGCGATTTTTCCGCAGAGCGCCATGAGCCGGTTAAATTGGCCGCGCTCTTCTGGTATTACGTCACCGCTGTGTGGGCGCTGTTGTTCATCGCCCTGTATCTGGTATGAGCGCCTTTTTGCAGGTGGGCTGGACCTGGTATCCCAGCGTGGTGATCGGCTTCAGCCTGTGGACTGTGCTCTACCTGCTGGCCCTCAGGCGAGGAAAGCCCGTACCGGTTTGGCAGCAAATCGCTTTCCACGCCGGGACGCTGATCGGGCTGGTGGCCCTGGTCTCGCCGCTGGATGAACTCGGGGACGAGTACCTGTTCAGCGCGCACATGGTCCAGCACCTGCTGTTGATGTTTGGCGCCGCCCCGCTCTGGTTGCTGGGCACGCCTGGCTGGCTGGTTGACGCGATCCTCCCCCGGAGGCTGGACGAGCCGGTGAAGCGACTGACAGGCCTGTGGTCCGCGTTTGTTGCGTTCGTGGCCGTGATGTGGTTCTGGCATATCCCGGGGGTCTACGAAATAGCGCAGGAGAGCGAAGCCGTCCACATCTTCGAGCACCTGACATTTATGGGAGCGGCCCTGATTGGCTGGTGGCCGGTGATGGGAGCGGAATCGTCCCGTATTCCCAAGCCTGCACCGCCGCTGCGCATGTTGTATCTCTTCCTGCTGGCAATCCCGTGTACCAGCCTGGCCGCTATCCTGACCCTGGCCCACACGACGCTTTATCCGTTTTATGTAACGGCCCCGCACATCTTTGGGATGGATGCCTTACAGGATCAGCACCTGGGTGGGCTGTTGATGTGGCTGCCAACCCATATGTTCCTGTTGCTGGCGTTGGGAATCACGTTCTTCAAGTGGTTTTCAGAGGCCGAGCGGCAAGGGGACCAGGCGAACGAACGGTCCTTGGCTGCGCAGGCTTATGCAAAAAAGTAGGGACCTCTAGTGCAGGCTGAGTAGTTAAAAAATATTCGAAAATTAGGATGAGGAGTTTACGATGAAAGAAGAGCCTGAAATTCACTTGCCTTCCCCAAGCTACTGGCCGATCTTGCTGGCTTTTGGGCTGGTGGTCATCTCTGGCGGGATCATCTGGGGATATTACATCAGCATCGTGGGGATCGTCATTCTGCTGGTGTCGATCGCCGGTTGGACCCTGGAAAATCGGGCAGCAGAGCGGGAGCATCCCCATGAATGAGACCCATGCTTCGAATCCCGCCCCCATCGCCCAGCGCGATAACACCAAAATGGCGATGTGGGTCTTTTTGGGCGGGGAGGTGGTGTTCTTCGTCTCGCTGATCCTGTTGATTATCTTCACCCGCATGACGAGGAGTGGATACGAGACCGAGTTCCGCGCGCTGCTGAGCATCCCGCTGATCGCGTTGAACACCTTCGTGCTGGTCACCAGCAGTTATTTTGTGGTGCGCGCGTTGGAGGCGATCGGCCTCAAGGGCGACCGCAAAGGCTTGCGCAACAACCTGATCATGGTGGTTGTGCTCGGTCTGCTCTTCCTGGGCGGACAGGCCTACGAATGGACCGCGTTATTCCGCGATGGTGTAACCCTCTCGAGCACATTTGGTTCGCCGTTTTTCACCGTGACCGGCATCCACGGGACGCACGTGTTCGTCGGCATCCTGTGGGCGATCTACCTTCTGGTGGGGAACCGGCGTAACCCGTTTACGAAGGAGAACCACCTGGGCATCGAGAACTTCGGCCTGTACTGGCACTTCGTGGACATCGTCTGGATCGTGTTGTTCACGGTGATCTATCTCATTTAGATGATTTAAGTTACAGGTTTTGCTCGGGCCGCCGTACCCGATCCGGGGCACTTTCCTCGGCGGCGGGGACTCCGCCGAGAGCAAACCTGATCTATCTTATTTTGGAAGAAGGAGGCAGGATGGAAACCGAGAGGCGACCCAATTATCTGTTTATCTTTATCGCGCTGGCCGTTTTCACCTTGATCGAGACGCTGGTCAGCTATGTACAGCAGCAGGCCATCAAAGTGCCCACGCTGGTGGTGTTGTCGGTGGTCAAGGCGCTGCTGGTGCTTTTGTATTTTATGCACTTGAAATTTGATTCGAAGGTCTTCACGTATCTGTTTGTCTCAGGCTGCATCCTGGCCATTCCGCTCATTTTGATCCTGACGGTGGTCATGCCAAGGATCGTCTAGCGACAGCGGCCTGCCCGAGTACTCTTATGCAGAAGTTGCCCCCAGTCGTTACGGATGCCAAAGCGCTCTCCAACTCAACTTTGCAGATTCGATTTGCGCGCCTGGCTCAAAATGCTGGCTGCCTTGTTTAAGGTGCGCATTGTCTTGCTGTTGCTGGTGTCTGCTATGGGCGGGGCTGTGCTTGGCGCAGGCGGCTGGCCGGGAGTCCGGAGCGTCTCGTTGCTGCTAATCACTGGCGGGTTGTCGGCGGCGGGGGCCTCGGCGGTCAACCAGTACCTGGAGCGCGAGCGGGATGCCCGTATGGTGCGCACCCGCACGTCGCCCTTTGCCCTCCGGCGCGATCCGGAAATCGATCTGGGTGCTCGGTCGCCGGGGGCGGGATGGTGGTCTTGGCTGTTGCCCTTTCGGCGCTCTACAACCCGGCACTGGCCATCTCGAACGCTTTCGGGGCGGTGATCTACATAGGGGTTTATACGGTCTGGCTCAAGCCGCGCACGGTTCTGAACATCGTCATCGGCGGGGCAGCGGGCAGCATGGCTGCCATCAGCGGCGGGGCGGCCTGCCATGCCTGGAAGGAACCCGGCGTGCTGGCGCTCGCCCTGCTGATTTTTGCCTGGACCCCGACCCATTTTTGGAGCCTGGCAATGGCCTATCGCAAGGACTATGCCGAAGCCGGCTTCCCGATGCTGCCGGTCAACATCAGCATGCGACAGGGGGCCTGGTGGGTGGCCGTGCACACCATCGCGACAGGGGCTGTGGCCAGCTCCTGGGATTTCACCCCGCGCTTGGGATCGTGTACCTTGTCCCGGTGGGCTTGCTCACCCTACAGTACGTGCGCTTGACGCTGCATCTCTTGCGTGACCCGAGCGGCAAAGAAGCGCTCGATCTGTTCAAATATTCCAATATTTATTTGAGCATAGTGCAACTGATCATCATTTTCATCCCGTTGTTCCGATAACCGAAAAGCTCACGAAAAGGGCGCTGCAGCAGGCGCCTTATTTTCGTGTTTCTTTCCTCAGGTCTGGGCATGCTGCTTGCACCAGCTCGCGTAAGAGGGGTAAACTGGGTTTAGCCATGCCCAACTATCACGTTTTGGTTGTAGATGACGATGCCCTGGTCTGCAAAGGGTTGAAATTCAACCTCGAGCAGGCCGGTTATAAGGTCTCGACCGCCAGCACCGCCAACGCCGCGCTCGAGCTTTCGGGGCGCAACGCCTTTGACGCTGCCATCCTGGATATCGGCCTGCCCGACGAGAACGGCCTCGACCTGTGCAAGATGTTAAAGCGCAGCATGACCTGCCGGTCATTTTCCTGACCGCCCGTCGCCGGGAACTGGATGAGATCGTTGGCCTCGAAATCGGCGCGGACGATTACATTACCAAGCCTTTCAGCTCCGATGTGCTCCTGGCACACTTGCGCGCTGTGCTGCGGCGGGTCACCAGGCCTCTAAACGTGACCCAACCGGTTGACCAAAGCGTCTCTTCCGGGCCCTTCAAGCTGAATCCGCTTAACCACACCGCCCGCAAAAATGACAGGCCGCTCGATCTCGCCCCTCGCGAGTTCGACCTGTTGCACATGTTCTTATCTCATCCCGAGCGCGCCTTCACCAGCGACGAACTGGTGGAAGGCGTCTGGGGAGTTGAATTTGTCGGCGAGCCGCAGGTCCTCTACGTGCAGGTGCGCAGCCTGCGCATGAAGATCGAGGAGGATCCCTCTGACCCAAAGCATATTTTGACCCTGCGAGGAGTGGGTTACAAGTTTATGCCATGAAGAAATCGCTCAGCATTCGGGCTTACCTGGGTCTCAGCCATGCCCTGTTGTTGATTATCTCCTTGGGGGCGATTGGATTTATCTGGTCTCGTAATGAATATCGTGTCATCACCGGTGAGCTCTTGAATCTGATGCATGAGCGCGTCACACTGCTGTCCAATATCGTGAGCCACGAATTTGCGGAGCATGGCGAGGTGAGGCTGGACAAGGCTGAGTTTCCCATTGTAAACCAGGAAAAAAACTTGCTGGCCGTTTACATTGATACATCCGATCGCCTGTATGAGCTCGTACCCGGAACAGTCAGCTCGGTGCAGCAAGACGCGTTCCGCCAATTCAGCGCGGAGCATCCGGTCTACGACACCAGTTATGCTACGTTGATCCATCCCGAGTTTGAATCGACCAGTGTTTATGCAGCCGCACCTGTTTTTGATCCGCAGCATGAACAAATCGGGATCGTCTGTCTGATCCTGCCCATCGGAGATTTGGATTCGTACATCGTGCGTTTGCGCTGGTTGTTGTTAGGCGCGATCGTCGTTGTTGCTTTTGTAGGCGTGGGGGTCAGTTTTTTGCTTACGAATTATTTCTCCCTTCAGTTTTCGCGCGCCCAGGGGTTGGCGGCCAATGTTGCCAGTGGAGACTACCAGTTGCGCATCCCCGAGGCCGGCCCCACAGAACTGCGGGACCTCTCGCGCTACCTGAACCAGATGGCGGAAAAGCTCCAGGAGCAGATGAAAACGCGCCAGACGCTGCTCTCTAACGTTGCTCATGAGCTGGCGCGCCCGCTGGCGGGATTGCAACTCGGGATCGAAAGCCTGCGCAAAGGCGCGATCCAAAACCCGGAACTGGCAGACGATTTGCTGGTCAGCATGGGGCAGACCATCCGCCGCTTTGAAGCCCTGATCGACGATATTACCCTGGCCGCCCAACCGGCAACGCGTCAGATTGAGCTGCATCGCAAAGCCCTGGCTGTAGAGCCGTTCCTGCAGGGGCTGGCCACCCGGTTCTGGTCGCTGGCCAACTCGCGCGAGGTCAGGCTTGAAGTCCGGGTGGACGCGGGGCTGCCGCCTGTATCGGCTGATGAAAGACGTCTCAACCAGATTATGGGTAACTTACTGGATAACGCCATAAAATTCACACCGCCCGGCAAGACGGTTCGCCTGTCTGCAGAATGTGCGGAAGGGGCAAGCGTGCGTTTGATGGTGCATGACGAAGGCCAGGGAATTCCCCCCGAGGAAGCCTGGCAGATCTTCGAGCCCTTCTACCAGGGAGATATCGGGCGGCGTATCAAGCAGGGCATGGGGTTAGGTCTCTCGATCGCCAACCAGTTGGCGCAAGCGCACGGCGCCAGCCTGGTCCTGGAAAACCATCCCGAGGGCGGCGCGCTTGCCATTCTGACCTTGCCCGCTGCTGACGCTTAATTCATCCGTAGGAAATCTGTAAGCCCCCTTAAGGTGGAGCGAATGCCCCACCTTTATACTTTAAAGGAGGTTCTTAGGGAAATCTCCCGGCAGCACCCTGTTCGCCTCGTCGAAAAATGTAACGGAATCCGCCTGGCCCAACGATGTCCGGGGCGGCACAGCCAATACATTCTAATAAGCAAGATTTTTCCTTGATGGTAACTCTTTATGCAGCGATTCACCCTTATACATGACGGCAGCAACCAGGGATGGCAGACCGCTTACCTGGCCTTCCATATTGCGGCCCGCCTCGGGGCGCCTCTGTTGGCTTTGCTGGTAGACCCGGCCACCGACTGGAAGAACCTCGCTAAAAGGGCTGCGCAGGTGGAGGTCGGTGGGCGCGCTGCGGAACTGTCCATTACAACCCGCTTTGTAACGGATTATTCTGTCGATGTGCTGGCAGAAAATTCCGTCGGAAGCGACGGGCTTTTTATCCCCAGCAACCTCGTTCCGGACGGCGAAACTGCGCAGCGTTTTCTGGAGGTGTTGGCTTGCCCCTTGTGGGTTGTTTCGCAGGATGCTGAATTGCGCGAGATGGCCGTCCTGGTTGCTGACTTCGTGGCTGAGGAAGACCTGATCAACTACACCAGCGCTCTTTCCCGCCGGATTCAACAGTCTCTGACGGGTCTCGTACAGGCCAGCGAACTCGCCCGGATGCCTGATAATGGCAACGCGCTCACCTGGCTCCCGTTGGCTGATCTTTCCCAAAGCGTGATCACGGCGGCAGTCGCCGAGCTCGATGCCAGCCTGCTCTTTTTATCTGATTCCCATCTTTCTGTATTTAGCGGGCTGTCGGTGAACTGTGTTCTTTTCCCGGTCGCAAAGAATGCTTAAGTTGAGATTAAGTGAGTTGATAGCCAGTATAAGGACTTATTGTACAAAATTTGTAAAAATAAGCATAGTTGGAATTACCTGTCATAATCAAAAGGAGAAAATATGAAATCCCGAAAACTGCTCTACCTCGCACTCTTCATTCTCATTGTTCCCGTGCTATCTGCCTGCGGTCCTGCAAAAGTGGATGTGGCCCTGACGACCTATGACATTACCCCGGATAAAAGCTCGGTCTCATCCGGTGAGGTCACCTTCCACATCCACAACGACGCCACCGATCTCACCCACGAGTTCGTGGTCTTCAAAACGGATTTACCGGCTGACCAACTCCCTCTTAACAGCGATGGTATCGTTAATGAAGAAGACCCCGCCATCACCTTGATCGACGAAGCCGAAGATATCGAGCCGGGCGCGAGCACGGACCTGACCGTCACCCTCGATCCAGGGCACTACGCGCTGGTCTGCAACGTTGATTCGACTGAGATGCATTACCAGCACGGGATGCACACTGATTTCACCGTAAAATAAACCCTTTATCTACGTGCAATTCGAAGGTCGGGCAGGTATTAATACTGCCCGACCTTTTCGTGATTCACCAGCATTCCCCCGGCGTCCTTCAGGACCTGAAAACGGCCTAGTATCGCAATCGCATTAAAATCGTAGGGTCAAAATTGAAAAAGCACCTTGAAAATCAGCCGGATACCCTACAGCTTAAGCAAGTTGTGGCATAGTACTCTGTCCAGTCATTTAGGATGGTATTTCCTAAATAATTCCGTCGTCACTTGCCCTTCCCGTAGAATGCACTTACAATTCAAGCTGGCATTGCTCTTAGTCACTACTCAGCCTGCATTTAAGAGGTAGCAAAAACGGTGTGCGCGGGGGCGTACGCCCCCGCGCACACCGTTTTTGCCCTGCTTTTTTGCATAAGCTGAACAGATACGGTCTGGAAAGGATTGCAGAGGCATGACGGAAATCAAAACGTTCGGCGAGAAAGTGATCGAGAATCTGGAGAAGGTTGTGGTGGGAAAGCGGCCATCGCTTGAATTGATCGTGATCGGATTGTTGTGCCAGGGTCATGTGTTGATCGAAGATGTCCCCGGGGTGGGAAAGACCGTCATGGCCCGCAGCCTGGCCCGCTCGTTGGATTGCTCATTTAATCGCATCCAGTTCACGCCCGATATGCTTCCCAGCGACGTGACCGGTGTTTCCATTTTCAACCAGCAAAAACGCGAGTTCGAATTTCGCTCTGGCCCGATCATGGGACAGATAATCCTGGCAGATGAGATCAACCGGGCGACCCCCAAGACGCAGGCGGCCCTCCTGGAGGCGATGGAAGAACATCAGATCACCGTCGACGGAACGACGCATATCCTGCCGCGGCCCTTCATGGTCCTGGCCACCCAAAATCCGATCGAATATGAGGGGACCTTCCCCTTGCCCGAAGCGCAACTGGACCGGTTCCTGCTCCGGGTCCGAGTTGGCTATCCCAGCCTGCCAAGCGAGATTCGCATCCTCGAAGAGCAACAGCTCCAGCACCCGCTGGAATCTCTGGAAGCCGTAGTAAAAACAAAAAGCATTTTAGATGCGGTCGAGAGGGTCAAGAAAATTTATGTATCGTCTGCGATCAAACGGTATATCGTCGAGTTGACCGGTCGCACGCGTCAAAGCGACGATGTCTACCTGGGAGCCAGCCCGCGTGGCAGCCTGGCGCTTTTCCGCACCGGGCAGGCCCGGGCTGCGCTCAAGGGCCGGGACCACGTCCTGCCGGATGATATCCAGGAGATGGCGGTTCCGGTGCTCGGGCATCGGATCATCGTTGGCCCGGCGGCTCGCTTGCGGGAAGTAAGCGCCGACCGGATCGTGCGCGAAATTGTCGAAAATCACCCGGTCCCAGGTGGAGATTATCGGGCGGAAGAACGCAAAGGCGAGAAAGTGTCATGAAAGCTGGCCGTATTCTGGCCATCATCCTGGTTGTAGGCGGTTTGATCGGCGTGCTGGTCAACGCCGGCGAAATTTTTGCCAGATTCCTGTATCTTGGGATTCTGTTTGTGCTTGTATCCTGGGTGTGGACTCAGTATTCCCTGCGCGGGGTAAGCGTCAAGCGCCGCACGCGCTCGCTGCGCGCCAGCGTGGGCGACACCTTCGAAGAGCACTTTGAGTTGGCAAACGAGAGCCGGATCGGAAAACTGTGGATCGAACTCGCCAACGAATCGAATATGCCCGGCGCGCACGGCTCTCGGCTGATGACGATGGTTGGACCTCACCAGATCCGGACCTACATTGCCCGCACCTGGCTGTATCGCCGGGGCGGCTACCGGCTTGGCCCAACCCGCCTGGCTTCCGGAGACCCCTTTGGGCTGTTCCGCTACGAACGGACGTTCCCGGCCGAGCATTCCCTGGTAGTGCTCCCCATGATCTACGAGATCAGTTCCTTCCTTACGCCGCCCGGCATGTTACCAGGCGGGCAGGTGATCCGCCGCAAGGCGCTGGATATCACCCCGCACGCCTCTGGGGTGCGCGAATACGTACCTGGCGATCCCATGAAACGGATCCACTGGCCGACCACCGCTCGTCGCGGGCAACTGGTGGTCAAGGAATTCGAGCAGGATCCGCATGCCGAGGTCTGGTTGTTCCTCGACGCGCAGCGCTCCAGCCAGGCTGAAAGGCCGACCGAAGCCCCTGAAAGCTATGAGGCCGGCTGGTTGCTCAACCGCCGTCCCGAGTTCGAGCTGCCGCCTTCCACCTTGGAATACGCTGCCAGCGTCACTGCCTCCCTGGCCCATTACTACCTCAGGCAGCATCGCGCAATTGGCCTGGTGACGGCCACGCCACAGTTCCGCATCATCCCCGCGGAGTGGAGCGAACGCCAGGAAAGCAAGATTTTGGAAACCCTGGCGTTCATTGAAGCGGAAGGAGAGCTGTCGATCGCGGGCCTGGCTGCAACACAGGCGGGACAACTGCCTCAGGGCAGCAGCGCCATCCTGGTGACTCCGACCGTCAGTCTCGAGCTGGTTTCCGCAGTGGATGACCTGCAGAAACGGAATCTGCGCCCGGTGGTTGTGCTGCTCATCGCCGATTCTTTTGGCGGCGCGCAAGGCGGTGAACGGCTGTACAACGCGCTCCTGGAGCGGAACGTGCCGGTCTGCCGGATTTACTGCGGCGCAGACATCTCCCTCGAGCTTTCCGGTTTTTCTTCCCATTTAGTCTCACAGGATTTCTCATGGCAAAGACCCCCGTTATCACACTTGACTTGAACTTCCAGGGACGGAAGCAGGCCATCGCCTCCTACCTGATCCCTCATTCGAGCGGCGTGGTGCTGGTCGAAAGTGGGCCTGGCTCGACCGTTCCCGCGCTCCAGGCTGCCCTCGCGGAAGAGGGCTACTCTCCCCGTGACGTCACACACCTGCTGCTGACCCACATCCACCTCGACCATGCCGGCGCGGCCGGTTGGCTGGCGCGCCAGGGCGCGCAGGTCTACGTCCACCCGGTGGGCGCGCCGCACATGCTGAACCCGGAAAAACTGCTGTCCAGCGCCAGCCGCATTTACGGGGACCGCATGGATTCGCTCTGGGGCGAGTTCCTGCCGGTGCCGGATGACCAGCTGCGGGTCCCGGAAGACGCGCAGGAGGTCGCCATCGGGAATTTGCGCTTCCTGCCCATCGATACCCCCGGTCACGCCGAGCACCACTACGCCTATTTGTTCGAAGATATTTGTTTCACCGGCGATATCGGCGGCGTGCGCATCCCCGGGTTCCCCTACATGCGCGTCCCCATGCCGCCGCCCGAGTTCCATCTCGAGAAGTGGCGTGAAAGCGTCAAGCGGCTGCGACAGCAGCAGTTCGAGCGCATAGCCCCCACCCACTTTGGCATCTTCGACGACCCGGAATGGCAGTTGAACCGGCTGGAAAAGGACCTGGACGCCATCTCGGATTGGCTGGACGAGGTCATGCCGGCTGGTCCGCCCATCGAAGAGCTGCGCCAGCAGTTTACTGGCTGGATGGAAGAGCAGGCGGTCACTTTGGGCTTGAGCGAGCAGGTTGTGAAAGTGTACGAAGTCGCCAACCCGGTCGGCATGTCGGCGGACGGCTTGCAGCGTTACTGGAGGAAGTACCGGGCGTGTTAAGGGCTGCTGGGAACGGCAAGCTCAATCTTAAAGAAATCCAGAAAGTTATGCAGATGTGAGGGTCTACTGAAAAACTCACCACAGCCCGTCCCGGCTCCGCCGCGCGGGCCGGGGGGCGGAGCCGGGCGCTGTGCTCTACCGAGGCGGGCAAAGAGCACGCAGTTCTTCTTTAATTCATTCTCTGTGTACTCCGTGCGCTCCGTGGTAAGACAGCCTTTTTGCAGTAAATACACGTGTGCAGAAAGGTCTTTCCGTTGTGATAAAATTTGCACAGACATTTGAATAGCCTCTCGACTGCGCGGCGCTCGAGGCGATTATCTCTCATCCACCCAAGGAGAATCACCGTATGAAGGACTTCCTCGATGTGTCCGACCATTCCCCCGCTGAAATCCAGGACATCCTAGACCTCGCTGTCCGGCTGAAAAAAGAGTATTTTGCCGGCGGCAACCCGCCCCTGTTTAAAGGCAAAGTGCTGGGCATGATCTTCCAGAAGCCCAGCCTCCGGACGCGCGTTTCGTTCGATATGGCCTTGCGCCATATGGGCGGCGACGCGCTTTATCTGTCTCCCAACGAGATCGGGTTGGGGAAGCGAGAATCGATTGCGGATGTAGCGCGCGTCATGTCCGGGTACGTGCAAATCATGATGGCGCGCGTTTTCGACCACGCGCACATCGTCGAGCTGGCCAGGTGGTCGTCGATCCCGGTCATCAACGGCTTGAGCGATTTCAGCCATCCCTGCCAGGCCATGGCCGACGCGCAGACCATTATCGAAAAATTCGGAACCCTGGAGGGGACAAACGTCGCCTACGTTGGCGATGGCAACAATGTGGCCGTATCTTTAATGCACATCGTAGTGATGTTGGGCGGCAATTTCACCATCGCCAATCCTGAAGGGTATGACATGCCTGAAGTGGCGAAGAAAACCGGCGCGAAGCTGGCCTCCCAATCGGGCGCCAGGATCACCTACCTGCGTGACCCTTTTGAGGCGGTGAAGGACGCCCAGGTCATCTACACCGATACCTGGACCAGCATGGGACAGGAAGAGGAAACCGCCAAACGCGAACAGGTCTTCCCGCCCTATCAGGTTAATCAACAATTGGTCCACGAAGCGGACAAAGACGTGATCGTCATGCACTGCCTGCCTGCCCACCGCAACCACGAACTGACCGATGAAGTGGCCGATGGCCCGCATTCGGTCATCTTCCCGCAGGCGCATAACCGCTTGCACGCTCAAAAGGCGATTGTAGCAAGGTTGTTGGAAGTCGCTTGACCCCCTCCCCGGCCCTCCCCCAAATACCCGCGAACCCCAGCGGGTATTTGGGGGAGGGTGGCCGAAGGCCGGGTGGGGGCCGTGGCCAGTTGTTATGAGGAATTTACTTTTATGAAAACACAAGAATACATTCAACTCGAGGAAGAATATGGTGCGCATAATTATCACCCCCTTGATGTTGTCATAGCGCGGGCGGAGGGGGTCTGGGTGTACGATGTGGATGGCAGGAAGTATCTGGATTGTCTGAGCGCCTATTCGGCCGTCAACCAGGGGCACGTTCATCCTGAGATTCTTGAAGCATTAACCGAGCAAGCCCAAAAGGTGACCTTGACCTCGCGCGCTTTTCGCAACGACCAGCTGCCTTTGTTATATAAAGAACTTGCGGATATGACCGGCTACGAAATGTCCTTGCCGATGAACTCGGGGGCGGAGGCGGTGGAGACGGCCATCAAACTGGCCCGTAAGTGGGCTTATCAGGTCAAAGGCGTACCGCGCTACCAGGCGGAGATCATCGTAGCCGAGGGCAACTTCCACGGGCGCACGACGACCATCATCTCGTTTTCCAGCGAACCGCATTACCGGGATGATTTCGGTCCGTTCACGCCCGGGTTTGTAACCGTTCCCTATGGGGATGTTGCAGCAATCGAGCGGGCCATCACCCCCAACACGGCTGCCGTAATGCTGGAACCGATCCAGGGCGAGGCTGGTGTAAGAACGCCGCCGCAGGGGTATCTCAAGCAGGTTGCAGAGATCTGCAAGAAAAATAACGTGCTTTTTATCGCTGATGAAATCCAGACCGGCCTGGGGCGCACGGGCAAATTATTTGCTTGCGACCATGAAGGCGTCCGCCCGGACATTATGGTGATCGGCAAGGCGCTCTCGGGCGGGTTTTATCCCGTTTCTGCCGCGCTGGCAGACGAGCCCATCATGGGCCTGCTGACGCCCGGGGAGCACGGGTCTACCTTCGGCGGCAGTCCGCTCGGGGCAGCGGTAGCGCGCGCCTCGTTGCGGGTGATCCGGGAGGAGAAGCTGGCGGAGCGGGCCGACCAGCTAGGGACGTATTTCATGGAACAACTGGCAGAGATCCCCAGCCCGCACGTCAAGGAAGTCCGCGGAAAAGGCTTGTTGATCGGCCTTGAGTTGCGGCCGGAAGCGGGCGGCGCGCGCCGTTTTTGCGAGGCCTTGCAGGACCGTGGTATCCTGGCGAAAGAGACCCACGAGCACGTCATCCGCTTCGCTCCGCCCCTGGTGATCGACAAAGAGACGATCGATTGGGCCTTGCCAGGCATTCGAGACGTGCTCAACATGCCCTGAAGGCGTTTGAAAACGCCGGACGTTGTCATGACAAGCGCAGCCATGTCATTTTGACCATAGGGAGAAATCTTTTCCATCAAGCACGGGTTTTTCAAGGCTTTTTCCGTGAGAATCCGAGATATCCGTCAAATCCGTGTGCAAAAAAGGTGTTGTTGCGCCAATCAGCAATGATACGCCGGTTATTTTGGGCAAAATCTCAGTACAGATCTTGGAAGCTTTGCGTGGAGGCGATGAATGAACATTGGAGTTCCAAAGGAACGGCGCCCGTTTGAGTTTCGGGTGGGATTGCCACCTGCAGGGGTTGATATTTTAAAACAGTATGGCCATGCCATTTTCGTCGAGCATGAAGCCGGGGTGGGAGCCGGTTTTTCGGATGAAGAGTACCAGCGCGCCGGCGCCCGGATCGTCTATTCCCCGGAAGAAGTGTTCGGGCGGGCGGATTTGCTCCTGAAGTTTGCCCGGCCCTTGAAAGAAGAGATGGAGTGGCTGCGCCCGGGCAGCATTCTGGCTGGCCTGTTGCATCTTGCTTCCGCCCGCCAGGACAAAATCGACCTGTTGCTCGAAAACAATATCACCTCGATCGCTTATGAGCAGATCGAAGAAGAAGACGGCACCACCCCGGTCAAGAAACCGCTGGCCGAGATCGGCGGGCGCATGACCGCGCAAGTTGCCGCGCACTTCATGCAGAATTACAAGGGCGGAAAAGGGATTTTGCTGAGCGGCGTTCCGGGTGTCCCGCCGGCGGAGGCGGTGATCATCGGCGGGGGCGTGGCCGGCACAGCCTCTACTCGGGCGCTCCTGGGTTTAGGTGCCCACGTAACCGTGCTCGATATAGACTTGCGCGCCTTACAGCGTATCGATGAACGCTTCCCGGGGGTGGTGACCATGATCGCGACCCCGAGCAACATCGCCCGTACCTGCGCCTTCGCGGACGTGGTAGTCGGAGCGGTGCTTGTGCCCGGCCAACGGGCTCCCATCGTCGTGACCCGAGAGATGGTCCAAAATATGAAGCCGCGCTCGATGATCATCGATATGAGCATCGACCAGGGCGGCTGCGTGGAAACCTCGCGCCCCACAACGCACGAGCACTGCACCTATATCGAAGAAAATGTCATTCACTATTGTGTGCCAAACATGCCGGCGGCGGTAGCTCGCACGGCCACGCACGCTTTTGTCAACGCAGCCATGCTCTATATCCTGGATTTAGCCAATAAAGATTTCGAAACAGCCATTCGTGAAACCCCCGCTTTGGAGAAGGCCGTCTGTACCCATGCTGGGAAGATGGTGCACATGTTTCGCTTGAATGGCCAAGAGGGTTCGAACGATGGACTGGACTAGCACTTACAAGTCACGCGTGGTGACCGCGGAAGAAGCGGTCAGGGCTGTCAAGTCTGGGAACCGCATCTTCCTGACGGGCAACGTGTCCGTCCCGCAAAAGGTCCTGGCCGCGCTGGTGGAGTACGCCCCGCAGCTGAAAAACGTGGAAATCTGCCAGGCCCTGACGGTTGGATCCGCCGATTACGTCAGCCCTGCCATGGAAGGACACCTGCGGGTCAATTCGATTTTTATCAGCGCCAACATCCGCCAGGCGGTGCAGGAGGGCCGGGCAGACTTTACTCCCGTTCTGCTTTCCGAGTTTCCCCTGCTCTTCAAGCGTGGCCTGTTGCCCCTGGACGTTGCCATGATCCACGTTTCCCCGCCGGACGAGCACGGCTTTTGCAGCCTGGGTGTAGAAGTCGGCCTGACCAAGACGCCGGCCGAATCGGCCAGGATCATCATTGCCGAGGTCAACGAGCAGATGCCGCGCACGCTGGGCGATTCGTTCATCCACGTCAGCCGCTTGAACTACATCGTCCCCGTCGATTATCCGATTGTTGAGCTGCCGATGGGCGGGGGGGAGCCCTCCAATGTGGTGGAAAAAATCGCCGGCTACATTGCCGAGTTGATCCCCAATGGCGCGACGATGCAGCTGGGCATTGGCACAATTCCTGATGCGGTGCTCAAGTACCTGTTCGACAAAAAGGACCTTGGCATCCATACCGAGTTGTTTTCGGACGGTGTGATCGACCTGTTCAACGCCGGGGTGATCACCAATGCCCAAAAAACGTTGCATCCTGGCAAGATCGTGGCCGGGTTTATGATCGGCACCAAGCGCCTGTACGATTGGGCGGACGATAACCCGCTGATCGAACTGCACCGCACCGAATACGTCAACGACCCGTTCGTGATTGCCCAGAACGAGCGCATGGTCGCAATCAACTCGGCGATTGAAATCGATCTTACCGGCCAGGTATGCGCGGACAGCATCGGTCCCAAGCTGTATTCCGGGGTGGGCGGCCAGCTGGACTTTGTCTACGGGGCCTCCCGCTCGAAAGGCGGCGTTCCGGTCATTGCGCTGCCCAGCACCAATACGATGCGCGATGGAAGAGTGATCAGCAAGATTGCGCCGATGCTCCAGACCGGGGCGGGCGTTGTCACCTCCCGCAACCATGTCCGCTATATCGTCACCGAGTACGGCGTGGCCGATTTATATGGCAAGACCATCCGTCAGCGCGCCAACCAGCTGATCCAGATCGCCCATCCCGATTTTAGGGAAGATCTCAAGAAGCAGGCGCAGGAGTTGCATTACATTTGAACACCGATCAAAAACGCAAAGCCAAAATTGTCGCCACCATCGGCCCGGCCTCGGACAGCGCGGATATGCTCGAGCGCCTGGTCCAGGCGGGCATGGATGTGGCCCGCATGAACTTCTCACACGGCACCCACGAGCAACACGCCGCCCGCATTGCAACCTTGCGCGCTATCTCTAAGAAGTTACAGCGCCCGGTCGGGGTCTTGCAGGATCTGCAAGGCCCGAAGATCCGGGTGGGCATGTTGCCAGCGCCCCTTCTGCTGACCGAGGGTCAACGTGTCACCCTGTTTGCGGTTGGGGAGCCGGAGCCTGCCGCCGATGGCCCCGTCATCCCGGTGGATTTCCGCGAGTTGTTCGGGGTCGTCCGCAGTGGGAACCGGCTGCTGCTGGATGACGGCCGCCTTGTCCTGATCGTGGAAACGGTCAGTGGATTGCGACTGCAGGCACGTGTGGTTGTGGGCGGCATCCTGTCTTCACACAAAGGCATCAACCTGCCGGGCGTGTCGCTGGGGATTTCCGGGTACACCGCTAAGGACGAAGAGGATTTGCAATTCGGCATCTCTCAGGGGGTGGACGCGGTAGCGGTTTCGTTCGTGCGCTCCGCGGAAGATGTCTGCCAGGTGCGGGAGGCCATGCAGGGCTTTTGCCAGGAGAAAAGAGTGCCCCTGCTGGTGGCCAAGCTGGAGCGCCCGGAAGCCATTGACCACCTGGATGAGATCCTGGAGTGCGTGGACGGCGTCATGGTGGCGCGCGGCGATCTGGGCGTGGAGATGCCCCCCGAGCGCGTGCCGGTGCTGCAAAAGTGGATCATCCAAAAGGCCAATGACCATGCCAAGCTGGTCATCACGGCCACCCAGATGCTGGAATCGATGATCCAGAACCCGTTGCCCACCCGCGCCGAGGCTTCCGACGTAGCCAACGCCATCTTCGACGGCACCGACGCGGTCATGCTCTCCGGCGAGACGGCCGTCGGCCAGTACCCGCTGGAAGTCGTGCGCATCATGGACCGCATCGTGTGCGAGGCCGAATCCCACTTCGCCGAGTGGGGCAACGACCAGGGCCGGATCTCCGGGCTGGGCGAGAGCGACGCCGCTTCCATGGCGCGCGCCGCCCACGAGCTGGCCAGCGACCGGGATGTGGCCGTCATCACGGTCTTCACCCGCACGGGCAGCACCGCCCGCTTGATGTCCAAGGTGCGGCCTGCCAAACGGATTGTGGCCTTCACCCCTGACCGGGATACCTACCGCCAGCTGGCCTTCCTGTGGGGCGTCGACCCGCAACTCGTGCCGTTTTCCAACACGCTGGAAGAGATGATCCAGGAAGTAGACACGGCCATGCAAACATCGGGTTTCGAGCCGGGGCAGCAGGTCGTGTTGGTCTGCGGCTTTCCGGTCGGTGCCATGCGGC
Organism: uncultured Chloroflexia bacterium; assembly: GCA_963823985.1. Lineage (GTDB taxonomy): Bacteria > Chloroflexota > Anaerolineae > Anaerolineales > Villigracilaceae > JAABUE01. The sequence goes on from CAWGNR010000016.1 coordinate 212,412, forward strand.
CGACCAACATGGCCCTGCTACACGCCATCGGGGAATAAAAGAACATGTCATTTCGGCCGGAGGAGAAATCTTTTCCCTGCCAGAGCGAAGATTTCTCGCTCAAAAAATTCTCCGTTTATCTCCGTTGAACTTTTATTCCCCGGCAAACAAATCCCGCTTCACGAAGGGCTGGCTGAAGAACCTCCCCATCAGTTTCAACCTGGAAGAATAGGCCAGAACCGCGCCGTTCTTTTGGTTTTCCAGTATCTTCTCCGCCAGCCAGGGCGTGACGTTTTCGACCCTGTCGGCGATGATGTTGAAAATCTTCTTGGCGCGTTCCCATTCTTCCGGCCGGCCGGCATAACGGTCTGTAATTAAATCAGTGATGACCATCCCTGGCCGTAAAGCGCCGACGATCACGGGCGTATCCTTGGCTTCCAGCGCAAGGGACTCGCTGAAATAATGGATGGCGTACTTGCTCGTGCCGTACATGCTCAACCCGGCGTGTTTGCGCCCGTCGCTGCCCATGCCTTCCATGTTGTAGATCGCGCCAAAGCCCTGCGCCAGCATCCCGCGCATCGCCACCTGCGCGCCATACGCCGTTCCCAGGATGTTGGTCGTGATCGGCTGCCGGGCTTCGCTGGGGCGCAGCTCCCAGACCAGGCCCTGCTCTCCGCTGGTTCCCGCATTGTTGACCCAGATGTCGACCTTCCCGAACTGCTCGATGGACCGGTTCCAGAGAGCCTGCACCTGTTCCGGAACGGTCACGTCGCAGCTCTGTCCGAAGACGTGCTCCGCCTCATCCCCGGATCGCAAGCCTGCTACCGCTTTATCGACCGCCTCTTGTCCCCGCCCACTGACCGTGACCGAGCACCCGCGCGCCAGCAATTCCCGCGCCAGCCCGTACCCGATCCCACGCGTCGAACCTGTAATGATGACGTGTTTTATTGACATGAATGTATCCTCTCAGCCTATGCTATAGAAGAGAACCGAAAAATGGTGTGCGTGGGGGCGTACGCCCCCACGCACACCATTTTTCGGGATTTCCTCACTAAGTTTCTATCCGAAAAATGCTCAAGCCGCCGTACCCTTTCGGGCACTTTCCTCGCTGCCGAGGAAAGTGCCCCGTACGGAGTACACCGCTTAGAGCGTATTTTACGGATAGGCTCCAAGATCGTTAATTTCGATCAGAAGATATCTGCCAAATGGCAGGAGCTTGAAATGGGTCGGGTAGGTCGAGATCAACTCCTTTACCTTACCAAATCGATATGCTTCGATCAGAATGTACCGGATGTCATATTTCTGAAGGAGTGTCACGCGCTCCAGGGGGGATATTTCCGGGGATAAGATCGCTTGCCGATCTGACCATCTCATCGCTTTTTCATCCTGTGAATAAAAATAGGGATAAGAAGGATCTTCCGGTCGATAGGATATTACTTTGCTTTTCCAGGACAAGGCAGGAATAAAATCGTTCAACTCGTCGGAAGCAATCATATTTATGGGAAACGGCGCGCTTTTGTCGATGTGCTGGCCTACTGATACCAGCTCCTGATACCTCCTGGTGGACTCTTCCAGCCGATTGATATTTGGCAATCCGTGCTCTCTGATGACCAATAAAACCAACGCTGACGATAACACCCAGATGGAAAACCAGGCGAACGAGCTGAATCTTGCCCTTGTCACAGCAAACCCTGGAGAACCTATCCTTTTTCTAAACGTAACGCTATCTTTTAAGGTCATGAAAAGGAGGATGGCGCTTATTCCAAATGGATAAAGCCACGTCGTTCGTTCCAACATCCACGCCGATACAAAGTATCCCAAAACCCATCCGGTAAATGGAATCCCCGCCAGTACGACCAGCGCGGTGGCTGCAAAGACATACTGGTGTAAGGAATCGTTTCTCAATCCTTTAATGATTACGAAGATTCCCAGCAGTGGGATCAGCAACCAAATCCAGGAAAGATAAGAGGTAGACATCGGAATGCGGTCTGCATATGGAATGCGCATTTCCAGGATCCGGGGATTGAAACCGTAGAATGGAGTGCCTTCCATCCTGGCAATTAAGCTTTCGACGCCTTTTGTTTGCGCTATAGCCTCGCTGACCGTTGGAATGGTCGGCTGTGCCTCGTGCTTTACCAGCCGCACTCCTACTTGAGGCATAAGCATCAAAAGTGCAAGAACGATCACGGTCAGGTGACGCTTGTAGTTACCCCGGTGTATGCCTAAAATGGCAATTCCACTTACAATGAAAACAGCATATGCCGCGATGATGGGGTGCATCACGGCCAGGCTGATTCCAATTAATAAGAACACCCCTGTTGCCCCTTTCCCTGTTTTCTCGACTGTCCGGATTGCGCTGGAAATAAAAACAGGGGCAAAAATGAATGCGGCCGTTGCCTTATCTGTGCTCAGCTGGTGAAAAAAAGGGGACCCGGGATGCAAGTAGTCTGCAAGCAACGCTAAAAAAGCAACTTGAACGCCGACGGAAGCCATGGCGAGATGATGCAATATTCCCAGGGTTCTTGCCAGAGTGTAAAAACAAAAGATGGAAATGAGCGCCAGGAACGGATCCACGTAACCGCTCAGCAGGATCAACCCGTGCGTGTTGCTGACGTCTGCCAGAAATGCCTGGCTGAAAGGCATACTGACGATCCAAAAGCGGGTTGATTCGATTGCGTTTGTCTTGAAGTAGACATCGGAAAAATTCAAACCTGGCATATGCTGCCAGTTTGTGATGTGGGCGAGATAGGCAAGATCATCACTCGTGATAACGCGTTGAATGGTCATCAGGACTGCAAGGCTTGCTGTGATCACCAGCGGCCAATAGGACAGCGCGCGGAAAAGGAAGTCCCTGGCAGTGTGGCGGTTTCTTTGAGAGTGGTCTTTCTCTAAAAAATTTGCAGCAATAAAAATAATTCCCAAAAACAGGAAGCCTATTTTTGCGTAACGAAAGGGCAAATGAAGGAAACGGCCGGCCATTCCCAGGAGGGCGAAGATTAAATGGGATATTACAAACCCTGAAGTTATCTTCCTTATTACGGAATCATCCCCTTGGCTGAGAAGCTGAACCAGGTATGCGCCCGGGATGATGAAGATTGCGAAGGCGATCCCTGTTTTAACCAGAAAGCAGTTTCCAGCCAGGAGGCCCAGGGAGCGAACCACGCGAGCAACCAGATGAGCAACACCGCCGCATGCCAGGTCATCCATTTGTTGGGAGCATTCCTCTCTCTGAGTTTGGCTGTGTGCATGAAAGTTGACTGGATCGATTGCTGTTTGGGTGTGATATGGCTTGAAGCCAGGATAGGAGCCCTACTCGCTTTCGTAAGGCTGCTTCGAACGCGTTTTTTTGATCTCAGCTCTGCGCTTTTTCTCTTTCAACCTTTCCTCCTGGGCTGCCTTGCTTGGTTTTGTCTTCTTTCGAGATTTCGGTTTCTCTAAGGCTCTTTGCACCAGCCGCTTAAAACGCGCCAGTGCATCCTCGCGGTTTCTTTCCTGGGTTCGAAAGCGCCGTGCTTCGATCACCAGGATCCCGTCTTGCGTCACCCGTTTCCCGGCCAGTTTTTTCAGGCGCGATTTGACCTCCTCTGGCAATGTTGCGTTTGCCTCTATGTCAAAACGTAACTGCGCGGCGGTGGCCACCTTATTGACGTTCTGCCCGCCTGGGCCGGAGGCTCGCACGAAGTCGATCTGGAACTCGGACTCGTCTATCGAAAGGGTAGGGGTGATCTCAAGCATACAAATACCGCTGTGCCTCTGATTATACCGGTAGATGGATAGAGCCCGCTGTCACAGCGGGCTCTATTTTCACAACGTAGGAACGTACAGGCTTACTTCGCCGGGCGAACCTGGACTTGCATGAAGTTGCCCTGCGCGCTGACGCTCTGGATGCGGATCTGCGTCCCGGTGTTGGGCACGATCACGCTGCCCCACGGGTTGAGGGAGTCGTAGTAGCTGTTGTTATCGTCGAACACCGGGACAGCCGGCAGGCTGGGGTGATACGACGGCTGGCTGAGCCAGTGTAAGGTGAGCGCATCGGTCGGTGCCAGCGTAAAGGTGGCATCGTAGGTCTGCATGCGGTTGCGCCACACGCCGCCGTCGGCGCGGATCATCGCCGTTGGGTGGGCGTCCACCGGCAGGATCAAGCCGGCCCCGGGATGGGAGCGGGTGTTGTTGTTGCTTTGGGAGGTATCCCAGTAGTTGACCAGCATGCCATCCTGGTAGGGCAGGTGCTCCACCCAATCGCCCAGCAACGGATTGTCCTGGAAGCCGAAGTTGTACGGGCCGAATTGCAGGTTCTTGTCGTATCCCCAGTACGCGCGGTACTCGACCACGTAGTAATTGGCATAGTAGCGCAGTTCCTGTCCGGTAGTTATCCGGAAGCCATCAAAGGTCCAGCCAGTATCGGTCTCGGCGCCATCGATCTCCTGGCCGGTGATGTTGATCTCATCGACCATGAAGCCGAACCCGCCGGTATTGGAATCTGTGCCGTAGCGGAAGCCGAGCAGCACGTCGCCCTCGGGAAGGTTGGCCGTTAGAGTCAGTCCAATTGTTACTGGTAGCGTTACCGGTAATCCCGAATCCTAAGTTCTGGCCATTGGGGTCGGTGCTGGTCGAGCGGCTGGTCTCGATGGGATTCCAGGTAGCCCCGCCGTCGGTGGAGTACACCAGGTAGGCGTAATCCCAGTTGTTCTCTATCTGATAGCGCACGCGAGCGCTCAGGGTGGCCCCGGCGGGCAGCGAGAACGCCTTGTACATGACGTTATCGAGGTTGTCCCCCGAGCCGCTGTAATAGTAATGACTTCCGTATCGAGGCGTTCCGATGTTCACGTTGCACTTCTTTATCCGGCAGGACTACAAACAAACCTTGGGCTTGCTTGGTGTTGGTCTCCATCGGGCCCAGCTTGTGCTCGGATTTCTGGCCGGCGAATGCTACCTCGTAGTTCAACCAGCCGAGCTGGAATTTCTCCCAGGCGCCCATGTGGCTGGGTGCGTTTCCGATGTGGTCTTTTCCGGTGTCTACCCACGAGCCGGAGGACATCAGCGTCCAGAAGCCGGTCCCGTTCTCGCCGCCGCCTGTGTCGTACAGGTCGGGCAGGCCCAGGTCATGGCCGTACTCGTGCGTGAATACGCCCACGCCGCCGTTCTCGGGCTGAATGGTGTACTTGCCGACCCAGAAATTGCTGTCACCGATCTGGACGCCGCCGTCAGGGTTGAAGGCCGGACCCTGTCCATCGGGGCCCGAGCGATTCGAGAAGGCGTACCAGCTGTGGCTCCAGATAGCCCAGTCGTCGCAGTCCGGGGAGCAGGCTTCGTTGCCTACCCCGGCGTGTACTGACTGGAACGTGTCGATGTAGCCATCCGGTTCGTCGAAGTTGCCATTCCCGTTATAGTCATAGCGGTCCCAGACGTCGAAACTGCTCAGGTAGTCGTTGATCTCCTGATCGCTCTTGCCGGCTGCGATCTGGGAATCGTACCAGCCATCGATGGTCTCATCCAGGAAATACCAGACCTGGTTGCCGCCCAGCGGGCTGTTGAAATCGTCGTCGTAGCTGGCTGCCGGACCAGAAACCGGGATCCAGTCGGTTACGTCGCCGTGTACGGTGTAACGGTTGGAGGACTGCTCGATGTAGAAGTTGCGCATCGAGTTCGCGCCCGGGGAGTCATCGAACAACAGGTCCAGGTAGTATTGGCGACTGAAATCGGGGGCCCACAGGGTGGTGTTGTCGACGCTGCGGTCTGGCTCGGGCATGGTGTTGTGCTGCTAGATCAGCGAATTCGCCTAATACGGTCCACAGCGCGCCTTCGCCCTCACGCTCCAATTCCACGAACTGCCCGCGGGCGACCTCGTGGGTTTTGCCATGCGCCTTGCCGTTGAGCTTGGCTTCCAGCGCCTGTGCTTTCAATTCTAATTGTTGGGTGGTGAGTGGATCGGGGCGGTTATCTTCCTTTGGCGCCTGTTCGGAGGTGCCGATGCCGTCGGAAGGCGTCGGCGCAGCCAGGGCTGCGGTGGGCAGTAAGGCAACCAACAGAGCCAGGATGCCTAGAAGAGCAATGACTTTCTTATTCATGTTGCTTTTTCTCCTCAAAGTTAAATGAATTGTTATGTGCGGTCTATCTCAAACTCGAGTGATCGCTTTCCCCTGGCACCTCCTCTCTGAAAACAAAAACTGCCGGAGTTTTAAACAAAAACTTCGGCAGCCTGGCGGTCTGAAGCGCGACACGGGTGCGGACTGTGTGCGGGCAGATCCATAGCTTTGCGCCCCCACCTCGCGATGGGTTTGCCTTTTCGGTGACGTGCGCTTCACACTTCTTACAGAAGCAGACCGGATATTCAAATTGCTCCACCATCATACAATGTTTTTCCCGGTAAGGCAAGGGAGTGACACTGGGGGGGTATGGCGTTCTCAAGAAAACGAGTTTGTCGAAATGAGCAGGGCAAAAGCATCCTGGAGATGGCCTTCGAACCAGCGGCGGCCTTTGGCTGAATTGGTAAAGCCTGCACGTTTAAGCAAACCGAGCACCAAATTGTGAACAACAGACAGGATGCTACCGGCAGCGCCAATGGTCATCCTGGTAGCATCTTCGTGAAAGGTTACATCTCGGCGATAATGCAAACCGGTCTCAATGCCCCAATGGCAACGTCTGACATTTAGTATTTTGAGAGCGGGAGCTTTTTTTCGGGTAAGGCTGGTGATGCCATATTCGATTTCGTGGCTGGTTTTGTAGGGTTGGCCTTGCCTAATCCAGAAAAACTGACGTTCCAGTCTATAGACTTGCCCTACTCCCGGCCAATCCAAATAGTCATTGAGCATTTCACTGGTTTGAATAGTACGAATTTCAATACGACCATGACCATAACTCACCTGTCTGGCTGTCTCAAAGTCAGTTTTGATCTGTCCAAATCCGGGTTTTGGCTGGTCGGGAGCAAATAAGCGCTGAAGATCATCGTGGAGCCGTGCTTGATTATCTTTTACCGGCCACAAATAATGTCCATGAGCTTCGATAATTTGCTCAGATATGGCTCGCTGAGTGTGCAAGGCGTCGCCTGTGACGATTTTTCCTTCCAACTTCACCTGTTTTAGAACTCTTGGGGCCGCAGTAATCTCATTTTCTTTTGAATTAACTACTTCTTGAGCCTTGACTTGCTGAGTTTGCCCATCGTACACGCTCAAAACATAATCACTACTTTCTTGGCCGGGAATGCGTGTCCCACGCAATGCTTTCCCGTCCATTGATAGTATTTCGCCATCTTCTTCCGTTTCCTGCTGATGATATGCTTTCATCAATTGTTCGAATTCTTCTTCATCGACTATATTCTGAAAAACTCGCCGAATAGTATTATGGTGGGGCATCCGGCAATGCTTCAAACCCAACAGTTGCACCAATTCTTCGGCTTTATTCTGCGCCCAATCTGCCATCTCTACTGGATTATCTTTTCCGCTGAGCTTTGCTAAAAATATCAGTGTTAGCAGGGTCAGCAAACTGTATTGTTTTCCCTTATTCTTTCGGGGATCTGCCATTTGCTGAAATCGATCGTACAAACTGCCCAACGTGTACACAATTCCGGTTTCGCTTATTTCCTGCCAAGGCTTTAGAGTGCTATACTCCATTCGATCCTCCTCGATGATTGGCTTGTTTGACAACACCAATTCTATCGAGAAGGGTCTTTTTGTCTACCTGTCAAGCTTTCTTGAGAACGCCATAACTGGGGGGGCACTAAAAAGTTGTGGGATGCGGAGTCCAAAGTCTCCCGACTTTGGAGGCAAGATCGGGAGATTTTGCACTCCTGCTAACAACATTTGAGTATTCCCCACTGAGGCCAGGGCAATCGCATTTGGAAAATTTGAGGCCGATTTTCTGTGGCTGTGCGAGCCTAAAACCCCTATATGGCGCAATTCACAAGTCCGAAGGACTTTCATGTACTGAGGCAGGGCTTCACGTGTGCCCGTCAGGGTAGCCCGCCGAAATGTGCTAGAAAGTTTGAAATGCGATCGCCCTACCACTGGGTCAGAAGAGGGAATACGGTGTATCATATTGTGATAAACTTCACATAGCGCTTTCCCGGACTGGGGGCGTTTTTCGCCATTTCCCCGTCTCGGTCGATAGACCATGCAAGAAGGAAATGCCATGCACACGAAAATACTCATGTACCCGCTCATTTGGTTCCTCCTGGCTGGTTTGATGGGGGGCTGTGCGATCCCGCCGGTTGCGCCGGGGGCCAGGCAGACTTCCTACTGGCCTGATGCCGAATGGCGCAGCTCCACTCCGGAAGAACAAGGGCTCAACTCGGCTTCCATCCTGTCCATGCTGCAGGAAATACAGAAAAAGGACCTGAATATCCACAGCGTTTTGGTGGTCCGGCATGGCTACCTTGTAACCGAAGTCTATTTCCCTCCCTACAGCCGGGAAATGAAACACCCTCTGCATTCGATCACCAAAAGTGTGACTTCGGCCATGACCGGCATGGCCATCCGGGATCACTGGATCGAAAGCGTTCAACAACCTGTTCTGGACTACTTCCCCGAGATCGCCAGAGAGACACGGGATGACTATCTCAAAGAGGTAACCATAGAACAACTCCTGACGATGTCCGCCGGTTTTAATACCACCACCCTGCCGGACTTTACGAACAAGGACGGGGGTTTTGATGCGGCCAAATACATACTAACGAACAGCAACGTTCTGGATCCGCCCGGGGAAACGTTCTTCTACGATTCCGGTCTGCCGCATGTGCTCTCAACCATCATCCAAAACACCAGCGGGCAGACGTTGGCAGAGTACACCCAACGCAATCTGTTCAGCCCGTTGGGGATTGCGGATTTTAGCTGGCAGTCCGACCCGCAAGGCGTCACCAGCGGAAACAGTGGGCTGTGCCTCCGTCCGCAGGACATGGCAAAACTGGGTTATCTTTACCTGCATCACGGCCAGTGGAACGGAAAGCAAATCCTGCCGGCCAGATGGGTGCAGACTTCCACGAGCAGGCATATGGAAACAAAAGATAAGATGAACGCCGCCGAAGACGATGGGTATGGCTACTATTGGTGGATCGATTCTTTTGGCGGGTATTCCGCTCACGGGTTTGGAGGGCAGTATATTTTTGTATTGCCCGAATTGGATATGATCGCGGTCTTTACAGGCGGTTTGTCCGATCCCAATTTCCCCGCCCCGCACCAGTTGCTTGAAACCTATCTGCTGCCCGCCGTGCAGGGGGCGGGACCCCTGGCAGCGAATCCCCACATGGACGGCCAGCTCGCGACAGAGATTGAGCATATTCAAAACCCGCAAGAGCCGGCCATGCCGCTGCCTGCAATCGCCGGCCAGATCTCCGGCAAAACCTACCGCCTGGTTGGGATTCCACCGGCGGGCTGGCCCACCGAGATCAGGTTTACTTTTTCAGGGGACGACACCTACACCACCTCCACCTTGACGGCGAATGGGGAAATCCTTGAAATCACTGGCGGTTTGAAGAATGTCTTCTATCTAAATACGCGCGGGCCGCAGGGCCAGACCCTCATGGCGTTCCGGGGCGGTTGGCGGGATGAGCGCACGTTTATCGAACAGCAGTACTTTGACCTGTTATCCGATATTCAGTTCTTCACTGTGACGTATGTATTTGAGGGAAAAACGGTTTCGGTGAGCGTGGATTTGAGCATGGAATATTTTCCCACCCTCACGGGCGCCGGGGAAATGAGCGAATAAGTCCGGAGAACAGGGTCACGCTGTGCTCGACGCGCCGGCATGGGTGCTCAAGATTTTTTCTATGCCAAGATCACCAGTAAAGCGAAACTCTAAAAGTATTGTAGCTACTCAGCCTGTACTTACAGAAGAGAACCGAAAAATGGTGTGCGTGGGGGGCGTACGCCCCCCACGCACACCATTTTTCGGGGTTTTCTCACCAGGCCTGAGCAGATACAAAGTATTCTAAAAACGAATTTCCGGGAGTCTTTATCAAGCTACTCTCCGTGGGGTGCTTATTGATGTTCATAAAAGTACGTTAAGTCATGTCACTCTGAGGAAGCGGTTTTTGCGACCGAAGAGTCTCCGCTTGACGGTATGGAGATGCTTCGCTACGCTCAGCATGACATAACAGAAGTAGAGTAGAAACTTAACCAACTTTCATAAACGTCAATAAAAGCGAAACCAATTCTTTTCATAACGCAGGTAGCAGAAGAGCATGGATGCGCTCGCCAGCGTAAAGAAAGCCTGCAGGACCCACACCGGTCCAGGGGGCAGGCTGATCACATACAGCCAGTACATCAAGTTTCCCAGTGTGCCTAAAGTGAGGTGTCCCAGGCTGTAAGAGCTCAGATCTTTTGTTTTGACTGCCTTGAACAACATGGGAAGATTGCTGCTGATGAAGATCGTGCTGGACGCAAAACCGGCCAACATGGAAAGGGAATGACTGTGCATGATCTGAACCGCCTTTGTTTGAATTTGGTAAGTAGTAGCTGATAGTCACCCTTTTGAGGGTTGTTTTTTGAACCGCCAAGTTCGCCAGGAACGCCAAGGCTTGATCAAGACCGCCAAGCAGGGTTCTTGGCGCCATAAAAGAATTCTTGGCGTACTTTGTGTCTTGGCGGTTCGATAGACGCCCGACATTCCTAGCATGCAGAATGTCGGGCGTGGGGAGCGCGCTTCGGTTCTACCCTACCCCGCCTCCAACACCTTCTTAAGCGCAGCCGCATCGGCTTCCATCTTCTTTTCGATTTGTTTGCCGGCCAACCCTTCAGCTATCTTGAAAAAGCCGCCAATTTCGGCCCAACCCATAAAAGTCAACAGCGTTCCGTCATCCTGGGCTTTAAACTTATAGGTATTCCCAAATGGAACCGGGCCGCTGAGTACCTTGACACTTGCTCCGTTTGGAGGGTCGAAACTCGTCAACTGGATCTCCGTTTCCGATTTTCGACCGAGATATTTGGTGTGATACCGGAAGGTTGAACCCGCACCTACTGGTCCATCAGAAGTCTGTTTGACTGACACGATACTGGCTTGCCATTTCGGATCGTTTTCAAGGTTTGCCACAAAGTCGAAGACATCTTGCAGGGGGCGGTTGATGAAGACACTCTTTTCGTATTTGAACATGAGATTTTCTCCTTTTTGATGATAAACAACTTGCAAACGATTAGTTTTCCTGCGGGGCAGGCATGAGGCCCAATTGCTGCATCATACTCAGCATATCGGTCTGCAACCAGCCTTCGACGATTTTGCCGTTGGTCAGTTGATAAATTACGATCGCAATCTGCGTGTACGGTTTTCCGGTAGCGGGGATGCCTTGAAACTCACCCTGGTGTGTACCGTTGGAGGTGATATCGGGCCACGACTTCGTCCCCTTCGGCAACCATATCGTTGATCGTCATATGCCAATCGGGAAAAGCCGCGCCGAACATGGCGTAAAATTCTGCTAAGGCTGTCCGTCCGCTAATCCCAGGGCCAACACCGTGAAGCGCAACGGTATCGACAAAAAACTCGTCGGCGAGATCGTATCGCTGTTCGTTAATCACTTGCTCAATGTAGCGGCGGACAATGGCTTTGTTCGTTTCTGTTGACATTTTATTTCTCCTTTCTCTATTTCAGGCCTTCACAAAAGTAAAGATGAGACCCGAAAACAGGGTGGCGGGCGTACGCCCGCCACCCTGTTTTCGGGCTTTCACCAGTTATTTCGTGATTTACTGAAATTAGAGATAAAATAGAATTGATAGCTCCACTTTAACGCAGCCCCGTAACAGGAACGTAACCAAATTCAGGAAATCGTAAAATAGCTGGGTATTCTTTAACACCTGTGATTTGCTGAAATAAATATCGAAGGAGGAAAGCATTCCATGGAATCTCTAACGATCCACTCGTTGGGCGTGCCAGAGATTCGCCTCGGGAATCAAACGCTGTCTTTCCGCACACGCAAAGAATTGGCATTATTGATCTACCTGGCTGCGGAACGGAGGATGCAAAGCCGCGAGTTGTTGATGGTTTTACTCTGGCCGGAGAGCTCGCAAAGCAGTGCGGCGGCCTCCTTCCGGACCACGCTTTCGCGCCTGCGCAAAGCGCTGGGACCGGCTGGCGACGAGATGATCACCAAAGGGGGCAATGTCGGCTTTGGCTCGTATGACTCCGTGGATTTGGATCTGCATTGGTTGCAAACCGCTGCGCAGAAAGATACTTCTCCTGATGAACTGCGCTCCATCCTGACCATCGAGCGGGGCGAGTTCCTGGAGGGATTTTCCCTGCCCGATGCCCCAGCCTTTGATGACTGGGTTTCTACCCGGCGCGAAGCCAGCCAGCGACAGTTGGAAAGCGTCTATGATCGCCTGTCGCAGCACCTGTTGTCCATCCATGGCAGCGCCGCGGCGCTGGAAATTTCTGCCCGCTGGGTGACGCGCGCTCCTCTCAGCGAACAGGCCTATCGGCGTCTCATGGCTGCTCAGGCCCTGAGCGGGCAGCGCCCGGCCGCTTTGCTGACGTACCACCAGTTACAGGACACGCTCAAAAAGGAACTGGGACTCCAACCCGGTCGTGAAACGGTTTTGTTGGCCAAACACATCGATCAGGGTCGTGTTGCCCCAGAAGGGTTTGGCGTATCGCCAGTGTTGGATCGCGTTTCCTCCCCAGACCGGGGAAGGCATTTGACCCTCCCGTTGGTTGGCCGTTCCCAGGAACATTATCGCCTGGTTGAGTTTTTTCAGCGGATTGGAGGGGACAAGGCGCAAGCGGTGGTTCTCATTGGAGCTGCGGGGGTGGGAAAGACCTCTCTCGTCAATTCTTTTCGGGATTGGGTATTGTTTAACGCGCCGGAGAGCGAAGTCTGGCAGGGAAAAGCGTTTGAAACGGGCGGGAGATTGGCGTTCCAACCTGTGGTCGAGGCCCTGCGCCTGCAGTTGGACCAGGTGAACGCGCCCGAAGATTTGCTGGAGGACGTATGGCTGGCCGAGTTGAGCCAGTTGATGCCTGAACTGCGAGCCCGCTATCCTGACCTGCCTTTGCCGTTAGCCGGAAACGCCAACTTTGTGCGTGCCCGCCTGTTCGAGTCGCTGGCCGCATTAGGGAACGCGCTGGCGGCAGGCCACCCTTCCATCTTGATCCTGGATGATATGCAGTGGGCGGACCTCGACACGCTCGACCTGGTCCATTATCTGGCCCGGCGTTGGGCGGAGATGAAGGCCCCCATTTTGTTGCTGTTGACGGTGCGCCAGGAGGCCTATGCCGCGGATGCCACCTTGCGAGAATGGTTGGTGCACCTCGAACGGGACGTATCCCTGACTCGTCTCTTGCTGGACAATCTGAGCGGCGCGGCCGTAGAAGAGCTTGTTAGCCATCTGGCCGGGCAGGGAGCTGGCGAATCTGCCGCTTCCGCCTTTGCGGCCTGGCTGTGGGCCGAGACCCATGGCCTGCCTTTCTTCATCGAGGCGTTGCTGCAAATGTTGATCGAGCAAGGGGTTCTGGTCGCAGTTGCAGACCGGGATCCCGCGTACGACTTTGCCTCCGCCCTGGAGCATGTCCGTTCCCTGGCGCAAGCGCCGCTGCCGCCTGGCGTGCGCGAGGTGATTCGCGCTCGCTTGGAGGGGCATACGAAGGAAGCTGGCGCATTGTTGCTGGCTGCCGCCATTCTAGGCCGGGCCTGCACGTTCGAGCGCATGTGTCAGATCGCCGATCTGCAGGAGACAGATGCTCTGGATCCCCTGGAAGCCTTGTTGGATGGGCGCCTGCTGACCGAACGGCCTGCGAACCGGCGGCCTTACAGCCTGGCCCATGATTACATCCGCGAAGTGGTCTACACGGAAAGCAATGAGGCGCGGCGGCGGGTGTACCATCGCCGGGCGCTGCTGGCTTTGGAAGCCGCTGGCGAACCGGCGGCGGAGTGTGCCTATCACGCCCTCGCTTCCTTGCTGGACGAACCGGCTTTCCGTTTTTCAGTGGTCGCAGGGAGGGAAGCGTTTGCCTCCTATGCCATGCAGGAGGCCCTCTCTCACTTCGATACCGCCCGTGAAGTCGCCCGGCGCATGGGAGATCAAGGGGAGCCAGTGGATCTCGAACTGCTCGCGGGCTTATACAAGGGACGGGGAAAGATTCTGAGATGGAACCAGGAGGATGAAGCGGCAGCAGCCAATTACGAAGAGATGCGGGCAGAGGCGGTCAGATGTCAAAGCAAGACCCTGGAATTGTCCGCCCTGATTTTCCAGAGTAACCTGCACAGCCACTATACCCGGGTGTTCCATCCAACGAAAGCCCGGGAGGCGGGCCGGGGGGCCTTGGCGTTGGCCCGCGAGCTTGGCGACCGGGCTGCCCAGGCGCAAGCGTTGTGGTCTCTGCAGAATGCCGAATTATATAGCGCCGGTGATAGCAAGCTGGTCGTGGCCTATGGAAAGGAGGCCTTGGCGCTGGCGCGCGAATTGGGGTTGAAAGAATTGATGGCCCATGCCCTGAAAAATTTGAGCTGGCCTTTCGGCGCCCAGAAACCACTTGCGCAGGCCCGGCAGGAATTGGCCGAGGCGCAGTCGATCTGGCGGGAACTGGGGGACCTCCGAAAGTTGGCCGAAGCATACCGGTTAACGTTGATCCTGCACTCCCTGGTCGGGGATAACAGGAGTATCCTGGTCGATGCTGCGAAATTGTTAGAACTGGGCGCCTCCATCGGCAGTCGTCTGGACGAGGTCGAGCCGTTGTACTGGTTATTCAGCGTGCAGATCCGGCAGGGACGATTCGGGCAGGCCTTGGAGAACCTGGAGCAGGTCAGGACCTATGTCGAAGCCCTCGGGCATCCCAAGGAGCAACATGACTTTCAATATGCGCAGATCTTGTTCTGCCTGGCGGTCGGGGCGCTGGAAGAAGCGGAACGCTGGGCTGACGAGCTCTACGCCGGACGCGAGACTGTCCCGCCCAACTTCATCACTCCCTATTTCGTCGCGGTCGCGCGGACAAAGATCGCTCTGGGCAAGTTGGAGGGTGGCCGGGCAATTTTGGACGAACTGTTGGCTGCGCTGCCAACCGATGCCATCTGGTCCTACAATATCCTCGATATCGCGCTCGGGTATGGAGAAATTCATCTGGCATCAGGCCAACCCGAAAATCTCTTTGACGGGCTCGAAGAGCGCATGCAGCCTTACCGGGAGGCCGGTTTCGGTCGCCTGCTGGCCGACGAACTTTGGCTGCGCGGACGGGCCGCCCTGGCGCTGGGACAATACGACGCGGCGCGTAAATCTCTTGTGAAAGCCAGGAACGCGGCCGAAGCCCAGGAGGAACGGGCCATCCTGTGGCAAATCCTGGTTACGCTGAGCGAACTGGAAGGAGCATGTGGCGAAGTCCAGGTTGCCAGGAACCTGCGTGACCAGGCCCGAGAAATCGTTGACGACATCGCCGCACATGCGGGAGGCATGCGGGCTGTGTTCCTGGGCCAGCCGGCGGTAGTGCGGTTGCTAGAGAAATAAAAATACTCCCCTTCAAAATCGTGTCTGAAGGATCCTTTCGTCTTTTCGAGAGAGCAGAAAATTCCGGATAGCAGCGCCTCGTTAGAGCGCCCAGTTCACCGTACCTCGTACAAAGGGATGAGAGGAGGCTGGTTATGGCAACTGAACGAACTGGCCGAGAAATTCCCGGGCCGGGGGTGTATCGAGACGGTAGGTGACGTTTGTGGAGCGGCAAATCGCATCGCCGGTGATGGTGGTCGCCGCGACGATATCGGTGGTCCCCAGGAAGTTCGGTCCGCCCGAGTCCCCGTAGCACGTGCCGCCATTGCCGGTGGCCCGGTTCATGGAGATCCGCAGCCAGGCGGGGTTGATCGAATTCAGCGTGCCGGTTGCGACCATGCGTACATCGTTGTACAGGTATTGGTGGCCGCCAGGTTCGTTGGTCACTTCATAAGCGCCATAGCCAACGGAGGTGAATTGCTGTGAGCCAGACAGGTTGGACAGGGAGTCCGCGGCGGGCAGACGCGCCGGCGTGATGCCTTTGATGGGCTTATCGAAGACCACCACGGCAATGTCGTGCGGGTCATTCTGTTTCCAGGTGTAGAGCGGGTCTGCATACCAGGTGCCGGTGTAGGTTTTATCCCCATCCTGATAGGCTGTATCGAAGGTCACCGTCACGCGTGTGGTTCCTTCGTCACAATGCGCTGCGGTGAGGAACACGGTGGGCGAGATCAAGGTGCCCGAGCAGTAGATCCAGGTGCCATCGGAGTACGCCTGGGGCGCTACCAGGCCGCCGACGTTGGGATGCTGGTTGCCATCCGGTTCCCCGTAGGTAATGGCTTGCACGGGCGAGGCGATCATCAAAAGGGAGACGAACACGATCAACAGGGCGATTTTGCGATACATGAGACTCTCCTCAAGGGAATAGTAGAACCTTTTTCAAAATTTTATCATGGGATCGTTAGTTCCCCATCAGAACGGCTGCGATTGGAGATAGCTCAAGTATACAGGAAACCTCCGTTTGGGGGTAACCATTCAGCCTGCATTCAGAGGTGGCAAAAACGGTTTTAATGATCGTATCGCGCCATTCATGTGGCCAGTCGAGTTGATCCCAGTGCCGGGGTTGAGAATCAAAAGCATAAGAGCGATTTACATGACTCCAACCTGCTGCATGCTTGAGAGTTCCAAGGGGAGTAACGCGATCACAGAGACCATTATCTGCCAAATTCAGTAAATCACAGGTTTACTTAAGGGAAGCCCGCACCCCTGTTTCTTGTCCTGAGCTTGTCGAAGGGTCGGGAACTCCTTCAACTTTCGTGATTTACTGAAATTAATGTTAACGCACGGTCAAATCCCTGTCTTCCATTTCCCAGGCGTGATCGAGCGTGTGATACGCTGTGTGCCGGATCAGGTAATGCAGCGGCCATTTCGCTACCTTTCCGGCCATCTTGCCTTGTGCGTGGTAGTCTCGAATTGCATTGCAATAAGCGTCGCGATGCGCGTTCACTCCCTCGTCACTCAACATCGCCTCATCAGGCGCGATCACGCCGAGCTTCTTCACCCAGTCTTGCTCATTAGCAAACACATGACGGACGATCTGGTCCCGGTCTCGCCCTCCGCCGCGCGGACCTTGCTGCATCTCTGCCGACACGCGCGCACGCACAAGGTCGAAAAACGCCCAGCACGCTCGCATCAGTCGGAGTTCACGCTCCAATGCTTCAGCCGACATGGCTTGCTGGTCGATGCTCGAAAACGCGAACGAGATCCCCCAGAAGTCGGTTGAACCCGTCCCCGGATAGCGCTCCACTACGTCGATGATGGGTATGGTCGCAAACGTGTCCTCCATCCCGGCCAGCTTCGTCACTGCTGCATAACGGGGAACGTAGGAGAGCAGGCGTTCGATAGCAGCCTGCTCGGTCTTTGCCCCGCGCTCGAGACCGGGCCAGCCCGCTGCCACCGCGACGATCTTCTTGCCTTTCAGTCCCATTTCCAGCGTCACCCGCATGTGGTTAGCCACGGCTCCTCCAATCACAGTTCGATCTTGATCGTTCATTGGAAAGTCTCCCTAAAGTAACAATAAACACCCATGAAGTCCCTTTTATTCATACTATACGATTTTCACGCGCCTGAATCAATAGGGATTTGTCACAAATAAAACAACGGGCGGGTCAATCCCGCCCGTCCGTAAAGTGCGTTGCACCTGTGTTGATCCAGAAACGATATGTTCCTCGCACTCCCCCTTCCCTGCAAGGGAAGGGGGCAGGGGATAGGTCCGTTATCCCGGCAGGTCGCAAGAATGGCTCGGATTCCCTGGCACCGCCCGCACACCCCGCACGAACGTACTGTGCGGGGCAGGTGGCAGGTGTGGCAACACCGTACCTGCGGTGGGTGCAGGTGTCCAAGCCAGCAATAACGCCTGGTTGCATCCACATAAGTTATAATGTATCCACAAGCAAGGAGAGAGTGATGGCCGAATCACGAAAAGTAGGTACCCGAGAGTTGAAGAACAAGCTGAGCGAATACATGCGGCGCGTCAAAGCCGGGGAGACGATCATCGTGACCGAACGCGGGAAGACCATTGGGCAAATCATACCTGTGAAGCCTAGTCTGGAAGAGCGTTTGCAGACGATGGTAGATGCCGGCCTGGCAGACTGGAGCGGTCAGAAGCTCAAGCCGCACAGGCCTGCTGCCGTCAACCGCGGGAAAAAACTCGTCTCCGACCTGGTTGTAGAGGATCGCAACCTTGATCATCTACCTTGATACCAGCGCATTGCTAAAGCAGTATATTCAGGAGAGCGGCTCAGAAGATGTTATAAAAATGCTGCAAGCCGCAGATAGTCATGGAACGAATCTGTTAACGTACGTGGAAATGGCATCTGCGATTGCACGCGCGGTTCGCTTGAAGTTGATCCAGGCAGATGAGGCGCAGGCAACCTGGAAGGATTTTCTGGTTGACTGGGAACTGCTTGTGCGTCTGGATATCTCTGGGCAGATCACGAAGCAGGCAGCAAGGATAGCCTGGGAATATGGGTTGCGTGGATATGATGCCGTGCATTTTGCTTCGGCACTGGCCTGGCAGGATGCGATTGATATGCCAGTAACCCTTGCTACATATGACCGGGAATTATGGCATGCAGCACAAAAAGCAGGGATGGACATCTGGCCGGCAGGATAAGCACAACTGGCTGCATATGGGTTATAGCAGCTTCTTGCGGGCGCTGGCCTGGGTCGCGTGCCCCGGCAGGTCCCTGGCGTAGACGGTCACGGTCAGGGGACCGGAATGCGAACTCCTTGAGCGTGTACTCCCAGCGTTGCGTGACCGCCAGGACGGCCGGTCCCGTTTCCAGAAGGGCGCCGGCCTCATCCGTGATCTCGACCTTCACCCCCGCCACCTGGACGTCGTCCACGGCCAGGACCCGGATCACATCCCCCGGGCAGCCCCGCCAGCCCCGCAGGTCGATCTCCAGGATCTGCGGCGGTTGGAACCAGTCCGCCATGGCCACGTTCTTGGGCTGCCTCTCCTTGTCCTGCTTGCCCCCGGCTTTGGCGATGTAGACCGGGTTGTCCTGGTTGGACTCCGCATAAACGGACGCCTCGCGGAAGTCCTGCTTTTGGGCCTCCTGCGCAGGGCTGTCCACGCGCGTGTGATCACAATCTATTTTCGCGAAGACGCTCGTACGGCCGGATATTTTTCCGGTCCTGACAAGGAACTGGCCACCGAGGTCACCGTCCAGACCCCTGATGAAGATGTTTTTGCGGACTTTTGCCATAATGTGCTCCTATTAAACGTCAATACGGGCGCTATTTACTGACACCGACCCAGCCGTCTCATTCCCTGCCATGTCCCAGGCGCTGGCTTCCACGGTTCCCTCCGTGCCGGGCGCGTACTCCCAGCCCAGCGGGTCGACCTGCTCGGCCTGGCCCTGCTCCAGCACCCTTCCCTCCCCGTCCAGGATCCGCACCTCGACCTTCACCACCTGCACGTTGTCGCTAGCCTCCACCCGCACCCGCCCGTTACAGCGCTCGATGCTATGGATGACCGGCGAGCGCATCCAATCCGAGAACGCCAGGTTGTAGGCCCGCTTCTTGTGCTCGCGGGCGTACTCGACGTAGAACGGCCAGTCTTTCGCCTGGCTGGCGTACGCCTGGCCCAGCTTGAAGCGGTCCTGACATTCTTTTTGCGCCGGGCTGCTTACCCGCTCGCTGAAGTCCGGCTTGGCGCTGGCCACCGTGCTGCCGTCCGGCATCTGCCGGAAGACCATGCCGCCGACCTTTCCGCGCAATCCATCTAATAAACTGTTCTTTTTGACTTTTGCCATGTCTGCCTGCCTTCTTGCTTGGGTGGAGTAAGGCTCCCTATAGGCGCATCTTGCGACATGCTGGTAAGACCAGGCCTCGTTTGACCCAGGCGGAAAAAGAAGTGGTGTATCCACACCTAAAGCCAAGCGGAGTGCACCGATTAACCTAGGTGGATATTGTCCCACACTACCTGACTGGCGGCGAGAGCATTGTCTGTTTCAACAGTATCGATGTCGTCTCGCGGTATCCGGCTGGCAAGCAATATGGCAACAAGCGTTCCAGAGATGCGCTGGATTTCATTTTACACACCTGGCGAGAGTTGGGACTTTCAGACTATCTCCAGATGGATAACGAAAGTTGTTTCAGCGGGGGCTACAAGCACCCTGGCGTCATTGGCAAAGTCGTTCGTCTGGCGCTGTATGTAGGTGTCCAACCGATTTTCTCACCGTTTTATCACCCAGAGAGCAATGCCTTTGTGGAACGCTTTCATCAGGATTACTCGAATTTTGTCTGGAAAAAAGAACACCTGGAAGACCTTGCAGCCGTTCGCCAACGCTCGGCGCTCTTTTACCCAAATTATCGTAGCAGCCATCACCACTCTGTCTGGCGTTACCTATAGGTTCTCTATTGCTTCGCGCCGGCCTCGCGCCGTTGTCGCGCTGTTCCTCCGCCGTGAGGATCTGCCTATTCTCTCTCGAATTTCCTTCGTTTTGGCTTCGTTTCTTTTTCGTTTTCGAGAGGGGATGCCTTGGATTTGGGTATCTCATCGCTGTATCCATCTATATTCCCCGCTCACATTTGCTGCCAGTGCCTGCTCTCGCGCACGGCGGTTCCCGTTCTAATTTTCAAAGTACACTCGGGCGGCGTTCTTTGCGATGTTTCACGCCGCCATAAGCATTCTACGGAATCAGCTAGCAGGAGTCAATCTTTCAGACTTTACAGCTCTGTTAAGAGTTTTACTGGTTCTCCCGTTTCGTGATGTACTGACCTGGATTTTGCCCGAGATAAGTGTCATCCGTGTACAGAGTTCAGTGATGTGTGATGAAATGTAGCCTGATTTGGGCAAAAATCAGGTACTGATCGAACCATATTTCCGGTACCTTTTCGCGAACTGCATAAGTCCTGTAAAGAAAGGAGTCCAAAGTCGCGAGACTTTGGACTCCAATATTCAAAACGGTACGTTTTCTGTTTTAGAACATCAAGCCGTTGATCGTGTCGATCGTTTCGGGAGCGGGCCGCAGGTCTTTTTCCTTGAGGCGGTTGAGCGGTTCGTCCACCAGGTTGTACAGCTCGGTCAGGGTCGGCTTGTTCGGGTCGACGTAGATCAATCCCGTGATCAGGCAGTTGCAAGTGTTGGCTTCTTCCAGAACGCGCAACGCGTCGGCGCGGTCGGTGGGGTCGTAGTCGCGGTCAAGCTTCTTGAGCACGATCTGCGAGCCGTCGTGCAGGATCACTTCCTTGTCTTCGCCTTCGTCGTATTCCACCGTGATTTCCTGGGCCGGCGGCACGTACGAGAGCTCGTGCAAGGCCACCTCGTGTTCCCTGCCCCAGGAGTAGGAATGGTAGGCGCTGTCCTGGTTGTTGAAGGTCACACAGGGACTGATGATGTCGATCAGGGCGATGCCTTTATGGGCTAACCCGGCCTTGATCAGTTCTTTGACCTGTTTCGGGTCGCCGGCAAAGGAGCGCGCTACAAAGGTTGCGCCGCCGACCAGCGCCTCCCAGGCGATATCAATCGGCATGTAGGGGTTGATGCCCTGGTGCTTGAGGTTGAGCCCTGTCTCGGCAGTCGCTGAAAACTGTCCTTTGGTCAGGCCGTACACGCCGTTGTTTTCGATGATATAAACCATCGGAGCGTTGCGGCGCATGGCGTGTTTGAACTGCCCCATGCCGATGCTGGCCGAGTCGCCGTCGCCGGAGAGCCCAATGCCGCGCAGGTGGGTGTCCGCAAACAATGCGCCGGTCGCTACGGAGGGCATACGTCCGTGCAGGCCGTTGAAACCGAAGGAGCGGTTCAGGAAATAGGTGGGACTCTTGCTCGAGCAACCAATTCCGCTGAACTTGACTACGTCTTCCGGTCGAATGTCGGATTCATAACAGGCAGCGATGATCTGGTTGGAAATCGAGTTATGCCCGCAACCCTGGCATAAAGTGGTGGGGTTGCCGCGATAATCGGTTTTTTCGAGGCCAGCCAGGTTGAGCTTTACGTTTGCGCCGGCCATGGGGAGTGGTTGAGCCATTAGTTTGCCTCCTTTACGAGGATGCTGTCTTTGACCCATTTGGCGGTGGCGGGCAGGCCGTCGTTGAAGGCTGCCGAAGTGAGTTTGTGCGCCAAATGGGGATATTCGACCAGTAAGAGTTGATACATTTGCCCGTCGCGATTCATTTCAACGACGAAGTTTTGTTCGTGGGACGCGATGAACGCCTCGACCTCTTCCGAAAAGGGGATGCCGCGGATGCGCATCGAATCGGTCTTGAGGCCTGCTTCCGTTAAAAGCTCGTGACGCGCCTCGCGGATGGCGGGTTCGGTCGAGCCAAAGGCGATGATGCCAATACTGGCGTCATCTTGCCGGTCGATCAGGGGCGCCGGGATGAACCTGGCCGCATTGATGTACTTCTTCTTGATGCGATCCATCATGCGCGCCCAGGTGGCCGCGTCTTCGGTGTAGCGGGCCTCTTCGTTATGTCCGGTGCCGCGCAGGAAATAGGCGCCGGTAGGATATTTGTTGCCGGGAATGGTCCGGTAGGGAATACCATCGCCGTCAACGTCGCGATAGCGGCCCCAATCGCCCTTGATTTTCTCGAGGTCTTCTTCCCAGAGCACTTTGCCGCGATCCATCGGCGTATCGGGATACTTAAAGGGCTCGGCCATCCACTGGTTCATGCCCAGCTCCAGATCGCTGAGAACGAAGATCGGGGTTTGCAGGTGCTCGGCGATATCGAACGCGCGCCAGCCGAACTCGAAGCATTCGTTGACCGTGCCGGGCAGCAGGATGACCTGCTCGGTATCCCCGTGACCCATGTAATGAGTGAAGGTCAGGTCGCCCTGGGAGGTGCGCGTGGGTAAACCAGTGCTGGGACCAACCCGTTGCACGTCCCAGATCACGACCGGGATTTCCGAGTAGTAGGCCAATCCGGCAAACTCGGTCATCAGGCTTAAGCCCGGGCCTGAGGTAGAAGTCATCGCGCGCAAGCCGGAAAAGCCCGCGCCGATCGCCATGCCGATGGCAGCCAGCTCGTCCTCGGCCTGGACGACTGCAAAGGTGTTTTTGCCGTCTTCCCGTTGGCGGAGCTGCGGCAAATAGTCGATCAAGGCCTCGGCCAGGGAAGAGGCCGGCGTGATCGGGTACCAGGCGGCAAAGTGAACGCCGCCATAGATGGATCCCAGGGCAGCAGCCGTGTTGCCATCGGTCATGATCAGGCCCTCGGTCTTCCGTAGGGGCTCGACGGAATAGGGATCTTTCTTCTCCAGGTTTTCCCTGGCCCAATCGGCTGCAAACTGGACCACGTTATAGTTCAGGTCAATCGGTTTTTGTCTGCCTTTGAAGTGAAACTCAAGGGCGGCTTTGATCTTCTCAAGGTCGATGCCGATCGTCTGCGCCAGGATGCCCACGTAGACCATATTTGCAACCAGGTCTTTCAAGTTGTTCGGCACCTCTGTTTGCTCGCGCATGATCTCTTTGACAGGCATCGCATACACGGTAATATCGTCCCGCGTAACGTCCAATTTGATGCTGTCGTCGTAGAAAAAGGCGCCGCCAGGTAAGACGTCGTTCAGGTCTTGGGGGAACGATTTCGGGTTCATACAAACCACGATCTCATGTTCATCCCGGCGGGCAGTAAAACCATCCTTATTGACACGGATGGTATACCAGGTCGGCAGTCCTTGAATGTTGGAAGGGAACAGGTTCTTACCGGAGACCGGGAGGCCCATCTTGAAAAGAGAGCGCAAGATGGTCGTGTTGGCGGTCTGGCTGCCCGAACCGTTCACAGTGCCCACGGTAATGGAAAAGTCGTTCACGATTTTTTCGGACATAAACTCCTCGTTAGGTTGTTTGCGCCTCGGTCAGGCGGGTGGTGGTCGTTTCGGGTCGGTGATAGAGCAGGTCTGTGTGCTGGATGAGCGCCTGCGTAGCCGGCCTCGTAGTCGTTGTTACAAATCGCTTCCACCATCTGGGTGTGATACTCCCAGACTTCTTCCAGGTAGCTCAGGCCACCGGTGAAAACGTTCAAGCCAACGGCCTCATACGCATCCCAGTACGCCTCCAGCAGGCCTGTGACAAAGGGATTCTCCAGCCGTTGGTAAATTAACATATGCAATTTTCTGTGTTCTTCGTGGGGAATTAAAATCGGGTTGCCGTGCAGTTTTTCTTTCGCACGCGCCAGCAGGGTCCCCAACTCCTGCCTGTCACTTTTGGTGAGCAAGTTGACCGCTTCATGCCAGTATGCGCTCTCGATGTGTTTGCGGAGTTCCGAATATTTTCTGAAATAATCGTTGTTCAGGATCAAAGCGTAGCGCAGGCTTTGGCGGACGGCCGGGGTAAACGAGTAGGGCAGACGTTTGATGCCCGTTCTGGGCCTGACTTCTACCAGGCCCAGCGCGCGCGCCACCTCGAGTTGCTCCCGCAAGGAAGCAACGCTGATATCCAGTTCACGACTTAACGCGTTCAGGGCCGGGAGCTGGTGACCGTTGAAGTCTCCGCCTTGGGCCAGGTAGCGCAGGAATTCAGAAAGGGAGTCCGGGTTTACGCGGTTACTGATCATGTCAATACATATGATTAATCTGATTATTCGTAGGAATGTAGTATAATCTTGCGCGCCCGGCAAGTCAAGAGGAAAATGGTTCCAGGGGATGGTACTCAGGTAAGGTCTCGGGCGTCTCATGAGTGCTTATTTTCGGGCGGCTCACACTCGACCAAGGTTCTTCTGGTCTTATGATTTGGTTGGGGTATAATATCGAACTGACAGCTCTTTTCATCAAAATTTGCGAGCTGAACGAATTTCCAAGACAAGGCATTGTATGGTAAGCATCCCTCTTTCAATCCCTGCTGAGTACTGGCAGGCCCTTCAAATCAACAAAAGAGACATCGAATTTTTGCACAATACCCTCTTCGAAAGCGAAACGCCAATGACAGCCCGGGAATTGGTTGGCGTTTTGATCGAGGAACGGGTTCGTGCGGAGCAAGTATCGCAAGCAAAAAAGCGACAGTCGGATGGGAAAGTTTATCTTCCCAAGGAACAGTACAAAGATGGCGACCATCTCGTTTTTCCTGCTTTAGATTGGGCGAAAGGCGCAGTTTCCGCTGTGCGCCCGGGCGTAAACCCCCAATATGGCGATTTCGATGTCTTGACCGTGGAAATGGAGAATGGCAAGAGCCGGATGTTTGCAGCAGGGCTGGCGGAGCACGCTCTGAATGAAGCGCCTGGCACCGATGTGGAAGAGGAGGCTTTCGATCCGAAAGCGATTCAGTCTGCCTATGGAGCCGAAATCGAGCGAAAATTGCAGGCTGCTTTTGCGGAGGATGAGGGCCTGGTGCGTATTGCCGGGCGCTGGTTCCCGCGTGCTCTGCTGGTCGATGTCAACCAGGGGCATCTCAACCTGGCGGAAGCGGTGCTGGATATGGCCGGTGGGGAGCCGCTCCCGACTTCTGAGCTGTTGAAAGATGTCGAGTTGCCGGAAGGTGTCAACCTGAAGCTGGCA
Organism: uncultured Chloroflexia bacterium; assembly: GCA_963823985.1. Classification (GTDB taxonomy): domain Bacteria; phylum Chloroflexota; class Anaerolineae; order Anaerolineales; family Villigracilaceae; genus JAABUE01. The sequence continues at coordinate 237,786 of CAWGNR010000016.1, forward strand.
GAGTTTTCCCTTAACCTTGCCTTGCAGGAAGATAGCCGGTTTGACGAAGTTGGCCCTGCCGGCCAGGTGCTGTGGTGTTTACAGCGCCTGGAACCGGAAAATGTCCGCGAAGTGCCGATCTTCCTGCGCTATACGCCGATCGAACACGATCGCAGCCTGCTGACCGACGATATGCTCGCGCTCGAAGCGCAGTTGGATGATGAATTCAGCGAAACAAGCCTGGAGGCCGGGAGAGAGGTGGATTCGGTCACCATCAGCTTGATCTACCCTCACTGGCGTGCCGGAACTTTACCGATCACATCCCGGGTGAAATCCATGTTCCCAACGGCTTATGAATCACCACGGGTCCGTTTCACACTGGTGGACGGCAAGAGCGGTGAGAGAATTCCTGCCTGGGTCGTGCGCGAACATCGCTATGTGAGCGGCTTACGTGACTGGTACGAATCCCACGAACTAATGCCGGGCAGCCTGGTGCGGATCCAGCGCAGTAAAGAGCCGGGCGAAGTGATCATCGAGGCAAAGACCCACCGTACGACCAAAGATTGGGTCAGGACGGTGATCGTTGGCGCAGATGGCGGCGTCGTGTTTGCGCTGCTGAAACAGACTGTGACTGCTGAATTCAACGACCGGATGGCCTTTGCCCTGCCCGCACTGGACGCGGCAGATATGCTCTGGGAACCAAATGTGCAGAAGAAGCGGCCTTTCGATAGGCTGGTGATCAACGTCATCCGGGAATTAACGAAACTCAATCCGCAGGGGCATGTGCACGCGCAGGAGCTCTATGCAGCGGTAAATGTCATGCGCCGTGTCCCGCCTGCGCCGTTGATGGCGTTGTTGGCAAGCCGGCCTGACGACTTTGTGCTTGTTGGAGATTTGTATTACCGTTTGGGAGAGGAACTTCGGGAGGATTAATGGCTGAGGGTAAACCGACGACAATGGCTCCGACCCGGCGATCTAGCCTGATCAAGCCGACATTGCAGACGCCCTTTCATATCGACTTTGATTGGTGGCAGAAAAATGAACGCGACTGGCATGTCTATTTGCGCTCGTTGCTGTGTCCCGAACATCAGGAAGCCTTTGAAACGATCCGCCAGGGAGAGATGATCGACTGGGTCGATCCCAAAACCGGCGAGGTCAAACCGGTAAATGGGATCCAACATGCGTTGATGTCCCACTGCGCCCGCCGGCCTGAATTTGTGACCGAACAAACAGCCATGGTCGAAGCAGTATTTCGGTTGTTTCTGACCAACGAAAACAAGCCTATGACCGCAGAAGAGTTGGGGTCGCTTCTGCATCGACCGCCAATAACGATCCTTCGGACTCTCAGCGGGCCGCGCGTTTACAAAGGGTTGCGACCGCTGCAATAAAGGGTTTGACGCTCAACATTGCCCCCGTAGCTCAATGGACAGAGCAGCGGCCTTCTAAGCCGATGGTTGTGGGTTCGAATCCCGCCGGGGGCGCACAGACTCAATCTCTCCCACAGGAGCATTCAACCAATGGAGCGCAGCGGAATTTTCCGAACTCACAGGAAAAGATGTCACCCTTGTCGCGAAGCGAACTGACTGTTTCCACCAGGAAGCAGCCGCCCGCGCGGCTTTGACTTGATTGGTAAATTGAACAGACTGCGAAAGGAAACATATGTCCACTTCCATACGGAAATCTCGCACACCGTCAGGCGGCCCCGCGGAAACGCGACGGGAAGTCCTGCATGCGGTGGGCTGGCAGGTGCAGGTGCGGGCAGGGGTGTGGAGCCCACCAACAGATGTATACGAAACAGAAAAAGACTATGTGGTTCGCGTTGAAATCGCCGGGATGCAGGAGAGCGATTTCGAGATCACGGTCGAAGACAAGTTCCTGACCGTCAGCGGCGTCAGGCCGGACGTCCCGGAGCGACGCGCGTACCAGCAGATGGAAATCCGTTTCGGAAAATTCGAAACGGCGGTGGGATTGCCCGGACCCATTGATCTCGAGACAGCCCGCGCTGACTATATTGAAGGATTTTTGACAGTGACTTTGCCAAAAGCAAAACCAAGCCAGCATTCAAGTTGAGGAAGAGACTTAATTTAAATGGCAGCTTCCCGTTGGCACTCCAACATGATCGATTTATTCGACTGGTTATCAGAAAACTCTGCCTCATTTTTTGATATTCTCATGCCACCTATCCTCCCGCAAATTGGGCAAAAGACAGAAAAAGAACAGTCACAGGATGAAGCCTCCCTGGATGAGGTGATTAATTATCCGGACGTGCTGCCGATATTGCCTTTGCGCGGCGTGGTGGTGTACCCGCAGACAGCTGTCCCGCTGACGGTAGGACAACCGCGCTCGATCAAGCTCGTGGACGAAGTGGTTGCGAGCGATAAACTGGTTGGACTCGTCGCCGCGACCAATCCCGAACTGGAAACGCCAGGCCCGACGGACCTGTACCGCGTCGGGACGATTGCCACCGTTCATCGTTTGCTCAAAGCGCCGGATGGCACCATCCGTTTGTTGGTCCAGGGGATGGACCGTTTCCGCCTGGGAGAATTTATAGAAGAAGAGCCTTACCTCAAAGCCAAGGTCCATTTGCTGCCGGAAATCGTGGAGGAGGGCCTCGAAGTCGATGCGCTGGCGCGCAATGCGCGTGACCAGTTCGAACAGATCGCGCAGTTGATCCCTTCCCTGCCGGAAGAGTTGATTTCTTCGGTCCTGTCCCTCGAAGACCCCCTACAGACCGTTTATACAGTTGCCAACTTCCAGCGGATGGACTTGGCCGATGCCCAACAACTGCTGGAAATCGACTCGGTCAAGGAGAAACTGCGCAAGCTGGTGAGTTTGCTCGTACGCGAGTTGGAAGTTTTAACGCTGGGCCAGAAAATTCAAAACGAGGCCCGCGAGGAGATCGAGAAAGTCCAGCGGGAATACTTCTTACGCGAGCAGATGAAAGCGATCCAGCGCGAGTTGGGCGAGAAGGACGAACAGGCCGTCGAGGCCGAGGAATTCCGCAAAAAGATCGACGAAGCCAACATGCCCGAAGAGGTGGAAACGCAAGCCCGGCGTGAAGTGGAGCGTCTCTCGCGATTGCCAACCGCGGCTGCAGAATATGGGGTCATCCGAACTTATCTCGATTGGCTGGTTTCGTTGCCCTGGTCTGAAGCGACCGATGACAACCTGGATATTGCCCATGCGCGTAAGATCTTGGACAAGGACCACTACGGCTTAGAGGATGTCAAAGAGCGCATCTTGGAATTCCTGGCCATCCGCAAGCTCCGCTTAGAGCGCAAAGACCAAGCCATGGAAGCATCGACAGACATGATCCGCCGCGAGCGGGAAGGCGTGATCTTGTGCTTTGTTGGCCCGCCTGGCGTTGGCAAAACTTCGCTGGGAAAGTCCATCGCGCGCGCTATGGACCGGAACTTTGTGCGCATCTCATTGGGCGGGGTCCGTGACGAGGCCGAGATCCGCGGCCACCGTCGCACGTACATCGGTGCGATGCCGGGGCGGATCATCCAGGCCTTACGCCGCAACGAGACCCGCAACCCGGTCTTCATGTTAGATGAAATCGACAAGCTGGTCTTCGACTTTCACGGTGACCCGGCCTCGGCTTTGCTGGAAGTGCTCGACCCCGAGCAGAACAGCGAGTTCCGCGACCATTATCTGGAAGTTCCCTACGATCTTTCACAGATATTTTTCATTACGACAGCGAACTCTTTGGAGACGGTCCCGGGGCCGCTACGCGACCGGATGGAAATTATCCGTTTGTCCGGCTATACCGATAAAGAAAAAGTTGCTATTGCCAAAGGCTACCTGATCCCGCGCCAGATCCGGGAAAATGGCTTGCGTAAGAAGGAAATCAAGTTTACGGACTCTGCCCTGCAGAAAATCATCCGCGGCTATACACGGGAGGCGGGCGTCCGCAACCTGGAAAGGCGCATCGGTGCCATTGCGCGCAAAGTCGGCACCAGGATTGCGGAAGGGAAGGGCGAATCCTTCCGAATCACCCCGGAGGCGGTCGAAGAGTTCCTGGAACATCCCATTTTCCACGGCTCGGAGGAAATAAGCCTGCGCACCTCCGTCCCCGGCGTTGTTCCCGGGCTGGCCTATACTCCGTACGGCGGCGAGGTGCTGTTTATCGAATCGACCCGCATGCCGGGCGGAAAAGGTTTCCAGATCACCGGCTCGGTCGGCAATGTCATGCAGGAGTTGGCCCGTGCGGCCCTGTCCTATGTGCGCTCGCGGACAAAGCCGCTCGGACTAAACGAACACTTCTTCGATAAAACGGACATTCACATGCACATCCCGGCAGGCGCTACTCCCAAAGATGGCCCTTCTGCCGGCGTGACCATGGCGACTTCGCTTGTTTCGCTTGTTTCTGGTCGCAAAGTCAAACGCAACTTGGGGATGACAGGCGAGATCACTTTGCGGGGGCAGGTGCTCCCGGTTGGAGGGATCAAGGAAAAGGTCCTGGCCGCGCACCGGAACGGGTTGAAAACGCTGATCTTGCCCAAGTGGAACAAATTCGATTTGGACGATGTCCCTGATGAGATCAAAAATAAAATCCAGTTCATTTTTGTTGAAACAATGGACGAGCTCCTGGCGGCAGCACTCGAACAGAAACGGACGAATGCGAAATCCAAAGCGGTGAAGCAATCCAACCGCGGAGACCGAAAAGAGAATGGCTAGGATCATGTTGGTTGAAGATGATTTGACAATGGTAACCTTGCTCAAAACGTTGCTGGGCATGGAAGGGTACCAGGTTGTCGCTTTGTCCATTGATGACGATGTGGTCGAATTGGTGTTAAAGGACCGGCCGGATGTGTTGCTGCTGGATGTTCACTTGGCGAATGCCAACGGGTTGGACGTGTTGGACAAGATCCGCAAGCATCAAGAGACCAAGGATCTAAGAGTTGTCATGACCTCCGGCCTGAATCTCGAACTTGAGAGCAAACACCACGGCGCAGACGACTTTTTGCTCAAGCCGTATATGCCGGATGACCTGCTGAAAATCCTCGAGCAAAATCTCAATCATTCCTGACCGTGCAAATCCGCGAATTTCGTTATCCGGATGATTATCCTCAGGTGCAAAACCTGTGGGATACGATTGACAAGGGCGTAAGATTGGGACGCTCCGATACGCCAGAAGAAATTCAGAAAAAACTTGCCCGTGACCCGGATTTGTTCCTGGTCGCAGAAGAAGATCGACGAATTATCGGTACGGTCATCGGCGGGTTTGACGGACGGCGCGGCCTGCTCTACCACCTGGCAGTCGCCGCCTCCTTCCGCGGACGCGGGATTGGCTCCCGTTTAATGGACGAGGTCGAGTCCCGCCTGCGGGCGAAAGGCTGCCTGCGTTGTTACCTGATGGTCCTGGCTGATAATGAAGAAGCCATACGCTATTATGAAACACATGGCTGGGAAAATATGCAACACGTTTTCACCTATGCTAAAAATTTAACCTGATTCTCCCTTCCAGATATACATGAACCTTCGTTTTGCAATTCTCACCGTTTCCGACCGTTCCTCGCGTGGTGAGCGCCCCGATACGTCCGGACTTGCCCTCGCGGAACTGGTCCGCTCGCAGGGCTGGCAGGTTGTGCAACAGCGCATTGTGCCGGATGACGTGGATGCGATAAAAGACATATTGCAGAACTGGTCCGACGCAGGGGAAGCGGACGTGATCCTCGCCACCGGTGGGACCGGCTTTGCCCCGCGCGATGTCACTCCCGAAGCAACCCGCGCCATCGTAGACCGCCTGACCCCCGGCCTGGACGAAGCGATGCGTTCCGCCAGCTTGCAGGTCACCCCACATGCCATGCTCTCGCGCGCGGTCTCCGGCATTCGTAAACGGACGCTCATTATTACCCTGCCGGGCAGTCCCAAAGGTGCCAGCGAAAATATGCGGGTCGTGTTGCCGGCGCTGGAGCACGCTGTGAAACTGCTGCGGGAAGAAGATGCGGGTCATTAGTGGGGAACTGTTGGAAAAATATTATAGAGCGGCCTTTAGCCTTGCCAGCCCTGTTCACCTTGCGCTATAATCCGCCCGTTTGCAATTATGGTTCCAAAGGCTTGCTGCAGAACCGCATTTCTATCTAAGTGAGGCAAGAATGATTGATGTCAACGAACTCCGCAAAGGTGTAACCTTCGAACTGGATGGCCAGCTCTTCAAAGTGCTCGACTATAGCCACAATAAAACCGGTCGTGGCAATGCGAACATCCGCATTAAAGCCCGCAATTTATTTACGGGCGCCAACATCGAAAAAACCTTCAATTCCGGCCAGTCGGTGGAGGATGTGCGCCTGGATTATCACAACGTCCAGTATCTTTATGCGGACGGTGAGTTCTACATTTTCATGGACAATGAAACTTTCGAACAGCCAGCTGTAAAAGCGAGCACGCTTGGCGACGATGCTCTCTATTTGACAGAGGGCATGGAAGTCAAGTTGACTTTTTATAATGGCGAAGCCATCGATATCGAACTCCCAACTTCTGTCGATCTTGAAGTGGTCGAGGCCGACATGGCCATCCGCGGCGATACAGCCACCGGTGTAACCAAAAAGGTGCGCGTGCAAACCGGTCTGCAGGTGCAGGTGCCGAATTTTGTCAACGTTGGCGACGTCATTCGGGTTGATACCCGCACGGGCGACTACCTGACGCGCGCCTGAGTACGATTATGGAGCGTACGCAGTTGCATGAGAAAATTGCGTCACTCCTTTCACAATGACTATGTGCTGACGGATGACAGTGCACGTAGGAGTCCTGTCATCCGTTTCATTTTTATGGGAGGAAGTATGCGTACTCCCGCAGGAAAAGAATGTAAATATTTTTATGGAGATTATTACCGTGGTCGAAACCACGAAGAATGTCGCCTGCTACAGGCTGCTGGCGAGCGCTGGACGCCGGATTTGTGTAAGACCTGTCCGGTGCCGGAGATCCAGCTGGCGAACGCCTGTGAGTTCTTGCAGTTAAGAGGCAAGGTAGCGCGCCCGTTGAGCGCCGGGTTTCAGCGCAGGGTCCAGGTATCGGCGTTTTGTGAAAAAACCAAGCGCCATGTGAATGAGCCGCATGTCGGTTGTGGAGAGTGCCACACGTTGCCGTTTACTTTTGAAATTAAAGAATGAGCAAACCCACAGAAAGGTGTGGGGGACATCCAGCCTCTCTGAACAGAGATCCAAACATGAACTTGACCTTGTTGCTCGACCTCGACGATACTTTGCTCGATTCCAACATAGATATCTTCATCCCTGTGTATTTCCAGGCGCTATCTGGTTTCTTGAAGGAATGGGTCGATCCTGAAAAGATGCTTTCGGCGCTGTTGTCGGGTACCCGCAGCATGATGTCCAGCAGCGACCCGTCCCGTACCTTGCAGCAGGTCTTCGATGCTGCGTTTTTCCCGGAAGTCGGGTTGCCGCGAGAGCAGTTGCAACCGCGCCTCGACCAGTTTTATGAAGAGGTTTTCCCCACGCTAAGCTACCTGACCAAGCCCAGACCGGAAGCAGTGGATCTGGTTGCCTGGGCCCTGGAACAGGGAGCTCATCTGGCGGTCGCCACCAACCCGCTTTTTCCGTTAGCAGCCATCCACCACCGCATGCGCTGGGCCGGCCTGCCCCCGGAAGAGTTCCCTTTTTCAGTTGTCTCTTCCTATGAGACCTTTCATTTCGCCAAACCCCATCCGGCTTATTTTGCAGAGGTGTTAGGTCGTATGGGCTGGCCGGAGGGTCCGGTTGTGATGGTGGGAGATGACGTCGAACGGGATCTGCCCGGAAGCGCTGCATTGGGACTTCCAACTTTTTGGATCAACGCTTCGGACGCACAGGCGCCAGTGGGAGTTACGCTGGCTTCGCGCGGGTCGATTGCAGACCTGCGCCCGTGGTTGGAGAGGACCGATCCTGCCAGGTTGGAGCCTGCTTTTTCCACGCCGGAGTCGCTCATCGCGCTCCTGCTTTCCACCCCCGCAGCCCTCTCCGGGGTGCTGATGCCCTTCCTGAAACCGGGACAGGCCGCGGGTCCGGCGTTGAAGCGGCGTCCGATCCCAAATGAGTGGAGCCTGACAGAGATCCTTTGTCACCTGCGGGATACGGAGTTGGAAATCAATTTTCCTCGCTTGCGGATGCTCTTGGAACTGGAAGAGCCTTTCATCCCGGCGCGTGATAGCGACACTTGGGCGATTACACGCGATTATCAGCACCAGGATGCATCCAGGGCTTTGGTGGATTTCACCTCTGCGCGGGTAGAAACCGTAAACTTGTTACGCAGCTTACAGGATGAATGGCAGCGCAAAGCGCGCCATGCTATCTTTGGCCCTACAAACTTGCTGGAGCTGGTAAAGTTTATGGCCGAGCATGACAAGCTACACCTCCGGCAAGGGCTATCAACCATTGCGCAGCTTTCCGGGTAGGTGCGCATCGCATTGCATACGCTTGTGTTATAAATGCATGACTTGAGGGACAGGATGCAATCTTGTCCCATTCATTTTAATTTCAGTAAATCGCAGGTTTAATAAGGGAAACCCTTCAACTTTCTTGGTTTACTGCATTTAGGAGCCTACATGAGAAAACGCGTCGTGGTGACTGGCTTGGGTTGTGTCAGTCCTGTGGGAAATACGGTAGAAGAAACCTGGCAGGCGTTACTGGCTGGAAAGTCAGGCGCTGCCAGCATTACACATTTTGATGCCAGCCAGCATAAGACGAAGTTCGCTGCCGAAGTCAAAGGGTTTGACGGAGTGGCTTTATTTGGAACGCGCGATGCCCGCAAGATGGACCGCTTTACCCAGTTTGCCATAGCAGCCACAAACGAAGCGCTGGACCAGGCCGGCTTGCGCATCGATCCTTCCAACCGGGATAGGATCGGCGTTTTGATCGGCACCGGGATCGGCGGTATTAGTACGATGTTGGAGCAGGCCGAAGTCATGCGCGAGCGCGGACCAGACCGGATCAGTCCCTTTCTCATTCCAATGATGATCTCTGACAGCGCAGCCGGGATGGTTGCCATCCGCCTGGGGGTCCGGGGGCCGAACATGGCCCTGGCAACGGCCTGCGCTTCCGGTTCGAATGCGATCGGGGAAGCGGGAGAAATCATTCGCCGGGGTAGCGCCGATGTCATGATTGCCGGCGCTTCGGAGGCCTCTATTGTGGCCCTGGCGATGGGCGGAATGAACGTGATGGGCGCGCTCTCCACCCGCAATGAAGATCCGCAAACGGCCTCCCGTCCCTTCGATAAGCACCGGGACGGATTCCTGATGGGGGAGGGGGCGGGGATCGTGATCCTGGAATCGCTGGAAAGTGCCCAGGCTCGGGGCGTTGAGATTCTGTGCGAACTGACCGGCTACGGCACCTCCGACGACGCCTATCACGTCTCTGCGCCGGCGGAAAACGGCGCCGGGGCCGCGCTTTCGATGCAGTATGCCCTGGATGATGCCGGGTTAGAGCCGGAGGATATTGGTTATGTCAACGCGCACGGCACTTCTACTACATTGAACGATAAAAGCGAAACGGCAGCGATCAAGACTGTTTTTGGAGAACAAGCGTATAGCGTTCCAATATCGTCGACCAAATCGATGACCGGGCACCTGCTGGGCGCATCTGGCGCGGTGGAAGCGGTTGTTTGCACGAAAATCTTCCAGGAGAATATCATCCCGGCCACGATCAACTACGAAACACCCGATCCAGAGTGCGACCTCGATTATGTGCCCAACCAGCCTCGAACAGCTGCTCCTGACCACATAATGTCGAATTCATTTGGGTTTGGTGGGCACAACGCCACATTGATTCTGAGTCGTTTCAAGTAATCGAGGTTCTGATGACATTTGCTCACATTACTGGTTGGGGCATGTCTGTGCCTGAGACCATCTTGACCAACGATGATCTCTCCAAGATGGTGGATACAAACGACGAGTGGATCCGGGACCGTACCGGCATCCATGAGCGGCACATTGTCCGTGATGGACAGACAACCGCTTCTTTGGCCGTGGAAGCCTCGATAAAGGCATTGCAATGTGCCAATTTGCACCCCATGGATATCGACCTGATCATTTGCTCCACCTCTACCCCGGAACATATATTCCCTGCTACGGCTTGCCTGGTGCAGGATCGGATCGGCGCGACCAAGGCTGGGGCTTTTGACCTATCGGCCGCCTGCACGGGCTTCATCTTTGCGATCAATATGGCGGCCCAATCCATTCGGAGCGGCGCCATTCAAAACGCCCTGGTGATTGGCTCAGAAACCCTGTCCCGTTTTGTGGATTGGCACGACCGTGGCACCTGCATCTTGTTCGGAGATGGAGCCGGGGCCTTTGTCTTGCAGGCCAGTGATATGCCCGGTGGCGTCCTATCGGCAGTCATGCACTCGGATGGTTCCGGCGGGGATTCTCTGATCATCCAGGGCGGCGGCAGTAAATATCCAACGACCGAAGCGACCCTGGCTGCCGGCAGGCATTTTATCGAGATGGACGGCAATGAAGTCTTTCGCTTCGCTACGCGGGTCATGGCGCAGGCCACCCGGGAAGCGCTGGAAATCGCCGGCATCGAGCTGGAGGATGTGAACTGGATCATTCCCCACCAGGCGAATATCCGCATCATTGCGGCGGCGGCCCGCGGGTTGAAAATGCCGATGGAGCGTTTTATCGTCAATCTCGAGCGTTATGGAAATACGTCGACTGCTTCGATCCCGATCGCAACGGCGGAAGCCGCGGAGGATGGCCGCCTGAAACCGGGCGACAGGATCGCTTTCGTTGGGTTCGGAGCAGGACTCACCTGGGGCGCATTTACGGCCGAATGGACCGGGCCGTTGCCCTCTGAACGGAAGGTTTATCCCAGACGATACCGCCTGTGGGCCCGGGTTCGCTCGTTCTTGCTGCGCGTGGTCCGCTTTGTGGAAGGGAAAATCTGGGGCCGCGGTTCCTGATGCTTCCAGACATAGTCATTTTGATGTGATTGTGGTAGGATAGCGATGCAAATTCGATGAGAAGGAGTTAGTCATGCCAGTAAGATTAGGTCCTACGGAGCTGATCGTCATCCTAGTGATTGTGTTGCTTCTTTTTGGCCCGGGACGGATTTCCAAGATTGCTGGGGAATTGGGCAAAGGGATACGTTCGTTCAAGGACAGCGTCAATCCGGATGATGAAGATGAAATCGCAAGAACTCCGGTGATAAAAAAGAATAAAGCGATCCTAAGGTAGAAAAGGAAAAGCGCTCCCGTTCAGGAAGCGCTTTTTGTTTGCCAGGGCTGGAGTTGTGCTTGCAGCTCCTCCGGGGTGGTCACGGGCTGCCTGCAAACAAATCCTTCGCAGACATACGCAGTTGCCTGACCGTCCACCAGCGGACGCTCGTCCAACAAGGCGGGCGCATCTTCGCCGGGCGGATAAGGGGAAGCGGCTACCACGGTATTTGGCCTGTATTCGCTGCGAATAACGTCTACAAGCTTTTGGAACGTTTCCTTTTCCGCCTCTCCCAGGACCGCAACCTGCTTCACGGTTCCCAGGGCGAAATCCGCTGCCGACAACCAGCGCGCAAAAGCGGTCGGGTAGCGGATCGCTGCCTCGCCAACGGATTTCAAAGCCCCTTCTGCCAGATCGCGGTAAAGCCCGTTGTCGCTGAAAGCTGCCAGGCGCAGCAGCGCTTCGCAGGCCAGCGCGTTTCCGGATGGAACCGCATTATCCTGCAAATCCTTGGGCCGGATGACCAGCGCCTCGCCGTCTGCAGGGGTATCAAAAAAGCCTCCTTCAGGGTCGCGAAAGCGTTCGATCATCTCGTCAGCCAGCTGCAGGGCGGACGCATACCACCGGTTGTCGAAATCGGTTTGGTATAGCGATAGCAAACCCAAAATCAGGGCAGCGTAATCTTCTAAAAATACTTCCTGCGTTGTTTTCCCATTCCGCCACAACCGGCGCAACCGGCCCTCGAGGTGCAACGATGAGAGTAAAAACTCCCCGCTGCGCGTAACCATTGTATTATATTGTTTTCCTTTTTCCGTGCCAGAAAAGGCGCGCGCGGCTTGTGCGAGAGTCTCCAGCATCAGCCCGTTCCAGGCGGTGAGGACTTTGTCGTCGGTGCCGGGCCGGACGCGGTTGGTGCGGGCGGCGAGCAGTTTGGCGTGGCTCTCGTTCAGTTTAGCGGGGACCGTTTCGGGGTCCAGCTGGAAGCGGGCCGCCAGGCTGGCGTCGTCGATTGCCCGTTGTAGAACCGTTTTGCCCTCCCAGTTTCCCCGTTCTGTGATGCCGTAAGCGGCCTGGAAGAAGTCGTAATCCTCGCCCAGAATTGATTTAATTTCTTCTGCCGTCCAGACGTAGAATTTGCCTTCTTCGCCTACCGAGTCGGCGTCCAGGGAGGAGTAAAAGCCGCCCTCCGGGTGGGTCATTTCCCTTGCAACAAACTCGATCGTCTCCTCCACATTCCTTTTGTATCTGGGTTCTTTTGTGATCTGCCAGGCGTGCAGGTATGCGCGGGTCAGGAGCGCATTGTCATACAGCATCTTTTCGAAATGCGGCACCCGCCAGAAGTTGTCCGTGGAATAGCGCGAGAAGCCGCCGCCGACTACATCGTACATGCCCCCGCGCGCCATGGCGTCCAGCGCGTGGAGCGCGGGCTTTAGCGCTTCTATGTTTCCAGCCGTGAAGCGCCGAAGCAGGAACTCGATCACCATCGGCTGGGGGAACTTGGGCGCGTCTCCCCAGCCGCCGTAGCCCCAGTCGTACCCCTCCAGGAGCGTTTTGACCGCTGCATCCAGGTGCTCGGATTAAGCTCGAGCTCGTACTGGCTGACCGTACCTATTCCTTGTATGTGGGATATAACCCTTTGGGCAGATTCGACGGCTTTTTCCGGTTCGCTTTCCCACACGTTGGCTAACCCCTGCAGCACTTCCCGGAAGGAAGGCATGTTGTAGCGACGGACGGGGGGGAAGTAGGTGCCCGCGTAAAACGGTTGCAGGTCAGGGGTCAGGAAGACCGACATCGGCCAGCCGCCGGAGCCGGTCATTGCCTGGGTGGCGGACATATAAATGCTATCCAGGTCAGGGCGTTCCTCGCGGTCCACTTTGATGCTGACAAAGTGTTCGTTCATGAAAGCGGCGATGGAGGCGTCCTCGAATGACTCGTGCTCCATCACGTGACACCAATGGCAGGCAGCATAGCCAATACTCAGGAAGATTGGCTTGTTCTCGTACCTGGCTTTTTCAAGGGCTTCCTCGCCCCAGGGAAACCAATTTACTGGATTATCGGCGTGTTGGAGAAGGTAAGGTGAATTTTCGTTTGCAAGGCGATTTGGCATTCAAAACCTCTAAAATTTGCTGGTAATTGGATATACTAGGATTATAGCCTATGGGGGATGTTTCATTTTTGTCGTCCGGTAATGTAGGTCCAGTCCGGATCAATCATCCAAAACAAATATACCCCATCGACCAAGAGGTGTAATCGCATACAGGACCATGAGCCCTTGGGGACAGGGATGTACACAATCGGACATATTCTTCGTGCCTGGTGAAGGAGAAACGCGTAATTTTGAAAGCATTTCTACCTTCTGCCACGCTATGGGGATAAACAACCCAACCTGATACTTAGGAGTATGTAAGATGCAGCCCTCAGTTGTCACATGGCATGCCTGAGCATGAACTACTGTACGAGCGGAAAACTGTCTTCTATAAAAATATCACTCACTTGTGTAGTATGATGAGGCAGAAAACGTGACTAAGCTTTTGTATAAACTTTTACAGGGCAGTCTATCGTTACAGCGCAAAGTCCGATGAGAGAGCAGCCAGTTGAGCGAGTTTTGATTTGCGATGAGAGCGATAAGCGACGAAATTTCGTTTTTGGTAGTAGCGGACACGCTGCAAGGCAGCAGAAACACCAAAGACGGGTGTAGTCAAGATTAACGAGCCGATCACGGGTCTCGCGCTCAAGGCTCCCTTCGGCGGATTTAAAGGATCGAGCGCCACCACCTTCAAGGAACAGGGACAAGCCGCAATGGATTTTTACACCCGCATCAAGACGATCTACGTCAAGCATGGATAACATCTTCGACGTTCAGACTCACGCTTCGGGTCCTGCGGGACGCCTGCCTCTCCAACCCGATTTTTTGAGGGACGCCCCCAGCGGAGAGATCTTCGGCTGGACACAGGATGCGGCCATGGGGTGGAATCCATCCGACCTCGGCAAAGACGAGTATCTCATCCTCAGCACACAGGGCGGCATCCGTGCAGAAGACGGCTCCCCTATCGCCCTCGGCTATCACACAGGACACTACGAAGTAGGTCTACTCGCGCAGGCTGCGGCCAGTGAATTCAAACAACACAATGCCATTCCCTTTGCAGGCTTCGTTAGCGATCCATGCGATGGACGTACGCAAGGCACCTCAGGCATGATGGACAGCCTCGCCTACCGCAACGATGCTGCGATTGTCCTGCGCCGACTCATCCGTTCGTTGCCGACCCGCAGAGGCGTGCTCGGCATTGCCACCTGTGACAAAGGTCTGCCTGCGATGATGATCGCCCTCGCAGCACAAAAGTCTTTGCCGTGCGTCATCGTCCCCGGCGGTGTGACGCTACTTCCGGAGCAAGGCGAAGATGCAGGGAAGATCCAATCGCTCGGCGCACGCTTTGCGCATGGATTGATCACCCTCGAAGAAGCATCCGACTTGGGATGCCGTGCCTGTGCGTCGCCGGGGGGCGGCTGCCAATTTCTCGGGACGGCGGCATCCAGTCAGGTTGTAGCAGAGGCGATGGGGCTGGCTGTGATGCATTCCGCTTTGGCACCGTCGGGGCAGGCGATCTGGCTCGATGTGGCAAGGCGATCCGCGCGTGCATTGATGGAGATGTCAATGCAAAACCTCACCACCGGCGAGATTCTCACGGAAGACTCCATCCACAACGCCATGGTCACACACGCCGCGTTTGGCGGAAGTACAAATTTGTTGTTGCACATCCCTGCGATTGCGCATGCTGCGAAACTCTCGCGCCCCAGCGTGGACGATTGGTCAGGCGTCAATCGCTCCACGCCGCGTTTGGTGGATGTCATGCCGAACGGACCGACCGGCCATGGAACCGTGCAGGTTTTCCTTGCAGGCGGTGTGCCGGAAGTGATGCTGTATTTGCGAGAGCTGGGATTACTGAAACTCAACGCCCAGACCGTAAACGGCAGTACCTTGGGCGAGGCGCTTGAGAAATGGGAGCACAGCGAACGTCGCGCAAGACTTCGTGAACGACTTCAGGAACTGGATGACGTTGATCCCGACGATGTGATCATGAATCCAGCGAAAGCACGCGAGCGTGGGTTGACGAGCACGCTCACATTCCTCACAGGTAACCTGGCGCCACAGGGAGCCATAATCAAAAGCACCGCCATCGATCCGAGCGTTGTAGATGCAGATGGCGTCTATCGCAAAACGGGTCCCGCCCGCGTATTCACGAGCGAACGTGCCGCGATCGCTGCGGTCAAAGGCTTGAGCGAAAATCCCGTTAAGGCGGGCGATATCGTCGCGCTAATTGGCTGCGGTCCGATGGGCACAGGTATGGAAGAGACCTATCAGCTCACATCCGCATTGAAGTACTTACCTGATGGCAGAACCATCGCGCTCATCACAGATGCGCGCTTCAGCGGCGTCAGCACAGGCGCGTGCATCGGTCACGTGGGACCCGAGGCACTGGCGGGAGGTCCGCTTGGAAAGCTGCGGGATGGCGATAGGATCCGGATCATTATTGATCGAGTTCAATCTTTCGGGAAGCATAGATGTGCTCAACGTTGATTTAGACTCCCGCTCACCTCATCCCGAGTTGAAGCTAAATCCTGACCTGCCAGAGGATACTCGTCTATGGGCAGCTCTGCAAAACGTCAGCGGCGGCACATGGGGTGGATGTGTGTACGATGTAGATACGATTTTAGAAGTTAAATTCAGTAAATCACGAAAGTTGAAGGAGTTCCCGAAAACAGGGGTGCGGGCGTACGCCCGCACCCCTGTTTTCGGGCTTCCCTTAGTAAACCTGTGATTTACTGAAATTTGTAGTAACGACTTTAGTCGTTTGGTAATGGACGACTGAAGTCGTTACTACAGTTTAGGAGATGTCCCATGTTACTCACTAAACATAAAACTCCAAACGGATCACGCTGGGCAGTGAACGGTCATTTTCTGCCGCCAAGCCTGAAACTGACCACGCTGCTCGAGATGACGCGCGGGACCATGTTCGAAATGTTGGAAAAACTATCGGGCAACGAATCAGCTTTGGGCGAGGAGGAAGCGCCGATCGATTCACAGCAGGAAGTGTGGGCGGCGGGAGTCACTTATATACAAAGCCGCGAGGCACGAAAGGCGGAATCCAGCGTCGCGGATATGTATCAGAAAGTCTATGAGGCGGAGCGACCGGAGATCTTTTCCAAATCCATGGGGTGGCGCGTTTCGGGGAACGGCGGACCAATCCGCATCCGCAGGGATAGTAGTTGGAATGTACCCGAACCGGAATTGGTGCTGGTCATTAATTGTCACCGAGAGATCGTGGGCTATTGTGCGGGGAACGACGTCTCCTCGCGCGAGATCGAAGGGGAGAACCCGCTCTACCTGCCACAGGCGAAGATCTATAACGGCTCGTGCGCATTGGGACATAGTATTGTGTTGTGCGAACCCGGGATGATCCAGAATCTTTCCATCCGCATGGAAATCCGACGAGCAGATAAAACGATCTTCAACGCTGAAGCAAGTACCGCCTCCATGAAGCGAATGATGCCTGAACTGGTCGAGTTTCTCACACGCGAACTGGATTTCCCACAGGGTGTCTTTTTGATGACTGGAACCTGCCTCGTCCCTAATAACTTCACATTGCAGACGGAGGATGTGGTCATCATTCAGGTGGGCGAAACGAAGATCGAAAATAAAGTTCAGATATAGGAAGAATGCGATGTTCCCATTGACAAATATGCATCACCAGGAGAAGTAATATTGACCCCCAATCCACTCGCCTGCCCATCACCAATGCCCGTTACCACTGGCAATCCAACCGGCAGGCCACAAGCTTCCGCAGCAGCTGGGATAAGAGAGCCAATGATGGTTCCCGGTGGGTATACTTCAGGAAGTTGGTCGAGACGGATATCGACTTGATCTAACAGAGACTCAGCCCAACATTTCTTCTGTATATCGAACAACCCGGTTGGGTCAGCAGATCCCCAGCCAGTCCGGTATAGACCTGTTAAGCGGTGAACCAGAAATGCATGCACATCCACGTATTTGCGTGTTTGGGCAAATACATCAGCTCTGTGCGCCTTAAGCCAGGCGATTTTCGCAATGGTCAAATTGACTGAGAGTTTTTTACCGGTCAGGCAGTGGAATTTGTCTTGCCCCAGTGTTTGCCCCAAAGATGGCAGGAGTTCGCGTGCCCTTTCATCCATCCAGAGGATGCCATTGATCAATGGGCGATCATGCTCGTCAAGCGGGACAAATGTCTCACGTTGGTGCGCGATGCAAAGAGCCTTCAGTCGTCTATCCTCTACTTGACTCATGGCCTGTCGAATCGCGTGAATCATGGATTCCCACCAGGATTCAGCAGGTTGTTCATGCCAGGCAGGCTGAGGAGCCAACAGGGCAAGAGAACTGTAGCCTTTGGCAATAGATGTGCCGCGACAATCCCATACGATCGCCTTACAAGCGGTTGTACTGGAATCGAGACCCAGGACCAAAGGGGATAGGCCTTTAATCATCAGCCTTGTCACTTTCCGCGTCAAAATCCGAACACTCTTCTATGCTCGGTTTGGTTCTGGCTCGTACGGTTAGGACATGACCGTAAACCAACGAACTATAGGAGTTTATTCATGGCGCGGATCAACCGTGATGGTTGCGGCAAGCGCCGAAAGTCTACCCTGTAGAGGTTTTTCGCGGGGCGGAGCAGCGGATTGCCGCACCAGGATGTTTCCAAGCAGAACCGTTCTGGCAGGCGGTATCGACCTCTCTAGTGTCAGGTTGTGGAGCATTAAAACCGCGGTCTTGCCTAAATCGTACTTGGGAACACCGAAGGTGGTCAGGGAGGGGGTGCTATACGCGCTATCCCTCACATCGTCAACACCAACCACAGAAATGTCATCTGGACAGACTAACCCGGCATCCTTGATGGCCTCCATCGCCCCAAATGCCGCCCGGTCGCTCGCAGCAAAAACAGCCGTCGGCGGCTCGGGAAGGGCAATGAGTTTTTGCATCTGCACGTATCCTTTTCTGGGGTTCCCAGAGACGGGACTTGGCTGAAGGCTCGGGTCGAGCTGTAAATCATTCTCCAACATAGCGATGCAGTAACCGCGTATTCGATCTCGCAGGCTACTATATTTATCCGGCCCACCCAGCGCACCTATCCGCCGGTGCCCCAGCTGGATCAGATATTCAGTCATAACGCGCCCGGCAGTAAAATTATCGGCGGTCACCGAATGGATTGGGAGATTTTGAAAGTTCTCTACCAAGACCATTGGAATACTGGCTTCGGCAATGTTCTGGATCACGTTGGGCGTGATATCACCATCGTTTGCAATAATCAGCCCATCCACATCCCGCCCCATCAACTCACGAATGCTGTTGAGGGGATCAACTGTCGGGCGATAGACATGCAGTAACACCTGGTAACCCAGCTCATATGCAGCTTCCTCAATTCCCGAGACAATCCGAAGGTAGAATCCCTCGCTCCGTGAGGCTTCAGACAGCGATTCCATCAGAAGACCGATGATCTTTGTTTCCACAGCCGATTTTTTGCGTCCACCCGTTGCGTAATTGAGCTCTTTAATGACCTTCAAGACCCTCTCACGCCGATCATGACTTACGCCCGTTTTTCCGTTAACCACCAGTGAAACAGTCGAAAGGGAGACATCCGCCGCCGCAGCAACATCGCGCATCGTCGGCGCTTTATGCGAACCGATCTTGGTATGATTTATCAAGGTGTTTTCGCTCCTCCCCGAATCAAAGTCCATCCGAGGCTATCAATCTGTTCTTAGATCAAAAGAATACCACAATTCAATAAAATAATTTAATGAACAACGCTCCCAAGATTTTAATCATTTGTTCGACGAAATGCAATAGGCATTCGTGTTGGAACTGCTCGGATCTTTCGAGGGAAGGAGTGAAGGGTGGACGACTGCTGCTAATGGGAGAATACCTCATAAAAACCGCAGGATTTGCCGGGAAATGTACCTGAATTGCCCACTAAGAAATGACAAATTCTCTCTATGGAGGTCAAAAAAACGTCAGAATAAACAAAATCGAAACATTCTAAAAAATACATGAACAAAAACGAAAGATTTAATGTTGACTTTCATTATTATTCATGCTAATATTTAGAAAGCTTTAAGCTGTTTCCTGCTTTCTCTATACACAATTTAAGAATTCTTTCTCGAGTTTAGATCTAAGGTTTGTGTAAGACTAGTTGTCAAGGGAAAAAATCATGTTCCTGTATTTTTGCTACATGGATGGCAATGATAAATGTTTCATCCAAGCTTGCGCTGGCGGGTTCGATTTTTTCCTTTTTATTTTAAGGCGGCTTGTGTGATGCAAGCGTAGCCATTCAGTCCAATTCATGATCTATAACATGGAGGAAGAAATGAAGAGGCAAGTTACCACCAGACGAGATTTCTTAAAGCTAGCTGCCGTGTTCACCGCAGCTAGCGCCCTGCAGGCGTGCGCACCTTCCGTCCCTGCGCCAACCTCGGAGGCAGGAGCCCCCGCGCCTACCTCAGAGGGGGGAGCCCCTGCACCCGTAGGGCAGGAGGTGCAGCCGGGCGTCCCCAGGGATCAGTGCCTCATCCTGGAGAACCCATCAGGGACTGTGCAACCAGCAGATGACTTCAACCGCTGGCGAAGCGGCTACGGCGCCTTCTGGGTATGTGGACTCCAGCAACTGGCTCTGGATGCGCTGTGGTACATCGACCCGGATGCAGGAGTCGACGGCGTATGGGATAATGCCCTGGCAGCCGAGAAGCCGATCTACAATGCCGACTTCACCGAGATGACCATAAAAGTCCGCGAGGGTCTCTATTGGAGCGATGGCGTAGAGTTCTCAGGCGATGACGTGTTCTACACCATCGACACCATTATGAAGACACCGGGACTGGCTAGTAATGGCCTGTTCTCGGGCAATATCGACAAGCTGGAACAGCCCGATAAAAACACGATCGTCGTCCACCTGAAGTCCCCCAACTCGCGCTTCCACTCGGCTTTCACCGTGCGTTGGGGCTCCACCTACATGATGCCCAAGCACATTTTTGAAAAGGAGGCAGACCCGGTGGCGTTCAAATTCAACCCACCGGTCAGCCTGGGCGCCTATGTACTCAAAGATTCCGACCCGAACGGGAAATGGTTCCTATGGGAGCGCCGCGAAGACTGGAAGCGGACCTCAGTCGCCCTCCTGGGTGACGTGGATGTCAAGTACGCCATGTACATTGACCCAGGCCCGAGCGATAAGCGCGTTATCGCCCAAACAGCACACGAGCTGGATGTGATCCACGACTGCACCCCCGAAGGACGCATTACCCTGGCCAAGAATAACCCATCCTCGGTCGGCTGGTTCAACTCGTTCCCATGGGCGCATCCGGATCCCACCCTGCCGGCTGTCATCTACAACAACGAAAAACCCGGCCTGGACAAGAAGGAAGTCCGCTGGGCGCTGACGCTGGCGATTGATATCGCCGAAGTCGCCCTGGCCTCCTATAAAGGCGCGGCAACCATCTCCGCCATCCACGTCCCACCGACCGGGATGTATCCCCACTACTATCACGCGCCGCTGGAATCCTGGTTGAATGACTTTACCCTCAAGGTTGGCGGGCAGGACTACAAGCCCTACGATCCAACTGCCGCCCAACGGATTGCCGATTTAGCCCGCCAGAGCCTGGGCGACCTGGTGCCCACCGATACCGACACCATCAAGAAGTATATCGGAGCCGGTTGGTGGAAATACGATCCAGCGGCTGCCGAGCAGCTGATGCTGGATGCCGGCATGCAGAAGGTCGGTGGTACGTGGGCCTTACCCGATGGCTCCGCCTTCAAGGTGCCGCTGATGGGCTTGGGTGAAAGCAACCCGACCATGAACCGGGCTGCCGCCGCGGTTGTCGAGAACTGGAAGGCTTTCGGCATCGACGCCACCCTCGACGCGCAGGCCAATCTCTGGCCAATCATGAGCAGCGGCGAATACAGCGCCAGCTTTGCCTGGACGATCGAGACCTGGGGCGGCGATCCCGACTTGTTCTACTTCCTCCAGTCATGGCACTCAAAATTCTACGTAGCGAGCGGCGAATCCGCTACCGGCACCAACAGCATGCGCTGGAAGAACCCCGAACTCGACCAGATCATCGAAAATATCCAGAAGATCTCCTTCGACGATCCCCAGGGCGTCGAGCTGGGACTGGAGTACTGCAAGCTCGCGGCCCAGGAAATGCCGATTACCCCCATCATGGCGTACAATGTCTTCACAACCATGGACACCACCTACTTCACGGGGTATCCATCTGTGGATGACCCCTACACGGATCCAGTGCCGAACTGGGGTAACACCAAGTATATGTTCGTCAAGATTAAACCGAAGAACGCATAACCTCGCCGTTGACAAGATCGTGTTTATATGAATTGAATGCGATAATCGAGGGAAAAGAGCGGTAGCAACACAATGCCCTCCATAGCGGTTGTCGAAGCAGGCGGCCACTGTGGAGGGGTCTTCTTATACTGGAGACAGTCTAAATGCGACAGTTTATCCTTCGTTATTTAATTCCGCGCTTCCTTCAATTCTTAACAATCATATTTGTTGGGATCACGGTCACCTTTATCATTCCCCGGCTCTCTCCCGCGGACCCGGTAGAGGCGCAGATATCTATGATGATGGCGCGGGGTGAGACTCTCGACCCCCAATCCATCGCCTCAATGCGCGCCGCGCTGACAGACATGTATGGACTGTCTGGCAGTCCGGTCGAGCAGTATTTCGCGTTTTGGGGTCGCTTGCTCCGGGGTGATCTCGGTCCTTCACTCGCTAATTTCCCCAACCCGGTGTCTGGGATGATTGGTCAGGCCATGCCATATACACTCAGCCTGTTGATCCCCGCGGTGCTGATTTCGTGGATTTTTGGCAACCTGTTCGGCACCTGGTCCAGCTACTATCCGAAAAACAAACTGCTGGGCGTGATCGAAGTAGTGGGACAGGCAGTCCGTCCCATTCCGTACTACATTGTGGCGATCGTTCTGCTGGTGGTGTTTGCTTTCTTCATTCCCATCTTGCCCTTCAGCGGGGCTTATCCGATCGGGACTCGTCCCAGCTGGACATTTGCCTTTGCCTTGACCTACCTGCGGCATTCCATACTTCCGGCGACTACCCTGGTGCTGGTCGGGTTTGGCGGCTGGTTTATCGGTATGAAATCCCTTACCTCCAATATCATCTCAGAGGATTATGTGGTTTATGCCGAAACCACTGGTATGAAGGAAAGCAAGATCATCTCGCAATATATCATGCGCAATGCCCTGCTGCCACAGCTTACAGGACTAGCCATGTCGCTTGGTGCAGTCTTCAGCGGCGCCCTCATTATGGAGATCGTCTTTGGTTTCCCGGGGCTTGGCATGCTGACCATGGCAGCGGTATACCGGAACGATTATTCCATGATCATGGGCATTGCCATTTACTCGATTATCGGCGTGGCTGTCACCGTTTTTCTCATGGATTTAATTTACCCCCTGTTCGATCCGCGGGTACGATATCAATAGGAGGCCGCACCCATGTTTAGAGTAATACGCGACCTTTTACAATATGATGGACGTTTCCGCATTGCCTTTGTTTTACTGCTTGCGGTTGGGGTGATGATTCTCTTATCCTTTGTCTCCCCGTATGAGCCGGACAAATCATTTGAGGTACCTATGGATTCGCCTCCATCGCTGGATCACTTCTTCGGCACTGACTCTCGTGGAAAGGATATTTTCTGGTGGCTGACCTTTGCCGTGCGCAATTCGCTGATCATGGGGCTGATTACTGCGGCTATATCTCGTGTGATTGCCATCTTGGTTGGGCTCACCGCCGGGTATCAGGGCAGATGGCTTGACAGAGTGCTGATGTCGGTCAATGACAGCTTCGTGATTATGCCCCTGCTGCCTATCCTGATCCTGCTCGGTTTTCTGATGCGCGACAAGATGAACCTGTTCCTGCTGGGGGTCATCCTGGGATTCTTTGGTTGGCCGTATGACGCCCGCCTCATTCGCTCCCAGGTGCTGAGCCTGAAGGAGCGCTCATTTACACGGACCGCGGCTTATTCCGGGACCAACGGATTTTGGATCACGATCAACGAGCACCTTCCTTTCGTGCTACCGATCGTGTTTGCCACCACCATTAATAACTTGCTGTGGTCAATTGGAATGGAAGTCACTTTGAGTGTTCTGGGGCTTTCGGATCTGACCACCCCTTCCATCGGAACCGCACTCTTCTGGGCCAATCAGCACGGGGCGTTGGTGGCGGGGGTCTGGTGGTGGATCGCAGCACCGGCTCTGGTGGCTATCATTCTTTTTCTCGGTCTGTATTTGTTCTTCGCAAGCATCAATGAATATATTGATCCCCGAACTCGCCTGCGCTTGATCGGAGGATAACCCGTGGCACTTTTAAGCGTAGAAAACCTATGTGCGTATTACCGGACTGAGATTTATGGAATCTCACGGACCGTACGGGCCGTCGACGGAGTTTCTTTCGAACTCAAGCCGAATGAGATTTATGGCGTGGCAGGCGAGTCGAGCTGTGGTAAAACAACTCTGATCAAGGTGATCTCGGGCAATGTCAAGCCTCCACTAAAAGTAAATTCGGGAAGCGTTAACTATCATTTTTGGTCTCATGATGTCGATATACTGCATACCACCCAGGAAGAGCTACGGCGAAATGTGCGCTGGAAGGAAATTTCCTATGTAATGCAGGGATCGATGAGCGTTCTCAACCCGGTGCGAAAGATCATCAAAACCTTTGAGGATATTGTCGATACGCACCAAGGCATCGCGGACAAGAAGAAATTCTTCGAACAGATACGAGAGCATGTCAATCGGCTGGGGCTCCCGGCCGAGGTTCTCACCTCTTATCCCCACCAGCTTTCTGGCGGAATGAGGCAGCGGGTGGCAATTGCCCTGGCGACCGTGTTCCAACCCAGCCTGATTATTGCCGATGAGCCCACCACGGCGCTGGATGTCGTTGTTCAGCGCGGAGTCCTGCAGATGATTAAGGATATTCAGGCTTTGAGCAATAATACAGTCCTGCTGGTGACTCATGACATGGCGGTACATGCCAATGTTGCCGACCGAGTTATGATCATGTATGCGGGCCGTATTGCCGAGGAAGCACCTACCGAAATCATCTTCAACGCTCCGCTCCACCCTTACACACAGCATCTTATTCATTCGCTGCCAATGATCGGTGAAAGATCGTATAAAGCGAGCCTAGGAGGCGCCCCGCCAAACCTTGCCAACCCACCAAGTGGTTGCCGTTTCCACGAACGCTGTCCTTATGTCATGGATATCTGCCGGATCGAAGTACCTGAGTTGATCACCGTTCGGGACGGACATCGCGTGGCCTGCCACCTGGTGAAAGAGAACTCCCTATGAGCGCAACCGATAAATTGCTGGATGTTCAACATGCAACCGTCGAATTTCATATTGGTGGCCTGGTCGGCGGTTCCCTCCTTGTAGCCGTTAACGATGTTTCCTTCTCGCTGGGCATGGACCAACCCGAGATTTTTACCCTGGCTGGTGAAAGCGGCAGCGGAAAGACCACCCTCTCGCGTCTACTCCTGCGTGACCTTGAACCGACCCGGGGCAAGGTGGTGTTTGAAGGGCGCGATCTGGCAACGATCCGCAATCGATCCGAGTTCAAAGAGTTCATGAAGAAGGTTCAACCGGTCTTCCAGAATCCATTCGAAACCTTCAGTCCCCTGCGCAGGGTGGATGCTTATCTGTTTGACACCGCATTGAATTTTGGGTTGGCGCCCAACCGTCGGGCTGCGGTCCAGGTTGTCGATGATGCGCTCCGGAACGTGGGCTTGTCGCTGGAAGAAGTGAGTCACCGGTATCCTCATGAGCTTTCCGGCGGTCAGACACAACGTGTTTCAGTCGCACGTGCCCTCATCTCTCAGCCTAAATTGATCATTGCCGATGAGCCCGTCTCGATGGTCGATGCCTCGCTGCGTATGGAAATCGTCAACTTGTTCCGCAAGCTTCGGGATGAACAGAAGGTAAGCGTGATCTACATCACGCACGACCTGGCGACGGCGTACTACATCAGCGACCGCATCGCGATCATGCTGCGCGGGTTTATCGTCGAATCGGGGCCGGTAGAGGATGTACTGGATCGGCCTTTCCATCCGTATACAAGGCTCCTCAAGGAATTGGTTCCCGAACCCGCGCCTAAGGAAAGAGAGTCATGGGCCAAACCTATTTCACTTGGAACGACGGAAGTGAAAGAATATGGCCGGGTAGGATGCAAGTTCGCGGGCCGCTGCCCCCATGTGATGGAGATTTGCCGAAAAGTCGATCCGCCTGATGTGCAGGTTGAACGGCGGATAGTGAAGTGCTACTTGTACACTGAACACGCAGAGTTGGCCGCGGCAGGAATACAACCATGACTTCCTCCCGGTATCAGCTTAAGCCGGTGCCTTTAAGGAAGTGGAAATCACCGCTCTTCCTTACTGCGTCTGGCATAATCGCTCGTCTCGTGGCGTGCCCCAAATAGGTACTCAAAATGAACACAACTCGCATCACTCTCAACCCGGATGATACATCCGCCACCATCAATCCTAATATCTACGGTCATTTCGTCGAGCACCTTGGTCGCTGCATCTATGACGGCATCTGGGTCGGTGAAGATTCGCCCATTCCCAACATAAGCGGCTTCCGGTCGGATATCATCGAAGCTCTGCGCCGGCTGAAACCACCAGTGATCCGCTGGCCAGGCGGCTGCTTCGCCGACGATTATCATTGGCAGGATGGGATCGGCCCGCGCGACCGGCGACCCCGCCGGATCAATATCCATTGGGGAGAAGTGATCGAGACAAATCTTGTCGGCACCCAGGAATTTATCCATTTCTGCCGTCTGGTCGGTGCACAGCCTTATATTTGCGGCAATGTCGGCTCAGGAACTCCCCGAGAGCTCCGCGATTGGGTCGAGTACTGTAACTTTCCCAATTCTAGTCCGAACGGATCAACCTGGGCACAGCAGCGTGCTGCCGATGGTAGCCCCGAACCCTTTGATGTCACCTATTGGGGCGTGGGCAATGAGAACTGGGGTTGCGGCGGTAACTTCTCCCCGGAGGATTATTGCACGGAATTCCGTCGTTATGCTTCCTTTATTCGAGGTTTCGGGAAAAATCTTTTCGTGATAGCCTGCGGCCCGGCTAACAACGACATAGAATGGACCGACCGGTTCTTCCGTAAGCTCTATAAGGACTATTGGGTTTTCAATAATATCGACGGCTTTGCTGCACACTATTATTGCGGTACGGCCGGTACAGCTACTGAATATAACGAGCAGGAATATTATCGCCTTCTCGAAAAGGGACTTAAGATGGAACCTCTGGTCATCCAGCAGCGTGCGGCGATGGATGCCTGGGATCCAGCCCGTAAGATTGGCTTGATTGTCGATGAGTGGGGCACCTGGCACCCTGTTGAAGAGGGAACGAACACGGCTTTCCTCTACCAACAGAATACCATCCGTGATGCCATTGTCGCTGCCAACACACTGGATATCTTCAACCGCCACGCCGATAAGGTGGTAATGGCTAACATCGCACAGACTATTAACGTCTTGCAGGCATTGATCCTGACGGAAGGCGAGCAGATGCTGGTCACACCGACAGGCTATGTCTACGAGATGTACGCTCCCCACCAGGGCGCGACGGTGCTGCGAACCCGAATCGAGACATCTAACATCAACTTCAAGAAGAGCAATATCCTGCAAACATCCTGGCAGAGCGCGCTGCAAAAAGACGAGACGACGGAGGGTTGTATTCCACTTGTCGCCGGCAGCGCCTCTTTAAATGGCAAAGAACTTTTCTTAACCATGACCAACAGCCATGCCCAAGAAGCCGGCGAGGTCACCGTGGACATTCTGGGCGGGGCAAAAGTCAATGGGGCTCATGGACAGATTCTGGCGGGAGAAATTCACGCCCACAACACCTTCAGCTCGCCCACCTTAGTAACGCCACAGGTTTTAGATGTGAGTTGCGAGTCCTTCCAACTCCATCTGACTTTGCCTTCGGCGTCAGTTGCTGCCATCCGCGTCCAGTTGAGCTGAAGAGAATCATTGGGTTACCTGCCGGCCCGGTAATCTCTCTCATCGATTATTCCATATCCATTTGGAAGTGCACTATGGAAAAGACTCATATCATACTGGATCCTGCTTATCCTATTGCCGAGGTCGACCCCCGTATTTTCGGTGGCTTTCTCGAGCACATGGGTCGAGCTGTTTATCAGGGCGTCTTTGACCCTGATTCTGCTCATGCGGATGAAAATTGCTTTCGTAGAGATGTGATGGGCGCGCTACGCCAACTCTCTATGACCACAATGCGTTACCCCGGCGGCAACTTCGCTTCCGGTTATCACTGGATGGATGGGATCGGGCCAAAGAAGCAGCGGCCTACAGTGCGCGAGCTCGCCTGGCAGAGCATTGAACCCAACCAGTTCGGAACCGATGAATTCATGAAAATGGCATCCATGATGCACTGGACGCCTATGGTGACCGTCAACCTGGGGACGGGCACACCTGAAGAGGCTCGCAACTGGGTTGAATACTGCAACTGCCCGGTGGGAAGCCGATATGCTGACCTTCGCGCTGAAAACGGATCAAAAACTCCGTATCAGGTCAAGCTGTGGGGGCTAGGCAATGAGATGGACGGTCCCTGGCAGTTGGGTCATGTGTCAGCTGACCAATATGCCATCCTGGCCCAACAGGCAGCCAAGCTTATGAAAGATACCGACCCAGGTATCGAAACGGTTGCATGCGGCACCTGCTCCATTTCACTGCCAACCTACATGGAATGGGACCGCACAGTGCTGGAGTGTATTGGTTTCTATGCCGATTATGTCAGCCTGCATCGGTATGTGGGCAATCCTAAGGGCAATACCGCCGACTACTTAGCAGTAACAAACTCGATCGACCAACAGATCGAAGAGATGGATGCCGTCTGCCGTTTTGTGCAGGCGCGCACGAAAAGCAAAAAACGGCACTATCTGTGTTTCGACGAGTGGAACGTTTGGTACCGGACCCAATCTGCCGAGCATATGAATGGCAGCGGTAAGTTCGCTCCGCCTTTGATCGAGGAACATTACAACCTGGAAGATGCCCTCGTTGTGGCGGGTTTTCTCAACAGCTTCATCCGACATGCCGACGTTGTTAAGATTGCCAACATTGCCCAGATTGTCAATGTGATCGCCCCGATCCTCACCCGTGGAGATGACATCCTGCTGCAGACGATCTTTTACGCGTTTGCCCTCTACTCCTCCCGGCGGGATGGGATCGCGCTTCTGCCCTCGGTCAGCGGGCCCGCCTATGACAGCCCATCCTATGGACGGGTCAATACTGTCGACACCAGCGCCATCCTGGGTGATGGAGTCCTGCATACTTTCCTGATCAATCGCAATCTCACAGAAACTGCCGAAATTGAGATCGACCATGGCAGAGGAAAACTCATATCGGTCATATCCGCTGAATCAGTTGGCGGCCCAGGCCCGGATGCGCGCAATACCTACGAGAATCCAAATGCCATCCGCAGTCAGCCTTTGCAGACGGTTAAGATCAGCGAGGAAAAAGCAAGTGTCCAGCTTTCGCCGCTCTCGATTGCCGCCATCACCTTTAGAACTGCCTGATTGGCTGCCAACTGGTTATCAGAATCATTTGTTGTTTGCCTAAGCGAGGTTCTGTGCCGGTTATCCGCCCGGGGACTCGATTTGAAATTCTTTGTAAACATTTTTTTTGTTGGGTCTGACCTGTCAGGAATTTGCCGGGAAATATCCGAACGAATTTCCTGGAGGACAGTTATAGTGAATTTGCATCACCAGGGCTTTGTTGACCACCGAACGCTCTTGATCGCCGATGAGCCGGTTTCGATGGTCGATGCCTCCGTGCCCATGTCGATTGTCAACTTGTTCAAAAAGATCAGAGATGAATTGGGGGTGAGCATCCTCTATATCACATATGACCTGGCGACGGCATACTACGTTAGCGACAGTATGGCCATTATGTTCCACCGAAAGGAGCGACCCGTGCCCGGAACATTTCATAACCCTATTCTGCCAGGCTTTTATCCGGACCCATCCATCTGTCGGGTGGGCGAGGACTATTACCTGGTGACTTCCACGTTTGAATATTTTCCAGGTCTGCCGATTTTCCACAGTCGTGATCTTGTCCATTGGCGCCAGCTGGGGCATGTTCTTGATCGGCTCTCGCAACTGCCCCTGGATGGCGTGTACTCCTCAGGCGGGTTGTATGCGCCGACCATTCGTTATAACGAGGGAACTTTCTACGTGATCAATACCCTGGTGGGTGGAACGTCGAAAAAAGGCAACTTTGTTGTGACAGCGACAGATCCGGCCGGGCCGTGGTCAGAGCCATACTGGTTGGAAAACGCCCCGGGCATCGATCCTTCCTTGTTCTTTGACGATTATGGTTGCGCCTGGTATGTTGGCAACCGCACACCTCCTCAGAGTGAATATGAAAGACATCGAGAGATTTGGCTGCAGGAATTGGATTTGCAGTCCATGGGCCTTGTCGGCGACGTGCATGTTCTCTGGGATGGTGCCCTCAAAGGAGCAGCCCACGCGGAGGCACCACATATTTACAAACTAGAGGGGATGTATTACCTGATGATTGCCGAAGGCGGAACGTGGCATGATCATGCTGTGACGATTGCGCGCAGCGCAAAGATTACAGGACCCTATGAAGGGAATGGCCGTAACCCGATCATGACCCATCGCCACCTGGGGCTGGACTACCCAATCGTGGGCACGGGACATGCAGATCTCGTGGAGACCCAGTTCGGCGAGTGGTGGATGGTCCTACTGGCCATGAGGCCTTACGGGGGATACTTCTATAACCTCGGTCGCGAGACCTTCCTGGTTTCGGTGCGTTGGGAGGACGGTTGGCCTGTGGTCGCCGCTGGCAGCGGGCGGATTGAGTCTGTGGGACAGGCGCCGAACTTGCCCGAACATCGCTGGCCCTCTTTGCCTGTCTGTGATCACTTCGAAACCCAGACCCTGGCGCCGCAGTGGAACTTTCTGCGGACACCGCGCGATGACTTCTGGAGCCTCAGTGCGCGGCCAGGGTATTTGCGTTTGCGGCTGCGGCCTGAGCGCCTGATGGATCTGGCGAATCCAAGTTTTGTTGGACGGCGGCAGCAGCATATGCGCTTTACCGCCCGGGCGGCGCTCGAGTTCAAGCCTCAGCATGACTACGAGTGCGCGGGCTTGGTCCTCTTGCAGAACAACGCGTTCCATTTCCGCTACATGATAACAGGGGGAGCAACAGCGACCGTCCGTCTCATGAAGTGTTCGACAACGGATCCAGTTTCAAGGTTGTCCCCAATTCCAGACGGTACGGAGGTGGTCCTAGCCCAACTTCCCATCAAAGGAGATCGCTTCTACTTGAAGGTGGAGGCGGATGGACAGGACTACAGTTTCTATATTGCCACCGAGCCAGAGGTCTGGCAGCCTGTTGCCGAACGTGTGGACGGGCGTATCCTGAGCACCCCCATCGCCGGAGGGTTTGTGGGAGCCTATATCGGGATGTATGCCAGCAGCAATGGGCAACCGAGTGCAAATACAGCGGATTTCGACTGGTTTGAATATGTCGGACTGGATGAGATTTAGGTTTTGTTGCTGTTTGCGTGAACCCTCTCCTCAGCACCCCGTCTTGTGAAGGAGGGGCCAGGAGAGTTCAGATGTTTTACACTCGCAATCAAGGATTTCATATAAATCAACCTGCTTACCTAGACAGCAATCTTCCCATTCGTGAACGAGTTCAGGATTTGCTTTCTCGCCTGACCCTCGACGAAAAGGTGGCGATGATAAATCATCCGGCGCAGGGTGTGCCGCGTCTGAACATCCCCGCCTACAACTATTGGAACGAGGCCCTTCACGGCGTTGGCCGCAATGGACGCGCCACGGTCTTTCCGCAGGCGATTGGCATGGCTGCCACTTGGGACAAGGACTTGATCCACCAGATCGCCACTGCCATCAGCGACGAGGGCCGCGCCAAATACCACGAAGCGCTTCGTCGCAAAGGCTACACCGACCAGTATCAGGGGCTGACCTTCTGGTCGCCGAATGTCAACATTTTCCGCGACCCGCGTTGGGGGCGCGGGCAGGAAACCTGGGGCGAGGATCCATTCTTTGCGGGCGAAATGGCCGCAGAGTTTGTCAAAGGCCTGCAGGGCGACCATCCCAAATACCTGAAAGTGGCGGCCTGCGCCAAGCATTATGCGGTCCATTCCGGCCCAGAAAAAGACCGCCACACCTTCGATGCTATCGTTTCCAAACACGACCTGTACGATACGTATCTACCGGCCTTCAAAAAGCTGGTCACTGACGCCAAAGTCGAAGCGGTGATGGGTGCCTACAACCGCACGCTTGGTGAACCCTGCAACGGGAGTAAGCTCCTGCTCGAAGATATCCTGCGCGGGGAATGGGGTTTCCAGGGACATGTGGTTTCAGATTGCGGTGCATTGACGGATTTCCATGTCAATCACAAAGTCACCAAAGATGCCGTCGAGACGGTGGCTCTGGCTCTCAAGCGCGGCTGCGACATAGGTTGTGACCACGTTTACAGCGAAATTCCCGAAGCCATCGAGCGTGAACTCATCACCGAAGCGGACGTTGACCATGCCCTGGCGCGCACGCTCGGAACGCGCTTCAAACTTGGCATGTTCGATCCCGCCGAAGATGTACCATTCACATCCATTGGGATGGATGTCGTCGCTTGTGACGCGCACCGTCAACTGGCCTATCGGGCCGCCGCCAAATCAATAGTCCTGCTGAAGAACAAAAAGAATATCCTGCCGATCAAGCCCACGACGCGCAAGATTTTCATCACCGGTCCCACCGCTGCCAGCATGGAAGCGTTGCTCGGTAATTATTGCGGACTCAACGACCGGATGATTACCCTGCTGGAAGGCATTACCGGGCGCGTCCCCGAAGGCATGGGGCTGGGATATCACCTTGGCGCGCTGCTCAAGCATCCGCGCGAGACCAAAGAAACGTCGGCACCATTCGTTGCCCAGTCCGCCGATGTATCCATTGTCTGCGTTGGTTTAACCCGGAG
The DNA here is from genome assembly GCA_963823985.1 of uncultured Chloroflexia bacterium. Taxonomy (GTDB): domain Bacteria; phylum Chloroflexota; class Anaerolineae; order Anaerolineales; family Villigracilaceae; genus JAABUE01. Next base: position 270,012 of record CAWGNR010000016.1, read on the forward strand.
CTTGAGGGCGAGGAGGGCGCAGCGTTGCTCACGCCGCTCAATGGTGACCGCGAAAGTATTTCACTCCCTGCCAGCCAGATCAACTACATCAAAGAACTGGCGATCCACGGCGCGAAAATCGTGCTGGTAGTGACCGGTGGCAGCCCAATTGCGCTAGGTGATGTGGAAGATATGGTGGACGGGATTCTCTTTGTCTGGTATCCGGGTATGGAGGGCGGCCGAGCGGTTGCCGATGTGCTGTTTGGCGATATGTCGCCTGCTGGAAAGCTTCCGATCACGTTTCCCAAATCGCTTGCTCAACTACCGGCCTTCGATGATTACCGCATGAACGGACGTACCTATCGCTACATGACCGAAGAGCCGTTATATCCTTTCGGATTTGGGCTAAGCTACAGTCGCTTTGAATATTCGGATTTACAGCTCGATAAACAAGTCTTGCTCCTCGGGATTCCCTCCCCTTCAGCTTTACTCTAACCAACTGCGGCGATCGCAACTCAGCCGAAGTTGCCGAGTTTTACTTGAGCGATCTCCACGCTTCGACGGTGGTCCCGCTCCATCACCTCGTTGGTTTCGAACGGGTTGAGCTCAAGGCAGGAGAGAGCCGCAGCATAAGCTTCACGATCACACCGGAAGTGATGTCATTCTTCAACGATGATGGCAAACTGACACTCGAGCCCGGCGAGTTCCGCCTCGAGGTCGGCGGATGTTCCCCGGCAAACGCGGCCAGGATCTGGGCGCGCCTCGGCCTGTCACTGCGGTGTTTGAAGTGAAGTAAATTAAACCGTCATTGCGAGGAAGGTTAAAGCGCGTAGCGTCGAAATCTCAACGAAGCAATCTTCAACACCATGAGGGAGACTGCTTCGAGCGGAAGAACGCCGCCCTAGCAATGACAAATAACATAAGGAGTATTCCATGACTGATTACACCCCCAAGCCGAACACAAATTCACGTTTGGCTTATGGACGGTTGGCAACATTGGCCGCGATCCATGTGGTGGTCCTGTAAGAGACGCCAAATCGCCTGACGAGTTGGTGCGTCTGCTCGGCGAAGTGGGTAATATTGCCAATGCTTCGTGTAACCTACCAAGTTTTAGGGTTGATCAAGTTGATGAAGTTGTTTGGGATTGGGTCAAATCTCTGTTAACAAAACCTAAAGTATTGGATAGTGGCCTGGTAGCATTATAGGAAGGCAGGGAGCAATATGCTGCACCACTTCGTGACCGCCTCCAGGTATTAGGCGACTTATGGAACGACGCCAAGTCTCAACTAGATCGAATTCTCGATTTATATATCTCAGGTGACATACCGCGTGAGTTATTGCTTGACAAGAAACAGAATTTGGAGTCTACGCTCACTTCGTTAAAATGAGGAGCGTCAGGATTTAGTTGCCCACTTAGAGTCCCGCATGCTTTCTGAAAGTGACATAGATAAAATTCGACAATTTGCCGCGGAGGTGGCAGAAGGGTTGGGGAGGGGAGTTGATACTTTCGAGCGCCGTAGAGGTGTCAGGGAAATCTAGCACTTCATTTTCAAACATTAGAGCGCAAGCTGTTAAGCACACAGATTGCGACCGGTTTGTCTTGGTGCGGATTCCTTTTGAACTGTAATTCTCAAAAGGAACCACTGAGCGGCAAGATTCTGGCTGCCCGGTCATTATTTCGTATCATTCTGAGGGCGCATTAGCCTTTAGACTTTTCCTGGTCGAGCAGCGCCAAGATTTGGTCGCGCCTGGGCAGGCCCGCTTGTGCGCCAAGCCTGGTCGTTGTTAAGGCGGCGGCGGCACTCGCCCAGTCACCAGCCTGCTGCCAGGATCGTCCCTCGAGCAGCCCGACGCTGAGGGCTGCAGCAAACGCATCCCCGGCTCCGTGCTCGAGCAGGCGTTTCGCTGCCTTCCACGCTGAGCTACGATCTTGCACTTGAATGCCCGTGAGCGCTTCGGCCTCGCGCGCATTCGGCTTGATCACGTTCAGCATGCCCAATAATTCATCGGGCAGGGAAACGGGTGGGGACGGATCGAGAACGACTTTTGCCCCAGCCTGGTGTGCAAGCCGCACCGCTGTCATCACAGCGTCGAGTGGGATTTCCAGTTGTGTAAGCAGAATCTGCGCGGACTGAATCAGGCTCCTCGCCTCCTGAACATGATCGATGTCGATGTTGCGATTGGCTCCAGGTGCGGTCAGGATTTCCTTTTCGCCCCCCTGCTCGACCATGATCAAGGCAACCCCCGTCGATTCCTTCGCATCTTCGAAAACATATGTAGTATCGATGCCTTCATCCTCGAGCCGCTTCCTGATTGCTTTTCCCCGCTCGTCCGCGCCGACGCGCGCGATCAGCGCTGCCTGCGCGCCTAACCGCCTGGCTGCCACCGCCTGGTTGGCGCCCTTTCCGCCGGGCGCCTCCTGAAACACCTCCCCCATCGCCGTTTCTCCGGGTTTCGGCAGGGTCTGACCGCGCACAAGGTAATCCATGTTGGCGCCACCAAGGACTAGAATTTCGCAGGCGTTCTTTTGGTTCATACGTCTCAATAACTCCTACTTACTTATATTTCTTCAGCATACACGTTCAATTGAAAAGCTCTATTAAAGGAACCTAAGCCTGCTATTAAGAATTAAGGGGTAACAATGCAAGTGCGGCGAACAAATTGAGCCGGATGAGATGGTGAGAACGGATCGTGGAGCGGCTTGATGAAAATGGAATTCTCAGGCGCCTGGCCTTATCTCATTTTTCCAATTCTTCCCAGCGACGGTAGGCCTGTTGCAGTTCTTCCTCGATCACTTTCAGTCTTTCGACCGCCCCGTTGATTTCAGCATGGTTGTCCTGGTAAAAAGCGGGGTCGGCCAGGGACGTGTTGAGCTGAGCTTGCTCGGCTTCGAGGGCTTCAATTTTCGATGGGAGTTGGTCGAGTTCGACTTGCTCGTGGTAGCTGAGCTTCCTGGCTGCCTGCTGTTTTTTAGGCGCTGATTGTGGGGAGGTTTTGCTGGCTTTCTTGCGGGCCGCTTCGCTCTCTCGCTCAGCCTCTTTTTGGGCATGCCAGTCGTCGTAGCCGCCGATAAATTCGCGCGCCCGTCCGTCCCCGAACAGGACCAGGGTGCTGGTAACCAGGTTGTTGAGAAAGGCGCGATCATGACTGACCACGATCAAGGTGCTGGGGTAGTCAAGCAACCTGTTTTCCAGAATTTCGAGCGTTTCGATGTCCAGATCGTTGGTAGGTTCGTCGAGCACCAGCAGGTTTGTAGGACGGGCTAATAAGCGGGCCAACAGCAGCCGGTTCCGTTCGCCGCCTGAAAGGGCGCTGATCGGGGCATGGACGCGCTCGCGGCTGAAAAGGAATCCCTCCAGATAGCCAACCAGGTTGCGCTCACGCCCATTGATGGTGATGACGTCCCGGCCTTCGCCAACGTTATCCAGGATAGACTTGCTCTCGTCGAGTTGGGAGCGCAGCTGGTCGAAGTAGGCAATTTCCAGATTGGTGCCATGTCGCACGCTGCCGCGCTGCGGCTGCAATTCACCGAGCAACAGGCGCAACAGCGTGGTCTTGCCGGAGCCGTTTGGGCCGACGATGCCCAGGCGGTCCCCGCGCTGGATGGTCAGGTCCAGGCCGCTGACGATTGGCTTGTTTTCAAAGGCGTAGGTCAGGTTTTCGGTTTCGATGACCAGCTTGCCGGAGCGCTGCTCTGCGTCGATTTGCATGCGCACCTTCCCGGGCTGCTCGCGGCGTTGGGCGCGTTGGTCGCGCAGGCGCATCAAGGCGCGGACGCGGCCCTCGTTACGCGTACGGCGGGCTTCGATTCCCCGCCGGATCCAGGCTTCTTCTTGCGCCAGTTTTTTATCAAACAGAACATTCTGCTCCCGTTCGGCGCTCAGCATGGCGTCCTTGCGTTCGAGGAACGTGGCATAGTCGCAGTCCCAATCAAAGAGATGGCCGCGGTCGAGCTCGATAATGCGGTTGCTCAGGTGTTGCAAGAAAACGCGATCGTGGGTGACGAACAGCAAGGTGCCTCCCCAGCGTTTGAGAAAGCCCTCCAGCCAGTCGATCGAGTCGATGTCGAGGTGGTTGGTAGGCTCGTCGAGCAGCAGCAGGTTTGGGTCCCGGACCAGGCTGCGGGCGAGCAAGACGCGGCGTTTCAGTCCGGCGGAAAGCTGGTCGAAGGAGGCCTCGGCGTCGAGCTGCATGCGCGAGATGACCTTGTCCATCTGGAGCTGACGTTGCCAGGGGGCCTCGCTTGCGGTCTTTGCCGGCGGGCTGGTTTTCCATCCCGAGGCCACCACCTGATGGACGCTTCCCTGCAGACCGGGCGGGATGCCCTGCGGCAAATAGGCAACGCGCAACTCTGCCTGGCGGGCAATCTCGCCGCTTTCCGGGGACAGGTCGCCGTGGATGAGTTTGAGCAAGGTGGTCTTGCCCACGCCGTTTCGACCCAGCAACCCGATCCCCTCGCCAGCTTCGATCTGCAGGTTGACGTTTTCGAGCAGGGGCGGGCCGCCAAAGCCCAGGGTAACATCTTGAAGACTGATCAATGCCATGCGAAAATATTTCTTGGAAAGAAAAAATGGTTCTTTCCCAATAATGTACTATCTTATTTCTACCATCAACGTGAAGTTTACTTCTTGCCCGGCCTGGGGAACGACGTCAATGATGTAATCCTGGGTGGAAGGCAGCTGCATGTTGAAGGTGGTGGAGCCGGCCTGGGATCGCAGGTAGGGTTGGCCGTCGCTAAAACCCCAGACCGTCAGAGCGGCAGCGTTGGGTTCAGGCGTGAGCACAACGTCCATGGTTTGGCCGGCCTGGGCGGCGACCACATAGGAGGTGATATTCCCGTTCACCGTCTGTCCGCTCACGGTTGCGGAAACCGCGCCCGCTGCAAACTCGATCCTGCTTGGGATCGAGACCGATAAAGCGTAGTTCTCTTCGCTGTTCCCGCCGATGATCTGGATGTAGTAATTCTGAGTTGAGGGCAAAGTCCCCTGCCAGCTCGACCGTGCCTGGGAGGCTGGTAAAAGGGCAGTGCCGCTGGCTGTGGTAATGGACATGGTCACGTCGTTGTCTTGCGAAGAGACAGTGACCAGCAGGGGCTGTCCCTGCCCGGCCTGGAGCACATAGTTTTCGGTCTGGTTCGGACCAATGCTCCCCCTGGCGCTGCCGTACGTCGCTCCGGGTGCGAAGGTGATTCTTGCCGCGCCTGGCAGACTGAAGCTTGGTGTGTGAGTCGGGATGGTTGTCGGTGGGGCGGAGGTTGCCAGTTCGGCAGTCGGCACAAAGGGCGTCAGGGTAGGTGCGGACGTCAGCGTGGGAGCTACGGCTGAAGAGATCGCCTGCAGGGTTTCAATCAGTTGTTCTTCTTCATCTGCAGGAACGTTGGTCGGAACAGATCCGGCGCAGGCCGAGAGGATCATGGACAAAATGATCGGCAGGGCAGCTGCTCCGGTGATCTTTTTGTGAAGATGTTTGTATTCCATATGAATCTCCTTACTTGATACCGAAGAAGGGTTGAACCGGAAAGGTAACATTTCTTTGCAGTACAATTTGCGCATGTCAAGGATAACTTCGTTCCTGTTGCGTTGGGGACCGGCACTGGTGATGATGACCGTCATTTTTGGCTTTTCGTCCGTCCCCTCCACTGATATGCCAGATTTTGGCTTTCTCGATTTACTGGTTAAAAAAGGAGGGCATGCCTTCGGCTATGGGCTTTTGGCGTTGGCTTTCCTGAACGGGTTGATAGGGGATAGCAAAGGAGTACGTGCGCGCTGGTTCTACCTGGCATGGTTGATGGCGGTGGCGTATTCAACGACGGATGAATTTCACCAGACCTTCACGCTTGGGCGCCATCCGGCGGTGACCGATGTGCTGATCGACTCCGTTGGCGCAGCGGTCGCATTAATTTTGGCTTACAAATATTATAAACAAAAACGACCAGCCACAGAGACTGATCACTGACCACTGATTACTGTTTACTGATCACTGGTTACTGACTACTAGTCACCGGCTTTACTCGAATTCGATCTCGATCTCTTCTTCCGGATCCCAGTCATCCATGCGCTTGATTTCGATATCTGTAAACAAGCCTTCCTGCCGGGCAGCTACCTGGTAGCGCTTGACCAGCTCCAGCAAAGCCAGGAACGTCACTACGATCTCGATCCGGGTGGGGTTTTCTCCCAAGAGTTCCCGGAAGTGGGCATGTTCCGAAGCGCCCAGCCTTTTGGAGATCAACGCGATCTTCTCGCGGATAGTGACCTTGGGCGCCGTGATGATGGTTCCCAGCGCCTGCTTCTCGGCGCCCTTGGCGTAGACTTCGCTGGCAGCCTCGATCATATCCGCGATGGTAATGTTCGATAAGTCGAGCTTCCCTTCGATTTTCGGCGCCGGCGCCAGGCGCAGGTAGGTGCGCAGGTTCTTGGCTTCCCGTTCTGCCAGCAGATTGGCGACCTGTTTGAAGCGTTTGTACAGCCTCAACTGCTCTACCAGGGAAGCGGCTGTGTCCTCTTCGCCGGGTTGCCGGAGGGGCGGGCGCGGCAACAGCGCCTCCGACTTGATCTGCAACAGCTTGGCGGCCATCACCAGGAACGCTGAAATCTCATCCGGGTGCGTTTCTTCCAGGAGATGCAGGTGTTCCAGGTATTGCTCTGTTACCGCTGCCAGCGAGAGGGTAGTGATGTCCAATTCAGCCCGCTCGATCAGGTCGAGCAGCAAGTCGAGCGGTCCTGCATAAACAGGCGTTTGAACGGTATAACCGCTGGTTTGGTGGCCCAGAATACTTCCCATAACCCGACGATTATACCGCGAGACCAGACGGGTTTCTAAAAACCTGCCAGGTCTATACTATAATTTGAGCATGACAGATCCCAAACTGACCCACCTCGACGAGCAGGGCCGCGCCCGCATGGTGGACGTGGGCGCCAAACCGGACAGCGAACGGATTGCAGTTGCGAAGGGCGAGGTTCTCATGCAACAGGCGACGTTGGATTTGATTCGTGCCGGGCAGATCAAAAAAGGCGATGTATTGACCGTTGCCCAGATTGCCGGCATCAGCGCCTCGAAACGGACCTCCGACCTGATCCCGTTATGTCATCCGTTGCCGCTCACCGTGGTGGACGTGGACCTTGCCCTGGACAATTCCCTCCCTGGCGTGACGATCACCGCCACCGCCAAAACCGTCGGCAAAACCGGCGTCGAAATGGAAGCGCTCACCGCCGTTTCCGTGGCTGCCCTGACGGTTTACGACATGGCCAAAGCCGCCGAAAAAACTATGCGTATCCAGAACATTCGCCTGGTAGAAAAACACGGCGGCCGCTCGGGGGACGTAATAAACGAATAAGCGCGTGTTGTCATAGATATATCGATAAACGCCTTTGCGAAAAGAAGGTCAAGGTGGAACGCCCGACACCTTGACCTGATTCCAGCAAAGGAATGGAATGAACCGGATTAAAGTTTTATTTTTTGCCACGCTGCGAGACCGCGCCGGGACGAAATCAGCAGATCTGGAAATACCCGCCGAGATGAGCGTCCGGAGCTTGAAAAACCTGGTTGTGGATGCGTATCCCGGATTAAAAGAGACGATGGACTTGGTGGTGATCTCCATCAACCGCGAGTTTGCGTTCGATGACAGCCTTGTCCCCGAACACGCCGAAGTCGCCATGTTCCCGCCGGTGAGCGGGGGGTAAACGATCGTGTCATTGCTCGGAGCCCTGAGCTGAACCGCGCGTTCAGTTGCGTGACGCAGTCGCAGGATCGACGAAGCGATCTCATAAATAGAAGCGAAATGACTGATCCAACCGTTTTTTCTATTACAGAAGATGAGCTCGATCTAAACGACTTGCTGGCGCAGATCACCCTCACCAGCACGGGCGCGGCTGCCATCTTCACCGGCATGGTCCGTGGGGAAACCGGGCGGGGCGATCCGCATGAAACGGTATACCTGGAATACGAAGCCTACGTCCCCATGGCGGAGGCAAAAATGAAACAGGTCGCCGACGAGATCCGCCAGAAATGGCCGACCGTGGAAGGCATCGCGATCGTCCAGCGCATCGGCAGGTTGTACCCCAAAACGCCGACCGTGTTGATCGCCTGTACCGCCGCCCACCGGGATACGGGCGTGTTCGAAGCCGCCCGCTACGGCATCGATCGTTTAAAAGAAATCGTTCCGGTCTGGAAGAAAGAAGTTGGGCCGAACGGAGAAGAATGGGTCGAGGGAGATTACATCCCAAGCTCGAAGGACCGTCCATGAGTTTCAAGCTGGAATCGAACCGTCTGCTCTTGCGCCAGTTTCAGGACTCCGATCTGGATGCTTTTTGGGCGTATCGGAACGATCCCGAAGTGGCCAGGTATCAGGGCTGGGAAGTGCCTTTTTCGCGTGAGATGGCCCTCGACTTTGTCGAAGAGATGAAGTCCAAGGATCCAGCAGCACAAGGCGAGTGGTTCCAGGCGGTCATCGAAGAAAATGCAACCGGGGAAATAGTGGGCGATACAGCCTATTTTCTCAAAATAGATGACCCGCAGGCATACATCGCATGCACGATCGCGCGAGCGCACTGGCGCAAGGGCTATGGCCTGGAAGCAGTCCGGCGCCTGTTAGCCTATCTCTTCGATGAATTAAATCTGCACCGTGTCATCGCGATTACCGATATCGAGAATATTCCTTCCTTTCGAATGCTCGATCGTCTGGGATTCCGCCGCGAGGGCCACTTCGTGGAAAACCTGATGTTCAAGGGACAATGGGCTAGCGAATATTACTATGGCATGCTGAAGCGTGAGTGGGAGGTTCGCGATCGCTAGAATCATGGGCCGTGACGAGTTGCCTTTTGCGGGGTTTTAAGGTAGCAAAAATGGTGTGCGCGGGGGCGTGCGCCCCCGCGCACACCATTTTTGCCCTACTTTTTTACCTGGACCTGAGCAGATACGAAAGATATTAATTGGTTCTCCAGGCTTTGGCGCGAAAGGGTGCCGGGTAGCGAGCCTGGAAATTCCCAAAGAACCTATTACTGCAGGAGGAAAAATGCAAGAACGGATCGTGATCACCGGGATGGGAACTGTCAATCCCCTTGGCTTGAGTGTTTCTGAATCCTGGAAAAATGTGACCAACGGCGTCTCGGGCGTGGGGCCGATCACACTGTTCGACGACACGGGATTGCAGGTTCACATCGCCTGCGAGGTGAAGAATTTTGTGCCGGAACAATATATGGAGGCAAAAGAAGTTCGCCGTCGTGACCGGTTCGAGCAGTTGTCGACAGCAGCCGTTACCGAAGCGTTGCAGTCCTCCGGGCTGGAGGTCAACGAATCAAACGCGGACCGTGTTGGCGTCATCATTTCATCGGCCATCGGTGGGCTCAAGTCTCTCCAGGAAGGGATCATCACCAACCACACCGAAGGTCCCCGGCGGGTCAGCCCCTTCCTGATCCCGATGTTGATGTCGAACGGCGCCGCCGGCCTGGCTGCCATCGACCATGGCCTGAAAGGCACTTCCTTTTCGGTAGCATCCGCCTGCGCCTCCGGCGCGGACGGGATCGGCATAGCCTGGATGATGCTGCGGGCCGGCATGCTGGATGCCTGCCTGGCGGGCGCTTCGGAATCCACGGTGACCTCGCTGGGCGTCGCTGCCTTTGACCGGGTCGGCGCTATGTCGCGCCGCAACGAGGATTATTCGATGACGCCGCAGCCTTTCGACAAGAACCGGGATGGCCTGGTGATGGGGGAGGGCGCTGCAGTGTTGGTGTTGGAAACCGAGTCGCATGCCAGGGCTCGTGGCGCGAATATTCTGGCAGAATTGGCAGGGTATGGCTCAACCGCAGACGCGTTCCACGTCACCGCGCCGCACGAGAGCGGCGCAGGCGGCGCGGCAGCCATCCGCCAGGCGCTGGCAGCGGCAGAGGCCAACCCGGAAGAGCTGGGGTACATTTCCGCCCATGGCACGGCTACCGAGCTGAACGACCTCTCCGAGACCAAGGCGATCAAGGCCGCTTTGGGCGATCTGGCTTATCGAATCCCGGTGTCCTCCACCAAGTCTATGACCGGCCATATGATGGGCGCAACCGGCGCGCTGGAAGCCATCTTTTGCGTGCAAGCCCTGCGAGAAGGCCTCCTGCCGCCGACTATTCACTATGAAACGCCTGATCCTGCCTGCGACCTGGATTACATTCCAAACGTGGCCCGTGAGAAAGAGATCGCCCTGGCCATCAGCAACGCCTTCGGCTTTGGAGGCCATAATGCGGTACTGGCAATCCGGAAGTACAAATAAACCGATGGAAGTAGCGCTTTTCTCAGCGTTGAAGAAAACGTACTTGGCGAAAAGGGAGCGGGATGGGTAAAACAGATGAGAGCAGAAGCAGGCGTGCAACCAGCACCTCAACGCATGGGCAAGGAAGGCCTCATCGGATGTTGGAAAGGAAAAAAGGGAAGGAAGCAGAATAGGATAAAATCAGGAACACGGCATGTCAGGATCACCAAGAAGTTCTGTCTGGTCGAGGCCAAGAACGCAGGCAGGGCAGCAGAAGTGAGCTGGCATGTCGTTTTGTATCAGGAGGTGTCAAAGCGGATCTGGTAGCGGCCGCTGTAGAGGTTACAGAAAGCTTTTGGGCTCAATCGCAAATTGCGCCAGGCTTCTAGCAGGCGGAAAGCGATATTTTTGAGCGAGCCGAGGCCCTGAGGAAACGCCTTGCGAAACAGGCTGCCTTTTTCGATCAATTGGAAGAGCAAGTAGGCGATCTGGAGTAGGAAGTAGAAGACCTTGCGAGCAGTGTCGTTTTGGCTGTAAGGGTGTTGGAGATGGAAGCCCCCGTTTTTCTGGATGTTGAAGCCTTCGTTTTCCACTTTCCAACGCAGCCTTCCAGCCTGATTCGCCAGCGTATCCACATTGTGGGCAGTGGGGATAAAGTTGGTCAGCCACTTGAAGGTGGTGGTGTTGGGTTGTGCGGATTGCGTTGGTTTCGACAGGCTCAACCCGGCGGGCCTGGTTTCTTTGCAGACCAGCATATTCAAAGCGTGGTGACGATCCTGGCCATCGCGGTAATCGATTTGCCTGACCCAGTGATACTCCTGGATGAGTTCCTGCTGCTGACCCAGGCAAACCTGCTTACGGTTTTCAGGTGTTTGAGAGCATACCAGGTGATAGGTGCGGTGAACCTGGGGAAGATCCGCTTCTTGGAGCACAAACATGAACCGCCAGTTGTAATCCTGGCAAAGTTGGAAGGTGGGACCGCCTGCAAAAAGCCCATCCAGCAACAAGCAGATCGGCAGTTTGGGAAAACGAGCCTTCAGGCGTTTGCTCAAACGATAGAAAGCCTTCAATTCGCAATCTTGTTTTTCGGCGTGTGGATCCGAATTCTCGATGAACTCGGTCATCAGCGAGAAAGCGAATCCATTGGCAGTCACCAGTTTGGCTTCCAGCACCGGGTGATAGTAGAGTATCTCGCCATTGTTGAGTTTCCGGGTCATACAATACGCACAATGGCGAGCCTGGAAAGTCAACACCCCAGTGCCATCGATGGCCAGGAGAAAATTGCCATACACGCGCCAGCGATACAGGACTTTCTTACGGATCAAGGTTTCTACCATCTGACACACCACTTCCTGCACCTCCGCTGGGACTATTCTTTTGAAGGCATAGTTGAGCGTGTCTCCATGCGGAACTTCACCCACCTCGAACCAGGCTTCAAATTTGGTTTGCGAAGGCCCATTCCTACGCAGTTGGTAGTTGATCTGTCGCCGCGCTCCCAGCCGAAACAGATACATCAGCACGCCTGTGCTCAGTAAACTTTCCAGGGGATACCGGATCAACTCGGGATTGCGATCATCTCTAACCCCCTTGAATAGCTTTACCAATTCCTCCAAAGGCCGCCGCTGGTTCGAAGGCCATCTCAAGGATGCTTTTGTCCTGCTCATTTCGACAAACTCCTTTTCTTGAGAACGCCTAAGTGCTTTTCTTTTCGGCCTTGTAGGATGTACAGATGCGTGCTATAATCCGCCGTCGCGTACCAAACAAATCAACATCACTTGAGTAAGGAAGAACGAAATGACAGACCAGATTTTGCAGGCCATAGCGGCCCCGGTTAATGAGAATATCCCCCAACTTCGCTCCGGCGATATGGTGAGCGTGCACGTAAAAATCAAGGAAGGCGAGCGCGAGCGTATCCAGGAATTCAAAGGCACCGTTATCCGCCTGCGCAAGGGTGGCAACAACGCCAATTTCACTGTCCGCCGCATAGCCAGCAATGGGATCGGCGTCGAGCGAACCTTCCTGCTCCGTTCCCCGCGCATTGACAAGGTTGTCGTCGAGCGCCATTCCAAAGTCCGCCGCGCGCAGTTGTACTTCATGCGCGAGCGTACGGGCAAATCCGCCCGCCTCAAGCAAAAGTTCGACTAGTCTTTTTTGCCCCCAGAGGTTTTCAGACCCTGAAGGTTTTCAAAACCTTCAGGGTTTCTTTTTTAGGTTCATAAGGATTTCCCCAAATCCGGGTATTTACCACGGAGATTCCCGAAGAGCCATTTTTTAGGAGACAGGCTGATGCAAGCGGTGATTGGAATTACAACGTTACAGGGCAAGAATCCCAGCGGGCTGTCGACCGTGATGCTCCTCCAGGCCTACGTGCACGCGATCCTGCAGGCCGGCGGCGTGCCGGTGCTGATCCCGTCCATGCTGGCGGAGGCCGGGTGGGATGTTTTGTATCAGCGCCTGGACGGAATCCTTTTCTCGGGCGGCGGGGACATCGGGCTCGACCACTTTGGCGGGCAACCGCACCCGCGCGTCGATGATGTGGACCCTTTGCGCGATTCCGTTGAACTGAGCCTGGTCCAGGCAGTGGTCCAGGACGGTAAGCCGTTCCTCGGCATTTGTCGCGGCATTCAAACGGTCAACGTCGGGTTGGGCGGGACGCTGTACACCCATTTGCCCGAACAGTTTCCATCCAGGATCGATCATACCTATCCCGGCAATATGCGCACCGTGCTCGTACACGAGGTCAAATTAGAGGAGGGGACGCGCATAGCTGAGGTCGTTGACGAGCCAATTCTGAACGTCAACAGCCTGCACCACCAGGGCTTGAAAGATATCGCCCCTGGGCTCCGCGTGACGGGTTACGCCCCCGATGGGCTGGTCGAAGCGGTGGAGCTGCCCGAGCATCCCTTTGGGCTGGCCGTGCAGTGGCACCCCGAGTGGCTGACCGACCAACAGCCGACGCGCAATCTGTTCAGGGCATTTGTGCAAGCGGCGGAGAAAAAACAGTCTCAAAGTGGTCTTCGGTTCTAAAGATTTGGGCTGCTTTTCTTTACCTTTTTCCCCTTTCCCCTTATCATTCCAGCATGTCAAAAAAGAACCAGCCCATCGGCGTGTTTGACTCCGGCGTAGGCGGGCTGTCCGTGTTGCGCGCCATGCGCGCGCTCATGCCCGAGGAGCCGGTCCTCTATTTTGGCGACCAGGGACACGTTCCGTACGGCCCGCGCCCGATGGAACAGGTGCGCGATTTCTCAGAAGCGATCACCCGCTTTTTGCTCGACCAGGACGCAAAATTGATCGTGGTAGCGTGCAACACGGCCTCGGCGGCAGCGCTGCATTCCCTGCGAGATACATTCCCGCACATCTCCTTCGTTGGGATGGAACCGGCGGTCAAACCGGCGGCAGAGTATACCCGTAGCGGCCTGGTAGGCGTGCTGGCCACGCCTGCTACCTTCCAGGGCGCGCTGTATGCCTCGGTGCTGGAGCGCTTTGCCAATGGCGTGCAGGTTTTGCAGCACACCTGTCCCGGGCTGGTAGGGCAGATCGAAAAGGGAGATTTGGACGGGGATGAAACCCGCGCCATCCTGGAAGATGCGCTCCGCCCCATGCTGGAGCAGGGGATTGATACCGTTGTGTTGGGCTGTACCCACTACCCGTTTGTGATCCCGTTAATCGAGCGGATTGTAGGAGAATCCGTGCGGGTGATCGATCCCGCTCCTGCGGTAGCGAAACAGACCAAACGTCTGTTGGAAGCGCAGGGGTTGAAACGGACGATAGGGGAACAAACCGAAATTCGGCTCTACACATCGGGCACTGTCGATCCCCTTACTTCCTTGCTTTCCCGCTTGTTAGGCGAGAGTGGAGAAGTATATCCGGTCACCTGGTTGAACGACCATCACATCGGATAAGGTTTGACGGCCACTTTACGTCGGCCGGAAGGCACAAATGGGTGGAAGTTGTTTAAAATTCCAAGAATGATGCAGTTCGCGAAAAGATACTAAAAATGAGAGTCGCCTTTGATCAAGTGCGTCAATCATAAATTCAGTAAACCAGGAAGGTTGAAGGAGTTTCCTGAGTAATTTTGTGTTTACTGAAATTAGATAAATTTCGGGGGAAAATCGAAAAACTATCCTAAGAAACCCAAATTTCTTCTAAAAGAAAATAAATCTCTTTCATCGTATAGTAAGAAAAACAATTTTTGTTTCCGTTCCATATCAATTTTCTAAGGAAGGTGAATTATGTTTTTTGCAATGAACGATAAAGGCCAGGGCTTGGTCGAGTACGCGTTGATTCTGGCAATGGTAGCAATTGTAGTCTTTGCAGTCCTGATGTTGCTCGGTCCGGTCATCGGCAACGTGTTCAGCACGATTAACGACAGTCTTTCAAGTTTTTCCTGAACCTTGTCCCCGTTGCATCCTGGAAAGGGCTTTAGACTTTTTGTGAAAGGATTTACCGGATAGATCAGACGCTACAGCATACATTGATCACAGTTCTATTCTTGTTATCGAAATGATGATAGTAATAGTAACTTTTTACACAGTGCACCGTCATGGAAGTAGGCAGGATGGTACAGGCATCGATGAAGGTTGAAAGCGCCGCTTTAGCGGTTGCCGGATCCTTCGACCGCGAAGCCCTTGGTGCTATCTTCAAGGAAAATTCGCCACAGATATATAAATATCTGCTTCGTTTAGGCGCTTACCCACTTGAAGCAGACCAGATCGTTGGTGATGTATTTGCACGCTTGCTAGATAAATTTGCAGAAGGGAAAGGTCCGCGCAAGAATATACGTTCTTATCTCTTCCAGACTGCTTATCACCTTGTTGTTGACCACGCTCGTGACAGGCAGCGTAACGCGCCACTTGAGGTCGTCGATACTTTCAAAGAAGAAAAGCACCCTGTTCAAGCGCAAGCGGAAGAAAAAATGTTACTTGAGACACTTGCTACAGCTATGCAACATGAACTCACTGAGGACCAAAGAAATGTCCTCATTTTACGGTTTCAGGAGGAATTTAGTTTACAAGAGACAGCTGATATCATTGGCAAAAACGTAAATGCAATCAAGGCGGTACAGAATCGGGCAATCAGGAGATTGCGCGAAGCTTTGGATTACACCACTGGGGGTGAGTAATGGTGGCGAGAATTCCACTCGGTGCGAAAGAAATCATTGCATTGCTTTCGAAGCTGAGAGTGGAGACGCCAGAGTACCCGGCGCAAATGCTGGCGGTAAGAAAGACTGTTTTTTTACAACAAGCTGCCACCTTGAGATTTCCGGGGAAAGGACAGGGCGGTGAGGGCGGACAGCAGGGTGGGCGGCGGGAGTGGTGGATCGAGTGCGGCGCTGGGCGGTTCGACAACTGCCCAGGGTATCGTTCTTCAGAGTGCCATTGCATTCGGGCTGGTTGCTACTATGCTATTAGGGATGCTTACAGGCAACTACTTGTTCCGCGACCAGGTTGGAAGATCGATTGGAAGAGAAGATTGTTGCTATGGAAACATCCGATGCTGTTATGGAAACGTCCGGAACCGTGCTATTTGCCACTGCCAAGCCCCAGCCCGGTGCCAACGGCATATAAGACCGCTAACAGCCACGCCTGGTGATAACGGTCACTGTTACCGATAATTATATTCCACTTGAGATTGAGACCGATGGTCCCGAGTGTAATCACCAATACGGCTGTTTCTGAGGCTACCAAGGACAACCCGGGCCTGCATTTAGGACAGGCAACCGGAACGCCGGCTGCCCCTGGACAGGGGAACCCGGGCAATGTGAATCAACCGGACAAACCCGATAAGCCTGATAAACCAAACTAAACCTGGAAAACCCTGAGAAAGAAAACAGCTGCTTTTTGCGTATTTTGGTATCCATAACGAATGTTGGGGGTCATCAGGCGTTGCAATCCTTC
Source organism: uncultured Chloroflexia bacterium (assembly GCA_963823985.1). Lineage (GTDB taxonomy): Bacteria > Chloroflexota > Anaerolineae > Anaerolineales > Villigracilaceae > JAABUE01. The sequence continues at coordinate 286,116 of CAWGNR010000016.1, forward strand.
TAAACAATAAAATTCTATAACTGGCATGAGATTCTTTCCTTGCGTATCCTAATTCTTGATTTTCCGTCATGAATACGGGCATTGTGCAACAAATACTTTTTATAAAAGGAGGTGGTTGTTATATTGCCTGTAACCGAGTAAGCAGATCAGGGTTAAAAATATTGTACAAAAACAAATGCCAGACACCAATCAAACAGAATCCTTTTCCTTTTCAAAAGGTCAATCCATTTTCTTAGCAAGATGCGAAATTATTGGCTTTATCAGAATTTTGAGGTCGAGCTCATGAAAAACATTGCAAGATCAAAGAATCTATCCTTCAACCACAACGAGCCTACCGGAAAGCGGAGCGAGCGTGGACAAAGCCTGGTGGAACTCGCGATCAGCCTGACGGTGATCCTGATCCTGCTAGCCGGCGCAGTCGATTTTTCGATCGCCTACTTCTCCTTCAGCGCTATGCAAGATGCGGCCCAGGAAGGCGCGCTCTATGGCTCGGTCAATCCGACCGATACGGCCGGGATTGAAACCCGGGTGCGCAACGCTTCCTCGAATCCGGTCGATCTTTCAGATACAACTTTGGTAAATGTCGACGTTGCAGTCGATAAAGCGGGTGCGGTTCCCTGCGAAGGGGATGAGGTCAAAGTCAGCGTGGTTTACGATTACCCCTTAGCGATGCCGTTTGTCGGCACGTTCATCAAGTCACAAACCATCAGGCTGAACGCAAGCGTAACAGACACGATATTGCAACCTGTTTGCCCGTAAGGTGAAAACCCAATTTATATAGTACGCAGTAAAATGATGAGGGCTTATCACAGTCTCCCAGTTCTGGAAGACTGCTTCACAATGCTCGTAGTGAGGAGTAATTCAAGCAGCTTCTGCAATCTATCGCTGAAAATAAGATAGCAGGATAAATGATCCATATTGGAGGTACATTAAATGGCGAAGAAAAAATCTGCTGGCGCAGCATCTACAATATCGCTTGAAAACGTCAACCGTCAGGAAATACTACGCTTCGTTTACGATAAGACAAACATGGAGCCTCCGGTGGGAGAGCGCTATGAATTCCTGCTGCGCAAGATCATCGCCGAGTCCATCGAAGAAGCGGGGGTGACGTTGTCTGAGGAAGACAACCAGCTGCTCGCAAAAGAACTTTTTGCATATGTGGCCAGTTATGGGCCGATCGAGCCGTACTTTTCCGATCCGCAAATCAGTGAAGTGATGGTGAATGGCCCCGACCAGATCTTTGTCGAGAAAAACGGTCAGATGATCCTTACCGATTTACATTTCAATAACAACGAGCATGTCCGTTTTGCGATCAATCACATTATCAATCCCATGGGGCGCTTCGTCAGCAGCAAACACCCTCTGATCGATTCGCGACTTCCCGATGGATCGCGTGTTAACGCTGTTGTACCCCCTGTATCCCCGAATGGCCCTTGCATCACGATCCGGCGGTTCTTGCAGGATAAGTTGACCGCTCAGGAGCTGATCGATCTGGGGTCGCTGACACCCCAAATCGCTGAGTTCCTTGCAATTTGTGTGCAAGCCTCATTGAACATCGTTGTTGCGGGGAATACGAGCTCTGGGAAAACGACCCTGTTGAATATGCTTACCCACAATATCCCCGATTGGGAAAGGATTGTGACCATTGAGGATTCTGCCGAGTTGAGCTTACATCAAACCCACGTCGTCTCTTTGGAAGCCCAACCCCCGGACTACCGCGGAGAGGGCGCTGTCACCATTCGCGATTTGGTCCGGAATGCTCTCCGTATGCGTCCGGACCGGATCGTGGTCGGTGAGGTTCGCGGCGGAGAAGCACTTGATATGTTGCAGGCTATGAATACCGGCCACGACGGTTCGCTGACAACGGTCCACTCGAATACGCCAAGAGATACAATTTCCCGCCTGGAAACCATGTCGATGATGTCCGGATTGGATATGCCGCTTTCGGCCATTCGTAAACAGATCGCCTCGGCCTTGAATTTGATCGTTCAACTGAGTCGCTTTCCCGATGGTTCCCGTCGTATCACCAACATCTCGGAAGTGGTGGGCATGGAGGGCGAGGTGGTAACAATGACAGATATTTTCAAGTTCCAAACAACCGGGGTAGATCAAAATCGCAAAATTGTTGGCGAGTTTCGTGCTACCGGGTTGCGACCTTCGTTTTCAAGGGATCTGGAAGTGTCCGGGTTACGCTTGGATCACACGCTATTTTCGAACTAACAGAAGCTAAACATATTTTGAGAAGAGGCAGACTTGGATTCCAATGCCCCCAAGATTTTTTTGGTTGACGACGACGAACTCAGTCGGCGGATGATGGGGTTATTACTGTCAGAAAAGGGATATAATTACGATACCGCTTCCAATGGAATCGAAGCAGTAGAAGCTGTACAATCAAATTCCTATGGCATTGTTCTGATGGATATACAGATGCCCCTCATGGATGGGTTTGAAGCAACAAAGAAGATACGGGAATGGGAAGAACAAAACCAACATGTCCCCATCGTCGCTCTCACAGCGATGCTACTTGACGATGAAATCCAGAGGTGTATGAGCGCGGGCATGGATGATTGTATAGCGAAACCGTTCAACACTGAAATCCTGTTTCAGTTGATTTCGGCTTACGTAAGCGGCTCAGGGGGTTCGGACGGGTTAACGGGTTTGCACAAAACAGCAGTAGCAGATAAACTTGAGGTGCTTGACATCCAGGAAGCCTTACCCCGATTTAGTGGGGATATCGAATTTTATCGCGATTTCTTGAACGAATTTATTGAAAATCTACCAGAGCGGGTCAAACAACTTCGGATGGCCTTTCTTTCTGGGAGTTTGAAAGTACTTGCAGATAGAGCCCATAATCTTAAAGGGATCTCAGCCAGCATGGGCGCGAAGCAGATTGCGTACTTATCGCAAGTGCTAGACCAGAAAAGTCAAGATGGAGATCTTGCGATGACGAAAGGTGCGTTGGAAGAGCTGGAGCAACACATTCATCTGTTTCAGGATGAAGCGATGGTGATTCTAGCTGGTTATATAGGGCAGCAGGAAAGTTAAGGAAATTATTCAATTCGGAGAACCCAGTATGCGAGTTTTACTGATAGATGATGAACCGTTTTACTATAAATTGTTGAACCGGCCTATGAAGGATGCCGGGCACCAGTTTGATTACAGCAAGACCGGCAAAGAAGGCCTGGCAAAGATCTCGGCCACAAAACCAGAGGTTATCATCGTGGATTTGCGACTGCCAGATATTTCCGGACACGATATTCTAGAGCGTCTCCGTCGCGATTCGGAGTTCAGCAATATTCCGGTCATTGTGATCACTGCCAAGAATGAGTTAGGGGACAAGCTCAAAGCGTTCGAGCTGGGGGCTGATGATTATCTGATCAAACCGTTCCAGCCGGAGGAATTGGTTGCTCGCATGCGCATTTTAGCGCGGCGGGGCAGGGCGATGAAAATTGTAAGCCAGATGGAAAAGAGCGATGAAAAGCTTACAACGATTATTGCAGTCCATAGCCTGCGCGGTGGGCTTGGGACTACCAGCATCTCAGTTAATTTAGCTTTGGCCTTGCGGCAAGTCTGGGCTAAAGAAACGTTGTTGGTTGACGCTGTTTTTTCGGCGGGCCAGGTCGCTATGATGTTGAACACAAAACCCAGGTTTAGCTGGGAAGACTTTACCGAGATCGAGTTGAAAAATATCGATGAGGAGCTGATCGACAATGTAGCCAGCAAACACCCCACCGGGCTTTCCTTCATTGCTGCGCCTACGTCTCCCATCGCCGTTGATACTTTTGGCGATGACTTTTGGAAGGCGGTACTGTCCCAACTGGCAAAGCGCTACGAGTTCATTGTCATTGATACCGCTCATGATTTTACGGATATCACTATTCAGATGTTGAATTTTGCGAATAACCTGGTGCTTGTCGTGGCGCCAGATATGAGTTCCCTCCGTGCTGCAATGAGTGCCTTAGATATTTACGATAAGCTTGGATTTCCGCCCGAAAAAATAAAAGTGTTGTTGAACAGTAATTCTTCTATCGTTGGAATTCGTCAAGCCCAGATTGAAAAGGTGCTGGGCCATCAGGTTGATTTTGTCATCCCCTATGAGCCTGATGAGGTCATTCGGGCCGTTAATTTTGGAGAACCGTTTTTCCTGAAGAACGCGAATTTGCCGATATCCACAAAGTTAGAGGATATGGCCTTTATCCTGAGCAACGAGATCCATAAAAACCTTCCCCCTGCTGCTCCTACAGAAGCCTGGAAACGTGTGACAACTCGTCTGGGAGAGAGTAAATAAGATGATGGTGCCGGATGGGGCGAACCTCTAATAAAATAGCCTTGCTTGTTTTGTTGAGCGTGATATTAACAGTTGCCTGTTCGCCTCTCAACACTCTTAGTTCTGCAAATATTCCCTCCGTGTCAGTTGCACCTTCCAGCGACACGGAGGTTGTAACGATTGCACAAACGCCAGCCGCACTCGTGGCTCAGGTTTCCTCCCCAACGGCAACCGTCGTGATTCCACCAGCTACGCTGCTGCCCCAATCCTCTGAGCTGTATGTATTTATTCAAGCTCCCGAAGGGCCAGTAACTACCCCCTTTGTTACCCTGGTAGCGTTTCAGTCCGGACCGGATGTTTCGATTGAAATCAGGGGCACATTGGATGCAAGGGGATTTGTTTGCGGAGCTTCTCCCTGTAATGTGCCAGTCCCCACCAGTTCGGTGATCATATTCAGGGCGATTTCCAGCACGGGGGCAACGAGCGACGAAATTTCCGCGACAGTCAGGGTCGAGTCTGGCACAGATGGCTACCATGTTTTTATTGATACTGTCAGCCAGTTTGCTTCTTTTTCAGATTCCTGTTTGCGCTTCTGGCGAATCGAGGACACCACCAACCCTGCCTGGGCGGATTTTGCCCAGTTCCCTTATCAGCTCAATACCGATAAGACCTTACACTTCCTGGTAACGCGCTTGATCCTGAACGGAGTGGTAGATGTAAGCGGGTGCCCCGCCGGAGGTCTGAACACCGGCCTGGATTGGCCAACCGGATGCGGTTTGGAGCGCGCCAGGAGCGCCATGATCGCATGGCAAAACCAGTTCGATGAATATATTTGGCTGGCTAGCAGAGATTACGGGATCCCCCCGAAAATCCTTAAAACGCTCCTGGAAGTAGAATCCCAGTTCTGGCCCGGGAATGAACGGTTTTACGTCGATGAGATCGGGCTCGGGCAGCTTAACCAGCTTGGGGTGGATGTTTTGCTAAGAAGAAATCCTGGCCTTTACCAACAGGTTTGTTCTTTGGTATTAGACGATTGCGATATGCCCTATTCCTTGATGTCAGCCGAGAACCAGCGGATGATCCGCGGGGCTTTCGTGAATTCCTTCAGCTCGCTTTGTCCCAGCTGTCAATATGGGTTGGATTTAGATAAGGCCAAGCAGAGCATTCCTTTTATCGCCCAGGTTTTGCATGCCAATTGCGAGACTGTCAAAGTCGTCACAAATTCGATCCGCAGGTCCGATTACATCGAAGACATGGATAATCCCTATGAAGATTTTTGGAGGTTCACTTTACTTTCTTACCACAGTGGGATCAGTTGCTTTCAGCAGGCTGTAAAGGACACGCCTGGCACGTTACCGCTGGATTGGGAAAATGTGGCTAAAAATATCGAGTGCGCCGGTGGTGAGGACTACGTGAATGGATTTTGGGGGAATCTGCTGAGCTTTGATCAGTATCTTTATTCCCCAACCGGGATAGAAACCGGACAGGCGACGCCTGTGTTTGCCCCTACTCCCACCCCATTCCCGACTGCCGCACCCTCTACGGCGGAAGTTGTGGTTCAGGTATTTTTGGATAGGAACCAGAATGGGGTTATGGATGCAGGCGAGGGACTGGAAAATATTACGGTCTTGTTGCAATCTGTGGATGGGACCGAAGTTTCTGGTATTACTGAGAATGGACAGGCGGTGTTGCCGCTGGCGGAGTTCCAGATCGGCGGTGAGGTAACCGTCAGCATACCGGATTACTTCCGCAGCCAACCCATTACCGTCCCGGCCCAAGGTACCGTGCCCGTCATGTTTAACTTTAGCCAGCCTACCTTGCCGACAGTCATCCCTTAAAATGTGAGCTATTATGGTTAAAGAGTCAAAGGAACAACCAGGCGAACGCCCCGAAGAGAGTCAGTATGTTGAAATTCCGGACGATCGACTGGAACAGTTAGAACAACCTGAAGCAGGCACCCCGCAAATCGAGCCGGAGGAAAAACCTGTTCGGAAATCCCCGGCCCGTCGTAAGCCGAAGCAGGCCCTGGTCCCGGAAGAGGCCGCTAAAAAAGAAACGCAGGAACCGGATATATCCAAGGAAGATTTGCTGGCTGATATCCGGCAGGCTCTGGTTGCCGCAGATGAAGAGGCCCCGGAACCGAAGGGCTTTTTCGGGCGCATTCGAAATAAGCTGAAGAAGACTCCCGAACCGCCAGAAAAAAAAGCTGAAACACAAGCGCTGTCCGATGATTTGCTTGAAACCCAGGCAGACCTGCAACCTTCGCTGGTCGAGGCACGGCAAAAGAAAAAGGAACCTACCAGTAACAAAGCGGAAGAAAAAGCCATCCAGGAATTTTTTGCAGACCTGGAAGCGCTGGCCGACATTGAGGTCGAAGAGTATGTGCCGCCTGTGCCCGAGCCTCGGGGAGAAGTAGCGCCGCAAGTACAAGAAGATGAACTGGCGCCTGTTCCCAAACTCCCCGTGAAAACCAGACCAGAGGAAGCCGTAGTTGACTTCGACGCCATCCGGGAAGCGGCCCTGCAAGAGTATGATGAAACCAAGATCGAGGTCGAGGAACGGAAACCCCAACTCAGGGAAGAAGTACGGCAGACTATTCGAGAGTCGAAGCCATTCGAACGTTTCTTGTTGATCGGCGCGGGCGTGGTTACTGTCCTGATCCTGCTGTTTTCCGGCGTCTATTTGATTGCCAACTCGATTTCGGTCCCTACTCCTACGCCTGTGCCCACTGTGGATGTAGCCAATATCGTCCATCCGACCCAATTGACGCTGCCCGGGGGCTGGGAGTTTCGGCTTGGCCAGGGACAGGTTGTCGAAGGGGAGTGGAACCCGCAGCGGGCGGAATGGCTGGTGGAGACCGAGATATCCCGGTGGGTGGCATTGCCCTGGAGTCTGCAGCTGGAAGCTGTCTTGAGAACGTTGAAGCCCGAGGATCAACTCGAATTAACGATGAGCAACGCTGATGTGCTGGTATTCAACGTGTACTCCATCCAAGAGCTGAGCATGGAGCAATTGCTCGCTTCTGATCCCATGACCCCGAGCTTGCTGGTTGTGCTCTATAACGAAGCAGAGCCGGACGGAACCTACTGGGTGGTCGAGGCGCGGCCCTGATAGGGCGTGCAAGGCAACCTCATAGGAGAGCGCTGCACGGGTAACCGGTTGACAAGGGGAAACAAAAGACACATTTTCGGGAAGATTGACCAGTAACCTAATAGCAAGTTTCCCGTCATGGTGTAAAGAACGATGGCTTAGACAATTATCCATTTAAAACAAAGGGCGTGATGACCCATGGGCGAAATCTGGTCGCAAATTCCCGGAAACGGGCGTAGCCCCTGGCGAGCGATAGCGAAACCGACCCTCACCCCGGGCCGGTTTCTTTTGGAAATAAACGAGGATTTGAAACAATGATACGTACAACAAAAGCAAGACGTTCTCACGGGCAAGGCCAGGGCATGGTGGAATTTGCCCTGGCGCTGCCGATTCTGTTACTGGTTGTTTTTGGATTATTGGAAGTCGGTCGCGCGGTCTTCATGTATGCGGCCGTGGTCAACGCCAGCCGGGAAGCGGTGCGCTATGCGACCGCGTACGGGGTCGATGCGAGCAATGTCTTGCACGTCCAGAATTGTGCGGAGATCAGAGCGACGGCCAAACGGGTTGCATTTTTGGTCCCGCTTCAAGACGATGATATCGTAATTGAGTATGATGAGGGCCCCGGTACGAGCGTTGTTGCGGAATGTGCCTCTGCGGAGACAGTCGATACAACGATCAATTTAGCCTGCGGGGATCGGGTAAATGTAACGGTTTCTTACGATTATCAACCAATCGTGCCGTTCGTTCCCCAGTTGACTGACCAAACTTTTAGCTCATCCAGCGCACGGACCTTCCTGGGGGTAATAGAGTTGACTGATCCTCCCGCAGCGTGCGATTAGGGTAGTCCAAAGCTTTTATTCATATTGTCATAGATTAAACGAGAATGAGCAGGTTTATTAAAGCAGGAGAAACTATGAAAACTCATCCGGTTTCGGAACGCGGACAGGTTCTGGTGTTCATTGCCCTCGCGATTATTGGTTTGGTGGGCATCACGGGATTGGCGATCGATGGAAGCTCAGTGTTAGCGGACCGCCGCCACGCCCAGAATGCAGCCGATACTGCGGCATTGGCTGGTGCGCTTACTTATATCCAGCAGTGTGAGCTCAGTGGTTGCGATGATGCCGGGGAGATCGCAAGCGCCCGGTCTGCCATGAAAGTCGATGCATTCGATCGTGCGGATAGCAATGGGTATACCGGTGACTTGATCCGTAGCCAGGTTGAAGTTTACTCTTGTGATGAGGCCGGCGCTAGTTGCCCGGCTCCTTATAATGGCGATGCTGATTACCTACAAGTAATTATTACTTCCCACGTGGATACTTTTTTTGCGCGAGTGCTGGGTATCGATAAATTGCATAATAAAGTGCAGGCTGTGGCCCTGGCCGACGACGATGACACCGGGCCGCTCTTTGGGGGAGCAGCCATTTATGCGTTGAATCCAGGTTGCCCCTCTCAAGGAAGTTTGATCCTAAACGGTGGTAACAATACGAAAATCACCATTACTGGTGGTGGAATGGCCTCCAATTCCAGCCTTTCCTGTGCTGTTGTATGTGGTCTTGGTACTACCTCCACGCTTACGATGCCAGGCGGCATCTCCACTGCCGGAGGCGGGTTTAACTGGGAAGGTCAATGTACTTCGAGTTCATTTCCTACATCGAATACCGCACCTCAGCTTGATTATCACGCCGACGTACCGGATATCCCAGAACCGCCCGAATGCGACAGTTCCGATCCAACGAAGTGGCCGACCCAAACCTTCATTACTTATTATGATCCTGCCGCAGGCGCGAATGTAACGGCCTCTCGAATCACGCCCGGGTATTACAATGGATTTCCCCCTAAAAAATTCAACGGGGTTGATGTAAAGAATACAATTGTCATGGAACCTGGTATTTATTGTGTCGACTCTGTACTGAAGCAAATCTCAAATCCTGTCCATATTTACGGGGATGATGTGACGATCTATGTTCGTTCGGGGAACGATATCCTCGTGAACGGTGGTGTTGTGCAATTACGCGCAACCAATGGGGATGGCGCTCCATATGCGCCCTATGGAAATTCGAATGAAGATTATAAGGGCTACCTGTTCATTGCTGCGCCTGATTATAGTGGTGCACTAACTTCTTGCGATTTCGATGGCAATGCCTTGAACATTTACGTAGGCGCCATCTTTGCGCCCCATTGTAATGTTACGATAAACGGCAACGGCGATACACCACCAGATGGTATCATCACGCAAATCATCGGTTATAACGTTAAGATCAACGGTAGTGCGAATTTAACCATCAAATATGATGAAGATTTGCTTCCTGTCGTTCCAGATCCATCAGTGATGGGTTTAACTCACTGAGATAAAAGACTGATCCAGTTCGAAAAAAGGCCGGTTTGCTTTCTAGACCGGCCTTTTTGCTTAAAAGCTTTAGTTTCGCGAAAATAAGGAGAGCATTGGAAATCTGGTAGGATAGGTTTGCCACCAAATCCAGATACCAAGGACTGCCAATGCTCACAGCAATTGTACAACACTCACAAGACCTTGTCGCATTTATTTCTGCTCTGAACCTCGTACTTTACCAACCACAAATACGGCATTTGATCCAGATGGTGGATGCGTTGCTTGTCAGCAATGACACCAAGACCATCAGTGGGCTCTATCGTCTGCTGAAAGGGCAGCCCGACCCGAAAAGTGGTGCGGACTTTCTGCGTGAGAGTCCCTGGGAGCCAAAAGACATTGGTTCCGCGCGTAAGCGTTGGATGATGAATATGTTTCTTGAACTGGCCAGCAAAGTGAACATGGCTTTTGAGATCTTCATCAGCATCGATGACAGTCTAGGCAAAAAGGGCAAAGCCACCAGGCATCTGGAAGCAGTGGATTATCAACATAACCACACCGAAAGCAGCAAGAAAAAACAGACTTACACCAACGGGTATGTGTATGTTGAAGTGCACGTGCAAATCGGGCCATTTGGCTTCTTGTTTGACACAAGACTGTACTTGCGTGAAAAGACGGTGCGCCGCCTCAACCGCAAGCGGTCCCCGGAAGGACGTTTGCACTTCCGCACAAAATATGCGCTGGCCCGGGAGATGCTGATGGAACTGGCCACACTTTTGCCTAAAGGCCACAAAGTCTACGTGCTCTTTGACTCCTGGTACGCTTCCAAAAAACTGATCAAGTTCTGTCGGCGACAGAAGTGGCATGGCATCTGTGCTATCAAGTCCAACCGGCGGATCAATAAAGTAGGTATGTCTCAACACAACCAGACGCTCAAGCACAAGCCTTATGAGCGCATCACGCTCGAGGCTGTGGACGATCATCACAAAGCTCCCAAGTACTACACCCGCAGTATCCGTGGCTACCTGGAAGATTTCGCTGATCCTGTCCACGCGATCATCTCAACACCTGCCCTGGCGGGCGGTGCCAGGGAAAAACGCCCCGGGGACAAGTTCCCCAAGTACTTCGTCTGCACCGACCTGTCCCTAAGCGTGCAACAAGTCTTGCGATATTACCAGAAGCGTTGGTTTGTGGAAGTCGATAACCTCTACTTGAAGAATGCCCTCGGCCTGGGTGATTTCCGTCTGCAATCCTTTGAAGCCATCGAAAAGTGGTTTGCTGTAGTTGTCCTGGCCATCAATTATCTGCAATATCGCATGGCGCTGGCTTACTCTTCAACTCGCACGAAGGCTACCCTGGCAGACTTCATCCGCCTTCATCGTCTCGAACATTTCCAAAATCTGTTGCGCTCGGTCTTGCATCCATTTGCACAACCACAACAGATCGAGATTTGCCTGCAAAAAGCGTTCTCTGCCTCGCCCTGGGCAATTGTTTGACGCCGGACTTGCATAGATGATTTTTAGAGGGCTCATTGCCAGCCTTCCGGCTTTGCCATTCCTGTGCTCCAACGTTTTGCCGTTTTTGTGGATGTTTTTAAGGTTCACTCGCCCTTTCTGGCGAAACTAAAGTTAAAGTATTCATTAATCTTTCGCCATCCAAAACCATTACAACAAGGTGGAGTAAATAGTGGCAAAGATTTGGCTTAGTTTCAATTCTAAGAATTCCTAAGAATCTCAGAACCCAATTTAAAAATCATTCTGCTACATTAAGGGTGCAAGAAGCCTCCCTTACAGCCTCTTTACACTTGCACGCTGGGAGAAATTGGCGAGGTTTCGACGTAGTATCATCCTGTTGTTGATTTATATTCGAATTCATCGTTTCTTTGAAGAGGTAGCAATGAACAAACGGAACAACTCTGAACGCGGGCAGGTCTTGGTGATCATCGCGCTGGCGATGATCGGGCTGATCGCCATGACCGGTCTGGCGATCGACGGAAGCATGGTCCTGGCGGACCGGCGCAATGCGCAAAATGCGGCCGATACGGCTATCCTGGCGGGTTCGCTGGCCAGGGTCAAACCGCAAACGGACGCCTATGGCAACACCATTCCCTGGGAACTGGTCGCGCTGGATCGCGCAGGGAGCAATGGCTACACCGGCGACCTGGTCCGCAGCGAGGTCGAGGTCTACAGCTGCGACGAAGCGGATGCGGATTGCGAAGGTGCCTACGCCGGCAAGAGCGATTATATGAAAATTATCATCCTGTCGCACGTGGATACCACCTTTGCGCGCATCATCGGGATTCCCAAGCTGCATAACCGGGTGGAAGCCGTATCCGTAGCCCGGCCGGGTTTTGCCGGGGAACTGTACGGCGGCGCCTCGGTGGTTGGGTTGGCGCCAGACCAGTGTAAAACGATTTGGTTTTCCGGTAGTTCCGAACTGGAAATCTGGGGAGGCAGCGTGCATTCGAACTCTAGCCTGGATTGCGGCGTGACCATTCAGGGCAGTTCGGATAATACGCTACACGATGGTGCCATCAACATGGTTGCCAACGCTTATACGGAGAATGGCCATCCGGACATGACGATCGCCGGCGGTATCCACGGAGGAGCCGATCAATATCCCTACCCGCCGCCTGCGTATATGCTGCCGAACCCAACCTGCAGCGGCGCGGCCAGCAAATCGGGTAGTGCGATGAACCCGGGAAGCTGGTCTGGAACGTTCCCGCCGAGTGGGGTCACAACGCTGAATCCTGGAACGTATTGTATAAACGGTGATTTCCAGTTGAATGCCCACGACAAGCTAACCGGCACTGGTGTAACCATCTTCATGCAGTCAGGTGGCATTACCTGGAACGGCGGCGCGGAGATCAAATTGTCCGCGTCTGCCAGCGGTTCATTGGCGGGTTTGCTGGTGTATGCTCCGATGAGCAACTCCAATCCCATGAAATTCAACGGCAACGGAAATTCTTTACTGAGAGGAATGATCTTTACGCCCGCTGCCGACATTACGTACAACGGCACTTCTGATGTGCAAAAATCCTACGTTCAAATTATCGGGTATACGGTTGAATTAACAGGCAGCAATGGCACGCTCATCCAATATCAAGACCCCGACAACTGGGATGCCAACCAGCCGCCGCAAGTTGGAATAGCCGAATAAAATCTGTCCTTCGAACGGAAAACAAAAAGTGCTGCGCTATAGAAGGCAGCACTTTTTGTTTTGCCTTTTCAAGACACCGGTATTACAGCACGCTCAAGAGCGTCTGCCGCTGTTCGACCAATTTGCCCATTTTGACCCGGATCCGGCCGACGGTCCCGGCGCGGGGCGCTTTGAGCTCGTTCTGCATCTTCATCAACTCAAGGATCAGCAGCACATCCCCCTTTTCGACTTTCTGTCCTTCTTCGGCCGGGATGGAGACAACCATGCCGGGCATGGGCGCCTTGAGATGGAATTCGCCCGCATCGCTGACAGAACCCCCCGCTGCCGCCCGTAACCGTTTTTCACGCTCGTCCTCGACCATCACCGGGAACTGGCGTCCCATCAACAGAACTTCCCACTCCGATTCACCCGGATAGACGAAGCCCTCGAACGATTTGCCGTCCACGATCAGCGAGTAGACCGGCTGGCCGCTGACCGTGTTGAAATCCACAGTCAGTTTGCGGCCGTTGACGATGATGTGCCGCTCGTCGAGGATCTCGATCAGGTATTCGACCCCGTTGACGTTGCTGACATATTTCATGGCCGGCTCCCGCCTGCCCGAAGACACCGATCTGGTTTGGTCGATTTGCTTTGGCATAAGACGATCATTGTTTTCCTGCCTGTTTTCATCCGGGTACTACCTGTGCATCCGTTCCCAGCGTCCGACCCACTTCCAGTTGCTGGTGTCGCGCTCTCCGCGCCGGACGATCTGGGCGGCGCGCTGTGTTTCGGCGTGGGCTACCAGGGTGGCGAAGATGGCGGCGGTCTCGTCGTAGGTCTGCTTGCCCTCTTCCATTTCTTCCATCGAGAAACGTTCCTCCACGAAACGGGTGTCGTACTGGCCGGCCATGAAGCGGTGCGAATCCATCATGGTCTGGTGGAAGGGGATGTTGGTGCGCACGCCCACGATGCGGTACTCCTCCAGGGCGCGGCGCATGCGCAGGATGGCCTGCCCGCGGGTCTCGCCCCAGGCGATCAGCTTGGCGATCATCGGGTCGTAAAACGGCGTGATTTCGAAGCCCGGATAGACGCCCGTATCCACCCGGATCCCCGGGCCGGTCGGCAGCAGGCTGTGGGTGATCCGCCCTGTGGACGGCAGGAAGCCGTTGTAGGGATCCTCGGCGTTGATGCGGCACTCGATGGCGTGGCCGTTGAAGTGGATGTCTTCCTGTTTGTAACTGAGCTGGCGTCCGCGCGCGATGCGGATCTGCTCGGAGACGATGTCCACACCGGTGACCATTTCCGTGATCGGGTGCTCCACCTGCAGGCGGGTGTTCATTTCGAGGAAATAATAATTCTTGTCTTTGTCGACCAGGAACTCGATCGTCCCGGCGTTCACGTAGTCCACCGCCTGGGCGGCTTTGACCGCTACCTCGCCCATTTTCTGGCGCAGATCCTCGTCGATGAACGTAGAGGGTGCTTCCTCCAACAGCTTCTGGTGGCGGCGCTGGAGCGAGCACTCGCGCTCTCCCAGGTGGATGACGTTCCCGTGGGTATCTGCCAGGATCTGGATCTCGATGTGCCGGGCCCCCTCGAGCAGCTTTTCCAGGTAGACGTTCCCGTTCCCAAAGGAAGCCTCCGCCTCGCGCCGGGCCGAATGCAGCAGGTTGGGCATCTCCTCGATAGTCTGCACTTCACGCATGCCCTTCCCGCCGCCGCCCGCGGTGGCTTTGATCAGCAGGGGGAAGCCGATTTCGGGCGCCTGCGCGAGTAGCTGCTCGTCGGTCAGGTTCCCCACGTCCTCGGTCCCCGGCACCACCGGGACGCCCGCCTTAATGACCGTCGCGCGGGCAACGCCTTTGTCGCCCATGGCCGCGATGGCGGACGGTTTCGGGCCGATAAAGATGATCCCCTCGGCTTCGCAGGCTTCGGCGAAATCATCCCGTTCGGCCAGGAAGCCGTAACCGGGGTGGATGGCGTCCGCGCCGCATTTTCCTGGCGATCTCGATAATCTTATCAACCCGCAGGTACGATTCGCGCGATGGCGCTGGGCCGAGCAGGTAGGCCTCGTCCGCGTAACGGACGTGCAGGGCCTGCCGGTCCGCTTCGGAATAAACAGCGACCGTTTCCAGCCCGCGTTCCCTGCAAGCGCGCAGGATGCGGACCGCGATCTCCCCTCGATTGGCGACTAATACTTTTTTGAACATGGCACCTCGAATATGTCATTGCGAGGAACCCTGAGCGGAGCCGCCCGTTCTTGGCGGCGCAGTCGAAGGGTGACGAAGCAATCTCCCGTATAACGGGCGGATCTCAGCGAGTAAGGTTTCCCGTTTAATCGGAGATTGCTTCGGGCTTTGCCCTCGCAATGACATTAAAGTGGTATATTCCCGTGCTTCTTGGCCGGGTTGGTATCGCGCTTGTTGCTGAGCATCTCCAGTGCATTGATCAAGCGCGGGCGGGTTTCGCGCGGTTCGATCACGTCGTCGATGTAACCGCGCTCGGCGGCCACGTACGGGTTGGCGAATTTTTCACGGTATTCTTTCACCAACTCTTCCTTGCGCTTGACCGGATCTTGCGCCTTTTCGATCTCTTTGCGGAAGATGATGTTGACCGCGCCTTCCGGGCCCATGACGGCGATCTCGGCGCTGGGCCAGGCCAGGTTGATATCGCCACGGATGTGCTTGCTCGACATGACGTCGTACGCGCCGCCGTAGGCTTTGCGGGTGATCACCGTCAGCTTGGGGACGGTCGCTTCGCAGTAGGCATACAGCAGCTTGGCCCCGTGGCGGATGATCCCGCCGTGCTCCTGGCCCGTGCCGGGCATGAAGCCGGGCACGTCTTCCAGGGTCAGGATCGGGATGTTGAACGAGTCGCAAAAACGGACGAAGCGGGCCGCCTTGTCCGAGGCGTTGATGTCCAGCACGCCTGCCAGGACGGCAGGCTGGTTGGCGACGATCCCGATCGAATGTCCGCCCAGGCGCGCAAACCCGACCACCACGTTGGCAGCATAGGCTTCGTGGATTTCGAAGAACTGGCCATTATCGACCAGCATCCGGATCACATCCTTAATGTTATAAGGCTTGCCGGGGTCATCGGGAATAATGCTGTCCAGGGCTTCTTCCATGCGCAGCGGATCGTCACCGGTCATCACAAAGGGCGGGTCTTCCATGTTGTTGGAGGGCAGGTACCCAAACAGCTTGCGGATCAGGTACAGCGTGTCGGCTTCGGTGTCGGCGGCCACGTGACACACGCCGGAGACCTCCGAATGAACGCTGGCGCCGCCCAGGTCTTCGAACGAGACTTCCTCGTGGGTCACCGACTTGACCACTTCAGGCCCGGTCACGAACATATAGGATGAGTTTCGCACCATAAAGATAAAGTCGGTCAACGCCGGCGAATACACCGCGCCGCCGGCGCACGGCCCCATAATGGCCGAAATTTGCGGGATGACGCCTGACGCCTGGGTGTTGCGCAGGAAGATATCGGCATAGCCGCCCAGGGAGACCACCCCTTCCTGGATGCGCGCGCCGCCCGAGTCGTTCAGGCCAAGCACCGGCGCGCCGTTTTTTAGCGCCATCTCCATGATCTTGACGATCTTGGCGGCGTGCACCTCGCCCAGCGAGCCGCCAAAAATGGTGAAATCCTGGGAATAGATGTATACCAGGCGCCCGTCGATCGTGCCCCAGCCAGTAACAACCGAATCGCCGAGATATTTTTGTGTATCCAACCCGAAGTCGCTGGTGCGGTGCTGGATGAAGGTATCCACTTCTCGGAAGGAACCTTTGTCGAGCAGCAGGTCGATGCGCTCCCGGGCCGTCATGCGTCCCTTTTTGTGTTGCGCTTCGATGCGTTCTTCCCCGCCTCCCAGACGAGACTTGGCCTTCAGGTTTCGCAAACGCTGGATTTTCGGGTTATCGGTCATGTGCCTCTCTCTTTGATAAGAATTCTTTCGTTCCCGGTACGAACAAGCTAACAAGGAAGAGTGCCAGAAGCAGCAGGGTGGAGGCCAGGGCAAAGGGCCAGTTTGCGCCGGGCCTTTGCAACAGCAGCCGGTCGGCCCAGTACCACAGGGCCAGGGCGACCCCGGACGCAAGCAGCGCGTATTGTACCCAGGATTTTGCCCGCCAGATCCCCCACAATAATACGATACCGACCGCCAGCCAGAATCCCCCGCTGGCGGCAATGTACCATGGTCCGGGCGGTGAGGCAAATTCAGCCAGCGTGCTCCACCATTGGATGGCGGAAACCAGGCGCAATCCACTCCACGCTGTTAGGCTTAACACCAGCCATAGCAAAATCGTTACACTGAAGGGTCGTCTCATCGTCTATAAACGCATTTGTCTCAGCTCAGGCCTCGCGAGGAAATCACACCGTTTTTCGGTTCTCTTCTAAACGAAAGTGTAGCACATTCACCGGACGGGGGTAGGGGCCAGAAAGCGCATGATGGCTTTGCCGCCGTATTTGTCGAGCATCTTCAGCCTGCCGGTGTACTGGCCGCGGTAGGGCTGGGCCTCCAGAAAGGCCGGGTTCGCGAAAACGTAGTCCATGCCCATCTGGTATAGATAGTCGCTGCCCTGCTGGTTTTTGTTGGCCTGGAAATACGGGTAGCTGTTGATCAGCCCGTCCATATTGACGATGGTGCGGTCCTGGATGAAGTAGCCGACGTTGCCGCCGCCCGTCATGCCGATCAGGCTGCCGGGCGGGGTGTGAGCTTCGACAAAGCTGGCCACCTGCATATAAGGCGTACCGGCGGGTTTCGCGCCGTAAGGCATGCGGGCCACGGTGGTGCGCGCAAAGGTGATCGCGCTGCCCAGGCCCCAGATGAGCACCAAAAGATAGATAGAAATAGAGATGGCCGGCGTGCGCGCCAGCCTGTGGGTCAGGATGTCGAGCAGCAGGGCGCCCGCCAGGGGCAGGAAGACCATCTGGCTGACCCAGTACCATTCCTTGGGGGCGGCGTACCCGCTGATATTATATTGGATGACCTGCAAACCGGCGCCCCCCAACAGCGGGAGCAAGGCCAGCTGGTGCACGATCCGCGCGGACCGCTGGCGGTTGAGCAGCAGGATCAGGCCGAGTCCGATGACCAGCAGAGACAACATCAGGAAGTAGCGCAAATCGTACTCGATCGGGATGGTGATCATCTCGATCCGGCTGTTCCACTCCCCGACCAGGTTCGTGACCGGCCGCCAGGCGTTGAATTCTCTTTCCGGGTCGATTCCGTAGAAGGACAGGGGGGAGCGGGCCGAACCGCCGTACACCCGTGTGCTGAACGAACCCCACCAACGCTTGATCTGTCCGCTGACCGGGGAGGCCGTGCCGAAGGCGAGCCTGTTCCACAGCATATACAGCCCGAGCGCGCCGCCGAGAATCCCAAAGTAGACCGTCCCTTCCCTCAACCAGGTGCGCCAGTTCGCTTTCAGGGAGCCCAACGGGGAGGCAGCCCCGGAGTTCGATTTCTGGCTGAAGAGCGAGATGGTCCAGCGGCTTAGAAAGACCAATCCAGCCGACAGGATCCCCTCGATCACGAGAACGGAGCGCGGAAAGTTTCCCTGTACCAACCCGGAGGCGGCGAGCACCAGCATTACGGCCAGGGTCGCCCCGCTTGCGAGCGCGTTGGCAAGCGCGCTCCATAGGAAGAGCCGCAAGGGCGGATAAGAGCGGGGGTGCCTGTACAACCCCAGAAAATAAAAAACGGGCAACTTGAGCGCAAGCGTCACGGCCAGGGTGACCACAGCTACGTTTGCGTTCAGGTAGTAATCGGGCAGGCCGACCCGGAAAACGAACGCGGCCGTCAGGCTGAAGGTCAGGAGCAGGATATCGAGCGGCAGCAGGGAGTGCAGCGGCGCATCCCGGAACACGATCCACAGCCCGAACAGCCCGGCCAGGAAGACCAGATCCAGCCGGCTGAAGGCCACCAGCGTGGCGGCGACGGCCAGGGCGGCGATGCTGGTCCATTTGGCGGGGCCAGGCTTCCGGTCCCGATCGAAGCGCTGGAGCAGGAACAGGAACAAGACCAGGCAGAAGGCCGCCAATCCCGTCTCCAGTCCCTGCTGGTAGGCCGTCCAATGAATGTAGGGGTCGAAAGCCCAGTAGAGCGCGGCCAGCATGGCGACCGGCCGGGATACGACCCCTTTCAACAGGTGGTAGAGCAGCAGGCTGGTCGCGGCGCGCAGCCCGGCCAGCACCAGGATCAGGATTCGCAGCGGCAGGATCAGGTCGAAGCGGGCTAGCGCGAAGATGGGCACGTTGACCAGCATCCACAGCGGGTGGTAGCCGTTGGTCGGGTTGATCCCGTCGAAGGTGCTGCCGTGTCCCTCGCTGACGTTCTGGGCGACTTTGAAGTAGTAATAAGCGTCGTCGCGGGTGAACCACTTATTGGGCAGGTTGTAGGCGTCGGAGAAGGCGGCGTAGCCGTAGATCCCCAGCAAGGCGATCACGATGAAAAGCTCGAACCAGGGCAGGCGTTTCAACTTTGATGATAGGGTCATTAACGAGGAGTTATCCAATATCGAGGGTGACTTTGCCGAAGTTTTTTCCCTGCCACAGGTATTCCTGCGCGGCGGCGGCATCCCCCAACGCAAAGGACCTGTCCAGCGCCGGGTGGAGCTTCCCGGCCACAACCAGGCCCATGACCGTGGCGAAGTCGGCCAGGTTGCTCATGGTCGAGCCGATGAGGGAAAGGTGCTTGGCGAACATGTAGCGGTTGTCGATCTCGAACTTCGGCCCGCCGGAGTTGCCCACCGTCAGCAGGCGGCCGCCTTTCTTCAGGGTCCGCAGGCTGTGCATGAAGGTGGTGCCGACGTTATCTACGGCCACGTCTACCCCTTGCTTATCGGTCGCCAGAAAGACCGCCTTGGACCAGTTCTCTGTTTTGGAACGGTCGATCAGGATATCCGCGCCCAGTTCTTCGGCTTTTTCCAGCTTTTGGGCGTTCGACCCCACTACCACGACCTGTGCGCCGCTATATTTGGCGATGTCGATACTGGCCGTATTGACCCCGCCCCCTGCGCCGACCACCAGAACCGTTTCGGCGGGCCTCAACTGCCCGCGCGTGATCAGCGAGTGCCAGGCGGTCTGGTAGACCAGCGCCGCGGCGGCAGCCAGGTGATCGTCGAAGTCATCGGGAAGCTTGTACAGCTGGCGCACGGGCACGGAGACATACTCGGCGTAGGTGCCGCGCACGGTCTCGCCCAGCAGGTGCCAGTTGCTGCACATATTGTCCCAGCCGGCCAGGCAGTAGTCGCATGCGCCGCAGCCCAGGTTGGCGTTGATGACCACGTGGTCGCCTTCCTTCAACTCCCCTCCCCCTTTGGGGGAGGGGCCGGGGGTGAGGGCCACGACTTCTCCGGCTCCGTCGGCGCCGGGGATGTGGGGCATCTCCAGCTTCAGGCCGGGCCAGCCCTCGCGCACCATCACGTCCACGCGGTTGAGGGCCGCGGCGCGCAGCCGGACCAGCGCTTCGCCGGGCCGCGGGTTGGGCGTTGGGAAATCGGTGTACTCCAGTACGTCGGGTCCGCCGTGGCGGTGGAACAGGACAGTTTTCATCGGCGATAATTGTATCGCATCAGCGCAGCTCCAGCTCCCAGATGTGCACTTTTGCCTGCGCGGGCGAAAGCAGGTCCAGCACTTCCACCTGCAAGACTTGCGTCCGGGTAGAGGCGGGTAGGTCGAAGGCAAGCTTGGGCTGGGTTCGAGTCCCCTGGCCCTCGAAAACATAGTCGATGGGTGTGGCGCCCGGCTCGGGAGAACACTTCAGGGTCACCTGGACCTTGGCCGAACCGATGATGATCGAAAAGCCGTTGAGCGTGCGCGCTTGCGGGAAGGTCATTTCGATCCGGAACGGGTTGCTTTCGAATGTTTTGGTCACGGTATACGGATCGTTGTCGAAGACCAGTGCCATCGATTGCGCCTGGAAATCGCTATCCAGGTAAGAAAAGCGCAGTTTGACTTCCTGCCCATCGAGCGTAACCGTCGATTCCTGCAGCGCCTGGCGGACTGCGTTTTCTGCCGCAAAAATTTCATCAACGTTATCGGCGTAACGCAGGCGGATGAAATAGAAGCCCGGCTGCCCATCGGGGTAGGGAATAATCCGTTCCACCTGCACACCGGCCAGCTTTTCGCTCCCCAGCACTTGCTCGAACTCCTGGGGCGTCATGATGAACAGGGTGTTCTCGTCTAGCGGGAGCTTTTGGGTGATGTGGCCGCGCACGCTCCCCATTTGGATCGAATCCGGATCGTGCAGGAAGAAGCGCGCGACCAGGTCGGCGCCGTTGGCCCAGTCCGGCGAAAAGATGATTTTTGTTTCCGGATGCTCGCGTTGGTACGCCTCGATGATGTCGAAGATCTGGAAGGCGCCATACTGCATCCCGCCCATACCATAATCCCGGAACCATAGCGGTCCATGGCGCAGGGCGTCGTTCAGCATCAAGACATTCGCGCCCGCCAGGATGACAAACGCAGTTAGCGCGAGTACCCGTGGCGAGGATTTCCACAATGCTGGCTTCGAAGGATTAACAGCGCCCGTGAGCGATTGCGCGAACCGTTCCAGGACCCCGGACGTTTGCAGGGCCAGCAGGGTTACAAGCGCCACGAGGGCAAGCCGGTCGATGGGCTTCCTTAGCAGGAACGCAACGGCGAGCCCGCCCATGAAGAGGACCAGGGCAGCGACAACCCGCTTGGAACGGAGCCCGGGGCCGGCCTGCAGTTCGGCCAGCCTGCTGCCCGGGTCCTGGATCCAGCGCAGGACCCCTTCGAGCCCGCTCGCCGTCAGGATCGCCGCGGGGATCACCAACACGAGCGAGCGCGTAATGCTGACCTGGACCAGCGCGGCCGCGGCCGGCGAAACCATTAGCGCGATCAGGACTGTCCGCCAGGCGGGCATGCGCAGGTTGCGGATGGCCTGCGCCAGGCCGAGCAAGGCAAAAGGCAGGCTGGCGATCAGGATGTTCCCGTATCCTTTCATCAGGTGACGGGAAAGGTCGCGACCATTTGGTGCGTACCAGTACCACGGGCTGAGGCCCACCCCAAATTCGGATAGATAGCGGGCGATCTTTTGGGAGAATGGGATGTTCTGGTACCAGTAGGACCAGAGCGTATGCAGGTGGGCAAAAGGGGCGTTTGGGTTGTAGAGGCTGGATCGAACGTACGGCAGCGCCAGGATGATACCCAGTCCCAGCCCGAACAGCACCGTGTGCCGGTTCTGCCAGTGGTAGCGCCAGTCGGAGAGCAGCAGGCCAAGTGCGGTTAACGGGACGATCAGCTGGGCCGGACTGTAGGTGTAAAACGAAAGCGCGCCCAGGAATAGGGCCAGGTAGAAATAACGGCTTGTCTTGTAGCGATAAAACAGGTACGCGCACAGGGTTCCGGCGTACAGGGCGACGAACTCCGCCGTTTCGAAGGCCGTGCGCGAATGCAAGAACCATGCGGGAGTGATCGAGAGCAACAACGGGCCGGTCCACCAGTATTTGAGCTTGAAGATGTCGCGCAGGACCAGCCCGACCGAGATAGCTGCCAGGAGCGTCACCAGCACCGAGGTAGCCCGCGTGACGGCGGCCGATTTCCCGAACAAGAGGGACGGCAGCCACTGCAGGTAGACGCTCAGGCCCAGGTTGTAATATTCGCCGTTGCGGAAATAGGTGGGGAACAAGATGTCGTTCGTATCACGGTAGCCATTGTGGATCAAATCGATCATGGACTGGGATTGGACGGCTTCGTCGGTAAAAAAGTAGATCGGGAACTGGGTCAGCCCGATCAAGCGCGTACCCAGATACACTACCAGGGTGGCGAGAAACAGCCAGGTTGCCAGGTCGTATGCCTGCAAACGGCGCTCCAGAGCCTCTAAACCCGCTTTCCATCTTTTTGGCTTGCCGAAAGGAACCCGAGCTCGTTTTCGCTCAGGCGGGACGATTTCGATCCTCTGCTGGCCCTCCGTCTCGATTGGGTCGATCTGGATGGTGAGCGGCAGCTTCCCTTCGACGGCCTCTTCCCCCACGTCCACTGTGATCCGGAATTTTTTGCCGGGCTCGACGAAAAAACGGACCTGCTGTCGCTCAGGATCACTGCTCTGTTTTTCTTCCGGTTTCTTTCTGGCTGCCATGTGATTCCGTGTGAAGCAATCGGGTGGGCTATAGCTCGTCTATCAGAGAATCGGTGCGTATCTGTGGTTAAGTGCCTCTACTACAACCCCAATTCGCTTCTGGAGATCACCAGCCGCTGGATCTCGCTGGTGCCTTCGTAGATCTCGGTGATCTTGGCGTCGCGGAAGTAGCGTTCCACCGGGTACTCCTTGCTGTAACCCATCCCGCCGTGGATCTGGACCGCGGCGTGGGCGCAGAACATGGCCGTTTCGGAGGCGAACAGCTTTGCGGTCGAGGAGGCCAGCGTGAACCTCTCGCCGGTCTCTTTCGCGCGTTGTTTTGCCATCGCGGCGTTGTACACCAGCAGGCGCGAGGCTTCGATGCGCGTTTTCATGTCGGCTAGCTTGAAGGAAATTCCCTGGAACTCGCCGATCTTGTGCCCGAAGGCTTCCCGCTCGCGCGCGTAGGAGAGCGAGGCTTCGTAGGAGGCTTCGGCGATGCCCAGGGCCTGCGCGCCGATGCCGATCCGGCCAACGTCCAGCACGGTCATGGCGATCTTGAAGCCCTCGCCTTCCGCTCCCAGTCGGTTCTCGACCGGGATGCGACAGTCGTCGAAGACCAGCTCGCTGGTGGCCGAGGCGCGGATGCCCAGCTTGGGCTCCTTCTTGCCGCGGCTGAAACCAGGCGCATCCGCCGGGACGATGAAAGCGCTGATGCCCTTCTGTTTTTTCTCGGGATCGGTCATCATGAAGACCACCACGAAATCGGCCACCGGACCGGACGTGACCCAGGACTTGCGCCCGTTTAAGACGTACTCGTCCCCGTCCCGGACAGCGCGGGTGCGCATCGTGCCCGCGTCCGAGCCGGACATCGGCTCCGTCAGCGAATACGCCCCGACGGCCTCCCCCGAGGCGACCGGCGCCAGGAACTTTTCTTTCTGTTCTTCGGTGCCAAATTTCAGGATGCCGTTGCAGTACAGCGAATTATTGACCGACATGATCACGCCGTGCGCGGCGTCCACTTTGCAGATCTCTTCCAGCGCCAGCACATACGAAAGTGTGTCCATTCCTGCGCCGCCGTACTCCTCCGGCACTTCGATGCCCATGAAGCCCATCTCGCCCATCTTCTTGATGGTCGCCACGGGGAACTCCCCGCTTTCATCGAACTCGGCCGCGATGGGAGCGATCTCTTTGCGCGCAAAATCGCGGGCCGCATCGCGGATCATCTTGTGTTCGTCGGTAAATGGGAACATGGGGGTGTCGCTCATCTGGTCTCCTCCGGGGACATTTTTGTTGGGGTGATTATACCGCGTGCCCGCCTGTTAACCAGGCAGTCGTGCTTTCACCCCCTCCAGGGTAGCGCTCCCCGAAAAGGGGGAGACGGAATTTCTCCGTTCCGTTAGGGAATCCCCTTGCTTTCCCGGGAGAGATTCCTTATTGACCGGCTGCCTCTTTCCCCATATAAAAACTACATTCAACTGGACTGGTTTTTAGAATTGGAGGCCGGCATGGCTTTATTTGGTTGGAAAGCGGGGCCTAATCGGGCTGCGTGTCCTCCAATCCGGATGACCACGTCCGCTATATCCAACGACACCCGGACCTGGGATTCGAATGCCGGAAATCAGTGAAGACACGATCCGCACGGTACTGCTGGAAGCGGGTTTCAGTTGGCAAAACACGCGTAGTTGGTGCGAGACCGGTCAGGCGGTGCGCAAGCGTAAGCGAGGCAAGGTGATTGTAACGGATCCGGATGCGACTGCGAAAAAAACTTGATCGAGCAAGCGCATCAAGTGGGTGAAAAGTTGGAATTGGCGGTGTGGAACCAAGATGAAGCCGGACCTTACCAGACCAAACCCTATCCAGGCGCAAGTTGGCAACCGGAAGGAGAACCAGACCGCCAGCCTCATGAATATATTCGTAATGGAACGGCCAAATTGCTGACACTTTTTCATCCTGCCAATGGAGAAGTCCGGGTCAAAGGCGTGACCAGCAGCGCCAATGCGATCTTGCATCCCTGGCTCAAGGAAGAACTGAGCGCGATTTTGCAAACCTTGCCACCTCCCAAAGAGTTGGATGCCGAAACCAACCGCAAGCTTTGGGAAATGTGGCAGGACCAGTTGTATTTCCACACCGCCGGGCCGGATCAAGATCAATTTCTGCGAGATTATGGAAGGGATGTGCTGCCAAAGCTGAAGGGGAATGCTTCACAGTGGACTTAAATTTGCATGTCTTTCATCACCTCGCCACGCAGGTCGAGGGCATACATCCCGTCTTCAAGATGGAAATCCATCCGCTCGAGGTATTTGGCATGACTGGGCCTGCCGGGCGCAGCCACAAAGCGTTCGATGCCCTGCTGGCGAAAATATCCGGCCTTCTCGTGATAGAGGAAATCCGCCACGCGAAAATCGCGGTACATGGGAATCACATAATCCAACAGGATTTTGGCCTGCGCGCCTTCCCTCTGGTAGACCAGGACGCCTGCGGGCACCATGTTGCGCAATACCAGGTAGGTGGGCTGGTCCGCCGCCTGGCTGTGGTCATATTCGGGATAGATCAACTCGATTTCATCCTTATAGAAATCCAGCAGGCTGTTGAGATAGGTGCTGTCGTGGGAAATTTCGACCAGATGCAAATAATCCTTTTGCCGGAACATGCGCACGAGGTGAAAGACGTTGATCCCAAAGATGAACCCGTTCAAGATTGCCACCGGATAGGCGTGGATCAAGATCCCGTATAACACGAACACCAGGCATCCGATGGAATTGATCGCGCGCAGGCGCACAAGCGAGGGCATCATCAGCGAAATGCCAACCAGGACCGAACCCAGGTAGCCGATCATCTCGAGCCAAAAATGAGTGTCCATTTTCGCGCTCCCTTTATTTTATTGACGTTTATGAAAGTTGGTTAAGTTTACTCTACTCTACTCTACTCTACTTCTGTTATGTCATGCTGAGCGTAGCGAAGCATCTCCATACCGTCAAGCGAGACTCTTCGGTCGCAAAAACCGCTTCCTCAGAGTGACATGACTTAACGTATTTTTATGAACATCAATAAAAAACTACAACCGGAAGGATTTCATTTTGGTCTGTCATCATGATACAGGACAAGCTGTTTTCATTGCGGCAAGTGTTGGCTTCGGTTTGACATCGTGATCCCCTGACAGGGTTCATTATATTAACAATACAAGGAAACAGGCGTTTCGGCAATATGGAATCCACTTGATCTTTGTCATGCTTGCCAGTTCTATCTCGGATTAACGTATGCTCGCTCTATACTGGTTTTATACTCGCGCTTCGGTGATTTTCCGTCTTGCTTCCGTCATGCTTTCGTCTTGCTTCCGTCTTGGTTACGTTCATCCTCTATTCATCGCTTTTTCATTTCGCTGCCTGTCCCCATCGCGATCGGCCGGTTGGCTTTCCTGTTCATGGGAAAGCCCGGTATGGTCGTAATCTTGCCCCGCAAATCAATTCTATGGATTTTGTGTCCGCGCGTCAATGCTGTGGGATTTACAAGTTTGTTAGCCGTTGGCAGGTAACCTGCGGGTTTCCCACCAGGGCACACAGCCACCAGGAAACCAATGAAGAAAACCTTTGCGTCTTCCCGTCTTCCTGACTTCGTGGTAAGGTGGTTCGAACAATTCCTCTGGGAGGCTCTCATGAAAATCCTGATCGCTGCCGACATGGAAGGCATCTCCGGCGTGACCACCTGGGACCAGGTCACCGCCGGGCATTTCGAATACCCGCGCTTCCGCCGTGTCATGACCGAAGACGTAAACGCCGCGGTGCGCGGCGCGTTCGAAGGGGGCGCGACGGAAGTCTTCGTCACGGACGGGCACGCCATGGGATCGAACATTCTGATCGAAGAGCTCGACCCACGGGCCGTGCTCAACAGCGGCTCACCTTCCCCGCTTTCGATGGTGCAGGGCGTGGACGAAGTGGACGGCATGATCTATGTCGGTTACCATGCCCGGGCCGGTTCTCCAGACGCCATCCTCGACCACACCTGGTCTTCGAAAACGGTGGCAAACGTATGGTTGAACGACATCCTGGTGGGAGAATACGGCCTGAACGCGGCGGTGGCCGGTCACTTCGGCGTGCCGGTCCTGATGGTCACCGGCGACCAGACGGCCTGCGCCCAGGCGGCTGAGCTGCTGGGGGACCTGGAAACGGTCGTGGTCAAGCGCGCTGCTGGCCGGTACGCAGCGGAATGCCTGCCGCCCGTCCTGGCCCAGGGCATGATCCAGAAGGCGGCGGCCCAGGCGGTCACCCGTTTGTCCAGGCGCAAAGCCCCCGACCCGTTCGTCCTGCAGGAACCCGTCTCGCTTGAAGTCGAGTTCAGCAACTCCGCCATGGCCGACCACGCCATGCGCATGCCCGGCGCCGGGCGAGACGGCACATGCGTTTCGCTTTCTCTGCCCGATATGCTTACCGCCTATAATGCCTTCCGGGCGATGGTGGCGCTGGCCGGGATGGGGTAGCGGAACGGCCGTTGTGTAATGTCACGTACCATTTTGCCGAGCTATACCACAATACTTTACAATTTTTCCGTTTCGGAAAAATCCAATTGACGTTTCTTCCGATTCCGATATAATCTCTCTAGTTACGCAGATATTGGCCCGCGCATCTCGCACCACCGCCACTTCACTTTCAGGTCGGGCAACATTTTTCGGTCTTCCATCACGCTAAAAACGGGAGAACCATACAGCTGAAAGAGGAGGTGGTTTTATCGTTAAAGCAGACAAACCCTGGCGCCCCGATCTTTATATTTAGAAATTCCAAAGGAGAGAGAAATGAAGTTCAACTTGTTTGCTTTGCTTGTGTCCGTCGCGCTGCTGGCCGCCGCCTGTGGCGGTACCGCGGCGCAACCGCCTGCCTCCACCGCGATGCCGGCGACGGAAGCGCCCGGCGGGGGTTCCCAGGCGATGGAAGGCGAGGGCGAAGTCGCCATCGTCGCCTGGCCCGGTTACATCGAGCGTGGCGCGAACGACCCCGCTTACGACTGGGTGACCCAATTCGAAGAAGAGACCAGCTGCATGGTGACGGTCAAAGATGCTGCCACTTCCGACGAGATGGTCCAGTTGATGAACTCGGGCGGCTTTGACCTGGTGACCGCTTCCGGGGACGCCAGCCTGCGCCTGGTCTACGGTGGGACTGTCCAGGAGATTGACACCAGCAAAATCCCTTCCTGGGGCAACGTAGATCCCCGCTTGCAGCAGGCTCCCTGGCATACGGTGGACGGGAAGCATTATGGCGTTCCCTACCAGTGGGGCCCGAACGTATTGATGTACAACACCGACGTCTTCCCTGAAGCGCCGACTTCCTGGAACGTGGTGTTCGAGGAGCAGACCCTGCCGGATGGCAAGTCCAACAAGGACCGTGTGCAGGCCTACTCCGGCCCGATCTACATCGCCGATGCAGCCCTGTATCTGAAAAATCATAGCCCTGAGCTTGGTATCACCGATCCTTACGAGCTAACCCAGGAACAGTTCGACGCTGCCATCGAGCTGCTTCGCCAGCAGCGCCAGATCGTGCCCAAATACTGGGGCGATTACCTGCTGCAGGTAGAAGACTTCACCAACGAAGGCTTCGTCGCTTCCCCGTCCTGGCCTTTACAGGTCAACCTGTTGGTCGCAGATGACCAGCCGATTGCCAGCACCATACCGCAAGAGGGCGCCACCGGCTGGGCGGATACCACCATGATGGCCAAGAACGCGCCCCATCCGAACTGCGCCTACCTGTGGCTGGAACACTCGATCGATCCCAAGGTGCAGGGCGATGTGGCGGCCTGGTTCGGTTCGAACCCATCCGTTCCCGAGGCCTGTAACGGCGCCAGCGATGTCTTTGGCAGCGAAGGCTGCCAGGCGAACGGCTTCGATACGTTCGACCAGATCTATTTCTGGAAGACGCCCATCGGCGACTGCGGCAATGGACAGAGCAATTGCGTGACGTACGACAAATGGACGGAGGATTTCACCTCCATTGTGGGTGGACAGTAAAGGCACCTGCTGGTCGAGTAGGGCCGGGGATTTCCCCGGCCCTACTCGAACTCAGGTAGTGACATTGACTGAAGAATGGTATTTACTCAGGCCAGCGAGGAATTCCCTTTCTCATTTGCATGGGATAGGTTGAGCAGTTACGAAGATTGAATGTCTAAAGAGCATTGAGCATGAGCGATCATTCTGCCGTGATGTTTTCGAAGGTCAGCCGCCATTTTGGGGAGGTCAAGGCGGTCGACCACGTGGACCTGGATATCCGGGGCGGGGAATTCTTCTCTATGTTAGGACCGTCTGGCTCGGGCAAGACCACTTGTCTGCGCCTGATCGCCGGGTTCGACCGGCCCACGTTCGGCCGGATCTTTTTGTACAGCCAGGACGTCTCCTCCCTGCCGCCATACGAGCGCGACGTGAACACCGTGTTCCAGGATTACGCGCTTTTCCCGCACATGAGCGTTGGGGAAAACATTGGGTACGGTTTGAAGATCAAGAAGGTCTCCAAGGCCGAGCGAGAAAAGCAGGTGGACGAGATGCTGGACCTGGTGCAATTGCCCGGCATGTTCTGGCGCAAACCTTCGCAGTTATCCGGAGGCCAACGGCAACGGGTGGCCTTGGCCCGCGCCCTGATCAACCATCCCAAGGTGCTGTTGCTGGATGAACCGCTGGGCGCGCTGGACTTGAAACTGCGCCAGCAGATGCAGATCGAGTTGAAGGCCATTCAGCAGCGGATCGGGATTACCTTCATCTTCGTCACCCACGACCAGGAAGAAGCCCTGACGATGAGCGACCGGATCGCGGTCTTCAACATGGGCAAGGTGGAGCAGATTGGCACGCCGGCTGAGATTTAC
Organism: uncultured Chloroflexia bacterium; assembly: GCA_963823985.1. Classification (GTDB taxonomy): domain Bacteria; phylum Chloroflexota; class Anaerolineae; order Anaerolineales; family Villigracilaceae; genus JAABUE01. The sequence continues at coordinate 315,855 of CAWGNR010000016.1, forward strand.
GAGCACCCTGCCACTCCCTTTGTGGCCAGCTTTGTAGGCGTCTCTAACCTGGTCTCCGGGCAGGTAGCGGAACGGATGACCGGTTCGCCGAAGACGTTTTCCATTCGTCCCGAAAAGATCCACATGACGGACGTGAGTGAACAGCCCGGCGAGGATATGCTCTGCGCGGACGGCAGGGTGCGGGACGTGGTTTACCTTGGCCTGTATACCCGCTACCTGGTCGAGTTGGATGGCGGTGGCGATCTGGTGGTGGTGCAGCAGAACCTGAAATCAACCTCCATGGATGTGATGAGCGCGCGCGGACAAAGGGTGCGCCTGCTCTGGCGAAAAGAGCACGTGCGCACCCTGGGAGCGTAGTATGCTGAACCGCGTTTCGACCTACCTGTATCTGCGCCCCAAGCTGGTCCTGGCGCTCTTGTTGCTGCCACCGCTCATCTGGTTTGTGGTGGTCTATATCGGCGCCTTGTTGACCATGCTGGTCAACAGCTTTTTCTACCTGGACGGTTTCACCGCCAAAGTGGTTCACGAGTTCACGCTGCAGACTTACGGCAAGCTCCTGGAGCCAACCAACCTGCAGATTATGGGCCGTACCGTATGGATGGCGGCCCTGGTCACCGCTGCCTGCGCACTGGTGGCTTTCCCGCTCTCCTACTACATGGCGCGCTTCGCCTCGGCTCGCATCAAGACCTTTTTATATCTGGCCGTCACGTTACCGCTCTGGTCGAGTTACGTGGTGCGGGTCTATTCTTGGAAGTTGATCTTGGCCCAGGAGGGCATCATCTCCTGGTTTGCGCGTCTGGTGCATTTAGATGGGATATTGAACTGGTACCTTTCCTTGCCGGGCGTCGGCGGCCCCTCGCTCTCGGTCTCCTCGACCGGGGTTTTCCTGGTGTTCGTCTACATCTGGCTGCCCTACATGATCCTTCCGATCCAGACCGCCCTGGAGCGCGTGCCGAAATCGCTGGTGGAGGCTTCGGGGGATCTGGGCGCTCATCCATCGCAAACCTTTCAAAACGTGGTGTTGCCGCTTGCCTTTCCGGGCGTGGTGGCCGGCTCGATCTTTACCTTTTCCCTGACGTTGGGCGACTTCATCGTTCCAACCTTATTTGGCAATTCCAGCTATTATATCGGCAAGGCGGTGCTGACCTACCAGGGCACCTCCGGCAACATTCCGCTGGCGGCCGCCTTCACCATGGGGCCGATTGTCATCATGTTGCTCTACCTGCTAGTTGCGCGCAGGCTGGGAGCTTTCAATGCGCTCTAAGCAGAAAACTTCCCCGTCAGCGGAAGGCGCCTCCTGGCCGCTGAAGATGGCAGCCGTGGGTGCGCTGCTGTTCCTGCACATCCCCTTGCTGCTGATCTTCCTGTATGCGTTCACCACCGATGAATCAGCCTACACCTTTCCGCCTCCCGGCCTGACCCTCAAATGGTTCCCGCAGGCGATTGCCAACCCGTCCATGCAGGCTGCGCTGGGCTTGTCCCTGCGGGTTGCGATCCTGGCCACCGGGGCTGCTCTCATTTTGGGCACCCTGGCTGCTGCGGCGGTCTATCGCAGCGACTTTTTTGGCAAGGACGCGATATCGTTCATGCTCATCCTGCCGCTGGCGTTGCCGGGCATCGTCACCGGGATCGCCATGCGCTCGGCCATCAGCTTGATGCAGATCCCGTTCTCTTTCTGGACGATCGTGATCGGTCACGCCACCTTTTGCGTGGTCGTGGTGTACAACAACGTGCTCGCCAGGTTCCGGCGGACCTCGGGCTCACAGATCGAAGCTTCCATGGATCTGGGGGCCAACTCGTTCCAGACCTTTTGGAACATCGTGTTGCCCAGCATTGGAACTGCACTGCTGGCCGGGGGCATCCTGGCCTTTTCGCTTTCCTTTGACGAAGTGATCGTGACTACCTTTACGGCCGGCCAACAACAAACCCTGCCGATCTGGATCTTCAGTCAGATGCTCAAACCGCGCAACCGCCCGATTACAAACGTCACCGCACTCCTGGTGGTGGCCATCACCGCGCTGCCCATCCTGCTGGCGCAACACCTGAGCACCCGGAACAACGAGACGGGCGAAGAAGCCCGAAAATAAGGGAGACGATCTGAAACCAAAAAAGACCGACCCGGCGCGCCGGGTCGGTCTTTTTTGGTGTAAATCTGTGCAATCCCTGGGATCTCTTATACATTTTCGTCCGGCGGGATGGGCATAATGAAGACCATGCAGTCTGCGCCCTCCACCACCTGGTCCGTCACGCTGCCCATGAACAAGAGCTTGAGCCCGCTGCGACCGCGGGAGGTCAGCATGATCATGTCGATGTGCTTGGCCTTGCTGACGTCGACGATGGTCTTCGCCGGGATGGAGCCGGTCACGACCGTATGTACCCGCAGACCATCTTTCCGCAAAGCGCGCGCAACTGCTTGCAGGAATTTGCGCATGTTGGCGTCTTTCTTCTCACGTAGGGCTTCGAGATATTCGGCCGGCGCGCGGTATTCGGACGCGCTGGGGACGGCCGGGACCGACAGCAGGTAAATCTCGCTACGGAACGCTTTGGCCAGCGCGCGCGCGTAGGGAAGGGTGCGCTCTGAAAAGAGGGAGCCATCCAGCGCGACCAGGATGTGCTTGAGGCGGGGTAAGGTATGGTTTTCATCCGTAATTGCCTGAACCATCAGGATCGGCTTCCAGATTTTTTGGACCAGCTTGCGGGTCACGCCGCCTCTCTGCCAGTTCTTTTCTCCCGATTTTCCGTGGGTGGAAAGGACCACCAGATCGATTTCATGCGTTTCCACGTATTCTGTGGTCACATCGGCCAGGAAGCCGGCGCTTACCTGATAGCTGGCCTTGTAGCCTTCGCTCCGCAAGGTGTTCGAAAGCTTTTCAAGGTACACGTTGCGCCCGTGCGCTTCCTCTCCGAACGATCTTTAATTCCGGGGTGTAATCCTTGACGGAAGAAAGTAAATGCAGGGATGCCCCCGTGGTCCTGGATAGCATCTTGGCGACCGGCAAGGTTTCGGCGGCATAAGTCGAGCCGTCCAGGAGAACGACAATGTTCCGGATGGAGACTTGGTCTTCTCGCCAGGTGCTGAATTCTTTTGGATCCGGTTGCCAGGTGACCTCAGGCGGCGTTTCCCCGTTTTCCAGTTCAGGTTCTGCTCCCGTACCCGTATACTGGCCAAAGCCGAAGCCTGCCAGTTGGGCGGAATTGAGCATGCCTACGTATTCCATCTCGGCGGATGGCCTGCCCATGTGCTGGCGGAAATAAGTGAATAAAGCATACAGGATGGGAATGAAAATAATGTAAGTCCAGGCGCCTTCCGTGAAGCGCTCCAGGAAGATGATCCCGGTTGCGCCGGTGGTGAGCAGCGCAGCCAGAACCGTGCCAAAGATCAGGAGCAGTTGGCCGAGGGAGAACTCCGCCCGCAGGTTGCGCACCAGCCGTTTGGTAACGGCCCAGGCGGTCATGCTGAGCAGGATGAACACGCCGGCCGCGTAGATCGCCAGGTAGGTTTCTTCGTGCGTCCCAAAGAGGGTAAAACTGAAAGCGACAATGGCAACTTCCAACCAGACTGGTTTGTCGGCCACCTCGAACTCGTTGCGTTCCCCCATGAATCGCGGGATGTAGTTGCGTTCGTACAGGCCGAGGGCAAGGTTTTGCAACCCCTGGGCGCTGGCCGCCGATGCCGACATCAGCACGGCAATGCCGATCAGGGTCCCGACATAGGGGAGCGGGTCGGGAAGGAGCAGGTCCATTGTCTGGGTGAAGACCGAAACGTTGGGGTTGGTCGGATCGGACAGCTTGAAAATGGCTGGTCCGACGATCAGCATGGTAAGGGCGGTCGTCCCCATGATGATCAACAAGCTCGTGAAAGCTTTTTTACTTTTTTCGGCCGGCGTGCCATCGTAAGCGGCCACCAGGTTGGCGAACACTTCGATGCCGGTCATGACGGCCAGGATGCGGGCGTAGCCGTTGAGCGTGAACGTGAAGAAACCCGCTTGGAAGGCGCGCAGGTTGAAATCGGGCAGGTGAAAGCCGGTTTTCCAGATGGTGGTGATGATCATGATCCACATCAGCAGCAGTACAGCGCCCGTCGCAGGTCCAAAGGCACGGGTAGCCACCTTGGGTCCGCGGTTGACCAGCCAGCCGGTCAACACGCTCAACGCGATCGCCAACACGGTGCGTTGTTGCATCCACAGGAACTGGTTGTTGAGAAAGGGGAACCGGTCTGCGATGAACGTCACCATGGCAGACATGCTGACCAGGAAAGTCAGCGTATATTCGACGAAGGTAATGGCCGCGTTGACCTTGACCGCCCAACCGCCAAATTCCTCTTCGCTCAGCCCGCTGCCGCCGCTGCCATCCGTGACCCAGCGCATCACCAGCCTGTACATGGCCGAGACGACCGCGATGGTGATGATGACCATCCAAACCGAGGTCCCAAAGGTCACCTGGGCGACGCCTGCCACCACGATGAGCTTCAGGAACGGGCCGAATACGTACAGAGGCGAGGTAGCGGGATCCCCGCCGCCTGCCAGGGCGCCTTCAATGGAGGTTTTTAGTTTATGAGATACATGAGCCATGCGTTTTGATTGCCGATCTGTTTATACTCGCGTTACAAGCACACCGAGAAAAATTTTACCCTGACTTTGACCCGGAAATATAAAAACCGTCCAAATTTCCGCTTCGCACCAACAAACAGAGGCGCTAGCCTTTCCGGCGGGAAAAATACCGGCCTCTATCCCGTTAATAACGGGAGAACCATTTTTGTTAACCTTCCAATTCTTGTCGGAAGCGTTTTTCGGGTGTAAAATGCGACATCTCGCGGTGAGAGAAACCGTCTCATCGGTGCAGCGTTCTGCACAAACCGCCGCCTTTTGAGGAGCTTCCTCGGGGGCGGCGAGTGTTGTTAATCCGTTCTGAGGCGCATTTCCCTGCACTGCGAACCATCTGCCGGCTTTCCGGCACAACCAAAACCCATTGGAGGATTATGTAGTGACCGGTCTATTTCATTCCCATCTCTCTCCGAAACTGGAGGCCAGAACCTTGCCACAAAAAGGCGGATGGGGCGTGTTCGCCCGCCAGCCGGTTGGGAAGGGCGAACTTTTGGTTTTGTGGGGTGGTCGCATCATCGACGAATCTGAACTCGACCCGGAGATGCCCAATTTCTCACAACGGGTGTTGCAGATCGAAGAAGTCTATTTCCTCTTGGCGCCAGAGCCCTTGGAGCCTTCGGATCGCTTCAACCATTCCTGCGACCCGAACTCGGGATTCAGCGGCCAGATGGGGTTGGTTGCAATGCGCGATATTGCCCCGGGTGAGGAAGTTTGTTTCGATTACGCCATGTGCGATGGCACACCCTACGACGAGTTCATTTGCTCCTGTGGAGCACAGAACTGTCGCGGAAACATCACAGGCGAAGACTGGAAGCGCCTGGATTTGCGAGAACGATATGCCGGATACTATATGCCTTACCTGCAACGCCGCATCGATCTGCTGAATGCGATCGAAGCTGGTAAACTAAGCCTGGAGGTATCTCTGGGCGTATGAGAAACACTGCTGATCCAGTCGCCGGCCAGGCGACTGGACTGCTTATGGGAAAAATACACAAAATCGGTTTTTCCTGGCGCATCTTTCTGGTGGCCCTGGTCTTGCGCCTGATTCCGGTTTTGCTGACCCGTTCCCTGGGGATCGGCCTGGACGACATGTTCCAGTACGACATGTTGGCCCGCAGCCTGGCCCGCGGGAACGGCTTCCGCTGGTATGCCTACCAGGACCTGCAGAAGCTGGAACCGTACGTTGACTTCGACCTCTCGTCGGTGGACTACGATCCTGTGCGGGGGGTGCCGACAACCTTCCGCGCGCCGTTATATCCTGCCTTCCTGGCCTTGATCTATTTCGTCACAGGCTCGGGGGCGGGACGTTTTTTCGGCGCCCGCCTTGCGCAGGCCGGCCTGGGCGCCCTGCTGGCCCCGCTGACGTATCACGTTTCCCGCCGGCTCTTCCCGGACAACCTGCTTGCCTCCGTTATTGCAGCCTGGACCGTGGCCTGCTACCCGCTCCTGCTACTCTACCCGATCGGCCTCGCGACGGAAAACCTTTTCTTCCCGCTCGTGTTGGCTTCTTTCCTCTTCCTTCTCAAAATCCGCAGTTTCCATACTGATCCTCCAAATTCTGCTACAAAGGGGGCCGGAAAGGGGGTTGCGAGCGTGCGTGCGCACGCTCGCAACCCCCTTTCCGGGATTTTCTTAATGAACGGTCATTCTTTTTTCGCCGGTATATTCCTTGCTCTTGCCATTCTCACCCGTTCCGTCGTCCTGCCTTTTGCCGGGCTGGCTGTCTTGTGGGTCTGGTTTGTCCTCAAGCAGAAACGCAAGGCTGTCCTGCTCGCGGTCACGATGCTGGCGGTGATCGCTCCCTGGATCGTGCGCAACTCGCTGCTCAACCACAAACTGACCGGGATCGAATCATCCATGGGCTACAATCTCTACCTGGGCTATTATCCCGAGGGGGACGGTTCCTTCGTGTTTGGCCCGTCGCTCGACCTGATCCCCATCCTGGACGACGCCGAGCGAGACCAACTGGGAACCCAAAAGGCATTGGAGTTCATCCGCTCTGAGCCAGGACGTTTCGTCCCGCTGGTGTTCAATCGCCTGGGCTTTTTCTTCGGCCTGGAAAAGCGGGTCTTGATGTACTTCTATTCCAACAACCTGTTGGGGTATATCCCCACGCCGCTCTTGCTGGTCATTGCGACGGTGCTCTTGCTGCCCTTCGTTTTGATTGCAGCCTCCGCTGCATTGGGATTATCCCTCGCGCGACTCCGTCCTGGCGTGATCCTGCTCGATTTGCTTCTTTTTTCTTATCTCTTCCCTCATGTTTTGATCCTGTCAGAAGACCGCTTTCACCTGACTCTGGTGCCGTTTTTCGCCCTGCTCGCCGCGCAGGCCTGGACAGGCGGCTGGCCTGCCTTTGTGGCCCGCTGGCAGGCATCCCCGGGTGGAAAGATAGCAATCAGCCTTGCCCTGCTCGCGGTCCTCCTGCTCTTCCTGAACTGGGGCCTTGAACTTTCTCGTGATGCGGATAAAATAGCCATGTTGCTTTCGACCGGTGGAAACCAATCCTACTTCCCCTACTAATCTCTGAACACTTTATGAGACTCCTCGGCCCTAAACTCCACTTCGACTGGAAAATTGTCACCATCACCATCGCCAGCACGCTGCTGTTGCTCGTGGACTATTACCATCGTTTAACGCCCCAAAAATATTGGGACCGGGTCTTTCTTTATCTCGTGATCCCCCTGGCATTCATCATTTTTATTTTCCGTGATAACCCGCGCGAGTATGGTTTCGGCCTGGGCGATTGGAAAGCCGGCTTGGTCATCACCCTGGCAGGCATCCTGGTGATGGCGCCGGTCATATGGTTCCTGGGCAAAAGCGACCCCAGCATGACCGACTATTACAAACCGTACGTCGAAGGCTTGCCCTGGACCACCTTCCTCGATCTGATCGGGTGGGAATTCTTGTTCCGAGGCTGGATCTTGTTCGGGTATGCCCGCAAGTTCGGCGCGGAGGCGCTCTGGCTGCAGGCGGTCCCGTTCGCGCTGGCGCACGTCAGCAAACCGGAGGTCGAAACGCTTTCCACAATATTCGGCGGCTTTGCTTTCGGCTGGATCGCCTGGCGTACGCGCTCGTTCCTGTATCCGTTTTTGATCCACTGGTTTATTTCAACCTATATTATTCTGGTTGCGGCGGGCGTCCTTGGCTGAGTTTACCCTACGTCCCGCGACCGAATTCGAATTTGAAGAGATCAAGGCGCTGATCCGGCAGGTGCACATCAACCCCATGGGTCTGGACTGGCGTCGTTTTACACTGGCTGTCGATGCAGAGGGGCAGATGATCGCCTGCGCCCAGTTGAAGCCGGTGCCCGGCGGTTTAACGGAACTGGCCTCCCTGGCGATCCGTCCTGCTTATCGGAATCAAGGAATTGCGCGCGCTTTGATCGAACATCTCCTTACACGCGCATCGCGCCCCGTGTATCTCACCTGCCGGTCAGGCCTCGGCAAGCTGTATGAGAAATTTGGCTTCCGCGCCCTGGAGTCCGATGAAACGCCTGCGTACTACCGGCGGCTGCAACGCCTGGCGGGCATTTTTATGAGCCTGACCGGCCGAAATGAAACCCTGTTTGTGATGAAGTTGGGATAGAATAAGGGCAGCTACTATGAAAACAGTCTTGAACATCATCATCGGCATTCTGGTTGGCTTGTTTTTGGCGGGCGGAATTTGGGTCGTCGCGCGTTCTCCCAAAGGGGAGACCATTGTGTTGCGTTCCGCCCCCACGGCCGAGCCGCTGCGCGTGCACGTCGCCGGTGCAGTCGTCCGTCCGGGCGTCTACGAACTGGATGAGAACAGCCGGGTGGAAGACGCCGTGGCGGCCGCCGGGGGATTTGTGGTCGAAGCCGACAAGAACGCGCTGAACCTGGCCGCCCGCGTGGAAGACGGAGAACGCCTGGACATTCCCTATGTGGCCGGTTTCATTCCCGACGAGGCCTCGGGCTTTGTGGTCATTACCGAAGGTACGCCCTCGCCGCTGGCCGGGGAGGACTTGGTAGACATCAACACGGCCTCAGTGGAGGAGTTGGATAAGTTGCCGGGCATCGGCCCGACCATAGCGCAACGCATCATCGATTACAGAACGAACAATGGGCCGTTTGCTTCTATCAACAACATTACCAATGTTCCGGGCATCGGTCCGAACACATTCGCGGAGATTCAGGATATGATCACCGTGGGGGAATAAGATGCCTTTTGATCATTTCGGTTTGATCGCGCCCCTGTATTCGCGCGTTGATTATTCGTCCCTTGAGACGATGCTGGAGCAGGCCGACCTTCCGGCTCCCGGTCGTCTGTTGGATGCAGGCGGCGGAACGGGCCGGGTTGCCAGCGCCATGCGTGAATATGCCGGGGAAGTGCTGGTCGCTGACCCTTCCCTTGGGATGCTGCGCCAGGCGGACCGAACCCGGGTGGAGCTTGCCTGCGCGAACTCGGAAGCGCTCCCGTTCCCGGATGGATGCTTCGAACGGGTTATTATGGTGGACGCGCTGCACCATGTGATCGACCAGCGCCATACTGCCCGGGAAATGTATCGCGTGCTCGAATCCGGCGGCCGCATCGTCATCGAAGAGCCGGACATTCGCACCTTTGGTGTGAAGGTGATTGCGCTGGCGGAGAAACTGCTCTTGATGCGCAGCCACTTTCTCCGCCCGGAACAGATCGTGGATCTGTTCTCGTTCGAACTCGGCAAAAACCTGCATCCATGCGGCCGAGGGCAATGCCTGGGTGGTGGTCGAGAAACCGGGATAAAACTTTCAAGAAAAAGGATGGGTTGCTATGTCGAAACAATTTGTTCTCACACTGACAGGTACCGACCGGATTGGCCTGGTAGAGCACGTTACCGAGTTGATTCTTGAGTGCGATGGGGATGTGCAGGCCAGCCGTATGGCGCGCTTGGGGGGAGAGTTTGCCATGTTGATGTTGGTTTCCATCCCAGATGAAAAAAGAGAACAGCTATCTGATAACGTAAAAACCCTGGTCGATGAAGGATTCCAGGTCCTGGTCACGGAAACAGAGCCGGAAGTTGCACTCGAGCGGAAAGACTGGTTGCCCTATCAAATCCAGGTGCGCGGGGCCAACCAAGAAGGCATTATCCATGAGATCGCAGAGCACCTGTCCGCGCAAGGGGTCACGATTGAATCGATTGATTCCGATACCGTGCCTGCGCCGATGAGCGGGACTCCTATCTTTACCATGGATGCTACCGTTTTGCTGCCTCCCGGTATGTCCGGGGAGACATTGCGAGATGAACTGGATGAAATCGCAAACGGTTTGAACGTGGACCTGGAAATGTTCGCGAGCAAAGAGAACAGAGAAAAATAGGGGAATACCCTCCAGTTCGACCAGAACACAGTAACTGTTCGGAAAAAGGCTTCCGCGTTTTTCAAAAACGCGGAAGCCTTTCATTGCTGCTGGATATGACACACCTTTTCGGTGGGTTAAAACTCCATCTTCAACACATTTCGGGCGATAACTAACCTTTGGATTTCGCTGGTCCCTTCACCGATGGTCATCAGGCGCGCGTCGCGGTACAGGCGCTCGACCGGGTACTCGCGGCTGTAGCCGTAACCGCCGTGCACCTGGATGGCGTCCCGGCAGACTTTTTCGGCCATTTCGGTAGCGAACATCTTGGCCATCGCGGCCTCCATCGTGTAAGGGCGTTTCTGTTCTTTGAGCCAGGCGGCTTTATAGAGCATGGTGCGCGCCACTTCGATGTTGGTCGCCATCTCGGCCAGCATCCATTGGATGGCCTCGAAGTCGGCGATCGGTCTATCGAAGGCGTGGCGCTCGCGGGCGTAGTTGGTGGCGTGCCCGAAGGCCGCTTGTGCCAGTCCGACGGAAATCGCCCCGATGCCGATGCGGCCGCCGTCGAGGGTCGCCAGCGTCTGTTGCAAGCCTTTCCCTTCCTCGCCAATCAAGTATTCGAGCGGCACCCGCACGTCTTCGTAGGTCACAGCGTGGGTGGGGGAGCCGTGCAGGCCCATTTTCTTCTCGGGTGGGCCGATCGTCAGCCCCGAAGCATCGCTGGGGACCAGGATCATGCTCAAGGAACGGGAGCCGCCTTCGGGATCCGTTCGAACCAGGGTGATGATGTACTCGGCGATGGATGCATTCGTACACCACATCTTGGCCCCTTTGATGACCCACTCGTCTCCCTTCTTGACCGCTTTTGTGCTAACACCGCCTTGCAGGTCCGACCCGGCGCCTGGTTCTGTCAGCGCCAGGCTGCCCAACTTGTTCTGACCGCTGGAAATGAGCGGCAGCCATTTTTTCTTTAGTTCTTCACTTCCAAACAGGACGATGGGCGTGCTCCCCAGGCCGTTGTGGGCGGCAATAGCGAGGGCCATGCTCCCGCAGCCCCAGCCCAGCTCCTCGATCGCAATGGCCGCGCTGACGGCATCGATGCCCGGGCCGCCGTACGCTTCGGGGACGTTTAGCCCCAGCAAGCCCAGCGGGCCCATCTTGCGGACAGCTTTCCAGTTGAACTCTCCGGTTTCATCCGCTTCCTGTGCGAACGGGCGCACCTCCGCCGCCACAAAATCGTGGACTGCTTTTTGCCACATGCGTTGTTCTTCGTTTAAGTCAAAATCCATTTCTGCTCCTCCTCCATTTGGCTGAATTTGTCCCTGCACCCTGTTTGGTCTTCCGTTTTCTCCATAGAAACGGACGCAGGCACACATTTTTTAGATGCTAATCACTTTTTCGGCTTTTACCTGGGCTTCGATGATATCTGTCATGCCGCCAACGATACCCACCCGGACTTTTTCCGTCAGGCCGTAATATTCCAGACAGGTGCTGCAAATGATCAGGCGCACCCCTTTATTTTCCAATGCTGCCAGCTGTTCCAGCGCGGGGGAACCTTCCACCACCAGCTTAACGCCGTCGGTGTAGAACGTGATCGCGTTCGGCAAGTTGTCGTTCATTTGGATCAATTCCAAATACTTCACGATCAATTTATGTTGCAAGGCCTGATCGCCATTGCCCATCCCGTAGTTGGTGACTTGGATAACCGTGTTTTCCATCCTAGGGTTCCACTCCTTCTTCAAAGTCGGTTGGGGTCGAATTTTGATACTCTTCGTACAGTTTGCGCGCTTCTTCCACCTGGACTTTGGGGACAAAAATCTGAACGCGTCCAAAATCGTCCAGGTTGGTGGGGATCAATTGCCCGATCGCTTCCTGGAACAATTCCACCTCCAACCCCGCCGCCTCCAGGTAGCTCTTGAGCATATCGGCTTCCAGGCGACCATACACGTCGGCCAGCTTTTCCCATTTCATTTCTTCCATCATAGCCTCCAGAACAGGATAAACAGAACGGTAAACAGCGTGCTTACGATCAACTGGCGCACACCGATCGCGGTCGGCTTCCAGCCGGCGGCGGGATGGGTGATGCCCCAGATGGTTTCCAGCCATTGTATGAGATAGGGAACGAAGATCCACTGTGGCAGCCAGGCGAACCAGCCCAATGCAATTGTCAGCACAAGGTTGAAAGACGTATACTGGAAGGCGCGTTTGCCCATGCGCCAGAGTCCGCTTCGTTCCAGGACCTCGGCCTGCTCCCCTTGCTTCGGCAATGTCCGTTGCTGGAGCCTCAGATAGGCATAGACGATGGAGGCCGCCGATTGCAGCCAGGTCAACAACCAAAGGGCCCAGCCGACCGGGTCATACCGGCCCTGGCCGATCCAGAATGCGGCTGGCGCGGCTAACGAAAGCGCACCGGTGGCCAGGATTTCCACGCCCGCCTGACGACGCTCGGCCCGTTTGCTGACCAGGTACAGGTGCCAGACGAAAACCGGGATGCCGGGAACGGCCAGGTAGAGCACGTAACCAAACCCTTCGGCGATCAGCCCGGCCAGCGCCAGCAGGACGATTGAGCCGTACACCAGCATCCAAAAGCGCGCAGCGGGCAGGTCTGCGCGGGAGCGACGGCCCGCATAAGCTTTGATAGCCATGCTCACTGGCTGGCGCAGCAGGAAGGCGCCCAAGGCCGCGACGATTAAATTGATCGAGGCCGGCTTGATTTCACCTCCCGCGAATAGACCGATCAACAGCGGGCTCAGGATGAACACCCACGAGCCGTGGTCTTGCGGCAGGGCGATATGTTTACGGAAGAGAGAAGTAGATGTTTTTATCATGCTGTACAGGAAAGATAAAACTCCTTAGAAAAAATCATCACGATAAGAATAATTGAAAAGGCTCACCTGTACAAGTGACAAATTGCCTCAAGGGGGAAGTTCAAGGAAAGACACCGCTAATCTTCCAGCTCATCTAATATCCTGGCCATCGTGGAAACAAGATAATCCGCATTTTCTTCGTTAAACGGCATAGGCGGCCGGATCTTGATCACGTTGTGATGTGGCCCGTCTGTGCCGAGCAGGATGTTATGCGCGCGCATACGGTTCATCACATAATCGGCTTCCAGCCTGGCGGGCTCGAGTGTCTGGCGATCGCGCACCAGTTCCACGCCCAGGAACAGGCCGTATCCGCGCACATCGCCGACCAAAGCATGACGGTCAATCAGGGGACGCAAGCCTGCCAGCATCCGTTCACCGACCCGTCGAGCGTGTTCCTGCAGATTTTCATCCAGGACGACGTTCAACACCTCCAACCCCACCGCGCACGAGACCGGGTTGCCGCCGAAGGTGGTGAAGTATTCCATGCCGTTATGGAAGGCGTCCGCGATTTCAGCCGTGGTAATGACCGCGCCCAGGGGATGGCCGTTGCCGATCGGCTTGCCCAGCACGAGGATATCGGGCGCCACGCCCTGCAGATCGAAGCCCCAGAAATGGGCGCCGACCCGCCCGAAGCCGGTCTGCACGTCGTCGACGATGCACACGCCGCCGGCCGCGCGCACGTAGCGGTACACGTCAGCCAGGTAACCGGGCGGCAGGATGATCTGTCCCGCCACGCTGGGCAGGGCTTCGGCGATAAAGCCAGCCAGTCCACGCCCCTGGGATATTAGCGTTTCGATGATCTCAAGCACATGCCGTGCATATTTCGCTCCTGCAGCCGGGTCATCCCGTTTATAGGCGCCGCGGTAATCGTCCGGGATGGGCGCAACGTGGACCCATTGCGGCCTGCCCGTGCCGCCAGGCCCGTTGTGCTTGTAGGGACTGATATCGATCAGCGTGTTGGTGTTGCCATGATAGGCCGCCTCCAACACGATCGTGTCGCGCTGGCCAGTGTAGGCTCGCGCCAGGCGCAGGGCCAACTCGTTGGCTTCGCTGCCGGAATTGACGAAGAAACACACGCGCAACGGCTCCGGAAGCAACGAAGTCAATTTTTCGGCATAGCGGTTGATGTTATCGTGCAGATAACGGGTGTTGGTGTTGAGCACCCCAATCTGGCGCTGTGCGGCCGCTACGACGCGCGGATGGCTGTGTCCCACGTGGGCAACGTTGTTGTACGCGTCCAGGTACTTGCGGCCCTGGTCGTCGAACAGATATTGCTTCCAGCCGCGCACGATCTTGAGCGGTTGGCGATACGAGATGCTCAGGTTGCGGCCTAGCCTTTGGCGACGGGTTGCCAACGTTTCGGCCAGGTCCGGTTCGCGTGGCGGGAAATTTTCAGGTGGGATGCCGAGAATCAAATTCGGATCGGGACATAAGCTCAACCAAACCTTCCGCTGGCTGGGGCGGGCGATGCCGGGGAAATCGGTGTCTAAAGCCAACAGATCGGTGATGATCTGAAAATGCAAGTGCGAGCGTCCAACCCCCGTCTCCAAAGGGGAGTTTTTCGCTTCGGACTCCCCGATGGCTGCCAGCCGTTCCCCTTTTTTGATCCTTTGCCCCAGCTTGATCCCCTTCAAGGACTCGCGACTTAAATGTCCATAAAGCGTGTAGAAGGTTGGATGCTCTTCGCTCTTATGCTCCAAGATAAGGATCGGGCCATAATCCTGCGGCGCGCTGTTGTCGACAAAGGCATGCACGCTCCCAGCCAGGGGTGCATAGACAGGTGTTCCCGGTGGCGCGAACAGATCGATCCCCAGGTGAATTGTGCGGATATTCGTCTGCTGATCGTTTCCGGCGGCAAAACGCTGGGGAAGGATAAACATAACGAGCCTCATCGTAGCGGCTGAGGCCGACTTGCGCGCCCGCTTGCTGCAATCGCGGCCTGGATGCGCGGGGTCAGGAAGGATTCCGCGTTTTGGCTTGGGTTGCTGCTGAGCAGCGGGCTGGAAACGCTCAGGTCAAGAACCGTTACGGGCTGGCCGCGCATGTCGAGGTCAAGGGGCGAAGCGAACTCGTCGGTCGTGAGAAGCTAGCCATTTGACCACGGCCTCACTGGCCGGGAAGGGTGTTCGTCCGCAGACCTCTCCGAAAAACGGCCTGCGCCAGGCGTGGATGGATGGCAGCCAGTTTGGGTAGGTCCTTCGGATAGGCCTCTGGCTGATGCCGAGATAATCGTTGCCCGGGTTGGCTGGCATGCTGTTCGGCGGCGATGCAGGCGCTCATACACAGGCGCATGCAGACCAGTCCGAAGAGGGCGCCCAGCTCATCGTCCGTGAGCGGGTGCGCGGCGTGGTAGCCTTTGACGATCTGGGCTGCGGTTTCCAGCGGATCGAGTTGCATCTAAGAGCGCGTAAGCGATGGCAACCGCCAGGTCGCCGGCCGTGTAGGAGTAGACCATATCGCCAAAATCGATCAGCCCGACGACGGTTTGATTTTTAGTGTAGGGGTCGTCTCCGCCGCCGGCCAGCAGGTTGTAATCGTTGGCGTCGTTGTGGATGATGCCCTGGCGTAGGTTCGATAATAGGGGAACGGTGTTTTCTTCGAAGCTCGTTGCCAGTTGAGAGACCGTTTCGCGCAATTTCGCATCCGGGATGAAGCGCGTCTGTTTCCGGACGATTTGTAAGCCGTGGGCGAGATCCCAATGAAAGTTGCGGTGCAACGCCGGGTGGTCGAAGCACTCCAGTGCAGAAGTGAGTTGACCAATTTTATGCCCCAGATCGAACAAGTAATTCGTCGGAACGGTGCTTGAGATGTCCAACAGGTGTGCCGGGCAGATACGTCACCACCCGGACGAAATGAACTTTGCCGTCTGGGGAGGTCACCGTTGCAATCTGCTCGCCATTTACGGACCGCAAAACACGCGGGCAAAACGAGATTTGACCGGCCAGATAGTCCATCACCTGGTTTTGCGCTTCGAGCAGCGCCCGTTCTTCGGTCGCATTGGCGATCTTGAGGACAGTACGCTGATCGACAGCGGTTTGCAGGAGGAAATTCTGATCGCGTTCGCTGGGAAGGAGGCTCGGCGCTTTCCTGAATTCCAAACAGGTCGTGCGCGATTTGGACGGCCTCTTCACAGGAGAAAGTTGGAGCGTGGTCGAGGAGGGACATGCCTGTATTGTACATTGACAGATTGGGTTTGCGTAAGGAACCAAAAAAAGGCCTTGAAAACAAACCGTTTTCAAGGCCTTCTATCTGATGGGACGTTTTTATCCGCAGCCGCCGCCGCTTTTATCGCGTTTCAGTTGGAGCTGGATCTTGGGTTCGTATTCCAACTCCTCGAACTCCATCGGGCTGGGATCGGAACATTCATAGCGGTCGCCCAACGCGGCCGGCAGGAAGTAGTCCAACTGCTCCTCGCCGGCGTTGGGGAGCTGGCCGGCAATCTGCGGGTCGCTCTCGCCGAAGAAGGCGATCCAGTTGTTGACGCCGCCCTCCAGGATATACACGTTCGCTACGCTTTCCGCTACCAGGACCTTCCAGGCCTCTGTTGCGATGGCTTCGTCGTTGCTCATCACGATGATAACCCGGTTGGGCGTATATTCTGCAATCAATTCTTTGGAATATCCGGCCAGTTGATCGACCTGGATATGGCGCGCGCTTCGGATGTGAAACAGGTTATATTCCGCTTCCGGGCGGACGTCCAGCATGACCGGTTTCAGCTTCTGGTCGTGCAGGGTGGTGAATAACTCGGCCGGCGAAATCTGCATCTCGCGCTGCGCCAGGGCCTGGTCCGGGCTCAACTGGACCTTGACCGGCTCCAATGCTTGCAGTTCTTCGCCGGTTGCGCCTTCCGGGGCCGGCTGGACGACCGTGCGCGCGATCGAAGCGCGGGCGTATTTCTCTTCCAGGCTGGGCGATCCGATCAGGACAACGCCGATGGCCAGGACGAACAAGGCACCTGCACCAACCAGGCGGAGTTTGGGTTCCTTGCTCAAGTCCCGGCCGCCAAAGATGCGCTCCAGTTGCTCGGCGCCCCAGAACATGAACAGCGCCATGAGAACAACCAACAGGACAACCACACCGACCGGGAGGTTGAACACCTGGTCAAGGGTCAAGCGGCCAAAGTAGCCGGAGAAGTTGTACCAGTTTTCAAAGAACTTCTCGGTTTCGGCGAACAGGAACGCACCGACAAATCCGCCCGCGATAAAGAACATCCCGTCGATTTTGCCGGTGGAGGCGGAAGCCAGGGAGGTGGTCGGGCAGAAGCCGCCTATGATAAAACCCACGCCCATAATCAAGCCGCCAACGATTCCCGAGGAGAGGTACGTGGTATTGACCCACACCTGTCCGAAATCGAGGATGCCGAGCGCGGAAGCGCCGAACGTCAGCACCATGGCCACCACAATGGCAGTGAACATCACTTTGAGTACGGTCATTTCCGTAAAATAGAACTGCGCGGCCAGCTTGCGGGAGTTCCCAAAGCCAGACATTTCAAGCGTAAAGCCAAATGCGAATCCGATCAAACCGAAGACCACGTACGTCCACGGGTTGCTGGCGCTGACAGCGTTGAAGGATTGAAGAGGAAAATTCATTGGGTTCACCTTAATTCCACAACTTCTTTACAAAATAGGCCATTCCATAAGCGCCCGCGAAGATGGCCAGCATGACTACCCAGGAACCGGCCGAGAGTGTCGCGCCGCCGGTGAGAGCCTGGCCAGAGGTGCAACCCCGTGCCAGGCGCGCTCCATACAGAAAGATCATGCCGCCCAGGAAGGCGAACAACCAGCGTTTCCGGTCCGAAATATGGGGACCTTTGGTGGTTTCGAACTTGAGACGACCGTGAATGGCGCCGGAAGCGAAGCCGCCGAGCAGCGCGCCGAAGAAGACCGGAACGATCCAATCGTCCAGGGGATTCTTGTCGCCGCCCGCCATCTTGAGCAGGTAAGGGGTATTGTCAACATGGGAGGGCGCAACAGCATCTACAATGGCCGCGTCGATGCGACTGGTTGCGCCTGATGAGCCAAGTCCATTGCCTGTCAGGAACATTGCCAGGAACAGAATAATGCCCAATACCGCGCCGCCCAAGTATGGATGCACATATGGCTTTGCGGGACGGTTGAACAATCCCTTTTTTGATTTGGCAGGGGAATAGGTAGCCATTTATTTCTCCTTGCTTTCTGTATCGACTTCGTTTTCTTCTTCCGCGGATTGATGAACTTCCACATCTTCCCATCCGGTGACCATGCCTTTGATGCTTTCGAGCGGTCCTGAACCGGTGGTCGTCAAATAGACGTGACCGATGATAAAGGCCGCGAAGGTCCAGGCAATCAGCGTGTGGAACGGCGCCAGGAAGGGCAGGCCGCCAAAGAGATCGGCGGCGCCCGGCCAGCGTTGCACGCCCCACATCATGATGCCGGTCAAGCCTTGCAGCGGCAGCAACACGTTCAGGATGCCGAAGTAGGTCACCTGCTGGAGCGGGTTCATTTTTCTTTCGGGCCTCTTTTCGAAGGGATGGGCCTCCCCTTGAAAGATGCCTTGCAGGTAGAACTTGGCCTGCACGATGGCATCGTCGATAAACCCGCGCGGACGGGGGATGTATTGTTTGATTTGGCCGGAGGTCAAATGATAGAACAGGGATAGCGCCGCGTTGATCGCCAGGATGGCTGCCAGGACGTTGTGGAGGGTGACCATGTTGCGGAAGGAGAACGCGCCGAAGAGATCCGGCCGGTGGATGATCAGGCCGGTGAACAGCAGCAGCACAATGCCGACCGTTTGCAGCCAGTGCCAAAATCGTTCGTAGGCCTCGTACATGTAGATTTTCTCAGTGGGGATGGCGTGCCTGGGTTTGCGCCGTGCGGCAAGGTAGCGCAAAGTCCCGTGCCCGCCCACACCGGCGATGACGGCCAGGAAGAACAGGCTGCCAAACCAGTCCACCCAGTTCACCCGGCTGTTGCCGAAAATGTACAGCTTTTCGTTCTTTGGAGCGGATTGGTAATAAAGTGCGCCGGTTTCATCCGTATACATCTCGCCTGTGGTGGGAACATTGGTGTCGGAGACGAACTCCGGCAGGGCGCCGGCTGGAACGTAATCGGCCAGCTTGATGGCTTGGGTCATGCGCGAGGTGTCGCTGTGACAGGATTGGCAATCGTTCACCGCCCATTCCCCGCGGGTGACGTTGTGGTTGATCGAGTAAGGTTGCACTTGGCCCGCAATGCGCGGGTTGTCCAGCCCAAGTGCGGTCAATCGCCCGGAGATCAGCGCTTCTTTTTCGGGCGTGTCGATCCTTTGTTCAGACTGTGAGAGAGAACCGTCTTTGTTTGTATCAAAGGTGGAGAGCACGTCGGGGGCGTACTGGCCGTTCTTCAGCCAGGCAGCTTCCAGGTCCATGAGACGAACCGGGCGGGTATTTCCGTTGGCATCGTCGTAAATCCAGTACCAGGATGTCACCAGATTATATGGGGCCAGAAGTTCTTTCCCGTCTATGTTGGTGCGATTGAGCAGGACGGGCTTGTAGCCTGTGATGAGATTAGTGACCGTGATGGGCACCTCACTCAGGCTGGCCGTTTCGACGCTGCCCGCTTCGATGCCCCGATAGGCGACTTGCGCCTGTCCATCAGGTGTCACCGTCGTCCAGTCATAATCTTGGATAGCGGGCGCGTACATTTGCGGAATATGGCAGGTTTCGCAGGCCAGCACTTCCATGTGGCGGTCGATGTACGGCAGCCAGTCGGCATGACCGGCTTCGGGATCGTGGCAGGAGTTCGCAGCGACGCATCGTGCCCTTGAGTTCTGGCGCGACATTGAATTGGGCGCTCTGGCCGCGAGCGAAGTTGTGATTTGGTTTTTCGAGATACTCGCCAAGATCCAGCCGGCGGGGGTCATACACCAGGTGATCAGGATTTTCTCCTTTAACATCCTGTTGCCGGGCGGGGTTGTTGAGAGAGAAGTGGCAGTCAACGCACTGCAACTGGCGCTCAGCGTGGATATCCCAGGAACGGACTAATTGCTCTTTTTGGCTGATGTTCATGCCCGATTCGGAGATCTTCTGCCCGGAGATGACCTGGCCGGTCGTATCGTTTTCAGGCGTATTCGCTTGGAATATGAACGGATCATTGCCGGTGTGGACCGGTCCGTGACACTGGGCGCAGTTCTCGTTGGTGGGGTCTTGCAATCCAATGGCCTCCGCTTTTACTTCGCCGTTCTCGTTGAACGCTTCGGGAGCAAACGTATAATTTGTGCCAGAGCCCATAAGGATACCGGTGTCCGTCAGCGTTGCTGTATTGGCCCAGCCAAACACACCGGCGCGGATAGCTGACGTACGGGCCGCGTTGTTCGGCGCTTCAAGATGGCACAGGAAGCAGTTGTTTTCGATGACGCCCGATCGAGACCAGTCCCAGCTTTCGGGCTGTCCGGTCCTTTCGTTCAGGATGCTGGTTTCGGGATTATTCGCATCCGGAAGCAGGCTGACGAGCGGCATGCCCTCGCGGCTGGTCGTGGCCGGGCCGCCCCCGGGGAATTGGTCGCCATAGCGCATCAACCACTCGGCGGTGCTCAGGTCGAGCAAACTATCGCCTGGTTGCGAGAGATAACGGTAGGTGAGCGGGTCCCAGCGACCAAACGTGCCGTTGCTGGCGTTTAATTCGCTCGTGGCCGTGTAATCGGACAATCCCAGATCGGCATGGAAGGAGTGCGAGACGATGTAATCCGTGTCGTGGCACTGGCCGCAGGTCTGCATGGTGGAGATGGCGGCTTTGCTCTCCAGCACGTTTAAGCCGTCCTCGTCGAGCAGCGCGAAATCGGGGTGTAGGGGAGAAGCGGTGAATTCGGGCGCATTTCCTGCTCGCGCGGAGGCGGTTTGGATCACGATCACAAGCCCAAGGGCGATCAGACCGATTAACAGGCCGGCCAGAGTCAATTTGATGAAATTCGAATTCTTTATCATGCGTATAATCATTTTGTCATCCTCGTGCGCATGCTTTTACTGCTGATCAAAACGGCTGCCCCATTCGATCGGGTCGCCGGGGTAACCAAGCGCTTCCCAATCCATGCGACCGTTCTCGCCGTGACAATCATCGCACTGCAGGGCGTTTTCTTTCGGTTGGACCATGTGGGTGGTAGGCCAGTACATCACGGTTTCCGTGAAGCCGTATTGACCGCTGTAGTTCAAACCGGCATCTTGCGCGCCTAATTCCAGGGCTGAAGGCCAGTCGAAGTTTTCCCAGAAGCCGCCGCCTCCATTGCCGCCGCCTCCCGTGCGTGGCTGCAACAGGATGTTGTTGACCGTGTCGTACGGTTGTTTGGCCACGTGGATCTTGAAGGGGAAGATCTTCGCGCTTGGCATCGCTGATATCGCCTGCCGGCAGGTCGATCATTGTCGGCACGGACGGGTCAAGCTTGTCGCCCAAGAGATACCGGTATTGCAAATTCCCGTTGAACCAAACGTAGGTGGGCTGGTAGTCTTTTTCGTAGGTGAAGTTCCCCTTGATCTTCAAATAGGTGAAATGGTCTTCGGGTTGGTCCTGCCCGGCCGTGGACCAATCCCAGGTCACTTTGGTGGGATCTTCCAGCGCGATGGCAGGGATGTGACAGGTCTGGCAGGCGACCGAGTTCGACGTGGGCGTTGATGCGCTCGTCCTGGTGTTGGACGGCGTTGTGGCAGTCCGTACAGGCTACCTGCTCATTGGAATTGACCGTGTAATTGTCTGCAACCATGCGGCCCTTGATTTGGTGATCAGTCGTCTGGTGGCAGTCAGTGCACTGGAAATCAAGCCGGCCCATATGCACGTCCAGGTTTTCCGATGGAAAGTATAGGCTCTCGTCCAGATCGCCGTGTTTCACGCCGTTGCCGCCGCCGCCGTCGAAGTGGCACCTGCCACAGTTGTCGCGGGTTGGCGCGCGTACGCTCTTGGCAGCAGCCAGCAGGTCGATTCCCTCAGCGGGTTCGCCGTATTCGCCTTTGGCATAAGAAGATGTTTCGGCATGGCAGGCCAGGCAATCCACATTCTCAGGATTATTGAAGTCGAATTCGCTGTCGGTCCAGCCGTAGCCCACATGGCAGGTCATGCACTTTTTTTCGTTGCCCTGGGTGCCGATACAGAAGTTGTTGATTTGATTCTTTTTGCCGATGGTCACGGGTTCGTCGCGCCAGGGAACGTTGACCGGAGCGCTTTCCCAGGTCCAATGGGTGGTCATCATGACGTTTTGGGCCGCATCCTGGTGACATTCCAGGCATGCGCGGGTAACATCCTGCCCGGTTTCGAAGGGGCCTTTGATGATGTCGATGTGGTCCACGTGTACCGTTTCGGCGGGCACGTTGGCCCAGGGATCATCAACAGGTTTATTTTCACGCGGCCAAAAATAGGCAACCGGCGCCGTGATCACGAACAGGATACCGGCCAGCCCTAGGATCCAAAAGGACTTCATCTTCTTCATGTTGGTTGCAGTTCTCCTTGGATGAATTAATCGATTTCTTCCATCAAGCTTGCGCGGCGGGTGAGCCTGTCACGCAAGACGCTTCTTAAAAGGTCCAGGGCCTCGATTAAGCGACGGTCGGCCAGCGAATAGGTGATGGTCGTGCCGCTGCGTTCGCTATGAACCAGCCCGCGCTCCCGCAAGATTTTCAAGTGGCGGGAAGCAGTGGGTTGGGTAATATTTAGCTCGACCGTGAGCTCGGTGACGTTGCGCGATTGCTCATCCAGCGCGTACAGCATCAGGATGCGGGTTGGATCGGCAAGCGCAAAACACAGATCGGCTTCGAGTTGGGAGACTTCCTGGGCGAGGGTTGGGGTTATCATAATTTGTATATATCCGTATACTCGTATATTAGAATTCTTTGATAATCCTACACCAGGCATGCGCTGTTTGATAGTGAAGAATGTCACATACTTGTCATATTAAATGGACAAATAATGCAAGATTGTCTATCTATATTGGGCAAATAACCCCAAAAGAATACCCCCATCTGCGGTATAATGATTTTGGACAAAGATGAGGTGATTATGGGTATTTACGAACGCGAAGCTTATTCGGTAGATGTGGGAACCCGCTTGCGCCAGTTACGCGAGGACCGCAACATGTCCATGCGCTCTTTGGCTACCGCCAGCGGTTTGTCGGCAAACGCCCTAAGCATGATCGAGCGCGGAAAAACATCTCCATCGGTCAGCACGCTATATAAGCTGGCAGATGCGATGGGTGTGCCCATCACCACCTTTTTTGGGGAGCAAACGACCAAGCAGCAGGTGATCTTCCTGCACTCGGAAGAACGTCCTCGGGTGGCGTTTTCGAGGGGCGTGTGGGAAGGGCTTGGCGGCGAACAGTTTTCGGGCCGCGTTGAACCATTCATGCTTACGTTGGAAAATGGCGCCAGCAGCGGTCCGCATGCCATGGCCCATAGCGGACATGAATTTGTCTTCTGCTTGCGCGGTAAATTGGAATATTTCGTGGAGAAAGAGGTTTATACCCTTGGGCCAGGGGATAGCCTGTTGTTTGCGGCCCAGCTGAACCACCGCTGGCGCAACCCGGGCGGCACGGTGACCAATGCCCTGATCGTGCTCTCAGGGTTTTCAGAGGACGAGCAGCCACACGTTATGCACTGGAAGAAGAGTTAAACACAAAAGACGCCGCATTCAAATGGCGTCTTTTTTGCCTTTACAGAGAAAAATACCGAAAATAAAGGTGCGGTCGGCATATGCCGACCGCACCTTTATTTTCGGGGATCTTCTTAACTTGGCGATTGACTGAACGCGCTATTATGTCAGGCGTACATGCCCCAGTCCAGGGCGGAGGGGTCTTCCATCATCGAAAAATCCCACTGGTCCATGCCCATTTCCACGGTGACGGGCCGGTTCAAGGCCTCAACCGCTTTCTGGCGGGTCATATCGATCATCGCAGGGCCATAGGGACAGAAGGGTGTGGTCAGGATCATCTTCAAGCGGGCGACATCGTCATTGATCTCGACCTCGCGCACCAGACCAAGCTGGATGATGTTCATTCCAATTTCGGGATCGACCACTTCCGACAGCTTTTCCCGCACGTGTTCTACGATATCGGGGTGGGTGGTGTGGATCGCCCAGGTAATTTGGTTGGTTTCGTTTTCACTCATCGCTACCTCTAGTTACTCTTGACCGCCGCCGGTTGGACAATGTAGGTACAGTGGGCGTTGCCGTCCAGGATGCATTGCACCTTCTCGGCGGGAACGGCCAACATTTTTGAAATCAGGGTTTGATCTACGGTGCAGACTTCAGGGTGATTCTGTCCAATCTGTAGATAAGGACAGGTAATCTCATGGATCCGGTACTGACCTTCGGCCTTTTCCCACTCCACCGTAAAGCCCTCCTCGCCGAGCAGATCGCTGATGATATCCAGGCGTTCTTCCATGCTCAAGCCCTGCATTTGCTCGGAATACTCGTCCGCCAGGCTGGTGGCCATTTCCGCGAATAGCTTGCTGACCATCGGTTCTGGCAGGGAAGACTTCAACTGGTCGAGCAGGCGCGAGGTCAGGCGCAGGTAGCGGGTGGGAAACTTCTCCATCCCGTGCTCGGTGAGCGAGTAGACCAGGCGCGGGCGTCCCACGCCGTGTCGTTCTTCTTCCGCGTCGACCAGGCCCTCGACCTGTAAGTTGGTCAGGTGGTGGCGCACCGAAATGGGATTGATGCCCACCGCCTCCGCCAGGTCGTTGATGGTCGAGCCGGGCTTTTTGAGCAGAGTTTGTAAAATGCGATCTCGCGTACTTTTCATAGTGTTCGAATTCCCCTACCTTTAACAGGGGAATAGTGCAGGTCAATATCCAATTACGAGTATATCAGTCCCCTTTTTTCCTGTCAATATTATAGATAAATATCATAAAAATCAGGACTTCCCCGACTCGATGGCAGAAACCCGGAAACAAGGGTGGCCAAGCGCAGTTCGTTATATTATCGGTAGAGTGTCTCCCCTTGTGAAGGACAAAAAAATAGCCAAGGCATCCTTGGCTATTTTCGTTGGTTATGGGATATCAACGCCAAAAAGAAGGAAAGAACGTTCGCAGGAGCGTGTCGATGATCAGGGCGTACACGAAGTAATTGCTGAAGACGCGGTTGTGCACGAAGCAGACCGTCGAGAACCAGCGCGGCCAGATGGGGTACCCTGCGGGTGGGGCGTCCGGGCGCGGGTTGGACAATCGTTGCAAAGCCGTTCGCGCTGGCTTGATCGCAACCAGAACCAGCAGCATGACCGGCGTAAAAAAGTGGGCGACAAACACCAGATAGAAAATAATGAGGTAGGACAATACGATGGCAGAGGCAGTGATGATACGAGCGGCAGGTTCCCCGACCAGGACTGGCAACGTCCGCACGCCTTTGACTTTATCCTCTTTTAGCTTATCGGTATGCTTGCCGAGGTTGATAGTCACCACATTCAAGCCGACCGGGATGCTGGCCAGGATGACGGTCCAGCTCCAAACCCCGGTCAGCACGTAGAACACGCCGCCGATCATCATCGGTCCCCAGATGATGAATATGGAAAGTTCCCCGATTCCGACGTATTTCAGCGGGTAGGTATAGAACAGCAAGATGAAAGCGCCGATGCCGAAGAACCAGGCCACCACCGGGGAAAAATTAGTGTAGAGCAGCGCGTAGATGCCCGCCAGCGCGGCCAGGAACCCGCTGATGAAGAACCAGCGCAGGTGGGTGGCTTTGTCCCAAAACCCCTGCGCCAGCGGGTGGACTCCGTACTGGGTGCGGAAATAGTTGTCCTTGTCGATCCCGCGGCTGTAATCGATGTAGTCGTTGATCAGGTTGTTGGTCCCGTGGGCGATGAACAGGCCTAAGGTCAAGACCAGCCAGACCAGGAAGTTGAAGGGCCTGCCGGCTGCATATAAAAATTGCCAGGCCAACAATCCACCGATCAGGCCGGAATACAGGGTGATGGTCCCCACGACTGAGCGGGTGGCGATGAACCATTTCGAAAGCAGGTCAAGCGCATCCCATTCTTTCTTGTTATCCATCATGATGAGTTGGGAAAGGGATTTGCGCCACATGGCGAATGTCGTATTCATTTTTCCTCCTAGGAGCAGATGAATTTTAGATATTTTACTCCCATAACTTGGGTAAATGATGTCTGAAATGGTACCTGATCCTTATTTCGATCCCCTGGCTCTACCGCTTGCGACGGGAAAAAATACCGAAAATTTCGCTAAAACGGGAGAACCAATTCCCTTTAAGGAGTTTTAAAGGCTCCATTCAAAAAATTAATATACTAGAAAATTATCATAAATATTGACATATTCCCCCCAATTTGCTATAATCAACAATGTGACAACTTCCGCCCCTGGCGGCGATTTTTTTGCAAGGAGTATGCATGTCTGAACTGGTCATCAAAAACCTGCACGTTAATATCGAAGACAAAGAAATCTTGAAAGGCGTCGACCTGACCGTAAAACAGGGCGAGATTCATGCCATCATGGGCCCCAACGGGACGGGGAAGTCCACGCTGGCGTATACTTTAATGGGACATCCCAGTTACGAGGTAACCGGGGGAGAAGTATGGTTCAAGGACCAGAATATCCTCGAGCTTGCGCCGGACGAGCGCGCGCGCCTGGGCCTGTTCCTGGCCTTCCAGTACCCGGTTTCGATCCCCGGCGTGACCGTGGCCAACTTCCTACGATCGGCACTGAATGCCCGCCGCCGGGCGAAAAATTCCGAAGATAAAGGCGTGCCCATCCCTGAGTTCCGCAAGACCCTCAAGGAGCAGATGGACGTGCTCAAGATGGACCATACGTTCGCCGGTCGTTACTTAAACGAGGGCTTCTCGGGCGGAGAGAAGAAGCGGGCTGAGATTTTGCAGATGGCAACTCTCAGACCGGAGATCGCCATTTTGGACGAAACAGATTCGGGCCTGGATATTGACGCGCTGCGCATCGTGGCGGACGGCGTCAATGCCTTGATGAGCTCGGAGATGGGCGTGCTGGTTATCACGCACTACCAGCGTCTGTTGAACTACATCAAGCCGGATTACGTCCACATCATGTTGGACGGAAGGATTGTCGAATCCGGCGGGCCGGATTTGGCCCTGCACCTGGAAGAGCAAGGATATGATTGGGTGCGCGAAAAGTATGAGGATATAGCAGCCTAATAACCACAGTGACCGCAAAGTTCACAGAGGCTTATCTTAGAAAATACTCCGTGTACTTTGTGGTAAGAACCTGAGAGGTAAAAATGAGTGACGAAAAGCTCCTCGAAGATATTGGACAGTACAAATACGGATTTCACGACTCCGAAGAAAATTATTTCTACAAGGCCGAAAGAGGCTTGAACCGCGAGGTGGTAGAACAAATTTCGAAGATGAAGGGCGAGCCGCAGTGGATGCTCGACTTCCGCTTGAAGGCTTATGAACATTTTCGGAGCCGCCCCATGCCCACCTGGGGAGCGGACCTTTCCGGCCTGGATCTTGAAAATATTTTTTACTACGTCAAGCCGACCCAGGGCAGTGAAAAATCCTGGGACAACGTTCCGGATGATATCAAGAACACCTTCAACAAACTGGGTATTCCCGAAGCCGAGCAGAAGTTCCTGGCTGGCGTGGGCGCGCAGTACGAATCCGAGATGGTCTATCACTCGATTCAGGAGCACCTCGAAAAGCAGGGCGTGATCTTCCTATCGATCGAAGACGGCCTTCGCGAGCACCCGGATCTGTTCCGCGAATACTTCGGCACGGTCATCCCGATCGAGGATAACACCCTGGCTGCGCTCAACAGCGCCGTCTGGTCGGGTGGATCGTTCGTCTACGTGCCGAAAGGCGTCAAGGTGGATCTGCCCTTGCAGGCCTACTTCCGCCTGAATATCGCCAACGTGGGCCAGTTCGAGCGTTCGCTCATCATAGTAGATGAGGGCGCGCAGGTCCACTACGTAGAGGGCTGCACCGCGCCGCAATACACCACCGACTCCTTCCACAGCGGTGTGATCGAGATCGTGGTGAAGAAAGGCGCGCGTTCGCGCTATACCACCATCCAGAACTGGTCGACCAACGTCTACAACCTGGTGACCCAGCGCGCTAAAGTGTTCGAGAACGGCACGCATGAGTGGGTGGACGCCAACCTGGGCTCCAAGGTCACCATGAAATACCCCTCCTGCTACCTGATGGAACCCGGCGCGCGCGGCGAGATGCTTTCGATGGCCTTCGCCGGCCCCGGCCAGCACCAGGACGCGGGCAGCAAAATGTACCACTTTGCGCCCAACACCACCAGCAAGATCACCTCCAAGTCGATCAGCAAGGGCGGCGGGCGGGCCTCCTATCGCGGCCTGCTCAAGGTTTATAAGGGCGCCAAGGGTGTCAGATCTAATGTGGTGTGCGATGCGCTGCTGCTCGACCCGCAGTCGCAGTCGGATACCTACCCCTACATCGAGATCGATGAAGATGACGTCACGATCGGCCACGAGGCTTCGGTCTCCAAGGTCGGCGAGGAGCAGCTCTTCTATCTCATGTCCCGCGGGCTGAGCGAGGAAGAAGCTACCACGATGGTCGTCTCAGGTTTCATCGAGCCGCTGGTCAAAGAGCTGCCGATGGAATACGCCGTCGAAATGAACCGCCTGATCCAGTTGCAGATGGAAGGCAGTATTGGATAAATGTCGCTGGTTGAGTAGCCCTGAGCGTTCTTTGCGAAGGGCGTATCGAAACCAGCACATCTCAAGTGTGGTCTCGATACATCCCGCAACGAACACGCGGGACTACTCGACCACCGTGATGCAGAGAGTTACATGACAGACAAACCTAAAGTAGTTGTTTCCAGAACCAGACGGACGGAATTCGGCCGCCCGTGACTTTGCATTTACAAAGAATGACATCCCGTCCGTGAGCGATGAGGCCCTCGCCTCCTACCGGACCCAGGCCTGGGATGCGTTTAAACGCCTGTCCCTGCCGAAGACGACCGAAGAGGCTTGGCGGCGCACTGACCTGCGTAACCTGCCGGTTGCTTCATTCGTATTACCAAACGGGAATTTGCCTGCAGACCTGCCAGATGTCCCGGAAGATTTGCTCAAGCCACTGATCGCGGACCAGCACGGCGGCCAGATCGTGGTCAGACCCGGGGGCGTCGAAGTCGATCTGGATGAGTTTATCGCGAAGCAGGGCGTCATCTTCACCGATTTGATCACCGCCCAGGAAGAGCACCCGGAAATCGTGGCGCGCATCCTTGGCGAGATCGTCAAACCGGAAGAAGGCAAATTTGCTGCGCTGGCAGGTGCATTGTCCCAGAACGGGATCGTGCTCTACGTTCCCAAGAATGTACAGGTGGAACAGCCCCTGCACAGCGTTCTGTGGGGACCGGGCGCGTTCGCCCACATCTCGCACTTGTTAGTGCTGGTAGACGAAGGCGCTTCGGTGACCTACGTGCACGAGTCCGCTTCGCCAACCGAAACGGGAGCAAACACCATGCATGCCGGGATCGTCGAGATCAAGGTTGAGCAGGGCGCGAGCTTGAAATTTGTCGAGCTACAGTCCTGGGGCAAGCACGTCTGGAACTTCAGCCACGAGCGGGCCCGCGTGGAGCGCGACGCCCACCTGGATTGGATTTTCGGCGCGATTGGCTCGCGGCTGACCAAGAACTTCACCGAGCTGGACCTGGCCGGGCAGGGCTCGACTGGTCGCATGTCCGGTTTCTATTTTACGGAGGGAAACCAGCATCTCGACCACGATACCCAGCAGAACCACTTTGCCCCCAACACCACCAGCGACCTGCTGTTCAAGGGCGCTTTGAAGGGCAAGAGCCGCTCGGTTTGGCAGGGCATGATTTACGTGGCGCCCGGCGCGCAAAAAACGGACGGCTACCAGGCCAACCGCAACCTGGTCCTGAGCGACCAGGCCCGGGCTGACTCGATCCCCGGCCTTGAGATCCTGGCGGATGACGTGCGCTGCACGCACGGCGCGACGGTCGGCAAGATGGAAGAAGAACCGCTATTTTATTTGAAATCGCGCGGCATCCCGCAAAAAGAGGCCGAACGGCTGGTCGTGGAGGGTTTCTTCGACCCGATCATGCAGCGCATTCCTTTCGAGGGCGTGAGGGAACGGTTCCAGGCTGCTATTCTTGAGAAGATGAAGGACGAATAACCTCGTCTTCGAGATGATAGGTAGATAGATTTGATCAGGTAACGATCTACCGGCTTCGGTGTTAGGTTGTTGCATAGTTGCAAGCCTGAAACAAAATTGTTTTGTGATTTAAGCACGAATTACTCTATAATGATTGAGGCAGAGAATGGCGACATTACGTTCAAATCGAAATGTGTCGGGTGTGTCAAAACGCAGCTCGACGCGGGGAGGTCGAATGGGACAATTTTCATACATGCGTGATCCCGAGGCAGAACACTCCTTTGAAGTAGGGGAAACGGTAGAGGTGTACTGCGACCACGAGAAGGACAAGGAACGCATCCGTGGCTGGCTGAAAGGCATGATTGTCCAGATCGATAACAAGATGATTGCGGTGCAGTTCCGCAGCAATGTTTTCCTGACCGACGGCTGGATGGTCCCGGACCGGATTTTGTGGTACCCGGTTACTTCGGAACACATCCGTGCGCTTCCGGGTAAGAAGTCCAGGAAAAAAGAAACCGAGATCCCCGATTATTAAATCGAGTGTTGGCATGGGTTTAGACGTTACCCGCATCCGGGAGGACTTCCCGATTCTGAAGCGCGAGATCCGTCCCGGGGTTCCCGTGGTCTATCTGGATTCGACGGCTACCTCCCAAAAGCCGGACGCCGTGATCCAGGCCATGGAGGATTTCTACCGCGATTCGAACGCGAACATCCATCGAGGCGTGCATACCCTGGCTGAAGAATCAACCGCGCTCTACGAAGCGGCCCGGGAAAAGATCGCCAAGTTTATCAACGCGCCTGCTGCCAGGCAGGTCATTTTTACGCGCAACACAACGGAATCCATCAATCTGGTGGCCTACTCCTGGGCGCGGACCAACCTGAAGTCCGGGGACTTGGTCATCCTGACCGAGATGGAGCATCACTCCAACCTGGTCCCGTGGCAGATGTTGAAGGCAGAACGCGGCGTCCGGCTCGAGTTCATCCCCGTGACGGAAGACGGGCTGCTCGACCTGGACGCTTACCGCGCGCTGCTCGACCAGGACCCGAAGCTGGTCTCGTTTACCCACATGTCCAACGTCCTCGGCACGATCAACCCGGCTGCGAAGATCATCCGCCTGGCGCACGAAGCCGGTGCGGTTACTCTGGTGGATGGTGCCCAATCCGTGCCGCATTTCCCGGTCGATGTGCAGGCGCTGGACGCGGACTTCCTGGCTTTTTCAGCCCATAAGATGGTCGGTCCTACCGGGATCGGCGCCTTGTATGGAAAAACCAAGTTGCTGGAAGAGATGCCGCCCTTTCTAGGCGGCGGCGACATGATCAAGACCGTCCACTTGCGGGAGTTCGCGCCCAATGCCCTGCCGCACAAGTTCGAAGCCGGTACCCCGGCCATTGCCGAGGCAATCGGGTTCGGCGCAGCCGTGGACTACCTGACTTCCGTCGGAATGGAAGCGATTGCCGCGCACGAGCACGAGGTCACGGAATACGCGCTCGAGCGGCTGGAAGAGGTCCCGGGGCTGACCCTGTTCGGTCCGCCTGCACAGGACAAGGGTGGGGTGGCTTCGTTCACATTCGACGGCGTGCACCCGCACGACGTGGCCCAGATCCTGGACCGGGATGGCATCGCCGTCCGCGCCGGTCACCATTGCGCCCAACCTCTGCACGAGAAGTTTGGCATCAGCGCCACAAGCCGCGCCAGTTTTTATCTCTACAATACCAAGGAAGAAGTGGACAAACTGATCGAGGGGATATATAAAGTGAAGGAAATTTTTGGGTAAGGTCTGGCAGGTCAATCGGTCTAATTGCGACTTGTAAAACGTGTTAGACCTCCCAGACCTATTAGACTTATCAGACGAATTATGGACGACCTCTACCGAGAACAAATCATCGAACGCTATAAAAATCCGCAATTTCGCGGTCACCTCGACCCACATGACATCCAGTTCGAGGATGACAACCCGTTATGCGGAGATCATATCGAGATCACACTGCGCGTCAACGGTGACGATAAGATAACCGATGCTGCCTTTGAGGGCAAGGGCTGCGCCATTTCCCAGGCCACTGCGGACCTGCTGGTTGAATCAATCCTCGGCAAGTCGTTGGACGAGGTCAAACAGCTGAACAAGCAAGACGTGTTGGATATGCTGGGGATCGACCTGGGCCCGGTGCGTTTGAAGTGCGCGCTGCTTTCACTCAAAGTGCTCAAGGCCGGCGTCTACGGCATGGGCGAAACCAGCGACGAGCTGGTGGAATGAACAGTTATTAGCATGTAGCGCTTCGCTCCTCCCGAAGGGACTGAAGAACGCCGACAATCCGCTAACTGCTAACAGCTAACTGCTGAGGGTCATTGATGTTCAACTACAAACAACTCGAAGAAGAAAAAGTAGATTACGTCGAAATCGCTTCTACCGCTGACCTGCCCAACGGGGAGCGCCTGTTCGTGGATATCGGCGATACTCCCATTGTAATATTCAACATCGCCGGGCAGTTCTATGCCATTGGGGACGTTTGCTCGCACGATGACGGCCCGCTCGGGGACGGCGACATCGAGGGATATAACGTGGTCTGTCCCCGTCACGGCGCGGAGTTTGACGTGCGCACCGGGGAAGTCAGATCTATGCCCGCCGTGGTGGATATCCCGGCCTATCCGGTGCAGACCAGAGATGGAGTGATCTATCTCGGCGTGCCGAAAGTGTAAGAATAAGCGAATACAAAAAAGCGAGAGCAGGAGTGCTCTCGCTTTTTTTGTAGGTTAACGCTTTAGGGCGTATTGGTAGCGGATGGTGTGGGCGTGCGGGTGTTCGTTGGCGTAGGGGTAGGGGTTGCAGGCGGGGTGTAGATCGGAAGCGCGGAGGTGTTGTAGCCGGCTTCGATTTGCAGGTATTCAGCCTGCGCCCAGCAGGCATCGTGGTAGATCGGGTTGTTCACAATCCACCAGCCGGAAATGCTGGCCCGGCCGATCAGCTCGACCCGTATATCTTTTTTCAGTGCGCTGACCACCTCGAACTGGTCACCGGGTCCTTTCCAACATAAAATCGTTTCCAACACGAGCGGGTTTTGGGGTGTGGAGGTGGGCCTGGCTGTGTCTGTGACGATCGGCGGGGCTGTATCCGTGGCGATTGCCGCCGGGATAGAAGTAGCCGAGGGAGCGGGGACAGGCGATTCCATGGCGGTCAGGGTCGCGGCCACCCAGGTGGCAACCAGGTCGGGTGATTCTTCCTCCGCGCCGGGGATGTTGCAGGAGGCAAAAACGACTGTCAGGAGCAGGCTGGATGTAATCAACAGAATGCGTGTGCGCATCGTAACTCCTCTATGCTGTGCTGTAGGAACGGGCAACAGAAACCGTGCTGACTATATTAGTATACAAGAAAACCCCCCTTGACAAAATGGTCAGTTAGATGGTTTGCTCTCCCACTCAATTAAATCCCACAGGTTTCCATAAAGGTCCTCAAAAACCGCCACTGCGCCGTACGGTTCGACCTTCGGCTCCCGTACAAAATGGATCCCGAGAGAAACCATCTCGTGATAGTCGCGCCAGAAATCGTCTGTTTGCAAGAATAAGAATACCCTGCCGCCGGTCTGGTTCCCAATAAACGCTTCCTGCTCTGGCTTTGAGGCTCTTGCCAGCAGCAATGTGGTGCCGCTCGAGCCCGGAGGGGAGACCAACACCCAGCGTTTGTCTTGCTCGGGTTGATACGTGTCTTCGACCAGAGTGAAATGTAGCTTTTTCGTATAAAAATCGATGGCTTCGTCGTAATCGCGGACGACCAGGGCAATGTGCACGATCGATTGCTTCATTGGTTTAATTCCTTTCCAGTTGGAAACGATGCCACTCTGGCTCGCAGGAGGAGTGGTTTGTTAAACGGGAGCAGCCAGAGGGAGGGACGAAGCGGACGCATCTTCCGGTTTCGGACCCCTGATGGAGGCCCTGAGATTTATTTCTTCTGACAATTCGCTTAACTCGACAGATAAGGGTTCGATAACTGTATCCTTCTGCTTTTTGAGGCGCTTGTTGGAACGATCGATCCTGGCCTGAATCTGGTCGGTGCGCCAGTCTATAAGCTTCCCTGTTAATCGTAGCCACCAGGGCCCGTTTCTGCTGCCAAACCTTTCCACCAAGTGGTTGTATTGCTGGACAAGTGTATCTGATTGTAGCTGGATTTGCTGAAGAATTATTTCTTCTTTCTTTAGCTTGCGCGCTGTTACAGCCGACCTGCGCTCGAGCTCTTCGTCATCTATCCCTTTATACTTCGGGTTTAGGGATATTTCTGAGAGGAAACCGGATGGCTTTGCGGACGAGAAAGTGATCAATAAACTGTCTTTTGGACGGGTTGCGCCAACGTAGGCCACCCGCCTTTCTTCCTCCAAGCCGGCTTCGGACTTCGCGGATGTCTTGCTCAGGTTGAAATATACGACGTTTTGAAACTCTTTCCCTTTGGCGCGATGGATTGTGCCCAGATAGACTTCCTCTTTCTTGTCGTTCGCAGATGCGTTGGCGCTTTCCGGCGAATCCGGCTCACTGTTGTCGACCGACTCACACACAAAATGATAAAAATCTGCGGTTGACTTAAAGCTTTCCGACAAAGCAACGATCACTTCCAGCAAATCCTCGTCGCTGGCCTGGTCCAGGTCCTCGGACAGCCGGGATTGGTCACGGTAGAATTCGGATAACCCGAGCTCATTTTTCAGGGCAGCCATAAAATCAAGCGGAGACGTTGCCGGATCGCGCGCCAACTTTGAACATTTCTCCAGGCGGCTGATAAAGTCGACCAGTTTCTCCTTCTCCCAGTCGCGCAGGTTCGAGGATTGGGGCAGGCGCAGGAAGGAACTCCACTCCCGCGCCTGGGCAATCATCTGGTTGGTGAAATATTTGTTGGGCCGTTTGAGGATGCGCTCGAAAACGTTGGGAGTTGTTTCCTTCGGGGACAAAATCACCTGCAAGTAAGAATAGACGTCTTTGCCTACCCGAGTCTGGAAAAGATGCTGGCCGGATAAAGGGGTGTGAGGCACGTGCAACGCATCCAGGACCAGAGCCACCGGGAATTGGTAGGCGTTGTAGCGATACAAGACCGCATAGTCAGACCACCTCAGGTTGTTTTTTGCTTTGTGCTCCAGCAGCCATTGCCCCATGAATTCAGCCTGTTCGAAAACGGAGGCATGCCCGGATATCTCGAAGCTTCCCTGCTGCGCCCCTTTCCGTGGTCGAATGTTCTTCTCGACCCGGTCGGTATTGTGATCGATCAACCAACCCGTGTGACGGACGATCATCTGGCTCGACCGGTAATTCGTGTTCAAGACATGGCTGGACGAAACCGGAAAGCGTTTGTCGAATTCGATGATGTGCTTGACCTCCGCGCCTCGAAACCCGTAGATCATCTGGTCGTCGTCTCCAACGGCAAATACGTTGTTCTCGGGCAGCGAAAGAACTTGCAGCAGGAGCAACTGCGCCTGGTTTAAATCCTGGAACTCATCCACGAGGATAAACTCGAAATGCGATTGGTAAGTATGCCGCAGCGATTGATTTTCCAGCAAAACCCGCAGCGCCAGGTAGATCATGTCATCGAAGTCCAGGAAGTTTCTGTCTAACTGCGCTTTCAGGTAGGAATAGAAGATCGGTTCGAACGGATAGACGCGATCCCCGAATTCGACCGTCAGCGTGGAGAGAGCGGGCAGATCCATCTTGGCCTTGCGCAGGCCATCCAGGAAAGCGTCCAGTGGGTCTTTGTTTCTCATGGGTGGCAATTCCGTATGCTCGCCCACTGCGGACCGCATGAGATCATGCGCAGTCTTCCTGGCTGCTGACCCGGAAAAGGTCCAGCCGAAGCTGTCACGCACGATTTCGTATCCCAGGGAATGGAAGGTGCGCACCTCGATGCCATGGATCCCTTTCCGTTCGAGCCGTTCCTGCATTTCGTCCCTGGCTTTTTTGTTGAAGGCCAGGGCCAGGATCTTTTCAGGCGGGATTCCCTGGTTGAGCAGGTTGAGAATCCGGTTGATCAGGGTCTTAGTTTTCCCGGAGCCGGCCGGGGCCAGCACCCTGATCGGCCCGGCGATGCTCTCCACCGCCGCCATCTGGCTGGGATCTAAATCCTCATCCATGGGGTAAGAGGGCAAAGCCTGATAATCCAATCTTTTCTTGATGACCTTGATACACTCGTCCACATCGGCGATGATTTCCGCCCCGGAGAAGTGACAAATCGGATATCCCTCTGAAGCAAGCGCTTTGTCGCGCTCGCGGCCTTTTCCGGGATCGTGATAGGCGTTTCCGTCACACTCAACAATCACTTTTTTATCTTCGAGGGCAACCAAAAAATCAACTGTAAATCTGCCCATTCGCACCTGAGGTTGGTAAGATAAGTTGTTTGCCTCAAGCGCGTTCAGCAACTTTTCTTCGATCGGTGTAAAAACGGTTTTGTGCTCCGGCAGGCTGAGGAAACTGGGAGCAGCAAACTGATAATTGACCCGCTCCAGCAGGACGAATATCTGCTCGCACAGGAGAGAATTTAGAACTGTTGCGTAATTGTCGTGAAGTTCATTCCCGCCCAAGGCTAAGTTGTTGTAAGCGCCGCGACCCAGGAGAGAGAAAAAATAAATCGGCACGCGTCTGAACCACAGAGGAAAGATCACTTTGTCGGCAATCAGAGAGGCCTGAGCCAGAAACTCCGGAAAAGGTAGATCTTGCACGATTGCAATGGAACCAGCAGACTTCGGAAGTTCTGGGATACTCTCTCCAATCGAGGAGAGTCTCAGTGTAAAGGGTAAAAATCCACGTTGTTTACATTCGTCTGTGAAACTTGCAATCGCAGCCTCGTTGGCATCGAACAGCGAGAAGCCTTTCCCCTTGCTCAGGTTGTAATCAAAGACATTAAAGAAAAAATCATAAGAGGGAAGCAAACAGTCAGGTGAGGATATCGTTTTCTCAATTAATTCCATGATTTGCTCTATCTTGAAGGGAATGAAGTTCCAGCTTGTAATCGATTTGGGTTTGGTTGCGTGTTCTATATTTTTATATAAATTGACAGATTGTGCACTACCAGTTTTGTAAGGTTTGAGAGTTGTTTCCCCAAAACAAAAAGGCGGTAGTTGCACTCTTGCAACTACCGCCTCCCGGTGATTCCTGCTGTATTACCTAACAGGTTTCGAATCTTCCCACGATGCGCAAGATGTCGAACCCTTCGGCGTAATCGCGCTCGGCCAGCGTTCCGTGGCGGATCATCGTGGCGCGCAACAGCGTAGATTCAAAGTAATATCGATCTTGGTAGGTTTTGTATTGTGCCAGCGCCCGGATTTTGGCTTCTACATCTTCGACGGTCACCTCTACCAGAAAGTGCGGGAAGAAGTTGTAGCTGGAACGGACCACATCGAAGCCCAGCACGGTCAGCCCGCGGTAGGCGCGCAATG
This sequence comes from uncultured Chloroflexia bacterium, assembly GCA_963823985.1. Lineage (GTDB taxonomy): Bacteria > Chloroflexota > Anaerolineae > Anaerolineales > Villigracilaceae > JAABUE01. The sequence goes on from CAWGNR010000016.1 coordinate 353,077, forward strand.
CTTCCTGGGTGATGACGTTGTGATCCTGGTGAATGTCATTGAGGCTATGGCAGAAGACGACCTCTGGCTGGAACTCCCGCCGTAACTTTAAAAGGTACTCCAGCACTTCCTGCCGCTTGTCCGGGAATTTGCGCGTTTCAAAGGATTCGATCAGGTCATTACTTTCCGGTACTCCCAACACAGCCATGCTGGCCCGGTGTTCCTTAACGACATCTTTCAGCAAAGGATTTTTCTGGTTGTCTGAGAGCGTTGCGCACAGGATTTCGCTCTGTCCGCCAATGTTATGGATCAATGCGCCAGCGCCCAACTCGATATCATCTGGATGCGCGCCGAGGAATAAGACTCGTTTGCCGTAGAAAATCATACAACACCATTTTTGGACATCATTGCGAGCCCCGAAGGGGCGTGGCAATCCCCTGCTAACAGGAGATTGCTTCGTCGCTACGCTCCTCGCAACGACATGAGGTTATTTCGTTGCCAGGATGCCGCCGACCACTTTGGTCATGACCAGTTTGCCGTCTCGTTCGAACCAGCGGGTTGCTACCGTTTCGATGCTGCGGATCAGCTCTTCATACTCGTCCTTGTTATTGAACATGCTGGTCCACAGTTTGCGGTCCTCGGAGAGTGAGGCGCGCACATAGTCCATGAACGGCTTGACTTCCGGGAAGGTTAGCGGATTTTCGAAAACGTGCAGTTCGGTTTTAGAAAATATACGGTCAATGGTTCCAAAAATATCGCCTTTAAAACGACTGGAGCCGGGCATGGGCGGGATGGGCTTGTTGGTGGCTTCCTTGATGATGTCGTAGAACATCTGCTTATTTTCGGGCAGGGGACCGGTTACGAACAGCCGTCCGCCTGGTTTGAGCACGCGGTGCGCTTCACCGAACGTAAAGTCTAGGTCGGAGGCGTAGTAGATCGCAAAAGCGGAAGAGAGCAGGTCGAACTGGTTATCTTCAAAAGGGAAGCGTTTATTGAAGTCCAGGAACATGAATTCGATCTCGGTCCCACGTTTTTCGTTCTCGGCGCGGGCTTTGTCCAGCAACTCCTCGGAGAAATCGCCGCCGATGATTTTTGCTTGCCCATTAACATCGGCATTATAAAGAAAGCACTGCTTGCCTGAGCCACAGCCTACATCCAAGATCTGGTATCCGGATTGCGGCTGGAGCAGATTGACTGTCCACTGATCAATGTTGGCCGAGCCGTATTTAGCATGGATATCGATCCGCATTAAAAGATCCTTGCTGGTTTCCTGATAATTAATTTCCATGATTCTCCTCATAGATAATCCCGCAGGTTCCTGTAAAGTGAGAGCCACGCGTTGGCCAACCTGCGGGATGTTTTTGGATGCGTGGATTATAGTCCGTTGAATCCCATAATTCAAGGGCTGAATTTTGGCTTCCTATGCTAAAATGATGGGGCGGCGAGATAGTTTCTCGCCATCCTTTTTGAATTCGGAATTAATCATGAAAAACATCATCCAATCGGTCAAAGGCACGCGCGATTTTTACCCGGAACAGATGGCGGTCCGCTCCTGGTTGTACCGGATGGTCAGGGAGGTGGCGGAAGATTTCGGATATCAGGAGTGGGAAGCGCCTTTTCTCGAGACCCTCGACCTGTATGCCGCCAAATCGGGCGAGGAACTGGTCAAGGAGCAGTCCTACGTCTTCAAAGACCGCGGTGGGAATGAGATTACCTTGCGCCCCGAGTTGACACCTTCTCTTGCGCGCTTGATCGCTCAAAAGCAACAGCAATTGACCTTCCCGCTGCGCTGGTGGTCATTCGGACCTTTCTGGCGGTATGAAAGCCCACAAAGAGGACGAACGCGCGAGTTCTTCCAATGGAACGTGGACATGCTTGGCCCGGATACCCCCGAAGCCGACGCGGAAAACGTGGCCGTGCTGGCGACTTTCTTCCGTCGGGTGGGGTTGACGCCGAACGAGGTCATGATCCTGGTCAACGACCGCCGCCTGATCGATGCCCAGTTCGACAAGTTCGAGGTTAAAAAAGAAATGCGTCCCGAGGTTTCTTCCTGGATCGACCGGCGCGAGAAGATGTCGGCTGCCGAATGGGAAGCGTATGGCAGGAAATTGGGTTTGTCTGAGTCCCAGGTGGAAAATTTCAAGTCCATGCTCGACGACAAAGACTTGTGGAAACAATCTCCACAGCAGGTGCGTTTCTATAACGCTATCGATGTCCTTGGGGTGAGCGAGTTCGTACAATTTGATCCTTCTATCGTCCGTGGGTTGCTGTATTACACCGGCACGGTTTTCGAGGCCTGGGAAGTAGGCGGCGAGATCCGACGCTCTATCCTGGGCGGAGGGCGCTACGACAATTTGCTATCCGACGTGGGAGGCGAGCCGCTTCCGGCGGTCGGGTTTGCGATGGGCGATGTGGTAATCACGTTGCTGCTTGAAAAGTATGGCTTGTTGCCAGAAGATTTGAACGTGAATCCCGCGCCTGTCCTGGTTACTGTCTTCGACGAGGAACGCCAGTTGGCTTCCTTGAAACTGGCGACAGAGTTACGGGAAGCTGGCTTAAAGGTGGTGGCCTATCCGGAAGCGGCAAAGCTGGGCAAGCAGTTCAAGTACGCGGACCGTATCGGGGCGAAGGTCGCCCTGGTGCTGGGGCCGGATGAAGCGGAAAAAGGCCAGGTTGCGGTGAAGGACCTGCGCAACGGCGAGCAAACCCTGGTCCCGCGAGAGACGGTTGTGGGCCTTATTCAAACCATCCTTGCAGGCCCTTCGTCCTGATGGTATAATCCGCACTCGCTTGGTGGGCGTAGCTCAATGGCAGAGCGCTTGCCTGTGGAGCAAGATGTTGAGGGTTCGAGCCCCTTCGCCCACCCTAGAAAAGACCTGGAGAAAAAAACTCCGGGTCTTTCGATTTTAAAATCACATGAATTTAGAACCGACTGACGGAAAAGTGGCGGACCTGGAAATAATTACTAAAAATTTAACGGGATAGAGTTCCGAAAAATGGGTTATGAGCGCGCGTACGCGCGCTCATAACCCATTTTTCGATGTTTTTCCCGTCGGAAACGGTAGAAGGTTAAAAAATGTACTAAATGTGACGATTTGTTCCTATTCCGAACCTTTTTGCGCTGTGACGGCTAAAGCCGCATCGGCCTCGCCTTGCAGTAAGGCTTTGAGCGTGCCTCGGTATAAGGCGCGTTCGAAGTAGTCCCCGTAGATGGACAGCCCGTCGTAGCCCTTGGTGAACAAGTGGTAGAGCAACGGCTCCAGTTGTCTGGCGTAGTGGTTCATGCAGGCCTCAGGATGCACACCGGGCCACGAGTAGCAGGTCACAGTCGCGCGGCGATGCGTAGACGGGATCGCGCTCGGAACGAGTTTGTCCCACTTCGGATCGTTGGGCTGGAAGACATATTGGTCCAGGTTCCCCTGGGGAATGCCCTCGACGCCTCGGACGACAGGTGGATCCGCTTCGAGCGTATACGGGTCGACAGCCAGGTCGACGATAACGGCATGGTCCGGCAGCCAGGCAATCCACTCGTTCGGAACGACCGGCTGGCTCGGGTTTCGGCGCTGGGTCGCGTCGACCAGGATATCGGCCTCGCGAAAAAGACACTCCATGGTTGTAGCATCTGAGACGACGTTGCGGCCAATCGAAAGGGCAATGACACCGGGGCCGTTCGCAGCGATGTGCTCGTTATTGCGCTCGACATTTCCTAGCTTGGTGGCCGCTTCCACCGCCCGTTTTCCCACCATGCCGGTCCCGAGGATAAGCACCCGGATTGGTTTCCGGTCGGGCCGGATAAGCCCCGGCCAGCACTTTTCCAGCCAGTCGAAGGCCGCTTCCAGCCCGTTCCAGGCGACGGCTTTCATGTTTTCCACCAGGCGGATGTTGTCGTCGTTGGCGATGCTGTCCAGGGAGATGGCGTTGATTTGCAGCTTTTTAAGGCGGGCGACGCGGATGGGCCGCGTTGGATAGTGGAGCATCGCAATCAGGGTGTTGCCAGGCTTTACCAGGTGAAACTCGTCCGGTTTGGGAGAGCGCAGGATCAGGGTGACGTCTTGCTGGAAGGCTTCCTCCCGGTCACACATGTAAATATTGGGATTGGCGCGTTTGTAGTCTTCGAAGCTGTACCCTGAGCGAGCCCCATAGCCTTCTTCGATAAAAATTTTGATGCCGTACCCCACCAGATGATGAACGAATTCAGGCAGAAACACGCGTTTCTCCCCCGCTTCGTATCGCATACGGGGAAACCCAACGGACTTGGGAATGCTCATCCTTTATCCTCCTTTTCAGGTCTTGTTGTCGATGGTAATGGTCCGGTGCTTTCCCAGTGGGAAAGCATTGCCCGCCCGATAGCGCGTTCGAAATAGCGTCCGTGCGGGTTAACGTTGGCAACGCCATTCCGGTCGATCAGGGTGCGCAGAATCGGCCGCACCTGCTCTCCGTACAAACTCATACAGGTTTTGGGATGGATGCCCGGCCACGAGTAGCAGGAGACGGCATGGCGACGGTGTTCGGTGGAAACGCATTCCGGCATGCGTTCATAGACGGAATCGTCGGGCATGAAAACGTACTGGTCGAGATTGCCCTGCGGCATGCCCTCGATACCCTTGACTTCCGGGGGGTCCAGGGAACAGTTGTACGGGTCCACGGACAAATCGACGAGCACCGCGTATTCAGGCAACAGGCCGATCCATTCATTGGGGATGATGATCTTGCTCGGATCCGGTCGCTGTGTAGCGTCCACCAGGATGTCCGTGTGCGACAGCAGATTTTTCATGAGTTTTTCTTGACCGGTCAAATCGTAATCAACGGCAGTAACCTGGACGCCGGGCACCCCCCGTTCTGCCAGGGTCTGCCATAGCTTCACATCGCCGTAACGACTGGCCGCCTGCACAGCGTGCATGCCCACCGCCCCGACGCCTATGATGGTTGCGTAAACCGGTCCACGGTCGCTCCCCTCTAACCCGGGAGAGGGATACGTGCGGTGCAGGATTTGAAAACCGACTTCTAGCCCGTTCCAGGCCACAGAACGCAGGTTTTCGATCAGACGGCGCCCTGTCTCATCCTTGAGCGAATCGAGGGAGATGGCCTCGACCCCCAGCGATTTCAGGAATTCCACCCGTTGCGGCCGGGTGTGGTAGTGCAGCATGGAGATCAAACATGCGCCCGGTTGCAGAAGCGCTAAATCTTCATTGGAAGGGCAGCGTAAGACCAGCACAATCTGCTTTTGGTACACTTCTTCATGGGATACAAACCGGGCGATGGGAGCAACCTTTTCGTAATCGGCCTCTGTAAATCCCATGCCAGAGCCGTACCCGTATTCTAAATAGACTTGTGCGCCTCGCTTCTCCAGATCGGCCACAAAGGCGGGCAAAAAATCACGCCGTTCTCCAAATTCGACATGCATGCGAGGCAGGCCAACTGTAAGTATTTCTGTCATTCATTCCCTCGATCAAAAGTTTAGGGGGAACTTTCCGGCCCCCGAAAATAGTTTACCATATTCCTCTTAGCACCCAACCTGCATCCTCACAACCATGCTGTTTTCACAGATGCTATTCGTTTTTGAAAAAACATGAATGATTCTGACGGAAATTAATTGACTTTGTAGTTTTTAAATGCTAAAATGGGTTATGATTGCAGACTATCGATCCGTTTTTCTGATAGTTTTTCTTAATCGAGGCTGAAGGGGGCCCTGGAGAAATATCAAACAAACTATGTAATGGAGGTGAAAACCGACAGAATCGCCCGTGTTTGATGCTACAACCTTTTCAAAATCATCATATTGCGCGAACGACAAAGGAGAGAAAAAATGTCATCTGTAAAACGCTCGACAGAAAAGGTAACTCGTCGTGATTTTTTGAAGGCAAGCGCAGTCGCCGGGGCATCGGCGTTTCTCGCAGCTTGTGCGCCGGCAACTGCAGAACCCGCTGCCAGTATGCCAGATTTGACCAGTGGCAATTCCATCCCCATGGACGAATTGATTGCTGCTGCCAAAGCCGAGGGCGAATTAACCACCATCGCATTACCGCATGACTGGGCCAACTATGGCGAAATGATCGAAACATTCAAAACCAAATATGGTCTAAAGATTGAATGAACTCGACCCCAACGCTGGTTCTGCCGATGAACTGGCTGCCATTGAAGCCAACAAGGATAGCAAAGGCCCACAGGCTCCCGATATGGTTGACGTTGGTGTAGGCCACACTGCGAATGCAATGGCCAAGGGTTTGTTTGCGAAATATAAGGTGTCAACTTGGGATACCATAGAAATGAAAGATCCCGATGGCTATTGGTGGGCTGAGTATTATGGTGCATTGGCCTTTGAAGTTTCCAAACCCGCGATTGAAAATTCCCCCCAGGACTGGGAAGACTTGTTGAAACCGGAGTACAAAGGTAAGGTTGCCATGGCTGGCGACGTGCTCAAATCCAACCAGTCAGTCATGACCGTCTATGCTGCTGGTCTCTCCCGGTCTGGCGGCGATAAGAGCAAGGCTGCTGAGATGGGCCTCCAGTTCTGGAAAGAAGTAAATGACGCTGGCAACTTCATCCCGGTCATCGCTGATCAGGGAACGATTGCCCAAGGCGAAACACCGATTGTCATGGAATGGGACTACCTGGCGTTGGCAAACCGCGACTCACTCGCAGGCAACCCAGAAACCGAGATTATCGTCCCGAAAACGGGCGTGATCGCCGGTCCGTATGCTGGCGCCATCAGCGCTTTCGCGCCACATCCTTACGCGGCTCGCCTTTGGTGGGAATTCCTCATGTCTGACGAAGGCCAGTTGATCTACCTGAAGGGCTATGCTCACCCGATCCGCTTCAACGATATGGCCAAGCGCGGTGTTGTTCCTGCCGACCTGGCTGCCAAGCTGCCACCCGCTGAGGCATATGCAAATGCGGTATTCCTGACGGTCGATGAACTCCAGGCTGCCACGACATACATCACCGAAAATTGGCGCAGTGTCGTCTTTGGTGAATAGGAGTAGGATGCGGTGAGTATAACCAACGCAAAACTCACAGCCAAATCAAAAGGGGACGCGCCTATGGCGCGTCCCCCCAATAAGAGGGCGTCTGTTATCAACTGGCTGCCCCTCGCGCCTTTTTTTCTGTTCGCTACCATGTTCCTTTTTCTGCCTTCCATTTCTATCTTCATTGGTAGTTTCAAATCTGTTGACGGCGGCTTTACATTTGATAACATTATCGCCCTTTTCACGGTTAGGGATTTTATCAATGCCTATAAAACCAGTTTGACGATTAGTTTGATCACCGCTTTGGGCGGAGCGGTATTTGGGTTCCTGTTGGCTTATGCAGTTGTCTTGGGTGGCCTGCCTAAGGGTTTACGCACCTTTATGACGACATTTTCCGGAGTGGCTTCCAACTTTGCTGGCGTTCCATTAGCCTTTGCCTTCATTGCTACGATGGGGAATGCTGGTCTGGTCACGCGTTGGCTCGAAAGCACATTTGGATTTGATATTCACGCGGGGGGCTTCACTATCTATAGCATCACCGGATTGAGCATCGTATATATGTATTTCCAGTTCCCGCTCATGGTGCTGATCATGGCACCTGCACTGGATGGCTTACGCCGGGAATGGAGCGAGGCATGTGCCAACCTGGGGGGGACAAGTTGGCAATACTGGCGGTACATTGCCTTTCCGATCTTGATACCCTCCTTGCTTGGCACAGCTATTCTTTTATTCGGCAATGCTTTTGGCGCTTATGCCACTGCTTACGCTTTCTCGGGGAGTTTCATAAACCTGGTCCCCATCTTGATTGGCGCCCAGATGCAGGGCGATGTGCTATTTAACCCCGGTTTGGGCAATGCCCTGGCTTTGGGGATGGTTTTCATTATGACCTTCAGTATGATTGGCTATATTTCTCTGCAAAGAAGAGCTGCGAGGTGGTTGCGATGAAAACTAAAAACATCTGGGCTTGGATCATTTTGATTATCGGCCTTATATATTTTTTCCTGCCTCTCCTGGCCACCTTTGATTTCAGCCTGAAGATGATTAAAGGCCGTTACACCTTTGAGGCCTATCGTGTGGCTTTTACCGACGCACAGTTCTACCAGAATTTTGGATATTCCTTCTTTTGGGCACTTCTGACTATCGTGTTCAGCCTGCTCCTGGTGGTTCCCACCGCTTATTGGGTACATTGGCGAATGCACAAGGCGCGCCCTTGGGTAGAGTTTGTTACGCTGATGCCATTTGTGGTACCGGCCGTTGTGCTCGTTTTTGGCATGAGTCGTCTTTATGGGGGGGGACTTAAGTTGTTTGGGGCGCCGATCCTGGTGCTTACCAGTACTCCGATCCCGTTGGTTGCAGGCTATGTGATCCTGTCATTGCCTTACATGTACCGGGCAGTCGATACCGGCTTACGGGCCATCGATGTGCGCACTTTGACGGAAGCTGCTCTCAGCCTGGGCGCAGGTTGGCGTGTTATTCTCTTGAATATTATCTTTCCCAATCTTCGGACAGCCATTCTAAGTGGTGTGTTTTTGACCTTTGCCATTGTGATGGGTGAATTCACTTTTGCATCACTACTTTATTGGCCGGCGTTTGGTCCGTATATGGAAGAGATCGGTGCAATGCGTGCCTACACACCTCAGGCTCTGGCAGTGGTTAGTTTCCTGCTGACCTGGGGTTCTATCGGACTCATGCAATGGGTTGGGCGGGGCGCCGGGCAAGAACAGCTTGCCGGTGCGCACTAAGTTGGCGAGGACATCATGGCATTTCTACAAATCAACAACGTAAGCAAAACCTTTGGCGCAACCGATGCTGTCAAGGATTTCAACCTGGAAATTGAAAAAGGCGAGTTGGTTTCCTTCCTTGGGCCAAGTGGCTGCGGGAAAACCACCACCTTGCGCATGGTCGCTGGCTTTGAAACTCCCACAAACGGAAGAATTATCATTAATGGCGACGATATAACCAATACGCCACCCAACCAACGCGATGTTGGCATGGTATTTCAGTCCTATGCGCTTTTCCCCAACATGACAGTTTCGGGCAACATTGGCTTTGGCCTTAAGGTAGCGAAGAAACCAGCGGAAGAAATAAAAGAGCGCGTCGACGAAATGTTAGGGTTGATTAACATGCTCGGATATGGCGATCGCTATCCTTACCAGCTTTCCGGCGGCCAGCAGCAACGGGTGGCGCTGGCCCGTGCCCTGGCGCTGCGGCCGGAAGTGTTGCTGCTGGATGAGCCACTTTCTGCCCTGGACGCCAAGATCCGTGTCTCGCTTCGTTCCGAGATTCGCTCGATCCAACAAAAGCTTGGGATCACAGCGGTTTACGTAACCCACGACCAGGAAGAGGCTTTGTCTATTTCGGACCGGGTCGTCGTAATGTATGACGGACACATGGAGCAGGTAGGCACGCCTTTTGAGATCTACAACTTTCCACAAACGGCGTTTGTCGCCAATTTCGTAGGCACCTTGAACGCGGTTGAAGCTGAAGTGGTCGATCCGCAAGCCAATACCTTGCGGTTGGACGGGCTTCAACTGCAGGCGGCAAAAGGCCTTGAAGGGAAAAGGGCGGGCGACAGGGTGATGATTGCCATCCGGCCGGAACGTTTCAGCTTTGTATCCGAGCAGAAGAAGGCCAACGTGATCGATTCGGTCATCGAAAATATTACTTTTCTCGGGTCTATCGTTCGTGTACAGGTCGTAAACAAGGATATCATGTTCTACATGGACACCTTCAACAACCCATTTCTTGAACTTCCTAAGATCGGGGATCAAACGCAAATCACCTGCTCACGCGAAGCTGTGCTGGTGTTGAACCATTGATCGATGTTTACCTGATAGCCACAAAGAGCACGGAGTTCGTAAAAAATCTCTGTAAGCTTTGTGGCTATCTCTTTGTCAGATGGAGTCCCTGCTGAAGAAGGTTATCCTGATCCTTTCAGATGCCCTCCGCTATGACGCGGCTGTACAGGGAATGGGATATCTAGGCCACCTGGTGGAATCCGGCTTTGCCAGCCTGTACAAGATTGTGGGTGAACTGCCCAGCATGTCCCGGCCTATGTATGAGACGATCCACACCGGCCTGCCGTCCAGTGAACACGGCATTGTTGCGAATTCCGTAGTGCGACTCTCGACCAAGCCAAATGTCTTTCAATCTGTAAGAGATGCGGGCAGAGTAACTGCTGCTGCGGCCTATTCCTGGTTCTCCGAACTTTATAACCGCGCTCCTTACAGCCGCATCGATGACCGCGAAACGGATGACAGTAGCCTGTCTATCCAGCACGGACGTTTCTACAGCGAGGATGCTTATCCGGACCTGGAGTTGTTTGCAACGGCTGGCATGCTGGTGCGCCGCTTTGCTCCTGACTACCTGCTGGTCCATCCGATGGGCATGGATTACCAGGGCGAGACGTTTGGCGCCAATCCCGTCAGTATCGCAACCAGGCCGTCAAACAGGATATGTGGCTGGCTCCTCTCCTCGCTGAATGGATCGATCTTGGTTACATTGTTCTCGTCACCGGCGATCACGGCATCAACAAGGACGGCATCCACGGCGGCCCGGCCCTCGAACAGCGGGAAGTGCCGTTGTACCTCATCAGAACTGGTCAGGAAGGATTGGGCGACACGGGCAAGACTGCCTCGCACCTTCAAATTGCGCCTACAATTTTGCAGATGTTGGAAATCCCCATTCCGGGAACGATGAAACAACCTCCGCTCACCTGATCCGTATACAAACCCGGTCAGCATAGGAACCGAAATGTTTACTACATACCGGCGTGCTATCGGACTTTTGCCGGTCAATATACACATGCCAAAAGCCCTTTTCCTTATTTTCCTCGCCATGATCGTCGCAACCTCGGCCTGTAACAGCGCTGCGCCCATCCCTTCGAATACGGGAACTGCGACACCTCAACTTGCTACCGCTATCGCTGAGACTACCGCGCCCGAGCCGGTTCCCTCCGCCCTGCAAAGCCCGACAGTTGCAGCGACGACCGTCGCAACCCAACCCGTTCCTGTCCCTTCGGGCCTGCAAATTGTCTATTTGAGCGAGGGCAATCTCTGGTCCTGGACAGAGGCGAGCGGGAATGTGTTATTAGCAGGCGCGGGCGATATGACCGCAGTACGCCTTTTTGAGGATGGCCAACTTCTGGCTTTTATGCGCGGGCGCGAGGTTTGGACGATCCGCATGGACGGCGCGGATGCCCGTCCTTTGGTTGTCGAGGAAGAGACAGGGGGCGCGCTGCGCTTCGCGCCGGATGGATCGCTGCTGGCCGTTTCCACAGCTGATCATATCGATGTGATTGACTTGACAGTTGGAACTACAACGACGGTGGTGACCTACCCTGTGATCCCAAACGGCTTCTATCCAGAGGTTGTCTGGTCTGCTGATGGGACGGGTTTCAAAACAGTGATTCCACCGGCTTCGGAAAAGGGGCAGGCGGAGTTTCTTTTCGTGATGGTCAAAGGGACTAATGCGAGTTTGGCAAAATTTTCGATGGTTCCCCCTGCGGAAAGCCTGGCCTTGATTTCACCGGATGGCGGGTATATGATATACGTCGCAACTTTATCCGATGGTAAAGAATCTTTATATCTGATGGATAGCAGCGGCGCTACGAAGCCATACGGGGAACCAGCAACCGCCGTTCGTGCCCTCGGTTGGATGCCCGACTCCGGGCATTTTTCGTATACCTCTGAGAACCAGGATTGGATGCTCATAGGCGCCGTGATTGGAGATTCTTCTGTGAAAACCAACGTGGCGGGCTTTGAGGATATCAGCTGGTTAGATGCGGAACGATTTCTCGGCGTACAAGACAACATTCTCTATTTGAGCGATATCAACGGAGAAAAAAGAGCCATCGCCGAAAAAGTGACGGATTTTGATTTTGCGAAGTGAACAAGGTTGGGGGCTGACCCCGACAGCAAGCACAGAGATACACAGCCTCGTTTTCGACAAAACCCGAGTTTCTGCTAAATTTTCAGGTGCTCCCGTTTCTAACGGGATTTTAGCGGAAAAGGAGGTATTTTTCCTGTCGTAAGCGGTAGAGCCAACTTTCATTGGTACAATAGGAAAGATGCCCAAGACAATCAAAATTCTTTTTCTCGCTGCTGAAGCCGATCCGTTCGTAAAGGTCGGCGGACTGGGGGACGTTGCCGGGTCTTTGCCGCGCGCGTTACGCGCCCTTCCCCCAGAATTAACTGGCGATATTACTCTGGACGTACGCCTGGCGCTGCCGTTCCATGCCGTGATCCGTTCCAAGGCGGCCTCGCTTCGACCGATCCCTCCGTTTTCCCTGAAACGGGATGGAGAAGATGTTTTTATTGAAGCGTTTGAAACCTCGCTAGAAGGCCTGCCTGTTTATTTCATTGGGGGCGGACCAATCGATTCCAGTGGTTCCGTATATTCATCCAACCCCGACATCGACGCCGAGAAATATACTTTCTTTTCCCTGGCTGTGTTGGAATTAATGAAACAGTTGAACTGGCATCCGGACGTCGTCCACGCGAATGACTGGCACACGGCCTTGACCGCTTATGGGTTGTTGGTGCAGCAGTGGCAGGAAGGGCAGTCGCGCCCCGCTTCTGTCATCACCGTTCATAACTTGCCGTTCCTCGGACCTGATGTCCATCAAGTGCTGGACTCCTATGATGTTCCCCTGGCGCAGACCGACCTGCCCGACTGGGCGCGCTTGAAGCCGCTTCCGTTGGGCATGTGGTCGGCCGATTCGATCGTGGCGGTCTCGCCGACCTACGCAGACGAAATGCTCTCGGAGGAATATGGTGCGGGGCTGGACGACTTTCTCAAATCGCGGCGGGAACATCTGCTCGGCATTCTGAACGGCCTGGATGTGACCAGTTTTGATCCCGCTACGGACGAAGAAATAGCCATGCAATTTACGGCCGAGTCTCTCGACCAGCGGAAACTCAATAAAATCGCGCTCGCCAGGCGTGTTGGTCTCTCTCCGGAGGAAGATATTCCTCTGTTCGGGGTAGTTTCTCGATTAGAACCGCAAAAAGGAATCGATCTGGTCCTGGACGGCCTGCGGAAACTGGTCGACTTGCCCTGGCAGGCGGTGATTCTGGGGACTGGCGATCCGAAGTTGGAGGAATTTGCCCGAAAGCTGGCTGCCCTTTTCCCGGAACGGGTCCACTTCGAAGCCAAGTATGATGCCAGATTGGCCCGTCTGATTTACGCCGGCGCCGATATTTTCCTGATGCCTTCCCGCTACGAGCCATGCGGACTTTCGCAGATGATCGCGATGCGCTATGGCTGTATCCCGGTGGTGCGCGCGGTCGGCGGCCTGCACGACACGGTCACAGACGGAGAAACTGGGTTCGTTTTTATCCAACCAAAAGTAAAGGATTTCGTTGCTGCAGTCAACCGCGCTGTCGAAACGTATAAAAATGAGCAAGCCTGGCGTAGCATGCAGATAAACGCCATGAGCCAGGATTTTTCCTGGACCAATTCAGCTCTGCAATATTTGGAACTTTATAAACGTTTAATCTCTAAAACCAGGGTGCCATCCTCATGAAAACACGTGCCGTTATTCTCGCCGGGGGAGAAGGGTCTCGTTTGGGTGTGCTGACTGCCAAACGGACCAAGCCCGCCGTGCCGTTCGCGGGCAAATACCGTATCATCGATTTTGCCCTTTCTAACTGCGTCAATTCCGGGATCTTCGATTTGATGGTCCTGGCCCAGTACCGCCCCCAGTCGTTGATCGAACACATCGGGGCGGGCGCTCCCTGGGATTTGAACCGCGACTTTACCGGCGGGATCAAAATTTTGACGCCTTATAAGGCCCGCTTCAACTCCGATTGGTATCTTGGGACTGCCGACGCCGTTCAACAAAACTTCAGCTTCATCAAGCAAGGGTCTCCTGATTTGATCCTGATCTTATCTGGGCGATCATATTTACACGATGGACTATGACGCCATGGTGGCTTTTCACCTTGACCACAAGGCAGATGTCACGGTTGGCACCATCCGGGTACCGATCGAAGATGCCCCCCGCTTTGGGATCCTGGCAACCAACAAAAAATACGAGATCACCTCATTTGTTGAAAAACCGGCAGAGCCGCCTTCCAACCTGGCCAACATGGGGGTCTATCTTTTCAGGCGAGAGGTTTTGGACAGCGCATTGTGGGAAGACCACAAGGACAGATCTTCCTCTCACGACTTTGGAAGAAATATCATCCCTAAGCTGATCAAGTCGAATGCGCGTGTGTATGCTTTTCCATATACCGGGTACTGGATGGATGTAGGCACCGTGGACTCATACTGGCAAAGTCACATGGACTTGCTTTCTCCGAACCCGCCTCTGAAGCTCTACGACCGGCGCTGGGTGATCCACACCCGCACCGAAGAAAGGCCGCCGGTCCGCTTTCCGGAAGCCGCCAGCGTGTATGCCAGCATGATCACGGATGGCTGCTTTATCGAGGCGGGCGCGCGGGTAGAGAGCAGCGTGCTTTCACCGGGAGTCATTATCCGGCCGGGAGCTGTGATCCGTGAGTCGATTTTGTTAACGGACTGCGTGGTGGGGAGCGGCGCCGTGGTGGAACGTACGGTCCTCGATAAACAGGTCCATGTAGGCGAAAACGTTCACATTGGCGGCGGGGTGCACCAACCAGAGATCAAAGTAGCATTGGTTGGGAAGAATTCGAGCCTTCCCGCCGGACTTGTCGTCGAACCGGGCGGGGAGATCAGCACGGACGTGGTGGAAGAAGACTTTGATGAGATGTACGTCAAAGCCGGCCAGTTGATCAAGACAAAACAGAAATCCTACAATGTTTGAACGGGCATCCGGCGTCCTTCTCCACCCCACCAGCTTGCCTGGCCCTTATGGGATTGGTGACCTTGGCCCGATGGCGTATCGCTTCATCGATTGGCTGGCCGATTCTGGCTGTAAGCTCTGGCAGATCCTCCCGCTAGGCCCCACCGGGTACGGCGATTCGCCTTACCAGTCTTTCTCCGCATTTGCGGGAAACCCCTATCTGATCAGCCCCGAATTTTTGCTGCGGGACGATTTGCTGCACCCCGATGACCTGTCCGAGGAACCGGACTTTCCGGATGGCAACGTGGACTACGGGCGAATTATCCCCTGGAAGTTGAACCTGCTCGAACGGGCTTTCATCCGCTTCAAATCCGCCCCCTTGGATCTTCACCGGGAATACGACCACTTCTGTGCTGGAAACGTGTCCTGGCTGCCGGACTACGCTCTGTTTATGGCGATCAAAGAAGCGCACGGCGGCGGCGCATGGGGCGGGTGGCCGGAACCGCTGCGGAAACGGGATCCGGACGCGTTAGCGGAAGCAGGCCAGCGTTACGCCGATGCGGTCGAACGGTACACTTTCTACCAGTTTGTGTTTGCCCGTCAATGGGCTGCCCTGCGCGAGCACGTCCACCAGCGGGGCATCCAGATCATCGGCGACATCCCCATCTTTGTCGCTTATGACAGCGCAGACGTGTGGGCCAACCCCGAGCTTTTTTTCCTGGACCAGGCCGGTCTCCCGACGGTTGTGGCCGGAGTCCCGCCCGATTATTTTTCCCGGACCGGCCAACTATGGGGCAACCCTTTGTATCGTTGGGGCGTGCTCAAAAACCGCGCCTATGATTGGTGGATCGCGCGCTTCCGCGGCATCCTCAAGCAGGTGGATATTGTTCGCCTGGATCACTTCCGAGGTTTTGCGGGATATTGGGAGGTCGCGGCTGGCAGTAAAACAGCCGAGAAGGGGCGCTGGGTCCCCGGGCCCGGCGAGGATTTTCTCTCGGCGATTAAATCGGCCCTGGGCGAAACGCCGGAGGGGCTGGAAAGAGACCTGCCCATCATCGCAGAGGACCTGGGCGAGATCACCCCGGATGTGATCGAGTTGCGCGACCAGTTCGACCTGCCCGGCATGAAGATTTTACAGTTTGCTTTTTCGGGGCCAGACAACAAATTTTTGCCGCACAACTTTCCCACGCCTCATTGCGTGGCCTACACGGGCACCCATGATAATGATACCGCGCGCGGGTGGTATGAAACCGCGCCGGAAGAGGAGCGGGATTTCGCCCGTCGTTACCTGGAAACAAATGGAAGCGATTTTCCCTGGCAGTTGACGCGCGCCGTCTGGGGTTCGGTGGCCGTTTTCGCGTTGGCGCCCATGCAGGATCTGCTCGGGCTGGGCACGGAAGCGCGGATGAATTTTCCCAGCAAACTGGGGGGGAACTGGAACTGGCGGGTGCAGGAGGAGCAGTTGAGCCCCGGGTTGCAGGGGCAATTGCGAGAAATCAATTATTTATATCGAAGATAAACTGGCGCCCCAATTGGGGCGCTTCCTGCGTTGTGTTAGGTTTTATAAATGAGATCCAGGTATCGCTTGAGCATCTCGCTGACCACACCACGCAAGGGCATGGTCGCTGCCATGCCATAGACGGGGGCCATGGTTCCTTTTTCTTCAGGATTGGCTTTGATGTTTGCAATGGCAGCCTCGAGATCGCGCAGGAATCGTTCCGCTACTCCTGCTTGGGTGTGGCGCAGTGTCACGCACAGATGCACGCAAGACGGTTTGTGCAGTCCGTTCAGGCTCCAGCCTTTCTGCGCCATGGCCTCCAGGACTTTATAGATATCAAGCGAGTCGGATGCAAAGGCGATCACGAACAGGGAATCGCCCAGAAGTTTCAGATCAGGGAATTTGCGAATACCGGCCTTGATAAAGTCGGCGGTTTCCAGGATCTTCCTGGTGGCAGCCAGGTAGCCTTCCGCACCGATGGAGGTCATTGCGGCCCAACAGGCAGCGCTCAGCGCGCCGGGGCGGCTGCCCGCAAAGGTGGGCGAGAAGTAAAGGCCGCCCGGCCAGTCGGTGGCGGTGTAGTACTGGTAATGGCGCAGGTTTTTTCCACGATAGAGCACAACAGAGGTGCCTTTGGCGGCGTAGCCGTACTTGTGCGTGTCCGCTGACATAGAGGTCACCCCAGGCAGGCGGAAGTCAAAGGGGGGAACGGGATACCCTAGTTTTTCAGCCCAGGGCAGCACGAAGCCTCCCAGGCAGGCGTCCGTGTGGAAGCCGATGTTCCGATCCCGCGCCAGTTCTGATAGCTCTTCGATCGGGTCGATGGTGCCATGCGGAAAAGCAGGCGCCGAGCCTACCAGGACGACGGTGTTGCGCGTGATGGCTTTTCGGGCGGCCTCGACATCGGCGCGGAAGCTTTGGTCCACGGGAATGTGCACCATCTTGATGTTGAAGTACTGGCTGGCTTTGTCGAAGGCTGCGTGCGCCGTGACCGGAACCACCATTTCGGGCCGGGTGATCCCTTTTTCCTGGCGGGCTCGATCGCGGTACGTTTTCATTGCCAGCAAAATACTTTCCGTTCCGCCGGAGGAGACGGTGCCGTAGACTTCCTGCCCCGCGCCGCCCAGCATGTCGGCGGTCATCGCCACAATTTCCGCTTCGAACTTGGTGGTGCTGGGCCACACGTCCGCGTGCAGGGGGTTGCTCTGGGAATTGATGGCGTACACTTCGTTCAGGAACGCAATATGTTCCTGGTCGCCATGATAGACAGCGCCGGAGACAAACCCATCTTTCCAGACCTGTTCTTCGTGGGCGTGCAGGGCCTCCATTTCGCGCAGGATTTCGTCCCGCCCGCGCCCGGTTGCCGGTATTTTGGTAAACGACTTAAATTCCGCTTTGTAGGGTTTGAGCGAACTTTCCAGGCCGGCCATCATCCCGTCATATTCTTTTTCGATTTTCTGGTTGACAGCAGGGATATTTTTGAGGCGTTTTTCGATCCAGCCAACGAGGCGGGGATGCAGCCGCCCCAGGGTATTGAACAGGAATGCTTCCCAATTCATGCAGAGTCTCCGTTAGCGAGCCCGGTTGAGCTTAGCATAGGTTTTCTTGTTGTTCTTGTAAATGGCCACAAACTCCCCGAACAATTCGTCATACAGCTTAAGGTGATCCGGGTTGGGCAAATACGTGTTCGCAACCTGCACCCAGGAACCAATATCTTCGTATTCCAGGTAGCCGAGCGCAGCGGAAGCCAGCAACGCCGCGCCGCGCAGGTTTACTTCGATCGGGTCTTTCATCTGGCGGATCGGGCGGTTGAGGATATCGGCGTAGATCTGGCACCAGACGTCCGATTTGGCGCCCCCGCCGACGAAGTTGATTGCTTCCACCGGATGCTTGATAAACCCCTCTACGTGTTCGAGCAGCCAGCGGGAGTTGAAAGCCACGCCTTCGAACACAGCCCTAACCATATGGTCGCGCGTTGTTTGGAGGGATTGATTAAAGAATCCCCCGCGCACGAGATGATCGTCTACCGGAGCCCGCTCGCCGTACAGCCAGGGAGTGAAGATCAGTTTTTCGCTGCCCGCGGGCGTGCGTTCGGCGATCCGGTCGAAAAGCTGGTAGGCGTTCTCTGGTTTTTTGCCGCTGGAAAGTTCGTCGCTGTGAAAAATGATGTTGTCGCGCAGGAATTGCAGGCAGGCGCCGGCCGTCTCCTGCTCGTTGGTCAGCAGGTAGCGGCCGGGGATGGAGGAGGGCAGCGCGGCCAAGTTGTGGAACAGGTCGGTCTTCTTGAACGGGACGTGGCAGGTCAGCCAGGAGGACGTTCCGATGTAGAGATGGGTCTCGTAGTCCCGCACCGCGCCGGAGCCGACGGCTGCGGAGTGGACATCCGGGGAGCCCATCACCACCCGGACGTCTTCGCACAACCCCCACTCCCGCGCGATTCCCGGCGACAGCGGTCCAAGCACCGTGTTGGCAGGTTTGAGGGCGGGCAGCTTCGCGCGCTCGATGGTGGAGATTTTGATGAGCTGCGCGTTATAGCGGATGTTGTGGATATTGCGGTTATCGGTCAGCCAGTACAAAACGATAGAATTAATGGAAGCAGCCAGCTGGCCGGTCAGACGCAAGCCGATGTAATCAACGGGTTCCAGGAATTTATAGGTGCGCTTATAAAGGTCAGGGTGTTCGTGCTTCAAATAAAGGATGTGGGCGATAGGATCTTTGCCGGCCTGCCCGGGAATGCCGCCGGTTAACCGGATCCAGCGGTAAAGTTTTTCCGGGGCGTAGCCTTCCAGGTTGAGCACTCCCCTGACCATCTGTCTGATGAGGGGAGCGCCGCGCGCATCCATCCAGATGATGGCATTGCTCAGGGCGACCCCATCCTGATCCACCGGGACTGTCCCTGACCATTGTCCGGTGATGGCAATGGCAACGATTTTGTTGCTTGGAATCAAGCCCCTCCCCAGCAGGCGCTTGACCGCTGTCCCGATTGCGCTCCACCACTCGTCAGGCGACTGCTCGGCGCCCCCTTCGGGCAGCAGCACAAGCTCCGTTTCCTCGAACTCGCTGCCGATCAATTCCCCCCGGGTAGAAACCAGGGCAACTTTAGGCCCGGAAGTGCCCAGGTCAATTGCCAGGATATAGCTGTGGTTCGCTCCCATGTTGGCCCTCCCAGCTTCTCTCTATCAATACGGTTTTTTGTGAGCTGTGTAAGCTTTAATATTATAGGCCATTTTTCTGTAGATGTTTAACGGGAACATGGTTCTGCTCAGGCCTAGACTAAAGGTAGGGCTGAGTGGTTACGGGAACATTTTTGTTCATTCGAACCGCAGGTGCGGTGTCGCGCCTCGAAGGGCGGTATATCCGTAGAGCGGTTCTTCTAACGAATTCCCCCAGGACGGGCAGCAAGGGAGATACCTGCCAGGATGAAAACAGCGCCGAGAATAATGAGGATAGTTGGTTTTTCCCCCAGGATAAAATAGGCCAGGATGGCAGAGCCGACCGGTTCCGCCAGGGTTGTGATCGAAACCAGCGCGGCGGGCAGGTAGCGCAACGCCCAATTGTAGGTCGTGTGGCCGATCAATTGTGGAACCAGCGCCAGCAGGACAATCCACAGGTAGACCAGGGGCGAAAACCCGGCCGGGTTTTGCCCGGCAAAGAGCATGGCCAGGAGCAAACATATAGCTGCGCTGCCATAGACGATAAAAATGTAAGGAATCAGCGCCAACCTGGCCCGCAGTCGGCGCCCGATGATTAAATATCCGGCTACGGCCCAGGCGCCGGCCAACGCCAGAAAGTTTCCGAAGAAGGCTTTTCCCTGTACAAATTCAGAAAAAGGAGAGCAAACCAGCGCGCTGCCCAGTGTACAAGAGTCGCCCAGGCCGATGACGGTCCCACCCAGCAAAGCCATCAGCATACCGACAAGCACCGCGCTGGTAAGCGGTTCTTTCAAAAAAATGGGGGAGAGCAGCGCCACCCATAAAGGGCCGGTGCTGACCAACACCACCGAGCTGGCAACGCTGGTGTACTCGAGCGAGGAAATCCAGGTGGCAAAATGAACCGCTAAAAACGCCCCGGAAAGCAGCCCTAACCACAAGTCGCGGCGGGTCAGCGCGCGTAATTCGCCGCGGTAACGCGTCAAGGCGACCGGCGCAAGCACCAGGCTGGCAATCGTCAAGCGTAATGCCGCGATGACAAGGGAAGGCGCTTCGCGCTGCGCAAACCGTACAAAAACGGACGCTGTCGAGACAGCTAGAATCGCAAGCAGAATGGCGAAAGGCAGGATGATGCCTGGGTGATCCTTTTTCACGGTTTCTCCTGAGAAGCAGAATGTTTGCCGAACTGGAAACACCCCTGCTGCTTTTGCTCCTCAAGGTTTCGAAAAATGCGCAATGACCTTTCCCCGAATTGCACCGCGCCAAATCGTTCCCAGGCGAAGGCTACCAAGGCTGTCGGGCTGAGTCCCTTCAACGTAAGCCTCCGCAGTTTCGGGGTCGAACGAGGCGATGCGTTTGATCAGTCTGCCGTAGAGTTGGTGGTCGAAAACGATAACATCCCCAATCTTCAGTCGATTCAAAAAGAAGGGGACTGTGATGAGTACCACAAAGTCCCCTTCTTGAAAGTCTGGCGACATGGAGTCGCCAGTGATTTTGTGAATGCGGAACATAAAAAATACCCTTGCGATACCTTAGAACCTTCGCAAGGGTAGATCTGGTTTAGAGGTCGGGATAGACCATTTCCAGCCCGGGGGCGTACGGCGCTTTGGCTTTCTTGATCTTCACATCTTTCGTGCCCCAAAAGATTTCAGCGAATTCGTTGACGGCATCTACAAGGGCCAGGCCTGCATCCCGATCGGCGGTCTGGCGGGCTTTCGAGCCCAACTGCATGATCCGAAAGACAAGGTCGTCGACGTTCGGGTGTTTGTCTTTCTTGAAGTAATCTCCCCAAATCACGCGGATTTCGTTCTTCACCTTTTCTGCGTGTTCTTCCTTGACGGCAACGTAGCGTTCCATGCTATTGTGGAAGGCAATATTATCTTTGTCTTCCCCGCTTGCGAACTGGTCCATCAGGTCCATCATGCGGACCACGGTCAAGGCAGCGATCTGGGCGGCGCTTGGATCGTAGATTCCGCAGGGGATATCGCAGTGTGCTTGCGCCTGTTCGAAGTGAAGTTTCTGGTCTAGCCGGTCTAGAAGCTGATAAATCATTTGAACCTCCGATTGAATTTGGTTTCTGGGTGCTTGTACATATCTAGCATAGTGAACTTTAGAGGGAATGTCAAGTTTTGGGTATTTATATCATACAGTTCTCATATAGTTAGTGGGATTTTGTAGGGTTCATTTGGATTTCCCGCATTTTTCTCGCCGCTATTGGGCGGGATGAAAAGATTGCCGGATCCTTCGACAGGCTCACTTCCCCAAATCCGGGTTTCCATCACGGAAATTCCCGAAGAGTTTAACTTACAGTGAAATATTCCCCTAAAAATGCGGTAGAATAATCGAAGCAGTTTACTCCAATAACTTATATCGAACGGAGGATACACTATGACCCATATTATTACCAGTCTTTGTGTTCGAGATCGCGGTTGTATCGATGTTTGTCCGGTAGAGTGCATGATTCCCGGTCAGCCGGTTTCAGAGTGGCCCTGGATCTACATCGACCCCGACACGTGCATCGACTGTGGCGCCTGTGTGCCCGAATGCCCTTATGCAGCCATCTTTCCTGAGGATGAGGTGCCGGCAGCTTATACGGCTAAGGGTGGCGAGTACATCAGCAGAGTTGGCCTGGACGGCCATTTCGAAGGAACCAATCATCACGGGAATCCGATCGTGCTCGACACCGCCAAACAGTTGGACGCCGGGGAGGTGGTCGACCTGACCGAGGATATCAAGCCAAACTACGACTTTTTCGAAAGCGGCCCGGGATATTCGGCTAACGACGTCGACGACGGCATGTAGACCAAGTCAATCAACAGCCAGGCAGTCGCCTGGCTGTTTTTTTTGGGATCTGCTCAGGCTTATGCAAAAAGCAAGGTAAAAACGGTGTGCGTGGGGGCGTACGCCCCCACGCACACCGTTTTTACCACCTCTTAAAATATGGGCTGAGCAGTTACTTTTTTTTAGTATATTGAGAGAATGATGACTGTAAAACGCCAAGTTCAAATCGTTACAGCCTTGATCCTGTTGGTAGCGCTTGCTGTTCAGGGTTGCGCCCCTCGCCAGACCCAACCAGCGGCTGGAACAATCAGCACCTCAGCGCCCGGGGATGTTCCCACCTGGACGCCGCGGCCGGTCGACCTGACCCGGACGGCGCTTCCAACCGCTACCCGGCCTGCTCCCGTTTTCACTGCCACAACCGTAACGCCAACCCTGATCCCTACCTCTTCCGTGGTAGCGACTCCCCAAACTGTCCGGGTGAGCATCCAGGGTGGCAACCTGTTCGTCCACCGCGGACCAGGTCTTGAATACAATTACGCAGGCGTGCTCAAGGATGGTGAAACCGTGCTTGCCACCGGCCGGGACCGGGTCAGCCGTTGGATCCGGATCGCGCTCCCTTCCAATCCCTTGAAGGAAGGCTGGATCACAACCGAAACCCAATACACCCGATCGAAGGCGATGTCCCCAACCTGCCTTACATTGAAACAGAGCCGGCCCGCCCGGCTTTCATCCGCAATTGCACCAGGCACGAACTGGTCGTCAGGCCGGACGGGGTAAAGTTACTTGCGCAGGATGATGAACCTTATAACGAAGAGCAGTTTAACGTGGGCGTCTACCAGGTTTATGACCTGGAAAACCCGCAGAACAAGCCAATCAAAGAGGTAAACCTCTCGGAGGGGGAAACGGTTGAAATCCAGTTTGATTGGACGGGTGAGAAGACGAAGTGTCAGTGAAGTCGCTCTGTGAACAGTATCCCAGGCCTTTGCGCCTGGGATACTGTTCATTCCAATAGAACTTTTGTGGGGCTTTATTTCTCTTGAACACACACGGGGATTGTTGTATTCTATATGCAAGCTTTCAAAAATGCAAAGAGGGCTGAAATTTTAGTTCGATGGTGCTGAGCCTAAAAAGAAAACAAGGATTTTCCTGTACAGGAGGGATAGTATGAAACAAAAAGCCGCGCAAATCCTTTCGATCATCGCTTTTACCACCTTCTCACTCTTGCCAACAGGCACAGACAAGTTTGCATTCAGCTCTGTTCATTCACTTTCTGAAGCGACCCCCTTGGATGTGATACTTGTGATCGATGCCTCTGACTCGATGACCTATGATGCTGAAAGTCATGATTCAATGCGCGATCCCAGCCAATGTAATCTAGTTCACAATTGTCAACCATTTGAATATATAAAGAACGCCTCCCAATCATTTGTAGATCAATTAAGTTCTCCCGATGATCGAGTAGCAGTTGTTACCTTTGATAATGATGCTCGGGTTGATCTGGGTTTTTCTGCTGAAAGAGCTACTATATTGGCTGCGATAGATGAATTGGAAGTGATCGAACCGGCCATATGTGACACTGTTGTGGGTCCTTGCCGGCTATACGAGCGAGATCCGGTCACACAGGTTCCAACGGACCTAAACTCCGATGGGTTGATTGAATATTATGGTTTTAATTGCCCCGTATATCAACTGACAGGTGACCCGAGTACCTGCCCGACGACAGCAATTGGCCAGGGATTATTGATTGCAGGAAACGAATTTGGCAAAGAGAGCTCCTTTCGTGAAGAATCATTAAAAGTGATCATTTTGGTTACCGACGGCGCTGCCAATGCACCCTCCTTTGTCTGTCCAAATCACACATGGGAGATTAGTCCGTTTTGCCGTGATCAAAGTCCAACTTCTCGTCACTGCTTAGAAGAAAATGATCTTTTGTGTTTGGCGGCGGGAGGCATCTTCTGGCCGGAACGATATGATGCGGATGATTATGCCCGAGACATGGCCGATTTTGTTGCCAATGACCAGCGAGCGCTCATTTTTACCATTGGCTTGGGGAATCTGGTGAGAACGAGCGAGCCGCGTACTCTGATCACCGATCCGGCGGTGAAATGCGCCTCGTACGAACCTGTAGAAAATTGTTTAGGCGCTGGCGAACAATTAATGCAATATGCTGCCGCTGTGGGGAGCGGAAAATACTATTTTGCGGCAGATGGCCAACAACTGGATGATATTTTCCTGGATATTTTTAATCGCATTTCTTCTATCCTACCCCTTACCACTGTTACAAAGGTTGACGACACGGACGACGGCGTTTGTGACAGTGACTGCTCCTTGCGGGAAGCAATTTCTGTCGCTTCTTCCGGTGCTACCATCACTTTTGATTTATCCCTGGCCGGGCAGATTTTAGCGCTCTCCTCTACGATCACAATTGATAAGAATTTGACCATTGACGGTTCGAATCTTATCTCGCATGTACAAATCAGTGGGGATACGAACCGCGATGGGACCGGGAATATATCCGTGTTCCGGATCGCAGCGGGGAAAACGGTTGAAATTACTGATCTGGAGATTGTCGGTGGATCCTATACTGATTGGTTAACCGCGGGCGGGATCAACAATGATGGGAATCTGACTGTCAGAAACTGCTCGTTTTCGGGTAATGCAGGGGATCAGGGAGGCGCTATCCACAATAAAGGCTCGCTTACTATATCTAATTGTTCCTTCGCAAAGAATACGGCTGTAGAAGGTGGTGCAATCTTCAATGATCTAGATAGCAATGCTGTGATAGCAGCTAGCGCCTTTTTTAACAATACTGCTGCCGGAGAGGAGATCGGTTCTGCAGGGGCTATCGGAAACATTGGTACAATTCTTGTTACGGATAGCGACTTTTTTGATAACTCCGCAGAGTTTGGAGGCGGTGCCCTTGTCAACAGTTTTCTTGGCTTGGCTACAATAGAACGCAGCAGTTTTACGGAAAATATTGTACAGGGCAGCACTTTTACAGGCGGTAGCTCACCCCCAGGTTTTGGAGGTGCCATTTATAATGTCTCGGGTAATCTTCTGGTCAAAGAAAGCACATTTTCAGGAAACTCTGCGGAAGGTGGCGCTGCCATCAACGCGGGGAATAGGGATCCCTATACAGAAGAGGAAAGTACTGTCATGATTGAGAACAGTGTTTTCTCTGAAAATAGTGCCAGTGTTGTTGCCGGAGGTGTGCACGTTTTCTCAGGAATGGTGAGGGTAGAAGCCAGCACTTTCAAGGGCAACTCCGCGGAGAGGGGGCGGTGGCATCGTTCATATGGGGGACAAACTCGAGTTGATTAATAACACTTTCTATAACAATTCATCCACTGTTGATCCAGGTGGTGGTGTGATCAATGGTGGTTTGTTGATACTAACGAATTCTACGTTTTCCCACAATCAAGGTGGTGGCCTCTATAATCTGCCGGATGGGTCCCTTGATCTGCGCAACACAATTCTCGCTAACAGTGTATCTGGAGTTGACTGTTATAACGAGGGCACAGTTACGAACGGTGCAAACAACTTAATTGAAGTGAACGGAAGTGAGGCCTTCGCTTGCGGGATACCTGTCTCAACCGCTGACCCGCTCCTGGGTCCACTGGCTGATAATGGCGGTCTAACCGGAACGATGAGTTTTCTGTCAGGTTCGCCAGCAATTAATGCTGGGAATGATGTAAATTGTCCAAATACCGATCAGCGTGGCGTTCCTCGCCCACACGGCGTGCATTGCGATATTGGTGCTTATGAATACCAAGATACAATCTCGCCCGTCGTAAATTCCATAACTCGCGCAGATTTTGACCGTACCAGCGCTTCTAGCGTCGATTTCAATGTGACATTTTCTGAAGCGGTGACAGGAGTGGATAAGACAGACTTTCAGTTGACGACTGGTGGGGTAATTACACCAAGTATTACTGCTGTAAACGGTACGGGGGTTAGTTATGCGGTCAGTGTCAATACTGGCACGGGCAACGGCGCGATCCGGTTAGACGTAAAGAACGCTGCCACAGGGATCGAAGACCTGGTTGGAAACCCGCTCAACGGTGGTTTCAATTCTGGCGAAGTGTACACGATCGAACGTGTTCCTCAAATATTGATCGTTACCAAAATTGCGGATACAAACGATGGCTCTTGCAACGCTGACTGCTCCTTGCGCGAGGCAATCGCAACAGCACCTTCCGGTTCCACAATCGCGTTTGATTCACCTTTAGCGGGGCAAACAATCCGATTGGATTCCACTTTAACGGTTGGCAATGATTTAACGATTGACGCTTCCTCCCTGGCTTCGCACCTTGCTATCAGCGGGGACTCCAACAACGATGGCATAGGCAATGTGCGTGTCCTTTACATCGAGAATGGATCGAATGTTGTGCTGGATGGCCTGACGATAGAAAAGGGCAAAGCCATTTCAGGCAATGGAAATATAACCGGAGCATCCCATGGCGGAGGGATTTATAATCTTGGAGCATTGACAATCCGCAACGGGACATTTGCTTCGAATACCGCTCAGGCATACGGCGGAGCAATTTACAACGCTGGCGCAATTTCTATAAGCCATAGTACCTTTAACCATAACAGCGCAGTAAGAGGGGGCAGTGTAGCCTGTGAATTTGGCGGGTATCCCTTGGAGATTTCAGATAGTACCTTTTTGCTGAACAACGCCTTCGATGACCCGGAATTGGGTCCCGATGGGTATGGCGGTGCGATATACACAACTTGTAATTCAAGGATCGAAAACAGTACTTTCTCTGCCAATTCCGCAAGTCTTGGAGGCGCAATACTAAGTGATACTGACCTGGGACTGACCTTAGAAGTCTCTAACAGCACTTTTTATGGCAATATTGCCCCGACCGGTGGCGGGATTGCCAACTTCGGCCAGCTGACTGTAAACAATAGCACTTTTGCTGGGAATATTTCGTCAGTGAAGGGCGGAGCGATTAGAAATGGCTTGGGTGGTTTCCTTTACATTAAGAAATAGTATTCTGGCAAATACAATTGGGGGCTCTGATTGTTCCCGGAGCGACGGCGCCACGATCCTCGAAAACATAAACAATCTAATCGAGGAAAACGATTTGGATCTTCAGTCCTGTGGTACGCCGACCGTCGTGTCCGATCCGCTGCTCGGTTTGCTTGCCGATAATGGTGGTCCCACCCAAACAATGGCTTTGTTAGCAGGTTCTCCCGCGATCGATATGGCAGATGATGCTGCCTGTGAAGCTACCGACCAGCGCGGAATTTCTCGCCCACAAGGCGCGCATTGTGATATTGGCGCTTATGAATACCAGGACACAACCTTACCTGTGGTTAATTCAATCGCTCTTAAAGATAGCAATCCGACCGGTGCTGCGACCGTAACCTTCACTGTAACCTTCTCGGAGGCAGTGACGGGGGTGAATGGGAGCGACTTCAGTCTGACGACAACGGGTTCGATCAGCGGGGCAGGGGTCACTGGTGTAGCGGACGTGGGCGACCAGACCAGCTACACGGTGACGGTCGCTACCGGCGCGGGGAATGGGACCATCCGCCTGGATGTGAAGGGTTCCGGCACGGGGATCAAAGACCTGGCTGGCAACGCGCTCAGCGGCGGGTTCACGAGCGGGCAAATGTACACGATCAATAAAGACGCTCAAGTCGAGGTTTACATCGCGGAACACCCGGAAGGGAGCTATCAGATTTCACCGGGAGAAAGCCGGCGTGAAACCTACGATAATCTGGACAACGGGCCGGTGAAGGTGGTGAGCACGAACGGGGTGCCGATCATCGCTTCGATGCGGATCAACCTGAAGACGCTGCCCAGCTACGCGAGCTACTCGGAGTTCATGGGCATCCCGGCTTCGAAGCTGACCGACACCTACCTGTTCCCGTGGTACAACAACGCGACGACGGGTGGGCTAAGCTCGCAGTTGCGCTTCGGGAACGTGGGGAGCGACCCGACGCTGGTGACGGTCACGATCGGGGGTGTGGAGCGGGGCAGCTACCCGCTGGACCCGAACGAGAGCGCGCGGGTGACGTTCGATAATGTGGACGCGGGACCGGTGGAAGTGACGAGCTCGGGCGGGGTGCCGATCATCGCTTCGATGCGGATCAACTTGAAGACGCTGCCGAGCTATTCGAGCTACTCAGAGTTCATGGGGCTGTCGGCCAGTGCGACGCCCGGAACCAGCTATCTGTTCCCGTGGTACAACAACGCGACGACGGGCGGGCTAAGCTCGCAGCTGCGCTTCGGGAACGTGGGGAGCGACCCGACGCTGGTGACGGTCACGATCGGGGGCGTGGAGCGGGGCAGCTACCCGCTGGACCCGAACGAGAGCGCGCGGGTGACATTCGATAATGTGGACGCGGGACCGGTGGAAGTGACGAGTTCGGGCGGGGTGCCGATCATCGCCTCGATGCGGATCAACTTGAAGACGTTGCCCAGCTACGCGAGCTACTCGGAGTTCATGGGGCTGCCGGGAGCGATGTTGACGGAAACCCGCTACCTGTTCCCGTGGTACAACAACGCGACGACGGGCGGGCTAAGCTCGCAGCTGCGCTTCGGGAACGTGGGCACAGACCCGACGCTGGTGACGGTCACGATCGGAGGAGAAGTGCAGGACACCTACCCGCTGGACCCGAATGAGAGCCTGCGGGTGACGTACGATAATGTGGACGCGGGACCGGTGGAAGTGACGAGTTCGGGCGGGGTGCCGATCATCGCTTCGATGCGCATCAATCTGAAGAGCCTGCCGGCCTACTCGAGCTACTCGGAGTTCATGGGGTTGTCGGTGGGGTCGTCCGTGGGGATGCCTGGGAATGAGTTGAGCTCAACCTACTGGTTCCCCTGGTACAACAACGCGACGACGGGCGGGCTGAGCTCGCAGCTGCGCTTCGGGGTGCCATAGTATCCTGTGAAATGGAATTTTCAAAAAAAGACAGACAAATCTTGCTTTTTATGCAAGTTTTGTCTGTCTTTTTTTACATTGGTTGCAGTGATTACTACAAAGAAAATAGTCCATTAGTACTTCTTAAGAAGGTTAATAGAATACATCTAGAATTTCCTAAGAAAAAATAGCTAGAATAGTATTGGGCATTCAGGTCGGATAAATAAAATGTGCTAAACGTAAGATGTATCTCGATCCAACCCGCCAAATAATCGGTTTATATTTTCAGATGTTTTTAATTTCACCTCGGAATTTTTAATAGAGAATGGATGTGTATTATGAAGAGGGATGATGTTGCTCATTTAAGAATCACATATGCTACAACTCTGATCATTGTGATTGCGCTTCTATTGGCACCTTTTTTAACCTACAATGCTTCTGCCCAACAAGCGGATGGAAACTGGAACAAGGTCCATACAATTTATACGGCTGAGTTCGATCTGGCAAATCCAGCCGGGATGGTGTATTTGCCCGATTCTGATTTATTTCTCCTATGGGATAGCTCGAACAATATAACAGGGATATCGGCGCGCGAGGAGCGAGCGAAACTGCAAGGAGTGAACATCCTTGGAAAAGATGCCCAAAGCGCAGCCTTTGATCCCCAAACGAACAGCTTGTTTGCTCTTAACGCAACAACCTCCCGTTTAGGAAAAATCGGTTTGGTCGAGAAGGAGTTGTCTGTATCGGGGACAGGAGCGGACACGCAGATTAGCCTGGACCCGCTTGGCCTGCAAGATGTAAAAGGAATGACGTTCGATTCCATCGGACGTCTTTTCATCCTTGATTCAAACGAGACGCAATCTGTAACGATCCTTCCAGATCCTGGATCGGAGCCCAAGGGAGTTCCTGCCGCCTCTGGGGAGAGCATCAAAAAAATCGATCTTAAGCAGATTGGGCTTGGTGAGTTTCAGGGCATTGCCTTTAATCCAAATAATCAGCACCTTTACTCGTTCAATCTTGAAGAACAGAATTTGTACGAGTTCACTGAAAACGCTCAGGTGGTTTCGAGCTATGATTTAAGCTCACTGAATCTGGTAAGTCCTGCGACCCTGCTGTTTGCACCCAGTGGGGATGTAACCGATGATCCGGCCACCACGAATTTGTTTATTTTGGATGGCGCTCAATCTACCAGTGCAGGCGGGAAACTGATGGAAGTGTCATTGGCTGCACCGGCCCAAGCCCCGCCCACCAACCTGCTGCCCACGACTCTCATGCAGACGATAGATACATCCAACGCTGCTTGGAACCCGTCCAGCCCTGACCCGGCTGGCATCGCATATTGGCCCTCTCATGGGACTTTATTGATCAGCGATAGCGAAGTGGATGAGATGCCTCCCTACTTTACCGGTGATAACATCTACGAAGCCTCCTTGACAGGAGCTTTGCTTGATACCTGCAGCACCACGAATATTAACCGGAACGGCTGGTCGAATGAACCTACTGGAGTTGCAATCAATCCTAATAATAATCATATCTTCTACTCGGACGACAGCAGCGGTGGGAAGTTGCACGAAGTAAATCCGGGAACGGACGGGGTCTATTGTACGTCCGACGATATGGTAACAACCGTCAGCGCGCCCGGAGGCGGAGACGCAGAAGGGGTAGCTTACGGCGCAAATAAACTCTTCATCGCTGGCGGCACCGACAAAGAAGTATACATGTTCAGCCTTGGCGCGAACGGTGTATTGGGAGGCGGGGACGATGGCGCGGTCACCCATTTTGACACTGCGGCATTGGGCTTTCAAGACCTGGAAGGGATCGAATATAACCCGGATCAAGGTACGTTGTTTATTGCCAGCACTTCGAGCAATGACCGGTATCTCGGGGAAGTTTCCCTATCCGGGACGCTCATCAATGCATATAACCTGGATTACCTTGGCAGCCAACCGCGTTCTGGGCTTGCTTATGGACCAAACAGTCAGAATCCGGCATTGAAAAGCCTTTATTTATCCAGCCGTGGTGTCGACAATGATGGGCACCCCACCGAAAATGATGGCAAGATTTGGGAAATCTATTTAGGGGTATTTCAAAGCGATCAAGAAGCGCCCACGGTTCTTTCCGTTCTTCGAACGATCTCCAGTCCCACAACGGCCACCAGTGTGGGCTTCACTGTAACCTTCTCGGAAGCAGTGACGGGGGTGGATGCCAGCGACTTCAGCCTGACGACCACGGGCTCGATCAGCGGGGCAGGGGTCACTGGCGTAGCGGACACGGGCGACCAGACCAGCTACACGGTGACGGTCGCTACCGGCACGGGGAATGGGACCATCCGCCTGGATGTGAAGGGTTCCGGCACGGGGATCAAAGACCTGGCTGGCAACGCGCTCAGCGGCAGGTTCACGGGCGGGCAAATGTACACGATCAATAAAGACGCTCAAGTCGAGGTTTACATCGCGGAACACCCGGAAGGGAGCTATCAGATTTCACCGGGAGAAAGCCGGCGTGAAACCTACGATAATCTGGACAACGGGCCGGTGAAGGTGGTGAGCACGAACGGGGTGCCGATCATCGCTTCGATGCGGATCAACCTGAAGACGCTGCCCAGCTACGCGAGCTACTCGGAGTTCATGGGCATCCCGGCTTCGAAGCTGACCGACACCTACCTGTTCCCGTGGTACAACAACGCGACGACGGGTGGGCTAAGCTCGCAGTTGCGCTTCGGGAACGTGGGGAGCGACCCGACGCTGGTGACGGTCACGATCGGGGGTGTGGAGCGGGGCAGCTACCCGCTGGACCCGAACGAGAGCGCGCGGGTGACGTTCGATAATGTGGACGCGGGACCGGTGGAAGTGACGAGCTCGGGCGGGGTGCCGATCATCGCTTCGATGCGGATCAACTTGAAGACGCTGCCCAGCTATTCGAGCTACTCAGAGTTCATGGGGCTGTCGGCCAGTGCGACGCCCGGAACCAGCTATCTGTTCCCGTGGTACAACAACGCGACGACGGGCGGGCTAAGCTCGCAGCTGCGCTTCGGGAACGTGGGGACAGACCCGACGCTGGTGACGGTCACGATCGGGGGCGTGGAGCGGGGCAGCTACCCGCTGGACCCGAACGAGAGCGCGCGGGTGACATTCGATAATGTGGACGCGGGACCGGTGGAAGTGACGAGTTCGGGCGGGGTGCCGATCATCGCCTCGATGCGGATCAACTTGAAGACGTTGCCCAGCTATGCGAGCTACTCGGAGTTCATGGGGCTGCCGGGAGCGATGTTGACGGAAACCCGCTACCTGTTCCCGTGGTACAACAACGCGACGACGGGTGGGCTGAGTTCGCAGCTGCGCTTCGGGAACGTGGGCACAGACCCGACGCTGGTGACGGTCACGATCGGAGGAGAGGTGCAAGACACCTACCCGCTGGACCCGAATGAGAGCCTGCGGGTGACGTACGATAATGTGGACGCGGGACCGGTGGAAGTGACGAGTTCGGGCGGGGTGCCGATCATCGCTTCGATGCGCATCAATCTGAAGAGCCTGCCGGCCTACTCGAGCTACTCGGAGTTCATGGGGTTGTCGGTGGGGTCGTCCGTGGGGATGCCTGGGAATGAGTTGAGCTCAACCTACTGGTTCCCCTGGTACAACAACACGACGACGGGCGGGCTGAGCTCGCAGCTGCGCTTCGGCGTCCCGTAAATGCTTTGAAGCGTTGTGTCAAAGACGCGACAAAAAGGGGGCTGTCCAAAAAGAGGGCAGCCCCTCCTCGAAAATGAGGAGAATTTAATATAATGGGGGCATGAACAATGGAAAAGTGACCTTCAAGCAATACAACATGAATCAGCCGAGTTTGCTGCCGGCCAGCTTGGAAGAATTGATTCCGGAAGAGCACCTGGTGCGAGTGGTAAACAGGATGGCGGACAGGATCGATATCAAGCCTTTGTTGGCGAAGTACAAAGGGGGAGGGACGAGCAGCTATCATCCGCGGATGATGCTGAAGGTGCTGGTGTATGCCTATACAGAGAAGATCTTTTCGTCGCGGCGGATCGCAGAAAGCGTTGCGGGAGAATGTGAACTTCATGTGGATCAGCGGGGGGAATAAGCCCGACTTTCGGACGATCAACATGTTTCGTGGGGAAACGATGAAGGCAGAGGTGCGAGAAGTGTTTGCAGCGGTGCTGGAATTGTTGATCGAAGAGGGGTACGTGAAGATGGAGAACTATTTCGTGGATGGGACGAAGATGGAAGCGAACGCCAACGCACACAAGGTAGTCTGGGCGAAGAAGACGGAGAAGTACAAGGGCAGGTTGCGTCAGCAGATCATGGAGCTGTTGGATGAGATCGAGAAGGTGAATGAAGCGGAAGAATGAAGCTTATGGGGATGAGGATTTGGAAGAGATGGGCGGCAAAGGGGGGATCGACGCAAAAAAGCTGCAGCGCAAGGTGGATGAGTTGAACGAGCATCTGAAGCAGCAGCCGGAGAACAAGAAGCTCAAGAAAGCAGTGAAGACGCTGGAGAAGAAGCACCTGCCACGTTTGGAGAAGTACGAAGCGCAGGAAAAGACCCTGGCTGGACGCAACAGTTACTCCAAGACCGACCCGGATGCAACCTGTTTTCGAATGAAAGAAGACCGGGCGGCACGAAAAGCCCTTGCCGCGTCCAGCCTACAACGTGCAGATCGGGACCGCAGGGCAGTTCATCGTAGGCTACAGCATCCACCAACGAGCCGGGGACCCGGGCTGTTTTATCCCGCATATGGAACAGCAAAAGCTGCCCGAAGGGGTGAAGATCCAAAACGTAGTGCACGGACGCAGCCTATGGCAGTGAAGAGAATTATGCTTTTATCGAAAAAAAGAAGCTCGGCAACTACTTGAAATACAACACGTTCTACCGGGAGACCCACCCACCCAAGAAAACCCGAATTGATCCAGAAAGCGCAGTTTCCGCGTTGAGAACTTACCCTATGACGGAGACAAAGACGAATTCATCTGCCCGGCCAACCACCCCTTGACCTACCGCGAGACGCGCCCCTATCGTACGCAAAATGGCTATCTCACCGAGCGTCGTTTCTATGAGTGTTCTGAATGCGGCACCTGCCCGCTCAAACCCCAGTGCACCAAGGCAAAAGGCAACCGGCGCATCCAGATCAGTTTCAAGCTGCGCGAGTATCGCCAACAAGCCAAAGAAAACTTGCTCTCTGCGCAGGGGATTGCCCTGCGCAAGCAGCGTGGTCCCGACGTTGAAACCGCCGTTCGGCAATATCAAACATAACATGGGCATGCGCAGATTCATGCTCCGGGGACTGAAAAAAGTGGAAACCGAATGGGGTTTACTTGCCATTGCACACAATCTACGCAAACTGGCGGCCTAACGACCGCCAGTTTTTTTGCCTTTCTTGGCCCATAACCTTATTTTGGCCCTGTTTCTAATCCTTTTTAGACAGCCCCCTTTTCGATGGCGTTGTCCACATTTTATCGGTTTTATGGTTGCAAAGCAATATTGATCAATTGCGTTCCAATATCTTCCGCAACCAGCGGACTCTTTTCCTCCAGCAACACCACCAGCGCCAGCGGCGTGCCGTTCCAATCGGGCAGCGTGCCGGAAAGATACCAGGTGAGCGGGGGATCGTTGGTAACGCTAACATGACTCCAATAGGGAGTTTCGTCTGCGAATGCCTGAGCCGCTTCCCTGGCGAAGGGACCTGGCAGGGCTTCTACAGATTCATCGAGTGCCGATAAAACAACCCAGCCTTGTTGGGGGGTACTAACGGCCAGCGCGATGTGGGCAGGAGGGCGGATCCCATTGTTGCTAATCGCTGCGGTTGCCAGCGCCATCTGTAATGGGCTAACGCGCATATTTTTCACGGATCTGCTCGCCGTAGCCACCGGCATGCGCACTTGCGGTTCTGTGAAGAAGCCGAGCGCAGTATAAAGCTCAGAACGTTCGCTCTCTCCAATGGAAGTCTTTTCTCCGAATAAGGCTTGCGAGAAAGGCCCCAGCGCGCTTTCAGGAGAGTAGCCTCCTTGCGTGGCACGGTTGAGCAAGGGCGCATCTTCGTCGCTTGACAGCGCGTTATCCTGACCGTCGAGTTGGTCCGGGTCGAACCCCGGGTGCGAAGCCATGACCAGGATTTCGCCTGTTTTTGCGTTCAACAGCACAATCGCGCCCTTGTGCTCGCCCAACAGACGATCTGCCTCGCGCTGCAGGCTGAGGTCGATGCTGAGCCGGACATCCAGGCCGGGAGGCGGCGTACCGTATAACAGGCGATCCCACCAGATCAGGCTGGCAGGGTTGCCCTGCAATCCACGCAAATAGTTATCCAAAGAGGCTTCCAAACCGGCCTGCCCGTAAATAGGATGGGTATACCCGACAACTGGCGCCAGTGGATCGTACAGATAAACGCGGAGCAGGTTTCCTGTTTCGCCCTGGGTCGCGTTGATAGGCGTATTCTCACGGTCAAGCAGCGCGCCGCGCTGGACGTAGCGGTCGGAGATGGCGCGCCGGGGATTGTCAGTCCGGTTGAGCAGGTCGTCGCTGCGCAGGATGGTCCACCAGCCGGCGCCGAGGGACATGACCACCAGCCCCAGCCCGATAGCAGCGCTGATGAGGTAGAAAGGGCGGGGGCTGACCAAAGGGGCTGGCTCTTCTTCCGTTTTATTGCTGATCATCAGTAAGACAAGCAAGGCGGCAAAAGAGGTCAGTAGGGATGAGCCGCCGTAGGAGACGAAGGGAAGGGTTACACCGGTCAGAGGCAGGACCCGTAAGTTGCCGCCGATGATCAGCAGACTCTGGATGCTAAAGTAAGTCGTGATGCCGGTCGCCAGCAGCCTGCGAAAACGGTCAGGGGCTATCAAGGCAGCCCGCAATCCACGACCGATGAGCAGTGCCAGCAATGCCAAAAGTCCAATAACACCTGCCAGACCGTTTTCTTCCGTGATTGCGGTGAAGATGAAGTCGGAATGGGAGATGGGAACCAGGGTTGGGCTGCCCAACCCGGGGCCGCGCCCAAAGATTCCGCCGTTTGCAATGGACAGAAGCGATTGCACAATCTGGTAAGCGCGCCCGCTCGGGTCGAGCCAGGGATTGAGCCAGGCGTCTATCCGTAAGTGGATCAGGTTGATCGAAAAATATCCAACCAGCCCGGCAACGAGCAACATGAATATGCTGGTGATTAAAACCCGTTTCCGCCCAATGGCAATGTAGACTACTGTTGCGTATAAAAGGATGAAAATAGAAGCTGTGCCCAGGTCGCGCTGGACCAGCAAGAGCAGCAAAGCCAGCCCGGTGACAAACAGGGTCGGAAATAATAGCGGGATGAGGCGATCTCGTGCGGGAAGCCGGTCGGCCAGGTAGGCGGCCAGGTAGCCCACAAGCAACAATTTCAGCGGTTCAGAGGGCTGCAGGTAAAAACCGCAGCAACCCAGCCATAGCCGCGGACCGGCGCCGGCCGGGTTGGTTCCAAAGATGAGGGTCAGGGAAGTCAGGATCAGGCCGCCGGTCAGGAGGACGTATTTATAACGGCGCACAATTTCGAGGTCCAGCGGGAAGCGCAGGCTTAAAGCCAGGAGTCCCACGGTGCCAAGCATCCAAAGAGTCTGGCGGAGGCCGAATTCCGGCGTCAGTCTCCAAATGGTCAACAGGCCCCAACCGGTCAGCAATGCGGCGACGGGAAGCAGGTAGGGATCGCGTTCGGGTAAATGTCGTTTGGTTTCGACGTGGGCAAACGTGAAGATTCCTACCCAGGCTAAAAAGCCGACCCAGTGTTGCCAGCGGTAAGCAACATCCCAGCTGCGCTCGCGCACCGACGGTGAAAGGGAGAGGATGATCGCAAACAGCGCCAGGAATACCCCCGCCAGTTTGAGCAGCGAACTTTGATTGCGTTCAACCATTATAGATGCAGGTGCCTTAGGACAGCGCTAGAGGTACTTCTTGACCAGCAAGTCCACTTTCTCGCGTGTAGGGGGAGGGATGATTTCTTTGTTGGTGATCAGGGCGCTGCCCAAAGTATGCTCACAGTCACAATCGCGCGTTTCGTTCAGATCCCGGGCGAGGTTTCGGATGGCCTCCTGGGCGACCTGGGTGTTCTTATTGAGGGTTTGGATCACCATCTCGACGGTGACAGGCAATTCGCTCAAGTGCCAGACATCGTAGTCGGTGACGTGGGCCATAACTGCGTAGCACAGCTCGGCTTCGCGGGCCAGAAAGGCTTCCGGAGAGGCTGTCATGCCGATCAACGACATGCCCCAGGTGCGATAGGTGTTCGATTCCGCCTTCGTTGAAAAACGCGGACCTTCGATGGTGATGAAGGATCCGCCGCTGTGGACCGTGGCGTTGGTCTTGCGCGTGGCGCGTTCCAGTTGCGCGGATAGATCCGGGCAGAACGGGTCCGCCACGCTGACGTGGACGACCAGCCCCTCGCCGAAGAAAGTGCGCTCGCGATTCTTGGTGTTATCGAACAACTGGTCGGGGATGACGATGTGACCGGGAGCGTAGTCTTCGCGCAGCGAACCGCAGGCGGAGATGCTGACCACACGCTCTGCGCCCAATTGTTTCAGCGCGTAGATGTTGGCCCGATAATTGACTTCGCCTGGCATGATGTGATGGCCAATCCCGTGACGCGCCAGGAAGGCAATCCGCCGGCCTTCGAGTTCACCGATCAACGATCGGAGAACTGGGAGTTCCAAAGGGAGTTTGCAACACATGTTCTTGCGCGTTTTGCAGGTCAGGCATGTTGTATAACCCGGAGCCGCCGATAATGGCCAGGGAAACGTTTTCGCTCATTCTGTTTCTCCAAGGTCAGGGATGCGTTGGGTGGGGGGATTGGTTGCGTCAAGGCCAAGGTTGATGACAATCCCCGCCTTTCCGCATTCCACGTAGTCCCCGTTGATGACCACGGTAGGAATGGATACTTTGTCGTTATTCAGCCTGGTTCCGTTCGTGGACCCCAGGTCTTCCAGCCACCATTGGCCGTGATGGTACGACAGGCGCGCGTGGCGCACGGAAACCGTATCGTCAGGCAGGGCCAGGTCGCAATGGGAATCGCGCCCCAGCAGGATTTCGGATTGGGTGAAATAGCGCTGGCTGGGAGGTTGATCATCGACTTGTACGTTCAAGTTGATCCCTGGAATTTTTCTCGCAGCCAGCAAAGTCCCCTGGCTGCGCAACTCGTTCCAGAGGCTGAACAAAACCCAGCCTAAAAATGCATACAGAGACAAGGCGAGCAACACGCGCAGCGCCAGGACAAAGGGTGCACTCATTTTTGTTTTTTTTCTTGGTCGTCGAGCTTGCCGGTTTTGCGGTTGAGAAACGCAGTGGGGCGTTCTCCCGAGATCTCGTCGAACGGACCCGTATCTGCCAGGTCGGGGCGGGGCGGCGGGTTATCCTGGCCGAAGACGAGCGGTACGCCGGCCAAAGAAATCACATCGCCGGGGTAGAGCACCGATTGGCTGGTCCGCTGGCCGTTGACAAATGTCCCACCGGTTGAGTTCAGGTCGAAAATCACATAGCGGCCTTTGATGGCGCGTAACTGCGCGTGATTGCGCGAAACGCGCGGATCATCGATCACCAGCTGGTTTTCCAGCCTGCGGCCGATATTGACCACCGTTTCCAGCAGCGGAAAAACTTTAACCCCCTCAACGATTAAAAAAGCATTCTGAGGAAGCGAATCCTTGCCGTCTTTCTTTAACAGCTCGGTAGGCGGAGTCATTCCGCGCGTATCGGCGGTCGATTCCAATTGGTGAGATGCGACAACATCTACCAGGTTTTCGTCTTGTTGGGAATTTTGTACGATCGAAATGGTGGGCGGGGCAGAAAATTTCAAGCCGGCTTCTTCTCCGACAATCTTGAGAGAGTTGATCATTGCCTCTAACAACTTGGGTTGCTGCCAGCGGTCGATCGAATACGGGCTTACAATGAGGGTGAATACATTCGGTACCAGTTTTTTGCCGTCAACATCTTCTACCAGGTTGCTTTTCATCGCAGTGG
This sequence comes from uncultured Chloroflexia bacterium, assembly GCA_963823985.1. GTDB lineage: Bacteria > Chloroflexota > Anaerolineae > Anaerolineales > Villigracilaceae > JAABUE01. The sequence continues at coordinate 392,067 of CAWGNR010000016.1, forward strand.
CGAGTTTTTGTACGACCAGGTCTTCTACTTGAAACCCGGGAAGTGCGCTCACGAGCCTGACTTCGATCAATGCCTGCAATCGCGATTCAAGTTGTTCGAGTTTTAGTTTCATAGTTTTGTACCCGCTTAAATCGATGGCTCGTGTGCCCGCAAAAGGATCTCGCCTGCATTTTTCAACAAACACACCTGGGAGAACGGAAAACCCCGGATTTAGGATAGCAGAGTAATGTATATTTATATCGTTTGTCCACAATTTGGGCAAGTCTTTTCGTCTCTCAGCACAACAAACCCACAATGCTGGCAACAGGTCGGATGCGCGTTTCCCAAAGGGGCGCCACAAGCGATACAGGCGGATTCGCCATACGGGTTGGCCGTCTGGCAGAATTCGCACGTCAGGCGGCTCATCCGGTCGGAGAGCTGGTGGGAAGCGCCGGCGCTTGCTGCGGTTCGGGCAATCACCTGCCAGATCATTTTCGCTGAGCTGCATGCTTTCGATATCTTGTGCCAGGTCGTCCAGCCTGCCAATCAGGCTAAACGGGTTGCGGAAAACGGAAAAAGCCGTCTGCCCGAGACTGGCTGCTACGCCGAGCCAGGCTTGTTGTCCGAGTTCGACCATGATCCCGTCGGGTACCGTTTCGAATGCTGACCGTGATCGCGGTCTTTCCGCCAGAGCCTGTGCCAGGTTGCGTCCCGATTTGGACAGCCATTTTATCACTTTTGCCCACCACCTGGGCGTGCATGCTGCCGTGGTTGAACTCGGCCAAAAGGGCCTGGGCGATATCAGTGGGGGATAAGATGCCGTGAAAAATTCGTCGTTCCATGTTTTCGATTATAATCGCCTTCGCGATTTCCTCCACTATGTATACGAAGATGACACACCATTGGTTTAAAGCAATACTTTGGACGGCCACATTCTGCGGCATTGCTGGCGCTGACCTTGACCGCTTCTCTCCGGACCCCGGTCCTGGCCCAGGAAGCGACACCGGGTCCGTCCGATGTGTATTGTGACCGTTAACTATAGCGAACAAATCAACGTCCGCAACGGACCGAGTACCGTCCTTTATGACGTGATCGGCAATATGCAGCCCGGCGAGTCGGCCAAGGCTCTGGGCGTTTCTCCGGGCAGGGACTGGGTGCAGATCGTCTTCCCGGCCGGGCCGGGCGGGGTTGGCTGGGTGCATACCTCGTTGATCTCGGTTTCGCCCGGCAATCTGCAGATCATTGAGCCGCCGCCTACCGTTACACCCCGCACCACGCCCACGATCGACCCCACCCTGGCGGCTGCCTACGTATTTGAGCCCACCGTCACGCGGATGCCTACCTTTACACCGCCTCCGCCGCTCGAAATTCCCCAGTTCACCGCCATGCCGGCTTCCACCGCTAAGAATCGGCTGCCGCTCGGCGCGTTTGTGGTGGGGTCCGGCGCGATAGGCGTGGTCGCGTTCCTGGTTTCCCTGTTGAGACGGCGTTGAGCGGGGAAGGATCGATAGCATAAGATGATTCGCTTGTTGAGAGCAGGGATAGTTACGGCGCTGGCAATCGGGGTGATGGTCATGGCTTTCATCGCGCCCGCCCAAGGTGTAGCCATTGCGCAGCAGCCGACCGGTTCCGTCCCAACCGTCACTGGGACCTCTTCCGGACCGTCCGTCACTGTCTATACCGATATCGATACCACAGACGTGTATGCAGGCCCTAATTCCTATCTATATCCGGCGGTAGGCGTGTTGCTCGCAGGGCAGAGCGTTCCGGCCCTGGGGCGTGGCGAAGATCCGGACTGGATCCAGATTTATTATCCCGGCATCCCCGGGTCGAAAGCGTGGGTCTATGCGCCTTATGTGCGCATCAGCCCGGGGTCGCGGCTTCCCACCGTGGAATCGCCGCCCACCCCGACCCCTTTCTCGACGCCGGCTATCGATACAACCCTGGCGGCCGCGTTTGTCACCGGCGTAACGCCGACGCGTTTGGCTACGTTTACTCCCGCGGTCCAGATCATCGTTCCCACGTTTGTGGAAGACGGCGGGCCGGGCAACCGGATCCCCATCGGGTTGTTGATCTTCAGCCTGGGATTTATCGGTGCGATGGCTGCACTGATCTCGTACCTGCGCGGAAGATAACTACGCAACTTTCCTTTATTTTCGGGCTCCTTTACCGCAAAAATCCCGTTAAAACGGGAGAACCTTTTTTGCATACGTCTGCGCAGATACCGCGGAAGATAAAAAAAGACCGGTTTACCGGTCTTTTTTTGTGATCGCTCAAATCAGGTTAGTTATTGCAGGAGCACGAACCGCCACAGGCGCATCCCTCTTCGCCGTGATCGTGCGCTATGGCGTTCGGGCTGTCGACAACAAACCCGGCGCCGCGTTGCGGGTCATTGACAAAGTCGACCTGGCGCCTAGCAGGTAGTCAATCGAAACTTCATCGACGACAACCTTGACGCCCTCCGATTCAAAGGTCGTGTCGATGTCGCGGATATTATTATCCAGCGCCATGCCGAACTGCGTGCCTCCACATCCACCGCCTGCGACGTAAATGCGCAGGGCATACCCTTCCAGATTTTTTTCGTTCATAATATTTTGAACCGCCTGAGCAGCAGCCGAGCTGAGCGAAACCGTGTTTGTATTCGTTTGCATGCTGATTTGTTCGAGCATATCGGTTCTCCTTGTAGGAATTAAACTGGATATATGTTATCAGAATAATATCTGGATGTCAACGCGGTTTAAGGGTGACAAACGGGCTGTAGGCAGTTAATTCCGGAGTTCTTCAAGCGAATAAGTCTGATTGTGAAAATTTCTTGACACATTCTCTTATGCCTTGTAAAATCCTCTCTGCGTATCAAGCATCAGGCGGAAACCGCCTGAACCGTCTCTCATCAATTCAAGGAGGTGTTGGGTGCCTGCTACAAAGGCACCCAACTTCCCTCTTTTTGTTGAGAAGATACCAAAACTATTATACGCGGGAGGATAAAGCAGCATGTACCTAATGCAAGGACTTAATCCATTAGAGGCGATCGCAATCTGGGCAGTGTTTGGTGTTGCGATTCTCGGTCTTTTGTATGCCCTTCTCTTGCGCAGCCAGATCATGCGCGAAGATAAAGGCACTCCGAAGATGCAAGAGGTCTGGGGCGCCATTCGCGACGGCGCAGATGCATATCTGAGGCAGCAGTTGCGATCTATTCTGCCTATGATATTGATCCTGACCGTGGCTTTGTTCTTTTCCGTATATATTGTTCCTCCGTCTCCTGAAGCCCTGGAGCGCTTCGCGAACATGGACGAATCCAGGGTTCGTCTCATCATCGGCCTGGCCCGTGCGATTGCGTTTGTGATGGGCTCCGGTTTCTCCCTGACCGTGGGCCAGATCGGGATGCGCATGGCCGTTCAGGCCAACGTCCGCGTGGCTTCGGCCTCGCGGCGTTCTTTTTCTGATGCGCTGCGCATCGCCTATCGCGCCGGCACGATCACCGGCATGCTGACCGACGGCCTGGGGTTGCTGGGCGGCACGGCCATCTTTATCTTCATGGGAATTGCCGCTCCGGATGCCCTTTTGGGCTTCGGGTTCGGCGGTACGTTGCTGGCGCTGTTCATGCGCGTGGGCGGCGGCATCTACACCAAGGCGGCCGACGTCGGCGCGGACCTGGTCGGGAAAGTGGAAGCAGGCATCCCTGAGGACGACCCGCGCAACCCGGCTGTGATCGCGGACCTGGTCGGCGACAACGTCGGCGATTGCGCCGGCATGGCGGCCGATATCTTCGAGTCCTACGAAGTGACCATCGTCTCCGGCCTGATCCTGGGCCTGGCGCTGCACACCATCACCGGTCAGCTGGAGTGGATCATTTTCCCCCTGATCGTGCGTGGGATCGGCGTGCTGGCCTCCATCATCGGGACCTACCTGGTGAGGAGCGGACCGGGCGAAGGCACCAATGCCATGGCTGCCATTTTCCGCGGCTTCCTTTCCTCGGCTGCTTATCTCTGCGGTCCTTTTCTTTGGCGCGGGCTTCTTGTACCTGAGCGGCCCTGAGATGGCCCAATGGGGCGGCTGGTGGCGCGGTTCCCATGACGGTGGCTGTCGGCGTGCTGCTGGCGATCTTGATCGACCGCCTGACGGAATACTTCACCGGCACAGAAGCCAAGCCGGTCCAGAGCCATCAAGAAAGCTGCGGATACCGGCCCGGCGACCCTGATCCTGCAGGGTGTGGCGGTTGGCTTCGAATCCTCGGTCTGGTCGGTGGTCGTTCTCGCTTTGACCATCGTTGCTTCCATTTTCATCATGGGGACTATCCCGGGTCTAAGCGGATGCGCAGCAGATCACTTTCATGCTTGTACGGCGTCGCCATGGCCGGTATCGGCATGCTGACCCTGACCGGCAACAACGTGGCGATGGACTCCTTCGGCCCGATCGCGGACAACGCCAACGGCATCGGCGAGATGTCCTGGTCCGGCATGGAAGACAAAGAGACCCGTGACGCCCAGCAGATCATGGCGGACCTGGATGCGGTCGGCAACACCACCAAGGCCATCACCAAGGGCGTGGCGATCGGTTCGGCCGTGATCGCGGCGGTTTCGCTGTTTGGCTCCTTCATCGTGGATGTCGGCCGGGTAGACCCGACTGCCCTGGCCAATGGCATCCGCGTGAACGTCCCGCAGGTGTTCGTCGGCATGCTGATCGGCGGCGCGCTGCCCTGGTTGTTCTCCTCGTTTGCCATCCAGGCCGTCAGCCGGGCGGCAGCCCTGATTGTTGAAGAGTGCCGCCGGCAGTTCAAGTTGGGCGTGCTGGAAGGCAAGGTCAAGCCGGATTACGCCAAAGCCGTTTCGATTTCCACGACCGCCGCGCAGAAAGAGCTGATCGGTCTGGCCTTGCTGGGCATCGTCACCCCGATCGTCGTCGGCCTGATGCTGCAGGTGGAGGCGCTGGGCGGTTTCCTGGCCGGCATCATCCTGTCCGGACAGTTGCTGGCGGTCTTCCTGAACAACTCCGGCGGCGCCTGGGACAACGCCAAGAAGCTGATCGAAGATGAACCCAGGAGCGTGGAAAACAACACCGGCAAAGGCTCCGAGCGCCACAAAGCCGGCGTGGTGGGCGACACGGTTGGCGATCCCTTCAAGGACACCGCCGGCCCGGCCCTCAACCCGATGATCAAGGTGGTCAACCTGGTGGCGTTGATCGTCGCGCCCATCGTGGTGACCTACAAAACCCTGGGCTTCGGCGGCTGGGTGGTCGTCGTCCTCCTGCTCGGCGTGCTGACCTGGTCGGTCATCCGCTCGAAAGCGGAGGCGCCGGCGTTGAAGTAAGCCTAGCGAAGTGGAATCGACAGATAGACCCGCTCCTCACCGGCGGGTCTATTTTTTTATACTCGACCTACCCAGTTCGCGAATTGGGTCCGGAAATAGGAGCCTCTCTCATTCGTTTGCATACATCCTATATACAAAAGAGAAGAATGACACGATCGAAGCGTTACTGATTGTTATTCCCAAGGAACTGGGGGAAGGCAAGATCGTCGAGTTGAGAGAGTTTGGCAGCTTCTCCCGAAGGACACCAGGACGGTGTGGCTGCGCAACTAGCTCGGAAGGGATGGACAGTCCGGACAAAGTGAGCGCGAAGCAGGTGACCAATTTGCTGCCGCGCTTCTTCCCCGGCAAGGAGTTCAAGGGGGCGCTGAAAAAAGTCAAGTTGGTCAAGGGATCTCGGCACTGACCATTTCCTCCCCGTTGTGTAAAAGAAAATTGCCTGTCAGGCGTTTGTCGGTTTGACGTACTAGAGCTGAAGGTTACAGATACGTATGTCTTCATAAAGACATACGTATCTGTTTAGAAACACATACGTATGTGATCAAGAAGATGTCTTTATATGTTTGCATTCATATCGATACTTCTTGGGGAAAACATCCAGGTATTTTCCCAGCATAACGGTGTTTGCGTTCCTTTGCTCCCTGATGCTTAAGGTGGGTGTACCATCGTTTGGAAACACACGAGCCTGTAGCTGGTCGCTCATCCGCTCGAAAGCGGAGGCACCGTCGTTGAGGTAAAACTGTATTCTTATGATATACACAAGGCTAGCCAGAACTTGGCTGGCCTTGGTCTTTAAATCTTACAGTTTGGTTGCATTAATGTTTATAGGGATGGACTTGAAGGGCTTGCTGATTATACTTGCGTGCGTAGTTTTGAACATTGGAAGGGACCTTGAAGTAAGGATGGGATACTCATGAAAAAACTCGTTTTGAACGCGCATCCCTTTTTATATACCTTAGTCTCCTTATTGTTTTTTTATATGCAGGTCAGGTGGGAGACCTTGCCAACAGAGATATTCCGTCCCCTCCTCGTTCTATGGCTGGTGAATATAGCCCTATTTCCGCTCCTGTATAAACTTCTGGGAAGTTTTGAGTGGGCTGCCGTTCTACTGACGGTATTTGTGCTTGGCTTCTATTATGAGAAAACCGTATTTATAATCGTGTTTCTTACCAGTGTATCCAGTCTGCTCCTGTTTGTGCTCGCCTTTTGGCTGGTGAAACGGCGGTTTCACTCTTCCATCTATCATTAACCCTGACGCTGGTAAGTCTCGTCCTTGTGATAAACGAATCCATGGCTGTGTTGAAAGCGTTACGAACCATCCCCACTTCTTATTATGATGCGATGGCGCTGCGCGATGAGACTGTAGCTGTTCCTCTTTCAATCCCGGAACTCGGCGAAAAAGCCTGATATTTACTACATCATTCTCGACGCGTACTCAAGCCCAGATGGGTCGATGGAATTTTATGGCTATGATAACTCTGCATTTGTTGCGTACTTAGAAGAGCTTGGTTTCATAGTCCCCAAACACGCCTATTCAAATTGTCCTCGGACTGCCCTTTCGGTTTCGTCGACGTTGGATATGCAGTATTGGGATACGATCTCGCCAAACATGGAAGATGTTATTTTCTGGTGGCCTGTCAAACCGGTCCTGGATAATAGTCGTGTTCGCGCATCTTTAGAAGCGATTGGATACCAGAGTATTTCCATTGCAAGCGACTGGGGACTGACAAACAATACGACTACGGATTTTTATTACACGCCCTACCCCCTGCTATTGAGTGAATATGAGAACTATATTATCAGTGCGACACCTTTAAAGTTTTTGCACGCCCCATTCCAAAGCATTTTACCTGTGAGAACAGCAGATGCTCATCGCCACTTTATTTCATATAATTTGGAGATACTGAAGAAAATTCCTGAAATTCAAGGGCCGAAGTTTGTTGTATCCCATATCATTATCCCTCATCCGCCATTCGTATTTGATGAAGATGGAACGCCAATTGGATCGGATATAAAATTTACATTTGGAGGACCATATCATATTACAAAAGAAGAATATCGCAATGGATATATTGGGCAGATTGAATATCTCAACTCACAGTTGCATTCTGTCATAGAAACGATCTTGAATGATTCTGGAACAAGAACCTATTATTATTCTTCAGGCAGATCATGGATTAGCCTCTTCGTAAACTTTAGTTCGGCCGAGAGTGGTTGCCTAAAGGAGCGTTTTTCGGCATTCGGTGCATATTATTTACCTGGTAAGCAGCCTAATTCTTCCTGAAAACCTTACTTCTGTCAATTTGTTCCGCATTATTCTTAACGAGACCTTAACGCGAATTTAGAATTGTTGGAAAATCGCCATTATTTTACAAAAGATCATAATTTGTTTGCTGGTATGCAGGATGTCACAGACCAGGTGATGGAGTCCCTGTGTGATTCCCGATGAAAAACCATAATTTTTGGTGGGGCCATTCGCTGGTTCCACACCATTTGAGCTGTTTCGCAGATATTTTGCAATGAACAGATAATGGGCCACATCGTGTGGCCGATTTGAGGATTTAATGCATGGATAAACAGCTGATTTCCCTGAAACAAAAGCGGTCTTATTTTGCAATAGCCCTGGTTTGGGTTCTGGTATGGGTGATACCCTGGGGAAAATACCCTCCATCCAAGAAGGAAATTTTTTAGCCTGGCTGACGGATATGATCCGCCTTGGAGCGGCTTTACTTGCTTTTATGCTCCCAGGCGCACTGCTTTATATTCTGGCGAATGATGAAAAAAATTCAAAACCTCTTCTACCCGGAATTATTCCAATTGGATTTACATTTTCCGTGTTAATCATTGCCGTAATTGGTCTCATAGGGCGGATAATGGGTTTGTCTTTTGCCTTGGTCAAATACATCTTTGCATTAATAGGTTTTGTGGAATTGATCCTTTTCCCGTTAATAAAGCCAAGCTTTTCTTTATCGAAGAATGGGCTGTTGACCTCTTTCCATATTGGGTTACGCAATCCGCCTTTGATTTTAGCTTTAGTATTGACTACCTTGATAACCTTTAACGATAGTTTATTTTTCATTGATGACACAACCTACCTAGCTTATCTTACAAATTGGCAGCATTCTTCCCTTTTAGGGTTTAAAAACATTGTACATGATTTAGATGCAATTGAATTTGTGAGGTTTTGGCTTGCTATGTATCCAATGAGTAGGCCTTGCTCTCGGAGTTGAGTGGGTTGCCGGGACTCTTGTTGTTAGGAAATTACCTTGAACTCTTTCTTGTCCCAATTGCGATAATCACAATGTATTGGTTTGATCGTATTCTTGGATTGTCGCGAAAGGCCGCTGGTTTTGCGGTTTTGATCCAGGTAACCTTTTATGTCTGGATGTTGGGTGATCACTTTCCGGTAGGAATGTGGTTCTATCAATCACTTTCAGAAGATAAGGTTACCGCTGCTTTTATCATAGCGCCTGTTTTCTTTTTCTTTAGTCTGAAGTATATTCAAAACCCCCCAACCCAGAAACGCTATTCTAATATTTTTAACAGGGATGAGTATGGCTCTTACACATCCTGTAATTTTGTTTTATTCATCTTGCATTATTCTTTTTATCGGTTTAATTGCTCTCGTGGTTAGAGAAACGGTCTTGCGAATAGTTTTGCAGCTATTCATCATCATCGCATGTACCATGTTGCCTTATTTAGGCATTCAAATTTCTGAATCCCGTTCACAAATTGAAGTTCCATACAATGCTGTTAGTGCCAGTGAAACTTATCAAATTGAAAGATATACCCGCATTGTCAATGACGTGTTTTACGGACTGAATCCCGGGGTGTTGCAATTCATGGAATTTGAAATTGGTGAGGGATATTTGAAAAATGCGCTACAACTTTTCAGAATGACCCCAGTATTGATTGTACTGATTGCAAGTGCAATTTCGCTCCTAAAAATTAAAAAAAGGACCGCTTTACTGGTATGTGCTTTCCTGTATAACGTTGATTGCTCTTGCTACTGTTCCTTATACAGGATGGCTTCTTGGTTATTTTGTATCTGCACGTATGCTCTCACGTTCATCGTGGTTTTCGCCTATAGGAATAGCAGGAGTTCTTGTTTCGTTGACGCTCATTAAGTGGCTTAAAAGAGGGAAAATTCTATAGAAAAAAAATTTAAGCGTTATTTTTAATCAATAAGCAATCATATACAGTTCTGGGTTTAATAGCATGTTTCGTTTTGTTTAGCCCTGTACTTTTATATCACTTTGTCCCGCGCATACCAGCATATTTTGTGGTTCTTGATCATTACAAACAGTTAACTCAAGTAGGCGCATATATTGATCAAAATTCTACGGCTTCTGTTACATCGATCGCACTGGATTATCAGGATACACAACTGCTACCTGGTGTATCAGCACGAACAAGATTGATTTCTTTCCGAGAAGAAAAACCATATAACCCTCACAATCGCTCCTTGGACCTTAATGAAATCAATGAACGAATTGACGCAAGCAATGCAATTCAGTTATTCGATCATTCAATAACAAATGGAAATCTATGTAATGCTTTGAAAAAGTTTAAGGTAAAGTATGTAATAGCCGATAATAGCAACCAGGATTTATTTGTCGCGTCTGTTTTAAAGTGTGGAGGAGCGATAAACGTAGTGTATAACACTGATGATTTAGTTTTGCTTGAGGCCGGTGGCACTAATTAGATTTATTATGAATACATTGGAACCATAAATCTATAAAGCCAATTGTCAATATAATTTTCGTCACTCTTAAAATTACTCCATATAAATTTCTATCAAAATAGATGTTGTCAAACTCACTATTCGTGGCAACCCGGATTTATGGAGCCAAATGAAATTAATAATATACTTACCAGCCTTAAACGAGGAAAAAAACATCCAAAATGTTTTAACAAAGCTACCAAAAACTATAAAGGATGTTCACATAATTAATGATCTTGTTGTCGATGATGGAAGTATTGACGATACTGCACAAATTGCTGCACGCATTGGCGCTCAAGTACTTTCTCATGGTAGAAATCGATGAGTTGGGGCGGCGTTTCATTCTGCTGTGAAGCTTGCAGTTGAGAATGGAGCGGATATCCTTGTTGGCATAGATGCTGATGGGCAGTTTGATCCTGAAGAATTCCTGCCCTAATTCAACCAATTATTGAAAGCAAAGCAGAAATGGTTGTTAGTAATCGCTTTATTTCTGGTATGCCCTCGCATATGCCTCCGTTTAAGTATTGGGGGAAACAAAAAAATGGCACAACTAGTTAGCTATGTAACTGGTCAATATTTTCAAGATGTTTCCTGTGGTTTTCGGGCCTATGGTCGTGAAGCTTTCTACATCTGAATATTTTTGGAGAATTTACTTATACACATGAAACGATTTTGTCATTGGTTTATCAGGGGCAAAGGGTGATCGAGTTCCCGATAAGGGTACACTATGAGGTAACAGAAAATCTCGTGTTGCTGCCTCCCTTTTCCGCTATACTATCCAAACGAGCAAAATTATTCTTCGACGATTTTAGATTACCGCCCTATTCGGGTCTTTGGTATGTTTGGAAGTCTTTGCTTCATAGTAGGTACTGGATTCGAAATATTTTTGTTTGGGCACTATCTGGTAATGGGGTTCTTCTCCTATAAATCTACAGGATTTATAGGTTTGGGCTTTATCATTTTCGGTACTTTGGTATTACTAATGGCGTTAATCGCAGATATGTTAAATCGATTGAGAATAAATCAAGATAGATTGTTATATGAACTAAAAAAGTTGAAATATGCTAAGAAGTGAAAGTAGGCATAGTTAAATCTATGTTTTTTGGTGCAACGGTTCAACTCTATATCACGAATTTTTGATAGAGAGAATTAGTGAGAGTGAATTAGGATAAAGGTTTATAAAAATGAAACCTAGACAATTAGTCGATCAGGTTCTAAAGCGTCAATGGACTGAAGAGTTTAATCGAAAAATACATCGGTAGCTATAAAACCGGATGGATGACATATGCAGCTGATGGAAAAATTAGAAGAGATGCTGCTTCTGGAGAACAATTTCTGCTCTTTTGGCATATATGCTAGAGACTGGGAAAATAGACGGAGTTCTAGTGTTAAGTTCATTTGTAGAAGCGAATGAACTAAATACAAGATGAGATTGTTACAAGCGTGATGGACTAATGCGCTCACAAGGAAGTAAATACATAACAACAAACTACACCCGAGATGCAGTACCGTTAATAAAATCTTTTCCAGGAAAATTGGCTCTGGTTTTGTTGCCTTGCGATACCTGGGTTGTAAATCGCTTAGAAAAAATGACGAAGAAATTAGAGATAAAATAGTCTTACGGATTTCGTTATTTTGTGGACATATTTCTGATCCAGGTTTAACCCGTCTGGTGATACAGAAACAGAAGCCAGCCGGTTTAAGCTTAACTGACTTCTGTTATCGGCAAGGCCATTGGCGGGGACAAATGCGATTTTTTTTCGAAAACAACACAATCGTAGAAAAACCGTTGAGCAAATTTAGCGATTTCCAAAACCTATATTTTTACAGCGCTCGAAATGTTTACATGTCACGACCACACCGGTTATAATTCCGATCTATCGGTTGGTGATGTTTGGTTGATGGTGATGAAGTATGACCCTCTGAAGCATAATGCGGTAATCACACGCAATCAAAAGGCTAATTTTTATTGAGATATTCGTAGAAGCTGGTTATATAGTCGGTAAAGAGGTACCAATAGAGCTAATAGCAGATGCTCAGTCACGAAGTTTGCCAATGCATTACAACGTTTCTGCTCGTTCTCTAGCAGGGAAGCTTTTGCGGAATTAACATCAGTGATCCGGTGCACAACGCGTACGCCTGGTAGATTTTTTAGTTGCATTCATTATTCTTATTAATTTTCGTGTCACTTCATTCTCAAAAGGACGTTCAATTCTAAGAAGATTACCAAAGCCAGTAATAAAGCTTTATTTATATTTTCTAAAAGCTTTGGAGGTCTTTTAATGCCAACTAAACAAATTTCAATTATTGGTGGCTCTATATGGGGAAACAGAGGTGCGTCTGCAATGTTAGAAACCACGATCGGAAAGTTGCGTGAAGCAAAATTGGATGCAAGTTATAACATATTTACCCCTTATCCATTGAAGGATCTATCCCTAGCGGCCGATCCTCAGCTAAATTTTTTCGATAGCCGCCCATTTGCCATAGTTCAATATTTCTTGAAAACATTATTTGGTTGGTTTATTACTAGAATGGGGGGAAATGTGAATTTTTCTGGTGGAGTAAGGGCACTTACAAACTCAGATATTCTACTTGACATAGGAGGTATTACCTTTTCAGATGGGAGGCTAATGTTTCTCCCATACAATATCTTAACTATCTGGCCTTCTATTTTGTTTGGTATTCCAGTGGTAAAACTCTCCCAAGCTGCAGGTTCCTTCAGGAATCCAATCATTCGGATGTTCTCAAAGTTATTCCTCTCTCGATGCGACTATTTTTTTGCTCGTGGCGAGAAAACGCCTTGCTTTCTTGACCGATTTGGGACTCGATACTAAGAAACTCGATTTTGCTGCAGATATTGCATTTTGTTATCAACAAGGATATTGTCTGTCGACAGAAAATAGTAGCGCCTTAGATCAGCTTTATGAATATATAGATAAGCTGGTTCAGGATGGAAAGAAAATAGTTGCAATCTCTCCAAGTATATTGGTTAGAGAAAAAATGAATTCGGGAGAACTCAATTACATCCAGCTCTTAATTGACCTGATAAAGCAGGTTAACGATCCAGATATATCATTTGTTGTATTTCCTAATGCATCCCGAGAAGGATCAAAAAAAACGCGAAATAATGATATCCATGTGATCGAACAGTTACGAGATGAAGCTGAAATTCAACTGCCCTCTCCTTTATATAGGCGGGTGAAATGGGTTACTTTTGATGTGAACACATGGGGAATTGAGGAATTAATAAAAAAGAGCAGATATCTTATTAACGTCCCGGTTTCATGCTATGGTATTTGGACTGAAACTTGGCGTTCCAACTGTAGTGATTGGATGGGGACATAAATATTTCGAGGTAATGAAGAGGTTTGGACAAGAGGCATACGTTTTTGACTTTGAAACTGCGAACGTAAGTTTAGCTAAATGTGTGCGAGAAGTATTAGATAGTAGACAGGAAATTATTTCTGAAATTGAGTTCGCTTATAGAGAGAGAAACTCTCTTCGGAAAAACAATTTAACTATCTAATTCGGAGCCTGCTTTGAAGAAAACATCCTTGATAAATATTCTAAAGTGGACCTGGATTTCTATTGTAATTATAGCAAGTGTTTATTTTTCAATTCACCGATGGGAACAAGTAAGGTATTTTCTCCATAATATAACAATTCTAAATGTTTTTCTTGCAACTGCCTTCCTTGTTTTAGGAAAGCTATCTTTGGTTTTCATTTCAAAGTACTCTCTTGAAAGAGAAGGGAAACAGCTTTCGTTTAAAGAGGTATTTTGTATTGTATCGTTCACTCAGCTAGCAAAATATATACCGGGGGGAATTTGGCACTTTGTTGGTCGTTATGGCGCTTATTCTCGCCAAGAATTATCTATAAAGAAATCTACTCGGGCATTGATTAGTGAAAATGTTTGGTTGTTGAGTGGAGCACTGCTTACCGGGAGCATGACAGGTTTTCTTTGGTTAAACGGACAACGAGTTTTAGACTGGGTGAATATTCATATACCTATTATCGTATTAGTTCCTACGTTGCTTATTCTCTGGTTGGCAATCCTTATAAGTTATGAAAGAGTTTTTCCTGGAGAAAATCACATACCTCTATATAAAATTTTTAGTATCCAACTAGTCTCCTGGATTTTTTTGGGAACAAGTTTTGCTCTCATCGTACCAAATCTTGGTTTTGAAACGCTCTTATTCAATATAGGGGTTTATTCATTTGGATGGCTTATTGGTTATTTGGCGGTATTTGCTCCTGGAGGAATTGGCGTACGAGAAACTGCAATTGTTTGGATGCTTTCTGCTACCATAAATCCCGAAATTGCAATAATATACTCTGCTATTCATCGCTTTTTATTTATAGCCGTTGAATTATTATTGGGTTTGGTTGTAAGTTTGATAAATGTATCTAAAGAGTGGCTTTGGATACATCACAAAATTAGATAAACAAGTTGGACTAAAAAGGGGACTTATGTAGGCAAAAGCTAAGACTTGGTGCCTTGACTAAAAAGTCTTTTTTCGATTTACCCCAAAAACTTCTTCTGCCACTCGAACAACTTATTCAACGCCTCGATGGGCGAGAGCCCGTTCACATCCAACCCTCTCAACTCATCCACCAGCGGGTTGGTCTCCGGGAACAGCGCCACCTGCCGGGCGGCGTTGGGGTTGATCTTGACCGCCTTCCCTGACGAAGCTCTCCAGCAGGCCCATGATCTCGTTGGCGCGCTGGACCACCGGGGCGGGCAGGCCGGCCAGTTGGGCCACGTGGATGCCGTAGGAGCGGTCCGCGCCGCCGGGGACGATCTTGTGCAGGAAGACCACCTTGTTGTCCGCCTCGCTGACGGCCACGTTGTAGTTGCGCACGCCCGGCAGCAGGTCCGCCAGCTGGGTCAACTCGTGGTAATGGGTGGCGAACAGCGTCTTGGCGCGCAGCCCGGGATGGTTGTGGACGTACTCCACCATGGCCCAGGCGATCGAGACGCCGTCGTAGGTGCTGGTGCCGCGCCCGATCTCGTCCAGGATCAACAGGGACCGGTTGGTCGCGTGGTGCAGGATGTTGGCCGCCTCGATCATCTCCACCATGAACGTCGACTGCCCGGCGTGGATCTCGTCCTGGGCGCCGATGCGGGTGAAGATGCGGTCGACCAGCCCGATGCGGGCCGAAGCGGCGGGGACGAAGGATCCCATCTGGGCCATCAGCACGATCAGCGCGGTCTGGCGCAGGTACGTGCTTTTCCCGCTCATGTTCGGGCCGGTGATGACCCGCACGATCTCTCCTGTCTCGAAGACCACGTCATTGGGGACGTAGCGCTCCCCGTGCAGCAGCTGCTCGACGACCGGATGGCGTCCCTCGCGAATCTCCAAGACCGCATCCTCCCGGACCTCGGGCCTGGTGTAGCCTCCCAGGGCGGCCGCCTCGCCCAAAGCGGACAGCACGTCCAGCGCCGCCAGCGCGGAGGCGGTCCGCAACAGCTGGTGGGCCGACTTGCCCAGCGTAAGGCAGACTTCCTTGAACAAACGCAGTTCGATCTGGCGGATGCGCTCTTCCGCGTTCAACACCAGGGTTTCGTACTCCTTCATCTCCGGGGTGATGTAGCGTTCTGCGTTGACCAGCGTCTGTTTGCGGATGTATTCAGGCGGGGCTTTGCCGGCTGCGCCGCGCGAGATCTCGATGTAGTAGCCGAAGACTTTGTTGTAGCCGACCTTGAGCGTTTTGATCCCCGTCCGCTTGCGCTCGCTGCCTTCCAGGTCGTCGATCCAGTCGCGGGCGTGCTGTGAGGCGTCCATCACGCCGTCCAGCTCGGCCGCATACCCGGCGCGGATGATGCCGGTGTTCTGGGTGGTGGCCGGCGGATCTTCGGCGATGGCGCTTTCGAGCAGGCCCAGATCCTCTCCGTGCAGTTCGATTACGGGCAAACTCCCCTCGATCCTCTTTCCTCTTTCCACCAACTCTCTGATCTCCGGCAGCTTCCCCAGCGTCTCCCTGAGAGCCACCAGATCGCGCGGCTGGGCGTGCCCGGCGATGACCCGGTTGGTCAGGCGTTCCAGGTCCGCCAGCGGTTTGAGGGCGGCGCGCAGCTCGGCGCGCTCCATGCCCCGCTCGAAGAAATAACCGACCCCGTTCAAGCGCTCGCGGATTTTTTCGACGTCCAACAAGGGCTGGCTGATCCACTGGAACAGCAGGCGTTTGCCCATCGGCGTGACCGTGTGGTCGAGCACCTGAAGCAGCGATCCTTTGTGTTCCCCGCGCAGGGTCTCGGTCAGCTCGAGGTTGCGGCGGGTGGCGCTGTCCAGGGTCATGAACTCGGACAGGCTGTAGGTCCGCAATCTTGTCAGCAGCTTGAGCGCGTCCGGTTGGGTTTCTTTTAGATATTGCACGATCGCCCCGGCGGCGCGCGTCGCCAGGCTCCGGTCTTTCAGCCCGAACCCGTCCAACGTGGAAGCCTGGAAGTGGGACAGGATCGCCTCCTCGCAGCGACCCGGCTCGAAGCGCCACGCAGGCCAGGGGGTGGAATGACCCGGGAGGCCCTCACCTCCCCTTGGGAGAGGGGTTGGGGTGAGGGACAGATCGTCCGGGTGCAGGATTTCCGCCGGGCGGAGCCGGGTCAGTTCGGCGCGCAAGGTCTCCGGCGACAGCCCGGTGGCGGCAAATTCGCCGGTGGTGATGTCCACGTAGGCGAGCCCGGCCCTGTCTTCGTCTATGACGATAGCGGCCAGGTAATTGTTGGCGTCGCCGGGCAGCAGGCCGGGCTCCACCACCGTCCCGGGGGTGACCACGCGGACGACCTCGCGCGGGAACAGTCCCTTCTGGGGCGCGTCCCCGACCTGCTCGCAGATGGCCACGTGATAGCCTTTTTCGATCAGGCGCGCCATGTAATTCTCGACCGCGTGGTAGGGGATGCCCGCCAGCGGCGCCCGGATGCCGTTCCCGATGGGCCGGGAGGTCAGCACGATATCCAGTTCGCGGGCGGTAATCTCCGCGTCTTCGTCGAAGGTTTCGTAGAAATCGCCCAGGCGAAAGAACAGGATGGCGTTGGGATACTGGCGTTTGATGTCAAGGTACTGTTTGCGGATGGGTGTGACGTCGTCTTTGGGCATGGGCTGATTTTACTATACCCGGGTAGGTATGATATAAGCTTCAGACATGGGCTATAATTTGGCTTGTAGAGGAATTGCGCAACTGCCCAATCTATATTTAGAGAGATGGCAAAAACGGTGTGCGTGGGGGCGTACGCCCCCACGCACACCGTTTTTGCCCTACTTTTGTTTAGGCTGAGCAGATACAAAAAAACCTAATAAAGAGAGATGAACTATGTATAAACTCGTTTTGGTCCGTCATGGACAGAGCACCTGGAATTTGGAAAACCGCTTCACCGGCTGGACGGACGTCGGCCTGACCGACCAGGGTGTGGCGGAAGCCCACGAGGCCGGACGCCTGCTGATGGAAGGCGGCTATTTGTTCGACGTGGCCTACACCTCCGTTCTGAAGCGCGCCATCAAGACCCTTTGGATCGTGATGGAAGACATGGATCTGGAATGGATCCCGGTCTACCGCGCCTGGCAGCTGAACGAGCGCCACTACGGCGCGTTGCAGGGCCTGAACAAGGCCGAAATGGCCGAGAAGTTCGGCGAGGAGCAGGTCCACATCTGGCGGCGCAGCTACGACGTGCCCCCGCCGGCGCTCGAGATGGACGACGAGCGCAACCCGCGCTTCGACCCGCGTTATGCGGGTGTGGACCCGGAGAAGCTGCCTGCGACCGAGTCGCTGAAGATCACCCTCGAGCGCGTCCTGCCGTACTGGCACATGGTATTGGCGCCCGCGATCAAGTCCGGAAAGCGCCTGTTGGTGGCTGCCCACGGCAACAGCCTGCGGGCGATGGTCAAATATCTGGACCACGTTTCGGAGGAGGAAATCCCCAGCTTGAACATCCCCACCGGCGTGCCGTTGGTCTACGAGCTGGACGACGACTTGAAGGCCATCCGGCACTATTACCTGGGCGACGCCGAGGAGATCGCGAAGAAAGCGGCCGCCGTCGCCGCCCAGGGCAAAGCCAAATAAAGGCCGCCCCTACCGTCGAACCTATGCTGGCCCTGAAGGCGCACCCGCCTTTGGGGCCTTTGCGATAGAATAAGCCTATGCCGCTTTCTCCCGACTTCATTGCCGAACTCAAAAAGAATTTTCGCGGGGATCTCAGGGACGATCTCGCCAGCCGCATCCTGTACAGCACCGACGCTTCGATCTACCAGATCGAGCCGTTGGGGGTCGCCTTTCCCAAGACGCAGGACGATTTGCAAGCCGCCGTTGAGCTGGCCGCGAAGTATCATGTTCCGATTTTGGCGCGCGGCTCCGGTTCTTCCCTGGCCGGGCAGGCGGTCGGCCAGGCCTTGGTCCTGGACTGTTCGCGCTGGTTGGACAGGCTGATCGAGATCGACCCCGAAGCCCGGACCGCCATCGTCGAACCGGGACTGGTTCTTTCCCGGCTCAATGCTGCCGTCGCCAAACATGGTTTGATCTTCGGCCCCGACCCTGCCTCCGCGGAACGCGCCACGCTGGGCGGGGTGATCGGCAACAACGCCACCGGCGCCCATTCCATCCTGTACGGCATGACCGCCGACCACCTGATCTCGGCGGACGTGATCGAGGCGGATGGGGGGCTGGCGACCTGGGGAGAGCTGAGAAAGGAAAGAGTGGAGAGGAAAGATGGCAGTGGGATTACAGGGAGGCTGGCTTCTACCGCTTTTGAAATTCGACAGAGATATGCGCCGGCCATTATCCAAAATTATCCGCGCTCGTGGCGCAACTCGGCGGGTTACCGCTTGAACTATCTGCTGCCCTGGTCGCCGTCCGCGCCGCAGCAGTGGTCGGACGAGTGGTCGCTGTCGCCGGGGAACTATCCCCCCGTAAACCCGGATTCCATCAACCTGGCTGCGTTGCTGGCCGGTTCCGAAGGGACGCTGGCGGTCATCCGGCGCGCAACCGTGAACCTTGTCCGCCGGCCGAACTATTCGATATTGGGCGTGCTGGCCTACAACTCTATCGCCGAGGCCTGCGATGACGTGCCGCGCCTGCTGGAATTCCATCCATCTGCAATCGAGTTAATTCCGCAGCTCTTGATCCGCCTGGCGAAGGGTGTTCCGGCGTATGCGGCCCAGGTCGGCTGGGTGCGGGGCGACCCGGCAGCCTTGCTGGCGGTCGAGTTCAGCGGGAGCAGGCCCGAGGTCCTGCGCGAGGCGGTCCAGTCCCTCGCAGCGGACGTCATCGTGGCTGAGACGCAGGCAGATCAGGCAAGGGTTTGGTCCGTGCGCAAGGTCGGCTTAGGGATTTTTGATTCCCGTCCTGCTGATGCGCGCCCGGTGGCCTTTATCGAGGATTGCGCGATCCCGGTTGAGCGGCTGGGGGAGTTCGTACGCGAGGTGGAGCGAATCCTGGCGCTTCACGGCACGTACGGCGCCATGTACGCGCATGCCTCGGCCGGTTGCATCCATATCCGCCCGATCATAGACCTGAAAAGTGGGACAGGGCAGACCGCGTTGCGCGCCATTTCTGAAGCGACGTTCGCCCTGACAGTGCGCCTGGGCGGCGCGATGTCCTCCGAGCACGGGGACGGGCTGGCGCGGGCCGAGTATTTGCAGCAAACCTACGGCGCAGATGTGACCGCAGCGATGCGCACCCTCAAGCAGGCCGCGGACCCGCACAACCTGCTGAACCCCGGCAAGCTGCTGGATGCGCCGCCGATGGATTCAAACCTGCGCTTCGGGCAAGGCTATCACGCAAACGCCTGGCAGCCGGCACTGGACTTCCGCCGGGACAACGGGCTGGTCGGCGCGATCGAACAATGCAACGGCCAGGGCGTTTGCCGGAAAGACACGGGGGTAATGTGCCCGTCGTTCCAGGCGACGCGGGAAGAGATGCACTCCACGCGCGGCAGGGCCAATCTATTGCGAGCGCTGATCAGCAATCCGGGTCTCACGGCAGGTTTCCAACAATCAGCAATCGTCAATCCAAAGCCTGAAATCGAAAATGCTGCGTTCAACGCCCTTGACCTGTGCCTGGCCTGCAAGGGCTGTAAGGCGGAATGTCCCAGCGGCGTGGACATGGCTAAACTCAAATATGAGTTCCAGCACGAGTACTACAAGTCGCACCGTCGCAAGCTGCGCGATTATCTGTTTGCCTACATCGGTCCGCTGGCGCAAATCGGCGCCCCGTTTGGGGGACTGGCGAACCGGGTGATGGCTGTACCGTTTGTCAAGAAAACACTCGGCCTGACCCAAAACCGGGAATTCCCCCAGTTTTCATCGCGCTCCACGAAGCCCGAATTCCGGTTTTCGGATCCCAAATATCGTGAAACCATTCTCCTGTTGCGCGACACTTTCAGCCATTTCTTTGAACCAGAGATCGAGCGGGCTACCCTGGAAGTTTTGGCTGCCTGTGGGATCAGGGTAATCCTGCTGCCATACTTTGGTGCCGGGCGAACCTTGATCTCCAAGGGGTTTATCGGACCAGCCCGCCGTCACGCAGCACGGCTTTTAGATGTCGTTCAAAAACTGGATCCTGAGGGCGAACTGCCGGTGGTGGGAATCGAGCCGTCCGAGCTGTATACCTTGCGGGAGGAGTTTTTCGACTTGATGCCGGAGCGCCGCGCACAGGTAGAAAGTCTGGCTTCCCGCGCCTGGCTGGTGGAGGAGCTGCTGGTCCGGCCAAAAAGCGGGGATAAAGATAGTGATCTGCGTATAACCAAGATATTACGGCAAAGCTCTTCTCCAAACCGCCCAAAAATCATGCTCCATGGACACTGTTATCAAAAGGCGCAGCCGCCGGCTGAAGATGGCTTCTCGGTAGGGCAGGTCGCTTCGGCGGAGCTTCTCAGGGCGGCGGGATATGAGGTCGAGATCGTCCCTTCGGGCTGTTGCGGGATGGCCGGGGCATTTGGGTACGAAGCCGAGCATTATGAGGTTTCGATGCAGGTGGGGGAATTGGCGCTTTTTCCCGCTATTCGGGTTGTTACAGGGGAAAGCGGCGACGGTTCCCAGGTTCAGGTCTCTGCGGTGGGAACGTCCTGCCGTTCACAGATTGGGGACGGAACGGGAGTGGCAGCCCGTCATCCGTTGGTACTTGCGCGGGACCGGTTGATTCCTGACTGGAGCTGAAATCTTCTCTAATTTCTATTGACTTAAGTCTTCCAAAAAAGTAAACTCTCTTAGGCCTTCTCTTGTCCAGGCAAATTTTGACGGGGCCTTTTACCGCTATAAAGCTTGATGAACCAGTTAGAGGTGTGAGGAGTTCAGGTATGGACAATATATCTCACGTTGGAGGGGATTTCGAGAGGGAACCGATCCATTCTGAGGGGGCAAAAAGCAAAGCTGAAATTAAGCCTTCCAAAATAAAGCGAGCACCAGGTAAACCGAAAAAGACCGGACGCACATCTCTCGCACAACGGCTTGCTCAGCGCGAAGCAGAACTAGGAATCCTCAACAGCGTCCAACAAGGGCTGGCTTCCCGGCTGGGTTTCCAGGGAATCATCGATTTGGTTGGAGAAAAGGTGGGTGAGATCTTTTCAGCAGATACTGTTGACCTTTGGATGTATGATGCTGCTCGCGACTGGAATTACTATGTCTACTATTCAGACCGAGGGCAACGACTTGACTTCCCCCCAAGTCCCGCTCCGAGACCAAGCCTTGGTACAATCATCTTGGATGGACGCAAACCTCTATTACTTGGCACCCGGGAGGAACAAATTGCTCATGGCGCAATTCGGGTTCCGAGAGAAGAAGGGAAGGAGGACCAAAACCAAAGCTATCTTGGTGTTCCTATCTTAGCAGAGCAAAAAGTACTCGGCTTAATTTCTGTCCAAAGTTATCAAGAAAAGGCGTTCAATGAAAGCCATTTAAAGCTACTGACCACCCTCTCTAACAGCATGAGCGTCGCCCTCGAAAACGCGCGTCTCTTCGATGAGACCCAGCGCCTGCTCAAAGAGACGGAGCAGCGTAACGCCGAACTGGCAGTCATCAACAGCGTACAACAGGGCCTCGCGTCCAAGCTGGAGATGCAAGCCATCTATGAACTTGTCGGTGAAAAAGTTAGCGATATCACTGGCTCTCAAATTGTGGTCATCAATACATGGAACGCGGAAGCAGGTACTGTTCGATACGAGTACATTTGTGAGGATGGTGTGCGCTCCCCCGTCATCGAGCGTCCTTTTTCACCACTGCACCAAATGATTTTGCCCGAGCTTGAAAGAGGGAAAAGTGTTGTCTGGAACGAAGGCATGAGCGAGCGGCTTAAGAAATTTAGACACAGCCTGCCCGCAGGCGAAATGCCCCTGACAGTTGTTTCGGTACCTTTGAAAACTGGTAATAGGATCAATACAAGCATATCGCTCCAGAATACCAAACGTGAATATGCTTTTAGCGAGTCAACCATTCGATTGGTAGAGACTTTGGCGGGCAGCACAGGGATTGCGCTTGAAAACGCTCGTCTCTTCGATGAGACCCAGCGCCTATTAAGAGAGACCGAACAACATAATGCGGAACTGGCCATCATCAACCGGGTCCAGCAAGGGCTCGTCTCCAAACTTGACTTTCAAGGAATCATTGACTTGGTTGGGGATAAGATCTGTGATATCTTCGATGCGCAGTCGATCAATATTGCTCGTTATGATGCGGACCTGGACCTTTTTACCTCGCTCTACCTGGTGGAACGCGGTGTTCGTCATTCGATCGATCCAATGAAACCGGGTCCGATTTTTCGACGCCTTCTCGATACGCGCGAATCGTTGTTTTTCGAGACCGAAGAAGAATTCAATGCGATCCGTGCAATTACCGTTCCGGGGACGGAATCTTCGAAATCGGGAATTTACGTGCCCCTCAACCAGCGAAATGAACTGTTTGGGGTGATCGCGCTCGAAAATGTCGATCGTGAATACGCTTTCTCAGAGGCCGATCTGCGCCTGTTGGCGACCCTCTCCAACTCGATGAGCGTGGCGCTTGAAAATGCCCGCCTCTTCGATGAAACCCAACGATTGCTCAAGGAGACCGAAGAACGCAATGCCGAGTTGGCGGTCATCAACAGCGTGCAGCAGGCGCTTGCCGCGCAGCTGGATATGCAGGGAATTGATGACGCGGTTGGTGACAAGATCCGTGACATTTTTGATGCCCAGGGTGTCATTATCGGAACGCTGGATCGTGAGAACCGGCAGGTAATCTTCAATTACTTTTACGAAAAAGGGGATCGCTATTATCCGGAAGCCGTTCCTTTCACGGGTTTGATCGACCATGTGATCCAAACCGGCGAGAAAGTGGTGATCAACGAGAAATTGGTTGAGCGGGGCAAAGAATTTGGTATGGTGATTATTGCGGGCAACGCCTCCAAATCGGGCATGTGGTTGCCGATTAAGTCCGGTAAGCGGGTCCAGGGGGTGATCGCTTTGCAAAATATGGACCATGAAAACGCCTTCCCGGACTCGGATGTGCGCCTGCTTGAGACCCTTGCAAATTCGATGAGCATTGCTCTCGAAAATGCGCGTCTCTTCGATGAGACCCAGCGCCTGCTCAAAGAGACTGAGCAGCGTGCGCAGGAGCTTGCCATCATAAACAGCGTTCAACGAGGACTCGCATCCAAGCTGGACATGCAAGCCATCTACGATCTGGTGGGCGAAAGAATCCGCGATATTTTTCAAACGGAAGTGGTTTACATCGCGATACGAGACCCCAACGATTTAAATAGGATCGATTTCCCGTATTATGTGGACCGAGGCAATATCCTGAAAGCATTGCCTCTTAGCTTGGGAGAAGGTCTGACATCCAAAGTGATTATGGATCGTCAACCGCTCCTGGTGGGTACATTTGAAGAGCAGATCAGGCTTGGAGCAATTCTCGAAGCCGACGAACGCGCCAACACTTATTTGGGCATACCTATCATTAGCGGCGATTTCGTTGCTGGCGTCGTCAGCGTACAAAGTTACGAGGAAAATGCATTCAGGGATCCAGACATCCGCCTACTCACCACCCTGGCTTCTAGCATGGGTGTCGCCCTTGAAAATGCCCGTCTCTTCAACGAGACCCAACGCCTGCTCAAAGAGACCGAACAGCGTGCGGGGGAACTCGCCGCCATTAGTACGGTGAGCCAGGCTTTGGTGGCCGAAACAGAATTGGATTCCATGATCCAGCTGATTGGGAGTCAGATGCGGGAGATCTTCGAAGCGGACATCGTCTATGTGGCTCTGCTGGATTCGCAAACGGACCTGATTTACTTCCCCTATCAATATGGCGAAGATTTTGGCACGCTCAAGCTTGGCGAAGGGTTGGCAAGCAAGATCATACAATCAGGGCAGCCACTATTGATCAACAAGGGTATCGAAGAACGTCGCAAAGAGTTGGGCACTTCTCTCGTTGGGAAGGAATCGCTTTCCTATCAAGGGGTACCGATCTATTCGGGGAAGGAGACGATCGGTGTATTGAGCGTGCAAAGTACGACTGAGGAGGATGCGTTCGACGAAGATGACCAACGCTTGCTGATGACGATCGCTGCAAACGCGGGCGCAGCCATCCATACTGCAAAACTGCACGCGGAAACCCAACGCCGGGCGCGCGAGATGACAACCCTGGCCGAAATTGGAAGCGATATCGCCGCAAGCCGCAACCTGGAACCGGTTCTCGAGCGGATCGCTGCCCATGCCAAGGACATCCTGCACGTCCGCGATATTGCCATTGTTTTAGCTGAGCCGGAAAGCCAATTGTTCAAGACCGTCGTTGCGCTTGGAAAATATGTAAAGCAGGTAAAGGAATATGAAATACAACTGGGCAAAGGACTGATTGGTCATATTCTCCAGACTGGAGAGGGGAAGTACATTAATGATCCTGGCCACGATCCGCGTGTCATCCATCTCCCTGATACACCCGAGCAAGAAGACGCATCGGAAAGCCTGATGGGTGCGCCGCTTATATCTCGTGGTGAAACCATCGGCGGCATTATGGTGTGGCGAGATAACAGAGACGGCCTTTTTGCACAGCCTGATCTTGATTTTCTCACCAGCGTCGCGCGTCAAACGGCGATTGCGATCGAAAGCGCCAGGCTATATCTCGAGACACAGCGACGCGCGCGTGAAATGTCGGCCCTGGTGGATGTGGGGCGTGATATCTCAGCCAGCCTGGAAGCCGAAATTGTGTTGGAGAGCATCGCCACACATGCGAAAGATTTGCTTAAGGGCGACTTGAGCGCGCTCTTCTTACCCGAAAGCGATGGGACCAAATTTCGCGCCATCGCAGCAGTTGGCGCAGAAGCGGAAAACCTTCGCAACGATACGGTTCATTTTGGGACCGGAATTCTAGGAAATATCGCTCGAAACAAAGTGGGCGAGATTATCAACGATGTGAATAACGATCCGCGCGTCATCAGGATCACTGGCACGGAGATCGGTGAAGATGAGCACCTGCTGGCCGTGCCGCTCCTGGCAAATGAAGACTTGAAGGGGATCATGGCGGTGTGGCGCACTGGCAAGGGCAAAGAATATATGGAAGCTGAGTTGGAGTTTCTGAGCGGTCTTTCTCGCCAGGCAGTGATCGCTGTCCAAAACGCTCAATTGTTTGCCGAGACCACTGAAACACTGGAACAGCAAACCGCTACGAGTGAGATTCTGCAAGTAATTGCAAGTTCCCCCACCAATATTCAACCCGTGCTGGATGTCATTGCACAAAACGCGGCGCAACTTTCGGGGTCAAATGATGCTCTCATCGATATCGAAGATCATGGAATCCTGCGTGTCGCAGCACATCACGGGAATATTCCGATGTTTCCGGTTGGAGAAGGAATCCCTCTCAATCGAGAGTTGGTCGCTGGCCGCGCAATCATGGAGGGTTCTACGCTTCAAGCGATTCACCGGCACTCCGGCAAAACAGTGGAATTCCCTGAAGGAGATAAGTGGGCGCAGAAATATGGTTATCGAATGACTTGCAGTGTGCCGTTGATGCGCGAAGGAAGAGCGATTGGCGCGATCACCATTCGCCGCCTTGAACCAAACTTGTTGCAGAAGAAACAAATTGCATTAATCGAGACCTTTGCCAGCCAGGCAGTCATTGCGATCGAAAATGTGCGACTGTTCAATGAGACCCAACATTTGCTGAAGGAGACGGAACAACGCGCTGCAGAACTTGCCATTATCAACAGCATCCAGGAAGGATTGGCTTCGAAGCTGGAACTACAGGCCGTTTACGATCTGGTTGGCGATAAGATTTAAGACATCTTTGAAGCCCAAGTGGTCGGTATTTACAACTTTGATCATCAAACGGAAACAATACACTACCCCTATTATCAAGAGAAAGACAAAAGGCTACAGCACGAACCGCGCGCTTTTACGCCAACAGCAAAGTATATTATCAATACAGGACAGTTGTTTTTGATTAATCAAGATTTCGAAAAACGCATGAATGAGTTGAACCTGAACGTCACGCCTTTGCCGGATACAACCAATCCTAAGTCGGTGATGTATGCGCCGTTGCTGTCAGGCGGCATGGTCATCGGTGCCATTGGGTTGAAAAATGTCGACCGTGAGAACGCCTTCAGCGACTCGGATGTGCGCTTGCTGCAAACGCTGGCTAACTCGATGAGCGTTGCGCTGGAGAGCGCTCGTCTCTTCGACGAGGCGCAAGAGGCGCGGGCTGCCGCGGAACAGGCTAATGAAGCCAAGAGCTCCTTCCTGGCTACGATGAGCCACGAAATCCGCACCCCGATGAACGCGGTCATCGGGATGAGCGGTCTGCTGCTGGACACAAAGCTGGACAAGGAGCAGCGAGACTATGCGGAAACGATCCGCAACTCGGGCGATGCGCTGCTGGCGATCATCAATGACATCCTGGACTTCAGCAAGATCGAGGCCGGGAAAATGGAACTGGAACAACAACCGTTCGACCTGCGCGAATGTGTCGAAACGGCGTTGGATCTGGTCGCTGCTCGCGCGGTGGAGAAGAACATCGACCTGGCCTATATCATCGAGGACGAGGTCCCCGCCGGGATTTATGGCGATGTCACCCGCTTGCGGCAGATCCTGCTCAACTTGTTGAGCAATGCGGTCAAGTTCACCGACCAGGGCGAAGTCGTTTTAACGGTGACAGGCTCGAAGCCTCGAAAGAACGAGCTGCTTTTTGCCGTGCGTGACACCGGCATCGGTATTCCTAAGGACCGCATCGGCAAGTTGTTCGAGTTTTTCAGCCAGGTTGATTCCTCCACCACGCGCAAGTTCGGTGGTACCGGCCTGGGGCTTGCGATCTGCAAACGTCTGGCCGAACTGATGGACGGAAATTTGTGGGTTGAATTGGACGGCAAGGATAAAGGCTCGACTTTCTCGTTCACGATCCGGGCGAAACCGGCCAAGGTAACGCACCGGAAACAACGCAACCTGGACAACCTGTGGCCGGCGTTGGAAGGCAAGCGCGTGCTGATTGTGGACGATAATAAGACCAACCGTCGCATCCTGGTGCTACAGACCCGGAAGTGGGGTTTGCAGCCGCGTGAGACCAAATCGGCGCGCCGGGCTTTGCGTTGGTTGAAGCAGGGCCAGTCTTTCGACCTGGCCATCTTCGACCTGCAAATGCCCGAAATGGACGGCGTCATGTTGACGCGCGCCGTGCGAAAATTGCCGGGAGCGAAATCCCTGCCCGTTATCGTGTTGACATCTCTTGGTCGGCGGGAAGTGGGGGTGGAAGACATCGATATCTCAGCCTTCCTGACCAAACCCCTCAAACCCTCGGCTCTTTTCGATGTCCTGGCCGGCATCCTCGCCCAGGAGAAGCTGGTTGCGCCCAAAGCGAACTCCGCCAAACCCAGGCTCGATCCGCAGATGGCAAATCAATACCCCTTGCGCATCCTGCTGGCCGAGGACAACCAGATCAACCAGAAGCTGGCGCTGCGCCTGCTCGAGCAGATGGGCTATCGCGTTGACGTTGCTTCGAACGGCCTGGAAGCGGTTGAATCCGTCAAACGACAGCCGTACGACGTGATCCTGATGGATGTGCAAATGCCCGAAATGGACGGCCTGGATGCCACGCGGGCGATACGGAAGGCGGATATCAAGCAGCCTTATATCATTGCCATGACGGCCAATGCCCTGCAAGGCGACCGCGAATTGTGCCTGGCGGCGGGGATGGAGTTCTACATTACGAAGCCCGTCCGTGTGCCTGAGCTGGTGGCAGCGTTGAAACTTGCGAAGAAAGATGGGAGATGAAAATGACACAAGTCATCGATCGGTCGGCTCTTGTCACCCTATCAGATTCTGTCGGAGGAGACTTTGTGAGCGAGTTGATCGCCACCTTCGAAGAGGAAGCCCCCGAACTGATTGCAGAAATGCGGCGGGCGTTATCCGCCAGCGAGGCGGAGGGATTTAGGCGCGCGGCGCACTCGCTCAAAAGCAATGCGAATACATTTGGAGCAACCCGGCTTGCCGAATTGGCCAGGGAGTTAGAAACGATGGCCCGCGCGAACGATCTGGAGATCGGCGGCAGGCTCGAAGATTTGCAAGAAGAGTACAGGAAGGCAGTCAAAGAATTGAAATCGCTCAACAAGTCTTTACAGGAATAATCCTATGTCTCTAAGCCAAACCCCGGGTCATTTGCTCGTGGTCGATGACAATAAAGTCAACCGCATCCTGCTGTCGCGCAGCCTGGAACAGCAGGGGCACGTGGTTGAAACGGCCGAGAATGGGAAAGCTGGGCTGGAAAAACTTCGCGCTCAGCCCTTCGACCTGGTTCTGCTGGATATCGAGATGCCGGAGATGGACGGGTACCAGGTGCTGGAGGCCTGTTTGAACGATACCGAGCTGCGCAACATTCCCATCATTATGACCTCTTCCATGGATGAACTGGATAGTGTGGTCAAATGCATCGAGCTGGGCGCGGAAGATTACTTGAACAAACCGGTCAATCCGGTGTTGCTGCGAGCGCGCATCAACGCCAGCCTGGAGAAAAAACGCCTGCGCGATGAGCAACGCAAGCTGTTCCGCACCTTCGCCACAGAAGAAGTGGCAGAACAATTATTGCGGGAAGGGTTTTCATTGGGTGGGAAACACGTCACCGCCTCTGTTTTATTTGCAGATATTCGTTCGTATACGACTTACTCCGAAACGGAGGATCCCGCCGAAATCATCGAGTTGCTTAATGATTATTTTGCCCTGATGTTTGATGCCATTATCGGTCACCATGGAATCGTAAATCAGATCGAGGGTGATGGATTGATGGCAATCTTTGGCGCGCCTGTCTACCATGAAAGTCATCGCGAACAGAGCGCCCGCGCCGCACAGGAAATGGTTGAACTGCTCAAAGGCTTCAATGAACAGCAAGCCGCACAGAACAAAGCCCAGATCAATATCGGCATAGGGATTGCCACAGGGAGAATGATTGCCGGTTATACCGGGACACAACATCGCGCCACCTATACCTGCATCGGGGATACGGTCAATTTAGCGGCGCGTATCGAGGAATACACCAAGCAAGCGGGGAAACCGATTTTAGTGGACAGGTTCACCCGCGAAGGTTTACCCGCTGATATTCAGGTAGAGAATTTGGGAGAAGTTGCCTTCAAAGGAAAGCAGAAGGCAGTGAATATTTTTGCGGTCGGTCAAGGTCAAGCTTGATTTTGTGGCTCTACCGTTTCCGACGGGAGAACCAATTTTGTTTACGGAAGAGCTGGAAGGCCGCGATCCCAAACGCTACTTCCACATTTAAAGAACGCTTGGCTCCTCTCATAGGGATGTAGAGAATAGTGTCGCAGAGATCGAGGATGTCGGGGTCTACACCGGTCACTTCGTTCCCCAGGATCAGGATTAACCTGTCCTCTTGAGAAAAATCCAAATTCGAACGATCACCTAATGCGATCGCACGCGCATCCTGTTCGAGGGCGATTAACTTACAATTTTCTGCTTGCAAGTTTTTCGCAGTATCCAGGGAATTGCGAGAATATTCCCAGGCCATCATTTCTTCTGCGCCAAGAGATGTTTTTCGTACGGCTTCATTTTTTGGGGTCGGTGTGATCCCGCAAAGGTGAAGCTTCCTCAGGCCTAGCCCGTCTGCCGTGCGAAAGATAGCGCCAACGTTCCACGCCGAGCGAATGTTGTCGAGAAGCGCCTCCAGTTGAATCCCACCGTCGATTGAAACGGAATCAGGTTCCGGTGTGATTTGATGCGTCGACACTACTTCTGTGATCCCCAAACAATTCGGGCAACGGTCTCCAAATGAATGGTGATCTGTTAGCGGGTAGCGCAACCCGCAAGAAGGACATTGTCGAATTTGATAAGCTTCTGCTGCCATGCAGCGATTAAATCACAGTTTTCATTCCGATGCGCAGAAGTGTTAAGATCAGATGCGGGGTATCTACGCAGGCCAAGCGAGGAATTCCCGAAAGACGGTGTGCGTAGGGGCGTACGCCTCCACGCATACCGTCTTTCGGTTTTCTTCTGTATAGGATAGGCCGAGTAGCCACGATCCAGGAATAACGTTCCAAGGGAGAGCTGGGTGCATCATATTGTTCCTGAATTTATTATCGAAAATTATCAAGCCGGACGTTTTAACGGGTCGTTCAGAGCTGCCAGTATGTTTTTGGACATCTCCGGTTTTTCTACCATGACCGATGCGTTGATGCAACATGGGCAGCATGGGGCTGAAGTGCTGGCTGAAATGATGGGCACCGTATTCGATCCGATCGTGGATGCCATATTTGGTCGAGGCGGGATTATCGTAGGCTATGCGGGCGATTCAATTACTGCCCTGTATCCAATTGATGCGGACCATACTTCCGCTGCTCTCAGGGCTTTGGCGGCTGCAGATGCCATTCAGCAGGGTTTGAACTCGAAGCCGGTCTACGAAACCCCATATGGGGCGTTTCAAATATCCGCCAAGGTCGGGGTGGCAGCTGGCCTGGTATCCTGGGGGATATTGCGTTCTCGAAACGGTAAGAAAGCTACCTATTACTTTCGAGGGGAGGCAATTGATGAAGCGGCCCGGGCAGAACATCAAGCGAATGCCGGCGATATTGTCTTTGTAAAGAAATTATACGATAGGGTGGGGCGAGAGGTAGAAGCTGAACCGCTCACGCCTTACTACCGCCTTGCTCGGCTTTCCGCGAAAGTTCCCGTGCTTCCATATTTCGAACCCCTGTCTATCGACCCTGACGTTGAAAGTGTTTTTGTTCCAGGAGATCTCATCCACCAGAACTTGCGGGGCGAGTTTCGTCAGGCAGTCAATTTATTCATGAGATTTCCCGATCTAACAGCAGAACAACTTGAAGGTTTTATGTATGCTTTTTTTGATCTTCAAGCCCGTTATGGCGGTTTTATCGATCGAATCGATTTCGGTGATAAAGGTTGCAGCATGATTGTCCTGTGGGGTGCGCCGGTCGCGTATGAAAACGACATTGGGCGCGCCTTAAATTTCGCTCTCGATCTGAAGTCGATTGTGGATTTTCCCATTACCGCAGGCCTGACGTATTACATCTCTCATGCAGGATATATTGGTGGTCGCTTGTATGAAAACTATACCTGCTATGGTTGGGGCATCAATCTGGCAGCCCGCTTTATGATGAGCGCAACAGAAGGCGATGTTTGGCTGGATGAGCGCGTGGCTCTCCGGATCAAGAAACGCTTCCGGTTCGATTTCGTAGGGGAACAATTATTCAAGGGTTTTGCCCAAAAGCAATCGGTCTACGTGCTGCGTGGTCGCAAAGCTGAGAGCGAATCGTTTTTTGAGGGGGAAATGGTCGGTAGGGAGAGCGAGCTTCGAACGTTAACCGATTTAGCCGCCCCGGTATGGTCAGGAAAGTATGCAGGCGTAATTGGTGTGTGGGGAGAGGCGGGCATGGGCAAGAGCCGCTTGATCTATGAGTTTATGCACTCGCCGTCTTTTTCAAGAGAACCGTGCTCTCTGGGCGCTATGCCAATCGGACCAAATTTTACGTCACTCGTTTAATCCCATTCGTTACTGGTTATACCGTTATTTTGATGGTCTACCTGGCGAGGATGAAGCAACTCGTTTGCAGAAGTTTCAAAAGAAATTGGATGCGCTGATTTCGTCTACCAGGATTGAAGAATTATCTGTGGAATTAGGGCGAACTCGCTCGTTCCTGGCTGCTTTGGTAGATTTAGACTGGCCTGATTCCCTTTATTCCCAACTGGATGCACAAAGTCGATACGATAACACAATTATCGCGCTGATCTCTATGATCAAGGCCGAGAGTTTGCAGCAGCCGTTATTTTTATTTTTTGAGGACGCGCATTTCCTTGATGAAGATTCAAGGGCTTTTCTTCCACGCTTGAAGCGCGCGCTCACAGCGGAAGCAATCGACTACCCGATCGCGATTCTTTTGACAACCCGTTGGCAAGGAATAAGGGTGGTGTTGGAAGAAGGCCTGGTCGACCATGATATCGATCTTAGCGCCCTGTCAAGTGAAGCGATCTCTCAACTGGCAGCGGGGATTTTAGAGGAGGCAGCAGATCCTGCCTTGATCCATTTAATCGGGGAGCGCGCCGAAGGAAATCCATTTTTTGCCGAACAGATCCTACGTTATTTACAGACAGAAGACAACCTGGAGCTGGGTCCAAGGGGATGGACCGTTCGAAAAAACTGGAACTCCACCCTGTTACCGGCCGATATCAGCAAGATGCTGATTGCGCGCCTGGACCAGCTTACTCGTCAGGTAAAGGAAGTTGTGCATGCTGCCTCTGTTTTGGGACGTGAATTTGAAGTGCAGATATTATCACGTATGCTTATAAATGATGTTTCTCTAGATGATGAAATTTTAGAAGCCGAAAAAGCTTCTGTTTGGTTTCCCTTGAATGAAATCAGGTATATATTCAAACATTCTCTCATGAGGGATGTAGCCTACAACATGCAGTTAGAGGCTCGGCGCCAGGAGTTGCATGCTGTTGCATTAGGCGCTCTTGAGGCGATCCACAATGATGAGCTTCACCGTCATTATGGAGAGTTGGCCCATCATAGCGAACAGGCGGCGCTCGTTGAAAAAGCGCAACGCTATTTGGTGTTGGCCGGCGATCTTGCGCGAGATACATATCAAAATTTACAAGCCTTGGACTTTTATCAGCGTGCCCTCCGATTTGTTCCAGTCGATGCTCTGGAGCACCGCTATCATTTACATCGAGAATGTGAAAAATTACTTACTGAGTTGGGGAAGCAAGACGAACGCACCCGGGAATTAGAATCGCTCTATGCTCTGGCTGAAAACATAGGAGAAGCCGGAAAACGCGCAGAAGTTGAGGTGCTCCAGTCTCAGATATTTGTTTCGAGTGGCAAATACGATCAATCTGCCGAACTTGCAAAGCGTGCGATCGAGGCAGCGCTCAGTAGAAATCGCTATGATGTAGCAATCGATGCTTACCAGATTTTGTTCGATAGCTATTATCAGCAGGGAATATATAACGAGGCTATTCGATATGGGGAATTAGGTCTTGAACTCTCTCGGTATCACGGTGTTCCACGGGATAAGGCGTTCCTTCTTAATCGACTGGGGCTGGCATTCCTTGACTTGAAAGACCCTTCAACAGCAACGTCTTATTTTGAAGAAAGTCTTGATATGTTCCGCGCTGATGACGATTTGCGCGGGGTTGCCAGGGTATTGGCAAATTTGGGACTGGTTGCTGGCCATCGGGGCGATTTCAGCGCCGCCCTGGGTTATTGCGAAAAGTCCTTAGAGCTTGCCCGTGAAATAGGCAGCCGTCGAGGAGAAGCTCTCTTACTAGGCAACCTCGGCTGGATTTCCGGGCTGCTCGGAGATTATCGTAAGGCACTTGGATATGCAGATCGCAATTTAAGGATTGCGCGCGAAATTGGCGATAAATATATCGAAACGTATTCTTTAATCAATCTAAGCGCGCATGCTGGCGCGTTGGGTGATACTGCTATATCCATTACATATGCTGAACAAGGGCTGGAGCTTGCCAGGCAGGCTAACGACCGGAACGCCGAAGCATGGGCTTTGACATATCTTGGCCACGGATTATTTGATAGCGGTTCTTTGCGCGAAGCGATGAAAGCATACCAGGCCGCTTTGGACCTCCGAAATGAGCTTGGTCAATCCGTGCTTGGAACAGAACCAGGAGCCGGGTTGGCGAGGATCGCCCTGGAACTAGGGGAGCAATTAGAAGCATTAACGTTCGTAGAATCGATTATGGTCCAGGCGCAACTGAATAGTGCCCTGGAAGGTACCGATCAACCTGCGCGCGTTTATTTGGGTTGCTACCTGGCACTTCGTTCTATCAATGATACGCGGGCTTCGGACGTGCTCAACACCGCTTATCATCTCTTAAAGAAGCGTGCCGACGGGATTGCTGATCTGTCGGCACGACAATTATTTCTCGAAAGTATTCCTTTTAACAAAGAAATTATGTCACTTTGGAATGAGCAGAATCCGGGATAGGCAGATTATGTCCAGCCGACGCCAGGGTCGCCGGTGTCAAATTCCACTTTTACCCATCCTGGTCTGTCCGGCCTGTTTCCAGGTCCTGGGGTTTTATTTTTCTTGAGCCCATCTTTGTCATGGTAAATAAACCGTCCGTTTGCTTTGGGAGGCAAGAATACGGTATAACTTACTTGATCTACATATTTGTTGCCATTTTTGTCCATCACTCCAAAATTGTTGATCCATGTAATTTTCTTCCCATTGTCGTTGGGTGGCAGATCGGCAACATTAAGTTTTACGACTTTATAAGAAACCGCATTGGCAAATACAACAAGGATATCTTCTTCAGAACCCGCTACTGTTTCCACCGTAAATTCGATATTATCTTGGGTCACAACCTTATTCTCGATAATGTTCTTTGCCATTCTAACCTCCTGATTGAATTGTATAAGCGCTAATTTATTATAGCGTAACTGATTTTGTAAACCAATATGCAATATCTCATCTTCAACAAACCTTATGGTGTGCTCTCGCAGTTTACCGATGAGGGCACCGGACATCCCACCCTCAAAGCGTACATTGACGTTCCCGGCGTCTACGCGGCGGGCCGCCTCGACCGGGATTCGGAAGGTTTGTTGTTGCTAACGGACGACGGATCCCTGATCAAGCGCCTGACCGACCCGAAGCATCACGTTGAGAAAACGTACTGGGTTTTGGTGGAAGGGGAACCGACGGAGGAAGCGCTGAACCGACTGAGAAACGGAGTCAAGCTCAGGGGGGACACGACCCGTCCAGCGAAAGTCCGCCTCATTCCGGACCCCGGCCTGCCTCCGCGCTCCAAGCCGGTCACGCCCCACGGGCCGACCGCCTGGCTGGAAATGAAGTTGCGAGAGGGCAAGAAACGCCAGATCCGCCACATGACAGCGGCGGTCGGTTTGTTCACGCTTCGACTCGTGCGAGTGGCGATTGGGAATATTTCGTTGCAGGATTTGCCGTTGGGGGAATGGCGAGAATTGAATCCGGAAGAACTGCGTTCGCTAAAAAACTCATTAAATCACAGGTTTACTAAGAGAAGCCCGAAAACAGGGGTGCGGGCGTACGCCCGCACCCCTGTTTTCGGGAACTTCTTCAACTTTCGTGATTTAATGAACTTAGGATAAGAATGCCACCGCATTTTTGCCCATCGCCTTGGCTTTGTACATGGCGGTATCTGCCTTCGATAGCAGGCTGTTGGGATTGGGGCAATTGGGAAATACGCTGATCCCAATGCTGGCGGTTGTTGTAAGTTCGTTCGCTTCAATGTATACAGGGATCGCTATGTTCTCCAGGATATTCCTGGCTACTTTAAAGGCATCTTTTTCCGATCCAATTTTTTCAAGCAGGACGGCGAATTCGTCTCCACCGAACCGGGCAATCGTGTTGCACCCGCACGATTCCAGCAGGCGTTGCGAGACCGCTTTCAGGTAGGCATCCCCATGGCCGTGACCATACGTATCGTTGATTTCCTTGAACCCATCCAGATCGACGTACAGAATCGCCAGTTTGGTTCCCGTCTGCTCTGCGTACCAGACAGCCATTTGAAGCCTGTCGACGAATAGCGTCCGGTTGGGGAGATTGGTCAGAATATCGTGTGTGGCGAGGTGGCGCAAGCGCGCTTCGGTCTCCTTACGGCTTGTAATATCGGTCAAGACGCCGATAAAATTCGAGGCATAACCGGTATCATCTCGAACGCTTGAAACTTTGATGAACGCAGGAAACCGGTTCTGGTTCTTATGCCTTGCCTCCAGTTCACCTTGCCAATTGCTTAAATTTCCAATGGCTTCGTGTAAATCTTCGATGCTCTGCTTCTGGTTATCCTCTACATGAACGATCGCGCAAGGCAATTTTCCAAGGACTTCCTCTTGCGGGAAGCCGGTAATGGATGTAAAAGCTTGGTTCGTCAGAATCAGTTTTCCATATTGATCGGTAACGAAGATACCATCGTTGATGTTTTCATATACTTTTGCTGCAAGCCGCAATTTTTCCTCGACTTCGCGGCTCTGGGTCACATTTCTCAAAACGCCTCGTGTCGAAACGGGCACGCCGTTTTCGAATCGGCAGTTGATCATGCCATCTACGTATACCTGGTTTCCATTCTTTGCAAGCAACGCAAAGCTGGTCTGGGTTGTTTTGCCGTCCAAGACCGCTTGCATTTCGGCCTGGCAATGCGGTCGATATTCGTCGGCGATGATGTCAAAGATGTTCAGACTTGCCAGCTCCTCGGTTGTGTAACCTAACGTTTCCCGCCAGGTACGGTTTGTATACAGGATCTTTCCTTCCGGGCTTATGCTCTGTATCAAGTCGCTGGCGTTATCCATGAAATCTTGTAAGTGTGCCTGGCTTTGGCTTAATTCGTAATTAGCAAGTTTCAAGCGGATAAAAAAGTTGCTGATGACGAGGCCGCCTACCCCACCTATCAAGACCGGCATGATATTCGTGCGAATATCCAGGTTTGTTGGAATTCCAAGCAACCTTTTCTGGAATATCGAAAAAAAGCTCAGAATCAGCGCTCCAAGGATGAAGGTGCCCCCACGCGCAAAAAGCTGACAAAGTTTTGATGTTGGAATGTTACATTTCGGGATTTGCAAGAGAGATACCCTGTAGACTTGGAATTTGAGATGTTCTGTATCTGCTCAGGCTTATGCAAAAAAGTAGGGCGCGCCGTGCCACCTCTTAAATGCAGGCTGAGTAGTTACGATATTCTACTGGGCCGGCAGGGTAAAGTTCCTATTAATACGGTGACAAAAAGTGCTTAGACCATCCCCCGTTGGCGCGCTTCTTCTCGCAGGGCAAGCATAACGGCCTGGATATCGATGCCGCGACTGCAGGCCAGCCGCGCCTTGCTCAACACACAATCCGACCACAACGTGCGGCAGGTCAGGACTTCTTCGTCACCGAACAATACCATCTGGACCATGCTGCCGATGGGGATATCAATATCTTCGGGGCAGGACACCTGGCAGTCCAGGCAGGCCTGGCAGCGAGAGAGATCCTGCCCCGAAGCTTCTTTTACGATCCGTTTGAGGGTCGGCATGCGGCAAGGGCCCTAAGCAAGTGCTTTTTCCTCTTTTGGCTCAGGCGCAATAAATCCCTTTGGCAACAGTCCGCCTTCGGTAACGATGCGCGGTACGATCAATTCCCACATGACCGGCATCAAGTGTAGACCGCTGACCCCTTGCAGTTTCTTGATCTTCTCGATCAATTCCAGCGCAATCAGTACGCCCTCTTCGCTGGCGCCATCGCCGGCCTCTTTCATGCGTTTGAGCAGCGGCTCGGGGATGAAGACGCCCGGTACATCGTTGTGCATGTAACTTGCCATAGTGTAGCTCTTGAGCGGCGTGATTCCGACCAAAACATATACTTTGTCTAGAATATTGCGCTTGGCAAGCTCGTTCAACCAAACTTCCAACCCTTCGGCATCGTAAACCAGGTTGGTCTGGAAGAATTGCGCGCCGGCGTTGACTTTCTTCTCTTCTCGCAGAGCCTGGAACTTTGGCTCGGACGCGAACGGCGAAGCGGCGGCGCCCAGGAAATATTTCGGTGGGAACTTGATCGGACGGCCGTCCAGGTAGTGGCCGTCGTCGCGGATGCGGCGCAATAGCCAGAGCATTTGCACTGCATCGAGGTCAACGATGTCCATCCGTCCGCGCGGCGGTGGGGCCAGCACCATGCTGTCGCCCGAGAGACAGAGAATGTTCCGGATGCCAAGCGCGTTGGCGCCCATGACCTCGCCTTGCAAACCCACCCGGGTGCGGTCGCGGGCGGCGATCTGCATGACCGGTTCTGCACCCTCGCCGATGGCGATGGTGGAGCAGGCCCAGGAAGACATGCGCGCTGCGGCGGATGGACTGTCCGTGAAGTTGATGGCTGC
Source organism: uncultured Chloroflexia bacterium (assembly GCA_963823985.1). Taxonomy (GTDB): domain Bacteria; phylum Chloroflexota; class Anaerolineae; order Anaerolineales; family Villigracilaceae; genus JAABUE01. Next base: position 430,372 of record CAWGNR010000016.1, read on the forward strand.
GACGTAGGGCTTGATCAGGTTGATGTTTTCTTTGAGCTTTTTGGTCGAGACAGTCGCCGGCGGCGCAACCTCGGAAGTAACCACAAACTCGCCGGCCTTCAAGCGCCGTTCCAGTTCGGAAACTGGTTCTTCATAGGCGGCCGGGTGGTGTTGCCTGTCTCCCTGCCACCACTCCGGTTGGCGCACCGGCTCGAAGACGGATTGCCAGTTTTCCTCGCGCTTTTCTTTGTCCTTGGAGAGCATTCCGCTGACGAATTTCTTCACGCCAACTTTCTTGACCTGGTTGACAATATCTCCCCAGGTTTCCGTGCCGGTTTTTTCCCAATCCAGAGGCGGCAGCACTTCCAGGAGCATTTCCTGGCGGTTCATTTTGAAGGCCCGGTCGTAGATCTTGTACCAGATGCAGGGACGGGTGGGGTCCACGTAGCAGTGTTCGGAAGTGGAGCCGCCGCAGGGACCGTTTCGTAGCCCTTTAGGGCACTCCATGGGGCAGATGAAAGCTGTCTCCTGTAGCAGGCAGTTCCCGCACATGCGGCATCCGAACAAGGGGCCTTTAATCGTGTATTCGACGGTTTCCAGCAACCTGTTGCCAAATGTTTCCTTTTTGAAAGGGATGTAACCGGGTTGCCAGCGTCGTCCAGGGGTAAAACCGGGCATATGTCACCTCCGAGATAAATCTACCTGAAATTGTAGCATTTGCGGGGTTTGGTCTGCCAGACTGAATGTCACCAGTGAAACGGACGAATGCCACAAGATTATGTATGATTTGTATCTCCTCAAAAAGAAGAGGTGTGGGTATTCTGAGCGGGCCCGCCCAGAATACCCACACCCCGATCTATTGAAAAGTGAGAATTTATAGTTGTGGAAGCAGGTAGTCGTACGCGCTCAGCGCGGCTTTGGCTCCTTCTCCCACCGCAATCAAAACCTGCTCCGCATAGTTGTTGGTCACATCTCCGGCAGCGAACAATCCGGGAACGTTCGTGCGGCAGCCGCAGTCGATGATGATCCTGCCCTGTTCGTCTACCTCGACCAACCCTTCAACCATCTTGGTATTGGGCGTAAGGGCTTTTTCCACGAACATGGCGTCTGCGGGGAATTCGTTGAGGTGGCCGGAGGCATCTTTAAGGATGAGCCTGCGAGCATAATCGTCACCTTGCACCTCGACGATCTCGCAATCTTTCATGATTTTGACGTTTCCGGCTGCCTGCAGCTTTTGACCAAGAGGGGTTCCCATCATTTTGTCGTTCGCGCATACCATGGTCACTTCTTTGGCAACGGTGGAGAGCTCTCCGGCTGAGCGCAAGGCCAGTTCCTGGTCGCCAATGACAACCACGGACTTGTCGATGAAAAGCGGCGCGTAGGATAACGCGGAATAGCACAGGCCTTTCATCGTATATTCTTTTTCTCCGGGCACGTCCATGCGCACCTGGCGCGTCCCGGTTGCGACGATGACAGCCTTCGATTCGAGCATAGCGCCGCCCTTGGTTGTGACGGTGAAATGATCGTCGCTTTTTTCGACTTTCTCGACCGCTTCGATGTGGCGAGCAAAATCCAGGTATTCCAACTCGGTGCGGAACTTGTTGACGATTTCCAGTCCCTTAATGACCTGGTAGTCCTCGATCCAGGGCAGGGACAGCTTGTAGTTGGTCTTGCCGCCCAGGTCTTTCGAGAGCAGCAGCACGTTCAATCGCTTGCGGATGGCGTAGATTGCAGCGGTCAGGCCCGCAGGCCCGCCTCCGATGATGATCAAGTCGTACATGATTTTCTCCTTCTGCCCTAATACGCGGCCTTAACCGTTTCCAGGTCAACTTCGGGCTCAACTCCATCATCTTCAGGTGCTTCAGGAATGAAGCCTTCTTCCATCATTCGCCTTGTCATATCACGGGAGCGTTGGATGATCTTGGTCGCGAGTTGGAATTCCTGGTCGTAAGTTGTCTCGATCCGGGCGAGTCCTTGTTCAACAGCTTTCATCGCGACTGCAGCCGCTTCGCGTGGGAAGACTTCCCAATCGTCCATATTGGGCAGGATGAAGTCGGAAGCCAGTTTGTCGCCCACATGGTCGGCCATGGCTTTGGCAGCGGCGAAGCACATTTCATCCGTGATCGTCCTGGCGCGGACGTCCAGCGTGCCGCGGAAGATGCCGGGGAACCCGAGCGAGTTGTTGACCTGGTTCGGGAAGTCGGAGCGGCCTGTGGCAACAACGGCTGCGCCAGCTTCGAGCGCCTCCCAGGGCCAGATTTCGGGGACAGGATTGGCGCAGGCGAAAACGACGGAATCTTTGGCCATCGCCTTGATCCACTCCGGTAGGATCACGCCGGGCCCGGACTTGGAGAGAGCGATGACCACATCCGCGCCTTTCATCGCGTCTGGGATGTTGCCTTCGCGCCCTTCCTCGTTGGTGATGTTGCACAGTTTCCACTTGTCTACGTACTCAGCCTTGCGCATTTCCAGGTCTTTGCGATGTTTGCCCAAAATGCCTTTGCTATCAACCATCAAGCACTTTGCCGGGTCTGCGCCCCAGCCAAAGATCAGGCGCGAGCAGGCCACGTTCGACGCGCCGGTGCCGATGAAGGTGATCTTGACTTCGCTGATCTCCTTGCCGACCACTTTCAAGGCGTTGATCAGCCCGGCCAGCGTCACTGTGGCCGTGCCCTGCTGGTCGTCGTGCCAGACCGGGATCTCGGCTTTTTCACGTAGCGTATCGAGGATGTAAAAGCACTTCGGGTTGGAGATGTCTTCCAGGTTGATGCCCCCAAAACCTGGCTGGAGCATGAGCACGGTGTTGATGATGGCGTCCGGGTCTTTGGTATCCAGCATGAGCGGAACGCCATCGACGCCGCCCAGGTATTTGTAAAGCAGGGCTTTGCCCTCCATGACCGGCAGGCCTGCCTTTGGCCCGATGTCGCCCAGGCCTAACACTCGTGTCCCGTCGCTGACCACCCCAACTGTGTTCCACTTATTGGTGTACTCGTAGACCAGTTCGGGGTCGGCTTGGATCGCCTTGCATGGCGCGGCCACACCGGGCGTGTACCATATGGCAAAATCGTCGAAAGAGTGTACGGTGCATTTCAACGTAGTCTCGATCTTGCCCCGGTAGAACGGGTGCAATTTCATCGCATCCGCGGCCGGTTTGGTTGCTTTCGCAAGCAACTCTTCGACGTTCATAAGTTGTATCCCTCCCCGTAATGGCGGACTCCGAAGTCCGGGAGGGGACAGCCGTTTCTGACGGCTGGAGCCGCCACTACGACTAAAAAATTTGTGCCACGTCCTTTCGAAGTCCGTGGCACTTATACACTATTGGTTCAGGTACCCGTCTGCGTAAATGACCTTGTTCAGCAGGATCTGGGTTGTCTTCCAGATAGCTGCCTGGTCGGGATCGTTCATGTCGAAGTCTTCTATCTGGGGTTCTTCGCCAGCGCAGGTGCGATCTGCAATCTTGTTATAGAGCGTGGCTAGCGGGGTAGAGCTATCCTTGCTCTCGATCCACGCGATCACTTCGTTTTGCTTTTCGTCCAGCGGGTCGGCGATCATCATCTGCAGGCCTACGCCCATCAGCATCGCCAGATAGACGCGGTTGATCAGCGGGCGGTTTTCCTTCGGTACCGCGTTCGAAACATTAGAGAGCCCTACCGAGATTCCCGGAGCCGGATCCCATGCGTATTGAAGCATCTGCACCGTGCCGATCAGTTCGGGACAGTACTGCTGGCAGCCCGAAACGGTCAGAACCAGCGGGTCGATGATCAGATCTTCCATGTTGAAGCCGATTTCCATCAGGTGTGGGATGAGCGTCTCAACGGCAATGTTTACGCGCGCGTCCGCTTCCACCGGGATGCCGGAGGAGCCCATCGTCAGCGCAATGATCTTGGCGTTGTACTTCTTCGCCAGCTCAGGCACCTTCTCGAGGCGTTCCGGCTCGGCGGAGGTCGAGTTCAGGATGGGCTGCGCTTTCTTGATGGTCTTCAAAGCGGCTTCCATCCCGTTGATGTTGGTGGTGTCGATCGAAAGCGGCACGTCCACCACCGTCTCAATGGTTTCGATCATCCAGGGAAATACTTCCTCCCAGTCCTTTTTGCGCGGGCCGAGGTTGACGTCGATCGCCTTCGCGCCCGCTTCCACCTGCCGTACAGCCAGGTCCATGAAGAACTCGCGATCCCGGTTGGTGAGCGCTTCTTTGACCTTATCTGAAAGGATGTGAATATTTTCGCCAATGATGTACATAGATGCCCTCCGTTAGGGTGTTTTTTGAAGTGCCGCCATTACAGATGGGAACTTGCTCACGTCTGTGTGCGGCAGGAAAAGAGCAGACGTAAAGGCTTCATAAAAGGTGTTGTCTGCCGATAGCTCAATATAGGTCATTCCGCTGGCGATATCTGCGATCTGCTGGCGTTTTTTCCAGTCCAGCAACGCCAGATACGCGCCCTTGATGGAGGTGTTGCCCAGGAACTCGAACTGGTCCCATGCTACGTCGGGCAGCAGGCCGATTTGCACGGCCTTTTCCACATTGATATATTTGCCGAACGAGCCGCCAACCTGGACCTTTGCGACCGTCTCCAACGGGATCCCGACCTGTTCGGCCAGCACCGTGAAACCGGCATAGATGGCGGCTTTGGCGCGCAACAAATTGTCGATGTCGACCCGGGATAGCACGATATCCTCCCCGGACTCTGTCTCCGCCCCCCAGGCGACCACGTACTCCGACCCGTGCGCACCTTCCCGGACCCTTGGTGAAGGCAGCGTCAAATTGACGTTTCCGGCTTTGTCCAGGATTCCCGTCAAAAATGCTTCCGAGAGCAGGGAGATCAACCCTGAACCGCAGATTCCTTTCGGTTTTTCGTTCCCGATCACGCGGTAGGTTGGCTCGTAGCTCTCGCCGTCGATCCAGACTTCTTCGATGGCGCCGTTGGTGGCGCGCATGCCGTCGACCACGCCAGCGCCCTCAAACGCGGGACCGGCCGAGCAGGCGCAAGTGACCTGCAGGTCGCGGTTGCCCATCACAATCTCGCCGTTGGTGCCCACGTCGATAAACAGGGTCATGTCTTCGGTCTGGTCGAGGCCTGAAGAAAGCACGCCGGCCGTGATGTCGGCGCCAACGTAGGAAGCCACACCGGGCAAGCAGTCAACAGTTGCCTCGGGGTGGATGTGCAGCCCAATTTCGCGCGCTGTCATGGGCGGCAGCTGGTTGACCGCCGTGACAAACGGGGACAGACGGATGCTGACAGCCGGGATGCCCAACAGCAGGTGCATCATCGTGCTGTTGCCTGAGATGGTTGCTTTGACCACCTCGGCGGGACGGGCGTTCAAACGTTTGCAAGCTTTGACCAGCAGCTGGTCGATCGTGTCGAGCACCAAATCCCGCATCTCATTTTCGCCGCCGTTCTTGCTGGCATAGACGATGCGCGAGATCACGTCTTCGCCGCGCGCGATCTGGCCGTTGTATTCGGCCACCTGCGCCCGGACTTTTCCGCTGATCAGGTCCACCATCCACAGCGACACGGTGGTGGTGCCGATATCGATGGCCACACCCCACAATGGATCGCTTTCTTGGAAGTGGCCAGCCAACAGGTTCACCAACCGCGCCGGTCCGCCGTGAGGGTCTGTTTCCAAGGTCGCTGTGACGTTCCAGTCACATTCGCGCAACAGCTTGCCAATAGATCGCAGTCCGTTGATTGAAATGCTGACTTTTTCCACGTTCGCCTGGGTGCGCAGCGCAGTCTGGACGCGGGACCAATCGTCGGTCTGGTCGTCCATGCTGGGCTGGGTCAGCGTCAACGGGATGCGTTTGAAGGTCTGGGATGCCGCGAAGTCGTAATCGGCAGGGACGGTCACTTCGGCGGCGATCCGGTCAGTGGTCAGGTTGCGGACGATCTTCTCCTGCAATGGAACGTAAATCGCAGCGTCGCCCTCCACGACGGACTGGCAGGCCAGGGCGTAGCCGTCCTCAAGGGCCTGCGGCGAGAGTCGCATGATGCTGCGGCGGCGTATGTTGCCCCCTGAAACCTGTACGGCGCAACGACCGCAGCGTCCCTGGCCGCCGCACGGCTGGCCAATTTCCACGCCGGCCTGTCGGGCAGCTTCGGAAAGGAGTGCGCCAGTCGGAACTGTAGCCGTAACGGGCTCAGCGCTGTTTTCGATGGTGAAGGTAACTTTGTGATCGGCCATATTCATAATTCCCCTCTCCCGGAGGTGGTCGAGTAGGCGTGCTATTCGCCGTACCGAGACCGGGAGAGGGGCTAGGGTGAGGATCTAAAGCGCCTGCTTCATAAAGGCGGGCAAATCTACTGCCTCGCGCGGTCCCACGCGTATTTCCCAACCGGCCAGTTCTTCTTCCAGTTCGCCGGAGAGCACGGCCACGTGCCCGGGCAGGATGATGCGCTTCTGGTTGATCTTGCTGGCCAGGTCGAATTCTTTGACAGCCTTGGCAATCCGCTCAGCGTCGAACTTGCCGGCTGCCCAGGCCGTGAGCACGGACATGCCCTCGGCGTCGGTCACGACCAGCCAGGCGGGTAGGCCAGAGCCTTCGACTTCGTTGGCGACCGAGAAGTAGGTGATGCTGAAGTTGGTGGTGACCAGCGCGGGTGCATCGGCGGTCGGGTTGTTGATCTCATAAATGCCGGGCTGCACCTGGATGGGTTTCTGTGGATCGGTATAAATGTTCTCTCGCAATACCAACAGGGCATATGCCAGTTCCGGGGTGAAAGTATCCAGCACCACAAAGCCGGCATATTTGGAGATCGCCTGGGCTGCATAAACCGATTCTTTCGCGGGAGTCCCTGCCTTGCCCGGAAAGGCGATGAGGGGATAGCCCAGCGGGCGGAAGTTTTTCTTAAGCGCCAGGCGGCGTGCCTGCGTAGAACGGGTCAGCCATTCGGCCATATTCGCCCCGCCCAAATCGAGCACCATGTCTTCCACGCCCTTGGCCTGGATCTTCTGGGTTAGCTCGGCCAGCTCATCGAGCGATTCGCCTTTGACCACCAGGGATGCCTTGTACTTGGCGGCCAGGTCGGCCATGGCTTCCCAATTGGAAGCGTCAGCCGCGTAGATCATAGGAGCTTCACCGGGCAGCGCTTCCAATCCCGTGGGCAGCGTAGCGGCGTCGCCGATCAGGATCAGAGGCCGTTTGGAGACGGCTCGGACCGCTTTTACGGCAGCAGCCAGATCCCCATCGGCTTCAATCGCGAAGCCGTCGATGGTGAAGTCCATGCCTACGTAGTTGACCGTGTAAGCATCCACCTCGGTCACTTTCTTGGCGAGATCTGCATCACTGGCCTTGACGCGCACGAACAACCCGGGCTTGTTATAGAAAGTCTTTTCATGGCGGAACATAACCACTTCGTTACCAGCCTTGACCTCGGTGCCGTTGGCTCTGAGAGAAATCAGGCGGACAGGTGGCGCAGCCAATTCGGCCAGTTGTTTCTTGGACTCATCGCTGACGTATGGGCAAGCGGAGAGCTCGACCTGCTTGGCGGCCAATTTCATGGCGAAGGCCAGGCAGGTGGGGAAGCCGCATTCCTTGCAGTTGGTCTGCGGGAGGAGTTTGTAGATTTGAATTCCAGAGATTGCCATGCTTTCCTCCTAAGCTGTGACCATCAGTTCGGTGATGGCTTCTTTAATGCGCTTGACGCTTTCGGGGTGGCGCAGCACAACGATATCGGCGCCCGATTCGACCAAAGCGGTGGCTGTCATTGTTTCCCATAGAACGCCGCGCGCGGCCCAATTGCCCCAGGCCTCGGGCACGCCTTCTCCCACCTTTGATTCCTTGGCTTTCCAGGCTTCGAAGCCTGGCGTGACCATCATCGGCAGCTGGGTCATGGCGTCGCCCTGCAGGGCGGCCAGGCGCAGGCGTTCCATCACGGAATAGCCATATTCGATCCCGTAGCCTAACGCGCCAGTGGTGGGATCCATGATGACGCGGTCGGCGGGCAGGCCCATATCGGTAATGAGAATATTGAGCTGCTTTGCCAGGTTCACATCCATCGGGGTGCGAGCCTCGACCAAATGCCCGTTCGCCATTGCCGTTGCGACGATAGTGCGATAGTTCTTGTCTTCGCAGATGCCTAGCACGATCTTCTCGCCCTTAGTGGCTTCCGCCACTGGGACGAGCAACTCGTTGTCCTTTTCAGCCTGGCCGGGACCCCAGACGACTAGCGGTAGCCCGGTCGCGCCCAAGACGGACTTGACGGCTTGCACGGCGCTTTCCGGGGTATCTTCCAGCGTCAGCGCCAGGACGATGAGGTCTGCTCCCGCTTCTTCAGCCTTTTTCGCCCATTGGGCGGGATCGTCCATCGCCTCGGCCCAGACTTCCGCCAGCAGCGGGGACCAGTCTTCGGGCTTGTGGGATTTGATCTCGATCGCTACAACCGGTGTGTGCGGAGTGGGCGCTTCGAATTGCATGTATGGCATGGTTGTCTGCCCGCCCACGATCACCGACTTGGTGCGCGTGCCGCCCTCCGCAGCCGTTGCACCGATGGTGACCTGTTTTACACTTCCGGGCCACTTGTCTTTTGGTATTTCAATTGGCATAACGTGTTCCTCCTTGAACAATGTAAAAAGGTACACAAGTTCACAGGTATACAGGGTCGTAATTACCCGTTTACATGTCTACCGGTGTACGTTCCTCCGCGCTGCATCGCGCCGTTCGATAAAAACTTCCAGCGGAGATTTCCGCTCTGCACTGATACCTAAATCCTTGAGTTCAGACTCATCTTTGGCAGCCAGGTGGCGGATAAGATGTTTATATGAAATGGATGCCGCTGGATAAATGATGCCCGCTGAATTGTGGTTCATATAGGCTACACGGATGCCTTTATCTTTCATCAACTGAGCTGCCAACTTCAGCGGGATGTCTGACGGCAGTTCGGGCACACCTTCCGACATGACTTCTTCGGCGGTCAGCTTGCCCACATCATCCAGGACGTACGCGTCCACCAATTCTTGATACCCACAAATTCCTACGCCCTCGCCTTCCTCGCCCAGTACAACCATCTCCTCAACGTTGTTATCGATCAGGAAACGGGCTACATCGACAACAGGCGTGTTGATCTTACAAGTCGGCACGCCGACGGTCATCAAATCTCTTACCAGCTGGGGGGAACTTTCGGGCATTATTTCTTGCTTTCAAGTTCAGCGGTCAGCTACCAGTGGAAAACATTTTATCCTGGTGGCTGACCGCTTCACATTCTCGCGTTGTTCTTAGAACATCGGTTCCATGGCCATGGCCGGATGGTTATGACCTTCCAGCCAGGCGAGTAAATCCTCGACCGAGTTAACATTGCGCTCGTCGGCAATCCTGTCCAGCAGGTCGGGATCGCCTTCACGCTCGCAAACGGCCTTGAGTTCATCGGACATCGTCTCCTTGAGCACGGAGGACATCCAGACCACCCGCTTGAAGCCGCCATCGGCCGAGATGAATTTGGGGCTGATCAGGTAGAACTTGCCCACGCCCATCACACCGGGCGTCTGCAAGCCACCGCCGGCGATCCCGGCCAGGGTGGAGAAGGTCATTCCGGCGGGGGTCATGGCGGTATCTTCGCGGGAGACGATCATCACGCCGTTTGCTTCCGGGATGAGCATGACGATGCACTCGAAGCAGCCGCAGGCTGTCATCGGGTTTTCCATAATGGAGTACATCGAGACTTCCTGTACCGCGCCGTGCGAACCGATCTTGGCGTAGTCGTTGGTGCCTTCCCAGTAGCCCTTTTGGAAGTCAACCAGCTTGCCAAGCTTGATGGGCTGGTTAGGGCCGGTTGGATTGATGCTGTAAGATGCCTTGCAATCCAGCCAGTTGTACGCACCGCACAGGCCCAGGCGTTCGGGTGAGACCACGCAGACGTGGTCCGGTGCGAAGGATTGGCACAGCGTGCAGGAGTAGAACTCGTCCACTTTATCGTCGGTCAGGTCGGCCAGGCGCTTGTTGCGGAAGTCATACGATTCGCGCGCCTTTTCCAGCCATTCGGCGTGCAGCTTCGGTTCTGTGTAAATGGTGACCTGGACTTTATCCACGATCGCGCCGAAATCTTCATGGAAGCGGGCGTGCAGGACTTTGCCGAAGTGCTCCAGGTTGAAGCCCTTGTCGGCGGCGTTGTTCGAAATGCGGATCCAGGCAATATCGCGTTGGCCGACGTGCTGGATGCCGGAGGCGCCGTTGACGAAGTAATGTACCTGGCGCTCAAGCACCGGCTCGAAGTCCTGCTGCATCTGGCGGCCAGCCACATGGATGACAATGCCCATGTCCATATGGCCTTGGGGATCCACATTCGAGAAGTCTGGCCCGATCACCTCGATTTTGCCATCCGTGACTTCGTCCAGCTTGGCCATCTGCAAGTATTCGAAACAGCGGCTGTACTTTCCGCCGAACTCCACCCGCAGGTCGGCTTTGCGGACCACTTCCCCTTCGAAGGCCGAGCCGTAAGGCACGGGCACATCCACGTCAGAAACCTTGACTTTGACGCCGCGCACTTCGATGCATTTCTGCACCAACCGTTCCGCTTTTTCCAGGTCATCCTTGCCGTCGATCTGGTCGAAGGGCATGGAGACTACGTGCTCGTAGGTGGTCACGCCAGTGGGCAGGATTTCAGGGATGACCGTATCCGCAATGACCGGGAAGCCGTAGTTGATGGCGCCCGCGGCTGCGGCATATTTCAGATCGTCCACTTCCCCCAACGCCAGCACGAAGGCGAACACGCGCTCGCGGTTGTAGAGCAGGATTTCACGCGACATGCCGGGCTTCATACCGCCAAAGGTCAGGGCGGACCGGGTGGCGAAGCCAAGCGCGTAAATGGCGGACAGGGTATCAGTCCCGAACGGAACCGTGTAGGTGTCGTATCCCAGTTCCACGCCTTCTTCATTCAGCTGGTCGATGATGCTGCGCCCGTTGACGTTCCCGGAGAGGAAGGTCAGGATGTTGCGGCGTTGCAGTTCGCGCACGAGCTTGACAGCCACTTCGTTCGACTTGGCGCAGCCGACGATTGCCGCAAAGCCGGGCATGCGCCCGTCCACGAGCTGGATGCCCCAGGAGCGCAGCTGGATATCGTCGATCGGGCCGTTCAGGTGGCCGTGGCCGTTGGCCGCGCCGTAGGAAGTCCCGCCGGCCAGGGTAAAGCTCTCGGGCATCTTCTCAGGTTGAAGTCCGTACACGAAGCGCACCGCCTCGATGGTCTCGGCAGCCAGCAGGGTGGCCATTCCGGAGTCGAGCGTTTCTCCCAGGTAGGGAGTCCAATGTTTGTTGGATGGGACCGGGTGTAACATCTGGCGAGCCTGTTGCATCACGGGCGACAGGTCGCTGAGCTTGGTGACTTCAATTCCGGTCATGCCCAGGATGGTGGGTAGATAATAAGCGGTGTTCGGGAACGAAACCGGCGTTTCGGCGCCTTTTTCGTTGAGCGCCTTGTGGAGCATCACTTCAGCTTCGGTGACCAGGGCGTTTGCGCCGCGGATGGCGCGCGTAGCGATATATTTTGACATCGGGTTCCTCCCCTAATCTGCTGCAAGCCCGTAGATGGCTTTGCGTTTCTCTGCCAGGGGCAGCGTCTCGAGTTGGAGCATCTTGGCATCGCCGCTGCGGCCGAAGCGGGTCGGGTCGTATTCCGCCAGGCCGAGCGCGGCGCGTTTCTTGTCGATATGTTCGAGCGTTTTCTTGATCATCTCTTGCGGGTCGGGGATAAACTCCAACTTGCCGCCGTACTTTTTCTCCCAGCCTTCGCTAATATACTTCAGCACCAGATCGCTATCCGTAACGCGATCGGGCATGCCGCCAACGGGAGAGGCGCCGCCGAAGATGACATAGGCGCCGGAGGCCACGCAGTAGGTGGCGATCGCCAGGGCTTTTTCGCTCATCCATTCGGGTGCCAGGCCGACAGCCGGAACCTGGTCGATGTCGTCGCCCAGGCCGCCTTCTTCCACCATTTGGGTCAGCACGGTCAGGATGCGCGTGTTGTCGACGCAGGAGCCCATGTGCAGGACGGGCGGGATGCCGACCGTCTCACAGATTTCGCGCAACCCGGGTCCGACCTCGCTCAGGCCTGCTTCCCCTAACATCAGCCCCAGCTTGGCCGACGAGATCGCCCCACATCCGGTCTGGACGACCAGCACGTCCTGCTTGAGCAGTTCTTTGGTCACCAGGTTGTGCAGGTAATCCTGGCTGGAGCGCGGGTTGTTGCAGCCGACGATGGCCGCCACCCCGCGGATCCGCCCGGACATGATCGCATCGTTCAGCGGGCGGAACGATGCGCGATAGGAACCGCCTAACATGTAGTTGATGTACTCGTGCGAGAAGCCGGGGATCAAGTCTTCTTTGATATTCGGGATGAGGGTCTTGCTCTTGTCGCGGTTCTTGAAATTATCAATCGCGGTCTTCAAGATTTCTTTGGCAATGGAGAGCGCCCTTTCTTCTTCGAACTCAATGTGGGTTGCGCCTTTGAGCTTGACTTTCGGCGAGGTGGTAATGATCTTGGTGTGGAAATTCTCAGCCAGAGCAACCAGCGCTTGCATGATGCATTGCACGTCCACCACCATGGCTTCCACGGCGCCGGTCATGATCGACAGTTCCTGGTGCAGGAAGTTGCCAGCGGCAGGAATACCCTGGCGCATCAGGGTTTCGTTGGCCGTGCAGCAAATGCCGGAAAGCTGGATGCCGTTGGCGCCCGCGGCTTTGGCGTATTCGATGATGTCGGGGGATTGGGAGGCGGCCACGATCATCTCGCTCAGGCTGGGCTCGTGTCCATGGATCACCACGTTAACCATGTCTTCTTTGATGACGCCCAGGTTGGCCTGTCCCAGAACGGGAGCAGGTGTACCGAACAAGATGTCTGAGATGTCGGTGGCAATCATCGAGCCGGCCCAACCGTCGGCCAGCGCGGTGCGGACAGCATGCTCGAGAATGTGCTCGGGGTCCTGGTCGTCGCCGATGTGCGTGCGGTGTAAGGCTTCCACTATTTCGCGATCGACGCCGCGCGGGACTACGCCGCGCTCGCGCCACAGCTGCTGACGTTTCTTCGTGGCGCGCCGGACGGGCACCACTTCGCCGCGCTGCTGGCCGAACTGGGAAATATAGAGATCGGCCAGGTCGTTGGCGACTTCCTGTGGAGAGCGACCTTTGGTTGGGATGTCATAATAGGAGGCGACCCTGTGCAGTTTGGCAACATCGCGAATCATGTAGCCTTCCGCTTCATTGTTAGCAGTTGCCTTTAGCAGGAAAGCCATGTCACGCCCGTGGTCGGAGTGGGCTGCGCTGCCAGCGGCGATGGCGCGCGTCAAGTTGCGGGCCTGGATGGTGTCGAGTGTGGCGCCGCAAACGCCTACGTCGCCGTTCTTGGTCAGCCGGCAGGGACCCATGCCGCACTGCTTGCAGCACATGCCGGCGCTGCCGATATTGCAGGCGACCATATTGTCCGCACGGGTAAAGGCTGTGCCAATGCCCAATTCCGCGGCGCGGATCAGCATCTGCTGAGCGGCCGGGTCGCTTGAGTACTCGTTGATCTCACGTTTCTTCGCCATATCTCACCTACCTCTAGGGCTACTCATCCATCTTGACAACACCCAGGCCTGGGCATGGCCATAAGGCCCTTCCCTGGTATTGGACCTGTTGTGCAAAGCTGACTGTCTGTTTGATTGTTTCGTATGTAATTGTGTGGCGGAAAACCCCGTCACCTTCTTTTTTCTCTACAGCGACGCCGCTCTCAACGAGCATCGGAACTTCCCCCAAGTATCCCGCCTCTTCCAGGCGAGCGGTAATCTGCCCAGCGCTGATCTTGGTCTCATCGAAGGTCACTTCGATGGCCTGGAAAGCGCTGCTGGCGTATACGTCTTCAACGCCGGACAACTCCTTAAGTATGCGCTGCACTTCAGAAACATGGTGGTCTCCAAAAAGTGCGGGCGCTTCGAACGTCTTTGTTTGCATGCGCGACACCTCCTTATACTGATCGGTTAAGAGATTCGATTAAAAAATGCCTGACCAGATTTATCCAGAATCCTTACTATTATTCTAGCATTAGGCCTGTTTAATAGAACGTGAGTAATATCACGCGAAAACACGATAAACTTCTGCGTTTCCATTTCCCTTTTGCTTGTCATAACCTGTCTGAACAACTCGCTCTGTTAACTCTAGCAGGTATAATCAAGTTCGAATTGGAGAGTTCCAATGCGACTTGTGACATCGTTTTTGGCGCTTGTTGTGGCGGTATCGATATTGTTCGTCCCACATCAAGCTGCCCATGCTAATTCTTTAGCTTCCTTCTCTTTTCAAACGACTGCAAATGAATTGATCGCAGCGGTTAATGCGTTGCGCACAGCGAATGGATTGCCTGCCTACAGTGTCAACTCTGTGCTGATGCAGGTTGCGCAGGATCAGGCCAATTACATGGCCGCTACCGGACAGGTCGCTCATCGACCCGGTCTGACCCAGCGTATCCTGGTCGCCGGATATCCGTTGGCGGGAGACCTTTCGCAGGGTGGGTTCCGGGCCGAAAATATCACGGGTGGGAACAAGTCGGCTGCACAGGCGGTCCAGGAATGGACAGGAGATGCCTTACACACGAATACGATGCTTTCGCCCAACCTGACGGAAATCGGCGCGGGCGTAGCCCAGGCAGGCGGCCACTATTACCTGGTGATCGACTGCGCCCGTCCGACCGTCGATGGGGCGCCGCAGGTATTCACGCCTAATCCCGATAGCTCCGTTCCCGAAAATTTTGGGCCGAGCGATTTTATCGTTCCGATTTCGACCAGCACACCGGATGATAGGGGGCTGGTTTTTCATGAAGTGCAATATGGGCAAACCCTCTGGGCAATCGCAATCGAATATGGCGTCAAAATCGACGAGATCCGCGCACTGAACAATCTGGGGCCTGGGACGGATATTTATCAGGGTGACAGGCTCCTTGTCCGGCAGGGGGCGCCGACAATTCAGGCTGCGGCGGTTGAGGTCAGCGGGACTCCAACAGAATCCATTCAAGCGCCTACCGCAACGAAATTCTTGACAGGAACACCGCTGCCCACCACAACCGCAACGAGGGCGGCTGTGAGCCTGCAAAACAACTCCGTAGCTGGGATCACGGTTGGGATCGTGTTAGCTGCTTTGCTTTTCGCGGGTATGCTGACCTGGGTGACTTCTCGCAGGGTTGCCTGACAGGCTAGAAGGGATGGATGTCATATCCGTTTTATTATTATCAGTTGTCTGACATTTTTAAAGTTCTCTGGTATACTTCACGGTTGTGAATAATATCACAAATAAACTAATCTGTCACCGGAGAATTCTATGAGCGAAATTCGGATCGATGCCTTGTTGCCGGGCGAGATGGCGACAAGAGCGGAATATGTAGGTGAACGGAAAGCCGAAGCCCCGGCTCTGACAACGTTCACGCTGGCTGTGTTGGCGGGAGCGTTTATCGCGCTGGGGGCGGTCTTTGCCACAAATACGGCCGCCGGAACTGCGGCCTTGCCATTCGGAGTTGCCAAGCTGCTGACCGGCCTGGTGTTTTGCCTGGGCCTGATCCTTGTGGTGGTTGGGGGCGCAGAGCTGTTTACCGGCAATAACCTGATCGTCATGGCCTGGGCCAGCGGAAAGGTCAGTGGCGCGGCCCTGCTGCGCAACTGGGCCATTGTGTATGTGGGCAACTTCGTTGGCTCGATCGGTACGGCAGTTTTGGTTCTGTGGAGCAAGCAATATACCTTTGGCGGGGGAGCGGTTGGTGAAACAGCCTTGAAAATCGCCTCTACGAAGGCTGGGCTGGATTTCTTCCAGGCCATCGCGCTGGGTGTGCTCTGCAACGCCCTGGTTTGCCTGGCCGTCTGGCTGACCTTCAGCGCGCGCAGTACAATCGATAAAATTGCGGCGATCCTCTTCCCGATCACAGCCTTCGTAGCAGCTGGCTTCGAGCACAGCGTTGCCAATATGTACTTTGTTCCTTTTGGCTTGCTCATTAAAGCATTCGATCCAGCCTTTGTGGCCGAAAAGGGGTTGGATTTGTCCAACTTGACCTGGGGAAACTTCCTGATCAACAATTTGTTGCCAGTCACGATTGGCAACATCATCGGCGGTGCGGTGCTGGTCGCTGCGATCTACTGGTCCGTATTTCTACGCAACAAAGATTGATAAAATCG
The DNA here is from genome assembly GCA_963823985.1 of uncultured Chloroflexia bacterium. Taxonomy (GTDB): domain Bacteria; phylum Chloroflexota; class Anaerolineae; order Anaerolineales; family Villigracilaceae; genus JAABUE01. The sequence continues at coordinate 446,467 of CAWGNR010000016.1, forward strand.
GAGGAATCATGAAAGCATATATCTTAATTAAAATTCGCACGGGAGAAGTCAAACAGGTAATCCGTCAACTGCGCAAGCTGGAAGCAGTCGAGAGCGCCGATATGACGTTCGGACCTTACGATGCGGTGGCGGTCGTCCAAAACGGTGATATCAACAAGCTGGGTGCGCTGCTCGCATCCGAGATCCAGCCCATCCCGGGGATTCTCGAAACCTTGACCTGCCTCGCGGTGGATGTCTAATACCGAGCGGAGCCCGCAACCCTCTCAACCCGCGCTTGCCTCCCGCGTGGACGAATTGCGCGAGGCCCTTCGGCAGATTCCCGTCAACCTGCTGATCGAACGCACGGGTTCCAGTTACCAGACGTTTGGTCCAGGGAGAGGCGAGTTTCGCCTTTCCCTGTTCGATTCGCCTACCGTGGTGACCTATCCTGGGCTGGTCGGAATCGACGCCAGGACGGATGGCGAGCTTCCCTTGCCGTTTCAGGCGGTGCTGGCTTATTACTTCCGCACCAGTGACGGGGCGCCGATCACGGGACAATGGCTTTCCTTCGCCGACCTGCCCGACGGTCGCACCTACAACCGCGCTTTCCAGGGCTACAGCGGAGACGAGCTTGCCAAAACATTTCAACTCGATATCGCGGCTTTTAGAGCAGCGTGTGAAAAGAGCGGCGGAGTTATTACGATCATAGGGGAGGCCGCTTATGTTTTTCAAGCGCTGCCTCGCCTGCCTTTGTTGGTCAACTATTGGTGTGGGGATGAAGACTTTCCGTCCTCCTGTAAGATTTTGTTCGACGCCTCTGCCAGCCACTATCTTCCCACCGATGTGTGCGCCATCCTGGGAAGTATGTTGACGCGCAAATTGGTCAGGCAGTTCCACTGGTAAAGAAGCAGCCACAAACAGCTATGTGACCATAAGCCCTCCCATGTTCGTGGAAAATATTCTATGAATTGAATGAACCTTTAATTAAAAATCGAAGATAGACAGTAAAATAGCGGGAATGTATAAAGAGCGATACTTTACAACGGAAACGATCCAATCAAAATCGCAGGAATTGCTTGCTTCCGTAGCAGAATCTCGTCGAAGGCATGCTGGTATCTGCTATCATCCGGCTCGCGCAGCACTTTTTGTTTTGGATCTTCAAGAATATTTTTTTCATGAAAAATTGCACGCCTTTATTCCTAGCGCGCCTGCTATTTTGCCTGGAATAGAGGAATTAATCGACGCATTCCTGGGTGCAAATCGACCTGTGATTGCAACGAGCCATTTAAACACAAAAAATGATGCCGGAATGATGTCGAAATGGTGGCACGACCTGATAAATTCGCAAAGTTCGCATAGCAGCAGCATGAAAATCGTTGAAAAATCAGGAATAAATCTTCTGAGTAAATCGCAATACGATGCATTTTTCCGCACTTCGTTGGAGAAAACTCTTCGCGAGCAGAGGATCGAGCAGGTTGTGATATGCGGGGTTATGACTTATTTGTGTTGTGAGACAACAGCGCGCTCTGCTTTCATGCGCGGTTTTGAAGTTTTTTTCACTGTGGATGGCACCGCTACTTATAATGAAGAACTGCATCGAGCTTCCTTGTTGACCCTCTCGCACGGGTTTGCCATCCCCGTCTTAATTAAAGAATTAGTGGAACAAATGGCTGTTTATGGAGTTTGATAAAGTCCTCATCATCGGCGCAGGCCCGGCGGGGGCGACTGCAGCGATCCAACTCAAGCGCTATGGCATCCCTTTTGTGTTGCTTGAAAAAGAACGGGTTGGGGGTCTGTTGTGGAATGCCAATCTGGTGGAGAACTATCCCGGCTTCCCGGCCGGAGTGAGCGGGCCAAAATTGGTTCGGTTAATCGAAAAGCAGATGGAACATTTAGGCGTTGATATGGAGGCCAACTCTGTTACGCGGCTTCATTATGACAAAACAAACTTTGTAGTAAAAACCCTAAAGACCGAATATCACCCCCGCTTTGTAGTTGTGGCTTCAGGCACCAGCCCAAACCCATTTCCTCTGCTTGTGGTTGATGGGCTCCGAGACCGTGTTTTCAGTGATGTCTATCCTTTATTGGCAGAATCGAACAAAGAAATTGTCATTATTGGGGCTGGCGATGCAGCCTTTGATTATGCCCTAAATCTGACAAAAAACAGGAATTCTGTCACTATTCTCAATCGCAGCAGGGATGTAAAATGCATTAGATTGCTATGGGAACGCGCCCGGGCTGAATCCGGAATTGTTTATCGTGCAGAGACGGTTATTTGCAAAATGGAGCTCGATGAAACAGGTGGCAGGTTGAAGGTCCAGACAACGGCGGGTTCGCATCTCATAGCGGACTATCTGCTCTTTGCAACCGGTCGCGTCCCGCAAACTAGTTTTTTGCCGGATGAAATCATCACGAACAATCCCGATCAACTTTTTTTTGTTGGCGATGTAAGGAATGGCCGGTTTCGCCAGGCTGCCATCGCTGCTGGAGATGGTTTGCGCGCCGCGATGGAAATCTACCAGAAACTGAACATGGAGGCTTCATTTCAATGAAAGTATTTGCAGTAACTGGCACGCCTGACATAGCCGAGGTCTTTATGGCAGACATGGGTAAGGAGCGTATGGTTGAATTTGTCGAAGCGCTCCAACCGCCATACTCGCGGGATGAACGCTGGGTGTTGATGGTCTCGACGTTGTATGGCTGTCCGGTCAAATGCCTGATCTGCGATGCTGGGGGAAGCTACCGTGGCAAGCCAACGGCCGAGGAGATTGTGCGCCAGATCGATCATATGGTGTATCGCTGGTATCCGGATGGGCATGTGCCTGCAGCCAAGTTCAAAATCCAGTTCGCGCGTATGGGGGAACCCGCCTTCAATATGGCTGTGCTAGATGTACTGGAACAATTACCCCTCCGTTATGTTGCGCCCGGCCTAATACCTTCGATCTCAACCATTGCACCACATGGCGCAGAGGCTTTCTTCCACAGCCTGCTTGAGGTAAAGGATCGCCTTTATTCCAACGGCCGTTTTCAATTCCAGTACTCGATTCATACGACGGATGTGGGTTTGCGCGATAAATTGATTCCGGTGCGCAAGTGGTCCTTCGCCCAAATGGCTGCGTATGGCGAACGTTTTTATCGTCCCGGCGATCGCAAGATCACATTGAACTTCGCATTGGTGGCAGGCATGCCGGTTGAGCGGGACGCGCTGCTCCATTACTTCGATCCGGATCGATACCTGGTAAAGATCACGCCTGTCAACCCGACCTGCCACGCGGTGCAGAACGGATTGTCCACGCATATCGACCCGTATTGCCCGGAGACCGGGGGAGCTGTCGCCCAATCCCTGACCGAAGCAGGCTACGATGTCATTATCAGCATCGGCGAGGTGGAAGAAAACGCCATTGGCAGCAATTGCGGCCAATATGTATTGAAATATCTGGAAGGCCAGCAGACCGTCCAGGATGGTTATAAATATCAGGTAGAAGCGATAAATTAAAAGAGGTAAAGAGAATGAAACTTGCGATTACTGGGAAAGGCGGCGTCGGAAAGACCACATTGACTGCGTTATTGGCGCAGGTCTACGCAGACCAGGGCCGGGAGGTGCTGGCTGTGGATGCCGACCCCAGCCCATGCCTGGCTGGGGCATTGGGCTTCCCGGACGAACTGCGTGCCAAACTCAGTCCCATCGCCGAGATGGACGCGCTTATCGAAGAACGCACGGGCGCCAAGCCCGGCACAGTCGGTGGATTCTTCACCCTCAACCCGCGGGTGGACGACATTCCCGAACGCTTTAGCGTGCTGCATCGCGGGGTTCGCCTGCTGGAATCCGGCTCCGTCGATCTGGGCGGCTCCGGCTGCATCTGCCCCGAGTCGGCCATGCTGAAAACGCTGTTCACCCACCTGCTCTTCCGCAAAGACGATGTGCTCCTGCTCGATATGTACGCCGGCGTGGAGCATCTTGGCCGCGCCACCGTTGATTTTGTCGATGCCATGATCGTGGTGGTTGAGCCGACCCGCCGTAGCCTGGGGACCGCCGCGCAGATCAAGAAGCTGGCCAACGACATCGGCTTGAAGCGCCTTTACCTGGTCGGAAACAAAGTCCGCAATGCCGAGGAAGAAAAATTCCTGGAAGCCGAGACGCCCGCTTTGCCCGTGCTGGGTTTCTTGCCTGCCGATTTGAAGGTCCAGGAAGCGGATCGATTGGGTATCCCGGTCTACGATCACGTGCCCTCGCTCAAAGAATCTGTGCATGGAATCGCGGAAAAATTGGCCGCGCACAGCAACTGAACTTAACAACGATGTTTGTCAGGCTAAAAGCCTGACCTACGAAAAAGGAATTTATCGTTATGACAACTACAATTGCACTTGCTGGAAAAGGCGGGGTGGGGAAAACCACTACCGCCGGCATGGTGATCAAGTACCTGGCGCAGAACCAGCCGGGGAGCATCCTGGCCATCGACGCGGACCCATCCGCCAATTTGAATATGGTGCTTGGCCTGGACCTGGAATGGACGGTTGGCGACATCCGCGAAGACATGCTGCACCAGGTAAAAACGTCCCTGGTGCAGGGTGGGGCGGCGATGGGGAATTTGCCCGGTGGCGTCAACAAACGGGATTACCTGGAATATCACGTGCGCACCTCGCTGGCGGAAGGCTCGCGCTTCGACCTGATCGCCATGGGTCGCGGGGAAGGGCAGGGCTGTTACTGCGCGGTCAACCACAACCTGCGGGATGTGATCGACAGCATGAGCAAGCACTACGCCTACGTGGTGATCGACAACGAGGCCGGGATGGAACACCTCAGCCGCCGGACGACGCGGGACGTGCAGCACTTGCTGATCGTCAGCGACGCCACCCAGCGCGGCCTGGTGGCTGCCCAGCGCATTGTCGACATCCAAAGAGAGCTGGAAATCAACGTCGAGAATGCTTATCTTGTGATCAATCGCGTGCCAAACGGCGAACTGCATCCCGAACTTCAGAAATTTGTGGATGGTTTGGGCGTGCCCTTGTTGGGGATCATCCCGGCGGACAACGACCTGGCTGCCTTTGAGTTTTCCGGCAAGCCGCTGGTAGACCTGGGCGATGAATTGCCGGTCTATCGGGCGGTGAAACAAATGATGGAATCCATTTTGAGCTAACTGTTCCATCGAAGTCATTCGCATTTCACGAAACGATACCGAAAACAAAGATGGCGTGCTTTCCACGCTATCTTTGTTTTCGGGCCCTATTTGTACAGAAGTGCAGGAAGGTAGAGGAACCCGGTTTGACGCGAAGTCAAATCAGACCAGCAATTCTAAATATAAACAGAAACGCGTTTTTTGCTGGCTCGGACACCTGCACCCACCGCAGGTACGATGTTGCCAAATCCGCGCCTTTCTTGCTGGATTCCCTGGCACCGCCCGCGCACCGCTGCGCTCTTCGGGGCGTTGTGCGGGGCAGGTGGCAGGTGTGGCAATCCAGCAAAGCCATATTTGGAATTGCTGAAATTGGACTCTTTTTGTTGCATTTTGTATGGGGAAACTCTATAATTAATCTGTCAATTGTAGCGAAAGGAGATGGATGATGCGCTTGCGTGGAAAACGAATAGCGGTCCTTGTCGCCCCTGGCGTGGAGGATCTTGAGTTTTACGTGCCGTTCATGCGGCTGCAAGAGGAGGGCGCGGAAGTCGTAGGGGCAGGATTGAATCTCGATCCTGTCAGCGGCAAACACGGCCTGGAGATCGAACCCGACGTAACCGTGGAGTCTTTGAACAGCAGCGACCTGTTTGCATTGGTGATTCCCGGCGGCTGGGCGCCTGACAAGCTGCGCAGATCAAAAGCGGTCATAGATCTGATCAAAGAAATGAACGCGGCCGGCAAAACCATCGGCATCATCTGCCATGGCGGCCTGGTGCCCATCTCGGCCGGGATCGTCGAAGGCCGGCGCGCGACGGGTTCGCTGGGTATCAAAGATGACCTCATTAACGCCGGCGCCAGTTGGGTGGACGAAGCTGCCTTCCGCGAAGGGAACCTGGTCTGGGGGCGGGTGGTGGCCGATATCCCCGATTTTTGCAGAGAACTGGTGGCTGCCCTGACAGAATGATACGTTTGGAATAGCGAGATATTCCCTTGGGAAACGGTGCTCGCTGGATCACTGTCGTATCCCCCGAAGAGACAGATGGCACTGAGTTGCTGCTTGAGCCAAACGCTGATTATCCCGCAATGGAGCCGACCAACATGGGAGCCACGACTGTGGCTATCTTTAATGATACTTGCAGAGTATTTGCTCAGGCTTATACAAAAAGTAGGGTAAAAACGGTGTGCGTGGGGGCGTACGCCCCCACGCACACCGTTTTTACCACCTCTTTAAATGGGGAAGGTGCATAAACCTTCTGACATCTTCTGGATTTAAATGTTATACCGAATTACAACTCGATCTGTGCTTTCAACATCCCATTTTGGGAATCGATCTCGAACGAAGAGAACCCGACCGCCCGGCATAAGCGTTTCATGGCTTCGTTATCCGGGGACATGAGCGCGATGATGCGTTTGATCTTTTCGTCCCGGCCGATCTTGATGATGCGCGTCAGCAGCTCCTTGCCAAGGCCCTGGCCCTGGTAATGGTCGGAGATCAGCATGGTAAAGCGCGCTTCTTCGTCCGTACCCCGTAATTTGCTCAGCCGGGCAACGCCCAGGATAGCCCTTTCGCACTTTTCACTTTGACATTCCGCTACCAGCGCGATCTCGCGGTCGTAATCGTTGTGGGTCATGCGCGCCAGGCGCTCGTGGGTAGTGCGCATGCTCAAGAGCATGGGGGATAGGTAACGCATGTAGACGGTCTTATCCGAAAGCAATTCGTGGAAGCCGCGCATCAGCATTTCATCCTCGGCGCTGATCGGGCGGATGACCACCTGGGTGCCATCCTTCATCGTCCAGCAGTCGACGTACTGGCTTGGATACGGGCGGATCGCCAGCCTGGGCAGCGCGCTTTCCTCTTTGACATCGTGGATCAAGACACGGGCATCCAGCGCCAGCAAACCCTCGTGGGAGGCCAGCAGCGGGTTGATATCCAGCTCCTTGATCCAGCGTTGCTCAGCGACCAGCTGGCTGAAATGGACCATCAGTTCTTCCAGGGCGGCGATGTCCACCGGCGGGCGGCCGCGCACGCCCTTGAGCGCGTCGAAGATCTTGGTGCGCTCGAACATACGCCTGGCCAGCGTGGTGTTGAGCGGAGGCAAACCCAACGCGCGATCTTTGAAGACCTCCACCAGCTGACCGCCCATGCCAAACAGCACCACCGGCCCGAACTGCGGATCGATGCTGGAGCCGACGATCAACTCATACGCGTCTTCCAGCTTGATCATCGGCTGGACAGTCACGCCCAGGAAGTCGTCGGCACTGTGTTTTTCGCTGACGCCCTTCTTGATCGCTTCGAACGCTGAGCGGACGGCCACCTCGTCCTTGAGGTTGAGCTGCACGCCGCCCACGTCTGTTTTGTGAGTGACGGTCTCAGAATGCAGTTTGAGCACCACCGGATAACCAAGCTCTTCTGCCTTTTTTACGGCTTCATCGGTTGACTTGGCGATCAGCGTGGGCACGGTTGGGATGCCGTAGGTGGCCAGCAGGGCCTTCGATTCGGCTTCCGTGAGCAGGGACCGGCCCGAACGGCGCACTTTCTCAATGATAGCGGAAGCAGCTTCACGGTCGACTTCTACACCGTTGCTCAACCCAGTCATCCCGACTGTTTCATAAAGCGCCTTTAAGTTGTCGTTGTACTTCCACATGTAAGCAAAGGCTTCTGCGGCCGTATCCGGGTACATAAAGGTCGGGATGCCGGCTTTGTTGAGAATGGCTTCCCCTGCGGCAATGTCCTGCCCGCCGGACCACGAGGCCAGAATGGGCTTCTCGTAGCTCTTGGCGTAATCTTTCAATGCTTCGGCTGTTTCGGTTGGATCGGTCATGGCTTGCGGGGTAAGCACCACCAACAGGCCGTCGCTGTTTTCGTCCGTGGCGGCAATTTCCAGGGCCTGGGCATAACGCTCCGGGGAGGCGTCCCCGAGGATGTCGACCGGGTTGTTGTGGCTCCACTGGGGCGGCAGGATCTCGTTGAATTTTTGCATGGCATCGGCCGAGATCTCCGCCAGCTTGCCGCCGTTGGTGATCAAGGCATCCACCGCCAGCACGCCAGGCCCGCCGGCGTTAGTCAGGATGGTGAGGTAAGGCCCTTTCGGACGCGGCTGTTTGGAGAGCACCTCCGCCATCGAGAAGATCTCGCCGATCGTGTTCACCCGTAGCACGCCACAGCGCCGGAAAGCGGCTTCCAGCACCTCGTCGGAGCCGGTCAGTGAGCCGGTGTGGGAGGCGGCCGCGCGCGCCGCGCCTTCGGTGCGCCCGGGTTTGATCACGATGATCGGCTTGGTCAGCGCCACCTCGCGCGCCGCGGACATAAAGAAGCGCGCGTCGCCGATGGTTTCCATGTAGATCACGATGCTCTGGGTGTGCGGGTCGTCGCCGAGGTGGTAGATCAGGTCGCCCCAGCCCACGTCCAGCATCGAGCCGATCGAGACGAAGGCCGAAAAGCCGACGTGCTCCTTGAACGACCAGTCCAGCACCGAGGTGCACAACGCGCCGGACTGGCTGATGAAGGCCACGTTGCCGGGACGGGCCGCAGCAGTCGCAAAGGTGGCGTTCAGGCCAGTGAGCGGGTTCATCACGCCTAGGCAGTTAGGCCCGATCACGCGCATCTGGCCGCGGCGGGCGTATTCCAGGATCTCCCCTTCCAGCTTGACGCCTTCCGGGCCAATTTCTTTGAAGCCGGCCGAGATGACGATAGCGCCCTTCACGCCTGCTTCCACGCATTCGGCGATGATCTCCGGGACGGTGGGCGCAGGCGTAACAATCACCGCCAGGTCGATCTGGTCCGGGACGGCGTTGATGCCCGGATAGGCCTTGATCCCCAGGATATTCTCCCGTTTGGGGTTGACGGGAAAGACCGTCCCGCCGAAGGGACTGCTGATCAGGTTCCACAATACGGTCCGGCCGACGCTGCCGGCCTTCTCGGTCGCGCCGATCACAGCTACGGATTTTGGGGCGAAGATAGGTTGCAGGGAGCGGGGGGTATAGCGGTAGACGTCGTGCGCAGGGTCGAATACGTTTTGGGTGCGCGGATTAATAGGGCTTGTCATAGTTCCATTCCTCAATCGATTAAATCGCTTTGTCGAGCGTTTTTTTCCACTTGTTCCGTTCATTATACGCTTTGATGTCTAACAGGATACGCATGGATGTCACCTTTTTTGCGTGCAATTCATCTCTGTTTGAGAAATATTTCACAAGTAGAAGGAGGCTGCTAGGTGGCGAGAACGTTCCCTGAGAATAGGTCGCGGAGCGATGAAAGGAAATTGCCAAGGGCGGCTTGCAGAAAATCTACCCGCTCGCCAAAATTGTCCCCGTTTCTGCCAAAACCTCGAAGTTGCGCTCGGCGATTTCAACAGTCGCAGACCCAAGGCCACAGGAGGGGGCCAACAGGCTGCGGGAGGCGAACTCCTCCGGGCGGATGGTCACGCCGCGGTTGGCCGCTTTCTGGCAGATAAGACCAATCCCGTCTCGCAATTTTTTCGCCAGCGTTTGGGCTGTTTCCGTGAGAACACACTCGTTGTTGGGGATCAAGCCCCAGCAGATCGCCCCGCCGCGGTCCAGGAATTCGCGCAGTTCGACCGGGTATAAGGCCAGGTTCTCGATGAAGTCATAAGCATCCAGATTGAGGATGTCCACCTGGGTGTTGAGCAGCACGCCCCAATCGGTGTTGCCACAGCAGTGCGTGCCGGTAATGGCCCCGGCCTCATGCAGCGCCTCGTAGATCTCGTCCAGCCAGGAGATGACCTGCTCTTTCCCAAGGCTGACGTAGGCCGAGCCAAAAGAGGCCAGGTAAGGCTCATCCACGAACAGGATGACCCGCTCGCAGACCTTTTGGAGTTGTTCCACCTGCCACCGCGCGTTGAACGCCACGTGTTTGACCAGCACGTCAACATAGATTTCATTGTACAGGCTGGCGCGCCCATCCTGGTCTGTGACGGTCAGTCCAAAGCTGATGGGTCCCATCACCTGCCCTTTGGCGTATTTCACCGGCTTTTGCCTTAATACATCGAGCAGAAGATAGAATCCTTGCGCGTAATCATAATGTAAAGCGAAGGCGTCGCTATTTTCGTCTAAAACAGACTGGTAAAATGCTTCCAGTTCCGCCTCGAAACCAGCGGCGCTGGTATCAATGTAGGCTTTTTCCCTGGTTTCATCTACAATTGCGCCGGGCAGCGTGGGCGCGTACTGGGTGTAAATGTTCTCGCGGAAATCGCGGCGGGGGAGTTGCAGCCAGCAGGGGATGTCCAGCGTGGACAACAGGCGGCTATTCAGTTCGTGCGCATTGGCGTGGGGAACAGAGCCGACGTGGGTGGTGAGGTAGTTGAATTGGGACACGTTTCTCCTTGTCAGGCCATTGAATCCCAGTATTATTCCCTTTGGGTCTGATGGAAAGGTATGAAACCGTTTATCTCTGGTAGGGTTGAATGGTCTTAAGTTCCTTCAATACCCCGTAGTGTTTGACATTGAAGGTAGCTAGTTCAGCGCCAAATCCGATGACCGTTTCAGCGATCAGCGCATCCAGCAAACCAATGCTATGGCTCAAGTGGTAGGTGGCAATCGTTTTCAACGCGCGATCATAATCTTGTGGCTTTCCCCCAATACAGCTGATACGGCGCTAAGGATTTTTCAACTTTTTTCTGTTCTTTCGCTTTCTGGCAGCCCTGTAAAAGTTCCATAACCACCAGTCCGGGCAGGCCAATTTCCCGCTCAGACATGGATGCCAGCCATTCAATGGCAATTTGATGTCCGCGCAGGATATCAACCATCACATCCGTATCAAGCAGAATCACTTCTGAATATCTCGCCTGCTGGCCTTGGAGCGGAGGTTGCGCGCAAACTCGAGACTGTCACCTATATCTTCGCGATCGGCCCACAACCCTACCAACCCTGATTTGAGCAGGTCGGCTGCGGTCATCGTTTCTTCTGGTATTTTATCGGTTTCGACCAGAACGATCACTTCCGCAGTCGTGCCGGCTTTCAGGTTGCGAGAGCGTAAATTAATCACCCCACCCCTCTCGACTTTTACCTTTTGTCTAAGAGCAGTAATCATCCTTTGATACTCCATATTCTGATTATACAACACCTTTTCGGTCGAACGCATTGGAGCGAGTTAGCTGCGCGAAGACGCAGTGGTAGATACCCGGATTTGGGGGTGCGAGCGTGCGCCGTAGGGACACGGTTGCATAGTTCTGTCTGCATACTAAAAAATGCCAACCCCGGGACGTGTCTTTAAGAAGTACCCGAAAACAGGGCTGCGGGCATACGCCCGCAGCCCTGTTTTCGGGCTTCCCTTTGTAATTCTGTGATTTACTGAAATTGTTTATTAGAGGTGACAGCCACTTTTTAGAGGATACGCGACTGTCACCCAAACCAATTGTCACCGATGCAAATTCGGCGCGGCCACGAAGGAAAGCCCCTTCTCGGTCAGCGCCCAGGCTGTTTTGTTGGCGGCAGCCACCTTTTCCAGGAAGTTGCAGCGCATAGCGTCCCAATCGCCGGCGTCGATCACTTCCTGCTTGTCGCGGAAGTAGTCCAGGATATCGGAGGGATGGGCGAGCGCGGCATCGATCTCGGGATCGCCGCCCTCGTGCTTGGCCGAGATGTTGGCCACGTGATCAGCGATCTCCACCAGCTCGTCGCGGCGGTTGTAGGGTTGCAACACGATGCTCTTGTAGGTCTCCGTGATGTGGTGCTCGAAGCGGACCACGTCCTCGAAGCCGAGCGCTTTGCGGAACTGGGCGGTCAGTTCCATCGTCTGGTTGTTGATCGAATTCGACCAGTTGAAGCCGATCAGCGGGCTGGAGCCATCGTCGCGGCTGAACAGCCTGGCGGCCATCATGATCCACAGCGCGTGGTAGGGGTTGTCGCTGCCGAAGAAGACCGAGATCTTGAACTCATTGTCGATGCCCATCTTGTACAGCAGGAAGCCCAGCAGGATGGTTCCGGCGTTGAAGTTCAGCACCGATTTGACGCCGTACTCTGTGTAGTAGTACAGGAACTCGTCCACCCACTTGAGGGCGTACTCGTTGGGTTGCCCGATCCCGCCGAAGTAACCGGTGATGGTCGCCGGGCCGCCCAGGTGCGGGTTGGAGCCGTCGGTGCCTTTGGTGTCCAGCGTTTCCACGTAGGAGGCGCCGAAGATTTGCATGGCGGCGGCAATGGCGGGCAGGTCGCCGTCCGCTTCCTGCTCCTTCATCTTGCGGACCTTGATGAAGCGTCCCGGCACCAGCGTCCGGTTGGCGATGGCTTCTTCCGCCATGGGACGCAGCCAGGGGAAGTATTGCGGCGCCGAGACTTCCAGCGTGACGGCGGACTTTTCTTTGAACTGTATCTCCTTGGCCGCCTCCCCAAGGACCTTTTGCCGGTATTCGGATACGCTGATGAACGCACCTTTATCGCGTTGTTCCGCTAACCAATCCAAATCTCTGAGATATTCCGGTTTCTTCTCCTGCACCTTGTTGAGCAGGTTCTGATATTTGCGTGCTTCGTTTGCCTTGGCGTTGATCTCCTCCGGGGTGCCGTATTTGGCAACCACCTCGAAGAAAGCGTTCATGACCTTGCTCTCGGGGTCGAGCAGCACGGCGTTGATGGCGTCCAGTCGTTCCAATGGGATTTTGAGCATTTCACGATATTTATTTTTCATATTTTTCCTCTCATGTGTCGCTGAGCGGAGCGACCCTGAGTGGTGTTCGAAGGGGAGCGTAGTCGAAGCGCTGATGATGACTTATCATATGCCCTTCGACTGCGCTGCGCTCCGCTCAGGGACACTTACTCAAGCATCTTCACCAACTCATCGTACTCTTCATCCTTCATCCCGAACCAGTTCTCTTCTGCCGGGAAGGTCTTGTCGATGACTTCGTCGTGGTAGGTCTTCAAGCCGTTCAAAATCACCTCGCCGGCGTTGCCGAACACCTTGGCCATCTTCGGCTTGAACTTGGGGTACAGCCCGAACATGTCGTGGTAGATCAGCAATTGGCCGTGGGCATCCGGCCCCGAGCCCAGCGACATAATGATGCAGTTCTCGGCCCGCTCCGTGATCAGCTTGCAGATCCGGTCCGGGACCATCTCGAGCAGGATGGCGAACGCGCCGGCTTTTTCGAGCGCCTTGGCGTCGTCGATGATCTTCTTGGCTAGCATGGCGTCCTTGCCCTGGACCCGGAACCCGCCCAGCGCGCTGACGGATTGCGGCGTCAATCCCAGGTGCCCGATGGCCGGGATGCCGGCGTCGGCGATGCCTTTGATGCGGTCGGCCATGGCAGCGCCGCCCTCCAGCTTGATGGCATCCGTCCCGGCTTCGGCCATGAAGCGCCCGGCATTGCGGATGGCGGTCTCGACCGAGGGCTGGTACGTCATGTAGGGCATATCCCCGACCACGAAAGCGGCCGGTGCGCCGCGGCGCACGGCCTGGGTGTGGCGGATCATGTCCTCCATCGTCACGGGCAGGGTGGAGTCGTAGCCGAGCATGGTCATGCCCAGGCTGTCGCCGACCAGGATCATCTCGATGCCGGCCTGTTCCTGCAGGTAAGCGGTGGGGTAGTCGTAGCAGGTCAGCCAGGTGATCGGCTCGCCGTCGGCGACTTTCTTGAAGAGGTACGGAAGCGTAATTTTCTTGCGGGGTTCAGACATTTGTCCTCCGTTGGGAATATTCTCGACACATTTTCAGTAAATCACAACGTGCTTTGCCGGATTGTCATACTTGCTCTAGCGGGCGGTGGGTGCAAGTGTCCACAACAAGCAGTTCGTGGTTCACTGAATTTAAGTATAGGTGGAATTTGTTTGATACACAATTGACAAACATCATATTGTCCTGGTAACGGGCAAAGGGGGCGCTCGCTCCTTATGCTTATTTCTTCTTTTCCGGGCTTTTTTCAAGCTTGGATTTCTTTTCGAACACCAGCACGGGCGACTCGCAATAAATAGAGAGTTCAATCGCAGTTTCTACCGCTTCCTTAGCGTTGTGGCCGAGTGACAAAGCTGCGAGCGCAAAGTCCATACCGGCGCCGATCGCCATGTACGATTTAACCTTGGAAACGTGCCATTGTTCAATGTGGAAAAGACTGCCTTGAAACCCGATCAGGAACGAGTTCTTGATAGCCGCGTTATCTGTTTTTCTCTTCTTCCACTCGGAAAATTCGGAGATAAACTCCAAGATTGAGTATTCATCTGGTTTGGAGGGTCGGTGCGTTTCTGCAAACAGGCGTAGCAAGCTGTTTTCCTCTGCGTAGCCAACCCCACCGACCACCATTCCGTTGGTCTCATATAACTTGACGTGATCGGTGGTCTGGCCTTTGGTCTGGGTATACCCCCGCACTGTGATGGAATCGGCGGCCATTTCATAACCGTTCTCTGTAACCCTGCAAGCTACAACTGACATCTTGTTCCTCCTTCCGATGGGCTGCTTGTAATGAGGATAGTATAAGCCAAATCCGAGCATCTACCACTGCGTCTGCAGGTGCGGCGTCAGGCAGCAACCTCGCCACAATTGGGCGGGGCGAACGGTGAAAATTCCCAAAGGACTTCGCTTTTCGTAATAGCAAAATTATCTTTGCTCGTGTACAATCACAAACGCCTGACCTATTGTCATGAGGATGGATTTTGATATCCACGGCCCAACCGATGAGAATACATGCCCTGACGTTTTATCGCTTTTTGGCAGCCGCCATTGTGGTGCTGTTCCATTACGGTCGGGATACGGGACTTGTTTCTATTGCCCCCGGATTCTTGACTGCCGGTCCGGAAATGGTTTCGTTTTTCTTTGTCCTATCGGGGTTTGTGATGGTGGTCGCTTACTGGGATAGGGAGTTTCACCCTGCCAGCTATTACCGCCTTCGGCTTGTACGCATCCTGCCCACTTATTTTCTGGCGCTGTTGGCGGCGCTTTTTTTAGAAACCGTTTCATATTCGAAAAAGGCAGTGGTTTTTAATACGCTTTTTCTTCAAGCCTGGTTCCCGCGGTATCCGTTATCTATTAATGGGCCTTCATGGTCGCTTTCCGTAGAAATGTTCTTTTATTTTAACCTTTCCACTGTTGTTGTGGTTTCTAAAACCACGGAGGATTCGGGCAAGCTCATTCCTTATGGCAGCGATCGGGGTGTGGATTTTTACCCAACTGATCCTGACAAACCTGCTCAACTCATCCTTTTACAAACCGTTTTCGCCCATTCCCAACGACTTGATCTTTTATTTTCCCCTGTCACATTTTTCGACGTTTCTTTTAGGCGTGGCGGGCGGCTACCTTTACCTTCAGGGAAAGCAGGCGCCTGAATTAAAGAAATGGCCTGCCGGTTTGGGTGTTATCATTACCGTGGTTGCGATCTTCCTGTCGCTCAATTATGAAGCGACAATCGAGACCATTTTTCACCTGTCGCTCCCGTTTGCGGTGGGGTTGGTCGCCCCGCTTTTCCTTATTTTGATATTATTGACCTCTATTTCGAGCTTCGGATCCGCGCGCAGTTTGCTGGCTAAGAAAGGGTTCGTTTTGCTGGGCGACGCCAGTTATGCAATGTATATTTTCCAGCGGCCGTTTCACCAGTTTTTTGACGCCTATGTTTTTCCACGTTTAGGTTTACCTGGTGAGGCCGGATTTTATTTCTATTTTTTCTGCCTGATCCTGTTTTCGATTGGGGTCTTCCTCTTCATTGAAAAGCCCATCAAGTTCCTGTTGCGGGCAAAACCTCTTGCATATGGCCTTCAATAAACAACGATGAACTCCCTCCTGCGACTCCGTTCCTTCGTCAGACCTTACCTGCCGCAAATCCTGCTCAGCCTGCTTTCCCTGGCGGTCCTGACAGGGCTTGCCCTGGTTGTGCCGCGTATCATCCAACAGGTGATCGACGTGGGCATCCAGACAGGGCAGTCCGGGGTATTAGGCCGCTCCGCATTGCTCCTGCTCGGGCTGGGCCTGTTGACCGCAGCTTTAAACGGATTCCAACGCTACCTCTCGGAGTGGATCGGCGGGCACATCGGGTATGACATCCGCAACCGCCTGTATAACCACATCCAACATCTTTCGTTTTCATTCCACGACCACGCCCAGACTGGCCAGCTGATCTCGCGCTGCATCGAAGACGTGCGCTCGGTGCAGCAGTTCATCGGCAGCTCGATCGTCGAGCTGGCCCAGATGCTCTTCCTCTTAGTTGGCGCGCTGGGCATCATGCTCTCCGAAAACCGGAATCTGACTCTGATCGCCATCCTGCCCATCGTGCCGCTGACGATCCTGACGCTCGATTTTGGGAAGCGAGTCACAGAGCTGTTTTTTCACGTTGACAATACCTTGGGTGACCTGTCCGCCCGGCTGCAGGAGAACGTGACCGGCGTGCAGGTGGTGCGCGCCTTCGCGCGCGAACCCTACGAGATCGAACGCTTCGATGAGACCAACCGCGAGTACTACAACGCGCGCGTGCGGGTGATCAGTTCCTGGTCGCAGGTGATGCCGACCACCGATTTCCTGGTCACGGCCTGTACCATCCTGATCCTGTGGTATGGCGGCCAGATGGTTCTCGGCGGTACGCTGACCATCGGGGAGCTGGTCGCTTTCAACGCATACGTGCTGATGCTGGCCACCCCCGCCCAGCAATTGACCTGGCTGGTCAACGGCGCCGGAGAAGCGGCGGCCGGCGCGCGCCGGGTGCTCGAAGTGCTGGATATGCCGCCCGAGATCGCCTCGCCAGCGGATGCAGTGCAACTACCCGAGTTACGAGGTGAGGTGGAGTTCCGGGACGTGAACCTGACCTACCAGGACGAGAAAACCGCCTCGCTCGCGGACCTCAACCTGCTCGTCCACCCCAACCAGCTCGTCGCCCTGATCGGACCGACCGGCTCGGGCAAGACCAGCCTGGTCAACCTGATCCCGCGCTTCTATGACGTCACTTCGGGCGCGGTGCTGGTGGACGGATACGACGTCCGCACGCTGGATCTGGTCAGCTTGCGCCGCCAGATTGGCATTGTGCTGCAAACCTCGCTGCTGTTCTCCGAGAGCATCCGCGAGAACATTGCCTACGGCCGCCCGGGTGCCAGCGAGGACGAGATTGTCGCCGCAGCCAAAGCAGCCCAGGCGCATGAGTTCATCAGCGAACTGCCCGCGGGCTACGAAACCGTGGTGGGGGAGCGCGGCATCACCCTTTCCGGCGGACAGCGCCAACGGGTAGCCATCGCCCGCGCCCTGCTGATGGACCCGCGCATCTTGATCCTGGACGACTCGCTCTCCAGTGTGGACACGCAGACCGAGAAGCTGATCCAGGAAGCGCTGGAGGTGCTGATGGAAGGCCGCACCACCTTCGTCATCGCCCACCGCCTGAGCACCGTCCGCCGCGCCGACCTGATCGTGGTCATGGACGGCGGACGCATCGTGCAGACCGGCAGGCACGAGCAGCTGCTGCGGGAGAGCGGCATGTACCGCGAAATCTACGAGCTGCAGTTGAAAGACCACGCCCACTTCGCGGAGGAGATGGAGGAGCTAGAAGACGTTCGGGTCGAGAAGCCCAAGTCGAGTGCGAGGGACCTAGGCCTCCGCTCTGAGCGGAATGAAGAGCGCTAGCGACGACTGAACCCCTGCCACCTGCCCCGCACACCGTTCCATAGCGCAGCGGTGCGGGCGGTGCCGGGGTCGAGGCGAACAATAACTCGCCGGCCGGTTGAATTGGTCTGGAGCGAAGAGGTGCCAAGCTATTTTGAAGCCTTAACGCATGAGCGACAGATCAAAGGCTGGTCGCGCGCCAAGAAAGAGGCTTTGATCCGCGACGACTTTGATGGTATTCACGAGATCGTAAAGGCTGAAAGAAGGCGACGAGATAAGAAGGATTCACCTCCCTGAGCGGAGGGAGGAGCGATAGCGACGAACGCAGTCGAAGGGAACTTTTCAAAAGCAACGCGAGATTATCAACCTTATCCTTCGACTGCGCCACGAAGATCACGTGGCTCCGCTCAGGAAGAAATTATTCATCCTGAGCGGAGGGAGGAGCGATAGCGACGAACGCAGTCGAAGGGAACTTTTCAAAAGCAACGCGAGATTATCAACCTTATCCTTCGACTGCGCCACGAAGATCACGTGGCTCCGCTCAGGACGGAATTAACTATGACCCAACAAACCACCATCACCCCTCCCGCCTACGTGACCCAGTCCGAGGAGCTGTACGATAAAGCCCTCGACCCGAAGGTCGCGCGCCGCTTGCTGGCTTTTATCGCGCCGTACAAGTGGCAGATGCTGCTCTCCGCCTTCCTGATGTTTGTGGCAGTGGCCTCCAGCGTGGCCGGACCATACCTCGTCAAGGTAGCCATCGACGATGGATTGACGG
This sequence comes from uncultured Chloroflexia bacterium, assembly GCA_963823985.1. Taxonomy (GTDB): domain Bacteria; phylum Chloroflexota; class Anaerolineae; order Anaerolineales; family Villigracilaceae; genus JAABUE01. Next base: position 464,852 of record CAWGNR010000016.1, read on the forward strand.
CCCACAACCCGGCCGCGCTGCGTAACGCGGTGCTGGTCTATATCGCCTTTGCGATCGTCCGCTGGGGATTCATCTACTGGCGGGTGAATATCATGGCCAAAGTGGGGCAATCGGTCATTTACGATCTGCGCCGCGTGCTGTTCGAGCACCTGCAAAAACTATCGCTCAGTTTTTACGCGCGTTACTCGGTGGGACGGGTCATCACGCGCGTGATCAACGATGTGGAAACGTTGCGCGAGTTCGTCACCTGGGCGGTGCTGGCCATTGCCCGGGACCTGTTCGCCATTGTCGGTATTGTGGTTGCCATGCTGGCGCTGAACGTGCGCCTGTCGCTGGTCACCTTTACCACCATCCCGCTGATGGTGCTGGCGACGGTGCTCTATCGGCGCACGGCGCGCATCGCCTACCGCCGCGTGCGAGCTGCCATCTCCTGGGTCAACTCGGTGCTGGCCGAGAATATCAATGGCATCCGGGTTGTGCAAGCCTTCAGCCGCCAGGCGCACAACTATGCCAGGTTTAGCGACTACACCAACCGTTACCACCTGCAAACCCTGATGCGGGCCGCCAAGGTGGCTGCTACATTCCTGCCGGTGGTGGATGTGCTCGGGGCTTTAGCGACCGCTGCTGTCGTCTACCTCGGCGGGACCGCGGTGCTGGGCGAGTCGCTCACTGCTGGTGTGCTGGTGGCCTTTGTGCTCTACATCGACCGCTTCTTTGGCCCCATCCGCGACCTCTCACGCCGATTTGACACCCTGCAATCCACCATGGCGGGCGGGGAACGGCTGCTCGGCCTGCTGGATACCGAGGTCGAGGTGCGGGATGCGCCGGACGCCCGTGAACTGGGAACCATTCAGGGGGCTGTCCGGTTCGAAAATGTCTCCTTCCACTATTCCGATGACCCTTCGATCGTCCTCGAAGACATCGACCTGGATATCCAACCCGGCGAGACGGTCGCCTTTGTCGGCGAGACCGGCGCCGGCAAGACCACCATCATCAAGCTGCTGGCGCGCTTCCACGACCCGACCTCGGGCAACGTGTGTGTAGATGGGGTTGACCTGCGCACTGTGACGCAGGCCAGCCTGCGCAGCCAGATGGGCATTGTGCTGCAGGACCCGTTCCTGTTCAACGGGACGGTCAAGGAGAATATCCTGTTCGGACGACTGAATGCTACAGAGGCAGATGTGCTCGCCGCAGCCAAAGCAGTGGGGGCGCACGAGTTCATCTCGGCCTTAAAGAACGGCTACAACTCGCCGGTGGAGGAAGGCGGCGTGCTGCTCAGCGTGGGGCAGCGGCAGCTGATCTCGTTCGCGCGCGCCCTGCTGGCCGACCCGAGGATTTTGATCCTGGATGAGGCCACCTCCAGCGTGGATATCCAGACCGAGCAGGTCATCCAGCGCGCGCTGGCGCGGCTGTTCGAGGGACGCACCTCTTTTGTGATCGCGCACCGTCTGAGCACCATCACCAGCGCCGACCGGATCGTGGTCATCCACGACGGGCGGGTGGTGGAGCAGGGCAAACATGAAGCGTTATTGGAAAAGCGAGGGCTATATTACGAGTTATATAAGACCGGTTTTCAGGAATAGACAGGACACACTGTGTTGGGAACGAGCGCATCGGAGTGCATCGTATAGGGTTAAGGATGTTATGATTTTGTAAGAAATCTGAAGAAATTTCTCAGCTACTATATGGCGTGTGGCGCGTTGATTGCGCGGACGAGAAATGGAGCGAACATCATGCACACGATGACACTGGTCGACGAACACGAAGGCACAGAAGAATGGCTTTGCCCCTCCTGCGGCCGGCATATGCTGGTTAGTTGGAACCCGGTATTCCATAAAACAATCTTGAGCGAGGGAGACCTTGAGGCGAAGCACACAGGGTTGAAGAAAAACATATTGGCAGGGGAAAAGAGGGAGATTCCCGCCGCCTTGCTGCCAAAACCCGTAGACGAACCCGTTCAAGATGCCAGGCTGGAACCCTGGATTGCCTGGATGGATGAGATCGGGTTCGAAAGCCTGTGGGATGACCGTCCCCGGTAAGCCGTTTCCCTTAATCTCTTTTCACCGCTTGTATATTTGCAGCATCGTTTTTTCAGAGAAACCCATTAAGTTCCCTAACTTGCCAGGGTATTTTTCCCAGGCTACGGTCACGAACAGCCAGTAGATCCCTGGCTCGATATCGCCTGCTTCAAGGTGTAGTTCCTTGGCATAGGAAAATACATTCGGGGATTCCATCGCATAATCCACCAAAGCCAGCCTTAGGCCATCGTCGTCAGGAAGGGCATATTCCTTCCCGGGTCCCATGGATTCGAGATAGAGTTTAAGCAACCAATGGCCAAAGAGAGGTTCACGACCGGTTAAAGTCCAGACCAATCGAATGGACCAATCCTGGTCTACAGCGATGATGTTAGAGGGCGTCGCGCTCCCTTTTTCGTAGATTTCCATCCCTTGGATGTGGAGTTCTCTGGGATGGTGGTGCGGGTGTCCATGCCTTGCAACGGTCTGTGTTTCTTCCGCAGAGGATATGGCCTCACCTTCCTCGATTGCAGGGAAGCTTTCCACGCTCATCTGGAGGGTTGTCTTCGCGGTTGTGATGTCTAGTGCGGCGTTTTCTACCACAAAAGCGATCAACCGGGTTTCATCCCAACCGGCCCAGTTTTGTTCGGTTCCCTTCTGCACGTGGACGATGTTCGTGCGCCGGACCTGCTGGGCTTCGTCCACCAGCAGTTTGACGCTGAACGTCTCGTAGCGTTGTTGATCGGCCGGGCTCATTTGTATTTTGATCAACTCATCAAATTTGGCTTCTTCAACCAATTGCCTCGCCTGGCCGGTCCAGTCTTGGTCTTCTATCTTTTCTGGAGACATGCCGATCATATCCGCTAATATTCCTGAAACGTGTTCCGGAGAAGAGGCAGCCAGTTGAGCAAAAGTAAAAAGTCCGGCCTGGTTCAATCGGGTTTCCACGCCCTGACCGATCCCCTTGATGCGTTTAAGATCATCTACTTTATCAGGAATATCAAATGGAGTCGATATCATTGAATGGTTGTTTCCCATGCAAAAAACCTCCTTCTCATAATAGGATAGGTAGTGGGAAGCTCTGGAGACGGTAGAACGAGGGCGCTGCAGAGATTCCCTCTGCAGACGCCCTCCCTCAACCTGTGACCTTCGCTCAAATCACGTCACGCATCATAGAACTGCAGGGTTTTGCCCTCGAAGAAACCGGCGAACGATCCGGGTTTCCCAGCATTGTTTTCACTGGTTACGGCCACAACCATCTTATAGATGCCCGCGTCCAACTTTACCGGGTCTGTGGCAGGATCAACGTCGATAGATACTGTGTAGTTCATCTTGTTCGGGTCGGTGGTATCGAGTGTGCCCGCTGAAAGGTCGAGCTTGAGATCCGGTTTCCCCAAATCTTTGGGAAGTTCATATTCCGTGCTTGGTCCCATCAATTCCAAGAACGCGCGCACAACCCATTTCTCCTGAGGCGGGAAAAACGAGGTTGGGATCAAAGAACCTTCCAGACTCCAGTCAACTTTGATATGCCAGGGTGAATCGGTGCGGATGATGCTCGTAGGAGCAGTTCCCGTATCTTCGGTTAGTGTGAGTGCATCAATCGAACCTTGCAGCACGCTTGGGGGTAAAAACGCAATTGTGCTTTCTATCGGCATAGACATTAGATTTTCTCCTTTTCTAAATGGAATCAGTTAGCAGTTGGGCGCCGCTGCTATGGAAATTTGGACCCAGGCTTGGCAGAACGGATGCAGCCTCTCCTGAATACCAAAGATAGATTACCTTAATCGTCTCAATGGCAATTCAGTTTTTCCTCAATTTTGGGATTGGTGCAAATTGAATTGGGCGCAGGGTGTTGACCGGACGGGATCGGGGCTGGCTCCGATCGCACAGGGTTATTTGCGGCGCGATTGCCGGATCTGTTTATACAGCTCATCCGTTGCTGGCATGGGCGGTACGTCTAACTCATCTTTGAGAGCTTCCACGCAAATATGATACTGTCGTAAGGCAAGGTGGGGTTGGTCCAGATTAAGGTAAGACAGCATCACGCGCCGGTGGACATCCTCGCGGCAGTTGTCTTCCGCCAGGATCTTACGACAGTAATAGATGCTCATGGAGAATTGCTTCGCTGTTGTAGAAGTGCTGGCTCAACTGGTCGAGCGCGCCCAGGTAGGCGTTTTTCATATTCTCGCGATAGACCAGTGGCCAATCTTCATAGCGGTCTTCTGCCAGGAATTCTCCCTGGTAGAGGCTTTCGGCCTGCTGGAACTCTCGCATGGCTTCTTCCTGACGCTTGGCTGCAATCAGAGTTTGCGCTTTCTGGTAATGCTGGTCGAAGGCCTCGCTATCCACCCAGAGGTCCAGGTCCGGGTTCAAGCGGTAATGGTTTTCCTCCGTGAGCACGTAAGAAAGGCTAGCTTCATTACCCTGCAAGGCCTGCCGCAAGTTATAAATGGCCTGGTATAGATTTCGCCGGGCTGCCTTCGCTTCCATCTCGGGCCAGAACAACTCCATGAGGACTTCCTGGTTGGAGGCGGCCTCCCGGTGGACGACCAGGTACTTCAAGATCTGCCTGCACTTGTTGCCCGGCCACTTTTCGATCAACAGGTCGTTCTTATAGACCCGGAACGGCCCCAGGCAGTAGATCAGCAAGGAGGCTTCGGGCGTTGATTTCTCCGGTTTGGAAGGGGCAGGAATGTTCGTTTCGGGGGAGTTCGGTAGGGGAGCTTGACTTTCGATGTTGGGAAAGGGTTTCGTTCGGTCCAGGCGGTTTGCTGGTGGAGGGCCGGTCTGTTGGCGTTCCTCCCATGTCCTGTGAATTGCGCCGTTCGCAACCCACTTTAATTTGAATTCTCCCCGGACGATCCGCTTGAGCCTGTCCAAGTAGCCTCGCCAGCCCGGACCAGGGAGGACAAGCGGCGCCGGGTCGCTTCCTGTGAGAAGGGATTGGTCGTTTTCGGCAGAACTCGCCTGGAATTCCGGGGTGGCCAGGCGGGTCGAAAAGCCCCACTGCCCGAGCCAATCGAAGGTCTGGCGCATCAGGTTGTCTTGCAACAGGTCGGATGATGAAACACTTTTGACAACACGGGCAGTGGTGACTTGCTGGGGCAGCGACTGTTCGACCGTTTCGATGAAGTTTGCCAGTACCCACTCGCCCTGTTCGCGCAGACGAGACTGTAAACGGCGCAAATACCCCACAGCCCGGACGAAATCGCCCTCCTGGAAACAGATCGCGCTGGCGCCCCAGCTGGCCCAGGCAAATTCATTATCCAGCGCATACCGCTCGGTCAAATCCAGAATTTGCTGTATGGTTTGCAACGCCGCGGCGCGTTGACCGCTGTAGTTCTGGTGGACGGCGCAGACCAACAGGATCTGGCAAGCGCTGGCCGGATCGTCCTTTTGGAGTTGTTTGGCTGCGGTGAGGAACTCTTCGATCGTTTCCGGCGAGGCCAACTGGTTGCGGTCTCCAAAGTGTACCCAAATGGGGTGCGAAAATACGCCCGGTCTCAACCTTGAGACCACGTACGCAATTAGAGAGCCCCCAGGTTGGGATATGCCTTTTGCAACCACTGACACCCTGTATCCCGGTAAACCCGATAAATTGAAAGTACAAGTAAGAACTGGCCTTCTAATTATATAGTATAAAAGGTGACAGTTACCTGGGAAGTGACTGTCACCTTTCTAAAATGGTACAATTCCCTACCAAACTGACTTACAAAGGAGAGCAAGAATGGACGAGATCGTCAACCTCGTATCTGAAAAGACAGGCCTGGACAAGGCCAAGTCTGAGCAAGCGGTCAAGGTGGTGCTGGATTTCCTCAAGAAGAAATTGCCGGCGCCCGTAGCTGCCCAAGTCGACATGGTGCTGAAGTCAGGCTCGGCGGCGGACGCGCTGGGCGGCCTGTTCGGCGGCAAAAAATAAGAGCTTGTTCGAGCGAGGAGCGCCGTGCCAATGCCGGCGCTCCTTTCTTTTTAGGATGAGCTTGCTCTGATTAAACGATGACGCCCCAAATCGCGCTGACGCTGGCCATTATTGTCGCGGCGCTGGTCATCTTCGCGACGGAAAAGCTGCGCGTGGACGTGGTTGCGCTGCTGGTGTTGCTGACCGTCGGCCTGACGGGCCTGGTGGGGCCTAAAGAGGTGTTCGCCGGGTTTTCCAACTCGGCGGTCATCACCGTCTGGGCGGTGTACATTGTCTCGGGGGGAATGTTCAAGACCGGCGTGGCTGATGTTTTAGGCAGGTTCATTTTTCGACTGTCCGGGAACCACGAAATGCGCCTGATTGCGGTCATCATGCTGACCTGCGGCCTGATGTCCGCCTTCATGAACAACGTCGGAGCGACGGCCATGTTGATGCCGGCGGTAATCAGCGTGGCCAAGCGAACCAGCATTCCGGCCTCCAAGCTGCTGATCCCGCTCTCGTTCTCGTCCCTGATGGGCGGCAGCCTGACCCTGATCGGCACGCCTGCCAATATCCTGGCAACCAGCATCGTGGAGAAAAATGGGCTGCCGTCCTTCGGCTTTTTCGATTTTACAGGCATCGGGTTGGTCATCTTTACGGCCGGCCTCTTGTATATGGTTTTTATCGGGCGGCGCTTTTTACCCGTGCGCCGGCCGCCAGGTCCCGGGACGGTCAAGATCAAAGGGCAGCTGCGCAACTACATCAGCGAAGTGCGCGTGCTCGCGGATGGAAAGCTAGCCAGGCACACGCTGCTGGAATCAAGGTTGGGCGCGGATTACGAGCTGACCGCGATCAGCCTGGTACGGAATGGACAAACGTTCTCCCAACTCGACCGGTCCACGTTCATCGAGCAAGACGACATCCTGCTGGTGGAGGGCTCGGCAGAAAACCTGTTGCGCGCCAGACAGGAATTAGGGCTGGTGACTGCCAACGAAAGCAAGCGGCACGCCGAGCTGGACAGGCTCAGCGAAGAGGCGATCGGCATCGTAGAGGCAACCATGGCGCCGCGCTCCTCCCTGACCGGGCGCAGCTTACGCTCCCTGAAATTCCGCGAACGCTACGGCTTTACCGTGCTGGCCATCCGGCGAGCGGGGGAAGTCATCACCCAGAGGCTGCGCAATGTCCGCTTGAAGTTCGGCGACGACTTGCTGCTCCAGGGCCCCCGGGAGCGGATGCCTGAACTGGAAGAGAACAACGACTTCCTGGTGCTGGAGCCTCTCGAAATCCCCAAAAGCCGCCGCCGCAAGATGCCCATCTCGATTGGACTGATGCTGCTGGTCATCGGCCTGGTGCTGTTCGCAGGGATCGATATCTCGCTGGCGATGGTGATGGGGGCCGTCGGGATGGTGCTTACCCGCTGTTTGACCATGGAAGAAGCCTACGAGAGCATCGACTGGCGCACCGTTTTCCTGGTGGCGGGCATGCTGCCGCTGGGCGCTGCGATGGAAACGACCGGCACAGCCCGCTACATCGCCGACCGGATGCTGGGAGCGATCGGCGGCCTCGGCCCTCTTGCTACGCTGGGCGGAATTTATCTGTTGGCGGCCATGGTCACCCAACCCATGTCGAATGCGGCCGCCATGGTGCTGGTGGTCCCGATCGCGCTGGATACGGCCATGAGCCTGGGCGCCAATCACCTGACCTTTACGCTGGCTGTGGTCATCGGCGGGGTGACCAGTTTCCTGACGCCGGTGGGGCACAAGGCCAACGTGCTGGTCTTTGGGCCGGGCGGTTACAAATTCTTCGACTACGCCCGCGTTGGCGCCCTGCTGACCGTCTGCCTGTTTATCGTGACCATGATCGCGTTGCCCCTCTTTTTCCCCCTCTTTCCATAAATTCAGTATCTCGTATTAAACGCAAAGTTCCAAGAAAATCCCGAAAAAATGATTGCGCGGGGGGCGTACGCCCCCCGCGCAATCATTTTTTCGGTTATCTCTCATATGCGATGCGTTAAAATGGACCGGATGAAGAAAGCTTTACGAGCGCGCACGCGGATCATCCTGGTTGCGGCCGTTTTCTGGCTGTTTGCCTGTGCCCCGGCGTCCAGCCAGGCCTTCTCCCCTGTGCTGCCGCCCCCGGTGGCGACCATCCGCACCAGCGCGCCTCCCACTCCTGCGCCCAGCCCCACCGCCACCCCGACCGTTGCAGAGTGGATCTACCCGTACACTATCGCGGGCCTGCGCCAGCACGATTTCGAAAGCGGGAAGATCCGGGTCGGTGCGATGAGCGCCGAGACCGATCTGTACCGGCGCTACCCGATTTCCTATCCCTCCGACGGCCTGACAGTTACCGGCACCATGCAGATCCCCCAAAACGGGGAGGGGCCGTTCCCGGTCATCGTCATGAACCACGGCTACTTCAACCGGGATGTCTTCCATTCCGGCGACGGCACCGACCGGGCCGCCGCGTTCCTCAACCGGCGCGGCTACCTGACGCTCTCGCCCGATTATCGCAGTTGGGGAGGGTCCGATAGCGGTTCCAGCCTGTTCTATTCCGGCCTGGTTATCGACGTGATCAACCTGCTGAACGCCATCCCGTCGATCCCCGAGGCCGACCCCGCGCGGGTGGGCATGTGGGGCCACAGCATGGGCGGCGGGGTGACGTTGAAGGTGTTAACGGTTCTTCCCGTCCTGAGCGGAGCGCCCCTGAGCCGTATTCCCGGGTCCGAAAATGTAATCATGGGGCGCGCAGTCGAAGGACAGTCTGCCACGGTTCCCCAGATAAAAGCCGCCATCCTGTATTCCCCGGTCAGCGCCGACGATGCGGACATCATCGACCGCTGGGGTCCCGGCTGTATCGGCGACATCGCCGCCGGGGAAAAGCTGTACGGCTGCAACTCTTCGGACGTCCTGCCGCTCGACCTGCCCGCCGGCCTGATCCGGGCCTACAAGGATGCCGCCTACGATCCGCACCTGCTCGAGCAGGTTGCCGCGCTTCTCTACCTGGAGGATGTAACTGCTCCCGTGCAAATCCACTACGGGACCGAAGATGGGAAGCTCTTAAGCGGCACCCCGCCGGAGTGGTCGCGCAAAGCCTATGACGGCTTCCTCGCGGCCGGAAAGCAGGCCGAGCTGTTCGCCTACGCAGGCGAGGGCCACTCCTTCCTGGCCGACCAGTGGTGGCATTTCATGGAACGCTGCGCCTGGTTTTTTGATGAGAATGTAAAATAATGCTGTTACTGCGAGCGACCGGAGGGAGCGCGGCAGTCTCCTACAAAATGGAGACCGCCACGTCGGGCACAGCCCTCCTCGCGGTGACATAAAAACATAGGAGCCTCGTCATGAACAACGTCCGCCCGCAGCTCAGGCTGCTCAACGAAGAACAGATCCGGCAGGTGCACGGCTATGCCCTGCGCATCCTCTCGGAGACCGGCGTGCGGGTGGACTCGCCGTCCGTGGCCGAGCGGCTGGGGGAAACAGGGCAGGCCCGGGTCCAGGGGCGAAGCGTGCGATTCTCTCCTGAACTGGTCAAATCCGCCCTGCGTTCCGCGCCGTCCACGATCCGGATGTACGACCGGCGTGGGAATCCGGCTTTCTGCCCCGGCGACGACCGCCTGCGCTTTGGGATCGGCGTCACAGCCCTGTATTACCAGGAGCCGGCCAACGAAACCCTGGTTCCCTTCACGCGCGAACACATGCGCGCCCTGACCCGCCTGGGGAGCGCGCTGCCGCTCTACGACGTGATCTCCACCCCCGGCATCGTCCGCGACGTGCCGGAGCATCTCGGCGACCTGTACGGCAGCCTGGAGCACTTCGCCAATACGACCAAACCGCTGGTGCTGCTGGTCTCGGATGAGGGCAATTTCGCCCCGGTGCTGGATTTGTTTACAGCGTTGCACGGCGACCTGGCGGAGCAGCCGTTCGTGCTGCCCTATTTCAACCCGGTCTCGCCGCTGGTGATGGACGCGGGCACGCTCCTGAAAATGGAAGTCGCGCTCGAGCGCGGGCTGCCCTTTATCTTCTCGAACTACAGCATGGCGGGCGCCTCCACCCCGCTGACCCCCGCGGGCACGCTGGCATTGCTGCTGGCCGAGCTGCTGGCCGGCTTGACCATCAGCCAGGTGATGAAGCCGGGCGCGCCGGTCTTGCTGGGCATGCTGCCGGTCTACTTCGACATGAAGTCCATGCTCAATTTCTACGACCCGCAGAGCATCCTGCTCAACCTGGCCTGCGCCGAGATGATGGCCCACTACAACCTGCCGCACTGCGGCACTTCGGGCAGCGGCACCGGCTGGGGCATGGACCTGGTGGCCGCCGACACCTACTGGATGAACACGCTGACCTTTGCGCTGACGAAAGGCGGCCTGGCCCCGTTCGTGGGCGACAGCCTGGGCTCGAAGGCCATCTCCCCGACCACGCTCGTGCACGTGCACGAGATCATCGCCCAGGCCCTGCGTTTCGCGGACGGGTTCCAACTGGATGAGGCCCAGGCCGCTCTGGACGAGATCGCCAGGGTTGGGCCGGGCGGCAGCTTCCTGTCGGCGCCGTCCACGCGCAGGAACTACAAGAGCGGTTATTATGTCAGCCAGGTCTACCCGCGCTGGACAATGGAGCGCTGGCAGACCGAAGGCGAGCCCACGGCGCGCGAGGTGCTGCGCCAGAAAACCCGCGATCTGCTTTCCGACTTATCTGCGCCTGAAGATTACAACGAGCTGTTGGGGAGAGGGAGCGAGTTTATCGAGCGCTTTGCCGAGGGGAAGCATACTCCTTGACCAAACGTCTACCCTTCACGGTCCGGCCGGCCCTTAAACCGCTTGGGGGAGCGTTGATCCTGTTCGCCGGCGTCCTGCTGTTCTGGCTGATCGCCGGCAACCGCTCTCCCAACCCGCTCCGCCCCCTGTCACTGGCCTTGCGCTCCGGATATGCCCTGGTCGCCCCGACTCTCTACTTGCTGTTTTATCTCGCTTTTCGACTGAAGGGTTGGACGGGGAGAGTGCTGTCGTTCTGGTTGACCCTGTCTGTTTTTGCGCTGGCCCTGGCCGGCGCCTGGGCTGCCGGCACGACCGAATCAGGGCTGTTGGGCGGCCTGATCCCCATGTTCAACTCGGCCAATTACTACACGGACGCCCTGCGCCTGCTGGCTGGGCGCGCGTTCACAGAGGATTCCAGCCGCAGGCCGCTCTTCACAGCGTTTTTTGCCTTGCTCCTGTGGCTCACACATCACAACCTATTCCACGCGCTGACCCTGCTAACGCTGCTGGTTGCGATGGCCTGCTTCCTTTTGGCCCGCGAGATCCACCTGACCCATGGACCGGCGGTTGCGGCCCTGGTCTTGCTGATCGTGTTTCTCTATTACCGCTATCACAGCGGGGTGGTCCGCACCGAGAACCTGGGCATCCTGTTCGGCGCCTTGGGGACCGCTGCGCTCTGGCGTGGGATTGCCAGGCGCCGGCCGCCGTACGCCCTGGCCGGCATCTTCCTGACCGCCCTGGGGATGGTCGCCCGGGCCGGCGCTTTTTTTGTCCTGCCCCTGCTCGGCGTTGTGGGGGGCGTTCCGGTTCAGGCGCGCCGGGCAATTGCTGTCCTGGCGATTTGTCGCGGGCGGGCTGGCCGCCATCCTGGGGGCCTTTTTGATCAACGGCGATCGTTACAAAGTCGTTCGGCGCCAGCGACGTGCTCCCGTTCGGCAATTTTTCCTATTCGCTGTACGGGTTGGCTTCCGGCGGGCAATCCTGGGCTACCGCGTTGCGGGATCACCCGCAGGCAGATGATCAGGAAATCTACAGGATATCGCTGCAGCTCATCCTCGAGCAGCCCAATTTGTTCCTGCGCGGCGTGCTGTATAACTATTCGATGTTCTTCTCGAACACAGGATATGGTCTGTATTCCTACATGGGCGGCGAGGGGAGCCTGGCGACGGCGCTCTCGTATGCGGGATTGCTGCTGCTGTCCTGTGTGGGGATCGGCAACTGGCTCGTGCACCGCGACGACCCCTTCCTGGGCTTCGTCCTGGTCTCTGCGCTGGGCTTGTTGCTTTCGGTCCCATTTTTGCCCCCCACGGACGCCTTCCGCCTGCGCGCGTACGCGGCCAGCATTTTCACCCTGGCGCTGCTGCCGGCCATGGGATTGTACGCGGTTATGAGGGGGTTGCGCCTGGAGCGATTCTCTCCCGCAGGCGAGCATCCGGCTTACGCAGGCGCGCTGGGGGCCTTCAGCGCCCTGGTCACGGCGGCGGTCCTGTTGGGGCCGTTCGCGGTCAGGGGACGGGTCGACCCTCCCCGCGCCTCGGCAACTCGCGTTGCGACCCCGGGCAGACCTCCCTGGTGGTGCGCTACGAACCCACCGTCACGGTGCAAACCCTGCCCCAAAATGCCCTGGCGCTCGATTGGGCGCCCGTCTTTCACATCGGCGCCATGCGTTCGAACGTCCACGATTTTCCGAACGTCGAGCTGATCGGCTGGTTCCTGGAAAACGTCCGGCCGGACCGGACCCTGTTCTTCGGCCTGGACTGCGCTCCAATCGGAACGCGCTGGTCCTGCTCGAAAGCCGGTGGTTGCCTGCCAGCCCCGCCTGGCTCGAACTGTGCGGCCGCCGGGAAGACCGCCCGGACCTGACCCAGTTCGATCTTTTTTATGCCCGCTCTGTGTATCCGCTCGTAACGCAGTGAGCAGAGGAAACCACTTCACCGCAAGAGCGCAAAGATCGCTAAGAAAAACGAAAGTCTTTGCGCTCTTTGCGGTTCATGATTTCGGAACTTCAATCAAAATCGCGACTGGGAGCATTCAAATGTTCGTAAATTCTATGAAACCGATTGCGCAAGAGAAAACCCGAAAAAAGGGTATGGGACCGTACGGCCCCCATACCCTTTTTTCGGGACTTTCCGTGAAGGCTTCAGCCTAAGTCGGATTTTGCGAATTTACAGACATTTGAATGCTCCCACTTGAGAATTGTGTCTGCCCAATACGAATGCTTGTATGGTAGAATCCGGGCACATATTCCATCGGAAAGGAGGTTCGACAATCTAATGAGCATCATGCGATCTGCATCCACATCATTTGTATTGAACGCGCCTCCTGCCAGGCAACACAAGTAGTAACGACTTCAGTCGTTCCTCGTTAGCAACCCCAGCCGCAGGTGCGTTCCGCCCTGCGGTTTTTTGATTCCGTAGCAGGCGACTTCCTACGGGGGCGGGAAGGAATTCCCGCCAATACGCGGAATGCCATTCCGCACCACTTCAAGGAATGGAAGAATAAAAGATCGAACATTAGCTACCTGGAACAGGAATTTCATGAACACAAACGACCCCCTCGATTTCTTCGACCAGCTCGACGACGATGACGCCCTGGAGTCCGTACCTGCAGTTCGACGCCCAGCGCCCCAGGCATCCGCGCGGGCGCATCTCCAAAAAACTGGAAGCGGAAGAGCAGGCTTTTATCGATCTGCAGGACGACACCCGCGCCGGTTTCAGCTTTACCTACAAGGCTTCCCGCCACGAAGCCGGCTGGATGCTCGATTCGCTCGGTCCGTTCTACGAACAGAAGTGGATCTCGGACGTGCTGCGCATGATCAAGGGCGGCAAGGAGGCCTCGGTCTATCTGTGTCGCTCCGGGATGGCAGTGGACGCGCCGTTGCTGGCTGCCAAGGTTTACCGCCCGCGCCGGTTCCGCAACCTCAAGAACGACGCGCTCTACCGCGTCGGCCGGGAAGACCTGGACGAAAGTGGCAGGACCATCACCGACGACGGCTCCCTGCACGCCATCCGCAAGCGCACGGCCTTCGGGGAGAAGCTGCGCCACCAGTCCTGGATCTCTTACGAGTACCAGGCCTTGCAGGACCTGTACGCGGCCGGCGCGGACGTTCCGGCGCCCTACGCGATGGGCAACAACGCCATCCTGATGGGCTACATCGGCGACCCGGAACTGGCTGCGCCCCCGTTGCAGTCCCTCGGCCTCGAGCCAGCGGAGGCCAGGTCCCTGTTCGACCGCACCCTCCACAACATTGACCTGATGCTGGCCCACGGACGGGTCCACGGCGACCTCTCGGCCTATAACATCCTGTACTGGGAAGGAGCCATCACCCTGATCGACTTTCCGCAGGTCGTCCCCGCAGACGGCAACCCCGCCGCCTGGACGATCTTCCGCCGCGACGTGGCCCGCGTGTGCGAATATTTTGCCTCCCAGGGCGTCGAAACGGACCCGCGCAAGCTGTCTGCCGCGCTGTGGACCGCGCACGGCTACCGCATGGCCCGCCCGGTCGACCCGCGCCACCTGGACCCCGAAGACCCCGCCGACCGGCAAAGCTGGAGGGGCAATAAAAACCGAATTCTCACTCTCTAAGAATTCGTTAACCTAATCCGAGAGGCTCTCGACCCCATCCAGGGTTATACTTACAGAAAGCAGTAGCATACTGATTGACTGTTAGGAGCAATGAACATCATGGAAAAGAACGTACTAGACCATCTGGCGGACGCGATCCCCTCGTTTTTCAAGCGCCCCGCGGTAAAGCAGGAAACCATCCAGGTAGGCGATGGGATCCCCTTCGGCGTAGAGCGCGTCTCCAACCCGCAGCTGGGCATCGGCGGCGCCTACGGCACCTGGGGCGATAGCTACGACAACCATACCCTGTCGGAACTGGTTTCCTACCGGATGGGAACCCCCGTCAGTGAAAAAGAGATGATGAACTTATCCGAGTTAGGCTTCGTTTCGCGCCACCACGTCAAAGACCTGAGCGACGCAGAACACCTCGAGCTGGAGATCCAGGTCGGCGCGCGCTTGCTGGGCGAAGCGGCCCGGGCGACCGGCTGGGAACCATCTGAGGTGCAGGCCGTCCTGATCGGCATGAGCGGTCCGGTCGCTGACGACTACATCCAGCGCATCTGCCAACGGGCCGGCATCCCCGAGAGCGCGCTCAAGGTCAGCGTCCACAAGGCCTGCGACGGGTCTGTGGGCAGTCTGCACCTGGCGCTCAATCCCGCCTTAGGGGCAGGGAACATCAATATCGCTGAAGAGCTGTATGGCAAGAAGGTGCTGGTAGGCGGCATCGAAGGTCTCAGCCGCTTTACCAGTCGCGCCCACGACCTGAACGCCCTGCAACTCTTCGGCAATGGCGCCGGCGTGATCGGCGTCGTCCCCGGCGAAACCATGAAATTCCTGGTCGGCAAGAGCCGCGAGGTCTTCGACGATGAAGGCGTGCTGGCCGTGCACATGTATTACCCGCATTCGCGCCGGTCGCTGCTGGAAGTTTCGCAGGAGGGGACGTCGCACATCCGTGTGGCCGGGCTGATGCACGAGCCCTCCAGCGGTGCCGCGATCGAGATGGCCGGCCCGATGGGCATGGTCAAGCTCTTCGTCCGCACCGGCGTCCAGGTGGTGGCAGACGTATACCAGTCCTACCGCAGCCTGATGGAGAAGATGGACATGCCCGACAAATCCTTTGCGGTCGCCATCGTCCACCACGCCAACTACAAGATCAACAAGCTCAAGGAAAAGCACCTGGCCAACCTGGGGATCAGCTTCCCCATGCCCTGGCTGGTGAGCGACTTCGGCAACGTCAGCGCGGCCTCCAACATGATCGCTTTCCTGCGCCAGTTGCCCAGCCTGCAGCCCGGCGACCACATCCTGTTCGACGGCTTCGGCGCCGGGACGTATTACGACGTACTGGCGGTATCCTTGGGAAGCTAGTTTCAGTAAATCACAGATTTACTTAAGGGAAGCCCGAAAACAGGGGTGCGGGCGTACGCCCGCACCCCTGTTTTCGGGAACTCCTTCAACTTTCGTGATTTACTGAGTTTCGAAGAAAGAGGAAGAGGAAATAGGGTAGAGAGGCCGGGGTATGCCCGACCTCTTTTTCGTTCGAGTACTCTTTTACGGTTTTTTGTGTGCGGAAGGCACGTTCCCCGAGCGCAGGTCGGGGGATTCCGGTGGAGGGCCGGGGTGCGCCTCGGTTTGCTTCCAGCGGCCGTCCAACGCGTTGATGACGCCTTCCATCGCGCGCCTGCGCGCTTCCCGGTCGCCGGGCGTCCTGGCAGGGTCCAGGGGAATGGGCACGATATAGTTGTGTGCGTCTCGCAGGGCGATTTGCTGCAGTTGGGTCTGCTCTGTCCCCGTCCACGTTTTTAGCGGATAGTCGGGGGAAAGGAACAGGACGCAATAACGCGCTTTTCGCTTGTACAGGTTGACCAGGTGCTCGAGCATCTCTCCCTCTGGGGGAGCGCCAGACCGGAGCTCGTCATAGAAGATCCTGAGGCCTTTGTCGTGCAGCAGGCTGGCGAATTCTTCGGCCGCATCCCGGTCCCGGCTGGCGAAGGACAACGCCAGGTCATATTCGAATTGATCGTCGTGGTCGCTGGTCATTTCACTCTCCAAAGGTCATACCCATTGTAGGGGAGCCTTCGGAAAGTGCCTATGAGGAATTCCCCTAGTGCCGCAAGCGGGGCAGGGCTTTCTTAAAGCCCCGGCTGACAACTCTTGTTCGCATCAATGCGGTCATTTTCACCGCTAAGAGCGCAAAGAGCGCTAAGAAAAACGAAAGGCTTCGCGCTCTTTGCGGGCTTTGTGGTTCATAATTTCGGAACTTCAATCACAATCGCCACTTTAAGAAAACCGTGGCAAGCGGGGGATGAATTCTGCCCGGTTTTCTGCGGGAATGGTAGACTCTGTTCAAATGACATATGACACATGACGGGGCCTCCGAATTTTTGTATAGTATAAAAGGTGGAGTGCCATTCCAGTAAGGATCGGAGCAGGGCGTGACTGTCAGAACCTATAAACCGCGCAAATTCTCAAACCCATTCGAAGAAGAAGTGTTCGATCAACTCGAAAACGCCCTGGAGCGTTCCGCGGAGGAGTACATCCTCTTCGGGCCGGTGCGCATCGACACGCGCGAACTGGACGGCCTGGTCATCAGCGACGGCTACATGGTCGCCCTGGAGGCCAAAGCGGTCAAGGGACACGTCTCGATGGGCGTCAACACTCCTGTCAGCGTGCGGACAGAAGGGGGAGAAATCCTCGACTTCAAGGACCGCTACGAAGATCCCTACGAGCAGGCCGACAAACAATGGAGGGGGCTGAGCACCTTCATCCGCAACGCGTTTGGCGTTACGGATTTCTGGTTTAAATCGATGCTCGTCTTCGAACCCGGCTGCACTTTCGACGTTCCGGCCGCCATGCAGGAACCGCTTTCCCCGTACCCCTTGATCGTTTCCCTGGACCAGGTCCCGGATTGTCTCGAGCAGCTCTCCGCCCGCTACAACCACCGGGCCCTTTCCCGCGACCAGCAGGATGCCGTTATCAAGGCCATCACCCAGGGGCCGGCCCGCTTGAGCGAGGCCGAAAAAAACCTGTTCCCGGCCCCGGTCGCCCCCGCCCGGGCCGCTCGCCCTCCCGACCCGCCTTCCACGCCGCTGCCCCGCAAACCGGCCCGCGCGGTCGACCGCACCCAGTTCCTTCCGGGGGTGGGCCCGTCGCTTCCCCCTTTGGGACGAAAGCGCTGGTACCGCTCCCCCTGGTTCCTGTGGTTTGCTTTTCTCTTCCTGAACCCGCTGTGGGCCTTCCTGATGCTGGGCGACAAGAGGCAGGCCTGGTTCGTCAGGCTGGTTGCCACCCTTTTCCTGCTGGCGGAACTGCTGGTCTGCCTGTCTGGCCTGTACCTGGTCGAAAACAACCCGGAACTGCTTGATATCCTTGGCCTGCCGCTGGCCGTTCCGGCCCGCTCCAGCACCCCCGGGCCGCTCGCCACCGTCCGCCCCAACACGCCCACAGCGACCGTCACGCCCTCCCCGACGCCGCAGCCCCTTTCTTCTCCGGCGGAAGGCGCCTGCAGCCTGTCCTGGGCCGAGAGCGAGGCGGACGGGCTGGCCAATAAGAACCGCGCCATGGCCTGGGAGGAGACGATCCGCGAGCGCGTAGCCGGCTCGGGCATGACCGAAAAGCAGTTCTACGCCGAGGTGCTCGAGCGCAACCCCGGGTTGCAGGCGGACGGGTACGTCTTCCTGGCAGGCAAAACCTATTTGCTGCCGCGCTGTGAGTGAAAGCCGGGAAATTTGAACTACCGCAGGTACGTCAGCCCCTGGAAACAGGAACTTACAAAACTGTGCGTTGATTTTTCCCTTCGTTGCCTGTATCATATATATGGTTGTGATGATTGCCGTCCTGGTCTCTCCTTACTGGCCGCCGCCCCCCGAGTTCCTGCCCTCCGGGGGCGGTTGGGTTTAAGGTGGCAATTTAGCATTTATTATTCTTTCGATCTGACGGAATGACAAACGCCAGGTTGCCCTGGCGCTACGAACGGATCAAGGCAAGTCGCACGACCTGCCCCGCTCGTGGCGGAGCGGTTCCCTGTCTGCCTGCTGAATTCATACAACGAAGGGGGCAACTCCACCTGTGACTCAGCCCGTGTGCCCCGAACGGGGTAAAGTCCCCTGCAAGGGGATGCAGCCGCCGCACTGCACTACCCTTCGCCAGTGGCATTCTAATCACCCAAATGATATGCCTCTTTTAGCCAACCGATGAGTTCCGCATCCACTTCATCGGGTGATGTCAATTTTAGTTCGTTATGGAATCGCTTTGCTGAGACCTGTTCCATTTTGTTAATGCGCGGACTCGCAATCTTGTGATCCAAACGAATGTTCAGCCAGAGAGCATCTTTGCGCGTGGACACACCTGCCAGCGCACTGCCATGCACGAGATGGATGGAAGTTTTCTTTGGCTCTTCGGTCACGGGACCAAATTTCCGCAGGGCATTCATCAAGCGATTGTAGATTTCACGTACAACCGGGGATTTGTCAGTGAAGTGAGACTCAACCGTAAAATGAGTGGGAGAAGTAGACATGGTAGCTCCTTTTCAGCGGACTTCGATTGCGCTTCGAGTATATCGCACCTGTAAATTGTATGTCGCTGCGAGCGGAGCGAAGCAGTCTCCCTAAGGTAAAAGGTTTATTCGATGGTATCGCGATACGTGGTCCAGTGACCGTGGGTTCCGTGGCGGATATCGTTCTGCTGGCGGAACGGAAGACCTCCGTCGAAGAGATCAACCAGATTTTTGTGGAAGAAGCCGCCACTGACCGCTACCGCGACATCATTGGCATCACCGAAGATCCCATTGTGTCCTCGGATATCATCAAAGATCCGCGGGCTTCGATCATTGATTTAGGCATGACCCGGGTGGTGGACGGCGATCTGATCAAGGTCCTAAGCTGGTATGACAACGAATGGGGCTTTACCAATCAGATGGTGAAGGAAGCCGAGTCGCTTGCCCAGGCAAGCAAGGTTGCGAGCTAGGGGGATGGCGAAAAGTCAAATCCCGTGTTCACTTCACCGTTACAGTAATCGTGAACGCATCTGGCAAACCGCCCGTGTGCGGAATCGTGATGTCGTCCTGGCCAGAAGAGACCGCCTCGAACCGATAGAGTTGCCTTGGCCCACCCGGGTTGGGTGTGCCGGCTGACGACTCCTCCAGAAACTTCACTGACCCTGACGATAAGATCGGGTCCCCATACTGGCCAGGCCCGACGGTTTGCAGGGTTACTTCGATCTTTTCACCAACCGATGCAACCACGCTCTGACCTGTGTTCTCATTGTCCACGCTAATGATCTTGCTCTCTGAAGGGCTACAGCCAACGATTAACAGTATGACCATCCATATCAGGAAACAAGCGCGGCACAGGGAAGCTTTGCCGCCCTCCCGGCCTAGTGACAACTGTACGATTCTCTTATGAACCTTCATACTAATTTCTCTCGATCCGCCTGACGGCGAGCGTTAGTGGTAGCGGGTGGGCTTCCACTAACCTTCCGAAACAGATAAAGCTTCGGGTGGTTTCCAATAAAAAATTTTTCCATTCTCCGGCCGGAAAGAGGTTTCAGGTTGATATATAAACGATACAACGATTCGGAATGTTTTTCAATGATCAATATTCCCCCGTTTCGACTATACACTCCCTTCAGCTTCCCCTGAAATACGGTTGCCTACCCCGCGTGTTTTTCGCGAGGTTCGGAATTTGGGAGACGCGTGCCCGGAGCGCAGCGTAAGGTAAGGCTGGGAAGGGGGTTACAACTCTCCCTTAAACGCCCTATCCAATACGGACCAGCCTTGCCTGCTTCCTGTTGAAATCAACGCCATCAACCTTCCAGCCGGCATTTGCCTAGGCACGCGCATTGACATGGTTTCCTTCTTTCTCATTTGCCCACCATGCCTGGTTTCATATGCGGAAGCCGGCAGTTTGTCATTGGATATTCTTTCGATACTGTTCGAAACCAAGACGTGACTTCTCGTTGTGCAGCCGGTAGGTCGCGCAAGTAATGTTCGAGCGGGGGTATATTTGCCGGTCATAACGATTTCTTTCTTTACAACTCACCTTTGAAGGCTTTATCAAGAATACTCCATGCCAGTGTGGGCAACTTTGTATCATCATCGAAGTGTTTAATGTCAATTCGTTCAATTACAGAATTTGAAGTTAATAGATTGGCTCTTACTTTCATAACTTTTTCACGAAGATACTTATAACGCTCATCGTGGGAAACTTGCGTTCTTAACGAAAACAAAAAGAAACGTCTGCTGATCCACTATTAGTGGACGTTTCTTTTTTCTGAAGCTGATATGTTCACCCATGAGTACCCCTAACAAATCGCCCAAAATGGTCTTAGGTTTGTCAGTTGTTTCTTCGATTTCGATCGAGTGCGAAAACTTTATCACTAAGTTTCTCGACAATAGCAATATCTACATGGCTCAATTGCGTGTTCCGGTCATAGGGCAAATCGCCAAATGAGGAAACAACCTTGCCTACCGTGTCGCTTGCGGGATCGTGGTCGTATAGCACTTGATATCCAAGCTCTTTGCAATATGGAGAAATTTCTCGCGCTATTTTGGCAGTCAAGAAACCATGTTTATTATTTCTTGGCTCTGCTAGTTCCATGTTTACACCTTTCTCTTAAACGTTCTATCCAAAAATGGAGGGCATCAACGCATCCAACGCCTCTCCGCTTGGTGAATATCGCACCGGCAGGATATAGTTCTTTGTAATATTAGTCATGACCTGAGGTTTCGCCAAAATAATCTGAGTCAAGACCTCTTGATCTCATAAGTTGTTTGTATTGAAACTCCCACATTATGATCAATCATAAGGCTGGCAAGTCGGACTTCATCGATTAATACAACTTTAGTATCTATATTCTTAGCATACACCTTCGCCCCGTCACTAAACTTGGTGGTAGTAATAAATATGCCCTTCTTTGCCCTTTGACCCTGAAGAGCTCCTACGAACTTCTGAATTTCTGGGCGTCCCACTGTACTGCCTTCCTGCCATTTTTTTGCCTGGATGTAGATTGCATCCAAGCCTAGCTGATCTTCGTCAATAATTCCGTCAATTCCTTCATCGCCACTACCTCCAACAGCGCGTGCAGCGTCACGTCTCGAGCCACCAGGTACCCCATCTGGACAAGCAGCTCGACCACTAATTCTCAACGAATCTGGAGAACTTTTGATAACAGCCTGCAATACCTCTTCCGCTAAATCTTCTCGGATTTTCTGATAAGCCTCTTCCAGGGCCTCTTCAGGAGTAAGTTTATCGATATCATTTTCAACTTGTGCGGTCTCACCCGGTTCGCGTGAAGTTGTCCTAAATTCATTGTATTCGGGGAATTCTCGAAGGTAATTCATATTTATTCGCTCAGGGTTCCTGTCCAATACTTCTTTTCCGCGACCTGTGATTATGAAATACCCTCGCCTTGGGTACTTAAGTAACCCTGCCTTCTTCAAGTGAGTTCGAGTCCAACCAACCCGGTTATAGAATATAGGTTGCCCGCTAGGTAGCAATTTAGTCTTTTCCTCTTCAGTCAGGGAATAGTTCCTTGCAAGCACATCGACCGCCTCATGGATTGAATGTTCTTTACCGTCGGATGCGAGTTGTAAGACTGGAAGCATCATCGTTTGAAAATCTGGTATTGGCATAACGTTCTCCTATTTTAGTTAGGGATTGCTTCGTCGCAACGGACGCTCCTCGCAATGACAACATTAAAGGTCTCCCTAAAACGCCCGATCCAGCACGGAAGGCAGCAACACATCCAGCTCCACCTGCGACTCGGCCTGCAGCCGCCGCAACGCGTTGACCCGCTCGCTCAGGCCCATTCGAGATTGAGCGAGCATGAAATTTATCAATAGTTTTTTGATCTCAGCCATTTTATATGATTAGCCAATCCATCGAGGTCTGGAAAAAGCGAATACCTATCGATTTCATAATTGTTTAAAGTTTTTTTCAATTCACGACGTATTCCATTGGGGATTATAAGTTTTTGAATATTATCTGAATCAAAAGGCTCATAAGGATTAGGATGTAATGTGAACAAACCTGCTTGAGCTGTGATGCGGCGGGTTAAGTGCCTTGGAATAAATTTTCCCACTCTATCGTACCCAAATGGTTCCGGGTGCTTTTCTATAGAGATGTACCATCTGTTGTGATATGCATATATTACGCTATCATCATCCCATTCTTCTTCAACTGCAAAATAACAAGCTACCAACGGATTTCGTCGTCCAATCCATTAATCGTGTTGGCAAACCATGATGTTGTCCAAGAGCCAACCAATCGCAATTTGTCAGCAGGT
The DNA here is from genome assembly GCA_963823985.1 of uncultured Chloroflexia bacterium. Taxonomy (GTDB): domain Bacteria; phylum Chloroflexota; class Anaerolineae; order Anaerolineales; family Villigracilaceae; genus JAABUE01. Next base: position 487,359 of record CAWGNR010000016.1, read on the forward strand.
GTGAAATTCTAAAAAAGGTAACGACTTCTCTTTAAATAAACGCAATATTTCTCTCTCGTTCGACTCTTTTGATTTAGAAGATCTTGGTGGGTCAATGCGACCTAAAGATGGCTTTAAAAGGAAATCCTTCGATTTTAAGTCCCGGTATATTATGGTTTTCGTGCCATAATTTTCAATTTTTTTGTGAAGTTCTGCGAATGAGTTGATTTGATCTTCTTTCATCTCAAATTCTCCAGTTTTATGCTAGAAACTATATACACAACTCTCCCTTAAACGCCCTATCCAACACGGACGGAAGCAACGCATCCAACTCCGCCTGTGAGTTCGGCCTGCAGCCGCCGTAGTTCATTGACCCGCTTGTCCCGGCTATCGAGATAGTTCACCATGCTGCGCTGCACCCGGAACCAGTCAGAATTTCTCATCTCCTGTTTCAACCATACTCTCCATTCACCTTCCCCCTTTTAGGGGGAAGGCCGGGATGGGGGTCACCCTCCCACCCTCGCCAACACCGACTCCACCAACCGCCCCCGCTCCTCTTCCGCGGACCGCAATTGCACTTCGAGCGCATCGCACCAGCCCAGCAAAGCCTCGACACGTTTCACGATGCGTTCTTGTTCGGCAAGTGGTGGAAGCGCTATTATCGCAGAGCGAATTTTATCTTGGGATATATTTCGCATTGAGTTGCTTGTTCCAACTTTAATTGGCAGATATGCCATCTTTCCCTCAAAAAGAATTATACAGGCAACCAGGGTATTCTTACCTTGCAAAAGAGAGACTCAATCTTATAAGACCTGACAGGCTTGCAAACCCTGTCAGGTCTTTGGCAGGCGCATGATGGGGACTGTAAGCAATATTCAGTTGTTAACGTTCGGAGACAACTACCCCCGAGGGCCTTCTCCGCAGGCCCGGGTCCGGCGATCATCATGTGGGTTGGCCCGGCATGGACCGTGGGCGGAGGGGCCGCTCGGGGTTTTGCATTGGAGTACAATCGAATCTGGCCCTGCAAAGTGTTCGATGGTTTCGAGCCACGCGCGAAACTTTGCAGGGCCTTTTTCACCTTACGAGCCGGACAGGGTCCGCACCTGGCTGTACTCGCCCGTGTGCCCGGGGATGTCTGTGGCCGTGATGGTCACGACCGTGACCCCGGAGTGGGCGCTGGTGAGGGCATACTCCCACCACAGCACACCCAGCTCGGTGGCCAGACCTTCTTCCAGCAGCGAGCTTGCTTCGTCCTCGATCCGCACGTGGACCGACTGCACCTTGACGTCATCCTTGGCCCGCAGGCGGATCACTTCGCCCGCTGCGCCGTGCCAGTTGGACAGGTCCACTTCCAGGATCCGGGGGGCGTTCAGCCAGTCGGCCATCGCCACGTTGTAAGCGGACTTTTTCGTCCCGCTGGCTTTGGCGACGTAGATTGGCTCCGCCTTCATCGCCTGGCCGTAGGCGATCGCTTCGCTGAACGCCTCCTGCCGGGCCAGTTGGGCCGGGGTATAGGTGCGCTCCCCGTTCACCCGGGGTTTCACGCCCAGGATGGTGCGCCCGTCGCTCGTCTGCCGGAGGACCATCTGGTCCCCCACCATGCCGCTGATGCGGTCCATAAAGATATTTCCATTGACTATGGCCATAATTGGCCTCCTTGTGTTTTGAGAAATTGTTTGATTGTTTCGAATGCGATCCCGGACGGGCTGGCCCGCCCGGGTGACCTGGGGGACGGCCCCGTTCTCGCATCTGGATGCCGGGGCAGAGGAGTCCTACGGTCAAGGGACTGGTTCAGGTTGTTAACGTCGTATCGGGTCGTGTGGGTGGTCTCCTTTGACGTGTATGAAATTAGACTGTTGGCACGGTTAGTTTGCCGCCACATGCTTCTATTAATTATTTTCGGCAGCTTTTCCTGAAACTTGAGACTTCCCCCCGTGAAAATCCTGTAAAAAGTGCGTTTAATTTCAGTGAATCCCACCGGCATAGAACAGGCGCGAAAACGGCCCCGGGCGTATGCCGGGGCCGCTGGTTCGCGTCCGCTTCAGGGGGAGAGGGGCTACAGCCGTCACTCCCCGGTGCGGCGTTACTTCGCTTTCCGGCGATGTCTGCTCTTTATGGGATGGTCCGGGTCAGTTGGCGATGGCTTCGCCTTGCCCGGTTAGCTGAAGCCTTCCGAAAAAAGGGTATGGGGCTACGCCCCATACCCTTTTTCGGTTTTCTCTTGGTAACACGAAAATTCTTACCCGTTTGACAGGACCGCCTTCGTCCGGTTGCCGGCCAGGTCGCAGGCGGCCGCCTCGACCGTCCCGGCGCTGGCGGCCACGTACTCCCAACGCTGCGGGTCTCCGGCCGGATCCGGCTGCCAGGCCGGACCTTCCTCGAGCAGGTTCCCCGCTTCGTCCCGGACCGCGACCCGGACCTCGGTCACCCCGATGTTGTCGCTGGCAAATACCCGCACCGTCTCGCCCTTGCGCTCGATGCGCTGGATGACCGGCGGCTTCATCCAGTCGGCCAGGGCCCAGTTGTAGGCCGGTTTGCCCGTTTTGCGGGACATCTCCGCGTAAGCGGGCTGGACCTGGGCCTCGCGCGCGTAGGCCGTGGCCTGCTTGAAGCGGTCCTGGTGGGCGAGCTGCTTGGGGCTGTCCTTCCGCCGGCTGAAATCCGGCTTCCGGCTGACCACCGTGGTGCCGTCTTGCAACTGGCGGAAGACGAAGTTGCCCACGCTGCCGCTCAAGCTTCCGAAGAGGGGGTCTTTTTTGATTTTTGCCATGGCTGCCTGCCATCCTTCCTGGCGCGATGAGGCTGCGTCCTGCCTTCGTCCTGGGTTCGTCCGGTCTCCGTAGCGCCTATAGCCTGGCTATAGTCTGCCTTCGTCTTGACTGTCGTGGACCGGTGGTGTTTTTGCGGGAGGGGCGCCTGTTCCTGGTCTGGTTCCCCGGGCGGCGCCTCGGGGAGCGCGCCGCGCGCCCGGTCCTATTATGGCCCGTCTGGCGCAAAATACAAGGTTTAGGGGATTAATTCCGTGTAAAAAAGGACTGGTTCTGGCGGCCTGGCAGCCCGCTTTTCCCTCGCTCCTTCTACCATTCGCATAGTCACAATCCAGAGCGTTTTTTCCTCTCCTTTTCCTCCCAACCCCGGAAGGCCCGGGCGAGAGCGCCGCGTACCCCCCGGGTAGGGGATCCAATGCACGTGAACCGGCTGCACGCACCGGCAGGCCGGGTCTCCAAGAGTGGATCGCAGGGCGGGCAGGAGACAGGGAGAACAAGCGGCTGAGGGAACCGCGCTGTTCTTATTCATATATTTCGTATAGCCACTTCCTACCAATTTTTCTCCACCTCTAACCAAATTCACTAAAAACCAAAGGCGCTACGACTCCCCGCAAGAGGGGGACGAGGTCGCCAAAAAAAAGTGATTGTCACCTTGAAGGTGACAATCACTGGCTATCGTTCCAGTCTATTCCGAAACTCTGTCACGATCCATGCGCTCGACCTCGCGCAGCGCGCCCAACTGCTCGAACAGGGCGCGCGCTTCCTGCCACATGGCCCGGCCGCGTTCTTTCTTGCCTCGCTGCAGTACGTGTTGCGCCCACTCGCGCAGGGTGCGGGCGCGCTCACCGTCCAGGCCGGCTTCCGTCAAAGCCGCCAGGCTGCGCTCGAAGCATTCCTCCGCTTCGAAGTTCGCGGTTTTCTCCTGGTTGCCCGTCCGGACGCCCACCGGCTGGCCGCTTTGTGCCGCGATCATCCCCAGCGCGCGCCAGGCGATCCCCACGTATTCGGGCGAATCATCTGCCTGGCCGAGCTCCAGGGCGCGTTGCGCCGCTGAGAGCGCCCCCTGTGGATCGTTATTTCCGAGCAGGGCTTGCGCCAGGCTGGCGTGGGTGAGTGCCAGCACCCACGAGCCGGCTGCCCCGGCCAGCTCGATCGCCATACGCAGGTCGCTTTCGGCCTGCTTGTAATCCTGCAGGGCAACGTACTGGCCGCCCCGGTTGGTGAGGATGACCAGCTCGCCATCGCGGTGCCCGATCTGGCGCGCGATCTCCAGGGCGTTCTGGTAGCGCTCCAAAGCAGCCTGGTTGTCTCCAAACGCTTCGGCGATCACGCCCAGGTTGCTCAGCAGGTCCATGACCTGGCGATGGTTGCCCAGTTTCTTGAAAATTGCCAACGAGCGCTCGAAATATTCCTGTGCCTGCCGGTAGCGCCCGTTCACGTAGTGCGCGGCGCCCAGCAAGCTCAGCCCGCGCCCAATTTCGCCCGGATGATCCAACCCGGTTGCGATCTCAAGTACCTGCTTGCCCAATTCCAGCACGGCCTGCGGCTCTCCCAACCTGAAGCGGATGGTGCCCTGGATCCACAACGCTTTGACCAGGTCAATCGACGAGTCTGCTTTTCGGGCCGTTTTTTCGGCCTGTACCGCGCTCTCCAGGGCGCTGCGCTGGTCACCCTGGTATCCCAGCGAAGTGGCCATCCCGAAGTGGGCGCGCGATTGCGCCTCCAGGTCGCCCCTTTCTTTGGAGATATCTAACAACAACTGGTACGTGACCGCTGCATCCGCGTACCTGGCCTGCCAGTTCAGCACCTCGCCCAGCCTGCGGCAGACCTCTTGCCTGCGTTTGAGTTCTTCCGGTCCGTTCTGGTTCCGGAGAAAGCCGAGCGCCTTTTGATAATAGCTCGCAGCCGCTTCCGGCACGTAGGTCTCCTGGGCCTGGATCCCGGCGCGGGTGTACCATTCCGTCGCCCGCAACCACTCCTCGGCCAGCTCGAAATGCTCGCCGATGCGCCCGGCATACTCGTTGACCCGGTCTCCGCCCAGCTCGATCAGGTTTTCCGCCACCTGCACGTGATACACCTTGCGCAGCCGCAGCAGCACACTCTCATAGGTCACATCGTGCAGGATCGCATGCTTGAAGATATATTCGGGCGTCTCTGCAAAGGCAGAAGCGTCCCGGTGAAAGATCAACTCCTTCTTTACCAACGTTTCCAGGCTGTTATCCACCGTCACAGGAGAGGCAAATGAATCCGACTCCGGGTTGCGCATGTGTTCCACGACTTTGTTCCAGAACACCCGCCCCACCACGGACGCCTGTTGGAGCACCTCGCGGTCTGCCGCCGGCAGGTTGTCCAGGCGAGCCTGTAAGACCCCGGTCAGGGTGGCGGGCACTTTCAGGGTGGGCAGACGGTCTTCCCGGACCCGCCACTGCTCCTCGTCCCTGACGATAATCCCCTCATCGATCAGGGTCTTGATCAACTCTTCCACGTAAAAGGGGCTGCCCTCGGACCGCTCGACGATCAGGTCCACCAGGGAGGGGGGCACCCTGGGGACTTTTCGCAGGATGTCCGCCACCAGTTGGCGTGAATCCTGCGCGCTTAACGGTTGCAGGTCCAGGCGCGTGTGCTCGACCGGCCCATTGCCCCAGTCCGGCCGTTCCTCGAAGAGCATGGGGCGGGTCAGGCTGACGATCAGGAGCGGCATGTCTGGCTGTTCGTTTATGACGTGCTCGATCAAGTCCAGGGAGCTGCTGTCTGCCCAGTGGATGTCTTCCAGCAGGATCAAGGCGGCCTGGTTTCGGGTGGCATTCTTAAAGAACTGCGTCAGGTAGTGGAAGGCCAAGTCACGGATCTGGCGTGCGTCCCCCTCGAGGCCGTTCAGGCGCGGGTCATTCGCATAGTCATACCCGATCAGGTGACCAATAAAGGGCGCCTGCTCGCTCGCTTCCTGGTCATTGGTAGCGTTGGCCAGGATAGCGCGTTCCAACTTCTCACGCGCTTCGCTGGCGGTGTCGCTGTCCTGGATCTCGAAGCTGGTCGCAAGCAGGTTGCGGATGAGCGCGAAGGGAGTATGGGTCCTATCGGGTGTGGCCCGCCCCTTGAACAGGCCAAGCGGATAATGTTGTTCCTCGAGCCATTTGATGAACTCATAGAGCAGGCGCGATTTACCCGTGCCGGCTTCGGCCACAACGCTGACCATGTGGACGTGGCCGGTGTCCATCGCCGCGTGCAGGGCTGCCTGCATTTTTCCCAGCTCGGCTTCGCGCCCGATGGTGCGCGTTTCGATGCCTTCGACCCCACGCGTGGTGATCCGGAACGAGCGCGGCCTGCTAGCGGTCACCACATACACCTGAACCGGCTCTTTCTTGCCTTTGACCTGGATCGGGTCTTGCGGGGTGACCTCGAAGATGCCGCGCACGTGCTGGTAGGTCTCCTGTGAAATCAGCACACCGCCCACCGGCGCTGCATGCTCCAGGCGGCTGGCCAGGTTGACCGCATCGCCAATGGCGGTGTATTCCCCCGTAGAGCCCACCGTGCCGAGCAGCACGGGTCCGCTGTTGATGCCGATGCGCATCTGGATGTTTTGCACCAGGCCGTACAGGGTTGGGTTGCTTTTGCTAAAGGTTTCTTTCCAGTTCTTGATCTCCGCTTGCATCCCTAACGCCGCCCGGATGGCGCGCTCTGCGTCATCTTCCTGGGCCGTCGGCGCGCCGAACAATGCCATGACCGCATCCCCAATATGCTTGTCGATGAAGCCGCCAAGTTCGAGGATGGTCTTGTCCAGCCGGGTCCACAGCATGTTGATGACTTCGCTGACCGTTTCGTGGTCCAGCTGCTCCGACATGCGCGTGAACCCGGAGACATCTCCAAACAGAACTGTGATCAGTTTTCGTTGGGGCGCCTCGGGTTTTTGTTTGCCCTGCAGGGCCGCCAGTTTCTCGCGCAGCGGCGCGAGAGCGGTCTCCGCAACCTGGTTGCCCAAGAGGGAGCGTTGCGCTTCCAATGCGGCGATTGCCTGTTCCAATTGTTCGATTTCGCTCATAAGAGGGTTTCTACGTTGTCACGTCCAAATAAGACCAAAGGGCTATTCCTGTTCCCAACTTCCAGATTATAATATGAGTTACGCGAGAAGAAATATCGTAATTCGCTAGTTGGTTCTTCCCAATTCATCAGTTCGCAAAAGGCAAACTCGCTGTGAGGTGAGGGCGCAAAGTTATGGGTCTGCCAGTGATAAGATAGCAGATCGCCAAACCGCCGGACGCAAGGAACATCGGCGGTATTTTTCTTTTCCACTGAGGAATCCCTTCATCCTGGTCAAGGAGGTTATTATCGATTGAGAGACATGGCGTTATTTTCCTTTATCCCTTCAAAACCATTCAACCTGTGAGGATATTTATGAAACGAAAGATAGTATCACTGATGACCGCTTTATTGGCTGCCATCTTGATCACTTCCACTGTATTTGCAGGTGCGATCCGATTTTCTAACGTCACCTTCGCGCTTGGCTCATTAATTGCCAATGGAACGCTGACCGGCCTGGGCAACCAGGATGTGAGAGTTCTGTTGGAAGCCAGCGGCTTCCCTGAGGTAACCTGTACCAATCAAGGCGGTAACCAGGCCCCCGGGCAAAACCCATCGAAGATTTCGGCTAACGGGGAACAGCTGCTCTTCGGCTTCGACCTGACCCGCAAGAACGGCAAGAGCCCATTCGGCGTGGAAACGGCCGATCCCGTGGTCCTGGATGCCGTCGCATACGGCTGCCCGAACGCCAACTGGACCGCAACGATCGATTTCATTTACTGGACCGGGGCCACCATCAGCGTGTACGACCTGAACACGAATGCATTCCTGCGCAGCCAGGATTATACTTGCACGACCACGCTCAACAGCGTAACCTGCGAACCGGTGAAGTAAGTCCAAATACGCTGTTTGCTACCATTCGCAAAAAAAGACGGTGTGCTGCTCACACCGTCTTTTTTTATAAGCATAGGCAGTATCTGCTCAGGTCTAGGTAAAAAAGTAGGGCACACCGTGCCACCTTTTATCTTGTAGGCTGAGTAGTTACTATAGGCAGAGCAGTCGCCTTTTCTTCTATGCTTTTGCCCAGGAGATCATCGGATCGATGCGCTTGGCCAGCCGGTAGGCCACATCTTGGAACCCGTAGCGCGGCCAGTGGCGGGCTGCCAGGAGGTTGGGGCTGATCCAATTGGAGTAGCAGATCTCGAAGCCATCCTGGCGCGCCTGCTCCAGTCCGCGCCAGGTAAGATAGGTGCTGATCCCGCGCCCGCGCGCCTGCGGTTTGGTCGCCGCGATGCTCAGGTAGGCGGTCCGCGGGGAGGCGAGCATCTCCGTCGGGCCGGCCTCCTCGACCGTGAACCCCACCGTGCCCAACAATTCATCCTTTTCGAGCGCCATCCAGACGGTCCAATCCTTCTCGTCGGCCAGTTCCGACCAGCCTTCGCGCAGTTCTTCCCAGTCTTCGGGGATGGTGGGGTGCCAGTAGGGGGGTTGGCCCAGCGCACGCGAGATCACGTCCGAGATCCCGCCCAGGTGAGCGTTGTCGCCCGGGCCTGCCCGACGGACCTCGATCCCCGCCGGTTCTTCTCCCTCCGGGAATTCGGAGCGCCCGCAGGTCCAGCAAAGCATCCACGCGCTCCTTGCCGAACCCCAGGTCGAACAGGGCTGCGATGACGCCCTGGTCAGCCGCAGAGACGTACAGGCCATGGCTGAAAACGCCTTGTTCCACCCAGTCGTTTCCCAGCAGTGCGTACAGGTCCTGGACCGTCTGCGTGCTTTCGCCTTCGGCCAGCGCGTAGCCGGGCAGGTAGACGTATCCGCAGCGCCCCCACGGTTGGGTCGTGTGCTCGCCGAGCAGGTAGGCGCTCATCCTGCCGTTCCGGAAGGCGGCGTAGCCCTTCCTATACTGTTTCTCCCACAGCGCTTCGACGGCTCCGGCGGCAACCTGGGGGTCTGCAAAGCGTCCGGGCAGGAGCGGCAGGCTCTCCCGGTTGCGCTTATGTCGCTCCGCCAGCAGCATTCCGGCTTCGGGGATCATTTCTGGGGTAAATAAGAGATATTCCGTTTTCACCTTGCATTCTCCACGTGAAAAGTGACTGCCACCTTCAGGTGACAGTCACTTCGTTTGATACGCTAATCTGCGGCCAGCGGCTCTGGCGATCCTTCTTTCTCGTCCGCGCCGACCGCCTCTGTAAACCCGTACTGGCTTTCCAGCTCGTGCCGGAACTGTTGTGTGTACAGGCGGTAATAGTGCCCGCGCTGGCGTAGCAGCTCCGCATGGGTGCCCTGTTCCTTGATGCGGCCGTCCTCGATCACCAGGATGCGGTTCGCGCGGCGGATCGTGCTCAAGCGGTGGGCGATGATGAAGGTAGTGCGGCCTTTCATCAGGGCTTCCATGCCGCGCTGGATCAGCGCCTCGGTCAGCGTGTCCACGCTGGAAGTGGCCTCGTCCATGATGAACAGTTCCGGCCGGGAGAGCACCGCGCGCGCCAGGCTGATCAGCTGCTTCTGGCCGACAGAGAGCAGGTTGCCGCCCTCGCCGACGTTCTGGTCGTAGCCTTTTTCGAGCATGACGATGAAATCGTGCGCGCCGGCGATCTTGGCCGCTTCGACGATGTCTTCTTCGCTCGCGTCCAGCCGCCCGTAGCGGATGTTCTCGCGCACCGTCCCCGAGAACAGGTGCGGCGTCTGTAACACGATGCCGACCCGCGCATGGAGCGATTCCAACGTATAGTCGGTGTAATCTCGCCCGTTGATGCGGATGGCGCCTTGCTGCGGCTCATAAAAGCGGCACAGCAGGTTGACGATGGTTGACTTGCCGCCGCCTGTCGGCCCGACCAGCGCGATCATCTCGCCCGGTTTGACCTTCAGGCTGAAATCGGTCAGCACCGGGTTGCGGTCTTCGTAGTAGAAGTCCACGTGCTCGAACTCGATCTCGCTCATCAGCGTCTCGACCGGCACAGCCTCCGGGCGGTTGCGGACTTCGGCTTCGGTGTCCACCAGCTTGAAGATGCGCTCCGCCGAAGCAATCGCGTGCTGCATTTCGGCGTAGACGCGCGCCAGGTCCTGCACCGGCCACATCATAAAGGTCAGGTATGAGACGAAGGCGTGGATCCCGCCGATGGTCATCAAGCCGACCTGGGCCTGGACCCCGCCGTACCAGATGATGGTCCCCAAGGCGATGGCGGAGATGATCTGCACGGTCGGCAGGAACAATGCCGAGAGCCAGGCCGCCCGGTAGGAGGCGCGATACATGTTGCCGGTCAGCGCCTGGAACTCTTCCAGGTTCTCGTCTTCCCGCCCCAGGGCCTTGACCACCCGCACGCCGGCGATGTTCTCGTTGTACGCGCCGGTGATCTTCGAGTTGGCGCGCCTGGATTCGCGGAACTCCACCAGGATCTTCTTGCGGAACTGGATTGCGATGAACACCAGGATCGGGATGGCCGTCAGGACGATCAGTCCCAGCTTCCAATTGATCAGCAGCATGAAGAAGGTGGAACTGGCGATGTTCATGATCGCCCAGGTCACGTCCAGCATGCCCCAGGTCACCATGTCCGAGACGCGGCCCGTATCCGAAGTGACGCGCGCCATCAGGCGTCCCACCGCGTTCTGCGAGTAGTACGAAAGCGAGAGCTCCTGCAGGTGGTTGAACAGCATCTTGCGCAGGTCGTATTGCACGCGCTCGCCCAGCACACCGGCCAGGTAAATGAACAAGAATACCATCCCGGACTGTACGATCAGCAGGCCGCCATAGATCCTGGCCAGCCGCCAGATGGCATCCATATCTTTCTTGACGATACCCTGGTCGATGATGCTCTTGTTGATATAGGTAAACAGCGAGTTGCCGGCGGATACCAGCGCAATCGTCACCAGGAATCCAATCACCCAGCGCCAGTGCGGCTTGAGCAAGCCCAGGATGCGCTTGAAGACCGGGGCGGTGAGTTGACTGGTGTATTCTTCTTCCTCTAGTTCGATCAGTTCGTCGCTCATGATAAATCTCCACTAAATTCGGTGGTCGCGTAGTCCCGCATGTACATTTTGACTAACTCGGTAGCTGCACGGCGGGATGTATCGGGGCCACATCACAGATATTAGTTCACACGCCCAATCTCCGTTTCCAACTCTTCATCAATCCGCGTCTGGATATCGTAGATCCGACGGTACATGCCGTCTTGCTGGGTCACCAGTTCCTCGTGCGTGCCCATCTGGACCACCTCGCCTTTGTCCAGCACCAGGATCAGGTCTGCGATCATGACCGATTGGATGCGGTGGGCGATGATGAAGGTGGTGCGATTCTGCATCAGGCGGTTGAGCGCCTCGCGGATCTCGGCTTCCGTCTCCAGATCCACGGAGGAAGTCGAGTTGTCCAGGATCAGGATGCGGGGGTTCTTGAGCAGGGTGCGCGCGATCGTCAAGCGCTGTTTCTGCCCGCCGGAGAGCGTCACGCCCTTTTCGCCGACCAGCGTGTTATAGCCGTCCGGGAAGGACAGGATCACATCGTGCACTGCGGCGGCTTTCGCGGCGTTCACGATCTCCTCTTCGGGGATATCGCGCCCAACGCCGTAGGTGATGTTTTCGCGGATCGAGCGGCTGAACAGGAAGGGTTCCTGCTCTACAATGCCAATCTGCTTGCGCAGGTACTCACGCGAGTAGTCCCGCAGCTCCACGCCGTCCAGCAGGATGTGCCCGCCGGTGTAGTCATGGAAACGGGGCAACAGGTTGATCAGGCTGGTCTTCCCGGAGCCGGTCGAACCGATCAGGGCAATCGCCCGTCCGGGTGGGGCGCGGAAGGAAACATTCTTGAGCACGTCCGTTTCGCCGTCGGAATATGTGAAGGAAACATCCTCGAAAACCAGCTCGCCTCGCACAGGCCCTTCGGGCTTGACTTTGCCATCCGTGAGCGGCTCGCGTACCTGCTTGGCGATCTCCATCAAGCGGACGTACGAGACCAGACCGGTGGATGTCTGCACGATCAGGCGTCCTAAGTTGCGGATCGGCCAGATCAGCCAGACCACCAGCCCGACGTAGGCCAGGTACGTGCCGACTGTGATTTCTCCGTTGATGGCCATGATGGATGCGAAGACAAAGCCACCCAGCATCTGGAAGCCAAGCACGATGTCCGAGAGCGGCCAGAACAGCGAGTGCATGATCAGCAGCAAACGGCCGCGCAGGAACTTTTCCCAGTTGTCCTTTTCGAACTTGGCCTTCTCATATTCCTGCTGGGCAAAGGCCTTGACCACGCGCACGCCGGTCAGGTTCTCCTGCAACGTCGTGGAAAGGATTGCTTCCTGCTCCTGGTACTTTTCGTAGCGCTCGGTCACTCGCTTGAAGAACCACAGCGAGACCAGCAGGATGAACGGGATGACGATCACCGAGACCCAGGCTAGCTTGGCGTTCAGCTGCAACAGCGCGATGAAGTTAATGACGAACAACAGCACGATACGCCCAACCCCAATGGCCTGCTCGCTGAAGAAGCGCCGCAGCGCGTCCACGTCGGAGGTGCAACGCTCGATCAGGTCTCCGGTCGGGGTGTTGCTGTGATAGGAGAAGGACAAGCGCTGGATGTGGTCGAACAGGAAGTTGCGCACGCGACGGGTGATGTTTTCGGCGGTATAGGCCGCCAGGCGGCCGGAAAGATAGGCGAACCCGCCTTCGAACAGCGCCAGCCCCACAAATCCCAGCGCAATGTAGACCAGGGTACTGCCCAGGCCGGTGGCGGCGTTTTTATCGGTCATCACGTGATCGACGAAGTAGCGCAGCAGCAAGAAAGTCGCCGTCTTCGCCGCTGCAGAGACCGCCAGCATGGCCACCGCTCCCAGATAGGACAGGCGGAAGCCCGACATCATGCGCCAGATGCCGCGCAGCCGGTTTTTGTGCAAGGCCGCGCGGAAGTCAAAATAGGAGGATGGTTGTGCTACAGTTGCCATATTTTCTCACTTTATAACTTTAATAAAAAAACCACGGTGCGGTGTGCGCCGTGGTTTGGGAACCCAGAGGGAGGATTGACCTATGGACGGTCAAAAGGCGCACTACGATACGGTAAAGAATCAGCGACTGGATTGCTGAACTTACGGGTTTTGAGCATATAAAACATGTGTGCGCCTCCTTTCCTTAGAATTTGCTTAAAGCTTGTCGAGTTTATCATGGTAGGCTGAGAGCTGTCAAGCAAGAATTTTCATCTGTCATTGCGAGGGTGGATTTCCCCGAAGCAATCTCCCAATTCGCAGATACTACTTCGTTCCTTGCCTATCCTACAGGCGTATAATCGCTCTATGGCCACTTCCGTCAAAGCCTGGGAGCTGACGCAGGAAAATGGGGCAGTAGCACTTAACCTCCCCGACATGTCCAGCCTGGATGCGATCACCCGCCAGTTGCCGCAAGGCTTTTACACCACCTTCCGCACCTTTGCGGGCGGAAAGCGCGTCCTGGGACTGCGCGCTCACCTGAAGCGCCTGTATGGGCCAGCGAAGGAACAAGGGATCGAGCCGTCCGTGCCGGTGGGCGCGTTGCGCCAGCGTGTGGCGGAAATCTTGCGGGGATATTCCGGAGAGGCGCGCGTGCGTCTCATTCTGACAGGCCGGGGGCAAGAATATGTTGCCATCGAACTTCTCAAGCCGCTTCCGCCTGAGATCTACGCGCGCGGCGTGGAAGTGGTCACAACGGATGTGGAGCGTCAGAATCCGCGCCTGAAATCCACCTCGTTTATCTCTGACAGCCAGGACGCGCGGGCGAAACTGGCAGAAAGCCAGGTCTTCGAGGCCCTGCTGGTGCGAAACGGCGTCATCCTGGAAGGGATGACCAGTAATTTCTTTTATATTAAAGAGGGGAAGTTGGGGACTGCGCGCAAAGACATCTTGCTCGGTGTCACGCGCCAGAACGTTCTGCGGGTCGCGCGGGGGAGTGGTTTGGACATTGTCTACAAGCCGCTGAAACGGGAACAGGTCCCGGTCCTGTCCGAAGCGTTCCTGACCAGCAGCTCGCGCGGGATCGTCCCCATTGTCCAGATTGACGACCTGACGGTGGGGGAGGGGAGTTCCGGGTACCTATTACGACACGTCTGATACATGCCTATAACGAATATATTTTGCGCGCCGCCGAGACGATTTGATCCGCGTCCTCCTGCGCCCCAGCTTGCTCCCGCTGAGCGGGGGAGGGGGTTACGTCTCGCCTAACCCCGTTTTGTTCTCGAAGATTTCGTAATATCCCTTGTCAAGCTCGTCATCCGACAGGTGCGCGTACCGTTGCGTGACCTGGATATCGCTGTGCCGCGCCAGTTCCTGCGCCAGCTTGAGGTTGCCGGAGGCTTTCAGGACTGTGGTGACAAAGTAGTGGCGGAACGAGTGGGGCGTGATGGTCCCTACGGCTTCCTCGCCCAACGCTTGACGGACGCGATCGGTGACGATATTGCGGCCTGTGGCGGTGGTGATCTGTTTTACCTTCTTCCCGGCGCCCTTGTCATGCCGGGCAAAAAGGGGCAGGGCGGTCAACGGGCGATTGGACGCGCCGTCCAGCCGGGAACGGGCGGATAGGTAGTCCCTGGACGCGCGCATCGCACGGCTCGAAAAGCGCACCATGGCCTGTTTATCGCCTTTTCCGATAATAATGGCATGCCCTTCGTTCCAATCGATGTCCCCGCGACGCAACCCACAGGCTTCGTGCACGCGCAGGCCAGTATCCGCCAGGGTAAGGAGAAAGGCTCGGTCCCTTAATGCGCGTAACTGTTCTTTGTCGTCATCGAACGTTTGTTCTGTGATATTTGCCACAAAATCGAGCACGGTCTCGATATCTTCGGCTGGGAACTGGGGCAGGCGGACCCCGGGGCGGCGGGCGCGCTGCTTGACAAGCAGGCTTAGCCGCGACAGGTTAATGTCAGCCAGGCGCTCAGCCGAAATATATTTATAGAATCCGGTCACCGCATTGAGATAGAGGCGTTCTGTCGCAGTTGAATACACTTTTAGATGTTTTGCCAGCCAGGCGATCGCGTCCTCTGATAATTTTTCAGTAGGGGTTTGCTCGGGGTCCAGCCAGCGTTCTTTCAGCAATGCTTTAAAAACGGCGAGCGCATTCCCGTATGTTCTGGCTGTGTTTGCGCTGCGCGCCAACTGGACGCTGTCCAGGTACGCAGAAATGCTCTCAGAGATGGTTTGGTCGCTCATTTGCCTTCCTTAGTTATTGTTTGTTATAATAATACTTATCAAAAGCAATAATAGTATAAAGCAAAATCCCTTCCGGGTCAACTCCCCCGCTCTCTAAGTGGCCCGTGTGATGATTTCCAAGGTGTACGCAGTTGTTTCATGCCTGAAGGTGCGAAACCGTAGCTCACCCGTTCGATCACAACCAGTTCTTCGCCCATAAAAACAATACGCGTTCTCCCCCACCGACCAGATCTCCCCATAATCATTTTCAAGGAAATTCGCGACATTTCTAGCAGACGCGTGCTCGAAAGTGATTGTTCCAGGAAAAAGCACATTCCGCTTGACAATTAGAAAATCCGTTCTATAATACAAATATGGATGCGATTGGTCGCCTTAAACTCCTGTCCGACCAGATGCACCTGGAGCCTGCAGAAGAGGCTTCCACGCTGCGCTCCTCAAAACCCGACTGCTTCACCCCGAAACAACGCGACGCTGTCTTTGTGCATCCGGCAAAACTGCCCAACGGGCAGAGCATCAAACTGCTCAAAACGTTGTTGACGTCCGCCTGCGAGCGCAACTGTCACTACTGCCCGTTCCGCGCCGGCCGGGACTTTCGGCGCGCTACTTTCAAGCCAGACGAGTTCGCATCGCTATTCATGAAACTCCATCGCGCCGGCGCTGCCGAAGGCATCTTCCTGAGCTCCGGCGTGGCCGGCGGCGGGGTGCGAACGCAGGACAGGTTGTTGGACACAGCCGAGATCCTGCGCAACAAGCTCGGATACCGCGGTTACCTGCATCTCAAGGTCATGCCGGGGGTCGAAAAAGCCCAGGTAGAACGGGCCATGCAACTCGCTGACCGGCTTTCCGTCAACCTGGAAGCGCCTACCACCGAGCGCCTGGCGCGCCTTGCTCCCCAGAAGATTTTCCTGCAGGAACTGCTGCAACCGCTGCAATGGGTGGACGAGATCCGCCGCAGCCAGCCTGCCTACAAAGGCTGGAAAGGCCGCTGGCCTTCGACAGTGACCCAATACGTGGTCGGCGGCGCAGACGAAACCGACCTGGAGCTGTTGACCACCACGAGCTGGCTGCACCGCAACGTCCACCTGGGAAGAGCGTACTTCTCAGCCTTCTCCCCCATTCGAGACACTCCCCTCGAAAACAAGGCCCCCACCGACCCGCTGCGGGAACACCGCCTGTACCAGGCCTCGTTCCTGCTGCGCGATTATGGCTTTGATCTGGAAGACTTGCCTTTTGCCCAGGACGGCAACCTGCCCCTCCCCACCGACCCGAAACTGGCCTGGGCGCAGGCAAACTTATCGGAGCATCCCCTGGAAATCAACCGCGCTGAGAAAGCGGAACTGCTGCGGGTACCAGGGATCGGCCCGAAGGGCGCGGAGGCCATTCTGCGCGCTCGACGCCAGGGCAAACTGCGCGATGTATCCGGTTTAAAGAAATTGGGGGTGATTGCGGAGCGCGCCGCTCCCTATCTGCTGCTGGACGGCCAGGCCGCTCCGACCCAGCCGGCCTTGTTCTAGCCGACTGTCATTGACCAAACATTTCCAGCAAGAGCGGGTTGATCGCATCCCAGTTCGGCGCTAAGACCTGGGCTCCGCCGGTCGTTTGAAAGGGATAAACCATAGCGGGGGTAATCGTGCGCGCATCGATCCCAAACAAGGTTGCTCTCAAGAAGGCAAACCCCAGGCGTGGCCACTGCCAGACCGGGATATTCGTGTCGACAACTTGCAAAAGGGCATAAAGCGCCGCTGGCAAGCGGGCCCAGCTGTCCGGTTGAATGGCTTTTCGAAAAGAAGCGATGAGGAGGATTTGCCCTTGCTGCATTCGCGAGAAATCGTCAGCACTGTAACGCTCGCGCGCGAATGCCAGGGCCTGTGCGCCATCCAGGTGATAAGAGCCGGCCGGAAGACCGCCGAGTGGCGCCGCAAGAGCGATGTCAACTCCCCCGAGCGCATCCACAAAATCGACCAACCCCGACATGTGTAAAACCAGGTAATACTGTACCGTGACGCCAAACGTCTTGCGGACGGTCTGGACTGCCGACGAGGGGCCCGTGCCAGCCTGGTTCGCTTCCGCAAAGAAATAAGCGGTGTTGATACGCTGCTCGCCCACGTTGGGAACTTGCACCCACAGATCCCTCGGAATACCGAGCAGGCCGACGTACGGCACGAGCGGCACAACCGTGGCCAGGATGATCGTATCCGTCCGGCCCAGCGCGCCGCGACCGAGCAAATCGTCTACGCCGAGCAGCAGCAGATTGGTCCTCAGGGGGCCGAGAAAATATACAAATAGAACAACCAGGATAAAACCGCATCCCCACCGCCCGGGTCGCCTTTGCTTCACGATCTGCCCGTCCTGCGGACGAATGACGGGGATTGGCTGGAACGCGCCCAGGCTGGGCATGGCGCGTTGATTGGGTTGTGTTTTGTCAAGAGACCACATTCTTACGTCAACTGCTGATAAGCCCCCACCCAGGGTGTGCCCATCCTGTGCTTCTCGGATACTTTTATTTTTTGCAGTTTCTGGGCGATCTGGGCCGAGAGCAGCGCCACGCTGCCCCAATCCTCTTCCAGGACCGCTTTCTTCATCTTCTCCCCCATCTGGCCGGCCCAGGCCCATTCCATCCGGAACCGGTCCGCTTTGATCCAGTAATCGCGTTTCTCCCAGGCAGCCACAGAAACATCGATCCCCTCGGCAATGGTCTGTAACGCCAGGGCGATGAAGGCCGCCAGGTCACGGACTTGGGCGTTCGGTTCCGACTGCTGGGCAAGTTCACGGATAGCGATCACAATGGCTTTGGTAAGCCGGGTGCGTTCTTTTCCGGCCGAATCAGGGTTGATTACTCGGGACATGACACCTCACAGAAACAGCACAGTTGTTCTGGTTTCGCAGTCGCCCATTATACCCGCTTTACGAATGGTTTCGTCAATATGGTTCTCTTGGATTTCGCGTGAAAGGGGGCCGGATTTGGGGGTGCGAGCGTGCGTACGCACGCTCGCACCCCCAAATCCGGGTATCTACCACGGAAATTCCCAATGAGCCGTCAATATTTCTCAAGGAACATTTGCAGAACCCAGCCTGTTTGACCGGTTTCAATGACCTCGACTTTGCAAAGCGCATATTTCAAACCCAAAATCCACAAAAGTATCGCAGAATAACGCGGTTTGGCCTTCTGCTGGCACCAAAACAGCTTCTTCTGGCAATACAGCGATTTGTTCTGCATCGATTGCTAAAGCGGAATAGAGACCTGTGGACTCGTTTAATCTATACCTTGGTGCGGTCCCATCGGTTTCAGGTTGACCGGCTCCACAAGCAGTCAGCCAGATCAACAATAATACGAGACAGATACTCAAAGCGCGTACCTTTTTCATAGGATCTCCCATCCAGTGCATTCGATTTTTTCCAGCACCGGAATATGTGTCGTTTGTTATTTGTTATTTTCTCACAGACAAAGAGAAACGGGGTACAACCCCGCACTTTCCAATTGCAGAAGATTGAAATGTGGGGTATAACCCCGCACTTCCCGATTGCGGAAGATTGAAGTGCGGGGTACAATAGGCGGCGCAATCAAGCACATGGCTTCACCAAAAACAACCTAAATTCGCATGATGATACTGCGCTAAAAGCGGATAGCTGACTGACGGCTAAAAGCTGGCTAACCGGGGACGTGGCGGAATTGGCAGACGCGCATGACTTAGGATCATGTGCCGCAAGGCGTGAGGGTTCAAATCCCTCCGTCCCCACAGAAATCAAAACAGCCCTAAAGGTCAGAAGCGTCTTCAGGGCGTCCGGAGGAACATCTTGAAAATAGAAAAGCAACTCTTAGACGACCACCAGATGGAATTGAAAGTGGAAGTCGACCCCGAGGTCATGGAAGCCAATAAGCGCCGCGCCGCGCGCCAGATTGCCAAGCGTGGCAAAATTCCCGGTTTCCGGCCTGGCAAGGCTCCCTACGATGTGATCGTGCGCCATTATGGCGAGGCGGCCATCCTGGAACAGGCTATGGATTTACTGGTCGATGACATCTACCCCAAAGTGCTGGACGAGGCGGAGATCAAACCGGCTGCAGCCGGCTCCCTGGAAAATGTCGAGGAACTGGATCCGCCCAAACTGACCTTCCGGGTGCCCCTGGCTCCGGAAATCGACCTGGGCGATTACCGCTCGGTCCGCCTGCCGTACGAGTGGTCTGCCCCCGCTGAAAAGGAGCTGGACGAGGCTCTGACAGAGATGCAGCGGATGTATGCCACCACTGAGACGGTCGAGCGGCCGGTGGAAGTGGGCGATTATGTCATGGTGGACGTCGAGGGCGAGCGCATAAAACCCAAAGATGAAGAAGATCTCTCGCTGGCGCTATCCCGGCAGGGATATGCCTTGATCGTCACCGAGGATGCCAAGGACGATGAGTGGCCGTACCCCGGTTTTTCGAAAAAACTGCTCGGGATGAGCCCGGACGAGAGCAAAACCATCAAGCACAAATATCCCAAAGATGAACCGAACGAATCGCTGCAGGGCGAACAGGTCAAGTTCGAAGTGACCCTGAAGACCGTCCGCAGCATGACCCTGCCGGAGTTGGACGACGAATTTGCCAAGACAGCCGGCCAGTTCGAAACGCTGGATGAGCTCAAAGAGGCACTTAAAAACGAACTGGAAACGCGTTCTAAAGCCGAATACGAGGATAAATATTACCTGGAGTTGATCGACCAGGTCAAAGCCGGCGCGACCATCAAATATCCGCCCCAGGTGGTGGAGCACGAAGCCGAGCACGTGCTCGATGACCTGCGCCAGCGCCTGTCCCAGCAAGGGCTCGACCTGGACACCTACTTCAAGATGCGCGAGACCACCCAGGAACAGTTCATGGAAGAGGAAGCCAAGCCGGTGGCCGTCAAACGCCTGGAGCGGTCCCTGATCCTGGACAAGCTCGCCAATGAAGAGAAAGTCGAACTCGACGAGTCTTCCCTTCAAAACGAGTTCGGCCAGACGTTGACCCAGTTGCAGCACCAGGGCATGAACTTGAACCAGGTGCGCGGCGGCAAGCGCGGCCAGCAACAGATGGCAGAAGCGATTGTGAAGGAATCAGCCAGCCGGCTGATCACGCGCCGCACGCTGGAACGGATGAAGGCCATCGCTACCGGCGAATATAAACCGGAAGAAGCCGAAGCGGCAGAAACAGGTCCGCAAGAGAGCGCGGAGAAAAAGCCGAAAAGCAAGGCAAAGGCCAGGAAGCCTGCCGCTGCAAAATCGACCACGAAGAAGCCCAAGTCTGAAAAGAAAGAGCCAGATTCAGAGCCTGCCGAAACAGAATAGAGCAAAACAGGTCGACACAAAGCGTGCCGGCCTGTTTTTTTGGAGCAGCGCCTGTACTGGCCAGGGCAAGAACGGGATACCCGATAAATTTCATCGGAAAAATTAACAAAATTCCAACAGTATTCGAGTATGATTACTCCAGAATTCAAGGAGAAACAGATGCTACCAAACTTTAAAAATCTCTACCCCGGCGTTCATGAATCAACCCCGTACGGCGACCGCGAGGTCAGCGTATTCAGCCGTTTGATCAGAGAACGCATTATCTTCCTGGGCACCCCCATCGACGACCAGGTTGCCAACGTCATTGTGGCCCAGCTACTGTTCCTTAACCATGAAGACCCCGATAGAGAGATCCAGATGTACATCAACTCGCCGGGCGGCGTGATCTACGCCGGGCTGGCGATCTACGACACGATGCAGATGATCTCCAACCCGATCAGCACCGTGGCCGTCGGCGTGACCGCCTCCTTTGGGACCGTGCTCCTGACCGCCGGGACGCATGGCCGCCGGTACGCGCTCCCGAATGCGACCATCCACCTGCACCAGCCGCTGGGCGGCGCACAGGGCCAGGCCACGGATATCGAAATCCAGGCCAAGCAGATCCTGCGCCTGAAAGCCCTGCTGACGGGCATCCTGGCCAAACACACCGGGAAATCCGAAGAGGTCATCGAACGCGATTCCGACCGGGATTTCTACCTGGACGCACAAGGGGCGGTCGATTACGGCGTGGTAGACCAGGTGCTGGGCGTTGCGGAAAAAGAAGGCGAAAAAGAAAAAGCCTAGCTTTCGCAGTTAATCAGTGAAAAGGTGGCGGTCACTTTGAATGTGACCGTCACCTTTTTTGTTTTACAAATCTCGCTCGTGAAGGTGCTCGTAAAACAGCCAGCGCCCCAGCCCTTCTTCGATCAGGACCAGCATAAAGATTGGGACTGCGATCCACCCCCCTGCCGGATCCGGGCCAATGGACAGGATCAGCATCCCTAGCATCGCCAACCCGAGCAGGCCAAGCCGGAAGCTGCGCGCCGTTTGATGGGCGCGGTCACGGCCTGGGAGGGCATTCCATAAAGTAAAACCCAAACCTACAATCAGAACGAGGGGAAGTCTTTCTAAAAATCCAGCGCTTGTCCAGGGATCCATGATCAACAAGCCACATCCCCCCAACAAAATTGCGCTGAGCGCAAACGCCAGCAGGGTCCGGTTCGAATCCCAGGCCGGAATGCTGCGCAGTCGGTACACCTGCGCCATGCTGTACACAAGTCCCATTCCACTGAGGGCCAAAGGCAGCTTGGCCATTCCCGGCATCGCCAGCGAAGCCAGCCAGCTTGCGCTGAACAGCAGGAACGTCAAAACCTCGCGGCTCAACCAGGATTTCCTGAGGTGTAGGATTGCCCGCCAGGCGTTCCCCGGCGAACCGAGGTGCAACAGCGACGCCAGCCCCGCCAGCCCAATCAGGAGGCCAAGTGCGATTAGAATTGGCATGGAAAGGGGACCTGAAAAGAACGATAACACCGCCACCCCGGCCGCCATCTGGCCGAACAGCGTGAATGCAACCAGGGGAAATTCTCCAATATCGGGAGATATTGGACTTCAAAGTCTTATCATCCCTGTAGGGGGCCAGACTTTTGAGTCCCCTCCCTGCGGCCGGACTTCTTCCCTGTTGGAAACAGCCTTCTCGAGCCGGTTGAGCATCCCGGCGTGCGGCTTGATTGCCAGGTGCGGTTCGGTGCGGGAAAACTCCGGCAACGGAAAAGGATGTTCGTTCGCCGGTATTTTCCACAGTCGACTGCTGCTCACTGGCAACGGATGACTGTCCACTTCAACGAAATCCAGCACCCGCATTGGACAGGCCGCCACACAGGCCGGGGGCAATCCCAAATCGATATGATCGAAGCAGAAGTTACATTTTGCCATTTTGCCGCGTTCCGGGTTGTACTGCGGCGCGGCGTAGGGACAGGCCCAGTTGCAGTACCCGCAGCCAACACACTTCGCCTCGTCGATATAAACGATGCCATCGTCACGCACAACGTACGCATCGGTCGGGCAGACCCCCGCGCATTTGGGATGCTCGCAGTGGTTGCAGGCCATCGAGAGATTGTAGGCAAACACATCGGTCACCCACGCGTCCCCCTGCTGCTGCCACGAACCGCCGGAAACCTCATACACCCGCCGCCAGAGCACGCCGGCCGGCAGGTTGTTCTTGTCCTTACAGGCGATCTGGCAGGCTTTGCAGCCGGAACAGGCGGAGGCGTCGAAGGTGAAGGCGTAGGTCATATGAACACGATGGACAGGATGGGCAGGATTGTTTTGATTGGGTTTATGGCTGGGTGGTTTCTACTATTTTTGGTTTTTCAACTTCCACCTGCATTCCCTTAGCGCGCAGGGCAATCACCATGGCATTTTTATAAACTGATTTGAGAAAGCCGGTCCTGCTTATCCTGTCCATCCTGTTTAGATATTTGAACCATAATGGTGTGCTGCGCCGTGCCAAACGCAAACGGCGTCCACCGTTCAGAAGTCAGCACGTTGATGCAGCCGCCGAAGTCCACCCCGTTTTCGTTGGGGGACCACCAGGCGCCCTGCGGGATATCGACCACCCCGGGCAGGATGCGGGGCGTGACCCGGGCGGGGATGACCAGCTCCCCGCGCTCGTTCCAAACGCGGACCAGCTCGCCATCGCGGATGCCGCGCGCACCCGCATCGAGCGGATTGATAAAAATGCGCTGGGGGAAGGCTTCTCCCAACCAGTCGTTGTTGTCATGGGTGGAGTGCACGCGGTGCAAGGTGTGGTGACCGATGGCTTGTAAAGGAAATTGTCCCTGAGCGGAGGGCGGAACGCTCTTTGTTCCGTCCGTAGTCGAAGGGCGCGAGGGGATATTCTCTATTTTGCGCCAGGGCTTCGACTGCGCTGCGCTCCGCTCAGCCACACCGGGGGCAAAAGGGCTTTCCCATTCTTGAATGTACTTTGGAACCGGTGGGATTTCCTC
The DNA here is from genome assembly GCA_963823985.1 of uncultured Chloroflexia bacterium. Lineage (GTDB taxonomy): Bacteria > Chloroflexota > Anaerolineae > Anaerolineales > Villigracilaceae > JAABUE01. The sequence goes on from CAWGNR010000016.1 coordinate 510,558, forward strand.
GGGATTGTTCAGATCATACAACTGCTTCGAGAAGATCTCGATCTTGCCGCTGGGCGTGGGGAGCGGATAGTGCTCCGGATCGCGGCGGAAGTCTTCGAAGGCAATCGCGGGTTGGGTCACCGGGTTGCTCCAGGCCCCCAAGTTCCCTTCGAGGAACTCGTCCAAGCCAGGCAAATCGGGGAAGCGGCGCGGCGGAACTCGTCCAGGCACCATTCTACCCAAGCTTTTTCATCGCGGCCTTCGGTGTAGGCTGTCCCGATGCCCAATCGCTCTGCAATTTCGGCGCAGATGCGGTAATCGGACTTGCACTCGCCGGGCGGCTCGACCAGCTTTGGGTTGCAAGATGACTTCGTCGCCGTATTTCCAGCCGTCCTCCACGCCCCAGGTCTCGAACTGGGTACAGGCGGGCAGGAGGATGTCGGCAAAACTGACCGGTGGGCGTCAGGAAGTTGTCCTGGACAACCAGGAATTCCACTTTGCTCTCATCGCGCAGGATTTCGGCGGAGCGGTTGACGTTGGCGTGCTGGTTGACCAGGCAGTTGGTGGCGACGGCGTAGATCAGCTTGATGTCGCTCTCTAAACGGGGGGCGCCGGTCAGGCCGTCAGCCTGGGTCATCCCGGCTGTCGCCGGGACTTTCTCCTTGCCACGGAGACAGGCCTCGGTCCACAGGAAGACCGGGATGGCCGCTTTGACGGGGTTCTCCCCCAGCGGGAAGACCGTCCACGAAGGGCCGCCGTCCGGGGCTTGCAGTCCCAATCCACTGGCCCAGCCGCCGGAGATCCCGAAGTTGCCGGTGATGGCTGCCAGGGTGCAGCCCGCCCGGACCACCTGTTCCCCGTAGGCGCGGCGCTGCATGCCGTAGCCCTGGTAGAGCACCGCCGGCTTGCGCGTGGCGTACTCGCGGGCGATGCGGGTAATGGTGGCAGCCGGTACGGCGGTGATGTGCTCCGCCCACTGCGGCGTTTTGGGTACGCCATCACGGACGCCGAGCAGGTAGTCGCTGTAACTCTCGGCGTTTTCGGCGCCGGGCGGCATGTGACGCGGAGTCCCAGCCAAGGCAGTAGCAGTTGATGAAATCGATATCCAGCAAATTCTCGGCCAGCATGACGTAGGCCATGGCGCTCATCATGGCGGCGTCGGTGCCGGGGCGGATGGGGATCCACTCGTCGGCCAGGGCAGCGGCGGAGAGCGAGTGGCGCGGGTCGATGCACACGACGCGGGCGCCATTTTGGCGGGCGAGCTTGAGGAAGTAGTCGGAGTTGGTGCCGTCGCGCATCTCGGCCGGGTTCCAGCCCCACATCAGGATGTAGCGGCTGTTGAGCCAGTCCTGGCGCTGGTTGCCGGTCACCAGCGTGCCCCAGACGGTGGGCGTGGCGGCGTTGATCGCGGCCCAGGAGTAGGAGTTGTAGATGCCCAGGCAGCCGCCGTACAGGTTCAGCAGGCGGCGGGCGACGTGCGAGCCGTTGAGCTGGTTGTAGGAGCCGGTGCCGTACGGGACGAACAGCGCCTCGTTGCCGTATTGCGCTTTAACGCGCTCGAATTCCCCTGCAACGGTATCGAGCGCTTCTTCCCACGAAATCCGCTCGAACTCCCCTTCTCCCCGCTTTCCCACGCGCTTCATCGGATACAGCAACCGGTCGGGATGGTACTGGCGGCGCAGGTAGGCTCGTCCGCGCGGACAGGCGCGCAGTTGCGGCGCGGCCAGCGTATCCGGCCGGTCGTCGGCCTCCAGGCGGGTGATGCGCCCGTTCTCGACGTGCGCGACCAGCAGGCAGCGCCCGCCGCAGTTGTGGGCGGGGCAGCCGGTGCGGACAACCGAGGACGGGTGACCGGGGACCGGTTTTGCCCTCTCGGTCTCCCGTCTCCCGTCCTCGATCTTTTTAAACATACGGCTCATCTCCTATAGTGTAGAGGATAAGAGATTTGTACGGTAGTGATGGAGGTCATGATTTTGTGAGAAGCTTTGAGGATTTTGTGCAACTGGTAGAAGGATTTGGATTTCGTCTATCACGTGTGAGCGGTAGCCATCGTATTTTTGTTCATGATGATGTGAAAGAACTGGTCAATCTGCAAAATGTCAAAGGACAGGTTAAACCTTATCAAGTGAAACAAGTAATGGAATTGATTGAGCGGTACAATTTGGAATTGGAGAAATAAAATGAAGGATTATCACATTAACATTTTTTACAGCGAGGAAGATGGCGGTTATATTGCTGATATTCCGGATTTAGCGCGTTGTTCTGCCTTTGGAGAAACCCCGGAGGAAGCGCTGGGACAGGCGCTGATTGCCAAAGACGCCTGGATTGAAGCAGCCAAGGCAGAGGGAAAGGCTGTGCCGCAGCCAAAATATCGTCCCGCGATTTATCAGTTGGCAGCGATGGCGGATTAAGTAGTACTGCAGGTAGGCTTAAAAAGGCTTCCGAGGCATCAATCCCGCGGAAGTTTTTTTTGTTACAGTTCACAGTACCGATCCGGGTAAGGCACAGCGCACACAGTCAGGCTCCTAAAATCAACAAAAGCGGCGTCAGCGTCAAGGGACTCAATTGTCCCACCGCATCCCCGACCGAGTTAACCAGTCGCCCAGGGACACGTCGTACCCGGTGGGCGCCTTCCCGTCAGCGCTCGCCAGGTAGAGGCGGTCCCGCCGCTTGTTGCCTTCAGGATGCGCTATGCCTGATACGCCCTGCTTACAGTCATCCTTCAGTCAACCTACAGTCACCGTTCAGTCATCTTTCAGTCAACCTACAGTCAACCTGTTGTCACCGCACAGTCACCGGACAATCTGCTTGTTACAGATGATCGGATTCTGGCCAGGAACGCCGGGTCCGCGAGCATACAGTTCTATAAGCGGCGCGGGTGAATCACAATTGCGTTAACTGACAGCCCGCCTGCGGAACGGTATTTCTCAATGCGATTGCCCTACCAGACACAACGCCCCGATGACCACCACGTTTTCTTTAATTCCGCCCCCACAATCTCGACATGCGAGGCAAAGGAAGGCATCATTCTTGAAGAAGCTTCCTGTCTCAATCTATCCCAAAACAGCGGCCCCATCAAAGAGACCCCGCCGCCGAGGATCACCCGTTGGGGATGCAGCAGCGCGACCAGGTTGCTGACGGCCAATCCCAACGTCTGGCAGGTCTCGATCAAAATAAGATTGGCAACTTCATCGCCCCGCTCTGCGGCTGCATAGACGGCCCTGGCGTCGATCTGATCGACGCTTCCGGCTAATTCTGTCATCAGCGTTTCCCCGTGGGAAGCCGCTGACCGCGCCCGGCGGCCAATCGACCAGCCGGAACAGATTTGCTCCAGCTCGACCGGCGCGCCGTTCAGCGGGTCCGGAACCCAGGTGTGGCCGATCTCAGCAGCGCCATAGCCCTGCCCATCATCGATCTTTCCATTCAAGATCCAACCGCCGCCAACACCGCTCCCTAAAGTTATATAAAAAACTCGTCATAGCCTCGCCCGTTGCCATGCAGCGCCTCTGCCAGCCCGGCCAGGCTGGCATCGTTTTGGACGAACACAGGCTTTCCCCACTGGTTCTCCGCCCAGGCTTTGAGCGGGAAATGGTCCCAACCATCGATCTGATACGATTTCAGGATGACGTCGGAATTCGTATTTAAAGGACCTCCAAAGCCGATCCCGATCTTGGAAATATTGGAGAGCTTGAGATGGTTTGCATCCAGGAGCGCTTCTGTCATTGAGACAAGATCACGGCGGATCCCTTCCGCGCCATTCTCGGGAACGACCTGCCTTTGCAGTATCCCCTTCGGCAGCAATACTCCATCCGGGGAACCGATCCCTACCTGGATTTTGGTCCCACCGATTTCCATCCCAATTGCCAAAGCATCAGGAGGGTTGCTATTCTTATTCATTCGTTATTATTCCCTTCCAACCTATCCAAACGACAACAATCATACTTCCATTTCACCATGGTGATCCATAAATTATCTCCAGCCAAAATCGCACCTTGCAGCTTGGCTTCATTCATTATGTTCTGTTTCATAGCGGATATAATTATATTGAAACGAATTAAATAAAAAGCTGATAATTTTCTGCAAATAAATACAAGGTAATTTGTAAAGGTAATTTGTAAATGAAAAATTTTTCTGTTTTTATCTCATATAAATGGGAAGATGAGAAACGGAATAAGTGGGTCGATCAATTTTATAGAGACCTTCGCTTTGCTGGAATTGATGCGAAACTTGATAAATATGAGGTAGCTCCAGGAAAATCATTTTCAGATTATATGACACGTGAAATTCGTGAATGCAAGCATGTATTATTCATTGTTACACCGAAAGCAGTCGAGGCTGTTGAGTCAGGAGAAGGTGCACTAGCTTTTGAAATGCAAATATCAAATGCAAGACGTCTTGCACGTAAAGATGGTTTTCAGATAATTCCGATTTTTAGAGAGGGTAAAAAAACTTCATCGTATCTTTCCGATCATCGGTACATAGATTTTAGAGATGATGAGCAATATAATGTTAGCCTGCAATATTTAATTGAGTGGTTGCAAGGATCAGTAAAGCCACCAAGTTTAGGTAAGAGCAAGACAAAAGTGACAAAAATACACAGAAATAGAATGGATCAAAATAAAGTAAACATGTTGGCAGACAAAACAGCTAAACTTACATCTGAATTAAAAGAATCTCAACGCATAATTAGGGTAAAAGAGATTGAGTTGAATGCAGTATTAGCACAAGCGGAGGAAGTATCTAAGATCAATTCATTGACCACATTACTTAATAGGCGTGTAATAATGAATTTTTTTCAACGCGAAACAGTAAATTCGGAGCGTAATGATACACCACTAACAATCTTGATGTTAGATATAGATAATCTTAAGGAAATCAACGACTCAATGGGGCATATATGGGGTGATAGCTTCTTATTTTATATCGCTGATCAATTAAAAAATGTGATACATTCACCAAATTTAATTGGTCGGTATGGAGGCGATGAATTTTTGATTGTAATGCCGAATAGCAAATTAAAAGATGGAATTGAGCAAGCAAGCTTATTGTGCCGGCACATTAGATCTAATCCAATTAGCGTAGAAACAGATGAGCACAAAATTACAATTAGTATAGGGATAGCACAATATAGAAGAAAGTTAGAAAATTGGCAAAAGTTTTTATCTCGTGCTGACGCAGCTTTACTTGCAGCAAAAGAAAATGGGCGTGATCGCTGGGCATTTTCAAATTAGATATCTGAGCAGATATGAATGAATATTTAGAATTCAAAGGGGATTTAACTCATTACAAATCCATCGACTTTGCGGACGCACGCTCAAATCCGGTTATCAATCACGGAAATTCCCAAAGAGCTCATGCGTATTCCTATGAATGGTAGAGGTCAACCTGACAACCAATTTGTGAAGATCCCTACCAACCCGTCGAACACGGCTTTGACCAAACCGGGCGCAAACAGCAGCCCGGCCGCCAAAAGCAGGAAAGCGGCTCCCACGAGCGTTTTCAGGAAACCTCCCGTACGAAAGACAAACTCCTCCCAGCGAGAAACATTTCCAGAAACGGTTGCGCTGCCAGCAAGGATGCGGATGACTCCTGAGGCGGCAACCACCATCCCAACGATCCCAAGCAGGGTACCCCACCCTGCAGGGGAATTCAGCGCCCGATCCATAAAGGATTCAACTCCATCCAGTGCTGAAAGATCCAGCCATCCCAGGAAAAGAATGCCAATTCCGGCGGTGATAAAAATGGCGCTCCACAACCCGGCCGGAATGCCGGAGAAAAACTCGTACCGGCGTTTGTCGTGATTGATCAAAGTTACTTCCCCTTTGAAGGCCACCTCGATGCCCCAGGCCAGCACCCACAAACCGAATAGCAGGACCGCCGCCGATCCCAGCCAGGGAATCGAAAAACGTTCGCTTGCCCACACCAGCCCCCCGCTGACAAGAAAGACGTAGACACCCAGGTTTTCGATCATTCCCTGTCCTCGAGAATGAGGTCCATTAATTCATCGACGAGGCTGCGGTATTGCATTACGCCGCGGCCGCTGTCCCCCGGGAAGCCCAGGATGGCTGTCTGTCTGAGCGCGTTGTCGCTTTCGATGATGGTATCGAACAGACTCGGAAGGGTAGGTGCTTCTCAAATAATCCCTCAGGCTGTGGTGAAGCTGGTTTCGTTTGTCGAACAGGGTGATCAAGATGCGGTAGGCCAGGTCGGCGTTCACGTTCTGCCGGACCATTTCGATCATGTCCAGCATTTCGGTCAGCGCGTTGGCCGAAAAATATTCCGCCTGCGAAGGGATGATCAGGAAGTCCGAGGCAACCAGCGTGTTCGAGATGATCTTTCCGATCGACGGCGGGCAATCGATGACCACGTAATCGTAGGGCAGGCTCTTGACGGTGCTCAAGTCCTGGCCCAGGAAGAACAAATCGTCGGCGGTATTGACCTGGATCTGGTAATCCTGGTTGACGATCAGGGAGCGCGCGTACACCAGGTCCAGGTTTTGATTCCGGGTAGGGAAGCTCTCGCCGGCGAACACGGTGCCGGCAGTGGGCAGGTTTTCAGCGGGCGGCGGCATCCGGTGCGGCTTGTAGCCGAGCGCCAGGGTCAGGTTGCCCTGCGGGTCCAGGTCGATGCACAGCACTTTCAGCCCGCGGCGCGCCAGGATCGTGCCGACCGCCAGCGCGGTGGTCGTCTTGCCCACACCGCCCTTGCCGTTGGCGACCGTGATGACGAACGACATGTCAGGCCTTCCGCCTCACCCGCAATACCGCGATCTTGGTGGGATGGTTGAACGGCGCGGGGTCGCTCACGTATTCCCCTACCCTGGTTTCCGGATAGCCGGTGAAATCTTCAGGGACAGGGATCAGAGTTTCGATTTCCAAATAACCATCGGCGGCCAGTTCTTCGAGCATCGAATAATACTCTCGCCCGCTCAGGAACAGCGCATTATTGATCGCTACCAGCCAGCCGCCGTCCGCAACCAGCGGGCGGGCTTTGTTGAGCAGGCGCTTCCCCTCCGTGAGCAGATCCACCCTGCCTTTGTCCGTACTGGCAAAGAAAGGCGGGTCGAGGAAGACGCAGTCGAACAGGGCGCCGCCCCGCTTCAGGCGTGCCACGGCGGGAAAGAAATCGCTGCTGATGAAGTCTGATTTGACGATCGGAAACCCGTTCAAGGTGTAAGACGTTTTGGCCAGGTTCAGGAACTGCCGGTTCAAATCCAGCTGGACGACCCGCTGTGCGCCGCCGCCCAGGGCTGCCACCCCTAAACTGCCGGTGTAGGCGAACGTGTTCAGTACCGTTAACCCTCCCAAACGGTCGGTTGCCCATTTGCGCAGGTTGCGCGTGTCAAGAAACAGGCTCGCGTCGCGGCTCATGGTCAGGTCGAGTGCGTACCACAGTCCGCCCTCACGGACTTTACGGTCGGGGTCGCCGCCCTCGATGACCTGTCCACGCCTTTGATCGGGATGCGGAGAATGACGGGTTTTGAGCACGACCGTCCGCAGCCAGGGCAGGTTCGGGTGCAGGAAGTTGCGGGCAGCCTCCACAAGCGGGACTCCATCTTCGGGCGGGTCGGCGTAGTTGTGGATCAACAGCGTCCGGGCGTAGACGTCCACGACCAGGTCCGGGCAGCCCTCGTAAAACCCGTTGAACAGCCGGAAAGCGGATTCGTGCCGTTCGTCGATCAGGTCCGCGCGGGCGCTGAGAGCGGTTTCCAGAAGCGCGGGAAGGCGGCTACTCGTCATGATCGATTTGCAAAGGGGGCGTTTTTTGAATGTATTCCAGCAACTCATCCGCTAGGCTGCGGTATTGCGAAGCCCCGCGGCCACTGATTTCCGAGAATCCCAGGATGGCCGTTTTCCGCAAGGTGGTATCGATTTCGATGATTGTCTCGAACAGCCCGGCGCCGAACGTGTGGCTCAACTGGTTCTTGATGCTATGGTGGATGCGGTTCCTGCGGTCGAAGAGCGTGACCAAAATCCGGTAAGGAAGATCGGGGTTGCCTTCCCTGCGCACGATCCCGATCAGTTCCATCATCTCTTTCAAAGCAAACGCTGAAAAGAATTCTGCCTGGGAGGGGATGATCAGAAAGTCTGAGGCCAGCAGCGCGTTGATCGCGATCTTCGTCATCGACGGCGGACAATCGATGAGCACATAGTCATACGGCAGGCGCTGCAGGAGCATTAAATCCTGGCCCAAAAGGTAGGCGGTGTCGCCGGCAGACACGCGCATCTGGTAATCCTCGTCGACGATCAGCGAACGGGCGAAGATTAAATCCAGGTGCTCGATCTCCGTCTCGAAGGAATCGTTGGCGAAGATCGTTCCGCTTGTTCCCAAAGCCGTGGTCGGCGGGGGCATCTCGTGCGGTTTGTAGCCAAGGGAAAGGGTCAGGTTGCCTTGCGGGTCCAGGTCAACGAGCAGGCACCGGTATCCCTTTTCCGCCAGGATGGTCCCAAGGGCTAAGGTGGTGGTCGTCTTCCCGACGCCCCCCTTTTCGTTCGCCACCGCAATAATGTAAGGTTTCCCGCTATCAGTCCTGTCTGGCATCAGATCACCTGTCGGCGCCACAACTCGGTTACAGATTTGATGGTTGCAACCCTGCTATCATTATAGACCAAAACAGCCTGTTTTCTACCATTCTTATTTTGGACTCTGCCGAACCGATGTACAGGTATAATCAACCCATGCCCAAACCTTCTACGTTTTCGATCGCCGCCTGTGACCTGAAGGAGCGCGCCTGGGGCGTGGCGGTCGCGTCTAAGTTCCCAGCGGTGGGAGCGGTGGTCCCCTGGGCCCAGGCGGAGGCGGGCGCGGTAGCCACCCAGGCCTATGCCGACCCCTCCTTCGGTCCGCGCGGCTTGGAGATGTTCGCCTCTGGCCTGTCCGCGGAGGAAACGCTGTCACGCTTGCTGGAAGGCGATGATGACCGCGAACAGCGCCAGGTCGGGCTGGTGGACGCGCAGGGGCAGGCTGCCACCTTCACCGGCAGCGCTTGCTTCCACTGGGCTGGCGGGCTGGCGGGTCCCGGGTACGCCATCCAGGGCAATATCCTGGTCGGTGAGCATGTCATCACGGAGATGGAAAAAGCATTTCTCGGATCAGACGAAAGCCTGCCCTATCGCCTGTACGCCGCGCTCCTGGCCGGGGACCGCTCCGGCGGCGACCGGCGCGGACGGCAGTCGGCCGCGATCTACGTAGCCAAACCGGGCGGCGGCTACGGCGGCAAGCTCGACCACTGGATCGATTACCGGGTGGACGATCACAAAGACCCGGTCCCGCGCCTGGGAGAATTGCTCGAACTGCACGAGCTCTATTTTGGTAAGAGCGACAAAAAAGACCGCGTCCGTTTGCAGGGCGAGCCTTTGCACAAGTTGCAGGACATTTTGATCCGGCTGGACTATCTACAAGGCAAAGCCGACGGCGACTACGACGAGTTGACCAAGGCCGCCCTGCGCGCCTTCACCGGCAACGAGAACTTCGAAGAACGGGTCGACCTGGAGGAAGGCTGGATCGACCGGCCCGTGCTCGAATATCTATTCAAAAAATTTGGAAGCTGACTGCCAGACCCCAAAAGGTGCCAGGTTTTTCTCTACCCGCCAAGCCTTCTTGGCGACCGCAAGGGAATTCTTGGCGCGCTTGGAAACTTGGCGGTTCAAATCACAATGACCATACCCTCACACATCAAAGCCCTCATCCTCGACATGGACGGCGTGCTGTGGCGCGACAACACGCCCATTGGCGACCTGCCCGCCATCTTTGGCCGCATGCGCGAGCGCGACCTCAAGGTTGCCCTGGCGACCAACAACGCCACCCGGACCGTGGACCAGTACCTGGAGAAGTTCTCCGGGTTCGGCGTGTCGCTGGAACCCTGGCAGATCGTCTCCTCGGCCTACACCGCGGCGGACGTTTTGCGCAAAAGGTTCCCGGACCGAGGCGCGGTGTTCGTCGTCGGCGAGAACGGCTTGCAACGGGCGCTGGCAGAAGCCGGCTTTCAGCCAATCACCGATCCGGAGAATGAAACTGTCCCGGTGGCGGTGGTCGGCGGCATGGACCGGGCTGTCACTTATGCCAAACTGCGCCGGGCCACCCTGCACATCCGCACAGGGATCCCTTTCTACGGCACCAACCCGGACAAAACCTTTCCCACCCCCGTGGGCCTGGTCCCCGGAGCAGGCGCCATCCTGGCCGCTATCGAAGCCGCGACAAGCGTGGAGCCGGTTATCGTGGGCAAGCCTCAACCCGAGATGATGTACGCGGCGCTGGACAGATTGGGCACTGCGCCTGAAGAAACCCTGGTGGTCGGCGACCGTCTGGAAACGGACATCGCCTCCGGGCAGGCGGCAGGATGCAAGACCGCGCTGGTGCTAAGCGGTGTTTCGAGTCGTGAGCAGGCCCAGGACTGGCAGCCCGCGCCCGATTTTATTGTTGAAAATTTGACATATTTTAATAGGTGACAGTTTCTCTTAAAGGGAATATCACCTAAGAGTCAGTATGACCAATTTACCCTTTATCTACGACCTTGAACTTCCCGATCTAAGAAACCTGCTCGCTGACCTGGGCGAACCCTCCTATCGCGCGGACCAGATCTGGCAGGGGCTATACAAGAATTTCTGGAACAGCCCCGAGGAATTCACCACGCTCCCGAAAGCTCTGCGGGAGCAATTGGGCGGCCTGCTCAGGTTCGAAGCCCTCAAGCCGGTCAGCTATCTGGATTCATCGGACACTAAAACCCGAAAGACGCTTTTCCAACTGCCCGACAAGCGCGTGATCGAGGCAGTTCTCATGAAGTACGGCGACCCTGCCTCCCTCACCCCCAGCCCCTCTCTCGAGGGAGAGGGGAGAAAACACGCCGCACCCTGTGCATCTCCTCCCAGGCGGGCTGCGCGATGGGTTGCGTGTTCTGCGCCACCGGCCAGATGGGCTTCAAGCGCAATTTGTCCAGCGGCGAGATCGTCGCCCAGGTGATGTATTACGCGCGCATGTTAAACGAGCAAGGGGAACACGTCACCAACGTGGTGCTGATGGGCATGGGCGAACCCTTCCACAATTACGACAACACCCTGGCCGCTATCGACCGCCTGAATGACCCGGACGGCTACAACTTCGGCGCCCGGCGCATCACCATCTCAACCGTGGGCTTGGTGCCGCAGATCCGGCGCTTCGCGGACGAAAAGCGCCAGGTCAACCTGGCCATCTCCCTGCACGCCGCGGAGGATGAAGAGCGCAGTGAGATCATGCCGGTCAATAAAAAATACAACATCGCCAGGCTGTTGGAAGCCTGCCGGTACTACGTCGATCAAACCGGGCGGCGCATCACCTTCGAATGGGCCCTGATCGCCGGCGTGAACGACACCGAGGAAGTCGCGCGCAAACTGGCTGGCCGCCTTAAAGGGTTGCTGTGCCACGTCAACGCAATCCCCCTCAACCCGACCACCGGCTACCACGGCCAGGCCACAGACCGTCAGAGCGCTGCCAAATTCAAAGAAACGCTGGAACAGGCCGGGATCCCCTGCACGATCCGCATGCGGCGCGGGATCGATATCCAGGCCGGTTGTGGCCAGTTGGCTGGCTCTGTGGTGCTTTAGCGGATATGTTAATTCTTTCGTAATATAGTGATATAGTGGTTACACGCAATTTTGCTTTTTCTTCGCTTGTCAGAATATCCCCTTTGCAGTATAGTTTTACTTTCTATTCCCGGTAGTCCCGCGCTAGAGTTCTCTGTCGCGGGAAAGCCTGGAGCACTATCTTTCTCTAAACATACTCTTATGACTGAAAATAAAAACTGGTTAGAACGACCGATCCACCCTGCCCTGCCGGGCATTACAAACGAAATCCTGATCTTTGGCGCCATCCTCTTGCTGGCCGTCATCACCCGCTTCTACGACCTGGAATTGCGGGTGATGAGCCACGACGAGAGCCTGCACACCTATTTCTCCTGGCTGTTCTATCGCGGGCAAGGGTACCAGCACAGCCCGATGATGCATGGCCCGCTACAGTTCCATCTGCTGCCGATCGCCTATTTCCTGTTCGGCGTATCGGACTTCACCTCGCGCATCCCGGCGGCCCTGTTCAGCATCGCCACCGTGTGGATGGTCTGGTTCTGGCGGCGTTACCTCGGCAAGACCGGCGCACTGATTGCCGCGTTCCTGATGGTCATTTCGCCATACATGCTCTACTACGGACGATACGTGCGCAACGAGGCCTATGCCGGGCTGGCCGGTATCCTGTTGCTGTATGCCATCTTGCGCTACCTGGAGAACGGGAATACGCGTTACTTATACCTGGTTGCCCTGGCGCTCGTCATCCACTTTACCGCAAAAGAGACGGCCTTTATCTATGCGGCCCAGGCCTTGCTCTTCCTTGCTATCTTCTTCATCGCGCAGGTCACCAAAACCAGCTGGGAAGGCAACGAGACCCGCTTCCGGACCTTTATTATCTTGTTGGCTGCCGGCATTCTGGTGACCGGCGGCGCCCTTGGTTACGGCTTATACGCCCGCTCCGGCGATACGCTGACCGGGGCGGAAACGGCCATGCCCGCCGACCCGACCATGGGACAATCCCCGCTGGCGACACCGCAAAGCGGTCCTTCGATCACGACCATCCTGATCATTATCGGGGCAGTTTTGTTGATTGCCGCCTTGGTGACCCTCATCCGCGGGTATGGCTGGGAACGGCTTAGGGCCGAGCGCTCCTTCGGCCTGCTCATCCTGATTGGCACACTGATCGTCCCGATGCTGGCCCCCTTCCCGATCAAACTCCTAGAGGGCTGGCTGCACGTCACCATCCCGACCACCGCGCCCGAGATCGACGCGTTGTTATCCAGCCCGGACCTGATCTTGGGATTCCCGCGTGAGTTCGCCATTATCGGATTTTTCATCGTGGTCATGTTCGCGCTCTCCATCGCGATCGGCCTGCTGTGGGACCGCAACTGGTGGAAGCCAGCCCTGCTGTTCTGGGGCATCTTCACGGTGCTGTATACGTCTGTGTTCACCAACAGCGACGGCTTCTTCACCGGTCTGGTCGGTTCCCTGGGGTACTGGCTGGCCCAGCAGGGCGTAGAACGAGGCAGCCAACCCTGGTACTACTACGTGCTGGTGCAAATCCCGATTTACGAATTCCTGCCCGCGCTCGGAACGCTCCTGGCCGCCTTCTTAGGGATCAAAAAGCTGCTGAAATCCCGGCCGGCGGAATATGAACTGACAGAAAACGACGTCGAACCGAGGGAGTATGTCGTCGACGAAGAAATATCCGCCTCGATCCCGGAAACCGAGCCTGTTCCGGTTGTGGGCGTCGAGCCCGTACCCGAGGTCAACACTGTCGAGCGGAATTTTTCGAATACCTTTAGCCTGCTCTTATGGTGGATCGTAACGAGCGTCATCGCTTTGAGCTATGCGGGCGAACGCATGCCCTGGCTGACCTACCATATGGCCTGGCCTATGATTCTGCTGGCAGGCTGGGGGTTAGGACACCTGATCGAAAATATTTCCTGGGAACGTCTGCGCCCGACGCGCACCGCTTTAACGCTGGTCCTCGCCGTCCTGTTTGTGATTGGTCTGTTCAACAGCGTTTCCTCTCTGCTCGGGCCCACTCCCCCGTTCCAGGGCAAGGACCTCTCCCAACTACAGGCAACCTCGGCCTTCCTGTTCCCGGCCATCCTGACGCTCGCCAGCGCAGCCGGGTTGGCTTACTTGCAGAAAGACGAAACCAGCGGTTTGACGAAGGTCGCCTTATCGATCCTCTTTTTGATGGGATTGTTGGGAACAACCTTTATCGCATTGACAATGCCCGTAGGGGATGCAGCCCAGGGGTCAGAGATCACCTCTTCCATCATCAGGTTGATCATCATATTTGCCATCACGATCGCCAGCCTGGTCAGGTTGTATCTGTTGCGCAACCGCGAAAGCGGTTTCCTGCCCGGGCTGGTGACTTTGACCGTTTTCGGCTTTCTTGCCATTCTGACAATGCGGGCTTCCTTCCGGGCTGCATACATCAAATATGACAGCGCCGAAGAGTACCTGGTGTATGCCCATGGCGCGACCGGCATTAAGCAGGTCATGGCCCAGGCCAGGGAGATCTCGCAACGCACCACAGGCGGCATGAACCTGGCCCTCTCCTACGATGCCAGCGCCCCCGATACCGGCGTCTCCTGGCCGTTCGTCTGGTACTTGCGCGATTACACCAACCAGCGCTCTTTCGACCAGCCTACCAAGGCCCTGCGGGATTCGGTCTTCGTGGTCGTGGATGCCAAGAATTTCGATAAGATCGAGCCGGCACTTGGCCCTGGCTTTTACCGCTTCGACTACATCCGCATGTGGTGGCCCAGCCAGGATTACTTCGGCCTGACCCGCGAGCGGATCGCCGACGCTCTGCGCAACCGGCAAATCCTGGCCGGGATCTGGGATATCTGGCTGAACCGGGATTACACCAAGTACGCAGCTGCAACCGGCCACACCGACCTGACGCCAGCCACCTGGCAGCCCGCCGACCAGATGCGCCTGTATATCCGCAAAGATATTGCCGCGCAGATCTGGGATTATGGCGCAGCGCCGGTCGAAACGGTGGACATCGTCGATCCTACCGAAGGGAAAAACGTGGTTCTGGAAGCCGATCTGGTCATCGGCGAAAACCAGGCGCAACCGGTCAACCTGAATGTGCCCCGCTCGCTGGCCTTTGCCCCGGATGGAACGTTCTACGTGGCAGATTCGCGCAACAATCGCATTGTCCACTTTACGGCCGAGGGGGATATGCTCGAAAGCTGGGGTTCCTTCGCAGACGGGATCTCCGCCCCTGCCCCGGTTGGCGCCTTCAACGAACCCTGGGGGATCGCCGTCGGGCCCGACGGTTCCGTCTACGTCAGCGACACCTGGAACCACCGGGTCCAGAAATTTACAGCCGAGGGGCAACCCATTTCGGCCTGGGGCCAGTACGGCCAGGCTGACCAGCAGGACGGGTTCTGGGGGCCGCGCGGGGTGGCGGTGGACGCCAAAGGGAACGTCTACGTTGCCGATACCGGGAACAAGCGCATCGTCGTGTTCGACCCGGATGGCAATTATTTGACCGAGTTTGGATCCGCAGGCCTGGACCCCGGTCAGTTCGACGAACCGGTCGGTGTTGCAGTTGGTCAAGATGGAACAGTCTACGTGACCGACACTTGGAACCAGCGCGTGCAAACATTTACCCCTTCTGAAGATGGCCTGTCCTTCCTCCCCGACCGCCAGTGGGACGTGTTCGGCTGGTACGGGCAATCGTTGGACAATAAACCGTTCATCGCAGTCAATGAGGAAGGCCACGTTTTTGTAACCGACCCCGAGCAATACCGCGTAATCGAATTCACCGCCGAGGGCGAAGTCGTCCGCACCTGGGGCGATTTTGGCGACACGCCCTCCACCTTTGGCCTGGCCTCCGGCATCGCGGTCGACCCGGATGGGCACGTATGGGTGACGGACGGGTTGTACAACCGCATTATGCGATTTACGTTGCCGAACGATTGAGGCGCCAACGTCTCCCGACGTTGATCCAAAAAAGGAGTCCAAAGTCTGGAGACTTTGGACTTCTTTTTTTGGTCTTCGGGAAATTCCGTGGTAGATATCCGGATTTGGGGGTGCGAGTGTGCGTACGCACACTCGCACCCCCAAATCCGGCCCCTTTCACGCGAAATCCTAAAGAGCCTTTTTTTCGTAAGGCCGATATATTGCGAATGGTATAATCATAATGCTTTCATTGCGCACGAGTATTTCTTCACAAAGACAGGGGAAATCGTGATATTCCGCTGGAGAGATACGCGCGAATTTCTATTAAGGGAGAGTTCATGAAACTCCACGAGTATCAGTCAAAGCAAATATTTTCCAGATATGGCGTCCCAATCCCAAAGGGACGCGTTGCGTCTACCGCCAGCGAAGCGAGACAGATTGCCGACGAATTGGGCGGCCGCGTGGTGGTGAAATCCCAGGTGTTGGTCGGTGGGCGCGGCAAGGCCGGGGGAATCAAGGTAGCAAATAATTCGATCGAAGCCGAGCAGCTTGCTACGCAGATTCTGGCGATGGAAATCAAAGGACTACCCGTACGCAAAGTTTTGATCGACGAAGCCGCAGCGATCGATCAGGAAATTTACCTGGGCATCACCAACGACCGGGCGGCTAAAAAACCGGTCATGATCGCCTCTGCATCTGGTGGCGTTGAGATCGAAGAAGTGGCAGCCACCACCCCCGAGAAGATCATAAGAGAGCACATCGATCCGCTTCTTGGACTGCGCGACTACCAGTCCCGCGATATTGCTGCCTTCATCGATCTGCCTCGCACATACTGGCGAGAATTTGGGCGCATCGCCAAAGGACTGTGGGATGCTTACGCGGCCAGCGATGCCACCCTAGCAGAGATCAATCCGCTGGTGATCACCAAGGATAAGCGCCTGGTTGCGCTGGATGGCAAGATGCTGATCGACGATAACGCCCTCTTCCGTCACCCAGACCTGGCCGAGATGCGCGATATCGACGAGGAAGCGCCGTCCGAAACCGAAGCCCGCAAGTATGGGCTCTCGTTCATCAAGCTGGACGGGAACATCGGCTGTATGGTCAACGGCGCGGGGCTGGCGATGACCAGCATGGACGTCATTAAGCTGTTCGGGGGGGAACCGGCCAATTTCCTGGATATTGGCGGCGGCGCGGGAGCAGACAAGGTTGCGGCAGCGATGCGCATCATCCTGTCGGATCCGAACGTGAAAGCGGTGCTGTACAACATTTTTGGCGGAATCACCCGTTGCGATGAGGTTGCCCGGGGTATCCTGGCCGCAATGGAAGAGGTCAAGCCGCAGGTGCCGATGGTGGTCCGCCTGGTGGGCACCAACGCCGAAGAAGGCCGCGCCCTGCTGTCCGATGCCAATATGATTACAGCTGATACGTTAGCCGACGCCGCCCAAAAGGCCGTCGCTGCTGCGCAGAGATAAATTCGCCCAGAGCGGAACGACCGGAGGGATGCAGTCGAGGGGCATTTGGCAAAAAGCACAAACGCTTCGACTACGGCCTCGCTATCGCTCGGCCTCCGCTCGGCGAGAGGAATAATGTGATGAGTATATTAGTCAACAAAAACACCCGCCTGCTGGTGCAGGGCATCACGGGGAATGAAGGGCTCTTTCACACCACCCAGATGGTGGAATACGGCACTAATATTGTCGCCGGCGTGACGCCCGGCAAAGGCGGGGAATGGGTCCTGGATGGAAAGATACCGGTATTCGATTCGGTCAAAATGGCGGTGGAAGCAACCGGGGCAAACACAAGCATCATTTTCGTTCCGGCCCGCTTTGCAGCCGATGCGATGTTCGAAGCTGCGGACGCCGGCATCCCGCTGATCGTCTGCATCACGGAAGGCGTTCCCGTGCAGGATATGATGAAAGTCCGCAATTATCTCGACCAGAAAGGCATTCGCCTGGTCGGCCCCAACTGTCCCGGTTTGCTGACCCCCGGTGAGACCAAGATCGGCATCATTCCCGGGGATATCGCCATTCCAGGCGATGTAGGCGTAGTCTCGCGCTCCGGCACGCTGACCTACGAGGTGCTCTACGCGATGAAAAATTTGGGGTTGGGCGCTTCCACCTGCGTGGGCATCGGCGGCGACCCGGTCAACGGCACCAGCTTCATCGATGTGCTGGAGATGTTCGAGCACGATCCGATGACCGAGAAGGTCATCATGATCGGTGAGATCGGCGGCACGGATGAACAGAAGGCTGCCGAATACATCGCTTCTAAGATGACCAAACCGGTCGCCGGCTTCATCGCCGGGCAGACTGCGCCTCCCGGCAAACGCATGGGGCACGCCGGCGCGATCATCGAAGGCGGCGAAGGGACGGCTGCCGACAAAATCAATGCGCTCGAAGCCGCAGGGGTGCGGGTGGCCAAGCACCCGGAAGAAATACCAATCCTTCTTCAATAGACATTATTGGTAATAAGCAAAAGGTGGTAGCTGGCATAACAGGAACACAGGTTTTGGATGGCGGCATTCCACTCGCAGGTTATGAAGGGCACAAGCCACTTCCATCACCGAATCCGAAAAGCCATCTTTGGTGTTGCGGAAAACATCTTTCACAATACGACAACGTTTGACACCTGCAATCGTATTTTCAACACTGATCCTGGTTCTGGAAATGATGCTATTCAAACAACGATCGGTTTGGCTCAACTCTTGTCCTTTAGGCTTTTTTTGGCTGAAACGTGATCACACCTTGCGGCTCATATCCTTGAAAGCCGGTGTCCTTGCCCAAAGTAGAACATCTTGGATAGGAGATGGGATGATCGTCAGCTACCCTTTTGTCGTGAGTTTTGCCAGTCACGGTTGGACTGAGATACAACACTTTCTTGGTATGGCAGCTGCTCAACAAAAGGTTCTTGTCGGTATGGGTTTTCTTCTTGCCACTGTAGTGTTCACGCTGTTTTTGGGCATCTTTCGGACGTTGGCGTCGTCTTTCCGTGCCGTCGATCAAGAAATCTGGCTCTGCTTCGGCTACCAATGGGCTGTCAGCCACGGCTTCTCCATCACGCTCCGGCGTCAAACCCATTTCGGCTAGCGTTTGCTTCAAGATCGGCAAGAGCAGGTGTATCCAATAGTTGGCTTGCGGTTGACTGATCTCAAACTGTAATCCAAGCATCTCCTGGATCGGATACGTCTTCTGGTAGATCAAAATGAACAACAGCTTGTCTTCATCCGTACGTAATTTCTCTTTCGGGCCAGCCCCGGCTCGCCGTTGCCGAGGCGTGCCTCTTTTGGTAAGCTCTGGCGGATGTAATCCAGCCAGCTTTCCCTTGAACACTGGCAAGATCCGCTCGAATTCTTCCACTTTGAGCCCAGTCGCCGCTAGAAATTGTTTTGGTTTTGCTTTCAATTGGTCGTATGTGATCATGCTGCTATTTTACTATTACCGATAATGTCTAATAGTTGACAAGTCAGACTTCTAAGACCAGCCAGACTTTAAAGAACGCAAGAGCCGCCCTCTGCTAACAGAGAGCGGCTCTACGGTTATAATCAAAATAACATTATTTACGAGCGTCGATATATTCGACCGCGCCGCCGACAGTCGTGATAGACTGTGCATCCTCGTCCGAGATCTCCGCGCCGAACTTGTCCTCGAAGGCCATGATTAGCTCGACCAGGTCGAGTGAATCAGCTTCCAAGTCATCGCGAAAACTGGCGCCCATCGTGACCTTGCTCTCATCCACACCGAGCAAATCTACGATAATCGCCTTTACCTCAGCATACGTATCAGACATTATGATCCTCCTGGATTGATATCATCATTCTTGGCTGGCCTATTGTAATCCTTATAAGGTGCATGTCAAGCCAACCATACAATGACAGGAACACTGCCTTATGCCAAAAGTTGCGCCGAAAGCCGCTCCAATCGAAGAGAGAAAAGCGGACCACATCAAGATCAATTTGGAGCAGGACGTCCGCTCCGCGCTGACCACCGGGTTGGAGAACTACCACTTCCTCCACCAGGCTCTACCCGAATTGGACCTGGACCGCGTCGACCCCAGCCTCAGCCTGTTCGGGGTCCAACTGGCCGCTCCCATCCTGATCAGCTCCATGACCGGCGGGACGGAGGAAGCCGGCGAGATCAACCGGCGCCTGGCCACAGCCGCACAGGAAGTCGGCGTGGCGATGGGGGTCGGCAGCCAGCGCGCCGCGCTCGAACACCCCGAACAAACCGCTTCCTTCTCCATTGTCCGCCAAAGCGCGCCGGATATTTTGCTGTTTGCCAACTTGGGCGCCGTGCAGCTCAACTACGGCTACGGGATCGATCACTGCCGCCGCGCCGTGGACATGATCGAGGCAAACGCCCTGATCCTTCACCTCAATCCCTTGCAGGAAGCGGTCCAGGACGCAGGCGATACCAACTTCGCCGGGTTAGCGAAGAAGATCGAGGAAGTTTGCCAAAAAATTGAAGTGCCGGTGATTGCCAAAGAAGTCGGCTGGGGCATTTCTGAAAGATCGGCAAAGCTTCTGGCCGATTGCGGCGTTTCTGCCATCGATATAGCCGGCGCGGGCGGCACGAGCTGGTCGCAGGTTGAAATGCACCGCGCCCCCGACGAGTTCACGCGCAGGCTGGCCGCCACCTTTGTCGGCTGGGGCATTCCCACGGCCGAGTCGATTTTGAATGTGAAACGGATTCTGCCGCAGATGACCATCTTCGCCAGCGGCGGGCTCAAAGACGGCCTCGATATAGCCAAGTGCGTAGCGCTGGGCGCATCCCTGGGCGGGATGGCAGGCAATTTCCTCAAAGCTGCAGCGGTTTCGACCGAGCAAGCCGTTGCAATGATGAAGCTGACGAAGCGACAGGTCGAGGTTACGATGTTTGCCTGTGGGGCAGGGTCGCTCCAGGAACTGAGAAAAAACAAGGTAGCAGTGGCCCAATGAACTTTGCTCGTCGAACGCCCAAGATTTCTAATCGCCCTGCTCTCGGCCATCTTTGTCACCTGTTTAATCTGGATCGTTTTGCAAGTGCAAACAAATTCCTCTCAGATGTCCAGCCTGGCCACCGTTGAGCCAGATACCGGCTTCGTGATAGACATCCCCCAAAAAGCGCTCATGAAAAATTATGTCAGGGTGTCCATGCAGGCAACCCCTGATAAATCTTGTGAACTGACATATATCCCTCCTTCGGGCGAAATCCACCGGATGAACACCGTGGCAAACGAAAGCGGACTGTGCGAATGGAGATGGAAAGTCGAAGAATCGGAAGGAAAAGGCGACGGGAGGCTGATTTTTACCCTTGATGGAAAGAGCGAAACCCATTTTTTTCAAATCTTATCCAGTTTTTGAACAACAACGCTGCGGAGGAAAACAGGATGGCGCATAAAGTACAGGCATATGCAACTTACGGTCCCCGCATCGAGCCTGCGGCGCCGATGACAGGCGAAGAAGTGATCGAGACCCTGGTCAACAACACCAACCAGAGCCAGGGCAGCGCTTTGGCCATGCTGGCAGAATTGGACGCGATCATCGAACGTGCTTTGGCGGCAGGGCGCATTGTCCAGCTTCCCAACGGCATGCACTTCCGCCCCACCATGCGCCGGGATGGCAGCATTGAGATCGCCGTGCGCGCCAACCCGGATGTCGCGCGCCGTTTAAATGCCCGCTTTCACGGCAGGGTGCGCAACGCGAAAAACGCAGGCAAAAGCGAAGCTGAACTCATTGCCCTGTGGAATGCTGACCATCCTGAAGATCCCATCGAGCGCTAAGATGAAAGTCAAGGATCAAGGGGCTTAATCGCAAGAGCAGCCTGACTTAATTCTGGAATCAAGCCGCTTGATCGCGAAAAGTCTTCAAGAAACGATACTATTTGTTCAAGATATTTGTGAATCTCTTAGAGACTTTCCCATATCCCGCTGGCTAGACGATCAAGTGCAACAAGAAAAATAGTTGGACGCAGTATGACCAGGAGAAAAAATAAGACTTTTGGGCCTTGATTTATTATAAATTTCGTGAATAATAAGCTTAATAATGTTGATAATGGGAAAGGAGAAAAAACTATTTCAACCAAATTTACACTCATATTTCAACGCATCCACGGATCTGCTGCACCACTCATTTTTATCGCAATTTTGCTGACAAGTTTAATGGGCTGTGCGCCAGCCACACCGATTGTTATCGACGTTCCAGCAAACACAGCAGTAATCCCCACCGAAGCCATATCCGTTCCGCCGACCGAAACGCCGACCCCGTTTCCTACAGAGACGCCTTTTAATCCAAAAGCAACGATCAAGATTGCTGTGCAGGTCCCCCTCACGGGAGGTGGATCCCACGAGGGAACAGAAATCGTACGGGGTGCGGATTTAGCGGCGCACCAATTGGCTGGTCCAATGAACCAGTTAGGCTATGCCATCGAGCTGGTCTCCTATGACGATCAGGGCAACGTTGATATCGGTATTGCCAATGCCAACGAGATCGTGGCGGACCCTCAGATCCTGTGCGGTGTGGGTCACTACAACTCGAATGTAACGGTTCAGGCATCAGAAATCTATCATCTGCATGGGCTGGCTTTCATTTCTCCTGCCAGCACCCTCTCCACCGTGACGGACAGATATTATCCGGAGGTCAATCGCGTTGTCGGGCGCGATGATGGGCAAGGCATGGCGGCCGCTCGGTTTGCTGCCACGCAAGGTTTCCAGAGAGTTTACATTATTCACAGCAACTCCTCCTACAGCGAGAAAAACGCGGATTACTTCAGACGGGAAGCATATAACCTTGGGGTCAGCGTGATCGGCATCTCAGCCACGGACCAGAAGGAAAAGTTCGATGGAATCATCCGTCGCATTTTAGCAGCAAACCCTGATATGGTTTATGTAGCAACCAGAGCGGATCAAGCCGGCCCGTTCTTTAGAGAAGCGCGTGCAGCGGGATATACCGGTACCTTCATGGGTACGGACGTGGTCAACCGTTCCTCCTTGCTTCAACTTGCCGGTCCTTCGTTGGTGGAGGGTGGCGGCATGTATTTCACAGAAATCGTTGCGCCTCCCGCCAGTTATCCCAATGCAAATCAATTCATTGATGACTTCAACCACTACTACGGCGACTATCCCCGGATATTTGCCGCTCAGGCTTATGACGCGACAGGGATGTGTATTAAGGCGATCGAAGAAGCATCCAAAGCAAAAGGCGGAGAACTCCCAACTCGCAAGGAAGTTACACAGGGCATACGCAGTCTTGGGACGTATAACGGAGTCACCGGCCAATTAAACCTTAATAACAAAGGCGATCCAAACCCGGCGACATACTTTGTTTATCAGGTTGTCTCCCCGGACCCGGCCAACTGGAGTGAGAACAAGATCATTACCACGTTTGACGTCGAGCCACCCAAATAACAACGAGCATGCTTGCGCAATTGCGAACCCCGCCTGTTTAGAGCGGGGTTCGTTTACATTCACTAGACAGAAACCTGATAGAATAGCCCCGATGAAATCTGACATCCAAGCGATCATCTTCGACTTCGGCGGTGTTCTACTGGACTGGAACCCCCGATACCTCTATCAGAATTACTTCCCCGAACAGCCGCATGCCATGGAAAGTTTTCTAGACGAGATTGATTTTTATAAATGGAACGAGCAACAGGACAAGGGACGCCCTTTTGCGGAGGGCATCGCAGAGCTTTCGGCGCAATTTCCCCATCATGCCGTGCTCATCCAGACCTATTTCGATTGCTGGGAAAATTCCATCGGCGGCTCAATCAGCGGGTCGGTAGAGATCTTAGGTCTACTTAAACAAAAAGGGTATCCGTTGTACGGGTTAAGCAATTGGTCGGCAGAAACATATCCACGGATACGGAAAAAATATCCTTTCTTCGACTGGTTTGACGATATTATCTTATCGGGCGCCGTAAGATTGAACAAACCGGATCCAGCTATCTTCGAACTGCTCCTGAATAAGATTGGCTATGCAGCCTGCGAGTGCGTGCTGATCGACAACTCCAAATCCAATATCGATACTGCCAAAAAGCCTGGGATTTATTAGCATTCTTTTTCACTCCCCTGCCCAATTAGAGATCGGAATTACAAGGGCTGGACTTGTTATAACCTCACACTAAAGGGACAGGAGAACCGAACATGAGCCTGAACAAATTCATGGAAAGCATGCTGCCCGCGATTGAAATCAGAACTCCAACGCCAAGTGGGCCGTCTGGACGAAGCGCATACCCGTCCCTTCTACGATATGCTCACCTACCACATGGGCTGGACCGGGGATGGCGCAGGGCCTGCGGCCACCGGGAAACGTATTCGCCCATTGATGTTGCTCATGACTGTTTCGGCTTGTGATACAGAGTGGTTATACGCAGTTCCCGCTGCAGCCGCGGTGGAATTGATCCATAATTTTTCGCTTGTCCACGATGATATCCAAGACAATTCAGAAAAGCGGCGCGGGCGCGCCACGATTTGGAAACTTTGGGGAATCGCCATGGCCATCAACGCAGGCGATGCGCTTTTTGTTCAATCAAATCAGGCTATCACGGATTTAAGAAACCGCTATCCGGCTGAAACAGTTGTAAAAGCAGCGACCGTTTTGCACAATACCAGTCTTGACCTGACCCGCGGCCAGTTTCTGGACATGTCCTATGAAAAGCGCCTTGATCTGCGGGTCGAAGATTACTGGCCTATGATCGCTGGAAAGACCGCCGCCCTGCTCTCGGCTTGTTGCCATATCGGTTCTATTTTGGGTGGCGCAGACGAAGGCAGGCAGGATGCCTTTCGCTCCTTCGGACACGCTCTGGGGATCGCCTTCCAGGTGCAAGATGACATCCTGGGGATCTGGGGCGATGAAACCGTAACAGGCAAGTCCGCAACCAGTGACCTTCTCGAAGGCAAGAAATCCCTACCCGTTTTGCATGGACTGAGCAAAGGCGGAAAATTCGCCGAACGCTGGGCCAAAGGCCCGATTCAACCGGATGAGGTTGAGGAAATTGCGCAATTGCTTGCCAAGGAAGGTTCTTATGAATATACGCATGGCATCTCTCGCCAGATGACAACAATGGCATTGAACAGCTTGAGAGAGGCCGATCCCCAGGGAGAGGCTGGCGAAGCGTTGATGGAACTGGCAAACAAGCTTATTAAGCGGGAGCAATGAGGGATGGCGTAGGAGGCGAAAAGCGTCCATTCAAGAAATCCAAAAATCAAACAGGCTTGACACAGCTTGAACCGATGGCTATAATCCCAATCGCATTCAAATAAAGACAATCCCTGCGGGTGTCGCCAAGTGGTAAGGCAGTAGCTTCCCAAGCTACCATTCGACGGTTCGAATCCGTTCACCCGCTCTCAAGTGTGCCCCTTATGGGATACACGGCTTCTTGTGAAGCCGTGTTTTCTTTTTAATTACCTATTTGTAAGTTTTCTGCAAGGGTGCTGTTATGGAAACGAAAAATTCATGCAAGTAAAATCATAACCGGAGATACACCTATGTCACACAATGCCACAATCCTATATGTTGAAGACAATGTCGACAATCGAACGCTTGTGCGAAGGGTATTGACGGCGGAAGGATTTAGCGTCATTGAAGCCGTGAACGCCACACAAGCGCTGGATATTTTGAAGAGCACAAAACCAAACCTCATCTTGATGGACATCAATATGCCAGATATAGACGGGTACACGCTTACGGCGCAGATTAAAGAGACTCCCGGTTTCGAACTTGTCCCCGTTATTGCCTTGACGGCCAACGTCATGCGCGGGGACCGCGAACGTTCTCTGGAAGCAGGTTGTGACGGATATATCCAAAAGCCAATTGACATAGACGCGCTATCCGAACAGGTAGAGAGGTTTTTAAGGAGATGAGAATGGCAAAAGCAGAGTTAACCTCTACTGAAACACAACCTAAAAAAGTCGCTATTCCAAAAGACACAACTGTACTTGTTGTTGAAGATAATGTTTCCAATTTTGTGTTGATCGCGCGCATGTTGGGTTATTTAGGCATCCATTGTGAGTGGAAAACATCCGGTTATGAAGTTGTTGAATATGCGGACACGCTGCCTCGCCTCGACTTAAATTCTGATGGACATTCGTCTCCCTTACGAGGATGGCTATGGAGCTTTAAAAAAGATAAGGGCCTCAGATCATCTAAATTCTATTCCGATTGTAGCAGTCACTGCAGAAGCGAGCGATGAACAGATTAGCAAAGCGCGTACCGCCGGATTCGATGGATTTCTCGGAAAGCCGCTAGACCCGGACCGCTTCCCTGAACAAATACGACGTATTTTAAGCGGCGATCCCGTTTGGGAATTAAGCTAACCAATAATGACCAGCGATGTTTTAATACCAACCTTTACAACTCTTACAAAGGCGCTGTCTGGAATAACAAGCCTGCCCAGCGCAACGTTTTTTGTTAGGAACGAGATGCTTACCCTTCAGGGGGTGGCAAACCTTAAAAGCGATTTGAATCAGGCAGCGTTACCCCAAGAAATTATTCTCAAAAAAGATCAACGCGATGTTTTTTTATCTGCTAGCTATACCATTTTTAATATCGCAAGAAGCGAAACAACAAATTCCAGACTGATCGAATTTGCATCAAATTTAGGATTTGAAAGAGCAGCATTTTTGCCGATACAAAATGAACTTGACCTTCAAGGGCTGATACTGGTAGGCAGCTATAACGGACAGCTAAACGAAGAGTCCCTTGAACCAATTCTGAACTTATGTCAGCTTGCTGCCACTATCTTTGGTCAGGTTGCGACCATCGAACAATCAGAAAAAAGCGCCCGAGAAACAGAGACACTGACCGCAATTACCAATGCAATTAAAACACCCTGGAACACCACTGCTTTTTTTGAAGCAATTTATGAAC
The DNA here is from genome assembly GCA_963823985.1 of uncultured Chloroflexia bacterium. Lineage (GTDB taxonomy): Bacteria > Chloroflexota > Anaerolineae > Anaerolineales > Villigracilaceae > JAABUE01. Next base: position 536,844 of record CAWGNR010000016.1, read on the forward strand.
AAATTGTAAAAAATATTGGAAGCCACGCGTTTGTAAGCGCGTTGTATGATGAAAAAACTTCTTCCATTAACATACCTTATCTGTTCGAAGATGGCAGGGCAGGGTCGCTCGAGGCCTTCTCGCTCGGGGAAGGCTTAACTTCTCTATTAATCCGAACGAAACAGCCGTTGCTTTTCAACGAGAATGTGCAAAATCAAGCGTCAGCACTGGGCGCCAAGACTCAGGGAAAACTTGCAAAGTCCTGGATGGGAACGCCTCTGGTCATCGACAACGAGGTGATTGGAGCGCTCATTGTTCAAGACTTTGATAAGGAAGGCGCATTTTCGGAAGAACAATTAGAGTATCTTGGCACGCTGGCAAATCAAGTCAGCAGAATTCTATATAATGCTCGCGTTCTGGATCAAGCCCAGAATCAAATCCATAAACTTCAAGCTGCAACAGAAATCGCGAGAGATATTAGCAGCGCGTTAAATTTAGATGAACTATTGCTCAAAGCAATCAATTTAATCCGCGACCGTTTTAACTTCTACCATGCTTCCATTTTCCTGATCGATCCGGGGGAACACAGTGCGGTCATCCGGGAAGCAACAGGGGAAGCTGGGGCCCAACTAAAGAGAATCGGGCATAAACTTGCAGTTGGTTCAAAATCGATTGTTGGTTTCGTAGCAGGCCAGGGAGAGCCCCTGGTTGTCAATGACATAACCAAGGATGCCACCCACCTTCCCAATCCCATGCTTCCGGAAACGAGGGCAGAGGCGGCTATTCCCTTAAAAATCGGCGAACGCATTCTCGGTGTACTCGATGTCCAAAGCACAGTACCGTACTCATTTGGTTCGAACGATCTTAATATCTTTCAAACCTTAGCTGACCAATTGGCGATTGCGGTGAATAATACCGAACTCTTTGCTGAAATCCAGGAGCATTTATCCCAACATCGCCTATTGCACCATATTACGACTTCTGCGGCCTCCGGAACAACGTTGGAGGAAGCCCTCGCCAGTGCCGTCAAAGGATTACAAGTAACTTTAGGCGGCGATCGCGTTTCGATCCTCCTTTCTGATGACGAGCGGAAAAAATTGACTGTCAAAGCATCTGTCGGCTATTCAGAAAGCATCATTGACATGACCATACCTTTTGGTTCCGGAGTTACTGGCTGGGTTGCATCACATCGAAAACCATTACGCGTAAACGATATCAACCAGGATGCCCGTTACATTTTGGTTAGCTCGAACACACGGTCAGAATTGGCTTTACCACTGATATTCCGCAATGACATCTTGGGGGTATTAAACGTTGAGAGCGAACAAACCGCGGCTTACAACGAAAATGATGAAGAGATGCTGGGAACACTTGCAGGAAGCCTGGCTGCAATTATTGCAAATGCCCGTCTCGTAGATCAAATTCGCAAACAGGCAGAACGCGAACGCTTGCTAAATGAAATAAGCAGCAAAATTCGCCGCTCAACTGATATGCATACGATTCTCAATACTACAATCCAAGAACTGCATCGGGTGACTGGGGCTCGAAAAACTCGGATAGATATTGGTATTGTGAATAAAGAATCTGAAGATTATAAAACGCAGCCCCAAACCAGCAGGGAAGAATAATCATGCAACAGGATATGCAAGCCGGAACGTTTCTAGAACGGCTCCTCGTGAAGACAGGGGAGTGGTATGTCGTCCTCGCAATTATCTTTGCGCAGTTCGCAGCCTCGGTCACGATGTTGTTTGGTTTTATATCCGAGCAGATTAATGCAGATTACGCTCCAGAAGTAATCACTTTGCTCAATAGAGTTGAGGGTTTAGTCGTCCCAATCATAATTATGCTTTTGGTGGCTATCGCCCTCGTTTTCTCTCGCAACATACGTTCCAGCCTGCATACATGGCAACAAAACTCAGAGCTTTTTACAAAACAGGATCACACAGACGCGTGGAGATCATCTCATACGCTAGTTTGGAAATACGCCCTTTCGTCGGCTATTATATCTTTTGGGCTAATTGTCATCCCAAAAGCGATCCTCTTAAATTCGATCAGTATCGTTAACCGAGATCAGGTCATTTACAGTCTTATTGCCGGACTCGTCTCGAATTTCGCATTTGTGCCTTTGTCTACCATGATTCTGGACAGATTACTTGCGCCTGTCCGGCAGGTGTTTCTTCCAAAGGAGTTCTCTAAACAACTCTCTGGTTTGAGCAACTTTAAAATTCTAAACAAAACGCTGGCGATTGTATTCTTTTCACTCATTATTACTACCTTATTGATTGCCCCAATTGGGTATCATCAAACTACGAGAGTGCTCTATCACGAAGTCGGCTCTTATGAAGTCCTTCTTGCCCTTCAAATACAGTCTGTTTTAGTAAGCAGCCTTGCTATTCTATTTGCCTTCGGTTTAACGTATCTATTTGCAAAATCTGTCTCAGATCCCTTGGCTCAACTGATGGATTCGTTTACCAAGGTTGAAAATGGAGACCTGACTACGCGCGCGCCGGTCGTTTCCTCTGACGAAATCAGCAAACTAGCAATTTATTTCAACCGTATGGTTGCCAGACTGCAAGAATTACAGAGCGACCTGGAGAAAAAAGTAGATGAGCGAACCTCGCAACTTAAAGCAATCAATGAAGTTGGGCGGGTTGCAACCTCAATTCTCGATCCAGAGGAACTCTTAAATCGCGTGGTACACCTTATAACGAAGGAATTTGGTTACTACTATTCTGCGCTTTATATGGTAGACAACACAGGAAAGTGGTGCGATTTAAAGGCCGCCACCGGTGAAGCAGGACGGCTTCTTTTTGAGAGCAAGCATCAAGTCGAAGTAAACAGTGCAAATATCACCGGAAAATCTATTCTTACGCGACAGGCTCAAATTTCCCACGATTCCGATAAAAAGTCCATCCGTCTTAATAATCCCCTTCTCCCTTATACGCGCTCCGAAATCTCCTTGCCGCTCTTGGTCGGAGATCAGATCCTGGGCGCGCTTAACGTACACTCTACCCAAGAAAATGCCTTCACGGAACATGATATTGAAACATTACAAAACATGGCCAATCAAGTTGCAATCTCGCTTGATAATGCCCGACTGTTCCAGGAAACACGCCAGAGGCTAAACGAGTTGCGAAACATACAAAAACAATATCTTCGCGAAGCTTGGATTGATAGCAACTTGCCTCAAGGCGGAATCTCCGTGGTCCTCGGCGGTGACTCCGATATCGATCATGAAAATGTAGTTGAGTTTCCGATTACGCTTCGAGATCAAATTATCGGACAGCTTACGCTAAATGGAGAAGAATCCCTGTCAGCGGAAGAGAAGAATTGGATCCAGGCAGTTGCTACCCAGACAGCTCTGGCTCTTGAAAATGCGCGCCTATTGGAAGAAAGCCAAAGTACTGCCATGCGAGAAAAATTTGTTACTGAAATAACCAACAAGATTTGGGCTTCGACCAGCGTAGAGGGTGTTCTTCAAACTACTGTCCGCGAGCTTGGTCAAATTTTAGATGCAACAGAAGCAACCATTGAAATAAATGTTGATGAGAGTTGAGCCTTCTGATGAGTATTTCCGCAATAGATCGAAATGAGACCGAACCCCTCTCGCAGGATGCCTGGCGAGAACAGTTTATACAAAAAATACTTATTCTCTCTGCAGTTGTCGGACTGTTTGCCTTAGTTCCGGCAGTAATCAGTACATCTGATTTAATCCTGCAAAGTGTTTATATCGGTGTATTTGCCCTGCTTGTTACGGTCACCCTGGTACGTTTGCCTTATATAGTCAAGGCAACGATTTTTGTTTTATTGCCTCTTCTGCTAGGATTTTTTAGTCTCACCGAAACCGGCATTCGGGGAGACTCTTTATTTTTCTTTCTTGCTTTTGTCACCTTTGCCTGCCTTTTTATTGGCACACAGGCTGCCGTCGCAGCGATAGCCCTGAATGAAATTATTATTGTCGGAATGGGGTATCTCATACTAAATGAGCATTACACACTTTCCGATAAGTTGACCCCCCAGGGGGATTTGATCGACTGGATCATTGCAATCGCTTCGCAACTCCTCATTTCGCTCGTTGTTGTGTCTGCCTTGCAAATTCTCAACGAAAGCTTTCAGCGTATCCACTTACAAGCGATGGAGATACAACGATCCCAACTGAAATCCCAAAAAGAACTGGAAAATCGAATTGCTGAAAGAACTCAGGAATTATCTCGTAAAACGAATTTACTAAACGCAAGCTCAATTGTGACACACCAAACCGCAACTTTTCAAGACCTGGACCGGCTGCTGAATAGAACAGTCCATCTTATTTCTGAACGCTTCGGATGCTACCACGTCGGCATTTACCTTACTAATCAACGTGGCGATTATGTTACCTTGCAAGCTGCTTCTTCCGAAGGCGGAAAACGCTTGCTAGAGCAGGGATTTAGGCTCAGGATCGGGACCGAGGGTATCGTAGGCTATGTTGCCGCGGAGAAAAAACCGCGCATCTCTCTCGATGTCAGCAAAGATATCATTTTCTTTGATAATCCGGAATTGCGCGAAACACGCTCAGAATTGTCAATGCCTTTGATGCTAAACAACAAAGTAGTCGGCGTGCTTGATTTGCAATCATCAGATGCGAATGCGTTCCGGTACGATGAGGTCGATATCTTTCAAAGCATGGCCGATCAGATTGCAGTGACGATTGAAAACGCGCGCCTGCTTACTGAAAGCAAACTCGTGATTTCTCAACTTGAGATTCTCTCCGGTGAGAATACCCGCCAAAACTGGAAATTAGAGGCAGCCGCCCGCAGTCCAATCTTTCGCTATTCGCCTACTGGCGTCCATTCAGTTGGAAAAATTGATCGACAAAAACGAAAGTCGAATAATGTTCTTAACATCCCCATCACATTGCGTGACCAAAAGATCGGAACCATTTCCTTACAGCGCAAATTTGGCTTCCAGAAGTGGACTGCACAAGAAGAAGCAATTGCCAACAAAGTGGCAGCACAAACGGCGTTAGCACTCGAAAACATTCGTCTGGTCGAACGCACAAGGGAACGTGCATCTCGAGAACAGGCAATTTCAAATGTGTCGGCACGAATCCGCGAAACGCTCGATCTTGACATCGTTCTCCGCACCTCTGTACGAGAAATCCAAAAGGCTCTTAACTTACAGGAAGCCGAAATACGCCTTATTCCTCAAGACAACCCTACTGACGATGATGGACCTATTGAGGTAGCTTTTTGATATGTTTCGCGGACTCCAAAAATGACTGATATTCAAAACGCAAACAATTTGACCGATAATAAAAGGCGACTTATTACCAATTCCTTGAGAACAAAAATTCTCTTAGGAAACCTGCTTATCGTTCTCGTTACGATTGCTGCGATGGGATATTTCGTGTTTTACCGCTCGCAAGCCGCCAATGAATTTCTTGTGAATCAATTCGATATAAGCGTTAATCATGAAATTGAGAATAGATTAGCGGTCATCGCCTCCGATGAAGTAAACGATATCAGCATCTTTTTCTCGTCGATGAAGAATGTAATTGATACATTTGGAACGACAACCGGTGCCTTGTTATCTAATGACAACTCAATCAATCTTGAAAATGCCAGCTGGAATGCCTATCTGGAATTGTCCAAACTTCCAAGTGGGAGTTGGGATAACTCTAACGAAGATTTGGGCTCTGTTTTTTTACCTGCTAAAGCTCGAATAAACGACAATCTTGCCAGGGAATTGGCTGCGATCAAGGGGCTGGACTTCTTTGTTAATGGATTAAGGGAAAATAACCCCGATATCATCGCGGTCTATTTTGGGGGTCGATCCGGTGAGACAGTGTACTATCCAAATGTCGATCTTGCAGCGATTGTTCCTCCTGACTTCAATATTACAGAACGTCCGTGGTATATCAATGCCACAAATGCTTCGCAAACCGAAAGAAGAGCAGTCTGGTCGGTTCCGTACCAGGACGCGGCCCTAAACGGTCTTGTGATTACCAGCAGCACCCCCGTCTACGATGAATCTGGCACCTTCCGGGGAGTTGTCGGTCTGGACCTCCAGCTTGCAGCCGTTACCGAACGCGTTTCCAACCTGTCCGTTGGTAAAAGCGGATACGGGTTCTTGATCGATTCGGCGGGTAGAGTGGTTGCCATGCCACCCGAGGGCCTTCAAGACTTCAATCTCACTGAGGATGATTTTCAAAGCGGTGATATTGAAAATCTATCTTTGATCAACAGAGTTCCATTGGATGTCTTCGAAGTGCTCGCAAAAATGACAAGTGGTCAAACTGGCGTTAGCCTGGTCAACATAAACGGCAGCAACCGTTATATCGCCTACAAACCTGTTCCCATTGTTGGTTATAGTCTTGGAGTCGTTGTTTCAGAAGATGAGCTTCTTCAAGATTATGTAGAAACCAACGCAACCTTGAAAGCTGAAACCCGCCAGACAATCGTGAACGCAATTGGTGTCATATTTATTCTGTTATCAGTTGCCGCCCTGGCTTCTTATGGGATGGGAAACTCCATCACTGCACCGTTAGATAAATTGACCAATGTTGCCAAACAGGTAGCGGCTGGGGACCTGGACGCAATCGTTGAAGTGACCACTGCCGATGAAATTGGTATTTTGGGAAACACGCTAAACAACATGAGTGCCACAGCCAAAAACTTGATTACAAACCTTGAAGATTTGGTTGTTGAACGTACGCATTTAATTGAAACGCGCATTTCGCAAATCCAGGCAGCAGCAGAGGTAGGCAAAGCCGTTGCTGCCCAAAGAGATCTCGGAGAGTTACTTGACTTAACAACTCAGCTTATCAGCAGCCGCTTTGGCTTTTATCATGTTGGAATATTCCTTTTAGATCCCCGTAGCGAATACGCCATCCTCATGGCTGCCAACAGCAGCGGAGGCAAAAAAATGCTGAAGCGCGAGCATAAGTTGAGAGTCGGCGCAGAAGGGATTGTTGGAACGGTAGCAAGCTCGGGCGAAGCTCGCATCGCCTTAGACGTCGGCGAAGACGCCGTTTACTTTGACAATCCCGATCTGCCTCAGACGCGGTCCGAAATGGCGCTTCCTTTAATTGCTGGTGGAGAAGTGCAAGGCGTATTAGATATCCAAAGCCTGGAAGCCAATGCGTTCACCGCAGACGACATCCCAACATTGCAAATTCTTGCTGACCAATTAGCGATAGCCATGCAAAATGCACGCATGCTTCGAGACACGCAAGAGGCGCTTTTTGCCGCGCGAAAGACAACCGGTGAAATCAGCCAACAGGGTTGGCAGGCAATGGTCAAAAACATCGGTGACACTGGGTACATCGGTCTCGCCCATGGAGAAGTTGTTCACACTTCCCAAACCGTGGATGTTAGCACCAGTCAAGTGCTAAAAACCGGCAATTACGTTGTTAGCGAAGATCAACATACGATCAGGATTCCCGTTATCACGCGAGGACAGACAATTGGCGTACTTAGACTTACCAAGCCGGCTCATACAGAACCATGGACCGCGGAAGAAATCTCCGATGTCGAATCTTTATCCAACCAGATCAGCACTACACTGGAAAGCGCACGTTTATTCAATGAAGCACAACAACGTGCAGCCCGGGAACAAACAATCGGGGAAATTACTTCCAGCATTACTGCCGCCACAGAAGTAGACGACATTATTCGCGAAACAGTGACACAGCTTGGAATGGCCTTACAGGATTCTGACGTCACACTTCGTATCAATACGCAATGGGACTGACGCAAGGGATGAACCATGTTGAATGAAGAACAAGCTCAGCTTATTACATCCACGCTTTGGCAGAAGATGAAGAAATTTATTTTTGAGCCGCATGCTACGATCGTCGAACCAGGCGCAAGACGGGAAGCGCGCCTGGTTTCAATCATTACCTTTCTTTTTGCTACCTTAGGCTTAGTGGGAGCAATCACGATCTTCGCTATTAATGGTAGGACAAGAAATGTATTTATTCTATTAGGCCTTGCTTTCGTTTCTATCGCGTCATATACATTGACACGAACGCGATTCCATAAAATTGGCGGCTATCTCATTGTCTGGGTGCTCGTATTCGTAGCATTTGGAGTTGGTGATGCAAGCAGACTCTCAAGTTCTTTACACACCAATCTCATTCTTGCCTTTCTCCTCGCCAGCATAACGTTTCCATTCCGCTATATGGTTATATTCGCGGTTTTAAATAACATAGCCATCGGGTTGATGCCATTTGTTTACCCGGATTTTACTGACGTCGGCGGTGTACTTGGTTTATTTATTCCTTTCAGTCTGCTAACGTTAGCTGCAATGCACCACCGTGAAAGTGTAGAACACGACCGCCTCGCTAGCTCCCATGAACTTAACCAGGAACTTTCAGGTTTAAAAGAAGAACTCGAACAGACCGTGGAACAGAGAACCGTCCAGTTGCAGAAACGAGCAAAACAATTGGAAGTTGTGACGGAAGTCGCTCGTGCCGCTGCTTCTTTTCAGGACCTCGAGCGGCTCCTGACCAGCAGCGCTCGTCTCATCTCTGAAAGCTTCGGTTTTTATCACGTAGGAATTTTTCTGATGGACGAAGAAGGTCAATACGCTGTTTTGCGAGCTTCCAATAGCGAGGGAGGCGAACGGATGATGAAAAGAATGCACACCTTGCCGATTGATCTGAACAGTATCGTGGGATACGTTGCAAAAACGCAGTCACCCCGTATTGCATTGGATACCGGTGAAGATTCGGTTTTCTTTAACAATCCAGACTTACCCGAGACCCGTTCTGAAATGTCATTACCACTCAAGGTCGGCATGCGCTTGATCGGAATATTGGATGTGCAGAGTACCCAAAAAGACGCCTTTTCAGACAATGACATTGCCATTATGGGTACCCTTGGCGATCAGCTTGCAATTGCTATCGATAACACCCGATTGCTAACTGAAACGCGCCGCGCGCTCGTAACCGCCGAGCAAACCTATCAACGCTATTTTAGCCAGGCTTGGTCTCAGTTTGTTCGTCGTCAAGATAAGGAGGGATATCAGTTCCATGACGGTAGAGTTATTCCGGTGAGCGAAAAAATTGAAAGCAATCAAGGGGAGCGGAATAATAAATCAAAATTAAGTATTCCCTTGATGGTACGTGGTCATACTATCGGCATTCTGGACATTGAACCGAAGGATGAAAAGAGAGACTGGAACCCGAATGAAATCGCTGTTTTGGAAGCTGCGGCAGAACGAGCTGCCCTCGCACTTGAAAGTGCTCGCCTCTTGCAAGATGCTCAAAGACAGGCCGCTAAAGAGAGCATAATAGGTGATATATCATCCAAAATTAACGAGGCATCTTCAGTGGATAAAATCATGGCAGCAACAGCCGGAGAGTTGCGCCAAGCACTAGGTGCGACTGAAGTTTATATCCAATTGAGCAAAGAGAATTTTTAAGTGAATTTCTGGTACAGACAAAATGAGAATGAATTATTCTGTCTTAGTACCGCAACAAAACTAAATTGTAGGATAGAAATAAGTTCTGCAACCTGAAATTTAACAGGAATCCGCTACAGCTTAAGAAAGTTGCGGCACTAGTCCAGCACTAAAGGAACTGACAATGAAGCTCAAACAGACAATCATCACATCCCTTATTACAGTTTTTATGGTAGTGGCTTGTAGAACTCAAAACACAGTTCCTTCAGGGAATGCACAGGAACAAATACCGATAAAGATTGGCGTCTCTCTTCCCCTCACTGGTCGGCTGAGTGAGCCCGGTACAGCGGCTAAGAATGGATATGAAACCTGGGCAGCAGTGATTAATGAAAACGGCGGTCTACTTGGACGAGAAGTTGAACTTAAAGATCCTCGACAATGCCAGCGATGCGGATACAGCCGTCAATCAATATGATAATTTGATTTCTGTAGACAATGTGGATCTAGTTGTTGGGCCATTCTCAAGTTTCTTAGTACTCCCAACATCTGAGGTAGCTGCAAAAAGTGGCTACGCGTTTATTGAGCCGGCTGGTGGCGCTCCCGAGGTTTTCAACCGCGGGTTGACCAACATCTTTTTTGCTCAGCCGGCTCAATCTGCTCGACAGGCTGATCCGTTTGCCCTTTATATCCTTGGTCTGCCTGCTGATCAACGGCCCAAAACCCTGGCTCTTGTAACGATGGATGACCCCTTTACTTTGGGAGTTGCCGAACGCCTGAAAGGTCTTCTCCTAAGTGGTGGCCTTACCCTTGTTTATGAGACTTCATACCCAGACGGAACAAAAGACTTCACAGATATAGCAAAGAAAGTTGCGGAACTTGACCCAGATTTGATTATCGGTGGTTCACAGTCCGAAGATGGTCTCGGCCAAATCCAAGCATACCGAGCAGCAGGTTACCAACCGCGCATTGCTTATTTTACAAGCGCTCCATCTTTGCCCGAAATCGTTTAAAGGAACTCTTGGTTCGGCTACTGAGGGCATCTTTTCATCCATATCTTGGTTTCCAGAAGCCGATGAATATCAAAATTCTACCTTTGTAAGTAAATATAACGCGCTATTTGGTGTCAGTATGGGCGATATCCCCGAAGATGCTGCAAACGCCTTTACGGTGGGGCAGATCCTTCAACAAGCAGTTGAAAACCTTGGAAGTATAGATAATGCCGCGCTCATCGAAGAACTGCATCGTGGAAGTTACAAAACCATAGTGGGCCCACTAAATTTTGATGAAACTGGCGCTCCGCAAGGCAGCTATATGCTGCTGCAATGGCAAGGTGATAACTTCGTTATTGTTGGACCCGCAGATCGCGCGGAAATAGATCCCGATGCTCCCCCCAAACCATCATGGTAAGCGCATAATTTCCTTTTATAACCAAGGTGCGCTAAGTAGAACAGGATAGAAGAGATATGTGGAATAGTCTTCGAACACGATTGACAATAGTGTTATTTGGTCTTGCCATCGGACCGCTGCTTTTGGCTGGCATCATCTTAGCACGACAGAGTTTTACATCGGAACAACGTGTGGCCTATGATCTGCAATCTCAAGTAGCTCAAAATGTTGCTTCGGAGGTTGAGACATTATTCCAATCTCTGGTCAATCAGCTAACTTCTTTGGGAGGCGAGGTACGAAATCCGCAGGAAGTTGACCGTGCGCAACAATTAAGCATTATGCTTAGCGCGCTAAGCACCGGACCCTATCGCGACACCTTTGAAGAATTAACTTTAATCAACAGCAATGGCCAGGAGCAGATTTGTTTATCACGGCAAGAAATAATTCCCGAAAATGAACTAGAGAACAGCCTTGGCAAGGATCAATATGAGGTGCCAAAATCCACGCGCAGCATATATTACAGTCCGGTCTATATTGACGAGACATCCGGAAAATCTTTTATCACAATCAGTATCCCTCTCTATGAACCCCGTAGCGTGCAATTGAGCGCTGTCTTGGTCGCGAGAATAAGATTTGAAACAGTAGCAAATCTGCTTGCAGGTAAGCGGGTTGGAGAAAACCAAACCATATATCTCACCGACGCAAACGGGAATGTGATAGCCCACCAAGATCGTGCCGTCAAACTAAGCAATGCAAAAATTTCGCTTCCTTCTCAGTTTAACACGCAGCGAGGTCTGGATGGAACAAGTGTCGTCTTAGCAACACACCGGATTCAGCTAGGGGAACAGTCTTTGTGGGTAGTAGCAGAAAAACCTGCGTCTAAAGCACTTGCGCTAGCGAGAAGCACGGTGATTACGATCACCGCGATCATCGCCGCTGCAATATTGTTAGCCGGAGCCATGGGTTTTCAATCTGTACGTCAGATTGTTAAACCAATCGAAGACTTGGCTGTTATCGCGGAGCGTATCACAGCAGGCGATTTATCTCAAAAAGCAAGCATAAGGCGTTTCGATGAGATCGGCAGGTTGGGAACATCTTTCAATAAGATGACATCCCAGCTTCGGGACCTTATCAGCAACCTGGAGAAACGCGTAGCCGAACGAACAACGGAACTAGAGGCAAACTCTCTAAAGATCACCAAGCGTGCATCTCAGCTTGAAACAATTGCGGATTTAGCCCGCTCTGTTGCAACGCTGCAAGATGTAGATCAACTTCTTCCAGACATCACACGGTTGATCAGTGATCGATTTGGGTTTTATCACGTCGGAATTTTCTTGTTAAACGAAAACAGGGAATTCGCCATTCTACGTGCTGCTAATAGTAAAGGCGGCCAGGTCATGCTAACGCGCAATCATCGTTTACGCGTCGGATCCGAAGGCATTGTAGGCTATGCCACAGGACATGCACAAGCCCGTATTGCTTTGGACGTTGGCGAGGACGCGGTCTTTTTTGACAATCCTGATCTGCCTGCCACACGCTCGGAAATCGCCTTGCCTCTGATAATTGGTGGCGAGGTCATCGGCGGCTTAGATGTACAAAGCGAGGAATCGAATGCGTTTTTAGAAGAAGATATTCAAGTTCTGTCTACACTGGCCGATCAGGTAGCAATTGCTATTCAAAATGCACGCCTGTTTGAACAATCTCAGCAAATCGCAAAGGAACTGGAAAATACTCTCCAACGCTATATACGGAGAGAATGGAGCCAATTCTCAAACACGTCCGTATTGAAGGGGTATCGGGCATCGAAGGACGGACTGGAGCCCATCACAGAAACATTCCAAGATCGCAGCAAAACAGCAGAGAATGGTATTCTATATAAAGTTCCTGTTACGCTTCGTGGCGTATCTATCGGTACATTGGATATCAACCTTGGCAAGACTACAAGTGAGTATAACCAGGAAGAGATCGATATCATTCAGGCAACAGCCGACCGCATTGCTCTCGCGCTTGAAAGCGCCCGTCTTCTTGAAGAAAGTCAGAAACGGGCCTCTATAGAACAAGCCATCGGTGATATTTCAACAAAAATCGGCTCATCCATAAACTTACGTAACGTATTGCAAACAGCCGTAGAGGAGTTAGGAAGGAACATACCCGGCTCTGAGGTCGTAATCGAATTAAAGAGTTAACAAGATAAAGCAGTAGCCTTTCTCTCGGGAGAAGTCAAATGATACATTCCCTCCTAAGCTCTTTTAAAACGCAAGAAGAGGCAGATCCGGCGTTTATTCGTCTCACACGGAATATCCTGTTCTTCACCCTGTTTGCTACTTTGCTGCCAATTGCTGCCGTTGCCTCGAAGCCCGGTCAATCGGCCACGATTACAATTTCAGTTTTGGTCATCGCTGGATTACTGGAAGTCGTCGCGCTTGTACTCGTTTTACGTGGCAGAATTACTCTTGCACGATTTATGGTACCGATTGCGTTGGTGATCGCCGTCACCATAATCGCGCTAGGCGCTCATTCTATCCATGATATTTCCGTCATTTCATTCCCTCTAATTATTATTATTGCTACCCTGTTACAGGGAAAGCGGGCAATGGTTGCAACGTTGCCATTCGCTGTGCTAGCAATCATCTTTCTGGGTACACGCGACATGCTGGGGATAACGACATCGATCATTGCCAGCAAAACCGGGATCGATGATATTGCGATCGGAATTATCCTATTGGTTGCAAGTTCAGGAATTCTCAATTTGCTGATTGGTCGTATCAACCAGGCTGTGGCAATAGCCAGAGAAAATGAGATTGAACAGATCAAAGCTAACGCCGAACTAAAAGATTTGCAGGTATCGCTTGAACAACGTGTCTTAAACCGTACAACCGAGCTCGAAGAAGCCAACCGACGGAATGAGCAACGCGCGCAACAGTTCGAGGCGATTACACAGGTCGGGAATGCTATTTCATCGATCCGTACATTGGAGGATCTGCTCACCAAGGTTACTGAACTCATCAGTACACAATTTGGCTATTATCACGTTGGCATCTTTCTAAATGATGCCAACAACCTGTATGCAATCTTAAGTGCGGCAAATAGCCAGGGTGGAAAGCAAATGATTTTACGCCGCCACCAGCTCAAAATCGGCGAACAGGGGATAGTAGGCAACGCAATCAGTATGGGGCAAGCTCGTACCGCCTTTGATGTAGGGAAAAACGTGGAGTATTTTGGAAATCCCGAGCTACCCGATACGCGCTCTGAATTGGTTCTGCCTCTTAAAATTGGTGGAATCGTCGTCGGTGCGCTCGATGTACAAAGCACTGAAGCATCTGCCTTTAGCGAGGACGATACCAACGTTCTTTCATTGCTTGCGGACCAGGTCAGCATGGCAATCGAGAACGCCCGCCTTTTCGAAGAGTCGCGCAAATCTCTGGCAGAATCAGAAGCTCTCTATCGTCAATATCTGCGCCAGGCTTGGAACAGGCTCCCGAAAGAGCAAAATCTCTCCGGTTTTCGCTACAACGCTCATGGCGCATCTCCAATTGAAACCAAGCAACAAATAGCTCCTGTAAATGGCAGCGAAGAAGAAAAGGCAACTTCCAGTGGACCTCGTGTTTCGGTTCCGATTGCCATAAGAGGAGAAACGATTGGCACGCTTTCAGTACAAGTTCCCGATGAAAGAAGTATTAACGAAGGCCAGATGGATCTGGTCAATGCGGTTGCTGAACGGGTTGCTCTTTCCGCTGAAAATGCACGTCTCTTTGAAGAAACAACCCGACGTGCAGAGCGTGAACGATTGGTATCCGATATTACCGTAAAAATTCGAAACACAAACGATCCGGATGTAATGGTTCAGATTGCACTGGATGAGTTAAAACAAGCACTTGGCGCTACAAAAGTACAACTCGTGCCCCATGCTTTGAAAAAACCAGATACCGAACAACAGTTTGAAAACCCATTGCCATATTCAAGCGAGAGTAATATCAGAAAAGACGATAAGGAACAAGGAGAGGAAAATGACTTATATACTCGCCATCTCCAATGAAAAAGGCGGCGTTGCAAAAACAACAACGACCATGTCGCTTGGCGCTGCCCTGGCAGAATCTGGAAAAAAAGTTCTTTTAATTGATCTGGATCCTCAGGCAAATTTAACGCTTGCTGCAGGGCTTGAAATTGCTCAAATCTCTATTTCTTCCAGTAATATTTTGATTGAATCTGCGCCACTATTAACTGCCTTACATAGAACTGAAATAGAAAACATCGACATCGTTCCTGCTCACCCAAATATCGAAAGCGCAGAGCAATATCTACCCATGCGTACAAATTACACATCCACCATGCGACGTGCAATTAATCAAGCGCATCCTCTTCCTTATGAATTTATCTTGTTCGATTGTCCACCTTTTTTGGGAGCAATTACCCAAAATGCGTTGTGTGCAGCAAACTTACTTATTATCCCTACTCAGGCAGAGTTCTTTTCTGCATATGCGCTACGCAATATGATGGGAATCATTCGTCGGATTAGAAAGGAAAACAATCCAGATCTTGCCTACCGTATATTAATCACGATGCTTGATCGGCGCAACAGAACACATCGAAATATCGAAGAACAATTGCGAAACACTTTCACTGAAGGCTTGTTCGAGACGGTCATCGAAATTGACACAAAACTACGAGAAAGTCCAATCGCAGGGGTGCCGATCACAAAATACAAACCCAGCAGCCGCGGCTCATTACAATACCGTGTTCTGGCTCAGGAGCTAATCGAATATGTCAAAGAAAAAGATAAACAACAGGCTTGATTCGCTTTTCGAAGGCATTGACAAAGAGCCTGAGTCAAATCATTCTTCGGATCCAGAAAAGGGCAGCAAAAAAGCAAGTCCGGAACCCAGTCCAGATTTTTTAAATTTAATTCCTGGCGAGGATTTTGGGCCGGTTCCGGATGTCACAATT
Source organism: uncultured Chloroflexia bacterium (assembly GCA_963823985.1). GTDB lineage: Bacteria > Chloroflexota > Anaerolineae > Anaerolineales > Villigracilaceae > JAABUE01. Next base: position 552,537 of record CAWGNR010000016.1, read on the forward strand.
CCGTCTTTACTCGAGAGAAATGTTGTGCCGGATAATGCAAACCAAACCCCGTCAACAATGCTCTCTACGGCTTTCCGCACCGATGAAAGAAGCTGGGCAACCTTGAAGGTGGTGGACGAGTCGAAGCAACGCACTTGGGGTACAGAAGAACAGATGCTTGTTAAGCAGGTAGCCGACCAACTCTCTTTGGCATTGGAAAATGCCCGATTATTCCAAGAGGCGCAACGTCGTGCAAAAGAAATGACAGCGCTCGCTGAGGTTGCGCGAGAAATTTCCGCAACACTCGAGTTGCAACAGGTCATGGAACGTATTTCGCATCAGGCCCAGTTCATTTTGAATGCGGTCACCAGCGCTGTCTATGTTCCCGATCCTCAATTCCAAAATTTAATTGCGATCACAGCGTTAGGGGAAGAAGCAGATGAAATAAAAGCAGACGCACTTACAATAGGGGAAGGGATCCTTGGGAAGATAGCTCTCAATAAAGTTGCAAAAATTATCAACAATGCCTCTCATAATCCAGATGCTGTCACAATTGCTGGAACTGAAGACCGCCCTCACGAGCATCTCATGGCTGCGCCTATCCTTTCCCAAAACCAGATTAGCGGTTTATTGGCAGTCTGGCGAGTAGGTGAAGATCAGGAGTTCTCGGAAACAGAACTGGAGTTCTTGGCGAGTCTTGCCCAACAGGCTGCTATTGCTGTCGAGAACGCTCGCCTGTTTGAGGAAACACAAGAACGCGCAGAAGAATTATCCCTCTTGAATGAAATGGCGAGAGAACTTTCAGCTGAGTTGAACATTAACAGTATTGCTGAAACGGCTTATCGTTACATGGATCGCCTGATTGATACAACAAACTTTTTTATTGCCTTATATGACGAGCAAAACAATCTCATTAGCTTCCCTATATTTGTAGAGGAGCGCGTGAGAACAAAAGTGCCCTCAAGAAAATTAGAGAACGGCTTGACCGAGTATGTTCTCCAGTCAAAAGAGACTCTCGTTTTGGCGGGTGATATCAGCGAGCAGATAAGGTCTTTAGAGTTGGAAGGGATCCTGGTCGGAACAAATGAATTTCCACTCTGCTGGATAGGAGTTCCCCTACTTGTGGGCAACAAAGCAATCGGCACAATGGCTGTGCAGAGCTTTAATAAGCCAAACCTTTATAGCGAACACGACAAGGATTTGATGTCAACAGTTGCCAGCCAGGTTGCGATCACAATGGAAAACGCAAGACTTTTCAAAGACGCACAAGCACGAGCACGCCGAGAAAAAATATTGCGGGAAATCACAGCTCATATCCGGGCGACGAATGATCCGGAAATGATTGCCAAAGCTGCGGTCCGCGAATTGGGACAAGCTCTTGGTGTGCCGACGTTCATTCGACTGGGAGGCAAGGAAGTAGTGAGCAGTTCGAAAGCCGAGACGGAAAAAGCAAGCGACAGTAGCCAGAGATCCTCTGAAGGAGGCATATAACTTATGCCTAACCTTCAGAGCTCAAACACGCAGAGTCCGTTCGCTTATCTGGATACTATCCCTTTGTCTATACTGGTTTCTGACCTGGACGATGGAAGTATTCAGTTTGCTAACAGAGAATATGGAAAGGTACTTGGCTATAGTCCGGAAAAGGTACGAGGCGATCAAGTATCTGGTTTATATCAAAATCAGGATGATTGGATCTGCGTCTTAAAGACGGTCGGTGAAACAGGAAAAGTTCACAACCAACAAATTCTCGCTAAGGACCAGGATGGCCATCCTCGCTGGCTGTTACTTTCTGCGGAAGTCGCCCAATCAGAAGATGGCAGGAATCTACTGTTTTCAACTCTGATTGATGTTACCGATCGAAAACAATCTGAAGCAACTCTTAAGGAAAGCGAGAGACTCTATCAAGCCGTCTTTAATTCTTCTCCCGTCATGTTCTGGGTAAAAGATACAAACAACCGTACACTCCAAATCAATCAAGCAGCAGCGGCCTTTGAAGGCGTAAATCCATTAGATGTAGCAGGGAAGTCATGCTACGATCTTTACCCTCAAGAACAAGCCGAAGCTTTTTACCAGGATGATTTGGAAGTAATCAATTCTGGTAAACCCAAACTGGGGATTGTAGAAAAACATACGACGGTCGGCACAAGCGATGTTATGTGGGTGGAAACAGGAAAAGTGCCCACCCGCAATCCGCAAGGGGAAGTGACTGGCATTGTGGCTTTTGCAATCGATATTACGAAGAGTAAGCAGCTTGAATTAGAGATTCAAGAATCTCTCCAAAAACGAGGGGTGCAAGTCGAACTCACAACGCAAGTTACCCAGGAAATCGCGACGGCAAAAGACATCAGCACTATTTTCGAGCGGGTAGTAACGCTTGTGAAAGAACGCTTCAATTACTATCACGCCCAGATTTTTCGCTACAACCCCACATCAGATGCCATGAAGTTGGTTGCCGGATATGGCGAGACCGGCAAAAAAATGCTTGAGGCAGGTCACAAATTGGCGCTTGGGCAAGGTGTTGTTGGCACCGCAGCCGCAACTGCACAAACTACATTGGCCGCAGATGTTACCCAAGATCATGATTGGCGGCCAAACCCATTTCTTCCAGATACAAAAGGCGAGGTTGCTGTTCCCATTAAATTCCAGGGGGAAGTTTTAGGTATTCTAGACGTTCAAAGTGAACATGCAGGCGCGCTGTCACAGGATGATGTTTTGTTGTTGGAAAATCTGGCCGGTCAAATAGCAATTGCAATTGAAAACGCAGAACTGCGTGATGAAATGCAAGTTCGCATTGAAGAAATCGAAAGCCTGTATCGCTCTATCAGCAATACAGGAAGATCTGCTTTTGCGGATGAAAATATTTCAGCAGCTTTCCTGCCGGAAAAGGGATCTGTAGAGCAAAACATTGACCAGTGGCTGGCTGATATTGAAAAATCGTTTTCCCAGAAGAAAGCTTCCATAGAAAAGTTTACGGATAACGAGGAAACTCCCCTGACTATTGTGCCGGTTAACATGCGTGGTGAGGTCATCGGAGCGCTGGGCATCCAACCGGGGGATCTTCAAGAACTCTCCCAGGAAGACTTGAAAATGCTGGAAGCAGTTTCGGATCAAGTTGCACAAGCGCTTGAAAACGCTCGCTTGTTCCGCGAAACAAAAAACCGTAGCGATGAGCTCGCTTCCCTGAATGAAATCATATCTGCTGCCAGTCAAACGCTGGACATGAAAACAATCCTGGAAACCGTATTGAAAAAGGTTCTTGAGATTTCCAGCTTCGACGGCGGACTGATCACAATCTTTAATGAAACAAGAAGAAAACTGGAACGTGGTGTGCGGATCGGAATGCCTGGTACTGCACCTGATGACCCGGCAGAGGGACTCCAGGGATCGTTATGTGAGCTCGTATACAATTCAGGGAAAGCGATGGTTATCCCTGACCTAAGTACGCAAGCGCCTGAAACCATAAATGTTCGCCGTGAGGTAGAAGCAGGTTTACGCGGTTACCTGGGAATCCCAATATCCTCAAAGGGTCGGCCTCTTGGTACCTTGTGCATATTCCGCTACAAGAACGAACCCATCCGGGAAAACACGATCGAGCTCATCAGGACAATTGGCGGTCAACTTGGCTTTACGATTGAAAATGCCCGTCTTTTCGAAGAAAGCCGGAAGTTCCGCTTAGGATTGGAACGGTCCGCCGATGCAGTCTTTATGACGGACATCAATGGAACGATCGTTTATGCAAATCCAAGCTTTGAAAATATTTATGGATATGCTGTCAATGAAGTTCTAGGCGCTTCTCCAAGAATTATTAAGTCTGGACTGGTTCCCCAGGAACAATACAAATACTTTTGGGAAACGTTGCTGAACAAGGGAACAATTTCCGGGGAAATTGTCAACAAACGGAAGGATGGACAGTTAATTCCCATTGACGGAACCAACAGTCCTATTCTTGACGAAAGCGGGGAGATTCTCGGATTCCTGGCAATCCATAGCGATATTTCACAACGCAAAGAAAATGAAGAAGCGCTAAAGCGAAGGAATGAATACCTGGCGGCTTCAGCAGAGATTGGACGGTTGGTCACCTCCACGCTGGACCTGGAAGCCATCTTTACCCGTTCCGTAAACCTCGTTGTGGAGCGGTTTGGCTTCTACCATGCCAGTATTTTTATCATTGAAGAAAGTGGCATGAATGCTGTCCTGAAAGAAGCGACGGGAACGACCGGCCAAAAGCTTAAAGAACGCAAGCATGCTCTTGCAGTCGGTTCCAATTCAACGGTTGGGAAAGCAGCCAGCACCGGTGAAGTCGTTGTGATCAACAACACGGCGCAAGATCCCCTTCATAAGCCCAATCCACTTTTACCGGAGACAAAGGCAGAATCAGCCATTCCCCTTCGCGTTGGGAACCGCACAATTGGTATATTGGACATTCAATCGACGGAAGTAGAAGCGTTCACAGAGGATGACATTGCCATCCTGCAACTTCTCGCCGACCAGATTGCCGTTGGTATCGACAATGCCCGCTCCTATAACATTGCCCAACAAGCGGTGGAAGAGATGCGCGAAGTGGACCGGCTCAAAAGTCAGTTCCTGGCAAACATGAGTCATGAATTGCGCACCCCGCTCAATTCGATTATTGGGTTCGCGCGCGTAATCATCAAGGGCATTGATGGACCCACCACCGAACTGCAACAACAGGATCTGACCGCGATCTTCAATTCCGGTCAACACCTGCTCGGATTGATCAACGACATTCTTGACCTCTCGCGTATTGAGGCGGGCAAGATGGAGTTGACCTTTGACGAAGTAAATATATCCGAGCTGATCTCCAGTGTGATGTCTACAGCGATGGGGCTGGTCAAAGATAAGCCTATTCAATTGAGATCCGATTTAGCGGAAGACCTGCCGATAGTCCGGGCTGATGCGATGCGCATTCGTCAAGTTTTGATCAATTTCCTGTCTAATGCTTCGAAATTCACCGACGAAGGTGAAATCATCGTTAAAGCTAACGTAGATAAAACAGACAACGGGCAACCTGCCATTATGGTCAGCGTCATCGATTCGGGACCGGGTATTTCGGATGAAGATCAAGAAAAACTGTTCCAGCCGTTTTCGCAGGTGGATGCGTCCCTCACCCGAAAGGTTGGGGGGTCAGGACTCGGACTTTCGATTTGTCACCATTTAATTCAAATGCACAACGGCCAAATAGGGATTCACAGCGCTCCCGGCAAAGGCAGCACATTCTACTTCTCTATCCCCGTATTGGCGCCTCCTTTAGAAGGGCAGGACGGCGAACGGGTGATTCTTGCTATTGATGATGATCCGCAGATCATCAGCCTGTACGAACGGTACCTGCAGCCAAAGGGCTTCCGTGTGATAGGTTTGAGTGATCCTGGAAAAGCTGCAGAACGTGTTAAGCAACTGAAACCCTTTGCCATTACGTTAGACATTATGATGCCGGGTTATGATGGTTGGCAGGTGCTCACCGATTTGAAATCATCAAGCGAAACCCGAGATATTCCTGTCGTTGTCTGCAGCATTGTGGAGGACGAAGAGAAAGGGTTTAGCCTGGGGGCAGCAGACTATCTTGTCAAGCCGATTCTCGAAGAAGATTTGCTCGGATCGTTGGACCGCTTGAACGGGGATGGCAGCATTCGAGAAGTTCTCGTGATCGATGATGACCCCAATGATCTGCGACTCCTGGGAAAAATGCTGACAGAACAGGGTAGATATAAAGCAATCCTGGCTGAAGGCGGGCCGGCTGGGTGGAATGCGATCAAATCGAAACAGCCTCACGCTGTTGTCTTAGATCTGTTCATGCCCGAGATGGACGGCTTCACCATTCTTGAGCAATTACGCCAGGATGAAAAGCTCAGGAATATACCTGTGATCGTTATCACTGGCGCTGACCTGACCAGTGAACAACACAAACAACTCGAAGACCTCGGTCAACGACTCCTGCAAAAAAGTTCGTTGAAAGAAAAAGAGTTGATTGCCACTCTCGAGAACGCGTTGCGACGCGTCAAAACGAATTAATAAAAGTTTCAAATAGAGAAGAGAATGTCGTTTCTAATCAGATGCCTGGATTGCCAACATACTGCACCCTTTCATCCTACAACAGCGAACTGCCCTAAGTGCAACGGTCAATGGAGAGTTGCCGAGTACAATCTTGATAGCGTAGAAAAGATCTGGACTTCCCAATTAAAAAACCGGCCATTCGACCTTTGGCGCTATCATGAGCTGCTACCGGTTCGCACCCCAATTCCTTCCATCAGTTTAGGGGAGGGCGGGACGCCATTAATTCAGGCTGTCAACTTAGGAATGATGCTTGGCTGCTCTAACCTTTACATCAAGGACGAGCGGCAGGGACCAACTTCTTCCTTCAAAGATCGCCAGGCAGCAGTCACAATTTCCGCGCTTAAGGAAGCCGGAATAACTGAAATGGTTGCAGCTTCAACCGGTAACGTAGCCATATCCTATTCGGCTTACGCCGCCCGGGCAGGAATCAAGCTATGGGCGTTTGTGACCAGCCTGGTGCCTGCTGTAAAAATGCGTGAAATCGCCCTATACGGCAGCCAGGTGGTCAAAGTGACAGGCTCCTACGACCAGACCAAACAAATGGCTTCAGAGTTTGCCCGCCGGCGGAATCTGTGTCATGATATGGGAGCAAGGACAATTACATCCGTAGAAGCGATGAAAACCATTGCTTTTGAAGTAGCCGAGCAGTTAACCCTCAAGCTCGGCCCACCGATTAGCAACGGGAACGGTAAGAAAGCAATCAAGTGGCGTTCGCCCGATTGGTATATTCAAGCTGTCAGCGGTGGCATGGGGCCCTTAGGAGTATCAAAAGGCTTCAAGGAACTTCAGCAAATGGGGTTTGTCGACAAATTACCTGCGATTGCAGCGATACAGGCTGAAGGATGCGCCCCGATGGTTCTCAGTTGGAAACAAGGGTTAGAGACCCCGATTATCGTGAAATCGCCTCAAACCTTTATTGAAACCTTAGCAACAGGCGACCCGGGAAGGACCTACAAGCTGCTTAAAAGGGAAGTGGACGAAACTCACGGTTGCTTTGAAAGCGTGAGTGACGAAGAAGCGTTTCGCGCGATGCACATCATTGCAAAAATGGAGGGGCTCTCCGTAGAACCGGCGGCCGGTGTAGCCTTTGCTGGACTTTTTAAACTTGTACGCAATGGCGTTATCAAACCAACGGATACAGTCGTGATCAATTGTACGGGCCATACCATGCCGGCGGAGCAGTGGCTGCTTGGAGAAAACTGGTCCCGGGATGTTGAATTGCCAACCCGCGAGGAGAGCCCGCAAACGGATGGCCTCCTGGCAGCGCTAAATCGTGTCGCTCCTGATCGCTTCCCCCGGATTGTGATTGCCGATGATAGCAGCGACGCTCGCCGGCTGATTCGTAGAATTCTACAATCGCAAGGAGATTTTACTGTTTTCGAGTCGGCGGACGGCAGGGAAGCACTTGGTATGATTGAGAAAGAAAAACCCGACCTGATTATTCTCGACTTGATGATGCCGGAAATGGACGGCTTTGCCGTGATCGACAACTTGAAACGCAACCCCGAGACTGCGAATATACCCGTTATCGTTGCCTCTGCGAAAGAATTGACCCCTGATGAAAAAAGCAGGTTGGAAGGCCAGATCCAATCCCTCATGCAAAAGGGCGATTTTCTGAATGACGAATTTCTCAGCGAGGTGCGGTCGCTCCTGGATTAAGGTTAAAAAATGCAAATGCGAAAAGCGGGGATGCGAGCAGCGCTCCTGGCGGCTGGATTTTTTGGGCTGACGCCGATTTTTGGGAAACTGGCGGTTAACCTAGATATATCTCCGCTGGCAGTTGTCGGTTTTCGTACCATTCTGTCAGCGATGCTGCTTCTCCTCATTACAGCGATCGTAAATAGGAAATATTTATACATATATCCAGCCGGCCTTATTGGTTGTGGACTGGCCGGCTTGCTAAACGGGGTGGGATCTATATTCTATTATGCAGCCCTGGGAAGGATTAACGCGAGCCTTGGGCAACTTCTCTACTCGTTATATCCCTTGTTTGTTGCCATCATATTGTTCTTTGATTCCCAGCCGCCTAGCCGCTTGACTGTTTTCAGACTGTTTCTTGCCACAATCGCCGTTGTTTTCCTTACCAATTCCTCAGGCGGGGAAATCGATATTATTGGCGTTTTGGAAATGATCCTTGCCTCCATTTTGTACGCAGCCCATTTGCCCGTCAATCAACGCGTTCTCTATGATATTCCGGCCCCCACGGTTACATTGTATACGCTCATTGCAATGAGCGTTGTTGTTTTTCCAGCCTTCTTGCTTTTCGACCGGAACGTGCCTCAAGCCGGCACGTGGTGGCCCATTCTTTGTCTCGCGTTGGTTACGTTTTTAGCACGCTTGTCGTTATTCTTCGGGATAAAGCACCTGGGAGGCATGCAGACTGCCCTGCTCGGGTTACTGGAGTTGTTGGTTACTTTGGGTTTCAGCATCGTGTGGTTGCAAGAAAAACTTACCAGCTCTCAATGGATTGGAGCCAGTATTTTATGTGCAAGCACGCTGCTGGTATATTTTGAAAAATCACAAGGAACCCGTAAACCGGGTCGAGGCGGGTGGTTGGGCTGGCTAACGCCCCCATAACGCTTGAAACAACACAGAAATTTACGAATTGTTCCTCTTGCTCACCTTTCCCTCGTAGACGTAACCTGTCCCCCGAATGCTAATAATATGATCGGCCAACAAAGGGAACGGCTCCAACTTGTGCCTGAGACGACTGACCAACGGCCTTAATATTTCCGGCGCTTCTCGCTGGGATGTATCATAGCCCTGGACCAAAAGGACCAGCTCGCGGTGGGCAAATACCTTCCCTTCATTTGCAAGCAGAATGCGCAACAAGCGACCTTCGGCCGGCGTCAGGTTAACGATCACATTTTTCAGCTTGATTTGTCTTCGAGAAAGATCGATTTCCGTACCATCCTCCAGGTTGATGACCTCGAACATCTCATCGACATCCTCAATATCGAGGCCGCTGCTTTTGGCCTGCATCCGTGCCGACCGCCGGTCAAGGCCCTTTTTGACGCTGGCGATGATCTGCGTTGGAGCAGCGGGTTTTTGCAGATAATCATGGATGCGTAAACGCAGCGCCTGGATAGCGGTGTCCGTTGACGCAAAAGCAGTCAGCAGGATAATTTCGGTGTCGGGAGCAATTTGGTTGACAACCTGCACAACTTCCAGGCCGTCCATCCCTGGCATACGCAAATCCACAACCATCAAATCAACGTGTTGGGTGCGTACGTGTTCCACGGCCGCCTGTCCATTTGGAACAGCCGTAACCATAAATCCTTCCAGCCGTAAAATATCGGAAAGGGACTTCCGGGTAACAGGTTCATCGTCCACGATAAGGATGCTTGATTTCATTATTTTCCTCCAGTCGGCAAATAAACACGGAAGCAGGCCCCAGGTCCGTGATCAGAGGCGAGTTCAAGCGTTCCGCCATGTGCAGTGACAATATTGTAACTGACTGTTAGTCCTAATCCGGTGCCGCCATCCTTTGTGCTGAAAAATGGTTCAAAGATGTGAGCCTGATGCTCGACAGGGATTCCAGGTCCGGTATCTTTAAGAAGGATTTCAACGCCACCCTTAACAGCACGAGCGCTGATTTTGAGTTCGCCGCCTCCTGACATAGCGTCGGAGGAATTCAAAATCAGGTTAATCAATACCTGCTGGACCTGGCCACCCACAGCTTGAATGTGGGGCAAATTCGCCGGCAGGTCGGTCAGGATGCGCACATCCTGTTTTTCCAACTGCTTGGACATCAGACTAAAAACATAATTAATCAAATCATGGAGATCGACTTCCGAAGGAGAAGCTGCTCCAGGCCGGTAAAAATCGAGCATGCGCTGCACGGTGGACATCAAGCGGTTGAGCTCTGATTTTGCAAGCTCGAAATATTCTTCGCGCTGTTCCTCCGGCAGGTCCTTGCGGCCGGCCAAATGCAGGCAATTTTGGACCGATTGTAAGGGATTGTTCACTTCGTGCGCAATAGAGACGGAAAGACGTCCCGCAGTGGCCATTTTTTCTGCCTGTAGCAACGCCTGCTGGGATTCCTCCACCTGCCTTACATACTCTCGCAAATCCGCGTAAAGGATTGCATTCTCAATGGCGACCGCAGCCTGGTTGGAAAGGATCAGGAACATTTCCAAATCCACTTCCCGGAAAGGAGCCTCCACCTTACTCCGCCCTACAAAGAATAAACTGTTCGTGTTCGGGCGCTTGACCGGAATGAACATGGCAGCTCCCAGGCCTCGCTTCTGCAATTGCGAGCGATATACTTTTTGACCGGGTCCACTCGTGTTGATCAGGATCGGGGAGCCAAGGGATTCCATTTCAGCGACAAATTTAGCGTCCGAGCGATCGCGCTCTGGATCGGGCACAATGCCGCTCCCTGTGAGCAGGCGCAGCTCGTGATCGCTATCCATTTGATAATAGCCCACGTGGGAGCAGTGCAGATGTCCCTGGATGGCGTTCTTGATCAGTTCCAACAATTGGTCCGGACGCGTTTCTGAAAGCAGGGATTCGGTCACACTAAACAAGGGGCGCAAGGCCTGGATACGGGCCGCATCGCGCTTCCTCTCACAATCCAGCAGGGCTTGCTTAACGGATTCGATCAATTCCGAGCTTTGTTCGAACGGTTTCAGGAGCAGGCCGTCAACGCCTTGCCGTAGCGCCTGGATGGCCGTTTCAACCGTCCCGTACCCGGTCATCACCAGGACTGCAATATCCGGTTGGAGTTGCTTGGCCTGGCTGATCACTTCAAAGCCGTTGACGTCCGGCATGCGAATGTCGACCAGGAGCAGGTCGACCGCGTTGGTGCTGAGATGCTCGTACGCCGGAGGCGCCTCGGTAAACGCGACAACGTCATATCCAGCCCGCTTGAGCAGACGGCTGCACAACAACGTAATTCCAGGCTCATCGTCAACTACCAGGATATGTTCTTCCATACTCAACCTAATAGGGCAACCAGACTGTGAAACAGGTCCCTTTCCCTGCTTCACTCTCCACTTCAATCTCACCGCCGTGATCCGAGATAATCCCGTAGGTGATGGACAAACCCAGCCCGGTGCCCCCCTTCGAAGATTTGGTGGTGAAGAACGGCTCAAAAATCCGCTCGCGATGCTCCGGCGAAATGCCGTCGCCCGTATCCCTGATGGAGGCGGTCACCCATTTGCGGCCGCCGCGCTGGCGTGGGCCAGTTCGAATGAAAAGATGGCCGCCCGTGGGCATCGCCTGGATAGCATTATGGAACAAATTCAAGAAGACTTGTTTCATCTGGTTCCGGTCCACCGATACCCAGGGTAAACTTTTCCCCAGGGTAACATCCAACTGGACGCCGCTGGTATGCATCAGATGGTGGGTCAGGGAAAGCACATCTTGCATCAATTCATTCAAGTCGACCCGCGTGCGCTCGCTCTCGCTGCGGCGTGAAAAGTCCAGTAACCGGCGGACCACATCCCGTGCCCGTCGCGCTTCCCGCAAGACCAGTTCCAAATCAGGGCGACTCTCCGAATCTTCCGGCAAATCATCCAGAACAAGTTCGGTAAAGCCGGTTACGGTCGTCAGCGGGTTGTTTAGCTCATGCGCAATGCCGGCAGCCATTTCGCCGACGGCTGCCAGCTTTTCAGCCTGGATCAAGCGACGCTCTGCATCTAATTGGGCCACAACCCGGGTTTGTAGTTCCTGCTGGGTTTGCCGCAATTGCCGCACTGTGAGTTGGGAGCGTTGGTACTGGTCGGCATTGGATATCACGCTCGACAGGATGCCGGCGAGCAACTCCAGGGCCATAAAGTCGTTCTGCCCGAAAGCATTCTTCGAACTGCTTTCGATATCCATTAAACCGATTACCCGCTCGCCATCTTTTAACGAGACACATAACTCCGATCCCGCTTCCCAGCCTCGAATGGAGCGATATACGGGGGATTGGCTGACATCATTGACCAGCAGGCTTTCTCCCGTCAAGCAACACATGGTTGGTAATGCCTCCGTGCTCGCCGTTCGTCAGGGTGGAAAACTCGGACTGCAGCGTTTCGCTGGAGGGCGAACGTGATCCTCCGGCCCCGAACACGCTCGCCTGTTTATTCTCGTCAACCAGAAGGATGACCGCAAATTCGTAGCCGAAATATTGCACCAAAAGCTCGGCCGTGATTTGCACCACCTCTTGTTTGTTCATCAAGCCGATGACTTCCTGGACCACCTCATGGATCAACCAAGGTTTCTTGCGCGCGCTTCCGCCTCTTCCCGCAACCGGCTGTATTCCAACAGTCCGGCCAGGTGACCGGCAATCACCGTCATCAAGTGGGTATCATAGACTGAAAATTCATTGGCGCGAGATTTTTCCAGCGTTAACAAGCCGTTCGTCCGCCCGCGATAGCGCAGCGGGACCAACATCATTTCCTGGGTCTTTTTCGAACCGAAGAGCGCGTCCACTTCTAAGCTTCTGTCCATGCGGGTGATCTGTCCGCCTTTGAAGAGTTCGGCCATCGGGTGCCCGACCAGGCCGGCAGCCTTCACAACCACTTTTCCGCTGTCGTTTTTGTATTCCCGTACCATGCGCTCATCGGTAGACATCAAATACAGGCTGCTCACTTCCGTCTGGAAGGCGCGCGCCAGCAACGCAAATACACGCCGGGCAATCTGATCAATATTTTGACCGGACGAAACGGTGAGGACAAAATCGTTCAACATCGCCAGGCGGCGGAGATGGCTGCTGAGCTCGGTAAAAGTGATGATCACTTCCACGGAAGGGGAAGAGCGCGAAACCAGGGAAACAAACTGGCGCCATTCTTGATCGCTAAAGGCGCGCAAGCGCCATAGAGCTACCATCCCGATCAAGCGCTGGCCCACGACCAACGGCACGCATCCCCAGGCTCCCGTGGTCTTCTTCAGACCGGCTTGCGGAATATTCTTCCAGTTCTTCTGGTTCCGTTCATAGTGCATTCCGGTCCTGGATTTACTGATTTCCCGTAAAACTGGATTTGTCTCCAGGTCAAGGGAAACCCCCTTGCACTGTGTGGTCCGCCACTGCGCCTGGATTTCAAGCGTGTCACCCCGTCTTACCGCCAGCCAGGCTGCCTGGCAGGGGACTTGCTGGGCAATCGTTGCAATCGTTTTGTCCAGTGCAACCGGCAGATCGTAGGGCACGCCTTCCTGGATCGCCGGGACCAGCGTTTCCGACACGACCGATGAAACTTCAGGTTCTTCCGCTTCATCCCGGACTAATGTGCTTGCTACCAGTTTCCAGACTCGTTGCGCCACCCCGGCCTGCTCCTCTCCGCCAACGAGCAGCACACCGCTGCTGCCTTCGATCGGGAAAGCGAACAAACGCCCGCAACCGATATCCAGTCCATCGGGCACTGCGCGAGAACGGCTGGAGCGACTCCCCAACGCGCCGCACAACCAGGCATCCACCGAAGATTGACCCAGGTAATCCACCAGCCGGGACATTCTTGATTTTGTCAATCGATACGAATCCTGGAACTTCCACTCCCCCACCTGACGTTCCAGGTATGCCACCCAGGACGCGCCAGCGATTTGAGTCGCTTCTTTTAAACGATAATTGATCCCATTTTTATCTGCCATGCGGTTTCTTTACAAGTAGGAGTGACACATTCGAACAGGGATGCCCGGAAATAAGGGGTGTGAGCAACGCTCGCGCCCCCTGTTTCCGGTATCTTTTCGCGAGCTGCGTAATTCCTGACAATATTATACAGCACTAAGAACGTTCCATTTTAAACCAAAATCAATACTTAAAGTAACCCACGGAAAGTAGCTTGAAAAAGACTTCCGAAAAAAGGGTATGGCGGGGGGCGGCCGCCCCCCGCCATACCCTTTTTTCGGAAATTCGTTTTTAGAATACTTTTAGAGATTCACTTATGCCACAATTGCCGGGATGAGAGTGCACTAAAAAGTTGTAGGATGCGGAGTCCAAAGTCTCCCGACTTTGGATGCAAAATCGGGAGATTTTGCCCTTTGTAACGCGACATTCATGTCGCATTTTCAAAGGGCAAAGGGCGAATGGTACAATTGCCCCGTTTTATGAAAAATATTCTCACCATCATCGGCGGCGGGTTGGCCGGGAGCGAAGCTGCCTGGCAAGCGGCCCAATCAGGCGTAAGGGTTATCCTATACGAAATGCGGCCCGATTCTCCCACCGGAGCCCATCAAACCGGCGACCTGGCCGAACTGGTTTGCTCGAACTCACTCGGTTCCAACCTGCCCGACCGCGCTTCAGGGCTACTAAAAAACGAGTTGCGCCACCTGGGCTCGATGCTGCTCGAATGCGCCGAAGCGACCTCCTTACCGGCGGGCGCCGCCCTGGCCGTGGACCGGGAACTGTTTGCGCGCGCGGTCACGGAGCAGATCCAAAAGCATCCCTTGATCGAAGTGGTCCGCGAAGAAGTGACGGCCATACCGGAAAGCCCTACCATCATTGCCTCCGGCCCGCTTACTTCCCCGAAGCTCTCTCGAACGCTGGGAGAATTGAGCGGTGAGGAGCACCTGTACTTCTTCGATGCAATCGCTCCCATCGTCAATTACGAGTCCATCAACATGGACATCGCCTTTCGGGCCTCGCGCTATGGCAAAGGCGAGCAGGACGAGGGCGATTACATTAACTGCCCGTTTACCAAAGACGAATATGAAACCTTTGTCAAGGCGCTCTTAGAAGCGGAGCGGATCGAGCTGCGCTCGTTTGAAGAGGCCATCCGCGCAGGGGTCAAGGCCGGTTCGCACCACTTTTTCGAGGGCTGCCTGCCGGTAGAAATCATCGCCGAGCGCGGACACAACTCGCTGGCCTTCGGTCCCATGCGACCGGTCGGCTTGACCGATCCGCGCACCGGGCGCCGCCCATACGCCGTCGTCCAGTTACGGCAGGACAACCTGGCAGGGAACCTGTTCAACCTGGTCGGCTTTCAAACCAACCTGAAGTTTCCCGAGCAACGCCGCGTGTTGCGCTTGATCCCCGGCTTGGAACAGCGCCGAGTTCGAGCGCTACGGCCAGATGCACCGCAACACCTTCCTGGCCAGCCCGAAGCTGCTCCGCCCCACCCTGCAGCACAACGGCCGCGACGATCTATTCTTCGCCGGTCAAATCACCGGTGTGGAAGGATACATGGGCAACATTGCCACCGGCCTGTTCGCAGGGATGAACGCCGCCCGTCAAATACAGGGGCTGCCCCTGCTCAGCCTTCCCCCCACCACCATGCTCGGCGCGCTGTGCCATTACGTCACCCACGCGGATATGGCCGACTTTCAACCCATGAAGGCTAACTTCGGCATCCTGCCCCCCATGGAATTCACGGGCAAGAAACCGCGGGAAACGCGAGCGCGCAGCGGCGTATGCCAGCCGCGCCATGGCGGACCTGGAGCAATAATGTATCCGCCGCAGGAACGCTAACAGAACCGTGGCAGAAGCCCCTGGTTTCAACCAACGAGTTTCCAAGAGTGACCAAAAAACACCTCACACTGTTTTTGACCGCGTTCCTTTTCCTGCTGATCGCTGGTCCGGCGTGTTCTGCGCCTTTATCTTCAGTCCCGAGCCACCCCAAAGCTTCGACGGGGGACGCGCGCTGGCGGATGTGGCAACCCAGGTCGCTTTCGGGCCGCGCACGCCCGGGTCGGACGGGCATGCCCGGGTCCAGGAGTGGCTGCGCGCGCAGCTGTCCGATGCGGGCTGGGAGGCGCGGGTCCAGTCGGCTGAGGTGCTGGGCCACCCGGTCGAGAACATCATCGCCTATCGCGGGGACGAGCAGCCGGAGGTCATCCTGGGGGCCCACTACGACACGCGCATGCGGGCCGACCAGGACCCTGATCCGGCCAGGCAAATGGAACCGGTCCCCGGCGCAAACGACGGCGCGTCCGGGGTAGCGGTCTTGTTGGAGCTGGCGCGCGTGCTTCCCGCGGACAGCGCCCCCGTCTGGCTGGTCTTCTTCGATGCGGAGGACAATGGCCGCATCCAGGGCTGGGACTGGATCCTGGGCTCCAGGGCGTTCGTGGAGCAACTGGCCTTTCAGCCGGAAGCTGCGGTCGTTGTGGATATGATCGGGGATGCGGACCAGAATATCTACATCGAGCGCAATTCCAACCCCGAACTGAGCCAGGAAATCTGGGGAATCGCGGCCGCGTCTGGGCTACGAGCAGTCTTTCATCGCCGAGCCGAAGTATTCGATGCTCGATGACCACTCGCCGTTTTTAGAGGCAGGCATCCCGGCGGTGGATATCATTGACTTTGACTACCCTTACTGGCACACGACCGGGGACACGGTCGATAAGGTCTCGGCAGAGAGCCTGCAGGCGGTAGGCCGCACGCTGCAAGAATGGATCGACCGCCGTAGCGAAAGGCGCTGAATGTTTGCCAAAAAGCTTGAGAACGCGTAAACTATAACTAATGGGCGCTCACGAATTGCTTTTAAAAATCCGTTCCAGCTGGATGCACCGCGTTGCGCATCAGATTGCCCGTGGAGAAGACGTTCGCGCCAACTTCGAGAAGGAACTGGAACAGTTTTTTTCGCTGCTGGAACAGGCTGTCACCACGGGGGACCCGGCCTGGTTGGATTCGATCCTGTCCGATTGGGCCAGTTCGCCCACCCAATCCGACCTGGAGCAGGGCAAGAACAACGTTTCTTTGCTCTTGAGCAAAATGGTCAATGTGACCAACGAAGTGGCCCGCGAAACCCTGAAGGACCACGAGGCGCTCGACCTGCTGACCGAGTTGATCCCCATCTACACCTATTTGCTGGACAAGGCAGCCCGGCTGGAACTGGAAACCCGCACCGATTACCTTTCGAAAGAACTGGTCACGGTGCAACAGAAGCTGGAAAAACTCGACCGCACCAAGTCCAACTTTATCTCGGTGGCGGCCCACGAGCTGAAAACGCCTCTGACGTTGATCGAAGGCTACACCACCATGATGCGGGACATGATCGACGAATCCGGTCAAAACCAGTTCGACAGTTTACTGGTCGGCATGAACAAGGGCGTCCGCCGCCTGCACGAGATCATCGACGACATGATCGACGTCTCCCTGATCGACAACAACCTGCTTTCGTTAAATTTCCAGCAGATCACGCTTACCCATATTTTGAACCTGCTCAAAGGGGAAGTCGTCGCTTCCGTCACAGAGCGCAAGCAGAAGCTGGAGATCAGGACCTTCCCGGGCATCGACACCTGGATCTACGCGGACTCCGAGCGCCTGTACCAGGCGCTGCAGAATGTGCTGACCAACGCGATCAAATATACGCCGGATCACGGAAAAATCATCGTGGACGGGCGCACCCTGCCCGGGTTCATCGAGCTCACGGTGAAAGATAGCGGCATCGGGGTTGCCCCGGACAACCATACGGCCATCTTCGAGAAGTTTGCCCAACTCGGCCGTCCGAACCTGCACTCCAGCGGAAAGACCAAGTTCAAAGGCGGCGGCCCGGGCCTCGGCCTGCCCATTACGCGCGGGATCATCGAAGCCCATGGAGGCACGATCTGGGTAGAGTCGGATGGCTATGACGAGCAGAAGTTCCCCGGTTCCACCTTTCACATCCTGCTCCCCATCCGGACCGAAGCCGGGGATCCAAAACTTGAAAAATTATTCCCAAGAGAGGCTGATGGCTAAGACAATCCATGGCAAAAAAGAACCCTGAACCGACAAAACAACCCCGAGAACGCGCATTTTTGGTCGGCGTGGAGTTATACCAACAGCCCGGGCTGTTGACGTTAGACGACTCGCTCACAGAACTGGCTTTGCTGTGCGAGACAGCCGGGCTGAACGTGGTCGGCGAGCTGACCCAGAAACTGAACCAACCCCACGTCCAGACCTATATCGGCCCCGGCAAAGTGGAAGAGCTTAAAGCGTTAGCGGAAGACACCCTGGCCCAGGTCGTGGTTTTCGACGACGAATTGTCGCCCAGGCACCAGCGCGAGCTGGAAAAAGCCCTGGGAACACAAATGCGCGTGCTGGACCGGACCGCCTTGATCCTGGATATCTTCGCCCAGCACGCCAGCACCAGCGAAGGCATGCTGCAGGTGGAGCTCGCCCAGTACGAATACTACCTGCCGCGCCTCACCCGCCAGTGGACGCACCTGGCTCGCCAGGCCGGCGGCGGCGGAGGCCGCGCTGGTTCCGCCGGCGGGGTCGGTTTGCGCGGACCGGGCGAGACCCAGCTCGAAGTGGACCGCCGCCAGATCCGCAACCGGATTGCCAACCTCAAAAAGCAGATCGAGAAAGTGCGCGGCCATCGCGAGCGTTACCGCGCCAAACGGAAACGCGCCCGCCTGCCAACCGTCGCGCTGGTGGGCTACACCAACGCAGGCAAGTCCACGCTGCTCAACCGGCTGGCCAAGGCGGACGTCTATGTGGCGGACCAGCTCTTTGCCACGCTCGACCCCACCACCCGGCGGGTGGAACTGCCCGGCGGGTACCAGGCGCTTTTCACCGACACGGTGGGCTTCATCCAAAAGCTGCCCACCACCCTGGTGGCCGCTTTCCATGCCACCCTGGAAGAAATTACCGAAGCAGACTTGTTGCTGCACCTGGTCGATATTTCCCATCCCAACGCGCTCGACCAGTTCAACGCCGTGCAAGAAACCCTGGACGAGATCGGCGCCGGGCGCATCCCCACGATCACGGCTTTGAACAAGATCGACCGTCTGAAGCAGCCGGAACAGGCCCAGGAAACGCTGCAAAGCTTCCCCAAAGCGGTGGCCATTTCGGGCCTGGAGGGAACCGGCATGTCCGGCTCTGTTGCGTCTCATCCAGCAGGAACTGTACGAG
The DNA here is from genome assembly GCA_963823985.1 of uncultured Chloroflexia bacterium. Classification (GTDB taxonomy): domain Bacteria; phylum Chloroflexota; class Anaerolineae; order Anaerolineales; family Villigracilaceae; genus JAABUE01. Next base: position 571,342 of record CAWGNR010000016.1, read on the forward strand.
ACCTACACGCCCATCGACCTGCACCTGCCGTACCAGGAAGGCGGCCTCATTTCCCTGTTCCACGAAATGGGACAGGTGGAATTCATCGAACACGAGCGTGGCGGCGTCCACATCCAGGGACGCATCCCCGGGCGCCTGGTGGCCCAGTTCAGCCCCTGGCTGGATGGCGGTCAGGAAGAAGACCAACCCGCGGATGAGGACAGCCTGCCCGAAGAGGATACGCTATGATCTCCAGGCTGCTCGACTGGCTTTCCAATTATCTCGCCCATCGCAAAGGCCTGCTGCCCTTGATCGGTATGCTGCTGGTCGTCCTCAACTACATCTTGTTCTTTATCTTCCCGTTCGGACACTGGCTTACCGCCAGCAACCTGTTCCTGCACCTGGGCTTGATCCTTGCCATCTTCGGCCTGATGCTGGCCTGGGCGTTGTGACCACCCTCTCCAGAACTCCCCGCGCGAAGAATTCCCAAAAAACGGGGTGGGTGGGGGCGTGCGCCCCCACCCACCCCGTTTTTTGGATCTTTTTGGGCAGGATTGGTTGATGGGCAATGTTCAAGCGCAAGGAACCCAGGAAGATCTTCAGCCAGAAACCTTCGCGGCGCCTGCCGGTCAGCTTGATCTTGCTTGGCTTGCTGGCGCTGCTTTTGTTCTTTATTCCCACCTACACGCCGGAAGAGTACATTCCGCCGATCACCTTTAGTCCACAGCCGACGTCCCCGGCGACGACTTCCCCCGTTCCCCCTCCCACCTATACGCCCGCGCCCCTGCCAACCGGGTTACACGGGGGACGGGTGATCTTTACCTGCACGCGCGGCGATTACAACCACCTGTGCATGGTCAACCGGGATGGTTCCGGCCTGCTGCAACTGACAGACGAATTCGCCAACGACTACTACCCGTCGTTTTCCCCGCAGGGCGGCGCGATTGCCTTCGCCTCCAACCGCAGCCTGGGCAGCTTCGACCTGTACTTTATGGTGTTGAGCACATCCTCCCTGATCCAGTTGACGGATGAGATCGGCAACGCCTTCTCCCCGGATTTTTCTCCCGACGGGGAAAAAGTGGTCTTTGCCAACCGCTCGGAAAAGGGCCAGACCTCGCTTTATATTGTTGATCTTACCGGCGACAACCTGCGCCTGCTTTTCGAAGGTCCGAATTATTCCGGGGCAAACAGCATTGTCGGCGCCGCCTGGTCGCCTGATGGGCAGACGATCGCCTTCGCGATGGCCACCACCCAGCTGTTCGAATACGAGATCTTCCTGATCAATGCAGACGGGGGCCAGCAGCCGCAACAACTGGCGACCGGCCTGCTCGGCATCACCGGCAGCCTGGACTGGTCCCCTGACGGCCGCTACCTGCTGGTGTCCGCCGGCCCGCCCGAAGACAAGGACATCTTCAACATCGACTTACAGGCCCAGACGGTCGCCCGCCTGACCGCCGGCGGCAACAACAACTCCCCCTCCTTTTCTCCCGATGGACAATTCGTTGCCTACAATTCCCTGCGCAACGGCGGCCAGGCAGATATCTACATCATCCGCGCCGACGGCACGGAGGAACGGCAACTCACGAACAACCCGGAACCCGACTGGCAGCCGCAGTGGGAGCCGTAATCATGTGTTATTGCGAGGAGCGTTCGTCCCCGGCACCGCCCACCGGGGCAGGTGTGCGACGAAGCAATCTCCCCATCAATATGGTGAAAATTGCTCTACCAAATAGGCTCCTTGAACCATGAGATTGCCGCGTCGGCTTACAGCCTCCTCGCAATGACATTTTAGAATCAACTCCCGCTGATGATGTTCTTGAGAATATCCCCGCCGATGCCGGCCACGCCCTTCTGCTCACCGCCGGACTGCGTGAACGTGATCCCGCGCTTGATGCGGTCCACCAGCCGCGAGAACGGCAGGCTTTGCAAGAACACTTTCCCGGGCCCGGTCATCTTTGCCAGGAATAAGCCTTCCCCGCCGAAGAGCGCGTTCTTGAAGCCGCCCACGAACTGGATGTCATAATCAACGGTGGTGTCGAAGGCCACCAGGCAGCCTGTATCCACCCGCAGCGTTTCGCCGGCGGCCAGGTTCTTCTCGATCACCGTGCCGCCCGCGTGGACAAAGACCATCCCATCGCCGGTCAGCCGTTGCAGGATGAAGCCTTCCCCGCCGAAGAAGCCCGCGCCCAACCGTTTGGTAAAGGCCACTTCGATCTCGGTCCCGCGCGCCGCGCACAGGAAGGAATCCTTCTGGCACAACACCTGCCCGTGGAACTGGTCCAGGTCGAAGGCCACGATCTTGCCGGGATACGGCGCGGCAAAGGCCACATGCCTTTTCTCGCGGGCGTTGTTCAGGAACGTCGTGATAAAGAAACTTTCCCCGGTGACAACGCGCTTGAAACCGGAGAACAGGCCGCCCGCGGTCCCGGTCTGCATCTCGATCCCGTCTTCCATGTACGTCATCGTCCCGGCTTCCGCGCGGACGCCTTCCCCATAATCCAGTTCGACCTCGACCAATTGCAGGTCATCGCCAAAGATTTGATAATCGATCACGTCTGCCATGATACTTTCCTCCAGGTTAATGGTATGAAATAGAAAGGTACGACTGTTATTGTTGGGGCATTTTACTATAGGCTGGATTATTATTTCCAGGCCAACTCTATCTATAGCAATTGCTCAAGCCGCCGTCCCCGGCGGCGGTGACGCCGCCGAGAGCACACGATCGAAATGCGCCCAGCCGTACCCTTCTGCCTCTTGTCTTCGAAAAAGCAATCAAGTATAGTGGACCCGCATGCCAAACACACATCGCAACCGGGTGATCAAAGGGATTGTATCGATCCTGTTTCTTGCTCTGTCGCTCTTGAATATGGGCACAGGCGCTTTCGCTGCCCCGAACTACCAAGAGCAGGTGACTTCCACCGAACGATCTGCCCAAACCGACAGCACGCCCCCGGCTGAAATCCAGCCAACCAGCACCCCTTTGCCGGCAGCAACCCAAACAGGTTCAGCCCCTGCAACGGGAACGGTCGCAACCGGCGCGGTACCGCAGAGCACGGTTAACGATCTTCCCCCCTCCCCGGCTCGCCCGCTCCCGGCCCTTTTTGCTAGCGGGGCGTACGCGCAGAATCAGCTGGTTGTCCGCTTCAAACCATCTACGGGCACAGACAGGATCGACGAATGTTTCCAGGGGGATGACATCCAGGTGCTTTCTGAGATCGAAGAATTGAACAGCTTCGTGCTCGCGGTCCCACCTGAAAAAACCGCCGATCTGTTCTACCGCGTTCTGGATTGCCGCGGGGCGCTGTACGTGGAGCCGAACTTCCTGCTCCAGGCAGCGGATACCCTCCCCAACGACCCTGCTTTCGGCCTGCAGTACGGCCTGCAAAACATCCGCGCTCCCCAGGGCTGGGACCTCACGACCGGTTCCGCGGCTGTGACCATCGCCATTGTGGATACCGGCGTGGACTACGGCCATCCCGACCTGGCCGGCAAGCTGGTGGCCGGTTACGACTTCGTCAACAACGACAACAACCCGCAGGACGACAACGGCCACGGCACGCATGTGGCCGGGATTGCCGCCGCCCTCAGCAACAACGGGACCGGCGTCGCCGGGGTCTCCTGGGGAGCCAGGATCATGCCGGTCAAGGTCTTGAACGCCGGCGCCGGCGGAACCTATGCGGACACAGCGGCGGGAGTGGTCTGGGCGGTGGACCACGGCGCGCAGGTCATTAACCTGAGCCTGGGCGGCACCGGGCCATCCGCCGTCCTGGAAGATGCAATCCGTTACGCGCACGGCAAAGGGGCGCTTGTTGTCGCGGCTGCCGGGAATGCGGGCGCCAACTTCGTCCTGTATCCTGCGCGCTACCCCAATGTGATCGCCGTGGCGCGGACGGACAGCGCGGACCACTGGAGCGGTTCGAATTATGGGCCGGAAGTCGATCTCTCCGCTCCCGGATCTGCCATCTACTCGACCGTCATTGGGGGGTACGATACCCGCAGCGGATCGTCCATGTCGACCGGCTTCGTTTCGGGCCTGGCCGCCATCCTGATGGGGGTACCGGGCAATGCTTCGCCGGACGTGATCGAATCTCAAATGGAAACGGCTGCCCTGGATATAGAGTTCCCCGGCTGGGACGACTACACCGGCGCCGGGCTGATCCAGGTGGATGCGGCCATCCAGCTGGCCGTCCAATCCGTCCTTCCAACCGCCAGCCCGACCAATCCATCCGGCAGCGCTGGCTCCACTTCCAATCCGGTCGCTGCAACCAATTCCCCCCTTTTGATTTCTACCTGGACGGCCTCCCCCACCCTGGTGACCCAAACGGTGACAGCGACGCTCACGTTCGAACCTGGTCCTACGATCGCAACAACCGGGTCCCCCATCGCCTCGGCCTCGCCGGCCGGGAGCGCAGACGAAGTCCATGCCCAGGGCGAAGCGGGCAATTTGCTCGAGCCGCCGTCCCCGGCGGCGGATTACCTCCTGCCCTGCGCCGGCCTGGCGCTGATCGCCCTGGGGCTGCTCCTGCTGCTGGCTTTCCGCAAGAAATAACGGACAGGTCGCCCCAACCTCAACCGTGAGGTTGCCCCACATATCGGACATCTTTGCCAACATGTCCGACATGTTCGAGAAGATGTCCGACATGTTGGCAAACATATCGGACATGTTGCGTCCCCTGGAAGGGAACCGAGCTGAGCGGAGGGCCGAATGACCTGCACTCGCGGTTTTGGTGAGTGGAATGAGGCCCGCAGTCGAAGCGTAAATTTGCTACAAAACGACCCTTCGACTGCGCTATCGCTCCGCTCAGGAGGTGTAAACCTTATCCATAACCGGCGTTAGATTATCATTTCCCTTCCGCGCTCGAAGAGTCCAGGGCCGCCCGCACTTCAGGCCAGGCGCGGTCCGTATCCGAAAGCATGGCATCGATATCGGCGGCCAGTTGAAAATACACCTCTTCCGAGATGGCGTTGTTCTGATAAAGGTTGACCAATACGCTACGCTGCGTCCGCAGGGTTTCGTACCAGGCGTCTTCCATGGCCTCGTGACGGACGGTTGGCTCTGCTTCTAACAATTCATTTTCTTCTTTCAAGGCCTGGTCGATGCGCGCCTTGAGGATGGGCAGCAGCCTCTCTACCGTGTGGCGCGGGACCAATCCCTGATCGTCGAGCGACTCGAGCCGCCCGGCGGCGGAGCGCAGCATCGTGATTTGGGCATGCCGCTTCTCGTACTGCAGGCGGCTTTGGCTGGATTTCGCCAGCCCTAACCGGTTCACGACCCGTGAAATCGTACTGCCCTGCACGATCAAAGAAAACAGCACCACCCCAAAGGTCATCGCCTGGATTTGTTCCCGGTACTCGACATTATAGGAAAGGCTGAGCGCCAGCGCGAGCGAAACGGCGCCCCGCAAGCCTCCCCAAAACAGGACCACGCTCCAGGAGTATGGCACCGGTCCGCGCCGGAAAAAGCGCAGCAGCCCAACGACCAGGGCGCGGGCGGTCAGCACAGCCAGGATGCTCCACAGGATCCAGGTCATGTTCTCCAGGAGCAGTTGGACCTTGGTCTGCACCCCGATCATCAGGAAAATGAAGGAGTTGGCGATAAAGGCAGCGTATTCCCAGAAGTTGGTCACGAAGATGCGCGAAGTGGGCGATACCTTCGGTCTGCTGAGATAGCTGACCGTCAGGCCGGCCGCGACCACGGACAGCACGCCGCTGACCCCAAAGAAACGTTCGCCGACCAGGTAAGCGCCGTAGGCCAGGATAATGGTGAGGGTCGTTTCGACGACATAGTGCTCGATCCGGTTGAGGACGAAAGCAAACAGCACCCCGATCGCCGCCCCGACCAGCATGCCGCCCACCCGCGACGAGGAAGAACTGTAACACCGCTTTCCCGATATTCACCTGCCCGGTGAGCGCGATGACCAGCATCAGCTTGAACAGCACGATCGCGGTCCCGTCGTTGAGCAGGCTCTCCCCCTCGAACACGGCCAAAAGCCGCTGCGGCGCGCCGATCGAACGGAACAGCGCCAGAACCGAGACCGGATCGGTGGCAGCAATCAACGCGCCAAACACGAATGCGTACGGCAAAGGCAGGGAGGATCCCAATGCCAGCACGCCGGCCGCCAGCAGCGCGGTCAGGATCACGCCGGGGACCGCCAGGATCAGGATGGGGGCCAGCGCCCGGCGCAGTTCCCGGAGATTGACCCGCGCCGCCGCTTCGAACAGGATGGGAGGCAGGATCAAGACCAGAATAATGTCCGGGCTGATCGGACGGATCAACGCCCGGCCAAAGATGGACACGGCCAACCCGGCCAGCACCAGGCCGATCGTATAGGGGATTTTCAAGCGCTGCGCGATCAGGCTGACCAGCGCGGAGACCACCAAAAAACCGACCAGCAGTTCTGCAGTGCGCTCCACCTCCACGTTCTGGAGGTTGACGCCCGGCGTATCGGTCGTCCCCGGGACCACGTTTTCAGAAACAGGTTTTTGCGTGGCGCAGGCAGCCAGCCCCAGCAGGAGCGCGAGGACAAGATCAGGGAAAATGGCGGAAGCGCGCCGGCGCCGGTGCGATCCAGGCCCGACGGGCTGAAACTCATTTGCGAATGGAAACATTTTCATAAGCATGAACCGGATAACCGCCTGGATAGAAAGTTTGCCGGATAAAACGATGAATAGTCATGCCGATTATACAGTCTTATGCCTTGCTTCACCACGCGGGGAATACGCGCTGGGTGCACTAAAAAGTTGTAGGATGCGGAGTCCAAAGTCTCCCGACTTTGGAGGCAAAATCGGGAGATTTTGCACTCCTGCTAACAACATTGGAGTGCTCCCTACGTGCTGGTCTCCGGAAGAAAAAAGCGGCCCGACCGGGAAAGCAACACACGCAATCAAACCAGGTGCTATCCGTATTTCTTGCCCTGGGCGGGTCTGGATCGTTAGCACTCCGTTTTCCAAGGCTTTCGAACAAAAACCGCAATGGTTTTCATATTGCCCAAACGCGATTTTTCTTGTATGCTTAGTCCTGTCAATGGGAAAATGAACACGCTGAAAAACGAATGAGCAACCAGCTAACTCTGTCACAACTTGAATCCCATCTCTGGGAAGCCGCCAACATCCTGCGCGGCAGCCCGGTAGACCGCACCGACTGGAAGAGCTACATCTTGCCGCTGCTGTTCTTCAAGCGCATCTGCGACGTGTGGGATGAAGAGTATCAGGAAGCTGTCGATACCTACGGCGAAGACTTCGCCGACGAGCACCGCTTCCAAATTCCCGAAGGCTGCCACTGGAAGGATGTGCGCGAGACGCCGACCAATGTTGGCACGGCGCTGCAAAATGCGATGCGCGGCATCGAAGCCGCCAACCAGAAACACCTGTACGGCGTGTTTGGCGATGCGCAGTGGACCAACAAAGAGCGCCTGCCGGATGCCCTGCTCAAAGACCTGATCGAACATTTTTCCGCCTTGGCCCTGGGCAACAAGCAGGTGCCCAGCGACATCATCGGGGATGCCTACGAGTTCCTGATCAAGAAATTTGCGGATGCGACCAACAAGAAAGCCGGGGAGTTTTATACGCCGCGCAGCGTGGTGCGGTTGCTGGTGGACATCCTTGACCCCCAAGAAGGCGAAACCATTTACGACCCGGCCTGTGGCACAGGCGGGATGCTGCTGGGCGCCGTCGCCCACGTGCGCGACAAGGGCGGCGACCCGCGCACATTTTACGGCAAACTGTATGGGCAGGAAAAGAACCTGACCACCGCTTCCGTGGCGCGCATGAACCTGCTGCTGCACGGCCTGGAAGATTTTTCCATCGAGCGCGGCGACACTTTGCGCAACCCGGTCTTTACTGATCCCAGCACCGGCGGCCTGGCAACCTTCGACTGCGTGATCGCCAATCCGCCGTTTTCCCTGAAGGGGTGGGGGCGCGAGATCTGGGAGAACGATCCCTGGGGGCGCGCTTTTGCCGGCTTGCCGACGGACAACAGCGGGGACTTCGCCTGGGTGCAGCACATGGTCAAGTCGATGGCGCAGGGCAGCGGGCGCATGGCGGTGGTGCTGCCGCAGGGAGCGTTGTTCCGCGGCGGCGTGGAAGGACAGATCCGCCAGCACCTTGCTGGAGCAGGACCTGGTCGAAACCGTGATCGGCCTGGCGCCCAACCTGTTTTACGGCACCGGGCTTGGCAGCCTGCATCCTGGTGCTGGAAGAACCGCAAAATCCCTGAACGCGCCGGACAAAGTGCAGATCGTGGATGCCTCTGAGCTGTTCCGTAAAGGACGCGCCCAGAACTTCCTGGACCCGGAGCATGCCGCTGAAATCCTGGGCTGGGTGCAGGGCTTTGCAGATGTCAAAGACCGGGCGCGGGTGGTTACGCTCGAGGAAATCAAGGACGAAGATTGGACGCTGAATATCTCGCGCTATGTGCTGCCGCCCATCGGTGAGGACATCCCGCCGCTGGATGTGGCGATTGCCGATTTCAAGGCCGCTTTGGCTCAGGCACGGCAGGCCGAGGAGAAGCTTCCGAAGGATTATGGAATCAGGTGGGTGGTTAGATGATTAATGGCCTGGTGAAATTCTTCGGCTGAAAAGATTAGATGGAGTAAGTCTATGCCATACACCGTAAGCAATATTATCCAAGAACAAGAAGTTGTGTACATATCGAAAAAGGAGTTCGGTTGTGAAGGCATTGAGCTTAATGTCTGAGCATGACTTCAGCCAGCTTCCCGTGATTGACGAAATGCGCCGACCATTAGGTTTGGTAACCTACGAGTCGATATTTAGAGGGATTCGAAATTTCAACCTTCGGGCAGAAGAGCTGAAAGTGGGCAATGTTATGGACCATGCCCATTTCTTCCATATGGAAGATACCCTTTCAGACTTACTCGAACGCTTGAAATCAGCAAATTCCGTATTGATTCTGGAGGAGACAGTACCATTGCTGGCATCGTAACAACCTATGATGCAACAGAATATTTCCGCCGATACGCCGAAGACTTATGGTGGTAGAGGATATCGAGAGCATGATGAAGGATTTGATTCGCCTGGCATATTCGATTAACGAGAATGAAGACGAACCAGAAAGGTTACGAGAAGCAATTGCGAAATATACCCGCTATAAAAAAGGGAAACCCTTCGACAAATTGTCTTTTGGCGATTATATGCAAGTGCTTCTTGCCGAAGAAAACTGGCCCAAGATGCAGCCTAGTCTTTGATATGCCTTCCTCTGAAGCGGTTCGAAACATCCTTGACGGAATGCGACGCACTCGAAATGATCTGGCCCATTTCCAGGGAGAAATTACTTCCGATCAGCGGGACCAGCTCCAATTCTGTGCGGACTGGCTCGGGCGTTGTCAGAGTGAATATGAAGAGCGTATTGAGGGAAAACGCCAAAGGAATGCAGAAATGTGGCCAGCAATAAACAGGCACAGGACAAGACGAGATTGCAGAGGAACCTTTACCCTCTGACAGCCGGTATGCCGCCACTGGCCGATTATTTGAAGGGACAACCCGGATAATAGATCAAGTCAAGTTGACATTCGCAGAGATCGAAGAGATTATTGGTGGGAGTTGCCTCCTTCGGCATTCAATCATCGTGACTGGTGGGCAAATAATTCGGTAAGCCGTCCGCAATCCGCAACTTTGGTTCGATGCAGGCTGGCGCGCGGTCATACTCGGAATATGCAGGGAAAGACAATTACGTTTGTACGAATCAAAGAACGCGAGAAAGCGTATATCGATTTCTTTAGTTCGTTATTAGAGCAGGTCCGTGAAGATGGAAAGTCCCGGTTCGGGATACCGTGGCCGGATGGAACCAGTTGGATCATCGTGGTGCAAAAGAGAACAGATTACTTTCTTCGGATTTTCCTTTGCGCGCGGAAAACGCTTCCGGGTTGAGTTGTATCTCGATACTGGCGACAAAATACTACCAAAGAGATATTCGACCGCCTGTATGCCAAGAAGGATGCCATAGAGTTCGCAATCGGGCCATTGAGTTGGGAGCGCCTGGATGACAAGCGCGCCTCGCGGATCGCCTTTTATCACTCGGGGCAGATCACGGACACAGAAAAGAAATTAGAGGCTTGAGAAAATGGGGCGCAGAGTCTATGGCGAAGCTTTACAACAGCCTGGCTCCGTTTCTCGAGGAAGCATACTGAGGCGAAGTTCTATGATGAGACCGTCTCTCTCTGCCCGAACTGGAATCCTACCTGTGGGGCGCAGCCACCATCCTGCGCGGACTGGTGGACGCCGGCGATTACAAGCAGTTCATCTTCCCACTGTTGTTCTACAAACGGCTCTCGGACGTGTGGGATGAAGAATATGCCGAAGCCCTGGCCGAGACCGGTGACGAGAGCTACGCCCAGGCAATGGCGAACGAGCGCTTTGTGATCCCAGCAGGCGCACACTGGACCGAAGTGCGCGAAACGGCGCGCGATGTCGGCCAGGCCATCCAGACTGCCCTGCGCAGTATCGAATCGGCCAACCCTGACCGGCTGGACGGCATCTTCGGCGAAGCGCCCTGGACCAACAAGGAACGCCTGCCGGATGCCACGCTCAAGAACTTACTGGAGCACTTCTCGAAACACACGCTCTCGCTGACAAATGTGCCCGAAGACGAACTCGGCAACGCCTACGAATACCTGATCAAGCAGTTCGCCGATGACAGCGGGCACACCGCCCAGGAGTTCTACACCAACCGCACGGTGGTACACCTGATGGTGCAGATGCTCGACCCGCAGCCCGGTGAGCGCATTTATGACCCGACCTGCGGCACAGGCGGGATGCTCATTTCTGCCCTGGATGAAGTCAAGCGCAAAGGCGGCGAATACCGCACGCTGGGACTCTACGGCCAGGAGCGCAACCACCTGACCGCCGCCATCGCCCGCATGAACCTTGCCCTGCACGGCGTGGAAGATTTCCACATCGCTCGCGGCGATACGCTGGAGAGACCGGCTTTCACAGATCTCGACAAATTATCCACCTTCGATGTGGTGCTGGCTAACCCGCCCTACTCGATCAAGCAATGGAACCGGGATGCCTGGCAAACTGACCAATGGGGGCGCAACTTCCTGGGCACGCCGCCGCAGGGACGCGCAGACTACGCCTTCTTCCAGCACATCCTGAAAAGCATGACCCCACCCCCAGCCCCTCCCCTAAAAGGAGAGGGGGCAGCGGACGTTGCGCCATTCTTTTCCCACACGGCGTTTTGTTCCGCAAGGAAGAAGCCGAGATGCGCCAGAAACTGGTCGAAGCGGACCTGGTGGAATGCGTGCTCGGCCTGGGGCCCAACCTGTTCTACAACTCGCCGATGGAAGCCTGCATCGTGATTTGCCACAACAACAAACCTGCAGAACGGCAGGGTAAGGTGCTCTTCATCGACGCCTTGAACGAAGTAACTCGTGAACGCAGCATGAGCTACCTGAAACCCGAACACCAGGGGCGCATTGCGGACACTTACCACGCCTTTAGGGGCGAACCCGGCTTTGCCCATGTTGCAAACCTGGACGAGATCGCTGTACAGGATTACAGCCTGTCCATCCCGCTGTATGTCAAACGCAATGGAGCCGTTCGGGAAGAACAAGGCGAATATGAAACGCAAAGCCTTCGCCAGCTATGGCAAACCTGGGAACAGAATGGTCACCAGTTCTGGCAGCGGATGGATGAGTTGGTTGAGATGTTGGATAAGCAAATAAACAAGGATGTTGAAGATGCGCAAAAAAATGATTAACAATGTTATTCCAAAGACTGGCAGTTGGGAAAGTGTAATCGTTTTTTTTGTATTGATATCCTTGTTTTTCTACTTAGGATGGGTATATCTTTGGTCGATCAGCTTACGAATAGCTTTGTTCATAGCTATTTACTTGATTTTATCCGTGATATTAATTCGGTGGAAATGGTTACTGGAAAAGATTACCCGACGTGGTACCGTAATTATGAGCGCAATATTGGCGCTTCTTTTCACGGGTTGGACTATATTAATTATGGTTTCAATATATCCTGATAACGTGAATATAAAATTCAATAGTTTGTATACTACGACACAATCATTCTCAGACTTAAACGAGTTTGAGCGTAGTCAGGCAGCCATCGATTACATTCGAAAAAATGCAGAGATTATCCCTGCAAATATTGAGCAGGACACTTTAAAAAGAGGGAGAATTTCTGATAATTTGATAGTTTCGTTACCTTCAAATACTGTAGGTACCATCGCTTTGGTACGAATTACAGCCGTCCCTGAACCGGAAAGGATGTATGTATTGGTTCATCCTCATAACACCCAATTTTGGTATGTACAGACACCGTTGACATATATAGAAACCGAAGATAGAAATTACTGGGAGGGCTATATTTATTTTGGAACAATGGATTGTGACTGTAATATAAAATTCGATTTGGTTGTTCTTGGAAGTAAAGATCGGTATTTGCTCGATGTGTTTCGCGGTCGGGTGCTTCGCGAAGGTATGAAGTTAGATTATTTACCAACACTTAACCAGTCAGAGATAATTGTCGTTCAAAAATACGATGAGGGCAAATGCCCAACAGTAAGAAAGTGTCCAGCTGAATGAAGAGGCATCTGACTATCTTTTCACTTTTATACTTCCCTCTCATGGTTTTTATTGGACTGGTATGGGTGGATGTTGGAAATTTCCAAAATGTCATTTTCTTTGCCTTATGGCAGTTAGTTATGGCAAAAGTAATATATGACATTGTCTGGTTGGTGACAGCTTGGTGGTCCCATGATGATATCCCCAACAAACTTGATAACCTGTCAGATTTTCCCTCTGTAGCACTCCTTTACACATGTCGTGATGATATTGTCGACGAGTGTTTAAAAAGTTTGAAAAAGCAGGAATATCCGAATTATGGAATTTTTATCCTGGACGACTCCCAAGGATCTCAGTCCAGACAAAATGTGGACCGGTTAGTTAAACGATATAAAAATGCAGGAAAGTAACCTTCGAGTAACCGTTATTCGAAGGAATAGCATAGAGGGATTCAAAGCAGGCAATTTAAACAATTGGTTAAGGAAATTCGGCAATAAATATAGATACTTCGTGATATTCGATAACGACAGCCTAGCAGAGCCGGACTTTATTACGCAGCTAGTTCTATATGCGGAACATCCTGAAAATGAACATACCGCAATATTTCAAAGCGTGATTTTGCCATGGAACAGTGATAATTATTTTGTCCGATGGGTTAGTGCACTTTCGCCATCATATATGATGCAAATGAAGAGAAATGCTAACCAAAATGGGACAACAATTTCATTTGGACATAATAATTTACATCGGACGTCTGTCTTTCTGGAATTAGGTGGATTCAATCAAGAACTGACATCCGAAGATACTGTCGCAACTTTTGAACTCGACATGATCGGCTATAAAACAAAGATAGTAGACATCACATCTTATGAAGCGGAACCCGCAAACATCATGAAATATAAGCGCCGCGCAGTTCGTTGGGCAGCGCAAACCATGGCACTCTTCCAGCAACCGTGGAAACAAGTTTCAGGTGCGTTGAAAGTCGAATTAAGCCGACAGATGATTTACTACTTCATCAATGCTTTATTTTTGTTCTGGGTATTAGGGGCAATATGGTTTTTCGATGATCTTTCACTGAGAGATCAATTCCAACAAATCATTGCCCTTGGCCAGGAATACGATATCGTTTATTTCGTATCATTTACGTTGGTTTTTTTTATCATCATAATATATTTCTTTCTGCAATTTATCCTTGCCCTTAAATGCAAAATCCATGTGATTGACTATCTCGCACATATGGTGATCAGTTCTGCAATATTTTTCTTTACAATAGTGCCTGTAACTTTGGCGATATTGAGAGGGCTGCTTCGGCGAAAGGTGAGCTTTAAACCGTCTAATATTGAAACACGCCCTATTTCGCTGTTGGGGTTGACAAATGACATGAAACTTGTTTGGGGATTGAGCCTGATCGCATTATTGCAATATATTATTAACTATAGATTACCTTGGAATTATCTGGGAGGTTTGTGGGCGCTTTTTATATTTTTTACACCTCTAGTTTTGTTTTATGCTCATAAATACGCGATGTTAGGAGAGGATAAACATGCCGTTCATAAGAACAAGAAACAGAATGCCGAAAAAAACATCCCGGCTTAATCTCTCTTGGCCGATACAATTCTTAGCATCCTCCTTGCTGTGATTGGCTTCGGACAATTGACGATTTGGTTATATTCATCGTCTCAAGTGGCCAGAGATCAAAGCCACGTAGAGTTTGTCAATCTGTTGGTTAAGCAGGCTTATGCTGATCGAGGAAAGCCAGACAATCCATTGTGTATTTATTATAAGGATGGTGAGAAAACATTAGTTTATGTTGTTTGCAATTCTCAAAAGCCAGTTGCGGAGGAAGAATATAATTTTGTAATTGGTTCATCCTCCAACAACTTGGTAGTTCGAAGGTTTTACGACCAGCATGGGAAAGGCATCATGGCAATAGACCGATATGAATATTCTGGCGACAATGAACTTACAAAAATAAACAGGGTGATATTCCAGAAATATTTATGGGCAGTTAAGTGCGCGTATATTGAAACAAATTATGGTCCGGGTGGAGTGTTGTCTCAAAGCCGTTTTCATGGATCATGTGGAGCAGGAATGGTTGAGATTCCCACCTATCCTCCAATGCGATTCTCAGCGCCGCCACCGATTATTTTGTTTATGCCCTATCGATAATATCATGCCTCACCCCCTCACCCCCTTCGCTGACCTTGTCCACCTCAACACCGACCGCATCGCGGAACCTGCCGCCGAGGGAGGCGAGCGTTTTGTGAGTTGGAGCACATCGAGTTATCGAAAGTTTACACAATCTTGAGTACGATGAAGAAAAATAATCATACATTAAAGAGGCAAAATGAAAGTTCATGATATTCTTCAGAAAATTCAGTTTGGCAATCCTGTAGCGGAATACGATGCTGATCTACAAAATTACTTTTTGAGAACAGATATATTTCATCATGTAGTATCAGGCAGAGCGGAAGTAATTGCGGGCGATAAAGGGACAGGAAAAACTGCCATCTATCAGCACTTAAAATTTTCATATAAGAATATCCCCGAGCTTTATGGGGTTGAATTACTTGCCGGGTTTAACTTGTCTGGAGAACCATTATTTAGACGCTTGGGGGATGAAAAAAAATTGACGGAAGGTCAGTACGTTACAGTTTGGAAAATGTATTTTCTGTCCCTTGCTGGAAACTGGCTCTTAAAAAAATTTCGAGGGCAAAGATCTCCAGCATTGAGCAAAGTAGAAGGGCTTCTTTCAAAAATCGGGTTGTTGTCAGTGGATGATTCTGCGGGAAGCGTTTTCTCTCGATTGATAGGGTGGATACGATTGAATGCATCACCCTCAGCAGTCGGAATAGATGTTTCGTTCAACGAGTTTGGAATTCCGATTTTTACGCCAAAAATAGAACTTGGAAAAGCGGAAGTTCAAGAAGATGTGAATCCCGAAGTAATCTCCCATTACGAGGCATTTGAAACACTTAACTCTGCTCTAGCAGAACGAAACGTTGTGTTATGGATTGTGCTCGACAGATTAGATGAAGCTTTTGTTGGCCGACCCGACATAGAAGCCTTGGCACTAAGAGCTTTAACCCGAACCTTTATGGATATGGACTACAGCCATATTCAACTCAAACTATTTGTAAGAAACGATTTGTTTCGAAAGATTACACGTGATGGGTTCGTAAATCTAACCCATGTTCATGCACGTAGAAAGGAAATTGTTTGGAATGACGATGATTTGCTTGCTGTGATAACGCAACGCTTGAAGAACAATCTACAAGTCTTTCGCGAGATTGGGGTCAGCGTTAATAAGGTCAGTAACAAACAAATTTTCAATATTGTATTTCCACCAAAGGTATATCAACAAGGAGCAACAACGTGGAATTGGATGTTAAACGCAATTCGTGATGGTAACAGAGTAAAACCGCCTAGAAACTTGATTGATATTTGTGTTATGGCACAAGAGGAGCAATTAAGAATTGAGAGGCATAAATCCCGTGAGTACGCGATTAACCAGCCCTTAATTGAGGCGGAAGCTTTAAAAATTGCAGCAGTTAAGTTAAGTGTCCAAAGAATCGAAGACACTTTAATGGCAGAATACGGTGAAGATGTAAAAACGGCTATTAAAGCTTTTCAAAACTCCAAGGCGGAGCACAATGAGGAGACCTTAGCTGATCTCTTTGGTGTAGACACTGTTGCAGCACGCCTTATTGCTACGGTTCTTACTGATATTGGCTTCCTTGAGAAGACACGTGACAGTTATATAGTTCCTGCACTTTATCGCCCTGGATTGGATATTACCCGAGGAAAAGCATTCTCTAACGGTAATTACAGCAAATAGATATTTACTCCATGGCTTTCCTCACCCCCTTCGCTGACCTTGTCCACCTCAACACCGACCGCATCGCGGACGCGTATCACGCTTCCAAGGATGTGGAAGGCTTTGCGAACGTGGCTTCACTGGCAGACATTCGCGCCAACGATGGTAATTTGAGTATTCCGCTGTACGTGCGCGGAAAGGCTGTGAGCGATGAAAAAGGCGTCTTTAGTGCCGCTGATGATTTGAAAGCGGCGATTCGCGATTGGGACGAGAACACGGAGTACCTGAATATTCAAATAACAAGAATGCTTGTATCGTTTTTTCTCCATAAGGAATAATATGTTTACACGTCTAAAAATCACCAAAAATATGATTAAAAACGTCGCAAAAGAGATAATTGAAACAATACCAATACTTTTATTGTCTGCATTCTTGTTAATGGCTATTGGTTTGTAAAATGGACACTCTATGAGGTGGAGGTGGGCAGGATATTTCATGGCTCATTTGATCCGATGTTAGAAAACCCTAGTTTTTATTCAGATAAACATAATGATTATCTAATTCGAGCGAACACCTTATTGTCTCCTGCGTCACGTACAGGAGAAAGCGAAATGAGTATTGAAATATCTTCATTTGAAATTTCTGTGTTAGATACTGCAAAAATGCCAAGCACAACGTGCATTGAAAGGATAATAATTGTTGAAAACTTCGATGATGCGTTGGATTACCAGCACTACATGAGTCTTACTCATCAAGAATCTTATTGATGGGCCTGCAATATGTTTTCTAGTAAAAGCCAAACCTTTTTATTCCGAAGAAAACCTTGATAGGCGGATATTATATTTGGACAGCGGCGATTTAGGGGGAGATTTTCAAACATCACTCAGACACACTAATACCAATACCAATACCGTTTTATTATCCATTCGACAAAGCAGAAGGGTCATTTGCCTTATTGGTAAGATACACACTTAAAGATAACAATGACATTATAAGCACCATTGCTTCATCTTCCTGAAATTTATATGAATGTTGATTATTCTAATTACTCGTGGGATTATGTTTTAACCAAAAATTTGAGATGCCGACAGTAATTGCTACAGACCCGTACACCACCATAAGAAATGTAGGATTAGAAAACCGTAGCGAGTACATTCAGTTGCCAGGTTTTAGCATTTTTCACATTAAACAAGAACGCCCATTTGCCTCAGAAATCTTATACGGTGCTATTTTGCTTGCATTGTCTTTTATTATCGCAATTTTGTGGTTAATTAATAATACAAATGATTTTCTACTATCAACAGTTAGCATTCTTTTCGGATCCATTGGAGTAAAACAATTATTACTTCCAACTTATTTTGAAAATCAGACTTTGCTCGAAAGCGCTTAAATTCTCTATTTTGTTTTTTTTATACTTATGGTTATAAAATTCGCTTTAGGCGAGTTAAGCAAAGCGCTAACTGATATTCCTATTCAATCGAAAAAAGGAATTCATATCTTTAAACAAAATAAAAAACCTATAAAACATAGATATAAATATCAGCAAAATATCTATCTAGAGAGAAAAGGCTTGTCTTTGTCTCATAAGAAACGCAAGCATAAAGAATGATAATGCTTTACCCCTTCTACCACCTCTCCTCTACACCGACCGCATCGCGGACCCTACTGCCGGGGGATCGAGCGCCCATGACCTCTACCGCTTTGACCAAATCGCCGAAAACGTCAACGAGCGCGTCATGCCCGGTGACACGGACCTCGATCGCTATGTGGGACTTGAGCATCTTGATCCAAAATCGCTCAAGAATTTGGCGTTGGGGTTCGCCTGCGGACGTGATCGGACAGAAGCTGCGCTTTTGGGAAGGGGACATTATTTTCGGCAGGCGGCGGGCTTACCAGCGCAAATTAGCGGTAGCTGATTTTGACGGGATTTGTTCAGCACACGCGATGGTGCTGCGCGCTAAAACTGACGTGGTGTTACCTGAATTCCTGCCGTTTTTCCTGCAAAGCGACTTGTTCATGAACCGCGCCATCGAGGTTTCGGTAGGCTCGCTTTCGCCAACAATTAACTGGCCACATTAGCAGAACAGGAATTCCCCCTCCCACCCATTGACGAACAACGCCGCATCGCCGACCTGCTCTGGGCGGTGGACGACACTATTTCACAGCATCAAGAAGTGGTAAATAGTCTAAAAAAATTATGGGTTGCTACTGCTTCTCATTATTTTTCAATAACCGATAATCAAAAAGAATATGGTAAGAGCACAGTAAAGAGTGGAGAGTGAAATAAAGAAAAAAAGGAGTGGTGAAAAGCCGTTCCTTTTTTGTTGCAGCCCTTGAAAAAAGCTGAGTTCAAAGGGAAACTTTTGGTTGTCGACACCAGAAGGAGCCCAATGAACTCAGCAGAACTATTTTGCCAAATTTGCATGTCCGGCAAGAGGAGCAGTGGGGAAAGGGAATATTGGAGTGCACAGTGAGAAAACAAAACGCTACATTTGCCATATCTGTGAGCAAACTTTTAGTGCTAGCAAGGGGACGCTGTTCTATCGGTTACGTACCGACCCGAAAACGGTGCTGCTGGGTTGCCCTGCTGGTGTATGGCTGCCCGATCCAGGCGATTGTGCAAGCCTTTCAGTTTGATGAACGCACGGTCAGAAACTGGTGGCAGCGAGCGGGACAACATGTAGGCCTTGCATGAACGGCTGGTGGAAGATCATCAGTTGGATCTGGGACAGGTCCAGGCAGATGAGATCAAGGCAAAGACACAGCAGGGTCCTGTTTGGATAGCTATGGCGATGATGGTCTTACTCGTCTGTGGTTGGGAGGAGCAGTGAGTGCATCTCGAGATACCTCACTCCTGCAGAAGATGGCACAGCAAGTGCGTGCCAGTGCTCTCTGTCGTCCACTCTTGATCGCTGTGGATGGGCTAAACCTCTATCCCAATGTCTTTCGAAATGCTTTCCGTACCGGGATCCCACGTATGGCGGGCCAGATCGGTCGAATGATCCTGGTGGAATGGCCCAATATCGCCATTGTTCAAGTTGTGAAATCCAAATCCTCGGGCACCTGGAACATCCAGCGCATTATCGCCCAGGGAACCAAAGCGATGGTCGAGCAATTACTCGAAACAACGCAAGGAGGCGGTGTCATCAATACTGCCTACATCGAACGGCTCAATGCCACCTTCCGCCAGCGTTTGGCTTGCCTGTTTCGTCGTACCCGCCATCTGGCTCGCCAAAGTACCACCTTGCAGCAAAGCATGTATGTCCTCGGTTGCGTCTATAACTTTTGCGACTTCCATAAAAGCCTGCGCCTCCGCCTTTCTGTGGGTCGGCATAGCTTCCATTGGGTCCCTCGCACCCCAGCTTTGGCTGCCGGTTTGGCGGATCACCGCTGGTCCTTGGAAGAACTCTTCTTTCATAAAACACCGCCGCGACCCTTACTCAAAAAGCAGGGTCGCGGCCCTATGTCTAATCGTTTGAAAAAACGGCTCCAGCACTATGGCTTCTAACCACTCTTTACTGCTGTGCTACCAAGAATATCGGCTAGGCGATTTATTGGAATATGGTTCAGACGGGCCATTTGGAAGTGATTTAAAATCAATCCATTACGCAGAAACAGGGGCCAGAGTAATTCGACAACAAAACATAG
>CAWGNR010000017.1:0-12934 GCA_963823985.1 uncultured Chloroflexia bacterium
AAAACAGCCTGAGAACAGTTGAAACCTTGTGAGAAACGATCTTGTGCAAATTGGATTGGGTCGGTCATGGTGAGTCCTTTTTGGAACAGTCAAAATAATAATGGACACCTGGTGCGGGATGTCATTTCGCAGACTCCAGGTTTGGCGGGATAGCATCCCGCCCCACGCTCCCGATGATATACCAGGGTCCAGTTTGCTTTAGGGTTTATAAATCGATTCCCAGGGGTCTCGCAACAGGTTGCCCAGCACTTGTCCGGCCATACCCTGCGCGGGCAGCACGTCGCCGTCCGGTTCCACATACAGCCAGGATTTTCCTGCGCCGGAGGGGACGCCGTCCTGCGCGGTTTCCAACGCCACCGGGTTGTCGGCGGAGTAGGGCACCGGCAGGTCGAAGGCCAGTTGCAGGCCCAAATTTGCGGCTTTGTCGCGGACTGCTTCCATCCCCTCATGCAGGGCGATATCGGCCAGGCCCAGCGACAGGCTGGTCACTTTGAGATCGGCCAGTTTTTGCAGGGTCTCATCCATGTTTGCCAACGTTTTTTCATTGACCGTGATGTGAACCGTGGTGAACAGATCCTCGGGCATGATCGTTTCCAGGGCATTCCAGGAAGCCTGGTTATCCGGTTGCAGCAGGAAGAGCAGATGGTCCAGACCGGTGTTGAGCAGCGTGCCCAGGTAGTTCTTATCCGCCAGCTTCAGGCCGTCGCTCAGCAGGCCGCACACCTGACCGTTCTTCTCGGCGTGGGCAATCAGGTCTGGCAGGTCTTCGCGCAAGGTCGGCTCGCCGCCCGTGAAGGTGACGTGCGGCACGCCTTCGCGCCATGCGATGTCCAGGATCTGGGCCCACTCTTCGGTTGTCAGCTCGCGCTCGACCCGTTTGGCCGGGGCGTACTCGGCGTCCGTTTCGGGGGGCAGCTTGTAGGTCAGGGCGCAGTCCAGGCGCACGGGGGCAGACAGGTCGCCGGAATGAGGCGTCATCCGCTCGAAGTCCAGGAACGAGACCGGGTCCAGGTCCGGCGTTTCGATCAGCGCCCGGATGCGACCAACGAAGTCCTCGTAGTCTTCCAGCGCAACGCCCTTGCTGATGCGGTAGCGTTTGGAAATTTCCCTGGCCGCTTCCTCGGATGGCGTTCCTTTGATGAAATGGTAGGCGTATTCCGCGGCAGTGGCGTTGAGGTGCAGGATGGTGGACGCGTTGACCACCAGAATACCGGAGCCATCCTTACGCAGCCGCAGGTGCATCCGGTAGGGTTGTTCGTCCTCCAGAGTCCCCTGCATCTGGTGCATGCCTTCCGGCAGCGGCTTCACGTTCGAAAATTGGTCAGCAAGACGGTTTATGATTTTCATAGTTCCTCCAAATTCGCCCTCACCCCAGCCCCTCTCCCGGGGGGCGAGGGGCAAGAGAGAAAGTCATTTCAAAAGTCCGGCGTCCATAAAGAACAGGACGAAATAGCCAATCAACAGGATGATCCAGCCGACCAGCTCGACCTGGCCCATCAATCCCGACCAGGAAAGCGAGAAGTTTTCCTGGATGGTGCCGATGATGCTCTCCAGGTTGGAGAGCTTGGTCTGCACGGCTTCCTTCCAGTGGTCGAGGTAGAGCTCCGCGCGGATGGCCTCGTAGAGCTTGGCCGTGTACCAGTCGCCGATCAAGAGCAGGTTCTGGTCGGTGTGCTCGAAATCGAGCATCACTTCCAGGCGCTGCTGCACGATGCGTTGGATGCGCCGGCGAGTCGGCCCGGGACGCAAAGCCCGGCGCGGGTCGCTGCGGAACTGTCCGGCAATCTCACGCAGGCTGGCTTCCACGCTCCGGTCGAGCAGGCGGTATCGAAGCAGCTGGTAATTGCCAACCTTGAGCAGCTCGATGTCCGACTGGAAGTCGCCGTCGGGGGCGATGATCACGGCGCCATCCCAGTCCACGATGGTCAGGTCATCCTGCGAGTAGCGCACCCGCGAGGACAGGATTTCCTCGATCTCGGCCTCGTCCAATGCCTCGCGCTGGGTGCGCAGGAAGTGCGCCAGCCGGCGGGCATTGCTTTCCACGAACGCATCGGGGAGGCTCACCGTGCTGATCATCAGCACGATGTATTCCTCGAACAGCCCGCTCTCGAGATGCCCGGCTGGAACCAATTGCTTCTGTAAGTCTGCTTCGATGTTTTCCCGGACCTGCATGCTTGAGGGGTTGAGAACATCCGCCAGCGGGAATCGGCACTCGACCAGCTGGATGCGGTCGTCGTAGCGCTGGCGGGAGATGGTCACCCTCTCGCCTCCCGCCCGGACCTCGGCCTGCCCCAGCGTCCTGACGGAGATGTCCACCGGCTGGAAGTAGGGCGCGTCCTTCAAACCGCGGATCTGCTCCGGCGGATCTGGCATCTTCTCGACCGGGTCCGGAAAGCACAGCAGGTAACAGATCTGGGCATCGAGAACGAACAGCATATAAAACTATGAACGTACGAAGTGCGGCATCTCGAACGGGATTTCGAGCACCAGTTCCACAAAACCGGCGTATCGGCCGTCCTGGTACCAGGGGCTTTGATACACCAGTTTCTTGGCGCCGTTCTTTTCGATGGTGTAGATGTTTTTCTCCTGTGAGGCCAGCATGTCGGCCGTCTTGGTCCGGGCCGGTTCGGGATGGCAGGCAAGCATATTCATGCCAATCAAACTGTAGCCGCCGTCGGTTGCGTAGGATTCGGCCGCCTTGTCGTTCATTGCCAGGATAACTCCGTCCGGGTCACAGACGATGGCTGAAACAGCCAATTCTTTGACCCAGAAGTGCCCTGAAAGGGTATCGAGTTCCGTCATGCAGGCAGCTCCAATGAAATCAAGCTGGTTTCCTCGAACTTTAACGGACATCCGCCCCCGCACTCGGCCAACAGCCCGCAGCCGTCACATTTGGCCGGCAGGCCTTTACGCTCCCGTAAGCGGACCGAGAGCTCGTGGTTCCAGATCGAATCCCAGCTGTCATCCAGAATGTTCCCCAACGAGGTGTAATACGACTGGCAGGGCAGCACGTTCCCGTTCGACTCGATACACATGCTATACAGCGCGGCCGTGCAGCCTTTGACACCTAGATTGTGCTGGGTCGGGTCGAACTGGCAATACTGGGTGGGCGTGTACCAGATCAGTTTCTGTCCGCGCGCTTCCGTCTTTTGGATGGCAGTGTCAAGCAGCGGCTGCAACTCGCTCTCGGCCAGGCCGGTCCCAACCGTCAGGCCGTTGCCAGAGTAGATCAGCGCGTTCAGTCCAATCGTGGGCACACCCAGGTCCGCCAGGAAATCCAGCGTATCGGGGATTGTCTTCACGTTCGTGCGCAGCATGGTGGTATTGGTCATGACATATAGCGGGCTGGCGAGGACGTTCTTCAAGCCCTTGATGGTTTGCTTGTGCGCCCCTTTCGCACGCATCATCTGATCGTGCACATCGGCCTCGCAGGATTCAACCGTGATTTGGACGTGGTCCAGCCCCGCATCGACCAACTGTTGCACATATTTTTCATCGGCCAGGCGGCGCGCGTTGGTGTTCAGGCCGGTGATCTGGCCGTTGGCTTCGGCGTGCGCGATCAACTCGGGCAGGTCGTTGCGCAGGGTCGCCTCGCCGCCGGTGAAGACGATGTGCGGCACACCCAGATCCCACAGTTTATCCAGGATGCTCTTCCAGGCAGCGGTGGTCAGTTCAGGGAAGTCTCGTTCGCGGGCGTTGTAGCAATGGGCGCAGTCGTTGTTACAGCGATAGGTGATCGCCAGGTCCATGCGGTACGGCGCGGACGGGCGCGCGCTGAAGGGCATAAGCGTATCCAACTCCAGTTCGTGCACAGGGCAGGCGCCGTCCGGTCGCAAGAGCTCCTCAAGTTGCAAGTTGAAGGTCGAAAGATCGCTGCGCGCCTGACTGGCACTCACGCGGTACTCCCGTTGAATGGCTTTGACAGCCTCTTTTTCGTCTGTTTTTTCGAGCAACAAGTACGCCATCAGCGCCGCGGTCGGGTTCAGGTGCATCACGCGGTTGGCGTTGACCACCAGCGTGCCATGGCCGTCGGCGTCTAAACGAAGATGGATACGAGATTTTTCAGTCCAATTTTCGCGCAGATAATGATAAAGACTGGGCGATTTGAGATTTTCGACATCGTGCTCTTCGGGTAATTTCGGTTTCCGATTGAATAATGTATCTAAGATAGTCATAGTATCACCTGTAAACAATCATAAATCTTCGATCTGAAATCCAAAATTACCTACCACCACCCGCACACGCGCACGCACACCCCGCACAGGCGCAGGCACAGGCGCAACCGCCACCGGAACGGCCGCCGCTGCTGCGAGAAGGCGGGGGCGGCGGGTTGGTCTTGTTGGTCACGCGACCGGTAAAATCGTTTACATTGCCAATCACTTTCTGGGAGAAGTTCTGCACGCCGCCCACCACCGAGGCCGCAAATGCCGCGCCGGGTAAGCCTGTGGAGCTGGAAGAAGGCCCGGAAGTACCCGTCGAAACCGGGCGGGATGTCCCGGTCGAGCGGCCATACCCCGGATCGTAGCGTCCCCACCACATCGGTACGAAGACCGGACCGGTGAAGGTGCGCCTGGTGCGCTCGTCATAGTCTCTATCGAGCATGGTCCATTCCATAGCCTCGTCGAACAGCTTGCTCTGCACTTCGGGCGTGTTGGCGGCGGCGATCTGCTGCCAGGCGCGCTCCATGATGTTCTTGTAGAACTCGACCGTCTCCTTGCGGCTGAAGCCTTTCATTTTTTCCGAGACTGACTTGACCAGCTGGATGGTCATATCTTGCAGGTCGGTGCGACGCTGCTGAGCCGTGGCTTCCGGCCGGAACGCCTGCAGGAAGTTCTTTTCATATTCGTGCAAGCCCTCAGGCAGCGGTTCGCTGATCTTCAACTTCAACGGGTCGCGCGTGACCACCTCGGCTGCGCCCTTCTTGACCGCCCCAAACAGGATCATGGTCATGACCTTATCCAGCGGCTGCTCCATCAGGATGGCGGCTTCAACCGCCGTCAGCCCGCGTTTAATGCCGTGTCCCTCGATGGCAATCTTGGGCGGCAAATACTTCAGCTTACGGCGCTGCCCGTTGATCACGCCCAGGATCGGGATGCCAAGGAACAGCAAAGCGAAGAAACCGCAAAAAAGGGTGCTAATGAGATTATCGAAGTTGAAAGAAGGCGAGGTCGTAGTAGGAGGCGTAAAGACCGGTTTGGTCTGGATCGCGGAATCCGGCACGTAGCTCTTCGGAAACGAAGCGCCGAATTCATAGCGAGTATGGGCATTCGCGTTGGGGTTATTCCAGGTATAGGCCACGCGGCCTTCGCTGTCCAGGGATCTCTCTGGTTCGGACGGGAATCCCGAGGGCGCGCTATGCCACTTGCCTTCTTCCGTTCCCACGCCGGGGGACAGGTGGAACGTGACCGTAATGTCCGTGCTGCCGGTGACAACGTATTGGCTATGAAGCAGGTCGGGTGAGAAGACAGCACTGGCGTAAGTTTCATCCTCATAATCGGTATAAAGCACTCTTTCGATCCTACCGACATAGACATGAACTGTTCCACGCTTTGGCCAGGTCGGATTGCCTATGAGCCCATCTCTACAGCAAATCCTTCGCCACCTGTGCCCTGAAATTCAGCGCGAAAAGACGAGCGGATTTCCATTAACGTCTGCGCTGAAATGCTGTTGAAATCGAAGTTGCCATTCGGCATGCCCACATCCACAAACTCGATCGCATGCCCACTTGGTTGATTGGCAAAGTGAATAAGTAATCCAGCGACATGCGTGCCATCCTGAATTCCAGTACACATTTACGTACTTCTTATCACGGCGAAATAGTAATCCTGCGCCAAAGCGCTGGTAGTGATGCTGAACGCAAGGATGAACACCAGCGCAATCGCGAGAAGTTTGTGCTTCATAACAACCTCCCAATTTAAAAATCGTCGTATCTGCTCAGGTCTAGGTAAAAAAGTAGGGCAAAAATGGTGTGCGTGGGGGCGTACGCCCCCCACGCACACCATTTTTGCCACCTTTTTATCATGTAAGCCGAGTAGTTACAAATCGTCATTCGTAAATCGTAAATTGCCTCACCACTTCGGTTCCTCGGTGAGCTGGTAGACCGTGCCGCAATAGGGACAATTCACCATCGGCGCCCCATTCACGAGAGTAACATCTTTAGCGGTCAGCACGCCGCCGCACGAACGGCACTTCAGTTCTTCGATCTGGGTATCGCCGGGCAGGTCCACGTTCATGGTAACCTGCTGCACCACCTCGGTTTTCTGTCCGCGCATGGCCAGGTAGACCAGGCCTGCTCCGCCCGCCAGGAACAGCACGCCGGCGCAACCGAATCCGAGGCCATAGTTCAGCCAATTCGACTGCCCGTCGGGCGCAGTAGAACCAATGACACTTAAAGCACCATACCCGACGGAGCATAATCCGAGCAAGAACAATAAAGCGGCGCCAATGTAGAGCAACGTCTTGGACATACAACCTCCGGAGAAGGGATTTCTACTGTATATACGGATAATCTTCCCAACTGTAGCATTTTCCCCCATTTTCGACAATTGACTTTTGTCTTGATTTTGTACTATTTTGGTCAGAAAAGAAATTTACCCCTTACTGTTCTTGCGGGGTATGAAACCCCGCAAGAACAGCAGATGAGACGGTTTTACAGGTTCTTCTCCAACCCGTACACCTGGGCCGTCGGCAGCACTACCAGGATGCCCGTATTCGGCTGGTTCAAGTCGCCGACCACGCTCCTGGTCGCCGTTACCACCTTTTCCAAAATAGCATCGTCTTGGACGATCGTGAACAACGTACGGTGATAGTCTTCCTCGCGCTTGTAGAAATCGTCCAGGCCGGGCATGAGCGGGATATCATCGCGGTAGCCGCCGTTGCTCAGGCGGCGCATACCGGTGCTGACCAGCACGGTCGCGCCCCCGGTCCCGGCCTCTTCCCAGGCGTTCAACAGTTCTTCGAGCTTATCAGGGTTATCCAGTACGAACAGGATCAGATACATGATTATGCCTCCTTCCCTTCTGCAGGTCTCTCTCCATCCACTGTCTTTTTCGGTTCGGCAAACAAGGCCCGCAGCATCGGCGGCGTAACGATGGTGCTGGCGAGCACCATGCCGACGATGGCCGAAAATTCTTCCCCGGTCACCAGGCCCGCGCCGATGCCCACGTTGGCCACGATCAGGCCGACCTCGCCGCGCGAGACCATGCCCGCGCCCAACTGCCAGGATTCGCGCCAGCTAAACCCGGCCCAGCGCGCGCCCAGGCCGGAACCAACCAGCTTGCTCAGGATGGCGACAACAATAATCACGCCGGTCAGGAGCAGGGCTTCCGCTTGTAAGTCACGCACGTTGACCGCCAGACCAATGCTGACAAAGAAAATCGGGACGAACAGGCCATACGCCAGCGCCGAAACGCCCTGCTCCAAACGCACCTTCTCTTCGCTGCGGGCAAACATCAGGCCCGCCAGGAACGAGCCGGTAATGGCCGCCATCCCGCCGACCACTTCCGCCGCCACGCCGTAGAACAGCAGGATGACTACAGCCAGCGAGAGCACGCCCTGGCTGATCGGCAGCCTGGCTGTAGCGCGCACCATGTTTGGCAATACATATAACCCGAACGCAACCGAGGCAACCAGGAAGACGATCATCCGGAGGAGGATAAAAAGAATGCCAACGGCGCTCGTCCCGCCAGAGACGACTGCCAGGAAGATGGACAGCAGCAGGATGATGAGCACATCATCGAAGACGGCTGCGCCCAGCAGCCCGAGCCCCACACGGGTGCGCAGCACCCGTAGCTCCATCAACGTCTGGGCGGAGATGCTGACGGAGGTGGCGCCCAGCGTCAGTCCCAGGAAGAACGCGGCTTCCCATCCGAAGCCGAACAATAGACCGGTCCCGGTTCCCAGCGCCACGGGCGTCAACACACCCATGATCCCCGCCAGGGCAGATACTCTTGTGTTCCGGGTCAATTCATCCAGGTGTAGTTCCAACCCGGCGATGAACATCAGCAGCAAGACGCCCAGTTCTCCCAGTTCTTTGATCGTCTCACCCAGTTTCTCCCCTTCGATGAAGGGCAGGTGTAACAGGTTCAGCAGCGACGGCCCGAGCAATACGCCCACCAGCAGCTCCCCCAGGACTGAGGGTTGGCCGAGGCGCACGCTCAGGTAGCCTGCCGTTTTCGCCGCCAAAAGGATGACGGCGATCAGAAAGGCCAGTTGCAAAAATACGCTCATCGGTCTCCTTTCGAGTTAAGATTGATGCTATCTCCGCAAGACGTTTTGGGTGTGGGGTATCTGGGGCGGGCAAGCGCTCGTCCAACATTCTCCACACATCAATTGTATTGGGAAGATAAGGATGAAAATATTGTAGTCGATTTTGCTATCAGGGTCTATCAGGAAGGCTGTATACTTAGAAAAATTTAACACGAAGGACACAAAGAATCCCCTTTGTGTCCGTTGTGTCCTTTGTGTTTCAAAGAGGCTTTTATGACATTCAAAGACGAACTCAAACGCTGGCAGGAAACGACGCTCAAAAAGGTACTGGACCGCTTCGGGGAACGGAAGGAGGAGTTCGAGACCTCTTCCGGCATCCCCATCCCCCGCCTCGGGCTGCCATCACAATCCTGACCACCGATTATCGGACAGGACCTCGGCTTCCCCGGCGAATACCCGTTTACGCGCGGCGTGCAACCCACCATGTACCGCTCCCGCTTCTGGACCATGCGCCAGTACGCCGGCTTCGCCACCGCGGAAGAGTCGAACCAGCGCTATCGCTACCTGCTCGAGCAGGGACAGACCGGCCTGTCGGTGGCCTTCGACCTGCCCACCCAGATCGGCTACGACGCCGACGATCCGATCGCGCGCGGCGAAGTGGGCAAGGTGGGCGTCTCGATCTCGTCCCTCGAGGACATGGCCCGCCTCTTCGACCAGATCCCGCTCGAGAAGGTCTCCACCTCGATGACCATCAACGCCCCGGCAGGCATCCTGCTGGCAATGTATATCGCCGTCGCCAAACGCCAGGGCGCGGACGTCTCGAAGCTGCGCGGCACCATCCAGAACGACATCCTGAAGGAATACACCGCCCGTGGCACGTATATCTTTCCGCCCGCCCCATCTATGCGCTTGATCACGGATATCTTCTCCTATTGCGCCACGGAAGTCCCCAACTGGAACACGATTTCGATCAGCGGCTACCACATCCGCGAGGCCGGCTCGACCGCTGTGCAGGAGGTGGCTTTCACGCTCTCCAACGGCATCGCTTACGTCGAGGCCGCCCTGAAGGCCGGTTTGGACGTGGACGATTTCGCCCCGCAACTGTCGTTCTTCTTCAACGCCCACAACAACCTGTTGGAAGAAGTCGCCAAGTTCCGCGCCGCGCGGCGTCTATGGGCGAAGATCATGCGCGAGCGCTTCAAAGCCCAGAAACCGGCCTCCTGGCAGATGCGCTTCCACACCCAGACGGCCGGCTCCACGCTGACCGCCCAGCAGCCGGAGAACAACGTGGTGCGCGTCACGCTGCAAGCGCTGTCCGCCGTCCTGGGCGGAACGCAAAGCCTGCACACCAACAGCATGGACGAGGCCCTGTGGCTGCCGACCGAGAAGTCGGTCCGCGTGGCGCTGCGCACCCAGCAGATCATCGCGCACGAGTCGGGCGTGGCCAATTCGGTCGATCCGCTGGCTGGCTCGTACCTGATCGAATACCTGACCGATGAAATCGAAAAGGGCGCCAGGAATACATCGAAAAGATCGACGATATGGGCGGCGCGCTGCAGGCTATCGAGCGCGGTTACATCCAGAACGAGATCCAGGAGGCGGCCTACGTTGCCCAGAAGCACATCGAAAGCGACGAGCAGATCGTGGTGGGCGTCAACCAGTTCCAGATCGAGGAGAAGATCGAGCTGGAGCGCCAGATGATCGATCCCGCCATCGAGGAGGCCGCGCGGGAACGAGTTGCAGAATTTACGAGCAAGAGTAGATGAGTCAGGGAGTAGATGAAAGTTGCTTGCCCGGTTGGTTGTGCCGCAAATAGCGACGAAAACTTGATGCCATCTTCATTCAAGTGCGTGGAGAACCACATGACTCTGGGAGAGATTTGTAACACACTGCGGGGGGCATGGGGGGAGTATGTGGCGCGAAGGGTTTTAGAGATTGACTTAGCCCACTGGTTAGTCTACAATATCTTTAGAGGTGAGTTATGTCTACATATTCAATATTCACGAAGCAAAACTCATTTCTCTAAACTGCTGGAACGGGTTTTGAAAGGCGAGGAAGTGGTGATTGCCAAAGCTGGTAAACCTATTGCTCGCATTATTTACCGATTATCAACGATGCACCACATCGCATCCCCGGCAATGACGCTGGCAAGATCATTATTGCTCCAAATTTCGATGATCCGCTAGAAGAGTTCGATGTATGAGATACTTGCTCGATACCCATGTTTTCCTTTGGTGGAAATTAGGAACTTCGCAGCTTTCCCAGCGGGTTGTCAGCATTATCTCAGATGGTAAGAATGAAATTTTTCTCAGCGCAGTGAGCGCATGGGAGATTGCCATCAAAGTCGCTAAGAAAAGATTGATGCTTCCCGAAGAACCTGTGTTGTTTGTGCCAAGTCGTATGCAGTTGCATGGTTTTCAACCCTTGCCTATTCAAGTCAGCCATGCAACGCGTGTGTATGAACTTCCCATGCAGCATACAGACCCATTTGATCGATTGTTAATTGCTCAATGTCAATTGGAAGCCATGCCGTTGATTTCCAAAGATGAAAATATTCAACACTATGATGTGGAAGTCATGTGGTGATATTTTTATGAATGCGTGGAGAACGACATGACCCTGGGCGAGATTTGTAACACGTTACGAGGGGTTTGGGGTGAGTATGTGGCGGAGGGATTTAGTTGTACAATTTCCTCACCATTACATCTTTTGGACTTTTGACAAAA
This sequence comes from uncultured Chloroflexia bacterium, assembly GCA_963823985.1. Classification (GTDB taxonomy): domain Bacteria; phylum Chloroflexota; class Anaerolineae; order Anaerolineales; family Villigracilaceae; genus JAABUE01. Next base: position 10,935 of record CAWGNR010000017.1, read on the forward strand.
TTTGCATAAAAAGTGGAACCGCGTACAATTGTGGTTTGTGAAAGCCAAACAACTGACGCAGTTCCGGGACGAAGTGTACCAGAACTTTAAAAACTGTAAACGAACCGATATGCTGATGGACTTGATGGATGCGCTCAGCAGCAACACCACAGCCAGGAGCGTAGTGGAATTGAGTCTGAATTCACATTTTCGGCGGCATTATACGGCGCTCAACAAAGCCGTGGCAGTGAATGCCCTGAGGGATCAGCAACTGGCAAGCCTGGCATGCCAGACGATCAGTACGCCGGTCAAGCGGAAGTTTCATTTGCTGGGCACGGATGTCACTTCCAACCCACGACCTTTTGCGAACACCTTGCCGGATCGGGGATTTGTCTATCAGCCCAACACGATCCGGGGCAACAAGCCGATTGCGATCGGGCACCAATATTCGTTCTGGGCATGGTTACCAGAATACGTTGCGCAAAAAACGGGAAATTGGGTGGTACCGTTATCTATGCAACGGGTGTCGAGTCAGGCGAACAAGGAGATGGTAGGCGCAAAACAACTGAGCGACTTGCTAACAGACAAGAGTCTGCCCTTTTGGGAAGCCTTCTGCGTCGAAGTGGCAGACAGCGCCTATAGCAAACCGGCCTACCTGAACGCCAATCGAGAGCATACCCCTCTGGTTAGCATTGCACGCGCCAGGGGAACCCGCACTTTCTATCGTCAAGCTGTGCCAGATGATAAACCTGTCGGAAAGGGGCACCCAACCTGGTATGGAACGCCCTTGCGTCTGAAAGAGCCGGAGACCTGGGGATCACCTGATCAAAGCGCCGAAAGCACCTTTGTCAGCCGTAAGAAAGTGACGTACCGGGTGGAAATCCAGGCCTGGCATAACTTGCTGATGCGTGGCAAAAAAGGTTGTCCCATGCACCAACACCCGTTCACGCTGGTCAAGATCCGCTGGTACAACCCGCAGGGCGAAGCCTTGTTTCAAAAGCCGCTCTGGTTGATCGTGATGGGCGACAGGCGCATGGAGTTGTCTTTGCTCGACATCTACGAAGCCTACTTGCAACGCTACGACCTGGAACATTTCTTCCGCTTTGGCAAGCAAAAGCTTTTACTCGATAAATTCCAAACGCCTGACGACAAGCATGAAGAGCATTGGTGGCGGCTGGTGGCGCTGGCTTATCTCCAACTTTGGGTTGCAAAAGATACGGCTTCTTATCTGCCACGCCCCTGGGAACGGTATCTGTCTTCAGCCGTGAACAAGCAACCCACCCCAGCGATGGTGTTGCGGGATATGAGCCGAATTATTCGCCAGTTTGGAACACCTGCTCCTGCGCCCAAACCCCGAGGTAAATCCCCTGGCAGGCGCAAAGGTGTAAAACTCATCCCGAGAATTCGCCAGCCAGTGCTGAAAAAAGCTTCTGCCTGAACAAATTCGGTGCGTTTATCGCTTTATTAAGGTGCTACCTTGTTTTGCTTTGCGAACAAGGCCTTTGAAATTGTCAAAAGTCCAAACATCTGAGTATAAACTATATTGGGATATGAAAGTTCTTTGGCTTCGGCGCCTACTTGAAAAAGTTGGACCGGGTGTTTCCATCAACTTCCCGGGAGTTTCTTCTGTCGATCCAGGCAGTCTTGCTCAGTATTTTGCTGAAGAAGATAGCCTCCACAAAGATGAAATTCTTGCTGAGATATCAGAATTAAAAAAAGATGTATTGATGATTACTCAAAATCTAAAAACAGAACTGGAAACCAGAGGCATCGATACACAAGAAAAGTTTGATGAGCTCTTAAAGTAATTCTCAGATATTTGCAGATGCCAAGTTGCTTAGTAATATCGTATTGCAGCCGAATTATGATGATTATGTTAAAGGTTCTGATAAATGACTTGAGTGAATGGCAAAAGCGTTATGCTCCAATGTTTGCTAAATTCAAGAGTTTGACATTGTTTGCCCGTGTAAAGCAAAAAAAGAATACACTTGCTCCCCGAGAATTAATTGAGCAATTGGTTG
>CAWGNR010000018.1:0-22233 GCA_963823985.1 uncultured Chloroflexia bacterium
GCGCTGACCCATCGCGCCATCCACAATGCGCTCAACAAGATGCCGCAAGTGGATGAGGACATGCCGGTCTGCAAGATCGGCAACGAGCGCTTGGCCGGGGATCTGCAGGTGCCCAATTTCGACCGATTTTGATCCTCAAAGTTTGGCGAGATCAACGGCGGGTACGTGATCGGCGCCACCCCGTTTGCCCTGCAGACCAGCCGCCTGGCGAACGTCGAGTTCGATGTGGTCCTGTTCGATAGGCCTCGCAGATCACCCTGCCGCTGGCGATCATGGGCATGCTGGCCGGAAGCAAGTATATTTTCATCGGGGATGAGAACCAGCTCCCGCCGGTCACTGCCTTCTCGGCCGAGAAAGCGGCACAAACGTCTATCTTTGCCTACCTGGCCGGGCGCGGCAACGAGACCATGCTCAACGTCACCTACCGGCTCAACGATGTGCTGACCGATTGGCCGAACCGGACGTTCTATCGCAACGAGCTACATCCAAGTGAGGAAGCGGCCGTTCGGCGGCTGAACTTATCCCCGGAAGCCACGCCCTGGGACTTCGCCCTGGATCCCAATCCCCGGCGGTGTTCCTCGACCTGTGCCACCAGAACACCACCGTCCGCAGCCGGATCGAGGCCGAAGTGGTGGTGGAGCTAGTCCTTTCGCTCCTGATGCGCGAAGTCCTTCCCGAAGAGATCGGCGTGGTGGTGCCCTACCGCGCCCAGAGCCGCCTGATCCGTTCGCTGCTGCGGCGCAACCTGATGGACGACGAGATCGTCGGGAAGCTGGTGGTGGACACGGTCGAGCGCATGCAGGGGCAGGAGCGGGAAGTAGTGCTGGTCTCGTTCGCCACCGCCAGCCCCAGGTTCGCCGCGCAGGTGGCCGATTTCCTGTTCCAGCCCCAGCGCCTGAACGTGGCGGTCACCCGCCCGCGCACCAAGCTGATCCGGGTCGGCGCCACCACCTGCGGACGCTGACCAGTACGACCCAAACCAGACCGAAGCCCTGAACCTGCTGCGGGACCTGTTCGCTGGCTGCCTGCACCTGACCGTCCCCAACGGCGACCTGACCGGCTGACCCGATGGCCCACATCCTGCCCGAAACCCCGCCCCAGATCTTCCCCAAGGAAGTGCTGCGCGTCTTCCACGCGCTCAAGGCTTTGCCGAATTCGTATTACGTCTGGCACCACCTGGCGCCCTGGCTGCCGCAGGCGCCTGACTTTCCTGGTCTCGAGCGCAGACGGGCGCGTGCTGCTGGTCAAGGTCAGCTCGGCGGGGGCGGGGCAGGCCAGCGCTGCCGCCCAGATGCTGCTGCTCGACGATGACCGCGCTCCCCTGGGAGGGGCGGAAGCTCAGGTCTTGCGTTCCTTCGTGGCCTCGCTGTGTTTTCCGGCTGACCAGCCCATCGAGACCCTGGTCGTTTTCCCGAACATCCCCAACAAACAGGTTCAGGCCAGCCGGCTAGAGCGCGGCGAAGGGGAACCCGCCTGGGTTGGGAGAGAACTCCTGCAAGCGGAGACAGGACCGGACACGTGGGAGGCGTTTTTCCCGTCCAACGCAATGGACCCCGTCTGGCTGGAAAAACTGCGCCAGCGCTTTACCCCGGAAGTGGTCGTCACATCCGACATGACCGTGCGCATGCCGGTCCAGCGGCGGATCGAAGCCGGTCTGACGGATTATCTGCTGGACTACGACCAGGAGGCGGCGGTCAAAGCGGACCTGGACCTGCCCGATCAAGACCAGGCGTTAACCAGCGACTTCAAGCTCAACATCATCAACGGCGTGGCCGGCAGCGGCAAGACGCTCATCCTGCTCTACCGCCTGCGCCTGCTCACCCATCTCTATCCCCACAAGCGCTTCCTGGTGCTGACCCACAACCGCCCGCTCAGCCGCGATATGGAAGGGCGCTTTGCGCGCCTGAACGGGAGACTGCCCGAGAACGTCGAATGGCGCACGTTCAACGCCTGGTGCTACCACCACTGGATGGCGGAGCCGAAGTGGGTCGATCCGCTTTCTTTGGGCCGCCGCAAGAGACTGGTACACGAAACCTGGCGGGCGCACCTGGGGGACTCCCCCATCTCGTCCCAGATGTTGATGAGCGAGATCGACTGGTTCAAGGACCAGCTCCCGATGAATCGCGACGGCTACCTGAACGCCGACCGGCGCGGACGCGGCTTTGGCCTGACTGCAGATCAACGGGAGCGCATGTACGACGCCATGCTGGCTTACCAGAAAACGCTCGAAGCGCGCGGCGCGCTCGATTGGGGCGATGTGCCCAGGCGTCTATGGCACTTCGCCGAAAACGGTCAGGCGCAGTTGCCTGTATACGACGTCATCCTGGTGGACGAAGCCCAGTTCTTCGCGCCGCTGTGGATCCGCCTGATCCAGAAGGCGCGCGACCCCCGCACCGGGCACCTGTTCATCGTCGCGGACCCTACCCAGGGCTTCCTCGGCCGCGGCGCTTCCTGGAAGTCGCTGGGGCTGGACGCCCGCGGCCGGACCCATCACCTGAACCGCAGCTACCGCACCACGCGCGAGATCATGCAGTTCGCCACCCTGCTGTACCGGTTACGGCTGGAAAACGAGAAAGATGACGACATCCTCGTGCCCGATCTGCTGACCATGCCCAACGGCGCCTTTCCGCAGGTCATCCCGCTGACCAGCCCGCAGGATGAGATCGCGCGGGTCGCCAACGAAGTCGTGGAATTCGTTCGGAACGGACTCCCGCGCAAGCATCTGCTGGTCCTGCACACCAACGGCGAAGGCGTGAAGGCGCTGGTGCAGGCCATCGATGACAGGCTCGGCAAGGGCGCTGCGCTGGATGCAAAAGACACGTACCCGGGCGACTACATTCGAGTGACAACGCTCAACGCCGGCGCCGGCCTGGAAAGCCCGATTGTGTTCCTGGCCGGGCTGCGGGACCTGTTCGAAGAGGAGCAGTCCCTGCGGCTGTCGGACGAGGAGCGCGAGACCTTGATCCGCGACAATACCCGCAAGCTGTACATGGCGGCCACCAGGGCCGGGCAGAGGCTGGTATTGACGTATGCGGGAGATTTGCCGGTCGTGCTAGCGGCGGCGCTAGAAATAAAGGAGCGCTGACACAAACCGCAGTCCTGTACAGGATGGATCGGCACAATTCCAAAGGTTTTCATTCGCAATGAAATAAAATGGCATATTGTTTTCATTGGCACAGAAACCTGTTGTAAGTCGCTTAAACACCATGAAAATTGAAAGTTTAGGTTTCAATTTTCATGGTATCATCCAGCCATGATTGAACGGTATGCCCTCGAGCAAGCTATCCAAACCGGGGTGCGACGCAGCCGGGTAGTCGCCCTCATCGGTCCACGCCAGTCGGGAAAGACAACTCTGGCGCGCAAGTTCGTACCAACCGATTTGCTGAATTACTTTGATTTGGAAGATCCGGTCAGCCTGTTGCGTCTGGAAGAACCGATGACTGCCCTGCGGGATTTGAAAGGCCTGGTGGTGATTGACGAGATCCAACGGCGTCCTGAGTTGTTCCCCCTCCTGCGGGTATTGGTTGATCGTGACCCTCTCCCCGCTCGCTTTTTGATTCTGGGCAGCGCTTCGCCTGACCTGATGAATGCAGCCTCCGAGAGCCTGGCTGGCCGCTTGGAAACCATCCCCATCAGCGGGTTTGGGCTTTCGGAGTTAGGTGCGGAGGCGATTACCGAGCACTGGTTGCGAGGAGGCTTTCCGCTTTCATTCCTGGCAGAAACCGAAGAAGACAGCTTTGCCTGGCGCAAGAATTTCGTCCAGACCATTTTGGAGCGTGATCTGCCGCTGTGGGGCGTGCGTGTGCCATCTGCAACGCTGTTGCGATTTTGGATGATGCTAGCGCATTACCACGGACAGGTCTGGAATGCTTCAGAGCCTGCCCAGGCACTGGGAGTCAGCCAGACCACAGTTCGTAATTATCTTGATATATTGCAAGGAGTTCTTCATGGTTCGCGCGCTGCAACCCTGGTTTGAAAACCTTGGAAAACGGCAAGTGAAATCACCGAAGATTTATTTTCGTGACAGCGGGATTTTGCATTACCTGTTAGGTATTCACACCGAACTGGACTTACAAACTCATCCCAAGAGTGGCGCTTCATGGGAAGGATATGTCATCGAAGAAGTGATCAAGGCCCAGGCGCCGGACGAGGCTTATTTCTGGGCGACCCACAACGGCGCGGAATTGGACCTGCTGCTCTTCAAGGATGGTCGCCGCCTGGGCGTGGAGTGCAAGCGAATGGACGCGCCTCGCCTGACGCCATCGATGCGTAATGCGCTTGTAGACTTGCATCTTGATCGGATAGTCGTTTTCTACCCTGGGAACCGCGCTTACCCACTGGCAGAGCAGGTAAGCGTCTTACCGGTGACCGTCTTAAGCCAACCAGGTGTTGATTTGTTTTCTGAGGGGATCTAAAGCTGAAAACGCAAAACACAAGTTCAGTTGCCGTTCAATTGGATTTACAGGCCTGCGCAAAGAATTGCGAAATACGAAACAAGATTATGATAATCGTGTTTCATATTTTTGAAGAAATAATGGATACCTGATTATGGGGAGTACCAAGCTGCGGAATTCAAACACAAGTCAATTTTATTTCTTTGCGAACCGTAATCGGCGCTGTTTATCGAGATACCCTTCCCATTTCAACTTGCCGCGCAAAGTACGAATCTCACCCTGCTCACGTAAAAGAATGAGTGTACGCAAGGCTTCGTGCACCACTTCGCGTTTGGTCTTGATCCCGTCAACTTTTGGGCACGCTCGACGAGCTTGTCGTCAAGCACGATATTGATTCGCATGTCTACATCCAGTTTGTGTGTATAAACTTATAGTTTATTATGTGCTACTCAACAAAGGCGATGGATTTACATCTGCACTCTGCACATTACCTTGTTGAGCATCTTTGAAACTAATAGCCTATTCTGCCGTTTCATCTCTCTAAACCTATTTTCAATTGACAAAACCAACTTGCTAATAATAGCAACAGGCAAGGTCGGTCACCTCGCGTGCTGATTTCAGGATTTGCTAGTTGCTAAAAGCTTTTTGAAACTGATTTGGCATTCAACTAAACTTTTGCCAACCACGCGTCGAGCATTGCTTTTTCATTAGGATTTTCTACAAGTTCCAAGGCCTTTTTCCAAGATGATTTACACCCATCTAAATCTCCTTGGGCACAAAGGCTGCACCCTAACATTTCATGTCCTAAAGGATTTTCTGATTCTTCGCTAATGATTTCTTGCGCCCATTTATTTGCTTTTTCATAATTCTCTTGTGAAAGGGCCCAAGTTGTTAGGTTGGCTCGCGCGATGGCTGAGATTGTGGCAAATCGTATAGAATGAGGCGCAAAATCTGGGATTATTTGCCCGTTCCCCCAAAACGCAACACGCAGGATTGCGCCCTCGCCCGGTTCTGCTAGTTCCAAGGCATTAACCAATTCTGCATAAGCTTCATCAAGCCTATTTTGTAATAAATACAAATAACCTAAATTGCACTTTAAGATGGCAGCGCAGTCTTGGTCTTCCTTTAATAATGCCTTCTTAAATAATGCTTCTGCTTGGGGGAGATCATTTTCGCCGACCAATATGAAACCAAGGTTCATTGCAAAGCGAGGTTCATCTGGATTCATTTCGATCAGTTGATTGAAAAGCGATTGTGTAGCTGAAATATAACCTTGTTGATATAACCGGATACCCTGGTTAGCAAGAATATCCAAGTATTGTTTTGATCTCTCCGATGAGATTGGTACTATGAAATCTAATGCTTGTTTTGGTTGTCCAGCTTGATGGAGCACTCCGTAATAAAAAGGCGCCAAATCATGAGCAAGCGAAACGCCTGCATCCTTTGCTCGTTCTAAAAGTTCTAATGCATCCTTTAGTCTGTTTTGCCAAAGAAGGTTTTGCACCTCAAGAACATAAAAATCTTCTCGATCAGGAAACTTCTCTCTTGCACGTTGTGAAACATCTAAGGCTTGATCAATCTTATCTAATTGGGACAATGCACTGAGTTGCTGCAAAAATAACACTTCCAAGACCGGTAGAGCTTCTTGGTCATTGGGTTGGATAAAAGATTCCCCCATCTTGCTTGCTTCCAGTGCTAACTCGAAATTTCCCATTCTCAAAAACGCATCAGCTTTGGCCTGCCAGTTTCGATAGTGTTTCGGATCCAACGAAATGGCGCGTTCGGCAGACTCAAGCGCTTTTGCGGGCTGATTTAAGTGGGTATAGCACTGAGCAAGTCCTCGATAGGCTCGATCGTAATCAGGCCTTAGTGACAATGCCTCTTGAAGCGCATCAACCGCTTCTAGATATTTATCTTTTATCACCAACACCAGAGCCATCTCTACCAACAAATTTGCATTCTTCTTTACTGATAAAGCATTGTGCAAAAATTGATGCGCCTGATCTATTTTTTCATTGCTTATCAAAAAACGCGCAAGCCGTACAGCGATTTTAGAGTTTTTACTTTTTAGCCAGGCAGCCTGAAGGAAGGCTTCCGCATCCTGGATTCGTTCAAGTTGAGACAATACAGGTATCAGAACATCTAAACTGGTTTCGTTTTCCGGCTCCAGCTCCAAATGCTTTTCAAAATTAGCGATTGCTTCAGGGAAGCGTTGTTGTTGTAAATACAACATTCCAAGACATTGCAGCGCTTCAGGATTCTCAGGTTCACGAGCCAAGGCCTCACGAAAAATCGTCTCTGCATCTGAAAACTTTGCCTGATCTTGATACACCAGCCCCAATAAAATGTATGACGGAATATACATTGGATCAAGTTCGATTGCCTGTTCGAGCAACGAAGCAGCTTGTTGAAACTCATCGCCTTGTCGAAGGTCAAGAGCAGCATGGACGAGGTGCTTACTTTTACTCATAGATTTGGAAACCCTTGGATCAGTCAGCTCGGAACAACTTTTCGGCAAGAGAGTTTTCTGTTTTGGCAGCAACTGTTGAATAGGATTTCCGAGTTTCAGAAACCATGCGTTCTTTTATTCCTTCGAAGGATTGTTGGATTTGTTGGCGTAGATGGGGTGTTGGATCCGCGTAAGATTGTGATGTTTGACGAACAAGTGTTATTAGCATATTCACAGCTTTTTCTAAAGAATTTAACGCTGGACTAACCTTTTTACCAATCCGTATTATTCCAGATAGATTTTCTAGGTCTGCAATAGCGTCGCGATAGTAACCTTGTTCGATCGCATTTTGAGAAGATATCAACTGTTCATCAAACCAGTTCGCAAATAGTTGCTCATTTAGCTTACCGGCTTCTTCATCCAAACCAGCTGCCAATAATGCACGTTGCGCTCCCGTCGAAAGACCCGGCCAACCGACCAGTTCTAAATTGTCCACCTTTGTATTTTCTGGTTCTCTTGCTGGTTGAGTGCTTGCTGGAATCTCGACATATTCTGACCAAATATCCTCTTCCTGATCCGTTCTTTGTTGTAGGATTTCCCAAGAGTATATTTGTTGCATATCTGCCCAGGGGAGATCACCAATTGCATCTATCGCAAAACGAATAACTTCCTCTTCTTTTGGTAAATCTTCTTCTTCATTTTCATGTAAAAATACTTCTCGTTTTCCATGTAGAAGAATATGTCCTAGACCTTGATAGAAAGCAAACCAGAAATCTTTTTCCTTGGAGTATTTAGTATTCAGTTGTAACAAAGCTTTTGTGGGAGAGAGCCAACGAGTTATTTTTATTATTTCCTGTTCAGGCAAATTTTGTACCACACAAAATGCTATACCAGCCTCTGCTAACTTATTAACTAAATCACCATAGTAGGCATCCAAAGGTTTGCCTATCAAGCTGCGAATGTATGGCAATAAAGTGCTTAATGTGTTGGCTTGGAAATCATTACATTGAAGCTTTTGAGCTTCTATTTCTCCCTTTCGCAACCATGCTGTGGTGCTTCCTGGTGCAAGTTGAAATGACGTGCTGTTCTCAATATTAGGAATACTTACAGACCAATATTTCAACCAGTGTTCTGGACTGGCCAATCCGAAATAACCCAATAATTCTTGCAATTGATCTATGGGATTATTTATATGTGAAATCCAGCCGAGTTCTGCCATTTCCTTTATAGGAAGCATATCTAGCCATTCAAAATGTTGTTGTAAGAATTTTTGCTCAGCTTGACGTGCTTGGCTTTCGCGATATTGGCTTTCTCGATTCATCCAGAATGTGGCAGAAATACCTAATACACGTTCAAATTGCAACGCGGTATCAGGAGTAATGCTAGCCTTCCCTTTAATGATCTCATTGATGGTTTTCAGTGGACGTCCTGTACGAAGAGCCAGTTCAGCTTGCGTCATATTCCGTGAACTTAGTACCTCTGATAAAGTTTCTCCGGGATGCGAAATAATAATAAATTGAGAGGGGTTTAGAAATAGCTCATTCATTGTGGTAATCCGTAATCTCTATTATTCTTATCACTGTGATACGTTCAAAAATGACCATACCATCGGGGCGTCTGGGTAGGGGATTGTTTGCGGGTTCAATAATTAGCCTGTATGCGGGACCCAAATCAAGTGCAAATTGTCCTTTTCTTTCACGTTTCAAGGGGTGTAAGCCATTAGGGAGTTCCTTAAGCATCAAGAAATGCAAGGAGGCAAGTATCTCCGCCATACGTTGGTATACTTGTTTCGCAACTTGGGGGCCATACTTTTGCACTAATTTACTTTCATTCAAAATTAGTTCTTTTATTTTGGGATCTTTAAAGATAACTTCCATGATTCCCTTTCTATTTACGGAAAGGGTTAATAAGATTATAACTCATTAACCTTTTTTGTCAATCATACAATTTTGTTAACTTCTTTCTTATCTTCTCAATTAATTCTTTATAAGTAACCTGTAATTTAATCGCCAGCCATACACAATAGGTGTGCCCCAGGCCAATCAATATTATCTGCGTCTGCCTGGCCTATGCATCTCCTGACGAGCTGGGAAAATTCAGCCTTGTGATGTAGTAACCTATCGAGGCAATACAATCCCTGATTAATAACATTTTTGTTTAACGACCGCTTGTATTCAACGATGACAGGACAACCATTCTCATCGATACCAAGCGAGTTGTTCTTCCTTTCTAGGTTTTTCCAGTGATGTATTTGGTATCTAGAAATCGTGCACTAAGGAACACTTCCATGTGCTTTTCGATCAGGTTTTGGAGAGTTTGCTCCACAACCACCGAATACCCTTTAATTGGCACTTCACTATTGTTATCGATTTTGAATATTTTTCTGTCACTTATGAGCACTCTAAATATCTATCTGAGAATTAAGTATGAGCCAAGCGACAATATGATCACAACAATGATGGATATAATTTTCTGCCGCAAGGTCATATAACGAAAATCATAGCGGGTTTCGTTCCATTGTTTGCTAACCCATCCAGTCATAGCCCCCAACAAGATTCCAAGGATAATAAATAGTGCCTGTGAAACTGTATCAGTAATTGGTGAATTGATATTGGCGTTTATCTTAGATCCACCAATAATTAATCCAACAATTCCTCCCGCTATTGCACCAATTCTAAGCGACGATGGATTGGCAATTTCCTGACGATACAAATGCTTTCGTTGTTGGATTGTTACTCCATCTCGCACAGATGCAGGCACGGTATGTTCATCCTGGCGCATAAAGACGGCATGCTTGCTGAAGTGTCCTGAAGCATTAAACTCGCGTGTGGTTTCATGTAGGTCAAAAGTTGGCGGAATGGTGATAATGAGAAGATTGACATTTTGAAACGGTACCAATTCACATTCAAGCCCGGCGATCGAAGGAGTGCTGGCGCTATTGATCCACTTTGTAATTTCGCTTTGAGATGGGATCTTGTAATCTACATCGTGTAAAACTCGTATTCCTGTTTCGTCAAATTTTTTATCGTCGGCGCCAATAATCAAATATTTCGTTTCGCGGACAATATGGCCGTTACCGTTTGCTAACCCGAGAATATCTTTAAAAACTCATCTCGCTGTTGTTCGACGAGCTTGCCATTTGATTGGTAGAGCTTCAGTTTTGCCTTGAAATCAAACCAATCTTTTTCTTTTGGTTCTTGAAGTAGTTTCGTGAGCAGTTTTTCGTCTATTACGTTTGAGTGCTTCGATGATCTCATTGCAATTTCTCTTTTACAAAGCTTTATCTACAATTTTGCTCAAGACTTCACGCGCCGCGCTCATTGTAGGTGTATTCTCTTCGGTTTTTCCATCGGTGACAATTTGTTCCAAAATTCCTATGGCAACCCTGGTATCTTCAGGCGTTAGTTTTCCGGCATCATATCTTTTCTCAATATATTCAACGATACGACGGCGAGCTTTCCAGTAACTCATCGTTGAGAACGATGCCAGTGTCTGTAAGGAATCTGAATCATCCAGAGCAATAACCGTGCGGACACAATCGTACTTAACTTCCCAATATGGATATTTACTACCAGGCAACAGGACAGAACTGGTATACCTTGCTCCCCGTTCGATAAACTTCCGGATAGCCTTCCCAAATCCCGTAGAGCTCTTGGGAAGGCGACGAGTTGCAAGAATCATCTTAATATGTTCCGCCTCTAAGATGGTTTTATCGTTAATGTCTCCCCAAGTCTTAATCCACTCTGCAAATAATTCCGTTGATGCGGTAGGGATGAGTTCTGACCAGGTTGAACTATTCAAAACATTTAAGAGCGATAAACCTCGAACGCTCCGGCTGCGGACCGAAAGTAGTTCATCATCTCGTTTAGCAATGGACAATAATGCTTTAATGATTTTCGATTTTGATACCCCTCTAAATCGTTCGTTCAACGTTTCCGGGCTGTTTCGAAATAAAAATTCGGTCAGTTCTTTCTCGAGATTTTCCTCAGCGCTCACTTTACTGCGAATTGCCTTGAATAGATTTTTTTTGCTCTCCGGTTCGAAGTAGTTAACCCACTGAAGACTTTGTAATTTGTACGGAACTTGGCACTCATCCAAGCGCACCGGGATGATGAAAATCTTACCCTCGGGCATCAGATCCGCAACATCGAGTGCCCTTTTAAGTTCCGCCTGAACAAAGCCCGTTTTGTTGACGGAATGGTTGGATAAGAAGGCGATAAAAATATCACTTCCCCTGATTGCTTTTTCGATCTCGGTTTTCCAATCCTGACCTGGCAGCAGATTTTTCTTATCCATCCAGACAGAAAAGCCCTCGCTCACTAACTTTTCGTAGATCTTGAGAGCAGTTTTCTCATCTTCTCTGGCATAGGAAATAAAAACATTTGTCATATTTTTCCGTTGCATTCTGAAACAATCTATTTCGCTGTTTGAACATTGAATTCTATAACCATCTCAAATGCCATTAACGTAATTAATGTCAGGATAGCTTTTTTATTTCTTTTTGCCTTCTTTTTTACCTTGATTTTTGCTGATTTTCAAATTGACTATGATTGTGCGATTGATCAGCTGTCCTTGTTTCTCTCCTTTTCTATCAACTCAGCGACTTGGCGTAAGCTTCAAGAAACTTATCGTAAAATCTGCGGTAATCATTAGTGATATTGCTCGTTCGGTTGACCGGCACTTCGTTCAACTCGATTTCAAAAGCCAATAACACACTTAGTTTATTTTCGATCTCCCGACTTTGAAAGGAAGGATAATTGAATCGAATTGTGTTCACGATCGAACTTCCGAGCCTTCTTAAACGAGCCCGAAAATTGATTAGCCACCATAGATGGATTTCTGTATAATCCATGCTAAAGCCGATGATATCAAGGTCATGTGTGAAGAAAAAACGAGGCCAGATATCAGGATTTTCATTCAGAGCGTTCCTCAGGCCTTTGTTTCTCCGGGATGGTTTGAGAATTTCATGTAATGCACTCAGATAGTCCGCGTAATGTTCATTGCCAATTAAGATGGATTGTTCTGAATATTGACTGGTCCCTAAACCTTGATAACCGCTATTTAGTTCCCCGTGAATATGCCAGATGTTTTTTCCATCGACCGTATTTTTGCGTTTCCGGCTATAGCGATATTCCCCTCCAATTCCTGGAGATTCGGGGCCTTGATAATTTTTTTGTACAACTCTTTCAAAGGCATAGTCATAATTTGTGGTCAGGAGGTCGGTATTTTTCAAGTTGAATATTTCCCTATGGTAATCATTCGGACCGTACTCTTTCATGATTTCTCTTATCTGCATCTGTAACGCCTTCAAATCTTCTTCTATCGAAGCACCGCCGATACAAAAAAGAATTTCTTCAAAAATAAGTGGATATGCCTTCTCATCCGTTATCTTTACATAAATACCGAATTCCTTGATCAGTTTATCTAAGAGATTTTTCCAGGATAACTTCGCTGATAAAAGGTTGACCCCATTGCCTACTAATAACACTTTCTCGCCCGTATATAATTCCATCATAGAAGATTTGGACATTTGATTTCCTCCATTCTGAGTGTGGAAAGAAAAATCAAGTTATTTAGCTATAACATTGCGCTTATGGTGCTCTTACCGATAATCTTTCCACTTTAAAATAAGCCTTATACCGGCAATTATCGCTAATTATCACACCCCTGCTAAAACCACGTGACCGTAGCCTGATCGCCCAGCCACAACTGGTAGAAGTTATAGGCCAGCATAATCGCGCCCAGGAACCCCGCAACGGGCAGCCACAGCTTTTTCAGCAGTTCAAGCAGGTCATCTTTTTGTTCTGGTGATTTATCAGACATTGATTTACCCTAAATTTTATTCTACATGCCACCAACCACAATACCATTGATCAGTAACTTAAGTCTTTCATTGCCATTGAGGTAATGAGCAAGTAACATTCGGAAAACTGCTAATTTCAAGAATGCTTGATCGCTTATACCAATAGTTTCCAAGTGAACGGAATATCTTTCAAGAGCATCAATAATTTCTTTTTCTGTAGTTGGAGGAATTTTTGCAGATTTGCACCAAGAAGAAAACTCTCGTAGCCATCTTTAAAACTCTTCATCAAGAATATCTCTTTCATACCTTTCCGCTATATGAAACACAGTATTCCAAGTAGATGTTTCTTCTGAATCCGGTTCAAAATCAATTTGCCATTTTGGTAAGGGGAACAGGTCTTGCTTTCCTGCAAAGGGCTCACTTTTATCTAAAGAGACTTGAACTCCACCACTAAACTCGTAAGGATAATAAGATCGTCTCCTTGTTCCGTCATCGTTATATAAAATATCTTGCGCTAATTTATATTTTGAATTGCAATTGTGTCCCATTGGTACAAGGTTTCTTAAATTTGCCCCCGCAAAAGAATATTTACTTTCGGCCAAATAGTGATCCAATGGTTCTCTCGGAGCTCCCGGTGCAGCAAAAGGTTCACAGCCACAAAAAGGGCAAATGTGACGCGTTGCATCATAGATTATCTGATATTGATTATCCCGTATTCCTAAATCTGTAAGTAATTTGAATCCGAACTCAAAAAGCGATTTCACCGGCCCACGAATAATTTCGGGTAAACCACCTATAGTCATACAATGACAATTGCAACCTAATAAATCGGCAATCTCATTTTGTTCGATTAGAGTGGCAGATACCTGTTGCAGCTCATCAGGGCTTAACCTTGCAACCGCTTCCTGATACGTGATCAATCGATCTCGTAAACCTGTTCGACTACTCAATTTATCCTTGCATGGCTCAGGGATAATATCTTTCCAAACAAGTTCTTGTTGAGGATTGGCGTGTATGGCTTGGAGTATTTCAACCATACACTCATGAAACCAGTTTCCTCGGTAGCTTCAATGGGATAGCCGAAAAGCATAACGTTAATTCCCCTTTTCCCCCAACTCTAGTTCTACTTGGCGTAGATGGTCTGCCAGGAACACTTTTTCAACGGAATGACCTAAGCGATCCATACCTTTTTTAATTTCATCAGGTTTCTTGCTTTTCATTAGTTCTTCGATTTCTTGTCGAGGACTCCAGAAATAGGCGGACGGACACTAAAACATTCCTCAAGAATAGTGTCAAATGTTGTTCCAAAGGTTTCGATGTTTGGGTGTGTTACTTTTACATCATCCTTATCTTTCCCAAAGATGAAGACTTTATCTCTTGACATGTCTGACGGAACGAATGGTGCATGGGTAGTGAGTAAGCAATCTTGTTCAACAACTTGATTTTTCTTTTCTGCGTTGCGCTTACCACCTTTTGTAGGCAAATCTAGCAATCGCGAAATGAATTTCACCCTCCAATGTGGATTTAAATGTGACTCGGGTTCATCAAGCAGGAACAACACATTGGAAAAAGATAACATCGAGAATATGCCCAAGATTTGCAGCAATTGGTGCTCCCCATCAGATAAAGAAACATATTCAACCACTTTTTCTCTTTGGCTGGATTTAAATTGCACTTGGTCAAAGCGGAAAATCTTATCTTCATCTTGTGGCTCAGGAAGACGAGATGCAAACCGCCGGTTTTTCGTATCCCTACGAAAGCGTTCACGAGTGGTCTTTGGAATTGCTAAATCGTTCAACATTGCTAATTTGTGTAAGGATGTATAAAGTTCAAGCGTGCTTTTCCAAAAATATCGGAAGGCATCTTTAGTTTGATCATTGACCCAAAAATCAAAAACGTACCTTTCGTCTTTGTCATCGTATGTATAGCAAGTTGCGCAGCGTTGGAGGTTTTCGAGATACTCTTCTAGCTCGGGTGTCAACTGGACACCCTTTCTCGTAGATCCACTTTTCTTTCTGCCAGGCAACTTGGGAACAGCACTGTGCGCGAGTTGAACAATACAACGAAATGAATGAATGTCTTTAACCTGACATCATCCAAAATTGCTTTCAACTGTACCCCACTGTTCATCAATAGATTACTAACAACAACTTCCAAGTTAGTACCATAATCAATTAGCATAAGCCGGGTATCGGGAACTTGGCCTTGAACATTATCGCTCAGAGCTTTCCTACCTACTTCATCAGCATACCCACTGCGACTTACAAGAAATGGAAGACTGAGAGTTTCGTTTTCTCCAGATGTATAACCAATTACTTTTTTCGGCAAAAGTTCCTGTGTTGACTTGGCAGTAAGGTCACATTCTTTCCATTCATTTTCTTTTTTCTTGACAATGGTGAGTTGTGGACGACGACGACTAACAGATTGACGTGAAATGAGAACGTGAACGGGTTGTTTCTCATCTTCTGGTCTAATTAAATATTCAATTTCAAATTGCAAATCGGAGTTGCTCTCAAGCCTCTCTTCATTTGGGATACAAGCATGATAAACAGATTGAAATATTTCTGTGAGAACCTGTAAAAACTGAGATTTTCCCGATCCATTAGGACCTATCAAACACAAAGGATCAAAATCGAAGAAATCAGGAGCGAATGGACTACGAAACCATTCATCAAATCCGTCTAGTAATCCGCCACAGGTATCCGCAGAGATGACATGCACTCGCAGCAATTTCATTCTGACCTCTTCACAAAGCGCATTGCTTCTGTGGTCTGGTCAAATACCTGACTAATTACCGGTTTGTCTTCACTAAGCAAACTAAACAGAATATTCTTTAGCTGCTCATAATCGCCAGGAATCTTTTCTCTCAATTCTTCAAACGAGAAGGTATCCTTTCGGAGCTTGCTAATAACATCTTTTACGGAGTCTTCTGTCATTTTTGTCTCTCTGGTTCTTGTAGACTTTGGAACACGTTTGGTTTTTTAGGCTGAGCTGCCCTTGCAGCTTTGATTCTTTCCAATAAAACGGACGCTGGCTCATCCTCCGGATCCTGCTCCACCAACTCACCGCGGAAGGCCTTCGCCAGCAGGGACGGGGTCAACTGCTCAACCAAATCTTGCCCGGCCTGCAAGCGCGCTTCGAGACGCTCGGCAAAGGCAAACAGGCGCTCGACGCGGCGCACGATTTCGTTTTGTTCTTCAAGCGATGGCAATTCACAGGTAGTTTTCGTAAATCTTCAATATTTGATTCCAGTGTATGCAACACCCTTTTGTTTTCTCGTAAGCCAGTTTTGAGACGAATTTGTGGCAATCCAAATTGCGATGAATTGAATGGTCAAAGCCATTTCAGTATCGAATGGGGCAACCGCAACCTCACGAGAAACATTCCAAACCAATCATATGAGGTTTCACCATCAGATACGCCACCCAAGGTGCCACGCACATTTACCAACACTTCGTCCCCATGAAGTATGGTTCTTGAATAGTCTGTGAAAGTTCTGGCTCGAATCGTTTCATTCCCTGTTCTTCAACTGCCAGCCACCGAACATTACTTGGTTCTTAGACAGGGAACATCGTCAGGAATATGATCACCATAGTTTGATAACACCGTATGTTATTACCCTATCTTCAATACAGATTTCCTCTAGTGTTGTATCTTGCCACGAATTTTCATCAAGGTTATTAGCCAATCGCCAATCTTCGCTAAGAGAACCTTCCATAGCCGCGGCGAGCACGGACTGGCGGAAGCGTTTGAGTATCTGCGGGACATGCTCCAGGTGGGACTGGCACGAGTCGACCCGCGCCAGCAGGCTATCGAGCTTATCGGCAATGCGTTTTTGTTCAGGGAGCGGGGCGATAAGGAATGGCAATTGCGCCGCTCTTGATCCTGATAATTCTTTAAATGTAGCTCCCGTGCCATAGACTTCGGCTATTGGTTTTATATTTCGTGAGATAAAAATAAATAAAACAACTATCTAATCTTCCGGTAGAATGAAATTCTTAAATCCTTGATTTGTGCACAATTCATTTTCAGCAATGGCGACATAACCAACTGGAGCACGGCTCGAAAATCAACACAGTCTCCTTGCTGGCATCAATTTTGCTGAACTTTCACGCAAGCCTTTCTCTGTTAGATTTCGCGCGCCGTGGCTGATGTGGATCTTTTATATCCACTCAAATCTGAAGGTGTAATCCAAGGAAAGCTGCCTTCCTTGTAAAATTTGTTGGATCTTTAGATGGAGGCGTTCCACCACCTACGATTTCAGCAATATCTCCTAATTTGCAACTTACCCATTGTCAGGAAATTCACTCATCTTCAACCTCGATACCCAATTCTTTCATAATTCTATTGAGTTCAGCCATCGCCGCTTCCAGTTCACCCATTGCTTCCTGCGCCAGCGCTTCGGGTTCGGGCAAGTCTTCGGCGGCGGTTTCGCTTTCATCTCGCAGCCAGGCAATGTCCAGGTTGTCGCCACGCTCGGCGATCCATTCACGCGTGAAGCGCCGGAAACGTCCCGTTTCGCCGGTATCAGTGCGTTTTGCAAGGCTTTCCGGCTTCCTAAGCGGGTCATCGCCAAAGGCGCTTTCAAATTCGTTGAAATAACCTCGGTTGAACTCGGTGCGTTTGCCAAAGCTGGGCATGTTGGCGCGCAGGTCGTAGACCCAGACTTCTTTGGTGTTGCCTTTATCGCTTTCGCCGCGCGTGAAGAACAGCACGTTGGTCTTGACGCCCTGGGCATAGAAGATGCCGGTCGGCAGGCGCAGGATGGTGTGCAGGTTGCACTTGTCCATCAGGTCGCGGCGGATGTCGCGCCCGGTGTTGCTCTCGAAGAGCACATTATCGGGCAGCACCACGGCGGCGCGCCCGCCGGGTTTCAGCCCGCGATAGATGTGCTGCAAAAAGGCAAACTGTTTGTTGCTGGTCGTGATAGGTGAAATCGTCGCGCGAGGGCAGCCCGCCGCCTTTCTTGGTGCCGAAAGGCGGGTTGGTCAGGATCAGGGTGGCTTTTGGCAAGGCTTGGCCTTCAGGCGAGAGCGTGTCGCCATAACGGATGCCTGCCGCGTCGGGTCTGAATCGAGGCCGTGCAGCATCAGGTTCATCAGCGCCAGGCGGTGCGCATCCTGCACAAATTCCATCCCGTAAAAGGTGTTGCGACGATATTTGCGCTGCTGGGCTTCCGTCCAGGCATCAGGGTTTTCGTTCTCACGGATATAGCGATTGGCAGAGATCAGGAAACCGCCCGTGCCTGCCGCCGGATCCTGGATGATATCTTCGAGCGTCGGCTTCATCACCGCGACCATGCTGTCGATCAGCGGGCGCGGGGTGAAATACTGCCCGGCGCCGGATTTCTTCTCGTTGGCGTTCTTTTCGAGCAGGCCTTCATACAGATCGCCCAGGCCTTCTTGGCGGGCGTTGTACCAGTCCAGTTTGTCGATCTCGGTGACCAGGATGGAAAGCGTGGTCGGCTTCTTGATAAAGGAACTGGCGTTGGCAAAGATCTCGCGCACCAACAGGGAGCCATGGCTGCCCAGGTCGATCAACAGTTTGCGATAAAAGTCCAGGCGGTCCGGCGCGGATTTGGCTTCCAGGTCATCCCAGCGGTAACCTTCCGGCAACTGGTCTTCTGTGCCGGTTTCCTTGGCCATCTTGAGAAAGAGCAGGTAGGTCAGTTCGGTGACGTACTGGTGATAGGTGACGCCATCGTCCTTGAGCACATTGCACAGGTTCCATAGCTTGGCGACGATGTCTTGCGTGACAGTTTTGAGTAAGGTGGTCAAGTAGTCCAAAGCATGTCCATCCTGTGAGCCTTATGTGCGGGTTAAGGTTTCCCAGAGCAAATCGTTGAATTCGTCCAGCGTGTTTCCGAGTTGTCCGTTGAAGAGCCGGTCGAGGCGGGCAAAGCCGCCGCCCTCGCGTTTGAAGATCAGGTCGGGGTCGTCCAGGGCTTCGCGGTCGACCAGGATGTTGGCCTTGGTCTGCGCCGCGATGCGTCCGCAACCACTGGCGCTGGGGAGTCGTCCAGTCGCGCGCCGCCAGCATCTGCTGCAGCGCCCAATCCACGCGCTGCTCGTAAGGCACCAGCGGGTCGCCGGTCGCCAGGTGGCGGATAAAGCCGATGATATGCGCGGCGATGTCCTGGTTGGTCATCTCGCGCCAGGCGGTCGTGATGCTGCTCTCGCTGAACCCGGCCCTGTCCAGTTCCAGCGCCAGCTCGCGCAACTGCTTGCGGGTCAGGTCGCGCGGGCGGGTCAGCACGGTCAGCAGGGCAGGGATGCTATCGCGGTTGGCGCTGGATGTACTCCGTAAATTCCTGCAATATAATCTTCGGGCTTCTCGGCCTCGCCATAGCCGCGCTCCACGCTGTAGAGCTGGTCGGGATGATCTGAGACCAAAACCGGCTGCTCCGATGGATTGACGCGGTCCAGGATTTCTCCCAGCAGGGGACTTTCCACGAACCAGTCGGCGATCTCGTCATTCGACATCTCGCGCAGTTTGCGGACGAACGCTTCGGGCGGCATCCCGGCGGCTGTTTCAAAATCCTGGGCATTTTTCTCGCTCAAGCGTTTCTTCTTGCGCTGCAACTTGGCCAGGAACTGCTCCCGGATCAACTGGCGTTCATCTTCGCCCGAAACGCCGATCATCTCCTGCATCAATTGGCTGAAGCTGATCTTCGGATCGACCACCACCGGCTGCATGGCGGTCATATCTCCCAGGGCTTCATACAGCCGCACGGCATCGAACACCCGAAAGGTTTCCTTGCTCGATTTCGTCGCACAGGCGGGTGGCGCGCCCCAGCATCTGGTCGAACAGGATGCGGCTGTTCACGCGCCGCAGAAAGACCAGGTTGCAGATCTCGGGCACGTCCACGCCGGTGGTCAGCAGGTCCACGGTCACGGCCACGGTGGGGAAGCGCTCGTTCTTATAGCGGCGGATCAGTTGCAACGGTTTATCGGCTGTGCCGGTGATCTTGACGATGGCATCGTCTTCCACGCTGCCGTATTGCTTACGGAAAGCCTTTTTGAGCAGGTCTACCACCATGTCGGCGTGGGTATCCTTGACACAGAAAATGAGCGTCTTCTGGCGCGAAAACGGGTCGATCTCGCGCGCCAGGTACTCGCACACCACCTGGTTGAAAGGCTCTGGTCATAACCTTGCGGTTGAAGGCATCCACTTCCATCTTGATCTCATCCGGCGCGGTAAACAACTCAAGCTGGTTCATGCGCGGGTTATAGACCTGCACCTGCTCCCCGGCTTTCCAGGTGATGCCATCCTTCGAAAGTTGGGTCTGGATCTGGATGGGCGGCTCGTGGTCGATCAGGTAGCCGTCGATCACGGCTTCGCGGTAGCCGTAGGTGTAAACCGGCAACCCGAAGATTTCGGTCGTGTGCAGGGCAGGGGTGGCGGTCAGGCCAATTTTGACGGCATCGAAATAATCGATCACGCGCCGGTATTTCGAGATGTAATCTTCGTAGCTGCGGAAGGTCAACTCGGTATCGGCCAGTTCCCGGTCGAGCAGGTAGCCGCGGTGGCATTCATCCACCACAATGCAATCGTACTGATCCACCGTCGGCGGGATCTGATCTTCAGCAGGATACAGGACCCGCTTGACCATGCCCTGCACGGTGGCGATATGCACGGCTGTTTCGGTATCCGGGCTGGTTTCATCCAGTTCTTTGATGCCGAAAATCTCGGCAAAACTGCGGATGCTGTCCATGCGCGTGTCTTTGAAGGCGTTGGCCGCCTGTTCGCCCAGCGCCGAACGATCCACCAGGAACAGCACGCGCCGGAAGCGCTTCACTTTCAGCAGGCGATAGATCAGGGCGATGCAGGTCTTGGTCTTGCCCGTGCCGGTCGCCATCGCGATCAGCATCTCGCGCTGGCCTTTGGCAATCCCTGCTTCTACCGCCTGGATGGCTTCTTTCTGGTAATGGCGCAAGGTAAAGCCATAATCGAACGGTTCATCCGGCAAGCTGCTCGTGCGCTTCGGCTTCATCGCGTTTGAGCAGTTCCTTCAAGCCTTCGGGCGTATACCAGCCATCCAGCGCATGGCTCAAATTGGTCGGAACGCGCAAGTCCACAAACCAGATGCCGCTCTGTGTCTCCAACTGGCGCAAATACGGGCGTCCATTGGCAGAAAAGGCAAAGGGTATATTGTATCGTGTCCCCGCCAGGGGATCCCCCCTCTCCCTTTGGGAGAGGGCCGGGTGAGGGTAAGGCGCCGTGGTGAGCTTGTCGAACCAGTGACGGGAGATTGCATCTCACCCTCAATCGTAAAATCCCGGCTGTACCGTTTGGCCTGCACCAACGCCGCTGAAACATCTATGTTTTTGCGCTTGGCTTCCACCACAGCGACCGGCATCAACCCGATAAACAGCACATAATCCGCAGGTCCACTGGCGGTCGGCCATTCCGCAATGGCCAGATTTCTTCCCGTTCCGGGCGTGTCCCATTAGCCATAACGCAAGGTTGACCGTATCCGCTTCCCAGCCTGCCTGGCGCAACTGGTCATCAATCAGTTGGCGGGTAGCGGCTTCATCGAGATACAGATTCTGGCTGGCGGTTTGTGATGCAATCCGAAATTTATTCAGGGTTTTCGATTTTTTTTGTTCTGCCTTCTCTTGTTCCTGGACCAGGCGCTGCAACGATTTAGAATGCGCTTGTTTTACTTCTTGCTCAAGTTGGGTGCGGTCATCCAAGGCAACTTCAGATACCTGCCTTACGCCATGACCGAACTTCCCCCAATCCAGTCCTGTGACCGGCTGAGGCAGAGGATCTACAAATAAGGTTTGTGAAAATTTTGGGTCAACAAAAGCACGTTGGAACCAGACGCCTAATTGCCATGCCACTTTCAGGATGTTGAGGGCTTTTTGCTGGTCGCCGTAAAAGGCGTGGTTGGCTTCATTCCCCGCTCGCCGGATTTCCCCAAACAGCTGATAAATCTCGCGAGATATCACTCCCTCATCTTGAAGGCGAAATACCAACTGGTTCTGGCTTTCGCCATCGACCTTGTAAAGTCCCATTTTGGCAGCTGCCGTCTGGGCTAATAACTCCCCAAACTGGCGCAGCTTCAACAAGCAGGTATTGGGATCGTCTACAAGGTAGCGCTCCGCCAGCATGCCGAGGCGCGCGAGTTGTTCTTCATGCGTCTGGAGATGGGCAAAGTTTGTAGGAGACAGAGAGCGCGAAGTCATCGAAGTAATGTTGCGTTTCCCCGGAATGAATAGTTGGATAAATCGTAATCGGTAGCCCGGAGAACAAAATTATATCCTTTTTCAAGAATACACTTAGTGAGGGCATTTCACCATTACAGTATTGTTGATATTTTGAATGTAGAGCACATAAAATATGTACCAAACCCCCTCTCCCCGGAGGGGAGAGGGTCGGGGTGAGGGGAGTATGTTGTCCACATTTGGCCCTCACCCCGCCGTGCGGGGCTTCCCTGCCCTTATCATTCCCTTCAGGGGGCTCCCTGAAAGGGAGAGGGGTATTTGAGTTCCAGGTCTGGGTTATGGCAACCGCTTGCTGGCGCGGGCCTGCGTCCGATGCCCCGGCAGGTCAGTGGCATAGACGGTCACGGTCAGGGGGCC
>CAWGNR010000019.1:0-12430 GCA_963823985.1 uncultured Chloroflexia bacterium
GTTGCAATCAGCAGATAGGCAAAAGGCGATAGCAAGATCGGGGTGACATGACAACGCTCAAGTCGTCCGCGGGGAGCGCTGGGATCCGGTGATCCAGTCGACCGCCATTGCCAGTGGGCATAGTGGCAGGGGGACTGTGCCAGCACATGTTCGCTTATTCCATGTTGAAGCGGATAGTAGATTTGCTACGAACAGAATTGTCAGGGATTGATAACCACTTGTAAGGTTGCTGCGTTCGATCTTATGCTATAGTTTGCACATAACATCCGATAAAGGCAAACCCGGTGAAAACCGGCGACGCAAAGCCATGGGTCTACCTCCGCGCAAGCGGCAACGACTGCCAGGCCGCCGAAGATCACAAATCCAATGTTGTGATGATTCCGCCTGGCTTCCCAAAGCCAGGCTTTTTTATCGGATGGCCCACCCCACCCATGCAGCCCCGCACGAGAGCGGGGGTGCGAAAAAAGGAGAAAGCCATGTTCCGCAATTTGAAAGTCCTCTTGATCGCCCTGTTCGTCATTGCCCTCGCAGGCAGCGCTTACGGTTTTGCTGCTGCAAACACCGTTCCAGACAGCGCAGCCGGCTCAGGCGCCAGCACCGTCAGCGGTTATACGGTCAGCAACATCGCATACGACCTCGACTTTGCCGATCCCACCACCGTCGATGCCATTACATTCAGCCTCAGCCCGGACAGCGGGTCGGAGAAGGCAGCCAGCGTTCTGGTGCAGACAGACCCGGCAGGCACCTGGACTACCTGCACGCTCGCCGATGGCACCCTGCCCGCCGTTGATGCAACCTGCACGTTCGGTGCCCTTGCGCTTGAAGATGTGACCGTGTTGAACATCGTCGCAAGCAGCACCACCGACCCCAACCCGTAACAGATCAAACCGGGATCGCTGCTGATGAGAAGGCTCGGGTAGCCCGGGCCTTCTCATCAGCAATCCAACCTCTTTTGGGAAGAACCAGCATGCGCTTACGAGTAGCCTTTGCCAACCTGTTTTTAGTAGTAGGGTTGGTTGTTGTCTGGATCTTCCTGGCACCAACAAAAATTGGAGGGCAGGCCTCTTACGTGATGATCGACGGCAAGAGCATGGAGCCAAAGTTCCACACCGGAGATCTGGCTCTTGTCCGCAAGGCGACATCTTACCAGGTGGGAGACATTGTGACTTACTGGAACGATAGCATGGGGGCCTTTACCATTCATCGCATTATCGATATTAAGCAAGATCGTTTTATTCTCAAAGGGGATAACAATTCCTGGGTAGACCCGGTTCAGCCAACCTCTGAAGACATCATTGGTAAGTTATGGATCCATCTCCCCAAGATTGGCAAGCAGTTGGAATGGCTGCGCTTGCCGATCCATTTTGCGCTCATCGTTGGGTTAGCAGGAGGCATTCTCGTGACTGGTATGATCGTCAATCCTCACAAAAAGAAAAAGAAAGAGCTCGTCAATCTAAATCCGAATGGGGTACTCGGGGTGGCACTGTATGGGTCCGGGGCCCTGTTTTTTGCTTTCCTGGCGCTGGCCATTTACGCCTTTAGCCGCCCAGTTTCCACCAGTTCAAAAATGCTCTTATACCAGCAGGAAGGGCTTTACTCCTACTCTGCAACGGGCACGCCGGGGATTTACGACGCGGATACAGTCCAATCGGGAGAACCGGTCTTCCCCCGGTTAACCTGTTTGCTTAATGTCGGCTATTCCTATCATCTGCTAGGGAACCAGGTGCAGGCGCTATCCGGCAGCCACCAGCTCTATGCCCGTGTTCTGGACGAGCAGAGCGGTTGGTTGCGCACCATGCCAATGGGTCCGGGAGTGAGCTTCAATGGAACCTCTTTCTTCAATACCGGGACAATCGACTTGTGCCAGGTAGAAGCACTGGTAACAACACTGGAACAAGAAACAGGCTTACGGTCCGGTACGTACAAACTGGAAATCGTCTCGGCGGTGACGGTTGCAGGCAGCGTAGCCGGGGAAGCGATCACTGATACGTTTGATTCCGGCCTTACTTTCAAGTTCGATGAAGCGCATTTTTACCTTGATTCCACCCAGAAGGACGAGGACATCTTCCGTGCTTCAAAACCGGGGATGAGCAACAGCGAAACGGTGCAGGCAAACCTTCTCTCTTTGTGGGGACTGCCGTTGCAGGTGCAAACTGTCCGTGTGATTTCCCTGATTGGACTATGTGTTTCAATCTGCTGCCTGGGCCTGCTTGGATTTTACGCCTACTCCGTGATCCAGCGAGATCAAGGGGCGCTCATCCGGCTGAAATACAGTTCTTTGCTGGTAGATATATACGAGGGCTCGTACGAACCGGCCCCGCCGGTCATCGATGTCACTTCTATCGACAATCTCGCGAAACTGGCAGAACGGCACAATACAATGATCCTCCACATTGCCCGCGACTTCCTGCATGACTATCTCGTACAGGCAAATCAGGTCACGTACCGCTATAGTGTGAGTACAGGAGCGGACCATCTCAATGAGCGTAAAGCGATCCAACAGAAAGCAGGAGTGATGACAGGTAGCTCTGAAGAATTGGCTGATACGATTGTCTTAAGAAAAATAAAACTTTGAAATTCCCCATCCAGGTCAAACTGTTCGGTTTTAGCCTGCTGGTCCTGATTTTGATCAGCGCATTTACTGCTTTCTCAGCCGGCATCGACGTGTCGACCTCCGCACTGGGGGCGCGATCCGCTTCAGTCACGGCGAACAGCCTCAAACCCGGTGCGTGTGCGGGATTTAATTTGTCGAATATCGTTCGTGGAGCTGGGGCGGTCACGGGTACGCCTGGGAACGATCTTATCCTGGGAAGTTCAGGCCCGGATAGCATCGACGGTCTGGGCGGCGACGATTGCATCTTGGGCGGCGGAGGAGACGACATCATAGACGGGAATGACGGTACGGACGTTTGTCTGGGCGGCTACGGAACGGATAGTTTCCTCAACTGTGAGTTCGAAACGCAGTAGATTTCTACGGGTCGCCCTGGTTTCTTCGTTTCAGCGGCGCATCAAAAAAACTGGCGGCATCAAGCCGCCAGTTTTTATTCAGAGCGAGGGGTTGTCCTCCCGCTTTAGCGTAAGCGCCGGTTGGGCCGGTCCTGCCTGCGTACTTTGATCAGGGCCGGGTGCGCCCGTTTTCGGGATGGGAAAATCTCACTCGCAGATATGTTTCGCTCACCCAGTAACAATAATATGATTGTGGTGACAAGGGTCACTCCTAATACAGTTAGCTCCATCGTTTCTCCTTTCTAAGACCTATGGAAAAGAGACGGGTGCCGCAGCGCGCCTCTCTTTTCCGGTAGCATTCCGCAACTGTTCAACACTGATCATAGAATATCAGATTTGAAAAGCCGGGCCTATCGGGAGAAGTCCTAAATTTGCCTGGGAATTTCCCTGTATCCGTCGGGGGAATTGCGTAGTGTCTATCCGTAAAATACGCTCTAGGCGCCGTACCCCATACGGGGCACTTTCCCCGCCGCCGAGGAAAGTGCCCGTTAAGGGTACGGCGGCTTGAGCATTTTTCGGATAGAAACGTAGATGGTGGGTAGCGCCTCTTCGCCTTCGGGCCTGTTATCAAATACAAACTGGCGGCCTTTGGGCCGCCAGTTTGTATTTCCTTTTTCAAATATTGTCTGCTTTATTCCGCTTGATTGGATGCTTCCAAAGCGAGCAGCCGGTTGAAGAACGAGCGGTAGCGTTTCATCGCCAGCCGTAAATCCTCCGTGGAAGCATCTTCGCCCCTATTCCACTGGTCTTCCAGGGCAGTCCTCTCGTTGGCGAAGTTTTCAGTAATGCTGTTGATCACCCGCGCGACCAGGTCATCTGCGTTTTCGACCGAATTGCGCGGGTCGTCCACAAACTCGGTCTGAATGTCCATCCAGCGTGAACGGTATTCCTCTGCTTTGTCTGCCTTCAGCAAGGGGACAAGGTCTTTCTCCGTGGCCGGTGATGTGCGTCGGCGGACTTCTTCCCTGCGGTCCCCTTCGAAGTGATCTCCATCTTCATCGAAATCCTGCACGTCTGCTCGTCGCTCCTCGTGGGGCGCGCTTCCTTCTTCGTTCCGGAGATCCTCGTCTGCCCTCTCCGCTTCTTCTGCATACTCCATGCGCTGTTCTCTCTCTTTTTCGTCCATTATATTTTCTCCTTTTGATTTTTATGTTCACTGATATCCGTGCCCACCAGCTCTTCGAACAGCGCCCGGCTGTGGACCATAGCCTGGCGGATCTGCTCCGTGCTGACTTCTGCCTGTTCGCTCCGCGCGGCTATATCGCGCATGCCGCGGTAATTCGTGACCAGGTCGGGATAGTCGACGGAGATGTCCGCGGCGCGTTGCTCGAAATCCTCGACCGGGTAGCCTTTGGCGGACATCACTTCTTTGATCAATTCGTCCGCTTCCTGCAGGGCGACGACCGGTTGATCGACGAACCTGGCCTGGGTAGCCCGCCACTCGCGCGTGTAGCGCTCTGTTTCGTCGTCAGAAAGCTGCCGGATGTCCAGGGACTTGACGTGGTCTATGCGCGCTTCCAGCTCATCCTCGACCTCGCGTTGGTCTCCAACCTCGTTGAAAACACGCTCGTACTCCGGGCCAAACTGATCTTTAAGGCGCCTGGTCCGCTGGCGGCGGGCAAATACCACGCCTAAGTAACCACCGATGACTAACAAAACGACCGCTGCAACGATTGCAATGACGAGTGTAGTTGTATCCATTTTTCTCCTTTCCAAACCTTTTCGCGGGTTGTATCGAGATGCTGCCGTTAAAAAGTCCCGGAGCAGATTCAAACGTTCGTGTGATTTCTCGAAAAACCGTGATCTCTCTGGTTGTGTTTAATACAATTTAGAACGACACACGCAGCGCCCTGTTAGCAATGACGCCTTTCATGTCTCTATTAAAGATAATTGAGTTTAGCGGGTACGAATATCGGGAAAAGCCCTATATTCAGGTGGGAATGTCCCTAGCTTCTAAAAATACTGCTTTGGTTTCTTATGGTTCTTCCGTTTTTAACGGGATGAAGGCCCAAAGAATGGGTTGTGAGCGCGCGTACGCGCGCTCACAACCCATTTTTTGGTATTTTTCCCGTCGGAAACGGTAGAGTCTTTCTTATTCATCCCCCATCCTGCCCCGAAAATCTGCAACCATTTCGCTGACTGCGTCTCCGTAGCCCCAGCCGGTCTGGCTGGCAGCGCGTTCCAGCATCTGGAAGCGCCTGCTGAACTGCTCGTACAACGCTTCTGGATTTGGGCTTTCAAACACCGGATCGATTGCGTTGCCGAGCATGGTTTCAAGCGCGATATAGAATGGTTCGTCGATATCGCCAAAGTCGTTGGTAAATTGGGTGCCGCGCTCAAGGTGCAGCAGCATCAGGTCGAGGGTCCCAAACGGATCGCCCGTGGCTTTTTGATGACGCGCGTATCATCTTGCGGGATTCACCAAAGCGCGGGGTACCGGGAAAGTTGGCGTGGTCGGGATAAATGGCCCGGCTCACCTGCTTGCGTGACTTTTCGAGCAGTTCTGTATCCTGTCTGCCTGGAAAAATTTGCGTCCGGATGAAGGCTTTGTTCTGCGGCGAAAGGTTGTAGAGGCCCTTGATGAGCTCGAGCAGGATCTCGGTGGGGGCGTCTTTCAGGATCTTGCGGATATCGCTCCAGTTCATCTTCTTTTCCATGCGGGTTGCCTGCGCTAGCTGAACAACACCTTCACATCGTCCCGGGTCAGCGACTTGAAGAAACTGGCTTCGGACGAGATCAACTGCTCCACCAGCTGCCTCTTGCGGGCCTGTAGCTCCAGGATCTTCTCCTCGACCGTTTCGCGGGCGATGAATTTATAGATAAAGACCGGCTTATCCTGCCCGATGCGGTGGGCGCGGTCGGCGGCCTGCATCTCGACGGCGGGATTCCACCACGGGTCCAGGTGGAGGACGTAATCGGCGGCGGTCAGGTTAAGGCCCACGCCGCCGGCCTTCAGGCTGATCAGGAAGAACGAGATCGATGGTTCGTTCTGGAAGGTGTCCACCCGCTGCTGGCGGTCCCTGGTCTTACCGTCGAGATAGGTGTACGAAAGCCCCAGCTTGCGCATCTCGGCTTCAAGCAGCTTCAGGGTCTGCACGAACTGCGAAAAGACCAGCGCCTTGTGGCCTTCAGCCTGCAGGGTTTCGAGCGTTTCGAGCAGGATCTCGAACTTGGCAGCCTGTTTTTTATAAGTCGGTTCCACCAGCGCCGGATGGATGCAGATCTGGCGCAGGCGCAGCAGCCCCTCCAGCACCTTCATACGGGATTTGTCCAGGCCGTCCTCGTCGATCATGCCGAGCAGTTGGGCGCGATAATAGTCGCGGGTGCGGCTGTACAGTTTGCGCTGGGCGGGCTCCAGGTCGGTGTAGATGAGCCGCTCGGTGCGCGGCGGTAGCTCGGGCGTCACCTGTTCCTTCGTCCGCCGCAGGATGAACGGGTAGACCATGCGCCTGAGCAGGTCCGCCGTGCCCTGGTCCCCTTTGCTCTCGATGGGGTTGGCAAAGGCGCGCTTGAAGTAGTCCATGCCCCCCAGCAGGCCGGGATTGATGAAGGCGAACTGCGACCACAACTCGAAGGTGTTGTTCTCCACCGGCGTGCCGGTCATGCACAGGCGTTGCCCGGCGTTGAGCAGGCGGGCGGCCTTGGAGCTCTGGGAAAGCGGGTTCTTGATGGCCTGCGACTCGTCCAGGATGGCATAACTGAAGCGGTACTGGCGCAAAATCCCGATATCACGCAGCATGGTGCCGTAGGTGGTCATGACAACGTCGTACCCGTCGAAGGTCGCGGGGTCTTTCTTGCGGGCGTTGCCCATGTATTCCAGGATGCGCAGAGCCGGGGTGAAACTGGCCAATTCGCGCTGCCAGTTGGTGAGCAGACTTTTGGGGACAACCAGCAGCGCAGCCTTCTGCGCCCCAACCTGCTCCCGTTGAGACTGGAGGAAGGCCAGCACCTGGACCGTTTTCCCCAGGCCCATGTCGTCGGCCAGGATGCCGCCGAAGCCGTACTCCTTCAGGAAGTGCAGCCAGTCCAGGCCGGACTTCTGGTACGCGCGCAGCTCGCCGGTAAACCCCTTTGGAACCGGCTGCGGTTTGATGTCTTTGAAGCCTTTCAGGCGCTCCCGTTTCTCGTAAAACTCGGGGACCACATTTGCCTGGCCGGCATCTGCGAGCAGCTCGTCGACCAGCGAGAGCTGCAGGTCGCTGACCCGCAACCCGGCATCGGTCTCCTCGGCCATGGCGAACAGGTGTTTGTAGCGTTCCAGCCAGTGCTCGGGGATCTGCCCGATCGAGCCATCGGCCAGCTTGATGTACTTGTCGCCGCGCTTGAGCGCCTTGCGGATCTCGCGCAGCGCCACTTCCTGGTCGCCGTACTGCACGACCGCGTCCAGCTCGAACCAGTCGATGCCGCTGGTGATGTTCAGGCGGATGGCCGGGGGGTGCGGGTTGACTTTGCCGAGCGATTCTTTGTCGCCGTAGATCTCGAACCCGGCTTCGGCTAGCGCCGGGATGCATCGCGTCAGGAAGTCGAACGGGTGGGTGCGGGCGCGCATCTCGAAGGTGCCGAACGGGAAACGGCTGCCGGCGCGCTTGAGGCCATATTTCGCGTCGGTCAGCAGCTGGTAGTAGTATGCTTCCCGCTCCGCCTGGCGGTGGATGCGGGTGAGCGTCCAGGAGCCGGGGTTGTCGACCGTCGAAACGGGAGCAGGATCCCGGTCCGCGGGCGATTCGTAGTTGCCGTAGCCGAAGCGCAGGTCGGCGCGCAGCGTCCCCTTGTCCTTGCGCAAATACAGGCGCGGGACGGCATCTGCGCGGACGTCCTCCCAGGAGACCACATCGCCCTGCACCGGGACGCGCTCGGCGATCTGACGGAAGTATTTTTCCCGGAAGGTGTCTTCCTGCCCGGCGGGGATGCTGAGCGGGAAAATTTGCAGGATATTCAGACTTTCGGGGTTGGCCACCGGGACCAGTTTGTCGCCCACCAAGGCCCAGGGCGGGTTCTGAGAGATGATTTGCAGGCTGTCTTTAGCGGAAGTGAAGAGCTGCCCGTCGAGTTCGAGGCCGGCCTGTAAGGAGAGGTGATCCGCGTTGCGGGTGAGGGCGGCTTTGATTTCCTGTGGCTCGCTTAAGATGTGAATGCGGTCCTTGACGCTATGCCGGTCGGTGAGCAGAAAAATGGGAATATCCAGGCGCGCCAGCATGGGCAGGTAATCAGGGAAATTCGAGAAGCCGTAATAGCGGCCCTGTTGCAGGACGAAGTTGAAAAAGGCGATGCCTTCGGGCGGCACATTCATACAGCCCGCCGGGTTGGCGCTTTGGTAGGGCTGCTCGAGCAGCTTGGTCCAGCCCCGGTTTTGGTCCAGTGAGCGCTGGATCGCTGCTGGATCGCCGTCCAGTTGTTTGAGCGCGGGCCACTGGGAGGCCTTGATCACGCGCGGCGCCAGCGAGAAGCTGGCGCGCTGGTAATATTCTTCTTTTTGCAGCAGGAAGAGGGCGACATAATGTTGGGCACTCCCGCCGCCTGTGCGGCGCGGGGCATTTTGCAGGGCTGTCCCCAGCCTGTACTGCCAGTCATCCTGCACTTCTTCGCTCTTGAGATGCTGGGTGAGCGCCAGCATGGAGGCGACCATGTGCTTGCAGACCGGCGCCACCTCCGCTTGCGGACAGGTGCATTCCATATAAATGTGGTTCCTGCCGGTCAGCGTGATGGTGACTTCATAATCGTCGTTGTTCCCCTCTACCTGGCAGACGGCAAAGTCATCGGAGTATTCGATATCATACACGCGCCCGTCGCGGAAATATTGCTGTCCGCGCTGGACGGTTTTGTGATCGGTGACCTGGTAGTAGGGGAAGGTTTGGAGCAGTTGCGGGGTGAGCATTGGGCGGATTATACAACCAAAGCGCAGATTGTAAAAAGGCCATCAGGGCAACCGCATGAGATTTGGAACAATCTGCGGTGGACCCCTACTTCAGCGCCTCGTTCAATAAATCTTCCAGCCAGACGCCCTCACCGAAGGCGCGTCCCTTCCATTCCGGCATGAAGCGGTCGAGCAGGAAGGCCTGGGCCATGCCCGAATAATAGAAGCGGCCGTCGCCTTCATCGCTAGCCATTCTGCGAATTTGGTCGAGTTCCTGCGACCAGCGGGTTTCGAAGCCGGCGTAATTGTCAAAGTTTGGGAGAGCACTCGTTTCCGAGAGCGGGGTGTAATCCTGCATAGAAGCCTGACGCCAGATCTCGAGCTCGGCGTAGCGGGCCAGGCCTTCCAGCCACTCGCGCTGCCGTTCGTAGGAGACCAGTTCCGGGGATAGGTCCGCCGAGTCCCTGCGGGCGGCGCGGACATCGAGGAAGCGGCGAGCCAGTTCGACTGTCTGAGCTCGATCGGTGGATTGTAAAGCTTCTGCCAGCAGGTTCAGTTCGGTCTGCCAGTCCGCTCGAAGGGCCGGGTCATCCCAGGGATACTGGTTTTCGAATTGCAGGTTCGTCGTTTCAGAGGCAGCCAGTTTTTCAGGAGCCAGCATGCCCTGGTAGGCGTGAAAGGCTTCGTGGGCTATGAGCGTGATGTACTTATCGTCCCCGCCCAGCAGTTGAGCGAGGAAAAGGCGGTAGGGGAAAACGGGCCGGATAAAAGGCGGCAAATCCTGGCGAATGGGCCGCATCAAGCTGATCTTTGCCCAGTCGAAGGTCATCAGGCTGGAGGCCCAGCGCTCGCCCACACGGACGGCAAAGCCCTCGGGGGTGACGTCCGGATCGGGCAGGGACTGGCGGTAATACGGTTGGTCGTTGAAGCTGTCACCGGGGACCAATTCCCAGGGCCCGCCCCGCTGGCTGCCCTGTGGCACTTTGATCCATCCCTCGGGGGGATCGTGATAGCCGACCAGGAAGGCATACAATTCGTTGTAAGCAATGGCCGGGATATCGGCCTGCCCCCAGCCCGGCCAGACCGCGTCCCCAACCGACCGACTCAGGTGGAAGGTTTCGGCCAAGCGGATCTTATCGGCTGCGCTGAGGGTTTCTGTCACCGGGGATTGCTGCGGTAATCCAAGGTTGCTCAGGGCAAAAATGGCCACGAGCAGCAGGCACAGGCCGGTCAACGAGAGAACACTGATGAACAAGAATTTTCGAACCTTCTTCATAACTCCTTATCTTTCACGCACACTGTTTTTCGGGAATTCCTCGCTAGGCCTGAGTAGATACTTAAATTGTAACTACTCAGGCATAAAGCCCTAAGAACCTTACCATTGTCAAAATCGCAAAACGCAAGCACAATCAAGGTATGGAACCAGTTCAATTGCCGAGCGACGAAGAAATTGGCGCTGCATACGATCAAGGGAAAGAAGCCATAGTTGCGCTATTTCACCGGACAGTTGGGCAATTGGCTGCTCGGGTACAGGCGCTCGAAGATCGTGTTTCGAAGAACAGTCGTAACAGCGGCAAACCACCTTCCAGCGACGGATTGAGCAAACCTGCTCCGAAAAGTCAACGGAAACGCAGCGGGCGAAAAAGCGGGGGGCAGCCAGGTCATAAAGGGCACACATTGAAAGCGGTAGCGCATCCGGATCACACGCAGGTGCATGGCGTAAAGGAATGCCGCCACTGTCAAGCCTCTCTGGAACAGGTGGAAGCAAGCGGGATCGAAAAGCGACAGGTGGTTGATCTGCCTCCTTTGAAAGTCGAGGTAACCGAACATCAGGCCGAGATCAAGCGCTGTCCACAATGCGGAGAAGAGAGCAAAGCCAGCTTTCCTGAAGGTGTGACACAGCCGGTGCAGTATGGAGCGGAGATCAAAGCGCTGGCAGTGTACCTGAACCACTATCAAATGCTCCCATTGGAGCGTGTCAGCGAAACCTTTGCGGATGTATGGGGGCATTCCCTGGCAGAAGGCACGATCCTGGAAGCCGGTCAGCGTGTGGCCGAACAAGTGACGCCGATCAACGAGGCGATCAAACAGCACCTGACTGAAAAAGAAGAGGTAGTACACTTCGATGAAACCGGAACCCATATCAATGGGAAGCTGAATTGGTTCCACTCGGCCAGTACGGATAAGCTAACTTGCTATGCCGTGCATGCCAAACGCGGGCATCAAGCGAGTGAAGCGATTGGGATCTTGCCCGATCTGCATGGACGAGCCATCCATGATGGGTGGAAATCCTACTTTCACTATAAAGCTCTCCAACATGGCTTATGTAATGCCCATCATTTGCGTGAGTTGAACTTTCTGCAAGAGCGTTATCCCCAAGAGTGGGAAGGCCAATTGATCGACTTGCTTATAGAGATCAAGACCTGCGTTGACAACGTCCGGGAGACACAATCGGAGCTACCCAAAGAGCAGTTGACTGATTTTGAACGGCGTTATGATGCGATCATTAGCCAGGGAATGCAAGCAAATCCGCTGCCAGAACCGGTGCACGATCAGCCCAAGAAACGAGGTCGAACGGCCAAAAGCCCGCCTCGCAACCTTTTGGAACGGTTGAACACTCACAAAGAAGCTGTGCTAGCGTTTATGTACGATTTTAAGGTTGCCTTTGACAATAATCAGGCGGAACGCGATCTCCGCATGATGAAAGTGAAGATGAAAGTGTCGGGCGGCTTCCGTTCGGACGAAGGAGCAAAGATGTTTTGTGCAGTTCGAAGTTATCTCTCCACGGCCCGCAAGAATGGCCAGAGAATGCTGGCTGTCTTACGTTTGGCCTTCAACGGAAACCCTTACTGCCCTCCTTTCATCGTCCTACCTGAGTAGTTACGTTTTATGCTCAGTTTCTCGAGATGCTTTGATCTATCATGTTCCTCGTTTGCCATCAAAGTGGGAATGGTAATTCACCTATAGTAAAGCCTTTCATAATTAAATTCAGAATTAGCTAGGGTAAACTTGAGATGAAAAGAACAGCATTAAGAGATAAAAATTCAAGTGCAAGGCAATTACCATTGAAATCAAATTAAAGCTAATAATTTGTTGATGGTTGTATTGATTTCAAGCTCTCAGTTAGACGGAAAGGAAACCTAAAAATGCCACCAGAAGAACCCAACAGCCTGGTTGCTCTCCAGCTTGATAAGGAGAACGATAAATTGATTTGCAGTGGTGAACGGGTATATGCTGTCCAGCAAAAGCTTAAAGTCTCTTGGTACACCACGACAAAATCAACACCAGAAAATTACATCCCAATTATGGATGGTGTCGTTTTTGCGTATAAGGATTATGTGAAAGATATTGCTCAAGTCGACCAATTTCAACCAACAAAGCTAGGCGATCTCTACCGCTGGCGCGATCAGGCGCCTGAAAATGGCTTGATGATTACCCTCGTCTTGCCGGAAGGGCAGACCCTCGCCAAATGGGATCCACAGCTTGAAGAGGCGAAACGGTTGGATGATCGCGTCGCTGTCTATTGGCTTCTGTATCCGCTTTCGGAATCAAAGCCAACAGTTAACGTAG
>CAWGNR010000020.1:0-338223 GCA_963823985.1 uncultured Chloroflexia bacterium
ACTTCGAAGGCTCGCCAGCTCCGCGATTTTCCCGAATAGAGGAACTATGAGAGACATGACTACCCTGTCGGCAGACGGTCTATATCCAGTGCGCGACCTGCCGACCACCATCGAGGAAATCTCGAATCACAGACATTTCTCCAGATGTTATCGAGAGCCTGCGCGCATACTGGACCCAGGTGGAGCGCTGCCCCAGGAAGGGCGAATGGTACCTGAAGGGCGGCGAAAAACTGGAAGCCTTCAAGGCCACGGAAGACCTGGGCGTCAAGTACCCCATCGCCGGCCTGGCCATCACGCAACCCACCCACGAACGCCTGGTCATTCGGCTGCTGGCACAGGAGAACGTATTTAATGTCCCGCATCGCCTGTAATTTTCGAGCCTAACATAAGATAGCCCAAGACACAAACGATGAATACCTGGCAGCTTTTGTGCACCACTTTGGCCCGTTTGTGCTTGAGCGTTATGGACACGGAATACTCTACCAGATAGCGGAGCGCATTATAAGCCGTTCGCGCATAAGTATTGAGATTCGTCCTGTTGAGAAGATTGTTGCAAGTTTTCAGAAGCGCCCATACGGTGTCGTGCGCGGCGGAACTTTCGTGCGCGGCCAAACCTACTTCTTCTCGGTCGCACTGGACGACGACGACGCAGAGAACGACGCGGGTTGCTGGCAGCCTGCAATTGCCGTCAACCGGGTTTTCTTGAAGCAACACGGGGCCTATCTCAAACCCGCCTTTGCACTGGAAGAATGGGCGGTGAATTACCACAGACTACGTTATTACACCTTGCACGGCATTATGCCGGCTTTGTATGTTGGCATTCCCGTCACGATGGTGATGCCAATTTAGGAGGCAAATTGGATCTACAAGCATATCGCAAGATGTACGAAAAAACCAAACCCAACGCGGACGTCAACGAGCGCTGGGAAACCCGCGTTTTGGCGCACCGCCTGTCCGGCGCCGCAGGCGCTCAGGCATACATCAACAACTGGGGCACAGGATGGGCTGTCAAGAAAGCCGTCATGTTCGCTCGCAAAGCCGAGATCGAAGGCGATATTCCGATGTCGGAAATCTTCTGGCGTAGAGCGCACGAGATCGAGTTCAAAGAGCCCGCCACCGGTTCTCTCACGGCCCAGTCCGTGGAACCAGTACAGGTCAAATCAATGCCCACGCAGGAGCCAACCATGGTAGGCACCGTGCTGGAGCCGGGCAAAGTGGTCACCAGCCAGCCGACCGACGCGCCGGCTGCGCGCATCTTCTACATCCTGCACGAGGGATACTGGGGCATGCAGAAGCACGACGGACAGAAGTACCTGGCGTTTGCTTCTGAATATGGGTGCGCCTGGCAGGCTCGCTCGATGAAGGTGAAGCCTTCGCCTGACGTGGACTTGGACGCAGCCATGGTCCAGGTAGCCAAAGAAGTCGGCTCGTTTGTCCTGGAGGGCGAATGGACCTACCTGGACTACAAGCGCGGCGAGCACCGAACCGGCGCGCAGGCCATGACAGCCAACGCCGCGCTGGGACACCCTGAAGTGCTCCCGGTTCCAACCTACTACGTGTTCGACTGCCTGGAGAGCCAGGGGCAGGACGTGCGCAACCTGCCGAAATCAGAGCGCCACAAGATGGCTTTGGCGACCGTGACGCTGATCCGGCAACGCTACCCGTTCATCGAGCTCGTGCCGGTGGCGACCACGGAGTACGAAAAACGCGGCCTGGTCGAGCGCATGACCCGGGAGGGCCGTGAAGGTGAAATCTGGTTCATGCCGCACATGCACTACGTTGCAGGCAAGCACAGCGAACCGTACTTCGTGCGGACCAAGTATCTTCAGGAATTCGAGGCGGACATCATCTCAGTGGCGCCAGCCACTGCCGAAGGCCACTTCATCGGCGGCTTCGAGATCGCCGACAACGAGGGCAATTCGCTGGGCTCCATCGGCACCGGGTATTCGCGCGAGGACCAGCAGGAAATCCTGCGCCGGTTCCAGGCTGGAAATGCCCGCTGCGTCATCCGCTCGCAAGGGCGAACTGAAACCGGCAAGGTCTGGCACGGCCGCTTCATAGGGTGGGCAATGAAAGCTCGTTGGCCGGAAAATGGGAAGAAGGCGGATGGATTCCGTTTTGGTTCATCGTCGGATTGATCGTAATCATCCTGATCCAGAACGGATTTCAACCACCTGTCCCCTAGCAGTGATGGCCGCCAAATGCCTGGCGGCCATACACTACTTGAAACGGAGGCAGCTATGGACAACCTTTTTTCTGAAGACGACATTATCCACGCCTACACCCGCAAAGAAGCCCTCGAAGACGGCTTCCAGGTGGACGCCAACGTCGGCGACTTCGCCGAGGTGACCAAACAGCACTACAGATGGCCGGTCTTCATGAGCCGAGCGCGTATTCAATTTGATCGAGCGAGCGGTCAACAACCCACGCTGGGGCAACGACTTCAAGGGCGTCTGGCACGACATCCTGACCATGAGCAAGACCCGCTACCGCGAACTTGAAGACAGCACGCGCGAAATTCGAGGTCCTCATTCGCGGCGCCGGCAAGCGGCAGATCTACAAGTTCAAGGCCGAAGTGGCCGCCATGGACATCGACGACCCGCAGCCGGTCATCTACGTTTCGCTGGAAGACGAGGACTGACATGCCCATCAAAACAGACGTCATCCAGATCGGAAACAGGCCGCACTTCGATATGACAGGGCGGTTCTTGTTACATCCGCGAGCCAACCAACGGGACCATCGTCAAGCCTGGTTACGCCAGCGTCTGTGTCATGCGCCCTTGGCGCCGCCGAAGAAGCGGCTCGCTTTCTAGTCAACTGCATCGCCTGAAGTGGCTCAAGCAGGGCACAGCAGGGGAGATCTGGTTCCGTGTTGTATCACACCGGAAAAGGTGAGGCGCATAATACGGATCTGTCGACGAAAATATTGCCTATCCTGGAACGGACTGGGCCTCGCGGAAC
This sequence comes from uncultured Chloroflexia bacterium, assembly GCA_963823985.1. Taxonomy (GTDB): domain Bacteria; phylum Chloroflexota; class Anaerolineae; order Anaerolineales; family Villigracilaceae; genus JAABUE01. The sequence goes on from CAWGNR010000020.1 coordinate 2,962, forward strand.
CCAGTATAGCGACGCGGAATAATTCCCGACGTCGGACATGGAGGCAGAATGAACATGATATTCCAATTGCCGGAAGAGGCTGCGCAACAGGCGGCGCAACAATGGCAAAAGCACATCGAGGCTGTTCGCGAATGGAAGCGGACCCAAACCGTCTTCAAGCACTGGCCTTTTCCGGTCGCAGTCTTTGCGATAGCCGGCGATATCAACATGGGTTACTACCTGGCTATCAAATCAGGTATGCACCACCGCGTTCCCCACCGGCTCTGGGCCTACCGCGTCTGCAATTCGCCGACACTTTCGGTGGTAAGCAGCGAGCAAACTGCCAGCGAATGGGCAACCGGCCCAGTTTCGGAAGAAGAACTTGCCCACGACTACGAGCCATACTGGCTGGGAGAGCACCCTGCTGTGCTGTTCGATAACAAGCCGCTCTCACGCAGGCCCCTTTTTGTCTATCCCGAGAACTTCGTGGTCCCTAAGCAGGAACGTGAAATTGTTGATCGGCTGATGGACCGCACGGACGTTGAAGAGGCCGTCATCATCACCAAGTCGCCGATGATCTTGAGCGATTTCATCAACGATTGTATAAGCGTGTGGCCGTAAGGAGAAGCACAGATGAAACAACCTTGGCACAAGCTATCTCCAGCGCATCAGGCGCTCTTTGCGAGCCACGTGCAAGCGTATATAGCTGCTCGGAAATACATGATCGTTACCCTGGCTGCGCTGTCAAGGATGTTTGGCGGCTGGGCAACGTACGAGATCGAAGAGATTGTGGACGCTGCCAGGAGCGAGCCCATCGAGAAAATCTACGAAGCACTGCGGAGGAACGCGCCATGACACAGACACTTTGGAATCGCTCGTTGCGCCTGGCCAATTCTTTGGGCCGGCGCTGCGAGCAGGAAGACAACTGGATCGAAGTTGACTTCGCTCAAATGGAGAAGTTCATCGGCACCAAGTACGCCGTGAAGGATAAGGGCGACCATCTTGCTTGGTACAACGACTTTTGTTGCGAACACCGCCACGGCTGGGAAGAAACTGACACGTGGAACCAACGCTACTGGTGGCGCCTCAACGACCTGGCCGGAGAGAGCTGGAGCGACAGGGAATGGGAACGGCTTAACCCGACCGCTGAAGACATCGCCGAGCGAACCACCACGCTAATCGAATGGTTCTGGATCGGCTGGGAAGAGGCCACCAACATGCTCACGGCCTTCCTGGAGATGTGCCAGAACCTATCTCCGACGCCGGAAAAGGAGACCCCGTGAACGCGAACACAGTTCAGCTCGTTACAAAACGCACTGACGCATCCTTGGAGCGATACTGGGACGAATACGCCGAACACGTACAAGCCAGAGCGAATATAGTCCTGACCTCTGTCGTAGCCCCCTTCCTGCGTAAGCGCGGCTGGAAAATCCTGTGCGGCAACGGCGACTACCACTTCTTCGACGAGAACGGCAAAGGCATCACAAAGTTCGACCAGTATGACCGGGAAGAGAACGACCCGCTTCTCAAAGCTATCGTTGAGCTGCTGAACACAGAAATCCCAGGCATGCCCTCGGACAGCCTGGGCACCATTATGGACGTTCCGGCGGATATTCGTTATTAGCGGTAAGACCTATCAGATCGTTTGTCGGTGGAATGGGTGTATTATAATTTCACCACGGAGCGATTAGAAAGGAGACGGCTATGGCGGTACGGTCTGCAACTGAATCGCAAGAAAACCTAAAGCCAGGCAGCTACGTCGGCCTCTATCTCGACGACAAGCTGGTACATACGGGCGTTCTAAAGGATATCGGCAAGATGCAAAGCGGACGAACGGTCGTGCAGGTTCTGCTGGTCAAGAATCTCTTTCAGCGCAATTGGCCGGAGATCCATTTCGATCCTGACATTCGCCCCGCGACCATCGAAGACGTCAAGGCGGAAATCAAGCAACTGAAGATCAACTTGCAAAAGCACATCGCGAAAATGGAGAACGACGTAGATGGCCTCCTCACAGAAAAAGAGCTCCATAACATCATTGGCTGATTACTACCAGCTATCGCAGCTATACAACGATGCGTACGACAGGATTTATTCAGGGGGAACTGGGGCGGGTTACAGCGGAATTCACTACGAGCTGATGAACGTGGTCCGGCGATACGGCAAAGCCCCCAATGGCCGGGAAGACGCGCTGCGCGCGCTGAAAGAACTTCTAACCGAATACGAGAAAAACGAACTGGGCAGCCAGGAGCAGTCGGACGAAGATTACCTGAACCAGTTCGATAACCTGGACGAATAATGTCTGACGTCGGTAATGCCTTGCGGCGATATGGGGGCTATGTTAGAATGCTGGCATGTCCCTGGAGACACTTCTGAAGGGTCAAATCGGTCATCTGGCGTCCTCAAGGTTTGGTTGACAACTGTTCCAGAATGACCAGCTAGCGTCCTCAAGGTTTGCTCAGACGCCGTACCTTGAGGACTACAACGGGCGCGTAGCTCAGCTGGTTAGAGCGCACGGTTCACATCCGTGAGGTCGTGGGTTCGAGTCCCTCCGCGCCCACAGAGAGTCGTCATTTCGGTGGCGGCTCTTTTTTGTCCCATCTGCACCCATAAAAAACTTACACGTACTCACGGTTGGCAATTTCAGCCAACCGTGAGTACGTAAAAGGCAATAAGGGGAAAAATCAGACACGCCACGGGAGCACATCTTGTTTGCTAAGGGGTTGCCAAAGTTGACAAAAAGAACCGAGCGATATGCTTGGTTCTTTTTTGGGTTCAAATTTCAATCTCCTGCTCCTAGCCTAGCGCCTGACTCAGTCCATACTCACGAGCAATCGAAGATGTGAAGAAGACCGCCAGCGCCAATCATACCATTCCCATCCAAGGTTAAGTACTCAAAGTGAATGTAATGAGAGATAAGCTGAGCAGCAGCGACCCCACCAGGGGGACAGAACTTCTGAAAAAACGTGGTTTTCTCAGAAGTTCTGTTTTAGAGGTTTTTGTACCCGATGGGGAATGATCTCGCCTGATTTTCCAATATGAAAGAATTGGATCAAAAAACTGGTTGATGAATTTCTCAAAAGAACTTGACAAATCTGAATTAAGTGATATTATTTTCATAGAGTGAAAAAAATATCATTATTGTTTTATTGCCGGAGTAAATTTCAGTCGCTTAATTTTCAGAACTTTAATACGAAAGCAGACAGCTAATTGCGGCACCTGATCAAACTAATGCCCGGCATGGGCTAATTACGAGGCCAATCAATTTATGAATGCTACACCTTTACTTCAAATTGCCATGGATTACACATCTCTATCAAAAGCGTTATTTATGGCAGCCCTCGTTGCTCCCGAAGTAGATATTATCGAAATTGGCACACCACTCTGCAAAGCAGCCGGGCTTGAAGCAATTCGGGCGATGCGAGAAGTTTGCCCGGATAAACTCATTTTGGCCGATTTCAAAACGCCAGATGTTGGTGGACTTGAGGCGAACATGGCCTTTGATGCAGGCGCTGACATGTTGACCGTGATTGGCGGCGCGGCGATGCCCACTGTGGAGCAAGCGCTTGCAGTTGCCCGCAAGAGGGGGAAAGAAATGCTGATGGAACTTACGGGCGTTCGTGATATTTTGGCCAGAGCAGCGGAATGGCGCCAGATTGGCGTCGACCGAATCGTTTACCATCGTGAGTGGGATGCCCAGTCAGCTGGCCGTGAATGGACGCAAGAAGACAAAGATATCATGCGCAAGCTGATCGATATGGGCTATAAAGTCACGGTAACAGGAGGTATGACCATCGACCTCCTCCCATTTTTTGCCGATTTGCCGGTGTCCGTTCTCATCTGTGGACGCGGCATCCGTGAAGCGCCCGATCCTCGGGCTACGGCGCGCCAGATGCGGCTGGCGCTCGCCGAATTGTGGTCGAATTCTTCTTTAGGAACCCCATCGTCTCGCACCACTTCATCCGCTTCTTCGCTGTCTGATCTGGCGGCAAAGGCCATTCGTTGGGGTGTGAGCGAAATGGGTTTATCATTGGTTGTTGATGGTCGCGAATGCCCTGGCTGTGATTCTCCTCGTCGTTTTTGTTTGGGCACGCAAACAGAAATCCTGTGCCCCGACAATTTACGCTCCGATGATGTTGTACGGGGGTTGGCGCGGATCATGAATGTAAATGGAACTTTCGGTCGTACGTCCGAAGGTTCTTTTTTTCTCGACCCGGCACAGTTTAGCGATCTTTCACGCAATCGGGTGGTCGAGTTACTGAACGCTACCGGGATTACTCTGACGCAACTGGGGTACCCGGTCGATACCAATGCGGGCATCAAAGCCGCAAATCAAGTGCTGGGAATAACCTAGGAGGAATGAACCAATATGGCTACAACAAATCTGCAAATGACAGCTTTGGGGATGGTTGAAACTAGGGGTGTAGTAGCGGCAATCGAGGCGGCTGATGCGATGTTGAAAACAGCGCATGTGACGCTCACCGGGCAGGAAGAGATCGGTGGAGGCTATACCACGGTCTTTGTACGCGGCGAGATTGGTGCCGTACGGTCTGCTGTAGACGCGGGTGCTGCGGCGGCGAAGCGGGCAGGAGAACTGGTGGCGGTGCATGTGATCGCCCGCCCGCAGGCCGCGCTTGAGCCCTTGCTGCCAAAAGGCGTGCAGTCAAGTCGGGTAACAACCGACTGAGCGGGAGGGAAATCGAGATGCAACTGCGAACATACCTCCTCATTGACCAGATGCAGCCGCAATACGGCGCGCTGACGGGGAAAACGATGCAAGGCGAAATTCCGGTGGAAGGAATGGCAGAGGTCTACATCGAGTCCGCGCCAGCTTCGGATATCTACCGGGTCATGGATATTGCACTAAAAACGACAGATGTGCGGGCCGGGGCGCTGGCCGTAGAGCGCGAATATGGGTCGTTGGAAATCCATTCGTATCATCAGGAAGCAGTACAGGTGGCCGGACGACAGGCGTTGGAATCTTTAGGATTGACCGAAAGCGACCGGTTGAAGCCGGAGATCTTGTCGGCGCAGATGATTTCCAACGTGGATCCATTCCAGGCGCAACTGATCAACCGGGTTTCGTACGGCGGGTTGCTGCTTGCCGGTCAGACGTTGTGCGTGCTGGAAGTGCTGCCAGCGGCCTACATTGTGCTGGCGGCGAACGAGGCAGAGAAAGCGGCAAATATCACGCTGGTGAATTACACGCCGCGCGGCCGTTCGGGCCGCTTGTATTTTTCGGGGACGGATGCGGAAGTCCGCCAGGCGTGTGATGCGGCCATCAAAGCAATCGAGGCCTTACCCGGTCGCGGAAAGTGAGAAATGGGCAGCATGCGCATCTTCTACACGGGAATGGATATCGAAGATCTGGCTGCCAGCGGCGTCAGGCAGTTGGATGTTGGTCCAGGGGTTGCGCTGACGGATGCGGCCCGGGAACGGGCAGATGAATTAGGGATCGCACTGGTCACACCGGGCAACGGGCCGTCCAACAAAGCAACAGCACCGGCTGCTCCTGCGAAGGTAGAGGCGCAGCCACTGCGGCCGCGAGGTTGCCAGCACGGACCGCTGCCGGCCAGGGTTATACGGAATGAAGCCGCCGCAGGTGGGGTGGCAATGATGGATCAGTTAGTAGAAGCGGTGAGTGCGCTGAAGAAACGAGGAGGCTGAGATGCGTATCGCGAAAGTGGTCGGTGTGGCAGTTGCCACGGTCAAAGACCAGCGGCTAGAGGGTGGCAAGTGTTTGCTTGTCGCTGAAGCGGGTCCGGCAGGCCAGCCGCAGGGGAACCCCTTCGTGGCAGTGGACATGGTCGGCGCGGGCGAAGGAGAGTTGGTCATGGTGGTGGAAGGCAGCTCAGCACGTGTCGCAGCCGGGGATGCCAGCCGTCCAGTGGACGCGGTGATCGTGGGGATACTGGACTCGCTTCGGCATGACGGGCAAATGACCTATACAAAAAGTTGAAAGACATTTTTTGGAGACAAATACAATGGCGCAAAACACAGGTACCTCAATAAAACAAACAGTGACCGTGATCGGCGATCAGGCGCTGGGCATGATCGAGACGCGCGGCTTAGTGGCGAGCATCGAAGCCGCCGATGCGATGGTGAAAGCCGCAAACGTAACCCTGCTGGACAAGCGAGCGATTGGCGGGGGCTATGTGGCCGTGATGGTGCGCGGGGATGTGGGTGCAGTCAAGACAGCCCTGGCGGCTGGACGTGAGGCTGCCGGGCGAATTGGGGATGTCGTCTCCGTGAGGCTCATCCCAGGCCCGCATATGGATCTGGAAGCGTTATTGCCACCGGCAGCGGAAGGATAAAAGGCAAGCGGGGATGAGCGAACCGGCTAAGAAGACGGTAGCACGACTGCAGCGGAAAAAGCGCAACGGCGAGAAGATTACGCTGCTGACGGCCTACGACTTCCCGATGGCGAAGTTTATTGATGCCGCCGGGGTGGACATCGTGCTGGTCAGCGATGCGGTGGGCACGGTGGGTCTGGGCCGTTCGGAAGCCGTATCGGTGAGCGTGGAAGAGATGATCTATCACACGCAAGCCGTTTCTCGTGGGGCGGGCAGCGCCATGGTGCTGACCACCCTGCCGTTCGGAGCGTACGAGAGCGTGGAGCAGGCTGTGACACGGGGGTAAGGCTGATGAAAGAAGGTCATGCCGATGGCATCCACATGGAAGCTGCCGCCGCTGATGCGTCCAAAGTGAAGGCATTAGTGAATGCGGGCGTGCCGGTGCTCGGACATCTCGGAATCACCAAACAGAAGATCGTGCGCACAGGCGCGATTCAGATTCAGGGGCGGACGGCGGCGAGCGCGGCCAGTGGTTGTCGCGGACGCCGTCGCGCTGGCGAATGCAGGCGCGTTTGCATTGATCCTGGAGTGCATCCCGGAACGGCTGGGAGAAATTATCACTCGCAGCCTGGAGATCCCCACAATCGGGATCGGCGCCGGAGCGGGTTGTGACGGCCAGGCGCTGGTGACCCAAGACATGCTGGGGATGTTCAAAGAGATGTCGCCCCGCTTTCTCAAAGTGTATCTGGACCTGACGCAGATTATCGTAACGGCGCTAACGCAATTCCGCACAGAGGTGGAGCAGGGGCGATATCCGGGGCAGGAACATTGTTATTCGATCGAAGATGAAGAACTGGGCAAGTTGCTGGCCCAGTTGCAAACCAATGTAGCGTAAGAAACTGAAGAAGGAGGTACCGATATATGGCTGAATCTCTGAAAGGAAAAGTGGCAGTAATCACGGGCGTCGGTTCTGGGTTTGGGAAGGCAACAGCAGAGTTATTCGCCCAGTTAGACCAGGTGAACCTAGTGCTGATCGACCACAAGAAGGAATCCCTCGAGTGCACCGTCGAAGTATGCAAGGCCGCTGGCTCGCAGGTTATTTCCTTGGTAGGCGACGTAACTGACCCCAAAACCTTTGAGCAGGCGCTTAAGGAAACGCTCGAAACCTTCGGTCAGGTTGATTTTCTCATCAATTATGCCGGCGGAGCTCTCAAAGATAGCGCCCATTGAAGAGATGGACGATGTGATCAATCGCCGCATCATCGACCTGAATCTCACCAGCACCATTATGAGCTGCCGCACGTTCACGCCGCAATTCAAGAAGCAGGGCTACGGTAAGATCATCAACGTTTCCAGCGCGTGCGATCGCCGTTCGTGGCCGGGATGGTCGATTTACTCTGCCGCAAAGGCCGGCGTCAACGCCTTTACCCGCTGCCTTTATACGGAACTGCGGCCTCACGGAATCGCTGTGATGCTGCTGGTACCTGGCGGATCCAATACCGGGTTCCAAACAGCAGCCGAAAACGTCCAATCGTTCGAGTGGGACGAATCCCTGGCGGTGCGTCCCGAGCACTTTGCCGATATGGTTTATCAAACCTGCGCGCTGACAAAGGGCGGATGCGTGACTGAACTTGTGCTGTACGGATTGGCGCAGGACGTTTGTGGGTATTGACCCCGACATGACGAAGTTCACCTGGGAAAACCTTTGGTTACGGGAGGTTCGCAACAATGGCGATCAATCGAAAATGGTTTGGCCATCTGGAATGTTTTCCCGGGTGCGAGGAGGTGAAGAGGACCGAAAAGCAAATGAGCAACGCCTGTGTCGTACCGGAACTGTCAATGACTTCACTACAACAAATGGTACGACAATCCCAAGTATTTCCTGTATGAATGTTAAAAGGAGAAATATCACAATGAAAAAGACTCTATTTGCTCTTCTAGTAGCGTTGGTGCTCGCCAGCTTCATACTGTCCGCCTGCGGACCTGCTGCAACACCCACGCCGGAGCCTGCCAAAGCTGCTCCAGCGCCCGAGGCATCATCGGTGAAGAAGATTGCGTTCTTCGTATCAGATATGAGCAACGTATTCCACCAGATGCAGGCCATCGAGGCGCAGAAATACGCCAAGGAAAAATATGGCGTAGAGGTGTTCATCTTCGACGGCAAGTCAGACAGCGCCGTCATGACCCAGAACGTGGACCAGATCCTGGCGCAAGGGATGGATGCCGCCAGCCTGCACATCTGGGACTATGATGCCGTCCGCCCGGCTGTGCAAGAAGGAACTTGACAAGGGCATCATCCTGACCTCGTTCTTCAGCCCGCTGGGTGACAGCGGCATCCCGACTGCCCGCAGCGATGAGGCCGGCATTTCCTTCGCCATGGGGGTGGAAATGGCTACACAGTGGAAAGCGGCGCATCCCGACAAGCCGATTGTCATGGCAGAACTTGGCTGGCCGAACCACATCGAAGTGAAGTCCGGTCGTACCGATCCGTTCGTGAAGGGCGTGCTGTCTGTGGATTCGACTGCGACCGACCTGGGTTGTCTGGACGCCAGCAAGGGACCGGACACCGCCAAGCAGATCATCACCGACCTGCTGACCACGCATCCGGAAGTCAACCTGATCTACTCGGAAGCCTCGAACCTGACGGTTGGCACGATGGCTGCCCTGGAACAGGCGGGACGCGGCAAGATGGACAACGGCGTGCCGCTGACCGAGATCGTTGCCAGCGTCGACTTCGACGAAGTCGAGATGAAGCGCGTGTACGACCCGAACAGCTCGTTGAAGCTTTCCATGGGTCTGCCCCCCGTCGAGACTTCGCATGGTCGCATCGACCTGATCATGGATGTCGCCAGCGGCAAGGTGAAACCCACCTCCCAGCCTGCAGAAGAGTACTTCTACAAGGCCTACAACGTTTCCTTCTGGACCATGCCGCGTGAAGACGCCGTCGATCTGGCTGAATGAACAGTTCGGGACCAGTATCGATTAGGGGTAGGTCTGAAATGTCGTGCCGACATTTTTGCCCATAAGGCGAGGTGTCAGACCCACCCCTTAGCCCGAGTATAACGCAAGAGTGATGAAAGCTGGCGGGGGGACGGAAGGGTTTTCCCTCCCGCCAGCTTCAAGGAGCGATGGTATGCAACCGACAGAGAATGTTCTGGAGATCAGAGATCTGGTCAAGGAATTTCCCGGCGTGCGGGCGGTCGATAATGTCAGTTTAGACATCAAGCGCAATACGGTCCACTGCCTGGTTGGGGAGAATGGCGCGGGAAAATCCACCCTGATCAAAATCCTGACCGGTGTCTATGGTCGAACAAGCGGCCGCATTCTTCTGAATGGGGAAGAATATACACCGCAAACTCCCCGGGACGCGAAGCGACAGGGAATGAGCACGTTGTTCCAGGAACTGAACGTGGTCGACCAGCTTACTGTTGAGGAAAACCTGACTCTCGGCATGGAAGATACGATGTTCGGCTTCATCAGAAAGACGGACAAGATCAACAGGATGGTGGACGTTCTCAACAGCATCGAGCCATCCATCAAGCCGCGGCAGCTGGTCTCGAACCTGAGCGTAGCCCAGAAGCAGATTGTGGAAATCTCCAGGGCGGTTGCTGCAGAGTCTGACATCATCATCATGGATGAGCCGACCGCTGCGATCTCCGAGAGCGAAATTGCGCGGTTGTTCAATATCATCAAAAGTTTACGCGAGAAGAACGTTACCGTCATTTATATCTCCCACCGGCTCGATGAAATCTTCGAACTTGGAGATTATGTGACGGTTCTGACGGGACGGCAAACATATCGAAACGAAACCCGTATCCGAGATCCAAGACCGGTCGGAACTGATCAAGATGATGATCGGCAAAACGGTATTCGAACAGTACACACCCAGAGAGATCGAATGTCCGGATACCATCCTGGATGTCAAGCATCTCTCAAATCATCGGTTAAAAGATATTTCCTTCAATGTAAGTGCAGGTGAAATTGTCGGTTTCTATGGGCTGGTAGGCGCCGGAAAAACCGAACTGGCCCGCGCCATCTATGGCGCAGACAACTATGAAGGCGAGATCGTCTTCAAGGGCCAAAAACTACGGCCTCTCCAGAAAAAGCTATCGCAGCGGGCATCGCTCTGGTGCCCGAGGAAAGAAGATCGCAGGGCTTGTTTACAATCCTGACCATTCGGGGCAACGTACCTGTGATGAATATGGCGAAGATCTCTCGCAACGGTTTCATCAATGATGCAACGGAACGTAAAGTGTACGTCAGAATACGTTGATAAGTTGAAGATCGCCACCAACAGCATTGAAAAGGAAGCGACCAAGCTCTCCGGGGGCAATCAGCAGAAGGTTGTCCTTTCCAAGTGTCTCTTCGCAGATGCCGACTTGCTCATGCTCGATGAACCGACACGCGGTATCGATGTGGGGGCCAAAAGCGAAATATACAACATCATCCGCCAGCTTTCCAGAGAGGGCAAAACCATCATTATTTTCTCTTCGGAATTGCCTGAGGTTATGAATATCTGTGACAGTATCTACCTTATGTACGATGGAAACCTGAAGTCTACAATGCGGAATGGCTGCGATGTAAACAGCGAAAGCATCCTTCACATTGTCACAGGAGGAGCGTAGTCATGGAAGCCAATCAGATACAGAAAACATGGTTCGGCGGCAAGCTGAGTGACGAGTTTTTCATTACCCTGTTTATGGTGGGTGTACTCATTGTCGTGTTCAGCATTGCCTGTCTCTTTGTGCCGAATTTCTACAAACCGCAGAACATGCTCAACCTGATCACGAACAACTGGTACATCATCGTCCTGGGGATTGGCATCACGTTCGTGATGATTACCGGAAACTACGACATGTCGGTGGGCGGAAACATCGCCCTGACCGGCGTGCTTTCTGTCTATTTCTGCCAGGGAGTCAACGTATCCCAAAACCCTCTGGCGAACGGACTTGGACTGCCTTATGCTGTCGCGGTGGGGTTGGCCCTGCTCTGCTCGATGGGCGTTGGTGCAGTCAATGCCTTTTTCATTGCAAAACTCAAGGTACCTTCCATTATCGTTACATTGGGGACGATGATGCTTGCGCGTGGCGCTGCCCAGGTCATTACACAGGGCGCGCAGCGCAACACCAGTCTACCTGATGCCTTCGGCGTGCTGGGAAGCCTGGGCATTCCAGGGAGCTCCATCCGGCTGCCAGTTTTGATCATGATCGCTCTGATCATCGCCGCCTTCATTTTCGAGAAGAAAACAGTGTTCGCAAGACGGATTTACCTAATCGGCGCAAATCCGGTCGCAGCCCGGTTGTCCGGTATCAACGTGGGGAAGTATCTTACGGTACTGTACATCGCCAGTGGTCTGTTGGCAGGGATTACCGGGATCCTACTCGCATCGGAATTCAAGGCCGGGGTTTCGAACCGGGCAATGGGTTACGAGTTTGATGCCCTGGTCATTGTCCTGTTGGGAGGCATCAGCATTACGGGTGGGTTTGGGTCCGTGCTGGGAATGTTCATCGGCGCCATCATCCTTTCCGTTGTAACCTCTGCCGCCACTGGCATGTTGTTTTCACCAGACTGGCAATTTACCTTGAAAGCCATTGTCACCTTTATCGCAATTCTTACACAGCGGTTTGCGCTGGATAAAAGGAAGGGTTGATCATGGGAGGCCTAACCACTGGTGCATCTTCGAAGGAGCAGACTAAACGTGACTACTGTAAAAATGGAACCATCCAAACTGCTGCTGGACCGGTCGGCAACACTGCGCGCAAATATCAAGCGGTTCTATATCTACACGGTTCTGGCGTTGATCGTAATCGTTTTCAGCCTGTTGAAACTGGATCAGGTCGCTTTCTTCGAGCGGGGGCACTTCCTCAGCCCTGACAGCATCATCAACCTGCTGCGCAGCGCAGTTCCCATCCTGACGTTGAGCGGCGCGTTTACGCTCCTGATGATCTCGGGATATATTGACCTGTCTGTGGGCAGCGCCATGAGTCTGGCTGCGGTCGTGTTCGCCTGGCTGATCCTTAATGGCTTCAGTTTCCTCCCCGCGATCCTCATCACCTTGATCGTCGGGAATTGTAATGGGTTTGCTCAATGGCTACCTGGTTATGAAGCTGCGCATTACGCCTGTAATTGCAACGCTGGTTACTCTGAGCCTTTTCAAGGGCATCGCGCTGCTGATCGTGCCGGATGGATCGTCAGCCATCAAAGGCAGCGCCGAGAAAATCATGCCTACCTGGATCAACGATTACGCGCGAAAAGAAGTCCTTTTCGGCTTGCCGTGGGCTTTCTGGGTTGCGGTGCTTGTGATCCTCTTGCTGGTCATCGTCCAGAGGAAGACGCTTCTGGGCAAATACGCCGCAGCGATTGGCGGCAACCGTGTTGCCGCGGATCTATCTGGCATCAACGCTGTAAAAATTGTAGGGCTCCTGTATATCATGGTCGGATTTTTTGCCGCATTGGCAGGTGTGGCGCGCGCCAGTTACATGTCCCTGGGGGACCCTCTCTCAGGCGATGGCATGGAACTTGACTGTATCATTGCAGTATTGCTGGGAGGAACAGCCTTTTCCGGAGGGGAGGGATCGGTTGCAAAGACGGTTGTGGGTGCTCTCATCATCATCTGCGTGACGATTGGCCTGATGACTGTTATTCCAGCATACTGGCAGGTTGTGGCGAAAGGGACTGTTCTTGTGGCGGCCGTTACCCTCAACCACCTGTTGGTGCGTGAAAAGGCAAGAGTATAGGAATGGAAGTTCTACCGCGAGGGATTTCGATTGGAGAAGTCACTGCGTTCAAGATACCTATTGGTTTTTGATGAATTGATGAACAAAGCCTGGTGTTCTCGTTGTCCAGAGTAGAAATAACCTGTATATTTATCGTCGAAAAAAAATATAATTATAGGAGACTTCAAAATGTCTACTTATGAAACAATTCGCCTTTTCAATACAATCTTGAACCTTTATTACAACGAAGAACTGACGCAGTCAAAAATTGCCAAGCGTCTGGGACTTTCCACCGCCAAGGTCAACCGCCTGCTCCAGCAGGCGCGCGAGTTGGGCTACGTTAACATCACGATCCGCACTCCGTTTCAACAACTGTTTGACCTTGAAACCCGTCTTAAATCCGTCTTTGGAATACAGGAGGCCATTGTCATCCCGTCTATGGTAGACGCCGGCAGTTTGACATTGAATGCCCTCGGCGCCGCGGCAGCAGATTTTTTCCTAGAACGCCTGCGTGATGGCGATATCGTTGCCATCACGCCCGGTACCACCATCCAAGCCGTTGTCCAAGCGATAGATACCACAAGCACTTACAGGAAAGTTCAGGTCGTGCCAATGCTTGGAGCGATTCAGGGTCAAATTGAATCTGACATGAACTATTTAGCGACCAACATGGGCGAAAGATTGAACGCCACTGCATACCAGTTACACGCGCCGGCTTTTACAGATACAAAAGCTCAGGGGGATGCCCTGCGAACGATGGCCCAGGTCAAGGACATCCTTGATATTGCTCGCCACGCAGACATCGCACTCCTGGGGATAGGAACAGTGGACCCGGACATCTCGCGCTTCGTGCAATTCACAGCCTTGTCCGCTGACGATATGAAAAATATTGCTGAAGGCTGTGGAGGTGTAGGCGAAATCTGCGCCCAAGTGTATACCATCGAGGGGCAACCATGCAGCAAGGAATATGCCGAGCGTGTGATTGGGCTGACTCTGGCTGAGATCCAAAATATCCCTTTTAGGATCGGTGTAGCGGCTTCGGCAGCCAAAGCGCGGCCTATCTATGGCGCACTGCGCGGCGGCTACCTGAATGCGCTCATTACTGACGAGGCGGCAGCGCGTGGAGTTCTCGAACTCTTTGATGAAAATTTTAGAAGAAAATTATAGCCGCTCGAAGGCATATTATGCTTTGGAATTACCCAAGAACGATCTGATCAAAATGACGATAAAGGGAATGCAACTATGAATCGACAAGCAATCCTTTCAGCACTAAAAACCACTTCTCCGACTGTACTGATCGTGGGAGGCGGCATCAATGGAGTGGGCACCTTCCGCGACCTGGCATTGAATGGTGTGGATGTCCTGCTGGTTGACCGGGCTGATTTCTGCTCGGGCGCCTCGGCTGCCTCCTCGCACATGGCCCATGGTGGCATCCGTTACCTGGAAAACGGCGAATTTCGGCTTGTGCGTGAAGCCGTGCAGGAACGCAACCGTATGATCGAAAACGCGCCTCACCTGGTGCGGCCTTTGCCTACCACCATCCCCACCTTCAAAATATTTTCAGGCCTGTTGAATGCTCCCCTTAAATTCATGGGATGGCTGGATAAACCATCTGAACGAGGCGCATTGGTGATCAAGATCGGCTTGACTGTTTATGATGCCTTCACCCGTGCACAGAAAACGGTTCCGTCTCATTGGATGAACGGACGCAGGCAAGCCCTGGCAAAATTCCCTAGAATGAACCCTTCCATCCGCTACGCTGCCAATTATTATGACGGTTTGATCATCTCGCCTGAGCGGCTTACGCTCGAACTGCTCCTGGAAGGTGAGGCGGAGGGAGAGCATGCCCGCGCGCTTAATTATATGTCTGTAAAAAACGTGGATGGACAGGCCATTTGTTTAAAAGATGAGTTCAGTGGTGAAGAATATCAAATCTCTCCCCGCCTGGTGATCAATGCTGCCGGCCCGTGGATCGATTTTACCAATGGATATCTTGGGCTTTCCACCCAATATATCGGCGGGACCCGTGGCGCCCACCTGGTGTTGAAAAACGATGAATTACGCCAGGAAATTGGCGAGCATATGATCTTTTTTGAACTTGAGGATGGTCGGCTCGTGCTCATCCTCCCGTTAGGGGATAAGGTTCTGGTCGGTACTTCCGAACATGCCATCCAGGATCCGGACCAGGCACGCTGCACACAGGATGAAGTGGATTATTTTATCGGCATGATCGGGCGCGTCTTCCCGGACATCCAAGTTGATCCCTCCCAGATTGTATTTTGCTTCTCCGGAGTGCGGCCCTTGCCAAACATCCACGCGAAAACCGTCTTGCAGGTTTCCCGCGATCATCGTCTCCATGAGGATCTTCATGGCAGCCTGCCGGTCTATTCCCTGGTGGGAGGCAAGTGGACCAGTTTCCGGGCTTTTTCTGAACAAGTGACAGACAAAACCCTGGCATTCCTGGGCCTTCCCCGAATAGCGGGTACGCAAAACCTGCCCATTGGGGGAGGACGGGAGTATCCACACGGTCAGGAAAACATTAAAAAGTGGGTGGAGGATTTGCAAGCGAGCACGGGGCTACCATCCTGTCAGGTGGAAACCCTATTCCAGCGCTATGGCACCCGCGCCAGGCAAGTGTGTGAATTTATCCTGGCAGGACAAGATGCTCCCTTCGTCGCTTGTCCGAGTTTTTCCCGTCGCGAGGTCCTGTACCTGGTCCAGGTTGAAAAGATTATTCACCTGGATGACCTGCTACTGCGCCGCACGCTCCTGGCCTACCTCGGGGAACTGAGCCTGCCTCTGATCGAAGAGATGGCCGATGTGGTCGGCTTTGAACTGGGGTGGAATGCTTCCCAGAAAAAAGCCGAGATAGAACGTAGTCTTGACATCCTGGCCGATAAGCATGGCGTCACATTCGAAAGTCTACCTAAATCCTTGATTCTGGAAAAATCGTTTTGATGGAAAACGCTCCCGTGCAAGCGCTCGCGAATATCATGCACCTCATTATTGACATGGACGGTGTCCTCTACCGGGGCGATCGACCCATGCCCCTCCTGCGTGAATTCTTTGACTTCCTGCGCGAGCGTTCCATCCCCTTTATCCTTGCTACAAATAACTCGACCCGCACGCCTCAGGAATACGTTGACAAACTTGCGCGTATGGGCGTGACTGTATGGCCGGATGAGATTCTACATTCAGGTCAAGCTACGGCGCGATACCTATCCAAGGCATATCCCCGAGGAACGCGCATTCATGTGTTTGGTATGCCGTCTCTCAAGGAGGCGCTGACTGAGGAAGGTTTCATTCTGGCGGATGAAGATGTTCAACTGGTTGTCGCCAGCATGGATCGTGAAGTTAACTTTGAAAAACTCAAACGGGCAACGTTGTTGATCCGCAGCGGCGCGCGTTTCATCGCCACAAATCTTGACCCGACGAATCCATCGGAAGAAGGGTTGATCCCGGGCACCGGCACGATGATCGTTGCGCTTGAAACTGCGTCTGAGACGAAAGCCCAGGCGATCGGCAAGCCGGAACCGACCATGTATCAACTGGCGATGGAACAGATGGGCGCGCGTCCCGAGACGACAGCCGCCATCGGCGATCGCGTTGATACGGATATCCTTGGCGGAAAAAGAGCCGGACTCGTCACCATTTGTGTCCTGTCAGGATCATCGGCTCGCGCCGAGGCGGAGGCGATTGGGACAGATATGATCTTCGATGATATTGCGCATTTGTTGGCAACCTGGAAAGATCTAACAACAGTAAAACAGGCAGTTTCCAGCTAAGAGATGATGGATGGACTATCTTGCCGGCATTGACCTGGGTTCGACCAGCCTTAAATGCGTGATCTACGATCTGTGTGGCAACGTCGTCGCCAGCGGCTCTCGACCTACTGAACGCTATAACCCGTACCTCGATCACCCGGAATGGACGGTATGGCAGCCGGAGCAAATTTGGAGGGGAACGACGGCAGCCATGCGGGAAGCGGTTTCCAAACTGAACGATCCACGCCATATCAAAGCCGCAGCCGTGACGGGCATGGGCATGGATGGCGTACCCGTTGACGAACAGGGCAATTGTCTTTATCCATTCATCAGCTGGCATGACCCGCGAACCGAAGCGCAACTCCAGTGGTGGGAGAAGAATATCGGCGCGGACAATACCTTCCGCATTGGCGGCAACACATTATGGCGATTTAACACCGCCCTGCGACTCTTGTGGATGGCGGAACACGAACCGGATATCCTTGCCCACGCGGATAAATGGTTGCTGATCGAAGATTTCCTGAATTTCATGTTGTGTGGCCGCCGCGCGACAGACTTCACCATGGCTTCCTGCACGCTCTTGTTCGATCAACACAAACGCGATTGGTCAGATGAAATTTTAGCCCAGACTGGCATTGAACGCCGCTTGGTATGCGACGCATATCCAAGCGGTACGCTGTTGGGAGAAGTAACTTCCAGCGCGGCGGAGGCAACCGGGTTGCCTGTCGGGACTCCGGTTGTGCTGGGCGGTCACGACTATTTATGCAGCGCACTGCCGGTAGGCGCGTTTAAACCTGGCGTTGTTCTGGATGTGACCGGAACTTGGGAGATCGTTTTAGCCGCGATCCCCGCGCCGGTCCTGACGCCGGCAGTGCAAAAATTGGGCGTGACCGTCGAGACTCACGTAGCCCGCGACACCTACGCGGTGTGGGGTGGAGCGGTGGCCTCGGATATGCTCGAATGGTATCGCAAAGAATACGGTTACGAATTCCGGCAGCGAGCTGCTTTGCAACAAGAGGGCAAGACGGATTGGGATTATCTCATGGCAGAAGCTTCCGCTTCGCCTGCTGGCGCGAAAGGCGTCATGTTCCTGCCTCACATGTCCGCGGCGGGTTGTCCGGTTGTAGATGCCCGTTCCCTGGGGGCGTTTGTTGGCTTGAGCAATTTTGCGCAACATGGCGACATGCTGCGCGCCATCGTCGAAGGGTTGGATTATCAGGTTCTCGATATCGTAACAGCCCTCAAGAACGGGTTGGGAATTGCCCCTGACCGGCTCGTTGTGGTGGGCGGCGCAACGCGCAACCCTTTTTGGATGCAGAACAAGGCTGATATCACCGGTCTGCCGATTGACGTTCCCGAAGTGGAAGAGTCCACGCCGCTTGGCGCGGCCATCCTGGCCGGGATCGGGATCGGCTTATACAAGAACGAGCAGGATGCATTTGAACGCGTCTACAAGCCGGGCAAGACCTATCAGCCAGACCCGCAACTCACACCCAAGTATGCCGAGTGGTATCAAATTTACAAGCAGCTTTACCCGGTTCTCAAATCGGTCAGTCATCAAATTTACGATCAATTCAGAGCCTGACCAAAGGAGACAATATCGTGAACGAACCAAAACAAATTGTGTCCGCGCAGAATCGATTGGGGGAAACCCCAATATGGAATCCCGAAGAGAATGCCCTGTATTGGGTTGACTGGGGCGGGCTGCCAACCTGCCGGTTTGACCTGAGTTCCGGAAACTTTACAACCTATCCAACGACTCTCCCGGTGACCGCTTTGGCGCGTCGCGCTGCGGGTGGGTGGATCGCCATTGCCCAAAATGGTCTGTATGGATGGGAACCGGAGACAAACGAGTACAAGTTGATCTACGGCCCGGCGCAGCCATCCAGACCGGAGATTTGCTACAACGATGCCGCAGTGGACCGGCAGGGACGTTTATTGGTCGGCACTGTGAATATGAATGATCCGTTTTTGCCGGAAAGCTCTCTGTACCGCTTAGACCCTGATGGTTCGTTTCACGAACTCGATACGGGCTATGCCACGGCGAACGGTATCGGGTTAAGCCCGGATGGCAAAACAGTTTATGTGGCAGACCAGCGGCACCGTCAGATCATCGCCCTGGATTACGATCCCGTTAGCGGAACAGCCAGCAATCGCCGCATCTTCGCGCGTTTACGGGAAGAAGATGGGATGCCAGATGGTTTGATCGTGGATGCCGAGGGGTTCATCTGGAACGGGCACTGGGCCGGGTGGAAACTCACCCGCTATGATCCCGATGGCAAGGTCGAGCGCCAGGTCCGTTTTCCGGTCGAGCATGTCATCTCATTCGCATTTGGCGGCAAGGACTTGGATCAGCTCTTTGTCACGACTGCCTCCTGGGGTTTTGAAGAAGAGCAGCGGAAACAACAGCCCTGCGCTGGTGACTTGTTCCATATCAAAACGGATATCCAAGGTTTAGTGGAACCCACGTTTGCCGGGTAACTTAGATTTTTTTATTGGAGGAAGATCATGGGACAGTATCTTCTGGGTATCGATAACGGCAGTACCGTCTCGAAAGCCGCGCTCTTTGATTTGCATGGCAAGGAAATTGCGGTTGCCAGTCAAAAAGCGTTTACCGAATACCCGTACCCCGGTTGGACGGAACGTAACATGGAAACGCTGTGGCAGGGCACAGCCAGAGCCATCCGCGAGGTGCTCGCCAAGTCCGGCGTTAAACCGGAAGAGATCGCTGGAATTGGCAACACCGGACATGGCAATGGCGTTTATCTGTTGGATAAGCAGGGAAAGCCATTGCGAAGCGGAATCCAATCCATGGACTCGCGAGCCGCAGATATTGTGAATGGATGGAATGATAGCGGTCTCCATGCGGAGGTGTTCCCATTTACGATCCAATCCTTCTGGCCCGCGCAGCCAAACGCGCTGCTTGTCTGGCTTAAGCAGAATGAGCCGCAGAACTATGAGCGCCTCGGCGCCATCTTGATGGTCAAGGACTATATCAAGTATCGTCTGACTGGCGAGATTACGGGCGATTACACCGACATGAGCGCCACCAGTTTGATGGATGTCCGCAACGGATGTTATTCGCGCGATCTGATGGCTCTGTATGGCCTGTCTGAAGCATACCAGGCCCTGCCGCCTTTGAAACATAGCAGTGAAATCTGCGGTCAGGTCACGCCTGCTGCAGCCGGGGAGACTGGACTCGCAATCGGGACACCGGTTGTGGGCGGGTTATTTGACGTGGACGCGAGCGCAATCGGCGCCGGGACGATCCACGCGAATCAAGCCTGTCTGGTGATGGGCAGCTGGAGTATTAACGAAGTGATTACCCGCGAGCCCATCGTCGACCCTGGCCTGTTCATGACCACCCTCTTTGCTGAACCCGGCCTGTATCTCACCATCGAAGGCAGCGCCACTTCAGCCACCAACCTGGAGTGGTTTGTGAATCAGTTTTGCGGCGAAGAAAGTTATCAAGCCAAGCAGCGCGGAATTCAGTCTATGAGGTTTGCAATGAAGAGGTCGATAGTTTACCTCTGGACAGCACGAACATTATCTTCCATCCATTCCTGTATGGTTCAAATGTGCAGTCGACGGCGCGGGCGGGATTCTATGGCGTGGCTGGCTGGCACACGCGCGCTCATTTGCTCCGCGCACTGTATGAAGGAGTCGTGTTCGGGCATTTGAGTCATATAGAGAAATTGCGCGCAGCTGGAGGAACGTTCCACACCGCGCGGCTTGCCGGGGGCGGCTCGCGCAGTCTGGTTTGGTCGCAGATGTTTGCCGACACGATTCAAGTACCTATGGAAATATCGGATGGAAACGAACTGGGAGCGCGCGGCGCGGCGCTGTCCGCTGGTGTTGGCGCGGGGATCTACCGCGACTACGCCGAAGCCGTTCAGGAGGCTGTTTCGGTCATCCGCGTTCATGAGCCAATTCCCGCGAACACGCCTCATTATCTGGCGCGCTATGCCGAATACCAGCGGCTGGCAAAGGTCATGCAAGAACCGTGGGAAGCGTTGAGTAAGCTCGGTTAGCCCAGAGGGTGCATTGTGGTGGCAATCTCATGGATTCGTTGATCCGGCAAGTTTTGTCAGAGTTGGAGGCTTGCGTGAGCCAGGTTTCTGGTGAAAGCCTGGCCCAAGCTTTAGCATTGATTGAAAGCGCCCCCCGCATCTTTGTGACGGGCGCCGGACGGAGCGGCCTGTGTATGCGTGCCCTGGGGATGCGGCTCATGCACCTGGGAAAAACCGTTTATGTTGTCGGTGAGACGATTACCCCTGGGATTGCAGCGAAAAATTTGTTGATCCTCGGCTCGGGATCGGGGCGGACGGCCAGCCTCCTGGCGATGGCAAGGCAAGCCCGGAACTGTGGAGCCAGAATCCTGCTATTCACAACGGATGCAACCTCCCCCATGGCAGAACTTTCCGATCAGCTGGTACTCGTCCCAGCGCCATCGCTCGGAATAAACGAAGGGGAACGGGATCATCCGTCGATCCAACCGATGGGCACGCTATTCGAACAGTCCCTCCTGATTTTGTGCGACAGCCTTATCCTGGAGTTGATGCGGCAGACCGGGGTCAGCGCGGCACATATGTCGGGGCATCACGCAAATCTTGAATAAACGTAATTACTCGGCCTGAGTAGATACGAATATACGGTATGATCTAAAGGAAGTGGCTTCATGGCTGAAATGACATCGGAGGAACGAATATTGCGTGTGTTGCAGCGGATGGAACCGGATCGTGTACCGCATTTCGAGTGGATTGTGGATCGCCGGGTGCGGGAGGCTCTCTGCCCAGGAAGTAAAAACTATACAGACTTTGCCCTGCAGATGGGACACGACGCGATCATCGTTGACTTGATCTATAAGAAAGAAAGGGTAGACACAAAGCGCTGGAGAACGGAATGGGGGTACGTTTCCCAGGATACGGACGAGGAGCATGGAGTGGAAGTGGAATTGCCCATCAAGGCCATGCGCGATTTTGAATGGTATACCCCGCCAGACCCACATTCCCCTGAACGCTTTGTTACCGTAGAGGAAGCTGTAAAAAAATTCTCCGGGCAAAAGGCTGTCATCGTTCATTTGAACGATGTTTTTTCGCTCCCACGCTACCTGATGGGTATGCAGGGATTGATCATGGCTATTGTACGAGAACCGGATCTGGTGAAGGCTCTCGTCGGTATGTCCGAGACGATCAACCTTGCGCTGGCGAAAGAAGTGGTTGCTCGCGGGGTGAAGATCGTCTACACAGGTGACGACTACGCCTATAACAAAGGTCCTCTCATGTCACCCAAACATTTTCGTGAATTGTTCTACCCTGGTCTCTGTCGCGTGATGGGTGGTTACAAGGAACTTGGCCTGTATGTCATCAAGCACACGGATGGCAATATTTGGCCGATCATCGACATGATCATTGATTCCGGCATCGATTGTCTCGACCCCATCGATCCGCAAGCAGGGATGGATTTGGGAGAAGTGAAAACGAAGTATGGTCATCGAGTGGCGCTAAAAGGGAATGTAGACTGCGCCCAACTCATGACGTTTGGCACCCGTGAGGAAGTCATCGAAGCCACCAAAGGCGCATTGCATCAGGGAATGCCGGGCGGTGGTTTTATCCTTTCATCGAGTAATTCCATCCACTCTGGTGTAAAACCCGAAAACTATCTCGCCATGCTGCAAACTCTGCGCGAATTTGGCAAATATTAACGAAAATCGCTAATCTTTCACGGACAACATACGATTCCGCGCTGTAACGTTTTGGTTTTCTGAGTAATTTCGTTGTAGATACCCGGATTTTGGGGTGTGAGCGTGCGTACGCACGCTCACACCCCAAAATCCGATCCTTCACGGCAAAAGTGAAAGAATAACGTTTTTGAGAGGAGTTGCATCCATGAAAGCAGTTCTGTTGACCGGCGCTGGTGGCGCCGATACGTTACAACTCATGGAAGTTCCTGATCCGGCCCTAAAAGGACTACAGGATGTATTGGTGCGCCTGCATGCAAGCGGATTAATCCAGTTGACTATAAATTACGCCGCAGGGGTGGTTTTTACCCCAATCGCTTGCCGCTCATTCTGGGCTGTGATGGGGCTGGAGTAGTTCAAGCCATTGGCGCAGCGGTCACTAAATTTAAAGTCGGGGATGAAGTCTTTTTCTTTAATGGCGGCATGGGCGGCGACGAGCAGGGCAATTACGCCGAATTGACAGTCGTCCATCAGGATTATCTGGCAGCCAAGCCTAAAAGCCTGTCAATGGTGGAAGCCGCCTCGGTCCCTTTGGTGTGGCTCACGGCTTGGGAAGCCCTTTTTGAGCGTTGTTCGTTACAGGCAGGCGAAACGATCTTAATTCACGGCGGAGCTGGCGGGGTTGGGTATATCGCCATCCAAATTGCCAAACATGCCGCAGCTACAGTGATCACAACGATCAGCAGCCCGGAGAAAGCTGAGTTTGTCCGCTTACTGGGAACCGATCACTGCATTAACTATAAAGAAGAAAATTTCGTTGATAGAGCCATTGATCTCACAAGCGGTAAAGGAGTGGATGTTGTCTTTGATACGGTTGGCGGACAGGTCTTTGCCGATTCGTTTCCGGCTGCCAAAATTTACGGTCACGTAGTTACTCTGGACGAGATTAATTTTAGTAGAGACGAAGTTAAAGTCGCCAAATTGCGCAACCTCACTTTGAGTTACGAACTGATGCTGACTCCCATGCACTTCAAAATGCACGAAGCCCGGGTCCGGCAGACCGTCATGCTGGATACGGCTGCCCGTTTGATAGATGACGGAGAGATCAAAGTGTTTGTCCATCATGTTTTTACGCTGGATGAAATCGCTCAAGCTCACAATATTGTCGAAAGCGGTCATTCGATCGGCAAGACTGTTATCAAAATCGTCTGATTTAGGGGAAAAGGAATACCGAAAATAAGGGTCGCGTGCTTCACACGCGACCCTTATTTTCGGGCTACCTCAGTCGTCTAAACGGACGGCTATTTTTTCTTTGTGTCCAAATAATATTCATACGCCATCGTATCGTTATACTTTTCATGCACAACTTTGCCAACGGCTTTCGCCATTGCCTTGGGATCTTCTGCCTGGAAGATATTGCGCCCCATATCTACACCATGTGCGCCTTCAGATATGGCACGGTATGCCATGGTAAGCGCCTCGTCCGAGGGCAAAGTTTTTCCACCAGCAACGACGATCGGAACAGGGCAAGCCGTAGTGATTTTCTCGAAGTCGTCGCAGTAATATGTTTTCACAATTTGTGCGCCAAGCTCGGCGACGACCCTTGTTGCAAGGAGAAAGAATTGCGGAGATCTTGCCATGCTTTTACCGACCGCAACAACGCCTAGAGTAGGGATGTTGTACTTCATACCTGCGTTGACAACGGTACAAAGGTTTGCAAGAGAAGATTTCTCCTCTACGGATCCCAGAAATGTCTGGACTGCCATACAGGATGCGTTCATTCTGATGGCATCCTCAATATCAACGCCGACAACTTCATGGATTACATCATCGGCAAGAACAGTGCTGCCGGCCGTGCAGCGCAGCGCAATACCTTTATTATAGGTAGGAGGTACGCAAGTACGCAATGCTCCGCGCGTCGCCATAAAAACATCAATGTCTTCGGCAAGGGAAGGAATAAGAATATCCAACCGCTCAAGGCCTGTAGCAGCGCCCATGATGTAACCGTGGTCAAATGCAAGGATGAGTGCATTGCCACTCTTGGGGTTGAATATGCGGGATAATCTATCCTTCATTCCCCAGTCAGCATTGTCCATACCTTTGACATGAAAATCCATTTTTAGGGCAGGAGTGTCTAAATAAAACTCTTTGCTGGCGGAAATCCTCCCCGTTTCTTGTACCGCGTCTTGGTTGTCAGGCATTTTTGTCCAATCTCCTTTATTGGGAATTTGTTTTTGGATTGTGCTATCTATAATTTGTTATTAGAATACTAAAATACTATATCGATATTTATTTCAATGAAAATTTAAAAATGAATTATTTTTCATCATATGATAATAATATCATGCATGATTAGATTTGTCAATTCTTTCAAGAAATTCCAGTACAACTTACAGCCCGTGGAATGTCACCTGGTTTCCAAAGTAAAGATGCCCTTTCCAGCATCTACCCTGACTACATAAATTTCGTACAACCAGATGTTTTTCTTTCGCTGAATTCCCGTAGGATCTGTCGGTCTACCCGGAAGGAAAAGATCAAGAAAAGGCTCCCCACCAGCTACTGTTTAGATACTTTGGCTTTGAGAGAAGTTCTTATTCGCTTACAACGAGTCGTCACCAAAGTGACGACTCGTTTTTTGTCCCATCCGCTTCCCTATAAGGGGATGACAAGGTCGTGGGAAGTGCCCCGAATGGGGTATCGAGTCCTCGCGAAGCATCCTGTAAAGGGCTCCGCGCCCATACAGAGTCACCGTCTCCGGACAGTGGTTTTTTTGTCATATCCTCTGCCCAGCACAGGATGACTCAGAGAAAAAAACGGCTATTCCCTAAGCAGGGCCTGCGCTGCTTGCAGACGGCTCAATCGCCAGGCGGGGTAAAGGGCAGCAAGCAGCGCAGCGCCAATTGCTAACAGGAACGCCTCCACAAATGGCGCTGGAACGACTTGCATTTGCAACGTCCAGCCAAACGAGCGTTGGTTGATGACAAATATCATGATCCAGGCCAGAACGTAACCGGTGGGCAGCGCCAACAGGCCGGCAGAAGCGCCCAGCAACCCCGTTTCCCAAAAGGTCAGGCGGCGTACTTCCGCGAGGGTGAGGCCCAGTGCGCGTAAAACGCCTATTTCGCGCGCTTTCTCCAGCTGCAAAGCAAGCAGGGAACTGAGAACGCCGATGAACGCCACCAGCGTGGTGACCAGTTGCATGGACGCCGTGATAGCAAAGGTGCGGTCGAAGATTTCCAGCGCGCCCTGGCGCAGCGCGCCGCTCGGGTTGACCTGAATCCCTGGAAAGCCGGCCAACCGGGTTCGCAGGTCAGCGGTGACGGCATCGATATCGGCATTAGGGGCCAGAATCAGGGCCAGACCGTTCAAGCGGTCATCGCTCCAAAGTTGGCGATACACGGCCAGGCTCATGCGTACCGTCCCGTGCGTGGATGCGTAGTCCGCATAGATCCCCGCAATCGGAAACGACCGCCAGCCCCGCGGGGTGAGCAGCGCGAGCGACCCGCCCGGGGTGGAGAACCCTAAACGGTTCGCGAGCGGCTCCGAGAGCAGGATAGCCCCATCCTTCAGCATTTGCCAGGCATGGTCCGGGCTGCCCTGTGACGCGAGAAACAGACGAGGGTCCATCGGCAGATCCGTGCTGACGGCGAGCAGGTCCACCGGTCCTTGTTCTGTTTCGACCGTTACGGCGCGCATCGCGAGGCTGGACCGTACCAGGGGATGGGCTCCTGCGATGGCGATGGCCTGCGGGTCGAGGGGCGTATCGGCGCGGGTGGCGCTCAAGCCCTCAGCGGAAACATAGACGTCCCCTCGCATGGTCTCCTCGAGCCAGATCGTCACCGTGGTGCGGAAACTGGTGACCATCACCTGCACCCCAATCGTGACCGAGACGGCGATCATAAGCGCCGCAACCGCCACCGCGGTCCGGCTTTGGGAGCGGACCACGTTGCGCGGCGCCAGCCGGCCGAGGAAACCGAACAGCCTCCCGAGCGGCGCGATCAACAGGCGCATGAGGGTCACCGTGACCAGCGGTGTGAGCATCGCCAGTCCCAGGATCACGGCAAATGTGCCAGCGAAGCTGACGACCAGGTCCCTGGTGGGAATCGCAAGGACGAGAGCGCCCAGGAGCGCGGTAAGAACGCCAAGGCTGGCAACCACCTTCACTGCCGAACTCGCTTTCCGCTCCAAGTAGGCGCGGGAGAGCGCCTGGCGCGGCGAAACGGAGGCAGCCTCCCAGGCAGGCGAGGCAGCGGCCAGCAGGCTGGCCAGGAAGCCGGTCAGCCCGCCCTTGAGCAGGCTGGAAGCAGGGATTTGGATCCCGCGCACATTGACGACAAAAAAGAGGTCGTTGATGGTCTGGGTCACCATTTTCACGGCGCCCTGCCCGAGCAGAACCCCCAGCCCCAGTCCCAGCCCGCTGCCCAGCAAACCGACGACAGCGGCTTCGCCGAGCACCAGCCCAAAAATCTGCGCGCGCGTATACCCGATGCTCCGCAAGGTTCCAAACAGGGAGCGCCTTTGAACGACGGAAAAGGTCATTGCGTTGTAGATGAGAAAAACACCGACGACCAGGGCCAACAGGCTGAGGGCGGTCAGGTTGAACTGGAACGCGGCAGTCATCTCTGCGACCTGGCTGTTGCGCCTCTCGGAGGGAACAACCAGCGTGCCCGGCGGCAGGGCAGCAGAAAACGCTTTTGCATCAAAATTCGCCGGCAGGATCAGATCGATCTGGGTT
The DNA here is from genome assembly GCA_963823985.1 of uncultured Chloroflexia bacterium. Taxonomy (GTDB): domain Bacteria; phylum Chloroflexota; class Anaerolineae; order Anaerolineales; family Villigracilaceae; genus JAABUE01. The sequence goes on from CAWGNR010000020.1 coordinate 30,126, forward strand.
AGCTTGCCGCTCTCTCCGCTCAGGCTTTGGGCAGTGGAGATATCGGTCAAGATGATGTTTTCCAGCGCGCGCCGGGAGAAGTCGTCGGAGGCTTCGAGCAGGCCGGTCAGGTAGACGGTATGCGTCTTGCCGTTGATCGAAAGCGTAAGCCGGCAGGAATCACGTAGCGCCTCGGCCAGACAGGGTTGCAGCCCGTAACGCCCGGCGATATCGGCAGAGAGCAGGATCGATCCGGGGACGGTCAGTAACGAGGCGACCGTCTCAAGAGGCGTTCCTTGCCCTGTGCCCAGGTAACTGCGAAAAGGCGCCTCCGCAAACGGATCGATGCCAAGCAGGGTAAACGTCACCTTTCCCAGTTGGGGGCTGACCGCGTACGCGCGTACCAGCGGCGCGCTCTCCAGCCCCTCACGCCAGCGGGAATCGGTGCGCAGGCGGACGTAGACAGATTCATCCACGCCCTGGTCTCCGGCAACGATGAGATGGGTGGCACGACCGGCGACAGCGCTGGTGCTCAAGTCAAAGGCGCGGGCTGCGCTGGCGTTAGCCAGGTCGATGCTGACCATGACCGCAACGCCCAGGGCGATGCCCAGGATCATCATAACGAACTGGAGGGGATGGCGGAGCAACGTCCGCAGGGAGAGCATGATCAGCGTTCCGTAAGGAGCTGGCCGTGCGAAAGTCGCAGCACCCGGTCGGCGTGCGCGGCGGCCTCCCGGCTGTGCGTGGCCATCAGCAGGGTGCGATTCTGCTCGCGCGTCAGGCGGGCAAGCAGCGAGATGACCTGCGCCCCGGTCTCTTCGTCCAGGTTTCCGGTAGGCTCGTCCGCCAGGATCAGGAGCGGGTCATGCACCAGGGCGCGCGCCAGCGCCACGCGCTGTTGTTCGCCCCCGGAGAGCTTTTCAGGGAAAGTGCCCCAACGGTCAACCAGGCCGACCGCTTCGAGCAGGCCCAATGCCTTTTCCCGGGCTTCGGGGCGCGGAACGCGGTTGAGTTCCAACGGCAGGCTGACGTTTTCCCCAACGGTCAGGGTGGGAATCAGGTTGAAGAATTGGAAGATGAAGCCGATCTGGGCGCGCCGGAAGAGAGTGCGGTCGCGGTCGGACAGGGCGGTCAGTTCCTGTCCATCTACCCAGATTTGCCCGCTGTCGGGGATGTCGATAGCGCTGATCAGGTTGAGCAGGGTACTTTTGCCGCTGCCGCTCCTGCCCAAAATGGCAGTGATCTCGCCGGGCCGGAACTCGGCGTGCGCGTTCTGCAGGACCACCCGGCGCACCTCCCCTTCATAATAAGATTTGGTCAAGTCATAAAAACGGAGAAATGCAGTCATGATCAAATTGTATTCTGTGTAGGTTAGAAGAATCTCAGTTTGGACCCTGCTAGCGAGAGAAATCTATTCCCTCACGTATAATGCGGGGGTGATCTGCTCTATTTTCCGTTTGTTTTCCGTTTTGCTCCTTTCCCTGGCGCTTTTGCTGGTCGCGTGCTCCTCAAAGGACCTCCCCTCTGCGGCAGTGCAGGTGCCACAAGGTCCGGACTTCTCCGAAGATATTCCACCCGGTTTTGCCGTGGCAGATGGTTCGCGCCGGCTGACCTTCCCGCAAGATTTCGGCGCCCATCCCAATTTCCGCACCGAATGGTGGTACTACACCGGCAACCTGGAGACGCCCGAAGGACGGCACTTTGGCTTCGAGCTGACCGTCTTCCGCGTGGGGTTGCTACCCCCAACGGTCGAGCTTCCCACCGATTCCGAATGGTACGACCGCAGCCTGTACTTTGCCCATTTTGCGGTCAGCGACGTTGCGAGCGAAGAGTTTTACGCCTACGAGCGTTATTCCAGGCCGGGTCCCGGGCTAGCAGGTGCGCAGGCGGACCCGTACCGCGTCTGGCTTGAGGATTGGAGTATCACACAACGCGCGCCCGGTGAATATCACCTGCAAGCCGCCCAAGCGGGAACTTCCATCGAACTGTCCCTGACCGATGAAATGGGAGTGATCTTACACGGGGAAAAAGGCTATAGCCGCAAAGGCAAAAATATTAGCAACGCTTCCTATTACTACAGCCAGCCGCGCCTGCAAGCCAATGGAACCATACAGGTAGGCGGTACCCGTTTTCCGGTCAGCGGGCTGGCCTGGCAAGACCACGAATTCAGCACCAGCGTGCTGGACGAGGATCAAATCGGGTGGGATTGGTTTTCGCTGCAATTCGAAGATGGCTCGGCGTTGATGCTTTTCCAACTGCGCGAGCGTAACGGAGAAACTTCGGCTTCCTCCAGCGGGACGTTTGTCGGCCAGGACGGGAACGTCCAATCGTTATACAAAGCCGATTTTGAGGTGGCTGTGTTGGATGAATGGATAAGCCCGCACACGCAAGGCATCTATCCTGCCGCATGGGAGCTCTGGCTCAACGAACCCGGGTGCGTATTGCGCGCCTCTCCCTGGATGGCAGACCAGGAAGTACACTTCCCGGCTGTCACGTATTGGGAAGGGGCCGTGCATTTTGAAGGCACTTGCGACGAGGTCCCCGTGCAAGGGAATGGCTATGTCGAACTGACCGGATACGCCGGGAATTTGCCGCTGCAATAGATAGGTCTTCGTCGAATTTGCGCCCGGTATGGGTATTCATCAGGCATAGCAAAATTTAACCTCCGAGATAGAGCAAAATGAGAAGACGAACAAAAATGACCGCAAGCAGTTATGGGATCGAACCAATTGGCACAATTCGCTCCGCGCTCACCGACCCGGCCCAGGCTCCCTTACAAGGAGACGAAGGTGGACCTGAAGCCTGGCTGGAGATCAAGACCGCAGTCGCGCCGGGGCTGGCCGGCCTCCAAGCCGGGGACGATTTAATCGTGCTAACCTGGCTTCACCTGGCGCAGCGTGACGTTCTGCAGGTCCACCCACGCGGGAGGGCAGAAGCGCCGCTGCGGGGCGTGTTTACCACACGTTCGCAGGATCGCCCCAACCCGATCGGCTTGCACCGCGTTACGGTCCTGGAGGTCGCCGGCGAGCGCATAAAAATCGCCCCTATAGAGGCGATCGACGGCACGCCAGTGATCGACATAAAGCCCGTTCTCAAACGAGACCACGATAGCTAGTGCCGCACCTTGCTTAATCCGTTTCAATATTCCGGGTAAAGGACCGAACTTTGCCCCCGCAGGCTGCCATCCAAATACATTTCCCGCAAGCGGACGTGCCGGATCTTGCCGTTGTGGGTCAGCGGGATGCTGCGTGGTTTGAGCAGGTACAGGCGCGCGGGACGAAAACCCATGTGACCGTGAAAGGTTGCTACCATGTCCAAGGCCATCTCGTGTAATACGGAGGCGGGCAACGGCTCCCGGACTTCGGCAAAAACGTAAACCTGCTCGCCTTCCAGACCGCCTTTATCAATGCCAATCGCCGCGGAAAAGCGCACACCGGGCATGGAGTCGACTACTTCCTCAATCTCCTGCGGGGCAATTGTCTCACCCGAGCGCTTAATGATGTTCTTTTTGCGGCTGACGATGTACATGTAGCCATCTTCGTCCAGATAACCCAGGTCGCCGCTTAGCAGGTAACCGTCCTTCCAAAAGAGCTGCGCAGTTTCGGCTGGATTGTTGAAGTAGCCCTGGGAATTGGCTCGGCTGCGGATGGCGATTTCGCCGGTCTCGCCTGGGGGCAGGATCCGCTCGCCGGAGACGATCCGCAGGTCCACGCCCGGGAAAGGGGCGCCGACGGAAACCCGTCCGCCGGAATCGATCCGGTTGGGCGTTCCAGGTTTCCCCATGCTGACCCCCACCGTCGCTTCCGCCAGCCCGTAACCAGCCACCATGACATTGGCCAGTCCAAACGCCCGTTCGAACTCCCGGATTGTCGTCGCCCGTACTGGCTCTGCTGCATTGAGGGCCACGCGCAAGCTGGAGAGGTCATATTCGCCCGGATCGACGTGGCGCAAACACAGGCGGTAAGCAAAATCGGGGGCGGCCGTGAACGTGGCCCGGCGGGATTGGATCGCCTCCAACCAGGGACGCACGTCCCGCAAGTTCGTCGGCTAAAAGATGGGCTTCAGCAGCCAGGTAAAAAGGCACCATCGTTTTCAGGATCAGGCCCATATCGTGATAGACAGGCAGCCAGGAAACGAAGGTTTCGTCAGGGGTAATTTCCATGCCGGCGATCATCTGGCGGATATTCGTGAGCAGGTTGTCATGGGTGAGCACCACCCCTTTCGGGTTGCCCGTGCTGCCGGAGGTATACTGCAAAAAGGCAATATCGTCAGGCTCGATCCGGGGAAAATCGGCTTTTGGAGAGGCGCTGGCGCTTTCACCTACGGTTACCAGCGAAAGGTTGCGCTCCTGTGCCAGCTGCCTGAATTGGCGAACCCTTTCAACGGGCAAAGAGGATGGCGCTACGACCACCCTGGCCCCACACAAATTGGCAAGCGAGAAAATGCGCGCTGCGCCCGCATCCGGAAAAACGGGCACGGCGATCCCGCCAGCCTGCTGGATCCCGTAAAAAGCGGAGAAAAACTCGGCGCTATTCGGCAGGGCCACCAGGACGCGATCACCGCGCTCCAGCCCTCGTTCGAATAAGAAAGCGGCAAAATGGTCGAGGCCCTGCCAGAGCTGTAAAAAGCTGACCGGCTGCCCGTTGAAGGTGAAAGCTTGTTGATCAGCCGTGACCTGCGCCCGGAACGCCAGCATCTCAAGCAGGGTGGGAAATTGTTCAGGACCCATTCAACCGTTTTTGAACAAGTTCGAACAGGTCCGCCGGCGTGAAGATGCGGGCAATCTCGGATTCTTTGATAGCGATCCCGTACTTTTCCTCGGCCGCTGCGACCAGGTTGGCAACATCGGCGGATTCCGCTCCCAGTTCTTCCACCAGGCGGTCGTTCTCCCGCAGGCCCCGTTTGCCGAGCTGCAGTTCGACCAGTTTAAGGATTTCATCTTTTGTAACAGATTGCATAAAGGGCTCCCTTTATAACAACTATATCACCTGGTAATTTGCCAAAGCCGCTGAACCTTCTTCGTCCACCAACAAATCCTGTAAATTAGACCACATTTGTCCCTTAAAAGAATTATAATGCGCTCATGCCCGAATGGATTGGTAAAACAATCGGCAAAGTTCGAATTGAAAAATACCTTGCGCGCGGGGGAATCGCAGAGGTTTATTTAGGCTCTCACCTGACCCTCGATCGCCCCGTGGCTGTAAAAGTCCTTCACAGTTACACGGAAGACGATCCCGATTTGTTGGCCCGTTTCGAACGCGAAGCGCAGGTGGTAGCCAGCCTGCGCCATCCCAACATCGTCCAGGTATACGATTACGACACAATCAACGGCCACCCTTATATCGTGATGGAGTACTTGCGGGGTCCGACCCTGGCTGCCTATCTGCACGCCTTGCACGACCACGACGAGTGGATTCCCTCTCACCAGGTAGCCCGCCTGCTCAAAGGATTGGCGGACGCGCTCGACTACGCTCACCGGTTGGGCGTCATTCATCGCGACATCAAACCGGGCAACATTATGTTGCATGGCAAAGCGGACGAAATTCCTCTTGGTCACCAGCCTTTGACCAGCGATATCGAAGGGGTACTGACCGATTTTGGGTTGGTGCGGATCGCGGATTCCATCCATCAGACTGCTTCCGGAACGATCAGCGGGACCCCGGCTTATATGTCTCCCGAACAAGCCCGTGGCGATCAAACCGACCACCGCACAGACATCTACTCGCTTGGCGTCGTGCTCTATGAAATGCTATCAGGGCGGGTGCCGTTTGACGGCGACAGCACCATGTCCGTCATTTTCAAACATATCAACGATCCACCCCCGCCCATCCCCGGAATCTCCGCCAAGGCCCAGGAAGTCATGAAACGGGCCCTTGCCAAAAAACCGGAAGATCGCTACCAGACTTGCCGTGAAATGGCGATCGATTTTTTCCTGGCCATCGGTTTGACGGCAGAAGCGGAAACCATCCACACCACTTTGATTGGTAACCCGGAAGATACGGTCAAGTCCATCCGGATGCCCAAGCCAAAACCCATCCGCAAATTCGCATGGGCTGGCGCGAGCGCTATTTTCCCTGCTCGTCCTGCTCGCCCTGGGCGCGGGCGCCATGCGTTTGTTCTCTGGGATGAGGTCCCCCTTGCTCGCACAGGCTGCCAGCGAGACACCACAGCCGACAAGCGCCCCTGCCACTGCAACCATCCCACCCACACAAAGCGTACAACTGCCAGACAGCACCGGGATGGTGAAAATCGTCTCAGGTACATTTGAGATCGGCAGCCCCCAGGCGGACGAGTTTCACAGCGCCGTGGAGAGCATCACCCTGCCTGACTTCTGGATCGACGTCTACCAGGTCGCCAACGCGCAGTATGGACAGTTTCTGGAGCAAACCGGCGGCAGCCCTCCCGTTGTCTGGCCCGGGGAGGAAAACAACCCTGTCAGAGGCGTCACCTGGGACCAGGCAAGCGCTTACTGCGCGTGGCTGAACAAACGCTTGCCCAATGAAGCCGAATGGGAAGTATCCGGCCGCGGCGTCGGTCCAAGCCCGCAGTTGTATCCCTGGGGGAACGATCCGACCGCTGAGGGGAAAGCGCTCGACCTGCCTGACCAGGATACGTATGAAATTGGCACCCAACCTTTTAACGTCAGCCCCTTTGGAATATACGATCTGGTGGGCAATGTCTGGGAATGGACGGGAGAGCCGTACGGGGGCGTGCCGGAAGGCTATAAAGTTTTGCGCGGGGGCCGTTTCGGGTTGCCACAGGATTTAGCGTACCGGTTGGTGATTGCACGGGATGACGAACGGTATATCAAGTTCGCTGGCTTTCGCTGCGTGGCTGACCGGGTCAAGTAAGGGAGAAATGATATGAGAAATCGATCCGCATTTCGCACCAGCAGGGCAATCGCGGCTCTGGTGCTTGTTATAACGATAGGCTGCACTGCCAGGGAAATCGAGCCGCCGGCAGCCACCTCCGCGCCCACGTTGACAGCCGCGCCAGCACCCACAGCGGCCCCTACGGCCTCCCCCACCAGCGAAACGGTCGGGGAAGCTGCGCATTCAGAGCCGGATGTCGCCACCAATGTCCTCTTTGAGGATAACTTTACCGATCCGTCCAGCGGTTGGGCCGAGGCGAAGTTCGACAATTATTTTATCGGCTATCATGAGCCGGAGTATTATCACGTCGAGATCGACAGCCCGAACTCGAAAACTACCGTTTTCGTGCCGGAAAAACCGACTTTCAGCGATGTGACCATCGAGGTGAAGGTCCAGACCAACTCCACAAAGACGGCCACCGAAGGCGATTACATCTACGGTCCGGTCTTCCGCCGCTCGGGCGACCAATATTACGCCTTTGCCATCTCCTCGACCACCAAAAAGTGGTACGTGCTCAAGAGCTCTCCCACCGAATTGGTGACCTTGGCGGAGGGCACGGACCCCAGCATCCACGACCCCGACGCGGACGATACCCTGCGGGTGGATGCCCAGGGAGCGGATTTCTTCTTCCACCTCAACGGACGATTGGTCAGCCAGCTGACCGATGCAGATTACACCGAGGGAGAAGTAGGCTTCTACGTCCAGACCTTCGACAGCCCCCAGGCCCACATCCACTTCGACGAATTGACCATCCAGAATTTCGAGGCGCCGGATGCCTCCCGGCCCCAATCGGCCGCGCTCTATCACGATGATTTAAGAGATCCATCCAGTGGCTGGGCCGAGGCGAAGTTCGACAATTATTTTATCGGCTATCATGAGCCGGAGTATTATCACGTCGAGATCGACAGCCCGAACTCGAAAACTACCGTTTTCGTGCCGGAAAAACCGACTTTCAGCGACGTGACCATCGAGGTGAAGGTCCAGACCAACTCCACAAAGACGGCCACCGAAGGCGATTACATCTACGGTCCGGTCTTCCGCCGCTCAGGCGACCAGTACTACGTCTTCGCCGTTTCCTCGACCACCAAAAAGTGGTACGTGCTCAAGAGCTCTCCCACCGAATTGGTGACCCTGGCGGAAGGCACGGATCCCAGCATCCACGACCCCGACGCGGACGATACCCTGCGGGTGGATGCCCGTAGAGAAAACCTCTTCTTCCACATCAACGGACGATTGGTCAGCCAGTTGACTGACCCCGACTATGCCAGCGGAGAAGTAGGCTTCTACGTCCAAACCTTCGACAGCCCCCAGGCCCACATCCACTTCGACGAACTATCCATCTGGAACTTCGAAGCGCCCGGCATGTGCACGATCGAAACCTTTGCAAAACTGAACGTGCGCAGCGGGCCCGGCGTCACTTTCCCGGCCTCCTTTTCTCTGTCAAAGGACGATGCGGTCGAACCGCTGGGGCGCAACGCCGACGGGGACTGGATCAAAATCGGCCTGGAAGGGCGCAATGAACAGGGTTGGGTCGCCAACTCGCCCGATTTCGTGTCATGCAACACCGATATCACGACCCTACCGATCATCATCGAACCGTAAATCTGGTATCTCATGGCAACCGATCCCAAAGGGACCGTCTTTCTCAGACACAGCCAACTTGTGATCACCTGGCCGGATGGCAGGGAACAAAAACTGCCCCTGGTCAACGACGTCACCCGTATTGGTCGGGATAAATCCAGCCAGCTCCCCATTTCCCAGGAATACGAAACAATCTCGCGTCACCACCTGGAAATCCGCCGGGAGGCTGGGGAATATATTCTCACGGACCTGGACAGCAGCAATGGCGTATTCATCAACGGGCAGAAGGTAGAGCGGGCGCGGCTGGATGAAAATGACGAGATCTGGATCGGACTAGCAGAACACGGGCAGGAAGTGCGCCTGCGCTTCCAATTGGGGACCGAAGCCACCCTTGCCACGGGCACGAGGATCCCAACCGATCACTCTGATCTTCCACTGCTCAACGCAGCCCCGAGCGAAGTTCCGCATTTGAGCATCCGCTGGCCAAACGGGGAGACCAGCTTCTTTCCTTTGCGCGAAGTGGCCTCAACGGTTGGCCGCTCCCCTGAGGCGGACCTGTCCATCCCGGAGGGGTTCGGCTTCGTTTCCTCCCGCCACTTCGAACTGCGCCGGCTTGGAAATGACTTCACGATCACCGACTTGAACAGCACCAACGGCACTCTGCTCAACAGCCGCCCGCTGCCCCCGAACCTTCCAACCGACCTGCATGACAATGCCATCATCCGCATCGGCGATGAGAGCTTCGGCGTCTCGCTCGGCCTGACCTTTTCCAACCCGCTCGAAGCCGCCCTTCCCATGGAAGGCTACCTGATGACGGCGCCATCGATAGTCCTAGAAGCGGAAAAGCCGGTGACGATCGGCCGTCTGTCAGATAACGACATCCAACTGGATGCGCCGGACGTCTCTCGCCGGCACGCCAGCCTGGTCAAACGGGAGCAGGCCTATTACTTGAACGACCTGGACAGCAGCAACGGGACCTTTGTCAACGAGCAGCCCGTCAAATCCGTGGAGCTGCACGACGGCGACCTGATCCGGATCGGGAACTTCCTGCTGACCTTCCGGGACGGGCAGGTGACACCGTACCAGAGCAACGGCATGCGCATGGACGTCAGCGGATTGTCGAAAGAAGTGAGCACGCGCGCGGGCAAACGCCGCATCCTTGAAAACATCAATCTGTCGGTGCTGCCGCGTGAGTTTGTTGCGATTGTGGGCGGGAGCGGGGCCGGCAAGACCACCCTGCTGAATGCGCTGGTGGGCATCCGCCCCGGCGACGGGCAGGTGCAGCTCAACGGCCACAATTTTTACCGGGAGTACGAGCACTTCCGCGCCCAGCTCGGGTACGTGCCACAGAACGATATTCTGCACACCAGCCTGACGGTCGAGAAGGCGCTCGATTATGCCGCCCGCCTGCGTTTGCCTCCCAGCATCAGCGCAGAAGAACGCGCGCGGCGCATCTCCGCCGTTTTGGAAACGGTTTCGATGAACAACGAAACCGTGCGCAAGACCCGCATCGGCAACCTTTCCGGCGGACAGCGGAAACGGGTCAGCATCGCCGCCGAGCTACTGGCCGATCCCAAGTTGATCTACCTGGATGAAGCCACCTCGGGCCTCGACCCGGGCCTGGAGAAAAAGATGATGCACACCCTGCGCCGCATGGCGGACGAGGGCCGGACGGTACTGCTCATCACCCACGCCACCGACAACATCGTCCAGACCGACCACGTGGCATTCATCTCCCAGGGACGGCTGGTCTTCTTCGGACCATCGAAAGAAGCGCTGGATTTTTTCGAAGTCCAGGACTTCGCCGATATCTACGAGAAGATCGAGCGCAACGGCGAACGCTGGCGGCAGGTCTTCGAAGAGGAAAAGCCGGAAAATTACCAGCGTTACGTGCAAACCCGCCAGGCGCACGCGCGGGCGCTGCCCAAACGGGAGTTGCCAAAAGCAAGGTTCGGCCCGGGTGACTTCATCCGCCAATTCGCCGTACTGAGCCAGCGCATGGTCAGGGTGCTCTTCAGCGACCCGGTCACCCTGGCGTTGATGCTGCTGCTCCTGCCGATCACGGGCATGCTGCAGCTCATTATCGGTTTCAAAGAGATTCTGACCGGGAACCCGGCCATCCTGGCTGACCCCGTGGCTGCCGCCCGGACCCTGACCGAGACCTACGCCCCCCTCGCGCGCACCAATATCTTTGTTTTTGTTTTGGGCCTGGAACCCGTGCTGACCGGCATGTTCGTGCCCTCCAACGAACTGGTCAAGGAGCGCTCTATCTTCCTGCGCGAGCGCATGGTCAACCTGCGCGTATTCCCTTACCTGCTCAGCAAGGCCGCTATTTACAGCGTTTTTGCGTTCATTCAAATCGTGCTCTACCTGCTGATCCTCTCCATCGGCATCGACTTCCCCGCCCACGGGCTGTACTTCAACGGCACGCTCGAACTCTTCATCACCCTCTCCCTGACCATGATGGCCGGCATCACCTTCGGTTTTATCATCTCCGCGGTCAGCCGCAACACTGAAATGGCGATCTACATCCTGACCATGATGCTCTTCTTCCACTTCTTCTTCGCGGGAGCCATCTTCGACTTGCGCGGCAACACCTTTGAGCCGCTCTCTTATCTGACGACCACCCGCTGGGCGGTCACCGCGCTGGGTGTCACCGTCGATATGCCAAAATTGGCCGAGTCCACCGTCCTGTGCAGCGAGGTCCCCGAAAACCCGCTCGACCCGAGCAGCGGGACCAAAACCGCCTGCGCGAACTATCCGGACGCCAAAGATGACCTGATGCTCAACTACGACAACGATATGCTCTTGAAGTCCTGGGGGGTGCTTGCAGGGATGTCATTCCTGTTTTTAGCGGTTACGGGGGTTGTGCTTGCTCGGACAAGAAGCGCGTAGCATCTCGCGCATTTTCCAAAATGGAACGGATCTCGGCCAGGATCTTCTCCGCCAACTGCGCATCCATATCGCTATCCAGGTAGATGAAATCCCACCAGATCTGCTCGTGGAACAAGCGCGCCTGGGAACCCAGCTCCGGGCCCAGGTCGAAGGCTGAAATGAAGCCGTGCAAACCAACCACCCGGATATCTGCGTATCGTTTCGCTAACGGAACAACGCCGCTGTAGCTGAGCGCAGTGGCCCCAAAGCGCATGATCTGATAGCGGGTGAGCATGCTGAGCATTCCTTCGCTCATTAACGAGGCGCTGAACTTATCGCCGGATTTGAGCGAACGATAAATCTTTTGGTGCAGGTTTCTTGCCAGCGTCCAGTACTCCTGGTCCCCGCGCACGTCGATCGTCTGCCCCAGCATGGAGATATAACTGCCCAGATGCTCGGCTGGCGTCGGCGGTTGGGTAAACGGGCGCATATCCACGAACGTGAAGGTGCGCATGGCCACCGGTTTTCCCTCATAGAGATGGCGGTTGGTCGCCAGCAATAGCGCGGCATTGAGCAGGCTGTTGAGCGTCAGGCCCGCCCTGCGTCCGGTTTGGGCCAGGCTGGCCGCCAACGGTTCTGGCAGGACCAGCGTGGCAGTGTGGGTTCTTCCGCCCGGTTGTACGATTGGCATCCGTTTGACACGGTTGCGCCACCGGTAGCCTATCATGTCCACCATCTGGGCCAGGGCGTAGCGGGCCGTCGCCAGGCCTCGCCAGGGACCGGCGTACGGGGGCGGGAAACGCTCCTCGAGCGCCTCCACAGGCTGGAGGGCAGGCAGATTGGTTTTTTCGGCGGCGCACCACCGCAATAACTCGTCCAATAAGTGGACGCCGGAAGACGCATCCATGATGGTGTGGTGAAAATTGAAAACAAGGTCTCCCTGTTCCTGCCCGTATAGATATATTACCCGGAACAGAGGTCCGCGCGCGGCCTGGTGAGCGAAGGCCATTTCTTGCTCAGCAACTTGACGCCAACTTTCGTCCCCGCTGCGTTGGATGACATGGAAGGGCAGTTCCGCCGATATCGCTTCGAAAAAAGAGCGCTTTCCACGATTGACGATCCTGGCCCGCAGCAGCGGATGGCGTGCTTGCAATCTGGTCAGGGCTGCCCGGACCGTCTCGGGCGCTGGCGCAGCTTCCATCTGCAACACGCTGACAACATTGAACGGGGCGTGCCGGTTGGAGATCAACAGCGCCTTTTCGAAAACTCCCAGTTCGCGCAGCATCATACCTCTATTGGAAAGCGGTTGTGCCAATGATTTCACTTGAACCGCGGGTAAGATCCTAAAACCCGCAGCATGAGCGCATATTCCCCCAGGTGGTCGAGCGCGCGCTTTACCGTATCGTTCTTCAGGCTCCCGATGAAATCGATATAAAACAAATATTCCCAGGGTTTACCCGCCAACGGTCGCGACTCGATTTTGGTCAGGTCGATGTCGCGCAGGGCAAACACGCTCAGGGCCTTGAACAGCGCTCCGGGCTGATTCTTTAATGTGAATCCGATCGAGGTCTTGGCTTCCCCCGTCGGTTCCGCCGGCGTGGTTGAGATGGCGAGGAAACGGGTGTAGTTCTCCGGGTTGTCCTCGATGCCCTCCTCCAAAATTTGCATTCCGTAAATTTCAGCCGCCCGCTTCGATGCGATGGCCGCCGTTGTCCGCTCGCCGCTCTCCTTAAGGATCTTGACGCTGCCCGCCGTGTCGTAAACCGGCTCGGTTTTGACGCCCAGGTCGCGTAGGGTGCCGGCGCACTGTCCCAGCGCCTGGGGATGGCTGATCACGCGCCTGATTTCGCTCTTATCCGCACCGGGAAAGCCGATCAGGCAGTGTCGCACGCGCAGGAAATACTCGCCGACGATGTGCAGCTCGTGACGCAGAAGCAGGTCATAGTTCTGGTGGATGCTGCCGGCCAGCGAATTTTCGATTGGGACCAGGCCTGATTCGCACGCCCCTGACGCCACCGCCGCGAAAACGTCATCGAATGTCTCGCACGGCAGGGTCTCTACGTCTCTGCAATAATCGAATACGGCTTGCTCGCTGTACGCGCCCGGTTCCCCTTGAAATGCTACTTTCATAATATCTCCAAAAGAGTTGTTGGTGATTTTTTTCGAAGCAATATTACCAATAAAGCGGGCATATAAAGAGTTAAAACAATCCAACTTTGCCAACCACCTGGAAATTGAGTCCAACCGCCAAAATAAAAAAGTGCAGGTAACGTAATCCAAGAACATGCTATAAGAACCAAAAGCTCCTTTCGCGTGCATGCAATCAGGAATATTGCGAGTTGATCATATATGACTCGTTGCGGCATAACAGCTAACAGCAGGAAAAACCATGTCTGACGGTTCCGATAACGAAAAAGAGCAAACAACAAAAGTGGACCAAAAGGAAGACTGAGTAAAGGGGGCATGCCTTTATACCCGTTAATTTGGCTTAGCCACACAAGGGGCCAATTAGGATAAATTGCCAGGGAAGTAAGGCCAACAAGGACAAGCAAGACAATACCTGAACGAGAAAATGGATGAAAGAGAAGTAACGGAATAGCATTTTGTGGCTTCACAAGAAGAAATGGAAGGAATGGGCTAAGAAACGCTATACAAACGATAAGCGGCGTCCATTGCGTGAAGATGAGACTGTAGAAATAGGGCCAAGACAAAAAAACCATTAATCCCCAATATTGGCGACTACGCAACAAGCACCATGCTAAAACCATACTACTTAAGCCAAAAAAAACACCAGCGGCAATTGGAGCAGCAAACAGAACAAATGGAAGTGCAAAAAATGCCGTTGGCAAAGGGTAGGGAACAAGATCGTTCCCAAACGGATGAAGATAAACATCGCGTCCTGCTATAAGTTCCTTTGCCGCTTGCAAAGCCCAGGTAAAATCGCCTGCTTGCCCTGTCGTATGAAATTGTACAGTACTGCAAAGCAAACCACTGGTGATGGCAATAAAAAGCACAATGGCAAGATGGGTGTGTTTTGATGACTGTAATAAGGGCGCACTAAATTTCTTCATCATTTCTCTCGATGAAAACACGAAACTTGCCAATCACATAAAAACTGCCATTTGATAATCTATTTCTACGAGGAGGCAAAGTGATCTCAACACAAGGCGCTGTCAGTCTAAATCTTTATAACCGATTATCCCCACCAAAAAGAAACCGCGACCATCACATACAGTCCCGTCAAGGCCAGGCCTTCCAGCCAATTTGACTCGCCATCGTAAACGATCAGAGCACTTAAAACGGCCGCCAACCCAAGCGCAAGCACCAGCAGCGGCGGCAGGACCAGGGTCAAAGGGATCGGGGAGAAAAAATAAGAGATCAAAACCAGAATCGGGGTCAGTCCCAACGCAACCTGCAGCGAACTGTTCATGATGACGCTGATCGCGTAATCCACTTTATTCTTTAACGCCAGCTGGATGCCAACCACATTTTCCACCGCGTTCCCCGCAATCGCAACCACCACCAGACCAGCAAACGCCTGGGAAATATGTAAGGCCGTAATCGCGGGTTCGAGGGCTTCCACGAACCAGTCGGAGACTAGCGCCGCAGAAACGCCTGCCACAACCAACACCGTAATCACCCGCCGCAGGGACCAGGGCTTTTTCTCCTGGTCAGTTTGATGAGCTTCGGTGAGCGGTCCGCCTTGCAAAGAGAGCGGAATATTGGCTATGAACAGGACCAGTAACACGAGTCCGCTGGTGATGCTGAGCGTTTCTTCATGCGCCTCCGCGGGCGTATGCAGCGTATGCGCGATCGTAGGGAAACCGAGGGCTGAAACGGCCAGAACCATGAGCATAACGATAGCACGCGGCGATTCGGACATAAATCTTTGGGTGCCGTTTTTGATTCCGCCCACCACGAAAGCCAGCCCCAGGACCAGCAAACTATTTGCCAGGATGGAGCCCACCAGGGCGAACTGTACGACGGTTACCAATCCGGCTTGCAGGGCGAAGAAACTGACGAACAACTCGGGCAGGTTGCCGATGGCCGACTGTAATACCCCGGTTGCGCCCGGCCCCATATAGTTGCCAAGCTGTTCGGTCGCCTGCCCTACCACAGAGGCCAGGGTAGCGAGCGCGACCGCGCTGACCAAAAAGATCACGACCGCGTCTGTCGACGCGAACGTGAGAATGGCTGTCAAAATACTGGCAGCCAACGCAATCCCAAAGATAGTCCATTCATTTTTGAGCAAATTACTCATCGAGGAGCCTCATTTGTTCGAGTTCATCTGGGTATCTACCACGGAAATTCCCAAACAGCCTTTGTTTGGAGGGGATGAATGGCGGGATTATACTTTATCGTCAGGAAGGAGATCTATTGTTTTTCCGCCCACTCCAGGATGGACCGAAAACCCGCTTCCACGTCCTCGTCCGAAGCTGCTACCGTCATGCGGACGAATCCCTCCCCCTGGTCCCCAAAGGCCGAGCCGGGAACGAGGCCGACGCCAGCTTCTGCGAGGATGCGCTCGCAAACCTCCACCGCGGTCATTTTTAACGGGCGGAAATCCAGGAAGAAATAAAAGGCACCCATTGGCGGCGTGACCCGCACTTTTTCACTTTCATATTCGGCCGCAATGCGCAACACCAGATCACGGCGACGGGCGTAAGCAGCGCGCATTTCGGCGGCACCGGCCTGCACGCCCGGATCGGTCAGGGCGAAGGCAGCGGCTTTTTGTACGAACGGTGCCACGCAAGTGATCGAATTCTGGCTGGCCTTGAGCGCATTCTCAATGACCTGTTTCGGCCCAGCCAAATAGCCGGCTCGCCAGCCGGTCATCGCGTAGGTTTTGGACAGGCTATGAACCAGCAAAGTCCGTTCTTTCGCGCCGGGGAACGCGCCTGCAGAAGTCGGTTTTTCGCCGTAATAAAGGTTCTCGTACACTTCATCGCTTACGACCCACAGATCGTGCTCGCCTGCAAAATCCTGCAATTCCGCAGATATGCGCGCGATGGATAAGCCCCGGTCGGGTTGGACGGGTAGTTGAGCACAATCGCGCGCGTTTTTGGCGTGAGCGTCCTGCCCCAGGACTCGATCGGTGGGATGAACCCGTTTTCGGGCGGTGCCGGCACGCGGACGACCTTTCCCGCGCAGCATGGTGGCCATGTTGGCGTGCGTGGCCCAGGTCGGATCGGGGATCAGCACCTCGTCGCCGGGATTCAGGATGGATTGCATGGCCAGGTAATAGGCGTGGATGCCGCCATGGGTCACCAGGATCTCGGTCTCGAGATCATAGTCCAGGTCGTTGTCGCAACTCAGCTTGGAAGCGGCGGCAGACCGCAGGTCCGGGGTGCCGCGGCTGGGTCCGTAGTGGGTCAGCCCGGCTTGCATGGCTTCAAAGGCAACGTCCAACACAGCAGGTGGGGTGGCAAAGTCCGGGTCGCCCACTTGGAGTTGGACGACCCGGTTGCCGGCCGCCTTGTACGCCAGGATGCGGTCGTTCATCGCGACGGTGGCCGATTGGCGGAGGCCTTCGAATTGATGGTTGAGGGTCATAGAAATTTCATGTCATTGCGAGGAGGGTTGAGCAGCTTCCTGTACGCGTCTGCCATATCGAAATCTCGACGAAGCAATCTCCGTTTAAACGGCGAAACCCAATGTAAAGGATCGAACCAGTTTACAGGAGATTGCCACTTCGCACACGTGCCCCGGCGGGCGGTGCTGGGGATGAACGCTCCTCGCAATGACATCAGTCCGCCGAAACGGACGTGGACTGGTCCACCTCGACCGGCACCTGTTCGTCGTTGACATATTCCACCCAATCCGCGTAATTCTGGATCTTTCCCGCGGATCGCATTGTGGAAGACCTTCTGGATCGAGCGCGTGATCGGGCCGGTCTTGCCATCGCCGATCTTGCGGAAGTCGATCTCGCTCAGGCCGATGCATTCCGCGGCGGTGCCGACCACGAAGACCTCGTCTGCCAGGTAGAGCTGGTCGCGAGAGACAGGTTGCTCCAACACAGTGTAGCCCAGGTCTCCGGCGATCGTGTGGATGGAATGCCGCGTGATGCCCTCCAGCACAGGCGCGGTAGAGGGCGTGATAATCTTCCCACGACGGACGATGAAAATATTTTCGCCCGTACATTCGGCCACGAATCCCTGCGGATCGAGCATGATGGCTTCGTCGAAGCCAAGCCGCACTGACTCGGTTTTGGCCAGGAAGCTGTTGGCATAGTTCCCGGAAACCTTCGACTTGGTCATCATCACGTTGACGTGGTGGCGCGTGAACGAGGAGATATTGGCGCGGATGCCTTTTGCCAGCGCTTCTTCTCCCAGGTAATTGCCCCATTCCCAGACCGCGATCGCCAGGCGCGGCTTGCCGCCGTCCACGTTCAGGTTCCAGCCGCCGCCGTCCAGGAACAAAAGCGGGCGGATGTAACAGTCCGAAAAGCCGTTCGCACGCACCGTCTCTTTGACTGCTGTGACCACCTGCTCGGTCGTCCACGGCAGGTCGCGGAAGCCGAACACTTCCGCCGACTGCAACAGGCGCTCGGCGTGGTCCCAGAGGCGGAAAACGGCAGGGCCCTTTTCGGTGCCGTACGAGCGGATGCCCTCAAAAACCGCAGCCCCGTAATGCAGCGCCGGTGTCAGGAGATGGATGGTCGCCTTTTCGAACTCGACCAGCTCCCCGTCCATCCAGATATATTTCAATTCCATTGCCATGTGATTTCTCCTTTCCATTCCATCACCCCTCTCCCTCCGGGGAGCCCCACAGGGGTGCTGCGCGAAGGGGCAGGGGTGAGGGCAAATTTACAACCGTTTGATAATTTCATTCGCCATCTGGCGGGTGTCCAACTTGCCGCCGACGTCCACCGTGCGTGCGCCCCAATTGATGGCCTCATCCACGGCTCTTTCGACAGACGCAGCCTCCTCGTTCAGTCCCAGCGAGTGACGCAGCAGCATCGCTGACGACAGGATCGTCCCAACCGGGTTGGCAATCCCTTGCCCGGCGATATCCGGGGCCGAGCCGTGAATAGGTTCATATACTCCCGGACCTTTATTCTCCCCGGCCGGGGCCTGGCCTAAACTGGCCGAGGGTAACATCCCCATGGATCCCGCCAGGACCGAGGCTTCGTCGGTCAGGATGTCACCAAACATGTTCTCGGTAACGAGCACATCCATCCAGGCGGGACCGGTGATCAGGCGCATCGAAGCGGTATCGACCAGCACATGTTCCAGCTCTACATCGGGATTCTCCGCCCCAACCTTTGTCGCGATCTGCCGCCATAGCCGGGACGATTCGAGCACATTGGCCTTATCCACCGAAGTGACCTTTTTCTTGCGGCCCTTCGCCAACTGAAAAGCCAGTTCCAACACGCGCCGGACTTCGTAATCGTAGTACTCCAGCGTGTCCACAGCGCGCTCACGGCCATCTTTGACGTCGCGTCCTTTGGGCCAGCCAAAGTACAGGCCGCCGGTCAGCTCGCGCACCACCAGGATATCCACGCCCTCCAGTTTTTCCGGCTTAAGCGGGGACCATTCGATCAGCGCCGGGTGTACTTTAACCGGCCGCAGGTTGGCGAACACGCCCAGCCCTTTGCGCAAGGCCAGCAGCCCGCGCTCGGGCCGATCCCTGGCGTTGGGATCATCCCACTTCGGCCCACCGACCGCGCCCAATAGCACCGCGTCGGCTGCCTGGCAGTCAGCCAGGGTTTCTTCGGTCAGCGAAGAGCCGAATTTATCAATCGAGCAGCCGCCCATCAGCCGCTCGGTGAAGGTATAGCTGTGTCCGTATTTCGTTGCAACCGTTTCCAAAACCCGAACAGCTTCGGCCACCACTTCGGGGCCGATGCCGTCGCCGGGGAGCAGGGTGATGTTGAAGTTCATGAGTCTCCATCTTCGCCCTGAGCGGAGCGATAGCGCACTTCGACTGCGCTATCGCTCCGCTCAGGGCGGGGTAATCTTTAATGCGCCACCATCAGCCCATATTCAACCGAGTCGGCCAGCGCCCACCAGCTTGCCTCGATGATGTTTCCGCTCGCGCCGACCGTGCTCCAGCGTTTGGTGCCGTTATGGGTGTCGATCAATACGCGCGTGATGGCTTCGGTGCCATTTTCACCGTCCAAAATGCGGACCTTGTAATCCGCCAGATGGAAGTGGGCCAGCTGGGGGTAAATCGGTTGGAGCGCCTTGCGCAAGGCAAGGTCCAGTGCGTTGACGGGTCCGTTCCCTTCCGCCGCGGTGTGCAAAATTTCGCCTTCCACCTTGACCTTGACGGTGGCTTCAGCAAAGGTGCCGCGCCCGTCCCGGTGTTCGACGTTGACGAAGAAGTCCACCAGCTCAAACGGCGGTTTGTAATACATCTCCTGGCGCTTGAGCATCATGGCCACCGAGGCTTCGGCCGCTTCGAAAGCAAAGCCGCGCGCTTCCAACTCCTTGATGTCACTGAGAACGGGCACGACTTCCTCAGCATCCAACTCCAAAAGTGTTCTTCTGCTTTGCTAAGCAGGTTGCCGCGCCCCGATAAATCAGAAACCACCACGCGCATCTTGTTGCCGACTTTCTCCGGTTCGACGTGCTGGTAGGACTGCACCGAACGCCGCATAGCCGCCACGTGCACCCCGCCCTTGTGCGCAAAAGCAGACTTACCGACAAAGGGTAAATGCTCATCGGGCGTGACGTTGGCAACTTCCATCACGAAATGAGACAGTTCCGTCAGGCGGGAAACATTCCCTTCGGGCAGGCAGCGGAGTCCCATTTTGAGTTCCAGGTCAGGGATGATCGTGCACAGGTTGGCGTTGCCACAGCGCTCGCCCACCCCGTTGATGGTGCCCTGCACCTGGATCGCCCCTTCGCGTACGGCGACCAGCGAGTTGACGACGGCGCACCCGGAGTCGTTGTGGGTGTGGATCCCGATCGGGTGCGCGAGTGCAGGCTTGAGTTCCTGAACGATGCGTTCCAGGTCCCAGGGCAGGGTTCCGCCGTTGGTGTCGCACAGCACAACCGTCTCGGCTCCCCCACGGACCGCTGCTTGCAACGTTTCCAGGGCGTAAGCAGGATCGGCTTTATAGCCGTCGAAGAAATGTTCAGCGTCGTAGATCACGCGCCGGCCCTGCTCGCGCAGGTAGGCCACCGACTGCTCGATGATGCGCAGGTTGTCTTCCAGCGTGGTGCGCAGTACCTCGGTCACGTGCAGCGTCCAGGTCTTCCCGAAAATGGTGCAGACCGGTGTGTGCGAATCCAGCAGCGCCTTGATGTTCGCATCATCTTCCGGTCCGCTGCGCGCGTGGCAGGTAGCCCCGAAAGCGGCGATCTTAGCCGCCCCCCACTCCATATCCCGCGCGCGCTCGAAGAATTCCGCGTCTTTGGGGTTGGAGCCCGGCCAACCGCCCTCGATGAAGGCCACGCCGATCCGGTCCAGGCGCCTGGCGATGCGGATTTTGTCGGTGCTCGAAAGGGTAAAACCTTCGGATTGAGTGCCGTCGCGCAGGGTGGTGTCGTAGATTTGGATATTCATAAGCAGTTATTAGAGAGTAGAGAATGGAGAGTGGTTCATATTCTCCATTCTCTACTCTCTACTCCTCTATTCTTTACTCTCAAATGTCGCAATTTCATTTTCAAAACTCTTGATATAACCCAACTGGTCCACGCCCTGGATCAGGCAGGTCTTCGAAAAAGGGTCGATCGGGAAGGAAACGGAGCTTCCATCCGGCAAATGGAGAGACTGGGTTTCCAGGTCCACGGTGATCTCAGCCGCAGGGGCTTCTTCGACCAGGTCAAACAACGACTGGAGCGTTTCGGCATCGACAATGACCGGGAGCAGGTTGTTTTTGAGCGCATTGTTGCGGAAGATGTCTGCGAAGGAGGTGCTGATGACGGCCTGGAAGCCGTAGCCGGTCAGCGCCCAGGGCGCATGCTCCCGGCTCGATCCGCACCCGAAGTTGTCTCCGGCTAACAGGATTTCCGCGCCCTGGTATTTGGGATCGTTAAGCACGAAACCGGGCTTGGGGCTGCCGTTAGGGTTGTAGCGCCAGTCGGCGAACAGGGCCTCGCCCATGCCGTTCTTGTCGGTCGCTTTCAGGAAGCGGGCCGGGATGATCTGGTCCGTGTCTACGTTCTCGGCGGGCAGCGGGACCATGTGGGAAGTTAAGGTTGTAAATTGGGTCATCATTCATTTCCAATTTGTGATTTACGATTTTAGACCCGGTCGCCTTCCTGCAAAGACGGCCAGCTCATATATTCGGAAGTAACAGTCTACCTGCTCGAAGCCGATCTGGCGCAGCCAATCGCATTGGGCCTCGACGGGCGTCAGCAGGTTGGCTTCCCGGTCAGGGCGTTTGAGGAATATATCTGCGATCTCTTGCCTGGTTTTGGAGCCGCCCTTCTGAACCTCGATGGCATAGCGCCCGTCGATCATGTGGTTGTTGAGCAAATCGGTCGCCAGGCCGGCGGACGGCAGGATGTGCTCGATGTTGATGAACCAACCACCGGGGGCCAGCAGGCCGAAGATGTCCTCGTAAATCGCACGTTTGCGCTCGTCTGGCTGGTGGTGGACCGAATACCGGGACACGATTGCATCTAATGGAGCCATACCTTGTATAGCGTCCACCCAGGCGGGGTCGGCGTAATCCAGGTTCAAGAACTGGAGTTGGTCCGCAAAATCACTAAGTTGCACCCGCGCCTGCTCCAGCATTGGTTCCGAGAAATCGGCCAATACACCCTGACTTCCGGGATATTTCTCAAGCAGGGCCGCTGCCAGTATTCCATCGCCGCAACCCAGGTCGATGAACGACCTGACAGGCTGGGGGCGCGTTGCCAGCAGGGTCAGCATGACATCAATCTGTTCCCGCGCCAGCGGAATAGCGGCGTGGAAGCTGAGAAAGCGCTCCACGATGGCCGCCTGCTTCCAGACCTCTGCGCCGACAGGAGCAGGTTCGCTCATGCAATGACCGTCCGCGGGTCTGTAACCGCGCCGGTTAGCGCAGTAGCGGCAGCGGTCAACGGCGAGGCCAGGAAGGTCCGGCCGCCTTTGCCCTGGCGCCCCTCAAAGTTACGGTTGCTGGTGCTGACGGCGTACTGGCCGGGCTCGAGCTGGTCGCCGTTCATTGCTAGGCACATCGAGCAGCCGGCTTCGCGCCAGTCGGCGCCGGCTTCCTTGAAGATCCTGTCCAATCCTTCGGCTTCGGCCTGCTTCTTGACCTGCTGCGAGCCGGGCACCACCATCACGCGCACGTCAGCAGAAACTTTGCGTCCTTTCAGCAGAAAGGCTGCCTGGCGCAGATCGGAGATGCGCGAGTTGGTGCAACTGCCGATGAAGACCACGTCCACCTTTTTGCCGAGCAGCGGTTGCCCGGGCTGCAAGTCCATGTAGGCCAGCGAATTTTCGAGCGCGGCTTTCAAGGACTGATCCCCGCAGGTTCGCGGGTCGGGAATGCGCTCGCTGATCTTCATGCCCATACCGGGATTTGTGCCGTAGGTGATCATCGGTTCTAATGTAGAGGCATCCAGGGTGATGGATTTATCATAGACGGCATCCTCGTCACTGGGCAGGGATTTCCAGTGCGCGAGAGCCTTATCCCATTCAGCCTCTTTCGGCGCAAATTCGCGTCCCATCAGATAATCGAAGGTTGTTTCGTCAGGGGCGATCATGCCCGCCCGCGCCCCGCCCTCGATGGACATGTTACAGACCGTCATGCGTTCTTCCATCGAGAGCGCGCGGATGGCTTCGCCGGTATATTCGAAGACGTGTTCGGTCCCGCCGCCGACGCCGATCTGGGCGATCAGGGCCAGGATGATATCTTTGGCCGAAACGCCGTTGGCGAGCTTTCCATCCACGCACACTTCATAGGTCTTCGGCTTGCGCTGCAGCAGGCACTGGGTGGCCAGCACGTGCTCCACTTCGGATGTGCCGATGCCAAAGGCCAGCGCGCCAAACGCGCCGTGGGTGGCGGTATGGCTGTCGCCACAGACAATGGTCATGCCGGGCTGGGTCAATCCCAGCTCCGGGCCGATCACGTGGACGATGCCGCGTTTGGGACTGTCGAGCCCGTAGAGCGACACGCCGAACTCGGCCGCATTTTTCTCCATCTGGCGGATCTGCGCCGCGGCAATTGGGTCCGCGATCGGCAGGGACGGGTGGTGCGTGGGCGTGGAATGGTCCAACGTGGCAAAGGTTTTGTCCGGCCGGCGCACGTTCAATCCACGCTGGCGTAGCCCGGTGAAGGCCTGCGGCGAGGTCACCTCGTGGACGAGGTGCAGGTCAATGTATAGGATCGCCGGGGTATCGGGTTGTTGGGCCACAACGTGCGAATCCCAGACTTTTTCGAAGAGAGTTTTTGGCATAGGTTAGTAAAAGGTAGACAGGTACACAAGTGAACAAGTTGACAGGAGGTGCGTACCTGTTTTCGTGTTTCCTTGTTTACTAGAATCCTGGAAATGGAATCAGGCCTTAGCCTCGTCATCAGCCGGGACAGCGGGAGCAGGTGCTGGGTCCGGTGTGAGGCGGCTCAGGTCCCAGCCGGAGGGTATGGTGCTGGGTTCAGGGAACGGGTGAAAGATCGGGGTTTCGGAAACGCTTGGGGTTTCGTTGGGGGTGGACATGATGGTTTCTCCTATTTATTTGTTGTGCGACATTTATGTCGCATTTCGATGGATCGCGACATAAATGTCGCGGTACAAGTATTCAGCCAACCAGCATGACTCCGTAGTCGGTCTGGACGGGATGAGCGCCTTCGGTTTGCGAGATGATCAGTTTGTTGATGGCGTTGATATAAGCTTTAGCGCTGGCGACGATGATGTCGGTGTCGGCGCCGTGACCGCCGTAGATCCGGCTGTAAGGCAGCTCTTTTTGGGCGTCCATGGTCTGTTGCCCGTTCTCGCCTTGCACACGGACGGTAACCTCGCCCAGGGCATCGATCCCTTCGGTGATGGCGTGGATGCTGAACTCCAGCAGCGTGTTCGGGGTATTGACGATGGAATTAATCGCCTTATACGTAGCGTCCACCGGACCGGTGCCAATCGCGGCTTCGGTATGGATCTTGCCATCCGGACCCTTCAAACGGACGGTCGCAGTGGGCATGCCCATCGTGCCGCAGGCAACCTGCAAACCTTCCAGCGAGTAGACAGAGAGCGGCTGGTAGAACTCGTCGGCGATCAACGCTTCCAGGTCGGCGTCGGTAATGACCTTCTTGCGGTCGGCCAGTTCCTTGAAGCGGGTGAAGGCCTGGTCGAGTTCGCTATCGTCGAGAGCGTGGCCCATCTCGGCCAGCCTGGCGCGCAAGGCATGGCGGCCGGAATGTTTGCCGAGCACCAGGTTGGTCTGGCTGACGCCCACATCTTCGGGGCGCATGATCTCGTAGGTCTGGTTGTTCTTGAGCATGCCATCCTGGTGGATGCCGGCCTCGTGCGCAAAGGCATTGGCGCCAACAATGGCTTTATTCGGCTGAACGGAAATCCCCGTGTAATTGCTGACCAGCTTGCTGAGGCGAGAAAGCTGGGTTGTATCAATACCCGTCTCCAGGCTGTAAACCGGGTAGCGGGTTCGCAAGGCCATGACAACTTCCTCTAAGGAAGTATTGCCCGCCCGTTCGCCGATGCCGTTGACCGTCACCTCGGCCTGGCGCGCCCCTGCGCGGATGCCCGCCAGGGCGTTCGCGGTCGCCAGGCCGAGGTCGTCGTGGGTGTGGACCGAGATCGTAATCGCATCGCTCATGCCGGGCGTGTTGGCCTTAATGCCGGCAATGAGAGCGCCAAACTCCTCTGGCATGGTGTACCCGACCGTATCGGGGATATTGAGCGTGGTCGCGCCCGCTTCAATTGCAACGCCCAAAACTTCGTACAGAAATTCCGGATCGGAGCGGCCGGCATCTTCCGGGCTGAATTCCACATCCTCGCACAGGGAACGCGCATGAGATACCATCTCACGCACACGCTCGACCACCTGCTTGCGGGTCATATTGAGCTTGTGCTGCATGTGGATCTCGGACGTTGCCAGGAAAGTGTGGATGCGGGGATGTCCCGCCCCCTGGACTGCTTCCCAGGCTTTGTCGATGTCGCTCCTGGTGGCACGCGCCAGCCCGCAAATCACCGGGACCTTGACCTGCTCCTCCCCCTCCGGCGGGTTCCCAACCTCGTCCGCAATCCGGCGCACGGCTTCGAGGTCATCGGGCGAAGCCGCGGGAAAGCCTGCTTCGATGACGTCCACGCCCAGGCGGGCCAAATTACGGGCGACTTCTAGCTTCTCCACGGAGGTCATCGTCGCGCCGGGGGATTGTTCGCCGTCTCGTAACGTTGTATCAAATATTTTGACGTAATTGCTAACCATAAAAAGCTCCTTTCGAGAGAGGTAAACAGGTATACACATACACATGTAAACCTGTTTACCCGTATACGTGCTTACCTGTCTACTTACCCCAATTCTCCGGCCGCAGCGAGCGCACCGCAGCGCCTGCCCGCCACATCTCCGATTCCCGCATCGCTTTGAGTTCTTCATCCAAGTTCTGGCGGTAATTCGGGTCGGAGTTCTTCTCCAGCACGATACGGGTCTCTTCGCCAGCGACGACGCTCTGGTATAGATCAGAGAATACCGGAGCGACTGCATCGCGGAACCTGTCCTTCCAATCCAGCGCGCCGCGTTGGGCGGTGGTGGAGCAGTTGGCGTACATCCAGTCCATGCCGTTCTGGGCAACCAGGCGGATAAGCGACTGGGTCAGCTCTTCGACGGTCTCGTTGAAGGCTTCGGAAGGGCTATGCCCGTGCGCCCGCAGTTCGTTGTACTGGGCTTCCATCACACCTGCCAGGGCGCCCATCAAGATGCCACGCTCACCGGTCAGGTCAGAATACACTTCATTCTCGAAAGTGGTTGGGAAGAGATAACCGGCGCCAATGGCGATGCCGAGCGCGATCGTGCGTTCTTCGGCTTTGCCGGTTGCATCCTGGTGAACAGCGTAACTGGCGTTAATGCCCGAGCCGTCCAGGAAATTGCTGCGCACGCTGGCGCCCGAGCCTTTCGGGGCGACCAGCGAAACGTCCACGTGTGGCGGCGGGATCACGCCGGTCTGGTCCTTGTAGGTGATCGAGAAGCCGTGCGAGAAATAGAGCAGGTCGCCTTGCTCCAGGCACTCGACGATCTTCGGCCACTGTGAGCGCTGGCCGGCATCTGACAGCAGGTACTGGACCACCGTACCACGCTCGGCAGCTTCTTCGACGGAGAATAACGTCTCGCCAGGAACCCAGCCATCGGCAAGAGCTTTGTCCCAATTTTTGGTGCCGGACCGTTGCCCAACAATGACCTTGATCCCGTTTTCGCGCATGTTCAAGGCCTGCGCGGGTCCTTGCACGCCGTAACCGAGCACAGCCACGACTTCATCCTTGAGCACTTCGCGCGCCTTCTCGAGCGGGAATTCATCGCGGGTGACCACGTCTTCAACGACACCGCCAAAATCGATTTTTGCCATAAATCAGTTCTCCTTATTTGCTGCAGCCGGTGGTCGAGCAGTTCCGAGTGCCAACGAGGAACGTATCGAGACCACCATGTTACAAACAATCTTTCACTTTCCTGTAACAAGTTGGTTTCCCCGGCCCGCCCATCCTTGCGCACCTAATTGCACTTGAAATGGCCGGGGCGGGCGATACTCAACCAACGGAGTATTAATCCGCTCCAACCTGGGAATACTCTTCCGTGTGCCAGCCATTGCCGTTCGCACCCGGCGTGCGGCGGATGCCGCAATGCTCACCACGAGTCATCGAAACCTGTCCCGTGCGGACCATTTCCATGATGCCGATTGGGCGCAGCAGCTCGATCATGCCTTCCACCTTGTCTTCGGTGCCAGTAGCCTCCACGATAACGGAATCAGGCGCCACGTCCACGATGCGAGCGCGGAAGATGGCAACCAGGTTGTTGATCTCGCTGCGCTGTTCAGCCGTCGCCTTGACCTTGATCAGCGCCAGGTCGCGGGTCACAGACGGCTGACGCGTGACATCCTGTACGTCGATCACGTTGACCAGCTTGTACAGGTTGGCCTCGATCTTGTGGGCATCCATATCGTTCTCACAATCCATCACGATCGTCATCCGGGAAACGCCTTCTTTTTCGGTGCGCCCGACAGCCAACAATTCGATATTGAAATTCCGGCGGCGGAATAATGAGGCCACGCGATTCAGCACGCCCGGTTTGTCTTCGACGAGTGCGATAAATGTATATTGCATGTGATTTCTCCTTAGACCTATCCCCCCGTCCCCCTTCCCTGGCAGGGAAGGGGGTGCCCGGAGGGCGGGGGTTAGGTCAAATATCTAAGCCGCGTCCCTCACCGGCCGTCTCAGCATCTGGTCCAGCGCTGCGCCGGAGGGCACCATCGGGTAGACCGCTTCCTCCTGCTCCACGCGGAATTCCAGCAAAACGGGTCCAGGCGTGTTACGGGCAAAGGCAATGGCGTCACGCACTTCCTCCGGTTTGGTCACCAGCCTGGCCGGGATTCCGTGCGCTTCGGCGATCTTGACGAAATCCGGCGTGCGCATATTGACCGCCGAATAACGCTTTTCGAAGAAGAACTCCTGCCACTGGCGCACCATGCCCAGGAAATTGTTGTTCATGATGGCGATCTTGACGTTCGCGCCCTCCTGTACCGCGGTGGACAGTTCCGCCTGCGTCATCTGGAAACCGCCATCGCCGACCACCGTCCAGACTTCCTGATCAGGCTGGGCAAACCAGGCTCCGATCGCGGAGGGCAGGCCGAAGCCCATCGTGCCCGCGCCGCCAGAGGAAAGCCAGCGTTTGGGTTTTTCCATGAAATAATATTGCGCCGTCCACATCTGGTGCTGGCCGACGTCCGTGGTGACGATGGCGCCTCCTTCGGTGGCATCCCATAAACTATGGACCAGGTGCGAGACGTGCAACTTGCCGTCTTCCGGCCAGCTCATAATGCTGCGCGCATCCCCGTCTGCCTTCCACTCTGCGATCTGCCCCATCCACTCTTCGTGCTCGTACTCGTCCACCATCGGGATGAGATCGGTCAGCACGGTTCTCAAATCACCCACTAAGGGTACGTCTGCCTTCACATTTTTATGGATTTCCGAAGGATCGATCTCGATATGGATTTTTTTCGCACCCGGGGCATAGGTGCTGAGCGTGCCGGTCACGCGGTCATCGAAGCGCATGCCAAAGGCCAGCAGCAAATCGGCGTTCTGGATGGCCAGGTTGCAGTGCGCTTCGCCGTGCATACCCATCATGCCCAGGCTGAGCTCGTGCGAAGCCGGGAACGCGCCCAGGCCGAGCAGGGTCATCGCCACCGGGGTATTGGTTTTGACGGCGAAATGTTGTAAAACCTCTTCCGCGCCCGACATCGTGACCCCGTGCCCGCACAGGATGACAGGTTTTTTGGACTTCTCGATCAGTTCTACTGCTTTCTGAAGATCCGACTTTGGTGCGTGAGAGGGCGGTTTGTACCCCGGTAATTTACAGTTCATGGGATACTCGAATTCGGTTTGTTCGATCTGGGCATTCTTGCAGATATCGATCAGCACCGGCCCTGGTCGCCCGCTGCGGGCAATGTAGAAGGCTTCACGGACCACTTCAGCGACCTCATCTGCGCGCGTAACCAGGTAATTGTGCTTGGTAATCGGCAACGTGATGCCGGTCACATCCGTTTCCTGGAAGGCATCCCCGCCGATCAAATGGGCGTGTACCTGCCCGGTGATGCACACGATCGGCGACGAGTCCATCATCGCCGTGGCAATCCCGGTTACCAGGTTGGTCGCGCCAGGGCCCGAAGTGGCCATCGCCACACCGACTTTCCCCGAGGCACGCGCATACCCGTCGGCCATGTGCGCCGCGCCTTGCTCGTGCCGCACCAGTACGTGATGGACCGGATAACTGAGCATGGCATCGTAGATCGGCATGTTCGCTCCACCCGGATATCCAAATACCACCTCTACGCCCTCCCTTGTCAAGCATTCCCACAAAATTTCTGCTCCGCTTAATTTCATGATTTCTCTCCTTGGACCTATCCCCCCGTCCCCCTTCCCTGGTAGGGAAGGGGGTGCCCGGAGGGCGGGGGTTATTAGGTCAAAATTCCGTTTGCAACACCGCGCCCGTATCTGCGCTGGTGACGAAATACGAATACCGCTTCAACCACTTGCTCTGCGTCTTGGACTGGAAGGGAGGGAACTCGCTCAGTCGCTGCTGAATTTCCGCCTCGCTCAAACGGACATCCAGCCTGCGTGCCGTTAAATCGATGTCGATCACATCCCCTGCTTTGAGCGCGCCAATCGGTCCGCCTGCGGCCGCTTCCGGAGAAACATGCCCGATGCAAGCCCCGCGCGTCCCGCCGCTGAAGCGACCGTCGGTGATCAGCGCCACCTTATCGCCCAGTCCCTGGCCCATGATGGCCGAGGTCGGCGAGAGCATCTCCTGCATCCCAGGCCCACCCTTTGGGCCTTCGTAGCGGATGACCACCACGTCCCCGGCCTGCACCTCCCCCTGCAAGATGCCTTTCAAGGCCTCGTCTTGCGATGCGTAAATCCGCGCCGGGCCGCTGAACTTCATCATCTCCGCGCTGACGCCGCCCACCTTGACGACCGCCCCGTTGGGGGCCAGGTTGCCGAACAGCATCGCTAACCCGCCGGTTTTCGAATGGGCGTTGTCGTAACGATGGATCACGTCCTCATCCTGAATATCACAACCCCGGATCGATTCCCCCAGGGTTGTCCCGCTGACCGTCATTCGGTCGAAGTGCAGCATGCCGGTGCTCCACTGGATCTCGTTCAAAATGGCCGGGATACCGCCCGCCCGGTGCACGTCTTCCATGTGCCACTTGCCTGCCGGGCTGACCTTGCAAATGTGCGGAACCTTGTCCGCCACGGAATTGATGCGCTCCAGCGGGTAGTCCACACCCGCTTCGTTGGCCAGCGCCAGGGTGTGTAGCACAGTATTGGTGGAGCCGCCCATGGCCATATCAAGCGCGAAGGCATCGTCTATGGCTTCGGGCGTGACGATATCGCGTGGCTTGATGTCGCGTTCCAATAAGGTCAGTACCTGGGCAGCCGCTTTCTTGGCCAATGCCTCCCGTTCAGGCGTCTTGGCAAGCGCCGAACCGTTATAGGGCAACGCCATCCCCAGCACTTCCATCAGGCAGTTCATCGAGTTGGCAGTGAACATGCCCGAACAAGAGCCACAAGAAGGACAGGCAAATTTTTCTAAAGTGGATAACCGTTTTTCATCGATTTTTCCCGCTGAATACGCGCCTACACCCTCGAAAACGGAGATCAGGTCGATCGTTTCGCCCTCGGGAGTCTTGCCGGCTGCCATCGGCCCGCCGGAGACAAAAATGGCCGGGATGTTGACCCGCATCGCGCCAAGCAACATCCCCGGCACGATCTTGTCACAGTTGGGGATGCAGACCATGGCGTCGAACCTGTGGGCCTCGATCATCGTCTCAACGCAGTCCGCAATCAGTTCCCGGGAAGGAAGCGAGTACTTCATCCCCAAGTGTCCCATCGCGATGCCGTCGTCCACGCCAATGGTGTTGAACTCGAACGGGACTCCGCCTGCGGCCCGGACGGCCTCCTTGACCAGCTTGCCGAAATCCTGCAAATGAACATGGCCGGGCACTATATCCACATACGAATTGACAATGGCTACAAACGGCTTGCCAAAATCATCATCTTTCAACCCTGTCGCGCGCAACAACGCGCGGTGGGGCGCTTTATCGAAACCTTTCTTGACAGTATCTGATCGCATAACTCCTACTTTCTCCCCTCTCCCTTTCAGGGAGAGGGGCTGTGGTGAGGGTCAGGAGGGGTCAAAAAACCGCCCGATTGTAGTCGGGCGGTTTTTTAATTCTTCCAGGTGTGCTTATCTTTTGTCACGATCCTGACCGGTCCAACCACAGGGGGTCTCTCCTTCGTAAGAAGGAGGACAATAATCAGAGAAATAACAAACTCTAGCAAATTTATGATATGCATTTTGGCTTCCTTTTGTAAACAAAAAGCCGCCCCTGGTTGGGGCGGCTTGTACTTCTTTATGCTGGTGTGTTTATTTTACTCTCACCGCTGCCATCCCAACCATAATCTGGTCCTTAAGAATAAGGACCGAAATAATAACGATAAGGACGAGGGTGTTGAGAATAGTTTGCATGGCTTGGTTAAGGTGTTCCGCCGATTATAGGTCTTTTCGAGATTAAGTCAAGGGCAAATAAATGCAATTCCTGTTTGTTTATGCAATCTTAATATTAAAACTCAAAGTTCCAATAAGAGCCCGAAAAATGGGTGTCAGAAATACAACCTTACACTGTAATATGAATGTCATGTTCTTAACTCGTAGCCAAATTTGCCCCACGTGGCTAAAAAAAATCCTGTTTGATATGGAACGCCTTACAGATCTCGCGAATCTCTTCTGCGCTTAATCCTTCCGCGACCTCCCCGGCAGCAAGGTTCAGGTATTCATATTTCGCGGCGGCTTCCGCATATTCCACCAGGTCCGCGGCGCGCTTGATGGAGATATCCGAGCGCGCCATCACACCATGTTTGCCCCAAAGGGCGATACGATGGTTACGCAGGGACTCCACATTGTCCGACATTAACGCACGTGAGCCGGGCACGCGGAAGGAGATGAACCCGATGCCTTCCGGCATGTTCAGGATAGTTTCCGGTTGCCAGCGCAAGAGATGCCTGTTCAGGTAATGCATATCCTGATAATGAGGGATGTGGCTGAGGTAGGTTAGATGCAAAGGCTGGGCATGGAGAATTGTATGAAAGTTCGTACCTGTGGAACAAACCCGGTCATAATGCACTGCCAGGTGTGAATTGAACTCGCTGGTTACCCGCTCGAAGCGACGCTGATGGGACGTATAAAGTTTTCCGGTGGTCCCGTCTTCATTTACTTCGATACATGCAAGATGAGCAACAGGCTCAGCGATGATTTCGCGCAAGCGGCGGCCGGAGCCGCTTACAATGATGGTAGCGCCTGCCAGTTCGGGGACAGCTTGAGGTAGGCTCATCTCGTCTATTAACGGGAAACTTGCCCGAACTTCAACCGGCCAGCGCAGACAAACAGAGATATTTCCGGATGCGCCTTCACCGGCTCCAATTTCTGCCATGCGGAGTCCGGTTTGGCCAATCATTTCGAGTAAAGAGTCAACTTCGGGATAAGGAGAGGTAAGCATTTCACTTCTATTTTATTGAAAGCCTTTCCAAAGGGTTACTCCAGGTACGTCGCAGTTGCAAACTTCCGGTTGAAACCAGGAATTTTGGCCAACTCGATATATCCATCCCTCTCGGCCAGCTTTTTGGCCTTCTCGCGCTCAATTTGCGAGATCAACGCCAGGCGCGCGCCCGTCCCGGCAGCGTTGCCAACCTGCTCGAAGCGGTCCAGCGGCAGGTCGGGCAGCATGCCGATCGTGATGGCGCTTTCCACGTTGATGAAGGTTCCGAAGGCGCCGGCGATGATAACCTGTTCGAGATCATTTTCGGTCAAGCCCTCTGCCTCTACCAGCGCCTGGATGCCCAAACGAATTGCCGCTTTGGCCAATTGCAATTCGCGCACGTCTTTTTGCGAGAGCGTGATCGGGTCCAGGCCCGGTCGCTCAGCCAGCATAAATTCTGCGGCGCCGTTCCGATTTAGGACAAGCGGATGAGCTACCATTTTTCCGCTGCGTTCGACCACACCGTTTAATCTCAATTGCGCGACGATATCCAGCAGGCCGGAGCCGCAGATGCCGACCGGGGGCCCGCCTCCGATGGTCTGGACCTCCAACCGTTCTTTCTCCAGCCGGACGTGCTCGATGGCCCCAGGCGCGGCCCGCATCCCGAACTTGATGTGCGCCCCTTCGAAGGCCGGACCCGACGCGCAGGAGACGCTGGTCATCTTGCCCCTGTGATGAAGGCAGATTTCGGTGTTGGTGCCAATGTCGATTGCCAGAACTGTCCGGTCCGATTCGGCGAGACGGGTGGCGAGCAGCATGGCAACGTGGTCCGCGCCGACGTAGCCGGCGATGTTGGGCAGCAAGTGGACATATGCGCCAGGGGCAATGCGCAGCCCGATCTCCCGCGCCTTGATATCCAAAGCCTGATCCACGGTGGGCACATAGGGCGCCAGGCCCAGTTGTTTGACCGGCAATCTCAGGAACAGATGGTGAATGGCGGTATTGCCAACGACTACCGCTTCCACAATTTCTTCTGGCCTTGCATCGACTTCTGCACACAGGTCGGCCGCCAGTTGGCTTAATGCATCGGTGAGGAGCGATTGCAGCCTGGCAGCATCCGCCGGGGATTTGCTGGCGGCCACAATACGCGAGACCACGTCTTCTCCGTACGAGATCTGCGGGTTCATCAACCCTTTGGAGGCCAGCGTTTTCCCGCTTTCCAGGTCGACCAGGTAACCGGCGACCTTGGTTGTCCCAATATCGACTGCCATTCCCAGCCAACGGGCGGACGGCGCTCCCACCGCAACGATTTCATTTCCGCGCAGGGCAACCCGCACGCGCCAGTCGTGTTCGCGGATGAGGGTCGAGAGGCTTTGCTGGACGCTAAAATCGATCGTCCCCTCTGGGACGCCATGGGCGGCAAGGGCAGCCCAAAGGTTTTGAGCATCTGCCTGCGGGGACTCGAGCGTGGGCGGCGTCAGAAGCGCTTCCAGGCCAACGACGGGAGGAGCCGGTTCCACGTCCACGTCCAGCCCCTCGATCTGGGTCCGCTGGATGGCGGTTAACGATTCGGGCGGGACATGCAGTTTGACGTCGCTTTCGGGGTAGGTCTGGCAGGCCAGGCGATAACCCTGCTCCAATTCGCTGGCAGAAAGTTCGGCTTCTTCTTCCAACGTCGGTTTGGAAACTTTTCCGGCAACCACCTGGACCTTGCAGCGGTCACAGCTGCCGATGCCGCCGCAAATGCTGACAAGATCGACGCTTAGCTGTCTGGCACACTCTAATAGGGACCGGTCGCCATCAAATTCGCCACGGCGGCCAATGGGTTCAAAGTCAATGACAAACAACGGAGGATGCTCCTTCCTTCATTAGCGAGGTACAACTTCAGCAAAACCGGGAACGATGGGCTTTGATTCAGCCCAACGCACAACAAAAATCGATAAGCCGGTCAAAATAGCGATCCCAAGGACCAGCGGAAATATCGTGCCATTGTAATTTTGGCCGATGATCGTGCCCAGCGGCATTTGGATCAGCGTTGAGAGGGAACCTACCACCGCCGCCCCGATGCCGGCCAGATTCCCCAGCGGTTCCATCGCCAGGGCGTTTTGGTTACCAAACAAAATGCCGATACAGAAGAAGGTCAGCATGAGGTAGGCCATCACAAACCATAAAGGCGGCTGGCCGGCGGACAATTGGGCGACGACGAGAGCCACCATCGCCAGACCTAAAATGATCCGCAGTGGCCACTGTACCAGAAACTGCATGCCGAAGTGCATAACCAGACGGGCGTTCAGGAAAGAGGCCAGGCCAATCGAAATCGAAATAATTCCAAATAAGATTGGGAAGAATTCTCCAAGGGCGTACTGCTCTTGAAAAATTTGCTGCGCGGAGTTTAAATATCCCAGAAAGGCGCCCCCTACCAGGCCGGCAGATAGCGTGTACCCCAAGGCGATTCTATCCTTCAAAATAACGAGCGTCGCATCAAAGATGTGTCGCAGTGAAAAAGGAGCACGCTGTTCAGGGGCCAGCGTTTCGGGCATCCGCCATGCGAACCAGAGCAGCGTGATCAGTGCAATCACCACAAAGCTGACAAAGATTCCTCGCCAGCCAGCGAAGCCCATGATCGCCTGGCCCAGGCTGGGCGCCAGCATGGGAACCAGGATGAATACGGTCATGACAAAAGACATGACTCGGGCCATCATGCGGCCCGAGTAACGGTCACGAACCAAGGCTAATGTCACTGCCCGGGGAGCTGAAATCCCAATCCCTTGCAACAGCCTTCCGGCCAACATCATTGGGAAACTAACGGCGACGATCGATAGGAGCGCTCCGGCGATGTAAACAACATAACCAACATATACTGCGGGTTTGCGCCCGGTTTTATCCGAAAGCGGACCAAATAATAACTGTCCGACAGCCATTCCCAGAAAAATCGTCGATATGATCAACTGCCGATCGTTCGCGTTTTGAAGGCCCAATTCGCTTCCGATTTTAGGCAGGGCCGGCATCATAGTGTCAATGGATAAGGCAGTGAGCGACATCATCAAGGAGATGATGACGACAAATTCCACAAAGGATGGTTCCGGATTTCGATTTATTAAATTCAAAGAGAGGCACCTTGTCGATACATGTTTGCTTGTTCAGAAAAAGGCGATGGAGTTCAAAGTATATCTTGAACTCCATCGTTTTATGCAGGGAAAGGAAATTTAGTCGGCTGCTTGTTTGTCGGCGACTTCCACATCCATCGAGACTTCAGGGATGGTGAGGACCATGATAAACGAGATAGCCATGCCGATGGCACCAACCATGAAGATCAACTTCAAGCCAGCTTCAAGATCGGCTGCGCTGTTCTGGGCCAGGCCCAGAATCGCGGGGGCGATGGCCATCCCCATCATGACAACGAAGAAGATCGCGCCGACCGCCACGCCCAGCAAGCGCCTGGGAACGGCAAACTGCGCCACCAGGGTGTTGATGGTCGGCATGACCCCGTTACCGAAGCCGACCAGAGCTGTAATCACAACGAATAGCCAGATAGGCGTTTCTGCGGTGAATTGCCACATGATGAACAGGGCGACTGTCAGAATGGCATAGCCAGAAATGAACATCCATTTGTATTTCTTGGTCTTGGCCAACACGAAGCCCGCCGGAACGCCCATGAAAGCGAACAACATGCTGAAGGGGGTCAGCATCGAACCACTGACCGAGGGGCTGACGCCCATAACTTCCTGAGCAAAAACCGGGCTGTAGATCATCACACCCAGCAGTCCGAAGAAGGACATAAATCCGGCACCAGCGGCGGTGATGAAGGTGCGGTTGAACAGCACCTGCGAGTCAAGGATGGGCGCTTCGGCTTTCTTTTCAACAGCGATGAAGCCAGCCCAGGCGATGATAGCAACAACAATCAGACCAATGCCGATACCAAGCCGAGTTGGATCACCGAGCCAGGAAACACCGATAATCAAGGTCGCAGAGGCGATGACCATCACGATGATCCCCAGGAAGTCCACTTTTTGCTCAACTTTTTCCTTCCGGCCAGGAATACCGGCAGCTACCATGGCACCGGAAATCAATACCAAGGGAGCCATGACCCAGAACAGGCTACGCCAGCCCATGCTGCTCTCAGTGAGCATGCCCCCCAGTGTGGGGGCAATCGTTGCAGCAATGCCGGCGGGGACGTTAAGCATACCGCTCCATCTTGCACGTGCGGCAGGTTCGAAAAGATCACCAATGACCGAGAAGCATAGCGGGGCGAGAGCGCCTTGTCCAAGCATGAGAACGACACGGGCCGCAATCGCAAATCCTATCGAAGTGCTGATGGCAGAAAGGATGGTACCCAGCAGGAACAAACCAAGCGAAGTAAGCAGGATCGCACGCCTTCCATACATATCAGAAAGCTTGCCAAACATCAGCGTGGCGACTGCCGAGCCAAGCGCGGGCAGGGCAATGATCCAGGAAAACAGCGCCATCCCGTTAAGATCGGCAACCTGCATGGGCTGCGCGATGTTAACGGAGTTCATAAAGAACATCGCCACAAAGTAGGTGACGAAAACAGCCCATAGACCAAGGGCAACCTTCTTGGTAGCCGAATCTTGCTGAGCGGGTAGAGCTTTTGCTTGAGCCATGATATTTCTCCTTTGGAATATGTGAACCTTAGACCCTAAAGGCTTTATTACAAGCAGACACAAAACAAATCACGATGTTTCTGTGCAATTTTTATTGCCGGTTTGCCAGAAAAACCTTTAGGGTCTTCCGTGTTAATGCACTTTGGCTTTTACGGAATCCTGGAAGGCCCGGATCTTTTCTGCCGTGGTCATTTCGAATCCGCATCCGAAGGCCATAATGTACCCAGGGGCTTCCTGATACAACTCAACCAGGTCATCGCAGTATGCCCGTACCTCATCGGTTGTACCGGTGCTCATCATTGAGGCGGGGACGTTCCCGGCGATGGTGAACTTGTCGCTCAAGACTTCCTTGACCCGTTTCATATCTGTCTTATCGAAGTGGCAGACCAAGGATTTTTCCGGCATTTCCGCCAGGTTTTCCAGGCGGTTGTTGTAGGAGCCCTCGATAAACAACTGGCTGATAATGCCTTCTTCGTACAGCGCCAGCATGACCTGTTTCCAGGTGGGCCAGTAGAACTTCTCGAACTGCTCCTGGGACATGAAAGCGTCGGCGCCTTTGTGCAGTACGTACATGGCCGCGGGAGCACCGTTGCGATCACTGGCACCCACGATCGCTTTGATCAGGACAGGCACATAGGCCTCACAGGCTGCTAAGAGATCATCCGGCCGGCGGTACATATCCATCAGGATGCCTTTCGTGCCGCGCAGGGTATCGCCCAGATAGTCGAAGGGGGTTTTGACAATGTTCAAGCCCATGCCGGGAAAGCCCTCGGCAGCAATCATGGCTCCAGTTTGGCCGACTGCGCCCAACATCTTCATCAATTCGGTTCCGGCTTCCATCATCTTGTGGAGCATTTCCTGGAAGGGCGGCAACCCAAACGGCACCAACAAGTCAATGGTGTCTACGCTTTCCGAGATGCGCGGGAAGTCTGGCAGCATGGCCAGGGGGGCTAAGGCGCCGTAAGCGCGCGGCAAATACTGTTTGAGCCAGAAAGCGGTCGGGTCGGCGATGAAATCTTTATATTCATCCCCTCTCATGTATTCACCTTCCACTGCCTGGATGACCAAGTTCTCAGGCAGTTTCTGACCACCCCAAAGATATAACTTGAAATCGAGCATATCCCAAGGTTTACCGGGATATGGCAGCATTCCAACGGACGTATCCGGCTGGAATTCCCGATGGAACTCCAGGAGCGGTTCGCGCATCTTGTCATGGTTGTAGACCATGTCCGTGCCGGTGACGCCTTTGCGGCGCAGGGCAAATTCGGCGGCGCCCATGCTGACATCGGCAATGATGCGGTCGGGGTGCTCGAGGTCGTAGGCTTTGCGCAGGCGACCAATGCGTTCTTTGTAGTTGGCTTCGGCTTCCGGGCTGACGAACTCCACCGGGGCGTTCTGCCAGGCGTCAAGGCGGGCCTTGCGCCGTTCGAGCGGGGAAAGTTCGCTCCAATTTGCCGGTCTAGTGAACATGATCTACCTCCTGTACCCAGTTCTTCGCGATGGAAACGGCAGCCATGGCGTCTTTGCCGTAGGCATCGGCACCGGTATGCTGGCGGATATTCTCATCGATCTGCCCGCCACCGATCATGATCTTGACGTCGGTCAGGCCAGCCGCTTTGAGGGCAGCCACCGTGTCCTTCATCGGGTCGAAGGCCAGGGTCAGGAAGCCGCTCAACCCGACGATCTTCGCGCCGGTCTGCTGGACCGCTTCTACGAATTTCTCGGGCGCTACGTCCACGCCCAGATCCGTCACTTCGAACCCGTTCAAATCGAGCATGAAGCCGACGATGTCTTTGGCAATATCGTGGATGTCACCTTGCACGGTTCCAAGCACTACCTTGCCAAGCTTTTGCGCGGTGGCGTCTGAGGCCATGCGCGGTTTGAGCACGTCCGAGATGGACGACATCATCTCGCCCGCCAGCATCAGTTCGGGGATGAAGCACTCGCCTTTCTCGAAGCGCTGGCCGATCACCTCCATGGCATCCTTACAAGCGGTCAGGATCTCAGCCGGGGAGACACCGCTATCCAACAGTTCGTTGGTTAGCTTCAAGGCGTCCTCTTCCCGCATTTCCGTAATAGCTTCTATCAGTTGTTGCGACATAACATTTCTCCTTGATTTATAGATGTTTCGAGGCAATCTCACATGTTTGCCAGAAAAGCCTTCCGTGTGTCCAAATTTTCATCCTCTCCCTAGTTCCTCCTATTGATCGAATAATCCCTTCCGGGATGCCTTCAAATAATTCAGGCAATGCTTGTCTTTGCCCAGCAAGAGTTCCGTGGTGACGATGGCCGCCTGTAATTCCTTATCCAGCGGGTCAAGGATGGCGCTGTCCAGACCGGCTTGCATGGCCAGCATCAACAACCCGCGGTTTACCTGTTTACGGGCCGGCAACCCAAAAGAAATGTTGCTCAAGCCCATGGTGAAATGCACTTGGGGATTTTTCTCTTTCACGGCGCGGATGGTATCGCAAGCGATCATCGCGCTCTGGTTCATGGTGGCGATGGTCATCGCCAACGGATCGACGTAGACTTTGTCATCTGCCACGCCCGCAGCGCGGGTTGCTTCCAACACCTTTTCGACCACTTCCATGCGTTTGTCGAAGGTTTCGGGGATCTTTTTGTCGTTCATTGCCAGGGCGATCACCTGGCAGCCGTGTTCCGCC
Organism: uncultured Chloroflexia bacterium; assembly: GCA_963823985.1. Lineage (GTDB taxonomy): Bacteria > Chloroflexota > Anaerolineae > Anaerolineales > Villigracilaceae > JAABUE01. Next base: position 69,850 of record CAWGNR010000020.1, read on the forward strand.
ACAATGGGAAGGATCTTCTCCAGGCGATCCGGCTCGCCACTGATCGAGTTGATCATTGGGGTTTTATTGACCGCTTTGATGGCAACCTCCAACGCTTTGGGGTTCGCGCTGTCAAGCGACAACGGAATATCCACTACAGACTGGATGTTCTCGATCAACCAGACCAGGTCATCCGGCTCCTGGTCCGGATGCGTGCCTGCGTTGACGTCCAGCCAGGTTGACCCGGCCTCGCATTGTTTCTGCGCCAGATCCTTGATGAAATCCGCATCCCGTTCGGCGATCGCCTGGCCTACGCGCTTGCGGGTTCCGTTGATCTTTTCTCCGATTATTTTCATAATCACTCCTGAAAGTTAAGACCCTAAAGGGTTTGAAAACCTTTAGGGTCTGGTGTATGGTTTGCAAAATCCTGGTAGGTAACGGTTTCGCCGGGAGAGACGACTACAAACTCGCCATCCCACGGCCCAAAAATCATCTTCTTGACCAGGTCCGCTGAGCCGTCAATTTCTTCAAAGCGCAACTGAAAGCTCCCGGCTGTATCCCGCGCGTACTGGCGATATCTCTCGATCTCGTACACGCCCGTGTTGATAAAAGCCAACCGCTTGTAATTTTTTAATAAGAGGCGAGTCATCCGTTCCGCCTTCTCTTGGCCGTATTTTTCAATCAATAATTTATGTTCTTCAAAGGGGGTATCCCCCACCTCGATCCATCCCTTGGTGAGGTAGTAGGTTCCAGGTTCTTTTTTGGATTGCTCTTTATAAGCGCTGCATGAACCCAGAAAGATGGCGATACAGTCGTCGGTGCGGGGGATGACCAGGGTTGCGCTGGTCGCCTTGAGCCCAACTACCGCCATCGAGCACAGGCCATACCCCAACAGCAAGACATCGGCGCTTTTGCTCGCTTCGTCTATTTTTTCTTGTAGAACCTTCTTCAACTGAGAAGGGTTGAGATGCAAACCAAAATCCAGAACCTCATGCGGCACTTCGGACGGGAGCAAGGGCAGCATTTCCTCGATCACCGTCGCACACGCGATCACCCGACGATTGGCAGTATATAAGTGAGACCAACGATCCGATTCTAGGAAATTATTCACTGGTTTTGGCGAGAAAGTTCATATAGAATTGTGGGCAAGTGTGATACACTGGTGAGGTACTACTAAAGTTATACACTTATATAGGGAAGTGATTCAAGTGACAAATGTCACCTTTCACACTTTTGAACTGACATGACTCAAAGACCAAACGGCCAAGTTCTAGAGCAAACAGCTTCGATAGACCGTAATTCGTACGAACCCGCTTATGCTCAACTGGTCAGTATCTTGCGCCAGAGTATGGCAGGCGGGATCCTGCGACCTGGCGATCAGTTGCCCTCCGAAGCGCAGTTATGTGAGCACTATGGCATCAGCCCGATGACCGTCCGACGGGCGATTAATATGTTGGTTGACCAAGGGGTTGTGATCACGGAACAGGGGCGCGGCACCTTTGTAAAACCGATTGCCATGGAAGCGGCAACCTTCCAACTCAAGGAATTGCACGATCTGTTCAATGACACAGAACATACAACTGTCAGCGTGCTGGAAGCGCGGATTGTGACGGCGGATGAACGGGTTTCCCGCAAATTGGAGATTGCGATCGGTCAGCGCACCATCTACATCCGCCGCATCTTACGGGCCGATGGTTTGCCCGCGTTATACCATCGTGAGTACCTGATCTATGACCCTACCCGACCCATTGTCGAAGCCGAACTGGAAGTCACTTCCCTGCAACGACTTTTCAGCGGAGCCGGGGAGACAATTCTCAAGCGCGGAGATATCAGCATGGAAGCTACTCTACTGAACGAAGAAGAAGCTTCCTTATTACAAGTCGAGCAACCTACGGCAGCATTTTGCTTTGAGCACGTTTTCTACGATTTTGATGATAAGCCCATCAGTTGGGGCTGGTTCATCGGCCGGGCAGATATTTTGCGTTTCACCACCAAAGTCGGTCTTCTGACAGATTGAGAGAACACCTATGGAAACATCCAATTCGAACAGCCAGCTCGCCCAACTTGTGGCCGATCTCGAAGAAGAAGCAGTCCTCAACCTGGTAGAACAACGCATTGCGGCCGGCGACGATCCTTTACAGATCATCAATGAGTGCAACGAGGGTATGCGCGAAGTCGGCCAGCGGTATGAAAACGGGGAATATTTCGTCGCCGGGCTGATCATGTCCGGCGAAATATTTCGGGAAGTGGTGGAACGCGTCCAGCCTCTATTGGAAAAAAGAGCAACGGGTAAAACGACCGGACGGGTGCTGGTTGGTACCGTTTCGGGGGACATCCATGACATCGGTAAAAATATGTTCGGGATGCTGCTTTCCTGTCACGGGTTCGAGGTGATCGACCTGGGCGTCGACGTGCCGCCGGCAGTTTTTGCAACGAGAGTGGTCGAAGCCCAGCCAGACATCGTCGGGCTGTCAGGGCTGATCACAGCTTCCTTTGAGACGATGAAAGAAACCGTGACGGCGTTACGGAAGGAAGCCCAGGATCACGGGCTGTCGTTCCCGGTCATCATCGGCGGCGGGATGATCGATGACCAGATCTGCCAGTACGTGGGAGCGGATTACTGGACGCCGGATGCCATGTCGGGCGTGCGATTGTGCGAGAAACTTCTTAGCAAAAACCTTGATTTTTAGAAAATTTGTGCTAAAATAGAAGCACAACCAAATAGCCCTTTTAGAGAAAAAAAGGAGATTTAGAATGGAACCCAAAAACATGTCCTCTAAAAGTTACCTACACCCCCTCACCAAAAGCGTAGAAAGGAGGGAGCCATGCCTGCGCTAAACCGCGTTCAACTCATCGGGCGGCTGGGAAGAGACCCGGAAACCCGTTACACACCGACCGGCAGGAGAGTGGCTCACTTCAGCCTTGCGGTTGACAACCGTTGGAAGAGCGAGGACGGCGAGATCAAAGAATCCACCGAGTGGATCAATGTCGAGGCCTGGGAACGCCTGGGCGAGGTCTGCCAGGAATTTCTCAAGAAAGGCAGCCTGGTCTACGTGGAAGGACGCTTGAAAACCGACAAATATGAAGACAACGGCGGATCGCGCTTCTTCACCAAAGTGGTCGCCTCCACAGTTCAATTCCTCGATAAGAAACCCCCCGAGGAAGATCCCATGATGATCTTCGAAGAAGAGCCCATCCCGTTCTAGGCTAAAGTAAATTGAATATGTGCACGAAAAGAGCCGGTCAAATAGGCCGGCTCTTTTCGTTGTATCAGCAAAACCGTTCGCTTACAGGGTTTCGCCCCTGACCGCTGCAACCAGCCGTCGCGCTTCAGCAGTTACCGTCCTCCAGTCGCCGTTCATCACGGCTCTTCTGTTGACCAGGTTGCCACCCACTCCCACGCAGACTGCGCCTGCCTTCAGATATTCTGCCGCATTCTCAGCGCTTACGCCGCCCGTCGGCGCCAGCCGCAATTGCTGGAGCGGAGCCAGAACGGCCCGGATGTAGTCCGGCCCGCCCAGATGGCTGGCAGGAAACACTTTCACCAGGTCCGCGCCGGCCTCCCAGACCGTGAGCATCTCTGTAGGCGTCATCGCGCCTGCCAGGATGGGTTTGCCATAGCGTTTGCACATCGCAATCGTCTCCACGTTGGCGGTCGGCGTGACAATGAACTCCGCCCCCGCCAGGATCGCCGCCCGCGCAGTTTCGGGGTCGAGCACCGTGCCCGCGCCCAGCAGCACCTCCCCACCGAAACGAGTGGAGGCCTCTTTCAGCATGTCAAGCGCGCCAGGGGTAGAAAAGGTAAACTCGATCGTGGAAATGCCGCCAAACTTGAGCGCTTCCGCGGCACGGACCAGTTGTTCTCCACTCTCTAACCGCACGACAGCGATGACTTTTTCCGTCAGCAAATATTGCAAGATTTCAAGGTGAGATTTCATTGGCCATGCCTCCCGGAAATAGATTTTAGCCGAGAAAATTCAAAATGAGCGATCCGGCTACGATCAACGCGGTGCCCAGCCAGACCCGCGCCGTGACGTTTTCCTGCGCCTTCCCAACCAAGAGCGGCGAGAGCAGGATGACCACCGGTACGTTCAAACGCCCCAAGGCCAGCACCACGCCGACGGGCGCCATATCCAGGGCAATCCAGCGCATCCAGGTGGATATACCTACAAAAATGGAAGCTGCCAGTTGGAACCAAAGCGCGTCCCGGGGAATGGGCATCTGCAGGATCTGTTTTCGCTTGAACAGCAGCGTAATCCCGTAGGCCAGCGCGGAAAAACCCATTCCGATTGTAACGCCCAACAACGGCGAGTTCAGGTCATTCAATCCACCGCGGATGAAGATCGGGCTGATGGAGAAACAAACGGCTACGCCCAACCCAAACAACGAATCGCTCCAGAGGCTGGCCCCCGCCAACGGATCTTTTTCAAAGGAAATCAGATACACCCAGAAAAGACGCGCCAGCCAGGATGACGGCGCTGCCGGCTAACAAGAAGAATGTTGCAACATAGGCGTCGAACGCGCGTCCGGCCCGGCGGTTGAACGCCTGAAAGATGCCGAATCCCAGCCCGGAAAGAGTTGCCCACAATGCTCCTGTCATGAAATCTCCTCGCTCAGCGCCTCATGCTGCTCCCGCCTTCGAGGATCAACGCCTCCACCTCGGCCCGCGTCGGCCAGGGCAGGTCGGTTGGTGCGGTCTGCTGCAAGGCGGAAAAGGCGTTCCCCAGGCGGACTCCTATTTGAATATCCCCTTCGAGATAACCGGTCAGTAAGCCCGCCACGCAGGCATCCCCGCCGCCGAGCGGATCGACCGTCTCAACCTCGTAGCGGCGGTCTGTATAGATTTGGTTGTCCGCAAAGGCAAGGGATGTCAGCGATGCTCGTTGCGCAGAAAGTGGTTTGCGCATCGTAACCAGCACAGCTTTGAAACCGAACTGCTCGGCCACCCGCCTAGCGACTTCAGCCGGATCATCACCGGATAACCCGGATAATATTTCGGCAACTTTAGGCTGGTCTGGCAGGGAAGTGATCAAAATATCCACATACTCCATCAAAGGAAGTTGCGCCTGGCGCGCTTCTGCCACTGTCCACAGCGCGGCGCGGTAGTTGATGTCGTAGCTGACGGGGCAGCCTGCTTCGCGCGCAGCCTTCATCGCCTCCAGTTGCGCCTCGAACGCGGAAGCGCTCAAAGCGGGCGTGATGCCGCCTACGTGAAACAGGCGCGTATCCTGAAAAACGTTCTTCCAGTCCACCATCCCGGGCTGAATGCGGGCGAAGGCGGACTCTTTGCGATCGTAGTACACCTGAGTGGGGCGAGGTTCCGCGCCGAATTCGACGAAGTACAACCCGGCCCGCTCCCCCTCCGCCCACAGCACGTGGCTGACGTCCACGCTCATTTCGCGGGCTTTGTTGGCGATCAACCGTCCCAACGGATTCGACGGCAGGCGAGTCACGTAGGCTGACGTGTGGCCGAGCCGCACTACACCGGCAGCCACGTTCAACTCCGCGCCCCCCGCCGACAGGTTGAGAGCGGCCGTTTGTTCCAGACGCAGGTGATCGGGCGACGAGAGGCGGATCATCGTTTCGCCGAAGGTGACGATATCGGTCATAGATTTTCCCTGGAGGAGTCCAACGTCTCCAGACGTTGGATGTCAAAAGTCAGGAGACTTTTGACTCCCTTGTCGAGGGACTTAAGGTTGGACGATCACCTTGATCGCGCCGCCCAGCCGGCCTGTGAACGTAGCGAAGGCTGCGTTGATATCGTCCAGGCAGAATTTGTGGGTGATCAGGGGTTTCAAGTTCATGCGGCCATCGGCCATCAACGGGATTGCCCGGTCCAGGCTCAGCATGCCCTCAGCCTTTGGGCCGGTGATGAGCAGGTTCCATTGCACGATCTTGTCGAGTTGCAGGGTGACCTTTTCGTGGTAGATCCCGTTATAGGAAATGCGCCCGTTCTTGCGGACGATCTCCAGCGCTTCCGCCGCCGGTCCGGGCTGCCCGCTGCACTCGACCACCATGTCCGCGCCCATGCCGTGGGTCAGGTCCATGATCGTCTCGGGAACGTTGACCTCATGAACGTTGAGGGTGACGTCCGCGCCCATTTGACGGCCGACAGCCAGACGGTCCTCGCGCGTACCGGTCAGGATGACGCGACCGGCACCCAGGATTTTTGCCAGGTGCGCCGAGATCAGCCCGATCGCCCCGGGTCCGGTCACCACGACCGTTTCCCCCGGCCGGATCCAACCGATGCGGTCATAGCCGTACAGAACTGTAGCAGCGCCGGTCAGCACAGCGCCTTCTTCAAAGGCGATGCTCTCCGGGATGCGGTGCAGGGTGTTGATGTGGCAGGCTGCGTACTCGGCATAGGCGCCGTTGGTGCTGAACCCGTAGTGGCGGTGTCCCTTTTCGAAGTTGCCGTAGTTCAAACAGGTGGTGTAGTATCCGCGCAGACAGTTCTCGCAGCGCCCGCAGCCCTTATGCGGTTCGACGGCCACGCGATCACCCTCTGCGAACTCGGTCACGTCCGGCGCAAGAGCGACCACCGTGCCGGTGAACTCGTGACCGGGGATAAATTCGCCCAGTTTGGGATAGCCCTTCCAGCCCTTGGCGATGATGGCCGGGTCGCTACCGCAGATTGCCACCGAATGGACTTTGATCAGCGCTTCGCCCGGCCCCAACAAGGGGACCGGCACTTCAGTCACGCGCAGGTCGCCAAAATCGAACAACACGGCGGCTTTCATGGTTTTGGGGATGCTCATTGCACTCTCCTTTCGCAAATGAGCCCCAACGTCAGGAGACGTTGGAGTCCGGTAATATTACGGTTCCAACACGACCTTGACGGCCTGGCCGCTGCGGGACAGATCGAACCCGCGCTCCCATTCCCCCAACGGCAGAACGTGTGTGATCAACTGCGAAGGTTGGATCGCGCCTCGCGCGAATAAGGATAACCCCCTTTCCCAGCTGGTAAATTTCGAACTATAGCTGAACGAGACCGTCAAAGCGCGAAACAGGGCTTGCCGGTAAGGAATCTTGACCTCGGCGCTGGGCGGCTGGCCGATGATCCCCACCCGTCCCAGCCGGCGGGCCAGTTGAAACGCCTCGGCAATGGCCGGCAGTGCGCCTGAGAGCTCGATGATGGCGTCCGCGCCCTCGCCATGGGTGAGATCCTTAACCAATTTTTTCAGATTTTGTTCGGTTACATTGACCACGTGATCGATGCACAGCTCGCGCGCCTTCGGAAGCCGGGCCTTTTCGTTACGGTCGGTGCCCGTGATAATCACCTGAGAAGCGCCTTCGGCCTGCGCCATCTTTGCCGCCAGCAATCCGATTGGCCCGCAACCCAGGATCAGGACCACGTCTTCGGGGTTGACTTCCGTGCGGTCCAGCAGGCCGTGCGCGGCGACGGCGGCCGGCTCGCTGAGCGCCGCCTCGACGAAATCCAGGTTGTCGGGAATGCGGTGTAACAACCAGGCCGGGACGCTGATGAACTGTGCGAATGCCCCATCCGAAAAATAACCGGGGGCGCGCTTGGAGCTGCATGCGAAGGCATTGCCCGTCAGGCAGGCCTGGCAGCGCCGGCAGGCCTTGAAGTGCTGCTCGGCAACCACCCGGTCCCCGGCCTGCCAGCCGGAAACGCCGGCCCCGACTTCGACAATCTCCCCGGCAAACTCGTGGCCGATCACCACAGGCGCCGTGTAGGGGTGCTGGTCGTCCTGGATCTTCAAGTCGCTGCCGCAGATGCCACAGGCGCGCACCCGCACCAGAACCGCGTCCGCCTCCACCTGCGGTTCCTGCACCTCCCGCAACTCCAAATGTCCCTGCCCCTGCGCTGTCTTCACCAAAGCGCGCATCTGCCCTCCTTAGGAATGCTCTCCTTTATGGACTGGCGGTCACTTTCTGCTTGCAGTCTTTACCGCCTTAAGTATATTCTGGTACGAGCCACAACGGCACAAATTCCCGGCGAGATACTCACGGATTTCCTCGTCGCTTGGGGATGGGTTTTCTTCCAGCAAGCAATCGTCGTCAGCACAAACCCTGGCGTGCAGTAGGCGCATTGGAAAGCGCCCTCCTCCAGGAACGCCTGCTGGACCGGGTGCAGGTTGTCCGCGCTCCCCAGCCCTTCGACCGTCAGGATTTCCTTCCCGACAGCCTGCTCTGCCAGCATAATACAGCTGCTGATCGGTTCTCCGTCCACCAGGACGGTGCAAGCGCCGCACATGCCGACCCCGCAGCCTTCTTTCGTCCCCACCAGTCCCAAGTCCTCGCGCAGGACGTCCAGCAAGGTGCGCGCCTCCGCCCGGACCTCGCGTTTGCTCCCATTTACATGCAGAATCATGGCTACGACTTCTCCCGTAATGCCCTTAAGACTTTTTCGGCGGTGACCGGCAAATCCTTGATCCGCACACCGACCGCATCTTCAATTGCGTTTGCAATCGCGGGCGCGACCGGCGGCAGCGTCATTTCGCCGATACCATGCAGCTCGCCCTCCTCCGATTCGATGCACACACTGACCAGTTCCGGCGGGATATCGCGGATGGATGGAATGGCGTAATCCGCCAGGTTCGGGATTCGTGGGCTGCCCGCCATCCAGCACGATTTCTTCCATGAGAGCGGGACCCAAGCCGAAGATCACATTCCCGTCGTTTTGTAGTTGCGCCATCCGCGGGTTGACCACCCGCCCGGCGAAGGAAGCCGCCGTATAACGCAGGACCGTCACCCGCCCCGTTTCGGTATCCACCTCCACCTCGGCGGCGCCCGCTCCCTGGTGCCAGTGTGGCGTGGAAATCCCCTGCCCGGTTTCAGGGTCCATTTTGAAGGCGGTGGCAAACTCACCCGACTCCTCCAGCGAGTCCATGCCGTTGCGTTTGAGAATATCCGCAAAGGATATCGAAGCTTCTGCGGCGACCACGTGCCCGTTTTCCGCGCGCAATTCCTCAGGAGGCGTTTCCAGCAAAGGCGCAGCCAGATCGACGAGCTTTTTCGTCAGGGCTTGCGCCGGCCAGCAGCACGGCATTGCCCATCATGTTGGTCGAGCGGCTGGCGGAGGTGGTCGAGTTCGAACGGCGTCACGGCGGTATCGGGTCCTACTACACGCACTTTATCAACGGGCAGCCCTAACGATTCCGCCGTAATTTGGGCCATGGCCGTGTGCGATCCCTGCCCCATCTCGACCGTGCTGGTGAACAACGTCACGGTTCCATCCTCTGCCAACTTCACGCGCGCCTGCGACTTGGAGGTGGAGATCGTGCTCTTCATCATCACGCCGTAGCCACGGCCTACCCTCATCCCCGACCCTTCCCCCGGAGAGGGAAGGGAGTCGCCCCCCTCTCCCTTCGGGAGAGGGGCTGGGGGTGAAGGCGCGTCCATCGCCTTCGCCGAGGCTTCCAAACACTCAATAAAATGAACATCGTGCAAAATCTCCCCGGTAGCAAACATGTCGCCCGAGACAAACAGGTTCTTCAGGCGGAATTCCAGCGGGTCCCAGCCCATCTTGCGGGCGATGATATCCATCTGGGATTCGTAGGCCCAGGTGGTCTGCGAGCTCATCGCGCCGCGGAACGCGCCGGCGGGCGGCAGGTTGGTGTAAATCCCATAGGAATCCACGTGCACGGCCGGGATGCGGTACGGGCCGACCGAGCGCACCATGCCCTGCGGCACCAGCATCGGGCTGGCATCCGCGTAGGCGCCGCCGTTCCAGTAGATCGTGACCTGCCGGGCGGTGAACGTGCCGTCCTTTTTCACGCCCGTTTTGAGCGTGATCGAGGCGGCGTGCTTCGTCACGGTGACGAACTCCTCGGCGCGCGAAAGTACAAATTTGACCGGCCGGCCGCCTGTCAGCCGCGCCATGGCAGCCACGAGCGGCTCGATGCGGATGTGGCCTTTGCCTCCATAAGCGCCCCCCACCGGCGGAACAATCACCCGCACCGCCTTTTCGTCGATGCCAAGGATGCCGGCTACAACGCGCCGCACCAGGTAAGGGGCTTGCGAGGCGGTCCAGATCGTCATTTGCTTTCCATCCCATTGGGCGGCGGTCACGTGCGGCTCGAGGGAAGCCTGCTGGGCCAGTGGGCTGGTGAAGGTGTCCTCGAAGATCTCGTCGGCTGCGGCGAAGGCAGCTTCCATGTCGCCATGGCGCAGCTTGGAATGGATAAAAACGTTATCGGGATATTTCTCGTGCAGCACGGGCGCGCCTGGCCAGGTGGCTTCCTGCTCGTCGAAAACGGCGGGCAATTCTTCGTACTCGAGCTCGAGCAGCATGGCCGCTTCCTCGGCAGCCTGCTCGCTTTCGGCGGCAATGGCAGCGACCGGCTCCCCGACGTAACGGACGCGGTCCAGCGCCACTACACCCTGGTCCTTGATCGCCGCCCCATAAAAAGCGTTTTCTCCCAAATCCGCGCCGGTCAGGACGGCGACCACGCCAGGCACCTTTAGCGCGTCCGTGGTGTCCACGTTTAACAATCTGGCGTGCGGCGACTGGCTGCGCACGATCTTTCCCACCAGCATCTCCGGCAGGCGCAGGTTGATCATGTAATCCAGCGTCCCGGTCACGCGCTGCACGGCATCCAGCATGGGGACCGATCTACCGATGGCCATCTCGCACCTCCTGCAACGCGCGCCTGACGAACACGCCAACCATCTGTTTGCGATACCAGGCCGAACCGCGCACGTCCGACAGCGTGTCGAGCGTCCGGGCGTATTCCGCTGCGATGTCGGCGACCAGCTCATCGGTCAGCGTTTGACCGTTCGCCATTTCTTCGGCGCGCTCCACCCGTTGGGGCGTCTCCACCGCCGCGCCGACCGCGACCCGTAAATCGCGGCACTTCCCATCTCCATCGAAATCCGCCAGCGCGCCGACCGCCACAGCCGGGCGGCCTTCCGCGGAGAGGGAAGTATATTTGAAATAGGCGGCGCGCGCTGTCTCAGGGATGGGAGGAATGATGACCTCGCTCAGGATTTCGTCCGGCTCGAGGGCAGTGGTGTAGAAGCCGAGGAAGAATTCGGAAAGGGAGACTTCGCGCGTCCCGTTTGGACCGAGCAGCCTGACGCGCGCTCCCAGGGCGGTCAACATGGCGGGAGGGTCGGCCGCGTAATCGGCGGCCGACAGGTTCCCGCCCAGAGTGGCCTGGTTCCGCACCCGCACGTTGCCGACCACGCTGAACGCATAGGCCAACGCGGGACAAAATTGCTCCACGAGCGGAGAACGCTCGGCCTCGCGCAGGTGGGTTAGCGCGCCGATGTGCAGGCCATCGGGCTCCGTGCGGATGAAGTCCCAGCCGTCGATGCGCCCCAGGCTGACCAGGGCGCCGGGCGCGATTAGCTTCTGTTCCATCATCAGCACCACCGACGTGCCGCCCGCGATCAGCTTGGCTTCATCGCCGTATTCGGCCAGCCAGGCGATGGCTTCGGAGAAAGTAGATGGTTCGAGAAATTTGATTGAATTCATAAAAATTATTTTGTCATTGCGAGAAGCCGCTGGTCGAGTAGGCCGAGTGTCTCTCGGCCGTATCGAGGCCAGGTGGCGAAGCAATCCCAAAATAGCCAGGAGATTGCTTCGTCGGGAAGAACGCACTCCTCGCAATGACATGGTCTATTCAAGTTGTTCCCTCAAATTCCTGGCAAACTCGGCCGTCAACTTCCTGGCGGTGGCGCTGATGACCGGGCCGCCGAACTGGGCCAGGCGTCCGCGCAGGTTGACGTCCACAACGAAGGCGGCTTCGGTGCCCGTTTCGACCGGGGTCAGCGTGCCGCTAAAGCCTGCTTTGACGGAGGAAGCGCTGGCCCTGTCGTCGCCCTCGACCGTGCCGGCGATCATTTGCGGCGGCACGACTTCCGTCAGGGTGACAGTGCCGTTGAACTGCGACTTGATCGGACCAACCCTGACGACCAGCTTCCCGCGGTAAATGTTTTCGTCCACGATCTCGACGAATTCGATGCCCGGCACGCATTGACTGAGCCGGGGAATGTCGAACAGCAATTCCCAGACTTTTTCCTGCGGGGCGTTAATGATGAAGGAATCTTTGATTTGCATAAAATCCTTAATGGCCCTGAGCGGAGCAACGAGTGCTCGTCGAGGAGCGCAGTCGAAGGGCAGTTTCAAGAGACACTACGCTTCGACTGCACTCCCCTTCGACAAGCTCAGGTTCGTTCCGCTCAGCGCGAGCATCATTTAGCCGGCGCCCGGCAGACCAGGACTTCCATCTGTCCCTCGCCGGCCTCCAGGGTGAACATTTCTCCGGATTCGATCCATAACATGGACTCGGGCGTGAGGGTAAAGCTCTCATCCTCTACCTGCGCCCAGCCTGCGCCCCGGATCACGAACAAAAAACATTCTCCATCCCCGGCGCTAGCAGGCTCGCTCTTTTGGCCTGATTCCAGGATCACCCGCTCCACCTGCAGGGCGTCCACGCCGATCATGGCCGCGTTTGCAAGCGTGGTAAAGGTGGCATCGCCTTCTTTTCTGGCAGGCAAGTCCTTCGGTTCAAAAATGGTTGGCATCACTCCTCCGATCACGGTTCCAGGACAACGCGTCCCAGGATCTCTCCTGCGCGCAGGCGCTGGTGAATGGTTTCGGCTTGCTCGAGTGGATAGGTGCCGGTGACAACCGGGCGGATGCGCCCGCCGGCAACCAGATTAACAACTTCCGCAAGCTCCCGTTTGGACACATTGCGCGAGCCCAGGATCTCCCACTCGTTGGCGATCATCGCCTGCGGGCTGGCGGACAGCGCCGTTCCAGTATGCGAGCCGACAATGACCATGCGCCCGCCGCGCGCCAGGGATTTGAGGGACGCATCGAACGTGGCTGTCCCGACCAACTCCAGGACCACATCGGCGCCTTCGCCGTTCGTCCAATCGCGGGCCAGCTCAGAAAAATCGCCATCCGAGGCATCGAAGGCCATTTCTGCGCCCAGTTCCCGGGCCAGCGACAGTTTTTCTGCGCCAATATCGACCGCCATCGACAAACGCTCCCATCATGCGCGCCAGCTGCACGGCGTGAGACCCCACCCCGCCGCCCGCGCCCGTGACGATGATGCGTTCGCCGGGTTGCAAACGAGCGCGCTTGGTCAAGGCATGATAAGGCGTGCCGATCGCATTGGCGAGCACGCTGCCTTCGGCGAAGGAAATCAACTCGGGGAGCTTGACCAGGTTGACAGCCGGCACAGTAGTGTACTCCGCATATGCGCCCGGGGTGTGAATGCCGAGGTAGCCCTTGAAGTCGGCGCAGATGGTCTCGCGACCGGTCAGGCAGTAGCGGCAGCGGCCACAGGTCAGGTAGAGGGTGCTGGTCACCCGGTCGCCCACAGAAACGGACGTCACGTCCGCGCCGAGCGCTTCGACCACGCCCGCGATCTCGTGCCCGAGGATGATCGGAGTCTTGGTTTGCCATGGCGAAACTTGCCATCGCGGATGGTCAGGTCGAACTGGTCTACCGCACAGGCTTTGACCCGGATCAAGACCTGGTCTGCGGCAGGCCGCGGGACCGCTACCTCTTCGAGGATCAACGGGCCGCCAAACTCTTTGACTACCAGCGCTTTCATTCCGGAATCACCTCCATCAGGGGGGTTGGGTTCTCGACCGTAAAGAAGGCCACCACCAGCCCGAGGACCAATAGCGCAGTGGTCAGGCCGTATCCGCTGGGCAGGCCGAAGCGATCTGTCAACAAGCCGCCCAGGATGGGAGCAATGGTCGTGCCGATGAAACGCCCGAAGAATTGCAGGGCGCCCGCCGTGCCACGGATGACGGGAAAATAATCCACCATGATGTTGAGTTGGGCCGGGAAGCCGTAACCGGCGGTCAGCCCAAAGAGAAATAACCCCGCCACAACAGCCCAGGGCGACATGCTCGCGGAGGCCATCGCGCTGATTCCGGTCAGGATCAAAAACGCGACCGAAGTGCCAATTGCGCCCGCGAGCAGTGTAAAGCGCATGCCGCGTTTATCGGCGGCGCGGCCGCCCACAAACGTGCCGATGATCACGCCGATGGCGGTGGAACTGGCCACTGCGCCGATGCCGGCTTCGTGCATCCCCAGTTTATCGGTCAGCAGGATGGGGGTCAGGGTGTGAATCGTGTACAGCCCGTAGAACTGGACCAGACCGAGGATCAGAGCGCCGAACGTTGGACGGGTCCGCATCACGGTCAGCATGTCCCGCAAGCCGACTTTCTGTCCGTGGACTGGTTGCGCGGGCAACTGCCAGGCGGTGAAGAACAACAGGGCGACCGTCACAAGCGCCAGGACGACAAAGTCAGCGCGCCAGCTGAACCAGACTGCGATCAGGCCGCCAACGGCAGGGGCAGAGGCGGCGCCCGCCGAGTTGAACATGGAGAATACGCCCATGGCACGGCCGCGTTGCGCTGGGGGAAAGACATCTGTGATCAGCGCAATGCCAACACCCGCAGCGGCCGCAATGCCCAACGCCTGGAAACTGCGCGCGACCAGCAACAAGCCGATCCCGCGCGTAAAGTAGGCGCTGATGTTGCCTAACAAATACACCGCCAAACCGATCAGCAGGATACGCTTGCTATCGAAGCGGTCCACGATCGGGCCGTAGGCGATCTGCGCGAAGGCCAGGCACAGCCCGTACACGGAGAGCGTCAGGCCGATCATGGCCGTCGTGGTGTTCAGCTCGGTCCGCATGGCGGCCAGCGAAGGGGTGTATATCACCTGCGCGAAGGAACGCAGGAAGGCAGCCAGCGAAACCAGGTAAAGGACTTTCGTTTTGAGATTCATAAACGTTCCCAGGTCACCTCAAAATCCGGCACGGCGGCGCGGATCAGGCTTTGCACCGGGCAGTATTTCTCGGCCAGCTCGATCAGGCGCTGGATGCGCTTGTCCGATTCGTCGGTCTTGAGCTTAACGTGCAGACGGACGCTGCTGAAATGGACCGGCACATCCGCCTCGCCCTTGCGGCCGCGGATATCCAGAATCCCTTCGGCGGAAGCTTCCAGCCCTTGCAGGTTGAACCGTATCTTTTCAGCCATCCTGGCCGATGAGACGCCCGTTCAGGCACACAGACCCGAAAGGGTCATCTCCAGCGGCGTCGGGCCCGTGTCGGTGCCTTCGTTGTGGGGCGGCTCGTCCGAGCGCAGGACGGGAAAATCGCGGACGAAGATGTCATTTACCCGGCCGCCCAGCCAGGTGCCGCGGGCGCGGATGGTGCGCAGATAATCAGGTTGGCTCATCCTTAACCTTTCGCAACAATGAACTTCATTGGGTATTTCTGCAAGCTGACCGCGCCGTTTTTGGTCACGCGCGTCAGCGCTCCGACCTGCAGACCCATGCGCTCGTCGGGCGTGATGGGATTGGGCTGTACCACGATGGCCATATCTTCGGCAAAGGTTCTGCCGGCTGGCGCGGGATGGGCCTGGTCCCAGGGCCAATAATTGCAGCAGGAACGGTCGATCAGCGGGGGATGGATATCCACGCCGTAGCCGTGGATCAGGTCATCATAGATGCGGTAGCCCAACTCGCCGATGATCGAGGCCGCCTTGACCACCTCCCCTTCGGTCGCACCCGGACAAATGGCTGCGCACATGCGCTCGTAAGCCTGCACGCCGATTTCGAACAGTCTCTGCCATTCAGGCGTTGGATCGCTTCCTACTGCAATCGGGCGGTGGATCTGGCCCGAATAGCCCCAGTAGCTGGCGCTGATCTCCATAATGATGACGTCGCCTTTTTGAATGACGCGATCGGTGACGTTCTGGGCCGGGACGCAGGCGGTCGGCGCGTCCATGGGCATGGAGCGCAAAAAGGCGATATGCGGCTGGCCGCCTTTGCGCCGGTAAGACCCTTCGATGATGCCGATCAGATCGTGCTCGCTCAGCCCCGGCTTGAC
The DNA here is from genome assembly GCA_963823985.1 of uncultured Chloroflexia bacterium. Taxonomy (GTDB): domain Bacteria; phylum Chloroflexota; class Anaerolineae; order Anaerolineales; family Villigracilaceae; genus JAABUE01. The sequence continues at coordinate 85,659 of CAWGNR010000020.1, forward strand.
TTCAGCCTCCAGCGCCTCAACGGTCATATCCGTAAACTCCGCCGCCTTCTGGAGCCACTCGAATTCTTCCTCGCTCTTGACTGTCCGCAGGCGGGCAAGGTCGCGGGTCACATCCACCCACTCGATTTCGGGAAGGCTTTCTTTCAAGGTCGCGTAGTGCTGGTACGGCATCCCCATCCCAAAGGTGGCGTTGACGCCCACCAACCCTACTCGCCCTGAGCCAACGCCGATCTTCTGCAGCTTGGCAACAATCTCCTTAGCGGGTTCGTACGGTCCCCCAGCGCGTATCGTCGATCACCGCGATCGCGCGCGCGTTCGGCACGTGGTTGACCAGGCCGGTGAGCAACGTTGGCTCGCCTTCCAGCGGAAAGACCAGGTAGTTGTGGTGCAGGTCGAGATAGTTCGTCAACCAGAAGACGTTGGCTTCGTTATGGCGGTTGATGCCGGAATTCCCAAAAATGACCAGCGCGGACAGCCCCTCGCGGCGCATCAGTTCACGGGCCAGCGCGTAGCGGCGTTCGAATTCTGCGTCCGAAAAACGGGGATAGGTCATCCCAGCTTCTCCTTGAGCCAGTCGGCTGTCAACGGGCGGTAGATGTAGGGGATGTTGTTGCAAACATGGTTGCCGCTCTCAAACATAGCCAGCTCCGCGTTGAGGCCGACCGCCTCCACGATCTTGTGGGCGTGCTGCCAGGGGATCAGCCGGTCGAGCTTGCCGTGGATGACCAGCAGCGGTTGTTTGATCTTCTGGGCGACGCCGTCCAGGGTGAGCTGGTTCGCGCGCGCTCTGGCGTCTTCCATATCGCTCGCGCCGGAGTGGTACAGAAAGGCGGAGCGGGTCAGCCCGGGCAGGTTATCCCAACACTCGCCGAAATTCCAGGGACCGCAATTGCCCACCGTTGCCTTGATGCGCGGCTCGAAAGCGGCCGCGCGCGGCGCATAATAACCGCCCAGGCTGACGCCCGCCATGCCCGATCCGGTCCAGGTCGAAGTCGTCGCGTTTGGTCAATGCGTCCAGCGCGGCCGAAACCGCAGCTTCGTAATCCGGGCGGATATGCGAGTTGTAGCCGCACTCGCCCTGCCCAGGGCCTTCCAGGGTAAAGGTGGCCATGCCGCGTTTGAGAAAGACCCGCTCCCAGTAGAAGAACTCTTCTTTGGTGGAATCCAGCCCGGGCAGGAGCAGGACGAGCGCAGGGTTTGTTCGAATCCGCGGGCTTTCGGAAGGTCCCCACCATGGTCGTGCCGTCAAACGGGATCTCGGCCCGTTCCCCGGTCGGATCGAGCAACTGCAGGCCTTTGGCGAAAGCCTCCACCGCTTTGTGCGAAGCGGCCATGTATTCCTCGTGGAAATCCTGAAAGACGAACTTGCCGAAGTGGTAACACAACGCCGCAGCGATATAGGCTTCGCCCGCGCTGACGCGGTTGCCCTGCGCTTCTTCCTCATGGCGAGTTCGGAATGCACGTCGCCAATTGCAACCCACTCGCGGCACCACTGGTCCCACGCCTGGATGCGGGCGGTGGTGCGGAAAAATCGTTGTAGTCTACGCCCTGCGAGGTAAAACGCGGGGCCCAATTTTTGATCGCAGCTTCGACGCGCTCATCAGGCATTGTATTCTCCTAGTGCCGCAACTTCCATTAGCTGTAGGGTACCTTTCGTTGATTTTCCAGGTATGTCATCAATTTTGAGCCTCCAATTTAATCTTGTTGCGGTGCCAGCGCCACAGGGGTGCCTTTGAGATTCGACCGGATCGCAGACAGAATCACGTCCAGCGCCTGCAGACCTTCCGCCGCGCCGGTCTCCGGCTGGGCCGTTCCCCGGATGCAACGGGCAAACTCGTCCAGCTCGTCCACCAGCATGTCACGCGGCTCGAACGCCAGCTGCTCGACCCCGGATTTTGTCCTCAACACCACGACCGTCGCCTGGTCCATCTGCTCGGCATCCGGCCAGATGCTCATATCCGTTTGGTAGTCGAGCACGGCCTCGGTCCCGTACAGGCGCAGGAAATAGGTTTTGGGCGAGACGTAGCTTCCGGTCAGCGTCCCGAGCGGCCCACCGAAAAATTCCAGCTGCGCCACCCCGACGTCGTCGATCTCGGCGGAGGTGGCCAGGTGCGCGAACGCGCCGCGAACGCGTGTGACGGGACCCAGCCAGTATTGCAAGGTGTCGGCATGGTGGATGCCCAGTTGCATCAGCGGGCCGCCCGGGCAGGTTTCGCGATAATAGCGCCATTTGTCGGGCGTGAGGCTGCCAGGCAGGGAAAAATTGGCCTCGGCCAGCACCACCTTTCCCAGCCAGCCATCCTCTAACACCTGCTTCACCTTGCGGGCTGCGCCCAGGCGCCGGAAACTGTGGCCTACGAATAAGGTCACGCCGGCCGATTCACAGGCGGAGGCCATCGCCTGTCCGTCTTCCAGCGTATACGCGATCGGTTTTTCGACGAAGACGCCCTTTCCCGCGCGAGCACATTCCTCGGCTTGTTCTGCATGGACATGGTTGGGCGTGATCAGCAGCACGCCCTGCACCCCGTCCATGTTGATCGCCGCCTCGAACGATTTGGGGGCGGCGCAGCCGAACTCATCGGCAACGGCCTCGCGGGCAGTTGCATCCCGGCTGTAACAGGCCACCAGCCGCAGGGAGGGGGTGCGTTTGACAGCCGCCAGCATGCGCTTGCCCCACATGCCGGTGCCGATCACGGCGACGCCAACTGGTTCTTGGGAATCATTCATTGCGTTTCCTATCAATCCCGATTTTTAACCGCCAAGGTGCCAAGGCCGCCAAGGACTCATCTCGTTCGCCAAGAAAAAAACTTGGCGACTTCTAAAAGAATCTTGGCGTTCTTCCCGTCTTGGCGGTTCAGGTTCACGTATTACGGTGATTGCCTGAAACTCAGGCGTGCTGTTCCCACGTTCAGACGTCGTCCGTGATCCAGACCGTCTCCTTGGGCGGCGGGCCCCAGAACTCCACGAAAGCAAAGTTTTCATCTGTATCGTTCTCGAACCAGTGCACTTCGCTGGGAGCAACCACTGCGACCATCCCGGGCGTCAGGCGGTAATCGCCCTCGTCCACGTGTAGGATGCCTTTTCCGGACAGCACGTAGAAGAGATGGTGACAATCCGTGTGGTAATGACGCGCGGCCGTATCGCCCGGGTGGTAAACGATGCGGTCTGCGCGGATGAACTGCGCATCGACCGGCACGTTGACCGTCACCAGGTCTAGCCGGTCGCGGGTATCGCGGGTGGAATGCAGGTGCGGTAGTTGTTCGAAGGTAAATAGTTTTGCCACTCTATGCCTCCCAATTGCAATAAGTTGGCTTGCATTTTCGCCCAGGATTTTTGCTTCAGCTTCGCGTCCCAAGGCCGGCCGCGCGCACCAGATCGACCGGGTTTTCGTTGCCCATGTCGAAACGGATAATCGGAGCCGAGCAGGACGTGGTCCGCGCCGGCCAGTTCCACCAGGTTGCACAGGGCCTGCGAGGTCGTGTGTGATGGTGTCGAAGTAGAACATCTTGAGATAGTCCGTGGGCGGGCGGGAAATGACTTTATTGATTTCAGGCCGCTGCTGGAAACCGCGGTCGAGCCGGCCGTGGAGATAGGGCAGCGTTCCCCCGCCGTGGGCGAGCAGGATCTTCAGATTCGGATAGGCTTCCATCACGCCGGACAGGATCAGGTGTCCTGCGGCGACCGTGGTCTCCAACGGGTTGCCGATTACGTTCCACATGTAGTAATTTTGCAGTTCCGCCCGCCCGCCGCCTTCCACCGGATGGATGAACACGAACGCGTCCAGCGCTTCGCAGGCTTCCCAGAACGGACGGAAGCGCTCATCCCCGGGGTAGACGCCGTTGACGTGGGTGCCGATCTCGACGCCCTTCAGGCCGGACTGCATCAAGCGCTCCAGTTCGCGGACCGCCAACGGGACATCCTGCAGGGGGACCATGCCCAATCCCGCGATCTTTCCCGGATATTTGCCTGCCAGCGCCCCCAGGGCATCGTTCTGCAACTGACAGGCCTCCAGCGACTCTTCCGGCGCGGCATCGTACCGGACCAGCGAGACCCATGGAGAGAGCAGGACCGCGTCCACACCAGATACGTCCATCTCGGACAGGATCGTCTCCACCTCCACAAACTCGCGCGTGGCGGAACCGATGCGTTTATTTTTAAATTCGATGATCTGTTTGCCGTTTTCCCAGATGACGCGCGGGCGCCACTCCTCGCCGGGCGCAGCTTCCTTCAAAATTTCCGGGACGATGATATGAGCGTGCGTATCAATGATCATCTTTTCACGTCCTCCTTCCTCTGGTTCAAGTGATGAGAGTTAACAGCAGAGCGCCGCCTAAAATCAAACCGGCTCCCGCCCACAGGGAGGCCGTCACGTTTTCTACCTGCTTGCCGGACACAAGCGGCGAGAGCAGGATCACCAGCGGCACCGAGACCATCGTCAAAGCAATCACGACCGCAACCGGGGCCAAGTCCAGCGCGATCCAGCGCACCCAGGTCGAGAGGCCAACAAGCAACCCAGCCGTCAACTTAAAAGTCCAGGCATCGCCAGTGATCTCAGATCCGCGCCAGCGCTCGCGCTGCCACAAAAGGACGACCCCATACGCCAACGCGCTGAAGGCGATTCCCCAGGTCACGCCCAACAACGGCGACGGCAGTTCTTTTAGGCCGGCACGGATAAAAATAGGGCTCAGCGCCCAACACAGGGCAGCGCTCAACCCGAGCCAGGCAGCGTTCCATCCGCTTCCGCCAACCGGAACTGGTCCTGGGTTTCCTACAGTGCTCCCTGCGATAGCCGGTTTCTTCGAAATCGCGTATGCTCCCAGAACGATCAACACAATCCCGAGGATGTCCCAAAGGCCCGGGTATTCGCTCAAGGTCACGGCAGCAACAATGGTGGCGAACAGCGGCGTTGTCCCAATCAGGGGGCTGGTGCGCGCCGCGCCGATCCTTTTCTGGCTGGCGTTCAGGAACGTCCACCCGATGAAGAAATGGAACAGGCCGGCCAGGGCAAAATTCGTCCAGACGCTCAAGGGAGCAGCGAGCAGGGCGCGCACGTCTTCCGTCAGCAGGGAAACGGCAACGAGGACCACCGTCGAAACGAGCAACTGGATGAACGTAGCTACATATACATCCATTCCGTGCACAGCCCGGCGATTTAGAGTTTGGAACAACCCAAACCCCAGCCCCGCGGTGATAGCCCACAAAGCTCCACTCATGCTTTAGCTTTTGAGGGTGCCGCCCAGATAGAGTTCGGCTACGCGGGGATCGTTGAGCAAGGTGGAAGCAGGGCCTTCCAACCGTTCGATCCCCAGTTCCAGCACGTAGGCGCGGTCCGCAATCGCCAGCCCGCTTTTGGCGTTCTGCTCGACCATCAGGACCGTCATGCCCATCTCGTCCTTGAGGGATTTGATGGTATCGAATACTTGTTTGGCGGTGATGGGAGCCAACCCGAGGGAAGGTTCATCGAGCAGGATCATCTTCGGCTCGAGCATCAACGCCCTTCCCATTTCCAGGACCTTCTGCTGGCCGCCGCTGAAGTTGCCGGCTTTTTCTTTCTTGCGCTCCTTCAGGATCGGGAACAGCTCGTAGACTTTTGCCATACGGCGGTCGCGCAAGGCTGTATTCCGCAGGATATAGGCGCCCATCAACAGGTTTTCCTGCACGGTCATTTCCGGGAAGGAACTGTGCCCCTGCGGAACGTGGACAATGCCCTTCGTGCAGCACCAGGTCCGGCCGCAGCGCCCCGATCTCTTTTCCGTCGAAGATGATGTTTCCCTGAGCTGGGTTTTAGCAGGCCGGAAATCGTGCGCAACACGGTCGATTTCCCGGCCCCGTTCGGGCCAATCATACAGACAAGCTCGCCCGCTTCCACGCAGATGTTGATCCCCTGGAGAACATTGACATCCGGCAAATATCCGGCCACAAGATTTTTGATCTCGAGTAACATCATCAGTTTCCTAGATAAGCGTCCAAGACGGCTGGATTGGATTGAATTTCTTCGGGCGCGCCCTCTGCCAGTTTCGTGCCCTGGTCCAACACGATGACGTGGTTGCACAGTTCCATCACCACGCCCATATTGTGCTCCACGACCAGAAACGTGACGCCATCCTGATTGAGCTCCTGGATCAAATTCATAATGAAACGGATCATCGACGGGTTGACCCCGCCGGCCGGTTCATCCAGCAGGACCATGGCAGGGTTAGCCATCAAGATGGCGGCGAATTCCAAGCAGCTTCTGCTGGCCAAAGGACAGTTTCCGGGCAGGCTCGTCCTTCAGATGAGTAAGCCCAACCCGTTCCAGGAGTTGCAGTCGCGCGCTCGACTTCTTCCAGGAACATGTTGGGTCCGAGCAAGGCGCGAAACCCGACCTGGCGGATGGGGACGATCATGTTTTCAAGCACGGTCATCTCCCAGAAGAGCCTGGTGATCTGGAACGTCCTGCTCAACCCCTCGCGACAAATTTTGTTGGGGGCCAGATTGGTAATCCGTTTGCCGTTGAAAAAGGCCTCGCCTTCATCCGGAGGATACACGCCCGTGATCAAATTAAATAAGGTGGTCTTTCCGGAACCGTTGGGGCCGATCAAGCCGGTGATGCTGCCCGATTGGACCGAAATATTACAGTCCTGAACGGCTTGAATGCCGCCAAACCGCCGGGAGAATCCCTGAGTGTACAGCATTTCAGTCATGGCGGGTTTCCTTTGCAATGGTCGTGGCGTTCGGGGGCGCAGCATCGGTCAGCCCGTGCATTTCGGCCATGGAGACAGCGCCCTGATGCGCAGCATGGGGAGCGCGGCGATCTTGTATCCATTGCTCGATGGTAGGCAGGATACCTTTGGGCATAAAGATACGATCACCGTCATCATCAGCACGCCAATGATCGCCAGGTAGATTGTATTCGAGCCAAACCGGAACAGGATCAAATCCGAAGCAGGGATGAGGATGAAAGCACCCAGCACGGGCCCCCAAAGCGTGCCCAGCCCGCCCAGCATGGTCATCAGGATCATGTCCACGCCGATGATGATATCAAACGCAAAAACCGGGCTGATGTGCGAGGTGAAATAGGACCAGACCCCGCCGCCCAGCGCCACAAAGTAGGCGCTCAGCGCCAAAGGCCAGGATCTTATACAGGGTGGTGTTGACGCCCACCATCTCCGCTTTGCCCTCGTCATCCCGGATGGCAACCAAACCCAGCCCGAAGCGCGAGCGGCGGATGTACCAGGAAACAAGATCGTGATGATCAGCCACAACAGCATGTAATAGTAGAACGGCATGCGGGAAAACTCAGGGGTCCAGGGAGGCAGCGGCTGGCTGAGCCCCGGCGCGCCTTTGGTAATTTCGCGCAGATTCAAGGCCGTCAACCGGAAGATGAGCAGCATCGCGATGGTCGCAATCACAAACGCCGAGCCGCTGGTGCGCAGCATGATCCAACCCAGAAGAAGAGCAACCAGGGCGACAATCAGCGCCAGGAAAGGAGCGCTGAACAACGGGTTCCAGCCCAGGTCATTGGCGGCGATGGCAACCAGATAAGCGCCCAGCCCGTAGAAGGCGCTGTGACCGAGCGATTTGTAGCCGGTGTACCCGCCCATGATATTCCAACTGCTGGCCATCATCGCATAGAGCAGGATGTTGAATCCCAGCACATGGTAATAGGGGGCCCGCATACAGCCAGGGATAGGCGAGCAGGAGCAGCAGCGCGACCGGTTTCCACCAGCGACGAAGGATTGTTATCATTTCATCCCTCCCGGACCTTTACGCCTAGCAGCCCTGGGGCCGGAAGATCAGCGTAATGAACAGGATCAAGTAAAAAACAATCGGCGAGAGATAGGCCGTCATCACTACCGCAGCCACGCTCTCCACAACGCCCATAATGATCGCTGCGATGAACGTGCCCGGCAGGCTGCCCATGCCCCCGAGAACGATGATCGATAGCATCTTCGAGATCCACTCTTCGTGGCTGCCCGCGTTAAAGGTCCAGATCAGGCTGAACAACGCCCCTCCAGCGGCCACGGTCCCCAGCCCGATCCCAAAGGTCATCGCCTGGACCCGTTCCACGTTGACGCCCATCAGTTGGGCAGCCGAGCGGTTTTGGATCGTCGCCCGAATGGCCCGCCCCAGGTTTGTATAACGGAGCAGCAAGAAAACCCCGGCCAGCGCCAGGACCGCGGCCACAAACCCGCCATGCGCACCCAGGGAAGACGCAGAGTAAGGTCGGTAAACTTCAATGCCAACACTTCGCTGGTGTAATCGGTGCGGACCGAACGCCCGGTCGATTCCCATAGAGAGCCCATCACCCCTTCTAAGGTGAGCGCCATGGCAAAGGTCAAGCAGAACACCCAGGCCGGCATCCCCCTTAACCCGGGAAAGTATATAGCGTTGAAAGATAATTCCAATCACAAATAAAACTGGCACGGAGACGATCACAGATAAAAACGGATCCAGGCCAAACGTCGTGAACAGCCAGTACGAAATATAGGCGCTGAAGATCAAGAAAGCCCCATGTGCAATGTTGATCACGCGCATCACGCCAAAGATCAAGGTCAGGCCGGTGGCCATCAAGGCATAGACGCCGCCTGTCAGCAGCCCGATGATAGTTACCTGGATAAGAACGTTCCATGACGGAAGATGCATTACATCTCTCCTTGAGAAAGGTGGGGGAACCGGAAGACATCCGGTTCCCCTTTCGACATCTGAGTTAGAGATTACCATTCAGGCTTCGGCCAGATGGGTTCTGCGCGAGCGCGGTCGCCGGGGCCAACGATCGCAAACGTATCGCCCTGCCACTGCAGGAGCATGAAACTTCCCTGCGGGTTGGCCAACTTCGTCGAAGCTGAGCGGGCCAACCACAGTATCGTACGTGCCCTGGTGGAGTTCATCGATCAGGGCAGCATTATCCAGGGAGCCGACATTCTCAACCGCCTGTTGCAGCACCTGTCCAACGGTGAAGGCATTGGCAACGTCTTCAGGAATGTCGCCCGGATCGCCACCAAACATTTCGATATATTTTGCAACCATTTCAGCGTTCTGATACTCTTCCGCCTGCGGGAACCACGAAATAGCAGCAAACACGCCTTCTGTGGCATCTCCCACACCTTCGCGGAACGGGCCTGGAAGCGACGGGCCGGTGGTGAAGAAAGCGCCGCGGGGCTGGTAACCGGCTTCCTGGTAGGCGCGGATCTGGCCGACCGCATCTTCAAGCTGCGTGCCGCCAACGATCAGGTCCGGGTCGAGATCGGCAACCTGGATCGCGATCGACGAGAAATCGGTCGTTTCAGGGGCATAGACTTCATCGAAGACCAGCTCCATGCCGCCATCCGTGAAGGCAGTTTTAATGCCATCCATCACGCCCAGGGTGAAAGGATCGTCCTGGCTGACAACCGCAAAAGTCTTCGGGCGCTGGTCATCGGGCAAAGACAGAATGTAATCCGTGAACGGGATCGCCTGCTCATCGCCGGGGGCTGGCTGAGCAAAGAACAGGTTGGTCAGCCCGCGGTTGAATACATCGGGAGCGCCGCCGGCCGGTTCCACGAAGGCGTACCCATAGCGGGCCGCGACTTCGGAGGTGGGGATAACCAGGAAGCTGGAGAACGGCCCGACCACCAGGTCTACGTTATCGACCGTGATCAGCTTTTCATAATCCGCCACGGCGGTATCCTGGTCACTGGCGTTGTCAACAATGTTCAGCTCAACCGGACGGCCAAGGATACCGCCGGATTCGTTAACCACTTCAGCCCAAACTTCGTAGCCTTGCTGCGCTGCAGAACCGGGTTCGCTCATCCGGCCGGTCAGGGGCAAGGATGCGCCGATCACAATCGGTTCCCCCGAAGGGGCTTCCGAAGTTGCCGGTTCGGTCATGGCCGGTTCTTCTGTTGCCGGCGCTTCGGTCATGGCAGGGGCTTCTGTGGGAGCTGGCGCTGCCGGTTGGGTGGGCTCGGGCGCTTGTGTAACAGGCTGCCCTCCGCACGCTGTGACCAGCAGGCTCATCAGAGCAAGGCTGATCATTAACTTCCAGATATTGGATTTCATTTGTTCTCTCCTCTTTGGCAAATTTGGTTCAACTATTACAAACGAGCAACGGTCATGAGATCGGGGAATCCTCTCGTCACCTCCTTTCCAGGAAATGTGTTTACGGCCGTTCGTTATACGTCAGCAGCTTGAGTTCGCTCATTTCTTCGATGGCATAGCGAAGGCCTTCACGGCCAAAACCGGAATACTTGACACCGCCATAAGGCATGTGATCCACACGGAAGGTTGATACATCATTTACCATCAGCCCGCCCACTTCGATCTCATCGAAGGCCTGCCTGACAATTTCCAAGTTTTTCGTAAACAAGCCGGCTTGCAACCCGAAATCGCTCTCATCGACAGCCGCAATCGCTTCCTCGACGCGCTCATACCGGTACAAAACAACCAGCGGCGCGAAAGCTTCCTGGCAGCTCACCCGCATCTCCGGCTTGACATCCTCCAAAACCGTAGGAGGCCAGAGATTGCCGGTCCTTGACCCGCCCGTTAATACCTTCGACGCCGCCATTTTTCGCTTCGGACACCCAGGCCTCCACCCGCTCCGCTGCACCAGGATCGATCAACGGACCGACGTCTGTCGATTCCTCGAGCGGATCGCCAACCTGGAGGGCATTCACCCGCTGCACCAATTGCTCCACGAAGGAGTCGTATACCTCCGCGTGGATATATACCCGTTGGACCGATATGCAGGATTGTCCCGCGAAGGAAAATCCGCCCCAGGCCACCCGTTCGGCGGCATAAGCGACATCGGCATCGCTATGGACGATGACGCCCGCGTTGCCGCCTAACTCCAGCGTGACCCGTTTGCGGCCGGCTTTGGTCTTGAGCGACCATCCCACGGCAGGGCTGCCCGTAAAGGTCAGCAAGCGGATGCGCTCATCCTCGACAAGGGGAGCTGCGTTCTGGGTCGAACTGGGGACCACACTGAACCCTCGGCGGGCCAGCCCGAATCCGCGATGATCTCGGCCAGCTTGAGGGCGCTGACCGGCGTCTGGCTGGCGGGTCGTAGAACAATAGGATCGCCAGCCGCCAAACGCGGGAGCGACTTTGTGAGCAACAAGAGTTAAGGGAAAGTTGAACGGACTGATCCCGGCCACCGGTCCCAGCGGTACGCGATGGATTTGCGCCTCCCGTCCTTCAGTGCCGGGAAGCCAATCCAATGGCACGATTTCCCCGTAAATCCGTTTGCTTTCTTCGGCGGCAACCTTGAACGTAAAGACCGCCCTATCCACCTCCGCGCGGGCGGTGCGGATCGGTTTCCCGGCTTCCAGCGCGATAGTCTTTGCCAGGTCTTCGTGGCGGGCGGCAATTCCGGCGCTGATCGTTTCCAAAATTTCCGCTCGTTTCCAGACGGGCAGCTTGCGCGTGGTTTGAAACGCGTCCGTCGCTTTGGCGATGGCCATTTCGATCTCATCCGGACCGGCGCGATGCACCACCGCGACCAGCGCGTCATCGTAGGGGCTGCGCACTTCAATGGCGTCCCCGGTTTTAGCCACTCCCCCGCCACGTAGCAGCCAAATTCTCCAAGTGCAGGTTTCTCAGCCCTATCATCCGTCGCTTGTTTGACGGATGCAGTTCGTAATCTTTCAGGGGTCGTCATACCAGTAACCTCCAAGGATCTTCGATCAGATTTGCAAGATCATCGAGAAACTGTGCTGCTCTCGCCCCATCCACAACGCGATGGTCAAGGGAAAGCGTGAGCACCATCATAGGCCTGATCCCAACCTCACCATCGACCGGCACGACCCGGTCCGCGATGCGCCCCACCGACAGGATGGCCGCCTGTGGGGTGTTGACCACGGCGTCGAAGGCGTCCACGTTGTACATGCCCAGGTTGGTCAGGGTGAAGGTGCCGTCCGCGATGTCAGCCGGGCGCAATTTTCCCTGGCGGGCGCGCTCGATCAGGTCGGCGCGGCGTGCCGCGATTTCGCTCAGCGAGGCGGCGTCTGCGCCGTGAACCACCGGGACGATCAGCCCTTCCTCGATAGCAACCGCAATCCCGACGTTGATCTCCCGGTTCCACTGGATGTTTCCGTCCGCCCAGGAGGCGTTCACGCGGGGATGGTCGCGAAGGGCGAACCCGATCAACTTGACCAGCAAATCCGTGTAGGTCGGCTTGACCCCAGCTTTTTTCTCGACCGAAGGGGCAACCCGTGCCCGCCACTCGACCAGCAGGCTGGCATCCACCTCGCGGACGAGGTAGAAGTGCGGCACGGTCGTCCAACTGTGTGACATGCGCTCGGCCATCATCCGCCAGACGGTGCCCGGCGTTTCGAGGCGGGAGGCTGCAGACGGGACCGTTTCAGGAGAGGCTTCCAACGGCACGTCCGCGGCCAGGACTGCGCCCTGCGGCCCGGAGCCGGTCAAGGCGGACAGGTCAACCCCGCGCTCGCCCGCCAGGCGGCGGGCCTTGGGGGAGGCCGGGGCCAGGCGATAAGCTGACTTTACGGGAGCAGGCTCGTGCGCGGCCTGTTTTGCGCCGTCCAGATATGCCAGCACGTCCGCTTTTTCGATGCGTTTGCCGTTCGATTTGAGGGACGCCAGGTCGATGCCATGCTCTTCCGCCATCTTGCGGGCCACCGGAGAGATTTCCGGATGAGCGGGAGCAGGTTGCGGCTTCGGTTGAGGAGGCGATTGCGACGTCTCGATCCGGCGTCCCGATTGCGGCTCGTTCAGCGGCACAGACGGGACTTTCTCCCCGTCTGCCAGGATCCAGGCGATGGTCTGGCCGACCGGCACTTCATCGTTCTCTTGGACGAGCACGCCGCCCAGGATGCCAAATTCGGGCGCCTCGATCTCGACCGTCACTTTATCGGTCTCAATCTCCATCAGCGGCTCGCCCTTCGTGACGGTTTCCCCTTCCCGCTTGAGCCAGCTCACCAGCCTGCCCGTTTCCTGCGCAATTTCCAGCGCAGGCATGATCACGCTTGTCGCCACGTAGCCTAGCCTCTCACAGAAGCGACCATTTCCACCACCTCGTTGTTCATGTCCGGTTCGTGCGTCCGGGTGGTGGGCAGCGGACCCGTGGCGGTGTAATAATGGTGCCCGGCAACCATCAGGTCGTTGGCCGGGAAGCGGGTGATGATCTCATGGCCGGTTTCCGTCACAACGATCTCTTCTTCGATGCGGGCCGCGCTCCAGCCGTCGGTCGAAGGCCAGTAGGTTTCCAGCGCGAAGACCATCCCGGGCTTGATCTCGACCGGGTGATCGAGGGAAACCAGGCGGCTGATGACCGGTTGCTCCCAGATGGCCAACCCGACGCCGTGCCCGTATTGCAGGGCGAAAGCAGCTTCCTCGTTCGCGAAGCCGAACTCAGTGGCTTTGGGCCAGACCGAGGCGATCTCGCCAGTCGTGCGTCCCGGGCGGACCAGCTCGATGGCCGCGTCCAGGTAATCGCGGCAGCGTTTGTAGGCGTCCACCATGGCGTGCGAGGCATAGCCGATGGTGAAACAGCGGTAGTAGCACGTGCGGTAGCCCATGTAGGACTGCAAAATGTCGTAGTAGACCGGGTCGCCGGGGCGCAGCATGCGGTCCGAGAAGACATGCGGGTGCGGGTTGCAGCGCTCGCCCGAGATGGCGTTGACGGCTTCGACGTACTCCGAACCAAGGTCGTACAACACTTTGGAGACCAGCCCGACGGCTTCGTTCTCACGCATGCCCGGCTTCATCGCCCGGTACAGCTCGTCGTAGGCCGCATCCACCTGCGCAGCGGCGTGAGTCAGCAGGGCAATTTCGTCTTCCGTCTTGATCAGGCGTGCGGCCGACATCAGCTGCTGGCCATCCACGATGGTCAGCCCCTTCTTTTGCAGCTCGAACAGCACCGGCACTTCGGCGATATCCACGCCGACCGGCTCGTTTTCCAGTCCGCGCTCTTTCAGCTCGGTCCAGATTTTGTTTGCCACATCTTCGGCGCGGCCCATCTCCGCCGACATGGCCCCGCGCAGCATCGAGATGCCGGCTCGCGAGCGATGTTCGCCCAGCCAGGGCGAGTACAGCTGGTGGTGCCTGGCAGCAGAGCCGAAGTCCCACAAGATCGGTTCATCGTCCTGGGGCAGCAGGGTAAAGCGGTTGGCCTTGTCCTGGGCCCAGGTGCCAATATGCGTGGCGGTGATATAGCGCACGTTGTTCATGTCAAAACAGAGCAACGCGCCCATCTCGGATTCTCTGAGCAGCTTTTTCGCGCGCTCCAGGCGCTGACGGCGCAGGCGCTCGAAGTCGATGCGCTGCTCCCAATCCACAGACATGGTTCCGTATGTTTTAATTGCCATTTCAACCTCCTCTATCTTCTTCCTACCTTCTTATTTTTCGTACCTACTCAGTTCTGTTAAAGGATCGCCGAAAAATGGCGTGCGTGGGGGCGTACGCCCCCACGCACGCCATTTTTCGGTTTTCTTCTGTCCAAGCGTTTATCAAAAAATCCTTGTTCATCTCCGTGTATCTCCGGTAAATCTTAAATACGCTCTTTTACACTTTGCCACATAGCGACTTTGCCATTTCGAAGAGCGTCTCTTCCGTAGGCACCGTCAGATCTTCCAACGCCGGAGAGAACGGGATGGGGACGTTCATGGCGCCCATCCGTTTGACCGGCGCGTCCAGGTAATAAAAGGCGCCGTCCGCGATCACCGAAGCAATCTCGGCGGTGGCGCCGTACTGTTCGTAGCCCTCGTCGATGACGATCGCCCGGGACGTCCTTTTGGCAGAATTCGATCAACGTTTGCTTATCGAGTGGAACCGTCGTACGCGGATCGATGACCTCCGCGCTCAACCCGATCTCCTTCAGCTTTTCAGCCGCCCCGAGCGCAATCTGGACCATGGAACTGGTCGCCACCAACGTGATGTCTTCGCCCTTCCGCTTCACGTCCGCAACACCGAACGGGATGGTGTACTCGCCCTCCGGCACCTGCCCCTTCATCTTATGCATCATCTTGTCTTCGAAGAACACCACCGGGTTTTCGTCGCGGATGGCGGTCTTGAGCAAGCCTTTGGCATCGTATGGCGTAGAGGGGACAGCCACCTTCAAACCCGGCACGTGGCTGACCCAGGCGTGCAGGCTCTGCGAATGCTGGGCCGCCGAGCGACGGGTGGCGCCTAAGTTGGTGCGGAACACGATCGGCACCTTCATCTTGCCGCCGGACATGTAATGCACCTTGGCCGCCTGGTTGACGATCTGGTCCATCGCCAGGGTCAGGAAATCTCCGAACATGATGTCCACCACCGGGCGCATGCCCGTCATCGCCGCGCCGACGCCCATGCCGGTAAAACCGGGCTCGGAAATGGGCGTGTCGATCACCCGCTGCGTGCCGAACTCCTCCACCAGGCCGGACAACACCTTAAACGGCGTGCCCGCTTCGGCCACGTCTTCGCCGATGATGAAGACCTGCGGGTCGCGGCGCATTTCCTCGGCCAGCGCCTCGCGGACGGCTTCTGCAAAGGTGATTTCCCGTTCAGGCATAGACGTCCTCGGTCACCTGGCTTGCGTCCGGATACGGCGCGTCGATGGCAAACTGGACGCCGGTTTCCACCTCGGATTTCACGTCCGCGTAGATCTTATCCAGCAATTCCTGATCGGCCAGTTTTGACGATAGCAGTTTATCGGCCAACAATTTCAACGGATCGTGGTTTTCACGCCAGTCTTGCTCCTCTTCCTTCGAGCGGTAATACGCCCGGTTGATATCGCCCACATGGTGGCCGTAGTAGCGATACGTGCGACATTCCAAAAACGAGGGCCCTTCCCCACGCCGGGCGCGCTCGACCAGCCTTCTGCACGGTATCGTGCACCAACTGCACGTCCTGCCCGTCGACGATCTCGGCCGGAATCCCAAAGGCTTCAGCCCTGGCCGTTATCTCCCCGGCCAGCGCTTCCGAATAATGGGTATATTCGTTATACAGGTTGTTTTCACAGACGTAGATGATCGGTAATTTCCACAGCGAAGCCATGTTCATGACCTCGTACAAAACCCCCTGCCCTAGCGCGCCCTCGCCAAAGAAGCAGACCGCGACCTGATCGCTGCCGCGCATCTTGGCCGATAACGCCGCGCCGGTGGCAATCCCGGCGCTACCGCCGACGATCGCGTTTGCGCCCAGGTTGCCGGAGTCGGGGTCGGCGATGTGCATCGAGCCGCCTTTGCCGCGACAATAGCCGGCTTCCTTGCCCAGCAGCTCCGCGAACATCAGGTCGACCGAGGCGCCTTTGGCGAGGCAGTGCCCGTGCCCCCGGTGGGTGCTGGTGATGTAGTCATCCTTGCGCAAGGCCTCACAAACTCCCACTGCAACCGCTTCCTGCCCGGAATACAAGTGGGTAAGCCCGGGCATGATCGCCTTCATATACAACTCGTTGGCCTTTTCCTCGAACTCGCGGATTTTGGCCATCTGCTCGTACGCGTGCAACCACTGTTCGACGTCGACCGCCTCCGGTCTGGACCCGGCAGTTGCTTCCGTTCCGTTGGCCATTACTTCACTCCCGACATGCGCGCCAGCACCTCGAAGACGATCGCAAAATCCTGTTCCTCCAGCCCCATGCCGCGCGCCGCGCTCAGGAATTCGTTCGTGACCGCGGTGGTCGGCAACGGGACCTGCAACTCCCGGCCCAGCTCGAGCGCCAGGGTCATGTCTTTTTGCATCATGTAACAGTTGAACCAGGCTTCCTCCGGCATCTCCAGCACGAACGGGCCACGGTACTTGACCATCGGGGAGGCGATCACGCTGTTGGTCAGCACTTCCACCGCCGTTTCGCGTTTGATCCCGCTCTTCTCGGCCAGCAAGACGCCCTCGCTGAAGGCCAGCATCTGCACGGCCAGGCTCAGGTTGGTCGCGATCTTCATCGTGACGGCCAGCCCGTTGGCGCCCACATGGGTCACCTTGGGGCCGATATCCTGCAGCACCGGTTTGACTTTCTCGAACGTCTCGGCCTCCCCGCCGACCATCAAAGACAGTTTCCCTTCCTCGAGGGTGGTCACGCTGCCCGAGACCGGCGAATCCAGCATAGAAGCGCCTTTTTCGGCCACTTGCTTCGCCAGCTCCTGGCTGTAGGCCGGGCTGACGGTGCTCATATCCACGTAAATCTTGCCCGGGCTCAGTCCTTCAAGAAGGCCATCCGGCCCTTCGGCAATGCTTTGTAGCGCCTCGGTGTTGGTCACCATGCTGAGGGTGATGTCCGCAGTTTCGGCCACAGCGCAGGGCGTCTCACCCCAATCCATGCCGGCATCTAACAGCCATTGGGCTTTCGAGCGAGTGCGGTTATAACCCGTCACCTTGTGACCTGCCTCCAGCAAGCGTTTGACCATCCTGCCCCCCATCACGCCGAGTCCGATAAATCCCAGGTTTGCCATGTAATCCTCCAAAAAAGATGCCCCAACCCGCTATGGGGTCGAGGCATTTGAATTCGAAATCTTCGCGCACTTGCACCAGGTGATCCTGCATGGCCTGGCGAGAAGCCAGGGGGTCGCGCTGGACCACGGCTTCCAGGATCTTTTTATGGTGATACTGTCCACGCGCCAGGCCACCGTCCACGTTTCCGGTCCGTTTGCGTTGCTCGCGGAGCAGGTCGATGATCGAATCCATCAGCGACGGAATGAGCGGGTTCTGGGTGGCCTCCGCCAGCGCCAGGTGGAAATCGAGATCGGCTTCGACGAAGATTTCCACGTTTTCCAGGGCGGTCTCCATGATTTCCACAGCTTCGCTCATCGCGGCGATATTTTCCTCGCTCACCCGCGTGGCAGCCAAGGCGGCAATCTCGGGTTCCAGGATTTCGCGCACTTCTGCCAGGCTGTTAAAGCCGTTTTCATCCCGGATCAGCAAGCCGAGCGAGCGACGGACAGCTCCCGAAGCGCCGTTGGTCACGAAGGTGCCCCGGCCCAGCCGAATTTCCACCAGGCCCTTCTCACGCAGGGTTTTAACGGCCTCCCGTACCGCGGTACGGCTCACAGCGAATTGCTCTGCAAGCTCCCGTTCGGCAGGCAGTTGATCTCCTACCTTGAGATCTCCGGCCACAATCAGGCGTTCGATCTGATCTACGATCTGTTCATAGAGACGTTCAGATTGGATAGGCTGATACATTAGGTATCCATTTCAGTAGAACGCGAAAGTTGAAGAAGTACCCGAAAACAGGGGTGCGGGCGACGCCCGCACCCCTGTTTTCGGGCTTCACTTCGTAAATCTATGATTTACTGAATTCGAGTAGTGGTATGATGTCCATACCATTATATCACGACAAAAAAGGTTGTCAATAACCGATTTGGTGATTTTTATCACAATAGATGGCGTTCCTGCGAAACCCCGCTCTGACGCTTCAAATTCTTGTCATGGATCTTATGCACACGTGTGCATAAATAGAAAATTGTTCATTTTTCTCATCTTCTGTAAACAGGACTTATGCAGTTCGCGAAAGGATACCGGAAATAGGGCCGCGTGCTGCGCACGCGGCCCTATTTCCGGCCTTCTATCATTCGTTTGCGTAAGTGTTATGTAAAAATATCGAAAATCGGGGCGGCGTTGCGCTCGCCCGGATTTTCGGGTTTATCAAATTCGTAATAAGCCGAGGTTAAGTTTCGAGTCTGACCATGAGCGTATCGATAGGATCGAGCGCGTATCGAATTTCTTCAGGCGATTCAACCCACAAGGGTGGGACAATCGAGCCCGTGATAATCGCTTCTCCGGCGCGCAACATCTCCCCCACCGAGGCCAGCAAGTTGGCCACATATTGTACAATGTCAATGAAGTTGCCCGTCATGGCCTGCAAGTCGGTTACCGAGGCGGTCAACTCTCCGTTGCGGTATACCTTCCCCACCAGCCCATCCAGATTGCAGCCCGCCCGCGAGATATCCGATTTTCCCAGGATCACGTTGCGGTTGTAGATGTTCCCGGCCAGGATCGCTTCAACATCTTGCGGTGGAAAGTTCACATCCGCGACCTCGATGGCGGGACTCAGGGCGGCAATCGCGGACTGGGCCGTCTCCTTGTCCGTTATCCCGGGCAAATCCTCCTTGAGATAGACGGCCACTTCCGGCTCCACAGCCGGCCGCGTCCAGCCGCGCACAGAGACCGTAGAGCCGGTTGGCAGGAGCACTTCCTCGGTCAGAAAGCCGACCAGGGGCGCGCTGAGACCCAGGCTTTTCAGCGAGGCCGGCGCCCCAAACCCGACTTTCCAGCCAATGGGCGTTTCGCCCGCCTCCAGGCGCTTCCGGCGCGCTTCGAGCAGCCGTTCCATCCCGCGCAGAACGCGGGCATCGTAGGGAATCGTTTCCATCATCATTATTTTACCGGGGATGAACGGAGATAAACGTCATTAGGTTTGATAAACGGATATGGACTCGAAAGGGCGCCGATAAAGGTTCGTTCCTCTAATAAATCCTTGTTCATCCTCGTTGATCTCCGGTGAATTAGTCCGCATGGGTGTGATCGTGCGAGACCTCGTAGCCGGCCAATTCCAGCGAACCGGCCCCGCTCCAACCCCAAACCAGCACGACCTCTTCCTCGGACGTGTTATTGAACCCGTGCCAGTGACCCCGGGTGGTGAAGACCACGTCCCCCTCCCCAGCCGGCTCGTTTCCTTCATCCGTGTAGATTTCGCCGTGCCCTTTTAACACCAGCAAGAATTCATCCGCTTCGAAGTGACGGTGACGGTCGTGGCGCGCGCCAGGCGGCAGCACCGTCCACCCCAGCACCAGCTTGTCCGAACCGGCCGTCTTCTCGTCGATCAGGAACTGGACCTGCATGTCGATCCAGCCCTCCCGTGGCGACAACCCTTCGACATAAGGCACATCGCGCAGGTTTGTGCGGTACGGTTTCATTTTTTCATTCCTCCTAGGATCGCGGTACACCTCGTGAGCAGTGACAAAATCCCGGCCGTCGATGCCCAGGCCGCGGCAGGCGTTCATCATTTCGTTGGCGGCGGCTGCCAGCGGGACCGGCGAACCCAGCTTGCGCCCCAGTTCCAGTACCAGCAACATATCCTTCTGCTGCAAGTTGACGTCCGCCAGCGGCACTTCGGGCATGTTGCCCTCCAGAATGAACGGTCCGCGATAGCCCAGCACCGGCGAGGCAGCCACGCTGTTGAGCAGCGCTTCGACGGCGATGTCCCGGTCCACGCCGCCCTTTTCCGCCAGCGCAATCCCTTCGCCGAAGGCGATCACTTCCACCATCAGCACCAGGTTGATGGCCAGCTTCATCTGCACCGCCAGCCCATTTCCGCCGATGTAATTCGCCTTAGCGCCAATATCCAGCAAGACCGGGCGGGCGCGTTCGAAGGCAGCCCGATCGCCGCCGACCATAATGGAAGCCTTGCCTTGTTCGAGCGTGATGGGGCTGCCTGAAACCGGCGCATCCAGCATCGTCAGGCCGGCGGCCTCGAATTCGGCCGCAATCGCCCGGCTGGCATCTGGGGAGATGGTGCTCATATCCAGATAAATCCCATCCTTGCGCAGCCCGGAGATCACCCCTTCTGGACCCAACGCCACAGCCCGGACCGCCGCTGCATCCGTGACGATGGAAAATACGATCTCCGATTGACTGGCGACTTCACGCGGGCTGTCCGCCCAGCGCATGCCCTGCGCAATCAAAGGCTGCGCTTTCTCCTTTGTCCGGTTCCAGCCGGTGACGTTGTGCCCGGCCTCCAGCAGTCTGGAGGCCATCCTGGCCCCCATCGCGCCAAGTCCGATAAAACCGATGTTCACTGCACACCTCCTCTTTACAGGTTGAAATGTCTCTTTAGGAATTTCCGCCGTTCGCTGCGCGACACCGCACCTGCGGTGGGTGCAGGTGAGACGCAGTGGTAGATACCCGGATTTGGGGATTATAAGGATGTATTCTACTGTCGTCAACATACGAGGATGAAAACAGGCAGCAACGGCCATCCGCCAATCCTGCCATGACCTCTATCGCACGAGATTCCCTAATATGGGAGGATTAGAGACGACAGCTTGGTCTTCCCATACGCGCGGCCAGGAATAAATAAAAGATAGCATATAGATAGGATATAGACAGGATATAGATAACATCCATCATAGAAGATGAAGAAAGCTACGAGCAAGCCTATAGCAAACATTCACACAATCCCGCGACCGAAGCGCAACCGACGCACAAAGCAAAGAGGGGAAAAGAAGGGCAAGAAATCTACCAAAACCTACCGTCATCCCGAGCATTTTGGACTATAATGGTCTTAATCAGCACAGTCGAACAGATCCTGGTCGAAAGGTACTTTCCCGGCTCGCTATCGCATCCTTTTGGTAGGGCAACCATTCAAGGCATTCGCCTTAGAAAAGGGGTGTCGGTGGCCGAGCTGCTGGCAACGAAATTGTTCATTCCCCGTTCGCGGAAGAACCTGGTCTCTCGCCCGCGTCTGGTGGACCGTCTCAATGCGGGACTGGATCGAAAGCTGACGCTGATCGCCGCTCCGGCCGGGTTTGGGAAGACTACCTTGTTGAGCGAGTGGATTCCACAGAGTCCGCGTTGTGTGACATGGCTTTCCCTTGATGAGGCGGATAACGATTCCACCCGGTTTTGGACCTATTTCATATCGTCATTACAAGGTCTTCGCCCTGATTTCGGCAAAGGCGCTTTAGCACTCCTTCAATCCCCGCAGGCACCTCCCATCAATTCCACATTAACCACTTTGATCAACGAGATAACCGCCTTTCCTGACTCGTTTGCTC
Organism: uncultured Chloroflexia bacterium; assembly: GCA_963823985.1. Classification (GTDB taxonomy): domain Bacteria; phylum Chloroflexota; class Anaerolineae; order Anaerolineales; family Villigracilaceae; genus JAABUE01. Next base: position 107,324 of record CAWGNR010000020.1, read on the forward strand.
TCGTACTCGATGATTATCACGTGATCGAAGCGCAGCAAATACATGAAGCGCTGGTTTTTCTGATCGACCATCTGCCTGCCAATATGCACCTGGTCATAACCACCCGCGTCGATCCCCCTCTGCCGTTAGCCCGTTTGCGCGTCCGCGATCAATTGACAGAAATCCGGGTCAAAAATCTGCGCTTCACAAGGGTTGAGGCCGAATCATTTCTCAACCTGGAAGTGGGAGAAAGATTTACGCCGGAAGAAGTGGCTGCGCTGGAGGAGCGCACCGAAGGTTGGATTGCCGGTTTGCAAATCGCTGCACTCTCCAGGCAAGGTCATAACGACATCTCCAGATTCATACAGATCTTCTCAGGACGGCACCGGCATATCCTCGGGTATCTCGCAGATGAGGTGCTCAAGCAGCGCCCAAAAGGCACATTAAATTTCTTACTGCAAACCTCTATTCTCAACCGGTTGTGTGGACCGTTGTGTGATGCAGTGACCTGTGGTTCAGACGGACAAGCCATCCCGGAAAACCTGGCTCGAGCCAACCTGTTCATTTCACCCCTGGATTATGAAGCCGTTCACCATGCAATTGCTGCAGGAGATTTCGCACGTGCAGCGCGTTTGGTCGAGCGTCAACTCAGCGCAAACTGGCTGAACGGTGAACTCAAAACCTTGCAAGGATGGCTGTCTGCCATACCAGTTTCTTCCTGGCGCGCCCATCCACGCCTGTGGTTGGTGCAAGCGTGGATTGCTATGACCGTTGGGGATTTGGTGGAAGGGGATGCAAACCTGAAGGCTGCAGAAGAAGCCTTCAACTTGCTTGATGAAGAATTAGCCAGCAAGCTACGCCCCGAGATCCTCGCTTTTCGCGCCAGCTATGCCAGCCTGGTTCAGGGTCCACACACAGTTGAACTGATACGACAAGCTTTGGATGTTTTGCCCACAGATCACTGGATTCGCGGGATGTTGGTTGTTTTCCTTGGATCAGCATATTATTCGGCTGCAGGTTCCTCCGGCTAAAGCGTACGGGCCTTTCGGAGAAGCAAATCGCCACGATTTCAGCAGATTCAGCCTCATTGCCCGCTATGAACACAAGCCTTATGCCAAGAGAACGGCGAATTTGAACCAAAATTAGAAGGCAGAGGGCGCCAGCTCGATGGCCTATTCGAGTTTGAAGGAGCATCCGGCTGCCCGTATGACTGAAGCGTGGGGTTCGGATACAGCCTCCCGTGCCGGAGCAATCATGCGATCAACGAGGGCCTGCTCTAACGGGGGAAGCGGCGCGCCGATGGTTTCGCGCCGCGCTGCGGCAAAGCCTGCCAACTGCAACGCCGTTTCGCCCGGTAAAATATAATGAACCGGCAGCGTCAATCGCACTTGCCGCCAGATGAAATAAACCGTCGCGATGCGTATGAAATGCATTGTGACCTTTTTGGCTTGTCCACTGCTAAGCGAACAAGCTGAATTGCATCATACTCAGGTGCGACCTCCCTACCGAGGCAGATGCGCTGTAGTTTTTCATAGCCCGCACCCGCTACACAATCCACCTATTTATTGATCTTAGAGCAGATTCAGATTACCATAGCCATGACCTTTTTCTGGAAACGAAGTGGTTCTTTAGGAATTTCCGTAATCGGGTATCCGCTCTCCGGTAAAGCCTGAAGCACCAAAGGAGTGTGTCGTATGGAAAGTGGTACAAAGATTGAATTTTGGGATCTATGGTATCCAAAAGCAGCGGCGACCGGCGTCCCGTTTGCCCGGGGCCGCCTGGATTCCTCGGACGTTTTGCTGGTCCATGCCCCACCGCCTGTGTTGACGGTCGAAGTCCGGGACGAGCAAGGAAATCGTCTCGCGATGGGCGTGGACCTGCCTCAGACTGGAAACCACCCCATCGCCCGGCTCACCCGGCATGGTAACGAAATCACGCGAGAAGATTTATGGCCTACGGCAGAAGATATCGGCAGCCTGGTGATCCTGCCGGGAGGGGAAGTCGGGCAACTACTCGAGTGGTGGAACGCGGAAGATGGCAGGGAATGGCGCTGGCAAGTGGAATTCTATAACCATTTATAAAAGTGATATAGTCGAACCATCTCCAATCTAAGAGGTGATCCGTGATCAATCCAGATGTGTTCAATGATGTGCCTCTGTTTCAACTGTTAGACGCGGAAGAAAGAAAGGTGCTGGCAGAGCAAGTCTCGCTCCGAGCATTCCCAAAGGGAGAATTCATCTACCAAGCAGGCGATCCGGGCGGGCTGGCCTACCTGCTGCAAAAGGGAATTGTGCACGTTACCATACAGGACGCCGGTTCTGAGAACATCATCGTGGATATCGCCAGCGACGGGGGGTTGGTCGGTATGTCCTCGCTGCTGGCGGGTGAGGCGCACCAGACGACGGCAGTCGCGATGGAAGATACCACTGCCATCGAAATAGACCGGCATGACATTTCCGTTTTGCTGCAGGCCAAGCCACTAGCAGGCCTGGACATGATGACCATCGTCGAGAAGCAACTGCGGGTCGTGCACGAACTGATGCGCACGCGCGTCACACGCAACATCAACCAGGAAATCGAGGAGCAGAAAACATTGGGGCAGAGAGTTGCAGACGCAGTCGCCAGGTTTGGCGGCTCGTGGGGGTTCGTGATCTCCTTTGGCGTGATCCTGCTGGTGTACGTCACGATCAATTCCCGTCTCCCCCACCCCTGGGATCCGTATCCATTTATCTTGCTCAACCTGTTCCTGTCCATGCTCGCGGCAATCCAGGCGCCGGTCATCATGATGAGCCAGAACCGGCAAGATACCAAAGACCGCCTGCGCGGTGAGATGGATTACCGCGTTAATTTGAAAGCCGAACTGGAAATCGAGGACTTGTTACAACGGGTTGGCAAAATCGAGAAAATCCTGGTGGAGCAGGAAACAGACCAGTATGAGTAATTTCTCTTGGTAGTTTTTAAAAATCGGTTCTCCCGTCTTTAGCGATATTTTTCCTGTCGGAAACGGTAGAGCCTAAAAATCTAACTCTTTGGTTCTGTCTTATCCGCTTCATCTGACTCAGGAGGCGTTTCCAGCCCTTGCCGGAACTTGCGGATCCCGGCGCCAAGTTCTTGCCCCACCTTGGCAATGCGCCCCGGGCCGAAAATCAACAACACAATAACCAGAATGATAATGAGTTCAGGGGGGCCAATTTCCATCGGATGATCCTTTCTTTAAATACGATGCAACCAATCATTCCTGCGCGGCGATTTTGGAAGCCAGTGAGGCAGCAAAATCGATGATCTGCTGGGTTTCCATGGCGTCGGCACCCTGGCTGCCCTGGCCGTTCAAATAGAGTTGGATGACCACTTCGCCTGCTTGGGATTGATCCGTGTGATCATAATTGATCGGTTCGAACCGGGCGATCCAGTTTTGAACTTGTGCCCGTTCCGCAGCGCTCAAGTCATAGCGCAACGTTTGGTCATTTCCACAGTCGGAGTAGACCGCGCTTCCCGTGGCTGGGATGACCAGATCCTGGCACGCGCCTGTCTTGCTGTCCTCCTGATAGAACGTGAGAACGAGAGCAGCCATTCCACCGGCGGCGGGAGCATTTTGTGGTGTGGGCGTATCATTGCTTTGGGGAGAAGGCCGGCTCGCGCCCGCGAGCCGGATCAAGCTGGCAGACAGCAGCAACAGCAATATAAAAACGTAAAAGAATTTGGTTATGGCTGCGCCGCGCTTCTGTTGTTTGTCCGGTTTTTGCTTACTCGGTTTGGAAGGTTTTTGACTTTTATTCATTGTTTGTTTCCGCTCAGGCTTATGCAAAAAAGTACTTAAATGCAGCCTGAGCAGTTACCATCGTTTCCGATATTCCTGGGGACAGCTCTCAAGCTGTCCCCAGGATGAATAGGGTTGGTTGTTACAGTCGTTTTTCTATTGGCCCGGCTGGAGGACGATTTGAATCTCCCGGCCGTCTCTCAGGATCGTCAGTTCCAGCCCCTGGTCCGAGGTGAGCTGACCGAGCCCGGCTTTCAACTCCTGAATGCTTGTGACAGGTTGACCGTTGAGCGCGGTGATCACATCTCCGCCCACGCTGACCTGCTGGCCATTGATAGTGACGGTTTTCGATCCGGCGCGCAGGCCAGCGGTCTCCGCCAGGCTGCCTGGTTCGACCTGCGTCACCAGCACGCCGCCCTGTCCGCTTGGGAGGTTCATCTCCCTGGCAATCGAAGTCATCGACGGTCGCTCCTTGGATGCCCAGCATAACGCCGCGCGTGACCCCGTTTGCGCTGGCGCGATCTTCCGCAGACGGGCGGGCTGCCAGGGTCACGTCCACGCTTTGTTGCTTGCCATCTCGAATAATGGTCAGGGTCACCTTTTGGTCCACTTTCGTGCTGCGGGCAAGATAGGCGATCAGATCTTCCATCGCGACCACAGGCTGGCCGTCAATGGCGGTGATCACGTCGCCGCCCACGTTGGTGGACTGACCGTCGACCGCGATCTGTTGATTGCTGCCCTGCAACCCGGCTTTTTCGGAAGGGCTATTCGGCATGATCTGCTCCACGAGCGCGCCACGCTGGGTTGCATCCAGGTTCATGGCTACGGCCAGGTCAGGATTAAGGCTCGTGCCGCTCAGGCCCAACCAGGTATGCACGTATTTGCCGTCCTTGATCAGCGCCGGAACTACATTTTTGACAATCGCAGACGGAATGGCAAAACCGATCCCGGCATTGGCGCGCACCGGCAACTCGATGGCGGAGGTCACGCCCAGCACCATCCCCTCAGCATCGACCAGCACGCCGCCGGAGTTTCCCGGGTTGATGGGCGCATCCGTCTGGATCACATCCGGGATACTGTAAGATTGGGTCGCATTCTCATCCGCAGGCAGGGAACGCCCCACGGCGCTGATAATGCCGGTGGTCATGGTGCCTTCCAGCCCAAAGGGATCCCCGATGGCGATCGCCAACTGACCGACCTTGACAGCGGTTAAATCGGCCAACTGCACGGGTTGTAACTTCGTAGCAGCCACATCCACTTTCAGGACAGCCAGGTCGCTATCGGGATCGGCACCGACCAGCGTGGCGGGCACGATGCTGCCGTCGCTGAAGGTGACCTCGATCTTGTCAGCGCCGTTGATGACGTGGTTGTTGGTCACAATATCGCCTTTTTGATCCCAGACAAAGCCGGATCCCAGCGCGCTCTGGTATTGTTGCGGCGCCTGCTGCCCCCCTTGCGGCAGGCTGAAGAATGGGTTGCTAGGCAATTGCGACATTGTTGAGGCCGAAGCATCCACCTTTTGCACGGTGCGGATGTTCACGACAGACGGGCTGACGGATTGATAAATATTTTCCAATGTACCCTGGTAGGTAGCCAATAAATCGCCGGAGGCTCCGGTAGTGGTTGTCCCTTGGATAGGCAGAGGGGCAGCGCGGGTAGGCGCCGGGAGCACAGGCGCCTGGCTCCCGGCCGGATTAAGGCTGGACAATCCCACCCCGCCACAAGCCGTCAGAACGAGCATGGCAGTGATAACCAGGAATGATAGGGAAACGGTTCGATTTTTCATTTTTTCTCCTGAAATCTGAAAGATTACGACTCAAATCTTAACCACTAGAGCTCTGATAGTCTTTATCCACAGAATAAGCGCACCTTATGATTTTCTTAAAGTCCTCGATTTTTTTCCCCACATTTCACACGTTGTGGGCGGACGTAGACCTGCGAAGCGCACAGCAACCTGGATGGAGGTCAGATCGTGTTCGTCCCGTGAATGATTCTCTATTCAGCGAACAAATTCCACCCGTACAAACATCTGCCAGCAACAGTCATCGTACAAGAAATGGCATTAATAGGCTGCGTGTGACGTCTGGACCATTTCCTGTATAGTAAGTTTTTTTTCAAGATGCCGGTGCAGCCAATTGGAAAGGATGTTCAAGACCCTTTCGTCTAGCGGCTGCAAGACCTGCTGCCGGTACGTTGACAAAGTTGGTTCGCCGGCTTCTGCCCTCAACATATGAGTGACGTCTGGCACTTCGTGCCCTTCGAACTCGGAGTTCACCAACTCGGCCATGTGCTTTAGATCGGCCGGGTTGACCTGAATATCTTTGGACCCCGTGATTGCCAGTACAGGCACCCGGATCTTTGGCAAATCCTCAGCCGGGTTGTATCCCAAAAATTCGCGCATCCATTTGGCGTTGATCTTGGCGAGAAGTTGTACCCGATACCAGTCTTTTGTTGAGCGTTTAATCTTCTCGAGTTGTTTACGCTGCGCTTTCCGGACGTCAATATGGAGTGCGTTGATCAGAAAACCGTTTAGACCGCGCATCCCTTTCACAACCTGCTCGCCCTGCCACAGCAAGGTACTCTCACCGGATCGGGCAGTCCCGGAAAGCAGGATAACGCCGGCCACATCTGCCCCTGTTGCTGCTAACCTTGTTGCGATAACGGCGCCCTCGCTATGTCCCAACAGAAAGATGTGATCAGGTTGAATGTTTTCGTTGTATTTAAAAAAATGTAATAACTTAGACGCGTCTGCCACGTTGTCATAAAAGCCGGTCTTCCAGAAGTTACCCTGACTTTCTCCTACACCGCGCTTGTCATACCGCAACGTTGCGAACCCATTGTCTGCCAGATCTGTCGCGATTTCCCGAAGAGCATTGATGGCCAGTTTCCGGGAGTTTTCATCGCGATCTACTTGTCCAGAACCCGGGATGAGCAGAACCCCTGGGAATATCCCTTGCGAGTCAGGCAGCATCATGGTTCCGGCTAAAATCCGTGGGCCTGAATAAATTGAAACATCCTGTTCGATTGCCATAATTTGGTCACCTCTATCATCATTGTAGGTTCCTGTGTCCCCGGATGACCTTATGGAGATGTATAAAACAGCTTAAAGTTACCTAAAACCTGAAAATGATTACGCTTTACAAGAGTACAACTATTTTGAAACTCCGCTATCACCCGCCAAAATACGGAGTGTTAGTGGTTCCGCAGCCGCAAGGAATTGCCAACTACCAGCAGGCTGCTACTGGCCATTGCAATGGCCGCAATGACCGGGCTGATGATCCCGAAGGCCGCCAGCGGCACGGCCACCAGGTTATAGGCAAAGGCCCATCCCAGGTTTTCGAGGATGATCCGCCGGGTCCGCGCGGATAAGCGCACCAACCAAGGGATCAGGGTCAGGTCTCCGTTCGTCAGAATGGCGTCCGACGTTTCCCCTGCGATATCGGTGCCGCCGGCCATCGCCACGCTGAGGTTTGCCTGCGCCAGGGCGGGGGCGTCATTGACCCCATCGCCAACCATCATCACGTACTCGCCCTTCTCCTGCCAGGAAGAAACCCAACCCGCTTTTTCTTCGGGAAGCAGGCTGCCAAGGTAATCCGAGATGCCGACCTTCTCGGCGATCGCTCGAGTTGTCTGCAAAGTATCGCCGGAAAGCAACGTTGTGCGGACGCCCGCTCTTTCCAGTTGACGAACCGCATCCGCAGCAGACGGATTGGGCGCGTCGCTCAAGACGATGAAACCAAGCAGTTGCTTTTCCTTACCAACCCAGGCCACGGTTTCCCCGCGCAGGGTGTATTCTTCGGCAGATTTTGCGATTTCACTTTCCTCATTCACGTCTACGAAACGAGCAGATCCGATCCGGACCCGCGGGCTGCCCGGCGCACCGATTCGTGCGCTAACACCCAGGCCGCGTTCCATTTCAAATTCGCCGCTTTCGGGCAATGGTTCCTGGTTGGATTCCAGGATAGCCTTGGCCAGCGGATGCTCGGAATATTGCTCCACCGTAGCGGCCAGCAACAGAAGTTCGTCCCTTTTTCCTGACCGGGGGAAACAGGTACGACATCCACCACGCTCATCTGGCCACGGGTTATGGTGCCCGTCTTGTCGAAGACCGCTCGTTCCACTTTGGTGGCTGTCTCAAGAATGGCAGGATTGCGCAACAGGACTCCGGCGCGCGTGGTGCGCCCCAGGACCACAGTCATCGCCAAAGGCGTGGCCAATCCCAATGCGCAAGGGCAGGCTACCACCAGCACAGCGACCGCTGCCAGAAGCGCACGGGACGAGGAATTCCCGACCAACCACCAGGCAAACGCAGTCACAACGGCCACGCCCAGGATACCGAATGCAAAATAAGTGGAGGCTTTATCTGCCATGCGCTGGATCGGCGGTTTGGCGGTCAGGGTTGCTTCGACCAGGCGCGTGATCTGGGCCAAACGGGTCTCTTTTGGCGATTGCGTCACCCGGCAGGTGAGCGCAGCGTTCGTCACCAGAGTCCCGGCAAAGAGTGTTTGCCCCGCAGACTTTTCCACCGGGGTCGATTCTCCGGTCAAGAGGGCCTCGTTGACAGCCGCTTCACCATCCAGAATCTCGGCGTCCGCGGGAACGCGCTCCCCAGGCTTGACCAAGATCATATCCCCCGTCTCCAGGTCTTGGGCCTGGATGGATCTCCAGTCATTCCCGTGCCGTTTCCAGGCCTTATCCGGCTGCAAATGCAACAGGCTGCGGATGTCCTTGCGCGCCTGTGACCCACCCAACGTTTCCAGATAACGACCGAGCATAATGAAAGTTGTGATCATCACAACCGAATCAAAATAGGCTTCTCCCCTTCCCGTAAGAGTCACGTATACGCTGTAGCTATAAGCAGACAGAGTCCCAAGAGCCACCAGGGTATCCATGGTTGCCGTGCGGGCGCGCAGGGCGCGCCAGGCGCCTTTCAAAAATGAAATACCGCCCACAAACATGACCGGCGTCGCCAGCAGCCAGGTCAAATATTGAAGATGGCGCACATTTTGTGAGGCAAACTGTCCAGCGGCGTACAGATGATACAGTTGGGTCAGGTAAAGCAACATAACCTGCATGCCAAACGCTGCCGCGGTAATCAACTGCAAGAGCGTGCCCTCCTGCTTGCGTTCGGCTTCTTTTTCCGCGGGATCATTGACTGGCCGGGCGTGATATCCCAGGCGGTCCAGGTCTTTAAGGATGACTTGCGGGTCTACCATTTCGGGATCATACTGGATGCGTCCACGCTCGGCGGCAAAACTGATATCTGCCGATTTGACACCTTCTGTGTTACGCAGCACCTGTTCGGCGGCCGTGGCGCATCCGGCGCACCACATCCCACCGATTGTGAAACGCATATTTTCATCATGAGAAAACAGATTCTGTGCTGGTGATTTCTTTTTTTCTGCCTTGCTTACAACCTTATCCAAAAGATCGTTTTCATATGCTTTTTGGTAGGTGCGAGCACAACCCTGGCAGCAAAAATGCTTCTCTTCTCCGCCGATATTTTGTAGGACAGGTTGGGCTTCAATGGTGTCGCCGCATAACGCGCATGGATCCTGGTTCATTGCAGGTGATTTCCTGGCTGAGGCATTCTCATGAATTCACAACTGCCCGGGAATTGGATCTCTGGGCAGTCAGTCTCTATATGTATGATCAGGTAACTTCCTGATAGATGCGAGAAATCAACTCATCCGCAGTGAGATGTGGGCCAAATTCAACCAGCGTTTTGTGCTCGGCCAGGGAAAAATTTTGTGATTTTCTAAATCTTCCCACCTCTCCCACACGCTTTGAATGACAAGGTTCGTCTTATCAGGCACTCCGATCGAGTACATCGCGCGGGAGGTGACGAAGCCCGGTTCGCTGGGTAACAACGTACGAAGATAACCAATCACACGCTCCAACGGCGCGCCGATTTCCAACTGGCTCATCTGATCGGCCTGAATATCAAAGCTGACCTCGTAAACGTAAGCCATATCAACCTCACTTTGCTGTCCAGAACAGGATCAAATAGATCAGCCACCAGAGCACGACCCCCGCCAGCGCCCACCTAACGATCGTCGGCATGCCGCCACCTGCCTCTTCAATCTCTCCTGCGAAGCTGTCGATGTACCCATCCGGTCTGACCTCTTCGTGTTCACCGGTTTCTTCCTTTGGACGGTGGCCTTTGCTACCCGGTTTCACCGTCGGGCGATGGGGCCATGCCAGGGTTATCGCGAATATGAACAGCACCACCGCTCCGGCAAGAACTGACAGGATTTCTGGCCAGGTTTGGACAACATTTTCAGTCATTTTGGCCTCCTTTTTGGTGCGGCCATGGCTCGGGTTCTCTGTCTTCCAACATCCTATATTTTGCCTCTTCGATATCTTTGAACTGGCCTTTGGCCAATCCCCAAATGAAAAACACGACACCCGACAGAGCTACCAGAACCATCCAACCGACGACAACCCATAGTCCCAGTGGCATCATTGTCCACCTCCCTGGCCGCTCCCGGTGAGATGGGTCATATAAACGGTGATATCCCAGATCTCTTCCTCCGTAAGCTGCCAACCGAAGGGGTACATAACGCTATCCGGAACACCTTCGTGGGTCCGCCAGTTGATGTATTGCTCGCCCATATTCGAAGGAAACGGTGCGGGCCCTTTACTGGCATTCCCTTGCGTCCCAGGTCCATTACCCTGACCGTCTGTTCCATGGCAGGTGGCGCAGTATTGCTTGTACAATTCAACCCCGTGGTCTTCAGAGATTGAATGCCCTTCGGACAAGAACACGTCGCTGCTCACGGTGGCATAGCTGGCAGGCACCTGGCCGCTTCCATATACGCTTGAGGTGACGGGTTTGCCCATCATCGCCGCGCCCATCAGGTAGTTGACAAGGTCCCAGCGCTGGTCAAAGGGCACCCATTCCCCCCAAACGGGCATAGCGGTATCCTTGATCCCGAAGCTCACTTTTGCCATATGTTCACCCTGCGCTTCGGGCTGCATTGTCATCCCTGACATGCTTCGAAAATCAGCGGGTTTTGGATTCAGGTAAGCGCCATCCCATCCATTGCCATCGAGCGCGAGACCATGGCAATGGGCACAGAGCTGCAGGAAATATTTTTTCCCTTCTTCGTAGGATACATCGGCCGGATAGCGCATCGATTGCTTATAAAAATCCGGATATATAAAGGAATTGTTGTCTGCCGGTTCCGGAGGCCTATCTTGCGTTTGGGTGAAGATCGCGCGGATGAAGTAAACCAGTTTCCAGCGGTCTTCTTCCCCATATTCGACTTTCCAGGCTGGCATCGCCGACCAGGGAACGCCCTCGCTGATACGCCAGAAGTAGTCGGCATCCGTATAGTCCCCGTAACTGCCATCCCCGAAATCGGGCGGACCTGGCTGCAAATAGAATCGATAGGGGCCGCTTCCGCGACCGGCGTCCCCATGACAGACCATGCATTCGCGGGTGAAGATTGCCTTGCCGGCGTCCAGGTTTTCTACCGTTGGCTGCAGCGGATTGTTCAGGTTTGCATACTCGCCTGTCGGATCACCTTCATCGGGATCATGCATCACCGGCTGCGCGAAAAATTTTTTAACATAGCGAATGACCTTCCAGCGTTGATCCTCGCTCAGGCTTTCTTTCCAGGGCGGCATCACAGTCCCCTGGATGCCTTCTGAAACATGCCAAAACCATTGATCATCCGGCATATCCTGAAATGGGTCCTGCTTGAAATCAGCCGGGGTAACGATCAGGGTTCCGGCGTAACTGCCCAGGCCATTTCCGGCATCACCATGACAGGGTAGGCAATTTGCAACGTAAGTCTCTTTACCCTCCTGTAAGCCCATTGCAGTCCAGGTCGGCCAGCCTTGAGGCTGGTCAGAACCGGTAGCCGTCATGGGGTCCGGCAGGGGATCGCTCTTATCGGCATATGCTTCCGGCGGAAGGATCATCCGTTCCATGGCTACCCGGTCCCCCAGGCTAAAGATATAGGCTGCCATCGCATTCAAATCCTCATCGGAAAGGAATTCGAAGCTTGGCATGATCGATAGGGGCGACATCCCGCGCGGGTCCTTCCAGTGACGGATTTCCCAGGCTTCACTGCGCTTACGGCCAATGTAGGACAGGTCGGGACCGGTTCGCTCGGATCCAAGGATCATCGGATTATCGAAGGCGTAGTTACCGCCTTCCGAAACGGGTCCCATGGCAGTATCCTGTTCGCGCACATACTGGGTATGGCAGTAATTACAGCCGTTCGAGTAAAAAACCTCGGCGACCTCTTTCTTCGAAGCGAGGAGTACGGATGAGCGATCACCGTCTGCGGCGGGTTCCAGACCAGCGTTGGGATGAAAACCGCTGCCAGGACTACCGCAAAGAAAACAATCACCCCCCCAATCACTGTGACTTTGAACGTCATTTTCATGGTAGTTCTCCTATTCAGTCCGTAGCGGCAGAAGCAGTAACGAAAGCAGGTTGTACGACCGGTTTGCGCAGGATCAGCGTAGCGAAGATGTTATACGTGAACAGCACAAAACTTGTAACCAATAACGTTCCTCCGATCGCGCGCAGCGCCATATAGGGCACCAATCCAGGCAGCACGGACCATACGGGTAACCCCTGGTGTAACCAGTTTGTCCCCTGCACCAGCCCGGTGAGTAAGAAGCCGCCAAAGAAGAATGTGAATCCAATCACGTACAAACTGTATTGAACGTTGGCCATGTTGCGGCTGTAGATCTCACACTTGAAGATGCGCGGAATAACAAAGAATATTCCCCCGATGATGGTTGAAGCTGCAAAGAACATCAAAGACAGGTGGGCATGCCCCGGGACGTATTGGGTGAAGTGCGTCAGCATGTTGATGCCGCGTAACGCCTGGTGCGAGCCCTGATAGGATACGAGGATATAAGCTGCCCAGCCGGTGATGATAAAGCGCAGGGGGATGCTGGAGAAGAACCGGTTCCAGTTGCCTCGCATGGTCAGATAGATGTTCATCATGAAGGCAACAACCGGTAAGATCATACCGATGCTCTCCGCGACTGCAATCGTCTTCAGCCAGTAAGGGATAGGCGCCCAGAGTAAATGGTGCGCGCCGACGCCGGTATAGAAAAAAGCGATTCCCCAGAAAGCAATAAGGGAAAGAGCGTGACTATACAGAGGAGTTCGCGTTTCTTTTGGAACGACATAGTAGATCACGGGGAGCAACCCGGTCGTAAACCACAACCCAAGCACATTATGTCCATAGAACCAGTTGAAGATGGTGTCGTTGATCCCCGTCAATGCGCCAGTGGGCGGATTCCACATCACGTTGCCGATGAAATACAGCATCGGGAACCAGATAACCGTACCGCTGATATACCAAAGGGAGACGTACAACTTTGGTTCCACCCGCTTCCCAATGGTCATATAGATGTTGAACATAGACAGCAACAAAACGATCATGACCAGAATATCGATCGGCCAGATCAATTCGGCATACTCGCGGCTTTGAGTGTATGTATTCAATATTCCCGCGATGCCAAGCGCCAAAGAGAGGTTCCACAGGAGCATGCACAGGTTGCCAAGCCCTTCACTCCATAACCGGCGAGCCGTCAATTGCGGTACGATGTAATACCACAGCCCGATCATCCCGCCCGATAACCAGGCAAACAGAACTGTATTGACATGGGCCTGGCGTAGCCGGCTGAAAACCAGCCAGGGAATCCCCCGGAACAGATCCGGAAACACGAATTCCAAAGCCAAAATCAACCCCATGAACACCCCGACAATCAGCCATCCTGCGGCGGTCAGCATGAAGTTGGTACTGGCGCTGTTCGGCTTCGAAAACATAAGCAATCCTCCTTGTTCGCTAGCTTGAACAGCAAGCGCACACCAAGATATGACTGCCTTTTCAACCGGCAATCATATGGAAAGAAAAACAAGAAGTACCTTCCAGTAATCCTTGAAGCTTTACAACCATTAAGATTGTAAAAATATAGGATTGTGAACTGCAATGGGGCAAAGGAGGGGATGCAATGATAGCGGTTACGGTACTCGTTCTTCGTCCTATATATCTAGCGAAGTCTTCTATATTGTACCAAATATATTACAAGTAAACAAGAATATGTCGGTTTCTTCAAGTTGGACGCGAAATGAGGAGACCAACCCGAAACATATTGTGGCTGTTTACAGTTAAAATAAAATCCAGGGCACATTTATAACGTGAATTGGGATCTGCTTAAGCTTGGTGAAGAATTCCCGAAACACGGTGTGCGTGGGGGCGTACGCCCCCGCGCACACCATTTTTTCCGTTCTCTTCTATCAAGGAATGGCTGAGTAGACACGTAAATTGTTACAGACCGGCCAGGAAAGGGGTTTTCATGGACAACAAACGGACAGGCGCGCTTTTGTTGAGCGCTGCCGGATTAATTACAGCCATCGGCGCTGCCGGTGCCCAGATTGCGTACGCGATCGTTCTGGGTGGTTTTTATGCTGGCAGCATGACCGGGTTAAACCCACCCGGTCCGGAAGGCGCGCAACTGCACTGGAGCGTCATCACAGCGATCGTTGTTCTAGGCGTTTCCGGCATATATTTTCTCTTCCTGCCGAGAAAGGAGTGATTACCCCTATGGGCCTCATCCTGGTTCCACTTAAAAGGGAAGTGCTTATGAAGAATGTTGCATTTTTCAGCCTATTGCTGGCTGTATTCCTGTTCGCCGGCTGTTCCCCGCGACAAGAACCGTCAGCCGGGATTCAAATTACAAATTCCACGGTAGCAGTTGGCGGGGCGGAGGGAAGCGGGGACCGGCAGGTTGTCACGTACAGCCTCACCCTGCAAAACACCACTCAAAACGAAGTCATCGTCCGCTGGATAGAACCCGTCCTCAACGAAGCTGTTTCTGCAAGATTAGTTGGTGACAGCCCGCGCGTCTCCGTAGACAAGACGCTTGGGCCGGACAGCTCGTTGGTTGTCGATGGTCAGTTTCTTTTCGATTCGAGCGGTGTAACAAAGAGTGAGATCGCCGGTTGGGAGCCTTTCGTTTCTAACTGGTTAGATAAAAAAGCGGTAATGGGCTCAAAACGTGATAATCTTGTTTTTGCCGAAACAAATTTCACAAGAACCCATTACCATGACAAATCATATCTAACGATCTTAAGCATATTGACGCAAAAACTACCCGTTGGGACAAATCTGGGACTTTTACATTTCATGTGGATGTTGGTGAGCGGTGCGCTCCTGCCCAATCGAGGGGCCATCTTTCCTGCATTGAAATCGACAGGGTTGTCAGATGCCGCAACGCGTCGAGCCTGGGCAGCTTTTAGCAAAGGTGTTTGGCAAATATCAGCATTCTGACTTTATGGCGAGAGCAGGTCAAACGAATGCTGATTGGCAGAACATCGCTATGAAGGCTATCTCCCATTAGCAGATTACGGCTTTCTGGCGTCCAACGTTGAAGAATTGTCCGAGCAAACATTATCATCCGGCTGCGAACTGTGCTTTGCCAGCGATAATCATGGGGATCACGGCAGAAGTTGGTGAAATCAACGGACAGAGGATCGCTTTGCCACTTGCTTTCGAGCGAGTACATCCAAAAGACATGCGAGAGACCCGTCTGTGGCAAGAAATGCTCAAAAGCGCCCAAAAGAACCTGCAAGACGATGAAATCCTGGTGCTAGATGCAGGCGTGAAACTCAGCACCCTGCAAGAAGCTCGGATCAAACACTACGAGGTGCGTTTGGCGACCAATTTTACGGCGCGGCGGAATTTTCTACCGGAGCACATCAAAGGGCGCAAGCCCAAGTATGGGGCGCTGGTGCGCCCTTTGGCCCGCAAACACAAGGACAAGACTCTGGAAGCCACGCCTCCGGACGAAACCTACACCTGGGTCGAGAGCGGACGTATCCTTCGCGTGGAAATCTTGCGCAGCCTGGTCTTGAACAAAACGATACCCGACGAAAACAACAAAACCTTTGATGTGTACGCTATTTATGACCCTGACTTTGACAAACCCTGGCTACTTGCCAGCTCCCTCAAACTCAAATCGGAAAGCGTGTACGCCATTTACAAAGATCGCTGGCCGGTGGAACAGATCCCTCTCAGCGCCAAACAGATGGTGGGTAGCCACCGCCAGTTTGTTCACAATCCGGAAAGTATTCAGCGCTTGCCAGAATTGGCTCTCCTGGCTGGTTCCGTGCTGAGTTTCCTGGCAGCTACTTTCCCAGCCACCCCAACCGGGTTTTGGGATCGCCATCCCAGACGAACCCCGGGACGCTTCCGTCGCCTGTTGATGGGCCAACCATTTCCCAAAGATGCCAAGCTAGCTGGGCAACTTCGAGAAAAGAAGTCGGTAACGGCTCATTTGCCCAAAGGAAACCTGGCCCGAAACACAAAAATGGCTCAACCTGCACCCGTTTAGGCTATTTGGCGCAGTAACTGTTCGTTTTGTAAGGTTCAAACTCACCGGCCATTTCTTTCGGCTGATGATGTTGTCAATTCTTAGCGGAAACTAGTTTAAAGAAATCCGCATTTCAACGGAACTAAATCTATCCCTTGCAGCGCAAGGCGGCAATCCACCGTGATACGTAGCGACCAGCTGGCTACAGAACATGAGCAGTTTTTTTACCGTACTTTGCTGAGTGTATTTAACGTTCACTTAATGCGTTTATAAAGGCTCAATAAAGACAAAGCGCGCAGCGGGGGCTTACATTGGGATTGTGGCTTAAGCTCAATCAATCGAAGGAGAAGAACATGGACATCCCAATCAATGCGGAAGTACTGTGCGCCGGCGAACTCTGCGGCCGCTCTACATCTTTGATTATCAACCCGGTTAGCGAACGGATCACCCACCTGGTGGTGGCGGAGAAAGCGTTCCCGCACATCGAACGTCTGGTTCCCATCGCGAAAGTTCTCGCCTCTACGCCGGATTCGATCCAGCTACGCTGTAACCCCGCAGATTTATCCAACCTGGAATCCTACGAGGAGACCAACTTCATCGATGAAGGACAATTGGAATCGGCGCTCCCGTACGAGGCTCCCTACGAGGTATGGCCGTATGCTATGTATGCAGCCGAGCCCATTCCTGTCGAACGCGAACATCTCCCGGTAGGCGAAGTTGAAATCCGGCGCGGAACGCCTGTCAAAGCAACGAACGGTCAGGTCGGCAAAGTGGACGAGTTCCTGGTTGATCCGCACAACGACCACATCACCCACTTGATCTTGAGGGAGGGCCATCTGTGGGGAAAGAAGGATGTGACTATTCCGGTTTCTGAGATCGATCAGATCAGCGCTGAGGCTGTCCTTCTCACACTGGATAAAAAGGCGATTGCTCATTTGCCCACAGTTCCCTTGCGACGCAGGTGGAAATAAGAAAACACCCGAACTGTACAAGGAGTATTGAAAATGGAAACGAAACAAGTCAAAACTATTTCTTCGGAAGTCATGGAAATCACCGATCCCCCTTTTACGCAGGCCCTGTTCGGCAAGGTCAGTTGGGCCTGGTTGTGGTTGATCGTCCGCCTTTACGTGGGCTGGGCCTGGTTGAAAGCTGGCTGGGAAAAAGCAACCAATCCCGCCTGGGCAGGGAGTAAAGCCGGCACCGCCCTGACCGGATTTGTAAACAATGCAATCAGCAAAGCGAGCGGAGAGCATCCTGATGTACAGAGTTGGTACGCCAGCTTCTTACACACTGTTGTCCTTCCGCACGCTAGCATCTGGAGCCATTTTGTTGCCTTTGGGGAGGCATTGGTAGGAATCGGTCTCATTCTGGGCGCTTTCGCCGGTATTGCAGCCTTCTTCGGTATCGTCATGAATCTCAATTACCTGTTAGCCGGCTCTGTCAGCGTCAATCCAATTTTGTTGATCCTTTCCGTTTTCCTCGTTCTGGCGTGGAAAACGGCCGGATGGTGGGGGCTGGACAACTGGTTGTTACCAGCCCTGGGAACGCCCTGGCGGCCTGGTCGAATTTTTCACGGCTCGACCTCTCGCGGGCCGTTGACCCCATCCCACCAACACGAAAGGATGTGAGCAAACGATGCCATCCTCCCCTCCAATCACAACGCTCTTCCTCGATATTGGCGGCGTGTTGCTCACCAACGGCTGGGACCGCCACGCTCGCATGCATGCGGCTGAAACCTTCCATCTGGATTTTGATGATATGGATGAACGCCACCACCTGATCTTCGATATTTACGAAGCGGGAAAATTAAGCCTTGAAGCGTATTTGAAGCATGTCATTTTCTATAAGAAACGTTCATTCTCCACGGAAGAATTCCGCACCTTCATGTTCTCGCGCTCACAGCCTTACAACGAGATGTTAGATCTGGTGCGCGTTTTAAAGGCCCATCACCGGCTCAAGACCGTTGCCGTCAGCAACGAAGGCCGGGAACTGACTCGTTATCGCATTCAGCAGTTCGACTTGAATGAATTGATCGACGCCTTTGTCTCATCCTGTTTCGTTTATTACCGGAAACCTGATCCTGATATTTATCACATCGCTCTCGATATTTCGCAATCCTTGCCCGAGCAAGTCGTTTACATTGACGACCGCCGCCTGTTTGTAGAAGTGGCCGAGGAATTGGGCATCCAGAGCATTCACCATACCGGTTACCAGGCTACCCGTCAGGCCCTGGACGATCTGGGATTAACCGTTGGTTAAGATTGAATTTCCATGGATCACGGCGCGATATAATTCAGACGTAACTATTCAGCCTGAGCAGATACATTCAGACAATTGAAACGAATAGATAAGGGAGAAAAAATTGGACCACAAAACGGATTTACCCCCGACCGTGCTGGTCATCTTCGGTGCAGCCGGAGACCTGACCTGGCGCAAACTGGTCCCCGCCCTGTACGACTTGTTCCTCGATGATCTGTTGCCGGAAAAATTCACCTTCCTTGGCGTAGACGGCAAGTCCGTTGACGCGGATGAGTGGCGGGAACGTCTGCGCGACGGCGTGGAAAAGTTCTCGCGGCATGGCGAGGAAGGTCTTGCCCATTGGAAAGAATTTGCCGACCATCTCATAGACTGCCTGACCGGCGATTTCACCAAAGCCAAAACCTTTGAAGCCCTGGCCAAATCCCTTAAGGCGCGGGACGAAGAAGTGGGCGAGAACGCCGTACACATCTTCTATCTGGCCACGCCGCCCGCTATCGTGGAGGATATCGTCCACAACCTGGGGCAGGCCGGGCTCACGAAAGACGCACAGCGATCGCGCCTGGTATTCGAAAAGCCCTTTGGGCACGATCAGGCCTCGGCCCACGCCCTCAACCGGTCCCTGCTCAAGACCCTGGATGAATCTCAAATCTACCGCATCGACCATTTTCTCGGTAAAGAGACCGTCCAGAACATCCTGGCCTTCCGCTTTGCAAACGCCCTGTTCGAGCCTATCTGGAACCGCCGCTACATCGACCACGTGCAGATCACTGTGGCCGAAACGCTGGGCGTGGAACATCGCGGCAAATATTATGACCAGGCCGGGGCATTGCGAGATATGATCCAGAACCATCTGATGCAGATCCTGTGCCTGATCGCCATGGAGCCGCCGGTCGCCTTCAACGCTGACGAAATCCGCGCCCGCAAGGTGGACGTGCTGCGCGCTATCCGCCCCATCCCGGCGGATAACTTACGGCGCTACGCAGCGCGCGGCCAATACGGACCCGGCTGGCTGGAAGGGGAGCGCGTCCCCGCTTATCGGGACGAGCCGGACGTCGATCCTGATTCCAATACCGAAACCTTTGCCGCCCTCAAGCTTTTCATCGATAACTGGCGCTGGCAGGACGTCCCGTTTTATATGCGCACCGGCAAGCGAATGGCAGAAGACATCTCGCGGGTGATGATCGAATTCCGCCCCGTCCCGCACCAGGCGTTCCCTCATTCCGCTGTCATCGACTGGCAGCCCAACCGCCTGGAGCTCGATATCCAACCCAACGAAGGCATCAGCCTGAGCTTCATGGCCAAGCAGCCCGGCGTCACGTTGCAGCTAAGCCCCAAGGACATGGAATTCCGCTACGCCGAGGCCTTCAAGACCAAGCCGCCCGAAGCCTATGAGACCTTGCTGTTGGACGTCATGCAAGGCGACGCCACGCTGTTCATGCGCGCCGACCAGGTCGAATGCGCCTGGAGCGTGGTCGATCCGGTGCTTCAGGTCTGGGATTCGGTGGAAGATTCCAATTTCCCCAATTATCCGGCCGGCAGCTGGGGGCCGGAAAGCGCTGAAACGCTCATCGCCCAGGACGGGCGGAGTTGGCTGTAAGCGTTCCGAGGGGAAAGGAGAGCAATCATTCCTGCTCTCCGACCAAACAATTACACTGGGAATGTCACTGTTGAAGTGGCATTCCTTTTTTAGATTCTTAATACTTGCATAAGTACCCACTAAGGACTGCCTGGTCTGAAAGGGCTATGATGGGGGTATGGCGCAACCCAATCAAGAAAAACATTTCACCGCTTCCAACCTGGTACGGGACATCGTCATCGGTATGTCCGATGGGCTGACCGTCCCCTTCGCGATTGCCGCCGGGATGACCGGCGCAGCCGTGGATGCCAGGGTGGTCATCATCGCCGGGCTGGCAGAGATCGCCGCCGGGTCAATTTCCATGGGGCTGGGCGGTTTTCTGGCCGGGAAGACGGATGTGGAGCACTATGACGTCGAGCGCCAGCGCGAGGAAGACGAGACGCGCCAGATTCCCGAGGTGGAAGCCCAGGAGGTGAGCGATATTCTCACCGAGCTTGGCCTGACCGATGATGAGGCAACACCGGTTGTGGCCGCCCTGCGCCGCCAACGGGAAAAATGGGTCGATTTCATGATGCGATTCGAGTTGGGTCTGGAACGTCCCGATCCGAAACGCGCCTGGCAGAGCGCGGTCACCATCGCAGCCTCGTACGCCGTATCAGGATTCATCCCGCTCGCTCCCTATATGTTCGTATCGAACATTCAAAGCGCCTTGTTTTACTCGGTGACGGTTACTATATTGGCATTGTTCCTGTTCGGCTACGTCAAGGGACGCATTACCGGCGTGAAAGCACTGCGCTCTGCCGTACAGACGGCCTTGATCGGGGGCGCAGCCGCCGGGGCCGCCTTCGGGCTGGCAACCTGGTTGGGATAGGAGGGCAGTTTGGGGATGGGCACACAAATGAAAAGTCCGAAGAGCAGCGTGGGGTTCGCCTGGCAACAAGTTTTGCTGGGTATTCTGGCGGTCACTTTTGTGTGGCTGGTGGCCAGTCATTTTACGGAAGTCAAAAAACTGGTCAGCACCCTGGCACAGGGACAGTTACAGTGGGTGCTGGCGGCAGCCTCCTTACAGATTGTCTACTACCTGACCTTTTCGGCCACCTACCAGGCCGCTTTTTTTGCCCTGGGAATCAAGCGTAAATTATGGGAATTGGTGCCGGTGGCGCTGGGCTCGCTCTTTGTTAATGTGGTTACTCCAACTGCTAGCACCGCCGGAGTAGCCTTGTTCGTGGACGATGCCGCCCGGCGCGGTCACTCCCCTGCGCGCGCCGCCACAGCGATCCTGCTGCAACTGGTAGCCGATTTCAGTTCCTTCCTGTTGGTGCTGGCCGCCGGCATGACGGTGCTGTTCGTCTCCCACGATCTGCAACTTTATGAGATCGTCGGCGCAATCATTCTGTTTGCGCTGACCGGCTTGCTGACCGGTGTGCTGACGCTCGGCATCTGGCGGCCAACCCTGGTCGAAAAGCTGCTGGGCCGGATCCAATCGTTGGTCAACCGCATCGGTGGATGGTTCCGGCATCCCCAACTGCTCGACCCGGATTGGGCTTACACCAACGCTGCCGAACTCACGGCTGCCTCCCAGGCTGTAACGGAGGCCCCTTCACGCCTGGCGCGCCTGCTGTTGGTGTCGCTGGCTGCTTATCTCGTTGATTTGACCAGCTTGTACGTGCTCTTCCATGCCTTCGGCCAGGCCATCGGTTTCGGGCCGCTAGTGGCGGGGTTCGCCATGGGCGTGCTGTTCTGGATCGTCTCCCCCATTCCCCAAGGGATAGGTCTGGTGGAAGGCGTGATGACGCTCACCTATACTTCTCTGGGCATTCCCGCCGGGACAGCTGCTGTTGTTTCTCTCGCATTCCGCGGGCTAACGTTCTGGCTGCCATTGGTGCTGGGCTTCTTGCTCATCCAGCGCACACGGACCTTCGGCAAGCGCGAACGCTCGCTGGCGGAAGCGTGGGGGGTGCGCCTCGTGTCTGTGCTAACCGCGGGAATGGGCATTGTCAACTTGCTCTCCGCCGCTACGCCTTCTTTGATGTCGCGCCTTGCGATGATCGAAGGTTACCTGCCGCTGATGGTCAGGCGCGGCGGGCATCTGACCGCCGCCCTGGCCGGGTTCGCCTTGATGATCCTTTCTATCGGATTATGGCGGCGCAAACGCACGGCCTGGCTCCTGACCCTGATCGTATTGGTCATTTCGGCCATCAGCCACCTTATCAAGGGCCTCGATTACGAAGAAGCGCTGCTCGGGCTAGGTCTGGCGCTCTGGCTTGCCAGCCTGCGGTCGCACTTTTACGCTCGCTCGGATTCCCCTTCGGTGCGCCAGGGACTTTGGGCGGTTGCCGCCTCGATCGGCTTTACACTCCTTTACGGCGTGGCCGGCTTTTATCTGCTCGACCGGCACTTTAACATCAACTTCGGTCTGGGCGCCGCCATCCGCCAGACGGTAGTTATGTTTAGCGCCTTTTACGATCCCGGTCTCCAGCCTGTTCCAATTACCCGCTTTGGTCACTTCTTTGCCGGCTCCATCTATCTGGTCAGCGCAGGGACGTTCGCTTACGGCTTGTTCATGCTGCTGCGTCCGGTCTTGCTCCATCGCACTGCTACAGGCGAAGAACGCCGCCGGGCCGAAAGCATCGTCCAACGCTACGGTCGCACATCCCTGGCGCGCATGGCCCTTTTCGATGACAAGGCGTATTACTTCAGTCCCGGCGGTTCGGTGATCGCATACGCAGCCTACGAGTGGCGCCGCAGTGGCGCTGGGCGATCCTATTGGTCCGCTCAGCAATGCGCTCCAGGCAATAAACGGGTTCAAGGCTCTCTGCGCACAAAATGATTGGGTTCCCGCCTTCTACCAGGCCCAGCCCGATTATCTGGGGTTTTACAAGGCCGCAGGGTTCAAGAGTCTCAAGATTGGGGACGAGGCAATCGTAGAGGTGGCGGGATTCACACTATCTGGCAATGCCAACAAGGGATTACGGTCGGCTTATAAGCGGTTGGTGAAGCTGGGCTATCGCGCCGCTGTGCTGCATCCGCCCTTCATCCCTTCCCAACTGGCGGATTTGCATGCTATCAGCGATACCTGGATGGCGCGCATACAGGGGGGCGAAAAACGATTCTCCCTGGGCTGGTTCGATGAGGCCTATTTGCAAAGCGGACCCCTCATGGTCATCTACGATCCTGATGACCGCCCGTGGCCTTTGCTAACATCGTCCAGGAATACCAGCGCAACGAGATCAGCATCGACCTGATGCGCTATATCCCCGGCGAGCATGGCCTGATGGACTTCACCTTTGTCTCGCTCTTCGAATGGGCCGCCCGGGAAGGGTACGCCACGTTCAACCTGGGCCTGAGCGCGCTCTCCGGTGTAGGCGACCATCCCCAGGATCCCAATATCGAACGCGCGCTGCATTACATCTACGAACACGTCAACCAGTTCTACAATTTCAAGGGACTGCATGCTTTCAAGGCCAAGTTCCACCCAACCTGGTCGTCGCGTTACTTGATATATCCCAACGCGGCTACTTTGCCCGCCGTTGCCCTGGGATTGAACCGGGCTTCCAGCGACAAATCTGCCCTCCAGCGATACCTTTCACCGCTGCGAAATAGCATCAACCTGCAGCCGGCATTGCTTCTTACACCACTTGGAAAAATTACAAAAACCAACTAAACCTGACTGGTGAATGGAGCTTTAAAAGCATTTAAGGAGGAAATTAAGAGGTTGCAAAGAATTTGTCAAACTGCTTGCATAGAATTAGGAAATAACGTTATTCGTGAATACGCTTCAATTCTATCCATCAAGGAGAAGAAAAAATGGATATCCCTACCAATGCTAGAGTTTATTGTCAAAACAAGCTTTGCGGACATACACGAGCCGTCATTCTTGATCCGGTAAAAGAAATGGTCACGCATGTGGTGGTAGAGGAAAGCACCCCGCCGCACACGCAGCGTTTAGTACCCATTGATATGTTCGATGCCAGCCTGGCCAATTCTGTCCACCTGAAATGTGACCAGAAGGCGATTAAAGATCTCCCCCCCTTTGTCGAACTAGATTATATTCAGTCAAACGTTCCTCATTACAGCCAGGCCTATGATATGTTCTACATGGAACCAGTGGTGATCCCCGAAAAAAAGATGGCTGTCAGCAAGCACTATCACATCCCGAGAAACGAGCTGGCTGTTAACCTGGGCACACCTGTTTATTCCGCCGATGGCTATAGTGTGGGCAAAGTGGATGAATTCCTGGTAGACCTGGATGGAGGCCAAGTGACCCATATCATTTTGCGCCATGGTCATTTGTGGGGTCAAAAAGATATCCTCATCCCCGTTTCGGACATCAAAAAGGTCAAAGAAAGCAGCTTGCGCCTGAAATTACGCAGGGATGAAATCGGGAAGTGACCTGCCATCCCTGTAAAACGCAACCCGGGCTTAGATCGATGCGCATTGTCTTGCTTTGTCACTCGCAACTCGCTATACTTGAAGCAAAGGTGACTACGTAGCCATCCTTGAGCAGGAGAAAACCGAGGTTGAAATACGGGGCCGAATAGAGAGAAACAATGCAAAAACATATCTCTGGTTGTGGACGATGACGCCCTGATGCGCCGCAGCGTAGCCTTTAATCTCGAGCAGTCCGGTTACCGCGCCAGCAACGCTGCCAACGCGGAAGATGCGCTGGCGCTGGCACAGCGCGACAGGCCAGACCTGGTGCTGCTCGATATCGGCCTGCCGGGCATGGACGGGTTGGACGCGCTTGCGCAGTTTCAGGGACCGGCTCAATGTGCCGGTGATCTTCGTCACGGCCCGGCGGCGGGAATTGGACGAGGTGCTGGGATTGGAGCTTGGCGCGGAAGATTACATCACCAAGCCTTTTGATATGAGCGTGCTCCTGGCGCATATCAAAGCCGTACTGCGGCGGTCCGGGGCCAGCCAGCCCGCCATCCCTGATAAGCAGCCATTGACCGTTGGGGATTTGATGCTCGATCCGCTGGCGCATACGGCGACCCTGGCGGGCCAACCCCTGGAGCTTACCCGCCGCGAGTTCGACTTGCTGCACACGCTCATGCTGCACGCCGGGCAGGTGCTTTCCGCCCAGG
The DNA here is from genome assembly GCA_963823985.1 of uncultured Chloroflexia bacterium. GTDB lineage: Bacteria > Chloroflexota > Anaerolineae > Anaerolineales > Villigracilaceae > JAABUE01. Next base: position 132,330 of record CAWGNR010000020.1, read on the forward strand.
ACTTGTTGAGCAACGTGTGGGGGGCGGAATACATCGGGGAACCGCAGGTGGTATACGTCCACATCCGCTGGCTTCGGGAAAAGATAGAAACCGTCCCGGAGAAACCGGAACGGATCGTCACCGTCCACGGCGTGGGATATAAACTCATTCAAAAAGAGGACTGATGCTCAACACCCTGCGCGGGCGTTTCATCCTGAGTCACATTTTGCCCTTGCTGATCGTAATCCCGCTGATGGGGATTGCGACGATTTATCTGATCGAAAACCGCATCCTGCTCCCAGCGCTCTTATCCGAACTGGAAGGAGACGCGCTGGTGCTCAGCCGTATGGCCGCCCGTGACCTGGAAATCTGGGACGATCCGGCCTACGCCCGCCAACTGATGAACCTGGCCGCTGTCCGCAGCGGCGGCCGGCTGATGCTGCTGGACTCGCAGGGAATCCTGCTGGCTTCCAGCGACCCGGCAGATGCCGACCTTTTGGGAACGGAAGTGACGCATGCCGGCTATGAGGTGGCTCAACAGGGACAGGTGGTCACACGGCTGCGGTCGAGCCAGGAGCCTGGCGAAGATGTCGCGGATGCGTTGGCGCCGGTGATCGGCCCGGACGGCCGGGTGCTGGGCTTCGTCCGCTTATCGTTCCACTATTCTTCGTTCATCGAACAACTGTACCAACTGCGCTACCTGTTAACCGGCGTCTTGTTGGGCGCCTTGTTATTAGGCGCCGGGCTGGGCGTTGCGCTGGCAATCAATGTTGGCGCGCCGGTCCAACAGGTAACCTACGCGGTCTACGCCCTTGCGCGCGGGGAGCGCACGGAGGCCCTGCCGGAATCTGGCACCGAAGAGACTCGCCGACTGGCGCGCGCAGCCAACGTGCTGTTCGAGCGCTTACACAGCCTGGAGGCCGCCCGCAAACGGCTGCTGGCCAACCTGATCCACGAGATCGGGCGCCCGCTGGGGGCCATGCGCATGGGCATCGAAGCGCTGTCTCGCGGCGCAAACCGGGATCCGAAATTTTATGCCGAACTGCTGGATGGAATGGACCTGGAAACTGCCCGCCTGCAACACTTGCTGGAAGACCTGTCGCACCTGCACGAGCAGGCTCTCGGCGTACTGGAGCTGGACCGTCAACCCCTCGACCTGACGACCTGGTTGCCCGAAATGCTCACTCCGTGGCAGCAGGCAGCTGCCCAAAAACGCCTGCATTGGGAACTGCAACTTCCCGAATTCCCTGCCAGCGGTGCAGGCCGACCCGCTACGGCTGGACCAGGTGGTCGGCAACCTGGTCAGCAACGCCATCAAATTCACCCCAGCGGGTGGCACGGTCACAATTGAGGCAGGGGAGGAGAATCGGGAAGTTTGGATCCGCGTATGCGATACGGGCCCCGGGATCCCCAGGGAGGCCCAGGAGAAGATGTTCGAGCCGTTTGTCCGGGGCGGGCAGGGACGGCGCTTCCCGCAGGGGATGGGCCTGGGGCTGAGCATCGCCCGCGAACTGGTCCAGGCGCACGGGGGCAGGCTCGAGTTGGAGAGCGAAGCGGGGATTCGGGTCCAAGTTCACGGTCTGGTTACCGTTGCGTCCGATGGATTAGCTTTAAGCAGAACTTACGCAGTTCGCGAAAATTTACCTCATCCCTCATTGGCTTGCGTAACTCCTGGTTAAAGTTTCCTTAAGGTCACGGATAATCTCATTTTTAGGGTCATAGCACAGGGGGAAGTGATATTCTATCTTTACTTCTCCTCACTTGTTTTCGAAGGAAAGCGATGACGCCCTGGCTCACATTTTTGATCGGTAGTTTGCTGCTAACCCTGGTGATCGTCGGCGGGCTCCTCCTCCCCCGCCGCAAGCGCCCGCCAGCCGCTAAAACACAAAAGCTCGCTAGGGATACAAGCGTTCTCTACCTGCTCTTGTGGCTGGCATCCCTGAGCATGATGGCATACATCGCTTTTGCCTTCGGAAAGCGATAAAAAAAGAAGTTGAATCGTGAATGAGGCAGGCTAAGGCCTGCCTCATTCACTTTAAGGTTCTCTTAGGGTTCTTTCTAAGTTCTCGTAAAGACGCCAGGCTGGCTCAGGAGTAAGCTATGCATATAGCCTATAACAGGAGCTTGAAATGTCAAACATATTGCATGGTCAACATTCTCTGCATCAGGTTGCGATTTGGATCGATCACCGCGAAGCGATCCTGGCCATATTGAGCGATGCCCATTTATTACGGGAGGAAGAGATTTTCTCAGAAGCAGGCCCGCGCACACAGGGCGGCGGTTGGTCGCAAAAACGCATACAGGCCCACCGGCATGCGCTCCTGGATCACTTCTATGAAGAGGTCCTCCAGGACTTGGCTGGTGCGGATGAGATTATCATCTACGGCCCTGGGCAGGCCAAACATGAACTACACCAGCATATCAACCGCAATAAAGCTTTAAGTCAGCGGGTGATCGACCTGGTGACAACCGGCAGGGTATCAGAAAACGAGCTTGTGCGTCTGGCTGTTCATGACCTGATTTCGGCCCACAAACCAATTGAGGAGGAAAATCGTGAACACACCTCCGTCCACCCCGCCGAATAGCGATCCTTCCCTTTCCCCTGAACGTCCGCATGTTTCCCCGTTCTGGTGGATCATTCTATTTGCGCTGCTCGTCTGGAATATTTGGAGTCTTCGCCCCCAAGGTCAACAAGAAATCAGCATCCCCTATACATCGTTCATTGAGCAGGTCAAAAGCGGGAATGTCAAAGACGTAGAAATAGACGGCGCCCAGATCAGCGGCGATTTAAAAACGGACTCCCGGCAACAGATCTGCTCCCGCCTGATCAGCTTGCCACGCCTCTTCCCACTTCTCAGCCTGCTTCCGGCTCACAGTCCAATTCCAAGCCCGAGCTTTTTACTGTCTTCGCCACTACTTTCCCGGAAACGGTCGGGGACCCGAACCTGTTCTCATTGCTCGAGGCCAAGGATGTGGTCGTAAACGTCAAATCGCCCTCCAATCCCGCTCATCCTCGACGTGCTCTTCAGCGTCTTGCCGTTCATCCTTTTGATTGGCGCCATGGCCTGGATGGGGCGCCAGACCCTCAAGTCGCAGAGCGGCATCTTCAATTTTGGGCGCAGCAAAGCCCGGAAATACAACGGAGAGCTTCCCGGTGTAACCTTTGAGGATGTGGCCGGCGCAGACGAAGCCAAAGAAGAACTCAGCGAGGTCGTGGAGTTCCTGCGCAACCCTCAAAAATATCACGACATTGGGGCCCGCATCCCGCGCGGCGTGCTGTTGGTTGGGCCCCCCAGGCACCGGCAAAACCCTGCTCGCGCGCGCTGTAGCGGGCGAAGCACAGGTACCATTCTTCACAATCAGCGCTTCTGAATTTGTAGAAATGTTCGTTGGCGTGGGCGCTAGCCGGGTTCGCAACCTGTTCGAGCAGGCCAAAGTCACGGCCCCTTCTATCATTTTCATCGATGAGCTGGATGCGGTCGGTCGCAGGCGCGGCGCCGGGCTGGGTACGGTGAATGACGAGCGCGAACAAACCCTCAACCAATTGCTGGTTGAAATGGACGGGTTCGACGACCGGCACGAAGTCATCCTGATCGCCGCTACCAACCGCCCGGACGTGCTTGACCCCGCTCTGCTGCGCCCCGGGCGCTTCGACCGCGAAATCACGGTCAGCCTGCCAGACCGCAAAGGACGGGAAGGAATCCTGAGAATTCACAGTCGCGGTTTGCGCCTGGCCCCCGATGTCAGCCTGGCGTTAATGGCCCGTTCCACCACCGGTTTCAGCGGCGCGGATCTGGCGAACTTGTGTAACGAAGCCGCCCTGATCGCCGCACGCTCCGGACATGAGCAGGTCAGCATGCAGGATTTTGAGGAAGCCCTCGACCGAATCATCCTGGGCGCAACACGCTCCACCATCCTGAGCGACCATGACCGGAAGGTAGTCGCCTACCACGAGGCCGGCCACGCGCTGGTTGCCTGGCTGCTGCCGAACGCCGACCCGGTGCACAAAATCACCATCATCCCGCACGGACGCGCGCTTGGCGTCACCCAACAATTACCCGGTGAAGACCAGGTCAACTACAGCCGCGAATATTTGCTCTCCCGCATCGCCGTCATGTTGGGCGGTCGCACGGCCGAAGAGCTTGCCATAGGAGACATCACTACCGGCGCAGAGAACGATCTGGTGGAAGCCACTCGATTGGCGCGTCGCATGGTCACCCGTTGGGGCATGGGTGACCTGGGTCTCATGGCTTTGGCATCCGACGAAGAGCAGCCTTTCCTCGGTTACGAAATCGCCCAGGGAAACGCCTATAGCGAAGAAACCGGCGCCCGCATCGATACCTTTATTCAGCAACTCCTGGAACAACGTCATAAAGAGGTCAAGGATCTCCTGATCCAGGGCCGTGGAAAGCTGGAGGATCTGGTTGCAGCCTTACTCCGGGAAGAAACCGTCAATCAAGATGAGCTGTCCAAGATTCTTGGGGAGCGCGTTTACGAGCCGGCTTAACCGGAACACAGGATTAAGACGAATTTTCACGCGCCTTGGCCACCAGGTTCTGATAAAGCTTCTCGTACGTCCGGAACATGGTCTCCTCGGCATGGCCATTCACCAGCGCCAGGCTGGCCTGGCCAAGGGCAGTGCAATACCCTGGATCGCCGACTACCTTCAACAGCGCATCACCCAGCGCGAGGGGATCGTCAGGCGGCACCAGAAAGCCGTTTTCCCCGGTCCGCACCAGTTCCGGCAGCGCGGCAGCGTCGACCGCCACAATGGGCAGCCCGGTTGCAAGCGCCTGTAAAGCCGGGATGCTCTGCACTTCGCAAACGGAAGCGATGGCGAACAAGTCCGAACTGCGATAGATGGCGGGCAGATCTGCTTCGGGCACGTACCCTAACAGGTGGACATTGTCCTCCAACCCCAGAGGCGCGGGCCTGGGAGGCCAGCTCCTCCTGTTCATCGCCGCGGCCGACAATCAGCAGGTGGGCCTCCTGCCCGGCGCAGACGTGCGCCATAGCCTGGATCAGGAGATCGATCTTCTTGTCCTTCATCAGGCGGCCAACGAACAAAATGCGCGGTCGCGGCGGCAGGTCATAGGTTTTTTCGATATCGTTGCGGTGCCCGTTCGCCGGGTAATACCGTCGGGTATTTACCCCGTTCGAGATGGCAACGCTGGGCGCGCTCAGCCCGTGCCGGATGAATTCCTGCTGCTGCGTACGGGTGGAAAAGACAACATGATCGTACTGGTTCAAGTTGGAGACCCCGTACTTCCACAAGGTGTTTTCGATGGCCTTCTCGAGCAGCGTCCCCCAATGCAGGATACTGGATGGCAAAACGAGGCAGGTAATAACTGGAGGAGATGCACGGCACGCCCGGGGTGCGCCGCAAGCGCAGGAGCTGGAAGCTCAGCACGGCGTTCTCGTGGGTATGGATTACGTCCGGATGGAAGCCGCTGGATCAGCTGCTCCAGCTTCCTGGCGCTGACCCAGGGGATCGGGCCCTCACTCCAAAACGGATTCCTGATCGAGCGCAGCCGCTCGAGTTGTACGCCTTCATCTTCGCTGGAATATGACGCTCTCCGCTCGCTGGCCGTGACGACCAGCACCTGGTGTCCCTGGCGCACCAGCGCGCGTGAAAGTTTCTGAACTACCCGAGTTACCCCGCTTAATGTAGGAGGGTAACCATGGCTCAACATCATAATACGCAAACTGCACCTCTTTCAAACCTCAAGCTTTGTCCATTCTCTCGGATCTTTTGACGGGAGGGCTGCTGTTCTCTTGATTGCGTTTACATTGTCATCTTGAACCGGTTCAATGGCCGCCCAGATTGCCGGACTGTGCTTCGGAGGGATTTCGGCGTAGCAACCGCCCGTAGAATGCCAGGCTGATCCCGTAGGGCAGAAAGAAAAAAATGCCCCGGAAAAGGATAGAAGCCAGCAGCGCCTGTTGGAACGATGCGCCCAACAGTACGAAGATACCCGCCATGGAGCCTTCCTGGACGCCCACGCCGCCGGGCAACATCGACAACACACCCGCCATAACCCCGATCACATAGCCCGTCAAGATGACTCCCAGACGCATGGGTTCGCCGAGCGCATCGAAACACAACCAGACCACCCCTACGCTGGCAAACCAATCGACCCAGGTCAGCGCCATGACCAGCACCACGGTCCACGATTTCCGGCGCATTGCCTCGACGCCGCGCGACAGCGTATCGTCGAAGCGCTGAAGGGTTTCTCCCAGGTCGCGGTGGAAGAGGGAACGGCCCAGGCGGACCAGCGCCCGAAGCACCTGGCCCCGCCGTTCTGGGACGAAGATCAACAACGTAGCGAGGATCGCAACGGTCGTCATGACCAGCGTCATCACCCCGACCAGCGTGGCGACGCCAACCGGCAGGTCGGCGTTCAAGAACAGGTACAAGAACCCCAGCGGGAGCATGATGAGCATATCCAGGCTGGTCAGGTAGAAATGCAAGACTGAGGCCGCCAGGACATCTTTCAGCGCCACGTTGTGACGGCGCATCAGGATGTAGCGGACCGAGTAGCCGGCCACCCCACCGGTGGTCACCACATGGTTCAGGATGATGGAGACAAAGCCGATCTCGGTCAGGGCTCGGAAGCTCATCCGGATGCCCAACAACCGGGAAACCACTGCAAAGGCCGCGCTGACGCACGTGTATGAGATTACGGTCAGCGCCAGCGCTCCCCGGAGCGGCTTCCAATCTGCCTGCGCCAGGACCGGTTGAAATTTTTCCCAATCCAGGGCAACCAGCACAACACCGGAGAGGGTGACGAACAGGATAATCGCAGTAGTCAGCCGCCCGTGTCGCGACTTCGCGCCCTGGGGTACCTTCTCTTCTTCTACACTTTCCATAGAAAATGGACCTATATGCTGCGCTGCCTGCTACTTCTTCTTGCGGTCCCATTTCGTCAATCCACTGCTGTGGAGTGGCGGCAGGGTATCCGCTTTGGCGCGGACCGGCTTGGTTTTACCAAACCTTCATTCACCCGCTCGATCAGCGCTGGCGCGAAACCAGATCAACGAGAGCTTTGGAGATAATGAATTCGATCGTGAGAAGTCGTTCCACTTTTGGCCTTGAGATTCGCTACAATCGAGCCAAAATCCAACCCGGTGTTGGTCAAACTCAGTTCATTGCTCAAGGCGATTTACCTACTCCTATGTGGAACCAACAAAAGTGCATTGGAAAACAAAAGGACCCGCCCCAGGCAACGGGATACCAGGATTTGATTCGATCTCATTTGTTCGATTTGAGATAATTCCGGATCGTGTCGACCACCAGATTATGATCGTCCTGCGGCGGCAGGCCTGAAACCGTAATCGTGCCGATCACACCGGTATCTTTGACAATGATCGGGAAACTGCCACCGTGAGGGGCTACCTCCCTCTCAGGGATCAAGTAGCTCTTCTCGATCGTTTGGCCTCGACTTTTCAGCAGCTCTCCCGTATAAAGCGAACTGTGCCCGAACTGGTTGACCGTTCGGGCCTTTCTTTTGACCCACTCCTCGTTATCGAAGGCTGCGCCGCTCAAGCTGACATGGAAGAGCTGCCGGTTGCCGCGTGTAATATCGATCACAATGGGAAGTCCCTCCCGCTGAGCGCGCTCCACAAGTTGAGAGCCGAGTTGCCATGCTGTATCTTCATTAAAGCTGACGAACTGCAACTCGCGCTCATCCTGGAGCAACTGGTCCAACAAGTTTTCCATATACACCTCCTGTCGTAACATGACGACTATCTGTTGGTCGCAATGGTATCACTATTGCGCCAGGAAGCGACCGTTTTCAGCCATCCGGCCTGGGGCGCGGATTGCTGCTACGAATCCGCCCGGTCTTGCGCTTATTCTACAGGTTCCGCCAGGAAGATGGGGATCTGGCGCTCGGTTTTGTCCTGGTACTCTTGATAGGGTGGGTAGGCCTTTACCGCGATCTGCCAGAGCCGTTCTCGTTCGGCAGGATCGATTACTTCTCGAACGCGCATTTTATGGACTTCCGTCTTGTCGCGAATTTCGACATCGGGATCTGCCTTCAAATTGAAGTACCACTGGGGATGCCGCGGCGCGCCGCCTTGAGAAGCAACCAGGACATAGTTGTTTCCGTCTACCACGCGCATGAGCGGGGTCTTGCGGATCGCTCCGGTCTTGCGCCCGCGATTGGTCACAAGGACGACGGGCAGGCCGGTATCCCGCAACGTTAAGCCCGCGGTACCGCCGCTTCCTTCATACAGGTCAACCTGGTCTGCCACCCATTTCCGTGGGCTGGGTTTGTATTCGCTCATCGTTCGATTCCTTTCTTATAGGTAACTACCATGACAATGTCACATGGGTGCATCTCCCAAATTGTGAGCACAAATGTTCGCGTTATCCTACCAAAGGCAGGGTAGGGCAATCAAGATGGGCAATAACCGGATGGAGACGCTGAGATTGTCTTTGACGGGGGTTTGCCGGCAAAGCAATCTGGGCGTGGGACCGGCTGATCGTTTTGCGGAAGTCGGAGCACAGCAATTCCCAGGCTGGCAGCCAGCGGTCGCTTTGGATCAGGCTACGCAAGGTCAAGATGGCCTGGCCACCCGTCTGGGTCCAAGCCATGCCGGATTGCTTCATGCGCTGCGTAACCAAGGTTTTGCAGGAGGCTTCGATCACCCCACTGGCAATGGGCAGGTTGTCACGCAGGTATTCGGCGTAGCGCATGCGGGATCGTTGGTTGCGGAAGTAGGTCAACTGGGTTTCCAGACGTTTGCGCCTGCGTCCCTGTGCTTGTCCGCGGTGATACTTCAACATGCGAATGACGCGGTCAACACCTTGATCGTCTTCCTTGAGCAACGTTTTCAGCCGCTCGAACTCGGCTTTACTGCGCGGGGTGCTTTCCCCCCAGATGGCATCACAGCCTTCCTTCAGGTGATCACAGGCATGGTAGAAATCCACAATTTCGACACTAGGCTGGGGAGGCAAACCGCAAGCCCGGTCCACTTCAGACAGCAAGTTCCAGTTAGGTTCGGCCCCATCGGCCAACAACACGCGCTTCAAATCCGGTCGCGTGGCCAAAACACGGCTGGCTTCCGTCTCCAGTTGCTCTCGAAGAGTTGCCTTTCTGTACTCCGGCATACGCCCATAACGGACCGTTTGCAGTCGTTCTCCTTTGGCGTCATACAGCACCACAGTTCCGCAACCCGCTTCGCGCTGTCCGGCCGGACCACTGGCGTGTTTACCCGGTTGGTCGCGTTTGACCTGCCGCCCGTCACCTTTCATGCGCAGCGTCACGCCATCCACCGAAATGGCGATCACGCTGGCTTCGTGGGGAACGCTCTCTTCCGTGCGCAAGGCAGCCTCCCACTCGAGGCGATGGACTTCCCAATGGGCAGACAACTCTTTGGGCAACCGGTCCAGACTGGGCCGGCTGGGCTGCATCCCACCCAGTTCAGCGAACAGGGCTTCGCTGTCGCCGGGCGTCAAATGGGCGATGGCAAAAGCCGCCTGACGAGCCGCGCGCGGTGTCCAATAGCCGCGGATGATCCCGGCTCGCAACTCCAAGGGACAAATACTGCGGCTCCCGCGTCCAGCCGGACGATACAGATGCCGCTCAAGAGTGAGCACACCAGCCGCCGACAAATACGTTTCCGACGAGGTCAACGCCTGGCGGTAGCTTATGCCACCCACCTCAATCAGCTCGGCTTCTACATCATAGTGAGCCAGTTCTTCCGTCAACAGTTCGCACTCCAGCGCCATGATCTGTTCATGCAATTCGTGCTCAAAGCGTTCGAAGTCCGGTGTACTCGTTTCCCATCGCCTCTGCCAGTCCAGGACAAATTGTCCCAATTTCTCAAAGGCGGGGCTTTGCAAGACGGGCTTCTTGTGGCACAATTCCATCGTAACCTCCGTGTTAATGGGGAATTTCGGCTAAGATTCCTACTTTGCATGGAGGTTCTTCTTTTGTCAAGCTTGGGTAGCTCAAATGTCCTCACAGTTTCAGAGATGCACCCATGTCACATTTATCCAAGAGAAATAACCGAAAATTGGGGTGTTGGGCGTGCGTACGCACGCCCAACACCCCAATTTTCGGTTATTTTTTTCGAATATGACATTGTCAAGCTACTCAACCTGCATTTCAAGAGGTGGCACGGTGTGCCCTACTTTTTTGCATAAGCCTCAGCAGATACTCTTATAGTATATCAACCTATGGGCCAGAAATGAAAGTATCGAGACGGCGTTGAAGATGGGTCCGCTCGGCTGGATTGTCGCACAAAGCAATCGCCCGCTTATAAGATTTAATGGCTTCTTCGAGCTGATCTGACCGCCGCAGCAGGTCAGCACGGACTACGTGAAAAGGATAGAATCCCTTCGCCCGGTCTCCGAGACCTTCGAGGATTTTCAAACCTTCCTGTGGTCCTTCCGCCATTCCCACCGCCACTGCGCGATTGACATCGACCACCATGGATGGGGTTATCATTGCCAATGTGTGATAGAGTGCAGCGATTTGATCCCAGTCGGTCGCAGAGGCAGTCGGCGCTTCAGCATGGAGAGCGCTAATTGCAGCCTGAATTTGATACGGTCCGGGATCGTGAAGGGCCATTGCCTCATCCAAAATAGAGATTCCTTCTTGGATTTTGGAAGAATCCCAAAGAGCACGATCCTGCTCCTCAAGCAGAACCAACTCACCTGTCGGAGTGACCCGAGCCTCGCGCCGGGAATCATGTAATAACATCAACGCCAGCAGGCCGCGCGCTTCGGCACTTTGCGGCATCAATGCGACCAGAATTCGGCAGAGACGGATCGCCTCCGCACATAATTCCTGTCTGGTCAGTGCTTCGCCCCTTGTTGCAACATATCCCTCGTTGAAGATCAGATAAATGACTGCAAGCAGCGCATCCAGCCGTTTGGGGAGGAGATCGGCAGGCGGCACGCGATAGGGAATCCCTGCCTCACGGATTTTCTTGCGCGCCCGCGCCAGCCGTTGCGCCATCGTCGGTACGGCAACGAGAAACGCCCGCGCCACCTCCTGCGTGGACAGACCGCCCAGGGTATGCAACGTGAGCGCTACCTGCGCCTCCAGTGCGAGGGCGGGATGGCAACAAGTAAACATCAATTTCAGGCGCTCGTCAGGGATCGTGTCTTCCATTTCGGGTTCCTCTTGCGTAGAGCCGAGAGAGTCAAGGAAGGCCGGGTCGTGCTCTAGCTTTGCGGTACGGCGCAAACGATCAATCGCACGGCGCTTCGCAACAGTTAACAACCAGGCGCCGGGATTGCGCGGAACGCCGTCGAGTTTCCAGCGTTCCAGCGCATTGACCAGCGCGTCCTGCAGGGCATCCTCTGCCAGATCGAAATCCTCGAACCGGCTGATCAGGGCTGCCAGGACGCGACCGTGCTCTTCGCGGAACGTTTCCTCGATCTGTGACTCGGTCGTCATCCCGTTCTCAAAATCATCCATAGATCACGAAATGGCTGGAAGAGGCCCGAAAATAGGGGAGCGGGCGTACGTCCGCACCCCTATTTTCGGGTATTCTTTCTCTCTTCGTGAAGTACTCATCATACCTCTGACCACAGCGGGCGGACCTCCACCGAGCCATACTTTGCGTGCGGAATCTTTTCCGCCCAGCGCAGCGCCTCATCGAGGTCCTTGCATTCAAGCAAAAAGAAACCACCCAATTGCTCGTGCGTTTCAGCGAAGGGACCATCCGTGATCATGGTTTTACCCTCCCGGACGCGCACGGTGGTCGCATTGGCGACCGGGGAAAGCCCGGTGTTCGAGAGCAGCACTCCGGCGTCTTTCATTTCCTTCATCAGGGCAAACCAGACCTTCTGCGAAACGGCTTCCTGGTCCTCGGGACTTTCCGGCACAGCCGACTCGTTTGCGTACATCAATAACATGTATTTCATTATTCTTACTCCTGTGCGAAAGTCACCTGGTTACCATCCGGGTCTTTGAACTGAATGAACTTTACGCCTGAGCCTGGACCGTACAGATTGTCCCTGACCTCACCAGTTTTGAGGCCCTTTTCATTGAGCTCTTTGTGCGCGGCTGCAATGTCGGAAGTTGAAAAATAGAAAGACACGGTGCCGGGTTTTGGCGGTTCGTTGTCCGTTGTACTCGTCCTTGCAAGAGTAATATTCGCCCCGCCGCCGGGAAGGGTGAGCGTCACCCACCAGTTGTCATCATTTTGACGATAGTCCGTTGCGACCGCTAAGCCCAGCTTTTCCGCATAAAACTCTTTTGCCTTTTTCATGTCACTGACTACAATATTGATCATGGTGAGCTTGTTGGCTACTGTCACCGATTCTGAAACAATTTTCTTATCCATTTTGTTCTCCTTTTGTATAGATTGTTGGATAATTTTGTCTTTCGTAACTATTCAGCCTGTCGCCGTAGAGGAGGCCGAAAAAAGGGTGTGCGGGGGTGTACACCCCCGCACACCCTTTTTTCGGATTTCATCATGGGGGAGGGCATAACCTGAATCATTACCGTCTTTCTATCAATACGTCGCACAGGGAAGCGCCAAAATGACAGGCCAAGGAGATTCTCATCTATTTCTAATAAACTCAAGCGACTACTCAGCCTCTTCCACAGAAGAGAAACGAAAAATGGTGTACGCCCCAGCGCGCACCATTTTTTGGAAACTTTTAGATGTACTGGCTCGTAATCGACTGGCTGGCCTTTTTCAAGTCTGCTGGCGTACCTTCAAACACCACCTGGCCGCCGCCGCTGCCGCCTTCCGGTCCCAGGTCGATAATCCAGTCGGCGTTACGCACCACGTCCATGTTGTGCTCGATCACGATCACGGTATTGCCGCCGTCCACCAGCTTGTTGAGGACCTTGAGCAGGTGGGCCGTGTCCGATTTGTGCATGCCGGTCGTAGGCTCATCCATCACATAGATGCTGCCTTCTTTGTGCAGCTCGCTGACCAGCTTGATGCGCTGGCACTCACCGCCCGAGAGCGTATTGAGGGGTTGACCGAGCGTAAGGTAGTCCAGCCCTACATCGCTCATAATTTGCAGTTTGCGCTGAATCTCGGGTTGGTCGAAGTACTCGAGCGCCTGGCGAACGGTCATCTCCAACACCTCGGCGATGGACTTGCCATTTAGCTCGTAAGCCAGCACCTCGTCTTTGAAGCGCTTGCCGTTGCAGACCTCGCAGGGCGATTTTACACTTTCAAAGAAGGAAAGGTCCGTGTATATCACGCCCAGGCCTCCGCAGTTCTCGCAGGCGCCTTTGGAGTTGAAGCTGAACAGGCCTGCGTCTACCTGGTTGGCCTTGGCGAAAGCCTTGCGCACATCGTCCATGATGCCGGTGTACGTGGCCGGGTTGGAGCGTGAAGATACGCCCACCGCCGATTGGTCGATCACAATGGCCTCGGGGAATTCCGAGACAAAAGCCTCGCCGATCAGCGAACTCTTGCCGGAACCGGCCACCCCTGTCACCAGGGTCAGCACGCCCACAGGGATGTTCACGCTCACGTTCTTGAGGTTGTTGACGTTCACCTTGCTCAGCTTAAGGTGATTCTTGGCCTTGCGGAACTCCTTCTTGATCGGCATGGCTTCCTTCATGAACTGGCCGGTCAGCGTATCCGCCTTGAACAAGCCCTCATAGCTGCCTTCGTAGACGATCTCGCCGCCCTGGCTGCCGGCCTGTGGACCGATGTCCACGATGTGGTCGGCCACCTTGATCACGTCGGGGTCATGCTCAACGACCAGCACCGTGTTGCCCTTATCGCGCAGCTTCTGCAGCATTTCATTCAACCGGTGCACATCGCGCGGGTGCAGGCCCACGCTCGGCTCGTCGAAGATGTATATCACATCGATCAAACTGCTGTTCAGTTGTTTTACCATCTTGACGCGCTGGGCTTCGCCGCCGGAGAGCGTATCGGTCTCGCGGTCCAGGCTAAGGTACTCCAGGCCGATGTCGATCACGTTCTGCAAGCGCTCTACCAGGCTGTCTACCATCGGTTTGGCCACCACCCCGCCTTTGATGCCTTTAATCACGCCGATCAGCTCGCCCACTTCCAGCGAGGAAAGCTCGGCAATGTTGTAACCGTTGACCTTACAGCCCAGAACGGCCTGGTTGAGGCGCGCGCCTTTGCAGGCAGGACAGGGCCCTTCGGTGAGATATTGCGCTATCTTTTCTTGTGTGCGCTCGGAGCGTGTTTTCAAGTCGCGCTCGATGTAGGAGCGGGTGAAATTTGTGATCACGCCGCGGTAAGTACGGCTCATTTTGTCCATCTTGAATGTTTGCTCATCGCCATACAGGAGCAGGTCCATCTCTTGTTTGGTGAACTCTGACAACTTCTTGTCGTTGTCGAAGAAGCCGCTGGCCGCGTAAAGGCTGGCGTCGAATATTGGTCCCTGAAGGGCGCCCTCGTTCAGCGACTTGGAAGGATCGTAGAATTTTTCAGCGATGGGTTGCAGCTTGCGACCGAGCCCATTGCATACCGGGCACATGCCCTGCGGATCGTTGAACGAAAAGACATTGGAATAGCCGACGAAAGGCTCGCCAACCCGCGAGAACAGCAGGCGCAGCACAGTATAGATATCCGTAATGGTGCCCATGGTGGAGTGCGAGCCGCCGCCCAGGCGCTTCTGGTCTACCGCGATCGCCATGCCCAGGTTCTCGATCGAGTTGGCCTCCGGCTGCGCGTAGCGTGGAAGGAAGTTGCGCACGAACATGCTGAACGTCTCGTATAGCTGTCGTTGCGCTTCGGTGGCGATGGTATCGAACACGATGGATGACTTCCCGGAGCCGGACACTCCGGTGAAGATGGAGATCTTGCGCTTGGGGATGCGCAACGAGACGTTCTTTAAATTGTTCTCGCGCGCGCCGCGAATCTCGATATATTCCTGTGGCATATTCTTTCCTCGCGTTTCTTTCATAGAATTCGAGTAACTACTCAGCCTGCATTTAGAGAGGTGGCAAAAACGGTGTGCGTGGGGGGCGTATGCCCCCCACGCACACCGTTTTTGCCCTTCTTTTTTGCACAAGCCTGAGCAGATACGATTTCGATTGATAGAATGTCAATCGAACAAAACAGATTTTCACCTGGTCATGCCAGCTTACATTCACTGCCAACGAGAACCGAAAAAATGGGTATGCTGTAATACCAGGCTAACCCAGGATCAGGCGCGACCGTTGGAAACTCACCAGCGACCATCCCAGTAAGATCGCATCCAGCACGGCCAGCACGGCTATCACCAGGAGCAGGAACTGGGCATAGGAGAGCGACGAAATAACGTTTGGTGGCAAGGCTTGCAAGGCTGCAACCCCTGCGAAGATCAGCACCAACGTCCCAACGCTCAAGATTTGCTGGGCTTGCCGCACCGTTGCTGATCGCAGCGAGATCAGCACTCCTGCACTTGCTCCCAGGGCATTTGACAGCAGACTCAAAGCCAGAACTTCCAGGAACAGGTCGAAAGGATGATAGAACGCCCAGCTCGCCTGCCCACTCAACAGGTTGACCAGGACCAGTCCAAGCAGCAGGCCAACGAGAGCCACTCCCCAGGCATACCCGACTGTCACGATCACCTTTCCCAGCAGGATCGCTCGATCGCTGATGCGGCTAGCCAGCAAGGTTTCCAGCGTGTGTCGCTCACGCTCTCCGGCGATGGCATCACCAATAAAGGCAATAATGAAGTTGAAAGGAATCCAGAGCACCACAGCCACCGCGATGGGGGAGAGTTCAAGCCATTGAAGCCCGGCCTGTAAAGGGAGATAGACACCCAGAATACCGAACAGAAATACCGGGAGTATCCAGGCCTTCCAACCTCTCTGAAAGAGCAGTTCCTTCGATTCTTTCCACAGCATGGTCAAGAGGTCGCTCATTTGCTTTCTTCCTCCATCAGTGTCAGGAAAACCTCTTCCAGGCTGGCCTTGTCCCTATGCACTTCCTCCACCGAGGCGCCTGCACGGACCAGCAAGCTTACGAGCGGACCTATCTTGCTCCCGCCGCGTAACGCGATGAGAAGGTGACCGTTGTGCAACTCAGCGTGGACCACATCCGGCTGCTCTCTGAGCGCGGTCAGCATCTGTTCGTTGAAGCCCTCTCCCACGATCTCTGCGTGCGAGCCGCCAAGCCTTCCACGCAGCTCATCGGGAGCGCCAACCGCCAGCAATTTCCCCTGGCGAATCACGGCCACCCGGGCACACAGCTTTTCGGCTTCGGTCAAATTGTGAGTGTTGAGGAAGACAGTCACCCCTTCGTGCGCGACCAGGCTAAGCAGGTCATCGCGCAAAGCTGCCGCCGCCACCGGATCAAAGCCGGCCGTTGGCTCATCCAGGAAAACGATGGGCGGGCGGTGAAAGAGTGCGCGGGCAACCGCAAGTTTCTGTTTCATACCCCGGCTCCAGGTGCTCACCTGATCGCGGCGGCGTTCCCAGAGGCCCAGGTGGGTCAGCAGTTCTTTGATGCGGGCTTGGCGAGCAGCCGCAGGCACGCGATAGATCCGCCCGTACAATTCGAGATTATCCTGGGCGCTCATGCGCTCGTAGAGTCCGGCAAATTCGAGCAAGGCTCCGCTGCGAGCACGAATGGCATCGGCCTGGGTACGGGTGTCAAAGCCCAGGACGGAGGCCCGCCCTGCTGTTGGTTCCAGCAGACCCAACAGCAGGTGGATAGTCGTGGTCTTGCCGGCCCCATTGGGTCCCAGAAACCCGAAGATGATGCCCGCAGGCACCTCAATGGAAAGATCGTCGAGCGCTTTAACGGCGCCAAAGGAGCGGGATAGATGCTCGATACGAATAACAGGCTCTGACATACCTCATTCTTTTCTCAGTTTATTCCGACTTTACAAGGTCGCCTTTGAAAATCCACTGGACGCCGTATCTATCATAAAACTGTCCATATATTCCAAACGGCATTTCATGCAATTCTTGTAGTCTTTCGTTATTGTCACCATCCTTGAGCTTGTCAAAAACTGTTTTTAACTCATCATATGTGCTGCCAATTACGAATATGGCGTAGGTATTCCCTGGTATAGGATCAAATTCAGGTGAAGCCATCCAGTCGGTGGCGGATACTTCAATAGCGCCACTTTTTAGATGCGCATTGATCACCCTGTTGTGCTTTTCTTTTGGAAACTGGGCTTTCATTGGAGTATCTCCAAGTTTCGTAAGCACTAGCTCTCCGCCAAGGCACTGGTGATAAAATGCCATCGCCTCCGCGCAATTACCATCAAATAAAAGGAATGGGGTACAACGTAACATGGTTGTCAGCTCCTTTCAGCTCACCGCTTTCTTCACGAGCGCTTCAATCTTTTTCTCCGCGTCGGAGGTCAACTCCTTGAGCGCGAAGGAGGTCGGCCACATGGCGCCATCGTCGAGGTGCGCCGTGTCCTGGAAGCCAAACGTCGCGTACCTCGCGTTGAACTTCTCCGCGCTTTGGAAGAAGCAGACGACCTTGCCATCCTGGTTGGCATAGGC
Organism: uncultured Chloroflexia bacterium; assembly: GCA_963823985.1. GTDB lineage: Bacteria > Chloroflexota > Anaerolineae > Anaerolineales > Villigracilaceae > JAABUE01. The sequence continues at coordinate 149,720 of CAWGNR010000020.1, forward strand.
GGGCATGCCGTACCAGGTTTTCGGCATGAGTTCCGGCGCACTCTCTGTGATGAGCGCATGCAGTCGCTCCGCCATGCCGCGATCCGGTTCCGACATCTCGGCGATCTTGGCGAGCAGGTCGCTTTCCCCGACCGCTCTGTCCTTGTTCGCGCGCGCTTCCGCTTTCAGCTCTTTGGCGCGCTCCTTCATTGCAGCTTTTTCATCGTCCGTGAATCCGGTGGACTTCTTATTGCTCGCGCTGGTGCTCTTACCCTGGCTCATGAGAATCTCCTTATCTCTAATGTAGGGCTTACGGCTGATTTTTACCGTTCTAGCGACTGCTCAACCCATTTTTCGGGAAATCCTCGTCAGGCCTGAGCAGATACCCTTTCTATTTTAATTTAACGTCGAACGGGAAGGGGGCAAAATGACAGTAGCTGGATTTTCTAATCAAACTCTCATAATAACTACTCAGTCTACATTATAAAAAGGTGGCACGGTGTGCCCTACTTTATACCTGGACCTGAGCAGATACCTCTCATAATAGTACCTGGAGAAAGTGCGAGAGGAGAAACCTTCGCCCCTTCGTGCAAAAGGTTTCTCGCCAGCGCTCGAAACGACAGCATCCACGGTTTTGACAGCAGTAAACTAATTGTAAGGTGGGTTTCGTCCGCATTCGGGTACACTATGGAAAGCATCCTTCTTTGACCATATAGGATGCCTGGCGGTTAACAAATCTGTGAATTGACTGGGGGAAGAAATTCAACCATTTTCATGTACAATCGGACCCAATCTCAAATAACCAGGATGACCACAGGATCAACACAGGATCCGCACTGAAAGGGTGAGAGCACCCTGAGAGCACTCTGGGAGCATCCTTGATCCATCCTGGAAAGGAGCAGGCGCAATGGCCAAGGTAATCTTGGATGCCCCGTTTAAAGGGTTCAGAGGCAAGCTAGGCAAGCTCGTCTACCGTATATCCCCGAGCGGGGAGACCATCGTATCGAAAAGCCCCGACATGTCCGCGGTCGAGTGGAGCCCGGCGCAGGTGGCGCATCGCCAGCGCTTCCAACAGGCGAACGCCTACGCCAGGGCGGCCATGGCCGACCCGGATGCGCGGGCGATTTATGAGAAACGGGCTGCCGAAGAGGGCCGCAAGGCCTATCGGATCGCCGTTTCCGATTCCTTCAAAGGGAACGAGCTGCTCCCCCGCATCCATGCTTACGCAGGGTTCGTAAAATGGGGCAACATGGAAAAAGGAGAAACCCCCGGCTTTTCCCATCAGTCCGAAGACACCGCAGCCATGGTTCAGGAGGTACCTGTGATCAGCAGAGAACAATTCGAGTTGGCCCAGCAGCAAGCCAGAGAATATCTGTCAAGGACCGGGATCGTGCTTACCCCAGCAGAGGCCGCCAACATCGAGGTGGCGGACTTCGGCCTGAACGAGCTGGAGAGCACCGGGCTGGAACTGGTGGTGTACGTCAACACGGAGCGGGTATGCGCCAAGGAGCTGGTACTCTTCCCCCGCCAGACCTGCCCGGAGCATTACCACCCGCCCGCTGCGGGGGAACCAGGGAAAGAGGAGACCTTCCGCTGCCGCTGGGGACAGGTCTACCTGTACGTGCCCGGCGAGCCGAGCCCGCATCCCAAGGCCCGCCCACCCAAGGGACGGGAAGGCAGCTATAGCGTCTGGCATGAAATCGTCCTGCAGCCCGGTGAACAATACACGCTTCCACCAAACACCCCGCACTGGTTCCAGGCCGGGGACGAAGGAGCGGTCGTGTCCGAATTCTCCACACGCAGCCGGGACGAGTCGGATATCTTTGCCGACCCACAAATCAAGCGCGCACCCCGGGTTGGCGACTAAGCCTTGCCAAAAACGTCCAGCTCAGGCTGGCCGAAAAGCCGGTAACAGAGCGGGCCAGGCAGATGATCAGGGATAAAGTCTGAAACGGGTTAGGAAAGATTGTCTTACACCCTGTGACTTTTGAACTGCGGCAGGTACTCGTTGTGCTGTGCAAACAGTTCGTTGGTCATCCGCCTGATCTCGGCCAGCGATAACACCGAAGCGGTCAACGGATCGTGGCAGATCGCGCGATAGACTGCTACAGGATCGCCTGCAATCGAAGCCTGGATCGCCATTTCTTCGATGCCGCTGGAAAGCTGGGTAAGCAACGCGCATTCCGGTGGGAGCGCGCCGACGTGAATCGGATGGAAGCCGGCTTTGTCTACCAGGACCGGCACTTCCACACAGGCGCCTTCCGGCAGGTTGGTGATGAGATGGCTGTTGCGTACGTTGCCGTTAAACTTGAACAGTTCGCCGCCTTGGAGGGCGTTGATGATGTAGGCGGCATATTCGTGCCCTCGTTGTAAATCGCGAGGGTTAAACGATCGAGCGAGTTGCTCTTCGACCTTCGTTTTCCAGGTGGCTTCGTTATGCTGGTATTTCTTGAGAATATAGGCATACTCGCCGGGATTCCAGCCTGTGCCCTGCGTGCAATAGGTTTGGATCAGGTCAGGTCGCTTGCGGAACCACCAGTTGTATTCCGAGTTGTGCCCGCTTGACTCGGTCACGTAATACCCCAGCGCCAGGTACATTTCATTCCGCACCTGCTCTTCATCGTAGATTTCAGGGCAGTCCGTGATCGCCTTGTGAATCAGCGGGTATGCGTCCTTGCCGTTCCACTTGTATTCGAGATACCAGGCCTGGTGATTGATACCTGCACACAGGTAGTCGACCTGCTCGAACGGCGCGCCGATCCATTTGGCCAGCATCCTGGCGGTGCCCTGCACGGAATGGCATAACCCCGTTACTTTGATAAAAGACTGTTTTTGAAGGGCCGAGACCAGCATCGCCATCGGGTTGGTGTAGTTCAGCAGGACCGCCTCCGGGCAATATCTCTCCATGTCGCGCACGATGTCAAGCATGGGGTTGATCGTGCGCAGGAAGCGGAAAATCCCGCTTGGCCCGCGCGTGTCGCCCACGTTGATGTCCACGCCGTATTTCTTGGGGATTTCGATGTCGTGCCGCCAGACTTCGGTGGTGCCGGACAGGATCGTGGTCAGCACGACGTCCGCGCCTCTGAGCGCTTCGGCCCGGTCCAGGGTTGCTTCCACTTTCGCAGGGGAATTGCCGGCTGCGATCCATTTTTCCACGCCCCTTTTGGCCCACTCCAGCCGCGCGGGATCGATATCCATCAGGGCAATCGTGGCATCCTGTAACAGGGGAAAGGTGAGAATGTCTCGCACGAGTCCATAGGTAAATTCCAGGCTTCCCGCGCCGATGAAGGTGATTTTGGTCATAGTGTTCTCCGCGATGTAAAGTTCAAGGCTAGTTCCCTGTTCTCTTCCCTTTTGGTCAGAATGAACCGACAGGCACAAGAAATTCAAGCGATTCTTGTCTTCTCACCGCCCTTTTTCCTGGTTCATTTGTGCACCTGCTCGAAGATCATCAGAACAATCAAGCAATCCCCCTTTTACCAGAAAATCAGCCTTTGAATACCATCATTCTCATTGCAATTTACAACATGCCGCCCTCCGGCCAGCAAAGCCGGAGGGCGGATGATCATCCTGCCCGCGTAAATTAAAAGCTCAGGGAAGTTTCACCAACCGGTTTTCGTCCAGCACAAAGCTCCACAGGGCAGGCTGGCTGGGACAGCACAAGCCATCGTTGGGGCCATGCACGCGCATATTCAGCAGGATCGTCCCATTTTCCACGATCGCTGACTCCACCACCACCCGGTCTCCCAGCGATAGCGTGGAAACATTGTCGGGGATCCCGTTTTGATTGAGAACGGCTGCCAGCTCGATAAAATGGCCGGTCCCGCCGTTTTGGGTATTGAGAATAACGAGAGCGTCCTCGAAGCCGTCCGAATTGATATCGCCGTAGAAAATCGGGCCATGGATCCGTGTGGTGTAAATCTCGGGCGACTCCTGTGAAGTGGGCGGGGTGCGGTAGTAGATTCCGTCCAGCATCTGAAACTCGCCAAAATCTTGGGAGCGATATACGGCGTTACGAAGTGACGTCTCGGAAAGTGGCGTATTGCCTGGAACGCTGGTGGGGACCGGCGTGGAAACGCCCGGGACAGGTGTTCCCGATGCCGGGCACAACGCAGGCGGGGTGGGCGTGGGCGCAAGATAGGAGAACATATTGTTGTTCTCGCTGCTCTCCGGGATCATGTTTTGAGAATCTACAAGGAAGTTGTACATTCCGGTAGGAGATGTGGCAGGGAAATACAGTTCTATGCTTTGTCCCGCTCCCAATTCACCAATGATCAAATTGGCGCCAGTGACTGCCTCACTGACAGAAATATTATAAGCGGGGGCATCTCCCAGGTTTTGTACTTTTATCCGTATCTCGAAGGGAGCGTACTCTGCCACACAATCGCTTGAGCCTCCTGAAACGCCCTGCATTCCAAGATATACATTGGAAAGGACAAGGTCCGGCAGGGAAATGACGGAAGTAGGCGACTGGACGGGGATGACAGGAATTTCCGTCGGCGTGACAACGGTTAGCAATCGGCAGGCCGAGAGAAACAGAAGGAACAGCAGGGAGAAGCAAATAGTTCGTTTCATAGAATGGTTTCACCTTGGTTGCGTTCTTTGCATATACAACGTTCCCGACACGAGGGAAGTTCCCACGAAAAGACACCCACTGCATCTGCAACGGGTGTCTTTTCGACGGTACCCCCACACACCGTTTTTGCCCTACTTTTTGCATAAACCTGAGCAGATACCGATTTCCAGCAAATCGCCGGCGATGGAAGCAACCAAGCTCACCAATGGATTTTGTGATTACATGGTCCGGTTGTTGCTGATCTCCGTGACGCTTTTGCGTTTCTCATGTGCGAGAGGCTGTAACAGGCTCCGGAATTGTTGGGCAAGCTGAATGGGGGAAGTCCCTGACCGGGTAGGAATTCCCCTACTCCCCGTTGGGAGCTAAAATGCGCTCCGCATTCAGGAAGTAGACCCGCTGAAGCACATCGTCGGGCAAATACAAGCCGTAAATTTGCCAGCGTCCCTGGCCGGGGATGTCGGCAGGCTCGTAGTCGAAATACTCATCGTCGCTTTCCAGGAAGCGATAGTAGATCCGGTAGGTGTCCCGGTTGGGGGCCGTGTCGGTGCCGAACAGGATCCGGTCCGGGAAGCGTAAAAACAGCCGGCGGACGCTGTAAGGCTGGCGGCCCAGTTCGGCGATACGGGCGGAGAAGTCAATGTTGAAATGGGGATAGGCGTCCAGCATATGGCTGACCCACGCCAGGTTTTCCGGGTAACAGCCCACGTGGGCGCCGATAAAGTTCGTGCCCGGGTGGCGGGCGACCAGGCGATCGAACTGCTCGATGAGTGTCGAAAACGGCGGGAACTGCTCCCCCGAGAAGGCCCAATCCGGGTTGCGGGATAGCTCTTCGTACCGTTCGTTCTGAGGGGTGAGCGGGTCGAAGAATGCCGCCGGGTCGGCGATGTGGATCAGGACCGGGATGCCCAGTTCGCCGGCTGTCTCCCAAACCGGGACCAGGCGCGGGTCATCGACAGGAACCAATTCCCCACGCTGGTCCTTAACGTGCAGGCCAAGCACTTTCCAGATCTTCAACCCCTGGGCGCCGCGGCGCACCTGCTGGCGCACTCCGGAGCCTGTCCGCCCGCGCGCGAGGCCAGGTAGCTTTGTTCCCCCCAGCCACAGAAAATAGGCGTGTGCCACCACGCGCGCTCGGGATCGCCTATTTTGTCGTTTGATGGCTGTTCGGTGTGTGAAACCGAGGCCGGGAAAGGCCGGATCGTCGGGACTACTTTGATATGCTCTTCCAAGGCCGTGTCTTCTTTGTCCGTGAAGTGAAAGCCGATCGCCGGCAACCGGTACGCGCCTTTGACGCTGGTGTGTCCGTCGTAAGCCAGGGACAGGTAGAAGGCGGAGGGCCTACAGTGGTAAGCATATTCCGTAAAGCGGTTCTGCCCTGGCAGCGCCTCGACGCCCAGGGAGAGCCACCCGTCTTCCGGCAATTGCATCGCAAAACAGAATGGAGATGGCGTGAAGAACCAGTCGCCCCTGCCCGGCAGCGGCACACCCATCAGATCGATGCCGGTGTTGGACTCCGGGGAGAAGCGGGTCCTCTCCTCCGTATTTGGCTCCGGATTGAAGCCCTCGAGAAAGTGCTGCCCGGACCAGAAGAACCCGGTCCCCCAGCGGGGCTGTCCCGAGTAGTAGCCGCCGAAGTAGTTCGCCTCGGCCAGCTCGCCGTCCCCTTCCACCTCCACCTCGTAGGTGAAGTGGCGCGGAAAACAGCGAAAACGATAGCGTTTTGCTTTCCACAAGAAACTTTCGGCTTGCAGGAGCACGGTCGTCAGGCCCGGTCCTTCGTCAATTTCCCAGCTCCCGATGCGGGTCGTATCGTCTCGACCCTGCAACGCGTGGATACCGGATAAGACAAACAACTCAGCCAGCCGCTCGCCGCGGGCTGACTCTACGTTTACGAAGGGCCGTCATCGAGAAAGCTCAATCGATAGGTTTCTTTTGTAATCTGGAGACCACTTTTTTTCTGTGTTGTCATCATCTTAGCTCAACCCCCTGTGGATTCCGTCTTGTGTCATCGGTACCGTCCTGCATTCCCTAAAGGTGGAATGCTTCAATGAAATAGCGTTGCTGGTTTATATCAGGATGGAACCGCCTGGAGTAGAATTGAAGAAAGACCTTCTCTCCATGAATTGCATCTTGCAATTAATTAGAACACACTCTTTTTTAAGACCGTACTGATAGCAATGATGTTAATATATATGCTCACTTTGAGAAAAAATACTGGATCTCTCCTATTCGCCCGTGAAGGAATCAGATGAAGTTTGGGGTGTTGGTACGAAAGGGTGATGAATGGACAGGGAACAAGAGGTTTGACGATGGAAGTGTTTGTTGGACTGGACATCGGCGGGACCAAGATCATGGTCGCCTCAGCCGATCGCGACGGAAACATCTTACGGCGCGCGCGAGCCGCCACCTCCACCACGCTGGAAGCGGACCTGGCGAACATTCACGGCATGATCGCCGATGTGGCCGCGGGAGAGCAGGTCCAGGGGATGGGGGCAGCCATCGGCGGGCCGCTGGATTCAGAGCAGGGCATCGTCTCCCCCCTGCACCAGCCCGCCTGGCGGAACGTGCCCCTCAAAGCGCTGATGGAAGCAAAGTGGGATTGCCCCTTCCACGTTGAGGTGGATACCAACGCCGCCGCGCTCGGCGAGTACCGTTGGGGAGGGCTTTCCGCGGAGCGCTTCCTGTATCTCACGCTGAGCACCGGGATGGGGGGCGGTTTTATGATCGACGGGCAGATCTACCGGGGGCAGAACGGGGCGCATCCCGAGGTGGGGCACCAGTCGGTCCATTTCCGCTGTTCCAACCCAGGGGGCGTGCAATGCGAGTGCGGCGCGCCTGATTGCCTGGAGGCGCTGGTCTCGGGGAACGGGATCAGGCGGATCTACGGCAAGCCGGCCGAGCGCTTGCGCCCGGAGGAATGGGAGGAAGTTGCTTACAACCTGGGACAGGGATTGCGCAATATGGCCGCCCTTTACGCCCCGGACCTCATCCGCATTGGCGGCGGCGTGGCAGTAGGTGGAGGCGAATTGTTCATCCAAAACGCCGCGAAAGTCATGGAAGATTATTTGAAGTTGGTGCCGGCGCCGCAGGTGGCTTTGAGCCAGCTGGGATACGATACCGCCCTGCGGGGCGCGGTTGCCATGGCGTTGCCGGAAGACAACCGCTGAACGCCTGCGCCAGGCGCAATCCGCTACCTGTTTGAGTCTATGACCGGGTCCGATACGATTTCGTTTGGTAGAGAGGCACCAGCGAGGGAAGCCTTACCGATGGATCGTTTCGCAAGGGTAATTTGTGCAAAACGATAAGACAATCATGATCTACATCAGCAATTTCACTTCGCGGCTGTCCGATTTTCCGTTTGGGAGGGGTTAACATGATAGAACGGAGACCCATGATCCTGAGAACACCTGGCCCATCAAGAGTTTGATGGATTCTATGAAGCATCGCAAAACAGAGATCGGGGAGACTGCCCGTGCCAACTCAGAACTCTTTGGAATTCGAAGCGCTGTTCCTGGAGCACTGGACGTCCGTGTACCGGATCCTGCGGCGCCTGGTGGGCGACCCTGCAGAAGCGGAGGATCTGGCTCTCGAGGCCTTCCTGCGCCTGTACCGTCACAACCAGAAACAGCCGGAGGTCGAGAACGCCGGAGGCTGGCTGTACCAGGTTGCGACCCGTCTCGGGCTGAACTCCATACGGGACTGGAAACGCCGGGAACAGTATGAGCTGACGGCCGGGCGATATGGCCTGGAGGCAACGGACCAGCTCTCACCTGCAGACCTCCTGGCACAGGAAGAGGAGCGCCAGCAAGTACGGCATGTGCTTGCCCGGATGAACGAGCGGCAATCCCAGCTTCTGATTCTGCGCCATTCCGGGTTCTCCTATAAGGAGATCGCCAGCGCACTGAACCTGGCGCCTGCCTCGATCGGTCCCCTGTTGGTTCGCGCCGAGCGTGAATTCGAAAAACAATATCGTGCCCTGGCAAAGGAGGAATGATGAGAACACATTTGACCGACGGCGAACTGCGCGCCGCGCTCGATGGAGAACTGGAATCCAGACGGCTCCATCACCTTGAAACATGTGTAGCCTGCCAGGCACGCCGGCAGCAGCTGCAGGCCAGCAGTTCGGACACAGGTCGCCTGCTCGCGTTTCTCCGGCCGGCAGACGAAACCGGACCCGCTGCCCGCCAGGCATGGGCCCGATTCTCTCAACAAACTTTGCAACAGAAGGAGTATTCTATGACTAGAAATTGGTTTTCCCGTCCACTCGTCCGTTTTGGGACCGCAGCCCTGGTGCTGCTGATGGTTTTCCTGGCGTTTCCGGGTACGCGCGCCCTGGCAGGTGAGCTGTTGAATTTGTTCCGCGTGCAGCAGGTGCAGGTGGTGCCCGTGGACTTCACGGGTTTGGAACAGCTGACCGGCGACGGCGCGCTCGGCAACCAGTTCACGGAGCTGATCTCCGACTCCGTGGACATGCAGCAGGAGCCGGGTGAGCCGGTAGCGGCTGCGAGTGCGGAAGAGGCCAGCCAGCTGGCAGGCTTCAACGTGCGCATCCCCACAGGCATGACGCCCAGCCAAATCAACGTCACCAGTGGCGCGGCTTTCAGCCTCACACTGGACCGCACCAAGGCCCAGGCGCTGCTCGACGAAGCCGGGCGCGGTGACCTCGTCCTGCCCGCTTCGGTGGATGGGGCCGAAATCTCGGTGGACATCCCCGCTTCGGTCAGTGTCGCCTTCGGTACCTGCCCCAGGCCAGGGTCAGATGTGTCTGGAAATACCGAGCAGAGCACCACCGAACGCCGTTACCCGGATTGTGTTATCCTTGCCCAGATCCCCAGCCCCAGCGTCAACGCGCCGGCCGACCTGGATATCGAAGCGCTGGCCCGCGTCGGGCTGGAATTCACAGGCATGAGCCCCGAAGAGGCGGCTGAGTTCACCAGCACCGTCAATTGGACCTCCACGCTGCTGGTGCCGATCCCGAGGAACGCTACCACCCACGAGCAGGTGAGCGTGGACGGCGTGACCGGCACACTGATCCAGCGCCCCTCCGGCGAAGGCCCGCAATTCGCGCTGCTGTGGGTCAAAGATGGGATCATCTACGCCATCAGCGGACTGGGCACGAATTCCCAGCAGGCTGTGGAAATGGCAAACTCGCTTCCATAGGGTATGCATGACGATCGCTGCGATTGAAACAGAACAACTTAGAAAAGTTTTCGGCGACAATGCCGCCGTCCAAGGCCTCACCCTGCGCGTGGCGCGGGGTGAGGTGTTTGGATTTTTGGGTCCCAATGGCGCCGGCAAGACCACTTCCATGAAGATGCTGCTCGGACTGGTCGCGCCTACCTCCGGAAACGCATCCCTCCTGGGCGCGCCCGTCGGGGACCGACCCACCCTTGCCCGCGTCGGCTTTCTGCCGGAGCACTTCCGCTTTCAGGATTGGCTGACCGCCGGGGAATTCCTTGGGCTCCACGGCGAGCTCCTGGGGATGGAGGAACAGACGCTCAAGACACGGAGGGATGAGCTTCTTGAGCGAGTGGGATTAGCACCCTTCCGCAACAAACAATTGCGCACCTTTTCAAAGGGCATGCTGCAGCGCATCGGGCTGGCCCAGGCGTTGATGAACCATCCTGCCCTGGTGTTTCTCGATGAGCCCACCTCGGGACTCGACCCGGTAGGGCGCCGGCTGGTGCGGGATGTCATCCACGAGTTGCGGAACGAAGGCACCTGTGTATTTCTCAATTCACACCTGCTCAGCGAGATCGAAGTGACCTGTGACCGCGTCGCCTTTATCCGGCATGGTGAAGTGGTGCGCACCCTCGACCTGGCTTCGCTAAACGGGAACCAGGCGGTGGTCACCATCCGCGCCTCCGGCCTGACCGCGGCGATGGTCTCGGAGATGGCGCGCTGGGGCCGGGATATCCAGGCTAACGGGGAACAGCTGACCCTGACGGTGAACAACGAAGCCTCCATACCGGAGATCAACCGCTACCTGGTAGCCCAGGGGGCGAGTGTATTTGCCATCTCGCCCAGCCGTCTATCGCTGGAGGATATATTCATCGAAACGGTCGGAAAGGATGGTGGGCTGTGAAAAAGATCTGGATCATAGCGCGCATGACCTTCCGCGAAGCAATCCGCCGGCGCATCGTTCTGACAGGCCTGGTATTGGGCATCCTGTTCCTGGTCGTATACTCCATCGGTTTTCACATGATCTTTACGGAGATCAGCAGAGAGACCTTCCGTGAGGCGACTGCCTTTGCCCGTGTAGCCCAGAATGAGATGTCCAATTTTCTGCTCCTGGCCGGATTATATGCGATTGCCTTTCTAGCGGTGGCCATGGGAGCGCTGCTCAGCGCAGATACCCTGGCCGGTGAGATCAGCTCCGGCACCATCCAGACGATCGTCACCAAACCGCTGCGCCGGTCCGACGTTGTACTGGGCAAATGGCTGGCATTCACCGGACTGCTGGGGCTCTATCTCCTGTTGATGTCCGGTGGGGCTGTATTAAGTGTCTTCCTGCAGTCCGGATATCTGCCGCGAAATTTGCTGCCGGCTCTGTCGATGATCTACCTGGAAGCCCTGCTCGTGATGACCTTCTCCCTGGCCTGTTCCAGCGCCATGCCGGCCCTGGCAACGGGCGGAACGGTCTTCGGACTATACGGTCTCGCGTTCATTGGGGGCTGGATCGAGCAAATCGGCGCGATACTCAACAACCAGACGGCTGTCCAGGTGGGCATTGTCACCAGCCTGTTGTTCCCCACCGAAGCCCTCTGGCGCAGGGCTACCTTTGAGATGCAGTCCGCATTCGGAGCGGTCCTGCAGATGACACCGTTTGTGACTTTCTCTGTTCCCAACCTGTTAATGGTAGCTTACGCAGTGCTGTACCTGCTGGTTACGCTGGCGATAGCGGTCAGGATCTTTCAATACAGGGATATGTAGCAGAATTCTTGGACTTGGAATATCGGAACAGGCCGCCGGATAGCGGCCGTCGAAAACCAGACCGCCTTCCTAAGGCGCTTGCACTGGAAAAGCACGATCAAGGATTTCTCGAGAAATCCGCCATTCCCCACGAAATTCAAGTCCCTCTCCAAGAATGGAGAGGGACTTCTCATTAACTGTCCCTGGCTCATGCACGGCACGATGTCGACGTCCGCACCGGGTTATCCCCCGCTTCATCCAACTTGCAGAATTTCTGCACTTCCGCCTAACAGCGTTGTAAACCCGGAAAGGATTGACTCCTGCACCTGGAGTTCGTAGAATGTGCCCGTACGTTTGAACCTTTCAAAGAACGCTACCCGAACAGCCCCTCCCTCTTCAGGGAGAGACTTGTAGCGGATCAGGCCTTTCAAAACATGACGCCTGACGCCGGGTAGAGCACCAGGAAATCAAAGCGAAGAGCGGGGAATACGGAAAGATATGCCTCAATCGCAGACATCCCATCTCAAAAACGAAAGAGAAACGAAGCCAAAACGAAGGAAATTCGAGAGAGAATAGGCAGATCCTCACGGCGGGAGAACAGCGCGACAACGGCGCGAGGCCGGCGCGAAGCAATAGAGAGCCTAGAGCGACCCTATAGGGACCCTTACTCCACCCAAGCAAGAAAGCAGGCAGACAGGGCAAAAGTCAAAAAGAACAGTGTATTCGATGGACTGCGCGGTAAAGTCGGCAATCATCTTTTATGCGAAGAATTGGTAAATATTTCCAGCAATCGTTCCCATCCCTGTTTCATATCATTGGACTTCAACTTCAACGTGCCAACAATGCCATAGGGTAGGAAAAGTACAATCCCTACATAAATGGCCCCATTGATGAAACTGGCGCTTTCGCCAATATAGCGCCGCAATCCATAATCCAGCAACCGGTACACAATAGCGCCAACGAGAGCTCCGCTCAGGGTACCAACGCCGCCGATCAGGATGATCAGCAGCGCCGTGACCGTATAACCCAAGCTGGCCACATGAGGGCTGACGATCGGTTGGTAAATCGTATGCAACATACCGGCCAGTGCTGCGGTCAGCGAGGAAAGCAGTAGGGCGGCCATTTTGAAATAAAAGGTGTTGTAACCGAGCATCTGGGCGCGGCCCTCGTTCTCACGGATGGCGGTGCACACCCTCCCGGTCGGTGAGTTGACGAAGCGCTTGTATAACATGAAAACCAGCGCCAGGATGGCCAGGGTGATGAAATACAGTCGCAGGCGTTCGGCGGCCGGGCTGATAACCGCGGGAACGACCACACCCTGCAATCCGACATCCGAGCCAGTGTAATCGCCCAGCTCGGTGGAGAGCACCAGCACGTGAAAAACCGAAGCCATGCCTAACGTGACCAACGCAAAGGTGATCCCCTTGACGCGCGGCAGCACCATGCCGAACAGCAGGGCCTGGATGACACCAGCCACAAGGAGCCAGCCAAAAGTCGCCCACAGAGAAAGGCCAAAGCTTTTGAGCAAAATTCCGGTCAGGTAAGCGCCGACGGCAAAGAACATGGCGTGCCCGAACGAGAGCAGGCCGGTGAAACCGAAGATCAGGTCGTAGCTCAGCGCATACAGCGCCAGGATGAAAATTTCGATTGCCAGCCCCTGGATGAACTTGGATTGGCCGCTTTCGTTCATCCACACCTGGGCCGGGGAAGCCCCATTGAACAGCCCGACTAGAAATGGAAGCAAAATGAAAACGGACAGCGTGACCAGCATGCCCCGGTTCGACTTCCACGCGGAGAGAAGGATGTTCTTTGCCATGCGCTACTCCTTCTTCCCCAGCAAGCCGTTGGGCAGAATGAGCAGAACGACCACCATCAACAGGATGGTCGAAGCCGGAACGATGGGAGGCGAGGGTTTAAAGACGATATCCGTGAACGGGATGGGAATGCCAATCTGCCCATATCTTAATAATGAACTGCTGGAGCAATCCAACCAGTAGCGAACCGAGCGCCGCCCCCGGATAACTGGTCAGGCCACCAATGGCAAGCGCGATCAGCGCGTTGAGCAAGAAACTCTCGCCCATCACGTTCGACAAGCCGATGGAGGGCGCGGCCAGCACCCCGCCCAGGGCCGCCAACCCGACTCCCAATGCAAAGACCTGCGTGAAGACGCGCCGCACGTTGATGCCCAACGCCTCGACCATTTCCCGGTCCTGCACTCCGGCGCGGATGACCATCCCCAGCCGCGAGCGCTGGAGCAGCAGCCAGACGGCCACCAACACGACCAATCCGACAATCGGGACGAAAATCTCATTGAAGACGCGGATGCGGCCATCCAGCAGCAACATGGTCGAGCAATGGTACTGCCACCAGCCGGCCAGGGAAGTCGCCGGGCAGCCTTCGCCCGTTCCGGCAAAGAGCTCGGGGCGCGGCATGCTGAACTCGGGCCGTCCCCAGATGGCGCGCACCATCTCGATGCCGATGGCGCTCAGGCCCAGCGTGAGCATCAACTGGTAGATCGGGCGGATATAGAGCGGGCGAATAAGCGTGGTCTCCATCAGCGCGCCCAGCCCAATGCCGGTGACCACTGCGACCAGCACGGCGGTCAAGAAGAGCCAGTTGCTGCTCAGCCCCGCCAGGAAGGCTGTAAGCGCATCGTTGAAAACGAAGAAAAGGACGCCGGCCAGCAGCAAGGCCGTAAACCCCAGGAAATCCCGCCAGGTGAGACGCGGGACCAGGGCCCGTTTCCCGGCCTGGAACAAAGACAGGCTGAAAGCCAGCAGCAAGCTGCCGAAGATCAAACCGGCGAAGGCCAGCAGCGGCGAGAAACCGGTCATATCGGCCGGGGGCGGCAGGATGCTCTGTCCCTGGCTGGCCAGGTAGGAGATCGAGACCGGGCTCTGGGCGTAGTCTTCCACGTCCCAGATGGCGATGGGATAGTTCCGCAGGACGCTGAACAGGATCAGGGCGGAGACCAGGATCCCGGCCCAGGGCAGGACCCGCTTCATTCCACCCCGGAACAGGCTGCGGGTTGCCCCCTGCGGGGATGATACCCCCTGCGGGGATGATAAAAGAGCCGCCCACACGTCCCCCAGCAGGAATCCGCTTAAGAGCAGCGCGAGCGGTGTGAGCAGGTCCACGACGGTGTCCGGTCTGACGTACACGGTCCAGCCGACATAGGCGCCGATCATGAAGAGCGTGCCGTGCGCCAGGTTGAGCACGTCCAGCAGGCCGAAGATGAGCGAAAACCCGGATGCAACCAAAAAGGTTAGCGAGCCGACCGATAATCCGCGCAACAGGGTGATCAGGAAATCTTGGGATTCCATGCCGGCGGCCGCCGCAATGAACAGCACGACCAGCACGACCAGGATGGTGAGCAGCATCGAGTTTTTACGGATGAAAACATTCATATCTGCTCCTACGCTGCGCCCAGGTAGCGGTGAATGGTGGCTTTGTCGTTGCTCAGGTCTTTCATTTTGCCGGCCTGCACCGAGCGGCCTTCCTCGATGATGACGTAGTATTCGGCCAACCGGCTGGCGACCAGGAAGTTCTGCTCCACCAGGATGACCGTCGACTCTTCCGAAAGCTGCTGGATGGCTTTCATCAGTTGCTCGATCAGAACGGGGGCCAGGCCTTCGCTGGGCTCGTCGATCAACAGCAAATGGTTGTCGGCTACCAGCGCCCGGGCGATGGCCAGCATCTGCTGCTGCCCGCCGGAGAGATTGGTGCCAGACAGGCTGATCAGGCGTTTCAGGTCGGGGAAAAGGCTAAAAATGAATTCACGTTTGCGGGCGTAATCGCCCTTCTGGCGTTCGGCAATCCTGAGGTTCTCTTCCACGCTCAGGTCGCGGAAGATAGCGCGGTGCTCGGGGACAAAGCCAATGCCCAACGAGGCGATGTGGAAGGAGCGCATGCCCTGGATCTCGCGACCTTCGAAGGTCACTTTCCCCTGGCGTGGCGGGGTCAATCCCAAAATGGACTTGAGCGTAGTGGTCTTGCCGGCGCCGTTGCGTCCTAGCAGGGCGGTGATGCTGCCCTTGGGCACGCGCACATCCACACCCTGCAGGATGTGATACTGCCCGATGAAGGTGTGGATGTCCTGTACGTCGAGGAGAAAGTCCATGGTGGCTTAAAATTTTCCTATAGTCCGTTGGTTGAGTAGGGCCGGGCGCTTTTCCCAGGCCGTATCGAGACCAAAAAGTAACATGCAAACAAACTGTTTCTTGAAAACCTGTGGTCTCGATACACCCCTCCGAGCTCGTACTGAGTGCTTTTCGAAGTGAACATTTGGGGCTACTCGACCACCGGATTACACATTCAACTCGTACAAGCCGCCGAGATAAGCGGTTTGCACGTTCTCGTTGGCGGCGATTTCGGCGGGCGTGCCCTCGGCCAGGACCGCGCCCTGGTGCATGACGGTGATCCGGTCTGAGACACTCATGACCACATTCATATTGTGCTCCACCAGCATAACGGTCTTATCGCCCGCCCGCTGGATTTCCTGGATGAGCGCAATCAGTTCAGGAACCTGCTCGGCAGCCATCCCGGCGGTAGGTTCATCGAGCAGGAGTACTTCCGGGTCGGGGGCCAGGATCATGCCCAGCTCCAGCTTGCGCTGGTCGCCGTGAGGCAGGGTACGGGCGAAGGCGCCCGCCCGTTCTTTCAGGCCGACGCGTTCGAGCACGTCCCAGGTGCGCTGCTCGTACCTTTCGAACGCGGAAGCCGGTAGCCAGAACTTGAAGTTGTCGTCGCCCAGCGCCTGGGAGGCCAGGCGGACATTTTCGAAAACAGTCAGGTTGGGAAAAATATTGGAAATCTGGAAAGAGCGACCCACCCCGAAATGGATGGTGCGATGGACAGGCTGGTGGGTAATGTCACGGCCCTTATACAGCACCTTTCCACTGGTCGGCTCGATGTTGCCGCTTAACAGGTTGAAGAAGGTGGTCTTGCCCGCCCCATTCGGACCGATAATGGCATGCAAGGTGTTCTTGCGGACTTTGAGGCTGACATCCTCCACGGCTACCAACGCGCCGAACTCTTTGCGCAGGTTGATTGTTTCGAAAATGGTTTCAGAGTCCATAGCAATGGTGCCTCCCGGTTTCGGACCTAACCCCCCAGCCCCCTTCCCTATCAGGGAAGGGGGTGCCGAAGGCGGGGGTTAGGTCCTATTTTAACTTACGCTCTATTGCCCGCTGAGGGATCCATACGGCAGGTCGCCGCAGCGGTCCTTCAAGTTCTCAGGCAGCAAGCAGGGCGGTTCGGGACGGGTAGTCTCAACGTATTCGTAGAAATCAGCGTCCGGATCGGTCAGGTTGTTCAGCGTCAGGATGTACATATCCTGGATGGCAACATGGTCTTCCGGCCGGATGAAAACTTCGCCCTTCGGACCTTCGAAAGTCATGCCCTCAAAGGCATTGATGAGCGCATCGGCGCTGGTGTCGCCGCCGGTCGCCTTCAAGCCTTCGACCAGCATGATGGCCGCGTTCATGCCATCAGCAGCGAACAGGTCGGGCATGCTCCCGTAGCGGTCCTTGTTCTCCGCCTTCAGGAAGTCGTTGGCGGCATTGTCCGGGGCAGACCAATGATACAGGATGCCATTGGTGCTGCCAATCGCGTTCCCGTACCAGAGCGGCATGAGGGTGTTATCGATGAAGGTTGCGCCCAGCGCCATCTCGTCGAAGACGCCCTGGTCGGTGGCAGCCTGCATCAGCGGGACGAAGCCGCCGCCCGCCCAGGTGACGATCAGGGCTTCTGCGCCGCTGTTCAGGATCGGGTCCATGTAGGGGGTGAAGTCGGTCGTGTCGAGCGGGGCGAAGACGTCATCCGCAACGAACTCGCCGCCATCAATTCCACAGGCATCGCGGAAAGCCACCGCTGAACCTTGTCCAAAGGCATAATCCGGGGCAATTTGAACGAAGGTCTTGTACTGCTTGGTCAGGTACGCACATTCGTTAATGGCGTCCTGGTAGTTGTTGCGGCTGGTGCGGAAAGTGTATTCGTTAAAGTCCTTCCCGGTGATGTCATTGGCAGCAGCAGGGGCAACGATCAGAGGGATCTGGCTTTCCGCCGCGATTCCCTGCAGGGTAGCGGTGGCGCCCGATGAAACGGTACCAACCAGCATGTCCACGCCCTGAACGTCGATCAGCTCGCGGGCGATGGTGGCGGTGTTATCGGGGGTGCTGGCGTCGTCGCGCACGAAGACCTGGATCTCACAGTTATCCAGCGTGAAGGTGTTTTCCTGGTCAGCGGCAAAATCGAACTTCTCGCCGGCCGAGCCGGGAGCGCCGGTCGCGTATTCCATGCCCAGCATGAAGGAAGGCAGGATGTGCGCGCCATAGATGGCCAGCGCGCCGGACAGGTCGGTAATGAGACCAACTTTGACTGGGTCCGAGCAGGTGACTTCGGCCATGGGCGCCTCGGTCGCGGTGGGCTCTTCGGTCATCGCTGGTTCTTCCGTTGCTGCGGGGGCTTCGGTCGCTGTTGGCTCCTCGGTAACAACAGGCGCAGCGGTTGGGGCGGGAACTTCCGTTGCTGCAGGTCCACAGGCGGCCAGCATCAACGTCACGAGGACCATCATGAAGGTAATTGTTTTGAACAGTTTCATAAGATTACTCCTCCTTGAGTAATAGTTGGTTTATTACAGGCTTACCAGCAAAATCAATTTTGACGGGACACCTCCTGTTTTGCGAAATCAATAATCATCTGCGAGGCAGCTTCCGGGACTTCGATCGGGAAGAAGTGTCCCGCATCCGGGATGATGGAAATCCGACTCCCCGGAATCTGCCTCACCAAAAGCTTGGCATTCTCCGGCGGGACGACTTGATCGTGCGCGCCAAAAACGATCAGCGTTGGCACAGAAATTTGGGATAATTTGTTTTCAAAAGCGGCTTCTTCGGACGTCAACGCCAGGCCGATGGCCAGTTGCGCTTGATAGGCCGCCACATCCAGCGGATTGGCGACCCGCCACTCGACCCACTCCCTGACAATCTCAGGATTGGCGTCCGCCCAGCCCGGCGCCGTGCTGACTTTCAGCCCGTTGGTGAAACGGGTCAGCGGGTCACTGGTGGTATCGGACAGCACCGCAAAGGCTTCCGGCGTGACCGGGACATGGTTCGGGCCGCCAAAGTTGGTCGCGGACAGGATCAACTTGCTGACCTTTTGCGGAAAGTCGATTGCCAGGGCCTGGGCGATGAACCCGCCCATCGAGTGCCCCATGATGACGGCCTTTTCAATTCCAAGCGCATCCAGCAGGCCAGCTGTATCGGCGGCCAGCATCTGCGCGCTGTACGGGCCGGCCGGTTTGTCGCTCTGCCCCACGCCGCGATTGTCGAAGGTGATCACCTGGAAATGTTCCGCTAAGTACGGGACCATCTTGTGCCATTGCCAGAGCGGGTAGCCCAAGCCGGAAATCAGCACCAGCGCTTTGCCGGAGCCGGTGGTTTCGTAATAAAGCTCAATCCCGTTGCCTTTCACTTTCGGCATCTTTTACTCCGTTCAGCTCAGAAACGGTGGTCGAGTAGCTCCGAACGCTCTTTGAGGAGCGTATCGAGACCACCATGCTTTCAAACTATCTATAGATCGAATATTACTTGTTGGTCTCGATACGGCGGACGAACACCGCCTACTCGACCAACGATTTTCCTTTTTACTTGACAAACATCTTGCGCAATTCAGCTTTGATGACCTTTCCATACGGCGAGTACGGCAACGCATCCACGAACTCAACTCGCTTAGGGACCTTGTAACGCGCCAGGCGTTCGCGGCAGAATGCTTGCAGTTCTGCGCCTGTGACAGACCCGCCAGGCTTAAGGGCGACGATCATCAGGCCCACCTCGCCCCATTTCTCATCCGGCTGGCCGATCAGGGCCGCGTCGGAGACGGCTTCATGCTCGCGGAACACGGCTTCCACCTCGGCCGCATAAACGTTCTCTCCGCCGCTGATGATCATATCTTTGTAACGGCCAGCAATGTAGAAGTAGCCCTGCTGGTCCTGGCGGGCCATGTCGCCGGTGTGGAACCAGGGCCCCCCTGAGCTTGTCGAAGGGCCATCTACAAGAGACTGCGCTGTGGCTGCGGGGTTGCGCCAGTACCCGGCACATACGTGTGGGCCGGCAATGATTAACTCGCCTGTTTCGCCAGGAGGAACGTCCTTGCCAGCGGTATCCACCAAACGCATCTGGCTGTGGAAGATTGGCTTGCCGACCGAGCCGGCTTTACGCAAGGCCTCTTCATCGGTCATCGAGAAGCAATTGACTCCTACTTCGGTCAGGCCGTAGCCCTGGCGCATGGTCACGCCTTTGATACAACTCCAGGCCTCGATCAGGGAAGGCGGGCAAGGAGCGCCGCCGCTGATGAAAAAGTGGACGTGACTGAAATCGGCTTCTGCAAACATCGGGCTGTTCATCCACACCTGGAAAAGGGTTGGCACTCCCAAAATGACCGTACACTTTTCGTCCACGATCATTTGGAGCGATTCTTCCGGGTCGAAGTTCCGCGCCAGCACAATGCGTCCACCGGCGTAAAAGAGCGGCACCAGAAAGACGAACAGTCCCCCGGAGTGGAACATGGGGGTAAGGATGGGCGAGACATCTTTTTCGCCCAACCCCCACGAGATGACCGTATTGATCGCGTTCCACAGCACCTGGCGGTGCGGCAGAACTGCGCCTTTGGGTTTGCCCGTCGTCCCAGACGTGTACAGGATGCAATAAGCGTCATCCGGGTCGATAGCCGGACGCTTCGGCTCGGACTCTTCGGCCTGTTCCAGCAAATCAGCGTAATCCGCAGCCCCGGCGATTTGTGCACCTTCCACCGAAACGAAATGTCCTACCCCGATTTCGTCGCGCATCTCCTCCAACACAGGTACGTATTCCGGCCCGCAGATCAGCACTTTAGGCTGCAGGTCGTTGACGATGTAAGTCAGTTCGCGCGCCGTAAGCCGCCAGTTAAGCGGAGCAAAGATGGCGCCGAGCTTGCCAAGGCCGAAGAGCAGGTCGACAAACGGCAGGCAGTTTTGGGCCAGAATCGAGACGCGGTCCCCTTTCTGTACATCGTAGCGCTCACGCAAGGAGTTGGCCGCCCGGTTGGCGCGTTCGTTCAATTCGGCGTACGTGTAGCGCCGGCCGGTGTGGAGATCGAACAAGGCTTCCCGGTCGGGAGTAAGTTCGGCTCGTCTGGTCAGGAGGTCAGCGGCGTGCATGTCCATGAGTGGAAAGTGGTAAGTGGAAAGTGATAAGTGCTTCTTACCACTTACCACTTTCCACTTTTTCACTGCTCCTACGTTCCAACCACGATGCCGCCGTCTACGCGCAGGGTTTCGCCGGTGATGAATGAAGCTTCGTCGGAAGCCAGGAACAGGTAGGCGTTGGCGATGTCGCGCGGATCGCCCAGGCGGCCGAGGGGTGTGCGCGCTTTCATGCCGTCCAGCACCTTCTCGGGCATGGACGTCACCATTTCGGTGCTGATAAAGCCGGGAGCCACGGCGTTGACACGGATGCCGTACCGGCCCAGCTCGCGCGACCAGACCTTGGTCATGCCAATCACGCCCGATTTAGTAGCCACGTAGTTGGTCTGGCCGAAATTGCCATCTAAGCCAACAACGGAACTGGCGTTTAAAATGACACCGCTGCCCTGCTTTGCCATAACCGGAGCAGCGGCCTGCGTGCAGTTAAAAACACCCTTCAGATTGACAGAAATGACCAGGTCGAAGTTCTCTTCCGGCATCTGCCCAACCAGCTCGCCGTCTTTGAACTTAATCAGCTGCCCGTCGCGCAATAAGCCGGCGTTGTTAACCAGCACGTCGATATGACCGTATTTGGCAGCCACCTCGTCGATCCACTTCTGGACTGCCTGGCGGTCCGCTACGTTGACTTTATAAAAAGCAGCGCCCTCGCCCAATTCTTTGACAGTTGCCTCGCCAACTTCCTCGTTGACATCACAGATTACAACAGTGGCGCCCTCCTCGGCGAACCGCAGGGCGGTGGCCTTCCCGATCCCCGCCGCGCCGCCGGTAACGAGCACGACTTTATCTTTCATGCGCATAAAACTTTTCCTTTCGATGAAGAAAATGTAGCGGCGACTTCCCCGGCACCGCCCGCCGGGGGCAGGTGCAGTCGCCCGTTTTTGGCGGAACGACGAAAGTCGTCACTACCTGTCATTGCTTGGCCAGAAAGCCCAACATGACCGTATTGAATTCTTGTGGACGCTCCCAACAGGAGGCGTGTCCCGCCCCTTGCAGCAGGTGGTACTCGGCGTGCGGGATGCCTTTTTTTAAAATCGCAGCGTAAGCCGGGCCCTTGAGCAGGTCTTCTATGCCGACGATGATACAGACCGGACATTGAATTTCGCCCAGGCGGTCGGTGAAATTCACTTCGAGAAAACACTCGCACAGGCGCACAACGGCTGGATAGTCCAGGGAATCGTAGCGGTTTCTGGCATCCGCTAACAACTTTCGATTCGCAGCAATAAATCCGGACGAAAAATTCCATGGGACGGTGGTATTGAAAAACGCTTCCGCGTCTCCAGCGCGAGCGGCGCTCAACCAGGCTTCGATTGTGAGGCGCAACTCCGGCCCTACTTCACTGACGGTATCCGCCAGGATCAGGCTCAGGCAGCGCCCTGGATATTTCAAGGCAAAGGCCTGCCCCACTTCCCCGCCGTAAGAGATGCCGGCGAGGTGTGCACTCTCATATCCCAGCGCAGTGAGCAACGCGGCCAGATCGACGGCGTGCATCTCCATGGAGTAAGGCTCGTTGGGATGGTCGGAACCCCCCTGACCGCGGCAGTCATATTGCAGCACGCGGTAGTGCTTTTCCAGCGTCTGGGTCTGGAAAACCCAACTGCCAGCGGCGTTCATGAGAATGCCGTTGTTGAGCACCAACAGCGGAGCGTCTTCTGCTCCGTGCAACTCATAATACAGTTCGACACCGTTGGCTTGGATCTTAGGCATGCAGGCCATCCTGGTTTTTTCACGATAGCATATCGCTGTTACAAACGAGTTACACGATCATTTATGAAACGTCCCGAAGGTTTTCCCGATTCCAGACCGTCTCCTTTAAGAAACCTTCGGGACGTTATGCATGCGCTCTACGCCTTGAATGCCAGATATGTCTTCGCAGTATCCCCTTCACCAACAGTAATGAAATCGACTGTCAGCGGCGTGCCGACTTTGATCTCTTCCGGCTTGGTCGCGTCCACACCTGTGATGCGTGCGCTGACCTTGACGCCTTCGTCCAGTTCGACGACACCGCTAACGTAGGGGTTGTCACGCCCGTAGCCCTGTTCGGCCATAAAAGTCGGTGCGATAGAAATCACAGTAAACCCGGCCAGCTTGCCTGCCCCGCTGGTCTCAGTCCATTCCAGGTTTTCGCTGTGGCACTTGGGGCAAATGGCGCGCGGCGGCAGGTGGAGCGCCCCGCAGTCCGCACAGCGCGAAGCCATTAATTTGCCCTCGGCCAGATACCGGTCAAAAGATGCCGCCGTGAAGGGGCGAATTGCAGTGGTGTCCATCATGAAATTCTCCAGTGGGGCGGGATGTCATCCCGCCCTACAAACTAGTCTCTTCGCTCATAAATATGGACCACGCAGGTCGAACCGGTGGCGCCGACGTTGTGCGTCATCGCCAGCGGGACATCGCCCGGGACCTGGCGCGCATCCGCCTCCCCCCGCATCTGCTTCCAGACCTCGACAGCCTGGGCCACGCCCGAAGCGCCGACCGGATGTCCCTTCGACTTCAGTCCGCCGCTGGTGTTGATCGGCTTCGAACCGGTACGGGCAGTCACGCCGTCTTCGGCGGCTTTGAAGCCATCGCCGGGGGTGAAAAAGCCGATATCTTCGCTGGCGATCACTTCCGCAATGGTGAAGCAGTCGTGCACTTCGGCGATGCGGATATCATGAGCGGTCACGCCCGCCATCTCATACGCTTGGGACGAAGCCAGTTTGGCAGCGGACAGACTGGTCAAGTCGGCTCGGTCGTGCAGGGCCGCATCCGAAGCCTGGCCCGAGCCAATGATGTGGATCGGGTGGTCGCTGAACTCCTTGGCCCGTTCCTCGGCCACCAGCAGGATGGCAGCCGCGCCGTCCGTGATCGGAGAGCAGTCGAACAGCCGCAGCGGCCAGGCGATCATCGGGTTGGCTTTGTCATCGTGCAGGAAGTCCCAGATGGTCTCCCATGGGGGCGCAGGTTTGCCCTTCTTGACCGCGGAAGCGATGCGTCCTTCCATCCAGTGTTGAATGGTGACGCCGAACTGGGCATACGGGTTGAGCGCGCCGTTGTCATGGTTCTTGACCGCCACGTTCATCAGGTGCTCGGGGGTCATGCCGTATTTGGCCATGTACGCGGTCGCGATGGCGGCGTAGAAGCCGGGGAAGGTGAATCCAGCCGCGATCTCGAACGGGACATCGGCAGCGGTGGCAAGCGTGTCGGTCACGTCGGCGGTGGGCAGATCCGTCATCTTCTCCGCGCCGCCCACCAGCACCACATCGTACATGCCCGAAGCGATCGCCATCACGCCCTGGCGCAGGGCAGTTGCGCCGCTGGCGCAGGCGTTTTCCACGCGGGCCGCAGGGATGGGCGTTAGGCCGACCGCGTCCGCCAGCAGCGGGGCAGTGTGCCCCTGATGCTCGAACAGGTCGCTGGAAAAGTTGCCCAGGTAGAAGCTCCCGATAGCAGACGGGTCGAGACCCTTATCCACCGAATGAGTCATCTCCTTGTAGGCTTCCACGAACAGGTCGCGGCCGTTCTTGTCGGGAAACGCGCCGAACTTGGACATTCCCGCACCGACGATGGCAACGCCGCGCGGGAGTTTATTCACGGGCATGTTGAATCTCCTTGATCGAGAGTGGAAAGTGGAAAGTGGAAAGTTGCAAGAAAATCCGCCTCACCTTCCACTTTCCACTCATCACTTACCACTTATCACTTATCACTTATCACTTATCACTTATCACTTATCACTTATCACTTTGCTAAAAATCGCCATGAACTCGTCCGGTTTCTCGATGTAAGGCGAATGACCGGTATCGGGGATCACCACTTCTTCGAAATCGCCGCCGTTGGCTTTGTACTGTTCCAGCACGTGACGGATTTGCCCGACCATCGGCTGGGGTGGATAGATTTCCTCGCCAGGCCAACCAGGGACCAGGCCTAACTGGCCGAGCGTACCGAAATCGAAGAGCGAGTTATCTGAGACGATCTGGTCTGACTCGCCGCGCACCCACAGGATAAAAGGCTTGGGTTCCGCGTGGATGAACCGCTCCACGGTGTCGCCTACATACTTGGGCGAAATCGCATTGGTCGGGCCGAACTTGCCGGGAGCCACATTCGGCCAGTTTTCCGAAGCGACGAAATCGCCCGGGTATTTCTCGGGGCCAACCTTTTCGGTCAGCAGCGAGGAAAGCAAGTCTTCTTCGCGGGCGGGCACGAAGGGCGGCTTCCAGTAGAAGGAGTTCATCACCACGCGCGGCGAGGCTTGCGGGTTGTCGCTGGAACGGTCGCCTTCAGCGATCAACCTGGTGAACTCGGCGTTCACGACCCCGCCGCCGGAACCGGCAAAATCTTCATAGACAGGCTTGCCATCCAGGCTTTTGGTACCTCCAAACCCAAACGGTGAACTGGGGTCGACCATGGTAACGCTCAAGAACTTTTCAGCGGCAGCAGCCACCAGGCCAAAAAGGATCGCCCCGCCCATCGAGTGGCCTGCGACATGGGTCTTTTCGATGCCAAGTGCATCCAGTAAGGCGAGCAGGTCATCGACCCAATCTTGTACGCCTCGCGTTGCATCGATCAGCTTGTCCTCCGTATCGCCGTAGCCGCGCAGATCCGGCGCGATGCCACGAAACCCGTCCGGCAACTTGAGCATGATTTCCTCCCAATACGTATTGGAAGCCGCGTTGCCGTGGAGGAACAGGACAGGGGAGCCGTCCTCCGGTCCGCTGAAGAGTACGTGGGTCTTGATGCGGGCTGTGTCGATCATTTGCGATGTGATACCCGGTAACGTTGGAACAGTGGACATTTTGTTCTCCTTTTTAAACTATGGAGTTCGAAAGTCTCCAGACTTTCGCTCTTAAGGTTCACGGACATCAAACGTCTGGAGACGATTGAATCCATTGGTCGCGCAGTTCGCGCTTGAGAATCTTCCCTGCCGCCGATATTGGCAGCGCTTTCAGGAAAGACACAGATTTGGGGACTTTGTACTTTGCCAGGCGGCCGGCCATGAATTGAATCAGTTCTTCTTCACCGACTGATGCGCCCGGTTTAAGCACCACGCAGGCCTTACCCACCTCTCCCCATTTCGGATCGGGCAGGCCAATCACAGCGCACATGTGCACCGCCGGATGCTGGTAGAGCGCCTTTTCGATCTCGGCCGGGTAGACATTTTCCCCGCCGCTGATAAACATATCTTTTTTGCGGTCGACGATGTAGAAATAACCTTCCTGGTCATACTGGGCCACGTCGCCGGTGTGGAAATATCCACGCTCATCGACGGACGCCGCGGTTGCTTCCGGATCATTGAAGTATCCGGTGCAGTAGGAAGGTCCCTTCAGGACCAATTCCCCTGCTTCATTCGGACCGAGGAAGTTGTTCGCGTCATCGACGATTTGGGCATCCACGAAGAAGTTCGGCCTGCCAATCGACCCGGCCTTGCGGATGGCGTCTTCAGGCGCCAGCGCAAAAATACCGGGGCCGAACTCGGTCATGCCGAAGCCCTGCTTGAAGCGGATGCCTTTCTCAGCGGTGTACTTCTCGACCAGCGGGACCGGCAGCGGCGCGCCGCCCGATGTGCAAAAGCGCAACGAGGACAGATCAGCCTGCTCCCAGTTCTCGGCCTGGGTCAGCATCTGGTACATGGTCGGCACCGCGGCAAAGACGGTCACCTTCTCGCGTTCGAGCAGGTCCAAGACCTGTGCCGGGTTGAACTCATGGACGAGGATGGTCGTCCCACCAAAGATGACTTGCGGCAAGGTGTAAACGAACAACCCGCCCGTATGGAACATCGGGAAAACGTTGAGATAAATGTCGTTGTGGGTGATATCGTGGATAACGGTGTTGAGCGTGTTCCAGGCGATCATGCGATGCGAGACTTCGGCGGCTTTGGGCAGCCCGGTCGTGCCGCCGGTGAAGATCAGGGCGGCGGTGTCCTCTGCTTCGAGCGCCTCGCAGGTCACGGCGGCGTCCGAGGCAGATTGGAGCGTCGATTTCAAAGGGCAGGCTGCCAGGCAATCCCTCTCCATCCAGATACAAAGTGGGAAGTGGAAAGTGGGAAGTCAGTTGGATGACGTTTTCGAGGAAGGCATCGGAGAAGATCAGCATCTTCGGGGTGACGTTACGAAAAATATCGAGCAGTTCCTGCCAGTGCAGGCGCCAGTTGAGAGCCGTGTGAATCGCACCCAGCTTGGAACAGGCGAAGAACAGGTCCAGGTGTTCGTAACCGTCTTTCGCCAGAATCGCCACGCGGTCGTCTTTATCGATGCCCTGGGATTTCAGCCAGTTGGCCAGTTTGTTCGCGCGCCGGTTGGCTTCGCGATAGGTCAGCCGCCATTCGGGAGATTTGCCCGCGTCGATGAAGGCGAGTTTGGTGGGGCTGTAGAGTTCGCGTCTGCCTAGATAATCGCCGATGTACATGGTCACTCCTTGAGAGTGGAAAGTGAGAAGTGAGAAGTGATGTAGTGAGAAGAGTTATTTGGATAAGCGGCCTGCGAGTGTGCGAGTTATTTTTTGAAGCTCGAGGAGATCAGCCTGCAAACTCGATGAAACCGCATTTGCCAAATCAACAGGTCTCGATAACTTTTTATCTCGCTCACGATAAGCTCCCTTACCACTTACCACTCATAACTTACCACTTTTAACTTATCAATCTACAGCCACTCCCATACCGACGACGCCATCGTGATCCCGCCGCCGCTGGCACAGAATAATATGATGTCGCCTGGCTTGGGACCTTTTCCCTGGGCGATAGCATCATCCAGCGCCATGGCTACGCAGGGAGAGCCGGTATAGCCCCATTTGTCCATCACCCAATGGGTCTTTTCGATAGGCTGCTCGAGCAGGTCCATCATGTACTCGATCGTGCGCAGGTTGAGCTGGGTGAAGTAATACTGGTCCACGTCATCGAAGGTCAGGCCGCCTTTGTCGAGCGCGCCCTGCATCAATTTGGGCCAGTATTCGGTGTTGAATGTTTTAGGGAATTTTTTGACGAATTCAACCTTGGGCACACCAAACTGAGCCATGTTCCCCGGCGTGCAGGGACGGAACGCGCCGCCGGTGTAAATGCCCAGCGCGTCATGGAACGAACCCACCGCCAGGAAATTGCTTCCGATAAACCCCTGTTCCTCGCCGACACCCAACACGACCGCCCCGGCGCCGTCAGCAAACAGGTTGGCGGTCTTCTTATCGCTGAAGTCGAGGAAGCGGCTCATGCCATATCCGCCAGCGACGAGGATGTAATTATAGGAAGGCTCGGTCATCAGGTAACGCGCGCCCTGGTCCAGCGCCATGACCCAGCCCGCGCAGGCCGAGTTGACATCGTAACTCCCGGCCTTCTCCGCGCCAAGTTTATGCTGGACCACAACGGAAGTGGATGGGGATAGATAATCGGGCGTATCGGTGGATACGATAATCAAGTCGAGCTCATTGGCGCTGATGCCGGCCCGGGCGACAGCCTTCTGCGAGGCTTCCACGATCAGATCGGACGTGGTCTGTTCGGGCGACATCCAGCGGCGCTCGCGGATGCCAACGTTGGCCAGCAGCCATTCGTTCGTCGATTCGCCCATCAAGGCGTCGACTTCGGCATTGGTAACAACACGTTCGGGGACGTAGCTCCCGGTGGATAAGATTTGTACATTACGGGTCATGGAACCTTCCTAAAAGAATTTTTCACCACAGAGCACACGGAGAGCACAGCGTTTTCAAGTGATTTTCTTTATGGAAAACGTGTCTTCGTGTTGGTAGCTAAAAAATCGACGCTATACGCTACTCTGACCTTTTCCGATATCAAGCGGCACAAAGCGCTGGATAAAGCTGACAGCTTCTTCCCAGTCGGAGAAATGCAGCTCTTCATCCGTTTGGATGTGGCGGATGGCGCCGCGATAGGTTTGATGGAGCTGCTCGTCGTCGGGAGGGCTATCGACGACAAAACGGATGACAAAGGATGAGATATTCGGGGGAAGATGAGAGTCCATCGCTATCAAGATAGCAGATGGCGGTAACAACGGGGTTACAACAGCAAACCTTCTTTCCACTTTCTTCTATCCTCAAAAAGAAGAAAGTGGAAAGAGAAGAATATCAGGCTGTAAGACCCTCGTACAGTTTTTCTGTTTCCAGCGAGGGAGCTACATCGAGTTCACTTCGTAACGTTTGCACGCATTTCCGGTAGGTACGCCCCACCTGCCCGCGGTCGCCGAGCCGGTTGTATGCCAGCATCAGATGACGGTAAGCCCGCTCCCAGCAATTGTCTTGCAGCAGGATGCGCTGAGAAATATCGATCGCTTCGCTGTAGCGTTCGTGTTGGATGCAGGCATCCGCTAACCGATCGGCGGTTTCTAGGAAGAGCGCCGATAGATACTCACGTTCTTCCGCCGCCCAGGTCTCGTAGAGCGTTTCGGGCAAATATTCGCCGGCGTACAAATCGACGGCACGCTGGAGCAGGTCCAGGTCCGGGTTCGATGCGCTGCGACGTACGGCGTTGACGAATTGCCCGGCGTCCAGCCATATGTCCGCACCGGGGCGCAGGCTATAGGTTGTCCCTTCCCGTAAAATAAAAGCCGATTCACGCCCGGGCTCTCGTTCCGGTTCGAGGGTCTGGTAGAGGGTGTTGAGCGCGATCTTGAAGTTGCGCTGGGCAGTGCCCGGCTCGGCTTCAGGCCAGAGATGCTCACAGATCTGGTCGCGGTCGAGCGGCGCGTGACGGTACGTGATCAGGAGCTGGAAAAGCTGCCTGGATTTCTCGCGTCTCCAGCCGTTGGCCGGGATGGGTTGCTCTCCACACCAAACCTGAAACCCGTTCAACGTTTGGACGCGCAGGCGGTAACCGGGATGGTGTTCGATCTTGGGTAAGCCAAGCTCCTCGAGCAAGTGGGAGGCGTAACCGCTTTCCCAACCCTGTGAATTTGCCATGACAAGCAAAGGGACAAAGATGCGTTCATTTGGCGCGCCGAGCAGAGATGGACGAGCGAACAAGAAACCATAGCCCCTGGCCTGACAAGACGACAACACTTCAGGGAACGTTCGTTCCAGACGAGCGGCCTGCTTCTGTTTCAAAAAGCCGAGACTCAGCCACAAACGCGCCGCTGTCGCTCCGAAGGGATCGCTGCATTCCTGGAAGCCAAGCACGGCCCGGTTGAGCCATTCTTCGGCGGCTTCGTAACGGGCCGCCAGGATCAGGCTGGCGCCCATCGACAGTCGGGTAAGCGAAGCGATCCATTCATCTCCTGCCTGGCCAGCAATATCGAGCGCTTCTTGCGCATACGATTGGGCAGAGGTCAGATCTCCTTGATACCCGTAGGCGCGACAAAGCCCCCAGTCCGCTTCGACCAGCAGGCGCAACACATCCAGGGTGCGGCTGATCTCGACGCTTCTCTCGAAGCAAGTACGCGCCTGGCTGTAATGTTCGGCCCGTTTCTCAAAGGAATCGGACAGCATGAGAGCATGGCCCTGTCGCATATAACCGACAGCCGTCACAAACGGCGAGTTTAGTTCTTCGCCACGGCGGGTGCCCTCGAGGGCGGCCTGGTACGCTTCTTTGCCCATGCCTGTAAAGGAATAGATGAGCGAAAGGATCAGCATCGTTTCGCGATGAGCGCGTGGCGTCTGGACAGGTTCATGTTTTTCCATCTCGGCGCGCGCTTCGAGGCCACGGCGGGCCTCATCCAAACGGCCGGTACGCAATAACACGCGGAAAAGCAATTGATCGTTAGAAGGGCCTTCCAGGCGTAAATCATCCGCACGCTGGCGCAGGCGCTCCGCCTCCTCCACCTGCCCGGCGTTGAGTTTGTTCTCGGCCAGCAATTCATACAGTCGCACCTGCGCCTCGCGGTCTTCGAATCCGTCGCTCAGGCGAATGGCCTCTTCCAATAATTGTTCTGCCTGGCTGGGATCCACCGTATCCAGGTAAACGCGCGCCTGGCCGCGCAAGGCCCGGGCAACCCCGTCCTGTTGACCGCGTAGACGCCAGGTATTCATGGCCTGTTCGTACCAGCCCAGGGCTTCCTCAAAACGGCTATGGAGACGGGCTAACTCCCCCAGGGCAAAGACCAGCGCGGGGTGTTGGTGCAATGTTTCAGGTGGCAAGCTGTCTAGATAGGCAGCCAGCGTATCAAGACGCCCGGCGGACAACAAGGCAACTGCGTACGAATCCAACAAAGCGGCAACTTCATCCCACGCATGCGCTTCAAGCAAGTGGAAAATGGCTGATTTCGGGATCTTTATTCGCCTGCAAATAATCTGCGGCCAAACGATTCCATGTGCGTTGTTTTTCTGCCGGTGCCTGCTGTCGCAAGAAGTTGTGAAAAATATGATGATAGCGAAGCGCATCTCCGGCAGTCTCCACGACAAAAAGGTCCTGCCGCCGCAAATAAGACAGCATCGAAGCCGAGTCAGCTACGGTGGCGCCGGCAGCCCTGCGAAGCGCATCGCAAGCTTCGGGTCGCAGGTCGCGTAACGTGGATGTGATTTGCAGGAAGTCGCGCACATCCGTGGGCTGGCGCTCGAAGACTTCGCGCGCCAACATGTCGAAAAGGGCGTCCAGGGAATCCGTCTGCCAGCGCAATGGAAATTCAATCGCCGCTGGGGATTGGGAGCGGATGCTTTGCCAGATCAACTGCAAGGCAATCGCCCAACCTTCTGTATAGGTAACAAGCGCGTCCACTTCATCGCTGCTCAACTCGAGACCGTAATGGGTGGCAAACAGAGATGTTATTTCTGAAGGGGTAAACGTTAAGGTCGATTGATCGATGAGAAGCACTTCCCCCTGAGACCGCCAGCGTGATAAGGTTGGCAACGTGATCACTGGGCGGCCGGAAAGCAATATATGCAATTGAGCAGGCGCCAATCCGACCAGCCGGTCAATCATGTGAGCCACTTCCCCACTTTCCGTGACGATGTGAGCGTCATCGAGCACGAGCAAGGTTGGCGCGCTGAGGTGAACACTCAACCCATTGATAACTTGATCGAGCACGCTGCGCCAGGGCAAGGGGCCTTGAGATCCATCCCAAGTCTCCAGAAAATGGACGGGCAATTCCTGTACATCGGGGATAGCCTGCATGAAGGCATGACACAAGTGCAGCAGGAACACAAACGGATCGTTGTCCTCTGCATTGACCTGATACCAGGCCAGCGGCTTGACCGTTTCGGCCAGTTCGGCCAGCGCAGTGCTTTTTCCATACCCCGCTTCCGCCTGCAAAATCGTCAGGCGATACTCAAAGGCCTGCATACATCTATCCGTCACGCGGGGGCGCACCAGCGTCCGCACGTGGCGAGGGGGTGGGATGATCTTGGTACGGAGAACACCTGGTAACATTTCGGCTATTTTAGCCGATTCCCGGTTTCCATGGGGACTCCGCCACCATCCACTCCGGCTGGCACCCCCGGCAGACACCGGGAGGATGTCGCCGCCCGCACCAGGCTTTCCCCGCTTCGTCCAGGATACAGATTTCCGCTTAACAGAGCTGTAAGCCTGGACAGATTGACTCATGCACCCGGAGTCCGTAGAATGTGCCTGTACGTTTGAACCTTTCCAAGAACGCTGCCCGAACAGTCCCTCCCCCTTCAGGGAGAGGCTCGTAGCGGATCAGGCCTTTCAAAATACGGCCTCTGACGCCGGGTAGAGCACCAGGAAATCAAAGCGAAGAGCGGGGAATACAGGATGGGGGGTACAGACATGATACAGGCATGCTACAGAAGACCTAGAAGACTCCAACAGCGCAGGAACAGCGCGAGAACAACAGAACAACGACGCGAAGCTACGACGCCCGAAGCGCCATTGGAACGTCATTAGGCCACAGAACCGCAGGGCGAATACCCCTTGAAACCAAAACAACTCAAAGAAGAAAGAAGGTAAGCATGGCCAACAAAGCCAGCGCCTGGGACCTGGCGGGGAATGAGACGGTGGGGGTGGTGTAGCACACTGCCTATAAGCTGGCGAGATGGCTGGAACGCCTTCGCGACCCTTGTATCGCACGCAGTGCAGGTGAGCACACTATATGTGCCGCCAAATGCGCCGAATGGATTTGCTCACATTTTCGTAATTGAAGAACGAGGCTTCTATTCCGCTAAAACTACGCGGGAAAAGTATGGATGTCGATGTAGCCCAGCAGGAGACGGAGAGGCTTTTCTGTAGTTCGTTACAGTCAACGGTGCCCAAGTGCAGGCCTTTTGCGAATCGCCACAGTAGTCGCACGAGCAGGGTTACACACAAAACAGCCATGTTCTCGTGCTTGGTGAAGGATAAACTCGTGATTTTGAAGGGCTTTTTTGTCCGGTTGGTTCAACCGTCAGTGCATTATCGACAATAAGCCCTACCACTTTTCTGCAGACGTGGCCAGGCTTGGCTGGTCCAGAGAAGGATTTTTCACCTTACATCTCCTCCACTGTTTTCAACGCGAGATCCAAGCCTTCATCCAAAGATATCTTCTGTCCCTCGGCAAAGGCGGCCTCGAATGCCGCATCGCCAAGAGTCTCACGAGCATGGGATTCAGCGCGGGCACAATATTGTTTCGAGATGAGACCGAGCCAAAGATCATATTCTCTTCCAGAACGGTCAATTACGCCCAATAACCGCGCGCAACTCTCCGGCTTTTGAACATACAAAGGGCCAAGGATGATTTCCAAAATTGAGACTTTATGAGGGGTGAGAAAGTGGTTTCTCAAGAAAAGACCTTCTCTGAAACTCTTCTTAAACGCACCAAGGTCCCCCTGCAAATAGTAAAGATTGCTTAGCCCAGTCAGGCACATTGCAATATGTCGCTTGAACCCTGTATCGCGCGAGAGTACAAGTGCTTGCTCGAGATATGTCTGTGCGTCGCGTAGATCACCCTCCTCAGTTTCTAGAAGACCAAGCTTAAAACTACAAAGGGATTTGGAAGCTTTTTCTCCCAGTAAGCTATAGTGTTCTAACATTTCTTTGTAAAGAGCTCGAGCTCTTTGAGCATTCCCCTCTAACCAAGCAATTTGGGCAAAAACATAAGAATTTACGCTGGGGCCATGGAAGCCAATTTGCTTATATAATCTTTCCAATTCTTCTGCATATCGTCTTACCTCATCCCATTGACTCCCTTCATCCCTCTGAAGAGTGCTCAAAAGCAAATCTGCACAAAAAGATAAAACATCGGCGAGGATTTTTCGTTCGCCTGCCTTGCGAGCGAGTTCAAGGCTCTTTAGGAAATTATCACGATTTTTTCGTTTGGCTTGTGCTGACAAATCACTTACATATGGAGAAGAATACGCCTGCCAGAATATCTCATGTTAAGAGACTGAAATTCAGCAAAACTTTGCTCCATCATGGAAAGGGCTTGATCAAGATCTTGATCACGTAAGGCTACTCCCACATAATATCGTGCAATACTCACTTCTCTTCCGTCTGAAACTTCAGATGCCAGCGCAAGGCTGAGCTGTGCAGGAGTTAATATTCCCTTAGAATTACCCAATGCCCACTCAAGGTCTGCATGTACAGCTAAGACTTTTGCACGGGTAGATTTCTCATCTTTGCTGTCATTCTGAGAAGGTTTCGCCAGCGCTCTTTTTACCCAATTCAGTCCTTCCAACCAATAGCATCGAACTTCCCAGAACCACCATAAGTCTTTACACAAATTCAACGCCGGTGTAGCGGATATCTGGCTCAAGGCCCATTCAAGTGCAAAATGCAAGTTGTCGTACTCTGCGTCCAAAAGAGGAAACCACTCCAATTGCTCGGGTCGAATTAAATGCGGCGCGGCGGTTTCAACAAAGTTCAAGAAGTAGTCCAAATGTTTGTCGCGTAAAAGTTCGCTTTCTCGAGCCCCGAGCAGTTTCTCACTCGCATATTGCCTAATAGTTTCCAGCATACGGTAGCGAGTCTTCCCCAACTCCACTTGCGCGAGAATCAGCGACTTGTTGATCAGCTTAGCAAGCAAATCCAATACCGACTCAGATTTGATACTATCGTTTGAACAGACGACTTCAGCCGCTTCAAGCGTCCAACCATCGACGAAAACGGACAGGCGCCGAAAAAGTGCTTGTTCGGCTGGCGAAAGCAGGTCGTAACTCCAATCGATGGCAGCTTGTAATGTTTGATGACGTGGCAATGCAGTTCGATTCCCTGTAGTAAGTAATCGAAAACTTTTCTGGAGCTGCACTGCAATTTGTTCTGTAGAAAAAGTGCGAATACGCGCCGCAGCCAGTTCAATCGCAAGCGGAATACCATCAAGCCGGCTACAAATTTCGGCTACAGAAGATGCATTTCCGAGTGTCAGCGAAAAGTTCGTTCGAGCAAGCTGGGCACGTTCTTCAAATAAGCGGACGGATTCGTAGTCTCTGAACTTTCTAAGCAAATCGTGAATGTCAGGCAACGCAAGGGACGGAACGGGATACACCGCTTCCCCCAGCATACCTAACCCTTCACGACTGGTGGTAAGAATTTTCAAGTCAGGACAACGCTTCAACAGCGCATCTGCTAGCTGCGCGCAAGCATCGAGCAAATGCTCACAGTTATCAAGAATGATGAGTATTTCTTTTTCGTGCAGGTAATCAGAAAGCATATCGATGACAGGACGTTGCGGCTCATCGCGCAGACCGACAGCAATCGCTGTCGTACGCGGTACCAACAGCGGGTCAAGAACCGGTGCCAGTTCCACCAGCCACACACCGTCGCGGTAATTTTCCAAGATCTGTTTTCCAACTTTGAGAGATAAACGAGTTTTTCCTACGCCGCCGGGTCCCGTCAGCGTTACCAAACGATGCTTGCCGAGCAATCCAGTGATATCTGATTGTTCCTTTTCCCGGCCGATAAAGCTCGTTAACGGGGAGGGTAGATTTGTGATTGGCTTACTGGATGAGGGAATAGTTTGAGGTGGCAGGCCTGACAGACCTCGGGCAAACAAAATCCATTGAGGACGGTTTATTTCGGGGATGCCAAGTTTTTCCAGAAAAATATTTGCCAGCTCCCTTGATGGTTTGAGGGTCCCCGCCTCGATGCGGCGTACAGTAACCTCCGCGCAACCAACTTGATTTGCGAGAGCTTTTCTTGTTAAGTCTAGGGTACGGCGTTGTTTACGAAGCCACTCCCCAAAGGAGATTTCTTTTTGCATGGCTTTCTGTTTGTATCGGTTTTTGTATCACTTTTCGCATTACGGGAATTATCCAATTTCGGTAAATTATACAAGGATTCAGCGCTGCCTGCTGCAAGCGCATAGCTATGTTCATTTCACCTCAGAGGAAGTAACGTTACTATACACCTCGCAGAATTGTTTTTTCTCCGAAATTATAGGGTTTTCACGGACGTAAGAAGATCAACTTCCTGCTATCGTAATTTACAAGAGCAACCGTTTATTTTAATGATACCGAGAAAACAGGAGGCCCAAATGTATACAACCCGTTTATCACTGTTATACGTTGGATTCCTGATCATCCTGACGGCCTGCCAACCAGCAGCGCAAGCACCCAGAAATAAAGCGTTCCAACCCGGGGATGTGATCGATGGCATGCGCCTGACAACCGGCGCGAAGGACGCCATTCCCTTATGGGCATTCTGCACACAGCCTCAACATGCCGGGAACACCACCACGTCGGATTGCCATGTCCATATCGTTCCCAGGCTGGCAATTGGCCAAATTGTGATGCCGGGTTACGATACCCTGGCCATGCTGGATGCGCCGGAAATCAGTTGGGAGCTGAGCATCGATCACCAGCCGCTAGACCTGGAGCGGTTCGGTAGCTATGATTACGTCCTGCCTACCAGGTCGCCCGATCCTTCACCAGTCCGGGAAGTTTTCGTACAGTACAAAGCCTGGGATGTGGTGCTGACCCACCTAAGTTCCGGTGAACATTCATTGCAGGGTGTGGCACAGATAGGGAATGATCGTTACACCTGGGTGATACACCTGGCCATTGAAGAAAGCATCCTGGTAAGGGATGATCTGGAAGAAGCCTTACCATTAAAAGGACTGAATTCGACCCATAATAGCATCTTTCGGCAACTAAATGGATAAACCCCTTTCAACAAATAATTCTGATTTGTCATTGACAATCCAATCCTGGCACCCATCCAGGGGTTTTGTTCTATCGTTTAAGCCAGGCCGGTTTTTTCTCTTTTTCGACGCGAGCGTCGAGGCTTCGAGAAAGGGGTGCTCGCTATGCGTTTCACATATTTGCAACTGCTGGGGGATTTTTACTTTATTACGAATGGCGCGTCAGGAACGAATATCGTCCCGGCTCTATCGCTTGCCTTGGGATCGTGCCTTTTTATCCACCTGCTCCTCCAAATTCCCGAGCACACATCGATGGCCATTGGTATCAGTTTGCTTCTCTACTCCTGCTTAAATTTTTGATTAGGGTTTCGTTTAACAGTTTGATTGGTCCTTTTTTTATCAGTATTGATTGTGAAAGCTTGCGGGTGTACCATGTTCGAGATCAAATTATTAGGACCTGGTCAGGTCATATACGACGGAAAAGCGATTACGGGGTTTCCTGCGCAACAGCATTGCCTGCTTTTTTATTACCTGCTGCTCCACCGGAAGAGCCCACAAACACGGGAGCAAGTGGCGACCGTGTTCTGGGGCGACAGTCCGGCTTCCCTGGCGCGCAAAAACCTGCGCAACGCCCTGTGGCGGCTGAACCAGGCATTTCGCTCGGTGGGCGCTGCGTTAGATTATTTCATCTCCGTCCAGGAAGACTATTTTGCCTTCACAGCTTCCTCGGATGTCTACAGATTGGACGTTGATCAATTCGAGGCAGCACTGCATTGCAGTCAGGAATATGATAGCCAGGAATTAAATGCGGAACAGGTATCGATGTTGGAAAAAGGCGTGGATCTGTACCGAGGGGATTTCCTGGAAGGTGTCTATGAAGATTGGTGCCTGTATGAACGCGAACATCTCAGGCTGGGTTTTCTCAGCGTTTTGATCCATTTGATGGATTATCACGGCCATCAAGGAAGTTACCAGCGTGGACTGGAGTACGGGTACCGCATCCTTTCCCTGGATTCCACCCGCGAGCGCGTGCACCGCCAGATGATGCTGTTCCACTGGCTGGCAGGCGATCGGGAGAAGGCGCTGGCCCAGTATGATTTCATGCCGCAAAGTCTTACAAAGCGAGCTGGGTTTGGAGCCCATGCAAGAGACCCGTCACTTGTATGAGGCGATCTGCATAGTTCCGCCCCTCCGGACAAACGCGTCTCGAACAATTTTGAAAATGCCAGTGACAGTATAACGATCCAATCAGAACCACCCCTCAGCGAAATGCTGCAGAAGTTACATTTCCTCAAGCTGATCGTCGAACAGACCAACGCTGAGTTGCAGTTACTGGAGGGGATGATCCAAAAGGGGCTGGCAGGCAAATAATCCGTTTCTGAAAGACTTCTTGAGGCGTTTGAAAGACGCCCATACCTTAAACTGGTTGCAAAACCAGTTTTTTGTTACCTTCGAGGAAATAATTTGCACAGTCAGAACTATTCATT
Source organism: uncultured Chloroflexia bacterium (assembly GCA_963823985.1). Lineage (GTDB taxonomy): Bacteria > Chloroflexota > Anaerolineae > Anaerolineales > Villigracilaceae > JAABUE01. The sequence goes on from CAWGNR010000020.1 coordinate 187,820, forward strand.
TGTGGTTAAGGTCTGGCTCGATAGCACTTCCAGCGATGGAAAGATCGCCATGTGGCGTGGTTCCGTGCAGGCATAGTAAAACTGCCCAGCATGACTTTTGAGCAGAAAGGAAATGGCAATGAACAAATTTTATAACCATAGAGAATTAAAACCGAACTCGAAAATAAAGAAACAGGGAAGTCCTGAGTTCGGGCGCTTCTCAATATACGCGACGATGAATCCAAAATGCAAGAATAACCCTAGAAAAACAGAATCAGCCAGAAGGAGACAAATAAATCATGAACAAGCCTACAGAAGAAAAGCCAACCGGAACTGACCCATTAGTGAGGTCTCAGTTGACGGATAGGAGCCAGATGATCTTTGGCAAAGTGCCACAAGGCTACGAGACCAATATCAACATTCGGTTCGTTCCGGCACGTGAGATCCGCCTGGAAGCGGATGTCCTCGGCTGCCAGCCTCGCCAGGGTGCACAGAAGCGGGATACCCAGCCGGTTCCTTTACCGGTAAGCCTGGTTGACAAGCTCAGGGAGGCCAACAAAAAGATGATCGAGTGGCTGACCAGCGATGCGGGGAACGCACAACTGTTCGTGAAGCGGCCCGTCCAGGCAATGCTCAGAGCCGGTATAGAACTGACGCGCGTAGAGCAAAAAGCCATGGAAAGAACTTACATGGGAGTCTAAGGAAGCGACTGTGATTGCCCCTGGCGTAACGGTTGTGGATCTGTCTGTAGCGGCATATCCCAGAGGCAAAGTGGGTGGCTTGAAACCCGGACCGACAATGAAAGATAAGCGCAAAGAGAATAACGATTGCTAAACCAAGAGAAAGGAAAAATTTGTCATGGCACAAGATCGAACTTCCGGTTTTGATATGCTCGTTCAGGTTTCTGAAAATGAGCTTAACAACCAGCTTGCTACGGCGTTCCTGGCTGGAAGTGTATTTCCATCCTCCATCAGCGTGCCCGTGAACACAGGCGGTGTTACAGGAACAGCGAATTTGAATTTTAGTACTCCTGTGGCTGATCTGGACCGCCCGCGACCACGGATGGGACTGACAGTTCCATTCCTGAACTCGCAGTTGCAGATCACGTCCCCCGTTGCCATCACGCTCGCCCCGCTCGGGGGAGCCATTACGATTGTGGACAACATCGAGATGATTACCCAGGGCTCGAGCCAGCTTGCCGCAGTGGATTTCGACAACGGCGCGGATGTTAACGTGGTCTTCGACAGTGCTTCACAAGCCATTCTGGCGCCTGCACTTGCGGCCGCGGGTCTCAGCCTCGCACAAGCACAGAACCTGATGGCAGGTGTCATCCTTCAACAACTGCAAAACCAAATTAGCCGTATCGACCTCACACCTCCGATCCCGGTGAGGGATGATACGGATCCAACAACGATTTTCGACATGGATGTCACCACGATCAATGACACAACGGTCGCAGATCGTGACTGCATCACCTTCGGCGTACGAATGGCAAATAACTCGGGTGGCAACATCAACAACGTAACGTCCAGCTTCATTCCCACAGGAAGCCAGTCCCTGGTGATGATGAGTAACCTCTGGCTCCTGGGTAGAGTGATGCGCCCCCGTGTGGCTACGGCAATTGGCAGACCGGCCACTGATTTCGACATGCCCCTTCGCCTGAACCGCAACGTTCCGGCGCCCGGCGGCCAGGGAACACTGACCAGACTAGAAGCCTTCGTGGAGGGAAACCGGATACGGGTAAACGGCCAGGCTACCGCTTCCGGGACAGGCTGGTCGGCGGTCTCCAACTTCACCTTCTTCATCGACATCGCCCTGTCCGGCGGCGCCATCACGGTAACAGCTACAACTCCTTCGGTCGATACGGATGTCGATCTGGAGTGGTGGGTCTGGCTTGTGTCTCTCGGCCTCGGTGGTTTATTCGGGGGAATTGTCGGGGTGATTGTCGCGGCCATCGTTCTGGCAATTGTTGAAGCTGTAGCCGAAGGCATCGCCAGCAACCTGGTGTCGAGCGGGATTGGCGGTTCCTTGAGCGGCATCCCGAGCATCCCCCTGGGACCGATAGGAGGCGGCTTAACCCTTACCAGTCTTGTTCTTGACGATCTCGAGCTGCGCGGTACCATCATCCGGTCGCTTTCTGTGCCGGTGAAGAATCAGGGGTCAACATCCTCGTCCGCCGGCTTCAGCCTGGACTTGGATACCGGGACGATACAGGCGACCGTCAACCCTGGCGCAGATCTGATCTGGAATCCATCGAGCGGTATTTCGGTGAATGGCTCGGCTGGCCTGACAGTCACCGGTATCTCCTACTATGCCCTAACGCCCGTCAAGATATCCACTCTTCCTCTTACAGGATCGACCATCCCCGTAGCGCTGATCCCTGTTACCTGGCCGCCATCCATTCCTTTCTTTGGGGGATACCAGATCGTGTTCGGTGTACGGACCACAGAAGGCAGGTACGCAAAAGTCCGTGCTTGGCGGTCGATCACCAGAGCAAGCGCACTCCACCTGGACTGGGTGACATTCGACACCCCGATCCCACAGCTCGACATTGCAGCCCGCTGGTCTGTTCTGGAGCGCGGTGAAGTGAGTGAATCTATCACCCCAGACTGCTTCTTCTGTCGATCTGCCCCTGTCCGCCGGCACGGCATATTCGAAGCCTGGCCGCGGTTGATGGCCTTTCCGATCGATTACCAATGGTGTCTCTGCGGCGAGGTCATCGAGGAAGGGGAAGGTGTTGTCAGTACTCCCGATGGTGGGCTCGCCTACAAGCTTGCCGGCCGCCGGCTGACGGTTGAGACGGAGATAGGCCAGAGCGTGGACTGCGAGCTTTGCATCAGCGCCATCGACGCCCATGGACAGGAATTATTCACCTGCATCCGGCTCTCTCAACCCGGGATCGAAAAGAACTGCAGGAAGTGCAATCCACAAGGCTGGAATGTGAGCATTGAGACTCTGCCGGTCGAAGCCATCTTGAACGCCTGGCGTCCGCTGATAACGAACGAAATAAGCACGAGTCCCCATCTCGCAGGATTACAACAGAGCGAAATCGAGTGAGGTGTACGAATAGAAACCCAGGTGACAAAAAATCGCAAATCATCGAAGAAATATCAGGTAGCAGCGGAGGGAAAAGCTTCCGCTGCTACCTGATAGGTGCAGATCAGTATTCCTGGAAACGCCAAAATGTGATTTTTGTATCTTTTGCCCGATTAAGTTAACGTGACCTTCAGCCGAAGTTTCGGCGCCCCTTCCAGATGTGCCGATTTAATCTCCTCAAATCGTGACAGATCCGCAAACGTGCGTGCCGATTTGAGAATACTTAGCAGCACCCTGTGGGAAAACCTTTCATGAGACAGGCGATCAGGAAGGAAAAGCGAAGCATAAGCGAATGAATAATAGACTGATGATATGATCAGGATAAAGGCGCTATATATCTAAGGCTGAATTTAACATCAATTTAGGCCTATACTGCAACGCCTCTGCGAGGTGCACAGACTGGATCCCCTCACTCCCCGCCAGATCCGCGATCGCCTGCCCTATGTGGTTTTCGTAGGGTGCGCGCCAGTTTGAGCACGCGGTGATACCCCCGCGCCGACAGGTGCAACTGGCTCATGCACAGCACGATGTCGCCGCCCGCACTCGCTCCCGGATCGAGGCCGGGCTCTCGCCCAGCCGGTCACTGCTCAGCTTCTCGTAGTCCACGTGCGGGACTTTCGGACATATTCTTCATGTTCTACCAAATGTCATGAAAATGAGTTTAAAAGTCCTTGCCAGAGGCCTGCTTGCCTACAATCCCCGGATAGCTAATCCAAAACTTTTATTTCATGTGCAGGGCGAGAATACCAACTAGGACGTCATTGAAATGGGTTACCGAGGACCTCGCGCCGGCATCCATCCGAGCCACCATCAATGGCAAATGCAAGCGGCTAAAAATATCACGAGCCTCGCGCCACAGCTTCTCTCCTGACGCGCGATCGCCCCGTAAAAGCTCGGCCTCTGCCCAGTACCATAAGACCAATGCCTGCCCCCATTGTGATTTGGAGATTACTTCCAAACCCTGCTTGAAACAAGCCGGCGCATCGTAAGCCAGGTCCTCATTGGGATTTGCGCGCACCGGAGCTTCCAGTTGAGTCGCAATGCGACCCAGCGTTGCCCAGGCCTGGCCAAGGATCAAGAGATCATGGGACCGGGCATAGACCAGGGCCCGTTGTGCGGCTGCCAGGGCCAGGTCAAGCCGGCCCTGTCCCAAATAGGCCCCGGCCAGGGACAGTTGGACTTCTGATACCAGGTACGTCTTTCGAGGAAAACTGCTGATTAATCCCTCAAGGATGTCTATAGCCTGATCGTACGCGCCTAACAGAACCTGGACTCTGCCCAGGTTGGCGCGATAGCCAATCTCCTTGTCCTTGTTGCCGGTTTCCTTAGAGAGGTTTATGGCATTTTGGTATAGTTGGAGCGCCTTTTCAAAATCTCCCTGGCGTTCCGTGATTTCCCCCAGGTTACTCAATAAGGCTGCTTCTGCCCGTGCATTCCCAAGTTCCCGGGCAATTTTCAAGGCCTCATCGATATAGTGAACGGCCGGTTCGTATTGTTCGAGCAGGTACGAATAAATCTCTGCCAGTAGATTCAAATCGCTGATCATTTCGCGACCGGAGTCGGCTGCCTTGCTCAGCGAAAGCGCCTCTTCCGCGGCAGCGATAGATTCATCTGCCTGGCCCAACATGAACAGCGACCAACCTTTGCGCTGCAAGACATAGGCCAGCATTTCCGGGGAGGACGAATCTGCGCTCCGCAACAGGTGTTCTGCTTGCTCGGCGCTGTGGAGCGACTCTCGGTCCTGGCCTACACTGCGTTGTGCCCGGGCCAACCCGATCCAGGCTCTTGCCTGTTCTTCCGGGTTTCCCGGCAGGCCGGATACAGCCAGAACGCGTTGCAGTACATCCCGCGCCCCTTCGTAATCGGCAATATCCCGCAAGTGATGGCTGAACAGGGTAGCCAATCGGAGGGCGATCGAGGCCTTTGCAACTAAGGCCTTGTTGGTGATGTGACGCAAGTGGTTGGATGAGATCGGCAATCGCCCCAAATGCCCATATTGATGCAGGTCTGCGGAAAGAACCTTGATTAACATGGTTCCCACCGCGGTGATGGCCTCTTCCTGTGTGGTCGAGAACGCATGAGCAAAAGCCGCCACCAGGCGATGGATGACCACTGTCTCCGGTCCTTCCCTTTGTAAAAACCCTAATGAAACCAGCCGTGCTAACCCGTCCTCGCCCTGTAATACTTCTTCCAAATCCTCTTCATCCGAAAAAATGGTTCTCAGTAACAACCTGCGGGGGATTGGCATGCTCGGGGAAAAACAAGCTGCCCGCTCCAGCAGTCTCCGGGCGATCTTGTCAACTTCATCGGCCGGATCGAGCTGTTCCAGGCTGAGCAGGAAGGTGCGGGACACATTCAATTCATGGCCGGTGGGAGAATGGCGCGCGCCCCGGCCTTGAAGGGATGGATGCCGTATCAACCCGGTTTCTCGCAGTTGGTCCAGATATTGTCCGGCGTCGATTTGCTGGTACCGGTCCAGGAACTCTCCCGCAAGCTGCAGGGCCAGGGGTAGATGCCCCAATTCTGCCGCAATTTTCCCTGATTCTGCCTCGCCAAGCTGAGGGGCTAACCTCTGGAGGAGAGCCACGCTTTCGAGCGGCTTTAACACCCCAATGGGCAATCTGGAAACCTGCAATTCCCGCGGCCAGCGTGTCCGGCGGCTGGTAAGCAGCACCCGGCAGCCGCCTGTCACGGGCCGCCAGCGGTCCAGCAGCGCCTGCGACTCGCAGTTGTCGAAGATCAACAGGCGCGGTATCAAATCTTGCCAGGCGCGTTGTATGCGCCCCAGCTGGTCGGCCACAGCCAGATTCTCGGAGTCCTGGTACAGCCCCAGGCCGCGCTCGCCGCCCGTCGCGGCGATTTCCGCGGGGACGTTGTCCGGGTCGGCAAAGCGCATCCAGTACACGCTGCCGGGGAAGTAACGCCCATAGCGGTAGGCAAACTCAACCGCCAGTTGCGTCTTGCCCAGACCGCCCATCCCCGTGATGGCTGCGGTTGGCGGCGCGCTGGCTTCTTCCCGGGAGAAGAGAGCCTGCGTCAGGGCGAGCAGATCGGCTTTCCGTCCAGTGAAGTCGGGGTTTCGCGTGTAGGGCAGGATGGAATTGGGTGGCAGCGGGCCGGGTTCGGGCAGCTCGCCGGGAGCAGGAAAAGCCGGCATGCTGATGTGCTCCCAGGTAATCCTTTGCCCCTGTTCTTCAAGCAGTTGGTTCAAACGGGCGGCCAGTGAAACCGTGGCAGGCTCGGGGTCGAGATCGAACTGTCCCCAAAGCTGCTGGCGGAAGATCTCATACTGCTGCAGGCCCGCGCCCGGCTCCCCGCGGGCGGCCAGGATTTGCATGCAGGCGCGCACGGCTTCCTCGTTTAGGGGATCGAGGTCCAGCCAGCGTTGGGCCAGCGCCAGCCCATCTTCCCACTGTTCCGCCTTCAGATGGCTCTTGCACAACCGCTGGTAAGCCCCCTGCACCCTTTGGCGCAGGCGTTCGCGCTCCAGGGCCAACCATTCTTCGAAACGCGGGGCGCCTTCCAGGTAGAAGTTCACCAGAAGATCGCCGCGATACAGTTGGAGCGCGGCATCCAGTTGGACTTCGTCTATTCGTGAAAGATCCTGCTCCAATACGGCCTGCAAACTTAGGAAGTCGACCGAAGTTTCGGGCAGGGACTGGAAAGCCAGGCTGGTGCGCGTGATCTGCAGCTCCGGAACCAGGTCGCGGATGCGATTGAGCAGGGCGCGCAAATTGTGCAAAGCCCGGGCAGTGGAGGTTGATTCCCAGAGCAGATCGGCCAGGAATTCCCGCGTTTGGTCTTGTCCTGTGATGATCAGGTAGGCCACCAGCGCGCAGGCTTTGGGGCTTTTGAGCAGTTCGGAGGGGACACCGTCCGATTCAATGCGCAGAGAGCCAAGCAGGTTGAATTGGAGAGACATAAATTTATTCCCTTTCGGGTTTATTTCCCCACCGTTTTTGGCCGATGGGATTCGAGATATATCCCGAGGTCCATACCAACAATTATATTCCTGTTTCTAAATCGTCATACGCCGGACATTCCAACTACCCTTCCATATGACGATCATATAACGTTTGATTTGTACACTATGAATGTGGATAAAAACTATTATGCTTATCTCGTTCGCTTCAAGCGCCGCGAAGCCCAAACCAGCTGGTGCGCCACCCTCGAAGATGTGCATACCCGCGAGACCCGCACGTTTGCGACGGAACGGGAACTGCTGCTCTATTTGCTGCAAATCCTCTCCGAACATCCCGGTTCGAGAGGCTCGAACGCAGACCCAGACATCTGAACCGAATCTTAATGGATGCGAGATGATAAGGAGATCGCCTATGAATTCGATTTGTAAGTAATCCGGAAGCGCGTGAAAAAACTTCAAAAATTTTATAGGTATAAGGAGACCAAAATGAACGTAAGACCAATTTCCCAAACATTGACTCGATCGACAATCCCCAGACGGCTAACCTGGCCCCTGCTGGCAGCCCTGCTCTTATTGTCCCTGATCGGGGTCAGGCCTGCCTACGCGGCCGGCCTGACGGTCGACAGCCTGGCCGATACCATCGCCGATGACGGCGCATGCACGCTGCGCGAAGCCATCACCAATACCAACGGCGATGACCAATCCGGCTCAACGGACTGCTCCCCGGGCAGTGGCGCGGACATGATCACCTTTAGCGTGAGCGGCACGATCACGCTGGGTTCGACCCTGCCGTTGATCACCGGCGAGCTGACCATCGACGGTGCGGGACAGTCCGTCACCGTCAGTGGAGACAATGCGTACCGTGCCATGGTCGTCGACGCCAGCGGGACGCTTGGACTCAACGCCCTGACCATTGTTGACGGGTTCATTGATGACGCCAACGCTGTCCCATATGGCGGCGGTGTCCTAAACTACGGCACGTTGGAAGTCAGCAACAGCACCTTCTCTGGCAATAGCGGTGCGGCTATTTATAATTACGGTGGTCCAGTGACCATTACTCATAGCACCATTGTCGGCAACAGTGGTGGTGGTCTCACCTATTTATCCGGCTCGTACACACTTTACAACAGTATTGTGGCTGACAACTCGGGTAGCGGCCAGTGTTACAATTTAGGTGGTACAGGAATAGTGACGTCCGATAGCTACAATATCGACAGCGATGGAAGCTGCGACAATGCCACCACCCAGACGTCCGCACAACTCAATCTCGGTTCACTGGCCGATAACGGCGGCGAAACCCAAACTGTCGCTTTGCAGGCAGGCAGCACTGCCATCGATACCGGGGATGATACTACTTGTACGGCCACCGACCAGCGCGGTGTCACCCGACCGCAAGCCTTACATTGCGATGTCGGCGCATTCGAAGCCGAAGTGGAAGTGCAGCCTGGACCAACTTTTACGGTCAATACTCTCGACGACCACGATGACACCTTCTGCACACCGGACGACTGCACCCTGCGCGAAGCGGTTAACGCTGCCAACGCGCTCAGTGGCGCAGACACGATCACCTTCAGCGTGAACGGGACGGTCACGCTAGGCTCGACCCTGCCGGAGATCACCAGCGAGATGACCATCGACGGCGCGGGACAGTCCGTCACCGTCAGCGGGGACAATGCATACCGCGTGCTGCTTGTCAATGCCAGCGGAACACTCAACCTGAATGCCCTGACTATCGTTGATGGGCTTTCCGGAGCGTTCGAAGACGGCGGCGGCATCCTCAATCATGGCGCGCTGACCGTCAGCAACAGCACTTTCTCTGGCAACAGCGCCGCCGCCTCCGGGGGCGCCATCGCCAGCAATAACATGGCCATCATCAGCAATAGCACCTTTTCCAGCAATGGCAACCAGGCCATCTTCCACTCGGGTATTAACAGTGGCACGATGACCGTCAACAACAGCACCATCGCTGGCAATAGTGGCGGCATCGTCTACGTATACACAGGATTGACCCTCCACAACACCATCATCGCGAATAATGGTACTGATTGCACGAATGGGTTCGATGGCTTTCTGATCGCCGACAGCAACAACATCGACAGCGACGGTACCTGCGGCGACGCCACCACCCAAACAGCCGCACAACTCAATCTCGGTTCGCTGGCTGACAATGGCGGCGAGACCCAAACCGTTGCCCTGCTGGCGGGCAGTACCGCCATCGATGCAGGCGATGATGCCCTTTGCCCTGCCACCGACCAGCGCGGTGTCGCACGCCCACAAGGCGCGAACTGCGATGTCGGAGCGTTCGAATTGGAACCAGTGCCCAACACGGCACCTATTGCCAACCCCGGCGGACCCTACCTGCGCGCGATCAATACGTCCATTCAGTTCGATGGCAGCGCCTCCTCCGACCCCGAGAACAACTCTCTGACCTACGCCTGGGACTTCGGCGATGGGAGCAACAGTACCGGCATAATGCCCACACACAGCTACGGCGAAACCGGCATTTACACCGTCTGCCTGACGGTCAACGATGGCTCGTTGGATTCGGACCCCGCTTGCACCATCGCGGTGGTCTACGACCCCAGCTCGGGGTTTGTCACCGGCGGCGGCTGGATCAACTCCCCTACGGGTGCTTACACGGTCGATCCCTCCTTGACGGGCAAAGCCACCTTCGGTTTTGTCTCGAAGTACAAAAAGGGCGCTTCTGTGCCAACGGGTAACACCTCCTTCGCCTTTGACCTGGCCGGACTGGAGTTCCACTCCGATAGCTACGAGTGGCTGGTGGTCAACCAGGGCGGAAAGAATGCCCAGTTCAAGGGCAGCGGCACCATCAACGACGGGCTCGACCCCAATGGGAACCTTTACAAATTCATGCTATGGGCCGGCGATGACAACCCTGATACCTTCCGTATCAAGATCTGGTGGGAGGACAGCGGCGTAGAGACCGTAGTCTACGACAACGGCTCGGACCAGCCCATCAGCGGCGGGAACATCGTCGTACACAAAGGCAAGTAATTTCAATGGGTGGGCGTCGCTGAGCGACGCCCACCCGAAACGAAGGCATCTTTATCGATATCGCTCTACAAAAGGAGAAAAAATGAAAATACAACCTGTTCCCCTAACACCAACCAGGCGACCGGCACGCAGGCGGGTCACATGGCCACTCCTGGTTCTAATTCTTATGTTTGCCTTAACTGGCGTCCAACCTGCACACGCTGCCAGCATCACAGTTGACACGACAGCCGACGTCGTAGCCGATGACGGCGCCTGCTCCCTGCGCGAGGCCATTAGCAATGCCAACACTGATTCAGCCCTCTTCGCATCGACTGGCGAATGCCTCGCTGGCTCTGGCGAAGACACGATCGTTGTTCCAGCCGGTACCTACACCCTCAACTCCGGAGACGGACAACTGACGATTACCTCCGCTATCAACCTGGTTGGGAACGACGCGGACAGCACCATCATTCAAGCCGATGCCTGCGACCCCACAGGGGCGAGCGCCTGTACGCACACCCACCGCGTCTTCAGCGTGACCGGCCCCGGCACGACGGCCAGCTTTTCCAGCCTGGCCATTCAGCACGGCAGGGTAGTCGGCTCCAATGGAGGCGGCATCTCCATCATCGATGCTGATGTCACCTTCAACGCGAGCGTTATCAGCTATAACAGGGCAGAAAATGGGCAAGGCGGGGGCATTTACGCGGACCAGCCTGTCGCCATCACCGGTAGCGCGATCTTCAACAATCAGGCCTTTTACGACAACGACGCCAATCCGGTGTTGGGATATGGGGGCGGAATCTATACCAGCGGCGGGCAGTTGGACAACGTCTCCGTCGACAACAACGACGCCAGCTACGCCGGCGGCGGGATCTTCAACAACGGCGGCGCGCTGACGGTGCAAAATGGCAGCCGGGTCAATACCAACAATTCCGGGTCCTGGGGCGGCGGCATCCACAACCTGGGCGGCAGCCTCATCCTCCAGGATAGCCAGGTCCGCAGTAATACCAGCGGGCGGGGCGGCGGCATCTACAATGCCAATACCGCTACCAACGATGCCACGGTAAGCCTCACAGGCACCAGCAATGTAGATGGAAACTGGTCGGCATTCTTTGGCGGCGGGATCTTCAACCGCCGCGCCTTTACCGGTACGCTGGCCACGGTCACGCTGGAAGATGACAGCCAAGTCTCCAGCAACGAGTCCGATGGCGATGGCGGCGGCGTCTACAACTGGGGGTTCTCTACTGCCGATCCGGGCTACGGGGCTGCACTGAACTTGATGGACAGAAGCCAGGTTACCGGCAACACCGGCATGAACGGAGGCGGCGTCTATCTCTACCAGAACAGCACCATCACGGCTGACGGCGGCGAGATCACTTACAACACGGCCCAGGGAAAAGGCGGCGGCGTCTACGTGAGAGATGGCTTCGTTGATGGGGCCAATAGCAAAGTGACGAACAATAATGCTGCCTCCAATGCGGGCGGACTCTATCTGGAGCGGGGCGATGTCACCTTAAGCGACACCCAGGTAAACGGGAATCAAGCGAGTGGCTTCGCCGGTGGTGTCTACATCGATGCCGGTTCCATGCAGGTGAATGGCGGAAGCATCGACCAGAACCAGTCGAACAATGCCGGCGGCGGTGTGATCGTGAGCAACGGCAGCCTGACCCTGACCGGGACCAGCGTGAGCAGCAATACCAGCCTGACCGGACACGCGGGTGGCATCTGGAACGATGCGGGCACGCTCACTTTAACCGATGCGGTCATTTCCCAGAATCAAGCCCAGTCGAACGGCGGCGGCATCCAGAACAGTTCAGGCGAGCTGGTGGTGAACGGCGGCGAGATCACGGAGAATACCGCCGTCAATTTCTTCGGCGGCGCGCTCTACAATGTGTCGGGGCAGGCAACCATCACCGGCACCCTCATTTCAGGCAATCAAGCCGTAGCGGGCGGGGCCATCCGCAACCAGGATAGTAGCGCGACCTTAAACATCCTTCAGAGCGAACTGCTCGACAATACCGCCACGACCGGAAACGGCGGGGCGCTGCTTTTCATCAACGGTCACGCGCAGATCGAGCAGACAACCCTGGCGTATAACAGCGCCGGTGGTTCTGGCGGTGCTATTCGCGCCAACAATGGCAGCCTATCATTGCTCAACAGCACGGTGAGCGGGAATGAGGCCAGCGCTGGCGGGGGGGCATTCTACATAACCAATGCCACAGTAACCCTGTCCAGCTCCACCGTGGCAAACAACGGTTTCGGGGCCCTTTCTCAGATCAGTACAGGAACGGGTTCAATCATCACCGGCAACTCGATCATCGTCAGTATCGATGGCATCCCCAATTGCGCCGCCGGGCTCAACCTGGTCTCGAACGGTTACAATCTGGCCAGTGACAGCACGTGTAATCTGACAGCTACAGGGGATGAAACGCACATCGATCCAATGATATTCCCCCTGGCCGATAATGGCGGCCCCACCTTAACGCATGCTCTGCAAGCGGGCAGCCCGGCCATTGACGCCGCCCCAACGGGACCCACCATGGATCAGCGCGGCGTTTCCCGGCCTCAAGGCGCAGGATACGACATCGGCGCCTTTGAACTGGTGACCAATGCGGCCCCTACGGCGGATCCCGACGGTCCTTATCTCGGCGCGATCAACACCGCCATTCAATTTGACGGCTCCGCCTCCTCCGATCCCGATGGCGACTCTCTGACCTACGCCTGGGACTTCGGCGATGGGAGAAGCGGCACGGGCGTGATGCCCACGCACAGCTACAGCGAGGCCGGCATCTATGATGTCTGCCTGACGGTCAATGACGGTACGGTTGACTCATCGGAAGCGTGCACCAGCGCCGTAGTCTACGATCCCTCCGGCGGCTTTGTCAGCGGCGGGGGTTGGATCGACTCCCCGGCCGGCGCATACAAACCGGATGAAAGCCTGGCGGGCAAAGCCACCTTCGGCTTCGTCTCGAAGTACAAGAAGGGCGCTAGCGTACCCGAAGGCAACACCGAATTCCAGTTCAAGGCCGGTAACTTTAGCTTCCATTCGGATACCTATGAGTGGCTGGTGGTCAATCAGGGCGGGAAAAACGCCCAGTTCAAGGGCAGCGGCACTGTCAATGACAGTCTCGACCCCAACGGCAATCTCTACAAGTTCATGATCTGGGCCGGCGATGACAGCCCCGATACCTTCCGCATCAAGATCTGGTGGGAAGACAACGGCGTCGAGACCGTGGTCTACGACAACGGCATGAATCAACCTATCGGCGGCGGCAACATCGTCGTGCACAAGGGTAAGTAATCCGGACAAAATGTGACAGTCACCTTTCGCCGGGTACGTGGTGAAGGGTGACTGTCATTTGCCCCAGAAGGAGGTGCCTGATGAATTTCACTCACTTGGACCCAATTGAATTGATCGGATACCTTGCCTCTGTGCTTGTGTTTTCGACTTTTTATATGAAGACCATGATCCCATTGCGCAGCGTGGCCATCGCCAGCAACGTGGCCTTTATCACCTACGGGTACCTGGCAGGGCTGTATCCTGTTTTCTTCCTGCATGTGGTGCTGTTGCCCTTGAACCTCTGGCGTTTGTACCAGATGCGCAAACTCCTCGCGCGCGTCCGACAGGCATCCAAGGGCGAGTATTCCATCGAGGCCATGATGCCTTTCATGACCAAAATCGATTGCAAAAAGGCGGACGTCATCTTTCGCCAAGGGGAAGCGGCCGATAAACTCTACTACCTGGTCAGCGGTTCGATTCGCTTTCCGGAAATCGAAGCGACCGCAGTTGCTGGAGACATCATCGGAGAAGTCGGCGTTTTCTCTCCATGCAAGACGCGCACCGCCTCAGCGGTTGTTGAGAGCGATGCTATGTTGCTGACTCTCAGCGATCAAAAGGTGCTGGAGTTGTACTATCAAAACCCTGAATTCGGGATATTCATCGTGCGGATGATCATCCAGCGATTTATGCACCAGGTACGGGTTGGGCGCACCAAAGCCCTGGTACTGCCTGAAAGTTTCGAGTAAATTCGGTAGGCGAACCGTCTCAACCAGACCTGCGCGAGCGGGTGATCCGGTGTCTCTGCGGTCCCTTTCCTGACTCCGTTCGAGGTTCCCGTTGAAAAAGGTAGAGCTTCGTAACTACTCAGCTTACATGATAAAAAGGTGGCAAAAATGGTGTGCGTGGGGGCTAACGCCCCCACGCACACCATTTTTGCCTTACTTTTTTACCTAGACCTGAGCAGATACAGAGCTTCTTTTCTCATAGTGGAGGAGGTACCATGACTCAAAATCCAAACAACAGCGCCCGCTTCTATAGCGAAGCTGGACCCTCGCCCGGCTCGTGCTCTGCAAAGGGTGATAAGATTGAAAAATCATTTCCCGGGTTCAATTGGATTGTGCACGAGTAGGAGTGGATCGAAACGATTGAATTATTGCGAGTCTTGTCGACGTATGCAGGACACAGATGAGGAGTGACTATGCCCCCGAAACAAATCTCGAACGCTGGGACCCCAGCCGAACGTGTGACCGAGACGGCCCGCAAAGCCAGCGTACGCCTGGTGCGTTTCCTTTACACCGATAATGGCGGCGTCACACGCGGGAAAATGTCCCATATCGAAGGCCTGCGGGATCGCATGAACGACGGCATCGGCTTGACCGTGGCCATGCAGGCCATGAACATGCTCGACCAACTCGCCCCGGTCGAGGGCATGGGACCAGTCGGCGAGATCCGCCTGGTTCCGGACCCGGAGACGTTCACAGTCCTGCCGTACGCCCCACACTCGGCCGCCATGACGGTCGACATGTGCAACCAGGACGGTTCGCCCTGGCAGGCTTGCCCGCGCTCGTTCCTCAAGCGCCAGATCGCGGCCTGCGACGAGGCGGGGTTCAGCGTGCGCGCGGCCTTCGAGTGCGAGTTCACCCTGGCCACGCGGAACGCCGACGGGACGTACACCCCGCTCGACGAAAGCCTGTGCTTCTCCTCGGTTGGCATGACGACCGCAGCGCAGGTGATGGACGCGATCGTTGCTGCGCTGGAGGCGCAGAACATCTGGGTGGACCAGTACTATCCCGAGTTGGGACATGGCCAACAGGAACTGTCCATCCGCCACGCGCCCGCCCTCGCCGCTGCGGACCGGCAGGTCTTCTATCGCGAAACGGTGCGGAATGTGGCCTACCAGCACGGTCTGTACGCCTCGCTGGCGCCCAAGCCCTTCCCCGACCAGGCCGGGAACGGCGCGCATCTCCATTTCAGCCTGTGGGATGAGGCGGGGGAACGAAACGTGATGCACAATCCGGACGACCAATATGGAATGAGCCAGCTTGGCTACCACTTCATTGCGGGCGTGCTCGATCACCTGCCGGCCCTGCTGGCGCTCACCTGTCCAAGCTACAACTCGTACCGTCGCCTGCAACCGCATTTCTGGAGCTCAGCTTACACCGCCTGGGGTCCTGATAACCGCGAGGGCGCGGTCCGTATCCCTTCGCAGTTCCGCTCCGACCGCGCCGGTTCGACCAACGCCGAGCTCAAGCCATCCAATTCGTCTTCGAATCCGTACCTTGCGTTAGGCGCACTGCTGGCCGCCGGGCTGGACGGCGTGAAACGCCAGCTCACCGCTGGGGAACCAACCTTGATCGACCCCGGCAACTACACCGACGAAGAACGCGCCAGCCGCGGCATCCGGCGCTTCCCTACCACTCTAGAAGAGGCACTCAATAACCTGGAGCAGGACCAGGTGTTGGTGGAAGCTCTCGGTCCCTTGCTCTCTCGTTCGTACCTGGCCGTCAAACGGCTGGAATGGGAGTCCTTCAGCAAAGAAGATGTCGCTTTCGAAATGAAGCATCACTTTTGGAAATTCTAACCGAGCTCGCCTCCGTCCCCATCCTGGACCACCACTGCCACGCCTTCCTGAAGCGCGCCACACCCTACGCCCCTTTGGAATTCCAGCGCTTCTTCAGCGAAGGCGGCGATGAGCAAACGGCGGCGGAACACACGCCCCATTCGGTGTACTTCCGCTGGGCGGTCAAAGAACTGGCGCATTTTTTTGGCTGCGCGCCAACGACCAAGGCGGTGCTGGAGGCGCGGGCCGCGATCCCTTTGGATGAACTAGCTGCGCACATGTTGCGTGATGCCAATATCCAATCCCTGCTCATCGACTACGGGCTGACGGGTGACGACCGCATGTCCATCGCAGAGATGAAAGCCTGCCTGCAGGCCTGCCGCGTAGAGCCGATCCTACGGTTGGAAACGCTGGCCGAAGAATTGATCTTGCAGCACGAAACGTTCGACCAGGTGCTGGAGGCGTTTGTCGCGACCGTGGAAGGTGCACGCGCGACCGGGCACCTCAGCCTGAAGAGCATCATCGCCTATCGAACAGGCCTGGCCATCCGCCAGACCAGCAAAGCCGAAGCCGCCCGTGCGTTTGCTCCACTGAAGGAGCGCGCCAGGCGGGAGGGCGCAGTCCGCCTGGCGGATAAGCCCCTCAACGATTATCTGGTCTTGCGCGCGCTGGAGGTGGCCGAGAAGCAAGCCATGCCGGTGCAGTTCCATACCGGACTGGGGGATAACGATCTAGATCTGCTTGCTGCAAACCCGCTCCACATGCGCCTTTTGTTCGAGAACGAGCGGTATAAACACGTACCATTTGTCCTGCTCCACGCTGGTTACCCCTACGTTCGCGAGCTCGGTTACCTGGCATCCATCTATTCCAATGTTTGGATGGACGTAGGGCTGGCGATCCCCTTCGCGACGGTGGATATCCCCTCCGTGTGGCGGCAAGCGCTCAGCCTGACGCCGTTCAGCAAAATCCTGTTCTCGACCGACGCTTACAGCCTGCCGGATATTTTCTGGCTCGCTGCTCGCTGGGGGCGCTGGGGGTTGGCCCAGGTGCTGGATGAGTTGATCGCGTTGGGAGCCTTTACCCAGGACGAAGCGCTCGAGGCGGCCCACCGTATCCTGCACGCAAACGCGGAGAGGCTCTACCAAATCGAGCAGTGATTCATAAATGATGTACACAAGCGGACATCTTTGCCCTACCGGGCGATGATGAGAAGTAAGCGTTGCCGAGCTGGGGATTTGTAAAGCCGTACATTCAATATCCCGCCTTTTAGAAACAGTGACTAAACCGGGCTACTGGAAATGGAATAAGAACCTGAAGAAAAATTGACTTCCAACATTGCCCAGGCATCACCATTGTCCCAGCGTAGGGTAATTTCGGATTCCCCGGTTTTGGGCAGATGAAACGTGCCGTCAAACGCGGGATGCCGGTTACGAAACCGGATCATTTCAAACAGAGATTGAACGACGGGGCGTTGAAGGGCCTGATCGATCTCCTCGTTTGTGTAGTAATGCCGATTGATATCGCGCCCGATACCACTTTTTGCCAGTAAAGCCATGTCATTTTCACCTGCCAGCAAGCCTACATAGTAGACTTGCGGGACACCCGGCGTAAAAAATTGAATGGCACGTGCCAACAAATACTCATGATCATTGCGTCCCAGGGCATCGTAAAATGTACAGTTGACCTGGTATAGATCAAGGTTCGAGGCCGCCGTGCCAGTAGCCTGTCTACTCTGCCCGTTGCTGTTAATGTGAATTCTTTCTACCAGGGCGTCCAGCTCTTCAGGTGGGATCAAACCGGGATGATCTTGCGGATCGCTGCCATCCGCGCCGATGTCGATCACACCGATCCCATCATGGGTATCCAACACGGTGATGGCATTGCGCGGGCTGATTGCCAGCCATCGTTTCAGATAGCGAGCAGTATGGTTGAAATATGGCGTGCAGCACAAGGGGCGGCAATGCAAAATCGTAGACGCGATCTACTTGACGAGCAATTTCGATCTGCCTGCGAAAGTAGGAATGGATTTCAACGAGAACTTCGATCCCCAGTTTTGTAGCCTCTTGAGCAAGAGCTTCTATAAAGGCGAAGGTTTCCGGGATCATGAAACAACTGCTTCCGGCTTTTTTTACAGCATACCCAACGGCATCCAGCCGCACCATGCGAATATTATTTTCGCGCAGCGTTTTTAACACCGCTAGCAGATAAGCCTTCCCCTGGGGATGATTTACATTGATATCAATCTGCTGATTGGTGAAGGTTGTCCATAGCAGACGTTTTTGACCGTTTTTTAGCGTAACGCAGGAAAAAGGTAACCCCGGTCGAGGGCGGTAAATGGCTAACAAATCAGCTTCGGTAGCGCCGTCGGGAAAGATACTATCCATCGTCAGGAACATGCCGTTATAAATGGAAGCATCGCCCTTTTTAGAATAATCCATGAATTGTAGAGAGCCAGACGATACGTGGTTCACGATCAAGTCTGCCATCAGATCTACATCCTGCCCCAGTGTTTTGATGTCTGCCCAATTCCCCAGGCAAGGATCGATTTGGGTGTGATCGATGGGATCGAAACCAGCATCCACACCATTAATGGGGTAATAAAATGGAAGAAGATGAACACTATTAAACAACCCGGCTAATGGCCCTGTGAGCAGTCGATGTAATTCTGTTATATTGCCTCCGCCCAGACGGTCAGTATACGTAGTGAGTTGTACTTTATTTTTCATGATAACAATCTTCGTTAAAATGTTGTATTTGGGTAGCGTGAAGGAGTGGAATCAACAACGGGGACAATTTCAGGTGCAACCATGAAGGGAATTGCTTGCAGCCCAAGCGGTCTTTTTTGATTTCAGGCATTAGAATTTCTTCTACTTGGGGCACGATACAGTTGTGGGAACAGCAGGCTGCGAGGTTGATAGTTTGAGATTGAATCATAGGTTATTGGATCATCACCCACCAAATTCACATCTACAATCGCATGAGGAATTGAAAAGCCTGATCATTCCAACCCGGCAATGGCTCATGTCCAAAGTCAGGATAGATCACCATCTTTTTAGGGGAGGTAAGTTTGTTGTACACAGCAAACTGTGAGGAGGGAGGACAGATTGTGTCCATTAAGCCAATTCCCCATAGTACTTCTGCCTGGATACGCTGAGCTAGAAATTGAATATCGATATATCCCAGTTTCTCAAAGATTGTTGATTCTCGTTGATGCGTGGGGTCTGAATGACGAAAATACTCCTGTAATTCTATATAGGCATCCTTTGCCTGATCGATTTCCCAAACCCTGATGTAATCACTTAGGAAAGGATAGAGCGGCACAGCACGTTTGATGCGAGGTTCCAAGGCAGTACAAGCTATGGTCAACGCGCCTCCTTGACTGCCGCCCATGGCACCAACCCGGTCCGGATCGACATCGGGCATTTCCATAACGATCCTGGCAAGTTGGGCTGTATCCAGAAATACCTGTCGGAAGAGCATCTTTTCAGGCGAACCGTGCAGTGCATCATCCAATCCACGGATGATGTGCCCATGAAGAGTATTGCCGGTGACACTTCCGGTATCTTCCGATAAACCCGCCTGGCCACGGCAATCCAGGGCGGCAACGGTAAACCCTGCAGCAACATAACCAAGCTTATCAAACCAGTCACCAGAATCGCCTGTATACCCATGAAATAGCAGCACAGCAGGGTGTGGGGATGGCGCATGCGCAGGGCGCAACAATTTGGCGTGTACACGCGCCCCTCCCACCCCTGTAAAAAACAAATGAAAACACTCCACATGGGATGCCTGAAATTCAGCCGCGATTAATTCAACTTTGGGATCGATCGATCGCATTTCAACCAGGCTCTTGTCCCAGAACGAATCGAAATCAGATGGACACGGATTTTTCCCTCTATAGGTTCTAAGCAGTTCGATGGGTAGGTCAAAGGTTAACGGCATTTTCGGCTTCTACTTTGTTATGAGTTCTATGAGGGATAACTGCAGCTCATCCCTTGACCGCACCTTGGAGCAGCGCCTTGATAATCTGGCGCTGGAACAGCACGAACACGAGCAGGGTGGGTACCAGGATCAGGATCGTGCCAGCGCATAGCAGGGGAACATCGGTCGCGTAGTGGCCCTGGAACGCTCCCAGCGCGCCGGCCATCGTTCGCTGCGACGGGTCCTCGACAAGCACCAGCGCAAGGAGAAACTGGTTCCACGTCCAAATGGACATGAGAATCCCCAGCGAGGCAATCGGCGCCTGTGCGAGCGGGAGGTGGATTCTGCGGAACAGGTCCCAGGTAGTGGCGCCATCGACACGGGCAGCCTCCGAGATCTCGGCCGGCATGTTGACGAAGTGGGCGCGCATCCAGAAGACGCCAAAAGGCATGTACAAGGCGATCAGCGGAAGTGCGATGGCGACCTTGGTGTTGTAAATATGCACCGCCCGCTCCAGGATGTAGATGGGGATGATGATTCCCTGAAACGGGAGCGTCAGCCCGAATACGAACAGGGTCAGGAGCGCGCCCGAGCCGGGGATCCGCAGGAGTCCGATGGCGAACCCGGCCATCGTCGAGATGATAAGGGCCACCGGCACAACAGTGAGGACAATCCGCGTGCTTGATATGAGAAGCGTGGTCATATTCGCCACTTTGAATGCTTCCACGAAGTTACCCCACTGCGGGTGCGCTGGCCATTCGAGCCCGCCGGGAACGGTCCCCGATGGATGTAGGGCGGTCATGAAGATGCTGATGAAGGGCAGGATCGTGAACGCCATCAGCGCCAGGAGCAGCGTCCGTCCCGCAAAGAGTTCGCCGCGTCCAATCTTCATTACGTCACCTCCTGATTCAGGCGCTGGATCGGGAGGATGATCACGACGACAAGGATCATGAGCATGACAGCCAGAGCAGACGCCAGGCCTATATTTCGTTGGGAGAATGCAAGGACGTAGATTTGGAGTCCGGGGACCGAGGTCGCGTTGCCAGGCCCACCGGCCGTCGCGACGTAGACGATGTCAAACGTAGCGAGCGCGGCGATCACTGTGACGGTCAGGCAGACGCCGATCTCCTGCCTGAGAAGCGGGACAGTGATCGAGACAAACTCCGTGAACCAGCTGGAGCCGTCGATCCTCGCCGACTCGTAGAGAGCCGGGTCGATCTTCGACATACCGGTCGACAGCAAGACGGTACAGAAGCCGAGTAGAACCCAGACCCCGATAATGCCGACGGCCGAGAGCGCCCAATTGAAGTCGCCCAACCAGGCCCGGGTGATCGAACCGAGGCCGACGATCCTGAGGAACTGGTTGACCAGGCCCGAAAGAGAAAACAGCCAACCCCAAATGATGCCGGCAGCGACGAGCGCTATGACCTGGGGCAGAAACAGAACAGTCCGGGCGATCTCGCCGAACCGCCCGGTCGCCACGCGGTTGATCACGCTCGCGACAACGAGACCGAGGCCCACTGGAATGAAACTGAACCACACGACCAGCCAGAACGCGTGGAAGATGGTCCCGATCAGGTCAGGCACCTGAAACACAGTCACGTAGTTCTTCAACCCGACCCAGGTCATCGGACCGACGCCGTTCCAGCGATGAAACGAGTACACAATGGTCAACAAGAAAGGCACGAGCACAAAGACTGCATACATGAGCAGCGCCGGTAGGACGAATAACCAGCCAACAAAAGTCTCCCGGCGGACCCGTTGATTGGTAGGGGTCCGCCTGGAGACTGAGAGAGCCGCAGGACGATTGTTATTTACTGTCATGATCAAATGTCACGCCGATATGGCAGGCGAAGACAACCCACTGCGACCCTCACCACTGCGATTTATCTTATTGAGTTATTTCCCGCTCGTACTCGGCTTGAACGGCCTGGAGGAGACCGGCAGCGTCTTGCTGACCACCGACCATTTTCTGGAGTTCAGGCGTCCAGCCCTGAGCGAAGATGGAGCTCGTCGCGTTGGCGATGAAATCCATCGCGCCGCCGTCTGCGCCCATTACCGGTCCGGCAGCGAGTGTCTCAGCCGTGACCGAGCCAGCAGCAACATCGGGTATCGTGGCATCCGCCGGCCCGCCGGGGTTGGAACCACCGACGGAGACGTCGATCTGGCGAGCCGCATCGTTTGTGGCAACCCAGTTTAAGAAGAACGCGGCGCAATCCGGGTGCGCTGCCTTGGCCGCTATGCCAAAGGTCAATGGGGCGGACATGGCTGCAAAGCCACCACCGGCCTCAGCGGGCGGCATCAGGAAGAACCCAACGTTTCCAGGCAGGTCCGTGTCGTAGCCGGCGTTCTGCCAGTCACCATTGAAGGTAAATACTCCCTCCCCCTTACCGAAACGGGCGGCAGCATCCGTATACTCAATGGCGTTGATGTCGGCCGGGAAGTAGCCAGCCTTGATCCACTGCTCGAGGTGCTGGGCAGCGATCAGGTTCGTCGGCGTATCGATCGTCGCGCCAGGCTTTTGGAAGATCCAGTCATTGATCGGCCCGACCGGACCATAGGCGGCCATCAGCTGCTGCAGTGGGAAGGCAAGCCCCATACCGCTCTTGGCGCTGCCCCACATCATGATTGGCTGAAGCCCGGCGTCCTTGGCCGCGGCGAGCAGGTCTTCGAACTCAGCGACCGTATTTGGCGGCTCAGTCATGCCAATCTGGGCCGCCAGTTCCTTGTTATAGAAGACCCCGGTCAGACTGTAGTTGAGTCCCATGGCATAAAGCGTGCCAGAGCCGCGGACGCCATCGGCGTCAATGCGGTTTTGGTTAAGCTGCGGGACCGGCCAGTCATTCCACCCGAAAGCAGTGGCGTAGCTGTCAAGGTTCATGAGCAACCCATCTTTGGCGAACGAGACCATCGTTGGCAGCCGGAGGAGGTCTGGCGCGTTGTCGCTGGCGAGCACAAGCGGCGTCGACGTGATTAGATTCGCAAACTGGTCCTGGCTGATATCCCAGGTAACGTTCGGGTACTGCTTGGTGAACTCTTCAGCTAGCTTAAAGGGCAGATCAAAGCCGGTCTCGAAGGTAGCCTTGAGCACGACAGGATCCGTCCCGCAGCTCGGGCCAGCAGCTACAGGAGCCTCGGTGGCTGCGGGAGCTTCCGTTGCAGCGGGAGGTTCTGTGGCAACCTTCGTGGCAGGAACCTGTGTCGCGGCAGGGGCAGCAGGTGTTGCTGGTGCCCCACAAGCAGAAAGTAGCAAGGAGGTCAGGACCAACAAGACTACCAAAGAACTTAATATGGATTTCTTCTTCATTTCTCTTTCTCCTAGATCAGCTTGAGTACGGATTCGATATACGGGCCAGGGTTTTTGTTTTGAATTTAAACTATGTCAGACCTCCTGAAACTTGAATACGGAACGGAAGTATCTTTTGTGTTAGTGGTATCTTGAAAGTACTTTCATAACGAGTATACAAGTTTTCAATATTGGAGTCAATATTCAGATTTTATGCAGTTTGGCGTTCTATCAACAAGCAGGGGAAGTTTCACGTGTCTTGGGTGGCCTGGAAGGGGATTCTATTTGTGCAAGCAATATTTCCACTGCCAACCTTCCCAACTCGTCCAAATGTTGAGAAATGGTTGTGAGTTCGGAGTATTCCGCCATATCAAGATCATCGAAACCAATAACAGCCAATTGTTCCGGCACCTTGAAACCTAGCTGGCGGGCAGCCTTGAGCACTCCCAACGCCTGGAAATCGGTTGCAGCGAAAATAGCAGTCGGCGGCTCGGGCAGATTCAACAGTTCATTGGCAACCTTACGCGTTTGCTCCTGTGAATACGGGGCGAGACGAACGAACGTGTCCGGCAGCTTAATCCTAGCCTCTTTCAGTGCCCGCCGAAATCCACTTAAACGTAAACTTACTGGGTGAATGGAGTATTCGGGCAAATCTGTGTCGCCCAAAAAAGCAATTCTTCGATGGCCTTTCCCCAGTAAATAAGTGGTTGCCATATAACCACCTTCCGCATCGTCAATCTCAACACAGTTCAACTTAGGATGTGGATATTCAACGAGAACAGTAGGCAACCCATGATCGATCAATCGGCGTACCTGAGTATCATCGACAGGCAACGATAGAATAATCAGCCCATCCAAGTTTCCAGTCAGTGGCAGGCTGGACAGATACCCTTGTAAATGATCATTGGAATCAACGGTATACACGACCAATTCATAATTCTCAGGGGATAAAGTCTCCGCGATCCCTCGAAGCCGTTGCATAAAAGATGGCGCTGTAAAAAAAGGACTTATCACACCAATACGACCGATATGTTGCATGGCGCGAGCTCGAGCTTCTGCTTTTGGGACAAAGCCCAAAGCATCGATAGCTGTGAGCACTTTCTCACGTGTTTCAGAATTGACTTTCTCTGGTGTGTTAAGCATGCGAGAAACGGTTGTTATACTTACTCCGGCACGCTTTGCAACATCATAGATCGTAGGCTTTTTGGGTGCAGGCATATAAATTCTCCAGATGAAAGCATACTGAAAGCACTTTCAGTTTAACATATTGAGTGGAAGTGCGTCAATGGCAAGAGGATATTATTTGCAACACAACCAGCATAAGGAAACGAAGATTTCCCCACTGTCTCATTATCAACTTAGCCGATATTGCCACGCCTTCGCGACACTCCCCGGCACTTGCGCCCGGGGCAAGTGTGCACCGCACTGCGTGCGTTGAAGTGCAGGTGAGCACACTGTGATTGCCGCCACGTGCACAGATCGGATACGTCGCTCACCGCCTGAGCCGCAATCGTGCGCGCTAGCTTGAGGATGCGGTGAAATCCCATGATGTCCGACCCTTTGAAGCGGACACGCTGCCGTTCCCGATCCCGGATCACGGCGGATGACTCGCCCAACCGGTCGCTGCTCAATTTCTCGTAGTCCACGCGCGGGACTTTCCGGTCGAGCATGGGGCTGGAGATGCGTTTCTGGTACTTGGTTATGGTCGAGTGATTGCAGGCCGTTTCGCCCCCCGTCTCGGGCCGACGCCCTCACGGGGCGGACGGCCGGCGGGCTCGCGGCCCCCCGGCCCGCGCGGCGGAGCCGGGACGGGCGAACGGGGTGCAGGGTTTTTGGGAATGGCCGTAATAGCCGCAAGGGCAGGGTGGTTGTGATTTACAATTCAACGTGCTAGGAGAAAATATGGCAATCTTTTCAAATGTCCGTTTCAACCCGTCGCCTGACATCCCACTCTATCAGCAGGTGTACGCTCACCTGCGGTCATCCATTCTCTCCGGAGAGTTAAAAGGAGGAGTGAAACTGCCCTCAACCCGCGCGCTGGCAGAGGAGCTCAGCGTTTCGCGCAATACCATTCTCAATGCATACCGACAGTTGGCGGCGGAAGGTTATATAGAAAGTGCCCAGGGTAGCGGCACCTACGTTTCCCGGGTTGTTCCCGAGCACTTATTGTCAGCCTCAGAATGGAAAGATTCCAGTGATATTGTGACACAAGAGCCACTCCAACCGCGTTTTTCAGATCACGCCCGGCTGCAATTGGCAGCCCCTAAAATGTCTCAATTGGCGCCCTCGCCAACCGAAGTGTCACGACGTCCGTTTCGGTTTGGCATACCAGCCCTGAAAACCTTTCCTTACAAACTCTGGACACGTCTGGTCATTCGCCAGGCAAGACATCTGCCTCTCAGTGCGTTTACCTACCAGCACCCGGCGGGTTATCTTCCCCTGCGGGAAGCCATCGCCACGCATGTCACGGTTTCTCGCGGAGTCCATTGTACGCCAGAGCAAGTCATCATCGTGTCAGGAACGCAAGGAGGCCTCGATCTGGCTGCACGCCTGCTGATCAATGCCGGCGATCCGGTCTGGATGGAAGATCCCGGCTATCTGAAAGCACGTGGCGCTTTCCTCGGGTCAGGAGCGCAGATTGTTCCTGTTCCCGTGGATCATGAAGGGTTGGTTGTCGAGGCGGGCATAGCCCGCGCGCCACAGGCGCGCCTGGCCTACCTGACCCCCTCACACCAGTTCCCGTTGGGAGTAACGCTGAGCCTGGCGCGGCGGATCGCCCTGCTCGACTGGGCCAAACGTGCCAACGCTTACCTCATCGAGGATGATTACGACAGCGAGTATCACTATACCAGACGTCCCCTGCCGGCTTTACAAGGGCTGGATGACGCCGGTCGCGTGATTTACATCGGTACGTTCAGCAAAGTGCTCTTTCCAGCTTTGCGACTCGGCTATTTGATCCTGCCACCACAACTGGTCGATGCTGCCACGACCGTGCGAAATCTCATTGATACGCATCCACCGGATATTGGAACAGGCCGTGCTTGCAGATTTCATCGTAGAGGGTCACTTTACGCGCCATCTACGCAAAATGCGCGGCTTGTATGCAAAGCGAAGAGCAGCCTTACTTGAGGCAACCCGAAAACTCCCTTTGGAAATTCTTGCCGCTGAAGCGGGAATGCATTGTGTTGGCTGGCTGCCTGCCGGAATGGATGACCAAGCGTTGGTTCAGGAGGCAGACTCTCACGGGGTCGATCTTGTGCCGGTTGCCAACTTCAGCATGGAGCCTTTGGAGCGAAAGGGGATCCTCCTGGGCTATAGCGAATACACCGTGGAGCAGATTCAGGATGGGGTTCAACGCCTTGCGGCAGCGATGCGTTCCGTCTAACCGCATGGGGGTAATCAGTCGAAGTGGCACCATAGTTTGGTCATAAACTGGTACTTGCTAGTAAAAAGTGGTACTTTATAATCCTTATTGTGTCGACATTATCCACATTCTGTTTTGCAACTCAAACCAATAATGCGAAATTGTAGCTCGAAATCATATGGTCTGGATTGTGGAAAATATTCGCAAATGGGAGAGAATTGACAGGTGCACAAAAGGAGAGCAACCATGGGTAAAGTCGTTTTTGATATCAGTATGTCGATGGACGGGTTCATCACCGGGGCAAACAGAACCCGCGAAGAACCATTAGGTGATGGGGGCGAGCACCTTCATGATTGGGCATTCAACAGCAAGGACGAATACAACCGCAACCTGATTTCTCAGAGCGTGAGTACAACCGGAGCGGTCATTTGCGGGCGACGCACATACGATGACTCGATGCCATGGTGGGGGACAAATGGACCGACCGGCGATGCCCGACTGCCGGTGTTCGTCGTGACTCATACTCTGCCCAAAGAAGTTCCAGAAGGGAGTGTATATACCTTCGTGACGGACGGGATCGAAATTGCGTTGCAGAAGGCGAAACAAGCTGCTGATGAAAAAAACGTCTCTGTGATGGGCGGCGCGGACCTCGGCCAGCAGTATATCAAGGCCGGATTGTTAGACGAGCTTTCCATTCATCTCGTCCCCGTGCTCTTCGGGAGCGGAACGCAGATGTTCGCTAACCTCGGGGAGACGCATCTCCAGCTCGAACCCGTTCAAACGATCCAGACCCCTGAAGCCGTCCATCTGCGGCTTCGCGTCATCAAGTAGGCCAAGGAGTTGCTGGATGAATCAGCAGGAAGACTTTGCGGAGATGGCAAAGGCTATCATCAACTCCACACTTTACATGGTGCTTGGAACGGCCGATAAGTCCGGGCAACCCTGGGTTTCACCAGTCTACTTCACAGCTTCAAAATACAAGGAGTTCTACTGGATTTCATCTCCGGAGACCAGGCATTCACGCAACATTGCGAAGCATCCACAGATAAGCATCGTAATATTCAACTCGCAGGTGCCCGTTGGCAAAGCGAAGGCCGTTTACATGTCAGCTAAGGCTGAGGAATTGACCGGCAGCGACCTTGAGCGCGGTCTCGTTATCTATAATGGACGATTTCCGGACCCTGCCAAGCAGGGTGTGCAAGACATCAGATTAGAGGAAGTACGCCCACCCGGTTTTTATCGCCTGTATTGCGCTGTAGCGCTGGAACATTGGGTGCTCGATCCGTACGCTTCACCGGATCGCAGAACGCCGGTTACTGTATAGGAGAGGTACTGTAAATGAAGCAAAAAACGGGAGAACGGATTTAATTCAAAAATGATAGGAGAAACCAATGCCAACAGTAACTTCGAAGGATGGTACCAAAATTGCCTTCGACAAGGTTGGGTCCGGCCCGGCCGTCATATTGGTCAACGGTGCGATCGCGTATCGAGCCTTCGACCCGAGTATGGCACAACTGGCCGAACTGCTTAGCGAACGCTTCACTGTCTACAACTATGACCGGCGAGGCCGTGGCGACAGCGGCGATACCAAGCCCTTCGCCAAGGAACGTGAGATAGAAGACTTGCAAGCACTGGTCGAGGAGGCTGGTGGGAAAACCACGGTCTTTGGCATATCGTCAGGTTCGGCGGTCGCTCTCGACACGGCGGCTGTAACACCTAGCATTCGTAGACTTGTCGTGTACGAAGCGCCATTCATTATAGATGACAGCCGCCAGCCCGTGCCCGCCGATTACGCCCAGCACCT
The DNA here is from genome assembly GCA_963823985.1 of uncultured Chloroflexia bacterium. Classification (GTDB taxonomy): domain Bacteria; phylum Chloroflexota; class Anaerolineae; order Anaerolineales; family Villigracilaceae; genus JAABUE01. The sequence continues at coordinate 216,026 of CAWGNR010000020.1, forward strand.
CAGAAAGCTTGCGGACGAAGGAAAGCGCGACGAGGCAGTCGAATACTTCATGACACAGGCTGTAGGGATTCCATCTGAATACATCGGTGACATGAAGCAGGATCAAGCCACGTGGGCCGGCATGACTGGCGTTGCGCATACCATCGCCTACGACGCAGCTTTTGTCGGCGATGTTATGCGGGGCAAGCCGCTGCCAACTAGCCGCTGGGCTGAGGTCACGGTGCCTGTACTGGTTGCTGATGGAGGCGCGAGCGACGCCTGGATGCACAACGCTGCCGATGCACTGGCCCAGGTATTATCACATGCCAGCCGCCAAACACTCCAAGGTCAAACCCATATGGTCGATCCTCAGGTGCTCGCTCCGGTCATTATCGAATTTTTCACGAAATAGTAGCGAGAGATAAAGAGGTGAACATGAACCTGGTAGCCTGGCTTAAATTTGCTCACATCCTGGGCGCCATGATCTGGATTGGCGGAGGGGTAACGCTGAGTCTAATTGGTGTGCGCGCGAAACAAAGCGAAGATCCCCACTTCATCGGAGAGTTCTCGCGGACCCTGTCTTATGTCGGCTTGCGGGTGCTGATGCCTGCGGTGATCGCGGTGCTGGTTTTCGGGATCTGGCTGATGCTCATATCCCCGGCGTGGCGTTTCACTCAATTGTGGATATTGCTCGCGCTTGGAGCATTCGCGCTGGCCTTCCTGATTGGCGCGGTGTATCTGAGTCGCATCGCGCTCGCGCTGGATAAACTTACTACCGATACAGATTTCGACCTGAAAGTAGCCCGCGATCTGCTCAGCCGCTGGGTCGTCGGCTACCAGATCGTATTGCTCATTCTTTTATTTGCAGTGTGGGACATGGTTTTTAAACCGGGTCTATAAAAAGGAAGTGCAAGAAGGAGAATAAATGATGAGAAAAATAATCGTTATATCAATGATTACATTAGATGGAGTAATGCAAGCGCCTGGTGCACCCGAGGAAGATACATCAGGCAGTTTCAATTATGGTGGTTGGACCGATTCTTATCTTGACGAAGCTTATAGCAAGGTCATGGAAAAACAGTTGAAACCTGCGGATTATCTTTTGGGCAGAAAAACATTTGAGATTTTTGCCGACTACTGGCCTGAACATGCGGACTATTGGCCAGGTATCAATGATGGCACCAAATATGTCATGTCCAAGACCATGAAAAAGTCCGATTGGAAAAACTCGGTATTTCATCAAAAGCCTGGAAGATATCGAAAAGCTCAAAAATTCAGAAGGTCCTGACATTCAAGTTCACGGCAGTGGTAAGCTCATTCAACTGCTACTGAAGAATGACCTGGTAGACGAACTCTGGCTCAAAATTCACCCGTTAACTCTTGGTAAAGGAAAAAAGTTGTTTGACAATGGCACGGTTCCGGCAGCATTTACATTAATAGAGAGTTCGGTTACGCCAAGTGGAGTGATTATGGCCAATTACAAGAGAGCTGGAAAAGTAAAAACGGGTACCGTTGGAGCTTAAGGCGGCTAACCTGTTAATCATTCCCCAGATAAGCTGAATATCTTCGCCAAATGGCGTGATGATTGCGACATTCAAACGTGCTGGAGACGTCGAAACAGGGTCATTTATAAGTAAATAACGAAAAGGAGTAGTTGGGATGACACAGCAGGAACTGTTAGTGGACTTCATTACTTCACTGGACGGCTACGGCGCCGCGGAAGGCTGGCCTGGATTTTGGGGACTCGAGGGCCCCGAGTATCTTGCCTGGCTCGGTCAGCAGCCCGAACGCGACTATACGATCTTGATGGGAGCGAACACGTACCGCCTGATGTCCGGATTCGCCTCTCAATCTGGAACAGCGGAATCGGATCTGAGAAGCGACGAAGAAGCCAGCATGGATGAACTTACCCAAGCGTCCAAGGTGGTGTTCTCCTCGACGTTGCAGCCCCCGTTGCCATGGGCCAATACCCGGCTGATCAGCGGGGATGCGGTCGAGGCTGTGAGAGAGATGAAGCGAGAAGGCAACAGCCCGCTGCGCACCCTTGGCAGCCTCAGCTTGTGCCGGTCGTTGCTCAAGGCAGGCCTCGTGGACCGTTTCCGGGTGGTCGTCTTCCCCGTGATCACCGGGAGCACCGGCTACGACCGGATCTACGACGGTTATCCCGATGTCGCCCTCGACATGGTTGCCAGCCGGACGTTCGACGGCAGACTTCAACTGCTTGAGTACGTCCCCAGGGTGCTGGCCGGTCCGCCTGGCACGCACCCTGCTTCCTGACTACAGGAGTAAATCCATGTCTAAGCTTCTTGTGAACAGTTTCTCAATATCCATTGATGGTTATGGCGCCGGAACAAACCAGAGCCTCGAAAACCCGCTCGGCGTCGGCGGCGAATCCCTCCACGAATGGATAGTTGCAACCCGAACGTTTCAACAGATGTCTGGCAACGAAGGTGGCACCACGGGCGAGGATGACGAGTTTGTGGCCCGGGGCTTCAACAACATCGGCGCCTGGATTCTCGGGCGCAACATGTTTGGTCCGATCCGAGGTTCCTGGCCGGACGGCAATTGGAAGGGATGGTGGGGCGATGCGCCACCCTACCATTGTCCGGTTTTCGTGCTAACGCATCACCCCCGTGAGTCAGTTGCCATGGACGGCGGCACCACCTTCCACTTCGTGACCGATGGCATTCACGCGGCGTTAGAGCGCGCCCGCCAGGCGGCCAACGGGCAGGATGTTCGGCTTGGCGGCGGTGTCTCCACAATCCGCCAGTATCTCGAAGCCGGACTCATCGACGAATTGCATCTCGCAATCAGCCCAATTCTCCTCGGCTCCGGCGAACACCTTTTCACCAACATCGATGCGCTCGCGCTGGGCTACCACTGCAGCGAGTACGTTGCCACTGCCGGAGCAATGCACTGCGTTCTGACGAAGCAATCATAGGAGAGTGTCGGCAACGCACGCTACGAAAGATTGATCTTTTGTATAGAACACATGAGAAATAACCAAAAGGAGAACAAAATGAGTTCTATATCAGTGCTCTACATGTCGATGTCACTCGACGGCTACATCGCGGGTCCGAACGATGAACCGGACAATCCCGGCGGCGACGGCTTCATGCGGTTGCACGAGTGGTACGGGTTCGAAGGACAACCACCCAACACGAAGGGGACCGGCTGGGGGGCGCACTTCATGGACGAAGGCAATGCGACGGGCGCAGTGCTTGCCGGCCGACGCACTGTGGAGCAGGTCGATCACTGGGGCGGTGACCATCACGGCGTCCCGATCTTCGTGGTCAGTCACCGGCCGCCTGGCCCCTCGGTGGCGAGTTATCCGTTGGTGACGTACGTGACCGATGGGATCGCCAGCGCGATGGCGCAGGCCAAGGCCGCCGCAAAAAACAAGGACGTCATGGTGCACGGCGCATATACGGCACAACGAGCGCTGGAAGCCGGGGTGCTGGATGAGTTGCAGATCCACCAGATCCCGGTGCTGTTCGGTAGTGGCCGTCGGCTGTTCGAGGTGTTGCCGTCGCGCATCGAGTTGGAGATCGTCCGGGTGATCGATACGCCGGAGGCCACCCACATCCGCTACCGCGTCCGCCGCTGAACCGGTTGGCCAGTGGGCAGGATGTTCGCCTGTTGGGCTGCTCATAACAATCTCCACATCCGTCAATTAGTGGAACTCAGACTCTTGAGGCAGAAATATGACAAAACCTTAAAGTCGTGAATACGCAGGTGATTGGTAACTGAATCCACACAAATCATATTATCAATATAGGTTTGTAGTTCATTTTCATGAGGAAAAACAATATGAGAAAAATAATTGTAGAAGCTGAAGTATCGCTCGATGGGGCTATGGGTGGAGAAAATGCAGATTTTTGGAATCAGGTCTTTCCATTCCATAGCGCTGATGTTCAGGAGTATCTCGATGACCTCTTGTTCATGCCAGATGCGCTCTTGATGGGCCAGAAAACGTACGCATTCTTTGCCCAGGTCTGGCCGACAAGAGAAGGAAAACAGGCAGAAAGGATCAACAGCATGCCCAAGTATGTGGCATCACGAACCTTGCAGGAGCCGCTTCAATGGAATGCTTCGCTGTTAAAGGGGGATGTTGTTGATGAGATCAGGAAGCTCAAGCAAGAGCCAGGCAAGAACTTGCTGCAATACGGCGTGGGCGAGTTTACCCACACAATGCTCAAGCATGGCCTGGTGGATGAGTTCCGCTTTCTCGTGTTTCCGTTTACTTTCGGAGAAGGGCGACGTATTTTCGAGCATATGGGCGTCAATACTCTGAAGCTCTTAGATACCAAGACGTTCAGTTCAGGCGTTGTTGCCCTCCATTACCAGTCTGAAAGCAAATAAGCGAGAGTGATCTCATTGAAACCACATTCCTGACTGCCATGTTTGCGCTCGTGCTGCAGCTACCTGGGGATCGGGCAACTTTACCGGCGTGGTAGTAGCGCGCCATAGGAGAAATGGAATCATAATGCACCGGATTTGGTATTCCGGTACAGCCAACCTGGTTTACTGAAATTGGTATTTTCCTCACCCCAACATCAACTTCGGCCGATACTGCAGCGCCTCCGCCAGATGCACGGTCTGGATCGCCTCACTCCCCGCTAAATCCGCAATCGTGCGGGCCAGCTTCAACACGCGATGGTACCCCCGCGCGGACAGGTTCAACTGGCTCATCGCCGCTCGCACTAAGTTATCCCCCGCTTCGTCCAACTTGCAGAACTTCCTTACTTCCGCCACGCGCATATCGGAATTGCAAACGATATCCGACCCCTCGAAACGGACTCGCTGCCGCTCTCGCGCCGCCTGGACCCGCTCCCGGATCGCTGAGGAGCTCTCCCCCAGGCGGTCGCTGCTCAGCTTCTCGTAGTCCACACGCGGCACCTCGATGTGGATGTCGATGCGGTCGAGCATGGGGCCGGAGATGCGTTTCTGGTACTTGGTCACAGTGGAATGATTACAGGTGCAGGGTTTCTGGGAGTCGCCGTAATAGCCACATGGGCAGGGGTTCATCGCGGCGATCAGTTGGAAGTTGGCGGGGAATGTCAATGAGCCTTTGGCGCGGCTGATGGTGACGACCTTATCTTCCATCGGCTGGCGCATGACTTCCAGCACGCGGCTGCCGAATTCAGGGAACTCATCCAGGAACAGGACGCCTCTATGCGCCAATGAGATTTCGCCCGGGTGTGGGATGTTGCCGCCGCCCACCAGCCCGGCATGGCTGATAGTGTGGTGCGGCGCACGAAAGGGACGGTGTTTGATGAGCGGTGTATCCGGTGGAAGTTGATCGGCCACCGAGTAGATGCGGGTCACGTCCAGGGATTCTTCGATGGACATCTCCGGCAGGATGCCCGGCATGGCGCGCGCCAGCAGGGTCTTACCGCTTCCCGGTGCGCCGGCCATTAGCGCGTTATGCCCTCCAGCGGCTGCCACTTCCAAGGCGCGCTTGACGTGTTCCTGCCCCTTGACCTCGGCAAAGTCGGTCGGGAAGAACAGGGGCGGGAGATCGTCGCCAGAAGCCTGGAACGGCTCGATCAAACGGAGGCCGGTCAGATGATCGTACAGCTGCGCGAGCGTCTTGACCGGGATGATCTCCAGATCCGGGATCAGGGCCGCTTCGGCGGCGTCCACTTCGGGGACAGCCATGCGCTTAAATCCGTTGGCGCGGGCGGCGGCCGCCATCGGCAGGATGCCGCGCGTGTGCCGGACCACGCCGTCCAGCGAGAGTTCGCCCACCACGATCGTATCTTCCACCGCTTCGAGCGGCAGATGCCCGCTCAAGATGATGACTCCCAGGGCGATGGGCAGGTCGTAAGCCGGGCCTTCCTTGCGGACGGAGGCCGGGGCCAGGTTGACCACGATGCGGTGACGGGGGAAGTGCAGGCCAGCGTTCTTGATGGCGGTCTGCACGCGCTCGCGGCTTTCCTGCACGGCTGCATCCGGCAGGCCGACGATGATCATGGCCGGCAAGCCGTTGGTGTAGTCTACTTCGACTTCGACGATGACGCCGTCGAGACCGACGACGGCGCAGGAAAAAACGCGGGCAAGCATGGGTGTATTTTACATGGAGCCGTGGAAAACGGTCTGTACAGTTTTGATAGGCTGGTGGTTTTATAAAGAACTAATTGGACTGCTGCCAGAACTCTCATCCTGGTTCATTCGGAATTTCCGTAGTTCAATTGCGCTACTTCACCAAACCTGTTAAATTCCAAATTGGCAGCTTCTCCGTTGGCGGCTTACGGCCCACTCCTGGAAAAATACCCGGATGCGGAGGAGTTCCAAAGTCAGGAGGTTTTGGACTCCGCTCTGTTTCCAGCAAAAAGATGGCAGGTGTCGTTCAGGCGCTTGAGCGAGACATACTTTTCGGCGATCAAGACTTCCGATACGCTGGCATTTTCCAGCTCGAGGTACCAGCGTTTTTCGCGTGAGAGCTGCAGGACCGTGCGCAGGATCTCGCTTAATGAGCCGCCGTGCGCGACCAGCAGAACCACCTGCTCATCATGCTTCGCTTTAAGATCTTCCAATAAAGAGAGACAACGCGCGTTGAACACATCAATCGTTTCCGCGCCCTGCGGGGGACGGTTGAAATCGTCCAGCCAGGCGGCGATCATCTCCGGGTACTGTTCCTGCGCCTCGTCGAAGGTCAACCCTTCGAGCACGCCGAACTTCAGCTCGCGCAGGCGCGGCTCGGGAGTCACCTCCAGGCCACACGCTTCCGCAATAGCTTGCGCCGTCTCCATCGCGCGGCTCAAGTCGCTGGCATAGATCGCGTCGATTTCTTTCGCTGCCAGCCGCCCGGCAACCAGTTCCGCCTGTCGTTTGCCCAGGTCCGAGAGCGGAATGTCCATCTGGCCCTGATAGCGGCGCTGCAGGTTGAATTCCGTTTCGCCGTGGCGCACCAGCATTAAGTGCAGCATCTACTTCACCTTCATCGGGATGCCCGAGACCAGGAACTGGACCTCATCCGCGTGGCGGGCCAGGATCTGGTTGGCGCGGCCCAGGATGTCCCGGTAGGCGCGTCCAAGCTCGTAGGGCGGGACGACGCCCAACCCGACCTCGTTGGACACCACCAGCATTTCAACGTCTGTTTCACGAACGTAGGCAACGAGAGCCTCGACTTCGGCGACCACGTCCGCCTCGATCTGCGCGTCGAACGGGTCGGCGCTGGGATCGTCGAACGGATCGTCCTCGGGCGCGGCGGCGTCCATCAAGTGGTTGGCGACCAGGAAGGTCATGCAATCCAGCAAAATGACCTTGGCCGCGCTTCGCTCCTGACGAAGGGCGGTGTCCTGAGCCTGTCGAAGGGCCTGCGCAACGTCTCGAGGGGCTTCTACCGTCACCCAGGCGGACGGCCGCCCGGCGCGGTGCTTTTCCACCCGCTCCTTCATCTCCTCGTCCTTGCTCTCGGACGTGGCGACATACAGAACGTTTTCGCCGTCCAGCTCTTTGGCGCGTCCCTCGGCAAAGCTGCTCTTGCCACTGCGGGCGCCTCCGAGGATGAGAGTTAGTTTTCCCATATCATCATTTCCAATATATTTGATAGAGAGGAGTATGTGGGGTGTTCTGGGCGTGCAAAGCACGCCCAGAACACCCCACACCCCGGATTATTGAAAGGAAATCCTTTCCAGAAGATTCATGTTCAACGACGCCTCCAGGGTATCGGCCAGGCGGGCCAGCGAAGCAGCGAAGGGATTGGCCGTTTCACTCGCCCGGTTGCCCTTCCAGCCCAGATCCGCCAGCCAGGCGCGCCGGAAATTCTCGTTGGCGAACAAGCCGTGGAGATAACATCCCCAGATCTTGCCATCTTTGCTCGTCGCGCCGTCCGCTACTTGCACGGATTGGCCGTTGCGTTCTGTGAGCTCCAAAAACGGACTCATGCCCTGCGTGCGACCCATGTGGATTTCGTAGCCGGTCACCGTTTGACCTTCCAGTTCCGCAAACCAGCCGGGACCGTTGTGCAGCTGCGCGTTGGCCTGGTGCGTGGCCTTATCACCCGCGAAAACGGTTTCGATCGTCAACAATCCCAGGCCGGGGAGGCTGTCCAGTTTTGATTCTACATGCATGGGATCACGGATCACTTTTCCCAGCATCTGGTATCCACCGCAAATGCCGACCACCGCGCCGCCTTTTTGAGCGTATTCCCGGATAGCCCGGTCGAATCCGCGCGAGCGCAGCCAGGCCAAGTCGTTCACCGTGCTCTTAGTTCCGGGGATGATCATTGCTGCCGGGGCTCCAATTTGCCCAGGGTCATCCACATAGCGGACGCGCACACCGGGTTCTCTGGCGAGCGGATCGAAGTCGTCGAAGTTGGCGATGCGCGGCAGGTGGACCACGACAATTTCTAGCGCTTCATCGAACGAAACCGGTTTCGCAAAGGGGTTTTCGAGGGCCACCGCATCTTCTTCCGGGATGAAGAGATCGTGCAGATAGGGTACCACGCCCAGCACCGGAACCCGGCTTTTTTCTTCGAGAATGTGAACGCCATCGGAAAACAGCGAAATATCCCCGCGGAATTTGTTGACGATCAGCCCTTTGACCCGTTCCCGCTCTTCGGGCTCCAGCAACCAGACTGTGCCGATGAGCTGCGCGAAGATCCCACCGCGGTCGATATCGCCGGCCAGCAGCACGGGCGCATCGGCGTAACTGGCCACCGCCATGTTAACGATATCGCCGTTCCTCAAATTCAGTTCGGCGGCGCTGCCAGCGCCTTCGATGATGACCAGCTCGTATTGCGCGCGTAAACGGTCCAGTGCGCCGGTGACTTCTTTCCAAAGGATGTCTTTCTTAGGATAATACTCACGGGCGTCCAGCGTTTTCCAGGGACGGCCCATGACCACCACCTGCGCGCGCGAGTCCGCTTCGGGCTTGATCAGTACCGGGTTCATGTCTACGTGGGGTTCCAGGCCGCAGGCCAATGCCTGGACCGCCTGCGCCCGCCCAATCTCGGAGCCGTCCGGGCAAACGGCGGCGTTGTTGGACATATTCTGGGCTTTGAAGGGGGTCACTTTTACGCCGCGACGTGCAAACAGGTGACACAAGCCCGCCACCAGCAGGCTCTTGCCCACCGAGGAACTGGTCCCCTGGATCATAAGAACGTTTCCGGCCATCTGCTAATCCGAATTCGAACTTGAACAAACTAGAACACGGAGTACACGGATCATAACGGATTCCTTCCTTAATGGACGGAGATGATTTGGCTTTTTCCTGCGAAACACGTGTACATGGTTTAAACGCGAATGGCACGAATTTACGAATGCCGCGCATGGGGTTTTAAGAAAAATTCGCGTTATTCGCCTTTTCGCGAAATTCGCGTTGAACAATGTTCTGGAAAGCATAGTCATTGTCCAATAAATCTGGTAGAGAAAAGCAACAGGATTACTAGCTCTGTTAATTCACACAACGCGCCATAACTGTCGCCTGTCAGGCCGGGGATACGGCGCAGGATGAAGGCCGCTCCCAGCCAGAGCACAATCCCAGCCAGCGCAAAGGCCAGCAGGCCCGCCCATCCGGCAAACAACCAGGCAGCTACAACGGTAATAGTTGTAGCCAGAAGCACTTGCGGCCAGCGGGCGTTGTCTTTCATGTCGCGGCCCAGCCCCTTTTCGCGGGCGTAAGGGTAAGCGAAGATCGCCATAGACAGGACCCAGCGTCCCATAACGGGAGCAAGCACGAGCCCGGAGAGATGCGGAAGCGAAACGATGGCGGCGTATTTTGCCAGCAACAGTAGTCCCCCACCCGCCACACCGAACGCGCCCACCCGCGAGTCGCGCATGATCTCCAGGCGTCGCTCGGGGGTGAAGCCGCCGAACAGGCCGTCACAGGAATCGAGAAACCCGTCGAAGTGCAGGGCGCGGGTGAGCAGCAGCCAGGCAGTGAGAAGAAAGACGGCCACGACCTGTGAAGGAAAGATGCCTTGCAGACTGCTCGCCAGACCGTAGAAAATCCCTCCCAACAAAAGGCCGACAAGAGGAAAGAAGCCGACAGCGCGGCCAAGCTCCTGCGCGGTGAACGCGCGGCGGATGACGGCCGGGAAAGTGGTCAGGAACTGGAAGGCGGTGAGGAGAGGGACCATTTTTACCACAGAGATCACAGAGAGCACGGAGTCTTTTTTATTTTTTCTCTGTGAGCTCCGTGCTCTCTGTGGTGAGAGAACTTATTCTTTATCCGAAACGCCTGCTTCATCGAAGGTGGCCATCTCGGCCAGGATCTTGCAGGCGGCTTCGGCGAAGGAGATGCCCAGCGCGGCGCCGGTGCCTTCGCCCAGACGAAAGTCGAGGTCCACCAGCGGCTTGAGACCCAGCCATGCCACCATCTGACTGTGGCCGTACTCCTGTGAGCGGTGCGCGGAAATCAGATACGGTCGGACAGCCGGAGCAATGGTGACCGCGATCATGGCCGCCGCGGTGGAGATAAACCCGTCCACCATGACCGGTTTGCGATTGGCTGCTGCGCCCAGGATGACTCCAGCCAACCCGCCGATCTCGAAGCCACCGACCTTGGCCAGCACGTCCAGGCCGTCTTTGGGGTTCGGATTGTTGATCGCCAGCGCGCGCTCGATCGCGTCGATCTTGCGCATCAGGCCTGCGTCGTCCACGCCGGTGCCGCGTCCGGCCAGTTTGGCCGGCTCGATCCCGGTCAGCGCGGCGGCGATGGCGGCCGAGGGGGTGGTGTTGCCAATGCCCATGTCGCCCGTGCCGACAATGTCCATGCCCTTCGCGATCTCGGCTTCGACCACCTCCACCCCGGCCATCACCGCCTGTTCCGCCTGTTCGCGGGTCATGGCGGGGCCTTTGGTCATATTCGCCGTGCCGCAGGCGATCTTTTTGACCAACAACGAAGGATGCGGTTCCATGTCGGCGGCGACGCCCATGTCCACGATGATGATGCGCGCGCCCACGTGACGGGCCAGCACGTTGATGGCCGCCCCCCCGTGCAGGAAGTTGAGAACCATCTGCGGCGTGACTTCCTGCGGGAAGGCGCTCACGCCTTCGGCCACCACGCCGTGATCCCCAGCCATGGTGATGATGACCTTGTCTTTGATGGTTGGGATATTTTTCCCCGTGATGCCCGCCAACTGAACGGACAGTTCTTCCAGCCTGCCGAGGCTGCCGGGCGGCTTGGTGAGCGTGTTCTGGCGCGCCCTGGCAGCCGCCATAGCAGCTTCGTCCAACCCCTGGATTTTTGCAATGATGTTTTGTAGCATGGTGCCCTCCGTTACTGAATTCGCTGAGCGGAGCCCATCAGGGCGAAGTCGAAGCGCAGTCTCATGGACTGCAAGCGTTTCGACTGCGGCCTCCGGCCTCCGCGCAACGCGAATTAAAAGTTCAAAACTCGATCCCCGCCTGGGCCGGGATGCCCTGCTCTTCGTAAGGATGCTTGATCTCCTTCATTTCTGTCACCAGATCTGCGAACTCAACCAATTCCTGGGGGCGCATCGCGGCCGGTGATGATCAGGTGCAGTATGGGCGGTTTATTCTCGTTCAACCAGGCGATGACTTCATTCACATCCAGCCAGCCAAAGTGCAGCGGGTAGGTGAATTCGTCCAGCACGATCAAGTCGTACGCACCGCTGGCGATCTTTTCCTGGGCCATCTCCCAGCCGTGCAGCGCGCGAGCGGTTGTTTCGTCCATGTCCTTGGAGAGCCAGGTGAAGCCATCGCCGGTGGAGAGCCATTCAATGCCCAACTTCTCGGCGGCTTTGACTTCGCCCCATTTGCCGGTCTCGGCCTTGATGAACTGGATCACGCAAATCCGCAACCCTCGTCCCCATGCGCGGAAGACGACGCCGAAAGCTGCCGTAGATTTTCCCTTCCCGTTCCCGGTATTGACCAGCACCAGACCTTTTTTGGTATTTGGCATGTCGCCTCGCTATTCTGAACCTATCCCCCCTCCCCCTTCCCTAATAGGGAAGGGGGTGCCCGTAGGGCGGGGGTTAGGTCTACTGATCCAGCATCCCCTGCGGAAAAACGATCGGCGCGCCCGTCACGGGATGGGGGACAATCTCGACCGGTGTACGGTAGGCGGCGCTGATCTGCTCCGCCCGGATGACCTCCTTCGGGGTGCCGAGGCTGCGCAGTTCGCCGTTTACCAGCAGGGCGACCTGATCCGCAAAAAAAGAAACCAGGTTCAGGTCGTGCAGCGCCATCAAGACGGCCAGGTTCTTTTCCCTTGCCAGGTTTCTGACCAGCGACAACAAGTTGGTTTGGTGCTGCAAATCGAGGTGGTTGGTAGGCTCGTCCAGCAGCAAGACCGGGGTGGATTGCGCCAGCGCCCGCGCCAGCAAGACGCGCTGCTGCTCGCCGCCGGACAGGTTAGCGATCTGCCTGTCCGCGAAGACATCCAGGCAGGTCTGTTGCAAGGCCAAACGGACGGCGGCTTTATCGGCTTCGCTTTCCTGGCCGAGCCAGTTCAGATAAGGCGTGCGTCCCATCATGACCGCCTGCTCGACCGAAAATGCGCCGCCCAACTGGCGCGCCTGGGGCACTACTGCCAGGATTCGGGCCCGTTGCGCGGGGGAAAGGCCGGCCAGGTCCTGCCCGTCCACGCTCACCTGCCCGCTTTGGGCCGGCACCACGCCAGTGGCTGCGCGAATCAAGGTGGATTTTCCCGCGCCGTTCGGCCCGATCAAGGCCAGGATCTCCCCAGACTGGACCTGGAAGGAAATATCCCGCAAGACAACTTTGTCGCCGTAAGCGACCGTAAGAGAGTCAATTTTCAACATGGCTACCAGAACACCTCCCGCTTGGCCCGTCGCAGGATCCACAGGAAAAACGGCGCGCCGGCCAATGCCGTCACAATCCCAACCGGCAGCGTGGAGGGGGCGATCAGGATGCGCGCCAGCATGTCGGCCAGCAGCAGCGCGCTGCCTCCGGCCAGAATAGAGAGCGGGATCAGCCGCCGGTAATCCGGCCCCCAAACAATTCGGATCACGTGCGGGACGATCAGGCCTACAAAGCCGATCACCCCCGAAAACGCGACCGCCACCGCCGTCGTCAGGGACGCCACCACGATAATGAAGATCTTGGCCCGGTCCACGTTCAGGCCCATCTGGCGGGCTTCCTCCTCCCCGAACTGTAGGACGTTGAGCATGTGGCCGGAAACGGTCAGCAATCCCATCCCCGCCAGCATGTACGGAAATGCCGCGATGACAGGTTCCCAACCCCCGATCGGCGAGCCGCCCAGCAGGAAGGAAATGGCGCGGTGCAATTGAAGATCAGTGCGCAGCATCAAAAAGGATGTCAGCGCCGAAGCGAAGGCGCCGATGGCCACCCCCGCCAGGATCAGCGTGGTCAACGGGACCAAGCCTTCGACGCGCGCCAGGTTATAGACCAGCACGACCGTCAGGATCGCGCCCGCGAAGGCGCCGGCCGGGATCAGGTAGAACCCCAGCAGGTTCGTCGGCCAGTTCAGCGCCATCGCGAAGACAGCGCCCAGGCCGGCCCCGGAAGCGACCCCGATCAGGTACGGGTCCGCCAGCGGGTTGCGGAACAAGCCCTGGTACGCAGCGCCGCTGGACCCCAGGGCTGCTCCCGTCAAAACGACCAGGACCGTGTGCGGCAGCCGCACCGCCAAAATAATGGCCGCAAACGAGGCCGGCCAATCCGGGTTGAGATGCAGCCAGGCTATCTGGGAACCAAGGATGCGCAAGACGGTCCCTGGGGGGATGAACACCGCCCCCAGCGCAACGCTGAAAATGAAGGCGATGAGCAAGAGAAGGGTGTTGAGCAGGTAAGGGCGGTGACGTATCATAGAGTTATTCATCTTAAGCAGAGGGTTGAGTAGTCCTGCGTGTTCGTGGCGGGGTGTATCGAAACCCGTCGTCGAAGGGCAAGTTTACAGGATAACGTGCACTTCGACTGCGGGCCTCATTGGCATTCGGCCCTCCGCTCAGTGCCACAAATTATTGAAACAACTCCGGATGCAACAGCTTCGCCGTCGTTTCCAGCGCATCCACCAGGCGCGGACCCGGGACGCTCATCATATTGGGGTCGATGGGATAGAGCGCGTTCTCCTTGACCGCGGTGATGACATCCCAACCGGGGCGCTCCGCGACGCTCTCCGCGGTGGTGCCGTAGGGCGCGTCTGCCAGCAAAATGACGTCCGGGTCGACCGCGATCAGCTGCTCTGAGCTGAGCTGGGCGTAGTCGCCCTGCAGCGCGGAGGCGGCATTGGTCCCGCCGGCCTGGTCAATGATGTAATCGATGAAGGTGCCGGAGCCGGCTGTCCACGGGTTGGACGGGTCGGTGGCGTCCAGTTCGTAGAAGACAGAGGGACGCTCGGAAACGGAAGCACTTTTCTCCTGCACTGCTGCGACGCGCGCTTCCAAGTCCGTGATCAGGATTTCGGTTTCGGCTTCGTGACCAGTCAGGCGGCCGACATCCCGCAGGTTTTCCCACAGATCTTCATAGGAATTGGGGTTGGCCTGCCAGTAGACGTTCAGGCCCAGGTCGCGCAGCGCTGCAGCCTGGTCTTCCGAAATGATTTGCGCCGCCAGCACCAGGTCCGGCTCCAGGGCCAGGATGGCTTCGCTGGGCAGTTCGTCCCACATTGCGCCGACGCTCGGAACATTGAGGGCTGCGTCAGGATAGACAGAATATTCATCGCGCCCAACCAGTTGCCCCCCTGCGCCGATGGCGAACAGGATTTCCGTCATCGAAGGCGAAAGGGAGACGATCCGCTGGGGGAATCCTGCCAGCTCCATGGTGTTCCCCAGATCGTCGGTGAAGGTCATCGTTTGTGTGACAGGCGTTATCGGCGCGCTGGGACCGCACGCTGAGAGCAGCAGCCCAAACGCTAAAAGTAGGATCAACATATTTCGTTTCATCGTTTGCTCCATCTAAGGATTTCAGATATTTTGCCTTTATCAAGAAAATCGTTGCTCATCCCTGTTCATCTCCGGTGATTTTGGATGATCGCGTTCGCTCGATAGAATCAAAATCCCCTGCCTCGCAAGCACCACAAATGCGTGGCAGGCGGACAGGGGAGGGGATGGTTTTGAGAAAAAAACGCGTCGCACCTCCTTTCTGCGAGGGGTGTAGAGACCGATCAAGGCGGGCGGCCTGGCTTTTTAGCTTTTCGCTTTCAGCTATCAGCCTTCAGCAATTGCTGAAAGCTTACGGCTGATCGCCAACCGCTAAACTACAGTTGCGCGACAGCGCCGGACTTCTCTGGAGAGTCACCGGCTTCGCCTTTGAACCTTCCCATCCGGGGGAAGAGGTACCTTGATCGTACGTCGATTGCTAATGTGCTGAATTTATTTTACCGCACGTTCGCGTGGATGAATGTCATGTTTTCTGCTGTGATTGTTTATCGTTTGTACCATTAAGGAGAGTATCTGCTCAAGCCCAGCGAGGAAATCCCGAAAAAGGCTGAGCAGCCCCAAATCCGGCACCCTTTCATCCCGTCACATCGTCCTCCCGCTCCGTTCTACTTCGGGAACTCGTGGCGTTCGGTGCCAGGGAAGTATGGCGAGACTGACGCGGGAAATCCGAATGAACCAGAGTCATTTCGGGATAGGAGTATCTTGACGTATAGTATAATTTTCGAACCTGGAATAATATAGATATTTGTATTAAATTTGATTTAAATCAACTTTTATTCTGGGTTTACCCGGTCGATCACTCTCTTGAAAGGGTTCTAAAGATTTTATGACCACCAGTCCCGCCATGCAACGTTACGCTGCCGAGATCTATCGATTGCAGCAAGACCACGAACTGGTATCGCTCTCGCTCCTGGGCACGGAGGTGGAGGCCTCCCCGCAGGCAGTCGCCAGGATGGTCAAGCGCTTGAACAAAAACGGCTATCTCGAACACGAGCCTTACCGCGGCGTGCATCTCACGCCCGCGGGCGAACGGATCGCCATGCCCGCCCTGCGCCGTCACCGCTTGACGGAGGTGTTCCTGGTCCGGGTGATGGGCTATGACTGGGCCTCCGCCCACGAGCTGGCGGACGTGTTCGAGAAGGGGCTGAACGAGGAGCTCGAAGAGCGCGCTTTCGAGCTGGCGGGACAACCAACGCGCTGCCCGCACGGGGAGCCGATCCCTTCCAAAGACGGGATCATGCCGGTCGTCCGGGACGAACCGCTGGTGGACGTCCCCTCCGGGTCGGACTGCATCGTCAGTCGCGTCCGCACCCACAACTCCGACAAGCTGCGCTACATCGCCGAACTGGGACTGGTCCCCGGCGTTCCGTTCCACCTCTTGAGCTGTGCGCCGTTCCAGGGCCCGCTGCGCCTGCAGATGGATGCACACGACCACATCATCGGATATGAGCTCTCGGGCTCGATTTGGGTGGAAGTCAAGCACAAGGGGGAGGGCAATAAACTGCCGCCGTTGAAGATACCAAGAACGTAGATTGTTGTTACAGCGCGGCGATCCGTTCGTGGGGCGGGATGGCATCCCGCTCCACCAAGAAACGATGAAGAACCAAAGCAACTCTGCGGACAAGCAGGTTTTTTTGATTCAGTTGTAACATTTTTCACAGCAAGTTTGTGACTTTTGTCAATGCCGGAAAGCGGGGAAGTGGTAAATAATAAGGCTTACCATAAGATTTTTAAAAGGAATTCCTTATGTTTGCACAACAGTTGAGCGAAAGCACGGAAATGTATTTAAAGGCCATCGTCGAAACGAGCGACCGGAACGTAATGGCTGTCAGCCGCCTGGCCGAACGCCTGAGCGTAACGCCGGTCTCGGCGAACGAGATGGTCCACCGGCTGGGCGAGCAGGGGTTGGTGGAGCATACGCCCTACAAAGGCGTCGCGCTGACCGGAAAGGGCCATGAAGCGGCCTGCAACATTTTGCGCCGCCAGCGCCTGTGGGAGGTGTTCCTGTACGAGCACTTGAAGGTCGAGTGGGCGCTGATTTACGAGCTGGCCTGTTCACTGGAGCATGCCACCGCGCCTGAGCTGACCGAGGCCCTGGCCGCTTTTCTCGGCAACCCGCAGACCTGCCCGCGCGGCAACCCCATTCCCGCCGCGGACGGCTCGTTCCAAACGCTGGACAGCATCCCGTTGAGCGAAGCCCTTGTGGGCCAGACCGTGAGGGTGCTGGCCGTCAATGCCACGGATACGCAAGTGCTCCGGTATTTGCAGGAGCGGAATCTTCTGCCAGGGCAAGAGGTCACGATCTTCGAGGCAGCCCCGCTGCAGGGTCCGCTGATGCTACGCTTTGCAGGTGGAAAAGAAGTTGCGCTGGGACTGTCGCTGGCCGAGTTTGTGCTTGTTAAAGAATTGCCGGTGGTCGAGTAGCGACAAGCCGGTTTTTGGCGAGACCCAACGTATTTCAAGGATTAACATGTCAGATCCCATCCAACTCCACTTATTGAAACCCGGCCAACGGGCCACCATCACCCGCATCAACGGGGCCAGTGCGTTACGCCGGCGCTTCATCGAAATGGGGATCGTCAAGGGGGAGACCATCCGGATCGAGCGGCATGCCCCGCTGGGCGACCCGGTCGAATATTTTATCAAGGGCTATCACCTGGCCCTGCGCAAAGAGGAAGCCGCGCAGATCGAAGTGGCCCCGATTGCCTGTCTTGCTAAGGGGGGAGCTGCGAATGACTGACCTGACCATCGCGCTGGCGGGCAATCCCAACGCCGGCAAGTCCACCATTTTCAACGCCCTGACCGGTCTGCACCAGCACACCGGCAACTGGCCGGGCAAAACCGTCGAGAAAAAGGAAGGCCTGATCGAGCACGACAGCCTGAAGATCAACATCGTGGACCTGCCCGGCACCTACAGCCTGACGGCTTATTCTCCCGAAGAGATCATCGCCCGGGACTTTATCATCGAGCAGCGCCCTGACGTGGTCATCAACGTGGTGGACGCCACCAACCTGGAGCGCAACCTGTATTTGACCGTCCAGATTTTGGAGTTGGACGTGCCGGTGGTGCTGGCGCTCAACATGACCGATGACCTGCACAGAGAAGGCGCAAAGATCGACCTCGACCAGCTTTCCCAACTGCTCGGCAACATCCCCGTCATCCCCACCACGGCCAACCAGGGGAAAGGGATCTCCGATTTGATTTCCAAAGCCGTCCATATGGCGAGGAAAAGCCTTTTATAACCACAGAGAACACGGAGTGCACGGAGAAAAGCATCTGCTCGGGCTTATGCAAAAAAGTAGGGCAAAAAATCAATCAGCGCTGTGGGCTCAGTGCTTTCCGTGGTGAAACCTTTAACGAGAAATCATATGGCTATCATGACTGCATCCACCGAATTTTTCCGCCTCGACTACGGGGGCAAACTCGAACGTGAAATCTCCAGGCTGATCAGCGCGTTCGAAGAAACCGGGTTCGACCCGGGCCGTTACCCGCGGCGCTGGCTGGCGATCAAGATGCTCGAAGCCGACCCCGATATTCTCGCGCGTGTGCAGTTGATGTCAAACGGTCCGCAGATGATCGCCATCGCGCACAAGAGCGCTGAGAAACTGAAGTCCCTGCTCGGCGATGACGTGGACCTGTTGACCGCCGACCACCGTTACGGCTATATCAACGGGGTGGTTCGCCAGGCGCTGCACCGCCCGCTGGTAGACCGTCTGACCCTGACCGACCGGATCGACAACGTGGTCACCCACAAGTGGCTGGGGCTGCCGGTCTTCTTCCTGGTCATGTTCCTGGTCTTCCGGCTGGTGATCGACGTATCCGCCCCGTTCCTGGACTGGACCGATGCGGTCATCAACGGTCCCATTGCGGGTTGGCTCGCCTTCGTTCTGGGCTTGCTGCCGGTTCCCGCCTGGATTGGTTCCCTGCTCATCGACGGGATCATAGCCGGTGTGGGCGGCGTGCTGGTCTTCGTGCCCGGGTTGCTGATCCTGTACTTCTTCCTGGCCCTGCTCGAAGATTCGGGCTATATGTCCCGGGCCGCCTTCGTGATGGACCGTTTTATGCGCGTGGTCGGCTTGCACGGCAAATCCTTCATCCCGATGATCCTGGGCTTCGGATGCGCCGTCCCGGCCGTATACGCCACCCGCACTATCTCCAGCCGCCGGGACCGCATCCTGACCGCGCTGCTCATCCCGCTCATGTCCTGCTCGGCGCGTCTGCCCGTGTACGTTGTCTTTGGTCTGGCCTTCTTCGGCGCCCGCGCCGGGACAGTCATCTGGGCCATGTACGCGCTTGGAATCATGGTCGCCATGCTGGCGGGGATGGTCTTCACCCGAACTGTTCTCAAGCCCGACGTTTCGTCCGCGTTCGTGCTGGAGCTGCCGCCTTATCGCCAGCCCGCCCTCAAGAGCGTCTTAATCCACATGTGGGAGAACACTCATGAGTTCGTCCGCAAAGCGGGGACGGTTATCCTGTACGCTTCGGTGGTCATGTGGCTGCTGCTCAACCTGCCCTGGGGCGTGACCGACCAACGCGATTCCTATTTTGGCAAGGTGAGCGGCGCCATCGCCCCTGTCTTCGCGCCGCTCGGGTTCGATAACTGGGAGACGGGCGGGGCGCTGGTCTCCGGCTTCATGGCCAAGGAGATCGTCGTCAGCACCCTGAGCCAGGTCTATCTCGGCGGAGAAGATGCGCAGACCGTCGAATCAACGAGCATAAGCGAAGACCTGATCGGCATCGGTCGAGGCTTCGTAGAGGCGACGGTCAGGTCCGGCAAAATCTTATTAAGCATCGTCCCGGGCGTGAATCTGGTAGATAAATCCGCAGGAGGGGAAGACACCCTTCTCAGCCTGGCTCTGCGCGACAATTTCACACCGCTCAGTGCGGCTGCCTTGCTGGTCTTTGTGTTACTGTATGTTCCCTGCGTGGCCACCCTGGGGGCGATCAAGCACGAGTTCGGAGCTACCTGGGCGGTCACATCCGGCGTCTACCAGACCGCCGTCGCCTGGGTCGTCGCGTTGCTCGTCTATCAAGTTGGAAGTTTGCTGGGATTCGGGTAAAGAGGATGCTTGCGCAACTGGTTAATTTGCTGGAAAACAAGGAGAACGGCTTGAGCCTCTCCGAGATCAGCCGCGCCATGGATGCCCAACCTGCGGCGGTCTTATCGATGATCGGGCTGTTGGTCCGAAAAGGAAAGCTGGTCGAGATCGGGCCAGACGGGGAATTTTGCACCAGTTGTGGTCTGCAATCCGACTGTAATTTGTTGGCCGCGCGCGGGAAACGATATACCTGTATGCCAGGAAAACCAATCACCGCTGACAGTACTCCTGGCGCAGTTCGCTAAACGAAATTCAACTCCAGCGGAACCTCGATCTTCACCTGCGTCCCCTTCCCTGGTTCAGAATTGATCGTCATACTGCCACCCATCAAGCTCAGGCGGTCCTGGATGATCAGCAACCCGTGGGCAGCATTCGGGTCCAGCATGACAGCCCGCGCGTCAAAGCCTGTCCCCATATCGTTGACCGTAACATAAACCTGGCCATTGCTCTGTTCCAGAGTGACTGCCGCCTTTTGCGTATGGGCATGCTTAACGATGTTGAAGAGCAACTCGCGCACAGCCCGGAACAGCAGCACGCGCATATGGTCTTCCAGGATAATCCCGTTCATGCTCAATTCGAGCTCTACATGCAAGCCAAACTGCTCCTTCATCTGCGAGGTAAGCCAGATGATCGCATCCGCCAACCCTTCGCCGTGCAAGACGGCCGGGCTGATGTCAATGCTCAAGTTGCGGGTGATGCCAATCGCATCGGAAAGTTCGTTCTGGATTTGTTGAAGAGCCAGCTGCGTCTTGGAGGAGACCTGGCTATCGCTGCCAAAGGTCATGATGGACAACTGGGCCTTGATCGCAAACAGGCGCTGCTGCAGATCATCGTGCAAAATCTGCGAGATGCGATGCCGCTCCACTTGCTCGGCTTTCGTCAGCGCCGAGGCCAACGAGCGGATCTTTTCCTTCGCCAGGACGCTTTCCGTGATGTTGCGGGTGTAGCCGATAATTCCATTGACTTTCCCTTTCCCGTCGAACATGGGCTGGTAGACTGCGTCATACCACTGAGGGATTTCCCCTTGAGAAAGGTAGAGTTCTCGACGCATGCTCTCGCCCGTCTCAAGCACTCTCATTTTGAGTTCCGACAAATTCTGGGCCTCCTTTTGAGGCAACAGATCCCAATCCGTCTTCCCAATGACTTGTTCAGCAGTAAATGGCCAGTCAGGATTGACAACCCAGGTGTATTTGAGATCTAAGTCCTGTGAAAAAATCACATCGGGAGAATTGGTGGCGATAAATCGAAAGAGGGTCTCGCTTTTTCGGAGAGCATCTTCCATCTGCCGGCGCTCGCTGAGATCGGTTATGATGATCGAAATTCCGCGTGCGCCATCCATTTCCAGTTCATACACCGAAAGTTGGACCGGGATACAGCCTCCCATAGCAGATTGCAAGCAAAATTCGCCTCGGTTACCAACCGATCCGATCTCTACGAGCATCGCTTCGAAGGCTTCCCGCTCGTCCGGCACGACCAGGTCTTGGAAGCGAATGCCGACAGCCTGTTCGCATCCCATTCGAACCATCTTACAGAAATGCGGATTCGTGTACAAGATGGTACCATCCGGGATCAACGTCACTGCCCCCTCGTTCATCGCCTCAACCATCCTGCGGTATGGAAAATCGGCCTCCTTGAGGGTCACCACCTGGGTGCCGTCTGCACGGTTTACCACGAACGCGTCTACCAGGTACTGGCGAATCGCGTGAAGGGTTTCTTCGGTTTCCTCGAGACGTTTTTTCAGCTCTTCGGTCTCATCCGGGATCTGCGGGCCGACCTTATTTTTTGGGGCCATAGCTCCTCCTATAGAGCAAGGCGAACGTTATGGAGAAGATGGTCTGTAGCATCGTTCTTTATTTTTCACGGATATCTAGTCCAACAAGGACACGTTCTGTATTCGAGAGGTCACCTATGATCTTCCGCAAGGGTGCGGGGAGTTTCCTTACCAGGGTGGGGATCGCAAGAATCTGGTCATCGGCTGCCAACTGGGGTTCTTTGAGCAGATCAATGACCTCGATCGAATACTCCCCTGCCAGGTGCTCCTCGCAGATCTTCTTCAGGTTGGCGAATGCGGCCAGGCTCTTGGGAGTCTGCCCGGCAACATACAGTCGCAGTTCCCATGACTTTTCAGATCCTCGAGTTTTTTGGTCTTGCTGCGTTGCTTTCATTCAATATTCCTTGTTATTTCGACATGTCGCTATATGACAAACAGTTGGAGGCGGTCACAGCCCTCTACGCCAGGTTGAACTCAGACCCGATCCCGGCCAGGTCCATGGCGCCAATCTTGATGCCTTCATCGGTCAAGTCAAAGGAGCGGATCTGGTGGGAATGCGCCATGCCGCGCGATTTCAAAATGTACAGCCCGCGGTGGCGTTCTCCGTTTCGTTCCAGGTTGCGCAGGCTCACCCAGGTATCGATCAGCGAGGAGATACCTACAATGGACTGGTCGGCCACGCCTTCGGTCGTGTAACTGGTAAACAGCGCTGTAATCTGGTTGGCTTTTAGGAAGTCAACGATGCGAGTGATGGCAGCCTTGACTTCGGCATCGCTTCCAACCGCAAAAAAATCGGTGATTGGATCCAGGACGACGATTTCCGGTTGATATTCTCTGATCAGGTCATACATTGTGACCAGGTGCATTTCCAGGCCATACTGGCTGGGACGGGCAACGTGGAACTGGAGCAGCCCCTTTTTGACATATGGCGCCAGGTCGATGCCAATCGAGCGCATATTGCGCACGATCTGGCTGGTCGATTCTTCGAAGGAGAAGTACAAACAACGCTCTCCGCGCCGGCAGGCTACCTCCACAAAAGACGCCGCGAGACTGGACTTGCCTGTCCCGGCGGTCCCCGTGACCAGGATGCTGCTGCCCCGGTAAAAGCCCTGGCCGCCCAGCATGGTATCCAGCTCGTCAACGCCTGTGGATACCCGTCCCGAGGGCGCCTCGTGCTCGAGCCCTAACGAAGTGATCGGCAACACCGAAATGCCGTGCTTGCCGATCAGGAACGGGTACTCGTTCGTGCCGTGCACGGTGCCCCGGTATTTGACGATCCGCAAGCGCCGGGTGGAAATCTGCTCGGTGACGCGATGGTTGAGCAGGATGACGCAATCGGCGACGTATTCTTCCAGGCCAAAACGGGTCATGCTGCCTTCACCCTTCTCTGCGGTAATGACAGCGCTTACCCCCTTGTCCTTCAGCCAGCGGAACAGGCGCTGCAGCTCGGCGCGCAGGATGGCATGGTTTGGCAGGGCGGCAAAAAGGAACTCGACCGTATCGAGCGCGACCCGTTTGGCGCCAATGGTATCGATGGCGTGGCCGAGGCGGATGAAAAGGCCATCTAAGTCGTAATCCCCGGCTTCCTCGATTTCGCTACGGTCGATCTGTACGTGATCCACGATCAATTTCTTCTGTTCGATCAGTTCTTTCAAGTCAAACCCTAAGGAGGCCACGTTTTGGGCCAACTCGTCCAGGTTTTCCTCGAAGGCCACAAAGACGCCTGGCTCATCGTATTGCGTAGCGCCATTGACCAGAAACTCCATGGCGAAGAGCGTCTTCCCGCATCCCGCGCCGCCGGCCACCAGGGTCGGCCTGCCCTCAGGCAGACCGCCGCCAGTGATTTCGTCCAGGCCCGGGATTCCGGTCGGGGATTTCGGCAGGGGTTGTAATTGGCGTTGATGCCGTTTCGTTGGTGTCACAAAATATCTCCTTTGCGGGCGTTTAGGGGTCTTTCGTTCAAAGAGTTGCAGCTTGATTTTGCCACCACAAAAAGTATGAGTATCTCTATTTTAATTATTTGGTCGCTTTAGTGGGGAGCAATGAGAAGTGATCACCGTTGTTGTTAAACAACTTAACTGTGATGCAGGTTGGTGCGTTTCTGCTAAAAACTCGCTGGCTTTATTATACAGCATATTGAACTTTCCTCGGCTCGTCCCCCTTCATTCCAGCAATTCTCAATCCAATGCCAGCAAAAACACAAGGTCGTTGACGTTCGTCCCGCTGGGACCGGTTTTCACCAGATCCTCCAAGCGCTCAAAAAAAAGGTATGCATCGTGCCCGGACAAATAGCCTTCCGCGTCCAGCCCGAGCCGCTCGGCGCGCTCGAGGCTTTTCCCGTTTACCACCGCACCGGACGCATCCGTTGGCCCGTCCTCGCCGTCGGTTGCCAGGCTGATGAGCAATATATTTTCCAAGCCAGCCAGTTGGGAGACGGCTGCCAGCGCCAGCTCCTGGTTGCGCCCGCCTGTGCCACGCAGGGAGAACTCGTTCAGGGTGACCGTGGTTTCACCGCCGGCGATCAAACAAAACGGGCGCGAGATCGTATTTTTGCTTACACGCAGTTTATGTGCCAATTCCACGCCCACCTCGCGGGCCTCGCCCTGCCAGGCGCTTCCAAGGGATTCTGCCTGAAATCCTTCCTTTTCAGCCTGTCGCAGCGCGGCCTGGACTGCCAGGGCGTTATCCCCCACGATGATGTTTTTCACGCGAGAGAAAAGGGAGTCAGAAGGTTTTGGAGTCTCCGGGCTAGAGATTAGAGATTGGTAAATGGAGACCGGTATTTTAAGGGAATATTTTTCCAGCACAGCCAGCGCATCCTCCCTGGTCGTTGGGTCGGGCGCGGTAGGGCCGGAGGCGATGGCCTCGAGCGGGCTGCCGACCACGTCCGAGAGGATCAGGCTGAGGACGGCTGCTTTGGTGGCTTGCGCCAATCCCCCACCCTTGACCCGGTCCAGGTGGCGGCGCAGGGTGTTGATCTCGTCGATGCGCGCACCGCTGGCCAGCAGCGCGGACGTCAGCGCCTGCAAGTCTTCCAGCGGAACGATGGGGGCGGTCATGAGGGCCGAGCCGCCGCCGGAGATCAGGCAGACCAGCAGGTCGTCCTCGCGCAGGGCGGAGACGAATTCCAGGGCAGCCTTTCCCGCAGCGACCGAGCGGGAGTCCGGGACCGGGTGCCCGCTTTCCATAATCCCCATGCCGGGGACTGTCGCGGTAGCAGACTGGAGGTCGAGGGGCGTAGCGTGCTTGGTGATGACCAGGGCCCCGGCCAGGTCCGTGAAACGGGACAGGGCTTGGGTCATCGGAACGGCCGCTTTTCCCACTCCCAAAGCGAAAACCCGTCCGGCTGCGGGCAACGGGTGGGAGGTCAGATAGCGTTCGACGGCCGCGCCGGGCTCAACGGCCGCTAAGGCAGCAGCCAATATGCGCCCCACGCGCGGGTCGCACAAACTGTGGGTGAAGAAACGTTCCGGTTCCACGCTTGCAGTATACTTCAAGCTAGTTCTTTAGTATTTGCCTAGACCATTTTTCGGGTCTCTTTTACAGGGAGAGATTTAATATGGAAAAACCGAAGGTATTCGTCACGCGGGTGATCCGAGACAAAGGGCTGGAGCTGGTGCAGGAAGCCTGCCAGGCCGACGTTTGGCCGGGTGAACTGCCGCCGGGCCGGGAAGCTCTACTGGCGCGCGTGCGCGGCGTGGACGGCCTGCTGTGCCTGCTGACCGACCGGATCGACGCCGAGGTGATGGACGCGGCCGGATCGGGCTTAAAGGTGATCAGCAACCACGCGGTCGGGTATGACAACATCGACGTGGCCGCGGCTACCCAGCGCGGCATTCCGGTGGGAAATACGCCCGGCATCCTGACCGACGCCACCGCCGATATGGCCTTTGCGCTGATGATGGCCGCCGGGCGGCGGGTGGTGGAGGCCGAGAAATTCCTGCGGGCCGGGAAGTGGAAGACCTGGGGCCCGTCCCTGCTGTTGGGCGTGGACTTTGCCGGGGCGACGCTGGGGATCGTGGGATTTGGGCGCATTGGGCAGGCCGTTGCCAAACGGGCGAGCGGATTCGACATGCGGGTGCTGTTTTCTGATCCGAGCGCCCCGGACTCGCTCCCTGGCCTGAACGCCGTTTCAACGGATCTCTACTCCCTTTTACGGGAATCCGATTTCGTCTCCCTGCACGTGCCGCTCACGCATGAGACGCGCCGGATGGTGAACGCAGATTTCCTGGGGAAAATGAAACCAAACGCGGTGCTGGTCAACACCTCGCGCGGTGGGGTTGTGGACCAAACAGCGCTGTACAAAACGTTGAAGGAGCGCCGCATTTTCGCCGCCGCCCTGGACGTGACCGATCCCGAGCCGCTGCCGCTGGACAGCCCCTTGCTTGAATTAGATAACTGCCTCATCGTACCGCACATCGCCAGCGCCAGCGTGCAATCGCGGGATAGGATGGCATACCTGGCGGCGGAGAACTTGATCGCGGGCGTGAATGGGGAGAGGCTGCCGCATTGTGTCAATCCGGAAGTGTATCGTCAGAGCCCCTGAGCGGAGGACCGGGCGGGGTTTGCGAGGTCCGTAATCGAAGGGCAAGTGCTAACTTATTTGCGCTTCGATTACCACGACAATATCACATACGAATAAATAACCGAAAAATTGGGGTGTTGGGCGTGCGTACGCACGCCCAACACCCCAATTTTTCGGGCTTTTCTTGGATAGTGTGACATTGTCGAACCACGGACGTCACGAAAAGCGTTCTGTCCTCCGCTCAGCGACACAGAAAATTTCTGAGCGAAGAATCAGGCGAACTTTGCGCGGTCCGCATAGTAGTAGTGCAAGGTTGCATTGCTGGTGCGCATTTCTTCCCAGAGATAACCGAAAAAAAGGAGGTGCGGGGAGCATGCGCTCCCCGCACCTCCTTTTTTTCGAGATTTTCTTAGAACATTGCGTTGTAATAAAAGTCCTATGCTAAAATGGAACTGTTGAACCAGACAAGTTTCAACATTCAAGTTCGTTTCCCATCCTTCATTCCAGCCCCTCTCATCGCAAAATCCCTATATCCCCTCTACCATTCGGTTCGAGGGACCAAGTTTTCAGGAGGTTAATGATGTCCGCTCGTTTGCGTTCGCATTCGCTCGTCCCTTTGATTTCGCTGGTGCTTTCATTATTGCTGCTCGCCGTAGCCGGCTTTAGCGTGCAAACTGCCACCGCTAAAGCCAAGGATAACCAGGTTACGGTAGCCAGCTATGAACTGATTGGGACCGATAACATTCCCACCGGCACCCAGTTCCAAGGCACGGAAATAGGAGGCCTATCCAGCATCACGTATGATCCCAAGCGGGGTGTTTATTACGCCATCTCGGATGACCAGGGCATGATCGACCCCGTCCGCTACTACACGCTGGATATCGACGTGGCCGATGGGCAGTTGGACCTCGGTGACATTACCTTCCTGGATGTCACCAAGATCTTGGATGAATCCGGCCAGCCTTACGCCCCAGGTTCTCTCGATCCGGAGGGATTGGTTCTGGCACATGAAGGTTCGCTTTATTACACTTCGGAAGGGTTTGCTGCGCGCACTCCGCCGATCGACCCGTTCATTAAAAGAATGAACCGCAACAGCCATCAAACCCGCGATCTGGTGATCCCTGATAAATTTCTGCCAGACCTGGCAGGGACACAAGGGGTGCGGAACAATCTGGCCTTCGAAAGCCTGAATGTCACGCCTGATGAGCGTACGCTGGTTACCGCTTCCGAAGGCGCCCTGGTGCAGGATGGACCCGCGGCCAACCTTGGCCAGGAGAGTTTCGCGCGCATCCTGCAATATCGTTTAAGCTCCGGAAAACCGGGAGCGGAATACATCTACGTGGTCAATCCCATTGCGGAAGACCCAATGCCACCCGATGCCTTCCGCGTGAACGGTTTGGTGGAGCTGCTCCCGTTGGATAACCTCGGCACCATGTTGGCGATGGAGCGGTCTTTCTCCGTCGGCGCGGGCAACACGATCTGGCTCTATGAGATCCAGACCCAGGGCGCAACGGATGTCTCTGGCTATTTTTCGCTCTATCCGAACGGCCTGAGCCAGCCGCCACTGTCCTTTGTCCCGGTAACAAAGCGACTCATCTTGAATGTTGAAGCAGATCTTGGCATCGAGCCGGACAACCTGGAGGGCATGGCTTTCGGACCGGCGCTGCCTGACGGCCGTCTGCCGCTGATCCTGGTCAGCGACAACAACTTCGACCCCACGGCGACAACCCAATTTATCGCCCTGGCTGTGGAGTTGAGTTCGGTGCCATGAGGTAGGTCTCACGGTAGTCCAACAGATATGAAACGAAGAGAGGCCCGCCGTTTGGCGGGCCTCCGTGTTATCCAGAAAGCGACGATCCTTTAGTTCCCCTGACTGAGCGGAACCGTCACCGTGACCGATTGCGTGGTCGAGTTGCCGCAGGCATCCGTCACCGTGTAGGTGATGGTGTAAATGCGGCCTGTGCCAACGCCGGAACGTTCGGCGCGAAGCTGGAAGTGGGTCGTATCTACAACCACGATGTCATCGACCGTATCGCCGTCATCCTCGCCGTTGTCCGGTTCGTTCGACGTGATCGAAACTTCAATGGTCGGGTTCGGGTCGAAGTTGTCGCTGACCTCGATCGTGGCTGTAACATCCACGTACTTATGGTTGGCAGGCCAGAGGGTATCCGGCGAGACTGAGAGAGCATCGATGGTTGGGGCGATCTCATCACAGACGTCCAGGCCGATGATGACCGGGTCATGGTCGGAGGAGCGATAGGGATCCGGCTCGTAGAGCGCATCCTGGGCGTCCTGCTTGAAGGACGTGTCGTAATCGATCAGGTCGGGCTCATCGGCGTTGATGTGCCAGTCAGTGACGCCAGTAATCTCTTCTACGAGACCAGCGCTGGCCAGGGCGTGATCAAGGTAACCAGTCTGGCCGTCGAAGACGTAGGAGTAAGCATCTTCGCCCTGGTATTGGAAGACCATATCGGTGTAGTCGTCATCGGTCCCCAGGATATCATCCGGGCCAGCCTTGATAGCATCAATCGGGTCTTCCTTATCATAGGAGTTCAAGTCGCCAATAATCAGGAAGTCGTTGTCGCCGCTGCCGGTTGGATCGCTCGCCAGCCAGTCGACCAGCGCCTGCGCGGCCAGGGTACGGGTGACGTTACAATTGCCCGAACCGTCGCCTGTGTCCGGATCGCCGACATCGTCACAGGCAGACCCTTTGGATTTCAGGTGATTGACCGTGACCGTGAATATACCGCCGGTGGTATTGTCCTGGAAGGTTTGAGCCAGGGCCGGGCGGTTCTTGGTATCATCAAAACGGGAATCCACCGAGGAATCGAGGATGGCATAGCCGCCGACCGGGGTAACCGAGGCCGGTTTGTAAATGAAGGCCGTCCGAATCGCATCCGTGCCGACTGCACCGGTGGCGATGTAATCATAGGTCCCGGCGCCCAGCATATCGTTCAAGCCGCTTACCAGATCCGCGGTGGGTACGTCGCCCGGATTGTTCTCGATTTCCATCAAGCCGACCACGTCCGCATTGATCATACTCAAGGCCGCAACAATCTTGGCGCGCTGGCGTTCTAATTCGTTGGCATCGTCTGCACCGCGGCATTCCTGATCGCCTGCCGGACCACAAATATCATTCACACCATCATCAAGTGTGGTGAAGTAGTTAAGCACGTTGAAGGAGGCCACTTTCAGGCTGCCGCCCACATCTTCGGGCATCTCCGTGCGCGGATTTTCGCTCGAATACTCGGCGCCCTGCGTGGGTTGGATTCGATAGAGACCGAAGGAGTAATCCATCACGCCGGTCACATTCGTCAGGGTGTCTCCGCCGCGGAAGAAGGTTATCCAGCGTGAATTCCATGCCGTTCGGGATGAATGGCCGGGTCCGGGTTCTGGGTAGGAGCGGCCATCGTCGAGCGTGATGCGGTCGAGCAGGAAGTCCTGGACGGCTTGCATTTCCTCCGGCGAGCCGGGTTCGAACTCAGCCGTGGGGGTCAGGTGCCGCTCGGAGGTCAGCACGAGCTCGCCGAAGCGGTCATAGTTGAAGTACTCCGAGATGACCAGCGCCTGTGGGAAGTTGACGTACATGCCCTCGTAGGCTTCGAAATCGTCGACGTTCGTTACGGGCAATGATAGGTTCGTAATCGTAGGTAGTGGATTGCCACTGCTAACAACCGTGACACCAGAGAAAGATGTAATCTCCGTCAAATCGTTGAATTCAGAAACTGAACCTTCTACCCGCACCAAGTCGCCAATCGCAACATTGACTGCGGGTGAACTGCCATCGAAGACAAATACACCTTCCGAGGTCAAGGGGTCACTATCGGCATCAAGGTCTTCTTCTTGCATATAGAAACCATTAAAATCGCCATTTGTGCCGCTGACGCCGTCCTGGAAGTCACCAACAACAATTCCCTCAACGATGACTGTACTGCCTACCAACGGGCTGGCCGAGCCACTTCCCTGTACCTCGTGAATCTTGACTTCCTGGGGCACAACTGCACCGCAAGTATTTTCAGCGCCGGGTGTGGGAGCAAATTGTGCATAGCTGTCCGTATTCCGTGCGCCGCCGCTGCCATCGGGACAACGTTGATTAGATTGGTTATCTTTATCGCCGCCTCCGTTTTCATTCACTTGTGGTTGACCAGCATTGAGCAGAGCCAGTAAACCGAGATCATCGGCGTCGTCCGTGTCATACACGAGCGCATCGATCAGATTGGTGGTCGTTACCGCGGTGCCGTTCGGGAAATCAGTTGCATCGCCTGTGAAAAGCGCAACCGCATCCGCACCATTTTGAAG
This sequence comes from uncultured Chloroflexia bacterium, assembly GCA_963823985.1. Classification (GTDB taxonomy): domain Bacteria; phylum Chloroflexota; class Anaerolineae; order Anaerolineales; family Villigracilaceae; genus JAABUE01. The sequence goes on from CAWGNR010000020.1 coordinate 246,535, forward strand.
TGCGCCACCTGAGCCCGGCAAAAACGTGAGATCAACGTTTGCAACACCGGGATTGCCCAACACGAAGTAACCATCTGCGTTGGTAGTATAGCCATCTAAATCGAAGCTGTCGTAGGAAGTATCACTACTTCCGTTATAGAAGACAACCACCAGGCCATCTAAGGAAGTATTACCACTGCCACCATCATACAGTTCAATGAATTCGGCGATATCAATGCCAGGTGTATCCGAATCCAATTCGTTGATAATGACTGCAGCCGAAGTTACCGGCGTCCCTGGTGAGCCCACGTCTGTGCCGACATTTCCACCGGCTGCTAGACTTTGATAGCCGGTGAAGAGCGGGGTTGCTCCTCCGACAGTGCTCGTAGCCCAGTTGCTTCCGACGTTGTTATCCGCGCCTAGATCGGTCAGATAAATTGAGGCGCCAACGGGGTCTGGGAAACCAGCCCCAGCGAAATCCACGGTGTCAATTGCGTTGGCGTGCACCACATTATCGCCGGAATAACTGGCAAAACTATCCCACAGACTGACTTTATCGCCGGCGTTATTCAATGATAGAGCCGACCAGTTTGTGACAGGGACCAAATTCACTGCGCCCCATGCCGCCGCGAAGTCCGCTGCGGTGACATCGTCTGCGTTGTAGAGAACTGCTTGCTCGCCCGCCGCCAGTACGCCGCCAGCAATGTTTGCAGAACTGAGTGCGACCGAATTGAAGTCATCCACTACATAGCCGGTGAGATCAACCGCAGCACTGCCTGCGTTATAGATCTCAATCCATTCCCAGTTATCTTCATCGCTGTTGGGATCGTACATGATTTCCGTGATAATAATGGTGTTCTCGGGTTCAACCACGCCGCATACGTTCAAAGGTGAAGCAGTATTACGTGGATTAGGCGTACCTGCGGAAAAATCATTCCCGTTCTCATCGGTTTCGGAGCAACCATTGGTTGCGCGAAATGCTGCAGTCGTATTGCTCAATGTTGGAGCCGCAGCGCTGCCTTCGAAAAAGTTGGCTCCACCATATCCCACCAAGTCGACGATCTGCGCCAATTGGGCAGGTGAGCATGGTGCGGAACCGCCATTACATCCCAACGAGGCGGTTGAATTAACCACGGCGACCTTGCCAGCTGTCCCGCTCATGTTAATTGGCGTCAGGTCAGTTACATCCGGCGTTGGCAGAGACGCACCGACGGCACCACTAGAAGTTTCCTGAATAAGTAAGTACTGTCCGGGTGCCAGCGCTATATTGGGTAATTCTGTAAGTTGACCAGAGTTTGCACCGAAGTTGCCGGTTCCAGTTGCGCTCGCATATTGCACAGACCATCCTGCCAACGAAACAGACGAAGTGCCTCTGTTGAACAACTCTATAAAATCGTTTGTGTATGTTGCCCCAGTATTTCCCCCACCTCCATATACTTGACTGATTACAATATCAGGCGAAATCGCACTTGCCTGCTGAACTTGTCCTGGCATCAGCGCCAGAAGAAAGGCAAAAACCACAAAGGCGGTAAAAATCTTACCTAATTTCATCACTTTCTCCTTATTGAATGTGAATGGTATCCAACTTCAACCTCAGTCGGCCTTGAAGCCAACAAACTAAGGTAAAGGTATCAAAGCGGGTATTTACAGAATTGGGGATTGTTTCGGGACATCTTCCTTTCTCCAAATGGAATGAGAATCGTAACAACAACTTTGCATTTTTGAAAGGTATTAACAGGACGGTAAAACCGTCCCAAAGTTACCCCTTATTTCATCAATCAACAATTCCATTCTATGTGAGGGCTAACAAAATTGCAAGCTTTTTATTCTTACTATTCTCTTAATAGTCTCTAAATAGTCCAAATTTACTACCTGGAAAGCCCTGCTATAATCCGGCGCATGGCAACGCTGCGCCGCGCCCTTCTTTTTTCGGCTGGACAAGACACTCATCCGTGCTGATGGCCGGGTTTCTATTGACCATCTTCTTGATCGTTTATATCTGGTGGCCGCTGGCCGAAGAAGTGCTCTCCTATATCGATTGGAGTGGTCCCTGGTGGCTGTACATGGATTGGCTGCTGGTCGGCATCTTTCTCTTCATGTCGCTGACGGTCATTTCCCGCGCCGACCTGAAGAGCGACAGCTTGATTGTTTTTGTCGGGGATCTTTGGCGGCCTGGCGATCGAATCCTGGGGAACACAAACAAATCTGTGGCACTACTACACCGCCGAGCGACCGCCCTTATGGATCATCCCCGCCTGGCCAATTGCAAGTCTGTCCATTGATCGAATAACAAGATGTCTCACCTGGTTCCTCGAACGAGCGGATCGACGCAAATTTCTCCTCAATCTCCAATCTCTATTCTCTCCCTTTTACTGGCTCATCTTCGTTTCTTTCTATATCTTGATGCTGTTCTTCGTCGCCCCCACCTTTGACAAGTCCTATACCTGGCTCTCCCTGCTCCTGTGCGAACTCCTGGTCCTGACCCCCACCGACCATCGCATGGCTGTGCTGACCTTCGTCGCTGGAACGGGGTTGGGCTACTATCTTGAACTCTGGGGCACCACCCGCGAGTGCTGGACGTACTACACCCTTCAGAAACCACCGTTGTTTGCCGTGCTGGCGCATGGCATGGCCGCAGTCGCATTTTGGAGGACTGGGCTGGTCATCAAGCAGATGTTACGGCTGTTGAAGCAAAGCGTGATAAGAATACCTGTCAATCGCTAGTTTTCTCTTCGGAAACGGTGGAGCCAGAATAGTTTATATGACTTTTATCGCCTTCCATATAGATGGGAGGCACTTTCCAGCTTAACTATCTTGACAAAACAATCAATTTTGCATATACTCGCATAAATATAAACCTGTAGAGTATTTTTAAGTCCGCATCCCCTGCCGATGATCATCATGGGTGTGCGGGCTTATGTTCGAGTAAAAGCCTAGAATACGTAAGGGCAATCTCAACAAGTATTATGGAGGTACTAACGTGACCATACTCTTAAAAATGGCCTGGCGCAATATCTGGCGCCACCGCCGCCGCACGGTCATCATCGTAGTAGCTATGGGCTTTGCCCTGGCAATGATGATGATGTATGACGGCCTCGTGGATGGCTTCAACAACGCGATTTACGGCAACGCCATTCGCGTGTTGGGCGGCAACATCCAGATACGCGCCGAGGGCTACCGCGAAAAAGTAGACAGCAATCCACTGATCCCATTGCCAAATGATGAGGCAGTTATTCAAGCGGCCCGGGCAAATCCGAACGTGACCGCCGCCTTCCGTCGTATCCAGACCGGCGGTCTGCTCAGCAACCGCGAAGGCGCCTTTCCTCTGAGCATTATTGGCATCGAACCGGAAGCCGAAGCACCTGTTAGTCTTATCGCTGAGAACGTTGTGAATGGACGCTGGCTGACCCCATCTGACGAGGACTCGATCCTGATCGGGCGCGGCCTGGCAGACGTGATGGGCATACAGGTTGGTGACCGCCTTACTATGGTTGGCAGCGATGCCCATAAACAGAACCGCCAGCGTACCGTGACCGTGGTCGGCATTTATGACCTGGGCATGCCGACGATCGAAAAACAGACGATCTACATTTCGTTGGCCGAGGCTCAATCCTTGTTTGACCTGCGTGACCAGTCCACTGAAGTCCAGATCAACTTGAAGAATCTCGGGCAGGAGAACCTCGTGGTAGAAACGCTCGCACCCGCCCTCCCTGGCTATGAGGTGGCTTCGTGGGCGGAAAACTATCCAGAACTGTCCACGGCCATCACTTCCAAGAATTTCGTTATGGATATCTTCAGCGTCATCATCGAGGTGATCGCCGGGATTGGCGTGCTCAACCTGTTGCTCATGGCTGTTTTTGAGCGCACGCGTGAGATCGGTCTATTGGGTGCCATGGGGCTCAAGCCTCGACAGATCGCCACCTTATTTGTTTTAGAAGGCACGATGATCGGTATCGTCGGTATAGCTGTCGGTGTAATTATGGGCGTGAGCTTTAACGCCAGCTTTGGGCAGGTCGGTTTCGATTACAGTTCGTTCGCAGGCGTAGCCGATTACATGGCATTAATCAGCGGCCGCGTGTACCCATCGCTTGGGTTGGGCAAGATTTTTGGGCGCGCCCTTACCGTCTTGATCATCACCACACTGGCCGCCTGGATCCCCGCGCGTGAGGCCTCTCATCGCGAGCCTGCGCAGGCGTTACACTATGTTTAATTGAGAGACCTGACAGATTTTTGTGAGAGGCTCGCCAGTATGCAACTTTATCCACGCAAACTGGCCTGACAGCCTCACAACGTTATGAAACCTGTCAGGTCTTAGGAAGAACAAATACTATAAATCAACTTTTCAAAATGGCCTTCCGCGATCTTGGGCGAAACAAGCGGCGCTCGATCTTATCTGCCCTCGCGGTGAGTTTGGCCACAACCCTGTTAATCTTCATGGCATCTATTGTGCGAGGTGAATTCCGCGGCGCCTTACAGAATGGCATTCGCTTACAGACCGGGCATCTTCAGGTCCGCGCTGCATCTTATGAAGAAAATAAAGTCAGTCTGGCATGGGAAGATTTGGTTGAAAACCCCGCACAGGTCACCGGCCAGTTAAAAGCACTTCCACAAGTCCAGGACGCCACTCCCCGTCTTATCGCCAGCGGCATTCTCAGCCTGAGCGATCACTCCAGAGGCGTGCAAGTCATCGGCATGGATCCGGTTGCGGAAGCGAATCAGATCTTTCGTCAGGGTGTGATTGCTGGCGATTTCCTCACCAGCGAGGATCGCGAAGGCATTATGATTGGCAAGCCATTAGCAGACAGGTTTGGTTTGAACGCTGGTGAGCGTGTCAACCTGCTAATCAACACCTCGAATGGCGATGTGGACGAGCAGTTATTTACAATTCGCGGCATTTACACAACCAATGTATTCCCGTACGATGAAAATACAGTATTCATGCCGCTTGCCAAAGCGCAGGCATTTGCCGGTGCGGAGAACCATGCCAGCCTGATCTTCGTTCTGTTGAAAGATCAAGAACAGACCGAGCCTGTCGCAGCTGCCCTAACTTCTTCAAATTATCAAATTGTAACCTGGCAGGATTTGAACGAGCTGAGTGTGCAATTTGAACAGTTTGCTGGCGCGTACATGGTCATCTTGTACCTGATTATATTAGGCATTACTGCCACTGTGGTGACAAATACACTCGTGATGGCAGTCTACGAGCGCACACGTGAGATCGGAATTCTCTCCGCAATCGGTATGAAAGGCCGCCGGATCATGTCCGCCTTCCTGACCGAAGCAGCGCTGCTCGCGACCGCGGGGGTGATTGGCGGGTTGATCCTGGGTGGTTTAATAACCGCCTACGTTGGTAGCGTTGGCCTGGTTATACCGGCTACGCAAGGAATCACAGGTATATTGATCGGAGATAAGATCTATCCTTATATCACTTCACAAGATGTGATCAACCTGACAATCACAGCTTATGTTATTACCCTTTTCGCTTCGTTGTATCCTGCCACGCTTGCCGCGCGCATGGAACCGGTCGAAGCCTTGCATGCACAGTAAAAAAATAAAAGTTGACAATTACTGATTAAGTGACTGTCAACGCAAGGAGAATTATCATGGAAGTCACAAAAGTTATTGACGCAACACGCGATTTCAAGATCGGTGAAGTAGAAACTCATGCCCTGCGCGGCGTAAATTTATCAATTGCGGACGGCGAATTTACAGCCTTGGTCGGTCCATCCGGCTCGGGCAAAACCACCTTGCTGCAACTGATTGGCCTGCTTGACAAGCCAACTAGCGGCCAGATACTTATCAATGGCAAGGACGCCTCCCGCCTCAATCGCAACCAACGAGCTGATCTACGCAAAGGGACAATTGGATTCATCTTTCAGTTCTTCGCGCTCATCCCTACGTTGACCGCTTACGAAAACGTGGAAATGCCATTACTGTTGAACGGGACTAAATCGGCTGAACGGCGCGCCCGCGTCAATGAAATGCTGGAAGCAGTCGGGCTCAGCGACCGCGCCCATCACCGTCCCGACCAGTTGAGCGGTGGGCAGCAGCAACGCGTAGCCGTGGCGCGTGCTTTATCCATTCACCCAACCGTTGTCCTGGCAGATGAACCGACCGCCAATCTCGATACTGAGAATGGCAGACAGGTGATGGATATCATGGCAAAATTGAACAAAGAAACCGGCACGACATTTGTCTTTGCCACACACGATCCGCGCGTAATCAAATACGCAAACCGCGTTGTCACACTACGCGATGGTCTCATTGTTGAAAATAACGGTTCCCTCACCGGGAAAAATGCGAAAGTTTAGGAACCCTATGTTGAAGCTATCCTGGATCCCATTCCTGGCGCTTTCCCTCGCGCTGACCGCTTGTGGTCAGGCCGCCGCGCCAACCCCCATTCCGACCGTTGAACTGGATGCCCACACCCCGGCCTCGGGGTCGTCTGGTACCGAATTCTCAGGGGACGCTATCGCTTCAGCCGAGCTGCGGCCCGCAGACGCGGTCGAGCTGAGCTTCCCCCTGCTCGGTACGGTCGAAACCGTGGGAGTGGCGGTCGGCGACTTCGTCAACGCCGGGCAGACCCTGGCCACGCTCGACCCCACCATCATCGAAGCCCGCATCGCCGAGGCCGAAGCCAGCGTGGTGACCGCTGAGACCAACGTCCGCTATCTGCGGCGGGTGGGCGTAGGCAACGCTTTCGAACGGATCGATGCGGCAGAAGCCGATGTAGAGCGCGCCCAGGCTGTGGTCGACCAGCTTAAGGCCACGCTGACGCAAGCCACGCTGACGTCTCCCATCGCAGGGACAGTCGTTACGGTCGATGTCGCCCCCGGCGAGACCGCCAATCCCGGACAGGTTCTCTTCGTGATCGCTGACCTGAACCACATGCGGGCCGAGACCACCGACTTGAGCGAGCGCGATATTCCCAAGGTGCAGCTTGGGCAGCCCGCCAGCGTTTTCATCGACGCCCTGGACGAATTTTTCACCGGGAAAGTCGCCGACATCGACCGCCAGTCCGAAACCGTAGGCGGCGACGTAACCTACAGGGTGACAGTCGAACTGGACGAACAACCCGCCGGCCTGCGCTGGGGCATGAGCGCCGAAGTCGAAATCCAGACGGAGTAACAGAATGAAAACCTGTGTGCTCTCCTTGGCCCGCTGGCCAAGATGGGCTGTGGTGAGCATTGCCATATTGATCGCCGGCTGTGCTCCGGAAACGACCGCCACGCCCATCCCTACCCTTAATCTCGATACCGGTCCCTCACAGGTCGTCAGCGTGGAGGCCTCTGCTGAAGTCGTGCCCGCCCAGGAAACGCGCCTTGGGTTTGTGATTGCTGGCCCGATCGAGACAGTCAACGTCGCAGAAGGAGACAGGGTCGAAGCCGGGCAGATCCTGGCTACCGTAAACTCTCCCGAACTGGAATATGGCGTCTTGCAGGCGGAAGCGGCCGTCCGTTCGGCGGAATTGGACTACGCCTACTGGAAGTTACCGCGCACCAACCGTCCCCCTGAGAGACGCGAACTGGCAGAACAGGAACTGATCACGGTCCAAAGGTCGCTCGATACCGCCCGGGCGGAATTTACCCAGGCCACCCTGGCTGCACCGTTTGGAGCCACTGTTGTTTCTGTAGAAGTCAAGCCGGGCGAGTACGTCAACCCCGGGCAGACCATTATCCGGCTGGCAAAACTGGATCAGTTGCAGGTCAAAACCACCGACCTGAGCGAGTTGAACGTTGCCGCTGTCGAGATCGGCCAGCCCGCCACTGTCTACGTCGAAGCGCTCGACCGGGAATTCTCCGGCACGGTGATTGCTATCTCGCCCATCTCCGATACGATTGGCGGGGACGTGGTCTTCAACGTGACGGTCCAATTAGATGAACAACCGGACGATTTACTCTGGGGGATGAGCGCCGATGTGGAAATAAACGTCGAGTAGGGCCGGAGAAAATCTCGCACAACGCCTGGTTTAGTTGAAGAAGTACCCGAAAACGGAGTGCGGACGTACGTCCGCACTCCGTTTTCGGGCTTCCCTTTGTAATTCTGCGATTTACTGAAATTAGCCTAAAAGCACCACTCGCAAAATTGGCCTATTCCTCACATTCGCGTTAGAATTGAATTTCCACAAACCAATAGTCTTGAGAAATCAAATGACCCTTCCCACAAAAATTGTTGTCATCGGCGCGGGCAGCGCCTCTTTTGGCGAAAACACCCTCTCCGCCCTGCTGCGCTCCAAGAAATTATGCGGCTCTACGCTCGCGCTGGTCGACAGGAACGCCAAAAGCCTGGACATCGTCCATCGCCTGGCGAACAGGTTGAACACAGAGTGGGATGCGCAATTCACCATCAGCGCGCACACCCATCATAAGGAAGCGCTCGAAGGCGCGGAGTTCGTCGTTTCAGCCATCGAAGTCGGTCCGCGCGAGGGATTGTGGATGTCCGATTACGAAATCTCGCATAAGTATGGCGTGCGCCAGCCTTATGCCGAGAACGGTGGCCCCGGCGGCTTTGCCCATGCCGCGCGCAACATCGGCCCGCTCATGGAAATCATACGCGATATGGAGCAGATCTGCCCCGATGCCTGGTTCATCAACTTCACCAACCCGATGACCCGTATCTGTGACGCAGTCAACCGGTACAGCCAGATCAGGGCAGTCGGTCTGTGTCATCAGATTTACATCGGCTATGCTTTTGTGGGAATGGTCCTGGGAGAGGCGCTGGGTATCGAAGTCCCGCAGGGTATCGAGGGCATGCACGCTGACGTTATGCAGCACGTCTTGCGCGCCCAGGTCATCCAACAGGTGGTGCCGCGGGTGGAGATCACAGCCGCCGGCTTGAACCACTTCACCTGGATCCTGTATATCCGAGACCGGGAGACCGGCCAGAACCTGTACCCCCTCTTCCGGGAACGCTATGCCTCATTCGATCCAGAATTTGAACCGCTCACGAGGGAAGTGTTCGGAGCCTTTGACCTGTTCCCCGTCCCGGGCGACACGCACCTTTGTGAGTACCTGCCCTGGGTAAGCGATGCGCAGACAAAGCCCTGGGAGCGTTACCACCTGCGACTATACGATTGGGAAGCCTGGGCCGGTTTGCGCGATTTCAGTCTCGACCGGCTGCACGACATGGCCGACGGGCACATGGTTGTCGATAGTTTGCTGGATACAGATTCCGAAGGCGCGCTCGAGATGATCGAAAACCTGGCAGGGGGAGGTTCCCACTACCACCTCGCCGCAAACCGGCCGAACATCGGCCAGATCGCAAACCTGCCGTTTGGGGCGACGGTCGAGACGCCAGTGCACGTCAGTAGTGTAGGCGTAACCCCGGTCCACGTCGGCGCGCTGCCCGAAGCGGTGGCCGAGCTCCTGCGCCGCGAGATCACCGTCGGCCAGCTTTGTGTGGATGCGGCCATCGAGGGGGATCGTCAGAAAGCCCTGCAAAGCCTGCTGCTCGACCCGATGATCACCGATATCGGCGTGGCAAAACAAATTCTGGATGATTATCTGACCACCTATAAGGAGTATTTGCCGCAGTTTTGGAAGTAGATTAAACCCGTTGGTCGAGTAGGGTCGGGCGCTCTTCCCGGCCCGTATCGAGACCAAAATGGCGCAAACATCCGTGCAATTAGTGGTCTCGATACGCCCCTCTACAAACACTCGGGGCTATCCTTTGAGAGCCGAAGGCCCCCTAGCGGCAAGCTCAGGACGGCGCTCGACCACCGGTTTTATGAAAGTCTAAGCTGGTTTTCATCAATCGAAAGTCGTAAATCAAAAATCGGAAACTACACTCGCCCCCTCGCTTGCCTGGCAGACGTACATCTGCGCCTCCAGCCCGGACCTCTGCCTGTATCCTGCCTCGACAGCACCTACGAACTCCCCAACCTTTCCATCATCTATCAGCGCCACCGCGCAACCGCCAAAGCCAGCGCCGGTCATGCGCGCCCCGTAGCAGGCGGACTGCGCCTGGGCGGCTTCCACGATCTGGTTCAACGCCTCGTTCGTCACTTCGAAATCGTCCCGCAGGCTGGCATGGCTCTCATTAAATAACTGTCCCAACTTCTGCACCTCCCCGGCGCGCATGGCAGCGACCGCGTCCAGCACACGCCGGTTTTCCGTAATGATATGCCGTGCCCGCCGCATCACTACCTCGTCTTTCATCTTTCCTCTTTCCTCCTCAAACCTTTCGAGGCTGACATCCCGCAAAGCCGGCACGCCGAAGAACGCCGCTGCCGCCTCACACTGCGCCCGGCGCTCGTTGTACGCCGAATCGACCAACCCCCGTCGCGTGGAGGTGTCCATTACTACCACAGCCACGCCATCCGGCACAGGAACCTGCTCGTACTCCAGGGAACGGCAGTCCAGGAAGAGGGCGTGTCCTGCTTGCGCCGCCGCACTGGCCATCTGGTCCATGATGCCACTGTTCACGCCAACCCAATGATTCTCGGCCCGTTGTCCAACTTTTGCCATGCGGACGGGGTCCCAGGCAAAACCCGCGACTGCCGCGAAAGCGCGCGCTACCGCCAGCTCTACCGCCGCGGAGGAAGATAACCCGGCGCTACTCGGCACGTTTCCGCCCAATACACCTTCCCAACCTTCAACCGGGAGCCCAGCGGCGATCAACTCACTTGCCACCCCTTTGACGTACTCGGCCCACCCTTTTCCTTGCTCCAATTCATCCAAGGAAAACTCGGCTGTCGCCTGGTACTCCAGCGAGCGAAGGCGCACCTTCCGGTCATCCCGCCTGCGCAGCCCGATCCAGGCCGCCCGGTCGATCGCCATCGGCAGGACAAAGCCATCGTTATAATCGGTATGCTCGCCGATCAAATTAACCCGCCCCGGCGCGCGGACCAGGAAAGCTGGCTTTTCTCCAAATGCTTCTAGAAAACCGTGAATCACTTGTTGTTTCACGTCTCCCTCCCTACTCTCCGGATGACCACCTGGCATACACAGCCTGCGCGAGCAATCTGCCCGCATGTTGCTCGCGCGTTACCAACTCGCCGCTTTCGACAATTCCCTCGAACTTTGACATCATTTCCTGCAGCGTCTGGCCGATGTGAATCGCAGAAGCCATCACCGCGTAGACCGTCACCACAAGGAACAGGGGCTTCTCGCTTAAGACTTGACCGCAGGCTTCCAGCAAATTGGGCAACGACCTATAGACCTCCCACACCTCGCCTTTTGGCCCGCGCCCGAACTTTGGGGGGTCGAGCAGGATGCCATCGTACTTGTTGCCTCGCCGCCCTTCGCGTTGAACGAACTTGAGCGCATCGTCCACGATCCAGCGGACTGGCTTTTCCGTCAGCCCGGACAATGCCTGGTTTTCCCGCGCCCAGGACACGGACTTTTTTCGAAGCGTCCAGGTGGGTCACTTGTGCCCCTGCTGCTGCCGCTGCCAGCGTCGCCAGCCCGGTATAACCAAACAAATTCAGGACTTTAATGGGCCTGTCTGCTTTATCGATGAGATTCGCGGACCAATCCCAATGGGCCGCGCATTCCGGAAACACCCCCAAATGCCTCCCCGGCGTGGTCATCGCCCAGAACTTCAACTCCCCCTCTCCTTTCAGGAGAGGGGGGCGGGGGGTGAGGTCCAGGGGGTATCCCATCTCCCACCTCTCCGCCACCTTCTTATTAAATTTCCAGTGCCCGCCGCTCTCCTCGCTGGTTGGCTGGAAGACAGCATGCGCCTGGGCCCACTCCTTCTCCGGCAGCGAGCGAGACCACATGGCCTGTACTTCGGGACGAACGAAGGTATACGGCCCAAAACGCTCCAGCTTCAGGCCATCTCCGCTATCGAGCAGGGCGTAGTCAGACCAGTTCTGTGATTCCAGGAGGGAAAAAGTGGGAGATTTCGACATGCAAAAGGAGTCAAAAGTACTATTTGGGTGGGAAAAGTGAAATACCCTACTTGCTTTTTCTCCCAAAAACCCGTATAATGTGGGAAAGAGTGGTAGAAAGTGGTAAGAGCGCCGGTGGCCCCGGCGTTCGCCTGTTAAATGGAGAAGTAGAACTAATGTTCTTAGGGCAGTTCCAGCACAACCTCGATGAGAAAGGTCGCCTGATGATTCCGGCGCCCTTCCGTCAAGAGTTGGAAGGTGGCGCTTTCATCAGCCAAGGCTTTGACCGCTGTCTGATGGTGATGACAGAAACCTACTTTGGGCAGGTCTATGAGCGCATCCATGCCATGAACCTGGCCGATCCCGCTGCACGTATGTTGCGCCGCATGATCCTCTCCACTGCTTACCAGGTAGAAATGGATAAAGTTGGGCGCATTTTACTTCCGCAAAATCTGCGTCAGTACGCTGGCTTCGACGGTGAAGCTATTGTAGCAGGTCAAGGCGAATATATCGAGGTCTGGTCACCTGCAGAGTGGAACAAGCAAATGGACGATATCCAGGACACCGAAGCCACGAACCAGCGCTTCTCGACACTGAACCTCTCCGGCCAAACTCTTGGCTAAAGCGGCTATGGCAAACACGCCGCACCAACCTGTTCTTTACCATGAAATTATACTCGCATTGCAGCCCAAAAACGAAGGGCTTTACGTAGACGGCACACTGGGCGCGGGCGGTCATGCCCGCGGAATATTGGAAGCCTGCGCACCAGACGGACGTCTGTTGGGATTGGATCTTGATCCGCAGGCGTTAGCGCTCGCTCGTAAGACCTTGGCTCCTTACGGCGAGCGCGCCCGTCTGATGCGGGCTTCCTACGATTCTCTCAGCGCCATTCTGCAGGAAATCGAATGGGAAAAAGTGGATGGCATCCTGCTCGACCTGGGGCTGTCCTCCATGCAACTGGACACAGCGGAGCGCGGCTTCTCTTTCCAGCAGGATGCGCCCCTGGATATGCGTTTTGACCCGGACTCCACCACCACGGCAGCGGACCTGGTCAACAGGCTGCCGCAAGAGGAACTGGCCGACGTGATCTACGAGTACGGGGAAGAACGCGCCTCTCGACGCATCGCGCAGGCCATCGTCAAGGCGCGACCGCTGCAGACCACCCGTCAGTTGGCTGCCGTGATCGAATCGGTCCTGCCGCGGAAGGGCCACATCCACCCCGCCACGCGGACGTTCCAGGCCCTGCGCATTGCCGTGAACCGGGAACTGGAACGGGTCGAGAATGTGCTCCCACAGGCGGTGGCAGCCCTCAGGTCCGGCGGGAGGCTGGCGATCATCTCCTTCCACTCGCTGGAAGACCGCATCGTCAAAGAGTATTTTCGCAGGGAAAGCCGTGACTGCCTGTGTCCGCCCCGCCAACCCGTCTGCACCTGCGGCCATACAGCAACGCTGAGAGAAATTTCAAGAAAACCAATTACCCCGGGTGAGGCCGAAACCGCGGCCAACCCACGGGCAAGGAGTGCAAAACTTCGCGTTGTAGAAAAATTATAAATTTGTAGTAGTGATAAGCGACTAAAATCGCCACTACATTCTCTACTACAGATGACCATCGCCCAAATTTAAAGGTCATCATGAATACGACTAAACGATTAAACCATGCTTATGCTCAAGCTCCCTGGCGGGTTCAGCGCCAATGGGTGAGTATTTTTCTTTTAATTGTGCTGGGCTTTGCCATGATCGCTACGCTCTATTTGATGGTCACTTCGGAGGCGGCGATCGTGGGCCGCGAAATCCAGGACTTACGCCTCGCAATGATCGTAACCGAGAACACCAACGCAGATCTGCAAACCGAGCTGGCCCAGCTCACTTCCAGCGAAGAAACAAAAAGACGGGCGCTCGAGCTCGGCTTCCAACCGCTGAAGCCAGAAGAAGTGGAGTATTTGTACGTGCCCGGGTATGTAGCGCCGAAGGCCGCCGCGCTGGCCGCCGCTCCGGAACTGCAACCCAGCACGCCCAGCACGCCCCCGGAATATACCCAATCCTTATTAGAATGGTTAGACGAGCGCCTCCAGGCGCCCGGCAGAGGGTTAAGATGAGACAACAATATGCGTGGCGATCGATGCTGCTGAACGGCATCCTGGCGCTCATAGCCCTGCTGGTTATCCTGCAAATGGTGCGCATCCAGGCCAGCGCCGAGGCCGAGGCTTTCCGTGCACAGGCGGACACTTTTAAGGGCGGATACAAAACATATTACCCCGAGCGCGGCGAAATCTACGACCGCAACGGCCACCTGCTGGCAGGAAATCAGACCGTCTACGAAGTTGGCGTTGACCTGGCAGCGGTAATCGATCCGCACAGCGTGGCCATGGCTGTCAGCGTAAACCTGGGCAAGGACTATAACGAGGTATTCACCGAAATTCTCAACCCGCCTCCCGGCATCTCGTATTTGGTCGTGGATAATTTCGCCTCTTCCGAAGCGGTTTCTCATTTAGAGGAGCTCAAAAAGGAACTGAACCAAGCGGAAGAGCGGATTCCCAGCCTGGCAGGCTTGGAATTCAGCCCGCGGCTCAAGCGCAGTTATCCTGAAGGGGCGCTGGCCTCCAATGTGATCGGGTTTGTGAACCGCGAAGGACGCGGTTATTTCGGCATCGAAGAAAAGTACAACGACCTGCTGGCGGGCAATCCGGTCAGGGTTTGGGTGCCGAATGACCCCAATCAGGCGGTCGAAATCCCGTACGTCCCCAACGGGACCAGCCTGGTCTTGACCCTCAACCGCGACCTGCAAGACGCCGTCGAGGAAATCCTGGACGATTCATTACAAAAGTACGACGCGCAGCACGGCGCGATTATCGTCATGGACCCGCAGAACGGGGAAATCCTGGCCATGGCCTCCACCCCGCGCATGGACTTGAACAACTTCGAAAATTATGGCGCGATCTTCAACAATGCCAGCGAATACAACCGCGCCATCGGTATGCCTTACGAGCCAGGCTCAGTCAACAAGATCTTCACTATGGCTGCCGCATTGGATACCGGCGCGGTAGCCCCGACCACCCCATTCCTGGATACAGGCGAAATCCAGATCGGCGGCGTCACCATCAGGAACTGGGACCAGCAAGCCTGGGGGCTGCAAGATATGACCGGCTGTTTGCAGCACTCGCTTAACGTCTGCCTGACCTGGGTTGCCATCCAGCTTGGTCCACAAAACTTCTACGGCTATATGAACCGTTTTGGGTTTGGCCATTTGACCGGTGTGGATATGTCCGGGGAAGCAGCGGGCAGGCTCAAGGTCCCAGGAGATGCGGACTGGTATCCGGTAGACCTGGGCACGAATTCGTTCGGCCAGGGCATCACAGCTACGCCTCTCCAGATTATGACGGGAGCTACGGCGATTGCCAACCAGGGGCGCATGGTCACCCCGCACGCTCTATACGCCATGCTGCGCGATGGACACCAGTTCAACGTGCCTCCGCAATATGCCGGATCCCCCATCCGGGTGGAAACCGCGGCCACCCTGAACGAAATGCTTGCCGTTTCGCTCGAGAACGAAGCCTCTTCTGCCCTGGTGCCCGGCTACCGCGTGGCCGGTAAAACCGGCACCGCGCAGATCCCGACCGCGTTAGGCTTCTACGATTTCAGCCAGACGAACGCCTCCTTCATCGGCTGGGGCCCGGTGGACGATCCGAAGTTCATGATCTACGTCTGGCTGGAACGGCCCACTGCCTCTCCCTGGGGTTCGCAAACAGCTGCGCCCGTTTTTTCAGAAGTGGCTCAAAAAACGGTCATCCTGCTCGATATCCCACCCGATTCTGTTCGATTGAATATGGTTGCCCGCTAAAAAACGATATGCTTACACTGGCTGACGCGCTCGAATCTTTGACCAATTACCGCCCGGAGGGAAATACACCGGTGATCACGGAGGCAGCCATTGACTCGCGTCAGGTCATCCCCGGTTCGATGTTCGTTGCCATCCCGGGGGAACGGGTAGACGGTCACGACTTCCTGGGGGAAGCCTTCCAGCGCGGGGCCTCGTTTGCCCTGATCCAAAAGGACGTGGACGCCTCTTTCCGCGTCCTTGACCTGCGCGCCGGTTTAAACGCCGATTCTATGCCCGAGCTGGCCTCCCCTCTTTGCCTGCGGGTGGAAAATACGCTCTCCGCCTTACAACAAATTGCCCGCTTCTGGCGCCGCAAGCTGGACTTGCGCGTGATCGGGATCACGGGCAGCGTGGGCAAATCCACCACCAAAGAACTGGTTGCAGAAGTGCTCAGCCAGCGCTACCACACCCTCAAAAGCCCCGGCAACATGAACAACGAAATCGGCCTGCCGCTCGCTATTTTACGCTTGAGCTCCGGCTACCAGCGCGCTGTATTAGAGATGGGCTTTTATGTTCCCGGGGAAATTTCCTTTCTATGCGATATTGCCCAGCCGCAGGTCGGCGTAGTGACCAACGTTGGCACCGTCCACGCGGAACGGGCCGGCTCGCAGGAAAACATTTTCCTGGGGAAGTCGGAACTGGTCCAGGCGCTGCCCGAGGACGGCGTAGCTATCCTGAATTTTGACGATCCCTGGGTCCGCAAGATGGAGGAAAGAACCCGGGCGCAGGTCTTCTTCTACGGGCTTTCCTCGGAAGCCGACCTGTGGGCCGATAATGTCGAGGGCCAGGGCCTGGAAGGCATCCGTTTTCGCCTGCATTACCAGCGCGAAACGCTCTACGTTCGCGTTCCCTTGATCGGGCGACACTCCGTCCACACCGCGTTGCGCGCTGCCGCTGTCGGGCTGGTAGAAGGCCTGACCTGGCAGGAGATCTTCGACGGCCTCAACCAGGGACACACCCAGTTGCGCCTGGTCGCCGTCCGCAGCAAGACCGGCGCTTTGATCCTCGACGATACCTATAACGCTTCCCCCAAATCGATGCTGGCCGCCCTGAACCTGCTCGACGAGCTGGACGGGCGCAAGATCGCCGTGTTAGGCGACATGCTCGAACTCGGCCAATACGAGCGCCAGGGACACGAGATGGTCGGGTTGCGCGCCGCGCAAGTCACGGACACTTTGCTGACGTTGGGAGCTCTCGGGCACATGATCGCTGAAGCCGCTCGCCGCTCAGGTATGAAAAAGTCGTCTGTTCTGGAATTCGAGGAACTCGACCAAATCCTGGAATGGCTTAATCACAATCTGTCCAAAAATGACTCTGTGCTGATCAAAGGTTCCCATGGGTTGCATATGGACCGAATCGTCAACGCCCTGGAGGACAGGCCATGAAAGACACGACCCTCGCCCTCAGCCTGGCAGGGCTGGCGTTCATGATGACCGTTATCTGGGGTGGGCCTCTGTTACGCATCTTGCGCTACTTCAAGATCGGCAAGCTCATTCGCTTGGACGAGCCCGGGCATCACAACGTCAAGATGGGCACGCCTACCATGGGTGGTGTGATGTTCATCGTGCCGGTGCTGCTGCTGACCGTCTTGCTCAACGCGGTCGCGCTCATGGGCCTGGATGTGGTTGGACGTTCCGTGCTGGTGCCGCTGATCGTGATGGTCGGATTCGGGATACTCGGCGCAATCGACGACTGGCAGGGGCTGCGCGGCAGGCGTCGCGGCGAAGGAATGACAGCCCGGGTGAAATTTATCGCCCAGGTGTTGATGGGGGTTGGCACAGCCTGGGTGCTGAAGTACCTGCTCGACGTGCCGGAGATGTTCCTCCCGGGTGTGAATCTGCCCGGTGGCATCGACTTGAACGACTATTTGTACATTGGCATTGCTGCTTTCATCATCGTAAGCGAGTCCAACGCGGTGAACTTCACCGACGGGTTAGACGGCCTGGCGGGCCTGATCGCAGCCACCGCTTTTGTGGCTTACGGAGGCATCGCACTCATTCAGCAACAAATCTATCTGGCGCGCTTCTGTTTCACCCTGGTCGGCGCCATCTTCGGTTTCCTGTGGTTCAACGTCCACCCGGCCGAACTGTTTATGGGTGACACGGGCTCGCTATCGCTGGGCGCTACCCTGGCCGTCGTGGCATTGATGACCGGCCAGTGGCCGCTGCTGCTGGTCATCGGGGTGATTCCCTTGAGCGAGGCGCTGAGCGTCACCATGCAAATCGGTTACTTCAAACTGACGAAAGGCAAGCGCCTGTTCAAGATGGCGCCCATGCACCTGCACTTCGAGCTACTGGGATGGAGCGAGACCCAGGTGGTGCAACGATTCTGGTTGATCGGGTTATTGGCCGCCATGCTCGGCATCGGGCTGACGATGGTATAAGCATGACAGACTGGACCGGGAAACGCGTACTCATTTTGGGAGCTGCTCGCCAGGGACAGGCGCTGGCGAGCTGGCTGGCGAAGCATGGCGCGCGCGTGACCCTGTCCGACAAACGCGGCGAAGCGGACCTCGAGCCTGCCCGCCGGGCCCTGGCCGGTCTGCCCATCGAATGGGTCCCCGGCGGCCACCCATTGGAATTGCTCGAGGGGACCGACCTGTTGTGCCTCTCGGGCGGCGTCCCGCCAACGTTGCCCATCGTGGCCGAAGCCCAGGAGCGCGGCATTCCGCTCTCGAACGACACGCAAATTTTCCTGGAAGTCGCTCGCTGTAAAACAGTTGGCATCACCGGATCGGCCGGCAAGACGACCACTACGGCGCTGCTCGGCAAAATGGCCGAAGCGTCCTACCTGGAAAAAAACGGGCGGGCCTGGGTCGGCGGCAACATCGGCGATCCGCTCATCAACTACCTGGACGAGATGCAAGCAGCGGATCTGGCCATCCTGGAGATTTCCAGTTTCCAGCTGGACCAGATGAGCATCTCCCCCAACCTGGCTGCTGTTTTGAACGTCACGCCCAATCACCTGGACCGTCACGGCACGATGGCAGCCTACACCGCCGCCAAAGCCCGCATCCTGGACTTTCAACATAAGGACGATGTTGCCATCCTGGGACGAGACGACCCCGGCGCATGGAACCTGCGAGAGCGCGTGCAGGGAAAATTGCTTTCCTTCGGGTTGAGCGACCTGCCTGAAGACGGATCCGGTACGTACGTAAGCGATGGCTTGTATCACTTACGTGATGGGAATGCCTACATCCTGCTCCCCATCCAGAACGCGATCCACCTGCGCGGCGACCACAACCGCCTGAACGTATTGGCCGCGATCACCATCGCTTATGCGGCTGGGTTGAAGCTGGACGCCATGCTGGGAGCCATCGAGAACTTCCACGGCGTACCGCATCGCCTGGAGTTGGTCCGCGAGCTGCGCGGCGTGAAATGGGTCAACGACTCGATTGCCACCGCCCCGGAGCGCACCATGGCCGCCATCCGCTCTTTTGACGAGCCTCTCGTGCTGATGTTGGGCGGCAGGGACAAAGACCTGCCCTGGGAAGATTTAGCAGCCCTGGTCCGGGAACGGGTGGACCATGTGGTGGTATTCGGCCAGGCGGCAGAGAAAATCCTGGGCGCGCTGGGCAACGCAACCTCCGCTGAGAAGCGCCCGTACAGCGTCGATCAGTGTGATGAACTCCAAGGGGCAGTCTGCCAGGCGGCGGAAGTGGCCGAGATGGGGGATGTCGTCCTGCTATCACCGGGCGGCACAAGTTTTGATCAGTTCAATGACTTCGCCGAGCGAGGAGAATGGTTTAGAAAATGGGTACAGGAACTTTAGTAAAAGATCGTCGGCGGGTTTCGGCCCGTAACCGGGAAAAAGCGGCTGCGCAACGGGGCGGGATGGATATCCCCTTGCTGTTGACCATCGTAGCCTTACTGGTATTTGGCATGTTGATGCTCTATTCGGCCTCCTGGGATTTTTCGTTGGGCGCCTACGGCGACCCAATGCAGATGTTCAACCGGCAGGTGATCTGGTTGGGCCTGGGCATCGTTTTCGCGGCGCTTCTGGCCAGCTTTGACTACCATCGCTGGCGCAGGATGGTGCTCGTGGCAATGGGTATCACCATCGCGCTGCTCGTCGGTGTTTTGGTGTTGAGCGAAATCCGTTTCAACGCCAAGCGGGCCTTCTTCGATGGATCGGTCCAACCGTCCGAACTTGCCAAGCTGGTCTCGATCATTTACCTGGCCGTCTGGATGTATTCCAAACGCCAAAACCTGCAGGATATTCAGCTCGGCTTGATCCCGTTGGGTATGATCCTGGGGGTCGTCGGTGGCTTGATCTACCTGCAACCCGACCTCAGCGCCGCCGCGACGGTGCTTCTGCTGGGCGGGCTGTTGTTCTTCCTGGCAGGCGGCGACTTGAAGCAGATCGCTCTCCTGTTGATCGCTGCCTTGTTAATGGGCTGGTTGGTGGTCCGCATCAGCCCGACGGGTGCGGAGCGGGTGGCTGATTTTGTGAACGGCATCAAAGATCCCACCCAGGCCTCGTATCACGTGCGCCGTTCGTTCGAAGCGATCGTCAACGGCGGGATATTTGGCACGGGCATCGGGCGTGGCAAAACCAAACTGCTCGGCTTGCCCGTCCCGCCTACCGACAGCATCTTTGCGGTCGTCGCGGAAGAAATGGGGTTGGTTGGCTCGATCATGTTGATCGGCCTGTATGCTTCGATTGTGTGGCGCGGCATGCTCATCGCGCGTCGCGCGCCAGACATGCTGGGCACATTGCTGGCTTCCGGGCTATCGCTGTGGATCGGGCTCGAAGCCTTGATCAACATGGCGGTCATGGTCGGCCTGATGCCCTTTGCAGGCAACGCGCTGCCGTTCATCAGCGCCGGCGGCTCGAACCTGGTTGTCTCGCTGGGAGCGATCGGTATTTTATTGAACATCTCTCGGCAGGCTGGCACGACTACCGAAGAAGGCAAGGATTGGAGGTCATTCGGTGCGGTTGTTGATTTGCGCTGGCGGGACCGGCGGCGGCGTGTATCCCGCGCTCGCCGTTCATAGCGCGGTCACGTCCTTACATACGGACGTGGAAACGCTCTGGGTCGGAAGTGAAGGCGGTATGGAGGCAGAACTGGTGAAACGTGCCGGGCTCCTCTATCGTTTGATTCCGGCCGCCGGTCTGCATGGGATAAGCGTGCGCGAAATGCCGGGGAACCTGCTGCAACTTTCACGCGGCGTGCTGGCCTCCAGGCGCATCCTGCGCGGGTTCCGGCCGGACGTGCTCTTCTTCACCGGTGGGTACGTTGCGGTTCCTATGGCGATCGCCGGTCGCAACATCCCGTCATTGCTGTACGTACCGGATATCGAGCCGGGGATGGCGCTCAAGTACCTGGCGCGCTTCGCAGACCGGATCACCGTGACCGCGCCGGACTCCCAGCGCTACTTCAGCAAGAATGTCATCGTGACCGGCTACCCGCTCCGCCCCGACCTTTCAGACTGGGAGCGCTACCAGGCCCGGACCGCCCTGGGGCTCTCTTCCAACAAACCGACGGTGCTGATCTTCGGAGGCAGCAAGGGAGCGCGTTCCCTGAACCAGGCGGTGCTGGCTCGCCTGCCCGACTTGCTGGCGATTGCAGAAGTCGTCCACATCAGCGGCCAACTGGACTGGGACGAAATCGCCGAAGCGGAGGCAGGCCTGACGTCCGCGCAGAAGAAGCGCTACCACACCTTCCCATATCTGCACGAGATGGGCAAAGCGCTGGCGTCCGCCGACCTGGTGGTATCGCGCGCTGGCGCATCCACGCTGGGCGAGTTCCCTTTCTTCGAACTGCCCGCGGTGCTGGTCCCGTATCCTTACGCCTGGCGCTACCAGAAAGTCAACGCCAGCTACCTGGCCCAACGCGGGGCAGCGGTCATCCTGGATGACAGCCGCCTCAAAGAAGAATTGCTTGATACGATCAGGGTTTTGCTCGAAAACCCGGGAAAACGCAAGAGCATGAAAGCCGCCATGCGCTCTCTATCGAAACCAGACGCCGCTCAGGTGATCGCCAGCCAGATCGTCGAACTTGCCGGAGTAAAAAGCCTATGATGAGTATCGTGTACGTTTTCTGGATGTACGTGGTCCTGTTTGCCATTGTAGGCGCAATGCGCGGCTGGGCGAAAGAGTTGCTGGTCAGTTTTAGCGTGATCCTGGCTTTGACGACCAATCACGTGCTGCGCAAATATATCCCGATCGTCTCAGCTCTGCCTGAATCCAGCACCTCCCTGTTCTGGATCCGTACCCTGATCCTGCTGACCCTGGTTTATTTTGGTTACCAGACCGTCGTCAGTGTCCCACGTCTGGCTTCGAAGGCAGCCCGCGAACGCCTGCAAGATACCCTCTTCGGCTTTATTATGGGCGGGATCAACGGGTATTTGATCGCCGGCACCGTCTTGTTTTACATGCACCAGGCCAATTATCCGTACCCGACCATCGTCAGTCCCCCGACAGGTGATGTGCTGACCAAGGTTATAGCTTTGATGAACTGGATGCCGCCGCATTTGTTAGGCGAACCGGGCATCTACTTTGCAGTGTTGCTTGCTTTTATTTTTGTTCTGGTTGTGTTTATCTGAGAGTGATCTGATTAACTATGGCTAGAGTTCACTTCATCGGCATTGGGGGCAGCGGACTTTCCGCAATCGCCCGTCTCCTGTTGGAGCGCGGCGATACCGTTACGGGTTCCGACCGCGTGCTCTCCCCGTTTGCCAGCGAGTTGCAGAAAGCCGGCGCGATGGTGTACATCGGTCATCACCCGAAAAACATCGCGGGCGCAGAATGGGTCGTGCGCTCCTCCGCCATCCCAGACGACAACCCCGAGGTCAGGGCTGCCGAGCAGGCAAACATCCCCGTCTACAAGCGCGCGGATTTCCTCGGCCAGCTCATGGCCGAAAAAGTGGGGATCGCCGTGGCCGGCACGCATGGCAAAACTACCACGACTGCCATGATCGCCTGGGTTTTACACGAGCTCGGTCGCGACCCATCCTTTATTGCCGGCAGCACGTTGAATAACCTGGGCGTCAACGCGCACGCGGGTGCGGGTAACGCCTTTGTCATCGAGGCGGACGAGTACGACCGCATGTTCCTGGGACTGAAACCCCAAATCGAAGTTGTCACCAGCATCGAGCATGACCACCCGGATATCTTTCCGACACTCCAAGATATGTACGCCGCTTTCGAATCATTCGTGGACCTGTTGCCTGCCGACGGCACCCTGGTCGTTTGCGCCGATGACACCGGAGCCGCCATGCTGGTCAACCGTGCCCGTCAGGCAGGGAAAGCTGTGGTCGGGTATACGATCCAAGGCGAGATGACCATTACCAGCCCCCAGTGGATCCAGGCGCGTACACTGCGAGCGAATGCCTCAGGCGGTTTCAGTTTTTATGTGACTTCCAGCCTGACCGGCAGCCTTTCTTCGGTCAAAGTGAATTTACAGGTCCCGGGCATACATAACGTCCGCAATGCACTGGCCGTCCTGGCAGTGGTTGGATTGCTCGGGCTTTCCGCAAAGAAAACAGCCGAGGCGCTGGCAAAGTTCACCGGAACGGGACGCCGGTTCGAAATACGAGGCGAGGCAGCCGGCGTAACGGTCATCGACGACTATGCCCACCACCCCACAGAAATCCTGGCGACCCTGGCCGCGGCCCGCGCCCGCTACCCGGAGCGCCGCATCTGGGCAGTCTGGCAGCCGCACACCTACTCGCGCACGCAAACGCTTTTCACCGAGTTCAGCCGCGCGTTCAAAGACGCGAACGAAGTTATCGTCAGCGAGGTCTACGCCTCGCGCGAACCCAAGCAGGAATTCACTTCCGCAGAGGTTGTCAGCGCCATGCCGCACGCCTCCGCGCGCTATATCGAAACGCTGGATGAAATCAGCCATTATCTGCTCGAACACCTCCAGCCCGGCGACGTAATACTGGTGCTCTCCGCCGGGGACGCCGACCAGATCAGCACGGACGTGCTGGCTGGCTTAAAAGAAAGGTAGGAACTCATGCCAAAGGAAGAGAAAAAACGCACGTTTGAATCGGAAGCCCTGATCCTGCCCGCCTTAAAGATGATTCTCATCGAAGAAGAAAAAAAAGGAAATAAAGGATCAACGAAAAAGGCAAAGCCACAAGGAACCAGAGATCTGAACGAAGAAACCGTGCTGCGGATCATCGATAAGTTGATTGCGAAGGAATAGATTATTGTCGCTGAGCGGAGCCCCGCAGCCCTTCGACTACGCCGCCAAAAACCGGCGGCTCCGCTCAGGACGAATGAAACCATGTTTATGCCCACCACCCTCCCCCTCCCCGCCCTGCGCTCCGCGTTTGGCAACCGGCTGCAAGTGAACGCTTCGCTTGCGCCTTATACCAGCGCGCGCCTCGGCGGCCCGGCGGACGCGCTTATCTCTGTCACCTCGGCGGACGAGCTGGCCGAGAGCGCTTCCCGGCTGTGGGAGCTGGATATCCCTTACATCATCCTGGGCGGCGGATCGAACGTGCTGGTCAGCGACAAAGGCGTGCGCGGTGTTGTGCTGTTGAACCGGGCCAAGGCCGTCCGCTTCGACCAGGGAGACAGGCCGAGGGTCCATGCGGAAGCGGGCGTGGTGATCGCTAACCTGGCCCGACGGGCCGCCTCCCACGGACTGTCGGGGCTGGAGTGGGCAGCCGCCGTCCCCGGGACCATCGGCGGGGCTGTGTATGGCAACGCCGGCGCGTTCGGCGGAGATATGGCCGGCAGCCTCATCCAGGCCGAATTGCTGACAGAAGGTGGACGGGAGACCTGGCCGGTTGAAAAAATGGACTACGGGTATCGCACGTCGCTGTTGAAGCGGGGCGGGTTGAAAGTCGTAGTACTTTCGGCGGAAATCCGTCTGGAGCACAGCACAAAAGAGGTAGCCTCTGTTAAAATCAGCGAATTCAGCGAACGCCGGAAAGCCACCCAACCGCCGGGCGCCAGCATGGGTTCCATGTTCAAAAACCCGCCAGGCGATTTTGCCGGACGGTTGGTCGAGGCAGCCGGCCTGAAAGGGAAACGCATCGGCACCGCTGAAATCAGCCCCGTGCACGCCAACTTTTTTGTCAATCACGGCCAGACCAAAGCGGAAGACGTCCGCGCGCTCGTGAATCTGGCCCAGAGCACCGTCGCCGAAAAGTTCGGCGTCACCCTGGAGTTAGAGATTGAGCTGGTCGGAGAATGGTAAATGGAAAATAACATGGACCGCAAACTGAAGTTAGCCGTCCTCTTCGGAGGGCGCTCAGGCGAACATGAGGTGTCGCTCATGTCTGCGCGGTCGGTGTTG
This sequence comes from uncultured Chloroflexia bacterium, assembly GCA_963823985.1. Taxonomy (GTDB): domain Bacteria; phylum Chloroflexota; class Anaerolineae; order Anaerolineales; family Villigracilaceae; genus JAABUE01. The sequence goes on from CAWGNR010000020.1 coordinate 271,480, forward strand.
TCTATCCTGGACGCAGACAAGTACGAGGTCACGCAGGTCGGCATTACCCGCGATGGGCGCTGGTTTACAGGCATCAATGCCATCGACGCGCTGGAAAATGAGACGACGGACGGCCTGGAACACGTGATCCTGTCCCCCGATCCCTCCGAACAGGGGTTGTACGTGTTACGCGGTTCCGAATACACCCAGCTGACCGACATCGATGTCTTCTTCCCCGTGATGCACGGCACCTATTCGGAAGACGGCACCATGCAAGGACTGCTTGAAATGGCAAACGTGGCTTATGTGGGCGCAGGCGTGGTCGGTTCCGCGGTCGCCATGGACAAGGGCATCTTCAAAGACGTGATGGTCGCCAACGACATCCCGGTGGTGGACACGCTGGTCGTCCTGCGCCGCGAGATTGAAGAGAATCTGGAGGCTGTGATCCATACAGCGGAAGCCATGTGCGGCTATCCCATCTTCACCAAGCCTGCCAACCTCGGCTCCTCCGTCGGCATCACCAAGTGCAACAACCGCTCCGACCTGCAAGAAGGCCTGTTCGAGGCGGCTGCCTACGACCGGCGGGTCTTGATCCAGCGCGGCATTCAGAATGCGCGCGAGATCGAGGTCAGCGTGCTGGGCAACGACGATCCCCAGGCTTCCCTGCCCGGCGAGGTGGAACCCAGCCGCGAGTTCTACTCTTACGAATCAAAGTACGTGGACGGCACTTCAGGGCTGCTCATCCCCGCCCCCATCCCCGCGGAAACAAGCGAGCTGATCCGCCAGATCGCGGTCCGCGCTTACAAGGCCATCGATTGCGCCGGGATGGCGCGCGTGGATTTCCTGTTAGAGCAGGATACCAACCGCATTTATCTGAACGAGGTCAACTCCATTCCCGGCTTTACCAAGATCAGTATGTATCCCAAGCTGTGGGATGCGACCGGTCTGCCCTATGCAAGTCTGGTCAACCGCTTGATCGAGCTGGCCCTGGAACGCAAGGCCGAACGCGACCGCACCCGCCACGATTACCGGAGTGAAGCATGAGCGACAAACGGACTTCTTCCCGCTCTGAAACCGTGCGGAAAAAACGAAGGTCAGCGACCAAGCAGGCGCGCCCCGTAAAGAGAAAATCCCGCGCCAGCAGCAAGGGCGGCTACCGGGAGCTGCCGCCCATCACGGCGCGCGGCGTTGTCAATGAGTTCGGCATCGACCGGCGCAAAAAAGCCGGCAAACGCCGCTACAACGCTGCCATTGGCCTGCAGCGCTCCCTGGCAGAGGTCCTGCCGCTGCCGCTCCCGCGCACGAGAGTCCGCCCCGGTTGGCGCTTGTTGTCCTTTGTTCTGGTACTGCTGCTCGGGACAGGCCTGTACCTGTTCCTGTCTTTACCGGCCTTTCAGGTGAGCAGCGCGCACATCACCGGCAACCAGCGCATCCCGGCAGACGAGATCAACGCCGCGCTGGAACTGAACGGGCGCCCGATTTTCTTGCAGACCGCTGCCCGGATCCGGGAAAAGGCGCTGCGCGCTTACCCCGAGCTTGCTTCCGTTGAGGTGCGCGTGGACCTGCCCAACATCGTCTCTGTGCAAGTCACTGAACGGCAACCGCTCATCCAGTGGCAGCAAGAGGCCAGCTACGCCTGGATCGACGAAACGGGAACAGCCTTTCGTCCGCGCGGCGAAGCGCAGGGGCTGATTGTGGTCCAGGCGTTGGGCGCACCGCCCGCCTTGAACCTTCCGGCGGAAGATCCGCTGGCCCCGACGCCGTTCATCTCGCCAGAGACCGTCAAGGCGCTCACCGCGCTGGCGCCTTACGTCCCGGCGGGAACGCCCATCTTGTATGACCCGGTGACCGGCCTCAGCTGGACCGATGCGCGTGGCTGGCAGGCCGTTTTCGGGATGAGCGGCGACGATGTGGAAGGTAAAGTCCGTATATACCAGGCCATGGTGGACTGGCTGACGGGACGCGGCATTCGTCCCACCCTCATTAATGTGGCTTATCCCAGCGCTCCTTATTACCGCACAGGGCAGGCAGAAGCCCAGACAGAAGATCAATAGCGATGGAAGAAATTGTTGTAGGAATTGACGTCGGCACGACCAAAATTTGCACCCTCGTCGGTCGGATTGAGGATGAAGGCTCCATCCGCATCCTGGGCGTGGGCGTTGAGCCATCGGAAGGCATCAAAAAAGGGACGATCGTCGACCTGAATGCCGCCTCCCAGGCCATCATTCGTTCCGTGGAGCGCGCCGAGAGCACCTCGGGGCTGGAGATCTCCACCGCGCTGGTCAGTATGGCAGGCGCGCACGTCTCCTCGGTCAACAGCCGGGCCTCGGTTGGGGTCAGCAACGGGCTGATCGAAGAGTATGACGTGCTGCGGGTGCTCGACCAGGCGCGGGCCGTGGCCATCCCTCATGACCGCGAGATTATCCACGTTATCCAGCGCGGCTTCTCGGTAGACGGTCAGGAAGGCATCAAGACGCCCATCGGCATGCACGGGTACCGCCTGGAAGTGGAAGCGCACATCATCACCGCTGCCCATGCCACCGTGGACAACCTGCGCCAGTGTGTCGAAGCGGCCGGCGTGCAGATTCAGCAGTTCGTGCTCAACCCGCTGGCCTCGGCGGAAGTCGTTCTCACAGACCAGGAGCGCGAGATGGGCGTGGCCGTCTGTGACATCGGCGGCGGGACTACCGACCTGGCCATTTACGTCGACGGCGATGTCTGGCACACCATGGTGCTGGCCGTGGGCGGCAACCACATCACCCAGGATATCGCGCACGGTTTGCGTCTGCCAGTGGCGCAAGCCGAAGAGATCAAAAAGGAACATGGTTACGCCGTCCGCAGCGAAGTTGGCGCAGATGAGTACTTCACCATCCGTCCTTTTGGCGAGGAACTCCCGGTCCAGATCAACCGCCAGGATTTGGCGCACATCATCGAAGCGCGCGTCGAAGAGATCTTCCGCCTGACCCTGCAGGAGATCAAACGCTCCGGCTATGACGGCCTGCTGCCGGCCGGGATGGTGCTCACCGGCGGCACCAGCGCCCTGCCCGGCATCCGGCGGGTGGCCAGCGAAGTGCTGCGCCTGCCGGTCCGCACGGCCAAACCGGAGAACCTGGTGGGCCTGGTAGACCGTCTCAACTCGCCGGCTTTTTCAACCAGTGTGGGGCTGTTGCGCTGGGCCATGACCATGCACTCCCACGAAATGACACCCGGGCGACGCCCGAAAGGAGAGAAGCGTATGGATTTTAGCAATGTGAAGAAGTGGTTCGACAGGCTATTACCGTAGGACTCCCGTAGGAGTCCAAAGTCTCCCCCAGCCCGCTGCGCTTTTTGGGGCGGGCAGACTTTGGATATCGAAAACGATACGTCCAACGACTGGAGTCGTTGGACTCCAAAATCAAGAGTTATTGTTTATCTTAGCAAGGAGGAAGCAAATGGACTCGACCAAGAAACAGCAAGGCAATAGTGAATCCTTCGCCCGCATCAAGGTGATCGGTGTTGGAGGAGGCGGCTCGAACGCCGTCAATCGTATGATCGAAGAGGGCATCCAGGGCGTAGAATTCATCGCCGTCAACACCGATGCACAGGCCCTGAACCTCTCGAGGGCCACTGTGCGCGTCCGCCTGGGCGACAAGCTCACCCGCGGGCTGGGCGCAGGCGGCGACCCCGAAATCGGTCGCAAAGCCGCAGAAGAATCCGCGGACGAGCTGTATAACGTGCTCAAAGGCTCGGACATGGTCTTCGTCACGGCCGGCATGGGCGGCGGGACGGGCACCGGCGCGGCGCCCATCGTCGCCCAGGTCGCCAAGGAATGCGGCGCATTGACCATTGGCGTGGTCACCCGCCCGTTCACGTTCGAAGGCGGCCGGCGCAATCAGTCGGCCGAGGTGGGCATTGGCAAGCTCAAAGAGCACGCCCACACCCTGATCGCCATCCCCAATGACCGCCTGCTCCAGATCGCGGACAAGCGCTCCAGCCTGCAGGATGCCTTCCGCCTGGCGGACGACGTGCTGCACCAGGGCATCCAGGGCATTTCCGAGCTGATTACCATCCCCGGCCTGATCAACCTGGACTTCGCCGATGTGAAGGCGATCATGTCCGAGGGCGGGGCTGCTCTGATGGCGGTCGGGACCGGCACCGGGGATGAGCGGGCCAAGGATGCCGCCGAGAAGGCCATCTCCAGCCAGCTGCTCGACATCACCATCGACGGCGCGCGCGGCGTGCTGTTCAACGTGACCGGCGGCCCGAGCATGACCCTGTTCGAGGTCAACCAGGCGGCGGCCATCATCCGCGAGACCGCACACCCGGACGTCAACATGATCTTCGGCGCGGTTATCGACCCGAACATGGGCGATGATATCCGCATCACCGTCATCGCAACGGGTTTTGAGCGCAGCGGCGTGCCGCGCCGCATGTTGGAACGGGTAAGCACGCATTCGCTCGACCAGCGGCCGGCGCACTTTGTGCGCCCGAGCGAATCCGTCAGCGTAAACGCGGATATCGTCACCGGTGGCAAGTCCAAACCCAGCATGCCGCCAGCGATCAACAGCGACGATCTGGATATTCCAACCTTCTTAAGGAACCGTCGGTAGTTCTTTAAAACCCTAAAGGTCTCAACCCCTTCGGTTGTATAAAGGGTGCTGTCCAAAGACCTTTAGGGTTGGCTGCCGTAAGGTCGGTCCATCCCCGTTTTAGCCGGGGCGGTCCCTGCATGTCTGGGCGAGACATGCGGGACCGCCCTGTGCGTTCATCTTTTAAGAGTGACCCAACTCAGAAAAGATACCGAAAAACAAGGACAGCGTGCTGCGCACGCTGTCCTTGTTTTTCGGGCTGCTCTCGAATGGATTGTTAAAATCCCAAAAGGAATAGGGGAATGTACCCATACGACAAAGAGGGCTTTTATGCTAAAATAAATTTAATGAAAGAACCTATTCAAATCCCCCCAAGCCATTATTCCTACGAAGTCCACCGCCGCCAGTTCTGGCTGCAGATCTTTTTGCCGATCATCCTGGCGATATTGGTCATCCTTGTGGTGGCAGTCCTCCTCAGCATATCTGCTCTAACCGGGACCGGCAACTCCACGCGCTGGGCTGCGATCTCCGCCATCTGGTTGCTGATCCCCACCATGATTTTCGGCTTTTTCGTGCTTGCTATCCTGGCTGGCCTCGTGTTCTTGCTATCGCGAGCCCTGGACGCGCTGCCCTCTTACACTCTCCTGGCGCAATATTATGTCAATCGCGCAGCCACCGCAATCAAGGGTTTCTCCAATAAGGCAGCCAAGCCATTTATCTTTCTAGACAGCGTCGGGGCGGGCCTGAAGGCAATGTTTGGACGGGATTCAAATCAATCAGGAAGGAATTCAACTCATGAATAACAGAAACAAAACCCTGGCGATCGGTGCGCTCCTGGGTGCTGTGACCGGGCTGCTGGCTGCCCTGATGCTCTACCGGAGCGCCGAGAAAAACAACACCGACCTCTCGATTGGCGCCGGAGAAAGCCTGCGCATTGGCCTGCTGGTGATGGGCTTGTTACGCTCTATTTCATCTCTGGATGATAAGTAGCCTCCTAGAACAATGCTCAAGCCGCCGTCCTCGGCGGCGAGAAAAGTGCCCCGTATGGGGTACGCCGCCTAGAGCGTACTTTACGGATAAACTCTTAAAAAGGCTTCGGAAGGGATATCCCTTCCGAAGCCTTTTTGATTCGCTTACTTGATCCTGCCCTTCAAATCTTCCGGTCCGAAGGGACCTTCTTCCTCCAGCAAGGCGCGCGCCTCATCCACCTTCTCCCACACGTTCCATAAAAGAACCCCGCGCACCTGGCCATCCTGCAAATAATAGAGCACCCCTTTTTGGAACGGCTCCTGCCAGTCCAGGACCGTTTCCAGCTTGCTGTCCAGTTTGCCGACCGCCTCATAGCCGAGATCGAACAGGTCGGAGTAGAACATCGGGGTGTAATCGTAAACGTCGTTCCCGCCTGCCATATTTCGTCCCGCCACCTTCCCCATCTGGACGGCATTGTCTTCGTGCTCCACCCGGGTCCGTTCCCCGAGCGCAAAATGATAGAAGTTGGCCGCATCTCCGGCCGCATAAATATCCGGCGCGCTGGTCTCCAGCCGCTCGTTGACCACGATCCCGTCATCGACCTCCAGGCCGGCTTCTTCCGCCAGGTTCACATCCGGATGGATGCCGATCCCGGCCACCACGCCGTCCACTTCGAACTTGCGCCCGCCCTTGGTGCGGACCATGAAGCGGTCCCCCTCTTTTTGAACGCTCTCCACCAAATCATCCGTAACCACTTCCACGCCTTTTTCACGGTAGTAGTCGTTCAGATAACCGGCAAGCTCGCCGGGGAAGACCCGTTCGCTGATGGCCCCTTCCGGGAAGACCATCACCACCTGCTTGCCAACGATGGTTAAAGCCGCCGCGATCTCAGCGCCGATGAAGCCGCCTCCGATCACCAGGAAGCGCTCCCCCACTTCTGTCCATTTCCGCAAGCGCAGGTAATCTTGCAGGTTTCGATAGTAAATGATGCCTTCATCGTTGAGCGGCAAATGGTTGGGGGTACCACCCGTCGCGAGCAACAGCTTGTCGTAGGTGTACTCGTTCCCCTGGTCGTCTGTGACCGATTTTTTGTCCGGGTCGAGCTTGCTCACTGTCCGCCCCAGGTGCATATCGACGTCCCGTTCCTTCGTGTTTCGCCAGATCTTTTCCATCGGGCGGCCCTTCCACAGCCCCTTCGACAGGTTGGGCCGCATATACGGCGGGTCCTGCTCCTGGCTGATCAGGCCGATCGAGCCGTCCTGGTCCAGTTCGCGGATCCCGCGCGTGGCGGCGTCGCCTGCCAGCCCGCCGCCGATGATCAAATATTGATAATGGGTCATGCATACCTCCTTAGATTTGACAAAGCTACACCCTATGGACGCCGTAAGAGGCCGTTTTATTATGTTTTTACTGATTCTTCCACCCGCCGGTAGAAAGAATCCCGAAATTTGGGTGCGAGCGCGTACGCGCTCGCACCCAAATTTCGGTCTCTTAAATCAGAAGCGGTGAACTTTAAAACGATCTACGGATGCAAACCAGCCCTTTGAGATAAGCCGCTTCCGGGAAGTGCAGGGCCACCGGGTGGTCCACAGCCTGCCAGAGGTGCTCCACGATCTGCGCCTCTACCCCCGCATCCAGCGCGGCGGCAGCGACGATCTTTTGAAACAAAGCCGGGTCGATCCCGCCCGAACAGGAGAACGTGACCAGGATCCCGCCCGGCCGCAGCAGCTTGAAGGCCAGCAGGTTGATATCCTTGTAACCGCGCGAGGCTTTCTCGGCCTGGGCTGCCGTAGGGGCGAATTTTGGGGGATCGAGCACGATCAGGTCGAAAGAGCGGCCCTCGTCCCGGAATTTTCTCAGCTCCTGGAAGACGTCCCCTTCGCGCCATTCTACGTCCCCGGCCTGCATTCCGTTTAAGGCGACATTCTCGCGCCCCAGCGAAAGCGCCTCCGCCGAAGAGTCCACCGCCACGACGGACGCGGCCCCTCCCGCCAGCGCATTGAGCGTGAAACCGCCGCTGTAACAGAAGCAGTCCAGCACCTCCCGCCCCGCGGAGAGTGCGCGCACGCGCAGGCGGTTCTGGCGCTGGTCGAGGTAAAAGCCGGTTTTGTGGCCTGATTGCAGGTTGATTTGGAACTTCAGGTCGTTTTCGTTAATCGTAATGGGCAATTGGAGAGGGGTGCCATGCATGAGACCCACAACCGGCTGTAACCCTTCCAACTGGCGCACGTCAGCGTCGGAGCGTTCGTAGATGGTGGCCAGCCCCGTTTCCTGGAGCAAGATCTCGGCCAGGGTTTCCTTCCAGAACTCGGACCCGGCCGTAAGCGATTGCAGGACAAGCAGGTCAGCATACCGGTCGACGATCAGGCCCGGGATGCCGTCCGATTCGGCGTAGACCAGGCGATAGGCGTTGGAATTTACCACAGAGCCCACAGAGTTCACAGAGATTTTTTTGTTTGTGCTCTCCGTGTTCTCTGTCGGCAAGAAGACCCAGCGCTGCCCGAACCCGGATCGCGGTCCGAATTCGTTTCCGAAAGAAGTCCGCATCCACCCCCTCCTCCGGGTCGAACGTCCAGACGCGGGCGCGGATTTGGGAATGGGGCGAGTACGCGGCCCGGGCCAGGAAGTCGCCCTTAAACGAGAGCAGGTCCATCGCTCTCGCCCGAGGCGGGGTTCCCGTCCACGCGCTGGACCGCGCCGGAGAAGATCCACGGGTGGCGGCGCAGCAGGGACTTCTCCCGTCCGGGCTTGAGCACCAGCTCAGCCATCAAACTTCACCATCCAACGTTCGGGCCGTTCCAAGGGGGTATATCCAAACTGTTTGTACAGCCCGTGTGCATCGTGGGTCACCAGCATCCAGCGGCGCACGCTCTGGAGGTCCGGATGGTTGTGGACAGCCCACATAAGCCATTTGCCCAATCCCTGGCCGCGGCAGTCTTCATGAAGGATCACATCGCACAGGTAGGCAAAGGTGGTGTAGTCGCTGATCACGCGCGCCAGGCCGACCTGCCGGCTGCCATCGTACAGACCGAAGACCAACGAGTGCGCCAGCGCGCGTTCGATCTGTTCGCGCGTCCTTGTCTGCGCCCAGTAAGAGCGCGAGAGCAGGTCGGCAATGGCATCCAGGTCCAGGCGGGACGGGTCGGTGCTGATGGTAAATCGCTCGCGCTGGGTTTCGAAGGCTTGTAGCATGGACTGAGTCTAACACACGTGATATCATGCTCATTCCTATGGATCCATGGAGTGCCCGTGAAAGAAGCCGGATTTTGGGGTGAGCGCATGTACGCCCGCTCACCCCAAAATCCGGGAAGCTTACTGGTATACGACAGGGAAGGGAAGGCATCACGATGACAAATACCCAAATCGAATTCCCCACACAGGTGGACCTGGAAGAAAAAATCTCGGCCTGGGCGCACGACCTGCGCTCGCCCTTCAACCACGTGCTTGGGTTTACCAAGATGGTGCTGAACGGCCAGAGCGGCCCGCTGACCGAGACCCAAAAAGAAGACCTGTCCATCGCCTACCGCAGCGGCCTGCGGGCGATGAGCCTGGTCAACAACCTGATCGAGATCTCCCGGCTGCAGCGCGGCGATAAAAAAGTCAACCGCGCGCCGGTCGATCTGGGTGAATTCCTGGACCAGACCATCCTGCAGTGGCAAAAGAACAACCCTGACCGGGAAATCCCGATCGCCGTTCTTCAGACGGTCCCATCCGCAAACGTGGTTTTGGACAAGCCGCAGGCCGGCTGGATCCTGAGCGGCTTTTTTTCCTACCTGGCCGCCTACTCTGACGGCACCGGCAGCCTGACGCTCGAAACGAGCGAGGCAGGGGATATGCTCCTCTTTACCCTGCACCACGCGGGGATCGAAAAAAAGGGCTACGACGCGATCACGATGGAAATGGGCGCGTTGATCTGTAAAGCCTATATCGAGTTACAGGGCGGGGAGATCCGGGAGAGTGCGTTAGGGGAAAAAGAAGCTTCGGTACAGTTCAGTCTTCCGAAATAACCGTTAAGGCGAGAACCTGCTATATTTCGTGGGGCTTGGGCGCCTGGTCCTTCTTGCGCTGCCCCAACATCCAATCGATCCCGGCCAAAAATTCCTGCGTGGAGAATGGTTTCTTGAGATAGCTGTCAGCGCCGGCTGCAAACCCCTCTTCCACGTCGGTCGCATGGCAATTCGCGGACAACATCAGGATGGGGACATCGCTACACTGACGCAGCCGGTGGCATACCTCCAGCCCGTCCATGCCCGGCAGCATGACATCCAGCAGGATCAAACTGGGCTGCAGTTCGTACGCTACCCTGAGCCCCTCTTCTCCATTAAACGCGTGATGCACACAGACTTCACGCGACTTCAAAATTGTTTTGATAATTTGCCCGATCCCCAGGTCATCGTCGATAAGAAGGATTTTTTCGTTCATGCAAGGCTCTCCGATGTAGCAAAATGTTGTAGTCCTTCTCTGAAGCAACGGATTTGGACTTCCAGGAAATCCGCCATCAGGGATGCGTTTGCACATGCGATGATCCTCATACCACTAAAGATGTAACCCGAAATTGGTGCATAACTTCCATTTACTTTATATCCGAAAGAAAGTTTGTTTTTCTTAGAAAATCTTTATAATTTCTATGGTTCATCCGTTTCTTTTTGGTAGAGTATCTGCTCGGGCTCAGGCGAAAAAGATAGGGCAAAAAGGGTGTACGGGGGCGTACGCCCTCGTACACCCTTTTTGCCACCTCTTAAATGCGAGCTGAGTAGCTACTTGGTAGATGTCGTCCATCAGGACATCGTGGACGGTCTAACGGATAAACCATAAAGACATCGTAGACAGAACTTTAACAACCGAAACCATCACAACATCGTTGACAAACGCGCATAATTTGCTTACCCGAGCAAGGAGTAGGTGAACTATGAGCGAACAAGCCGATCAAGAAGACAGGAAGGCGCTGATCCACTTGCTGAACAGCGGCAAAACGCCACGAGAAGCGGCACAGATATTGGCTAGATCACGTGGGTGGGCATACAAGTGGAAAGATCGCTTTGAACAGGAAGGGTGGGCGGGACTGCAAGCACGCTCACGAGCGCCACAGCACATTGCCCGGCAGACATCTGCCGAGATACGCCAGGAGATTCTGCGCATCCGTAGCGAGTTGGAAGCGGAAGCTGAAAACAAGGATAACCTGGGCTACATTGGGGCCGATGCCATTTATGGCAGGTTGCTTGTCCACGGGATCGAATCGCCACCTGCCGTCAGTACGATCGAGCGCATCTTGCGACATGCTGGTAAGACCAGGCCTCGTTTGCCCCAGGCGGAAAAAGAAGTGGTGTATCCACACCTAAAGCCAAGCGGAGTGCACCAATTAACCCAGGTGGATATTGTCCCACACTACCTGACTGGCGGCGAGAGCATTGCCTGTTTCAACAGTATCGATGTCGTCTCGCGGTATCCGGCTGGCAAGCAATATGCCAACAAGCGTTCCAGAGATGCGCTGGATTTCATTTTACACACCTGGCGAGAGTTGGGACTTTCAGACTATCTCCAGATGGATAACGAAAGTTGTTTCAGCGGGGGCTACAAGCACCCTGGCGTCATTGGCAAAGTCGTTCGTCTGGCGCTGTATGTAGGTGTCCAACCGGTTTTCTCACCGTTTTATCACCCAGAGAGCAATGCCTTTGTGGAACGCTTTCATCAGGATTACTCGAATTTTGTCTGGAAAAAAGAACACCTGGAAGACCTTGCAGCCGTTCGCCAACGCTCGGCGCTCTTTTACCCAAACTATCGTAGCAGCCATCACCACTCTGCTCTGGCTGGACGCTCTCCGCTGCAAATCCACCGGGCTGTGCCTGCACGCAAACTGCCTCTCGGTTTCTCTCCACCTACTCCATTGCCCCTCACCGCCGGGCAGCTGCACTTTTTGCGTGCAGTGAATGAAAAACACAGCGTACCCATCCTGAACCAAATCTGGTCTGCTGGATTGGGTCAGCCGGGTCAAGGAGTTTGGGCAACGCTGTCCATCCAGCTCAGTGGCGCAACCTTGCGAATTTATGATGCCGCACCGGATGCCCCAAAACGATGCTGCCTGGCTGAGCATCCGTTTCTACTCAATGAGCCGGTTATGCCCTTACAACCACAGTTCGCACAAAGGCAAACGACTCCCAATTGGTGGCAAGCCCTGTTGGCTGGCTTGTTCAAACGCCCAGTTTTGACCCCGTCTACGATGTCTTGATGGTTCTCTCGGTTGTTAAAGGTGCTACTTTTGTCCACGATGTTATGATGGATGACAGGTAGACTATAATTGGCCCATGACCACACACGACCGTTATGAAGAACTCAAAGAACTGGTGCGCCTGCACAATCACCGCTACCACGTCCTGGACGCGCCGGTGATCAGCGACCTCGAATATGACCGGTTGCTGAACGAACTGAAAGCCCTCGAGGCCGAGTACCCCAACTGGATCACGCCCGATTCCCCCACCCAGCGCGCCGGCGCGGCCCCGCTGGACAAGTTCGTGAAGGTCCGCCACCCCAGGCCGATCCTGTCCCTGTCGAACGCCTTCGGCGCGGACGACGCCCGGGCCTGGTTCGAGCGGGTCAAGCGGCTGGACCCCGATGTTGCCTCCGCCAAATTCGTGGTCGAGCCCAAGATCGACGGCCTGTCGGTGGTGCTGCACTACCGCGACGGGGTCTTCGTGCAGGGCGCCACGCGCGGCAACGGCGAAATCGGGGAAGACATCACGGTCAACCTGCGCACGCTCCAGTCGATCCCGCTGCGCATCCCGGTCGATAAGGACGGCCCGCAACCCCCACCGTACCTGGTGGTGCGGGGGGAAGCCTTCATCCCCATCGCTGACTTTGCCAGACTGAACCGCCAGCTCGAAGAGGCCGGCGCCAAGACCTACCTCAACCCGCGCAACACCGCGGCCGGCTCGCTGCGCCAGCTCGACCCGGCCCTGACCGCCTCCCGCCCGCTGACCTTGCTGGTCTACCAGATCGTGTATTCCGAGGGCGGCCCGGTCCCGGCCAGCCAGTGGGAGCTGCTGCAATATCTCAAGGCGCTTGGCTTCCCGGTCACCGACGTGGCCAGGCGCTTCGATGACTTCGAGTCCGCGCTGGAGTACATCGAAAGCTGGAAAGACCGCCGCGATGAGCTCTCTTACGAAACGGACGGCATGGTCATCAAGATCGACGACCTGGAACTGGCCGAAGACCTGGGCACCGTCGGCAAGGACCCGCGCGGCGCCACCGCTTACAAGTTCCCGGCCCGCGAAGTGACCACCCTGCTGCACGATATCGGCGTCAACGTGGGCCGCACCGGCGTGCTGACCCCCTACGCCATCCTGGAGCCGGTCGAGATCGGCGGCGTGTGGGTGGAGCGCGCCACCCTGCACAACTTCGACTACATCGCCGACAAAGACATCCGCCCCGGCGACCGGGTGCTGGTCAAGCGCGCCGGGGAAGTGATCCCCTACGTCATCGGCCCCGTGGTGGACGCGCGCACGGGCGATGAAAAACCCTACGTGCCGCCCAGCGCCTGCCCGGCCTGCGGGCAGCCGGTGGAGCAATTCGACGACGAAGTGGCCTGGTACTGCGTCAACGCGTCCTGCCCGGCGCAGCTGATCCGCAACCTGGAGCACTTCGTCTCGCGCGGCGCAATGGACATCGTCGGGCTGGGCATCAACACCGGGATCCAGCTGGTCCAGGCCGGGCTGGTCCGGGACGTGGCCGACCTGTTCTCGCTGAAAAAGGAGCAACTGCTCGCGCTGGAAGGCTTCGCCGAGAAAAAGGCCGAGAACCTGCTGGCATCGCTCGAGCAGGCCAGGGGCCAGAGCCTGGGTCGCCTGATCACCGCGCTGGGAGTCCGCGGGGTGGGATCGGTCATGGCCTTCGACCTGGCCCGTCACTATCCCGACCTGGAAGCGCTCTCCCGGGCAACGGAGGAAGAGTTGCAACAGATCGAAGGCGTCGGCCCCAACATCGCCGAAGCGATCGTGGACTGGTTCGACACGCCCGCCAACCAGACCCTGCTGATCAAGTTGAAGGAAGCAGGCGTGTGGCCAGTGGATCAGTCTCCAAGCTCGAGTGACCAGTCACAGGGCAGTTTAAACGGATTGACCTTTGTCGTGACCGGCACGCTGGCGGGCTTCACCCGCGAGGGCATCAAAGAGTTCATCCAGTCCAACGGTGGCAAGGTGACCGGCTCGGTCAGCAAGAGCACCGATTACCTGGTGCTGGGCGAGAACCCCGGCTCGAAGTTCGACAAGGCCAAAGAGCTGGGCGTGACGATCATCGACGAGGAAAAACTGCGCGAGCTGGGCGGCGGATCGTAATGAGATTATGCTAAACTAACCTTATGGATCGTTTTACCAACCTGCGAGATACCGTCACACCCGTTTTGCAACCCTACGTGAAGCGGATCTCTGTCTTTGGCTCGTTTGCCCGTGGCGATCAAACTGGAAAGAGCGATATTGATTTGTTGATCGCTTTAAAAGCCAGTGATCAACGTCCCGTCCTTGGTTTGTTCGAATTCATTCGCTTGGAGCAGGAGCTGGAACGAAAACTTGGCTGTGAGGTTGATTTGGTGACCGAAGAGGGGTTGAACATTCACCGCAAGTCCAATATCGAAAAAGACAGTGTAGTCCTCTATGAAGAAGAATGACGATCGCTTACTCCTTAAGATCGAACTTGAAGTTGTTTGGGACACGGTTGTAAACAATCTACCGGAGTTGAAAACGCAAGTTGAGCGATGTATTGGGAAGGGAATGAATTAACGCTCAGCCCTTGCCAGATTTACAAGCATGGTAACAGAAGTCCTTTCTGGAAATTGCAAGTTGGGAAATCACAAGCATTGATTGAAAAGGAAGAATAGGAGGCGATCGCCGTGAGTTCAAAAATTCTCAATTGGGGCCTGCTCTCCACCGCCCACATCAACCGCGCGCTCATCCCGCCCCTGCGCGAGTCGAAACGCAACCACCTGCTGGCCGTGGCTTCCCGCTCGCAGGAATCGGCCGACGCCTATGCCAAAGAGTGGAACATCCCGCGCGCCCACGGCTCTTACGAAGCGCTGCTGGCCGACCCCGAGATCGACGTGATCTACAACTCGCTCCCCAACCACCTGCACGCAGCGTGGACGGTTAAAGCCGTCGAAGCGGGCAAGCACGTCTTGTGCGAGAAACCGCTGGCGCTGACGGTAGGCGACGTGGACGCCATCGCCGACGCGGCCAGGATCCACGGGCGCGTGGTGGCGGAAGCCTTCATGTACCGGCACCACGCCCAGACCCTGAAAGTGCAGGAGCTCGTCCGGGACGGTTCGCTGGGGAGCCTGAAGTTGCTGCGCGGATCGTACACCTACGAGATGGAAGGCCAGGGCAACATCCGCTCCGTCCCCGCAATGGGCGGCGGCAGCCTGTGGGACGTGGGCTGTTACCCGCTCAGCTACATGCGGGCGGTCTTCGGGGCGGAACCGCAGCAGGTTTTCGGCTGGGGGCTCACCGGTCCGAGCGGGATCGACGACACCTTCGTCGGGCAATTGCGCTTTCCCGGCAACGTCTTCGGCCAGTTCGACAGCAGCTTTGTCATGCCCTTCCACGTCTACATGGAGTTCGTCGGGAGCCAGGGGACGCTGATCGTCCCCAACCCGTACAAGCCCGGCACGAACGAGAAGATCTACCTGGTGCGAGACGGGAAAACGGAAACGATCCAGGTCAAGGGAGGGGAGCTCTACCTGGGGGAAGTGGAAGATATGGCGGACGCGGTCCTGAACGGGGACGCGCCGCGCATCTCGCTGGCGGATAGCCGCGCCAACGTCGCGGCGCTGGTGGCCCTGCACGAATCCGCCCGAGCAGACGCGGGGACCCCATTAGAGATAGCGAGACCCGCATAAAAGAGCTCCTGATCGGTTGGTTCACCGGCTTGAATGCCTTCCTGATCCGCGTCAGCGGCGGGCGGATCGGGAGCAAGCTCGGCTCGCAAACGATCCTGCTCTTGCACCACACCGGTCGCAAGTCCGGAAGATCGTACCTGACCCCCATCGCCTATTTCTACCGGGAGGGAGTCTATCTGCTCGTCGCCTCCAACTGGGGCAGGGAACAGCAGGCAGACTGGTTTTTGAATTTAAGAGCCCACCCGCGCGCGGAAATCGAGGTCAAGGGGAAGAGCATCCCCGTGGTCGCGCACGAGGCGCAGGGGGAGGAGTATGCTGACCTGTGGACGTTCGCGACGGAAAAACACCCGCCCTACCTGGCGTATCAAAAGAGGACCACCCGCCAGATCCCGATTGTGGTGCTCGAGCCGGTAGAGCAATGAAAAGTAACGCGCCCCGGCGTTGAGCGAAACCAACTGGACAGAACCGCCTGCCTGGGCTAAACTTACCGGAGCATTTTTCTGAAGGAGCCCTTATGGATTTGAAGAAAACCGATGACGCGGTCATGCGCCGCGTGCATGCCATCACCGACCGCGTGCACACGCTCAAGGAAAATGACCTGTATTTCTACAACCAGCCGGTCACGGAGCTGCGCGGCGGCGCCCGGGTGCTGATAGACGGCCGCGATATGGGCATGTACGCTTCCTACGGCTACCTGGGCCTGCTCGGCCACCCCCGGATCGGGGCGGCGGCCAAAGCCGCGATCGACAAGTACGGGACCGGGACGCACGGCGTCCGCTCCCTGGCCGGGACGTTGGAGATCCACACCGAACTCGAAGAGACTATCGCCGCCTTCAAGGGCGCCGAAGCCGCGATTACCTATTCCTCCGGCTACGCCACCAATCTGTCGGTGGTCTCCACCCTGATGGGGCGCGGCGACACCGTGCTGTCCGACAAGCTCAACCACGCCTCCATCGTGGACGGCTGCCTGATGTCGGGGGCCGAGTTCCGCCGCTTCCGCCACAACGACATGGCCGACCTGGAAAAGCGCCTCGAGCAGGTCCCGCCCGACCGCTCCACGCTGGTGATCGCAGACGCGGTCTTCAGCATGGACGGGGACATCGTCGACCTGCCGGCCACGGTCAAGCTGTGCCAGAAGTACGGCGCCTGGCTGATGATCGACGAGGCCCACTCGCTCGGCGTGCTCGGGGCAACCGGGCACGGGATCGAGGAACACTTCGGCCTGGACGGCGTGATCGACATCAAGATGGGCACGCTCAGCAAGACCATCCCCTCGGTGGGCGGCTACGTGGCCGCCAAGAAGGAGCTGATCACCTACCTGCGCCACGCCAGCCGGGCTTACATCTTCTCGGCGGCGCTCCCGCCCGCCCAGGCCGCGGCGGCCAACGAGGCCTTCCAGGTCATCCTGGACGAGCCCTGGCGGATGGAAAAGCTCAACCGGAACACGCGCCAGTTCATCGACGGGCTGAAAGAGATGGGCTTCGACACCATGCTGACCGAGACCGCCATCGTCCCGGTGCTGTGCGGCTCCGACGAGCGCGCCTTCGCGCTCACCCGCGAAGCCCAGCACCGCGACGTGTTCGTGCTGCCGGTGGTCTCGCCCGCCGTCCCCGAAGGGCTGGCCCGCCTGCGCGCCACCATCACCGCCGCGCACGAAAGCGACGAGATCGCCTACGCGATGGAGGTGATCGGCGAGGCCGGCAAGCAGATCGGGATTATTTAGCCCTTCCCTCGTCCGCAAACCCATTGGGCCGAAAACAAGGACGGCGTGCAGTGCACGCCGTCCTTGTTTTCGGCTTCCACCCCGTTCTGATAGATTTTGACCAATTTTTATAATAATTTTCTAATAAATTGCGTCTAGAATCTGTGCAGAAGAAATGCAAGCGCAAATTTGCAGTGATCACAGAATTACAAAGGGAAGCCCGAAAAATGGTGTGCGTGGCGGCGTACGCCACCACGCACACCATTTTAGCGGAAATCTTCTACAGCATAGGACTGCGTGACTTACACTAGGAGTATATAACCATGAAATGGCAATGGAAACTGGCCCGCATCGCGGGGATCGACGTGTACATGCACGCCACCTTCCTGCTCCTGATCGGCTGGGTCGCGTTCAGCCAGTGGACGGGAGGCCGCTCCTGGAGCGCCGTCATCTCGAGCGTGTCCTTCATCCTGCTGTTGTTCGCCTTCGTCGTCATGCACGAGTACGGGCACGCCCTCACCGCGCGCAAATACGGCATCCGCACGCGCGACATCACGCTCTACCCGATCGGCGGCGTGGCCCGCCTGGAGCGCATGCCAGAAAAGCCGATCGAAGAACTGTGGGTGGCGCTGGCCGGGCCGGCGGTCAACCTGGCGATCGCGGCGCTCTTGTTCCTGTACATGCTGGTCAGCGGGAGCCTGCAGCCGCTGACCGGCCTGGGCGTCTCCTCCGGTCCGCTGCTCTGGCGCCTGATGATCGTCAACCTGTGGCTGCTGGGCTTCAACCTGATCCCGGCCTTCCCCATGGACGGCGGGCGGGTGTTGCGGGCGTTGCTCGGCCTGCGACTGGAATACGCCCGGGCCACCCAGATCGCCGCCACCGTCGGGCAGGGCTTTGCCTTCCTGTTCGGCATCATCGGCCTGTTCGGCAACCCCTTCCTGCTCTTCATCGCCCTGTTCGTGTGGATGGGGGCCGGCCAGGAAGCCAGCGTGGTCCAGGCCCGCCACGCGCTGGGCGGCATCCCGGTGGCGCGCGCCATGCTGACCGACTTCCAGAGCCTGACGCCCGGCGACACCCTGGCCCGCGTGGTCGGGCTGATCCTGGCCGGCTCGCAGCACGACTTCCCCGTAGTCCAGGACGGCCGCCTGGTGGGCATCCTCGACCGGGACGCGTTCATGGCGGCCCTCTCCGAGCGCGGGCAGGCCACCCCGGTGGTGGAGGTCATGCGCCGGGAGGTGGGCGAGATCAACTCGCACGACATGGTCGAGACCGCCCTGGCCCGCCTGCAGCAGAACGGCTCGAAGACCCTGCCGGTGACCCACAACGGCCAGCTGGTGGGCCTGGTCACCTCCGAGAACATCACCGAATACCTGATGATCCGCTCGGCGCTGCGCACGGCCGGGCTGACGCCCTCCGGCCTCTAAATTTCAGTCCATCCAGCGCTTCCCCCCGGATCGCCTGTGCGCTCATTGCGAGGAAGCGCGCAGCGGCGCCGAAGCACGCTCGCGTGAAACGGGTGAATTCCTTCGACGCGCGTGAACCGGTTAAGCGGAGAGTGCTTCTCCCGGGGCGGGGCGAGCGCCAGGAAGGCCTGCAGGCGTTCCCTTATTTCTTTTCGGCGTTTGCCAGCGCCTCGAAATTCTCGAACATGCGCGGGTTCCCCGATTGCTGCCTCTGGGCAAGCGCAAAGCTCTTCAACCTTTCCCAGGGGGCGCCCACGAAAATCCAGTCGAAGAGCAGGTCGCCATTAAAAAGACCGTGTTTGTAGAGCGTGCCCAGGGTTTCGTACCACATCAGCAGGGCGCGCACCTTGTCGAACTCCGCGCTATCCGGACTGTATTTCTTCGTGAATTCTTCGACGTCGGGGACGAACTGGTCGCTGTACATCCAGCCAGTCAATTCTCCCAGGTTCATCTCGACGCCCAGGCGGGCCATTTTCAGCAGGATGTCTGCATCCTGGTAAGTGGGTTGTGTCATCGCGCGTTCCTTTCTTTGCTCGTCATCCGAGCAAACCCTTTAAGGCATCCATACAGGCAAAACATCTAAACTTTCGCCCTATAAATAAAATACAACAATTTCACCTGAATTACAACAGGCTCTTCCAGGAACAAAAAAAGCGCGCCGCTGCAGCAGCGCGCTTCAGGATGTAACCCTACAACCCTACCAGCCCCTTAGCCGGACCGGCCGCACGCGGATGGCCAGCGAGTAGTCGCGGCTGAACTCGCCGGGGGACAGGTTCAGGGCGGCGATGCCTTCCCGGTACTTCTCGAAGTAGTCCAGCACTTCTTCCGCGGGCGGGGCGGCGGGATCGATCTCGGCCCGGCCCAGGAAGACCATCACGTCCTCGTCGGCCCGCGCGTCGCTGTTGAAGTGCAGGGAGACGTTGGGGCGCGCCCGGATGTGGGCCACCTTGTGGGCCGCCGGCCGGCTGAAGACCAGGAACGCGCCGCGCTCCCACAGGAACCAGACCGGGCGCGGCTGCGGGGTCAGGTCCGGGCCGGTGGTGGTGAACCAGATGAAGATCTCTGTCTCCAGCCGCCGCAGCGCGCGCCGGCCGAAGTCGGTGGTGAAGTCGATCATTTGAACTCCAATTCCAATTTCGTTCGTGATCCGGACGGTATATCCTTGTTGTAAGGCGCGAACGTATTTTCCACGTACGCCTTTTTTGTCCTTGAAATGATATTCGGGCAGCATATCGCTCTCTACAAAAATGACAGCACTTTACTTATCTTCAAAAATGAACTTGGTCGGGTCCTCATTGAACACCGTCCAGGCGATGCACTGGCGCGGGGTGAAGACGTACAGGCCGCCCTCGTCCCACTGGTCTGGCGCGGGGCTGTAGCCCAGCGCGGCGTACTTGGCCCGGTAGGCTTCCGCCAGGCGTCCGGCCAGCGCCGGGTCCGGTTTCCGGCGGCTTCCGCCGTCCCTCCAGGATGACGGCCTGTTCCCCGCTCTCCAGGTGCAGCGAGACGTGCGGGTTGGAGAGCAGGTTGCGGGCGTGGCGCGTCTCGGGGCTGCCGTCGTAGTACAGGCGGCCGTCTAAAAAAACGCCCCAGCGCGGGACACAATGGGGGCGCCCATCCGCACGGACGGTGCACAGCCAGTAGTGCCTGGCGCGGGCCAGCTTCCCGGCCACGGCCTCCCAGGCGATTTCGGCCGTGGGCTGGTCCATGTAGCCGGGCGGGAAGTGCGGGCGGGTGATCCTGGTGGGTTGCATACTTTGACTATACCGTAAGATGAGTTGTCAGGCAATGGGAGATTTAAAAACATAGGATTTGCGCGTGATAAAATATCTAAACATTTGAACATGTTGGGATTATTTAGAATTTCCAAATAACGCTGCCTACATTCAATGACAAACAACATCCTTCAATACAGAATCCAAAATCTGGGCTACAGCTGACCTTTTGCGCGGTTGCGGCATCAAGGAATCAGAATGGCCCTCTTACATGATGCCTTTCTTTGCGCTGATTATGATCGAAAGCCGCTTGATCAGGTTGTATGAGACTGAAGTGGATGCTGCTGGGGGTATAGACGCCTTTGAAGCCATGCGTGAAGATGATAGATACGCGCTGCTCATGGATCAGCAACAAGGCTATAACAAATATCTGTTTGAACAGAAAAAGACGCTCCAAGATGTTTGTATGAACGACAAATCTTTTGAGATCGATTTTGATGCCTATCTCAAAGGATTGGATGAAGATACCAAATATTTATTGGGGGTGGAACCTGGCGAAGAAGGCGAGAGATTTCTAAATATCAAGAGTGTCATCACTACCTTGAAAGCAAAAAAAGTATTGTTGGGCTATACCAAACTTTGGAGCGAAATCGATTTAAAGCCTTTCAATAACTCCGAAATCACCACACTGGAAGAACACATCAAACGCAAATGGGCGGACATTTCAGCCGAAACCGCTGGAGAACAATACACACCGGATGATGTGATTGCTTTGATTGCAGAAATCATTGCTTCCAAGATTGAAGAAAAAGACACCTTGCTCAAAATATACGATTGCACTTGCGGTGGCGGCAACTTACTCTTTGGCGTGGAAGATCGCATCAATGAGAAATTCAATCGTTATACCCAAACCTATGGGCAAGATTGGAACGATGCCCTGTATGCCTTGGCTAAAATTGAGAGCCGCTTCAGGCCAAGACTCAAAAATTGCGCATGGCAATACACTGGTAGATGATGAGTTTTACAACGAAGAATTCGAAGTAGTGGTAGCCAACCCGCCTTATGGCGTAAGCTGGAAAGGCTACGAAAGCGATATCCGCAAGGATAAAACCGGGCGATTCAAATACCTTCCTTCTGTTGGCGATGGACAATTGCTTTTCATGCAGCACCTGATCTCGAAAATGGCTCATGATGGCATTGGTGTGGTTGTCCATAATGGATCGACTTTATTTTCGGGAGATGCGGGCAGTTCTGAAAGCAACATCCGTAAATGGATGTTAGATAGCGATATTGTGGAAGCTGTTATCCAATTACCAATGGATGAATTTTTCAACACGGGGATTTATACTTATCTGTGGGTCTTGAATAAAAACAAAAAACCGCACCAAAAAGACCGCGTCATGCTAATCAATGCAAGTGAAAAATTCGAACTACTCAAGAAAAGCAAAGGTTCCAAACGCAAGGAAATCATTAAGACCAGCCGCGAGGAGGTCGTTGATGCGCTCACCAAATTCGAAGATAATGAAATTACGCGGATATTCGATAAAGAATTTTTCTGATACTGCTGGAATTTGTGGTTAGCGGCTAAACCCGGACATGGAAGTGGAGATCATCAGATTGTGAAGCCAATTATCATGATAGACAAAGCCATTGAGCTTATGGGCAGGTGAAGTATATTCTTGCCTGGCCCTGGCTCGCGGGCAATAGGGTCCAAAGTTGTGCAGCAATGCCCAAGCTCGAATGGAACGCTCGGCAGATGACCAATGCCCGTGAAAAAAGCGTGAACTATCCAACCAACGATCCATCAAGTTCATATGGCGATCCAGCATGTTACTGGTGCGATGGGCGAGCGGATGGTCATAGGCCAATATGAAGCGATCGACTTTTGAGCAGAGTTTCCGCACGGCATCCAAAACGTAATCGGTGGTGTTGGTTTCGGCCCAGGTCAATAACTCTGTAGCTTGTAGACGAAAAGCAGCAGCGTCTACTGCATGATCGACCTCCCATACCTTTTGGGAAAGCAGGTGAAAGCTATCTTTCATGTGTTTGCCGCGTTGGCGTATCTTGATGAAAGCATGCAGGAAACACTCTAGGATGACAATCAGCGGAAACAAATGTCGCCAGGCTTTCTGGGTGGCTTCCCAGCCATCGGTGTTGACGGTTTCAGGCTGATATTCCGGGTTGAGTTGCAAGGCTTCGTCTTTGAAATGTTGGTAAGCTTCTTCCAGGTTCGGTGTATCTATACCCAACGCGACCGATGCGCCCAATACACAATCATCTCCAACGGTGGTAGCCACTACGATTTCTTCGCCATTTAGCCAGGTGACCTTTTCATCAGCCAACAAGTGCTTGGGCAACTTTTCCTGGTCTTTGACGACCGTTTGCACCAGGTTGTAACGCCCAAATTGGTTCTCCAGTCGATACCAGTACTGGTCATCTCGGCCAAAGACATAGCTCAAGGCCCAAAATGGAACGTCAAAACGGCGCAGGAACAAGGCTTTTTCGATTTCATCTGTCAAACCAACAAAATAAGGCATCACCGTACTGGGCGCAATCGTGAAAACTTGTCTCTTGCCCTCGATAGTCCGGGCTTTCAGGCAAATGCGGCGTAGTCGCATACTTTCCAGCTTCCCAGAAAAACGATCATCGTGCAAAGTGTATCCTTCGCCGATGTTTGTAGGAAATAATTCTGGATATGTCACAATCATTTCATCCAGCCATTGTCGATAGGTATGGCTATCTTCCACAATCTTGTTGTATTTCTCGGTTTCGATTGGAAGCGTTATTCTCTTGCTTGGCCTTGTAACTTGCGTCTTTGTTTTGGTACACTGTCTTTGAGGCATGTGGGCTGTTCTCTTGGCAGAGTTTTAGCCCTATCATGCCTCATTTCGACCTAAACCACAAATTCCGTTAGAATCAGGAAATTTCTACTCATGGATCCTAAAGGCAATTCTGCAAAAGTGGCGGCCTTTCGTGCGAACAGGCCAATCAATGATGTCATGGATGCTTACACAAGAAATCTCTCAATAGTAAGTAATCTTGCTCGAAAGTCTAATAGCAAATTTGAGTACAAGGTCATAGATTATTTGCCGCCATACAATATCATCGCCATCAACCCTCATCTCCCATCAGGGCGAATATTCGTGCATCTGGCAGCTTGGCGTGTCGGAACCAGCGGTCGACCGCTTTTTGAATTATCAAGACAAAAAGATCAGAAATGGTTCGAATATTTTGATAAGCAATTCGGCGAAATGTGGAAAGCCTCATCAGAGTATAGTTTGTAGACGAGTAAGTACATGTAACCACCTAACAATGCGAGCCTGCAGCTCTGGGTTTTGTCCGTTTCGTGAGCGAGGTCCACGGCGAGGCGGGCGCTGGGGCATCTGTAAAACGCAAACCTGACAGGTCTCAGGAAGAGTGTCCCAGCCGGAGCGCGTGCGGGGGGCAAGGTCCGCGGAAGGCTGGGACCGCAACGAGGCCCGTCAATTTTCTGATGATCGCATTTTCGGGACAAATTGCAATTGCTTTCGGGGTGGGAAAATTGTATAGTAATAACAGCGCAGAACGTTTCTGGATCAGACCACCGGAGTGGACATAAAACAGGCTCATTCCGCTAAAGTAATAGTTGGGCGTGCAACTCTGGAGCACAAGAGACGCCCGCTATGGATGATAGCGTCTTCGCAATCCTATTAATGCCCTCAATTCTCTTTCCAGCTTAGTCTGGCAACTCTATTGGTAAAAAGTTCATGAGCAGCAATATCGAAGAGATTAGAAAAATAAACAAGCAGGCCTGGGCTATATGCAAGAAAGATGGCCCGAGGGCGATCCAGCTAGCGAGGCAAGCGCAAAGCCTTTTATCTAACTGCGCCGAGGCGCAACTCATAGATGAATTTGAATGCTTGAGAACCCAGACCTACTGCCTGGATATGCTGAGCAAACCGGAGGAGGCTCTTCCCCATCGGGTTAAAGGCCAATCGTCTCGCAGAACAAATCGGGGATAAATATCTGATCGGCTCCATACAAAGCCTCTTCGGGGAGAATCTGCTGGCACATCGAGGATTTTCCGACCTCGATGGATTACTACCTCAACGCGCTGAAATTAGTTCAAAGCGCAAATTATCCCGACCTGGAAATCTCTCTGATTAACGGCCTGGGGTTGGTCCAATATGGGCTGGAGAATTATGCCGAGGCGCTAGCGTACTTCAAGGCTTGCCTGGAAAAGGCGAGCGAAGATGATGTCACCGGCCGGGCGGATGCTAACAATAATGTTGCTTATACACTTCATATGCTTGGACGTGACCAGGAAGCCCTGGAGTACGGCCTGGCGGCGCTGTCTCTATTCACTAGGCTTGGAACGGCAGTCGGCAAGATGGAAACCCTGCAGTCGGTGGGGGCCATCCATGTCGCCCTCGGGAATTATGACCAGGCCATGATATTCTTACAGGAAGGCATCGAATTATCGCGCCAGTACAACAGCCAACTTCTGGAAATTAGTTATGTTTTGGAAATCAGCCGCATCCGCCAAATCCGCGGCAACCTTGACGAAGCCGAAAAAGTGCTCCTGCAGGCTCTCCAGACGGCAGAAAGAATAAATTCACTCACGAATATGTCTCTGATCCACGAGCGTCTGGTGGAAATCTATAGAGAAAAACAGGATTACAAATCGGCCCTGGATCATTTCGGGGCCTTCCACACCACCTTTAGAAAGATATTCAACAATAAATCCGACCGGCGGATTAAAAATCTCGAAATCCTTCACCAGGTCGAGATGACGCGCAAGCAGGCAGATCTCTACCGCGAATTGGCCACCACCGACTACTTAACCAGGCCTGGTTAACCGGCGGCGGTTCCTAGAAATCGCAGAAGCTGCCTTTCAACGCGTGAAAATCGACAAAAGTCAGCTGGCGATAATCATGCTGGATGTCGACCACTTTAAGCATGTCAATGACGTATATGGCCATCAAGCTGGGGATGAGGTGCTGTCCGCTGTGGGATCTAGGATCAAGAAATCCTTGCGGCAAGGGGATGTGGCTGGGCGCTATGGTGGCGAGGAGTTCGTGGTCTTAGTGGTTGGTTCCTCTTTAGATCAATGTTTGACCATCTCAGAGCGGATTCGCCAAGCAGTTGCTCAACAGCCATTTCCCATTCAGCAGACGACCATTCAGGTGACCGTCAGTCTCGGCCTGGCGTGCCTAAATCCTAAACAAGTGGTTTCCCTTGATGTTATGATAAATTGTGCGGATCAGGCCTTGTACAGGGCCAAACAGCAAGGCAGAAATCGTGTAGTTGCCTGGATGCAAAATGAGGAGTCTTAAGGATTTGGGTTCAATTGGATAGCTCGCCCAACATAGCGTGCACGCCCCGCAACCCCGGCATAGAGTAGCCGGGGCAGGCGCTGGGGTATCTGTAAAACGCAAACCTGACAGGCGTTGCAGTGAGCCTGTCGAAGTGTCTTAGAAGGAGTGTCCCAGCCGCAGCGCGTGCGGGGGCAAGGTCCGCGGAACGCCAGGGCCGCAACGAGACTTGTCGGGTTTCTTGCATGTTTTAGTGACAAATTGCAATTATTTTTGGGGGGAGAAATGTGTATAGTGTTAGCAGCTTGAAATAACCAGGACGGAAAATCAGCCCAATGATTCTCTTTGATCTCTTCATTTTAGTGTGTGAACGTTGCAACTTTGGGTTTTGTTCGTTTCGTGGGTGCGTCTCGTCCTGCGAGGGAGCCGGTATCGCGGCGAAAAATACCGGAAAGTACGAGAACCGTTGGGTGCTTCAATCTCTAAAAATATCAAAATCAGCATAGGTTATTAAAGGAGCCGGAAATGGTTGAAAGAAACAAAACAATTAATAAGCCAGCTAAGACCGCTACCCAGAAAGCAAAGCCTACCAAAAAGCAAATTGCAAAGGCTGTCGAGAAAACAAAGAGCAAAGCAGAAGGATATGTGCGTGATCCAAAGAAGGCAAAAAAACTTCTTGACGATGCTGTCAAAAAGGCAGGGGGTTTCGAAAAGAACCGGGGACCTTTAGGCGAAGTTTGGAGCTACCTAACCGCGCTTTTCAGGCTATTAAGCGCTTATATCAGTGGAGAGTATAGAGACATTCCTTGGACTTCAGTTGTGCTTGTCACCGTTGGAATTATCTACTTTGTTTCTCCGGTTGACCTAATTCCCGATATACTCCTTGGTATTGGTCTTATAGATGACGCATTAGTGATTGCATTTGTGATAGCACAGATAAAAGCGGATCTCGATAACTTTTTAGCTTGGGAAATTACTCAAGCTGAAGATGATGATTCTGCACTTACGGAATAGCCAGCCCATAAAAACATTGTTGCATTATCATCACGCGCCCGCCGATAAACAGGAGTATCAAAGGTAGAAGCAAAAATGGCCTTTATCGCGGCTTTCGATTTTGTCCGTTTCGTGGGCGAATCTTTTCCCTCCAGCCGCCGGCCTGCCCCGTACAGCGGGGTATCCCGGCAAAAACCGCCGGGACGAGCCGCGAGCCGTTGGGCGCTTAATGCCGTAAGTGGAGAAACAATTAATGGCAAAGAATAGTCAATCATCGGGTTGTTCTAAATATTTTGGTAGTGCAGTCGTGGTGTTCTTGCTCGGATCAATTCCAATACTTTGGGGTTTTTATTCATTTTATGAAAACAACAGAGATACTAAAAGACAACTTGACAATCAGGCTATTCAACTAGCTTATCAAGAAACCCAAATTGCTCTAGCTAATCAACAATATCAACTCCAAGCACAACAATTAACTTTGGCGGCGCAACAAGGTCAACTTTTTACGCCAATTTCGTCTGACAACGGCAATTTTTCAATAACATCCACAGCCTATTTTGCTCAAGCAACGCAAATTGAAGCCACAAGCCAAGCAATTGCAACAAAACAGAAAGGTATTGAAGCGACGCAAACAGCAGTTGCTATTCAGTCAACGCCATCCGTAGTAATTAGAGCAGATGACGTTATTTCCCAAATTAATGGCGTAGATAATGGAGTGCCAAATGCCTTAAGTTGGTGGAGAGAATACGAACCTAGTGGAAATAACGGTGATTTCACGCCATCATCATTTACAGGCAAAAAATGCTACGGGTTAGCGTGGAATACAAATCAATATGGTTATCACCGTTTGGTTGTATTTCAAAAAACAATGTCCCTAACATTCGCCGCTGGTGGTTGGTACGTTAAAGTTTGCATTCCCGACTACGTTGTCATTTCTGCCGAAGACATTGGTAAAATCAAAGCCGATTGGTTAGGCAAGCGTTACGGTGATACGAAACAAGCACCCTGGCGTGTAATTGTAGAACCTTAAAAAAACGCGCCCAACAAAGCGTTCTCAGGAAGTGTCCCAAGACAATTCCTTTCTGGAAACATGATGCCCTGCCATCTTGCGAGCGAGCACGCCCCGCAACCCCGCAACCCCGCGAAGTGAGCGGGGCAGGCAAGCGCGGGGCAGGCGACTTTGGGATTTGTCTGTTTTGTGGGCCAGGGCCGCGGCGGGGCGGGCGGTGGACTGCTTTCAAGCATTGGCATGACGAACTGAAAGGTTTATAGTATGGCAACTTCAGGAACCACAACAAAAGTAGCCAAAGATGAATATGACCGTGCTTTATCTCTGATGCAATACCATATTGAGTTATTGTGGCAGGAGTTTGGCGCTTTTCTACTTGCAGAGATGGTGTTGATTGGTTTTCTAGGATCTGCCCTTGCACAAGATGGTAGTTCGTTTGGGCAAAACGTGTTGACTTTTGGAGGAGCAATACTAGGCTTAATCCTCTGTATCCCTTGGTGGTCAACCTATTGGCATAACTACAAATATTATGAATTACGAATAGCACAGGCAAGACGCCATGAAAAGACGCTGGGGATTTCACTCTTAACAGAAGGCAAAAAGCTAAGCTCAGGCGAGGGCGTAAACGTTGACGGCATGAACATTCGGCACACATTTTCGGCTCGATCGTTGCCACCCCGTCGGGCTGTACCCGGACTAATTATCATATTCTGCCTCGCATTCTTGTCACTCATCGCAATGACATGGCCCTGGTAAAAAATGCCGCCTAAACTCGTGTACACGCGTCTTTGGGGGTTGGCCGTTTTGTGGGCGAGTCCACGTTCCTCCAGCCGCCGGTATCCCGGCAAACAGCGCCGGGACGGGCCGCGAGCCGTTGGGCTGTAAGCTCATTTTCTATCAGTAAAAGGAAGAAGGTATGCCATCCATAACTGTTAATTCGATTGCCAGTTTTATTGGGTTCATCGCACTTCTTGCTGGTTTTTTCCTGATCCTAACTGGTCTTGGTGTTGTCAAAGTTGAAAAAATAACAGTTACGCCTGGTCGGTTAACTTTAGGAACGGAAATCGTTCTATCCATTATTGGTATAGTACTTTTATGGTCTGACATACAATCATCATTTCAAGGTGTTCCTCTCACCCCAACAGCCGCATCAACGACTACTTTGGAATCCTTCCAGCCAGATCAACCATCAGTGTGTGGCACATTGAAATTAGAAGCAATACGTCCTTCAGCAATCTTGGAAAATGAGCTAAGAGAGTACAAGTTAATAGGTGTAGGTTTCTGTAATGACACATCAATATCTATTGCTACGAAGGCCTTCGTTGGAAATGACCCTCAAAATTATCCCAATGGTTTACCGATTGAAGTATCGAACGATGGAACTTGGATGACTGTTTATATAAATCCTACCATTTCATCAGACAAAAATAGTGTAGAAATAATCGTTAACAATCCAGATGGCAATTCAGCGTCACTTACCGTAGGTTATCAGAGATAAGATTCGTATAAAACTACATGTCTGCATGGCAAAGGTTTCTTAAGAGATGCAGCCTAACACAGCGTGCACGCGGACCCCGCGAAGAACGCGCGGGGCTTTCCCGGCAAACAGCGCCGGGACGAGACGCGAGCCGTTAGCCCACGCGGATATGGATTAGACTTGGGATTAGGTTCTATGCCGGAAAAAACGAAAGATTTGTTCAAACTAGCCGTGGTTGCAGATAAACAAAATCGTGACTTCGAGCTTCTCCGTACTTGGCCTGGGGCAGAGCCAGCACGCCTGATAATGAATAGGGTTTTTGAGGGCTTTCCGGACAAAGATGGAAACTTTGTCGAGCAGTTTCAAACCACCGGTTTCGATGCCAGACTCTTCGAGCTTTATTTGTATGCTTACTTCTCCACGTCTGGCTACCAAGTTGTAAGAGATTTTGATAAACCAGACTTTATCGTTACCGATCACGCCGGTGTCACTGCTGCTATAGAAGCCACTACGGTCAATCCCATACAGAACAAGAGTGGAATTGCCAAGAAGATCCCTTTTGAGGACCTACCAGCAGAAAAACTTCGCGAACGGATAGAAAACGAACTCCCGATTCGTTTTGGCAGCCCCCTTTTCTCTAAGTTACAAATGCGATATTGGGATTTGCCGCAATGCCGTGGAATTCCGCTGGTTTTCGCTATTGAAGCATTTCACCAAGATGGGCCAGTTTTTCCTAGCAGCAACGCATTAGGCGACTATCTTTATGGTTTACGGCATTTTCCCACTTGGACAGATGATGGCAAATTGATCGTCGAAAGTAAGCAAATAGAAACGCATCAATTAGGCACAAAAATAATTCCATCGAATTTTTTCAAGCAACCTAACACTGAATATATCAGCGCAGTCTTGTTTACCAACAGCGGCACCTTGTCGAAGTTTACGCGAATGGGTTATCAGGCAGGTTTGCATCGCGGTAATCTTAAGATCACCCGCATCGGCACCTGTTACAATCCTGACCCAAATGCTGTCGATCCTTTCGTCTTTCGATATAACCTTGATAACCCACCATTGCTGGAGACCTGGGGCCAAGGATTGATGGTATTTTACAATCCAAATGCTATTAACCCTCTGCCAAAAGAATTTTTCAAAGAAGCAGCCAGATCATATATTGACAATGGCCAATTGGCATCAGACATGCCCCCGTTCTATCCATATTCATCAATGACTGAGGCGGCATTGCTAAAGGGATTTGGCATAGACAGCACAAACAAACAACCTCCAATATTCTCGTTACTAAGAAGTGAATTCGATAGCAAGGTTCCCAGACGGCAACCTACGGTCGATTTTCTTTATATTGAGAAGGAATGGTACCGAAGTGAAGCAGGTAATCTGGTAGGAGTAGTAAACTATGATCTCTCTGACAAAGATTGGTCGTATGTGATGCTTGCACCAGACCAACAGGGCGTTTTTAGAGCCATAGATTTAGGTACCAATTATCCAAGACAAAGTGACGCGAAAGAAAAGCTGCTTTCTGTCATGCGCAAACACCTTATGCACAAGAAATAAGCGGGCAGACACGGCGTGCACGCTGCTTTGGGGTTTGGCCGTTTTGTGGGCGAGGTCCCTCCCGGTGAGTTGAGCTTGCCCGTGCCCGCTAGGGTATCGAAACCAGCCGCCGGTGACACGAGCCGCTAGCTGGCTGACCTTAAAATCAATGGGAATTAATTCGAATGAACTTGAACTTGATTACCGAATATCTAGTCATCGTAGATAAAGAAGCATCTGAAGCGTTTTATCATTTATGCGATAGTGTTGACGGATTTAACAAACTATTAGCTTCCGATCCCGATATATCTATCAGAGGTAACCAAATTTCATACAAAAATACCAGGGCGGTATATCGTGTAAAAACGAGTAAGGTTAGTGGAAAACAGCAACGTTTCTTCCATGTGAAAATTTCTTATGACGGTGATGAAAAGGATATGGATGAATATGTTAAGTTGTTACGTTCCATCAGAGGAATAATTCATCGGGCAGGTGTACAACCGGAAACCTTGTGGGATGATGTTTCTCTTTATTATTCTGAAAAATCTTATCCACTTATCCATAGAGTCGAAAATCTTATGAGAAAACTGATTACCTATTTTATGCTTACCAATATTGGTAAAGAATGGGTAACGCAAACATCACCAAGTGTAGTTATGGATGCTATTGATAAAAGCAAGCGAAAACAATATCTTGACATCCTACACCAAATCGATTTTATTCACTTGGGAGATTTTCTTTTCAAGCCATACCAAGTCAAAGATACAAAAGAGCTGTATCTAATGATTTCACAGGCTCAGAGCCTGGACGATTTACAGTTAGATGAACTGAAATCGTTTGAGGCAAAATCAAATTGGGAAAAATATTTTTCGAAGATTGTTGATTGTACTGATGAGTATCTCGATAAACGCTGGAAGGAATTGTATGATTTAAGATGTTCAGTTGCCCACAACGCTCTGCTTAACAAAGATGAGCATGAAAGAGTTTGTAGACTGGTATCAGAGATTGAGATTCCTTTACAAAAAGCTATAGAAGAATCTGGATAAAGTACATGTTCCCCAGTCAGACAAAGAGCAAGTGGCAGAAAATGCTGCTAGCAGCATAAGCCTTGCCTACGGCGAGTTTATTCAGACATGGAAGCTATTTGAGAAAGCTTTGTCTAACGCCCAAAAAGATCTAGGAATTGCATCAGAAAATTTTCAATCGGTACATCAAATCATTCAATCGTTACGCGCAAACAATGTTCTTGATGATGAATTTTATCGAATCAGTCGGGAAATGTTGAATGTCCGAAATCAAGTTGTTCATAGTAATCGCATTGATTTTACGGAACAAGAAATTCGAAGTTATCTAGTGAAACTGGATGAACTTATCAGATCATTGAAACGAAGCTGGAAAGATGAAATATATGACGCCATAATGCAACTTGGCGGTGAAGCCAGTCTAAACGAAATTTATGAGTATATTGAAAATCACACCACAAGAAATCTTCCAGGCACATGGCAAGCAACAGTTCGATATATTCTGCAATTGTATTGTTCGGAAACAGAAACATATAAAGGTGGCGATGATGTTTTTCGGCACATTGGTAGAGGAAAATGGGGTCAAAAACCCAGAAATGCCAGCTAACAATGTGTGCACGCCTCGCAACCCTGGCATAGAGCAGCCGGGGCAGGCAAGAACCCAGCAAAAAAGCGGGATAGGCGGGGCGGGCGCTGGAGCATCTGTAAAACTGAAACCTGACAGGTCTTAACAGGAGTGTCCCAGCCGCAGCGCGTGCGGAGGCAAGGATCATGGAATGTGTTATGGTCCACCGGAGACGTTTCGATACACTCAACGCGGCGCCTTTCAGGTTTTTTGCACGTTTTAGTGACAAACTTGCAATTATTTTTGGGTTGGGAAATGTGTATAGTGGGATAAGTACAACGAAGCTTAGAGGATGGAAAACGAGCAATGAGGTCCGCTTTGGTTTTTTGCAGTCACCTTGATCCCCACTGCCAACTTGTGCTTTTATGCAGTTTTAGATTTTGGTCGCTTTATGGGGGAGGCCCAGGTCCCTCAAGCCGTTCGGCGGCTAAGGGATAACACATGGAGGCAATATGAAAATAAATTCCACAATCTTGTTTGTTGTGCTTTGTATAGTAGTCTCATCATGCACACCGCCTGCATCGACGCAACCTACAACTCGCCCAACGCCTAGCCCACAACCTCGACCATTATCTGAATACGATATGGGGATATGGCATTCCGAAATTGCATCAGGAATGATGGAAAAAGGCTCCACCATTCTTACCAACATTGGCGAGACAGGGGTTGACTTTGAAATTGAAATATTACCTGCGCAATCACTTCAAGACGAGGTAATTATCCTAAAGTACGACAGTTGGCCCGAAAGCGCTGATTTAGGTCAAGTCTGGTATTGGCTTTTTCTTACCATAGAAACAGAAAGCAGACGGTACAAATTAGATCCCCAAGCCGTAATTACAGCAGAATTCAAAACTAAACCATATGGTGAGTTTTTATCCGAGAATAACAACATTAAAGGCTTTTGTGAAATCCCTTGGTATGCTGTAACAAACTATACGCCAAGTGGTGGGCAAGATGTATCTGATGTCGAACAATTTCTAGATACTTGGGAATGTTCATACAGGTGACTTCTCGAAGAGCAAAGGAGAGTATTATGAAAAAATGTCCTTATTGCGCCGAGTTAATCCAAGATGAAGCAATCGTTTGCCGGTATTGTGGGCGAGAGCTAACCACTAGCCATGAATCACCGATAGAAGCAAAGAAACAAGCAATAGTATTAAAAGCAAAAAAGACGAAGTCGCCAGCCACCGCAGTATTGCTCAACGCATTTCCGCTTATCTTGGGGCTTGGATATATCTATATTGGAAAGTGGAGTCGTTTTTTCATAGTATTCGCTATTCAACTATTTAGCCTGATGCCCATGGAAATGCTTGGTCTGGGCCAATACAATGTTTATGTATTAGCATTGGTATGGATCGCTTCTATGATTGACGTGCACGGCCAAGTGAAGATTTATAACCAACAAATTACAACTTAGCGCATTCACTCTACCCTGTGGATCCGCTGAGGTTGAATGGCCGTCCAACACAGCGTACACGCCCCGTAAAAAGAACCCCGCAACCCCGCAAAGAGAGCCCCGCAAAAAAACGCGGGACAGGCGGGGCAGGCGAACGCCGGGACTTTCCGGCGAACTGCACGCGGGAGCTACGCGAGCCATTGGGCGGCTGAATGCAGTGTATTTTTGCTGATGATGTTAAGGTAAACACTATAGGAGAGCCAATGAACACAGTCAATGCATCTTTTCACATTCCAGAATATATCGCACAAGGTATATCAAATGGAACTTATGAACGGGTAGGTGGGGTAGTACGCGAAAGAGGATCGAAACAGGTTGTTGCTTGGTTGCGCGAGGCAGGTAAGATAGGAGAGTCGGTCTTACCACAGGTGAGTGCTGTGTCCAGTGTCCTTAATCTGGCAGTTTCAACGACGGGCTTTATTATCGTTCTAAAACGCTTAGGTGCCATCGAGCAACAACTTGAACAAGCTCAAGAAGTCCTCCAAACGATTGACTATAAGATTGATTTATCTTTTTATGCCAACTTTCGGGCGGCGCTTGATTTAGCGATTAACGCTTTTACGATGACGAACTCTGAAACCCGCAAAATGAGTGCGATGCAAGCCATTAATCGTTTTCTGGAAGCAGAACATCACTATACCAAACTCACAGATATAGAAATTGGCAATGGCAGTCAGGTGGCCGATGAATACTTATCAACGTTGTGCTTGGCCTATGTTACTGAAGTGCGTTGCTATTTGGAGTTAGAGGAGATTGATACCGCCCGTCGTCGTTTGCAAGAAGGTGCAGCTATCCTTCGACCACGTTTTGAAAAGCATATCAATACATTATTGACATCCAATCCAGCCGCCTATTTGCACCCAAGCTTAAAGGAACAGGTGGGGTTGAAACGCCTGACCAAAGTTTATCAATGGCTAGAGCCAGGGTTAGATGAGAGCGATGTTTTTGAAATGCAACGAGAGAATTTGTTCAAATTAGCTCAAAGCTCCGAAGAGTGGACGAATTCACTCCCACAAGCGATTCGAATACCGAAAGGTGGTACTGCCACGCTAACAAATGTGTTTAATGGTTTAGCCAAACAATCGAAAAAGCTTAGAGAGGCCTTACCCTCAAGGTCCAAAATGAAAGCTGGTTCTCCAGAAGCGGTAACGCCATCTCCCGAAACAGAGGCTTATGGTCGTTTACCAGCAATGATGGAATTAATAGAGACAATGGTTGAGGATGATAATCGCTTGGCGATGTATGAATCAGAAGTAGGGATAATTCATCGATTAGGGATGGGTTTTCAAGAGTGGCAGCAATTAGCGCCATCATCTACTGCTCAAGGAAATGGGACGGATTTAATTTACATCACTCTGTCGTAGTTAAAAGTGAAAAGCCGCCCAACACGGCGTGCCCACGTCTTTGGGGTTTAGCCGTTTTGTGGGCGAGGTCCGCGGCGGGGTGGGCGCCGGTACCCCTTACAGGGTGCTACGCGAACCGAGCCTTTGGGCAGCCTGCTCTGCTTTGTATGTGTGTCTATCGCACTGGAATACCGGAGATACAGCAAATGTCCGACGATAATAAATCGCAATCAGAAGCAAATCCATCTCAGGACTGGTTTGCTCGCCTGCTGACCGAGACTCTGAAACGATATGCAAAGAACGCGTCTACAGATTACCTCGTCAAAAAGTATCCCGGCTTACCAAAAGATATTATTGCTGAAAGGTACATTACTCAACAAGCACGGGTGGCAGCATTGGCAGGTGCAACTTCTGCCACTATAGTATCGTCGGCAGCGATCGGTTCTGCCGCTCTCGCATCATTGGGTGTCGGAGTTCCCGGTTTGGCCATCACTATTCCAATTGGCATAGCTGCATTTGCGGCTGAAACAGGCTACACAATCCGCCTGCAAACCCGGACAGCCTACGATCTGTGCAACTTATACGGTTTAGCCGTAAATCCCGATGACCCCGAAGATGTACAAGAGATCTTTGCAATGGGAATGGGGATCAAAGCAGGGGAGTTAACCGGCAACGCACTTCAAAGACTGGCGCCAAGCGTCGCAATGCAACAAGCTCGCAGGTTTATGCGGACGGGTTTAATAAGGCGCAAATTTCAAGACTGGGCAAAGAAGAACCTGTCACGCGAAATCGCCCGCCGCTATCTCTCAGAAAAATTCCTACTAAGTGCAGTTGTCCCTTACATCAGCATACTACTTGCGGCAGGTTGGAATTATTACTTCACCAAAGGGCTGGGGCGCACAGTACAGGCTCGTGTGCATGGGCGCGGGATGGGCATGGAATATATCCATGACATCCAAATCCCTATTCAAGCCAGACCGGAATTGTTGTTGGCAAGCGCGCTAAATATTATGGGGGCAGATCATCGCGTCAGTGAAAACGAACTTGCCGCGTATAAGGAGTTGGGGGTAAGTCTAAACAAACTTCACCCCGATTTTATTCCCGAAAGTCTTGGTAGTCAGTGGGGCGACGCAGACAACTGGCTTGCCAAAATAGCAAGCGTTGAAGATGGAGAAACTCTTAAGGCGGTATATGCGATCTCCGAGACAATGACGATTGTTGATGGAAAAGTAGGTCGAAAAGAAGTAAAACGGCTAAAGCAAACTGCGAGACTTGTCGGCGCGCAGGTTGACAAAGCGCGTTTGAAAATACGCGCCCGCCCCTTCTACGTTGAACCCGCTGGACGAGGATGTAGTATTGTGGCTTCAATCATCGGCACAATATTGTTACTTGGCGCGTGTGCTGGCTCAATTTCACTATGGTTTCTAGCCGCACAATTTCTTCAGAGATAGCAAATAGCACGTTCACATACAAAACAGGCGTTGCACTGAGTATACGTGTGCCCGCCCGAAAGGGTATCGAAGTGTCTTAGGAGGAGTGTCCCAGCCGCAGCGTGTGCGGGGGCAAGGTCCGCGGAACGCTGGGGCGCACCGGAGACGTTTCGATGCACTCAACGCGGCGCCTGCCAGGTTTTTAGCTCGCGTTTTCGTAACAAATTGCAATTGCTTTTGAGGGTGGGAAAATTGTATAGTAATAACAGCGTAGAATGATCAGGATGGAGAACCATCCAACGGCGGATTTTACGGAATTCTTCCGCTCAAGACAGAGTTAGGCGGGGCGGGAATAATCAAAGTACAATAGGGTTAGGAAATTTTGGAGCTATGATTTACATCATCCGCACACCCGCTACACAACAACAAATTGATGAAATGATGCAATTTCTCGAAACTTATATCAAGTTGGCAGTGGACATCGAACGCAACATCTTGGCTGGAGGTGGCGTCATGCACGCCGACTGTGAAGCCGTCCTGCTGGAAGACGGTAGCGCTCAGAAGGATGTGTGGGGTGCAGATTGGAACCCTACCACTCGGCAGGTGACCTTTGAGTCCCTTATCAATATCCGCCCGCGCCAAGCCAACCCGTCTATGGAGATCCTTGATCCGCAGATCCGTGACCGCGTTGTCCAAATTGTTCGAAAACTACTGGAGCGCACATGAAAGATTGGATTCCTATTCAGGAGCGGTATTTGCGAGATGCTGTTCCAATTCGATTGGGAGGTTTGGCGGCAAATTTGCGCCGCATAAAATCGTTCGCCACTCAGGAGGCAAGTCGCGAAGCAGTTGCTAGCCTCATCGAAGAATTGAAACACTTTATTGAGTGGACGGCCCGCGACACCCAGGTCGAGACTGCGGCACAGCTTGTCGAACTCCAAGTTCAACTAGCTCGCTGGCAGCAGCGATGGCCCCAAATCTGGCTCGATTCCACACAGCGGCAGCAGATTGCGGAGCGTTCGTCGGAATGGTCGGATCGAGTATTGAGACTATCGGGATTACTTAAATAATCGTCCCGCCTAACACAGCGTTCTCAGGAAGTGTCCCAAGACAATTCCTTTCTGGAAACAGAATGGCCTGCCATCTTGCGAGGGTGTACGCCCCGCAACCCCGGCATAGAACAGTCAGGGCAGGCAGCTTTGGGGTTTGTCCATTTTGTGGGCAAGGACCGCGGTGGGCCAGGCGCTGGGGTATCCGTAAAACACAAACCTGACAGGTCATAGGAGGAGTGTCCCAGGCGCAGCGCGTGCGGGGGCAAGGTCCGCGGAAGGCCGGGGCGCACCGGAGACGTTTCGATCCACTCAACGCGGCGCCTGTCAGGTTTTTTTGCATTTTAGTGACAAATTGCAATTGTTTTCGGGGTGGGAAAATTGTATAGTATGGCAGCGTGAAAAAACCAGGATGGAAAACCAGCGAAAGGATCCACTTTGATTTTGAGTTTTTAGCGTGTTGCGGTATGCCTTACTACTGCGATCCAAAGGTATTCAAGCAGAACGTTTCTGGATAAGACCACCGGAGTGGAAATAAAACGGGCTCCTTCCGCTAAAGAAATAGTTAGCTGGCAAGGGATAATACACAAAATATCGGCAATATAAAATAAGGAAGGTTAAATAAATTGCACTCCACGTACTCCTCAATATAAGTTCATTTTCACTATACTGATGTTATTATTTTCCGCTTCCTGCAATGGCAGCAATAACGATGTATCAGAAAATAATGAAGTCACCAAAACCGTTGAGGGTAGTAATGACCCTTATAACTATATCGCAACAGTAGGAGGCCAGGATATTTCAATTTCGGGAAGTGAATTTCAACTTTAGTTTCCGCTAAGAATTGACAACATCATCAGCCGAAAGAAATGGCCGGTGAGTTTGAACCTTACAAAACGAACAGTTATTGCGCCAAACAGCCTAAACGGGTGCAGGTTGGGCCATTTTTGTGTTTCGGGCCAGGTTTCCTTTGGGCAAATGAGCCGTTACCGACTTCTTTTCTCGAAGTTGCCCAGCTAGCTTGGCATCTTTGGGAAATGGTTGGCCCATCAACAGGCGACGGAAGCGTCCCGGGGTTCGTCTGGGATGGCGATCCCAAAACCCGGTTGGGGTGGCTGGGAAAGTAGCTGCCAGGAAACTCAGCACGGAACCAGCCAGGAGAGCCAATTCTGGCAAGCGCTGAATACTTTCCGGATTGTGAACAAACTGGCGGTGGCTACCCACCATCTGTTTGGCGCTGAGAGGGATCTGTTCCACCGGCCAGCGATCTTTGTAAATGGCGTACACGCTTTCCGATTTGAGTTTGAGGGGGATGGCAAGTAGCCAGGGTTTGTCAAAGTCAGGGTCATAAATAGCGTACACATCAAAGGTTTTGTTGTTTTCGTCGGGTATCGTTTTGTTCAAGACCAGGCTGCGCCAGATTTCCACGCGAAGGATACGCCCGCTCTCGACCCAGGTGTAGGTTTCGTCCGGAGGCGTGGCTTCCAGAGTCTTGTCCTTGTGTTTGCGGGCCAAAGGGCGCACCAGCGCCCCATACTTGGGCTTGCGCCCTTTGATGTGCTCCGGTAGAAAATTCCGCCGCGCCGTAAAATTGGTCGCCAAACGTACCTCGTAGTGTTCGATCCGAGCTTCTTGCAGGTCGCTGAGTTTCACGCCTGCATCTAGCACCAGGATTTCATCGTCTTGCAGGTTCTTTTGGGCGCTTTTGAGCATTTCTTGCCACAGACGGGTCTCTCGCATGTCTTTTGGATGTACTCGCTCGAAAGCAAGTGGCAAAGCGATCCTCTGTCCGTTGATTTCGCCAACTTCTGCCGTGATCCCCATGATTATCGCTGGCAAAGCAC
Source organism: uncultured Chloroflexia bacterium (assembly GCA_963823985.1). Taxonomy (GTDB): domain Bacteria; phylum Chloroflexota; class Anaerolineae; order Anaerolineales; family Villigracilaceae; genus JAABUE01. The sequence continues at coordinate 310,843 of CAWGNR010000020.1, forward strand.
AGTTCGCAGCCGGATGATAATGTTTGCTCGGACAATTCTTCAACGTCGGACGCCAGAAAGCCGTGACATCTGCTGGAATGGGACGATAGCCTTCATAGCGATGTTCTTGCCAATCAGGCATTCGTTTGACCTGCTCTCGCCATAAAGTCAGAATGGCTGATATTTGCCAAACACCTTTGCTAAAAGCTGCCCAGGCTCGACGCGTTGCGGCATCTGACAACCCTGTCGATTTCAATGCAGGAAAGATGGCCCCTCGATTGGGCAGGAGCGCACCGCTCACCAGCATCCACATGAAATGTAAAAGTCCCAGATTTGTCCCAACGGGTAGTTTTTGCGTCAATATGCTTAAGATCGTTATGATATGATTTGTCATGGTAATGGGTTCTTGTGAAATTTGTTTCGGCAAAAACAAGATTATCACGTTTTGAGCCCATTACCGCTTTTTTATCTAGACCAGTTAGCGGAAACTAAAGTTTCAAGTTAGAACGGATAACTGTGGTGCACGTGTGAGTGCCAAAGAAACTCTTTCTCGCTCACGCAGTTTCGACATTAGACTCTGAAGCTGATGTTGCAACTTCGGTTGGAGGTGAATTCGAGGGTGATGTTTTAGTTGCTGGAGCAAAGGTCCAAGCTGCAATAGAAACAAGTTTAGGTATTCAAGTTGGAACAACAGAAACGGTTAATGCCGAAAGACAACTTGAAACACCTCCTGACAGTATTTCCATAATAACATTACAATGGGAAGAAATTTGGGACACTGGAAATGTCAACATAATTAACGATACAGGAATTTCAGAAGGGGAAATACCGTTCCGTATTTTAACAACTCTCCGTTTATCACAAAAAGCAGTTGAAGAAATTCCGTGTACAACAGAACCAGCATCTACTGTTAGCGAAAAAGAAACGAACACCCCTATTCCTTTGCCCACAAACACGCCAACATCAATTCCAACAGGAGCTAGAGCAATCGGTGATGGATATTCAGATGGCAATATTTCTCTTGCACTTACCGATTATTACATTGGTACTAATACAATAGATTTAAGCTTCGTGGTAAAAAATGTGTCTAGTAATGACATTCTTGTTCGCTACCAAAATAGCTACTTTAGCCTATCTGACAGCACTGGTAAAAAATATGAATATGATGTTAAAGACGAATTTGCTACTAAACAAAAATTATTCTCCCCCAACGATACTGTCAAGTTGAATAGTAGCTATGCAGCCAGCCAATCCTTTACTTCCATTGGCGATTTTAAGGGTGTAATCGGCGAAAACGCAGAATTTCTATTAGTCGAGGTTTCTCATTTCATGGGATTAGAAAATATGCAGTGGCGTATTGATTTGCAGCCTCAAAGTGGATTAAATCAATCCCCTCCATCATTTTCAATTTTGTCAATGGGTGATGAATTTTCAGATGGCAATATTTCTCTTGCACTTACCGATTATTACATTGGTACTAATACAATAGATTTAAGCTTCGTGGTAAAAAATGTGTCTAATAATGACATTCTTGTTCGCTACCAAAATAGCTACTTTAGCCTATCTGACAGCACTGGTAAAAAATATGAATATGATGTTAAAGACGAATTTGCTACTAAACAAAAATTATTCTCCCCCAACGATACTGTCAAGTTGAATAGTAGCTATGCAGCCAGCCAATCCTTTACTTCCATTGGCGATTTTAAGGGTGTAATCGGCGAAAACGCAGAATTTCTATTAGTCGAGGTTTCTTATTTCATGGGATTAGAAAATATGCAGTGGCGTATTGATTTGTAGCGAAAACAGTTATGCAAAAGCCAGCTAACACAGCGTGGTGTGTCCTGAAAGTCATCGTCTGCTTGCTGGTGCAAGTACAGTCCTGGTAAGTGTCAAGCGGCCGGATAGCAAGGAACTAATGTGGTCGGGGAACTGGCAGTTCTACCGCAACGGCGTTTTGCAATATTGAGGTAAGTAGCATAAACCCATATAATGTCGAATGATGAGGAAATAGAGAACAAAATCATGCCTAAAGATCCAGTGGCAAATCTATTACGTGCAAGAGGTTATCGTTTTATCGTTTCGAAACAGTATGAAGAAGCTCTTCATTGCTTTCAGACCGCTCTAGGGATCAATCCACAAATTTCCGTTGCATTTCGTGATGAAGAAGAAATGGAGAACTTTATTAGGGAAGGAGGTAGAGAGAAATTTATCAGACAACAAAAAGAACAGGAAGAAAAAAGCCAACGTGAAATCGAAGACAGTAGACTGTGGTGGGCACAAAATGAGGCAAAGTTACGACAGGAAAGAGAAGTATTACGACAGGAGAGAGAAGCACTAAGTAGAAAACGTCAGGAAGAAAGCCAAAGATTGGCATTCAATGCTAATCTTTCCCAATTAATTAGTGAAGTCGAATATTGTGCGGATGAAAAACCTTGCCCCAAATGCAACGAACTTGATGTATTGATTCTGTTAATTAGTCCTAACGCGAGATCATTGCTAGTAAGATGCAAGCATTGTCAACATGAATATCGTATAAAAATGGAGCCCGAAGAACCACAGAAAATAGTAGATCTGTTAATCAATTCCTACATGAAAGAAATGCAATTCCTGATACAAAGGATACATTTCCTATATGGCAGATGGAAGTGAGGAAACGCCAAGCAGAAAATCAACGTGTTCCGATTCCTTCACCGGTCAAAAAAGCCGTTTGGAAAAGAGATAATGGTAAATGTGTCAATTGCGGTTCTGAAATGGATCTAGAATTCGACCACATAATTCCCGTATCAAAAGGTGGTTCATCCACTATTCAGAACATCCAAATTCTATGTAAGAAATGCAATCGCAAAAAACATACTTCAATTCAATGATATATAACCTACGCCCACCGGTAAACAGCAGTGTCAAGGGTAGAAGCAAAAACTGAGTGAAGAAGGCTCTGGGACTTGGAAAAGGCACTAGGGCTTTTCTTTTTAGCGTGGTTTTGAAGCTGAAATTTATTGAGGTTTCCGTCTACAGGCAGCCTTCCAAGCCCCCACGCACCAGTTTCATGTCAGGGTTCGCCGGTCGAATGGAAGTCGCCGGGAGCCTGATAGGGGCCTCCCCCACCGCAGCACCCATCTTGCGAACCCTGACAGGTCTGCACACGGCCCTGGCGTGCCTGGCCCGGTGTCCGTGCAATAGGCGCTGTGGGTCCGTCCCTGCTCAGACCTGTCAGGTTGTCTGTATTTTTTAGTGACAAATTGCAATTATTTTTGGGTCGGGAAATGTGTATAGTAAGAAAAGCACAACGAGGCTTAGAGGATGGAAAATGAGCAATGAGGTCCGCTTTGATTTTTTGCAGTCATCTTGATCCCCACTGTCAACTTGAGTTTTTATGAAGACTTAGCTTTTGGCCGTTTTGTGGGGGAGGTCTGCGTCCGTCCAGCCGCTGGCTTACACCGGATGTTAGGCGTTCGTTTTTCAATAGTTTGCCAGGGCAGAAATGGCCCATAAAACATAAATTTTCAAAGGAGAAAGCATAATGGAATATCTTGACAAAATCACTCTTAAGCAAGCTACGGTCTATGCCTTAATTGGCGCAATAGTAGGGTTTGTTGTATTCTTGATACAAATGTTCAATTATTTTTCGCTGTTTACCCTAGCTGGTACTGTGAGCAATGCGACATTGGCTCTGTTTCTCTACAAACTCTATTCTAAGCAGAAAGGTGAATAATCATGTCTAACGAATTGGATGATTTGTTGGAAACCAACTCTAAAAGCGAGAAACGCCAAGCGAGTATAGTAGAGCCAATCACAGCACCAAGACAGACACTGCCCTCCAAAGCAGCCGAAAATATCTCCAGGTGATTTTGCAATAACTTATTCTCCATCCAGAGTGTCAAATTATGCAACACTAAAAACAATAGCGAAAATCTTTAAGGGCTTTGCATGGCTAACAGGAATTGGAGGAGTAATCTCAGTTATTAGTTCTCTTGGCTATGCTGATGGTATATATGGGCCAGATTCGGAATTTTATATTTTCCTTGCATTGGGTTTAACTGCATTTTTTGTAGCAATCCAAAGCGGCCTCTTTTCGGAAAGCATCAATGTGCTTCTAGATATTGAAGCAAATAGTAGACAAGCGGCAAAAACTCTCGAAAGAATTCTCAAATCGCAATAAACTCTATTGCCATCTATGTGAACATCAAAGCATTTTCTATTGCATAGATGGCAATAAATATACAAAGGGAAATCCCATGCCCATTACTCGCGCAGACAAAGAAAGATTAAAAAAGTCTAAAAAAGCTGAGATACAGAATTTATTGTATGATCGAGATTTATTAGTCACCCAAAGGCAATCTGCTAAAAAAATTAAAGAAATGACCTGTAGAATTTCTGAGGCAACAAAAGAACTTGGAGCAATTGAGGCATTGCCAGAAATAGATAGTAACTTCGAGACGAATATCATAGTGAGCGGCGGCAATATAAACCAGATTTAATACCGGAACAAATATAGGAGACGTCAATCAGTGTTACGATGAAAGAAGTTTGTTTTGGAATTCAATTGATTATAAATTCTTAGAAAAAGAGCTTTCTAGCCTTCATTTAGAAATGAGAAAACTAGCTAAAACCGATGACCAAGATATTGCATTGGGAGAAATAGCAAAAGCGAAAAAAGCAGTAAAAGACAGGAGTCGTGAAAAAATTATAGAAGCATTAAAATCTGCTGGAACTTGGGCTTTAGATGTTGCAACGAAAATAGGCACTACCTTAGCGGCAGAAGCTTTGAAAATATCATTAGGTTTGAAATAATTAAAATACTTACTGATAAAAATCTCTTACAGTTTGGATAAAATTATTTTAGTTCCATTCTCACCGATTAACAGCAATGTCGAGGGCGAAGAGAAAATGGAATGAAAGAGGCCCCAAGACTTGAAAAGGGCAGCGGGGCTTTTCTTTTTAGGGTGGTTTTGAAGCTGAAATTTATTGATTTTTCCGTCTTAAGGCAGCCTTCCATGCTCCCACGCACTGGTCTCATGTTGACGGTTGCCGGTTGAACGGTAAACACCCTGCAAAAGAGCCCGGCCAAAATTGCGGGACAGCCGCGGCGCGTGCGGGGGCAAGGTCCGCGGAAGGCCGGGGCTGCATATGAGACCTGTCAGGTTTTTACATTTGTATTGGTGTGATCCACCGTGCAGGGGGCCGTTCAAATCGATAGAAAGCAACAAGTTTAAACCTGACAGGTCATAGGAGGAGTGTCCCAGCCGCAGCGCGTGCGGGGGCAAGGTCCGCGGAATGATCAGGATGGAGAACCAGCGAAAGGCAATCCAGCAGAATGGTTTCGTAGAGAAGCACCCAACGGGGATTTTACGGAATTCTTCCAGTCACGATGGAGTTGGCACGCTCCCTGGAAAGTAAAAAAGTTTTCAGGCAGATATTGACGAACAGGCAGGTATCACATACAATACCATTATGGTGGAGCACCAAATCGTTGTCGACACCAATGTGTTCGTGACTGCTTTGCGTTCTCAGTTTGGCACATCGTATAAACTTTTGTCGCTCCTTGACACCGATATCTACAAATTGAATCTGTCGGTTCCGTTAGTTCTCGAATATGAAGAAGTTGCGAAACGGATGATTGGCGAAATCTCTCTGAGCGAAAAGGAAATTGACGATATCCTTGATTTTGTCATCAGCAAATCGAACCACTGGCAAATCTTTTATCTATGGCGCCCTCATCTTAAAGATCCGGGCGATGATATGGTTTTAGAATTGGCTGTGACGGCCAATTGCCACTATATCCTCACGTACAATGTCAATGATTTCAAAGGAAGTGAGAAGTTTGGGATTGAGGCGATCACACCCAAAGCGTTTTTAGAAATAGTAGGTGAACTATGAGTACATTAAGTCTAAGACTTCCTGAGTCGTTACACAAGTCTGCCCGTGAGCTGGCAGAAAAAGAAAATATATCGATCAACCAACTGATTACTTTGGCATTGGCCGAGAAACTTGCTGCGTTGGGTGCAGAGGAGTATTTAGAAGCGCGGGCAAAACGAGCGAGCAAGAAAAAATTCGATAAAGCCATGTCAAACGTACCAAAAGTAGAACCTCCGGACTACGACCGTTTGTAAATAGATGGGGATGTGTTCCAATCAAGAAGCGTGCCAACAATGCATGCACCCCGTCCCCACTCCGTGGGTCGCCCCTACAGGATGCTGCGCGAGGGCGAACGGCACCGGCCCCCGCAACCCCGCAATCCCGGCAAACTGCGCCGGGACACGCAAGAGCCCCGCAAAAAAAACGCGGGACAGGCAGGGCAGGCGAGCAGCCGGAGCAGACAAACGCCATACAAAAACCATGGGGCAAGCGAAACAAGCGGCTTTGAGGTTTGACCATTTTGTGGGCGAGGTCCGCGGCGAGGCAGAGGCTGGGGTATCTGTAAAACGCAAACCTGACAGGCGTTGCACTGAGTATGCTTGCCCCGGTAGAGCGCAGCGGGCCGGGGTCGAGGTGTCTGAGAAGGAGTGTCCCAGCCGCAGCGCGTGCGGGGGCAAGGTCCGCGGAAGGCTGGGGCCGCAACGAGGCCTGTCAGGTTTCCAATGATCGCGGTTTCGTGACAAATTGCAATTGCTTTTGAGGTGGGTAGATTGTATAGTTATTACAGCGTAGAACGGCCAGGATGGAAAACCGGCCAAAGGATCCACTTTGATTTTGAGTTTTTAGCGTGTTGCGGTATGCCTCACTACTGCGATCCAAAGGTATTTAAGCAGAACGTTTCTGGATGAGACCAACGGAGTGGACAGAAAAACGGGCTCATTCCGCTAAAGTAACAGTTAGCCCCCTCCGCTAGAATTTAGGTTTTTTGATCCACAAAAACAAGGATTGATATTATAGGGAGTAGCGTATACAATATCAATATGAGCACTCCGCAAATCGTTATTGATACCAACGTCATCATTGCAGCTCTCCGTTCTAAGCGGGGTGCTTCATCAAAACTATTGTCATTGCTTGGAACCGGTCGCTTTGATATTCATGATTTCTGTTCCGTTAGTGCTTGAGTATGAGGATGTGATCCAAAGGCAAAGAGCACATCTTGGCCTTTTCAATCAGGATGTTTCCGACTTCATCAATTCTCTTTGTGCCTTGGCCCAGCATCATGAAATTTATTTTCTCTGGCGCCCTTTTCTGTCTGATGCCAATGATGAATTGATTTTAGAATTGGCCGTGTCTGCGCAATGTGATTATATTGTCACGCATAATCTATCGGATTTCAAAGACATTGATAAATTTGGGATCAAGGCAATAACGCCAAGAGAATTCTTACAGATCATTGGTGAGGTGTAATATGAGTGCCCTGAGTTTACGATTACCAAAGACACTACATGAGCAAGTGAAGGAATTGGCGCAAGAAGAAGGTATTTCTGTCAACCAGTTTGTCATGTTGGCTGTGGCCGAAAAGATTGCTTCAATTTCAACAATTGAGTATCTAGAAAAGCGTGCAAAACGTGGCAATCGAGAAAGGTTACTCGAAATCCTAAACAAAGCTCCCGATGTCGAGCCTGAGGAGTTCGATAAACTTTAAGGGGGGCTAACACGGCGTGCACGCCCCACAGAAAATTGCCCCGCAAAAAAACGCGGGACAGGCGGCTTTGGGGTTTGTCTATTTTGTGGGCGAGGTCCGCGGCGGGGCAGGCGCTGGGGTATCTGTAAAATGCAAACCTGACAGGCGTTGGAAGGAGTGTCCCAGCCGCAGCGCGTGCGGGGGCAAGGTCCGCGGAAGGCTGGGACCGCAACGAGGCCTGTCAGGTTTCTGATGATCGCATTTTCGGGACAAATTGCAATTGCGTTTGAGGTGGGGAAATTGTATAGGAATAACAGCGTGGAACGACCAGGATGGAGAAACGGCGAAAGGGCCCACTTGGATCAGGCAGAGTGAGATAGAGAAACCCGGGAAGTGCGAAAAGCTTATCGCTTGTTGTCGAACGGCAATCCACTGGGATGGTTTAGTATCAAACCACCCAACGGCGGATTTTGCGGAAATCCTTCCGGTTTAGATGGAGTTGGACGCCAAAACGAAATTACTCGCAAAACCAAAGCGGTAATAAAATTAGCCTGTAAGACAAGCTAAAATTGTTTGCACGCAAATTCAGCGCTAAAATCAAAAGGAAAACACCAGTCAAGGAACCCGAAAGGAAAACCAAATGAATATTCCCGAGTACGTATCTCAAGAAGAAGTCCAGCGTGTCTGCAATGAGTTGGGCATACGAGATTGGACGAAATTAATAGAACCACGGGTTACCTTCGAAGAAGCCAAAATCATTCAGAACGAGGTGGGTAACGAAGCTCAACAAATTTCCGTGGAGGCGTTCAAAATGGGGCTGGAAGTAGAGCTAGAACATGGGGTCCAATTTTCCGAAGCGAATGTGACGAACAACCACCCGCTTCTCACCGGAAAGATCGTGCTCGCACATTTGAAGGAGATGCTCGACTACTATGAGCGTCTCGAAGTGGCGGAACTTGAGGGGGATGTATTCAAAGCAAGCCAGGCAGGTGACCCTGATAAGGTGGCACGCAAATATCAGCAACTTCTCATCGCGAAAGCGGCGTTATCGGCGCATGAAAGGGCGGCGATTGTCAACGATGATTAACGAAAGCAGGCGGTTATGTGGCCTAAATGAATCTTGGTGATTTTTTTCGCATCTTCGGCGTTTACGTGTCTAATCATGCTTGAAAAAGCGATATCACCCAGATTATTTTTCATTTGTTCAACATAACCAAAGTTAGCGCCCAACACGGCGTGCACGCGGACCCCGCGAAGAACGCGCGGGACAGGCGGCTGGATTCACACCGTCAAAATAGCTCTATCGTGGTTTTGGGTTTTGTCCGTTTCGTGGGCGAGTTTCGTCCCTCCAGCCGCCGGTATCCCGCAAACTGCACGCGGGACGAGATGCAGGCCGTTAGGCGCGTTCGGATGATCGTGGTTACCGTGGCCGGAGCCATCTTCATGGTCATTCAGGCGCTTATGCCTGACTTCCCAGTCTCCGAAGAAGGCTTCACACAGGCGGTCTGGGTGCTGTTCGGCGGGTTGGTCCTGGGTGAAGCGCTGGAGGGCGCAAAGGAAAAACTCACCCCGGTCTGGTTGTCCTGGTTGTAGGGGCATTCTGGAAGAATTCCCCGCTGACCACGGACAGCGTTCTGATGGTTATCAACTTCATCGGCGGCCTGATCGTGGCTATCGGCGCAAAAGATGGCATTTCTCGCCTGCAATTGCGCGCCAACTAATCGCATCTGACTTTACGGCCGCAGGCGTGGATCAAATTGTTACCGAACAGGAAGTGACCGATTTTCTCAGAGCCATGCGGCTCATAAAAGAAGATACCGGCTTTGGCGTCATCACTCACGAGTTGAAACACGGGGGAGTCAGTAACATCGAAGTGAAGGTTCACTGGAAACCCAGCAAGAAAACCAGCACGCAGACAATATAAAAGCCCGGACGCGCCGGGGCTTCTACACACCCCAATAAAATTGTTCCCCCTAGGTTCATGTTGCAGAACAGACCAGAAAAGATGTATAATTTGTTGGCAAGCAAAGCACTTCCACAGCGGCAATTAGACAGCCAAGTTCCCCCCTACATCGACACCCAAAGCAAATAACGAAATAGCCCGACAAATCAATCCGGCCCATCCTTGGCATATATAGAACACGGATAGATCAATCTTTTATTGATATTTGAGAGGCATTATATGGTTAACCTGTTAATAGTCGAGGACAGCCCGGTGTTTGCCGAGGCAATGGTAGGCACGTTGGAGAATATAGAAGGTCTTAATGTTGTAAAAGTATTCGATACAGCCGAGAGGGCTCTGCAAGAATTGGACGATTTAGACATAGATCTTGCTTTAGTGGATATCGCACTGCCTGGAATGAATGGGATTGAATTCATCGAAAAAGTACAGCAAAGAAACGCTGCATTGCTATATCTAATAGTATCAGGAACAATATCGGATATTGATGTACGTCGTGCGCTGGAAGCCGGGGCACGAGGTCTCATTAGAAAAGACAATGCATCTAGAATAGGAGAAGCTATTCACCATGTGCTGGACGGGGAAATATATCTCTGCCCAGATTTACAAGGTCTCCTTTCTTAGCACAGCAACTTTCAGTAATCCCAACATCCAGGAATGTCTTTATGGGTTTGATTAAACGGAACAATACCATGAATAAAATTTCTCTACTCGTTGTGGAAGACCACAAGCTCTACTCCACTGCTCTAGAGGACCTGATAACCAAAGATGAAAATCTGCAAGTAATTGATATCGTTCCAACAGCGGAAGAAGCGTTAGAGATACTGGATAACTCTAAAGTTGACTTGGTGCTGGTCGATGTTGGCCTGCCCAGGATTGACGGCATCAGTCTTGTGAAAATGATCTGTGACAAAAACGCAACCATTCCCTGCCTGATGATCTCCGGACATCTTTCCCATAATTACGTTCAAAAATCCGTTGACGCAGGCGCACGAGGATACTTGTTGAAAGAAAACTACTCTGATATTCTTGAAGGAATCTGGTGCGTAATAAATGGGGGTAGATATTTCAGCAAAAGGTTAGGACAGATTGATTCGATTTCTCCACAAAGTGAGCAATTGCTATCGGCAGATGGCCTATAAGTTTATACGGATAAATCTTGACAACCCGAGATGTTCAATCTGCGCGCGGCGCATATTTCACGCTTTCCTGATCAATGCGGTACTTCCTTTCATTGCGCTCGATAATGATCTTCTTGCCACGGGCTACTTTCCCGTAGACGGTGAAAACAGAGCCGTTCACACGGATCTTTGTCCCGCGTGGGGGCAGACCAGCGGTTACACAATAGCGGTCATACAGCCGCTGCTCGTTGCTCAACCCGCCGACCCGTAACCCTTCGATCTTGACCGTCAATGTATCCCTGTCAAAGGATGCACGCCCACAGGCCAGTTTCTCCAGGTTGTGCTTTTTGGCGATTTCTGCCAGCACGGTATCCACGTCTGCGAGGATCGCTTTTACGTCGGCGCGGGACAATGGTCCGGACGATGTTCTGAGCCGGCGTCTTCGGGATGGCTATTTCACTCGGACTTTTGGCCCGTGTTTGCGGTGCGCTGCTGCGCTCAGGCAGGATCAGGTGAAACGAATAGGGCTTGATGGTCAGGCTCATCTGCACCAGCGTGCTTTCGCTTGTGTACACGGGCTTGAATTCTGCGATGGCACAGAAGGTTGGAACACCGGGTAGGGTTGGCATCACTACCCCACTGGCCACCTGTTCGGCGCTTTCGATCTTTGCGGTGTAGACGTTCCCGCCGTTGCGCCCCCTGGTCCAGGCCACTTCCACCGGGCTATCAATGTCCAACTGCGCCCATGACGGGTCATTTACTGCCGGCATTGCAAATTCATCCTCCTCCGCTTCTTGTGTATTTTGCTACCAGTTGCCAAACGTGCGCCCTGTCAGACACGACAAAGTAGAATACGTCCCGTTCCGGATAGCGCGGGGTAAACTTCTTCCACGTGTGCGACTTATGGGGAAATTCATCTTCGAACAAAACCAGTAACTTTGCCATATCGCTTTCGTACTGGCTCTGCGTGCTTTTGATGGCGTTTCGTCTTTGCATCGTTCAACTCCTGGCAATTCTCTATCGGTTTATATAGATAAAGTCTGTCCAGGCGAAATGTTCAACGGCTATTGCATTTTGGGTTTTATTTTCTATAATGAATGTAAGAGGGCAATTAACCGGAACATCTCCCGATAAATCCCTAGGATGGATAAAAAACGGATCTTTTCCGCTGGAGTAATAGTTGAACTAAGCGCTTCGCGCAGGTAAGAGACACATTTTTCCAACGCTCACAAGAATTAAATAATCGATCGTAAACCGGGCTATATTTCCTGTAGTGATTCCTATTCCAAACAGGAGGTATAGCCATGACTGCTTTAAGACAAAAAATGATCGAGGATATGCAACTGCGCGGTTTTGCAGAGAGGACGCAGGAGGCCTACTTGTCCGCCGTACGCCAATTGGCGAAGCACTACCGTAAATCCCCGGACCAGATTGATGAAGAAGAATTGCGCCAGTATTTCTTGTTCCTCAAGAACGAAAAACATGCGGCGCGTAACACCTGCACCATCGCTCTATGCGGGATCAAGTTCTTCTTCCAGCATACCCTTGGCAGAGAATGGAAGACGTTTGACTTTCTACGCCCTCAAAAAGAAAAGAGACTGCCAGTCGTGTTGAGCGTGGAAGAAGTAAGCCGGATCCTCAAGTGCGTGCAACGTTACCATTATCGGGTCTGCCTGACCACGATCTACGCTTGCGGGTTGCGTTTGCTAGAAGGAGTGCACTTGCAAGTCAGTGACATTGATGGCCAACGCAAAATGCTGCACATTCATCAGGCGAAGGGTAACAAAGATCGCTATGTGCCGCTCCCGGACGCCTGCCTGAATATGCTTCGACAACATTGGCGAACCCATCGTAACCCGGTATGGTTATTCCCTGCTTTGGATCGTGACTGGCTCAACCTGAGAATTGCCTGCAAGCCCATGAGTGAGACCGGCCTACAACGCGCCTTTCGTGCTGCGCTGAGGGAGTGCGGCATCCATAAAAAAGCGACCGTCCATACTCTCAGACATTCATACGCCACCCATTTGCTGGAAGCTGGCGTAAACCTGCGCATCATCCAAAGCTATTTGGGACATGCCTCCCCTACCACCACCTCGATCTACACTCACCTGACTTCCTCGACACAAGCCAGGTCCCTGGATACCATCGACCAGTTGGTATCGGGTCTATGGCTTTAGAACTGGCAGACATCTTCCAACAGTACGGTCCCGCCTATCGCCAAAAGTACGCCGCGCGCCTCTTGCCCAGCCACTACCAGGCTATGCGCGCGATCGAGCGCTGCCGCACCCAGGCACTGGGCGGACAGGTCTTTGACTGCCCAAATTGCGGCGAAGTCCGCTACAGCTACCACTCCTGTCGCAACCGCAACTGTCCCAAATGCCAACACCAACAGACCCAAGAGTGGCTGGAAGTCCAACGGGGACTGCTCTTGCCCGTCCCCTACTTCTTTCTGACCTTCACGCTTCCCTCGGAGCTGCGCCAAATCGCCAGAAGCAACCAGAAGCTGTTCTACAACCTGCTCTTTCGTGCTTCTGCCCAGGCAACCCAGAAACTGGCCAGGGATCCACGCTTTGTGGGCGGGCAGATCGGCATGCTGGGTGTGCTCCATACCTGGACCCGCAACCTCTTCTACCATCCCCACGTCCACTACCTGGCTCCCGGCGGCGGCATAGACAACGATGGACGCACCTGGCTGCCTGCGCGCAAAGGCTTCTTCCTGCCGGTGAAAGCCCTCTCCAAACTGTTCCGCGCCGCCTTCCAACGCGCCTTGCGAAAAACAACTCTCTATGAACAAATCCCAAAAAAGTCTGGCGGCGCGAATGGGTCGTCCACTGCAAGGGAGTGGGCAACGGACAGGCGGCTCTCAAATACCTGGCTCCCTACATCCACCGCGTCGCCATCAGCAACCGGCGTTTGGTCTCCATCGATCACCGTGGCAGTATGGAAACTTCCCGCCTCGCCTTCCAATACCGCCCTTCTGACACCGGCCAACTCAAAACCTGCACCCTCTCCGTGGAGCACTTCCTCCAGCGCTTCCTCCAGCATGTCCTGCCACGCGGTTTTGTGAAAGTGCGCTACTTCGGCTTCTTCGGCGCCACCCTGCGCTCCCGGTTGGCTGCTCTGCAACAAAGCCTATTGCCACACCCAGAACCACCAACAGAACAGATCGACCAGCCTACCACGCCCCAGTCTGCATCCTGGCAGGACCATATCCTGTGCCCCAAATGCGGCCAGCCTATGCGCTTCCAACGTAAGCTTTGTCCCCTCGCCTGCAGGTCCCCTTGATGAATTCCTTTCCCCTCCTTTTCTGTTCGCCCCGACAGCTGGCGCATCTCCCCACCTGTCTTGTTTTGCGTTCACGATCTCTCGTTTGGCCCCCTATTTTTAATATATGGATGATGCTTTTCATGTACAATATTCTTGTGTATTGGCGGAAAGTGATGAAAGACAGTCTCTCAGGAACAGCAGCATGGCTTTAATTTCCAAATCGAAGGCAAGTCCCCTCCCTCGTCCGGCTTAGTCCAACTCGGATTGATGCGGCGGCACACTACACCCTTCTTCTGCCTTGCTCCCTTCCGCCGCATCAATCCTTAATTCGTTAGCCGTCTTAGTTGAGAACATGAAGATTTGCAAGTTAACTTCCACCGACGTTACATGGATAGAATCCATTGTAGCCGAACACTTCGGATCACCCGAAGTCGTCTCTCGTGGTGTTCTGCATGACTCAAGAGTATTGCCAGGATTCGTCGCTGAAGTTGAATCTGAGCCGGTTGGCCTTCTTCAATATAGAATGGGGGATAATCACTGTGAAGTCGTGAATTTGATTAGCCTCATCCACCGGCAAGGGATTGGTCGTGAGCTCCTAAAGACAATGAAATCATTCGCTAGTCAAGCTGGTTGTAATCGACTGTGGTTGATCACGACCAACAATAACAGAAGTGCAATCGCGTTTTATCAGGCTGTCGGGTGGAGACAAGTCGCAGTCCATCAAGGAGCAGTAAGAGAATCGCGTAAGATAAAGCCCCAGATTCCTTTGTACGATGAAGAAGGCGTTGCCATTGAAGATGAGATTGAATTTGAGTGGAGAATAGGTGAAGATTGAGAAGCCGCCGAACACAGCGTGCACGCGGACCCCGGGGAACCCCGCCCGGGGCTTCCCCGCGAAGAACGCGCGGGACAGGCAGCTGGATTCGCACCGCTAAAATGGGTTTTATTCGGGGCTTTGGGTTTTGTCCGTTTCGTGGGTGAGTCTCGTCCCTCCCGGTGGATTGAGCTTGTCGAAATCAGCCGCCGGCTTACCCCGCACTTTCTCTGCGGGGCTGCCCCGTACAGCGGGGTATCCCGCGAACTGCACGCGGGACTTCCCCTACAGGGTGCTACGCGAACGCGAGCCGTTAGCCACCTTCGTGGGAATAATGGTAAAAACGTCTCTATCTTGGAGTAAAATTAAAATCATCAGGAACGGTTCCTTGATTAGCGGAGTGATGAGCCATGACACTTGATGAGAAAATTTACAGATATGTGCAAAAATTGCCGCGTTCTTTTCAGGAAGAATTGCTCGGTTATGTCGAGTACCTGGTCATGAAAGCTGACCAGGAAGAGAAGCGGGATTGGGATTCCCTTTCGCTCTCTTCAGCCATGCGCAGTATGGAGGATGAGGCAGTTTCATACAACCTTTCTGATTTACGAGAAAGTTTTGAATGAAAGAAGCCGGGCAGGTTGTTGTATTTCGTTTTCCGCAAACAGACCTTGAAGAAGGGAAATTACGCCCTGCCCTTTTATTGGGGAAATTGCCTGGGAACTATGATGATTGGCTGATTTGTATGATCTCTTCTCAAACTCACCAGTTCATTGAAGGGTTTGATGAGATCGTAAAAGAAAGTGATGCTGATTTTGGGGAAAGTGGATTGAAGGGTACAAGCGTAATCCGAGTTGGGCGGTTAGCCGTTGTGTCGGGGGAAATTCTGCTCGGCGCAATCGGTCAAGTTTCAAATGAAAGAATCAGTAAGGTAAAGAAACGTTTATCAGATTGGCTGTCTGAATAATAAAACGGTGGCTAACACAGCGTTCTCAGGAAGTGTCCCAGGACAATTCCTTTCTGAAAACAGGATGGTCTGCCATCTTGCGAGGGTGCACGCCCCGCAACCCCGGCATAGAGCAGCCGGGACAGGCCTGCGCGGGGCAGGCGGCTTTGGGGTTTGTCCGTTTTGTGGGAGAGATCCGCCGTGGGGCGGGCGCTGGGGTATCTGTAGAACGCAAACCTGACAGGCCTTAGGAGGAGTGTCCCAGCCGCAGCGCGTGCGGGGGCAAGGTCCGCGGAAAGCCTGGGCTGCAATGAGACATGTCAGGTTTCTGAGGATCGCGTTTTGGTGACAAACTGCAATTGCTTTTGAGGTGGGAAAATCGTATAGTAATAACAGCGCAGAACGTTTCTGGATAAGACCACCGGAGTGGACATCAAACGGGCTCCTTCCGCTAAAGAAATAGTTAGCCGCTTGCTTAGAGAAGGTGAAATTCTTTGGTACAAAGTTCACATTTATGATAACATGGGGATATGCGGGCCATCAATTTCTATCGCCAACCCAATGGTAAAAGCCCGATTGAAGAATTTCTTGACTTTTTGACTGGCAAGCAAGCGCAGAAAGTTTTATGGGTGTTACAGCTCATTGAAGGGTTGGAAACTGTTCCTCGCCAATACTTCAAAAAGCTGGTTGATAGTGAAGATATTTGGGAAGTTCGCGCCCAATTTGGAAATGATATTTTCAGGTTGCTGGGGTTCTTCGACGGTGGCACTTTGCTGATTTTGACAAATGGGTTTGCCAAGAAAACGCAAAAGACACCCCCTCAAGAGATTGCGCTTGCAATTCGAAGAAAGAATGATTATTTGGCAAGGAGAAAATAGCCATGAGTGATGTTAAACGGTATGTTCAAGAGCGCGCTGAGCGTGACCCCGAGTTTGCAGAAAATTACGAAGTTGGTTATGCCGATTTCAAGATCGGTGTCATTTTGCGCCAGGCAAGAGAAGCGGCTGGTTTAACTCAGGATGAAGTAGCGCAAAAATTACAGACAAAAAAGTCCGCTATTTCTCGCATCGAAAATCATGCTGATGATGTCAGGCTTTCTACGATTCGCCGTTATGCTGAAGCAGTAGGAGCTAATCTTCAAATCCGATTAGCCAGCCCACAGAGAAGCAAAAGAAAGGCAAAACGCGGCTAACACGGCGTGCACGCGGACCCCGGGGAACCCCGCCCGGGGCTTTCCCGGCAACCCCGCAAAGAGAGCGGGGCAGGCAAACGCCGGGACCTACGCGAGCCGTTGGGTAGCAGACAATCTTCGAAACGCGAATGGGAAGTTAAATCTACCTGATGTAACCTGAGTTTATGGAGATTATCAATTGGATAATTACAAACCAGAAATGAGTTTTGAAGACAGTGTTGCTGATGGCTATGATGAGGGCTCTATACGTGGAGATGAAATAGCTACTGTTGCATTCTTAGAACAGTTGGCGCAGGGCGGTCGAGCGCTAGAACTTGCAATAGGCACAGGAAGGATTGCACTTCCTTTAGCCGAAAAGGGTATCCAAGTTGATGGGATTGATTTCTCGCCTTCAATGCTTGCTAAATTGCGCGCTAAACCTGGCAGCGAACAACTCACAATTACTCTGGGAAATTTCGCTGATGTAGCCGTCCCCCATACCTACGACTTGATATACATTGTATTCAACACTTTTTTCAATTTACTCACACAAGAGGAGCAAGTTCGTTGCTTCGAGAATGTCGCGGCACATCTCACGGAAAAGGGTGTGTTTGTCATTGAAGGTGGCATACCAACCGAATTCTGCCAATTACGCAAGAATCAATATGTTGATTTGGAAGACGTTGAAGTAGACAAGGTGCATCTCGACATAGCCCGATTCGATCCTGTTACCCAATTACTTGAAGAAACACATGTAACCATCTCAAACACAGGCACACAACTTTTTCCAATTGTCACACGATATGTATGGCCATCTGAACTCGATCTCATGGCGCGAATCGCAGGGTTACGCTTGAAGGAACGCTGGGCGAATTGGAGCAAAGAGCCAATTACAGCCTCCAGCCGCAACTGTATCTCGGTCTATGAGCGTTGATGAGCTTCTCTAGGTTTGCACCATTCGCAATGCTGCCCAACACGGCGTTCTCAGGAACTGTCCCCAGACAATTCCTTTCTGGAAACAGGATAGCCTGCTATCTTGCGAGGGTGCACGCCCCGCAAATAGAACCCCGCAAAAAACGCGGGACAGGCGGGGCAGGCGGCTTTGGGGTTTGACCGTTTTGTGGGCGAGGTCCGCGGCGGGGCGGCGAGCGCCGGCATCTACGTGGGCCGTTAGCTTGTTCTTAATGCAGTTAGCATAAAGACTTAAAATGCCTCATTTTAGCTGTGCTATACTTTAATCAATAGCAAGGAGAAGCGCATGCCCGTTATTGCCAGGTTTTATGGCATCGTGATCAAGATGTATTTTAGCCAAAGCGAACATGGTGTCCCTCATTTTCACGCTATCTATGATGAGTTTAATGGAGTCTTTGCCATTGATACCCTCGAAATGATCGAAGGCGATTTACCAACCAGGTCACGGAAATTGGTAAAAGAGTGGGCATCTCTGTATCAGAGTGAGCTACTGCGTATGTGGCAGAAAAACGAGTTCAAGCAACTGCCAGGATTGGAGTAAGAAAGCATGAACACTCCCAAAATCGTATCGGTTCAACCCTTAGAAGATAAGAGGCTGTTGGTCAAGTTTGAAAATGATGTAGAGAAGATCTATGACTGTAATCCGCTGCTCCATCTGGAAATGTTCGAAGTGTTAAAGAATGAAGCCTTTTTCAAGGCGGTAAAGGTTGATTTGGGTGGATATGGCATTTCGTGGAATGATGACGCTGACCTGAGTGAATATGAGCTATGGACAAATGGCGTCGAAGTTGCGATAGCGGAAAACAGGTAATTTCCACTCTGAAAACAAGCTAACAATGCATGCCCCGCAATCCCGGCAACCCCGCAAAAGAGCGGGGCAGGCGAGCAGCCGGGACAGGCCTGCGCGGGGCAGGCGGCTCTGAGGTTTGTCCGTTTCATGGGCGAGGTCCGCGGCGGAGCTAGGCTGGGGTATCTGTAAAACGCAAACCTGGCAGGCGTTGCACTGCATACACCTGGGCCCGAAAGGGTATCGAAGTGTCTGAAAAGGAGTGTCCCAGCCGCGGCGCGTGCGGGGGCTCATAGGAGACCTGTCAGGTTTTTGCATTCGTATTGGTGTGATCCACCTTGCAGGTGGCCGCTTCAAATTGATAGAAAGCAACTAGTTTGAAACCTGACAGGCGTTGCACTGAGTATGTCGAAGTGTCTGAAAAGGAGTGTCCCAGCCGGGGCGTGTGCGGGGGCAAGGTCCGCGGAACGCCAGTCAGGTTTTTTCGTGTTTTCATGACAAATTGCAATTGTTTTCGGGGCGGGAAAATTGTATAGTAATAACAGTATGGAACGACCGGGATGAAAGACCCGCTTAAAGATTTTACTTTGAATTTCTAGTTTTTAGAATGCTGCGGTATGCCTGACTACTGCTATGCAAAAGTATTTTAGCGGAATTTTTTTGGATAAGATCACTAGAGAGGATATAAAAGAACTAATTTCGCTGATGTAATCGGTAGGTCGTGCAGCTAATGGGCAAAACGAGACAGGAGAAGTTTGTAGTATATGGATGATCCATGGCAAAGTGGAATTGCCTATGAAAAGTTTATGGGCCGGTGGAGCGCTCTTGTCGCCCAAAAGTTTTTGAGTTGGCTTGCCATTCCATTTGCACGCAGCTGGTTGGACGTGGGTTGTGGCACAGGTTCTCTTACCAGGCTAATTCTCGAGACATATCAACCCAAAGAAATCATTTCAATTGATCCTTCGAGTGATTTTATCTCTCATGCGCAACGTGCAACAACGAACACGTCCGTACATTTTAGAGTTGGCTTGGCCGAATCGCTGGATTTGGATTCGAATTCCATCGATACCGTTGTGTCTGGGCTTGTTCTCAATTTTGTTCCACAGCCGAAAGTTGCAATGTCGGAGATGTTGAGAGTAACGAAGCCTGGCGGCAAGGTCGGAGTATTCGTTTGGGATTATACAGAAGGTATGCAAATGTTGCGTTATTTTTGGAATGCCGCTGTAGAACTCGATAATACTGCCAACAAGTTCGATGAGGGCATCAGATTTCCGCTTTGCCGGGAAGGGCAACTCGAATCTCTTTTCCAAGCAGCCGGTTTGAAGCAGATTGAAGCAACCGCTATTGAAGAGAAAACTATCTTCCAAGACTTTGATGATTATTGGCAGCCATTTCTTGGTAATGTTGGTCCTGCACCTATTTACACAATGAGTTTGAGTCGAAAAGATAAGCAGAAACTTGAAGATAAACTTCGTAAGTCATTACCCATTGATGATAATGGTTCGATTTCCCTTACTGCCAGAGCATGGGCGGTAAAGGGAACCGCCTAACAATGCGAGCACACCCCGCAACCCCGGCAACCCCGCAAAAAGAGCGGGGCAGGCGAGCTGCCGGGACAGGCGGCTTTGGGATTTATCCGTTTTGTGGGCGAGGTCCACGGCGGGGCAGGCATTGTGGTAGCTGTAAAATCCAAACCTGACAGGCGTTGCACTGAGCATGTCGAAGTGTCATAGAAGGAGTGTCCCAGCCGCAGCGCGTGCGGGGGCAAGGTCCGCGGAATGCCAGGGACTGCAAACGAGGCCTGTCAGGTTTCTTTCGCGTTTTAGTAACAAACTGCAATTGCTTTTGAGGGTGGGTAGATTGTATAGTTATTACAGCGTAGAACGGCCAGGATGGAAAGCCAGCGAAAGGATTCACTTTGATTTTTTAGCGTGTTGCGGTATGCCTCACTACTGCATCCAAAGGTATTTAAGCAGAACGTTTCTGGATAAGACCACCGGAGTGGACATAAAATGGGCTCCTTCCGCTAAAGAAATATTTGGGCGGCTTCGTCCAAAAACAAGGAGAAAAATGTCGCAACTACAACAAGTTACTGATACCAATACTACAGATTCTCGTTGGCATTGGCTCTATAAAGTGGCTGGCATGTCAGCCTTAGTCACAGCCGTGCTTATCGTGGTCCAGATGATCGTCTTCATCATCTGGCCGCCACCCAGCACCTCCATCGATTACTTCAAGTTGTTTCAAGACAATGCGCTTCTGGGATTCCTGTCGCTTGATCTCTTGTATGTTATCGACAATGTCCTCCTGATCCCGATTTTGCTCGCTCTCTATGTCGCCCTCCGAAAGACTAACGAATCATTCATGGTAATCGGTACGGCTCTTGGTTTCGTCGGGATTGCCGCTCTTTTCGCATCCAACCCTGCTGCTAATATGCACTTCCTCAGTGGACAATATGCGGCAGCGGCCACGGATGCACAGCGCGCTCTCTTGCTCGCAGCAGGGGAAGCGATGCTGGCTGTCAACTCCGGCACAGCCTACCATGTATCTTTGATCCTCGGATCCGTTGCATTGGTGATAATCCCCATCGTCATGCTGCAAAGTATAATCTTCAGCAAAGCAACCGCTTATATGGGAATTCTGGCTAATGTACTCGCACTTGGCTTTTACGTGCCAAAGATAGGTATCTACAATTTGCTCTTTTCCGTCATATTCTTGTTGGTGTGGTATATTCTGATAACCCGAAGACTGTTCCAGCTAGGGCGGGACATGCCGAAAGAAGAAGTGCGATAAAACTATTAAGAAACAGTTGAAAGAAACGCCGCCCGGGGCAGGCGCGCCGTTAGCCCGCTGAAATAACGCAATACAATATAAGTTCAGGAATCATAGGATAGTCAGTTCCATACAGTAAATCCGGAGGCAGCATGAGATGGACAAAAAGTAGAGGCAAGTTAGGGTTGTTCGATCCTCTCATCGGTACCTGGCAAGCAGAAGCCAAATCTGAAATGGGGAATGTCAAGTGCATGCGGGAGTTCAAGAGAGTGTTGTCAGGAAAATACCTCCAATTGACAGCCAACTGGGAGTTTGCTGATAAATCTTATGCTGAACAGGCATTCATCGGGGTCAATCCTGAAAAAGAAAGTCTGTTTTTGGTCATTTACTTCCGACGGGAAACAATCGAATGGGAAATTGGTAGATGCAACCGATGTTCATTCAGAAGCAATTGGCTTTGAAGCGCAAATGCCAGCAGGAACAGCAAGGATGGTGTATTTTCCAGATGAAGACAAAGGCTTTTACTGGATCGTCGAATTGAAGACCAAAAAGGGCTGGAACAGATTTGTTGAACATCACTATTTCCCAATCGACAAGTCAAAGAGTTAGACGTGAACACCAAAATATCTATATGGCTCAATAGAAGTCAAGCGGGCTAACACAGCGTGCACGCGGACCCCGCGACCCCGCAAAGAGAGCGGGGCAGGCGAGAGCCCCGCAACCCCGCAAAGAGAGCGGGGCAGGCAAACGCGGGACAGGCGGGGCAGGCAAACGCCGGGACCTACGCGAGCCGTTGGGCGCGTGAGTTGAACGGTACATTATCCAATCAGTGAAAATCTGATCCGTGCTGCTCTGCGGCGGTGCGGAACTGCTGGCCTCATAGTTCCCAGGGCTACCCCGCAAGGAGTAGTCGCGAAGTGGGCAAGCCACAGGGTGACTGGGGAGGCACCCTTCGACAAGCTCAGGGCAGGCCGTTTCGGCGGGTCCAGGTATGCCAGGCTGCGCCTAAGGCTGAAGCATTGGTAACCGACAATTGCCAGGACTTCCCACACGCAGTTAGGATCGTCCTACCTGGAGCGTGCTTGGTGTCTTCACGGTCATAAAAGGATAGTGTGCTAACCAACTGAGAACCCACGCAGTCCCTTGCCCTGGACAGTGTCAGTCAGAGGCTTGGGTAACGGAGGTCTATCCCGAAGGACATCGGGACGATGTAAGCTGTGCGAAGTGACCTCCCTATGCTGCGGTCTGTCCGGTCACTCCTGCTGGCCGGTCAGTTTGGGGTAGTCAGCACAGCCATAGTAGTTGCCGCTTATTTAGGGCAACGAAGGGCTGTACCTGTCTGCCGTGAGGGCAACAGGAGTTTCCAGAAAAGGCTGATACTCTCTCGTTCTGGTATGTTTCCCAGCATGGAGATGCCATTTCTCATCCGCCTGGCTTGTTTCCCTGGCCTAGCCCGCCAGGGCAGGCGGGTAATCCTGCTGACCGGAAAAGACGCCGCTCGAGGCGAGAACGCCCCGCTGGTTCAGCTTTTGTCGCTTCACAACACATCCTCTCTGCAAGGAGAGTTTGTTGCCCGACCAACGCCGTAAATCCCATTCCCTGACCGGACGAATCAACATGGCTCGTATGCGCCGTGCCTTCCAGGCCGTTAAGCGCAATCGCGGAGCAGCCGGAGTTCGACAAGGTAGACATCCGCTCGTTTGAAGCCAACCTGGACGACAACCTTGCCGCCCTGATGTTCGACCTCAAACACAAGGGGTCCTACCACGCCGCTCCCCTCCGCCGTGCCTATATCCCCAAAGGGCAAGGCAAACTACGCCCGTTGGGCATCCCCACTGTCAGAGACCGCGTGGCTCAAGAAGTTGTGCGTTCGCTCCTTGAACCCATCTTCGAGCCACACTTCTCTGAGCGCTCGTTTGGTTTCCGCCCTGGTCGTAATGCTCATCAGGCAGTTCAAGCTGTTATTACTGCCCATAGAGCTGGTTACAAATGGGTCGTGGATGCTGACATCCAAGCCTTCTTCGATAATATACCCCACATCCTTATCCTGAACCAGGTGGCTGAACGGGTTGCCGACGGTAATATCCTATGCATCCTCCGCGAGTTTCTCTCGGCGGGCGTAATGGAAGATCGTTCTTTCCTCCCTACGCTTTCCGGCACTCCCCAAGGCGGTGTGATTTCGCCCCTGCTGGCGAACATCGTCCTGGATGTCCTCGACCAACGATTGACACAAGCTGGCTACCGCTTCGTGCGCTACGCCGACGATTTCGTGGTCTTGTGCCGCAGCCACGCCCAAGCCAAACAAGCTCTGATTTTCGTGGACAATATCATCCGGCAGGACTTGGGCCTCAGCTTGTCCCCCACTAAAACAAAGATCACCAACTTTGTCGAAGGGTTCGACTTCCTGGGGTTCCATCTCTCGCGCCGTCGCGTTTCTGTCCGCCAAAAGTCCATAGAGAAATTCAAGGAACGGGTGCGCTCCCTCACCGTTCGCCACCATAACTTCGGCCTGGAAGCTATTCAAAAGCTCAACCGCGTTCTCATTGGGTTTGCCCGTTACTTTGCTACACATTTTGCCTCGGTCAAAGATCAATTCACGCTTCTCGACAATTGGATCCGGGCTCGCCTGCGTTCTATGAAGTTCAAACGTATCTCGCGCGGCGACAACCGGCGCTGGCTGATCAAACACCTTTCCCGCATGGGCTTGGTGTCTTTATATGGGCAACTGACTTAGAGTAAGGTCGTGTTCCCTCATTCAGGGCAAGGCAGCGGGGGTCGCCCGGCGCGGGAAAGCCGCACGCCGGTATAATATGGGGAATCAACCCCATTGCGACAACGGGGAGGAGAGGTCGCCCCTCTCCCTTACCCTCTGGTCTAGGCAACTTACATCTGTAACTTTAGGAGCAAATCGAGATCATTATGCATGGAAAAACTTATCTTGACCCTAATCTGACCCTACGCCCTGCCCGTTGGACAGACCTCAACGCCGTGGCAAAACTCACTCATGATGTCGCGGAAATGGAAGGCGATTCACTTTTTGTGCTTACAGCTGAAGAACTGGCAAACGAGTGGAAAACTGAAGGTTTTACTGTAGAGCGCGATGTTTTTGTTGTAGAAACCCGAGATGGGCGTCTGGTTGGTAGCGAAGAATTCTATAACGAGAGTGGGCACTATAAACTTAAAGCAGATGGATGTGTCCATCCAGAATTCAGGGGGATAGGCATTGGCTCATCCCTGCTTGAAAAAATAGATAAACGTTCACAAGATGAAATCAAACTTGCTCCACCTGGTGCACGGGTATATATCCAAAGTTTGATTAATAACAAGGATGAATCAGGGCACAAGCTTCTTCGAGATAATGGCTACTCTCCCATTCGTTATTATTGGCGTATGGAAATCAAATTGCAGGAACCCCCTGGCACTGTAACCTTCCCTGCTGGTATTGAACTACGACCATTTGTCAAAGATGAGCATGCAATTGCCGTCTGGCAAGCAGACAACGAAGCCTTCCGTGATCATTGGGGCAGTCATGATCGAACCTACGAAGAATGGTCTCATGGGAAATTTGACAACCCAAATTTTGATTCTACGCTTTGGATGATTGCTTGGGATGGCAATGAAGTAGCGGGTTTTTCACAAAACCGCTTCCGCAAAGGAATTGGCTGGATTGGAACCATTGCTGTCCGCCGCCCGTGGCGAGGGAAAGGTCTTGGTATTGCCTTGATGCATCAAACCTTTGGCGAATTTTACAAACGGAGTACAACCACCATAGGCCTCGGTGTTGATTCCGCCAACCTCACAGGAGCCACGCGCCTATATGAGCGGACAGGCATGTATGTGGCAGGCGAATTTGCGCTGTATGAAAAAGAATTGAGAACGGGAGAAGGGTAGTTCCCCTTAAAGAAACCGCCCACCCATGCGTGCACGCGGACCCCGGGGAACCCCGCCCGGGGCTTCCCCGCGAAGAACGCGCGGGACAGGCGGCTGGATTCTCACCGCCAAATAGCTTTTTTCGTGGCCTTGGGTTTTATCCGTTTTGTGAGCGGGTCTCGTCCCTCCCGGTGGATTGAGCTTGTCGAAATCAGCCGCCGGTACCCCGGCAAGAAACGCCGGGACGAGACGCGAGCCGTTCGGCGTCCCTGGGAAGTTGATGGATTTTCCTTCTCGCGTGGGATAGAATTACAATCACCGAGCTCTCTCGGGTGTGTGATAGAAGAAACTATTTTGATTGGAGTAGCTGTGTCTAATAATCTTCGTGTGACGCTGGAAATTGGTCCAAAGGGTAAGAAAGTAGTAGCGGTGGCAGCGGACTGGCCTGGTCTCGAGCGCGGGGCAAAGACCGAGGAGGCCGCAATCGAACGCTTACTCTCCTACGTTCCACGTTATGCAAAAGTGACGAAGCTGGCCGGGATGGATGCTCCGTTTGCGAACATACCTGTCGTCAATGTGGTCGAGCACTATCCAGGGAAGGGCTCAACCGATTTCTGGGGTATCTCGTTCGCGTTTTCGAGCATCGATCAGCAAGCCATGTCAGACGAAGAATTGGAGCGGGAACTGACGCTAATGCAGGCATGCTGGGCTTTTTTTGACGACGTGCGCAGGCGGGTATCGGCTGAGATGCAGAAAGGTTCGCGAGGTGGAGGGCGAGATCGGGACCAGATATTCCGTCATACGTTTGCCAACGAGCAAGACTGGATAAAGAAGCTCGGCGTGATCACGCCTGATGAGGCAATGCTGACCGACGATGGAATGAAAACACATCGCGACGCCTATTGCAACGCAATTCGGGACTACCACTCACAGGGTAAGATGGCGGGCAAGGTGGCGAAATGGCCGCTCCGGTATTTGATTCGACACACATCGTATCATACGCTCGATCACGCCTGGGAAATGGAAGATAAGGATTTGACCGCAAAACGAGCATAAGGCTGAGTGTCCTGTCAGCATCGGCATTGGAGCATCTCTGTAACTTCTGTCTGTAAGAGAAGTTTGAGATCGCGCTTGAACGATGATTTGATATCAACGTACGCCGAACAATGCGTACACGCGGACCCCGGGGAACCCCGCCCGGGGCTTCCCCGCGAAGAACGCACGGGACAGGCGGTGGGAGATTTTTATGCACATTTTCGAACCAGGGGTTTTTCGGCAGTCTCGTTGGTCTGCCTAATCCTTGTTCTACATCGAGCATTTTGACCAACCGGGAATGAACGCGTTAAAGGTTCTTGTACATCGCTAAAAAGTATTACTCGCTGGGCGGTTGAGCGACTTCCCAGAGGTTGCTATCTGGATCCTCAAAAGTGTGCTGTTCGCCATCCCCCCTCTAGCGGTTTTGGTGAATCGACAAAATGGACGCCCTTGTCTTGCAGGTCACGGTATTCGGCATCTATGTCTGTGACGAAAACCACGAAATGGTTCCTCTCGAAACTCTCCTGTGTGGGTCTTATTCGCTCTTCAGAGATTTCCTTTGCAGCCAACTCTAATCATTTAATGGCGAATACGATTCCGCTGTTCGACCCTATGCGTAGGTAGGCCTCGTCTCGTTCCAACTGCCTTAGATCGAAACCCAATTTGTCGCGGTAAAACAGGGCACTCCGCTCAACATCGCGCACTACAAGAACAAACGCGTTCAAGTGATCAATCATAATGACAACTCATCTCCTTATCTCCATATTTTTCGCTATTTTACCATCCTGAAGTTGGAGAAGTTTTTGAAGAGGATCATCAACTTGCTTGGCTACGGCAAGAAGATTTTATTAAGCTATTCAAACCACAAGGTCAGAAAGAGGCGGCCCAAATACTGAAAAAGAGTAACTGGAGATGGTTGTGCTCAATATGAAGGGGCAACCCACCAGGCTGCATGGCCGCAACTCTTAGTAAATCTGACCGTCGCCCTAAAATGTTTTAATCAGTATAAGTAAATTTACGCGATCTTTGAGAATTACTGTTAAATCAAGATCGAGAAAGTAGGGATAAGGTATCTATGAACGATATACAGAAATTAGCAGGGAAAATTGCGCTGGTAACAGGCGCTTCTAGAGGTTTGGGCAAAGCAGTT
>CAWGNR010000021.1:0-105863 GCA_963823985.1 uncultured Chloroflexia bacterium
TTTCCTCACGGGTGGGGGGAATAAGGTAGTTTCTCCCTGTATAGAGGCGCCACAAAAGGGGACGCGAACTCCCGTCAATTGATGCAAATTGGATGTTAGATCGGTTCAATGAGAGTTGCCGTGGTTGCCCCATATATGGGGCGGCTTCTCGTCAAAATGCGCTTTTTGCGTTTAAATGTGGAAAAATCATGGCAATTCTCAGAGAGCCGTTAGATCGAGCAATAATATCGATATGCTAAAATGTTATTTAGAGTTTACCATAAACCAAAAAACCTTCCATTGAATTGTAGACCATCGGGTTAGCTCGCTAGCAAAGATTTTTCTTCAAAGATGGCTTCCACAATACTGGAACTCATACCCCGCGAGGTTTGAGGTTTATCCCTGGTACTGAAAGAACGCTCAAAATTGTTGTTGAGTATTTTTTGATTCAAAAGACCTGATGAGAACTCGAACTGTAAATTCAAGGCAATATGAATTTATTTCAACTTGTGAATAAGAATGGGGAAATCTTGAATTAGACAGTTAATAATATTGAGTTTTAGAAACAGTACCCTCAAGTGCATTCGATCTCTTCAATGGTTCCTTGTGTAAAGGCAGATTTACGCAAGCTATTTCTCTTATATCTTCTTCCCACAAAAACTCAACTAGGTTTCCTTATGCTGAGTCGTTTAGATATTCTTCTTCAGCTTGTTTGAATTCTGTCGCCCATTCATAAGATCCCAGAGCCTGCTCATTCGATATAACAGGTTCTGCACTATAGTATCCCGTCTCGCTTCGTTTCTGGGCTATAACAATGTAGTGGTGAAATTCTGGATCAATCAGGTTGGTTTTTGTAAACTCTTTGCCATAGGAAGTGATAAGTGCAAGCCTTTCGATAACTATACTGCTTCTATCAAGTAGAACATTTTGTAACAAGATTGCGCTGCCGGAAAGCCAGTAAAGTCTTTATCAAGTAACACTTTCACCGCTGCATGGCTTTCTTCTGCTCGATCCAGCAGTTTTTGAATATCAGGAGAGATCATACTGCTACCCCTTATGTACGTACATTTCAATGCTCCAACTTGCCATTGATGGCAAATTACTGTAACAAATAGGTTATGGAGGGTGGATTACTATAACTGTCCTCCGCGAGTTTTTTGGAAAGGGAAGTTTACTTGCTGACATATCTAGATGTTTTGAGTAATCTATATTATACTAATCTAAATTACTCAAATAGGATAAATCCATGTATCACACCCCTTTTGTCGGACGGGAACGCGAAATTGCTATTCTACAAAGTGAGTGGGAATCTTACCAGGCCAGGATGCTAATCTTATATGGCAGACGGCGCGTTGGCAAAACTCGCCTGATAACTCATTGGATCAACAACACCATGCCAAGAGCCTTGTATTGGGTTGCACAACCAACCTCCTCTACAGATCAGCTGCGATCTTTTTCGCAGGCTCTGTTCGGATTTGAAAGCAACTCCCCTGTGCCTGAAGATTTCTCTTACGGCTCATGGGCCCAAGCATTTGAGCAGGCGGCGCGGATGGCGAAACATGAGCGCTTTGCATTGGTACTCGATGAATTTACTTATTTGATCGCTCTTGAACAGGGAATTGCCGGCATCTTACAAAATGCCTGGGACCACCAATTCAAAAATAGCAACATATCCCTGATCATTTCCGGTTCCCACGTAGGCATGATGGAACGCGGCGTGCTTTCGTATCAGGCTCCTTTGTACGGACGTGCTACTTCCAAATTGCACCTGCAGCCTCTACCATTCAAAGCTACCAAGGGAATGTTCCCGAACTATAGAGCCGATGAACGCGTTGCGCTTTATGCAATCTTTGGGGGAGTGCCCGCCTACTGGGAGCAATTCGATCCGAATCTAAGCCTGGATCGAAACATCAAGCAGCATTTATTGGGAGATGCCAATTTGAATGAGGATGAGCCGCGCTTGCTCCTGCAAGACTTTGTATCCGATATACACAATTACGCCTCCATTCTCCGGGCAATTGCTTATGGGTATCGAACACCAAAGGAAATTGCATCAGCAGCGGGATTGAATGAGCGACATATCTCGATGTATCTGAGTAACCTTCTGCAAACGGGGTTTGTTGAACGTCGCGTTCCGGTAACGGAAACTTCGGCTTCTCGGCAAGGCCGCCATCATATCATTGATCCATTTTTACGGTTCCATTATCGCTTTCTATCCCGTCGCCAAGCCCAACTAGCGTTGGGTGTACGCGACCAGGCATTGGCAGAAATCAAAAAGCATCTGGTGGATTTTATCGGGACACATACCTGGGAAGAGTTATGCCGTGAGTGGTTATTGCGAGCTTCTGGAAAAAACATACTACCATTTCTACCAGATCAAGTTGGTAGCATATGGAATCGCGAAGCCCAAGTTGATGTCGCCGGTGTCAACTTTATGGATAAAACCCTCATTCTGGGGGAGTGCAAGTGGGATCGTCACCCAAAAGATGTTGGTACTTTAGAGAAACTTGTTGACAAAACAGAAAAAGTCCTTCCTAAAAACGGACAGTGGGCAGTTTTTTATCTAGGTTTCGCACGCAGTGGTTGGACTAGTAACGCCATCGAATTTGCAGAAATTAACGCAAAGAAGGCTCATGGTAAACGATGGAAGTCTGCCGGTATGTTGCTTAAATCTCTTGATCAAATCGATGATGAACTAGAAAGATGGACGGGATAATAAGGAATTGTTATCTTCCATTTTCTTGATGAGCACTTTCACAGCAAAAAAACAAAAAGATTTATATCCATTTTCCTCGATAAACTGGGATTTGCATGTGAAATATTTGGATCTTGTTTGTTCTTCACAAAGGTTGGGTTTATATGCTTTACGAGGGCATTTTGCTTGCAAGAGTAAAAGAAATAGTTGTAGCTATTCTATAACTCATTAAACAAATTCCAAACCAATCTTTACACAAAAACTCCACACAAGCATTGACTTAACATGTGTAAAGTGCTAAACTCTCGCCAGCTTACCTGAAAAACCACCTCTTACAAAAAAGTACGCTAGAGGTGGACCAATGCCCTAAGGCGATTGTCGGCAAGCACAGCTTGCCAACGAGGAATGTCTAACATGGTTTTCCGCTGGTGAGCAAGAAGCCGGCGGGAATTTTGTTTTTGAGCAAGGCGGCTCTTAGCTCCCGGCTTATTCTCGTTGAGTAGTTCGAATGAACTTGCTGTACCCCTGAGTAAGCTCATAGGCGAATCTTTGCTATGGTGCCCAGAGAAACCCATGATGATCTTGCCAAATGCTCGATACCTCTGATAAGGAGATTGATATGGCCGACACATCCGCAAAATCGGTAACCGATATTCCGGACCGCCTGCTAACGGTAGACGAAGTCGCCAGGATGTTGAACTTCAACCCGCGTACCGTACGCCAGAAGGCCAAGCGAGGTGAGATTCCATTTATCCGCTTGGGGCGCGATATTCGCTTTCGCCCGGACACCATCCGTAAACTGTTGGAGCCTGGAAAGCTGGAACATCAACCGTCCTAACGGCGAGGCTTTCATACAGTCCCCGCTTCATTCCAGTCTTGTCAAGCGTGGCGCAATCTCTTAATCCGAGGCTGTATGCCAACGAAAATTATTACCATTGCTAATCAAAAGGGCGGGGTGGGTAAGACCACAACGGCTATCAACCTGGCGCACGGCGTGGCGCGGTTAGGTAAAAGCACTCTGGTTGTTGATCTCGATCCTCAAGGACAGGACGCAACTGCTTTCGGTATTTCACCGGAGCCGGGAGCGTTTAATATTCTCGTTTCCCCGGATCATCAAAGCGCGCAATCTTTGCGAGTTTGGATCCGCCATGCCGGACGGGAAAACCTCGATCTTATCCCTGGCAATACTTCGACCAGTACTGCCCAAACGGTTATGAATTCGGAATCTCGTTCAATCTCGTTCATTCGTGAGCGTCTCAAACCCCTGGCAACGGAATACAATTTCGTTATTGTTGACACTGCCCCATCGGTGGGAGGCATCCAGGAACGCGCAGTCTGGGCGGCCGATCTGGTCATCATCCCTACTGCAACCGAATCAATGTCTTTAGACGGTGTACGCCAGATGTCCGAGACCTTGCGGTTCTTGGCCGCGGAGCGAAGCTGGCGTGGCGGCTTGCTGGGTGTTTTGCCTACCTTCTACGATGAAAAAACCCGTGAAAGCCAGTCGGCTATGGCCGAGCTCCGAAGTGCTTTTGGCGACCTGGTACTCGCGCCGATCCACCGCGCTACCATCTTGCGGGAGTGCGCTGCGGAAGGCCTGACTATCTTTGAGAAGGATCCGGATAGTCGCGCCGCCCAGGAATACCTGGAGCTCGTCTTTACCGTACTTAAATTCTAGGAGCTGTATGCCAAGACGAAACCTCCTTCAATCCCCCTCATCTCATTCTGATCAAAGCTGGGATCAAGCAGCTACAGACCCGGTGCGCCAAATCCCAAGGGCTGAGCCAAAGAAAAGGGACCGGAAGTGGGAGAAGGAAAACCGGTCTCATCACTATCGCGGGGTACCCACCTGGCTTCGTGATCATATCAAAGATCTTGCAGATCAACTGATGGTTACGGCTGATGAGATCGCGCGCGTTTTTGCTGAGGTCAGCTTAAAACACCTGGCTGATGGCCAGCTCGTCTTGGAACCGAAACCAAAGTCACGGCGCATGACTCTTTTTCCTGATAATGAGTGGTCGGGTTGGGAGGAAACCCGAGGCTTCCTCCCAACCCAAATCACCTCGAAGAGGAAAGCCAAAAGATAAAACCTCTTCAGTGCCCGCCTGGCGGAAGGATGTAAGCTACCGCCTGCCAGGGTCGCTGCATGCTGAAATCAAACAAACTGCCGACTGGCTTTCCGTTCCTGTTGGCGAGGTTATGGCTGCCTTTTTGAAGCATGGATACGAGGTTTACCAAGCTGGGAACCTCTCGCTCAACCCGAAACCCAAGGCCATCAAAATGACGCTTAGGGGAGGGCCCGAATGATGTCTTGTCAAGAACTGACGATTTTCTCGGAAATCCGACGCAATTTTCCAGGCGATGGAGAGAACGGGAGCGGCACATTTACCGTGCCGCTCCCGTTTTGCTACCGTGGTGTTACCGTATCCGCTACCGTTGCCGCTACCGTTGAGCCAACAGGAAAGTACGTGAACTGCTTACGAGATGCAATCTGACCCACAGGATGTCCAATTCCTGATCTTCAGCACAGGCCTTCCTGTGAGTTTTTTTCAAAACCGTCATAAAAATTATTTTGAGGCCGAAACGGTCCGGAAAGAGGTTCAAATGACCGCTCAAACATCACCCAAACACTTGCATGCAAATATACTGATCCGTACAGCAAAGGATGATCTTCCCAATGCTTTGCGTGCCTTGGCCCAACGCCTGGAACAGGAAGAAGGAGTTCCATCCGCATCGATCCCGAACACGCACTTTGCCGCTGGGAGCAGTTTTATCGAGGGCAATGACCTGGCCTTTGCCATTGTGACTATTGTTGAAGAAGTCGAGGCCGGAGGAGCATGAATCTGGACCAGTCCTGGCAGTCCGTTTTGGACCAGCTCCAGATGGAAATGCCTCGGGCCAGTTTTGATACCTGGGTGCGCGATACCAGGCCGTTGTCCTTTGAGCGTGGCGTTCTGACAATTGGTGTCCGCAATGCGTATGCCCGGGATTGGCTGGAGTCGCGTCTGACCAGCACCATCTCGCGGTTGCTGATCGGCATCATGGATACGGAAGTCAATGTCAATTTCGTGGTGCCTCAGGAAGAGGATTTCGAGGAAGAGCAAGGTGGTGAAACCGTCGAAGGCTTTACTGCCGAGATCGTAGATGCGACGCGTTATGCTGAAGAGGTTCAACCCGACCGTATTGTTCTTATCCCCGGTTATAGTTTGCGCTTGTTAGAGCAAGGAGATCTGACCCCAAAGGAAATGTCCTTGTGGGTAGGGTTTCGCCAGGCGGTTTACAGCCAGTGGAAGAGGGGGCAGGGAACCGTCAAGAATATCCCGCACTGGGAAGTCATCCGTTTTGCCATGATGAGTTGAGCGAGTTACTTCCGCGAGCTGTCTGGAAAAGACTCTCTCGCCGGTGGGCTGGTAGAGATTATCCCAGAACCTGCTCTCGTTGCTTATGGTAACCGGAGCAGGGATAATGCCAACCGCTATCGCGTTCACATGGCGCCACGCCTGACCCGCCATGATTGCGCCGTGATTGACATGATCCTAACCGCTGAAGTGCGTATGGCTGCCACACTCCAGGAGGGACAGAGAATTGTGTTGGAAACCCTTACCGACCTGGCTAGGCGTGATCCGGTCGAGTATCTGGACCAGTACGTAGAAGTAGGCAAGCTCTGGCCTCGAAGCATTCTGGATATTGTGCGTCGCGTACTGGGCATCGAAGATGACATACCTGAAGAACTGGCAGACGTTGCGGAACAACTTTTCGACCGGATCATAGGAGCTTATGGCCAGGTACTGATTACGCACTATTTCCTGCGCGAGGTGGTGCCTTTCTTGGGATTAACTCATCCTCAAGTTTGGGCCATTACCATGTTGAGAGATCGCTGTTGGTATGACTACGCGTCAAATACTCAACTCGGCTTTGTTCTCGTCCCAGGTGGCCTGGATACCCTGGCTCGCTGGGTGGGTGTAACACGAAAAGCTGTCGATGGCTGGTTAACGAAACCCGAGTTCGCCGCTTTTGTATATAAAGCCAACCCGGATAATCTCGACGTGCTACCCGATGCGTGGCGCGCGAATGGCACGGAAATCTTCCTGATCAGCCAGCAAGAACCCCTGTTGAGCGATGCTCTGGAAGAAGTTGAAGTAGCAGTGGGCGAGAAAAAACGAGACTCGATCTTGGAAAAAGTGAGACTCAATCATGGAAAAAGTGAGACTCTATCTCGGAAAAAACGAGACTCGATCCTGGAAAAAATGAGACTCGATCTTGGAAAAAGTGAGACTTGTTTAAATAACCTCGATTAAACCCCTATTAAACCCCTATAAGCCTCAAGAAGCCCCCCCAACCCGCGCGCAAAAACCGCGCAGGATGGGGGTGGGGAGCATGGCATTTTGGGATTTAGGTTTTCTGATGGAGAACAATGCGGTGCATCCCGGAAGTGTCAAAAATCTCTTGAAGATCAACCAGTACAAACGAGATGCCTCCAAATTGGCCACGGGGTTCGTTTCCTGGCTGTTGTATGCCTATTCGCCAGCAGGTTCCGGGGTTTCCGATCCAGCCGGTTTGGCGATCAAGCGGTTGCAAGGAAATATCCACGCTGGTGCTGGGGCTGACTTCGACCGACTTGCCTCCCTGCGTCCTCATGCTCTAAAGGCGCTATTCGATACAGACCTGGCAGGCGATGACCTGGATGACAGTTTGGAGGCGGATATCTACGCTTTGAACTTTGCCAACCTTCAAGATAGTCACAAGCGCCAGTTGTACCGTCGCCTTTTTGGAGGTTTCGTATGATATCTGACATCCTGTTCCACTTCGAGACCGCAGAAGCAAAATTTGAACCCATTTGGATTTACAAACTAAAACATTTCATCTGGAGGATTGGGTAGCAACATGTCCACTTACGCATCTGTACGATTTGACGGATCGATATCTTGTATGACCATTAGAGCGGGTATTATCCGTACCCCTGGTGGATCTTCGCCGGTAGTCGCATTTCAGGTATCTGCTGGGATCCAGGCACATCCCGTCTGGACATTGGATCGCTTGGCACTAGTAGTCTTCTGTTACTGCAAGGCTGCAAGAGAGGGCAGCATGGCAGGAACTGGCGAATTGATTCAGGTCAATGTGGAAGGAACCTTGGTAAGCAATGACTATACTTCAGTTGCAGTGGCAAATAGCATTCACTGGCATACATCGAAGCGTGTACGAGAGTTAGCTGAAAATATGATCGCTGATATGGCCAATGGAGTTTTCGCCCGCGAATGGCCTCAGATCAGTTTGACGTTGCCGATCGAGTATCCAGCTATATCCGGAAGGCCGGGGAAGAGAAGCAGAAGGGAAGGATAAATGTCAGCAATGTTGTCAACGAGACAAATGGTTTTACCTGTAAAAAATTGGAATGCGATTAACCGCGACTGGTCTGCCGGCTCGAACGGCCTACCGGCCTGGCTCTTCGGAAGGCCTAGCAAGACGCTCAGGCCTACCAGCCACGCGCCCCGCATCTCGGACCTACCGGCCATCGTTGCAGAGCGCGGGCTGACTGGCCTCGAACAGCCTAGCGGCTGCCGGAGTCACCGGTGAGCATGATCGTTGGGCATCGGCACAACTGCCGATGCGATGTCAGCAAGCATTAAATACGTATGGTCATCCTTCACCGCGTTGACCCAAAGAGGCTCTTGTATCGTTGGTACATTGTTCGGGTCCAACCGACTTTGCTGGACCAGTGGGCAGTTGTTTGTTCCTGGGGAAGTTTGCGATCAAACTATTCCCGGCAACGTGCAATCCCGGCTGAGAGTCGGGAAAAAGCCGAGGAATTGGCTGCAACGATTGTAGAAAGGAAGGTTGGCAAAGGATACAGCAAAGTCAACATGCAATATCCACAATATTGAATTCACGTGTTCGAATTGAACATATATTTCAAAAATTTGCTCTAATTTCAATCACGCAAAGGAAATTACAGCACACTATTCAAACAATTCCGTATGGGAACCAGTACGAATGAGGCGCAATTCGTCTCCAACGATAGCGTAGATCAACAGCCAATCTGGAGCTATGTGACAGTCCCGTACTCCAGCATAGTTACCACGTAAAGGATGATCCTTATGTTTCTCATCGAGAGCTTCCCCAGCAGCAAGTTTTTCAATAACCGCTTTTAGCTTTGACGCGTCCTTATTTTGCTTTCGGATGCGCTTGAGGTCCTTCTTGAACTGTGTAGTGTAAAAGATGCGCCGCATCAAGATCCTTATTCTTCGAAAAGTTCATCAACACTCTTAGCCTCGTGCAAATTCTTTCCAGCCAAAGCTTCATCAATCGCTTGACGAGTTTCTGCGTTCGGGATGGATACAGCGAAAGGCAGACCTTTCCGCATTTTGACCTGCTTGAAGAACAAGGTAATCGCCTGGCTCGTCGAAAGGCCCAGCTCGTCGAATACCTCCTCCGTTTCCCTTTTGAGCTTTGGATCAATCCTGGCGGTGATTTGGACAGTTTTAGGCATATCACTCCTCACTTATGTATAACATTTGCTATACAAATTATATCATAATCTTGAGTGGATTTCTGTAGAGTTGGGAATAACGAAAAGCGTATTGCTATTTGAGAATTGCAGTACCCGAGGATTGTCACCTTCGAATGTAACTGAGCTTGAAAGTCGAATCTTTATAGGTTTAGTATAGAAATAAATGTTTCAACCTCCGGCACAGTGGCTACGACACCCAAATTTTGGTCTACGGGCGAAGAACGAAACGAATGTTTCGATGTTCTGTTCCTGACCAAGCGACCAGCAAACATTTTTAGTATGCTGTATATCGAAACAAATGTTTCTAAAGCAAGTCCCAGGTGGTGCGGCCAACCGGCCTATATGTCCTGGGAAGGAAGGCAATCCTGATGTCACGCATGACCCAACGAGAGTATGGCCAACTGAAAACCGCTATTGCGGATAAGATCGAACAGCTTGGTTATGTTCCGCCCATGGACAGCCTGGTAGAGGAATTCGGATGCCCGAAGACCACTGCCTGGCGAATTGTCAGATCTCTGGGATTTCGGGCAAATTACAAGCATCGCTGGGTTAAGACCGAATCTCCAAATAGCGGCAAACGGGAGGAAGGGAGTCGACTGCCTTAGAATTACTCATGACTGAACGAGACAGCGCTATCTCAACTCATGGCGAGTGCCTACTACAAGCGTTGCCTAACCAAATCGCGCTTATTGTGAACTGCGTGGGAGTGTTTTTCGATTTGGCTTTGTCCAAAATGAGGATTATAATTGTTTTACGAATTCTGCTATCGATCAAAAAAGGTAAGAAAAAAAATGGATACTGTGACGATCTCGGAAAAGTATCAAATGGTTATTCCTCGAGCTGTTCGAGAAAAATGGGGCATAAAGCCAGGACAGAAAGTGCGCTTGATCCTATATGGCAATGTGTTGGAAGTAGTACCAGTGCGCGACATCAAGGAAGCGCGTGGATTTTTGAAAGGCATGAGTAGCACCATTGACCGCGAAGAGGAAGACCGCGTATGAATGTAATCGATTCATCGGGTTGGCTGGAATATTTTATCAATGGCGAGAACGCTTCGTTCTTCGCACCTGCAATTCAAGATGTTGCAGATGCCGTTATACCTACCATAATTATTTTTGAAGTATTCAAAAGAACGCTGATTGAAAAAGGTAGAACCGACGCGCTTGAGGCCGTTGCCATTATGTACGATGGCCAAGTTGCCGACCTGAATCGAGAGATTGCCTTGGTGGCAGCTGATTTATCCATCGAGCTAAAATTACCGATGGCAGACAGCATTATTCTTGCAACCGCCCGTGCACACAACGCCACCCTCTGGACACAGGATGAGCATTTCAAAGATATAGAGGGTGTCAAATACGTCGAGAAAAGATCCCAAAAATAAAGCTCGCCAGATTCGAGAAGCAGACAAACCATGTTCTATAGCTGGCTTTATGTAGCTGATTGAAGTCTTAGGGGTTAAGGCACATCTAGCCGACTTTGGAGTAGGTTTAGGCGCTTGAAGTAGAACACGAAACACTACTGTACCTCAATGAAAAAGAGGGTACGGATTTGCAAAATTGTAAGTTGACAGGGTTGCCCAGGTGCGACTAAAATCCTGCCCGAATTGATGTGACTGCCAAGGGCCGGGAAAGAGCGGCCCAGGTTTCCCAGGCAGAATTGTAACTACGAAGTGCTTTCCGAAAGGAAGGCACTTTTTTATTTCCCCAAACGGGGAGGAGGTTTTGTTTGAGGATCGCTGATGTTTCCTTCAAAAAGATCACGCTTGCAACTGCGGCGGCCGTGATTGTTGTAATGACCGGGCTTGGCATTCTTGTCCTGCCTGATCACGTCTCGGCCGATAGCCAGGAAATCGAACCCGTTTTCTTCGACCTGCCTCCAGAACACATGGTGCTTACATCGGTTGCTGCGTTCTATTCGCCTAATCCTGAATATGGCATCCAGGCCTGGCAGGACCAGGTCTGCGCCGGGATGACCACGCAAGGTTGTGATGCCTTCAATACTCTGTACGCATCAGCCACCTGGGAAGCCGTGAGTGGAATTCCTGTAGGTGCCACCTTCGTGCAACTTGTCGAAGAAGTGGATTGCCAAAAGAATGGGCATCATTTTTGGAAACTAGAGGTGCAGGCCTGGGTCGGACAGGAGGGAGACTACACCGAACACGCCTTCGATGTCTACGTCGATGTTGTTCAGAATGAAGATTCTGGCCTATGGCTGCTGGATCGTATTCTCCTCGATGATGACGCCAAATCGCGTTACGCAAGCGGTTAGAGGAAAGCAAATGGACATCACCTTATCTCGTACAAAAATCAAGCAGTTTTCTCTGGTTGCACTGGTGTTGATCACGCTGGTGGTTATAGGCGTGACAGCATGGAGCAGTGGAACGCTGGATCGTTTCCTGGTTGCAGAACACCAGGAAGTTACAGGTGCACCCAACTCTTTACTTACAACAATAGAAAACATCTACTCGCCTGATTTGTCAGGTGGGCGGGAAGCCTGGTATGCACAAGTCTGCGAAGGCATGAGCGAACAAGGTTGTGAATTGTTCAAGGAAATGTATGGCGCCACAATTTGGGGTTCGTTGGAGTCAGGCGCTATTGATCCTATCAAGGCACAGGCGGTCTTACTTGAAGAAGTCGAGACCCTGGAAGATGGCAGGCAGGTCTGGAAGGTTGGCTTTACAGTTCTTGATGTGTCCGATGCCCGGCCTACACAGGATGTCCTTGAACCAAGGGAGATCTCAGGCGAGATTTATGTCGAGGTTTCGTACGACCAAGGAACTGATCGCTGGCTATTGGATCGTATTCTGTTCGACCAAGAAGTCGAAGCGCGATACGGCAAATAGGATGATCACCATGCAAAAATTCCTTTTTGCTTTGACCATTATATTTCTGATTTTTGTCTCGCAATCAGTTCAAGCACAGGAGGGTGATCCACCTGTAGATCCATCAAGTGCCTGGGGGGAGGTGGTCAACCCAGACGGTTCGATCAATTACAACAACCTGACTGATGGAGGGATCGTCACCGAGTCTGTTGATTGGATGCCAAGTGTTCCTCTGATCGGAGACATCTCGGCAGAATACCATGTTTACACCACCCCCAACGGAAACACGATCGTGTTGCCAAATACAACCACCATGTTTTTCATGATGTTGAACCCGTCCGATTCAGGCCTTACTGCTGCCAACGCAAACTACGGTAATGCGCTGGCAGGTCTTACTGCTCTCCTTACAGGGGCGGGAACATTCCCATCGGATGGGGTCGAAGCATCGCAATTTGCCGATTCTCTTATCGCTGGCGAGACGGATATTTGGTCTCTGGGCTTTAGTGATGTATTCAATTTATTAGGTTTTCTCGCTGATGCGTCGATGAATGATATGAACCTTTACAACCTGGCGCTACTCTACACCCCCGGTTCGTGCTTTGCGGTCCCCGGTGGATGTCCGGTCGATCTGACAGCATTGTTCCCGCCTGAATTAACACCACCACCACAACCACCACTCGAACGGTCTTGTCCAGATCCGGTTGTTTCACCCGGCCGCATCATCCGTTCTGGCATGAAGGTTGCCCCGAATTATCCCTTAGTTGTGGGGCAGGACCCGGATAAAACGGGCGTGACCGTGCAATTCTCCGCCCACGTCGAACCCACGATCTATACCTTCTGGACCCTTGAACCGGTGGAAGAGTGCGTTTCAGGACCCAACGGCAGTGGCAGGTTCAATTGTGGAGGAGGAAGGGGACACCGAGAAATCGTAGACTGGACCTGTGAACAGCATACGCAATCCTACCCTGAGTGTATCTCCCTGGCATCCGGCACATTACGTCTTACGCAGGAATCCAAAGATTGGATTCTCAACACCCTGAGCATCCGTTATCCAGAGGCATATGTACACCATCCAACCTTTACTTTCCCGGCCTCTACTGGTTGTAGCTGGTCGTATCTAGCCAACAATGTGCCTGTTGCCGACCCAGGCGATTGGGACATCTACATCAACGGCCAGACCTCAGGCACGCCTGTCAGCGCAGCCCGTCCTTTCGGCGGCCCAGCCGGTGACTTTAAAGCATGGTTGAAAGAGACGGCAATCATCAAATGAAGCCTTTGCAGCGCGCCGCGGAGTGCGTAGGCTACGCCATCCTGGTGGCATTTACCCTTTCTCTGTTCTTCGGTTATCTGTTGCTGTATAACGCGCCGGAATCGCGGAACCGGTCTGGAGTGTCATTAGAGATCAGCTTGTATGGATGGCCGCTCCATGACCTTTCTCGACGCGCTTTGGGAACGCATCCTGTGGGTGATCAACGGCTTGCTGGTGATTCTTTACTTCGCAGCCGACCATATGATCACCCTGGCCCTGATGGTCTCGGTAGGTTTCTTCGTTGCCTCCACCCAGGACGAACAGCAGGCATGGGCAGCAGGTTCGAGCGTGCTGGCGGTTGTAGCCAGCTTGTTCGCGCCTGCTCCCGTACCGCTGTTCCTGCTGGTCATGGCGCTCACAGGTTGGGCCCTACTCTTCCTCGAGCAGTACAACCGCCCGGCGCAGCGCTGGAACGTCATTCGCGGCCAGGCGCTCTATGCCCTGGCGGGCTTGGGCTTCTTGCTCTACCGGCGCCTCGGATTGGGGGACGCTGTGCTGGCAGACCCCATGATGACCCAAGGAGCAGGCTATCTCAACGCCCTGATCGGGATCAGTATGTACGTCATCCCCCTGGGCTTTCTGGCTTGGTCGGCGCAATCCATCTGGGCGCACCCTCCCGCTCCGGGCACGCCTGACCAGATCATTACAAAAGTCCGCTCGAGAGGGCAGCGATGATGCTTACCATCCTGGATAACGGCTTGCACGTTGAAAACGGCGGACTGCGCTATGCCTGGTTCCATCTTCACGATGGCTTAAGCGAGTTCTACCGTTGTGTGGCCTTGCGCGAGTTGCAGATCATTCCCGTAAGCGTACGAGAAGACTACGACCTGTTGGGAAAGCAGTGGGGCGCGGTGCGTGGCCTGCACAATGCAGGCGTCAATTTCGTCTACGCGGCGGCAGGCATCTACCAACCGTCTCATATCGGCATAGTGCAATATTTTGGGGCAGCCGGAGAGGGATTCACGCGCGACGAAGCGGCAACGCTGGCGCAAACAGGCGCTGGGACGGTCGAGGCGGTGCTGGCAAACTTCCCGCAGTCCAGGCTGGGCGACCCGAACCCGGAGTGGTTCGAGTGGTATCTGGAATTCATCACATCTCAGGGGAGAAATATTGCCGCTATTCTGGGGCATCCCGACCCACGCCAGGGAGCGCGCGGCACCGGCGATGATGGCAATTCCAAGGATGATGCCGACGCAGACCTGGCCGAGGAGCAAAACGAAATCCTGTTCCGCGGCCTGGCAAAGCTGAGGGAAAACTTCATCTTCCAGGTGCTGGCTGAACATGTCGCGCGCCCAACCATGACCAGGACACTCATGAAAGTGGCCGAAATCGCATCCAATGTAGCTTCGCGACGCAAGGGACAGATCGGGATCGGTTTCAACTTAAGTATTCCGCTGATGACCGCTGTCTCGCAAAGCCGTTCGGCCGGACAAGGAGTTGCGGAAGGTGCATCTCACAGTGTTCAGGATGGCTATTCTCATGGCTGGGGCCAGAGCCACCAGGTGGGGCGTTCACACAGCGAAGGTATCGCACATTCCAACGGGTTTTCCGAAACCTGGGGCGATTCCTCGAATGAAGGCAAGAGCGAATCTCACGGGGACAGCACCTCCCACACGACCTCGGAGTCGTCTGGGACCAGCAGCGGTAAGAGCTCGTCATCTGGCGGGGGCTGGAGCAAGAGCGAAGGGTGGAACGTTGGTCTCGATGTTGGCAAAACCCCGCTGGCCAACATTCCGGTCCTCGGCGGCTTGCTAAAAGGCGTTTCGGGTGGGTATTCACAGGGAGAGAGCGTCAGCGGCTTCGGTAGTTCTGGGTCCTTCTCGTCCAGTTCGCATTCTACCGGAGAGGCCAATTCGACTGGACATTCGGATGCCTGGGGAAAATCGGATGGAACGGGGAAGTCTCATTCAATCTCCGTTATCAACTCGACCACCAGGTCGCAGATGGACAGCCAGAGCGAGGCGTGGGGGGAGAGTGAGAATTGGGGCGAGAGCCACTCCGAGGGAAGGGCGTTATCAGAAACGCTTAACCGTACGACAGCCCACGGACTGGTCGGCGGTTTCAGCACAGGACTTTTGCCGGGTATCAGCCTCAACCGTTCATGGCAGACCGAGGACGATGTAGCAGAGCGCCTGACGGATGTCATTCGCAGGCTGGAGTCTCTCGTCAACCAGGCCAGCATCGAAGGCGGTTTCATGACTAACGCCTTCTTGTTTACAGAAAGTGTCCAGGGCGCC
The DNA here is from genome assembly GCA_963823985.1 of uncultured Chloroflexia bacterium. Taxonomy (GTDB): domain Bacteria; phylum Chloroflexota; class Anaerolineae; order Anaerolineales; family Villigracilaceae; genus JAABUE01. The sequence continues at coordinate 15,550 of CAWGNR010000021.1, forward strand.
GCTGCTGCGGATGCGCTGGTCCCGCAAGCCTTCCATGGTCCCAGTGTCCCGACGCCGGTCTTGACCATTCGACCGCCCGAGGTAGACGAACCCGATTTACGGGCGCACGCCTTTACCTTCACTCCCTGGACGGAACTGGAAGACGGGGACCCGTTCAGCGGCGAGTTGTGGACACGCTATGCCACACTGCTGACTGCCGGACAACTGGCTGCCCTAACAGCCCCGGGACTGTTCGAAGAAGGCTCGGCCTCTACCACGATGTCGGAAATCCCGTACGGCATGGGTTTCTACCCGAATATGCCGGGAGATGTAGTCCTTGGTCACCAGTACAGCCCGGAAACGAGCGAACTGACTACCGCGCAGGTGCGCCTGCATCCGGAGGGCTTGATGCACACCATGGCCACCGGCGATACCGGTTTCGGTAAGTCGGTGGCTATGATCCGCATGGCATACGAAACCACCCTGCGTTGGAAACTGCGAACGGTGGTGCTGGACTTCGGCGCGGGTTGGCGCAGCCTGCTCAATGCGCCCGGCCTTGAAGGTCACGTGGACATCCTGCAACTCTGGCCGGACGCGGTGCGCCCGATGCGCTGGAACCCGATCCAGATCGGGCGCAACATCGCACCGGAAACCCAGTGGCGCGCCTTCGCCGATGTGTTCGGCGGCATCGCCCAACTTGGTGTGAAGCGCCAAAAGCAGGAACTTCTGGAGGCCATGCGCAAGATCTATATCCGCACCGGCGTGTTGATCGACGACCCGGAAGTCCGCAAAGACGTTCAGTGGGGCAGGGTACAGCCGGGCGAGGAAGCTGTGCAGACGGGAGCCCGCGCCGGGACGGAATTAGCCGCTCTAACTCATCTCCAACGCCAGGCGCTGGCCGTCATCCGCAGTTCGGTCATCGACCTGAACGATCTTTACGCCGAGGTGCAGGACAAGTTGAAATCCGTCCCGCCTCGAGACACCATGCTGACGGGCGTACTGGAGGGTATCCTGTTCCGTCTCAACCCGCTGGTGCAGGGCTCGGCGGCCAGGCAATTCTCGCAGGGCCCGGACACAATCCCGGTCGAGGATCTCTCCAAACCCTGGGGGATCACGATCATCGAAGGCGGCATGTTCCTGGATGATTTCGGGAAAGCCTTCCTGCTCGGCTGGACAGGCTGGCATCTATACATGGACATGGTCGCAAGACGCGTGCACGAGGTCAATAGCGGCGAGCCAATCCTGCAAATCTTTTACGAAGAAGCCAACAAGATCTTTGTCAAGGACGAGGCTGCAGGGGATGAGTCAGGCGGCGTATCGGCCTCCCAACGCTTTGCGGACATGTTCCGTGACGCTCGCAAGTACAAGGCGCGCCTGCACGTCATCACCCAGGCCCCTCACCTGATCGCCGACGACATCATTTCCTCCTGCAACAACATGATCGCCGGATTCCTGAAAGGCCCGAAGGATAAGGACCTGGTGCTGTCCGCGCTGGCCCGTTCAGAAAAAGGCTTTCGGGACGAGGAATGGCGGCGTTTCGTCGACGATATACCGATCGGGATGGCCATCGGTCGTTTTCCCTACACCACGCGGCGCGAGATGCAACGGCCGTTCCTCTTTCGCCCGCTCATGCTGGATGTGCCGGAGCCGACCGACGAAGAGATCGAATGCACGCTTGGAAGGATCAACTTGTGAACCTGAAGCACAAGCAGTTTCCCCTGGTCGTCATGCTCACCCTACTGTGTGGAATCCTGGTCCTGGCCGCCTGGCTGGCAGGCAAGCCGGTCAAGGAAGAGAGTAAGTGGCAACATCCTGTTGCGTATGCGACCAGCTCGCCAACAAGCACGCTCGCGCCGCTCACCGGGTGGTGGGATGAAATGCCCACAGACCCTTCCTTGCCGACCATGCCGCCTATTTCTCTGCCGACCGAGACGCCGACCAGGACGCCGCCGCCAACGTACACACCCAACGCCCGCACACAAACTTCTGTTGCTCTAATCGGCGTGGCAACCACAACCCCAACATCCATCGGAGGCCATTAGGCATGCAAGTTTTATTCGAAAACCCGGACGACCCGCAGGCAGCGCACAGCCTGAAACAGGCGCTTCACAGCCTCGGCAATGTACCTGTCGTCGGAGTGCTGATCAAGACCGAACAAGATCCCGGCGGTCAGGAGCGCGTCATCAACTGGCGATTTTCCGACGCGCAGACCGCAAAATCCCTGGCGCTCGTTTTACCGTGCGACGACATCACTAAGGAGTAATACCGATCATGAAAAAATTGTTTCCGCTTGTTCTGGCGGGGGTGATCTTCTTCGCTGCCCTCGTTCTCATGCGCCCCGCGCCGTCTCAGACTGTCGTGGTGGCCGCCTATGATCTACGTGCCGGGCACGTCCTGACCGATGCGGACCTGGCCCTGAAACCGGTCCCGGAAGATGTGCTTGCTCCCGATGCGTTGACTGATACTTCCATGGCCACTGGACAGACGCTGCGTATCGATCGCGGCCAGGGCGATGTGATCCGGGGGTCCCAACTGGGGAACCTGATCCAGTTATCCCCGGACGAGCGCGCCGTCGCCGTTCGTATTACCGATCCATCTGGCGTAGCGGGGCTCTTGATACCTGGCCAGAGCGTCGGGGTCGTGGCGACCATCCCGCAGCAAAACAGTATGGACACATCCGGAACGTTCTCCAAATCCACCATCGAAGGCCTGCGCGTGCTGTACGTCGACCCGCGTTTTGCGGCCAACCCGGATGCAAATATTGCATCAGCGGCCACACCATCGGGCTTTGGTTCCGTTTCCGGTTTGAACACCGAGGAACGCGCCCGCGAGGGTTCGGTCATCCTGGCCGTACCTGTCGACCTTCAGACTATCTTCTACGATTTCTCCGCAACAGGAGCGGTATCCGAGGCACGAAAGGTAAACGTACTGGAGTTGTTGTCCGCCTTGAGCGTTACGGATGGCGCCCAGGTCACGCTTTACCTGATGCCCACCGAAGAGGCTAACGAATTTACTTCCCCTGGCCTGTGGCTTCCTGATTTGATCCGCACCCCCATGCCGACTGCCACTCCAACCCCGATCGGGACCAGCACACCCGCTACCGCTATTCCATAGGAGTCGGACATGGATCAAGCCTGGGGAATTCAACCCACATCAGCAAATGGTGGTGGAGAGACACCCGTCAGCATCCTGCTGGCGGGCCCGCCAGATCGCACAGTGTCCTGGTATCAGGCTGTCCAACTGGACGCCCGCTTCCGCGTTTCCTCCATGGCCAACGACCCGCAGGACTTGCAGGCCAAGCTGGCCGCCTCACCGGAAGTGATCCTGCTGGATGGCACGATCTTTGCCGGTCCGGCGCCGCTCGTGCAAAGCCTGACCGCCATGAGTGGCGCAGTGTACCTGGTTGTGCCCGGCAATGTGGGGGACCAGGATATCGAGAAGATCAAGTCGGTTCCATCCGTCAAGTCAGTCTACAGGGGAGATGCAAACATTCAGGATCTGATGACGCGGGCGTACGCCGATGCCCTGGCGCTGCGCCGCACGGCTCCGGCCATCTCCCCAACCGCCTGGGCTGCCGGTCGGGGTAATGCCACCATCGCGGGTCTGCGGATCATCACAGTTTGGAGTCGTAGTGGAGGCGCTGGCCGCACGAGTGTGGCTGCGGCTCTTGCGCAAGCTGTCGCCCGGCGAGGCCTGAAAACCCTGCTGATCGGCTTAGGCGCTCCGGACGTTCTGCCGCTACACCTTGGGTTACAGCCGGAGCCAAACATCATGACCTGGTTCTCGAACCCGACTGATGAGGGACTGCGGGCCAGCCTGCAAACCGTTGGCGACCTGCACGTCATGGCCGGTTTCCCGGACGTTCTCTCTGAAGGGCAGGGTGACCGCCCCGCGGATGTCAAGGGATCTATTGCAGAGCTAGCAACCTCGGCGGCTTACGGCGGCTATGCGGCTGTCATCATGGACACACCGGTAGCAGGTGTGGCTCCTCGGGCGGTAAGCGCAGCCAACACCTGGCTCCTGGTTTCCAGGCCGACCGTCTCAGACGTCTGGGCATCAGTAGAGGCTTTCCGCACTGTAACCCAGAAAGCCGCAGGGCAGCACCGTATCACCCCTGGAAACGTCTTTACGGTCCTGAATATGCGCGCCAACGGAATGTTGACCGCAGACGAATGGCATCGGGCAGCGGACGCCGGTTGTCGCAAGTTGGGTTTGAATGCCGGCTTTCCGCCGGTTTCCACAACCATTCCATACAGTCCGGACGTGCCGCTGGCGCAGGATAACGGGCGCAGTGCCCTGGACGCGGCGGACGATTTCGCACGACCCATCCACAAGCTGGCGGAGATGTTGTTCGGCCAGACCGTCGGCATGATGGCGTCCAGCGATGATTTGGGTACGGTCAGGTTTGGACCGCTGAAGATCCGGACCAAGAAATAACTCATGACAATGAATTTTATATACCAGAGGTATCTAGATGACAGGTTGGACTTCTGTAGTTCCTCAACTTAGCGCCCAGGAGCGCGCCAGCATCATCGACGAAGTGTCGACCCAATTCCAGGGGTTGTCCCTTTCTGAGATGCGTGGCGACCGCGAAAAACTGGTCGCGCGTGCAATTCCTTTGATCACATCGAGCCTGAACCATTTCGCTTTGCAGGCTTCCAGTGATGAAGTTCAATCGATGGCGCGCGAGGTCGTGGCTCGCGTGGGGGGCTTAGGCTTCTTGGAGCCACTATTACGAGCAAATTCACAGTTCTCGGAAGTGACCGTGACGCCCGACGGCAAAGTCTGGGTGCTCAGGAAGGGAATGGGTGCGTTCGAAAAATTAGCTGCCGCCCCTTCGCAAACGGAGGTCTGGCGCGCGGTCGAAACGCTGCTGGCCCCGCTTGGGCGAGCGGTGACGGAAGCCTCTCCCTCTGTGGATGCAAAGATCCCGCGCCAGGAAGGGCTGCCGGGCGGGGCGCGCGTGAAAATCATTCATCCGATCGTGGCGCCAGGGGCGGGCTATCCCAGCATCAATATCCGCCTGTTCGAGCCAAAGCCGGTCCCGCCGGAAAAGCTGATCGAATGGAATGTAGCGCCAGAACCGGTCATCCGGGGTCTGGTCGAAATGGTGGCGAGTGCAGTGCGTGTCCTTGTGATCGGTGGTACGGCCAGTGGCAAAACCACGCTGCTTTCGGCGCTCTGTCACGGGATCCCCAAGGATGCGCGAGTGGTCAAGATCGAGGACCCCGAGGAAATCTGGTTGGACCATCCGCATGTGGTCACCTTGGAAGCGCGCCCGGCGCAAAAAGGATCGAGTGTCGTGCCCTATACGCTTGCCGATGGGGTGGATGACGCAATGCGCATGTCCCCCAAGTGGTTGATCGTGGGCGAGATGCGCCGGGGCGATGCGGTGGCGGCCTTGTTTCGCGCCCAGATGTCCGACCATCCGGGACTTTCTACATTCCATGCCGAAGGACCGGAGGCGGCTATCTCCCGCCTTAACCTGCTGCTGTTCAACGATGTGGGAGTGCGCGCCGAGGGTGCAAAGGAAATGTTTGCCCAGGCGGTGGACATGGTGGTGCAGGTCGGCTGGCAGGGAGCTTCGCGCAGCATGCTCGGTGTGTGGGAGGTCGAGAAGCAGTTGAAAGCCGGCAATGTGCAATTCCGGCAGCTGTACAAACCGGGCGATACGGGCCTGGCTGCACTCCAGATCAAGAGACGTGTATGAAGGCGAAGATACGCCGGGTATTGGAAGCGCTGGCTGTAACGATCTTTATTCTTTTGATGACTGTCGGCCTGTGCGTGGCATACACCCTGTTCATCTTTCAATATATCCCGGCTCCCATGTCGGAGTAGGAGAGTTATGCAATTTCTATACTTTTACCTGTTCTTATTGATTTGCGCCCTGGTTGCCTTGACACCCTTAGCGCTGTCCGGATCAAGTTCCAGGGACGAAAATGCCGACGAATTCGGCAAGATTAACTTTACGGAAAGCGAGAAGCAGCCATGACGCTTAGTTTGTATCAACTGCCACCGTTCCTGTTCAACCTTCTACCCTACATTGGGGCAGGTGCACTGGCGACCATTTTCTATACTCTTGGAGGTTGGCTTTTGCCTCGTTTGGACCGCTCCCGGGTGACACGGGTGGAACTGTTCGCAGACTCTAAATCCGCCCGGCGAGGCATGCCAGGAGGTCGCGCACCGGTGGGCAGCTTTGCTCACCGGGTCCGGATCGCCTTTGCCCGTTTCGGCATCGACGCTACCGGACGCGAGGAATATATCCTTAGGATGGCGCAGATCGTGGTCGGCATGGGAATGACCTTGCTCTTGATGGTGATTGGTTTGCCCTTTCTGACCAGCCTGGTCGGGTTCCTGGCCGGATACGTTTTCGTCAAGGGTTGGATCGTACGCGTCTGGAACAAGACTCGCACCGAGATGGAAGCCGAAATCCCCTCGCTGCTGATGCGACTGAACGCCACCGTGCAGGCCGCTCCCAACGTACCTTCGGCGCTGGAAACGGTTGCCAAGACCTTGAAAGGAGGCGGACCGCTGCGGGAATGGACCATGCAGGTTGCTGCCCGGATGCACAACGAAGGCCACGTTGCTATCGAAACGATCTGCGAGGATGCGGCTTCGATCTCAACCTCACTGGCGATCAGCGCAGAGCTGATCGGGCGCATCTGGACAACCGGTGGCCAAGGATACGCCAGAGCCTTCGGCGCAGCGGCGGACAATCTGGAGTCCGTTCTCGAAGCACGCGTGCTGGCGCGTGCCAAAGGCGGCAGCGCCCAGGGCACGGTCAACATCCTGATGGTGATGACCTTCGGCATGATCGCTTTCATGACCCGTTCAGCAGCATTAGGGGATGTCGTGCAGCATCCGCTCGTGCAGCTCCTGTACGGGGTCATTGCAGTTGTGATTGTGTACGGGCATTCCCAGATCGGTAACATGATCGACAACGCCGTTTAGGAGGTTCTCCATGGATTATCAAACTTACATTCCGTTTCTTGCTGCCGGTCTCATCGCTTTCTTGTTCTATTTGTTCCTACGGGATTTCGACTTTTCATTCGGCCGCGGCGCTACATCGCGTGTCGAACAGTTTGCGGTCGCAGACCGGCGTGGTCTGGCGGATCGCCTCGGAGACTCCATCGTGGACCGCATGGGCCTTAGCCTGGATGCCTGGCGCCATGAGCTGCGTTGGGCGCACCTGGGCGGTTTTTACCCTGGTAAGACGGTTGGGAGCGTGGTGGGGCGCGCCGTCTTGTTTGCCGGAGCCGGCATCCTTTATCTGATCATGTTTCGCAATTTCAGCCCATTGCTCATGGCCGGAGTCGGCCTGGCTGCATATTACCCGTACATGCAACTGCGCGGGCGGGCGAACGATACCCGCGAGATGGTAAAGCGCTCCTTGCCGGAAGCGGCTGCCCTTATCGCTGCCGAGATGAGCGCAGGGTCAAGCGCGGAAACGGCTATCACCAGGGCGGCGAACCTACCCGGACCTTTTGGCGCGATGGTAAGTCAGACTGTGCAGATTGCGCAGCAGTCCGGCCGGTTGATCTTCTCCCGCGATTCCATTCAGGGAGTATTGGTCGAGCATTTCAGTGGCTATCGCATGTCGCACCTGGAGGCTTTCGCTCAGCAAATCGACCTGGTGGCATCCAAGGGTGCGGAAGGCCCGCAGCAGATGAGCGAGGTGGCGCGCGGTCTGTCGCGTGAATATCGCTCGGATGTCGCCAGGGCGGCAGAAAATCTGAGCAACAAGTTGTTGGCTCCGATGTCCCTGTATTTCTTCGTGCCATTCTTATTGGCTATCTTCATCCCGCTGTTGTTCAGCGTGTTCCAGTCGTTTTAGAGGCGCAGGATGGCTACGGACGAATTTGCAGAAATCCTGGAGGACATCATGGAAGATTATCAACATCTCACGATCGACCAGTCCGTGTTCGATGAATGGCAATTGGATCGGGACGAAGTAAAGAGGCACCTGATTCACCTCAAAGGCCGGGGAAAGATCATCTTCTGGATTGCCGGAATTGACAATGGGTTCTTTGTGGCGAGGTGAGATGTCAGCGATCGGGGCATTCTTCTTCATCATCTTAACCCTGGTGCGGCTACGCAATCCGGATGCGGTGGGATTGCTACTGGCTTTGCAGTCGGCTTTGGCTGCTTTTCGCTTGATTTTCCGGAATAAGGCTGGTGTGGAGGCGTCACTAGTTGTCCAGATCCTTGCCTGGCTTTCAGCGCTGCTGTCGCTTGCATTGCGAACGACTGCATCCGGATGGTGGGTTCTGGCATCAGCTCCAGGGCTGCTCCTGAACCTGTGGGCGCTGATCTCTCTCGGACCGCTGTTCTCGATCTCGCCCGCCGATCGTGGGCTGGCTTTCGCTGGACCATACAGGCGCCTCCGGCATCCGATGTATGCGGGTGAACTGGCAGCATTGTTTCCGGTCATCCTGCTCGATCTCTCTGCATGGAATATCGCAATCGGAGCAATTTTCACCCTCTCGATCCTGTGGCGAATACGGAAAGAAGAGATGTTTTTGAAAAACTACTCTTTGTACAGCCAATTTGTGAAGTGGAAAATGCTGCCTGGCGTTTGGTAGTTTGAGGATTTATGAAAGAATTTTTGTTTTTGATGATCGTGTTGTCGATGATCGCTTTCGGAGCTTTTGCTTCCCCAGGCAACTTCTGTATCCCGGTCGAGGAGGCGCAATTCACGACCTACCCCATATCGGACTACTTCGACGACGAATATCCTGCCATCCGCTACAAAGGGCTGCTTTATCCATTCAAGGACAGTCCGCAATACGATACGCAACCATATATCAAGGTTCAGGATGGGGAAGCGAGCTGGGCTTTTTGGTGTGAGCAGGTAGCAGATGGGTAAAAGTAAGAGAGGGCTCACCTGGCTGCTTGCACTGGTCACATTATTGTTGCTGGCTGCTATCCCTTTACCGGGTTCGGTACAGGTTTTTGATCAGGCGCACAACACAGGCTATATCGATTGGTCCGGGAGCGTTGGCTATGTGGACCTCTATCATCGAGATCTCTCTTATTTGCCACCGGAAGAAGGGGGGACGTTCTGCGAATCTGGTTGTTGGGAACAGGTCACGAGGATCAATAATGGGGGCGTCGTAAGCGGAAGTTTTTACTGGAACGTTTCCTATTTCGAGGTCATGCTGGCCCAGGAAAAGACCAGCACCGGCGTTGGGTCGGCTGTGATCACAGCTTGTTCTGCGAGCAGAACAGTGTTCTTGGGTGGAGGAAGCGGTAATATCCCGGGCTTCAACAGTTATTCCGTAACCGTGCCGGCGGGTTGCCGGTCGTGGTCCGTACGTGCAAGCGGAGGCTTCGTGCATCTCCGCCGCACTAACGTTGATTACAACGGATCACCACCTCCGACCTCTACTCCACCGCCGACTGCCACAAAAACCCCAACCTCTTTGCCGATGTTCACTCCTACACCTGTGCCAACGCAGACATCTACGCCTACCGCTACTCCGACCTCCACGGCAACCTGGACGCCGACGCCAACCTTTACACCGACACCGAGACCACCGACTATCAGCGGGACGGTTTCTTGCGCTTTGTGGGGGAGTAATGGCTGGTGCAGACAGGATGCAGTTTTGAATTTGGCTGCCCTCGATCCACAAGGTTACCCAGTAGGCATCACCGGCGACCTGAACGGCGCACCGTTTTCCTGCGGTAGTTCCTGCACGCTGAGTTTGCCCCTTGGGACCGGTACGGCCAGTTATACCGCCACCTCTTCCTCGGGGCAGACGGCCACAGGCAGCACATCTTGGGCATATGACCCTGAACTTCCCACGCCACTACTGGAGGTTGATGGGACATCAGGCGCCAACGGCTGGTATATCTCAACCGTAGATGTCTGGGCCAACGGCACGGATGCCATTTCCGGCTTGACCTCGGCTTTCCTCTCATTAAATGGCGGAGCCTGGGAGACGGCCGCCAGCCTGTCTGATGGCGTGCACTCGGTGGAAGTCACCGTCACGGACAGGGCTGGCAACGCCACGGCTGGCACGACCGCTATTTCAGTCGATACAACCCCGCCAACACTCACTCTGGACTTGAACGGTACGTCCGGCGCAAACGGCTGGTACGTTTCGAGTGTCGATCTGAATGCCGACGTTTCGGATGCAGGCTCTGGGCTGGATTTCGTTCAAGGCTCCCTGAATGGCGGCACGACCTGGTTCTCGTTCCCGGTAATGGGAGATCCACCCTTTACCCTGGGCGAGGGTTTCCACACGCTCCTGGTCCGGGCGCGCGACCTGGCTGGCAACACAACGCAGATCTCACGATCGATCGGTGTAGATCTCACACCTCCTTCACTCTCGTACGATTTGCCACCTGCGGATGGACAGTCCGGCTGGCACGTATCGCCCGTCACTGTGGGTGCTAACGTGACGGATGCGCTGTCCGGTCTTGGGACAGTCGAGGGCGCAATGAACGCTGGAAACACCTGGCAGGCGCTCCCTATCCTGCTGGGGGAAGGGATCTGGCCGGTCAAGGTCCGGGCTTCTGACCTGGCTGGCAACCAGGCTCTGATCGACACAACATTGTATATAGATACATCTCCACCAATCTCAACTTTCATTTCGCATACGGAGGGGCAGATTGTCAGTGGGTTTGCCGTTCTGGTGGGACAGACAAGGGATACCTTGTCCGGCCCAAGGGCAGGCGAGATTTCTTTCGACGGCGGAGTGACCTGGGAACCGTTTGGTGTAACGCAGAACCCCGCCGATTGGAATGTGCCCTGGGATTCCTACCAGGTCCCCAATGGGACTTATGAGGTTCTCGTACGCACCTGGGATGAAGCGGGGAATCAGGAAAACCCCCTGCGCCTGGCTTTGGTTGTATCCAATCCGCCACCCGGCGTCACACTGACTGATTGGTGGTGGGTCAGTGATGCGGGACAACTGGCCGTCACGCCGAATAATATCCCGATCAGGGAGATCGAGGTCACGATTACGGACGGCGCTGGACAAGTGATCCAGACGTTCGCCTACGATCCGGATTTAGTCGATCACCTCGTGGTTTGGGACGGTCAGGATCCTGGCGGCACGTGGATGCCCCCTGGTAGTTATCCGGTAACAGTGGTCGTATGTGACATCTTTGGCAACTGCGCGAGCGCCACCGGCATGATCGGAATCCCCTCCGGCGAACGGCAGGTCAGGCCAACACGAACACCCACTAGTATTTTTCTCCCGACCGCTACCCCAACCGCGACCTGGACACCCACACCAACCCTGGCAGCAACTGCTGTCCAACAGACGACAAACCCGCCGCAGCCCAAACCTACGGTGACAGCTATGCCCTTGCCCATCCCGACCGTCCAACCGAAAGCCGCGCCTGTGTCCCTTCCGGCCCTGACCTGGCCCCTGGTAGTGCTGGGCGGATTGACGCTGCTGTACGCAGCCGTTCTTGTATCTGACCCGCGTCCGGCCGCCTTGCGCGCGCTGGCGCGAACCATAAAACCAACCCTGGAGAAATGAACCGATGTATACCGAATTTGCTGTTTTGCTCTTAGTCTTTATGCTGGCGCTGATCCTGACAGTTTACAACCACCGCCAGGCCGCTGCCCTGCGAGGCATCGAAGCGCTTGTAGCGGACTTCGTCGCCATGCAGATCCGCGACCGCCGCGCAAAAGTTGCGCACGACCTTCAACAGATCGATCCGCTGGCCTGGCTTTCAAAACAAGCCAGCGCTGGGCTGGACGAACCGATCCTTCTGATCGAGACTCTGCGGGTCATAAAAGATGTGCAGGCCGCTGAGTTTCACGCCGAAGATGGACGTCACCTGGTGGTATCCACACTACCGAAAGCAGATCTCCTGCGTTTCGACCGCCGCCTGCGCGCGGGAGGTGGGAAATCTGCCGTAGCTCGCGTGGAGAATTTTGCCGCTAATCCTCTGTTGGGAAAATCGCGCTGGGGTTTGACCGTGATCGAGCGCGCGATGGCCAGCGCGGATGTGTCCGAGTTCTTCGACCTCGAAGCCGCCGAAGTTGCAGACCGCCTTGGCTTGAACTGGGGGCAGCCGACCCGCTTGTGGTTCTATGTGGTTGGATAGCATCCCCCTCCACCTTGCCCTGGTCGGCCTGGTAGCGATCGGTGGCAAGCAGGATTGGCGCAAGCGGGAAGTGAGCAATCTGCTCACCATCCCGCTCTACCTGGTCAGCATGCCGGTCGCTATCATTCGCTTTTTCCAGGGAGATGTTGTACCATTGGCGATTATTTCAATACTTACACTGGCTGCCTTCGAAGGGTGGATGGGCGGTGCGGACTACAAAATCCTGGCGAGTTTGACCGCTTTGTGGTCGCTTGGCGGGCTGGCTGCCCTCCTCGCTGCCGGTATTTGGGGCGTGATAGTTGTATTATTCACTCGGGATCGTTTCTCCACCTTCCCTGGCGTAACCGGGATGGCTTTTGGAGTTTTCTTGACATCATTAATGGAGCTTCTCATTCTCTGTGCCGAACGGCGATAAGTTTCTTCAATCTGCCCGCGAGGCGACCCACCGTGTGTGATCCGATGTGGATGAATTTGAATTTAGGGGAAAAGGATGGGATTCAGTCTATACAATTATCGGGAGTCTTGAAATAAATACCGAATTGCCGGTGGATTAATAGCTGATCAAACAGATTGTAGCAGGCACCGATCTGCGGATCTCTATTCGAATCAATGTGATTCTGGCTTTCTATTCGACTAGTATAAAATTACATATCTGTTAACCTCCTGGGTGTTGAATTAATTGACAAATTGCAGCACTACAGCTATCCTCAGTGTTGATATCGAACAAGTGAATTTTACCCAGGTAGTGGGTTAGATAATTTCAGGGCGCATCGATTAAGCTTGTTACAGCTACCGATTCTTTTTATATCGCTTGCAGATTATCATCAGATTTTTTTATTTTAAGCTGCTTGGAGAGTATATGATAAGTTCGCAAGAGGTAATTTCAATTGTTATTGTCGATGACCATGAGCTTACTCGTACTGGAATCAAGAAAATTTTGGAGCAGGCTGAAGATATCGTGATCGTAGGGGAGGCCAGTAATGGCGATGATGCGTTTAGCTTGGTGCAGGAATTGCAGCCCAAGGTATTGTTGCTTGATATTCAGATGCCAGGTACGCCAGCTAGAGAGATTGAAAGATTAGTTCGTGAGCACTATCCAGATGTTGTTACATTAATACTTACAGGACATGATCGTGATGCCTACTTAGCAGATTTCATGAAACTGGGCGTGGCTGGCTACCTTGATAAGAATATCGAAGGGGATAGATTGCTAACAGCAATTTACCGGGCAGTCAGGGGAGAATATCTGTTTACAGTGGAACAACATAAACGTGTTCAAGATTGGAATAGACAGGTTGGGGAAAAGTGGGAAATGTTATCAAAGCGCGAACGCGAAGTTTTTCGATTAATTGCCGATGGGCTGGATAACAATGAGATTTCTAATGAGCTTAGGGTTTCATCCAAGACAGTCGAATTTCATACGACTAACATTCTTAGAAAGCTGAACGTAAAATCACGGCGTAAAGCTATCGTGTGGTTACATAGCAACATGCCTGAGAACTTCGAATAAAACCTGGGTAAAATACTAGGATTTTTCCTAGTTGTAAATTGTTACACAGTAGGATAAACTGAATTGGAAAAGTTCTTGTCTAAAACTTGAAAATATTAAAGAATTCTTTGAAGCACAGGAAAAACCGTGACCGTTGCTGCGGATAAAATCGCAAACTTTAGAAGTACTTGGGTGGAAATCTTACGAACTGTTTTCATCAATTCTAAAAAGCTATACTCGGATTAGGCCCACTTTAAACACCTAATCTGAGTTCTTTTTTGTCTCAATCAGGGGTGTGTTCCTGGTTGCAAACAATCTTCGGGAGGAACCATGTTTGCATTCAAATCTTGGACAGAACGTGTTGCACGCGTCATAACAATTACAACCATCCTGTTCACTTCATTCTTGCCCGTCTCAGTTTCAGCCGGTTCGCAGGTAGATATTGGAAAAACAACGCCGGCGACCAATTCCAGCGACGGATTGATGTCAAGCATATCATTAGGCGATCCCGCCTCTCAGCTTCATCAAGAGGTCCCGTTTCTTTCGGAGCGGATCGCGAAAGAGGCCCAGCAGCAGGAAGAAAAGCCAATTGGTTTCAAAGTGTCGGCGGAGCCTGCCATTTATGTACCGAGGAAACCGATCAGCTTGCGATGGAAACTGCAAAACACAAAATCCGAGGATATTGAAAATGGTGAAATCGTTATTCACACCTCTCCAGGCGTTACACCTACTGATCCTACAGTAAAACTTACACCGGAAGGCCTGGTAAGTATTCCATTGAGTAGTAAAAAAGATGTATCTGAATGGAATATAACGGAAGAAGCAGAATTTCCCATATATTTCACTCTTGAACTATTATTAAATGGCAATCTCCTCACCTACGAGACAGTGATGATCGATCAGCCACGCTTCTCGGTAGATAAAAGCACCGGCGGCACAATAAAAAGTTTGGACGATAAGGTGGAATTGGAAGTGCCTCCCGGTGCCATGGACGAATCTCTGGACTTCGACATCCGTGGGCCTGCCCCGAACACTCTACCCGGAGTTTCATTGACCTGGGAACCTGTGGAGATCGTTGCAGTGGGGAAAAACTCACAGAAGAACATTGACAAGTTCAAGTCGCCCATTAAGATCAAGATGAAGTACGACGAAGCCCGGATTTCAGATTGGGACGAGGATGCGCTCACGTTGTATTACTATGATCCAGATCAGTTGGACTGGTTCCCCATCGAAACAACAGTTGACACAAAGAACAACACGTTGACCGCTTATAGCGATCATCTTACCATCTTTGATTACAAAGCTAATAATTGGCAGAGCCAGAGCTTACCCACTGTGGACGCATTTAAGGTCTCAGATTTTACAGGTGCAGGAACATATGCCATTAATTTATGGACACCACTGGGGCCAAACGGGTTGCAGCCCTCGCTTACCTTGAGTTACAACAGCCAAGTAATTGATAAGTCTTCGGCTTATTCCCAACCTTCATGGGTCGGCATGGGCTGGGAACTGGATACCGGGGCGATCACGCGCAACATGCATGGCACCAATTCAGACACTTCCGACGATACGTTCTCGATCTCAGCAGGCGGGGTAAGCGGATTGTTGTTGTCAATAGACAGTGTAAGTGTTGGGGGAACAACCACAACAACCTATAATACTGTTGATCAATCTTTTATGAAAGTTGAATATGAAAAGAGTTCCACTTCGGACAAATGGACTGCCTGGAGCACAGACGGGACAAAATACGAATTTGCCAGTATTGCCCGCACTAGCACTACCGATACAGATGGCTGCTCTACAGTTGGACAACTGGACTTAGTCTGGCGTTGGTCCCTAACAAAGATCACGGATACGCATGGAAATCAACTATCGTATTCTTACACTGTCGAAAAGAAAAACTCCGGTGGAGGATGTTATAACGAAATTGCCGTCTATCCGCTTTCCATTTCATATCCCAATGGGAAATATTCGGTAAGCTTCGTTGCCGAAACGCGGAACGATTACCAAACTTCCTGGACGCAGAATGCATCTAGGACACTCTATGGCACGAAACGTTTGAAAGAGGTTCTTGTCCAGCATCTAGGCGCCACTGTGCGACGTTATGCGTTCTCCTATGCTCCGGATACAGCAACCAGCAATGTCATTTATCCAAAATTCAAGTGGAGTCATGCGAACGCAAAGACGCTCACACTGCGAGGTGTGCAGGAGTTCAGTTCAGGAGCACTTTCTCCTGCTCTTCCTGCGGTTACGTTTACATATGAAGACGGTTTGCATGTAACGGATGTAGACAATGGACAGGGGGGACAGGTACACATCGAGTATGAGCGCTGGACATATTTTGATGATCTTAATGACGATCTACGCTCCCTGCTCACCGTATTTGGCACTGAGAGTGGTACTCACCCGGAATGTATTTATTCCGGGGGAAACTGGATATACGGAACTGCATGGACGCGTTATTCCGGCGGAACGGTCACATGTCGGATGGATGGCAGCATAGAACATCTACAGGTGGGCTATCAGGAAACAGGGCAACCAGCAACCGCCGCTGTAGCGCTCCGCAGCATCCCAGAGAATGTAACGAAGCCTGGCGGGCGGTATCGCGTTGCCATTAATGGAGGATCCTTTACCGGTGGAGTAGACATCAACTGGGGATTTGTGGATCAGAGCCAGACGCCGTGGGGAGAGGCGATCAGATATAGCGAGATTCCGAATCCCGGTAGTATTAGCCTAGATGCATCTTCTGAGATGCCCATTGATTTCAATCCTCAGGACCTCAAAACTCTATCTTGAATGCTCTGACTGTAAATTAAGTAAGTTTCAGTTTGCGCTTTTCCCCCAAATTCACCGTGTGGTGTCACGTACGGTAACTGTGGAGCCAACAGGTGTCGAATCTATATATACATATCATTATGATAACACTTCCCCGAATACCGCGGACAACTCAGTCGCTATAGCCACGTACGACAAAAATTCGTTATATACTAAGCCCCTGCGGGAATTTCGTGGCAATGCGATGTCCCAGGTAATGAATCCGGAGGGATTGACAACTGTCAACTGGTTCTATCAAACGGACAATCTCAAAGGCCGCACATACGATACACTGGTTATGCAACAGACCTCTGAACTCGTACGATGACTTCAATTTGATCGATGGAAACAGGTGGCAGATTACAGGCGGGAGCCAAGTTGTCGCGGTTGCTTCGAATAGTTTCGACCCTGCTGTTCAATCAACCAATTCCGCTTCGAATTGGAATGTGAGTTTTGCGCGTTTATCCAGCCTGGTATCGGGCGAAATGGCGGTAGCTCATATCCGTTTGAGCGAAGACGTAGTGGGAGAAAGCAACGCTCGGGGTGAAGTGGGCCTAGTAAACGGGGGACAGTTCTTCGGCATCACCATGCAATCCAACACGGCCACGGCGAGCAATGGCACCGTCCTGCTCAGTGCTGGAAACTTCATCAAGGATGAGTGGTACGGCGTAATGTTATTCGTCGACGCGGTGAACGGCTCACGTATGCGGATCTGGCAACTGGACGACCCATCCAATTTTGGTGAGACCGTGGTCAGCGGCGTGGGAAGCGGCAACTGGACGTTCCGCGACCGCGTTTATGACGGAACGTTCTACCTGGATGCATACTTCGAAGGTATTCCATATTCCGAGACCATCACCCGGTACAACACCACGGTGCAATATGATACGATCTCGAGCAATGGTATCCCTGATTTACAGAGTCTCACAACCTTTAAGGATCTAAAGGTTGTCTGGAATACCGTGACATCTGTGGAACAGCGCAATTATGATCATGATGCCAGGTACGTGGGTACCAAACAGACCTTCACCTATGCAACGGCCAGTCAGTACGGGAACTTACTTACTCAAACTGAATATGCGGGGAACAACGGCACCTGGACGATCTACCGGGGGGCAAAATACGAGTATTATCCTAACAACACCTCGACCGTTTACATCGTCGCTCTCCCGGCTCACCAGGTGACTTTGGATTGTACCGGCGGAAGCTGTGACTATAGCAGTTTGACCGGCAAGGTGGCCGAGACCTTTTCATACTACGACAGCCACACGCTGACTTCGCCACCCACGGTGGGCAATCTCACCAAACAGCGGACCTGGGTGAAAGACAGTGATTACAGCCAGGTCGATTTCACTTATTACACCAACGGGAATCTGAAGGATCAAATCGTCTACACGGGATATGCCACCCAGACCGGCAACCCGATCACCGGGGAAGCTCAGACCACAACAACCGAGTACAATGACGGCGGCTATAACACCTATCCGACGGATGTAAAGAATGCTTTATCGCAGGTGACAACTACAACCTATAACTACGGGTTGGGATTGCCAACCAGCGTGACCACTCCGAATACTTCGATCACCTCAGCATCCTATGACGGCTTCGGGCGCATAACCCAGATCGCCGCTCCCAACGACGACTTGGGAGCACCCACTTTGCAGATCGGGTACGTCAATTACAATGCTGCGACCCACAAGCCCTTTCAGATCAACCTTACCCAACGCGTGGACGGTACAGCTTGGATCAAGCTCAGTCGATTCTATGATGGAGCAGGAAGGCAGATCCAAAGCCAGACCGTGAACGCGGTCATCGATGGCGTTCAAAAGAACGTGGTCGTGGATTATCAATATAACTCAGCCGGACGATTGGTGAAACAAAGCACTCCGCGATCCATCACCGCCGCAGTGCCGGTATATGTCGCTCAGAGTTTTACACAATACACAGGCACGACCTATGATGCCCTGGGGCGAACCGTGTCCGTTACCCAGCCAAATGGGAACGCAACTGGCTACACTTATGGTGATCTGTTTACCACAGTTACCGACCCACTGAACATCTCAACTACAAGCTGGGTGGACGTGTGGGGACGAACTACCGGTGTCGATGCTCCCACTGGACCTGACCTGACCTACGAGTATGACCTTTTGGGCCGTCTGACCGATGCGTATTCCGGAAGTAATCATACTCAAATAGAATACGATGCCGCCGGGCGGAAACTTAATATGAGCGATCCCGACATGGGATACTGGCAGTATGAGTATGATGCCCTGGGCAATCTGACCTCCAGATCGATAACCGCGGCTGTACGTTGGGTCTGTACTACGACGAGTTAAATCGCCTGACCAGTAAATCATCCAGCGGCACCGGGTGTGTCCAACAAGTAAACAACGAATACTATTACAATTCGGATGATCCCACCACACCTTCTGTTTATGATCCGGTCCAAACAAACCAAATAGGGAATCGCACATACATGACGGATGCTTCCGGTTCCACCGCCTGGGTGTATGACCCCCGTGGGCGGTTGTTCACCGAGAGCAAGGTTATCGATGATCAGGCCTACACCACCCAATGGGGCTACAACTCCGCGGACCTGCCTGTTGAAATGGTGTATCCCGATGGAGAAGAGCTTACCTATTTGTACAACGGGGACGGGTCGTTGAATTCGGTCACCAGCGACCTCAACGGTACATATCTTGCTGCTACGCAATACGATGAAGCCGGACGGATCAAACAACTGGATTATGGGGCAAGCGTGCTGCGTAAGACCTTCGCTTACTTCCCTTGGAATACAACCATCCAAGGGGGGCTGCTCGATACGGCCGTGACCTCCCGCACGGGAGACAGCACAACCTTGCAGAGTCTTGCTTACACCTACGACAAGAATGCCAATGTGAGGACGATTGTTGACAACCCGGCCGGGCCCCAAACCCAGACCTTCACGTACGATGCCCTGAACCGGTTGGACAGCGCGGTAGTCACCGGCGGGACGAGCGGGTTGTACAGTGAAACCTATGAGTACAACCCCAGCACAGGCAACCTCTCCACGAAAGCGGGTGTCAGTTACACCTACGAAGTGAACCATCCGCATGCGGTGGCGTCTCTCAGCAATGGCAATACCTACGAGTACGACCCGAACGGGAACATGATCCAGCGGAACCTTGACAGCCAAACGTTCGATCTGACCTACGATGCGGAAAACCGGTTGGTCTCCGTGTCCTCCAGCGGCGGGCCTGCTCCGACCTCGACGCCAACCGCTTCTGAAACCCCGGTAGCGACTTCAACCAACACAACTACGCCAACACCTACGGATACACCCACTCCTACTGCGACCGACGCAATCACCTTCCCGGATAACAGTGTCCTGGACGGTTTCAACCGAGCTAACGGTTCGATTGGTGGCAACTGGGTAGGTGTGCTGAATTCATCGGCATTCAGCATCTCGTCCAGCCAACTGGTGAACAGTTCCAGCGGTACTGATTCTGTTGTTGGCTGGAATGCGAACTTTGGTGCAAACCAGGAAGCGTACTTTACCTTCACACAGGTAGGTACAGGGGACAGACAGGATTTACTGCTAAAAGCAGACTTCGTTAACTATCGCTCCGTTGACATACGCTACGATGCAGTCAATGAGGTTGTGCAAGTATGGACCACCAACGTTCAAAACCTCGTGCAGCATGGAGCGGACATCTCGGTCGCCTTCGAAAACGGTGACCAGTTTGGCGCACGGGCTCTCGCTGATGGGACAGTGGAGGTGTACAAGAACGGAAGCCTGCTTGCCACTCGCAGCATCACGTCCTGGCCGTATTACAACCAGGGTGGTCTCATCGGGTTGTGGTTCAGCAATGTTACCGGCGCAACCCTGGATGACTTCGGCGGCGGAACGCTTCCCCAAAGTAGTCTGCCTTCCATCGCTATGGCGAGTCTGAAAATGGATCGCCCAGTCTCTCTGTCTCCGGGAACGTCCGGTCACCTGCAACTTGTTGGATACTCTCTCCCATCCAATGATGTTTCTAAACGGTTATTCCAGCCTTTCCAGCAAAGTGGTTTTCCTTCCACCGCTCAACTGGACGATTTCAATCGTTCCAATGGTTCGATTGGGAGCAATTGGTCTGGATATACCGGAGCATATAGCATCTCATCAAACCAATTGTTGGTTACTTCAGTTGGTTGGGAGAATCCTATATACTGGAATAACTCGACCTTTGGCTCGAATCAAGAGGCTTACGTCACGATCTCTCAACTGAATACTGATTCTTGGGAACTCAGCTTGCTCCTAAAGTCACAAAGTAACAACAGTTTTACGGATGGTATGATCGAACTCTACTACCAGGCAAGCTCTGATACTTTACAGGTATGGACGGTCGATGAAGACGACTGGGTTCAGTATGGCACAGATATTCTTGTGAACCTTGCCGTTGGGGACCAGTTTGGAGCGCGGGTGCTTTCCGATGGCACGTTGGAGATTTATCGCAACGGGAACCTCTTGGCAACGCGTGATTTGAGCTCGTGGGAGTTTTCCAGTTATGGAGGCTATATCGGGGTTTGGTTTGCTAACGCGACTAACCAAAGACTGGATGACTTCGGCGGAGGCGATGTTGCCACGAATCCAACCAACACACCGGCTGCTTCGGTTACACCTTCTTTTACGGGAACGGCGACCGCATCCTTTACTCCGACGAAAACGGCTACACCCACCGATACACCGTTAGTAACCGATACCCCGACCTGGACGCCAACCGCATCTAGAACACCGACGCCCACTGTAACGAACACTCCCACGCATACCCCGTCACCAACTCATACGGATACGCCTACGGTCACGACAGCGCCCACCACCTCTGTCTTTTCGGACGCGACATTTATCTATGATGGCGATGGAAAGCGCGTGGCATCTGAAATCACATCCAACCTGGCGACCACCGTAACGCATTTCGTAGGCAATTACCACGAAGTAACCGACGGTGTGGTGACCAAATATTACTATGCCGGCGCGCAGCGCATCGCCATGCGCAAGGGCAGCGACCTGTTCTACCTGATCGGCGACCACCTCGGCTCCACCAGCCTGACGACCAACGCCACGGGAACGGTCGTATCAGAGCTGCGTTACACGGCCTGGGGCGAAGTGCGTTATGCCTCGGGTACAACACCCACCGACTACACATATACGGGTCAGTTTTCGTACACCGCCGATTTCGGCTTGATGTATTACAATGCGCGTTGGTACGATCCTTATCTTAACCACATGACCCAACCTAACTCAATTGTACCAGACCCCGCAAATCCGCAGGACTGGAACCGTTACTCCTACGCTCGAAATAATCCCCTAAAATATACGGATCCCACTGGACATAAAGTTTGTTATGATGTTGATGCCTCCGGGAAATGTACTGGGGATAAATTAGCGCGCTTTCTGGATTATTTCGATAAAGAGATTATCAATGAAAAAGGAACTCTTCAGAAAAAATATGAAAGCGATATATTGGGTACTATGAATTCGGTTGTAAAAAGAGCGGCTTCAATTTTCGGAAACGACTGGAATGGTTTCTTTGATGCGACAGACTACGTCTTTACTGGTTACTTTGGGCATGGGGCAGGAACAATGTGGAAGGCACATCGAAGCGACTTTCAGGGATATTTTGATGGTGACACAGGATTTCATTTTGATTTTGTAGACAAAAGCAATCAAGTCAGGCACTTTTGGGTTGCACTTGCGTCTGCGGCAGATCCATATGGGGATAACCCATTCGGAGAAAGAGTTCGCATTTGCTGGAAATAACTGGCACGATTGGATGTGGGATACTCGACCCGGGCATGACGATATAACCATAAAGGATTACAAACTATCGATTACAGGGATTGATATCGCTAAACAGATTGGTAATGAGATAAAAACTCCGTCCGATCTAGCAGAAGTATTAAACTATCGATTAGGGGACACTGGGCCTGGTTATTTAGGACCGTATTTAAATCCCTCAAGTTGGTACACACCTTGGGACTAAGAGGATTGGAGATGAAAAATAAAAACAGTTTTGGTATTGTAATGGTGCTCATAATCGGGATACCCGTCATTCTATATTTTGGATATGTGCTTTTCGGTCCGTTTAGAGATGATTGGAAGCAAAGGACAACACCCCTGCCTCAGGAGAAGATTGCAGTATTATGCAAAAACTTTGACCTGAAGCAAGACCACAAGTTATGTACAGGGAAGAAGGATGTCTATGGTCCAGATTTTTACGACATCATCAGAGATACATTTCGTCCCTATGAAGAATACAAAGTGAAAGAAAAAGCAGCGACCTATGACGAAATAGAGGAAAAGATTGGAGCCTTCAAATATAAATGTTTTCCTGTAGTACATCAGGCAGATGGATTTACATACTTTAATTGTGATTATGATTTACGCGGAGACAGGGAATTTATTATAGGTATATTTTATACATATCCAGACAATGTCGTCTACAGTATTTACACACCGATGGGATATGATGGTGAGTAGTTTTTAATGGCGTTGCTTCTCTAACAAAAAAGTGAGTTTATCGCTTTTTATCCGTTGCAGGAGCAGAGACGCAAAAGAGCAGAGAATGCAAATGCATGTCTCTGCCCTGCAACGGAACCCCGGCAAAAACACGCCGGGACAGGCCCACAGGCGCTCCGGTTGCTCTCCAGCAGAGCCGTATCCTCCCGTGAGTACGGCCATTGTACTATATAAGGCTGTTAAGGTTCGAGAAATCTGAGGTTACCCTCACTGCACAAGCTCAGCAAAAACCACCGGCGGCGCATGCTGGCTGGCGATGTTCAGGGCAAGCGCTTGTTTGAGGCTATCAGCAATCTCCAATCGCTCCTCCTGGCATAGTTCGGGCAGGGCTAACCGCTCCGCCCAAACCAGGAGTTGCGCGGTGGGCAGCACATTAACAACTTCATCGCTCGCTTCTTGCTTTTGTTCCGGTACGATGTCCAACCTCTGCTCAACGCGCTGCATCGCGGCGAAATAATCGTCCGCAACGGTCTGGTCGTGGGCGCGGGCATAGATCATCGTGCTGCCCAGGTCCTTATGGCCCAGAAAACGCTGAATGGACGTGATCCGGCAGCCCGCATTCAGCAGCTGCGTCGCGCAGGTATGGCGCAAACGATGGGGATACACTTTCACGCCAACCCGTTCTCCAACCGCCTGCAACCGGCCGCGAATCAAATCTTTCTTCACAGGCGCGTTGCGATACAGGAAGACGTGATCGCCGCTGCCCTCTCCACGCACGGCCAGATACGCTTGCAAGGCGTGGATGGCGGTCTCGGTGAGATAGACCGTGCGATCCTTTTTGCCTTTCCCATCCCGCACCGAAAGGCGTTTTTGCCCAAAGCCTGCATTGAGCGAAGTCGAAATGTCCAGGTCTTCCAGACGCAGTTCTTCCACTTCTCCCAGCCGCATGCCGCCCTGCCACAAGAGATAGAAAGCGGCCCGGTCCAGCAAAGCCTGGCGACGGTGGCTGGCCAGTTTTGCATCCTGCACGCAGCCCTCGATCTCTTCCCGCAGCTTCTTGACCTGCTCATCGGTGAGGTATTTCGGCAGGGGATCGGGCGGTTTCAGTCCAGGAATGCGCAGCAGCGACTGCGGCACGCTGTAGCCCTCTTCCTGCAGGAAGGCCAGGAAGGAATGCAAACAGCGCAAGTCGCTGTTCACACCTGAGACCGCATACCCTGCGCTCAATCTGTGATCCACGTAATCCAGCACGTTCTGGCGCTTCAGGTCTTTGAACTCCTGCACGTTTCTCTGTTCCACGAAGAAGCGCCAGAGCCTGAGATAGGCGGACCAGAAACGGCGGATGTTCTGTTCCAGGCGCGCGTCTCGCCAGTTGCGCTGCATGATACGCTGGTAACGGTCCAATTCGTTCACCAGCCAGAGCGGCAGCCCTTCCGTGACGCGGGCAGAGTCGAACGGCGTGAGCTTGCTCTCTTCGCCCAGCCCGCGTTCCAGGCGCAAAAAGCGGCGGAACTTGTTCAAGCCATTGCGCGTGGCCTTGATCCAGTCCGGCCCGGACTGCTTGGCGATGACGTACTCCATGACGCGCTCGAAATCCGCTTCCAGATCGAGCTGCTCATGAGGCTTGAGCGCCAGTCCCAGTACGTGCCCGGCAGTGGGTAGATAGATCGTTTTGGAGGACCATTCACTCGTCCCGCCCTCCAGCAGCCAGTCCCGGTAGCGCTCATGCAACACGATGTTCTCTTTCGGCCAGAAGGCGGTGGGCTGCGGCCTGGGATGGCCGGGCGGCAGGCGCTTATCGCGGGTGTAATGCAGGGTTTGGTCATAGTGCTCGGCCAGCGAATGGGGTTTGCGCATCGGGCTCATCATACCCATCCTTCAAGCTTCGCGCAGGCGGCGTAATAATCGGCGCACACCTGCTTGTCGTTGGCCATGACGTATGTTTGGGTGCTCTCGATCCAGCGATGCCCCATGAGCTTCTGGATAGAGGTGATGGGCGCGTCCGCGTTGAGCAGGTCGTTGGCGAACGAATGGCGCAGGCGGTGCGCGGTGATCCGAATGCCCGCTTCTTCCCTATATTTCATCAGGCGGTTGTGAATAGAAGTCGTGGAGAGGCCTTTTTCCAGGTAACTGAGAAAGACGAACTCGCTCTTCACAGACGGGCGCTCCGCCAGGTACTCTTGCAAACAACGTTTTGCTTGAGAGGACAGATACACCCCACGTTCCCTGGCCCCTTTTCCACGCACCACCAGGCGTGGGTATTCTTCACCAAGATACAGATCCGCCAGGCGCAGGTTGGCAACTTCGCCAATGCGTAATCCACACCTTAACATCAAGAGAAACATGGCCCGGTCGCGTTTGTCTTCGATCACAGAGAAGAAGCGCTTCAAATCTTCTTCTCCGACCGGACGCGGCAAGCGTTGGTTTTCTCGCAGGTGATGCCTGCGAAAGATGACGGGGCACACCAAGTCATCGTCTTCGGTGGCAAGGAAGCCATATAGCGAGATCACCGCGGCCAGACGGCGGTTGATCGTGGACGGCTTGAAGCCTTTCTCGCTTTGCACGGCAACGAAACGGTCTATGTCCGTGAAGGTGACATTCTTCGGCGGGCGATCCCCTACAGTTTCCAAAAAGAAGCGCAGATCATAGCCATAATCCTTCCAGGTCCGCGCTTCTGGGCTGCGCCTTCGCACCCAATTGACGAAACGCTCGATTTCGACTAGCATGAGAATACCTCCTGTGTGGCAGAATGGTTTGGATTGGGTATCCTCATTCTACGCTCAGGAGGTGATTTTTGGACTTTTGTTCATGCCAACAAAAAACCACTCCCGCACGAAGCGAGGGTGGTTAAGATAAGTGATCTTATATTACCCAGTTCTCCCAGCCTGACAGCATTATACCCGACCTGTACAATCCACAAGCTCTGAATCGGTACAGTTACACGCTAAACAATCCTATTCGTTATAACGATCCAAGCGGGAATTGGGTTGATGAAGGCTGCGGCTCTCTAATCTGCAACGATACAACGAGTTCAGGGGTACAAATAATCTCTGGCACGCGGGTTGGCAACAGCAATCGCCATAGTAATGGAACTTTGGTTCACGATTTCCAACCAGTTCAGAAATGTACTTGGGATTCGTGCGATCCGTCGTACTATTCGTTGTCTTTAGGTGTGGATGCTCCAACAATTATCACAGGGCTAGGAGTGGGTATAAGCACCTTTGCTCCAGAAGTAGGATTGCCGATTGCGTTAGCGGGTGTTGTATTCGAAATCTGTCCACTTACAGCAGATCCCTTATGCGTCGGTGTAAAATGGTCAAGTCTGGGCGGCGTGTTAACGGTTGATAAGTATGGCCATATTTATTTAGGCCCGCAGATCAGTTTTGGCAAATCAATTACACCTATTATTGGAGGCAGTTTTAATATGGGAATGATACTTACAGAAGATCATCATTTTGCTACAGAAACTGAGACTCAGGACTTTCTGCAAGGTTGGAGCCTGAGCGCAGGAACAATAGCTACCGGTGGAAAGGCATATAGTCCAGCAACAAATACATCTGCTTATTATTTGTTGGGAGTACCAGAGATGTTCTCGTTAAATATATCGTATTCTTGGGAATTGCCTTGGCAGACACCGTAGTCTAATATTCAGTTGTCGAGGTGTTATATGAACCGTTCACCTAGCATACAGATCATTTTATTGCAATGTGGCATCTTTCTGTTTTTTCCTAGTGCTACATTTGGCTTTGGAATATGGTTAATAAATCGCTATATAAGAAAACATGAAAAGCTTGTTTATTTGGCTTTTGCAGCTCTTTGGGCCACAATGGCATTCGAATTAACCATGCTTGGGTTACTATTCGACTCCAGAACGAATACGATGAGTTGGAAATCATTACTGACAACATCAGGATTGACAGGAATTGGGGTTTTCCTATTCGTGCTAATATTCCTACCCTTGTCGACAAAACTGATTCGTTTATTTCGAAATTTGGACAAACCTAAATGATTTGAGATTATACGGCGGTGGCGGCCATTATATTTTTTGGCAGATCTCCGCACCCGAGGCACTATTAGTTTATGGACAATGTCCAACGCCGCATCTGTTGTCTTGCAATACAACCATATCTCAAGTACAACAATGGCAATGCCAGTTGCCGTTATATGGCAGATGCAATGCGAGTTTATCGCATTCTGTCCGTTGCAGAAGCAGGGAACCAAAAAGAGAGCAAGGAATGCATACGCGATTCCCTGCTCTGCAACGGAACCCACAAGCGCTCCGGTTGCTCTCCAGCAGAGCCGTATCCTCCTGTGAGTATCGTCATTGTACTACCGTGTGCTGAAAAAAAGGATAGGTTGTTAAGGTTCGAAAATACTGGTAATTTGCGTTACGCATAAACCACCGGCGGAGCATGTTGGAGCGCGATGTTCAGGGAAAGCGCATGCTTGAGGCACTCGGCAATCTCCAACCGTTCCTGCTGACAGAGTTCAGACAATGCCAGACGTTCCACCCAGGCTAAAATTTGAGATTGCTCCTGTACATTAACAACTTCATTTTCTTTTTCCGGCTCTTGTTTTGGCTCCGGCACAATGCTTGCACTGAGCACCGCTGAAGTGTCGAGTCTCTGCTCGACCCGGCTCATGGCCGCGAAGTAGTCTTCGGCCACATTCTGGTCGTGAGCGCGGGCATAGATCATGGTGGTGCCCAAGTCCCTGTGCCCCAGGAAAGCCTGGATGGATGTGATCCGGCAGCCCGCATTCAAAAGCTGGGTGGCACAGGTATGGCGCAAGCGGTGAGGATAGATCTTCACACCCACCCGCTTGCCGATGGTCTTGAAGCGCGACCGGATCAGATCCTTGCTGAGCGGGGCATTGCGGTACAGGAAGACGTGATCGCCGCTGCCCTCCCCGCGCATGGACAGGTATTCCTCCAACGCCAGCATGACGCTTGCGGTGAGATAGATGGTGCGGTCCTTCAAGCCCTTGCCGTTCCTCACGCTGAGACGCCGCCCGGGCAGGTCAAGGTCTTCGAGGCGCAGCTCTTCCGCTTCTCCCAATCGCATCCCGCCCTGCCACAAGAGATAGAAAGCGGCCCGGTCCAGCAAAGCCTGGCGGCGGTGGCTGGCCAGCTTTGCTTCGCGCACGCAGCGCTCGATCTCATCCCACAGCTTCTTGACCTGCTCATCGGTGAGGTATCGGGGCAGCGGATCGGGTTGTTTCAGGGTGGGAATGCGCAGCAGCGATTGCGGCACGCTGTAGCCTTCCTCCTGCAAAAACAGCAGGAAGGAATGCAGCAGCCGGATCTGGACGTTCACACCGGAGACGGAATACCCCGCTTCGAGGCTTTTGTCCACATAATCCAGAATATGCTGGCGCTTCAGGTCTGCCAGCCTCTGGACGCCGCGTTCCTGGCACAGGAAACGCCAGATCTGCCCGTGCTTGCTCCAGAAACCACGCAAGTTCAGGTCGAAGCGCGCCGGACGCCAGTTCTTTTGTTGGATGTGCTGGTAGCGTTCCAGTTCGGTGATCACCCACAAAGGCAGCCCCTGGGTATGCGCAGAGACATCGAAGGGCGTGATCTTGCTGGCTTCCCCCAGCCCACGTTCCAATCGCAGGAAACGCTTGAACTTCTCCAGTCCGTGACGGCAGGCTTCCAGCCAGTCCTTGCCCACGCCTTTAGCGCGGACGTACTCCATCGCCTTTTGGAGATCGTTCTCCAGACCAATCTGCTCGTGGGGAACGGGGTTCAAGCCCAGGATGTGCCCTGCCATTGGCAGATAGATGACATTGGTGGCATATTCCGCCGTCCCGCCGCCGATGAGCCAGGCGTGGTACTTCTCCAGCAGGCGCACATTCTCCTGCGGCCACTGGCCCGTAGGGCAGGGACGCGGCGCATCGGGCGGCAAGCGCTGGTCGCGGGCATGGTGCAGCGCCTGGTCATAGCGACCGGCGACGGTGGTGGCTTTCTGTGGCGGGCACATCAAGACCAGCCTTCCAGCTTCTGGCTGGCGGCATAGTAGTCCGCCTGCACCTGGCGGTCGTTGGCCATGACGTACACCTGTGTCGTTTCGATCCAGCGATGCCCCAGGAGCTTCTGAATGGAGGTGACCGGCATATCGGCGTTGAGCAGGTCGTTGGCGAACGAGTGTCTTAACCGGTGGGCAGTGAGATTGAGCCCGGCCTGGGTGCGATAACGCAGCAAGCGCATGTGGATGGCGTGCGTGGACAATCCCAGGTGCTGGTAGCTGAGAAAGACGAAATCGTTGGAAGCAGATGGCCGCACCGCCAGGTAATCGCGCAGGGCGCGCACGGCCTGGGGCGAAAGATACACGGCGCGCTGGCAGGACCCCTTCCCGAACACCACCATGCGCGGGAAATCTTCGTCCAGGTACAGGTCCGATATCTGCAGGCCGGCGACTTCCCCGATCCGCAGCCCGCAGCGGAGCATGAGCGTGAACATGGCCAGGTCGCGCACATCGCTGATCACCGCGAAAAACGCGCGCAGCTCCGCTTCTTGCACCGGGCGCGGCATTCTCTGCGGCTCACGCAGGTGATGGCGGCGGGGATGGACCGGGCAGGCCAATTCATCGTCTTCCGGCATGAGAAACGCATACAGGGACGCGATCGAGGCCAGGCGGCGGTTGATGGTGGCAGGTTTGAAGCCCCGTTCGGATTGTTCACTGATAAATTGGTCTATGTCTCGAAATGTGATCTCGCGCGGTGGGCGATCTCCAACGGATGCAAGGAAGAAGTTCAGGTCGCAGCGATAATCCCGCCAGGTGTGCGCATCCGGGCTGCGGCGGCGCACCCAATTGACGAAACGTTCGACTTCGGCTAGCATAACAAAACCTCCTGTTGAGCAGAATTTTGGATGGGAGATCCTCATTCTACTCTCAGGAGGCACTTACTTCACCAGCCCGAGACACGGAGGCTGGGTAATATAAGTGATCTTATCTTAACCACTTTACCCAACCCGATAGTATTGTACCTGATTTCAATAATCCTCAAGCCCTGAATCGATATGCCTATTCTCTAAATAATCCAATTCGATATAATGATCCAGATGGTCATTGCCCCGTTTTGATAGGCGCCGCCGCAGGTGCTCTCATAGGCGCAGGAATTTATGGAATGACTACGATATTCAGCGGAAGAGAGTTCAGTTTGGGCGATTTAGGTATGGCGATAGTGGTAGGAACTGCTGGCGGTGCTCTAATCGGTACAGGTTTCGGAGCTGGTGCTGGTGTCTCATTAATGACGTCCATGATTGCTGCAGGAGCTGGTGCTGGTGTTCTGAGTGGCGAAATAGGGTACTCTATCGCGTCGGGCAAAGACTACGATACTGGGGAAATGATGATCGCTGCTATTGTGGGAGGGGTAGCCGGTGGAGCAAGTGGCGCAGTTGGAGCGAGTGGTCTTGGGGGGACTCTAGCGGGTTCAGCGATTGATGCGGCGATAAATGGAACTGCCAGTGCTTCGCAGTATGCTTTTACTGAGATTTACAATGGTAGGAAGCCGCAACTGAAGGACGCCCTAATTGAGGCGGGTACTGGAGTTGCTGTCTCAGGTGTATTCGATCTTCTCGGTTCAACTGGTGGCCAGCGATATTCTTATAAACAGACAAGAGACGAAATGGAATACATGAAATTATGGTCAAGTGTGGCGAATAACCCTGCCGTTTTGGACAGTGTCAGATCAAGCGCTAAAACTTTCGTGAAAAAAGCAACATTTTATAGTGCAGCGAAAAACACTGTCCGAACGGTTGCTAGTGATTGGACGCAACGATACTGGGTAAATCAAATTAGGTAGAAGGAAAGAACAATGTCAATTGGTAACGGGACATTATTGTCCATTTTGTTTTGGATTGTTGGGTACTTTCAAACCAAGTTTCCATTTGAAAGCTCGCTGATTAAAGTACCTAAATTTCTGTTCTATATCTGTGGTGCACCTAAGACAAAAGAATTTCCGAACAGTGTAATGACAAGTAGAGGGTTTGCTTTCCAGATCGTCAGTTTTTTCTTGCTGGCTTTCATTTACATCGATGGACAGTGGTTAAATTTAGACAAATATGCAAGTGGTGTTCTCGGAATCTTTGGCAGTTTAATAATTGGATATCTAATTGCTCTGTTGATATCCAAGTTAAACCCTTTCATCCAGGACCAATAATACGAGGTTAAGACTGTTGCAAAATTGCACTTTCAAACAGGATTGTGTTTGGAGCTTGCCTCAATCCGGTGGCGTATAGCGCAATGACGCCACGCATGAGTTTATCGCATTCTGTCCGTTGCAGAAGCAGGGAACCAAAAAGAGAGCAAGGAATGCATACGCGATTCCCTGCTCTGCAACGGAACTCGCGGGCGCTCGGGTCGCACTCCTGCGTTGCCCTATCCTCCCACGAGTGGAAGCATTGTACTACAGGTAGATTGTTAAGGTTCGAATAAACTGGCGTTACCTTCACTGCGCAAACTCTGGAAAGACCACCGGCGGAGCATGTTGGCTGGCAATGTTTAGGAAAAGCGCCTGTTTGAGACTATTAGCAATCTCCAACCGCTCCTTCTGACATAGTTCAGGCAGAGCCAACCGTTCTACCCACACCATGAGTTGTGCAGTGGGCAGCACATTAACAATTTCATCACTTATTTCCTGCTCGGGTTCGGGGACGATATCCAGTCGTTGCTCAACGCGCTGCATCGCGGCGAAATAATCGTCTGCCACGGTCTGGTCGTGAGCGCGGGCATAGATCATCGTGCTGCCCAGGTCCTTGTGACCCAGGAAGCGCTGGATGGACGTGATCCGGCAGCCTGCATTGAGCAGCTGCGTCGCGCAGGTATGGCGCAAACGATGGGGATAGACCTTCACGCCAACCCGCTCCCCAACCGCCTGCAACCGGCCACGGATCAAATCTTTCTTCACCGGCGCGTTGCGATACAGGAAAACGTGATCGCCGCTGCCTTCTCCGCGCACAGCCAGATACGCTTGCAAGGCGTGGATGGCGGTCTCGGTGAGGTAGACCGTGCGGTCCTTTTTGCCCTTGCCATCACGAACTGAGAGCCGCTTTTGGGACAAGTCCAGGTCTTCCAGGCGCAGTTCTTCCACTTCCCCCAGCCGCATGCCGCCCTGCCACAGAAGATAGAAAGCAGCCCGGTCCAGCAAAGCCTGGCGGCGATGGCTGGCCAGCTTTGCTTCCCGCACGTTGCGCTCGATCTCATCCCGCAGCTTCTTGACCTGCTCATCGGTGAGATATTTCGGCTGTCGTTAGCTTATTCTTGGATGGTAAAGTTTCTAGTAAAATAAAGGCTGGAGGCCACTATGCTAGATACAGATTTGCTTCAAAAGGTGGATCGTTTGCCATTGAAAGATCGCATGGCATTGATCGAATATGCGGCGCGCTCCGTACAGTCCGAGCTCGCCGGAAAACGCACAAAAAAACGTGGTTCTTCCCTGGATCGAGTTGTGGGAGCATTAAGGGTAAAAGGGAAACCTGCGCCTTCCGATGAAGAATTGAAGGAAATGTACGTTGATCATCTTGTCGAGAAGTATAAGTAATGCGTGCCTTGATCGATACCAACGTCATCATGGATGTGCTGTTTGAACGGGAAGAATTTCTGGAACCCGCCAAAGCCATCTGGCAAGCCACTGAACAGGGAAGCATAGATGGTTATATTTCTGCCATTACGCCAATCACAGTTTTCTATGTGGCAGAACGGATGAAAACCACCGCGTATGCCCGAAAATTGGTCAAGGAAATTCTGTCAGTTTTTCGAATTTGTGCTTTGACGGAAACCAGCTTGCGCGCCGCGATCTTATTGCCCATGGATGATTATGAAGACGCAGCACAAGCAGCGAGCGCAATTGCTGAAGATTTGGATTTGATCGTAACCCGCGATTCGGGGGATTACGCCGATTTGTCTATTCCTGCGCTTTCGCCTACGGAATTTGTCAAACAACTGAAATAAGCCAATGCTGAATTATATCTTCAGGGGTAGTCTGAAGGGGACGACCAAACTACCCGCGTCCTCAATGGACAGGCTTACGCGTTTAGCCAGCGTGAGCGGGCCATCCTTGAGCGCAACTTTCGTGTATGACGGAGACGGGAAACGCGTCGCCCATACGATTAATAGCGTGACCACCTACTTTGCAGGCAACTACTACGAAAAAACCGGAACACAGGTAAGCAAGTATTACTATGCCGGCGCGCAGCGCATCGCCACACTTGCACCGCACTGCGTTTGGTGCAGTGCAGGTGTGCGCCAGGGCAGCGACCTGTTCTACCTGATCGGCGACCACCTCGGCTCCACCAGCCTGACGACCAACGCCACCGGAACGGTCGTATCAGAGCTGCGTTACACGGCCTGGGGCGAAGTGCGTTATGCCTCGGGTACAACACCCACCGACTACACATATACGGGTCAGTTTTCTGACAGTTACATTAAGTTGCTAGATTACGGCTCCCGGCGCTATGACCCCGAACTCGGACGCTTCATTCAGCCAGACACGATTGTACCTCTTGCTTCACAAGGCGTGCAAGCGTTCAATCGTTACGCATACACAAACAACAATCCAGTGAAGTATAACGATCCTACTGGACATCGTGTTGAATGTGGAGGGTGCCAACTTTGGGATATGATTGTTACTGGCATAAAACAGTCTATTGGAAGAACTTATGTATACAAAAATAATCAGGCTAATAATCTGAGTGAACTAATGACTCTCGCCTTTTTTAGGGAACCAAAAGCCGAAATTGTCGGCGATGCTCGTAATGCCATTGCAACGGACAAGGTGCTGTTAACAAAGCAGGGTGAAGTTGTAAATAGCATAATGGGGTTGCCGCAATATCGTCATGAGGACTTTTCCTTGGAACACACTTGGGATAGTATCACATTCGGAGAAATGGGGAATGGGAACATGCTAGAAGATGCTACTCATAGCCAAACATGGACTGTTCGAGCGGCAAGTGTTAAAGCAGAATTCTATGCTTCCCAGTCGGGAGACATTACAATCGATTATGAGTTAACCGATGTGTTGGATTTAAAGCCTGACTGGTGGTCAGGGACCAGAACAGGGTTTAGCGGCTTCTTTTATAATGTTGTTACATCATTTGCGGAACCTATTTGGCATGGCGCCTTAGGAGCCAGTTATATGGATACGACAGCACACTGGCAAACCGTTATAAGGAATAATAAAGATGCGATATGCAGATGACCGTACAGCCACTTTGAGAATGATTATTTTTATGTTTTTTCTGGGTTTTTTTCTTTCCGCCTGTTCGTCTCGGGATCCATTTTATGAAAAAGGCAGCGGATGGGATTATTTGCGCTTCCCGCTATTAAAACCATATTATGCGATGTCTCTTACAAATGACGAAATTAATTGGGTTATACCTTTAGAGCGCGAATTACCTCTCAAGAAAGATTCTTTTCTTTTGGAGATAAGAGATGTTAGAAAAATCGCTGTGGTTGATAACGTAATTATGGTTTATACGCCGGATAGTTCTAAAATTGCCTCGGACAATATCGAAGAACGAATATTTCATTGGTTTATTCTTAATTCCAGACGAACATTTAGAGATAGGCTTTGAAAATGAAGATAATTTTTTGGATTATCTTCATCAAAATAATATGGATGAACCACAGTGGTTGGAACCAATATCAATTTTGCAATTATTTGACCAAACCAGGTGCTTGGATTGGATACCGGATTGCAAGTAATTTCGACTTATTTAGCAAAGTTGTTCCCAACATAAAAGACGAACCAAACTGGAAAACCAGATGGCTCGCCTTTCAATGGGGGGTACTTCTATTGTACCCTCATCCCAGCTGGTGGCAAGCGCCAGCGCTTTACGAAATTTCTGAATTGGTAAATACCTCTGCTTGATTATCTTCTCGCACCTTAACATCTTCCAATAATCCCAGTCCTTCTCTCAGCGCCCTCACGATCTCGGTCTGGGTGGGGTTGAGCGCACCGTTGCGCAGAGCATCCGTGAGCGCGATCAGTTCTCCGATCCTCGGCGCTTCCCTGGCTGAATCTTCGGGCAACGACAATTGCCGCTCGACTTTGTTCATGGCTGAGTAATAATCCGCCGCCAGCGTCCCATCGTACAGGCGGGCATAGCCCAGCGTGGTGTCAATTTGCTTGTGCCCCAGGATCATCTGCACCGAGAGCACCGGCGCGCCCGCGTTCAACAGCAAGGTTGCGCAAGAATGTCTCAGCCGGTGCGGAGAAGCCTTCACCCCGCAGCGCAGCCCATACGTTTCCAATCTCTGAAAACAGTACG
Source organism: uncultured Chloroflexia bacterium (assembly GCA_963823985.1). Classification (GTDB taxonomy): domain Bacteria; phylum Chloroflexota; class Anaerolineae; order Anaerolineales; family Villigracilaceae; genus JAABUE01. The sequence goes on from CAWGNR010000021.1 coordinate 50,650, forward strand.
AGCGCGAAAGCGGCGCGTGGCGAAAGATGAACACGTTTTCAGGCAGCGCCTCCGCCTGTCCGCGCACCGCCAGATACGACTGCAAAGCGCCTAAAACCGCATCGTCCAGGTAGATCTGGCGGTCTTTCAAGCCCTTGGACTGCTCGATGCGGACCCGCCGTGCACTCCATTCGATGTCGCCCAACTTCAAATGGCGGACTTCGCAGGTGCGCAGCCCGCAATGCAGCATCAGCAGGAACCAGGCCAGGTCGAGCCGCCCGACCCGGCGGTGCCCCGCGTGAGACGAATTGGCCTGCGCCTGGATCACCGCTTGCAGTTTGCGCAAGCTATCCAAAGGTACATCTTTAGGCATCCGCCAGCCTGCTTTCAGGGGCTCCACCAGCAGGAATTGTTCGCAGACCGGGCGTCCCGATTCGCGCAAAAACCAGGTGAAGTGTTTCAAGGCCGAAAGGTCATAGTTCACCGTGACTGGCTTTCTGCCCCCGGCGAGCCGGTGATCCAGCCAGGCATACCAGACCTGTGGCGTGAGGTCCGCGATGTCTTTCAAGCCTGTGTGTTCTGCCATCCAGCGCAGGGGACGCGATACGCCGTACAAAATGTCGCGGCTGCGTTCAAAGCGATGCTCCACTTTCCAGGCGCGCTGGCAATGGACGAGGAACTCTCGGATACCATTTTGCAGTTCAGGCGAGAGCGAGCCGGTGGTATATTTCCAGGGAAGCTCCTTTTCCTTCTTCGGACGGTGGCAGCGCAAACGAAGGTATTCGCCAAATTTGAGCAACCCTTTGCGATAATCTGCCTGGGTGTTTGGAGTACGATAACTCCCTGCCAGATGCTCCCTCACGCGCTCCAGATCCGCTTCGGGATCGATCGTCCAGTACGGCTTTTGCAGATAGCCGATCGCCATCCGGGTGGCCGCGCCATAGATATTCAACGCGGAACCGCCATACCCATTCTCCTTGAGCCAGGTACGAAACCCTGCATAGAAACCCCTGTTCTCATCCGACCAATCTTTGAAGCGTTGGATCGCGGGGTCTTTCAGCGGCGGACTTCTCGAAGTGGAAACAACGTTTACGTTTCATCGTTCCACATCCAGTGGGAGAACCTGCATGATCTCGCTCATCGCCGCTTGATAGTCTTCCTGCGCCTGCGCATCCGAGATGTGCAGGTACACTTCCGTGCTCTTCAAGCGTGAGTGCCCGAACAGGCGTTGGATAGAAGTCACCGGCAGGCGCGCTTCGGTGAGATGCCGGCCAAACGTGTGGCGCAACTGGTGGCAGGTGACCCACAGTCCGGCCTTGCGACAATAGCCTGCCAAGCGGTCTTGGATGCCTGTGACGCTGATCCGCCTCCCGAAACGATTGATGAACACCGCTTGGTCACGGACTTGCGGTCTGATCTCCAACCAGGCCTTCAAAGCGGCCAAAGGTTGCGATGAAAGGTAGGCAACGCGCTGGTAGCTGCCTTTACCGTTCAACCAGATGCGGGGCAAGCTGCCCGATGATGGCTCGAGATATAGATCGTTCATGGAGAGGTTGCGCACTTCGCCCACGCGCAGCCCGCACCGGAGCATCAGCAGGAACATGGCACGGTCTCGCAAGTTGGTGATGACCGCAAACAACGCTTCGACCTTGCTGTCTTCGATATCGCGCGGCAACTGCTCTCCGCGCCGAATGAAGTGTCGTTTCGGGATGACGGGATTCCCCGGCGCATGTTCATCCTGCACGAACAGGAATTGATAGAACGTACGCAGGGCGCACAGCCTGCGGTTGACCGTCCCGATAGCATGGCCTTTCTTCTGGCAGTGCTCGATGAAGGCATCGATATCCTGAACCTTCACATCCATATAAGGTTTTTCGACCCAGGCAAAGAAGAGTTTCAGGTCGCTGCCATAATGCAGCGGAGTGCTGGACCGCGGCGAGCGGCGCCGTAGCCAACTGACGAACATCTCAATTTCTGGTAACATGGGAACTGCCTCCTGGTGATGGATTTGGAAATGAAACTGGTCCGTTTCGAGTTCCAGATTACCACCAGGAGCTTTTCACGACAATCCCGAGACTAGCTCAGGATATGCCCTGAAACTTACGCGAACTTAATGTAAGTACACCGCCGATTTCGGCTTGATGTATTACAATGCGCGTTGGTACGATCCTTATCTTAACCACATGACCCAACCTGATTCAATTGTACCAGACCCGGGAAATCCGCAGGCCTGGAACAGGTATAGTTACGCGCTTAATAATCCAGTTCGATATACAGATACGACGGGCCATTGGGTAGATTCAGGTTGCGGCTCTGGAGAAGGATGCGAATTACCGAAGACTACGCCACCTGTTGGAAATGGTAATGGAGGCTCTGGTGATGGACCAAGTGCTGGCGCTGCTTGCCAAGGACAATATCAAAGCATTCTTTGTCTACCGACACAAACCCTGCCAGCATTGCCTACAGTTCCTACAGAAATATGGTTATCAGGAAAAACACCCGGTAACAATACGTTCTCGCCCCTAGATCCTTATGCTATCTTCTTTGAGTTTCTTGATATGCTTGCTAATATTGATACCCTTGAAGATGCAATATTGTTTGGAAGACCAATTTATAAGCAGATTAAGTATGCTGGACCACTTGGCGCTTTTGAATATGGTGCTGATACTGCATTGCAGGTTTATGACGATTGGGATAAGGATTTGATGTTCCCTCAAAGGAGCGCACGAGCAACATTTAGATTCCTCGAATCTTTCGCAACCGATGGAGTAAGTGTACTTGGTGGTAGTGTTGCTGGAGGAGTACTTCAAGCAAATGTACCAGTTCCCTTAATTCCAGCAGGAGTAGGATATTTTGTAGGCGCAAGTGCTACTAGTGGTGTGGTTGACAACTGGTTTGTCTACAAGGTCAATCCTTGGTTATTTAATTTTGAGTTTTTTGGAGGTGTAGAGTGAGAAACTCCAACACAGAAAAAGCTTTAGTCAATCTCCTAAAGGTAATTGATGAAACCGATATTCGCATGTTAGTATATGCACCACCAATTATTGGCGTAGTGGGGTTTCTCGTTTGGGTATATGTGATGGATCGAGTTACAAATGGCTCGATAAGTAACATTAGCTTTGACTTCGCCCTCGGAACGGTCTCGCTATTACAGTGTATCTCTGGAATTTCTGAAATACGAAGAAAGGAAATGCCTGGGCCTTTTGGGAGAACCATAAAAGGGAAAATAGCAATAATTTCGGGCGCAATTATTACTGTTTTTTTTGGCATTGGTGGTTTGTACTTTATTGCGCATGGGATGCTCGCGATTTTTTAGCGAGTTTATCGCATTCTGTCCGTTGCAGGAGCAGAGACGCAAAAGAGCAGAGAGTGCTCGCACACATCTCTGCCCTCCCGAAGGACATCGGGACGATTTGCAACGGAACCCCGACCATAAGCATGCCGGGGCAGGCTCAAAGGCGCTCGGGTCGCACCCCGTAGTTCGTGTTGAGCTTGTCGAAACCTTGCCCTATCCTCCAATGAGTATGACAATTATGTGCCTTCTCATGTTGCTACCAATAATTCCAATCGACCAATGGTTGCGTTTCTCTTTGATAATGATGAAAGAAACCTCCCTTCAGTACACGAAGAACATAAATTTCCTGTGAAGGAACCCGAACTTTCATCTCATTTGCAAGCCCCGCTTACTAATAAAATCTTAGATTTTGGCGAAAAACTATTGACATTTCTGGCACAGGTATATATAATCATGCTGAATTGACGTGATCCCTGGACGGATTGCGTCTTTTTTTTATGGCGTGATCCGACAGTGGATTGCGCTTTTTTATTTTCAAAAGGAGAGTGACATGCAAAACACATCAATACCTCACCGTTTCTTAAAACTGTTGCTGGATCGCTCCGGCGATGACTACGGCGAGAAGGCTGTCATCCTGGTGCTGGTTGTCTTAGGCGGCGTCGCGGCTTTCGCAGCCTTTGGCGGCAAGATCGTCGAACTGATCAACCAGGCCACCAGCGGCATCTAGAATTCCCATGAAGCAACTGTTGGGCCTGTTCCTTTCTCGCAAAGGCGATGAGTTTGCCGAGACCGCCATTGCGATGCCTGCCATCGTGCTGATTACCATCGCTTTGATGAACCTGACCCTGGCGGGCTTTGCCAGCGTGAACGCCAACAATGCGGCCAATTACGGCGCAAGGGTGGGCAGCGTCACCCAGCAAGGCGCGGGCGGGGCAGCCTATTCCGCGGCCATGACCTCCATCTCGCATGCGCCTGTAGGAGATTACAGTGTCGGCGTTTCCGGCGGTGGTTTCCCCGGCGCGCAGATCACCGTGCAGGTTGATTGGCGCGTGCCGAACTACATGGGAAGCTTGTTGGCTTTCGTGGGTGGTGGAGGGCTTTCTGGTGATATTGAAGGCTCATCCGCGTCTGTCTTCCGGCAGGAGGGCTGGTAGTGTTGCGTCTGATCCGTGACCGCCGGGCTGATGCCTATGCCTGGTTTGCGGTCCTGATGGTTTTAGTGGGGCTGCCTCTTTCCAGCCTGAGCATCGACGTGACGCGCCTGATGTATGTGCGTGGCCACCTGCATACGGCTACCGACGCAGCCTGCCAGGCCGCCGCGGATGCTCTGGACGTGCCGCTCTACGTTTCGACCGGCCAGGTGCGGATCAATCCGGGCCTGGCGCGTTCACAGGCTGGGGCGGTATTTGCATCTGCGCTCCAGGATGCGGGCAAGATTGGCTACGGCTCCAGTCTTGCAGTCGGCTTTCCCGGCCCGACTTTCGCGCATTGCATCGCATCCGCATCGGTGGCCCACATCATCCCGATGACTCCGCCGATGGATGTAACCGTGGAGACCACTTCTGAGATGCGTGTTCGCACCTTGAGGTAGCCAAAATACGGAGCAGCATGGAAATCGAACTGGATCTGCGAGGAGAAGAACGTTATACCTGGTACGCCCTGGCCGCTACTTTGACCGTCCTGGTCCTGGTTGGTCTGGGGTATCTTGGGATGCCTGTTACTCCGTATGATAGTAGTTCTCCTCGCGCCCTGGGGTGGGCGGACTGGCGTTTCCTGCAGGCCGAGCGCGAATATCAACGCGAGCTGGATATCTTGCGCAGCTATGCGGATCAACTGTCGGACGCCATCAACACTCAGCCTAACCCGGTTGCGGTCCAAATCCTTGCGGAGAGAATTTCGCGCCAGACAACCAGCGGCGACCCGGCCCTCGAGGCTGCACGCGCAGCACTGGACCAGGCAGCCACTGATGTGCGGAACTGGTCCACCGGTATCCTCGACCGCGACCAGGCGCTCCTGTCTCTCCAATTGGCGATTGAGTTATTGCAATGACGACAACCGCTTTGCAAACCGGGCGAACACGAGCCCAAAACGACTTGTTGACCGCCGAACGGTCGTTGCGCAGCCAGGTCGAATTGAATGTGCGCGACCTGCGTCAATTGTTGCTGGAATTGGCAGTGCGTTTCGATGGGCAGCGCCTCGAAGCCTTACGTCGTGATGACCCGTCCGCTCCGTCACACTGGTCACCGGCTGATTGGCGCAGCTTCTTCTCGGCCATCCAGTTTGAAGTTGGCGGATGGGAAAACCAGAAAGACCTGCGCGCGGAGCGAGAACTCAGACAGCAAGTGGAAGGGATGCGGGCTCAGATCCAGACCTTGACCGGCCAGCTCGAGGATGCGCGGCTTGCCCTTGCGGAAAAGGAAGCGGCGTTTGCAGGGGCAGTTGTTGGTGCAACAAGGCACCACACTGCTAAAAAAAGCGAAACTGCTAATACAAAGGAGAAGTCACCAACGACCCTGTTAAAGGAATTGCCTGAAGGTGTGACACCTCCTACGTCAAGCCTGGTCGCAGACGTCAAGAGTATCGTGGCCACGCTGCCCAAGGAACCGCCTGCGGCGTTCAGCAAGGTCATCTCTGGGGGCGGCCGGCGCGGCGGAGACCGCACGCGCGCCTTCCAGCGCTATTGGATGGTTCTACGCCTGCTCGGTCACTGGCGTTTGAGCGCCAGGATGGAAGCCGAAGACGTGATGGCGCTGGCTCTGGGAGTATCATCCGGATCCGGATCGCTGCGGCGTGTATTCGAGGATCTGGCGGAGGCCAATCTCCTGACGACTGAAACGATTTCCCTGTCAGCTCCGCGAACCGCATTGAAGCTCTACCGCCTCAACGAAGAAGGCAGGAAACTGCACCGTGCATTGTTCGGACAGGATGCGCAGGAGAGCGAATGGGAACGATTGAACCGGATGCATGAAGGCGAGCGTTTCAAGGAGCACACCCTGGCGGTGCTGGCTTTTGCGACCCATGCCCGCAAGCGTGGTTGGTCGGTACAGGTGCTGCCTGAGATGAGTGATACCAACGCCGAACCGGATCTCTGGATTACGCGCGGGGAAGAATCATATTACGTAGAGGTGGAGCTTCAATCGAAAGAGCGTCCACCAAAATGGCGCAATCTTTCCGAGGTCAACAACGGCAAGGTGGCCTTATGCGCTGCGACGACGGATAAGCGGGCACGATTGGTCGGAGACTGTAAATTGGATCATTTATCCGGGCTGGCGACCGATCTGGAAACACTGGTCCAGGAGAAATATTCGACGATTGGAGAAGAAACTTCGTTATGGGTCGAAACCTGGTGAGGATGTTCTGCGAGGCTTGATCTGTTCCAGGTAAATCCTCGCAGGCCATCCGCCTGATCTCCGGAAACGGGGATGGCTCCAGATTGTGAGCCAGCAGAACCTTACAAACCCCATACGCCGAGACGAGCGAATGCTTTCGTTTTGGTCAATCCCATGCACAGATGAGAGGGGACGCAATTTTATTTTAGCGTCCCGCTGTGCACGGGACGCGCCTACGGAGGTATTCCAGATGGACATCAAGGATGTCAAAACCCTGGCCGGTTTGACGTTAGCGCAACTTGCCGTCAAGCTCGACGAGGAACTGCCCAAGGATGCTTACAAGGCGGTCCCGGGCGCAGCCAACCTGACCGACATCGACCCGAACTATATGCGCAAGGTATTCAACGAAGTCTTTGGCCTTTGCGGCATCGGTTGGGGCTATTCGTACAACTCCGCCGACATGCAGACCGAGATGCAGGAGCGCAAGAGCGCCAATGGCAAACGCCTGGTACAACTTGCTACATTGAAGCACCTGCGGTTCTGGTACAAGCTGGTCGATACGGACGGCCGCGAGATACTGTGCGAGATCGATGCCAGCGGCGGCAGCGAGAATTCGGTCGAAGGTTACGCTATGAAGGGCGCCATCACCAACGCCCTGGGCAATGCGGCCTCGAACATCGGCTTCCAGGAGTCGGTCTACCTGGGCAAGCGCGACCACAAGAATGTCGGCGCCAAGAAAGCCGCAGCTCCCGCGACTTCGAAACCTGTTGTCCCTGCTTCCAAGCCCGCTCCGAAAGCAGTTGCCCCGGCTAGCGCTCCGGAAGATGGCGATGATCCCGCTGAGTTTGTCATCCCGGTTGGCCAGCGCCGCGGCCAGCGCCTGGCCGACATTCCCGAGAACGTCATCACTTGGTATGCCACCCAGATGACGACCGGCGGCGACGAAACCAAGGAAGCCTTGAAGAACGCTGCGGCAGCTTACCTGAAGGCGAAGGCCAACGGTCACGAGCCTGCATCTATTGCAGCTTAGTCTCGGCGCAGATCGCTGTGGTTCTGCATTTCCAGGGAGGCTTTTGCCTCCCTACCTTGCAGGTTTCCAGGACGGCGAGGAACCGTCTTGTTATCCACCGCACCTTACCAACTGAGAACAATTTGTTATTTCTGAGCAGACTTTTCTGCTCTATTTCACATTGGAGGATTTAAGATGTCTTCTCAAAAGTCTCGCTTTCGCAGCGAGCAGTTTGATATGAACAATGTAACCGTAGCAGGCGTGCTCCAAAAGTTGTGGGGACGCGGCGAAGATGTGTTTGCTCGTTTGCGAGTCTCGCATCGCGGCTTGTTGGTCGAGCCTGAGGATGTTCACGCCTGCTACGTAACCCTGCGCTTCCCAGAAGGAAGCGTAGGTGGAAAGCCGGTCACTTTGCAACCCAATGCGACGATCCGGGTCAACGGTTTCCTGACCCACACCCGGATCGACGAATCAATCCGAAAATTCCTGGAGGCTGCAGGTGAACCGGGCTTTCTCAACGATGTTTCCCCGGAGGATCTGGATGCCTGGCGTGATATCGGGTTCAGTCGCCGGAGCGCTGTTCTCAACATTCTCAGCTTGGCCATGCTGGACACTGAAGGTAAGGTGCTGGAGGTTGCCGGTCAGGGCGATGAAATGAGCCTGGAAATTCTCAATCAGGCTACCCTGGAAGGAGTGATCGCCCAGACCTGGGAGTACCAGCGCAATGGTGGCGTGGATCGCTTTGCACGCCTGGCGGTCTACGACTGCCACACGCGTACAGAAGATAAGGAAGGGAACTTCGGTAGGCCGCGCCGGAAACCGCATTACGTAACGGTCTTATTCCCGGCTGGGAAAACCACCGGCGGCCATGAGGTGCAGGTGTCCGAAAAGAGCCGCATCCGGGTGGTCGGCGACTTACACGACCTGGGGCAAAGAGTTACCTTACACGATGCCCTGACCAGGACCGGTAAATCCCACGTAATGGAATTGATCCAGCGACTGCCCGGTTCTGAGCGCCTGCACGAGATTTCCACCCAGTGGGAAACCATTCACGTTCGAGCGGATGCCGTGATTGTTTACACGGCCGGACGCTCGAGAAAGAAAAAGTAACCAACTCTCCCGAAGCCGGTTCTATGCCGGTCTCCCAGGTTCGAGACCTGGCGGGAGATTTCCCCCAACCGGGGACCAGACGCACGCTTCTCCTCCTTTCTCCTTTGGTTTGAGCTTCCGGGACACTGAGCGCGACGGGCCACTTACGCCTCTCGCGGTGTCCCTGCCAGTTCTAACTCAATGGTTGGGCGAGAGGTGTTTCTCTGGGGGATGCTCCCAGCATCCCATTCTTCCCAAGGGTTTCCCCCTTGTTTCGAGAGAAGGCTTTATTGCCTTCTCTCCTCATCATCCCGCGCAGCCGCTTCTCAGCGTACAGGGTGGGCGACGGGCGTTCCGGGTTCGATCCCCGGCGGGATGACTGGTGCATCTGCACCCCGAAAAGCAAAAACCTGTGAGAATGCAAGATGGATCTTGAAGGAATGGGCTCTGCATACGACTTGATCCGACTGCACACTTTGTGTTGTCGCCTCGTTCGTTTCTCTGCTTTCTTTCCTGAAAGATACTCTTACCTCTTTTCACAGACTATTTTTGTTTTCCGGAACTCCGGGCTAACTGCCCTGGGTTTGCTCCTTTGTGTGCGAGCTGGCCTGTCGGCTCCTCGCATACATAACTTCTTCCAGCCCTCTCTGCGCGTGCGGTGCAGGCTCTCTTTTACCGCAATGCTGGTCACCTCAGGCGCAGGCAGGGCTATCCGCCTTTCCTGGCAATCTATTCCCTTACTACGGTCGAGGGAGTGGGTTGCTGCGAAAGCGCCATCGCTTCCTCGGCCATCGCTGGAGGTATGCGATGTCCGCTTTCATTTCTTCCACCTGGCAAGCCACCAATGCCCGGATTCCAGACACAGGCGTGAGTGTTCCTATAGGTCAATTGCCCAGTATGGTCAGTACCATCATCGAGAACGCCTCGCCCGCAACCGCTGTCGAAGCGCAGCGTGTCCTGCAGTCCGGAGGCGAGTTGAACGAGGCTGCTGCGATTGAACTGGCGGCGCTCACCGTTGGATATGCTCGCGAACGGTTTGCCAACCGGCGCTGAATGCGCCAAAAAAGCCGGTCTAAAAGGCCGGCTTTAAAATATTTTAGCGCAACGGTAAAGTATTACTACTTTAAAGTCAGGTCGGGTGCGGCAACAAGAGAAGGGGGATGGTTAGTCGCTTACTTCTATCCCGTTCTCTTTGCACCATTCTCGAAGAGCCTTTTCCTCTTGTTCATTTTCGAAATCATACCAGGTCTGAAGCATATCATTTGATTCCAGAAAATGCTTAAACCTACCATATGCACCCTTTTTCCTAAACATTTGACGGACTCGTTCGTAGTCATCAGCCAAATAATTTTCGACAGGCTCAACGGCTCGCGTTCGCGAAGCACCCTGTAAAGGGTACCGGCGGCTGGCGGGACTAGATATCGCTCACGGAACGGATAAAACACAAAGCCACGAAAAAGTTAAAAAACGGTGCGAATCCAGCCGTACGCGTGCACGCCGTGTTGGATGCAATAGCGTGGCAATATACCCTTTTGTGCCTTGCTTCAGTAAGCACTCTCTTGGCTACGGTACGACATGTTCTCAGAATTTTGGCAAACTCTCGAAGTTGTTATCCTTGAAAAAGTCAGCTTTGGCACGGTAATAGGCATTGTAGTCACGCGGGTGGATTAACTGATATCCGGTCACCACGATGACGGCTGCGTCCTGTAATGCAATGGCATCAGAAACTTTAATCTGCAAGCCATTTTCGAATTCAATCTCTTGCACGATGGTCTCATCCTGATGAATGGCGACGGGTTTCAAGCACACGCACACCAGCTTGCCAAGAAGTACAGTGTGCTTGGGGGAGTGGAGCGCGAAGGACGAGTGGTGCTTCATGCCGTGCGAGTGGAGCACGCCGATCTGGAAGGGTGGTTGCAGAAGAACTTGCTGCCCACGGATCATGTGGTCATTGAGTCCACCACGAATGCCTGGCATATTTATGATCTGCTGGAGCCACTGGTGGAACGAGTGGTGGTGGCCAACCCCGCCAGGGTGAAGCAGATCTCCCAGGCGCGGGTGACCCCGCACAGAAAGACCGTGCGGGGTGAAAACCGATGTGCGGGATACCTTCATCCTGGCGCGATTACTGGCAGCCAACCTGGTCCCGGAAGTGTGGGTAACCCCTGTCCATGTCCGGGAGATGCGTCAGTTACTCTCGCCGCGCAGACAACTGGTGGAGACGCACACGCAGATCGTGAACCGGATGCATAGTGTGGTCCATCGCCATCACTTGCAGCATGAACGGGGCAAGCGGTTCAATGAGAAGAATACCGCCTGGCAGAAGGATAAGCGGTTGTCCAAGTTGGAGCAGTTCCAACTGGAGTTAGAGATGGAGAACCGCGCCTACATCGAAAAGCAAATTAGTAGGATCGGAAAAGAAGTCGCAAAAATATGTCACCAGAAACCCTGGGCAGACAGCATGACCTACATTATGCTGCTGCCTGGCTTTGGGGTCATCACGGGCATGACGGTCCTGGCAGCCATTGGCGAGATCCAGCGATTTGAATCCGCTAAAAACCTGGCCAGCTACTCCGGGCTCACCGGGGGGTTGGACCAAAGTGGCACCCACCTTGTGCAGAAGGGGATCACTAAAGAAGGACGCAAGGAACTCCGTTCGGCAATGGTGGAAGCGGCCCAGCGGGCAGTGAAGTCTGACCCGCACTGGAAACGAAAGTTCCAGGAGATGGAAAAACGCATGCACCGCAACCAGGCAATTGTAGCTGTGGCGCGTCAGTTGTTGGAAATGGTCTGGTATGTCCTGACCCGACGCCAACCCTATTGCCACTTCAGCCAGGAACCCATCGCTTACAAATATCTCACCTGGGCCTGGCAAATGGATGAGGCAGCCCGCGATGGCTTGACCCGCCAGCAATTCACACGCTATTACCTGATGCGTTTGGGCATTGGACACAACCTTACTCGCATTGCTCTCGATCCCAAACATCCACGCAAGATCTCCAGCGAAGCAGAGCTTCTGACGCTGCGACCGGAATTGGATCACATCGAGTAACCCATCTTCGTTCTTCCGCAGACTCGAAACAACCGCACCCAAAACACAAAAACCGGGCGTGGGTCTGAAAGGCTGTCCCTATTCCAAAAACAACCAACAAAAAAGCAGCTCGGATCATACAACATCCGAACCGCTTTTTATTTCTACGGCTCTTTTTGATCTTCTTGTGGCTTACCCCTTGACACTGCTGTTAATCGGTACGGCTCTTTTTGATCTTCTTGTGGCTTACCCCTTGACACTGCTGTTAATCGGTAGCTGGCGCTTTGACCGAAAACACCCTATTGATCTTGAAGCGCTGTTTCCAAAACTTCTGTAACCCATCTATTAAGGCTTTTATCTTTCAACTTGGCTTGAATATAGGCTTTCCGATGTAACTCGGCAGGCAAACGGAGGACGAATTTTCCCGAAAAAGGCTTTTCTGGGAACTCACCACGCTGAGCGCAGAAATCAAGATAATCATCAACCGACTCCCGAAATGCCTGTTGAACTTCTTCAACCGTTGTACCTTCAAACGTAATGACATCGCGGACATTGATCACTTCCCCGTATAAAATGCCCGCTTCCTCATCAATTTCAACCTTACCGATATACCCTTTATATTCCATCATGGCTTTACTCCTGCCGCTTCAAGAAACCTGCGAACGGACTTCACAGCCCCTTTGTTGATTTCTTTACGCGGATGAGGGCGATGAAACACAGCTCTCACATCTTTCAAAGCAACACGAACGCGTGAACCGCTACCTTCTGAAATTTCAGCGCCTAGAGCAACAAAGAGGGCTTCGACATCCCGCCAAGCAATGTTGGCTCGCTCAGGCTTCTCGAAAATAGCTTCCAGCGTTTTACGGTGTTTTCGGTCCACGGCGAAATAATATCAGGAAATGATACTATCAGCAAGGGTTTTCATGCACTATTTTCAGGATTTTATTTCCCAAGAGGCGCAAGGCTAACGGCCCGCATTATTAGGATGTACTTGTTTGGGGCGCGGCATTCGCGTATCCTTAGAGTGATTGTATCGCCGGGGACGCGAATGGGGTGGAGCGTCTGGGTTGTCCGCTCGCCGGTATGGGAACGATCTCAGGACAATTGAGACCGAAGCCCGACGCGTTATTTGGGCACCCGGCGGAGACTAATCTGGGACTGGCAAATGATGCCAAGAACCCGCATCGGTACCTGCAGCTCAAACCCAAAAACCCGCGCCCCAAACTATAAGGAGTTTAGCATGAACAAAGGACAAAATACAAGAGGCTACGAACGGTACCTGGCCTTCGACACCCACCGGGAGTATCTTCTGGTGGGTGGGCAGAACGAAGACCAGGAGTGGGTGCTGACGCCACGTCGGGTCAGTATCGCGAAGTTCCCAGAATGGGCGCAGAAGAATCTTCGTAAAGGGGACATCGTGATCCTGGAAACGACCACGAATGTGTGGGAGACCTATGACATCGTGGTGCCGTTGGTCAGTCGTGTGCTGGTGGCCAATGCTTCTGCAATGGGAGAGATCGTCGGGGCACGGGTAAAGACGGACAAAGAGGATATCAAGCGCTTGTTGCGCGCGCTGATCGGTGGGATCGTTCCGGAAGTATGGGTTCCGCCGATGCATGTGCGCGAGTTGCGAGCCTTTATTTCCTATCGGAACCGGCTGGTAGCGACCGGGGCGATGATCCGTAATCGACTGCAAAGCCTGCTGCATAAACACAACCTGATGTTGCCGGAGGAAGGCATTCTGGACCAGGTGTGGTGGGATGCACAAACCTCGATCAGTGGGTTGGAGAAGATGCAGATCGGTCAGGAACTGGCACTGTTGGAAGAGATCGGAAAGCACAAGGCCGCGGTCGATGAGGAATTGGGACGGCAGTTCACAGGCAAGCGATGGGGAGGCCAGGCTGTTCGACTGGTGCAGCTTCCCGGAGTGGGCGTGGTGATTGCCATGACGGTCCTATCTGCGATAGGGGATATCTCACGTTTTGAGAGTGCCAAAAACCTGGTTGGATATGCCGGGTTGGGAGCCGGGGTGCACGACAGTGGCAAGACCCACAAGGAGAAGAAGATCACCAAAAAGGGAAGAAAAGAACTGCGCTGGGCGATGGTGGAGGCTGCCTGGCGGGCAGTGGGGATGTCGCCCTTTTGGAAAGCGCAATATGAGAAATATTTACGCCGGTTACGCAAAAAGAACCAGGCTATTGTGGTCATAGCGCGGAAAATGCTTGTTGCGATTTGGCATGTGCTCAGCAAGGAAGAGACGGACGAGCACGCCAGCGAAGAAGACCTGGCCTACAAGATGTTGCTGCTCTCATGGAGCTTGAACGAGAATGTCCGCAAGGGTTTGACCTACAAACAGTTCGCCAAATATGCACTGATGCAGTTGGGTGTCGAGAAAGACATCACGCGCTTTGTGCGCAAGAACGTGCCCAGGAGGCTGGCGCCAAGAGATGAAGTCTTGGCGCGCGTAAAGGAGCTTGGCATAGCCTGAAAAGTAAGCTTGAAAAAAACTGAATAGAGAGTGAACAACCCCGTCACAAGATCAAGGGCTGACGGGAGTGGCGAAGCATTCCCTGTAAATGAAAAATACCTTCCCTAAAAACAAGAATTTGCCGTGAGAGAAGGATCTCGCTCAGCAGATTTTGTTTTTGATGTCTTATGAAACCGGATCAGAATGGATTTATTTCAGCACTTGACAACTGCAGTAATCGGTACCGGCGGCTGGAGGGACGAAACTCACTCACAAAACGGAAAAAAACTCAAAGCCACGAACAAAGCTAAAAAACGGTGAGAATCCAGCCGTCCGCGTGCACGACGTGTTAGGCAGCTTTTTTAAATTAAGGCTTCATGGCGATGGTGTGGGCTTTGATATGTTAACCACCAATCCAGATTTTACATCAATCTCAAGTACGCTATCGACCTTATTTACTCTTATTGTTTCGTTATCAAGCCATTGATCAAATTCACACCAGTTAATTTCCATAGCGCAATCGAGCAAATGCACAGATTTCATAAACTCTATTGGAAGGTAATAAATACTGTAATCCGTCCAAGTACTTGTGTGATAAATTAGCCCATCTTCTGTCGGAGACCAATACATCCATCCTACTTGAGTAGTTTCGGTTTCTGGGAGTTGAATTATTACACTGCGTTCAACCAGGTTATCAAGGTTGCGAATAGTGAGTTGACGAGGCTGGTCAGCATCTCTTGAAAACGCAAGGTGGGTACCATCTTGAGAGAAGGAAAATGACATTAGACCGTTAACGAGAGGCGTGATGTAACCTTCTATTGAGTTAATACTCTGAAGGTTAAATCCATCCCAAAGTGTAATGAAACCATCAAAGCCCCATGCGTAGTAATAATATAAATATTGACTATCAGGTGACCAGCTTGCAATCGTGAGATAAGCATGCGGATCTGGAATAGGGGGTTGCGTGTGAGAGAAGCTAGCTATTGGAGTACCCGCTGTATTTATAATCTCCAGCGATTCGGAATATTGCTGATTGCTGCGGAAATAGAATGTGCGTCCGATAAACATTCCGTTTGGTGCGTTGAGCTCTTTATCTGGAAGCAATGGTGTTGGAAAATTAGTCGAGGTTGGTTGCGCTAAATTTGAAGCGCAAGCGATGAGAAAGCTCAATAGAAACAAGATTAGAACAACGGATATTTGTTTTAGAAAACGGTTGCTCATACGAATTTTTCTTTAAGCTGCCTAACGAATTAAGGATTGATGCGGCGGAAGGGAGCCAGGCAGAGACAAGACCCTGGGTGCCGCCGCATCAATCCGAGTTGGACTAAGCCGGACGAGGGAGGGTACTTGCCTTAGCTTTGGAATTTAAAGGCACACTCTCTTCCTGAGAAATCGTACGTAGTCGCTTTCCACCAATATACAAGAATATTGTACATGAAAAGTTTCATCCCTGTATTAAAAACCGGGGTGCTAAAAGAGAGTTCATGAACGCAAAACAAGACAGACAGGGAGATGCACCAGCTGTTGGAGACGAACTGCACAGGAGGAGGAAGAATGGATCGTCTCAAGGAGACCTGCAAGCGATAGGACCAAGGGAACGTTGGAAGCGCATAGGCTGGCGGCATTTGGGGCACAGGATATGGTCGTGCCAGGATGCAGGCTGGGGTGGAGCGGACTGGTCGATCTGTTCTGTTGGTGGTTCTGGGTGTGGCAATAGGCTTTGTTGCAGAGCAGCCAACCGGGAGCGCAGGGTAGCGCCGAAGAAGCCGAAGTAACGCACTTTCACGAATCCGCGTGGCAGGACATGCTGGAGGAAGCGCTGGAGGAACTGCTCCACGGAGAGGGTGCAGGTTTTGAGCTGGCCGGTGTCGGAGGGGCGGTACAGGAAGGTGAGCAGGGAAGTCTCCATACTGCCGCGATGATCGATGGAGAGCAGGCGCCGGTTGCTGATGGCGACGCGGTGGATGTAGGGAGCCAGGTATTTGAGGGCAGCCTGTCCATTGCCCACCCCTTTGCAGTGGACGACCCATTCCCGTCGCCAGACTTTTTTGGGGGCCTGCTCGTAGAGAGTTGTTTTTCGCAAGGCGCGTTGGAAGGCAGCGCGGAACAGTTTGGAGAGGGCTTTCACATGCAGGAAGAAGTTCTTGCGTGCGGGCAACCAGCTAACCCCATCTTGGTCCACACCGCCGCCGGGAGCCAGGTAGTGGACGTGGGGATGGTAGACCAGTTCGCGGGTCCAGGTATGCAGCACACCCAGCATGCCGATCTGCCCGCCCACAAAGCGTGGATCCCTGGCCAGTTTCTGGGTTGCCTGTGCGGAAGCACGAAAGAGCAGGTTGTAGAACAGCTTCTGGTTGCTTCTGGCGATTTGGCGCAGCTCAGAGGGAAGCGTGAAGGTCAGAAAGAAGTAGGGGACAGGCAAGAGCAGCCCCCGTTGGACTTCCAGCCACTCTTGGGTCTGTTGGTGTTGGCATTTGGGACAACTGCGGTTGCGACAGGAGTGGTAGCTGTAGCGGACTTCGCCGCAATTTGGGCAGTCAAAGACCTGTCCGCCCAGGGCCTGGGTGCGGCAGCGCTCGATGGCGCGCATAGCCTGGTAGTGGCTGGGCAAGAGGCGCGCGGCGTACTTTTGGCGATAAGCTGGACCGTACTGGTGGAAGATGTTGGCTAGTTCTAAAGCCATAGACCCGATACCAACTGGTCGATGGTATCCAGGGACCTGGCTTGTGTCGAGGAAGTCAGGTGAGTGTAGATCGAGGTGGTGGTAGGGGAGGCATGTCCCAAATAGCTTTGGATGATGCGCAGGTTAAGGCCAGCTTCCAGCAAATGGGTGGCGTATGAATGTCTGAGAGTATGGACGGTCGCTTTTTTGTGGATGCCGCACTCCCTCAGCGCAGCACGAAAGGCGCGTTGTAGGCCGGTCTCACTCATGGGCTTGCAGGCAATTCTCAGGTTGAGCCAGTTACGATCCAAAGCAGGGAATAACCATACCGGGTTACGATGGGTTCGCCAATGTTGTCGAAGCATATTCAGGCAGGTATCCGGGAGCGGCACATACCGATCTTTGTTCCCTTTGGCCTGATGAATGTGCAGCATTTTGCGTTGGCCATCAATGTCACTGACTTGCAAGTGCACTCCTTCTAGCAAACGCAACCCACAAGCGTAGATCGTGGTCAGGCAGACCCGATAATGGTAACGTTGCACGCACTTGAGGATCCGGCTTACTTCTTCCACACTCAACACGACTGGCAGTCTCTTTTCTTTTTGAGGGCGTAGAAAGTCAAACGTCTTCCATTCTCTGCCAAGGGTATGCTGGAAGAAGAACTTGATCCCGCATAGAGCGATGGTGCAGGTGTTACGCGCCGCGTGTTTTTCGTTCTTGAGGAACAAGAAATACTGGCGCAATTCTTCTTCATCGATCTGGTCCGGGGACTTTCGGTAGTGCTTCGCCAATTGGCGTACGGCGGACAAGTAGGCCTCCTGCGTCCGCTCTGCAAAACCTCGCAGTTGCATATCCTCGATCATTTTTTGTCTTAAAGCAGTCATGGCTATACCTCCTGTATAGAATAGGAATCACTACAGGAAATATAGCCCGGTTTACGACAGATTATTTAATTCTTGTGAGCGTTGGAAAAATATGTCTCTTACCTGCGCGAAGCGCTTAGTTCAACTATGGCTTAAGCGGAGTCTGTTCGCATAAAACTCCTGTACGGGGTATTATGCAGAGTGACTCCGCTTAAGTACCTTTATATTACGAAAGCCGAAGCTGAAAAAGACATGCCTTATCAAGAATACATCTCCCTTCCACTCTCCTAATGGAATTACCTCTTGCTATCCCAATGCCTTGCATTCATTATAGAATTTTAGCTGCCGAAAAGCAATACTTGCCATTATCCGAGATTAAGAACCAACTGTAAAGGCAGTTCTCCAAAATTGGGAACTCGCAAATACATCGCGATCATACCTTCAAACATCCCATCGCACGCTATCTGCTTTTAAACAGATGCAATATCAATACTGTGAAAAAACGCGTTGGATATAAAAACGCTCGCAAAAACATAATCCACAATTTGTTCCTTCTACTTTGAATATCTGCAGTTAATAGTCTTCTGGAAAAACAATGTTTGTCATCTGCAACTTGATCATATGATCTCCCCTTCACAGTCATACTTTCTTTCAATCAACCCCGTCCTGCAATTCCAGGTCATCAAATGGTCTCTCAGGTATTCCTGATGAGTTCACAAAGGTAGCACGATTATCCAAAATAATTCTCAATATCCATGCAAGATTACCGATTTTTTCATTGCTTTCATTGAAGAAAACTGAAATGTGTTCATCGAAACCGAATAAATCGATTTCCAAGGATGCTCGCCGGATTTCGCAACATTTTACCCGACCATGACCGGCTAACTGGAGTTCGTGACATTCAAAATAAGCTGGCCCTCGAGAAAACTCGAAACTGTTTTGTAGCAAAACGTATTGACAATTCATTGCCTCGAATTCAGAAAAATCTACCTGAAAGTACTCTTCCCCCAATACTGAAAGTTGTATATCTGAGGCAATAAATTTCATTGCTTACTCCATGGGACACTCTTCAATTTTTGAAAAATCATACAGTCCATCTCAACTAAAAAGCTGACCGCATTCCTATCGTCTAATAAATTCGCTTCCTGCTCTTCCTGCTAATGATAGTTTCTCACTGTTAATGACAGGAGATCAAGATAGCAACCATAATTTTATTCGAAAGTGAACGCTCGAGCCCCTTTAGCTACGTTATTTACACAGTTCATGTCCTTATAGTTTATGAGGATTTCAAAAGCATTGGATCTCTATCTGTTCATACCAAGATTTTGGTTCTGAAGTCTTCATCTTATCCTCGTAGAAACATCGTCTAAAGCCCTGGCTGCGGCTTGCAGCTCATCCGCTTTTGGAGAACCATAACGCATTGCTGTTTGGATCGAATGACCGAGGAACTTGGCCCGGATCTCGACGCTAACTCCAACCTGCCGCAGCATGAAAGCTGCAGTGTGTCGTAAGACGTGCGGGGTGAGCTTCACCGGCGGATCAAGCCGGTCCAGGCCGGCACGCTCCCCTGCCTCTGCAATCATAGCTTGCATCGAACGTTTAGAAAGTGGACTGTATGGCGGCCGACGCGTATTTACGAATAATGCGTCATTTGTGATGGCTAACTTTTCCCGTTCCTTTAGCCAGGCCGCTAACGCATCCCGGGCGGGCTTTGGAAGCGGAACTTCGCGCTCCTTGAAGCCTTTGCCTTTACGGATCAACGCGTTGCCGGTGCGAGGTCGAATTGTGATGGCATCTATATCCAACCGTTCAACCTCTTCCACGCGCAAGCCAGCATAGAGCATCAAGAAGGCTATAGCCTTATCGCGGATCAGGCGCAGATTCGCCTCGGTCCGGACGTTTTCTTCGACAGCCTTTGCTCGAGGGCGTTTCGTCGTCTTGTTGATCCAGGGTGCTAGGAACACCGCTTCGAAGCGGTGACGCTGGTCGTCGGTCAACCCTTTCGGTTCCGGTGTTTCCCGATCGGGTAAGATCAAACCTGCGGTCGGGTCGTGATCGATCAGGCCAAGGTAGATGAGGTAACCGCAGAATGCTCGCAAGCTGGCCGCATAACGCAGCACAGTGCTGGCTCGATATTTTTTACCAGTTTGTAGCCAGCTCAAGAAATCGTTCAAAACCTTACGGTGCATTTGGAAAGGGTCGGCCTGCAAGGATGCTGCAGTTAGCGCCTCTCCCTTTGTTTGCTTCCACCAGCGCAGAAAGATCGAGATATCCTGTACGTAACCGCGAACCGTCTTTTCTGACGCGCCACCACGCACACGCGAGGGAAGCGGGTTTTCGACCAGGTGAATCTGAAATCCTTCAAGCAATTGTTGATGGGCCATTTTTCTCCTCTACAATGTTCAACTGGCCGCGTGGAACAACGACACGCACCAGGGCAGGCATTGACCGGTCCACCACGTTCGGCTGGCAACAGTTCCTGTTTTTTCCCTGATAGGGCATGTGCTTTGTTTTTATAGTTGAGATGGACTTGTTGTCCGGTCTTGGGTTTCCAAATCACGAAATATCCATTTTATTTTGCGAAGTGAGATTGTCGCCTTATTCACTTCGTTTTTCGCGTTGGCAGGCATTGTATCATAATCTGACTTCGCACAATGTAAATTGTGCGAAGTCATATTGGCATTGTTTTTCAGCTATTTTCTGAAATAACCTGTCTCTTTGCCATCAGGCGCCGCCCATATCCCGGTCCAGCATCTCCAGGTCCACTAGCAACGCTCCCACTGTTTGTGCTTCCTGGCGCGCTGCATCTGTAAACCCTGCCCTGGAGAAATACGCGTAGAACACCTGCCACCCTTCACCCGGAACAACTTTCGGCGCTTTATCGATGAGCTCGCGGATCACCGGGCGCGCGACCGCATCCACTCCCCACTTGCACTCACCGAGCAGGATGGCTTTGTCATGCCAGTTTACTGCTACCACATCCACCTGAGCGTCTGTCGCCCAGTGACTGCCGACGATCTCGGGGACCATCGGCAGCACCCCGGCGCGGGCTTTGACCAGAAGCCACTCACGGCACAGGTCTTCGAAAGCCGTCAAGCCTACAAAAGCACGGAATTGTTCTGAAATTCGACTCCCAAAGAACCTGGCCCAACTCCTGCTCGACCAGCTCAGCATTGGGCGCGATGAAACGGAAGTAGAAACGTAGGTAGGGATCGATCAAGTGGTAGCGGCTGGTTTTGGTGCTCTGTCGCCGATCCGGCGGGATCGTAGCAGGGATGCGGCGCCTGACCAGGTGCAACTCCTCCAACTGCTTCAAATAAGGGCTCAGGTAAGAGGACGAAACGCCCAACGCCTCGCCAATCTCCTGGGGGGTCTTGTTCCCCAATGCGATGCTCTTTAGCACCGCCTCATAGGTCTGCGTCTCTCGCCGGATCACATCCCCGATCAAGACAAACGGCTCGGCACGGAAGATGCTGGTGCGCTGCATGAAAAGCTCACGGATGTTTTCGCTGAGGGAACGCTGGCCATCAAAGCGCTCCAGGTAGGCCGGCACGCCGCCCGTCACGGCGTAAACTGCCACCCGCTCGGCCGCTGTATAGCGCGGCAGGAAATTTTGCAGCGCCGAAAAGGGGAGCGGGTCCACCGGAAGCTGGGCGGTGAAGCGTCCATAGAGAGGCGCCTGGTAACTCATCAGATCCACCATCATGCCAATATGGGAACCGGAGAGCACGATGACAACATTGCTGTTCTTGAACAGGTGGTCCCAGGCAGCTTGCAGATGTCGAAGCCAGGGAGGGATCCGACTCGCTGGCATACGAGAACTCATCCAGGATCAGGATCACCGGCTGATCACCGATCAATTGAGCAGCCGTCTCGAAGGCATCCTCCCAGGTGTCGAAGCGGGGCACGGCCTGGCTTTCGGGGTGCGCCCAGCGCCATATGGCGCGGGTGAATCCCACGCGCACCTGGGCGGGAGTATCCCGGTTGGCCACCCAGTAAATGAACGGTCTACCGGACTGCTCGGCCCAATTGAGCAACAGGGTGGTCTTGCCGACCCGCCTGCGGCCGTAGACGAGGATGAACTGCGCACCGCGTTGAGATAGGATGTGATTGAGCTCTTCCAGCTCGCGCTTTCTCCCGACGAATTTGTTCATTTGAACGCCTTTCTAAGCAGATTATTATAAGCTGCTTAGATTATACAGCAATTGTTAAATACGATTGAATATCACAAAAATTAAGGGATCTAAACTTACATCAGAAGAGGAACACTACTTGATATACGATCAAATTCTTCTTTTTCATCCAGTCCCCTGCAGCGAAAGTTGCACCCACTGTCAAGTATTGGAAGAGAACCAGGTTGAGGGGATTGGACTGGCATATGATCACACCCTGGAAACCTGGGCGAAGATTCTCGAACTGCGAGATAAAGCAACTGCGAGCCATAGCCGCAGAGTGATTGAACCGACCTTGCAACTGGCCAGGCAATTTGGAATATCTGAGCCTGAGCTGACTCACATCCGCCGCGGTGTCCTTTTACATGATATTGGCAAGATGGCCATCCCGGATCAAATCCTCAAAAAGGCTGGCCCGTTGGATGATGAAGAGTGGGAAGAAATGCGGAGACATCCTCAATATGCTTACGATCTTTTACGTCCGATCGCTTATTTGCGTCCAGCACTGGATATCCCCTACTGTCACCATGAAAGGTGGGACGGAACCGGTTACCCGCGAGGGTTGAAAGGTATCCAAATTCCACTGGCTGCACGAATCTTTACTGTAGTGGATGTATGGGATGCCTTATTACATGACCGTCCTTATCGGGAAGCCTGGTCATCCAATGAAAGTGTTGAGTTACTTGCGTGAACAATCTGGCAAGCTATTTGATCCTCAAATCGTGGATGTGTTTTTCAAGCACCTCGAGGATAAACGCCGTTAAGTTCAAGCAATTCGGTTCTAAGTGATTTTGATTTGCAAGCTCTTGTCCCAATGCGTGGGCTGCGCGAACAATAGTTTGGATAGTAACCGATCGGGTAGACGGGTCGAGCAGCCGTTCTAGCGTGGCGCGGCTGGTTTTCATGCGGCGTGACATCTCGGTCTTTGTCAGGTTTTGTTCCTTCATCAACTGCTCGATTTGAAAGGCAATTACTCGCTTGATAGCTACAGCCTCGGTATCTGCAAGCAAGCCTTCCTCTTCCAGGAAATCTTCAAAATTGGAACCAATATATTCGTTTTCCATAGCGTTATACCAACACAGACATCCTTCACTCAACGGTTACGATCTTCACGCAACAGATCAGTACTGGAAGGCAATTTCGCTGGAGATGAGAACCGCCGGCGGCGAAATCGATACCAAAACTTTTTCCTGGTCCTGTCGAGGCTCTTTTTCAAGAGCTTGTTCAAGCATCGTAATCACCTGAGCGCTTAAAGATCAATTCCGGGCTCGCGCTAAGCGTTCAAGCCGCCTGTACAACTCATCAGGGATACTACGAACATGTAAAGTTTTCATGGGAAGACATGGATTTCTCGCGGTCCTTCTGCTGGCACGATCAGGACTGGTGTTTTGCCATATTTTTTACGCACGCGGAAATAGAGTTGGTTTCCATTTTTGTCGTGATCGACTAATTTTCTGTTGTGAATGGCAACATACTCGCCCTCGTACTTTGCGCGCTCTGTGAGTGGTAGGTTTGCCCACCATTCCTGTTCGGCTTCAATTTTCTTCCGTTCTGCTAACGTTCGCTCTCGCCGAACAACAGAGCTTAGAAAAACTTCAACAGTTTTTCCTTTCGCTTCGGCTGCTTTTTCGATCGTTCTGGCAAGTTCATCAGATATTTGTAAAGCCATCTTAAGCCAGACCTTCAATATAGAATTTTTGTCTCGATGATTCTACTACGTTGTCATCATGGTAATCGCCAAACGAACAGATGATGCTTGTAGGGTTCTTGGTCTGTCAACCGTATCTGAATGGGAAATGTGAATCTATATTCCTTCATTTGATCTTCAACTATTGACACTCGAATGACCACCCTGTAAGATTGATCAGGCATCGAAGGTGGGTAGCGGTTCCTTCGATGCCTGACCGGAGATTGGGAGCCGTTTGCACAACGGCGATCTTATGCACACGGATGTATGCACTCGACTGCACAGCAGTATATTGAGTTCTATATCGTTTGTCAAGTGGTTCGTGGCAAGTTCGCCGGTCATTTCAGCCTGGAGTGTGCCACGTGATCAAAGTAAAAGTCCCGGAATTGATGGAGCAGAAGGGGTGGAATGCATCGGATCTAATGCGAAAGGCAAATATTGCATATCGAACTGCGCTTAGATTGTCCAAGGGGGAGGCAGAAGCAATGTCCTTTGATGTGCTCGAATCCTTATGTCAATTATTCGAAGTCAATGTCCAGGATGTGTTAGAGTACATTCCTGAGGATGGGAACCAGTAGATCAAAATATTTTCAAGTTGCAGCTTTTCTCACAAAACGGCAAACTTATGAGTAAGTAACGTGTGTAACTTAACCCATAAAGGGGTCTTCCGCAATTTTGTTGATGAATATCAAGGGGAGATTAGAGTAAAAAGTCGTTTCAATTTCTAGGCTGCTCGATACCGCAACCGTTTTTCAAGCAAATCAAGTTTCCTCGCCCAAACATTTCTCGCTTGATCAACTTCAATCGGTTAACATGTCCTTCGACCTGTCCACTGCTCCAAGATGTGTTTAATGCTGCGGTTACGGCATCTTTATCTTTAATCAGACTTGCGGCAAAATTTCGAAAGTCAGTTAATTCACTTGATGATGCTTTTTCAAGCCATTCTGTGAATTGATCTGGCAGATGTTCCCTGCACGATTTCTCCAAACTCCTGTGCCAAACGATAAGCGACTGCCAAATCAGGGAATGACTGGCAGAACCAGTCCACCTCTTGTTTCTGCTCCAGCTGTTAAATCAGACGCAGGTTTTGTGAGCAAATATGCCACGTGACGCGGAGCCACGGATTTAACTTTGGGTTTAGGTTGTTGAACTGGCGGCGACAAGTTTGAAATAACACTATCATTAGAGGGTTCTGGTTGTAAGTTGATTACTCCACTCTTCAGTTCTGTTACAAAATATGTAACCGCCTTATAAGACCCGCGATAGCCCTGATCCTTAATCTCTTTAAAGAGTTGCACGGCTATATGGATACCCGCTTGCCAGCGTTGAATTAAATAATCGGCGAAGGGTCGAATTGTTTCACCGCGACGAGCATGCTCGGGATAATGTCCGATACGCAAGTAGCGCTCAACTGTCGGGCGACTGATGCCAAGTTGTTTGGCAATTTTGCGTCCTGGAACACCAAGTTCGTGTAATTCAACCACCCTGTTGTATTTATCTCGACGACGAGCACGACGCTCTGCAATGAGTTGTTGGCGAGGTGTTGGAGGTAGTGGCAGGCTGGGTACTTCAGGTTGAGCGGTTGATTTCGAGCCTGATATTCCCTCTGGAACGGTTATAGTTGGGCGCAATAAGGGCGCCAGGGGATGGTATAGCTGGCGTATCTGGATCAGCAAGAGGGAGCCTTAAGCACTTCCGATTTCGTTCAACCGTCTTCTTTACTGCTCCTGTCAAATTCATCAATAAATGAAAACGATCGGCAACCTGTTGGGCAGCGGGGGCGCTTTGCGAGGCGGCTTGTGTATATGCACTCGCACGATCACGACAAATGATCTCAATACCTGGGTGGGCTTCCAGCCACGACGAGAGCGTTTTAGACTCCCGGTCTGGCAAGAGTTCAATCACACGATGTCTTTCCAAGTCACAAAGTATAGTCCCGTAAGTACGCCCTTTGCACTTGGCCCAATCATCCACGCCCAACACTCGGGGCGTAACAAGCGGACCTGGAGAATACTGTCTGATAAAGCGTAGACAGCTATCTCCGCTAATATGAAGACCTAGGCGTTTAATTGCGCGGGAAGTTGGTTCCCCTCCAAAAGCCAATGACAAAGAAGATAGCCACTCTTGAAATCGGTTGGTGCGGCGGCGATAGGGAACTGCCATTTCAGGCACACGTTCAGTGAAATAATGATGGCAACAGTTTGGCGTGGAGCAACGAAATCGACGTACCCTCAATCGATCTGAACCGGTACGCCACCCCAGGGCAAGTCTGCCAAATGACGAACATAGCGACTATGGATGCTTTGTGACCATTGTTGACAATTCGGACATTGGGCGGCTGGATCAGAAATTACCACTGCTAAGAACAATCTTGTTGTGTTTCCGCCCTCATATCGACTATCTGAAAATTGGATGTCCCAAACGTTGGCAAAATCTGCATGAAGAGCCTCCGCTGGCATTTTGGGACTATGAATACAGTCTACTTCAATCAAGAGAGGTTCAACAAAATTGCGGAAGACCCCCATAGTTTTGCCAAAGCGGCAAAACTATGGGTTAAGTTACAACAGTCAACAAAATTGGAAATAAGTAGCCCCATCCTGGATGAGGGGGCATCCAAGACAGGGCCATATATATTTTACAAGGTTGTAGGGATTTTGCATACCCCAATTTCGATATCGATATAGAAGAATAAATTTCATAACGACAATAATTTGGATCTGCCCGCCGCCGAGTATTCGGCGGCGTTTTTGATTCCAGGCCTCTGCTCCCTGATTGCCGCTCACCGGTGACCAGGGAAGAGCGGCTTTTACATTATCCGCTCGAACTCACTCTGGAGGTATGACATGTCGTCTCCCAAACGCAACACTGGCCAGGCACTCACGATCACTGTCGGAAAAAGGAACATCACCGTCGACCACAGTGATGTTGGCAAGATCAAACTACCCGTGAAGCCTATCATTGCCCTGAGCGGTCCGGACAAACTTATCGCAGTTGAGGAAATGGTACTGGATGCGGCGCTCGGCGCCGGGTTCGTGTTCAGCAACGATGAGATCCGGAAGATCGCGGAAGCTGTGATCCTGGCCGTGTCTGCCAGTTAGTTGCATCTCTCCCGCCGAACGCCTGACCTGTCGGTCGGGCGTTTTTGGGAGTGATGCAACCGGCTCTCTCGCTATCTTTTTTGGAGGTATGTCCAATGACAACAACAGCAACTCAAGTGGGCCTGGTCGGGATGCTCTGCGAAGTGACCGAAGAACCGGTGACCTTCGACGAATGCCTGGCTTGCGCACAACGTGGCGCGCCCGGATGCCCCATGACCCCTGCGGTGGTCGAGCGTATCCGTGACAGCATTCGCCCGTCCAACTATGCCCAGGCCATTGCAGAGTCGAGAAGTGCTGACTATGGCTTTTCGGTCACGGAAGTGATCTATTGCCCACGGCAACACCGGCTGCAAAACCAGTTCCCCTACTGGGAACGTCCACGCGATCTGTATCGCATGCAACGCGGCACTGGCGTCCACACCGACCTCGCGCAGTATTCGGATGGGATCAAGGAGACCACCCTGACCTGGAAGATCAAATTCCAGGAGAAAACGGTGCTCCTGGTCGGCAGCCCTGATTTGATCGAGGCGCGACCGGAAGGCTGGTACATCACCGATTACAAGGTGACCGGCAATCCGCCGCGCAAGACGCGCGTCTCCGTCTGCTCCGGCTGCGAGGCCGAAACCTTCGAAGACGCCAAAGGCGGGCCGGTCTGCCCGAATTGCGGTCCGATCTTCAAGTCGAAGGTCAATCGCGTCACGCGGCCTCCGCAGGCGCGCGATGGCCATGTCCGCCAGATCAACCTGTACAGCCTGCTGGTCGAGAAGAATGCCGAGAAACTGGCGGCAGACCACGGCCTGGATGATCCGGGAGACGTGTGCGGCGGACAGGTCGTGTACCTGCCCAAAGACGTCCCGCTGCGCTGTGAAGTCCCGATCGATCGCGCCGGGACCCTGGCGTTTCTGCAAGAGCGCCTGAGCGCTTTGCTCGCGCCCGATTTGCCTCCTGCCCTCATCGGCGGTTGGCAGTGCGATTACTGCCCCGTGCGTTCGCAATGCGAGGAGCTGCACGGCGGGCCGGTCGGGAAAGCGGCGCTCGAAGAAGACTAACCGTCCACTTATCTCTCCTGGGACCCATGTTCCAGGAGAGATTTTCCTTGTTCCGCGCATTCGGGCGCGTCGGTGGGTTCGATCCCCACAGGAACAATTTCGCCCTCCGGGCGAGGCTAACGCAGGCTGATGCTCAACGCCTGCTATTTCTTAGAAGGAGGTATGCTGAAATGGCTACCAACAATAAAAACCGTCCCTCGAATTACGTCATCCTGACCCTGCAGGCCATCGCTGAAGGCGAGATGAAATACTCGCAGTCCGGCAAGCCCTGGGCTGTCGTGCGCGCGTTCCTGTCGCAAGGCAAGGACAAGCAGACCGGCGAGTACAAACCGTCCATCTTCTTCGATGTCAAGGCCTTCTCCAAGGACGATGAACCCTCCCAGGTCGTCTCCGCGATCCAGGCTCTCGGCAACAAAGAGCGCTTCACCGTGAAGGGCCGCCTGGCGATGCGCGAGTGGACTGGCAGCGACGAGGTGAAACGCCAGGTGATGGAGATCTTCGCCAACAGCATCGAAGAATTTCACTTCGAGAACGAAGACGCTGCGCCTGCCGAAGAACTCGTTGACGAGCTCGAGAACGAACCGGCGTAACCATCCTGGGCCACCTGCCCGGCGTACGCCACCCTTTCGAGGCGCGCTGTTCGTGCGCCTCTCCTTCGCCCTACGGGTATGGCCAGTTCGACTCTGGCGGGGCGACCTGCGAATGGAGCCCGCTGCATTGCTCCACTCACACCGTGAGTCGCATTGCTGCGCCTCTCTCTTCTGGCGGCGAGAGATGTTTGTTTCTTCTCTCGCCGCCTCCCTTTGAGAGAACAGTGCCCATTGATCTTTCAAGGGGAGGCTACCCGCCCCAAATTCCAAGAGAGAGGTGCAACATGTTGATTTTCCTGATTGCTATTGGCGTCGTGATCTTCCTGATCTTTGCCGTTTCGACGGCGCGCGCCATCTGGTACGTCAAAAGCGGCCAGCGAGCATTGGATCAGCGCATGACAAAAGGCTTTTCTGGCTGATGCGCTGAGGGTGCGGGTGGATTTGTCCTTGCCGGGCTCCATTCGCAACCCCTTTGTACGGACTGTTGTTTTTACAGCTTATTTTGTCTCTTCTTTTGCCTTTTCTGCAATCTTCTTGGCTGCAACTCCTAATCCCGCCAGCGGATTACCCAACGTTGCCACGACTACATCAAACAGGTCAGGTGCCATGCGCGCAATGTTGCGGAAGCGACGTGACAGGAATCCCTCATCCACCTTTCCATTCTTCTGCGCGGCTTGGGTGACAACAGCTTGAATCTCTTTCAAATCTGTCTTTAGATCTTCTTTATCTATGGCAGGCGTGTTCGGGCGGGCTTCGATCTTTGTGTACAGCCCCTCGAATAGCTGTTTGATCTCCTCTGCGCTCAAACCGGTGACGGTGTGATGGGTGGTGATTTTCCCACCAGCGACATTTACATTTCCGCTGATATCAGAAATATCACCAACTCGTACACTTGTTTGCTTGCTACTCTTACGTTTTTTTTGGGGGGGCATGAGGATTCCTCATTAAGAATCTAATATGCTTCGTCGCTAAATATTCCTGCTAGGATTTACGGCGTTGGCGTAATTAATAGTAAGGCTGGTGTGTAAAAAGGCAGAGGTGTTGGTGTATCTGGCAAAGCCAGAGTTGGAATGCGTGTTGGAGTTATTGCTACATCCAACGGCCACTGCGGGCAAGTGGCATTCTCCTGCAAAATCGGATATGGCTTATACGGGATATAGAATGTCCATTCCGCCCGCGTCAAATTGCGTCCGGCCATACTGCAAGCTTTCTTCGTCCATGATTCCGGATCAACATCCACCAAAATGATATTATCGCCTTGGTCACAATCAAAAACATCATTTAGATGGCAACCGCTCGCCGCAATGAGTTTTCCATCTGGACTATAGGCTAACATGTTTACATCATAATTTTTATTGATTTTGATAGACTGTCCAATTTGTTGGTGGCTTGCCACATCCCAAAGAAGAAGTGATAGATTGTCATTGCCGTCACCGGCAATAGAAGCCATCAATCTATCATCGGGGCTAAAGACAACGTTTGACCCTCCTAGGGGTTCTCCAACCGGATGCCCGCTATCTACATCCCAAAGAACTATTTGCCCGAATTCCTTTGAAGCAAGAATATTGCCTGTGTGATTGAAAACCAATTTCGACCCTACATCGCCGCCATAGATATTGACATACCCTATTGGTAGTTGGCGGATAAGTTCCAATGTTTCTGTATCCCAAAGCTGGATCTTAAAGTCACTGCAATAAGCTCCATATCTTTCTGGACAGTAACCCATCGCAAGAACTTTCCCATTGGGACTAAATGAAAAACTGGTCATAACGCCATTCTGGCTTATGGGCAGTGTGTCAACATGAGAACTATTCAGATCCCAAAGCCTGACCCATGTGTAATAATCCGAACACCAGTCTTCTTCACAGCCAGCAGAAGCAATCGTGTCGCCATTCGGGCTGAACATTAACCTAGAGTTACCTGTAAAATTGGTTTGAAATTGATTGAGGAGTTCACCGGTCTTGAGATCAAATATCGCGGTGTCCCCGTTGTCCAAGATGGAGGCCACCATTTTGCCTTTTGGATCGAAGACATAATCGTTTCCTGGGACTTCGAGAGGATTTCCAATTGTTGAACCGATTGTGAGGTCCCATTGCAGTGCTTGATGTCCGACCATGGAATGAAGTACTCCGTCTGGGCTGAATGCAATGCGGCTGAATTGGCCAGATTGGTTTAATAGCGTTTTCAGTAATGGACTCTCGGACGTAACATTCCGAAAAATGATATTGTTGCCATCGCTCATTGCAAAGATTTTCCCATCGGGACTGAACGTCATAGTATGCGAAAAGCCAGGAATGCCTCCTTCAAATGGTTCCGCGATTTGCTGACCTGTGTCTAGATCCCATAAAAGGATCAAACCACTCTCTAGCGCAAGGGCGACCGTTTTTTGGTCAGGGCTAAAAATGATATTGCGCACTGTAGTGTCAAGAGTGGAAGGATCAAATTGATTAAGGAGATGGTAATTTGGTGCTTCCACAAAGTCGATGATATCATTCTGCATGGAAATGGCAAGGATTTTTCCATGGGGGCTGACCGCCTTGAGTTCTCCGGAAATAGTGTTGTGTCCATTCATCACTTCACGGGAAATCAAATCCCAAAGGACGATTTGGCTCTGTAGACAATTGCCTTCTGAGTTTTTTTCTAAACAACTCGCTACCAATAAATATTTATCGTCCTGGCTGAACTCAAGAGAGGTGACCTCCCCCATGTTGACCTCAGTCTTTAGTTCGCCTATTTGCTGATGTGTTGAAGCGTCATATAGCGTAATGTCCTCACCGTAGCCTACTGTTGCAAGAATCATACCTGTAGAACTAACTTCAAAGATTCTGCCCGAGTCAAAAACATTAGTCATTGTTGCAAAATCTTTTCCAGATGAAAGTTTTGCGACATCCAGTTTATACAACAAACTTCCGACACCAATTAAATTACTCCTCATGTATATATAAAGAAATTTGTCATCTGCGCTAAAGTAGAAACTGGCAGAACCGTCGCTTATATCGGGTATATAAATTGGTTGGCCGATAGGAAATCTTTTCTCTACATCCCATACAGTAATTTGCATTTGAATACAATATGGTCCATCGAATTGACTACAACCAGAAGAAACGAAGAATTTACCAGTGTGGCTGAAAACCATTATGTCTGCATAAGCATTATGTCCTGACAAAAACTGACTTAAATTCGACACATTTTGTAAACTGTCCAGTAAAGTGCTTTGAGTTTGGTAACTATCATTCTCACGAAATGCCGCGATACTCAGCAACAGGGATAGGTCTGGCTGGCTATCATACTTAGTACGCGCCAATGCAGCAAGCTCCCTTGAATGGGCAATCTCAGCTTGCTTCTTCGCCTCTCCTGAATTTCTAAACCCCCAAATCGCAAGCAGTGTCATTGCAATGGCAACCGCAGATGAAATTCCAACCGTGATGTTGCGGCGGCGCTCATGTGCACGCTGTTCTTTCTGAACTGCCTTTCGGCTTTCGCTCCACAGAACCTCTGCATCCGCAGACAGATATAATTCGTTACGATAAGGCTCGATGACGGCTAATCGTTCAGCGGTAAGCAGAGTTTTGTGCCGTTGATACGTCCGGGTTTCCTGGTCAAGCAATTCCTGGGCAGCTTTCCGGGCTTGTTCTTGTGGATCGAGCTCGATTTCTTTGACCAGATAATCATGGGCAAGTTCGAACGTTTCTTCGCTGGCTGGCTGGGTTTGGGTAAAGAGCAGGCGCCGTTCTACTAACCTCCCCAGGACAGTTTCGATTTGCTTTTTGCTCGCGCCGCTGGTTTTGAGTTCCTGGATGATTTCATTGTATTTCTTAACAGCACGCTGGCGGTCCGCCGTGATTAACGCCCGCAATACCTTCCAGGCTAAGATTTGTTCTCTAACTGGAAGATCTTCCAACTGGCGCTTTAAGTAATCGCGCAGGATGCCTTCGGTGCCGCCTTCCTGTTCGGTGTAATAAGCTAGCGTGAGGGTTTTATCTTCGGGCAGGTCATCGGTCAGCGCAGAACAGACCAACTGCAGTTGTGTCGGACGAACTTCGTCGTTTATAGTAAGCGTATCCAGGATGTGCTCGATCAAGGCTAGCTCTAAGGCAATGCTATGTCGCTTGGCGGGTTCGATCATTGCCTCCTGTGCTTCAAGGCGGCTCAAACGGTTGAGGCGATATGTATTTTTGAATTGAGTGATCCCAAATGTTTCCAATTCAGCCAGGTCACTCAAGGCCTCTTTACGCAGTGCCAATACCCAACGTACCTTCAAACTTGGGTCATTCAGGCAATCTGCGAGCGACTCGAGAAATGGCTGGCGTTCATCTTTCTTGAGGTGGAAGAACTCTTCGAACTGGTCGAGCAGGAGATATAGGTTGACCTTTGGTCCGAGCACGCTGCAAACTTGCCGCAGAAATTCGCGTAAAGAGCTTTTTGCCAGAGTGGGTGCCTGAATTAATTCGGGCAGGAACATTCGCTTGACAAAGTCAACTGGATCAGCATGATGAGGTCGTAGGCAGACCGCAAGATGTCCGTTTGCGATCATTTGTGCGGCAATCCCCGCTTGCAACAAGGAGCTTTTTCCTGCGCCTGATTCGGCATGCAACACAGTAAGTGAACTTTGTTTTATATGTCTGAGCAGATCTTTCTTGGCTTTGTTACGCCCGTAAAAGATTTCCGCTTCGCTCAAGCTATAAGGCAACAATCCTTTGTATGGGTTGCTACTCTCTGTCTCCTCACTTACTTGCGCAGATAGATTTTGCACCAGCATTGCAATCCCCTGTGCCAGCAGTTTGCTTTCCAACTTTCGTGCCTGAGCTGCTGCTTCTACAGCAGTCAATGCGCGCCGATGGATTACTTTGATGTTTTTCACAATGTCGCGACCCGCGATGTTAACTTCCCCGCTTATTTCACGGATATTTCCAACCTCTACTTTATTATCACTTACTTTTGTTCGAGCCATTAATGTCTCCCTGGGCAATTCGGGTAAACATTCTAACTGGATAATTATACTCCGATTTCACTTTGAAAAACGGGACTCGGCAAGATCACCGGTTACGCCGAAGAGCACCAGCGCGTCGGACTGCTGTTGGTCTTGCTCATATCAACCGCCTCCCTTCTTCTCATCATGACCGCCAAATTGCTTTCGCATGGCGGAGAGGACACGATTGGCATAATCGGCGTTGTCACGGGACTCAAAGCGCTCGAAGAGCGCCGTGCTGATCACTGGTACCGGCACACCCACATCGACCGCGGCCGCGATCGTCCACCGCCCCTCGCCAGAATCCGACACGCGGCCCTCGTAGTTTTTCAGGTCGGGATTATTGAGCAGCGCGATAGCAGTGAGGTCCAGCAACCACGATCCGATTACGCTGCCTCGGCGCCAGACCTCGGCGATCTCGGGTAGATCCAGTTCATATTGGTAAAACTCTGGGTTTCGCATAGGTGCCGTCTCGGCATCCGTAGCACGCTGCCGCTTGCCGGTATCAGCGTTGCGCAGGATGTTCAGCCCTTCTGCATAGGCCGCCATGATTTCATACTCAATGCCGTTATGGACCATCTTGACGAAATGACCAGCTCCCTGCGGCCCGCAATGCAGGAAGCCTTGTTCGGCTGTGCTCTCGTTCTTATCTCGACTAGGCGTGCGCGGCGCGGTACCAACGCCAGGGGCGAGGCTCGCAAAGATTGGACTAAGATGCTGGACGATCTCTTTCTCTCCGCCAATCATCAGGCAGAAGCCGCGTTCGAGTCCTGCCACGCCTCCACTTGTTCCGACATCCACGTAGTGAATTCCATGAGCTTTCATTTCAGCACCGCGCCGAATATCATCGCGATAAAAGGAGTTGCCACCATCAATCACGATGTCGCCCGCTTCGAGCAGTGGGGTAAGCGCTGCCAATTCCTTGTCCACCACCGCGGCTGGAACCATTAACCAGATCGCACGCGGTTTAGTTAATCGCGAAACGAAATCTTTGAGCGAATCCGATCCAATTGCTCCTTGCTTCGCGAGCTGCTTAATAGCACTCGCGTTCATATCAAAGACTACACATTTGTGGCCGTCTTTCATCAGGCGCTGCACCATATTCGACCCCATACGACCTAAGCCGATCATTCCGAGTTGCATATTAAATCTCCTTTCGTAGTTGTGTACTCTAAATCATTGCGACTGAATCGTTTGTGTACATCTCAGGCAGATAATCTGAGACCCCATCCTTCAAGGGCTATTCGTGTCTCATCGTAGCCGGTATGGATGATGCCATTTATTCCCAAACCTTGAGCCACCTCGACAAACATCGCCCGGTCATCGATGTAAACCACTTGTTCCGGGCGCGCCTGTGCAATGTCCAATGCAATTCGGTACATATCTTCATCCGGTTTGCGATAGTGGACAAAGCAGGATGAAACAAAGAAATCTATGAATGTGCCCAGCTGGAATTGTTCGACGCGATAGACCGTAAGTTCGCGGCCTTCATTGCTGACGGCTGCGACTTCAAGTCCATATTGAGCCTTGAGTCCGCGCATCAGCTCGATCATCTCTGGAAATGGTTGGGACTGGGCGTACATGAACGCCTTGAATTCTTCGCGTGAGAACAAGCGCTTCTCATAAAAAACAACCCGATTCAAATATTCATCCAGGCTGAGCTTGCCCTCTTCATAGGTGTCGAAGGTCAGGTGATGGCGCTCGTTCATCTCTTCATAGTCCAGGCCAAACTTGTCAGCCGCGCGTGTGCGGATATTGTGATCCCAGCCATTCGTGAGCAGGACACCGCCGATGTCCAGAAATAAAGTTGTGATAGTGGGAGAGGAGGTCATGAAATTACCTGCTCAGACTGTAAGGCGGACATCAGATCTTTTTTCAAGGCTGCCAGCCCTTTGTTTGTATCGGAGCCAAGATGCACGCGTCCCGCCCGTCGTCCATGTTTCTGCACCGCTTCCAGATCGCCCATAGCCTCGGCGCGCTTGAAGATACCAAAGGTGTAAGGGGCGCCAGGGATTGGGACATCTTCAACATCATCCGCGGTCAGTTGCAGGAACAAACCTGTATTCGGGCCGCCCTTATGGAATTGTCCCGTGGAATGCAGGAAGCGAGGGCCATATCCCAAAGTGGTTGTGATATGCAGGCGATCCTGCAACAGGCTGCGGATATCCTGTAATGCTTTGTCATTAGCTGGGTTTTCAGCAATGTAAGCCATCAGAGCCAGATAATCTCCGGAGTGGGCTTGAGCCAGGAACTGTTTTAGCGTGTCTGACACGGTTGTGGCTTTTTCATTGAAATAGAGTTTCAGCGGATCTTTGATCAGGGATGGTGTTTCTTCAGGCAATTTGCCTTGATCGCGTACCATCGCCAGCAGGCGATTCGTATTGTCCTTGCTTTCCTGGACATTTGGCTGGTTGAAAGCATTGATGCCGAGGATTGCACCGGCAGTGGCGGTGGCAATTTCCCAACGGAAAAATTCTTGTCCCAAATCCAGAAGGTCGTCCAAATAAATCGTAATCACAGGTTGGCCGGCCTTGCGCAGAGCTGACACGTGGCTCTCCAGGATTTTATCCGCTGTATCTTTCATGCGGATGTAGATGAAGACCCGATCATCACCATAGACTGTTGGCTCACCGAGCGGTTCACCAGCCACTGGCAGGAGTCCGGTGCCTTCCTTTCCGGTGCTTTCAGCCAGGAGTTGCTCGAGCCACATACCCAAGGATGAGATCACATCTGGAACAATGAAAGTGACTTTATTTCGTTTGCTATTTTCAGCCAGGTCGCCCAACGCCGCGCCTAGCATCAGTCCGGGATTTTCCCGGGCGGGAACAGATGAGGCGCAAGCATGTAGCATGCGCAACGCACGATCCAAGAGTTCGTTCACATCCACCCCCATCAACGCAGCCGGAACCAGGCCGAAATAAGAAAGGGCCGAGTAACGTCCGCCGATATCGGAAAAGTTAAGGAAGGTTTTTCTGAAAGCCCGTTCCTTTGCCGCCTTAACCAAGGGCGTGCCAGGGTCCGTGATCACGCAGAAGTTCTCACCCGCTCGTTCTCCTTTAATCTGCTTGACCTTTTGGTAGAAATATTCGGCAAAAGCCAACGGTTCTGCCGTGGTACCAGATTTGCTGGCAACAATGAAAAGCGTGTCCGCAATTGGAAGTGCCTGCTTGATCTTCAGGAGAGTGGCCGGGTCGGTGGAATCCAGAACGGTAAGCGATAAAGCATCCTCACTAGGAGTAAATGTTCGTTCGAATACCAATGGAGTCAGGCTGCTGCCGCCCATGCCCATATGCAGCACATGGCGAAAGCCGGCTTTTAGAATCTCATTCTTGAAAGCGTTTATCTCTCTCAAATTATCTTCCATCTTTTCAGCGACATGCAACCACCCCAGGGCATTGCGGATATCTTCCTGATTCTCCGGATCATTTTTCCAGAGGCTTGGATCCTTCCGCCATAGCCGGGCGCTGAAATGGTTCGCTTCCAGTTTTTTGACCTGCACCTGCACAGCCTTGTCATAGCTGCCCAAGGCGAAAGTCTGCCGGTCAACGGGCTCTTTAAATGAAGCAGCACGTTTTTCCTGCAACGCAGCCATCAATTTTTCGAAGGCCTGGCTGAATTTCGTTACCCCTTCATCTTCGAGTTCTTGCGTTGATGCATTCAGGTCAATTCCGGCCTGATGCAAACCTTCCAGTACACGGTAGGCCTCCTGCGTACCCTCTTCCAATCGTGAGGCTGGTTTACCATGCTCGCGAAAAGCATTCAGCGTTTCCACTGGGATAGTATTGATCGTCTCGCGGCCGATCAATGTTTCGACGTACTTTACATCGCTGTATTCCGGGTTTTTGGTGCTGGTGCTCGCCCAGAGCAGACGTTGGGAATGAGCTCCCTGTTTGGATAACTTTTTGAATCGCTCACTGCCAAAGATTTCCTGATAAATCTGGTAGGCCACTTTGGCGCTGGCAATCGCGACCTGTCCATGCAGGCTAGCTACGATCTCCGCGGCGGGGCCCTTCTCAAGCCTTAATTTCTCCAGCTTGGGATCAACCAATACGTCAATACGGCTTAGGAAAACACTGGCTACCGACGCGATGCGGTTCAGCGGCTTGCCACGCGCTGCCAGCGTTTCCAGCCCAAGCAGGTAGGCTTCTGCAACCTCGCGATATCGCGGTAATCCGAACAGGAGCGTAACATTAACATTGATCCCTTCCCCGATCAATTGTTGAATGGCAGGCAGTCCTTCGCGTGTGCCCGGAACTTTGATTAGCAGGTTGGGTCGGTTCACCGTACTCCAGAGATGGCGGGCTTCGATTATTGTGCCTTCTGTATCATGCGCCAGTTTGGGAGAAACCTCCAGGCTCACAAACCCGTCCGCGCCTTCCAGCCGATTATAAATAGGACGGAAGAGATCAGCAGCACGCTGGATATCTTCTATCGTGAGCGCTTCGTATATCTCTTCAATACTTTTGCCCTCCAACGCCATAGAGCGAATAGCGTTGTCATAATCGTGGCTACCCGCGATGGCTTTTTCAAAGATGGAGGGATTCGAGGTCAGCCCGCTGACCCCATCCTGATCGATCAACCCCTGGATTTCTCCGTTATCAAGAGCATTGCGCCTGAGAAAGTCAAGCCAGACACTCTGCCCCAAGCTCTCTAAACCTAAAAAAGGACTCTTGTTCATTTCATTACTCTTTGTATTCCAGCGCAGCCACCTTTGCCAGACGCCGTTCAAAACGTTCGGCTTTCACATGGCGAGCTGCCAAATAAATTTGAATGATCTCCCAGGCCAGCGCGAAACCAAGCACGCGCCCACCCAGGCAAAGCAGGTTCATATCATCATCCTCGACGCCCTGATGGGCAGAGAAACTTTCGTGGATCAGGGCCGAGCGTACTCCAGGGATTTTATTGGCGGTGAAACAGGCGCCAACACCGCTTCCACA
Organism: uncultured Chloroflexia bacterium; assembly: GCA_963823985.1. GTDB lineage: Bacteria > Chloroflexota > Anaerolineae > Anaerolineales > Villigracilaceae > JAABUE01. Next base: position 88,876 of record CAWGNR010000021.1, read on the forward strand.
AATCGCAATACCACGAGCCACATCACCTTGCGCGACCGCCCTGGCCAGCGGGATGACAAAGTCCGGGTAATCATCATCGGGATTCAAACTGTAAGCGCCGAAATCCCTTACCTCGTGCCCGGAATCGTGCAGCGCCTTCAGGATGGGGTCCTTCAAGACATAGCCACCATGATCGGTTGCGAATCCAATTTTCATTATTACCTCATTCTAAAATCATCAGTCCTTCTTCTGTCGCTTTATCACGGCGACAACCTGCTGGACGACGTGCTCGACGCTAAAACCGTACTCTCGCATTACAACCTCCCCTGGAGCTGATGCGCCAAAGCGATCCACTCCGATGACCGCGATGCTGGGGCCAACGTAAGAACGCCAACCCAGAGAAACCCCGCTTCGATTGCCAGCATGGGAACTTCCGGAGGCAGGACCGCTTCTTTATATTCGACGGGTTGTTGGTCAAACAAATTCCAGCAGGGCAGGCTGACAACGCGCGCCCTGATACCCTGAGTCTCCAGTTTCTCGCGCGCGGCAAGTGCCAGTTGAACTTCGGAACCAGTGGCAATCAAAGTGATGTCAGGAAGGGTATTCCCAATTGCATGTTCAAGCACGTATCCGCCGGAACGAACGCCGAGCGGAAGTTGCGGGTACTTCTGCAGATCGAGGATCGGCAGATTCTGGCGGGTGAGGGCCAGGGCGATCGGTCCACCTTAATGTTCAATGGCGATCCGCCAGGCAGCGGCAGTTTCGTTCGCATCGGCCGGGCGGATGACCAGCATATTCGGGATGGAACGCAGCCCGAGTAGTTGCTCGACCGGTTCGTGCGTAGGGCCGTCTTCTCCCAGGGCGATGCTGTCATGCGTAAAAACGTAGATCACGTGCAGCCCCATCAAGGCAGCCAGGCGCATCGGAGGGCGCATGTAATCGGAAAAGATCAGGAACGTGGCTCCAAAAGGAAGCGGGCCTCCATGCGCCGCCATTCCGTTCAGGATCGCTCCCATGCCATGTTCGCGGATACCAAAATGTAGGTTGCTGCCGGAGTATCGCCAGCCGCCTCCGACGGAACCCTGGGGATCGTCCATTGTTTCCTGGGGGCTTTCGAAGTCGCCTTCCCCATTCAGGGCAGTGTGCGTGGATGGGTCCAAATCGGCCGAACCGCCAATGAAAGTGGGTAGTTTGGATGCAATTGCATTCATCACTTTCCCCGAAGCCACGCGAGTGGCCATGCCCTTTGCATCGGAGGAAAACACTGGAATATCCATATCCCAGCCTTGTGGTAATTCACCCTGCATCACTTGATGCAATTCCTGGGCCAAGTCTGGATAAGCCTGCGTATACGCGGAGAATCGTTCATCCCATTTGGTTTCGATCTTGCCTACCTTGTTCGACGGCCTCCCGGAAATGAGCCAGAACTGCATCAGGGATGTAGAAGGTCGGTTCCATCGGCCAGCCAAGATTTTGTTTGGTGAGCTTCACCTCTTCCAGACCCAGGGGTGAGCCATGCGCCTCAAAGGTATCCTGTTTGTTCGGCGAACCATAACCCAGGTGCGTATGTACCAGGATAAGGGATGGTTTTTCTCTGTTTCTTTGCGCGGTCTTGATTGCACGCTCGATTGCCACCAGGTTATTTCCATCTTCAACAGATTGAGTGTGCCATCCGTAAGCATTGAAACGGTTTTTGACGTCTTCCGTAAAAGTAAGGTCCGTGGCAGCCGATAAGGTCACATGGTTGTTATCATACAGATAGATGAGCTTACCGAGCCGCAAATGACCAGCCAGGGAGGCGGCCTCAGCCGACACCCCTTCCATCAAATCGCCGTCGCTGGCCAGGCCATAGGTAAAGTGATCGATGATCTTGTGTCCGGGCCGGTTATAACGGGCCGAGAAAAAGGCTTCTGCCATCGCCATCCCCACACCATTCCCAAACCCCTGACCGAGCGGCCCTGTCGTCACTTCGACCCCGGGGGTGAGGCCGCGTTCAGGATGACCGGGGGTGATGCTGTCCCATTGGCGGAAGTGCTTGAGCTGGTCGAGAGAAAGATCATAACCGGTAAGGTGCAGCAAACTATACAACAGCATCGACCCATGGCCGGCTGACAGGACAAAGCGATCGCGGTCGAACCATTGAGGGTTGGATGGATTGTGCTTGAGGAAGCGCGTCCACAAGACGTATGCGAAAGCGGCAGCACCCATCGGCAAGCCGGGATGCCCACTGTTGGCTTTTTGGACTGCATCGATCGATAAAAAACGAATCGTATTGATGGACAAATTGTCCAGTTCAATTGGTGATAAAGTTTTTGAAATATCTTTACTCACTTCTGGTCTCCTTTGATGGGTTGCCTCCACGGCTTTGCACTCAGTCCCTTACGGATACGCCGAGCCAAATGTAGAACTCGATCTTTCACTTGGCACCCGGAACCTCATTCACAAGCTGTTCACGGATCGACTGTAATTCTTTGCGGCGTTCTTTGCTCACTTTCGGATAACTCATTCCCAGTTCGTTCAGCGTATCAAGGATAATCTGGGAAACAATCAGGCGCGCGTTCTTTTTATCATCGGCGGGGATGACATACCAGGGCGCTTCGTTTGTGCTGGTTGCGCTCAGGCAGGCCTCGTACGCCTCCTGATAATGATTCCAAAATTTCCGTTCTTCGATGTCAGCTATGCTGAATTTCCAGTTCTTGTCTGGCTCATCAATCCGGGCGAGAAAGCGCTGGCGTTGTTCGTCTTTCGATAAATGCAGGAAGAATTTGATGATCCGGGTGCCATTCTGGTAGAGATGGTGCTCCAAATCCACAATGGAATGATAGCGCTCCTCCCAAATGGTTTTTCATCGAGCAACTCAACTGGAAGTCCTTGACTGCGGAGAAGCTCCGGATGCACGCGGACGATGAGCACCTCCTCATAGTAAGAACGATTGAAGATGCCGATGCGCCCGCGTTCCGGTAGACGGCGGGTTGTGCGCCAGAGAAAATCGTGTTCCAGTTCCTCGGCGCTTGGCTGTTTAAAACTGAAAACCTGGCAGCCTTGCGGATTGACGCCGGACATGACGTGCCGGATGGCGCCATCCTTGCCCGCAGCATCCATGCCCTGAAAAATCAGCAGCAAAGCGTAATGGTTGGACGCGTAATGAAGACGTTGCAGCGAACTCAATTCCTCAACTTGTTCTTCCAGAAGTTTTTTATAGCTTCTTCTTCGATTTGAAAAAAGGCTTTACAATCGTTGGCCACTCTTTGAGTGCAATCTTTTCTCCAGGCCGCACACGGAAATCCTTTGATTTTAATTTTCATCTTTGTCCTTTCTCGATCACGAGCTGCGTGGGTTGCGTATGAAATTAATGGGAGTCATCTTTCCGAATCTCCTTCTCTGCCTGAGCCCAATCTTGAGTCGCGTGGCCTTCGTGGCGGCCGTGCTGCTCATAGAGTTCATACGCCCGGGTGGCGATTTGCGGCCTAAGGTCGAGCGGCTTCTTGACCAACAATGGGGCTTTCGTAGGGTCAAAAATCCGATATGCCGCCAGTTTCACGCGGTCATTCACGAGGAACCACACCAGCGCATAGCCCCAAACGAATAATGCCCACCACCAGCCGAGGGGAGTCATAAACAGCCCATAAACCGCGATCAACGTTGCCACGATTTGCGTGCCGAGCACGGCCACCCATAGAACCCGCGCCGGCCGTATAGACCAGAACGGGCCGCGCGTGCGCGTCAGGAAGATCGTTAGATGTCCGGCCACGGACAGCTTCAAATACATCAGCGTCTGGATGTGGGCTTGGTCGAGATGAAAGACACGCTCACCAAGATAAAACAAGCCGAAGGCGGCGACGACCCCGATGACACCCAGCACCGTGGAGATGCCCAGCACCAGACGCATGTTCCAAGCCTCAGGCTTGTCTTTATAATGGACATGGTCATAGGCGATGGATAGAATGGCGCCGTCGTTTAGTAACGCCAGCATCACGATCATCACGGCGGTCACCGGATAGAAGTTGAACACCAGGATCGCTAGCGTCATGAAAAACAGCACCCGCAGCGTTTCAGCGATGCGGTAGATGGCGTAGCTATTCATCCGCTGGAAAATTTTCCGGCTCTCCTTGATCGCGTCGATGATCACCGACAGGCCCGAACTCAGCAACACGATGGAGGCCGCGGCGCGCGCCGCGTCTGTCGCACCGGAAACGGCGATGCCGCAGTCGGCTTTCTTCAGCGCGGGGGCGTCGTTCACCCCATCGCCGGTCATGCCAACGATGTGGCCGCGCTGCTGCAGGACATCCACAATGTGGAACTTGTGTTCGGGGAACACCTGGGCGAAGCCGTCCGCTTTCTCGATGGACTCCGCCAATTGGGCCGTCTCGTGAACCTTCGTGTCGCCAAAGCCACTGGCATCCAGGATATTTGCGCCCAGCCCCAATTTCTCAGCGGTTTCCCGTGCGATGGCCAATGCATCGCCCGTCACCATCTTGACGGTTACTCCCATTTGTCGGGCGGTCGCGATGGTCGCTTTGGCTTCTTCACGAGGCGGGTCGAACAGGGGCAACACGCCGACAAATTGCCATGTGCCTTGCGCATCGGCGCGCGCTACACCCAGCGAACGGAAGCCACGCGCCGCAAATTCGTCCACCGCCTGCTCGACAGCGGGCTTGGTCTGCCCTGCATTGGCCGACAACTCCAGGATTACCTGTGGCGCGCCCTTGGTCACCTTGAACTCCTTTCCGTCCGCGCCCTTGACGCTGGCTTCTGTGCGCTTATGCACAGGGTCGAACGGTTGGAAATGGATCACCTGGTAACCTTTCAGAGCCTGATCATTCTTTAGGCCGCCCAGCACGGCCAGGTCTATGGTGTCTTTATCTTCCTCACGGGAAGCCAGTGCGGCGCAGAGGATGACTTGCTCGGCAGGGATGTCATTCACGCTGAATGGATCGCCCAACGTCAGCTTGTTCTGGGTCAAGGTACCGGTCTTGTCCGAACACAGCACATCCACGCCCGCCAATTCCTCGATAGCCGCCAACCGGGTTACAATCGCCTCTTTTTTGGCCAGCAGGCGCGCGCCGACCGCCATGGTCACGGACAGCACCGTGGGCATCGCCACGGGAATCGCGGCCACCGTCAGCACCAGGGCAAATTGGAGCGTGGTAAGGATGGGGTCGCCGCGGAAAAGAGAGACACTAATAATCACCACCACTAGAGCCACCGCCAGAATGATCAGGTAATCGCCAATCTTCAGCACCGCGCGCTGGAAATGGCTGACGGTTTGTGCCTCCTGCACCAGTTGCGCGGTCTTGCCAAAGTAGGTGTTCTCACCGGTAGCGTACACCATCGCGTCGATTTCGCCCTGGCGGATGATCGACCCCGAGAACACCGCCTCGCCAGATTTGCGTGTGGCAGGCAACGACTCTCCCGTAAGCGCTGACTGATCCACCTCCACCGGGTCACCTGCCAGCAAGCGCGCATCCGCTGGCACGATGTCGCCCAAGCACACGCGAATGACGTCGCCCGGCACCAGCTCTCGAGCCTCCGGAGTGGTCCACTTCCCATCCCGTTTCACTCTGGCCTTGATCGCCAGCTTGGCCTTCAGGGCAGCGATAGCGTTGCCCGCCTGGTGTTCTTCCCAGAATCCGACCACGGCGTTGGCCAGAAGCAGAAGCAGGATGATGGCAAAGTCCGGCCAATGTTGGGCTACCGCCGAAAGAATCACGGCCGCTTCGATCATCCACGGGATGGGACCCCAAAAGTAGGTGAGGAATTTCAGGAACGGATTGGTCTTCTTTTCTTCAATCTCGTTAGGCCCATAATGGGTCAGCCGTTTCTGCGCTTCGGCTTGACTGAGGCCGTCCGGAGAAGACGCCAATTTTTTCTCCAGTTCCGGCATGGGCAGGGATTTCAAATCGTCCTTCGTATCGGGCTTGGATTCCGGCTTCGAGTTGGAAGCCTTGGGCTTCATAATTGATATCCTTTCAGTATTTGCCGAACCGCAGGATTTGGGTACCGCGGTTTAGTCGTGTTCATAATCATGTCCTCTCCATCGCGGCATTGTATTCGCCACGGCGCGCAAGCCGATTGCACTCGGCTCGATGAACCAGCGCTTGCTGCGCCGCCAACACGTTGGCCTGCTCGCCATGCCAAATCTCCAGGGCCGGATACTGGATGGCTCGGGAAAACGAAAACGCCAACGCCCAGGGCATTCGCGACCTGAATCTGACATTCATGGCATTCAAACGGGCCGAGGCCAGTTCAGCGGGTTGGCCGCCCGACAAGAACGCGATCCCCGGAACAGCAGCAGGGACGGATCGCAAGAGACAGCTCACCGTGGCGTCAGCCACCTCGTCCACCGTTTCTTGCCTGGGGCAGGTCAATCCCGGCAGCACCATGTTAGGCTTCAGGAGCATGCCCTCCAGCAGCACCCGTTGCGTATAAAGCTGGTCGAAAACCGTTCGCAGGACTTCCTCAGTGACCTCGAAGCACCGTTCCAGTGTATGCCCGCCGTCCATGAGCACTTCTGGTTCGACGATGGGGACCAGCCCGGCTTCTTGGCACAACGCGGCATAACGAGCCAGCGCCTGTGCATTGGCCTCGATGCAACTCTGGCTGGGAATGCCATCGCCTATGGCAATCACCGCGCGCCACTTGGCAAAACGGGCGCCTATTTGAGAGTATTCGGCCAGGCGGTCGCGCAATCCATCCAGGCCTTCGGTTATTTTCTCTCCGGGATGAGCTGCCATGTCCTTTGCACCAGCGTCAACTTTGATGCCGGGAATGATGCCGGCATCGGTGAGGACTTTTATAAAGGGAGTGCCATCTTGCTTCTGCTGGCGGATGGTCTCGTCATAGAGGATCGCGCCGCTAATGCTCTCACCGAGACCGGGCGTGGTCACAATCAACTCGCGATAGGCGCGCCGGGCCTGCTCGGTCTGGGGAATCCCCAACTTGGCAAAGCGTTTGTTACAGGTTGGAGTGCTTTCATCCATTGCTAGCAGGCCCTTGTCGTCCGCGACCAGTTTCCTCGCGGTGTCTAGTAGCTCTTGTGCATTCATTTGGTGTCACCCCACTTCCAGTTGCGGATTTCCGGCATGTCTTCGCCATGTTTGTGGATGTAGTCCTTGTGGTCCAGCAGTTTGTTGCGAAGAACCTGTTTGACATAGGCGGCGCGCGAACCCAGACTTGGCACCCGATCGATCACATCACCAACCAAGTGGAAACGGTCAAGTTCATTCAACACGACCATGTCAAACGGTGTCGTCGTAGTGCCTTCTTCCTTGTAGCCGCGGACGTGGATGTTGTCGTGATTTGTGCGGCGATAAGTGAGCTGATGAATTAGCGTAGGATACCCATGAAAGGCAAAGATGATCGGTTTATCCCTGGTGAAGATAACGTCGAAGTCCTTGTCGCTTATTCCGTGAGGGTGCTCGCTCTGCGGCTGGAGGGTCATCAGATCCACCACGTTGACAACTCGGATTTTCAGTTCCGGGAAGTTTTGTCGCAATATCTCGACCGCAGCTAGAGTTTCCAGCGTAGGTACGTCGCCGCAACAGGCCATAACCACATCCGGGTCGCCACCTTTGTCGTTGCTGGCCCATTCCCAAATACCCAGCCCGGCTGTGCAGTGTTTGATGGCTGCATCCATATCCAGCCATTGCAGCTCCGGTTGTTTGCCTGCAACAATGACATTAACATAATTGCGGCTTCGCAGGCAATGGTCGGTGACCGACAGCAAAGTGTTGGCGTCTGGCGGAAGATACACGCGGATAATATCCGCTTTCTTATTCATCACATGGTCAATGAAACCCGGGTCTTGATGGCTAAATCCATTGTGATCCTGCCGCCAAACATGCGACGAGAGCAGGTAGTTCAGGGAAGCAATCGGTCTCCGCCACGGAATGTGGCGTGACACCTCGAGCCACTTGGCGTGTTGGTTGAACATTGAATCGACAATATGGATGAACGCTTCATAGCAAGAGAAAAAGCCGTGACGCCCAGTCAGCAGATACCCTTCGAGCCAACCCTCGCATTGATGTTCGCTCAACATCTCCATTATCCGCCCATCGGGTCCAACGTGATCATCAGTGGGAATGACCTCCGCAGTCGAGCAGCGGTCCGTCACCTCGAATACAGCACCCCAACGGTTCGAGGTGGTTTCGTCCGGACTAAAGACGCGGAAGTTACGTTCGTCGGCGCTGAGTTTTAGCGCGTCACGGATGAACTCTCCCTGAATGCGCGTGGCTTCAGCATTCACAACGCCGGGTTGCGAGATCTTTACCGCGTAGTCGCGGAAGTCTGGCAGTTTCAATTCTTTCAGTAGAATGCCGCCGTTGGCGTGAGGGTTTGCCCCCATGCGCCGCTCGCCTTTGGGCGCCAGTTCAGCCAGTTCCGGAATGAGCCTGCCGTTCTGGTCGAATAATTCTTCGGGGTGGTAACTTTTCAGCCATTCCTCAAGGATTTTCAGATTTTCAGGCTTCGTTGCGAATTCTTCCACCGGTACTTGATGTGCGCGAAATGTCCCTTCGACAGGTTTGCCGTCAACTACCTTCGGACCAGTCCAACCTTTCGGCGAGCGCAGGATGATCATCGGCCAGCGTGGGCGTTCCTTGAACCCATTGGCGCGGGCTTCATTTTGGATGTGTTTAATCTCAGTGACTACGCTGTCTAGTGTGGCGGCCATGAGCTGGTGCATCTCCAACGGGTCGTCGCCCTCCACGAAATATGGGGTGTAACCATAGCCGCGGAAGAGTGCTTCAAGCTCGTCGTGGGGAATGCGGGCAAGCACGGTGGGTCCGGAAATTTTGTAGCCGTTCAAGTGCAGGACGGGCAATACAGCGCCGTCATGGATGGGATTTAGAAATTTATTCGAGTGCCAACTGGTGGCTAGCGGGCCGGTTTCCGCCTCGCCATCGCCTACGACACAGGCAATCAGCAAGTCGGGATTATCGAACGCTGCACCGTATGCATGTGCCAGAGAATAGCCGAGTTCGCCGCCTTCGTTGATTGAACCGGGCGTCTCCGGTGCCACGTGACTGGGGATGCCCCCAGGAAACGAGAATTGGGTGAAGAGTTTTTTCATCCCTTGTTCGTCCTGGGAGATGTTTGGGTAAAACTCGCTATAGGTGCCTTCTAGATACGTGTTGGCCACTATTCCCGGCGCGCCATGACCGGGGCCGGTGACATTGATCATGTTCAGGTCATACTTCTTGATGATCCGGTTGAGGTGGACATAGATGAAGTTCAATCCCGGCGTGGTGCCCCAGTGACCCATCAGCCGTGGCTTCACATGTTCCAGCGTCAACGGTTTTTTAAGCAGTGGATTATCGTACAAATAGATCTGGCCGACCGAGAGATAGTTGGCGGCGCGCCAATAAGCGTTCATCTTCCGCAGCAAATCGGGCGACAGCGGTTTATTCTTGATGTTAGTCTTTTGGGTTTGTATCATGATTTTTGTAATTCCTTATCCTTTATTTTAGGCTCTCTGGGAGTTGGCGTGAAACACAGCCAAATGTAGGGCGAACTGGTAGTCCGCCTTACGCCACACCGCCAGATATGCTGGTTACCACGGAAAATCCCAAACTTTATTTTAGGAACCATCACTTTAGTTACCCTAACGTAGCACATGAGCCGTGGGTTGCCCTGAAGCGTAGCGGAAAGGTAAGACATCGGACACTCGATGTGGGTGTTAGGCAACCAGCTGGTGCCGCGGCGCATGGTTTACGGGTTCTTTAGGAATCTCAAATAGAAGGCTGCAAACACCAAGACAATGCCGATGTTCACTATCAGCCGTTCCCAGAATAGATTCCTAAAGAACAGTAAATCTACACTAACGACAACGACAATCAACACCACACTGTAAAGCACGACAGACATGTTCCTTGTCATTTCAATCTCTTGTTCAGATATATCATCAGCTGCCCAACTTACGATTTATAGACATGCACGGCAATATACATGGCGAGCATCCCAAGCGCGAAACCTAAACATACCAAAGCGAACGTCTGGAAGCGCGCGATATCGCCCAAAAACCACAGGACAGCGAGCAGAACCGCCCATACGACCGCAACCCCAATGACGTATACGCTGAGCGGGAAGCGCTTAATACCCCAGCGCCGCCAGGAGACGAAAGCTGCAAGTGCCAGAACGATGGCCGCTACAATGACATATCCTGTGAGTGCAATCATAAGTTTTTAATCCTGAGATTTAAAACGCGGCAAACCGTCTTTGCGATCATCCATGCCTCGTCCGTGTTGCACGACGCACACGGCAAACCGCCTCGGTTGCCCGCACATCTTCAGTTTCGCGCTCGAGCAAGGAATGCATGTAAGAAAGCGCTTTCTCTTGTTTGCTTCAACCTGAATGTTCCTTGGGATTCGGCGTATCGACCCAGTATCCTTGGCGATTGTAATGTCGATGCAGCCTGGTCTCATAATCCCGAGTTAGCAGAGACTCGTCCGTGTATTCCGGTGACTGCTTGACGGCCTCGCGGGTAAGATCGACGAAGACTTTCGACTCGTTCCAACTTACGCGCTCGATCCAATTTGGTGAAACCAGGACCTTTTTTCCCGGCCACCAATTCCGGGTATCGACGATTAGGTAACGAATCGCCCAGGTATCGTCATCGACGATAAAATCCTCGACGTGGCCAATCTCGCCGTCTGTGGCTTGGATGTGATGCCCATCCACATCGTGAGTGCTGCGCAAGTGAGAGTCCCATGCTTTCCCACCCTGGTTGGATGTTCTCCATTCTTCACGCTTACGCGAAATGAAGGGAGAAGGCCCCCACATGTAAGAGCCAGCGTAATAGCTTGGCCACCCATAATACCCATAGTAGGCATCCTCGTATTGGCGCGAGACGGGCGCGTCAGTGTCCAAGGATGGGCTGCCCTCAATCTGCTTTTTGGTCAAATCGACTTTGATGGTTTGATCTTCTTTATTCACGGCGACCAGCGCATACGGGGAGATCAACACCTGCCTGCCCGTAAGCCAGTTTCCTGTGTCGGCGACCAGATAGCGGATCGCCCAGTGGTGGTCATCGAAGAAGAATTCTTTGACCTGCCCTATTTCCCCGTCGAGGCTGTGTAATTTGTACCCTTTTAATATATTGATTTTGCTTAACATAGTAATCCTTTCTTTCTCTAAGTTTCTTTATTTTTATTCGCCGTTGTTGCCCGGCAGATAGCGTGATTAAGAAGTCGATTTCAACGCGTCTGCAAGGTGCCCAGACTCATATTGCTCCAACGGAGCCAGGCTAATTATGGAGGTGCGATGTCCATCGCGCTGTCGGTATTCCTTCTTTCTCCGGCTGGGCCAAGGCCAAGAACGTGGTAGACCGTCTTTGCAATCATCCATTCCTCGTCCGTGTGCATGACGCGCACGGCGACCCGGCTAGCCTCCGGCGAAATCAGCGGTGCGTTCTTCGCGTTTCGAGTTGCGTTCAATTCGATGCCGAGAAATTCCAACCCATCGCAAATCCGAGTACGGACCGTGGGCGCATTTTCTCCTATTCCACCGGCGAACACCAGCGTGTCCAGTCCTTCCAGGGCGGCCGCAAATGCGCCGATCCATTTCTTGACCTGGTAGCAAAAGATAGCGACCGCTTCCGCTGCGCGTACATCCCGTGACTCAAGGTCGAGCAACGCTTGCATATCAGAACTGGTCTCGGATATTCCGAGCAGTCCGGACTCGAAATTGACCATCTCATTGAAACGTTTTGCATCGAAGCCATCGGTGCGCGCCAGATACCAAACCAGGCCAGGATCGAGATCGCCAGAGCGGGTGCTCATCGGCACCCCAGCTGTTGGGGTAAAACTCATACTTGTGTCAACTGGTTTACCATCACGCACCGCCGCCAGGCTGGCCCCGTTGCCGAGGTGAGCGAGAATAACTCGGCCGTGGGCTGCTTCCGATCCGGCCAGGCGGGCCAGTTCCTCCATCAGAAACGCATAGGACAATCCGTGAAACCCGTAGCGCCGCACACCCTGCGCTTCGTAGCGGCGGGGGATCGGCAACAACTGCGCTACGCGCGGCAGGTCGTGATGAAAGGCTGTATCGAAACACGCCACTTGGGGCAGATCGGGGAACCGGCGATGAAATGCCTCAGTCAGCAGGATCTCTTCCGGCAGATGTTCGGGATCGAAAGGTTGAAGCTGATGTAGCTCCTCGACCATTTCCGGTGTGATGCGCTGTGGTTCGAAATACTGAGGTCCGCCATGCACCACACGATGGCCCACCGCGGTCAATTCCCCGCTTTGGATCCATGCCTCAATCCAATCCATCAGCAGTCTCACCGCTTCTGTATGATTCGGCGTCGTTACCAAACGCGAAAAACTGTCTGCCTGACTCAAGCCTTTCACCACAAACGTAGCTTCCGGCTGTCCAATCCGCTCAATCGCACCATCCAGAATCCGCCGGAGCGAGTCACCGGCCTCGAACAGCGCGAACTTGATGCTCGACGAGCCACCATTGACCGTCAGGATGCGAGGGTTAGCTGGTTTCATGGATCGTTTCTTTCTCGAATCAGGAGGATGACACTCGATCGTGGGCTCAGAAGGTAAGTTTGTGGATCTTCCCAGAGCGGTTCCTCGCCCTCGGCAAACAGATCTTGTGGCGCTTCACGAGCGGTATCAACTGCCAGATGCCACTGAGCCTTTGACAGTAAGGGAGGCAACCTGAAATCAACTGCATCGCTGCCAGCATTGAACATCAGGTAAAGGGCATGCTGCTCATCTTCGTGGATTAAGCAGGCAAATTGTTTTTCTTGCGGGTCAGCCCAGTTGGGGGATCCTGCATGCGGGCCAAACCACTGGATTTCATCATCTGTGTAGAATTGCTCCTTACTCAGAATCGGATGTGCCCGGCGAAAGGCGATCATGCCACAGGTAAAACGGAAAATTTCCTTATGTTGTTCAAGAAAGTTCCAGTCATACCAGCTGGTTTCATTATCCTGGCAATAGGCATTGTTGTTACCAGTCTGTGTACGACGAAATTCGTCTCCACCGAGTAACATCGGCACGCCGCGCGAGATTAACAGGGTTAGCAGGAAATTCTTGATCTGGCCTTTCCGTACAGCCTCGATCTCAGCCTCTGTTGTTGGGCCTTCTGCACCGTAGTTCTCACTGAAGTTGGCATCGGTCCCATCATGGTTGTTTTCCCCGTTGGCTTCATTGTGCTTGTCACGATAACTTACCAGATCGTTCAGAGTGAAACCATCGTGGCAGGTGACAAAATTGATACTACTCTCGGGGCCTTTGCCCGATTTGGTGTAGATATCGGCGCTGCCACAGATGCGGCTGGCAAACAAACCCAGCATCCTGTCATCGCCGCGCCAGAAACGCCGGACATCGTCCCGGTAGCGGCCGTTCCATTCGGCCCAACGCCGCTCTGAAAAACTACCCACCTCGTATGCGCCGGCGGCGTCCCAGGCCTCGGCAATGATTTTCACATCACGCAAGATCGGGTCCTCGGCGATCCGTTCGAGAAGCGGGGCATTGGCCAGCAGCCTGCCGGTCTCGTCCCGGTCGAGAACTGACGCTAGGTCAAACCTGAATCCATCCACATGCATCTCCACCGTCCAATAACGGAGAGAGGTCAAGATGAGATCCCTCACCACGGGATGGTTGGCGTTGATGGTGTTGCCTGTGCCGGTATAGTCCTTATAGTGCCGTTTGTCGCTCGCCAGTGTATAGAAGATTACGTTATCCATGCCCCGGAAACAGAATGTCGGACCCAACTCGTCTCCCTCCGCCGTGTGATTGAACACCACGTCCAGGATCACCTCGATGCCGGCATCGTGGAAGGCGCGCACCATTTCCTTGAACTCCAGCTTCTGCTGGCCCAGCCCTCCCGAACTGCTGTAGGAAGCCTTGGGGGCACAGAAAACCACAGGATCGTATCCCCAGAAATTCTTGAGCGGTTGACTTGTTTGCGGATTCCTGCGCGTGACAGAAGTCTCATTAAATTCCTGCACGGGCATCAGTTCCACCGCGGTCACTCCCAGGGTTTTGAGATAAGGGATCTTTTCTACCAGGCCTCGATAAGTTCCCGGATGGCCCACACCTGAATTAGGATGAATGCTAAAGCCGCGAACATGCGTTTCGTAAATGACGGTCTTCGACCACGGATGCCGGAGTGGCTGGTCTTCAGCCCACTTGAAGTGTTCGTTGACAAATACGCATTTCGGCATTGACCTGGAATTGTCCAGCTTCGAGAGCGCCGAGTCTTGCTCCGGTGCTAGCGGGTCATATCCTCGTGCCGATGTAAAATCCCACGCGGGCAGCCGCGTAATCGCAGTAGCAAAGGGATCGATGAGAAGCTTATTGAAATTGAAACGGTGTCCTTGGCTGGGTTCGTAAGGACCATCCACACGGTAAGCATAGAGCTGACCAGGACCGATTCCTTCCACCCAAACATGCCATACATCGCCGGTACGGTTGCGCGCTGAATCCAGATCGATGATCCGGGTGGGCAATGCATCTTCGGGATGATCGAACAATTCGAGTTGAACACGACTGGCATGACGGCTGAAAACGGCGAAATTAACCCCCGCCCCTCTTTCATGGGTTCCCAAAGGCAAAGGAGAGCCCGCCCGAATATCAGCGCGCTCGGAGACCTCCGAGAGATAATCGTGTAACTCGCGTGGGGAAATTTTCTTCATCGTTGCCACAGGATCAGAGCGGATTCCAACGGGACCGCCACTCCGGAGCAATAAGGTATCACGCGCGTCGTATAGTCGGCGGCTGGACGCGTCGCAGGTACCTGAGCACTATAGACGTAGCCGTTTTCCTCGGCCAATTGCTGACCGCGCTTCATTTTCTGTCGTTCCGACTTGCTACCGTTCAATCCGTTGGCGTATAGCTCTACCCTGACATTCTTGGGGTCAAGGCTGCCGAGATAAACCTCAACTTCGAATGCGTGCTTACCTCCGTCGCTCACAACCTTCACTTCACCGAAGCGTAGCGTAGTCCATTTTTGTTCGAGAGCGCGCTGCCAATCAACTATCTGCGCGCCTACCGCACCTTTATCAACCGCGCGCTTATGATAGGCTACAGCGGCCGGGATGTAATGTTCTTCGGTGTACTCACGTACTGCGCGGTTGGCAGAATACTGCGTTGTCAAGCGCGCCATGCTCTCACGCATACGCGCCACCCAGGCAACCGGGATGCCCCGCTTGTTGCGGGTATAAAACTCGGGGATGACATCATATTCGAGTAGATCGTAAAGCGCCACGGCTTCAGCCGCATCCCAGGATGGATCGTCGTCATGGTCCTGGCCATCCCCCAACGCCCATCCCACTTCAGGCGTGTAGGCTTCCGCCCACCAGCCATCCAGCTCTGAAAGGTTGATGCCGCCATTGACAAGCACTTTCATACCGCTCGTCCCACAAGCCTCCCAGGGTCGTCGTGGCGTGTTAATCCAGACATCTACCCCTTGCACCAGGCGTTCGGTTAAAAGCATGTCATAGTCACTGATGAAGATCACATGAGGACGCACTTCGGGACGCCGAATAAAATTGATCCACTCCCGAATCAAGGCCTGCCCAGCCTGGTCTGCCGGATGGGCCTTACCGGCAAGAATGAGTTGCACGGGCCGCTCGGGGTTGGTCAACAGGCGGAGCAGCCTCTCCGGATCGTGCAGCAGCAGGTTCGGTCTCTTGTAAGGAGCGAAACGGCGTGCGAAGCCTAGAATCAGCGCATTTGGATCAAACAAATGCTTCGCATCCTCAATCACATTGGATGATATACCTGCGACGGTCAACTGCAGGGACAATTGCTCGCGAACGTATTCGATGAGAGACTTGCTAGCAGCGGTGCGAAATTGCCAGAGCCTAGTATCGGAGACGCGACGGATATTCTGATCCAGGGTTTCCGTTATCCCTAACCAGCGGTCTTTTCCACAGGCCTCTGCCCAGAGATCGTCGGCTTCCGCCGAGTCCCAGCTTGGCACATGAACCCCGTTGGTCACGTGACCGATCGGCACTTCGTCTTGCGGCCAGCGCGGAAAGAGAGGCGCAAAAAGGTTCCGGCTGACCTTCCCATGCAGGCGACTTACGCCATTGACCGCTCCGCTTCCGCGGATCGCCAGATAGGCCATGTTGAAACTTTCTGATGGGTCATCCGGGTTTTGGCGGCCCAGAGCCAGCAAATCGTGGAGGCTGATTCCAAGCTTCTGCTCGGCGTAGCCCCCCAGGTATTGCTTGATGAGAGCAGGATCGAAGCGGTCAAAGCCGGCGGCTACTGCCGTGTGGGTGGTGAAGAGATTTCCCGCTCGGGTAGTGGTCAGCGCCGCTTCGAATGGCTGCCCCGTCTCTTCCATGAAGCTCCGAGCGCGTTCCAACACGGCAAAGGCTGCATGCCCTTCATTCAAATGACAGACTTCTGGTTGTACCCCAAGCGCGCGAAGCAGCCGCCACCCGCCAATCCCGAGCAGCAGTTCTTGCTTGAGCCGCAATTCCGGCCCGCCTCCATAAAGTTCGCTGGTGATACCTCGATGAGCGGGATAATTTGCCGCGTCATTGCTGTCCAGCAGATAAAGTTTTACCCTGCCGACCTGGACCTGCCAGGCGCGCAGCCAGACTGAGTAACCTGGTAAGGAAATCTCCAACCGCAGCCACTCCCCATTTGGTTGGCGTAAGGGCGTGATTGGAAGTTGTCCGGGATCGTTATATGGAAAGAGTGCTTGTTGTGCGCCATCCTTGTCGATCACCTGCCGAAAATAGCCTTGCTGGTAGAGAAGCCCTACACCAATTACCGGCACACCCAGGTCGCTGGCAGATTTGAGTTGATCGCCAGCCACATTGCCCAGTCCACCCGAATAGATGGGAAGGGCTTCGCTCAGCAGTATTCCATGCTGAAATATGCGACACAGGTCAGGGGGACCTGTAAATGATTTTGCTGGAACCAGGCAGGTGCCTGCGTCTCTTGGTGCATGGCTTGTACAAGGTCATCGACATGCTTGCGGAAAATGGGATCGGCAGACATGCGCTCGATCTGGTCCCGTGAGACCGTCTGTAACACAAC
>CAWGNR010000022.1:0-537307 GCA_963823985.1 uncultured Chloroflexia bacterium
GCTTCGTTGCTGGCAGGTAAGCTCCATGCCATTTTGCAGCGCCCCTATCTCAAAGGTCGGGATCTATACGATCTGGTCTGGTATTTGAGCGCCGGGGACTGGCCGGGCCCAAACCTGGTCTTGCTCAACAATGCGCTCGCACAAACGGAATGGAATGGACCGGAAGTGACCGCGGAAAACTGGGGGCAGCTTGTACGAGCCCGGCTCGAAACGGTTTCCTGGGAACGGGTGCTGGAAGATGTCAGCCCGTTCCTCGCCGACCGCCAGGAGGCCCAATTATTGACAAAGGAAAATGTCTTGCGTCTGCTTTAACAGTAGGGTTTACGCGTGTAGTGAAATATGCTAAGATAATCGAAACACAGTTCCTGCGTGCTTGCACCGCGCAGCCCAACTGATACCTCGCCGGGTGACAGTCGTGCGAGGTTTTGTTTTAACAGGGTAGCGGAAATTTAGTATCTTTTGCCAGTTAATGGTTCTACAAAGGTTTTCTTGGTTGACGAGACCTGTTTCTTCTCGTTTTCCTATCGTCTCTTCCTTCTGTAAGAGCAGTATTTGTTCTTTAATCACGCATGGTTATATGAATCGAAAAGGTGCTTTACAAATACGGTAAGGAGGTACCCGAGTAATGAAAGGTAAACTTACAGTTCATGCACTCATCGAAGAATTCCTTCTTGCCATGGAAGGAATGCTAAGCGATAGCACGATCAAGTGGTACGAATCGTATTTGGAGTCGCTCGATTTAGAGTTAGGAAGCAAAAGAGCTGAGCAAGTGACGATATCCAATTTACGATCGTTATATCGAGAAACACGAAAGCTGGATATTTCACCACACTCTCAGTTCAACTTTGTCCGGTCCTGGAAAAGAGTATTTCGGTGGGCCTTCAAAGAAGGGTTGATCAAAACAAATCCAGCTCAGAACCTTCAGCTACCACCTTTACCCCAAGAATCTCCGAAAGCAATCAGCAAAGAAGATGCAAGTCGTCTCGTGAAGGCAGCAGCAAATGAGAATGAACGGGATTATGCAATCCTGATGTTCCTTGTTGTTACCGGCGCCAGATTAGGAGGCGTAGCCGGCCTCCGCATAAGCGATTTGGACATAGATAATCTTAGGGCAATCGTCCGAGAAAAAGGGCGAGGCGGCAAAAAAGAGCGAGTTGTCTTTTTTGGCGAAAAGACGGCCGAAGCGCTTCGAGCCTGGCTGGATATCAGGCCTGTCGATGAGAGAGATAGTGTTTTTCTTTTGACAAGGGATGGCATCTATCAGGTATTGAAACGGCTGGCACAGAAAGAAAATATCAAGGGGCGTTGGAACCCCCACTCATTTCGCCACGCTTACGCCCGAAATTTGCTGAAGAATGGCGCCAGCCTTGGCGTGGTCAGTCACCTGATGGGGCATGCCTCTGTTGGGGTGACAATCCAATTTTATGGTCGTTTCGCGGAAGATGAACTGCAAAAATTCCACGAACAGTATGTTTGGGTCCCGGAAGAGTAAGAAAGTATCCAATTTCAAAAGGCCAGCGAAGCAACTCGCTGGCCTTTTGTCTTTTCTGGCCTTTTAAGCCATTGGTTCTGGGTTCGAATCCCAGCGCGCTCACTTTGGATCCTCCTTCGGGAGGACTTTTGGTTCTGGGTCCCCGACAGGGATGGTATTCCAATCCCACAGCACTTATAAGCGATTATGAAAATCTTGTTCTCTTATTAAATTCAAAAATGGCGAAGTAATTCCCGGGTCGAACAATGTGCCCGCCTGTTCTTGAATATATTTCATGGCCGCCTTTTTTGACCATGCGGACCGGTACGGTCTATCCGAGATAAGTGCATCGAAAACATCGACTACTGCAAAGAGACGCGCCGGGAGCGGAATGTCTTCTCCCTTTAATCCGACGGGATATCCGCTACCGTTCCATCGTTCGTGGTGGTAGCAAGGAATATCTTTGGCCGGACGAAGATATTCGATTGGGGTTAACAGGGCACAGGCATATTGCGGGTGCTGTCGCATTGTTTCCCACTCTTCTGCAGTCAATGGGCCGGGCTTATGTAATATGCGGTCAGGGATCCCCATCTTGCCAATATCGTGCAAAGTCGCGCCACGCCGGATATAAATCATTTCGCTGCTGGGCATCTCGAGCCTACGAGCCAGTTGGAGCGTAATCTCGGTCACCCTTTGGGTATGCCCCTCGGTTTCGTGATCTCTCATATCCAAAGCCCGCGACCAGCCGTCAATTGTGGCATCGTAAGCCGACGTTATCTCAGTGTTTGAACGTTGCAAATTGCTGAACAAGGTTGCATTGTCGATTGCAATAGCAGCCTGCCCTCCCAGCATTTCAAGGAAGGAGAGCCATTCGGAATTCGGGGATACAGGGGACCGGTTGAAAATCTCCAAAACTCCCTGAACCTGTCCTTTTGCTATAAGAGGGACACCGAAGTAGGTGACAAAAAATTCTTGCCCAAACAAAGGCGAACGCAAGAAATCGGTGCCATCGCTAATGAGATCTAACTTTTGAATCACCCGCTGTTCCAATGCTGCGATACCAGCATATCCCTCTGCCAAGCCTGAGCTTGGTGTGGCTGAGCGAACTGGTTCGGAATCCGACACCTGCTTTATATTCGAATCTTTCGGTGTCACTGTTCCACAAAAGGATACAGGCTGCATCGATCTGTAAGTGTTTTACTAACTGTGTCAACAAGATGGAGAGGGTAAGATTTAAATCTACGCTTGAAGTAATAGCCTGGTCAATGGCACGCAGGGCAGACATCTGGTCAAGTTGTTTTTGAATTTTAGCTTCGTTTATTTTGTATCTGGTTATATCTTGAATGATAACAATGCTATGTTTTCGACTCGAAGAAATAAAACGAGCTTCAAACCAATGTTCCCCATCTCCAAGATCCATTGCATAGTTAATGCTCGGCGGCGGCTCTTCGTTTTTTATCGCCGAGAAAACGAAGTGAAGATCATCTGTAACTTTGTCGGGAAAGTAAGAACTCAGATGGCGGTTGAGAAAAGATTCTGGGTGAACGTCAAAACGAGATGGAGAATCACTGTTGTAACCAATGATATATCCATCTTCATCGATTTCGAGTATGAGTAGCGGCAGGGCAGTAATGACAGCTTGGAGCATTGGGTTACTCAATCATGACGGGCAACGAGAAGCGCAGAGAATATTTCACGCCGCGCCTCGTTGCCACCGCTTCAACCAGGTTAAACCAGGCGTTAACATTTAGCGATAATCTGTCGCCTCCAAAACTAGTTATCCCAACGCTGTTGTTACTTGTTGGGCCAGATCAGGCAATGAACGAGCCTGGATCGAAATAATCAAAGACTGTTCTTCGAAAGAGAGATCGAAAGCATTGCCCATGTAGCCCTGCCGTAATGCGGTTTCAGGTTGGCTCAGCAACAATTGGCAAAACTGTCGATTCACTACTGCAGCTTCGAACAATTTGCTTAGCCCCGCTAAGCTCTTTGGGTTTTTTGGGGTTTCAGCAATTCGAAGAGGCAATACGGATCTCTGATAAGTTTGTGGTGTAGCCATAGATACTCCTAAGTGTTAGATTTTTGAAAAGCAAGAATCCCGAACGCTCCGATTGCAATAAAAATGTCACCTAGACTAAAAGCTACCTGATAAGACAGCCAGTCCGGAGGTAGGAAGCGGTCCGCCAGCCACTCCAGCCGGGTTTCGCTTGCAGGGAGGAGGACATCTTTATAACCAATCCGGCTTCCGAGTTCGAAGGAAGCAATCCTTTCTGCGCCTACTATTCGTTCGGCAGTGGTCGGATTAATGGGCATGAAGCCGCCATTCGCGATCATCACTGCTAAATTCAAAACCAGTCCTGCGATCAGAATCAACATTCCCGGTAAATGGCGGTTCAGCCATGCAAAGAGCAGCAGGAGAAGTTGTGACGTTACGATGCTTAGCGCAGCCAGCCAATCCGGGATTGTAACGAATCTGTTTCCCAGATAGATTACGAACAATTGGGGCAGGAAACCTAAAATAACAAGCCAGAGGGAATTCAGTGTTGGAGAGCGGTAAGGATGGCCGCGCCATCTAGACAATCCAATCCCAGTCACCAACCCGGCGCCGAGCCCCAACCACAAGATCACTATATACTAATTCCACCGCCGTCCATGGGGGCGCCAATGCCGAGGACGAGCAGAACCAGGGCAATAAGTGTAAGAACGAATTGTACGTGCTGGCGGTTGACTTTGGTCCCGAGTTGAAGCAGTGTGTTTTTCATGAGTGTTTCTCCTTCTTGAGTTTTTTCTGTCATAAGGATACTCTTTTCCAGGCTGCAAAACAGGCTTCAAAAGATTAAAAAAATCAGCTCTCTTGAGCTGATTTTTCCCATCTAGCAAAAATGTGTGGCTCTTTGGGAATTTCCGTGGTAGATACCCGGATTGGGGGTGCGAGCGTGTCCCTACGGCGCACGCTCGCACCCCCAATCCGGCACCCTTTTACGGGAAATCCGGGAGAACCAAATGTGTTAACTGGTCAATCGTTTGTACACTGCTTCCACTTCCGGCGAAGGGGGCAGATCGAGTTCCTGGTTCATCATCTCGGTATATGCGTCATATAAGCGAATCGCGCTGATCCGGTCATTTAATTGCAGGTGAAGCTTCATCGCCAACAGATACGCTGTCTCGAATGTGGGATCATGTTCAATTGCTTTTTGGTATAAGGCAAGCGCTTCGTATACTTCGTTGGCGTTTTTCAGATGATCTGCAAGTGTTAAGATGACGGAAAGGACTTCCTGGTTGATACGTTCTCGTTCAGGGATGACCCAGGAAGCATAAATATCCTCTAAGAACTGCCCATCAACCAGGCTTACGGCTTTGCGTAACAACTCGATAAGCATATTGGGATCTTTGGTTAATTTTGCTTGAAATAAAAAACCTTCAAACGCTTCCACGTCATACTCATAATCCAATCCACGATTGAAGCTGTATAAGTCGTTTTCGTACAGGATTATTTCGCTCCCAACCGCTCGACGTAAGCGATAGATATCGTTCTTGAAGCGCATTTTCAGCCTTGAAGGCTCCTCGACCTCAGGCCAAAAAACTGCTCCAATTTGCTCTTTTGTGAGTGGCTGTTCCCTGGTCATGAAATAAAAGAACAGATCCCGCACCGATTGTGTCTGCCAATCTGCCATAGTTAGTTGTTTTTCCCCAATTTTTAACTTGGGCGCGTCCAAAGCCCTGAATCGTCAGTTTAGCGCCGGGCACTTCTGTTATTTGGGCTAAGCGACGAATACGCCTGCGAATCCCTGGCATCTCCTTACTGATTTGATCCGCTTTATTAAGGAAACTGCGCAACGCTTGTCCAATATCAGCATCACCTTGCAGTTCTTCTAGCCAAGTTCGGATTTGTTGTAGGAACACCAAGACTGGATGCCCAATTTCACTTCTGTTTTTAAGTACAATTTTGATTTTACTGATGGCATCGTTTTTATTAGTAATTTGAAGGTAGGTTCCGGCCAATAATAGTTGGCTCTTTAAAAGCTCTGTGTTATGGCTACCAGTATCGAAACGATTTTCAGCGATTTCCAAAGCTACTTTTGCGTCCTCTGGGTTATTTTCAAGCAAGAATAAATGTCCCCTTATCAAGTGGTACAAGCCATCCTCATATTGGGAATTTTGGGAAGAAACCATTTTCCCTACTTCATCAAGCAAAAGATTTGCTTGATTTAAGTCTACCTGCTGGATAAAAAGCTTTGTTCGAGCCAAACTGAGATAATTCAATAAATATTGATCCCCAATTTCCCCAGCAATCTCTAGTCCACGTTGGTAATAGAGAGATGCCAAGCCAAAATCTTCAACTTCTGCATATACATCTCCCAGACTGATTAGTACTAATGCTTCTATTCGAATATAGTATCCACTCCGTTGCGCGCAAAGCAGGCCCTCTTCCAAGGCTAATACTGCCTTATCATAATCTCCATGAAGATGATGGAGAACCCCTATGTTATTCAATACATTTGCTTGCCAGGAAAGATTTCCTTTCTGTTTCCAGATTTGAAGCGCATCGTTATTGAGACGGATCGTTTCCTCTTCTTTGCCAAGCGCAGCGTACGCCATTCCTGTTTCCATCATTAGAATAGGAATATTTGAAGTGTCGTCCAAATGAATATATTGTTCAAGTGCACGCTCGAGAAACTTTACCGTTTTCAATGACTGTCCCTGGCGATATAAGCTAAGTCCCTTCTGCCGTAATGCATTTGCGTGGATAATCTGCATCTGATCATTCGATTCGGTCAGGCTGAGTGCTTCATCGGCATCAGCGATTGCAGAAGCGTAATCCCCCAAAAAACGATTAACAGTGGATCGCCGAACCAAATTAATGGCTAATCCGGTAATATCCTTTTTTCTTCGCAAAGCCTTTTCTGCTCGATTGAGGAGTTCAAGCCCTTCGCTTGAGTAACCTTGCACGTGCAATATGCCTCCCCGAATAGATAGAATTCCAGGCCTGGTTGATAAAATCGAAGGAGGCAATCCCTTAAGCCATGTGTCCAGCGTTACCAAAGCATGGGACATTAAATGTGGTGCTGCACGCTCGATCAAGGCAGCGAGAGCATCCGCATCCCCTAGCCGCTTTTGGATATCGTAAGCTTTTTCCCACTCGTTATGAGCCTCATAGGCCTTTGCGAGCTGTCCTAAAATGGCGGGAATTTCCTCCGGATGTTCTTTCTGCAACAGATCCTGCAGAAAATCCCGAAAAAGATGGTGGTAGCGTACCCAGCCGCTTTCCGTCCCTACCGGCAGGGCGAACAGGTTTCTCTGGAGGACTACGTCGATCCAGTGACGCCAATTCTTTCGTTCCGGGTAAAGCTCAGCAAAGACCTCTTCACATAAAGCTGCGTTGAACTCTTCGAGCAAAGAACTGCGCAGAAGGAAAAAACGGATTTCTTCCGGCTGTTGATCGAGGACTTGTTGACCGAGAAAGTCAAACAGACCGACCCCCGCGGCGCGCGCGACCCTGAGCCTGTCCGCCATTCCCTTGGACATTCCCAGGCCGGAGAGTTGTAACCCGGTAATCCAACCCTCCGTTTCATCGACCAACTCCCGAGCCGTTTCATCCGAGATGGGCATGTTGTAGTTCTGCGCAAAGAGCGCCTGGATCTCATCCACCTGAAAGGCCAACTCGATCAAGTCCAGCCCCCAACCATATCCCTGGCTACCATCAACGGCAAATCTGGCAGTTGTGACAGCACGCGTGAGGAGATGATCAAGTGGCAGTTCTCATCCACTAAGCTGTAGGAAACGGCCCAAGAAATTTTGAATGACAGGAACTTCATTAATCAAATGGAAATCATCCAGAACCAGGACGAAGTGTTGAGGAATGTGAGCGTAGATCTCATTGGCCAGTGTGGCCACTAACGGTTCTATGCCGTTATCAATGGAGGTAAGCGTATCGAGCGATGTTTTCGTTTGATTTCCGAAACCGGGGAAGCGTTCCGCAATTGCTTCAATGAAGTAGGTCGCAAATCGCTGCGGGTCTCTGTCCAACAAGTCGAGCGCTAGCCAGCAAAACGGCAGGTCGCTCTGGTGCCCCAGGTCAATCAACAGAGACGTTTTGCCGTAACCAGCCGGCGCAGAAACCAGGATCAATTTCTTGTCCAAAAAATCAAACAGCATATCTAACAGACGCGGCCGGGTGAGGATTTCATCTCGCCGTCGGGGCAACACCACCTTCGTATGGCTGATGGGGATGGTATTGGAGTTTGTCATTGCCTGGTTAATTCTGACATAAAAAACGTAAAAATTCAAAACCAATTTTGGAGAACTTGTCGAGCAGGAGACCCGTATCAATGCTTGGTAACGACAAATATTATAGAACCATTCACACTGGATGAAAAAAATGCTTACCTGGAAGTCAAAAGTATCCCCCTCAACTACACAGGCGGTATTACTTATTTCAGATCAAGCGGATACCCCTTTGATTTGGAATCTTCCTTCAAAGAAAAAGGCTTTACAACAATCCACGAGACACACGAAAATGCGCTGAAGACATGTAGAATTGTCGATCCTGCACTGGTTGTGATCGATGCTCATCTTTCTCATGGAAAGAGACTCGAATTTTGCTCAGATTTGCGGCTCATTACTTCTGGCACGATCTTGCTCCTCGTGTCGGATTATAACAGCAGCCAGATAGCTGACATCTACGCCAGTGGAGTGGATGAGTGTCTGCTTAGATCCATCAATCCGGCGTTTTTGGTAATCAAAGCAGTATCGTGGGTATTGCGTAAGCGCTGGCTCGAGCAAGATTCGAATTCGCCATCGATGTACACCAGCGTATAACTTAAAAATCTCCCGCAAACATCGCGGGAGATTTTTTGTGGTACTAGTGCCGCAACTTGCTAAAGCTGGAGGTATTCCTGTCAAACTGCAGGTTGCAGAAGTTATTTCTACCCTACAATTTAATTTTGTTGCGGTACTAGGGAACTCCGTGAGGAGAGATTCGCCCTGCTAATAGTTCTGCCAACACCTGCTCTGCTTCGGCCTGCTTTGCCGGACTGAGCAGATCCGGGTCTACATCCGCGATCTTCAGCGGAGATTGGACTGCCTGCCCCCCTTGTCCGGCAACCAGGTCCGCCCAGGATGCCTGGATTGCGCCAACTGTATCCGGGGTGATGCTGGCAGCCCAGTAGAGAGGCAGGCTCCCTTGCGGAGAACTGCCCACTTGTACAGCACCTGAAGAGCCAATATAAGCCAGCAATTCGGGAGTTGCAATGTCAGGATACACGTAGATAAAGTCCACTTCTCGTTGCTGGATGAGATATACAGCGTATCCGCCATAATTTTCCGGAGGTTCTGTCGTTGGGATGGGAATAGACTGGGGAAAATCGTAAGGGAGATAGTAGAAACGTTGGCAGGTGCCGCATGCATAAGCTTTGCCGTTTGTGTATGCGTCCAGGGCGTTCAGCGCGTCCGCGTTCCCGTCCGGGTAGATCATGCCAATTCGATAATCCTCTGTGATCAGTGCACCGATATAACCGGCCATGAAGGCCACAATATCGGTTTGGACGTTGTTCGCCAGCACGCTGATGTTCCCGCCTGCCGTCACTCCGGGAATATTGATGGCGAGGAATTGTGTTTGCGGGGCGGCAGCAGCCAGGGCGGCAATCCCGGGACCCGGATCAGGTGGCAGGGCGATGACCACGCGCAGGGTGGGGTCGAGGTCCGCTTCGCTGATCGAGTTCCGCACCTGGAAGCGGAATCCGGATTGCTGCGCCAGGTCATAGACAGTGGACTGGTATAGCTCATACAGCGCAGGGTCCAAATCTGCTGGCATGACAAGAATCGCTAAAGGCGTGGAGGGCGTAGCGGTAAACGTTACCGTCGGGACCGGTGTATCTGTAGGGATCGCCGTCGGCGCGGCATCTGGTGTGCTTTGGCCGCAAGCAACCAAAATAGCGATTGCAACAAGGCTTAGCAGAGATAAAGTAAGTGTTCGTTGCACGAGCAGCTCCAAAAGTTGGTTTAGATTTGTCTTTTCAATAAAGGTGTGTGGAGTTATCCCACACACCCTCTTTGCTTTGAATAGATTGATGTACGCGATTATAACGCGAATAGGGGCACAGCCAAGCTGTGCCCCTATCTGTAGAGGAGAGCTAACTCAATTATCGAGCAGCGATCTTGATTTTCTTAGGACGGGCTGATTCGGCTTTGGGCAGGCGTAGCGTCAACACGCCGTTGTTGATCCTGGCTTCCACGTTGTCGGCGTCGATCTCGGTCGGCATGCGTAGCACGCGACGGAAGGAGCCGCTAGGCAATTCGTTAAGCAAATATTCTTCATCGTTCGCCTGGTACTCGCCCTCGATCCGGACCACGTCTTCCAGGACCTGAATGTTCAATTCATCGGCATTCAAACCGGGGACAAGTGCGCTCAGTACAAAGGCCTCTTCCTCGTCTCGGACGTTCACATTCAGAGCGTGTTCACTGCTAGAGCCGCCATTCAACGCTGCCATGCGGCGGACCATACGACGATACGGGTAAGGCTGGACATATAAAGTCATATTCGTTCTCCTTTTTGTTCGCAAGAATTATTGTAACTGCTCAACCTTCATATAGAGAGGTGGCAAAAACGGTGTGCGTGGGGGCGTACGCCCCCACGCACACCGTTTTTGCCCTACTTTTCGTATAAGCCCGAGCAGATACGAATTATCCTAATCTTATGGAGAGAATGTAAGAAAATCGGATGTGAAAAGTTGATTTTTTATAAGAAGCTTTATAGCAATTTGTAAAGGCGTTATGGGATCGCGTTTGCTACCAAGACCACTGAGGCCAGAATTAATAAACCGATCGTTGTAGCCTTCAACAGAGTGCGCATATCAGCAGGCTTCTCAAGAAAGAGCGTCAACCCTTTGCCGTAGGAAGAAGCCAACCATACGACGCCAAGCAACAGGAAAATACTTCCTCCTGAAAAGCCGTTGACAAGAAAAATCAGACCGGCAATCAGCCAGACAATCCCTAGATCGCGCCGGTTATTTTCGTTGGTGTAATTGACCATAGTATGGTACGCCTCCGGAAAATCGTTTTTGACTTGATCATGGTACCAATACCCTTATAAACTGGCATGCTGCCGGGGGATGATTTTGAACGATCCTGGAGAGGGGAATATAATGAAAATCCCCGCTTTTTTCGCGGGGACGTTGGTTTACTCGGTTCGAAGTTGTTGTAAAAGTCTTTGGTACTCCCCGGCGTTAGGCGGATTCATCAGCAGGATTTGTTGGATGGTAATTGCCGCTTCGTCCGTTTTTCCCCGCTCGACGAGGATTTCGCCTACGGCATCCAGTTGACGAATGGCGGCCTCGGTCTGCCCGGCTTGCTTATATTGCTCAGCCAGTGTGCGCCGCAGAATGATCCTGTTTTCATTTTCATTGACGAGTTCCTCCAGGAAGGGGATGATCTGGTCGCTCTTCCCGTTGGTGTTCAGATAGGAGAGGTAGTTCTCCAACTCAGCAACGGCTTGCGGCTGTTGCGCCAAACGCAAATTGAGATCGATCAAACTTTTACGCACGGCTACATCATCAGGGCGCAAGGTGCGAATTTGCTCGAAGATGCGCATGGCCTGCTTCCAATCCAGGCGTTGCATATCGATATCGGCCATGTGTTTCAAAATGTGGACGTTCCAACTGCGGTCGGCATTGGCTTGTTGCACCACGCGCAGCGCATTTGTATACGTTTTGCGGGCCATATCTAGTTCAGCCAGGCGGTAGTAAATGTCTGCCACCTCGAGATACTCGTTGATGGCTTCATCGACTTCACCCCGGGCAATCAACTGGTCGATCAGCCGTGTGCGGGCGTTCAAGTCCATTGGCGCAAGGTCGATCACTCGCCGCAGCATTTTCGTCGCCTGGCCTGTTTCTCCCCGGACGCTGTAAGCTGTCGCGATGACCGTGAATTTGGCCATTGCTTCCTCGGTATGCCCCTCCCGGACAAGCAGGTCGGCGATCAGGCTGTGCAGCGGAAGATACGTTGGAGCTGTCTGCAAAGCGTGGAACGCTTCCTCCATGGCTGAACGCAAACGTCCTTTGCGGGCCAGTTGGTTGATCTGGCTTATCGCATCCAGGACCTGGCTGCTTTGAGCCTGGATAACAACTTCTGCTAAAGGAAGGGGCGTATCACTCTCCTGCGTTTTAGGCAACTGTTCGCGTGCTTTGAGCAGTTGGTTTCGCCAATTTGGACGCACCAACAACTCGCGAACATTTTTGCACAAGCGAATCTGGGTGGGTTCATCGGATTCCGCAGCCTGGGCTTCGATGAGCGGTTCGTAGAGCTGCCGGATCTCATCTGCATACGCTTCCGGGACAACCGCTGAATCTGCCAGCTTGAGTGCTTCTAAATATTCAACCGATGCTTCTTTGATACGTCCCATTCTGCTCAGCACATCTCCCATCAGCAGGCGTGCCCCCAGAGCAAAGTCTACATGTTTGACGGCGTGTCCCAAAGAACGTAGGGCGCTTTCGGTGCGATCGGTTTTCGAGCGCAGCAAACCCAGGTTGAAATACAGGGCAGGATGCTCGAAGCCGGCTTCCAGCGCGCCTTCCAGTTCGTCGGCAGCCAGCGAATCCTGGTTCTTGGTCTGGGCATCGATCGCCTGGCCGAGGTGCAAGACGATTTTTGACTGTTCGGCCTGGTGGATGGAA
The DNA here is from genome assembly GCA_963823985.1 of uncultured Chloroflexia bacterium. Taxonomy (GTDB): domain Bacteria; phylum Chloroflexota; class Anaerolineae; order Anaerolineales; family Villigracilaceae; genus JAABUE01. The sequence goes on from CAWGNR010000022.1 coordinate 12,142, forward strand.
AGTTGTCCCGTGCCTTTGACAATGGCAGAGAGGCCTCGACGGGTCTGGGCAACCGGACTTTCATCGGAGTAATCGAAGAGGACTTCTGCCAGCGTGGTGAGCGCTTTTTGACGCGCTTCAGCGATCGGGTCCGCGGAGGAGGCGACAGGCGTTGTAGGCGGGTTCAATTGTTTTACCTGTGACATCATCAGCGGGGCGGTGCCTCCGCGTGGTCGAAGCGGTTTGGGGAGCAACTGCCCGGACCGCAACAACGACTGCGCTTGTTTGGCTTCGGCGGTGCCTGGCGCCATTCTCATTACTTTGTTGATCAATTCAGCAGCTTTTTGCAAGTTGCCACCGCGTTGCAGCAGGCTGGCAACAGCAATATACTCAACTACGGCTTGTTGGACGTGCCCGAGCTTTTCGTGGGTGAGCGCCAGGCGGGAGCGGGCCATAATATGCTCCGGATTGAGCATGGTCACGTGTCCCCAATTTTCGATCGCTTTTTCTATATCGCGGTTGTTCAAATACAGTTCGGCGGCTTTCATGGCCGCACCGCTGGCCTGCTTGAGCTGCCCGAGTCGTTCCGATAGTTGGGCAATGCGCTCGAAGGGAACGGGATCTGTAGGAGAGACTTGGGCAGCGTGTATATAGACCTGCAACGCCTCATCAAATTCCTGGGATTGCAACAGCGCCAGGCCCAGACTGCTCAATGCCTTGGGATTATTCGGAAACTCTTCCAGCGCCTTGCGATAGGATGTGGCAGCCTTCTTCCACTCCTGGTCCCAGGCGTAGGAGTGTCCCTGGTTCATTGCATTTTGAAAAGTTGCTTCATTCGCGGGCATGTTGTTCCAATTTTACCCTTGACTGCTCCTATAGGGAGCATTTTCAATGGATCTGTATCATTCGTCCGTAAGTACTTGCATCTTGCCCCAGCTTGGGCCGCAGCGCGCTTCTGTCAGAAGCGGGATGCTCAACGGATACGCTTCCTGCATGGCCTCCCGGACGACACGGGCGGTCGCCTCCAATTCGCTCTCCGGACATTCCAGCACGATCTCATCATGCACTTGCAGCAACATCTTCGCGCTCAACCCGGCAGCCTCCAGGGCAGCGGGGATTTTCAGCATGGCGATCTTCATAATGTCCGCGGCAGTTCCCTGTACAGGCGCATTGATCGCTTCGCGTTCTTCGCGGTTTTTGAGGTTGGTATTGGTCGGATTCTTGAGCATCGGGAAATAACGCCGGCGCCCGAGCAGCGTTTCGACATAGCCCTGCTTCGCGGCGATCTTGCGAATGCCGTCCAGATAGCTTTTGATCCCCGGGAAATTGCTCGAAGTAGGCCTTGACGAATTCCTCCGATTCAGCCAGCGTCAGGTCGGTATAACGGGTCAGGCCGAATACGGACATGCCGTAGATCAGGCCGAAGTTGATGCCCTTCGCGCGTTGACGCTGTTCCTTCGTCACCGCTTCTACCGGGACCGCGTAAATGGCTGCCGCTGTGGCAGCGTGGACGTCCTGGCCCCGGCGGAAAGCCGCCAACATGGCCTGGTCTTCAGCCATATGCGCCACGATGCGCAGCTCGATCTGCGAGTAGTCCACCGAGAGCAGAACGTTTCCCGGCGCGGCAATGAACCCGTTGCGCACGCGCCGCCCTTCCGCGCTGCGGATGGGGATGTTCTGCAGGTTTGGGTTCGAGGAGGAGAGCCGCCCGGTGACCGCCCCGGTCTGGCTGTACGAAGTATGTACGCGCCCTGTGTTTGGATTGACCACAGCGGGCAGCGCATCCAGGTACGTGGATTTCAGCTTGGATAATTCGCGATGTTCCAGGAGCCAATCCACCACCTCATGTTTGCCGCGCAATGTTTCCAGCACCGCTGCGGAGGTGGAATAATGCCCGCTGGCAGTTTTCTTGCCTCGGACTGGCGGCTCCAATCGCAGGCGGTTGAAGAGCACATCCGAAAGCTGCTGGGTCGAGTTGAGATTGAATTCCTTGCCAACCGACTGGTAAACCTGCGTTTCGATTTCGTGCAACCGACCTTGCAACTCGGCTGACATCCCGGCAAAAAAGACATGGTCCACCAAAATACCGCTCATTTCCATTTCAGCCAGCACTGAGACAAGCGGCATCTCGATCTCTTCCATCAACTTCATGCCGCCAACCCGCTCCAACTCTTCGCGCAGGATCGGTATCAAACGCATGGGGATTTCTGCGTCGGCGGCAGCGTAGGCAGCTGCGGCGTCCACATCCACTTCTGCCATGCTGACCTGGTTCTTGCCTTTGCCAATCAAGTCTTCGATGCGGGTCATCGTTTCGCCCAATCGCGCTTCGGCCAGGTTCTTCAGTCCCAGGTTGCGTGAGCCGGGGTCCACGACGAACTCGGCGATCATTGTATCGAAGGTCAGCGGTGTGACCTTGAGACCGTAGCGGGCCAGTACGATATAGTCGTATTTGGCGTTATGGGCCGCCTTGCCGATCTTCTGGTTCGTCATGGGCGCGCGCAAGGCAGCGATCACTTGTTCCACCGGTAGATTGGAGCCGTTGTTGTGGCCAACGGGGATGTAATAGCCTGTCCCTTCTCGAATAGACAACGAGATGCCGACCAGGTCGGCTTGCATCTCATTGGTAGAAGTTGTTTCTGTATCGAAGGAAATTAGTTCGGCTCTGTTGAGCTTGGCCACCAAGACGTCGAGTTTTGCTGGCGTGTCCACCAGCTCGACTTCGATGTCCACGCTGGTTTGGCTTATGGAGGGGGCTGGCGCTTCATCGCCGAACAGGGGAAGTTGCCCGGTTCGTTGGGCGGCGGACGCAGCGACCGGGGCTGTACCGCTCAATTCGGCCACTTTTTTGAGCAACGAGCGGAATTCCAGTTCCTGGAAGAGAGCCTCCAGGGCCGGCTGGTCGAGCTTTCCGGTGCGGGCAAGTTCGAGGTCCAGTTTGACCGGCAGGTCCGTATGGATGGTCGCCAGGTCGCGGCTCAAATAGGCCGAGTCTTTTCCCTCTTCCAGCTTGGTCCGCCAGCGCTTTTCGATCTCGTCCAGGTGGGTGTAGATTCCGTCTAAAGAGCCGTACTTTTCCAGCAAGCTGACGGCCGTCTTTTCCCCTACGCCGGCCACGCCGGGAATGTTGTCGGACTTATCGCCGACGATGGCTTTGTAGTCCACTACTTTTTCCGGGGGCACTCCAAACTTGCTGTTGGCCACATCCTGCTCGGTGACATAGGTTTTATCATCCCCGGCCAAGTAGACAGCGGTGCGCTCGTTGACCAATTGCAGCAGGTCGCGGTCGCCGGTGATGATCTTAACGCCCAGGCCTTGTTCAGCGGCCACTCGGGCGACGGAGCCGAGCACGTCATCGGCCTCGAACCCTTCCATTTCCAGTCGTGGAAAGTTGAAGATATCGACCATCTGGCGAATCCGCTCGATCTGCGGGCCCAAATCATCCGGCATTTTGGCGCGCGTAGCTTTGTATTCGGAGAACATTTCATGGCGGAAGGTTTTTCCGGTGTCGAAGGCCACCGCCATATATTCCGGCTTTTCCTGCTCGAGGATGCGGATCAGTTCCCTGGCAAAGCCATAGGTGCCGGCCGTCGGTTCGCCTTTGGAAGATTGCCAGCGCTGTGTGCTGCCGCCGGCGGTCAGCGCGAAATACATGCGATATGCTAAAGCGTGACCATCGATTAAGTAAAGGATAGGGGGCATATAGGTTTCCAGTGTTTGTAATAAGCAGAAATTAGGGGTCCACCGACCTGACAAAATTGTATATAGCCTGGTAATTCTTCATATACAAAATTTTACCGCAGAGACGGCTGTTCTCTGCGGTAAATTCGACGGAGTTTTTTCAGGCTAGCGCCGGTGCTGGGAAATTCCTTGCCGTTGGCGGGTCTGCTTAATATAATCTTTGACCAACTGTTGCGGGTGCGGCTGTAAACCACCCATAATCAGATAACCGGGGGCCCAAAAATCTCCCGAGGGGTTATCCCGTTTCAAGCGCGGAAATTCGTGGAATACTTTTTCAGAAGTTTGCTGGCGCATGATGCGCATCAGGTAGCCCGGTGAGGTATTCGGGGTCACATTGACCACCCATTGCAAATATTCGGGTCGCACTGCCAGGAACTCCAGACGCCAGCCAAACGCGATGCAGATATTGGGCATCCATTCGGATATCCGGTCAGCCAGGTCGCCGGTCATATAATGGACTGTAAACCGGGGAACCAACAGACAGGCATAGTTCAATTGGGCCATGGCAGGTGAAGCGGATTCGGTGATCATCCGGCCGGCAACCTCCGTAATAGAGTGAGGTCGGGTTTCGTCCAGTTCGCCTGGAGCAGGCTGGCGGATGGGCGTAGCCGGTCGCCTGCGTTGGGATTTGGAGGGCATCGTAGCAGGCAGTTCATCGGAAACAGCCGGGAGCGGACGTGCCGCGATTTACCTTCTCGTCGGACAGCATCAAGTCGCGCAACTGCACGGCCGGAGAGCTTTCCTGGCTTAGGTGACGGTTTGACCTTCTCGATAAGGGCGGGGATGGGCGGGCCTCAGCAGCCGACTGTTCCTGATCCATTTCGAAGTCCACCTCTGATGCGCTTTGATCTTCCTCCTCAGCGCTCAAGTCGGCCGGTTCTACTTTAACCTGTTTTGGCGGGATCGGCGGGGGAATTTCTTCCAGGATATCTGCGATGGACGGGATATCCAGGTCCTCGCTGGATTCGTCGATTTCCTGTGCTACGGGCTGGACCCAATCCTGCTCTCGTTTAGAAACGCGATTCCGTTCAAACGATTCGACCGGGCCGGTCTTGGCAATTTCAAGAGAGCGTGCCAACGAGTTGGCCTGGCTGCGGATGGTGCTGAAAGGGGTTTCTGCGTCAAAAACCAGCGACAGGATGACATCGGGTGCCATGCTGGTGGCATAGAGCATGTGCTCGGCTTTGGTCGCTTCCAGGCGAACAAAGCGCAATAGATCATTTCCTTTTTGTCCGTCCCAGTGGCGGGAAACGGTTGCGGCAAGTTCAATAGCCGCATTCTGCGAAAGTTGACCGGCATAGGCCCACAACTCTTTCTCGCGGGTGATCAACGCGGCCTGCGCGGACAATTCCAGCGTCAGGCGGGTGAGATGTTGGGCCGCTTTTGAGACATCGTTCAGCCAGGGAATGTCGGTTACTTGCGGTTCATCATTTGGGGAAAGGTTCATTTTTTCTAAACTCTCTGGTTCCTTGACTTCTTCCAGCGCCTCAACTAACTGGTCGGGGATGAGGGGCACAGTCCGCAACAACTGGATAAAATCGGGCAAATAGAAAGGCTTGCGCAACAACACCCAGGGGCGGATTGTATCCATCGACACGGGTAAATCTTCATCCGACAGAATAACAAGGTAAAGATTGGGGTTAATGGTTCGTAGCGAACGGCCAGTTTCAAGGACAGACGTTTCGCCTAATTCCATGTCCAACAACGCAAGAGAACAATTTACTTTTTCAACGATAGAAATTGCCTCTGTTTTGCTGTTCACCATGTGAATGTCAAAAGAGCCTGTGTCATTCAGGCTCTGACGAATGAGCTCCCCAAAACTGGCCTGGGGGGTTATAACGAGTAAACCTGCCTTCATACGCATAAAGTGTATCATGTACAAGGTCCATAGGCAAGTCAACCCTTCAGGGGAGAGGAAAGAACTTGTCTGTACAACTTGACTTTCACCCCCTATTTGTGCTATCTAATAGGAAAATTTTCACGAGGAAAACTATGCACCGCGAGCGTGTATCTGAAAATGTCTACTGGTTCCAAAGTGATGTCTACGCCCAGGTTACGGCCGGGGTCGTTGCCGGACCACACTGGTCTGTCGTTATTGATACCCTGGCGCTTCCGGACGAAACGATGGGGATGCGCGAGTTTATTGAGCATGAACTGGGTGTGCCCGTGCGTTATGTCATCAACACCCATTACCATGCCGATCATACCTGGGGGAATTGTTTTTTCCCAGGAGCAATCATCATCGCCCACGCCCGTTGCAGGGAGTTGCTCATCGAGCGGGGGATTCCTTCCCTGGAAGCGGCCCGCAAGCAGAATCCGGCTTTGCGGCAGGTCAAGATCGTCCTGCCCCAGATGACCTTCGACCGGGGTGAATTGACCCTCCGGGTGGGCAAAAAAAACCTGACCATCACAACAGCGATGGGGCACAGCGAGGATGGCATTTCTGTGCTGGTAGAAGAGGACCGGGTATTATTCGCTGGGGATGCTTTTATGCCGATTCCTTATATCGTGGATGGCAATATAGATGATATTGCTGCCTCTATCAAACGGATTGGCCGCATGGGGCTTGAAAATATCGTCCAGGGGCACGGCGATATCATTCTGCGCGGCGAAATCGAAGCAGCGGTGAAGGAAAACCTGAGTTATATATCGGCCATCAAAAAAGCGGTTCGAACAGCAGCCCGGCGGAAAGAGCCGCTCGAGTATTTGCAGGAAGTCAGCATCGAAGAATGTGGCAAGAGTCGGGTAAACCTGGGAGGGTTGGCGGTTCAGTTGCACGAGCGCAACCTGCGCGCGTTGTTACAGCATGTCTTGAGCGGAAACGATTCGGGGAGCGAAAGATTAAGAAAGCATCCTCCTATCGTAAACGATAAAGTCACAAAAGAAAACGAAAAAAGGCTCTTCGGGAATTTCCGTGGTAGATACCCGGATTTGGGGGTGCGAGCGTGCGCCGTAGGGACACGCTCGCACCCCCAAATCCGGCCCCCTTTTCGCACGAAATCCTAAAGAACGAAAAAACCAGGCTTATGCCTGGCTTTTCGCTTACTTCGCGTTCTCGTGGTTAGGCGAGCGGAGTTCTCGTTTGGCTTTTATCCAGCCGTTCAAGCTTTGCTTAACAATACGCTCTTTCCCGGAAAACAGTTTATGGATATTAGGGCGCAAGGCCCAGATGAGCAGAAACTGCGCAAGCAGGCCGTAGGCCACGTCTGCCCAGGGCATCAGCCCCAGCCAGGCCCGGATGCCAAAAAGAACGGTGGTAAAGAAGGCCACGCTCATGGTGGTAATTGAGGCAATTCCCAACGTGAAGAACACCAGCGCGCCCAGGGGAAAAATAATGAATATGGAAGGCCCCCACAACCCAATCGCGCCGCCCAAAGCTGGAGCGCCTCCTGCTCCGCCGCGTAACCGCACGATGCGCCCTTTTTCGTTGCGCTCGGGCACGAAGATCGAGTAGTTATGGCCAATGATAGCCGCAACCGGGGCAAGCACGTGCATCAGGTGAATATCCGGGAGCAAGGTTCTTCCTACCCAGACTGCCAATATTCCTTTCGAAATATCCATAAGGGCTGTGAGCAGACCGGCCCCAAACCCGGCCGCCCGCATGGCATTAGTACCACCTGTCCGCCCGCTCTCGACTGAACGGATGTCTTTACCGGTTTTTAATTTTACGATCAGCCAGCCAAAGGGGATGGAACCGATCGCGTACGACAACAACAGTACCCCGATGCTAGTCACAATTTGCATGAGAGTAAGTTCCTTCCAAGATGCTCCATGATGAGTATAGAATTCTATCTTATCAGTAAATCGGGGTGTGGGGCAACCCACTTACCTCTTCTTTTGAGAAGATTGTATTAATTTGATAACACAGGAACAACCGTAAGGTTGCTATTCGGTCATGACCTGTAAGTCCACTTCAGTTGCCGATCCTTTTTCGATCCAAAAGCCGCGCGCCTTCCAGGTCCGTTCGCTGTATGACCAGATAACGTGGACTACCTCATAAGCAGCCTCGGCGATGTCGGTAGGGGAAGCAGTTTCCGGTCCGGAAGGATGCGAGTGGAAGATTCCAATCAGGTCCAGACCGTTGGCTTCGATCCACTCGAAGGCCGTGTACTGTTCCTGGGCATCCATGCGAAAGCGTTCCTGACTTTGGTCTGCGTTGCGAACCCGGAGCACGGTCTCAACCTGACCATTCTTCCCGGCCAGCAACCCGCAGGCTTCGAGCGGTGCCTGGGTGGAAACATGCTGGCGCATCGCTTGCAGGTGTCTGGATTTCAATTTCAGGACGCTGATCATCGTATCAAAAGAGGAACGCAGCGCCCCAGGCAAGAGCCAGCGCAATTAACGGCTCCGTCATCGCCCGGCGGGGCCGGATCCCTTCTAAAAGGTTTGCGGCTAGATTGGAAAGCGCATACAGGATGCCAAGCAAGGCAAGCCCAAACTGGACAGGGGACACCGGCCAGTAGTGCAACCCGGCGCCAATCTGGGTACAAACCAGGGCGATTCCCACCGCCCAGTTGAACTCCCAATTTTGGCTGTCCCGCAGGTGCAACGTGCGCAAACTGACCAGCCCGGCAGCGAAAAAGAGTGCCGGCGCGACCAGGAACAACCGCGCGCCGCTAAATCGCAGGGCGGTGGTCAATATCAGGTAAACCGCAAAGGAGAGCGAAGTGATCCCGGCCGTGGCGATCCCGTATTGGGGCGCGGATGGTTCGACCACGATATATTCGGCCAGGAAGACAAACGCCAGCAACAAACCGCCAATGCCAAACCCAATCCACCAGGTACTGCCGGGTGGCAAGATTGTCAATGGAATGCCGATAATGAAAGTCGACAGGGTTGGTAAGGCCCAATATTCGATCGTTGGTCCCTTTCCCAGGGACGGGTGTGAATGCAACAACCAGTCCATGCCGGTGGCAGTCAATCCGGCGGCCAAAACGACCATAATGGTATTTAAACTGATCGGATATGAAAAATAGAAGCCGGGCAATTGCAACTCCAGGCTAAATTCCGGCGTTTGGATGAGATGCGCCAGGGCAAAGGCCAGCAAGACAGCCGCGGTCAACATGCCAACCTGGTTAATGTCAGGCAGATAACGCGATTCGTTCACAAATTGGATTGTACCTGTCTACATAGGGACTGCCAAGAGGGGTAGCTCGTGCCCAAAATTTTTTAGAACAGATTTGCAGTAAACATGCGGGGTATGGTAAAATTGGTAGGTTATGCAAATGGACAAGGTTGAAACTCTGCCTCCGCCCCCAGGTGTGATTGGCTCGCTCCGGGCCGGCTTCGACGCGATTGCGTCCCACCTGACGGTCATCCTGGTGCCGCTCGCTTTGGATCTTTTGCTCTGGCTGGGTCCCCGGTTGAACATAGACCGGCTCTTTCAACTAATTTTAGCGGAATTGACCCGTTATGCCAGTTACAGCGGTTTTCCCTCTGCGGATTTAAAAACGCTGCAAGAGAACGGCGCCGCACTCCTGGAACAGTTGGGGCAGTTCAACTTGTTGGGCACCTTGCGGACCTTCCCGATCGGCGTTTTCAGCTTGATGAGCGGAACGAGGCCAAGCCAGACCCCCTTGGGAGCACCTTCTATCATCCAGGTTGATTCTGTGTTTACCTTGCTGGGTTGGATTGTAGTATTGACCTTTCTTGGCTGGTTATTCGGCGGTTTGTTTTTCCGCTGGGTCTCTTTGGTTGTGGTAGACCCGTCTCAGGTCGTAGCCCATCGTTTTAGCCAGTCGATTTTGCAAACCATGTTGATTTCTGTGCTGTATTTTATACTGGCGGTTATGCTCGGAGGACCGTTGCTGCTCGTGCTCGCCCTTGTTATGGCTGCCAGTCCTTTGCTGGCGCAGGGCTTGTTACTGGTCATTGGTTTGCTTTCGATGTGGCTGGTGGTGCCAATCTTCTTCTCGTCGCACGGGATTTTTATCCGCCGGCAGAATGCCTTTTCATCGATCTCTACCAGCCTGAGGATGGCACGATTTACCATGCCAACCAGCAGCTTGTTTGTGCTCAGCGTGTTGCTGATCGCCTATGGGCTGAATTTCCTGTGGAATATCCCGTCATCCGATTCCTGGATGGCCCTGGTTGGGATATTAGGTCATGCTTTTGTGACAACTTCGCTTCTGGCAGCCAGCTTCATCTATTATCGTGATATGCAGGCCTGGCTGCAGACTGTCTTCGAGAAATTGAGAGCTAACTTTCCAACACAGCAGGCGTAACTCCTGTCTCTGTCTTTATTTGGAGGATTTTGTGGTTCAAACTAACACCAGTTATCAAGCAAAAGATATTCAAGTATTGGAAGGCCTGGAAGCCGTACGTCGTCGCCCGGGTATGTATGTGGGCGGCACCGATATCAAGGCCTTACATCACCTGGTTTATGAAGTAGTCGATAACTCTATTGACGAAGCCCTGGCGGGGATTTGTTCGCGCATCGATGTTATTATTCACCCTGATAGCAGCGTGACCGTCCAGGACGATGGCCGTGGTATTCCTGTAGATATCCACCCGCAGATGAAAAAGTCTGCCCTGGAAGTCGTCATGACGGTTCTGCACGCCGGCGGGAAGTTTGGCGGTGGCGGATATAAGGTTTCCGGCGGTCTGCACGGGGTGGGTGTCAGCGCAGTGAATGCGCTCTCGGAATGGTGTGTGGTCGAGGTAAAGCGCGACGGACAGGTCTACCAGCAGCGCTACGAGCGCGGCTACCCACAGGGCCCGGTCAAAGCTATAGGCAAAATAAAAGCTGATGAAAGCGGGACCAAGACCACGTTCAAGTTCGATACGGAAATTTTCAAGGATAACCTCGATTATCGCTTTGATACCCTGGCCCAACGTTTCCGGGAGATGGCGTTTGTCACTCGCGGAACCACGATCCACTTTAGCGATGAGCGCAGCAACCGCGAGTTGACCTTTTACTTCGAAGGCGGGATCAACTCTTTTGTCCGCTACTTGAACCGCAACCGCGAGCCCCTGCACCAGGTGGTCTCCGTGGAAAAAGAAATCGACGGGGTTGGGGTTGAAGCGGCTATCCAATATACGGACTCCTACACTGAGTCGGTATATTCGTTTGCAAACACCATCAATACGGTGGACGGCGGAACCCACTTAACCGGCCTGCGTAGCGCGCTGACGCGCGTCATCAACGATTATGCCCGCAAGAACAACCTGTTGAAGGATTCGGACCCGAACTTCTCGGGCGATGACACCCGTGAGGGCTTGACCGCTATTGTCTCGATCAAGCATCCTGACCCGCAGTTCGAGTCACAGACCAAGGTCAAGCTGATGAACGCGGAAGTGCAGACCTACGTGCAACAGGTGGTGTACGAATCGTTCAACACCTTTTTAGAAGAAAACCCTTCGGCGGCCAAGGCTATTATCGCTAAATGTCTCACCTCGGCCCGGGCGCGCGATGCAGCTCGCAAGGCGCGCGACCTGGTCATCCGCAAGTCGGCCCTGGAGTCGCTAACGCTGCCCGGAAAACTGGCCGATTGTTCTGAACGCGATTCGTCCAAGACCGAGCTGTATATCGTCGAGGGTGATTCGGCTGGTGGCTCCGCCAAACAGGGCCGTGACCGTCACTTCCAGGCGATCTTGCCCTTGCGCGGAAAGATCTTGAATACGGAACGGGCGCGTCTGGATAAGATCCTGGGCAATAATGAAGTCAAGTCCCTTATTTCGGCATTAGGCACCGGCGTGGGAGAAGGTTTTGAACTGGACGGCTTGCGTTACGGTCGAGTCATTATCATGACCGATGCGGATGTGGACGGGAGTCATATCCGTACGCTGCTGTTGACGTTCTTCTTCCGCTATCTGCCGGAGTTGATCGAGGAAGGCCATCTCTATATTGCGCAACCGCCCCTTTACCGGGTCGCTTACAAGAATCAGATCAAGTATGCCTATACGGAACATGAAAGAGAAGAAATTATCAAGAGTTTCGGCGGCGAAAAGGCGAATCTACAACGCTATAAGGGCTTGGGCGAAATGAATCCCGAACAGCTATGGGAGACAACCATGAACCCCGAGAACCGCACCCTGCTCCTGGTTACCGTGGAAGACGCTGCCGAAGCAGACCGGACTTTCGATATGCTCATGGGCAACGCGGTCGATCCGCGTAAGCGCTTTATCCAGACCCACGCCCGGAGCGTGCGCAATCTGGACGTTTAACCTGCTTTCAATTTCAGAACTTACGCAGTTCGCGAAAATGTACCGGAAATATGGGTCGCGTGCGCAGCACGCGACCCATATTTCCGGGCCCCTCTCTTTTGTTTGAGTAAGTCCTAAGTATACAAAAGGTCAGCTTACAGGCTGGCATTTTTTGTTCCAGACAGCATATTACTACAACGCAAAGTTCCAATAAAATCCCGAAAAAATGGGCGTACGCTCCCACGCACACCTATTTTTTCGGTTATTTCTGGCAGTGAACGCGCATCAGAAATACAACCTTGCGCTGTAATAATATTCGCAACCGTGTAATTGCTGTCCTTTTTGATATGAAAGTACCATTCAAGCCGTCCTAAATTGTAGTGTAAAATGCTCTTAAGCAGGCCCGTTACCCATCTAGCATACGTGTCTCTAACCTTATGTTTCAATCAATGCGATTTAATCTAACCTTGAACAGAATTTTACAACTGACGGTTTTTCTCTATCAGTTGGTTGCGGTTGTCATCGTTGTGGCCGCGGTTGTCTTTGCCTACAATTGGTTGCAACCCCCGTTTTTAGGAGCTTTTTTTGAACCAACCATGGTAAGGAGCCCGGCTGGTCCTTCAGCACCGAGCGATGCATGGCAGCTGTTAAACCAAGGCGCTGAACATGGCGACCAGTTACTCTCCGTTGCCGGGCAGGATATTCGTAACAGCCAGGATCTGGAACAGGTGTTGGATGGTTTTTTCCCGGGCGAAACGGTACCGGTTGTCATGGCATCCGGAAACGGTGAAGAAACAACGTATGAAGTAGAGCTACACCTGTTCCCCGCCGAAGACCGGAACGCGTACCTGATTGTGCCTGTCATTGTCAGCGCTATGTTCTTTGGGCTCAGTTTCTGGATCTTTGGTTTGCGTCGCGGTGAGCCGGCCGGTCGCGCTTTTACGCTTTTCGCCTCTTCGATGGCGCTCGTAGCCGGGCTGTTCTTCGACCTTTACACAACCCATCGTTTCTCTTACATCTGGGCCCTAGCTTTGCCACTGACCGGGGGCGCCCTGATAGACCTGACGCTTTCTTTCCCACAGGAAGCGCGTTTTGTGATGAAACGTCCCTACTTGCGCTGGGGAGGCTATGTGATCGCGCTGATCCTGGCGGGATATTCTTTGCTCACAATGGCGGACCCTCAACATCCGCGGGCTTATTTTTTAGCCTGGTATAGCAGCTATTTCTTTGACGCGCTTGCCATCCTGCTACACATCGGCATGAACCTAAACCGAGGTTTCTTTGCGCGGTCACCAGTCGTCAGGAGCCAGGCGCGCGTGGTCCTGATTGGAATTTTGTTCTCGCTGGGTCCAGTAGGGATTTGGCTGATGCTTTATCCTTTTGGCTTGGTCTCTTTTTCCCCGTACCTGTTCTTTTCGGTTATTTTGTTTCCCCTGACCATTGGCTATACCATTTTACGATATCGATTGGTGCGCACCGATATGTGGATCAGGCAGGGAGTGGTTTATTCCATCCTCACGATCTTTGCCGTGAGTGGATATGCCTTCTTGGTAAGCGGTTTCAGCCTGATTTTTAGGGAAGCGATGCCGGCCGATAACCCCTTTGTCATCGGCGGGCTGATTTTTATTCTTGCTGTGGCTTTGGATCCGTTCCGTAAGCGTTTGCTTGATGTAATCGATAGCACCTTCTTCCGTGGGCAGCGCATTTATGATAAACGCTTGCGAGATTACAGCCACCAGATGACCAGCGCATTAGACATTCAAAATGTGGGCCGAATTTTGCGCCAGCAAATCATGGACACCCTGGCACCTCAGTATGTCCACATCTATTCTTACGATCCGATCGACGATCAATATGCCAGCCTGCCGGACATCGATGGCCGCCCGAGCAGTGATGTGCGTTTCTCATCAAGCAGCCCGTTAGTTCATTATTTTGCCAACGAAAATTTACCTCTCTATATGGATGGGGCTACCCTTCCCCTTAGCCTGAAAGACGAGCAAGCGCGCTTGAAATTGCTTGGCGCGCAATTGCTGATCGGTCTGGCGGGCAAGGAAGGTCCAATCGGTTGGTTGGCGTTGGGCCAGCGTATGTCCGGACAGCCGTACATACCTCAAGATTTGACCTTCCTCGAGAACCTGGCTGACCAGTCATCGGTTGCGATCGGGCGCGTACAAACGGTCGCCAACCTGGAACGCCGCATCCAGGAAATGAACGCCCTGACGCGTGTTTCGCAGGGGGTCAACATCACGTTGACGTTTGACGATGTGATGGAATTGATCTTTGCCCAAACCGGACAGATTATCCCGGCCAGCGAGTTCCATATTACGTTGTACAGCAGGGCCGGTGATTATTATTACTACGCTTTTTGCGTGGAGAACCATGAGCGCCTGGAAGAACGCGAAAACATGCCCCAGCCTTTGAATCTGGGGCTTGGGCAGGAAGTGATCCGTAAAAGCCGCCCGGTTTTGACCCAGGATTACCTGCGCGAATGCCAGGCGCGCAACGTCACGCCGGCCTTCCAGGATGTTTTCGCCTGGATGGGAGTCCCGCTTAATGCCGGCGCCGAGACGATCGGTTCGCTTGGGATCGGCAGCCGGGATGCCAGCGTCACGTATTCTCGCGCTCAGCTTGATCTGTTGCAAGCCATTGCTGACCAAACGGCTGGCGCTATCGTCAAAGCCCGGCTGCTACAAGAGACCCAGCAACGCGCGTACCAGCTCTCCACATTGAATGAGTTAACCCGCCAGCTTACCTCTACACTCGAATTGGAACCATTGCTCCAGAATATCTTGGAAAACTCGGTCAGCATCCTCAATTGTGAAGCTGGCAGCCTGTTCCTGGTCGATGACCAGACGGACGATTTGATTTTCAAAGTGACGGTCGGCCCTCCCACTTCGGCTGAGCTGATCGGTCAACGCGTGCCGGCTGGGAGCGGGATTGTTGGCCGCGCTGCGCAGGAACGGAAGCCTGTGGTAGAAAACCAGGCTCAAACCTCGCCTGCGCGCTTCCCCACCCCCGACCAACAAACAGGTTTTACCAGCAGGTCTCTCCTGGCTGTGCCTTTGTTGTTCAAAGACCGTGTGATTGGCGTGATCGAGGTAATCAACCGAAAAGATGGCCTGCCGTTCGGCGAAGATGACAAAACCTTGCTGTCCGCTTTTGCCGGGCAGGCTGCGGTTGGGATCGAAAACGCGCGCTTATTCACGCTTACCGACCAGGAACTGGCTACTCGCGTGGAAGAGCTCTCGGTGATGCAGCGCATCGACCGCGAACTGAACGCGAGCCTGGAGATCAGCCGCGCCATGCGTATCACGCTGGAATGGGCTCTGCGGCAGTCAAAAGCGGAGGCCGGTTTGATCGGCATGCTTGCGAGCGAAAAGCTGCGCGTGATGGCTGACCAGGGCTATGAGGATAGGAATGGTCACTTTACCGATGGCGTTTTGCAGCTGGAGATGCCTGCCATCAAAGCGGCCTTAGAAACAGCCCAGCCACAACAACGTACGTTGCAGTCAGAGGCCGGGGACAGTATCCTGCCGGGGGCGCACACCCAGATTGTGATTCCGATCCGGCGCGAAGGGAACGTCATCGGGCTGCTGCTGCTCGAAAGCATCAGCGACTCGCAGCAGGATGTGGCCTTCCTCAACCGTCTCAGTGACCATGCCGCTATCGCGATTTCCAACGCCCAACTTTACGAGGAAGTCCAGCAAGCCAACGATGCCAAGAGTGAGTTTGTATCCTTTGTAGCCCATGAGCTTAAAAACCCGATGACATCTATCAAGGGATACACCGAATTACTGGCTGCTGGCGCGGTTGGTCCTATCAACGACATGCAGAATAATTTCCTGCACACGATCCGTTCGAACGTAGAGCGGATGTCTACCCTGGTATCCGACTTGAATGACAATTCCAAGATCGAGGCCGGCCGCCTCCGCCTGGACTACAAAGCTGTGGACCTGTCCGAGGTGGTGGAGGAGGTGAACCGGTCCACGAACCGTCAAATCGAAGGCAAAAACCAGGAGATCCGGGTAGAAGTACCCCCGTCACTGCCCCACGTTTGGGCTGACCAGACCCGGATGGGCCAGGTATTAACCAACCTGGTGAGTAACTCTCACAAGTACACACCTGAGGGCGGCAAGATCACTATTGGCGCCGCGGTTTCCCCAAACCAGTGGGACCCGGCCGGCGCGGCACAAGTTGTGCATATCTGGGTTGAAGACGATGGTATTGGGATCAGCCAGGAAGATCAGCAAAAGATTTTCTCGAAGTTCTTCCGCTCGGATGACCAGAAGGCGCGCGAGGCGCCAGGGACAGGCCTGGGGTTGAACATCACCAAGAGCTTGGTGGAAATGCAGGGCGGCAAAATCTGGTTCGAGAGCGAGTTCCGCAAAGGGACCACTTTCCATTTCACCATTCCGGTGGCAGAGGAATAGCGCTTATGACGGTACACGCTGCGGTTGGGGTTGCACAGGCGTTGGATGGAAGGGAGGCCAGCCTACAGGCCACCCATTATGCTCTCAATCGCCTTGGGGCAGTTGCGCCGGGCCTGGGGATTGTCATTGCTTCCCACCAGTATCGGGCACGGGATGTTGCGAATGGCGCCTCCAGTTTGCTGGGGGATGCCCCCCTGATCGGTTTCAGTTCCCCCGCTGGCCTGACCGGCGCGGGGTTGCATTCCCACTCGGTCGTCGTGGCCGTGCTCAGCGCAGACGATCTGGATGCCAGCTTCTATTGGTTACCTGGCTATGCCCAGAGCAGCCGGGAAACAGCTTCGCAGTTGGACATGTTGGTTGCCGGCAACCAGGCCCAAGATGTCATTTTCTTTGCAGACGGTTTTAATGGAGATGCGGAACAGTTCTGCAACTCCATCTCTCCAAAAACATTCCGCCTGGCCGGGAGCCTCTCGTCAGGGGACTTACATACCGGAAATACCTACCAGATTGCCGGAAACCAGACTGGCGCTGGCGCGCTGGCGGCGCTCACCTTTAGCGGCAGCCTGCGCATGGGGGTAGGCCATGCCCATGGCTGGGACCCGGTTGGCGGTCAGATGCGGGTGACGCGCTCACGTGGTTTCTGGTTGCGCACTCTTGACACCCGCCCGGCCTCTGAAACCTACGCTGAATTATTTGGCTTCCCTGCCCGCGAATGGAGCTTTCCGCCGCTCAGCCACATGGCGCGTTTGTACCCGCTCGGCATGGAACAAGGGGAAGAACTTATTATCCGTTCGCCCATCCGTGTGGAGGCAGACGGCAGTTTCCGCATGAACGCTTCTGTCCGGGATGGCGTGGATGCCTTTATCATGGTGGGAAGCCGGATCAGTTGCCAGAGGGCCGCTCAACAGGCTACCCAGCAGGCCTTGCGCGAACTGGACGGCGCCAAACCGGCCTTTGCACTGGTCCTGGTCGATATCGCCTGGCAGATGCTGCTCAAAGCCACGCCTGGGGTAGAGATCGCCGCTATCCAGGAAATTATCGGGGAAGAGGTTCCGATTGCCGGAGGCTACACATTGGGGCAGATTGTGCCCGGTCAAGAAGTTGCCTCTTTGAAATTTTTAAACCAGCATATTGTTGTGATTTTGTTCGGGGAGAAAAATCCAGAATAGGTATTCGGTTTGAGAACGTAAAAGCCCGGCTGCTGAATTCAGCAGCCGGGCTTTTATATAGAGGGAGAACATCTCAGGGATCAGGCAGGCAATTCCACGTGTGGAAGGTTTTCCATCGCCGCTTTGATTGCCTCGGCCGGGTACTCGTAATCCTCCAGCTGGCCGCCCAGGTAGGCGTCGTAAGCTGCCATGTCGAAGTTGCCGTGACCGGATAGGTTGAACAAGATCACGCGCTTTTCGTCTTTGGCCTTGGCGTCCAGCGCCTCATCGATGGCCGCCCGAATGGCATGGGACGACTCAGGCGCCGGCACGATGCCTTCCGCGCGCGCGAATTGCACAGCCGCTTCGAAAGTCGATTTTTGCGGGACGGAAATAGCATCGATCAAACCGGCATCCACAAAAGCAGACAAGCTTGGCGCCATGCCGTGATAGCGTAACCCACCGGCGTGGATGGACGGCGGCACGAAGTCATGTCCCAGGGTGTACATCTTAACCACAGGGGCCATTTTGGCCGTATCGCCGTAATCGAAGGTGTAGGTGCCTTTGGTAAGGGAAGGAGTGGCGTTTGGCTCGACGGCCAGCAAACGAGCGCGCTGTCCGTTCTTGAGGTTCTCGCGCAAGAAGGGATAGGCGATCCCGGCAAAGTTCGATCCGCCGCCCACGCAACCGATGACCACATCCGGATACTCGTTGGCCAGATCCATTTGCTTGAGCGCCTCTTCCCCGATCACAGACTGGTGCATCAACACGTGATTCAACACGGAACCAAGGCTGTACTTCTTCGTCCCGCCCGAGGTTGCCGCTACCTCAACCGCCTCGGAGATGGCAATGCCGAGCGAACCGGGATTGTCCGGATCTTGCTGGAGCAGGGCGCGACCGTAGTTGGTACGATCCGTTGGGCTGGCAAAAACCTGTGCGCCGAAGGTTTGCATGAAGATACGGCGATACGGCTTTTGCTGGTACGAAATCTTGACCATGTACACTTCCAGATCCAGATCGAACATCTGGCAGGCCATCGACAGCGCGGAACCCCACTGACCGGCACCCGTTTCGGTGGTCAGCGCTTTCGTTCCGGCGACCTTGTTGTAGTAGGCTTGCGGAATGGCCGTGTTCGGTTTGTGGCTGCCCGCCGGGGATACGCCTTCGTACTTGTAATAGATGTGCGCCGGGGTGCCAAGCGCCTTTTCGAGCCGGCGCGCGCGGATCAACGGAGTAGGACGATAGAGTTTGTATATTTCACGCACTTCTTCCGGGATCTCAATATATTGCTCGGTAGAGATCTCCTGCAGGATCAATTCCATCGGGAACAGGACAGATAGAAAGTCCGGGGTGACCGGTTCGAGCGTATCCGGTCGCAGGACGGGGGTTGGCGCGACCGGGCTGTCGGCCATCACGTTGTACCAAAATTTCGGCAGATCGGATTCGTTCAAGAGAAAACGGGTTTGCTCAGACATGGGAACCTCCATACAGTTTGCGATTGGTGATTTTTGATTTACGATTGTTTAGTTTGTTGATGAACGGCTTAAGAATCATATCTGCGTTCATCTGTGTTTAAGGTTTCCTTCAAGGCGGGTGAAATAGGATCGCAAGATACATCTCTGACTCCAAACGCGGTTAGCAAAAAATGCCTGAAATATTATTAGCCAGCACTTTTTCGCTGAAAGACTGGCTATGCATCAGCCCCATCTTCTGGTGAGCTTCTTCCAGCGTCTGCTGTGCGATAAATTTGGCTTTTACGGTACCACTGAACAGCACTTCCAAGAGCATCTTTGGTTGGGCGATCAGCTCCTCCCTTCGTTCGCGCAGCGGCGCAAGATAGGCATTCAACACCTCTGCCAGGCGCCGTTTGACCTCTACATCGCCCACTTTGCCGGCCCGGTAACGAGCCTTAAAATCATCCACCTCGGCCTTGTCGGGATCGAAGATATCAAGATAGGCAAAGACCGGGTTGCCCTCCACGTGCCCGGGGTCTGTAGGGTGGATGCGGGTGGGATCAGTATACATGGACATGACTTTTTTTGTGGTTTCTTCCGCTGAATCTCGTAAGTAGATCGCGTTCCCATAAGAGGTATGCATGGTGCGATTGTCCAAGCCGGGCAGGCGCGCTGCTTCGGAGAGCAACGCTTCTGGCTCCGGGAAGGTCTCGCCGTAGGTCTGGTTGAAGCGCCGGGCGATCTCGCGAGAGAGTTCGATGTGCGGCAATTGGTCTTCACCCACTGGCACCACCTGGGCCTTATAGAGCAGAATATCAGCTGCCTGCAAAACCGGGTACGTCAACAAACCGAGCGATGGCTGCAGGTTCAACTCTTTGATCTGCTCTTTGTAAGTGGGAACCCGTTCCAGCCGCGCCACGGTCGTCAGCATGCTGAACAACAGGGCCAGTTGCGCATGCTCGGGAATGATCGATTGCAACACGATCGTTGACCGCGCCGGGTCGATCCCCGCTGCCAGCCAGTCAGCCAGCATGTTCAAGATATTCTTTTGGATGGCCTCCGGCTCGGCGTGGCTGGTCGTCAGCACATGCAAGTCTGCCACAAGGAAGAAGCACTCGTGGGTATCCTGTAGCCGCTTCCAATTCTCCAGCGTTCCGACCAGATGTCCGATGTGGCGTGGCCCGGTGGGGCGGTGCCCTGTAAGAATTCGTTTTTTTGACATAACACTCTCCTTCCGGTGACAGTCACTTCCAGAGTGACTATCACCTCATTACGGTATGAAAACCGGTCCCGCTTCTTCCCGCGCCTCGAGCCTGCGTGCCGTTAAAACGACTTCCGCCGCCACCTCAACGGACTCGCTGACCTGGTTGCAATAGCGTTCCTGCATCGTGTTTTCGGCCCTTATTGCTACCTCCGAAAGGATTACAACCGGTTTTAATTCAGTTTGTGTTTTCATTTTCTTCTCCTTGCAAAATAAAAGCGTCCATCCCAAATATGGGACGAACGCTTCTGCATCCGCGGTGCCACCCAACTTAGGCTGCTAGTGCGGAGTTCAAAGTCTTCTCATCCCGGAAAGGGACCAGACTTTGATGCAACGACGGGAGTCGTTGCACTCCTCTTAACAAAAAATTCCCTGATGAAGCACCAGGGAGAAAAGCCAGCCTCACTTTTTTCGGGTACGAGCGAACAGCTATTTGCTCAAAGCTAACCGCTAACTTTATACCCTAGCCCTATAACGGGAGCGTCCCGGCGCAGGTTACTTGTTTGGTTTCACCCTGCGGCTCAGAGGTCCATTCGGCGCTGTCGTTCAGGCAGGACTTTCACCAACCGCCTGCTCTCTGTGCTGTCGTTCAGCGCGTACTCGTCCTCGTCACAGCCTTTTGAATATTTCTGCTGATTATATCCAGATTAGGCGGGGAGTCAAGTCTTTGGTTGGCTCTTTTGTACCGGTTAGACCTGCCAGACCAGTTAGACTATAATAAGCTCCATGATCGAACTGACCATCCCCGGCCGGGGACCGCTCCGCATTAAGCACTTCGTTACAGACGTAAATGGCACCCTCGCTGTGGATGGTATTGTGATCGATGGGCTGGCCAAACGCCTCTCCTCCCTGCGCGACCGGTTGGAAATCCACATGCTCACTGCTGATACCCACGGCCGCCAGGCTGCCATTGACGAGTTGCTCAAGCTGAAAGCAACCCGCGTCCAACCGGGGAATGAAGCGATCACGAAAGCCAATTTCGTGCGTGAGCTCGGCGCGGAAACAGTGGTAGCCATCGGACAGGGTGCCAATGACTCGCAGATGTTGAAAGTCGCTGCGCTGGGGATTTGTGTTATGTCGCAGGAAGGAGTAGCGGTAGAAACGCTGCTCTCTGCTGATCTGGTCGTACCCGATATATTTGCCGCCCTGGACCTTTTGGATAAGCCACTCCGCATCATTGCGAGTTTGCGCCAATGACCTCCCCCTACGAATTTGATCCCCCGTCTGGGGCTTCTGCGCCAGACCCTAAATCGCGCATTAGCGCCCGCGCGCGTCGCCGGCGTGCGCGCCGTACTTTTTTCCCTAAGGATGGGGCGGGCCGGGCGGCTATCCTGGCTGCGTCTGGCCAAACGTACTTATCCCTCGTACGAGCTTTTCATCTATTCTCTCGTGTGCGGGGCAGTGCTAGGGTGTTGGCTATATATTTGATTCCCACGGCGTGCTTCTCCTGGGGATTTTGTTTGCCCCCTTGATGGCGCCCTGGGTCGGGTTTGCGCTTTCCATTATCAGCGGCACCCCGCGCCTGTTCGTGCAAACACTTGCCGGTCTGCTCATCAGTGCGTTGCTGATTTTCGGGGCCAGCGCGTTGGCCGGCGTAGCTTCGCGGCTAATCCTGCCACATACCTTCAATGCAGCCTTCACCCTCAGCCGCCTGTGGTGGCCGGACCTGGTTGTCATGGCGTTGGGGGCGGTCTTGTTAACCGTCTCCTTCGTTCGTTCGGAAAGCAAGCCTTATTTGCCCAGCGTGGTAGTGGCATATGAACTTTTTATGCCGCTCAGCGCCAGCGGGTTCGGCCTGGGGAACGGGGTTGGGGATCTCTGGCCGCATGGCCTGCTGGCATTTGTTGTACAAATGGCCTGGGCTACGCTCCTGGGATTGATTACGCTCGCTGTTCTCCGTTTTCGGCCGATGACAGTATTTGGATATCTCTTTGCCCTGGGAGTTTCCGCCGCAATCATCGTGACCTTATTCTGGTTGACCAATTCGACCCCGCCTGGTGCACCCATACCTGAGGCAGCCCTTCCAGCGGCAACCCATACCCTAGAACCGCTTTCCAGCAAGGTTGCCAGTGCTACAGAGGAGATTTCCGGAACATCCAACGCCCTCGCGCCAACCGGTAATGTGTCCACCCCCGAAGAAAATTCCACAACCGCAGACGGAATGATCACGCCTGTCCCCCTGACCCTGGATGTGACCCTGCCCGTGACCGAAACGCGCACCAGCACTCCCGAACCGGAGCCGACGCCCATTTACGCGGTCATTCGCGCGCGGGAAGGCGGCGGGGCCTACATTCGTAGAGAACCAGGCGGTAACGTGCTGGCTACGCTTGCAAATGGTGAGATCGTCCAGGTTTTGCCGGAAACACAAGACCAGAACGGTGTATTATGGATCCATGTTGTTGCCACGCGGAATGACCTCCGCGTCGAGGGCTGGATTATTCAGACTGTGCTCGAAACGGCTACCCCAGTTCCAAATTGGGAACCGTCAGAAACACCAACACCCACGCCGTAGGAATATTTCTGATCATTCCCTGTGCATAAGGAGAACCTATGCCTATTCATTTTGGCACCGACGGCTGGCGAGCCGTCATTTCAGACACCTTCACCTATAACAATTTGCGCCTGGTAACCCAGGCAATCGCCGATGCGGTTGCGTCCGATCATTGGGACAAGTCCGGGAACGGCGGGCCGGTTCCGGATCCGGGCAAGGTCGTGGTCGGATTCGACACACGCTTCCTGTCCGACCGGTACGCAGTTGAAGTGGCGCGCGTCCTGTCAGCAAATGGATTCACCGTCTTGCTGGCGCAATCGGATGCGCCCACCCCCGCTATTTCGTATGCGGTGATGCATAATCACGCAATTGCAGGGGTGATGATTACCGCCTCGCATAACGCGCCACGTTACAACGGTGTCAAGCTCAAAGCCGCCTTTGGCGGTTCCGCCTTGCCGGAACAATGCCGCCGTGTGGAAGTATATATCAACGACAACGAACAGCGCGCTCGCGGCCCCAACATGATGGAGTTCGAGAAGGCGCGGCAACTTACTTTAATCCAGAAATTCAACCCGTTGCCAGCCTATTTCGATCACCTGCGTACCCTGATCGACTGCGATATCATCGCCGAAGAGCCGCAGCGACTGGTGGTCGATTCTATGTATGGCTCCGGGCGCGGGGTGATCAAGGCTTTTCTGCAAGGGACCGGCTGCGAAGTGGCCGAAATCCGAGGCGAGATGAACCCCGGCTTCGGCGGCATTCATCCGGAACCGATTGCGAAATATCTGGGACCCCTGGCTTCGGCCATCAGCTCGGGGATGGGCAACTTCGGTCTGTGTACCGATGGCGATGCCGACCGCATCGGCGCGATGGACGAGCGCGGCAACTTCGTCGATCCGCATAAGATTATGGCCCTGGCGCTCAAGTACTTGGTCGAGAAACGTGGGATGAGCGGTTCGGTGGTGCGGACGGTCTCTACCACGCGGATGATCGACCGCCTGGCGCAGCATTATAATTTGCCGGTGCATGAAACGCCGGTTGGTTTCAACCACATCGCAGACCACATGATGAGCGGAGATGTCTTGATCGGTGGCGAAGAATCAGGCGGGATTTCGTTCAAAGGACACATTCCCGAAGGCGACGGTCCGGCAATGGGGCTGCTCCTGGTAGAAATGATTGCAGCTTCGAAGAAAACGTTATATGAAATGGTTTGCGATTTGTTGGAAGAGGTAGGCCCGGCTTTTTACGAGCGCAAAGACTTGCGCTTGAGCCGCCCGGTGGCCAAGGCCGAGATGACCGACTTCCTGACGAAGCAGGCTCCAGCGGAAATCGGTGGCGAAAAGCTTTCAGAGATCGGCAGCCGGGATGGGGTCAAATATATCCTGGCCGACGATTCGTGGCTGCTCATCCGTCCCTCCGGCACAGAACCGGTCTTACGCGTGTATGCGGAAGGCCGCAGCCCGGAGATAGTCAAAGCCCTGTTGCGATACGGGGAGCAGGTTGCAGAAACTGTGGTTTAGCTTGGGCAATCAAAAAGCCCTGGAAGCTTTCTGCTTCCAGGGCTTTTTAATTCTGGCTCTATCTTTCCGACGGGGTGGCTACTCAGCCTATCCTATGCAGAAGAGAACCGAAAAACGGTGTGCGTGGGGGCGTAGCCCCCACGCACACCGTTTTTCGGGAATTCTCGCTAGGCCTGAGTAGATACCTGCCGGGAAAAATACCGAAAATGGGTTGTGAGCGCGCGTATGCGCGCTCACAACCCATTTTCGGGCCTCTATCCCGTTAATTGGGGAGAACCTGATTTTTTGTAGGACAATTATTGCGAAGAAGCTCTCAGGCGGCGCGCCAGGAAAATAACAGCGACCAGCACCATGGCTGCAATGACCAATCCCGGTAAACCGAACTCATCGGCGAACCCGGATGTCGGCAGCGCGGTAGAGGTCAAAATGACGGTCGCTGTGGAAGCCGCTACCTGGGTCAATCCGGCTGCAACAGTTTGTGTGGCCGGGTCGGGGGTGTTTGTGAACAAGGGCGTATTCGTCGCGGTGGGCTGGGCCACGACCAGGGTATTGGTTGGGACGAGAGTCGGGGATGCTTGGGGGGTCTGGGAGAGATCAAAGGCAACGCCTGTGGCGGTCAACGCTTCATTGATCTGCGCGTTCTGGGTGGCCTGGGCGCCTTGGTCACCCGTTTGTTGGGCGGCCCTCTGCTGCGGCAGGATGACCAGCCAGTAGCCCGCCAGGCAGGCCAGGGAAAGCAGCACAATGCCTCCCAGGATGCCGGCAGCGATCAGGAATGTGCGATTGCTTAATTCCTCCGGTGGGATTTCTTCCTCTTCATAATTAAGATCATCGCCTTCGTACATAATACACTCTCCTCACTTTGTGTGCAGCATAACCACGTTGGGCCTTGGTTACGCTGATAATATTATCCCACAATTTCCAGGTTTACCAAAGGAACAAGGATTTGTTCCCCGTTTTCCAACTTTACGTCACCGGCCGGGGCGCGCAGGCCGCTGGGCAGCGCTGACAAGCCGGGACGGAGCTTGATCAGCGTACCAATTTCCCCTGCATGGGGTGCCCGCCGCAGGCGCACGGTTTGGCCGGTCTCCAAAGTGCTCACGTCGGTGGGCGGGGGCGGTTCTTGGGAAACCGGCAGAGGGATGATAATTTCAGGCCGGGCGCCGGTGTAGCGGTTAAAGGCTTCTGCGTTGAGGGTGACGTCGCGTTTGGCGTTGGTGGTCAGGAGCTTGTAGGCGGCGGAATTCATCGGGATTTGTCCAAAACCGTCGATTGCCAGGATCGGGAAGCGCATTTGCTGCGCAGCGGGAAGCAACCCGGGCGAGATGCTGGCCAGGATCAGACCGCGAACGGGCAATTCCGCAGCGGTGCGCAGGGTTTCGGCATCGCGGATCAGGCCGGCCAGGATGATCGGAGCCTCGCAGGCTGACGTCCAGGCGCGAAGCGGTGAGCACGTCGGCCGGGCCTTCGGTCAAATTGAAAAGAAGTCCCGGTTTCGATGCGGCCATTGCCCCAGGCGCCCTGGATCAGAGATCCGACGGTACGGATGCGCGCGCCCCGGTTGGGGATGATGTTCACAACGGTCCCCGGAATGCCGGCCCTCAGCTGTATGGACGCATCCCCGGTTTCCATCAAGACCTGTCCGCCGCCGACTGCAACTACCCGGCCTGCGCGGGGCGCTCGCACCGTGCGGGAACCCATCCCTTTTCCGACCGCAATTTCCGTACTCTCGGAGACTGTTTCGTTCACCTTGACACGGATCAGGCGATCCGCGGCGTTCGGGGAAATGCCCAGAGCCCGGGCAACGTCGATCAACAAATGTTCCCGGGACCAGGTGGCCTCGGCAATCAAATCCGTGGACGAGACGTTCTGGTTGAGCTTTGCGATCACGTTCCCGGCAACCGGCAGAACGCGCTCGCGCTCAATCGTGGTCAGAGGCAAGATATGGTTGACAGGCGCCAGCATGGGTTCAGCCTCCTACCGACCAGAGCCACTTCTTCAACAGCTCGCGGCGACGTACCGGGTCTTCCGGCAGGGTGAGCGGCCTGCCACGTGCATCGATGACCACGCCCATGACGCCGCCGGCCACTTCAACAGCAGCGTTGCGACCAGGACCATTGCCAATGTCCGAGCGTTGCAGGGGTTGCAGCGCAAGCCGAGCCGTCTGTCCTAAAGCGAGCGGCAGGATTTCAAGCCCGCCAAATTTGACTTCCGCGCGCGCTTCTGTGCCATCCTCGTAAGTAAGCCGCGCTCGCAACACCGGTAAGCCATAGCTGGCGGGGCTGATGACCGATACAACCGTCCCCAGGCTCATGAAGGCGCCCGATTCCAAAACCTGGACGGGCAGCAATTGATTGAATTCCGCTGCTGCTCCCAACAACGGAAGCAGGTTATTTTGGTCCAGAATGATCGAGGTGATCCCTACCGGCTGGAGCGCATCCAACAAGAGCAACAGGCTTTGCCCGGGAGTGGGAGCGTCGCTCAATGCGCCTCCACCGGCCAGGATCGGCTCGAACAGAGGCATCAGGTCTTTCTTTATCAGGCGGGCTTCCGGTGGAAAACTGCTTCTGGCCTCGCGGAGCGCCAGGTACAACAGCTGGCGGGTGATGGCATGGCCAATGGCGTGGTCTTCCTTCGTAGCCGGAATGGTCCCCGGATAAAGAGAGCGTTGGTATAGATAATCGCGCACCACGCTGGGAGCAATGTCGAGTGGCAGCCAGCGCATAATGTCTTCCAGGTCCGCGTATTCCAGCAATCCGGGTAAGTTTTCGCCCAGTCCGAACTGCGGATATACGCCCAGCGTTAATTTTCCATTGAAGCCGGCAGCGACCACGGCGGCCGTCGTGCCGATGTCTACTCCCAAAATGCCGCGACCGGCGCCATTCATTTGACTGAGGAAGCGAATGATCCGTCCCTCGGCATACGCCGTAGACAGGACGCGTCCGCCTGTCCAGGCAGCCAGTTGGTCCACGCCGGGCATCTGCCGTTTGCGCACGTCCGAAAAGACTTGCGCCAGTTCGCGAGAGGCAGGCGCCAGGTCTTCCGTGTCGAGCGAAGGGCGGACGTTGGGGCTGAAGTGCAGGGAAGGGGTCAGCTTGCCTAGCGATCCCTTAATGGAATCAGCCAGGCTCTGGTTGCCTGCAAACAGGATCGCCGGGCGTTTTTCTTCCGGCATCAAGTAGCAGGCCAGGCCAACCGCTTCGATTATTTTTTGGACCGAGCGAGAGGCGCCTCCGTCCGTTCCACCGGTCAGGATGATGACATCGGGGCGGGCGCGCAAAACGGCATCGATTTGCTCGGCCGGTTTACGCGTATCGTTCAAGCTGAAGGTCTCGATCACCTGCAGGTAGGCTGTTTCCGCCAGGCGTTGGGCGCTTTCCAGGGAAACGTCGGAAAGCAGACCAACCACGACGGCGCGCAAAGTGGGCCCAGCCGAGAGCGTGGCCGCGAACGCATCTACACCGGAGCCATCGCTCTGCACCGGTAAAACCAACTGGTTGTTCTGGTCGAACAGGGTTTTTCCGGTGATCTTTTGCAAGTTTTCGATGGCCTGGTGCACGCCCAGGGAAACGTCCTTGTAGGGTGCTTCCGCCGTGGAAGGCGCCTGCCCGGATGCGATAAAGCGATATTGTCCTTCGACCACATCGAAAAGCACAGCCCGGGTGGACGATGCGCCGACATTTACGGCCAGGAGGGAACTATCTTCAAGGAGTGATACGGGCATAAGGTTTGAATGATTGCATCAACTGATCAATTGGAGGAAGAAATTGCGAATCGAATCCATGCGTTCGATCAGGGCGGTCAGGGCAGCGATGTAGACCCCTGCAAAGAGGACGCCAAAGGTGATCGCGATATACACGCGACCGATCCAGGCCACGACATTGACCACCGGGTTACGTTGCACGGAACCGTCTGCAGTCTCGGATGCGCCGAACTGGAAATAGGCCAGCGTGCCGATCACACCCAGCAGAACCACCACGCCGTTAAGAAACAGGAAAGCTGTATCGGCGCCGCTCGTATTGGCCGAAACCAGGTCAAAGCCGTCAAAGGTTGCGCTGACCTGCGGGATGAGCGTACCCAGGACCGCGCCGCCAATCGTCACCGCAGCGCCCACGCCCACCAGATATGCCATGGGCAATTGTCCAAGGACGGATAGGCGGGGTGATAAGTTGAAGAGCAACAACAGGCTTCCGAGCAACGGGACAGCGACCGCAATTGCCTGCCGCGTGTCTGTAAGAACGCTTCCGGACAAAAACGGTTGCACAAATGCCGGAAAAAGAACTTCATTCCAGGCTATGGCAGCGACGAATCCGGCAGCTGCGCCAACAAAAATATAAATGGCCGCTCTGAAAAGCGGATTATCGCCGATTAGATAGCTCAATATAAAAATGGTAAAGATAAAACTGATAGCAGCAGTGATGAGTTCAGCCGAGATCTGCATGTTTACCCCTGGCCTTGTTCTTTGCGCAGCGCCAGAAAGCTCGCTACCAGGCTCCACAAGGAACCGAGTGCGATCATCACGACCGCCGCCAACAAACCAAAACCATAAGCGTCCCAGTAACGGCGGGCCATGCCGGGACGTCCGCTGTTAGACTGTTCAATGGGAGCGCTGCCTTCCAGGCCGGTGACCATCCCATCGACCTGGCCGGACCTGACGTACGGCCTGATCATCGGTCCGGATTGAGCGCTGGAAACAACCAGGAGCCGGGCGTCGCCCCGGTCGCCCTCGGTCTGCTCGATCCAGATGCGGGCCGTTTCCACATTGTCGGTCAGCAGGATGATGGCTGCAAAGTCAGAGAGCTGGTGGATGCCCTGCGATGCGGGCGTGGTCCAGGCGCCTTCTCCCGTGGTGGTGAACGGTTTGGTGGTCACAGGATCCTTGGAGAAGGCCTGCACTCCCGCCGCGCCGCCGGGTAAATAACCCAGGTTGATGAAGTTCTCATTTCGGGTATAAGCACGATCTGCCTGCATAATTCGCATCAAACGTTCGGCTAACCCGCTGCCGGTCGGTGTGGACGCCACAAGGCTCAGGCGCGGCGCCTTGAGCGTGAGCATTTGATCGACCAGGGGGGCGGCCGCCGCTTCCAGTTCACCTGCCCGTGCGGCATCATAATCGAACACCAACAAGACCGGCGCGTTGGCTGGCAGCCCGTTCTTGATATAGTCCAAAGCAGCGGCGGTTTCAGGGGGAATCGCGGTCGGTATGGGGTTGACCTGTGGGCTGTAGTAGAGCGTTGCACCGACGACCAGAATGAGCAAGGTTGCAATCAACCAGCGGAGAATGCGCTGGTTCAGCACCACTTTTTGGGCCGTGACCGGTTTTGGATTGACTTCTTCCGCCAGCATTCTTTCCAACATGGCTGCATTGGATAGCTGGTCTTCACTGGCCAGGAGCTTGATTGAGTGCCCCTTGGGTTTACTGGAAGGTCCTACTCCCGGCACAGCTGGCAGCACGCCGCGCAGCCCGGCCAGCGGACCGTGCTCCTCCAGCGGTTGCTCTTCGGGCGGCGTTCCCTGTGTTTCCGAGATGACAGATTCCACCGGGCGCATGGCCTGGACCCAGCTGGGCAGCTCAGCAGGCCGGAGCTCATCCCCTTTGGATTCTGATTTCTATCGGCGCGGCCTCTTTTTCGGCCGTTCTATCCGCATCGGATAACCAGTCGGGCATATCCATCGAGAAGATGGCATCTACATCTTCGCTGGAAATCGGCTTGCCCTCGTCATCTACAAATGTGGGCGTGGCAGCGGGTTTATCAGCCTCTATACCGGCTGCGAACGTTGGAGTTTCCAACTCTTCCGCCGGTTCCTCGGTCTCCTCGGCTGCTTCACCCATCGTTGCAAGCCAATCAGGGATCTCAGCCTCCGTGTCGGCCTGGGATGGTTCCAAAAGTTCGGCGTCTGCGGCTACTTCTTGCTCTGCCTCTGTCGTTTCTTCCTCTCCGAGCGAGGACGGCCAATCGGGCGCTTTGAATTCGCCGGACGGTTGAACTGGCTCCTGTGGCAGGATTTCGCCGGTCTCTTCTGCGCCGAGCGTAGCTAACCAATCCGGCAAATCGCCGGTCGCAGCGGATTCCTCGGGTTCCTGTGCCCGGATCTCCTCGGTTTCCTCTTTACCAAGCGACGCCAGCCAGTCGGCTGTGCTTTTTATTTGTGATTCAGCCTCCTCAGGAGGGGCGGTTTCGCCGGTCTCTTCTGCGCCAAGCGATGCCAACCAGGCCGGTAAATCGCTTTCAGCGGTCGGGGCCTGAGCATCGCCTTCAGCGGGCGTTTGACTGCTCTCCTGCAGCCAGGCGGGTAACTCCGTGTCAAAGGATGTTCCGGATTCCGGAGGTGCGCCCTCAGAGGTGGAACCGGTTTCGAAATCGGCGGTCCAGCCCAGGTCTGAGCTCGAAGCGGGAGCCTCTGGCTCGGCTTGCAGCGCTTCTTCCGTCCCACCCTGTGCGAAAGATGAGGGCATCTCATCTTTGTCCAGGTCGGCAAGCCAGGCGGGCAACGCGCTGGATTCATCCTCCTGGGGAGCGGGGGCCTGCTCGCCCAGCATGCTCTTCAACGCTGCCAGATCGTCTTCATCACCCGATGTTTCTTCGAAATTAACCTGTTCCCCCTCGCTACGCAGGCCAGCCAGCCAATCGGGGACTTCTTCGTTGCCTTCCGATTGGGACTGCAACCCGGCCAGCAAATCCGATTTTTCACCTTGCTGACCCGCTCTTTTTGCCACTGGAGGCTGCTCGCTCTCCTCACCGGCCGATTCTCGCCCCTGTTGGCGGATATCGCGCAGCCATTGCGGTAAGATGGATTCCAACTCCCCGGTATCCCTGTCTGTAGGTTCTTCGCCGGGATGGATTGGAGGCTGTGAGCGGCTCAACTCGTCGGTGAGCGGTTTCAGGCGCGCCTCACAATACTGGCAGACAGCCTGATCGGCTGGGTTGGGCTTTCCACACATCGGGCAAGTGATTTCAGCCATCATTTGCCTCCATAGGGACGGTCAACCCCGAACAACACGCGCAGCCCGGTCGTCAGCGCACCCAAGGCGACACCGATCAGGATGCCACGCGCTCCGGCAACCGCAAAAAATTCATTGATGAACCACTTGACTACATCAGCCCCCGGGAAGGCTCCGCTAGGCAGGGGAGCGGACATGAACAGGATCACAACTGCAACCCCGAGGAAGAGAAAGCTCATCGAATTGGCCCGCCGGCGCAGTAAGCGGGCGCTGGCATAGATCAAGGTGACCGCCAGGAGCGCCATCAGTGTGGCTTCCGCCGGGACGATAATTGCATCTAAAACCAGGCTCATGAGCGGGTTATTTGTCCCCAACAACCCTAATAAAAACGTGGTAACCAACGAGACGATCAACAGGATGCTGTAAGCGCTATTCTTCTGGCGTGTGCTGATTTTTCGCCAGTGGACCTCCAGAAGGCTCAGCGCGCCTACGATGACAGCTGTGGCTGCCAAAATGGCAGCCCACTGGATCAACTCCAGGCGAAGTCCGAGCAGCCCATCAACAGGGACAAAATATCCCACTAAGACGATCAATCCGGTTACGACTGCGACAAAAACTGCAACGGTGCGCATTATATGATTCCAAACAACTTCAGGGCGGAGCCGCCCAGCAGGATCAGGATCACTGTCCAGCGCAATATATCTTGCACTTGCAGACTGGCCTGGTGGGCGCTGCCTGCGCTGCTATAAGCTCCGGCGGCGAAAAGTTCCTCGCCGATCAACGGGTCGTCCACGCTGGCGTAGATCACTGCCTGGGCGGAGGGGTCCATGGCGGCAGCCACTGCCGGGCTGTTGGCGCGCTCGGCGGCATCGGTCAATAGAGCGATTTCAGGCCCAAAGTGGCCGATGAGAATATTGGCTGAAACATTTTCATCCTGGATGATGGGAATTGCGCCGGCTGCGAAAGAGAAAGGAGTCAGGCCGGTTAACCGCCCGGTGGTCGGGTCGTAGAGTTCTTCAGCGCCGGCGGCCTGGTACCCGGCCTTTAACGTTTCACGGGATAAGATGGACAGATCGGCGGCTCCCGAGGTGACAATCGGTGGTTCATCGCTGGCCGAGGTCTGTTCTGTGAGATGGCGGAGCATCGCTAACGCGGCCAGCCCGGGCGCAGCGTTCAGTGTTTGTAAATCGCCGCGGCCCAGCGAAATATGCAGGCGCGTGCCCGCTTCTACCGAGATGCCTATCGCACGTTTCAGACGGGCAAAGGCCGGGATCGGGCGGAATACAGGAGTAATTCTACGCCGGAGAAAGATCAACCCGAGCAGCAGCCCGGCCACTACGAAGACGACAACCAACCCGATGATGTTCATGCGCGGGCCTCCTCGCGCAGGAAATTGGCGAAGGCTAGCACCTCATCATCTTCTTCCAGAATGCGCGCCAGGGCTTCTACCTGATCTCCGCCGATGAACGGGCGGGCAAAATAAAGCACCTGGGAGCCGAGCAGGGTCAAGGGACTACCTGCTTCGAGCAACCAGGCGGCGAAGGGGGTCAGTTTCCATTGTTTGAGTTGTGCAGCCCAGGCGGGCCAATAGGCGCGCGGCGTTTGCATGGGTTGAGTATAGCATAAATTTTAAGGTTGGTTACACGCTGAACCTTGCCCCATAAGGCCTACGGCTTTGCGGATTTTCATTTCTAACGGGTATCTGCTCAGGCTTATACACCGGTTTTTGCCACCTCCAAAATGCAGGCTGAGTAGTTTGACAGTGTCACATTCGAAAAAATAACCGAAAATTGGGGTGTTGGGCGTGCGTGCGCACGCCCAACACCCCAATTTTCGGACTTCTCTCGGCAAATGTGACATTGGCGAGGTAGTTACCCTCCCGGCGGAAAAAAGGGAAAAGCTCCCATAGTATAATCCGCATAGAAACCCTGGTGGAGGACCCATGAGCGAACAAAAAACTAGTCCTGAGCAAGGCAAAGATCAAAGCCCGTTGAAGGGTCGCAGGATCCGGGTGCTGGTCGCCAAACCCGGTTTGGACGGGCACGACCGCGGCGCGAAAGTTGTGGCGCGCGCCCTGCGCGATGCGGGCATGGAGGTCATCTATACGGGCTTACGCCAGACCCCCGAAATGATCGCCGAAGCCGCCTTACAGGAAGACGTGGACGTTGTCGGCTTGTCGATCCTTTCCGGCGCGCATATGGCGCTCATGCCACGCGTGTTGGAGCTGCTAAAAGCCAACGGACAGGAAGGGGTCAAGGTCTTTCTCGGCGGCATTATCCCGGACGAAGACTTGCCCCGCTTAAAAGAAATGGGCGTAACCGGGGTGTACGGCCCCGGCGCCTCGACCGAGGATATCATCCGGCAGGTCAAAGAATCGATGGCGGGATAAGTTCCCTCGTGATGAGCCTAACAGAGCAACTTCTTTCCGGCAACCGCCTGGCGCTGACCCGCCTGCTGACCCAGGTGGAAAATGACACGCCCGAGGGCCGCGCGGCGCTGATCGAGCTGTTCCCCCACACGGGCAAGGCCCACCTGGTCGGGGTGACCGGCGCGCCGGGGACGGGCAAGTCGTCGCTGGTCAACCAGCTGGCGCTGCACTTCCGCCGACAGGAAGAACGCCGGGTGGCGGTCGTGGCCGTGGACCCCTCCAGCCCGTTTACGGGAGGCGCGGTGCTGGGCGACCGGGTACGCATGCGTGACCTGGCCGGGGACTCGGGCATCTTCATCCGCTCGATGGCTTCGCGTGGCTCATTGGGCGGCCTGGCGCAAACCACGGCCGGATTAGTGCAGGTCTTTGATGCGGCCGGGTTCGACATGATTTTGATCGAAACCGTTGGAGCGGGGCAGGCGGAGGTGGAAGTCGCTCGCCTGGCGTACACCACCCTGGTGGTTGAAGCGCCGGGATTGGGGGATGACATCCAGGCCATCAAGGCCGGGATCCTGGAAATCGCTGACATTTTGGTTGTTAACAAGGCCGACCGCCCCGGGGTGGAGAACACGCTCAAGGCGCTCAAATCGGCGCTCGAACTGGCGCATCCGGTGCGGCATGTCTTCCAGCATCACGGCAAACTGGAAGTTGTTGAGGGAGCGGATGAGTCGGTCTATAGCGTCTGGATCCCTCCCATCCTGCGGACGGTGGCGACCGATGGGGAGGGCGTCAGCGCGCTGGCGGACGAAATCACCCGTCATGCCGAGTACCTGCGCGAAAGCGGGGATTGGACCGCTCGCGAGCGCAGCAGGCTGGGGTCCGAGTTGGACGCGCTGTTGCAGGAAACGCTGGTGGCTCGTTTTCGAGCAAATGTTCCTGAATCCCGCTACGAGGATGTGCTGGAACGGGTGTTCCAACGCGAGCTGGCTCCCGGGGAAGCGGTCAAAATGCTGTTGAACGGGCGGTCCGAATGAGCATTGTCTACGGAAAACGCGTCCGCTTGCGCGGGGCGGAACGCGGGGATCTTGAAAAATTCGTGACCTGGGTCAACGATCCGGAAGTAACGGCAGGCCTGACCCTGTTCCTGCCCATGTCTTCCGTGGACGAAGAGAAGTGGTTCGAGAGCGCCTTGCAGCGCCCGCAGGAAGAAAAACCGCTGGTGGTGGATATGAAAGACGGCACCGAGTGGCGATTGATCGGGAACAGCAGTTTCTTCGGCTTTGACTGGGTGGCGCGCTCGGCGGAAGTTGGCATTATGATCGGGGATAAAACGGTCTGGAACCAGGGTTACGGCACGGAAGTGATGGCTTTGCTGCTGCGCCACGGTTTCCGGACCCTCAACCTGAACCGGATCTATTTGCGGGTCTACGCCGAAAACAAACCCGCTATCCGCGCTTACGAAAAGGTTGGTTTCGTGCACGAGGGGCGGATGCGCCAGGCTGCTTATAAGAATGGTTCGTACAGCGACATCCTGTATATGAGCGTTCTGCGCGAAGAATGGGACGCCTTGATGAAGGAGATTTGATGGCCCGTCATTTTCCCCGCGAGATGAAGGTGTATGGGGATATCAAGCTGTTTGCCGGGACGGGAACGCCCGCACTGGCGCAGAAGATTTCCGAATATTTGGACAGTCCCTTATGCGGACGGGATGTGATCGAATTTCCCAATGAGAACCTGTTCATCAAGTTGCACGGCAGCGTGCGCGGACAGGATGTCTACGTGATTCAACAAACAGGAATCAACGTGCACCGCAACCTGATGGAACTGCTCATCATGATCCAGACCTTACGGCTGGATTCTGCTGCCCGCATCACGGCGGTGGTCCCTTATTTTGCGTATGCCCGATCGGATAAGAAGGACCAGCCGCGGGTGCCGATCACGGCGCGGCTGGTGGCGGATATGATCGAGGTGGCGGGCGCCGACCGGTACATGACCCTCGACCCGCACGCCGGGCAGATCCAGGGCTTTTTTACCATCCCGGGCGATGTGTTGACAGCTTCACACCTGATTGTAGAGTATATCAACGAAAACCTGCGTTCTGCGCTGAGGGATCCGGTGGTGGTTGCCGCTGATCTGGGATTTGCCAAGAAAGGCCGTAACTACGCCGCCGACCTGGATACGCCGATCGCGTTTATCGAGAAACGCCGGTCTGCCAACGATGCCAAGGCGGAGGCCCTGACCTTGATCGGCACCGTGGAAGACCGGGATGTCATCATTGTGGACGATGAAGTCGATACCGGCGGCTCGACTGCGCAAGCAATCCAGTTGGTCAGGGAGAAGGGTGCCCGGGACATCTATGTTGCCTTTGTCCACGCGATCTTATCGCGCAACGCGGCCCAACGCCTGGCTGCTCTGCCGATCAAGCGCATCATCACCACCGATGCAGTCCCTATTCCGCCGGAGAAGCTGGTGTACCTGGAAGATAAGATCACCATCCTTTCGGTGTCTGAGTTGTTAGGAGAAGTCATCCGCCGCGCTCATGAGGGGCGCAGCGTGGGTGAAATGTTCAATGAATGATTTTTGTTCGAGTTCCATTCATACGGAAATTTCGTATCTTCCCCGTCCCAGGCAAAAAGGAGGGCTGAGGAGTGGCGAAATTTCTAATCAAAATCCTGATGGAGGTGGACCTAATGAAAGGCAATGAAAAAATCCTGGAGCACCTGAATACGTTGCTGGCGGACGAACTGACCGCTATCAACCAGTACATGGTGCAATCCGAGATGTGCGCGGACTGGGGGTACGAAAGGTTACACGAGGCAATTGAGAAACGCGCCATCGACGAAATGAAGCATGCCGAGAAACTGATCGGGCGTATTTTGTTCCTGGAGGGGCGGCCGGTCGTCAACAGCTTGAACAATATCAACATCGGCGCCACTGTTACTGCCCAGCACGAGAACGACTGCGCGGCCGAGGAAATGGCCATCAAAGCCTACAATAACGGCATCAGGCTGGCCGTAGAAGTGGGCGATAATGGCACCCGTGATTTGCTCGAGGAGATCCTGGAGGAGGAAGAAATGCACATCGACTGGATCGAGGCGCAACTCGATCAAATCGGTCAGATGGGGTTGCAGGTTTATCTGGGCGTTCAATTGGAAGAGTAACCTTGCATGCTTTACGTACATAGCAAGAATTGCTGGAAATTCGCTTTAGAATGAGAAATGCCAGAACTACCCGAAGTTGAAACGATTGCGCGGAGATTGCGACCAGAGCTGGTCGGGAAAAAGATCGTCAAAGCCGACCTGCTCTGGTCCCGCACCCTGGCAACGCCGACCCCCGAAAATTTCAAAAAACGGATTGAAGGGCAGGAAATCCTGGCAGTTGGACGGCGCGGGAAGTATTTTGTAATCGAATTGTCAGGTTATCACCTGTTTGTGCACTTGCGCATGAGCGGGGATTTGTATATAAAAGAAGAAGATACTGCGCCGGAGAAACACGACCGGTTGATTCTATCTCTCACCCCCGGTCCCTCTACCCTTTCGGGCACAGGCCTCGCAGGGGAAGGGAGAAGGAAGGGTAAACTGGTGTTCAACGATACGCGCAAGTTCGGCCGGGTCTGGTTGGTGCGCGATCCTGACGAAGTCGTCGGCGGATTGGGGCTCGAACCGCTCAGCCAGGACTTTACGGCCCAACTGCTGTACGAGAGTTTGCAGTCCCGCCACCGGCAGTTGAAACCGCTATTGCTCGACCAGTCTTTTTTAGCCGGGTTGGGCAATATCTACACCGACGAGGCTTTACACAGGGCGCGCCTGCACCCGCTGACAAGTTCTGATTCCGTTAATCGGGAGCAGGCACAGGCCTTGTGGGAGGCGATCCGCGTTGTGCTGCAAGAAGGCATCCGGCAGAACGGCGCCAGCATCGACTGGGTGTATCGCGGCGGAGACTTCCAGAATTATTTCCGCGTGTACGATCGAAAGGGGCAGCCCTGTCCGGTCTGTGGGACGGCAATCGTGCGCCTGGTGGTTGGTCAACGGAGCACGCACATTTGCCCGGAATGTCAGAGTATCGGGAGTTGACTATGCTAGAGTGGTTACAAAATCCGGTTGTTGCCATTGGATTGGCAGTTGGAGCCATGTTTTTTGGCTATTTCTTCGGTTTGGTCGAAGGACGCGGACAGGGGTATAAGCGAAGGCAGACTGAGGAAGCGGAGAAAAAGGAAGAAGTGAAACAACAGCAGCCGGAGGCGGAGGCGCTGCCCCTGCCGCCCGCTGCGCCCGTTTTCCCCGCCGACCAAAACTCCTTGTTGGATGTGAGCAGGGATACCAGCGGGGATCTATTCCTGAGGCTGGACGGCCAGCGCATCGAAGCTGACGCATTGAGTTCCGAGCAACGCAAGCGCATTATTGCAGTTTTGACCCAGATACGGCCCTGGCTGGAAGCCCCAGCACCCGGGCCGCATCCCGCCCCACCCAGACCCCCTCAAACGCCACCGGCTCGACCCGCACCCCCTCAGGAAGCCAGGCCCGTCCAGTCATCCAGGCCAGTTCCCTTGCCGAAGGTAGAGGTGGATGATATTGTGGCTGCACCGCAGAGCATCGTGGAACAGGTTGACTCGATCCTGCAGGCGCAACTGGCTGGCTCGCCAATGGTGGGGAGAGGCATCCGATTACAAGAATCGCCTGAAGGTGGTGTGATCGTTTGGGTCGGGATCAAAAAGTACGAGGGGGTCGATGAGGTGCCCGATGACCAGATCAAAGCGGCAATCCGCGCAGCCATCAGCGCCTGGGAGAACCGGTACACGCCTGGAATTTAAGTGAATCTCTAAAAGTATTCTAAAAACGAATTTCCGAAAAAAGGGTATGGCGGGGGGCGGCCGCCCCCGCCATACCCTTTTTTCGGGAGTCTTTTTCAAGATACTTTCCGTGGGTTACTTAACAGAAGCTTATAACAAAAAAGGCTTGGAATTTTCTCCAAGCCTTTTCATTCATCCGGGGGCTTATAGCGCACGCTCAACACCGGGCAGCCAATCGTCTCGGCCACTTCTGCGGTCACATTGGGCGCATAGAACTGCCGCAATCCGTGACCGCTATACGGCGAGCCCATGCATACCAGGTCGTAATCTCCCTGTTTGAGCTCAGACAAAATTTCCTCAATCACAATCCCCTGACGAAGTTTCAAGTTTGTCCTCAGGTCCTTTTTTTGAGCTTCATCCAAAGCGCTGCGTAACGTGCGGCCTAGCAGGGTATCCGTTTCTCCCAGGTGGTCCCAATTGTCGCGCACCGTGCGCGATTCCGGGTAATCCCGATCGATCGGCGGGACAACGTGTAGGAGGGTCACCGGCGTCTGGATGCGCGAGGCAATTTCCAGGCCCAGGTTTTCGGCTGCCATGCCGTATCCCAGGCCGCCCAGGCAGATGATGATGTGGGTGGGCGGGATGCAGGCCGCGGGTACGTATAAAATGGGTCCCTTGATATCGGCCATCAGCTGGTGAAAGGAACGTCCCAGCACCAGCCGGCGCAGCGGGGGCCGGCCGAGGGGGGTGAGGATGGTCAGGAAATCCTTCTCTCTGGCTTTCTCGGGAATCACCTCTTCGGCCAGACCCTCGCGGATTTCCAAGTGATATTCCAGATTTTTCTCCTGGAAGAGCGAGACTGCCCGGCTGAAAACGTCCTCCAGGGGATGGATTTCTTCATCGATGTTCGGGCGCTGCTTTTTCTCGATGATACCGACCAGCGTCACGGGGACGCCCATCACGCCTGCCAGCCAGGCCCCATATTCGATGCCCGGCCAGGTTCTGCTATATCCGTTGGTTGCCACCAATATTTCAGCGTTCATTGCGTAGCCATCTCCCTGCTCAGCGGAATACGATCACACCCAGGATCCCCGCCCCGAGCAGGACCAGCGGAGATGGGAGGTTGAACCAAAATGCAATGGCGCTGATGCCGGCGATGAACAGCGCCCGCACTTGGATCGTTTTCGTGCTTTCACTCCGGAAGATTTGCCAGGCCACCACCACAATCAACATAGCTACGGCAGGTGCAAGCCCCTTGACGAAGCCCTGCATCCAGGCTTCCCCTTGCACCCTTTGAATGGCCGCCGCTACCGCCAGCATAATGATCGTCGGCGGCAGGATCGAGCCGAGCAGAGCTGCAACCGTTCCCGGGATCCCGCCGGCGGCATACCCCACGAACATGGCCAGTTTGAGGGCCTCGCTGCCCGGTAACACGTTCGAAAACCCCACCGCTTCGATAAACTCCGCTTCAGTCATTAATTCCCCGACAGCTTCCTTGTAGAGCAACCCGACGGAGGCCGGGCCGGAAGTGGTCAGGATGTTGATCTTGATGAACGTCCAAAACAGACGTCCCCAGACGGCAAGCTTAGATGGCTTGGCGCGCACATCTGGATTTGTGAGAGAGGAATTTTCTTCTTTCATCAAAATATGAATATCCCTAAAATGCCAGCGACCAGCAAGACGAGCGGCGCCGGTGTGTCAAATATGAGGGCGATCAGGCTGGCCAGGCCAAGGGCCCCCATTTGCCAGTTAACGATCCCGTCGCTCCCGCCGGTAAACACCTTCCAGGCAACGAACAACATCAACACGGCCACAGCAGGCGTCAGTCCCTC
Organism: uncultured Chloroflexia bacterium; assembly: GCA_963823985.1. GTDB lineage: Bacteria > Chloroflexota > Anaerolineae > Anaerolineales > Villigracilaceae > JAABUE01. The sequence continues at coordinate 52,240 of CAWGNR010000022.1, forward strand.
CACGAAGCGGCTGACCCAGGCTTCGCGCCTCAGGCGGTGCAGGATCGACACCACCCCGAACATGAGAATGGTGGGGGGCAGGACCGAACCGGCCAGCGCCACCAGTGCTCCAGGGATCCCGTCCGCTGCATAGCCCACGAACATCGCCAGCTGGAGCGCATCCGACCCGGGCAGCACGGAGGACAGGCCAACGGCCTGCACGAAATGGGCCTCGGTCATGAGCGTGCCCACAGCTTCGGTGTGCAGCAGTCCCACCGAAGCAGGACCGGATGTACTCAACAAGTTCACCTTGATGAACAACCAGAAGAGCGCCACAAGGCTTTCCATAAGTTAGATGCTTTTTAAGAGAAGGTCTACGCAGTTCACGGAAAAGAGTCCGAACATAAAGGGGGTGTGCGCAACACGCGCTACCTTTATGTTCAGATTTCTTCGATTCCACTGCGCAACTCCTGTACCAGATAGAATTCGCCGCGTTCGAAGCCGCGTTCGAGATAATACTGGCGAGTCCCCACTGCGGATATCACCGCCATCCGGCGGAATCCGCGCCCCCTGGCAAGTTTCTCCGCTTCCTCCAGCAGTTGAGTCCCCAGCCCGGAATGTTGGGCCGCCCCTGCTTTTTCCGCGCCCACCGCCAGGGATTGCCCGTACACATGTACTTCGCGGATGAGGGCTGCATTCTCAAGATCGGTCAAGCCGGTCTCCGGCGAATGGCTCACAGGCAGGGAGAGCCGGATAAACCCGGCCAGGCGGTCGTCAGGGGTGACGTACGAGATGAAGTGTTCCTCGGCGGAACCGGCCTGATAGCTCAGGTCATCCAGCCGCAGCGTTTCGGGATCGACCGGCTCGCCGCGCACCTCGCGGCAGCGCACGCACTGGCAGGCTGTCCCTCGCTTCTTCAACTCGCGATGAACGTCCTGTCGTAGCGAGGTGCGCTTATTGCCCTCGACCACGTTTGTGGAGGGGATATCCCGGATGACGCGGTTGACCCGGCAGTAGCGCGGGATAGAAGGCTTGACGTCCGCGATCAGGTCGATCAGCTCCTGGGTGGTGTAGGGATGGAATTCGCCTCGCTGCCAGTATTCATACAGCTCGGCGTTAGCCAGCAACTGGTTAGGGTAGATTTTGATCTCATCCGGGCAGAAACCGTCCCACAGGCGGGTGAAGTCGGCCCGGTCGGAGTCGGGGGTTGCGCCGAGCAGGTTGGGCATCCAGTGCAGCACGATTTTGAACCCGGCCGCGCGCAGCAGGGCGGTAGCGCGGCGGGTGGTCTCCACGTCGTGCCCGCGCTTGTTGATCTCCAGGATGTGGTCGTCCAGACTCTGGGCGCCCATCTGCACCTTGGTCACGCCCAGCGTGCGCAGCCAGCGGATCTCGTCCGGCGTGATTTCGTCCGGGCGGGTTTCGATCACCAGCCCGACGTTGCGGTGTACCGCGGTTTCGTTTATCGTTTGGGCCCGGGCCAATTCGCCATTTTTCACCACCGAGAGCACTGAGCCAACAGAATCTTTTTCTGTTTTTTCTCCGTGCTCTCGGTGTTCTCTGTGGTTAAGCGCATCGAAACAGCGCTTAACAAACCACTCCTGGTAATCGCGCCGGTACGAGGACCAGGTGCCGCCCAGGATCAATAACTCGATCTTATCGGTGGGGTGCCCGACCGCTTCCAAGGCATCCAGCCGCGAGCGGACCTGGTCGTAGGGGTCGAAGTTGTGTTCCAGCCCCCGCATCGCGCCAGGCTCGTCCGGCAGGTACGATTTGGGCATGCGCACATCGGTGGGGCAGAAGATGCACTTGCCCGGGCAGGGATAGGGTTTGGTCAGCACCGTAACGGTGGTCACGCCGGAGAGCGTGCGCACCGGCTTCAAGCGGATGCGCTCCAGCAAACGCCCGTCCGCGCGGATCTCGCCCTCTGCCACCATCTGGTGATAGGCAGCGACCAGCACATGCTTGCCCAGGTAACCGCCGCTGGGGATGGGGTGTTTGCGCACGCTGTCCATCACCGCGTCGCCACGCCGTATTTCTGCCAGCACGACACGGGCCAGGTCAAGTTTTTCGACGGTCAGTCTGTGGTTTTTCTGCCATTTCTGTTTGCTCGACACGTTTTACCTCGTAAGGTTGAAGATTATAACCCGATACCGGAAAGGGAGTCCAACGCTTCCAAACGTTGGATTCCCTGAACGTGACCCGCTATAATCAATCTATGAAACCCGACGTCGTCCAGCGCCTGATCGAGCTCAACCGCAAGTTTTACACGGACTTCGGCGAACCCTTTTCCGCCACCCGCGGGCGGATCCAGCCGGGCGTGCGGCGCGTGCTGGATTCTTTGCACGGGGACGAGACGATCCTTGACCTTGGCTGCGGGAACGGCCAGCTGGCGCGGACTCTGGCCCGGGAAGGCCACCGCGGCGCGTACCTCGGCCTGGACTTCAGCCTGCCCCTGCTTACGGATGCGGAGTCTGTGCCCGAAGGGTTTCCGGCACAGTTTCGCCAGGTGGATTTGACTCAGTTGCCAGGCATATCAATTCCTGGAGACTGGAAACTGGTTACTGCTTTTGCCGTTTTACACCATATCCCTGGCCAACGACTGCGATTGAATATTTTGAAGGAAGTGCATGAGTTACTTGCCGACGACGGCCGTTTCATCCTCTCGAACTGGCAGTTCCTGAACAGCCCGCGGCTCAGGGGCCGGGTCCGGGATTGGAGCGAGGCCGGTGTAACGGCAGCAGATGTGGACGAGGGCGACTTCCTGCTCGACTGGCGCTCCGGCGGCACGGGCCTGCGATACGTGCATCATTTCAGCGAGGCGGAACTGGCCGGAATGGCTCAGTCAAGTGGCTTCGAAATTATCGAAACGTTCTACTCAGATGGCAAAGAGGGGAATCTGGCAGTTTATCAGGTGTGGCGCTTAGCATAGTTATCGTAGGGCGGGCTTTCAGCCCGCCTAATACATTTTTGGCGGGGTGCCAACCCGCCCCCCATTTCTCAATTTCTTATACAATCTTCAAACTTTCTTCACAGAAATTTTACATGGCTATGCTATGATGTTCTTAATGTAAAAGGAGCAACATTATGAGCAAAACTTTAAAATGGATCCTGGGAATCACGCTTGTTTTTGTGATCCTTGTGGGTGTGGGTTTTCTGGCCGCTAATTTCTTCGGTTTTGGCCACATGTCTTTCTGGGGCGGACCTGCTTACTCCGGCCACCCGATGATGGACGATTACGGTTTCGGCAATCGCGGGCCAATGGGAGGCTACCAGAACTTCCGCCATCCCATGATGGGCGGGCGCGGGTTTGGCGTTTTCGGCTTACCGTTCCTGTTCGTGGGCGGGTTGCTGCGGCTGCTCTTCCCGCTGGCCGTGCTGGCGTTCGTCGCTTACTTTGCTTACCAGCAGGGCAAGAAGGCCGGGATGAAAGAGACGATGGTTCTGCCTGCGCCGGAACCTGAAGAGTAGAGTAAACTTCACGAGAAAAACGCGTTATCCCAAACAGAAAAAACTTGCGGAGGAACCATCCCTTCGCAAGTTTTTGTTTAAATCTGGTTCTACCATTTCCGACGGGCCTCTATTCCGTTAAAGACGAAAGACGGGAGAACCTTAAATGTGTGTGCCGCAGCGCCGGTAAAATGGCTTGAAAGTCATCAACCAGCCTGCGCAGCACCTTGTAGTTGCGCTCGTTCATAAACCCCATCCAGATGAAGACAAACAGCGTCAAGACGATCGAGAGCCAGACCCAGCCCTTGTTCCAGAAATGGAATAGGAACGGCAGGATCAGGCCGCTGACCCCCATCGCCAGGAACGAGAAGAACATGAACGCCACGGTCGTGCCAGACAGGTCGAGCATGGCCTTGATACGCTCGTGGTCCGTCTCTTTGCGGATGCGGAACGCCATCGCGGCCGAGGTTCATTTGATGATGTTGGTAAGGAACCTGTCTATTCCAGCAACACAACCATAACGAAAGATAACATCCTCCTCTTTAGGGGTTCCGTTTACAAAGAGTTCTCCCGACGGGTATTCCGGCCTAAAGGAATAGGCTAATCGCGGGGCTGTACTCGGTTCTGAGCCAGTTCCTGTGATGGTCAACTTGAATAGCTTGCTGGAGGAGTCCCAATCTGGTTGAAAGTCGATAGAATACCAGTCATCCTGAGGTAATTCGCCATTTTTTACCGTTTGATCAATTACTTGTTTATCCTGCTCGGAATCTTCCAGAACAAACCGAACCTGACCTGCGCTGTCGTTACCGCGATCGTTTATACGTACTTAAATCATCGTCATGCCGTCACATACGGGAACGATTTCCTGAATCAAAGTGACATCTTTTGAAATCGGTGGAGAAGAAACCAGCAAAGGAGCAAAGTTCTTGTAAACGGGTTGGTAACATAGCCCTCGAAGGAAATACGATGGTCCGCAAGAAACATGATAATTTAGAATGAGTCCACCAACGTAAAAGAGAGATGCCGCGATAACAGAACCAACCACGAAAAGTTTGATTGGTACAAACAAACGGAACTTAAACGCATCGGATAAGCCCAAAAAGAGAAGAGGAAAAACCGGTATTAAATACCGGCCCTGGACTCCATAAACAAACTTTTCTCCCACTGTTGTAAAAGTCACGTATAAAGAAAGCAAAGTAGCCACATAGGTTGCGATGAACGTTACTATGAGGGCAAAACGAACGTGTTTGTCAGGCAACGATTTATCTTTGATAAGCAAAAGCGCTAATCCAAGGCCAATTAAATAAAGAAGATATGTGATTTCGGGAACGTTTCCATAGTCATACCCATAAACTCCGATCCATTGATAGATATAACGTGGTCCTTGTACAACAATGCTGTATAGGAAGATTTGAAACAATATCAGGGGGTTTGAAATAATATTTCGTACCTGTTCTTGAGCATTGACCGAAGAGCTCACCAGGCCAGAATCTAGAAAGTCCACGTTAGCACTTGTGGCATTCCACCATCCAATGACTTCGATCATAAATAAAACAATTGTAATTACAATTAAAAGAGGGTAGGCACTTTTTCTAGAAAAGCGAGAAGGTCGCAAAATTAAGTATGGAAGGGCTATAAGAGGAAAAAGATTTGGTTTTGTAAAAAACAAAAGGGCAATTAAGACCACCAGGAGTGAAAAATCTTTCCAGGAAAGTTCTTTTTTATCTTGCAGGTAAAGGCATCCACCAATAAACACCAGACCGATGCCGTTGGAAATCGTATCTGCGCTAATGATAGAGGCCTGGTAAATTGCCATCGGAGTCAGTGCTAAAACAAAAAGCAGCCATTTTCCATAAGGAATTAACCTGATGGCTATTAAGGCTAAAAACATATACGCGAACAGGCCGGCAAACCTGCTTGCAAAATACATAGTAAGCGCAGAAGAATCGCCTTTTATCCTCAGATAGCGCAAGACAAGTGCCTGAGGCAAGTACAGGATAGGTGAATAGTTCGATCTGGTCCTTACAGGCCCGTAGTGAATTCCCTTATCGTAAGGTTTCAACCCCCCATACTTTTTCCAATAATCGAAACCCACCGACTCAATGATCGGCTGCTTTCTATAGGATAAATCAAAATAAATTTCGGGAAATCTTGCCCGCTGCGCGCTCATGTCTTCTGGAATGATGGTCCCGCTTGATATTTGCCATAAACGGACAAAGTGTTGATCTTCGTCAAATCCTGCCCCCAGCGGTGTCATGATCACCATAATACTTCCAAAGATAAGAATGATGACTATCAGCAAGAGTTCAACGGTTGATAATGTGATGTTTTTCTTGATCTGAGAAAGCCAGGTCATTTCCTCTTTTTCTCCTTGAAAATAAGTTTATCATTATAATGGAACGAGACTTGTTGGTAGTGCGTTGCGTAAAAGGATCCATCGGAACAGAGGACGCGCGTACGCGCATCCTCCTCTTTCCATTTTTTTCCTGGGCCACCAAGTCGAATGGAGAAACGAAAGCGCTTTGAAAACCAACTTTCCCAAAATATCGATTATTACCCCTTCTCTAAATCAGGGAAAATTTATTGAAGCAACGATCAACTCTGTTTTGTCACAGGAGTATCCCAATTTGGAGTACATCATTATGGATGGCGGTTCCGTTGATGGAACGCTAAAGATATTGGAAAATTACTCCAACCATCTTACTTGGAGAAGCGAAAAAGATGGCGGACAGACGAACGCCATCAATAAAGGGTTCCGACTGGCTCAAGGGGAAATTGTTGCTTACTTAAATACGGATGACGTCCTGCTGCCAGATACGTTTAGTAAAGTTGCTACTGTTTTCACTAATCAGCCAGACACCATGTGGGTTACCGGTCAATGTTATATTACAGACGAAGATGATAACGAAACGAGAAAGTTAATTACGCTTTACAAGAATTTAATGCTCAGGTTGCACAACTTTCCGCTGCTTCTCATGACAAACTATATTTCACAGCCAGCTACATTCTGGCGCCGCAACGTGCTTGATTCTCTCGGACTTTTGGATGAAAGCTTGAATTACGTGATGGATTATGAGTTTTGGCTAAGACTTTATTCAAATTATCGCCTGCACTTCATCCCTTCCTATCTTGCATCCTTTAGGATACATCCTCATTCCAAAACAAGTGCACAGGGCCATAAAGAGGAATATATTTCTGAGGAGAGAACGATTGTACGAAAATATACAGATTCAAAAATGTTGGTGTTTCTCCATAATTTTCACAGGTCCATTATGACATCGGCGTACAAACTCATGAATCACAGCAACTAAATTGAGTACCTTATTCGATCTCTTTCTTATTGCTTAATCCCGTAAGGTGCAAGCGGATGAGTGACAATTGGTTCGCCAGCAGCCCTAAAAAGAAAAATAATGTGCCCAAGACGATTGCCAGCATGGATCCAACGCTGACGCCCCTGCCTAATAAAATGATCGGGATACCCCAAAGCATACCGACGAAGATGCAAATGAATGAAATGGGTAAAAAAATTCTCAGGGGGTTAACGAGCATAACCAAACTTAAAATTTCCCTTAACGTTTGAAAAGCGGTTTGTATATTAATCGTGCTTTTGCCGGCCAAACGTTTCTTTGCGGTAATCGGATATTCTAAAACGAGATGCCGTTGATAAAGGAACAACAGCGTAATCACATCGCTAAAAGCCATTGAATCGGGGCATAAGGAAAGGTATCTCTGGACCAGGTTAGTTTGATACATCTTGAAACCCGAATTCAAATCTCTTATCGGAAGGGGCACCAAGATGCTGGTAAACCTGTAAATAAGCCATTTTCCCAGTTCACGGTACCAGTTCGCCTCTTCGACGCTGGTGCGTGAACCGATTACCATATCAGCATCATTTTCCAGAGCAAACTTGTGGATGGCGGGAATATCATGAACCGCATGTTGTCCGTCGCCGTCCATGGTCAGCGCATAGGTGGTTTGCACAGCGGATAATCCTGTTTTCAATGCCCCGCCATAGCCTCTGTTTACCTTATGGTGTAAAACGCTGACAAATGGGTTGTGCTCAAAGCGGGCAAGCAATTGAGCCGATTCGTCTACCGAGCCGTCATTCACAATAATGATCTTCCACTGGTTGGATTGACAAGTTTCTATTAAACCTGGCAAGAAAGTAGCCAGGTTCTCCGCCTCATTATAGACAGGGATCACAATTGTGAGTTCTTGATTTGCGACGTTTTGTTTCTGCATGGTTCGATTTGCACGCTGCTATTCTTATTCCTGAAAAAGCACAAGCTCCTTTGACTAAGTTACCGTTTCAGCGTCCGGTACTTGATCCGCTGCGGCACCTCTACAGACTTGCCGTAGCGCGACTTGTAATCGGCTTCGTAGTCGGACCAGTTGCCCAGGAACATGCGCGCCTGGCTGTCGCCTTCGAAGGCCAGGATGTGGGTGCAGATGCGGTCCAGGAACCAGCGGTCGTGGCTGACGACCACCGCGCAGCCGGCGAAGTTCTCCAGCGCCTCTTCCAGCGCCCGCAACGTGTTCACGTCCAGGTCGTTGGTCGGCTCGTCGAGCAGGATCACGTTGGCGCCCTCGGTCAGGGTCTTGGCCAGGTGGACGCGGTTGCGCTCGCCACCCGATAAGACTCCGACCTTCTTCTGCTGGTCGGAGCCGTTGAAGTTGAAGGACGAGCAGTACGCCCGCGCGTTGATCTTACGGTTTCCCAGTTCAAGCGTTTCCGCGCCCTGCGAAATCTCCTCGTAGACGGTCTTCTCGGGGTCGAGCGTGCGGGACTGGTCGGCGTAAGCCCATTTGACAGTTTCGCCTATCCGGATCGAGCCGCTGTCGGGCTGCTCCTGCCCGACGATCATTTTCAGCAGGGTGGTCTTTCCCGCGCCGTTGGGTCCGACGATCCCCAGGATGCTGCCCGGGGGAACGGTAGCAGACAACTCGTCCAGGATGAGGCGTTCGCCCCCGCCACCTTCGGCAGCGGGGCTGGCAAAAGACTTTGTCACCTGATCCATCTCGATGACCACATCCCCCAGCCGCGGACCGGGCGGGATGTAGATTTCCTGCTCGCCGCGGTACTGTTCGTATTCCTGCGAGAGCAGTTTGTCATAAGCGTTGACGCGCGCCTGTCCCTTGGATTGGCGCGCCTTGGGCGACATGCGGATCCATTCCAGCTCGCGCTGCAGGGTCTTCTGGCGCTTGGACTCGGACTTTTCCTCCTGGCGCAGTTGCTCCTGCTTTTGCTCCAGCCAGGACGAGTAGTTGCCCTTCCAGGGGATGCCGTAGCCGCGGTCGAGCTCCAGGATCCAGCCGGCGACGTTGTCGAGGAAGTAGCGGTCGTGGGTGACGGCGATGACCGTCCCTTTGTAGTCGCGCAGGTGGTGCTCCAGCCAGGCGATAGATTCGGCGTCCAGGTGGTTGGTGGGCTCGTCGAGCAGCAGGATATCGGGCTCGGTCAGCAGCAGGCGGGTCAGGGCGACGCGCCGCCGTTCGCCGCCGGACAGCACCTTGACCGGGGTATCGACCGGGGGACAGCGCAGGGCGGACATAGCGACTTCCAGGTGCGAATCCAGATTCCATGCGTCGTGCTTGTCGAGCTCGTCCTGCAGTTTGGCCTGCTCGGCGATCAGGGCGTCGAAGTCGGCATCCGGCTCGGCGAATTTGGCGTTGACCTGGTCATATTTGGCCAGCAGGTCGACGATCGGCTGGACGGCCTCGCGTACCACTTCGATGACGGTCTTGGACTCATCCAGTACCGGTTCCTGCTCGAGCAGCCCGACGGTGTAGCCGGGGCTCTTAGCGATCTCGCCGACGTAATCGGGATCGACGCCGGCGATGATGCGCAGCAAGGTGGACTTGCCCGCGCCGTTCAGCCCGAGCACGCCGATCTTGGCGCCGTAGTAGAAGCCGAGCGAGATATCGCGCATTACTTGTTTGTTCGGCGGGACGATGCGCCCCACTTTGTTCATAGAGTAGATGACTTGTTTGGTATCGGTGGTCATAGGGTTCCAGATAGTAGAGATTGGAGATTAGTGGGGGATTGTACCAGTTTTGGGCAGGGTGGGTCGAGGCAAAGACAGAAAAGATAAATTGTATCCGTAAAAGTATTACAGCAAGTATCTTGACTTACTTTTATCATTAAAGTAATATTACACTGTATAAAGGAGAGTTTTGAGATGGAGACTTACGCAACTGTCAAAGGCCAGGTTGTTATTCCCGCTGCATTGCGGCGGAAATATGGGATTAAAAAGGGGACTAAGATTATTATTACTGATACAGGGGATGGCATCGTTTTGAAGCCTGTGACCGAACAGTATCTCAAGAACCTGCAAGGCTCTCTTAAGGGCAAAGGAGGGTTGAAAGTGCTGGTCGAAGAACGACGCAAAGATACGGAAACAGAATAGCACCATGCCAACCAAGGTGCTTAACTCTTTTGCATTGATGGCCTTTTTCGAAGATGAGCCGGGTGCGGATTTTGTTAGAAACGTGCTTCTAAAAGCCGAGGATGGCACTACCCATCTCCTCATGAGTGTCGTAAACCTTGGAGAGGTGTGGTATTCGATTGCGCGCACCAACTCTGCTGAGGTTGCGAACCAGTATATCCAGGAGATCATGGGGATGGCGATTGAAATCGTAGAGGCAGACTGGCGTCTCACACATCAGGCCGCCATCTTCAAGGTTAATGGAAATATTTCGTATGCGGATTGTTTTGCCGCGGCGATTGCGAAAATCCACAAGGCCGAGTTGATTACGGGAGATCCGGAATTCAAAATATTGCAGGACGAAATAAAGATTGAGTGGATATAAACTGGGCCGGTCCTGGCCGTGCTATACTTCGAACCCATGACCACCCTTGACCAACTCAACGCCCGCAGCCAGGGGACCCTGCCCGGCCTGATCGGGATCGAATTTACCGGCATCGAGCCCGGACGCGCAACCAGCCGCCTGCCCTTGCGCCCGGAATTGTTAGCCCCCAACGGCTACCTGCACGCCGCCGCCATCATCGCCATTGCAGACACCACTTGCGGTTACGGGACATTCACCGATCTGCCCACCGGGGCGCATAGCTTCACCACCATCGAACTCAAGACCAATTTTTTGAATACCGCACGCGAGGGGGCGATTTCCTGTGTTGCGACACGGGTCCACGCCGGCCGGACCACGCAGATCTGGGATGCGCAGGTGACGGACGAAGCCAGTGGGAAGACGATCGCGTTGTTTAGGTGTACGCAGTTGATTCTTTATCCGCGCGAACCATGAGGTGCAACATCGGTGGACATTTGGGAATTAGGGATCGGGACTGGTGTGGGGATTGTTCCAATTTTGTCTACCGAAGGTAGTAAGGCCACAAAATTTTTGTCCCCAAGCAAGAAGACGTTATTCGGGCAGTAGCGGTTCTAATACTTCCAAAAGTGCAGGTATGCTGATTGTGGCAGCGAGATAAATTTTGTCAACTTTTACTTCGCCGTATTCGTGTGCCAATACGTTCCGTAAACCGATGATTTGTGCCCACGCAATGTTTGGGTGTTGTTTCTGGAAATCCATGGAAACATGATTCGCTGCTTCGCCAATGATGAGAAGCAATCGCTCGATTGCATACCGGATCGTTTTGTTCTCCACAAACTTTGTGTGGGGAACGCCTTTAATAATGTCTTGAATTTCCAACGCGTATTTGCGCATGTCCCATATATAAGATATGTCCCTGTCGCTAGGCGACATAAATCATCTGCGCGCTGTTAAGAATTTCCCGCTTTCGAAAGGGATTTTCCAGCGCATCCTTCTCGATCACATCCACAGGGCGGTGGAAGATTTCTTCCAATTCCAGTTTCATTTGCACCAGGTCGAACAAGCTGATTTGTACACCCTGGGAAAATGTGACCAATACATCCACGTCGCTATTAGGGCGAAAATCATCGCGTAATACCGAGCCAAATAAAGAAAATTCGGTCACTTTCCAACGCTGGCAAAAGGCGGCGATTTCTTTGCGGGGGATGGGCAGTTGAGCAGTAGCCATGCTTTAATTATACGGTATTCTACCCTCGCTTACTTCGCCAAAATAAGCGACCGCACCACTCCGATCTGAGACCCCCAAATAAAGGACGAATTCAGCGGAAAGACGATCGCGTTGTTCCGGTGTACGCAGTTGATTCTCTATCCGCGTTTAACATAATGCGCCGGACGCGAAGTGCGTTGGGAGTGGTGACCGCCTGGATAGGAACTTCCACACTATTTGACGAAGCTACTGAAGCGGACCGACGAAATTACAGCAAAGATAATTGATCTGTTTTCGGCGGATAGAACACGCCGATTATCACAAACGGATTTGGAGCAACATTATGAAATCGCAAGGTCGTGCCAACGAAGAGATACAAATCTTTCTCAACAAATTCTTCAAGGTACTTCTGCTTAACCAATTCCAGTGCAGCTCGTTCATCTCCATTAGTCCGATAAAGACAATTCCAAAACAACGCACCAATTTCCCAATCTTCGATCATCATCTTGCGCGGTTCCTTATCATCCTCTGAGAAAAAACGATAAGAGAATTTATAAGGCAATTTCTTGACAAGTTTCTTTTGTCCACGTTGAGTAGGCAATTCATCAAACATATTTAGTTGTTTAAGTTGTTCTCGCCATTCTTTTTTCCATTCGCGTTCATCTTCCTCAATAACAAAATCGACAATGCGAGACGGTTTCAACGTAGCTAAAGATTTCCTTCGATTTGGGTTTTTAGCAAGTTCAATCAATCTTTTCATTGAAGTGAATACTTCTTTAAGAACATAGCTCTTGCGCGCTGCCCATTCATTTTCTGTGCCAATATGCTGGTGAACTTTTATAGGCTCGTCTACACCAAGCTTGGGACTATAACTCTCGAACCGAAAATCATCTTTCTTGCGAGTCAAATCCAACTCTATCCAGGAATACTTCGGATATTTTTTCTGTTCGTCTTGTAAAAAACGGAAAGGAATTGGATACATCCGAATCCATTTTTCACCATCTAATAATCCTGCCGTACAAACCAATTCTGTATAACTACGTGAGGGTAAGGGATAAGTTTTGACGGTGATTAAAACTCTGGCGCTTGGAAGTGCATCAGGCAAATACGGCATGTTAGCCCCCTGCAAATTTTAGAGATGTAAAACAGGGCTTGGTAGCGGGTTCTTCGTTTGAAGATGCTCAACCAAAGAATTTCGATGACAAAAATGATGATCAGCTTCAAAACAAACCAATGCAATTCGTGAGTATCCTGCAATCAAGCTCAGTAATTGATTTTGCGCTTCCTCATGTTCGGGCAATAATTTGGTTTTGTATATTTGGAACAGGCTCTCGTGAGAAACGCTCTCTCCCAAACCCTTTCGCATAGAAGAAGGGATTCCTAATTCCGGAATGTGGATATATTTCATTCCAGCGCTTTCGATATATTGTTTGAAGCTCTTCTTTGAAAATCCATACTTCATAGATTGTGGGTTACTACGAACATCCACAACAGCAAAAACATTATTACTAATGAGCTTGTTTAGGAAGGCATCGATAGTCAAGCCCTCATAACCAAGAGTAAAGACAAATGGTTTTGTATCTTTATTCCAAGCAAACTGGATTTGTTTCAATTCTTCATCGTTAAATAGACTTTCGGCAATCTTACTTCTGGCTGCAAATTGGGGAAACTCGCGATAAGTTTTTTTAATAAGACTGTCTCCCCGAACAGCACCGATATTGGCTTTGAAATTCAAGAGGGCTTTTCTGTTAGATAGTTCTAATTCATCCAAATAGGAATGACTTGTGTTTGTCTGAAAATCATCAGTCTGTTTCAATAAACCTAATTCAGTTAAGCGCCGCTTATCAAAGTAAGACAAAAAGCTAAATGGCCCATATTTGTATGGGAAGAAGTCATAGAAATTCTTACCAGTAGTTTGGCAGAAATTAAATAGTAATTTCTCGCAGTCCGTTCTTTTCAGACCACCACCGTAAACTTCAAGCAAGGCAAGGAGAACTTTTCTACGATAATACATCTCGGAATCTCTATTCTAATTATAGTACAACAAGTGTTCTATTTAAAGTGTCATTTTTCCTACTTTGCCATTCGCCAATTCTCTTCCGGCGCCGACCAGCAGGTTTCATGGTAGACGAAACATTTAAATCTGCTGTTGGAGAATACCATCTTTAAGTGGTCCGGCAATTTCGTGCCAAGCGGGGCAATTTTGTATAACTCAGATAACGCATTCCAACTTATTTCCGTCTGGTCAAAATGCCAAGTGACATCCATGATTGATTCCTTCGAGGAGGCATCTACAGGGTGTTGTGCGAAAAGCCTTTCGGCGCTGGAAGTCGAATATACCCGGCGTAGCGCAGCCCGAAGGGCTTCCATGCACTGAGCAGAGGTTTAACCCCGCGGAAATTGTATTGCTGAGCTTGTCGAAGCAGCTTTCACGAGATGAGCCTTGGGTTGAGCTTGCCTGCCCCGGCTCCACCAGTTGGGCCGGAGTTCGAAACCAGGGGATTCATTCCCGCGAAATCGCCGGAAAGTGAGTTGTCCATTGGTGGAAATCTTCAGGCGGAAACCATCAAGCGCCTCGGGGATTTCAGCCATAGTCTCACCTCTTCGAATACGATATATTAAGATCAGGAGCTACGCAACTGAACAGGAGAAGTCCTGAAATAAGGGTGGCGTGCGCAGCACGCCACCCTTATTTCAGGTACCTTTTCGCGCACTGCGTAAGGCTAATTATTAGAACAAGCTGTTGTTCATTTTGATCTACCAGAAGACGTATCCGATCCAGGAGATGCTTGGATTACAGTTTGAGATCAGTCAACCGCAAGCCAACTATTGGATACACCTGCTCTTGCCGATCTTGAAGCAAACGCTAGCCGAAATGGGTTTGACGCCGGAGCGTGATGGAGAAGCCGTGGCTGACAGCCCATTGGTAGCCGAAGCAGAGCCAGATTTCTTGATCGACGGCACGGAAAGACGACGCCAACGTCCGAAAGATGCCCAAAAACAGCGTGAACACTACAGTGGCAAGAAGAAAACCCATACCGACAAGAACCTTTTGTTGAGCAGCAGCCATACCAAGAAAGTGTTGTATCTCAGTCCAACCGTGACTGGCAAAACTCACGACAAAAGGGTAGCTGACGATCATCCCATCTCCTATCCAAGATGTTCTACTTTGGGCAAGGATACCGGCTTTCAAGGATATGAGCCGCAAGGTGTGATCACGTTTCAGCCAAAAAAAGCCTAAAGGACAAGAGTTGAGCCAAACCGATCGTTGTTTGAATAGTATCATTTCCAGAACCAGGATCAGTGTTGAAAATACGATTGCAGGTGTCAAACGTTGTCGTATTGTGAAAGATGTTTTCCGCAACACCAAAGATGGCTTTTCGGATTCGGTGATGGAAGTGGCTTGTGCTCTGCATAACTTGCGAGTGGAATGCCGCAAGTGTAGACAAGGTTTCGAATGCAAATCCTCTTCCAGTTTGACATCCGGACGATCGCTCTCTTTGTGGGCATGACGTTTTTCGTCCAGGCTTCCGTGATCGGAGCGCAAGCTTACCTGATCAGGGAGTTGAAACAATACCGGGGGGTGGGCGCCGCGCTGCTGGCCAATTTGTGCGTGGCAGTCGGTATCCTGCTGCGCCTGTTCGCGGACCAGCTGTCTGAGATCCTGACGATCATCCTATCGAACACCTTGCTCCTGGCAGGGACCGGCCTTTTTTATATTGCGCTCAGCCAGTTCACCGGGTTGGCTTACAGCAAGGCATTCGTGATTACGGTCATAGCGACCGTCCTGTATTTCCTGGTGTACTTTACGTACTGGCAGGATGATATGGGAAGACGGATCATCGCCTATTCCCTCGGAGCCGTCGCGATTGCCTTGATGGTGATTTACCAGCTCTGGCACACCCAGAAGACCGGTCTGCGGTTCAGCGCAATCCTGATGATGCTCTCTTTTCTCGTCTACGGGGTATCTTTGACCATCAGAACGATCAGCATCCTTCTCAATCCGATCCAGGCTACCGCGAGTTTTTCTCCCGTCCAATCGGCTACCTACCTGCTCTCGTTTGCGCTCAGTTTCTTCTGGTCGATGGGTTTCATTCTGATGGTGAGCCAGCGCTTGAGAAACGACTTGATGGAAGTGGCTACCATAGATGTCCTGACCCGCATCCCAAACCGGCGGGCGACCCAGGCGTTTCTCGAGAAGGAGCTTTCCCGAGTACAAAGGAATCAGGGCGAATTCACGATCCTGTTGATCGATATCGATGATTTCAAGCACGTGAATGACCGCTGGGGGCATGCGGTGGGTGACGAGGTTCTGGTGAAAACAGCCAGCATATTCCAGTCCATGATCCGGAAACAGGATCTGGTCGGTCGCTGGGGCGGCGAGGAATTTCTTTTCATCGTGCCCGGCACCTGTGAGACTGAAGCGCTGGCGGAGAGAATCCGAAGTGAGATTGCCGACACCAGATTCCATTATGAGGGCGCCTCTTTCGGCATCACTGTGAGCGTGGGAGTCGCATGCGCCAAACCGTCCGACCAGATCGATCACATCCTGAAGAAAGCGGACCAGGCTCTGTACCGGGCAAAGACAACAAAAAATGCTGTGATTATGGAGGTCGACGAGATATAGGATAGGTATCCCTGTCCAGCACCCGGATCGTATTGCCCTGCCTCCTATCCCGGGGTGCGGCTTCTCATTATTTTAGAATGCCTGCAATATCATCCCATAAGGCTGGCATTTCCAGAACTTCCGCAAACTGTTTGACCCACTTCCGGCGGCCCCGTCATCGTCTCCCCGACTTAACCCCAGACGGATCGAACGCCGCAAAATGGAATTGAGTTCTTGCCAGTTCGTGTGTATGGTGGACGCGCGCAATTCACGCTGTTCGATTTCCTCAACAGCCTTCCAGCGATCGCGATAGAACTTCATGTTGGTTTTCGCATCCATTTGTTAATTATAGCACCTGCCACTCATGGATCGAAACGGTCAAGCTATTCTCGATACTCCATATCCACCACATTCCCCGCCAGATCCTTCGCCTGCACCACCATCCTGCCGCCCGCGCCCGGCGCGGCGACCTGCCACCAATCCGCTCCCACCTCGGTAGCTTCGGCCTGCTCCACCACTTCTTCCCCCTGCAGGACGGTCACCCACACGCGCGCCACGCGCACGTTGTCCCTGGCCCGCACCCGCAGCGTATCGTCTCGCCGCTCGACGCGCTCGATCACGGGCGGGTGGAACCAGTCCGAGAGCGCGATGTTATAGGCGGTCTTCATCGTGCCTGCCGCCAGTTCCGCGTACAGGGGCTGCTCTTGGGCCGCCTTACGCGCGAACGCGGCCGCTTCCTGGAAGCGCTGCTGGTGGCTGAGCTGTTCCTTGCTGAACTTCCGGTTGCTGAAATCGGGCATCGCGCACAGGATCGTGCGCCCGTCTCGCAGGCGGCGCAGCACCAACTGGCCGCCCACGCCGCCGCTCACGCCCTGTAAAAATAAATTCTTGTGTATCTTCGCCATGGGATCTCCTTTGCTCTCCGGGGGGGTTTGTTTCTCCCTTCAGGGAAACATAAGCCTATTAAGCTATATGCTAGCTATATCAAAGCTATAAGCTAACTATATGCTATCTTTATTCATTCGCGCATTACCGTTGCATAACAGGTCGCTCCCGGCTGCAGCTCGCCGGGGGTTTCCAGCAAAGGCAGAACTCCAGGGCCTTCGAGCTCCTGGAGTTCTGCTTTCGAACGATACTTTATATTTCGATGTAAAACGGATTCAGTCGAGTTGTAACCCGATATCAAAAGCGGTTGCATATCCATCGCTGGCGGGGGCTACATCCACCAACAACGCGTCCTGGTAGATCCCGTCGTTGCGGTTGAAGGTGTTGCGCTGGCCTTTACTCGCATACGGTTCCCTGGCAAAGACCTGGTCGCTGAGCGTGTCGTCGAAGAAGAGCTGCGAGGTGAAAACCCGGCTTTCTGTTGAATCGTGGTGCACCTTGAAATGGATGTGCACCGTGCGACCGCGGTACCAGCCAGGGTAAATGGTGGTGAAGGTAGCCTGTCCGTTCGCGTCCGTGGTCTGGAAGCCGCGCAGGAACTTCTGCCCCTTGCTGTTGAAGCCGGGGTCGGAGACGTCCGAGTAGACGCCGTCTGCATCGCAGTGCCAGACTTCCACTTTGGCACCTTCCAGCGGGGCGCAGCCGTCGCCCGAGACTTGCGAGACGTTGAAGGTCAGCGCGAGGGGCGCGCCGTTTTTGACGATACCGGTCCCCGGGTCGGAGCGGATGTCCGAACGTTCCAGGTCTTCGTCCACATAATACGGGCCTTCGGTCGCTTCCGGGCGCACCACGCATGCGGGCATCGCGCCAGAAGCAGTCCCGGCTGTGGCCGGTGAGACGGGAATGCTGGCCGGCTCGCTCGTAGCAGTCCCTTCCGGCGCGCAGGCGGCCAGCAGCGCTGCGCCGGTCACCCCCAACAGCTTGAGCGCATCCCTGCGGCTTAGAATTTTGCCGATCTGGCGATCATCATTTTCCATCGTATGTACTCCTAAAGTTATCGAATTACCTGGCCCCGTACCACATGCGCGCCAGCAGATTATCCCTGCGGATGAACTGGTGGTACCCCGCCGCCAGGATGTGCAGGCCGACCAGAAACGCGACCAGGTAGGCCGTCAGCCGGTGAACGGCCAAAAGCGGGGAGCGGAATCCGCCCGGAATCCGTTCGGGAACGTTCCAGGGACAGGCGGCGTGAACCCGGGGGGCGGCCCCTGGAACCCTGGCCAGGATATCGAGGAAGCGATTCCCGGCGGTCGCATCCGCCGGCCTTTTGGCTGCGAAGCGCATGATTATACGGAACAGCAGCAGGACCAGGATTGTGATCCCGACCAGGATATGAACGTTCTCGAGAGCATTTCCCGAGAGAAAATTTCCACCGCGTCCGCGCCGAGAAAATACGAAGATTCCCAGATACAAATTGATCAAAACACCGAGTGCGATCAGCCAGTGCAGGGTCACTTGGACGGGGTGGTACCGTTTGGGTCGATCCATTCCAAAGCTCCTTTTGGGTAAATTTAGCCAAGTTTATCCATAAAACCTTCAGGCCTCTCTCTTCAATGGTCTGTTAAGCATCGAACTCGCCGACCTGGACGCCGTTCAGCCACAGGCTGTAATGTCCCTGAGGGAAGCTGCCCAGGTCGAGGCTGGCCTGCAGGGGCGTGGCAAGCGCCATCAGCGTGCAGGCTTTGTCTTTTTCGGCAACGCCATAAGCGCTGACGTCGATGCGGTTCTGTGCGTCGGGCTGGCTCACTTCCACGCGCAGTTGGTAGCAGGGAGTGGGCGGGAAATAAGCGAAGCTCAAAGTGACCCGTTCCGGCTTTGTCCCCGCCAGGGACAGCGAAGCCGAATCAATGGTTACCTCGCCGCGCATCAGGGCCGCATCGCTCGCTTGCGGGGCATACGGGTTTTGGGCCTGTATGATCAAGGGCGTGGCGTGGCCTTGGGGCTGCAGGCTGTAAATAACACAGCCGTGATGGCAAAGATCAACATACGGTTAAAGGTTTCATTTTTTCTCCTTGTGGAAAAGAGACGCTGCAGGGAAAGCCAATGTTCCGCGCATCATAAGGAGCTTCGGAGGAAACCAGAACGATACCAGATCATGGCCTGGCAAACGGGTGCCAGGCAGCGCTCTGAAAAGAAATCATTGCGCCACGGCCCGGTTGCTGAGACGATGTCCCCGTCGTGCCATTCCGGGTCTGCCACCAGGAACGAGCGGAACTGGAGATACCGTTCGTGCTGCTCCAGGGAGTCCGCGTTGGCGAGGTACGTTTCTCGATCGCGGAAAATCGCCACCAGGTAGAACTCGTCGCCGCCGGTGTCCATCTGGAAATAGTAATCGGCCATCCAGCCCGGGATATCGGCGATCGCCCAGGCTGTCCATGGTTTCGATGAATTCTTTCTTTACACCGGGTTTGAGGCGGAAATGGGCAATCGTTCCGTACATAGAAGACTCCTTTTCTTTTAGTCAGAAATAGCGACCTAGATGCAAATCGAATGAGCAGAGGACTGGAAATATGGGTGCGTGGCGCAGCACGCGCACACCATATTTGCCGTACTTTTTACGCGAACGTGCGAATAAGTCCTGATAAAAACAGGAGCGGACCGTCCGCTCCTGTTGCATCGCTTATGTGACCACCGGTTCCGTGGGTCCGTACTGCGCCAGCAGGCGGGCAATCGGCCGCAACTCCATCCACCACTGGTCGCGCGGGCGTTGGAACTCGCTCACCACCATACGCTCGAAGTCGCGCATATCGTGGAACTGGATCTGGCCGTTCTGCAGGCCGATGAAGGCGCTGCGGTCGCTGTCGTGCTGGCACTCCTCGATCAGGAATTCCAGGCACAGGCGCGCGAAGCGGTTGGCCTGGATGCGGTCAAAGGGCGAGGGGTCGCCGCCCTGCTGCAGGTGCCCCAGGATGGCCGGCCGCACGTCGAACACGTCCTTGCCCTCCTCTTCGAACAACGAGCAGATGAAATGGGTGGTGTAGATCGGGTTGGCGTATTCGTTGCGGATGATCAACCCCAGCCGTTTCCCGGACAGGAATCCCACGGTCAGCTTTTCCACGTCAGCTTGCAGGTCGCGCAGCGTGATGCCTTCTTCGTGCATGTAGACCCGCTCGGCGCCGGTGGCCAGCCCGCCCATCAGGGCCAGGTAGCCGCAGTAGTGGCCCATCACCTCGACCACGAAACAGCGCCGGGTCGCCACGGCCGACTGCTTGATCTTGTCGACCGCGTCCACGATGCTGTTCAGGGCGGTGTCCGCGCCGATGCTCAACTCGGAGCCGGGCAGGTTGTTGTTGATCGAAGCGGGCAGGCAGATGGTCGGGAGGTTGAAGGCCGGGTAATTCTGGCGGTTGTTCAGCAGCAGGCGAGTCGCTTCGTAGGCGTTCCAGCCGCCGATGACCAGCAGGGCGTCGATCTTTTGGTCTTCGATCACCCGCGCCAGGGCATATAAGTCGCTCCCTTGCGGGACTTTGCGCGTGGTCCCGAGCAAAGAGCCGCCCTGCGTGGCCCAGCCGCTGGTGCTCATCCACTCCATCTCCTCGACCTCGCCTTCCGCCAGACCTTCGAACCCGTTGTGCACGCCCAGCATGATGTGTCCCTTGTCCAGCCCCAGGCGGATGGCGGCCCGGGCAGCGGTGTTCATGCCGGGAGCGGGTGCGCCCGCGTTGAGCACGGCGATGCGAAAGCGTTTTTGTCCCGGCTCGATCGGATGGGGCAGGGCCCGCACCATGGTCTTGAAGGTGCGGAAAGCGTCTTTGAACGAGGAACTGCGCAAGTCTATGGCCCGTTCATAGTCTCCGGCGGCGATGGCCTCGGCCACTGCCAGGGTCTTCTCGACGGCGTACATCAAGGGGATGCGGGTCATGCGGTTGTTTTTGATCCCGATGACCACCGGCTCGTCCTCGGGAGAGGCCGTCAGGATCGTCCGCACGGCTTCATAGCCCGTAAAGGTGCCCAGGGTGCGGTCGAAGGCGCTGGGCCGGCCCCCGCGTTGGACGTGCCCCAACACGGTCACGCGCACGTCCTCGCCCAGCAAATCCTCGAGCGCCTTCTGGACGTCGGAACTGCCGATGTAATTCCCGTGACGGTCGTGCGCCCCCTCGGCCAGGATGACGATGCTGTCGCGCCGGCCGGCTGCCCGTCCGGCGCGCAGGCGTTCCGCCATGACCTGCTGCCAGTTGTCCACATCGGGAGGCGCTTCGGGGATCAGGACCCAGTCCGCGCCGGTGGCCAGGGCGGCCATCAGGGCCAGGTAGCCGCAGTTGCGTCCCATGACCTTGACCACAAAGGTGCGCTGGTGGCTGGCGGCCGTGCTGGTGATCGCGTCCACGGCTTCGGTGATGCGGTGCAGGGCGGTATCGGCGCCGATGGTCATGTCGGTGCCGTAGAAGTCGTTGTCGATCGAACCGACCAGCCCTACGATGGAAAGGTTGGGGTATTGGGCGGCGGTTTCGGGCGTGATCTCGCCGCTTTCGAGCAGCTCGTTCACCAGGGAGGGCCACTCCTGGCGGAAGATATTTGCGCCCGTCAGCGAGCCATCGCCGCCGATCACGATCAAACCGTCGATGCCGTTCACGATCAGATTGTAGGCGGCTTTCCGGCGTCCTTCACGGGTCAGGAACGCCTGGCTGCGCGCCGTGCCGATAACCGTCCCGCCCAGTTGCAGGATCCCGCCTACCGAGTCCCAGTCCATTTTGCGGATACGTTCCCCGCCTTCCACCATCCCACGATAGCCTTCATAAATTGCGTAAACATCCGCTCCCTGGTCCAGCGCGGTGCGCACCACCGCCCGGACAGCTCCGTTCATGCCCTGGGCGTCGCCGCCGCTGGTCAGTACTGCGATTTGCTTCTTCGTCATATGTGTTTACCTTACCATCAGTTTTAAAGAGTTCCAAAGTTGGGGTCAGAAGGGCGTTCACCCTTCTGACCCCAATTTCGGGCATTGATTAATAGGACGTACGCAAACGAATGAAAGAGGCCCGGAATATGGTTTGCGAGTTGCATAAGTCCTGATTAAAAAAATTCTAAAAGAACCAAGACGTTTCTGAATTGTACTG
Organism: uncultured Chloroflexia bacterium; assembly: GCA_963823985.1. GTDB lineage: Bacteria > Chloroflexota > Anaerolineae > Anaerolineales > Villigracilaceae > JAABUE01. The sequence continues at coordinate 74,270 of CAWGNR010000022.1, forward strand.
CAAGTATTGGGTTGAGAGCCTTATTCCTACAGGTTAAATCGTACCCCTACATCCGATATCTACTATGGAAAGTTCTAAAGAGCCTGCTGACAGGTAAAAACCAACCAGTCAGGTTGGTGCTATACTCGGCATGGAAATGCCCAAACCGGAATCCTGTTCAACCAATGCTTCCGGTGGAGTCATGGGTTCGAATGTCGCACGGAGGAAACATGAATCCCGCCCTGAAACCTGAAAAATTCGGATGGACACTATCCTTCTTCGCTTTGATCCTGGCGGCGCTGGCCTGCAACTGGTCGGAGGTAGCGCCTCCCGCTGCCCCGGTGATCGAGCCTTCGCCTTTACCGACATTTGCGATCTCAACGCTGACGCCCGTTCCAACAGAAACGCCGCTCCCGACGGTCACCTCAACCCCAGACGCGCCGGTTGCCCGGCCGAGAAGCCTGGGAGCTAACTGCCGTTACGGGCCGGGACAGGAATGGGCAGTGGTCAGCACGATCCCGGCGGGGACGATGGCCGAAATCGAAGGCAGGACGGTTAACACCGCCTGGTGGTACGTCAGCGACCCGATGAAACCGGACGGCAGCTTTTGCTGGGTGTCTTACGATGTGGTCGAGACGGCCGGGAACCTGAACACGGTTCGGATCGTCGAGCCGCCCGAGGCATCGGTCACACAGTGCCAGTGTAGACGCGGTCATGGTGGCGTTCACCGCTTGCGGGAGCCCGAACCAGATCGTGTTCAACGGCTCGATCAGCGCCAACGGACCGGCTACGGTCCGGTATCACTGGGAGGTGAACGGGGCTGCCCAAGAAACGACGGGCGAGGAAACCGTCCAGTTCACAGAGTCTGGCATCCAGAACGTGAGCACCGACCTGATTTCCGCCGATTGTGGGGATTACACTGCTACACTGCGTGTAACGGAACCCAACGAGTTTTCTGCCCAGAGGACGTTCACGGTGCAGAGCCCTTAACCAGCCGTAATGCCCCCGTCCACCGGCAGGGCTGCGCCGGTGATGAAACTGGCCTCGTCGCTGGCCAAGAACAAAATGGCCCGTCCCACTTCCTCGGGCGTGGCGATCCGTCCCAGCGGATGCTTTTCGGCCCATAGTTTCTGCGCTTGCTCGACGTCCCCGAACTGCTGCCAGGCGGCGTGGATCATCTCCGTATCTACGCTGCCCGGGCAGACGGCGTTGATCCGGATCCCCTCCCTGGCGTGGTCGAGCGCCATCGAGCGGGTCAGGTTGAGGATGGCCGCCTTCGAGGCCGCGTACGCAGACGCGCCCGCAAACCCAACCAGTCCCACGTAAGACGACACGTTGACGATACTGCCCTTCGTTTCCCGCAGCGCGGGCAGGGCATACTTGCTCATCAGGAACGTCCCCTTGACGTTCACGTCGAAGGTCTGGTCCCATTCTTCCTCCGTAGTCGCCTCGACGGTGCGGTCCCGGAAGATCACGCCCGCGCAGTTGACCAGGACGTCTAAACGGGCATGCAGGCTCAGGGTCCGGGCGACGATGCGCTCACAGTCCGCAGACCTGGATACATCCCCGGCCTCGCCTCGTCCCGGGACCCGGCGGGCTGCTTCCGTTGTCTGCGCCTCCTCCCTGCCGGCGATGACGACCCGCGCCCCTTCCGCCGCGAACAGACGGGCGGTCGCAAACCCGATCCCGCGCGTGCCGCCGGTGATCAGAACAACTTTGTTTTCAAAGCGCATATTTTCTCCATCTCCTCGCTGAGCGGAGGCGTGTTCATCGCCGCAGTCGAAGCGCGATATTGCTCCGCTCCCATCTTCTGATATCCGTAGATGACCGCAATCCCGGCTCTTTAGGAATTTCGTGGTACATCCGGCACCCTTTCACGGAAAATCCTGGAGAACCGCAATCCCTTGATGAATTATAGCGGTTTGCTAGAGTACAATTCGCCCCATGTCAAAACGCACTTCTCCTCTGCTGCTTTTCTTTGCCACCGTGCTGGTGATCGCCGTGCTTGGCCGCCTTCGGCCCGGAAGAACAATCGCTCGGCTCCAACGTGCGGATCGTGTACCTGCACGGCGCCTGGGTGCTGGCCGCGGAAGTGGCCTTTGCCGCAGCCGCGTTAGCCGGCCTGCTCGCGTTGGTGTTGCGCCGCAGTCGGTTGCATCAATGGTCGGCGGCGTTGGGCCGCACCGGCATCGTCTTCTGGCTGACGTATCTACCGCTCTCACTGTGGGCGATGGAAGCCAACTGGAACGGGCTGTTCCTGGCCGAGCCGCGCTTCCGCCTGGCCCTGACCTTCGCCATCGTGGGCGTGTTAATGCAAATCGGCTTGTGGCTGGTGAACGTCGACTGGGCTACATCGCTGGCAAATCTCATATTCTTTATTGCCTTACGCGTCGTGTTTTCGACCGCCTCGAACGTCATGCACCCGCCGCCCTCGCCCATCTTTAGCTCGGGGTTGTGGAATATTATTGTTTTCTTTGTATTATTGAACATATTTGCTTGGGTGGCTGCATACTTTCTAACCAGGTGGTTTTTATCTTTGAAAACTGCCCACTGATAACTGCATACTGGTTACTGACTTGCGCCTGCGCTTCCAACTCCTGATCGTGATGGTGGTGCGCACCATCTTTAACACCATGCACCGCATGGTGTATCCTTTTTTAGGGACCTTTGCGCGCGGACTGGGAGTCGATATCACCGCCCTGTCCTTTGCGCTGACCGGGCGCTCCCTGGTGGGGGCGTTTGTCCCTTTTATCGCTTCCGTCTCAGATCAGCGGGGACGGCGCTTCGGGATGCTGGCGGGCACGGTGCTGTTTACGTTCGGCGTCGCCCTGGTAGCGCTTTGGCCCTCCCTGGGGACGCTGACGGCGGCGCTCATCCTGGCGCTGCTGGGCAAATACCTGTTCGACCCGGCCATGCAGGCCTATTTCGGCGACCGCATCCCGTACCACCGGCGCGGGCTGGCGCTGGCGGTCACGGAAATCGGCTGGTCGCTCTCTTTCATTGTTGGCGTGCCGGCCATGGGATTTTTGATCGCGCGCTACGGCTGGTCCGCGCCGTTCCCGGTGTTGGCGCTTTTGGGCCTGGGGATGTTCGCCGTGCTGTGGTGGATGGCACCCCGGCGGGACGCGATCCATGTCCCGGCCCGCAACCCGTGGGCAAACTTTGGCCGGTACTGCGCAACGCCCCTGCGGTATCGGGAATTTCGATCGCCTTGTGGGCCAGCGCGGCGAACGAGCTGGTCAATTTGATTTTTGGCGTCTGGCTGGAAGATTCGTTCGGCTTGCAGATCGCGGCGCTGGCCGGCGCTTCGGCCGTGATCGGGCTTTCGGAATTGAGCGGCGAGGGCCTGGTGGCGCTGCTGACCGACCGCATCGGCAAGCCGCGCGCGCTCCTGTTCGGAATTTCGGCCAACTCCCTGGCGGCGCTTTTGCTGCCTTTCATCGGCCGCACGGAAGCTGGCGCGCTGGTGGGGTTGTTTTTGTTTTATATTACCTTCGAGTACGTGATGGTCAGTCACGTGCCGATGATGACCGAACTCCTCCCGGGCGCGCGGGCGACGGTCATGTCGTTCAACTTGACCGGGCACTCGCTGGGCCGCGCCCTGGGCGCGTTCCTGGCCCCTTTCATCTACCGTCAGTTCGGATTTTTGTTCGTAGCGCTGCTGGCGGTGGTATTCAACCTGTTTGGGTTGTTCGGCTTGTACCGGCTCCAAAAGGATGGGAAGGCGCGCTGATGACCTACTGGTTGCTTGGGATCGGATTGATTCTCCTGGCGCTCGGCGCTCTCTGGCTGGTCGTCCCGGCGCTCTATGGTGTGCCCTGGGTGCCCACCCGCGCGGCGCGCATCCGCAAGGCGTTGGAGCTGGCCCGCTTACAGCCAGGAGAAACGCTTTACGACCTGGGCGCGGGGGATGGGCGCGTGCTGCTCATGGCGGCGCAGGAGTTCGGCGCGCGGGCCGTGGGGATCGAGATCGGACCTGTGCAGTGGGCTCTGGGGTGGTTGAGAATTTTATTAAACGGGAGCAGGCACAAAGCCAGGCTGCGATGCGGGAATTTCTATCGCGCGGACCTGGCTGAGGCGGATGTTGTCTTTGTGTATCTGACTTCAACACAGACAACGCGCCTCGCAAAAAAGGTAGAGCAAGAGTTGCGACCCGGCGCGCGGTTGGTGAGCATCGCCGCCGATTTCCCGGCGTGGCAACCGGAGCTGGTGGACAGGGAAATGCTCATTTTCGTCTACCGGATGCCCCCGTTGCGCGCAATAAATGACGTTCCACGATCAAACGGGGTACAATGAAAGAAAACCGGAAACGATCTACTTGAGTTGAGATGATGTTGAATAACCCCCCAAACGAAATAAAAAACCCTTTACCCGAAATTATCTTTGACGAGTTGCCAGAAGCGCTAAGAGAAGCTGTCCAACGTTCCAAATGGACGAAGCTCATGCCTGTTCAGGCGCGTGCCATCCCGTATTTGCTCGCCAAACGGGACATGATCGTCCAGGCCAGGACGGGCAGCGGCAAGACCGGCGCGTTCCTGCTGCCCATGCTGGAACGGCTCGACCCCAAGCGGGATGAAACCCAGGCGCTGATCCTGGTGCCCACCCGCGAACTGGCGCGACAGGTTTCACACGAAGCGGAGGTCATCTGCGGGCCGGTAGGCCTGCGCACGGCGGCGGTCTACGGCGGCGTTGGCTACGGACCGCAGATTTCTGCCCTGAAAGCCGGCGCGCACATCGTGGTTGGCACGCCGGGCCGGGTGCTCGATCACCTGCTCAAACGCAACCTGTCGCTCGATAAGCTCAGGATGCTGATCTTCGACGAAGCCGACCGCATGCTCTCGATGGGCTTCTACCCGGACATGGTCGAGATGAAGCGCTACCTGCCGGACCGGCACGTGAATACCTGCATGTTCTCGGCCACCTTCCCCTACTCGGTTATGCGCGCCGCCCAGGCGTTCATCGCGGAGCCGGAGTTCATCACCCTGAGCAGCGACCACATTCACGTCACGGAAGTAGATCACGTCTACTACAAAGTGCCGGGGATGGACAAGGACCGCAGCCTGGTGCGCCTGATCGAAGTCGAAAACCCGGAGAACGCGCTGATCTTCTGCAACACCAAAGACCGCGTACACTATGTCAACGTGGTGTTACAGCGCTTCGGCTACGATGCGGACGAGATCAGCTCGGCGCTCTCGCAGGCGCAGCGCGAACAGGTGCTTGCCCGTGTCCGGAGCGGGACCCTGCGCTTCCTGGTCGCGACCGACGTGGCCGCCCGCGGGCTGGACATCCCGGAGCTCTCCTACGTCATCCAGTACGAGCCGCCCGATGAGGTCGAGAACTACATCCACCGCGCCGGGAGGACGGGGCGCGCCGGCGCCGGCGGGGTGGCTGTCACGCTGGTTAACGCGATGGAGAAACCGCTCCTGGACCGCATTGCCAGGCAGTTCGAGATCGACATCGAAGAACGCATCATCCCGAGCGATGAAGATGTGGCAAACGTGGTGGCCGAGCGCCTGACCGCCCTGCTGGAAGCCCGCCTGCGCGACCGGGACAAATTGCAAGCCGAGCGCAGCCAGCGCTTCATCCCCCTGGCGCGCGAACTGGCCGAGCAGGAAGATGAGTTACCGATCATTACCATGCTGCTGGACGATTATTACCAGAAGATGCTGCACCCCACTGTGGAAAGACCAAAAGGGGAAGCCAGACCCGACCGGAAAAGCCAGCCTAAAAGACGACCTGACAACCGTCGCCGGAGCGGAAAACGAAGATAGAGCATGCTCATCCATTCTGCAACCCAACTTCTCACTCTTGCAGGCGGCCCGCAGCGGGGACAATCGCTCGGTTCCCTCGGTATCATTGAGAAGGGAGCGGTCTTAATCCGGGACGAGAAGATCGTTACCGTGGGTACGACAGACGAACTGCGCGCCGCCTATCCGGATGAACCGGGCCTGGATGCCAGTGGCTGCGTGGTCTTGCCCGGCTTTGTAGACCCGCACACCCACGTGATCTGGGCCGGTGACCGCGCCCGCGAGTTCGAAATGCGCCTGGAAGGGGCGAAGTACCTGGACATCCTGGCGGCCGGTGGCGGGCATCATTTCTACCGTCCGGGCCACGCGCACGGCCAGCATCGAAACGCTCATCGCCCAGACCCGTCCGCGCCTGCTGCGCATGTTCGCTACCGGCACCACCACCGCCGAAGCCAAGAGCGGCTACGGCCTGCAGACCGCCACCGAACTGCGGCTGCTCAAAGCCCTGCTGGCGCTCGACGACGAAGGCCCAGCTGGACCTGGCGATCACCTTCCTGGGCGCGCACGCCATCGCCCCCGAATTTCAGGATGATCCGCAGGGCTACACCGACCTGGTCTGCGAGACGATGTTGCCCATCGTCCGCCAGTGGTGGGAGACGCACGCCCCCCGGCTCCCGCTGCCGTTTGTGGACGTTTTCTGTGAGAACAAAGCCTTCACCCTCGATCAATCGCGCCAAATCCTGACCAAAGCCTGCTCGCTGGGATTCCCGGTCAAGATCCACGCAGACGAGTTCGACAACCTGGGCGGCGCTTCGCTGGCGGTCGAGCTGGGGGCGGCCTCCGCGGACCATCTGGTCAAGACCTCCGCGTCGGACATCGCCGCGCTGGGCGAGTCGGATACGGTGGCCGTTGCCCTACCCTGTACACCGTTCGGCCTGGCCGAATCCGAGTACACGCCGGCACAGGAAATTTTGGATGCAAACGGCATCCTGGCCCTGGCCACCGACTGCAACCCTGGCACTGCCTGGAACGAATCGATGCAGTTCGCCATTGCGCTGGCCTGCCGCTATATGAAACTGACCCCTGCCCAGGCCATTGCGGCGGCCACGATCAACTCCGCCCATGCCATCCGGCGCGCCGATCAAATCGGCTCGTTGGAAGAAGGCAAACAGGCTGATCTGCTGGTGCTGTCCGTGCCGGATTACCGCCACCTGGGCTACCGCTTCGGGACCAACCTGGTCAAGCAGGTCATCAAGCGCGGGCGCGTCTATTCGGTGGACGTGGGGTATTATCGCACGGCTTAACCTGGGCTTTAAACGAAAGAAGGCGAGAGCTGGTCTCGCCTTCTTTCGTTTATTCACGTTTTTTAGAACCTGCTTCAGTTCGATCTCCGCTTATTTGCCGAACCACATCCTGCTCAGCAGGTTGTCCTTTTTGATGAACTGGTGGTACAGGGCGGCGCCGACGTGCAACAAGATCAGGAGCAGCAGGATCGCCCAGCTCAAGCCGTGGATGCCTCCCAAATGCAGGCTGCGCCCGCCGAAGCCTCGTAGGGCCCCGTTTCCAAGTCCCAAGACGCGGGCGAACAATCCCTTTTGGGTTGCCAGCAGGATGCCGGTGATCGTGATGGAGAAAGTAAAAACGTACAGACCGAGGTGAGTCAGTTTGCCGACCAGGTCAAACAGGGGATTGCCCGCGCTGGCCCAGTCAGGATGGTTGGTAAACCAGCGCATCAACAGGCGGATGGTGAGCAACACCAGGGTGCTGATGCCGAGGATCATGTGGATTCCAATGGGCGGCAGGCTTCCAAACCTGAATGTCATGCCGCCTTCGCCTTCTTCCCCGGCAAACAGCACGGTGGCGAAAATCAAGATGGCAACGAGCCAGTGCAGGGTTACAACAATCGGATGATAGCGTTTGGTGGTCCCCTCAGATGTGCCGGGTCGGGATGTAGATGAAGCCATAGAAGTCGTATCCATAAATTTTCTCCTTTTCGACTAAAGTATACAGAGCCTTTATGAACACAAGATGACAAAATAAAAAGTGCGCGGGTTAAACCTGCGCATTTTTCTGTTTTTCCCTGGCCGTTTGCAACTCGCTCAGGCGTTCCCGGTATTCGACATTTGGCGTCTTACGAAATAATCTTTCATACAGGTCATGGGCGACCCGTGCGTATTCCTCCTTCCTATTGACCTGCCAGAGCAAGTAATGGAGCGCGGCGTGCTGCGCATCGGTTCCGCGCGTTTTGTGCAAATCTTGCAATCGTTGGTTGGCTTCTTTCGATTTTCCCTTTGCATGCAAAATTCTAGCGGATAATAGCTCGGCCTCAAAATTGACCGGTGCGATGCTTTGTTTTTGCCTGTTTTGCAACGCTTCCCTAAGAACGCTTTCTGCCCCTTCGGTTTTTCCGTCAGCCAGCAACAGGGATGCTTTTTGGACCAGCAATTCAACCGTCTCGAACTGGTCGCCGGTCTCCCGGAGCAGGGCGATGCCCTTGTCGATGGCATCCAGCGCCTGGTCCCTGCGGCCTGTCCGTTCGTACAGGCGCGCATAAACGCTCCAGAAACCGGCGATTTCCTTCGGATGGCCTTCCCTTTCCTGGAACGACCGGGCTTGCTCGAGTTGCGCTTCTGCTTCGGCATAGCGCCCCATTGCGATTTCGAGCAGCGCCAGGTGGGTCCGGTAGGAAGCCGGGTTGCTGCCCTCATAGCCTAATTCCTGGCTCAACTCGATCGCGTCCTCGAAACTTTGACGGGCTTTAGAATAGTCGCCCAGCGCGAAATAAGCTTCTCCCAACGTGTCGCTGGTATTGGCTTCATGTTAGCTGATCCCCGATCTGTACCATCATTTCGAGCGCTCTTTGCCCGTTTTTTACAGCTTTCTCGTATTCCCCAAGGTGATTATAAACGAAGCTCAGGTTGTTGCAGGTCCTTCCGTGATCGCGCGTGTCGCCTAACGATTCGAAAAGCTGTGCAGCCTGCTCCCAGAACTTTACAGCTTTATGAAGGTCATTGTTATAAAAATGTAGCGACACCAATATGGCTCAGACTCAACGCTTCCATACGGCGTCGCCGATCGTCCGGCTCATTTGGAGAGCTTCTTCATGACAACCCAGCGCTTCCAATGGTCTTGCCTGTGGAGGAATATCCTTCGCCCAGATGATTGAGCGCATAGATCAAATTGCGTGGTTGGTTCTGGGTGCGATAGATCTCGCTTGCTTTTGTGAATTTATCTACTGTCTCGGCTTTTTTCCCGCTATAGTGAAAAATCAGGCCTTGCAGTTGGCAAGCGTCAGCAATCCTATTTTCATTCTTCAAGCGAATTCGCTATTTTCGCCGCGCTTTCCGCATACGGGATTGCCTCCATCCACCTGCCTTAAACATCAGAAAAAGCCCGTAATGCAATAGTAGCGTAAAGAAGGTGGCTTGCCCCGCAGGATCTTTTGCCGCCTGCCTGTGTTTCTCTAGCGCCCGACCAAAAGGCATTTTTTCCCGCTGTCAGAAAGCCGGCGATCTCATAGAAAGCCGCTAGCGGTTCAATGGCTCGGTTCCAGCTCGGTTAACGGAAGATGGTCCACAGCCCAATTCCCAGGCGTAACGGATGTTGGCCAGAGTCTTTTTTCAAGAGGGCGAGCGACTTCTGTGGCGTCTGACCGTATAAATTTGAACGTTCCCCAATCACAAGGTCAAGATAATAACGGCTGTGCTTTTCAAGAACGAAGGCTCTCGCTTCTTCGTTTCCCCTGAGTTTTTGACCCGCAAACTGGCGCGTCAACTCATGGACCTCGTACCTGTCCCCGTCTTCCAGGCGGACCAGCCCGTGGTCGACCAACCCGGCCAGCAGGTAAGGCGAGACCTCCGCCACCTGCTGCGCCGCCTGTGCGGAGAAGCCGCTCCGGAACACCGCCAGGGACGCAAAGGCGCGCTGTTCTTCGGAGGAGAGCATTCCCCAGGTAGCTTCGAAGACCGCGTTCATGCTCCTCTGGCGGTCAGGGATGTCGCGCAGCTGGCTCGTCAAAATATCCAGGTTGCGTTCCACTTCCGCTACGATTTGGGCCAGGCTCATCATGCGCAGCCAGTTCGCGGCCAGCTTGATAGCCAACGGCATGCCACCCAGCCTCGCGCACAGGCGATATGCCAGCGGGCGCGTTTCCTGATCGAGTGCAAATCCGGGCTTCACCTGCTCGGCCCTTTGGGCAAAGAGTCTGACAGATTCGAGTTCGTCTGCTGCATCGGTTGTATCCGGTTCGGGGTAAGGGAGGCCCCCCAGGTCTATTCGCCACTCGAAAGATAGGTGCAGCGGCTCCCGGCTAGTGACCAGCATCTTGATCCCCGGGCAGGCGGTCAGCACTTCCTGCAATATGGGCGCGCCCTCCACCAGCTGTTCGAAATTATCCAACACCAACAACATGCGCCGTTTGCGCAGGGAATGGACCAGTTCGGATAGCGGATCGCTCCCTCTGCTGAGCGATAGGCCTATTTCTTTCGCAATCGCTTGGGGTAGGGCATCCGGGGAATCGACGCTGGCCAACGGAATGAACCTGGCGCCGTCGGGGATAACGGCCGAATGCTCGCTTAAAAAGCGATTCGCCGCTTCTACTGACAGGCGCGTCTTGCCGGTGCCGCCCAGCGCGATAACCGTTACCAAACGTGCTTCCTCCCGGTTGAGCCGGTCAACCAGTTCAGCTATTTCTGTTTCCCGGCCAATAAAGGGAGATATTTCTGAGGGCGAGCCCTGCAAAACCGGTTCTTGCGGGAGGGTGGCCACTTCAATACCTGCTTGCTGCGAGGGGAGGAAGTCGTTTGGAATGGATCGCTTCGTAAATAGCACGCGTTTCAGCATCTGGCTCGAGTTTCAGTTTTTCCCTCAGCAGGCGGGCGCATTCTTTGTATTGTCGGATGGCGGAGGCCTGTTCGCCGGCCCAGGCGTACAGCCGCATCAGCGCCTGGTGGGCGGGTTCTTGCAGGTTGTCCAGCGCCAGCCAGCGGCGCGCATAGGCGATGGCCGCCTCGAATTCCCCATTGGCGGTGTGCCAGTCGATCAGCTTCTGGAGCGCTTCTGCCAGCGTACGGCGCAGGCTTTCGATCTGGAAGAACTGCCACTCGTCGAATTCGGAGCTATCCGGCAGGCTGAAGCCGGCCAGGAAATCATCGCCGTACAGGTTAACGGCTTCAGTCAGGGTTGCGGAGCAGCCTGGACAGAGGGAGCCAGCCGGATGGTCGTGCGAGGCGGCTTCGTCCAGTTTGGCCTGGAAATCCTGAACGTCGAGCCAATGCTCCAGGTCCGGGTTCCAGCTTACGTTATCCCCGTCCAATTGAAGCGATTTTTCCCCCAGCGACTTTTTCAGGCGGGAGAGTCGCGGCGCAGGTTGGCCCGCGCTCTGGACTGGTCGTTATCCGGCCAGAAGAGGGTTGCGAGCTATCGCGGCTGTGCGGTTGCCCGGTGACGAGCAGATAAATAAGAGACCCAGCGTCTTGCGGCGTTGAATCTTGATGGCTTTGTTGTTTTGTTCGATGCGTGGGGGACCGAAGAGATAAATCCTGAGGGCCGACACGGCTCATTTTACTCGAAAAAGGAGAAAACCCGCCGAATTGGTTGAAAAATAAAATTTTGGGACGTTGCCGCGGCACGCTCACGGGACGCCATTTCCATAAACTATAGACAGTTCGATAAGACAAACCAGTGCCCTGCGCACAGAAGGAGACTCACATGTTCAATCGCTCACATATCCGCAAAATGCCCAAGCTCACCCACAGCCAGAGATGGTTCCGCTGACTCCGGAAGTTGCCCGGGAGATCGAAAAGCAGTTGATCAAAAATGCGGAGGCGCTTGAGGAATTAAGGCCCGCCAAAATGCAGGCCACGAAATAAAAGAAATCCGGTGCCAGCAACGTGGAGCGCAATTTAGCAGCAGTTGAACAATGAAATGCGTTAGGAGATTTTCCGATGGGAAAACTTAAAGTTATTGGCGATCCTGGCTCACCCGGATGATGAATCTTTTGGGTTGGGCGGCACGCTGGCGAAGTATGCCGCTGAAGGGGTGGAGACCTACCTGATCACCGCCACGCGCGGCGAAAAGGGCTGGTTCGGCCAACCGGAGGACTATCCAGGTCCCGAGGCGCTGGGCCGGATCCGTGAAGCAGAATTATATGCTGCGGCCCGTGTGCTGGGGTTGAAAGACGTCCTCCTGCTGGATTACGTCGATGGCGAGCTCGATCGGGCGGACCCCGCCGAAATCATCGGTCAACTGGCAGCCCACATCCGGCGCATCAAACCGCAGGTGGTGGTGACCTTCGACCCAAACGGCCTGTACGGGCATCCCGATCACATCGCCATTTCCCAGTTTGCCAGCGCCGCCGTCCTGGCCGCCGCGGACCTGCATTATCCCGGTCCGTTATCGCACCAAATCCACCGCATCGATAAGCTGTACTATCTGCTGATGGATTCTGCGGGGGCGGCAGCTTACCAGGAAGTGTTTGGCAATCTGGTTATGAACATTGACGGGGTAGAACGCCGCCCGGTCCCCTGGAACGATTGGGCCATTACCACCCGCATCGATACCTCGGACCATTGGGCCCAGGTTTGGGAAGCCATCGCCAACCACCGTTCCCAGCTCCCCGGGTACCAGGCATTGAAAAACCTGTCAAAGGAAAATCGTCGCAAGCTGTGGGGGGCGCAGCGGTTCTATCGCGCGCTCAGCCTGGTAAACGCCGGCAGAGCGCCGGAACATGATCTGTTCGAAGGCGTACGCGCGCCAGAAGATGACAGGGAAGCATTTCGAAAACAAATCGTTGCCAACAGCCTTACCGGATAAAAATAGCAGATCGATAGCAGAATTTCAGTCAATCACAGATTTACTTCGAGTACTCTTTCAACTTTCGTGATTTACTGGATTTGGAGTGAGAGAAGGAGCTTTCCCATCATGAAAGCGTTGCTCAAAAATAAACAACTGATTTACCTGTTCCTGTGTAATTTTGCGATCCTGTTCACAGGGTTTGGATTGTTCCCTTTGTTGCCGCTGTACGCGACAAAATTTGGCGCCAGCCCGTCCTTTATCGGCATCTACCTGGCGATCACTTACATCGCCATCAGCATTGGCTCGATCCTGGCGGGCCAGCTTTCGGAGCGTTTGGCTCGCAAGACCATGTTCGTCGTCGCTGGCCTGCTGGGAACACCGTCCCTGCTCCTGCTGGCGCAGTCCCGGTCGCTGTGGCAGGTGGTCGTGCTGACCGCGCTGGTCTGGTCGCGGGCGGCGTGGGGCTGTCTATTGCAAACGTGCTCACCGGGCTGCACACCAGGTCCGCTACCCGCGGGAAAGCCTTCGGGCTGACCTCGCTGGCTTCCCCGCTTGCGGCGATGACCGGCGGCCTGGTCGTTGGGCAGATGGTTGCATGGCGCGGCTACCCGCTGATGTTCGTGACGCTCGCCATCGTGTGGGCGATATGGCCCGTCCTGGCTATCTTCAAAGTTGAGGACCGGCCGACCTGCATTTCGGCCAACCCCGGGCAGCAAGTTTCGGCCCCCGCGCACCAGCCTGGGACCCCCTTCCTGCTCCTGCTCCTGACGGTGCTGCTGGCCTCGATGACCGTCAGTGTGATGAGGCTGGGCTTATCGTTGAGCATGCAGGCCAGTCCGTTCTCGGCCCGCGACGTCAGCACGGCCAACGCGATCGGCGGTCTGGTCACCATCCCGCTCACGCTGATGATCGGTGCGCTATCCGATAAATTGGGCCGCAAACGATTTCTGATGTTGGGATACCTGGTGGCGGCAGGTGGCACGGTCGTGCTCATCAGCGCACAGCAACTGTGGCAATTCTGGGTCGTGTCCTCCTTGGTATTGGTGGCTCGCAGCGTGATCACTTCCCTCTCCCCGGCCTATGCTACCGACCTGTTGAGCCGCAAAGCGTTGGGACGCGCACTTCCCCTGGTTGGCACCATGAACTGGGTCTCAGGCGTGATCGGGTTCGCCGGCTCCGGCTACGTGTTGGATACCTTTGGCCCATGCCGTTTATATGGAGGAGCAGCGATAACAGCCCTCCTGGCCGGCGTTGTCATCGTATTCCTGCCCGCATCGTTGGGTAGAAAGCCTGCCCTGCCTGCGGCGCCGAGCGCGGATGCGTTGCAGCCAACCGGCGACTAGTCCAACCACCCAGAATTAAACGAAAAGAGCGCGGAGAACTTCTCCGCGCTCTTTTCGGCTGTACGCAGTAGTCTTGCTTCATAAAATTAACATGACTACTCACCGTATCCTGTAAAAAAGAGAACCGAAAAACGGTGTACGCCCCCCGCGCACACCGTTTTTCGGGAATTCCTCGCTAGGCCTGAGTAGATACAAATTGCTCATTGTGCGATAAACGCACAATGAGCACCAGTTTATGCACACGTGTGCATAACTTCGTCTATTGTATTTGGACCGTCAGTTCATATTCTCCGGCTTCGCTCTGCTCGTTGTCATCCAGCCTGGTCACGATCAACCCCAGGCAATCCACGTTTTCCAGGCTTGTCCCATCAATGGTGTAAACCAGGGAGCCGTCGCTGGTTGTCTCTGTCAAAACGTTCGCCTGTCCGTAATGGACCATATAACCTGGTTGTTGGCGATCGTCGCGCAGGATCAGGACTGGCACTATCTGGACCGAGAACTGTGTGGCTGCGCCGGACGTGTTCACAAGTTCAATTCGCAGCGATTGAGCGTTCCTACCGTCGATCAACACATCGATGAAGTCCATCCCGTAACTGCTTGGGATCTCGCCGCTGATAGGATTGGTAGCGGAGGTCAAGTTTACGGTACGAACCGGGGGTACAGGGTAAAGTCTGTTTGGATCGTAGAAACCGCACTGGCTGGGCCTGCCGGGCTTGAAGCAACGCCCGTCTTCCAGTTTCAGGCTGTAGATTGTGCGGGCGAAGCTTTGCAGGCTGTCTGCGTAGTTCACGAACGGGCAGGAATCCACTTTCGAGAGCACGTCGTCCATCAACTGGGGCAGATCGGTCACGATGTTTGAATTCGCTGTCACATCCGTGATGTTCGCCGTGTATAAAGCTTCGAGCATTGTGCGGATTACTTTCATGCCGGCAGCCGTGTCCTCAACTCCGGAGTTCATGCCGCCACACTGTTCGTATAAAAATCTCCAGTAAATAGCTGCATGATAGCTAATCGCTTTATAGCTCTGGTTCAAGTCGCCTCCGATGGCTCCTTCCATTCCTATGAACGCTTTCGCGCGAGCCAGGTAGGGACGCCTGCCCAGCGACGATTCGAACTGTACGACCGGTTGCCCTACAGAAGAAGCCAATACCGCGGTCCCCTCGCTGACGGCTTCCCATTCGTCGTCCGCACCGTCGATGTCCGTGTGGCCGCCGAAGTGCATGCTGATGTTTCGTTGCAGGTTGTGAAATAACTCGTGATGGAAGGTGCTCATGATCCCGTCCGTCAGGGTTTCATATTCCAGCATGCTGCCGTCTACACGGATGGAGATTTCGGCGTGGCCACGGGAGGGCGCGGGTCCGTGGTACCAGGTGTCGCTGTTCGTCAGGGCGACGCTCAGGGTTTTTGGATCCTCGCCGTTGCGATAGTTAGCCCATTCCGCGTACCAGGGGAAGCCCCACTCGTTCGTCTGGGTGCGGATTGCTTCAACCATTTCCGGGATGAGATCGACCTGAATGTAGCGCTCTATCTCCGCCCGCTGCAATTGTCCATCTGGAGAGTTCAGCTTTAGGACGAAGGGAAACATATCGCAGAAGTAGACGGCCAGCCGGTTGGGGGCAGCGCCGGGGGCCTGCTCCGCAAGCTCCGGCAACGGGACCTGCCACTGGTTTTCCATCAAGAACGCGAAATCGGTCACCGTTTCGGCAAGTTGCCTGCCTTCCCGGTCCACAATGGTCAAAGTTGTGCGGAAATAATCTGTTGGAGTCGGGAGCATCTTTCCTTGGAAGTTTGTGAACTCATCAAACAGGACAGGAAACTTCAGGAATGATGTCTGATCTGTGTCCTCAATTTCAATCGCATCCTGCCAGACAACAATCCTGTTTTCGTCTCCGCCGCCCAGGTCGGGGTCCCCGTGCTGGGTTTCGATCTTTAACGCAATGTTGGCCGCAGAAGCAGGGATCGCCAAATCAGAGAGGGTGATGTGCAGTGTCCGTTCGTAGCCGGGGGTCAGAAACCCGTTTCGTTTTAACACCAAGTGCGGCAGAGCCCGGCTTTCGGGTTGATTTTGTTCGATCCTTCTTCCGTTCTGGGTTTTGAAGGCGATCGTGGGATTGCTCACGGCCCGAATGGAAACCTTCATCGCAGCGGATGAGGTTGCAACAGGGTTGCCTTCCCCAGCAGGCGAAACATCCGGTTTTGAGTCGGTGCGTGCAATGGCTGTAGGAACGGAGCTTTGCACCAACATCATGCCAACCAATAGATTTACCAGTAAATTCTTCCACATCATTTGTACTCCTGGGCCAATCGTTCCTTGTTATGCTCTAAGAATACAAAAATGCCGCCCCTCGGGCGTCCCAAACGGCGTCCCAAATCCAATCGCTTACGTTTTTGCTAAATTCAGGAAATCACAGAATTACAAGGGGAAGCCCGAAAACAGGGGTGCGGGCGCCCGCACCCCTGTTTTCGGGTACTTCTTCAACTTTCGTGGTTTACTGAAATTCTCGCGATATCCGCTGCTCCTATTCATTTGAAATGGGAGTTAACCGCTATTGCCCCATACCCTGTTTCCGGCTAGAATAGTTTCATGACAAATTCACGAGGCCCCATCCTGGTTGTTGAGGATATCCCCAATGTACTTGAATTGCTGGAAGTGACCCTCCGGTTCCAGGGCTACCAGGTCATTTCAGCGCGTAATGGGCAGGAAGCCCTGGATATCCTCGAAGAAGAAAATCCCGCCCTCATCATCACTGACATCCTGATGCCCAAGTTGGATGGCTTTGCGCTGGTGCAAAAATTGCGCAGCAACCCGAAAACGCTGACCATCCCTGTGATCTTTCTCTCTGCCACCTACGTCACCCCGGAAGATCGCGCCTTCGCCATGAGCCTGGGCGCCTCTCGTTTTATCGAGAAGCCGATCGACACCGAAGAATTCCTCCTCACGATCGCTGAGCTTTTGAGCCAGGAACAGATCACCATCCCCAGGCCGCTCGAACAGCCGCAGTTCTATACCGGGTACCGCGCCCGGCTGGAGATTAAACTCCAACACAAGAACCGCCAGATTGCCCGCATCGAGCGCCTGCTTCCCACGCTGGATTCCGAACAAAAAGCCTCGTTCCGGTCCCTCTATGAGCAGGCCTTACGCGACCGGAGCGAGATCCAAGATGAACTCGAGTCGCTAAAAGAAACCATCAAGAACCTCCACACAAACGAACAATGACAACTCCTATCCTCTCTGACCTTGAACGGCTGGCTCGCCAGGCCGGTCAAATTCTACGTACCGGTTACCAGCAAGAACACCAAGTCGCTTATAAAGGCGTGATTGACCTGGTCACCGAAATCGACCGGCAGTCTGAAGACTTTCTCCTGGGCGAAATCCGCGCGAAATTTCCAGACCACCACATCCTGGCCGAAGAAAGCGGCGGGATGCACGGCGGCGAAAATCAATGGTACATCGATCCGCTGGACGGGACGGTCAATTACGCCCACAATATCCCGATCTTTTCTGTGTCAATTGCCTACGCCTCGAACGGAACCTCCAGCCTGGCCGCCGTTTACGATCCGATGCGCGACGAAATGTTTACCGCCGAACGGGGAAAGGGCGCTCATCTAAACGGACACCCCTTGCGTGTTTCCGGCGCGGTTGAACTCCAGAAAAGCCTGCTGGTCACCGGCTTCCCCTACGACGCCTGGAACAGCGAGTTCGACAACTTCGATAACTTCGTCAGGTTCGGCAAGCTCAGCCAGGGGGTGCGCCGGCTGGGCTCCGCTGCCCTCGACCTGTGCTATGTAGCCGCCGGACGCTTCGACGGATTTTGGGAATTGGCCCTCAACTCCTGGGACGTGGCCGCTGGCGGATTGATCTGTGAAGAAGCTGGTGCGCGCGTGACAAACGTGTATGGCCAGTCTGACTACATCTCCTCACCTCAATCGGTGGTTGCAACGACGCCGGCCATCCATGCCCGCATGCTGGAAGAATTGAATTACAGTCGATCTTGATGATCTAACGGACGATCTCTAGAGTCCATTACAAAATGCGGCGCTCACCAGACTTTGGTGACCGCCGCAAATTTTTGTATTGTCATGAGCGAGATAATGACGTGCTTTTTTAATCCCCATTCAGAAAACCAAACGCCATAAGCACACGAATTACTTCTGCTTGTCCGGCTTGGGAGTTTTATCCGGTTTGTTTTGATTCGGTGTGTCGGGCGAACCGGGAGTCTGCCCCAAGTGTAGCCCGGGGTTTTCTTTGGATGTGGTAGGTGTGCTTTGGACGCCAGAAGGGGCCGCCGGCGTGGCTTCAATGGCCGATGAATCGCCGGGAGTCGTTGCGAGAAAAGTGGGTGTAAAATCCAGGGTCGGGACTTCAGCCGTGGGTGATGGGCTACCGAGAACAGAAGGTTCGCTAACGGGCGCTTGAGCCGTTTCTACGACAATTCCGTTCCTTTGTAATACATCGATAATTTGGTCGCGAAATACATACGCGGCCGTCAGCATAGCTGCAATTACCCAAACCCCAATTACGGCTTGCAGCAAAATCGTCTGCGCAGTAGATAATCCCCCCAGCGCACTTGTTCCACCAGTACCACCGGAGCTGCCAATCCCTCCGTCACCGCCGCCTTTGCCTCCCAGGCCGTTTCCATTCAGATTGATCGAAACTGCTTGTTGCAGGAAGGAGGCCTTTCTTGCGGCCAATAACTCCGTGGGGTAATCCGGCGTACTATCTTTGAGCTTGGAAATCAGTCCAACGATATCTTGAGAGTTCAAGGGTTGCCTGGACATGTTAATACTCCTCGTCCAAGTGGCCCATTGCCTGACGGAGATTAATGATGCCGCGATTCTGAAGTGCCTTTACTGCGTTCACGCTCTTGCCGGTAATTTCGGCCGTCTCCTTTAAGCTAAAATCTTCCTGAAACCTTAAAACGATCACATTCTTTTGTTCTTCGGTTAGGTCGTGCTCCATTGCTATGGAAAGCTTCTCAAGTAAGAGGTTCTCTTCTGCCATCGATTGAACGGATTCCTTCTCATTGCTCATGGAAAGTGCTACTTCAAGCGGTGCCGTGCGTTGCCTTTCGCGGGCATGATCCACCATCAAGTGATATGCGATTTGGAACAGGTATGACCGTAAATTCTTGTGCGGACCTTTTCCTTCTGCAAATTTTTCTAACAGGCGTACAAATACATCACCAACTATCTGGTCTGCCTCCTGCGACCCTATTCCCAGCCGCAGCAGATACTTGTATATAGCTGGCGCATATTCATCGAAGATCGTTGCAAGCCCATCCTGATCTAAGGACATGACAGCCGCTGGAACGGCAGGTTTTCTCCTTTATAGGTCTTGGGTTTTACTGACCGTTACTCTCATGACGGAACAGAATCGAAAAAGATACTTTCAGATCTGAAAACACTATGTATCGTTTCTACTTTTGGTTAACCTTTTCTCTTCTTGACCAACATCCCCCCTCACGGTAGAATACAAACCGACGCGGGAGTCGCCAAGTGGTAAGGCATCAGCCTTCCAAGCTGATATTCGCGGGTTCGAATCCCGTCTCCCGCTCTAGATAGCCGTTAGCCATTAGCGTTTAGCGGAATCGCTAACTGCTGATGGCTAAATGCTAATAGCTCTTGGGCCCGTGGCGCAGCGGTTAGCGCAGGCAACTCATAATCGCTTGGTCACAGGTTCGAATCCTGTCGGGCCCACTCGCAAAGTTTCATTGATTGTTTAAAAATGGGATTTGTTCCTTTCGGGGGTGAATTTTCTGAGATAATAACCGGCGTCTGTTTGTTCATCTATCATCCTGGCTTATCCTACGATATCTGAAGGTATTAACATGACAGTCAAAAAATTGGGGTATGCTCTCGTTGCATTGGGAGGAACGATCACCGCTTTTTCGCTTATCGTCGATCTGATCGGGATGGGGGATGATGGCATCCAGGCAGCGCAGTTATTGGGAGTTCTCGTGGGTGCATTCTCCGTTCTGGCAGGTTTGGGTTTATCACGGATAAAGTGGGATAACGAAATTCAACTGACGTTTCAGCCCGGAAACTGGATTTTAAAAGCGTTGGATGTTCCGGTGATCGTCTGGGTGCTAGCTACATTCCTGGCAGTATATTTTTTGGTTTTCATTTTGTACGTGTTCCTGAACCCCGGGTTACAAATGAATTATGTGACCAAGTACTTGCCGGAGGCTGGCCGGATCGGGTTAGACATCCGAGCCGTCATGAGATATATCGAAGAATGGCTGGTTCTCGGTCAATCTCCCTACACAACTGGCTTTATTGCCTATCCCCCGTTGGCGCTCGTTCTGTTTGCGCCTTTGCTCTTAATCGGATATCCTGCCTACTTCCAGTTGATGACCTTGCTTACGTTGGTTTTTTATGCCATCGCAGCTTTGTTTATGCCGCTGGCGTTTAATAAATCGAAGGGCGTCTCGACCATCCTGGTGATGTTTGTAACCGGTCTCTTTTCTTACGGTCTCCAATTCGAGCTTGAACGGGGTCAATCGAATGTCATTGCATTTGCTCTCTGTGTGACGGCCATTTATCTCTTTCACGCTCATCCCAAACTGCGTTTTTTTTCATATATTCTCTTTTCTCTGGCTGTCCAATTGAAGCTCTATCCTGCGATATTCATTGTGATGTTCATCGATCAGTGGAGGGATTGGAAAACCAACATTGTAAGGTTGGCAGGGTTAGGCCTGTTCAATTTTGCGCTGCTGTTCGTCCTTGGGTTCGATCTGTTCCAGGATTTTTTGACCTCAACCCTCTCGCAACAATCTCAACTTGCAACCTGGAATGGGACCTCAATTCGCTCCTTTGTGTTTGTTTTATCTAACAGCGGGTATAGTGTTTTTTCCCAGAACCTGATTTCACTCGCTGGACGGTTTTCACAGGCGCTTGAGCTATTCTTTCTGGCTTTGTTTTTTCTGTGCTTCCTCACTCTGATCGCGCTGGCCTACATCCGGCGGGAGAACGGTTTTAATCCACCCTTGTTGTTAGCCTGTACGATTGGTGCATTAATTATCCCGACCATCAGTAACGACTATAAATTGCCCCTCTTGATTGGACCGGTCGCTCTTCTGGTTTCCACCTGGCCGCCTCTTGAAAAATTTTCAAAACAACTCATTTCAATCGTTTTGTTGGTTATCGTTTTGATGGCATTTTGGTCAACCCTGTATCCTTTTAAGATCAAGCCTGAGATTTTGCAGAACAGCATGCCAGTTTTGCTGATCATCTTGATAGCGGTTACGCTAGTAAATCTTTTAAAAAATGATGAAACTCATGATTCGAATTTGAACGCTTTATCGATGGATAGAGAAAACCGTAAGCCCGGAAGCGCTTAACGGTTTCTGCTACAATCAACGAAATATTGCCGGCAAACATCCGACTGCTATGAGAATCTTCTCTACTTCTCGTAATTTGATTGAATTGATCAAAGATGCCTTCAGGAAAATGAACCTTCAAATAGGGCGATTGTATGTATCGAAACCCAGAATCTTTGAACTGGCCATGGCGGTCGCGGTATTTCTTTTTATTTTGGTTTATGCCCTGCAACGTGCAGGGCAACCGTTTGTCCACGATTTTTTGAATTATTGGAATCTCGCCGATAGCTTTCTGCAGGACGGAAAATTCTCATTCACCAACTTTAGCAGCGGGCTGCGCGGTTACTTTTTCCCATTTGTTCTGTTTCTTATAAAGTCCCTGGCAAGCGCGTTAGGGATAGACGCTGAATTATTTTTTTACATTTGTTCCGCTTTTTATTTCACTTTATTTTCGGTTTATTTGTTGCCCTGGGCCTTCCAAACGATCTTTGACTGGGAAATCAGTTTCTGGGGGAGAGCAACGATCGCTGTTCTGATATTTTTCTTCTGGCGAGGGTATTTTCTATACCCTTTGACCGATTTCCCGGCTTTTACGGCCCTGCTTATGGGCCTTGCGCTGTTTGCTCAGTCTGGCAGGCACCGATCCCCGCCACTCCGGGCCTTTTTTATTGGAGTTTTCATCAGTGCCGCTGCCAATATTCGCCCTGCTTATCAACTTTCTTTCATTCTCTTGATCCCGTTCTTTTTCATATATGGTTACAAGCTGAAATTCTTCCAGGCTATGCAATGGATCGTTTTCCTTTTGCTGGGCTCGAGCCTGGTGCTGCTCCCGCAGGTGCGCATCAACCAGGCCCATTTCCAGATTAATTCTCCCTGGGTGCTGGCCCGTTACGTGGATGATGAAAACTTGTTTGTGAAACAGTTGTTCTGGGGATTAGGCGCTCAAAAATACGAAACAAATATCGGCGAAAATTACGCCTCAGCAGCAGTGGTTTACCAGGATCCTTTGGCCAAGAAGGTATCGGGCAATTTATTGAAAAATAAAACAATCTCCGGTTATTTCGAAATTTTAAAACGACACCCGCAAGACGTAGCAGTCAGTTACTTCCGCCACTTTTTTAACGGGATCGATATATTTTTCCCAACTCCTTATATCAAAAATCCGTATTCCAATCACACACTATTCAGCGCCGTGAATTACCTGATCTGGTTCCTGGTCGCATATTCGTTGATGTGGACAGATTATGCCCATGTAGACCGTGTACAATGGGCGGGCATGCTGGCAGTATTAGCGCCTGTTTTCCTTGCCATTCCGACGACTGTAGAAGTGCGTTTCTTCTTGCCCGTCTATATACTGGCTTACGGAATCATCGCATTTGGCATCGACTACCCCGCCCTTGAAACTTCCATTTTTGGGGACAAATGGAAGTTGTTGCGTTTGGCGCTCGCCCTGGCGTTGTGGCTCATGGTCTGCTTTGCCCTTTCAGCCGCGACGATCGAGAATCTTCTTCCGGCGCCTTAGAATTTCATTACAGCTCTAAAGGATATACGATTTGAATGACAACTGTTGAAACAAGCACGAAGAAAACGCTGTCTATTGTGGTTCCGGTTTATTACAACGAATTGAATTTGCCGGAAACCATTCCACAACTCCTGTCCTTGCAGGAGAAGCTATCAGATTACCAACTGGAATTGGTCTGCGTAGACGATGGGTCTGGGGATAACTCCCTGGCGCTCCTGTTGGAATTCAAAAACCGCTTTCCTCATCATATCAAAGTTGTGAAACTCACCCGCAACTTCGGCACCATGGCCGCGCTTCAAGCCGGGCTGACGGTTGCCACCGGGGACTGCGTGGGTGTGATTGCCGCCGATTTGCAGGACCCGCCCGAACTGTTCCTGGAAATGGTTCGTCATTGGGAAGGAGGTGTCAAGGCGGTCTTTGCAGTCCGCTCCGATCGGGAAGAATTGCTCCTACAAAAGTCGTTTTCGAACCTGTACTACGCCCTGGTCAATCGCTTTGCGGTCCCAGGCTATCCCTCTGGCGGTTTTGACTTTTTCCTGGTGGATCGCCAAGTCGTGGAAGAAGTGAATAAAATCCAAGAAAAGAACACCAACTTGATGACTCTGATATTCTGGCTGGGCTACCAGGCGGTCTTTATTCCATACGTACGCAGAAAACGCGTGAAAGGCAAGTCACGCTGGACCTTTGGAAAAAAAGTAAAGTTGTTCGTTGATACATTTGCTTCCTTTTCTTACTTTCCGATCCGTTTGTTTTCGTTCTTAGGGATCATCTATGCCGTGCTCTCATTTACCTACGGCCTGGTCATCTTTTTCTCATGGCTGACGTTCGGGATCGAGGTTCAGGGTTGGGTGCCCATGATGCTGGTGCTGACCTTTACTGCCGGACTGCAAATGACATTATTGGGCATCTTGGGCGAATACCTGTGGCGTAATCTGGATGAAGCCAGGAGAAGACCATTGTATGTGATCGACACGGTCTATTCTGAGAAGAAGACCGAATAGTACCTGAAGGACAATCATGGAGTATTCAAAACACGCAAGCGCAATTGTTGAAACGGAGCATATTGGTCCAAGAACACAGGTGTGGGCTTTTGTGCATATTTTGCCCGGCGCTCGAATTGGGGCGGATTGCAACCTGTGCGATCAGGTTTTCATCGAAAACGATATAGTGGTCGGGGACAGGGTCACGATCAAATCGGGGGTGCAACTCTGGGACGGAGTCCGAATCGAGGACGACGTCTTTATCGGACCCAACGCTACCTTTACCAACGATCCGTTCCCGCGTAGCAAACAACATTTAGAAAAGTATCCTGTCACGGTGGTCGAGAAGGGGGCCTCGATCGGCGCGAATGCGACCATCCTGCCCGGCGTGACGATTGGCAGGAATGCCATGGTAGGCGCGGGATCGGTGGTCACCAAGGATATCCCGCCCAACGCCATCGTGGCAGGCAACCCGGCGCGGATTGTCAATTACGTGGTCCAGAACCAACGCCAGAGCGTCCAGGTTTTGAAGTCGCCGGAAAAGATGGCAGAATTGCCGGTTGTGCAGGCGAAAGTTATCGAATTTCCGGAGATTTCCGACCTGCGAGGCAAGCTGACCTTCGCCGAAGTGCCGGATTCGCTGCCTTTTGCCCCCAAGCGCTTTTTCCTGGTCTATGAAGTGCCCGGCAAGGACGTGCGTGGCGAGCACGCCCACCGCGAACTCCACCAGTTTTTGATCTGCCTGAAAGGGAGTTGTGCGGTCGTGGTCGACGACGGCGAAAACCGCTGTGAAGTTGTTCTGGACCGGCCAACGCTGGGATTGCACGTCCATCCCATGGTGTGGGCCACACAGTACAAATTCACGCCGGATGCGGTCCTGCTGGTGCTGGCATCGGACATATACAAGGCCGAAGACTACATCCGCAACTATGACGAATACCTGGAGCTGGTCACGAGATGACGACCAAACGCGAAATCCCATTCCTGGACATGAAACCGCAATATGGGGAGTTGAAGGAAGAACTGGACCAGGCTTACAAACGGGTGATGGACTCCGGCTGGTATATTCTGGGTGGGGAGGTAGAGGCTTTCGAGCAGGAGTTCGCCTCTTACACCGGGAGCACACACTGCGTCGGGGTCGGAAACGGGCTGGAAGCCCTGGAGTTGATCCTGATGGGGTACGGGATCGGCGCCGGGGACGAAGTCATCGTACCGGCCAACACGTACATCGCTTCCTGGCTGGCCATTTCTTATACGGGAGCAAAGCCGGTCCCGGTAGAGCCAGACCCGAGCACATACAACATCGATCCGCGCCGCATCGAAGGGGCGATCACCCCGCGCACGAAGGCCATCATGCCGGTTCACCTTTATGGCCAACCGGTGGAGATGGAAAGCATCTGGCAAATTGCCGAGCAATACCGCCTGACGATCATCGAGGATGCTGCGCAGACGCACGGGGGCTGGTACCGGGACCGCATGGCCGGGAATCTGGGCGATGCGGCCGGTTTCAGTTTCTATCCAAGCAAAAATTTTGGCGCGTTCGGGGACGCCGGAGCCATTGTCACCAATAATGAAGAGCTGGACGATAAAGTGCGCGTTTTGCGGAATTACGGGTCCAGAACCAAATACTATAACGAGGTCAAGGGGCATAACTCGCGCCTTGACCCGCTGCAGGCCGCATTTTTGAGAGTGAAGCTAAAACATCTCGACGCCTGGAACGAGCGCCGCGACAGGATCGCCCAACATTATCTGGACGAGCTGTGCCTCGCTCCTGACCTCGGCCTGCCTCGCGTCCCGTCGAAGGTGGTACCGGTCTGGCACCTGTTCGTGGTCTCCCACCCGGAGCGGGACCGTTTGCAAGCCTATCTCAAAGATCGGGGTATCGGAACGTTGATCCATTACCCCGTACCGCCTCACCTTTCGGAAGCCTACCGGGAACTGAGTTACCAGGCCGGCGATTTTCCCATCACCGAAAAAATGGCGGATACGTTTCTAAGCCTCCCAATCGGACCTCATTTGAGCGTGGACGACGCGGATTGCGTCATCGAACACATCCAGGAATTTTGCCAAAAGGGCGCTTAATTGAACCCCATCCTCGCTACCGTTTTGACTTTTGTGCTTGCCTTGGCCTTCCTGCGCCTGATGGACTTCTTTGCCCATCGCGGTTGGATCGAATCGCGCCTGAGCCGAAAACTGATCCATATTGGCACCGGGCCGATCTTTGTATTGTGTTGGCTGTTTTTCCCCAATGCGCCTGAATCGCGCTGGCTGGCAGCGCTGGTTCCGTTTGCGATTACGGTCCAGTTTGCCCTGGTGGGACTGGGGATCATGAAAGACGAGGCTTCCGTAAAGGCCATGTCGCGCACTGGCGACCGCCACGAAATCCTGCGCGGACCGCTCTTTTACGGCATCATGTTCGTCGCCCTGACGGTTATTTTCTGGAAAGATTCTCCGGTCGGCATGACCGCCCTGATGGTCATGTGCGGCGGCGACGGCATCGCGGACCTGGTGGGAAGGCGCTTTAAATCGCGCATAATCGCTTACAGTCCGGAAAAGTCGCTGGCCGGTTCGCTGGGCGTTTTGATTGGCGGTTGGCTGCTCTCGGCCTTCATCTTGGCGATCTATACTGGAACAGGCGTATTCAAAGAACCCTTCACATCTTATATAATCCCCCTAGCCATCATCGCGCTCGTGAGTGCTTTGGTCGAAATCCTTTCCCTACAGGGATGTGGACAACATTACCGTCACGCTGGCGGCCGTTCTAACCGGCCTACTGGTGTTCTGATGATTGATCATCTCGTAACTTCTCCGGGCATTTTCTTCTGCGTTCGCGATCCGCTCACGTCTCAGATCGTTTCCTGGCGGCGGGACGTGGACGAGGCTGTTATGCGCTACCAGCTTAGGCGAAGGCTCGAGATCTTGGTCATCGGTTTGCAAGATCGGGGCTTCACCAGCATCTCTGAAATGCCCGAGCGCGGCCAGTTCATGCCTTATTATGGGATGGTTGGCGGCGGCTTTACGTTCACGTTCCATCCGGTGGGCGAACAGACCGAGATTGCAGCCGAAGCGGTGTTTTCGGGCAGCCCTGTTTTCCATCCTGAACCGTCGAGCCGCTCAGGCAGAAGTCTATGAACATATGGGGACGACCAGCCCGGATGACGCTATGACTTATTTGCCCGAGTTCCTGTTCGGGTTTTACGGCAAGTTCATCGATATCTTTCGCGACTGGGAATGGTACAGCGAGGACGCCGAGAAGTACGATTTCATTTTCTCGCCGTCATCGGTTGGTACCGCAGTCACGGTGTGCCACCGCGAAAGTGGGTCGCTCTTAGAACTGACACGCGATGTAGAGTGGTAGGTCGCGAAACGGATCTAGGTTTCGACAGAGGTCATCGTACCCAGGCAGAGTTCCGAGAAGCGCAGGCCGCAGCGCCCAAGAAGTTTATAGCGCTTCTTTCCCCTCCTCCTGTCCCCAGAACTTTGGCAGAGACTCTATCTTCTCCCAGCCTTCTCCCTTTTCTACACGTTCGGTCTCCAGGTCTCTGAAATAAGTATCCAGCACTGCGGCTCGTTCCTGCGCCAGGGGCGGGCTGCAATAATCCTCTTCCTCCCAGACGGTCCAGCCATGCGGGTCGAGGCGGGCGTTGTCGAGGCTGTACTGCAGCGCCGTGCCGAACGGACGCATCTGCCGGATCTCGCCGCTATCGAGGCGGGAGCGCAGTTCTTGGAGCAAATCTTCTTGGAATTTGGCTTTGACCAAGTAATAGGCCATGGTTTCTCCTTACGCAACTGCTTTTTGTATACGTCTTTAATATTACAACGCACAGTTCCAATAAAATCCCGAAAAAATGGGTGTGCGTGGGGGCGTGCGCCCCCACGCACACCCATTTTTTCGGTTATTTCTGGAAGTGAACGCGCATCAGAAATACAACCTTGCGCTGTAATATTAACCTTGTCCGTGCAAATGTTCTCCATGAAGCGTAGATTTCAGATCTGCCATTTCGGCAGTATGTTGTTTCATCGATCCTAAGATCAGTTCTCCGGTTTAGACTCTTCCTGTTCTTCCAGGATCATCACTTTATAGGCTTCGGCATATTTCATGCCCTGATCTTTGCCTTCTCGTTCCGACCATTTCCGAATCCAGTCGTCCACTTCGTGCGTATCCACCTGGCTGACGTGCTGTTTCAGCGCGCTGATCTTAGCCTCGATAGTTTCGGTGATATCTACCCAGGTGTCCGGTTTCTCCGCCCCGTGGATGTAGATCCGCTTCACGTTGTGCGGTTCGTACCCCTCTTCCAGCAAATCAGCAAACAGCAGGCGGGACCCGGCAGAAGGGAATGCTGCGTACAATGCCAGTTGGGCGGCGGCGCGGTGATCGGGGTGGTTGATATAGCCGTTTCCGTAGAAGACCGCCTGCGGATCGCTGGTGACCACCACCTCGGGTTTGTAGCGGCGGATGAGCCGGGTAACTTCCTTGCGTAAGGCAACGGTCGGTTCCAACTCTCCGTCGGGTTGGCCCATAAAGATCGTCTCTTTGATACCGAGGATGGCATTTGCAGCGCGTTGTTCCCCCTCGCGAATGGAGGCAAGAGTCGGCTTGTAATCGGCGGCATGCGTAAGGTCGTTCGAACCGGCGGAGCCGTCCGTAATGATGACGGTGATGATCTCGCATCCGGCCTCCGCCCACTTGGCCAGCGTCCCGGCGACGCTAAAATCCTGGTCGTCAGGGTGGGCATGGATGGACATGGCTCTCAAGGGCAAATATTCTTTTTCGTTCATTCCTTCCTCTGTGTCATTATCTGTTTTCGGTACCTACTCAGCCTGCTTTTTTACCTGGACCTGGGCAGATACTGTTTTCGATTGTATCCCATGTGCGCGGAGGGGTTCGCGCGATGTTCAAATAGACAGATTTTCTCCTCTCAAACAGGGTATGATATTAATCATACAAAACGGGTGATAATTGTAACCTTTTTGAAGGAAATGCATCTAACAGAGTGAACGAAATCTTGTAGGAGAGAAACTGTGCGTATATTTTCGTCATTATTCGGCCCTACGGTCCCCTCACTGAGACCAGTAGAGGTTCAAGAAAAACTGAAGAACGGGAAACGTCCTTTCTTGCTGGACGTGCGGGAGAAACAAGAAATGCGTGACGGCTATATTGCCGGTGCGAAATTAATCCCATTGAGGCAGCTCGGCAGCCGTATGAAAGAACTACCCAGGGAGCGCGAGATCATCTGCGTGTGCCGCTCGGGAAACCGCAGCAGGACGGCAGCGAAGCAGTTGATTGCCGCCGGTTATACAGCCTCGAATATGAAAGGCGGCATGTTGGCCTGGAGTTGGTCGAAGTTGCCCGTGAAAAAAGGGGAGTAGGAGCGTGGCACAGCTCGCGCTGGACCTGGTTTTGGGCTTTGGTATTGGGCTTTCACTCGGCCTGATGGGCGGTGGCGGCTCCCTGCTAACCGTGCCTGCGCTGGTCTATCTGGTCGGTCAAACGCCGCAAGCGGCCGTGACAACCTCCTTGGCAATTGTGGGTGCAAACAGCCTGATGGGCGCTTCGTTCCACCGCGCGCAGGGCACACTCAACTGGACGGTGGCCTTATCCTTTGGCGGCGCCGGCATGCTGGTTGCTTATCTAGCGGCAGGATTGTCAACTATGATGCCGGATGCGCTATTGCTGGTCGCCTTCGCCATTCTTATGCTGCTGGTAGGAATTCTTCTGCTTACCCGCGGAAACCGTGAAGCTGCCGGATTTGATTCACCCCGTCCGCTGCCGATCGTCATCGCCAGCGGCGCCGGGGTGGGCTTGCTGACCGGCATTTTGGGGGTCGGGGGCGGGTTTTTGATCGTCCCGGCCCTGGTGATGTTGGTTGGTCTACCGATGCAGATGGCAGTCGGAACGTCCCTGATCATCATTGCGATGAACAGCCTGGCAGGCTTCCTCGGTCACGCCGGCGATGGCTCTTTAAACCTGACGTTGACGCTCATTTTTACTGTTGCCGGCCTGCTTGGAACCTTTGTCGGGGCCAGGTTGAATAAGCGCCTGCCAGCCTGGAAACTACAGAAAGTATTCGCAGGGTTTGTTATTGTCCTGGCGTTGTTTTTGCTCTACGATAATTTGCCACACATTTTTTGCAGAAGTTCTGGTTGTATTTGGAGGAAATATGTATATCCAACAATTCTTTGTCGAAGGCCTTGGATGCGCTTCATACCTGATTGGTTGTGAAGCCGAAGGCATCGCTTCTGTAGTCGATCCGGACCGGAACGTGCAGAAATATCTCGAGACTGCTACTGTGCGCGGATTGAAAGATTACCCATATCGTCGAAACCCACCTGCACGCGGACCACGTTTCAGGGAACACCGACCTGGCAGAGCGAACCGGCGCGGATATCTACCTGCACGAATCCAGCGGCGCAGAATTCAAACACAAGTCACTGCGGGAAGACGATGTCATTGTGCTCGGCAACGTCCGCTTGAAAGTGATTCATACCCCGGGCCATACGCCCGAAAGCATGACTCTCCTGATCTCAGACACCACCCGGGCTGACGAGCCCTGGCTGGCGCTGACCGGTGACACGCTGTTCGTCGGCGACATCGGCCGCCCGGACCTGGTGGGGGCAGAGGCGGCGAACGGCCTGGCGGCCGAGATGCACACCAGTCTTTTTGAAAAGTTGTTACAGCTCGATGACAGCCTGTTGGTCTACCCCGGCCACGGGGCGGGGTCGCTGTGTGGCAAGTCCATCGGCGCGATGCGCAGCACAACTCTTAGGATTCGAACGCAAGTACAACCCGTCCTTGGCCCCACGCGAATTGGACGAATTCATCAGCTTTGCGACCAACGATCTGCCCGAGCAGCCCGGCAACCACAACCGGATCAAATCGATGAACCGGTTAGGCGTCCGCCCGCTCGGCGAGGTGAAAGCGAAACCGCTCAGTATCCGCGAAGCGATCCCGCACTTCCAGCGCGGCGCGGGCCTGCTGGACACGCGCTCGAAGGAGTCCTTCGTCCAGGCGCACGTGCCCGGCTCGGTCCATCTGGAGGCCGACGACCAGTTGAGCAACCGTGTTGGCTTTGTTTTCCCGCCCGATGTGCCCATTATTTTGCTGCTCTCCGACCCGGCGGACTATGAACGGGTGTTTTTTAGCCTGGTGCGAGTGGGATATGATACTGTGGTCGGCTATCTTGCCGAAGGGCTGGACGTTTGGGAGCAAATGGGTTTGCCTCTCACCGCCGGCGACATTCAAGACATCCAACCAGCCGAACTGAACAACCTGCTCATGAGCGGCAACGGCAGCCGGCCGGTGGTAGTGGATGTGCGCGAACCATGGGAATACCGCCAGGGCCACGTGCCTGGAGCCGTGCTCATGCCCCTTGGGCAGCTTTCCATGCGCTTGGGTGAGTTGGATGTGGAGAAGCCGGTTGCCGTGATCTGCGCCACCGGCAACCGCAGCCAGTCCGCCTCGGCGCTGCTCGGGCAGAAGGGTTTCAAGACAGTCTACAACGTAGTAGGTGGAACGAGCGAGTGGACGCGCAGTGGCTTGGAGATCGAAAGAAGTTAATTTCCCCGTATAGCGCCTTCGTCTCTTTCCTGAGATAGCAAGAAGACCGTACTAAGTAAGACTCTCGCAAATGCGAGAGTTTATGTTGTGTTAAGTGGGAAGGTGCGAACTCGACTTTCCTGATTTGCTTGAAATACACTATATTGGAAGGGTTGAACGTTTCATGAGTATTCAAACAACGGATGTCAACCGGCCTCGAGGGCTGGAGCAGAAATGGAAAATCCTGATCGCGGTCATGTTCGGCATTTTCATGATCATCCTGGATTCGACGGTTGTGAACGTTGCCTTTACCACCTTGCGGCGCGAGTTCAACGCCACGCTCGCGGATGCACAATGGGTGATCAGTATCTATGTTTTGTCGCTTGGGGTAACCACGCCGGTCTCCGGCTTTCTGGCCGACCGTTTTGGAATTAAACGTGTTTATCTTTTCGGGCTGGCTGTTTTTGTGGTTGGCTCTTTCCTGTGTGGCCTCGCTCCCTCTCTTGGCTGGTTGATTGCCGCGCGCGCCCTGCAGGGGTTCGGGGGCGGCGTCTCCCAACCTTTAGGACCGGCGCAACTCTACCGGGCGTTCCCGCCCAAAGAGCAAGGGACTGCATTGGGTTACTTTGGCATCGTTCTGGTGTTCGCGCCTGCGCTCGGTCCCATCCTGGGCGGCTGGCTGGTGGACGCGAACCTCTGGCGTTTGATCTTTTTCATCAACATCCCGATCGGCATCCTGGGCGTGATCCTGGGTTCGCGTTTCCTGCCCAATTACCAGGTGGAACGAAAGCCTGCTTTCGATCCGCTGGGACTGATCACCGCCGTGATCGGTTTCGGTTCCGTGCTGTATGCGGCCAGCATTGCGGAAACCAGCGGTTGGACGGGCCCAGCGACGTTGCTGGCCTTTGGGATCGGCCTGGTCGCGCTCATTGCGCATGGGATGATCGAGTTGCACGTGAAAGATCCGATGTCCAGTCTACGGCTCTTCAAGAACCCGGTTTTTCTCAACGCCGCCCTGGTCGGCTATGTCGCCACGCTTGCGATGTTCGGGGCGGAGTTCCTGATGCCGGTTTACCTGCAGGCCTTCCGCGGACGGACGGCGTTGGAAACAGGGTATATCTTGCTGGCAATTGCCATCCCGTCTGGGATCGCCACTCCGCTGGCCGGGAAACTGTATGACAAGATCGGTCCGCGCATGAATTTGATCGTGGGGTTTGCGATTTTCTGCATCAACACCTGGCAGCTCTCGCTGATCGGAGCGACCACGCCGATTTCATACATCCTCTTCCTGCTGGGCTTACGCGGACTGGCCTTCGGTCTCACCCTGCAAACTTCTTTCGTGGCTGCGTTAAGCAGCGTGCCGCTGGATAGGCTGCCCCGGGGTTCTTCCTTGCTCAACAGCACGCGCTTTGTGGTGCAGGCCGTCTCGGTGGCGGCGCTTGCCACCGTGTTGAGCTCCGCCGTGTCCCCGGAGATCCGGGCCCAGCAGGACCAGCTCCAGCAAACGCAGCCGGTAACTTCTTCGGTCCGTTTTGGAATTTGTGAGACTCCTGGCGTAAGGCCGGAAGAGAACCTGCCGCCCGGCGTGAATACGTCACTGTCCTCGCTTTCTGCGGCGACGCGGGGCAATATTCTATCTACTCTTAAAACTGTTTGTGACCAGAGCATTCAGGGGTTCGAGAGCGCTTATCGCATCACTTTCTTTGCGGCCATCGGGGCGTTGATCCTGGGCGCTTTCCTTCCTGGTTGGCCGGGAAAGTGGGGCGGGCGCAGTTCGCCCATGCCAGCCGCAGATTAGGTGTTGTCTGGACTGCGGAAGTTATGCATTTAAAAGCCTGCCCGTTTTCTTCAGGTTCTTAAGTTTGCAATTCCTCTAGCATCTTCAGAAAAGTTTCCGCAACCTGCGGATCAAAATGGGTGCCAGACAACGAACGAATATGTTCCTTTGTCTTTTCTTCGGACCAGGCCGCCCGGTAAGGGCGGTCTGACCGCAGAGCGTCCCAGACATCCACTACGGTAAAGATGCGCGCTACCAACGGAATTTGCTCGCCTTTGAGACCGCGCGGGTAACCCGTACCATTCCATTTTTCATGATGACAATAGGGAATATCGAGAGCTGGCTGCAGGTAAGCAATGGGCATCAGCATCTCGAAAGCATAACTCGGATGCTGGCGCATAATGGCCCATTCTTCCTCGGTCAGCGCGCCGGGCTTGAGCAGGATGTGATCGGGAACGCCCAGCTTGCCGATATCGTGCAAAAGCGCGCCGCGTCGCATGTGGACCAGTTCCCGCTGACTGACCCCCATCTTCTCCGCTAGCTGCAAGGTTAATTCGGTCACACGCAGAGTATGGCCCTCGGTCTCCTTATCGCGCAGGTCCATGGCGTGCGACCAACCGGCAATGGTGGCATCGTAAGCGGTAACAAGTTCCAGGTTGGATCGTTGCATGCCTTCGAACAGTTGCGCATTGTCGATGGCGATGGCAGCCTGTCCGCCGAGCGTTTCCAGGAAGTTGACCCACTCCAGGTCGAGGTCAAGGCGGGAACGGTGGAAGGTTTCCAGCACGCCTTTAAGCTGGCCTTTGGCCACCAGGGGGACCGCATAATATTCCACAAATCCATCCTCTTTGATCAATTCGGCGCGTTTGAACTGTGTGCCTTCCGTAGTCAGGTCTGCGATGTGGAGCGCCTTACGTTCCAATCCGACCTGGCCTGCGCCTGCGTCCCCAAGATGCACCCGCGATTTGCGGATGGACGAGGTGCGGAAACCTTTGCCCGCCACGAATTCAAGAGAATGGCTGTAGTTGTCTAACAACAGAACCGAGGCCGCGTCCACTTCCAACTGGGAGATCAACTCGCTCAACAAAATATCGAGCGACAGCCGCATGTCCAGGCTGGAGGTAATCGCGCGGTCGATCGTGCTCAAAGCGCGCACACGCTGCAATTGGCGCCTGATTTGTTGTTCAGCTTGCTTGCGCTCCGAGATGTCTGATATGGCGCCAACCATGCGGATTGCTTTGCCACTGGCATCACGTTCGATGTAGCCCCGATCGCTGACATAAGAGTAGGAACCGTCCTGGCGCTGGAAGCGATACTCATCCGCCCAGTTTGATTCGCTTCCGGCGATGAGCGCGTCCATTTTCGAGACAATGCGTTCCCGATCATCGGGATGAATATGCTCGTCCCACCACTTTTCATCGGGCCCGATTTGCTCCGGTCGAATATCCGAAGACAACCTGCGCGTTCTCGCTCCAGGTAAGTTCGTGCGTGTTTGCGTCCCACTCCCATATCACATCATTTGTGGCCTTAGTTGCCAACCGGAAACGGTTTTCGCTCATGCGCAGCGTCTCTTCCGCCCGCACTCGATCGGTAATATCTTGGACTGCGCCGATCATCCTGGCAGCTTTTCCCGGCCCTTCCCCCGCCTGGTAATCCATGTAGTCCCGCATCCAGCGAATCTCTCCGTCCTTCCGCCGAATACGGTATTCCATTTTCAAGGACCCCTTTTCAAACAGGACTGGCAACTGGCTCATCAGCTTTTCCATGTCCTCCGGCAATACCAGCGTGGCAAACCCGGCTGGCAATTGGTTGATCTCCTCTAACGTGTAGCCTGTGATCTGTTCGAACGCCCCGCTGACCCACTCGGTTTTTGTTGTAGCCATCGGGGAAGATTGCGCCGCTGTATACATAGTCTGAGATCAAGTCGGAAATCTGGCGATGACGTTCCTCGCTTTGTCTTAAGGCTTCCTCCGCCTGCTTTCGCTCGGTGATGTCGTGATAATTGATCACAATTCCGCTGATGCTTGGCTCAGCGAGCAGATTGGTGCCCACCGCTTCCACCCAGCGCCAGGTTCCTGTCCGATGCCGCAGGCGGAATTGCTCACGAGGGATGAAAGCTTGGATCTTGCATTAGCTTGGCAAACTGAGCCTGAATGCGCTCCAGATCATCCGGATGGATTAATTGGAAAATGCTCTGGCCCAGAAATTTGCCGGGTTCATAACCCAGGGTGGAGTTGGCGGTGGGGCTTTCATAGACCAAGGTGCCATCTGTGTTGATAATGGAGATCTCATCGGAGCTGTTTTCAACCATGACTTCGAAAGCGCGTTTCACTTTTGCGCAAAGCTTCTTCTGCCAGTTTGCGTTCGCTGATATCCTCCACTGTACCCTCATAGTATTCGATGTTGCCCTGCGGGTCATAGATTGCTTTGGCGCTTTCCCGAACGAAAATGGTGCTTCCATCTTTCTTTTTCCACCCTGCTTCAAGACCGATCACGATTTCATCCCGTTCGATTTTCTGGCGGAAGAGAGTGCGTTCGTAGCCTGGTTCATATCCTTCTTCGTCCAAGTTGCGTTGCGCCAGTTCTTCCATGGAATCGTACCCCAGCATGTTGACAAGAGCTGGATTAGCCAGCAGAATTTCTCCCGTGGGAGTGGTGCGATAGAGGCCGATGGTGGTATTCTCGTACAGGCTGCGAAAACGTTCTTCACTTTCCAGGAGTTCTTCTTGCGCCTGTTTGCGCTCGCTGATATCCTGCTGGGTGGCGACGCGGTATATTGGATTTCCGTCTGCATCCAACACGCTGACTACATCAATTTGGACGGGATAGCTGCTGCCATCCTTGCGAATCATGTGAGCTTCAAAGCGGATATTGCCTGTTCGATCAGCTTCTTCAATACAGTTTTTGACGTGCTCGCGATCCTGCGGCGCATATTGATCCAGGATTGGCATGGACGAGATTTCCTCAACCGTACTTCCTTGCAAACGTGCAAAAGCAGGATTACACGTTAAGACTTGATTGGTAGAAGGCAAACCGATGGCTATGCCATGGGCGCAGTGCTCGAATGCATCTGCCCATTGACGCTTGATCCTCTCGGTTTCCATCAGGTCAAGGGCAAAAGAAATATCCGTGCCAATTTCGTTCAGCAGGAGAACTTCCTCTTCTTGTTTGAACAGATGCTCCTGGTTGGAAACCAGGTTTAAAACCCCTATCGGTTGGTTCCGAAAATGGATTGGAACGACTGCTGAAGATTTGTAGCCCATTTCCCGGAATTGGGTTTGCGGGTTGCGGGTACGCCCATCGGTCTGGAGATTATCGCTGGTCTGGACCATCGATGCGCGCAACGCCTGGGCGATGAGTCCATCCTGAAATGGGCCTTGATGAATATTGATGATTGGAAATGGCCATTCTTTAATATCAAGGCCTTTGGCCGCTACCGGAAGGACCTCTCCCGAGATTTTGTCTAGCAGTCCAATCCATGCCAGGCTAAACTCCCCAAACTGCCCTGCAAGATCACAGATGGATTGAAATAGATCATTCCGGTCTTTGACCCGTACAATAGTTTGATTGACCTGGCTCAGGGTGGCGTACAGGCGTGCCAGTTGGGCAATTCTCATCTCCGCCTGCTTTCTTTCCGTGATGTCTATGGAAAGAATAAATACCCCTTCGGGGATAGGCTGAATACGCAGAGTAAACCAATTAATGCTTCCATCCGGATAGACAAACTTGTCCTCCAGTTGGGAGGCTTTCTGTTCTTCGATGCAACTCTGGATCGCTTTAAATACATGCGTCTTCTCAACACCGGGCCACACTTCCAGGTACTTTTTGCCCATTAACTCATGCTTTGAGCGGCGGTTATACCTTTCGGCAGTCTCATTCAGGTAGACATAGCGCCATTCATGGTCGAGGATTTGGGCGCTTTCCAACATATTATCAAAAGCAGAATGGAAACGCGCTTCGCTTCTACGCAGTTTGTGATGATTGTGCTGGATGAGAAGGTAAAGCATTACCCCCGTTACCAGGACATAACCCCAGCCTTTATACAGGCTGAGATACATGAATTCTTCACGGCTTTCGGTAATGAACGCAGCCAGGCGGTCTGAGAAAAGGATCCACAATCCTCCGACCAGTATATAAAACCCTGCGATCATCAACCCGCCTCGGTCTTGGCGTTCCCAAAACGAAAATTTGGGAGGTATGTTCATCTTGACCTCCGGATTCGGGTCGAATGTGTTTCGAATGAGGATGCAAGTATAGCATTTTCTCTATTTCTGATAGAAATTACGCCATTACAACTCTGTTATATTATTTATCCGTATCCGCTCAGGTTGAGCAATTACATTTATCTTTAGTTCCTTACCTTGGCCGGCGCCACAGGATCAGAATCAACCCCCCGAGCAACCCTAAAAACATGTCTTTCAGAGTATCTTCCAAACCGAGGACCATGCGCGACTGGAAGAAATAATCCGAAACGTATTCAAAAAATTCCCACAGAATCGTGGTTGTGCCCGTACAAGTCAGCGCAAGCAGGCTTTGAATTGGCGACGGGATGCTACCAACAAGAGCCTGTGAGTTCGCAATTGCAGATTGGTAGAAAAATGCAATCGCAACGCCTCCAAGGAAATGGGTTGGGATATCAAGAGGAGGAAACAACAGATATCCATCGAACGCTTTTATAACCGTATACACAACAAACACGCTGAGCGGCGCCCAGGCGGACTCTCGCAAAGTCGCAAGGGACCAGTTGAACAGTTTTTGTCTGATGATCATAAGCAATACCTTCGCCAATTATGGGGGTGAAGGGTGCACATTAACAGCATGAATACAGCCTAAAGTGGATATCTGGTCAAAAATCTGCTCCACTAAAAATGGTTCAGGTTTTTCGGGAAGCATTTTTATTGTCTCCTCGAAGTATTTTGCAGCTCGGAAGTAAGCCTTCAAATCCAGGACGCCGCTGTCGGGATGAACGTTGCGAAATTCACGCAGCAAGACCTGTGAAAGGTTGACCATGAACAGCGAGAGGTTGATCGCATTCGTGACAGGAAGTTCCTTGATGCTCATGAAATCTTCCAGGCCCCAGAACTGCTTGGCATCCCTGAAATTGAACTCGATCTGGAATCTCAGGCTATAGAAATCGATGATCTTTTCATAGGAAAGTTCTAGATCACTGGAGAACAGGTTGACATTGGCAAAGGCACCGGTGCTGAGGTTGGTCTTGGTGATGATGACCACATTGAGGATCTGGGCGAACTCGTGATGCAGCATCTGGGCTTGATAGATGCAGGTTTCGATGCCGTCTTTGATGCTCCTGTCGACCAGGTAATCATCCTTGATCTGACGATAGTTGATCTTCTGACCATATTTCTTGCGTGGTCCCTTTCGTTTTTGCGTACCATCGTACACGAAAGACAGGGCAGCATCATAACGCAGCTTGGAGATCAGATGCAGATCACACTGCAAGGTCATCTGCAGGGCATTGTTGTTGCCAAAGTGCCCATCCAGCACCAGATAGCGAACGGTGATCAGAGCTCGCAGCAGGGTGAGCTGATTTTTGACCATCTCCTGAATGCGTTTCAGTTCCGCAGTCAACTCAACCTGGGTCTTATCCCGATTGCGGCTGCCTTTGGGACGACCACGCTTTTTCTTTGGCGCTGCCTTGTCCTTTTTCGCTCGTTTCTGCTTGCGCTCTTTGGCTGCCAGCTTTTCTTCTTCGCCGCGGATCACCTGTTCCACTCGCAGTGGATAAGAGCGCCGTTCCTCAACAGAAATAACATAAGCTTTATCATAAAAAATGAAATATGGTTGCTAGAAGGATAAGGGTTTAGGTTTATCAAGCCCACCTGGACGCAGCGCTCGTCCTAATATTACCTCTCCACGCTCAAGACGCCTCCCACCGCATTTAGCTTCAGGGTCCAGGTGCTGCCGGGCTGGAACTGCTGAAACTCGCTCAGGCTGCCGGGGCTATAGGTGATTTCGCCTTTCTCGCTGTTGAAATAAACGGTGTAATCGGCGCTCTCGTCTCCCAGGCGCTGGTCGCTGCTGATGTTAGGCTGTTCGTAGTATGGATTTAAGTCTTTCCCTTCCAAGGTATAGGTCTGGATCGTAGTCCACTCCTCCACGGTATAGTCGCAATACTGTTCTGTCTCCGTGTGGCAGTCCTCCACCACTTCGGCGTACCCGTTCCCGCGGTCGACCGTTTTTTCTTCGCATACTTCCCGGCTCTCATCGTGACAGGAGACGTTGTAGGCGTCCGAGGGCGGGCTGCCGCGCTCGTCATTGACATCCACCGCGCGGATTTCTTGCACCGGCACAGCTGTCTGCCAGTACACATCAGCCACCGTGGCCTGCACCGATTGCGACGGGAAAACAAACAGCATCAGGATCGCCACGCAACAGATCACAAGCGCCGCGCCGATGCCTCCGAAAAGCAGCCAGTTGGGTTTCTTCTTCGCGCCCTTAGAAGCGGCATCTGCACAAGCGTGGAAGCCGGCATCGCCGGAGCAGGCCGTGCAGGGCGTGGCAAAGCCGCGCCGCATTGCATCAATTAATATTCGTCCCCGGGTTGACGGTCCCGCAGTTGGCGCATGTGACGGGCTCCAGCTTGCCCACCGGCAGGTCGATCTCGCGCCCCGCCTGGCGCGCTACCCCTTCCTTGAGATCAGCGCCACATTGTGAACAGGTTTTTGCTGTAGACGGGTTGCGCGCCCCACAAAAAGCGCAGTGGATGTCCGCGCCGCGGCCTTTCAGATCCTCGGCTACATCCTCCGAAACGAACTTCTTCCCGGCGGGCGCTTCGAACTGTACGTTCTCGGGTTGCGGCGCACCGCAATTCACACACGTCTTTGCAGAGCCCTTGTTACGCGTGTTGCAGTTCGGGCAGGTCCATTCGAGTTCGATAAAGCCTTTGCTTCTCTGGGCCATGATGTCTCCTCATGAAAAAATGCTGGGGAAATTTTATCAAAAAATCGAAATGGCGTTGCCTGTCCACGAAGGGTTGGGAGCATTCTGAGCTTGGCAAAGAAGGCGAAGGACAAGTTATCTAAAAATGGCTCTTCGACTGTAATGATGGACTTAGAAGCCATGCCACCTGCGCACTTCCTCGAGGCCGGGACTCGACCTCCGGCTCCTTGCGTGGACTTGGATCCCCTGCATCAAATCCGGACCCGTTGCCTGCCAGCGCAGAAAAGACCGCTTCCGTCCCGTGAGCAACGTTCGCCGGGTCGTAGCCGCCTTCCAGTACGAAGGCGATCTTCCCGTCACAGTACTCGCCCGCCAGTTCTACCAGCCGCTTCGAGAGGTGGAAAAATCCTGCTGACGAGAGTCCCAACGAAGTCAGCGGGTCGCTCCAGTGCGCATCAAAGCCTGCCGAAACCAGGATCATTTCTGGCCGGAACGCCTCCACCAGCGGTTGGATGATTTCACCGGTAATACGGGCAAAGGCTTGATCTCCTGAATCTGCGGGCAACGGCACGTTGACGATCCGTTTCCTGGCGTGGGGCGCGTCCTCGATCCAGCCGGTGCCGGGATAAATCCCCCATTGATGCGTGGAGAGGTAAGCCAGGCGCTCATCGTTCAGGAAAGCCGCCTGGGTGCCGTTGCCATGGTGCGCGTCGTAATCCACGACAAGAACGCGTTCCATACCGTGCGCCAGCGCGTCTTTCGCGGCGATTGCCACGTTGTTAAAGATGCAAAAGCCCATGGCTTTATCGGGCTCGGCGTGGTGCCCGGGCGGCCGGACGATAGCAAAGGCATTGTCGCATTCGCCGTTGATCACAGCCCGGGTACAGGCTAACGTTCCCCCTGCGGCCAGCAAGGCATCGTCAAAGGACGTTTGCGTGACGTAGGTGGGGGCGTAGTCGATGATGCCGGGCGCTTGCTCGCGGCAGACGTGTTCCAATCCGCTGATCAGCCGCGGCAAGTGGACGCGCGAGACCTCTTCGTGCTTGGCCGGGGTGGCTTCCAGACGGGTCGCCGGAAAGGCATGCAACTCGGGTAGCTCGTCCAGGCGGCCCGGGCGTTCGGGATGATCGGGATATACGTGCTCCGGGGAGGGGACAAAGGTATAGGCGGTGCTCATGATGATATTATATAACAACAGGTGACAGTCACTTTGTAAGTGACTGTCACCTTATGTCCTTAAAGACCAACAGGCACCGAAGTGCCTGCTGGTCTTGAGGGGGGAGGGACACCACCGTCTGTTCAACATGGGGGGGGCATGCTGTCCAGATTGTTCGGTGGGTGACACCTAAATACCAATAAAAG
This sequence comes from uncultured Chloroflexia bacterium, assembly GCA_963823985.1. Taxonomy (GTDB): domain Bacteria; phylum Chloroflexota; class Anaerolineae; order Anaerolineales; family Villigracilaceae; genus JAABUE01. Next base: position 115,531 of record CAWGNR010000022.1, read on the forward strand.
GGAGGGCAGGTGTCGTTAGCAATAATATACACCTAATTAGTCCGGATAACATTAAATTAAGATTAGAAATAAGGGCAAAATTGTCCGTTTTGATCCCCCGAATATCCTACTCAGTCCTGTGCCCTTTCGAACCAAAAATCTTCAGCCACTCTTCCACTTCGGTAGGCGAGATTTTCTGGTCTGCGGCCGGTTTGGCGGTTTCGATGCGCGGCGTCTGTTGAAGCAGGCGGGCAAACTCCTCGGACGAGAGCACTTCAGACCGGGCGGCGCGGGCGTTGGCCTGCACCTGTCTGTCGGAGCTGACCACCGTCCAGTTTTTGGCGGCGCGCCCCAGCTTTTTCAGCCGCCGGGCAATGGCGTCATCGGCGGTGGTCCCGGCGCGGACGAAGGTCGCTTTAACGGTACTCAGGCTCCGGGTCCCGGCTTGACCCGCCGGCGCGCCGTCGAAATAGACTTCTACCTGCCTGCGGTGCAGCCGGGCGAATTCCTGCAAGACCGCTACCAGCTCCATTTCATCGTCCAGAGAAGTCCAGGCGCAGTCCCACTTTCGGGATCAGGTTGTGTCCGTCTACCAGATAAGGCATGTCTGATTATATCGCAGCGAATATGGCGTTCTCAAGAAAGCTTGACAGGTAGACAAAAAGACCCTTCTCGATAGAATTGGTGTTGTCAAACAAGCCAATCATCGAGGAGGATCGAATGGAGTATAGCACTCTAAAGCCTTGGCAGGAAATAAGCGAAACCGGAATTGTGTACACGTTGGGCAGTTTGTACGATCGATTTCAGCAAATGGCAGATCCCCGAAAGAATAAGGGAAAACAATACAGTTTGCTGACCCTGCTAACACTGATATTTTTAGCAAAGCTCAGCGGAAAAGATAATCCAGTAGAGATGGCAGATTGGGCGCAGAATAAAGCCGAAGAATTGGTGCAACTGTTGGGTTTGAAGCATTGCCGGATGCCCCACCATAATACTATTCGGCGAGTTTTTCAGAATATAGTCGATGAAGAAGAATTCGAACAATTGATGAAAGCATATCATCAGCAGGAAACGGAAGAAGATGGCGAAATACTATCAATGGACGGGAAAGCATTGCGTGGGACACGCATTCCCGGCCAAGAAAGTAGTGATTATGTTTTGAGCGTGTACGATGGGCAAACTCAGCAAGTCAAGGCTCAAGAAGTAGTTAATTCAAAAGAAAATGAGATTACTGCGGCCCCAAGAGTTCTAAAACAGGTGAAGTTGGAAGGAAAAATCGTCACAGGCGACGCCTTGCACACTCAGCGAGCCATATCTGAGCAAATTATCGAAGCTCATGGACATTATTTGTGGCCGGTAAAAGATAATCAAGCACGGCTCCACGATGATCTTCAGCGCTTATTTGCTCCCGACCAGCCAAAACCCGGATTTGGACAGATCAAAACTGACTTTGAGACAGCCAGACAGGTGAGTTATGGTCATGGTCGTATTGAAATTCGTACTATTCAAACCAGTGAAATGCTCAATGACTATTTGGATTGGCCGGGAGTAGGGCAAGTCTATAGACTGGAACGTCAGTTTTTCTGGATTAGGCAAGGCCAACCCTACAAAACCAGCCACGAAATCGAATATGGCATCACCAGCCTTACCCGAAAAAAAGCTCCCGCTCTCAAAATACTAAATGTCAGACGTTGCCATTGGGGCATTGAGACCGGTTTGCATTATCGCCGAGATGTAACCTTTCACGAAGATGCTACCAGGATGACCATTGGCGCTGCCGGTAGCATCCTGTCTGTTGTTCACAATTTGGTGCTCGGTTTGCTTAAACGTGCAGGCTTTACCAATTCAGCCAAAGGCCGCCGCTGGTTCGAAGGCCATCTCCAGGATGCTTTTGCCCTGCTCATTTCGACAAACTCGTTTTCTTGAGAACGCCATATCGCAGCGACAGCCGTCGCTTAACTCGGATGGCGCCATGTGATATAAACTCGCCCTAACAACTAAAAATTCGCTCTTATCCAGAGAGGCTGAGGGACCGGCCCTGTGAAGCCTCGGCAACCGGTTAGCGGTTAGCCCTTAGCGATCAGCCAAAAGCTGAAAGCTAACAGCTAATAGCTAGAGTAGGTGCCAACTCCGGCAGATGATTCTGGAAGATAAGATGAAGCGCGCAGCCTCTTCTTACTTACCAGAAGAGGTTTTTGTTTACCTCTTCCTGGTAAAGGGCGGAAATCAAGTAAAAGGAGGCTCTCATGGCCAATCACAATCCCACAGAACGACAATTCGGATTTAGCACCCGCCAGTTGCACGCGGGATACGTCCCCGAAGCGACCACAGGCTCGCGGGCGGTGCCGATCTACCAGACGACCGCCTACGACCTGCAAAGCACGGAGCGCGCCGCCCGTCTGTTTGCGCTCGAGGAAACGGGCAACATCTACACCCGCATCAGCAACCCGACCAGCAATGTGCTCGAACAGCGGGTCGCAAACCTGGAAGGAGGCGTGGGCGCGCTGGAAGTCAGCTCGGGGCACGCCGCGCAGACGACCGCCATCTTCGCAATTTGCCAGGCGGGCGACCATATCGTTTCCGCGGCCACCCTGTATGGCGGGACGGTCAGCCAGTTCAGGTACACTTTTCCGCGCCTGGGCATCGACGTCACATTCGTTGATCCGAACGATCCGGAAAATTTCCGCCGGGCGATCCAGGAAAACACCAAGATCATCTATGGCGAAACGCTGGGCAACCCGCTGGTGAACGTCTTCCCGTTGGAGGCGGCGGCCAAGATCGCGCAGGAATACCACATCCCGCTGATGATCGATAATACACTGGCAACGCCGTACCTGTGCCGGCCCTTCGAATGGGGCGCGAACATCGTCACGCACTCGACCACTAAATACATTGGCGGGCACGGCACCAGCATGGGCGGCGTAATCGTGGACGGCGGCAACTTCGACTGGAACCACGCGCGTTTCCCGAATTTCACAGAGCCGGACGCCTCCTACCACGGCGTGTCTTACGCGGACGACTTTGGTCCGCTGGCTTTCATTTCCAAAGCGCGCGCGGGAATATTGCGCGATATCGGCGCCTGCCAGTCGCCTTTTAATTCCTGGCTACTGATCCAGGGCCTGGAATCGTTGAGCCTGCGCATGGACCGGCACATTTCGAACGCGCAGGCGGTGGCGGAGTTCCTCGAAGATCATCCTAAGGTCAGTTGGGTCAAATACCCCGGTCTGGCGAGCCATCCCGATCACGCGCTGGCGCAAAAGTACCTGCCCAAAGGCCCGGGTGCGATGCTGGGATTCGGCGTCAAGGGCGGGCGCGAAGCGGGCGCGAAGTTCATCAACAGCCTCAAGCTTTTCAGCCATGTCGCCAACCTGGGGGATGCCAAGTCGCTAGCCATCCACCCGGCCAGCACCACCCACAGCCAGCTCTCGGCCGAGGAGCAGGTGGCGGCCGGGGTCAGCCCGGATTTCGTTCGCTTGAGCATCGGCATCGAAGATATCGAGGATATTTTGTGGGACCTGGACCAGGCCCTGCGCTAGGAGGTTCGTATGCCAGTCAGAATTCCAACCAGCTTGCCTGCCCGCATAATACTCGAGCGAGAGAATATCTTTGTCATGGGCAGGGAACGCGCCGAACAGCAGGATATCCGTCCGCTGCGCGTTGCCATCCTGAACTTGATGCCCACCAAAATCGAGACCGAGACCCAATTGCTGCGCCTGCTGGGCAATTCGGCCTTGCAGGTGGAAATCACCTTGCTACAGACGGCCACCTATCAACCGAAGAACACTTCCTCTGACCACCTTATCGCGCATTACAAAACCTGGGAAGACGTGCGCAAAGAGAAGTTCGACGGCCTGGTCATCACCGGCGCGCCAATCGAGCACCTGCCCTTCGAAGAAGTGGAATACTGGGACGAACTGCGCGCCATCATGGACTGGGCGGCGACCAACGTTTTCTCTACCCTGTATATCTGCTGGGGCGCGCAGGCAGGGCTGTATCATCGCTACGGCATCCAGAAGTACCCGCTTTCCCAGAAGATGTTCGGGGTTTTCGAGCATCATGTTATGCTCCGCAACCAGAAATTGTTGCGCGGCTTCGACGACGCCTTTTTCGCGCCGCACTCGCGGCATACCGAAGTGAGGGTCGAGGATGTCGAAAAAGTCGAGGATTTGAAATTGCTGGCTGTTTCGGAAGAGGCGGGCCTCTACTTGGCCGCCTCTCAGGATGGGCGACACGTCTTCGTTACCGGGCATTCGGAATACGATCCGCTGACGCTCAAAGGCGAGTACGACCGCGACGTCAGCCAGGGACTCCCGATCGAAATCCCCAGGAATTATTTCTCCGAGGATGACCCGTCCCAACCGCCGCTGGTGCGCTGGCGCGGACATGCCAACCTGTTATTTGCCAACTGGTTGAACTACCACGTGTACCAGGTCACGCCGTATGATTTGAAGCACATCCCCCATCACGGCACCTATGCGGATTTTTAAGGCTTGGGACATTCGAGCATAGGGAAAAACGGTAATTCGACGAGATTAACCACAAAGACACGGAGCCACAGAGGTTTTATTCTCGGTGTATTCGTGTCTTTGTGGTAAAAATTCTCGGTTCTCCCGTAGTACGCGGTAGAGCCAAATTCTCTTAAACGAACAAATCTATACTACGCCAGCTCCACTTCTTTCGTGGTGATGTCGAACACGGGCGGGTGTTCGAAGTGCTTTTTGACCGCGCACAGTTCCGCGGACTTGACCAGCGATGGGCGGTACTTTTCCGGGAAGGAGGCCGGAACCTGGATTTCCAGATCGACCTGGCCAACCATACCGGTAAGCGGGTTGCTGTGCATGCGCTGCACGATGCGGATGCCATCCGTAGACAGCCCGCGCTGGCGGCAAAAGCCCAGCACGTAAATGCCGGCGCACGTACCCATCGAGGACAAGAACAGGGCGAACGGCGTGGGTGCGGATCCATCCCCGCCGCCGGACGAGGGCTGGTCGGTGGGGACAGTGTAGGGGCCAAAGTGGGCGTCGACGCGGGCGCCACCAGGGAAGTCAATGATCATTTCCATGTGAAAAATCTCCTATAGTGGTTATCCCCTATTTGATGTCCAAACCCCTGAAAAGTTGCAAGTGTGCCTTTATAATAACAATCGAAGACAAGGAGCTTTAAATGGCAAATAAAAAATCTGACAAATTAGTTGTCGGTTCCAGCGGCGGTGTGTTCCGGGACCTGATGTTGCGTTTGAAACTGATCGTCCGTTTGATGGGCGACAATCGCGTCAACCCGTTTCTCAAGCTGCTTCCGATTGGATCATTAATCTACCTGCTTTTCCCGTTTGACTTGATTGCCCTCGTCCCCGGCGTGAGCGCCCTGGACGATATGGCCGTCGTTTCTTTAGGCGCCTATATGTTTATCGAGTTCTGCCCGCCCGATGTGGTGCAGGAGCATATGCAGAAACTAACCAGCAATATGGACACAGTCGATGGCCTGGATGAGGTGGTAGATGCGGAAGCCATGGAGATAGAGGACGAAAAATAGGATATCAATATGAAGTGGGTTTTAATCGTACTGTTTAACGATATTCCTGGTCGCCTGCCAATCTACTTCCACCCCGCCTCCAACTACCCCTGAACCTGCCACCGATTCCCCGGGAACCGTCGCCCCCCCAACGCTAGACTCTCCTCCAACCGAGACCGCCACGGCCTCGGTTCCCACTGAAACAGTTACAGCGTCTCCCGCGCCTACCGACGTGGCAACTTTCCCCAACCCTGATGCCTATACCTGGGCCCGAGTCGTTTCGGGTCTTGATCGCCCGGTTGACCTTCAACACGCGGCGGACGGCTCAGGCCGGTTATTTCTCATTGAGAAAACCGGAAGGATTCACGTTTTCCAGAATGGGCAGTTGGTCGAAACCCCCTTCCTGGACATCGATGAGCGGGTTGGCAGCAGCGGCAATGAGCAGGGCTTGCTCGGTTTGGCTTTTCATCCTGATTTCGTGGAAAACGGTTTTTTCTATGTAAACTATACCGACAACAACGGCGACACGGTCATCGCGCGTTACCAGGTGACGGACGATCCAAACGTAGCCGACCCGAACAGCGAGGTCGCCTTGCTGCACGTGGACCAGCCCTTCCGCAACCACAACGGCGGCGTGCTGGCTTTCGGGCCTGAAGGCTACCTTTATGCAGGTCTTGGAGATGGCGGCTCGGCCGGCGATCCAAACGGCAACGCCCAGTCCCTGGACACCTTTCTGGGCAAGATCCTGCGTTTGGACGTGGATTCCGGAGATCCATACGCGATCCCGCCCGACAATCCCTTCGGAAATGAAATCTGGGCGTACGGGTTGCGCAACCCCTGGCGATTCTCCTTCGATCAAGCCAATGGCGATCTGTTCATTGGCGACGTTGGTCAAAATGCCTGGGAGGAGATCGATTATGTAGCCGCGGGGACGCCCGGCGGATTGAATTTCGGCTGGGATTATTTCGAAGGGACCCACCCCTACGAAGGCACGCCTCCGCAAGATGCGCAATTCGTGCCGCCTGTGGCGGAATACAGCCATAGCGAAGGTTGTTCCGTGACTGGTGGGTACGTCTATCGCGGGTCCATGCCCGAGTGGAACGGGATTTACCTGTATGGCGATTATTGCTCGGGGACTGTTTGGGGGCTGATCCGCTCCGACGGAGGCTGGCAGAACCAGGTCCTGTTCGGCGCGCCGGGGAGCATTACTTCTTTCGGCCAGGATGAAGCCGGCGAAATCTACATGATTATCGACAGCGGCCAGGTCTTGCGCCTCAGTCTAAACCCGTAACGTCGCCTGCTTGCACTGCTTCCCTTTGTAATTCTTTGATTTACTGTATCTGCTGGCTTATGCAAAAAAGTAGGGCACACCGTGTCACCTCCTAAATGCAGGCTGGGTAGTTACGATTTACTGAAAGTGGATAAATGCGAGACAGGTGCTCCTATTTAGGCAATTTGTCATACAAATTTGGGAAGCCTGTCACTGGCATCCTGCTGCAGGCTTGCATAAAATAGAAAAGTAGCAGGAGGCTGATATGGCGATGCGAAATTGGCAAGTTAAAATGCTAAAGTATTGCGAGCACGTCGGACACGAGATCGCTCTTGAAAACGAAGTCGTCTACGCAGCTGAGCATCTCCCTGATCAACCACCGCGCATCCTAGCCAGTCGTTGCTCCAACGCGGTGCAATGCAATACCATGTTCGATAAGCCTGTCTGCGTGTGGTGCGGGACCAACCCTACCCACGAACCTGTCTAAAAAGACCACCAACGTAACAACAACGAAGTTTCCATTACTCTCTCCTCCCTATAAGTTGGTCTTGGCGGCCCCGTGAGCACTCGCGGGGTTTGCCGTTTAACCGGAGATCCGGCCGCCAGCCGTTTGCGACCGGATCTGAGGGAAGATCTAATGTTTTTTCCAGTACGGTTTATCTTCCTCTTTCCGTTTCTCTTCTGCTCTGTTTTCAATTCGTTTCCTGGTCTCATCTACCCTGGCCCGGTTTTGCGCCTGCAATCTGGCGCGTTGTCGCCGCCTGGCCGCGCGGCGCTTGCGAGTAGCATAGAAAACCGTTCCAGCAACCAAGCCGATCTCGGCCAGCACCCAAAATGTGATCCGGGATTCTTTGCCTGTTAAGGTGTCAGGGACGATGTAGGCAACGTCAGGATAAGCAGGATGGGTAACCTGGTACGTGCCTGGTTGATCGATAGTGAAGGTAGCAACCGGCCTTCCGGCTGCAAAGGGAGTATCATACCAGGTCAACCCGCGGCCGATCAACGTAACGTTTATCTCGGTGTCGGAATTTTCGGGTTTGATTTTTATCCAGGGTTTGGAATTGCCCGCCACAACAGCATCGTGAACGACGAGCAGGTCGTAATTATTCAAATAGACGAGATACCGGCCTCGCGTGGAAAACTGGATCGAAGAGGGGTTTTCTGCCAGAGAAAGGGGAATCACTTCGTCTGGCATAACCATATCGATCAGTCCCAATTTTGCCGGCACAAACATAAGCGCAGTGCCGGCAAATTTGATGACATCGGCTAAGCGCAGGAACGCCAGAAATACGAGGATGAAAAGTCCAATTCCCACCAGGATGCTGCTGATGGAAGGTTGCTTGGGGAGACCGGTTGTCATAAACGAGTTCCTAGAGAGAACGCCAATCAAATCGCCGACTTTTAAAAGCGAAGTGACTGCGCTGAAGAGTGATGGTGCTCAATTTACCAGTTCTATCCCTTTGGGTCAAGCTACCGCAGGATTAATTTCGTAACTACCCGGCCTGCATTAGAAGAGGTGGCAAAAACGGTTTGCATAAGCCTGAGCAGATACAATTTTTTATTTAGCCCCTGGATAGTTGCTGCTTCCTGCGCTGATTGGCGGACGTTCTGTGGTTCAAAAACTGGGCTACCTCCTCATCCACTGGGGCGGCGAATACCTCCTCAGGATTACCGGACTGCCGCAAACGGTTGCCCACAATGACGGCCATCCGCCCGGCTAATTCGGTCGCCTCCACCAGATCGTGGGTTACAAAGACGGTGGTGGTGGCGGTCTCGTCCAACAGCGCGCCCAGGTCATCCAGCAGGCGGCTGCGCGTGGGCGGATCGAGCGCGGAAAAGGGCTCATCCAACAACAACAATTGCGGTTCCAGCACCAGCGCCCGCGCCAGGCTAACGCGCTGCGCTTCGCCGCCGGACAACTGGCCCGCCCGCCGTTTCGACAGGTGTCCCACGCCCAGGCGCTCCAACCAGAGCGGAACCTTGCGTCGAACTTCTTCCTTGGTTATTCCCCGAAACTGCAACCCGGACGCAACGTTCTCGAACACGGACCTGTCGAATAACAACGGATCCTGCATCACCAACGCGATCCGGCGGCGATACGCTGTATCTGGCTCTATCATGGCTTGCTTGTCGTTAAACAGGATCTCACCCTGCTCCGGCTTGAGCAGGCGCGCCAGCGTCAGCAGCAGGGTGCTCTTTCCTGCGCCGTTCGGCCCGACCACGGCCAATACCTCGCCTTCATAGATGATCAGGTGGTCAAGTTGGAGAGCAGGATGTTTTCCGCGCATGACCACCAAATCGCGGAGTTCGACCAGCGGCTTCATCCGCGTGCCCCCCGTTGCTGGATCCACGTCAGCGCCCAGTTGACCAGGAAGGTGATGACCAACAGTAAAACCCCAAGCGCGATGGCGACGTCGAAATGGCCTTTGCCGGTTTCCAGTACGATGGCAGTGGTCAGCACGCGCGTCTGGTAGCGGATATTGCCGCCCACCATCATGGAAGCGCCCACTTCCGAGATGACGGAGCCGAAGCCGGCCATCAACGCAGCCAGCAACGGCAGGCGTGCTTCTCGCCACAAGGACCAGATCATTTGTCCGACGCGATGCGCCCAAGCCATAGAGCTGCAGGCGTAAACGCGGGTCGAGTGCCTGGAGGGCGGCAGCGGTCAGCCCCGTCACCACAGGGAATGAGATGATCACCTGGGCGACGATAATGGCCGTCGGCGTGTAGATGAGACGCAAATCTCCCAGCGGACCGGAGCGCCACAGCATCATGGCCACGAACAGGCCGACGACCACGGGCGGCAGTCCCATGCCGGTGTTGACCATGCTCAGCAAAAAGGAACGCCCGGGGAATTTCCCCAGGGCCAGCAGGGTGCCAAATGGTAGCCCAATGAACAAGCTCAGCCCGGTTGCCAGGGCTGAGATTTGCAGGGACAGGATGGTGATTTGGAAGACTTCGGCGTCGAAGAACATGGTTGCGATTGCAGGGGCGCGTTGAACGCGCCCCTACACAAATTTGATTTAATCGACCCCCAGGTCAGCATCGGTCTTATCCGCATCCGGGAAGAATAACGGCTGGCCGAACTTGTCCACGCCGAACTTGCCGATCACGGCTTGCGTCTCGGGAGCGGTCATGAACTTGGCGAAGGCCATTGCGCCGTCATAATTTGACTTCGGCCACTTGTCAGGATTGACCGTGATGACGTGGTACACGTTCAACAAGGCCGCATCGCCCTCGACCAGAATCTCCAGGTCGAGATTTTCCTTGTTGGCCAGGAAGGTGGCGCGGTCTGTCAGGGTATATGCCTGTTTCTCGGAGGCAATGGTCAGCGTGGCGCCCATGCCCTGGCCGGAATCGGTGTACCAGGACTGGCCGTTTGGATCGGCGCTCGTCTGGCCCCACAGGCTGATTTCCATTTTATTGGTACCCGAATCGTCTCCGCGGGTGATGAAATTCGCGCCTGCGTCCGCGATCTTTTGGAAAGCTTCCACCGCGGCAGGCGTGCCCTTGATCCCCGCCGGATCGTCGGCCGGGCCTACGATCACGAAGTCATTGTGCATGACCAGCATGCGGTCCTTGCCCCAGCCGGCGTCCATCAAGGCTTTTTCAGAGGCAGGCGCGTGGACCAGCAATACGTCCGCGTTGCCTTCTTCGGCCATTTTCAACGCCGCGCCGGTGCCGACCGCCACAGTTTGAACAGTGTAGCCGGTCTGTTCTTCGAACATGGGAACCAGCACGTCCAGCAGGCCGGAGTCTTGCGTGGAGGTGGTGGTCGCCAGGATCAAGGCCGGGTTGGCGGGCGCCTCGGGCATTGCTGGAGCCTCGGTTGCGGCGACCGGCGTTGGCGTTGCTTGTCCGCAGGCCGTGAGCGCCAGCACCAGGAGCATCAAAAGCAAAAAAGTAAGTCGAGCGGGTTTCATAAGTGTCTCCTGTGAGATGGATTAATGTGCAAAGCCCAGGCAGTTAATCGACAGCCACCATGACGTTGGATGCTTTGATCACCGCGTAAGCTTGCTTGCCTTCTGCGAGCCCCAGGTTTTCGACAGAGCTATTGGTGATGATCGAGACGATCTGCGTGCCGCCGGTCAGTTCCAGCGTCACTTCCGAATTAACAGCCCCTTTGACGACTTTGAGGATTTTGCCTTGTAATACGTTTCGTGCACTGAGTTTCATCTTTCTCTCCTTATAGGGATACTTGTTCGCCGCTGTGGGTAGTGTTGTAACCGGTCATTGCGCTCAAGTCGCGGCGAAACGCAGCGGTTTGGATATGTTCCAGCAGCGGAGCCAGGGAATTCTCCTGCTCGCGCGGCAAGACGAGGTCATAGCGCTCTTCAAAGAGCGGGACAAAGCGCAGGTTGTACTGTTGCGCGGAGGCCTGCAGTCCCAGTGCAGCATCGGCCTCCCCGCTGGCGATGAGGCGTGCACACTCCGTGTGCGTGTTGACAACCCGTTCGTAGCCATCGATCATTTCTGGCTGGATGCCCAGCCGTTCAAGCTCGCCATCCAGCCAGAGACGGGTCCCGGAGCCGGGGTTGCGGTTGATGAAACGGAGGCCGGCCTGGGCCAGGTCCGCTGCGCCGCGGACTCCCTTCGGGTTGTCCGGCGCGAGCATCAGTCCCTGGGTGCGATAGGCCAACGTCACCAGGTCCATCGCGCGGTCGGGGAACAGGTGACGGACGAAAGGGGCGTTGTACTCGCCGCTCTTATCGAGCAGGTGCGCGCCGGAAATCTGGCACAGTCCCTGGCGCAAGTTGACGAGCCCGTCCAGGCTGCCGACCGGGAGGGTCAGCAGGGTGAGGTGGTCGGCGATCTGCGCGCTGATCTTTTCGAGGGCCAGGTCGTGGCTGCCGGAGAAGACAACGGCCGGTTTTCCGCCTTCGGGCAGGATCAGTTCTTGCAAGAGGAACGCTCCCGCTCTGGCGCGGTAGAACTTCTCCGTGACCTTGCCGGTAATGCGCACTTCGCTCAGTTCGATCAGGTTGGCGGATTCCAAGGCCAGGATGTGGTGACGCACCCAGGCCGGTGACTGGCCCAGGGTCCGGGAAAGCTGCGTCAGGCTGGCAGGGGAGGCCATCAACAAGCGCAAGATCTGTAAGCGTCTCGCGTCTGACAGCAGTTTGATTTGTTCGAAAGCGTGGAGAGGTTCGACTTGATTCATTGTTTCTGTTAAGGGAAAACTTAACTGTAAATAAGTCTATCACAGATTGGATTTGTTCGTCAAATTGCGCTTTGTGAAATTTTGATACAATCGAACGTAACTACTCAGTCTGTCGTCCCAGAAGAGAGCCGAAAAATGGTGTGCGCGGGGGCGTACGCCCCCGCGCACACCATTTTTCGGGAGTACTATACTCGGCCTGAGTAGATACAATCGAACTACTTTTAGTGATCCTAAAATCCGGACTTAAGAATGCGTGCATGATGTCAAAAAGCAGTTTACTTCCCCAACAGTCGACCGGAGAGATCAATCTTCTTCGTGAAAGCGAGGAAAGGCTGCAGGCGTTAATGCTGGCATTACCGGTAGGCGTTTCTATTTTGGGCAAAGACAGAAAACCGCTCTATACCAACCCGGCCTTGGAAAAAATTCTCGGACTTTCTGCCAGCAGCTTGCGAACGGGCGCGTATGGGCAGCGCAAGTATTTGCAAGCAGATGGGAGCGAAATGTTGCCCGATGAATTTCCCAGCGTGCGCGCCTTTGAGGAACAAAAAGCGATCAAAAATCAAGAGATTGGCGTCGTCAAAGAAGATGGGAGCGTGATCTGGACGATGGTGAGCGCTGTCCCTTTTGAGCGTGGAAACTGGCGCGTGCTCTTGACGATAGCAGACATCACACCCCAAAAGTCGGCTGAAAATGCGCTTCAAAAACGGACCGAGGAACTGGTCGAGCGCATCAAGGAGTTGAACTGTCTCTACGGCATCGCCGACCTGGTCGAGCAGCCGGGAATTACCCTGGACGAAATCCTGCAAGGAACGGCGGATCTCATCCCTCCCTCCTGGCATTATCCGGGGATGACGTGCGCACGGGTCGTGTACGGAGGAAAGAAATATACTTCTAAGGGGTTTAAGACTTCCGAATGGAAGCAGAGCAGGGAAATCGTTGTCCATGCGCATTCCAGCGGCACGGTGGAAATCTTCTATAACGGGGTAGTTCCTGAAGGGGATGAACCGTTTTTCAAAGAAGAGTACAGTTTGTTGCATGCGATTACCGAGCGATTGGGCCGGATAATCGAACGGTTCCAGGCGGAGCAGTTGTTGATGAAGCTGGCGACGACCGATCCGCTGACGGGCCTTTATAACCGCAGGCATTTCTTCGACCTGGCCGAGATGGAGATCGCCCGCTCCAAACGCTACAGGCGTCCGTTGGCTTGTATCATGTTCGACATCGACTTTTTCAAGCGGATCAACGATTCCTACGGCCATCTCTTTGGTGACAGGGTGTTGCAGGCCATGGTCTGGCGCTGCCGGGAGAACATCCGGCGGGTAGACATTTTTGCGCGTTACGGTGGGGATGAGTTTGTTATTCTCTTGCCTGAAACAGGATCGCGCCGTAGCAAGCAGTTGGCCGACCGTTTATGCACAGGTTTTCAGGAGCAACCTCTGAAAATCGACCAGAAAGAGATCTTCATTACTCTTAGCATGGGACTGGCAAGCCTTCAAGGAACCGAAGCGCTTGCCCTGGATATCCTGCTCAATCGCGCGGATGAAGCGCTTTACGATGCGAAATCAAAGGGCAGGGACCGAGTTTCTGTTTGGAAGGACTCCAAATAAGATGCTCTTGGTCGGATTTGCGCTGTTTAAGCTCCTGTGGTACACTCACGCGCAACAATTGACCCGGACGGGTTTATCCCGTTCACTCATCCAGAGAGGCTGAGGGACCGGCCCTGTGAAGCCTCGGCAACCTGTTAGCGGTTAGCCATCGGCGGTCAGCTTTTAGCGCTTGTCTAAATGCTGAATTGCTAAAAGCTGAAAGCTAAAACCGGTGCCAATTCCGGCAGTGAAGGGACGATTTCGTGTTGTCCGAAACTGGAAGATGAGAGATGACTTCAGATTTAATGGCGCCTCTCATTTTCGAGAGGCGATTTTGTTGCATGACAGAAAAGACCAAACTCACCGGCGGATCCGACAAAACCGTCACCTGGATCTGGCTTGAAAATGGGCAACTGAAAGTTGAGTATGATGACTTCAGCGAATCCGCGCAAAGGCTGTTTGGCAACGATATCGCTTACACCATTACAGTCCACGGAATGGACAAGTTGTATTCCACAGTCAATCAAGACGAAACATCCCTCCTTCCATGGATGGTGCAGTACTTCAAAAGCTACTTTGGCGTCAAACAATGGTTGGAGGAAAATGGGATTGACTTTCACATTGAAACAGAAGGCTGGGCCTAGCGATGAACTGTCCCGAATGCGGCGCGCCTGACAAATCTTGTGAAACTCGCTTCCACGAATGCCTGGTCAAGGAATTTGAAGATGTAGCTTACGGCGAGGTCCATCATCTCACCGTTGCGGCCTATATGCTGCAACACTCCAGCAAATTGACCCGTGAAGGCTGGCTGCACGAGCGTAATTTATTAAAAGAGTTCCTCGTCGAGAAGAAACCGCCTGCCTTTATCCGCCAGCAAAACAAGGATTTGGTCGACAGCGGCAAGCGTTCGTTCAAGATCAAATCGAAAGATGGAGCACCGGTTATCATCAAAACAGAATGGAAAAAGACGATCATGGAGGTTCGTTTGGAGAATGCAAAAGATTACTGTGAAGATGTGTCTTTCTGGGCAAAGACGGTGCTGGAAGAAAGTGAAAAAGTTTCCGTAGTACCTGAAACTACGGAAACTTGAATGGTCACTTGCTGTAGTGGTATCTGGCCTGCAAGAAGTCGATGCGATTCTCCCGGACGAGATAGACGATGCGGTGCTCCTGTGTCAGCCGCCGCGACCAGCAGCCCGGTGTAAAGAATGTTTATTTTTAGTGCAATCATTTCATAAAGGAAACCATTATGACCCATCGTAAATACACCAACCGCGCTTACCTCGACGCCCTTGAAGGCAAAGTTCTCGTCTTCGACGGCGCGATGGGCACCAGCTTACAAAACCAGAACCTGACCGCTGAGCACTTCGGCGGCGAGCAGTACAACGGCTGCAACGATTACCTGGTCATCTCGTACCCCGAGGCCGTGGAAAAGGTCCACCGCTCCTTCCTCGAGGTCGGCGTGGACGTGATCGAGACCGACACCTTCCGCGCCAACCGCATCACCATGACCGAATACGGCTTGCAGGATCGGACCGTTGAAATCAACAATACCGCTGCCAAACTCGCTCGCCATCTCGCTGACGAATTCTCCAATCTCCAATCTCCAAAGTTCGTCGCCGGCTCCATTGGCCCTTCCGGCAAACTCCCCTCCGCCGACGACCCCGAGCTCTCCAACGTCACCTTCGATGAACTTGCGGATATTTTCCGGGAGCAGGCCGTCGGTCTGATCCGTGGCGGAGTCGACCTGCTGGTGATCGAAACCTCGCAGGACATCCTCGAAGTCAAGGCCGCCATCACCGGCATCCACCAGGCCTTCGACGAGACCAGCGTCTACCTGCCGATCCAGGCCCAGGTCACGCTCGATACCACCGGCCGCATGCTGCTCGGCACCGATGTCAACGCGGCCCTGGCTATCCTTGAAGGCCTGGGCATCGACGTCATCGGCCTGAACTGCTCCACCGGACCCGAGCACATGCGCGAGCCCATCCGCATCTTGGGTGAAAACGCGACCCTGCCCGTTTCCTGTATCCCCAATGCCGGGTTGCCGCTCAACGTGGACGGGCAGGCGGTCTATCCGCTCGAGCCCGAACCGTTCGCAAACGACATGTACGAGTTCGTAACAAAGCACAATATTTCGATCGTGGGCGGGTGCTGTGGGACGACCCCCGAACACCTGAAACTTCTAGTGGACAAATTAAACGGGCATCCGCACCCGGTCCGCCCGCCTCACTCCGAACCCAGATTTGCCTCCGCCATGTCGGCCATCGCCTTGCGACAGGATCCCCCGCCAACCCTGATCGGTGAGCGCTGTAACGCCCAGGGCTCGCGCAAGTTCAAGCGGCTGCTGCTCGAGGAAGATTACGACTCTATCCTGGAGATCGCCCGGGACCAGGTCGAATATGGCGCGCACGCCCTCGATATTTCCTGCGCCGTCACCGAGCGACCGGATGAGATTGAGCTCATGCGCAAGGTTGTTAAAAAGCTCGAAATGGGCGTGGACGTGCCGCTGGTGCTTGACACCACTGAATTGGATGTCCTTGAGGTGGCCCTCAAAACCGCCCCGGGCCGCTGCCTGATCAACTCTACCCACCTCGAATCCGGGCCGGAGAAGGCCAAAAAGATTTTTACGTTGGCGAAGCAGCATAATGCTGCCGTCATCATCCTGACCATTGACGAGAACGGCATGGCCAAGACCGCTGAGAAGAAACTCGAAGTTGCCAAACGCATCTACGACATCGCCGTCAACGAACACGGCCTCAAGCCCGAAGACCTGGTCTACGACACGCTGACCTTTACCCTCGCCACCGGTGACCCGGAATTCGCCGAGTCCGCGATTGCCACCATCGAAGGAATCCGCCTGATCAAACAAAACCTGCCTGGCGTGTTGGCTTCATTGGGTGTGAGCAACTTATCGTTTGGGCTGTCGGCCCAGGCTCGCCCAGTGCTCAATTCGATCATGCTCTATCACTGCATCCAGGCTGGCCTCGACATGGCCATCATCAACCCGGCCCACGTCACCCCCTACGCCGATATCCCCGCCGAAGAAAAAGAACTGGCCGAGGACCTGATCTTCAACCGCCGCCCGGACGCATTACAGCGCTATATCGAGCACTACGAGAACGTCACTCCCAGCGAACAATCTGCAGCCTCGAACCCCACCGAAGGCATGACCCCCGAACAGCGCTTGCACTGGCGCATCATCCACCGCCATAAAGAAGGCGTGGAAGCCGACATTGATGAGATCATCAATCGCTCCCTCACCCCTAGCCCCTCTCCCGCAGGAAGAGGGGAACTCCCTTCCCCCCTCGGGGGAAGGGCCGGGGATGAGGGCGAGAAACTCCGTAAATACAATCCCCGCCTCCCGGAAGAACTCAAGGCCCGCATTCGTGAACTTCGTCAAGGTGCCACCGACCCCGAACAACTCATGTGGAAGTTAATCCGTAATCGAACTGTTCATGAAGCCAAATTCCGCCGCCAACATCCGATTGCCGGTTATATCCTGGATTTCTACTGTCACGAGGCAAAGCTTGCCATTGAATTGGATGGCAGCCAACATCTTGAAGATGACCAGGCAACATACGATGAAGAAAGAACCAAAACCTTAGAAGAGCAGGGAATTAAGGTTCTTCAATTTTGGAACAATGATGTTTCGAACAAAACGGAAGAGGTTCTGAATGTGATTTGGAATGAGTTGGATGAGCGACTCGCTCCCTCACCCCTAACCCCTCTCCCGCAGGGAGAGGGGGACTCCCTTCCCCCTCGGGGGAAGGGTTGGGGAAAGTGCCCCGTAGGGGTATGAGGGCGCTTAATCACGAAACCGCCGTAACCCTCCTCAACACCGTCCTCCTCCCCGCGATGAAAGAAGTCGGGGACAAATTCGGCGCAGGTGAGTTAATCCTGCCCTTTGTGTTGCAGTCCGCCGAGGTGATGAAGAAATCCGTCGCTCACCTGGAAAATTACCTCGAAAAGGTGGAAGGCGTCAGCAAGGGACTGGTGGTGATCGCCACCGTCTATGGGGATGTGCACGATATCGGCAAGAACCTGGTCAAAACGATCCTGGCCAACAACGGTTATGACGTGATCGACCTCGGAAAGCAGGTTCCGGCTGAAACGATCATCACCAAAGCTGCCGAAGTTCATGCCACCGCGATCGGCCTCTCGGCGCTGCTGGTCTCTACCTCGAAGCAGATGCCGCTGATAATCAATGAATTGCAGCGTCGCGGGCACAACATCCCCGTGCTGGTTGGCGGCGCGGCCATCAACCGTCGTTTCGGCCGCCGGATCCTGCAAACGGAAGACGGCGCGTATTACGATCCCGGCGTCTTTTATTGTAAGGATGCCTTCGAAGGCCTGGGAACGATGGACCAACTGATCGTCCCCGAGAAGCGCGAGGAACTGCTGGACCGTATCCATCGTGAAGCGGATATGGAAATGGGCCGCGCCTCCCAAAAACGGGCGGAAAACTCGCCGAAAGAGCGCAGCGCTATCGTTCCGGCTCCGGTCGAGCCTCCCGATAAGTTTGGCCAACAGGTTGTCAAAGAGATGCCGCTAGAACTTATCTTCCAGCATCTCAGCATTAACGAGCTCTATCGCCTCTCCTGGGGCGCGAAAAACGCCCACGGGGAAGAATGGGAAAAACTCCAAAAAGAATTTGGCGCCCGCCTGGAAAAAATGAAGCGCGAGGCCCTCAAAACCGGCTGGCTCAAACCCCAGGCTGTCTACGGTTATTTTCCCTGTCAGGCGGATGGGAATGATCTGCTCATTTATTCCCCTCTCCCCTCGGGAGAGGGGCCAGGGGTGAGGGAGCTTACCCGCTTCACCTTCCCACGCCAACCCTACGGCGATTACCTGGCCCTCTCTGACTACTTCGCCAGCGTAGACTCGGGCCAGATGGACGTGATCGCCTTCCAGGTGGTAACCGTTGGTCAGGAAGCCACCGAGCGTTTCGACCGGCTGCAAGCGGCAGGCGATTACTCCGAAGCCTACTTCACCCATGGGCTGGCTGTCCAGACTGCCGAAGCGACCGCCGAGTACCTGCACCGCCACATCCGCCGCGAACTGGGACTTTCCGAAGGCCAGGGTAAACGCTACTCATGGGGTTACCCCGCCATTCCTGAGCTCGAGGATCATCGTAAAATCTTTGATCTATTGCCAGCGGTTGAGACCGAACTTGGCATGACTCTCTCCTCCGCCTACCAGTTGATCCCCGAACAGTCCACGGCCGCGATCATCGTCCATCACAAAGATGCCAAATACTACAGCGTCGGTGAGTCGCGAGTGGAACAGTTGATGAAGTAATGCCCTACAAATTCTGCCCACAATGTGCCACTGAGCTCATCACCGCCGAGGTAGACGGCCGTTCGCGCACCATATGCCCGGCCTGTGACTTCATTTTCTGGGATAACCCCATCCCGGTCGTAGCCGCGGTTGTCGAGCATGCGGGCAAAGTGATCCTGACCCGCAGCAGGGGTTGGCCGGAGAAGTGGCTCGGCATTGTGGCGGGGTTCCTCGAAAAGGACGAAACGCCCGAAGAGGCTGTCCTGCGCGAAGTCAAGGAGGAGCTGGGTCTGGATGGCGAGATTGTCAGCTTTATCGGACACTATTCCTTTGCGCTGCGCAACCAGGTCATTTTTGCCTATCACATCCGTGCAGAGGGGGAGATCGCGCTTGGCGAGGAATTGGAATCGATCAAAGAATTGCCCCCTGAAGAAATCCGCCCATGGGATGTGGGCACCGGCCCGGCGTTGAAAGACTGGTTGGCTGCCAGAGCAAAGTCAGCCCAGGAGGGGCAGTAAAATCATTCCATGTTCCGCTCGAAAGATGGACCATTTTGGGTGTTTCTCACTGTACTTGCCATTCTTGGCGTCCTGCTCACGCGCCAGTACGGCGAATCGTGGGACGAGCTTAAGTTCTACAAATATGCAGACCTGTCCTTGCAGGCCTACAGCACCTGGCCCACCACAGGCGTTGTCCCGGAGTTTGGGAACACGTATGACAACTACGGCCCGGCCTACGTCATGCTGGTCAGCCTGGGGGCGCGGGCGCTGCAAACCGTAATCCCCTGGAGCATCTCCGACCTGCGCCACCTGCTCTATTTTTTCACTTTCCTGGCGGGCGTTTGGGCTTTTTATGAGCTAGCCAAACGCTGGCTGAGTCAAACCGCTGCTTTCGGCGCAACCCTGCTCTTCACGACCCAGCCGCTTTTCTGGGGCCACGCCTTCATCAGCCCCAAAGACATCCCCTTTCTTTCCTTCTTTCTCCTTTCCCTCCTTTTCGGATTGAGATTCTTTGATGCTCCGCGGCCCCTCTCGTTAAACGGACTCGCTCCCCGCCCCAAACGGACTCTGCTCGTACTGACCGCCCTGTGGCTTGTATCCGTTTTGGCGCTTTTTCTCGGCGTCGGGCTGGTCCACGCCTGGATCGAGGACGCGGTCCGCGCAGCGGCTGCGGGACAGCCCAACCTGATCGCCCGGATCGCCTCCGACATCCACAAAGTCGAGCCTGAAGTTTACATCCAGCGCTACTTCACGCTCTTCCTCCAAGCGCGCGCTGCTTTCTTTCTTCTTTCCTCTTTTCTCCTCATTCTTCTCTACCGCGGGATCGCTCCGACCAATCTCCAATCTCTAATCTCTATTCTCTTACCAGCCATTTTCCTCGGCCTCGCCACCTCCATCCGTATCCTCGGCCCCTTAGCGGGATTGCTCATTGCCATGTACGCATTGCGAAGGATGGGCAAAAAAACCATTCCCGTGCTCCTGGTCTATGCTGCGTTTACTCTCGCCACCGTGTACGTTACCTGGCCTTATCTCTGGCCGGACCCGGCCGGTCGTTTCGTGGAGAGCCTGAGGGTGATGTCGCAGTATCCCTGGCCTGGACAGGTTCTTTTCAACGGCGTTCAATATGAGTCCACTGGTGTCCCGCGCTCGTATCTGCCCGTGCTGCTGGGGGTGCAGTTGACGGAGCCGGTTTGGGTTCTGTTCTTCGCCGGTTTAACGGTGGCAATCCTCGGCTTCGTCCGGAGGCGGGAATACCTAGAATTGCTGACCTTGACTCTGGTCTGGTTCATCCTCCCATTAGCAGGTTTCATCCTGATTCGTACGCCTTTATACGATAATTTCCGCCAGGTTTTCTTCCTCCTGCCGCCGGTCTTCCTGATGGCAGGCGTCGTCTTCGAGAAGATCAAGGGACCCGTCCTTCGAACAGCGCTGGTGGCGTTGGTTGTCTTGCCGGGTGTCATTGGAATTGTCCGCCTGCATCCTTACGAGTACGTTTACTACAACACCTTTGCCGGCGGGGAGGTAGGCGCGTTCCGCCGCTTCGAACTGGACTATTGGGGCACGTCGTATCGCGAGGCCGCGGACTGGTTGAACCGGCACGCGCCGCCCGATGCCGCCGTGTGGGTGGAAGGCCCGGCACATTTGCTGGATATCTATCTTCGGGACGATTTGCGTTTATATTCCTCCTATGAAGCCGAGCGCGCCGAGCAGTACGATTTCGTCGTATCAACCACTCGTTACGACCTGGATTTAATATCGTATCCGGATGCAAAAATTGTGTATGAGGTTGAAAGAGGCAATGCCGTTTTAACGGTGATCAAACAGCCTGATATGGAGGGTTGAGTAGGCGGCGGGTAGAGGTACGTTCCAACAGGGGCTACCCACCTGGCCATATGGAAACCCTGGAGAATTTTTATGAGTAACTCAAAATTTCTAGATCTATTAAGTAGCGGTCCCACTTTGTTAGCCGACGGCGCCATGGGCACCATGCTGCACGGCCGTGGGGTGGGCTTCGATAAGTGCTTCGACGAGTTGAATGTCACCTCCCCGGCTGCCGTTGCGCAGGTGCATCGCGAGTATATCGAAGCAGGCGCGCAGGTCATCCTGACCAACACCTTTGGCGCGAACCGTTATAAGTTGCGCAAACATGGGCTGGAAAAGAGCCTGGCAGAGATCAACCGTACCGGCGTGGAACTGGCCCGCCGCGTGGTGGCGGCCTCTTTCAAAGACGTCTTTGTTGCCGGCGATATTGGCCCCTTGGGGGTGCGCATTGCGCCCTATGGACGAGTTTCGCGCGAAGATGCCCGGGCTGCCTTTGCCGAGCAGGTTTCCGCTCTGGCCGGTGCGGGCGCGGACCTGCTCGTGATCGAGACCATGACTGACCTGTATGAGATCCGGGAGGCGGTGCGGGCGGTGCACGAAGTGTGCGACTTGCCGGTGGTAGCTTCCGTTACTTTTACGCGCGATGACCGCACCCTGTTGGGCGATGACCCTGCGAAGGTAGCCCATGGTTTAGCGGAGGAAGGCACGGACGTGATCGGCGTTAACTGTTCGGGCGGGCCTTCCCAGTTGCTGCGCATCCTGCGCCAGATGCGGCAGGCGGTTCCCTTCCTAGAAGATGGTGGCCGCCAGCATTTCTGGGTCAAGCCGAACGCGGGCTGGCCGGAGCAGGTCGGTGGGCGCATCATGTATCCCGCAGAAGCTGAGTATTTTGGCGATTACGCCCTGGCCTTTTGCGAAGCCGGGGCTAGCATCGTCGGCGGTTGCTGCGGCACCACGCCTGCTCATATTGCTGCAATGCGCGCTGCCTTGGATGCCAATCCCGAGGGCTGCAACACCTCTACCTTTGAGTTTATCGCCCCCTCCGAAATTGACGAAGGCGAGCTGACGGCTGAGCAGCCTTCCCCATTAGCCCAACGCATCAGCGATGGGAAGTTTTCCATTGCAGTGGAAATGAGCCCGCCGCGCGGCCTTTCGACTCACAAGCTGATCGCCGGCGCTTCGCTCCTGGCCGAAGCCGGCGCGGATGTGATCAACGTGGCCGACAGCCCGATGGCGCGCATGCGCATGTCCGCCTGGGCGGTGTGCGACGTGGTCAGGCGCCAGGTGGGTGTGGATACCACCCTGCACTTCCCGACCCGCGGGCGCAACCTGCTGCGCGTGCAGGGCGACTTGCTGGCTGCACACGCGCTCGGTATCCGCAACGTTTTCGTGGTGATGGGCGACCCCACGGCCATCGGCGACTATCCCGAGGCGATGGACAACTACGACCTGGTACCCTCCGGCCTGATCAAGTTGATCAAACAGGGCTTCAACGCCGGCGTGGACCATTCCGGCACCAGCATCGGCCAACCGACCAATTTCTACGTCGGCGCGGCGCTCAACCTGTGCCCGTCCGATCCGGAACGCGAGATCAAGAACCTGCACCGCAAAGCCCTCAGCGGCGCGGATTTCTTCCTGACCCAGCCCATCTACCGACAGGAGGATGGGCCAAGATTGCTGGAGCAGTATGAAACCAGGCACGGACCGTTGGGTAAGCCGATCTTAGCGGGGTTGCTCCCGCTGGTCAGCACGCGGCATGCCAGCTTCCTCCATCACGAAGTGCCGGGCATCTTCATCCCGGACGAGATGCTGGCCCGCATCGCAGCCGCCGGGGACGAGGGCGCGCGCGTTGGCGTGGAACTGGCGGTCGAATTGGTGGAGGGGATCAAAGGCTGGGCTAGCGGCGTGTACATCATGCCGCAGTTCCACCGTTATGATATGGTCGCGGAGATCGTAGAAGCGGTAAAATAGGATAAAGTCTAACAAGTCCAAGAGGTTTGGCAAGTCTGATTTGTCAGAAGCGACCTAATACATATAGGACTGATAAGACTCCTGAGACCTAAACCATGCTATTAACCATCGACATCGGCAACACCAACCTGACCCTCGGCCTCTTCAACGGTGACAATCTCGGCCGTCATTTTCGGCTGGCGACCGATCACGCCCGCATGCCGGATGAATACGGCCTGCAGTTCCTTGGCCTGCTCCAGAACGCCGGACGGACGGTGGCTGACCTGACCGGCATCGTACTGGCCTCGGTGGTGCCGAACTTGACAACTCGCGTGATTCAGGCCTGCCAGGAGTATCTCAAGCAGGAGCCGCTGGTAGTGGACACGGGCGTCAAGACCGGCATCCGCATCCGTTACGAAGACCCGCGGGCCGTTGGCGCGGACCGGGTGGCCGATGCCGTCGCTGTCATCAATTTATACGGCGGCCCGGCCTGCGTGATCGATTTCGGCACAGCCACCACCTTTAACGCGATTACGAAAGAGGGCGATTACCTCGGCGGGGCGATCACCGCCGGGGTCAACCTGGCGGCCGAGGCGCTGTATACACGCGCTGCCAAACTCCCGCGCATAGACTTGCAGCGTCCGCCCTCCGTCATCGGACGCAACACCGTCCATGCCATGCAGTCGGGGTTGCTGTTCGGGTACGTGAGCATGGTTGAGGGCATGGTGGCAAGGTTCCGGTCCGAGTTGGGCAGCGAGATGAAGGTCATCGCCACTGGCGGGCTGGCTGAAGTGGTCGCCAAAGAGACCGACGTGATCGACGTCATCTCCCCCTGGCTCACGCTGGACGGCCTGCGCATGATCTGGGAATTAAATCGGTAAATTATTTATCGTTTTTGGTCATTCTATGAAGAACATCATTCTGCTGGTCGTCGTATTGTCGTGGTTCTTGGCCGGTTGTGGGGGCACAACGATTGTGGCTGCGCCGATCGTAACGGCGGAGGTCGCCTCGTCGCCCACGGCAGTTGTTGCGCCCACAGTCACTTCAACGCCCAGTTCCACCCCTACCTCAACGCCTCCGAGCACCGTTACCTCAACTCCAACGCCGGCCTGGGTTGCTCAGGGACCGGATAGGGTGGTCGTCCCGATTTTGCTGTACCACCGCCTCGGCATCTCTCCCACGGACAATCCCTATTACATGCCGCCCAAGAAGTTCGAAGCGCAGATGAAACTGCTCCACGATTGGGAGTATACGGTCATTCCGGTTGAACTGTTGGTGAAAGCCATTCAAGAGGGCGCGGAGCTGCCGCCTCGCCCGGTCATCATCACCTTCGATGACGGCGATATCAGCGTGTACACCACTGCCTTTCCCATCATGCAAAAATATGGCCTGACCGGTGTGACTTATATCGTCGGCAATTACATGGGCACCGAAGGATATATGTCCCCCGCACAGCTCAAAGAGCTGGTCGCGGCAGGTTGGGAAATGGGCAGCCACAGCCGCAGCCACCGCGACCTGACTAAGCTGGATCCGGCCGTGCAACGCGCAGAGATTGTGGAAGCGCGCAAAGTGCTGCAGGATGCAACCGGTGACGAGGTCTCGAGCTTTGCCTACCCGTTTGGCATCATGAATTCCGCGGTGGGCGATTACGTCCATTTTGCCGGCTACATCGCCGCGATGGGGCTCGGCTTCACGCCTGACCAGGGGAAAAGCAACCTGTTCTGGCTGCAGCGCCGCGATATCAACGGAGGGTACGACATCAAACAGTTTGCCGGTTTCCTGCCCTGGCAGGGGGACCCGGCTTTCATCCCTACCGATACCCCCACGCCCACCCCGACCGCCTCGCGTACGCCTGTCCCGACGTACACCCTGTTCCCGACCAGCACAACCCGCCCGTAAACAAGCCGAAATGTATAAAACCTTCCTTTTGTTCTCGGTTATTTTGGCGCTTGCGGCCTGCAGCCCCTTGCCAACGCCGACCCCAACCGACAGCGGCATCACCGGCCAGGCGCTGGTCGGGCCGATGTGTCCGGTCGTGGTTGAGGGACAGGAATGCCCCGACCAGCCGTATCAGGCCACCATAACGGTCAACAGCCTGGAGGGCAGGAAGATCGTCCAGTTCCAGACCGACGAGGATGGCAATTTCAACATCCCGCTGGCTCCGGGCGAGTACATCTTGCATCCGGAAACCCCGCCCGATACACCGCTTCCCCGCGCCGAAGAGCAACAGTTTACAGTATTGCCCGGCGAATATACGCGTCTGGTCGTTTCGTATGACAGCGGCATCCGTTAAGCGATGGCTGGCAAGGGGAGCTGGATTACTTGAGCGATTTCTCCAATTTCCTGGAAGTCCAGACCAAAACGGCCTGGGGACGGACGCTGGCCGAGTTCGCTTCTTTCTGTGATCCGGAGCCTGGTTCCCTTATTTTGGACATCGGTTGCGGCCCCGGCCTGCTCCCGGCAATTTTCGCACGCACAGGTCGAGCGCCTATGGCGTCGATTCCGACTTCTCCCTTCTTTCTTCTTTCCTCTCCCCCAACCTGATCCGGGCCGACGCTCTGGCTCTGCCGTTTCCACCGCAAATCTTTCACCTGGTCACCGCCACGAACCTGCTTTTCCTGCTCGACGATCCCTTGCGCGTGTTGCACGAGTGGAAGCGTGTTCTTGCCCCGGGCGGTGAATTATGCCTGCTCAATCCCTCTGAAAGCCTGAGCGTTTCCACTGCCACGCGCCTGGCGGACGAGCGCGGACTGACAGGCACGGCCCGCCAATCCCTGCTGCACTGGGCACACAACGCAGAAATCCACTTCCGCTGGACGGAAGACAAAACCCGAGACCTTTTGTCCGCGGTGGGCTTACAACTATCAGAATTTACCCTGCGGGTGGGTCCCGGCTTCGCCCGTTTCGCCCGCGCCCGGTTTTATTGACACGCCTTCCCTTTAGGGTATAATACCCCGCGCGGCCCCGTAGCTCAACTGGCAGAGCAAGCGCCTCTTAAGCGTTAGGTTCTGGGTTCAAATCCCAGCGGGGTCACCTGGCAACGAGACGGAATTCCTCCGTCTCTTTTGCATTAAGGGGGAACAGCGGTGAAGAACACCTATTGAGAAGAAAAGGGATGCAAGGGAGCCAGAAAGAGAAGGGTAGCAATAGGCGTGCAACCAGCGCCTCAGCAAGAGGGTAGAGGAGGCCTCATAGGATGTCAAAAAAGGAAAAGGTTCGAAACAAGGTAGAATCACGGCTACGGCATGTCACACTTACCAAGAGGTTCTGCCTGGTAGAGGCCAAATCAGCAGGTAGAAGCTTCGGGTGAGGTGGCATGCCGTCTGGGATCAGGAAGAGTCAAAGCGGATCTGATAACGGCCAGAATAAAGAGCACAGAAAGCAGTGGGGTTCAGGTGCAAGTTACGCCAGGCTTCCAACAAGCGGAAAGCGATATTCTTGAGCGAGCCGACACCTTGAGGGAAAGCCTTACGAAACAAGGAGCCCTTCTCGATCAATTGGAAGAGCAAGTAGGCAATCTGGAGCAAGTAGTAGAAGACTTTACGAGCGGTCTCATTTTGGCTGTAAGGGTGTTCGAGATGGAAGCCGCCGTTTTTCTGGATATTGAAGCCTTCGTTTTCGACACTTCGACAGGCTCAGTACAGGCTTTCCAGCGCAGTCGTCCGCCCTGATTGGCCAGCGTATCGACATTGCGGGTGGTCGGGATGAAGTTGGTCAGCCATTTGAAGGTTGTGGTGTTTGTATCTGCCTGGCAAGTTGACCGGGTTTCTTGGCAGACCAGCATATTCAAAGCGTGGTGACGGTCCTGGCTATCGCGATAATCGATCTGCCTGGCCCAGTGATATTTCTGAATGATCTCCTGCTGCTGACCCAGTCGGATCTGCTTATGGTTTTCAGGTGTCTGAGAGCATACCAGGTGATACGTGCGGTGAACCTGGGGAAGATCGGCCTCCTGGAGTACGATCAGGTAACGCCAGTTGTAATCGTGGCAAAGTTGAAAGGTTGGACCACCTGCAAAGAGCCCATCTAGCAACAGGCAGATTGGTAAATGAGGAAAACGGGCTTTCAGACGTCTGCTCAAACGATAAAAAGCTTTCAGTTCGCAGTCTTGTTTATCCGCTTGTGGATCAAGGTTCTCGATAAATTCGGTCATGAGCGAAAAAGCAAATCCATTGACGGTGACCAGTTTGGCTTCCAAGACCGGATGATAGTAGAGGCTTTCCCCGTTGTTGAGTTTCCTGGTCATGCAATACTCACAATGACGCTCTCGGAAAGTCAGCACCCCCGTTCCGTCAATCGCAACCAGAAAGTTATCAAACAGTCGCCAGCGATACAGGATTTTCTTACGGATCAGGCTCTCCACCATCCGGCAAACGACTTCTTGCACCTCCCCTGGCGCTATTCTTTTGAAGGCATAGTTGAGTGTGTCTCCATGCGGCACTTCTTCTACCTCAAACCAGGCTCTAAACTTGACTTGCGAAGGCACATTCCCCCGCAGTTGATAGTTGATTTGCCGCCGCGCTCCCAACCGAAACAGATACATCAGCACCCCTGCGCTCAGTAGCCCTTCCAGTGGATACGTGACCAACGCAGGATTGCGTCCATCCCTGACGCTCCGGAACAGCTTCTGCCAGCCTCCAAAATATTGAGACAGCGTGCCGCAAAAGGCTTTCAGCAAGGCCTTTTGCTCATCCAATGCTTGACCCTGCTTCTCTTCGTCAATCAAGTGTGTTTGTTGTCCATTTGGTTTGCTCATCCCCCAACCTTACCCCATTGTGCGAAAATTCTTGTGCGAAAAACCTTCGGTTCTTCACCGCTGAGGGGGGAATACCCTTCTTGACATTCTCATCTTCTTGATATAATATTTTATTGATACTTTTTGCAATAAGGAACCTGATGACCTGCGGTACCCAATACATCCCCGAATTACGCGCGCGCGGTTTTCGCATGACCCCCCAACGGATGGCAATCCTGCACATTCTGCACCATGCGGACGGCCATATTTCCCCGACCGAAGTGTACGAACGCGCCAGGCAGGTTATCCCCGGATTGACCGAGGCGACTGTCTATCGTACGCTGGAGTTCCTGGCCCAAAATGGTCTGGCGCGCTCCGCCCAAACGGGTGGAGGCCATTTCGTGTATGAGATCGCCAAGCAAGACCACCATCACCTGATCTGCCGCAAATGTGGCGCAGAAGTGCAGATCGATCACGCACCCTTGGAAGGCATCTATGCGGAGTTGGAATCCTCCAGCGGGTTTCGCTTCATCGATAGCCACATGACCTTCTTTGGCGTATGCCCGGCGTGTCAAACCTTTAATTGATCGCGTAACTCCGCCAACCATGCGCGGGGTTGCAGCACATGTTAGGAGGCTGAATATGTTCTATTCTCCTGCCCCCCTTCACATCCCTGACGGTTTTCTCAGCCTGGTGATTGCCCTGGTTTTCTGGGGCATCACCATCATTACAGTCGGGGTCGCTATTTCTAAAACCAACCAGTCTTTAGGGGAGAAACAAGTCCCATTGATGGGTATTATGGCGGCTTTCATCTTTGCCGCCCAGATGCTCAACTTCCCGGTCGCGGGCGGCACGTCAGGTCACTTTTTGGGCGGCGCGCTGGCAGCCATGGTGCTGGGTCCCTGGGCTGGGATTCTGGTCATGACCGCAGTGATTGCCTTGCAGGCTCTGCTCTTCCAGGACGGCGGCCTGCTGGTGATGGGCGCCAATATCTTCAACATGGGCCTGCTGACCGCTATGATCGGGTTTCGGCCTGTACCGCAGCGTGCTCGGCCGTGGCAAAGGCGTTCGCCTGACCGTGGCGGGTGTAGCAGCCTGGCTGGCGGTGGTTGCCTCTGCGCTGCTGGCTTCCTTGCAGCTCTGGCTCAGCGGCACGTCACGTCTGGAGATCGTCGTCCCGGCGATGCTGGGGGTGCATGTGCTGATCGGGCTGGGAGAAGCCGTGATCACGGTGGCGGCGCTTGCTTTTATCGAGCGCACCCGCCCCGATTTGCTCGATAAAAAAGCCGTTGCCGCGAAAGGCGGGCGCGGCTGGATCTATGCCGGGGTGGTGATTTCCTTGCTGGCTGTGTTCCTTTCCCCGCTGGCATCCAGCGAATCCCGATGGGCTCGAACGGGTGGCCAAGGACATGGGCTTTCTCCAGTTGGGACAGACGGCCACCAGCGGCGTCCTGCCCAATTACACCGTTCCTTTCCTGGGCAATACGGCCCTTTCCACGATTGTGGCCGGTGCGGTCGGCGCGCTGGTCTTGCTGGGTCTGATGATCGTGATCGGCCAGGCCTTGCGCAAGCGCGGGACATAGCGTAGGGCGAAGGCTGCGGCAGGTAATATGTGCCGCCCTATTGACCGTCTAGTATTACGCCCATTATGCACGCTGACGCCTTTGATCGTTTTCACGAAGCTGATAGCCGGCTGCACCGCCTCGACCCGCGCGTCAAGGTGGTGGTAACCGTGCTGTTCATCCTGTCCAACGCGCTGCTGCCGGATGGGGCCTGGACGGCCTTTGGCCTGTCCTGGCTTGTTCCTGCTGTGGGCTACCCACCTCTCAAGTCTGGGGATAGACTTTACCTTCCGGCGCTCGTTCATCGCCCTGCCCTTTGCGCTGGCGGCGGTTTCGGCCATTTTTTCCCCACTGGGGACCCCGCTGGCAGAGTGGACACTCGGCCCGTTCACGCTCATTCCCACCGATTACGGCCTGATCAAGTTCGGCAGCATCCTGCTGCGCTCCTGGTTGTCGGTGCAGGCGGCCATCCTGCTGGTGGCCACCACCCGCTTCCCGGACATGATCCACGCCTTCGAGCATCTGCATGTCCCGGCGGTGCTGACTACCATCGTCTCGTTCCTGTACCGCTATCTGTTTGTGTTGACGGACGAGGTTATGCGCCTGCTCCGGGCGCGGGAATCGCGCAGCGCAACGGTAGCAGGCCAAAGGTCCGGCGGGAACGTTGCCTGGCGCGCGCGGGTCACCGGCAATATGGCCGGCCAACTTTTCCTGCGCAGCTACGAGCGCTCCGACCGCATCTACAACGCCATGCTGGCGCGCGGGTATACCGGTCAAATGCGCACGCTTAATGCGCACGTGATGAAGAAGAGCGACTGGTCCTTTGCCGCCCTGTCCATCGCGATTATTCTCCTTTTGCAACTTACAGGAAGGTTCTAATGCCTGTTACTCACCAAACTGCTCCCGATTTTTACCCCCGTCTTTGAAGGCTGCGACGGTGACGTCCTCTCGGTTGAAAACCTGCATTTCCATTATCCGGACGGGCACGTCGCCTTGCAGGGTGTCTCGCTCAAGCTGTGCGAAGGGGACAAGGTCGCGCTGGTCGGACCGAATGGCGCCGGCGAAGAGCACTCTAATGCTACACTTGAACGGGATCCTGACCGGCGAGGGCGAGATGAGCATCGCCGGGATGCGCGTCGAACCGGACAATTTGCCTGCGATCCGTGCAATGGTGGGACTCGTGTTCCAGAACCCGGACGACCAACTCTTCTCCCCGACGGTGTTCGAGGATGTGGCCTTTGGCCCGCTCCATATGGGCCTGCCTGAGGAGGAAGTGCACGCCCGCGTGGACGAAGCGCTGGAGATGGTGCACATGTGCGACTACCGCGAGCGCCTGTCGCACCACCTGAGCATGGGCGAGAAAAAACGCATCGCCATTGCAACGGTGCTCTCGATGCGCCCGCAAATCCTGGTGTTGGATGAGCCATCAGCAGGACTCGATCCTCGCGCCCGGCGCGGACTGATCAACCTGTTGCGCGACTTGCCCATCACCATGCTGGTCTCCACACACGACCTGCACATGGTGCAGCGAGCTCTTCCCGCGCATGGTCATCATGGACGAAGGCCAAGTGGTGGCCGATGGCCCGACCGTCGAACTGATGGAAGATGAAGCCCTGCTC
This sequence comes from uncultured Chloroflexia bacterium, assembly GCA_963823985.1. Taxonomy (GTDB): domain Bacteria; phylum Chloroflexota; class Anaerolineae; order Anaerolineales; family Villigracilaceae; genus JAABUE01. The sequence continues at coordinate 146,504 of CAWGNR010000022.1, forward strand.
GAAGCGCACGGTCTCGAAAAACCATAAAACCTACGCAGATGAACCCGATGAACCATGATCGGTTGATAAACCGAGATTATTTCGAATTCATCAAATGTTTATCGTGTTTATCTGCGGTTAAAAAGGAGAAGCAATGTCCACAGCCCCAAAAGCCGAAATACTCAACCTCGCTGAAATGGTCAGCTACCAGGCCGGTTCCGTCGTCAGCCGCCAGATCACCAAAGCGGACGCGGGCAACGTCACCTTGTTCGCCTTTGATCAGGATCAGGAACTGAGCGAACATACCGCCCCGTTCGATGCCCTTGCCCACGTGCTGGAGGGGGAAGCAGAGATCGTGATTTCCGGAAAATCCTATTCTCTGAAAGCAGGCGATGCGATCATCATGCCTGCGGACGAGCCGCACGCGGTCAAGGCAGCCGGTCCGTTCAAGATGTTGCTGACAATGATACGAGCTTAAAGAGAAACTCCCATCCAGCTTGCTGGATAGGAGTTTTCGTTTAACCTTTCACGCCCCTACAACCACCCGTTTTCTAAACATCCAGGTGAGAACCATCCCCAACGGAATCAACGCTAACCCACCGGCGACCATCGCGATCATCGTGTAACTCGTCGCCGCGAAAACCAGACCGCTGCTGAGGCTGCCAGTCGCAGAGGCCAGCCCTACAAGCAAGTCATTTACTCCCTGCGTGCGGGCGCGCTCGAGCGGGGAAAGCTGGTCGGCCAGCAGGGTGGAACCGCCCACAAAGCAGAAGTTCCAGCCCAGGCCGAGCAGGAAGAGCGAGACGGCCAGAGGGACCACCTCTGGTGAAAGTGGGGCAGTGAGGCAGGCCAGCAGCAAGGTAGCGGATCCGGTCAAAATGACGGGGCCACGGCCCCAACGATCGGCCAGGCGGCCGGAGACGACAGAAAAGGCATACATCCCAAGCGTGTGCGCCGATATAACCGCTGAGATGTCAGCGAGTTGGTGGTTGTGGTCTTTCATGTGCAGAGAGGTGATGACCATAATGGCTACCATCACCACCTGTCCAAGCACCATAGCGCTGACAGCGGTTAGCGCGGCCGGTTGGCGGAAGATCACGCCGATTGGGCGGGCCACCCCTCTGGGAGCAGAGTTCAGGGTACAACGCGGCCACCTGTCTGCCCACATCGCGCGGGTCAGGTCGCAGGCCGACGAAGATGATGGCGGAAGCAACCCCGAACAGGACCAGACTTGCCATATAGGCGCCGGCCAGTTCATCCATGCCGAGGCGCTGGGACAGAGTGCCCATAGGGCCGACCAACAGCGGTCCGAATATCGCGCCGACGGTGCCGCCTAGCACTACATTGGAAATCGCTCCGCCGCGCTTCCCTGGCGGGTTGACTTCCGCGGCGGAAAACCGTCCCAACAGCATGGCGGCATTCCCAAACCCCATCAGCACCATACCCGGGTACATCAAGGCGAGCAGGCTCTGGTTCGCGGCGACCAGCACCATTCCCGCGCCCGCCAGGCTCAACAACAGCCCCAACGCAATCCCGTTGCGCCGGCCCACGACATCCATGAGCAGGCCCCAAACGGAAGCTGCCAACGCGCTGCCAACCAGGAAAACCGCGGATGGGACTCCGGCCCACGGTGCGCCGCCCAACTTTGCTCCCAGAATGGAATTCACCGTTGCTGTGGCGATAAATCCCGCGGAGGCCAGGCTTTGCGCCAAAAACAAAACCAATGTGATTTTACGTGCGGTTCGGGATAATTCGGTCATGATTAGTCCTTTTTGAATGGTGATTATAAACCCGGATATGCGGCCTAAAACGAGCCCAAATTGTTATTCAATTTGAATGCTCCTGCCACAATTCGAGGATATAATCGCCCTTGCCATGATGCTTCCAAAGGAATCTGCTTCAAAGCGTAAGACTGTTGGGGTGTTTCTCGCACAGGTCAGCCGGGTCTGGGGGACAGAGTTCATGGCAGGTGTTGAGCAAGGTGCTGAAGATCACGATGTCAACCTGGTCTGTTTTGTCGGTGGGCAGCCTTCTTCCGTGGTGACTCCCGGTCAGCTCGAGGATTCCTACGGGCTTTACGATCTCGTCAAACAAAATCAATTTGACGGCTTGATCCTGGCGGCGGACATTGCTCACGGGCTGAGCGCCAACGGGATCAAAGCATTTTGTCGCTCGTTTGCTCCTACGCCCATGGTTGCCCACGCGATCGAAACCGATGGCGTTCCCCACCTTCTGGCCGACAACTTCAAAGGCATGAAGTTCATTATGCGGCACCTGATCGAGCAGCACGGATATAAGCGAATTGCCTTTATCCGTGGGGTAAAGGGACAAATCGAAGCTGAGTTGCGTTACGAAGTTTATAAAAGAGAACTCGAAGCCCACAATATTCCTTTTGATAAAAATCTCGTCGTTGACGGTGATTTCACTCCCGATAGCGGGCGCACTGCGGTGCATACCTTGATACAAGAACGGGGTGTCCGTTTCCAGGCGATTGTGGCTGCCAATGACCGGATGGCCTTTGGCGCATTGGAAGCCCTGCAAAAACGAGGCATTCCGGTGCCCGATACAGTAGCCCTGACCGGTTTCGACGACGTGCTCGAAGCCCAATCGCTGGGCGTCCCCCTTACCACCGTTCGACAGTCATTTTTCAATATTGGCAAGCAGGCCTTCGAAATTTTGGTTCAGCGGATGGAAGGCAAAACGGTGTCCCATGCAACAGTGGTAGACACGGACCTGATCATCCGCTGGTCGTGCGGTTGTTTGCCGGAATCCGTCCGTTATGCTATGGTCCGTCCGCGCGAAGTGGCCCAAACCGGACGGCTTGATAACAAACGCGATGCTGCCATCACTTCACTACTGTCCGCCGCCAATGTCGATTCTTCGGATCCCTCTATCAACCATTTTAGGGACGTTTTTGGGCGGATGTGGGATATTTTCCTGGCCAGTATGAAGGACAACAACAAAGACGATGAATTCTTGCGCACCACCAACGCAGCCATCGACTTGTTGCGCCGCCATGGCCGCGATCCGTTTACCTGGAACAACTTTATCTCTACGTTGCGGCGCTATGCCCTGGCAGGCATTTCCGGACAGGCTGAAATGTTACACGCCGAGAATTTGTTCCAGCAGGCGCGCTTGCTGGTCGGTGAACTCGCCCAGCGGGCGCAAGCCTTTAGCCGCCTGCAATTCGAACAGCAAGAGGATGTAAACCAGGATTTCAGTTTTTCGATGGCTCCCGCCATGAGCCTGGAAGAGATTGGCAGTGCAATTTCTAAGAATTTTCCAAAGATGGGAATTGAGCGCTGGTACGTCATGTTCTACAGCGACGTGGCCTCCCCGGCGCTTACCACCGCCCCCCCGCCAGAAAGTTACCGTTTGCTGATCCAGTACGACGATGAAGAAGTTCAATATCCCCGCCACCACAACCAACCTGGGAACAGGCAGCCTGGTCCCGCGAGGGAAAGAACCTGCGGACCACCGCTATACGGCGGTCGTTATGCCGCTATCGTTGGCGCGCAACCGATTCGGGTTTATGTGGGTCGAAATGGGGCCAAAGGACTGGGATATCTATACCCGCATCCGTAATCTGGTCAGCAGCGCACTTCTGCGCACCATGTTGGTCCAGCAACGCGAACAGGCCAAAACGGAGGTGGACCGCCTGCTGGACGAAGCGCGCGAACGGGCGATGGAACTGGCGGTTGCCCGGGATCTGGCCGAAAAAGCCGCCATCGAAAAGGAAAAGCTGTACGATTCGGAGCAATCCCGACGTCGGGCTGCTGAGGCGCTGTCAAAAGCATCCCGGCAACTTTCGTCTTTGGAAAAGGTCGAGAAAGTCCCGGAGCAGATCCTGGAGCAGGTGCGCAATATCCTGCACTTTGACCGCGGCTTTCTGTTTTTGGAAGATGTCAACGGCATTCCCAATGTGGCCGCGCATTACGGTTTGCCCAAGTCCACTACCTTTGACGAATTGCGTTATGTCGTTTACAAGGACCAAAACGACAACGACATGTATGATGCCGTTGCACGCATGAAAGAAGCCATCCAGATTGGCGATGTTTCCGGTTTGAAAGGTTGGACGCAACCGGATTGGCTTCCGCTGGACCTTTCCTGGATGGGCGTTCCGCTTTTCTTCCAGGACAAAGTGATAGGAATGCTGGTGTTGACGCGCAGTACCGCTTGGGCTTTCCATAAAGATGAGTCGCTGATGGTCAACACATTTGCCGTGCAAGCTGCAATCGCTTTAGAAAATGCCCGTTTGTACGATGAGATCAACCGATTCAGCCAGCTGATGGAACGCATGGTGGCGCAGCGCGTTGACGAATTGTCGAATGCCTATGTTACGCTGGAAAAACTGGATAAGAACAAATCAACGTTCATCCAGGTGGCTGCGCATGAGTTCAGGACTCCGCTGACCGTCATGAAGGGCTACCTGGGCATGTTGCGCGGGCATGAGGCCGTCCGGGAGAGCGAGCTGCTTAACCAGGCTGTCGATGGCGTGATGCAAGGCACAAACCGCTTGCACCAGATCGTCAACAGCATGCTCGATGTTGCCCGGCTCGAAAACCAGGTGCTTAAGCCACACCTGGAACCTACCCCGATTGCGCCGATGTTTCGCCTGATCCAAAAAAGCTACCAACCTGACCTGGAGAATCGGAACATCCGTTTGATCCTGGATGAATCTGTCAGTGCAATTCCCCATTTGCTGGTTGACTCAGAACTGATTCAAAAGGCGTTCGACCACGTGATTGTCAATGCGATTAAATTTACACCAGACGGCGGTTCGATCACGGTCTGTTTCGAGCCGGTGAGCGATGATCGAGAGGACAGGTGGGCCGAAATTCGGGTGCAGGACACCGGCATCGGGATCGACCAGGCCAATCTTGACGTCATCTTCGAAAAGTTATACCAGTTGGGCACAGTGGAGTTGCATTCATCCGGGCGAACCAGCTTCAAGGGCGGCGGTCCGGGACTGGGACTGGCGATCGCAGCGGGGATTGTAAAAGCGCACGGCGGCAAAATTTGGGCGGAAAGCCCGGGCCACGATGAGGAAAATTTGCCAGGCAGCACTTTCTTTATCCGCCTGCCGATGCCAAAAGAAAAATAGTTTGCTAACAGTATCGCGATTTATGCATCCTCCTGCAAGAAGCGCCAATTTCTAAAATCTGGCTGGGCAAAGCCAGCCTCAATAATGCCAAGGTTTCTTGGCATTATTTGTTATTTCCTGTATGATTTGTTCCAGCATCACACGGAATGGTATTATGGAAGGATTGCGGCCAATTTTTGGCAAGTTTATAGTAAGAAGAAAGGCGCTTATCTCGCTTGGAAGATATGGAATTTAAAACTCGCCCGCTGATTACATTGCCAATGCGCGTTGCTGCTGACCTGTTCAATCGCAGCTTCGAAGCTTATTTCGTGCCTGTGAATTTTACAGAAGCTCCTTTTAAGGCTCTGACGGAACGCGATACTATCGACTTTGGCGCAAGCAAGGCACTGCTGGTGAAGGATAAGTTGATCGGAATAGCGCTGATCGCCCGGCGCGGAACGGCCAGCCGGATGAGCGGATTCGGGATTCGACAGGAGTTCCGTGGTATGGGGGCGGGCAACTGGTTTGTGAAGCAACTGCTTGAAGAAGCTCGCATTCGCCGCGAGACGCACATGTACCTGGAAGTGATTATTCAAAACGAGGCTGCCGTCCACCTCTATGAGAAACACGGTTTTGTCAGGATCCGGCGACTGCTTGGCTTCAAGGCCGAAAGACCAACTGGAAAAGCAGATCCAAATCTGGAAACGTGCGTGCAGGATAAGGTTTTAGAGATGCTCCGCATCCACAACGTGCCAGATTTGCCCTGGCAGTTGGATGCCGAAACGCTGCAATCGGTCACATCCTTCGGCTACCGGCTGGGAGAGGCCTATGCATTGATCAGCAATCCCGGCGCCGAGCATGTCAGCTTCCGTTCCCTGGTGGTCCCTGCTCACGCCCGCGGACAGGGTCAGGCTACCCGATTAATCGAGGCTCTGTTTGCCATGTTCTCTGACAGGATCTGGCAGGTTCCCGCGATTTTCCCGGAGGAGATGGGCAGTACTTTCATGCGTGCCGGCATGCAACCGGAGAAGCTTTCCCAATGGCAGATGGTTTGCAAGCTGTAAGCCGGCGCGTTAGAGCGTGAGTTCGCCGCGCAGCACGGTCACCGCGCTGCCTCCCACTTTGACGGTTTCGATCGCATCACGGGGGCCAACGACTTCCACGTAAGCCTGGCCGGGGCGGCCCATCCAGTGCCCTTGTTCGGCAATGAATCCGGGTTGTTCTATCAAACCATAATGCCACAGATACGCAGCCATCCCGCCCGTGGCCGAGCCGGTGAAAGGATCTTCTATCGTATCAGGTGGGACGCCGAAGTGACGGGCGAAGGTTCGCCCATTTTCCACTCCTTGTAAGCAGAACAGATGCGGACTGAAGAAGTCGCTGCTTGCGCGCAAGATGGTATACCGTTCGATGTCGAGAACTGCCTTGCGCAGCGAGTCGTGTGACTTGAGCGGGATCATGAGCTGCGGCGTGCCCGTGCTGACCGTCTGGACGGGAAGGTCGGGGAGGAGATCAGAGTCGGTTAATCCGAACGCTGGCAGCACATCCGAGGCATGATGCGTGGACAGGAATTGCGGTACCCGCTGCGACATGACGATCCTGTCCACCTGGCCATCTTGCGCAAAGATTTCCACGTCAACAGGTCCATCGCGCAGTTCGAGCGGGATCTTGAGATAGTCGCCGGGCAGGGACAGCCGCCCCGAATCGAGCAGCGCGTACACCGTAGCGATCGTGGGGTGCCCGGCCAGCGGTATTTCTTCGGCGGGGGTAAAGTAGCGCGCCCGGAAGTGGCCATCTGGTTTCTTCCAGACGAAAGCTGTTTCGGAGAGGTTCATCTCTTTGGCGATAGCCAGCATGGTCGCTTCGCTGAAATCGGCACAGTCGAAAAGCACGGCACAGGGATTACCGCCAAGCGGAGTAGTGGTGAACGCATCGACCTGATAGAGGGGATTGGTGGGCATTCGTTATCCTTTTCCCAATAAAGAACTCAAATATGATTTATGTTGTATCATAGTACAGGTGGTTTGTAACCACTAATTCATCACAATAAGCTTTGTAGATGTAGTAATTCCCTCCACCCGCTTTCACTAGACAATATCTGGAAGAGATCATTCGCCTCTTCATATTCTTGAAGTATCTCCCTGTATAATTCAACCCGGTGTGAAGCAATAAGGAGATGTCCACATGAAACGTTTTTCAACTCTCACCCAGGTACTCATAATCGCGCTGATTATCAGTGCGTGTGGTGCAAAGGCTACACCCACAGCCAACCCGGTTGACCTACAAGGCACGATGGTCGCGGCAGCCCTCGCGCGAGTGGCAGAGACCCAGACCGCCATCCCGACTGCTACGCCACTCCCGCCAACGGCTACTGCTACAAATATACCGACCGCTACCATTACTTTCCCTCCCCTGCCAATCTCGGGAGCAACAATCACTCCCATTCCCGGGGAGAATTCCGGTGTTGGAGATCCATGCATACATGAAGTCCTGCCAGATTCCCTGACGGGGAAGGCGATCAAGATCCGTATCGACAATCCAACCAAGGCAACGATTATGCTCTCTGTTTATTTACAGCAAAGCAGCGCGCACACTGTATGCGGCTACCGCAGCTACACTCTCACGGCAGGACAATCTCTTGTCATCAATGACCTGGTGGAAGGCTGTTACACCCTTTGGGCGTGGAACCCCGATCCAACAGACTATTTCATGGTGACGAACGGAACCAACTGCCTTGATACTTCCGATAACTGGACATTTGATATTTTAACCAACAGCATCAAGCTTAGAGAATAGACTTGAATTCGTAAAGAAGCAAAAAAGGCGTGTCAACGTACGCCTGCCTCTCTGATCAATTTTGGGGGAAATCTTGCTGCACAAGATTTGAAAGAATTGGTTGCCGCTAGCAACGTCATCGAGCGGGAGCGGGCAAAAGAGTATTCTTGGGACCTGACATGTCAGGTCCAACGATTCTTATCCTCCCGCCGCGTCCCTGGCTGGCAAGGTTTGGTGTGACTTGAGCCGCAAATAGACCGCGCCACGCGCATCGAGAACAATTTCATGCGGCGTTTGTACGATCCGTAAAACGACCTGCTCACAGGCGGAACAGCGCAGGATGACCCCCGGCCCCTGGGTGAAAGCCAGCAACGTGCCGATCTCGCCTTCGTTGCCGCAGTGGGCGCATTCGGTGGGGGAGGCGGTCATTTCGACGCCGAAGATTTCGAAGAGCAACCCCGCGGTGGCGTTCGCATCCAGCATGAGCTCGTCGTTGATGTCTGTTCTTTCTTCCATCTCAACCTCCTGTCGGCCCAAAGCGTTCCGTGCGGATCTGGTTCGGGTTAAGTCCTGTTTCAACCAGAGAATTGGCTGCTGATTCCACCAAAAGAGTCGGTCCGCAAATATACACCTGGACAGATTTCCCCAACGGCCCGGCGACTTCGCGCAACATTTCCCGGTCGATGCGCCGGGTGTACCCATGCCAGCCGCCGGGCTGGGAGCGGGTGAGGGTGTGGAATATTTCTAACGCGCCGTCCGCTTCACCGATCTTTTCGAGTTCCCTGTAATAGATAATATCCTCGAAGGTTCGCGAACTATAGAGCAGACGCGTGGGATTCCGGGCGCCGGCGTCAAGGCGGTGACGAAGCATGGACATCAGTGGCACAAAGCCCGAACCGCCGCAGATGAGCAGCAAGGGCTCTTCCATCCCCGCCTCCCACACAAAATATCCCCCGATCGGCCCGCGGACCTCGATCCGGTCGCCGGGGACGAGCACATCGTGCATGTAAGTGGAAACCTCTCCATCTTCGATGCGCTCCACGGTCAGGTCGATCTGGCCTTCTCGTTCCGGAGAGGAAGCAATCGAGTAGCTCCTCTGGGCCTGGTAGCCGTCTTCGGCGGTCAGGCGGACGTCGTAGTGTTGCCCGGCGCGGTGGCGGGTCCAGGCGGGGAGCGTAAGCGTGAAGGTCTTCACTTTGGCGGTCTCAGGCCGGACGTCCCGAACCGTGGCGATTTGCCAGTTATTAATCATCCCAGTAGCGCTGTTCCTTCCACGGGTCGCCATGGTTGTGGTAGCCGGCCAATTCCCAGAAGCCGGGCTTGTCTTTTTCCATCAAACGGATTCCACGCACCCACTTGGCGCTCTTCCAAAAATACAGGTGCGGCACCACCATCCGGGCGGGACCGCCGTGCGGGGGTGCGAGCGGTTTATCGTCATACTTCAAGGCGATGAAAGACCGGCCGTTGATGACGTCGGTGAGGGGCATGTTGGTGGTGTAGCCGCCTTCGCTGTAAGCAGTGACGAACATGGCCGCCCGGTCGAGCTCCACGTGCTCGAGCAGGGAGTCCAGGCTGACACCTTCCCACTTCATGTCGATTTTGGTCCACTTGGTGACGCAGGAGATATCCACCACGTAACTTTGCATGGGAAGCTTCTGGAACTCTTCCCATGTCCACGAGGCCTTTTCTTTAACCAGGCCCTCGATGCTGAACGTCCACTGGTCGAGAGGCGTATGCGGGGTAGGGCCGGCGGAGAGCACTGGGAAATCGTTGGTGAGATACTGGCCTGGCGGAATGCGGTCTTTTACCTCCCTCCCCGCCGCTTGCCAACAAAGCCGCGCGAGACGAAACGTTCTGTCATAGGATCTCCTCTACCAAAAATCACAACTCCGTAAGTAGATAACTTTACTCTAAATTGCTGATACCAGTGTATAACGAGCGAATGATGAAGTCAAGCAGGAATTGTCTTCCAATGTATAAAGTCCCTCTAAAAACAAATCAGCCCCGCAAATATCTGCGAGGCTGAGAAATCTCCGATCTCTACTCTCTAAACATGAATCGCGTGCCCTTCTGCGGCGTGGGCCGCCTCCATGATCACCTCGGAAAGCGTCGGGTGGGCGTGGACGTTGCGGGCGATCTCGTTGGGGGTCAACTCCATCATGTGGGCCAGGGTCAGCTCGGGCAGCAGCTCGGTCACTTCGGGACCGATCATGTGCGCGCCCAGGATCTCACCATATTTCCCGTCTACCACGATCTTGATAAACCCGGCATACTCGCCCAGCCCCAGCGCTTTGCCGTTCGGCTGGAAGGGGAATCGTCCGATCTGCACTTCATAGCCGCGCTCTTTTGCCTGCGCTTCGGTCAGGCCGAAGGAGGCCACCTGCGGTTGGCAGTAGGTGGCGCGTGGCATCATTTCGTAGTCCAGGGTAATCGTCTCGGCGCCGGCGATATTTTCGGCGGCAATGATGCCCATCGCCGAGCCGACGTGGGCCAGCATCAATTTGCCGGTCACGTCGCCGATAGCCCAGATGCCGGGCACGCTGGTCTGCATCTGCTCGTCGATCTCGATAAAACCACGCTCGCTGAGCTTGACGCCCAGTTCTTCCAGGCCCAATCCCTTGGAATTGGGCCGGAACCCGATCGCGACCAGGGCTTGCTCGGCCTCCAGCACCTGGGTCTCGTCCCCGGAGGAGACCGTCACCTTGACCTTGGTCTTGAGCGCTTCGATCTTTTCAACTCTGTGATTCGTCAGGAAGTTGATGCCGCGTTTCTTGAAGTTTTTCTCCAGCTCTTTGCTGACCTCTTCGTCCTCTAGCGGGACCAGGTGCGGCAGCATCTCTACAATGGTCACTTCCACGCCGTAGGAATTCCAGACGGTGGCGAACTCCACCCCCACGGCGCCCGCGCCGATGATCGCCACCGATTTGGGCAGTTTTTCCTGCAAAATGGCTTCCAGGTAGGTGATGATGCGCTCGCCGTCGATCTCCCAACCGGGCGGGACGGCAACCGAAGCGCCGGTCGCCACGATGATGTTTTTGGCGGATAACTCCGTCGTACCGCCGTCTTCCGCGGTCACGGTAACAGTCCCGGGCTTGGGAAGGTGCGCCGTCCCCATGTGAACGGGAATATTGTTCTTTTTCATCAAAAAGCCGACACCCTTGACCAACCGCTCCGAGACCTGCCGGCTGCGCTTGACCGCCACCGAATAGTCGAGGTTCAGGTTGTCGAACGAAAAGCCGAATTCCTTGCCGCGTTCCCGTAACGTATGGGCCACATCCGCATTTTTGAGCAGCGATTTGGACGGGATGCAGCCTACGTTCAGGCACACGCCGCCCAGCCATTGTTTGTCCACGATGGCGGTTTTCTGGCCCAGTTGGGCCGCTCGTATCGCGGTGACGTAGCCCGCAGGGCCCGCGCCGATCACAACCACATCATAATTTTCTGCCATAGGGATTATTCTCCTGAAATAACAAAAGGGTTAAGGGATTATACCCTTAACCCTTCGACCTCTTCCCAAGGCTTGTCGAAAAAGAGACCGGATCTGTCTTTAGAATTTTGTAAAAACAACCCGTTTTAGATGTTCTCCTTCAAAAACGCGACAGTCCGCTCCCAGGCCAGGTTCGCAGCGGCAGGATCGTATTCGGGACGGTCTGCCTCGACAAACCAGTGGTTCGCGCCGGGATACGTATGAAGCGTGAATTCCAGACCGGCATCCTGCATGGCGGTTTCCATCCACTTTACCCCTTCCAGCGGTTCCATTTCATCGCGCTCGCCGAAATGGCCGAGGATCTTGGATTTGATTTTGCCGAAATCCACTTCATATACGCCATAAAATAAAACCGTGGCGGCGATTTGATCTGGATCGTGCGCTGCCGCAATCAGCGCCTGGGCTGCGCCAAACGAAAAGCCCATCACGCCGATTTTGCCCTTCGTAAGAGTTCAGCAGATGATCTTTGGCGGCGGTGACTGTATCGCCGACGAGCTGGTCATCGCTGCTTTTCATCAACGCTTCGGCGCCTTCGATGGTTTCGGCGACTTGGCCCTGGAACAGATCGGGGGCCAGGGCGGTGAATCCCTCTTCGGCCAGCCGGTCGCACAGGGATTTAAAGACCGGATTGAGTCCCCACCAGGCGTGCAGACACCAGCACGCCCGGCCCACCGTTCTCAGGCGCGGCCAGGTAGGCTTGAACCGGTTTTTCAGTCACCTCTAATTCGAGTTCGGATTTTTGAATGGGCATCATTACCTCCTCGGCGAACCCTATGCACACGTATGCATAAACAGAACACTTATTCTAGCATTGAAAATGTCCCCAGTCAAGGAAGGCGCCTGGCTACCAATAAAAAGACTTGGAATGATCTTTGCTCGTCGTCGAATCATTTTTTCAATGTTGTAAGCAGTGGAAAACCAAACGTGTGCAAACCCGGCCGCCTCCACCCGTTTCTGGAGCTCCTCTCGGGAAAAGCCCAGATGCACGTCGGTCGAACCATCGGTGTGGAAGCTGCCATCCTCTTCGTCCAGATCTGCGACGAACAGCCAGCCGTCCGGTTGCAGGATTTGATGAAAATTGCGTAAGATGGTATCGGTGTCATGGATGTGATGCAGCACCATCAGAGAGTAGATTACATCGAACTTCTGCGCCGGAAGTGGGTCTAGGGCGAGATCGAGCCGGACCGGATGCATGTGTTCCGCTTGCGCAGCCTTGATCTTGTCTGATAGCACCTCCAACATCCCCTCCGAGGTATCTGCCAGCGTGATCGAGGCGAAATCTTCCTTCAGGAAAAAGCTCAGCAGACCCGTCCCACAGCCAACTTCGAGGGCGGTCATGCCGGGGCGGAGGTCCACGGCTGCCCGGATGGCGTTTGCTACGCTGCGGGCGCGGTCTACTTTCATGGGATCGGAATCCCAAACTTTGGCGCGATCGTCGAAATTTGTCATGGGGATATTGTAACTGGTGATGTAAAACAAATTGCCCATTTGTTCCACCGGAATTCTATAGCTTCTTAATAAAATGCACCAGCCGCTCTGCTTCTTGATACCCCATCTTCACATGCGCCCGGATGCTGACCTCGTTGTCCAGCCAGGTGTCGGAGCCCATTTCAGTCAGGTCCTGGGAGCTTGCCCACTCCTCGGCAGCTTGCACCAGCGCTTTGCCAATGCCGTGGCCGCGCAGGTCTTCGTCCACGTACCAGCCTTCGATGTAGCCGACCGGGCTGCTCTCGGCCCCTTCGGCGTATTTGCGCGTGCCGGCCTCTAGAAAGCCGCCCAGCCCGTCAGCCGGACGAGCGACCACGAAGACCGGTGTGAGTGGGTCTGACAGCAGCTCGTCCATATCTTCCGAAAACCCTTCCGGCGTGCCAAACGGCCACAGGGACAGGCGCATGCGCAGCCATTCGGGTTTGTCCCCAGAGGTTGCGCGGCGGATGGTGAGATTTTTCATCGCAGGAACTCCCAGAAAAAGTTAACTCTTGATGTTTAACGAAGTGCTCCAAGTATAAATAATAACTGGACAGGTTTTGTCCTGTCCAGTTATTGGTTTCGCCCCTGCTTATTTATCCATTGTTCGGTATTTTTCCCGCCGGAAACGGTGGAGCCCCATTTTAAAAATCCAGCGGTGGAATTGGAAAAGGTTATATCAGGCTCATGACTTTCCCGAGAGAGAAGCTTAAGGTTGAGTTGGCCAGCAAAAGCTCGATTGCTTTTTCAGCCAGAGCCAGCGAGAGCCGGATCGGATACTTCTGGGTTGCTTCCTTGATCACCTCCGGAATTTCTTCCTCGTGATATCGGATTAAGCCTCTCGAATGCTCTTTGATGCGCTTTTCCATTTCAAAAAGCCCCAGCACGTCTTTCCAAATGCCTGTATCGAGGTTAACCGGCGTGCCAATCAGTTCGAAGATGCGCTCGAGGCGGTCCTTGACCGATTCATTCTCGTGATCGAACTCTTTCCAATCTGGATCCACTCTGAAGCCAGCCACGTTGATATATTCTTCAATTGCCAGGCAAGCAACCACCAGAACCTTGGTTGGCATAATATAGGGTGTGATCCCACGGGAGGAGAGCAGGTCATGCTCCTCTTTCATCCGGTAGATCGAGCTCAAGTATTCGTAACCGTTGTTTGGGAAACGACCAAGAGGGGGGGGAGAGGAAAAGTTTTGGATCATTTTTTGACCTTATGTCTAGGTAACATTAAGAAATTTTGTTCTTTGAAGATACTACACCCCCATGACGTGAAAATCGCAAATAGGTTACTCGAATTTCTAAATTGATTTTTAAGAAATGGATGCCGAACATGATACGATGTTCAGCATGGATCACCAGGATCACGTAGCTCTCCTCCGGCCTGCAGACCTATCCCCCGGCGCTTCGTACGCGGACCTTGGGGCTGGTTCCGGCGCGTTTACGTTGGCCTTGCGAGAACTTCTCGGCCTCAGCGCCGCCATCTACGCCATAGACCGGAACCGGGAACGCCTGGCCGAACTGGAGCGCGCCCACCGCGCCCGCTTCGGCGAAAACGCGCATCTGCACATTCTGCCTGCTGATTTCACGCATGCCCTGGACCTGCCACCGCTTGACGGCGCCCTGATGGCAAACTCGCTCCATTTTTTCAGGGATAAGGAGAAAGTATTACGCCATGTCGGTTCATTTTTGAAACCGGAAGGTATGCTTTTGCTGGTCGAGTACAACGTGGACCGGGGCAATACCTGGGTGCCGCATCCCCTGTCGTTCGAGACCTTCCGCGAGTTGGCTCCAAAAGCCGGATTCAGTCAGCCGCGCCTGCTGGCGAAGCATCCCTCCAGCTTTTTGAGGGAGTTTTACTCGGCGATAACCCGTAGGTCCGGCTTTTAGCCGGACCAAACCCAACTTGCAAGATGTTTTTGTCAGGCTGAAAGCCTGACCTACGATCAATACCTTCGCCAAAAATAAGTAAGCAGGGCTTCCTGTAGTAAAGTTGAGTTCACCACAAACCAACCGCTACAGGAAGCCCGTAATGAACATTTTAGCACTTTTACAATGTATACAGCCTGATCTATCAAAAACCGAACTACGCCGTTTGAGTTGGATCGCCCAGGCGATGGTGAGCATGAGCGGTCGGGTGACGATGTTGGGCCTGTCTCGCTGGGCTGGAAAGGGTGGCAGTTACCGGACGGTACAACGATTTTTCAACGCTGTGATTTCCTGGCCGAACGTTTTCTGTAAGTTCTTCATGCGGCATCTGTATCGTCCAGATGGGGAATATTTTCTGGTTGGGGATGAAAGCGTAGTGACCAAATCTGGCAAAGAGACGCATGGACTGGACTACTTCTTCTCCGGTTTGCTGAACAAGGTTGTGAAAGGTGTTGCCATTTTCTCTCTGTCGTTAGTTTCTGTCGAAGAACAACGTTCTTATCCGCTGCGCGTGGAGCAGGTCATCCGCAGTGAAGCAGAAAAAGTGGCAGCCAAAGAGCGCAAGCAGAAACGAGCGAAAAAGGACAGGGCAGCACCAAAGAAAAAGCGTGGGCGTCCCAAAGGCAGCCGCAACCGGGATAAAACCCAGGTTGAGTTGACTCCGGAACTGAAGCGCATCCAGGATATGGTCAGAAACCAACTCACCCTGTTGCGAGCTCTGATTACCGTCCGCTATCTGGTTTTGGATGGGCACTTTGGCAACAACAATGCCTTGCAGATGACCCGGCAGTGTGATTTGCATCTGATCTCCAAGCTGCGCTATGATGCTGCCCTGTCTTTCGTCTACGATGGTGAGCAACCCCGCCCTACGGTCGCGGGGCAAAAACGCAAAGGCCCACGCAAGAAATATGGTCAGAAGATCAACTATCGCAACATTCTGGACCAATATCTGGTCGAGCAAAGCACCAAAGACGGCATCGAAACCTGCATCTATCAAGCCCACATGCTGCATCACGAGTTCGCCCAGATCCTCAATGTGGTCATCATCACCAAGACCAACCTCAGGACCGGCGCCTTTGCCAATGTCAACTTGTTCGCAAGCGATCTGGAACTCTCTTATGAAAAGATCATCGAATTCTACAGTCTGCGATTCCAGATCGAGTTCAACTTCAGAGATGCCAAGCAGTATTGGGGCTTGGAAGATTTTATGAACATCAAGGATGTGCCTGTCACGAATGCGATCAACCTGTCGCTGTTCATGGTCAATCTTTCCCAGGTTTTGCTGCGTGAATTTCGGGAAGCCCATCCTGACAGCGGCATTCTGGATTTGAAGGCTTACTTCCGAGCCGCAAAATACTTCGAGAAGACAATAAAAATGCTTCCGCAAAAACCTGAACCATTTTTATTAGAGCGCATTTTCAGCCAGGTGGCCACTTTAGGCTGTATTCATGCTGTTAATGTGCGCCCTTCACCGCCATAATCGGCGAAGGTATTGACGATAGCAGATATTTCCGTACGTGGTTCTGTAACTTCTTGGGGGCGATCACTTCGATTTCCACCTGTTTGGCTTCGACAAAATTTGCAAAACGCGCCAGTCCCTTGCCAAGCGCATCCGCAAGGCCGGGATCGTCCAGCGGTGCATCCTCTTCCAGCCAGAAACCGTTGACGTGCAATGTCATAGTCCTGCGGTCGAGTTTGGGGTCGAGGCGGGCGACCAGGGTATCACCGTATAGGATGGGCAGCACGTAATAGCCCCAGCGGCGCTGTTCGACGGGTTTGTAAACTTCCCAAATGTATTCGAAATCGAATACCTGCTTGGCCCTCCCGCGGGCGCTGACAATCTCCAGCGGGGCCAGGAAGGTGACTTCATCCAGCGTGCTCGGCCCAAGCGGTTCCCATTTTGGAGGGACTTTCCCGGCTGCAAGCATTTCCAGCAATGGCAGGTCTTCGACCAGAACCAGCCAGCGTTCTTTCGAGCCTTCGATGCTGACCGGCGCGATGACGTTTCCCTCGTACAACCCAGACAATCGTTGCGTGGCTTCTTCGGGTCCGACTTCCCGCCATATGTCATCTGAAAAACTTTTATGCCATCGCTTTTCGCGCATCAGTCCCAGGAACGAGACCGTTTTAGGCGCAAAGAAATCTTCTGCTTCCTGGTCAGTGGCGGCGTAATCGAATTCGAGCGGCGCAACCCGTTCGCGTAGGTCGTAGTAGCGGTCGAAGCCCTGGCGGTGGTGGATCATGACCTCGCCGGTCAGCCACAGGTAGTAGAGCGCGATGGAGGTGTCCTTGCGGCCGCGGTAATGTCCCGAAACGGGAGCTCCTTTGAAGTCCCGGTTGCCGCGCGGACCGTTCGTCCGCAGTTCACCGCGCAAATAGTCCAGAGTCTTGGCATGCTCACGGACAAAATCCGGACCCCAGCGCCCGCTTTCGCCTCGCCGGCGCATATGCAGCCGCCAGTAGGGCAGCTCGGACATCGGATACATAAACAGCGATCCGCCGTAATCGAAGAAGCGGCGCTCGTCGTAGGCCACCTGGTACAGTTGTTCGGGACGATAGTCGAGAACGCGGCCCCACAGGGCGATGTCCTGGCTGCGGGCGACCACGTTAAGCGGGTCGAGCTGCAGGGCCTCCATTTGATGGAGAGCGCCGGTAACGCCATCCTTGCCCTGGAAACGGCGCCCGGGCCACAGTCCCTGCTTGCCGAGGATGAAACGGCGATGGGTGGTTTTGGAGATGGTGATGGAATTCATGAAAAATACCTGACGAACCAAGCAATTCCCAGGCCAGCCAGTGCCAGCCAGAGCAAAATAATCAACGTTGCGGCCCACCAGTTGGCAGGTTTTTGTTTGTTTTCTTTGGCTTTCTCCCTGCTCTCGGTCATCACTTCGGCGGGGATCAGCTTGAGCGCCACGAACACGCCCAGAGGCACGATTAACAAGTCGTCCAGATAGCCGAGCACGGGGATGAAGTCGGGAATCAGGTCGATCGGGCTGAAGGCGTACGCCACCACTAGCGCTGCCCAGATTTTCGCATACCAGGGCGTGCGGGGGTCGCGGTACGCCAGGTAGAGGGCATAGGTGTCGTCCTTGAGAGAACGGGTAAGCTGCTTGAACTGATCTACCATGATCTTATCTTGAACGATCAGAAGCCGATTATAGTCGCTCAACAAGGTTTCTGCGTTTATCTGCGAATGTTGGCAGGTCGTTCTCGGGGCCGGGTAGAAGCTTCAGACTGCCTGGTGGGGAGAACGATGTTTCAAAGAGGAATTCGATGATTTCGGCAACGACAACTTTGAGGCCGACCCACATTGACGAGCGCATGATTTGAAGATATCGTCGATCGTTTCCGAATAGCAGGCGTTTCAATGCTTTGGGCCGTAGATGGAAAAGCGCTTCAGTCAGTTTGACTCCGAGAAATAGCTCCTGGGGGCTTAAGTGGGGTGTGGCGATCACCTGGTTTCGATACGACCATTGGTCCAGGTTACTTTGGATCACATCTGACAGTTTGATGGTTCTGCCCTGCGCCGTCCAAAAGTGGGGGGTGAGGTACATGGCGTTGAGAATGTCCGAGTCCAGTTCCAGCAATCCCGCAAACTTTTCCCGGATGGTGTTCCAGCTCTCTTCTTCCAGCCCATAAATCAGGTTGGTCAGGCTGATGATGTTGTTCTCTCGCAGAACACGGACGGCTTTCTTTGAGATTTCGAAAGGATTGTTCTTGCGAATGTCGGCCACAACCTGGTCTTTGACCAATTCGATGCCCATGACGATATAATCGATGCCTGCGGCTTTATACAGGGGCATGATGTCTGCATCGCGGACCACATCGGCGGCGGTCATGTTGATATTCAGCGATAACCCCAGGTTGGCTGCGATGATCAATTCAAGAAGTCTCTTGACCGTCTCGCGGTCCGCAGCAAAGTTTTCATCCGCAAACCAGATGAGTTTGACACCATAGTTTGTGGACAGAATTTTCAATTGCTCCACGATATTTTCCGGGCTGCGGTGACGCCATTTTTTCCAGAACATCCATTGACCGCAATAACTACATGTCAACGGGCAACCCCGGCTAAACTGTAGACCGGCAGCCCGGTCGAAGCCAAACATCCGGTACAGCGGCCAGTCCAACAGTTCCCAGCCCAGAGGGCAGGCATCCAGGTCCTGGATGGGGGAGCGGGGGCGGTTGGTAACGATTTGATTGCCATTGCGCCAGCTGATCCCGAGGACGTTTTCCAGCTTCCCTTTGTGTTCCAGTGCCTCGATCAATTCAAGAGTGGTTCGTTCCCCTTCGCCTCGGACGATGAAATCGATTTCAGCGCATTCACGCAGGATGCCGTGATGGGCATAGGAAGGATACACACCTCCGTAGATGACTTTGAGGTTCGGATATGATTTTTTGATTTCACGAACGGTTTTGAGCGCGGTTTTATGGGAGGCGGTCGAGCCCGAATGGCCGAGCAGGATGTAATCCGGTTGGTATCTGCCCACTTCCTCGACCAACTTCTGGCACGACCAGCCGTAAGCATCGTGGTCGATGAGCTTTACAGAATAACCCGCTGAGAGCAGGGGACCGCCGATACAGACTAACCCAAGCGGAACCAGGTAACCCAATCCATACTGGTTGGCGATAAAGTTTCTTGCCGGGTTGATCAGAAGAATTCTGCCTGCCATTTCTCCTCCTAAAACAAGACTATTCGGATAATATTTATCGTGAATTCTATCACAAGTGAAAGTGCTGTCAAGGGCATCAAAAGAGCGCTGAAGGATCGTAATCCTTCAGCGCTCTGCTGTTATTCACAATACTTTAACTGTCCCGCTTTTTCAACCATTTCAATAACTTCTCTGTCGGCCAGGTGTTGATCACGTCCTTTGCTTCCAGCCAGGCGCGGCGGGCGGTGGCGACGCCGTAAAACAGCAGGTCCAGGTCGCCTTCAGAATGAGCGTCGGTGTTGATGCTGATCGGGATGCCCATCTCCTTGGCGCGGCGCGCATACACATCGTCCAGGTCGAGGCGGGCGGGGTGGGCGTTGATCTCCAGCGCCACCCCGGATTCGGCCGCTGCGGTCAGCACCGCATCCATGTCCAGGTCCGCGCCTTCGCGCTCGGGGATCAGGCGCCCGGTCGGGTGACCAATGATGTCCACGTAGGGGTTATTGATAGCGTTAACCAGCCGTTCAGTGACCTTCTCGCGCGGCTGGCGCAGGCCGGTGTGCAGCGAAGCGACCACCAAGTCGAGCGAGTCCAGGAACTCATCGGGGTAGTCCAGCGATCCGTCGGCCTTGATCTCCACTTCCGAGGCGTGCAAGATAAGAATGGAATCGCCCAGTTCCTTTTGGGTCTCTTCGATCTCCCGTTGCTGCTCAGCGTGGCGTTCCATGCTCAGGCCGCCGGTCACGCCCAGGCTGACGGAGTGGTCGGTAAAGGCAACAACCTTGATGCCGCGTTTGGCCTCCGCTTGGGCCATCTCCAGCATGGAGAGTTTCCCGTCGCTCCAGGTGGAGTGCACCTGCAGGTCGGCGCGGATGTCATCGAGCTCGATCAGGTTCGGCAGCTTGCCGGCTTTGGCGGCCTGGATTTCGCCGCGGTCTTCGCGCAGCTCGGGCGGGATCCAGGGCAGGCCAAGGACTTCATAGACTTCCTCTTCGGTGGCGCAAAATATCTCGCCGGAGCCGTCCATTTTCAAAAAGGAGTGATCGGAGAGCGACAGCTCCCTACCCAGCGCCATCTCGCGCAGGCGCACGTTGTGGTCCTTGGAGCCGGTGGCATACACCAGCGCCGTGCCGAACTCCTGGGGTGGGTGCACCCAAAGCTGGGCGCGCAGCCCATCCGTAAATTCGACGCTGGCTTTGGTATCACCCCTGCCGAGCACGCGCATGACACCGGGGAGGGTAGTAAAGGCGTCCATCACCGGCTCGGGGTTTTCCGAAGCCACCAGGATGTCCAGGTCGCCGACGGTGGAACGCATCCTTCTCAGGCTCCCGGCGGGTTCGGCGCGAACGACTCCTTCCACGTCCTGAAGGACTCCGATAATCTCCTGCGCAAGCGGCCAGGCCCGTCCCAGCGGGATGCGCCCGGAACGGCGGGAAAGCGACTCGATCCCGCTCAGAATCTGCGCTTCCGATTTCTCGCCCATGCCGGGCAGGTCGCGCAGTTTGCCTTCTTTGGCGGCTTTCTCCAGGTCTGCCAGCTTGGTGATCCCCAGTTCCTTCCAGATCAGGGCGATCTTCTTGGGTCCCAGCCCCGGGACGGGCAGCCAGTCGGCCAGCCCGGGCGGGATTTCGGCTTCCAACTTCTGCAGGAATTCCAATTCCCCAGTGCGTAACAGTTCATCGATTTTCTCGGCGATGGCCTTGCCCACGCCGGGAATTTCTTGTAATTTGCCCTCTTTCCAGTATTCTTTGGCATCTCTACCCAGTGACATCAAACTGTCGGCGGCCTTGCGGTAGGCCAGGGTCTTGTACACGATCTCGCCCTTGATCTCGAGTAAGTCGGCGATCAGGGTGAAGGTATCGGCCAGTTCGCGATTGTTCATACCGGTTATCCTTTCTCTTCCCTGGATTATACGGCAAGCAGGCTTACCAGGAAAATGTAGCGCTCTCGCTTAGCGCCTTTCCGTCACGATGAGCTTATTGCGGCGCGATTTATGACGTCCCCGCCCGCAACGAGTTTCCGCATGCTTTCAATGTATTCATACATCGTCCGGTCTGATTCGATGAATGGGATTTGCTCGCGGATGAGGGCATATACCCAGCGCGTCCCCCGGCCGAGCAGCTTATCGGCGCCGATTTCCTGTTTGCGGAAGTCAACTCCCTGCGCCGCGGACATCAACTCGATGGCCAGGATGCGCTCCACGTTATCGAGCACATCGCACAGTTTGAGCCCGGCCGTCACGCCCATGCTGACGTGGTCCTCCACGTTGGCGGAGGTGGGAATCGTATCCACGCTGGCGGGATGCGAGAGAACTTTATTTTCCGTGGCAAGCGCGGCGGCCGTATATTGCAGGATCATAAAGCCCGAATTCAGCCCGCCTTCTTTGGTGAGAAAGGCGGGCAGGGTGTTTTTATTCGAACATTCATCGGTCAAGCGCATCGTTCTGCGTTCTGAGATATTTCCCAATTCGGCGACGGAGAAGGCCAGGTAATCCATCGCAATCGCCAGCGGCTCGCCGTGAAAATTTCCTCCAGATAAGACAGTGATCTCATCTTGGTCGTCGATGAATATTAAGGGGTTATCGGTGACCGCGTTCAGTTCGATTTCAAAGACCCAACGCGCATAGGCCACCGCATCGCGGACCGCGCCATGCACCTGCGGGATGCAGCGCAGCGTGTACGCGTCCTGCACGTTGAGCGAGGCGTGATCGCGCGTGAACTGGCTTTCCTTTAGCAGGTGCCGCAAATATTCCGCACATTCCACCTGGCGCGGGTACGGGCGCAGATTTTGGATGCGCTCATCGAAGGCCAGATCGGTCCCATTCAGGGCTTCCAGGCTGAGACAGCCGGCGATGTCGGCGGTCTGGCTGTACCGTTCGGCGCGCAGGGTTTGCAGCACGCCCAGCGCGGTCATCACGGAAGTCCCGTTGGTCAGCGCCAGCCCTTCCTTGGCGGCTAACTTGATCGGCTGCAACCCAGCCCTTTGGAAGGCTTCAGCGCCTGAGAGCACTTCGCCCCGGTAATTCGCCAGACCTTCGCCAATGAGCGGCAGCGCCATGTGCGCCAGCGGGGCCAGGTCGCCACTGGCCCCGAGCGAGCCTTTTTCGGGGATGACCGGATGAACGCCTGCATTGAGCATGTCCACCAGCAACTGTAAAGTGGAGAGGCGGATGCCGGAATGCCCGCGCGCCAGGGTATTGGCGCGGATCAACATAATGGCCCGTGTGGTGGGAATATCGAATGGATCGCCCACGCCTACCGCATGGCTGACCAGGATATTCCGTTGTAGCTGCTCCACCTGGTCTGGCGGGATGATGCGGTCCTTGAAGGCGCCGAAGCCGGTGGTGATGCCATAGGCGATGACGCCGCGCTGGAGCAGGGTTTGTACGGCGTCGGCAGCGCGGGTGACGAGCTTCGCCGCCTCGGCGCTGATCTGCACCCGCGGCGCATCCGGCTTGCCATAGGCTACGGCGTAGACTTGATCGAAGGTTAGACTGGTTCCGTCCAGGGAAATGGTGTTCATAGTTTGTTACCAGATTGTACTTGATGGGGTTGGGAATAAAAAGCGGATTTGCTGCACAAATCCACTTTTCTGTATTTTTGTTCCGCCGAGCAGCTTACTGTTCAACCAGTTTTACCCACTCAACTCCAAAAGAGTGTACGGTGTTGAACAAACGCGCATCTGCGGTCCATAGCTCTACATCAAGATGTTCTGCGAGAGCCAAGTAGTGGGCATCATAAGTGGCCGGGAGGTTGTATTTTGCAGCCAGGTCTTTTGCCCTTTGATGGAAATGCGCTTCACCAACCAACTCAACTGGTAGTGCCATCGCAGCACGAAGTGTCTTTTCAACGGTGTCCAGTGTAAAAATCCCCGCTTTTAGGTAGCGATATAAACTGTTGGTGACTTCGTAGTACAGCAGCGTCGGTGCAACCAGCCTGACACCTGATTGCATCCAGGTTTCCCATAATTTCTCAGCAGCATTCGATACCACGCGCTGGGTTACAACATTGGCATCAACGCAAACTGTCACTGAGTTGTTCATCACGAATTTCACGAGCCTGGCGTAGCATCTCAGCTGGGTCGGGTAGCTCACGTCCTTTCAGGTCTTTTTGAACACTTTCGTGAGCCTCTTCTAATAACTGACGCCAATCTTTTTGAGGGACATTGGAGATCAACTGGTCATATTCCTGTTTGGAAATGACCACAACTTCGGGCTTGCCGCCGCGTTCGACGATGACCGGTCCCTTTTTGGCACGGCGCATGATCTCACCAAAACGAATACGAGCATCAGTAGCGCTAACAGTATATTTCATCTCTTGCTCCTTATTGATTAATCAATCGATTAATCGATAAGGATTATATCTTAAAACCCCAACTCCTTCAAATTCTCCGCCTCCGAGCGCTTCTTCCCGCCTCCGAGCAATTCCTTCCAGAAATTATCATCATACCTGCGTGATTTCACCGGCAGCGGCATGGGGACGCCCCAACCGAGCAGCAGCACTTCTTCTTTGGGTTGCAACCTGGCCAGCATGCCGCGCAGCGCGTCACGACCAGAAAGGCCGGAGAGCACGGCGTGGATATCTTCTTCGTCGCCCAGCCAGCCGCTGATGCGCGTTCCCAACTGCGACATGACCTCGTCGTAGATTTGCGAGGGGCGTTGGTCGATGATCAGCAGGGTGACGTAGTATTTGCGCAGCTCTCGGGCGATGGTGGCGAAGGTGGTCTGGGCGGCCATCTCGCGGTTGAGCAGCTTGTGCGCTTCCTCTACCACGATGATCAGCTGGCGCGGCTCGACTTTGCTGGACGTGCGGAATTCGTTGGTGCGCTGCTCCCAGGTTTTGCGGATCTGCCTGGTCAGGAAGTTGCTGACGAACAGGTAGTCCAGGTCGCTTTCGAACTCGCCGAAGGACAGGACCACGTGCTGGCCGATTTCCAGCGCCTTGATGACCTCGCCGACCGCATCTGCAGCCGGTTTTTCCACAATGTAGGGTTTGTTGAACAGGCGGCGCAGCTTGTCGTGCAAACCTTCGGCAGCGGCTGTATTTACGCCATGCGAATAAGCCCAGGCAGCCACACTGTCCGGATGCGGCACTTTTTTCGTTTTTCCTCTTTCGTCCTCCACCTCGATCTCTTCGCGGTTCATGGACTTGAACTTACTGAACCAGTTCCGCGGACCGAACGTTGTGACCAGCGCCTCGAGGGTGGTGGGGGTGGTCTCGCGCAGATTCAGCTCGCGTGTCAGCAGCTCGACATCGGCGGGGAGGACATCGCTCGTGGCGATCTCCAGGTTGAAGTCCGGGGCGGTGCCGCGGATGGTCGCGCCGCCTCCCAGTCCGACCACGCGCACCTTCGACCCGAACTTGGTCTTCAAGCCGATCACGCGCATTCCCGTGTCCGAAGCGGTGTCGTCATAGCCATACTCGTTGTGCATGTCGAAGACCAGCACCGAGGCTTTGTTGTAGTGCATCAACCCGGCCAGCACCAGGCGCGTCAGAAACGATTTGCCCGTGCCAGTCGCGCCGAACACGCCCGACGAGCGCTGGACGAACTTGTCCATGTCGATGCAGACCGGATGACCCTGCTCGCGGGTATAGCCGACGACGAAATTGGATTTGTCTGCTGGGTCGCCGAAGATCTCGGCGATATCGCCCTCGGAAGCCAGGTAGACTTCGGCATGGTGAGGCGGTATGTTCTTGACTGGCAAAGGATGCGGCCTATCTTTCAGCCCCGCGTCGATTGCGGACTGCCAGCGGACGTAATCGGGGTCGGTTTCCTCGGGACCCACTTCCAGCATCAGGTTGGGCAAAACTTCGAGAGTGGCGAAAAAGTCTGGCCGTGCAGCGCGTTCGAGATATGGGCAGGGAATTGCCCCTCCATTTGCTCGTCAGCAAAGCGCGGATCGGTCGCACCGAGCTGGATGTCTGTGACGATGCCGTAATAGTGCCAATACCCGCTTTTCAGGATGAGAAACGCGCCCTCTTGAATTTCCTGGGGAGAAACGGTGAGGCGTACCCGGAAGTTCTCTTTGAGCCCGCCGCCAACCAGATAACCAATCTTGATCCGTTGTGCATCTGCCATGCTTTACTCCTCTACTACGTCGCTCAACGCGCCGAGCACCGACATCAACGTGGGATAATCGTCCCTGAGCAAGATGATGACTTCGTGAGTGGCCGCTTCTACCCAGGCCGGATCGTGGATATTTTCGCGAACGTGCCGGATGTGGGCGCTGATGACCTCGCCAATCGGGGCGTCCTGCGCTCTCAAGATGTGCCGGAAATACCCGAACCGCCCGGCCTTTACGAAGCGGCTCATATCACTGGAATCACACAGATAAATCATGTCCAGGCTGAGCGGTGGGCGCGGCGGTAATAAATGGAAAATCTGCCCATCTTGCTCATACCCGATTGCCAGCACCGACATCTCAACCGGCACGATGCGGCGCTCGCGGTTATCGCGCATGACCTCGTCGCTAACGTTCTCGGCGGTGACCAGCTGGCGCACCAGCCCATCGTCGTCGATGTGGATGTCGTGGATCAGGCCGTAGACCTGGTAGCCGTCCCCCAAGGGGGCGCGGACCAGCGCGCCAAAGGCCGGCACGGTCCATTGCGAGACGCGGCAGCCGGCGATAAAGCCGGTCGTGCCGGCGCGGAGCAGGCGTCCGATTTCGATTTGGGTCATAGGTTCTCCTTGGCAGGGCCGGGTCACATGCGGGTTCTTCCCGGTAAATCCTTGGCCGATTGCTTGTTCGAGCCATCGTCGGTTTCTTCGTCCTGGCGGCGCAGTTCCTGTAGAATCATCTGCTCCACCTGGAACTTTTCCTCGCGCTTGACCACCGCCACTTCATGGGCGCGGTGCAGCAGATACGGGTAGGGTTTGCTGCCCATCATCCGGCACTGCTCGACCAGGGCGGCGTGCAGCAGACCCAGCTTTTCAGGGTCGTCGGCAACCCATTTGGGGATTTCCACCCGCACGGGCCAGGGATGTCCCTGTGTGCCGGTATTGAGATAGAAGAAGTGCGGGGAAAGCACACCCTGGTAGTCTTTTCCGGTTTTCGATTGGATCGCGAAAACGGCCGAGCGCTCGCCCGGGCCCAACAAAGGAGTTGCCGGTTCGCCGTATAACCAGCGGTCGGAGACGCCGCGCAGGGGATGGTAATCGCGCAAACTCTTTTTCTCTTCTCCGAGGGCCAGGACCAACTCAAGCAAGCGCAGGACCAGGTTCGCGCCGGGCTTGTCCACGTACCCGGCGGTGATCACGCCCTGCTCCTGCAGACGTGACAGGACTGAAAGATAGTTCTTCAATGCTTCCTGAAAAGACCGGGCATCCTCTCCACCGCTTGCGCCCCACAGCTCGATTGGCCCGTCTGTGAAGGTCACCACCGGCCCTTCGACTTGCCTGGCCAGCTCTTCGAGCTTGGCGCGTTCTGCCAGGTCGCGACGCAGGGCGATCATGCCATCCGTCATGGTGCCGGTGGCAGTATCTAACTCGTCGCCGTAGAGTAGTTCACTTTCGGTATAGATCAGCGGGGCCTCGTGCGAGTTCAGGCACATGGAAATTGCCCCCACGTTGACCAGGCAAAACTGAACCGCAGCGTGCCTGTCCGGGTTGATCTGGGACCCGTCAGCGGCGATGAGCGTGGCCTCTTTAACGGAGGCAGGTATGGGGATGTGGGAAGCGAGGGGCTCGTTGATCGGTAAGGCGCAGCGGATGTTGGGGTCCGCCTCTGCAGCGCGTTCCACGATGATGCGCAGCGTTTCCAGGTCATTTGAATTCTCCTCCAATAAATCACGCGCGCGCTTGCGAATGTTTTCGATCCGTTCCCGGCGTTGGCGCGCGCCGAGGCCGATCTCTTTGATTTTGGCGTAGATTTGCTGGAAGTCGATTGCCATGATGTTCCCTTAGAACAAATGTGCAAGTATTTTACCCCAAAATTAAAACGGAATTCAAAGCCATCTCGGGAACATTTTTGCAGGTTTGTCGTCTATGGTATGTGAGAACTTACTATAAGGAGATGAATCCATGAAAACCAAAGCTTTACTCGTTTCGGCCCTTCTGCTCGCGGCGCTTGTTCTAGGCGCGTGTGGCCCTACCGTTTCAGCCAATGCGAATGTGCCCGCCGTGCGCACGTTGAGCGTGAGCGGCACCGGGCAATCCTACCTGTCGCCCAATATTGCTTACATCTATGTCGGTGTGCACACGGAAGAAGCGACTGCAGCTGATGCTGTGGAGGCCAACAACGCCCAGACCCAGAAGGTCATTAACGCTTTGAAAGATGCTGGCGTGGATGCCAAAGACATCCGCACCAGCAACTTCAGCATCTGGCCCAACCAGCAATATGGTCCGGATGGCCAGCCTACCAGTTTGCGTTATGCGGTCGACAATTCGGTCTATGTAACCGTCCGCGAGCTCGAAAGCCTGGGCGACCTGCTCGATGCAGCCATTGCGGCCGGCGCGAACAGCATCAACAGCGTCCAGTTCGACGTGGCTGATAATTCGGAAGCGCTCAAGAAAGCCCGCGAAGAAGCGGTCAAAGACGCCCAGAAACAGGCGCAGGAACTGGCTGACGCGGCTGGAATGACCCTGGGCGAAGTGCAATCGATCAGCTTCAACGAATCGGCTCCCGTTCCCTACATGGAATTCGGCAAAGGCGGCGGTGGCGGCGCAGTAGCGGAATCGGCCGTCCCGATCAACCCTGGTCAACTGACCGTGTCGGCGACGGTCAGCATCAGCTACGCAATCAAATAATCGATACGCTCCCCACTTTAGCCTGCTTCCGATATGGAGGCAGGCTTTTTGTTTATAATAGCGAAAAACCCAGTCGTAAAAGTCTTACAAGTCTGACAAATCGTATGAGGGAGACCTGTTGACCGTTTCGACCTGTAAGACTTCCCAAAGGAGTTTCCATGCTAAAAATCGGATACATTGGCCTCGGCTTGATGGGCAAATCCATCGCGCACAACATTTTGAAAGCCGGGTACCCGCTCGTTGTCCACAACCGCTCCCGGGGGGCGGTGGATGAGCTGGCAGCCGAGGGCGCGACGCCCGCTTTTACGCCCTCGGAAGTGGCCGCGCAGGTGGACGTGGTCTTCACGAACCTGCCTGACACGCCTGACGTGGAACTGGTTGCCCTGGGCAAGGATGGCATCCTCGAAGGCGCGCACGAGGGACTGATTTTCGTCGATAACTCTACCATCAAGCCGGCCGCTGCTCGCCGTATTGCTGAGAAGCTGGCCGAAAAGGGCGTCATTAGCCTGGATGCGCCCGTTTCGGGCGGGGATATCGGCGCCAGAGACGGCACGTTGACCATCATGGTCGGCGGCGAGGCAGCCGCGCTGGAAAAGGTCATGCCCATTTTCCAGGCCATTGGCAAGACCATCACCCACGTCGGCGAGGCGGGCGCGGGACAGGTGACCAAGGCCTGCAACCAGATTATGGTTGCGGCGCAGATGGTCGCGATGGGAGAATTGTTGATTTTCTCGAAGAAAGCCGGGGTCGATCCGCAAAAGGTGGTGGATGCCATCAAAGCCGGCGCTGCCCAATGCTGGACGTTGGACGTCAAACCGCAGCGCCTGTTCGACGGCAACCGCCAGCCCGGTTTCAAGGCTTATATGATGGAAAAAGATCTGGGGATTGTCTTAGAGACCGCCCGCGAATACGGCGTCCCCTTGCCTGCTACGGCCGAGAACACCCAGCTGTTCAATGCCATGTTGCAGATGGGGATGGCCGAACTGGATAACTCCGCGGTGGTCGGCGTGATCGAGAAGCTGGCCGGAACGAATCTGCTGGATTGAAGAACTCCATGCTCAAACGTACCTGGCCCTGGTTCCGCGACCTGGGCCTCATCTTTATCGGCTCCCTGGCGCAGGCGGTTGGCCTGCGCCTCTTTCTTGTCCCGGCGAACCTGGCCTCAGGCGGCGTGACCGGCATTTCGCAATTGGTCAACCACTTCACCGGCTGGCCAATCGGCCTGATGGTATTGATCGGGAATATTCCACTTTTCCTGATTGGCTGGCGCTTCCTGGGCGGGCGGCGCTTTGGCCTGCGGACAGCCACGGCGGTCATCTTCTATTCTCTGTTCGTTGATTTTTTGGCCGTAGTCCTTCCCCCGAATGGCCTTACCAATGACATTCTCCTGAATTCCCTCTACGGCGCCGTGGTCAGCGGCTTTGGCTACGGACTGGTCTACCGGGCGCGGGGCACCAGCGGCGGGTCGGATATCCTGGCGCGCATCCTCAACCACTGGCGGGGCGTGTCCATGTCGACCAGCTATTTGATGGTGGATTCGGCCGTGATCCTGGGGGCCGGGTTGATTTTTGGTTGGAAAGAAGCCTTGTATGCTCTGATCGCGCTCTACGTCAGCGGGCTGGTGGCGGAAGGTACGCTCCAGGGTCCAACCATCGTGCGCACGGCGCTGATCGTAACCGGAAATCCGGAGGCTGTCTGCGATCGCATCCTGGAGGATATGCAGCGCGGTGTGACTTTTATGCCGGCAACAGGCGGGTACACGGGTGAAGCGCGGACGGTGCTCTACTGTGTGGTCACCAAAGCAGAAGTCTCATTTTTGAAGACAATCGTGCGGGAAGCGGATCCGCAGGCGTTCATGGTCATCGGGCAGGCGCATGAGGCGCTGGGGGAGGGGTTCCAACCACTGGAGAAGCAGTAGATCAACTGAAATCGATTCGATGATCTCTCAGGTATTCCAGCATGAAGATTTCTCTGGCCGTCCACAAGGGCGGCCGTTTCGTTTCAGAATGTAAAACGGCTTTGTTAGTTTGAATGGCCGTCTCGATGTCCACCCAGACGGGCCGGAATCCCAGGGCTTGTTCGTAGGGTTCCAGCCGCTGTTCGAAGGTCTCCAAATCCAGCTCGCACAGATAGTAACAAGACGTCATTTTAAAGACGTCGAACTTTTTCTTCAGGGGAAGCGCATATTCGATGATGCAACCAATTCGCTGCACAATTTCGATCAGGTTCATGCCGCATTCTTCTTGAATTTCGCGCTTGAGCGCAAATTTGTGTTTTTCGTTCTTGTCGACCCCTCCGCCGGGAAACTTGTAATCCCCGTTGACAGGTGAATAGACCATCAAGAGACTGCGACCTCGGATCACGACCGCTCGGACGGCCGTACGGTGGTCCGTTTTGCCGTGAACGTTAGGAACTGGATCCCTAAAGATTTCTGTCAAAATTCGCATAAGGGCGAAAATGAGAATGTGGAGAGAAATCCCGTTAATCCTTTCTTGCTTTCAAACACCGAACCACAGCCGGCCAGATGGACACATCGCCGGACAAAACGCCTTCACAATAGTTCAATAGGTCTTGCTTGCATTTTTCGAATGCCAACTTTACTTCGTCCTTCGTTTGAGGCATTTTCCTGGAAGGCTTATAGTTTGGGTCCAGGCATCTTGCGATGACCGAAACCCCGATCCGGCGGTATTTTGAATCAGCCGTCGCTTTTGCCCCTAATTTTCCTGACAATTCCAAACCTACATCACAATAATAAAAGAGCTGGGATGTTCCTAAATAAAAGTTGAGCGCGATCTCGCCTTTTTGGGCAGAAACGACATATTCTCCCGCACCATTCCACAGCGTTTCTTCGCGAAGCGCAAAGCCATAATCCGCAAATACAGGACCAAAAATTTCTTGTATCACTGACAGGAAAGGGATGTTCTCTTCTCTGGGCATTCTCTTTTTTCCGTACCTGCTCAGGCCTAGACAAAAAGTAGGGCAAAAACGGTGTGCGCGGGGCGTACGCCCCGCGCACACCGTTTTTGCCGCCTCTTTATCATGAAGGCTAAGCAGCTACTTTTTTCTTTATGATCCAAACTGCATTACCACCCCGATCACGATCGAAATCTGTCCAAGATGGTACAGCCCAATATTCCAGAGGCGGCCATTGGCAACCGGCGAAACAAACCGGTTCCACGCCAGGATGATGTCCGAGAGGTAGAACAGGAAAGCGCCCAGGCTGACCAGATAAGCGGCGCCCGAGCCCCAATCGGGGCGGAAGAGTGTCAGCAGGGCGGAGAGCAGCATCAGGGTGATGGCCGTACCATAAATAACGACCGGCATTGCCAGCCCTGGTTGAGTGACGCGCACGCCGGCTACGATCCGGCGCAACAAGCGTGCCGCGCTCAGCCCGATCACGAGGGCAATCCCAAAAGCCCAGATGCCCGGCGTTTCCGGGAAGGGGATATTGAAACCGATCAGGTAAGCAATTTGGGCCAGCAGGAAGGCGATCAAGCCGAGCAGGAAGAAACGGTCCATGAACAGCAAGGCAATGTCGCCGGCCAACGAGAACAGCAGCCCGATCCCGAACCACAGCAGGGCGCCTTGTAAACCAGCCGTTGTATACAGCCAGAGAAACAGGCAGACCATCACCGCCGGTTTGGCGATGAATTCCAACCAGCGCCAGCCCTGCCACAATGCCAGCATTTCAAGCACGGCGAAAATGAAAGCGGAAATGATCAGGATGTACATATATTGACCTTATCCCAACCCTCTACCCTGACGGGCACATGTAACTGCACGGGAAAGGGTACTTGCCTGCTTAAATCTTCATTCGGCGGTCGAGCAGGCGGCCTGGAATTATTTTCTTTTCTTCTTTTTGATCTTATACCCGAAGCGCTGCATGGCTTTCTCGTCTTTGCGCCATTCTTTCAGCACCTTGACGCGCAACTCCAGGAAGACCTTTCGCCCCGACATTTCCTCGATCTGTTGCCGCGCAGTCGTCCCGATCTTCTTGAGCATCTCGCCGCCGCGCCCGATGGCGATCCCTTTTTGGGACTCGCGCTCCACGAAGATCGTGGCTGCGATATAAGCGCCCTCTTCGCCACGCTCGGTGAACTCGTCGATGCGGACCGCCACGCCATGTGGCACCTCGTCGCGCAGGTACAGCAGGCAGGCTTCGCGGATCAACTCGGCGGCAATTTCGCGCTCGTACAGGTCTGTAATCTGTTCGGGTTCATACTCCGGTTTGCGCGGCGGGATGTATTTCATCAATGTCTCAAGCAGAGAGTCCAGCCCTTCTCTGGTCGTGGCAGAAATCGGGACGGTCTGCACCTCCTCCGGGACCAGGGCCTGGTACGCTTCGATCTGCCCACTCCAGTTCTCGGCGGGGACCCGGTCGATTTTATTGGGGGCCAGCACGAGCGGGGTCCGGCGCGCCAGCCTGGAAAGACGGAGCGCAATCCATTTGTCCTCGTCCGTCGGTTGTTCGGAAGCGTCCACCAAAAACAGGACCACATCCACATCGGGAAGTGCTTCTTCGGCTTCCTGGTTGAGGAATTCCCCCAGCTTGTGACGGGCTGTGTGGATGCCGGGCGTGTCTACGAACACGATTTGGGCATTCTTGGTGGTCAGAATGCCGAGCTGGCGGCGGCGGGTGGTCTGCGCCTTGGGCGAGACCGCCGCAACTTTCTGGCCGAGCAGGGCGTTGATTAGCGTGGACTTGCCCACGTTCGGGCGTCCAATCACGGCCACGTAACCGGAGCGAAAATCAAGATTCATGAGATGAGTTTATCATAAAGTGACCAGCGAATTTTTAAACACCGGCTGAAGCGCTTTCCCGAAAAGGAGAGAAAAAAGTTCAAACTACTGGCTCTTCTTCGGTTGCCAGTTCACCACGACGATGCTCGAGATAATGAGCAACGCGCCGGCGACCAACTGCCAGGAGAGCTGTTCGTTCAAAAAGATCACGCCCAGAATTACCCCACCCAGCGGGAAGATATAGGTCACCATACCTGTTCTGGTAGGGCCGATCTCGTGCAGCAGGTAATACCACAGGATCAATGCCAACCCCGAACCGAGGATGCCCAGCCACAAGACGGCAATCCACGTGAGGGGGATTTGCGGGATTTCGAGCGGACTTTCCAGCACAGGCGCAACCAACCACATTACGATCGTCGCGGAGACCAACGGCGCGGCCCCGCGCACCAGCCCAGGCGCGGACTGCGTCTTCAGGCGGGCGTAGACCGAACTGGCCGCATAGAAGATCGAGGCCAGGATGACAGACGCCTGTCCAAGGACAGAGCTTTGCGACCCGGCCGTCAGGTCTTCGCTGAGCAGCACGATCACGCCGATAAAGCCGACGAACAAGCCGAGCACCCTTTGGGCGCTCATCTTATCGTCGCTCAGGAACAGGTGCGCGATGACGATGGTGAAAAGCGGTACGGTGGCGTTCAGGATGGAGGCGACCGCCGAGTCAATCGAAAGTTCGCCCCAGGTGATCAGGAAGAAAGGGATGGCGACGCTGGTCACGCCCAACAGCAGGAAGGGGAACCAGCCGGCCCAATCGCGCGGCCAGGCTTTGCGCTGCAGGAAGACAAACCCGCCCGCGAACAACAATCCGAACAGCACCCGGAAGGCGACCAGCGTGAAGGGGCCGATTTCGGCCAACGCGAGCTTGATCCACAAGAACGAAGCGGACCAGATGACGCCAAGGAAGATGAAAGCGGTCCAGTGTTTGGGTTGCATTACGCCAGAACCGCCCCCTCCAGTTGCAACAACCACTCCTTCGTGGGCAAGCCCTCTCCGCCGCCGTAGCCGTGTAATTTGCCGTCGCTGCCGATCACGCGGTGACAGGGGATGACCAGCGGCATCGGGTTGGTGGCGTTGGCGCGGCCCACCGCTCGGGCTGCCTTTGGATTGCCGATTTCCAGGGCGATGTCGCCATAGGTGCGGACCTGCCCGTAGGGAATGGCATAGACGATTCCCAACACCTTCCGTTGAAACGAGCTGAGCAAGGACCAGTCGATCGGCAGGTCAAAAGCTTTTCGCGCGCCTTGCAGGTACTGGTCCAGTTGCAGGAGCGCCGGGGCCGCTTTTTCGAAGTCGGGCTCGGCCGGTCGCTTGAAACGTTTGGCCAGGAATGCGCCGAAGTCCGCTTCATCCTGTGACCATTCGATGGCCGCCAACCCCTGCTCGCTGACCGCCACCCACACGTCTCCTAGGGGCGAATTTTGCAAGCTACCGGTGTAAAGAGGCGAATTTTTATCCATTTTGGCCCTTTTTCCTAACAATTTTGCAAGTTGTCTAACAATCGTAGGGGAAGCGTAGGTAAGGCGTCAAGTTTATTTTGGACATACATGATAAATTAGGGACATAAGGTGATTTCTCTTCTCCTCCTTTCAAGAGAGAACCGGGGTCGGCGTCCCCGGTTCTCGCAGTTTAATGGGAGAGAAGAAGCAGAAGGGGCCCTTTGGGAATTTTCGTAGTGGATACCCGGACTTTGGGGATGCGAGCGTGCGTACGCACGCTCGCATCCCCAAAGTCCGGTCCCTTTTACGGGAAACCCTGGAGAACCCGAAATGGATGGGGAAATCGGGCCAATGAAGGCAGTATAATCGGATCACCCTGATTTGAGAGGATGAACATGAGCGTTCAAATTACGATCGTGGGCCTGGGGCAGGTTGGTGCCTCGGCGGGGCTGGCGCTTGCAGAGCACCAATCTTTGCTGCACCGGGTAGGCCATGATAGGCTGCCAACGGTGGCGAAGAAAGCCCAAAAGATAGGCGCTGTCGATGATATAAAGTTTAACCTCCCCGCGGCCGTACGGGATGCCAAAATCGTGCTTTTATGTGTACCGGTGCACGAGCTTCGCGCCACCCTGGAGACGATTGCGCTGGACCTGGCTGAGGGAGCTGTGGTTATGGATACCGCACCCGTCAAAGAACCGGTTGCACAGTGGGCCCAGGAAATTTTGCCGGAGGGGCGCTACTACGTTGGCCTGCTCCCGGTGATGAACCCGGCATACCTGCATCACAACGAATCGGGCCTTGATGCGGCAAAAGCGGATTTTTTCAAGAATGGCATGATCTCCCTCAACACCTTGCCTGGCACCCCGGAGGAGGCTGTTAAGGTCGCTTCTGACTTGATCCTTCTCTTAGGCGCCACACCCTTGTTCGGGGACACGGTCGAAACCGATGGCCTGCTGTCCAGCACGCATCTTGTCCCACAACTGCTGGCAGTGGCCTTGCTCAATGCGGTTGTGGATCAGCCCGGTTGGAACGACGCGCGCAAACTGGCCGGCCGCCCGTTTGCTACGTTGACCGCTGCCGCTGCGCATCAAGATGGTTTAGAAGCCCTTACAGAGGCCGCTTTGCTGAATCAACAGAACGTTACCCGTGTTCTAGATGTTGTCATGAAAACCCTGGGCAACCTGCGCCAGGACATTGCGGATGGCAACCGTGAGGGCCTATCCGATCGCATTGAACAGGCTTTGGAAGGCCGGGCACGTTGGATGGAAGGCCGGCTCTCCGGCAAGGGATTGGAAGGGGAGAAGCCGGACCTGTCGGAACTTCCCTCTATCTGGGAACGCATGCTTGGATCCCGTAAAAAACAACGATAGTCTCGTGGCGTTCTATTGTTACATCCTGGAATGCGCGGATCACACCTATTACACCGGCTGGACGACCGATCCGGAACGGCGCTTGCGCCAGCACAACAAGGGGACCGGTGCGCGCTACACCCGCAGCCGGCTCCCGGTGAAAATGGTCTATCTCGAGCCCCAAGCGGACCGCACCGCGGCAATGAAACGAGAGAGGGCAATCAAGCGCCTCTCTCGCGAGCGAAAAATCAAATTGATCGGGTTGTAGAAGCAGGTTCACCCCCGCTCTACCTTTTAAGAAAAAACTCAGCCTGCATTTTTGCCCTACTTTTTTACCTAAACCTGAGCAGCTATCTTTTAATCGGTAAACAAAGGCAAATGTCCCAACGAGATGATGTGTTGCCACTTGGCGCGCTCGCCCTCGGTCAGGATCGCGGCTTCGGCTGTTACGGTCGCGCCTGCTTTCTGCAGGATCATGCGCATGCCCTGGAGCGTCGAACCGGTGCTGATGACGTCGTCCAGGATGACTGCCTTTTTGCCTTTTAAGAGGTCACGGTCCTTCTCGTCCAGGATGAGGACCTGGGGCTGACCGGTGGTAATCGACAGGGTTTCGGCCTTGAGCGCTTCGCCCATGTAAGGCTTATAGGTCTTGCGCAACACGGCATAAGGTTTATCGGCTTCTACCGATAGCGCGTATACCAGAGGGATGGACTTGGCTTCTGCCGTGACCAGCACGTCATAATCTACATCCGCAAGCTTTTTGTTGAGTTCCCGGGCGCACGCCTGGACCAGTTCGGTATCCCCCAGGATGTTGAGAATTGCAATTCGTACACCGGGAGCAACTTCGAACAGGCGCAAATCGCGTTTGAGTCCGGCAATTTCCACGGGATAAGTTTCACGTTCGGGCATGTTTCCCTCCAGAGAGTGGGATAGGCATGGGTAGTTTATCACAAATCGCTCCGGTCAAAAAAGCAGCCATTCTAAATTTGAACAGAAAACGACCTATTGCTGGCTCGGACACCTGCACCCACCGCAGGTACGGTGTTGGCAAATCCGAGCCGTTCTTGCTGGATTCCCTGGCACCGCCCGCCCGGGCAGGTGTGCCAATCCAGCAAAGCCATATTGAGAATTGCTGTCAAAAAAGCCGGCGTACCACCTTTCCGGAGGAGCGAGCCGCTTTTCATTGAGCCGCTGGCACTCCCATCCATCTTTTAAGAGCGAGTGCATCAAGCGTGTATAATCCTTATTATGCTACCGGACCTGCAGCTCAACGATGTAGTACGGATGCGGAAACCGCATCCCTGTGGCTCGTATGAATGGACGGTTACCCGTCTGGGAGCGGACATCGGTCTGGAGTGTAAAGGTTGCGGCCGGCGGGTCATGTTGACCCGTCGTGAGCTGGCTCGACGAGCCAAAAAAATCCTTCCCCAGGAGGAGAAAACATACCATGAGCCAGAATAAAAAACCGCATGTCCTCTTTCTGTTTTCGGATACGGGCGGCGGACATCGCAGCGCTGCCGAAGCAATCATGGAAGCGCTGGAACTTGAATACGGTGAGGCTGTGTCCACTGAAATGCTGGATTTCTTCAAAGGATATGCGCCGCTGCCCTTTAACAAAATGCCCGATTGGTATCCCGATATGGTGCGGGCGCCCTACCTGTGGGGGCTGAGCTTTAAAATGAGCGATGGGCGCCGCCGGGCGCGCGCGATCACGACCAGCATGTGGCCCTACGTAGGTAGGGCCGTACGCAGGATTGTCAAAGAGCACCCGGCTGACCTGATCGTCACAGTCCATCCTTTGGCAACCACGATATTCTTAAAAGCGCTCGGTGTAAACCGCCCGCCGTTCATCATTGTGGTCACCGACATGGTGACCACGCACGCGCTCTGGTACGACCAGCGCGCCGATTTGGTGCTTGTACCGACGAAAACAGCATACCAGCGCGCGGTTGACTATCAGATGGATCCGGACCGCGTCCGTGTGGTCGGGCAACCGGTGGCCGAACGGTATTGCGTCCCGGTGGGAGATAAAGAAGTCCTGCGTGAAAAGCTGGGTTGGGAACAGGATAAGACCTACGTCCTGCTCGTTGGCGGCGGCGAAGGGATGGGGCCACTGGGCAAGACAGCGCGCGAGATCGCTGACTCCGGCCTGAACGTTGGGCTGGCGATCGTCTGTGGGCGGAACGAGCACTTGCAGAACGAGCTGGAATCGCAGGAATGGCCGGTCCCCGTTCACATCTACGGCTTTACCCGGGCATTGCCTGATTTCATGCGCGCCGCTGACGTTTTGGTCACCAAAGCCGGGCCGGGGACGATTGCCGAGTCGCTGAATGCCCATCTGCCGATAATCTTATTTGCCAGGTTGCCCGGGCAAGAAGATGGCAATGTCGCCTTTGTGGTCCAAGAAAAGGTGGGCGTCTGGGCGCCACACCCGGACCAGGTGGTGCAGACGTTGAGTGAATGGTTAGAGCATCCGGAAATCAGGTTGCGCTACGTTGAAAACTGTCGTCGTGCCGCGCGGCCAGACGCTTCCCGCCGGATCGCGCGCGCCATCGGCGAAACGCTGGAGCTGGTCCCTGAAAAAGAAGCGATACCAGGTTAACAGTTAAAAGAGAAGGCCGAAAACAAGGCGGCGTGCGGAGCACGCCGCCTTGTTTTCGGCCTGTTACTAAGTCTGCGCATTTGAAGTATAGATCGTCGTGATCGGGAACGGGATCTCGATCCCATTCTTGTCCAGTGCAGCCTTAATTAATTCAAAGGCAGCATCTTTGGCCGCAAAGGGAGACGTGAGCGAGGTGTCGAACCAGAAATAGACGCTCAAATCCAGCGTGGAGCCTCCAAAGGTGTGAAAGGCTACCAGCGGCGCCGGCTCGCCGACGAAACCGGGGACATCGCGCACGGCTTCCAAGATCACCTTGCGAACTTTAGTCGGGTCGGTTCCGTAGGCTACACCGACCGGCAGTTCGATGCGGCGCAATTTTGCGCGGGTGTAATTCGTAATCGGGTTCGAGAGCACATCGCCGTTCGGAATGATCACGATCAGCCCATCGAATGTGCGCATTTCGGTGGTACGCAGGCTGATGGTCAGGATCGTGCCTCCGTAGCCCTTCACTTCGATCGCATCCCCTACATTGAATGGTTGCTGGATCAGCAAAATCACGCCGGCAGCGAAATTTTGCATCACATTTTGCAGGGCAAAACCGATGGTGAAACCAATAATGCCCAAACCAGCCAAAAAGGCGGTTACGTTGAAGAACCGCTGCAAAGCGGTGATAATTCCAGCAACAATAATGCTCCAACGGGTGAGCTGCCCCAGCAAGTTTATCACCTCTGGGTCGGCTTTTCTTGCCTTCAGGACGTTTACCAGCAAGCGGCTGAGCAGTCCGCCCAGATAAATGCTGGCAATAAAAATCAGGACCGCCGTCACCAGGTTGGGTAGACCTGAAATGATACTTTCCCAGAATTGCTCAAGGTATGGTTGCATGTTACCTCCTGAGGAACAGTTGTTGTAATCTTAACCGAAAGCTGTGGCTGAGTCCAATCGGTGAATTTGGAGTAGAATCCAACCAGCTCTTCTGCCAGCTCAGCCTGATATATCATACCCGTGAAGGGTATAATCCCATTTATGCCGAATTTTAGACGCTCACACCCTGGAGTTCTTCAGCCGCAGTCCTGAACAGACGCGGCGCGTGGGCATGCGTTTGGGGGGCCTGCTTCAGCGCGGGGACGTGGTCTGTCTACAGGGCGAGTTGGGCGCTGGGAAAACCACGCTCGTGCAAGGACTGGCCCGGGGGTGGGGCTCGCTTGATCCGGTTTCCAGCCCGACGTTTATCATCGTGAACTATTACAGACGACCCGACGATGGCCAGCTTTTTCACATGGACGCCTACCGCCTCGAATCCGCGCCCGAAGCTGCAGAGCTGGACCTCGACGGAATGCTGGCCCAGGGTTCTTTGCTGGTAGAGTGGCCGGAGCGCGTGCAGACGATTCTGCCCGAAGAGCGCCTGTGGATCTCCTTCGAATACGTGGCCGAGGAGAACCGCCAGATGGTGATCAAAGCCTCCGGTGCCCGCTACGATCATTTGTTAAACGATTTACGCCAAGATATTTTTGGAGGGGACTGATGCTATTAGCGGTTGACACATCCACTAACCAGATGGGCCTGGCGCTCTACGATGGGGCGCAAGTGATTGGCGAGTTGCTCTGGCGCAGCCGCCATTATCACACGGTAGAACTGGCTCCCGCGGTTGCCGATTTATTCGCCCGCTCGGGCCTAAAGGTGGACGAGCTCCAGGCCTTGGGCGTTGCATTAGGGCCCGGCTCCTTTACCAGTCTGCGGGTTGGGTTGGCTTTTATCAAGGGGCTGGCGCTGGCGCGACATTTGCCTAT
Organism: uncultured Chloroflexia bacterium; assembly: GCA_963823985.1. Lineage (GTDB taxonomy): Bacteria > Chloroflexota > Anaerolineae > Anaerolineales > Villigracilaceae > JAABUE01. Next base: position 186,586 of record CAWGNR010000022.1, read on the forward strand.
CCTTGGCATTCCAACCCTGGACGTTGTCGCGGCAACGCAGGAAGTGAAGGATATGCCCCTGGCTGCCGTTTTACAGGCCGGCCGTGGGCGCCTTGCCCTGAGCTGGTACGAGGCCGGCGAGGGCGGCTGGCACTCTAAAGGGCCTGCGCAGGTGACAACGGCCGAGGAGCTGGCCGAGAGCATCCAAAAACCGACCATCGTGTGCGGCGAGTTGACGGCGGACGAACGCCAACGCCTGGCGCGCAAACGCGTCAATGTGGTGCTGCCATCCCCGGCCGCGTGCGTCCGCCGGCCAGCTGTCCTGGCGGAGATGGCCTGGGAGCGCTGGCAGGCCGGGGCCCAGGAGGATGCGACTTCGCTTGCGCCGATCTACCTGCACGTGTCGAATCCAATCCCGTCATGAGCCTGGTCGTCCGCAGGATGACAATCGAGGACGTGCCCTTAGCGCATGCCATCGACATGTCATCCTTTACCTTGCCCTGGCCAGAGCGGTCCTTACGTTTTGAGGTGAGCGATAACCCGGCGGCGCGTAGTTGGGTGGCGGAGCTGGATGGCCAGGTCGTGGGATTGTTGGTGTTGTGGATCATCGTCGACGAGGCGCACATCGCCAGCCTGGCGACCCATCACGATTTCAGGCGGCAGGGGATAGCGAAGCAATTATTGGTAGAGTCCCTGGACCATGCCTATCAGGAAGGCGCGCGGTCGGCGTTCTTGGAAGTGCGCGCCGGCAACGAAGCCGCGCAGCGGATGTACCAATCCTTCGGTTTTGAGGAAGTCGGCCGCCGGAAGCGCTATTATAAAGATAACGATGAAGACGCAATTCTCATGACATTAAAACGTTTGCCCCTTACGCCAGTCCTGCCTCTATCGGACCGAGGCGAGAGGGATAACGGAAAACCAAAAGGAAGCATCTCATAGAGGAAAAATGACTACCAAGCATTCGCTGATCAAAGCTCTAAAGGATAAAAAAGCAAGCGTTGCCGTCTTGGGACTGGGCTACGTTGGACTGCCGCTGGCGGTGGTGTTCGGGCAAGCCGGCTTCCATGTCACCGGCATCGACCCGGATGCCCGCAAAGTGGATTCGCTCAAGCAAGGCGTTTCTTACATTCCGGATGTAAAGACGGAGGCCCTTGCGGCACTGGTCAAATCCGGAAAGCTGAATGCAACAACCGATTTCTCGGCTTTAAAGGATGTGGACGCGGTCAGCATTTGCGTGCCCACCCCTTTGCGCAAAACGGGCGACCCGGATATGTCCTATATTTTGTCTGCCACGGAGGAACTGGCGAAATATGTCCACAAGGACATGGTGATTGTGCTGGAGTCGACCACGTATCCCGGCACGACCCGGGAAGTCCTGCTCCCGATGCTGACCGAGCACAGCGGGCTGAAAGTGGGCGAGGATATTTTCGTGGCGTTTTCGCCCGAACGGGTCGACCCGGGGCGGGAAGACTGGACCACGATCAACACGCCGAAGGTGATCGGCGGGATCACGGCAGCCTGTTCCGAAGTGGCCGAAGCCTGGTACTGCGGGGCAATCGAGACCATATTTCCAGTCAGCTCGGCAGAAGCGGCGGAGATGGCGAAACTGCTCGAAAACACGTTCCGCATGATCAATATCGGCATGGTCAACGAGCTGGCGATCATGTGCGAGCGCCTGGGCGTGGATGTGTGGGAAGTGATCGAAGCGGCGGCCACCAAACCCTTTGGGTTCATGAAATTCACCCCGGGGCCCGGGTTAGGCGGCCATTGCATCCCGATCGACCCGCTGTATCTCTCGTGGAAGATGAAAGCGTTGAACTATAACGCCCGTTTCATTGACCTTGCTTCTGAGATCAACACCAACATGCCGCGCTACGTGGTCAGCCGGGTGCTGGAAGCGATGAACGACCGCGGCAAAACCCTGAAAGGGTCCAGGGTGTTGGTGCTGGGAGCTGCTTACAAGCCGGATATCGACGACGTGCGCGAATCGCCCACGCTGGACGTGATCGGCTTGTTGCAAAACAAGGGGGCGCTGGTTGAATACCACGACCCTTATATTTCACACATCCATCACGAATACGACGGCTGGGAAATGGACAGCGTGGAGGATTTGATAGGGGCAGTTAAAGAGTCGGATGCGGTTGTGATTGTCACCAATCACAAGGAGTATGACTATAAAGCCATCCTGGATGCAGCCAGCTTTGTCTTCGACGCGCGCAATGCGTTGGGCAAGCTGGCCAAAGAGAATCCCAAGGTTGAAAGACTATAAATCAATTACGCTAAAAAAAGCGTAATTGGTGATTGATAATTTCAGTAAATCACAGGTTTTCTAAGGGAAGCCCGCACCCCTGTTTTTGGGAACTCCTTCAACTTTTATGATTTACTGAATTTGTAATCTGGAAAAGGATTTATTGATGGGTAATTATTTTGTTACGGGAGCCGCCGGGTTTATTGCCTCGCGCGTGGCTGAATTTTTGATCAAAGACGGGCATACGGTCGTAGGGGTGGACAATATGAACAATGCCTACGATATTCGCATGAAAGAATATCGCCTGGGTAAGCTGCAGGCGATCCCCGGTTTTACCTTTCACAAAGCGGATATCTCCGACAAGTCGATTATCGAGCAGTTTAAAAACGAGCAGTTCGAGGCTGTCATCAACCTGGCGGCGCGGGCGGGAGTGCGCGCGAGCGTGGAGAATCCGTGGGTCTATTTCGAGTCCAACCTGACCGGGACGTTGAACATGTTGGAACTGTGCCGACAGACCGGGACAAAGAAGTTCCTGCTGGCCTCTACGTCCAGCATCTATGGCGCGAACCCACCCTACCCGACCCCGGAAACCGCTTCCAGCGACGCGCCGCTCCAACCGTACGCGGCCAGCAAAAAGGCCGCTGAAACGCTGGCCCATGCCTACCACTACCTGCACGGTATCGACGTCAGCGTGGTGCGCTATTTCACCGTGTATGGCCCCGCGGGGCGCCCTGACCTGGCGCTGTTCCGCTTCACCCAGTGGATCAGCGAAGGCCGGCCTGTGCAGATCTATGGTGACGGGGAACAATCGCGCGGGTTTACCTATCTGGACGATATCGCGCGCGGCACCATCCAGGCCCTCAAACCGCTCGGCTACGAGATCATCAACCTGGGCGGGCACGAAGTCATCACCATCAACGACCTGGTCACGCTGATCGAAGAAGTGACCGGCAAGGAAGCTATTGTCGAGCACGGACCGGCTGTGCTGGCCGATATGCGCTCCAATTGGGCGGACGTCCGCAAGGCGGGCGAGGTCCTGGGCTGGGAGCCGCAGGTCGGTTTGCGTGAAGGCGTGGAGCATATCTATAAATGGTACCTCGACGAGCGTGAGTGGGCCAGAGATGTGTTGACCCCCTAAACCTTCATTTTCATGCCGCTTTCAAAATACATCACTGCCCTGCAAGAAGACCCGCTTTTGAGCAAGGTCGTCCGCAACAGCGTGCACCTGTTCAGCAACAATAGCCTGAGCCTGGCGCTGAGCTTTTTGATGGGAATCCTGTCAGCGCGCCTGTTGGGTGCGGCTGGATTCGGCCTGGTGGGGTTGGTGATGGGCTATGCTTCCACGGTGAACAGCCTGCTGTCTTTCCGGATGAGCGAGCTGGTGGTCCGGTATGGGGGCGAATATATCGAACGCGATGAAAAGGAGAAGGCCTCGGCCTTAATTAAAGCGGCTGGAATAACGGAAGGATCCGCTTCTTTACTGGCCTTCCTACTTGTCTTACTCACATCTGGATTGGCCTCTCAATACATTTCCAAAACTCCGAGACACTGCTTGGATGTTCAGCTTCTTTGCGATCGGGTTGCTGGCAAACTTCAACTACGAGACCTCGATCGGCGTGCTGCAAATCACCGACCGGATCAAGTTCCAGGGCACGATCAATCTGATCCAGAGCGTTGTCGCCGTCACGGTGATAGGAGTTGCTTTTGTTACCGGTGGGGGGGTAACCCTCGTCTTGCTGGCTTATTTACTGGGCAAGGTGATCTTGGGCCTTGGCATCTTTATCTTTGCGCAGGTTCAATTAAAACGAGTCCTTGGCGCGAGTTGGTGGAAGGCGCCGTTTCACAGCGTTTCGCCTTACCGCGGACTGGTCCGCTTTGCGGTCAGTTCCAACATCAGCGCGACCATCATCAAAATATTCCGCGAGAGCGAAATTCTATGGGTTGGTTTTTTCCTGTCCACAACGGAGGCAGGCTATTACCGAGTGGCTTATATGCTTGTCAGCCTGATGTCGGTTGTGACCGACCCGTTGATTGCTACCGTTTACCCGGAGCTTAACCGTCTTACGGTGAAAAGGGCCTGGTCTGCCCTGCTGAATTTCTTGCGGAAAGTGACCGGCCTGGCGTTTGTCATCAACCTGGGGATCGGACTGGGCTTTGTCCTGTTTGGACGGTTGATCTTGACCATTTACGGACGCGGACAGGAGTACGTGATTGCTTATCCGGCTCTGATTGCCTTGTTCGTGGGCCTTGCTTTTAACTACACTCTCTTCTGGAACCGTCCGCTGCTGCTCTCGTTGGGGTTGCCCGAGATCCCGATCTGGGTCACGCTGGTTGTTGGACTGGTCAAGGTGGGGTTGGCTTTCTGGCTGGTGCCGCGCTATGGCATTTTGGCCGCGGGCGCATTGCTCTCGTACTACTACATCGCTTCGGTGGGGATTATGGCCTTGCGCGGCTTGAAGGAAATCAACATCCAAGCCAAAAGTAAATATTTGGATGGCCAGCCGGTATGAAGATCGCTGCCATCACCAATTCCCGCATCCCATCCCTGACCGCGAATTCGATTCAGGCGATGAAGGTCTGCCAGGCGCTTGCCCAGTTGGGACACGAAATCCGCCTGTTTGCCCTCGCGAGAGCGAACCAACCGCTTGGGACAGGCTCGCCTCGCACTATGGCCTTTCCACGCCGTTCGAAATCGAGTGGCTGCCCTCTCTTCCCACGCTCAAGCGTTATGATTTCACTGCCTATTCCATCCTTGCAGCGCGCAATATCAAGCCGGATTTGATCTACACCTGGCTGCTCAACCCGGCAGTTGCGGCGGTCCGGTTGGGCCGGCCGGTGATCCTGGAGATGCACGCTGAAGTGACCGGCCGTCTCGGTCCCTGGATGATGCGCCGCTTCTGGCGCTCGCCCGCGCGCAAGCGCATGCTGGTGACCACCCGTCCGCTCAGAGACGCCATTGAAACGGTGGCAGGACTGTCGTTCCCGGAAGAGGCGGTCCAGATTGCGCCGAACGGCGTGGACCTGGACCAGTACCAGTCCCTGCCCAGGGCGGCGGAAGCCCGGCGTCAGCTTGGTCTGCCGGAAAAGCCGACCGCCGGGTTCAGCGGTCACATCTACCCCGGTCGCGGCGCGGATTTGTTGTTCCAGCTGGCCTGCCGGATGCCGGAGGTCCAATTCCTGTGGGTAGGCGGCAAGCCGGATGCTGTGAGCTACTGGCGAGGCCAGCTGGCGGAGGCCGGCGCGTCGAACGTGACCATGACCGGCTTCGTGGAAAACAGCCGCCTGCCGCTCTACCAGGCCGCCGCGGATGTGCTCATGATGCCTTACAGCCGCTCGATCTCGGCCTCCAGCGGGCAGGACATTGCCGAGGTGATCAACCCGATGAAGATGTTCGACTACATGGCCGCCGGGCGCGCGATCCTCAGCGCAGACCTGCCCGTGATCCACGAAGTGTTGCACGAAGGCAACGCCGTTTTTTGTGAGCCGGGCGATGCCGCTGATTGGGAGGAAAAGTTGCGAGAACTGCTGGCCGACGAGCCGCGCAGGCGGGCGCTGGGCGCGCAGGCGTGGAAGGACGTCGCCGGGTATACTTGGCTCGCCCGCGCCGAACGTGCTTTAGAAGGTTTCGGACCGTAACACGAAGTCGCAAAGCCACAAAGACACGAAGATGGTTAAAAGCTTGTGTCTCGGTGCCTTTGTGTTTTCGTGGTAGATCGATATCTATGTCTCGTCACTTGCTCTGGATGTTGCCTGTTAGCCTGTTCGTAGGGGCGATTTTGTCATTCCTGCAGCCGGGCAACCGGCTGCTTGGTTGGTTGGCGTTTTCTTTCCTCATTCTTCTTTCTTTCTGGCTTTTTACACTTCTTTACCGCTGGGCTGGCGGCGGGCGGGCGCTGGCCTGGATGGTGGCCCTGGCCTTCGCGTTGCGCCTGTTGACCGGCGTGGGCGCCTATCTGGTCTTGCCCGTGGACGGCTTCGACGACCCTGACGACCGGGCTGGTTTCATTTTCAGAGACGCCCACCGCCGTGATGACCAGGCCTGGGAACTGGCTCAATCCGGCGATCCCATTCTCTCGGCTTTTAACAAGTCCTTTCATACCGACCAGTACGGCGGTTTGCTCGCATTTACATCCCTGGCTTACCGGTATTTCTGGCCGGACGCACACCGCCCCCTTTTACTGGTCTTGCTTTCGGCGATCGTCGCAACGGCAGGCATCCCTTTTTTCTGGCGGGGGACGCAGCTGGCGTTCGGGAAGCAGGTGGCGTTAGCTGCTGGCTGGATCCTTGTTATATACCCGGAAAGCGTGTTGCTGGGTGGCGCGGCCATGCGCGAGCCATACCTGATCACGTTCGGCGCCATATCCTTATGGGGCTTTGTGGATTGGCAATTCCACCGTTCGCAGCGAGCCCTGGTATGGCTCGGCCTAAGCCTGCTTGGCATGTTGCTGGTCTCGCCGGTCGTGGCGCTGGTCACGTTGATTATTTTCGCCGGCTGGTGGTGGCTGGCGCGCGAGCATGGACGTCTTTCCTGGCTCTCGGTCCTTGCCATTGTGCTGGTTTTCATGGTTGGATTGTTCTTGCTGAGCTGGTCGCTCAACCGGCAGGGAAACTTTGCAGGCGGCCCGCTGGGCGTGCTCAGCGGCTGGTTGCGCGAGGCCGTTAAGTTCGACGTATACCAACTGGAGCGTGGCTCAGGTTGGGTTCAAAAACTCTTCGATGAGATGCCGGATTGGCTGCGCCTGCCGTTTGTGGCGGTCTACGGGGTCTTGCAGCCGGTACTGCCAGCAGCCTTCATCGAACCGACCACGTTTCCCTGGCGCATCATTGGGATTTCTCGGGCGATGGGGTGGTACTTGTTCTGGCCGTTACTGCTGTACGCCTTTATCGCCGTCTGGAAGAAGGAAGATCCGCGCGAACGGCGCTTATGGACCTGGATCACGCTCATTTCATGGCTGTGGATCGTCCTGGCCGCCCTGCGCGCTGGAGGTGACCAGTGGGACAATCCCCGTTACCGGGCGTTCCTGCTTCCCTGGCAGGCGCTCGCTTCCGGATACGCCCTGGCCTGCTTCCGTATCCGGTCCGATTCCTGGCTGACTCGCATCTTCTTGATCGAAGGCATTTTCCTGGCCTTTTTCACACAATGGTACCTGAGCCGTTATTTCCACATTGGCGGTCAGATCCCGTTCGGGTGGATGGTCGGCCTGATCATCGGGAGCAGCCTGCTCGTTCTGCTGGGGGGCGAATGGTGGGACCGTCGTCAGCGCAGCAAACCAGCTGCTTGACGCCATCTGCGTAACGCTTATAATTCAGTGGTTGAATTTTGACTTAGGAGAAAAAATGCCTACTGCTCTCATTACAGGAATTACCGGACAAGATGGTTCCTATCTGGCCGAGTTGCTTCTGTCTAAAGGATACGAGGTTGTCGGGGTGGCGCGCCGTTCCAGCACTGTGACCAACGAACGGATCGAACACTTGCTGGATGACATCACCGTGGTCCAGGGCGATTTAACAGACCAGGGTTCTCTTCTGGGATTATTGGAAGAATTCGAACCATCCGAGATATATAATCTGGCAGCACAATCTTTTGTGCCGACTTCATGGAGACAGCCCGCCTTGACGGGCGATGTAACTGCTCTGGGTGTGACGCGTTTACTGGAGGCTATCCGGTTTGTCAATCCGAAAATCAGGTTTTATCAAGCATCGTCCAGCGAGATGTTTGGTAAAGTCGTCGAGGTGCCTCAGAAAGAGACGACGCCTTTTTACCCGCGCAGCCCTTACGGGGTGGCGAAAGTATACGGGCATTGGATCACGGTCAATTATCGGGAATCATTCGACATATTTGCCACGTCAGGCATTCTGTTCAACCACGAGAGCCCGCGCCGCGGTTTGGAGTTTGTGACACGCAAAATCACGGATGGCGCGGCGCGTATCAAGCTGGGGATGCAGAAAGAATTGCGCCTGGGCAACCTGGAATCCCGCCGTGATTGGGGTTTTGCAGGTGATTACGTGGAGGCCATGTGGCTGATGTTGCAACATGATAAGCCGGATAGTTTTGTAATTGGCACTGGCCAGACACATTCCGTGCGTGAATTTTGTGAGATCGCTTTCGGGAATGTAGACTTAGATTACAATGAGTTCGTCGTCCAGGACGAGCGTTTCTATCGCCCTGCCGAAGTGGATTTGCTTATTTCAGATCCGTCAAAGGCGCATTCAATGTTGGGTTGGGAGCCTTCCGTCAGTTTTGAGGAATTGGTCACCAAGATGGTGGAAGCTGACATGGAGCGCTTATCATCCAAAGTCCGTTGAAAAAACTATGCCGAAATCTTTCCCTCGTCGTTCCGGTTTATAACGAAGAAAAAAATTTACCCTTGCTGATCGAAGCCATTCAAAAAGCGCTTACTCCCTTGCCCTACACCTGGGAAGTCGTGCTGGTAGACGATGGCAGCCAGGACAGCAGTCTACAAGTGCTGACCCAACTGGCTGAAACGCACCCCGATCATCTGCGGATCATCTCCTTTCGTCGCAATTTCGGGCAAACAGCCGCGATTGCAGCCGGCCTGGACAAAGCCTGCGGCGATATCGTTATCTTGTTGGACGCCGATATGCAAAACGATCCGGCCGACATCCCGATGCTGCTCGAAAAGTTGGATGAAGGCTACGATCTGGTCAGCGGTTGGCGCAAGAATCGGCAAGACAATTACCTTACCCGCACCCTACCATCGAACCTGGCCAACATGCTGATTTCGCGCGTCACGGGGGTTCCCCTGCACGACTACGGCTGTACCCTCAAGGCCTATCGCCGGGACGCATTGGAAGGTTTCCGCCTGTACGGCGAGATGCACCGGTTTATTCCTGTTTTTGCGCACTCCTTAGGCGCCAGGATTACGGAAGTCAAGGTCAATCACCAGCCCCGCAAATTCGGTAAAACGAAATATGGCTTGGAAAGAACGATAAAGGTGATTCTTGACCTGTTCACGGTTAAATTCCTGGTTAGCTATTCTTCCAAGCCTATTTATCTGTTCGGTGGCGCCGGCCTGGCCCTGATGTTTGGTAGCAGCGCGATGCTGCTCTACCTTGGGATCAGGCGTTTGCTGTTTAGCACCTCCGTGCTCCGTTCACCCATTTTCCCGTTGGCGATCATGTTGCTCATTATGGGGTTTCAGTCTGTGTTGATGGGCTTGATTGCCGAGCTTCTGGTACGCACGTATTACAAATCCCAGCGCAAACCAACCTACAGCGTACGCAAGACGATCAATCTGCCCGAAGCGAATCCCGAAAAATGAAAATCCTGGTGCTTATCCACGAATTTCCACCGATTGGCGGCGGAGGTGGACGGGCGGCTCAGGATATCTGCCAGGGATTGCTCAAGCGCGGGCACGAAATCACTGTTTTGACGGCTCACTTAAAAGGTCTTCCAAAAGAGGAGAACGTAGATGGGATCCATGTACTGCGCATCCCATCCCTGCGACGGGAAGCTTTCCGCGCCGACCTCAAAGCGATGGAGGGCTTCGTTCTTTCCGGGCTTTGGGCCGGCTACCGTTTAATCAAGCGCTGGCAGCCCGACCTGATCCACGTCCACTTCGCCGTCCCGGCCGGGGCATTGGGATGGGCGCTCTCGAAGCTGACAGGCGTACCCTACATGCTGACCGCCCACCTGGGAGATGTCCCTGGCGGCGTGCCGGAGAAAACGGACCAGTGGTTCAATTGGGTCAAGCCGTTTACGCCCTCTATCTGGCGGGATGCAAAAAAAGTAGTTGCAGTGAGCGAATTTACCCGGCAACTCGCTCTCAAGCATTACAAGCGCGAGGTAGAGATCATACCTAACGGCGTGGATTTACCCCGTCTGAAGCCGGCAAGCATCCAGATCCACGAGCCGCCGCAGATCGTGTTCGCCGGCCGTTTCATGGAACAGAAAAATCCCCTCCAAATCGTGCGAACTTTAAGCGAATTGAAAGATTTGCCCTGGCGATGTGTGATGATCGGAGATGGCCCTTTGATGCCGGAGGTCAGGAAAGCAATTGTTGAACAGGGTCTGCAAGAACGCTTCACTCTAACCGGTTGGGTGACCACCGAAGAAGTACTGGACTGGTTCGATCGAAGCGATATCCTTTTCATGCCATCTCTTTCCGAGGGCCTGCCGGTCGTTGGCGTGCAGGCGTTGGCCAAAGGGCTGGCAATCATCGCCAGCAAAATCGGGGGCTTTGTCGAGATTGTGGCTGATGGGCAAAACGGTTGTCTGCTTGAACTGGCCCGCCCCTCTGAATTCTCCAAAGTATTGAGGGAGTTGCTTGTCCGATCAAGACCGCCTGCGCCGGTTTCGGGAGGTCAGCTTGAAAAAAGCAAACCTTTTTGATATTCAACGGGTTGCCGAACAGTACGAGCAAATATTTTCTTTCATAATGGAGTAAGGAATTTCTTCTTGGCATCGTTTGTGAAAGCATTTATCTTTACTGAAAATTGAAATAATGGAACAAGAAGTATTATTTCAAAAGAGTTGGAATCTTGCCAAATTATTTTTGGCGGTCTTACTCATATTTTTTGTAATTTCCAAGACGAACCTTGCTCAAATAAAAATATTAACGAGTGATATTGCCTGGGGATGGTTTGTGCTTCATTTTTTATCTTTTCTCGTAATGACCATCCTGAAAGCGTTACAATATCATGTATTGATCGGAAAAGGGACGAAATATAAAGAAGTATTACGTATCGTAATCTGGCAGAACGCGATTTCCAATTTTATTTCCAACAGTGCAGGCGTTGCTTCCTATATGGCAATGTTAAAGGCTGAGCAGAATGTGAAGCTGACCCGCTCGGGGGTAGTCTTTTTAATCACAAAGTTTGGCGACTTGCTGGCCATCTGTTTGTATCTGGCTGTCTCTGCCGCGCTGGTCTGGAACCAGATTCAACTGCTGCGCTGGATAACTGTACTCCTGGTAATTGGCATGCTACTGGGGTTAGCTGCCTTTCTTGTCACAGTACTCTGGCGTGATCGTTTTGTGGCTGCGGTCGCAGACGTTCTCGCTTCTCTTAAGTTAGATCGCTTTTCCCTGGTTTCACGCGGGATCGAGGTGTTACGCTCGCTAGCGCAAGAAAAGCAAGTCATTATCTTCAATATGTTGCAGACCGGTGTGTTGATGTCGTTTATCTACATGACGGTCACAATGGTTTATACATATACCAGCATTCGAATGTTTAACGTGCAGTTGGGAGTTTGGCCTTTGGTCTATGTTGCAGCGTTAATGCAGCTGGTCTCATTTGTGCCGGTTCAGGTTTTGGGTGGATTGGGGGTGACAGAGCTAACCTCAGTTTACCTTTATAGTTTCTTTGGTCTCGATCAAGGCAAAATGTCAGCGGTCATGTTAGGGTGGAGGGCTGCTTTCTATCTGATGAACGCATTCCTGTTGGTTTATTTACCAATAAGCGCTTTCCTGAAAAAAATACAAAACAAATAGATGCATAATACCTCATTCATCTCATCTTGACAGGCTCGCCAGTCTTTTTGGGGAACTCGAACAAATAAGAAAAATTTAACATTTTTAGATATTATTTGCAGAATGATTGGGGCTATAAGGGCAAATAAAACGCTTAGAACAATATTCAGAGCCCAGTTTTGCAGATGAAATATGTCCGTAAGAACTATTCGTGCGCCTACCCCTGCTAACATATGGGCAAGGTAAATTTGCATCGAATACAAGCCAAGTATTCTTAAGAACGGGAAAACGTTTTTCTGTGCCAAGTATTGGGCCAGTTTCACGCAAAGAAGGATCCCGATGATGGCCAAGTAAAGGAAGAAAAAAGGATGATCGCTGCTGGCTAAGCGCACCGGGTCAACCAGGTTTTCAAAAATAAACAATCCCGACCCCATTAAAGTCGCAAGCAATATAAGTATCGACACGAGCGATGGCTTGAGGGAACTCTCGTCCAAGAAATATTTTCTGAACAGCGCTCCGCTTATAAAGAAAATGAGATGGGTGGAAAACGGGGAAAGTGCCGCAATTTCGGTCCTAACTGGGAAAAAAAACAATCCGATGCTAATGAAGCCCAGGATGACCGGTCCTAATCTGGATAATCGGATAGCGACGGCATAAAAAAGTTGCATTAAAAGAGAGCGTAAATGAACCAAAACTGGCCCCATGGTTGATATACTATAGCGAACATATCGAAAAGACTGGTGCCCTTTTGTGTCTGGCTGGAAAAAATTACTTCCACACTCATTTGTAAAATTGACCAAACAAAGTATGGATATACCAAGCGTCGTAATTGATTGCCGAGATAATCGTGAGCACCATACTTCTGAAGACTTTTTTCAATGAAAAGCCCGGATAATAAAAAGAATAAGGGCATATGAAACCCGTATATAATGCTGTCAGAGAGTTCGAAAAAACGATCCGGGATGCCCAAACCCGCATGATAGCCACTACTTAACAGATGGCCGTATACCACCAAAATGATGCCGATCCCTTTTGCGTAATCTACCCAAGTTGTCCTGTTGTTCATGATGATCTCTTTGTCCGTTGCTCGTGGAGAGTCTACTCGAACTGTGACCGGATGTCGATAATGTTTAAATCCCATTTCGTATATATTGGCACAGGGATTCCTTGGCTTAAGAGAAACGATGTTTGCTGATTCGCAAAAAATCAACAAAAAATTGATGCCGGTTCTTTCCAAAATCTTGCTGTTTGTTGGGTTTGGATATATTTTGATTCGAGCTTGCATTGATTTTTATAATATCTCTTGGGGAACCGGGGTCTGGTGGGGAGAATTTTCGCTCAAATGGGCGGCGGGCTTCCTGGTTTTCTGCCTGTTTTGTATTTTCTCCTGGAGTATGACAGCTTTCCTCTTGTGGCGATCGGGTGCGTTTGCCGGCTGGATCGAACGGATTGCCATGTTTCGCAACAAGCTGGGACCGTTCCGCTGGCTGGTAATTCTCGCGTTGCTCATCGTTCCGGTCTGGTTTTTTCAGTACACTCCCTGGGGGGTTGCTTTCAACGAGCTCTATTTCCGTTTGTTCGTCTGGATTTACGTGGTATTCGCCCTGGCGCTTTTCTTGCAAAGCGGCGATCGTTTGCTGAGGTGGCCAGCTCTATTGGCGTCTGTGCTGCTCAGCTCGAGCGTTTTTTCGATGGCGGCGGCGTTGATCAACGTCAGCAATTATCCCTTTTCCCTGGGCTGGTCGGAGGGGAACCGGATGTGGGACTATTCGGTCCTGTTTGGGCGGCACCTGTACGATTACCCGCCGGACCGCAATATTTTGGTGTTGCTGGATATCGGCCGCCAGTTCATTGGCGGGATCCCCTTCTTGTTCCCAGGCGTGTCCATTCAAACGGAGCGGCTGTGGGTGGGGTTGACAACCATCTTTCCGTACCTGCTGCTCGGGCTGGCTGCATTCCGTTCTGATTTCAAAGACAAAAAATTGTGGGTTTTGCTGGCCTTGTGGACCTTTATTTTTTTGAAGCAGGGGCCAATCCACCCGCCACTGGTTATCTGCGCGTTTGCGGTCGCTTTGCTCTGGCACGGTCCGCTCTGGTTGGGAATTCCCTTGATTTTCGCGACGGGGTATTTCGCGGAGGAAAGCCGTTTCACCTGGCTGTTCGCGCCGGGGATCTGGATCGTGATGCTGGAATTTTCCGGCGCCAGGCTCGTAAACGGGCGGGTCCAAAAATCGGCCTGGCAGCGGGCGGCGGTTCTGGGCATGGCGGGCCTCGTTGGGGGATATTTTGGAGCGCCCCTGGTGAACTGGATTCGAGTCTCTGATAACGGGAGCCGAGCCTGTATCCATGGCAGGCTCGCGCGGTCAGCGTTTCTACAGTAACCTGGTCAGTTTCGGTGCAACCGTTGCTGTGGTACCGTCTTTTCCCCAACGCCACGTATGGCGAGGGCGTCCTGCTGGCGCTGCTGATCGCGATCGCTCCCACGCTTGCGATCCTGTTCTATCTGGCTGCAAGCAGGAAATGGGTCACGAACACCTGGCAAAAGCTGGGGATCGTTTTGCCGTTGCTGGCCTTCCTGGGCGTCGGGTTGGTGGTTTCTACGAAGATCGGCGGCGGCGGCGATTTGCACAACCTGGACATGTTCTTAATCGGGATCTTTTTCACGGCGGCCATCGCCTGGGAAAACGGGGGCAGGCAGTGGCTGGGTCAGATCGCTGGGTCCCCAGCCTGGATGAAAGCCGCGCTTGTGCTCTTGCTGGTCATTCCGGGAATCCAACCGCTGTCCGCGTTGCGCTCGTACGGTTTCACGGAGGATACTTCCTGGCTGGTCACGTTGACCGACGTTTCGGACGAGAAGTTCCTGGAGATGTACCCGCCCCAGGAGGAAGTCAACGACATTCTCTGGACCATCCGTCGCGAGGTCGAGGCGCGCAAGTCGCAAGGGGAAGTGCTCTTCCTGGACCAACGCCAGTTATTGACCTTCGGCTACGTCCAGGATGTGCCGTTCGTCCCCGAATACGAGAAAAAGGTGCTGATGAACGAAGCCATGTCTGCCAGCGCCGATTATTTCGCGCCGTTTTACGCCGACCTGGAGGCGCGCCGGTTTTCTCTGATCATCAGCGAACCGTTGCGCGCGCCCGTCAAAGACAGCGATTACCAGTTTGGCGAGGAAAACAACGCCTGGGTGAAGTGGGTGGTGGAGCCGGTGCTGTGCTATTATCAGGAAATCCAAACCTTCAAGAGCGCCCAAATTCAGTTGCTCGTCCCCAAGCAAGGGCAGGTCGATTGCTCGACTCAACTGCCCGTCGAGCCTGGCGCCGCGGAGTAGCGTTCAAAAAAAGATTGCTCTATGAAGATCGCGCTTACCCAGTTTCTGGTCCGCTACGAGAAATTCATCCCGCTGGTCCTGTTTTTATCCTTCCTGCTGTTGACCGTTCCCGGGATTTCGTGGGGCGCGCCTTCGCTGTGGAACCCAGACGAGCTGGTCTGGCGGGCTATCAAGGCCCTGCAAGGGGAAATGAGATTTGACGAGACCGAACCTGACTTCAACTACCCATCCTTGCCCAAGCACGTCATGTACGGGGTGGGGTGGCTGGTGGAACAGGCGGGCGGCTCCCAGGCGGATGTGATCGTATCGGCCCGGCTGGTATCGGTCCTGTTAGGCGGGCTGACGGTCGTCTTGATTTACTCTATTGCCAGCCTGGCAAGCGCAAACGTCTACGTTCGTTTGTTGGCCGCGTTGTTTGTTCTGTCGAACCCGGCCCTGGCCCACAACGCCCGCTTTGCGCACAACGACCTGTACCTGCTCTTTTTCATCACTTTATCGTTATACGCGATCGCAAAGTACGTATCTTCTCGAAAAGAGGGGAAAAACGGGGTGTTTTGGAAGGGCGAAGCCCTTCCAAAACACCCCGCCCCCCGTTCCACTGAAGAGGACCTGGTTAAATACCGCTTGTCGGCCGGCAGGCCCTGGCTCTATCTGGCTTTTTTTGCGGCAGGTTGCGCGGCCTCGAGCAAGTACACGGGGGCAACGTTTGTTGTTATTCTGGTCGTCATTTACTTAATTTCCAATTGGAGGACGATTTTCCAAGATTGGCTGCGGACGGCTGAAACCGTTTTTATCGCCGCTGCGCTGACGGTCGCCGGGTATGCCGTCGGCACGCCCAAAGCGCTGTTGTGGATGGCGTTCTATTTCAAACGCATGCTTCCCGCTGCCCTGCGTTTCGCCAGCTACGGGCGCGGACCGGACAGCCTGATCGGCTTCTCTGGTCAGTGGGGCACTTTCCGTGAAGCGGTTGGCACAGCCGTATATGTTCTCTTTTTGCTTGCTTTCTTATGGAGCGCGGCCAAGCTCTTTTTTTATTTGACGAAAAGAATGCCTGGAGATCAGAGCCGGATGAACGTGACCCTGGTGCTCTTGATCGCGATCGTCCTGTTCGATTTGCCCTTCTTGATTTCGTACAATTATGTGCCCCGCTTCTTCCTGCCTTTCCTGCCCATGTTCGCCGTGCTGGCCAGCCTGTTTGTCGAAGACCTGGTCGCTTTCGCCAGGCAGCGGGGCTACGCCTTTGCGGTCCCGTACATCAACATTGTTATCTCCTTGGTCATCCTGGTCTCTTTTTTGCAAGTGCTCAGCGTCGCGCTTTTGTTTGCAAACGATGCTCGCACACAGGCAGGAAAATTCATCGAGACGCTCAAGCCGGGCACGGTTCTGGAGTACACGCTCTACCCACCGACCACACCGGAAAATTATTTTGAGAAGGCCCGCAACTATCCGATCTACATGATCAAATATCCCGGCGAGACGGTATCGACAACGGGCAAAGCCTTTCTGTATAACCAGGGCGAAGCGGGCTTGTACGAGCGGGGTGTGGATTACCTGGTCATTGACAGTTTCACCTATGAGCGCTTCCAGGACGAATTCGTCTGCCAGACCAACCCGGTGGAGTGCCAATTTTTCGGGCAGTTGCTCGCCGGTCAAACGGATTTGCGCCTGCTGGCCTCCTTCGAATACCGCCTGCCACCCTTCCTGCCGCAGGTGTCACTGGCCGCGGTCAACCCGGACGTCAAGGTTTATGAAGTCCCCCGTTAGCCTGACTCAGCCCTCGCGTCTGACGTTTTGGCAGTGCGTTTTGTTGCTGACCGGTTTGTTGTCGTTCCTGGCAATCCGGGATTTTCTGCGCCTGGCGCAGGAACTGAACGTGGCCCTGCGTTCCAGCACATCATGGATGGCGGAACTCGTTGTCCTGGGGATCGGGGGACTGGCCGCGCTTCTCACGCTGACCCTGACCCGCTCCCGGGCGCGCGAACGGATTCTGTCCCTGTTGGAGCTCCCCGCGCGGGTCCGCTGGTTGGGGTTTTTGCTCCTCATTCTTTCCCTGGCAGGTTACAGCCTTGTTTTCAGCGTTCCTTTCAGCCGGGATCTGCTCGGTGAGCTGGGCTGGGTCCGGTTTCTCATCTTCTGGGCGTTCAGCCTGTTGGGGACGTACGGCTTGAAAGCCGTCAAGCAAAGTATTCCCTGGCTGACGTCTCTATTGCTCGTCGTATTGTTTCAGACCTCTTTCCACTTGCTGGTCACCCAACTTTCCAGCGTCACTTCATATCCCTTCTCGATGGGCTGGTCTGAAACCAGCCGGTTTTACTACCCCTCGCTTTTTTTGTCAGAGAAAATATACGGCGCTCGCCTTCCGTGGCCGATCCTGCATCCCAGCCTGCATCTGCTGCTTACACCTCCCTATTTTATCGACGCGCCGCTGTGGTTCCATCGCTTCTGGCAGGTCTTCCTACGCTTTGCCCTGCTCGGCCTGGCGGCCCAAACGTTGATCTGGCGTCTCTCCATCAGGGAACGCGTTTTCCGCTGGCTGCTCTGGCTTTGGATGGTGTTGTTCCTTTTCCAGGGACCGGTCTATTTCCACCTGGCCGTTCCCCTGATTTTGATGCTGTGGGGATTTTCCGCCCAAGATGACCGCCGCACTTGGATCTTCCTGATCCTGGCCTCGGCTTGGAGCGGATTGAGCCGGATCAACTGGTATCCGGTGCCCGGTGTTCTGGCCTCGGGCCTGTTTTTGTTAGAAGTGCCCTATCAAGGCAAGAGAATCGGGCGTTACCTGCGCAAGCCCGCGCTCTGGATGGCTGTTGGCATCGCGGTTGCGTTTGCTACCCAGCGGTTGTATATCGCTCTCTCAGGCATCCCCAATCCCGAATTCTTTTACACCAGCCTGGCGTCCAACCTGCTCTGGTACCGCCTTTTCCCCAACGCTTCTTACAACGTGGGCGTTTTGCCTGCTGCGCTGGTTGCATCCATCCCCCCATGGACGGCTATTTTCCTGGCCCTGCGCCAACGCCGTGCGGAGGTCCATCCGCTGCGTTTATGGCTGATCTTGGCTGCCCTGCTGGCGCTGTTTGCCGGTGGGCTGGTCGTCAGCATGAAGATCGGCGGCGGCGTGGACATCCATAATTTGGATGCCTATTTGTGCCTGCTATTGGTGGTTACAGCTTATCTGGTCTTGCGTAGATATGCACCTGAGCAGACAGAAGGCCTTACCCCGTTCGTCCTGCACTGGAGCCTGGCTGTGCTGCTCATCGCCGTGCCTGCCTGGTTCCTGGTAGGGTCCAGTGGAGGGATCAGGATTTTTGACGCGGACCGCACCCGGTCGGTTGCAGAGGCATTACAAGCCTATGTGGACGAGGTAAACAATCGAAGCGGTGAAATCTTGTTCATTACTCAACGTCATCTGGTCTCCATGAACATGCTGGATGATGTCAAAATGACACCGGAGTACGAACGGGAAGAGCTGATGGAAATGGCGATGGGGAACAACCAAGAATATTTGCAAATGTTCCGGGAAGACATGGAAAGCCAGCGCTTTGCCGCGATCGTGGTCGATCCGTTGACGTACCGGCTGCTTGGCAGGAATTACACGTTTGGGGAAGAAAACAACGCCTGGGTGCAGCGCGTGATGAAACCCATTCTCTGCAATTACCAGGAAGATGTTGTTTTCCCTGCGGACCAGGTCGCGGTTTATGTCCCTCAACAGGGCGAGCGGCAATGTCCGTGAGCTTATAAGGTTTTTAGGAAACTCTGTAGGTCACGTTTTAAACGTGACCTACTAAACGAATTTAATACGCCTGGCCGCAAACGCCACCATGCGTATGAGCAGCAGCCCGTGCTTCCAACGGGAAATATTGGTGGAGCCATAGGTTCGCTCGCGGTAGCGGATGGGCAAATCTACGATTTTCATGTTTTGTTTGGCCGCGCCGAAGATCAGGTCGAAGTCGCCGAAGGGGTCGAAGTCTCCAAAATAGGAACGGTTGGCCGCGATGATTTCATAGTCTTTTTTCCACAATACTTTCGTGCCGCACAATGTGTCTTTGATCGGCTGTCCAAGCAGCCAGGAAAACGCCACGCTAAAAAACTTATTCCCTAAAAAGTTCAAGCTGCGCATGGCCTGTTCTTCCATGGGGTATACCAGGCGCACGCCGTTGATAAATTCACCTTTGCCGGAGACCAGCGCCTCATAGAAACGGGGCAGGTCTTCGGGCGGGACGGTCAGATCGGCGTCCAGGATCATCAGGATATCGCCGCTGGCGCGCTCGAAGCCGAGTCGCACCGCGTCCGCTTTACCGACGCCCGATTGTCGCAGGAGCAGGCTCGGGATCGTGGGATGCGCGACGATCTCCCTTTCGATGGTGGCGTAAGTCTCGTCATGTGAATGTCCTTCGACGAAGACCAGTTCCGTCTCGCGGCCCATCTCCGGGACCCGTTCGAAGATCGCTTTGATGTTCCCGGCTTCGTTCCGGGCGGGGACAATTACCGAAACGACCGGCTCTTCGCTGCCCTGCCCCGGTTGCGGGCGAGCCACCAAAAAGTTGACCAGCGCCAACTCCTTGAAAGGCCAGAACCGGACGAGAAACTTGTTGAAGAAAGCGCCCAGCGGCAGGGGCCAGAGCACTTCCTGCCAGGAACGGACGGTTTCGAAGCCTGCCAGGTTGAGCATGTTGGTCACATCCTGGTGGGTGAGCCAGTTTTGCGCCAGGGTTGGGGTTGCCAGGCTGAGGGACTGGGTGACCTGGAGCGGGATTTCCCAAAAGCGACTGTAGAAGTTGGTAATGATTCGCGTACGGGGCGTGCACAGTGGCTTGATCTGTTCCAAAACCTGATGGACGTCCCAAAGTTCATTGATCAGGTCGGATAGGATGATGGCGTCGAAGGTGCCATTGATGTCCGACAAGTCGTGAGCGTCCGCCTGGATAAATTCGATTTCAGGATGACGCTCTCGTGCGCGCCTGACCTGTTCCGCCGAGAAATCGATTCCCATCCCCGCCGCAGGACGGACGGCTGCGAGCAGGTCGCCGGTTCCGCTTCCGATTTCGAGCACGCGTTGACCAGGGCTGATTAAAAATCGATAGATCTCTTCGATCCGGCGGTGATACCAAAGGCCCATGCCGCGCCACGCATCCCGCTTGCGGGCGACGGCGTCCCAATGCTTTTGGCGGGCCTGTAGGTGATTATGCTCAGCAGGATCATCATAGTAGTTTTCTTCCATGGCGGCCTGATTGTAAGGGAAGATGAAGCCCTTGGAAAGGCCGGATTTCTTTTGCTTGACCGATTCATAATCAAGCTTATTACGATTTCATCTATGGTAAACTCAAGACCGTTTGGAAAACCAGAGAGTGTGAGGACCATGAAAACATCCGAAACTGTCATCTATGACAGCGCCAAACGGGGTTCACCGGCAATAGAAGAATTGCGTGGAATAATTCAATATCGTGATCTCGTTTTCCAGCTGGTACGCAGAGATGTATTAACCCGTTATAAACGATCTGTGTTGGGAATTGCTTGGACAATGTTGCAACCTCTGGGTATGATGATTATCCTGACCCTTGTATTTTCTACCCTGTTCAGCCGCGTGCGGGGATATCCAACCTATATTCTCACCGGCCTGATTGCTTGGACATTTTTTTCCCAAACTACCAATGCCATTATCTCTCAAACCGTCTGGGGAGGGGAATTATTCA
This sequence comes from uncultured Chloroflexia bacterium, assembly GCA_963823985.1. Lineage (GTDB taxonomy): Bacteria > Chloroflexota > Anaerolineae > Anaerolineales > Villigracilaceae > JAABUE01. The sequence goes on from CAWGNR010000022.1 coordinate 207,262, forward strand.
GGCGGATCTATCTGCCTCGCACAGCGTTTGCTGTTTCTTCGATTGGTACAGGATTAGTAAATATAGTTTTATCTTTGGTTCCACTTTTTTCCATAATGGTATTGACAGGCACAAAACTTCACTGGACCATATTGATCATCCCGCTTGTATTGATTTTGTTAGCGGCTTTCACTTTAGGCGTTGGATTAATTATTTCTACATTAGCTGTCTTTTTTCCTGATGTGTCTGAAATGTACCAAATATTGCTGCTTGCTTGGATGTACTTAACTCCAATTATTTATCCGGAAGAAATTATTCCCCAGGCTTATCGTTTTTGGATATTCAATTTGAACCCAATGTATCACCTTGTTAAAATATTCCGGATGCCCGTGTATGATGGTCTTCTACCAGATTGGAAAACAATGTTGGTCGGAACCATAGTCTCTCTGGTAACCCTCCTCGTTGGCTGGTTCGTTTATTCACGCAAAGCAGATGAATTTGCGTACTATTCATAAAATCAGATTGAGCGCTCCAGAAATGATAAACCGTCCTGAGACAGTGATTTGCCTCGAAAACGTTTCCGTGCGTTATCGGTTGCCCGGAGAGCGGATTTATACCTTTAAGGAATATGCGATTCGTTTCCTGCAAAGACGCATCCGGTTCAAGGAATTCTATGCTTTAGAAGATGTGAGTTCTCGATATAAAAAAAGGCGAGCTCTTTGGGATTATCGGTCAAAATGGTGCGGGAAAAAGCACCTTGCTGAAAGTTATTTCCCGGGTATTAATCCCCAAGGATGGACGGATATGGATCAAAGGTAAAGTTTCTCCGTTGTTGGAATTGAGCGCCGGTTTTCATCCTGAATTAACCGGCCGAGAAAATATTTTTATTAATGGGACACTTTTAGGACATTCCCAGCGTGAGATTGAGGATCATGTTGAGGAGATCATCGAATTTGCCGAACTGGGTGACTTCATTGATGCTCCACTGCGCACTTATTCCAGCGGTATGGTTGCACGACTGGGATTTGCCGCCTCAACAACCTGGAAACCCGAAATCCTTATCTTAGATGAAGTGTTGTCCGTGGGAGACGAGGCTTTTCAGCGCAAATGTACTGCCCGCATGGAAAATTTTCGCGCCAACGGCACTACCACCATTTTTGTATCCCACTCAATGGAAAAAGTGTCCTCGCTTTGTAACCGCGTTGCCTGGCTTAACCGTGGAACGGTGTGTGCCATTGGTTCACCGGACGAAGTTGTCGAGGCATACCGGAGTGCACAATGGCGAGCAAAAAGTGAGGCCGGATAACCAATGCGATTTACAAACACGGAACTAAGTGGCGTCGTACTAGTTGAACCGAAAGTATTCGAAGATGAGCGGGGTTTTTTCTTTGAGAGTTATCATAAGCGTCTTTTTGACGAACAAGATATAGCGGTTGACTTTGTCCAGGATAATCATTCCCGGTCCAGGCAAGGAGCGTTACGCGGTTTACATTATCAAATTCGCCAGCCGCAGGGAAAACTGGTGCGTGCGATCCTTGGGGAGGTTTACGATGTTGCGGTCGATCTGAGAAGGTCTTCCCCAACCTTCGGACAATGGACCGGCCATACCCTTTCCGCGGAAAATAAAATGCAACTGTATATACCGCCTGGTTTTGCGCATGGGTTCTACGTCATCAGCGAGTGGGCGGAAGTGCTCTACAAAGCGACCGATTACTATGCGCCGCAGTGGGAGCGTACCCTGCTGTGGAGTGACGCTGAAATCAATGTTCACTGGCCGTTGCTCATTGGTAAGCAACCTGTGCTCTCTCCGAAAGATGCCAGGGGAGTGCCACTCCAACGGGCTGAGCTCTATGAATAGAAAGGCAGGTTAGGATGCAAAATGTGTTGATTACCGGCGGGGCTGGGTTCATCGGTTCGAACTTTGTTCGCTATCTCTTACAAGTTGAACCGGGAGTCCAGATCGTCAACCTGGATGCGTTGACCTATGCCGGGTCGCAAGAGAACTTGAAAGAACTGCCCGCAGAAGAGCGCCACATCTTTGTTCAAGGGAATATCTGCGATCAGGATGTACTGCATAAACTGTTGAAACAGTACCAGATCGATACGATCGTCCATTTTGCCGCCGAGACACATGTCGACCGCTCCATTTTGGGACCCGGACAGTTTATGGAAACCAATATCGTTGGCACCTTCAAGCTGCTCGAAGCCGCCCGGAATTATTGGCTTACTGAAAGCACTTTCCCCCGGGATGCCGTTTGCTTCCATCACATCTCAACCGATGAAGTATTTGGCTCTCTGGTGAAAGGGGAGCCAGCCTGGAAAGAGGAATTGTCGTACGCGCCGAATTCTCCCTATGCTGCGTCGAAGGCTTCCAGCGATCACCTCGTGCGTTCCTACGGGCATACCTATGGTTTGCCCTTCTCGTTGACCAACTGCTCTAACAACTACGGTCCGTACCAGTTCCCGGAAAAACTGATCCCGTTGATGATCCTGAACGCTTTGGAATCGAAGCCGTTGCCGGTATACGGCGATGGTCAGCAGATCCGTGACTGGTTGCACGTGGAGGACCACTGTGAGGCGATCCATCTTGTATTGACGAAAGGCGCCAGCGGTTCCACATACAATGTCGGCGGGAACAACCAGCCGGCCAACCTGACGATCGTCGAAACGATATGCGATATTCTGGATGAACTTAAACCTAGAGAGAATGGGGCTTCCTATCACCAATTCATTCACTTCGTCAAAGACCGGCCCGGGCATGACCGGCGTTATGCGATGGATGCGGGAAAAATTGAGCGCGAATTGGGCTGGCGCCCGCGTCACTCTCTGACCGATGGCCTGCGCGACACGGTCGAGTGGTATTTGTCTCACCCCGATTGGGTGGCCGCCATCCACAAGCAACAGGAATATCAGAGCTGGCTGGCGCAAAATTATGAAAAGAGGGAGAAAGCAGCATGAAAGGGATCATCCTGGCAGGCGGACGCGGCACCCGGCTGCACCCGCTGACGCTTACGGTCAGCAAACAACTTCTGCCCGTCTACGACAAACCGATGGTGTACTATCCGCTGTCCATGTTAATGCTGGCAGGAATGCGGGAAATCCTGGTCATCAGCACGCCAGAAGACTTGCCCTTGTTCCGTCGCCTGCTCGGCGATGGGGATCAGTGGGGGATGAAGTTCTCTTATGCGGAGCAAGACCAGCCGCGCGGGCTGGCGGATGCCTTCCGGGTAGGCGCAGAATTTGTGGGAGAAGAACCGTCTTGCTTGATCCTTGGCGATAATATTTTCTTTGGCCATGACTTGCCCAAGATTTTAAAACGGGCTGCCTCGCTCGAAGATGGTGCGCTTGTCTTTGCTTATCCGGTCAGGGATCCGGAGCGCTATGGTGTGGTAGAGTTCGATTCGCAAAACAAGGTGTTGAGCATCGAAGAAAAGCCAAAGGTCCCGCGCTCGAATTATGCAATTCCCGGCATCTACTTCTATGATGGGCATGTGGCAGAAATGGCGGCGAAATTGAAACCATCCCCTCGCGGAGAAATCGAGATAACCGATCTCAACCGCCTTTACCTGGAACAAGATCGCTTGCGGGTAGAAATCCTGGGACGCGGTTACGCCTGGTTGGATGCAGGGACGCACGAATCGCTTTTGCAGGCATCCACGTTTATTCAGGCGGTGGAAGACAGGCAAGGGATGATGATCTCCTGCCCGGAGGAAATCGCCTTCCACAACGGGTATATCGATCGGCAGCAGCTCCGAAACTTGGCCGAAAGTTTAAAAAATAATTCTTATGGCCAGTATTTGAACCATCTTGCCAGTGAAACGCTGTCATGAAGACCGTCCTGTTTGGAAAAAATGGCCAGGTAGGCTGGGAACTTCAGCGCATTTTGCCGTCTTTTGGTCAGGTGGTGGCGCTCGATTATGATGACCTTGATCTGTCCAATCTGAAAGCATTGCAAACGCGGCTTGACGAACTGAAACCCGATCTGATCGTCAACGCCTCCGCCTATACCGCGGTCGATCGGGCTGAAACGGAGCGCGATCTGGCGCTGAAAGTCAACGGGGAGGCGCCCGGCGTCATGGCGGAGACAGCCCGCAGGTCCGGCGGGATGCTCGTGCACTACTCCACCGATTACGTCTTCGATGGGACTAAGGGCTCGCCTTACGTCGAAACGGACCATCCCAATCCGTTGAACGTTTACGGCGAGAGCAAACTGGCAGGGGAAAGGGCCATCCAGCAGGCTGGCGAGGCCTATCTGATCCTACGGACAAGCTGGGTATACAGCACGCGCATGCAGAGCGGATTTGTCAATAAAGTGCTTGCCTGGGCCCGTCAGAACGAAACCTTGCAGATCGTGGATGACCAGGTAGGCTGCCCGACCTGGGCGCGGATGCTGGCAGAAACAACAGCCCTTCTGGTGGCGAAGGGAGGCGATCAGCCAGTTGATTATATGAAGTCGAAGCAGGGGGTTTACCATGTGGCCGGGAAGGGCGGCGCATCCCGATTCGAATGGGCCCAAACTATCCTTGCATATGATCCACATCGCGAAGAGCAACGTGTGAGCCGCCTGGAACCGGCAAGCAGTGCTGAATTTCCGACGCCCGCAGTTCGACCGGCCCATTCTGTATTAGACTGTGCTCTCTTTGAAAACGTATTTGGCCTTTTTATCCCGGATTGGAAGGAAAGCCTGGCGCTCGCCATGGGGGAATAGAGATTTACCCATCCACCAAAAGTAATGTTCACGAAACCGTAAGGTAATCCCTAAAGTTCGCCTCTTATAATTAAAGATAGAAATCATTCAAAAAGTGGGGTGTGGATGTTTTGGCCAGTGAAGGTGCCCGAAACATGCACATTCTTGGTTTTTGAAGAGATTCAAAAAAACGCTCGAATTTTGAGCAGACCGTTTGCTTTCAAACACAGGCAATCCATGTTTGGTTAGAAATTTCAAGGAATAGTGCAATGAATCCAAATTCAAAACTCTCGAACAAGACCAAAACTTCTCTCTTGCGTATGGTTCTGGCCGGAATGCTCGCGCTGGCGCTCGGAATGGCAAACGCGGGGCAGATGCTGCAGGCAGCCGCTGAAGGCCTGGCGCAGGGTGAGACGGGCAGTCCCATGGTAGGGGACGCGCGCGTCGCCCCGGACCTTGGGATTGCTTCCGCGCAAAGTACTTCGGGCTCCAATGCGCCCGGATACTACGATACCAGCGTCTTTATGACAGGGAGCGTGGCAGTAGGTGTTATCTTGCCTGAAAGCAACGGTGGGACGGAGAACTGGACGGTAACCAAAAGTTAACAACGTAAAAACCCAAATCCAGAACGGCATGACCTGGTGGTCGGACCAGTTCGCATCGTATGGAAGTGAAAATGGAAACCTGTCCTTTACCTACGACTGGCATACCCCTTATGACGGAACTGCTTCGGTAGCTGTTTCCTCTGAGCCGATCAGCAACTCAAGCGAGCAAGATTACTTGTGGGCAAATGAAATCTTGGGAAGATGGGGATATAGCCAAACATATTTGCAATCCAGCGATCCTGATAAGAACGGCTTAAATACAATGTACCTACGTAGCCTCGCTTACATTAATAATCTGCGCACCCAGAAAGGGACCGACTGGGCCTTTGTGATCTTTGTAGCAGACAGCGAAATGGACACCGATGGCATGTTCTCTGACGGTTATTTCGCCTATGCATATTTGTACGGTCCCATGATGGTGATGACGTATGATAATGAGGGTTGGGGGATTAATCAAATGAATAAGGTGGCTGCCCATGAGACCGGGCACATTTTTGGTGCTGGCGACCAGTATTATCAGGCCAATTATGGTGGCTGTGAGAGCAAAACAGAGAAGTATGGATATCTGGGGGTTGCCAATTCGAACTGCGATAATCCCACTGCGACCGGCGTCCCCTCCATCATGAAGAGCAACACAATGGTTTTGGATCCAACCGCTCGTGACCAGCTTGGCTGGCGTGATTCGGATTCGGATGGCACTTTCGATCCTCTGGATACGCCGCCAAGCTTTAATCTTAATAATTACACGCCTAATCCGACTACAAATACCAGTTTGTCTTATTCTGGAACAACCTCTATCGAGCCATGGTCGCATGCTCTTTGTAGTACTTCTGATAACTGCTATACCAGAGACGTTACCACTCAAAAGCTAACAGTGGATTACAGCGTAGATGGCGGCCCATGGCAGGGGGCCAGCGCTGCGGATGGGTCATTCAGCAGCGATTACGAAGGTTTCTATTTTACGACGGGGTTCCTGTCCTCCGGTTCTCATGATATCAGCGTGCGCTCGTTAACATCACAAGCAACTGTTACGTCTACTTGGCCGGATACCGTTACGATTCAGCCCCCAACTTCTAGCGTAGCCTCCGTGGATGACTTCCCCGGCTTGTTATTTGAATTGGATACAAATAACGAATTTAATGATACTGTGGATACAACAGGAGCAACCCCTGATACGAACGGGATATTTGACCCAACCCCCATTCAATTTGGGGATTGTTCTTCCAATAAGAGCGAGGCCAGTGTCTGGTATAGATATGCGCCAGATGTGAATATCAACTTATATGTTGACACTCTTGGCTCAAACTACGATACTCTTCTGGCTGTTTGGGAGGGAGATGGGGGAGAAATAGATCCGGAAAACCTGACCCTTGTGACCTGCAATGATGATATAGGAACCTATGAGAACCAATCTAAAGTCGGATTCTATGCCCAATCAGGTACCGTTTACTATATTGAAGTTATCAATTATTCTGAGCCTCCCTCTTCCGGATCTATGCCTCAGGCGCAAGCAGATTGGGGAGGTATTCTTAAATTCAATGTGCAGGAGGGTAATTTTAGCGTTACTGACGTATATATCAACGGTGGTGATCCCGTTGGTAACTATCTTATTCCGACTGGAGAAAGTGTACGAGTAACCTACGATAATGTGGACAACGGGCCGGTGAAGGTGGTGAGCACGAACGGGGTGCCGATCATCGCTTCGATGCGGATCAACCTGAAGACGCTGCCCAGCTACGCGAGCTACTCGGAGTTCATGGGCATCCCGGCTTCGAAGCTGACCGACACCTACCTGTTCCCGTGGTACAACAACGCGACGACGGGTGGGCTAAGCTCGCAGTTGCGCTTCGGGAACGTGGGGAGCGACCCGACGCTGGTGACGGTCACGATCGGGGGTGTGGAGCGGGGCAGCTACCCGCTGGACCCGAACGAGAGCGCGCGGGTGACGTTCGATAATGTGGACGCGGGACCGGTGGAAGTGACGAGCTCGGGCGGGGTGCCGATCATCGCTTCGATGCGGATCAACTTGAAGACGCTGCCCAGCTATTCGAGCTACTCAGAGTTCATGGGGCTGTCGGCCAGTGCGACGCCCGGAACCAGCTATCTGTTCCCGTGGTACAACAACGCGACGACGGGCGGGCTAAGCTCGCAGCTGCGCTTCGGGAACGTGGGGAGCGACCCGACGCTGGTGACGGTCACGATCGGGGGCGTGGAGCGGGGCAGCTACCCGCTGGACCCGAACGAGAGCGCGCGGGTGACATTCGATAATGTGGACGCGGGACCGGTGGAAGTGACGAGTTCGGGCGGGGTGCCGATCATCGCCTCGATGCGGATCAACTTGAAGACCTTGCCCAGCTATTCGAGTTACTCGGAGTTCATGGGGCTGCCGGGAGCGATGTTGACGGAAACCCGCTACCTGTTCCCGTGGTACAACAACGCGACGACGGGTGGGCTAAGCTCGCAGCTGCGCTTCGGGAACGTGGGGAGCGACCCGACGCTGGTGACGGTCACGATCGGGGGTGTGGAGCGGGGCAGCTACCCGCTGGACCCGAACGAGAGCGCGCGGGTGACGTTCGATAATGTGGACGCGGGACCGGTGGAAGTATCGAGTTCGGGTGGGGTGCCGATCATCGCTTCGATGCGCATCAATCTGAAGAGCCTGCCGGCCTACTCGAGCTACTCGGAGTTCATGGGGCTGTCGGTGGGGTCGTCCGTGGGGATGCCTGGGAATGAGTTGAGCTCAACCTACTGGTTCCCCTGGTACAACAACGCGACGACGGGCGGGCTGAGCTCGCAGCTGCGCTTCGGGGTCCCGTAGTCAGAAAGCTAGTTAAATTTCATTTCAGCGAACTCTATGTATGGGGGCGGTCGTGCGACCGCCCGCCCCTATCATTTCATTGTACGTCTCTTTGTCATGCATTCCGATCTTACCTACCGCATATGCGATTCCCTGGGAACGCCATCCTAGTTGTCCTAATCTGGCTGGTATAATAAGAATTAACTTCAATTTGGTGGTTATTTAGAGATTTTGTACAATGATTATGAAAGACTCAATCTCATAATCATTCAATCTGCCTTTTACTGACGAACCTTCAACAATCCAATTATAGAGGTTCCTTGGAGAGGATTGAAGCAATGGGTAACAATGATTTGATCGCAAAGCAAATTGCACAAGCAAATTGGTATCATTCGTTTGAAGTCCTTCCGGGGATAATCACTCCAGGACGACACTTTATCGATGCACGTAAGATAATTGATGACCGCTATGCACTTCCGCTTGACCTAACAGGAATGACAGCCTTGGATATTGGCGCACTGGACGGCCCGTATTCGTTTGAGTTGGAGAGGCGCGGTGCAACTGTAACGGCTTTGGATATTCAACACCCAGACCGGACCGGGTTTAATACAGCGAAGCGTGTTCGTCAGTCTGAAGTTCGATATATTCAGGGTACCGTGTATGAGCTATCCACACTGCTGGATCAGAAATTTGATATTGTCATGTTTTTTGGCGTATGGTATCACTTAAAAAATCCTGTTGCCGCATTTGATCAGTTGAGCGGTGTAGTGAAGGACTCCGGTTTGCTTTTGTTAGAAGGCGAATGTTTTGTTAATTACGCCGAGTTACCGGATGGAACAGAATTTTTGGAATCCGACCTGATCGAAGCTATAGTTAATGCAAAACTGCCAATTTCCTTGTTTTACTCAGGGGCGTACAAGAAAGATAAATGGAGTTGGTACATTCCCAACCTCGCTTGCCTCAAGGAATGGCTAACAGCAAGCGGATTTGAGCTAATCAATTATGGTTTTTGGGATGATCATCCTCATCAGCGTTTATATGGAACAGCACGAAAGACTAAACATCCTGATGTTACGGTTGATAATCCCGTGTGGTAGATTAATAACAAGAAAATCGGAGGGCTTTTCTCGATATATGCAAGTATGAAATGAAAGCATTAACTCTGTAATATATGTGGTGGGCATTTTCCAATACTGGGGTGGGTGAACCAGAGTATCAAAGATATTCGAGTGCGAAATGTGAAGATCTAAGGGAACTTATCAATTTGACGCATTCTTATCAGTGTAGTAATATTCGGCGGCTGAATTTTAAAGTGTGCCGACTATATAGACCCGATTCTCGTTCTCTTCGAACGAGTATAATGGTGACGCGAAATAAGATCGAGACTTCATGCATATGGCCTCCCAAAATATGGAACCTATATTTATACATTCACTCTTCCGTTCGGGCAGCACATTTATTTACTATGCGGTCAAAAGAGCAGGAAGATTTCATGCCTACCATGAACCCTTTCATGAGCTGATTGGTAGTCTCCCCGATCACTGGGATGAAATGGTTGGTAGAACCGAACAACTTAAAAATCTTCTCAGACATGACTTTCTCGACAGTGGTTATTTTGAGGAGTACGCTGATTTACTTCCGATTATTGAACAAAAATTTCATCCAGATGTTAGCTTTGCCCTATTTTTTTTAGATGTTGCGGATGATTCGAAAGTTCTCAAATCTTATGTTGATTGTTTAGTCGATGGGAGCAAGCGCCAATCTGTCTTTCAATGTACTCGTACTATTGGGCGTCTCCGTTGGTTGAAAAAAAATTATGTCTCGAAGAACTTGTTCCTACTTCGAAATCCCTGGGACCAATGGTTCTCCTATAAAGTAGATTTTTATATTGCTGCGACTCCCCAGATAATCTATTCTCAGGAGCGGCTACCGAAGGCACTCCAGGGTGTTGCGATTGCCAACGAATTCGTTCAATTAAAGGGCCATAATATTGCTGAAATGCTTAACCATGGCCTTACACATCCGGTTGAGCCAAGTGTGGATTACGCTTTGTTCTTTGGTTTGTGGCTTTATTCCTACCTCGAGGCGTATGCAGAATGTAACCTTGTTCTTGATATGGATATGCTCAGTCAGAGCGAGGTCAAACGAACCGAGGCAAAAGAAAATCTCGCTGAAATCGGTTTAGGCCACATTAATTTAAGGGATTGCGACTTGCATCGTACGATATTCAAAAGCAAGGAGCTTGGTTTTTATCAAAAAATCGAAGAGCAGGTAATCGCAATTTTTAGACAAAACGGCTATTCCGAAACTGCACTGGAACCGGTACAGCATTATTTATCAAGCCAGAGAGGCGTTTCATTTGTTGAGTATACAACAAGTGATGGCAATTTTAAAAGCACTATAGAGGATGCATCTCGTGCGCGCGCTATGTTGATATCAAATGACCAGGATCGGACACGATTAGTAAATCGCCTACGTCAAGATGTAGACAATGCGACGAATGAGTTGAGTGAACTGAAGAACAAGTTAGGGGAAAAGGAACACAGAATTGAATTTCTTTCTGCAGAACTGGCTGCTAGGGAAGAACAACTCAATGAAATCTTGGTTAGTAAAACGTGGAAGGCAGCTCTTTTGTTACGTCGGGTTCGTGTTCTGATCGCACCACCCAATAGCCTGCGCTCTCGAATATTGCGGTGGTCTGCACGTGCAGTTTTGGCGCCCACCTGGAATCTCAGAACAAGAGCGAGATTTAAAGAAGATGCGACGTTGGTCCGTTCTTCGGGTCTTTTCGATGAGGATTGGTATCTCAAGAATAATCCCGATGTTGCCCAGTCGAAAACGGATCCGTTGCTTCATTTTCTACACACGGGAGGGGTCGAGGGTCGCGACCCAGGTCCGAATTTCTCCAGCAATTGGTATTTAAAAAATTACGCGGATATTAGAGGGTTTGGTATCAATCCGCTTGTTCACTACCTCAGATATGGCAAAAACGAAGGACGACTTGCTTTGCCTGATCTCACGGGCCATGCGGCTTTAAGCGGTAGCGAGTGGCAAATGGAGCAGGTTCCCGGTTCCACATCAGATCGATTAACCGTGTTCACGATTGCTTCCAGGAACTTCACGGCTTACGCTAAAACGCTTTTTGAACTCGGTGAAACAATATCATTCAGATGCAGGAATGTTCCTTTTCCTTTGTGATGAGATGGATCCTTCCTATGACACTTCTTCATTTCCGTTCAATGTGATACCACTTTCGGAACTGAACGTTCCTGATATTGAAGAAATGTCACAGCGGTACAATATTACGGAGTTCAACACCGCTATCAAGCCTTATGCCTTCTCATATTTATTAAAGAAACAGGGAAAGGATCGGATCGTATATCTGGATCCGGACATCGTTCTGCTAAGCCCGTTACAGGAAATTGTTGATGAATTTGACGCAGGGGCTGAATGTATTCTGTCGCCGCATATTTTGGAGCCGGCAGAGAATGTGGAAATGTCTGATGCTAAAATGCTGCAATTTGGTATCTATAATCTGGGTTTCCTCGGATTGCGCAGGACGCCGGACACTCTGCGGATTGTCGAATGGTGGGGCCGCCAACTCGTGGAGGGTTGTGTAATAAACCTATCCGAAGGGTTGTTCGTTGACCAGAAATGGGCAGATCTTTTTCCGGCATTTCTCAAGCACGTATCGATCCTGCACCACCCTGGTTACAATGTGGCTTATTGGAACCTGTCACAGCGTAAAATTGAACTGATCAATGGGAAGTGGTATTCGAACCGGCAACCGCTCAGGTTCGTTCATTTTTCCGGGAACAGGTTGGATGACCCATATTTTCTTTCCCGACATTCGGGAGTTTTCACCCGGGATAATATTGGTGATATGAATTACCTGCTCAAATCATATCGTGAAGCCCTTTTTGCAAATGGACATGCAGAATATGCAAAGATTCCTTATTCGTTTAGCTGGCATGGAGCTAGCGGGATTAACCTTCACACCCCAAAGCCATATGAGCCTTCTGGTACCACGATAAAAGATTCCCGGAGGCAAAATTCTAAGAAAGGTTTAGAAAACGGGTTGATTGGGATCAAAAATGGACAGGGTCTGATGGCCAGGATGCAATCGTACTGGCATGTCCTTCGCACCGCATCGACGATCACAGGCGGGTGGTCAGCCTTAATCGTTAAAGGAATAAGAGTATTCAAGCGAGGTGGTCTCGCTGCGATACGGCAACGGGCCCACCTTGTGAATACTTATGCGGAAGTTGCCCCAGGCATTTCTTCGGTAAAACCCATCCGTCATCCATCCACTGCTCCTGGTATGGATTGGATGCCGCGAATTCTTGTGATTGACTTCTCAACTCCCAGACCGGATAGAGATGCGGGGTCCCTCTCCACTTTCAATCTCCTCAAGATTTATCTCGATCTCGGTTATGATGTTACATATATTCCAAGTGACCTCTTCTACCTTGGCGAATACACAGAGAATCTTTCCGAACTTGGGGTCCGCTGTCTTTACAAGCCTGAGATCAACAGCGTGAAGGATCATCTTGAAAAAGAGGGACGGAATTATGACTTTATTGTCCTTTGCCGTGCACCCATTGCAGCGCTCTATATCGCAGATATCCGACAGTATGCTCCCGGTGCAAAGATTATATTTGATACCATTGATCTGCATTATTTGAGAACGGAACGAGAAGCGAAACTCGATGGATCAAAGGAAAAAATCAAGGCTGCGAATGATGCAAAACGTTGGGAACTTGACATCATCCGGCAGTGTGATGTAACCCTTGTTTTAAGCTCTATCGAAAAAGAAATTCTAGATAGTGAACGCATAGATGCAGATATCCGTCTTGTTCCGTTGATTTTTGTCGACAATGTACATGATGTCCCTCCGTTTGAGCAACGTTGCGATTTTCTGTTTATTGGCGGCTTTCCACATCTTCCAAACGTTGATGCTGTCGTTTATTTCTGCAAAGAAGTTTTGCCACTTATTCGCGAGTCACTCCCGGACGCTAAATTTCACGTAATTGGACATTCGCCTCCCCCTGAGGTACTTGAACTGGGAAAGTTGGATGGTGTAGTGGTGCATGGTTTCGTTAAAGACGTTACCCCAATTTTTCGCATGTGCAGGTTATCGGTCGCTCCGTTACGATACGGAGCTGGGATCAAAGGTAAGATTGCGACCAGCATGGCAAATGGTGTCCCGGTGATCGCAAGCAAAGTTGCAGCGGAGGGCATGGAGATTGAGCCGGGGAAGCACCTTTTAGTTGCAGATAGCCCGCAGGAATTTGCAGATTTATTTTTGCATGCTTATCAATCCCGGGATTTATGGACTCGGCTCAGCGAAAATGGCCGTAAACAGGCATTCAAGGTTTACTCTTCTGCTGCCGGTTACAGGCGGATCTCCAACTTGATGCAGGATCTCGATCCTGCTTACAAGCAGATCGATCTTCATACCCTCAGATCCTTCGAGGAATACGATTTGCTCCGAGAGACGATCTCTGATGAGCTGCGCAAACGGAAGGCGATTGAGTTGGATCTCATCATATATGATCAACCCAGTTTTAATGTCACGGGCTTCTGCGCGATATGTGGACGCGAGAGTGCGTTTAAGACCGGTTTTATGTATTCGTATGAAACCACCGAGGATGGAAAAGCGATCCCAAATTGGCGTGAACATTTGGAATGTGTCCAATGTGGGTTCACGAATCGTCTTCGTGCTGCCATGCATATCTTTTACCAGCGGGTGAAGCCCTCGAGTACAGCCTCGGTTTATATTACCGAGCAGACAACCCAACTATACAAGTGGTTGAAGAGGCGCCACACCAGGTTGGTAGGAAGCGAGTACTTCGGCGACGCTGTCCCTTTTGGAACCGAGAAAGATGGATTGCGAAACGAGGATTTAACGGCCTTAACATTCCTGAGCGAATCCTTCGATTACATCTTATCTTTTGACGTGATGGAACATGTTGCTGACGATATTGCTGCCCTAAAGGAAGTTTACCGTTGCTTGAAACCAGGCGGGACCTTCCTGTTTTCGGCGCCGTTTACGAAAGAACGAACTGAAAAGTCAGTTCGCGCTCATGTGCTTGCTGATGGCTTGATCGAACATCTTCTTCCGCCAGAATACCATGGCAATCCAGTGGATCAGGAGAATGGAGCATTATGTTTTCGTTATTTTGCCTGGGATTTGATCGATGATATGAAAAATATTGGTTTTGAGGATCCTAAAATCTTGACTTATTGGTCAAGGGATTTTGCCTATCTTGGTGTCGAACAGTTCATTTTCATCGCTTCCAAAAAAGATGTCCAATCCCCTCAGGATGAATAAAGCACTTGGACCTGGAGGACCAGGTATTTTGTTCAATATTCCTGAAGAAAAATTCGGTGTTTTAAAGTTGTTTTTATTATGTTCCACCGGTTTCATTCTGGGAAGGTTGGTTTTTTTTCCGGGATTTCTCGATCCGTTTGTGCCTTCTCATTCCGATTTGTACCGCTATTTTTCCCTCAGTCAGACAATATGGACCTATCAAGATTGGCTATTGCCACGTCCTTTGATGAGATTATTCCTACATCTGATGGGAATCCTTCGCTCCCCACCAGCTATATGGTTTATCCTTTCGCTCACATCTATATTCTTCGCTACAACCCTTATTCTTGTTCTTCACCGCTTCGGAGGATTGAAGCTAAATGCTATATCCGTTCTCCTGTATAGCGCAATTATTTTTTCACTCCCTACTTCTCATGAAATTTATCAATTAGATTATGGGGGTATGCTCGCCGGTGTATTATCCCTGGTTGTAGTTTATACCTGGTGTAATTTTAACAGAACGAATCCAACAATGGCACTTTGGTTGTAGTTAATCATATATTGGTTTTCTCTGGAAATGAAGCCAACATTTGCAGGTACGATGGTGTTCTTAGCTTTTATCCAATTGCTAATTTATAGAGATAAGAAAACAATCCAATTATTTGTTGGAATATTCAGTATATCGATACTTGTTGTATTGAAAGATAGGTTGTTAGGGTCGCCCTTTTTGGGTTCAGGATTGGGAGCTGAGATCTATGCCGTCCAAATTAATTTGAAGAGAAATCTTAGTGCTTTGTGGGTATATATTAGGTCAGCAGTGACACTGGAGTTGTTGCCTGGATTGACTATCGTGAGCTATCTAGTTTGGCATCTCTTCAAAAAAAGCTGGCTGGTGCTCCTCTTATTTTTGGTCTTGGCAGTTTCTTCAGTCATACCTATGATATTGATTCCAAACCGGACTCTAGAGCTGTATGCTTGGTATTGCGGTATGCTACTTTGCATACCATATTTATACATTTTCCAAGTAAAAATCAGCGACTTATCTGAACTCTGCTGAACTGCCTATGAGGACACGCAGATCCTTATTGTCCGTTGGCTTGCTAGCAACATTGGCAGCGTTAAGTCTCAGTTCCAAGCTCCATGAACCTGAAGCGAACTATTTTTTTTCGGTGAGTAATTACAATCAGAATGTAATAAGATCTCTCGAAAGCCTGAGAGAATCAAATAACGATAGCCAACACTCAATTTCTTCAGCAAATATCCTGATTTCGGGAATTAGAGGGCCACACCACCCCTTCAGATATCGATCTTATGTTCAATATCGCACACCACTTATAAAAAACTATGTCTTGTTATTAAAAATCTGAAGTTTCTTGGAACGATATGTCAAACCACATGGGTACAAGCATGTATACCGACCAACTGGATATTGGCGCTTTTGATTTTTTTATCATTTATGACCAGGATGGGAATATTGCAAGGGTTTTAGCCTTAAAGAGATGAAAGGTATTCCTGAGTGGCGTCAATTTCCTACCCTTATTTGTAATTTAGATCCTTCTATACAAATCTGGACCGTAAGCATTCTTGAAGACGTAGTTGCTTGCATGAATGATGCCGGTGAAACCGCAGCAGTCTTTGATTTATTTGATAATGTGGCTATAGAAAATCTCAGCCCCTTATTACATTACTATTTGGGAAACGCTTACCGCTCAATAGGCGATATTCCCTCTGCGCGTACTGAATATGAATTATCATTGGAATCTAGTGAAAATCCTTATTTCCGTAACGCACTCGAAAATTTGCTTGATAAATAATATTTTTGCATTGATCTTTAGTACGTTGAAAGCACACAGTTTCAATAAATCATAAGGCTCACCAACTTATTCTTCATTTTGGCCTGGAAAAGACCGGAACCAGCGCGCTTCAACGCGTATTATTCGACCAGCGCGATAGTCTTTTGAAGAATCACAACACCTGTTATCCTGGCGAGTATGAAAATCACTCTTACCTTCAAGGTTTATTTTCCAGGCAACCGGAATCGTTGTTCCAGATTCAACTACTGGAATTGGGTGACAGAAATGCTATTACCATCTTCCTGGAAGAGTATCGGGAAAACATAGTATCTGAAATAAACAATACCAAACCTGAGCGCATCATTATTTCAAGCGAATCTTTTGTAGGGATGGATATTGAAGAACTAAAGGCCATGCGCACGTTCTGCGATACTATCGCTGAAAACATTATTTTATTTGCATACATTCGTGACCCTTGGAGTTGGTCCGTCAGCTTGTTACAAGAACAAATTCTTACTGGTTATATAAAGAAAGAAGCCAAATTCGTGTACGTACATTCTATGCCTGAGCTACTTGGAAGATTCGAGAAGGCGTTTGGGGTACGAGCAATCATAGCACCCTATATAAAAGCATCCGAAAGCTTCAATGTGGTAGAGGACTTTTGTCAGCGATTTGGTTTAGACAGTTTGATGCCCCTTGCCTCTGAGAATGCATATATGAGGAAAGGCATGAATCGCGAAGCTACCTCTGTGATACTGCAACTCAATCAACTTTATCCGATTTTTGACGAGAACAAGAATTATATTCCAGATCCTGCGCGCGAGTTAATGCAGACAAACTATTCGTTATTCACCACTTTCCATAACACCACTGCGTATTTCAACAGAGACCGCACAAGATATCTATAAGAACAGTAAAGCTGACCTTGATTTTCTGGAAGAACGTTATCTGGATGGCAAGAAATATTTTACCGAGTATTACAGCAAATTGAAAACTGCTGATTTCGACGATACACTTTCGATCTCTTCTTTCAGTCCGGAGCAGCTTTCGGAATTTCTTCTTTCTTGTATGCATGAAGTACTCTCAGTCCAACTCGGTTTACTCTCGGAAAAATCGGAACAATTGGAAGAAATTGGAAAAAGCAAAGCATGGAAGATTGGGTTATTTTTTCGCCATATTCGTGTATTACTTTTCCCGCTTAACGGCCGATATGACCTGGTACTGCGGAGGCTGATGGATGGTGTTTTTGCCCTATTTAAAAGAACCAAAACAAATTAAAAGTTTAATCCGTATTAAACAGGTAAAACCTTCAAACATTCCTTTCCCCACAACAACTTCGACGAACCTTTAATGCTCCAACACTTCTTCATCTCTTATAACGATAGTTTGAATTCTGAACCCAGATAATGACATAGAGCTAGTCATGATGAAAAGACTTTATCCTTGGTTGTTGGCGATTGTCATTGTTGGGGTTTTCTTTTTGGCAAATTGGAATATCTCTGGGCCATCCGTTTATCCAGATGAGGGTGGATATCTTGCATATGCGGCTGGTTTGGCAGGCTTTTGGAAAGACGCCTCCACTTCATATGGCGCAGGCTACTCAATCCTACTTGTGCCGGCTTTCGGGAGCGGTAGAGAACCAGATACAGTCTATTTGTATATTAAGCTTATTAATTCTATTATGTGGGGAATTACGGCGTTAACACTTTATGGGATTCTTAAACAAATTTTTCCGACTGTTAGTCAAAAGAAACTTCTCGGTATAACGGCTGTTTCTCTTTTCTATCCTGCCTGGATTGTTTGGAGTGGATATGCGCTTTCCGAATCTGCTTTTATACTCTTCTATACTCTCAGTGTTTATTTTGCTTTTCGTGTATTGCGAAACGGGAAATACTTTTGGCTGTTGTGGGCGCTTTCACTTGGTTATTTATTTTTAATTCATACGAAATCTGTTGCTGTTCTTGGATCGGCTATTTTTGTATCCGTGTTGATTGCAAAAAATCGGCGAGATTGGCATTGGTTATCCCTCTATTTATTCCTTATTGTTATGATGATCATAGCGAATAAATCCCTTTTTACACCATGGTTGATGGAGAGGATGACTACGGGGGATTATCCCCCGCTAACTCATTATGAAATGGCCAGTTACTTTTAACCTATTAGGCAACATAGATACTAATGTATTAAAAACGATTGCTGTTACATTATCTGGTCATTTAATGTATATCGGTTTGGCAACATTTGGTTTGGTTGTTTTTCCATTTTTTTGGGGCTTACAACAGGTCTGGAAAAATTGGAGCAAAAATGTCCAAACGTTGTTGTTTGTTAACAATAACCCTGTATTTTTTTATATAGCACTTTCATTTGTAGCCACGTTATTGCTTTCAGTAATTCATTTTGCACTCTTTGGGTATAACACTGAAACATATATGTATGGTCGTTATGTCGAGGCTGTTTCTTTGCCTCTGATTGCGTTGGGCCTCAACCTTGTTCGACGAAGGTATATCTTGTTTGCAATTCTAATAACCGGAATTGCGGCGCTTATCCTTTCCCTAAGAGTCAGTGATGCAGGCTACATTTCCGGTCTAAAAATTCCAGGATTTTGGCAGGATGTTTTTTGGCCGAATAAGGGCCCATTAGTGTGGTGGGCAGGCGGCGTCATACCATTATTGTTACTTGGGTTTTACGATTCTGATGTTTGGCGTTTCGGAATAATTATCCTTATCTCTTCTTGTGTTGTAAGTTTACAAATAAACAGGCATTACAATAGGATCCAAAATCAATCAGATTTCCAAGATTTGGCGTATATTATCAGGGGAGTCCTATGAACCTGGCGCTTGTGTTGCCTTTGACTCTGGGGAAGGTTACAAGCATTGGGTAAGGTGGTTACAAAACTCCTTTTACCTCTACGATTACGATTATAAGCGTTTGAAAGTTGAAAGTTGGCATGAAATTTGTGATGGACCGCTTATTTCTCCTTCTGGTGATATCAATGATCACTTCAGTGATGTAGATCTGATAGCTGTCGACAAAAGTGGCATGTACTTGTGGGATGATGTTGATGAGATTAACAAAATTTTTTGGGAAAATTTGCGAGCAAAACATTAACAGTTTCTCCGGAATCTTTTGCAACGCGTTTCATGTTGCGTGAAGGATGGCATAAGCTTGAAAGCCAGGAGTATGGTCTTCAAAAAAAGCTGAGATTCTATTTCTGATATCAGCAAATTGTTTAGAAAACACGAATTGTGATTTGGTTTTATCTTTTTAAATATTTGGAGCATCTTTAACCGATCCAAAAACTGTTATTGGTGTTGTCTATGACACTCAGGTAGTAAAATGGGTTATCACTTCTGAACCAATACAGGAAGGTGTTGTTCCTTTCATGAATATAAATAGCAGATTAGTTCCCCTTAATTATTTCTGTTTCTAAAGCAACATCACCCCAAAAACTTGGTACGAGTAAGGTCCTCGTTTACTAGATATGGATTTATTTAAGTTTGAGTTGGTGGAGGAAAAAGGTCTAAATGATGGAAAATAAATTTTATGCAAAGATATGTCAAGGAACACAATTCAGAGATTAAAGCTCTATGAGACTTGTCATTCAAATCCCTTGTTATAACGAGGAGAAGACCCTAGTCGAAACCATCGCGGATCTTCCAAGATCACTCCCTGGAGTGAATAGTGTAACAATTTTAGTAGTGGACGATGGCTCCAGTGATAATACAACCCAAGTTGCATTGGAAAACGGGGCCGATTATGTCGTTCGCCATCGTCAGAACAGAGGTCTGGCGCGGGCTTTTATGACTGGATTGTCTACTGCCCTTGCCATGGGGGCAGATATCATCGTCAATACGGATGCCGACCGTCAATACCCTGGGAAATATATTCGCGACTTGATTGCGCCGATCCTCGCTGGCAAAGCCGACTTGGTAATCGGGGACCGCCAACCCGGCACCAACGTTCATTTTTCACTTGTCAAGCAAAAACTTGAAGTTCTTGGCAGTTGGGGAATTCGCCTGTTATCGCAAACTGATGCGCCCGATGCCCCCAGCGGATTTCGCGCATATTCGCGCTATGCCGCTCTCAGGATTCAGGTATACAACAATTATTCCTATACGCTTGAAACCCTCATTCAGGCCGGTCGGGACCGGATGGCTATTGCGCACATCCCAATTGAAACAAACCCTGCCCTTCGTCCTTCGCGGCTCCACAAGGGGATTCTTCATTTCATCTGGCAACAAAGCGGGGTTATTATTCGTTCTTATATCCTTTATCAGCCGCTGAAGTCATTTTTTATTGCTGGAATCCCGTTTTTGGTGGTGGGAGGGGGATTGATCCTGAGGTTTTTTGTTCTTTTATTTTTCAGGCCAATCCGGGATTGGAAGATATATTCAGTCCGTTTCCATTGGCGGCACTCTTTCCATTTTGGGAGTGTTTTTACTGTTCCTGGGTTTGCTGGGTGATGCAATTCGCGCGAATCGAAAAATGCTTGAGGAAATCATTATCCGATTAAGAGAAAGTGATAGTTCACAAAATGAGATTGAGACAGAAGTAAATGGCTCCCCAATCATTCTAGGAGATAAAAATGTTGGCAAGAAAGATTAGTGCTTAGTTTGGAAAGTTCTTTTTTCATGAACATTCTGGCAAATCCAATTATTCAATGAAATGAGTCATTTTGATTTTTTATAATGTGTTTGATCAAGACCTTATTTTTGCGCAAACAGAGACAGTTTCTATTCGTTAGTGCAAACAGACAGCATATCTAATCGGCCAAACCGCACTTTAGACAACTGAAAGGCTCGCCAGGGAGTATCATCAAGAAATTGCTTTTGACTTATTCCACAAGGAAGGCCCTGATGAACCTCGAAATCGACTTTACTCCCGAGCTTACCAACACGCACTTTGCGTCCCTGGCTGTGCTTTTGGCACTTTACCAAGACAAAAAACAACTCGAACCGCTTCAGCAGGTGCTGATTCCAATGCGAAATCGCTATTTTGAGCCAGCAGAGAAGCTGATCCAGATCCTGGTTAGCATTTTAGCTGGCTGCGAGACACTTTCTGAAGTGACCACCACCTTGAAGCAGGAGAAAAGCCTGGCATCCGTCTTGCGTAGTGATCACTTTGCTGACCAGTCAAGCCTGTCGCGGACACTGGACGAGCTAACTCTAAAGAACATTGATGAATTACGCTCTAGTACCACTCAAATTTGGAAGTTGCAGAGCCAGGTGATGCAGCGAGACTGGCGGAAATTTCTGTGGCTGGACTTTGATTTATCGGCGCTACCCTGTGG
This sequence comes from uncultured Chloroflexia bacterium, assembly GCA_963823985.1. GTDB lineage: Bacteria > Chloroflexota > Anaerolineae > Anaerolineales > Villigracilaceae > JAABUE01. The sequence continues at coordinate 228,726 of CAWGNR010000022.1, forward strand.
TCCTATGGCTGAGGAGGCCATGAAAGGCTATTTTGCAGAGAAAAAAACAGCTACGGACGCCAATTAGCCCGAGTGAGCGCCATTTTGGAGCGAGAAACCATCTGGTCGGATGTGTTTCCGGGCAACCATCACACCCTGCACTGCTTCAAACCGGCGGTGGAAGCAGCCGAAATTGCTTTAGAGTTAGCTGCGGAGCAACGCAGACGCACAGTTTGGCGCTTGGATGGTGGCTCAGGAGCCGATGATGAGCTGTGCTGGTTGCTCGCCAAGGGCTATCATGTTGTGGCCAAAGGAATATCTAACCGGCGAGCAGAGGCGTTAGCAGCAAAGGTCAATCGGTGGGATGCCTATCAAGAGAACGCCTGGTTAGGAGAGGTGGATCCGCCAATCGACTATGGTCGTCCGGTTCGGGTTTTTGTCAAACGACGACTGAAGGACAACCGATACTTGCACAGCTACTATGTTTCGACCCTTTCCTTGCCATCGAAGGGCTGCTTCTTACATCTTTATGATGATCGTGGTGGCGCTGAAGTGGAGCAATTCCGCAATGACAAGAGCGGATTGAGTATGGAAGCCAGGCGCAAGCACAATTTTCTGGGCCAGAAAGGGTACATTCTGTTGACGGATTTGGCACACAACTTGTTAGCTGACTTTTATCACCGAGCTTTGGCCGGAACCAAATTCGAAAATTACGGACCAAAGCGGATCGTACGAGATTTGCTGGCTGTGCCCGGAAAACTGGTTTTCGACGATCAAAAGCTGGTCCGAGTCGAGTTGCTAAGTCAAAACCAATTTTCGAAGGAACTGGCTATTTGCTTGGAAAGGTACTGTTCGGGCGGCTGAAACCGATTAGAAACCGCCTGTATTTGCACTAAAAGATAGAAATGCCGTGCGTTTGCGCAAAAACAAGGCAAGAAGATAGCTGATATATAATCGAACAAGTAGGACTCCATATGAAGAAAAGTACGATCGTTGAAAAAGGCGTCATTGCCGGGAACTTATATCCAAAATACTCTTCGCGCAACCCAATTTCTAGGATTTTGGTCGATAAATTCTTAAGCAATATTGATGAAATAATCTCAACAATTAATCCTCCTGATATCCACGAGGTGGGTTGTGGAGAAGGATATTTAATTTCACGTTATGCAAAACAGGAGAGAACTCTGATTGCCAGTGATTTTTCCGAACAAGTCATAGCTCTAGCTGACGCTACTGCTAAAAGTAAGGGGTTAGAAATAGATTTTAGAGTTAAAAGTATTTACTCTGTTGATCCAAAAGATGATTCTTCTACGCTGGTCATCTGTTCAGAAGTATTGGAACATCTAGATAATCCATCCCTGGCTCTGGAAGCTCTTGCCGGGATTGCGAACCCCTACCTTCTTGCTAGCGTTCCCAGAGAACCTATCTGGCGAATACTAAACATAGCTCGTTTCAAATATCTTCATGACTGGGGAAATACACCTGGCCACTTGCAGCACTGGTCACAGGAAGAGTTTCTCAAATTTCTAAATAAGCGCTTTGAGATACTGACGGTTCGTGCACCGCTACCGTGGACGATTGTCCTTGCGCAGGTAAAGAGTTAATGGGTTTTCAAAGCAAAGAAAAAAAATCAATCATCATTCGTGTGCTAAGTGTCGTACTTCCTTTGGCTGCACTAGCATTTGTCGTAGAAAAAATATGGTCTGTCAGACTTCAAATATTTAGCGAGTTGGATGTCAGAAAGGCCATTTTCATTATCTTAGGAGGGAGTATATTGTATGCTCTGGATAATTTATTTCTTGTCCTTGCCTGGAGACAACTCGTTGATTGGTTTGGTGAGACTAAGACAAACTTTGTAACTTCGATGAAAATTTATGGGCGTACACAAATTGCGAAATATATTCCTGGAAATATCTTTCATTTGCCAAGCAGACATCTCTTGGGGAGGCAGTTGGGGCTGGATCATGTACCGCTATTAGGAGCCGCGATTTTCGAGATCGTAGGGCTTCTTCTGGTCTCTGGCATCATTTCTTCGTTAGGAATCCTGATTGGCAAGAGTCAAATGATGCAACCTATAGTTGCGTTCTCAATTATTATCACCGGTGTATTTTCTCCATTGGTTTTTGGGGTTATTTTTTCTCATGTGCCCATTCTACAAAAAATAGGCTTACCTCGTAAAAACATTGCAGAAATGTATAAAGTTTTAATGCCAAACTGGTTCATTTATTTGTTTTTCTTACTTACAGCGGGAATGATTTTGTGGATCATTATTTATGGAGTGGAAGGGACATGGGCGCATATTCCAGTAGGGGGTGTTCTTTCAGCTTACGCTGCTTCTTGGTTGATAGGCACAGTTACGCCAGGTGCGCCAGCAGGGGCTGGCGTTCGAGAAACTGTTTTGATACTCATGTTGTCGGGATTCTTGGGAGAATCAACTAGCGTATTAATTGCCCTTATTTCTCGAATTGTTACAATTATTGGTGACGTTTGCTTCTACCTTTTTGTTCAAATAATTAGGTAGCTTCGATTTTTCATTGAAGGAAAAACTTAAATTCCGAACGAAAGTGACATACCAACGAGTTGAAAATGAAATATCAGGAATCCGAAGGTTTATTATCGTCAAGAATTAGAAACGCTAGACTGTCGAGAGTAGCAAAATATATCCGAGAAAAGTCAATCGTTTTGGATCTTGCCTGTGGTGCAGGTTATCTAATTTCCTATCTTCCTCAAGATTGTCAATATTTTGGGGTTGATAAAATACCTATGAACGGTTCTCAAGAAAAAAAATACTCGTTTATAAATCTTGATTTATTAGAAACTACAGCTATCGAAACTATAGCCAGAAAGGTTCAAACAAAAGTAGACTACATTACTTGTATAGCATTTCTTGAGCATATTAAAAATCCGATGGAGCTTCTATCAACTTATAAGCTCTTACTAAAAAGAGATGGATTAATTATTGGGACGACCCCCCATCCACGAGGAAGAACTGTGCACGAAATTTTGGCTCGCATAGGACTTCTCAGTAAAGAAGCTGCCCATGAGCATGAGAAATTCCTTGGCAAAAAGCAAATTGAAGAGATAGCTTCGCTTTCTGGTGGTGAGTTAGTTGAATACCATCAATTCCTATATGGCATGAATCAGTTGTTTGCCATCAAATACTCTTGATAGATTACTACATCCTTTTTTGGAACATTTTTAATTTTCAGCAAGAATCTGGCAGCTAAAGAATAAATGATGACTATGATGCCAAAAATTTGGCGTTTATTGAATCGCTACCCTTCGCTAATTTCATTTCTAATTATCTCTTCAATACTGCTCTATCTTAATCTTATCAGAGCCGATTTTGTATTTCATTACGATTCACTTGGATACTGGTCTCGCAGCGATTATTTTGTTAAGGACGGAGTTTTCTCTTTCCTAAATTACGATTTTCCATTGCGTGCATATCTGTTTTCATTCATTATCTTTCTTATTTCAAGCTTCTCCCAGTTGGTTGGCATTTCAAGTTTTGTTGGCTACGAAGTTGTAACATCCCTGCTATATAGCGCAACAATAGCCATCATGATCCCAGAGCTTATCAGCCTGGTATTTAAAAGAAAACTGGGTTGATTCAACTCCTCTTTTTCAGCTTCTTTGCGCTCTATTTCTGGCGTGGTTCCTTTTTCTATCCGTTAACGGATTTGCCAGCCTTCTTTTTCATCTTATTAGGTGTTTATATCTTTGTGAGATTTTCCAGGCAATGGTGGTCAAGTATTATCGCAGGATTGTTTTGGGGTGGTTCTGCATTGCTTCGGCCTTCTTATCAAATTTCGTTAATACCACTTTTGTTATGGGGTGTATATTTTTATCGCCGCGAAATGCAATTGGGATTTCAACAGGTTGCGACGAGAGTCCTCGCTATCGCGGTTGGCGCGGTCATTGTATTCAGCCCCCAGGCTGCCATTAATCTCAATAATTATGGCATTCTTAGCCCTTTTGCACAGACCCAACTCCATATGAAAAAAACTGACCTGTTTTCCACACAGTTGGGCTGGGGGTTCGACTTGCAAAAGTATGAAACAAACATTGGAACTAATTATCCAGTACCCGGGGTTAGATTTATGGATGCACACGGAGAAAGCATCCTTATCAGGGCAGGTTATAAATCGCTTTCATACGCTGAATCCGGTCAAATTGGGCCAGATTCCCCTCTGTCCTTTGCCAAATACTTGGGCCTTGCGCTTAGGTACCCATTAGATTTTATAGTTGTCTATGCGCGCCATTTTTTCAATGGCTTAGATGTGATATATGATACTGTTTATGTTTCCAACATATACGCTGGTTCCTTTTTCCGGCGTTTCATTAATTATTCCATTTGGTTTCTTGTTCTGATGTATATTTCATCCAAGGATTTTGTAAGTGGAACGGGATTGCTGGATTATCGACTTATTTTACCGATCATATTTGCTCTACCAGCTCTCTTATCTATTCCGGCCGCCATGGAAGTCCGTTTCATGTTGCCCTTACATTTCATGGCTTATGCCCTTGTGGCTTATTGGATAGTGCCGTACTTTTTTCCTCTGGATTCGATCCGGAAGAAAGAAGTAATTATCCGCTATCTTTTTTGGTATATCTGTTTTGTGATTCTCTGCTTTGTGTTCTCTGCGAACACGTACATGGGATTAGAATATGGCCCATATCTCTTGAGCGCTAAATAATTGTCTCGGGCGTTGTCAAACGCACTGTATCGACGTTGTCATAGTTGATAAGCTGTGGCATTATAATGTGCCCGTGCAAAGACAGCCTCTCATCTCCGTAGTTATTATTACCTGGAACAGCAAAGCATATTTATCAACCTGTTTGGATAAGCTCGTATCACAAAAATTTCAAGGATTTGAAGTAATCCTGGTCGACAATGGTTCTACTGACGGTACGTTGGATGGCTTGGAAGAAAGCTATCCTTCCTTCAGTCTGAAAATCGAACGATTAAGCACAAATCTCGGTTTTGCTGTTGCCAACAATATAGGGGCTAGCCTCTCCCGTGGAAAATGGCTCGCTCTCCTTAATGCGGATGCTTTTCCCGAGCCAGATTGGCTCGAAAACTTAATCAAAGTTACACGACATCATCGTGATTTTTCCTGTTTTTCTTCACGTCAAGTCCAGGCCAATCACCCCGAATTATTAGATGGATCGGGGGATTCTTACCATGTCAGTGGGGTGGCCTGGAGGCGCAATATCAATTATCCGGCAGATCAATTTGGTTTGAATATAGAAGAAATTTTCACCCCTTGCGCCGCAGCTTCATTGTATCTGCGGGATGCTTTTTTGAAAGTCGGCGGATTCGACGAAGATTTCTTCAGTTATTTTGAAGATGTGGATTTGGGCTTTCGCCTGCGTCTGCACGGATATCTCGCTTTATATGTTCCGAGTGCGGTTGTCCACCACGTCGGTTCTACTACCTTCGGTATAAATAGCGATTTTTCGTTATATCATTCACATCGCAACCTGGTTTGGACATTTTTTAAAAATATGCCAACAGGTTTGTTATTGAAATACCTGCCTGCTCACATAATGGTCAATTTAAGCTATATGCTCTATTACACGTTTCGCGGTCGTGGCAGGGTTTTGTGGAAGGCCAAATGGGATGCCATTTGCGGCCTGCCTTTGATTTTTGACAAGCGAAAAGAAATTCAAAAGAGTTCGAACGGTTAACAATTCAAATTTGCTGGCCAGTATGGAACGTGGTTGGTCACAACTTTATGTGCGAAGATTTCGACATAAAAGATGAAAACAATCCCTGGCCTCGTCATCACTTTCAACCCCTCGCCTGATTTTTTTTTGCGCCTGGATTCCTTCTATGCCCAATTGGATCAAATTATTCTGGTAGACAACGGTTCGAATTCCGAGGTCCGCCGTTTCCTTATCGATGAAGAAAAACGTCGCAGATCATCGCTAAGCGTCATCTATAATCAAAACAATCTTGGTGTCGCAACAGCTTTAAATCAAGGAATCCGGCGGGCATTAGAACAAGGGTTCTCTTACATTGTTACGTTCGACCAGGATAGTTATCCGGAAGCTGGAATGATATCGGTCATGTCCGAAGCATTTTCCGTGCACTCCAAGGATGGCCGCCTTGCTGTAGTAGCCCCCAACGTTGTGGATCCAATTGTAAAGACCCAAGCTCTCTTTTTACGCCCTAAAAACAAGTTGCTATTCGAGCGTGTATCCTGTAAGGGAAACGTGTTGGAAAATGTAACCTATGTTATCACCTCAGGCTCCCTTTTTGACTTGGCAGCCTATCAAAAGATCGGACCCTTTCGGGACGATTTTTTCATCGACTATGTCGATACGGAATACTGCCTGCGCGCCAGACAGTGTGGTTATCGAGTGTTAGTAGCCTGTAACGCTCGCTTATACCACCGCCAGGGAGACCGGCAAAGGCGAACTTTTGGCGGCCAAGAGCATTATCCTACCTTTCATGTGCCACTGCGCTGGTACTACATCAGTCGCAATCGTATTCCGATGCTGGGCCAATACGCCCCGCGGTTCCCACACTGGCTGCTGTATGAAGTGACTGCTACCGCTTATATCTTCTTGCGGATGTTGTTTTTTGAGACGCAGAAGCTGGAGAAGCTACGGGCGTTCTTTTTGGGAACACTGGATGGCATTCGGGGAAGGATGGGTATTGCAAGAAAGTCTATTTTGGAATTAATTGGCCATGAGTGAACCCTTGAGGCGCAGGTCTAACAAAGCCCATTCACTAGTAACACTTTCTGTTGTAAGCCATGGGGATGCACTTAAAATATATCGCTTGCTGGATAGTTTGCGCATGCATGAGCCAGCCGACCAATTGGACCTAATTGTCACCGATAATTTTGGGCAAGATTTTCCAGAGCCTGGTACATCCTTATGGAAATCTTTTACGATCGTCCGGAATACCCATCCCCAGGGGTTTGCACAAAATCATAATCGGGCCTTCGAATTATCAACTTCTAATTATTTTTGCATTCTAAACCCTGATATTGTCTTTGAACATGAAGTCATTTTACGCTTAATCGAATTGTTAAAAAGTGGTGAGGCGGATATAGTTGCTCCCCTGATTGTTGATTCGAGCGGCGTCGTGCAAGATTCGTTTCGGGATTTGCCGAAACCCATAGAGATTATTCGCCGCAGGCTACCCGGATACAAGCACGGATTTGCATCAGCAGATGAAAAAGAAATAATTCATCCTGATTGGATTGCCGGAATGTTCCTGCTCTTAAAGAGCGACACGTATCAAGACCTGGGGGGGTTGAATGAAAAATACCGTTTGTATTTTGAAGATGTTGAGTTTTGCACGCGCGCACGGTTAGCGGGATTAAACATATGCTTGGACACCCGTCTCCGTGTCCGGCATGATGCGCATCGTGCCAGTCGAAAGAACTTCCGTTTCCTGCTCTGGCACATCCAAAGCGCCGTCCAATTCTTTACTTCTCCCATCTATAAAAAAGCCATTCGAAAGTCGAAATAAAATTGTTCAAATGTCCCAGTGGGTCACCGTGTAACATTCCATGATTTTCTAGAAACGCCAAAAAAATCGTATCTGCCGGATATGATAGAATTCAACAGCATCTCCGGATGGTTCCCAAAACGGTGGTTCTTTGCACAAAATTTGTAACTTTAATCTTCATTATCAAATTTTCCTTCCAAGGGCGGAATAGTGACGACAGGGTTTTCTTTCTCAAGCAATATTTTTCTTTACAGCCTGGTTGCTATTATCTGTTCATTGACGTTTACCCCTCTATCAATTTACTTAGCCCGGCGATATGGTTTGATGGACAGGCCCGGAAAATTTGCTCATAAAATTCACTCAGTTCCTACACCTTTGGCCGGAGGAACGGCCTTGATCTTATGTTTGATTTTTCTTTTTTTCCTGCTTGGCCTGTGGAATAACAAATTTACCCCCGCTCTGGTTCTTGCAACAACCATTATCTATTTGTTTGGTTTGTTGGACGATGTGCGCGGACTTTCTGCGATTCCCAAACTGACCGGGCAGATCCTGGCCAGTTTCGTCCTGATTGTTTCCAATGTTTCTGTGCATTTTGTTCACTCACTGTCATTACTCTTTTTGTCGGCAGGAGTGGTTGCGTTTCTGGATATTGCCCTCACATTATTCTGGCTGATCGGTGTAACGAACGCGATGAACATGATTGATAGTATGGATGGCATTGCTGTAGGGGTCAGCGGTATCGCTTTTCTTTTCTTTGTATTAGTAACTTCCTTGTCCGGGCAAACTTACTTGACCGAAATCAGCATCATTCTCGTAGGAATCACGGTTGGGATTTATTTCTTCAATGTGACGCCCGCTCGTTTATTTCTAGGTGATTCTGGTTCCCAATCTTTTGGGTTTTTGATTGCGGCAATTGCCATGCAATATGCTCCGGTTGGGCTATCCCCCATCTCATCCTGGTTTGTGCCTATTCTGCTTGTGGGAATGCCCATTTTTGATACGACTCTGGTCGTCTATTCGCGCTTTCGCCAGGGTCTGCCGGTTTATAAAGCAAATCTTGACCATACCTATCACCGTTTGGTAGCGTTTGGCCTTGCTGAACGTCGGGCTGTTTTGACAATCCATCTGACGGCAATCCTATTAAGTCTGATCGCTTTTGTTACTTTTTATTTGCACCCTGTAGTTGCAAACATTATTTTCGGATTGATTCTGCTTGCAGGAGTTGCAAGCATCCTTTATTTGGACCGCCGTTGGAGAGTACAGGTTTAATGTATAAACCCATTTCCAGCCGCACTTTTTCCCTTTGGGCATTTATTGCTAGTATTGAAGGGTTTCTGGCGTTGTTTTTTGTTGTCGGTGAGCCGTCGGAGGCAGAAAGCGCGATTCTTTTTGGGCTCTCCCTGCAACGGTTGTTGATTGCAATAAGCGTTTTATTCTTTGCGATCTTTTTTCTGGTGATCGCCATTGCTCATTTTTATCGCCTGCTTTCCTGGAATGAGCCACTTAACAATAGGCCAGAGTTAATCCGCTACGTTTTAGCAGGTACGTTCGTGCTTGAATGGATCGTATTCCATTTTTTATTTCTGATACCCGATTATCGTTTTCCTACCCTGCTTGGATACATGCCTCGCCTTCAGCCTGTCCTGATCTGGCTGGCGCTCCTCTTTGCACAAACGTTTGTATTTCTGGTATACCACCGTGGACTTGCACTTGAAAGCGGGAACGGTTGGCGAGGCCACAAACCGGTATGGATTGTTCTTGTGATCATTGAGTTTACCTGGGCTTTTGTTGCTTTTACTGGATTGGGGATTGTCCCCGATGAATTGTATTGGAATGTCGCGGGCGTACCCCTTTTAGCCGGTCAGGTGTGGCTCGCGATCGGAGTGACGCTTTTTGCCGGATTCTTGTTCGAAAGGATTGTAGGCAGAAAGAGGTGGACGCAAGTATCTTCTTTTGCCATTTTTATCGGGATTTGGATCATTGCTGCTGTCGTATGGATCACAACTCCGCTTGGAGCGACCTTCAACGCCCCCGGCCCTTACTTGCCGGACAGAGCATTTTATCCCTTTGTAGATGCAGCCTTATTTGACATCGGAGCCCAGAGCGCAGTGTATGGCAAAGGGCTGTTCTTTGGAAATTTTATCGATCGCGGGCTTTTATCCGGATTTTTAGCCCTTATTCACCGGATCTTTGGCCAGGATTATCTGGTGGTAGTAGCGGTCCAGTCGGCGGCGTATGCTGTTTTTCCGGCATTGCTCTATTTGTTGGGTAAAAAAATCCATAGTAAAGCCGCCGGTGTTTTGATCGCTGCCCTGGCGATCTTTAAGGTTTCGAACGCGATTACGGGTGGAAAATTAATTAGCACCTCTCACCCGAAGCTTATGCTAACAGAGTTTCCGACAGGGGTTGTTCTGATTGTGATTGCTTTGTTTTTGGTGCAGTGGTTAGATAACCCGAAAGCCTACTATCTTGCCGGGGTTGGAGCATCCATAGGAGTTGGGATTTTACTGAGACACAATGTATTTTTTATGCTTCCTGTTACGTTCATCATGGGTTTCTTCATCTGGCGGCTGCGCTGGAAGCTGGCCTTACGGGATGTTTTTTTAGTTGTTGTCGCCTTTTTTATCACGATTTCGCCCTGGATGTGGCGCAACCAGCGTGTGGCAGGGGAGCCGTTCTTTTTCCTGCAGCAATTTGATCGTGTCATTCAAGAACGGTACGAACAGAGTTCAATAGAACAAAGTGCGCTGGCTCCAATCGACAGCCGGGGAGCGCCTAAGACACAATTGGTTATATCTGTACCCAAAAACCATAATCCAATCGATCTGACCCGGTACCAGTTTATCCCCCAGCACTTTATGCACAATCTCATCACGTCCGTGTTGACCCTTCCTCCTTCCCCGATTTTGGATGATTTGCGCCACGTCTTGGATGCGTATCCATATTGGGGCCGCATGCAGGATTCATCCCTGGGAGATGTTTCAAACGCGGGGGGCATATTTTTAGCCGTTAATTTGACAATTCTCTCAATCGGAATAGGGACCGCTTGGAAACGAGTTAGGTACGCCGCTTTGGTACCGCTTATGGTCTTTTTATTCTATAACCTTGCCAATGCCTTTGCACGAACGTCCGGCGGCCGGTATGTTGTCCCAATAGACTGGGTGATTTACTTTTACTATGCAATCGGCCTGGTTGAAATGATCCGGTTTTGCATCTCGGCACTGGGATTCCACGCGAATGGTTTTTTTAAGAGGCCAGTGGACCGCAAGCCGGAGCAGGGGATTGCCAGATTGAATTGGAGTAAGACCGGGCTTGTTATTTTGCCTTTCTTTTTGATCGTCGCTACGCTCCCTTTGCTTGAATGGACCTCTCCCGGAGAAAAACCGCCGGAAACTGCCCAATCGCTTTTAGGAAAACTGGATAAAAATTCCTTTTTTGAGCAGTCCGGATTTTCCCGCCAGGAAGTAGAAGAATTTCTCGGAAACCCGGATGCGCTTTTGATAGCGGGGCGTGGATTGTATCCCCGTTATTACTCATACGATCAAGGCGAGCCAATTCTCCCCGGTCAAATGACACCCTATACGCCAAGAAAATTCCCGCGGCTGGTATTTACCTTGCTTTTGCCTGATATGAATAAGACAGTTCTACTGCCCCTTGACCAACGTAAGTTGAACTTTCCGGACGCCGCGGAAGTGATCGTAGGGGGGTGCCAGGTTGGGAAAAGACGGAACGATATCCTGGCGCCCTATCTTACGTATATTGATGCAGCCTTTATTATGGTTGTAGATAAAAATGAAAAGGGTGAAATTTATACGCGTATGCCAGAAGCGCCGTTAACCTGTCCACTGCGTGAGCCGGTTTGTGACAACAACCATAATTGCCATTGAATCCCTTAAAGACAAACCAACACTTCCATTTGACAGCGACTCTTTCTCGGTTATAATTCAGCCGCTGAATTTTGAAATGGAAACCCCAGAAGAAAACGCCCGTGAACTGACGCTGCTCGAGCAGATCGAGCGAAACCCTGATGTCACCCAGGCCTCCCTGGCTACCCAGCTGGGAGTGGCCGTGGGGACCGTGAATTGGCATATTAAACGCTTGATCGACAAAGGCGCGCTCAAGGTCAAGCGCGCCGAGCGCAAGAAGCTGCGCTACATCATCACGCCGGAGGGGATTGCGCTGCGCGCCCGCTTGACGGTCGATTACATCGAACGTTCGTTGGACCTCTACCGGAGAACTCGCCAGCGTGTGAAAACGCACCTGGATGAAGTCAAGAAAGCGGGCTATGCCAGTATTCGGCTGGTAGGCGATGGTGACGTGGCAGATATTTGCCGCCTTTCGTGCCTGGAACAGGGCATTGACATCGTGAACGATCAAGATGCGCCTGTTTTGGAAGTAAGAGGGTTCAAAGTGAATTTACGGATGGAGACTGAAGAATGAATGATGACCGTCATGTTTTGATCACGGGCGGAGCGGGATACATCGGTTCTCTCCTGACCTCGGAACTGCTACGCGCCAACTACCGTGTCACCGTCCTCGACTCTCTTTTGTTCGGCGGCGAGGCGCTGGTTCCGTTTCTGAGCCACCCCCATTTTAACTTTGTCAAAACGGATGTGACCGAGCTGCGCGCCATCCGGGATAACGTCCGGGGGGAGTGGCCTCTCCCGCATGCGATCGTTCACCTGGCGGCCATCGTTGGGTTCCCGGCCTGCCAGGCGGTGGGACCGCAGGTATCCTGGCGGTATAACGTCGAGGCCACGAAAATGGTTTTCGAGCAGGCAGCAGACCTGGGCGTAGGTCGTTTCGTGTTCGCGTCCACTTACAGCAACTATGGCATGTCGTCGGACGGGAAACCGGTCACCGAAGACTCCCCGCTCAATCCGCAATCTTTATACGCTGAGACGAAGATCGCGGCAGAACAATATTTGCTCGGTCAGAAAGACGCCCCGACGGCGCCCCTGTTGTTCCGCTTTGCCACTTTGTACGGGATCTCGCCGCGGACGCGGTTCGATCTGATCGTCAACCAGTTCGTACTGGAGGCATTCACCCGGCGAGAGTTGATCATCTACCAGCGAGGCTACTCGCGCTCGTTCGTGCACGTGCGTGATACGGTGCGCGGGATTATCCTGGGGTTGGAAGCGCCGGAAGAGAAGATCCGCGGGCAGGTGTTCAATCTGGGGACGCCGGACGGCAACTATACCAAAGACGAAATCGTCGGGCTGGTGCTCAAGCGGATGCCCGAAACGGTGGTGGAGTACAAGGATTTAACCTTTGGCGGGGACATGCGCGATATCACCGTGTCGTTCAAGAAAATCCACCGTGAACTGGGCTTTGAGACAACCCTGAATGTGGATGACGGCGTGCGCGAAGTCTTACACGTATTGAAATCGGGGTTGATCCGGGATCCGTTGGACGAAAAATACCGGAATGCACAATTCATTGTGCAGTAGGAGGCAGCATGAGCAACGAATTCTGGCAAGATAAACGTGTGATTGTTACCGGCGGCGCCGGCTTTTTGGGCTCCTTCGTGATCCAAAAACTGCTGGAGCGCGGCGCTACGGATATCCTGATCCCCCGGATTGAATACTATAATCTAACCGACCGCAATTCAATCAGTCAGCTTTTGCACGATGCTTTACAACCTGTCGAAAAACTTCCAGAGCATTTACTGCTTCGAGGATATGATATTCCTCCTTCAACCTTCAACCTTCAACCTGAAAACCTGCTCATCATTCACCTGGCCGCCAACGTAGGCGGGATCGGCGCCAACCGCGAGCACCCGGCGGAATTCTTCTATGACAACCTGATGATGGGCGTGGAACTGATGCACCAGGCATGGCGTCGTGGGGTGGGGAAGTTTGTGGCGATCGGCACGGTCTGCGCTTATCCCAAGTTCACACCGGTCCCGTTTAAGGAAGAGGACCTGTGGATCGGCTATCCGGAAGAGACCAACGCGCCCTACGGTCTGGCCAAGAAGATGATGCTGGTCCAGGCGCAGGCCTATCGCCAGCAGTACGGGTTCAACGCGATTTATTTGTTGCCCGTCAATCTGTATGGCCCGCGCGACAATTTCAATTTAGAGACCTCCCATGTGATCCCTGCTTTGATCCGCAAAGCCATCGAAGCGCAGGAACGCGGCGACAGGGAATTGGTCGCCTGGGGCGATGGTTCGCCGACACGGGAGTTCCTGTACGTGGAAGATGCCGCCGATGGGATCGTCACAGCCGCGGAAAAATATAATGGATCCGAACCCGTCAACCTGGGATCGGGCTACGAAATCTCGATCAAAGACCTGACCGAAACGATCATCCGCTTGACCGGATTCGAGGGCCAGCTGGTCTGGGATACCGAGAAGCCCAACGGGCAGCCCCGCCGTGGCCTGGACGTCAGCCGCGCGAAGGAATACTTCGGCTGGCAGGCGCAGGTCCCGTTCGAAGAGGGCATGCGCCGGACGATTGCGTGGTTCCAGGAAAATCGAGAGAAAGTTCGTTAGGAAAGACGAAAGAGGAAAGATGGAATATTCTTTCCTCTTTCTCTTGTGAAAATAATGACAGAACTTGCCAAATCCGAACCAACGACCATCTACATCAAACCCTCCACCGGCCTGACCGCGCTCAACCTGCGCGACCTGTGGGTGTATCGCGAGCTGGTCTTCTTCATGATCTGGCGCGACATCAAGGTGCGCTATAAACAGACCCTGCTGGGCGCGGCCTGGGCGATCATCCAGCCTTTGTTGACGATGTTGGTTTTCAATTTCATTTTCAACGGTGGCATTACCAAAGTGGCGACCGATAGCAACGTTCCATACCCGATCTTTTCTTACACCGCGCTTCTGCCCTGGGGACTTTTCGTCACCGCGCTCAACCAGGCCAGCCGTTCGCTTACGTCCAACCACAATATGATCACAAAGGTATACTTCCCCCGTCTGGTGTTGCCCATTGCTTCGGTGCTGGCAGGATTGGTGGATTTTGCCATCGCTTTTGTGATCTTGATCGGTCTGATGATCTATTATCACATTACTCCTGCTTGGAACGTGCTCTGGGCGCTGCCCCTGTTCTTGTTGCTGGCGATTGTGACCGCGCTGGGGGTAGCCCTTTGGCTTTCGGCGGTCAACGTGAAATATCGCGACGTAAATTACGCCCTGCCGTTCCTGACCCAATTCTGGTTGTTTATCACCCCGGTGGCTTACTCGGCCAGTGTTATTTCTGAGAAATGGCAACTGGTTTACTCGCTTAACCCGATGGCGGGCGTAGTCAACGGCTTCCGCTGGGCTTTGCTTGGCGCCGGGGACGGTCCAAACGCGGCCTTGTGGGTTTCCGTGGGTATCTCCCTCCTCGTTCTGGTCAGCGGACTGTTCTATTTCCGCAACATGGAACGCACCTTCGCGGATACGATATAGAGAAAAGAGATTAGAGGAGTAGAGAATAGTCATTCGAAAATACTGCTCTCTATTCTCTACTCTCTGGTAATTTATTCATGACAACAGCAATTCGAGTTGAAAATCTAGGCAAACGATATCGCATTGGCGCCGCGCAGACCAAGTTCAAGTACGGGATGCTGCGCGATGTGTTGGTGAATGCGGCCATGGCTCCTGTGCGAGCTGCTTCTTCCCTTTTTCATCTTTCCAAGGACGAAAGAAAGAAGAAAGACGAAGCCTTTATCTGGGCGCTGAACGATGTTTCTTTCGAGGTGGAAGAAGGCAAGGTGCTCGGGATCGTGGGGCGGAACGGCGCGGGAAAGAGCACCCTGCTCAAAGTCCTTTCGCGCGTCACCGAACCAACCCGTGGGACGGTGGCCGTGCGCGGACGGGTTGGTTCGCTGCTGGAAGTGGGCACCGGCTTCCACCCCGAGCTGACCGGCCGCGAGAACATCTACATGAACGGCGCCATCCTGGGGATGAAGCGCGCCGAGATCGAAAGCAAGTTCGATGAGATCGTGGCCTTCTCCGAAGTGGAGCAGTTCATCGACACGCCTGTCAAGCGCTATTCTTCGGGCATGTACCTGCGCCTGGCGTTCGCGGTGGCGGCCCATCTCGAACCAGAAATCCTGGTGGTGGATGAAGTGCTGGCGGTCGGCGATGCCGAGTTCCAGAAGAAGTGTCTCGGCAAGATGGGCGACGTCGCCCAGCAGGGACGCACCGTGCTGTTCGTCAGCCACAACATGTCCGCGATTTTGCGCCTGACCGAGGAAGCCATCGTGCTGGACAAGGGCAAACTGCTCATGCGCGGACCGAGCCAGCAGGCAGTGGATTATTATCTTTCGTCCGGCCAGGCCCAGGCGGGGGAACGCCTCTGGGAGCCGGACGAGGTGCCCCCTTCCGCTTCGCCGTTTTGTCCCATCTCCCTGCGACTGAAAGACCCGCGCGGCAAGGTGGTCGATACGGTCCGTTCGACGGAGCCGCTGACGGTCGAAATGGAGTACAGGCTGGAGGCGCCGCTCACCGGACTGCGGGTCGGGATCTACCTGAGCACCATGCGCGGCGAGTACATCATCACCTCCTTCGACGTGGACGACGGCGAGCAATACGAGAAATTCGGCTCGCGGAATGCGGGTCGTTACGTCAGCCGGGCCACCCTGCCCGCGGACCTGTTCAACGAGGGCCGCTACATGCTGGGCGTCAACGCCAGTTCCTTCGGCGTGCGCCGCTACTTTCATGGACGAAAACGCCCTGGCCTTCAACGTGGATATCTCCGGCGCGCCCGGCACGCAATGGGCAGAGCCGCGCCAGGGGCCGATCCGGCCGCGTTTGGACTGGAAGATTGAGAAAAGTCGAATAGGTCCACAGGTCACTGAGTCTACAGAGTCGAACAAGTCTGACCTGTTGACCTGTAGTCTTGTCGGACTTTAGAGCCCAATGAATACAACCCTTAAAATCTCTCCTCGGCTCCATCCCCTACACCGCCGACCTCTACGACGCGCTGCGCAGAAGCCGGCCGCGCACGCGTTATAACCTGGAGCAGCTGGCCGCGCATTTGCCGGCGGCAGTCGAGCAGGCCCGGCCGTTCGCGGAGAAAGCGCAGAAGGGAAAAAAGTTGCTGCTGTTTGCCACGCTGCATTACTGGGTGGAGCAGGCTGCCATGATCGGATTGACCCTGCGCGGCATGGGGCATGAGGTCACGATTGCTTATTTGCCCTACAGCGATTGGCGGACGGAACTGAATCCCTTCGACCTGCGCCGGCAGGACCTGTACACGAAGCGGGTGCTGTCCCCGATGGAAGGCCTTGTGAAATCCGTTTCCTTGCTCGGGGTCCGGGAAGCCGGCTCTCTGCCCCCGGAACTGGAAGCAGCCGTCGAAACGGCCTCCGCCTTCGACACGATGTACACGCTCCAGGTGGAGGATTTCGACCGGGAATCCGAGCTGTACAGGCTGAGGCTGAGAAAGAACCGGTCCGCCGCTTTAACGGCGCTGGCCTTTCTGCAGGACCAACGCCCGGACGCCGTCCTTGTCCCGAACGGGCTGGTCACCGAGCTGGGCGTCTTTTACCAGGTTGCCCGTCATCTCGGTTTGCAGACCGTCACCTACGAGTTCAACGACCAGCGTGAGCAGATCTGGCTCTCCCAAAATGAGATCGTGATGCGCCAGAACACCGACGCGCTCTGGGCGGCGCGTGGAAAAACACCGCTGACCGAAGTCGAGCGGGAAGAGATCGCCGCGTTGGAAGATGCCCGCACGAGCGCCAAAAAATATGGCAAAGGCACGCGCTTCTGGCAGGACGTGGCCTCGATGGGCGGCGAGCAGTTGCGTGATACTCTGGGCCTGGACGAGCGCCCGGTGGCCCTGCTGGCCACCAACGTGCTGGGCGACAGCCTGACGCTGGGGCGCAATGCCTTCGCTTCTTCGATGGCCGAGTGGATCGAAAAGACGGTCCAATATTTTGCGAAACGGGACGATGTCCAGTTGGTGGTGCGTGTCCATCCCGGCGAGCGCCTGATGAAAGGGCCTTCGATGCTGGGCGTGATCGAGCACGCCCTGGCGCAACGCCCCGCGCACATCCGCGTGGTCGGCCCGGATGAGAAGATCAACACCTACGATTGCATGGAAATTGCCGGGCTGGGATTGGCCTACACCACCACGGTCGGCATGGAGATGGCGATGCGCGCTGTGCCGGTGTCCTGGCCGGGAACACGCATTATCGCGGGCGCGGCTTCACCCACGATCCGTCCAGTTGGGATGAGTACTATGCCACGCTCGACCGGCTTTTATCGGACCTACCCGCTCAGTGCCTGAGCCGGGAGCAGGTCGAAACGGCCTGGAATTATGCCTACCGCTTTTTCTTCGACTTTCCGCAACCCTTCCCCTGGCGGCTGATGCACTTCTGGAAGGATGTAGACCTCTGGCCGGTGGGCCGGGTGCTCTCCGACGAAGGCCGGGTCGAATACAAAAGAACATTCGATTATCTTGCGGGTGAGCCAATACAATGGTGATCTTTAACACGAATACCCTGACGGGCACGAGTGATACGAATGAACGAATTTCACGAATAATCTTTAAAAAATTCGCGACATTCGCCTTTTCGCGACATTCGCGTTAAAAAGGTTGCCGGAAAAATGACAAATACCAAACAACAAGTGCGCGAATTCTATGACCGGATCGGCTGGTCGCAGGTCGGCGAGGGGCTGTACCAGAACGCCCGCTACGAAGACCTGCGGCCTGTTTCGCGCGACTACATCCAAAAATGTCACCTGCGCGTCAATCGCCACCTGGCGTCTGCAGGCGATTTTCTGCTGGATGCGGGGTCCGGTCCGGTGCAGTGGCCGGAATACCTGACCTACTCCAAGAACTATCACTACCGCCTGTGCGCCGACATCTCGATCACCGCCCTGAAAGAAGCCCGCGAAAAACTGGGCGGAAAAGGCCTGTACGTGGTGGCCGACATTGCAAATTTGCCCTTCAAAGCCGATGTTTTTGATGGGGAAGTTTCTATGCATGCCATCCATCACCTTCCATCGAGCGAACATAAGCGCGCGTACCTCGAACTCCAGCGCACGCTTAAGGCCGGCCATAGCGCGGTTATCGTCAACGGCTGGCACAACCCGTCCCTGATGCGCCTGGCCGAGCCGTTCATCCAGGTGGGACGTTTCTTGACCGGCCGCGGCCGCAAACGCAAAAAAGACTGGGCCGACGAAGATGACCAGGCCGGGACGTTTGTCGAGAAGCTGACCCCGCGCTGGCTGGAAGAGGTGCTGGCCGGGGCAGTGCAGTACGAAATCTATCCCTGGCGCAGCCTCAGCCCGCGCTTCATGCGCTGGTTCGTCCGACCCCAGTTGGGCGGGGAAACCTTCTTACGCTTCATCTTCTGGCTGGAGGAGCGTTTTCCAGGCTTTTTTGGCCGCAACGGGCAATATCCGTTAATTGTTATTCGTAAACAAGAGAGTAGAGACTAATCTCTGCTCTCCAATCTCTACTCTTTGGAGGCACCATGGACTGGACCGATACAGTTATCCTCATCACCGGCGGCACCGGCTCGTTCGGCAAAAAAATGACAAAAATCCTGCTCGAGGAAAAGAATCCTAAAAAGATCATCATCTTCAGCCGGGACGAGCTCAAACAACACGAAATGCGGGTAGGGGGCTACGATGACCCGCGCATGCGTTACTTCATCGGCGACGTGCGCGACCAGGAGCGCCTGGTCCGCGCGATGCACGGTGTGGACGTGGTAATCCACGCCGCCGCGCTCAAACAGGTCCCGGCCTGCGAATACAACCCGATGGAAGCGGTCAAGACCAACATCATCGGCACCTCCAACGTGCTCGAGGCTGCCCTGGATGCGGGCGTCAAAAAAGTGCTGGCGCTCAGCACCGACAAGGCGGTTAGCCCGGTCAACCTGTACGGCGGCACCAAACTGGTGGCCGAGAAGCTGGTCATCCAGTCAAACAACTACGCCGCCGGGACTTCCACCCGCTACTCGTGCGTGCGTTACGGCAACGTGGTCGGCAGCCGGGGCTCGGTCGTCCCGCTGTTCCTCAAGCAGCGCGCCAACGGCAAGATCACCATCACCGACGAGCGCATGACCCGTTTCTGGCTCTCGCTCGAGCAGGGCGTCCATTTCGTCATCAACTGCATCGAACAGATGGAGGGCGGCGAGGTCTTCGTCCCCAAAATTCCCAGCACCAAGGTGATCGACCTGGCCCGCGCCATTGCGCCTGACGCCGAGATCGAGATTATCGGCATCCGCCCAGGTGAAAAACTGCACGAGGGCCTGCTTTCCGCTGATGAAGCCCGCAATGCGGTCGAGCGCGAGCGCATGTTTGTCATTAAACCCCCGGAAACCCTCTGGAACCGTAGGCAGCATTATGAAGGCACTCCTCTCCCAGAGGGCTTCTCTTACACCAGCGATACCAACCGAGAATGGCTGGATGTAGAGGGTATCAAAAAATATATCGAACCCTTCGAAAAAGCGCTTGTGGAAGGGTTATTGTGAGGAGGGAAACAGGTAAACAGGGATACAAGTACGCACGTACCTGTATCCCTGTTTCCCTGTCTACTTGTCTTCTTTTCTACCGATCACCATGAAAATCCTCGTCACCGGCGCCAGCGGTCTGCTGGGTCTGAATCTCAGTTTGGGGATGATTGGGACTCATACGGTCGTCGGCGTGGACCGCAGCAAACTGGCCGGCACGCCCTTCAAGCTGATCAAAGCGGACCTGCTCGAGGCCGGTATTTGCTCCCGTTTCATCGAGGAAGTCCGGCCCGATGCGGTAATCCACACCGCTGCCAACGCGATCCTGGACGCCTGCGAAGCCGATCCGGAGGGCGCGCACCTGCTGAACGCAGAGTTCCCCGGCGAATTGGCAGAGCTGTGTGCCCGGTGCGGTATCCGCATGCTTTACATCTCCACCAATTCGGTTTTCGACGGCACCCAAGAGGATCCCTACATCGAAGAAGATATGCCCAATCCCCTTAGCGTGTACGCGCAGACCAAGCTGCAGGGTGAGCGCAACGTGCTCTCTGCCAACCCGGAGGCCGTGGTAACGCGGGTCAATTTCTTCGGCTGGAGCCTTTCAGGAACCCGCTCGCTGTCGGAATTTTTCTTCAATACGCTCTCAAAAGGACAAATAGTCAACGGGTTTACGGACGTCTGGTTCTGTCCCATGTTCGTCGGCGACCTGGCAGAGACGTTATCCAGAGATTCTGGAGAAAGGTCTTTCCGGACTGTACCATGCCGTCGGGTCCGAAGCGCTCACCAAATACGACTTCGGCCTGAGAATCGCCCGCCAGTTCGGGTTCGATGAGAGGCTGGTCCGGCCTACTTCTGTTGAAGAATCTAATCTAAAAGCCAGGCGGTCGCCCAAGTTGCGCCTGTCTGTGCACAAGTTATCCACCGATTTCGGTACATCTATCCCCGGCGTATCCACCGGAATTGAGAAGTTTTATACACAGTATCAGCAGGGTTATCCACAGAAAATGCGCAGTTATCAACAGGGAGTAGGTAAACAAGTAGATACGTAGACAGGTAACCAAGTTCTACGTATCTAC
Organism: uncultured Chloroflexia bacterium; assembly: GCA_963823985.1. Classification (GTDB taxonomy): domain Bacteria; phylum Chloroflexota; class Anaerolineae; order Anaerolineales; family Villigracilaceae; genus JAABUE01. Next base: position 249,654 of record CAWGNR010000022.1, read on the forward strand.
CTGTTTACCTGTGTACTTGTCTGCCTGTCTATACCAAAACGGAGGCACCTATGGAAATCAAAATCGGCTCCCGCACCATCGGCCCCAGTCACCCTACCTACTTCATCGCCGACATCGCCGCCAACCACGACGGTGACCTGGAACGCGCCAAACTGCTCATCCGCCTGGCCAAAGAAGCCGGCGCGGACGCGGCCAAGTTCCAGAACTTCGATGCGCCCAAGATCGTCTCGGACTATGGCTTTACCCACATGAATTCGCAGGTCAGCCACCAGGCGGGCTGGAAGAAATCGGTGGTGGAAGTGTACCGGGCGGCCTCCATCCCGTTCGAGTGGACCATGACGTTGATGGAAGAATGTAACGACGCCGGTATCCATTACTTCTCCTCGCCCTACGATTTCAACGCGATTGACTTCCTGGACCAGTATGTGCCGGTCTACAAGGCCGGCTCAGGCGAAATCGACTGGATCGAAGCCCTGGAGCGCATGGCGAGCAAAGGCAAGCCCATATTTGTGGCCACCGGCGCCTCCACCATCGGCGAAGTGCAGAAAGCCGTTCACGCCATTTTGAAGATCAACCAGCAACTGGTGCTGATGCAGTGCAACACTAACTACACCGCCAGCCCGGATAACTACGATCACCTGCATCTGAACGTGCTCAAAACCTACGCCAGCATGTTCCCGGATGTCATCCTGGGGCTCTCGGACCATACCCATGCGGTGGCCCCGGTGGTGGGGGCGGTGACACTGGGGGCGCGCGTGATCGAGCGTCACTTCACCGACAGCAACGACCGCGAAGGCCCCGACCATAAATTCGCCATGGATCCCGACAAATGGGCCAGGATGGTGGAGGAAACCCGCCTGTTGGAGCGCGCGCTCGGATCAGCAGACAAATTCATCGCAGAGAATGAACAGGATACGCAAGTCGTCCAACGTCGCTGCCTGCGCGCCGCGCGTGACATCCAGGCTGGCGAGACGTTCACCCGCGAGATGATCGACGTGCTGCGTCCCGCTACGCCTGGCGCGATCAAACCGGACCAGATTCCGAATGTAATCGGTACCAAAGCCATCCACGATATGCCGGTCGGCAAGGAATTGCGCTGGACAGACTTGGGTAGCTAAAAATTTACCACGGAGCGCACGGAGACCTCGGAGAAAAAAAACTCCGTGGACTCCGTGTTCTCCGTGGTGAGCTTGTATGAAGATTCTCTATTTCTCCAACGACTACGGCCCTCACGACCACCGCTTTCTCTCAGCAATCCAAAGTGGCGGTCATGAAGCATTTCACCTGCGCCTGGAGGGCAACCTGCGGCAAACGGAAGACCGCCCCGTGCCCGAGGGCGTGGAGATCGTCCGTTGGGCGGGCGGGCAGGGAAAATTTCGTTGGCAGGATCTGCCCAGGTATGTATTGAGTTTGCGGCGCGTGATCAAGCAGATCAAGCCCGATCTGATCCACGCCGGTCCTGTTCAGACCTGCGCTTTTATCGCCGTTTTGACCGGCTTCCGTCCCATTGTGACCATGTCCTGGGGCTTCGACTTGTTGCAAGATGCGGAGCGTAACAGGCGATATAAGAGAATTACGCAATATGTATTAAGGAACAGCAGCTTCTTTATCGGCGATTCTCAGGTTGTTCGTGCGAAAGCCCTTGCCCACGGCATGGATCCAGGCCGTATTGTTATCTTTCCCTGGGGTGTCGATCTGCAACGTTTTATGCCAAAAGACTGGTCATCCTCTCTCGAGGACAGGCTGGTCACTGATAACTCGTTTACCCTCTTTTGCAACCGCTCCTGGGAGCCGATTTACGGCGTAGACGTTCTGGTACGGGCGTTCGTTCGTGCAGCGGAATCCAGGCCGGGTCTGAGTCTGATTCTGCTTGGGGGCGGTTCGCAGGGCCCGCATATCCGTCAGATCCTGATAAATGGCGGCGCCCTTGACCGGGTCACGTTCGGCGGACAAGTCTCTCAGAGCGAGCTGCCACGCTGGTATCATTGGGCTGACGGCTACATCAGTCCATCGCACGTAGACGGCTCGTCGGTCTCGTTGATGGAAGCCCTGGCGAGCGGTCTGCCCTGCCTGGTCTCGGACATCCCTGGGAACCGGGAATGGGTGACCGAGTGCGAGAACGGCTGGCTGTTTCCCGACGGGGACGCGGATGCGCTGGCTGCGAAGATTTTACAGGCAGTGGATCAGCGCAGGAGCTTCCCCGAAATGGGCCATGCCGCGCGCGTTGTGGCGGAAGAGCGCGCGGATTGGACGAAAAATTCCAAAAAATTGATGCAGGCCTACACACAGGCTTTGCAACGGACGTAGTCAAAGGAGGTTCCGAATGATATTCGCGTTGATTCTGGCTCTGGTCATGGCCATTTTGATGGTCTTTTTTGCGCTCGAAAACACGGCAATGGTGACGGTTTCGTTTTTTGGGTATGCCGTGCAGGGTTCCCTGGCGTTGATCGTCATGGTTGCGATGGGGATTGGCGTCATCATTGGTTTGCTTGTCATGGCGCCTGGTCGCATCAAAAGCGGCCTTGCCAATGCGCGTCACCGTAAAACGATTGGCACATTGGAGTCCGACCTGGAAGAACACAAAACGAGGCTTTCTGAGCTGGACAAAACCTCGAAAACCGCCACGCCGCCCGAATTCGAAGAGAGCAAAGAAAAATAATCAGCATGTCAGATCGCATTGTAGCCATCATTCAAGCACGGATGGGCTCTTCCCGATTGCCCGGAAAGGTTCTGCGCGATATTGCGGGAAGCCCCATGCTGGCGCGCGTCGTTACACGGACCTCCCGGGCTGCTACCGTTGATCGGGTCTTGGTCGCCACAACCACCGACCCCTCAGATGATCCCGTGGCTGCCTTCTGCGATTCGATTGGTGTTCTCTGCACCCGCGGCGCAATGCACGATGTGCTCGACCGCTACTACCAGACCGCGAAACAGGTCAAAGCGGACGTGGTGGTCCGCATCACCGCCGATTGTCCGGTCATCGATCCGAGGTTGATCGACGAGTGTGTTAATACTTTGCTGGAAGGCTCTTTCGACTTCACCTGTAACCGTCTCCCCCCACCTTATGTGCGGACCTATCCCATCGGCCTGGATACAGAGGTTTGCACGTTTGCAGCCTTGGAAAAAGCCTGGGACGAGGCGACCGAAACGTTCCATCGCGAGCACGTGATGCCGTATCTCTACGAAGAGGTTGAGCTGTCAGCCGTCAGCGGTCAGCTTGCAGCAGGCGTTTCGCCGCGCGGGTTCAAGATTGCGCAGTTGCATCATGCCATCGATTATGGCGGTTACCGCTGGACGGTAGATACCTCCGAAGACCTGGAATTCATGCGCCAGGTCTATGCCCGCTTCGAGGGCAGCGACGACTTTTCATGGAACGAAGTCCTGGATTTGGTTCACCATGAGCCCGGACTGATGAAAATCAACGCGGGTGTAAAGCACAAAACGCTCAAAGACACCGACGAACGCGCCGCCCGCTCTAAAAACTGATCACTGATTAATCGATACCGATGCCCCTGATCACTCTCTTCTCCGCTCCCAAACCTTTCCGCGACCCACACACTTCCACCATCCAGCGCAATGCCATCCATTCATGGGCCTTGCTGCCGGATGTGGAGGTTCTCCTCCTTGGTGCTGAGAAAGGTGTAGCGGAGGTGGCTCAAGAACTAGGGGTCAAACATCTTCCGGGTGTGAAATGCAGTGACGGTGGTACGCCGCTGATTTCTTCTATGTTCCAGTTGGCGCGTGAGAATAGTGATAGCGACCTTCTTTGCATTATCAACGCGGACATCATCCTGCTGCCCGATTTTGTCGAGGCGGCGAAGAAAATCAAAAAACAAAAGCAAAAATTTGTGTCTCTCAGTCAACGCTGGGATTTGGATGTGACCGATCCGATCGAGTTCTCCGAAGGCTGGGAGCGTCGTCTCCGGTCTTCCGTCTTCGCTCAAGGAATCCGCCACCGTCCCGCCGGGAGCGACTTCTTCCTCTTTCCTCTTTCTTCTTACCTGGATGTTCCCGACTTTGCCATCGGCCGCGCCGGCTGGGACAACTGGATGATCTACAAGGCCCGTCAAGAAAAATGGACCGTGATTGATGTTACTCCCTCGGTCCTGATCGTGCACCAGAACCACGATTACCGCCACCTGCCCGGAGGCAGGCCCCATTACGAGCACCCGGAAACGAATGAAAATATCCGCCTCGCGGGCGGCCCTGCCGCGGTGCGTTACACTATTCTGGATGCCACCTACCGTCTGGTGGATGGAAAACTTGTCCGCCCGGCGTTTTCCAGTTTGCGTTTCTGGCGGCGTGTGGAATTATTCTTACGAAAGACGTTCTTTTTCCTGCCAGAGAATGCGGTGGAAGATATTGCCCGCCCTAAACGGTGGCAGAAACGATTTAAAAAATTATTCAAACTATAGGGTCAGGGCTCTCCTGCCTTTGTTGGGTGGGACGCCGCCCCCAGTTTCATCAAAAATCCGTGTTTATCCTCGTTCATCCGTGGTGATTTAATTCATGAGAAAAGGCCAAAACCCCGCCAAATTTGTCAAAGACGTCGCCAAGCCCGAGCGGATCACCGCCGCCATGCTGACCTATATCCCGTTCCTGAGCGGCTTCTACGAAGAGACCCTGGACGTGCTCAAGGTCAGCCTGGATTCGATGCGCAAGGACGCCCGCCTGCCTTTCGACCTGCTGGTCTTCGATAACGGCTCCTGCCCCGAAGCGCGCGATTACCTGATTCAAGAGAAGGAAGAGGGCCGCATTCAATATTTGATTTTGTCCGAGAAGAACGTTGGCAAAGGCGGCGCCTGGAACGTGATCCTGGCGGGCGCGCCCGGCGAGATCATCGCCTACGCCGATAGCGACGTGCTGTTCTCGCCGAACTGGCTGGCGCGCTCGGTCGAAATCCTGGAAACCTTCCCAAAGGTCGGCATGGTGACCGCGCGTCCTTTCCGCACCCCGCCGGAGTTCTACAGCGCCACGCTGGATTGGGCGCGGGAAAATGCAACTTTAGAAGAAGGGCAATTTATTTCCTGGGAGACATTCCTTGAATTTAATTTGTCCCTTGGGCAAACGGAAGAAGAGAACGTAAAAGTTTATAAAGAGACTGGAGATTGGAGAATTACTTATGGCTCTGAGCGGAGTGGGGCGCAGTCGAAGGGCGTGATTGCCTTCGCTGGCGCCTCGCACTGGCAGTTCACCGCCTACAAATCAACCTTGCAACAATTCCTGCCTTTCGACATGTCCCGCCCGATGGGCCAGGTCCGGCAACTGGACCAGCGCATGAACGAGGCCGGCCTGCTGCGGCTGATGGTTTCCGACCCGCTGGCGATGAATATGTCCAATACGCTGGGGTATTTGCGCGGGGAGTTGGGGATGACTGGAAAACAGGAGCAGGCCCAACGTCGAGGAATGATGCGGCGCATTTATGAGTTTGCTCCGGTCAGAAAAACCCTTCTCGCCATCTACAATAGGATTTTCAGGTTATATTATCAATGAGGGGCATCTGTTACAACTTTTAGGTATTTCGCACATCCAATGTCTAGTCCATGTGTTATTGGATGAAAATACCATTCTAGTTTTTACCAAAGGAGAAGAAAGATGAAAAGAATCGCCAATGTTTTAATTCCCTTGATCCTGTTGAGCGTTCTGGTTACAGCTTGTGGCGGCGCTGGAACGCCTGCCCCTGTTGCAACCGATGCGCCCGCCATGACGGAAGCACCCCCTGCCACAGAAGCACCTGCCGCAACAGAAGCTCTTACTGAAGAGCCTGCTGCGTCTGCTGGCAACCTGCCTGCCGAGATTACGCTAGGTGCCGTGCACGATCTGAGCGGCGCGACTGCGTTGTATGGCACATCTATCCAAAAGGGTATCGACCTGGCCGTAAAGCAGATGAACGAGCAGCATTTCCTGGGCGAAGGCGTTACCGTAAAGGTTGCATATGAAGATGCTGCCGGCGATCCCAAGCAGGCGATTGCCGCTTTTGAGAAACTGATTGCCAACCCCGATGTCGTGGTCATTCTTGGCCCAACTCTTTCGAGCGAGGCCAAGTCTGCGGACCCGGTGGCCCAGGAAGCCGGTATGCCTGTGATCGCCAGTTCGAACACAGCCACTGGCATCACGGAAATTGGTGATTATATTTTCCGTACCAGCTTGCCCGAAAGCGCCGTCATTCCCAACACTGTGACGGTGACCAAGGATGCCCTCGGTCTGAACAAGGTGGCGGTGATGTACGGCAACGACGATGCCTTTACCCAGAGCGGTTACGATGTGTTCAAAGCTGCGCTCGACGCTGAAGGTATTGAAATTTTGACGGAAGAGACGTTTGCCAAGGGCGATACGGACTTCTCCGCACAATTGACCAAAATCCAGTCGCTCAATCCCGACGCGATCATTGTGTCCGCTTTGGCAGAAGAAGCCGCGAATATTATGATCCAGGCGCGAACTTTGGGCATCCCCGAAAGCGTCCATATCATTGGTGGAAACGGATTTAACAGCCCCAAACTGGCTGAGATTGCTGGCCCGGCTGCGGAAGGCGCCATCTCTGGTTCAGCCTGGAACGTTGCCAGCACCTTCCCAGCCAGTGCTGACTTTGTAGAAGCTTTCAACGCTGAATACGGTGGCGACCCCGACCAGTTCGCGGCGCAGGCTTACACGGCAACCTGGGCGGCTGCTACCGCCATCAAGAATGCCGGCAGCGTAGATCACGCCGCGGTGCGCGATGCCATTGCCCAGATCAAAGACATGGACAGCCCGCTTGGTGTCTTTTCGTTCGACGCTAATCGTGACCCTGTGCATGATGCGGTTGTGCTGGTCGTCCAGAACGGTGAGTTCGTGGTTTTTCAGCCCTAATGAGTTTTTTACAGAAAGACAAGCTGTTGGTAGAATCGATGCGCGTCTGTTTTTTCTGTGGTGAAGTGTTTTCTCTGACGGAAACGTTTTGACCGAAGCAGATCCCGCCGAACTCGACGAGTCGGCGGGACATTTCATGGGATGGTTATGTTCTCGCAACAAATCGTAAACGCAATTTGGCTCGGTGCGGTGTACAGTTTATTTGCGCTCGGTTACACCCTGGTCTTCGGTGTCCTTGGAATTCTCAATCTGGCGCATCCTTCATTGTTCATGTGGGGCGCCTTCATCGGGCTGATGGCAGTCAACTTTCTGGGCTTGCCGATCTGGCTTGCATTGCCGGTTGCCATGCTGTTCAGCGGCCTGCTCGGTGTGCTCTTGGACCGCGTGGCGTTCAAACCGTTGCGGGCTCGGAATGCACCGCACCTGGCAACCTTGATCTCCAGCATCGGTGCGTCGATTGTGTTGATTAGCGCGGCGCAGGGCGTTTTCAGCGCGCAGGTTTCCCGTTTCCCCTTTGATGTATTTCCCGTTCACGTGTTTAAGATCGGTACAGTTTCTGTCACATTGCTCCAATTGACAGTTTTGGCCGTTTCCATAGGCATTATGCTATTTTTGCGTTGGTTGATTATGGGCACGCGCATGGGACAGGCTATGCGTGCGGTGGCTTTCAATCCGGTTACGGCTGCGCGCCTTGGCATCCGTGTGGATCAGATCATCATGCAGACCTTCTTCATCGCAGGCGCGCTGGCAGGCGCGGCAGGTGTCTTGCTGGGTCTGGCGTTCAATTCGATTTCGCCTTTCATGGGCGGGCCGATGAACCTGAAGGGCTTGACGGTGATTGTGCTGGGAGGCCTGGGCAACATCGAAGGCGCTGTCCTGGGCGGCTTCATCCTGTCATTCAGTGAAGTGATGAGCGTGGCTTATTTTTCTAGCGATCTGCGCGATGCGGTCTCCTTTGTACTATTATTCTTAATTCTTCTTGTCCGTCCCAACGGTTTGCTGGGTCGATCCAGCGTCAAGAGCGCGTAAGGGCGGCCAAGGTGAGTATATTTACACAATTCTGGGTGACTTACGGCAGCGTGGTGCAGTTCGTGCTGATTAACATGCTGTTGGCCATCAGCATCTACTTCACCCTCTATACAGGTTTGCTCTCGCTCGCCAACGCGGGCTTTATGGCCATTGGCGCGTACGTTTCGGCGGTCTTGACCATCAACGCGGGCACACCTTTCCCTGTCAGTTTGTTGCTGGGGGCGTTCAGCGCAGCTTTTATCGGCTGGTTGCTGGGGCTGCCCGTTCTGCGTTTGCGGGATGTGTACCTGGCGATTGCCACGCTCGGCTTCGGAGAAATCGTCCGTATTGTGGCGGTCAATTTCGATAAATTCACTGGCTTGAATTTGATCGGCGGCGCGCAGGGACTTTCGGGGATTCCCAAGCTGACCACACCTGCTGCCTTGTTGTTCACACTCGCTTTGTTGTGTATCTTCCTCTTCCAACTGCATCGCTCGCGCGCGGGTCGTGCACTGGCTGCCATCCGGCGCGATGAGAGCGTGGCTGCCACGATGGGCATCGATGTAGCCAACTACAAGCTATTAGCCTTCGTTCTTGGCGCTTTCGTGGCGGGACTTGCCGGTGGCTTTAGCGCGCACCTGACTCGCTTTGTAGGCCCTAACGACTTCAGCTTCAGTGCGGCGGTCAATATTTTGGCTTTTGCCGTGTTGGGCGGAACCCTGCACTGGTCAGGCCCCTTGGTCGGAGCAGCTATTCTTACCATCTTGCCCGAAGCCCTGCGCTTCATGGGCGAGTATCGTGGCATTGTCAATGGTGCCATCCTCGTGTTGGTGATCTTGTACCTGCCGCGCGGGCTGGTCAACCCGAAATGGTTCCCGCGCATTTTTCGCAGGAAGGGGGTAGGCAATGCTCAGGCTTGATCACGTCAGCCGCTATTTTGGTGGGTTGGCTGCGGTCAACGACGTCTCTTTTTCTGTGAAAGCAGGCCAGGTCGTGGGCCTGATCGGCCCAAATGGCGCGGGCAAAACCACTCTGCTGAATCTGGTCAGCGGGCTGGATAGGGTTACGAGTGGCGAAGTCTATTTCAACCAACGCCCCATCCACAAACTCCCGCCGCATAAGATCAACCAGTTGGGCATCGCGCGCACATACCAAAATATTCGCTTGTTTGCCGAGATGTCGGTGCGCGAAAATCTCGTCGTGGGCATGCATACGCAGGGCAAAGCCGGACTGCTGAGTGCAACGCTGATGCTTCCAGCCTACCGCGCCGAAGAGCGCAGGCTGGGTGAGCAGGCGGATGTGCTGGCTACGCGGCTTGGGCTGGAAGCCTTCAGGGACTCTCCTGCTGACGCCTTATCTTACGGTGACCAGCGACGCGTCGAAATCGCTCGAGCGCTTGCGACTCACCCCGCACTGCTACTGCTCGACGAGCCGACCGCCGGCATGAACGCTGCAGAAACTGCCCGCCTGGGGGACCTGATCCTGGGACTGCGCGACGAAGGCTTGACGGTGCTGGTCATCGAACACGATATGGCTTTCATTTCGCAAGTGTGTGACCACGTGATTGTGTTGAATTTTGGCGAAGTGATTTCCATCGGCACGCCAGGCGAAATCAAGTCCGACCCGCTTGTGGTGGAGGCCTATCTGGGCATGGAGGCGGCCAATGCTTGAAGTGACCGATCTCACCGTCAACTATGGGGCCATCGAAGCAGTACGGAAACTGTCGTTTGCAGTGCCAGATGGGCAGGTGGTGGCCGTGATCGGCGCGAATGGTGCGGGCAAATCCACTACGCTGAACACGATCGGCGGTCTGCTCAAGCCTGTCAGTGGGCGCATCGAATTTGACGGACATGACATTGCTGGATTACGCGCCGACCAGATCGCTCGCCTGGGGCTGGCCCAAGTGCCGGAGGGCCGCGAAGTGCTGGCTCCCTTAAGCGTTGAAGAAAACCTGCGCCTGGGCGCGTACATTCGCAACAATAAAGATGAGATCGAGCAAGATTTGCAGTCCATGTTCCAGCGCTTTCCCATTTTGGAAAAACGCCGCAAGCAGGCTGCCGGTTTGATGAGCGGCGGCGAACAACAAATGCTAGCCGTTGCGCGTGCGTTGATGGCGCGCCCCAAGTTGCTTACGCTTGACGAACCCAGCATGGGTCTGGCTCCGCTAATCGTCAATCAAATTTTCGAGATTATCACAGAGGTCCGTGCCCAGGGCGTGACGCTTTTGTTGGTGGAACAAAATGCCCGCAAAGCACTGCAAGTTGCCGATTATGCGTACGTTCTGGAAAGAGGGCAATTGGTTCACGCTGCGCCATCTGCTGAGCTGCGCGACGATCCACGCATTGTGGCGGCCTATTTAGGCGGATAGGTTCTCGTGCAGGGGGAGTGCCATGCTAAAATACAGCCTGAAAATTTGTTGGTAAAAACCTGCGTGTAAAGAATAATGCTGCTCAGCGAACAACCTCGAAGCATGGAGAGGAAAACTCTACGACTCTCGGTTCAAATAAAGGACTTATGACGCAACGCATCTTCATCTCCGCCGACCACGGTATGGCCATCATTTACTTCTTGCAAAGCGACCTCGTCCCAACGTTGCTCGAAGCCGGCGTCGAAGTTGTGCTGCTCACCGACGACGACATTCAATCTCAAATCTCCAATCGCTTTGAACAACCCGGTCTCACTATTGAGGGATTGCGCCTTAAAAAAGCCAACGACTACGCCCGCAAAGTGAACCCGCGCTGGCAGTGGCTGCTGGCCTACCTGCGGCGCGTCGGCGGCTCGTGGCGCATCAACACCGAGGCTATGGACAGCCACATCTGGGAAGTATGGGCTGAGAACTCGTGGAAATTCCGCCTGGGGGTCTGGATCCCGGCCGCGTTGTGGACGCTTTGGCTGCGGAGCTCGTCCGCGGGGCGCAAGTCGCTGGTGCGGATGCAAACCCGCTTCACCCCCCGCCCGGGCCTGTACACCGATTTGTTCGAGAAGTACCAGCCCGAGCTGGTCATCGCTTCGACCGCCGGCTGGAGGCTGGACCGCTACCTTTTACGGGAAGCAGCCCAAAGGGGAGTCCCGACGCTGGCCGCCATCGTAGGCTGGGACAACCCGTCCAGCTACGCAGTCCCCGGCGCGCCGATGGACTACGCCACTTGCTGGTCAGAATTGCAGAAGGACGAGTTGGTCTACGGCTCCGACTGGTCGCCCGAGCGCGTCCACGTGGGCGGCATCCCCTCGTATGACGGCTACTTCCGCAAAACCTGGTTGATGCCAAAGGACGAGTACTTCAAGCTACACAGCCTGGACCCAGACCGCAGGCTGATCTCATACGCCTGCTCGTTCGTCCACTTTGCGCCCAATTACCCCAACGTGGAAGCGCTGGCGAAGCTGGTCTCGTCGGACGCGCTGGCAGAACCGTCGCAGCTACTGGTGCGCCTGCACCCCAGTCACTTCCAGGATAAACCGGTGATTTTCGCCGAGGAGCGAGAAAAAATCTACGCGCTGGAGGCGCAGTACCCGCACGTCCACGTGGTGCGGCCGGTGGCCCTGGGCGGCTCGCTCGGCTACTACAGCGGCGAAGACATGGACGAGAAATCGTCCATGATGGCGCACTCGGACGTTTTCGTGACCGTCTACTCCACCATGGTGGTCGAGACCGCCATCCACGATACGCCGATTGTGGCTGCTGTGATCGATACCCCTGGCGGCTGGAATAAACCCAAGAAGTTTTCACTGTCGCTTAAAGAGATTGGTGATTGGCCTACCCATAAACGGTTCCGCGAGGCGAAGGCCGGTCGCGTTGCGCAGAACGAAAAGGAATTGTGCGAAATCCTGAATTCATACCTGAAAGACCCCCGACTTGACGCCATCGAACGCCGCAAGTTCATCGAGCAGGAAATCACCTACACCGATGCGATGGCCGGCAAGCGAACAGCGGACTACATTTTGAAGGTGTTGAACTCTTAAGCTTTGCGGCGATCCATTGCAGATAAAATCCCTGGCAGGAATAGCGCGCCCGGCAGGCTGCAAAACATAAACAGGATCCGGATCAGCACTGCAATGGCCAGACTATCAGCCGCATTCAACCCCGCAACGTGCGAGAACAGGAAGGTGAGGGAGAGTTCCTGGACACCGTAACCATTGATCGAGATGGGAACAAGGGTAACAAAGTAGGAGAGACTCCACAAACCGGCGACCAACCCGAAAGAAACGTGATTGCCCAACCCTTCGATGAGGATGTATACGGCCCCAAACAGGAAAAGCATGTTCCCCCAGGTGAAAAGCAGAGAGGCGAGCAAGGCTTTCGGTTGCCTGAGCCAGGTATAAAGCGTTTCTAACGTCCGGCGGGCGAAGGCCACCAGTCTCTGAAGGGAGAGGGGAAAGGCGAGGGCATGCAAGGGCAGTTGCCCAAGGCTGTTCCAGGTTGGTGCCAGGCCGAACGGCACGGTAAAGGTCATGCCGATCATGCCGATTAGACGGTCGGCGGCCAGGGAGGCGAGACAGATCGCCCTGTCGAAGCCCATCTGCATGGCGCCTGCCAACCGGACAACGTCCCCGCCGATGGTCGTCGGCAGAAAATTGGCGGCGAAAAGCCCCGTAAAGGTCAGTTCAGCGGTACGGGAAAAAGGGATGGCCACGTTTCCGGAGCGGAGCAGCACATGCCACCTCGCCACAACAAAAAGGCGGGAAATCAAAAGAGAGACCAGGGCCAGGGAAAAGCTGAAGAAAGAAATCTGCTTTAGGGCCTCCACCATCTCATTCCACCCTTCCTGTTCAACGAGCAGAACGATCAGGAGGATCGCCAGCAACGTTCCGAGCAAGCGCAGAAGCAGGCTGCGATTTTTGGAAAACCATGCGGTTGTTCTGTTCACCTGTTGCTTAAACATGGACCTGAGCGTGGCGATTGTTATCACTAGGTGAGAAATTCTTCTCTACATTCGCTGCAACAACCGCAATCATAGAAGTAGGATTTTTAAGGGGCATGGTTGAATGTTCGATGTTTTGGGAATACTGGTTGCATCCGGGCTTGCCCACGACAAATGCCACACGTTAAGATGCATGCTAAGCAAGTGTATGACTGCGAAAGTATAACACAGCTACCATTTCGCCAAAGTCGCCGGGCTTTCCAACAATTTAGGCTCTACCGTTTCCGGCGGGAGAACTACAATTTATTGCTTGGAAGACAAAGTTCTGCGGGGATCGGTCGGTCGTGTTTGTTCTCCTCCATTCCTGTTTTATAATGCTTGAGCTTTTTGGCCGTCGTTTTTCCTTTTTGCAATGAACACAAAACGTATGTCCCTCTTCTACTTATCCATTGCCCTCGCCATTGCTTCCAGCGCGCTCTATCACTTTGTACAGAAGAGTACCCCGGGGAACGTCAACTTTGCAGTTTCGCTGCTGGTAACCTATGCCGTCTCGCTTGGCATCACGTTCGTGCTTTTTGCCTTTTTCCCCTCAGAAAATGGATTTCTCGCCGAGCTGCGCGGGCTGGACTGGGCCAGTTACGCGCTTGCCTTCTCCCTGGTTGGGTTGGAAGTCGGCTTCCTGTTGGTCTACCGTTCTGGCTGGAACCTGGGCATTGCCGCGGTGCTAACCAACGTGGTGGCTTCGCTGATCCTTGTCCCTGTGGCAATATTTGTGTTCAAGGATCAGTTGAACTGGGTTAACATCGTTGGGATTCTAGTTTGCCTGGTTGGATTGGTGATGTTGAATTGGAAACGGTAAAATAAACCGCGAAGAGCGCAAAGCTCGCAAAGAGTTTTAAATGATTTTTCTTTGCGTTCTTAGCGTGCTTTGCAGTTCAATTTGGAGCTTACATGGAAATTGTCACTCGCCTGAAGAAAGCCGCCCGCATCCTGCTCAAAGGCGATCCCAGAAAAAATACGCGCAATCCTATTCCCCCAATCACGCCTGAAGAAGTGGCGGAGATCAAACAGTTTTTCCCGCGCGAGAAGTTCTTCATCTTCGGTCACGCTCGCTCCGGGACTACCCTGCTCATGCGCCTTGCCCGCCTGCATCCCGATGTGCACTGCAATTACCAGGCGCACTTCTTCACCCGCCGTCCGCTGCTCAAGTCCCTGGTCGATACGCCTGAAGCCGAGGAGTGGCTGGCGCGCAAGTCCAACCGCTGGAACCACGGGCGCGACCTGTCCCCGCTCGTCCTGCGCGCCACGGCTGACTTCATCATGGAACGGGATGCAGCCCGCGAAGGCAAACGCATCGTCGGCGACAAAAGCCCCTCTTCCACCATCCACGGACAGGCTGTGCGTGATCTGCACGCCGTTTATCCGGATGCCAAGATCGTCTACATCGTCCGCGATGGACGAGATGTGATTATCTCCGAGCGTTTCCGCAATTTCGTCGAAGAGTCAAAGTTCCTGACCGCCGAAGACAAACGCATCATGGCGGACCTGCGGCGTGATCCCGATTCCTTCGCCGACGGCCGCCGTTCGATCTTCAGCGAGGCCTTCATCCGCCGCACAGCAGGAGACTGGATCCACGATTTACAGGAGACCGAAGCGGAAGCCCGCCGTTTGTTCGGGGATCGTTTCTATGGCTTGCGCTACGAAGACCTGCTCGAACGCCCTTTTGAAGAGATGAAAAAGGTTTGGCGCTTCCTGGGCGTTGCTGCGGATCCGGCGCTAGAAAAGACGATCCTCGAGGAAATGGGCTCTAATCCGGACGAAGAATGGCAATCTCGCCGCAACGAAGACATCGCTTCTTTCATGCCTAAAGGCCAGGCCGGCAACTGGACGCACCTATTCAGCGAGCAGGATAAGGCAACGTTCAAGGAGGTTGCCGGCGAAATGCTGGTCTGGTGGAACTATGAGAAAGACAAGGACTGGTAGCGGAGTTCTGGCGACTTCCCGTCGTTGGTGCAAAGCCGGGAGACTTTGCACTCCGTTGCCCAACAAGGAAAAGCATATGAAAATCCTCATCGCAGGCCTCGGCTCCATCGGCCGCCGGCATTTCCGTAACCTGGTTTTCCTCGGAGAAACAGATCTGGTCCTCTTGCGCACCCACAAAGCCACCTTGCCTGACGACGAGCTAGCCGGCTACCCCGTGGAGACGAACATCCGGGATGCGCTCGGTGCCCATAAGCTGGATGCCGTCGTGGTCGCCAACCCGACCGCGCTGCACCTGGATGTGGCCATACCGGCCGCTAGAACGGGCTGTCCTATCCTGCTCGAGAAGCCCGTTTCGCACTCGTTAGAGGGGCTTCATACGCTGCAAAAAATTGCTGAAAAAAGCGGAAGCAAAATCCTGGTCGGGTTCCAGTTCCGCTACCATCCCACCCTTATCAAAGCCCGTGAATTGATCGACAGCGGCGCGCTTGGGCAGGTGCTCACAGCGCACGCGCACTGGGGCGAGTACCTGCCGAACTGGCATCCCTGGGAGGATTATCGCCGGAGTTATGCCGCCCGGGCTGACCTCGGCGGTGGCGTGATCGGCACGCTGACCCACCCGCTCGATTACCTGCGCTACCTGCTGGGCGAGGTCGAGGCACTCTGGTCGTTCAACGGTCATATTTCCCCGCTTGAACTGGACGTGGAAGATGTAGCCGAAATTGGACTGAAATTTGCCAGCGGCGCGCTCGGCGGCGTGCACGTCAACTACGTGCAGCGCCCGCCCGTGCACAGGCTGGAAATTGTCGGGACGAACGGGACGCTATGCTGGGACAACGCAAACGGGGTTCTGCACTTCTACAAAATGCCAGCCGCTTTCGGTTCTTACGCTGACAATCCGCCGGCTCCCGTTATCGAAACCTTTGCTCCCCCGGATGGGTTCGAACGGAACCAGCTCTTCGTGGCGCAAACGCGTCACTTCCTGGAAATAGCCCGCGGGGAGTCCGAGCCGGTTTGTCGTCTCAAAGACGGGATCGCGGCGCTACGCCTTGCGCTGGCGGCGCAGGAATCCCAGCAGACCGGCCGCGCGATCAAAATGATTTAGATTCCGTTCCGTTATGAATTACAGAGAATCTCATAGATGGTTTCGTAATCATACCCAAAGCCGGGTGGATACCCCGGATCCTCTGTCAGAAAAGAACATAAGGGAAAACGCAATTTTGTCCGCCCTTTAATTTTGTTGTTAAATAGAGCCCGGGCATCCTCGTACCTGCCAACGTTCACGAGTCCTTCAAAGAAGGGAATCCATTCGGAATCGTCGTTCGCTTCCAGCCCCAAGGAATTAATCTGATCGTAAAGATCTCCAATCTGCTCCCAATCGCCCTTCTGCCGTGCAAGCGCAGCCTTCTGATAGTAGTAACACCAACCGTGCTCGGGCTCAGCGCCGAATATCGATGAAGTTGGGGTAGGGGTTGTTCCGGTCGGAATGATTTCGATCCACCTGGGAATAAGTTCCAACCTGCTGAACCAGCAACGACTCGCTTTCCGAGTAAACGGGCAGGGTTCCATCGATCAAGTGGATACATGACAAAGGTGATGGAAGGCTGATCAAAAGGAAATTGTTGTAATCTCTGTGAAGCCGGATATCACGGACCCAGTTGTTTAAAGTATCTTGTCTGAGGACGTTATAGGCGGTATCAGAAGTCAGCACTTCTGCCTGGATGGCAGGCGCTTCGGCAGGCTCGCGGTTATAGATCAAATTGATAGGCCCCCATATTTCGTAATCCTGCTGCAGGCGATACCCTTCGGGAAGATAGGCAGTGACCAGCGTGTCGTCTTGGATGTCAGGGGCGCGCCAGGTAAGCTGCCACCACACCTCCCTTTCATAGTCCCAGAACGTACCCCAGTAGTCGGCGTTCAAAACCTGGGCAGAAACCGAGATCCCAATCAGGGTGAGCAAGACCAGCCTGCGGAACCTTGCCTGGAACATCAGCACGATCCCGGCGATGAACAGGACCACCCCGGCGATAGGATGGAGCCCGTAACTCTTATAGGCGTCGTAAAGGTCGACCTGCCTTTCGGAAACAATAACAGGCAAAACTGCAAAAACAATGACAACCGCACCGATCCACAGAAACTCCTTCTGCAGCCGGAGCGTCTCCGTTTCAGCAAAGTCCGCCCCCCACCATTTCTTGAAGAGGAACGAATAAAGCAAGACCAGCGCAATGACAATCGCTGCAGTGAGGAGTGCGATTGCTAAATTTGAATAGGGAGAGGATGAGAATAATTCGTAGGGTTTCACAAACCACGCAAAAATCGCAGTGTCCAGCGAATCCTTTACGGTTTCCAGGATGACCCGGATAGACATATGACGAATGTTGCTCAGATAATTCTGGGCCAATCTGGTAGTATCGGTTGCATTCCTGGCGCCTTCGAAGATGAACATGCGCCAGTATAAGAATCCGGCCGTAGCCAGCAAATAAAGCCACCACCTCTTGAATATCTCCCTTATCAAAGAGCGGAAATCCTTACAGCCTGCCTGAAACAGAACGTAGCCCAGCAATAATACGCGCGTTCCTTCGAAACCAATCATGTATTCGTAGATGAACAGGTAATTTACCGTCAAAATAACCGACAAAACATAAAAAGCAACTTTCCAGAACCTGGCTTTCGTTTTGAACGCTTGAAGCATCAGGGCAATCGAAAGCAGGGCTGTGCCAAATCCGTAGAGGTGATTTTGTTTTGTGTTTGCATTTGGCTGGGACAGGAAGCCCGGATAAATGAGAAAAAGCACGGTCATCAAGGTCGTGAGGTATTTGTGCTGTGGCCACATTAATCGAAGTATCCAGAAAAATGCTAATCCGCCTATGAAGCGCCACAACAGCGCATATAAATGCCAGTTTATGATCGTATCGCCCAACAGACGATACACGTAGGAATAGACCACTCCCATGAAAGGCCGGTCTGTGCTGAACAAGGGAATGATGCTCGCCGCGCCCCGCGACTGGCCAGACCAGAGCAAAAACCAGTCATCGTGATAGTATCCGAGTTTGGGGATACTGGTCCCGTATGTGATGACCGTGGTAAGGGAAATCAAAAAGATGGCACTGAAGACTTCATTTTGGAATACATTTCGTATTGTTTGTTTCATCGCTCACTCCATAAAAGAGCTGCTATGAGCCTCTGCTGTGCCAGGCAAGATGCGTACAAGCAGATCCCTGGTTCGTTCAATTCGTTGCTGGGATTAAATCGTTCCGCACGAATAAACGGAAAAACTCTACAGATAATACCAGGGTGTAATTTTTTTGTAGATAAGCTTCGAGGGAAGGGATTTTAAATCGCGCCATCAACACCTGTTCCGGGCGGTATTCGCGCATCGCGTCGAGAACATCTTCTTCGGTAAGGCTACCGGTGGCCAGTCGCTTGCTCGA
Organism: uncultured Chloroflexia bacterium; assembly: GCA_963823985.1. GTDB lineage: Bacteria > Chloroflexota > Anaerolineae > Anaerolineales > Villigracilaceae > JAABUE01. Next base: position 267,778 of record CAWGNR010000022.1, read on the forward strand.
GAAAGTTGCCAGGTTGGGAGGCACCGGTTTATGAACGCGAAAGGCATACATGGGCATATCGGTCACGATCCAGTTCGTTTGGTCGACGTATTCTTCCATCACACGCAGCACTTTCAGTTTTCCCGCCGTAGCTTTCAGGGAAAATCCACTGATTTGGGGACTGTCCATCAACTCTTTATCCAGCGTCGGTAGGTAGTTGCTGGTTACAAGGACAAAACCAACCAAGGCGCCGATTCCGATTAAAGTTGGAAGGCGCATAAAATCGGACCGCTGCTTCAAGCGGAAAGAGAGCCAGAATCCCATCTCCAACGGCTCCTGCGGCGACCATGGTGACCGGGATTGTGATCAAAAGCTGGTGGTGATAAAAGACCGGGGAATAAAAGCTGAATAAGGTGTAGGCCAGTGCTGCCCAACTCAATGGATACAGCGTAAGCCAGTTTCGCCGGTAAATGGATACCAGGGCGCCAAAAAATCCCAGGACCAGTATCGGAACCGCAGCCTGGAGATGGGTGTTCATGGTGAAATATTCGCTTTGAAAGTTCTCCTGGGACGGGGCTGAAAGGTGAGGATAAATAATCCCCCAGATGTTTTGCGGGCCTACCAGGATCAATCCAAGCACGATTGCCAGAGCTGCAAATGAAACGCTCCAGATAATTGCCGGCCGGAGCATTTTCCAGGACAATCTCTCCTCTCTTCGATCGAGGTACTCTGAAATCGTGACGCCGGTCAAAAGGATAGGGACAAAAAAACCAGTGAAGAGCTTGATTAGCACGGACAATGCCAGCATAAACCCGGAAAGAACCAGCCAGATATTTCCCTTCCTCTTATGCCAGATAAGCACAAACAGCATTGATACAGATGCCAGGGCAATCGAAGGGATTCCGATCATCAACGAAACGCTCAGGTTCAAATATCTGGGTACCACGATGACCAGGGGTAAAAACAGGATGGCTGCCAGGTTTCCCCAGGTAATCTGCAAAAATTGAGCGCTCGACCAGACCAGTAGGGTGGAAAAAAGCAAAACCAACACGCGAGTAGGATTTACCTCAAACCCTGCCACGCGCAACAAAAGCGCGAGCAGGTGTGTAAATAACGGCGGCTGGTCGCTGGATACTTCCCGGTATAAAGGGTATCCTTGCGCTACCAGCATGGAACGCATCAAGTTCAGCCCTTCATCCGTGTTGAATTGCAGCTTTTCTCGAAAAGGATAGTAAGAAAATGTAAAGACAAAGAAGATCAAGGCAACAACGAGAGGCAAAAGCAGGCTGCCTCGCGCGTTCCACCAAGTCTTATGCGGCGATTGAGTTTTCATGGAAAGGGAATCTGGGGGCAGGGACATAGAATCAAAGGATATCAAAATGCAAGCATGTCATTATATCATCGGGAAAATTTCAATCACGATTCCGGTTCTTTAGGATTTCGTGTGAAAGAGGCTGGATTTGGGGTGCGAGCGTGCGTACGCACGCTCGCACCCCAAATCCGGGTATCTACCACGGAAATTCTCAAAGAGACACGAATCCGAGATGCACGGAGTACGAGGCTTTCAGACCTTTTTCAAGGGCTACACAACTCAGTCAACACAATCAAAATTCAACTGCTGAATTTTAGGATATAATAGCGCCTTGTGCGTAATACCACAGACAAAATTTACACAATTGGTTGTGTCACAGATAAGGAGATTGTAATGCCGAGAGCAAATTTGACCCCTCCCTACGGAGGAAAATTGGTTGACCTGCTGGTTACAGGAGATGAACGGGATGAATTGATCGCGCGCGTGCCGAAACTACCCTCTATCAAAATTTCTATGCGCTCACAATGTGACCTGGAACTGCTGGCCAACGGCGGGTTCTCGCCGTTGGACCGCTTCATGGATAAGGCCACTTATGAGCGTGTTTTACATGAGATGCGCATGGACGGGGGGACGCTCTGGCCGCTGCCCATCACCCTGACCGCCAACCCCGAAGAATTGCCAAGTGTGGGGAGCGAAATTGTCCTGCGCAATAGCCTGAACGACACGCTAGCGATCATGAAATTGGAAGAGGTCTTTTCCTGGAGCCATGAGAAGGAAGCGCGATTGGCTTACGGCACCGACGATGCTCGCCATCCGATGGTCTCGGAGATGGTGCGCTGGGGCAGTGTGTGTATTTCCGGCGAGTTGAAGGTCCTCAACCTCCCCAAATACAACGATTTTGTGGAATTACGCCGCACCCCTGCGGAAGTGCGGGAAATGCTCGAAGAGATGGGAAACGAGAATGTGGTTGCTTTCCAGACTCGCAACCCGCTGCACCGCATCCACGAGGAACTGACCAAACGAGCCGCAGAAAAGGTGGGCGGCAGTTTGCTGATCCATCCGGTGGTGGGGATGACCAAACCCGGGGATGTGGATCACTACACCCGGGTACGCATTTATAAATCTCTAATCGATAATTATTACGACAAAAACTGCACTGCCCTCAGCCTGCTGCCGCTTGCCATGCGCATGGCTGGCCCCAAGGAAGTTTTGCTGCATGCCATTATCCGCCGCAATTATGGCGCGAATCATTTTATTGTCGGCCGCGATCACGCTGGACCCGGCAACGATAGCAGCGGGGAAACCTTTCTATGGCCCTTATAATGCCCAGGAATTGATGCTCAAATACGAATCCGAGATTGGCGTCAAGATGGTCCCGTTTGAGATGCTGGTCTACCTGCCGGACGAAGACCGCTATGTAGAACTCAAGGATGTGCCCGAAGGCGCGAAGACGCTCAATATCTCTGGCACGCAGGTCCGTGACGATTATTTGGCCAAGGGAGCGCTGTTGCCCGAGTGGTTCACCCGCCCCGAGACGGCCGAAATCTTGCGCCAGAGCTACCCGCCGCGACACGAGCAGGGGTTCTGCATCTGGTTCACGGGCCTGTCGGGTGCAGGGAAATCAGCCACCACCCAGGTGCTGACCGACCTGCTGCTCGAGCGCGGCCGTAACCTGACCGTCCTCGATGGCGATGTAGTTCGCACCCACCTCTCTAAGGGACTCGGCTTCAGCAAAGAAGACCGCGACACCAACATCCTGCGCATCGGCTTTGTAGCCGGCGAGATCGTCCGCCACGGCGGCTCCGTGGTTTGCGCAGCCATCAGCCCGTACCGTAACGCGCGAAACGAGGCCCGCAAGATGGTCGGCGATAATTTCATCATGGTCCACATGGATACGCCCGTGGAAGTCTGCGAGCAGCGCGACGTCAAGGGTCTATATGCCAAAGCGCGCCAGGCGATGATTGCGGGCAAGCCCATGGGCTTCACAGGCGTAGATGATCCCTACGAAGAGCCGATCGACCCTGAGATTACGCTTTCAGGGGTGGATGTGACGCCGGAAGAAAACGCGCGCAAGATTGTTGTCTATCTCGAAGAACAGGGGTATATCCAACCCGAAACCCGCTAAGCGCAGCATGCACGTTTTCAAGCGTGAATTTGTCCCTGGCAAGCAGACCGTGGCTTTTTTCCTGACCATCGGTCTGCTTGCCGTTGGCGGCATCTGGTTGCTGGCGTACAGCACTCCCAATGGCCTGGGGCTCAACGACGACTCGATCGCTTATGTGGCTGGCGCGCGCAGTATCCTGAACGGAAACGGTTATCGCGAAGCCTGGCTGGCCAGCAACGGACCGGTCACCCATTTCCCGCCTGGATTTCCGGGCGTGCTGGCGCTGATCGGTTTCGTCACAGGTCTGGACCCTGTCCGCGGCGCCCGGGCGCTCAACGGGCTGCTTTTCGGGTTGAACATCATCCTGACCGGCTGGGTCGGCTGGCGTCTGACGGGCTCGCGGGTTGCAGGCGTTCTCGCCGCTGCGTTGACCCTGTTCAGCAGCTCGCTTCTGTATGTCCATACCAGGGCCATGAGCGAGCCGCTCTACCTTTTCTTGATGCTGGTTTCGTTCCTGCTGCTGGATTATTATTTTAAAAATCTGCGCCCCTATTTGTTGGTCGCGCTTGGTTTTGCCCTCGGCTGGGCTTATTTGGCCCGGTATGCGGCCGTTTCGCTGCTGGCGACGGTGGTCGCGGTGCTGTTCGTTTTGCACGAAAGCTGGCGGACCCGACTGAAAAGCGCCTTGATCCTGTCCCTGAGCGCCCTTCCCTGGATTTTGGGCTGGTCTCTCCGCAACCGGCTGGTAGGCGGGAGTTTCACCAACCGGGTGCTCGGCTGGCATCCGATCACTGCCTCGAACTGGGATTTGGGCATTAAGACTTTTGCTGAGTTTCTCGTGCCCTTGCGCGAAATGCGAAGAGACTTAAGCCGGATTCCTTTATCGTTCGAAATCATTTTAATTTTTAATTGGACTGGTTCTCGTAATCTGGGCGCTTTATAAAGGCATACCTTATTTATTCAAGCCTGCCCAGGCGGCCAAACTCACAGCTTTAACCTTTACCAATGCTCTCTACGTGATCGCATACATGGCCGTGCTGGTGCTCACCATGACCCTGTTCGACCCGGCCACCAAGTTCCAGGTGCGCATCCTTTCCCCAACTTTCATTTCTCTAATCCTGTTGCTCATGTCCTTAGGAACCTGGCTTTGGAGGCAGAAACAGGATTTCTGGAAACCGGTGATTGTCTTGTTTGCCGTGGGATTGCTAAGTATGTTTGCCATTAGCCAGGCCGTGGCAGTACAGGATTTTCGCAGAGGCGGCGACGCGTTCGCGGGCGAAAAATGGTCGAATTCGGAAGCGATTGCCGCCCTCGATACGGTCCCGCCGGATGTGCTTATCCTCTCCAACGAACCGGGCGTGGTCTACCTGTACACCGGGCGTCCAAGCGGTGTGCTGCCGAAAATGGAGCCCGGAATCTCCGCGCTGAAACAGCCGGTTTTGGACGGCGAGATCGTGATTGTGCTGTTCCGCGTCAACAAGGCCAGCCCGAAGACGATGGCGTATTACCACCAGCTTGGCTCGGGACTGTACCAGACGGACTTCAGCAGCGCCTGGGTGTTCAGCGCGTTTCCAAAATAGGAGTGAGGCGATGATTCAAGATAAGTTTAACCTCGAAGGACGGGCAGCTGTCGTGACCGGCGGGGCAGGCTTGCTGGGTGCTGAATTTTGCAAGACCCTGGCCGAAGCCGGCGCAGCCGTCGTTGTGGCGGACTTAAACCAGGACGCGGCGAAGCAGATCGCCAAAGGGTTGACGGAGGCCGGTTACACGGCAGCAGGCTTGGGCCTGGACGTGACCCGGGTCGAATTCGACCCGGGAACTGGTCGCCGTGACCCTCAGCCGGTTCGGCCGCCTCGACATCCTGGTCAACAGCGCGGCCCTGGACCCCAAATTCGATCCCGATGCGGCCGCGAAAGGCATCGCTCCCGGCGCGTTCGAGGATTACCCGCTCGAGCAGTGGAACGCCGCCCTCAACGTCAACCTGACCGGCCTGTTCCTGGTCACGCAGGCCTGCGTCAAACCGATGCTGGACCAGGGCAAGAAGGGCAGCATCATCAACATCTGTTCCACCTATGGGCTGAACGGCCCCGACCAGCGGATTTATGTGAAAAATGGGCAACGCGTGGCTTACAAACCTGTGTATTACACTACTACCAAAGCAGGTGTTATGGGTTTTACCAAGTACCTGGCGGCCTACTACGCCGGCACGGAAATTAGAGTTAATGCTCTCACGCCCGGGGGCGTGTACAATAATCATGAGGAATACTTCGTCCAGAACTATTCTGCCAAAACGATTATGGGACGGATGGCGCACAAAGAAGAAATGAACGGCGCGCTGCTGTTCCTGGCCTCGGATGCCTCGACCTACATGACCGGCAATAACGTGGTCGTCGATGGCGGCTGGACGGCGTGGTAACATCCGCAGAGGGCGCGAAGAAGAATTAAGAATCTTTGTGCTCTTCGTGATCTTCGTGGAAAAGATATGACCGAAATTCTTGCACTCATCCCCGCGCGCGGCGGCTCGAAGGGCATCCCGCGCAAGAATATCCGCGATTTTGCGGGCTACCCGCTGATCGCCTGGTCCATTGCGGCTGCCCGGGGGGCAAAGACCGTGACGCGTGTTGTCGTTTCGACCGATGACCCTGAGATCGCGGAGGTTGCCCGCCAGTACGGCGCAGAAACGCCGTTCCTGCGGCCCCCGGAACTCGCCCAGGATGCAACCACCGATTTGCCGGTCTTCGAGCACGCCCTAAAATGGATGGAGGAAGTCGAAGCCTACAAGCCCGAGGTCGTGGTGCAGTTGCGGCCCACTTCCCCGATCCGGCCGCGCGCCATGGTGGACGAGGCGGTCGGCATCTTGCTGGCCCACGAGGACGCCGATAGTGTCCGTGGCGTCGTTCTTGCGGGACAAAACCCGCACAAGATGTGGCGGTTGCCCAAGGGCGAAAACGGCCCGATGAAGAACCTGATCGATGTGGAAGGCTTGGCCGAACCGTACAACGCCCCGCGCCAGATCCTGCCGCCGGCCTACTGGCAGACCGGCCATATCGACGCTATCCGGCTTTCTACCATCGCTGGAAAGAAGTCTTTAACCGGGGACGTGGTCTACCCGCTGCTGGTCGATCCGCGCTACACTGTGGATATTGATACGCTCGCCGATTGGGCGAAGTACGAGGCGCTTGTCTCTAGCGGTTTGGAGATGGTATCCCCCGGTGATGCGTTGAAACGGCCGCTGCCGGAAACGATCAAACTGCTGGTGCTGGATTTCGACGGCGTGGTCAGCAACAACCTGGTCTGGACGGACCAGGATGGGAGGGAGATGGTGGCTGCCAGCCGCAGCGACAGCCTGCTTATCCAACCGTTACGCGAAGCTGGTGTGGAAACGGTGATCCTGTCGTCGGAGATCAACCCCGTCGTGGCAGCGCGGGCCAAAAAAATGGGCATAGATGCGGTCCAGGGCCTCGGCTTGCACGCCAAGGGTCCGGCGTTGAAGCGCCTGTTGGAAGAGAGAAAGGTCGACCCGGCCCACGTTGTGTATGTGGGCAACGACGTCAACGACCTGCCCTGCTTCGCGCTTGCCGGTTGGTCGGTGGCGGTGGCGGACGCGTACCCGGAAGTCAAGCGCGCGGCTGATTTCGTCTTGAGCAAGCCAGGCGGGGGCGGCGCGGTGCGGGAATTGTGTGAAATCATTTTGAAAAATTTGTAGTAGCGACTTCCCCGGCACCACCCACCGGGGCAGGTCTGGTCGCTACAAAACGACTGAAGTCGTTACTACAAGGAGTAAACATGGCTCGTGAAATGAAAATCGGGAACAAGACCGTCGGCGATGGTTGTCCGACGTATGTAATTGCCGAGATCGGGATCAACCATAATGGCGATCTCGAGATCGCCAAGCAGATGATCGACGCGGCGGCATTCGCGGGCGTGGACGCAGTGAAGTTCCAGAAGCGAACGCCGGAAGTGTGCACACCGCCCGAACAGCGCAACCAGATGCGCGAAACGCCCTGGGGCTACATCACGTATCTGGACTACCGCTACAAAGTTGAGTTTGGGACGGAAGAGTACGCCCAAATTGACCGGCATTGCCGGGAAAATGGCATCGATTGGATGGTCTCGGTCTGGGATGAGCCCTCGGTGGATTTCATGGAACAGTTCGACACGCCGGCGTATAAGCTGCCCTCCGCCTCGCTCACGGACCTCGAGCTGATTCGCAAGGTCCGGCAGACGAACAAACCGCTGATCCTGTCCTCGGGCATGTCCACGATGGAGCAGATCCACGAAGCGGTCGAAGTGGCCAACGGCCAGAGCTTGGGGTTGATGCACTGCACCAGCGCCTATCCCTGTGAACCGGACGAGTTGAACCTGCGCATGGTAGAAACGTTGCGCCGTGAGTTCCCGGATATCCCGGTCGGGTATTCCGGTCACGAAGTGGGGCTGGTCCCCTCGGCGGTTGCAGTGGCGCTGGGCGCCTGCCTGGTGGAACGCCACCTGACGCTGGACCGCGCCATGTGGGGCAGCGACCAGGCCGCCTCGGTGGAGCCGGGCGGTTTCCGCAAACTGGTCAAGTATATCCGCGTGACCGAGCAAGCCCTGGGCGATGGTGTTAAAAAGTGTATGACTCCGAGAAAAGCATCATGAAGAGATTGCGCCGCGTTGGAGCGAACGATTAACCCCAGATTCACACAGACCAACACGGATTGGCGGTGGCTCCTTCGATGACCTGTAAATCAACCAGAATGGTATCCGGGTTTATCTGTGGTTAATGAATTATGGGATTGAAACAGCAACTCCGCCGCACCTTTCGGGACCCGGGCAAATATGCCCAGGCGGTTTGGCGCTGGCAGCGGTTCTCGTTCGATGAAGCGCCGCCGATCTTTGGTAATTCCAAGCCAAAGAGCGGTTCCCATCTGTTGCTGCAGGTACTGGCTGGTTTTACCGGGGTCATGCCGTATGCGTACGTGGCAGCCGAGCCGGTCCGCACGATCCGGAAGGCCGGTGGACGCAGGAGCCAGGCGGAAGTTGCTTCTGATCTGCGCAAGATTCCGCCCGGCGTGATCGGATGGGGATATGTGGAAGCTTCGCCAGAGGTGGTGTCCGTCTTATGCAAGCCGGGGCGCGTTAATTATTTCATTTATCGCGACCCGCGTGATATGCTGGTTTCGCAGGTCTTCTTTGCGACCGACATGCACGAGGGCCATGGCATGCACGCGTTTTACAAGTCCCTGCCGGATTTCGGGGAGCGCCTGAAAGTGGCCATCACCGGCATCGACCGCGATGGGCTGAAGATGGTCAGCGTCAAGGGACGGTATGAAGGCGTCTTCGAGTGGCTGGCGCAGCCGGGCGTCATGAGCATCCGCTTCGAAGAGCTGGTCAACAACCGGGATGCTACCTTGCGCGCCATGCTGGACGAAGTCGAGAAGACCGGCTATCAAATCCCCATGCCGCGCGCAAAGGCGTTGGACATTTTGGTGCATGCCATCCAGCCCAAAAAGAGTTCCACCTTTCGGACGGGAATCACCGGCGGCTGGCGTGATTATTTTTCAGAACAGCACAAGAAACTGTTCAAGGACGTGGCCGGGGATCTGTTGATCAGGCTAGGGTATGAAGAGAGCGAAGATTGGTAATGTGATCAAGAAACTATCACAGCTTGCCTTATATCCGTTCTTTGTGGCCAGCTACCCTGTTTTGGCTTTGCTTGCCTTCAATCTCGGCCAGGTCAACGCCAGCGCTGGAATCCGTCCGCTGGTCTTATCGATCCTCGGCGTAGCGGTCTTGTTTCTCCTTCTCCGGCTGATCTATCGCAACTGGCACCGGGCGGCTTTCGTCAGCGCTGGCCTGGTGCTTTTGTTCTATACGTATGGCCATGTGTACGACCTGGTTTCTTCAAGATGGAACGTCATCCATTTAGATGTATGGATGGTAGCATCCTGGCTTCTTCTGGCAATCCTGGCCGTCCTTGCGGCAACCTCCCCCAGGATCAGGTTCCGGTCCGCCACGCTCACGCTGAACGTCATTACTTTGGGGTTGTTGCTCTTTCCAATCTTTCAAATGATACAGTGGTCGCCCCAGAAACCTGCCGGCCTGGAGAAAGAGCCGTTTTTGGTTACCCAGGAGCTACAGGTTCCACAGGGGCAGGTTCCTCCCGATATCTATTACATCATGCCGGAAGACTACGGCCGCGTCGACATGCTTCAGAGCAAGTTCCATATTGACGTAAGTCAGTTTGTACACGATTTAAAGGATATGGGTTTTTATGTTGCCGAGTGCAGCCAGAGCAATTACGTATGGTCGAACCTTTCCCTTGGCTCCTCCCTCAACATGGAATACCTGCAAAACCTGGATGGGGGGTTCAAGCCAGATTCAACCAGCCAGCGTCCTATTCGGGATGCGATCCGACATAGCGCGGTCGTGCGCGATCTTCAGGAGGCCGGCTACAAAACAGTCGCTTTTGCGACAGGGTTTGCCTGGAGCGAGCTAGACAACGCCGATGTTTACCTCAGCCTCTCAGATATTTGGTTCGGGTTGACCGACTTCGAACTCCTTTTGCTGCACACAACGCCTGCCCGCCATCTGGAGGGGAGCCGGATATTCGACCTCGACCGGATCGATAGTGGGCGGTACCGGGAGCGGACCATGCTGGTCTTCAACAGCATGGAAAAACTGGCCCGCATGCCAGGGCCTAAATTTGTTTTTGCCCATATCATCAATCCGCACGAACCGTTTGTTTTTGGACCAGACGGTTCGCCGATCGACCCCGAACCGTTTATGAACGAGCGGGGCAAGTATCCGTTGGACAAATACATTCTCGGCTTCCAGATGCAAATCCCATTCGTCAACCGGATGTTGGCGCAATCGATCAAAACCCTGATCAACGAGTTCGAGTCGCCGCCGATCATCATTTTGCAGACCGACACCGGGCCTTTGTATACCTACGGCAGTGACCATTTCAAAATTCTCAATGCCTATTACCTGCCTGATCATACGGACGCGCTCTATCCGGGTATCTCACCCGTCAATACGTTCCGCCTCATTTTCAATACTTATTTCGGCACGAACTACCCGTTGTTGGAGGATATCAGTTATAAATCATCGATCCCGCACATCTACGATTTTTCGGAAGTGCCGAATCCCTGCACGGTTCGCTGATAACCCGAATATTTCGCTTTTGCATACCATGCTGAATTCCATTCGTGACTTCTACACCCAACGCCTCAAACGTGGACTGGTCCGCAGGCTCAACAACCTCAAAATCGCGGCGATGGCCCGCCGGGTGTCCCGTCAAGAGCCGCAGTCTTTGGGCACGCCTGTGGTCTTTTTCAAGGCCTCTACGGGTATCGACGATCTCTCCTGGAACAGCGCGTTCCACCTGTTGGCCTCCTGGGCGTTGCGCTTGAAGGGCATCCCGGTAGCGTATTTTGCCTGCCATGCGGGCATGAGCCACTGCGTGCTGGGGACGAGTCGTGACAACGTCCGCAAAGCGCCGCCATGTCAATCATGCATTTATCAATCCCAAACCCTTTATACAGGCGTACCATCGCACATCGCACATCGCACGTCTGCCGTGAGCAAAGCTAAAGGGTCGCACGTTAACTGGTTCGACTTCCAGCGTGACGAATCGCTCGCGCAAGCGGTAACAGGCCTGTCGGTCCCAGAACTGATGCGCTTCGAATGGGAGGGGATTCCGCTCGGATCCCTGTGCTTGCCCGGCCTGCGCTGGATCCTGCGTATTCACCATCTGAACGACGACGAGAACACGCGCTACCTGCTGCGGGAGTACATCCTTTCAGCCTGGAACATCGCCCGCCAGTTTGCGGACTTCCTCGAGCAGACTCAGCCCCGGGCTGTGGTCGTGTTCAACGGCCAGTTCTACCCTGAAGCGACCGCCCGTTACATCGCCCAAAAGCGCGGGATCCGTGCCATCACCCACGAGGTCGGTTTGCAGCCCGCGACGGCCTTCTTCACCGATGGTGAAGCCACCGCTTACCCGATCCACATCCCGGACGAATTCGAGTTGAACGAGGAGCAGAACGCCCGGCTGGACGGGTACCTGGCGAAGCGTTTCCAGGGAGATTTCACGATGGCGGGCATCAAGTTCTGGGCCGAGATGCAGGGGCTGGACGAGATATTCCTGCAAAAGGCGGCGGACTTCAAGCAGATCGTGCCCATCTTTACCAACGTCATTTTTGACACCAGCCAGCCGCACGCCAACACGGTCTTCGAGGACATGTTCGATTGGCTGGATCTGGCGCTGGAAGTCATCCGCGCCCACCCGGAGACGCTGTTTGTGATTCGCGCCCACCCTGACGAACTTCGGGTACGTAAGGCCAGCCGCGAGACGGTGGCAGCCTGGGTCGAAGCCAGCGGCGCGGACCGGGAGCCGAACGTGGTCTTCGTAGGACCGCGAGAAACGCTCAGCTCCTATGAGTTGATCCAGAAGTCGAAGTTCGTGATGGTCTACAACTCCACCATCGGGCTGGAGGCTTCCATTATGGGCGCGGCGGTGCTGTGCGCGGGGAAGGCGCGTTTCACGCAGTACCCGACGGTGTTCTTCCCGCAGAGCGTGGAGGAAGTACGAAGAAAGATGGAAGCGTTTTTGGATGCGGAAGAAATCGAAGTGCCGCCAGAATTCCAACGCAACGCGCGCCGGTTTCTTTATTACCAGTTGTATAAAACCTCCCTGCCATTTGGGGAGTTCCTCGAGCCGTCTGTGCGCACCACGCAGACCCGGTTGAAGTCGTTTGGGTTGGATGAATTATTAAAAGCGGATGCAATCAAGGTAATTTTGGATGGGATATTGAAGGTGGGGATTTCTTGTTGAAAGAATAACCGGGGATAACCACAGATGAACGGGATAAACACAGATAGAAAAGGGCGATGCTCTGTTGCGTTCTCGATGGAAAAACGGTAAGATAAATGCAGGAAATGGCATGACTGACGATATCAGAAAGATACTTCGTAAACTCAAAAAAGGTCTGGTCGAAATTTATGGCGACCAGTTGAATGCCGTTTATCTGTATGGTTCCTATGCGCGCGGAGATGCGCATCCGCCCGATTCGGATATCGATGTGATGATCGTTTTGAAGGGTGAGTTCGATTATTGGGAAATGGATAAACGTTCCTCGAAGTTGGTCGCTGCTTTATCATTAGAAAATGATGTACTCATCTCCACTAAACTTGCTTCCGAGAGACAATATGCAAATAGCGGAATGCCGCTGTACATCAACGCACGTAAGGAAGGAATAGCGGTATGACCACGCCCACGATCCAGCATTTCCTAAAATTGGCAGATGAAAGTCATGAGGTGGCTAACGAGTTGATTGATATGGGCCATCCTCGTTTTTCTGCTGCACAATCGTATTACACGATTTTCTATCTAGCACAAGCGCTGTTGCTCACGAAAGGATTGACTCATTCCAGTCATTCTGCTGTAGTTGCCGCGTATGGGAAAGAGTTTGCTAAAACTGGTCTGCTCGATCCGAGGTTCCATCGTTACATCATTGATGCACAGAAACTCCGTCAGATTGGGCATTATGGGGATGAGAGTGAAGACGTAACGGAGGAGCAGGCGAGAGAAACCTATCAATGGGCGGAAGAATTCAAGCAGGCTGTGGAAGCATATTTGAATATATTAGGGTAATACAGTGGCGCGCAACCTTTTTGAAACAGACAGAATGCATTTCGTTTGTCCCCGGGTGTGACCTTGATTGTGACTTTCTTTGAATTACAACTCACTCGTTAGTTCTGGATTGATCCCAATCTTATCCTGGAAAAACGCTTGCATGGAGCTGATATCCGCTTCCATATCATCTGAGAGCGTGAAGGTTGGTCCGATGCCGCAGGTCATCGTGCGGGTGTCCACGTAGCCGGTTACGATCGGGATATTTGCTTTTTTCGCAATATAGTAAAAGCCCTGTTTCCACTTGCTCACCTTGCTACGCGTCCCTTCAGGCGTGATGACCAACTGGAAACGGTCCGCTTCCTGAATAGCCTGCACCGTTTGCTCGACCAACCCCTGCGGCTTGGAGCGGTCCACGGGCACGCCGCCGCACCAGCGGAAGAACCAGCCGTAGGGCGGGTAGAACAATTCCTTTTTGCCCATGTAGCGCAAATTCCCTTTCAACACAAACGCCAGCGCCAGGAACATGACGAAATCCCAGTTGGAGGTGTGTGGCGCACCGACGATCACGAATTTGGGGATGTCGGGGAGCCGTCCGACAACATGCCAGCCCCCGCTTCGCAGGTAAAACCGGGAAAGAGAGCGAAAGGCCGGGGTGATGAGAGGCGTGTTGAAGATGGTTCTTTTCATGGAAAGATTTATCCTCCCAAAAAAACCTCATTTCTTCTCGATGTAGCGAACACCTTCCAAATCTTTAAAATCAACATCCTGGGTCCAGAGGGTAGCATGATATTCCCATGCTGTGATAAGGATTAAACTGTCAGCCATTGGTAGTTTTAATTCTGTTGACAACCGGGCTGCGCTAAGCGCCAAAGGAGGCGTGAGATCGATTACCTGTCCTTTGTGCAGATCTGCAATGCGCAATTCAGCCATGCCTTGCCCGTGTTGCTGCAAAATTCGTTTGAACACTTCATACAGACAGATAACCGGCACAATCAGGTTTTCTGTATCTTCAATGGCAGGTGCAAAGAAAGCTGCGTTTTCGCTACCTGCAAAATATTCCAACCAGCCGGATGAGTCAACAACGTTCATAGCTCGCGGTCTTCTTCGCGTTCAATATGGGTGTCTAGACCTTTGAGCGACCCGCGCGCCTCTTGGATTGGCCGAACCGGGATTAAGACGACGCGGTTGTCATAGGCGATCACCTGCATTTTTTGGCCCTTTTTAATATTGAGCAATTGCCGAGCCTTTTGCGGTATAACCACCTGGTACTTTGGAGAGACAGTCACCGAATCCATACGCTTCTCCTATCGAACAAGATATCGTAATACGATTATAGCATGCCCTGTATAAAATTGACGACCGAATCCATCTGCTATCTGTGGTTTAATACCTTTCATGCCTCTGAAAGCTTCCCTCCGCCGCCTCGTCTACCAAACCGAAAAATTATCCCAGCGTGCCCGCTTTGCTTCCCTGCCCGCGCCGGAAAACGGCTGGCCGGTCCTGCTGGGCATCTCCTTCCCGAAGAGCGGCACGCATTTGCTCGACCAGATCCTGTTGGGTTTCAGCCGCGTGGCGCCTTTCTCCCGCCGGCTGCACTCCTTCTACGCGGAATACGAGGGAGAAAGCGGACGCAAGCGCGCGCCCAAACAGGCCGTCCGGTGGCTTGAGTCCTTGCAACCCGGCGACATCGCTTCCGCGCACCTGTTTGCCCGTCCGGAAGTTTATGCACACGTGTGCATAGAAGAGGTTGTCCCTTATTTTATCTTCCGCGATCCGCGCGACGTGGTCGTTTCGCACGTTTTTTACGTCACAGATATGGAGCCGAATCACGTCCATCACGCTTACTACCAGTCCCTGCCCGATTTTGACGCGCGCCTCAAGGCCAGCATTTTGGGACGGCCCGGTGCTGATGTGGAATTCCCGGACATCAACAGGCGCTTCGCCCCCTACCTCGGCTGGCTGGATCAACCGTCCGTGATGAAAATCCATTTCGAAGACCTGATCCACGACCGGGCCGGGACGCTCGACCGCATCATTGACCGTTTCCTGGCCCGTGTCCCGCTTCATACGGACCGGGGCCTGATCCTCGAATCCCTGGAGAACTCCATCAACCCGGCCAAATCCCCGACCTTCCGTTCGGGAAAGACCGGGGAGTGGAAAAAGCATTTCAGTGACGAGCACAAGCAAATCTTCAAAGAGGTTGCTGGGGATTTGTTGATAAAATTGGGTTTCGAAAAGGATAAGAACTGGTAGTTCCCTTTTGTATATGGTTGCGCTGGCCTTGACCAGCCTATAAAATTCGCAAGATTCCTGGAGGAAACATGACGTTGCTCACCGCTCACCTGTGGTCCGCTCTCGGCGGACATACCCTGTATCTGGACCCTGGCTCCGGATCGATTCTGCTGCAGTTGCTGCTTGCCGCGGTCCTGGGCCTGGGGGTTATTTTGCGCACCCAGTGGAGCAAGATCAAGAAATTATTCAAGCGCAATGACGAGCCCGACGAAGACCTGGACGATGAAGAATAACCATCGCCTGGCTTCTTCGTTCCGTGACCCAAACGGGTTTATCTTTGTGCGCGACGGCCTGCTCTACCGCCAAGTCAACCAATCGTACGCGTCTGAATACGCCCAATTAATGGATTCGGGCTTGTATGATAAATTGACCGGAGCGGGATTGCTCCTTCCCCACATTGAGACAGACGTGCTGCCGGCGGATTCTGCGCAGGCCTTCAAGGTCATCCAGCCGGAATATTTATCGTTCATCTCCTATCCCTATGAATGGTCCTTTGGGATGTTGAAGGCCGCTGCCCGAGCCACGCTTGCCGTTCAAAAACGTGCGCTCAAAGCAGGGATGACGCTCAAAGACGCCAGCGCTTACAACATCCAGTTTGTGCACGGCAAGGCGACTTTAATCAATTCGTTATCCTTCGATATGGTCCACGAAGGGGAGCCCTGGGTGGCTTACCGCCAGTTTTGCCAGCACTTCCTGGCTCCTTTGGCCCTGATGGCCTACGTTGACGTTCGCTTGAACCAGCTCTTGAAGGTGTACATAGATGGCGTCCCGCTGGACCTGGCTTCGCGCTTGTTGCCCTTCCGTTCCCGGTTGAACCTGGGCCTGCTCACCCACCTCCATCTTCACGCTCGCTTGCAAAGGCAACACGCCGGCCAACCGGGGCCATCCAGGCAGAATTCCAAGGCTGGCAAAATGACGAAAGAGGCTATGCTTGGATTGATCGAGAATCTGGATGCAACCGTGAAAAAATTAAAATGGACCCCCGCGGGCACGGAGTGGGGCAGTTACTACGAGATCACGAATTATTCACAGGCAGCCTTCGAACACAAAAAGGAACTTGTTTCCGGTTGGATCTCCCGGGTAGGACCGCAATCGGTCTGGGATCTGGGGGCCAACGACGGCACGTTCAGCCGCCTGGCGAGCGAGAAAGGCATTTTCACGCTCGCCTTTGATATCGATCCGGCCGCGGTAGAGCAGAATTACCGGAACATCAAATCGAACAAAGAGCAGAACATCGTCCCCCTGCTGCTCGATCTGACCAATCCCAGCCCCGCGATTGGCTGGCACAACCGGGAAAGGGATTCGCTGATGGAGCGTGCCCCGGCAGACCTGGTCCTGGCGCTGGCTTTGATCCATCACCTGGCGATCTCCAATAATGTACCACTGCCTCAGTTGGCCGATTTCTTCGCGGATGCGGGCAAATGGTTGATCATCGAGTTCGTTCCGAAATCCGATTCGCAGGTGCAAAAGTTGCTGGCCAGCCGGAAGGACATCTTTCCGAACTACACGCGCGAAGGCTTCGAGGAGGCGTTTGCAGAGCGGTTCACGATTTGTGAGAAGGTTCCCGTCAAGGAATCGGAACGCTTCCTGTATCTGATGGAAAAAAGGGCCAGTTAAGTTCCTGGTCGCGTCCGGGCCGCGGGAAACATTCGCCCGGGCGAAAGCTAAACCATGAATTGTTCCATCGTCATCCGCGCCTACAACGAGGCGCAGCACCTGCCTAGACTGTTGGAAGGGATACGCCAGCAGACCGTGGGGGATGTGGACGTCATCCTGGTGGACTCCGGCTCTAGCGATCAGACCGTCTCGATTGCAGAGTCCTACGGGGCGCAGGTGGCGCGAATCCCGTCAGCTGAGTTTACCTTTGGGCGCTCGCTCAATTTCGGGATCCGGGCGGCGAAGCGGGAGCTGGTCATCATCGCCAGCGCGCACGTGTATCCCATCTATCCCGATTGGCTGGAGTGCCTGCTGCGTCCCTTTCAGGATGAGAAGGTGGGCTTGACGTATGGCAAGCAGCGCGGGATGGAGACGTCCAAATTCTCAGAGCACCAGATCTTCCGCCAGTGGTTCCCCGAAGCGGACGTGGGGCGGCAGGACAGCCCGTTCTGCAACAACGCCAACGCCGCCATCCGCCGCTCCTTGTGGGAGGAACATCCCTACGACGAAACCCTGACCGGCCTGGAGGACCTGGCCTGGGCAAAATGGGCCCAGGATGCCGGGTACGCGCTCGCGTACGCCGCCCACGCCGAAGTGGTCCACATCCACAACGAAACGCCGAGGGGGGTTTACAACCGGTACCGCCGGGAAGCGATGGCGTTCAAGCGCATTTTTCCGGAGTCGCACTTCAACGTCTATGACTTTGCCCGCCTGACCCTCACCAACATCCTGAGCGACCTGTTCCACGTTGCGCGCCAGCGCGGAAACTGGCGTCACATCGCTTCGATCTTCTGGTTCCGTTATCACCAGTTTTGGGGGACGTACCAGGGCTACCGCCAATCTGGGCCCATCACCCAGCAGCTGCGACAGACATTTTATTACCCTCACTGGAGCTCCGGGGAAACCGACGAGCGCGACGTGCAGCCAATTCGGTATAATCGCTGAGCATTTTCGCGCGAAGGATCCTGATTCTATGAGAGCAGCGCTCGACGCCAGAAGAATACCTGCCAGCGCAGTGGCCGCCTGGTTCCTTCCGGCGATCCTTTTCTGGTCGGTGCTGGCGTTTCCATTCCCCTTCTCCTTTACAAAAATTTTTCACCGGTTTATTCCGGTTGTATTTCTTGGCGTTTTGTTCCTTTTTTATGGGACATTTCGATTGAAGGGCGCCCCTGGCATTTTGACAGGCTTTGGTCTGGCCATGCTTCTTTTCGCGTTGACGCTTTCTTATCTGTGGACTTCCGGGTTTTCGGATAATTTTTTGATCGGCGGCCTGCTTCCGTATAAGGATGCCAAGAATTACTATTTAGGCGCAAACCTGCTCTTGCACGGTTTACCGATCCGGGTGGCCGGACAGGCCGTGGGCCGGCCCTTGTTCCCTGGCTTCTTATCGTCTTTGCTCTGGTTGACGGGCCAAAACTTGAAAGTAACCGTGGCTTTGCTGGCACAGTTGGCGGGGGTCGGTCTGTATCTCTGTGCGCGGCAGGTCCGCCAGGCCATGGGCGCGTTTGCGGGGGCGATCTTTATCACCTTTCTGTATTTTTATTTCCAACGGTTTGTCGGGTATGCCATGAGCGAATCGCTGGGCTTTCTTGGCGGCTGTTTCGGCTTTGCGCTGCTGTGGAGAGCAGCCGAAACGCGCAAGTGGTTCGACTTGCTGCTGGGCCTGGGCCTGCTGCTGGTGGCTGTCAGCGCCCGCGCCGGGTCCTTTTTTATTTTCCCCATGCTGGCCTTGTGGGCGGGTTGGTTGTTTCGAGGCACAAAACGCTTTTCTGTGGCGCCGGTCACGGTCATTTTGGCCATCCTTCTAGCCGGATACGGAATGGTGAATGCAGTCTATCCACGCCTGGTGGGCGTTCCGGAAGGATCGTCTTTCGGAAACTTCGCCTACACTCTTTATGGACAGGTCCGCGGCGGGACCGGCTGGCACAGCGCCATCGATGAACTCGGCACCAGAAACACATCCCGGGTCTACCAGGCTGCCTGGAATGAATTTCTTGCCAATCCTTCTGGGTTCGCTCGGGGAAGCGCCAAAGCATATGCGGATTTCTTTCTTCCGGGAGCTGGCACGATCTTTGCGTTTGATAAAGATATTCCAAGCTGGATTCTATGGGCCTTTACCATGCTCATCTTGCTCCGCGGGCTATATGGGTTGGTTTTCAAGCTTCGTTCCAATCTTTCGACCCTACTGTTGGCGGGCTTCGGCGGAATATTTCTTTCCATCCCGTTTCTGCCTCCCGTGGACGGCGGGAACCGCTTCTATGCCAGCACCATGCCCTTCTTTTTTGTGCTGCTTGCGGCTGGCGTCAGCCGCTTCACTCCTGACGATGGGCCTGCTACCGCCAAAAACGAGGCCTTCTTCCTGCACGCTGCCACCGTTTCCCTGCTCGCACTGTCGGTGCTCCTGCCCCCCGTGACCCTGCGTCTCCGATCGCTACCGACCCTTCGTCCCCCGGTCTGTTCTCCGGACCAGCGGCCGTTTGTCATCCGGGTCCAGTCCGGCTCCTACATCGACCTTGTGCAGGATAGGGGTCGATCCTGTGGGCTGGCCCCGAATTTATGCTACGACGATTTTCTGGAGCACAATTCCGAAATGCAGATCGACGACTTCTACCAGGAATTGGGCTCCCTGGTTTCTGAATCTCAAACGGGTGTGCGTATCATTCCAACCGTCAATCAACTCGATGGCTATTTCCAATACTTTGTCACAACTGATCGAGAAGCGTTGGATAGCCCCTCCGATGGACTGGTATCCGGTTGCGCCAGCCGCATCCTGACCGAAAACCAGCGCATATTTCGAATTGAATCGTTCTCCGCTTCTAATAAATAGTTGCTCTTTGGGAATTTCCGCCGTTCGCTGCGCGAAGACGCAGTGGTAAATACCCGGATTTGGGGGTGCGAGCGTGTCCCTACGGCGCACGCTCGCACCCCCAAATCCGGCCCCCTTTCACTCGAAATCCTAGAGAACCTGAATAGTTCCAAGCCCAAGCAAAGGCCAATTCGGTATAATCGAGCATTATGAAAGACGCCGTTATCCTCATCCTGGTCATCGTTGGTGCATTTGCTCTGGTTGGCTGGTTGTCAATCTTATTCCAGCGCAGGTTCAATATAAGAAGAAATTCTTTTTTCCCCCGCGTGACCAAAAGATCCCGGGCGATTGCGATCGTTGCCGCCTTCGTTTTTGGACTGGCTTATTTTATTGAAACCGCGTTTCTCGAACAATTCCACAGCATCTTCCTGCTGATCGCCGTTATGGCCCTGGCCTACAGTTTCCGCAAGCCGCAGGAACCCGAAGAAAAATAATTCCCGCATGACATTCAATCTCAAGAAATTTTCTTTGCTGGTTGGCCTGGTGATCTTCCTGGCAGGGTTAGGCCTGTTTGCTTACCTGGGCTATTACAACCGCTATTGGGCAGACGATTGGTGCTACAACGCGGACCTGAAAACCTTGGGTTTCCTTGGAACGGTACGCGGTTACCTGTATATCATGAGATATAGCCCCAACCGTTATTCGGTCTCCATCTTCTCGGGCTTGATTCAGGCGTTCGAGATCCTGGGCGGACAGTTGACGACGCCCCTTATGCTTATCTTTTGGGTAGCAGGCTTGGCATATCTTTGCTATAACTTCGCCCGGATGGCTGGCTACCGGCTCTCGAAGTGGCTGGGGATCCTGGTTGCATCGCTCATCGTTTATTTCTCGATCTACCTTTCGCCGCACATCTACCAGTCGATCTACTGGCGCACGGGCGTGTTGACCTATACCATGCCACTGGTCTTTCTTCCCTGGGTGTTCGCCTTTGTCACGGAACAAAGCAAGCGCGAGAAGCCCTCGCCACTGCTGACCGGGTTGATCTTCATCCTGGCGTTGCTTGGCGGCGGTTTCTCCGAGGCCGGCTGCACGGTGCTGGTGTCCTCGCTGGGATTGTATGTTCTATTCGCCGGGTTCGGCTACCGCCGGAAGCAGCCCTGGGCCGTGAAGACTTTCGTCCCGGCGCTGACCGCGCTGGCCGGCGCTTTGATCGCGATGGCGTTGCTGGTCTTCGCGCCAACTACCCAGATGCGAAAAGAACGCTACGGGGAACCCGCTGGCCTGGTCGATTTGGTCGTGTTGCTCTTCCAGTTCACCTATGCCTATTTTGTCCGCTCGCTTAAGGATTTTCAAAACATTCTGTTGGTATTGATGTCCGTCTTTTCCGGATTCTTGTTCTTCCCGCCCATCAAAACGGACAAGCCTCTGAAAATCCTGCTGCTGGCAGCGCTGGTCGGTATTTTTGCGTTCCTGCTCGTAGCGGCTGCGCTTACCCCCAGCGCCTACGTAGAGAAGGGCCTCCCGGCTCCTCGCACGATGATCATCCCGCACTTTATTGCTGTGACTGGTTTCGTCCTGGCAGGCTGGCTGAGCGGGCTGGCTGTGCGTCAGACATTCACAGTGAAGTGGCTGGAAACGTCCGTCGTGGTGCTCTTGCTTGTTTCCTACACCTATCCACTCTATTCCCTGAAAGTGACCGCCGAGAAGATTCCTGTGTATGCGCAGAGGACCAGGGAATGGGATGCTAGAGAATCTACAATCCAATCAGCGCTTGCGGCCGGAGAGGAACGCGTCGACGTGTTTGCCATCGACGGTTTGCCCGTGGGCGGCATCCGCGATTTCGACCCACCGGGGAAAGCCGGCTTCTGGATTACCCGTTGTGCGATGGATTATTATGACATCCGGTTGCGCGTCCACTTCCCCTGATCGGAACTTAGGATTATAAATGACTTCAATGGTTGCCCTCGTCCCCATGCGCCACCACAGCCAGCGCGTGCCCGGTAAGAACTATCGCCCGCTGGCCGGAAAGCCGCTCTTTCATCACATTCTCGAAACGTTGCTGAGCGTTCCGGAGATCAGCCAGGTGGTTGTGGATACGGACTCACAGCCTGTCATCGATAGCCTGCGCCGGGATTTCCCCCAGGTGACGATCATCGACCGTCCCGCAAGCCTGCGCGCCGACGATGTCCCGATGAACGACATCCTGCTGTACGATACCGCCCGGGTGCAGGCCGATTTCTATTTGCAAACCCACAGCACCAATCCCTTGTTGCGCCCCGAGACAGTCTCGCGCGCAATTGAAGCCTTCCTGGCGGCTTTTCCCGAAAAGGACTCGCTCTTCTCCGTGACCCGCTGGCAAACCCGCCTGTACGACCAGCACGGACGCGCTATCAACCATGACCCCTCGGTTCTGCTCCAGACCCAGGACCTGCCGCCGGTGTATGAGGAGAATTCCTGTCTGTACCTTTTTACGCGCCAAAACCTGTTGGAACGGCATCACCGCATTGGCGCGAA
The DNA here is from genome assembly GCA_963823985.1 of uncultured Chloroflexia bacterium. Taxonomy (GTDB): domain Bacteria; phylum Chloroflexota; class Anaerolineae; order Anaerolineales; family Villigracilaceae; genus JAABUE01. The sequence goes on from CAWGNR010000022.1 coordinate 290,060, forward strand.
TCCAATCTTGTTCGAAATCGACGCCGCCGAAGCCTGGGACATCGACGAAGAGCTTGATTTTGCGATCACCGATTTTCTGATGAGGCAGTAGTGAAATTCATTAGAAGTTTTCCGTGGTATGTTTTGCTGTTCAGTATCTATCCCATCCTGGCTCTGTTGGGATTTAACATCAGCGAAGTAAAGCCAGATGTGATGTTTCGACCGTTGTTTGTCACGCTCGTCGCTACGCTGCTTTTGTTTTTGCTGTTGCGCTTGTTATTTAGAGATTTGCACAAGGCGGCTCTGGCTACCACGATATTGCTGTTGTTATTTTTTAGTTATGGTCACCTGTACAATTATTTGAAGGCAATTAACATCGGAGGAATGGTTCTGGGCCGTCATCGGTTGATGGCTCCGCTTTGGGCCGGTTTGGGAATCCTTGCTTTATGGTGGGTTGGAAGAAAAATCAGGGATGCCAGAAGTGTGTTTCTGGCTTTAAACTTGGTGTCCGCTTTCTTGCTCATTTATCCAATTGTACAAATTTCTTCTTACATGTGGAGCGAAGCCAATACGCGCAACCAGTCGCCGCAGGCTGTCGTTGCTTCGAATTCGGAATTGCCGGCCGGATACGCGCCAGACATTTACTATATTATTTTAGACGCCTATGGAAGGGATGATCTTCTACGCGACGTGTTCAACTATGACAACACGCCTTTCTTGAACGATCTTGAATCCATGGGGTTTTATGTTGCCAAATGCAGCCAGAGCAATTACGCGCAAACCATGCTGTCCTTGACTTCATCCCTCAACATGAACTATCTGGATAACCTTACCGATGCCCTGACAGCAAACACGGACAATCGCGCCCCCCTGCGGGCGATCGGAAAATATAACGAGGTGCGGAACTTCCTGGATTCGATTGGCTACAACACCGTTTCCTTTGCGACCAATTTCCCCGTCTCGGAATGGGACGATGCGAATTACTTCCTGGCTCCCACCCTGGGGGGGATGAACGATTTCGAGCTGATGGTCATGCAGACTTCCGCCGGCCGGTTTTTTATGGATTCGTTCTTTGAGCCGCCGGAAAAAAAGTCCGCGCAATGGTACCGGGCGCGCACGCTTTTCGTGCTCGATCAGCTCAAGACGAAGGTCCAGGATATCCCAGGCCCGAAATTCGTCTTTGCGCACATGGTGATCCCCCACCATCCCTTCGTGTTTGGGGCAAACGGGGAAGAAATAAACTCTATCAATCAAAGCGTGCCCGACTTTCCCGATTACGTTGTCGGGTACAGCAATCACGTAACCTTTATCAATAAGCAGATCGAAGAGGTGGTGAAAACGATCCTGGCCGAATCCGACAACCCGCCTGTCATTGTCATTCAAGGCGACCACGGCCCCGCGCCCTTCGATATAAGCAAAAACCGTATGTATATACTGAATGCTTACTACCTGCCCAGCGAGTCGCAGGGATTGTACGATAAGATAACCCCGGTCAATACCTTCCGGCTGATTTTCAACCACTATTTTGCCCAGGATTTTAAAATGCTGGATGATGTTTCCTATTTTTCTGAGTACGACATTCCCTACAATTACACCCCCATTCCGAACGAGTGCGATCGATAATTTCCCAAAATGACCGTGAAACCGCTTCTTAGTACCGCTGCTTGCCTGATCTGCTTCCATTATTGTGGTTTGCCGGTGAGCCTATCTTCATCTCAGCCCCTTTACGAGATGACAGATGAAAAATAAGTTATCAGCGCTGCCCTGGCATGTAGCGATTTTTGCGTTGTATCCGGCTTTTGCTTTGTGGGCGCACAATATTGGACAGGTGAGCTTTGCGTCAACATATCGCGCTATTCTGGCGAGTTTCTTTCTTGGCATTGTATTGCTGCTGTTGTCTTGGTTGTGGCTGCGGGATTGGCCCCGGGCGGGAATTTTGGCTACCCTGTTGCTGGGTCTGTTCTTTTCCTACGGGCACGTTTATTCATTCATTGGAAAAGCGCAGGCGTTTGGTTTTTTGATCGGACGCCACCGGTTCCTGGCGATTTTCTGGGTCATCTTGGCCGGTGTAGCGATTTGGTGGGTTGCGAAGAAACTAAAAGCTGCTGACGTGATCACAACTGGTTTGAATGGGATGGCCCTCTTTTTGATCATTTTCCCGTTATTAACGTTCGTCTCTTACGAGTATGAAAACTGGCGCATAGCGCGAGCAGAGAGAGCCAGTTCTTTAAAGTCAGCTCAACAGGATGTTGCGATTAATCTCCCCCAGAGCGAACCTCCCGATGTGTATTACATCATCCTGGATGGCTATGGACGTTCCGATATTCTGATGGACGAGTTTGGCTTTGATAACTCTTCATTCCTGGGCCGATTGAGAGAGGAGGGCTTTTACGTGGCCGAATGCAGCCAAAGCAATTACGGTATGACCGCGCTTTCGCTGGCGTCATCGCTGAACATGGATTACGTTACATCTCTCGGCGATGAATTCACCCCGGAAAACACCGACCGGTATACCCCATTGTGGCAATTAATCAAGAATAGCCGGGTAGAAACTTTGCTCAGAGGCTTGGGTTACCAGGTGGTTGCCTTCGAAACCGGGTATGATTGGACAGAATTCAGAACTGCGGAGTATTTCTTTTCACCCCCTCAGAACGGTCTCAGCGGGTTTGAAAGCTTGTGGCTGCGCGATTCCGCCGCTCTCATCCTTGACGATATGGGAGCGTTCGATTTGTTCAAGCTGACGCCGGAAGACCAGAAGCGCAACTTGATTATGTACGTGCTCGATGAAATGACCCAGGTGCCCGAAATCCCCGGGCCAAAATTTGTCTTCATCCATTTGGTTATTCCTCACCAGCCTTTTGTGCTCGGCCCGGATGGAGAACCCTTTGTCGTTGCCCAACGCACCCTCAATGAGGACAAATACTATAGCCCCAAGGATTATTTGTTGGGATATGGGAATCAGGTAAGGTTTATCAGCAAGCAAATTCCCAATGCAGTTGCGCAGATCATACAGAACTCGTCCACACCGCCGGTGATCATCATCCAGGGAGACCACGGCCCGGCCCATCTGGAGGAAGAGAGCCGCATGGGGATCTTGAACGCCTATTATTTTCCAGCGGGGCATGAAGGTTTATACTCTTCGATGACACCGGTCAATTCTTTCCGGGCGGTCTTTAATGAGTTCTTTGATGGTCACTTTGATATCTTGCCCGACACCAGCTATTATTCCAAATATTCCGCGCCCTACGCTTTTGAGGTCATTCCCAATGATTGTGCCGCGCCTTGAGTCAACCTTGTTTCCCTTCCGGTAGGTAAAAATGCCAACAATTCTCTTCACTGCCCCCTATATGATCCCTTTCGTGGATCGCTTCCAGCCGGTTTTCGAAAAGTACGGTCTCGAACTTATTATCCCAGATGTGCAGGAACGGATGGAAGAAGCCGACCTGCTCCAGTACGCCGGTCAGTTCGACGGCGCCGTTTGTGGGGATGACCGCTATACCCTGCGCGTGATCGAAGCCTGCTTGCCCCGTCTGAAGGTCATCTCGAAGTGGGGGACGGGCGTCAATTCGATCGATGCCGGGGCCTGCTCCCGATATGGGGTCAAACTGGACCGCACCCTGAACGCTTTCACCACCCCCGTTGCCGACTCGGTGCTGGGCTATATGCTAGCCTTTGCCCGCCGCCAACCGTGGATGGACAAGGCCATGAAGTCTGGGGAGTGGGAGAAGATCCCCGGGAAAGCCTTGAGCGAGTTAACATTGGGCATCGTGGGTGTTGGAACGATTGGCAAGGCTATTACCCGGCGGGCGCGCGCCTTTGGGATGAAAGTGCTCGGCACCGACATCATCGCAATCGACCACGTCTTCATGACCGAAACCGGGATTGAAATGATGAATCTGCGTGCTATGCTTCCGCAAGCCGATTTTGTCTCCATCAACTGTGATCTGAACCCCACCAGTTTTCATCTGGTGAACGGCGTCTCCCTGGAGTGGATGAAGCCGTCAGCCGTGCTGATCAACACCGCCCGCGGACCGATCGTCGACGAGGCGGCGCTTATCGAAGCGTTGCAGGCTGATCGTCTGGCCGGAGCCGCGCTGGACGTCTTCGAGGTAGAACCGCTGCCCCGCGATAGTCCGCTTATGAAAATGGAGAACGTCCTGCTCGCCCCGCATAACTCCAACTCCAGCCCCGCCGCCTGGGAGCGGGTGCATTGGAACACGATCCGCAACCTGCTGGATGGGTTAGGGATCGAATACGAGACGATTTTTTAGGACACGGAATTCACGGATGAAATATGAATAAAACTGTTCTCATCACGGGCGCTGGCGGAGGCATCGGACGGGCCTGTGTGCATCATTTTGCCGAAAAAGGCTGGAGCGTCATCGGCGTCGACCGCGCCGATTTTGGGGAGGATTTCCCGGGGAGCGGCCGCTTCATCAAAGCCGATATCTCCCAGCCCGATTTTGTCGAGAAAATCTTCCGGCAGGCGCGCGATTTCAGCCCCGGATTGGATGCGCTGGTCAACAACGCCGCCGTGCAGGTGGCAAAGCCGTTGATCGAAACCAGCGTCGAAGAGTGGGATGCGGTCATGGCTTCGAACCTGCGCTCCGTATTCCTGTTCGTCAAACTGGCGCACCCGTTGTTGAAAGCCGCCGGTGGCGGCGCGATTGTCAACGTCTCTTCCGTGCACGCCATCCAAACTTCGGCCAATATTGCCGCCTATGCGGCCTCCAAAGGCGGGTTACTGGCCCTGACGCGTGCCATGGCAATCGAGTTTGCGCCCGATAACATCCGCGTCAACGCCATCCTGCCAGGCGCGGTGGACACGCCCATGCTGCGGGCTGGTCTCGGCCGCGGACACGTCGGGCACGGCGACATGCAGCAGCGCCTGGACAACCTTGCTCGTAAGACCGTCAACGGCAAGGTCGGCAAGCCCGAAGAAATCGCCCAGGCCATTTATTTCCTGGCTGATGAAGAACAATCTTCGTTCATGACCGGTCAGGCCATGGTGGTGGATGGCGGCGCCACGGCGCGCTTGAGCACGGAGTAGCAGGGGAAAAATTCATTGAAAACTACGCAGTACTTTCTTTACACCCGTCAACGTCCTGATCGTGTTATTATTCTCGACGAATGGATTGAACGCGCTATCACAAATCCGTTACGGGAAGAGCAACAGGAAGATGGGCGTATTCGTCGTTGGGCTCGAATTCCGGAAATGGGTAATCGTGCCTTGCGTGTGATCTTGCTCGAAGATGGTGAAACGGTACATAACGCTTTTTTCGATCGAAGTTTTAAGGAGTAGGAAGTATGCGCATCAAATATTTTGAAGATACAGATACTGCGCTGGTAGAGTTTTCGGATCAAACGCCGATTGAAACACAAGAATTGAATGAGAATGTATATCTCGATTTTGATGACAAAGGAAGGGTGGTAAGTATAACCATCGAACATGTAGGTCAGGTTGCTGACATGCAAGAACTTGTCTATCAACGAATTTCGGCGGATTTATCTACTTCATAAACGTAACATTGCTGGAGAATCATAACACTCCATTTCATTGGTTTTGTTAAAAAACACTGTCCGGATGTTTTTCTGTTCCTCGATGTTGATCGATTTATTATGGATTTCCTTAAACGCGTCACACCCACTCCCCTATTAAGTGCAGCCAAAAACACGTACGACGCCGTCCGGCGGCTGCCCAAAGTGCCGGACGCCTACCTGCATCCCTGGCGGCGCAAAAGCCGCGAGCGCCTGGTTGAAATGCACAATCTCCATCGCGGTGAGCGCTGCTTCATCATCGGCAACGGTCCCAGCCTGAAGCACACGGATCTGTCCAGGCTGAAGGACGAGTACACCTTCGGCATGAACCGCATCTACCTGATGTTTCCCGAGCTGGGTTTTACCACCACCTATTTTGCTTCCATCAACGACCTGGTCATCGAGCAGTGCGCCGAGGAAATCGCCGCCCTGCCAATTCCCAAGTTCATCGCCTGGCATTCCAACCGGCACTTCAAGCGCTTTCCCGAGGATATGATCTTCCTCTACACCACTTACACTGGTCCGCAGTTTGCCTACGACATGACCCGCCGTGTCTGGGAAGGCGCTACCGTGACCAACGTTGCCCTGCAGCTGGCCTTCTACATGGGCTTCGAGCAGGTCATCCTGATCGGCGTGGACCATAATTTCGCCAGCAAAGGCGACGCCAACAAGACCGTTGTCTCGGACGGTGACGATCCCAACCACTTCGACCCGCGTTATTTTGGCAAGGGCTTCCGTTGGCAATTGCCCGACCTGGACACCTCCGAGATTGGCTATGAAATGGCCCGTAAAGCGTACGAAAAGGCCGGTCGCCAGGTGCTGGACGCCACCGTAGGCGGCAAACTGACGGTCTTTCCGAAAGTGGATTACGCTTCTCTCTTCTAATCAGAAAACTCTGATGAGAGCCACAAGAAAAGAGTCGAAATGAAGCCCAGTTCTTCAGGGCGATCAGACCCCATGAAACGAAAGCGCGCTTTCATCCTGTTAGGGTTCATTCTTCTGGGCACGCTGTTCGTCGGTTTGCTGCTTGTCTGGGCCTCTTTCCAGTCCTTCGAAACGTTGGCTTCCCTGCTCAACCAGCTTGCCTCGGATGGTGAGCTCGAATCGTTCAATCCATTTCTTTATCAGACCCTTCGACTGCCTTTTGCTCTACTTGGTTTTGCCCTGATCATAATCCCGGGAACTATGCTTCTACGATGGAAAAAAACGAAATCCTGGATCCAAACATTTCCCGCCCGGGCAAAATATTTTTTTTCGAGACTTAGGGAGGACTGGCATCGCTTTGGACGAGATGCAAAGGCTGGAGCAGCCAGCCAGGGACGGCTGATCAACCTCGGTTTGCTGGGGACGATGTTTGTTGCTGCGCTCCTGCGGCTGTCAAACTTGAACATACCGATGGAGCATGATGAACCCTACATGTACAACGCGTTTGCCTCCCGGTCGTTCTGGCATATCGTCAGCAATTACCATTTGCCCAACAACCACGTTTTCTTGAGCATTCTCATCAAAATAACAACGGGTCTGCTCGGCAACCACGTCTGGACGCTAAGGCTGCCAACCATCCTCGCCGGAATCTTGATGGTCCCGGTGGCTTATTTTTTCGCAAAGAGATTTTATAGCCTGGAAACTGCTTTTTTAAGCGCGATCGTTGTAGCCGTATTCCCCGTCCTTATACAGTATTCCGTCATGGCGCGCGGCTACATCCTCATCGGGTTGTTCACCTTACTGTTGTTCATTTTAGGGGATTACGTCAGGACACAAAAAAACCGGATTGCGTGGATATTGATCGCAGTTCTATCCGCGTTGGGGTTTTACACCATTCCCCTGATGCTTTTCCCGTTTGGGGCGCTTTACGTCTGGTTATTTATTTCCTGGGCTCTTGGGGATACGCGTTCCTATGAGCCGAATTCAGATTTCCTGAAGTACTGGCTGGCCAGCGGGATCGGCGTAGCAGCCCTAACGATCCTCTTGTATGCGCCCATCATCGTTTTCAGTTTCGACCGTTTCTTCGGCAATGGCTTTATTGCACCCGTGGATTGGGATCTGTTCCCGGTTACCATCCGGACCCGCCTGCGGAACACCTGGATCGAATGGACGTTATCCATTCCTCCCTGGATGCTGCTGCTGGGGGTTCTCGGGTTCCTGGTTGCACTTATTTTTCATAAAAAGTTTAGCGGACAAAAATTTCCTCCTCAACTTGCGTTTGCCCTTTGGATTGTTGCTCTGCTGATTGCAAGACGGCCGGATATGATGCCCCGCTTCTGGCTGTTCCTGGCAGCGCCGCTGTTGGTCTGGTCGCTGGCGGGGGTTGTGGAGCCTTTGAGAAGAATTTCATGGAGATTCAAAAAAACTTTTAATCCCGCACAAGTTGTTGTCACGTTCGTTTTCCTTTTTGTCCTGGCGCAATCTGTTTTGACCATCCCTTCGCTTCCCACGCAACTGGGGCAAAAAGATGAAATGGAAAAAGTCGCTATTTACCTCAAAGATTCCGTCCATCAAAGCGACCTGGTTACCGCCAGCACCGCTCATTTGCCGGCGTTGCGTTATTTCTTCAACTACCATGGTATCCCTGCAAGCTACATTCGAGAATCGGGAAGCTTCCAACGCGCCTTTATCGTTGTCGATCGCCAGAGAGGGGAGACCCTCGAAAGCGTTGCGCCTAAAATAGGCTTTGATTTCCCATTGATTGATATAGATACTGCCAGAGTCTTGGCGCAGCTTGACGATCTGACCGTTTACGAGTGCACCCCGGCTCCATGACTTCCACTCCTCGTTTGGTTTCCGTCATTACCCCCTCTTTCAATCAGGCTCGCTATTTGGAAGAGACCCTCCGCTCCGTGCTGGAGCAGGAATATCCGCGGATCGAATATTTCGTTATTGATGGCGGTTCCACCGATGGAAGTCAGGAAATTATCCGTAAATATTCCGGTCAACTGGCCTGGTGGGCCAGCGAAAAAGACAGCGGCCAGGCAGAAGCGATCAATAAAGGGCTTTCCCGCGCCACGGGCGAGATCATCGCCTGGCTTAACTCGGATGACTACTACCTGCCCGGCGCGATTTCAGAGGCAGTCCAGGTTCTGGAAGAAAATCCCGATGTCGTGCTGGCGTACGGAAATATGCTGGCTGTGGACGAGAACGGCGAAACGATCAACGTTCTCCGTTATGACCAGCTAAATGTAGAAGATTTGCTCTGTTTCCAGATCATCGGCCAGCCGGCCGTCTTCTTCCGGCGGGAGGCGCTGGAGAGGACAGGGGGGTTGGATCCATCGTACCATTTCCTGCTGGACCACCATCTCTGGTTGCGCCTTGCCTTGCAGGGACAGCTCCTGCACGTAGACCAGACCTGGGCCGCGGCGCGTTACCACGCCCAGGCTAAGAACCGCGCCCAGGCCGCAGCGTTCGGGGGGGAAGCCTTCCGCATCCTGGACTGGGCGGAGCGGACTCGGCCCGAACTTGCTTCCATTTTGACGCAGGTCGGGCGCCATGCACGGGCCTCCGCCCACCGCGTGGACGCGCGCTACCTGCTCGACGGCGGCCAGCCCTGGGCGGCGCTCAAAGCCTGGACGCGGGCCCTGTTCATCCATCCGCCCACGGCGCTGGCCCGTTTGAACATCCTTATTTCCGGGCTGTTGCAACTCAGTGGGCTTGGCAAGCTGCGCGAAATCTACTTGCAGCGCCGGCAGGCCCGGTTTAAGGGTCGCTGACCCCTAAATCAACGGACTTACGATACAATACTTTTCCGATGGAACAAAAGTCGTTCTTTGCATCGTCGCGCCTTTTCCTTGGGGTGACTTTGTTTTTCCTGTTCGCAATCGCCCTGGCCATCCGCGCCTATGACATCACCGACTTACCGCTCGATTTTCATCCTACCCGGCAGTTGTTTTCAGCGGCCAAGGCGCGCGGTATGTATTACGAAACGTTGACCGATGTGCCAGAGTGGCAGCGCGAGTTTGCCATTCAGCAGTGGAAGACCAAGGTAACGATCGAGCCGGAGATCATGGAGCGTCTGGCGGCTTTCATTTACCGCTTTACCGGCGAGCAGTTGTGGATTCCACGCCTGATCTCGTCCCTGGTTTGGCTGGTCGGCGGGATATTCGTTTATTTGCTGGCTCGTGATATGGTCTCAGTCGACGGTGGGGTGCTGGCGTTAGCATTCTACCTCTTCGCACCCTACGGTATTTTCGCCAGTCGCAGCTTCCAGCCCGATCCCCTGATGGTGACTTTGATTGTGGCGTTTTGGTGGCTGATTTACCGCTGGAGTGACTCCCCTCTCCCCGTGGGACATGTGCCCGAAAGGGTAGAGGGGCGGGGGGTGAGGGCGAACTGGACTTTCGCCATCCTGGCCGGCCTGGTGGGGGGCCTTGCTATCTTCGTCAAGTTTGTCGCCGCCTTTTTCGTGGTCGGCGGCGCGCTGGGGGCCTTGCTGGGGCGTTTTAAACTGCGGGAGCTGGTCCGCGACCCGCAGGTGTGGGCAATTGGCCTGCTGGGCCTGCTTCCGGGGGCGGCCTGGATCCTGTACGGCAAGTTGTTTGCCGGCCTGTTTGATGAGGGCATGAGCGGGCGCTTTGTCCCTGCGCTGTTGGCCAGCCCACTGTTTTATCTCCAGTGGCAGACCAAGGCGGCTGCCGTGGCGGGTGGCATCGGCCTCATGCTGGGGTTGCTGGGCCTGCTGCTCGTCCGGGAACGAAGCCGGCGTGTTTTTTTGTTTGGACTGTGGGGCGCTTATGTGGTCTTTGGCCTTTATTTCAATTATCACATTTCCACCCATGATTATTACAGTTTGCCGCTCGTCCCGATCGTGGCGCTTTCGCTGGCCCCGCTCGGGGACCGGTTTTTTGCTTATTTAGGGGAAGCAAGACAGGGCTGGGTCCGAAGCGCGGTTTTTGTCATTCTGCTTTATGGCGTCCTGTCCACGGTTTGGAGCGTTCGTAACGAGATGAAGTCCGTCGACTATCGTCCACAAGTAGCGCGGTGGGCCGAGATCCGCGAGGCCTTGGGGTCGGGGGCCTCTTTCGTGGCGCTGACGGAAGACTATGGCAACCGTATGGCGTACTGGGGTTGGATGAAGGCGCCGCTGTGGCCTTCGTCGGGGGATTTATACCAGGCGGACGTGCGCGGCAACCAACGGGATATCGAAGCATTATTTTCGAAAATAAGCGCACAAAAAGCCTTTTTCCTGGTGACCGACCTGGAAGATCTGGCCAAACAGCCGGAGTTGCAGGCGCAGCTGGCGCATTACCCCCTGTTTGAGCGGGGGGACGACTACCTGATCTACGATTTGAAGCACCCGCTGGAGGCGCAGCCGTGAACGCCCACGCTCCCATCCTGGTGACCGGCGCGCACCGCACGGGCACTACCTGGGTCGGCAAAATGCTGGCTGCCAGCCCGCAAGTGGCTTACATCAGCGAGCCGCTCAACGTCTTGCATCGTCCCGGGGTGCTGCGCGCGCCGGTGTCAAAGTGGTATCTGTTTCTCAACCAGGAGAACGAGGCCGAGTATCTGCCCGCCTTTCGGGCGTTGCTGGGCTTCCGATACGGGTTGGGGCGCGAAATCCGCTCGCTGCGCTCTCGCAAGGACGTGCTACGCATGGGCCGCGATGTCTCTATTTTCCTGCGCGGCCGGCTGTTGGGTCAGCGCCCGCTCATCAAGGACCCCTTTGCGGTCTTTTCGGCGCCCTGGTTCGCCGAGCGCCTGGGGTGCCGGGTGGTCATCACGGTCAGGCATCCGGCCGGGTTTGCCAGCAGCCTGAAGCGCCTGGACTGGGCCTTTGATTTCCGCGACCTGCTCGACCAGCCCGCATTGATGCAGAAATGGTTGGACGTGGACCGCGCTGAGATGGAGTTGACCCATCCGGACGACGTGATCGGGCAGGCTGCGCTGCTTTGGCGGATCGTCTACCGGGTCGTCGCCCGGATGATGAAACAGCACCCGTCTTTCGTCGTTGTCCGCCACGAGGACCTCTCCCTCGACCCGCTCTCCTGTTACCGGGACCTGTACGCCGCCCTGGACCTGGATTTCACCCCGCAGGTGGAAGAAACCATCCTGAAATCGAGCAGCGCTGAGAATCCTGCCGAATTATCCAGAAAAAAAGTCCATGCGGTCAAACTGGACAGCCGGGCCAACCTGGACAACTGGAAGAAGCGTCTGAGCGAGGCAGAGATCAAGCGTATTCGAAAAATCACCGGAAAGACCGCAAGATTATTTTATTCAGAGGAAGAGTGGTAGAGAAAAAAGATTAACCATGTCAGATCACGACTTGCCGCTCGTCTCAATTGTTACCCCTTCTTTCAACCAGGCTGCTTACCTGGAAGCGACCATCCGCTCCGCGCTGGAGCAGGATTATCCGCGCATCGAATATATTATTGTAGATGGCGGCTCCGCTGACGGCAGCCTGGGAATCATCAAGAAATATGCCGGCAAACTGGCCTGGTGGGTATCCGAGGTCGATAAAGGCCAGACGGACGCCATCAACAAGGGCTTCGCGCGCGCCCGGGGCCAGATCTTCGCCTGGCTGAACTCAGACGATACCTACGAGCCGGGAGCGGTTTCCGCGGCGGTGAAATATCTGCAAGCGCATCCCGAGGTTGGCCTGGTGTACGCCGACTGCAATTTTATTGACGAGCAAGGGCACGTGATCGGCAAATTTGGGGCAGCCCAGACCGATTACAAACGCTTGCGCCAGGGCTACGTCCACATCCCGCAGCAGACCATGTTCTTCCGGGCCGGACTGTGGCATTCGGTTGGCCCGCTCGACCCCTCGTTTTATTTCGCGATGGATTATGATCTCTGGGTGCGGATCGCAGCCCGCGCGCCAATCCACTATCTGGCGGGGCAGACCTGGGCAAACTTCCGCATTCATCGCGTAGGGAAAACCATCGCCGCTGACGACCGCTGCTGGCCCGAGATGTTGCGCGTCCATTACCGCGACGGCGGCAGCTTTTTCTCGGTCATTGTAGCAAAGTATTACATCCGAAAATTAATCGCACCGTGGTGGAACCGGCGCCGAAGAAAAATGCTGCTTTCCACGGAGACCACAGAGAAGGAATAAAAAAATTCCCATAAAGGAGTCCAAGACTTCCTGTCGTTGAACTTCCAAAGTCAGAGACTTTGGACTCCGCTTTCAACCTGGTGAAATCTCATGAATTGGTTTTTCTCCCCCCTCCCTCGATGATCTCGTCCGCCTGCTCAAAGCCTGGCGGTTCTGGGTTTTGGGCGCCTTGGTGGGGGGACTGCTGGGCGCGGCTTTGTTTTATGTTGCGCCGCCGCCTTTTCGGGCCAGGGCAACGGTCAACGTGGATTTCAACCTGGAAGAAGCCTGGCCGCAGGAGACCGACCGCCAGCAGTTTTATTACCTGGAACGCGAAACCCGCAAGCTGGAAGAGATCGCCTGGTCGGATAGGGTGGTTGGGGTTGTCTCAGTCTTGAGCGGCCTGGATATTTCTACCTTGCGAGAAAGCGTGTTGTCGCTCAGCCAACCGGCCGAAGCAGGCTGGCACTTTTACGCCGACGATCGCGACCCGGGGCGCGCCGAATCCATGGCCGCGGCCTGGGCGCAGGCTTTTACCACGCAAGCCCAGGCGCAGATAGCTGCGCAGGGCGGTCCGAACTCCTTCATCCGCATAGATCCAGCCCAGGTGGAAGATTTGCCGGTATATCGTAGGGTTTCCCTGGGCGCTTGTCTGCTTACGGGATCGGCCGGCTTTTTGGCCTTGTGCTCATTGTTGGTTTTGTTTGTAAAACCCCGAGGAGCGTAAGGCGGATTGTCAATCCGCCCCACGGCAGGCAATGAAAACACCTTTCCCTTTCCAGGTAAATCTCGACAAGTTAACGCGTACCTTATGGGCGCTGGCTTTGCTGGCTTTACCGGTCAGCAGCTTTCGCTATTTCCCGGGATTGGGTGAAACAACCTACGTGCGGCCCCTGGCGTTTTATCCGCTGGCGCTGCTGTTGCCCCTTCTGTTGGTTCAGCTGTTGAGAAATAAAATCGACTCTCCCTGGCCGGGGAGCATGATCGCATTGGGAGCCTTCCTGTCCGTTCTTTTGGCGGTGACCGCTTTCGGCGCTCTCCACGCGCCGTTGGAGCTGCGCGGGCAGTCTTATTGGGGCCGCGCGGTCCGCGCCTGGACGACGGTCGTTATCGGGCTTTCCTTTTTTGTGTCGGCAGTCTGGATGAACCGCAACGAAGATAATCTCAAATTCACGGTGCGCTGGCTGCTGGCCGGGTTTGTTCTGGATATTGCCTGGAGCGGGGTGCAGGCGCTGGCTTTCTACACGCCGCTGCTGAAAAAAGTGACCGTCACACACTGGCAGCTGGCTTTCTCGATGCGCGAACTGGTCAAGACCAACCGCGTCTCGGGCCTGGCTTACGAGCCGGCCTGGCTGGCGGGGCAGATTGCTACGGTCTACCTGCCCTGGTTGTTGGCCTCTGTGCTGACGAGAACGCATCTCACTCGTTTTAAATGGCTGGAAGCGCTGCTGTTTGGCCTGGGCGGCGTGCTCCTGCTGGCGACTTACTCGCGCGGCGGACTGCTGACGGCCCTCGGCGCGGTCACGTTGACGTTCCTGCTGGTGGGCGGGGAGTCGCTGCGGGCCGGCTGGCGCTGGTTTTTTTCCGGGTTCCGGCGCGGTGGTCGCGCTGTGCAACGCTGGCTGTTCACAGTGGGTTTGCGCATTGGCCTCATTCTTGTAGCGATAGCAATCGTCACAGGCGCGATCGCGTTTCTGGGACAGAAAGGATACATCGCTCGCTTGTGGAACACGCAGGCCGGGAGCCTGGAAGAGTTTATCATCGAGAATTCGGCCGGCGCGCGGGCTGCTTACACCTGGGCCGGGTTGGCCACTTACAACCAGCATCCCTGGACGGGCGTCGGCCTGGGGGCCAGTGGTTTCTATATGTATGACAACCTGCCGGACTGGGCGCTGACCACCGTGCCAGAGATCGCCAGGCAATTGAACCCGTCCAATCGCCTGTACCCGAACCCGAAAAACTTATACGTGCGCCTCCTGGCTGAAGGCGGGCTGCTCGGCTTCGCGTTGTTTCTGGCATTTTGGTTTGGTCTGTTGGGTGATGCACTGTTCTTTTTAATCAAACCGGGCTGGTGGCGGTTTGTGGGAATTGCCGGCTTGTGCTCCTGGTTGGCAGTTTCGCTCTACAATATCACCCAGGACTCTTTCGCAACCCCTAATATTTGGGTAAACTTGGGAATCCTGGTTGGTATGTCAAGAATTCATTCTGGGAGTACAGCGGAGGAACGCGCATGATTGTCCTTTCGGTAGGGATGCCGCGAGCCGGTTCTGGATGGCATTACAACTTGATTCACGATCTGATGAAGACCACCGGGTGCGCCGACGCGCGCGAAATCCGTGAAAAATATGGCTTGCAGGGCATCTTGACGGAAGTCAACAGCAACATCGGCGTGCTTTCCCTACGACGACTGGCGCTGGTGACGGTCCCTGCGTTGCTGGGGAATACCTTCGTGATCAAAGCGCATGCCGCGCCGACAATTTGGTCCCGTCTGCTCTCGGGGTTGGGTATGCTACGGATGACCTACATTTACCGCGACCCGCGCGATGCCATGCTCTCGGCTTACGAATTTGGCCAGCGCGCGCTGGCAAAAGGCCGGCCGAACGCTTTTTCGCACCTGATCGACTTCGAGAAGTCGTTAGCGTTCATGGAGGAATACGTCCGCATCTGGCAGAAGTGGCAGGCTGAAAAGAACGTGCTCATCGCCCGCTACGAGGATTTGCTCCGGAATTATGAACTGGAGGCGGCCCGTCTGGTCGAGTTTCTTGGGTTAGACGGGAGCAGGCCGGAGGTCCGGGAAGTGATCGAGCGGTATCGTCCCGCGAAGGCGGAGGGGCAGCAAGGTCTGCATTTCCATAAAGGCAGGATCGGGCGTTTCCGGGAAGTCTATTCGGCAGACGAACAGGCGATCCTGGCAGACCGGTTTGGGCCCTATCTCAAAAAAATGGGTTACGAAATTTGATTTCCTAAATAACTCTAACCAACTTGTAAGGCGTCCCTAAGATAAGCATCGTTTTTTTCGGTTATTATTAAGATATGCGTACATTTAGTACACCTTATGTGGCCGATTGGTATGCCGTCTCTTTGCGCTGGCTGACCCTCATAGGGATGATCGTCTCGTTGACAATGGGTGGAAACTTATTCGATTCAGCCGTCTGGCCGCTTGGCGGCCTCATATTGTGGAATATGATCATGACGACCTTTGCCGGGCTGAGTTTGCGCCTGGGATACCATCGCCAGATCAGCCTGGGCATCGACTTGTTGATGACCAGCCTGTTTTTCTGGCTCCAGGGAGGCATGAACGGGCCGGTGTTGTGGGCCGGATTGTTGCCGATTTTGACCGGCGCAATCTACTTTGAGTGGTGGGGAGCGCTTTTCGCGGCGGCCTTGTTTTCTGCCCTGGAAGTCGCCAGCATTTGGATGGGAGTGGCTTCCCCGTTTTTTGTTCGGACTGCAATCCTTATTGGCGCCAGCACCATGGGGCTGGGTCTGCTTTTTGGCTTTATCAGCCACCAATTGATTGCCTATTTGCGCAAAATGCGCGTAACCCGCATGGATGAAGAACAGCGCCGCATCCGCATGGAGAACGAGCGCTGGCGCGCCTTGTACGAGCTGACTTCTACCTTATCGGGAACGCTTAGCTACCGGCGCGTGCTGGATTCAGTCCTCGATCTGGGACGGATCGTCTTGAATCCCGACCCTGACGCAGAAGCAGATGAAAGGTTGATCAGCGCTGTGCTGTTGTTCAACGACGGCCAGTTGGAAATTGGAGCCTCCAGGCGTTTGACCGGCGCCGATCAGCGCGTGCGCTTGGATGCAAAGGAGGGGGTGTTGAAGCGTGTGATAGACGAAGGCGAGGGCGCACTTACCACCAACGTCAGCTACGATCCCGAACTTGGACGTATGATCGCGCTGCGGAACTGCACAGCCGCATACTGTTTTGCGTTGCGCAGCGGATTGAACGTGTATGGCGCCATGTTGTTCGCGCATGCCGATCCCAACTATTTCACCCGCGAACGCATGGACCTGCTGGATATGATCGGCCGCCAGGCTGTGATTTCCATCCAGAACGCGCGCCTGTACCAGGACTTGCTCGAAGAAAAAGAACGCATGATCGAGGTCCATGAAGAAGCGCGCAAGAAGCTGGCGCGCGACCTGCACGACGGCCCTACGCAGTCGGTCGCGGCGATGGCCATGCGCATCAACCTGACGCGTCGCATGTTCGACCGGGATACGAAGTCCGCGCTCGATGAACTGGTCAAGATCGAAGAGCTGGCCCACCGGACGACCAAAGAGATCCGCCACATGCTTTTTACCCTGCGCCCGCTCATTCTGGAGTCTCAGGGACTGAAAGCTGCGCTGCTATCCATGGCAGACAAGATGCGTGAAACGTATTCCCAAAATGTCATCGTCGACCTCAATGAGAGGATTATCGAAGATATGGAAATGGGCAAGCAAGGTGTCATTTTCTATATTGTCGAAGAAGCCGTCAACAATGCCCGCAAGCACGCTGCCGCGGCAAACATCTGGGTTCGCTTGAAGGAATTGGATCCCGGCCTGGCCCTGCTCGAAGTCCAGGACGATGGCATGGGGTTTGATGTGGGTGCCGTCACCCAATCCTATGAAAACCGTGGCAGCCTGGGTATGATCAACCTGCGCGAACGGACAGAGTTGGTCAACGGGCTGTTGAACGTACAATCTCAACCTGGCGGCGGGACTTATATACAGGTTTATATCCCGCTGACCGAAGAAGCGGCCGACCGGCTGCATCACGCCCGGGTTTAATCGAATATGCCAACCGCTGCCGGTTTGTATTACTTTGTTCACGGGGAAGACTTGACGGACCGCCCGCCTGTGATCTTGCTTCATGGGGCAGGCGGGTCCCATTTAAGTTGGCCTCCCCAGATCCGGCGCCTGAGCGGACAACGGATGTTCACCCTCGACCTCCCCGGCCATGGAAACTCCAATGGGTTGGGCCGGCAGGAGATCCTGGAGTACAGTCGGGCCGTGGTCGAGTTTTTGAAAGCCCTGCGGCTTGGTTCCGCGGTCGTGGTCGGATTCTCGATGGGCAGCGCCGTTGCGCTTTCGCTGGCGCTACAATACCGCAAACGGGTGCTGGGATTGGGGCTGATCGGGGCCGGCGCAAAGATGCGCGTGGCTGCATCGACGCTCGAACTGGCCTCCAACCCGTCCATGTTTCTTCCAACCATCGAGACGGTCGTTGAAAACTCATACAGCCCAAATGCGGACCCCCGCCTGAAGGAATTGGCAATCCAGCAGCTGGCGGAGACTCGCCAGTCGGTTCTCTACAGCGATTTCCTGGCCTGCGATGCGTTCGACGCCATGAATCGTGTTTGCAAGATCCGGGTCCCGACCCTGCTGATCACCGGGGAGGCCGACCGGATGACGCCGCCCAACCGGGCGGAATATCTGCGCGACCAAATCGAAGGGTCGCAATTGCATCTTGTGGAGGGCGCCGGCCACATGGCCATGATCGAGCGGCCAGATGAAGTGGCGGAGTTATTGTCCAACTTCCTGGATCGGATTCCTTACGAAAAACTGGTTCGATCTTAGTTCCATCAGTCATGAACTGACTAGGATGGATACCGAAAATAAGGGTGGGCATGGGTAACATGCCCACCCTTATTTTCGGTCTACTTTTTGAAATTCGATGAGAACAGGAATGGCCTTTCGCACCGCCTGGCCACGATGGCTCAGGCGATTTTTTTCTTCCATATCCAGCTCGGCCATGGTTTTGTCAGACCCTTCTAAAAGGAAGATGGGATCGTAGCCAAAGCCGCCCTGTCCCCGTTCTTCGGGGATGATCTCGCCCGGGCAAACCCCCTCGACGGTGCTTACGCCTCTTCCGGCACTGGCAACGGCTACCGTTGCCCGGAATCGCGCCGTCCACGGACGGTGGATTCCGTTAAGCTCTTGCAGCAGGTACGCCCGCCGGCTGGCATCGCTGGACGGTTGCGGGCCGAAGCGGTTCGAATACAGGCCGGGCCTGCCACCCAGCGCGTCCACTTCCAGTCCGGAGTTGTCGGCTAAGGCAGCCAGCCCGCTGGCCTGTGAGAAGGCCATGACTTTTTTGACCGCATTTTCAGCGTAAGTCTGGCCGTCTTCGACCACGTCCAGTTCCAGGCCGAGGTCGGCAGGAGTGACCAGTTCCAGGTCCAGGCCTTGCAGGATGGCCTGGATTTCCCGGACTTTGCCTGGATTGTTGGTGGCGATCAGGAGTTTTGGTTTCATATAATTTCTCTGGCGCAACTTTAATGGTTTCTTACTTTCTTTACTGCCCAGTTTGCGTGTTCCCGTACCAACTCTTCTTCGTCATTTTGGGCCCGTTCCAGCGCTGGAATTGTCTCTTCCCTCTTGGAATTTCCGGCTGCAACGGCTACGTTGCGCAGGTAGCCGCGCCGCTTGGCCCGCTTGACGGGGCTGTCCTTGAACTTGCGGTTGAAGTTCTCCGGCGTCAACTCCAGTTCGTGGATCAGGTTTGGGGTTGGCACATCAGGCCGAGGGGAGAACGAGGCATCTCCTGCGGGGGCGGCGAAACGGTTCCACGGGCAGACCGTCTGGCACACGTCGCAGCCGAAGACCCAGTCGCCCAGCAACGGGCGCAACTCTTCCGGTATCTCGTCTTTCAGCTCAATGGTGAGATAGGAGATGCAGCGACGGGCGTCGATCGTGCGGTCTGGTAGGATGCAATCGGTGGGGCAGGCCTGGATGCAGCGCGTGCACGTGCCGCAGTGGTCGGTGGTGAAAGGGGGATCAGGATCCAACTCCAGGCCGAGCAGGATCTCGGCCAGCAGAAAGTAGGAGCCTAGTTTGGGGTGGATCAGACAGGTGTTTTTGCCGATCCAGCCCAGTCCGGCCCGTTGGGCCAGGTCGCGTTCTAAAATCGGACCGGTATCCGTGTAGCAGCGGTTGGGCACAGGATGGCCGACCTGTCCCTCGATAAACGTTACCAGTTCTTTTAAACGGGGGAGGAAAACGTTGTGGTAATCGTCGCCCCAGGCGTAGGCGGCCACCCGCCCGCTTGGAGCAGGACCCAACTCCTCAGAAGCCGGTGCAGACTTGGGGTCCGCGTAGGGGGCCGCCAGCACGAGAATGGATTCACATTCGGGCAGGATCTTGCGCGGGTCGGCGCGGCGTGAGCGGGCGCGCTCGTCCGCCAGGTAAGCCATAGCGCCGTGGCGGCCGGCATCCAGCCAGCGTTCGAAGGTCGAGAGATGTTCGGGCGGGTCCGGCGAAGTAACGCCGGCCAGGGGAAACCCCAGCCGGCGCGCTTTCTCTTTGATGGCTTGCTTCAAACGGATCATTTTATCAATTAGGGTGTGCGCGTGCGCCCACGCGCACACCATTTTTCGGCTCTCTTCGGAGATGATAGGCTGAGCAGTTACATCCTTTGATTCAGCGGACAACGATGAGAACGAAGAAGTTTTCCCCAAATGGGATGTTGCTGGCGTTTGCCATCCGCCAGGTGCTCGAGAAATCACCGGATGTGCTGGACGCCTTGAAGCGCACAGAGATTTCCACTTCTTCGCCTGGAGCCACAGTGCCGTTCAAGGGTTCAGCGATGCCACCCATTTTTTCTCCAAAGGCGAAGATGGGAGCATAACCGGTTCCCCAGGTGCAGGAGCCCGTGTTGCGAACGTTCCAGGTTTTGACGAAGTCCTGGCCGGGTGACATTTGCGTGCCGTCCGGAACCGTGACGTCGGAGACCCAGGCGGCGTCGTCGCACAGAACCTGGGTCGGGGTTGTCTCGAACGGATTGTTGGTTGCGGCGACGGTGGCAGTTGGTTGTGCGGTTCCCTCGGTCGTAGCAGTGACCGCTGCTGTGGCCGTGGCTGCTACCGTGGGAGGTATGGCGAGCGCCGTCTGAGTGAATTCCACGATGACGGTTTCGGCTGCAAACGTGTGAATGGCGCTGACACTCAAGGTTGGCTCTGCCGGCGTATCCGTGCCGCAGGCGTAGAGCAGGCCCGCCAGCAAAATCAGGGCCAAAACTTGTTTGATCATCGGGTCTCCAGGTTTTGGTCGAGCGTAGACCGGTTTATTTTATTGCACCTCAACCAGCAGGCATAAAGGCGTGCCAAAGAATTGGCCATTGTCTCCCTGCATCTTCCAGCACCCGCCCCATTCGCCGCCTTTCGAGGGCGTTTTTACATCGATCCGGATCTCGACAATTTCGTCCGGTTCCACAAATTCGCTCTTTTGGTCGATCAACCAGGTGCCTTTCGCATCTCCCGTAATGGGTTGCAGGGAAAAGCCATCGTCCCAGGTGCAGGTGCCGGTGTTCTGGATGCTCCAGACTTTTGCGAGATTGGCGTTATCTTGCACCACGGTACCGTCGGGGTAGGTGACGTCAGCAATGAACGCCGAATTCATGCATACGGAGGCGGCCGGCGTATTGAGCACAACTGCGGAAGTAATCGTGGGGAGTACACCGCCGGGGGAGGCAGGTTGGGTCCCAATGCCGAAGGTGGGAAACGCGGTTGTCGCCGGGGCGGCCGGGGAACCTGCGCCCGGGCTGACAATTGCAAATGTGGGTGCGGTTGTATTCGTAGGGATTGGTGTGGACGTAGGTGCTGCCAGCGCAGTCTGGGTAAGTCCTACGGAGAATTCAGCCATCACAGTTTCCGCTGCGGCTGTGAAAATGGCGTCAACGTTTGGCGTCGGTTCCGGTTCCTGACCAAAGTTGCAGGCTGATAGGACCAGCGAAAACGCAAGCGGGATGATCAGCCAACTACTCTTTGTGTATCGCATTCGATACCTCCATACATGTTTTGCAAAGTTTAGGGAGATCTTGCCTCTCCGTTTTTCATTATAACGCACCTTGCTGCTTGAAAAAGGACATGGCTGCCAGCCGGATTTCGGGCTGGCAGCCATACCATGAGCGTTTACAGTGAACTTAGGGTGTATTTGTGGCCGTAGGCGTCTCTGTTGGCGTATTCGTCGCGGTTGCGGTTGCTGTTGCCGTTGTCGTTACAGTTGCCGTCACGGTTGGGCTAGCCGTGACAGTGGCCGTCGGAGGAGGTGTCCCCTGGCGAATGATGTGCGGATTCAGCCACAGGGCGTAATCCTTGCCCTTTGTGCCGTTTGCCGAAACGGTCAAATAAAAGCTGACTTTCTTGCCGGCTAAAAAGCTCAGGTCGATGTCGACCGGAACCATCTGGCCCTCGTTGATTTCGTGCCATTCTTTGAAGGGTTTTTACTTTTTTGTCGCCGACCTTGTACTCGAGCTGGAAGAGTACGTTACAGGTGTTGGCGTTGTATTGGCAACCGACGCTGGTTACAAATCGATCGCCATCCTGGACAATGATGGCCGGGTATTTGCCGGTGATGTACCCGTTTTGGGTATGTCTGGGTACAGTCAAGAGGCCGGGTTGGTCGACCTTTGTCCCATTTTCCAGGCGCGGGTCTGACAGTTGCAGGGCATAGCCATCGTCGTCGTCCTTAATGCCGGGACAGGGCAGGATGCCGCGATTGGCCTCCCACTCCGCGTCGCAGGCGCGGTTGACGAAGTTGTAGAGGCCATATTCCTGCCCCTGGACGTTGATATCGACCCAGAAAGCGGTATCTGACTGTGTCCCAATCCCAAACAACACGCCGGAAGCGTTGCGCAGTTTCCAAAAGCTTCTGTAGTGACCTTTTTTGGAGGGCGAGACCAAATTGACGGTTACGTCAACGGTTTCACCGGGTCTGACAGTGCCGGGAATTCCCACCACGCTGGGTGCGCTCATCCCATCCCCGCTGACGAATATCAAGGCGTAGGAGGAGGTCCAGTTACAAGAGCCGGTGTTTTGTAAACGCCAGGTTTTTGAAAAGGATTTTCCCGGGCCCAGGTTCGAACCATCCGGGATAGTCACATCTTTGACAAAAGCGGCAGCGTCACAGCGCGTCACCGGAACAGGCGAGCTATAGGTATAAGCGGTAGAGGTGGGAAAAGACAATATCGGTGTCGAGGTTGGAAACGGGGTCGAAGTAGCAATTACACCCACTGGTGTAGCGCTGGCCTGCTCGGTGACCATCGCTTGCAGGGTCTGCGCGGCGGCGGTGTAGAGCGGGTTCAATGTTGCAGCCGCATCCGGCGTAGCGCTTACGCCCAGGCTACAGGCTGAAAGAAAAACGGCCAGGATGGCGATCCCCGATATTGTGGTGAGACTCTTTTTCATAAGAACCTCCATATCCTTTCGTGTGGCTGAACCAATTTCCGGTTCGGGAAATGGCAACATTCAGCCATTTAATATTATATGCTCAAGGATATAGACGTTCAATAGAGCGGGTAAGTTCCACAAAAAGGGACAATCTTCAAAAGAGCCATCTTTTTGCCCACTGCACGTACCCTATATAGAAAAAAGCCGAGGCGCGCGCCTCGGCTTTCTAAAACCATGGATCTGATTTTACTTACAATCGTAATCGAAGGTTTGCTGTGGATATTCCTGGTAATCCGGTTCCAGGACGACGAACTGGATCCATTTTGTACCAGGTGTGTTGCCCAGGTGGAAAGACCACTCCCGGGTAACGGTCTGGGAACCCGCCTCTGTGAATTTCAGGGTCAGGTTTGGGCCAGGGTTGTCCTTGGTGTTGTTCCCATCGCTCTGCCGCCACTGGTACTTGACGGTGGCCGGGCCGTTGGTGGAAACGGTCGCATTGAGATAGTACCAGACGTTGGTCACACAACCGACGGCAGGCTCGCGCACCAGGTTATAGGTCACGTTGGTCACGCCGTAGTCGGGGTTGTCTGAATCGTTGACGTTGATCTGGACGTAAAAGGGCTGGTCGTATTGCCCGACGCCAAATAACGATCCCCACTCCGACTGGAGTTTCCAAAATCCGGAATAGTTTCCATTCGACGCCGGCGCGGTCAGGTAAAGGGGAATTTCCACTTCTTCCCCGGGCGCTACCGCCCTGGGAAGTGGATACTCCGTCGCAGCGCCCATCTGGTCGCCGCTCCAGTAGACGATTTTGTAGGAAGTATTCCAGGTGCAAGTGCCGTTGTTTTTCAAACGCCAGGTCTTCTGGAAGGTTTCTCCAGGCTGAAAAATGGTGCCATCGGGGATGGTCTCACCGGCCAGGTTCGCTACCACCTGGCATTGTTGGACAGAACCGGTGGAACCGGGAGCCGTGGGCGGCGCGAAGGTTGGGGCCGTTTGAGAGGGGGTTGTGGCCTCAGGCGCGGACGTTGGGCCTGCTTCCGTTGGTCTGGGCGTATTGGTAGCCTGTGCCCTCTCCGTCTCTTGCGCAGCGACCGTCATCGCAACGGAGGTCGCGATTGTATCGGCGTCTGTACTTGCACCCCCGCAAGAAGTCAGGAGCAGGGCAAAGAGCATAAGAATGGATAGAAAGGGAGCCTTTCGATTTCTTTGCATTCTGTGTCCTTTCGGCAACATAGGGATCTGCCAGCCGGATATTATACTGGCTGCACATGAGAAAACGTTAATCAAACAAAACACTGAGATAAAGGATCAAGCGCTATTTTAGAGATGCAGTCCGAAACTAAATGTGGCGTGCGCAGCACGCCACATTTAGTTTCGGCATCTTTTCGCGAAGGGTGTAGTTCTAAAAACCAATTATGGGCAACTGAAATTTGCGCGCCCAAATTGTTGGTGATTGGGCTTATCGATATAGATGTCCATCCATTTGTCGCCGGAGGCGGTTGTCGACCAGGTGGTCGTGACCGATTTGGTTCCGGCCGAGTCAAACACCAGGTCCGGGTGGTTCTCGGTATCGGTAGCCCCGTCGCTGCGCACCCAGTTGTATGTGACCGTCCCGGCGCCGTTGGTTGTTATATTGGCAGTAATCTGGAAGTTGCCGCAACTGCCGGTATCGGATAGTGTGACGCTTGTTACCGCAAACGTGCCGCTCCCGCCGACCTTGATATCGACATAAAACGTTGCGAACGTAACACCGGCTGCGTTGCGCAGCTTCCAATAGCTGGTATAGTCCCCAGGCGTAGCGGGCGCTTTCAAATTGACGGAAATATCCACCGTCTGTCCGGGATTGACGTTGGTCGTCAAAGCCAGGCTGGCAGGCCCGCTCATCGAATCTCCGTTGCTGAAGACAACCGCATAGGAGGGCGTCCACGAGCAGGTTCCCGCATTCTTCAAACGCCAAGTCTTGGTGAACGATTTACCCGGGTCCAGAACGGTGCCATCCGGGATGGTGACATCGGTCACGAAATCGGCATCGTCACAGCCCTGTGTAACGGACGTGCTCACGGCAGCGCCTGTAGGAGAAGCAACAACAGGAGATGCTACAAACGACGTGGCAGTCGAAACGGCCGGCGTGTTCGTTACAAAGACGGGTACAGTGGCCGTGTTCTGGACCGCCAACTGGGTCAGGTTTGCTTCCACGGTCTGCGCCGCGGCCGTCAGAACTGCCCCCGGCCCTTCAGGTTCCTGGGTGTTGGCGGGCAGATTGCAAGCGCTTACGAATAGAGCAAAGAATAAGATGATGGTGATCAACCTTGTTGAGTTTGACATGTTCCTGATATTACTCCTGGATGAGTAGCCAATTTGTAGTTTAAAAAATTGTCTTTATGGCTGGTATGTGACCGTCAGTTTGGGCCCGCTGGCGCTGCAGGTGATGTAATCGGCCTGTCCGTCCGCATCGCTGGGTCCGGCCGGGTGCAGGCGGATCTGGAAGCGGCTTTTTCCTTCGGTTGCCCGCGTCTGGACATTCGATTTCACATCGATAGAACTGCCGGGCAGGGCAGTCAACAGTTTGATGCCGCTTCCGGAAACATCGTAATCCGCCTGATCCAGCGGCAAAGCATATTGGACCTCACCAACCCAGACACCGGCCAGGCCTGCAAACGGGTCTTGCATTGCAGCGCAACTGCTTAGATCTAAACTTGCGGCTGTGACCGTTTTTCCGCTCAGGGAGGAAATGTCAAAGCTCATGAAGCCACGCGCGAGGAAGTTGCTGCCTGTGTCGCCGGCCAGGATCGTGCCGTTGACCACGTCCAGACCAGAGGCCGGCTCGTAAACAGTCCCGCCCTCCGTGCCCCCTGTGGCGTTCAAGGTGATGGTAGTTGGCCCGGCGGTCGCGGTCGCAGACTGGACCTTGATATCTACATAAAACTGGGAGAAATGTACACCAGCAGCGTTGCGCAGCTTCCAGAAGCCTTTGTAGTTCCCGGCTGTTGCAGGCGCAGTGAGATCCACTGAAATATCCACCGTCTGGCCGGGATTGACGTTTCCGGCCAGCGCCTGGGTGGATGGGCCGCCCATCGCGTCGCCGCTGTTGAAGACGACCGCGTACGCAGAAGTCCACGAACAGCTGCCCACGTTCTTCAAACGCCAGGTTTTGGTAAAGAGTTCATTGGGTTTGAGAACTGTCCCGTCTGGAATGGTAACGTCGTCCACGAACTGGGCAACGTCGCAGGTGTCCGTTGGCGGGGGAGAGGTCGGAACTGCGCTCGTGTTCGAGACGGCCAGCGTAGAAGTAAGAAAATTTAAAGTGCTGGTAGGTGGAACCGTGGGCGGGTTTAAAATCGCGCCTTGGGTCATGTTGGCCTCTACCGTCTGAGCAGCGGAGGTCAGGACGACATCCGCAGCAGATGTGGGGGTAATCGCATTAGAGGGCAGATTACAGGCGGACAATCCAACGATAAAAATGATAAAAATGGAAGCGAGGCAGGCGGTTTTGGTCATTTCTCTTCCTCCGTGGACAAGCATAACCTAATTTTATCTCAGGCAGATTAAAAAGTCTTGCTTTTGCCATCCCCCCAAAGCGGTGAATCGAACAAAGGTTAACAAAAATAAGGATGGACGCGCGAAGCGCCCCATCCTTATTTTTAACTTCTCCTGTTTCAAGAGAAAATTACGGTTCTCCCGTTTTTTGGTATTTTCCCCTCGGAAACGGTAGAGCCAAAATTACGAAACGCGTGCGCCCGCCATCCAGAGACCAAGCTCTTCGCGGGAGGCTTCTTTGGCATCTACGGTGGTGACGATTTGTCCGCGGTACATCACGGCGATGCGGTCGGAAAGGGCCATGATTTCGTCCAGTTCGGCGGAGATGAGCAGCACGCCAATCCCGCGGTCGCGCATGGCGATGATCTCTTTGTGGATGTATTCAATGGAACCCACGTCCAGGCCGCGGGTCGGCTGGGAGGCGATCAACAGCTTCACGTCCCGGCTGAGTTCGCGCGCTACGATCACCTTCTGCTGGTTGCCACCGGACAACTTGGAGGTCGGCACATAAGGGGAGGGGGTCCGGACGTCGTACTCTTTGATGAGTTCGCGCGCATTGCGGTCAACCGCATCCTGTTGGAGCACCATCCCTTTGGCAAACGGCGGCCGGTAATAGTTGCACAAGACCATGTTATCCGCCACGCTGTAACTAAGCACCAGGCCGTGCCGCTGGCGGTCTTCGGGGATGTGGGCCAGACCGGTCTCAATGATCGGACGGGGCGTTTTGCCGGTGACGTCCTTGCCCGCTAAGATAACCTGGCCGCTTTTGGTATCGCGCAGACCGGTCAGCGCTTCGGCCAAATGGGTTTGACCGTTGCCCTGAACGCCGGCAATCCCCAGGATTTCTCCTTCGCGCACTTCAAAGGACACGCCACGCACCGCTTCCAACCCCCGGTCATCCAGGACGTGCAGGTTTTCGACCGTCAGCACCTTGTCTTGTGGTTCAGCTTCTCCCTTCCTTACTTTCAGGATGACCTCGCGCCCGACCATCATGGAAGCCAGTTTTGCCTCGTTCATCTCCTCCGGCGTGACCGTTCCCACCACCCTGCCCGCGCGCATGACCGTGATTCTGTCTGCAACAGCCAGCACTTCTTTGAGTTTATGGGTAATGAAGATGATCGATACACCGCGTTCCGTCAGCCCGCGCATGATGACGAAGAGTTCATCGGCTTCCTGCGGGGTGAGCACAGCAGTCGGTTCGTCCAGGATCAGGATCTGGGCATCGCGATAGAGCATTTTGACGATCTCGACCCGCTGCTGTACCCCGACCGGGAGCTGGCTGACCAGCGCTTGCGGGTCGACGTCCAGGCCATAGCGATGCGAGAGTTCCTTTACTTTAGCGGAAACAGCGTTCCGGTCCAACATACCGTTTTTGGTGGTCTCGTCGCCCAACATGACATTTTCCGCCACGGTAAAGACCGGGATGAGCATGAAATGCTGGTGCACCATCCCGATTCCCAGCGCGATTAAGTCGTTCGGATCCTCGATGTTGACGACATTCCCGTTGACCAGGATCTCGCCTTCATCCTGGTTATACAGCCCGTACAAGATGTTCATCAAGGTTGTCTTGCCGGCGCCATTTTCGCCCAGCAAAACGTGGATCTCGCCCTTTTTCAGGTCGAAGTCTACCTTGTCGTTGGCCAGCACGCCGGGGAAGCGCTTGGTGATATTCCGGGCCTGGAGGACGAGGTTGTTGTCTGTCATGGGGTCTTCCTATTTCTCGTAAGGAACGCCATCTGCGGCCGGCGGGGTGGTCTTGCCGACGATACCGGTCAGAATGAGCATGGTCAGGATATAGGGAGCAAGACCAACGACATAGGAGTTTTGCAGGAAAGCCCATTGGGGCGGGATCAATTCCCTGTAAAACTGCAGGTTGATCTGTAGCGCCTGGGCCGCACCGAAGACGAGCGCCGCCGCCCAGGCTCCAAAGGGCGTCCAGTTTCCGAAGATCATGGCTGCCAACGAAATGAAGCCCCGGCCATTGGTCATCAATGGCTCAAACGACGAGATCGATTCCAGGGTGAAGTAGGCACCGCCCAGACCAGCCAAAAAGCCGCCGATAATGACGTTCCAGTAGCGCATCTTTGTTACATCAATGCCCACAGTATCAGCAGCTTTTGGATGTTCGCCTACGGCGCGCGTGCGCAAGCCCCAGCGGGTATTAAAGATTACAAAATGTGAAACAACAACTAATATCAATGCAGCCAAAGTAATGGGTTGTTGTTCGAAGACGCGTCCAAACGTGGGGATGTCAGCCAGCAATGGAATATGTATCCTGGGCAGAATGCCTGGAGAGTGCGGAACCTCTCCGCCAAAGATGCTGCCTGCCCCAAAAAACATCTGGCGATTAAGGAAGCCGGTAATTCCAACGGCGAGGATGTTGATCACGGTACCGCCGATAATCTGATCCACTTTGAAAGTAATGGACAAAACAGCGTGCAACAAGGCAAACAAGCCGCCAGTTAGGATTGCGATGAAAACGCCTACAATCAGGCTTGGCATTGCTGAAACCTGGAAGACAGTGTTCATATAGATTGCAGCCAGCCAGCCGAAGAAAGCGGCGCCCAGCATCATCCCTTCGATCCCAATGTTGACCACGCCCGACAGTTCACAATAGAGTCCCGAAAGAGCGCCGAGCGTTAAGGGGGTGGCCACGGCGATTGTTGTAGCAAGCATGCTGGTAATAATCAGCAAGGGTGCGTTCTGCGTGAAACCAACCAGTACGACAGTACCAAAAATGATGACAATAACCAATCCAATAATAGCGAAGCGTCGCCAGTCCATGTCTCCTCCTTAGCCGCCCCAGCCGCGCGTCAAGACTACACGTTCTTCGCGGACGCGTATGCGATAGATGAAACGAATGATGGCATCTGCCGCCACAAATAACAAGATTAAAGCCTGGATGACAGAGATGATATCAATCGGTATCTGCGTGAGAAACTGCATACGCGTGCCCCCGTTCCGCATAGCCCCAAACAAGATTGCCGCCAGCACCACACCGAACGGATCCGTTTTACCCAACAAAGCGATCGCGATTGCATCGAAGCCATAGCCCACCGAAAATCCGAGTTCATGACGGTAGTTAAGGCCGGTGACCTCGATGGCGCCAGCCAGTCCTGCCAAAGCGCCGGAAATCGCCATGGTGATGATCAGTGTGCGTTTGACATTAATGCCGGCATACTTGGCGGCATCGGGGTTGGTGCCCACAGTGCGAATCTCGAAGCCCGTTGTGGTTTTCCAGAGCAGCCACCAAATAAATGCTGCAACAATCAATGCAAGCACAAATCCCCAATGGACGCGTAAATCCGGGAAAATGGCAGGAATCCGTGCGCTGGCAGCAATTTCGGGCGTGCGTGCCACAACGTTTAATGGGTTCGGATCTTTCATCGGACCGTTAAGCAGAAAAGAAGTAATATTTAGGGCAATATAGTTCATCATAATTGTATTAATGACTTCATGCCCACCAGTATAGGCTTTTAGCGCGCCCGGAATGGCTCCCCAAATTGCGCCAGCCAGCATACCGAACACAATGACGAGTGGAATGTGAATAATTGCAGGGAGAGAGATGCCAAGCAAGTCGGGTAAGGCATAGCCAATCCACGCGGATGCCACTGCGCCCAATGCCAGTTGGCCTTCTGCTCCAATATTGAACAGCCCGCCTTTGAAAGCAAATGCCACAGCCAACCCAGCAAAGATATAAGGCGTGGCCCAAACAGCCGTTTCGCTTAAAGCTTTGGGTGAGCCGAATGCACCTTGCAAAAGACCGATGTAAGCAGCGAAAGGGTTCCCGCCGACTAAACTGATAATGAGACCGCCAGCGACAACCGCGGTTAAGATAGCCAGTAGAGGCACCAGCAACGGATCCAACCACTGTCCGAGATTCTTTTTGAAGCCTTGTTGATCAACGCTCTGCATGAAGCAAGCTCCCTTTCGCCTAGAAGGAATACCTCGTTATAAAGATAAGGGAAAAGGGCGAAGCCCTTTTCCCTTTCTTGTAAATGATCGGAGATTATTCAGCAGGTTTTACGGGAGGCACATTGGTCTTGATTGAACCATCCGTTAGACCTTGCAGGAGCGCCTGCATCTCTGCATCGACTTCGGCAGGTACCTCGTTGGCGAGATCGTGATAAGGAGCGTACCCTGAAGGACCGAAAAACAGACCGTCTGACGGGAAGTTGCCTTCTTTTGCCAGTTTTATGAGGTCGGCAACAACTTGCGTTTCCGGTTTCATGGCGCTGGAGAGCATGCGAGGAGCCGCCTCTGGCAAAGTAAAGTATTGATCGGTATCTACGCCGATGGCATACACACCGCGCTGCGCAGCAGCATCCACTGCACCATTGCCGGTCTTGCCGCCGCAGCCGAAGATCGCATCCGCACCTTTGTCGATCATGGAATTGGCCGTATCAGCACCCCAGGTCGGATCGGTGAAGGTCTTGTCGAAGCCGACATCGCTGTGATACACAACGGTTACATCGGTGGTGGTGCCGTTCTTAGCATCCTCATAGGCCGCGCCGGCCTTGTAGCCTTCGCCATAGCGCCAGACGGGCGGAACCGCATCTGTACCGCAGACAGCGCCAATACTATGCGAATCGGACATCATCGCAGCCAAGGCTCCTACCAGGAAGCCAGACTGATCCTCGTTATAGGATACACCGACCAAGTTGGACAGTGGCCACTCCGGATGGGCATCGTCTTTGGAAAGGAATTGGTCTCCACCGATGAACATAATATTCGGGTATTTCTTGGCCGCATTATAAGTGGCATCAGTCAACGCAAAACCCCAGGTTACGATCACATCGTAACCGGCGTCCCCGAAGGTGGCGATGTTCTTGTCATAATCTTTGGAGTCGGTGGTCTCAATATACTGGACCTGGTCTGCATTGCCATCTTCCTTGGCCTGCTGTACACCTTCCCAGGCGGTTTGGTTGAAGGACTTGTCATCAATCTTGCCAACGTCCGTCACGAAACCAACGCAGAAAGTGTCTTCATCTGCGCAGTTGGGAGCAGCCGGCGCACAAGCGGGGAGCAACAGCGCGGCTACCATGGCGAGAGCAAGGACGAGATATAGTTTCTTAAGCATGTTCAACTTCTCCTCGTGAGTTTGTTTAAAGAATAGTGTCGTTTTCGGGGAATTTCATTCAGATGAATTGGCCAGGAATCACCTCCTTCAATAACTTGTTTTCATCGATTGCAAATGAAACCCGCTCGGTTAGAGTATACATTCTAATCAAGTGTTAGACAAGCTGTGTGTGAAGATTGTAACAAGTAGCTGCATATAACGTCACTTTTTGGTTATGTCTCCGCCTCAAGCGGGATCTGAAACCGATCCCGTTTTCATAGCAGTCTCTGTTTTCGCTTCCCCCCGCCTCACACCGAGCATCAGGATGAGGGCCACTACCATGAAGATAGGCGCCACCAGCATGATCGTATTGTAATTGTTTCCGCTCAGTTGGATCACCCAACCGTTAACATTAGGCCCGGCAATGGCAGCCAGCGTAGAGAACAGATAGTAAAGACCGGTATAGGTCCCGATCCGTGCGTCTTCGACCATATCTACTACCATGGGCAGGGAATTGATGTTGATCAGGGCCCAGGCGATCCCTGCGCCCATCAGGAACAGGCTGACAACGCGGACCGTGCCGAGCACGGGCAGTTTTGTCAAGGGCGCAGAGAGCAGCTCCGCTGGTAGAAAGAACATGATTGCGATCAAAGCTGTCAAGCCGAGAATGCCGGCCGAGATGGTCACGCGGCGACCAAATTTGCCGCCTATGAATCCGGACACCAGGGCAAATAACACAAAGAACACCGAAAGATGACCGAGCAAGGCGGCCCCGTCCGCTGCCTCCAGCCCGAGTTGGTTGACCGAATATAGGGTGAAGAAGGCTTCGATGGCGTTATAGCCGATGAACCAGAAGAAAATCGCGCCAAACAAACGGATCGCGCTTTTGTCATTGTCCGCGATCACTTCTCGCAAACTTCCGAACATGTTGGGTTCTACTTCACCTGCTGCTAGATCGCTTGGCTCTCGGATAAAAGCAAAGACGAGCAAAGCCGCAATGATTACCAGTCCGGAGCCCATCCAGAACGGAAAAGCCGGGTTGGACCTGTACAAAGAGCTCCCAACCAAAAAGGCGATGATCGCGCCAATCCCACCCATAAAATTGATGATTCCGTTTGCCTGCGAACGCAAGGCAGAAGGGGTGATATCCGGCATCAAGGCCACAACGGGCGTGCGCCACAGGGCCATGCTGAGCAAGAGCGTGCTGGTACAGGCTACAAACAAGGGCAAGACTGCCGCAATGGGGATCAGGCCGAATGCCACTGCCGAAACCGGCGCCCCAATCAAGATGAATGGCATACGTCGCCCGATGCGCGTGCGCAGGCGATCGGACCAGGCGCCGACCGGCGGCTGGATGAACAACGCCGCGATATTATCCAGGGTCATGAAAAAGCCGATCAACCCGGCGGATAATCCAAATTTGTTGGCGAGAAATATGGGGACAAAGGCGTTATACACGCTCCAGATCACGCTGGTGCCAAAGAAACCAAAACCGAGCAGGAAGATTTTTCCGTAATTGAACTTCATCGATGCCTCCTCAAAATTTCTGCGACCAGGAAATCTGGTTTCTCAGTCCTGGCTTTGCCAGCCATTCTCTTTTAAGAAGTTGCGTTCCTTCTCCGTTAAATTGGCATTTTTCAATAAATCTGGTCGTCTTGCCAGCGTTCTCAAAAGAGATTGCTCTCGTCTCCATTTCTCGATCTTGCCGTGGTCACCCGAGAGCAGGGTTTCAGGCACCTTCCAGCCTCGGAACTCCGGCGGGCGGGTGTAATGGGGGTACTCCAACAGGCCAGTGGCGTGTGAATCGTCGATCGCGCCGCCGGGGTCGCCTAGCACTCCGGGGATCAGGCGGGAGACAGCGTCGATCACGATTAACGCCGGCAGTTCGCCGCCGGTCAGCACGTAATCGCCGATGGAGATTTCGTCCGTCACCAGGTGCTCACGGATGCGCTCGTCGATCCCCTCGTAGCGGCCACACAGCAGGACAATTCTTTCGTATCGAGATAACGCTTCGGCGATGGATTGGGAGAAAACCCGTCCCTGAGGGGTCAGCATGATGACCGGGCAAACAGGTTCGGGCTCAGAAAGATGCAGGTCCAGTCCTAAAACGGATTCGACCGCCTCGAAGACCGGTTCCGGTTTCATCACCATGCCTCCCCCTCCGCCGTAGGGCGTGTCATCCGTCACGTGGTGTTTGTCGTGGGTGTAATCGCGGATGTTGTGTACGTTGACAGAGATCAGGCCGCGCTGGCGCGCGCGCATGAGGATACTACTTTCAAGGTATAGGGGAAATACTTCGGGCAGCAGGGTGAAGACCTCGAACTGCATAAGATGATTTTAGCATAAGAAATAGCTTAAAACCATTTAAGGTGCGGCTTGCATGCCTGTATCCCCGATGGTAAGATGAAAATATGTATTTGAAAGGTAGCAAGTGGAGCATGAACCGCCGCCGCAAGCGGCCCAACTGGTTCCGGATTACGATCCTGGTGCTTTTAGTGACGGCCGGGGTTTATATGGACCGGGTCATCATCCCGACGGTTCCGCAGCCGTTTGTTCCGACTGCCACGCCTACGCGCGACCCGGAGTCGTATGCGGTGGAAGCGGACACGCTCTTCCAGGAAGGAAAGCTGCTTAAGTCGGTTGAAACGTACACGAGCGCCATTCAATCGCGCCCTGACGACCCGAGTCTGTTCATTTCGCGCGCGCGGGTGCAGATCTACGCCGGCCAGTATGCCGAGGCAGAGACCAGCGCCCAGGATGCGTTGCTGTTGAGCTCCAACAATTCCATGGCGTATGTAATGCTTGCCTGGGCCCAGGACTTTCAGGGTGATTACGTAGGGGCCGAATTTTCTGTTAATCGCGCCCTCGAGCTGGATCCCAACAATGCCCTGGCGCATGCTGTTTATGTGGAGATCCTGGTGGATTCTTATTACTCCGGCAGCGGAAGCTTCGAAGGGTTGACGAAAGCTGCGGATGAATCGCGCGTAGCGCTCGATCTGGCTCCCGAAACCATGGAAACCCATCGCGCGCGCGGCATTATCCTCGAAGCTACCCAGAACTACGAAGAGGCGATCGCTGAATTCCAGGCCGCGCTTGCCATCAACGAGAATATCCCCGACCTGCACATGTTTCTGGGTCGCAATTATCGTATCTTGGGTGTATATGATAAAGCCATCGAAGAGTTTACGCGCGCCAATACCCTCAATCCCCCCGATCCCACCCCTGATTTGCTCATCTCTCGTACCTATGCAACCGTGGGCGAGTATGCCAAAGCTGTCCAGTATGCCCAGGAGGCGGTGGACGATAATCCCACCGATGCCAACCTGCGCGGGAATATGGGCGTGATGTATTATCGCAATTTCCAATGGCCCGAGGCCGTAGAACAGCTTAAAATCGTAGTGGCTGGCGGCGCAACCGAAGATAACCAGCCGATCGAGCCGATCCCGCTGGCCAACGATTTTCGAATTTCCGAATACTATTTTACATACGGCCTCGTGCTGGCACGCATGAACCGCTGTGGCGAAGCCTTGCAGATCGCACAACAGATCAAGACGCGCATCCCTTCGGATGAAACTGCCATGGTAAATGCCCAGGAAGTGGACAACATTTGCGCGCAAAACCTTGCGACCACCCCGACTTCCGAACTGCCAGCGTTGCCCGCAGAGACCCTCGCCCCTGAAGAGGTTACCCTTACCCCCGAACCATGAACGTACCTCCACGCCGGAATCTGTTTTATCGTAAGCAGGGACCGAATATCTACCGTTTGTTCTTTCTGATCGTGATGATCCTTGGGGGGGTCTGGCTGGTCCGCAAAGTGGATCAGGGCGATATCAAGCCCCTGTTCCTGCCGACCGCCAACCCTACCCGTACTTCCGATTCCTACGTCATGGAAGGCGATGCCCAGTTCACCGCCGGGGACATGGACGCTGCCATTCTGGCGTACCAGGAGGCGGTCAAGACAGATCCGAACAATGCCGAGGTCTGGTCCAAGCTGGCCCGCATCCAGACCTATTCTTCCGCGCTGCAAACGACAGATGCCGACCAACGCGCGCGCTTACAGGAGGCGCTGGCCTCCGCAGAAAAAGCGGTTGAGCTTGCGCCCGATAGCAGTTCCGTACACGCGATTTATGCCTTTACGTTGGATTGGAACGCGTCTCCCTACCTGATCAACCCGGACGAGGAGCAGCAGGCCCAGGGACAGAAGTTCCTGACCGAGGCCGAGCAGGTCGCCAACCGGGCCATCCTGCTCGATAGCACCAATACGCTGGCGCTGGCCTTCTACGCCGAGATCCTGGTCGACCAGCAGAAGTGGGAACAAGCCGAGATCAACATCCTGCAGGCGCTGGAGCAGGACCCGACCTTGATGGACGTGCACCGCGTCTATGCCTATGTGCTCGAATCATTCGGAAAATATAACCAGGCCATCGAGGAGTACGACAAGGCGATTGCGATCGCGCCCAACCTGACTTTCCTGCACCTGCGCGCCGGGGCGAACTACCGCCGTTTGGCGTTCTCGAGCCCGAATGAAGAAAGCGCCAGAGAGTTGTATGAGAAGTCGCTGGAATACTTTGAAAAAGCCACCAGCATCAACGAGCAACTGGAAGTTCGTGATCCTATCCCGTACTTATCCATCTCGAAGACGTATTCCCAGTTGGGCGAGTTCTTTGTGGCTGCATTAAACGTGCAGAAGGCCTTGGAGTTCAGGCCGCAAGACCCTGACATCTATGGCCAGTTGGGCATCATCTTTTTCAAAGCCCGTAACTACGAGACATCCATCTTTTCTCTGAAGTGTGCAACGCACGGTTGTTCAGGGGAAGAATCTTGCAAAGGACGTGGCCTGGAAGCCTGCACGGAAGATGAGCCGGGGGTGGATGTGCAGGGACAGGAACTATCCCCCGGTACCGTTGTGTACTACTACACCTACGGTTCGGTGCTTGCGGCTCTCAGTCGTCCAAAGGATAACCGGTGTCCCGAAGCCAGGGATGTGCTGGCGGAGGTCAAAGCGGCATACGGCAGCGATCCGGATATCGCCGGCATTGTTTCTGCTGGGGAAGCCATCTGTGACTCGCTGGAGGAGTTGGCTTCTTCCGGCCCGGCCACAGCTCTGGAAACGACATCGACGCCGGAAACAATGTCCGAGGCGACGCTGACGCCTTCGCCCGAAGCAATCCTCGATGTGACCGAAACTCCCTCGCCTTAATTTCAGTACCTCATTTTTGCCTAAATCAGGCTACGTTTCATCGCACATCGCAGAACTCTGTACACGGATGACACTGATCTCACGGAGGAACACGGTTTTTCAAGGCTTTTTCCGCGAGAATCCGAGAAATCCGTCAAATCCGTGTCCAAAAAAGGTTTCATTGAGCCAATCAGCACTAATATGTCAGTTTGTAATTCCGTGATTTACTGAATTTGTCAGAATTACATTAGAATTTAAAATCCCCTCTTGACGTGCCTTCTAAAGGAAAGTATCATACAGACGTATTTTAGCACTCTGCGGGTTGGAGTGCTAAAAGTTTGAGTGCACTGCATAAACTATTTTTATCAGGAGGTTCTAATGGCACTTTCCCTCAAACCACTCGGCGACCGCGTTGTGGTCGAGCCCATTGAGCAAGAAGAAGTGACCGCAGGCGGCATCGTGCTGCCCGAAACCGCTAAGGAAAAACCCCAACAGGGAAACGTTTTGGCGGTAGGCCCCGGCGGCCGTGACGAAGACGGCAAGCACGTTGCAATGGATGTCAGTGTGGGCGATAAAGTTTTATACGCTAAATATGCCGGGACCGAGTTCAAGGTGGACGGCAAGAAATTGCTCATCCTGCGCGAAAGCGATCTGCTCGCGATCGTCGAATAATTTCAGAAATATTTGGAGGAATTAAAGTTATGGCTGCCAAACAACTCGTCTTCTCTGAAGACGCTCGTCGTAAATTAAAGCATGGTATCAACGTCGTTGCTGAGGCTGTTTCAGCGACGCTAGGCCCCAAAGGCCGCAACGTTGCGATCGATCGCAAATTTGGCTCACCGACCGTCACGCACGACGGCGTCTCGGTTGCCAAAGAGATCGAACTGGAAGACCCCTTCGAGAACATGGGCGCTCAGCTTCTTAAAGAGGCCGCGACCAAAACCAACGATATTGCCGGTGACGGCACCACTACCTCGACCGTGCTGGCCCACGCCATTGTCAACGAAGGCCTGAAGGCGCTTGAGGCTGGTTACAATCCGATGCTGCTTAAGCGTGGCATCGAGATGGCTGCCGACGCCATCGGCGATGAGCTGCGTAAATCAGCGGTCAAAATCGACACCAAGGAAGAGATCGGCTATGTGGCCACCAACTCTGCCGCGGATGCTGAAATCGGTGGTTTGATCGCCGACGTCATGGACAAGGTCGGCAAAGACGGTGTCATCACCGTCGAAGAGTCCAAATCGATGGCTTTCGAGACCGAATTTGTGGAAGGTATGCAGTTCGACCGCGGTTACCTCTCGGCTTATTTCATCACCGATACCGAGAATATGGAAGCCGTGATCAACGATGCGTACGTGCTGATCAACGAGAAGAAAATCTCCGCCGCCCAAGACATCGTCCCGCTATTGGAGAAGCTCGTCCAGGTTGGCAAGCGCGAACTGGTCATCATCGCCGAAGACATCGATGGGGAGGCCCTGGCTACTCTCGTGCTCAACAAACTGCGCGGCATGCTCAACGTGTTGGCTGTCAAAGCCCCCGGTTTTGGCGACCGCCGCAAGGCCATGCTGCAGGATATTGCCATCCTGACCGGCGGTACCGTTATCTCCGAGGAGACCGGCCGCAAACTCGAGACCACCACGGTCCAGGACCTCGGCCGCGCCGAGAAGATTGTCTCTGACAAAGAGAATACCACCATCGTGGGCGGCAAAGGCGAGAAGAGCGGTATCGAAGGCCGTATCAAGGAAATCCGGGCCGAGATCGACAAGAGCACCAGCGATTATGACCGCGAGAAGTTGCAGGAACGCCTGGCGAAGCTCTCCGGCGGCGTTGCCATCATCCGTGTTGGCGCCGCGACCGAGACCGAGCTGAAGGAAAAGAAGCACCGCGTGGAAGATGCCCTTTCGGCCGCTCGCGCAGCCGTGGAAGAAGGCATCGTGCCCGGCGGTGAAATCTCCCTCATCAATGCATCCAAGGCACTGGATAATCTCAAACCCGAGAACGAAGAGACCAAGGTTGGCATCAACATCGTCCGCAAGGCGCTGGAAGCCCCCATCCGCAAACTGGCCGCCAACGCAGGCCAGGATGGCTCGGTCATTATCGACACCGTCCGCCGCACTGCGACCGAGAAGAAGAACTCGAATATCGGCTTCAACGTGCTGAGTGGCGAATACACCGACATGATCAAAGCCGGCGTTATCGATCCGGTCAAAGTTGTGCGCGGCGCCCTGGAAAATGCTGCCTCGATCGCAGCCATGATCCTGACCACTGACGTGCTTATTACGGACCTTCCTGAAGAGAATAAGGCCCCTGCTATGCCTCCGGGCGGCATGGGCGGCATGGGCTACTAAACCGAAATCTGATCGACCCATTCGTAGGGGCGGTTCACACCCATTGGGGTGCACGCGAACCGCCCCTACGTTGTTTAATTGGTATAATCGACGCGATGTTTTCCCACCTTCGTCACAATCTGTTTCGATTGACTCTGATACTGGCCCTGAGTTTTTCTGCCTGCGCATCACCCGCCGGTCCATCTGCTACGCTGACCCCGGCCTTACCTACCCAAACACCGGTCCCGCCAACCCCGACTCCGCCGCCCCTGGCAGCCGTCGTCAACGGCGAGTGGATCACAGAGGCAGAGTTCAAGGCCGAGTTGGATCGCTACCAGGCCGCCGGTGCGGCCCAGGAGAACAATGTCGATCCCGAACAAGCAGTCCGGGTGGTTCTGGACGATTTGATCGCGCAGGTCTTGCTGGCGCAGGCTGCCCGCGGGCAGGGTTTCGAGATAACGGAAGCAGAGCTGGGGTCCAGGCTGGCCGCGCTGGCCTCCGAAGTCGGAGGCGAGAACGCGCTTGCCGCCTGGCAGTCCGAACATGGCTACGACGACGAGTCGTTTCGATCCGCGCTGAAGCGCGCTGCCGAAGCGGCCTGGATGCGTGACAAGATCATTACGGGTGTGTCTGGTACTGCCGAGCAGGTACACGCTCGGCAAATTCTGCTCTATAATGAAGATGCGGCCAGCAAAGTAGCCGACCAGCTGAACGCCGGGGCGAATTTTGCAGACCTGGCAGCCCGCTATGACCCGAATACGGGCGGCGAACTGGGTTGGTTCCCGCGCGGCTACCTGCTCGAACCGGAACTGGAAGAAGCCGCTTTTAGCCTGGAGCCCGGTCAACACAGCGACGTGATCAAGACTGAGGTCGGCTATCACATCCTTCTGATGTTGGATCGAGACCCGCAGCACCAACTTTCGCCGGATGCCTATCTGGTGATGCAAGAAAAAGCGTTGCAAGAATGGCTGGCGCAGAAGCGCGCGGAAAGTGACATTGTGCTTGCCCCCTGAAACACCGCACGGAGACCTTGATGAGCGAATTCAATTTTGATGAGCCTGAGCGAAAATCTTCCAGCTTTTCCATGCCTGCCTTTGGCCTCTGGGATCTCCTTACGGTAATCGTTTTGGTGGTTACGGTGATCATGGGCCTTTATTTCATCACGCTATTCAATAACCCGGGTTCCCCCCTCAACCTGCTCAAGCCAGCTTATATCTTAACTCCCTCCCCAACCATCACACCCCGCCAACTGGAGCCCACCTGGACGCCCACAGCAACGGTTGAAATCCTGCCGACCGCGACGCTGCTACCGTCTATTACCCCTCCGGCCACGATCACGCCGGCAAACCTTGTTCCAGCCACTGCTACCCTGGTCGCAACAGAAACACCTACAGTGACGGCGACCCCGAAGGCGCTCTTTTCGGTCTCTTCGGTTAATTCGATCGAGAGCGTGATCATCCCTCATTTACAAAGTTTAAACTGTAACTGGCTGGGCGTCGGCGGGACCGTGGACGACCAGAACAGCAGCCCGATTATTGGGATCGTGGTCCGGCTGGCAGGTTCGCTGGACGGCAAGTCGGTGGAGTTGACTACCGTCAGCGGGATCAGCCCGGAATACGGGAAATCCGGCTTTGAATTTGTGCTTGGCGATACGCCGGTGGACTCGCGCGATACGCTCTATGTGCAATTGTTAGATCAGGCTGGTTTGCCGCTTTCCGATAGGATCTACATCGACACGTTCAGTAATTGTGATAAGAATCTGGTATTGGTCCGTTTCAAAAAGAATCGGTAGCGACATTTTTATCATAAACGATGTGGAGCGGGATAGCATCCCGCTCCACTTAAGCAGAACGAACAAAAAGCGCTCTCGCAAAGAATTCTTTGCGAGAGCGCTTTTTTTATCTGTCTTGATCTGAGTTCATCTGTGGTTGTGGTTACACTTCCACATTCCAATGCGCATATTTCGGATTCTTGGCGTGCACGATCCCGCTAAATAGTTCTCTTAATTTTCCTGAAAC
Organism: uncultured Chloroflexia bacterium; assembly: GCA_963823985.1. Classification (GTDB taxonomy): domain Bacteria; phylum Chloroflexota; class Anaerolineae; order Anaerolineales; family Villigracilaceae; genus JAABUE01. The sequence continues at coordinate 330,887 of CAWGNR010000022.1, forward strand.
CGGCCCCATTTCGCCTTTGCCCACCGGACGATAATCTACTTTTGTAATGGCAACAATCTGGGCAGCGGAACCTGTCATGAACAGTTCATCACAGATGTAAAGCTCGGTGCGGTCGATCGAGCGTTCGACCACTGGAAGTCCCAGTTCGTTTTTGGCCAGTTCCATGGCTGTGTTCCGGGTGATGCCTTCCAGGATGTTATCCGTGACAGGTGGCGTAATCACGGTGCCATCACGGACCATGAAAATATTCATGGCGCTGCCTTCCGAGATGTGGCCGTTCTGGTTGAGCACCAGCGCTTCGTCGAAACCGGCCCGTTGCGCGTCAGTCTTGATCAGCGCCGAGTTGGCGTACGCGCCGCTGATCTTGCCGCGGGCGGGAATGGCATTGTCGTCCAGCCTGCGCCACGAGGAGATGGTCACGTGCGCATTCGTGTCATTTTTTACGTACTGTTTAAAAGGCATGCTAAAAATGGTCAACTCATCTTTCAGGTCGTGCAGGCGGACACCGATGCCCAAATCGGCTTTGTAGATTAACGGGCGAATATAAATGCTCGTTTGCCAGTCCTCCATCCGTACCAGATCCAACGTTAACTGGATCAGACTTTCCTCATCGAAGGGAATCTGCATGTTCATCAACCGCCCCGAATTTAAAAAACGCCGATAATGGTCATAGGGGCGAAAAATATAGATTTTTTTCTTTTCGTCGTTCCAATATCCGCGGATTCCGCCAAAAACCGCCGTGCCATAGTTGAACGCGTGAGTTGCAACGCTGACCTTTGCTTCTTCAAAGGGGACAATTTTCCCTTCGAAAAACACGTGCTTTGGAAGATCCATGAAGCGCACCTCCTGATTGGAATGAGGGATAATCGTATGTGAAGATTATAACCGATGGGCTCCTCGCCTCAATCTCGGCCTTGTGCCTGCTGCCGTTTTTCAAGCAGGAACCGGACCCCAACGTCTCCCGACGTCGGGTGCTGCTATTCTGTTATGCCAAACTATGGCCCCCAAGGAATACTGTGTAAAGTTTTCGAATTCCTGTAAAATTCCCTTGACAAGAAACAGAATCTTGATAAAATCAATTCGATATTTATCTAATTAATTCAATGGAAGTGAAGCATGGAAGACTCTCGTGAACTGCTTGATTTTGTCAAAGCGATGGCTGATGTGGACCGTTTAAGGATCATCGGTATCCTGGCCCAGCAAGATGCCAGCCAATCAGAAGTTGCTAATCGTTTGAACATGCCCCTGAGAGACGTGGTTAACCATCTGGCCTTTCTGGACCAGGTTGGCATCGTCACGCTGAAGGAGGATCAGTACGAATTGAATTCGGACAAGCTGGAACACTTAGCGCGGACGCAACTTCGTGAGGAGAAGCCGGAATATGTCCCCGCTCCTGGCCTGGACGAGAAGTCCCGCAAAGTGCTGGCTTCCAGCCTGAACCCGGATGGCACCATCAAGAATCTCCCGCCGCAACCGGGAAAGCTTAAAGTGATCCTGGAATATCTGGTCCAGGCTTTCACCCCGGGCATAGACTACACCGAAAAGGAAGTCAACACCATAATCCGCCGCTTCCACGTGGACGTTTCCGGCCTGCGCCGCGACCTGGTGGACGCCAGTTTGCTGGACCGGGAGCGCGATGGATCCCGCTATTGGCGCCCAAGTGATCCTGAGGGGAGTGTAACGAAGTCGAAGGGCAGAAAATGAGCGAGGAACTGGTCGCCTTTTTCAAAGCCCTGGCGGATGCCAACCGGCTGAAGATCGTAGGGCTGCTGGCCCAGCAGCCCTACTCGGTCGAGCAACTGGCTGCAATTCTACATCTGCGCCCTTCCACGGTCTCGCATCACCTGTCGAAACTGGCGGAGGTGGGCCTGGTCAGCGCCAGAACGGACAGTTATTACAACATGTACCAGTTAGAAGAGGAAACCCTACAAAAAAACCGCCTGTTGTTTTCCCAACAGGACCTGGCCGCTGTCGTCGAAGATGTCGACCTGGATGCCTATGACCGCAAAGTGGTTGAGGATTACTCGCTCCCCGACGGGCGGCTGAAGACCATTCCGGCCCAACGCAAGAAGCTGGAAGCGGTTTTGCGTTACGTCGTCAAAGCCTTTGAGACGGGCACCCGGTACAGTGAAAAGCAGGTCAACGAGATGCTGGCCCGCTTTCATGAAGACACCGCTACGCTGCGGCGCGAACTGGTCGGTTATGGATTTATGCAAAGAGAAGGCGGCGGGGGAGAATACTGGCGAGTGTAACAAAACATCGTCCGGCGGTACCTTTCCCTACAGGAGGAAAACTGCCGGACAAATCATACAAACCTGGGAAATTAACTGCGCTCCGGTAGCACGTTCAAACCGGATTTTTTGCCCGCTTCTGCAAGTTCCTGGTCGTAGGTAGCGAGTGTTACAGGGAGCATCAGAGCCTCCTGCCAGATCAAAGCGGCTGCCAAATGGACAGCATCATAACCGCGCAATGTATGCTGGCAGGCCAGGAAATCGGCGCGGGCGATCAGTTCTTCGTTAACCGGAAGACGATGGAAACCAGCCCAATCAAGATGAAATAACTCCAAAGCAACTCTGTAATCCTCATCCATGATGATTCCACGATGATACAAACGTGTCAATCCTGCTGCTGTTTCGGCACGGGTCAATAATCCTGTCGAAACTAGATCTGCCGTACGGAACCATGTTCGCACATCGTCCGTTCCTGGTTCATTGATATAGCGTTTTATCAGCGCGCTGGTGTCCAAGTATAAATTCATTCACGCATTTCGATCACAATGTCAGAAGCCAATTTACTGCTGCGGTTGACGGCGGGGGGCTCTATATCAACCAGTTTCCTTCCATCCCATGCAATCACCCCAGCCTGGCGCAACGCCTCGACCCGTTCCTCCAGGCTTTGCCCTTCAGGAATGATACGACCTACGGGTTTGCCATGCTCGGTAATTACAATACTCTGGCCACTTTTAACCTTGGCCATATATTTACTCAAGTTTTCCTTCAATTCTCGGATGCCAACCTTAGTCTGTTCCATGGCGACTCCTTTGTGTCCATATTTTATCATTAAGTAGTCACAAATCTGGACTTTGTTTATCCGTCAATTGTACTGCTGGCCGAATACTATCTGAAAAACGATCTGCTGGTAAAGTTTTGTGCTTTGGTAAGTATCTTCCCCACCTGAAGCGAAACACAGGCCCGTGTAACCATCGCAAACGGGGCGATGCCGAGCAAAAACCAAAATTGTCCCCAGTTCAACACCTGTTCTGCGAAGGCGCGCCGGAACAAGTAAATCGAAAATGGAATGATAAGAAGTCCGGCTGTTACAACCCCCGGACTGTACAGACGAAAACGGATCGTGGTGACCAAGTGGGGAATACAGGCGTTCACAAGCAGGATCGCCTGTATTTCGAGAATAAGGAAATATCCTACAGAGAGAGTTAACCATTCCAGGCTGGCGTAGGTTAATAAAAAGCCAGCAAGGGTCAGGAATGCCACCGCTACTAAAAATTGGGGAGTTGTAACTGTTGGATGGATTTTAACTGGCAGGCGTTTGCTCCACCTTTCCATGAACGGCGCTTCTTCCATGTTGTGCAGGGTAAAAAAGACTGGAACCAGCCAGAACAAAAGACGCAACGGAATCGCGTCCAGAACTCGAATCATTTGCGGGAAGACAATTGAAATATTTCATCCCCGGAAAGCGCTTTTTCCAGTTTCTGCGCTTCTAAGGCCATTACTTTGCTGTTGGCAAAGAAGGCAAAATCGAAACCGGTTGGGTCGCCCGCCTGTTTGCCGGGGATCGGCATCAACCGCGCTGTGAGGGGCTTGTCCAATCGCAGCGCCAGCGCGGACAAATCTAACAGGAGAGCGGCAATCTGGTCCGCGGTGATGTCTCCGGGCAGGGGAACGGTGTCCAGGCCGGTGCCGCATACCGCAGAATAGAGCAGCAGGTCCTTGACGGTCAAGCTGCCCTCCGCGGCGCGTTTCGCCAGGACCGAATCTTCAAGCACAGGTTGCATGAATCCGCTGAAGCCGGTGCGCGGGAAGTTCGCGCGGTCAACAGCTTCGGTCAAGATAGAAGCGGCGGCTAACGAGCCGTGCAGGCCAACCTTTGGCACACCCATCGCTTCGACGGCCCCGCCTAGCGACTGTTCATCCGATGGGAAGGGTGCCAGGGAGAAGTCGATCCCGCCGAACTGCGCTCCAAAGCGGAACTGAAGCTGCCGGGCAACGGATTCGAGAGCCTTTCCATGCGTTTCCAGTGCATCGACCAGCGCATCCCGCCCTTCATTCAGGCTATTCGCGTTTTTGAACGCTTCCACGGCCAGGTCGGCGGCTTCGGTGGCCAGAGCAAAGGCGGGACGGTCGCCCTGGTGATAGGCGGCCGGGAAGAACGGGGAACCGGGCAGCACATTTGCGAGCGCCGCAAAGCGTAGATTAGCGAAACCGTCTGGCCTAAGCGGCGCACATTTGACGATCACCTGCGCGCATGCGCGCACTGCCTCTAACGAAATGCCATTATGGCTGTCGGACATTACGCCCGAGAAAAAGATGTTCTCGGAAGCTGCAATCGCTTCTGGGATGATCTCATAGCTTCCGGGCACATCCGGAAAGGCAGGGCCAAGCGACGCGTAAGCTACATTGATATGGGCTAGCATGGTCTCCATCGCCTCTGCAAAATAGGGGGCTTCCTTAATTCGACGGCCCAACAGTTGGGAAAAGGATGTGGTCGCTAACCGGATTGTTTGTACTTCAACGCCAGCACTTTCAAAAGAATGCTTTGCTTCCGCGAGGAATTGCCCAGCAGTGCGCATTTTTGTTTCATCCGGGGGCCAGCCCGGGTTGAAAAAATAAGTGATAGAGCGGATTTCATGGGTGCCTGTCAAAGATTGGAATGAATAAAGGGTGAGAGCTGATGCGCGAAGAATATTAGATCAACCCTACCTGCCGGCCTACTCGTTCGAAGATTTCAAGCACGCGATCCAACTGCTCGTCTGTGTGAGTTGCCATATAACTGGTACGAAGCAGTTGGCGTAATTCTTTTCGCATCCGGGCGGCAACCGTATTCAGGCGTTCGATACGTTCCAGTTCTTCGCGCATTGCCTGAAGTGCGGCCAGGGCTGCGGCGGTGTTGGCAGGCGGCATGCTGGCGCTGAAGCATAAGAGCGCGTGCATGGTGTTTGATGTAGTGGATGATATACCACTTGAGCCGCCAGTGATAAAAGCAAGTTTTCCCTTCCAATGGCTGTTTGGTCGTGTCATTGATTCACTTTGTATTGGGCAATAGTGTTTATTACAATAACCCCACTATCGGGATTTCGTTAGGGTAGCATTCCTTTGTCGCACTACCTCAAACATCAAGACGGATCCCGCAATCCCCGCGTTCAGTGACTCTACTTCGCCCGGCATGGGAATGCTCACCGTCGTATTTGCCAGCTCGCGTGCTGGCTCACTGGCCCCTTCCGCTTCACCGCCCACGACCAGCGCTAGCGCTCCTCGGAAATCGGTCTCCCAGCAGGACTCCCCAGCCATATCGGCCAAAAATATTGTTAAATTTGCCTGCCTGCAGAATTGCTCGATCTCGTTCCACTCCATTGGCTGGACTGGCAGACGAAAATGAGCCCCCATCCCTGCACGGACAACCTTTGGGGCAAATGCGTCCGCTGTTTCGGGCGGCAACAGCACCGCCTGCACGCCCGCTGCCGCTGCGGTGCGGATCAAGGTTCCCATGTTGCCGGGATCACGGATTTGATCGGGGATTAGAATGAAGTTGGGGAAAACGGGGAGCGGCAAAGTGTTCAGTTCAAGCACGGCCAGGATGCCCTGCGAGGTCTCTGTTTCGCTGGCGGCTTGCAGCAGGTCGCCGGAAACTTCGTCAACTTCCAGGCCTGCGGCCTTGACTGTATCCAGGAGCGCCTCGCCCCGTTCACCGAGTCCGCTCGAATACAACACAAACCGCACGGGCCAACTCGCCCGCATGGCTTCTTCTATCAGGCGGACACCCTCCGCCAGGAAAGCGCCTTCTTCGTGGCGCTCTTTGGGCCTTCCCTGTAGCGCGCGGACCAGCTTAAGCTTTGGATTCTGAGGAGAAGTGATCATATTTTCAGGAAAGTGTCCACGGTCGGCTGATCGAAAAGTACCAGCTTGATGACCTTTATTCCCGATGAAGCATCTTCTTTAAAGTAACGTTCGATCGCCCCAAGAATCACCCTTGCCGCGCGTTCTTTCGGAAAGCCGTAAATGCCGGTAGAAATCGCGGGAAAGGCAACTGATTTTAATCCCAGTTCATCTGCCACCCGCAGGGACCCGCTCACTGCATCCGTTAATTTGACGTCCTCCTCATCTCCCGTATCTGTTCCGTGGCCTTCATCCCAGACGGGGCCTACAGCATGGATCACGTATTTCGCAGGCAAGGCCCCGCCGGAAGTCCAGGCCGGATGCGCGTGGCCGACCGTGCCTTTCGTCCGGATCCATTCGTCTGATTCTTTTTGAATTACCGATCCGCCGCGTTTGGAAATTGCCCAGGCCACCCCGCCGCCGTGCTGCAGTCGCTTATTGGCGGCGTTGACAATGGCATCCACTTCTTCTTCCGTAATGTCGCCTTCTACGATTTGGAGCGTTTGTCCGGTCGAAAGAGTCCGTTCCTTCAATACCTTGTTCATGGGAATATTGTATCCCACTATTAAACGATAAAGGGCAGGTCCAAAACCTGCCCTCTCGTGGGATTGCGTTTTAGGAAATTTACTTACCGACTTGCGTCACCACGGCAGCAAATGCTTGCGGATCACGGACAGCCAGATCAGCCAGCATCTTTCGATTCAGGCCGATGTTTGTCTGTTTCATGCCATGCATGAGCCGGCTATAGGTTGTGCCGTTCAGACGAGCAGCCGCGTTGATGCGGGCAATCCACAATTTGCGCAGGTCGCGCTTGCGGATGCGGCGGTCGCGGAACGAATACCACAGGCTCTTCAGCATAGCCTCATTGGCGCGCCGGAAGAGCAGGTGCTTCGAGCCCATCTGCCCTTTGGTGAATTTCAAGACTTTCTTATGACGTCGGTACCCTTGCGGGCCACCTTTTACACGTGCCATTTGTTACCTCCTGCAAACCCCGGGGCGTCGACGAGTTACGCCAGTTGTGTACACCCAGAAGCTGCCAATAAAGAAATCGATCTCCGGAAAACGTCCCTGCGGGACTATTCTTCCATGTTGGGCGCCAAACGTTTGATGCGTTTGATCAGGCTGCTACCTTTCACGGTGATCATCTCGCTGAACAAACGCTTGGCGCGCTTGGAAGTGCGCCGGCGCAGGTGGCTCTTGCCGCCTTTTGTGCGCACCAGCTTGCCAGACCCGGTCAGGCGGAACCGTTTGGAGGTGGCCTTATGGGTCTTCAACTTGAATTTGCCTTGTTTCGCTTTGCGAGGCACAGCATTTACTCCTTTCACAAAAAATACCGCGGGCTCGAACTTCCTCCCGCGGAGATTGGACATCTTTCGGGACGCACTTGTGCCGCAACTACCTAATGATTTTAGAGTGTTGCGGTGCTAACTTGCTTCAGACTCAGCCTGGGGCTGTTCGTCTTTTTCTTTCTTTTTTGCTCCGCCGCCCTTGGCAGGCGCCAGGATGACCAGCATCGTGCGACCTTCCATTTGCGGGGCCTGTTCGACTGTGCTTACATCAGAGAGCTCGTGCGCGATCTCTTTCAAGTCCTCGAGGGCAATTTCGGGATAATCCATCTCGCGTCCCCGGAAGCGAACGGTCACTTTGACCTTCATTCCGTCTTCCAGCCAGCGGCGCGCATCTTTCACCTTGAAACCGCGATGATGCTCGTTGGTCTTCGGCCGCAAGCGAATTTCCTTCATCTCGACCTTGGTTTGAGCCTTCTTTGCCTCACGTTCTTTCTTGGCCCGCTCGTAGATGAACTTTCCAAAGTCCATAACACGGCAGACGGGTGGGTTAGCGTTAGGCGAGACCTCGACCAGGTCGAGCTCGGCGTCGCGGGCTATATCCAGGGCCTTTTTGATGGGTACTACGCCGACATTGCTGCCATCGGGACCGATCAGGCGGACTTCCGCAACGCGGATGCCTTCATTGACTCGAAAATCGTTAGCGCTGATAAGCTTCTCCTTCTTTCTAAAACGGATGACCAGCCAATTGGCTGGTTTTTTCGCGGACAGATGATACCATGAACGGGGGTGAATCGTCAACAAGACTGCGCGCTTTTCAACGCGAAACGCGCGAATCAAGCGAATTGCGCGAAGATTTTTAAGACATTTCGCGATATTCGATCTTTTCGTGTAATATACGATTAAAGGATCACTCCTCATAAACTGTACAAACAAAAAAGGCGGATGGCCTTCAAGCCATCCGCCTCTATGCTTCTGGTACATTCTTCTAGAGCTCGGCGGCTCTCCTGGCAATCCTGTCCTTGGCGCGGGCGATGAAGTCGCTCAATTGAATATTGTTTTCCTGTGAGCCATCGCGCACGCGCAGCGAGACCGTCCCGGCTTCCATTTCGTTGTTGCCGACCACCAGCATATACGGCACCTTCATCAACTGGGCGTTGCGGATCTTGGCGTTCATGCGCTCGGAGCTCAGGTCGGCGCTGACGCGGATGCCTTCGGCCTTCAACTGCGCTGCGATCTGATCAGCGTACTCGTTCTGCCCGTCCGTGATCGGGATGACACGCACCTGCTCCGGTGAGAGCCAGACCGGGAAAGCCCCGGCATAGTGCTCGATCAGGAAGCCGATCATGCGCTCGTGCGTGCTCAGCGGCGCGCGGTGGATGACCAGCGGCATCTCTTCTTCGCCGGAGCTGTTCGTGAACTTCAGGTCGAAACGATCAGGCTGGGCGAAGTCCACCTGGTTCGTGGCCAGGGAGAATTCCTTGCCAATCGCGGACCAGACCTGCACGTCGATCTTTGGGCCGTAAAAGGCGGCTTCGTCCTCGGCCTCGACGTAAGGGATGTTGTTTTTATCCATGGCCTTGCGGATCATGTCTTCCGTCTTGAGCCACAGGCGCTCGTTATCTACATATTTCTTGCCGAGTCCAGCTTTGCTGTGCAGGGACAGGCGCATGACGTACTTCTCGATGCCAAACAATTCGAAGTACTTCAGGTACAGATCGATGACGGCCAGGAATTCCTGCTCGAACTGCTCTTCAGCGAAGTAGATGTGGGCGTCGTTCATCTGCATCGAGCGGACGCGCATCAGGCCGAAGAGTTCGCCCGACTTTTCATAACGGTAGCACGTCCCGTACTCGGCGAGACGCAGCGGGAGTTCCCGGTAGGAACGCGGCCGCGCGTCGAAGATCTTGTGGTGCATCGGGCAGTTCATCGGTTTGACGTAGTACTTCACGCCTTCCAGTTCCATCGGCGGGTACATGCTCTCCGCATAGTAGGGCAGGTGGCCCGACTTGATGAACAGGTCTTCTTTCGTCAGGTTGGGCGTTCGCACCCGGCTATAACCGGCCTTCTCTTCCATCTCTTTGGCCAGCTTTTCCAGCTCCTCGATCATGATGCCGCCGTTGGGCAGCCAGAGCGGCAGGCCGGGCCCGACCTCTTCGTCGAAGATGAAGATCTCCAGTTCTTTGCCCAACTTGCGGTGGTCGCGCTTCTTGGCTTCCTCCAGCATGTGCAGGTATTGCTTGAGATCGTCAGGCTTTTCCCAGGCCGTGCCGTAGATGCGCGTGAGCATCTTGTTGTTCTCGTCTCCGCGCCAGTAAGCCCCGGCGATCGACATCAGTTTCAACGGCGGCCGGGTTAATCTGCCTGGTATTTTCGACGTGCGGTCCCCGACACAGGTCCACGAACGAATCGTGTTTATAGATCGAGATATCGGGCTTCTCGTCTAGCGGCTCCCCGTACTCATCTAAGCCGCCCTGTTCCAGTCCCTCGATCAGTTCCAGCTTGTAGGGTTGTTCCTTGAAGATTTCACGCGCTTCTTCCGCCGGCAGTACTTCTTTTTCGAAGTCATGATTCCCGGCAATGATCTGGCGCATGCGCTTTTCGAGCTGGGGCAAGTCATCCTGCGAGAGAGGCTCGGGCAGGTCGAAATCGTAGTAGAATCCGATTCTCGACCGGTGGACCGATCGTGTATTTCGCATCCGGAAATTTTTCCAGGACGGCCTGGGCCATAATGTGCGCCGCCGAGTGACGGATTTTATAGAGTTTGGACTCTTCATATTTTTCTTCCGCTTGTTTCGCCATTTTTGCTTCCTTTCTTTGGTTGTGTTTGCTACCGCTTCGAGGAGCTTACGCGGTCCCGGAGCGACGCGGTACACAACCTCCGGGCCGCCATAGAGTAATAGTTTTCATGGCAGCCTCCTGCAATCCCTATCCTACCTTTCAATTATTCCGCGAACTTCAGAAGAAAAGACGGCAGGTGGGGGTAAATAAAAAAAAACTCTCACCCAACACGGGGCGAGAGCGCTAACGCGTCACGCGGTTCCACCCGACTTGAACCGGCCAGATCCTAAAGGTCTTTGCGATTCATCTCGTTTCCAGCCGGTAACGGGGCTAACCGTTCCTTTTACTCGCTGACAGCTTTTTGCTCAAAGCTGTTTGCTTTCGAACTTCCGCTCGCGGGTGGTTTTCATCAGGGTTCGCCGGAGCAGGCTCTCAACCAGTGGCCTTGCTCTCTCTGTCGACGATGGACCGCTTACTCGTCCCGGTCGTTGCGTTTGGATATAAGTTGTCTTATTATAAGACGGAATGGCAGCCTGTCAAGCCGCCGATTTGACGAGTATGTTATAATATGACTAAGTAAGAAACCTATCCTGGGTTCCAGGATTTTCCTAAGAAGTGTGGAGGAATCGGCTTAAAATGTGGGATCGGTGGCGGAAAGCCGCCGCAGGGGGACGAGTTGATCCGGTTGAACAGATAATTGTTTGTTTAACGTATTTGAGGGCTTCTTGGGATTTGGTTGTTCAACCAAATCTTTTTGTTTTCCTGTCGCATTGTTTAGGGCTTTTTGAAACCCATATTTGGTTCCTATCAAAAAATCTACGTGGAGGTAATATTTTGGCCAGAGTAAAGTTAAAAGAGGGTGAATCCCAGCAACAGTTATTGCGGCGTTTCCGTAAAAAAGTCACGCGGAGCGGCCTGATGGGCGAAGTTCGTAAGAGACGCTGGTTTGTATCCAGAAGCGAACAAAGAAGAATAGATGAGAAAAAAGCAATTCGACGGATCAAAAAGCGTGAAAGAAAAAGAGAAGAATACGGCAGTTAGTTTTACAACGTAGTTTGGAGGTGTACCTATGAACATTCAGCCGGCCACTTTTTCCAAGGGTGATTGGATTGTCCACGCGCGCTATGGAGTTGGCCAGGTGAAAGGACTGGAAAAGAAAGAACTGGAAGGCGAGAAGAGGCTTTTCTTTAAAGTAAAAACGTTCGATGGCGTCTACTGGCTGTCTGCGGTGAGAACAGACGTGGAGCATATTCGGCCCGTTACTTCCGAATATCAGATGAAACGTGCGATGACGATCATCCGCAGGCCGCCCAAAGAATTGCCCGAGAATCACACTCAGAGAAGCAAACTTATCTCTGAGACGTTGAGAGATCCTTCTCTCTATCCGAAGGCTCGGATGATCCGAGATTTGCACGGAAAGCAGCATGACACCAAGCTGAATTTCACCGAAGAAGACGCTTTCCTTTTGTTACGGAAACAATTCTTGAATGAGTGGTCTGTCGTCCAGGAAACGGATCGCAGTGTCCTTGAAGAAAAGTTAGATCAGGCCCTGGAAACCAGTATCGATAAGGTTGCTGAAGACGCATAGCCTGATTAAGTTTAAAAAAAACAAGCCGTTCTCCTTTTGGGAGAGCGGCTTTTTGAATCCATGTGAACTCTCATAAATAACCCTACGGATAAGAACGAAAAAAATGATTAAGACTGATCCGAAAATGTTCACGCCGCCCAAAGAGTATTTTATGGACAAGCTCTAATCTAAATATTGACATGCGGAATAGTATATGTAAAAATGCATGAAATAAATATCATGACAAATATAGCACCAGTGTAGCCAGGAACGAATGCCGACGTATGAGGAAATATTTGGTTTTTCTTGCTGTGGTGACCAATAGAGAGAACATGTGAGATTTGTTTCGGAACCAAACTGGTCTGGCATTCGTTAAATAAACTGTGGTTGCCATCTTGGAATCTAATGAATCACGGAACAACGAAATCGAGGAAAAATGAATCGCAATGCACTGCATTTGCGTTTTCTATTTAAACGCGCAGTACAGGTGTTTTACCAGCCAGCCAGCGTATTCGATTGGATTGCATCAGAAGGCGGAGGGATGTGGAAATTTCCTCTCATTTTGCTCACCGTTCTCGTGCTGTTTCGGATTCTGATCGGTGGTTGGTTACAAGTTCGAAGGGTGGTGCAAGGAGAAATTCCCTTACCGCCTGATTGGTCCTATTACACGCCTGAAATGCAGGCCCAGTATATGCAGGCTGCTGAAGCGGCGAAAAGCCCGGTGTTTGTTTACGTGATACCGGCCCTAATTGGCCTGGCCACCGTCTGGCTTGGTTGGCTTATCATCAGTTCCTTGCTACACCTGGCATTCACACTGGTTGGCGGGCGAGGGACAAACGCTTCCGCATTAAGCCTGGTTGCCTGGGCCGGTCTCCCATTTTCGTTGAGGGAATTGTTGCGAATTATCTATTTGTTGGTCGCGCGCCATCCGATTGTCAGTTCGGGGTTGTCGGGCTTTGTTTCCACAAGTGAAAGCAATGGATTGCTTTTCGCTTCTGCCCTGTTAGCGCTGATGGACATCTTTCTCGTATGGCATGTGATCCTGCTGATTGTGGGTTCGAAACGCACCGAGACTGTGTCAGGTACAAAGTCATTGGCCGTGGTGCTGTCCATCATCGTGCTCAGTTTGGCCGTCCAGGCGGGAACTTCTTTCCTGGGTTCGCAACTGAACGGGTTGATGGTAACGCGCCCCTTTTACTTCTAACCTCCTACCCGACCATCATTTATCTAGAGAGATGCAGTGGAAACGTTCGTTCGCACCCGTATCCTTGTAAAGCATTATGAAATGGGCGGTTCTTTTGTGCGTGCTCTGGATGGCGTAGAACTCGAAATCCTCCCAAGTACGTTTACGGTAATTATGGGACCTTCAGGTTCCGGAAAAAGCACACTGCTTTATCTTCTCGGTGGCTTAGACAGGCCAACGTCCGGCGAGATTACGATAAAGGGCCAGCATCTCGAGGAGATGGATGAAAATCAATTGGCCCAGTTCCGTCGCCGTACTGTAGGCTTTATTTTTCAATCGTTCGATTTAATCCCCTCCCTAAGCGCGCTGAATAACGTAATCTTTCCAATGCAGTTTGCCAGGATGCCAGTTCGTGAGCGCCTGCCCAAAGCGCAAGCGTTGCTTGAGCGCGTCGGCTTGGTTGACCGGGGCCATCACAAGCCCACAGAATTATCCGGAGGTCAGCAACAAAGGGTAGCCGTGGCCCGGGCCCTGGTGAATGATCCGCTACTCATTCTGGCAGATGAACCGACCGGCAACCTGGACACATCGAGTGGAAATAACATCGCTCGTTTGCTGTCCGATTTGCACCGCAGTGGACGGACAGTGATTGTTGTTACGCATGATCCACGGATGTTACGCTATGCAACTCATTCTGTTTACTTGTTGGATGGCCAGGTAGTTACCGAAGACGAATACCAGCATGCAGTGCTTTTGTCTGAACCCCAACAAAACGATGATTAGTCCAGGATGTTGGAGGACATAAAATGATCAAATCTGCTAGAAACCTCATCCGAGTCTTTTCCCTGCTGGGAGCGGTCTTATTGGCCTTGCCGCCTTCGATCACTGTCGACGCGCTGGGCATTGTTTCGGTGGCACCGAACCTGATCGCCAATGAGGTTGCCAACACCATTTCAGTCGGCGGGAGTGCCTTCGAGGTGGATTTGCTTGTTTCCTTGGATGGCTATGGATCCCTCAGCACCGGCTATGTCAGTCCGACCACCCTGAGCGCCGTCGTTCCCAACGGAATTCCGGCAGGTGTTTACACAGTCGTGGTCACAAACGCGGATACAACAATGGCCTCTCTGCCCAATGGATTGACGGTGACAGCGCCGGCGCCAACGGCCAACCCGGAGCCCTTCGGCCGTCCGCAGGTAGTGGTTAAATCGTATAAAGCCAATGTGGGCATGATTCAGTTTGGCCAGGAGTTCAATTTAAGCATCACCGTTCACAATTCTGGCCAATTGGCCGCCTATAATGCTCAGGCATCCTTTTCATCCGGCGACCTCATTCCCCGGCAGACTGGCGGGGTGGTGGCGATCGGGACAATTGCGGCCGATCACAAAGCTTCTTTTTCACAGCCCATGACGGCTGCAATCGACTTATGGGGGAAAAGCGTGGTTTCAATGGATATGACCCTCTCTTACTATGATGAGACAGGGACGGCGTATTCCGAAAAATTTACACTCGTGCTTCCGCTTTCGCAGCCCGAATACGTTGCCCCGACCGCTACCCCCGCCCCGAGCCAAAAACGGCCTCAGTTGATTATTTCGAGCTATTCGACTGACGTCAACCCGCTTCAACCCGGCACGTTGTTCTTGCTGCAATTGGAGTTACACAATGTCGGACAGGTGGACGCCCGCAACGTGGTCATGATCGTGGGCGGTGGCAGCGCCTCTTCCGGATCTACAGCTGAAGGTACTCCGCAACCGGGGGGAGTTTCAGGAGGGAGCGGCGAGTTCACGAACTTTGCTCCCGTCAACGCCTCCAATGTCCAGCCGCTCGGGAATCTAGGGGCGGGCTACGGGGTGAACGCTGCCCAGTCGCTGGTGGTGAACGTTTCCACCAATCCAGGCGCTTACCCGCTTAAGCTAACGCTTTCCTATGTGGATGAAAATGGGTTGGTGTACAACGACGACCAGATCATCACGCTCCTGGTTTATAACCTGCCCAACCTCGAACTTAGTTTCTATCGCCCTCCAGATATGTTAGTTGCCGGCCAGCCCGGAATGTTGCCAGTGCAAGTGGTAAATCTTGGACGAAAGAGTTCTATTCTAGGGAATTTGCGGATCGAAGCCCAGGAAGCTATGATTGAGAACAATCAGGTATTGGTTGGGGTGCTAGAGCCTGGGTATCCTTTTACATTCGACCCGACGATTATCCCAAACCAGGCAGGCAAACTCACCCTTGCTCTGACGTTAGACTATACAGACGATTTTAACCAACCGCGCTCGATCACGCAGACCCTGGAAGTGGAAGTGACGGAAATGATGGAGGAACCGCCTCCAGACATGAGCGGGGAAATGCCGCCCATTGAGGGAGAAATTGATTCGGGTCCGGAAAGTTTCTGGCAAAAAACATGGCGATTTATCCTGGGATTGCTTGGTCTGGATAGCGCTAAGCCGGAAAATCAGCCAAATGACGTGATGCCTCCCGCTGAAATGCCGGTTCTGCCTTCGGGGTAAAGGCAGACAATGCGTTTTCTGGATTTACTCCGCCTGATCTTGAGCAACCTTGGCCGCCGCAAAGGCCGGGTTGCATTGACGGCCATCGGCGTAGTTATCGGGACCGCCGCGATCGTCATCCTGGTATCGATGGCAATTGGGTTACGGCAAAGCGCCAACCAGCAGTTGTACGGAATTGGCGATCTTTCCCAGATACAGGTATCCCCTAATTATGGAGAAGGACCCATGCCCGGCGGGGGCGGCCCTGTTGCAGTGGATCAGTCGCCGATTCAAACGATCATTAGCAACCAATCCCTGGAAGATTTGGCTGCCATACCGGGTGTGGAAACTGTGGTAGCCCGCGACTTTTTGATGACTTCCAGCATGCTTCGCTACGATCGTCTTGAGGCAGGGATGGGCATAATGGGAGTCGCCGTGGATGATCTCAGCAGTCTAGGGCTTCAGGCACAACAGGGAACGGCTGTTCTTTCGAAAGGAACCGCCGTTATTGGGGCGATGATTCCGTCGCAGTTTTACAATCCACAGTATCGCCCTGGGCAGGAACCTCCACCGCCCCCGGACCTGCTTGGGCAACAAGTGAAGTTAGAACTTATCAAGTGGGACGATCAGGGAAATGAGATCCAGAAAGTCTTTCAGGTGAAGGTGGTCGGTATCCTGGAAGAAAATCGAACGGATGATTGGTCGATGTACATGCGCCTGGACGAAGTCACCATGTTCAATGAATGGGCGCTGGGAAGGCGCATCAACCGCGCCAAGGATGGCTACCCAAACGCGATCGTTAAAGTAAGTGACGTAAAAGAGGTAGTGAACATTACAGACGTAATTACCGGCATGGGGTACCAGGCGTTTACGCCTCAATCCTTTGTGGAGGGTATAGACAATTTCTATCTTGTATTACAAGTCGTTTTTGGTGGCGTAGGTGCAATTGCTTTGTTGGTGGCTGCCATTGGCATCGCCAATACCATGGCGATGGCGATCCTGGAGCGGACTCGTGAGATCGGCCTGATGAAGGCGATCGGTGCCACCAACCGCGATGTACTGTTGACTTTTCTAGGGGAAGCCTCCGGAATTGGATTTCTTGGCGGTTTAGGTGGCATTATTTTTGGATGGTTGGCAAGCCAGGTAATTAACGTCTTGGCGTTGGTTTATATGGCCGGGCAGACTGCGCAACAAGGCGGCCCCCCTCCCAGCCTGGCCGTCAGCACCCCGCTCTGGTTGTTGTTCTTCGCTCTCTTCTTTGCCACGTTGATAGGCTTGCTTTCTGGGATTTACCCGGCGTTGCATGCCGCGACGATGGTGCCGGTAAACGCATTGAAGTACGAGTAGATGTTCGAGTTTGAACAGCAGATTCAAGCGGACAACATGCCAAAAGCGAATGGAACAAAACAATAATTTTGTCCGTCTCAAAGGTAAGGACTGTTGCATTAGAGTTGATGAACCCACTCAGTTTCGGAATGAGGCCAGCCTTTTTGTCTATGCCTGGCCTCGAACTCTCCAGGAGGAGATATGCCCCACTCTAACCGGATTTCTCTATCGGTCATCATTCTAATGATGGCTGCCTTAGGCTGTGCCATGCCTGCTATCGCAACAACGGATGCAGAGGCTATCAGTACTGCAGCCGCGGAAACCGTAGTGGCCGGATTTGTACAGACGGCTTTATCCCAGACTGTGCAACCAACCATGCAAGAACCAACGCTCACGTTTACGCCAGAGCCGATCATCTTTTCGCCAACGTCCACCGAAACTCCCACCCAAACCTTAACGCCAACACCGTTGTTCACACCCACCCCGGTTGTGCCACAAATCAGCGTTTCGGTGCCTACGAACTGTCGCACTGGCCCCGGGAAGGTGTACCGCCTGGTCGGCGCAATCCTGGTTGGCGAGACTTCAGAAGTTTACGGTCGCGATCCGACGGCTGGATACTGGTACATCCGCAACCCGGACTCGCCCAGCGGATTCTGCTGGGCGTGGGGACAGTACGCAACTGTCTCGGGAAATACGAACTTGCTGCCAGTGTATACGCCACCACCGACGCCCACTCCCACCTTCACGCCGACGCCTGCCCCCGATTTCGAAGCTATCTATACTCATCTGGACGCCTGTGTAGGCTGGTGGGCGGAAATCGAGTTGGAGAACACCGGCTCCGTCCCGTTCAAGTCAATCGGAATTACGGTCAGAGATACGGTAACAGATACTGTGGTTGCCAGTTTTGCGGACGGTTTCACCAACCTGGATGGGTGTAATTCCTCTTCCATCAAAGATACGTTAGCTGTTGATCGAACCCGTGTCGTTAGCGCGCCGGCCTTCAATTACAACCCAGGCGGCCACCGGCTCCGTGCCACGATCATTCTGTGCTCGGACCTCGATCAGGATGGTCTTTGTGTGACAAAAACGGTTGTTTTCACACCGTAAACAACTTTATTTTCGGTTTCCCTTCGCGCACTGCGTAAGTCCTGTTATTAAAGAGTTGAACACCTTAAAAGAATAAGCTGCCAGTGTTGTTGATGTGACACTGGCAGCTTGATACGTGGGCGGTATTGGACTCGAATAAAATCCCCTCAAAGGGGGCCAACGACCTTCGAAATGCAAAACTCCCGCGTGGAAACGGGAGTTTGTGTGGGCGGTATTGGACTCGAACCAACGACCTTTGCGATGTCAACGCAACGCTCTAACCAGCTGAGCTAACCGCCCGAACAGGTCAGTATTATAACGAGGGTCGTCTGTTTTGACAATGGAAGATTTGATCGCCGATCGGTATAAATGTTTGCCACTTGCTAAGCGTAAACGAGTTTGCCCTTTGGCTCTGGGATTTTACGTCCCATTTCGCGTGCTGTTTCAATCCATTCTTTTGCAATCACTTCTACATTACCAAGCGCTTTTTGGTAAGTCTCTCCATCAGCCATGCAGCCAGGAAGTTCAGGAACTTCTGCAATAAAAGCTTGGTCTTCTTCGCTCCAGTAAAGGATTACTTCATACTTAATCATTGTCTTCACCTGCTAATTTGTATTTCAAGATTACATTACGTACTTGTTTCACTTGGTATGGCTTTGCCTTTGCCTTTGAACCTTTTGGTTGCAGGTTCAAGATTTCAATCACATTTTGTTCGTGAATATGTGATGGTCACCGCGAATTCTTTGCTCGAAACCAAAGGATATCAATAACTTACACAATTCCTTGAAAGGGATATTTGCGTCAGATGTTCCACGCAAGATACGATGCAAGGTTCTTTCGCGTTTGACCATATGTTTGCATAGATTATACACGGAGTTTATAAAATCAAGAAAACTTTCCCTACCGATCGGTAGGTAGAATAGGAATTAGCTATATTTAAGGCCTTCACCCTAGGGTATTTCAGGCCTGGGCTTGATTTCAGGCCGTCTCCAACCTTGTAAGATGAAGGTACGTATTCGCCTATCATGGAGGTGGCCTATGAATTTTAACCAACGTAAGGCCCTGCGCCTGACGCTGATCCTTTTGGGAGCGGTTTTGCTCTTAGCAGCGGGATTTGGCTTGCACGGTGCGACGGCTTCCGCGTCCACGCTCGAAGCGGCTCTCTCCAGTACGGAGGGCGGAGTTGTTTCCTTGTCCCCGCCACCGCCCGTCGCTCAGGATCCCTGCCTGCACTGTCACATCGCCGGCGAGAACAAGAATCTGTGGACGCCGCTGGCGCGCTGGACGGTGTTCGGGACTTTTGGCATGGTCTTTGGCTTTGGCGTGTATCGCTCTGCCAGCGTGTGGAGGCAGCGTAAGACCTGGAAGCCGCTCACAACCCGCGCCGTCGAGTGGGTGGACGAGCGCTACGAGCTTTCTCCGGTTCTTTCCAAACTGGCTGCCAAGCCAGTGCCACGGTTTGCGATGAAGTGGTGGTACTGCTTGGGCGGAATCACAGCGTTCCTGTTCGTGGTGCAGGGCATCACCGGAATCATGCTGGCCTTCTACTACAAGCCTTCTGCTGCCGAAGCCTATAATAGCATCCTTTTCATCGAGAACCAGGTCCGCTTTGGGGCGGCGGTTCGCATGATCCACCATTGGGCAGCGAATGGCATGATCGTCCTGTGCTTGGCCCACATGGCGCGGGTGTTCATTATGGGCGCGTACAAGAAGCCGCGCGAGCTGAACTGGGTCAGCGGCGTGCTGCTGCTCGTCCTGACCCTGGTGTTTGGCTTCACCGGCTATCTGCTGCCCTGGGACCAGCGCGCGTACTGGGCCACCACCGTCGGCACCGACATCGCTGGCAGCGTGCCTGCCATCGGGAACCTGGTACTTGTCCTGCTGCGCGTCGGCTGGGACGTGAGCGAGGCTACGCTGGGGCGCTTCTACGGCCTGCATATCATCGTCACGCCGCTGCTGACGCTGGGGTTCATGCTGGCGCACTTCATGATGATCCGCAAGTTGGGCGTTGCGAAGCCCTTATAAGAGATCAATCGACCACCAAGGCACGAGGACACGAAGACACAAACTTAAGAATCGGTATCTTAGCGACTTTGTATCTTCGTGGTGAGACTCTGGAGAATGATTTATGGCAACAACACATCCTGAACAAGAAAAAGACAGCGTTCCTTTCTTTCCGAACCATTTCATGACCGAGTTCTACGTGGTGGTTGGGATCGTTGTCCTGGCAATGGTCATTGGCGCCCTGGGGATGCTCTCCCCTGTCGGCCTGCAAGCCCCGGCCGATTCGCTCAACACGCCGCTGCACGTCAAGCCGGAATGGTACTTCCTGGCGCTGTACCAGTTGCTCAAGTACGTCCCGCCCAACATCCTGGGCATCAACGGGCCGATGTTCGCGGTGGTGGCGATTGTGCTGGCGCTGCTGGTCGTCACCATCTGGCCTTTCCTGGATAAAAAAGTGGACAGCAAGAAAGCCATGCGCATCCGCGCCATCGGTGTGGCCGTGTTTGTGGCGTTGGCGGTTGCTCTGACGGTTTGGGGAGAGGTGAGCTAATGGACAACGTAACGCGTCGCGATTTTCTGAATCTACTCAAGGGAACTGGCGTCGTACTCGGCGCGGGCGCGGTGGCTGCTCCGGTCGTGGCCTATTTCTACCCGCCAAAACTGGAAGAGATGCCTTCGGAACCGGTCTTGGTCTGCGCGGAAGACGAACTTCCTATGGGCGAATCCAAAACGGTCAAATTCGGGCGCTATCCTGCCATTGTGATTCATCTGGAATCCGGCCTGAAGGCCTATTCCGCCGTGTGCACGCATTTTGCCTGCATCGTTAAGTGGAACGCCGCGACGGCCCGAATGGAATGCCCCTGCCACGATGGCGATTTCAGCGCCGAAGACGGGAGCGTAATCTCAGGTCCGCCGCCGGCCCCGTTGACCATGTTAGAGGCTGAAGTGGTGGACGGGCAAATCTACGTCAAGGTTGGAGGTGAGTCATGACCACTGAAGCAGTGACTAGTAAACAGTTATCAGCGGAAAGTGGTCAGCGCTGGCAACGGGTTCGTGATTTCTTCACGCATGTGGTCGTCCAGCCGCGCGTATTTAAAAAAGCGTATCCGGGCATCATGCACTTTATGCTTTTCCATGGCGTGTTCATCCAGGTGGTGGGCACGCTCGTCAACCTGCTCAACATGTCGCTCTTCCAGCCCTGGGCGATCGAATGGCCGCGGCTGAGCTGGTATCTTGGCTACGAGCTGGTGATGGACATCGCCGGGGTCATGATTTTGATAGGGGTGGGGATGGCTGCCTTTCGGCGCTACATCCTGCGACCGAAATTCCTCGAATCGAACTGGGACGATGGGTTTGCCCTCGTACTATTGACCTTGATCGTGCTAGTCGGCTACACCAATGAAGCGACCCGCTTCCTGTCCACCAGCCCGGAGTGGAGGGCCTGGTCCCCGGTCGGAAACTGGTTCGCCGGGGCGCTGGGAGCGGCCGGGGTCTCGCCTCAGCAGGCTGGGGCCTGGCACGATGCGTCGGTCTACGTCCACGCCACGCTGGCGATGGCGCTGGTCGCGTCCATCCCGTTCACCAAGATGCGCCATCTCCTCTACGCGCCGCTCAACATCCTGAACCGGACTTTCCGCAAAGCCGGCGCCCTCGAAAAAATCGAAGACATCGTGACGACCGAGCTGTTGGGTGTTGGGAAAATCAACGAATTCACCTCGCAGCAGTTGCTCTCGTTCGATGCCTGCCTGCGCTGCGGGCGTTGTGAGGAGGCCTGCCCGTCGAATTTCAGTGGGATGGATTATTCCCCCAAGAAACTGATCCAGTCCCTGCGAACGGCCATGCTGGACAACCTGGTCAGCGGAAACGGCAAGGGCGCAACGGAACTGGTGGGCTCGGTCATTCCCGAAGAATATGCCTGGCAGTGCACCACCTGCGGCGCCTGCATCGCCAAGTGCCCGGCCTTTATCAACCCGGTGGACGAGATTGTGGACCTGCGCCGTTATCAAGTATTGACAACGGGACAGATGCCCAAGTCGGTGGGCGATACCATGCGCAACCTGGAACGCCAGGGCAACCCCTGGGGCATGCCGCCTGACAACCGTATGGCCTGGGCTGACGGGCTGGATATCCGCGAGCTGGCTCCCGGCGAGGAGACGGACGTGCTGTTCTTCACCGGATGCGCGGCAGCCTTTGACGAGCGCAACAAGAAAGTGGCGCGCGCCTTCGCCAAGCTGATGCAAAAGGCGGGCGTAGACTTTGCCGTGCTGGGCTTCGACGAGATGTGTTGCGGGGAAACTGCTCGTCGTATGGGACACGAATACCTGTTCCAGGAGTTCGCCAAGCAGAATATCGAAACCCTGGGCAAGGTCAAGTTCCAGCGGGTGGTGACAGCCTGCCCGCACTGTTTCAACACGCTCAAGAACGAGTACCCACAGATGGGCGCTGACTTCCGGGTCATGCACTACACCGAGTTGCTGGTTGAGCTGAACCTGCCGGCTGCTTCGGCGAATGGAAATGGTATCCATGGCAACGTCACCTACCACGATTCGTGCTACCTGGGCCGGTACAACAACATTTACAAGCAACCGCGTGAACTACTGAAGGACGCGGACGTCAACCTGGTCGAGATGGCGCGTAGCGGCGAGAACTCTTTTTGCTGCGGCGGCGGGGGCGGGCAGATGTGGCTCGAGACCGACGCCAATACGCGCATCAACCATCGCCGCCTGGCCGATTCGCTGGATGCCAAAGCGGACGTGGTGGCCACGGCTTGCCCCTACTGTTTATTGATGTTCGACGATGCCATCCGCTCGAAGGGCGTGGGCGAGCAGGTCAAAGTGATGGATATTGCTGAGATCCTTAACGAGCAAATTTTGGTCCACGAAGCGCACGAATAGATACGAAGAAAAATTCGTGGAAGGAGACCTTATGAACACAAACTGGATGATACAAACCCATGGGGATCCGCTTGGCGCGCTGCAAATGTTCGTCAAAACGCTGTGGGAGCAGGCAAACCTGAATGTGATGGTGGTTGCCCCCAATGGCGGTGGATTTGTGCTGGAGTCCCCGGATGACCTGGAGCATTTCAAATCCCTTCCGTCCGCTGATGAAACTGAACACAGCCCGACTGGTGGTGGATACCGTGAAGGAACGGCCGGGAAAGCGCATAGGAGCCGTGCTACGCCCCTGCGAGATGCGCGCCCTGAACGAAATGGCGGCGCGAGGCGCGCTCAAGCGCAGTGATGTGTGGGCCATCTGTGCGGACTGTCTGGGCACGTTTCCTGCCGATGAGTTCGAATGGCGCGCGGACCGTTCTGCCCGGGGCTTAATCCACGAGACGCTGCAATTTGCCCCTCAAGGCGGCATCTCTGCCTATCGCTACCGTCCTGCTTGCCAGATGTGCTCGGAACCTGGCGCAACCGAAGGCGATGTTAACATTGGCGTGTTTGGCTTGCCGGTAAGGCAATCGATGTTGGTCAATACGCACAACGCTGGTGTGACCCTGGAATCTCTGACCAATGGGTGGGCGACGGACGACCTGGTTCGCAAGCGCGAACATACGCTGGCAAAGATCTCTGAGCGCCACACCCGCACGCGTGAGCGCGTGCTCACCAGCCTGGGAGAAAGTTTGCCCGCTGACCTGCACCATCTGCTGGAACAATTCGAATCCTGCGGTGACTGCCAGGCTTGTATGAATGTATGTCCGATTTGCTCAGTGGAAGAGCCACGAAAGGACACACAGGGCAGGCTGGTGCGCGAAGACGTAGCCAACTGGCTGATTTCCTGTGCGGGTTGCGGGATGTGTGAACAGTCCTGCCCGCAACACCAGCCGTTGAGCGCGATCTTCAGCCATATTCGCGAGCAGATCGGAGCGGAACTGGCGCTACAGTGACTTGCCACGGAGAACACAGATAACACAAAGAAAAGAACTTTTCTCCGTGCTCTCCGTGTACTCTGTGGTGGAATTTATAGCCACTCCCGATCCTTTATGGAAATTTTATCTACGTCTGCTTGACGCAACCCTGTCGCGGTGGTATGCTTGCGCGAATTATGGAACCTGTCGCCAGCCTGACCTGCAACGATAATACCAACGATACCCGCACCCGTATCCTTTGGATAACGGGACGTTGGCGCATAGGACGGGTTCAGAAACCGGAACCAGGACTACCAGGATAGAGTAACAGCAACCCAACGCCCCGAGAGAATCGGGGCGTTTTTCTTAATATACCTAACCCCCGCCCTCAGGGCTCCCCCTTCCCTATCAGGGAAGAGGGTAGGGGGATAGGTCAAAGGAGCAAATTCATGACCGTTTCCAACACAACCCCCGTTTACGCGGTACCGGATGAGAATCTTATTCCGGTAAGCGACCATCTTTCCAAAATGATGGACATTCCGCCCTCGCGCATGTTCCTGATCAACAAGTCGCTCAAAGTTTATCAGGAGAAAAATCCCAACTCTCCCACCTTTGACGCTTCGCAAGGCGACGGCGGCGCCTCTCTTCCAGGGGTGCCAACCGCCATTTTGGAGCGCGCGGCGGAAATGCAAGTGGAGCACGGCACACACTATGATATGCCTTTTGGAACGGTGGCTTACCGCGAATCTGTGATCGAGAAATACTGGAAACTCGATCCGAGCCTGGGATGGGGGCCAGCCAACGTGCTGGGTACCGCCGGTGGACGGGACGCGCTGGTCAAGGCGTACCAGGCCATGCTGGCGCTCGGCCACGGACGGCAGGGTGACGTGATCGCCGTCTCGCGCGTGCCATGGATCTCCTACAACTGGGGACCCTACGGCATTGGCGCCAACGTGTTATGGTCGCCGGGCGATTCGTCTGAGGGCTGGGCCTATTCAGAAGACGGGATCAAGGCCAGCGTTGCGTTCGCTGCGGAGTCGGGCCGCAAGATCGCCGGCCTGGTTATTACCAATCCGGATAACCCGACCGGGCTGACAACGTCCGCTGAGAAAATGGTAGCACTTGCCCGGTCCGCGCTGGAGGCGGGGGTCGCCTTCGTCCTCTTCGATTGGATGTATCACTACGTCACCGACGAGCAGCCCAATGACTTGAATTCCTTCCTCAAAAATTTCTCGCGGGAGGAGCGCAAAAGATTGATGTTCCTGGACGGGCTTACCAAGTCACTGGGCGCGTCGAACATCCGCAACTGTCACCTGTTGGCCGATGAAAGCGTGGTCAAGTTCATCGTCGCGCGCGCTTCGCACACCGTGATGCCGTCTTTTTACTCGTTGGCCGTGGCGATGGCCGCGTATGAGATGGGTTATTCAGAAGCATCGAAGACCATTGTGAAACCAACCAACGCCAGCCGGGTCGTGCTCAAAAAGTTGCTGGCCGAGAGCGAGATGCAGCACATTATTGGCAAAGGCTACTATGCTTTTATCGAGGTGGGCGAGTTCCTGCGGTCCAAGGGCTGGCCCGACAGCGAGCCGCTCGGGCAGTACCTGGCCGAGAATTTCGGCGTTGCCATCGTGCCGGGAGCGTTTTTCTCGCCCTTCGGCGGAGACTGGGTGCGTTTCTCGTACGCCACGCCGACCGCGCGCACAGAAGGCGCCTTTGAACGGCTGGTAGCCGGGTTGAACTCGTTGAAAGGATAAGGATGAAAGAAGAGAGATGAAAGAGAGCAAAATCTTTCTTCTTTCCTCTCTCTTCTGTTCTCGCCAAAGGAAAAATCCATGCCTTACTCTCCATCCCAATTTGCCGAAAAATATGCCCTCGCACTCGAGTCCGCCCAGGAGGACAAACCCGCCGGCGGCCTGAACGGTTTCGAGCTCGAATGGAACTTGCTCGACGAGCACTTTCGCCCCTTGCTCACGGTTGGTTCAGGCCCCGCCCGCCAATCGTTTGTCGATTACATGCGCGGCGAATGTCTCTCGCCCTGGTTGCGAGAGTTTTCCCAACTGGAGGTCTTCCACTGGATGGTGGAGTGGGCCACCCGGCCATACTATTCCCCGCAAGGCGCTGTTTTCGAAGGGCGCCTGATGGAAGCCGTGCTGATCAACGCTCTTGCTGCCGCAGGCGGCAACTTTGGCGAGAGGTTGTTTTACTGGCATGGCAACCTGCTCTTTCCGACCGCCATCAATCACGAGTTTATTCCGGGCAATTGGGGCATCGCAAAACGCCGTTACCTGGAGCGCTGCGTAGACCTGTACGGTGATAGCCTGGCGACTGCGGGCATCCATGTCAACCTGTCGCTGCCCGATCCGCTTTTTGCCTGGGATTTTATGCACCTGCCCGCTTCCGAGCGCGGCGAGCGCCACCTCGACCAGTATAAGTCCGAGTTTTACATCAGCGCCACGCGCCTACTGCGCGCCTTTGCGGCCCTGTTCATTGCTGCCTCTGCTTCCACGCCGTTGCAAGCCCAGATACGCGGTGAGCGCGCCGTCGTGGCGTTGACCGAATATGACTCCGTCCGCAACCTGACCTTCCCTAACCCGCCCGAGATCGACCTGCCAGAGCTGTACCGTTCCTACAAAGACTACAAACGCATCTCGTATGACCTTGCGCGGCGTGGGGTGCGCTTTGGCAACAACAACTGGACGCCGGTCCGCGCCCGCTCGTTTGCGGAGCCTGTGGAGCGATTGATCTCGACGACGGGTGACCAACTCAACGATCTTTACGCCCGTGGCCTGTATTCCATTGGGGAGGACGTTCCGGCCGAGGAGATGGCCCGCCAGATCGAACTGCAGAACCTGCTGGCGCGCATCAACCTGCCGATGGGACGGGTTGAGATCCGCACAGACGATGGTGGACATCCGCTTGAAGTGGACGTGGCCAACATGACCCTCAAGCACCTGCTGTTGATCCGCTTCTACGCGGACCCGGAATTTGCGCGCGGTTTCCGCTACGACCGCGAGGACCTCAGCCTGGCCCGTCGCAACGAGCAGGAAGCCGCCAAACATGGCTTGCGCGCCGAGATCGAAAACCCGCTTACGGGCAAACCGATCGGAATGCGCGCCTTTCTGAAATGGACGCTCAACGAGATCCAGCCGCTGGCCGAAGCGCTCGCCAAGTGGGAAGACCTGGCCCCGTTAGCGGAGATGGCCGCTGGCGCGCCGAACACCGCCGAAAAGCTGCGGACCCGTCTACAAATAGAACTGGGCTCCAACGATGAGGTGCCGCTGTCGGTGTTACGCGCTGTGGCCGAGGAGCGTGAAGCGCAAATCACGGCCGAAGTGGAGAAGATCGCCGCGGGCTATCCCTCCCTGGGCGCGGACGCGGCCAAGATTGGCCAGTTCCTGCAATATGCCCGCGATGACGCCCGTCAACGCCCCACACTGCCTGTGCGCTTCCGCCCGACAGTGGGGATACCCATAGAGAGTAGATATCCCGATAAAACCACCGAGATCGTGGACCTGGCGCAGCACCTGATCCGTATCCCGTCGGTCACGGCTTCTCCCCATGAACGCCTCGATGAAGTCCATCGCGCCGGCACCTTTATTTTCGACTACCTGCGCAATCACGGTCTGGAAGCGCGTTATTTTGACGGGAAGTATCCCGCAATTTATGCAGAGTTTCCTCGCCAGGGCCCTTCGCACGTGGTACGCCGCACATTGCAGATTCTTCTCACCGGCCACTTCGACGTCGTCGAACCCGAGCCTGACGATTCTCAATTCACCCCGAAAATTGAAGGCGACTACTTATGGGGCCGCGGCGCCGCAGATATGAAAACCGTCGTTGCTAGCTATATGGTCTGGATGAAAGATATCTTGAGGGGTGGGGGCACGTATCCCAATATTGCCCTCCTGATGGTCGGAAATGAGGAGAACGGCGAAGCCGAAGCCTGGGGCACGCCATTTGTCATGAAGGAGCTGGGCCTTACGCCCTCGCTTTTCATCGCCGGCGAGCGGACCGGCGAAAAAGGAAACGAACTCTTCGGCGAAATCTGTATCGAAAATCGAGGCGTGATGCGCTTTGACGTGATTGCGCGCGGTGTCAAGGGGCACACTGGGGTGGCGGCCGCCGGTATCGATTTGAGTGAGCGCCTGGTCAAAGCGCGCGCCGCCCTCAGCGCCATCTTTGCTGAACGTCTGACGCTCAGGTCGACGGACGGCTGGCAATCACAGGCGAAGTTTCCATTTATTCAAGTGGGCACGCCCGGAATTTACAATATCGCCGCCGCAGAAGGGATCCTGGGCGTTGAAATTCGCCCCATTCCGCAGGATGACACCCAGGCTTTGCGTAAAGAAGTCGAAACCTATTGCGCGGACAACGGTCTAGAAGTCAGCTTTTCGGTGATGGAAAATGGCGTGGCCTGCGATCCTGAGAACCCGGCCCTGTTGGCGCTGCTCGCAGCGGTCCGGCAGTCATCCGGGGAAGAGCCGAAGGTTGGCCGGAAACTGCCGGGGACCAGCGCCAGGTTTGCTCCCGGCGGGCAAGCCGTGGTCTGGGGGCAGAGCGGGGTAGGTCCGCATGCAAAGGATGAGCGTCATTACATTCCCAGCATCGAGCCCTATTACCGGGCCTTAACCGAGCTAACAAAAACATGGAAATGAAACAAAGTAGGGGTAGACTGTATGAGCTGCCTTTTCTGATCCTGGATACTGATAAGCGGTAACTGTTTACTTCAACCGCTCCGCCACGATCTCGGCTACATCTCTGACTTTCATCTCTCCGCCCTCCGCGTTAGAGGCGTCGTTCAGCATGGTCATGCAGAAGGGACAGCCGACCGCCAGCGTGTTCGCGCCGGTTGATTTTGCCTCGGCAAAGCGCGCCCGGTTGACGTTGGTGGTGCCGGGTTCCTCTTCCTTCCACATCTGTGCGCCGCCCGCGCCGCAGCAGAAAGACTTCATGCCGTGTCGCGGCATCTCGACGGTAACGAGCCCGGCGTGGTTCAGGTCCGCACGCGGCGCATCGATAATGCCGTTGTGGCGGCCCAGGTAACAGGGATCGTGGAAGGTCACTTTCAAATCGTCTTGGGTCACTTCCAGCTGTATTTTCCCTGCGCCGACCAGTTCATTGATCAACTGCGTGTGATGGATGATCTGGTAATTGCCGCCAAAGGCGGGATATTCGTTCTTGATGGTATGCATGCAGTGCGGACAGGTGGTCACGATACGTGGAGGGTTCACTTCGTTGAGCATTTCCACGTTCGCGGAGGCAAGCTCGAAGAACAGGTACTCGTTGCCGGCCCGGCGCGCGGAATCCCCCGAACACTGCTCGTTTTGGCCGAGCACAGCGTAGCTCAAGCCGGATGCATTCAAAATGCTGGCGAAAGCCCTGGCCGTTTTCTGCGCGCGCGCGTCTGTCGCCGGAGCGCAGCCGACCCACCACAGAATTTCGGGTTCGGGATTCTTCTCAATGGTCGGCACATCCAATCCTTCGGCCCATTTCATGCGCTCGGTTGGCGGCACGCCCCACGGGTTGACGTTGCGTTCCATGCCGCGGAAGGCGTTCTCCAACTGCTTGGGGAAATCGTTTTCCATCAACACCAGCGAGCGGCGGATATCGAGGATATCGCGCATCGGCTCGTTGCCCACCGGACAGATGTCGATGCAGGCGCCACAGGCTGTGCAGGCCCAGACCGCTTCTTCGCTGATCGCGAATTCCAGCAGCGGTTTGCTGTCTTCGCCGTTGGCAAACTTGGTGCCTTCTTCGTGGTTGAGATAATAACGTTTGTTGATTTCCAGGGCGGCAGGCGAAAGCACTTTCCCCGTATTGTAAGCCGGGCAGACTTCCTGGCAGCGCATGCACATGATGCAAGCATAGCTATCCAGGATTTGCGACCAGCCCAGGTCTTCCAGGTTGCTCGCGCCAAACTGTTCGATGCTCTCATCCTCAAAGTTGATGTAGTCTAGCTGGCCGATCGACCTGCGTTCCGGCTTCGTCAGATAATTGATGGGCGAGAAAAAGAGATGGATGTGCTTGGTGTATGGGAAATAGGGCAGAAAGGCCACGATGGAGCCTAGCGACAACCAGAACGCGACGTGCTGACCAACTTCAAGCGCTGCCGGGCTCATCCCCGACATCAGGCCTGCTATGGTCGAAGCGACCGGTTGCCAGGCGTCGGATATTCCATTCGCTGCCAGGTACATGGACTCACCCATCAGACGCCCGGTGACATGCACGAAGACGAAGGTAGCCACGATGGCCGAATCTCGCCGGATGCCAGTGCGCGCGCGGGGGTCCAGCTTTGTAGATTCGCGCGTATGTAATTGGGGAGGGTTGATGATGAAACGGCGGATCACCATTCCCACAATCCCGACAATCACGCCTGTTCCAAAGATGTCTGCCAGCAGCCGGTAAATATTTCCAGCGGCCCCCCAATTCTCTGCGAACCGAAAACCGGGGATATAGCCATTCAATAATTCCGCCAGATTGACGAGCACAAAGTAAAGGAAGCCCCACCCAATGAGCGCATGGAGCAGGCTCGGCCCCAGCCGGAAGCGGAACACGGGACGGAACGTTCCCACTTTGACGATCACATCCCCCAACCGTTTCCAGGCCAGCGACCAGTCCGGCTTCCCACTTCCACGGCCGATGATTTTGATAATCCGCTGGACACCTCGCCAGGTGTAGTACAGCGAAACGATGACAGCAACTCCAAACAAGATTTTTTCAACGAGAGTCAGCATGAACGCTCCTTAGGCGAGTGCCGCAACGATACTCACTGCGGCTTCTTTGATTTTTTTCCGCTGACAAGCGGCAAATGATCCTGCAGTTTCAGGATGTTTTGCATTACGAGATTTTAAGCGTTGATTTCCAAGTTTAGCACAGGTTTGCAGGCGAGGCAAAGCTGTGCTAAGGAGGATGGTTTCAGGCCGATAGGTAAGAATTTAAGCATCTGCTCATGCTTATAACAAAAAGTAGAGCAAAAACGGTGTGCGTGGGGAAGTACGCCCCTACGCACACCGTTTTTGCCACCTATCTAAATGCAAGCTGAGCAGTTACGAATTTAAATAAGAAAAGAGGCGATGAGCGCCTCCTTTTCCAGGCAGGTCCGTCGAGTTATTCGCTGATCTGCGCTACGTAATCTGCTCCCTGACTGCATATCCCGTTCAGGTTGGCAGCCACGTTTTCCCATTCCAGGGACAGTCTCTTATCGGCGGTAGCCTGGATGGCCTCTCCCAGGCAGCCCGGGCCGGCGTTGTAGTTGACCAGGGTGAATTTCCACAGGTCCTCGTAACTGGCGACCTGACCCGGAACCTTTCCACTCACATTCCTGACGATTCGCCCGGTCTGCTCACAGTTTGCCAGCATAGTGTGCCCAAAAATTCGGACGCTAAAATCCGCTTCGGTGAGATCGATGCCCAGCGGGCAGTCCTCGCAGGTGGCGTTCACTGTGTTGATCAATCCCAATCGCAGCATTTTTTGATCGGCTTTATCCAAATGAATGTACCCTTTTTCGCAATGCTCGGCGGATAACACCAGCGGGCAAAATTGCTCATAGAAGGAGAAGTTCCACAAGAGGGTCGTGTCGGCTCCTTCTTCGGTCAGCTGCCCCAGGCCGATGTCGCGAATCTGAAAAATAGCCGGCCAAAACTGGCTTTCTTTCGCGAACAAGCGCTTGAGCATTTGCGCCGGCACACCGGTATCCCGAGCGACCTCGATGATCAAATCGTCAAAACGATTCTGCCAGGTGACCACATCTGAGCGAGCGCGTTCCAGTCCACAGGCGTTGGCTCCAAAGGTCTCTTCTAATAAGCCGCCATTTGCGCATCTGCTGGCATCCACCACCCCTGCCGAGATTAATTTGGCAGCCAGATAAGTATAAGGAACATCGGTATTCAAATCTTCGGCGCGTTTGGGCGTTGTGAGCCAGTGAGGCGGCCCTCCCACGGGAGGAAATGCATCCCACAACTCGGCACAACTGGCGATCGGCACACCGACCCACTGGCTGCTGATCACGTCGACATACCAGTACGTTTGGTCGGGATTGCCGATGTTGTCTCGGGCCACGCGCACCTGTGCGGTAAAGGTATCGCTGCTATCGCCGTAACTGGAATATGCCCAGAAGTCCACGGTCACACCATCGGCGTCGGTTGGGGCCAGTTTGATATAGCAGGGCGTGTTACAGGTAAACGGTTGTCCATCGATCAGGCCCCCAATGCCGACGATCTGTTCGTTCGGAAGGGGCTCTTCGCCGGTAATTACCAGGGTTGGCATGAATTCACATAAATTTGTTGCAATTGTTGTCAGGGGAGAACAATCTTGGAGGTCGACCCATGCCTTTGCCGCTGGCAGCTCAACCGTCACTTCCCGCTGGGACGGCACTGCGCTCACCTGATAAAAGTAATACCCCTCACAATCTCTGGTCTTGCTGTCTGTGCACAGGTCCTGATCGAACCATTTTTGGGCGATGGTCCGCCCACATTCGGTATAGACCTCGTTCACGGTGGGCAGGCCTTCATGATCGGTGACGATTTCGCAGACAACCGATCTGTCTTCGTAGCGGGCCATCCACCACGTGTACTTTACATAATCAACGATAATGGAAGTATACCGGTCTGGGCCGGGTGGGGTTTCAAAAGGGGGTTGCAACTCTGGGCGAGGAGACGAAGCGAAGGCGCTGCAAAATAAGACGAGGAGCATGCTCATCATCAATAAAAAGTGTACAGGCTTTGAGAGTTTCCCATCCATAAATATAAAAGAGCCCATCTCATTATAGCGGACTCTTTTGTTGGTGCAATGGTTATTATGGTTCTATTATGCTTATTTTCAAACTATTTATCTTTGTCCATCTCTTCGAACGTGGACATGTCCCGGTCGAGGTTGCGGTAGCGGATGAACAGGCTGGCCACGTAGATCAACATGACGCCAAAAGCAATCGCATAACCTGCGACCATGTAGCTAGAAGTGTCTGGAGGGGCTAGGAAAAAAAACATTGTTGCCTCTTATTGCATAACCTTAAGTTTGAGTTGTTCGACCCTGTCGGCCAGCGTGCCCATGCGGATGCGGTTCCAGAACAGGTCGACAAAGATAACGGTGAAGGCGAACAGGGCGAAGAAGAAAGCCACCTTCATATCCCCGGTCATGTTGAAGCCACCCTGGGCCTGGGCGCTTTCGGTCCCGATGACGACCGGGTGAATGGTGCGGAACAGGCGGATGGCCATGAAGGTGATCGGCACGCTGACCGCGCCAATCAATGTGTATACGGCGCCGAAACGAGCCCGACGGTCCGGATCCTCGATGCCCTGGCGCAGCATGAAGTACGCGATATAGATCAGTTCGGTGACGGCAGCCGTCGTGAGGCGCGGATCCCAGGTCCACCAGGTGTTCCAGACGGGCCGGGCCCAGATAGACCCGAGCACGATGGCAATGAAGAAGAAGACCAGGCTGATCTCCACCGCGGCGATTTCGATCCGGTCCCATTTCAGGTCGCCGGTGCGCAGGAAAACGATGCCGGAAACGCCAGCAGCAATGAAGCCCAACATGCCAACCCAGGCGGTTGCCACGTGGAAGTAAAACACGCGCTGCACATCTCCCATCACAGCTTCTGTGGGTGCGAAGACCAGCGCTAAGTATGCAGAAACGCCCAGTAGGATGAGGGAGACGATATCGAGGGCTTTAAGGGTAGTAGGTTTGGCTTGCATGGAGCTCCTTACAGTAAGAAGATTGGATGACGGGAGAGTAGAGAGCAGTGACTGTTCTCCAATGATCTACTACGCTACTCTCTGATATTTATTCTTCAACGACAAAATCGAAAACCATAAAAGCGATTGCTGTGAAAATCACATCGTAAGCGACCAACAGGTTGAGCCAGGGCAGGATCTCGTCCATACCTGCGCCAGTCAGGTAGCCGCCGCTGGCCTTGACCGCGGCGATCAAAACCGGTACGACCACAGGGAAGAGCAGGATCGGCAACAGCACATCCCGTGTGCGGGTTTGCACGGCCATGCTGGAGAGCAGCGTCCCGACGGCAACATAACCGATGGAACCGAGCAGGATGACCAGCAACAACCCTGGTTGGAACAGGTTGGTGCTGTACAACACGCTATAAATCGGCAGGACGATGGCCTCTACGATCAGCATGAAGGCCAGGTTACTGATGACCTTGCCAAAATAGATCGCGGACCTGTCCACCGGCGCAAGCAGGAGGCCGTCCAGGCAGCCGCGGTCCTTTTCGATGGCCATGGAACGGTTCAGGCCAAGCGTACCTGCAAATGCAAATGTAGCCCATAGCACGCCGGATGTGACCGAGCGTCGGGTGGCGATATCCAGTTCAAGTGCGAAGTTAAAGATCAGGATGACCAGCAGCGAGAAGACAAGCATGGCCGAGAGCAATTCTCGCGAGCGCAGCTCGGCAGCCAGGTCCTTCCAGGCAACGGCCGCAATGGCTTTCCAAAAGCTCGATTTCGCCGGGCGATGGGTGGCTGTTGTCATAGTGCTTTCTGTCATCTCAGCTTGCCAGTGCTTGTTTGTAGAATGTTAACAAATTGCCCTTGCCAAGACCCTCACGCGTGGACGTGGCTGCGATCACGCCGCGGGAAAGGATATCGAAACGGGTGGCAAGGTCTTCGGCCCGGGCCAGGTCATGGGAGGTCATCACCACGGTCCGCCCCTGACCGGCAACGGTTTTCAGCACCCCGTCAAGCATGGATGAGGCATCCTGATCGAGACCGGTGTAGGGCTCATCGAAGAGCATTACTTCCGGGTCGTGCAGTACGGCACGACCGATCGCCAGCCGTTGCTGCATGCCGCGAGAGAAAGTGCGGACGAGGTCATGACGGCGCGCTTCCAACCCGACCATTTCGAGCACTTCCGTGATGCGGGCGCTGGCGTTTTCGATCCCGTACATGCGGGCATAGAAGGTCAGGTTTTCTTCAGCGGTGAGATCATCGTAAAGCAAGGGTAAATGGGATACCACACCGAGACGGGCGCGCACCGCCGCAGCTTCCTTTGGCAAGCTATATCCGGCGATGTCCACCACGCCCATGGTTGGCCGCGAAAGCGAAGACAGGATGCGCAGAAAGGTGGTCTTGCCCGCACCATTGGGACCGAGTAGGGCCACAAATTCACCCGGCTGGACGTTGAAATCCACCCCGCGCAGCACAGTTTTTAAACCAAAGCGTTTGACCAGTTTCCTGACTTCAATCATGGGTGCACCATGGAAATCGCCGAGTTCACTGAGATAATCATCTTTCTGCGTGACCTAAATCTGCGCTGCTACCTAAGCAAGCTCTTTCAGGCGCGCTTTCAATTCTTCACGGCGTGTCTGGTACGCTTCATCGGGGATTTTTTTTGCGCGATGCAGATCGTCGAGGGCGATGATGGCATCCATGACTTCCTCAGCGGTCTCGAACTCATCCTCGCTTTCCTCATCGACGTCGAACTCATCATCTTCCTCGTGGCCGCCCCGGTCGCGCAGGAACATCCAGACACCGGCCAGGATCAAGACGACTCCGAACGCACCGGCGCCGATCAGCAGAGCTTGTCGATTGTCGACGGTGGTGGCAGATTTGACATTGCCGGAAAGCGTGATTTCCAACGGCGAATTGGCATCCAGGCCGCTGGCCGAATATGTTTGCACGTTGAAGCCCTGCTGGGTTTGCTGGAGGCCATCATCTGTCAACTGGTCGCTTTTTACCTTGATTCCTTCGGGTACGATGACCAGCGCCGAACTGACCGGCAGGGCAAAAGGTTGCGCGAGGTCAAGTGAATTGTCGTAAGGCAGGTTGAAGAAGGCAATGATGGAATAGAATTTATCGCTGGGCGGCAGCGCAAAATCACCGTTGTCCGTCGGCAAAAGGAGAGCGCTATCTTGCGAGAGCTGCAATCCAACGTTCGTCGCGCCTTCTGGCAGGGGCATGAAGGGCAGGCTGGTCCCATCCGTTGCGAAGACATACGCCTGGTCGGTGGTATTGCTGATGGTGTACAACTCAAAAACCTGCACGTCGCCTTCTGATGCCATGTCAAAGCTGAGATGCAATTGCTCTACGACCAACCCGTCACTCTCGGTTGTACTTGGATAAACCGTTATATCAGGAATGGTCAACTCGGACACTCCAGGGTCGCTGACAACCGGCTCCGATTGGAAATTAATGCCCTGGTAGTTTGCCTCCGCCAGGAAGATGCGCCCTTCTGGCAGGGCGACTTCATCGAAGGTGAAGGCACCCTTTGCATTCGTCTCGGTTGTTTTTGTGAGCACTTCTTCAGGTGTGGTGTTTGGGTCCGTAGAATGTTCGAAAACGTGCAAAGTGATGGTCGCACCTGACGGGCTTCCTCCGCCGCTCCCGTTGACAACTTCTCCTTTGATAGAGCCGAAGCCGATTGGGACAAGAGA
Organism: uncultured Chloroflexia bacterium; assembly: GCA_963823985.1. GTDB lineage: Bacteria > Chloroflexota > Anaerolineae > Anaerolineales > Villigracilaceae > JAABUE01. The sequence continues at coordinate 366,942 of CAWGNR010000022.1, forward strand.
CGCTTCAGGTGTGGCGCCTTCGACTGTGCTCGGGGTTTCCCCCGGCGTCCCTTCCGCTGACGGGGTCTCGCTTCGGGACGAGGTTGCAGTTCCAACCGCGGAAGCAGGCTCGGCTGCCAGAGCGGGTGCGCCGAACGTCAACGTTTGCAGGTAAACGGCAACGGATTCGAGCTCGTCCTGCGAGAGTTTGTCTCCCAGGGCAGGCAGTCCCTGCCCGCCTTCGGCAAGCAGGTTGGCCAATTCGTCCCTCGAAAGGACAGCCATTTCTTCCCGGTCGGTGAATTGATCCGTCGGGCAGTCCGCGCAATTTTCATTGAAGAGCGCTTCGCCCTGGTTGATCTGCGCAGCGGTGGTGCTTAAGGACTGCGCGTAGGCCACCACATCCCAGCGCTCCTGGTCGCTCAGGCTGGCAAAGGGGGGCATGAAGTTCTGTATATTCCCCTGCGTAACGGTCAGGAACCAATCTGCCGGTGATGCTTGCGCAGCGACTTCCGGAAGGCCAAGCGCGGGGACCGGGACGGGCAATTGTTGTCCCTGCGGTCCATCGCCCATGCCTGTATCCCCATGACAGGGGGCGCATTTTTCGGCGTAGATAGCCTGGCCGTTTTGCAGGTTGGGCGCGTCGGCCGGGAAGATCGGCCCGCTGGGTTGTGCCTGGGTCTGCTGCACCGCGCCCGGCGGCGGCGTAACATCCTCTGCCAGGGACAGGTTGCAGGCCGTAAGCAGGGCAGTGAGGAGTATATGGAAAACAGCGACGCGAAATTTCATTAATGGTCCTTATGAGCATAAAGCGGTATTTACGGTTTATGCGTTTTGTTTTAGATTATCGCTTTCCCACAAGACGGGCAGAAACGGTCAGAAACTAAAATGGGTTTACCGCATTTGGGGCAGAACCCGGCGGATTTTTCTTTGCGTACTTTGCGGCGGGAAGCGATCATCGATTCAATGTCATCGTCATCCATGGCAGCAGCGCTGGTAGATGCATCTGCCCGGCGAGAAGCAACGGCAGCTTCTATGCGGCTCTCGGCATCTCGTCCACCTCTCTTCTTGGGAGAAGGGCTGCTGGGGATGAGGGCATCCAGCTTACGCAGCAAGTCGGCGCCTTTAGCCAGCAGTTCTGCGCGGTGCTGGGGATAATCTTCCGCCGGGATTTTACCGAGGGCATTGTCAAAATCGAGTTCCTGCAACGTGTTGACGGCGCGGTCGTAATCTGCCAGCAAGGCGGAAACTTCGTGGTCTTCCTGTGAGGCGCGACGGCCGCGACGTTGAATAAAGGGCTGGCCGACGTACATCCCCACCAGGGTGACGACTGCTAAGGTAAAAAAGATTGCTCCGATTTCCATCAAGTCCTCATTCTCCGGCCGGGAGAGAATCCACGGCGGTGATCGCGTCCGCGACCAGCGGGTCGATGGTTGCTTGGATTTGCTGCATCGGACGTGAAAGGGCCAATTTTGATTTGACGCAGCACGCCGTCACGGTCTACGAAATAGGTTTCCGGCACCCCCAGGTTGCGGTTGAAGATGGATGAAATGCGCGATCCCAGGTCAGGACCATTGGGATAGGTGATATCGAAGCGGTTCAGATACTCCATGGAGTTATCAGGCGTGTCCGTCCAGGCGATGCCCAGGAAGACGACTTCGCCAGCCTCTTCATAGGAGTTCCAGGCTGCTTCGAGTTCAGCCGCTTCCTGCTCACAGGGCTTACACCAGGAGGCCCAGAAGTTGATGACAACCACTTTCCCCCGTAAATCCGAAAAATTGACTGCCGAGGCGCCCTGATAGGAATAGCCCTCGAACATGGTGAGCGGGAAATCAGGGATCTCCGAACCGACGCTGATGATCGGGTTCTGGGCTTTCTTCAGTCCCAGGCCTACCAGAACCAGCAGGGCCATCAGTACGACCCAGATGATGATCTGCGTTGACAAGCGGACGCCGCGCTTTGGCGCGGCCGTCGGGGCGGTTTGTTCTTCGTTCATGACGTTCTCCTACCTTCACCTTGAGCCGCTCTCTCGCCGGGGCGTTGCCGAAAGGAGAGAGAAGGGGAGGGAAGTTACTTTCGTTTTCTTTAGTTCTTCTTCCATGCGCGCAATATACTCATCGTCGGACGCAAGAGACGCATCTGCCTCCTCCGCGCCTGTCTCCGTTGAAATCTGGCAGGGGTGGTGTGGCGGGTTGAGTCCACGCCCGTAGCGCCCGGAAGAGCACGAAGACGCCGGCTACGATGACGATCGGCGGCACAACATAGACCAGCCAGTTGAAACCGCTCCGCGGCGGTTCGGCCAGCACGCGCGCGCCGTAGTAATCCACGAAGTGCTGTTTGATCTCTGTTTCGCTCTTGCCATCTGCCAGCATGCCGCGGATCTCCTCGCGCCATTCTTTACAGGCCTGGGTCGGGCATACGTCTAAAGGCGTATTCTCACAGACGGGACAATACAGCTGTCTGGCAATCGCATTGACCTGGTCATCCGTGGGCGTAGAGCCCTGCGCGAAAACGGTAGCAACTCCCAGCGCCGTAAGAACGAGCAGAAAAGTCGTGATCCAGTAAGAGTCTTTTCATCGTGTCAGCCGGCTAGTCCGCTGCGCTGGGTTTCGGTTCTACTGTCCGTTTGCTGACCCGCACAGGTCGCAGGCTCGGGTCTTTGTCTGGCCAGGCGGCGAAGAGCATGCCGGTGATAAAGACCAGCGCGCCCAACCATAGCCAGTTGACCAGAGGGTTGTGGTAGACCTTGAAGGTCGCGCCCACCGAGGAAACAGGCTGCCAGTCAACCAATATGATGTACAGGTCATCTTTCATGGTGCTGCGCAGGCCGGGGATGGTCATGGTCTGTTGCGAATTGAAGTAGTAGTCGATGCGCGGATGAAGCTGGCCGATATATTTGCCGTCTTTGGACACATCGACTACGGCGCGGGTGTAGTTGACGCCGGCACCGACATCGTCCCAGGAAGCGACTTCGTTATACTGGATCGTATACCCATCCAGTTCCAGCGACTGTCCCGAGGAAATTGTTCCCTGCGTTTGGGTCTGGAAGACCTCGATGCCCAGGATACCGACCGCCATCAGCATCATGCTGATGTGGATGATATAGCCGCCGTAGCGTCTCCGGTTGCGGCCAGCTAAACGCGCCAGGGCAGTGAAGAAGTTTTCCTTCTGCGCGCGTTGCCGGGCGCGGGCGCCGCGGTACGTGTCGTAGAGGGTGACGGAGATGACAAAGGCCACCAGGAAGAAAGTGACCAGCGCTACCAGATTGGTGTAACCTGCCAGATACGCCAGCGCGGGCACGATCAGCGCCGGGATGGTCGGTTTCCAGAGAGCCCGACCGAGCGTTGTCAGGGTCGATTTTCCCCAGGCTGAAAGCGGAGCAATGCCCATCAGCGCCATCATTGCGCCGAAGAGCGGTCCGTTGGCGCGCTCGTAAAAGGGCGGTCCAACGGTCACTTTTTGACCGGTGAAAAGTTCCGAGACCAACGGGAAGATCACACCCCAGAAACAGACGACCAACACGCTCAGGAAGAGCAGGTTGTTGAGCAGGAAGAAAGCTTCCCGCGAGATCATCGACTTCATCTCAGTCTCTGAGCGTAATTCTGGCCAGCGCCAGATCAACAGCGCAATGGAGGTGATAAAGGTTGCGCCAATGAACCCAAAGAACATGGGGCCGATCGCGCTCTGCGCAAAAGCATGGACAGAGGAAAGCACGCCGGAGCGGGTCAGGAAGGTGCCGAAGATGACCAGTGCGTAAGTCAATATGATCAGGATCATGTTCCAGTGTTTGAGCAAGCCTTTGTGCTCCTGGATCATAACCGAGTGTAGGAAAGCGGTGCCGGCCAGCCAGGGCATGAATGCCGCAATCTCGACCGGGTCCCAGCCCCAATAGCCGCCCCAACCAAGCACATCGTAAGCCCAGCGCCCGCCCAGTACCAGACCAAGCGAGAGGAACAGCCAGGCCCACAGGGTCCAGCGACGGGTGATGCGCGTCCAGCGGTCGTCGGTGCGGCCGGTAACCAGGGCCGCAATGGCGAAAGCAAAGGGAATCACGAACGAGACAAAGCCCAGGTACAGCATGGGCGGGTGGATAATCATACCGGGGTGGCGCAACAACGGATTGAGTCCGTTGCCATCTTGTGGGGTGACGAGTACGCCACCGGCCGGTTTAAAGGTGTAAGCGGCTACGTTTCCGGCTACTTGATAGAAGCGGGCGAACGGGTTTTCGAAGAAAATATTCATCGAAAGGAAAAAGGCCAACGTAATAGAGGAAACCACGATCACCCAGGGCAAAAACTCGCGGTCCCGTTCCCACTTGCGCAAGGTGACCGCGGATGTGAAAGCAGATAAGAGCCAGCCCCAGAAGAGCAGAGAACCGGCCTGTCCGCCCCACCAGGCTGTGATCTTCAGATAGCCTGGCATACTGCGGCTGGTCACTTCATACACAAACGAAACATCGAAGTGATTGTTGAGCAACAGGTAAATGAGAACACCTGCCCCCAGCGACAGCAACGGGAACGTAAGCAATTGGGCGCGCCGGGCGCTTTCCACCAGCTGCGCAGACTGTTTTCTTTCTCCGAGAATGGCAGCTACCACGCTGTATAACGCAACAACAAAAGTTACGATTAAAACGCCAAAACCAAAATCTGCAAGCATGTTCTCTCCTGTGACGGTCAAAACCTGACAGGTCTTAGAGACCTGTCAGGTTTTTCTTCTCTATTAACCTTCTGTCTGCTCGGGCACAGCTTCTTCATATTTGGTCGGACACTTGAGCAGCAACTCGTCCGCATAGAAGACACCATCCTGGCCGATCTTGCCGGTCATGATAGCCTGGGCCTCATCGCGTAACAGGTCTGGTTTTGGGCCAACGTACACCACTTTCATGCGGGCCCGTGTGGGGTCTACTACAGCCTGGTGCAATACGAATGCCAATCCACCTTGCGCTTCGATGTCGGCGTTATCGCCTGGGACGTGCGCAACGTCGAAGGAAAGAGTTAGAGTCTGCGGGTCATACTGGATGGTATCGCCAATGACAGCGCCAGAAGCGCGCAGGCTTTTCCCGACCACGTCCGGGCCCTCAGTCTTGAGTTCATCGATCGTCATAAAATATTCTGCACTGGCCTGTGTGGACGAAACAATCAGGTAGACGACTGCTGCAAGAATGAGCAGACCGCCGAAAATAAATTTGGTTCTCTGCATTGTGATACCTCCAGAAAATTGTCAGGACAAACCGAGAGGTTTGTACCCTTTTTCATTTTACACATTAAGATTAATGCAGGCTGAAAAGGGGCGCGATGGATGTCATAAAATTCACCTGATTTTATCCTATTAGTGGTGAAAAAAGGCACGGAGCGCCAGGTATTTCCGGCGCTCCGTGCCTAAAGACCGTTCCAGGTTTGCTTATTCCAGGGAAATCAAGCCTGTCCGGATGCCAAATTTAACCAATTCCGTGCGAGAGTGAATATTGAGTTTTTTCATAATTCGTTCGCGATGGCGAGCAATGGTCTTCGGGCTCAGTTCCAACTTCTTGCCGATGTCATGGTTGTTAAGCCCTTCTCCAACCAGTTCCAGAACCTGGCGTTCGCGCTCACTTAAAATATCCAGCGTAACGGCATTCTTGTCTTTTTCATTCGGATCTTCGCTGTCCGGGGGAAGGGCGGTTTTTACCAGTTGTTGATAATCTTCTAGAAGCCAGCGTGCCAGGGCCGGTTGCAAGTAAACGTGCCCGGCCGCTACCGCTTTGATCGCCGCCACCAGTTCGTCGGCGGCCGCTTGTTTGGTGAGATATCCGGAAGCGCCCACGGATAACATCTTCATAAAATATTGTTTATCGGCATGTACGGTCAATACCAGGATTTGACAGTTCGGATATAGATTTTTCAGTTGCAGGGTGGCTTCCATCCCATCCATGTCCGGCATTGTGATGTCCATCAGTACGATATCCGGTTGAACCTCTCTGGCCTTCTCCAGCGCCTGCAACCCGTTTTTTGCTTCTGCGATCACCTCGAGGCCCGGTTGCGTTTCCAGAAATGAGCGTAATCCGGTACGGACCACATCGTGATCGTCAACCAACATCAGCTTGATGGTATCCATCAGTTATTCTCCTTCTTCCAGTTGTTCAGGCATGAGCGGGATGACTGCTTGCACAGTCGTTCCATGCCCGGGTGCAGAATGCAGGACCAACCGTCCGCCCACTGCTTCCACCCTTTCGCGCATCCCCTCCAACCCCCAGCCCCGTGGCGGGTGTAGCGGCTCGTTTGGGTCGAAGCCTCTGCCTGAGTCCTGAACCCCGAGCGTGACCGCATCCGGAGCATAATCCAGACACACGCTGGCCTGATTGGTTCCAGCGTGACGAGCAACGTTGGTAAGCGCTTCCTGCGCGACCCGGAACAAAACTGTTTCGATCAGCGAATCTAATCTCTGTTTGCTCCCGTTTACTTCAAAAGTGACGATCATTCCCTTTGGGCAGCACTCGCTATCTAATAATGATTTTATAGCGGGCACCAGGCCAAGGTCATCCAAATGGGCGGGCCTGAGATCGTGAACCAGGTGGTAAAGCCCTTGCGACATCTGGCGGCTGAGTTCCCGCAAATGATCTACGATGTTTTTTATCTGTGGCCTGCGTCTGGCAAGTTCACGCAAAGTGGCCAATTCAAGCGTAAAGGCTGCCAGGGTTTGTGAAGTTTCATCATGCAACTCTCGGGCGATGCGCGCCCGTTCATCTTCTTGAGCTTCAACGATATGTCGCAACAGTTCACGTCGCAAGCTTTCACGTTGCTCGAGCGCTTGTAGGCGAGATCGCTGTGCTGCAAACAACGTACTCTTGCGTTCTTCTTCCATGTACTGTGTAGCGCGCACAAGACCGTAGGTGATCATGATGGCCATGATGGTTCGAATCAGTTGGATGGGGAAGCCCGTAAAAGCTAAGAAAGCTTCTTCATTTATATAACGTGCTGGAAACATATCGATTGAACGTATAAAGAATTGGCTTAGGCCATACATGGCAAACCAAAAAGAGGCAATTGCGAGACTGGTGCCCAGGCGTTTGCGCTTATTTCGAAACATTTCATTTGCTTGTTCGCGCAGCGCCAGTGCGGCCAACATTGCAGCCGGAACAGCCAGGACATAGCGCCCGAGCCCATCCAGCAATGGAATCAAAGGGATGGAAGCTGCGCTATAAGCGTCAATTGTGTTACCAATTACAAAGAGCGTGTAAAAACCAAAGATGCTGAATCGAAAGGGGCGCTTACCGCTGTTGCTCGGTAAAACCAGCAAGAGCATTTGAATTCCGTACCAGAGAAGACATGCAAAGGAAGTAAACAGAAAACCGAGGCGCAGCCAGGGCAACCAGATTGGTAAGGTGGTTCCAAGAGCCCTCGCTTGCAAGAGATAAGCCTCCATCCACTCGTGCGTACCGTGGATCAGGCCGAATGCAGCCAGGGGACTTAACACACGGGCTTGTGCCAGGGCAGGAGATCGCCCGGATTCGAGCGCTACGGTGATTCCCATGCCGAAGAAAGCCAGCCCGTAAACGAAAAAAACTAGAAAGGTGAGTTGGTTCATTGTCGGTTTGTGAACTCTTACACAATGATTGTACATTCTTTGCCCCGCTTTTCCGCGTTTGGGTTATCACATCCAATAGGTGATGGATGTCACGATTGTTTGCCCAAGGAATTTATGGGCTACTCTACCCATGAAAAACCCATCATTGTGACGTTTGTCACACGTCTTTTAGCCCAATTTTAACTTGATTTTAAGGAAGTTCGGCCTTATATTGGTGTAACCCCCCCAATCTTGATGGGATTACATCCTAGTTCTTGCAAGGAGGTGCCGAATACAATTTAGAGAGATCTTTGTGAGAATCGCCGAACCCTATTTAAGGAGAATGTTAACAATGTCAAAAAAGAAAATTCTTGTTTTACTTGGGACCATGCTCGTCGCGGCGGCTTTCTTGGCTGCCTGCGCCGGTCAAGCTGGCCCCGCCGGTCCTGCCGGTCCTGCTGGCCCCGCAGGACCGCAAGGCCCCGCAGGCGAAGCAGCTGTAATGAGCGCTGAAGATTTGTCCTGTACCGAGTGCCATAATGACACCTCGCTGATCACTGGCAAACATGCTACCTGGAGCACTTCCCTGCATGGAACCGGTGAGGCCTTCTTACGAGGCACCGAAGCCGATTGCGCTGGCTGTCACTCTGGTGGCGCTTTCCAGCAAATGGTTGCTGCCGGGCAAACGCCCGCCGATGTTGAGGCTGGCGATCCCAACCCGACCCGTCAGGACTGCCGCACCTGCCACCAGATCCACACCACCTATACGACCGATGACTGGGCCCTTGAGACCACTGACCCGGTCGAGCTCGCTTTCGTTGAAGGCGCGACCTTCGATGGCGGCGAGGGCAACCTGTGCGCTACCTGCCACCAGCCACGCCGCGAGTTCCCCGCAGCGGAGAATGGTGTCATCACGGGCATTTCCAGCCATTGGGGTCCTCACCACGGGCCGCAGAGCGCAATGCTGCTCGGCGTAGCTGGCGCTGGTGCTGAAGGTACTCCCAGCGCGCATTACTCGATGGTGGAGAACACCTGCGTAGGTTGTCACCTGGGTCCGGATGCCGGCCATACCTTTGAGCCGCAACTCGCAGTCTGCCAGGATTGCCATTCTGGCGCTGAGAATTTCGACATCAACGGTGTGCAGACTGAAACCGCGGCGCGTTTGGAAGAGCTCGGACAACTTCTGGTTGCCGAAGGCGTACTCAGCGACAGCACAGTAGATGGTCACCCGACCGTAACGGAAGCACCCGAAGGCGTGGCTACCGCGCTCTATAACTGGATCTACATTGCCCATGAGGACAAAAGCCTGGGCGTCCACAACTCGGCTTACACCAAGGCTTTGCTCGACGCTTCGTTCGAGGCTCTCGGAGCCACTCCCTCAACACCCTAAGCAAGTTCTTAGCACAAGAAGAGAGTAAAACAAACAGGGTTGCCTGATGGGCAGCCCTGTTTTATTATTCCTCCCCTAATCATATCGAATTCGTGATAAAAAGCACTACTCGTAGGGTAAATAACCCACTAGAATTTGGGGAGATTTACCCAAGTGGATTTTAGCGTATATAATTAGCGCAATTAAAGCTGTAAAGTGACTAATTTAGTTTGTTTGGGCATAATAACGCTTTTTGGTTCTATCTATTTGGTGACTACCTTGGAGATACAGGAGAACCTTGATGAAACGATCTCCCCAATTCCTGTTAATGGATCGCAGGCTGCTCATTCTAACCCTTGGATTGGTGCTCGCAGGAGCGGCCCTGGTCTGGCTTACGGTTGGTTCCGCTGGAGCAGCCCCCTCGTCCCAGGAAGTTTCGAACGATACCTGTCTTAGTTGTCACGGAGACCCAACTCTATCTAAAACGCTGCCAAGCGGAGAAACCTGGTCCTTGTTTATCGACGAGAATCATTTCAGTGACTCCGTGCATGCAGAGGAAAATGTAGCCTGTGTGGATTGCCACGACAACATTACCGGATTTCCTCACCCTGAATTTATAGTTGCGGATTTACGGGGTGTTAGCTTACAGCTATATCAAACTTGCCAGAAATGTCACGCGGAGCAGTATAGCCGTGTATTAGATAGCGTGCACCAGCGCGCTTTTGCAGCCGGCAACTTCGAGGCAGCCGTATGTACCGACTGCCACAACCCGCACACCCAACAGCGCCTGACAGATGAAGTAACAGGGGAAATTTTGCCAGAAGCACGCCTGCTTATCCCGGAAACGTGCGCTCGCTGTCACAATACTATCTATGAAACCTACAAGCAATCCATTCACGGCGCAGCCCTTACGGAAGAGGGGAATACTGATGTGCCTACCTGTATTGATTGCCACGGTGTGCACAACATTCAAGACCCCACCACGGCCCAATTCCGCAACGACACTCCATTGCTGTGCGCCAAGTGCCATACCGATCCCTCCATTATGAACAAGTACGGGATTTCTACCAAAGTGTACGACACCTACGTAACTGACTTTCACGGCACGACGGTAGCCTTGTTCGAGAAAGTGCACCCGGACTGGCCCACCAACAAGGCAGTTTGTACCGACTGCCATGGCATTCACGATATCAAATCGGTCAACGATCCTGAAGTGGGGATCGCGCTTAAAGAAAACCTGCTGGTCAAATGCCAGCGTTGCCATCCCGATGCAACTGTTAATTTCCCGGATGCCTGGATGAGCCACTATATTGCCAGCCCGGTCAAGTATCCGCTTGTCTTTTATGTGAACCTGTTCTACAAAATATTTATCCCCGCTGTCCTCGGAGGTATGCTCGTGTATGTCCTGACTGATGTCTACCGCCGCTTCATTGCTCGCAGGAAAGGAGAAACGCATTAATGAACGAAAACAACCCAAAATACATGCGTTTTTCTCCGGCTCGGCGGGTGGAACACCTCGTCATGCTGCTTTCCTTTACGACTCTTGGGCTAACGGGACTGCCTCAAAAATATCCGCTGGCAGGTGCTTCCGTTTTCTTTGTTAACTTGCTTGGCGGAATCGAGAATTTGCGTGCCATCCATCACATCGCAGCAATTGTGCTGATGTTCGGCACTGCGTACCATATCATCGTTGCAGGTTATAAGGTCTTCGTCCTGCGCACGCGCATGAGCATGTTGCCCAGCTTGCAAGATGTGAAAGACGGTTGGCAGGCCTTATTGTACAACATTGGCCGGGCGAAACAATTCCCGCAGATGGGGCGCTACACCTTCGAAGAGAAGATGGAATATTGGGCCTTCGTATGGGGCACCATTATTATGGGCCTGACCGGCTTTTTAATGTGGAACCCGATCACCAGTACCAAATTCCTGCCCGGTGAGTGGATCCCGGCTGCCAGGGCCGCCCATGGCGGCGAGGCAGTCCTGGCTGTTTTAGCGATCATTATCTGGCACATGTACGGCGTTCACATCAAACGCTTCAACAAATCGATGTGGACAGGCAAAATGCCCGAGGAAGTGATGTTGCACGAACACCCGCTCGAGCTGGCAGATATCAAAGCCGGTGTCGTCCAGCAATCGATTCCGCCCAGCGAACTTCGCAAACGCCAGATGGTCTATTATCCAGTGGCCGGTGTTTTGACTGTCGTCATGCTGGCAGGTATCTTTGGCTTTATCAGCACGGAAGAAACGGCGCTGACGACCGTTTTGCCGCCCGAAAACCAGCCCGAGGTCTTTGTTCCGCAGACGCCCACTCCCAGGCCGACTCTCGCGCCGACACCTACCCCGCTTCCTTCTCCGACCCCTCTACCTGTTACCGCGACAGTAGAAGGGCAGCCCGCCGAAACCGGCCGAGCCGGTCACCGGCCCTACCTGGGAGGATGACGTTTTTCCAATCTTGCAATCCAAGTGTCTCACCTGTCACGGACCGGCTGAGATGGGTGGCCTGAATCTCTCTACCTATGAAAATATGTTAGACGGCAGCCAATCCGGTCCGGTGGTGGTTCCCGGCGAGAGTGAGAACAGTTTGTTGGTGAGCGTCCAAGAGGCAGGCGGGCATCCCGGCCAGCTTACCCCGGACGAAATCGAAATTGTCAAAGCCTGGATTGAGTTGGGTGCAGTGAAATCTGCTGAACCGGTATCTGCCCCTGTCTGGGAAGGCGACATTGCCACGTTGTTCGAGTCAAAATGTAGCACCTGTCACGGCGCCGCTGCCATGGCCGGACTCAATCTGACCACCTATGCCGGTGTTTTAGAGGGCAGTAATTCCGGTCCGGTTGTCATCCCCGGGGATAGCGCTAATAGCCTGTTGCTTGCTATTCAACAAGCAGGTGGACATCCCGGCCAACTTACTCCGGAAGAAATAGCTCATGTCGAGGCGTGGATTAACGCAGGCGCTTTGGAAAAGTAAAAGATTTTCACAGAGTTTTAACCAATGATACAGGGATGGTTCAGATGAACTGTCCCTGTATCATTACTTCTAATTTTAGGATATCACAGAATTTAATGAATTTTGGTTCTCCAGGATTTGCCGGGTATCCATCACGGAAATTCCTAAAGAGTCCTGAATTTTTAGAGGTAAAATATTTTAAAGTAATCTTCTAATGACAATCATCATAGTCTCATTACATACATTCTTCCTAAACTTATTCTCATTTAAATCCTATAATATCTCTTGAAGCGAGTACAGGAAAAAGTCATCTTTTGTTCTATTTTAAGTGACTTCGCCCCAGCAACTATTGGAGAAGACTTGCTAGGAAAGTACTCGGCAACACCATAGCATAAAACCTATAAATTGCTTGTCATTGGAGGTGAACTTTATGAGCGCATCGAACCCCAAACAGGTCAATCGTCGTGACTTCATGAAAACGGCGATCGTTGCGATTGGCGGTGTCATTGGTGGGACAATTGGTATAGCAGCCGTCCCTTATATCATCGGACCCGCGCTCAAAAAAGATGAGGGAAATTGGATCCGCTTGGGCGCAGTTAGCAAGATCGAATTGGATACCCCTACCTTATTCAAAACCAATGTAGAGACACAGACAGGCTGGATCAGTTCAGAACAAGAATTTTCAGTATACGTTCTGACGGAGAACGGCCAGGATTTCACCGTAATGTCGAATGTATGCACGCACCTGGGCTGCCGTGTGCGTTGGATTCCTGAGGAGGGCGAATTCTTCTGTCCTTGTCATAACGGGGTGTTTGCAAAAGATGGCAGTGTTGTAGATGGGCCTCCCCCTCGCCCTCTGGATCGATTTCGAGAGCAAGGTTGAAGATGGAAACCTCTATATAAAGCGAGGTGCATAATGTGGGCAAGAGTTGGCGATTGGTTCGATGAGCGTTTCGAATGGCGGCAGGTATGGGGAGTCATTTTCTTACGGAAAATTCCGCATGTCAACTGGTTCTACACTCTTGGAAGCGCTACCCTCTTTGTTGCTAGCTTGCAGGCTATCACAGGCATCCTGCTGACAATGTACTATGTTCCTGACCCTACTCATGCCTATGACAGTGTTGTTTATATTACCACTCAACTGCCAATGGGCTGGTTCATCCGTGGTCTGCACCACTGGGGCGCTAGCGCGATGGTTGTGCTGACAGTGGCGCATCTCCTCCGTGTGTTTTTCTATGGAGCCTATAAATATCCGCGTGAGATGACCTGGATCTCAGGCGTGTTCCTCTTGCTCGTTGTGATTGGGTTTGGGTTTACAGGCTATCTGTTGCCCTGGGACCAAAAGGCGTATTGGGCGACAACGGTTGGGACGAAAATCGCTGGGGTCGCGCCGGTGATCGGGAGACTCGATCCTCCGGATTGCCCGGGGCGGTCCGGAGCTATCCGCTGTAACTTTGGCGCGCTTTTTTGGCACGCACGTCTGGGTTTTGCCTGCTTCGCTGGCTGTTCTGATCGGTGTCCATCTCTATCTGATCATCCGCATTGGCATCTCCGCTGTGCCGGCAAAGGATGAATAGCCATGAACGAACAAGAGAAAAAATCGTACCTGCAACGCTATAAGGAAGCCAAAGAAAAAGGCGTACCCTTTTTCCCGGATATTATCTTCAAAGATGCGGTCGTTTCTTTGTTGATTTTCCTGGTTTTAGTAGCGCTGGCGTATTTTTTGGGCGCGCCGGTCGAGGAACGGGCCAACCCAAACGATACCAGTTATACCCCACGCCCCGAGTGGTATTTCCTGTTCCTGTTCCAACTGCTTAAGTATTTCCCCGGTAATCTTGAAGTGATTGGAGCAATGGTATTACCAGGATTGCTAATTCTGCTCTTGATTGCCTTGCCCTTTATTGATAAGAGCGCCAAACGCCACTTCCTTAATCGTCCATTTGCCTCCGTTACGGCCCTGGCCGTCGTTGCCGGAATTGGTGTATTGACAATTCTTGCTGCAGCCGAAGCGCCTCCGCCGCAGGAGACGGTGGTTGTGGATCGAGCTGCGGCTTTATACACTGATAACTGTGCCAATTGCCACGGTCCCAATATCGATGTTCCGCCCGGAACGGATCTACATACAGTGATTGCATCCGGGAAGCATGAAGGCATGCCTGCCTGGGGAGCGGATTTGAGCACAGACGAAATCGATTTGCTGGCTGGCTTTATCCTTTCCCCGAACGGCAGCGCCCTCTATGCCCAGTATTGCGAAACATGCCATGATCAGATGGTCCAGGCTGTTGGCAATCCGTTGGAGCTTCAGCGCGTATTTGCGGAGGGCGAGGGTTATCCACCTCATGAAGGTCAGGATATCCCGGATTGGAGCCAAGCGCTTTCTGATGAGCAGCAGCACGCATTGTTGAACTTCCTGGCAGCGCCCGATGGGCAACGTCTGTTTGCAATCAACTGTGCGGGTTGTCATGGGGAAGGGGTAAGCTTTTCCGGTTCGGAAGCGGAACTGCGCACTTTGATCTCTCAGGGCGGCCAGCACTTATCTATGCCGGCCTGGAAAGGCACCCTCAACGAGAATGACTTGAATGCCCTAGCAGCCTATGTGGTCGATCCGAGTTCTTACCCGGCTGGAGAAACGCTGTTTAATCAGCATTGCGTGGCCTGTCACGGTGATAAAGTACCTTCTGCCCCGGATAGGGAAAGCGCTGCCAAGATTATTAGCAGCGGCGGTCCGCATGTGACCATGCCTGTTTGGGGAAATATTCTCACTGCTGAACAATTGGACGCGCTGGTTAATTACACGTACGAAGCTAGCAAAGGCGGCGGGACCGGGATCGGCGCGGCGCTCTTTGCCCAAAATTGTAGCGTTTGCCATGGCCAGTTTGGCGAGGGCAGGCCCAAATCCTTCCCGCGCCGGAGACATCATTGCCCCGATTAGCTCCGCTGAATATCTGAATACGCGCGATGATGCCACTCTGCGAAATATCATCTCCCAGGGACAACCTAACTTTGGCATGTCTCCCTTTGGGGATGCAAACGGTGGTCCATTGGATGGGGAGCAGATCGACGCGCTCGTTGAATATATCCGTAGTTGGGAGGACAATCCGCCGGTAGTAGAACCGCCACAATTTCCCACTCCAACGCTGCTTCCGACCCCCGAAAAAACCGCTCCTACGTCGGAGCCTGCAGAGCCCGCCACCCCAGCGAAGCGACCGTCAGCTTTTCGGAACACGTAATGCCACTGTTCGAGGCAAAGTGTCAGGTTTGCCATAACCAGGGAACGACGCTCGGGGGCTGGGATTCCACTTCTTATGAAGCCGTCATGACCACGGGAAATAACGGGCCGGTTGTCATCCCCGGTGACGTTTCCAATAGCCTTTTGGCCCAATTAGTCTCCGGCACACAGGGGAAAATTATGCCTCCCACTGGTAAAATGTCAGATGCTGAAGTTCAGCTTATCCTAGATTGGATTGCCGCTGGCGCTCCACAAAACTAAAGAGGAGTTTCTTCGTTAAATGAATAAATTTCGCACCACACTCCGCAACTTCTTTTTTCCGCCTCGTAATTCACCCCGTTGGATGTTGGTACTGCCTTTTACGATCCTGGGCGTGGTAACCATTTCGTTGCTCGTGGGTGGGGCATATGTCTGGGAATACACCAACTCCCCAGCGTTTTGCGGAACAACCTGTCACACCATGCCGCCGCAAGATGTGACTTACAAAATTTCGCCACATGCCAACGTGTATTGCACAGAGTGCCATATCGGCCGTGCCTTTGTGGGGCAACAGCTAGCCCGTAAGAGCGAGGACGTATACGAATTATATTCCATGGTAACCCATGCCTATGAGTTCCCGATCCGCGCTACGCGTACCAAACCAGATATCCTTACCTGCGAAAAATGCCACCTTCCGGAAACATTTTCAAACGATAGCCTGGTGAGTATTCCGCATTTTCTGAATAACCAAGAAAATACGAAGACCACAACCTATCTGGTTTTGAAGACCGGCGGTGGCGCCAAACGGGAAGGCCTTGGACGCGGTATTCACTGGCACATTGTCAACCCGGTTTATTATTACTCTGGCGATATAGAAAATCAGATCATCCCTTATGTGCGCGTGATGAACGATGACGGCACTTATACGGAGTACGTAGATGTCGAGTTAGGGTTCGATCCTTCCACGATCGATGAAAGCCAGCTGAAGCAGATGGAGTGCACCACCTGTCATAACCGCGTCTCTCATAATTTCAAACCGCCTGAAGCTTCCATTGACGAGGCTATGGCGCGCGGGCTGATCAGCGCTGATATCCCGAATATTCACCAGAATGCCATCGATGTGCTATATGCTTCCTACGATTTACGTGATGCAGCAATGGAAGCCATCGAAGGGATAGAGCAACAGTACAAATCTACGGATTATTACGCCGAACATAGTGATCAGATCGGTCAGGCAGTTCAGTCGCTCAAAGATATCTACGATCGTACCTACTTCCCGGATCAAGAAGTCGACTGGACCACCCATCCCAACAATATCGGCCACATTTATTCGCCCGGTTGCTTCCGCTGTCACGATGGGAAGCACCTCAACGCGGAGAATGAAGCCATTCGGCTGGAGTGTAACGTTTGCCACTCCATTCCAGAAGTGAGCGATTTGCAGGATTTTGTCGCAAACATCGAAATTTCCCTTGGTCCGGAACCCGAATCGCATCAAAATCCGAACTGGATCAGCTTGCACAACCAGGCCTTTAACTCCACTTGTGCCGATTGCCATACGACAGAGGATCCGGGCGGTACCAGCAACACTTCCTTCTGTTCCAACAGCGCCTGCCATGGCAATGTCTACACTTATGCCGGTTTCGACGCGCCTGCTTTACGAGAAGTCCTGCAAGAGCAGTTGCCGCCACCACCTCCCGAAGCAACCCCGGCCGACACAGAGAATCCTACTTTTGATTTGTACATTGGCCCGTTGTTTGAAGCAAAATGTACCGTGTGCCACGGCGGCTCATCCCCGCAAAAAGGTTTAGATCTCTCGACCTATGAAAGCGCTTTGGCAGGTGGGGACGACGGTCCGGTCGTTATTCCCGGTGACAGCGCCGCTAGCCGTCTTATCGAGGTACAAAGCGGCCAGCACTTTGCAACTTTTTCTGAGCAAGAACTGGAAGTCGTCAAAAATTGGATCGACGCCGGCGCGCCGGAAAATTAAGCGTTCTCCTCTTATAAGAAAAACAAGCCGTCTCAGAAAGAGACGGCTTGTTCGCTTCTGTATGGACCACTAAATTCTTACCGGTTCATTAGCCTTTACTTGCACCGTTTCATGTTCCTCGTCGGTGAGACGGTGATCCACGACTCTCAGATAACGTACACCCAACGAGAATGCCAGGAAGCCATACGCGATTACGCCTAGCCCGATTGCCCATTCAACCAGCGACGGAGTGTAGGAAGTGTACGACACGGTGGACTGACCGGGTAAATACGACATCACGATCAACGCACCGGTGAGATTGATGTCCCAACGCATGGCGACCACGCCACCGACGACCATCAGCAAAGCTGCCATGCGCCAGAAGGGGTTCATCCGCGTCTTGCGATTGAGCAGCAAAATCATCGGCACCACGATCCCGAGCAGGATTTCACCGGCCCAGAAATTGAAGGCCAGCGGACCGGACGTAAGCAGCTGGAAGCCTTCGGTCCGGCCCGGCTCGTAGGTGTATGTCATGGAAAGCGTATCCCAGAAGCGCCAGTAGAAGTATCCAACCAGCGCCCAACCCACGAAATGGGACAGTCTCTCGATCAAGCCGTCATTAACTTTTGCTTTATCGGTCAATCGTGCGGCCAGCATAGAGGCGAAGAGCGTCATGGAAATTCCGCCAATGATCGCTGTCAGCGTGAACATTACTGGCATGCCAGGTTTGTACCAGAAGGGCCGCGATTTTAGCACACCGTAGGCCCCGCCCAGCGATGCCTGGTGCATACTCGAAAGAGCTAGTCCTGCAATTGCCAGATAGGGTGCGAAGTGATGCACGTGAGACATCATAGCGCTGAGCTTCGGGAACTTGTTCTTCAGCCAGTCCAAGTTGGCGATGATGGGAAGCGATTCCAGCAGTAGCACTGTGAAGTAAAGAATGATACACATGGTTACTTCCCAGAGTAGAGAGTGCGTATTCCAATACATCATGGCCTGGTAGAACTTGAAGGGACGGCCAATGTCCATGAATAAGCACAGCATTGCCATGCTATAGCCGATCAGCCCAACCCACGTCGCTGTTCGAGCGATGGGGGCGTAGCGTTTTAGCCCGATCAAGTAGACAACGGCGCACAGAGAGAAAGCACCGCCTGCCAGTGCAATCGACGACAGGTCAATCGTGATCCACAGCCCCCAAGGTACCAGGTCTGTCAGATTGGTTACAGACAGTCCTTTTGACAAGATCATGATAGCGCCGGTGACGCCAGCAACCAGGAACAGGCTCAGGAAAGCCAGCCATCCCAACCATAGGGAGGCTTTAGGGAGACGGGCCCGGAATTTTGTGATCATGATCCTGCCTCCTCGAAATCTTCCGCATCTGCCAGCAAGTAATAAACCCTTGGAGCGGTTCCCAAATTTTCTCGCAAGCGGACGGTATGCCGGTCGTGAATGATCTTGCTGACTTCGGATTCAGGATCGTTCAAATCTCCAAAGATGCGTGCGCCGGTCGGACAGGCCACCACGCAAGCCGGTGTGGCATCCGGGTCAACGCCGGGCTTCTTTCCCAAGGCCATACCGCGGTCGATGCGCTGGTAACAGAAGGAGCATTTTTCGGGGACGCCGCGCGGCCGGCGCTCGACTTCAGCCTGTCCCCACTCCGGGATAGCTGGGTTCGGTCCCTCGAACGCTTCCCAGTTGAACGAACGAGCCTGGTAAGGGCAAGCCACCTCACAGTACCGGCAGCCGATACATTTGTCGTAATCCATCATGACGATGCCGTCCGGGCGATAGTAGGAAGCGCCTACCATGCAGACTTCCACACAGGGAGCATGTTCGCAGTGCATGCAGGGACGGGGCAGGAAAACTTGCTGGCCTCCGACCTCTCCGGCTGGCAAAACCACATTCCAGGAAATATCTGAAGAGACGTCATTGTGAGCGCGGCAGGCCAGGGTGCAATATCCGCAGCCGGTGCATTTCGCCTGGTCGATCACCATCGCCCACTGGTGCGGGCCTTTTTCTCCGCCACTCGAAGCTTCAGCGTGGCTCATGGCGCGGGCGCCGGCTACGGTAGCGGCCCCAAGGGCAGCAATTTTCAGGAAGTCGCGTCGGTGCACTTTGTTATTCGTCATTGCCGCTCTCCTCATCCTCGTGTTTGACAGCGCGGTGATAGAAGCGTTCCAGCCAGGGAGCCAGCACCATACCAGCCGCCAGACCAATCAAACCTGCGAGGCCAGCAAAGCCAAGCGGGCTGACCGGACCGGGTTCCGGGGTCACGGAGGTGAATTCTACTTCCTCGGCAGCAGGTCCTTCTGCCACTGGTTGGCTGGTTTCATTCTGTATAGACTCGCCGGGTTGGTGCATTTGGTCGGCGTGACAGGTGTTGCAGGATTTCAAGCTGGCGTTGAACGAGTGATCCGGAACGCTGTGGGCCGTCCGATCCTCATTTTCCAGGTGGTTGACGTGGCAATCCACGCACGATACGCCTTCTTTGTGATGGTTCGAGTACGGGAAATCCATGCTGTACTCGTTGTGGCACGTGATGCACAGCTCGGAAGCATCTGCATAGGTCGGTTCCTCGCCCTGAGAGACCGCTACTTGTTTGAGAGACGCGCTATGCGGGTCATGGCAGGTGGTGCAATCCATACCGCGCTGGTAGTGCGTGCTGATCTTCCACTCTTGCCATCCAAAGCGGGTGTCGCTGTGGCAGCGTCCGCACAGGTCGGTCGAACGGTCGACGGGCACCGGGCTTTTCGGGTGATCGGCGGGAACCGGGCTATGGCAGGCTTCACAAGTTACGCCGTCTTCTTTCCAGGTGGCGGTTGCCGGATCGTACCCGGTCACATGGCAAACAAGACAAGCGCCTGGCTTGCCCTGAGCGGTCCATTCTTCTTGGAATACGGGATCATCGACGGCGTGACCGTGGGGGCCGCTCATCCAACTGGTCTCAAACTCCGTGTGGCAGGCGGCACATTTGAGCGTGTGCTCCTGGGGCGGTGGGTCGTTTTCCTGGGCCTGGGCAACCAGCAAGGTAATACCGGCTGCCAGTATAGAGAAAAGCAGGGCAATGAGCAATCGCTCGATACGTGAAAACATATGTGCATCTCCTCGTTAAGGTTATATTCTTGCAGGGATGGGCGCCTTACGGAAGACGTCACAACCCAGGCAGCGGTCTTGCAGGTAGCCGTTATTCTTTCGGAAGGCTTGCCAGCAAGGTTGTTCCGATTGGAAACCTGAACAGGTTGCGCGCATTTCAGCGCTGCAACCATGTACTTCCCAGCATTTCGGCTTTTCAACCACGGGCTGGGGAAGTCGGGTTTCGGCTTCAACCTTCCAACGGGTATCTAGCCGACGCAGAAACAAGATAGCAAGAGCAGTGATAGCGATCGGGATGGCAAGCCTTAATACAAAGCCTGAAATAACCGCAAATATGGCCGTTTGGGTTTCCATAATTTCCTCACATGTTGAGCCAATATTTTGCATTACGCCGTCTGATCAATTCTCCCAGAGCCAGGAGTGCCCCGAAGGGGATCACCAGTCGAAGGAGGGTTAGAAGTAGAACATAGACAGTGGCGTTCATGGCATTCTCCTTTCTAAATGAACTTTCACTGTAACTACTCAGCTCACATAAGCCTGAGCAGATACCTTTCACTCTTAGTTTAGCGACCTGGGCGTGGAAAGTAAATTCGGTAGCTTACCCATCTTTTAATCATTTTCTAATGTTGAACGTGGGACTTCCTGCGGTATACCCCCCAAGTTTGGGCAAACGTATGGGGCGTTTACCCCATATGGCTGCGGAAATCCGGACATGCAACAAAAAAATGGCCAACCATACTCGTTAGACCATCTTTTGCTGCAACTGAATTTAGAAACTGCGCTTGTTATTAAGCCTTGATAATTCCTTTCCGAATTGCATACCGCACCAGTTCTGACCGGGAGTGCAAATTGAGCTTATGCATAATGTTTTCGCGATGGCGCGCAACCGTTTTAGGGCTGATGACCAACGCTTTCGCGATTTCTTCGTTGCTGCTCCCTTCTGCAAGATGGGTCAGGACTTCATGCTCACGGTTTGTAAGATCCTTGCTTGTGGCATGACCCTTTTCAGCTGGCTCACTGACCAGGTAGTCGCGAACCAGCAATTTTGCCATGCTTGGGTAGAGATATACTTCCCCGTGGGCAGCAGCACGGATGGCTCTCACCAGTTCTTCCGGGGCGGCTCGCTTGGGGACGTAACCGGATGCGCCGGCCTCCAACATTTTGAAAAAATACTCTTCATCCTCATGGATGGTCAAGGCGACGATGGCCATGTCTGGGAATTGTTCTTTTATATCGCGTGTGGCCTCGATCCCGGATTTGTCGGGCAGACCAATGTCCATCAAGATGACATCTGGCTTAAGATGCGCGGCCGATGTGAGCGCCTCGGCGGCGGTCCCTGCCTCGCCGATGATTTCCACGTCCCCTTCGTTTTCCAGTAGCATCCGGAGTCCGGAACGGACGACTGCATGATCATCCACCAGCAGCAGGCGGGTTTTCATATTAAGCCTCGCTTTCTTCTGAATAGAGCGGTAACCTGGCTTCCACTAACGTCCCCTGCCCGGGACTGGATTGGATTGAGACTTCTCCCCTCACCAGCGCTGCCCGCTCCTGCATCCCGGCCAGGCCCAGGGAAGGTCTGCGGCTACGACTCATCTGAACTTTATCAAGATCGAATCCGATCCCGTCATCCCTGACGCTGACGACCAGGTGTGTTGTTCGATATTCCAATTTAATAAAAACATCTTTTGCCTGGGCGTGCTTGGTGATATTGTTCAGGGCCTCTTGTACAATCCGAAAAACGGCAATTTTTAAAGCAGGTGAGATAAGCAGCTCATCTCCTTCGATATCGACCATAATCTTTAACCCCGTTCGTTCTTGCACAACACCTGCATACCAGCGCAGGGCGGCGGGCAGACCCAGGTCATCCAGGTGCGAAGGCCGCAAATCGGCAATCAGGCGTTGTAGCTCGTGCAAAGAGTCAGCAGCCAGGGTTTCCAGGTGTCTCAGGGTTTTAACAGTTTGCTCAGGGTTGCGCTTATTTGTCAGCGCTGTGGACAGCCCACGCAGACCCATTCCGATGGCCGTCAACGCCTGACCGGTCTCATCGTGCAAGTCGCGTGCAATGCGCTGGCGTTCCCCCTCTTGCGCATCGACGATCCGCCGGAAAAGCTCTCCCTTGAGCGCTTCCTGTTTCTGAGCTTCTTCAAGCCGGGCTGCCTGCAGTTCGTTGATTTTCTGTTCGGTTTCGACCTGGAAAGCGCGCAAGAAACGGATCACGAAAAATGCAGCGGCAACTGCCATTCCCGCGCGGAACAACTGCACTGGGAACCCAAAGATCTGCAGGAAGAGATCCTGGTTGATGATATTCGAGGGCGGAAAAGCCGTCGCTTGTACAAAAAATTGACCCACGACGCCGTACCAGGCAAAAGCAACTGCCGCCCAGAGCGCATCCTGGCCAAAACGGACCAGGCCCGAACGCCGGAAGGCACGTTGTTGCGCGATGAGCCCGATAGCTGCCAGCATCCCGCCTGGCATGGCGAGCGTGTATCGCGTCCAAACATCTGCCACGGCCCAGATATCGGCAGATGGATAGTTTCCACGAAACGAAGCCAGGCCGAAAACCCAGATGGCTTCCAACCCGATCGGCACCAGCGTGATCACGCGTTGCGCCGTTTCCGTATAAGCCAGCAAATAGGTCCCGAAGGCGATCAGGGAAACAAAAGAAACTGCCAGAAGGGCCAGGCGCACGTACTGGGGAATGATCGGCTCGGTATGGCCGAGCAACTGTTCGATCTGATCCAACATTTCCACCCACTCATGCAAGCCGTGAACGATCCCAAACCCGGCCAGCGGGCGCAACGCTTTGCGCAGACGGATGTCCGATGCACGGTTGCCTTCCATGATGACCAGCAGCCCCATGCTGAAGAATGCCAGTCCATACAAGAAGTAAACGATAATAATGTAGTGAAGGTGCATCGGGCCCCACTCGAGCCGGTTCCTAAATTCCTACGTCTCTTTCCTCAGGCGTGTGCCACAGGTGCGGCAGAATCGGTCACCTGCTTGCGCCCGTTTTCCACACTGGTGACAGTAGACGTCCCCTCCGATCGGTTCTTCTTCACGAACAGGATGTCGTAAGCGGGGCCTCGATCTTCCTTTGCTGTATTGCCAGAAATATAAGCCTCCCGTCAGGATGAGCAAAATTCCCAATCCGGCCAGGATGTAGGGCAGGTAATTGCTCAGGGAGATACGCCCCTGGGCAAATTCGTCCACGATTCCGGTTTCGAGGGGCTGATCCGACACGCTCAGCCTGTCGGTCGTCTTCGTATACATTACCTGGATGGGAACTTCATCGCCTGCCTCTAGGTTGCTGGTTCCCCATTCGAGAAAGGTTTGCTTGCTCCCTGCTGGTGTGACATCCCTCATTTGAGGATCGGTCGTGACCTGGGTAGTATCGACAGGAGCCCGCAAACTGACGTTAAATGTATCGACAGCGTAATTGCCGGGCCATAGGAATGTGAAAGAACGATTGTCGTCTTTGATCGACAAGCCTGGATCATAGTATTCGATTTGTATGGCTGGATAATCTGTATTAACCGCCACCTCCAGCCAATCGCCGTTTTTTTGATAGGTAAATTCAACCTGTTGGTCTGAAACGGTTTGTGCTGTCGGGCCAACTGCCACGACATAGGGCTTGTCGACATCTCCGGGTAACTGAAAAGTCAGTTCAACCGGCAAGGCAACGGTAGGAGCAAGTTGAGCGTTCAAGATAACCAGCATGGCCGGTTGATCGAATTCTGGCCATAACTGTATCGTTACGTTATCCAGTGTAACCCCTCCCTGCGCACTGGCAGGGAAAGAAATAGTAAGCAAAGCGAGCAGCAGTGGTAAGAAAAGCCACTTGTGAAAAGAGCCGTGCATGGCGCCTCCGAGTACCGCAACCAGATTTTATTGTAGGGTTATTGTTAAGTCTACCGCTTGAAATTTCGAGCGCCCTATGGCTTATGAAAGTTGCGGCACGAGTAGCAATATTTTCTTAATCTTACCATTTATTAACAGCCCTTCATAAAACGTAGTGACGACTTCGCTCACCGTAAAAGCGAGCGAAGTCGTCACGAGCAACTCCCTTCGTAAAACGGATGTGACTACTCAGCCAATCCTACATAGAAGAGAACCAAAAAACGGTGTGCGTGGGGGCGTATGCCCCACGCACACCGTTTTTTGGAAATTCCTCGCTAAGCTTGAGTAGATACATACGGATTATATTTTTATTGCGCGCGCTGCACTGCCGGCAGACTGGCGCGGGTCAAATGCCAGCAGACCCGGTTGACGGGCGTAGAGACTCCCAGTTTTTCTCCGGTTTGTGTGATCGCGCCGCAAATGGCATCGATCTCGGTTGGCGCGCCACGGCGTATATCCTGGAACATAGAAGAGTGGTTGCTGGCGGTCTTTCGAGCAACATCCTCGGCCGCCCTGACCGCATCCTCGAACGGCAATCGGATGCCCTGCGCCTTCGCGACGGCTGCTGCTTCTTGCGCCAGCACGCGCATCAACAGGTGGGCCGCCGGACGGTGCAACAACTCTCCGTTGGAAACGCGCAGCAGCGCGGTCAATGGATTGATGGCTGCGTTGATCACCAGCTTGCCCCATATCAGCCCATCCGCGTCCTTCACTACCTGGACATTGAAACCTGCTTCCGTTAAAGCGGCCCTCAGCGGCCCGATGCGAGGGTGCGCCTCCACTGAGATGATGCCCTCACCGCCGGCTCGCGCCAGTCCCGGCCCGAGCAGAGTCGCCCCGGTGGTGGTCACGCCCAGGGCTACCCGAGGCAGGCCCAGGGTCCCGCTCAGAAGCTCGCGGTTGCCCATCCCGTTTTGCAGCGTCAGCGCTAGTCCGTCTTCGGCCAGACATTCTGCCAGTTGCTTCGCAACCCGTTCCGTTTGCCAGGACTTGACCAGCACCAATGCATAGCGCGCCCCATGGCAATCCGCTGGGCGGTTGGTTGCCTCAACTGGATGGGCGTGCTCGGCGCCGTTTACATCGATGAGTCGCGCCCCGTTCTTCTTCAAGGAATCCAGCCCGTTTTCCCAACTGCCCAGCATGGTGACCGGGTGCCCGGCTGCGCTCAACCGCGCTGCGAAGAGAGTAGCCAATGCGCCGGTGCCAACAATAAGAATGGGCTGCTTTAAATGTCTTTGAGCAGGGCTTGCCATTCTTCCTCCGCCATGTCGACGCTGTGTTCCGCCCCTGGGAAGGTTTTGGCCTGCACATCTTCGATGTACTCTCCAAAGGCGCGCTCCATCTCGGCGTGGAAGTTGGCATATTGTTTGACGAATTTTGGCGTAAAACGGTCGAACAGCCCCAACAGGTCGTGGCTGACCAAGACCTGCCCGTCACAGCCGGCGCCCGCGCCAATACCGATGGTCGGGATGTGGATCCGTTGGGAGACCAACTCTGCCAGCCGCGCCGGGACGGATTCGAGCACCAGGCTGAAGCAGCCGGCATCCTCGAGCAAGAACGCATCTTCCAGCAGGCGCTTGGCCGCCGCGGCGGTCTTGCCCTGAGCGCGAAAACCGCCCAACTGGTGCACGGACTGCGGCGTCAAGCCTAGGTGCCCCATGACCGGTATGCCCGCGCCGGTGATCGCGCGGACAGCCGCGGCGCGTTCGCGCCCGCCTTCCAGCTTGACCGCGTCCATGCTGCCTTGTTGCAGGAAGCGCCCGGCATTTCGAACGGCTTCCTCCACCGACACCTGGTACGACATAAAAGGCATGTCGCCGACCAGCAAGGCCAGCTTGGCGCCCCGCGCGACGGCGCGGCAATGGTGCAGCATCTCTTCCATCGTGACGGGCAGCGTGTTTTCGTAGCCCAGCACCACCATGGCGAGCGAATTGCCCACCAGAATCGAATCGACCCCGGCCTGGTCCATCGCCGACGCAGTCGGGTAGTCGTAGGCGGTCAACATGGTGATCGGATCGCCGCGTTCCTTCTTTTCACGGAACATGTGCGTGGTCACTTTCTTGCGTTGTGACACGTTAAAGGTAGTTGGAGCAATGGTAGACATGGTACCCTCCTTATAAGGTAGAGTCCGCTTTGGCCCGCCCCCTTCATGAGGCCGCTTGCGTTAGGTTGGGAGTCCAAAGTCTCAAGACTTTGGCGACTTGTGCGATTTCCAACGGCAGGATACTATGTTGGACGTCGCTTTCTCGCCGTCGCGTTCATTCCGATACGCGCGGCACAACTACAATTATTCCACAAAAGTCTTTTTTCGCCTATAATAGATTTTATATCACCATTTCATCGAAACTTCATTTTATAACCTATCACCTTTAAGGAGGTTCCCATGCGAAAGATGTTTGGATTCGTGATTGGCGTGTTTGTCGGCGGTTTGGTCGGTTCGACCCTTGCCTTGTTGCTAGCACCGGAAGCGGGCGATGAACTGCGTTCAGAACTGCGCGAACGCGGACAGAACTTCATGGGCGAGATCCGCCAGGCTGCTGACACTCGCCGGATCGAGCTCAAGGATCGTCTGGAGAATATGCGCACGCCAAATGGATAATCGTTTTGGCGATGAGACCTGACCGGGCTAAAGTCCGTTCAGGTCTTTGTAAAAAAGGCTCGCTTTTTTCATACACGCCTGATATTCCGCACCCTCAGCAATACGCTTCGCATTCAGACCTGCGGCTTGTATTCGCAGGTTTTTGTTTTTAAGCGCCCTGACGATTGACTCTGCCAACCTCTCCGGGTCGCTAGCGTCTGTAAGCAGGCCGTTTTCCCCGTCCCTGATCCACTCGCGGATCGAACTCTAAGTCGCCTGCCACCGGGAAACAGCCGCAGGCCATCCCTTCCAGCAACGTGTTGGGCGTGCCGTCGTGCACGCTGGGCGAGACTAACACTGCCGCCCGTCGGTAGTGGTTTGCCATTTGCGCGTGCGGTCTGGGGGCGAGCAACTCCACCGCATGTCCGATGCCAAGTTCTTCGATCCACCACAGCGCCTGTGATTCCCCCGCCATCGAGGCGCACAGGAATCGCGCCGCCGGAATTTCTTTCAACACCAGCGGGATGCTTTTAAAAAAAACGTCATTGCGTACATAGGCGCGGAAGCCGCGCGGGTTGATGACCACTGGCGCTTCCACAAGGTTCTTTGGTGGGTAAAAGACATCCGTGCGAACCCCGCCGTTACCAGGGGTGACCAGCGTCGGCTTGTTTGCAGAAAATCCCCACTCCCGCGCCAGACGGATATCGCGCCGGCAGTCTGCGTGTAAGGCATCGGTAGCCTGAACGGTCCAGCGGGTATAGTGGCGCATCAGTCGCGAAGCGGGCGCGTGCAAGGTGAAGTCATTGCCCCAAACAGAAACCAGCAGCGGGATGCCAGTGTATGCGTCTGCGGCCAGCATGCCCTCATAGGGGATCCGCATGGCGTGGACCAGGTCAGGCTGGACGCGCTCGATGACCGAGCGCAGCTTTTTAGCCGAGCGGTAGATTGTCAAAGGGCCAAGGTAATGCCGGATCGCTGTACGCATCCTCAGGGGCACAGGCTGGGCAGGCAGCCTAATCGATCGGGAAGAAGCGGAGCGAGTTGCGGTGGAAGGGGAAGTTCGTTTGGTCCCGCTGAAAGCCACGGGGGTGACTTCTAATCCTTTTAAATCCATTTCAGGATGGCAAGCGAAGGTAGAAGCGAGATACACTTCATCACCATGTTCAACGAAATAACGGATCCAGTTAAGAGCAATGGGAGAGCGGCCATCGGCCACAAAAAGCAGGCGCATGCGGGCATTATGCCACATTAAGGTCTTTTATTGCTGGATGTATTGAGCCGTAGTATAGTTAATCCGGTACCGCAACGAACAAACGATAGAGCCAGTTCGATTTACGGGAAATTGCTTGCGGCAAGCAGCGTCATAGAGCTGGATAGTTGCCCCACCGATCTGGGACGAGGTTGCGGCACCAGGAGAGCAAGCATGAGCAAAGGGCACATTTTGGTTGTTGAAGACAATCTGGATAATTACGAACTCGTGCGCACGATTTTAGAGATTGCCGGCTACAATTCTTTTCTAGCGGTCAACGGCCGGGACGGGGTCAATGCGGCTCGCAAACAAAAACCCGATCTGATCCTGATGGACATGGCACTGCCAGAAATGAATGGCTGGGATGCGACCAGGTGCATCCGAGACGACCCGGAAACTGCCCATATTCCAATGGTTGCCCTGACGGCACATACGCTGCCCCGGGAACGAAAAAAGGCTATGGAAGCGGGTGTGGACGCTTATTTATCGAAACCATTCGATGCCTATCATTTCATTCAAGTGGTCGAAGATACGTTGCATAATTTGAAAGGGAGGCATATGCCCGGATAGGGAGAAAATTTTATAATAAGGGTATCTGCTCAGGTCTAGGTAACAAAGTAGGGCAAAAATGGTGTGCGTGGGGGCGCACGCCCCCACGCACACCATTTTTGCCACCTTTTTATCATGTAGGCTGAGTAGTTACTAATAAGGTTTATTTATTCAATCTGCTTACTGCAGAAAAACACAAAAAATATTGCGAGGTAGAGATATGAAACAAATTTGCGTTGTTGGTGTCGGCTATGTCGGTCTTGTGACCGGCGCCTGCTTTGCTGATCTTGGAAACCGCGTCGTTGCTCTGGATGTAAATGAAGAGCGCATCGAAAACTTGAACAAAGGCATTATGCCCATTTATGAGCCGGGTCTTGAGGAACTGGTCGAACGCAATGTTAAGGCCGGACGGCTGACTTTCACGACTTCTTATCAAGAAGCGGTGGACGGCACCGAGTTTGCATTTATCGCCGTTGGAACGCCTTCCGGGGTCAAGGGGGAAGCGGATCTGCAGTATGTCGCATCGGCCGCTACTTCGATCGCGGAAGCAATGACCGCGCCCTTGGTGATCATCAACAAATCCACGGTTCCGGTTGGGACCGGGGACTGGGTCGCCGATATTGTGAAGAGCGCCCAGCCCAAGCCAATCGACTTCTGGGTGGTCTCCTGTCCTGAGTTCCTGCGCGAAGGTTCGGCGATTACGGATTTCATGAGCCCGCATCGCACGGTTCTTGGTTCGCTACATCCCGAGGCGGCGGAAAAGGTAGCCCAACTACACCTGCCGTTGCGCGCGCCGATTGTCATTACCGATCTGCGCACAGCCGAGATGATCAAGTATGCTTCCAACGCATTCCTGGCGACGAAGATTTCCTTTATCAACGAAGTTGCCGATATTTGCGAGGTTCTCGGCGCAGACGTAAAGGAAGTAGCCGCCGGGATGGGCTATGATAAACGGATTGGCCCGATGTTCCTGGATGCCGGTTTGGGCTGGGGTGGCTCTTGTTTCCCCAAGGATGTGCTGGCGCTGGCTTACATGGCCGAGGAAAAGGACTTAATCCCAACATTTTAAATTCCGTTATGGACATCAACTATACGCGCCGCAAGGAAGCGGTTCAGCACGTTGATGCTATGACGGGCGGTATCAAAGGCAAAACCATCGGATTACTGGGCCTGGCTTTTAAGCCCAACACTGATGACATGCGCGATGCACCCTCGATTGACATTGCTCAGGATCTAATCGCAGCAGGCGCCAGGGTACGGGGGTTTGATCCGGTGGCGATGGAGGTGGCTTGCACGATCCTTCCCGCCGTAGAAATGTGTGAGGATCCTTACATTATGTCCGAAGGTTGCGATGCCTTGATGGTGCTCACGGAGTGGAACGAGTTCAAGCAGCTCGATCTTGAAAAGATCAAAGGCTTGTTGAACACCCCGGTTATTTTTGATGGCCGTAATATCTATGATCCGAGAACGATGAAAGAGATGGGTTTCAAATACCGCGGAATGGGACGCGGGTTCAACGGCCGGTAAGTTCGTTTCCTTTGCAAAGAGTTGGGTACAATTGCCCGACTTTTTTTTATGGTTTCAAAAAATTCTCCCCCCGTTTGTGACTATGAAGGCTCTGATTACCAGACTTCTTTCTGGGATCAGGGAAACCGCGAATACGAAGACCGCACCGAAGCGATCGCTTTGAAGCGGCTGCTACCCAAGAGCGGGCGGCTTCTGCTCGAGGTGGGCGCCGGGGCCGGCCGGAACACGCCGCGATATGCCGGGTTTGAGCGCGTCGTATTGCTCGACTACTCCGCCACCCAGTTACAACAGGCGCAAGCGCGTTTGGGACAATCGAAACGCTTTGTTTTCGTTGCGGCGGATGTCTACCGGCTGCCCTTTGTCGATGGTTTGTTCGATGGCGCGACCATGATCCGCACGCTGCACCATATGGCGGATGCGCCCGCAGCCCTCGCCCAAATACGGAATGTTTTACAACCCGGTTCCGTTTTTATCCTGGAATTTGCCAGTAAACTTAATCTTAAATCGATCTTGCGCTATCTGCTCCGCCGGCAGAGGTGGAGCCCGTTCACGCACGAGCCGGTTGAATTTGTCGCCTTGAATTTCGATTTTCATCCGAAGGCAGTCCGCACATGGCTACAACAGGTGGGGTTTCAAATCGAACGGACGTTGACCCTCTCGCATTTCCGCTGGGGGCCGCCTAAACGGCTTGTCCCAACCGGGTTCCTGGTCAGCCTGGATGCGCTCGCCCAGTGGACCGGGTCGCTATGGCAGTTGACTCCCAGCGTTTTTATGAGAGCAAGCCTAGATGGGGAGAGAGGCAAGTCCGTTCCTGAAGAAGTAATCCACTGGTTTAAGTGCCCAGAATGCGGGAATTCCCCACTGATCGATCGGAAAAATTACCTTGAATGTTCCTCATGCGGCAGCCAGTGGGCCTTCAGGAAAGGGATTTATGATTTCAAGGAGCCGTTGAAGGAATAGAACGATTTGCAGCTCGAAATTTGCAGGGTGGTCTGGTGGATCATCCTGTTTTTAAGATTGCGGGTGTGCCAAACCGGGTTGTCAGTGATGGGTCAATGAAACAGCTGATTTGGGCGATCTGGCCTTGGGCGCAAGTTAAAACATGGATACCAAAGGGCTGATATATGCCTGCATCCATCCGTTGGTAGACGGCCGCACTGGGTTGACCGTTCGCCCGAACCGGTAGAAGTTTCCAGCGTCCACTTGCGAAGCCGGAGAACATGCCTTCATATGCGAATACAGTGTTGGCAGCAAACTTGGCGATGTTTTCGCGCCCAGCATACCAGGAGGGGGAGGGAGGCATGCTTAAGGTAACATCCTTCTTGAGCAAAGCGACCAGTCCATTTACATCAGCGGTTTGCCAGGCATGGATATATTTTTCGAGGGTTTTGCGGGTTTGTTCATCAGTACCATCAACGATACTTTGCGGTTTTTGGCCTTGATAATTCTTAGCAAGAGTAACTCGGGCGCGGTGCAAGGCACTGTTGACGGATGAAGTTGTGGTGTCGAGCAGGTCAGCGATTCCGCTCGCAGGCCAGTCTAGCACATCTTTCAAGATCAATGCGGCACGCTGGCGCGGCGGCAATATTTGCAAAGCGATCAAAAAGGCAAGGGAAATACTTTCGTGCACAGAATATCGTGTTTCAGGGTTGGCTGCGGACGAATCGGCCAGCCATTCATCCGGAAAGGGTTCTAGCCAGAGAATCTCTGTCGCGGGCGGCTCGATGGGATGATTCGGATCGGCAGGTGAAAATAAGTTACTCGGGAGCAGCCTTTTCGCCTGTCTGCGGCGTTTGTCGAGCGTGTCGAGGCAGACGTTTGTGGCAATTTTGTAGAGCCAGGCCCTGAAAGAGGCGCGCCCTTCGTACGTATCAAGTCGTTTCCAGGCGCGCACCATGGTTTCCTGCACCATGTCTTCGGCGTCATGTAAGGAGCCAAGGATGCGGTAACAATGCACGTGTAGTTCGCGCCGGTAGGGTTCAGCCAATTCACTGAACTCCCGTGGATTTCCACGCCGGGCTGCGGCCAAATGACGCGCTTCCTCGGGGTTAGGCGTGTATTTATTGTCCGAGACCTGATTTGGATTACCAATATTGGACATGTTCAAATTCTCCTGGGTGGACTATCCAAAAGTATCTTTTCAACAAATCGAGTGTGGGGTGTTTCGGACGGGCGTAGCCCGTCCGAAACACCCCACTTCCCTCCCTATCTTTTTAAGAAGATATATCCCAACCAATATGACGGATTTATGGGCACAAACTTTGCGCTTAAACAATATACCAGTTTTGACTGGACCGCACAATTTCCGGGTGAACCTCCGTCATACAAGTTAAGACCAAACAACAAACAACCAAAGGAGATTCGAATGAATTACATTACTGTTGTACGCGGAAAGCTTAAGGCTGATAGCCAGAAAGAAGCCCAGATGGCGCACGATGCGACCGTAGGGATGCTGTCTGAGATGACGCGCCCGATGGGAGCCCTGCATCACAAGGCGCATCTCAACCCGCAGGATCCGATGGAATTCCTGGCGATCGACACCTGGAACAACCTTGAAGGCCTGCAAAAATTTATGGGCGATCCGCAGGTGGCCGAGGAATTTGGTAAGTTGTTCGAGGGCATGCCGGATATCAGCGTTTGGGCTGAATTGGACTGGGCTGCTTTCTAAGCCAGAAAGAGTTTCTCCCCTTCCAGGGACGAGGGCGCGCTTTCAATTGTGCTCTCGTCATTTATTTTTTCAACCACCCAAAAATGGGATAAACCCAGCCCTTTTAAGGGTGTTTTTTCTAAAAATTGCAAAATACCGCGTAGTGCTTTTCCGAAGATCCCAAAACGGGCGATGATGTTATCGTATGCGCCAAAAATGATGCTACGCTCGATGAATTGGACCGGCAGGCCTGCAAACAGTCGCTCCAGGTCACCCTTTGAATAGACCATCACGTGTGGAGCCAGTTTGTCCCGCCATTTGCGGGGCAGGTAGTTCACGAAAGGCTTGTTGCCAAAGTAATATTTCGCCTTCCAGTAAATGCCGTGCGTCTCGAAAGGATAGCCGCGGTTGGGGACAAAAATTACGATTCGCCCGCCATGCTTGAGGGTACGGACCATTTCGCGAACGGCCTCGGCGTCATCCTCCACGTGTTCGAGCACTTCGTGGCTCAGGATCAGGTCAAAGGTCCCAGAGGGAAGCGGCAGGGCTTCGCCCGCTCCATTGAGAATATTGGGGGAGCGCGTCCCGGCTTCGGCGGCACGCTCAAAGTCGTATTCCAGTCCAACGATACAACCGCCGTATGGGGCCATATGCTCCACGTACATGCCCACCCCGCAGCCATTTTCTAAGGTGCGACCCTGCATCCGCTCCCCAGCGGCCTTGACGATCATCTTCAGGCGACGCTTCTGCCCCTCCCGCCACACATACGATGGCTCGCCGCGCAGCGCGGCTTTTTCCATATCCCGTTCGGTCATGGCTGGGATTATACAACGGCAAATGAAATTGCCTCGCCGCAGTTTGGAGGGTCAAAGCAGTTAAACGGGCTTTGTCAGCTCAAATGGAGCTTGCCCGCCCGGACTCCGTCCTCCTGGCAATGACAGGTGATTTAAAACCTTGCATCTCTTTCTCATCTGTGCTAGAATTTTAAACGTAAGTGGCACTGATATGGCAAGCGTCGAAAAGTGGGCAACCCCCACTTTTCTGCTTGTAAAGAAAGTACCTTCTCAAAAGACGGGGGAAGTGGGACAATATCCCACACCTCGATTGATTGAAAAGATACTAAAGAACTTAGATGGAGCAAGAATAGCATGACGAAGAGCGAATTCGCCCTGGCATTCAACGAAGTATTGGAAGATAAGCAGCTGCCCAAGGAGGTCATCCTGGGAGCAATCGAGTCCGCCATGGTTTCGGCCTACCGGCGGGCTGTCAACGCGTCCAGTGCGCAGCATGTGGAAGCCAAAATCGACCCGGAGACCGGACAGGTGCTGGTCTACGCCGAAAAGGAAGTGGTAGAAGACATCATAGATGATCGCACCGAAGTGACGTTGGAAGAAGCCAGGCGCTTCGATCCGGACGTCAACCTTGGTGACATGGCGATTGTCGAGACCACCCCGTCGGATTTTGGCCGCGTTGCCGCGCAGACCGCGCGCCAGGTGATCCAGCAGCGCATCCGCGAGGCCGAGCGCGCCGCGCAGATGGAGTACTTCGATAAGCAATCCGGCGAGATCGTCAGCGGTGTCGTGCAGGCGACCAATGCCCAGTCAACGACCGTGGGGCTGGATATGAAAGCCGAGGGCATGTTGCCGGGCAACCAGCGCATCCCTGGCGAACGCTACAAAGTCCACGAACGCATCCGTGCGGTCGTGTTGGAAGTGAAAGACGGTTCGCGCGGACCGCAGATCATTCTTTCGCGCTCACATCGTAATTTCTTGCGGCGCCTGCTGGAGAACGAAGTTCCCGAGATCTACCACGGGATTGTCGAGGTGCGCGCGATTGCGCGCGAGCCTGGGCAGCGCGCCAAAGTTGCCGTCATGGCAACCCAACCTGGGGTAGACCCGGTGGGCGCTTGTGTGGGCATCAAGGGTGTCCGCATTCAGGCGATCGTCAAGGAATTGCACGACGAAAAAATCGACATTATCCAGTGGGATCCCGACCCGGTGGTCTATATTTCCAAGGCGATCAGCCCGGCGCGCGTCAACGGTGTGTTCCTCTCCGAAACCCCCGATTCCGGCCGCACCGCGACCGTCGTGGTGCAGGAAGACCAGTTGAGTCTGGCGATCGGCCGCGATGGGCAGAACGCCCGTCTGGCCGCCAAGCTGACCGGCTGGCGCATCGATATCAAGTCGCTGGTCGAGGCGGCGAGCGATGCGGTCCAGAAAGTGCAGACCGACGCCGAACTGGCTCAAATGCTTCCGGCCGTGGTTGAATCCATTCCGGCTATTGAGCAGATCTTGACCAAAAAGGCCGAAGGCCGCCCAGTAACGCCGGAAGAGTACACCCAACTGTCCCAGTTTGTGGACCGGGTCGAACGCCGCACCATCCAGATCCAAGAAGAAGCTGCGCGCGTGGAAGAAGAACGCGTCACTGCTGCCCGGGCTGAAATCCCTGCGGCTGCTTTCGAGATGTCGATCTACGATGCCGGGATCAAGGAACACATCCTCAACATCTTGACCGAGGCCGAATTCGAGACCGTCGGCGATCTCATGATGGCTTTGAAAATTGACCCGGACAAGGTATTGGGACTGGCAGGGGTTGGCCCCAAAGCAATGGAAAATATCGAGGAAGCTCTGGCCGCCTTGACCTTCCCCGAACCGGAACCCGAGCCAGAAGCTGTGGCGGAAGCCGGAACCGTTGTGGAAGAAGAGGCTCCGGCAGGCGAGCAGGTCACAGAACCCGAAGCAGTGGCCGAGGCGCCCGTAGCTGAAGAGCAGGTTGAAGTGCTCGCGCAGGAAGAAGCCCAGCCCGAAGCGGTCGCCGAAGGAGTGGCAGAAGCGCCTGGCGACGAAAAAGCCAAAGAGAAGAAGCCAAAGAAGAAGGAAGAGGAAGAACTCACCGAAGACGCGGATTTGGTAAAAGATGATGTTTCTCTGGATGAGTTGTTCGCTCTAAAAGAGATGTTCCAAACCGGACGCGCTCCCGAAGAAGAGGAAGAAGAGTCCGACGATAAGAAAAAGAAGGGTAAGAAGAAAAAGAAGAAGCACGTCGAAATCGAGTATGATGAAGAGCTCGGCGAAGTTGTCGCCCGCAAGAAACACAAGCGCGGCGAGGATGGCTTCGAGGAAAATTGGTAAAAACGATCGCCCCAACCCTCTCTCAGTAAGCGGTACGTTTCTAAATGTATCGGAATCCGGGAGAGGAGGATTGGAGAAGGTGGCTAAGAAAACTGTTCAGCGCGTAAAACATATCCCGCAGCGAACCTGTGTTGGTTGTCGCACGGTAATGCCGAAACGCCAGCTGATTCGCATCGTCCGCTCGCCTGATGGGGTGCAGGTGGACTTGACGGGGAAACTGGCCGGGCGTGGTGCTTATCTGCACGACCGGCATTCCTGCTGGGAGCGGGGCTTGAAGGGCGCCCTGTCGCATGCGTTGAAGATCGAACTGACCACCGAAGAACGAGAGCGTTTACATGCATTTATGGAAACGCTCCCTGAAGAGTCCGGTGAATTGAGCGTGGATGAACCCTTGAGCAAGTAATCGATAATTTCGCTCACTGGCACTTCCCCGCTGACCGGGCCTGGCTTCGCAAATTGGGGGGCGAAGCGTTATTGTGTAATCTACCAGGAGGTGGCATATGAGCGAAAACGGAAACAAAATCGAACTCCCTGCCAACATCGTAATACGAGATCTGGCACAGATCATTGATCGTAGTCCCATTGATATCATCAAAAAACTGATGACCAATGGTGTCATGGCGAGCATCAATCAAGCGGTGGATTTCGACACCGCAGCAATCGTGGTTGCCGAATATGGATATGATGCCGTTCCTGAAGTTTATGAAGAAGAAGTAAAAGAAGAAACGGGTGCAATCCCCCTCTGGCGGCAGTTGATCGCGGACGAGGAGGAATCTGCCCTGGTCGAGCGCGCGCCGGTGGTAACCATCCTCGGGCACGTCGACCACGGCAAAACTTCCCTGCTGGATGCCATTCGCGAGACAAACGTGGCGGCAGGCGAGGCAGGCGGTATCACCCAGCATATCAGCGCTTATCAAGTTGAGATGAAAGGGCGCAAAATTTCGTTCCTGGATACACCTGGCCACGCGGCTTTTACAGCCATGCGCGCCCGCGGCGCCCAGGGCGCTGACATCGTTATTTTGGTGGTGGCCGCCGACGATGGCGTCATGCCGCAGACCAAAGAAGCAATCGCGCATGCCAAAGCGGCTCGTGTGCCGATCGTTGTCGCAATGAACAAGATGGACAAGTCCAATGCAAATCCGGACCGCGTCAAGCAACAATTGGCCGAGCAGGAACTTGTACCGGACGATTGGGGTGGCACTATTATGGTTATCCCCGTTTCGGCCAAACAGAAAGAGGGCATCGATGACCTTTTGGAAGCCGTCCTTTTGGTGACCGACAACACCGACATCCGCGCCAACCCTGAGGGACGCACGATTGGGACGGTCATCGAAGCGGAAGTGGATAAGACCAAAGGCACGGTCGCAACCCTGTTGGTCCAGAACGGAACGCTTCGCGCCGGGGACATCGTGGTTGCTGGCACCGCTTACGGGCGTTTACGCGCCATGTTCGACTTCCGCGGAAAGCCCGTCAAAAAAGCCGGCCCGTCCACTCCGGTGGGCGTACTGGGACTGAGCGATGTCCCTTCGGCAGGAGACCTGTTCCGGGTAGTCGAATCGGATAAAGAAGCGCGCGATATTGTGTCTGAGCGACTGGAAGCGCAAAAAAGGCGCGCTCAGTCCAAAAAGAAAGCTTCCTTGGAAGACCTGTTTGCCGCCTTCCAGGCTGGCGAGGCCAAGGAACTTAACCTGATCATCAAGGCTGACGTGCAGGGTTCGCTCGAGCCGATTATGTCAGAAGTCGAAAAGCTGGGCAAGGGCGAGATCGCCGTCAATGTTTTATATGCGGAAACCGGCAATATCGGTGAAAATGATGTTATGCTGGCGTCCGCGTCTAAGGCTATTGTCATCGGCTTCAACGTGCAGGCTGATGTGGCCGCGCGCAGGCTGGCGGAAAAAGAAGGCATCTCGATCCGTTTGTATGATATTATCTACCGTCTGACCGAAGATATCGAGAAAGCCCTCAAAGGTATGCTCGAACCGGTTGTGACGGAGAAAGTCATCGGGCGGGCTGAAGTGCTGGCTGTCTTCCCGATCTCGAAGGTTGGCAAGATTGCCGGTTGTAAAGTGCGCGAGGGCGAGTTGCGCCGGAATGCCAAGGTCCGCTTGATGCGCGGCGATGACCTGGTCTACGAAGGCGAAATGTCTTCGCTCAAGCATGAAAAAGAAGACGTGCGCGAAGTCCGCACCGGTTTTGAGTGTGGGGTTGGTTTGAAGAACTTCCACAACATCGAGGTTGGTGACGAGATTGTGTGCTACGTTTTAGAAAAATCAACGTAATTTGGATGATGGGTGGGGAGACGATCCCCACCTTGGGTTTTGAAAGATGCCATCAGGAATTAGACTTCAACGTATTGCGGACCGTATCCGCCAAGAGCTTTCGGAAATGCTGATCCGCGAGATCAGCGATCCGCGCCTGCAACAGATTTTTGTGACCGATGTAAAAGTGGACCGGGAACTGGCCTTTGCGGATGTTTACGTATCAGCGGTTGAAGGGGCGGAACGTTCCAAAGAAGTCCTGGCGGGCCTGGAGAGCGCCAGCGGTTTTCTGCGCCGGACGTTAGCCGGGCGGATCGAGTTGCGCGCGTTCCCGCGTTTGCGCTTTCACTGGGATCCAACCCCTGAAAACGCGGACCATATCGAGAAACTGCTCGCACAGTTGAAAGATAATAAAAATCAAGGGAGTTCATCTGACCAGAATGACTGAAGATGTCACCGCAGCGATCGCAGATCGTTTGAGGAGGGCGCAAAAAATATTAATAACTTCGCACGTTCGTCCGGACGGTGATGCCGTCGGCTCTTTGCTCGGGATGGGGTTGGCTTTGCAGAACGCCGGGAAAATCGTCCACATGGTGCTCACGGACGGGATTCCAGCGAGCTTCCGTTATCTGGAGGGTAGCAACCGGGTTGGGAAAGAATCGGATGAGGATTTCGACACATTCATTACCGTAGATTGTGCCGATTTCAAACGCCTGGGCAAGCCGTTCGAGAATTTTGCGAAACCGGATATCAATATCGACCATCACATTACCAATGAGCGCTTTGGGGTTTTGAATTTGATCGAAGGGAAGGAAGTTGCAACCGCAGCCATCCTGACCAATTACCTGCCAACGTGGGGTTTTGAAATCACCCGCCCAATTGCAGCCGCCTTGCTGACCGGGATCATCACCGATACGCTCGGGCTTCCGGACATCGAACGTCACGCCGGAGGCCTTACGCCAGGCCGCCGCCTTGATGGAGACCGGCGTGGATATGTCCGAGCTTTATATGCGCGGGCTGGTGCGCCGCTCGCTGCCTGCAGCTCGTTATTGGGGAGCGGGTCTTTCCAAACTTGAATCGGAGGATGGCATTGTATGGAGTTCCCTATCCCTTGCAGACCGTAAAGCGAGCGGCTATCATGGGAACGATGATGCCGACTTGATCAACATGATCTCTGCAATTGAAGGGCATAAAGTAGGTATGATTTTTGTCGAACAACGCGACAATCACGTGAAGATATCGTGGCGAGCCCTGGAACAGGGCGTCGATGTTTCATCGGTAGCCAAACATTTCGGTGGCGGGGGACATGCCGCCGCGGCGGGAGCCGATCTGCCCGGCACGTTGAGCGAAATCCAAACAGCGGTGTTGGAAAAGACCAAAGAAATGTTAAGGCTTTAACCCAAACCGTAAAATGTGTGTAATAATAAGACAAGAAAGGGATGATTTAGGAGGAATTTCATATGAACAGTCAAGACGTAAAGAACGCTATTTCCGGCGTTTTGGTTGTTGATAAACCTGTGGGCATGACGTCGCATGACGTCGTGCAGACGATTCGTAACGGGACAGGCATCCGTCGTGCGGGGCATACTGGGACTCTTGATCCACGCGCCTCTGGGGTGTTGGTTGTATTAATTGGTCCGGCAGTGCGTCTGAGCGAGTTTGTATCCGCTTCAGACAAGCGCTATCAAGCCATCATTCGCCTGGGCAATTCAACCGATACCTATGACGCAGACGGTAAATTTACCAGCCAGGAAATGCCCGTTGATGTAACAGAAGAAGATTTCGAGAAAGTTCTCAAAGGATTTGAAGGCGAGATCGAACAAACGCCGCCGCAATATTCAGCCGTCAAGGTAAAGGGACGCAAGGCTTACGATATGGCCCGCAAAGGCGAAGAAGTAGAGCTGGAGCCGCGTCTTATTCAGGTGCATCACCTGGAAGTGCTCGAATGGGCCCCCCCTGAAGTGGTTGTAGACGTGCATTGTTCGTCCGGAACCTATGTTCGCTCATTGGCCAACGACCTGGGCGAAACGCTTGGCACGGGCGCGTACCTGGTCGGCCTGCGCCGTACCAAGAGCGGGCGCTTCACCTTGCGTGATGCGGTGCCTCTCCGTAAGTTGCAGGAGGCCTTCCAAGCCGGCAGCTGGTACCAGTACCTGATCCCGGCGGCAGAAGCCCTGGGGGATTGGGAAGCGATAGAGCTCAATCCGGACGAGGTGGAAGAGGTCCGTCATGGACATCGTGTTAAGGCCGATCCCGATACGAAGTTGGAAAGCTGGGTCCGCGGCGTCAGCACACAGGGCGAACTGGTTGCCTTGATGCAGTGCATGGAAGGCGAAGAAGAGGGCTCGCGCGAGTGGCAGCCTAAAAAGGTTTTCTTCCAGTCCGGATAACTCCAGTTCCCGCAACCGGCTTAATGGTGTGGTTAAAATTGTTAGACTACCCTTTCGTATGCAACCCTTCCGTTCTCTAGAGGATGTCTTCCTACAAAACTCCTGGCTTACGATCGGCGTCTTTGATGGCGTTCATCGCGGACACCAGGAAATAATAGATAAGTTGACGGCAGGCGCTCATCAAAATGACGCGCCTGCCGTTGTGCTTACCTTTTGGCCGCACCCGGCTGTTGTGCTCGGGAAACGGTATGACCTGAAGTGCCTGACTACCCCGCAGGAACGCGCTGATCTGCTCGGTGCGCTGGGCGTGGACGTGGTCATTACCCAACCCTTTACCCCCGAATTTGCAAAACTCTCTGCGATGGAATTTATGCGCCGCGTCACCCGGCACCTGGGCCTGCGTTCGTTATGGATCGGGTATGACTTTGCCCTGGGCCACAACCGCGAAGGGGACCTGGCCCGGCTGACCGAAATTGGCAAAGATTTGGGGTACCGCGTGCAGGCGATCGGGCCGGTGAAAAATGGCGAGGAGGTGATCTCGTCCAGCCTGATCCGTAAACGGATTAGCGCAGGCCAGGTCGACCGTGCTGCCGAAAACCTGGGCCGTTTTTACTCCATCAGTGGTCCGGTTGTGCATGGGGATGGCCGGGGGCGCAGAATCAATATCCCCACCGCGAACATCGATTATCCCAAAGACAAGGTGATCCCGGCCACTGGGATTTACGCCTGCTGGGCCTGGGTCGCGGGCGAGAAACACCCTGCCGCGATCAATATCGGCACCAACCCGACCTTCACCCCGGAAAAAGAAATCCCCAACCTGGAAGCGCATATTCTTGATTTCGACCGCGAACTGTACGGCCAGGAAGTAAAACTGGAGTTCGTAGAATATTTGCGGGAAGAACGAAGGTATGACAGCGTGGAAGCTTTGCTGAAGCAGATCCGCACAGATATTGTGCAAACGCGCCAAATATTGAAATGACGGTCATCTCCGGGTGACCTTCCCGTGTTTACCAGACGGCCCCGTTGACGCACGGGGCTTTTTCGTCTATATTCAGCCAGACCACCTGATTCCCAGCCAAAGGATTTTCCATGCCCGCTCCCAAACGAGATATTTACCTGCTTTCCTCTAAAGAACTTATCCCCCGAAACCATCGCAGTGGCCTTTGCCAAAACCTCGCGTTTCCCCGATTCCTTCCGTGATATCGCCGCTGACCTGACCGACGAAAAATCAGCACAGTTCCACGAGAAGTGGGTGGTCGGCTACGGACACGCCTCTGTGGCGGAACACGCTGTACTGCACCTCGCGATCGAAAACGTGTCCCGGGTTGCGATGGAGGCCATCGAGAGCAACCGGCTGGCATCCTATACTGAAAAGTCCACCCGCTACCAGAAATGGGACACGGATGCGTTCCACGTCCCGGTCGAGTTGGATGGGAAACCCTTTGCGAGACGAATTCTTCGATACCTGCCGGATGCTTTTCAATACCTATGTGGCCTCGCTGGAACCGGTCAAGGCTATGATCGCAAAGGACATCCCGCGCCGCGAAGACGAAAAAGATGCCGCCTACGACCGCCGCATCCGCTCCCGCTACGTGGACGTGTGCCGCTTTATCCTGCCGGCGGCCTCGCTGGCCAACGTCGGCATGACGGCCAACGGGCGCGTGCTGGAGAACGCCATCCGCAAGTGGTTGTCCAGCCCGTTGGCGGAGGTGCGCGAGATCGGGGAGACGGTCAAGCAGGTGGCGCAGGGCGAGCTGCCCACGCTGGTCAAGTATGCGGAAAAGGTTCCCTATTGGACGGAGACAGCCGATGAAATTTACGGCCCTCACCCCTAACCCCTCCCCCGAAGGGGGAAGGGAACTCTCCCTCTCCCTTCGGGAGAGGGGCCGGGGGTGAAGGAGCGTGGGTGCACTCTTGTTGATTACGATAAAGCCGGCGAAGACAAGGTTCTGGCGGCCGCCCTCTATCGCTTCGGGAATCTGTCTTATGCGGAAGCGCTGAAACAGGTTTGTCAGTCGCTGGAACGGGAAAAATTGGCCGAAGCCCTGTTAGGACGGTTGGGCCGCTTCGATGTCCCATTGCGCGAATTGGAACACTGTACCTACACTTTTGATCTGATCATGGACCAGGGTGCGTATGCCGAATTCAAACGCCACCGCATGATGACCCAGACGCCGCAGGTCCAGACGGCTGCGCTCGGGTACGCGACTCCGCGCTTGATAGCGGAAGCAGGCTTCGGGTCCCAGTATGAGGCTGCCATGGAAGCGGCCCGCTCTGTCTGGGAGAAGCTGAACGAGTTCGACCCCTACGTCGCGCAGTACGTCGTCCCCAACGGATTCTACCGGCGTGTGCTGGCAACCTTCAATTTGCGCGAAGCGTACGCCTTCTGTCAGTTACGAGGGGCCGCGAATGCCCATTTTTCGATCCGCCTGGTAGCGCAGCGCGTGTACGAAGAAATTGCGCGCGTTCATCCGCTGCTGGCAAAATATATGAACCTGGCAGAGGAGCCCTGGCAGACCATCGAGGCTGGATATTTTGTGAAGGGGTAAGAGGTTTTCTTTCCTTCTTTCTTCTTTTTTTACAGGAAAGAAGAAAGAGGAAAGATATTTCACTCTTCGTCTTCTTCGTTCTCTACCTCAAATATCTCATCGATCCGCGCCAGGATCTCAGGGGTGAACTGGTCCACGAATTCCACAGCTTTCATATTCTCGTGCACCTGTTCCACGCGGCTGGCGCCGGTGATGACCGTGCTGACGTAGGGATTTTGCAGGCACCAGGCCAGCGCGAACTGCGCCAGCGAGGCTCCCATCTCGATTGCGAGCGGTTCTAATGCAGCGACTTTGGCCAGTTTTTCTCTGTCGGTCATGTCGTCGTGCAGCCAGTCATAGCCCTCGAGCGTGGCGCGGCTGTCTTCCGGGATGCCGCCCAGATATTTGCCGGTGAGCAGGCCGGATGCCAGCGGGCTCCAGGTCGTCGAACCGTAACCGTAGTTCTTGTAGACGCGCTCGTATTCCGGGCTGAAGCGCTGCCGCTCGAACAGATTGTAGATTGGCTGCTCCACGACCGGCTTGTGCAAATGGTGCCGCTCGGCGATTTCGATCGCGGCCACGATCTCTGCCGCTGCCCATTCGGACGTTCCCCAATAAAGCGCCTTGCCCCACTCGATGATGTTGTGCATCGCCCAGACGGTCTCTTCGATGGGTGTGGTCGTGTCGGGGCGGTGGCAGTAGATCAGGTCGACGTAATCGAGTTGCAGGCGTCCGAGCGAGCCGTCGATGCCTTCGATCAGCCGTTTGCGGTTGAGCGTGTTGCGTTCGTTGGGGCCCTTGTGCAGCCCCCAATAGAACTTGGTCGAGACCAGGTAGCTGCCGCGCCGCCAGCCCAACTTCTTGAGCGCTTCTCCCATTACTTCTTCTGACTTCCCGTTCGCGTACACTTCGGCATTGTCGAAGAAATTTACGCCCGCCTCATACGCGGCAGACATCATTTCGACAGCTGATTCGACCCCCGCCTGGTTGTGGAACGTGACCCACGAGCCGAACGAAAGTTCGCTAACCTGTATCCCCGCCTTCCCCA
The DNA here is from genome assembly GCA_963823985.1 of uncultured Chloroflexia bacterium. Taxonomy (GTDB): domain Bacteria; phylum Chloroflexota; class Anaerolineae; order Anaerolineales; family Villigracilaceae; genus JAABUE01. The sequence continues at coordinate 410,845 of CAWGNR010000022.1, forward strand.
GATGACGATATTTCATCTTGCCTCCTGAAAAGTTTTTAACCGCCAGCGGAAGGGATGTTTATTAAAGGCGCCAAGAAAGGCCCTTGGCGAGCTTATTCAGTTCTTGGCGTTCTTGGGGACTTGGCGGTTTATGGTAGTGGTATTATACCGTCTCCCCGCAAGTATAATCCCTGGAATGAAACGCGTCCTCTTGCTGTTTGCATTTCTGCTGGCTGCCTGCCAGTCCCCAGTGGGGGGCACGCCGCAAGCCCCCAGTCGGACGGCTACGCTGCCCGTAACCTTAGTCCCCTATCTTCACCCGGACGCCCAGCGCCACGCCCGAGACCCCGGAAGGCCTGGTGGTTTCCGTAGAGACGCCGGTTCCTTCTCCCACGCCAATGGTGTACGAAGTCAAGGCAGGCGACACGTTTGGAGGAATTGCCCTGCGCTTCGGGGTGACCATAGACCAGCTTGTAGCCGCCAATCCGGACGTCTCCCCGAACAGCATGTCCATCGGGACGGAACTCAGGATCCCCAGCGACCCCGACAACCCGACCGGCGCTCCCACCCCGACGCCCGTGCCTGCTCCCGTGGAACAGATCGAGTGCTACCTCACGTCCGACCAGGGCATGTGGTGCTTCGTGCTGGTCCACAACGATACGGCTGCTGTGATCGAAAACCTGTCCGCACAGGTGACGCTGCTGGATGCAAACGGGGCAACCCTGGCAAGCGCCCTCGCGTTTTCGCTGCTCGATATCCTGCCCGAGGACGCATCCTTGCCCTTGGCAATTTATTTCCCGCCGCCAATTCCGGCCGATGCGCATCCCCGTGTGCAACTGCTAAGCGGCATCTCTCTGGAACCGGATGACCCGCGCTACCTACCCGCTCGCGTGCATAACACCCTGACGTTGGTGGACAGTTCGGGGCGCAGCGCAACGGTCAGCGGCGCGGTGGCCCTGCCGGAAGATGTGACGCCTGCAAAGTCGGTCTGGGTGGTGGCGGTGGCTTACGACCGGTCCGGGCGGGTGGTGGGGGTGCGCCGCTGGCAGTCGAGCGCCGGGATCGTCCCGGGCGGCAGCTTGCCGTTCGCGTTTGAACTCGCCAGCCTCGGGGGAGAGATCGAGCGGGTGGAGTTCGTCGTGCAGGCGAGGCCTTAGGCCGCTTGCGCCCGCTGGAGGGCTTCCCGCGCGGCTTGGGGGAACCGGGCTTGAGAGGCGACGCAGGCACTACAGCGCTTTCCGATGGGTTTTGAATGCCTGATGGAGCCGGGTTATATGCAGCGGGACAGGCGGCCGGTTGAACCACGGCGACCGCCGGGGCTATTGCTGTTGTTGGCGGTTTGGCGGGTGGTGGGGTGAGAGGGGGATCGAGTTGCGATTCCGTGGGGACAGCCTCTTCGGGCGGTTGTGAAGCGCCGGATGGATCGGTGCTGGACGGAGCGGGACAGCTAGACATCTCTCCCTTGTGCATGCTGCCCCATTTCACGGTCTTTGGATGAGCCTGGATGCGGGGGAGCAGCTCGTTCCCCTTGAAGGAATCGGAAACGGCGATCCGGTAAGCCTTGCGGCCCTCTTCGGCGGCCCGTTTCTCATAAATCGCCCGCGCATCCGGGTCAGCCATAGCTGCCTTGGCGTAGGCGTTCGCCTGCTTGAATCGCTGGCGATGCTCCACCTGCGCCGGGCTCCACTCGACGGCTGACATGTCGGGGGCTTTCGATACGATCGTCTCCCCGCTCGGGTACACGCGGTAGACCAGCTTGCCTATCTTGCCTCTGAACCCTGTAAACGGGGCATCTAGGGTTACCTTCGCCATTGCGCCTGCTTCCTTCCGGGATGCTCAAGGGTGCTCCCAGGGTGTTCCATACCATGATGGGTGGATCCTGAGTGAGATCCCGTGTGCGTCCCAGGCAATTTGAGATAGGTTGCGATTGTACATGAAAATGGCCGGACATCTCCCCCAGAGATATTTACAGTTTTGCAAACAGCGCTGTTAGTGTATCCCAATCCCTGACAAATGCACCTTACAATCTACTTTCTATTGAAACTACCCAGTCTGCACATAAGAGTTGGCAAAAACGGTGTGCGGGGCCTAGGCCCCGCACACCGTTTTTGCCCTATTTTTTATATAAGCCGAAGCAGTTACTTCCCCGCCAACCACATATAGCGCTCGATCGGCACGTCGATCGGGGTAAAGACGTAGCCCTTTACGTACGGCTTGACCAGTTGGTAAGAAAGCGAATGGACCGTAAACAGCACGGGCGCATCGTTCACGATGATCTGTTCGGCTTGCTGGTACATCTCGATCCGTTTTGTTACATCTTGCTCCACGCGCGCTCGTTCGAGCAACTTGTCCAATTCGGGATTGGAGTACCCGCCGGTATTTTGGGCGGAACCGGTGTGGAAGAGCACGTCGGCGAAGTTCTGCGGGTCGGGGTAGTCCGCGCACCAGCCGCCGCCAAAGATCTGGCCGTGCTGTCCGGCGAGAATTCTTTCGTAGAAATAGTTCGGCTCCAGGTTTTCGACGGTGATCTCCACGCCCAGCGTTTGCTTCCACATCTGGGCCAGCGCCGCCACGTCCGCGCCAATGCCGGAGCCGATCCCGCCGTCGGTGTACACGATCGGAGGCAGGTTATTTCCATATTTCGATTCAGCCAAAAGCTGGCGGGCGCGCTCGGGATCATAGGGAAGGCCCTGCAACCCGGTATTGAAGCCGGGCAGGCCGGGGGGGAAGATGCCAATAGCAGGCAGCGCGTGGCCGTTGAGCAGCACGTCGATGTACTTTTGGCGATCAAAGGCCATTGTGAAGGCTTGCCGTACCTTGAGATCGTCGAAGGGCGGCTGGGTCACGTCGAAAGTCACAAAGCTGGTGCACAAACTGACGCCGGTGACGAGCTGGTCGTGCAGCGGGTCGCCCGGATCAAGAAAACGCTCTACGGAGTAATAGGACACGCCGGTGATATCGATCTCTCCGGCCTCGTACAGGCGCAGGCCGACCCCGCTGTACAGCTTGACGATCACAGCGGGGATGGAGGGCTTCCCCAGGTAGAATTCCGGGTTGGCCTCGTAGGTGATCTGCTCGAAGCGCCGCCACTCGGTCAGCTTGTAGGGGCCGGTGCCGTTGGGTGCGCGGAACCACTCGGCGCCCGATTCGACGTTGGCTTTGTCCAGCACGAAGGCGGTCGGGTAGGTCAGCTTGAGCAGGAAGTACGGCTTGGGCGCATCGATCGTCACTTGCAGGGTGTGCTCGTCCAGCGCCCGTAACCCGGAGACATGGTCCGCCTGCCCGGCGGCCATCTCCCGGGCGCCGACGATATCGCCGAGATAGGTCAGCGCGGTATCAGAAGCCAGCGCCGGGCTGAGGGCGCGCTCCCAGGAGTAGATCACATCCTTGCGCGGTCACGGGACGCCCGTCATGGAAGCGGGCATTTTGGCGCAAGTGAAAGGTGTAGACCGTGCCATCCGGGCTGGTATCCCAGCTTTCGGCCAGATCGGGGGTCAGGTTCAGGTGCGGATCGAAGGAGACCAGCCCGCTGAAGACCAGCTTGTCCCCGGAGCCGTGGGTGGTGGCGGGATCATACTCGCGCGGATTGGTGGTTTCGCCTCCCGCCAGGACCAGGGCCTGGTCCGGCGACCGCGGCGGGTTCCCGGCAGACGCATTCCCCGCCAGCCCCGCTACGGAAGCAAACAGGAGCAAGAGAACCACGAAGAAAAATGCCCTGCTCGTCTTATTCATGGCGCTCTCCTTTGCGCTTCTGGGAGGCAAGGTAGAAGGCCAGGCCGAGCACACCGAACAACAGCACCAAAATGAGACAGGCGGCGCCCAGCATAAGCGTCAGCCCGATGGGTGGGCTGCCCGGCCCCGGCGTCGGCTGTGCGCTGGAGGAGCTGGGAATCACGTAAGGAGTAAGCGTGACCACCACAGGCGCTCCCGAAAAGGGAACGTAGGTGGGGACAACCGTCGGGGCGGGCAGCGCGGTCGCTTGCGCGGAAGCAGCTTGGGGCGGGGCCCCGATCGCGTCCCGCCAGGCGCGCTCCAAACCTTCGGCGTCGAACCCGTAAACCTGTGTCAAGGCCTCGTCAACGGTAGATCCGTCCCGCAGGGCGATCAACAGCGCATTCATCTGATCTTGCCCATAGGACTCTATCAGGAACTTCACCAGGCTATAGGATTCGCTGTAAGAAAGGTAAGCTCTGCTCGAGACTTCCGAGAAACCGCCGCTGAGCGAACGGACGCTCAGCAACTGGTCATCACGGATGGCCTTATCGAGTTGGGCCTGGGAGGCAGGGTCCAGTGCGCCCTCGCTGTAGACGGCCAGGCCCTCGTTGAGCCAGGTGGGCACATCGCTCAGGCAGGAGAAGGTGAGATGGCCGACCAGCACGTGGGTGAGCTCGTGAGCGATGGTTGTGCGGCCCCATTCCAGGTCGTTGGGGGAGATGCCGATGATGACAATATCCTGTTCGGGAAACGCCATGCCGCCCGTCCAGGAAGGTTCGTAGAGGATGGCATTTTTCATGTCTTCGCTGTTGGCGTAAATGTAGAGGTGGATGGGTTTGTCGGGCTGCAAACCGGCGTCGTTTTGCAGGCGCGCAAGTCCCGCCTGCGCGGCTTTCAACAGCTCCTGCGCGAATGCGCGGTCCCCGGAATACCAGTGGATTTGGATCAGGTTGGATGTAAGCGTTTGCCAGTTGTGGGCGGAATCGAGCCAGGTTACAGTCTTTTTCTCGGAAACGTTTTCCACACCGTTTTCGTCAGTGTAGCGCCAACGCCACCACAGCCTCGCGCCTGGAGGCAGCGAACCGGATTGTTTCATTTCCCAGGTCCATTCTGCTTGCACGGTCGTGCCCGGCGTGAACTGGGGGAAGGCCTTGGCTACCACGCTGCCACAGGTGAGTTGGTCTGTGCCATATTCGAGCACCACCGATGTGACTGGCGCGCTGCTTTCGATGCTGGCATGGAAGGTGAGACTTTCCGGGAAGTTAAGCGTGGGCTGGTCACCGGTCACGTTTGCGCCCGGGGCGGCGGATACCACTTTGGGCCCGGAAAAAGGGAGCAAACCGAGCAACAGGCCAAACGTCAGAGCGAGGAGCGATGTTCTAAGGCGCATGAAGTCCTCCGGATGAAAGTCAAACAGGCCGAGTCTATCATAGCCGCCTGCGCCCTTTCAATATTGTCAACGCCCCAAGTTTGACGCATTAATACCTTGCATGTATAATCTTTTCATCCCCCCTATCGGGGGACTTCCCCCCCATGCGGGGGGACTTATTTGAGGCCCGCTATGGCGTTACGTGGAAACTTACGCGACTTTACAATCACTCAACTCTTAAATCTGATCAACCTGGCAGGCAAGACCGGTACCTTGGTCGTTGACGGCGCTGCTGATCAGGCGCATGTTGCCTTCCAAAACGGCAAACTTGCTTTTGCGCGCATCGGCAAGGAAGATAACCGCCTGGCAACGGTGTTGCATCGCGCCAATAAATTGACGGCCAACCAATACCGCGCCATTGTGGAGCGCGCAGGGAATATGACGGATAAAGAGCTCGGGTTATTGCTGATCAACGCGGGCTATGTAACCAGGGAGGATATTCTCAGCAACCTGCAGGAGTATTTCGCGGGAACGATCCGGCGGTTGTATACCTGGGTGGAAGGCTCTTTCCGCTTTGAAACTGAATTGTTGCCCCCGGATGACCGCATCAACGTCCGCCTGGATCTCGAAAATTTAATTATAGAAGGTTCACGGCAGTTGCGGGAATGGGAACAGTTGCAGGATGAAATCCCAAGCCTGGAAATGGCTTTGAAGTTTACCGACCGTCCGCTGAAAAACATCAACTTGAGCGTGGAAGAATGGCGGGTTGTTTCGTACATCAACCCGAAGAATACACTGAAACAGATTGCCCATGCCAATAAAATGAACGATCTCGAAATCCGCCGCATTGTGTATGGTTTGTTGCAGGCTGGCCTGGTTGAAATTATCCGTCCGGAGGGTGCAAAAGTTTTGCCACACCCCAAGATGTTCCCCACCCAGAACAAGGAAGAGCAGAAGTCCCTGGTGAACAAGCTTATCGGCCGCATCCGATCGCTGTAAACATCACGATTGGGAAGGAATTTTTGTTATGCAAACAGTCAAAATGGTTGTAACCGGACCTTTCAGCGCTGGCAAGACCGAGTTTATCCAGTCGGTCAGCGAAATTGATGTTGTTGCTACGGAGCGAAAGATCACAAGCGCCGATGAGCGCTCTGTCAAAGAAGCCACTACTGTCGCAATGGACTTCGGTCGCATCACCGTGGACGAGGATCTGGTTCTATACCTGTTTGGTACGCCCGGTCAAAAACGTTTTGATTTTATGTGGGAGATCCTTTCGGAAGGCATGTTGGGGTTTATCGTGATGGTTGACAGCACCCGGCCAGAGACCTTTCGTGAAGCCCGTTCGATCCTGGAGACCTTCCGCGCCTATGCGCCCACACCGTATGTGGTGGCTGCAAACAAACAGGACAGAAAAGATGCCTGGGAATTGGGAGACATGCGTCACGCGTTGCGATTGGACCAGCAAGTTAAGTTGCTCTCTTGCGTAGCGACAGAAAAAGAAACGGTTAAGACCGTTTTATTGGAATTGTTGTACAGCATCCTCGCAGAAATGGAGACCGGGGGGTAGGGGGACCGGTATTTCGGGTTCGGTGTCATCGATCACTACAGACCAGGGCATAGTTCATTATGAAGTATATGGACGGGGTCGCCCAGTCATCTTGCTACACGGATGGCTGGGTTCTTGGGGTTTATGGCAGGAGACCATGGCCTATCTGGGCCAGTACTACCGTACCTATGCGCTCGATTTTTGGGGGTTTGGCGAATCCGGTAAAAAGCGCGATACCTATGCAGTGCAGGATTTTGTCAGTTTAGTAGACCAGTTCATGAGCCAGTTGGGCATCGCCAAAGCTCCGCTGGTTGGCCATAGCATGGGGGGTACGGTGAGTTTGTCGGTCGCAGTCCAGTATCCCGAGCGCGTTTCCAAGGTGGTGGTGGTTGGTTCGCCAATTGCCGGCTCCTCCCTGGCTTTGCCGTTGAAAGCGGCAGGGTATCGTGCGATCGCCTTTATGCTTTTCAATATGATGGGGTTGTTCCGTTTCGGGATGCGCGCCGCCTCCCCTTTCATCTGTCGCGACCCGCGTTTCCCGGATATGATGGACCGCGACCTTTCGAGTACAACCGTGCAATCTTTTCTACGCAGCATCGCCTCGTTGCGACGCACGGATTTGCGCCCGATGCTAAACGAAATCAAGATACCGGTGATGGGCATGTACGGGGAAAAGGACAATATTGTCAGCCCTCAGCAGTGGAAGCCTCTGGCAGCGGGAGTGGAGCAAAACAAAATCGAACGTTTCCCAAAGGCCGGTCATTTCATCATGATGGATGCCCCGGAGCCATTTATGCAGAAGCTCAAACTGTTTCTTGACGAAGAATGGCCGGCTCCATGACAGGAAACGCGCACGGTTTATATTACCCAAACAGGCTGGGAAGAATTATTCTATTTGCGTTCGAGGAAGTGATGGGGAGAAATGGTTTGAATGCTATTCTCAATTTAGCATCGCTTTCTTCCCTGATTGGCAATTTCCCGCCTGATGACGATCACCGGGCTGTCCCGTTCGAGACTCTTAGCCTGTTACAAAGCTCGTTAGAGTTGGGCTATGGTCCGCATGGCGGTCATGGACTGGCGTTGCGCGCCGGACGGGTTTTCTTCTCAAATGGGTTGCGTGCTTACGGTCCGGGATTGGGCTTGAATGATACAGACTTCCGCTTACAGCCGCCTGATATGAAGTTGATTTCCGTCTTGCAAGCCCTGGCTGATTTTTTCAATCAAAATACGGACCAGGTCGTATCGTTGCAAGAATCAGAGCAGAAAGTTTTTTGGCAAATCGAGCACTGTCCCTGGTGTTGGGACCGGCACGGGTCTGAGCCGCTCTGTCAGTTTGCGGTAGGTACGCTGCAAGAAGCGCTATACTGGGTGAGCGCTGGAAAGTTTTATAACGTAGTGGAAGAAACCTGCATTTCGCAAGGCAATGCTGCTTGCCTGATTGTGATCGACCGCATGCCGCTCACTTGAATTCTACGGTTGTGTTATTCCGTGTTTGTGAATATACCGGAAATATAGGTCGCGTGCGCAGCACGCGACCTATATTTCCGGCCCTCTCCTGTTCGTTTGCGTAAGTCCTAAACTTATGAGAAAATACCTTAGATGCTGAAGATTATTTTAAACGCTCCCCATGTGATTAAGCCGTTCAACGAACGTGCGCGGGATTTGCGCATTCAAAACCAACCACTCTGGTTATACCAGCGCAATGTCCTTGCCCCGTATGTCACCAGCGAGCGTGAGTTGGAACCCGGAAAACGCCTGCCGCTTGTCCGTGAACCCACGCTAGTCTATCGCGACAACCTGTTCTTCGACGAACCCTATATTTCTGCGTTCATCACTCAGGCTAAAAAACGAAAACGTGCTGTGCGGGCGGCATTTTCAATCGATGATCCGGCCTTTCGAGAGCACGCTTTACCCCTTTCTACCTCTTATACCCCTGCGGGGAATCTCTTTTTGGCCGATTTATGGTACTACCCGAATGGGCCGGTAGCAGATGCGGAACCGCTGGTCATCGATCTGGGTTCTCGCCAGATGGGATACTATCATGTCCCAACGTACATGGCAGACCAGACAGGCGACCTGGTATTTAACGTTCCACTGCGAGCCTTGATCGCAATCAATTCCTGGGTGCACGTGCACCTGGCGGATGTGGTCTTCGGGTTATTCGCGCGCGGGGCCCGCTTTGAGAAACGCCTGAACGAAGATACCCTTTTCAAAATAAATGTGATCAGTAAGGCGCTTTACGAAGGGTGTCAGCTGCTCGAGTGTTCGGAACTGGTCACCGTTGGCAAAAATTGTGTCATCGATCCCCGCGCGGTTATCCATGGACCGACAACGATTGGAGATAACGTCATTATCAATGCCGGAGCGGTGATCGAAAACTGCATTATTGGCAACAATGTCAACGTTTCGCAGGATGTGCAATTAATGCTTTCCGTTGTGGGCGACGGGACCTTTCTGCCTTTTCGTTCTGCCCTGTTTATGACGACTGTTATGGACAACAGCATGATCGCGCAGAATACCTGTTTGCAAATGTCTGTCATTGGTCGCAATACATTCATCGGCGCCGGTACGACTTTTACCGATTTCAACCTGATCCCCACCCCAATTCGCGCCCTGGATGGGAAGGACCAATTGAGCTTTTCGAACCGACCGGTCATCGGCAGTTGTGTAGGACATAACTGCCGGATAGGGTCCGGCCTGATTGTGTATCCGGCGCGCACCATCGAATCCGATGTTGTGCTGGTTGCTTCTGAGAGTCGGCGCGTGATCAGTCGCAACGTCAGCTTTGAAGAAAGCGACCATTACCAGTTGCGGAATGCTTCTCATCACCAGGCGCTCTATCGTCCCAAAGACGAACGCTCGGAGGTGGAATCCTGGTAGGCCAATGGATACATTTGCTTTTATCATTCACCCGATTGACCCCAAGCGGGATGTCAGCCGGAAATTCCCGTTTTTAGGTAGGGTTCTGACCGAGCGTCAGATCGATTTTTTTTCAACGTTCTTTCCCCCGGTTTATATTTCAGAAATCGAAGGCATCACCTCTGCTTCCACTGGAAAGCAGGTGCAGGGTTGGTTCATTGCTGCTCCTTATACGCCCCGCCGTATGTTGGAGTTGCCAGAGCGGGTTGTTTATCGTAAGATTGTACAGACAGGCCGGATGGCGGAGCGCCTCGGCGCCCGGATGCTCGGCCTGGGCGCTTTTACCTCGGTTATCGGTGACGCCGGTGTGACCATCGCCCGTTCGTTGGAGGTGCCCGTTACAACGGGAGACTCCTACACGATCTCTGTTGCAGTGCAATCCATCCGCGAAGCAGCAATTCAGATGGATATTCCCCTGCGAGAGGCGACGGCCGCGGTTGTAGGCGCTTCGGGAACGATTGGCCGGGTCTGTGCCGAATTGTTGTCAGAAGATGTAGGGCGTTTATATTTGGTCGGCCGAAAGGAAGAAGCGCTGATCGAATTGCGGGAGCAGTTGTCCGGTCAGGGTCGAGGCGAGTTACTCGTCAGCACGAAGATGGATGTGCTGGCGGAGTCGCAGTTGATCCTCACGGTAACGAGTGCCGTCCATGATGTCATTCACCCGGAGCATTTGTTGCCAGGAAGTGTGGTCTGTGATGTGGCGCGGCCCCGTGATGTTTCTGCAATGGTAGCCGCTGCAAGAGATGATATATTAGTGATTGACGGCGGAATGGTTGATGTGCCAGGTCCCGTTGATTTCCATTTTAACTTCGGCTTTCCATCAGGCAAGTCCTATGCCTGTATGGCAGAAACGATAGCCCTGACCCTGGAAGGCCGTTTTGAAGATTACACGCTTGGCAAGCACATTACGCGTGAGCGTGTTGATGAAATTACAGCCATTGCAAACAAGCATGGCTTTCGCTTGAGCGGGTTCCGCTCGTTCGAGCGAGAAGTGACGCCGGAACAAATTGAAGCCGTGCGCCAGAAGGCCCGAAAAAGGGCCGGGCGCAAATAGAGGAGGCTCTATGGGAAAGCCCCGCCTTTTGGTTGTTGAAGACGACATTGATATCGGGAACATGCTGAAAATCTACTTCAGCGGATTGGAGTACGAAGTGGACGTAGCCACTCGTGGTTCCGATGCCTTGGAGAAGACCAGGCAGGTGTTACCGCACCTGATCGTGCTGGATATTATGCTGCCCGATATCGACGGGTATGAGGTCTGCCGCGCATTGCGGACGAACACGCGTACCAGTCATATTCCGGTCATTTTCCTGACCCAGAAGGATGAACGCAGCGATAAATTGCAGGGCCTCGAGCTGGGCGCGGATGATTACATCACCAAGCCCTTTGACATCGAGGAATTGAAGCTGCGCGTGCAAGGCGCTATCCGCCGTTCAGAGCGTGAAAGCCTTACCGACCCACGCTCGGGCCTTCCGGCTGGACGCCTCATTGAGGAGCAATTGCGCAAGATCATCCGCGAGAAGGATTGGGCCTTGATTGACATTCGGATCAATCACTTTGACCCATTCCGGGATGTCTATGGCTTTGTTGCAGGCGATAATGTGTTGCGCTTCTGCGCGATGTTGATAGGTGAAGTCGTGGATGAAACCGGCACTTCGTCAGATTTCATAGGGCATGCCGGCGGAGACAATTTCATTATTATTACGACCGAGAACGCTGCTCCATCGATTAAACAGCGTCTGAAAGAGCGCTTTGCGGAAGAAGTACAAACACACTATAACTTCATCGATCGCCAGCAGGGTTACATAACAGTCCAGGCTAACAACGGGCCGGAGAAAGTTCCCTTCATGACACTTGCCGCAGGAGTTGTTGCGCCATCCGAATTTGGCTTCGCTGATATCCGCGAAATCACCGAAATGGGCGCTGACGCTCGACGGAAGGACACTCCGAGCGATTTAGTCGGGTAAGGATCTCTTTAACAATGGGAGGCTTAGGCCTGGGTCTTGTTCTGGTTGTTGGCGGGCTGCTATCCGTTCTATTTATCCGGTTTTTCTTACGGATGCTGCGGCCTGTCAACCAGTCATACGCAAATCTTCCCTCTTCAGCAACCATATTTCCTGAAAGTTCAGCGCTGAAAGATGCCATTATCGTTGTTCAGAGCGGCGGGCGAGTTGAGTATTTAAACGAATCTGCGCGCCAGTTGTTCGGTTTGCATAACGATGATCAAGTGGATCTGGAACGCCTGGCGCGCTATGCGCGGCCGTCCAACGAATTTCTCTCCCTCCTGTCGAGAGAAAGCCAAAAACGGATCTCTGTTGGCGCACATTTGACCGAAGCCAGCTCATACCAGGTTCCTGGATTCACTCCGCGGATGATGGTCGTGCTGCGCAATCTGGACTTTACGCCCGCGTTATCAGCGGGGGAAGATGGCCAACTCTCGGCATCGATTCTAAAGGTGATAACAGATTTCGGTCTCTCGATCTCAAGCAGCCTTGACCTGGAAGATACATTGAATGCTATCTTCGAGAACGTCGGGCGGCTGGTCTCCGCGGAGACATTGGAGCTCAAAGTTTGGGATGAAACCAAGCGAACTTTTATTCCATATCGTTATGAAGATCGTTCCGGGGAACCGCGAGGGGTGCGCCTCGTAGAACGGTCCTATTTCGGGAATTATGCCGATTCGTTTTTGAAAGATCCAAAGCCGCTTCTCTTATCACAGACCCTTTCAGGGAATGGTGAGGCAACAAACGGTGGAACGGAACATTTATTGGTCCGTTCTTACCTGGGAATCCCTTTAATGGACGGTGGCAAGCTCATTGGCGCGCTTGAAGCGGGACAATCTGCGGAAAACAGTTTCAGCCAGCATGATCTGGAGTTGATCCGGTTGGTGGCCGGGCAAGCAGCAGTAGCGATTCGCAATGCCTTACTGTACGAATCAGAGCATCAACGATCAAGCGAGTTAACCAGCCTTGCCAATCTGGCGCAAGCTGTGAGCGCCAGCCAGGACATGAAAGAACTTTTCGAGCGCCTGGTCAAGAGTGTTTCTCCGTTGTTTGATGTTGAAATTCTTGGATTCTTACTCTTTGACGAAGGCAAGCGCATGCTCGAGGGGCAGATTCCTTTTCAGGGATTGCCTCCCCACATTGTGGAAATGTATCGCGCAAGCATCCCGAATGGGAAGGTTGCCTCGGATATTCTTTCAACACAAGAGCCATTGTTGACCTTGAATGCCGCAGAAGATGAACGCTGGGAAACGCTTGGGATCCAAAACCTGGCCCAAGCTGCCAGTCTGCGGGACTCGGCCCTGGTACCCTTGTTGTCTGGCAGGCGCCTGCTTGGCTTTATGCAATTGTCCAATCACAGGCAGGGCGTTACTGCATTCTCTGAAAACGAATTGCGTTTGATGAAAATTGTTGCTGACCAGGCCACTGCAATTATCGAAAATGCAGTCTTGGTGCAGCAAGCTCGTCAACGTGCCTATCGGTCTGACGCTTTGCGCAGAGTTGCCAGCCTCTCAGCTTCTGCTGCGTCGGTAGATGAAGTGCTGGAACATTCTGTCCGCGAGTTGGCGCACCTTTTCCAGGCCGATGCGGCCGCAATTTTTTTGCTCGACGAGCAAAAAGGGGAACTGCGTCTCCATCGAGAGAGCATGTATGGGGTCGAGGACGATGCCGCTGAAACGCTCTCACGAATGTTTGTGACCGATTCCCAGTACCGGTTTACTGTCTCAGGCGGTCGAAAGCCTTTTCTCTCCGGTCGTTTGGGCAGCGACCGGCGGGTTTTGCCGGTTTACAGTCCCCTCATCACGACATTGAGAATGGAATCGACGATGGTCGTGCCTTTGATTGTGCGCGAGCATTGTCTGGGTGAGTTGATGCTGGGGAGTCGCAAACCCGAATTTTTTAACGCCTACGATCTTCAGGTCGTGACCACGGCTGCCGGGCAACTTGCATCCGCTATAGAAAGCGCAAACCTGGTAAGCCAGACTGATGAGAGATTGCGCGTTCGTGTGGCTCAATTAACGGCTATCATGCGGATCAGCCGGGAATTAAATGCATCGCTGGATGTAAACAGGTTGCTGGAACTGGTGCACTCGGAGAGCATCCATATCACGCAAGCCGATTGTGGCTCGATCTTGCTTTTTGAGCGCTCCAGTGGGAGTGATACGCTTGAAGTTCAATCTTCACTTGGCTGCTCCTTGAACGAGCACCTTCCAAAGATTCTTTCGCAAGTTGCCGATACTGACCAGCCGCTGGTGGTTACAGACTTCGATCCAAAAAAATTTCCAGCGCCTCATGATCATGTACGTTCGGCTTTAATTGTTCCCATCCGCAAGAACGGAAGCCTTGCCGGTGTCATTTACCTGCACTCCAAACACCCCGATTTCTTCAAAGAAGATATTGTAGAGTTGGTCCAAACGCTGGCGGTACAGGCATCCATCGCCTTAAACACAGCAAGCCAGTATCAGGCAGAGCACCAGCGCGCTGAGTTGTTGCGCCGTCGCGCTGAGACGATATCGAACCTGACAGAAATCAGTTATGCTGTTAATTTCGAGCATCCTATCGAACAGCAGTTACGAACTATCGGGAACGCCATCCAGACCTCAACGCCTTTTCAAGCGGTTCTTTTTAGCATTTACGAACCTGATACAGAGCTTTTACGCCGGGTAGCCGGAATTGGGTTCCCACAAGATGTACTTTCGGAGTTGTTGGTTCGCAAGCAGCCCTTGGTAAGCATCCAACAGTTGCTCAAACCGGAATTCCGCATCAGCCACTCGTATTTTATTCCTGCCAATGAAACACCGGTCGTTCCTGCAGATGTCCACATGGTCACGCTGGAATTGGATGAGTTCGACCACTCGGAAAATGCCTGGGATCCGGACGACTTCCTGCTCGTGCCTTTAATGGATGCCCAGGGAAACCCTCTAGGCCTGCTCAGCCTGGATGCCCCAAGCGACGGCCTGCGGCCCGACAAGGCTGCGATCGAAACCCTTGAAATTTTTGCCGCACAGGCTGCCCTGGTGATCAGCAATACGAGCCGTTTCGCCCAATTGCGCAATCGGGTGGAAACGCTTACCTCGGGCTTGCAGCGACAGCAACGACTGCTCAGCGTCAGCCAGAATGATTTGCCATTGCTGCTACGCAAGGATTTGGAACAGACCATCTCGATTCACAACTTGGACCGGCAAGCGCAGAGGGTCCGCGCCGGGTTGGCAATCACGGAATCGGTCAGCCGCCAGTTGGATGCTTCCTCTGCATTATTAGCGTTAGGACGGGAGGTGCTCACCCAGCTTGGGATGGCGGTCGCATTGGTCGCCGAGGAGGGCCCTGAAGGCCCACGTCTGTTACACGTGCTGGGCAGCGTACCGCGCGCTACCAGCCCGGAAGCATTGTTTGGCCAGCGAAATCCGTTGCGCGCTTGTTTGCAATCCGGTGAAACAATCCTGTCAGCAAACGAGGACGAGGCCGATGACTGGCTTGACACGCCTTTACTAAGCGGACTGCATGCCAAAGCCTTTGTTTGTTTGCCGGTAAATGTTCAAGAGAAGACTGTAGCCGCAATCATGGCGGTCAGTCCGGAGCCGCTTCCGGCCTTCACTGACGAGGACCGGCAGGTTTATTATCAAATCGCCCGTCAAACGTCCGTAATTTTGCAAAACATTTCACTCTTGAGTGAAACTCGCCGCCGCCTGCAAGAAGTGGATTTGTTGCTCGATTTCAGCCGGCAAATCAGCGGGTTGTTGCCGAACGAAATCATAAAAGCCCTGCTGGAAAGCGCTCGCCGGGTCATCCAACCCGCAGCACATGCAGGCGTTGTGTTGCTTTGGGACGAAAATATCTCTCAACTGACTCCGCGAGCTAGCGATGGCTATGCAGACAATGATAGCTTAATGAAAATCAATTATCGCTCCGGTGAGGCATTACCCGGTATGATATTCGAGACCAGAATGCCCCATCGGGTTGATGAACTTAATTTTGCTCGCGATTACGCACTCTCAGCGGAAAACCTGTTTCTATACCGTCAGGCGACGGGCGGTCGCCTGCCTGTTTCCACTTTACTGGTTCCGATTGTGACGGCAGGGCAGGGGTTGGGTGTTTTGGTTTTAGATAACTTCAATACGCAAGCGGCTTTCAAACCCGAAGATGAAACATTGTTGTTGTCGCTTACGCAACAAGTTGCGCTTTCACTGGAAAACGTCCGCCTCGTCCAGGCTACCGAAGAACGTGCCGGTCAACTCCAGGCTTTGAACGATGTCGCAACCACCATGACCTCGAGCCTGCGGAGCGAGGAATTGGTTGCTTCTTTGCTTGACCAGTTGCGCCCGGTGTTGCCCTTTGATACAGCAACGCTGTTACTGCGCGAGAAGGATTTCCTCAGGGTTGCGTCTGACCGAGGATTTACCGACTCAGAACAACGCTTGGGATTAACCGTGGGGGTGGAAGATAGCGCCCTTTTCCAGGAAATGATCCGCCTCGGACGACCCATATCGGTTGGCGATGTCCGCGATGATTCGCGCTTCCCACAAATCGAGGCGCCCCGTTTATCCTGGCTGGGAATTCCGCTTATTTCTAAGGGTGAGGTGATTGGCGTCATTTCGTTGGAGAAGTGGCAGGCGAACTTCTATTCCTCCGAACAAATTCAGGTCGCCACAACTTTTGCGGGCCAGGCGGCAGTCGCATTGGAGAATGCGCGACTTTACGAGGACAGCGTTAATCGTGCTGCAGAGCTTGACCAGCGTTCCCAACGCCTGGCATTGCTCAACCGTTTCTCCTCTCAGATGAGCGGACTGTTGCACGCGGATGAAATCGAGAAAGTGACAGCAGAGGAATTGCGCAAGGCCTTTGCTGCGCTGCGCGTATCGGTTGCACGCTTGGAAGGGCAAACTGCGTCCTGGACTTTCTCAACGCCAATACAAGCGGATATATTGCCCCAACCGCTACTCAGCGCGCCGATTTTTGACCAACTGCGCGAGTCTCTGGGCGTGTTCACAAGCGCTGATTTCCTGACCGAACCTTCGGTGAGGCAACTTACTCCCCTGCTGGGGGAGGAAGCCACCAGCGGGCTTGTGTTGCCGCTTGTCAGCGGCGGTGACCTGCGCAGTCTCTTGTTCGTGCAATTGCCCGTTAAGGAACGCCTGAGCACATCTGAAGTCGAGTTAGCGATTACCATAGCCAACCAGGCTTCTGTCGCACTGGACAGCGCGCGCTTGTTCCAGGAGGCGCAGCGTCGCGCGCAAGAAACCATGGCGTTAGCAGAGGTGGGCCGCGACATTTCGGCTACGCTGGACCTCCAGGACGTGTTGAAGCGCATCGTTGCCTATGCCAAAGATTTGCTCCAAGCTGAAACCAGCGCGGTTTATATCCCCGAGCCTGAATCCGAGGCGTTGCACGCTATCGCTGTCGTCGGTTTGGATGCAGAAGAGATCAAGAACTCTCCCATGTTGATTGGGGAAGGCATTTTGGGCAATATTGCCGAGAAGAAGTTTGGCGAGATCGTCAACAACGCGGAAAATGATCCTCGCGCTCGAACGGTGGAGGGAACACCGGAGAGTTTGTACGAACACTTGGTGGGCGTGCCCATTCTTTCCAAAGAGCGATTGAGCGGTTTGATGGCAGTCTGGCGCACTGGCAAAGGGTTGGAATTCAATGACGTTGAGTTGGATTTCTTGAACAACCTGGCGCAGCAGGCTGGGATTGCGATTGAGAACGCGCGTCTTTTCGCTGAGACCCAGCGCCTGGCGGAAGAACTGGAACAACGCGTGATTGAACGCACGACTGAGCTGGAACGCGAGAAGGGGAATACCGAGACGCTATTGCGCATCCTGACGGAGGTTTCAGCCAGCCTCGATCTGGACAGGGCGCTCAGCCGCACGCTTGCTTTGCTGAACGAAGCTGTCGGCGGTGAGCAGGGTACGATCATGCTCCTGCACGCCGAGGATAATTTGCTGCATTACCGCGCTGGTTATGGTTATTTAACGAGCAAGGAGACATCCGACGGCCAGGGCTTCACGTTGAAAGTTGGAGAAGGTCTGGCAGGCTGGGTGGTCGAAACGCGCGAAGCGACTTTGGTGGAAGATTTACACAAAGATGAACGCTGGGTCATGTCGGCATCGACCTCGAGCGAGCATCGCAGCACGATCGTTGCGCCCTTGCTGGTCGGGGAAGATGTGATCGGTGTATTGATGGTCTTCCACCGGCAGGTCGGTTTCTTTGGCCCTGAACGCCTGGGTATGGTCAAAGCTATTGCCGGACAGGTCGCTATTGCAATTAACAACGCTCATTTGTATGGACTGATCCGCGATCAGGCGGAGCGTTTGGGAAGCATGCTGCGCAAAGAGCAGGAAGAAGCCAGCCGCTCTCAGGCGATCCTCGAAGCGGTAGCCGATGGCGTGGTCGTAACCGGCCCTGAAAACCGCATTACGTTCCTGAACAGTTCTGCTTCTGCCATTCTCGGCCTGGAATCGAAGAAGTTGCTCGACCAATCGTTGGATGCATTCGGTGGCATCTTTGGCAGGGCGGCCGGCACATGGATGCAAACGATCAACGATTGGTCGAATGACCCGGCTTCCTACCAGGTTGGGGAATCGTTTGCAGAGCAGATAGAGCTCGAAGATGGAAGGATCGCATTGGTCCACCTTGCGCCGGTCATCCTGCAGAACGATTTCCTGGGAACGGTATCCATCTTTCGTGACATAACCCACGAGGTCGAGGTGGACAGGCTGAAGTCCGAGTTTGTGGCGACGGTCAGTCATGAATTGCGGACGCCGATGACCTCCGTCCGCGGATATGTAGACATCCTGCTGATGGGGGCAGCCGGCGCATTGAACGAAAACCAGGCCCATTTCCTGGGCATTGTCAAAAACAATACCGAGCGTCTCAATATTCTGGTGAACGATTTGCTGGATATCTCCCGCATCGAAGCAGGCCGGGTCATCTTATCCCCGCAGTCGCTCGATTTGCGGGATGTAGCCGAAGATGTGCTGGCTGATATGTTGCGCCGTTCCCAAGAGGAGAACAAGCCGATGGCTTTCTCCCTGGATGCGGAAAAAGACCTCCCCAGGGTCCGTGGGGATGCTGAGCGGGTGCGCCAGGTTTTAGGGAATCTGGTAGACAATGCGTATCACTACACTCCCGATAATGGGCGGATTACAGTGCACCTGCACTCTGAAAACGGCAGTGAAGTCCAAGTGGACGTGCAAGACTCCGGCGTTGGCATTTCCAAAGAAGATCAAGCGCGCATCTTTGACCGCTTTTACCGGGGGGAAGACCCGCTCGTACTGGCTACTCCCGGTACAGGCTTAGGCCTGGCAATCGTAAGGCAATTGATCGAGATGCACGAAGGGCGAATCTGGTTGAAAAGCGCAGGGGAGGGGAAGGGAAGCACTTTTTCCTTCACCTTGCCTGTAGAAAAGAAAGGCGAATAGCATAGCGATGACAAAGATATTGATAGCCGAAGACGAACCTGATATTCGGGACCTGGTTGCATTTACCTTGCGCTTTGCCGGGTATGAGGTGGTGACCGGTATAAACGGGGAGGACGCCGTTCAAGTTGCCAAGCAGGAACTCCCTGACCTGATCTTGCTGGATGTGCGCATGCCGCGTATGACGGGATACGAGGCTTGCAAGCTGATCAAAGCCGATCCAACCCTGAAGGATGTTCCGGTTGTGTTTCTGTCTGCCAAAGGCCAGGAATCAGAAATCCGGGATGGCATGGATGCGGGCGCTGAAGAGTATTTGCTCAAGCCTTTCGCTCCCGACCAGTTGACCGACCGCGTCCGTTCGATTTTGGCGAAGTTCGGAAAATAAGGTTTTAAGCTAGAAAGCCTTTTGGAAGCATGAGCGCAATTATTCTGGATGGACAGATCGTTCACTATGAGGTGTTGGGACGAGGCCGCCCCATCATCTTCCTCCACGGTTGGGTGGGATCGTGGCGGTATTGGATCTCATCCATGCAGGTGGCTTCCACTTCCTTCCGAGCCTATAGCCTGGATTTGTGGGGCTTTGGGGAATCGGCCCGCAACTCAAAACGCTACAGCATCAACCAGCAGACCGACCTGCTCAGCCGTTTTTTGGACGAGATGGGGATCGGCAAGGTGGCGCTGGTGGGGCATGGACTGGGCGCCCTGGTAGGGTTTAATTTTTGTGCCCGCTGGCCGAAGAGCGTAGACCGCATCATGGCGGTCAATTCCCCATTGCATTATAAATCGATCAACGCCCGTCTGCGGACTGGATCCTTAACCGATTTGGTCGGCTGGCTGGTCAGCAAAGCTCCGGAAGCAGCCGTTACACTGGCCGATGCCTCGAAAGCGGACCCGCAGGCCATCACCAATTCGATCAGCAGTTTCCAATCGAATGACTTGTTCGCCAAAATGTGTGAAACGCTCATTCCCTGTCTCCTGGTCTATGGACAAAATGACCCGGCGATTGAGGCCCCCCCTGCGGACAATTCCATCAGCCTGCCGCACATGATGCAACAAGTCATATTGGACAGCTCAGGCCATTTCCCGATGATCGATGAAGCAGCCCGCTTCAACCGTCTGCTGCTCGACTTCCTGGCGCTCGAATCCGGGGTCAGTCCGCGCGAGTTGCAACTCAAAGAAGAATGGAAGCGCCGCATACGCTGATCTAGGCGCCATTATCTTGACAGGGGGGCATCCATCCCTTTATACTCTTTTTGACACAATCTACCGGGGAGTCCGTTTTACGGGCTGAGAGGAGCGTTCCACGCTCGACCCGCCATACCTGATCCGGATCATGCCGGCGGAGGGAACATGACAGCCTCTTCACATCCTCCGCCACGGAGGATGTTTTTATGTCCAGAGCAGTCATCTTTGCCAATGGCCTGGTGCCAGAGATCGAAGCAGTCCGTGCTTTATTGCAGGCGGATGATTTTCTCATCGCAGCCGATGGAGGCGCCAATCATTTGATGAGAATGGGAATATTGCCCGCAATCGTCATCGGGGACCTGGATTCGGTGGACGAAGAAAAGCTATATGAACTTACCGATGCAGAAGTTGGCATCGAGCAGTATTCAGAAGACAAGGATGAGACCGATCTCGAGCTTGCCCTGCGGTATGCGGTCGAGTTAGAACCTTCCGCCATCCTGATTGTCGGGGCGCTGGGCGGGCGATTTGATCAGACCCTGGCCAACCTGTCCCTTTTGACGGATCCGAGCTTGCCTTCCATCGATATCCGCCTGGATGATGGGGTGGAGGAAGTGTTCTTCCTTAGGCCAGCGGCTGCGAAAGGGCAGCAGGCTGCATCGTCCCCGCAGGGGGAAATCCACGGACGAAGCGGGGATACCGTCTCGTTGATCCCCTGGGGTGGCCACGTGGAGGGCGTCTCTACCGAAGGGTTGCGTTGGCCTTTGCATGGGGAAACGCTCTATGTTTATAAATCGCGTGGCATCAGCAACGCCATGCTGGCTGATACGGCTTCGGTCAGCATCCAGTCTGGTTTGCTGCTGGTTGTCCACCGTCGACCAGCTATCTCATCTCAATAAACCGGGGTGTGAGGTGTTGTGGGCGGGCAACGCCCGCCCACAACACCCCACTTCCCCTGAAAAATACAAAAGGAGTTCCTATGAAACGACTTGTGTTTCTTTTGCTCGCTACTATTTTGATGTTGGGCGCCTGTGCGCCGAAAGGCCCTGCCGAACTGACCGTGATGACTCACGACTCGTTCGCCGCCAGCGAAGAGGTGATCCAGGCTTTCGAGGAAGCCAACAACGTAACAGTAACCTTCCTGGCGAGCGGCGATGCCGGCGCGGCGCTCAATAAGGCCATTCTTTCTAAGGATGCCCCGCTGGCTGACGTGTTCTATGGGGTCGATAACACCTTCCTCTCTCGCGCGCTCGAAGCCGGTATTTTCGAGCCGTACCAGTCTCCTGCGCTGGAAACTATCCCGGCTAGGTTCCAACTCGACCCTCAAAACCGGTTGTTGCCGGTCGATTACGGCGACGTGTGCATCAACTACGATAAAAGCTATTTTGCCGAGAATGATCTGCCGGTTCCGGGCAGTTTGGAAGATTTGCTCATGCCCGCGTATCGCGGTTTGCTGGTCATGGAAAATCCGGCCACTTCTTCCCCCGGACTGGCTTTCCTGCTGGCGACGGTTGCGCACTTTGGCGATCCTGGATATCTCGATTACTGGGCCAGCCTGCGCGACAACGGGCTGGTGGTGGTGAACGACTGGGAGACGGCCTATTACACCAACTTCAGCGCCTCTTCCGGGCAAGGCCCGCAGCCGATGGTGGTCTCGTACGGATCCAGCCCGCCTGCGGAGGTGATCTTCGCGCAGACTTCGCTAGATGACGCGCCCACCGCTTCGATCGTCGGCCCCGAGACCTGCTTCCGCCAAATCGAGTTCGTCGGCATCCTGCAAGGGACCGAGCAACGCGCCCTGGCCGAGAAGTTCGTTGATTTCATGTTGAGCGAGCAGTTCCAGGAGGACATGCCTGCCCAGATGTTCGTTTTCCCGGTCAACCAGAACGCGAATTTGCCGGAGGAGTTTGTCCAATATGCCCAGATCCCCGAGCAGCCTGCCGAACTGGATCCAGCTTTAATTGCCGCTAATCGCGAGCAATGGATCCAGGCCTGGACGGAGACGGTTTTAAGGTAAGATATCTGGATGGCTTTGCCAAATGACCACGGAGGGCAAGAACGGAGTCCAACGTCTCCAGACGTTGGCGCTAACGTCGGGAGACGTTGAGACTCCGCCCTCCGGCTTCGTGCCCTCGTGGTTGCGGTCGCGCTTTTTGCTGTGGCTTCTCCCACTCGGGTTTATTGGCTTGTTTTTCTTCTATCCACTTGCACGTATCCTTGTTTATAGTCTCGACACATCGGCTCTTACGCCGGCAAATCTCAGCCTCACGGCAGATGTTTTGCTGTTCACGCTCTACCAGGCCTTTTTATCCACCCTGCTGACCCTGCTCGTGGGATTGCCTGCGGCCTATCTCTTTGCCCGTTTTGTGTTTCCCGGCAAGGCGCTCTTGCGCGCGCTGACCGCCGTCCCGTTTATGCTGCCGACGGTGGTGGTGGCGGCCGGGTTCAACGCCTTGCTCGGCCCGCGCGGTTGGGTGAACCTGGGTCTGATGAATGTATTAGGGCTGGAAGCGCCGCCTGTCCGAATTGTGGGCACGCTCGGGGCGATTTTGATGGCGCATGTCTTCTACAACACAACCATCGTTATTCGCCTGGTGGGGAGCGCCCTGTCGCAACTTGATCCGCGCCTGGAGGTCGCTGCGCGCACCCTCGGCGCAAATGATCGCCGGGTCTGGTGGCACGTCACACTGCCGTTGTTACGCCCGTCGCTGCTGGCGGCGGGATTGCTGGTGTTCCTGTTCGATTTCACCAGTTTTGGCGTGATTTTGTTGTTGGGCGGTCCCGGCTTTGCCACTTTAGAAGTCGAGACTTACATCCAGGCGCTGCAGATGCTCAACTTGCCTCTCGCGGGAATGCTTTCAGCGGTGCAATTGCTATCTACGCTGTTTTTTTCGGTCCTTTATACGCGCGTTCTAAGCAAGACCCGCGTGCAGGTCAACCCGCGCGCAACCCAATATAACCTGCGCCGGGCTCATGGGATACAAGAGAAAGTCTTTGTATATGGGCTGGGCTTTTTGTTGATCCTGTTTTTCGTCCTGCCGATGCTGGCTTTGCCGCTACGCTCTGTCTCCCGCCTGGAAGCCGCTCGCGGCCAGCGTGGGGAGGTGCACTATGGCCTGACGGGCGATTACTACCGCGAGCTCTTTATCAACCGGCGCGGCTCGCTGTTTTACGTGCCTCCCGTCCGGGCGGCGCTCAACTCGCTGGGCTACGCCGGGCTGACGGTGGCCCTCTCGCTGCTGATGGGATTTCCGGCCGCCTCGGCGCTGGCGCGGCCCGGCAAACTGGAACGCTGGCTGGACCCGTTGCTGGTGTTGCCCCTGGGCGCCTCCGCTGTGACGCTGGGGTTGGGGTTCATTATTTCGTTCAACCGGCCGCCACTGCGCTTGCTGTCCTCGCCCTGGCTGGTTCCGCTGGCCCATACCATGGTGGCGCTGCCCTTTGTGATCCGGACGCTCCAGCCTGCGCTGGCCTCCATCCCGGAGCGCCTTCGAGACGCGGCCTCCTCGCTGGGCGCTCCACCTTTCCGCGCCTGGCTGGCCGTGGATTGGCCCATCATCTGGCGCGCCTCTCTGGCAGCGGCGACGTTTGCGTTCACGGTTTCACTGGGTGAATTTGGGGCAACCGCGTTGCTGACCCGACCGGAGTACCCTACCATCCCGATTGCAATCTACCGTTTCCTGTCCCAGCCCGGCGGCCTGAACTACGGGCAGGCTATGGCCATGGCGACGGTGCTGATGGTTCTGGCCACAGTCGGAATCCTGTTGATCGAACGCCTGCGCTTGCCCGGGGCGAGGGAATTTTGAATACGAAGGCCTCGATACGCCCCGCGAAAAACAGCGGGGCTACTCGACCATCGGAATAAACAATGCTCGAACTAATCGATATACACAAAACCTACGAAGGCAAACCTTTACTCTCCGGCGTCTCTTTCACGGTCGAGGCGGGGGAGACCCTTTGCTTGCTGGGCGCATCAGGCAGCGGTAAATCGACGCTGTTGCGCATCATCGCCGGGCTGGAAAAACCCGAGAGCGGAAAAGTCCTTTGGGATGGCCAAACGCTGTCGCCGGTGCCGGCGTACCAGCGAAACTTCGGGTTGGTGTTCCAGGATTACGCTTTATTTCCGCATCTAACGGTGGCCGAGAACGTGGCGTTTGGCTTGAAGATGCGCAATTTACCGCAAGAGGAAATCAGATTGCGCGTAACCGCTTCATTGGAGCAGGTTAATTTAAGTGGATTTGCCAACCGGGGCGTGACCGACCTCTCGGGCGGCGAGCAGCAACGGGTGGCGCTGGCCCGGGCGCTGATCACCCGTCCGCGGTTGCTGATGTTCGATGAGCCGCTCGGCGCCCTGGACCGCGCCCTGCGCGACCGTTTGCTGGAGGAACTGCGTGGAATCCTGCACGAAAGCGGCATCCCTGCAATTTACGTCACCCACGACCAGGAAGAGGCCTTCGCGATCGCTGACCGGATCGCGTTATTGCATGATGGCCGGATCGAGCAGCTCGGCACGCCCGCGGACGTGTTCGAACGTCCCGCTTCCGGCTGGGTGGCAAATTTCTTGGGGCTCGGAAATGTGCTCGCAGGTAAATGGCTGGGGGGCGGGCGGGTCGAGACGAAGCTGGGGGTGCTGGAAGTGAAGTGCGAAACGGATGCAACTGTGGGGGAGCCGGTTGCGCTGTTGGTCCGGCCAGAGGATGTTAACAGTCCTCGATCACGGAGCCGGTCTAAAAGGCCGGGTGTCCGATGTCCTGTTCCAAAAAAACGGGTATCGGGTGACGTTGGAGAACGGCCTGTATTTTTTTACGCCTGCTCCGCCGGCGGTTGGAGAAACGCTTACTTTCCGGATGGACGTGGAATGCCTGGGGTGACGGATATCACCGTTTTGAAGCGCAACCTGGCCGGCGAGGTCACCTGGCAGTACGAGGGGCGCGTGATGCAGCGGGGTGCAAACTGTGTCACCCTGGAAGCCTTTTTCAACCGGGATGATATGCCATTTATGGATACTGTGCTAAAGCGCAACGACCGTTTCGTGGAAACCTTCTGTTCCGACCGCTGGTATAACATCTTCGAGATCTACGACCGTGACACGGCAAAGTTCAAAGGTTGGTATTGCAACGTGGGATATCCGGCTGTCCTCGAAAGAGAGACGGTCTCGTATATCGACCTGGCGCTGGATCTGTGGGTGTCCCCGGACGGCGCCCAGACGGTGCTGGATGAAGATGAATTTCTAGAACTGTCAATCGATGTGACGACCCGTGCGCAGGCGCTTTCGGCGCTGGAAGAACTGAAAAAGCATTTTGTCAACAAAAGACCCCCGGCGTAACAAGCGACGGAGGCCTGATGAAGCGCGGTGAGTCTAACAACCCGCCTTTTTTCCTTTTGCTCTACCGTTTCCGACGGGAGAACCTTGTTTTTCTAATAAATTCCTAACTGATACATAATTTGATCGCCGAATTGCCAGCCCAGCGCACCGACAACAACACAACAGCAACACAAAACGACAATGACTGCGATGACAATCATCAACGTTCTATTCCTGTTGGCGGCTGGTTCGGTGGGGGGAACTCCCATGTTATCGTTCATTTCCATGTCTCCTTGATGTTATTGGTTGATGAATGGGATGGTCAATCCCAGGGCTAACATGCCGGCAACGACCACACAAATGCAAAGCGCAATGGCAACGTTGGCATATCCCAGCACCAGGCCGGCGGTTGCCATGCCGTCGCCGCCCAGCGCACCCATGCTGCTCTTAATTTCGTTCTTCGCCATGTGCCCGGTGATAATTGCGCCGATCGAGCCGATGGTGGGGAGCAGCGTCCAGCCCAGGATTCCGAGGATCAGGCTGGCCAGGGCCATGTTGCTGGTTGGCTTGGCGGGCGGAGCCTGGTAAGGTTGGTTAGAATAATCGGTCATGAGGCATTCTCCTTATTATTTTTCGTTTTTCACAATTTTGCTTAGGCAATTATAAATCATACAGGACTTATACTATTCGTGAAAAGGTGCCGGAAATATGGGTCGCGTGCCCAGCACGCGACCCATATTTCCGGGCCTCTCTCATTTGTTGCGTAAGTCCTTATCAAACACGCTGGTCGGCCTTCTCCCGTCGACGCTGTCTCCAGCGCAGGAACAGTGTCACCATCAAGACCAGGATCACTGCCACCATAATCGGTACCACAATGGCCAGGATAGACATCAGCGAAGCCAGAATGTCCTCCGCGATGCTGACGGGCACGTTCCCGGCCCCGCCCGTGGTGGCCGTGACCACCGGGCGTATGGCGGCTGACTTGACCACATGTACGCTGCCCGCCACCAGCAAACCACAAATCAACGACAGCACTGGACTGACGTTGGTGATCACATCAGCGCTGGCGGCAAAAGCGACTGCGCCGGCTGCCGGGCGGATAAAGGTTTGGACGGCGTCATTGAGGTGGTTGACGGCCGGGATTTTATCGGCCAGCATCTCGATCAGGACCAGGATCCCCAGCACGATCAGGACCCAGGGGTTGGCCAGCAAATCCCAGGGAGTATTCAGGGTGATCCAATCGGTGTAGTGGGCGATCACGCCGACGATCAACAACGGGATGTACGCGTTCAGTCCCGCGCTGGCCGAAAGCCCAAACGCGGTGAAAACGCCCATTAAAAGATCCATTTCATCACTCCTCTTCAATCAGCCCAGCGGGAACCCGCCCCAGGTGCCGGTCAATTGCAAACGCAGCAGGTCGATGACCGAGATCATCAATAACGCCAGGGTTAATCCGGCAGTAAACGGCATCCACAACTGCTTGAGCATTGCAAAGGCGTTTTCCTGGCGCATGATAATGACCCAGACCATACTGAAAACGGTGGTCAGCAACGCCAGCACGCCCAGCACGCTCAAAAAAGCAATCGGGTAAAGAATGACGGGCTGCTCGCTCAGAATGCCAAGATCGACCAGGAAGATGATTCCCAACAAGCCGGCGAACTCTTTCCAGTTCAATACCGGGCGATCTTCAGCCTCCTGCCATAGGGTCTGGTTGACAACCGGATAGAGCGCGGAAGCGATGGCAATTCCCATGCCGCTGCCGGTCAGTAGGCGTAGCGTGTTGTTCGGGATATAAATATTTGGAACCTGCGGCAAAAAGCCTTCGTAGGTCTGTTTGAGCAGATACAGGTATGAATTCGACCCGTCAATCGCGAAGGCCAGGAAAAAGAGCGCCAGGACCGCCAGAATGCCCTTCAAAGGCATGCCGCTGCGTTTGCGGCTGACAAACCCCAGGAAGAGAAAGGTCATGGCTGCCGCGTTGAATTCGCCAGTACAGCGCGCGCACAGCGGCAGTTGGCGCCCGAAAATCTGAAAGGAACGCTCGCTGATGCGATGACAGACGGCATATCCGATCCCATCCGCTTTTCCCAGCAAGCCAGGCGGGGTGATGAACAGGAACCCGGCCAGAACTGCCAGGGCAGCCAGGGGGACGAACCAGCGCACCAAATTCGCTTTAAGAGACAAGGTTTGTTGACTTTGCATGGGGTCATTATAGGAGCTAAACCGGCGGAATGCAAGAAAAACCCCCATAGGGTATTATAAAGAAGGATGGCTTATGCGTAAGACAATTCTCATCACGCTTCTCTCCTTGACCTTAGCTTGCCAGCCGATCCCGGAGCCTGATCTAACACCGACGATCGTTCCGCTTCCTTCCCCGACCGCAACGGTTACAGCAACTCCCCAGCCGAACGCCTACCCGACGCCCACCCCCGGCTACCCGGAAGGTGGCTTCGGTCCGGACAACTTCCCCATTGACATTAATCCGCTGACGGGCTTGAGCACAGATCCGGCTTTGCTCGACCGCCGGCCAATGCTCATCAAGGTCTCAAACTTGCCGCGCGAAGTCCGCCCGCAGTCCGGGCTTTCGCGGGCCGACATCGTCTTTGAGTATTACACCGAGGAGGGCACCACCCGGTTCATTGCCATTTACTATGGAAAAGATGCCGAGCAGGTCGGTTCCATCCGCTCCGCGCGCTTCTTCGACGAGCATCTCATCCGCATGTACCGGGGTTTCTTCGTGTTCGGCAGCGGCGATGAACGGGTGAGAAACCGGTTGTACGGCTCCGGGCTGGATGACAGGTTGGTGGTGGAGTGGCAGGCGGGATGCCCGGCCCTGTGCCGTCCGGATCCGTTGACGAACTATCTGATGGCAAATACCGTCGCCGTGCGCGAATATTTCCACGCGCAGGGCGTCTCTGATGAAAGGCAGGGATTGGAAGGAATGCGCTTCCAGATGCAAGCCCCGGATGGAGGACAGGCGGCCAAGCAGCTTTTTGCCTGGTATTCGGCCGTCATCTACAACCGCTGGGACTACGACCCGCCCAGCGGCCGTTATTACCGTTACGTGGATGTCGAGAATGCACTGGAAGGCCAGCCGGAAGTCTACCGGCCGCTGCGGGATGCGCTTGGTGATGTGCCCATCGCTGCGGATAACATGGTGGTGTTGCTGGTGCCGCATGAGTTTTACTCGGTTTCCCCTGAAATTGTTGAGATCCAGTTGTACGCGACCGGCCCGGCCTACGCCTTCCGGGATGGTCAGGCCTATGAACTGGAATGGTCCCGCCCTGATGAGACCGGTGTGTTACATCTCTTCACCAAGGATGGGGAAGCGTTCCCGCTCAAACCGGGCACAACCTGGTTCGAAGTAATGGGCATCAGCACGAAATTCTTTTCAAACAACGAATTCTGGCGTTTCGAGATGCGTTTCCCTTAATCCTGAAACATAACCCGGACTAGATTTATATTTTAGACTCTACCGTTTCCGACGGAGAAATACCGAAAAATGGGTTGTGAGCGCGCGTACGCGCGCTCACAACCCATTTTTCGGGCTAAAGACGGGAGAACCATATTTTAAAGACCAGAGCGCCGCCCATTTGGACGGCGCCCGTGGCGCGCTGTGGCTTCCTAATTCCTACTTGAGGAGGGATGCCACAGCGCTGGGTTTGTTACTACTATCCATGTTAGACATCACCTCCTCCTTTCTTAGGATGGCAATTTGATTGTGCTCCCCCAATAGTGACAAAAGTATGGCATAAAACAATTCGGATGTCAATAGGTATATTTCCCTTCTAAGGGAATTGTAATAATTCTTAACAAGGATAGTCCTGTACACTGGTAGATCATGTCGGTAAACTGATACCTTTTGAGAGCCTTCGCAAGTCTCCACTGGCTATGATTCGAAAACCTGCGAAAGGCCAGATCCTTTTGCTTCATCTGAAAACAAACCTGTGCAAGGATACCCAAGGAGGCCACAATGAAATCCAACCCACCTCGTTTCTTATGGACGGTGATCGCCCTCGGCTGGGCCTTTGACTTTCTCTTTTGGAAGAAAGCGCCCGGCATCAACTTCGCCATTTACGTTGCGCTCTGCTTAATGACTGGCATCCTGTTGTTGCGCGCAGATGGCTATAAGCCAAGCCGTAACGCATTCCTGCTCTTGCCTGTGATCGCCATTTTAGCGCTCATGACCGTTATCCGCCGGGAACCCCTGACTGTTTTCCTGTCGGTCGCCTTGACCCTGTTCTTGATGGGACTTTTCGCCATCTCCTATCTGAGCGGACGCTGGCCTGCATACAACTTGCTGGATTACCTGAAAGGTTTCTTGCGGTTGGCGGGCAGCATGGTTGCCCGCCCCTTGGCGTATTCGGCGGAAGTGAAACAGGCGGCCTCTTTAAACGGAGAGCAGGCTGATGTCGCGAGAAGAGGCGACTCCCGGTTCTGGCCGGTGGTGCGCGGCATTCTGATCGCGCTCCCGATCGTGGCCGTCTTTGCTGCTTTACTGAGTTCTGCAGACATGGTCTTCGGTCAACGCTTGGGGGATTTAATCGCAGTATTCAAACTCGAAAAGCTTCCCGAATATATCTTTCGCCTGGTTTATATTTTAGTGGCTGCCTATGCACTGGCCGGCGTATTCCTGCACGCCGCCTCGCAAGGCACGGACGAGAAGTTGGTTGGCCAAGAAAAGCCGGTGATTCCGGCCTTCCTGGGCTTTATTGAAGCTGCCATTGTGCTTGGCAGCGTTGCCATTTTATTTGCGACCTTTGTCTTTATCCAGTTCCAGTATTTCTTTGGCGGGCAGGCGAACATCCAGGTCGGTGGTTACACTTATTCGGAATATGCGCGCCGTGGCTTTGGCGAGCTGGTTATGGTGGCGTTCTTCAGCCTGTTGCTTCTCCTGGTGGCAAGCAGCATTACCCGCCGCGAAACGACAACCCAACGTCGCGTTTTTTCAGGGCTGGAGATTGGCATTGTTGCGCTGGTGGTTGTGATGCTGATCTCGGCCTTCCAGCGTCTCGTGCTCTACGAAATGGCCTATGGCTTTTCCCGCTTGCGCACCTATACACATGTCTTCATTCTCTGGTTGGCCTTGTTACTGGTTGCTGTGGTCCTATTAGAAATTTTGCATCGAGAGCGGATTTTTGCCCTGGCTGCTCTGATTGCTTCGCTTGGATTTGCCCTCAGCCTTGGCATTATGAATGTGGATGGATTTATCGTTCATCAAAACGTGGATCGAGCCGCTCAGGGCGAAACCTTTGATGCCTCATACCTGACCGGCTTGTCAACCGATGCTGTTCCCGCGCTCGCGGCTGCGTATCAGACTCCGTCTTTGCCTACTTCCGTTAAAGAAGCTGTGGGCGCAGCTCTGGTCTGTTACCAGGTGGAACAAAAGAATAGCGAAGATCCCTTGCCCTGGCAGTCTTTCCATTTTTCTAGTGCAAACGCGAACCGCCTCCTGGCATCTCTTGGATCGGGGCTGGAGAACTATCAAGTAGAGGCTGATGATTTTACTGCTCCTGTCGTTACCCCCTCGGGAGAAGAATTCCGTTGTCATTCCTATTGGGATTAGCATTATGATAGAAAACAAAAAGCGGCCTGTAAAGGTCGCTTTTTGTTTTTAGGCTCTACCGCTTCCGACGGGAAAAATATCGAAAATTGGGAGAACCGCTTTTCAAGAAGTTCGTTCTTATTTTGGCTTGAGCCGGGAAGTCAGATCACGAAGCTGTACAAACGAGATTGGTTTGACCATGACAAAGTCTGCCATTGGCTCATAGGCCTCGGCCATTCGGGCGTCTGCAGTGGTCAGGATCACGACGGTATCGCTGAAACGCGCATCTGCTTTGATAATTTTTGTTAGCAAGTCTGCGCCAGAGATATGCGGCAAGTGCATGTCGAGCAAGATCAGGTAAGGGACTTCTTCATTCAACCGTTGTTGGGCGATTAAGCCGTCTTTGATCTGTTCAACCTGATATCCGACCGTTTCCAGCGCATCTGCAAAGATTGTGCTCAGATCCTGGTCGTCTTCGATAATGAAAGCCAATGCGCTCATAGTTGCTCCTAATTATATACCTTTTGCATCAAAGGTAGAGTGATGGAAAAAATGCTTCCTTTGCCTAATTCGCTTTTAACCGAGATATTGCCTCCCATCAAGGTGACCAACTGTTTGACAATCGACAGACCAAGTCCAAATCCACCGTGTACGCGGGTAGTGGTCCCTTCCACCTGACGGAACGTATCAAAGATGTGGGGCAAATCTTCCGTTGGTATGCCCTGTCCCGTATCCGAAACTGCAATTTGCCAATGGAAATCGTCAAACTTGTTGAGCTGTACGTGGATCGTGCCGGTCTCTGTAAATTTGACGGCATTGCTGACCAGGTTGACGAGGATTTGTTGCAAACGAGAACTATCGCCAGTCACTTTGTCTGGCAGATTTTCGTCGAGTTCGCAAGTTAATTGCAAACCTTTATCGGTGGTTAATTTATCCATAACACCGTGAAGATTTTCCAACAAGTCCGCCGGAGTAATGGACTTCGTACTTGATCTTTAGTTTTCCGGCTTCCATTTGGGCTTGATCGAGGAGATCGTTGATTAAACTTAACAACCTGCTTGAATTGGATATGATCCTGCTCGTCATCTGGACTTGTTTCTCATTGAGCGGGCCATAAATCTGCTCCCTGAAAATTTCAGCATATCCAAGGATGGCGCTGATGGGCGTGCGAAGCTCATGGGACACCATGGCAACAAACGCGCTCTTCATCTTTTCCACTTCAGCTTCGCGCGTAAAGTCTCGGAAGACGGCTACGGTTCCCACCTCGCTGCCGTCGCGATCGAGCACTTGCCCGGAGCTAATGGAGAGGGTCTTCTCGCCCCATGCCACCCGGTGGCTGGCATGAGGCTTGCCTGGTTTGGTCAATACGCCGGCGAGTGTGCCCTTATTGGCGGCGTCCATAGGACTGGATTCAACCAGGTGATTGACGCTGGCGTTCACGATTGTGTCGATTGGAACATTGATCAAATTTGATAGTGCAGGGTTAGCCTGGATCGCGTTTCCCTGTGTATCGAACACGATCACCCCATCTGCGATGCTCTCCAGGATCGCCTGGCTGCGCCCAGCCTCGATCCGCTCACGGGTGAGGGCCTGGGCTAGGGCATGCGTGCGCTCCTTGACGATTTGGTCGAGGTTGGTGTTGATCTGGCGCAGTTCATGTAGTGCTTGCTCCAGTGAACGAGAAGAGAGCCATGAGATAAGAGCCAACATGAAGAAACTGACCATTGCGGGAACGTTCGGCACAACACCGGAAATGGATGCGAGAACGGTGATGATGACCCCATTCCCGATAGCGAAGAAGAAACTGCTGGCTGGGGTTAGCAGCAGACTTGAAATTGCGATTGTGATAAGAAAAACAAAGGTGGAACGACCGTTAGCAAGCTCCTGTGGAACATCGCTAAAGATGAACGCAACACTGAGCAACATTAAAAATAGAAGTGCGGCACTCTTTGTGGATTTTTGGTTGATATAGAAAAGACCGATACTTCCAATCACGAGCACTACAATTGTTATTAATAATAAACTATTGCCCGGGTTGTCCCATGAAGATAAAATACTGAATAATATGAGCACTGCAACAAGTGCCAGAATAGATAATGAAAAGGCGCCTGCTAAGAGGACGTTTAGAATTCGTCCCCGGCGTGCATCATCAGGATGGCTTTCTTTAAACGCGTTTAAGTATGACCAAAAAGACCGGAGTTTTTTCATAATGTATTTTTTCCAAATTCGATTGCGCTGAGAATCGTTGAGCGGACGACTAACTCTGGCGCATAGAGGGCTTTTCCAATCCACAGCGGTAGATAGGGTGGTTCACTATGCTCAATAAGCCAATTAACTCCTAATTTGATACATTCAGAGGGGACATTCCCATTAGAATGTTTCCAGACACAAATCGCTTGAATTGCATAAGCTGTTTCTTCAGCTGTTGGGCTATAAAATCCCCATGAACCATCTGCATTTTGCGTATTAATGATCCACTCAATTGCGTTTTTGCACAATTCTTTATCATAGTTTTGGATGGTGATAACGGCGTGAGCAGTAGCGTAATAGGGAGAGGCATGCCATTTATCATTCCAAAATACGGAGCCATTCAGGCTCGCATGCAAATATTTCAATATTTTTTTAACCGATGGGTGTTCACGCTCGAAGCCGGCCGACCTGAGCGCGCCCAAGACGTGGATGTTCGCGCTGATAGAGGGGTTTGCCTCGAGGGCAAAACAACGGAAATATTCTTCTTCTTCATAACTCAATACCCCTCCAATATCTACATGACGGCCAAAGGATGTCAGCATTTCAAACGTGAGCGCGCTGTCATCGCTGTCTTTGGGCGTATATTCGATAGCATGCGCAATGCCGCCTTGAGGATCCCAATTCTGTTCCAGGCGGTCGAGATGCGGTTTGTATTGATCACAGTACTTGTCAACGAAACCAGGAATCAGTTGTAAATTCCATAGCACCCATGCTGGTTCGAAAACATCAAAAGGATCATCATCGGGAATGCCTCCGTCCGGGGCGGACCATTCGCGCAAATAAGCTAATGCCTTCGGATCCCCTGGATTTAGATATCGAGCAAAGTATGCTGTTGCTGATGGACTGTGCGCTACGGAGCCATTTGCTTCTTGCAGATTATGTATATCAAGTATTGCTTGTCCATCAGTTCCAGCCATTTCAGATGAAAACGCGGGGGTAACCATTTTGTTGATTTTCCGGCCCGCCAGTTTTTCCATCTTGATATTTCGCAAACGCGCCATTCGCCCTAAAATGCGCTCTCCCTGTCGCTTGATAATGCCGAGTCTTTCTGCTTCGGCCACAAGGGTAGGAGCTATCATCTCAAACCCGATCGTTGCTCCATTTGGGTCAGCTGCCAGCCCTTGTGTAGCACCGGATGTTACCCGTTCCAGGGCTTCTAACCCCCTATCAATTTGAACCCGGTCTTTTGCGCGTCGGCCACGATACGTTAAGGCAATCATAGCTGAAAGCGTACAGATAACGCGATCATGATAATAAAATGGTTTTTCCGCCCCCCAAGAACCGTCATAGAGTTGATGTTCACATAACCAAGTAAGTGCATTATTACTTAGTTCCCAGTCAAACTCTCCCAGGCGGGCGACCCAGGCGGTGTCATAAGCAGTGCTGCTCATTTTCCCGGGTCCGACCTCTTTCAATAACTTCTGAACTTCTTCATCGATGTTCATAAATTATTTGTCTTTCTTACTTCTATAATATTTGACTGGGGATACCAGATTCCCCCACGCATTTCTCCAACCCCAAAAGTGACTTCGCGGTTGTTTTCATAAAATTCACGCATACCTTCAAAATCAACCGTTGGCATAGAGAAATAATCGGGATCTTGGACCGGACGCAAGTAAACGTAATCGTAAAGGATATTCCTAATCTGGTAATCATTCATGTATAGTGAAGGCGCAACAGTAAAATACAAACTCTCTTCTCCCCATCCAAGCATGGGGTAATCGAAAACGTTGAATTTCTCAAATCCAATAAAGATATCCGCTTTCTCAACATGCTCGCCGTAGTATGTTTCGATCAGTTCCCGGCGGGTTGGAACTTTTCCATTCTCTTGGAAATGTTTTACTGAAAGCTCGGCAATGGTCTCGGTTGAATCGTCTGCCCAGACGCCGTAGAATAATCGGCGCTTCGCGTGATTCGCAGTCTTTTGGGTAACTTCATCAAACGCATCACAAATGTAGGCATAGGGTGTTTCACTTAATTTTCTGCGATAGTCGCCATAAAAATGGACCCGGATGTTATAAGTTTCATAAAACTCAAGGAATGCGGGATGAGTTGCCAGTAAGCTCATACTCGCGCCGATTTCGCGCATGTATTCTTCCCCCCGGTTCAAGATTTCGCCTCCAAACACTGGTGCGACAATGGTGTCGATGCCGTGGTTGAGAACCAGTTGATAGGTGTTGATGTAGCCGTGCGTGGTCAATTCCACATAATGCTCGGCGGCGTCCCCCTCAAAATCTCGCCCGTATTCCAACAAAAACCAGCGACGTGTCCCGTTGAAAGGGAATACACAAACCTTAGAACCGCCTGCACGGACGATATTTGCGATCTCCTCAGCAGGGAGATTCAAAAATCTATCTCGTTCGATGGGTTCCATAATGTTAACGCCTAACCATCTTGTGCTGGAATTGAAGCATAGAGCATATCCAGCGCTCGAAGATATTCCATCCAACCCGGGTAGAGCGCGAAATCATCTTGGATAAACGGTTCTTCGGGGTACATCGTTTTAACCCTGAGAAAATTGAATAGCGCGCGTTGTTCCCTGGTGGTGACCTTTACCTTCGCCAACGCAATCGGATGTTGGAAGTGATATTCTTTGGGCGAGATTTGAGAGGCCATCCGCTCAATGTGTTGGCTGGTATCTTGTGATGAAACTCTGCACTGCTCGTTCAGAAATTCGCACAAACGGGCACATTCTCGTTGGGGATTTTGAAGCAGTTGATCATAGGCAACAAAAAGCTTGCGCCGGCTGTCTTGGGTGAACGCAACTACATTTAGCATGCAAAACTGCCAGTATGCAAAACCGGCGGAGAGCGGCACGGTTTCCGGATCGATCCCGTCCATGCTGGCTGCGGAGAGGATCGTTTCTACCGGATGTCTTACGGGGACAACGTAGATCACATCCCCCCAGATTTCCGCCCAAAAGGGCAACACCAAGGGCAGCCGGGGATCTTTCCAAATCCAGGCAATCCCCTGGTTTTGTTCAGTTTCCTTATCCATTGCTGCCAGGATTTCTAGCGCGCGCTCTTTCAGCAGCGGGTTTTGCGCTTTCTCCAGCATCTGGTCAACGGGGGTTGGGACACGGCTGTTATCGTTCAACAGTTCGTCATTGAGTTTCTGTAGCGCAAGATGTTCCAGGTATCCGTATTCATCCTGGAAGATTTCCTCTTCGTGGCCCGCATATGCCCCCCACCGATGAATCAACTCCGCGGTAAGGGAAGTTCCGCTCCGATAAATGCCTGAGACGATAATCCGTTCTGGCATTAGGGAGAAGTTCCATAAGATACTGTTGATACGCCCATGATAAACACTTTCATACTTTTGAAATGAGCCCGTAGGATAGCAGTCCAATTTTACATGGCGGTAGGGGAATTGTTTCATTTCGGTTTCATTACTTGCATTTTTGTAAAGTAAATGGGCTCTACCGTTTTTGGCGGGATAGGTATTTTTCCTGTCGTAAGCGGTAGAGCTTAAATGGAAAGCATTGCTGTTTCATGATGCTTGCGAAAGTGTAAACCGTCCTCCGGCAGAGACCAGTTAGAATTGTTCGCAGTACGAAATATGGAACAGACCAAAACGCTTCCCGCTGTGACTGAGATCCTGCCCCCGGTTCGAATTGACCTTGCCTTCAGCCTGATCATGCTGGGGACTACCATCGCATGGTCGGTTAACGACGGCTGGTTGTTGTATTTTTACCTTCCGCCGGAAGGTCAGGGAGCGCCACTCGTTCCGCTGGCTTTTTACGGGATCGTGATCCTGATCGCCCGGATCGTAAATGCTGCTGTTACGCCACCTATCGGGTACTGGTCTGACAACCTGCGCAGTAAGTGGGGGCGGCGCTTGCCTTTCATGTTCGCGGCTTCCCTGCCCTTGGTGATCTCATTTTTCCTGTTGTGGACACCGCCTGTCAGAAGCGAATCAATGACGAATTTGATCTACCTGGGCCTGATCCTGGTCTTCTTTAATATTGCACAAAATTTTGTCATCATCCCGCTTGGTTCGTTGCTGCCTGAGTTAGCCGAGGTTGACCGCCACCGTGTGCGCCTGACTGCCTGGAGCGCAAGTTTTCAGCTAATTGGGGTCATCATGGCTGGTCTGGCCGGTCTGTTGATCGGCCGCTTTGGCTATGTTTCAATGGCATTGGTTTTCGCAGCTGTGATCTTGCCATTCTTGTATATGCCCTTTCTCGTTTTACGGGAAAAGCCCGGACGCCAGATCGAAGCCGGGAAACGGATAGGGTTTATGCAGAGCATTCGGACAACGATCACCAACCGCGCTTTCCTGACGCTGACTGCCACCGGCATCTGTTTCTGGACTGCGACTACTTTCTTAATGCAGTCCATTCCCTTTATTGTGACCGAAATTTGCCAGCAGGATATTTCTACTACCACTTATTTTTACATCGTAGCTGTACTGCCCTTGCTGGCCTGCTATCCGCTCGTGACCAAGTTGTCGGCGCGCTATGGCAAGTGGAAGGTGTTTTCCGGCTCGCTGTTGGCCTCCGCAATCGTCTTGCCTGGATTGATGTTGATTGGGCCATGGCTGCCGATCCCGTTGCTGGCCCAGGGCTTGATCTGGATCAGCTTGCAAGCCGTTGCTATGTCGGGTGTCACCATGCTGCCGCAGGCCTTTGCGGCGGAGATCACCGACTACGACGAAACCCTGACAGGGCAACGCCGAGAAGGAGCGTATTACTCTTCCTGGAGCCTGTTGGGCCAGGTCATCAGCGGGGTAGCTGCGATGGCCTTGTCGTTATTGTTCTTATTGGGGCGCAGCCAGGCAGACGTCAACGGGCCGCTGGGGGTGCGCCTGACCGGCCTGATCGGCGGCGTTCTCATGTTTGCCGCTTTCCTGCTGTTCTTCAAATATCCGCTACGGCACTTGTCTGAGACCGAGTAACCGATATGAAAATTGATCTGCAAAAGATCGCTGAACTGGAATTGATCATTCCCACCATCGCACAGGGACTGGTAGAAGCCGTTCCGGGCGTGGAAGTCGTGTTACGGGATGACATCGTCATTTTGAGCAGCCATACTTTTCCGTCCGCTGATATCAACCGCGCTTATCTGTTCCATACCACGCCGGAAAACACCGACGCATTGATCGACGAAGTGATCGATTTCTTCCGGTCAAGAGATCTGCCTGCTTCTATTATGGTTTCTCCGGCCTGCGCCCCTGAGAACTTGCCCCAACGCCTGGAAGCGCGCGGCTTTGTCTGCCAGGAAACGGACGAAGCCTGGATGGTTTTGGAAGGGCTGCAAAAGGTTCGGGTACCAAAAATCGACAAGAGCGTGACCGTCAAACGAGTCGAAAACCGGGCCGATGTAGAAACGTTTGCGGAAGTGATGACCGGCGCTTACGAGATGCCCTCGGATTGGACTTCCTTCCTGGCCCAGATTCTGGAGCCGACCACCAGGGTGCCCGGCTTCGCGCATTATGTTGCCTTTGTGAAAGGCACTCCCGCTGCCACGTTAACCCTGATGCGCCACGGACCGTATGCCACCATCGGCAGCGGCGGTGTTCTGCCACAGTATCGCGGTACACGCACCATCTATAACATGGCCGTCGAAGTGCTTTCGCAAGCAAAACGGGATGGGGTCGAAACGGTCGTCGGCCAGACCTCGCTGGGGCCTAAGTTTGAGCGCTACCTGCGCATCGGCGGTTTCAAGCTGGCCTTTCGAAGGACGGAATATAAGCTGGTATGACCGCCCTCGTGCAAGTCCATGATTTGAAAAAAACCTACCAGACGGGCAGCGTTCGTTTCGATGCCTTGCGCGGTGTTTCGCTGGGAATCGAACCGGGGGACTTTGTGGCCATTATGGGGGAATCCGGAAGCGGGAAATCCACCCTGCTGCACATCGTCGGCGGTCTGGACAAGCCCACGACTGGTTCCGTTATGGTTGCCGACCAGCGCCTGGACAGGTTGTCCGAGAAGCAGTTGGCACTCTTCCGGCGCGCCGAGATTGGGTTCGTCTTCCAGTTTTTAATCTGGTCGAGAACCTGAGCGTGCGTGCGAATGTGGAATTGCCTGCTTTGTTGGAACGGCGCAAGAAAAGGGAAACACGCGAGCGTTCCTGCGAACTGCTCGAACGGCTCGGCATTGCCAACCAGGCCGACAAGCACCCCTGGGAACTCTCCGGCGGGCAGCAGCAGCGCGTTGCCATCGCGCGCGCCTTTATCAACCGTCCCACCTTGCTGCTGGCCGACGAACCGACCGGCAACCTGGATAGCAGCAGCGGGAATGAAGTGTTAGGCATCCTGCGCGAGTTCAGCGACCAGGGACAGACGATCCTGATGGTCACCCATGCTGCCTCAGCGGCAGCGTTGGCAAAATATGTGCTCTTCATCCGCGATGGCTTGCTGGTAGACCGAATGCCAGGGGGAGACGAAAAAGCCATCGCGCAGCGTTTGCTCGATTTGCGGAAGTAAGGTATGAGCGCCGTCTGGCAAAAAATCGTCGCTGACCTGCTCCACCGTCGCGCGATCTCTCTCCTGATTATCACAACGATCATCACCGCAGCCGCCTTGCTGACGTTGGCGCTGTCCACGCTGATGAATTTAGGCGGGCCATACGATAAGCTGTTTGCGGAGTTAAACAGCGCCCATCGTATGGCTGCATTTCATGCCGGGGCGCGTCAGTTCAGCCGATATCAAGCGGATCGAGTCTTTGCCGGGGGTGGTAGCCAGTACCGGCCGGCAATATAGCTATAACACCCTAGTCCACGCGGGAGGGGAGCGGCTGGGGATGAGCTTGCGGGTCCTTAATGGGGAGCAACCTGAAGTCCACCGTTTGATGCTGGTAGAAGGGCGGTATCCCGCTCCGGGCGCGGAAGAAGCCCTGATCGAGAAGTATCCGGCCGGCTTTTATCGAATTTCTATAGGCGATGTGGTGAGCATCCCTGACGAGGATGGGAAGGAAGTCGAAGTGCTGGTGGTTGGGGTGGCCTTCGATCCCATGTATGATACATACCGCAGCAGCCAGCCGCCGTACCTGTTCCTGACGGAAGACACTTTAAGCCACTTGTTTCCGGATAAGGGCGGCTGGAGTTGGTCTTTGGGATTGCGTCTGGCAGACCCGGACTCTGTCGAGGCGATTGTGGCCGAAACTGAATCCATGCGCAGCCTGGAGTTTGTTGAAAGCTTTACCGACTGGCACGCTGCCAAAGAATCGGCCGTGTTCCGCGTGCAGTTGACCTTTGTCTTCCTGAGCGCTTTCAGTGTATTCGCCATTCTGGCCACGGTGCTGATCGTGGTAAGCGTGGTCAGTTCAACGGTGTTGTCGCAGATCCGGCAGATCGGGGTGCTCAAGGCGATTGGGTTCACCGGGCAACAGGTCAGCTTCCTTTATGTTGGGCAGTACGCGATTTTGAGCCTGGTTGGGACGGGATTCGGTTTTGCCCTGGGGTTGGAGCTGGCGCCGTTGCCTTTGCAAAGCGTCACGGTATCGTTGGGAACGAATTTCCGGCCCCCATTCAGTTGGTTGCTGATGGCGCTGGTCTTTGCGATCATCCCCGGCGCGACGATGCTGGCAGCCGGGATCGCAGCCCGCCGTGGCGCGAAGGCCAACATCATCAAAGCGATTGCTGTGGGGGCTGAAGCGCCGGTCCGCAAAGCGTTTTGGGGAGCACGATTGGCCGAACGGCTGGGAGCCCCGATGGCGCTGGTGCTGGGGCTCAACGACGCGTTCGTCCGCCCATTGCGCGCCCTGCTGACGGGTCTGAACCTGATCCTGGGCGTGATGGGCATCGTCTTTGGGCTGGCGCTTTCGGACACGCTCCAGGCTTACCGTGAAAACCCGGCGCTGCTGGGCGTGGTCTACGACGCCACCGTTACCCGTCAGGAGAGCACGGATGCGCGCGCCCGGCGCATCCTGGACCAGGCCCCGGGGGTGGATGCGTTCTATGGGGAGGAGCAGCTGGAGGTCCGGACCAGAGGCGGGGAGGGGTTCACCCTGCGCGCGGTGGAGGGTGACCTGTCCGCCTTTCCTTTTCACATTTCCGAAGGACGTTTCTTTGGCCCGAATACCAATGAGGCGATGGTCGGCCGAGGCCTGCTGGACTGGTTGGGGCTAAAAGTGGGCGATCACCTGACGCTGACCCTGGAAGACGAGGAACGCCGTGCTGTGACCTGGACCATTGTAGGCGTCTACCCGGAGCCGGCCGACGCCGGGCAGCGTATGATGGTGGGGCTCTCGAGCGTCTCCGGGCTTGACCGGCATGCTGTCCCCGATACTTATTATTTGA
The DNA here is from genome assembly GCA_963823985.1 of uncultured Chloroflexia bacterium. Classification (GTDB taxonomy): domain Bacteria; phylum Chloroflexota; class Anaerolineae; order Anaerolineales; family Villigracilaceae; genus JAABUE01. The sequence continues at coordinate 452,315 of CAWGNR010000022.1, forward strand.
AACTGTCCCCCGGCGTGGATACCGCAAATCTGCGGGCGTATCTCGAACCGGACAAAGAGTCCGACTTGAGCTTGATTTTGGTGGAAGAGGCCATCCCAAGCTCGGTGGTTTACCTGCAAGTGGCGGTCTTTATGCTGGGAGGGATTTTGATCGGCATCGCGGTCATCAATGTGTTTATCACCTCTTTGCTTGCTACACAGGAAAAGCTGCGCGTGGTAGGCGTTTTGAAGACGATCGGTATGGTTCCCAGCCAGGTAGTGACAATGATCAGCAGCGCCGCCGGTACCCTGGGGCTGCTGGCAGTTTTAATCGGTATCCCGCTTGGCTTGGCGCTCACCGGCGCGATGCTGACGGCGCTCTCGAACGTTTATGGCTTTGGGCAGGTGAAGCTGTCTTTTCATGGGTGGGTGGTTACCCTGCTGATCCCCCTGATCGTCTTTGTCAGCCTGGCGGGGAGTTATCTTCCGGCGCGCTGGGCGGCCAGGTTGTCGATTGTGCGGGTGCTGCGGGAGGAGTGATCTAAGAAGCCTGTAGGTCCCGTTTAAAACGGGACCTACAGATATAATCAGGGCGGAGGAACGCGCGATGCAAGCAATCACATTTCGCTTGAAAGCCGGGCAAGACTTATTTACAGAAATCGAAGCCACTGTAGCCGGGAAACATATCGAGGCGGGTTGCGTGCTCAGTGCCGTTGGCAGCCTGACACACGCCAGGCTGCGGTTCGCGGACCGTGAAGAATATTCGGAATTTGAAGGCCATTTTGAAATCGTCTCGATGACCGGAACAGTTTCCATCCATGGCTCGCACTTGCACGTATCCATTTCGGATGAGGTGGGGAATACTCTGGGCGGACATCTCGAATCTGGCTGCAAGATATACACGACGGCAGAAATCGTGATCGCTGTCTTTGAAGATGTGGTTTACAAGCGGGAGTTCGCTGAAGATTCGGGCTACGAGGAATTAGCGGTGAAAGGGAAAGGCAACCTTTAGCTTTTTAGCGCTTTCAGAAATTCTTCCTGGTTTCTGACAACTTCTTTTAGACCTAAACGCAAACCAAGGCGTGTAAGCTGTGGCGGGTCAACGTAGGTTTCCGCCAGGATTTCCTCTTGCCCCAGCACATCGTTCGCAGGCCCGTCCAGTAAAACTTTTCCCTGAGAAAGCGCGATCACGCGCGCAAAGTTTTCAGCGCAAAAATCGATATCGTGCGTGATGGTAATAACGGTCTTGCCGCGCTCGCGCAGTGTGGAGATCACGTTCGCCATGCGCCCGATATTGGCGGCGTCCTGGCCGGTGGTGGGCTCGTCGAAAATGACGATGGGCGTGTCCATCGAAATGATGGATGCCAGCGCGACCATTTTGCGCCAGGTAGCGGAAAGATCGTAGGGGTTGGTCTCTTTTTGATCTGTCAGCTCCGTTTGTTTCAGGACATCTTCTACCAGCGCCTCGATTTTTCCCTCCTCATAGCCGAGATTCCTTGGCCCAAACGAAACTTCCTGGTGAACGGTCCTGGTGAACAGCTGCTCATCTGGGTTTTGGAAAACGTATCCCACCCGGGAGGCGAGCTTGGCTACCTGATGTTTGGTTGTATCCCAATCGCCGACGTACACGGTTCCGGAAGTTGGTTGCAGCAACCCGTTCAGGTGCTTGACCAAAGTCGTTTTCCCGGCCCCGTTTTGCCCGATAATGGCAACCTGTTCGCCAGTATCAATGCCCAGCGAGATGCCGCGTAACGCCTGGACCCCGGAAGGATAGGTGTGGTGCAATTCTTTGATTTCGATTTTCATGATTGACCCCCACCCTGCCCTCCCCCTGAAAGGGAGAGGGAAAACCCTTCCACCGCTTCTTCCAGCGTGACAGGCAGTCTGCGATCTTCCGGCCATAGGCCTTGTTTCTGCGCTTCGCGCGCGGTGGATGTGTAGCGCGAAATGCCGAAGCCTTTGCCGGTCAGCAAGTCGGAGGTGAGCACCTCGCCGGGTTTGCCGTCCAACAAGATCTTGCCTTCGTACAGGGCGACCACGCGGTCAGCGAACTGGGCGATCCATTCCACTTTGTGCTCGGCCAGCACCACGGTCATGCCGCTTTCGGCCATCTTGCGGACCACAGCGAAGACTTCGCGTGCCCCGATCGGATCCATTTGCGAGGTCGGCTCGTCGAGCACGAGCACCTTGGGCTGCATGACCAGGATCGAGGTCAGGGCGACGCGTTGCTGCTGTCCGCCGGAGAGGGAATAGGGGGAACGGTCAGCCAGGTCGCTAATGCCGGTCATCGCCAGGGCGCGGTCGACGCGGTCCTTCATTTCACTGCGCGGCACGCCAATGTTTTCCAGGCCAAAAGCGATCTCTTCGAATACGGTGTATTTCGCGCCACTGATCTGGTTGAACGGATTCTGGAAGGCCAGGCCCACGTTCATCACCCACTCGCTGAGCGTGGAATCGTGCGTCTCTAGCCCCGCAACTTCGACTGTTCCGGTCAATTCCCCTTTGTAGAAATGGGGAACAAACCCGGCCAGGGTGTAGCACAGCGTAGACTTGCCCGCGCCGTTAGGGCCCACGATCGCGACAAACTCGCCCTCTTCCACTTGCAGGTTGATGTTTTCGAGAACGGGCTTATCCGTGAGCGGGTATGTATAGGTAACGTTTTGCAGGTTTATGATGGGCATGATTGCTTAAAGCATTTTCTTGGCTAACAATTGTTAGAACGCGAATGTCGCGAAAAGAGCGAATAACGCGAATTGTTTTGTTTTTGTTCGCGGATTTCGCCTATTCGCGTAATTCGCATTAAAAATTCCACGTTCAGCACATGACTGTATCTACACGACCAGGAACCGGCTTACGATGGATGCGACGATCAACGCGATCAATCCCCAACGCAGAGCCTTGTCCAGCCCGGAATCGGGGATCTCGTGCAGGGACGTTTTCACCCGCGTGGAGGTAAAGCCGCGCGCCTCGATGGCGATGGCGCGCTCTTCCACCTCTACCAGCGAACCGAACACCAGCGGTCCTACCAGAGGCACCAGCGCGCCGACCCGCTTGCCGAAGCTGGACTGGGTGTCCAGCCCGCGGGAGCGCTGGGCGGCAATGATGGTCTGCGCTTTGGCCTGCATTTGCGGGATGATCTGGAGCGTGGAAATGATGACGTAGGCGAATTGACCTGGCAGCCCACGGCGGGTCAGGTCGGACATCAGTTCGCTGGGGTGGGTGGTGAGCAGGAACAGGGTGAAGGAGGAAACCATCAGGAAGATGCGCGTGGCGTTGGTGATGGCATGGTTCAGGCTTTCCCGGGTGATCGTGAAGATCCAAAACCGGAAAAGTTCCTGCTCGCCGGGCAGGAAGAATACCTGCATTAAAAAAGGATTCCAGATGCCGGCAGGATCAGGCGCAGCATGGCTCCGAAATATTCCCGTTGTACCCTGCCAAGAAAAATGAGCGGGAGTATTCCAAACAAAACCAGGAATTGAGGAGTCCAATACCAGGGGCTGAAAAATGAGATTAACACCAAACTGAGAACCAAGGTGAGTTTGGTGAGCGGATTCAGCCGATGCAGAAAGCTGTCGCGTTTGACGTAGAAAGATAAGCGTTCGTGCATGCTATAAAACCTAACCCCCGTCGCCTTTGGCGACACCCCCTTCCCTGTCATAGGGAAGGGGGTGCTCGGGCGATAGGTCATTATGCCAGAATATTGACCAATACGAAGGCAGCGATCAAGACCAACACAATCACGATGCCAACAGCAATGAACAATTGCATACGGCTGGTGCCCTGCTCGATTTCCACGTTTTCCGGTCGCGGAAAACGGGCCAAGAAGCGCCTGGAGAGCCCCTGGATGATGGCAAAAGCCAGCAGGGCGGTCGAGATTTTATCAACCGGCTCCACCAGGAAGTTGGTGCTGAAGACCGATTCCACTACGCCCTGGCCTGTCTGGAGCAGATAAGCCGTGATGAACGAAGAGCCACTGGCGGTGATGCCGCCGAACAGGTAGACGCCGATCGGAGTAGAAACAATGGCGGCTGTCAGCGCGACCAGGAAGCCGGTGATGACCACTTTCCACCAGTTCTTGAACAGGCCACCCTTGGCGGCGAAGCCGGTCACCAGGCCGATAAAGAAGGCCACCGGCCACCAGGGGAACGCGCCCGGATCGATCGCCAACCCCCAGATGACGTTCGACAGCGCGCCCGTCAAGGCGCCGGCCCAGGGGCCGCACAGCACCGCCACCAGCATGGTGCCGATGGAATCGAGGTAGACCGGCAGTTTGAGCACCAGCACGATCTGTCCCACGACCACGTTGATGGCAATCGCCACGGGGATGAGAACCCAGGTCATGGTGTTGAAATCTCTTTTAATCGAATTCGATGAATTTCATTTCTGCATTCTCCTTTGGTGGAAAAAATTAGGTAAATTCAGCAAACCACGAAAGTTGAAGGAGTTCCCGAAAACAGGGGTGCGGGCTTCCCTTAGTAAATCTGTGAGTTACTGAAACTGAGATGGTCATCGAAAATAAGCGCTCATCTGTGCATTGGCACCTCCGTTGCTACTTTCAGCTCTCCTTAGAGAGCAGGGAGCGGCTCAAGCTTTGCATGCGTTGAACGAACAAATCGATGAAATCTCGCGGGTGCACGCCCAGGGCCACTTTTAGGTTGGCGGGCACCCCGGTCATCCCAAAAAAATCGGCGTAGGTTTTACCCAGCGAGACGCCGCCGGATAAATCCACATCCACGTAATATTCACCATAATTGCACAGTTCGGGGGCAAAAGTCAAGGCCAATGTGAGCGGATCGTTGATGACACAGCCCTGGATGCCCTGATATTCGTCGTGAAACTCCATGTAGAAGCGGGTTGCGTCCGCGATGAAGTTTGGGATGGGCGACTCGACCTCCTGCAGCTTCGCAACGTCCTCGGCCAGCAGGATGCACTGGTAGGTCACATCCAAAGGCGTGAGCGTGATCGGCATCCCGCTGTGGTAGACGATGTGCGCCGCGTGCGGGTCCACGTAGGTGTTGAACTCGGCCAGCGGCGTGGTGTTGCCCTCGTGGCGGATGGCTCCGCCCATGATGAAGACTTCCTTGACCGCTTGCACGATGCGCGGTTCCTGGCGGATGGCCAGCGCGAGGTTGGTCAGCGGACCGATCGCCACCAGCGTGATCTCGCCCGGATTGGATAGGACCCGCTCGATCAGGAAGTCGCATCCGTGCTGGACGACCGGCCTGCTTCCCGGTTCCGGGAGTTGGGCGTACCCCAGGCCGTTGTTCCCGTGCGTCTCCGGCGCCAGTAGGGACGGTTGCACGAGCGGCAGGTCACAACCCTTTGCCACCGGGACACGCGTTGCGTGTGCCAGTTCCAACACCGCCAGCGCGTTGAGGGTTCCCTGTTCGGTGGAGCAGTTGCCGTGGACAACGGTCAAGCCCTCAAGGGTGATTTCGGGAGACGCCAGCGCCAACAAAATCGCTAGCGAATCGTCGATGCCGGGGTCTGTGTCAATGATAATGCGTTTCGGAGTCATCGTTATTTCACCACGGAGTCACAGAGAACACTGAGTTTTTTGTGGATTCACTGAGAATTTCTCTGTGTTTTTCTAAGAGTCTCTGTGAACTCAGTGCGCTCCGTGGTTTATCTTTCAAGATTTTCCATTCTTTGGAGGAACAGTTCCACAAAGTCGTCTCCACGAACGTTCAATGCCACTCTCATATTGGCTGGCTTTCCGGTGGTGTGATAGAAATCAGCAAAGGTATTGCCGGTGGAGACGCCGCCGGAGATGTCCACTCCTACATAATGCTCTTCGAGGGTGAGCAGTTCGGGCGCGATGACTGTTGCCAGGGTGAGCGGGTCGTGCAGGGCGCAGCCGGGGATGCCGGTTTTTCTCTCCGTGAAGTGAACATAATCGGAGGTGGCCTCTTCGATAAAGCGGGAAACGGGGGAGTCGACTTTTTTCAGCCGGTCGATCTGGTTTGCGTACAACATGGTTTTGTGGGTCACATCCAGCGGGATGAGCGTGATAGGGATGCCGGAATGAAAGACGACATGCGCGGCATGTGGGTCGGCATAAATATTGAATTCTGCCTGCGGAGTCATGTTCCCGCCCTCGCGGATGGACCCGCCCATGATGACCATCTCCTTGACGGCGCCTGCAAAGCGCGGCTCCTTGCGGATGGCAAGCGCCACGTTGGTCAGCGGACCGATGGCGAACAGGCTGAGCTCGCCTGGCTCGGCTAAAAATCGTTCGATCAAATAATCGATTGCATGGCGGGAGACCGGCTTTGTTGTGGGCTCTGGCAGTCTGGCGTTTCCCAGCCCGCTTGCCCCGTGGACGAGGTCCGAGGCCAGCAGCGGCCCGACCAGCGGCAGGGAGGTTCCTTGCGCCACCGGGACGTCAGTTGCCTTCAATAATTCCAGCACGGCCAGCGCATTGCGGGTGCCTTTTTCTACGGTGACGTTGCCCTGCGTGATGGTCAGGCCTTCGAGCTGGATTTCGGGCGAAGCCAGCGCCAGCAGGAAGGTCAGGGCATCGTCTACCCCGGGGTCGGTGTCGATGATAATGCGTTTTGGGGTCATGGTATCTAGATGTCATTGCGAGGAGCGCTGGTTGCGACGAAGCAATCTCCTCGTATTGGAGGTTGCTTCGCGCCTACGGCGCTCGCAATGACATGATTTCCTTTACTTCATCTCGGGTAGGGAGCGACGGCTGGGCGCCGAACCTGGTCGCTGCCAGCGCGCCGGAGGCATTGCCGTAGCGCACGGCTTCTTCCAGTGGCTTGCCTTTCAACAAGGCCGCCGCCAGGCCCCCGATGAAGGCGTCGCCCGCTGCGGTAGTGTCAACTACCTCTACCTTGAAGGTGGGAACATGGACGGCCTCTTTGTCTGTTACGAGCAAGGCACCCTTTGCTCCCAGCGTGACGATTACGGTGTTTACACCCTTCAACACTAATGACTGGGCAGCCGATCTGGCGGAATCAATCTCAGAAACAGATTGTCCGCTCAAGAGCTGCAGCTCGCTCTCGTTGGGGACGAGGATATCCACGTCCGCCAGGAGCAAGTCGGGGAGCTGGCGGGCAGGCGCGGGGTTGAGAATGACGCGCAGACCGTTTTGCCGGGCAACGCTCGCAGCATAGGCCACGGTCTCCAACGGGATCTCGAGTTGAAGCAGTAATAGTTGTGCGTCCTGAAAAGAAACGGCCTCCACGTCCGCCGGAGACACCTTGCCGTTTGCGCCGGGCGAGAGCACGATGCTGTTCTGCCCGGAAGAATCCACCACGATGATGGCGGTACCGGTGGCAAACTCGTCGGTTCGAACGTGGGCGGTATCTACTTTGTTTTCTTGCAGGTTCCGGAGAAGGGTCGGACCGAAACTGTCGTCTCCGACGCGCCCCAGCATGGCAACGGATGCCCCTTGCCGGGCTGCAGCGACAGCCTGGTTGGCGCCCTTACCGCCGGGGATAATCGCCAAGTCCTGGCCGCTGATGGTCTCTCCGGGTTCGGGAAAACGGGGCGCCCGGACGACCAGATCTGCGTTCAGGCTTCCAACCACGATAATATCGGACATAGCGTAGATTAAAACACAAAAAAACCGATTTGGTTTTAGTGGTTGTTATGCAGGAAGCGCAGCGCGGTTTCCACCAACACCGCCGTGCCGAGTGGCAGGGCGCGCTCGTCCAGGTCGAACTTGGGGTGGTGCAAGGGATACTCCTCGTGGCCTTTTTTCTGCACGCCGAGCGTGAACATGGCGCCAGGGGCGTGTTCCATAAAGGAGCCAAAGTCTTCCGCGCCGAGGGTTTTGGTGCCTTTGCGAACGTTTTCCTTCCCGAGCAAATCTATGGCAGCCTCCCGGATCACGTCCGAGACATGCTCGTCATTGACCATGGGCGGACCGCCGTACTCGAACTCCAGTTCATAATCTCCTCCCAGCGTTCTGGCGATTTCAAAGGCACGTAAGATTTCTTCCCGGATTTGCGGGTGCAATTCCGGATCGGTGTACCGAAACGTGCCGGTGATGCGCACGCTCTCCGGGATGACGTTTTCGGTAAAGCCGCCATTGATCGAACCGATGCTGACCACTGCCGGGGCGAACGGGTCCAGCCGGCGCGAGACGATGGCGTTCAACGCCAGGATGACATGCGCGGTGAGATAGAAGGTGTCGATGGCTTTGTTGGGATGCGCGGCGTGCCCGCCTTTGCCGTAGATTGTGCCGAACCAGGAGTCCACGCCGCCCGAAGCCGGTCCCGCGCTGATGGCCACCGTGCCGACCGGCGACAGTGGGTCGATGTGCTGGGCAATGACAAAGTCAACCCCCTCCGCTGCACCGTCCTCGACCATGCGTTGCGCGCCGCTCTTGCCTTCGTTGTCGGCCACTTCTTCGGCAGGTTGGAACAGGAAGCGAACGGTGCCGGGGAATTTTTCTTTGGACAAAATCGTGGCCGCGGCCAGCGCCATGCTCGTGTGCGAATCGTGCCCGCAAGCGTGCATTTTGCCATCGATCGTGGACTTATATTCGACGTCGTTCATCTCCTGCAAGGGCAACGCGTCCATATCCGCGCGGATGGCGACCAGCGGGCCGCCTTCGCCCAGGTCCGCGACCACGCCGGTCTTGCCGACCCCGCGCCGGACCCGGTACCCCAGCTTTTCCAGTTCATCGGCAACAATTCCCGCCGTGCGCTGGACGTCGAAGCCGGTTTCGGGGTGCATGTGGAAGTCGCGCCGCCATTCGATGATTTCTTCGGTTAAGGCATGAGCTTGTTTGAGCATGGTTCTCCTTTTCGTCACGAATCGATACGGATAAGTTCGAATAATTGTAATTGTTTTAAGGAGAAGGTGACAGTCACTTTGCCCCAGTGCGCTACGCTTCGGGGTGCTTGGTGCAAAGTAACTGTCACCTTAGTCTTTTAGAGAAGGGTTAATCTAGGGCAGGCAACGCGTCCATGCCGGCCTTTTGGGCCAGGCTGGCAACCATGCCGACCAGTTCCTTCTCGCAGTCGGAGTCCATCTGCGGTCGCTGGTATTCATCCAGCAGTTGCTGCGTGCGGACTTTGGCGCGGCCGAACGTGTCCAGGCTTCCTGACTGCTGCCAGCCGCGGATGGAATCGCGGTCGATCACGTCCGACGGCAGGTATTGCTCTTGAGCAAACAACTCGCGGGTGATGCGCTGCTTGAGGAAGTCGCCCTTGAAGTTGATGCCTTCGAACATCGCGGTAGCAAGCGTCTCGGTCCGGGCCTGGACGCCCTCCAGCAGGCGCTTGGCCATGCCGATGGCCTCCGCGTCCACGGTCAGCTTTTCGGGGCTGTGACAGGCCAGGAAGTCCAGCATGCCCGCCCCGGAGATCATGTTGACGCCCGCCAGCGCGCCGATCAGCGCCGACATGCCGCTTTCCATCCCGGCCTGCGCATCCACGATCTTGGACTCGCTTGCGCCCAGGTAACAGTGGGTGGGCAGGCCGAGCGACTTTCCGACCTGGGCGTAGGAGGCGTCGATCATAGCGGTCTCGACCGCACCCATGGGCGTGCTGCCCTTGCGCATGTCAAAGATCGCCGGCGCGCCGCCCCAGACGATGGGCGAGCCGGCTTTGGCAAGCTGGTGGATGGCGATGCCGCTCAGGCACTCGGCGGCGTGCTGGACCACCGAGCCAAGCAGTGTCACCGGAGCGGCCGCGCCCGCCAGCGGCATGGAAACCATCTCGGCCGGCACGCCCGCGTGCGCCAGTTCGATCAGGTTTCCCGCGCCGAACTTGCTCCAGATCAGCGGCGGCGAGGGACAGACGTCGAAGACAGCATGCGGCTTTTCGGTCAGCCCTTCTCTTCCGCCTGCGAAAATGGCCAGCATGTCCAGCATGACGTGCAGCGTGTCGTTCGAGAACGCGCCGGTCACGACCGGTTTTTGCGAGTGCAACAAAACCAGATACAGGCGGTAGAAATCGCCAATTTCCTTGGGCACTTCGTTGCACACCACCGCCGTCGATTGGGCGTCGTACTGCGGCAGCATCTCGGCCACCTTCACCAGCCTGACCAGGTCAGCCGTGTAGGAAGGTTTGTGTTCCAGCGTCTCGGGATCCAGGACGTGAACGCCGGACGAACCGGGATCGAAATGGACGGCATCGCCGCCATACGTGACTTTGGGATTCCCCGCGCGGTCAAACAGGAAGAACCGGCTGGGGACCGTTTCCAGGGCTTTGCGCGCGACCGATTCGGGAATGTGCACTACCTCATTGGCCTCGTCCACTTCGCAGCCGGCCGAGCCGAGCAGCTCGCGCGCCTCGGCATACTGCACCTTGATGCCCGGTTTCATCATCAACTGGAAGGCTTCGTCCAGGATGCGGTTGATCAATTCTTGAGAAAGGAGTTCGATTTTGGGTTGCATTGGATTCCTTGTTATTCCCTCCCCCTAAAAGGGGGAGGGTCAGGGTGGGGGTGAAAAACGGGATTCACCATCACCCCTAGCCCCTCTCCCTTAGGGAGAGGGGGACTGCTACTTCTCCAGCGAAGAAATGATCTTCGCCATCTCTTCCGAAATCTTTGGATCCAGCGGGTCGGGCTGGTGCTCGGCCAGGAGGCAGCGAGCCTTTTCCAGTGCCCAATCGCGAGCGTCGTCCTGCCTGGCTTCCCACTCGTTGTACGGACGGCGGTCCATGAACTGGGGCAGGAACAGGTCGCGCATGTGTGCCCGGCTGTGTTTCTGGCTCAGGAAGTTACCGCCGGGGCCTACGTTGGCAATCGCGTCCAGCGCCAGCGTCTCGTTGTCCACCACGATGCCATGCATGGTCTTCTCGACGATCGAGAAGATCTCGGCGTCCATCATCATCTCGGCGTAGGACCAGATGCGGCTGCCGTGCAGGAATCCCAGCCCCAGCAGCATATCCGACATGACGATGCTGGCCATGAAGGTCGAGAGCGCGTTCTCGATGCCCGCCTGCCAGTTCGGTTCTTTGGCGCCGGTGGCGAACGAGCCCATCGAGAGCGGGATATCGTAGAAGTCCGAGAGCACGTTGGTGGCCGCGCCGAACAGGAAGTCCTCGGGACCACCGCCGGTGTACACGCCCGTGCGCGGGTCGGAGGCGGTTTGCGCGGCGGCGTAGAAGACCGGCGCGCCGGGATAAGCCAGTTGCAGCAGAGCTGTGCCCGCTACCACTTCGGCGTTGCCGACTGCCAGTGTGCCTGCCAGCGTGGCGGGACCGGTGGTCAGGCAGGAGGCCATGGTCATGAAGCCGGTCGGCAGGCCGTGTTCGGCGGCCACCAGGGCCGCATCCAGGCTGCCGCCGTCGTGGCCGAGCGGGGGTGCGGTGCACTGCATCACCGAAAGGACAGGCCGCTCGCGCAGCTTGTCTTTCCCGCCGACGATCAGGGCCGCCATCTCGACTGCAGCGCGGGCTTCGGTCTCGTTGTAGATCGACTCGGTCTGTACGTGCTTGGTCGAGTTCTCCCAGATGGTTTTGATCTCGTGCAGGCCGCGCGTCTCGACCGGTTTGTCCTGGGCAGAAAGCGCCACCCAGTGAAAGCCTACCTCTTCGGTTGCATCGGCCACGCGGGCAATGTCGCGCACGTCCGATAGCTTGGAGGTGCGCCGCTCGCCGGTTTCGATGTCGATGATCTCTACGCCGCAGCCGTCCGTGCCGGCGAAGACGTGGTTGCCGTCTAAGGGACAGTCTTGCTGTGGATCGCGGGCGCCCAGCGAATAAGCCGGCGGCGCTTTCTTCAGCGCTTCTTCGATCAGTTCCGCTTTGGCGCGCACGATCATTTTTTCGCGGTCGACCGTTGCTCCGTTTGCTTCCCAGATCTCCAACGCGCGCTGCGAGGGGAACCGCACGCCGACGTTCTCGATGATGTGCAGGGTGGCATCGTGGATCTTTTGCACTTCCTGCGGGGTCAAAATTTCAAGCTTGAGCTTGGGGTTGGTGATGGATTTGATGTTCTTGGTCATTGATCGTTCCTTTATTCACCACGGATGAAACGGATAAACGATGATGGTTTGATGAAAAAAGCCAACGTTCATCAAACTTAAACAGTTCATCTGTGTTGATCTGTGGTTTATTACACGCCCATTAATTCCTTGGCCACCTTGACGGCGCCGATGGCGTCTTCCGAGTAGCCGTCCGCTTCGATCCGTTGCACCCACTCGCGCGTCACCGGCGCGCCGCCCACCATTACCTTGACCTTCATCCCGCGCCTGGTCACCTCGTCGATCACTTCCTTCTGCTTGACCATCGTGGTCGTGAGCAGCGCGCTCAAGCCGATGATGTCCGCGCCCACTTCTTCGGCTTTGGCCAGGATGTCTGCGGTAGCCGCGTCCACGCCCAGGTCGTAGACCTCGAACCCGGACGAGGTCAGCATGGTTCCCACCAGCGACTTACCGATCTCGTGGATGTCGCCCTCGACGGTGGCCAGCACGACTTTGCCCAGGATCTGCCTGTGCGTGCCGGCGGCCTGCATGGCCGGCTCGAGCACGGCGACAGCGGATTTCATGGCTTCGCCGGCCATGACCAGTTCGGGCAGGAAGGCCTGTCCGCAGGCGAAGGAATCGCCGACTTCGTTGACGCCAGGCATGTAGCCCTCGGTGATGGCCTCGATCGGGTCGATACCCTGGTCGAGCGCCTGCTGGGCCAATTGGGCGGAGACTTCTTCGTCGCCGTCCAGGATGCTTTGCGCCATTTGCTTGAACAATTCTTCTGACATGCTATTCTCCTTGGTGTAACGTTGATTTAAAGATTTTTTTGATGGTAAATCACCCTCACCCCCCGCCCTCCCCCGAAGGGGAGGGGGCTTAATTCCCTCCCCCTTTGGGGGAGGGTTAGGGTGAGGGATTATTCCTCCGGCGAAAAAGACGCGCTCAGAAGGCGCGCCTTTGATTCCAAATCTTCATACGGGATGCCTAAATACGCGACCAAATCCTGCCCCAACTGGCGGATGTGCGCGATCGCCATGCGCTCGGCCAAGTCCGCATCGCCTGTTTCGATCGCCTCCACCAGCGCCATATGCTCTCTATACTCGTCGCTTAAGCTGTCATCGAGCAGATTGCTGTGGCGGAACAGGTACTCGTACAGCATCCAGTCTGGGAACGAGTTCATAACCATCTCGTACAGCCTGTCGAGCGTGCTGTTCTTGCTGATGGCCACCACCGAGCGATGGAATTGACGGGACAACTGTCGCAGCGCCGACATGTCATTAAGCGAGAGCAGGCCCTTCATCCTGGAAAGGATGCGCTTTAGTTCGTCCACTTGAGCCTGATCCCGTTTGAGGGCAGCCGCCCGCGCCCCGGCCGCTTCCAACAACAGCCGCATTGCATAGGCTTCGATGATTTCGTCCGCGTTTGGTTGCGGGACGCGCACCCCGCGGTAGGGGACCCGTTCGGCCAGCCCAACCGAAACCAGCAAATCCAGCGCCTCGCGGACGGGGGTCATGCTCACGCCCAGCTGGGTGGCGATCTCCTCCTGGCGCAGCCAATCGCCGGGCTGGACCTTGCCGGCGATGATCTTCTCGTGCAGCACGTCAAAGATTTCCTCTTTCAACGGTTTGCGCTGCAAGTTATCGAACTCTTTTTGGGTATCCAGGGGAGCGGTCACGGGAGTGGCCCGCTTGTGAATTTATACATTATATATAATTTTATCATAACGAAGTGCGTTGCACCATGGTTAACTGGCCAATCTTGCCGTGACAAACTTCCCCCATTTAACAGACTTTCCCAAGAGACAGGCGCAACCCCTGCTATGCTGGCAATCTGATAAAGATTTTCAACCCCTGTCCCGGCTCACTCTCAGCCCAAATGCGCCCTCCGTGCATCTCTACAATAGATTTCGCAATTGCCAATCCCAACCCTGACCCGCCGCTATCCCGGTGGCGGGCGGAATCGGTGCGATAAAAGCGCTCGAAGATGCGGTTGGCATCCTCGCCCTGGATGCCCGGCCCGCTGTCCTGGACGGAGATTTCCACTGCCCCCTGCACGTTTCGAGCAGAAATGGTTATCTGTCCGCCTGGCGGGGTGTGATGCAGGGCGTTATCGAGAATGTTGGTGAGCACCTGGGTGAGGCGGCCCGGGTCGACGATGAGCGTTGCAATATCAGGCGCGACGTTTAGTTCGATTTTTACTTCCTTTTGGCGCGCTATATGAAGGTATGTCGCCTGGATGTCATTCCACAGTTTCTGAAGGTCGACTTCCTGTAGGTTGATGCTCAGTTCGCCCGCGTCGGCCAGTGAGAGAAGGCGTAAATCGTCCACCAGGTGCTCCAGCCGGATCGCCTCATCGCGGACGATCTCGAAGTTTTCCCGGGTGGGCGGCAGCACGCCATCATGGACAGCCTCCGCGTGGCCCAGGATCAGGCTCAGGGGCGTGCGCAACTCGTGGGCGATGTCGGCCGTCATTTGCTTGCGCGTGTTCGTAGAACGCGCCAGGTCTGTGCTCATTTTATTGAAGGAGGCAGCTAACTCTCCCATTTCATCTTCGGACCGGACCGCAACCTGGAGACCCAGATTTCCACCTGCGACAGCATGGGTGGCCTCGGTCAGCTCGCGGATGGGGCGGGTGAGGGTGCGTGAGAGCAAGATGCCCAGCAATAAGGCCACAATCGAAGCGCCAATTGCGCTATAAACCAGCATCAGGTTCGTCCGCCGGATGAACTCTTCCTCGCGCGGATTCCTTTCCACCGGAAGTCGCGCCATGACAAGCGTGCCCACCCTTTCCCCATTCACTTCGATGGGCAAACCGCGCCCAAGTTCCCTCGGAGAAACTTGCTCCCCCGTATGAGAATCCTGGACCGGCGAAAACAACCTTTCCAGCCTGGTTAGCGAGCGTAAAAAAAGGCTCGCGCTGTGGCCCGGTTCCCGGTCCCAACGGGATTGTGCTTGCGATGATGAATGGCCCCACCCCTTGCCAGGATTCATTGGTTTGATAGTAACTTGCCAGGCTGTCGACCAGTTCAGCCCCGCGGCGGTCCACCACAAAGCGTGAGAATTCCGTGCCCGTGTTCCAGCGGACAAGCAGAACAATGAGCACAATGCTGATCAGACCGATCCCGAGGAAGGCGAGCACCATTTTGAGCGTGATCGAACGCATCAAGGTTATTCTCTCGTTAAGCGGTATCCAACGCCGTACACGGTTTCGATATATTTAGGCGAGCGTGAGTCCGGTTCGATCTTGGCGCGCAGGTTTTTGATGTGCGTATCGATCGTGCGTTCATAACCTTCATAACGGATGCCCTGCAGGATGTCGAGCAGGTCGAGGCGGGAAAAAACGCGACCGGGATGGTTCAACAGCGCCGCCAGCAGGTCGAACTCCGAGGGCGTCAGGTCCACCGACTGGCCTGCCACCGTTACCTCGCGCGTGTCCCTGTCCAGGGTAATATCTGCCACCTGCAGCACCTTGGCCTGTGGCTCGCTCTTGCCGGCCCGGCGCAACACGGCACGGACGCGCGCGACCAGTTCACGCGGTCTGAACGGTTTGGTGATGTAATCGTCCGCGCCCAGTTCCAGGCCAATGACGCGCTCGTCATCGTCCACGCGGGCGGTGAGCAGGATGATGGGCGTGTCAAACCCCTTGCGATGTTCGCGCATGAACCCGTAGCCGTCCATCTCTGGCATCATCAGATCCAGGATGATCAGGTCCGGTTTTTCGCGGCTGGCGATTGGCAGGGCTTCCTTGCCATTGTTGGCAGAAACCACGCGGTATCCCTCCTGGACGAGATAGCTCTCTACCAGGGAGACCAGCCTGTTTTCATCGTCAACAACCATAATTGTTTTTGTCATAGCATGTCTTTCCAAGGTTCAGTATACCAATCTACCGTGCTTCTTGATGGTTCGATCGCGTTCAGTCTGCATTCACGGGACCGGTTGAGACGATCTCGCCGGCTTGCAATCCGGATTTCACCTCGGCATACACCTCGTCTTGCAAGCCGATCTCGACCTGGCGCTGGGTGCCTGCGCCGTTTTCGATTACGTAGACCGAGTATTTGCCGGGCGCGGTCTGGTGCAGCGCTTCGACCGGTACGAGCACCACATTGTTTGCCTGGGCGTGGATGATTTCTACGCTCGCACTGGCTCCAATCGGGAGATCGATCGCGCTCGTAGCCCCGTCCAGTTGCAGGATTCCTTTTACATCCGCGGTGTTATCGATCTGGTATAACTCCGTATCCAACTGTGTGACCTGGCCGGTAAAGGTTTTGTCCGGCAGTGCGTCGAAGGTCACCTCCGCCTGGTTGCCGACAGCCGCCAGGTTCCAGTCTGTGGCATCCAGGTAGAAATCCAGCTCGAGCTGGTTCAAATCGGCCATCGTGATCACGGTCGACGTATCGACCGTATCCCCTACGGCGGTATCCATAGTCAGCACCGTTCCGGCGATCGGCGCGATGATTTTCACGCCATCCAAAGCAGTTTTAGCATCTTGAAGGTCACGTTCGGCTTGCTGCAGTTTCACCAACGCGTCGCTGCTGGCATCTTCCGGCATTGGGCTTCCTGTCAGCACGTTGTAGTATTCCTGGCTGTCGTCCACTTTTTTCTGGGCCTCTTCAATGGCGGCGCGGGCCAGCTGGATTTCCAGGGCGGTGGGGACAATGTAATAATCGTTCCCGTTTTTGTCCTCGGCGAGCCGAAAGGTTTCGGGCACGTACTCGTCGTCATAGGCCTGCCAGGCGCCTTTCAGGCCATCCTGGGCAAAAGCCAGGAAATCTTTGGCCTTTTTCAAAGCCTGTTGAGCAGCCTGGTCAGACGGCGAGGCCTGTACCGTTGTTTCCGCCGCCTGGAGGATCTCCTGTCCCTGTGCAATTTCCGTTTCCCAGTACAGCACCTTGGGGCTGATCAAATACTCCAACTGGTACCTGGCGGACATCAGGTTATCTTGCGCCTGTGCCAGCTGCTGTTGTGCGGCTGCGATGGCCGCAGCCGAGGTGAGCTCTTGATAGGCCTGTTTTGCTTTGGCGTAATCGATTTGCGCCTGCTGGCCGTCTATTTGCGCCAGCAGCGTCCCCGCCTCTACAGGGTCGCCGGGTTTGACGAAGATGCCGGTCACGCGCCCGCTGGTCGAGAAAGCCAGGTCCCTCTGGTCGGAAGGGGCCAGGAGGCCGGAGCCGCTGGCGGAGATGACCAGGTTGCCCTGCCGTACGACAGCAGTCTGAGGAGTTGCAGTTATGGCAGTTGCAGCAGCCCTGCGCGTTTGAACGGCATAGGCCCATCCACCTCCTGCTAGCAAAAGAATCAGCAGTGTCGCCAGAATTGTCCAACGGGGGTGTTTTTTTAGAAAAGATAGTCTGCTTTTAGGATTGATGGATAGAACACTCATCGGAATTGCCTTCGAGAAACACGCTCAAATTCCGGTCCTCGTAGGGGCTTTTGATCAGGAACCGGCTTTTTTCTGCAGGAACTGAACTACGGCATCGATCAGGCCGGACGGGATGCGGTTGAAGCCGCCTCCACTGTTGGCGCGCCGCGCCTGCGCGGTTGCAATCTGTTGGGGGGTGAAGTTCTGGCCGCCTGGCCCCCCACCATCGAAGCCTCCGCCTCCCCCCGGCCCGCCTCCGGGAACGCCGCCCTGGAAGCCTCCCTCGGGCGGCCGGAAGCCGTCCCCAGAACCACGTCCCGCTTGTAGCGTGGCGATCTGCTCTGGGCCGATGTTCCCATCTCCTGGACCGCCGAGGTTAATCCCTTGTTCCTGTAAAACGGTAAACATCTCCTGGCGGGTGAGGTGCATATCTGAGATGGTTTGCATTTGTGCAGGGGTCATGATGTCCTGGATCTGTTGCACCAGGCCATCGATCTCTTCCTGTGCGGCGCTGTCGCTGCTGCCCAAATCTTTGTAAACCTGCCAGAGCGGGATGAGTTGGGCAGCCTGCTGGGCTGTGACAGCCTGGTCGCTGCCTTCCAGTTTGAAGATACCTATCAGGATTTGCTCTTGAATGGGCAAAGTCCCATCCTGCTGCGCGGATGCAGCCTGCTGGGTTCCGGCTGATGCAGCGCCGCAGGCGCTCAGGGCCAATATGAGGATTGCGAGGATTGAAATTGAAATTTTTTTCATTTTGTTTCCTTTGGCTTACTCGTAGCGCAACGCTTCGATCGGATCTAGCTGGGCGGCCTGGTTAGCCGGGTAATAACCGAAGAATGCGCCAACAATTGCTGCCGAGCCGAAGGCCAATAAGATGGAATAGGGATGAATCACAGTGCGCATGTCGCTGGCAGCGCCAAAGATATAGGAGCCGCCGATACCGACCACGGTGCCGAGCAGGCCGCCAAACACGCTCAGCAGCAGCGCCTCCGTCAGGAACTGCATGCGGATATCGTTGGGTGTGGCGCCCACCGACTGGCGGATGCCGATCTCGCGCGTGCGCTCGGTGACGCTGACCAGCATGATGTTCATGATGCCGATACCGCCTACGATGAGCGAAACGCCTGCCACCCAGGCCAGCAGATTGCGGAATGCGGCTGTGGTCGATTCGCGCGTATCGATCAGGTCTTGTTGGGTGGTGACGCTAAAATCGGCTGTATCAAGCGTGACTTTATGGCGTTTGACCAGCAGCAGGTTGATCTGGGTGATCACATCATCGAGCCTGGCATTGGGATCCACCTCGACGTAGATCAGGCGCACCCGGTCGCCCAGGAAACGGGCAAATTGCGAGGGGGTGAATTTCTGGAAAACAACCGAAATGGGGATGTACACGCGTGAATCGTAATCCGTGTTGCCAACCGTGCCTTTCTCCGCCAGCACGCCGATGACGGTCAATTTCGTGTTGCCAACCGTGATATATTCGCCGATCGGGTCGGCGGTCCCAAACAGTTCCTGCGCCATGCTGTAGCCGAGCACGGCCACTTTTTGCTTGCGCTCTACTTCCGTATCATTGAAGTAACGCCCATCGGCAACCGCGATATCGCGCACCGAGGGGAAACCGGTAGTCGTTCCCAGGATCTCGACCGAATCCAGCGATACATCCCCGTATTTGACGGTCTCGCTGGAGAACTGTTCTACAACCACCGCGGTCACGCCGTTGACCCCATCCTGGATAGCGGCCGCATCATCGAAGACCAGCCCGCCCTCGGAACCCTGGCCTGGTCCACCCCGGCTGAACGAGCTTTGCACGAACAGCAGGTTCGACCCCAGGCTGGTGATCTGTTCCTGAATGGTGGCCTCGGTACCGGCGCTGATCGCAACCATGATGATGACCGCCGACACGCCGATGATGATCCCAAGCATGGTCAAGAAAGAACGGATTTTGTTCTTGAGAATCGCTTCCCAGGCAATGCGGATGGCTTCGGAGGGTTTCATGGTTGCAGGTCCTGTGCGTAGGGTGGGATACCCTTGTCGGGCACTTTGGCATCCCGCTCCACAGAATGAGAATGTTTCCCATTTGTGATAACCTGTTCTACTAATCCGTCCATCAGGTGAATGGTGCGTTGGGTGTGCGCGGCGATGGTCGAGTCGTGCGTCACCATGACGATGGTAGTGCCCTGCGCGTGCAATTTATGCAGCAGGTTCATGATCTCTTCGCCGGAACGGCTGTCCAGGTTGCCGGTCGGTTCGTCCGCAATGACGAGCACAGGGTCATTGACCAGCGCACGGGCAATCGCCACACGCTGTTGCTGCCCTCCGGAGAGTTCCTGTGGTTGATGGTCCATGCGGTCTGCCAGGCCCACAAGTTCCAGCATCGCGCGCGCTTTCTCAAGGCCCTCTTCGGCAGCCTTCGGATTGAGGTGGTTGTATAACAAGGGCAGGGTCACGTTTTGTAAGGCAGTCGTCCGGGACAATAAGTTATACGCCTGGAAGACGAAGCCGAGCTTTTGGTTGCGGATGGCGGCCAGTTGGATCTTGTCGAGGTGGCTGACGTCTTCGCCGTCCAGGATGTATTGTCCGCTGGTCGGCGTGGACAGGCAGCCCAGGATGTGCATGAGAGTACTCTTGCCCGAGCCCGAGGGTCCCATAATCGCGACGAACTCGCCCGGATCGATCTGGATGCTGACACCTTTCAGCGCCGCTACGCTGACATCGCCCATGCCGTATACCTTGGTGATGTCGATCGTCTCGATAATTTTGCGTTTGGCGCTCATTTTGTCGCCGCAATCCCGGTGGTGACAACTTCGCCCGCTTGCAAGCCCGATTTGATTTCAGCGTAGAGTGTGTCCTGGATACCGACCTCAACCACGCGCAGGCGCGGCTGGCCATTTTCGAGCACGAAGAGGGCAAAGTTTCCCGGAGATGTTTCGTGGAGGGCTTCCACCGGCACCAGGACCGCGTTCCTGGCCTTGCCGGCAATCACATCTACGGCCGCGGTGGAGCCGGTGGGCAGGTTGAATCCATCGGCCGGTTTATCGAGCTCAACCATCGCCCTGACCACGGAGGTGTTCCCGGACGTGTATAAACCCGGATCGACCTGGGTCACCTTGCCCGTGTACTTTGTGTCTGGCAAGGCATCGAAGGTCACTTCGAAATCGTAGCCGACCTTGACGTTCTCCCAGTCTGTTGCGTCCAGGAAGACTTCCAGGGAGGGCCTGCTCAAATCAGCGACCGTAGCAACGGTGCCAGAACTGACCGTGTTTCCCACAGTCAGGTCGAGGCTCATCAACGTGCCCGAGATGGGTGCGATCAACTGGGTCTGAGTGAGCGCGTCTTCCGCACTTTTTAAGTTCAGCTGCGCATCCTGCAGGGCCGCGAGGTTCGTTCCCGTGGCATCTTCCGGCACGGACTCCCCTTGTAAAGCCGCCAGGTAATCCTGGGCCTCGACCACCGCAGCCTGGGCCTGTGCGTAACTTGCACGCGCTTCAGCAATCTCGACCTCGGTCGGGGCGGCAACATATTTGCTGTTCGTTTTTCTTTCTACCACGGTGAAATTGTTGGGAAGATAACTGCTTTCGTAGTATCTCTGATTGCCTGTGAGCTTGTTCTGTGCCGCGGTTAACGCTTCTTGCGCCTGCTTGACCTTCTGGTCTGCCTCGGTTGAAGGGGAAGCCTGCGCGGCCGCTTGAGCGTCAGCCAGGCTTTGCTGCGCCTGGGCAACCTGCTCTTCCCCGTTGAGCACGGCCGGGCTGATCACATAGGCTAGATGGCTGCGGGCGCTGTCCACTTCTTGCATGGCGGTGGCAACGTCCTGTTGGGCGGTAGCGAGCGCATACGGGGAGGTTAACTCCGCCAGGGCGCGTTTGGCCTGGGCGTATTGGATTTGTTGGCTGGAATTATCCAGCTCGGCCAGCAGTTGACCGGACTCCACGCTCTCTCCCACCTTGACGTTGATCTTGGACACCTGTCCGGCCGCGCTAAATCCGAAAGAAGCCTCCGCAGCCGGTACCAGGGTGCCGGTTCCGCTGGCATAAATGACCAGGTCCCCTTGACGGGCAGTTGCGGTCTGCATCGTTGGTTCGCCCGTTGTCTGGTTGCTGGGTAGGTAGACCATCTGGTAATACATATATCCACCGACGCTGGCCAACGCGATCACCGCCAAGAGAATCCACCGGGCCCGTCCGGATAAGAAAGCAGGCATCTTGATTTTTTTGGGCATTGGGACTTCCTTTTGCAATGAAATAAATCTTGTTCTCCAATTTTCGGTATTTTCCCGTCGAAAGCGGTAGAGCCGAAAATCTTTAGAACAGGATGAGTATAGTATCCAAATGTAAAGAAAAAGCGAGCAAATTGTGAAGAAATGATGTGCGTTGAATATCTCTGCAATGAGGTTTTCGCATGCCTTCACCGGTTTATGGAAGTTGCCCTAGTATTACAACGCAAAGTTCCAATAAAATCCCGAAAAAATGGGTGTGCGTGGGGGCGTACGCCCCCACGCACACCCATTTTTTCGGTTATTTCTGGCAATGAACGCGCATCAGAAATACAACCTTGCGCTGTATTACTAGGCGCTCGCGATTTGCTCCAGGTATTGGATCAGCGCATCCAGCAGGACAGTAGGCACGCCTGACGGACTTTCCCCACCCGAAGCTGCTACCGTGGTTTGACCCTGGCTTGTGCCGGCGCCTGACCCTGCACCGCTCATGTCTCCGAAGGAGCCATCCGGGAGAGCTCCGGCTTCCATGCCTGCCTCCGGTGGGCCACCGGCCATGCCGCCCTCGGGCGGGGCGAATCCAGCGTTGCTTTGTGTTGAACTGTTGTTCGTATTGTTCTGTCGCAGCTGGCCCATCCCTAATCCCTGCTCTTGTACAAGCTTGAAGACATCTTGTGGGGTAAGGATCATTGCTGAGATGGCTTGCATCTGCTGCGCGGTCATCGTCTCTTGGATCTGCGCGTGCAGCCCATCGATTTCCGCCTGCGCAGCGGTACCGCTGCTGATCAGGTCCCGGTAGACCTGCCACATGACCAGCAGTTCGTTTGCCTGGTCCGCGCTGACGGCTTGTCCGCTACCATCTAATCTAAGAGTCCCAAGAACGAGCTGAGATTCAGCAGACAAAGCTTCCCCGGTCGTGCTGGAAACCGCCTGAGAGGCGCTCTTGGAAGCACAAGCGGTCAGGAAAAAAACCAGGCCGGTTAGTATGGCGAGAGAAAGTTTATACATCTATGTCTCCATCCACAATCTTTTTTGTGGAAATCAAGCTGCCCCCTTGTGATGAATGCAACAAACCGCTCTAAGTATACGGAGGGATGAGGCTGCAAAGGTTTGGTTTTCGTGAAGATAATATGTGGATTTATTGAAGAAGCGAAAAATTGGTGGAATCAGAACCTGCAAAGCGCATTCGATTAAAGGGAATGGATCAGCATCGGAAAACGTAACGTTACAAAATACACAATTGACTTAACATTTTTTATGACATAAAATGATTTAAATGTGAAATAAGTCACAATACGATCAGCTTTTCGCCAAAAGACGGATCTGGGAGCATCTTGGAGAGCCAACTCAGTTTCTAGGCTGTTAAAACAGCCGGGAGGAGGGCCTATGCAACATGCTTCCATCGCAAGTGTGTGCCCGTATTGCGGGGTCGGGTGTGGGTTGTATATCAACGCCGAAGCGGGCAAGATCACCGGCCTGGACTACATGACCGAGCATCCCGTGAACGAGGGGGCCTTATGCCCGAAAGGGAATGCCAGTCTGGACATCGTCTATCACCACGACAGATTGCTTTACCCAATGCAGCGAGTAGACGGTCACCTGGAGCGCCTCTCCTGGACCGAAGCATTGACGAACGTTGCCGCTAACATCAATCGCATCCGGGCCCATTTCGGCCCGGACGCCCTGGGCTTTCTGGCCTCGGCCAAGGCCACCAACGAGGAGAACTATCTCTTCCAGAAGCTGGCGCGTATGTTGGGGACCAACAACGTCGACCATTGCGCCCGTCTCTGACACAGCCCCACTGTGGCCGGTCTGGCCGCTACCCTGGGCTCAGGCGCGATGACCAACCCCATCGTCGACCTGGCCAACGCCGAGTGCATCTTTGCGATCGGCTCCAATTTTGCCGAGAACCATCCCATCGTTTCGCGTTGGGTCTTGGATGCGAAACAGCGCGGCGCCACAATCATCATCGCTGACCCGCGCTTTACACCCACCGCCTGGTCGGCAGACCTGTTCCTGCCGCTCCTGCCCGGCAGCGACAGCTCGCTCCTCAACGCCATGATGAACGTCATCATCGCAGAAGGGTTGTGGAACGAAGAGTTCGTCAAGGAAAGGGTGGAAGGCTTCGACGAACTGCGCCACTTGGTTTCAGAGTATTCGCCGGAGCGCGCTGCACAAATAACAGGCGTCCCGGCGGAGGATATTATCAAAGCGGCGCGGGCTTACGCTTCCTCGAAAGCATCGTCTATCGTCTATTGCATGGGAGTCACCCAGCACGCTTGCGGCACCGAAACGGTCAGGAATCTGGCCAACTTGGCCATGCTGACCGGGCAGATCGGACGGCCCGGCACGGGTGTCAACCCCCTACGCGGACAGGATAACGTGCAGGGCGCCTGCGATATGGGCGCGCTGCCCAACGTCTACCCCGGCTACCAGCCGGTCACGGATGAAACCAACCGCGAGAAGTTCGCCAAAGCCTACGGCATGGCGAGCGAAGACCTGTCGCGCAGACCGGGGTTGACCCTGGTCGAAATGACCCAGGCCATCGACGAAGGCAAATTGCGCGGCATGCTCATCCTGGGGGAGAACCCGGTCGTGGGCGACCCGAACGCTGCGCACGTGGCCGAAGCGCTCAAGAAACTGGACTTCCTGGCTGTGATCGAAATTTTCCCAACAGAAACAGCAGAACTGGCGCACGTGGTCCTGCCGGCGGCTTCCTTTGCTGAGAAGCGCGGCACCAAGACGGCCACAGACCGCCGCGTGCAGTGGCTGGAACGGGCCGTGGAGCCGGTTGGGGAAGCCATGGCTGATTGGAAGATCCTCTGCCGCCTGGCGGCGCGTATGGGCTTCGAGAAGCAGTTTACCTATCCACATGAGGAAGCTATCTTTTACGAGATCCGCGCCATGACGCCCAGCTACGCCGGTCTCAGCCCAGAGCGTTTGCAGAATACTATCGGCGGCATCCCCTGGCCCTGCCTGGCGGCGGACGATCCCGGTACGCCAATCCTTTACACCAAATCGTTCAACCGTCCTGGCGGGAAGGGCAGGATGATGCCCGCCGAATACGTTCCACCTGCAGAAGCAACTTCCGAGGAGTATCCGCTGGTGCTGACCAGTGGCCGGGTGGTGCTGCACTACAACGCCGGCGCGATGACGCGCCGCACGCACGCCCTGCAAGAACGCGAGCCGGAACTGTTCGTGCAGATCCACCCGCAGACCGCTGAGTCCTATGGGGTACGGGAACAAGCGGAGGCGTTGGTCACGACGCGCAGGGGAGAAGCCAGGGCGAAGGTGCGCCTCACCCGTCGCATCCCAACGGGGGTGCTGTTCATGCCCTTCCATTTCCCCGAAATGAACCTGCTGACCAACGACGCGCTCGACCCGGTTGCCAAGATCCCCGAATATAAAGTCGCCGCCTGCCGCATCCGGCCGGTCGAGGAAGGAGACGGCCATGCCTAAGGTCTTTTATCTGGATGTGACGCGTTGCACCGGCTGCCGCTCCTGTGAAGTAGCCTGCGAGCGCGAGCACCACGGCCGGCCAAACATGTTCGTGCAGGTGATTGATGAAAGGTACGCCGTGCCGATCAATTGCCGGCACTGCGAGGAAAATCCCTGCATGGAGGTCTGCCCCACGCAGGCCATCCACCGCGAAACAGCGGATATCGTCTCGATCGCCTCGATGAAGTGCATCGGCTGCCAGTTGTGCACGCTGGCCTGCCCGTTCGGCGCGATCTGGTTCGACAAGTTGAACAAGGTGGCCCGCAAATGCGACCGCTGCCTGGACCGATTGGAGCGCGGCGAGGAACCGGCTTGCGTGACCACCTGCTCGGCGCGGGCGCTGGCCTACGGTGAAATGCACGAAATGATGGCATTGGCCGAACGGCGCGGCGAACACGCTGTCTTCCATCGCTCCAGCGGCGGCTTCGGCACGCTGGTGACGATCCCGCGCAACTGGAACGGAAAAGGAGAGTGACATGCTGATTGACAACAAGACGACTATCTCTCACGACTTGCAGGAGCGCCTGGGCTCGCCCTATCTGCAGATCGACGAAATCCGCGAGGACATGATCGTTGCCAGCGCTTCCCCCCGGGACCTGGTGCCTGCTGTCCGTTTTATCCGCGATATGCTCGGCGGACGGTTCATCACCTCCGCCGGCTCGGACACGCGCCCGTTGACGGGGATGTACCGGGTCACAAATTTGTTTGCCCTGGATGCCGAGAAAGCCTTCCTGGTCCTGAACGTGGAAATCGACCCGGCGCAGGCCAGTATTCCGAGCTTTACCGACATCATCCCCGGGGCGGGCTGGGCCGAGCGCGAAGTCTACGACATGATCGGTGTGGCGCCAGCCGGCCACCCCGACCCGCGCCGCCTAGTGCTGCCCGACGATTGGCCGGATCACCTTCACCCGCTGCGCAAGGACTTCAAGGTGGACGAACGCCCGCCTGCCGCCCCGGAAAACAAGGTGCGCATCAACATCCCGCCCAAGGACACCAGCGTGCTGCCGATCGGCCCGTTCTTCCCGACGCTGGAAGAGCCGGTCTTTATCAACCTGTTTGTACACGGCGAGGAAATCGTCGGCATGGACTACCGTGGCTTCTACGGCCATCGCGGTGTGGAGAAGCTGGCCGACGCGGAGCTGACCTACCAGCAGGTGCCGTATATCGCGGAGCGCATCTGCGGCATATGAGGGTGCGTGCACAGTACGTGTTACTGTCAAGCGATTGAAAAAGCCGCAGGGATCATCGTTCCCCGCCGCGCCCGTTATATCCGCACCATCCTGCTCGAGCTGGAACGCATCCACAGCCACCTGCTGTGGATCGGGCTGGCCTGCCACTTCATCGGGTTCGACACGCTCTTCATGCAGTCCTGGCGCATCCGCGAACCGGTCATGTGGCTGACCGAGTACCTGACCGGCAACCGCAAAACCTACGGCATGAACAAGGTCGGCGGCATAGCGCGTGACCTGCCGTCCGATTACAAAGAGCGCATCCTGCCTGTCGTCGACAAAATCGAAACCGAGACGCTAGCTGCCGTGGACGCCATCCTGGGCGACTCGTCCCTGCAGGCGCGCCTGGCCGGCACGGGGATCATCACCCCCGAAGACGCCCGCGCCTTCTGCGTGGTGGGTCCCACCGCGCGCGGCTCCGGCCTGGACATCGACGCCCGCCGCGACCATCCTTTCGCCGCCTACGACGAAGTGGACTTCGAAGTGTGCGTCGAGCAGGGCTGCGACATCTGGGCCCGCACGCTGGTACGTATACGCGAGACGATCGAATCGATCAAGATCGTCCGCCAGCTCTTGAGCAAAATGCCCGGCGGTCCGGTGATGGCCGAATTCGACGAAATCCCGCCGTACCGGGTAGGGGTCAGTTCGGTGGAAGCGCCGCGCGGGGAAGTGCATCACTACGCCCTGACCGGCCCCGACAACCGCCCGTATCGCTGGCGGGTGCGGGCCCCCTCCTATAACAACCTGCAGGTCATCCCAGCTATGCTGCGCGGCCAAAAGATCGCCGACGCGCCCATTAGCGTGGGCAGTCTCGACCCGTGCTTCTCCTGCACCGAGCGCATGGCTGTCATCGACCAGGATAGCGGTGCCGTCAAGGTGTACAAACAGGAAGAATTGCTGAAGATGTTCAATAAAAAAGATGTCATTGCTAGGAGGCCGAAGGCCGACGAAGCAATCCCCTCATACCAGGAGATTGCTTCGGTCGCTACTCTCTCTCGCAATGACAGCCGCCGAAGAGGGGACGATGTTTAAACACACGATTTCCGAACTCAAAGAAGCCCTGTTCTGCCTGAAAGCCGGGCAGGTGACGCTGGCGTATCCCTTCGAACCGAGCCTGGTGGCAGACACCTTCCGCGGACGGCCAGTGCTGAACACCCGTAAGTGCATGTGCTGCGGCGCCTGCGCCAACGCCTGTCCGTCGCGGTTGATCACGTTGACCGATAGCGACGGCATCCGCGCGCTGCATTTCGAGCTCGCCCGCTGCACTTACTGCGGCAACTGCCGGGATGCCTGCCCGCAAGAAGCCATCGAAATGTCCAACCAGTTCGAGACGGCGACGGCAAATCCCGATGATATTGTCATCCACGCCGAGTTCTATCTTCAAACTTGCCGGGAGTGCGGGGCGGTGGTCGGCACCCAACGCGAAGTGGACGTAGTCCGTGAGAAGCTGAGCAACAGTCCGGTGGTGTCCAATTACGCCGATTACTTCGACCTGTGCATCACCTGCCGCCGCAAGCAGGCCATCCATTCCCCGGCCCTGACGCTGGAGGTGGTGCCATGAGTGAAACATTTGACAAGGCGCTCAACTGGTGCTTCAAGAAATCCATCTGGGTCTACCACGTTAACGCAGGGGGGTGCAACGGCTGTGACATCGAGATCCTGGACGCGCTCACGCCCTACTACGACGTGGAGCGCTTCGGCATCAAGCTGGTGCACACGCCCCGGCATGCCGACGCGTTGTTGGTGGCCGGCCCGGTCACCCGCCAGGTGCGCGAGCGGGTCTTGCGCATCTACGAGGCCACCCCCGACCCCAAGCTTGTCATCGGGGTGGGCTCCTGCGCGATGGGGGGCGGCATCTGGCACAATTCCTACGCCACCTTAGGCGGATTGGGCAACGTGCTGCCGGTCGCCATCTACATCCCGGGCTGCCCGCCCCGCCCGGAAGCCATCCTGTACGGCGTGGCCCAGGCGCTCGGCATCGTCCCGCAGCAGGTCGCGAAGCAGGAGTACGTGGAGGTGACATGAATGCCCTCACCCCAACCCCTCTACCCTTTCGGGCACACGTCCCAGGGGGAGAGGGGCTAACGACTATGGAATGGCGGAGCCTATGAACATGATAAGTCTTCCTCTCTCGTTGTTTTATACGTTGATCTTCCCCGGCTTCCTGTTCACCGCCGTGGTGGGACTGTTGCTGACCTGGGTGGACCGCAAAGTGACAGCCGTTATCCAGAGCCGCATAGGGCCGCCCTGGTTCCAGCCTTTTGCTGATATCGGCAAGTTGCTCTCGAAACGTATGATCGTCCCGAGGGGTGTGCGCACGGTCGGCTTTATCGGCGCGCCGCTGCTATCCATCGTGGGCGCCACGCTGGCCTCCGTGATCGTCTTCCTGGCGCTGTTCAACCCATCCAGCGGGTTCATGGGCGACCTGATCGTGCTGGTCTACCTCTCGACCATGCCCGCCATCGCGCTGATCATCGGCGGGGCTTCCTCGCGCAGCCCGTTCGGCGCGATCGGCGCCAGCCGCGAGATGAGCATGGTGCTGGCCTACGAAGCCGGTTTCCTGCTGGCGATCGTGACCGTCATTGTGCAGACGGGTTCGATTCGCTTCTCCGAAATCCTGGCGTACCAGGCGCAAAACGGGGCCATCCTGTGGAGCATCTCCGGTTTCCTGGCTGCGGCCGTCATGCTGCTGTGCATGCAGGCCAAGCTGGGTTTCCTGCCCTTTGATATCAGCGAAGCGGACACCGAGCTGATCGGCGGCCCGCTGGCCGAATACTCCGGCGTGGGACTGGCGCTCTTCAAGCTCTCGCGGGCCATGATGTTCTTCTTCCTGCCTGTTTTCATGGTGCTGATCTTCAGCGGCGCGCCGCAGTTGAACCTGCTTTCCATTTTAGGCTTCCTGGTAAAGCTGCTGACCGTGCTGGTATTGCTGATCGTGATCAAGATCACCCACGCCCGCCTGCGCCTCGACCAGGCCCTGCGCTTCTTCTGGACCAAGGTCGGGCTGGCGGGGATGGTGGCTGTGGCCTTCGCCTTATTAGGTTTGTAATTACGGAGTCCGAAGTCTCAAGACTTCGGATACGCTTCCAAAGTCTGGCTCTTAGACGGTGCTTCGCGAAGACTTTGGAGTCCTCTAAAAAAAAGGATACGCCTATGCTTGCAATCGCTACCTTCGGCATCCCCATCCTGGGCTCCATTTTGACCCTGGTTGCTGACCGGGTTAACGGCCTGCTGCGCAATATCCTGGCCGTGCTGACGGTCGCAGCGACGCTGGCCTGCGCCCTTCTCCTCATCCCCATCGCATCCAAAGCGGAAACGGTCATGCTCGGCCCCTCGACCATCCCTGGCTTCGGTTTCAATTTCATCGTCGATGGATTGGGCGTGTACGTGGCAGTTTTGGCCGCGCTGATCGGGTTGATGATCGTCATGTACTCGGTCGGTTATATGCGCGAGTACGAGCACCTGGGCGAGTATTACTTTTTGGTAGTGCTCTTCCTGGGCGCCATGATGGGGCTGGTGCTCTCGGCTAACCTGTTGCTGATCTACATATTTTGGGAGATCACCGCCATTTGCTCGTGGCGCCTGATCGGCTTCTTCCGCGACCCCGAGCACCTGCGCAGCGCCGATACGGCCCTGTTGATGACGGTCTTCGGCTCGTTCTTCATGCTGGTCGGCATGGAGATGGTCTGGCATGAGACCGGCACGCTCACCGTGGCCGCCATCCGCGGACACAGCATCAGCGACCTGGCCATGTTCTTCATGTTCATCGGCATCCTGGCCAAGTCCGCGCAGGTGCCGCTGCAGATCTGGCTGCCGGCCGCGGGCGTGGCGCCTTCACCGGTGACCGCCCTGTTGCATGCGGCGGTGCTGGTGGTAATCGGCGTCTTCGCCTTCGCGCGCATCTTCATCGGCGCCTTCAACCTGCCAGAAAACTGGCAGATGTACACGTCCATCGTCGCCACGCTCACCATCCTGATCGCCGGCGGCGCGGCCCTGGTGGAAAACAACGCCAAGCGCATCCTGGCCTATTCCACGCTCGGGCAACTTGCCTATGTTTATCTGGGTTTTGCCAGCATGACGACGATCGGCATCGTCGGCGGGCTGGTCTTCCTGCTGGCGCACAGCCTGGCCAAGGCGGGGCTGTTCCTGTGCGTGGGCATTATCGAGCACAAGACCCATACCAAGGACATCCGCGAGCTGGGGGGCATGCTCAAAACGATGCCCGTCACCGCCGTGGCCTTCATCCTGTGCGCGCTGACCATCATCGGCTTCCCGCCCTCGGCCGGTTTCGTGGGCAAGATGATGATTGTCATGGGCGCGCTGCAGGGTGGCAAGACCGTTTTTGCGGCGCTGGCGGTGTTCGGCGCGTTGCTCAGCCTGGCCTACATGCTGCGCCTGTTCAACGCCGTCTTCCTCGGGAAAAATGCGCATTGGAAGGATGTCCGCGAAGGCACGCCCGGCATGGTGCTGACCGTGGCCGTCTTTGCGGCGCTGTCCCTTTTGGTTGGGCTGGCAGCCACGCCGCTGTTGGACGTGGTCCAGGCGCTGGTCCGCCAGATGACAGGATAATTTGATTGCTCCCTGCGCCGTCCTCGGCGCAGCTTTCGCCGAGAGGTATATTTTATGGATACACTCCTCTTCTACCCAATCGCCCTACCCTTCCTCGTCGGGCTGATCTGCCTGTTATTACCAAAGCAGGCCAAAGCCATGCGCGAAGCGTTGCTGGTGTTCACCACGCTTGCCGCGCTGGCGCTGTCGGTCTTCCTGTTCGTCCAGCCGGATCTTTCCATTTCCATCCGCTGGCTGCAGCTTACCCCCAACCTGACCATCGGCTTCGATTTGCAAACATCCGCTTTTGCGCGTTTCACGCTGGTCACTATCACCGCTTTTGGCTTGTTGGCCGGGCTGTATTCCTTGCCCTTTATGCGCTCTCACCCGCGCCACCGCGAATATTACGCCTACTACCTGATGGCGCTGGGCGTGACGAGCGGCGCGGTTCTGGCGGGCAACCTGGTGCTGTTGTTGTTCTTCTGGGAGATGCACGGGTTCCTGCTCTTCCTGATGGCGGGACTGAATGGCGAATCAGCTCTGCCGTCCTCCACGCGCACCTTGATGATCGCGGGCATCGGTGACCTGACCCTGATGCTCGGCATCGGTCTGCTCTGGACCCAGACCGGCTTGCTGACCATCGACGGGCTCGCAGCCCTGGCCCTGGTTCCGTCAACGCCCATGCTGGGGGCGGCTTTCGTGTTGATGGCGCTGGGCGCGTTTGCCAAGGGCGGGGTCATGCCGCTGCACACCTGGATCCCGGCCATTTCCACAGAAACGCCCATGACCGTGATGGGCTACTTTACCTCGCTGGACAAGATGTTGGGCTTCTACCTGCTGACGGTGCTCTCGCTGCAAATCTTCGACGTTTCCGGCTGGGCGGGCTGGTTCCTGATGACGGTCGGCGCGGTGACCTTGATGGGCGGCGTGCTCATGGCCGTCATCCAGAAGGACTTCCGCCGTATGCTGGCTTTCCACTCGGTCTCGCAGGTGGGCTACATGGTCATCGGCATCGGTACAGGAACGGCGCTGGGTGTTGTCGGCGGGCTGTTCCACCTGCTAAACATGATCATCGTCAAGGGAGGGCTGTACCTGTGCGGCGGCTCGGCCCAATACCGCACCGGCAAAAGCCAGTTCGACGAGATGGGCGGCCTGGCCAAAGCCATGCCCTGGACGTTCGTCTCGACCTTGATCGCGGCGCTGGCCATTGCGGGGGTGCCGCCGCTGAACGCCTTCGTTTCCAAGTGGATGGTCTATCAGGGCATCATCGAGCGCGGCGGGGCGGCTTTTCCGATTTTCCTGCTGGTCGCCATGTTCTGCTCCGCGCTGACGCTGGCCTCCTTTATGAAGCTGCTCTACTCGATGTTCTGGGGCGATAAACCGGCTGGGCTGGGCGAAGTAAAAGAATCGCCTTGGACGATGGTTCTGCCCATTTTTATACTGGCATTGGTCGCGATCGGGTTTGGCGTGTTCTATCGCTGGCCGGTCGCTGCGCTGCTGACGCCTATTCTTGGACCCGGAGCGCAGGTTTCGGTGATAGGGCTGTGGGACTCGGGCCTGGCCACTGTGATGCTGGTAGCCGCCCTGCTGATCGGCCTGGCCATATATTGGGCTGGCCGTCCACGCCGCAGCCTGGAAGCGGATGTCTTCCTGGGCGGTGAAGCGCTCGATCCGGAACGCTATCGCGTGCCCGGCACGCACTTCTACGGCCCGGTCAAGAGCATGGACGGCTTGAAGCAGGCTTACGACCTGGCGGACCGGGGCGCCTTCGACATCTATAAACAGGGCTGCCGGGTAATTAAATACGCCTCTCATTGGGTCTATACCTACATCGACCAGGCCCTGGCCGACTTCTACCAGGAAGTCATCCCGGCCCTGCTCTCGCTGGTCGGCGAAATTCTGCACGTGCTCAACGCGCGCATGCTCTTGACGCGCATCCTTTGGGCGTCGTACGCCTTAGGCGGGCTGGCGATCCTGTTCATGCCAGACCAGTACGAGCTCGTCACGCTGACGCGCGTCGTTGCCTGCGCCGGCATGATTGGCTGGGCCTTCCTGGCCTGGGTCGAGACCGACTTACAGCGCATGCTGGTGCTGGCGGCTACCAGCCAACTCGGGTTTGTGGTGCTCGGCTTCACGCTTTCATCCGCGGTGGCGCTCTCATACCTGGCAACTGGCAGCGTAGCCCTGGTAGTGCTGTTTGCTGTGGCTTACTTTATCCGCCGGGGACTGCACACCACGACGATCGACCAGATGTATGGCCTGGCAGGCAAGATGCCCGTAGCGTTCGTCTTCTTCGTGCTGGCGGCGCTGTGGCTTTCCGGACTGCCGCCCTTTGGCAGCTTCTTTAGCAAGTTCCTCTTGGGCGTGGCGGCGGGCGAGATCAGCCCGTTCCTGACCATTGCCATCACCGGTGCGGCCATCCTGACGCTGGCCTACCTGCTGCGGCCGATCCGTAACTTCTTGCGGAACGAGTAGACGTATTTAACCGCGACAGTTAAGACATCCTCCCTGCCTGGAATTACCGAAAAATGGTGTGCCTGAGAGCGTACGCCCTCAGGCACACCATTTTTCGGTTCTCTTATTTATTTTTTCCCCAAACCGTAAAACGGTGGTATATTCCCTTAATGCTCCAAATTTATTACGCTCCTGTCCATGTTTAGGTTCTTACAGGTAAATCCAGGGCCGACGAAGGCGGGCCCTGGACCGGAAAACCTTTCCATCTCGCAGCTGATTGGGGGCGCGAACCTGCCAGTCACAATCAAAGCCTTGAACAGCCTGCCCGAGAATCCCAAACTGCGCCTGTACCGCACCCTTATTCCCATCCAGGTGCTGGCGGATTTCGACATCAACCCGCGCACCTGGAAAAATCCGGATAAGCTCATCCAGGTAAAGCTGGATGCCGCCCAGGGGAGCGACAAAGTCAAGATCACGGCCTGGTACGGCGAAGACCCGCAGAACGAGTTTTTTTACCTGGAGCTGGCTGACAACCAGTATAACGGCATCGACCTGAATTTCCTGATCGTTAACAACCCCCTCAGCCCCAGGTTTCGCACCGATTTCGACGAACAGGGCAGGGAGACGCTTTTTGGCACGGTGCACCGCAACCTGGCAGAGGAAGAAAAAGCCATGCGGGCCGACCTGGCTCCCGGCCAGATCCGGGAGGGCCTGCGTTCCTCCCAAATTGTTTTCATCCACATCGAAACCTTCCTGACCATGATGGCCCACCACGCTTTCTTCCTGGAACCGCTGACCTACGTTTCGGCCTGGATCTTTGAGAAGCGCGGTTTTGCCTATTCCAAAGGCCACCAGTTGATGGACACCATCCACAGCGAGTTCCAGCCCGGCGGCGAACTGCACAAAGCCTTGGATGGGAGCACGCCTTTCCGCCAGCCGGAGCAGTGGAAGACGGTGCGCGGCCGCGCCTGGGCCATCCACGACGGCGTCCTGGAGGCGATCGACCGCAAGTGGGACGGCCTGAAGATGATCAAGCAGGTCGGACGCTATGCTGGAGCGAATACCTTCCCGGGTGCACAGTATTCAGGAGTCACGGATGTCTGAACGCTTTCAAATCACCCGCGCCGCTGAACTGGAATCCTTACAGGTTTTCCGCGAATTTATTACGGAATGTTGCGCTAAGGAAGATATCCCTCATGATACCGTCCTGGACTTGAAATTGGCGGTAGATGAGGCCTGCACGAACATCATCACACACGGATACCAGGGCATGGACCCCGGTTCGATCATCCTCTCCTTCCGCATTGAACCGGACCGCATCCTGGTCCGCATCACGGACTTTGGCCACATCTTCAAACCGGTGGCAGCCTCGAAACCGGACGTTGAAGCGGCTCTCGGGGATCGAGAACTGGGCGGCTTGGGCCTGTACCTGATCTACCAGACGATGGACAACATCGACTACCAGTCCTCCGAAGATGGGAATACGCTGACCTTTACGAAATTTATCAACCAGGATTCACCCAATTGAACTGCCAAGGCACGAAGAACGCCAAGAACCATTAAAAGCGCCAGGCCCTTCGCCGCTTTTCTTGGCGACTTTAATAAATCCTTGGCGACCTTATTGTTCTTGGCGGTTTAAAAAATTTACGTTTATTACTCTGATATGCAATTCCAATCCAACCCCTACCTCATCTGGCAGTTGATCCCCGGCCTCATCATGCTTGGGATTGGCCTATACATCCAAAGCCGCCCGGTCAAAAAGCGCGAATCCAATGTATTCTCCTTGCTCATGTTCGGGGGATCGTTGTGGGCATTTGCGAACGCTGTGCAATGGATCACACCGGACCCCGTCTGGCAAAAAGCGTGGAATACGGTGACCTTCCTGGCAATTATGCTTGTTCCCACTGCCTGGTTCCTGCTTTCCATAAAGCTGACCGGGATTGGCCGGGACCTCGTAGAAAAAAACGAAAAATGGCTGTGGGCCATCCCGGCGTTTCTGTACCTCTCTCTGCTTACCACGAGTTTCCATCGCTTATTTTTTACCTCTTCTGAAATTGTAAATGTTGGCGGCTATGCTTCCTTGCAAAACGAATACGGCCCTCTATTCTTTGTCCACACCGGCTATTCCTATCTGTTGATCGTTTCAGGGATCGTCATTTTGGGTGTTTCCCTGGTGAAGAACTTCAAACAGTATGGCGTCCAGGCGTACGGTTTGATTGTCGGTGTGCTGGCTCCTCTGGTTGGAAACGCGTACTTTATCTTTGGCTCTCCTCCCGTGGGTTTCCCCGATCCCACCCCCATCATTTTCACGGTGACAGGGCTCGCGTTTGCCTGGGCCATCTTCGGCGGCCGCATTCTGGAAGTGGTGCCCCTGGCCCATGATGTGATCGTGCAGAAACTCTCTACGGGCATTGTGATCCTGGATATGGAACAGAAGATCAAGGATATCAATCCCGCTGCTGCGGAAATTCTTGGATTGCATCAGGAAAACATCGCCGGCCGTTCGTTCCCGGACCTGGTCCGGGACAATGTGGCCCTCAAGGGAACGATCCTGGATGCCTCTGACGCGCATGCCACAGAAAGTCTACATTCGCAGATCAAGTTCCCGCAAACGGGGCGCACATTTGACCTGCGGATCCTGCCTGTACACGACCTGAGCGGTAACCTGGCCGGCAGCCTGATCCAGTTCAGCGATATCAGCCAAAGGATTCAAGCGGAAACCAATCTTGTCACCGTCCAGGAAAATCTCCAGTCCCTGTTGGATACGCTCCAGGACAGCTACTTCGAAGCTGA
Organism: uncultured Chloroflexia bacterium; assembly: GCA_963823985.1. Classification (GTDB taxonomy): domain Bacteria; phylum Chloroflexota; class Anaerolineae; order Anaerolineales; family Villigracilaceae; genus JAABUE01. The sequence goes on from CAWGNR010000022.1 coordinate 488,267, forward strand.
TCCCAACGGCGTGATCACCTATGCTAATACCGCCTTTATCACCGCGCTGGGTTTCGAGGGCGATGAAGTGATCGGCAAACATTTCAGGCACTTTACAATACGGAGCAAGATCCGGGAGATCTACCAGAAATTCCACCAGGCGATCGAGACCAAAACGTCGCTAGAGCCGTTCCGTTATGACTACCGCGCCAAAGACGGCCGCATCTACATGGCTGAAACGACTGTCTCCCCAATCATCGAAGGCGGGCAAGTGGTTGGAACCCGCGGGATGATGCGCGATATCACCGACAGGTTGATTGCAGATGAAGCGCTGCGCCAAACCAAAGAAGAGGCCGAAGCCCGCGCCGAGCAACTGGCTGCCATTAACCGCATCTCGATGATCGTCAATCAATCCCTGAATCTGGATGAGATTTTGCAGGCCTTGTGTCAGGAACTGACCCGGATTTTCCCCATCCGCAACGCCGGCATCGGCCTGCTCAGCCCTGGTAAAGAATCGTTGGAAATCGTCGCCTTTCATGCCATCGACGCCAAAGAAGTGAGCGCATTGGGCATGGTCTTACCGTTCGAAGGCAATGCCTCCTCACAAGAGGTGATCCAAAAAAAGACAACGGTTGTCATTCAAGATTCGCAGAATGACCCGCGCACCAAATCGCTGGCCGATATTTCCAGGTCGCGGGGCACCAAGTCCATTTTAATTGTGCCGCTGTTGACGCGCGGCAGCGCCATTGGCACCATCGGCATGCCCGCCAGAGACCCCGATCACGTCTTCAGCGAGAACGAGGTCCAGCTGGCCGAGACCATCGCCAGCCAGATCGCCGCCGCCATCGACAACGCCCGGTTGTATGCCCGGACCGAATCCGCTCTGGACGTGGCCGAGCGGGACCTGGAGATCGGACGCCAGATCCAGTCCGGGTTCTTCCCCGAAGTGCTGCCGCAGGTCCCGGGCTGGGAAATCGCCGCCCATTTCGAAGCGGCCAGGCAGGTTGCCGGGGATTTCTACGATGTCTTTCCGTTCAGGAATTCCCCTTTTGTTGCTTTTGTCATTGCCGACGTGTGCGACAAAGGGGTGGGCGCGGCCCTCTTCATGGTGCTGTTCCGCAGCTTGTTGCGGGCGTTCAGTGAAATCAGCGTGAACGCGGAAAACGTGCAAGCGCAGCTCCTGACCATCATCTTGAACACGAACAATTTCATCGCTGAATACCATGGCAAATCCAACATGTTTGCCACCCTGTTCTTTGGCATTTTGGATCCTGAGAGCGGAACGCTCAACTACGTGAACGGGGGCCACGAGCCGCCGGTCATCCTGAATAAGGAAGGAGCGATCATCCACAGGTTGATGCCAACCGGCCCTGCGGTTGGCATGTTCCCCGACATGAGCTTCCAGGTCGAAAACATCCAGCTCGTGTGTGGGGATGGCCTGCTCAGTTTCACGGATGGAACCACGGATGCCAAAAACATAGCAGGCGAGTTGTTCACCGAAGAACGGCTGTTGAAAAACGTATCTGCTCCCTGGACTTCGATCTTCAGCATGCTGTTCGAGTTGAAATCGGCATTGAAAGGTCACATCGGGGAACAACTCCAGTTCGACGATATCACGCTCCTATCCTTCCGGCGAAAGTTAAGCGAAGATGCCGGCCGCCATGCTATCTGCCGGGTCGCGCACATGGATTCCCTGGGCGAACTGCGGACTTTCGCGGAAGAGGCAGCCCTGCAATGTGGATTGGACCATGAGGATGCCTTTGCCTTCAAACTGGCGACCGAAGAAATCTGCGCCAACATCATCCAGTACGGTTACGAGGGCAGAGAACCGGGATTGATTTCTTTGGCCTTCGAACTGGTTGCTGACAAAGCCAGGTTGCACATCAGGGATGATGGCAAATATTTTTCCCCGGACCAGGCCGCCGTCCCGGATATCGAAGCGGATTGGGACGAGCGAGAGATCGGGGGGCTGGGCATGTACTTTGTCAAAGAACTGATGGACCGGGTCACGTATCAAAAAACGGACGGAAATGTGAATTTGCTTGTTTTGGAAAAAGACCTGGGATCGTCTTCTTCGGTCTCTCAGGAGTTTCAGCAATAGAGGCTTCCCAAAATTTGGCCTCTTTTTGCAGCAAAGTCTGGCATATCTCTATTCGACAAAAGGAGAGAACTGATGGATATACAAAGCAAACAGGTGGATGGGGTTACCATCCTGTCCCTCAAAGGCAGCATCGACGCGATGACGGCCCCGAAGATCACGGAATTTATTCATGACCTGGTGATGAAGGGCAATACCAGGCTGGTTGGGGATTTTGGCGGCGTGGACTACACCAGCAGTGCTGGATTGCGCGTTCTGCTGGGGGCGATCAAAGAGACCCGCGCCCAGGGCGGCGACATGCGCCTGTCAGGTGTCCAGCCGGATGTGATGAAGGTTCTGAATCTGAGCGGGTTCACCAACATCCTGAAGATGTATCCCGAAACGGAGGCTGCCGTTGCCAGCTACCCATAAACCCTTGGCAATTGGATATGCATCTTTCCTGCAACCTGGGGTTTGGGATAACTTCGACGGGCGAGGCCCGTCCAAGTTATCCCGTCTTCCTCTTTTTTATATGTGTAAGCCGAGAAGATTCCAATGACGGCCAAGGGTGATCCGCGCCTCGCCCTGGTGATCGGTTCCGGCAGCGTTAAGTGTGCGGCAGCCCTGGGGCTAATGAAAGTATTCGAGCGGGAAAAAATCGACGTCGATCTGGTGGTGGGGTGTTCCGGCGGCGCGATTTATGCAGCCTTAATCGCGTTGGGCTGGCCGGTCCAAAAAGCGACCGAGGCCACGCTGCGCATGTGGACGCACGAAGTGACCGACAAGCGCAGCGCGCGGGCCCTGTTGCAGATTGCGCTGCCCTGGATCTTTAAATTCAACGAGACGTTTGGGTTGATCGACGATCGACTCCTCAACCGCCGCCTGCGGAACGGGTTCGACGGCGCCACCTTCGACCAGACCCGCATCCCGCTCTTCGTCACCGCTGTGGACCTGTACAGCGGCGAGCAGGTTGTGATGTCCGCGGGACCTATTGCTGAAGCTGTGCGGGCGAGCATTTCCATCCCGTACATTTTCCCACCTCATAAAGTGGACGGCCGGTTCCTGGTCGATGGGTATTTGAGCGACCCGCTGCCGGTTGGCGTAGCGATTAACGAGGGCGCGGATATCATCGTCGCGATGGGGTTTGAAAGTCCGTATCAGAAACGGGTCTCCTCTTTGATGCGCTATAACTTCCAGGTCAGCAGTGTGACGTCGAATAATCTGCTCAAGACCAACTTTGCCTTTCACAACCTGGCGCACCACTCCGAAATCATTCCCATCATTCCGGAGTTTAACCAGCACATAGGGTTATTTGACACGGATAAACTTTCCTACGTCATCGAAGAAGGGGAACGGGCGGCGGAAGGGCAACTGCCTTATCTCAAACAACTATTGAGCAGCAACGAGGAAAGGTAACGTCTATGGGTCCAAACAAGCGAATCGCCCTGGTGATTGGCTCCGGCGGGATCAAGTGCGCGGCGGCCATCGGCATGTGGCGCGTGCTCCAGGAGGAAGGCATCCCGATCGGCAGCGTGGTGGGCTGCAGCGGGGGCAGCATGTACGGCGCCCTGATCGCCCGGCACGCGGACGTGGAAGAGATGGATGCCATGTCCAGGACGATGTGGACCAGCGACATCATGCAGGGCTACACCGCTAACCTGAAAGCCAGCAAAGACGGCAGCCTGCGCTTCACCGAGCGCAGCGGGCTGGTGGACGATTCGGTCTTGAACGAGAAACTGAAGGCAGTCTTCGACGGCCTGACATTTGCGGATTCGCGCCTGCCGCTCAAGATCGTTGCCACCGATATGTTGAGCGGCGAGAAGGTCATCCTGTCTGACGGCAGCCTGTTCGACGCCGTCCGCGCCAGCCTGGCCATCCCACTCATCTTCCCGCCCTGGGAGGTGGACGGCCGCCTGCTGATCGACGGCGCCGCCTCGGACCCGCTGCCGATCGACGTGGCCATCCAGGACGGCGCGGACCTCATCATCGCGATGGGTTTCAGCCTCGATTACCGCGCCCGCTTCCGCTCCATGACCGCCGTCCAGGAGCAGCTCAACGCGATCTACATGAACAACATCCTGACCTCCACCTTCGCCTTCTACAACCTGGCCCACCACGCCGAGATCTTTCCGATCTTGCCCGAGTTCGATGGTTCGATTTCCATGTTCGACGTGGACAAAATCCCGGACGTGATCGCGCGCGGCGAGCGGGCCACGCGAAAGCAGTTGCCGCATATCAAGCGCATGTTGGAGAACATTGTGGAGAGTTAAAGGGTTTACTGTATATTATGCACACGTGTGCATAAATATCACCGCTTGACATTGCGATCCATCCCCTCTGCGCGCTCACACCCTTTTTTTCGAGCCTCTATCCTGTGCCGGTTGCTCATAAAGGATTTTCCCTAACAGAACTGGGGAAAATCCCATATTTACGTTCCGCCTTTTTGTCGGTATGGTAGAAGAAAAATATTCTACTTATTGGGTGACTACTCAACCTATCCTATGCAGAAAGCGGGAATTCCTCGCTAGGCCTGAGCAGAAAGGACAGTCCTATGGAATTACGAAATGAATTGGTCGCGGGGGTTGCCGGCGGTCTGGCCGCCGGGACGGTCTTGGCGCTGGTGATGGCTGTAGGGAAGAAGACCGGCGTGATTCCAGAGCCGCTCCCCTTGAAGGTCGAGCAGGAGGTCGAAGAGCGGGCCGATGTGCAGGGGGAAACCACTCCGGCGCAAAAGAATTTGCTGGCCTTGGGCGGGCATTATTTGCTCAGCGCCGTGTTTGGGGCGCTGTACGGGTTGTTCCGCTGGGTAACGGGGTCCCGGTTTTCCGCCATTCCCACCGGGCCGTTGTACGGTCTGAGCACGTACGCCGTCAACCTGGTCGGGTTGGGCCCTGCCATGGATCTAACGTCCTCGCCCCAGGAGGAAAAGCCTGTGACGGTGGGACGCAGGGTAATGATGCACGCGGTATTTGGCACCGTGACGGCGTTTGTGGCCAAAAAGGTGCGCGCGAGAATGGCGGCGTAGCTCTGCGTCGGCTACACTGTGCCAGGTCGTTATCACCGTGGCAGAAAGCGGGAATTCTACGCAGAGGCCGATTCCGCTCTCCCTCTCTTTTGAGGGAGAGCGGAAATTTTGTGTTATGGCTTCGAGACGACGATGACGGTCCCGTTGCTGTCGCCATCGGGGTCCTGGTTGGCGGCAGGATTATAAGTGTAGCCTGATCGGGAAAGGTTCGTGACCGTGAAGGTGACGCTGCCCACTTTGCGATTGATCCGGCCGGTTGTCAGCGAGCAGGTCCCGTCGGCGGCCGTGACGCACTGGTCGCTGCCGGAGTATCCGTTGCTCCAGCTTCCGCTAACGGTAGCGTTGGAGACCGGACTCTGCCCCGCGTCCAGGACCAGGACGGTGACCCGGGCGCGCCAGGCACGCGAGCCGGCAGCAATGCCATCCAGGTCGCCCACGTGCAGGCTGGCGCTGGCGGGCGTCGGGGTCGGCGGGACCGGGGTATTGGTCGGCGTGGGGGTCGGGGAAAGGGGCGTTCCGGTGGGCAGTGGGGTGGGCGTGGGAGACGATCCACCGCTTCCCGTCAGGCGGGCGGCGTAGAGGTCCTCAGCACTGTTTTGAATCCCGGTGAAGTACACGTCACCGTCCAGACCGATGGCGATCGCATGGGATCCGCTGGCGTCGGCCGAGTTTATTGTCAAACCATAGCGCAGGTTGCTGCCGCTGGGGTTCAGGCTGGCTACATAGAGTTTGAGAGATGGCAGATAAGCGGGTGGGGTCGGGGGGATGACGGTATAGCCAATAACGTAGGCATTTCCATCCCCATCGATCGCCACGCCGTTCAGTTGATCGTCCAGACTTCCACCCAGAAAGGTGCTGTACACCCGGCTGCCGTCCGGCGCCAGACGTGCTACGAAACCGTCATAGCAGTAATGTTGGTAGGGGCTCGATCCACACAAGCCGCCATCGGCGGTCGGCTGGAGGGCGTCAGGGGTGGTCGGAAAATCAGCTGAGTAAGTCGTGCCTGCCAGGGTCAGGGTGCCGCTGAGTCCACAGCAATGCGGCCAAAGTTCTCATAGCGCGAGCCACCCAGATACGTGCTGTAGTCCAAATGGCTGCCATCGGCAGAGATGCGTGCGACCCATACATCATAGTTGCCGCCCCACACGGGCTGGACCGCGTTGACGGTGGGAAAATCGTCCGACTGGGTGTACCCGGCCAGGTAGATGTTCCCGGCCGCGTCCAGCCCAATGGCCTGGCCCGGGTCGTAGTTCCAGCCGCCCAGGTAGGTGCTGTACAGGATCGTGCGGGCGTCGGCTGACAGGCGGACGACGAAGGCATCCCTGAGCCCGGCCAGGCTGGGCTGGAGCGCGTTCACGACGGGAAAATCCGCTCCATCGGTTACCCCGGTAAGGTAAATTTCACCGGACGGGCTGACGACCAGATCGTGGAACTCGTCCGCGCCGCTGGCGCCGAAGAAACTGCTGTACAAGATCGAGCCGTCGGAGGTCGAGAGGCGGGCCAGGAAGCCAGAGCGGCGGCCATCCTTGACCGGTTGGGCCGCATCGACCAGCGGGAAGTCGGGCGAGTTGGTATAGCCGGCGACCAGCAATCCGCCGTGCCCGTCGAGCGCCAGGCCGGTGCCCAGGTCCAGCTTGCTGCCGCGCAGGTAGGTGCTGAAGAGCACAACCCCGGTCGGGGAGAGTTTGATGACCAGCGCATCGTTTGTGGTGACGCTGTCGTAGATCGACTCCAGGATGTAAGCGTTCCCGGCGCTGTCCACGACCTCATCGTTCCCGCCCGAATCGAATGGACCGCCGTCGAAATTGGTCTGGTAGACGAAGGTCGGGGTGGCGGCCGCAGTCCCAGCCGCCATAGCATGCGACCGGAGGGCCAGCGGGCTCAATGCAGTCGCCAACAGCGCCGCCAGCAAGGCGACGATCAAAAATGAACGACCCGGTGCGACTCGCCGGGCCTGGGTGACGGTTTCAGCATGCATACAAAATCTCCTTTTATAACTATGGCATCATTTCCCGCTCAAACGGGTAAACAGCGCAGTCTCAGGAAGCGATACCTGGCTCGCGACCAGGGCAGATCCTTCGGCTTGCATTGCGTTGCATAGTAAACCAGAAATCTTAAGCAATGATTACTGAAATCTGACGATATGATTACGGGGTCAAGTGCGTGAGATGAACACCAATTAGGATGAAGACAGTGGCGAAATTGTTACCGTCATGATGTAGCTGGTGCTCCCATCCGGACTGCCTTTGACCATAATGTAGTAATCCTGGGTTATAGGCAGAGTGCCTCGAAAGCTGGAAGCTTCGGGATGATCTGAGAGCAACACCTGTCCATCTGCACCCCAGACCACTAAGATGGCTTTCCCCTCGGCAAAGTTCAAATCAATATTCATGGTTTGCCCATCCAAGGCGCGGAGCACATACTGATCCGACCCGGATGCCCCCAGGTTTCCTGAAACGGTAGCAACTGTGGTTCCGGGAGCGAACTCAATGCGCTCGGGGCTGGAAGCGAGGCTTGAGATGGCAACTGTCATACTATATGCTGTAGGACCTTCAGGCCTGCCTTCGACCAGGACATAGTAATCCTGTGTCTTGGGCAATTCTCTGCGAAAGCTGGAGACTTCCGCATGGTCGGTAAGGAGTACCTGTCCATCTTCGCCCCAAACGGATAGGATTGCCTTTCCATCGCTAAAGGTCATATCCCCGCTCATCGTTTGCCCGCCCAGCGCACGCAACACATATTCCTTCGAGCCAGATGCTGTTAATTGGCCTGTGACTGTGGCCGAGGTAGCGCCGGGAGCAAATTCAATCCGTTCAGGAGCGCTCGTGTTCCGCTGTGTGGCGGTGGGATTGACAATGGTTGTTGGGGTTGGTGTTGAGAGGGGCACACTGGTGCTGGATGGCGCAGGTGTAACTGCTGTGCTTTTTGCAAAATTCAGCGCGTTTTGCCCGTTTTCGTAGTGGATTGTCAATTGGTTACCGGAAAGCTCGAAGCTGTCTGCAGCGCGTAGAGCATCAAAATACTGTGTTTCCTGGTCCATCACGGCTTGATCACTGCAAGCCATCAACGTTGAGACAATATCGGTGATCGAGATTTGGTTCCCGTCCGTGACCTCGTAATGAGCCCCGAAACTATTGCAGCCCCCTGAGCCTCCAGCCTGACCCCCCGCCTGAAACTGAAGGGTGACCTCTGTGCTTTGCGGGACCGGCGCTTCCGAATCTGGCTCGCCATAAGATACCAGGCGCCAGTTGGTGTTTACCAGATCGGTTACAGGGACAGGCGTTGGAGAACTGCCGGTGACCGGTATTTCATTGTTCGAAGATGAACATGCTACCAGAGATAGGATCAGTATCCCTATAAAAAAAATACAGCAGATTTTTTATTATCGTATTCATTTTCAACTCCTTTCTTATTTGTTACTCCGACCCCAATAAGGCCTTGTTTGGAACAAGCCACATTATCAGTACTGTAAAAACAAAGCCCGCGATCAGCGCCGGGCCATGGATGTCAGGTAAAACGGTAAGAACACCCGCGCCCAGCAAGCCGGCGGTTCCAAGCCAGGCGGCATATCGAAGGAATCTTTCCCGGTGCCGGAACAGAAACCATGCCATGATTCCAAGCAGGATGCTTAATAGGACGGGGACCGTGATTCCACCAATGGCTTGATCCAGTACACCCGCGATGAGGCCCATCGCAATCAAGACAGCTTGCGGGGATACAACATCCTTCCGATGAAGCAGCAGGAGCAAAGCGCCGATCAAACCGAATAGTGGCAACGATAGGCCTGCGCCGTTGGGATCCCATCGATAGCCGGCTATCTCCCCTACCACCCCTGCTAGGAAATAAACCAGCAACCAGCGTAAGCCGCCCAATTTCCGCTCGATCCACGGACCTATCAAAGCAAGACCTATAAACTTAATCCCAATCACCCACAGAGGATCGGGGTCTACAAACATAGGCGTGATCAGCCGCCACCACTCTCCCGCGGCCAGCGCCACAGGATCTCTACGGAACGCGTCGAGAAGGGATGGAAACCCGTGCTGTAGACCTACGGTCAGCGCGTTTAGAATCAAGAGCGAAAGCGTCACAACTGGTATAAAATTCTTTCTGGCAGGCCGTGTTGTGTCCCTAAATTCCTGAGATTGCATTTCATTTTTCCTTATTGCTAAAATTAGGTTGCCATTTCGACTTGGTCTGGTTTACCCCAAATATCCCTGCTGCTATTCCCAAAACGCTGATGACGATAACGCCCCAGGTGGGTACACCAAGCATGAATATGACCATGCCAACCATGCCGCTCAAATAGAGCCCTAAAAGCGCGGGAGCAGGTCTCTTGTTCAGTTGAGCGAGGGTCACCCAACCTGTGATAAAAGCGATGACACTCGAAATGGCGTGCAAAACAATAATCAAGAAATGTAGGTTCATCTTTTCAAATCCATTTGGTGCTTAATCTTTCTTAATGCATCCGGCCGTTCCCGTTCCTGTCCATCTGCATGGATGCATTACAGCCTTTGCTGAAACAGCATTATGAGGTTTTTAACTGCCCTGGGCCATCATGAAGAGAGGAATCAATCCAAACGATAGATTGCTGATGAAATGTGCAATGATCAACGGAACTAGTCGTCCCTGGTAGTGATAGATTATTCCTGCCCCAAGTCCCCATAAGAAGAAACCAGAAGCATAAGCAAGTGCCGAAGAAATGGTAACGGCAAAAACCACATGTTGAAGCCCAAACCCGATGGCGGTGATGACAAGCCCTGTAGTGAAACTGTGGGTTGACGCGATCAGCCGAGGCTGGGTGTAGCCGCGATAATGCAGCTCTTCAACAACAGGATTGAGCAGCGGGAAGGCCACTGCACTGACCAGTGCCAGCCAGGACGGTAGAGAGAAGGAAAAATCTGCATCGCCCACGAAGACAGTTTCCAGATCCGCAAATCCCCCTGTGCCATGCAACAAGAAAACCACCGCGAAGACCCCGCCGAGCATCAGCCCACCCAGCAAGAGTGACCAGCCGACTCCCATGACGAGATCACGTACCAGCAAATGCCACTGAAATCCAATCATGTTCTTCAGGTCAAAGCCCTCAACATTCCTGCGCCATAGCAGCAGCCCGAGATTGAGCAAATTGACAATCGTTAGTGTCAGAGTTGACCAGCCCAGCCCGGCGGCCAACCCTGCTTGAACACCTGAAAATCGGTAAGCCAGTATTGCAATGCCACTGCCAGCAAGAATGAATGGCAGACGGATAAATGCCATAAGCAACGGCCAATGCCAACCTGGTTTTGCGTTCGTAAGGGTTTTCGTCATTGTCTTCCTCCTGCGTAAAGAGGTAAAGCTTACTTGATCGTAAAGTCTGCAGTGTAATTGGTGCTTGGGGTGTGATCTGACTTGGTCAGGGTGACAAGATAATCACCAGATTCAGGCAGCATGAATTCATGTCCAATGCGATAACCGTTATCCGCCGGGAACATTTCGGGAATCCGCTGCATACCGTTCGGCAGGGTTATGGTCATGCTAAGGGGCACACCGTCGCTAAAGACATCGACCGTCATGGTTTGTCCGGTATTGCCGGTCAGCACATACTGCTTTACCCCATAACCACTTGGCAACAAGCTGCTCCGCTGTGCGGAGTTGCTGCCGGGTTCGAACGTCACGCGCTCAGGCGGTTCCGCGGGCGAGGGAAGCGCGGTGACCGGGATGCCGGTCACCGTTCCGGTTGGGGGTTCTCCCGTCGCGCCAGAGGACCGGGCAAAGTTCAGCACAGCGCCGTTGTTTTGATACCAAATCTCCAGGGTGTCACCATCGACAGTAAAGCGGCCTGCCGTTTGCAAGGCCTCGAGATACCCCTGTTCTTGTTCCGTGACAGCCTGATCCGCGCAAGCCATCAGCGTGCTTGTGACCTCTTCGAACTTGAGTGAATCGCCTTGAACCGTATAGGCAGCGCTGTAAGAATTACAGCCACCTTGACCGCTTGCTTGACCATCGTCCCCTCCGAATGCAAGAGTGATGGTTGTATCTGCGATTACTGGGGTTGTGGCGCCAATCGGACCCAAGGAAACCAACTGCCAACTCGAGTTGAGCAGATCGTTGCCGGAAGTGGTTGGTTCTGTCGCCTGCACCTGTCCGGTAGGAGTATCACCGGTTACCGGTATCCCTGGCTCCGTTGCTGGGATAGCGGTACACGCTGCCAGCACAAGCACCAGGAAAACCAGTATGACTTTGCTTCGTTTCATGGGGTTCCTTTCTATTCACTTTTTGGAAATTACCTGCTCTGCCGAGCCGGCGATCTGGCGGACTGGTAATGCCATCTTCAATGGTTGTGGCAATCTTCATCTGCTTGGGTCATCCTTTCGCCCGTGATTCTGCAAGTTTCATGTTTAATCTGTACTTCTACTTTTTCGCTCGATTTGACTTTTTTTCATCGTTCAAATCCACTCTGCCTCTACCTAAAAGCACGACTGCATTCCCAGCCATACCAGCTTTAAAAAAGACAGCAGCAGAATTCCTGTCTGCTGCGGGGTGAAAACAAAAGAGTTGTAATACGAACTTATTGGAAGAAAACCATGCAGTGGCAAGTGATGTGTTAGTCACTGACACAAATGGATCTGGCAAATCTTTCTTTTGTCTCCAGATGATCCAAAGAATTGCTTTGAACCAAGAAGCTGGCAGACAAATTCTTGCGCTAAATCGAAAAACTTCTCAGCACATCAATTATAGATAGTTTTCTGAATACCTCAATTGGGAGAACTCTCTAGGAGGATCAGGGTAATCCCTATCCGATAGGTTTTGCTTCAGCCTTTTATAGAAACCCCACCAAGTGTGCCTGCTCAATGCTTACAACATTCTAATCACGCTTGGCTAGGGTTTTCCTCTATAAAGATATGCCGTCTTTCCTCTATAGAGTTGAGAGTGTAGCTATTTTATGATTTCTGAGAGAACTGATGAGTATGGACAAATTTGTAATACCTCAGGACGCGATTGAAGAAGAGGCTGCCATTGATATCGCAGCGCCACCCGAACATGTCGCTGCCCTGTACCGGGATGTGGAAAAGTGGGGCAACACGTTTCCAGCGACAATTGAATTTGCTCGTGTCATCAAAACAGGAAATGATTGGAAACAGATCGAAGTGGATCATAAGAAAGAAGGCCGCGTGCCAAATACGTTATTCGATCTTTCCAGCACAGAGATAGGACTAAAGGAAAGTAAAAATAAATTCAATGCCAGCTTTCTCAACCGGTTCGAGCGCACAGCAAATGGCGGAACCCATTATGTCGTTCACGCCTATATACGTCTTAAAGGGATTTACAAGTTGGTCAGACCCTTCTTAGTGGGTTACGTGCGCCACCAGACGCTCAAACAAATTCAGAATTATGTACTTGAGCCTCTTAAAGTCGCCGCCGAGAAAGAGCCTTCCTCGCGGGCAAAATGAAATGAGGAAGAATGCCCGGATTTTCTTACTGCTAGGTCCCTTGTTCCTACTTCTACTCAATAGTAAGAGTCGACCTGCCAGGCAGTCGGCATTCAATTCAGCCGAAATCGACGAATTCATTACCAGGCAGATGGTTACGCAGCGTTTGCCTGGCCTGGCACTTGCGATCACGCAGGGTAACCAGGTCCTTTATTTTAGAGGCTATGGGACGGATGGAAACGGTCAACCGGTCACGTTCCAAACTCAGTTCTTTATTGCTTCGGTGAGCAAATCATTCACCGCGCTGGCGGTCATGCAGCTTGTGGAGGAAGGGAAGATCGATTTGGATGCGCCTGTGTGAACCAGACCAGCGGATTATCTGAAATTGGCTTCGCGGATATGCTGCTACCACAGCCGGAGACCATCAAAGAACGCGTGACCAGCCTGCGTATTGCTCGTCCGATCGCAAACCCCGGAACAGAATATCATTATTTCAGTCCTAATTATGGGACCTTGGCCCGCATAGTAGAGGTGATAAGTGGACAGACATTTTCCGAATACCTGGATCAACAGGTTTTCACACCTCTGGCGATGAGCCATTCCATAAGCGTCGTCACATCGACCGAAGGTTTGCCGAAAGCGGATTATCTGGCGCAGGGTCGTCTGATTGCATTTGGGTATCCGTTTTCCTATCCAGAGGCGAATGGATACCTGGGCGGCAGCGGCGGCGTGATCACAACTGCAGAAGATATGGCGCACTATTTGATTTGTCAGAACAATAACGGACGCTACCAAAACGAGCAACTGGTTGTGCCTGACAGCATGGCCTTGATGCACACCACCTGATGGGATTAACAGCAACTATGCAATGGGCTGGCTGGAGAACACGGTCCATGGTCGGCGTATCCTCGAACATAACGGGATCATCTCCACCTACTCAGCGGATACCGTCTTACTACCAGACGAGGAAATTGGTATTGCGATCCTTTACAACATCAGCTCGTTCCCGACGAACACATTTGGATCTCCGCAGATCAGGAATGGTCTGATCTCGCTCTTGACTGGCAAACAGCCGGAATCCAGTTGGATGAATGTGCGCTTGTGGGGCTGGATCACTGGTCTCTTTAACTTTGATTGGCGGATTTCTCGCAATCCGCAGCCTACTACTTTTGCCGCGTTGGGCTCAGACCTCCGTCACCAGGCCACTTCGGTTGCTTTTGCTCAGTATCGTGTGGACATTTGTCCCAGGGATGATGTTATTGAGCATCCCTTTCCTCACCGCCAGGTTCGCTACTGTTTGACTTGTTCGCGGAGCAGTTCTATCCTAAGCACATAAGGCGTTAAACGGCGTGTTGTGATCGGTGAATCCCGAGACATCCATTTCCTTTGGGCGTTTAACCAGATTAAAGTTTGCGAGCAGTTGTACTGCATCCAAAACATGGAATATATTTTTACACATGTAACATGCCTCATCGTTTGCGAATCCTATCTGTTGCCTTGGGAATGCCATTCTGCACCAGATGCCAGGTCTCATCGTGGAAGGCCTGATAGTCGCGAAAACAGCATGGAATGCCCTGCGCTTTCCAAGGGTCCGGGTGGTCCATTATTTGAAAGTGTAAGTGTGGTGCTGTCGAATTGCCAGAATGACCCACATTTGCCAGATGCTGGCCTGGAATAACATTGTCTCCCGGGGAAACTCTGATCGAGCCGGTTTGAGCATGAGCATAGACAACATACCCTTCGCTGGTTTCGATGATGACGAAGTTGCCAGACAGAATTCGGAAGTCTTTCGTCTGTTTTGAATTGAAAGTCCGGGCATTCTTGACACGGATGAGGAAGTCTCTGACAGGGTGAACGGGATTCCGCTCCGGCGAGCCATCCTCCGCTTGAACTACTATCCCGGCCGTAGAAGAGAAGATGGGTTGGCCCCAGCCAAAGAAATCCTGCAAACGAACGCCAAGGACGAGGTAATGGAGCAGGCTGGGGCGATAGAAACGCATCCTGCGACTTTTTGGATCGATGCCGACGAAATCGTAAGCGTATCTGGCACCAAGTAAATCGGTTCCATGGCTTGGGATTTTCGTGCCGGGCGTGTTTGGGGCAAACCATTCTCCCCGGAGAGGGAAGTCTACGACGAGTGGATCAAGCATTTGGGATTCCTCCTGTTCACAATTAGACTGGCAGTATTTCCCCCGGAACCGTTTCTGTTCTGTAAAACCAACTCTTACCTTTCTACCACTTTAACCTTACTCGAAAATATTCAGCATGTTTATGTGCAAGGATACAAATGGGGAGTACAAATCAAGATACATTCAAACTTTAGTTTCCGCTAACTGGTGTAGATAAAAAAGGGGTAATGGGCTCAAAACGTGATAATCTTGTTTTTGCCGAAACAAATTTCACAAGAACCCATTACCATGACAAATCATATCATAACGATCTTAAGCATATTGACGCAAAAACTACCCGTTGGGACAAATCTGGGACTTTTACATTTCATGTGGATGCTGGTGAGCGGTGCGCTCCTGCCCAATCGAGGGGCCATCTTTCCTGCATTGAAATCGACAGGGTTGTCAGATGCCGCAACGCGTCGAGCCTGGGCAGCTTTTGGCAAAGGTGTTTGGCAAATATCAGCCATTCTGACTTTATGGCGAGAGCAGGTCAAACGAATGCCTGATTGGCAAGAACATCGCTATGAAGGCTATCGTCCCATTCCAGCAGATGTCACGGCTTTCTGGCGTCCAACGTTGAAGAATTGTCCGAGCAAACATTATCATCCGGCTGCGAACTGTGCTTTGCCAGCGATAATCATGGGGATCACGGCAGAAGTTGGTGAAATCAACGGACAGAGGATCGCTTTGCCACTTGCTTTCGAGCGAGTACATCCAAAAGACATGCGAGAGACCCGTCTGTGGCAAGAAATGCTCAAAAGCGCCCAAAAGAACCTGCAAGACGATGAAATCCTGGTGCTAGATGCAGGCGTGAAACTCAGCACCCTGCAAGAAGCTCGGATCAAACACTACGAGGTGCGTTTGGCGACCAATTTTACGGCGCGGCGGAATTTTCTACCGGAGCACATCAAAGGGCGCAAGCCCAAGTATGGGGCGCTGGTGCGCCCTTTGGCCCGCAAACACAAGGACAAGACTTCTGGAAGCCACGCCTCCGGACGAAACCTACACCTGGGTCGAGAGCGGACGTATCCTTCGCGTGGAAATCTGGCGCAGCCTGGTCTTGAACAAAACGATACCCGACGAAAACAACAAAACCTTTGATGTGTACGCTATTTATGACCCTGACTTTGACAAACCCTGGCTACTTGCCATATCCCTCAAACTCAAATCGGAAAGCGTGTACGCCATTTACAAAGATCGCTGGCCGGTGGAACAGATCCCTCTCAGCGCCAAACAGATGGTGGGTAGCCACCGCCAGTTTGTTCACAATCCGGAAAGTATTCAGCGCTTGCCAGAATTGGCCCTCCTGGCTGGTTCCGTGCTGAGTTTCCTGGCAGCTACTTTCCCAGCCACCCCAACCGGGTTTTGGGATCGCCATCCCAGACGAACCCCGGGACGCTTCCGTCGCCTGTTGATGGGCCAACCATTTCCCAAAGATGCCAAGCTAGCTGGGCAACTTCGAGAAAAGAAGTCGGTAACGGCTCATTTGCCCAAAGGAAACCTGGCCCGAAACACAAAAATGCCTCAACCTGCACCCGTTTAGGCTGTTTGGCGCAATCACTGCTCGTTTTGTAAGGTTCAAACTCACCGGCCATTTCTTTCGGCTGATGATGTTGTCAATTCTTAGCGGAAACTAAAGTTCAAAAGATGTAGGGGGAATCCTCTATACGAGGGAATGATTTCCTTCTTGAAGGAGTTGTAAAAAGTTGCTACAAATAGATGTGTTTGATTTAGCCACCTCATTTTGAGCTTTATAAGTGGCTTTGTTTTGGCTGTAGGAAGACACAGATCGGTATACATCCTATCTTACTCCCGGATTATTGGCGTTGAAACGATGAATTATAGCTGTAACCTCTCGGGTAACCGTGTTATCCAGATCGGCTGATGAGGCGTTCAGGAGACAGGTCATGCTGCTGTCTCCTCTCGTTGTGGTCGGACTGGGCTTTGTACTCGCACGCATCACTTTCTCGATTTGGGGTTTATGGTCATGGATCCCGGTCATCATCTATTATTGGGGAGTGCTCGTCGGGTTGATTGCTTGGGGCGGCGGCCGGAAGGTTATCCGGCATTGGCTTGGCCCCTCGCGAAATGGTCGCTGGATATGGGTCTGGCGGATCTTGGCGCTTGTGGTACCGGCCCTCTTCCTCTCTACCGGGTTTCTCCCGAACCTGGCGTCCATGAACGGGTGGTGGGTTGTGGTGTTATGGTTTGGCCTTGGGGCTATCAACTCGTGGATCGAGGAGGGGTACTGGCGCGGGCTTTTATTGGATGCGGCGTCTCGCTGGCCTGGTTGGCTGGCAGGATTGTATAGCGCTGTCTGGTTCGGAGCGAGCCACCTTCTTATCTTCGGTTCTCAGAGAGGAAATGCCCTTGAAGGGATCGCAAGTTTTTCGGGAGCCCTGATCGCAGGCCTGATTTGGGGGCTTGTTTACCGGCAGACGCGCAGTCTTAGATTGCCCATCCTTGGCCATTTTCTGCAACAGATCCTTGCGCCCCCATATCATGTGTTCATCCAACTGGTTGCCATCTTTGGGTGAAACTGCTTGGAACAGAAATCACCCCTAACGATCTACGTCATTCACAATAGTGATGTGGAAGAAGTATGTCAACTCGTGAAGGAGAGTAAATAATGAGTAAAGATACGCAAGACAAGCGAATTCCGCTTGGCACACGCGAGTTGATAGATACAAAGAAGGAATTGAGGTGAAAGCTTACAGGATTTTAACACCATGGGTATGCCTTCTGCTGGCGGGAATGAGCCCGCTACAGGGGAATACCATGGCCAGCAGCAATAAGACAGACTACGAAGCGGTTGACGAATACATCACGGCTCGTATGCGCTCAGACCACATCCCCGGTGTTGCTCTTGTGATCGTAAAAGGCGACCAGATCGTCTACCTGAAGGGTTACGGCCGGGCAGATCAGTCCGGGCGTCCGGTGACGCCGCAAACCCCCTTTCTCATCGGCTCCATCACCAAATCCTTCACGGCGCTAGCTGTGATGCAATTGGTCGAAGCCGGCAAAGTGGATCTCGACGCACCGGTCCAGCGTTACATCCCCTGGTTCCGCACCGCTGATCCAAAGGCCTCGGCTCAGATCACAGTGCGCATGCTCATCGAGCAGACCAGTGGGCTTCCTCAGCTTCCAACGTTTGTTACCTGGACCTGGCCGAATTATCCCGATGCACTAGAGCGGCACGTTCGTTTAATGGCGAATGCGAACCTGGCCTTCCCGCCCGGGGGTGGCTTTGCCTACTCCAACGCCAACTACGTGACCCAGGGGGTGATCGTGCAGGCCGTGTCCGGACAATCCTATGAAGACTATATCCGGCAGCATCTCTTCGCCCCGCTCGACATGCAACATAGTTACGTTTCACAAGAGGCAGCCATGCAAGACGGGATGGCGATGGGGTACCGCTGGTGGTTCGGGTTTCCCATCCCGGTTACTCTGCCCTACAAGCGTTCCAACCTTCCTGCTGGATTCGCCATCTCCAGCGCTGAGGATATGGCCCACTACCTGATCGCCCAGCTGAACGGCGGGCGTTACCGGGACGTCTCGGTGCTCTCGCCGGAGGGGATCGCTCTAATGCAGGCCGAGCCGCCCCCTGGCACCTACGGCCTGGGCTGGGAATCAGTTCGCATCGACGGGCGCAGGCTTATCAACTTCGATGGTGCCACGGGCAATTTCCAGGGCTCGGTCTTCATCGATCCAGAGTCCCAGGTGGGCGTGTTCGTTGCCGCCAATGCAATGAGCGCCCTGGATGGGCTATCTTCCTCCCGCAGCTCGTCGTCACTGGGGGCAAGCTCAGCCCGGGAACTCATCCGCCGCTTATTGGGCCGAGATGAAAAGAAGGGTCTCCTGGTCAGCGCCCTGATCACCACCCGCGGCATGGCGCATACTGTGCTGAATATTGCCACCCACCGGCCCTTGCCCAGGCAGGGCCTGGGTCAGCGGCGAGTAGCTCTGATCGTCGACCTGGTTATCCTGCTGTTGACCGGCGCGCTGATCTTATCGCTGGTGCGGATTCCGGAATGGTACGGACAGCTGGCACTGAACGGGATTGCCAGTGGGTCTAACCTGGCCTGGCGCATTGGGTTGATCGCACTGTTACACTTTGCCTGGCCCTTAGCACTGCTGTACGTGGTGCTCAAATTTCCATACTGGATCATTCTATCCTTGTACCAGCCTGACCTGGTTACCTGGCTGGATTTAGCGGCTGCGGTGGTGTTCCTCAAGGGATTCATCGAAATCGCGCTGGCTTTGCGGGTGTTCTGGCAGACCCACTAGGTTCTGTTGACGTTTGAGGCACCTGAGGCATGATTGGGGGATGTCAAGCACAGGGATTTGTGTCTTTGTACCTGCTCGGTGGAGAAGGAACTTCTCCTCCTGCGTCAGTTTGAACCGATCCTGGTAGCCCTTCTGTTCCTGGTTGTGCTTGCGCTTTTTGTTCGGTTTGACGCTCACCCCGAGATTGCCATCCCACATGTGGCGGATGACAGTGTCCCCCTAAGATCGAATTCTTGTAACTGCTCAGCCTACATGATAAAAAGGTGCAAAAATGGTGTGCGTGGGGGCGTACGCCCCCACGCACACCATTTTTGCCCTACTTTTTTACCTAGACCTGAGCAGATACGAATTCTTTTGGATTATTGCCATGGCTTCCTGCTTTCTTCAGGATTGGCCTGGGCTCGCTCTAGGCTCAGTACAGGCTCGCGCTAGCCTGATTATCCGTTCTGGGTCCGTTCTGGATCCGTTCTGCTTCCGTCTTTGATGCCGTTCAGCCTGTGTTTGTCACTTTTGAGACCACTGTCTCTCCAGGGCCTCCTCTGTCGCAACCGGGAAGAACCCGGATGGCTCGTGGCCTTCCCCTACAGGAACATTCTACGGACTACGCAGCCAGCCGCATCGTTCCCGTAGGAGGATATAATCCCCTCAACGGGGACCCCGTTTTGGAACCTAAAACCGCCTCAAAGGAGGCGGTTTCGTGTGTGCCCCCACGGGGACTCGAACCCCGGTTTTGGCCTTGAGAGGGCCACGTCCTGGGCCGCTAGACGATGGGGGCGTTGCAGCGGGCAGGATTGTATCATAGCGCTGCGGGTGCGTCAATTAAATTGTATGGTATAATCCCGCCGCTCTGAAAAGAGTTGTCACCCCGCATAGCGGGCATCTTGCCCAGGGACAGGCAACATATGTCCCAATCTCACACGCTCCCGGACCGACCGGTGCGTGCCACGGATCAAACGTGGTTACCGGACGGGATGAACGGAGCGGAGGCCAAACGCGAAGGAGGTTTTCCCTATGGCCATTATTCCTATGAAGGCCCTGCTTGAAAGCGGCGTCCATTTCGGACATCGCACCAATAAGTGGGACCCACGCATGAAACCGTACATCTTCACCGAGCGTAACGGTATTCATATCATTGACCTGCAGCAGACTGTCAAGTTGCTGAACCAGGCATATTCCGTCATCCGCGATACCGTTGCGAACGGCGGCACCATCCTCATCGTCGGTACCAAGCGCCAGGCGCAGGAGACCATCACGGAGGAGGCCACGCGCTGTGGCATGCCCTACGTGACCGAACGCTGGCTGGGCGGCACGCTCACCAACTGGTCCACCATCTACCAGCGCGTCCAGGAACTCGAACGCCTGGAAAAGATGCGCGATACCGGCGAGATCAACCACCTGACCAAA
Organism: uncultured Chloroflexia bacterium; assembly: GCA_963823985.1. Taxonomy (GTDB): domain Bacteria; phylum Chloroflexota; class Anaerolineae; order Anaerolineales; family Villigracilaceae; genus JAABUE01. The sequence goes on from CAWGNR010000022.1 coordinate 508,619, forward strand.
AAAGAAGGTTTGCTCATCGAGCGCGAAATCACTCGTTTGGAACGCCGCCTCTCCGGTGTCCGTAACATGAAGCGCCTGCCGGACCTGCTCTTCATCGTGGACGTTTGCCGTGAATATGCGGCTGTCCATGAGGCCAACCTGCTCAACATCCCCATCATAGCGATGGTGGATACGAACTGCAATCCACTTGACATCGATTACGTCATCCCATCGAACGACGATGCAATCCGCGCGATCAAGTTGCTGGTCGGCAAGATCGCGGATGCTGTTCTGGAAGGCAATGCTGTCCGCAAGGAAGATGTAGAGGCCGAGATGGAATCCGCTCAGATCGCGAGCGAAAGGCCTGTTCCCGCCAAAACGGCCCGCGTGATCGATGTGGACGATCAGGACATCGAAGAAGAAGACCTGCTGGGCGAATCCACGCTTGCCAAATTAAACGTCAGCCGCAAACCCGTGGAAGAAGATGAAGAAGAGGAAGACGAAGAGGAAGGCGAGATAGAAGACGAGCTTGAGGTGGAAGAAGAACTCGAGCAGTCTGAAGACCCTGCCAGCGAAGCGCCGGAAGATGTCGAACTGGAACATGCCGTCGTGCAAGATGAGTTTGGTGAAGCGGGGGAAGAAGCGTTCGAAGAAGAGCACGAGGAAGAAACAGCAGAGACCGAGGATAAGGTTGAGTAACTTGAACCGAGATGAGGTAACGAAGTGATGGAAATAACCACTGATATGATCAAAGAATTGCGGGAGGCCACCGGCGCGGGCATTTTGGATTGTCGTAAGGCTCTCACCGATGCGAACGGCGATTTCGATAAAGCGGTCGACCTTTTGCGCGAAAAAGGTGTCGCGACCGCTGCCAAACGCGCCGACCGCACAGCTTCCCAGGGCGTGGTAGAGCTGTATTCCCACGGCGAGGGACGGGTAGGCGTGATGGTCGAAGTGAACTGCGAAACCGACTTTGTCGCCCGTTCGGAAGACTTCCGCAAGCTGGCTCACGAAATCGCCCTGCAAATTGCCGCCTCTGCGCCGCACTACATCCGGGAAGACGAAATCCCCGCTACCGTCCTCGAGCATGAGTCCGAGATCGCCCGCTCACGTGCCAAAGAAGAGGGCAAGCCCGAGGCCGTCATGGAAAAGATTGTCGCTGGCCGTCTCGAGAAGTTTAAGGACGAAGTCGTCCTGATGCGCCAGGCTTACATCCGCGATGAAGACTTGACGATCGAGAAACTGGTGCTTCAAACCATCGGCTCGACGGGAGAGAATATTGTTGTGCGCCGCTTCCAACGTTGGGAGCTCGGTGAAAGTATTGCAAAATAGTCGGCAGGCCAACCTTCGGGTTGGCCTTTTCTTTATCTGTCCCCTTTTACGACAGATCCTTGCAAACGAATACTTACTGAAACGGGAGTGAACTTATGAGTGAATTGAAATATAAGCGGATTTTGCTTAAGTTCAGCGGAGAAGCGCTGGCCGGCCCCTCTGGCTTTGGCATCGACGTCGCTGAAGCGGAATCCATCGCCAGCCGTATCAAGCAAATCTATGCCCTGGGCGTGGAGGTGGCAGTCGTCATTGGGGGAGGCAACATCTGGCGCGGCAAACAGGGTTTGGACCGCGGGATGGACCGCGCGACAGCCGATTATATGGGCATGCTCGGCACCGTGATGAATGCCATGGCCTTGATGGATGCGCTGGAACGCGCTGACGTTTTTACGCGGGTCCAGACCGCGATCGACATGCGAGCAGTGGCCGAGCCTTACATCCGCCGGCGCGCGATCCGTCACCTGGAAAAGGGGCGGGTGGTCATTTTCAGCGCCGGGACGGGAAATCCTTATTTCTCGACAGATACTGCTGCAGCGCTGCGCGCCATGGAGATCGACGCGAGTGTGCTGATCAAGGCCACCAAAGTCGACGGCGTCTACGACTCCGATCCGAAAACAAATCCCGCTGCTACCAAATTTGATCGCCTGACCCACCTGGAGTTCTTAAATCGACGCCTGTCGGTCATGGATAGCACCGCGGTCACGCTTTGCATGGAGAACAATCTCCCAATTTTGGTGCTCAACCTGTGGGACGCAGAGGCGCTCCTGCGTGCCCTGCACGGCGAACAAGCAGGAACGTTGGTCAGCGAATAAGGCTTGAGAGTCTCTCAAACTCTCGATAAATCCTCTCATGCTCCCAATTCCCGTAGCAAATTTCAGCATTATGGGGTATCCTTATACTTGTAATACGCTTAATCGTAACTTCTCAAAATAAGGGCAAGAGAGGCATGCGCACTAGCGACGCGAGTCTGCATGCCTCACACCTAGTACCGCAACCAGATTAAATTGTAGGGTCAAAATTGAAAAAGTACCTTGAAAATCAGCCGGATACCCTACAGCTTAAGGAAGTTGCGGCACTACATTGAAAAGATATGGTTAATCTATAGGAGGACGAGGTGATAAAAGATCTGCTTAAAGAAGCCGAAAGTCGTATGAACGGCGCGATCCAGTCTCTGCAGAGCGACCTGGCCGTTATCCGGACCGGGCGCGCCAACCCTGCCCTTGTGGAAAGACTTTCTGTTGTCTACTACGATACACCTACGCCCCTCATGCAATTGGCTACCATCAGCATTCCGGAGCCGCGCTCCATCCTGATCAAGCCCTACGATCCGTCCTCGCTGAGGGACGTGGAACGCGCGATCCTTGCCTCCGACTTGGGCCTGACTCCCAATAACGATGGCAAATCCATCCACCTGAACCTGCCCTCCTTGAACGAACAGCGACGGCGCGATCTCGTTAAGGTTGTGAGTGCCCGCGCCGAAGAAGCCCGCGTGGCGGTGCGCAACGTCCGCCGGGATACCCAGAATGACATGCGCGATTTCGAAAAGGAAAAATTGGTCTCTGAAGATGAACTGGAGCGCGGTGAAGAAGACCTGCAAAAGTTGACCGATCGTTTTATCGAGGAGATCAACCAGCACAGCCAGGAAAAAGAAAAAGAAATCATGGAAGTCTGACTTCCAACCCGATACCAGAATGACCGATTCTCTCTCCAACTTACCTGCCGATAAGATTCCTCTTCACGTTGCCATCATCATGGATGGCAATGGCCGTTGGGCGATCTCGCGCGGGTTGCCGCGCCTGGCCGGCCATCGCGCCGGAACCGAGAACCTGCGCCGCATCATCCGCGCCTCGGTGGAGTTCGGGGTCAAATACCTGACCATTTATGCCTTCTCGACCGAAAACTGGGGCCGTCCGCCGGAGGAAGTCCACGGCTTGATGCGCATCCTCGAGGATGTGATCGATAAAGAACTTGGGGAGTTGAACAAGGAAGGGGTCCAGTTGCGGCACATCGGGCGGCTGGAACGGCTGGACCCCAAGATCCAGGCGAAAGTCCTGAAAGCGGTCGATCTGACCAAGGAAAATGATCGCCTTATACTGAATGTCGCCTTCAACTATGGGGGCCGGGACGAGATCGTCAACGCCATCCAGCACATGATCGATGACGGCGTTACGGCAGAAGAGGTCAACGACGAGCTGGTCAGCAAGTACATGTATACGGCCGGCGTCCCCGACCCGGACCTGATCATCCGTACCTCCGGCGAGTTGCGGGTGAGCAACTTTTTGATCTGGCAGGCAGCTTATTCGGAGTGGTATATCACCCCCACCTACTGGCCGGATTTCAATAAAGAGGAATATCACCGGGCCCTCGCAGCCTTCGCTCAACGTGACCGTCGCTATGGAGGGGTAACCGAGGCGGTGAGCAAGGTGCATGGTTAAACGAACCGTTACAGTGGTGATCTTGCTGGCAGTGGGGCTGCCAGCTTTGCTTTTAGGGGGCGTATTCTTTTTTGTGTTCCTGAGTTTTTTTGTCGTTGCCGCAGCCTATGAATATACTCGCTTGTTCCGCGGCATGCAGATCGAGCCTTCGACGGTAATCACCGTAGGAGGCGTTTTCTTTATCCTGTTGGCGCGCGGTTTCTATCCCGAGTTTCAGGAGGGATATTTGCCGGGCTGTTGCTGGTTGCGCTCGGGACTCACGCTATCGCTTACGAGCGCGGCCGTGACAAAGCTGCCCTGGATTTTGCTGCCACCGCTGCGGGATTGGCGTACTTGGGCTGGGTGGGCGCCTATCTGTTGGACCTGCGCAACTTGCCGGACGGGGGCTGGTGGCTGTTCCTGGTGTTGCCGTCCGTCTGGATGGCGGATTCGGGCGCGTATAGCATTGGCGCCGCCTATGGACGGCACAAACTGGCCCCGCGTTTGAGCCCGAAGAAAAGCTGGGAGGGCTACTGGGCGGGCGTCATCACCGGCACGCTCTTCGGCGGTTTTTTTGCGTTTGCATATTCCACCTGGGGGCCGCTGGATATCTCGATCTGGCAGGGAGCAGCCCTGGGCCTGGTCCTGAGCGCGATTTCCCCGTTGGGGGACCTGGGCGAAAGCCTCTTCAAGCGTCCGGCCGGGATCAAGGATTCGGGGACGATCATCCCCGGTCACGGCGGCGCGTTCGACCGCATCGACGCCTGGCTGTGGGCGGCCGTGATCGGCTATTATTACATCCGCTGGTTTTTGATCTAAGAATAGAATTTTCAAAATGATCTCGAACTGCCAAGAGCGCAAAGTAGCGCCAAGAAATGTTAGAAACCGCCAAGAAGAAAAACTTGGCGTTCTTATTGATGTACCTTGGCGCGCTTGGCGTCTAGGTGGTTATAATTCTTTTACAGGAGGAAAAGATGAACTTAAGTGAACCTACTCGCAACCTGGCGCTGGAAATCGTACGCGTGACCGAAGCGGCTGCCCTGGCATCCGGCCGTTGGATGGGACGGGGCGAAAAAGAAAAAGCCGATAACGCCGCCGTGGAGGCCATGCGCCTGATCCTGAGCTCGGTCGATATGGATGGCGTGATCGTCATCGGCGAGGGCGAAAAGGACAACGCGCCCATGCTGTATAACGGCGAGCACGTCGGCAACGGCACCCCGCCGGAAGTGGACGTGGCCGTCGACCCGATCGATGGCACCCGTCCGCTGGCCTTCGGCCGCACCAACTCGATCGCCACGGTTTCGATTGCCCCGCGCGGCAGCATGTTCGATCCCGGACCGTTCGTCTACATGAACAAGATCGCCGTCGGCCCGCAGGCCAAGGGCAAGATCGACTTCGAGGCGCCGGTAGCAGAAAACCTGAAAATCATTGCCAAGGCTATGGGGAAGGATATAGAGGATCTGACCACCATCGTGCTGGACCGTCCGCGTCACGAAAGCCTGGTAGCGGAGATCCGCAAATTGGGCGCCCGCATCCGCCTGATCCCGGACGGGGATGTTGCCGCCGCCTTGATGACGGCTTTGCCCGACACAGGCATCGACGTGCTGATCGGCATTGGCGGCACGCCGGAAGGCGTCCTGGCAGCCTGCGCCTTGCGCGCCATGGACGGCGAGATCCAAGGCAAGCTGTACGCCCGCGACGAGGACGAGCTGCGCCGTGGACGCGAAGCCGGGTATGACTTCGAGAAGATCCTGACGATGGACGACCTGGTCTCTTCCGAAGACGTCTTCTTCGCCGCCACCGGCATCACCGATGGCGAACTGCTAAAGGGCGTCAAATACGGCGGCGAGAGCGCCCGTACCGACAGCTTGGTGGTGCGCGGTCTCACCGGCACCGTCCGCCGCATCGAAGCCACCCACCAGATCGACAAGCTGCACGCGCTGAGCGCCATTAAATATTAATTCATTCCTGAGAGGCGCGTAGCGAAGTCGAAGGACGGCCACTTGGCAATCTCCTGTTTACAAGCTACTTAGAATTGCTGCACCGAATCACGACAATTGGCATACCTGGGAATGACAATCACAACTGTCATTTAACTTGACATGCCCCTACCTTCCTCTTATAATGACCCCCGCCTTCCTGACTAGCTCAATTGGCAGAGCGGGCGGCTGTTAACCGCTAGGTTCTAGGTTCAAGTCCTAGGTCAGGAGCTAAAATCCCGCGTAAGCGGGATTTTTGTCTTCAGAACAAACGGGGAAAATCAGCGTTATCAGCATCCCAACACCCAATTTTCGGTTATTTTTCGAATGTGACATTCTCATGCTATTCAGCCTGCATGTAAAGTGGTGGCAAAAACGGTGTGCAGGAGGGCGTACGCTCCCCATGCACACCGTTTTTGCCCTACTTTTTATAGAAGCCTGAGCAGATACCCCTTTTCAATAAGGAAGTTGTACCTCTCTACTGAAAGTGATTATCGTCGCCCGGCTTGGTGACATTATCAGCTTGAACACCGGCCTGCGCCTCTGTATCATAATAGTTAACTAGTTCTATTTTTCACAATTTACAGGCGAGGAGGTCTCGATGACAGCAGCCCCGGAGAAACCCTTACAAGTTGACCGCAAAGCGCGTATGCAGATTCCCTTCCGGGATCTGGATTTGCGCCCGGCTTTGGCGCGGGTGTGTGACTTCGAGAACGTGGTCATCCCCTTCGACCCCGAACGCGCCGTGCGCGAAGCGACCCGCTGCATCCATTGTCCCGATCCTGCTCCCTGTACCAGAGCCTGCCCGGCCCACAACGACATCCCGGCCGCGATGGGGCTGATCGAGCAGGACTTGTTCCTGGAGGCCGCCCAAATCTACCGCCAGACCAGCACGCTGCCCGAAATCTGCGGACGGGTTTGCCCACACGAGCAGCTCTGCCAGGGCGCCTGCCCGCGCAACAAACGTGGCGAACCGGTCCTGACCGGCGCGCTGGAGGCCTTTGTGATGGACTACGAGCGCGAGCACCGGCCCTACCGCATCCCCCTCGGCGCGCCGACTGGAAAACGGGTCGCCGTGGTCGGGGCGGGGCCTGCCGGGCTGGCCGTCGCCGAGGAACTGGTCAAAGCGGGACATGCGGTCACCATCTTCGACGCCAAACCCGCTCCGGGCGGCCTGCTCTTGTACGGCATCCCCAATTTTAAATTGCCAAAAAAAGTGGTCTGGGACAAGTGGGGGGATCTGGAGCAGGCCGGGGTTAAGTTCGTCGGCGAGACCTACATCGGGAAAGACAAAACGGTCGATGACCTGTATGCCGAAGGATATGATGCGGTTTTTCTGGGTGTAGGCGCGGGGGTCGACGCTAAAATGGAAAAGACTCCGGGCACCGACCTGGTCGGCGTCTACGAGGCCACCGATTTCCTGGTGCGCGGCAACGTCGATTCTATTTTCCTGCCGGCTGATAAGCGCGAACCGCCGCAGGTGGGCAAGCGCGTAGTGGTCATCGGCGGCGGCGACACGGCCTCCGACTGCCTGCGTACGGCGCTGCGCCTGGGCGCGGAAGAGGTCACCTGCCTGTACCGCCGTACCGAAAACGAGATGCCCGGTGGAAAGAAAGATCGCCAGATGGCCCAGGAGGAAGGCGCCAGATACCGCTTCCTGACCCAGCCGGTCAAGTTCATTCCCGGCAGGGACGGACACCTGATCGCGGTCGAGTGCATAGAGATGGAGTTGGGGGAACCGGATTCTTCCGGACGGCGTCGCCCGCTCCCGATGGAAGGTTCGAACTTCAGCGTGGCCGCCGATACCGCCATCCTGGCCCTGGGCTACTGGCCCGATCCGGTCATCGGGCAGACCACCCCGGACCTGGAAACCCACGATTGGGGCCTGATCTCAGTGGTTGACCCCGAAACTGGCGCCACCACCCGCCCGGGCCTGTTCTCCGGCGGCGATTGCGTCACCGGACCGTCTATTGTTGGGACCGCCATGGCTGCGGGACGCAAGGCAGCCTTTGCCATCGATGCATACTTGAAACACATTTAATCCGAAATGTAGCGAACCGATCTTCTACAAGTCCCGGAAACGGGGCTTGAAGTTTTCGAGAAGACGTCCGCACGCTGGATTGCCTGCCGCGCAGCAATCGCGCCCGAAATTGACGATTGAATCCCGATTCGGAAAATCATATAATGGTGGTACGCATTGGTCCCCTTGCAGGGAAAATCCATTCCGTCTTTGCTTCGCAGTCCATTTTGTAAGGAACCTCGGCTTAGGATCAGCCTCTGGCGGCGCCTTTCGTTTTGGTCGATGTTGGATTTGCATCCTGTGGCGTTGTAAGGCAGGCGGAAACGATTGGAAAGGAGAAAAAGGATGGTAACCAAAAAATGGTGCATCAAAGCCACTCCCTTGTACGAAAAACCGGGTGGCAGGAGACAGCCAATATTTCTTTTTGTGAACAGGATTTATGATGTTACCGGTAACCAGCAGATCTCCGCAGGCAAACCCTGGTCCGAGATCAAATTCATCGACAGAGATGAAAAGGAGAGACAGGGATGGGTCCAGGATGTGTACCTGGAAGATTACGTAGAAGATCCGGACTCCCGCGGTTTCGAGGTGCTCATCTCCCATCCGACGGCGGACTCAACCGACGCGGCCCAGTACATGAAGTGGGAGAACGACGCCAGGTACGCTAACATGTGCGGCGAATTATGTGTGGCCTTCATCGCCGGGGATGATATCGAAACCTTCCTGAACAAATGGAAAGGAATGGAGGGCACGGTTTACAAGTCGATCATCCCGGTGGACAGGCCCACGGGGGCGGACGAAGTCAATAACATGCTGAAGGTATATGGGTATCCTAATAAAAATATGAACCTCCAGCAGGGGCTGACGGACCCGGATGCTGGCCTGCGCATCACCCCCGGCCGGTTCCAGAAAATGCTGGCTACACACTACCTGATCGCAGCGGTTCGGATCGACGCCGTCGCCGGGAACATCGGAGACGGAAAGATCGGGCATTGGGTAGTCCTGGATAAGGTCATCACGGATGGGATCGAAAGAGGCTGGGTTGAGATCTATAACCCGTTCCCCAACAAACGCCAGGTCTATTCATACGATGAATTCATCCGCTCTTGTAAAGCCGAAGGCTGGACGGGCCTGTGGGTAAATCGGACCCTGCCTTCGTCCGGGGATTGAAAGGAGAACAATCATGGCAATTCAAAAATGGTGCATTGGCCAACCCCGCTTTTATAAAAACTTATCGCAAGATCAAAGTAGCGGCGCGTTTTCTGTAAACGAAGCTGATTATCTGGGCGACCTTCCTTTTCGTGCTGTCGTTTCGGTTTCCCCGGAGCTGCGCAAAATTACGGACAAGAACGGCTCGGTCTGGTCTGAAATCGTGTACAAAAATCACAAAAATGAAGATGTTCTGGGCTGGGTGAAAGACGGGTTTCTCGAGGATGTGCTCGAAAACCCCAACTTCGTCGGCAGCGTTGTCTCGATCCCTCATCCATCTTTAAATCCGTTCGATGCGCCCCAATTTATGATGTGGGACTCGGAGACGGTGGTCAAAACGAACATGTGCAGCGAGCTATGCGTGGCCTTCATCGGTGGCGACGACATCGAAACGTTCCTGCGAAAATGGGAACAACACGACCGCATTTTCTACCCCTGGGCGGTGAAGGGAAATAACAACAAAGCGCTGTTCTGGTTCCACATCGATAAAATGCTGGAGGTGTACGGGTATCCCAGCCCCAACCTGAAGTTAAAGGATGGCCTGTCAGACCCGGGGATTGGCTTTGTCCCCAGCCCTGGCCGGTTCCAAAAACAGCTCGAAACGCGCTATTTGATCGCCAACGTGCGCATCGATGGGAGCGGAAAGCTGGTCAGCAAGGAGGATAACAAAGGGGTGGGACATTGGGTAGTGCTGGACAAGATCACCCCGTATGGCGTCAACCGCGGGCGTGTAGAGATCTACAATCCCTATCCCAACCGGCGGGAAGAATATTCCTATGCCGATTTCATCCGCTCCTGCGCGCCGACCTATACCGGGCTGTGGGTGAACCGTGACCGGCCTTCTCGAGGAGTAGCAGATGTGATATCGTTTTAGGAACGATGTTAGCGGATTCTCTCCCTACGCTCACCCGTCGTGATTTTTTGAAATTGGGCGCAACTCTGGCCGGCGCAAGCTTGCTGGCTGCCTGCCGTCAGGAGGAGAAGCCGGTCGCATTTCCCGGGGATGGGTGGGCGTTTTGCCTGCACGATTACCAGCTGCAAGGCGTCTTCGAACACGACCATAAGTACCGGACGTACCCGAAGAAGATAGCAGTTCCCGAAACGGTCACAACCTTCCGCAAAGACAAATTTGTACCTTTGACGCCAGAATGGCAATGGTTCTGGTACCGCAACCTGATCTATTGCGCCTTCGGTCACTTTGACGAAACGAAGCTAAATCGAAAAGAGACCAGGGATATGCACGAAGCCTGGTTATGGTTGACCAAAGGCAGCGAGATGGTCACCAACCGACACGGGCCGGAGACGCACTGGGAAGTGATCACCGGCCAAAATGAGAACGAAGCAGAAGAGTTCATTGCCCACGACGGTCTGCTGGCCGGCGGGAACATGATCAAAATCACCGGCGAGCAAATCCGTAAAGGGGGCCAGACCTTGTATCCCTTCGAGTCTCTGGATGGTACCAATCCGCCCCCGGACATCAACGAGGTCAACGTTGAAACCCGGCCTGACCTGCTGCAACGCGCGACCATCAGCCACTTCGAGAAGCTTGAAGACGGAACCTATAGGGTGGACCCTTTCCCGCAGCTGGAAGGATATAACGCGCACACGGTCATTCTGAACATCTCTACCGCTCAAAACTACGTGCCCGCGAACCGGATCCGGTTTTTAGACGGCGACCAGCCGCCCAATCCCTATAATCCGCCCCGAGAAATGAATTTTGCGAAGTAAACGCAAAGTGACGGTTACCTGCAAGCTGATCTTCCTTTTAAATTATCCTTTTGGCTGATTGCGAATAGGTTTTATGAGACCAAAAACTGCGCCTGAAACTCAGGCGCAGTTACGATTTACCTGTCATCCATCATAACATCGTGGACAAAAGTAGCACCTTAACAACCGAGAGAACCATCAAGACATCGTAGACGGGGTCAAAACTGGGCGTTTGAACAAGCCAGCCAACAGGGCTTGCCACCAATTGGGAGTCGTTTGCCTTTGTGCGAACTGTGGTTGTAAGGGCATAACCGGCTCATTGAGTAGAAACGGATGCTCAGCCAGGCAGCATCGTTTTGGGGCATCCGGTGCGGCATCATAAATTCGCAAGGTTGCGCCACTGAGCTGGATGGACAGCGTTGCCCAAACTCCTTGACCCGGCTGACCCAATCCAGCAGACCAGATTTGGTTCAGGATGGGTACGCTGTGTTTTTCATTCACTGCACGCAAAAAGTGCAGCTGCCCGGCGGTGAGGGGCAATGGAGTAGGTGGAGAGAAACCGAGAGGCAGTTTGCGTGCAGGCACAGCCCGGTGGATTTGCAGCGGAGAGCGTCCAGCCAGAGCAGAGTGGTGATGGCTGCTACGATAGTTTGGGTAAAAGAGCGCCGAGCGTTGGCGAACGGCTGCAAGGTCTTCCAGGTGTTCTTTTTTCCAGACAAAATTCGAGTAATCCTGATGAAAGCGTTCCACAAAGGCATTGCTCTCTGGGTGATAAAACGGTGAGAAAACCGGTTGGACACCTACATACAGCGCCAGACGAACGACTTTGCCAATGACGCCAGGGTGCTTGTAGCCCCCGCTGAAACAACTTTCGTTATCCATCTGGAGATAGTCTGAAAGTCCCAACTCTCGCCAGGTGTGTAAAATGAAATCCAGCGCATCTCTGGAACGCTTGTTGGCATATTGCTTGCCAGCCGGATACCGCGAGACGACATCGATACTGTTGAAACAGGCAATGCTCTCGCCGCCAGTCAGGTAGTGTGGGACAATATCCACCTGGGTTAATTGGTGCACTCCGCTTGGCTTTAGGTGTGGATACACCACTTCTTTTTCCGCCTGGGGCAAACGAGGCCTGGTCTTACCAGCATGTCGCAAGATGCGCTCGATCGTACTGACGGCAGGTGGCAATTCGATCCCGTGGACAAGCAACCTGCCATAAATGGCATCGGCCCCAATGTAGCCCAGGTTATCCTTGTTTTCAGCTTCCGCTTCCAACTCGCTACGGATGCGCAAAATCTCCTGGCGTATCTCGGCAGATGTCTGCCGGGCAATGTGCTGTGGCGCTCGTGAGCGTGCTTGCAGTCCCGCCCACCCTTCCTGTTCAAAGCGATCTTTCCACTTGTATGCCCACCCACGTGATCTAGCCAATATCTGTGCCGCTTCTCGTGGCGTTTTGCCGCTGTTCAGCAAGTGGATCAGCGCCTTCCTGTCTTCTTGATCGGCTTGTTCGCTCATAGTTCACCTACTCCTTGCTCGGGTAAGCAAATTATGCGCGTTTGTCAACGATGTTGTGATGGTTTCGGTTGTTAAAGTTCTGTCTACGATGTCTTTATGGTTTATCCGTTAGACCGTCCACGATGTCCTGATGGACGACATTTACCAATTACCCGTAACGATCGCTTACTCTTTCTTCTCGCTCTTGGCCGGTTCCTTACTCGTGCTCTCTGTGCTGCCCTTGCTGTCGGATTTCTCCGCAGAGCCGCCTTCTTCTTTATGGGAAGACTTCATCCCTGAAGGCGAGCGGTGGTCGGTGGCGTAGAAACCGGAGCCTTTAAATACCACGCCCACTGGCCCGATAACCTTGACCAGGGTGTTCTTGTTGCACTCAGGGCAGCGTTTGAGCGGCGCTTCGCTGAAAGATTGCTGGCGTTCGAAGTGAACCCCGCAGGATTCGCACCGATAAGCATAGACAGGCATAATTTTACGGTCTCCTTACCTTTACCAGGCGCGATTATAGTCCCTCCTCTTACATGTGGCAAGCTGTAAAAGCGCACATGTTATAATTTTCTAACAAATTTCCATCCCTGAGCGGAGGGAGGAGCGACGACCGTAGCCGAAGGGCGGGCGCTTGCGAAAAACTGCGTTTCCAGAAGGGAAGGATGCAACCCCGGCGCTTCGATCCTCCTCTCAGCGACGCTATTTCCGGAGGGATTGTAAGCAATGGTAAATATCGAAATCGTTTACTGCGCTGTTTGACATTACACCGACCGGGCCGTGGGCCTGGCAAATGACCTGCTCAAGAATTTCGAATATGAGATCCAGAATCTGACCCTGGTCCCCTCGGAGGGAGGCAGGTTCGAAGTCAAGGTAGACGACCGTTTGATTTATTCCAAACTCCAGACCCACCGTCACGCCGAACCCGGCGAAGTGGTTGGGCTGGTACGAAAGATCATTAAATAACTGGATACCTTTGTTTTAAAGATCCGCTTTTTGGACGCAGATAAACGCTGATCTCGCTGATTTCAAATAGAAAATTTGCGTTCGTCCGCGTAAATCAGCGCCTTGAAAATATAGAACGAGGCAATGCAAAGTCTGATCATCCCCAGAAAGGACCTGATTTTGCACTGCAACCAGAGTCAACCACTCCGGTGGTTAACTCCGAAACCAACATAGAGGCATATTGAATGGCAAAAAAAGGACGCGTATTTTCCGGCGCCCGTCCCACTGGGCGTCAGCATCTGGGCAATTATCTCGGCGCGATTCAGAACTATGTCGCGCTTCAGGACGATTATGACTGCATCTATTGTATCGTCGACGTCCACGCCCTGACCACGGTCGAAACCACCGCCGACCTGAAGCAGAACACCTACGAAATGGCGCTCGACTGGCTGGCGGCCGGCATCCGTCCCGACAAGTCGATCGTCTTCATCCAGTCACAGGTGCCGCAGGTGATGGAACTGCATACCTTTCTCTCGATGGTCACCCCGCTGGGCAAGCTGACCGAGCTGCCGACCTTCAAGGAGAAGATCCGCCAGAACCCCAACAACGTCAACTACGGCCTGGTGGGGTATCCCGTTTTGATGACGGCCGACATCGTTCTGTACAAGGCCGATGTTGTTCCCGTTGGCGTGGACCAGGCGCCGCACCTCGAGTTTGCCCGCGAGACTGTGCGCTCGTTCAACTACCGTTACAACACCGATGTATTGATCGAGCCGCAGGCCAAACACACCGAGATTCCCAAGGTAATCGGCATCGACGGCAAGGACAAGATGAGCAAGAGCTTGGATAACCACATCGAGCTGGCCGCCACGCCGGAAGAGACGACCAAGCGGGTGATGCAGATGGTCACCGACCCGGCCCGCGTTCTGCGCACCGACCCGGGCAACCCCGAGATCTGCAACGTCTACTCGATGCACAAGATCTTCTCGTCTGGGGAGGAGATCAATATGGTTAACGTCGAATGCCGGCGGGCGGGCATCGGCTGCGTGGACTGCAAGAAGCTGCTTGCTCGCAACCTGAACGCGCACCTGGCGCCCTTCCGCGAAAGACGCGCTGAGATTGCGCAGAAGCCGGATGCCGTCTGGGACATCCTGCACGAGGGCGGCAAGCGCGCCCGGACAATTGCCCAGGGCGTGATGGAAGAAGTGCGGGAAGCAATAGGACTTCCGGAGTAGATTCAACGAACCGCCAAGCACGCAAAGATCGCTAAGATTTCCGTTTGTTTTTCGTATCTGCTCAGGTCTAGGTAATAAAGTAGGGCAAAAATGGTGTGCGTGGGGGCGCACGCCCCCACGCACACCATTTTTGCCACCTTTTTATCATGTAGGCTGAGTAGCTACTGTTTTTCTTTGCGCGCAGAGCACCCTTGGCGGTTCAAATATTTTTATGCGTGTTTTAATCCAACGAGTCAGCTCAGGCAAAGTCAGTGTCGATGACCGGACCATCGCCCAGATCGGGCCTGGACTGGTCATCTTGTTGGGCATCGGCCACGGCGACGGAGAAGAGCAGGCCAGCTACCTGGCCGAAAAGATCGCCAACCTGCGCATCTTCGAAGACCAGGCGGGCAAGACCAACCTGTCGGTGTTGGAGGTAGGCGGAGAAGCCCTTTTGGTCTCGCAGTTCACGCTTTACGCCGATACGCGTAAGGGAAGGCGGCCCTCCTTCGTCTACGCTGCCGATCCTGACGTAGCCGAACCGCTGGTCGAACGATTCGCCGAGTTGTTGCGCGGGTACGGCGTCCGCACACAGACCGGTCAGTTCGGCGCGCATATGCTGGTCGAGATCCACAACGACGGGCCGGTGACGATCTGGCTCGAGAGGTAAGGATGTAATATAAACCGCCAAGGCGCGAAGAACGCCAAGATTCTTTATGAGACGCCAAGAATCAATCCTTGATGTCTTTGAAATAAATCTTGCATCCTCGGCGGGCTTGGTGGTTCAAATCCAGTATGAACAAAAAATTATCATCCTTGCAGCGTTTTTTCCAGCAAATATTTGCCCTGCAACCTGTGTCCTGGCTGATGGCGCGCATTCTGCACCATGCCGATACATTGCTGTTACGCCTGACCGGCGGCAAACTTACCTTTGCACAGTTCTCCGGGCTGCCCATCATTGCGTTGACGACCACCGGCGCAAAAACAGGGAAACGGCGCACCATACCGCTCACCGGATTGCCCGACGGCGACAAGTATGCTCTAATTGCGTCAAACTTTGGGCAGAAACAGTATCCTGCCTGGTATCACAACTTGAAAGCCAACCCGGAGTGCACCGTCACAAAAGACGAGCGTTCAGGAGTTTACCTCGCCCGCGAAGCCGAGGGGCAGGAATATAACCGTTATTTCGATATGGCGGTTTCCTACTACATTGGATACGCGGCTTATAAAAAGAGGGCCAAGAACCGGAAAATCCCCGTGATGGTGCTGGAACCGAAGAAATAAAGTTTTCAAAAGGTGGATGAGTAGCGCCGAACGATCCTGAATTTGTCAGAACGTTAAATGTGCCTTCCACAAACTGGCATCCACCTGGACTGCCAGCGCGCCGGCCGAGAGCATCGCTTCGGCGTTTTCTTTGGAGCCCACACCCCCCGCGCCGATGACCGGGAGATTGGCCTGTGATGCGTCCCGGACGGTCAACAGCGCCTGAGGGAACAAGGCTGGTCCGCTCAGGCGCCCGGTGATCTCTTCCCTCTGCGAGAGGGGGGAGACGTTCGTCACAGGCAGCATCCCCCTCGGCGCCGCCAGGCTGATCGCTGCTGCTCCCTCTTGCATCACGCGCGGTCCCAAGGACAGCACCTGCTCGACCGGCAGGCTGACGATCAAAGGCAGTTCCCCCAGGCACATCTCGACCGTCAGCAGCAGGATGTCATTGGCCAGCAGCGGCGCAAAACCGAGTTCCACTGCGAAAATATTCTCCAACCCTTCCAGGGACCGGACCATGCGCCGGCTCTCATCCGGGCGGTCGGCTATCAGGTGGACGATGATCGGCAGGCGCGAGTCCGCCCAGCGGCGGGCGTATTTTTTGACTGCAGCATTCAAGCCGGGGTTGGGCAATCCGGTATGGAGCAAGAACCCGCCGGGGTATGCGACCAAAGCCGGGGAAACGGTCGGCAGGCGCGGGCGCAGCGAGAGCGGGTTGGTCACAAACGCGCCCAGGGAGTCCCAGGGAACCGGCGCGCGGTAGTCGGGCGCGAATCCCAGCGTTCCAGGTGCGTTCATGTAAGGGGTCGAAAAGGTCAGGTCTTGTTTGAACATATAACAAACCCCCTCTCCTTTTTAAGGAGAAGGGGCCAGGGGTGAGGCTAAATCATGCCGCGACCGTCAATCCCATCGCGCGCAGCATGTCCTCGTTGGTGGTGAACTTGAATTCTTCCAGCCCGCGCTTCTGGGCTTCCTGGGCCTCGATCGCTTCCAGGCGCAGGATATCGGCCTTGGTGACGGCCGGTTTTTGCAGCCCCGTGATCTTGGCAGTGACCGCCTTTAGGTTGGAATCGTCCGGTTGTTTGCTTAATAAATATTGCCAGACGGCCTTGGCAGCGTTGATCCCGTCTTTGCGCGCATAGCCTACCAGCCCATCGCTGGCCTTGCGCGCCCAGCCGCCGACGAAAATGCCCTCAATGGGTTGTTTTTCTTCCGTATCGAAGCACTCGTAAGAGATGCCGTCCACCGGGTAAGCCGGGTCCGCATTCTTGACGAACTCATTCCACTCGATCGGCAGGCCGAACTTCTCGTCGACCTTGTCGCCGATCGCAAAGATGACGGTTTCTACGTCCAGCAGGCGTTTGTTGCCCGTGCCGCGCGCTTTGGTGTCGCCATCTTTCAAGATTAAGGTGGTATCTTCGACTTCCAGTTGGGTCAGCAGGCCGTTCTCCCCCAGCATCCGGACCGGCGAACTCAAGAATTCGAACCGGAAGCGCGTATCGGAGACCTTCTCATAAGCCTTGGGCAAGGCTTCCAGAATGGTGGCGCGCGCAGCCTGCGGGTCCTGGCCCACCGCTTCCATGATGGGCTGCACCCGGGCGATTTCGCTGTCCAACGCATCCACGTCCAGGTTGGAGATCACGGTTTCCATTTCTTTCTTGTCGAACTTGACTTCGGCCGGTCCGCGCCGGACCACGGCGATGACCTCGTCCACCCTCTCCTGGCGGATCAGGTAACGGGCGATGTCCACCATTACGTTGCCCGCGCCGACGATCGCGCAGCGCGACCCGAAGCGGTACTGCTGCTGGCTGTTGGGCGGCAGCAGGTTGTAGTAGTAGACTACGTCCTTGGCGTGATAGACGCCCACCAGGTTCTCCCCAGGCAGGCCGAGCCATTTGGTGCCCTGTGCCCCGGCGGTGACCAGAACAGCCTGGAATCCGAGGTTCCGCAGGTCATCCAGGCTCAAGTCGCCCTGGGCACCGATGCTGATGTTCCCGTAGTAATCGATGTTCGGGTTTTCAAGAATCTGGCGGAATTGCTTGCGCAATCCGACTTTCATCGTGTATTTGGTTGGATAAATCCCATATTCAGCCAGACCACCTGGCTTGATATCTCGGTTGAAGAGCACCACGTGCGCGCCCTGGTTGGCGAGCTCGCGTGCCCCGAATAATCCGGCTGGGCCGGCGCCGATGACAGCGACTAAGTAATGATTGGTCACTCTTATCCTCCTTCAGATACGACAGAATTTTAGACCAAGCCTGCAGAATTATATGAAGAAAATGAACGCTGGGCAAGCAGTTTGTCCGATTTGATATGAACCTTTTATACAATGCTTATTTAACTGTCGCTATTTTTACACAAAAGTGATTGTAAAAAACTTAGGAATTCCTTAAGAAACTTCTGGCGGGTCGATATTTCCTGTCGATTTACCTTTGGTATTGGCAATATACGATCCGAAATCCATCAATAGTGATTGTCAAACCCATATTTATGTTAAGATTAAGCAACGCGCTTGTGCCGTAACGAACTCAATCTGTGGCATTGTTTGATACAAATCAACAAATGAGTTTTATGAAGTCTATAGTTCGATATGGTTGCGGCACTATCTTTTGGAGGAACCATGCACCAAGACAGCAATCAAGAGCCTAACAAGCGGTTACGGACGATTCTTTCCAGCCATAATGACGAAGCGGACGCCTATCCTGAACCACTGGATCAGCCTGAACCGAAATCACCGCTTTTGCAACTTCCCAAGCGCGAACCAGACTCACAAGAGGCTTTCCCATCTGACGCCCAAGCCGTTGCCACGCCGGCCTCGGAGGGGGCCCATCATCAGGAGCAGCCGACTCCCGTGCCCGCTACGCAGGTTGCGTCTCCCCCTCCCGCGCCCCCATCTGACTCCACTTCAAGAGGATTTAGCTTTGGCCCCGCCTTTTGGACCGTGACCGGCATTCTGTCTTTGCTTGTCAATGGCATTCTCATTGCGGTGCTGTTGGTTTTGTATAACATGCTCGGCCAGGTGCAGGATTTGCAGGGTAACGCTACGAACATTGGAGCTTCTGTCTTGGGCGGCCTGTATACCAACTTCGAAAAGATGGACCGGGCGTCCATCAAAACCACTATCCCTGTAGATGCACAGATTCCTCTGAAACTTACGGTTCCTGTCAAAACCACCACTCAAATTACACTGGCAGATTCTGCTGTGATTCCGAACGCGCAGGTGGTTATCAATACCGGCGGTCTCTCCATCAATTCTGCTGCTCGCGTGACCCTGCCCGCCGGCACGCCGCTGATGGTCAACCTTGACTTTGAACTGCCCGTCGAAGCGACCATCCCCGTGCACCTGGAAGTGCCCGTCAACATTCCCATGGCGGAAACCGAGTTGCATGAACCGTTCGTCGGCTTGCAGAACGTTGTCCAGCCCTGGTACTGCCTGGTAGAGCCAAATGCTTTCAGCTTGAAGGGAAAAGCGATCTGCCGGTAAGGTCAGTCCCTTCTGAAGCATCTGGAGTTGCATGACTGAAACGATCGTTCAAACCACGCTTTCCAATGGCATGAAAGTATTGCTCAAGGAAATCCATACAGCACCGCTGGTTTCTTCCTGGGTCTGGTACCGGGTCGGCTCTCGCGATGAGGTCAATGGCTGTACCGGCATCTCCCACTGGGTGGAGCACATGCAGTTCAAAGGCACCCCCACATTCCCCTCGAGCGCCCTCGACAAGGCGATCTCGCGCGAAGGCGGCATGTGGAACGCCATGACTTACCTCGATTGGACCACCTACTTCGAGACCCTGCCCGCAGATAAGATCGACCTGGCCTTGCGCCTGGAAGCAGACCGGATGGTTAACAGCGCCTTTGACGAGAAGGAAGTAAGTTCCGAGCGCACGGTGATCATCTCGGAGCGCGAGGGCAATGAAAACGAGCCGCAGTTCCTGCTGGGAGAAGCCGTTCAAGGCGCGGCCTTTCGCGTGCATGCCTACCATCACGAGGTGATTGGTGATCTGGCCGACCTGCATTCCATGACCCGTGACGACCTATACCGGCACTACCAGACTTACTATGTCCCGAACAATGCCGTCATGGCAGTCGCGGGCGACTTCGAACCTGGTAAGATGCTGGATCGCATCAAAGAATTATTTGAACCGATTCCGGCTGGACCGGACCCGGCGCGCCTGATGCGACCGGAACCCGAGCAAAAAGGGGAGTTGCGCCTCTCGGTGGAAGGCCCGGGCGAAACCACCTACGTCCAGGTCAGCTACCGTTTCCCAAGCGCTTCTGACCCCGATTTCTTCCCGTTAGCTGTGCTCGACAGCCTCCTGGCCGGCCCCAGCAACCTGAACTTTTTCGGGGGCGGCATCTCGAACAAGACCTCCCGCCTCTATCGCGCCCTGGTAGACAAAGAACTGGCGGTCGGCTTGAGTGGCGGTGCCCAGGCCACCATTGATCCCTTCCTTTACAACATCTCGCTGACGATCTACCCGCAGCGCACGCCGGAAGCAGCTTTATCAGCCCTGGATGGCGAAATCAAACGCATCCAGGATGAACTTGTAAATGAAGATGAAATTGCCCGCGCTATCAAACAAGCGCGCGCGATTTTCGCCTATGGCAGCGAAAATATCACCAACCAGGCCTTTTGGATGGGTTTCGCGGAGATGTTCGCGGACTACAACTGGTTCCTGACCTATCTAGATAGCCTGGCAGCCGTCACGCCGGCCGATGTGCAGCGCGTGGCACAGCAGTATTTGCTGCCACGTTCGCGCGTCATAGGCACGTATATTCCCAGCGGCGGGGAGGGTTAAGTTGGCAGCGATCCTTCATTCCCTGCCCGGTGCGGACGACATCCATCGGGTGGAATTGTCAAATGGCATTGTCGTGCTTTCGCGTCCGAATTTCAACAGCCCTTCGGTCGTAATCAGCGCGTACCTGCCTGCCGGCGGCCTGCTCGACCCGGATGAAAAGCTTGGACTGGCAGATTTTGTCTCTTCGGCCTTGATGCGCGGCACGCAAACGCGGAGTTTCCAGACACTCTATGACGAGTTGGAATCGGTCGGCGCCAGCTTCGGCTACAACTCTGGCACGCACTACGCCGGGTTCGGCGGGCGCTCCCTGGTGGAAGACCTGCCGCTCCTGCTGGATGTGATGGCCGATACGCTGCAAAACCCGGCTTTCCCGGCCGATCAGGTCGAGAAACTGCGCTCCCAAATGTTGACCGGCCTGGCGATCCGCGCCCAGGATACCTCTGACATGGCTTCCATCACATTCGATGAGTTGCTCTACGACGGGCATCCGTACAGCCGCTCGGACGAAGGCTGGCCGGAGACCGTCCAGGCCATCACGCTGGAAGACCTGGCAGAGTTTCATCGCAAGTATTATGGTCCGCGCGGGATGGTGATTTCCATCGTCGGCGCGGTGGAACCGGAGAAAGCTGTCGCCGAAGTCGAACGAGTTTTAGGCGGCTGGCAGAACCAGGTCCAGGGGGATCTGCCGGAGTTGCCCGAATTCCGTCCGCCTGCTCAGACCATCCAACGCCATCATGCCATCCCGGGGAAATCGCAGTCTGACCTCGTCATCGGTTCTTCCGGCCCGAAGCGCAATGATCCGGATTATCTGCCAGGAACGTTGGGCAACAACATCCTGGGGCAGTTCGGCATGATGGGGCGCATTGGGGAAGTGGTCCGCGAACAGTCGGGGCTGGCGTACTATGCGTATTCGAGCTTGAGCGCGGGGGTCGGGCCGGGGGCCTGGTATGCCAGTGCCGGGGTCAACCCGGCGAACCTCGAAAAGGCGACCGAACTGGTTAAACAAGAATTAAAGCGATATGTAAATAAAGGCATCAGCGCCGAAGAGTTGGCTGACAGCCAGGCTAATTACGTCGGGCGGCTGCCGCTCTCGCTGGAGTCGAATGGCGGGGTGGCCGGCTTGCTGCTCAACATTGAGCGCTATGGTCTGGGATTGGACTACTATCGCCAGTACCCCGACCTGGTGCGGGCAGTCACGGTCGAGGAAGTGCTCGAAACCGCGCGCAAATATATCGACCCCGAGCGGCTGGTGATTGCCACGGCAGGGCCATAATGAACTTGCGAACAGGCGTTGATCTGATCGAAATTGCCCGTGTCGCAGAAGTGGTGTCCCGGCACGGCAAGCACTATCTCGAGCGGATCTACACCCCCGCGGAACTGGACGTATGTGCTAAGCGAAGTGAGTCGCTGGCGGGGCGCTTTGCCGCCAAGGAAGCCGTCGCGAAGGCCTTGGGTTGTGGGATTGGGGAAGTCGACTGGAAGGAAATCGAGATTCTGGGGAACGAGCAACGCGCGCCCGTGCTGCATTTACACGGCAAGGCAGCCCAGAAAGCGGACGAGTTGGGGTTGGCAAACTGGTCGGTCAGTTTGAGTCACAGCCAGAGCCACGCGCTGGCCTTTGTGGTAGCCATCGGTTAAACCACACACCCCATGGGCCAGTACCATGGGGTGCGGGTGCAGGGAGGAGCGTTTATCGAACAGTTGAGGTGCTCGACAAACCAAAGGAGAGGAGAGAATGGCGGGGTGGAGCGGTCAGCGTTTGTCTTCGATGCCGATCCACAGGTGACCCGGCAGGACCGGGCGATACGGGCGGACTACCAGCCCTTCGGACACTACGTCTGCGGCCGGCTTTCCCGTTTTCGGTTGCTCATCTTCTTTGCCTTCAGCGGGGAGCATGCTGGGATGGATGAGACACAGGTTGGGATCGCGCCCGTATTTGTGCCGGTAATAGTCGGCCGCCCGCTCGATCTTGGCGGTCAGGGCGGTCTTGGGGTCGTTATCGAACCAGAGCATACCTGCATTCATGGTGTACCTGCCTTTTCAAGCTTGCGGGATGGAGAACTGGAGCCAGTCGCTGCCTTCGCGCAGAGCGAACTGGGAGCCGGCCTGCAGGCGTTTGAGCCTCGAGCCGGGGACGCCGCTCAGTTGGCCGGCTGTGCGCTCCTCGGCGATGAGGCCGAAGATGCGGGTGCGGAAGGCTTCCAGCCAGGCTTGCACCTGGGAGGCGCGCCTGGCGTTGATCGAAACGATCGGCCAGACCCGCCGGGATGGTCCGCGCAGGAGCAGCCAGCGCAGGGTCTGGCGGGCGTCGAAGTCCATCTGCTCCATGCTCTCCAGGTCGTCGAGCAGCAGCAGGAGCGACTGGCTGCCGCCCTTGTTGGCGTGCGCCCAGCCGGAGAGCGAAGACAGGAAATCGACGGCCGACTCGTGATAGGTGGGGAAGACGCCGGTGCAATGGTCGCAGTCTGCCAGGTGGCCCCACTCGTCGGGGTAGTTGCTCACCACCCCGAACTGGACTTCCGCCGGGGTGTGCATGTGAGCGGCAGCCTGGGCGACCAGTTGCAGCAGGGCGGTCTTGCCGCCGCCCGGGTCGGCAGCGATCAAGAGCGGACCGGGGAGCGGGTCGTGCAGGTTGAGCAGCACCGGCAGGCCGTCGGAGGCCAGTCCCAGCAGCAGGGCTTCTGTGGGGAGCGGACCCAGCTCGGAGAGCGTCTCGGCCAGGGAGGGCGCCGCCAGGGCGGAGTTGGCGTCAGACGCTTCGAGCTCCGGCTGGAGATCGGTCAGGCTTTCGAGCATGAGCGAGAAGGAGCGCAGGGGATTGTTCATAAGCAGGTCCTGTGGGAGAGAGGGAACCGGTAAATACTAGAACTGATGTTCTAATAATACAGCCCTTTCACACCCCTGTCAAGAGGCAGTCGAAATGAAATTCTTTCTTCAGCGGTGAAGAACCGAAGGTTTTTCGCACAAGAATTTTCGCACAATGGGGTAAGGTTGGGGGATGAGCAAACCAAATGGACAACAAACACACTTGATTGACGAAGAGAAGCAGGGTCAAGCATTGGATGAGCAAAAGGCCTTGCTGAAAGCCTTTTGCGGCACGCTGTCTCAATATTTTGGAGGCTGGCAGAAGCTGTTCCGGAGCGTCAGGGATGGACGCAATCCTGCGTTGGTCACGTATCCACTGGAAGGGCTACTGAGCGCAGGGGTGCTGATGTATCTGTTTCGGTTGGGAGCGCGGCGGCAAATCAACTATCAACTGCGGGGGAATGTGCCTTCGCAAGTCAAGTTTAGAGCCTGGTTTGAGGTAGAAGAAGTGCCGCATGGAGACACACTCAACTATGCCTTCAAAAGAATAGCGCCAGGGGAGGTGCAAGAAGTCGTTTGCCGGATGGTGGAGAGCCTGATCCGTAAGAAAATCCTGTATCGCTGGCGACTGTTTGATAACTTTCTGGTTGCGATTGACGGAACGGGGGTGCTGACTTTCCGAGAGCGTCATTGTGAGTATTGCATGACCAGGAAACTCAACAACGGGGAAAGCCTCTACTATCATCCGGTCTTGGAAGCCAAACTGGTCACCGTCAATGGATTTGCTTTTTCGCTCATGACCGAATTTATCGAGAACCTTGATCCACAAGCGGATAAACAAGACTGCGAACTGAAAGCTTTTTATCGTTTGAGCAGACGTCTGAAAGCCCGTTTTCCTCATTTACCAATCTGCCTGTTGCTAGATGGGCTCTTTGCAGGTGGTCCAACCTTTCAACTTTGCCACGATTACAACTGGCGTTACCTGATCGTACTCCAGGAGGCTGATCTTCCCCAGGTTCACCGCACGTATCACCTGGTATGCTCTCAGACACCTGAAAACCATAAGCAGATCCGACTGGGTCAGCAGCAGGAGATCATTCAGAAATATCACTGGGCCAGGCAGATCGATTATCGCGATAGCCAGGACCGTCACCACGCTTTGAATATGCTGGTCTGCCAAGAAACCCGGTCAACTTGCCAGGCAGATACAAACACCACAACCTTCAAATGGCTGACCAACTTCATCCCGACCACCCGCAATGTCGATACGCTGGCCAATCAGGGCGGACGACTGCGCTGGAAAGCCTGTACTGAGCCTGTCGAAGTGTCGAAAACGAAGGCTTCAATATCCAGAAAAACGGCGGCTTCCATCTCGAACACCCTTACAGCCAAAATGAGACCGCTCGTAAAGTCTTCTACTACTTGCTCCAGATTGCCTACTTGCTCTTCCAATTGATCGAGAAGGGCTCCTTGTTTCGTAAGGCTTTCCCTCAAGGTGTCGGCTCGCTCAAGAATATCGCTTTCCGCTTGTTGGAAGCCTGGCGTAACTTGCACCTGAACCCCACTGCTTTCTGTGCTCTTTATTCTGGCCGTTATCAGATCCGCTTTGACTTTTCCTGATCCCAGACGGCATGCCACCTCACCCGAAGCTTCTACCTGCTGATTTGGCCTCTACCAGGCAGAACCTCTTGGTAAGTGTGACATGCCGTAGCCGTGATTCTACCTTGTTTCGAACCTTTTCCTTTTTTGACATCCTATGAGGCCTCCTCTACCCTCTTGCTGAGGCGCTGGTTGCACGCCTATTGCTACCCTTCTCTTTCTGGCTCCCTTGCATCCCTTTTCTTCTCAATAGGTGTTCTTCACCGCTGTAGTACATCCTGGCTGAAATAACTTGGGAGTGGTAGGATGGGGCAAAATTTGCCCGATCAAGGAAACAGGAAATGCCAAATCCCAAAGCACAGCCAGTCGTACTTTCAGAACAAGAACGACAAGCGTTAGAGAAATTGGTGAAACGACACCAAACCGCGCAACAAATCGCCATGCGTGCCAGAATAGTGTTGGCCGCAGCAGAAGGGAAGCCGAGTGTTGAAATTGCGAGAAAGGAACAGGTGACACATGATACGGTTCGGTTGTGGCGCAATCGCTGGATCAAGCTGCAAGATATCTCGCTGGATGACTTGAGTCTCGAAGAGCGCCTGGCGGATGCGCCTCGTCCTGGAGCACCAGCCAAGATCACGGCGGACCAACGTTGTCGGATCGAGGCGTTGGCTTGCGAAAAGCCTGAAGCGTCTGATCGGCCCATCACGCATTGGACGGCGCGCGAAATCGCCGATGAAGTGCTACAGCGCAAGATTGTGGAAAGCATTTCTCCTCGCCATGCGGCCAGGCTTTTAAAAGAGGCCGTGATTAAGCCACATTTGAACCGCTACTGGCTCACACCTGCTTATGAAGCCGATTTTGATGCCAAGGTCAGCGATATCAACGGACTGTACAAAGCGGCTCCCCAACTTGCCAAACAAGGGCAACGTATTGAAAGTACCGATGAAATGACCGGTGTGCAGGCGCTGGAACGCAAACATCCCGATTTACCCATGTTGCCCGGCAAAGTAGCACGGCGTGAGTTTGAATATGAACGACATGGCACGCTTGCTTTTATGTTCAACTTCGATGTGGTCACCGGACAGTTAGTGGCTTGCACTGCCAAGCGGACCCGCACCGAACAGGATTTCCTGCACCACATTCAAAGCCGAGTTAGCGCCAAACCACAGACTGTGCAGTGGCACTTCATTGCCGACCAATTGAACATTCATTTGTCCGCATCCTTGGTGCGCTATGTGGCCGAAGAATCGGATCTCGATCTGGATTTAGGCGTGAAAGGCAAAAGTGGCATTCTCAAATCCAAAGCCTCGCGCGCTAAATTCTTGAGCGATCCAACACACCGCATTGTCTTTCATTACACGCCTAAGCATGCTTCCTGAATGAACCAGGTAGAAATCTGGCTCAGTATCCTGGTTCGTAAGGTGATCAAACAAGGCAACTTTACTTCCACCCAGGAACTGAAACGAAAGGTCTTGGCTTTTATTGAGTACTACAACCGCACAATGGCTAAACCCTTCAAATGGACTTATCAAGGCAAGGCCCTTGCCGCCTAACTGCCTGCTCATTTATGCCCAGGTGTACTAGCAGCAGCCTTCGGGACGTTTTCAACAAATGAAATTCAGTAAATCGCGAAAGTTGAAAGAGTACTCGAAAACAGGGGTGCGGGCGCCCGCACCCCTGTTTTCGGGCTTCCCTTAGTAAATCTGTAATTTACTGAAATTATCGATTTTAGAGAACATGCATCTCTTTAGATGGGTTCACTCTGTGTCTCCGTAGCTCCGTTTTAAAATACCTCCAAATTACCTCTAAGGCAACCGCAGGCTCAGCCCGGAATCGGGCTTCAACAACCGGTTGTTGAAGCCTTTTTCGATCTCCTCGAGTTGGTCTTCGACCTCCTCGATGGGGATGCGCCTGCCGATCAATTCTTCCGATTCCGGCCGCGGTTCCATGCTTCCCTGGCACGGTAGACTTCCAGGTAGGGAATCCCCTCCGCCCGGGCGCGTTTGGCCAGGCCGAGCATGTAAAAGCGGTTGAACTGGCCCTCGGCCTGGGTCTGGGCGGCGGTGCTGGGCACGTGCTTGATGGAATAGCCCCCGGTCGGCTTTTTGGCAATCTCGATCCCGGTCATCATCTCGTTCTCGTCCAACTGGTAGGCAAGCCAGTGCTCGTTGTAGGCTGCAGCCGCATCTTTGAGCAAGGGGATCCAGAGTTTCTTGCCTTCATCGTTTAACCTGGGGCTGAAATAAATGTGATTGAAATGTTCCGCCTCATCGATCGCTTCGAGCATGTACTGGCGGGTGGTCTCGTCCAAATCTTTGAAATCAAACATCGTTTTTTTTTACTCCTGCTTCCTGCCACTACTATACGGCCTTCTTCCCTCAAAATCAATGGATGTTTCCCCTAGGGTAGGTAGAAGTGAGGGTCACCTGCCCCCGCTTCGCTCTGTTGGGTGCTACGCAAAGGTGACCGTCACGTTATATTCTGGACAGCGGAAACCGCTCAAGCACCTTCCAACTGGAGACCGGCCTATCCGGCGAGGCCTGCACCAGGGAAATCTCGTGCGCTTCTAACGTGATCTCGGAATCGGTCCCAGCTCTGCGATCATCTCCTGCTTCTCCAGACAGGCAGGTCGCCGTAAGCCAGGCTCAAATGCGGGAAATAAGAGCCGGCTGGCTGGCCGAAGAGCGCGCCGGCTTTCAAGTAGGCCTCCATCAAAGCCTCCGTTTTATAGGCCTGGAGGAACAGACAGCGGAAGGTCTCCGCCCGGTACTCCACCTCCCGCGTCAGCCGGATCGGGAACGGAACCAGGCTCCCGGCCAGTTCCCGCATCTCGTCGGCCTCCGGAACCGGGACTCCGCCCAGGACGGTGACGTGCGGTTCGAACGGGGGCAGGTCATACAAACTGCTCAGCCTGGCGATGTATCCGCTGGTGAGCGCGTAAGCTTCGCCGGTGGGGATAATCCACAGGGCGTAGGAATTGTTTTCGGACATAGGGTCTCTCCCTTACGAAAAGGCTATCTATACGATGATACAAATTTGGCTCTTCCGTGTATAGCGGGGTTTGACTACAGACACTTGCAAAGCGCGTCGTCCGGTCTCAACGTCTGGAGACTTTGAACTCCTCACTCAAATTCCGGGACTTCGTTGTGCATTTTTCCGGAGCTTAAATCAAAAACGCCTTAGCGGGCGTTTTTGGTATGCCCCAACGGGGACTCGAATACCACCCCCCTCAATGGGGGCTCCGGTCTTAATAGAAAAAACCGCCTTTGAGGCGGTTTCACAACTGTGCCCCCACGGGGAATTCGAACTCCGGTCTTAACCTTTGAAAGGGTTGCGTCCTGGTCCTCTAGACGATGGGGGCGTGTCCTGATGTTCTCTCAGGGCGGTTGATAAAAGCGGGGGGATTTTATCATTCACCCCGGGTTCGGTCAAGCATTTATGGCGATTTGTCCTCTTTGGCGCGCTGGTTGAGCAGGGCCACCACGTCAGCGTGATCGCGGTTGAACAGCATCCCGGGGCTTTCCACCCGCAAGTTCGGGATCAGGATCGCGGTCAGCACCGCATCGAACACGGGCAGGAAATGGCGTATACCTTCGAACGTCGACCCTTGAAAGTCGAACCGGCCGGGCAATTCCAAGCACCCTCCACCTCGTAGACCTGGCTGGTAAAACGCGCCGGGTACTCGCTGATGCTCCCATACCCGCCGCGAACCAGCGCAGCCGGTCCCAGGTCCTCACGGCGCGCCAGGCACATCGCCATGACCTCCTGTTTAACCATCCGCACCATCTCGAAATGGTCCACCAGCTTGGTCGGCATATGGATGCGGGCCAGGCGGGCATCGTGCACTTCCATGGCCGAATTGGTGGTGTCGTTCATCAGGCCAATGACCCCCGCATTGGCCACCATAACCTTACCGACAACGCGATAACC
>CAWGNR010000023.1:0-3629 GCA_963823985.1 uncultured Chloroflexia bacterium
GGTTAATCCCAGATCGTCCAGGGCCTGACGGGTAGCCTGGTAACCGGTATGGTGAATGCTCTGGATGCCCAATTCCTCGGCCACTTCTACAAACAGGCGGCGGTCGTCAATGTAAACGACTTGCTCGGGCAAGGATTGCGAAATATCGAGAGCGATGTGATAAATATCAGGATCAGGTTTCCGGTAATAAACGAAACAGGATGAGACAAAGGCGTCGATCACTTCATTCAAGTCGAACTGCTGAATGCGATAACGAATCAGTTCCCGGCCTTCGTTGCTGACGGCAACGGTCTTGAGCCGGTGATGGGCCTTTAAAACGCGCACCAGATCTAACATCTCGTTGTAAGGCTGTGAGCGCGAGAACATGAAGGTGCGGAATTCTTCCGTGGAGAATGAACGTTTCTTATAGAAAATGACATGCTTCAAATACGCTTCAAGGCTTAATTT
Organism: uncultured Chloroflexia bacterium; assembly: GCA_963823985.1. Lineage (GTDB taxonomy): Bacteria > Chloroflexota > Anaerolineae > Anaerolineales > Villigracilaceae > JAABUE01. The sequence goes on from CAWGNR010000023.1 coordinate 448, forward strand.
TCCCGCTTCGTAAATATCGAAGATCAGGTGGTGGCGTTCATCCATATCATCAAAATCCAGATGGAAGGTTTCAGCCGCATGCATGCGAGCGTGGCGGTCCCAGCCGTTGGTGAGCAACACGCCGCCAATATCGAGGAAGAGCGTTGTGATTGGAGGGGAGGATGGCATCGTTTGCTCACATCCTTTCGTGTTGGTGGGATGGGGTCAACGGCCCGCGAGAGGTCGAGCCGTGAAAAATTCGACCAGGCCGCCAGGGCGTTCCCAGGGCTGGTAACAACCAGTTGTCCAGCCCCCACCATCCGGCCGTTTTCCACGCCAGAACGAGGAAAACGGAAAGGATCAACAAAATTGGATTGACGCTGACAGAGCCGGCTAACAGGTAATTGAGATTTATGACGATACCGAAGAAGGCTGCAATACCGGCGAAAGCGCCCAGAATGAGACCGATTCCTACCAATGCCTCCCCAAAGGCAACAAAATGGCTCCAGATGCTAGCGTGCGGAAGGACAACAGTGTGTAAGAAGCTGGCGTACCAACTCTGTACATCAGGATGCTCTCCGCTCGCTTTGCTGATTGCATTGTTTACAAATCCGGTCAGGGCGGTGCCGGCTTTACTCCCTGCCCAGGCGGGATTGGTTGCTTTTTCCCAGCCAGCTTTCAACCAGGCCCAGCCCACGTAAAGGCGGACGATCAACCACAACCAGGCCCAACTGACCTTGCCGAACAGGGCCTGCGTAAAAGGGGGATCGGTGATTTCCATGACTTCCGAAGAAATAGTTTTGACTTGTTTCGTTTCCATTTTCAATACTCCTTGTACAGTTCGGGTGTTTTCTTATTTCCACCTGCGTCGCAAGGGAACTGTGGGCAAATGAGCAATCGCCTTTTTATCCAGTGTGAGAAGGACAGCCTCAGCGCTGATCTGATCGATCTCAGAAACCGGAATAGTCACATCCTTCTTTCCCCACAGATGGCCCTCCCTCAAGATCAAGTGGGTGATGTGGTCGTTGTGCGGATCAACCAGGAACTCGTCCACTTTGCCGACCTGACCGTTCGTTGCTTTGACAGGCGTTCCGCGCCGGATTTCAACTTCGCCTACCGGGAGATGTTCGCGTTCGACAGGAATGGGCTCGGCTGCATACATAGCATACGGCCATACCTCGTAGGGAGCCTCGTACGGGAGCGCCGATTCCAATTGTCCTTCATCGATGAAGTTGGTCTCCTCGTAGGATTCCAGGTTGGATAAATCTGCGGGGTTACAGCGTAGCTGGATCGAATCCGGCGTAGAGGCGAGAACTTTCGCGATGGGAACCAGACGTTCGATGTGCGGGAACGCTTTCTCCGCCACCACCAGGTGGGTGATCCGTTCGCTAACCGGGTTGATAATCAAAGATGTAGAGCGGCCGCAGAGTTCGCCGGCGCACAGTACTTCCGCATTGATTGGGATGTCCATGTTCTTCTCCTTCGATTGATTGAGCTTAAGCCACAATCCCAATGTAAGCCCCCGCTGCGCGCTTTGTCTTTATTGAGCCTTTATAAACGCATTAAGTGAACGTTAAATACACTCAGCAAAGTACGGTAAAAAAACTGCTCATGTTCTGTAGCCAGCTGGTCGCTACGTATCACGGTGGATTGCCGCCTTGCGCTGCAAGGGATAGATTTAGTTCCGTTGAAATGCGGATTTCTTTAAACTTTAGTTTCCGCTAAGAATTGACAACATCATCAGCCGAAAGAAATGGCCGGTGAGTTTGAACCTTACAAAACGAGCAGTGATTGCGCCAAACAGCCTAAACGGGTGCAGGTTGAGGCATTTTTGTGTTTCGGGCCAGGTTTCCTTTGGGCAAATGAGCCGTTACCGACTTCTTTTCTCGAAGTTGCCCAGCTAGCTTGGCATCTTTGGGAAATGGTTGGCCCATCAACAGGCGACGGAAGCGTCCCGGGGTTCGTCTGGGATGGCGATCCCAAAACCCGGTTGGGGTGGCTGGGAAAGTAGCTGCCAGGAAACTCAGCACGGAACCAGCCAGGAGGGCCAATTCTGGCAAGCGCTGAATACTTTCCGGATTGTGAACAAACTGGCGGTGGCTACCCACCATCTGTTTGGCGCTGAGAGGGATCTGTTCCACCGGCCAGCGATCTTTGTAAATGGCGTACACGCTTTCCGATTTGAGTTTGAGGGATATGGCAAGTAGCCAGGGTTTGTCAAAGTCAGGGTCATAAATAGCGTACACATCAAAGGTTTTGTTGTTTTCGTCGGGTATCGTTTTGTTCAAGACCAGGCTGCGCCAGATTTCCACGCGAAGGATACGTCCGCTCTCGACCCAGGTGTAGGTTTCGTCCGGAGGCGTGGCTTCCAGAGTCTTGTCCTTGTGTTTGCGGGCCAAAGGGCGCACCAGCGCCCCATACTTGGGCTTGCGCCCTTTGATGTGCTCCGGTAGAAAATTCCGCCGCGCCGTAAAATTGGTCGCCAAACGCACCTCGTAGTGTTTGATCCGAGCTTCTTGCAGGGTGCTGAGTTTCACGCCTGCATCTAGCACCAGGATTTCATCGTCTTGCAGGTTCTTTTGGGCGCTTTTGAGCATTTCTTGCCACAGACGGGTCTCTCGCATGTCTTTTGGATGTACTCGCTCGAAAGCAAGTGGCAAAGCGATCCTCTGTCCGTTGATTTCACCAACTTCTGCCGTGATCCCCATGATTATCGCTGGCAAAGCACAGTTCGCAGCCGGATGATAATGTTTGCTCGGACAATTCTTCAACGTTGGACGCCAGAAAGCCGTGACATCTGCTGGAATGGGACGATAGCCTTCATAGCGATGTTCTTGCCAATCAGGCATTCGTTTGACCTGCTCTCGCCATAAAGTCAGAATGGCTGATATTTGCCAAACACCTTTGCTAAAAGCTGCCCAGGCTCGACGCGTTGCGGCATCTGACAACCCTGTCGATTTCAATGCAGGAAAGATGGCCCCTCGATTGGGCAGGAGCGCACCGCTCACCAGCATCCACATGAAATGTAAAAGTCCCAGATTTGTCCCAACGGGTAGTTTTTGCGTCAATATGCTTAAGATCGTTATGATATGATTTGTCATGGTAATGGGTTCTTGTGAAATTTGTTTCGGCAAAAACAAGATTATCACGTTTTGAGCCCATTACCCCTTTTTTATCTACACCAGTTAGCGGAAACTAAAGTT
>CAWGNR010000024.1:0-3444 GCA_963823985.1 uncultured Chloroflexia bacterium
GGTCAATAGTGTGAAGTTATTTTCTGGCCTTCGAGTTCGATTTGTTATGATAGGAGAAAACAAATCGAAAGCCGAAGGAGCAGATGAGCAAATTAAAAAACGAATATCGAGATTTAGCCAACCCAAAACGGATGAGAGAATTCCTCGAATGGCAAGGGCGTACTTGCCAAGCGGCAAGAAGTGGCGGACCAATTCAACTATGATTGGCATGCGCGCCAGTTGAACTTTGAGCAGCATTTTCGCGGGCTGGTGTTGATGCAAGCGACCGCTTATCGCAGTACCCGGGATCATCAACATGCAGCGGAAAATGATCTTCTGTTCCATGCCAACGGTGCGGGTGTGGAGATCAGCGTCTCCGGATTGGCCCAGGCGAACCGCAACCGTCCCTTAGAACCATTTCTGGCGATGACACAGGCCGTGATGACCGCCGTCGAAAACTTGCCAGCACGCAAGCTGCGCGTGTTGGACAAGCGGACCTGGCAAGGGATCGTCGGCTTGTTGCACCGCACAGAGTTGTTCGATGCCACGACCTTGAAACTGCCGCCGAAACTGAGCAAATGGGCGCCTGGCAAGAATGAAGGTACGGCAGGGATGAAAATGCAATTATGCATCGATGGCGAGCGTGGTGACTTCAAACGGATCCTGTTTACGCCCGAACCAGGCAACGATTCACCCTACTTTGAAGCCATGTTGGGTGATTTAGCCGCACAGGAAGGGCAAATCTACATCTTCGATGCCGGTTACTGGAAGATCGACACCTACCATGCTATTGTTGAAAGTGGCAATGACTTCGTCACCAAGCGAGCGGGCAAGATCAAACCACACCTTGTCAAGGAACTTCCGCTGCCAAACGAAGAGCAGCTTTCCAGTGGCTACGAAGTCTTACAAGATGCCCTGGTCCATCTTGGCAAAGATCGGGATCGTCTTTTCCGTAGGCTGCGCGTGCGCCAGACCAACGGACAAGAAATCACACTGATCTCCAGCCTGATCGACCTGTCTGCAGACCAGATCTGCTTGTTATATCGCTACCGTTGGACCATCGAGATCGTCTTCCGCTGGCTGCGCCAAACCCTGGAGCTAGAGCATCTCACTTCTCACCACCCGGTTGGCATTCTGCGCCAGATGTTGACCGCTTTGATCGTTTGGGGCTTGCTCGTCATTGCCAACCAGGACTCCGGCAAACTCAGCCCAAAAGATCTTTGGCGTGAACTGCAAGCGGACATCCATCAGGCGATTTTTGAGTATGGCTATTGTCTCGGTTTTCAAGGTGCTATGAGTTTACTATCGTAATAACTTCACACTAATGACCAACGGTTACTCGCAGATCGTCCAGGGCCTGACGGGTAGCCTGGTAACCGGTATGGTGAATGCTCTGGATGCCCAATTCCTCGGCCACTTCTACAAACAGGCGGCGGTCGTCAATGTAAACGACTTGCTCGGGCAAGGATTGCGAAATATCGAGAGCGATGTGATAAATATCAGGATCAGGTTTCCGGTAATAAACGAAACAGGATGAGACAAAGGCGTCGATCACTTCATTCAAGTCGAACTGCTGAATGCGATAACGAGTCAGTTCCCGGCCTTCGTTGCTGACGGCAACGGTCTTGAGCCGGTGATGGGCCTTTAAAACGCGCACCAGATCTAACATCTCGTTGTAAGGCTGTGAGCGCGAGAACATGAAGGTGCGGAATTCTTCCGTGGAGAATGAACGTTTCTTATAGAAAATGACATGCTTCAAATACGCTTCAAGGCTTAATTTTCCCGCTTCGTAAATATCGAAGATCAGGTGGTGGCGTTCATCCATATCATCAAAATCCAGATGGAAGGTTTCAGCCGCATGCATGCGAGCGTGGCGGTCCCAGCCGTTGGTGAGCAACACGCCGCCAATATCGAGGAAGAGCGTTGTGATTGGAGGGGAGGATGGCATCGTTTGCTCACATCCTTTCGTGTTGGTGGGATGGGGTCAACGGCCCGCGAGAGGTTGAGCCGTGAAAAATTCGACCAGGCCGCCAGGGCGTTCCCAGGGCTGGTAACAACCAGTTGTCCAGCCCCCACCATCCGGCCGTTTTCCACGCCAGAACGAGGAAAACGGAAAGGATCAACAAAATTGGATTGACGCTGACAGAGCCGGCTAACAGGTAATTGAGATTTATGACGATACCGAAGAAGGCTGCAATACCGGCGAAAGCGCCCAGAATGAGACCGATTCCTACCAATGCCTCCCCAAAGGCAACAAAATGGCTCCAGATGCTAGCGTGCGGAAGGACAACAGTGTGTAAGAAGCTGGCGTACCAACTCTGTACATCAGGATGCTCTCCGCTCGCTTTGCTGATTGCATTGTTTACAAATCCGGTCAGGGCGGTGCCGGCTTTACTCCCTGCCCAGGCGGGATTGGTTGCTTTTTCCCAGCCAGCTTTCAACCAGGCCCAGCCCACGTAAAGGCGGACGATCAACCACAACCAGGCCCAACTGACCTTGCCGAACAGGGCCTGCGTAAAAGGGGGATCGGTGATTTCCATGACTTCCGAAGAAATAGTTTTGACTTGTTTCGTTTCCATTTTCAATACTCCTTGTACAGTTCGGGTGTTTTCTTATTTCCACCTGCGTCGCAAGGGAACTGTGGGCAAATGAGCAATCGCCTTTTTATCCAGTGTGAGAAGGACAGCCTCAGCGCTGATCTGATCGATCTCAGAAACCGGAATAGTCACATCCTTCTTTCCCCACAGATGGCCCTCCCTCAAGATCAAGTGGGTGATGTGGTCGTTGTGCGGATCAACCAGGAACTCGTCCACTTTGCCGACCTGACCGTTCGTTGCTTTGACAGGCGTTCCGCGCCGGATTTCAACTTCGCCTACCGGGAGATGTTCGCGTTCGACAGGAATGGGCTCGGCTGCATACATAGCATACGGCCATACCTCGTAGGGAGCCTCGTACGGGAGCGCCGATTCCAATTGTCCTTCATCGATGAAGTTGGTCTCCTCGTAGGATTCCAGGTTGGATAAATCTGCGGGGTTACAGCGTAGCTGGATCGAATCCGGCGTAGAGGCGAGAACTTTCGCGATGGGAACCAGACGTTCGATGTGCGGGAACGCTTTCTCCGCCACCACCAGGTGGGTGATCCGTTCGCTAACCGGGTTGATAATCAAAGATGTAGAGCGGCCGCAGAGTTCGCCGGCGCACAGTACTTCCGCATTGATTGGGATGTCCATGTTCTTCTCCTTCGATTGATTGAGCTTAAGCCACAATCCCAATGTAAGCCCCCGCTGCGCGCTTTGTCTTTATTGAGCCTTTATAAACGCATTAAGTGAACGTTAAATACACTCAGCAAAGTACGGTAAAAAAACTGCTCATGTTCTGTAGCCAGCTGGTCGCTACGTATCACGGTGGATTGCCGCCTTGCGCTGCAAGGGATAGATTTAGTTCCGTTGAAATGCGGATTTCTTT
>CAWGNR010000025.1:0-19145 GCA_963823985.1 uncultured Chloroflexia bacterium
TCAATCTCGATAGCCGCAAAAAGCTGTGAAGCATGGAACACTCCAGATCAAAACCATGTTTTTTCATATCACCGAACATTTCTTCAATCCACATCCGGCGTTTATAAAAGCGGAGAGCGGTTTGCAAATCAGGCAAATTGGTCGCCAGGCACCAGGGTTCTTTTTCACCAGATTTCCAATGCACCAGCAAGTTAGCCGGATAAATGTGTGTCTGTGACAATTCTCTTTTTCCAAGCCATACGCTCTGACCGGCTTTTTGGACGTAACTTCCAAAGGGCACCCACTGGTTTTCAGTCTGTGACCAGACCAACGTATCTGATTTTTGGCGTAAAACGTAGTACCAATGCCATTTGTCCAGTTGTTTTAGCACTTTGACAGCTCCAAATTCGGTATCACCGACCAGAAAAACGGCGGCTCCACGCGGAATGAGCGTTTTTACATAAGCAAGTAACGCAATCTGTTTGCTGCCTGTGCTATGTCCGCGCACATACTTGACCCAGGTCCAGGCGATCGGGATGGCACGTTTGCGATAGGCCAGGCTGACCATCAATAATTGATGACCAAAACCAACTTTGGTACCATCCACGATCAGATGGATTTCTCCAAGGCTCGCCAGCTGTTCTGCAAGCCATTGAAGAGCGACCGGCTTATACCAGTCACGAACACGAATGGCTGGATTGTCGAGAAACCGCTCCAACCGTTTCACCGTACTTTGCAACTTTGCTTTCCCAGGTATTTTTCCAGCAATCCGGCTCAAATAAACCGAACGGCTCTGGTAGATCCCGTACATGAGCAAAACAAAATTCCGAACTTGGGTAACTCTTTGCTCTGGACGCAATTCACGAATTCGCTGAATCCATGTATGATACAGTTGGTTGGTCGGCATGGTTTTCTCCTGGCAATCTGTTTTCTCGCAAAAACAACTTTACCCGGTTTTGCCTGCCGATCAACCTTTTCATTTGCTAAAGTGTCTGGTCGCTAGAAATATAATAGTTTTGTGAAATCCATGCCCTTTACAGAGAAGAGGACAGATACCATGACTACCTCCCAGCCATCTTCACGAGACATTTCTCGCAAGCTCGAGGCGCTACTCTTTGGCGCGAACTTCTTTGGTGGGCTGATCATCTTTCTGTATTTCTCGGTTATCGATCCGCTGCCTGTGGGTGGAGTGGCGGTTCGCTCGCTCGAAACCGAAGACATCGTGACCTTCGGGATCGCCGGTGTCATGATATTTGTAGGGGCTTTTGCGATCATCAACCGGCTAGGGCGACCCATCCAGAATTGGCTGCGGTTAATTGAGGCTGGCACGCCCGCTTCAGAATTGCCGTCGAGGGTTGCCCGTTTGGTACTGATTTGGCCCTCATTGTCGCTTCACTCGTGGCCGCGACCGGGCTGTTGGTAGCCCTGTTTTTCTCCATCTTGTACGATAATCCGGGCACCTTCGTCGGCATAGCCATAAGCGGCGCCGTCACGACGACCATCGTTTACTTTGGCACCGATCTGATCTGGCGTCAACAGGTACCCACCTTTTTCCCCGAGGGGAATCTGAGCGTCGTCCCTGCCTTTCGACTATGGGTACGGAGGCGCTTGTTGCTGGCCTTCATCCTGATTGGCGGGCTTACGCCAATCTTGCTCGTCATCCTGTCGCAGGTACGCACCCGCGCCTTGCTTGGTGCCGAGAACTCGGAGGCAATTCTGGACAATCTCTTCCTTGTGCAGTTATTCATCCTCGCAGTCGGCCTGGTCGCCGGTGTGATCACGGCCGTACTCGTCGCCCGCGCCATTGTGGGGGCCACTGCAGGTTTTAAAAGAAGGTGATGGGTCGCGTGGAAAAGAACGAGCTTAACACCAGGATTGTGGTGACCACCAACGACGAGTTGGGATACCTGAGCGAGCGTTTAGACTCGATGACAGACGGGTTGCGACAGGGGGAGCGGTTGCGGGAGTTATTTGGCCTTTACGTCAGTTCTGAAGTGGCTCAAGCGGCCGTGGAAACCGGGGCCGGTCTAGGTGGAGAGCTAGTACACCTGGGCATAAATGAGCAGGCAGTTAGGCGGCAAGCGCCTTGCCCTGATAAGTCCATTTGAAGGGTTTAGCCATCGTGCGGTTGTAGTACTCAATAAAAGCCAAGACCTTTCGTTTCAGTTCCTGGGTGGAAATAAAGTTGCCTCGTTTGATCACCTTACGAACCAGGATACTGAGCCAGATTTCTACCTGGTTCATCCAGGAAGCATGCTTAGGCGTGTAATGAAAGACAATGCGGTGTGTTGGATCGCTCAAGAATTTAGTGCGCGAGGCTTTGGATTTGAGAATGCCACTTTTGCCTTTCACGCCTAAATCCAGATCGAGATCCGATTCTTCGGCCACATAGCGCACCAAGGATGCGGACAAATGAATGTTCAATTGGTCGGCAATGAAGTGCCACTGCACAGTCTGTGGTTTGGCGCTAACTCGGCTTTGAATGTGGTGCAGGAAATCCTGTTCGGTGCGGGTCCGCTTGGCAGTGCAAGCCACTAACTGTCCGGTGACCACATCGAAGTTGAACATAAAAGCAAGCGTGCCATGTCGTTCATATTCAAACTCACGCCGTGCTACTTTGCCGGGCAACATGGGTAAATCGGGAGTTTGCGTTCCAGCGCCTGCACACCGGTCATTTCATCGGTACTTTCAATACGTTGCCCTTGTTTGGCAAGTTGGGGAGCCGCTTTGTACAGTCCGTTGATATCGCTGACCTTGGCATCAAAATCGGCTTCATAAGCAGGTGTGAGCCAGTAGCGGTTCAAATGTGGCTTAATCACGGCCTCTTTTTAAAAGCCTGGCCGCATGGCGAGGAGAAATGCTTTCCACAATCTTGCGCTGTAGCACTTCATCGGCGATTTCGCGCGCCGTCCAATGCGTGATGGGCCGATCAGACGCTTCAGGCTTTTCGCAAGCCAACGCCTCGATCCGACAACGTTGGTCCGCCGTGATCTTGGCTGGTGCTCCAGGACGAGGCGCATCCGCCAGGCGCTCTTCGAGACTGAAGTCATCCAGCGAGATATCTTGCAGCTTGATCCAGCGATTGCGCCACAACCGAACCGTATCATGTGTCACCTGTTCCTTTCTCGCAATTTCAACACTCGGCTTCCCTTCTGCTGCGGCCAACACTATTCTGGCACGCATGGCGATTTGTTGCGCGGTTTGGTGTCGTTTCACCAATTTCTCTAACGCTTGTCGTTCTTGTTCTGAAAGTACGACTGGCTGTGCTTTGGGATTTGGCATTTCCTGTTTCCTTGATCGGGCAAATTTTGCCCCATCCTACCACTCCCAAGTTATTTCAGCCAGGATGTACTAGTCAACTGCTCGGTGATGTTCTCGGATATCCGTGACTTCACAACTCTCAGCGAACAAATGCCGCCCAGACGGCTGGTTGAACTGATAAACCGCTACATGACCGCCATGGTGTCTGTCATCGTCAATCATGGGGGGATGGTCACTCGCTTTGGAGGAGACTTTATCCTGGCGGTCTTTGGCACGCCCCTCAATCCCATGAGCGATCATGCAGATCGAGCAGTGAGGACGGCCATTGAGATGCGCCAGGCATTGGCAGTTTTCAATCAGCAGGAAACCGTCGCCCGCCTACCAATCCTCAAGTCAGGGATTGGCATTGCCAGTGGGCAGGTCATTGCCGGCAATGTCGGCGGCAAAGATCGTATCGAATACACGGTAATGGGGGATGCCGTCAATCTGGCCTCCAGGCTGGAGGACAAGACCAAGGATACCGGCTTTCCCATTCTTCTTAGCGACGAAACCTATCATGCGCTCAACAAAGTTCCGGACGTGGGCGCCAGGTCGCTGACGGACGTTCAGATCAAGGGAAAGCGAGACAGGGTAACCGTCTATGCCCTTTCCGATTTAACCTGGTACGGTGGCTTAGGAAGCTGACCTATTTGAATATATAATCGCATGGGGCACACTTTCAGGTTCATTCAAGCGATTTCGTCAGAGTAGTAAGTCAAGGTATTGATTGAAAACATGTACGATTTCTTTCCCGCTGGTTATACTTCCCAAAAATCTGCCCACCGATTAACAGCACAGTAAACGACCAGGATGGAAAACCAGTGAAATGGTCCACTTTGATTTTGAGTTTTTAGAATGTTGCGGTATCCCTCACTACGGCTATCCAAAGGTATTAAGCAGAACGTTTCTGGAGAAGACCACTAAAGTAATAGTTGGGCGCTTGAGTTAAATGAATAAGTTATTGTTGCCCATTCATAGGTAAGGAGTTATGAGTTGTCAGTAGGTGGATAAAGAAGATATACGGGTTGGGCAGCGCTGGTGGCTGGCAGTGTTGAACTACTGGGGCTGGTTTTTCTGATCCTTTTTTTCGCTGTTGAACTTCCGCAAGGCAGCTCCAGCACCTTGCGCTTTGGGTATCTGAGCGATGTCACACCAATTATCGTCGCTCCAATAAATGTATCGTGATTGTCCTGCTATTCCTGCTCCAACGTAAACAGACACCTGGTTTGAGCATCATTACTGCCGTCCTCGGTGTTGCAGGTATTCTACTCACAGCCCAGACGAATATCCTGTTTGTGTCGGAAAAGATTTCGCTCGAGCAACAAATACAACTATTTTACCTATCGCTTGTGTTCCTGGGACCCTGGCATATCCTGATTAATTTACTAGGTCGCCGCGATAGTTCGCTTCCTTCACGTCTGACAATGTTTGGCATCCTCGTTGGCATCGGTCAATTGATTCTGTGCATTAGTTCTCTTTTACTCGGCGGATATGAGGATATGTTCTCGTCGAGTACTGCTATCCTAACAAACCTTCCCTTGCTTCTTTCCCTTATGATTGGAATTCCGATGGCTCTTCTTGGGTATATCGGCACGCCAATCTGGCTGCTGTGGTTAGGACAAACTCTGCTTCGTAGCGAAAATCAAGCACCATCGCCTAACAAGCTGAATACAATGAACTAAAAATCTGAGCAAGTGCGTCGATTAGATTTATACTCAATCAATGTGTGGGAAGAAACCAGTGCAATTGAAAAACGCAGGACTCAGAAAAAAATTAGCAGTCTGCACCATGCGCCCAACACAGCCTGCACCCGACTGGTGGGACTCTGCGCGTTTTCAAGCACTTTGCGCGGCTTGGAGTTGGCTCCGTCAAAATGGCGTTGTCTTGTCCCACCCACCAGCGGGTAACGCAAACCGTTGGGCTACCAACAACATATTTTATTTTACAGGTAAGGAGAACTAACAGATGACAACCAATTCACCAAAATGGCAAGCCCCTAAACCAAGGAGATCAGCTATACAGTGGCTGCTTGATCTGACCCTTCGATCCGCTGGCAGGTAATGCGAGACTTGACTGATGCGTCCGACGTGGAAATTGCAGCCGAGCGCGCCAGGATCGCCACCGACGGCTGGGGTGCCACACTTCTCGCGGCGCAATCCGAGGATGGTACCTGGCCCGCAGACCCCCGTTTTCCCGAATGGCCCACCCTGCGCACTTTATTGTTGTTGCATGACATGGGGCTCGACCCGGCCAACGAGCAAGCCAGGCGCGCTGTGGGCCGAGTGGAGAACGTCAGATGGCTCATGAATATTACTCAGGAGGAGCTGCCAAAAGACGAAGACATCAGCTGGTGGCACAAGCCTTTCTTCGCCGGCGAAGTGGAGCCCTGCATCAATGGCCGCGTTGTAACCGTGGGCGCGTATTTTGGGGTGGACATGCACCTTTTGGTAGACCGGCTGCTGGGCGAACAGATGACGGATGGCGGCTGGAATTGCGATCAAGAAACCGGCTCCACGCGTGGCTCCTTCCACACTACGATCAACGTCCTCGAAGGTCTGCTGGAATTCGAGCGCGCCACCGGCGGCTCGCCCGCCGTAAAGGCAGCACGCGAGCGCGGGCAGGAGTACCTGCTCTCACGCCATCTCTTCAAGCGGCTATCGACCGGCGAACCCATCGAGCATGACCGCAAAGGCGGCCCTGTCTGGACACAATTCTCTTACCCCGCCGGCTGGCACTACGATATTCTGCGCGGACTGGATTATTTGCGCAACGCTGGCGTGGCACCAGACCCGCGCATGGCCGAAGCCATCGAAATCGTTGCCTCCAAGCGCGATACGGACGGTCGCTGGGCGCTGGGGATTATGCACCCCGATGAAGTCATCGCCGAACCCGGCATCACCGAAGGCTCACCCAGTCGCTGGAATACCCTGCGCGCCCTGCGAGTGTTGAACTGGTATGCAGCGCGAGACTAGCGCAAGTGCCGAAGGCGGCCTAACAATGCCTACACGCGGACGCGAGCCGTTGAGCCTGTCGAAAAAATCTCTTTTCAAAAATTGATCAGATTGAAAAACACCTTGTTTTTGATGTTCTGCATAACATTTTTGGCGGCTTTCAAGCCTGTTGTGGAAGATTTTTACGATTTTTCACAATCCAAGGGTTTTTCGACAGTCTCGTTGGGCGCTTCGAAACCAAATGCATCAAAAAGTTTTGCGGCTCACTTGAGAAGCTGCTGTGTGCGCCCGCAATAGTGTAGGAGAATAATATGACAATTAACGGATGGACAACGTCGGCATCGTAGTAGAATCCCTCGATACCGCCATCTCTTTTTTCAGCGAGCTTGACATGAAGCCTGAAGGGCGAGCCACGGTCGAAGGAGAATGGGCCGGACGCGTTACCGGACTGGGTACTCAGCGCGTCGAGATCGCCATGATGGTCACCCCTGACGGCCACAGCCGGTTCGAGATCTCGCGATTTCTCACCCCGCCTGTAATCGCCGATCACCGGAAGCCCCGGTGAACGCTCTCGGCTACCTGCGTGTCATGTTCACCGTGGACGACATCGACGAGACGCTCGCCAGGTTACGCAAGCGCGGCGCGCAACTCGTCGGCGAAGTGGTCCAGTACGAGGAACTCGTATAGGCTCTGCTAAAGCGTTCCCGCATGAGCATTGGTTTCGTGGTATTTTTCATTTGATTGGCATTCTTGGGGAGGGTCCGTTTATAAGTAAATTGCGAAAGGCAGAAAGCGCCCACAGCGAGTCTCAGCCCACCCACCTGCCACTCACGCGAACTGTTAGCCTGCTCCCAGGTTGCAGACCCGACCCAATAAATTATAATGAGCTAGTTTTTAATCACGTAATTAGGAGAACTTATGAAAACACTTATCACTGAGTTTATTAGCCTCGACGGGGTCGTCCAGGCTCCGGGGGCACCGAATGAGGACACCGACGGCGGTTTCACTCACGGTGGGTGGTCGATGAAGTACTTCGACCCAGTGGTCATGGGCGGCATGTTTGCCGAGCTCGCCGAGCAAAGCGACGCGCTCATGCAAGGACGTCGCACCTTTCAAGTTTCGGCCAATGCATGGCCTAACCGTTCGGGGGATGCATTCTCGGATTGGATCAATAGCGTGCAGAAGTATGTGGTGTCCAATACGCTCGCCGACGAAAATATCACGTGGGGCCCTACCTCTATCATCCGTGGTGACAACTTTGTGAAGACGGTGTCCGACCTTCGAGCACAGCCGGGTGGGTACATATATGTGTACGGCAGCGCGATGATGGTCCAAACCTTGCTTGTCGCTGATCTTGTCGATGAGTTATTGCTCACGATTGAGCCAATCATCCTTGGCGGAGGCAAGACGATCTTCCCCACGAATGGGAAAGCGATGCCGTTTGAGCTGGTGTCGACTGAGAAAGCAAGTACCGGTGCGCAGGTATGCCGATACGTGCGTGCTCGGTAGCGCTTGTACGAATTTGGACGCCAGCTAACAATGCGTTCTAATGAACAGCTTTGACCATTTCGGGAAAAATGAAGGTTTACCTTCATGCGTGGGTGCACGGGGACGGGAACGATGTCGCGAGCCGTTGGGCGCCGGATAGAGTTTCAGTAAGGTCAAATATATATTAGGAGGTTCTCATGGTACGCATCGAAGTAAGTCACACCTTCCCCGTCTCCGTCGCTGAAGCATTTGCTTATATCACGGACATGAAAAACTGGCCGGAGTATTGGCCCGATTTCATTCGCGTTGAAAATTCCTCTCAGGCTAGATGGAGCAGCCCAAGTGATAAAGCAACAATCGTGATCAAGCTGCTCAATCGCGAACGCGCCTTGAATATGGAGTTGAAAGAATTCCTGAAAGACACGCGCGTCACTTACATCAGTCATCAACAAGGGTTGCCCGACGTTCGCCATGAACGTCACTTCAAAGCTGTACCCACGGGCTGCACATATCGTCTAGTCGTGGAATACGAACCGCGAACCGGTGTAACAGGTCTATTCGATTTACTGCTGGTAAAACGATCCGTTGAACTGGCCATGCACAAGACGGTACAAAACCTCGAGAGAGTTTTCCACCAACGAAGAGCCGGCAGTTAAACATTGTTCATCAAGAAGTTTTTGAGAGAAGACCGTGAGGAACAGAGGATGGGTAGCGCCAAACACGGCGTTCTCAGGAAGTGTCCCAAGACAATTCCTCTCTGGAAACAGGATGGCCTGCCATCTTGCTAGGGTGCACGCGCAACCCGGGAACCTAGCCTGGGGCAGGCGAGACTTTCCCCTGACGTGGACGAGGTTCCACTCCACTTCTCTTCGAGGATACTATCGCGAGCTGTTGGGCCGCAAGGATTTACACAAATGACATATCCAATTCTTGAATACGATTCAACACGGGAAGCCTTCATTGAACCATCAAAAGCCATTCGCCCTCGGGATATGCCCGAGCACTGCGTTATTTGTTTTTTCAAAGAAGTGGTGGACAAGGTTGTTACCGAGTGCAACGCCACGATCCTTGACGAAAATTACTGGGAAGATGGCCCACATTCGGTTTATGAAATTGAATTCAAAGGCAAACGCTTGGCGTTCTATCATCCAGGCATCGGGGCTTCATTAACCGCCGCAGTTCTCGAAGAAGTCATCGCATTTGGTTGTAGAAAATTCATTGCTTGTGGGGGCGCCGGCGTCCTGGCAAAAGAAATCGCGGTTGGTCATCTCATTGTAGTTACTGAGGCAGTTCGTGATGAAGGTGTTTCCTATCATTACCTTGCGCCAGGAAGAGAGGTGATCGCAAATGCAACAGGAGTAAACGCGCTGGTAAAAACCTTGAATGGTCGTGGTGTTCCATATTGTTTAGGAAAAACATGGACGACAGATGCTCCCTATCGAGAGACACCAAATAAAATAGCTTCTAGAATAAGGGAAGGTTGTATTACTGTTGAAATGGAATGTGCGGGAATGATGGCAGTTGCTCAGTTTCGAGATGTCATTTTCGGACAGGTCTTGTACGGCGGAGATGATTTGAGTGGTGTCGAATGGGACAATCGTGGATGGCAATCCAGAAAAGAAGTCCGTGAAAATCTTTTCTGGCTCTGTGCAAATGCCTGTATTACCCTTTGACAATAGCCCAATCATACGGGCACGCCCCGCAGAAAAATGCGAGGCCGGCGGTTTTGGGTTTTCCGGTTCGTTACCAGCCTCTACGTTTCTCATCTGCACTTGAGTGCGGTGCAAGTGTCGGCGGTGCTGCGCACAGGGGAGCGTTACATCTTTTCAGCAGGGGGCAGTTAAACGGCGGATCCCCGTTTGCAGCCGCCCGGCGTCCATCTTCTGAAACCTGACAGGCATTGCACTGAGTATATCGAAAGGCAATCCGCCAGAACCACCCAACGGCGGATTTTGCGGAGTTCCTCCGCTTAAGACAGAGTTTGGCGCTCGCTCAGTTTACAAAGAAGAAAAAGTGAAAATTGTCGAGCGTTATAGCGTGCCAGAATTTATGAGCATACAAAAGTCGCATCTTATCGTTTTATTACGCTAGGTAAACTAACTAAAGGAAAATCACAATGGCGCAATTCAACAAATTAAGTAATCGGGAATGGGAAGTCGCGAAACTTCTACTTCAAGGTAAAAGCAACAAGTTAATCGCTTCATCACTTGGTATTTCTGAACGTACGGTTGAATTCCATTTGAAGAACATTTACGCCAAGTTCCAAGTGCGTTCCAGAGTAGAATTGATTTTGAAACTAGGGAACGCCACAGGTAAGTTTGAAACTGAAAAACTAGGGCGTTCCACAGTTGATGGTATCAGGGAAAACATTGAAAATAGAGATAGGCTCAATTCATGGATGGGTTGGGCTACAAATTTCAGAGATACTGTCTCTATAATCAGTAAGGAATTAGAAATGAAAAACGTTTTGAATTTAAATAACCTGCTCGTGCTTATAACAATTCTTTTACTCTTGTTTGTCAATTGGCTTGCATTTCATGATTTCCGCGAAGCTCATACCGTACGTGACTGGTTGATGTTAATTGCATCGGTCCTGGTATTTCTAGAATTCGCCAGGGAGTTTTGGAAACGAAATTTCGGAAAGGTTTAAGGTCAGGGCACGCCTAACAATGCATGCCCAGTAGAAAAATGCCCCGTAAAAAACGCAGACAGGCGAGCGCCGGAACGGGCTGCGAGCCGTTGGGCGCTACCCTTTTATCGCGCCTGACAAATTTCTATAGGAGCGAAGTAAATGAAAAATGGTTCCTGTCCAAAGTGCAATAGCTCTGAAGTTTATGCGGGAACAAATGTGGTTTCCAAAGGTGGTAGTTACGGCGCCAATTCCATCCCCATATCGTTCTGGCGATATGCTGCCCTGGACAATTATGTATGTGCTCAGTGCGGTTATGTTGAGAGTTATATAGCCGATTCCAGCAAGTTAAGTGAGATAAAAAAGCAGTGGCCCAAAGTTAAGCCAGCTAATCAACCTTGAGCTCTAGATGCTTTTTGTCTCCATACTAGACTGCCCCGATAGCATCTGAAACCTGACAGGCCTTAGAAGGAGTGTCCCAACCGCAGCGGTGCGGGGGGGCAAGGATCATGGAACGCCAGGGCGCACCGGAGACGTTTCGATACCCTTTCGTGCACAGGTCAACTCAACGCGGCGCCTGACACTTAAGTTTTGTGCAAAAACAAGGGGGGTTACTCTTCTAGAGGGAGTGAGCCTCGGGTAATTTTGCGCAAAAATAAGGGGGGGGCGCACCGTAAGAGTTTTCTTTATAGTAGGGGAAACCGATTTGGAGGTTTCCCTATGAAAACGCAAATTGTACTTGAACCGTTGGAGGGACAGACCCAGTATGCGCCTTTATGTGTATTGGGCTACTGTCTAACCCGGACGGAATTTCTCAAGCCGGTCTGGGAGCGGGTGGACTGCTCGATGAAAAAGCGCGATCATGAACCGGTTGAGAAGTTGCAGGACATGTTGGTGAGTATCCTAGCAGGCAACGAAAGTGTCTCTGGGATCAACACCCGCATCCGGCCAGATTTGCCACTGGCAGTTGCATGGGATCGTGAGTGCTTTGCGGAACAATCCTCAGTCGCGCGGACGCTGGATGCTCTGAGAGAGGAGCACATTGATCAATTGCGGCAAGGCAGCCAGGCGTTGTTTCGTCAATATAGTCGCACTGTGAAACATGACTTCGAAAAAGAATGGCTCCTGCTTGACATTGACCCTACCCATCTGCCAATCTCTCGTCACGCACCAGGCAGTCGTCCGGGTTATGTGATTGGCAAGCGGAATCAATATGGACGCCAATGGTGCCGGATCAGTGTGGCCAGCTATCATGAGACGCTTTGTTCCTTGCTCTATCCAGGCAATCAACAAGGCTGTACGATGCTGAAACCAAGTGTGGCCAAAGTCCAGGAGTTTCTGGGCTTGTCAGAGCAACACCGCCAGCGGATTTCAAAGACCCGCAACCGGACCGGACCGGCGGTGCGCAAGATCCAACAGGCGCTCCTGAGGTGGGATCCGGACTGCCTGCCCCGCTTTGGCGCAGATGGGGACTACGGCGAGGAAACAAGCGCAGCGGTCCTGCGCTTTAAAAAGGAGATGATGCTGGCCGAGGCACCCCTGTCCGCTGAGGTCGATCCGTTCACGCTTCGCTGGCTGGATGCCCTGGCGCTGGCCCACGAACAGGCAGGCAGCCTTCCCGGGCGCGCAGCGGACCTGGACCCATGGCTAACCCCCGACCTATCAGGCGTTTTTTCGCCCGTATCTTCCAGCGATATCACCGTTCATATCTCCGGCGATGAGGCCTTTGCCTCTCTCGGCAGAGAACTGGCTGCCTGTGTCGACGAGCAAGCCATCATCTTGATGGCTTGCTGGGACTTTCACGAGTTAACCTGGATCAGTCCCGGAGTGACCATCGGCGCTGCCCTGCTGGCTGCCGCGGAGCGGGGGGCGAAGGTGCGGGCCCTGTTCAATCACATTCCCGTATATCATCTGCCGGTCTGGGGGGAGTGGCGGCCCATGCCTGTCAATAACAGGGACAGGGTTGGGTTTGTGAATAACCTTCCCGGCGGGGTGGCGATCCACGATGCACAAGTGCTGCACCGGAGCGCAATCAGCTTTGGTCTGCCCCTGCCGGGCCTGAAGTTTCAGGTGGGTTCACACCATCAAAAAGCATGGGCCGTGTGGACAGGAGAACGTCTGACGGCCTGGTGTGGCGGCATTGACGTCCATCCTAACCAGCAGGGGCCGCAGGGATTTCACGATATACAGGTGGAGCTGGCCGGGATCGCCGCTGCGCATCTGTATGAAATCCTGAGAAAACGCTGGCAGGACCATCCGGACCGGCCCGTCGGCGCGGCTCTGCCCGCCCTCGCGCCCACCCCGGCGCGAGGGACACAGCGCTGCCGGGTGCTGACGACCTACGGCAATCCCACCCAGTTTGCAGGGCTGAACACATCCCCCTATGCGTTTGCTCCCCAAGGCAGCAAAGCCATCCGCCAAATGCTGTTCCGCTTGATTGGCAAAGCCAGGGACTTTATTTATCTGGAGGACCAATATTTTGTCGACGAGAGCATCGGGCGCGCGCTTGCCGCCCGTATGCCCGAACTCAAAGCGCTGATCATCGTGCTGTGTGACGTCGACCGCGTCAACCGGGACCTGCGGCAAGGATGCGCCCGGCGGCGGGCTGTCTTTGACCACCTGCTGCCTCACACTGCAAAGGTCGCTGCTGTGTACCGGAAGGATCGTTTTGTGCATGCCAAGATGTGGGTCTTTGACGACACGGTCGCCATGGTAGGCTCGGCCAACGTCAATCGACGGGTGATGGAGCATGATTCGGAAATGGGGGTCGTTTTTGGAGATCTGCATGAACCCGGAACGGTGCGAAAAACGAGGGAGCGGCTGTGGCGCATGCACATGGGAGCGGGCGCTCCTCCCCCGGGCGCCGATCCATCTGCAGCGTTACCCGTCTGGAAAGCGCCTCCTCCTGAAGTCGGCGGTTTCTGTCTACGATTGGTCCATCAA
Source organism: uncultured Chloroflexia bacterium (assembly GCA_963823985.1). Lineage (GTDB taxonomy): Bacteria > Chloroflexota > Anaerolineae > Anaerolineales > Villigracilaceae > JAABUE01. The sequence goes on from CAWGNR010000025.1 coordinate 13,291, forward strand.
TTCAGACCGTGTCTGGTTGCCCGCGCCGCTGAATAATCTTGCCCAAAATCTTCTCTGGAACGTTATTGATCCCCACTGTCCATGAGGGGCCGATCGGGTTGCGTTCGCCCCGGTCTTCGAGCAATCCCCAACCCCCTGTTGGGCACCTATTTAGGACTTGCGCAGTTCGCGAAAATGTACCGGAAATATGGGTCGCGTGCTGCGCATGCGACCCATATTTCCGGGCCTCTCTCATTCGTTTGCGTAAGTCCTGCTATTGAACTCTTTACACAGATGACACTGATCTCACGGACAGACACGGATTTTTCAAGGCTTTTCCCTGCGAATACAAAAAAACATCCAATTCCTTTTAAAAAAAAGTTTTCGTTAAGTCAAAATGAAAAGATATGTAGGTTATTTTTGGCCAAAACTAAATCAGTGAAAAACAAAAATTTCACCATCACCATTTCCGACGGGAAAAATACCGGAAACGGGGAGTTCACTAAATCTGGCAGACCGGGCAGTAATGGCTGATACGATTTCTTTTGCCTGTTTTTTCTCGTTTCACTTTTGTCCCGCAGCGAGGACAAACGGATTTTTGATAAATATCCAAATGTTTGCGTAATAAAAATACTTTGCGCCATTCATAAAAAAGAAGGGAGAATTCCCTGGTTTTCTGCAATCAACTTCTTTCGGGCGGAGGGTGAAATATCTTTGACTTTCGTTTCCGGGTGAATGCGCACTCTCCACAGCACTTCGTTTTTAATGATATTTCCCACTCCCGCAAATATTTCCTGGTCCAGTAAAATATCTGCAATTTCAACGTCAGGGCTGGAAGTTACAAATCAAAAGCTTTGTCAGAGTCCCATTTTGGCGACATTATATCGATCGTAAAATCATAACTGGCTTTGGCATTTCCAGTTTCCAGAAATTTGACCGAACAGTTGAACAGCTTGATACTTCCATTTTCGAAGTCTAGTTGGAGCCTGGGCGTGTAGGATCTTTGATAGTCGCCTGTTAAAGGGGAGTTATCAACCTGTGCTTCAAATGCACCAAATAGTAAGAAGTGCGTGCGAAGAGCAAATTCATCAAACTGAATCACGAGGTGTTTCCCCCAGGGAAAAATGGTTTTTACTTTTTTTCTCGAGCATCCTTTCTTTTTCTATTTTAGAATTTCCCGTTACAGACAGCACGGTTTTCCCTTTAAATGGCTTGAGTTGATTGGCAGCTAAATAGAGTGAAGGTCCTTCCATCTCTTAACCTTGTTCTAAATATATCTGCTCAGGCTTATGCAAAAAGTTGGGCAGTTACTTTAAATTATATCGAATTCAAAAATCGTATTCCACCCCGGTCAGCTCCTCCGAGACTTCCCACAGCCGGCGGGCGCGTTTTTCATTCCGCGCGACCGGGCTGGAGAGGGCTTTGTGGGGGAAGCCGCGCTGGCCGAGGAAGCCGTCCGGGCCGATGTAGTCGCCGCCCTGGAGCTCCGGGCGGGTCGCGGCGTACAGGATGGGCAACGCGGCCGGCTGCGGACCGTGGCCAATAAGCCCGTTGATGAACGTGAACAGGCGCGTATATTGCTGCAACTGGGTAACCGTCGAGCCGGGATGGGCCGCCAGGCTGAACGTGTCTTCTCCGGCGCGGGCCAGCCTGCGGTTCAGTTCATAGGCGAACAACAGGTTGGCCAGCTTGCTCTGGGTGTAGGCCATCCAGCGGTAGTAGAACTTCTCGGCGTTCAGGTCGCCGAAGTTGATGAACCCGAACCAGTGGGCGTAGCTGCTGACCGTCACGACCCGCGACCCGGGCGTGGCTTTTAACAGGTCCAGCAGCAGGCCGGTCAGGGCGAAGTGGCCCAGGTGGTTGACCCCGAACTGCAGCTCGAAGCCGTCGGCGGTCTTGCGGTAAGGGGTGGCCATCACGCCGGCGTTGTTGATCAGGACGTCCAGGCGGTTGTACTTGCGATGGAACTGCTCCGCAAAGTCTCGCACGGAGCGCAGGTCGGCCAGGTCGAGCTCCATCACGTGCAACTGCGCTTTTGGATGCTCTTCCCGCACCTGCCCTGCCGCCTGTGCGGCCTTTTCCAGATCTCGGCAGGCCATCGCAACGCTGGCGCCCTGCTGGGCCAGCCCGCGCGTGACCTCGATGCCGATGCCGCTGTTGGCGCCGGTCACCAGGAACAGCTTCCCGTTTTGTGCGGGGATGTTTTTGGTGATCCAACCGGACGTTTCAGACATAAATCTACTCCTTGGCTCATCGAAACCGTTTGAACTCACTTTATTGTACCCGCCCTTTACAGGTGTTTTTGTCACGCAATTGCCCTCCAATGGGAACGGGCAGTACGCCTTTACTACGAATCCCGATTGATTTCGGGGGGAGATAGTTGTATAGTATAAGAAAAGGAGGTGATCATGGCGCTGCAAGCGGAAATCGAAATCGCGCTCGACCTTTTCCCAAAAACCTGACTGGTCTTTTTATCTGGCCTGGATCGGGGTGACGGTGCTGGCTTTGCCCATTGCATTTGTTCTTACGATGATCATCCTGTGGATTATTACCGCATTTGTGGGAGACTATATCTACGTGGGCGGCGTGCGCCACATTACCGAGGATTACCTGGCGATGTACTTCCTCGTCCCGTTGAGCGGGCTGATAACGGGCGCCCTGCAATACGGGCTGTTGCGCCGCAGTCTGCCGCGCATGGGCGGATGGGTGCTGACGACATTTGGGGGATGGTTACTGGGGATGCTGCTGGTGGCGCTCCTCAGCCGGCTGGAAAGGCCGAGCGTATTCCTGGAAAATTTTGATCTGGTCATCCTCTTCATGGGGTTTTCGATCGGCGCTGTACAGTGGCTGCTGCTGCGCCGGCGATTGCCCCGGGCCGGTTGGTGGGTGGCGGCCAATGTACTTGGCTGGGGACTGCTGGCGCTGCTTACGCCGGGGAACTGGGTCGACCAGTTTGGCTTATTGCTGGTCGGCTTGATCCCGGCCTGCCTGACCGCCGCAGCTTTGGCGTTGCTGGTGCGCCAGAGAAAATCTGCTACTCCTGTGGATCTGTCATAACAGGATAGGCAGGATGAAAACGAATGTAGAAATCGAAAGACCCGGCTGGCTCTTTTACGCCGGATGGGTCGTGCTGCACGTGGTCGCCGTCGTCCTGGCCGGGCTGCTGGCGTGGTGGCTGGTTGCCAAAATTGCAGACGTCGTAGGGGGCAGGATCGAGGTGGCCGGGCAAAGCCGCATCACCGAGGATTTCCTGTTGGCGTACGTGTTTTTTCCTTCCGTCGGCCTACTGACCGGCCTGATACAACGCGCCCTGTTACATCGCTACATAGAGCGCCTGCGCTGGTGGATCCCGGCCACCGTTCTGGGCTGGCTGATGCCTTTCGCGGTCGGCGCTCTCTTAACCTCCTGCCTCGTGACGTGACAGTTGCGCCGCTGTGGGTGATCGTTCAATTGGGACTGTTGGGCGCGAGCATCGGAATCCCCCAGTGGTGGCTGTTGCGCCGCCAGTTCCCGCACGCGGCCTGGTGGATCGTCGCCTGGGGAATCGGCTGGGGTTTGATCGTCCTGTTCAACAGCCAGACGAGTTCCGCTTTGTTGGCGTTTTTATTGTCGGTAGCAGCGCTGCCGGCCATCGCCACGGCCTTTGACTGCTGGCTGCTGCTGGACTGGTATCCCAAGCGCGAAGGAGCGCAAAGAGCGCCGGCACAGTGAGCGTCCTTGCACAAAGGAGAACCTCATGCACCTTTGGAAAGACGCATCCACCTTCCTCGAACTGGCCCTTTCGATCGAGCAACACTTCTCGGGCTACGTAGACGCTTATTTCGGGCCGCCCGAAATCCCCCAGGCGCTCGAGCGCAGGGGGAAGATTCCGTTAAAGGAACTGGAGGTAACCGCAACCGGCCTGGTCGAAAGGCTCGCCCAGGATCACGCCCTGGAAGCCGGGCGCAAAGAATCCTGCAGGGGGAAGTAGGCGCCATGCGGACCACGCTGCGCCTGCTGCAAGGCGAAACCATGGAGTTTGTCGAAGAGGTGCAGCGCTTATATGGGATCACCCCCGTCTGGACGGACGAAACCCATTTCGAGGCAGCCCACCAGGTCCTGGACGACCTGCTTCCCGGGGATGGCCCGCTGGCGGACAGGCTGCAGAGTTTTCGGGAACAAGTCCAGGTTTCCGCCGAGCGGGCGGCCTCGCTCATCGAGCGTCTGGCTGCCGACCTGGGAGCGCGCACCCGTCAGCGCTTCGACCTGCCCGCCGGGAGGGGCTGCACCTTCGAATTCGTCACCGATCAGCCCTGGACCGCGTACAACTGGTACCTGGGCGAGTCACTTCCCGGATCGACTTCAACCTGGACCTGCCCATCCGGGCGTATGGGTTACCTCTCCTGGTCAGCCACGAGGCCTATCCCGGGCACCACACGGAACACTGCATCAAGGAACACAGGTACTATCGAGAGGCAGGACTGCTAGAGCACGCCGTCCTGCTCAACAATACGCCTGCCACGGTGATCTCCGAAGGCATCGCGGAATGCGCCCTGGAAGTAATCCTCTCCCCCGAGGGACTGGTCGAGGTCTACCAGTGGATTTTAGATGAAACTGGGCTGAAGGAATACAGTGGCCAGCTGATGTAAAAAATCCTGCACGTTGCCATCCTAGACCTCAGAAGCGTGGGCGGCAACAAGCTCCTGTTACTGCACGAAGGTGGCGCGTCTGAAGCAGAGGTGGTCGCCTACGGCCAACGCTACGGGCTGACCAGCGAAGAACAGGAAAGGAAAAGCCTTCAGTTCATGCAGGACCCCATGTGGAGGAGTTATGGGTTCAACTATCCGATGGGCTACGCGCTGATTTCGAGCGTGCTGGCAACCGCCGGCCAAAAGATAGACCTTCGCGCGCCTGTGGAGAAGCGATGACCCCGGCCCAAGTCCAGCGCCTTGCTTCGCATGATCGTTGGATAGCCGCAAAACAATCGGAATTTCGGCTGTAGAGTTTAAGCCAAAAGAAATGACGTTGGGAATACAGTTCGAGCGCAAACAAGGGCATTGATGGAAGTTCATTTACCGAAGGAGGGCTATAATAGAATAACTTCCTGGAGCAGTCGCAGCCTGAGTGATAAGCTGCAAAATCGATTGTGTGTCGCTCGGCGCGGGGCCCTGCGGGGCCAACCGCTGTCGAAATGGGGGGAATTTGGCCAACGAGGTGGGAAGCTTAAAGCGCAGTTGGTAGAGCCCATGTGGGTGGATACGACCACATTCAAAAAGGAAACAGCTGGATGAGCCAAAATCAACCGGAGCAACAGGAACGAAAACAAAAGCAGCACGAAGGGAACAACAACAATTCGACCAACAACAAGAACAGAAACAAAAATGGCGCAAAGAGGAAAGGTAAAAACTGGAGCGGGCAACAGAATCCGAACAGAAACGAAAACTTCGCAGGAGGACAGATCCGGACTGGAGCAGACAACGAGGACCGAAACAGAAAAGCAGCGCAAAGAGGAACGACAACAACTAAACAACAACAACAACAGAAACAAAAGCAGCGCAAAGAGGAACAACAGCAACTGGAACAACAACAGGAACAGGAACGGGGAAGAGCCAACAAGGGTAGCAATAGGCTCATGCCTGTTAACAACCATAGTGCAAAACTAGTAGGCATCCACGCTATTGCCCGCATTGAGTACGGACCGGCAAAGCGCTGAGCGACCGCGTCGACTGGAGCCCGCCGGCACGACGGTCGGTGCGAGAGGCGGGCCAATGGTTTCCCGAGATGGCGCTGTGACTGGCGCTAACGCCGAACCCTGGCTGCGTCACAACACGCAGGTAGGAAAATCCCCCTTTTTGTTTCTCCGTTATTCACGTTTAATTTTAAACGATCTTCCATGG
>CAWGNR010000026.1:0-22402 GCA_963823985.1 uncultured Chloroflexia bacterium
TCATTAAAATATAATAGTTTTGTGAAATCCATGCCCTTTACAGAGAAGAGGACAGATACCATGACTACCTCCCAGCCATCTTCACGAGACATTTCTCGCAAGCTCAGGCGCTAATCTTTGGCGCGAACTTCTTTGGTGGGCTGATCATCTTTCTGTATTTCTCGGTTATCGATCCGCTGCCTGTGGGTGGAGTGGCGGTTCGCTCGCTCGAAACCGAAGACATCGTGACCTTCGGGATCGCCGGTGTCGTGATATTTGTAGGGGCTTTTGCGATCATCAACCGGCTAGGGCGACCCATCCAGAGTTGGCTGCGGTTAATAGAGGCTGGCACGCCCGCTCCAGAATTGCCGTCGAGGGTTGCCCGTTTGGTACTGATTTGGCCCCTCATTGTCGCTTCACTCGTGGCCGCGACCGGGCTGTTGGTAGCCCTGTTTTTCTCCATCTTGTACGATAATCCGGGCACCTTCGTCGGCATAGCCATAAGCGGCGCCGTCACGACGACCATCGTTTACTTTGGCACCGATCTGATCTGGCGTCAACAGGTACCCACCTTTTTCCCCGAAGGGAATTAAGCGTCGTCCCGCCTTTCGACTATGGGTACAGAGGCGCTTGTTGCTGGCCTTCATCCTGATTGGCGGGCTTACGCCAATCTTGCTCGTCATCCTGTCGCAGGTACGCACCCGCGCCTTGCTTGGTGCCGAGAACTCGGAGGCAATTCTGGACAATCTCTTCCTTGTGCAGTTTTTCATCCTCGCAGTCGGCCTGGTCGCCGGTGTGATCACGGCCGTACTCGTCGCCCGCGCCATTGTGGGGCCACTGCAGGTTTTGCAAGAGGCGATGGGACGCGTGGAAAATAACGAGCTTAACACCAGGATTGTGGTGACCACCAACGACGAGTTGGGATACCTGAGCGGCGTCTAACTCGATGACAGACGGGTTGCGACAGGGGGAGCGGTTGCGGGAGTTATTTGGCCTTTACGTTAGTTCTGAAGTGGCTCAAGCGGCCGTGGAAACCGGGGCGGTCTAGGTGGAGAGTTAGTCAACTGCTCGGTGATGTTCTCGGATATCCGTGACTTCACAACTCTCAGCGAACAAATGCCGCCCAGACGGCTGGTTGAACTGATAAACCGCTACATGACCGCCATGGTGTCTGTCATCGTCAATCATGGGGGGATGGTCACTCGCTTTGGAGGAGACTTTATCCTGGCGGTCTTTGGCACGCCCCTCAATCCCATGAGCGATCATGTAGATCGAGCAGTGAGGACGACCATTGAGATGCGCCAGGCATTGGCAGTTTTCAATAAGCAGGAAACCGTCGCCCGCCTACCAATCCTCGAGTTAGGGATTGGCATTGCCAGTGGGCCGGTCATTGCCGGCAATGTCGGCGGCAAAGATCGTATCGAATACACGGTAATGGGGGATACCGTCAATCTGGCCTCCAGGCTGGAGGACAAGACCAAGGATACCGGCTTTCCCATTCTTCTTAGCGACGAAACCTATCATGCGCTCAACGAAGTTCCGGACGTGGGCGCCAGGTCGCTGACGGACGTTCAGATCAAGGGAAAGCGAGACAGGGTAACCGTATATGCCCTTTCCGATTAACCTGGTACGGTGGCTTAGGAAGCTGACCTATTTGAATATATAATCGCATGGGGCACACTTTCAGGTTCATTCAAGCGATTTCGTCAGAGTAGTAAGTCAAGGTATTGATTGAAAACATGTACGATTTCTTTCCCGCTGGTTATACTTCCCAAAAATCTGCCCACCGATTAACAGCACAGTAAACGACCAGGATGGAAAACCAGTGAAATGGTCCACTTTGATTTTGAGTTTTTAGAATGTTGCGGTATGCCTCACTACGGCTATCCAAAGGTATTCAAGCAGAACGTTTCTGGAGAAGACCCTAAAGTAATAGTGGGCGCTTGAGTTAAATGAATAAGTTATTGTTGCCCATTCATAGGTAAGGAGTTATGAGTTGTCAGTAGGTCGATTAAGAAGATATACGGGTTGGGCAGCGCTGGTGGCTGGCAGTGTTGAACTACTGGGGCTGGTTTTTCTGATCCTTTTTTTCGCTGTTGAACTTCCGCAAGGCAGCTCCAGCACCTTGCGCTTTGGGTATCTGAGCGATGTCACACCAATTATCGTCGCTCCAATAAATGTCATCGTGATTGTCCTGCTATTCCTGCTCCAACATAAACAGACACCTGGTTTGAGCACCATTGCTGCCATCCTCGGTGTTGCAGGTATTCTACTCACAGCCCAGACGAATATCCTGTTTGTGTCGGAAAAGATTTCGCTGGAGCAACAAATACAACTATTTTACCTATCGCTTGTGTTCCTGGGACCCTGGCATATCCTGATTAATTTACTAGCTCGCCGCGATAGTTCGCTTCCTTCACGTCTGACAATGTTTGGCATCCTCGTTGGCATCGGTCAATTGATTCTCTGCATTAGTTCTCTTTTACTCGGCGGATATGAAGATATGTTCTCGTCGAGTACTGCTATCCTAACAAACATTCCCTTGCTTCTTTCCCTTATGATTGGAATTCCGATGGCTCTTCTTGGGTATATCGGCGCGCCAATCTGGCTGCTGTGGTTAGGACAAACTCTGCTTCGTAGCGAAAATCAAGCACCATCGCCTAACAAGCTGAATACAATGAACTAAAAATCTGAGCAAGTGCGTCGATTAGATTTATACTCAATCAATGTGTGGGAAGAAACCAGTGCAATTGAAAAACGTAGGACTTAGAAAAAAATTAGCAGTCTGCACAGTGCGCCCAACACAGCCTGCACCCGACTGGTGGGACTCTGCGGGTTTTCAAGCACTTTGCGCGGCTTGGAGTTGGCTCCGTCAAAATGGCGTTGTCTTGTCCCACCCACCAGCGGGTAACGCAAACCGTTGGGCTACCAACAACATATTTTATTTTACAGGTAAGGAGAACTAACAGATGACAACCGATTCACCCAAATGGCAAGCCCCTAAACCAAAGAGATCAGCTATACAGTGGCTGCTTGATTCTGACCCTTCGATCCGCTGGCAGGTAATGCGAGACTTGACCGATGCGTCCGACGAGGAAATTGCAGCCGAGCGCGCCAAGATCGCCACCGACGGCTGGGGCGCTACACTTCTCGCGGCTCAATCCGAGGATGGCACCTGGCCCGCAGACCCCCGCTTTCCCGAATGGCCCACCCTGCGCACTTTATTGTTGTTGCATGACATGGGGCTCGACCCGGCCAATGAGCAAGCCAGGCGCGCTGTGGGCCGAGTCCGAGAGAACGTCAAATGGCTCATGAATATTACTCAGGATGAGCTGCCAAAAGACGAAGACATCAGCTGGTGGCACAAGCCTTTCTTCGCCGGCGAAGTGGAGCCCTGCATCAATGGTCGCGTTGTAACCGTGGGCGCGTATTTTGGGGTGGACATGCACCCTTTGGTAGACCGGCTGCTGGGCGAACAGATGACGGATGGCGGCTGGAATTGCGATCAAGAAATCGGCTCCACGCGTGGCTCCTTCCACACTACGATCAACGTCCTCGAAGGTCTGCTGGAATTCGAGCGCGCCACCGGCGGCTCGCCCGCCGTAAAGGCAGCACGCGAGCGCGGGCAGGAGTACCTGCTCTCACGCCATCTCTTCAAGCGGCTATCGACCGGCGAACCCATCGAGCATGACCGCAAAGGCGGCCCTGTCTGGACGCAATTCTCTTACCCCGCCGGCTGGCACTACGACATTCTGCGCGGACTGGATTATTTGCGCAACGCCGGCGTGGCACCAGACCCGCGCATGGCCGAAGCCATCGAGATCGTTGCCTCCAAGCGCGATACGGACGGTCGCTGGGCGCTGGGGATTATGCACCCCGATGAAGTCATCGCCGAACCCGGCATAACCGAAGGCTCACCCAGTCGCTGGAATACCCTGCGCGCCCTGCGAGTGTTGAACTGGTATTCAGCGCGAGACTAGCGCAAATGCCGAAGGCGGCCTAACAATGCCTACACGCGGACGCGAGCCGTTGAGCCTGTCGAAAAAATCCCTTTTCAAAAATTGATCATTGAAAAGTGGGACAAACACATTGAAAAACACCTTGTTTTTGGTGTTCTGCATAACATTTTTGGCGGCTTTCAAGCCTGTTGTGGAAGATTTTTACGATTTTTTACAATCCAAGGGTTTTTCGACAGTCTCGTTGGGCGCTTCGAAACCAAATCCATCAAAAAGTTTTGCGGCTCACTTGAGAAGCTGCCGGGTGCGCCCGCAATAGTGTAGGAGAATAATATGACAATTAAACGGATGGACAACGTCGGCATCGTGGTGGAATCCCTCGATACCGCCATCTCTTTTTTCACCGAACTTGGCATGAAGCTCGAAGGGCGAGCCAGGGTCGAAGGAGAATGGGCCGGGCGCGTTACCGGACTGGGTACTCAGCGCGTCGAGATCGCCATGATGGTCACCCCTGATGGCCACAGCCGGCTCGAGCTCTCGCGATTTCTCACCCCGCCTGTAGTCGCCGATCACCGGAACGCCCCGGTGAACGCTCTCGGCTACCTGCGCGTCATGTTCACCGTGGACGACATCGACGAGACGCTCGCCAGGTTACGCAAGCGCGGCGCGCAACTCGTCGGCGAAGTGGTCCAGTACGAGGACTCGTATAGGCTCTGCTAAAGCGTTCCCACATGAGCATTGGTTTTGTAGTATTTTTCATTTAATTGGCATTCTTGGGGAGTCCGTTTGTGAGTAAATTACGAAAGGCAGAAAGCGCCCACAGCGAGTTCTTAGCCCACCCACCTGCCACTCACGCGAACTGTTAGCCTGCTCCCAGGTTGCAGACCCGACACAACAAATTATAATGAGCTAGTTTTTAATCACGTGATTAGGAGAACTTATGAAAACACTTATCACTGAGTTTATTAGCCTCGACGGGGTTGTCCAGGCTCCGGGGGCACCGAATGAGGACACCGACGGCGGTTTCACTCACGGTGGGTGGTCGATGAAGTACTTCGACCCAGTGGTCATGGGCGGCATGTATGCCGAGCTCGCCGAGCAAAGCGACGCGCTCATGCAAGGACGTCGCACCTTTCAAGTTTCGGCCAATGCATGGCCTAACCGTTCGGGGGATGCATTCTCGGATTGGATCAATAACGTGCAGAAGTATGTGGTGTCCAATACGCTCACCGACGAAAATATCACGTGGGGCCTTACCTCTATCATCCGTGGTGACAACTTTGTGAAGACGGTGTCCGACCTTCGAGCACAGCCGGGTGGGTACATATATGTGTACGGCAGCGCGATGATGGTCCAAACCTTGCTTGTCGCTGATCTTGTCGATGAGTTATTGCTCACGATTGAGCCAATCATCCTTGGCGGAGGCAAGACGATCTTCCCCACGAATGGGAAAGCGATGCCGTTTGAGCTGGTGTCGACTGAGAAAGCAAGTACCGGTGCGCAGGTATGCCGATACGTGCGTGCTCGGTAGCGCTTGTACGAATTTGGACGCCAGCTAACAATGCGTTCTAATGAACAGCTTTGACCATTTCGGGAAAAATGAAGGTTTACCTTCATGCGTGGGTGCACGGGGACGGGAACGATGTCGCGAGCCGTTGGGCGCCGGATAGAGTTTCAGTAAGGTCAAATATATATTAGGAGGTTCTCATGGTACGCATCGAAGTGAGTCACACCTTCCCCGTCTCCGTCGCTGAGGCATTTGCTTATATCACGGACATGAAAAACTGGCCGGAGTATTGGCCCGATTTCATTCGCGTTGAAAATCCCTCTCAGGCTAGATGGAGCAGCCCAAGTGATAAAGCAACAATCGTGATCAAGCTGCTCAATCGCGAACGCGCCTTGAATATGGAGTTGAAAGAATTCCTGAAAGACACGCGCGTCACTTACATCAGTCATCAACAAGGGTTGCCCGACGTTCGCCATGAACGTCACTTCAAAGCTGTACCCACGGGCTGCACATATCGTCTAGTCGTGGAATACGAACCGCGAACCGGTGTAACAGGTCTATTCGATTTACTGCTGGTAAAACGATCCGTTGAACGGGCCATGCACAAGACGGTACAAAACCTTGAGAGAGTTTTCCACCAACCGAGAGCCGGCAGTTAAACATTGTTCATCAAGAAGTTTTTGAGAGAAGACCGTGAGGAACAGAGGATGGGTAGCGCCAAACACGGCGTTCTCAGGAAGTGTCCCAAGACAATTCCTCTCTGGAAACAGTGATGAAGGTGTTTCCAATCATTACCTTGCGCCAGGAAGAGAAGTGATCGCAAATGCAACAGGAGTAAACGCGCTGGTAAAAACCTTGAATGGTCGTGGTGTTCCATATTGTTTAGGAAAAACATGGACGACAGATGCTCCCTATCGAGAGACACCAAATAAAATAGCTTCTAGAATAAGGGAAGGTTGTATTAGACATTATCGGTAATAGTAAAATAGTGGCATGATCACATACGACCAATTGAAAGAAAAACCGAAACAATTTCTAGCGGCGACTGGGCTCAAAGTGGAAGAATTCGAGCGGATCTTGCCAGTGTTCAAGGGAAAGCTGGCTGGATTACATCCGCCAGAGCTTACCAAAAGAGGCACGCCTCGGCAACGGCGAGCCGGGGCTGGCCCGAAAGAGAAATTACGTACGGATGAAGACAAGCTGTTGTTCATTTTGATCTACCAGAAGACGTATCCGATCCAGGAGATGCTTGGGTTACAGTTTGAGATCAGTCAACCGCAAGCCAACTATTGGATACACCTGCTCTTGCCGATCTTGAAGCAAACGCTGGCCGAAATGGGGTTGACGCCGGAGCGCGATGGGGAAGCCGTGGCTGACAGCCCATTGGTAGCCGAAGCAGAGCCAGATTTCTTGATCGACGGCACGGAAAGACGACGCCAACGCCCGAAAGATGCTCAAAAGCAGCGTGAACACTACAGTGGCAAGAAGAAAACCCATACCGACAAGAACCTTTTGTTGAGCAGCAGCCATACCAAGAAAGTGTTGTATCTCAGTCCAACCGTGACTGGCAAAACCCACGACAAAAGAGTAGCTGACGATCATCCCATCTCCTATCCAAGATGTTCTACTTTGGGCAAGGATACAGGCTTTCAAGGATATGAGCCGAAAGGTGTGATCACGTTTCAGCCAAAAAAAACCTAAAGGCCAAGAGTTGAGCCAAACCGATCGGTGTTTGAACAGCATCATTTCCGGAACCAGGATCAGTGTTGAAAATACGATTGCAGGTGTCAAACGCTGTCGAATAGTGAAAGATGTCTTCCGCAACACCAAAGATGGCTTTTCGGATTCGGTGATGGAAGTGGCTTGTGCCCTGCATAACTTGCGAGTGGAATGCCGCCATCCAAAACCTGTGTTCCTGTTATGCCAGCTACCACCTTTTGCTTATTACCAATAATGTCTATTACTGTTGAAATGGAATGTGCGGGAATGATGGCAGTTGCTCAGTTTCGAGATGTCATTTTCGGACAGGTCTTGTACGGCGGAGATGATTTGAGTGGTGTCGAATGGGACAATCGTGGATGGCAATCCAGAAAAGAAGTCCGTGAAAATCTTTTCTGGCTCTGTGCAAATGCCTGTATTACCCTTTGACAATAGCCCAATCATACGGGCACGCCCCGCAGAAAAATGCGAGGCCGGCGGTTTTGGGTTTTCCGGTTCGTTACCAGCCTCTACGTTTCTCATCTGCACTTGAGTGCGGTGCAAGTGTCGGCGGTGCTGCGCACAGGGGAGCGTTACATCTTTTCAGCAGGGGGCAGTTAAACGGCGGATCCCCGTTTGCAGCCGCCCGGCGTCCATCTTCTGAAACCTGACAGGCATTGCACTGAGTATATCGAAAGGCAATCCGCCAGAACCACCCAACGGCGGATTTTGCGGAGTTCCTCCGCTTAAGACAGAGTTTGGCGCTCGCTCAGTTTACAAAGAAGAAAAAGTGAAAATTGTCGAGCGTTATAGCGTGCCAGAATTTATGAGCATACAAAAGTCGCATCATATCGTTTTATTACGATAGGTAAACTAACTAAAGGAAAATCACAATGGCGCAATTCAACAAATTAAGCAATCGGGAATGGGAAGTCGCGAAACTTCTACTTCAAGGTAAAAGCAACAAGTTAATCGCTTCATCACTTGGTATTTCTGAACGTACGGTTGAATTCCATTTGAAGAACATTTACGCCAAGTTCCAAGTGCGTTCCAGAGTAGAATTGATTTTGAAACTGGGGAACGCCACAGGTAAGTTTGAAACTGAAAAACTAGGGCGTTCCACAGTTGATGGTATCAGGGAAAACATTGAAAATAGAGATAGGCTCAATTCATGGATGGGTTGGGCTACAAATTTCAGAGATACTGTCTCTATAATCAGTAAGGAATTAGAAATGAAAAACGTTTTGAATTTAAATAACCTGCTCGTGCTTATAACAATTCTTTTACTCTTGTTTGTCAATTGGCTTGCATTCCATGATTTCCGCGAAGCTCATACCGTACGTGACTGGTTGATGTTAATTGCATCGGTCCTGGTATTTCTAGAATTCGCCAGGGAGTTTTGGAAACGAAAATTCGGAAAGGTTTAAGGTCAGGGCACGCCTAACAATGCATGCCCAGTAGAAAAATGCCCCGTAAAAAACGCAGACAGGCGAGCGCCGGAACGGGCTGCGAGCCGTTGGGCGCTACCCTTTTATCGCGCCTGACAAATTTCTATAGGAGCGAAGTAAATGAAAAATGGTGTCTGTCCAAAGTGCAATAGCTCTGAAGTTATGCGGGAACAAATGTGGTTTCCAAAGGTGGTAGTTACGGCGCCAATTCCATCCCCATATCGTTCTGGCGATATGCTGCCCTGGACAATTATGTATGTGCTCAGTGCGGTTATGTTGAGAGTTATATAGCCGATTCCAGCAAGTTAAGTGAGATAAAAAAGCAGTGGCCCAAAGTTAAGCCAGCTAATCAACCTTGAGCTCTAGATGCTTTTTGTCTCCATACTAGACTGCCCCGATAGCATCTGAAACCTGACAGGCCTTAGAAGGAGTGTCCCAACCGCAGCGCGTGCGGGGGCAAGGATCACGGAACGCCAGGGCGCACCGGAGACGTTTCGATACCCTTTCGGGCACTTTACCCTTTCGGGCACTTTACCCTTTCGGGCACTGGTCAACTCAACGCGGCGCCTGTCAGGTCTTTTGCTCCTTTTCGTGACAAATTGCAGTTGTTTTCGGGGTGGGAAAATTGTATGGTATTAACAGCGTGGAACAACCAGGATGGAAAACGGACGAAGGGATCCGCTCGGCTCAGGCAGTGTGAGTTCGAGAAGCCTGGGAATCTGCAGGAAAGCTTATCTGTGTGCGAATTGAAAACACGGGCTCAGCCAATGCCGGACCCTTCGTTGTTGATCTGAATAGTATCCACCGAAAAGTGGATAATGGGCTAATGGCCGGCCAATCTATTGTGCTGTTTTTCGCCGGAACTACGCCAAGTGGAAACTATAAGGCGATTGTTGATGTGACTAATCAAATCATCGAGAGCCGGGAAGATAACAATACTTTATCTTATATCGCTCCGACCCCCACCCCACCACTGCTCTGCACACCCACGCCTACCGCAACCCCATAAGATTGCTATCTATGGACAGCGCTCCTTGATAAGAATAGATAAACTGCACGAATTCTGCGGGCTAACACAGCGTGCACGCCCCGCAACGATCGCGGGACAGGCAGGGCTGGCGAGCGCCTGGGCGTACCTCTATCGAGGATGATACCGCGAGCCGTCAGGCGCGTGATCTCGAAGTCAAATATACTTTCTTAATAGTCTTAACAGCTCTGCTATAATCATTTTGCGGTTAAAAGAGAAAGGAAATAGAGAGATGTTACGTTGTACTCCGTTTCTTCTGTTTGATGGAATTGTGCCGAGGCAATGACTTTCTATCACAACTGCCTGGGTGGAGAACTTACTCTTACAAAGCTTGGTGATACGTCAATGAAAACTCAGTTTCCACCCGAAAAACATAATAGTATGATCAATGCTCACTTAAAAAGTGAGGCTATTGAAATTTCTGCAACGGATTGGATGGCTTCTCCTGCATTTGAACCAAAACAAGGCAATACATATGCAATATTTGTCATTGGTGGATCCTACGACGAGCTAAAGACAGTTCTATGATAGGTTTGGTGTTCAGTGGATCTTCAAAGGAGATTCGGAAAAATAGGGGCACAGAACTAGCGAGCGCCGGGATTAGGACACAGGCCGGTGAGCGGTATGGAGAAACTGATGTCAGAAACGCGCATGGAAAATTGGGGGACAGGTAGCCCATACAAACGCTATGTCGGTCGCTGGAGCCGAAGCGTTGCATCCCAATTCCTGACCTGGCTTGATCTTCCTTCGGCTCAGATTTGCGGTGATATCGGGTGTGGCACAGGCGCACTCGTTGAGGCTATTCTCACCTCAGCTGAGCCAACATCTATTTTCGCTATTGATCGATCTCAAGGATTTATCTCTGAAGCAAAACACAATATCACTGATCAACGTGTACAATTTGAGTTGGCTGATGCTGTTGCGCTTCCGTTGAAGAGTGCAACTTGCAATATAACCGTATCTGGTCTCGTACTCAACTTCGTGCCAGATGCCCTCGCGCTAGTACGAGAGATGGTTCGGGTGACAAAATCAAATGGGAGCGTTGCAGCATACGTGTGGGATTACGCTGGCGGAATGCAAATGATGAGAATGTTTTGGGATGCAGCGATCGAAGTCAATCCTGACGATGCAAGACTTGACCAAGCAGAGCGCTTTCCACCCTGCCAACCTGAACCACTTTTGGCGCTCTTTCGAGATGCCGGGCTTAACTCGCCTGTAGTTCGCGCGATTGAGATACCAACTGTATTCAAGGATTTCGATGACTTTTGGAGTCCATTTCTGGGGAGGCAGGGGGCTGCACCGACATACCTTGTCTCTTTAGAAAATGAAAAGCGTACTCGTATTAGAGAGGTGCTGCGAACCCGGCTGGTCCCTTCTGCCGATGGTTCCATCGCTCTATCGGCAAGTGCATGGGCAGTGCATGGAACCGTGTAAAGTTGCTGCCCAACATAGCGTGCCCGCCCCGCCTGTCCCGGCAACCCTGGCATAGAGCAGCCAGGGCAGGCGGCCTTGGGGTTTGTCCGTTTTGTACGCGAGGTCCACACTCACCAGGCGCTGGTATCCCGCAAAAAGAATGCGGGATCTTCCCTTACAGGGTGCTACGCGATCCCTGCAAATACCACCGGGACGTACGCGAGCCGTTGGGAAGGAACGTGGAGGAACTGACAAATGATATTGCCAAAAAAGCGAGATCCCAAATTCATCACTGTGCGTCGCGGCGGTAGCCTCCAGGACTCCGATCATCATCTGCTTGCGATATGGGCGGCCGATTGCGCGCAGCATGTGTTGCACTTATTCGAGGAAATGCAACCCAGTGACGACCGGCCGCATCGAGCCATCGAATTGGCGCGCGCTTGGGCGCGAGGCGAGATTACGATGACGCAAGCTCGAACGGCCGCCGGTCACGCCATGGCGGCAGCCAGAGTGTTGAGCGGAGCGGCGAGGGAAGCGGCTTATGCAGCCGGACAAGCTGCGGCAGTGGCGCATGTGGCGGCGCATGAGTTGGGTGCAGCTGCCTACGCAATCCGGGCCGCACGCGCAACGGCCGATGAAAGTGAGCGTGACGAGGCAGGTCGCTTGGAATGTCAATGGCAACGTGCACAACTTCCGAGCGAAATCCGGGATCTCGTACTTGACGATCAGAAATTGCGCAACGAAATCTGCTGGTTCGTATTCGATTGCTGACCGGCTCGCTTGCACCACCCCCGCAACCCGGCATAGAGCAGCCGGGGCAAGCGGGACAGGCGAGCATGCGGGGTCAAGGATCACGGAACGCCAAGGCGCACCGGAGACGTTTCGATACCCTTTCGGGCACTTTACCCTTTCGGGCACTTTACCCTTTCGGGCACAGGTAAACTCAAGGCGGGGCTTGTCAGGTTTTATCGCGTTTTCGTGACAAACTGCAGTTGTTTTCGGGGTGGGAAAATCGTATAGTATTAACAGCGTGAAATGACCATGATGGAAAAGCAGCGAAGGATCCGCTTGCATCAGGCAGTGTGAGTTCGAGATGCCTGGGAACCAGCGGGAATGCTTATCCATGGTTATTGAAAGGCAATCCACCAGAATGGTTTCGTATCAAACCATCCCGCAGCGTATTTTGCAGAATTCTTCCGCTTCAGACAGAGTTGGGTGCTGCTAATTATCATGTCACGTTAGAGAGATCAACGCTCCTGATCAATAGACGCCCAAGGAACGACTTTACCTAAGGAGACTTTGTAAATGCTTAAACTTTGGTTCGTGTTTTGACAGTGATCCTCATCGGATTGGCTTCTGGCATCCTTGGATGGATCATCGGCGCACTGATCGGCGGAAATTTTGCCGAACAATTCATATTCAACGGCGTTCAGGGCTATGAAGCCACAGGTCAAATTGGTTCCATTCTTGGGGTTTGCATTGGTTTACTCTCGAGTTCGTGGTTTCTGTTCAT
The DNA here is from genome assembly GCA_963823985.1 of uncultured Chloroflexia bacterium. Lineage (GTDB taxonomy): Bacteria > Chloroflexota > Anaerolineae > Anaerolineales > Villigracilaceae > JAABUE01. The sequence goes on from CAWGNR010000026.1 coordinate 12,542, forward strand.
AAGGAAATGAGGGCCGCTACACAAATCGGTTATATTCCTCCAACTTCAAATTGTAGATCATGAGGATGAAGGATTTTGAATACACGGAATGTCGAAGGCTTTTGCTTTCCGTTGAGAATTAGGAAACTGCAATGGCTGGTAATAGGCATTCTGCATGGAACCAGACCCAATCTTTGAACTGATACAGGCATGAAGGCTTCTAAAGATCGCACCCAACTCGCCGTACACCCCGTCCCACTCCCTGGGACGGGGTGTACGGCGGCGGATCCCGGCAACCCCGGCACCGAGCATCCGGGGCAGGCAAACGCCCCACATAAACCATGGGGCAAGCCGGACCGACGGGGCTTTCCCCTGACAGGGACGATGTCCCACTCCACTTTTCTTCGGGGATACTATCGCGAGCCGTTGACTTGCCTTTGAAGACTTCTAGTTTCGGTAATCTGGAAATGTAATGTCAGGAAAGAACTCGGAGAATTTAGCAAAATATCACTGGCTTTCTTTTATCTACGATAAATCAGTTAACAACCCATTGTTCAATCGAGCACGACAGAGGGAGTTTGAACTGGCGAAGATACAATCAGGACAGCGAGTTTTGATAGTTGGAATCGGGACAGGATTAGATCTTCAGTATATTTCCCCTGATGCCGAGGTCGTTGGAATTGATCTTTCCACAGATATGTTGTCTCAAGCCCGGTTGAAGGCAGTGCGACGCAATACTTCTCTCTATAAAATGAACGCGGAAGAATTAAGCTTTAGAGAAAAATCCTTTGACATTGTCATCCTAAATTTGATTCTAAGCGTGGTTGGCAACCCTCGCAAAACAATGGCTGAAGTCTATAGAGTTATGAATCCATCTGGCAGCGTTTGGATCTTAGGCAAGTTTACTGAAAAGCGGATTGGGTTTTTGAGAAAAATGTTATCCACTGTCACAAGCACCATCGGTGGTGCAAATCTAAATTTGTCATTGAATGGGCTTGTTCGTGATTTGCCTCTGGTAAAGTTTTATGAAGAAAAACGTTTTATGGCAGACATCATCGGTTTGAAAGTTGGTAGAAACAGGTTTTCAGAGTAAGGAAAAGATTGAGGATTTTTAGCACCCTACCCTTTCTGTATGATTTTGAAAGGTAAAGGTTTCTTTATTGCGTGGGCAAGCCGCGAGCCGTTAGACGGAACGCGCGTCTTTGGATTATTTTGGTTGAGCAAATCATCTTGTTTAGAAGTCGTGTGCCGCCAACCGTGCAAATCCTTTATTCCTGCCCGCGACTATTCAGGCTAACCAAGATCGGCTAACAATTTAGTACGAGTGATATTCTGCCAACGAATTACGCCAAGGTAGGGTTGATCCATACAGATCAAGGTGTGGAAAGGAAAACTGGAAAGAGCGTGCCAACCGGTCAGATGATGGGTCTCCATTGGATGAAAAGTGGTTTTCCTGAACTCAAACTCTCGGAAGTAAAATGGAATGTCTGAAATGTATCCTTACCCTAATACGAGGTGGTGGACTCTTTCTCATAATTATTGGCGCAATGATTATCGCAGGAGTCCGGCTACCAAGGTCCAGAAATATATTGGTCGCAGCGGGACTGGCCTTTGCAAGCATCATAACCGCGCTTGGCGCACCAAGTCTCGCACTTCCACTCGGTGCGCCAAGCAGGCAGCAGATCCTTGTGCTTGCAATGCTTGTTCAAGCTATTGAACCGGCATAAACTGTACCCTCTAACGGAGATACTACGATGAAAATCGATGAAATCAAGCTGCTGTATGATTACAATGACTGGGCTGATGCGCGCATCCTGGCGGCCTGCGCCAGGGTGAGTCCGGAGCAGTACGCCGCCCCGACCTCCTACGGGCGCGGAGGGCTGCGCGCCACGATGGTCCACATACTGGACAACATCTGGCAGCAGCGGATCACACTCCAGGGGTATTACCAGGAACCTCTGGCAGACGAGGCGGCCTATGACGCGACCGAGCTTCACGAAGACGCCTTACCGACACTCGCCGCGCTGCAAGAGCGCTGGATGATAGAACAACAGGAGATGCGGGCTTATCTCGACACATTGACCGAGGAAACGCTGAACGGCACGATCCGCTACGTCATCCCCGGTGCGATGCGCGAGCATGTCGTGTGGCACATCCTGCTGGATGTCGTCCTCCATGCCACGCAGCACCGCAGCGAGGCCGCCGCGCTGCTGACCAGCTATGGGCAGTCGCCGGGCGACTTCGACTTCACCATGTTCCTGAATGAGCGGGCTTAAGGAAAATCCTGATCTGTTTCAACCCTGCCGCATTTTCAAGCATCTTTCTGGCTTTGCGTTTTAGCCGTTTTGGAGGCGAGCGGCGGGGCATACACGGGCCGTTGGGCTGCTGAAAGAGTTGAAAGAAGGTTGCGATGGCAGAGATGCGTGATTGGCAAAGCATGAAAGCCATGTCAGCCCGCCTCCTCCGGGAGCGCACTGGCTTGGATGTCGCCACCTGGAATCAGCGTATCCAGGCAGGACATTTCAAGGATGAGAAGGCGCTCCGCGCCTGGCTGAGCGAGCAAGGCGTTACCGGCTATGCCCAAAACCTGTTGGTCATGGAGCGTTTCGGCTATCCTGATTTCATGCAGGCATCCGCCCAGGAGTTGATTCAAGGGCAGTACGCGGACCGTCCACAACTGCGACCTATCTTCGAAGCTATTCTTGGCGCCGCGGCAGGGTTAGGGGATGTCACAATCCAGGCGCGTAAGACGTATGTCTCGCTCATGACAGCGCGCCGGACCTTTGCGAGAGTTCAAGCGACAACGAAGCAGCGGGTGGATCTGGGTCTGCGGTTGGAAGGGCAGAAGTCAGGCGGGCGTTTGCAGCCTTCGAGAATTCATGCGAGCACGCCCCTGCAGGTCAGCCTGACGACACCAGATGATGTGGATGCCGAAGTGCTTGATTGGTTGCAGAAAGCATATGACCAGAATAGTTGATCAACCTACACGAGGCAGGCCAACACAGCGTGGACGCGGACCCGGGCACCCTCCGCAACCCGGAAGAAGTAGCGGGATTGCGGCCGGTTTCCGACCTTCCCAAAACCGGTCCTGGTGCGCCCTCCTGATTCTTGATATACTGTCGCTATCCTCAGACAGACCTCCTGCCAGAGCATCCTGGCGCGCATGACAGCAGGGTAAGGCCTGTCGCTCCCCAAAGCACATCACAACATAGCTCGTCTTGCAAGAACCACGGGCCGATCCACTCGATTGCGATCGCTAGCCAGCGACAGCAGGCGCCATATCTGTGACACAAGAAAGGGCACACTTTGCTCAATTCAACCCTTTTTGCCAAGGATCCGCTCCTGGCAGGCATGGCCCGGGATGCGGACCGCCAGCGGATTTCAAAGACCCGCAACCGGACCGGACCGGCGGTGCGAAAGATCCAACAGGCGCTCCTGAGGTGGGAGCCGGACTGCCTGCCCCGCTTTGGCGCGGATGGCGATTACGGGGATGAAACGAACGCAGCGGCCTGCGCTTAAAAAGGAGATGATGCTGGCCGAGGCACCTCCCTGAGGTCGATCCGTTCACGCTTCGCTGGCTGGATGTCCTGGCGCTGGCCCACGAACAGGCAGGCAGCCTTCCCGGGCGCGCAGCGGACCTGGACCATGGCTGACCCCCGACCTATCAGGCGTTTTTTCGCCCGTATCTTCCAGCGCTATCACCGTTCATATCTCCGGCGATGAGGCCTTTGCCTCTCTCGGCAGAGAACTGGCTGCCTGTGTCGACGAGCAAGCCATCAAGATGATGGCTTGCTGGGACTTTCACGAGTCAACCTGGATCAGTCCCGGAGTGACCATCGGCGCTGCCCTGCTGGCTGCCGCGGAGCGGGGGGCGAAGGTGCGGGCCCTGTTCAATCACATTCCCGTATATCATCTGCCGGTCCGGGGGGAGTGGCGGCCCATGCCTGTCAATAACAGGGACAGGGTTGGGTTTGTGAACAACCTTCCCGGCGGGGTGGCGATCCACGATGCACAAGTGCTGCACCGGAGCGCAATCAGCTTTGGTCTGCCCCTGCCAGGCCTGAAGTTCCAGGTGGGTTCACACCATCAAAAAGCATGGGCCGTGTGGACAGGAGAACGTCTGACGGCCTGGTGTGGCGGCATCGACGTCCATCCGAACCAGCAGGGGCCGCAGGGATTTCACGATATACAGGTGGAGCTGGCCGGGATCGCCGCTGCGCATCTGTATGAAATCCTGAGAAAACGCTGGCAGGACCATCCGGACCGGCCCGCCGGCGCGGCTCTGCCCGCCCTCGCGCCCACCCCGGCGCGAGGGACACAGCGCTGCCGGGTGCTGACGACCTACGGCAATCCCACCCAGTTTGCAGGGCTGAACACTGCCCCCTATGCGTTTGCTCCCCAAGGCAGCAAAGCCATCCGCCAAATGCTGTTCCGCTTGATTGGCAAAGCCAGGGACTTTATTTATCTGGAGGACCAATATTTTGTCGACGAGAGCATCGGGCGCGCGCTTGCCGCCGGTATGCCCGAACTCAAAGCGCTGATCATCGTGCTGTGTGACGTCGACCGCGTCAACCGGGACCTGCGGCAAGGATGCGCCCGGCGGCGGGCTGTCTTTGACCACCTGCTGCCTCACACTGCAAAGGTCGCTGCTGTGTACCGGAAGGATCGTTTTGTGCATGCCAAGATGTGGGTCTTTGACGACACGGTCGCCATGGTAGGCTCGGCCAACGTCAATCGACGGGGGATGGAGCATGATTCGGAAATGGGGGTCGTTTTTGGAGATCTGCATGAACCCGGAACGGTGCGAAAAACGAGGGAGCGGCTGTGGCGCATGCACCTGGGAGCGGGCGCTCCTCCCTGGCGCCGATCCATCAGCAGCGTTACCCATCTGGAAAGCGCCTCCTCCTGAATTCGGCGGTTTCTGTCTATGATTGGTCCGTCAATTCAGACCGTGTCTGGTTGCCCGCGCCGCTAAACGATCTTGCCCAAAATCTTCTCTGGAACGTTATCGATCCCCCCTGTCCATGAGGGGACCGATCGGGTTCCGTTCGCCCAAGTCTTCGAGCAGTCCCCAACCCCCTGTTGAACAACTATTTAGGACTTGCGCACTTCGCGAAAATGTACCGGAAATATGGGTCGCGTGCTGCGCATGCGACCCATATTTCCGGGCCTGCTTTCGTTCGTTTGCGTAAGTCCTGCTATTAATTTTTTTACTGAATCTGGCAGACCGGGCAGTAATGGCTGATACGATTTCTTTTGCCTGTTTTTTCTCGTTTCACTTTTGTCCCGCAGCGGGGACAAACGGATTTTTGATAAATATCCAGATGTTTGCGCAACAAAAAGACTTTGCGCCATTCATAAAAAAGCGGGGAGAATTTCCTGGTTTCTGCAATCAACTTCTTTAGGGCGGAGGGTGAAATATCTTTGACTTTCGTTTCCGGGTGAATGCGCACTCTCCACAGCACTTCGTTTTTAATGATATTTCCCACTCCCGCAAATATTTCCTGATCCAGTAAAATATCTGCAATTTCAACGTCAGGGTTGGAAGCTACAGAATCAAAAGCTTTGTCAGGGTCCCACTCTGGCGACATGATATCGATCGTAAAATCATAACCGGCTCTGGCATTTCCAGTTTCCAGAAATTTGACCGAACAGTTGAACAGCTTAATCGTTCCGTTTTCAAAGTCGAGTTGGAGCCTGGGTGTGTAGGCTCTTCTATAGTCGCCTGTTAAAGGGGAGTGATCAAGCTCTGCTTCGAATGAACCAAATAGCATGAAGTGCGTGCGAAGCGCAAAATCATCGAACTGAATCAGGAGGTGTTTCCCCCAGGGAAAAATGGTTTTTACCTTTTTTCCGAGCATCCTTTCTTTTTCTATTTTAGAATTCCCCGTTACAGACAGCACGGTTTTCCCCTTAAATGGCTTGAGTTGATCGGCAGCTAAATAGAGTGAAGGTCCTTCCATCTCTTAACCTTGTTCTAAATATATCTGCTCAGGCTTATGCAAAAAGTTGAGCAGTTACTTCTAAATTATATCGAATTCAAAAATCGTATTCCACCCCGGTCAGCTCCTCCGAGACTTCCCACAGCCGGCGGGCGAGCTTTTCATTCCGCGCGACCGGGCTGGAGAGGGCTTTATGGGGGAAGCCGCGCTGGCCGAGGAAGCCGTCCGGGCCGATGTAGTCGCCGCCCTGGAGCTCCGGGCGGGTCGCGGCGTACAGGATGGGCAACGCGGCCGGCTGCGAACCGTGGCCAATGAGCCCGTTGATGAACGTGAACAGGCGCGTATATTGCTGCAACTGGGTAACCGTCGAGCCGGGATGGGCCGCCAGGCTGAACGTGTCTTCTCCGGCGCGGGCCAGCCTGCGGTTCAGTTCATAGGCGAACAACAGGTTGGCCAGCTTGCTCTGGGTGTAGGCCATCCAGCGGTAGTAGAACTTCTCGGCGTTCAGGTCGCCGAAGTTGATGAACCCGAACCAGTGGGCGTAGCTGCTGACCGTCACGACCCGCGACCCGGGCGTGGCTTTTAACAGGTCCAGCAGCAGGCCGGTCAGGGCGAAGTGGCCCAGGTGGTTGACCCCGAACTGCAGCTCGAAGCCGTCGGCGGTCTTGCGGTAAGGGGTGGCCATCACGCCGGCGTTGTTGATCAGGACGTCCAGGCGGTTGTACTTGCGATGGAACTGCTCCGCAAAGTCTCGCACGGAGCGCAGGTCGGCCAGGTCGAGCTCCATCACGTGCAGTTGCGCTTTTGGATGCTCTTCCCGCACCTGCCCTGCCGCCTGTGCGGCCTTTTCCAGATCCCGGCAGGCCATCACAACGCTGGCGCCTTGCTGGGCCAGCCCGCGCGTGACCTCGAAGCCAATGCCGCTGTTGGCGCCGGTCACCAGGAACAGTTTCCCGTTTTGTGCGGGGATGTTTTTAGTGATCCAACCGGACGTTTCAGACATAAATCTACTCCTTGGCTCATCGAAACCGTTTGAACTCACTTTATTGTACCCGCCCTTTACAGGTGTTTTTGTCACACAATTGCCCTCCAATGGGAACGGGCAGTACGCCTTTACTACGAATCCCGATTGATTTCGGGGGGAGATAGTTGTATAGTATAAGAAAAGGAGGTGATCATGGCGCTGCAAGCGGAAATCGAAATCGCGCTCGACCTTTTCCCAAAAACCTGACTGGTCTTTTTATCTGGCCTGGATCGGGGTGACGGTGCTGGCTTTGCCCATTACATTTGTTCTTACGATGATCATCCTGTGGATTATTACCGCATTTGTGGGAGATTATCTCTACGTGGACGGCGTGCGCCACATTACCGAGGATTACCTGGCGATGTACTTTCTCGTTCCGTTGGCCGGGCTGGTGACGGGCGTCATGCAATACGGGCTGCTGCATCGCGCCCTGCCGCGGATGGGCAGGTGGATTCTGGCGACCCTGGGGGGCTGGCTTCTAGGGATGCTGCTGGTAGCGCTCCCCGGCCGGCTGGGCAGGCCGGGCGTTCTCCTGGAAAATTTTGATCTGGCCCTCCTCCTCATGGGGTTTTCAATCGGCGCCGTGCAGTGGCTGCTGCTGCGCCGGCGATTGCCCCGGGCCGGTTGGTGGGTGGCGGCCAATGTACTTGGCTGGGGACTGCTGGCGCTGCTTACGCCGGGGAACTCGGTCGACCAGTTTGGCTTATTGCTGGTCGGCTTGATCCCGGCCTGCCTGACCGCCGCAGCTTTGGCGTTGCTGGTGCGCCAGAGGAAACCTGCTAATCCTGTGGATCTGCCATAACAGGATAGACAGGATGAAAATAAACGCAGAAATCGAAAGGCCTGGTTGGCTCTTTTACGCCGGATGGGTCGTGCTGCACGTGGTCTCCGTCTTCCTGGCCGGGCTGCTGGCCTGGTGGCTTGTTGCTAAAATAGCGGGCGTCGTGGGGGGCAGGATCGAGGTGGCCGGGCAAAGCCGCATCACCGAGGATTTCCTGTTGGCGTACATCTTTTTTCCCTCCGTTGGGCTGCTGACCGGCCTGATACAACGCGCCCTGCTACATCGCTACATAGAGCGCCTGCGCTGGTGGATCCCGGCCACCGTTTTGGGTTGGCTGATGCCCTTCGCGATCGGCGCTCTCTTCAGCCTCCTGCCTCGTGACGTGGCAGTTGCGCCGCTGTGGGTGATCGTTCAATTGGGACTGCTGGGCGCGAGCATCGGAATCCCCCAGTGGTGGCTATTGCGCCGCCAGTTCCTCCACGCGGCGTGGTGGATCGTCGCCTGGGGAATCGGCTGGGGGTTGATCGTCCTGTTCAACAGCGAGACGAGTTCCGTTTTATTTGCGTTTTTATTGTCGGTAGCAGCGCTACCGGCCATCGCCACGGCCTTTGCCTGCTGGCTGCTGCTGGACTGGTACCCCAAGCGCGAAGGAGCGCAAGGGGCGCCGGCACATTGAGCGTTGTGGTTCGTGATTGTATTTTATGTGCGGAAACTGTATATTGTAAATATCACTACCTACGAGGAAAGGAAATAGGAAATGAAAAGCCATAAAAAGCGAAGTCGTATCTTTGCTGTCAGCCTCCTTTTGGTTGTGCTGATTGCCTCTGCTCCGGCGTTTGCTTCGGCTAGGTCGCAAGCAAACCTGGATCCCAGCACCCAGTTCTACGTCGCCAAGCCCAACCACGGCGCGATCGAACAGATCGCCGGCCTGGTTTCGAGCGGCAAGAAGGCGGAGGCCGGACTCATCCGGCAGATGATCGCAGTGCCGCAGGCGGTCTGGTTCACCGGGGATACCCCACACAAGACCCAACAAGCCGTCAAGAACACGGTCAAACGCGCGGCAGGCAAAGGACAGTGCCCGTGCTGGTGGCGTACAACATCCCGTTCCGCGACTGCGCCCAGTTCTCGGCCGGCGGCGCCACCAGCGTGGCCGAATACGAGGCCTGGATCGACGGCTTTGCGGCCGGGATCGGCGACCAGCCGGCGGTGGTCATTTTGGAACCTGACGGCCTGGGGATCATCCCCTGGTACAAGCAGTTCCGCGACACCCCCTCAAGGGCGGCTACGAGTGGTGCCAACCGGCCGAGGCGGACGAGGCAACCGCGGCCGACGATCGTTTTGCGATGCTCAACTACGCGGTCGACGCGTTGAAGGCCCATCCCAACGCCAACGTCTACCTGGACGGCACGCACAGTTCCTGGCTAGGTTCCGGCGATGCGGCCCACCGGCTCATCCAGGCCGGTGTGGAGCGAGCCGACGGCTTCTTCCTGAACGTCTCCAATTACCGGCTCACAGACCACCTGGTCAAGTACGGGCAGTGGATCAGCGACTGCATCTATCTGTCACAGAACAGTTGGTGGCAGGTTGAATGGTGCGCCAGCCAATATTACCCGGCCAATCCGGGCGACTTCAGCACCTGGGGCCTGACAGATGCAGCTTACGACCAGGCTTTTGCCGACACAGGATTGACCCGCAATCCCGTAGAACAGGCTCACTTCGTCATCGATACCAGCCGCAACGGACAGGGACCGTGGACTCCCACCACAAGCTACCCCGACGCCCAGGACTGGTGCAACCCGCCCGGACGGGGTCTCGGCTTGCTGCCGAGGGCGGACACCGGCAACGCGCTGATCGACGCCTACCTGTGGATCAAGATCCCCGGCGAATCGGACGGCGAGTGCACCCGCGGGCTGGGGCCGGCCGGCGTGACGGTTGACCCCGAGTGGGGGCTGGTCGACCCGGCCGCGGGACAGTGGTTCCCCGAGATGGCGCTACAACTGGCGCAGAACCCGAATCCCCCACTGCCCTAACAGCATGGAGAACTTTAAGGAAACTAAAAAGGAGGCTGGCCCAACCAGCCTCCTTTTTAGGATCCATCCGTAAATCAGCTGCATATTTTTTAGGAATACCCTGGG
>CAWGNR010000027.1:0-3685 GCA_963823985.1 uncultured Chloroflexia bacterium
TTAAAGATGAATATCCGTCCCCTTCGGCGAGTTTGCTCAGGTTGGGCAAATCGCCAAAATCCCGAAAACGTTTCAAACATCTTAGGGATGGAAAGAACTGAAGCCCAGGATCAATGCGCGCATGCCCTGTCCTTCCTTATGTCAGAACGAAAACTGAACCGCAAGAACGCTAAAGTTTCTTACCAGGCCGTCATGGTGCTTGGCGGTCAATCTATTATCCATTTGGTTCACAACTGTTACAGCGGCGAGTACTATACCAATAGAAAGTACTAGTCCCGTACAACCGGCGGCATTTTGTAGATCTTTTGCGTTAGATTTCCGGAATTAGGGATGAGAGTGCGCGCACTCTCATCCCTAATTCCGGCTTCTTTTTAAAGCATAATCTGGTTAGCAAATGGGTGACAGAGTAGGGTTCAAAACGAAATTCTCATGCTATTTTTGTAGCAAAAAGGTAGGAAGTCAGCCCAGACCCCGATTGATAGAAACTAGAAATTCTTTAGGCAAAGCGAGGTGACCTATGCAAAACGAGAAGCCCCTAAAATGCAATTTATTTTCTGGCTCGGCGAATGGACTGCACCTGGGGGATGACGGCCGGGGCAGAAACCGCGTAGAGCGGATCCTGGATGGCAAGATCATCCAGGGAGATTCGAGGGCGGCGACCTGCACGGATCAGTGTCTTCCGCCTGGAAACCGGAACGGCGGCGGTGGGGCCAGACCTGGGTGGACAGCAGCGGGACCTACCTGGACTTCACGGGCAACTTCCGCGATGGACGGATGGCCCTGTTCGGATGCCATCGTGCGTGGCGAGCCTGTAAACAGCGCATGGTCTGGTACAACATCAAGCAGGATGAATTCGACTGGAACTGGGAACGCTCCGATGACGAGGGCGAAACCTGGAGGATGCTCTGGCAGATCAGTCAGCAGAAAGCTATCATAAGTGAAACTTTTCAATGGTCGGTAGCCCCTGAATGAGATATAAAGTATCTTAAGTGTATTCTTTTAAGGGCGTACACTTCCACCGCATGCGTTCGGTGCAGTGCAGGTGTCGAGACCACACCCAAGTACATTTTCTGCGTACTTTGGTCTCGATATGGCGGCATTGGAGTAGGCTGAATGCCATCGTGAATTCGCCGCCTACTCGACCAACGGATGAATATTTTTTCCGCTATAATCGCCGCATGACCCAACTCAGCCCATCTGCCAAAAAGTCCAGGATGCGTTGCGCGCCCTGGGCTTGGACTTAACCGTCGTCGAACACGCCGAGTCCACCAGACTGCGCAGAAAGCCGCTGAGCGCGTCGGCGTAACGCTCGGGCAGATGTAAAATCGCTCATCTTCAAAGGCAAGGCCAGCGGAAAACCCATCCTGGTGCTGACCAGCGGCGCCAATCGTGTGGACGAAAAACGCATAAAGGCCTACGCCGGGGAAAAGATCGAGCGCGCCGACGCCAATTTCGTCCGCGAAGTGACCGGGTACGCCATCGGCGGCGTCCCGCCCATCGCGCACGCGCAACAAATGGAGACCTACCTGGACGAAGACCTGCTGCAGTACGACGTAATCTGGGCTGCTGCCGGCACGCCCAACGCCGTCTTCGAGCTGACCCCGGGCGATTTGCAGAAAATGACCGGCGGGCGGGTCGAACGTGTTAAATGAATTGGGATAACCAATTGTAGGGCACTTGGCTTGAAAAGACAAAAACTTTTATGAATATTAGGGCGAGTTTTCCAGCCGCAAACCGATTGACGTAACTACAATTTGTGTGTACAATAAAGATATGAGTTACGAGTGGGATGAGCAAAAACGCCTTGTCAATATCAAAAAGCATGGCATAGACTTCATCGATGTCCCAGAAGTGTTCGATAACGATGTTGTCATCATCCCTGATGAGCGTTTCGATTACGACGAAACCCGTTTTATCCTTGTCGGCATCTTGAAAAGTCAGGTTATTGTCGTGGCTTACACGGAACGCGGTGAAAATATCCGTATCATATCGGCTAGAAAAGCGACAAAAAATGAACAAATCTTCTTCTTCCAACAAATCTCAAACTGATTGGGAACGACTTGAAGCAATAGATGATGAGGATATCGATCTGTCTGATATTCCCGAACTCACTCCAGAAATGTTTGCAAAAGCTGTTGTCAAACGTGGTTTGAAAGATAAAGAGAACAAAGCGCAATTGACACTTCGTGTTGACCGTGACGTTTTGGCATGGTTTAAATCGCAAGGCCGTGGGTATCAGACGCGAATCAATTCCTTGTTACGGGCTTATATGGAGGCCAACCTAAAGCATAAAAAATCTTCTGGTCGGCGAGCGCAGCGTTAAAAGCATAGGTTCTGGTTGGTCAGGGCGAGCCCGTCCGGCCGCCGGTAACGCTAGCCTATAACAAGATCAAAATGATACCCACCGCAGAAGTTGTGATCATCGGCGCGGGCGTGATCGGGTGCAGCACGGCCTATCACCTGGCGAAACTGGGCCTCAACGATGTGGCCGTCCTGGAGATGGACCAGGTGGGGGCCGGCACCTCAAGCAAGTCCGCTTCCATGTTGAGCATGCAGTTCGGGCGCGACCCGTTGCTGGCGCGCATGGCGCAATATTCGTACCAGCGATATATGAACTTCGAGCTGGAACTAGGCACTTCCATCGATTTTCACAAGACCGGGTGGATCTCCATTGCCTCAGGGAAAGCAGCCGAAGAATTACGCTTGCATGCGCAGAACCTGGGATCGCTCGGCATCCGGACCGAGGTTCTGTCACCCTCCGAGGTAAAACACCTTTACCCGGAGCTCAACACAGACGACATCGAAGTGGGCACCCTGGGCCCGGACGACGGCCCCTTTGACCCGCACATGATCATGTGGGGCTATATGAAAAGGGCGGCCGAAAAAGGGGTGAAGCTGTATCAGGGCGAGAAAGCCTGTGGGCTCAAGGTCGAAAACGGGCGTGTGATCGGGGTGGAAACAAGGGGCGGTTTTATCGCGACCGGCACGGTCGTCAACGCAGCCGGTCCGTGGGCACAGGAAGTGGGGAACTGGGCCAACCTCCGTATCCCGCTCACAAACAAGGTCCGTACAATCGTCATGACCGGCCCCCTGCCCGACATCCCGCCAGACAGGCCCTTCGTGGAGGATGAGAACGTCGAGTGGTACGTCCGCCCTGAGACCGGGGGCGTGTTGATGGGCATGGGCGACCTCCCGGCGAAATCTCCCGAAACGCAGCTGGACAACGAAATGGTGGATCGCATCGTGGACTATGCCGTCCGGCGCGTGCCCGTCCTGGAAAAAGCTTCATTGCTGACTGCCTGGTCAGGCGTGCGGCCTTTGAGCGAAGATGGTCGACCGATTTTCGGTCCGGCGCCGGGGGTGGAAGGCTTGTTTCTCAACGTCGGCTGGGGCGGCTTCGGGATCATCCAATCCCCCGTTGCAGGGCAGTTGATGGCGGAACAGATCCGGGATGGGCGCACGTCAACGTTTGAGACGGGGGTGTTTGGCTTGGAACGGTTCTTTTAAACCCAACTCAAGAGAGCCTGGTAAAGAAACTCCAAGATTCCGTAACTCCGTAGTTTTAACCTGTGCTTTTGCTCGAAATTTCGGCTTTACCGTTTCCGACGGGAGAACCGAAATTTTGTAACTGCTCAGCCTGCATGTAGAGAGGTGGCAAAACGGTAGAAGCTAAAAAAGTTGCGGC
>CAWGNR010000028.1:0-8905 GCA_963823985.1 uncultured Chloroflexia bacterium
TCTCTGACCTATTAAAAACCATGTGGTCATTTGCCCTTATTAATCCGTTTCACCTATGGCAAACTCAATTGCCTGTTGCATGGTCATCGACCGGCCCTCTTCCCAAACTTTGTTGAACTCATCCTCATCCATCCCTGATTGCAGGCCGGATTTGGCATCTTCGAATTCTTTTCGTTCATCAGGCGTCCTGACCGAGTGACTGGCCCCCCGCAAAGCCTCTGCTGCGCCGAACAGTTTACAGCCCGCGCGGGTTGTTCTTGCGCCAATGCAATGAGCCCAAAACATTCCAGTTGATGCGCCACCGCCGCGCGATGACCGCGGTCCTGCCACAGGCGAATTGTTCTTCGATAATAGAAGGTTGCCTTGTCGAGGTCGCCATACCCGCGCAGGACATGCGCAACATGCTCTGCATGGTGGTAAGCATGTAATTATCCCTGCGTTCCAGCATGATCTCCATGATGGAATCCATGTACCTTTCAGCCCCGTCCATGTCTCCGCGTTTGACAGCCTGCTCGATTAGGAACCCACCTTTATAGGCGGGATCCATTGGGATGCCTGCCTTTTTTAGAATACCACCGATCCTTGCGACATATTTGAGTACTTCATCATCCTCCCCTTTCATGTGGTAAATATGAGTCATGGCATCGAGTGCCCAGATGAGTTCTCTCCCTGCATCTAATCGCTCACCAATCTCTATTCCTTCGTTGGCCGCCTCGAATGCTCCTTCCGGGTCTCCTGCATAAAGTGCGCAATGTCCCAGAGAGCCGAGGGCATCTACCAGAGTAAATAGATCGTTGCTTTCACGGGCAATTCGTATGCTTTCCTCAGCGGCGTCACGGCTGGCTTGATGATTGCCCATGTTCATTAGAACCTGGGAGGAACGGTCCGATATGCGGGCCTTCAGTTTCAACAGATCATCAGCCTGACCCGCAGTTTCCTCTAGTGCTAAATCCAAGCGCGCCAGAACGGTCGAACACCATTCCCGAACCTCGCTGGTATTCCCCATCATCACCCAGGGCCAAAAGGTGGTAGAGAGCAAAGGAGTCTGGCTGCGTTTTCGATGTTGTTTTCCACCACCCACGATAAGGCAGAACGGATGTTGTCGTATTCCGGCCTCATCTTATCGATGATGTCGTACTGGTAAGGATTGATGTATTCTTTTTCCAACAGGCTCGCGAACTCGATGTAATAATCGAGATGACGGTTTCGCACACGCATGACTTCATCCGTTTCCAACAGCTTTTGCCGGGCGTATTGGCGAATTGTCTCCAGACGGTGATAGCGCACGCTGCTATCACGTTCATCAGCAATCACCAGGGACTTGTCCACCAGGTCAGTTAGCAGGTCAAGGATTTCATATGGCTCGATCCCATCGCCTGCGCAGACTGCCTCGGCCGCTTCCAGGGTAAAGCCGCCCACAAACACAGCCAGGCGTCGGAACAAGGCCTTTTCAGGCTCTGTCAACAGGTCGTAGCTCCAATCGATAAGCGCTTGCAACGTCTGCTGGCGCGGCAAGGCTGTTCGACTTCCTCCTGTGAGCAGGCGAAACCGGTCGTCAAGGCGATCCGCAATTTGACCCGCCGAAAGTACCTTGACCCGCGCCGCAGCCAATTCCAGGGCCAGGGGAATCCCATCGAGACGGTGGCAGATCTGGGCGACGGAGGAAGCGTTGGCGTCCATCAACTGGAAACCAGGATTCGTAGCGGAAGCGCGTTCCACGAAAAGTTGAACCGACTCGCACCCTGATAAGGCTTCAAGCGTGACCGCATCCGGCTCGGGCAACGAAAGCGACGGCACCCGATAGATGGTTTCCCCGTTAATCCCCAGCGCTTCGCGGCTGCTGGCCAGGATCTTGAAATCGGGACAGTTGCGCAGGAGTTGGTCGGCCAGGCGCGCGCTTGCCTCGATGAGATGCTCGCAGTTATCCAGGATCAGGAGCAGTTGCTTACCACGCAAATAGTCGACCACCAGGTCTACCAGCGGGCGATCCGGCCCTTCTCGCAAGCCGAAGACCGCAGCGACAGTTTGCATGATCAAAGCCGGGTCCGAGAGCGGGGCCAACTCCACCAACCAGACGCCGTCTTTGAAGGAGGACAGCACCTCGCCGCCCGTGTGCAGCGAGAGGCGGGTTTTGCCCGTCCCGCCCGGACCGATCAAGGTTAGCAAGCGCGCTTCCTCCAGCCTTTCCCTGATGATGGCGAGCTCACGTTCCCGTCCGATGAACGAGGAGAGCGATAAAGGCAGATTATGGTTGGCAGACTGTAGCGTATGGAGAGGCGGAAATTCGGATGGCAGGTCCGGAGCATAGAGTTGAAAAAGGCGCGAGGGTTGCAGGATGTCCTTCAGGTGTCGTTCCCCCATATCGATCAGCTCCACCCCCGCAGGCAGGCTGCCGTCCAGCAAATCGCATTCCGTTTGCGAGAGCAGCACCTGCCCGCCGTGCCCGGCGGACATGATGCGCTGGGTCAGCGCCAGGGTGGCATAGCCGGAATAATCAGATTCCGCCGATGAGACTTCCAGTTTTGCCGGGCCGGTATGGATGCCCATACGCACCTTTAGCGGCGCCGGCGTCCAACTCTCTCGGTGCAAGACCCGCTGGGCTTCGAGGGCAGCCCACAATGCGTCAATGGCATTATGGAAAGCCACGCAGAAAGCATCCCCTACGGTCCTAAAGACAAACCCATCGTGAGCATTGATGGTTCGGTGCAAGATTTCATTGTGCCGCGCAAGCAGGGATGACATTTGATCCGGATATTCTTGCGCCAGCTTGGTGCTGCCTTCGATGTCGGTGAATAAAAAGGTGACCGTCCCTGAAGGAAGATTGTTCATCCGTCCATCCCTTACCATTAAATGAGACACAAATTTGGTTCTATTTTACATCGCTTCCGCCCGCTATTCCTAAGTATCGAGACAAATTTCCTCTTTGTGTCCTTCCTGCTAAGATTGGATATGTCTGTTACTTTTTCGGTTTGGGCCTCGGCTTCGGCATTAGATCGAATGGAGGTCGTTGGTTGAGCTTCAAAATATGCGCGCCCATTTCACTGAGATATAACACCGTAACCGAGCCGGTGTCACACGCCAGGCGCTGGAAGTGATCGAGCGGCATGCCTAAATAATGGGCTACCGCCAGTTTGATCGGGTCGGCGTGAAAGACGACCGCCACAATGTCCTTCGGTTTGTGGCTGGCCGCGATCTCGTCCAGGGTGGATACGATGCGGGTCTGGTTCTCGAGGAAAGACTCCCCCTTCCGGAAACGTAAAGCGGGAGGGAGCCTGCTGGACGATCTTCCACTTTTTCAATTTGCTCAAGGACTTCAACGTCCGGCCCTGCCATTTGCCGATGTCGGTATCCATTAAGTCTGGGCGCAGCTGGATCTCGAGCTTGCGCCCTGCTGCGATGGGTTCGGCCGTCTCGACGGCGCGTTCCAGCGAGCTGGAATAAACTGCTTTGAGTGGCACGTCTTTCAGCGCTTCAGCCAGGTCTGCTGCCTGCTGCCGCCCGCGTTCGTTGAGGTGCACCCCGGGCAGGCGGCCGGCCATCTTGCCGGTTTTGACGAATTCATTCTCGCCGTGTCGGATCAGTAATAATAGTGGCATTGGAACCTCTATTTCTTCAAACCCAGGCTGCGCGCAAACTTGTTCTTCTCGTGCGGGAACACGCCCTGTTCGGTCGAACGCACTTCCTCGATCGACAGGAAGGCGCCCGGCAAGGTGCGGTGGAAGATATCGATCACGGCCCCCAGGTCCAACCGTTTGACAATCGTATACACGAGCTTCACATCCCCGGTTGCGCCGTGCGCATCGACAGGGTCACCCCAAAACCGGCGTCCGCCAGGTTGTCGATCAACTCCTTCGGATCCCGCCTGATGATGGCCCGGATGGTGAGCGTTCCCACTGCCAGCTTGTTCTCGATCAGCATCCCACATAGGTCCCGGTGGCAAAGCCGGAGGCATAGCCGAAGAAGGCGGCCAAGTTTTGGGCGTGTTTCACAATGGAAGAGACAGCCACGATCCATACGAACGTCTCGATAAAACCCAGCACCGGCGCCAGGTTGCGCAGTCCGCGGGAAGTAAAGATGATCCGCAGGGTTCCCAGGGTGACGTCGAACACCCGGGCTATAAAGATCAGGAGGGGCAAACCAACCCATACATACCAGTTAAAATCCGCCAGTTGTTGTATGAAGATATCCATAGTCCAATTTTATCAGTCCGATGATCCCTTCGCGTACAAATCTTGGTCAATTCGCTCACGCTGAATTGTTCGATTCCCAGCTTGTCGAGGGTGCGGCCGCGCCGCCAGTAATCGGTGCTGTGCACAAAGTTCGCCAGGCGGATCATGCTGTCCATGCCGCGCACGCTGACGCCGTAGCGCATCCCCAGCGCTGCCATGGGCACCAGGCTCATGGGCACGTCTTCGAAGATATAGCGATGCTTCAGCGTGTTGGGAGCCTTGATGCCGTAATAGCCCGGCTGGTTGTGGATGGCTTCGTGCAGGTCGTCGCCCTTGGTATCGTAGGCGAGCTGCAGCCACTCCAGCGAAGTGCGCGCGCGGATGCCGAGCGCCGAGGCCACGGTCACCCGTTCGCGGTCCAGCACTTCCAGGATGCGCGCCACGCTGGGCGTGACCCCATCGATGTAGAACTGGAAGTCGCCGTGGGTGGATTCGATCCGGCCGGCGTTGAGGATGCTGATGGCGGGATGGAAGATCGCGCCCATGTTGTTCAGGCCGGTGTGCAGCACATCTACCCCATCGATGAACTGGGGGTAAGCAGGTTGGATGCATCCAGCACGCACTGGGTCTTGATGGCCGGCAGGGCAGCCAGCGGCACCGCTTCCTTGATGCGGAAGATGCGCGACTGCGCCGGGCCGTCGGCGCGGCTGGCGTAGATAAAGGTTTCCGCTTCGGCCACCGTGAAATCGGCCTGGCAGCCGGCATCCCGCAAGACCTTATCGAATTCGATCGCGCCGCAGGTGCGCCCGGGGTGCAGGATGATGATCTGCCCGTCCCTCAGATAAGGGGCCATTTTGGCTGCAATGGTGCATGGGCGGAGGATGGCACCACCACCATGAGCACCTGCGCATGCCGGACGGCTTTTTCCATATCCGAAGTGACCAGCGCCAGGCGTCCGAACCCGTGCGGCCCGCCTTCACCGCCATCCAGGTCGATGCCCTTGCGGGCTTCGATGGCCTCGATGTGTTCCTGGGTGCGGTTATACAAAGCCACGTCGCAGCCCATCAGGGCCAGGTGCGCAGCCATGGCCCGCCCGCCATGGCCAGCGCCAATCACGGAGTATCGTTGTGCGTTTGTCATGCTGCTCTCCTTTTCACATACAATCCCTTTTACGGGAGATACTTTTCGAGACGCTCCTGTTCGGAGAGCGGTTTTCCAGCGTCGATCTACCACCACGCAGGCGCCACGCTCGTCGATGCGGGTGCGGATCTCGCCGCAGGCGTAATCGTTGTTGCCCAGTTGCGGCGCGTCCATGATGCCCGAGGGACACGGAACGTGCCAGTGTCGCGGGATCGGTCCACGGGTCCGGGACGGAGGCGGGAGCAATGGCCTTGATCGCTTCCAACGTGACCCGGGCCTGCTCCACCAGTTCAGCTTTGCGCGCCATCACCTGCGGGTCTGCCGTCAAATCCGGCTGGCCCATGGCGTTCTCGATCGCCCGCCGCGCCATGCTCGCCGCCTCGATCACGTCTTCCGCCGTAGCGGCGTGGTCGGCCTCGGTGTGCCCGACGATGTGGATGATGTCCGGCCGCAGCGCCATCTGCAGGTAGACGCTGGCCGACAGATGCGCCCGGGCCGCGTTGATCTCCACCGGGTAGCTGAGCAGCCCGGTGCGGGTTTGTTTGTAAATTTGGAAATCGCCTAACCCCCCCGGCCCCTTCCCTATCAGGGAAGGGGGGGAGGGGGGATAGGTCAGTGGCGCGATCATTTCCAACACCGCCAGCATCTTGGCCAGGTCCATCCTGTCCGAGAGCTCGGCCGGGCTGTTGAACATCAGCTGCGCGATGTAATCCTGCACCCCAAAGGCGCGCGCGTTGTAGGCCGCCAGGAAAGCGGATACCACAAAGACCACGTCCGGCGCGTCGCGCATGCCCCAGTGGTGCGGTTCGTTCAGCTCCACCGGGATGCCGCGTTCGCCATAAAAGGCCATCACCTTCTGGTGCTCGCGGATCGAGCCTTCCAGATCCCAGGGGCCGCGCCCGTCCATCCGGTTGAACCAGAACAGCGGGATCGCGCACCAGGCGATGTGGATGGTCTCCACGTACATTTCGGCCAGCTCGATAAAATCGTCCGTGCCGGAGTAGGTTCGCAGCAGCGGGAAATTTCCGCGTCCGGCTGGCCTGGTACAGCGCGCGGTAATCGTCGGGGCTGCGCACCGGCACGCCGCCCGCGCCCGTCCGGCGCGGGTCTTGGCGCTCGGGGTGGAAGAAGTTGGCCTGCGCATCCTGGTCGATGCCCAGCGAGATCACGTCCAGCGCTTTGGCTTCCGCAATCTGCCGGATCCCCTCGAGGGTGGCTTCCATGGTGGGCAGGCCGAAATGGTGGCGCAGGAGCGGATAAGGCGCCTTCCAACGGATGCGCTCTACGGTGGTCTGCGGAATTTCGTCCTCGGTCAACTCCTGGGTCTGGCCCTTGAGATAGCCCAGCACCTCTTCGACCGGTTCCGTGCCGTCGAAGGAACGCTCGAAGAAACCGATCTGATCGGCGCGCTCGCGCCACGGGCGGCGTGCCGCCGAACACAAAGCGGACCCCGCTCTCGTGCAGCTCGGAGGCTTCTTCGGCGAACTGGCCTAGCAGGCGTTCCCCGGTTTCCGGCGTCAGGCGGTACGACACCCCGACCAGAACCGGGTCGCCGTTGGCCCCCGCCTGTGCCTGCCGGACGGCGTCCAGCATCTTCCTGGGGGGAACGGCCGGTCCAAGAAAAACGGTCTTCCAGCCGGCCTGCTCCGCCAGGCGTAGGAATTTCGAAACGCCGGCGACGTGCACACACTCGCCCAACGCGCCCGCAACGACAGTTTTCATAGTGTTCCTTTCTTTAACAGGACTTACGCAAAATAAAAAGGTATCCCGAAAATAAGGGTCGCGTACGGCGCACGCGACCCTTATTTTCGGTTTGTCATTTCGACGACCCCTTCGGCAGGGGAAATCTTTTCCTTGGCTAAGAAGAGATTTCTCGCTCCGTTCGAAATGACAGAATGCTACGCTAATGCACCGGCGCGCCTTTGGTACGGCCCATCCAGTCCAGCTGGAGCAGCTCCCCGAAATGCTCCTTGAAGACCCGGTAATACATCAGTTCTTCTTTGCTGTTCAGCTTCCAGCCGTTGGGAAGGTTCCGCTCGCGGCGGAAATCCGCGTCGCTGACGGTGGATTCGACATAATCGGAGAGCAGTTCCTGCACCCCGGCGCCCTGCCAGAACTTGGCTTTTGGCCGCCACAACACGGATTCCGGGACCACGTCTTCCACCGCTTTGCGCAGGATCCACTTTTCGACCGGTTTCCCGTTCCCGCGGTAAACCTTGTATTCGGACGGGATGCTGAGCGCGAACTCCACCACTTCCCGGTCGGTGAAGGGCACGAAGGGGACCACCCCGTGCGCCTGGGCGCTGCGGTCCACCCGCTGCAGGGCGGTGTTGTGCAGGCGCATGACGATATCTTCGCACTCTGCGGGAATCTGCTCGGCAGGCAAATCCTTGATGTAGTCGTACCCGGCAAAGAGTTCGTCGCCGCCCTCGCCTGAATACACCACGTCGACGTAATCCGAAACCATCTTCGAGGTCAGGTAGTTCGTGATAGACGAGCGCACCAGCAAGGCATCGAACAATTCGAGGTGGTAGATCACCTCCGGCAGCGCCATCAGCAAATCGTCCAGGGTGACGATCAAGACGTGATGCTCCGTCCCCAGGAATTCGGCCATCTGGCCGCCGTAATCCACGTCGGGGGCCCCCTCCACGCCGCTGACGAAGGAATGCAGGGTACGCACGTGCGAGCGGGCCAGCGCGGCGATAGCAGATGAATCCCACCTCCGGAGAGCCAGGTGCCCATCTCGTCTGCGACGGCCCGCCGGATGATGGCCTGCTCCAGCTTCAGACGTAGTTCTGAAGCGATCCTGTCCACGTCTTGATAAGGGAGTTTTCCGGATTTGACTTTCCCGAACGACTGGAACCCATCATCCGGGGTGTACCAGGTCCCGGGCGGGAACTCGTGCACATCCTCTGTGACCGTCAGCAGGGCTTTCACTTCCGAGGCGAAGGCCAGCGAACCTTCAATCTTCCCGTAGTAGAGAGGCTTGACCCCCAGCATATCGCGCGCCAGAAACAGGCCGTCCGCAGAGACGGCAGCCATGGCAAAGGGTTCGGTGCGTTTAGAAAGCGAATGGGACTCGGGAGCGGGCGCTGAAATGCCATCCCAGACGGCGTTCATCTGCAGAGAAAGCGGCGTAGGCCGCGCCTGGACCTCGTGCCAGGCCGCCTGCATGGTGACGTCTCCTTTTTCCAGAAGTTTAGCGCGGTCGTTGCCGCGGTGGGAAATCTTATCGAGCATCCGGACAACGTCTTGCTGCCGTCCGGGCAGGGCGATGCCTGCGATACCTGCCATGGTTATTCTTCCTGTATCAGGTAAAGTCGTGTAACGATTCGATTGAATGGCACCCAAAAAGGGGCTGGTACAAACATAAGCGGGGGAATTCAGACGTTCAACGATGCGCTCGCCAGCATTGCCTGTCGTGTCCCCGAGATAGGGAGATTATAACATAGGGGAAGTTGTCCAGCTGTCTGGGATTGTCACAGGAAAATTTTCTTCCGCCCGGCGGCGCATCCATTCGTGGGGGGTTCTATAGTATATTTTATGGCAATCCATCCAACAATTCTACTTTGATCGGGAGAGTATCCCGCAGTTCT
>CAWGNR010000029.1:0-10612 GCA_963823985.1 uncultured Chloroflexia bacterium
GAAAAGCCACCACACGGGCGAGGAGATCAGGAACAGACCGACGTATTTGCGCCAACTCCGGGTGAGCAGGGAAGTACCAGTGCGCCATAAGACCAGCCCGTCGATGGTAAGACAGTAGCCCAGCCATAACGGGAAAAACCCCCAATGGGTCCGCGTTCCGGGCAGAGTCCAATTAAGGAACCAGAAGATGATTACCAGGCTCAATCCCAACCAAGCCTGGACTGGAATTTTGGCTCTTTCGTTTTCTAAGTTTTTGAATTCAATTTTGGTCGTCATATCCCAAGTTTACACCGAGAAATAGAAATATTGGTACAAAATCAGTGGCTGGATACTGTTATTTTTTTGTAAGGTAAGGATATTTAATCTGTGCTATAGTATCTTCAATCAACGATAAAGGCAAACCCGGTGAAAACCGGCGACGCAAAGCTATGGGTCTACCGCCGCGCAAGCGGTCCACGACTGCCAGGCCGCCGAAGGTTACTGGAAGCAGGTGCATCTACAATAAGCATCACATTGATTTCCGTAACTCATTTCATCTCAACAATTTCTAGCGGCGGACTTGGTTTAGCAAAATCAAGTCCATTATTTTTTAATGAGAAGTAGATCCATTTTGAATGGATTGCCCTAAACGACAGCGTGTTGAGATGCAAATCTCTAGGACTGGAAAATCAATATGACCGCAGAAAAATCAAACGAGCCCGCTTACAACCCGAATGCCAGCCAAGCCAATGCATCCCTGGTGATCAACAAACAGGTGATCCCTTTGGCAAAAAAGGTTACCAGGTTAGGCCGTCATTTAGAGAATGATATCGTGATTCACGAGGAATTTCTGTCTCGCTTCCATGCGGAGATTGTCCTCGAAGATGGAAATTATGTGGTGTACGATAAAAACTCGACCGGCGGGACGTACGTGAACGGCAGAAAAATCAACCGCTGCCTGCTGAACTCCGGAGACCTCATCTCGCTCGTTAATACTCAGATCATGTTTGTCAGTAACAATTCAAGCCTGATGAGCAAATCAACCGGAATGACGCATGAATTGGGAGGTCTTCGCAATGACCGCTAACCATACAATCCTGATCGTGGACGACGATCCGGCTATTCTCATGGGACTGACTTTAAAAATCAAGCGCCATGGATATCAGGTCATTACAGCTAAAGATGGGAACGGAGGCATCCAAAAAGCCAAAGATGGGAAACCGGACCTGGTCCTGTCGGACGTTATGATGCCATTCCCGGACGGGTTCGAGATGCGCAGAATATTGAGCCAGGACGGACAACTGGCGTCCATCCCATTTATCTTTCTCACCGCCCGTACGGACGTAGAAGATCGTCTGAGAGGGTTTAGAGAGGGCGCAGACGACTATATCCTCAAACCTTTTAACGCAGACGAGGTCCTGGCGCGGATCGATGCTGTCATCCAACGGGTGGAGTTTGAAAGAAACCGGGGCCGCGAGCAAATGAAGGCAGAATCCCAAAAAGAGGTTGAAAAATTAAAAAAGGAAATCTTACAAAATTATCATCATGAATTAAGCACTCCCCTGACAAATATTCTTCTGCCCTTAGAAATAGCGATCAATAAAAAGCTGGAGAACACGGAAGAGCAAATCAAATTCCTTCGTATGGCGCTCTCCAATGCGAATCGATTGGAATCGCTGACCACCGATTTGATCTTGCTTTCATCTATCGATCAGGGAAATTTTAATACCGTGCCTCAACCGATCGATGTGAACATCCATATCCTTAAACCTGTATGGAATCGATTGGAAAGGTATCAAACAAAGGAATTGGAATTTACGCCTGAATTGACTATTCAAAGGGAAATCAGGGCGCCGCGCCGGGAGTTCACTCACGCGATTGTTCATCTGGTGGATAATGCAATGAAGTTCAGTCCAGACAAAGGAAAAGTTACCCTGGCAATAAAAACATATGCAAGCGGCCTTGGCGTTCAAGTTCAGGATGAAGGATTTGGTATTCCGGGGGAACTGCGAGAGAAGGTTTTTGAGCGCTTTTACCAGGCGAGCGGAGGCGAAATGCGAAAATATGAAGGCCTCGGTGTTGGCCTGACCATTGCCCGGGCAGTCTTTGAGAGCAATGGGGGTTTTGTCAGAATTGCGGATGGCGTTCAAGGATGTTGTGTTCAGGCTTTGTTCCCCTGTTGAGCTCATATGGATCAAAAAACGATTCCGATTAGACGCGCTCAAAGCGAGCAAGAGGGGATAGCGGCCACAGTGCACCAGAACTGGGACAAGAGTATTTCATACCGGGCGTTGTTCGAGCAAACTGGCGAGTGTATCTTTATCATCAGCCTTGACTTTTGCTACATCACGGCCAACCAACAAGCGTTGGATTTATTAGGCTACAAGGAAGATGAACTGATTGGTAAACCGGTTGACGAAGTCTTATCGCAAGATGTATCCCTCAACAATAAAGGCTTTACCAATGAAAATCCGCAACTTCAAGAACGGATTTTGAAGTGCAAGGATGGCTCCGCGATACCGGTCGAGATCAGCACCTCAATTGTCTACAACGACAATGATGAGCCGGCCTACATCCAGAGCATTGCGCGAGACATTTCTGTCAGGAAAAAACAAGAGCAGACCCTCAAGCGGAATGCTCAAATTCTTTCGATCATCAGCGAAGGGACGGCGAGATTACTACAGTCTTCTGAAATCGATACAAAGATTCCCTCTCTTCTGGAAGCGATCGGTCAAGCGATGCATATCGCTTGTTGCGCTATTTTTACAGTTGAAGCCTTTTCTGGTATGTACAATGCCAGGATAAGGTACAAGTGGACCAGCACAACCGATTCTGACGTTGATATCCCTACGATCATAAAACCATACGCTCCACAGTTAGTGAAATCAAAAGATCCTGTTTACTCTGTGGAAGGCATGGAAGGGCAATCCCAGGCTGACCAGGAAGGATCATTCCTCTTAATCCCTATCAATGGAATGATTGGGGCGAAGGGATTTCTGGGCTTATTCGATCACGCAGAGAATTTACGCTGGTCCCGACCCGAGATGGATGCGTTGCAGACTGCGGCAAATTTGATCAGCGCGGCGTTGCAACGCAAGCGCTATGAAGAGACCATTCGATTGAGCGAGGTTCGAAACCGGATCCTGGTAGATGCGTTACCCGACTTGATCATCCGCGTCGACACGGATGGGAATATCCTGGATTACAGCACGAACCCGAATCATCCCCTTTACATCCACCGCGACCTGGCATATGGCCGGAAATTGGATAAAACGTTCCCGGAAGAGATCGTGGCGCGCATCATTGGGGAGGAAAACCGGGAAACGTTTGCCTCGCCTCAAACCGTAGAGGAATTCAGACTTCCATATGCGAATGGCACCTACGAAGCCAGGCTCTATCCTATCTATGCGGAAGAAGCGTTGATCGTCATTCGGGACGTCACCGAGCAGGTCAAGTTGAACGAAATGAAGTCCGATTTCATCAATCGCGCTTCACACGAACTGCGGACCCCGCTCACAGCCGCGATGTTGATGGTCGACCTCATTCAAGAGGGCGGCACGCCCGAAGAAATGGAAGAGTGTTGGAAGACTTTAAAGGGGGAGTTGCACCGCCAGAAAGAACTGATCGACCGCTTGTTGATGGCCGGGCGCCTGGAGAGCGGCATGCTGAAAATCGAAGGCAAACGCATCGATCTTTTGCCGGTGTTGAGAGAGGCGATGCAGTCGGTGCAGCCAATCGTTGCCAAGCGGCGCATTTCGCTCCTGCTGGAGGGTGATCAGACTCCTTACAAGGTTTGGGGGGATTCGAGCGGCTTACAACAAGTTTTTATTAATCTGATCAACAATGCAGCCAAGTTCTCTCCCGAAGGCAGCGATGTAGAGGTCAAGATATCGCAGGGTGAGACCCACGTAAATATTGCCATTATTGACAAGGGCGTTGGGATTCCGCAGGACGATATCCCTCACTTGTTCAAGCGCTTTTACCGGGCCAAGAATGTGACGGTTGCCGAAATCCCGGGCAGCGGCATCGGCCTGTACATTGTCCACTCGATCGTCAGCGAGCTGGGCGGGGAGATCCTGGTGGAGAGCGTTGCAAATCAGGGGACGACATTTACGGTGTGCTTGAGGCGCGCAGACAAATAACCTTCGCACCCCATCCGGCCCCTTTGACGAGAAATCCTGGAGAACTAAACTTTCGTGATCTTATTGGGGTTGCACTTTGGGGTTTTCTAGGAAAGAGGCCCGAAAAATAGGCTGGGAGCGCGCGTACGCGCGCTCCCAGCCTATTTTTCGGTATTTCCCCTTGGAAATGGTAGAGCCCACTTTACTTATGGTGTTTCCGAAGTCGGAACAGGTGTGTCCAGGACCGGAGTGGGATTAGGCGTATTGGATGGCACCTGAGTGAGAGGTGGCTTGGGCGTGTCCGATGGAACCTGGACCTGGGTGGGGGTTGGAGGCTTAGGCGTGTCAGATGGAACCTCGGTGGGTGTTGGAGGCTTTGTGGGGGTTTTAGAAGGAACCAGCGTGGCCGTTGGCAGAGGCGTGTTGGTTTTAGAAGGAACCGGCGTGGCCGTTGGCAGAGGCGTCCTGGTGAAGGTAGGCCGGGGCGTGGCGGTCGGACGAGGGTGTTCGTCTGGGTGGGATCGGGATCGCCGGCGCGCTTGCGGGTGGGCGTGGGAGGGATATTCGTATTGGTGAGAGGAACAGGCGTTAGCGCGGGGAGGCTGGTGAGGTTGTTGCCACCGGCCACAGGGATGATCAGTTCGGACGTTGGGGATGCGAGGAAAGCAAGCGGCGCTGCGGGCGGATTCGTCGGCGTGAAGAAAAGCTGCGCGAATGCGCTCTGGGTCAGCACCCGGTCGAGAGGGGTAGGGGTTGCAGTAAATTGTGGTGTAAAAATGATGTCATCGTGTCTTTCGGGGGGCGACCCGATCAACATGAATGGCAAACCAAACGCAAGAACGACGGTACCAAAGACAGCCAGGAATATGGTGGAGCTCATTTTGACATTCGATTTCATCATCCTCTCCCTTTACCGGCTGGTGGATGGCTCAACTGTTTTATATAAAGTCTGGTTTTCCCAAGGAATGAGAACAAGAGAATTATGCCACAAATTCCCAAAATACGTCATGGGAAAATGGGACCATATCCGCCCTGTCAGGCATTGCTCCCTTCGAAACTCTATCTACAATAAAAGACCGGTTGCTACCGTTCCGGCGTCGACCGCGGGAAAGTTACCTGTAAGTTGAAATCTCCCCTAACTGCATCTGCAAAGCACGGATCGCTATCGATGAACCCGGCTTCCCAGTTGCCATCGCGCTGTTGGTGCTGACAATTCCGGTCTGTACGCCTTGTACGCCCGAATATGTGAATGCGTGGGTGATGCTGGCGCCGTAATCTGCGACAAACAGTGTCTGAAAAGAATTCAGCTTAAGGTGATCTTTCCAGCAGCAATGTCAGACTCGATCAGCTTCCGGAAATCTCCGGTTGCCTCCTCGAGGAAGTCGCTGAGCATTCTGTGAAGTTCTTCTGTGGCTCCCGCCGGGGGCTTTGTCAGATAGAAGGTTAAACGGGTGCCCGTTTCGGTCGGAGTCAGGAGGCGGGTTTGTGTGTATTCGGTCAAGCCCTCGACCTTTTGATGAATCGTGTAGTATTCGAATGGCTTCCAGTCCAGGATGGTGTTGAAAAAATGGGTTTCCCCGTGGGCACAATGATAGGTAGTATCCGCTTGAAACCGTCCACCGAGCGAATCGGTGCGTTCGACCAGGTCGTATCTCAGGTACTGTGTCTCCAGAGACGGGACGGTCAAATACCCCCACACGATGGAGGGCGGGTAAGGCAATTCCCCTTCATAGGTCAGCCAGGCAGATCCGGGTGACACGAGGACGCGCTTTTTCTCTTGTTCGCGGTCCCACACGGCGTGTAGATCGAGCACTTGCATGGCAACTTCCCCGATATGCTCGTATGACTCGCGATGGGAGACAAGCGGGTAGGCCAGGTCAGTTAAGTTGCAGGCTTGTGCAGCTGCTTCGCTGAACAAGGCATAGGATTGGATCCCCGTTTGCTCGATCACATGGTTTTTCAACATCCGGTGGGGGACAATCACGTCAGCGCCGAGCAACTCCTCCCGATCCCCCAATTTCTGGATGGCGTATTCCCCGTAATGGATCACCATTTTCAGGTCCAGCTTGGCCATGTTCTGGCAGGCGCGGCAGGTGCAGGTGGTGTTATATGTCATCTGCCGCAGGGTATCCGCAAAGACGAAGTACAGGTTCTCCAACGACTCCAGCAGGGCTTGCGGCTCGACAAAGTTCGTTTCCGGCACGTACATAAAGATAGCATCCCCGCGGAAGCCGGAAATCAGAAACGGGTGCTGGATGTGCGCAAGCTGCACGTCGAACAGGCTTTGCAGGGCGTCCTGGGCATGATCCAACTCGGATTTGGTCAGGAACTCGGTGTAGCCTGAAATATCGGTGATGATGAAGTAGCCTTTGTTTGCCATAGGGATAAGCTTCCTTGTTTTGGTTCAACACTTATAAAATTCACTCGTTTCTCAGTGTAGAATCGATGACATGGAGTACGCCATTGATATCGTTGGTCACATCGTTATTCCAAAAGCGGATGACCTTGTAGCCCTGTGATTCCAAAAAAGCGGTTCTTTCCAGATCGTATTCTTCCTGTTCGAGATGTTGGCTGCCATCCAGTTCGATGATGAGTTTCCGTTTGATTGCACAAAAGTCGACGATGTAATTTCCGATAGCATGCTGGCGGCGAAAGCTTACTCCATTGAGTTTGTTTCCCCGCAAATAAGCCCACAGTTTTTGTTCGGCAAGGGTAAGTTCATGCCGCAATTTTCCAGCGAGGCGCATGGTTTTGGGGTTAGAGCGTTTGGCTGGCATAGGTTATTTTAAGTTTGCTTCAAAAGAGCCCCCACCCGCCTCCCCCAAATGCGGCAAGTGTAATTTTGGTCGCGTAGAAAATTTTCATATCGCATTTGGGGGAGGTGCCGAAGGCGGAGGGGCAGAGAAGCCCAGCGACTGTATCAGGCTTCGCTCTTGATGAAGAAAACAAAAGAAGCGTCATGTTGAATATTTCTACATACAGAGGTTAGACATTGTATTTAGATACATCAAAGTACTTTTTCATCTTTTCAATTAGTTCATCTGTAATGCCTTCAATTTCTGACAACTTTTTGTCCTTAAAGTCTTCCTCAAAAAAACTTTGTAACCTAAACGCTAACTGAATATCAATACCAAGTACAGTACTAAATGCACTATATTCAAATTGCTCAGGATTCAATTTTTCAAATTGCCCATCTTGAGCTAATACATGTGAAAGGTTTTGGATTGTATTTATAGACAAATCAAGCCCTGTAGAATTTGATATTGTGGAAATTGTTTTTAAATTTTGATTAATTTTTTTAACCTCACGAGTTAACTTTTGCATTGAATTCTTTAAGTTTTTACCCAATTCACGCAACTCGGATTCTTCGACAATAGTTGCGAAGTAATTCATAAAGTCTATCTGAAAACTCTCGCTAATTCGATTGTCTAGTACAGGATGAAAATAACTGACATCTATTTCCAAAGTATGCAATTTTGGGTCATTTGCTATTTCTGGATAAACATAATAAAGATATGGATAACGACTTGAAGGAGGAATAATCTTAGCCCCATCTTTTAGTAGCTTTGGTAATTCTCTATCTTTACGCCATGTAACTCCCTTGGGAAATGAGAAGTTAACTTCACGAGCGGGAACATTTCCAACATTTTCAACTATCAAATAAACAACATTTTGTTTTAGCTCCGCAATAACACTGATAAGGGGCGGAACTTGGTTTTGCCTACTTCTAATATCGTTAATCTCGTAATCTTCCATAGGCACAGATTGGAAATTAAAACGCTTGTAATATTTTTTATCAGCAGCTTGATGAGGGCCACGGAAACTCTTTGGAACGCCAACTACATATATAGAATTATCGTTTGAAACGGGAGTTGGAATAATTTGTATGCCATCAATGCGAGGATTAATGTTGCTGTTTATTACTTGCTCTAGCCATTCACGACTATACTGATTATGATCGACGCCATTGTCGCGAGCAACTGGAAGATGATTTTGTTCAGTAATGCCGTAAATTATCGTACCACCGTCAGAATTTGCAAAAGCTGACACATCTTTGGAAATTTCTTCTCTTTTGCTCTTATCTATGGCCCTACTATCTTTGTAATCAAGATGAAGATTTTCCTGAGTTTGTGTTCTAATTAATTGATCAATATCTTGAAGCGATTTTGGAAGATCCATGACGATCATTTCTCCATAACTTACTGATACTTACGATGTAATAGTGTGCATTCGCTAATGTACAGTGTAAAACCTGGCACTAGCTATTTTCTTAAGAAGCATCCGCCACATACTCACCCCAAACGCCGCGTAAGGTATTGCAAATCTCACCTAAAGTAATGTTATTTTCCACGCACTCGATGAACAGCGGCATCAAATTCTCGTTACCGTTTGCTCCAGCAACCAGCCGGGCAAGCAACTGGTCGACTACTCCCTGCTCTCTACTCTCTCGTAACTTCTTCAACCGTTCCCGCGCGGCTTCTTCGATGGCAGGATCGATTTTCTGCCGCTCCAGCTCAATCTTTTCGTCGATCTGGAACTTGTTGACGCCTACCACGATCTGTTCCCCGCTTTCGACCTGCTTCTGGGCGATGTAAGCCGCCTCCTGGATCTCGTTCTGGGTGTAACCGCGCTCGATAGCGCTCAGCGCGCCGCCCATATTGTCGATTTTTTCGATGTATTCCTGCGCGCCCTTTTCGATTTCATCGGTCAGGTATTCGACCAGGTACGAGCCCGCCAGCGGATCGACCAAATCGGCCACACCCAACTCGTGCGCGATAATTTGCTGGGTGCGCAACGCCACACGGACCGACTTCTCGGTCGGCAGCCACAGGGCCTCGTCCATGCTGTTGGTGTGCAGGCTTTGCGTTCCGCCCAGGACGGCGGACAGCGCCTGCAGCGTGACGCGCACCACGTTGTTCTCCGGCTGCTGGGCGGTCAGGGTGGAGCCGGCGGTCTGGGTGTGGAAGCGAATCTGCCAGGAGGCCGGTTTCTGGGCTTTAAAACGATCCCGCATGATCTTTGCCCATAAACGCCGCGCGGCGCGGAACTTGGCGACTTCTTCCAAAAAGTCATTGTGGGCATTAAAGAAGAACGACAGTTGCGGGGCAAAATCGTCCACGTCTAAACCGGCTTTGATGGCGGCCTCGACGTAAGCAATGCCGTTGGAAAGGGTGAAAGCCACTTCCTGCACAGCGGTCGAGCCGGCTTCGCGGATATGGTAGCCGCTGATCGAAATCGTGTTCCAGTTGGGGACTTCGGTGGCGCAATAGGAGAAGATATCCGTGATCAGACGCATAGACGGGGCGGGCGGAAAAATATACGTGCCACGGGCGGTGTATTCTTTCAGGATATCGTTCTGGACGGTGCCGCGAAGCTTCAAGACGTCCGCGCCTTGGCTTTTGGCGACGGCGATATACATTGCCAGCAGGATCCCCGCCGGGGCGTTGATGGTCATCGAGGTGGAGACCTTGTCCAGAGGGATGTGGTCGAAGAGCCGGGCCATGTCCTCGATGGACGAGATCGAGACGCCCACCTTGCCTACTTCGCCGCGCGCCATGGGATGGTCGGAATCATAGCCGATCTGGGTGGGAAGGTCAAAGGCCACGGAGAGCCCGTCTGCCCGTTTTCGAGCAGGTAGCGATAGCGTTTGTTGATTCTTCGGCGGTGGCAAAGCCGGCATACTGGCGCATGGTCCAGAAGCGGGAGCGGAACATTGTGGGTTGCACGCCGCGCGTAAACGGGTATTCGCCGGGGAACCCGAGCCCTTCCTGATAAGCGGCGTCAGACTGTGATGGCAGGCCGAGGCGGGGGATGGGGATGCCGGAAGAGGTCTCGAACTGCTCCTTCCGTTCCCCGAAGCGGTCCAGTACCTTTTTGAGCGTCGTTTCCTGCCAGCGTTTGAGTTCGTCTTTGAATGTCATAAAAAGCCTCTTTGAAACACAAAGGACACAACGGACACAAAGGGGATTCTTTGTGTCCTTCGTGTAAATTCTTCTAAGTATACAGCCTTCCTGATAGACCCTGATAGCAAAATCGACTACAATATTTTCATCCTTATCTTCCCAATACAATTGATGTGTGGAGAATGTTGGACGAGCGCTTGCCCGCCCCAGATACCCCACACCCAAAACGTCTTGCGGAGATAGCATAAATCTTAACTCGAAAGGAGACCGATGAGCGTATTTTTGCAACTGGCCTTTCTGATCGCCGTCATCCTTTTGGCGGCGAAAACGGCAGGCTACCTGAGCGTGCGCCTCGGCCAACCCTCAGTCCTGGGGGAGCTGCTGGTGGGCGTATTGCTCGGACCGTCGCTGCTGAACCTGTTACACCTGCCCTTCATCGAAGGGGAGAAACTCGGTGAAACGATCAAAGAACTGGGAGAACTGGGCGTCTTGCTGCTGATGTTCATCGCCGGGTTGGAACTACACCTGGATGAATTGACCCGGAACACAAGAGTATCTGCCCTGGCGGGGATCATGGGTGTGTTGACGCCCGTGGCGCTGGGAACCGGG
>CAWGNR010000030.1:0-80222 GCA_963823985.1 uncultured Chloroflexia bacterium
GCCATCGGCGGAGATGCACCCACCGGTTGTTTAACCGTGGTTTTAAGGGCACTTGGACTGACAAAATAATACAAAAGGAAGGCTTGAATGACAAAAATATTCTTCGAGCGAAGCGGGGGGTTTATGGGTAGAACGGTCAGCGCCACCCTCGACCTGGATGAGCTGCCCGACGACCAGGCTAAAACGCTGGAAGAGATGCTGAACAAGGCGGACTTCTTCGAACTACCAGCAGACTTAACCAGACCGCCTATGCCAGATGCATTTACCTATACAATTAGCGTCAGTAGC
The DNA here is from genome assembly GCA_963823985.1 of uncultured Chloroflexia bacterium. Classification (GTDB taxonomy): domain Bacteria; phylum Chloroflexota; class Anaerolineae; order Anaerolineales; family Villigracilaceae; genus JAABUE01. The sequence goes on from CAWGNR010000030.1 coordinate 289, forward strand.
GGGGCAAGAGAGCATAGCGTGCGCGTCAGCGATGCGACGGCGCCGGATGAGATGCGTCCCTTGCTGGAGGAGCTGAACAAACGGGCGCGCATGCAACGATAGCAGGATAACACGAAAAAGGTGGCCTGTTCGGCAGGCCACCTTTTTGGCTTTCTCCATTTTAAGGCACAGGAGCAGGGGTCATCAACGATTCGCCCGGCCAGTTCCCATTCATAAATAAAGCGACATACCTGCGCAAAACATCAAAGTCAGCGTCGAAAATAAAAGTGTTTCCCAGGACCGGGTCTTGCACCCAGGTCCCTGTAAAGAGGTCTGAGGGGAAATTGAGGTAACGGATCTTTTGCGGATCGAGCCTGATCGCCAGACAAGTCAACTGCGCGATTTGGGCCGGATCCAGGTCGGTATACACAGAGCCTTGAAAGGCACCGACGAGTTCAGACAACCTGGGCAAAACAGACGGGCTGAGCAGTTTTTCGCTCAACGCTTCCAGGAGGATCGTCTGTACATGAGTGCGTTCTAAGTCGCCCTGAGGGCGTACACGAGCCAGGATTTGGGCGCGGCGGCCGTCCAGGTGCTGCTCGCCAGCCGGGAAGTACAAGGCCGGATCGCGAGAACCCGGCACACGGCCGTCGATTGCATAAGGCAGGTCAACCTCAATACCGCCCAGGGCGTCAACCATGCGGACGAAACTTTGCATGTTGATCACAATCCCATGACCGACATGAGCCCCAAAATTATGCTCCATGGTCGATTCCATCAGGCCAAGGCCTAAGTTCGGAGCGTCGGAATATCCAAAGGCCGGGGTTCCATAGGTATACCCCTGGTTGAGCTTTCCATGGGTAATGCCATGCGCTGCAATCCCCGGGATCTCGACGTACAGGTCGCGCTGAAAGGGTAAAACCATGATCCCAGGATTGACAAAATCCACGCGCACCAGGCGGATCGAGTCAGCTAGGCCAGCCTGGTAGCTGTCAGCGCGAGAATCGGTTCCCAGCAAGACCAGGACTATCGAGGCGGGGCCACCACACCGGGGAGTTGGGGTAGTGGTGGCGCTTGGCGAAGGCACCGCTGGAATGGCCAGAGCCTGGGTCGGCACTCTAGCAGCGCTCCCCTGTACCGGCTGTTGGACGAGCGCCCGCTCGAACCAGGCGTAAACGGTCGGCCCATCGAAGAGCAAAACCACTCCCAGGAAAAGGCAGATCACCAGGACGATCCCCAGAGAATAGCACAGCAGGAAAATGTTTTTACCAGACATGGGTATACAAAGGATGCGTGTCGCAGTAGCTCACCGGCTACCTTGCGAGAGCAGTTGCTCCAATCGCTCACTTTCTTCTTTTTCAGAACCGATCCCCCCATCCAGCCAGGCATCGCGCAAGGCCTTCAGGATATGCTGGTATTTTGGCCCGGGCGGCAGGCCGAGTTGCCTTAGATCGTGGCCGGTCGTATATGGTTTGACGTGCCGCCACGTTTCGAGGTATTCGCGTAGGGCCTGCTTGACCGGCCCTTCCGAGGAAAGCGAAACAGCATATACTGCCACCTCGGGGACATCTTCGAGCCGGTCGACCCAGCCGCTGGGAGGAGAGCCAGCCAGCGCCGACAGATCGGCGCGCAGCCTGGAGGCGGCCAGTAGCAACCTGGTCAGCGCGGCGGGGAAGCGCAGCCGGTGAGAGAGCGTCTCGATCGTTGCGCTGTCCAGGGGGGAAAGCCATAAGAGCCAGGCCAAGGTCCGGTTTGGCGGAAGCGTGCCCGAGGGCGGGTAAGCAGCGAGTTCCCCGTCCACAGAGGCTGAAAAGCCCGGGGCAGGAGGGACAAGTTCCGTGTGGATGGCTTCCAACAGTCCCAAATCGTCCAAGCGGTCGATCATCTCGTACCAGTTTGGCTCATCGAGCATGCGGTCCAATTCGTGCCGCACCCGTTCGGGCGAGAGTTTTTCGAGCATCGGTTTGGCCTCGTCCATCAGCTGGCGGGTGCGCGATTCGATCTCGAACCCGTAGCGCTGTTCGTAACGGACAGCGCGCAGCAGCCGGGTAGGATCATCCACGAAGGACAGGGAATGCAGCACGCGCACGAGTCCGCGCTCCAGGTCGGCCAGCCCGCCCCAGTAATCGTGCAATTCGCCGTAGTGGTTGCCATCCAGGCGCAGGGCCAGGGTATTGATGGTGAAATCGCGGCGGTGCAGATCGAGCTTGATGCTGCCGCGTTCGACCGTGGGCAGAGCTGTAGGGTGCTCGTAAAATTCGGTCCGGGCAGAGATCAAATCGAGGTACTCGGGAATCGCCTTTTCAGGGTCTTCTTCAGATTGCTGGCTGCCAAACTCCGATCCGCGCACAAACCATTTGGCCGTCCCGAAGCGGGTGTGGCTCGTCACGCGCCCGCCGTATTTTTTGCCCAGCGCTTTGCCCAACGCAATCGCGTCTCCTTCGATCACGATATCGAAATCCAGGCTGGGACGATCGAGCAGCAAATCGCGGACAAAGCCGCCCACAATGTAAATGGCCATATTCTGCTTGGCGGCTTGGTCGGCAACCCGCTTGATCAGGTCCAGGCGCGGCTGCGGCAAGGCTTTTTCCAACCGGACGGCAAGGTTTCTGGATCCATTGCGAGCATCAGGCGGCGCGAGCATTTTGAGCAGATCGGTGCGGGTGACGATCCCGACCACGTCACCGTCTTCATTCACGACCGGCACCTGGCCCCAACCGCTATCGGTCATACGGGCCTGCAAAGACTGCAACGAGTCGCCAGGACCGACCGAGACGTCCCCGGCGTCCATCAGGCTGTTCGCGGTCAGGTTGAGTTTGTGGGCCATGGCGCGGTCCACTGCCCGGCGGGTGAGCAGCCCCACCACCTTACCGCCCTCCACAACCGGGTAGCCTTCGAACCCGCTGCGCTGCATCATCTGGGCGACTTCCTTCACCGGCGTTTCGGGGTCGAGCAGTTGTGGACCGCGGGACATGATCTGGGCAACCGTGCTGGACGGCTCGACGTATTTGGGAAGCACTTCTAGTAGCTTGTTACACGCTTCTTGCAGGACAGGGAGGCTGGTACCGTTATGGGAAGCCTTTTCCTGGGCTTCAAGGTCTTCCCCCTCATCCCCGGCCCTTCTCCCTAAAAGAGAGAAGGGAGATCGAACCAGCGCCGCAGCCGCCCGGTCATGGCCGCCGCCGCCGAATTCGGCTGCCACCTTCGATACGTCGATCGCATCGCTGCTAGAGCGGGCCACAATGCGGATCCCGTCCTGGGTATAGACGACCACGAAAAGCGCATCCGGGTCGAGCAGGTCGCGCAGCTTGTGGGCCAGGGTGGAGATCTCTTCATCCACGTCGCTGGCATCTCCGCAGGCGATCACGATGCGGTGACCGTTGATCTGATGGTTTTGTGTGTTTTCAAGAAGTTCTTCATATAACTTGCGTTGGTTTGCAGACAAGGGCTGGTTAAGGAAATCGGCCGCGATCTTGAGGCTGGCGCCCTGTTCCAGCAGCCAGGCCGTGGCCCTGGCGTCGCGCGGCGTGGTGCGCGAATAGGTCAGGGAACCGGTGTCTTCGTAAATCCCGAGCAACAAGAGCGTCGCCTGGATGGAGCTGAGATGCTCGTTTCGAACCTGCATGCTCTCGACCAGCATTGTGGTGGTCGCGCCGATTTCTTCGATGGTCACCTGCCAGTCATCCGGCAAACCGGAGCGCAACGGGTGATGGTCCACGACCCGGACTGTTGTCTCCGGGCTCATGCCCTTCAGGGTGATGAGCGCCTGGGTATCCACCAGGGTAACGCTTTCCACCTTTTGCCCCGACAGGTCCCGCGGGTCTACGAAGGAAAAGTCGGTGCCATAGAGCGTGACGAAAGAACGCACGTTGCGATTAATGCGGCGCGGCAAAACCGGAACAGCCCTCTCGTCCAAGACAGAAGCGCCGAACAGGGAAGCCAGGGCGTCGAAATCGGCCTGTTCGTGGGTCAAAATCAGTTGCATCGATTGAATTATACCTGCTACCGACAGCCCGAAGACCGACACGATTTTCTAGAATTGGGTATAATAGGCCCATGTTCGCGAACCCCTCCCCAGCTCCGCGCAAGGGTAAACCATCCTGGTCTGGATAGGTTCGTTTCGACGTGTCAAGAGACGGCTCCCAAACCAGGCGAGCCGTTTTTTATTGAACATCAGAATGCGTGTGAAACCACTCACAAAGCGTGGAGAAAAATGAATATCCAACAGCTCACCGAGAAAATGCACGCCTTCGTCCGCGCGAAAGGCTGGTATGCAGCGGAAAGCAGACGACCGCAAACGCCGCGCAACCTGTCCATCTCGCTCGCTCTTGAGGCAGCCGAGATCCTGGAGCACTTCCAGTGGGATGAGGAATACGACAAGGCCGAGCTTGCGGGCGAACTGGCCGATGTGGCTTTATATTTATTGCAATTGGCCTCAATCGCAGAAATTGACCTGGAACAGGCAATTTTAGAAAAGCTGGAAATCAACCAAAATAGAGAATGGGATAGCAAGGATAAGAAATGAAAGTATCTGTCTTCGGCGGCTCACAACCCAAACCTGACTCGCTTGCCTACGAGGAAGCCTATCAACTGGGCGAACTGCTCGCGCAACAACGTCATATGGTTTTAACCGGCGGCTATATCGGCACAATGGAGGCCGTCAGTCGCGGCGCGCATGAAGCGGGCGGGCACGTTGTCGGCGTGACCTGCGGTGAGATCGAGCGCTGGCGCGAGGTAGGCGTCAACAGGTGGGTGAAAGATGAATGGCGCAAACAAACCCTGGTAGAACGCCTGCAGGTTCTTATCCGGGAATGCGACGCGGCCATCGCCCTCCCCGGGGGTCCCGGCACATTGACCGAGATTTCCTTGATGTGGAACCTGATGATCGTAGAGTCGATGCGCCGGAGGCCGCTGGTGCTGGTCGGGAACGGCTGGCAGTCCGTTTTCAACCAGCTTTTCAAGTCGCTGAACGTGTACATTCCTGACAACCAGCGGGAGTTGCTGCGGTTTGCAAAGGATGTACAAACTGCTGTGAAACTGATAGAAATGGTCTCCAACGTCTCCTGACTTTGGAGAATGAATAAAATCACAATCCAACGTCCGGAGACGTTGGATTCCAAGCTGAGGAAAAATGGCAGAAGAAAAATTACCCACCCGAGCAGAAGACTTTGCAGAATGGTACAACCAGCTGGTTGTGAGAGCCGACCTGGCAGACTACGCCCCCGTGCGCGGATGCATGGTCGTCAAGCCCTACGGTTGGGCGCTGTGGGAGAACATCACTTCCTGGCTGGATGCGCAGTTCAAAGCCACCGGCCACGTCAACGCGGCGTTCCCCACCTTGATCCCCCTGTCGTTCTTTGAAAAAGAGAAAGAACATGTGGAAGGCTTCTCTCCGCAGCTCGCGGTCGTTACGCATGGCGGCGGTGAAGAACTGGAAGAACCACTGGTCGTGCGCCCCACCTCCGAAACCATCATTGGCTACATGTATTCGAAATGGGTCAAATCCTGGCGCGACCTGCCCCTGCTGATCGTGCAGTGGGGCTCGGTGCTGCGCTGGGAAATGCGCACCAAGCTCTTCCTGCGCACGGCCGAGTTCTACTGGCACGAAGGCCATACCGCGCATGTCAGCGCAGAAGAAGCCAGAGAGGAAATGCTTCGCATCCTGGATATTTATGAAAAGTTCAGCTACGAGCAAGCGGCGGTGCCGGTCATCAAAGGCATGAAAACCGAAAGTGAACGGTTCCCCGGCGCACAGATCACCACCTCCATCGAAGCGATGATGTGGGACAAGCGCGCGCTGCAATCGGGCACGTCCCACTACTTCGGCCAAAATTTCGCAAAAGCCTTCGATATCCAGTATCTGGACCAGAACAATACGCTGCAGTATTGTGAAACCACTTCCTGGGCGATTTCTTCCCGTATGATCGGCGCGATCATCATGATCCACGGAGACGACCAGGGCTTGAAGCTGCCTCCCCGGATCGCGCCCATCCAGGTCGTGCTCGTCCCCATCTACAAAAACCAGGACGAGAAAGACAAGGTGTTGGAAGTGGCAAACAACGTTTTTTCAGAGCTCAAGGGCGCCGGCATCCGCATCAAGATGGACGACCGCGAGGAAGTCACACCTGGTTTCAAGTACAACGACTGGGAAATGCGCGGCGTGCCCCTGCGCATCGAGATCGGCCCCAAGGACGTGGCAAAAGGGTCGGTGGCGCTCGCCCGGCGGGACGTCCCCGGCCGCGAGGGCAAGAGCTTCGTCCCGCAAACCGGTCTGGCCGGGACTGTCAGTCAGCTTCTGTCCGATATCCAGGACTCGATGCTCAAGCAGGCCACCGCATACCGCGACGCCCACATCCACGAGCCCGAGACTTATCAGGAATTAAAGAGGCTCGTGAAGGACGGCTGGGCCCTGGTCTGGTGGTGTGGCTCGAAAGAGTGTGAAGCCAAGGTCAAGGAAGACACCAAAGCCACCTCCCGCGTGATCCCCTTCGACCAGCCCAAAGGGACCGGCAAGTGCATCGTCTGCGGCGGAACCGCGGAGCAGAAAGTTTACTTCGCGAGAGCGTACTAACGTATCAAGTGTTACGGTGTCAGGTGTCAGGTGTTTTTTCAGCCAAGGCACCTGACACCTGATACTTGACATCTGACACCTCTTTTATGCCCGCCATTGACCTCGCCCGCCTGCGCAAGCAAGCCACCCGTCTGGCCGATTTTTTCTTCGTGCCGGAAGATTCTTTAAAGCAGTTGCGCGAGGTGTTGGAATTCTACGTCAACCACTCCCTGAGAACGAAAGAAAACGTTGCCCCCGGTTCCAACCTGCCGACCTTCCGTACGCCAGCCGTGGTCACACGGCAGATCGAAAACGCGATTGGGCCCATCGCCAGAGAAAACGCGTATTACGCGCTGGAGCTGGCCGACCTGCTATGGGACGAGGGCTATATCGAAACCCGCATGCTGGCAGCCTTTCTGCTGGGATGCATCCCCCCGCAGGAGGAACGCCTGCTCGCCCGCCTGACTGCCTGGACCCGGCAAATACGCGACCCCAGCGTCCGCAGCGCCCTACTGACCACCAGCCTGGCGCGCATGCGTAAAGAGACGCCGGGCGATTTTTTGGTCCTGATCAGGGAGTGGATGCACCCGGCTCGCCAGGATTTGTGGTCGAATGGCATCCAGGCTTTGCTGCCGATGATCACCGACCCCGAGTACGAAAACCTGCCACCCATTTTTGCGCTGGCGCGGCCGATCATCGAATCTGCTCCCGGGATGTTGCAGCTCGATTTAGCGAACCTGATCAATGCCCTGTACCGGGCTTCGCCCTCCGAAACAGAATACTACCTGCGCGAAATCGTGGAAACCTCCTCCAATCCGCTCACCGTGGTCACGCTGCGGCGCATCCTGGACCTTTTTGACCCGCAGCTTCAGTCCAGCTTGCGAGGCCTTGTCCGTCGAAAACGGGCTTCGAGCTGAGCAGTTCTTTCTTCCAGCCTCCTGCTTGCATCGCGACATTGAAACCTGCGTTTCGTTGAGAGCCTGGGCACGAACCAGGGGAGAAACGTATACAGAAACAGGAAAAGGACGGGTTTTATCAAGTAAAATTTCGTTATCCAAGAAACTCTACGTAAGCCAAACGGACGGTGCCCCATGTTGAACATAGCGAAAGGTGTTTTTGGCGGGTTGATGCTCTTCCTTGGCCGGGACATGGACTGGCTTTTCTCGCTCGGCCTGGGTTTGTTGGTCGGCCTGAAAATGACAACCCTGCTCCAGGAAGGCTCACCCCTGTGGATGTATATTGTACTGATCGCAGCAATTGGTTTATTCAGCATCCTCCCTTACCTGGTTTATCCGGAAAGCAGTTACATCTTAACCGGCCTCTTGTTCGGAGGCTTTTTGCTCTCCGAATATGGTAGCGGCCTGTTAAGGACGTTTTTTGGCACCGGTTTATCGGGCTCCACCTGGATGGTGTTTTTCGTGGGCGCCGTGGTCGGCGCTGTCGTGATCGGGCTGGCGAAGGAGTGGGGCATTATGTTCGCCACCGCGCTGGCAGGCGCGTTCCTGATCTCGGATATTTTCACGGGATTATCCCCGGTGGCCAGGTATCTGCTCGCAGGCGGCCTTTTCCTTACAGGGAGCATCGCCCAGGCGATTCTCATGCGCGTTGAAAAAGCAGGGGAGAGATAATTTGACAGGCAAGATGATCTTCTTGCACGGTTACGCGAGCAGCAGCCGGACCTACAAAGCCAGTGTCATCCGGCAATCCTTTCCGGATCTGATCGTGCCCGATTTTACAGGTCCGCTGGAAGAACGGATGACAGCCCTTTACCCGATCCTGGGAGACCAAAAGGGCTGGACCATCATTGGCTCCTCGTACGGGGGCCTGATAGGGGCAATTTTCACCTGCGAACACCAGGACCAGGTCCGCAAGCTGGTCTTGTTGGCGCCCGCGCTGATGCTACCCCAGTTTGCTCCCTTCTTACGCCTTCCACCTGTTTCCGTTCCAACAAACATCATCCACGGCAGGCAGGATACTCTTGTCCCGTTCGAGGAAGTGCGCGAGATCGCCGAAAAGGTGTTCAGCAATCTGCGCTACAAAATCGTGGATGACGATCACCGCCTGCACCACGCGACCGATACGCTGGATTGGAAAAAGATCCTTGGGTAGAAAAAAGACCTGTCAGGTTTTCGAAACCTGACAGGTCTTTTTATTGGAGGGAATATGCTCAAAGAGAAAATCTACTGGCACACTACAGTGGATATGCCGTCAGGGCAGGAGGCCAACCCTTTACCCGAAAAAGTGGACGTGGCCGTAATCGGGGGCGGGTATACAGGTCTCGTCGCTGCCCTGACCCTGGCCAAACGCGGCGCAAGCGTGGCCGTGCTCGAGGCCCAAACCATCGGCTGGGGGGCCAGCTCACGCAACGGCGGGATGGTTTTGAGCGGATTGAAGATTCCGATGCAGGCCGCGATCAGACGATACGGGCGCGCGTTCGCACGGCGCCTGTTCCAGTGCTCGCTGGATTCAATCAATGTCGTTGAGAAAATATGCAACCAAGAACGAATTGACTGCGGTTTCGCGCGGAGCGGTCATTTGTTATTGGCGAACAAACCCAAACACTTTGACCGGCTGGCCGGTGAGGTCGAGTTCATGGCCAGGGAATTCGGCCATACCGTGCGCTTGGTCCTACCCGGGGAACATTGGGAAGAAGTCGGCTCAGGTGCCTACTACGGTGGCCTGGTCGACGAGGTCAGCGCGGAAGTCAACCCGGCCCGTTACATGGCCGGTTTGGCAGGCGCAGCGGAAAAGGCCGGGGCCACGTTGCACGCCGGGGCGCGAGTCTAACAAGCTCGAGCGCGGAGGGAGGCGGTTTCTCGTCGAAACAGAACGCGGATCGCTTCGAGCGGAAAACGTCTTTGTGGCGACCAATGGTTACACTGCCTCTGCTACCCCCCAATTGCGCCGTAAGATCATGCCGATTGGCTCGTTCATTATCGCCACCGAACCTTTGTACCAGGAACTGGCCCATCAGCTCAGCCCGCGCAACCGGATGATCTTCGACTACAAGCACTTTTTGCACTACTTCCGTCTGTCGGAGGATAACCGCCTGATCTTTGGCGGTCGGGCCGCATTCTTCCCAGAAAGTGAGCAAACGATCCGCCGCAGCGCAGACATCCTGCGGCGCGAGATGGTGGAGGTCTTTCCCCAGTTACGGGATGTGGAGATCGAGTATGCCTGGGGCGGGACGCTGGGCTTTGCCTTCGACCTGATGCCGCACGCTGGCGAGCAGAATGGGATGTATTACGCGCTGGGATACGCCGGTCATGGCGTGGCGATGGCCACCTATCTCGGCAAAACGGTGGCGGAAGCCGTACTGGATGGCACGATCAAGGAACATCCCTTTGCAGGATTTCCTTTTCCTGGCGCCCCGTTGGGATTGTATAACGGCAACCCCTGGTTTCTACCTTTGGTTGGCGCCTGGCACCGGTTTTTGGATATGATCGAGTGAAATGCTTCGTTACGCATGGAAGCGAAAAAACGAATCGGGTAAGCTGAAGGCCAGGTTTGTGTTTTAATCTTTGGTAGTCATTGCCCGCAAACTCAAAATGCAGTATAGTAGACAAAACCTATCGCTTATGGAGGAAACCTATGTCTAATGGGAAGCCCAATCTGGAGGGGGATGTTTATTTTCCGTCCGATGAAGTTGTGGAACAGGCCACCGTCCCGGACTGGGAGGAAGTAGCGCAATTTGCCAAGGAAGACCTGGAAGGCTTCTGGGCCGAGCGCGCCGAAGAGCTGGAATGGTTCGAAAGGTGGGACAAGGTTCTCGATGACTTAAACAAACCTTTTTATAAATGGTTCGTAGGCGGTAAGACCAATATCGTCCACAACGCGCTCGACCGCCACGTAAAAACCTGGCGCAAGAACAAGCTGGCGCTCATCTGGGTCAGCGAAGACGGCCAGGAAGAACGCACTTTTTCCTATTATTCTCTCAACCGCGAGGTTAACCGCTTCGCCAACATCATCAAGGCAATGGGCATCACCAAAGGCGACCGGGTGACGATCTATCTGCCGCGCATCCCGGAAATCGTATTTGCCATGCTGGCCTGCGCCAAGATCGGCGCGATCCATTCTGTGGTGTTTGCAGGCTTTTCGGTGGATGCGCTCAAAGGCCGCATCGATGACAGCGAATCGAAGCTGGTTATCACCGCGGATGGCAGCTGGATCAACGGCAAGATCTTCGAGCTCAAGCGCATCGTGGACGATGCCATCAAGACCTGTCCTTCCGTGGAAAATGTGATCGTGGTCAAACGCACAGGTCACGATGTCCCGATGGAGGCCAGCCGCGACCACTGGTATCACGATATGCTCACCTTGCCCATCGCCAACGGCAAATGTCCCACCGAGGTGCTGGACGCGGAAGACCCGCTTTATATCTTATACACATCCGGCTCTACCGGTAAACCCAAAGCCATCCTGCACACGCACGGCGGCTACATGGTCGGGACCTACACCACGCTCAAATACGTTTTCGACCTGAAGGACGACGACCGCTGGTGGTGCGCTGCCGACCCCGGTTGGGTGACCGGGCACTCGTACATCGTCTACGGACCGTTGATTTTGGGCGCCACCTCCTTCATGTTCGAGGGCGGACCGGTCTATCCCTACCCCAACCGCTGGTGGCAGCTGGTGGAACGCTACGGGATCACGGTCTTCTATACCGCCCCCACTGCCATCCGCGGGTTGATGCGCTTCGGGGAAGCCTGGCCGAACAAACACGATCTCTCGTCCCTGCGCCTGCTCGGCTCCGTAGGAGAACCGATCAACCCCGAGGCCTGGAAGTGGTATTACGATGTGATCGGCAAGAGCAAAGCCCCCATCATGGACACCTGGTGGCAGACCGAAACGGGCATGTTCATGATCACGCCCACGCCGGTAGTGCCGCTCAAGCCGGGTTCGGGCACGCGTCCGTTTTTCGGGCAGGAAGCCGAAATCTTGGACGAAGAAGGCAATCCCGTGCCAGACGGCGAGGAAGGCTATCTGGTGCTCAAGAACCCCTGGCCCGCCATGCTGCGCACGGTCTACGGCGACGATGAGCGCTACAAGAACCAGTACTGGAGCAAGTATCCCGGCAAATACATGACCGGCGACTCGGCCAAACGCGACCAGGATGGCTATTACTGGATCATCGGCCGCGTGGACGATGTCATTAAAGTTTCGGGGCACCGCCTGGGCACCGCAGAAATCGAATCCGCCCTGGTCAGCCACGATGATGTGGCCGAGGCGGCTGCCATTGGCCTGCCGCATGAAGTCAAAGGGCAGGCCATCCATTGTTATGTTCTGTTAAAAGCGGGAAAATCTGGCTCACAAGAATTGGCTGAAGAATTACGCCAGCACGTTTCGACCCACCTCAGCCCAATTGCAAAACCCGAGGAAATCGTCTTCGTCGATTCTCTTCCAAAAACTCGTTCGGGCAAGATCATGCGGCGCGTGCTCAAAGCCCGCGCGCAAGGGCTGCCCGAAGGCGACCTGAGCACTTTGGCAGATTAGACTCGTTCTGGATAGGTTTTCCAAAAAACAAAGTGGCTTGCTGCGCAAGCCACTTTGTTTTTATCTTCTCTTTCACAATGCGAAAAAGAGGTTTCAGGTTCCCAGAAGCGCGAAGAAAAAGTCTGGCACGAAGAACTCGCCCACACCAAAAACCCATTTCAGCAAACAACAGGCGATAAATATGGAAAGGCCCATCCCAATCATAAAGTAATCCCGGGGAGCGAAGTGCAATTGCTTGATCCAGGTACGCGGATGGGTATCGAAAGCGCGCAGATCCATGGCATCGATCACGTCCTCGCCCGTGACCGTAGCCTGCATGGTGACCGGGATAATCAGCGGCGCCAACCGCCTGAGCTTGGCAATCAGGCCACCCTTCATCGTTTCCATCTCGTAGCCGCGGGCGCGTTGCGCATCCACGGTGGTCGAGAAGTCTCGTGAAAAGGTCGGCAGGAAGCGGAAGGCCAGGTCCATCGAGAACGAAAACTTGTCCGAGGCGCCCATACGGCGGAAGGCGACCCCGTAGATGTTAGGGTCCAACGTGTATGGGATGGGGAGCGCCAAGATCGCCATCGTCAGCATGCGGGTCATCTGTACAATGGCAAACCAGACTTTATTGACGGTAACCAGCACGCTAAATCCCCACAGCGTGCCGGGGATATAGAATGGGATTGTAAATAGGGTTGGTGATTCAACCTGGACGACCGAAGAGGGCCCACCCCGGCCGGAAAGCATACCATTCAACCCGACGATAAACACAACCAGCACCAGGATGAAGATCCAGGCCCGTTTGATGTCTTTCCATTCGATCTGCGCCATAAAATACAGGGTCAGCGAGAGCGCAAACAGGGGCAGAATGATACGATAATCCCAGATCTCGGGGATCGTCAGAGCAAGGACGACGCTAAAGAAGAAAATGAAGCGGGTACGCGGATCCAACCTCTGAATAAAAGTATCGCGAGGACGATACTTCCAAGTCGCCAGCATAGGTTATTTACCGGCCCCGCCGGGCGGCCACGGCGGCAAACGCTACCATTAAGATTGGCAACAGGATCACCGTCACAACGATATTGCCGATCACGGCCGGTGTAAAGTAGCCCACCAGCGCGGTATTCAGGTCGATGCCGCCGACGAACATCTCCGTTAGCGAGGCAAACAGCATTCCGACCAGGATGCCGACAACCCCCCAGGTGATTCCCTTCATGATGTCAGCGCGGGCGCGGAAATCGTGGATCATTGGCACGGCCAGGCCGGCAAGCAGGCCCATCAAGCCGTTGCCCAGGCTCCAGTTCCAATAAAAGCCCCAGCCAGACAACATGTCACCAAGTGTATTGCCAATGAAGCCAGCCAACAAGCCGGCCCAAGGTCCGTAGGCAACGCCGAAGAAAATCAGCACGGCAACCGCGGGACGGAAAGTAATATTCCCGGCAGCTGGCAACGGCACAATATTGGTGAACCAAGAGAAGACACCATATAGAGCCGCGCCGATGGCACCGTAAACTACTTCCCGCGTGCCAAATGCCCATACATTTTTGTTTTCCATACTCTCTCTCCTTTGATTGATTGTTTGAAAACGAAGCTGACCCTATCTTTGATAACCCTGCTTGGAGACATCCGTTACAGGGAAAATCACTTCATTCAAGTGGGGCGGGATGGCATCCCGCCCCACTTGCAACTGTAAGATCACCGAAATTTCACGCATATGCCGCCAAGGCCTCCGCCGGCAAAAAACACCCGGTCTTCGCGAGCAGGCTGAAATTCAGGTTCAGAAGCGAGGTTGGCCGGACACGGCATCGTTCCAGCAATGCATAATCCTTCAACACTTCCTCGGGCGATCCGTCCGCCACCACCGTTCCCTCGCCGACCAGCAGGATGCGATTGGCGTATGTAACCGCCAGATCCAGATCATGCGTGATGAACAACGTGGCCGCGAAATTGGCCGCCAGGATCGACTGTTCCCCGTTAGCAGGGCGACACATTGCATCCATGAAACGCGTGTAGTTAGCGTAGTCCTGGCCTGCGGTCGGCTCGTCCAGGACCATGATCTTGGAACGCATGGCCAGCACGGCGGCGATGGTGGTGCGCTTCTGCTGTCCGAAGGAGAGGCCCAAAGGCGGATATTCCTCCAAGCCGTTCAAGTTCAAGGTGTTTACGCTTTCAGAAATAGAAACGGCAATATCCTCGCTTTTAAAGGCCAGGTTTTGAGGGCCAAACGCTAGTTCCTCTCGTACGGTAGGCGCATAAAGCATGTGGGTGGGGCTCTGGAAGACGAAACCGAGCACGCGTGCGATCTGCGCCACGCTCATCTTACGAGTATCCTGTCCCTCAACATAAACTGTTCCAATGGTCGGCTTGAGCAACCCGATGGCGTGCTTGATCAACGTAGACTTGCCTGCGCCGTTCCGCCCCAGGACTGCGATCAGGTCCCCTCGACAGATATCCAGGTTGACGTTTTCCAGCACAAAAGGAGTATCATCGTTGTAACGGAAGGATACATTTTCAAACGAAACCAGTGCCTCGCCTTGTTCTCGGGCCTCCGTTCTTTCAACGTTATGCAAGACATTCTTATTGACCGTTTCGAGCTGGTCTTTTTGCCCCTTGACCCGCTCCACCACCCACTGCGCCGGCAGCTTGACCTGCTTGTAATCGATCTCATCCGGCAAACGATCGATTGGCCCAAGGTACTTGACCTTCCCATCCTCCATATACAATAAACGATCCGGGCGGGCGGCAATGGCGTCTTCCACGCGATGCTCGATGAGCACGACCGTTTTTCCCTCGTCTGCCAGGCTGCGGAACACGTCCAGGGCTTCGTATGCAGAAGCCGGATCGAGAGATGCGAGCGGTTCATCCAACATCAAAATGGACGGGTTCATCGCCAACACGCCGGCCAGGGCCACCTTTTGTTTCTCACCGCCGGAGAGGTTGAACGTATCCCGCTCGCGCAGGTATTCCAACCCCAGGCGCTGCAGTGCCAGGGCTACGCGTTCCAAAATCTCATCGCGCGGAAGCCCAAGGTTTTCCGGTCCAAACGCAATTTCGTTGTAAACATTGCTGGCAACGATTTGCCGCTCAGGGTCCTGTAGCAGCGTACCGACAATTTGCGAGACCTCCGCCAGGGGCATCTCGGCCACATCCGTACCGTGCAGTAACACCCTGCCCTCTCGTTTGCCGCCATAGCCTCTGGGAATCAGACCGTTGATGCAGCGCGCCAGGGTAGTCTTGCCACAACCGCTGGATCCGGCAATGACCAGCAACTCCCCCGGCCGGAGTTCGAAGGAGACGTTTTCGATCGCGCGTTCAGGGCGTGTGCGGTACTGAAAAGACAGATTTTCTACAACCAAAGGAGCTTTAGTCATGGTCCGATCCAATTCATCGAAAAGCAAGCAATTTCAGTACCTCTTGGTAAACGCTGTAAGGCATTAACAAGAACCCCCAAGGTCTGGAAAACCTTCGGGGGTCTGAGACTTGTACCGTCCACCGCTTTGCACCTTCGAAGTCGATTCGTTAGCAATAGCAGGCTGCATATGTTTATTATAGCTTAATCGGGGGAGATGACTTCCACTTCATCGCCGACCTGCGCGCCCAGCTTTTTGGCGGCGCTGCCGTTGACCTCGGCCACCTCGATATAAGATTCACTGTCTACCAAGGCAACCAGGTCTCCAGGCTGGCGATGCCCGTAGGAAGCGACGATGCCCTGAATTTCGTGATTGTGGATGCGGAGCACCAAATCACGACGCCCTTCGAGCGCCTCGGCCGCCAGGTCGGTAGTCAGGTTTCCAAAAACATCGATGACGGTCACGTGGGCCAACCAACCTTGCTCGGTTTTGTGGGGGCGCGGCATTTCCAGTCGCAGCGGATCTGTGATTGGCTTCCCCAGTTCAGCCAGCAAAACACCCGCAGCGAGATGCGCGCCGGTGGGTGCGAAAATATCTCGTCCGTGAAAAGTATTGCTGACCGCCAATAGCCAGTACTTGGGCTGATCCAGATGGACAAATTCCATTCTTTCGCCCTTGCGCTCCGCATCCACAATCAGCGGGGTCAGCAGGCCGTTATCGGGCGCGATGAAAAACTGGTTACCCAGTTGCGCGCCGATCGCCCGTCGATCCGTTCCCACGCCAGGGTCGATCACGCCCACATGCACCGATCCCGGAGGGAAGTAAGGCACCGCCCGCCACATGGCGTATGCCCCCTCCAGCACGTTTTGGGCCGAGACGAGGTGGCTGATATCCACGATTTTTACATCCGGGGCAATACCGTAAATGACGCCTTGCATCACGCCTACAAAGCCGTTGGTAAGACCGAAATCCGTCGTTAGAGATAAAACAGTCAAAGCGTTCTCCTTCCTTTTATTTCCTCCCCGGCAGGAACAAGGGATGCAATTCCATCTTCTGTGCCCGATCGCTTGACCAGAACGCGGGCGGCGCCATCACCAGATTGCACAGCGCCAGCAGGGTGTGGTCGTAGTTCACCCGCCAGCCGGCGAAATCGCGCCAGGCCTGCGCACGGTCCGCTTTGAGGGGCAGGCCGGCCGCTTCGAGCTGGTCCAGCACGGACTGGAATTCCTCCCGGCTGATGCTGATCGGCGTCTCGGGGAAGTGCGGGTCGGGAGGATAGGGAACGTCGAAATAGTCCGAAATACGCCGCAGGGACAGGAATCCCGCCCGGATGCACAGTGCCGCCGAGGGGGTGTACGTCACCTCGACGGCGGAGAGGGTCAGCGCGGCGCTGTCCAGGACGGTGCCTGCGGCAGTGATCCAGGATTGGCTCCCGCGCGGCGAGCGGAAGAAGACCAGCGCCGGCAGGGTGGTGTGACTCTCCTCCAGGTCCGCGAACCAGACCTCCCAGGAGCTCCAGTACTCCGCCAGCCGTTCCAGCCCGTGGATGCGGTTGAAGCGCAGCAACATCTCGACCGAAGAGGGCGGCATGCCTGCCCGGACCTCCAGCAGGTTGACGAACTCCTCCCGGCGCGAGAAAGCGGAGTACATCGTCGGCAGGTAAGCGATCAGCAGCGCAACCAGGATCAGGCCCAGGGTCGCCTCGGAGAAGACCAGCAAATTGACCAGGAAAGCGTCCGGGGCGGCGAATCCAAGCGTCAACAAAGACGACCCGCTCAGGCGGGTGACCGTGAAAACGTCGCCGACGCCCAAAGACCAGTACATAGCCGCATACCCGGCAGTCATCAAGACATACCAGGTCGGCACCAGCATGACCAACCCGACCGGCGCGTAATAGGCGAAGATGGCGTCTTTTTGCTCGAAGGTGCTGGCAAAACGCATCAACCCCTCCAGGATTCGCCGCAAGACAAGGAACAAAATCCGGTTCAACCGGCTGCGCACGCTGCGCGGCACCACGAAGGTGGAGAGCGCCGAAGAGAGCGTGCCAATCACAACCCCCAGGCCGAGAAGAAAAACCATGGTCCGCACTAATAGGTCCATCTGAACGAGATTATAAGGGATTTAGGAAAGCTTTCATGGAAACTTAAGAACCGGATCGGGGTTACTAATTTATAAGAATCTACGGGTTCACACAGTTCTGAATCCACAAGTCAAAGGAGAACAGGATGTCAAACATGGATACCTCAATCGAAAGTCAGCGCCGGCCGCTTCTTTCCGCTCGACAGGTAGGTGTCGCTGCCGCATTTGGCGGCGCTGCCCTCGCCCTTGTACTTGCCGGTGTGACCATCCCCATTCCGGGCACTCCGGTCGTCACCGACCCGCGCGAGATTTTTACAACCACCGGCGCTTCGCTCACCGGGCCAATCGGTGGCATCGTCATCGGCATCCTGGCAGGGATCGCCGAACCTGGAATCCCGTTAGCCAGCCTGCTCGCACATATTGTCGGCGGCATCTTTAACGGATTTTTGTATAAGAATTTAAGCTGGCGGTTTCGCTCGAATAAGATCACCTATTTAGGCTTGTGGGCAGCACAGGTGTTGGGGTATTACTTCCTCATTGTCATTCCCCTTTTCGCTGTTGGTTTGATCGCCTTCTATCCCGATCCGGAATACGGTGGTTTCTTCGCCCTGCTTGGAGCGCTTGAAGTAGGAGCTGCACCGGAAGCTTTCATCACGACAATCGTAACGACAATCATCATGGCTGCCCTGCCGGATCGATTCCGCCGCCCGCTTTGGTAATATTTTCACATTGCGATCATTGACCAATACCTCAAGGTAAAGTACAACTTGAGGTATTGTTTTTATACCACACAAAAATAACCTAGTTTTCTAATGGCATTCGAAATCGATTTTCAAAACATAACCTTTACTTACGAAGGTTCTGATATTCCCGCGCTCAAAGGAATCAACTTATCCATTGAACCGGGTGAGATTGTTTTAATCACAGGTCCCGCCGGGAGTGGTAAGACCACCTTATGCAGTTGTATCAATGGACTTGTCCCCCATTTCCATGAAGGCAATCTTGAGGGTAATGTCCTGGTGCGGAGCTACAACACCAAAAAAGCGCGCATTGGAGGACTGGCGTCGCTTGTGGGAATGGTATTTCAAGACCCGGAAAGCCAGCTTGTAACAAGCAGTGTTGCAGACGAAGTGGCTTTTGGACCAGAAAATTTTGGCGTTGCGCGTGAGGAAATCAATCAACGTGTTTTGGCAGCCCTTAAGGCTACCCGGCTTGAAGGCTACGAAGAGCGGGAGCCACATAACCTCTCTGGCGGCGAACAACAGGCTTGTGTGATTGCCTCGGTGTATGCAGTGCAGCCAGACATTTATGTAATGGATGAACCGCTGGCAAACCTCGATCCTGCCGGGAGAGCACAGGTCCTTCGCTTGATCATCGACGTGGTCAAGAAACGGGGCAAGACCCTTGTCATTGTGGAACATGCGCTCGAAGAAGTCATCCCCCTGGTAGACCGCATTGTTGTCATGAACGAGGCAGAAATTGTCCGCGATGGGACTGTAGAAGAAGTTCTTTCGTTAGGGGATATTCCGGAGGTTTTTACCCGCCCCTCGATTATTCGCTTGTCCGAAACATTTTTGCAGAAAGTAAAACCGCTTACGCCTGAGGATTTCTATCAAGAACTCTCTAGCAAATATAACCTGGGAACGATTGCGTCAGATAATTCGCCGTACCGTGAAATACGTCTCGCTGGAAAACCCATCATTGAAGTAAAAGATGTGTCGTATTCCTACTTCCAAGGTACGGATGCGCTTAAGAACATCAACTTGACGATCATGGAAGGAGAGTTAGTAGCAATCCTGGGCCGGAATGGTTCTGGAAAAACCACGTTGGTTCGACATCTCATTGGTTTAATCAAACCCGAAGAGGGCAAAATATTTGTGGATGGGAAAGATGTCGCTATAACACCGACCTATGAACTGGCACAGGATGTCGGTTTTTGCTTTCAAAACCCCAACCATCAAATCGTGACCTTCAAAGTACGTGACGAGGTGATCTTTGGGCTCAGAGCCCATCAGATTCCATCTTCTGAGTACGAAGAACGAATCCGTGAGGCGCTTGAAATTGTCGATTTGCAGGATTATATCGATACGGAGGTTTTTGACCTGGGCAAAGGTCAGAAACAGCGTTTGGCGCTCGCATCCGTTCTTGCTCTTAAACCTCGCATTCTTATTATCGACGAACCCACGACAGGTCAAGATCCCCAGATGGCCCAAGGGATATTTAACATTATCAAAAGTTTGAACGAAATGGGCACGACCGTGCTCATGATCACACATCAGATGGAATATGCAGCGACCTATGCCCATCGCGCTATTGTCTTGAAATCTGGCGAAATTACATTTGACGGATCGATCAAAGATCTTATTTCCAACAGGAGTTTTATGGAAGAAAATTATCTGGATCTTCCCGAAGTCACAAAAATCGCCAGTCAATTCGGAAAACACGGCATTCAACCCTGGCTCGTCAAAATCGACGACCTAATCCCGGATATCCATCAAATCCTAACCACAATAAACTAACCCTATGGCGATCGAATTTCAAAAGGGCACTTCTCTTCTTCATGAGCTTGATGCGCGTACAAAATTATTGATGTTTATCGGAATTACCATTCTCGCTGTGGTGATCATCGATCCCATCCTGATGGCGATCATTTTCGGGCTGTTATATTATCTGGGAACAAAGGCGATCAACAATAAACTTCTCAACAAGAATCTGCGCGTACTTGTTGTGATCTTCCTGACATTTTCTATATTCCAGGTCCTCTTCTTCACACCAGAAAATTCTTACTTTTTATTCTACCTGTACCCCCCGTCCGAGCTGATCCCTGTCACAGTTCAGGGGATCATCCGAGGTATTGCGGTATTCTTCCGGTTCTTTAGTGTCGTACTCTCGGTCCATCTCATGCTTTATACCACTCCCCCGGTTGACCTGGCCCTGACAATCACAAAACGCGAGCAGCAATTCAAATTACGCACAGACTTGTTGATATCCTTATTGTTAAGCATTGTGTTTTTCATTATCGCGATCATGGAATTCAACCAGAATATCAACCGGATCCCTTTATCCCCTATCTTCCAATACCTGGTTGTTTACGTGGTTTGCCTGCTCTTGAGTTTCCTCGTGGTCCGGATCGCCAGCCACGGACTGCCTCCCGAAATGGGAGTTGCCCTTACCCTTGGTTTTGCCACGGTTGGCATTCTCACCAAACAGACCCAGAAAATCACAGACGCTCAAAAGGCGCGCGGCTATGACGTGCAACCGAAAAATCTTATCAAGCGCATCCAGGTGCTGACCGCGCTCTTGTTGCCCATTTTTGTCGCAACCATGGAACGTTCACAGGATATTGCGGTCGCGATCTTGTCGAGAGGCTTCGACTACAACATAAGCAAGCGTACATACCGCCGGCAACTGATCTTCCATAGGATCGACTATATTGTGATCGCCGTAATGATCATCCTGATCCTAGGTGGTATCTTCTTGAACTATCTGGGCCTCGGGAACTTCACTGAACAGTTGTTGTTGAATCTCTTGCCGGCTACTTGATCTGTCGCTTCCTACATCAATTTCTGACTTGCTTGTCTCGCAAGGCTCCATTTAAATACTTAGGGACAACTTTCTATATGCGCAACTACTCAGCCTACGTTATAAAAAGGTGGCAAAAATGGTGTGCGTAGGGGGGTACGCCCCCACGCACACCATTTTTGCCTTACTTTTTACCTGGACCTGAGCAGATACCTACAAGCATCCTTTTTCTAGGTTACAAAAAAGAGATTGGGACACAAGACAGTGAGCCCAATCCTTTTTTTATCAACAAGCTGAAGGAACACAATCCCGTTAAAAACGGGAGAACCTTATTTTCTTAGTTGGAAGCCATATTCCTCTAAGACGGCTTTCGGGAATTCGAAACGGACCGTCTTCAATGGGTCCACTACCTGGCAAAACTTCAACTCACCTACCAGACTCATTAGCATCCCGGCGTCATTTAAAGGGATCTTCACAAAATCCGTCAGGAATTGAGCCATACGGTGGGTCGCCTGGCTGGCTGCTTCATCAATCGTGGGTGCGGACTGAACGACAGATACCAACTTTTCGGTTTCGATAAAGGGTGTTGGAAGCCCTTTCAAATCCACAACCTCGGCTTTGAAACGGACAACCCCGGGGGTTTCAGCCCCGCAAATGACGATCTCCCCATCACCCATAGCTGCGTGCATATCGCCCGCCCCAAACATCGCGCCTTCCACGCCAACCGTAAAATAGAGACTGCTGCCGGTGGTGACCAGAGTGCAGTCCATGTTCCCACCGTGGGGGCCTGGAGTACCATTTGGAATGGTGTCATCCGCAGGAGCTACCCCAATCACTCCGATCATTGGCCGCAAGGGCACTCGCACCTTATTCTTGAATATGATTTGATCCCCTTCCCGTTTCAAGATAGCAGTCTCCATATCTGTAATCACATCGCCTAAGGCGCCTTCACCCGGCAGGGTCACCATACTGGATTGTTGCCCGACACTGACATCCAACAGATCGATGCGGAGTACATCGCCCGGATGGGCGCCCTCGATGTAAAGAGGACCAGTCGCTGGATTAACATGTTCCCAATCCAGAGCATCAACCAGATCATTGGTGGTTTGGATTTGGCCCTCAAAGCAATCATGGGTCTCCATGACCACCTCTTCACCCTGAGGAATACGGGCAATTTCCTGGAGAGCAGGGCCAAAGGCAAAGAAAACTTTTTCGCGCGATATTTGAGTGGCCATTACAAACCTCCGTAAAAATTTAGAACTATTTGTATAATTGTCATCCAAATTATACCGTACGGAAACGCCGACTGGCACAGACACAGGACTTACACAGTTCGCGAAAAGATACCGAAAATAAAGCTTTTCTCATTCCTTTGCGTAAGTCCTGAGATAGTAAAATAAAGCGAGAGATTTGAAATGTCAAATTCACAAAGGATCGCCCTTGGCCTCTTATCTGTCATGGCCTGTGGTATTTTACTGGTAGTTCTTTATACTGGATCGCAAGCCTATCGCGCCTGGAGCCAACAACCGCTGGGCCCGACCATGGCCTATCCGACGGAATGGCAACTGCCCGCTACCTGGACGGCCTCGCCGGGCGCTCCCCAATCGACCGCAACGCAGCTCTCCTCCCCGACGGCGGCCTCCACGTTAACGCTCGAAACCGAAACCCCGGCCTCTCCCTTCCTGGCCTGCGAGGATCTGCCGCCCATGACGATCCTGGCCATCGGCAGCGACTCGCGTTCCGCCAGTAGCAATCGCGGGCTGTCAGACGTCATGCGCGCGGTACGGGTGGACTTCCGGGAGCAAAAGGTGACGGCCCTGGAATTCCCCCGCGACCTGTGGGTCAAGATCCCCGGCATCGAGCGCAACCTGAAGACGGACCACCAAAAACTCAACACGGCCTTTGCCTATGGCGGCTCCGAATACGGACCCAGCCTGCTGGCCCGCACCCTGGACCTGAACTTCAGCCTGAAGGCGGACCATTACGTAGTGGTCAACATGAACGTTTTTGTGGACGTGGTGGACGCGCTGGGCGGCCTCGAGGTTACCCTCCCCGCAGAGGGCGTCGACGGGCGCACGAAAACCGACCGCAGTGCACGGCTGGTCTTTCCGGGCGGACGGCAAACGCTGACCGGCGAGCAGGCGCTGACGCTGGCGCGCATGCGCAATGTCAGCGTGTTCGAGCGGGCCAAGCACCAGAACACGGTCATGTGCGCGCTGCGCAGAAAAATCGAACGACCGGAGACGCTCTTCCGCCTGCCGGCCCTCATCAATTCGTTCATGGACAACCTCCAGACCGACCTGACGCCCGAGCAGATCAGCCAGCTGGCCTGTTTGGGGACCCAGATGCCGCGCAGCAACATCGTCTTTACTTCGTTTCCGCTCAGTCTGTTCAAACCGGCGGAGGTATATGACCCCGTTCTGATGCAGAATGTCTTCATCTGGGAAAGCAATTTTGGCACGCTGCGCGGCTATGTAGCGAAGTTCAGCGAGGGCACCTGGCCGTCTTCTTCTCCGTTCGAGACCCCTGAACCCGGGACAAGCAGCTGCAAGTAGCAGAAGAGAAGATAAGCTGTTTGACAGGGAAATGCATTATTTCAGGACTTACGCAGTTCACGAAAAGGTACCGGAAATATGGGTCGCGTGCTGCGCAACGCGACCCATATTTCCGGGCCTCTCTCATTCGTTTGCGTAAGTCCTAAATTAAAGAGGAAAGAAGGAATGGAACCGATCAGAGTGATACTCGAGAGCGGCAAGAAGCGCACGTTCGCCAGCGCGGTCGACTGGCCGGGCTGGAGCCGGAGCGGGCGAGACCAAGAATTGGCCATGCAAGCGCTGGTCGATTACGGCACGAGATACGCGCAGGTTGTGCAAAAGGCGGGACTGGATTTCCAGCCTCCCGCGAACCGTTCCGGGCTCGTGGTGATCGAAAACGTAGTGGGAGACGCAACCACCGACTTCGGCGCACCCGGCATCGTTGCGGAAGCTGACAAAGAGCCCTTAGACCAGGGGGAACTCGAACGAAATAAAACCGTGCTAAAAGCCTGCTGGGAGGCGTTCGACCGCGCCATCCGGGAGGCGAGCGGCAAAGAGCTGCGCAAAGGCCCGCGCGGCGGGGGAAGAGACCTGGACAAAATCGTGGAACACGTCATCGGTGCGGATCAGGCTTACCTGCGCCGCCTGGCCTGGAAGCCGCCGAAAACGAAGCCGGGCGATCCAGAGGAGGGACTCAAACAGACCCGCGCAGCCATCCTGAGCGCGCTGGAAAACACTGCCCAAGGAAACCTGCCCCCGCAAGGCCCGCGGGGCGGGAAGCTGTGGCCACCGCGCTACTTCGTCCGTCGGAGCGCGTGGCACACGCTCGACCACGCCTGGGAGATCGAAGATCGAAAAATCGATTGAGCAATTCACGGGGGAGCATGCCTTTTTCTACCAATAAGCGTGGAAGGCCCGCTGTCCGTTCACCAACCTGTGGCGGCTATATTGTGTCTACGATGTGACTGAAGGATGACTGTAGGTTGACTGAAAGTTGACTGTGGGATGACTGGACGGTGAGTGGAGGATGACTGGAGTATCCAGGAAGGGTGAACGGCGTCAGAACAATGGCCATGGATCGGGAAAGGGAAGAAGAACTTAGTGCTTCACCCGTTTGAAGTCGATATAGCCGCGCTCCACGTCCACGAAGATCAACTCGACCCGCAGCCGCTCGCCAACATCCAGCCCGGCAAAACCCTGCACCAGCTTGCCCTCCACGGGAATTTCGAGCAACCTGACCCAGGTCCCTTTCTCGGAAGCGCCGGTCACGATGGCGTTGAACTTCTCGCCAAGGCGCGGCTCCAACAGCAGCGCCACCGCGGATTTGCCAACCTGGCGTTCCACTTTGTTGACCGCATCTTCTTCTTCGGTGCAATGTCGGGCCAGGAATTCCAGCTCGTCCTGCTCGTATGGCACGGGCGCGCCGTCCAGGGCGGCTTTCAACAAGCGGTGGGTGATCAAATCGGTATAGCGGCGGTTGGGCGCGGTCGTATGGGTGTAGTCCTTGACGGCCAGGCCAAAATGTCCGGGAGAGCTTTCGTCCGGCAAATCCACGGCGTACTCCCCCGCTCCCAGCAGCTTGATCACGGCCAGGGACAGGTCCGGGAAGCGCATGGGGTCGTTGGCCCGTTGCTGGTTCAGGAACTTCTCCAGTTCCACCGCATCCGGATAGCCCGGGAGCTTGTACCCGTGTTCCTGGGCCAGCTCGACGATCCGCTCCCAGCGTTTGGGCGTGCGCACGACCCGCCTGATAGAGGGGAATCCTTTTTCCGATAAATAGCGGGCAGCCACCCCGTTGGCCGCGATCATGAAATCCTCGATGATCTCCTTGGCGCGGTTCTTTTGCAACAAGGCCAGGGATTGGATCTGATCGCCATCGAAAACAGGTCGGGCTTCGAGCGTTTGAAAGGTAAGCGCGCCGCGGATGTGGCGGAGCTCTTTCATCCGTTGCGCGACCTTGTCCTGTAAGCGCAGGTTTTCGGCCAGGCCCTCCACCTCCGCAACCGGGGCGGGAGGCTCCCCGTTCCCGTCCAGCCAGGCTGCCACGCCGTCATACGCCAGCCGGGCGCGGTTGCGCACCCAGGCGCGATAGATGTCCGAGTCCAGCAGTGTCCCATCCGGGCTGACCAGCATTTCGAACACCATGGCCAGGCGGTCCTGGTCCTGGTTGAAGGAAGTGAGGTCGGTAGACAGCTTTTCGGGCAGCATGGGGAAGATGACGGCAGCGGTGTAGACCGAGGTGGTATTGTGCCGGGCGTGTTGATCGATGGCCGAGTCTTCCTTCACCAGCGCGTCTACGTCCGCAATCGCCACCAGGACCCTGGCCTTGTCCTCCACCAACGCTTCTGCAACGGTGAGCTGGTCCAGGTCGCGCGAGTCGTCGTTGTCGATGGAAGCCCAAAGCAGGTCCCGTAGGTCGCGAATCTTCCCGTCCGGTTTCCCCCCAGAGCCATCGATCCGGTCCAGTTCGCGCAGCGCCTCGGGAGAAAAATCGGGCAGCAGGCCCCGCTCGATCATGGCCTGGTAGGCGATCTTGCTCAGCAACGCGCGGTGGTTGGTTTCAGGATTGTCCATCGTTTGCCTCACTATCCAGAGAGTTCGTGCGATGCGGGCTTCGGCGTGAACCTGTTATAGCACAAAACAGGGTTGTTTTCCTGTATACTTAATGCATCTCCACACCCACAGGAATGGGTTCCGCATGGCACACATGATGCCTTCCCAACTCGTCAAAAAACGGAAGTTTATGCAGTGGCGCATGCTTTCCCTAATTCTCATATTCTCTTTGCTGATTGGTGGATGCCGGAACTCTTTCGATACCAGAACCATCCCTTCCTGTAACATCACAAACAACAAAGCCCGCTCCGCCGCTCATGACGGCTACTCTTAGGCCAACTGCAACACCCGTAATTCTTCCTCCAACGTCTACATCGACCCCTGACATTGCCGCCACCGTCATCGCGATGACGAGCCCAAGAATCCATTCATCTTTTCCGTCGGCCGATGGGAAATGGATAGTGGAAGTCGTCAGTCATGAATGTGTGAAAGCCGATCCGCGGGAGACTGCGGATGCGAATGCAGTCGAGATGCTAAAACTCCTTCAGACCAGTGACCAAACAGAAATGATAATTGAAACTCAGCTTTTAAAGTTGTGGAGGTGTAGGGGCATATGGCATTGACGGATTGTTGTGGTCGCCCAACAACCAGAACTTTTACTTTACTGATGCGAGGGAAAGTGTGCCAGATGGACTTTGCGGTTACTGGGCGCGTCCGCTCAAACGCGTGAATGTTGATAATCAAACAGTAGAATTGGTCGGCGGGGGGCATGTATCGCCCGATGAAACCAAGCTTGCCTTCTGGCAGGACAATGAAATCGTCATTTGGAGCCTGGATGAAGGTGAGATTGCGCGCATTCCAGCAACCGTACGAGATGCCTACAAAAATCAAATTGCCTGGTCGCCTGACAGTCAATCCCTCGTATATCTGCAAACGGAGTTAGATTGTTATCCTTTCGGGAAGTCCTATGTGACGCGCCTTGATCTATCGGGAATGACGCAAACCTTGGTATTGGAATCGGAAACAACCAGTTTTAGTTGGCTTACCTGGGATGCTCCTAATCGAATTAGCCTGATTGACGATCAAGGCAATCGCTGGAGATATAATTTGGTAAGCAAGGAACTTAGACCGGTGCCATAACTTCGGTGCCACACGAAAATCACCTGCCCTGGAATATCGATTGGATTATGCTGGAAGCACGCAAGCAAACGAATGAGGGTTGATGGAATGCAACTTCGCTTTATTCCATACCAACATCCCGAAGGATTTCTATAAAGATGGGTTCTCCCGTTTTTAATGGGATTTTGCAGTAAAAGAGCCCGAAAATTGGGAAGGATCTCAAGAAGAACCTTCGGGAAGGTTTTAACAAAAACAGGCGCGCCGGGTAGCGCGCCTGTTTCGTTTGTGACTTGGAGCCAATTACTTCTTTGGCTGGATCGAGATGGACTTCGGTTTGACCTCTTCGGCGATTGGCATCGTGATGGTCAACACGCCGTCCTCGAAATCCGCCTTGGCTTTTTCAGCTTTGACATCGGTGGGCAGCATCAGCGAGCGTTCGAACGAACCGGAACGCTGTTCGCGGATGTGATAGCGAGCATTCTTCTGCTCGTTTTCCTGCTTGTACTCGCCCCGCAGGGTGAGCGTCTCACCGGTTACGGTAATGTCCACGTCCTCGGGTTTGAGCCCGGGCATGGTCGCCTTGACAACCACATCGTCTTCGGTCTGGTACATGTCAATGGCAGGGGCGGAGTTACCACCGTTAAAGGCGAGCGGCTGGGTGTACGCATCTTCGAACAACCTGTCCATCGCCTCGCGCAACGTCATCATTTCGCGCACTGGCTCCCAACGAGTTAAGTTAGCCATAGTGAACCTCCTTCTAGGTGAACTTTCAATTTAAGCCGGGTGGGGATTTGTAGAAGAGGATTTCTTCACGCCAAATCCTCCATTCGACCCTTTAATCGTACCAGACGATTGTTAAAAGAATATCAAACGAATTTAAGAGTAGCGATATGAAATGTCTCAAAAATCGTTAACATTTTTCTTACTCTTTTCATGCGACAGGCTGACAGGGGCAGGATATAATAAATTTCACCATCAGGCAGGATTACACGCAACCGTTATCCTGGACCGTCCGTGCTCCGGGATCAGCGGGGCATTTTTCATTTCAGGAGGCAAGTATGACAGACGAAACCCAGGCGGAAGCCCAATCTTTCACCTTCAAAGCCGAGACCAAACAACTGCTCAACATTCTGATCCACTCCCTGTACAAAGACCGGGATGTGTTCCTGCGCGAGCTGCTCTCGAACGCCTCGGACGCGCTCAACCGGATCCGCTTCGAGATGCTGACGAATAAGGACGTGCTCGACCCCCAGGCGGAACTGGCCATCTGGATCACACCGGACAAAGAGAACCGCACCCTGACCATCCGGGACACCGGCATCGGGATGACGAGAGAGGAGATTGTCGAGAACCTGGGCACCATTGCTCAGTCGGGCGCGCGCAACTTCATCGAAGCGACCCGGGATCAAAAGATGGAACCTTTGGACCTGACGCAGGTCATCGGGCAGTTCGGGGTCGGGTTCTACTCCGTGTTCATGGTGGCCGACTGGGTGCGGGTGACGTCGCGCTCGTACAGGCCGAAGGCCGAAGCGGTCAGCTGGTACGCCACCGGGGAAGACCACTTCGAGGTCAGCCCGGCGGAAAAGAACGAGCGCGGCACGACGGTAGAGATCAAGCTGAAAGAAAACGCAGCCGAGTTTGCCGAAGAGTACCGCCTGAAGAATATCATCCACAAGCACTCGGACTACATCGGCTTCCCCATCTACCTGGCCGGGGAAGAAAAACCAGTCAACAAGCAGACCTCGCTGTGGCGCACGTCCAAGTCGGAGATCAGCGAAGAGCAGTACAAGGACTTCTACCGCCAGCTGACCCTGGACTTCGAAGACCCGCTGCTGTACATCCACACCATCACGGATGCGCCCGTGCAGTTATATGCCCTGCTGTACATCCCGGGCAAAGGCGAGCGCGGATTTTTATCCTTGCGTAAGGATGAAGGGCTCAAGCTGTATTCCCGCAACATCCTGATCGACGAGTACAACAAAGACCTGCTGCCCGAGTACCTGCGCTTCGTGCAGGGCGTGGTCGATTCGGAGGACCTGCCGCTCAACGTCTCCCGCGAAACGGTCCAGACGGTGGGCCTGATGCCGCGCCTCAAGAAGGTGGTCACCGGGCAGGTGATGAAAGAACTCGAAAACCTGGCCAAGAACGACCCGGAGAAATACAGCACCTTCTGGGAGGAGTTCGGCGTCTACCTCAAACAGGGCATCGCCGCCAACCCGCTGGAGACCGAAGCCATCCAGTCGCTGCTGCGCTTCAAAACCAGCACCCATCCCGAGGAATGGTCCTCGCTGGAAGAGTACGCCGGTCGCATGAAGGAAGGGCAAAAGGAAATCTATTACATCGTCGGCGACGATCCAAAGTCGGTGCTGCTCAGCCCGCACCTGGACAACTTCCAGTCCCAGGGCCTGGAGGTGCTGCTGCTGACCGACCCGATGGATTCGTTCATGCTGATGGGTCTGCGCAAGTACAAGGACCTGGAGCTCAAGAACGTTGCCCAGGCAGAGATCGAACCGTCGGAAAAAGCGCAAGAAGAAGCAGAAGCGGAGAAGATCCCTGAGGGCGAGTTCAATTCGCTGATCGAGCGCTTCAAGCAGGTGCTCGGCGAGCGCGTCACTGACGTGCGCCCGAGCAAGCGCCTGTCGCAGTCCGTGGCCCGGCTGGTGGACCCGGAGGGCAGCCTGAATCCCGAGATGCAGCGGGTCTACAAGTACCTGGGCAGGGATTACGAAGTGCCGAAGAAGGTCCTGGAGCTGAACCCGTCGCACCCGATCCTGAAAAACCTGGCTGCGCTGGAGCCGCAGTCCGGGCTGGAGATCATGCTGATCGAGCAGATCTACGACAGCGCCCTGCTGGTCGAGGGCCTGCACCCGGACCCGTCCAGCATGGCCCCGCGCATCCAGAAGATTATCGAGGCGGCGTTGGAGAAAAAGACGGCTGGTTCCGAGGATATTGAAGTCGAATCCGAAGAATAGGGAATACCGGAAAAGATTCAAATTAGAACGTGTTCTGTGGGGCGGGATGGTATCCCGTCTATTTTGAGGCGCGAGATGGCATCCCGCGCCACTTTTTTTCACCGGCCAAAGCCTGCGCTTCAAATGCATCCCGTTGGTCGAGTAGGCGGCCTGCATCAATACAAGAATTCAGAGCATTTTTCATGCCGCCGTATCGAGACCAAAACGTCGCGAGTACTCATAAAATCGGTGGTCTCGATACACCCCTCCAAAAGCATTCGGGGTTACTCGACCACCGAATGCGAACTTTTCCAATATTCCTCTAACAGATGAACCGCCTCTTTGACGCCAACAACAAAGAGCGCGCGTTCCATTCTCCCGGCTACCCGGCCATTAACATCTGGACGAACGACGAGGGACAACTGATTACCGCAGAGATACCGGGGATCCAACCGGAGGACCTGAACATCGACGTCACCGGGGACGCGCTCTCCATTTCGGGGGAACGCAAGTGGGATGACGTCCCGGAGGAGGTCCATTACCACCGCCGCGAGCGCAGCTTCGGGGCCTTCAGCCGGATCATCCAACTGCCCTTCATGGTGGATACCGACCAGGTGGAAGCCAGCTTCGAAAACCGCGTCCTGCAGATCAAATTGCCCCGCGCCGAAGCGGACAAACCCAAGAAGATCACAGTCAAAAAGCAAGCAGAAAACCAACCAGAAAACCAACCAGCTTAGATTCGGAGGTGTTCCTATGGCTGAGAATGACCAGACAATGGAAGTCCAGAAACAGGAAGATGTTCCTTCCGAAGAGATGGAGCGCACCCGTTCGCGGCGCGCGTTCATCCCCCGGTCGGACATTTATGAGACCGAGAACGAGATCATCGTCCTGGCCGACGTTCCCGGCGCCGACGAGAACAATGTGGATATCACCCTGGACAAGAACGTGCTCACAATGATCGCGTATATCGATCCGACCCGCACGGGCCACTACGAGATAGCGTATGCGGAATACGAGGAAGGCGACTACCAGCGCAGCTTCCGCCTGTCCGACGAGATCGACCGCGACAAGATCGAGGCCTCGGTCAGCGACGGCGTTTTGCGCCTGCGGCTGCCCAAGTCTCAAGAGGCGGCGGCCAGGAAAATCGAAGTAAAAACAGGTTGATGGCGTTCCAAACCAGTGAAACGGGCTTCAGAAATTCTGAAGCCCGTTTTTTTGTGCTATCCGGAATGCCACTTTTAAGGCTCGATCTCATCTAACAGGAAAACAGGAACAATCAGGAATATAAGGAGAAATCAAATGAAACTCGAAAAAAATATTGGAACGACCGACCGCATGGTCCGCTTCGCCCTGGCAGCGCTCTTCGCGCTGCTGTATTTCACCGGGCTCGTATCGGGCGCGTTCGGGATCGTGCTGCTGGCGCTGGCGGTTGTCTTTGCGCTGACCGCGGCGGTAAATTTCTGCCCGCTGTACTTCCCCCTTAAATGGTCGACGGTTGGAAAATAAAATTCCGTAAATCACGAAAGTTGAAGAAGTATTCGAAAACAGGGGTGCGGGCGCCCGAAAGCGCCCGCACCCCTGTTTTCGATATTTTTCCCGCCGGAAACGGGTAAGCCCTAATCCCCAAACCCTTTTGGAATTTGCGCGTACACCCCGCGCATGCCTTCGGGCAACCCAGCCGCCATGCTGAACATCAGCCGGTCGGTGAGCGCGAGAGGCGTTTCACCGGGAGCCGGCATTAACAACGGGAGTAGTTTCACGGTCACATGCGCGCGGCGCGGGAAATCTTTGAAGAAGCGGTCGGTGCCGGTGATGACCATCGGCACGATTGGGCTGCCGGTATCGATCGCCAGGCGCGCCGTCCCGGTTTTGGCGACGCCCAGCCCGCGGCCTTTGTTGCGGGTGCCTTCCGGGAACATGCCCAGGGTCTGTCCATGTTCGAGCACAACCCGGGCGTGCTTCATAGCCCAGGCGTCCTTCTCCCCGCGGTAGACCGGGAACGCCCCCAGGTTGCGCAAGGCAACATCCATCAGCGGGAACTTGAACAGCTCGGCCTTGCCCATGAAGAAGATCGGGCGCGGCAGGGAAAACTGCATTGGGAACACGTCGAAGTTGGTGACGTGGTTGCAGGCGATCACGGCCGGACCGTCGAACGGCAGATTCTCCAGGCCGGCGACTTCCATTTTCATGACCAGGCGGAAGGCCTGCCGCAGCACGGCCACCAACAATGTTCGAAACAAGGTCGCGTGGAAGGCAAATCGTTTTCTGTTGCGGGGGTCGGTTTCTACGGGTTCGAAGCGGTTCAAGGGGGCCTCAGGGAACGGGGATTGTGAAAAAGTGGATTATACTAGACGGGCTATCGAACATAGAGATGCCTCGCATCGTATCTGTTCAGGCCTGGCGAGGAAATCCCGAAAAATGGTGTGCGTGGAGGCGTACGCCCCCACGCACACCATTTTTCGGTTCTCTTCTATAAGCATAGACTGAGTAGTCACCTCGCATCTTGTAAAACACTTAACCCCTGGAGATGAACATGGACACTATTATTGAGGGAATTTCTGCACTGGAAATCCTGGATTCGCGCGGCAACCCGACGGTTGAAGTAGAAGTCATCCTGGCGGACGGCTCGTGGGGACGGGCTGCCGTGCCATCGGGCGCCTCGACCGGGACCCACGAGGCCCTGGAATTGCGTGACGGGGACAAGGGGCGTTACCTCGGCAAGGGCGTGACCCAGGCCGTCGCCAACGTCAACGGACCGGTCGCCGAAGCGCTCTTCGGCTGGGACGCCAGCGAACAGAAGGCCATCGACATGGAGCTGATCGCCCTGGACGGCACGCCCAACAAGTCCAAGCTGGGCGCGAACGCCATTCTGGGCGTCAGCCTGGCGGTCGCCAAAGCGGCGGCCAACTCGCTCGGCCTGCCGCTCTATCGCTACCTGGGCGGCGTGTACGCGCACGTGCTGCCGGTCCCGATGATGAACATCCTGAACGGCGGGGCGCACACCGCCTGGCAATCGACCGACGCGCAGGAATTTATGGTCATGCCCTTCGGCGCGCCGACCTTCGCGGAGGGTGTACGCTGGGGCGCGGAGATCTACCACGCGCTCAAGTCGGTGCTCAAGGGTAAAGGCTACGCAACCCTGGTCGGCGATGAGGGCGGGTATGCGCCCGCGCTGAAAGCCAACAACGAGGCCGTAGAGGTCATCCTGGAAGCGATCCAAAAGGCCGGCTTCAAAGCGGGTCGCGGTCAGGATGTGGCCATCGCGCTCGACCCGGCCGCTTCCGAGCTGTACGACGAAGAGACCAAGACCTATAACCTGCGCAAGGAAGGCAAGAAACTGACCGGCGAGCAAATGGTTGATTTCTGGGCCAAGTGGGTAGAAGACTATCCCATCGTCTCCATCGAAGACGGACTGGCCCAGGATGACTGGGAAGCCTGGAAGCTGATGACCGAAAGGTTGGGCGACAAAATCCAAATCGTCGGCGACGACCTGCTGGTGACCAATCCCGAACGGGTCAGACGCGGGATCAAGGAAAAAGCGGCCAACGCGCTGCTGGTCAAGCTCAACCAGATTGGTTCGGTGACCGAAACCATCGAGGCGGTGGAACTGTGCCACCGCGCGGGCTGGCGGGCGATCGTCTCCCATCGCTCCGGCGAGACGGAGGACGCCACCATCGCGGATCTGGCCGTGGCGTTGAACACCGGCCAGATCAAGACCGGCGCGCCCGCCCGTTCGGACCGGGTGGCGAAATACAATCAGTTGATGCGGATCGAGGCCGAATTAGGGGAAACAGGCCGTTATGCCGGGTGGGATGCGCTGAACCTGCGCTAATTCCACCGTATTCAACGGAAAAAAAACCAAAAAACGGTTCGTGGACGGGAGTACTCTCGCTCACGACCCGTTTTTTTCGGACGATATCCTGGCAGAGTGGAAAAAAGCACATATTTTAAGGTTTCCGCTGTTGACAAAGGCCGGGGAGATTATATAATGTAATTAGTTGGTTGCTCCAACATACTAACCCCAATGGCATCCACAACTTCTGCTGATCAAGCCCTCGTCCGAGAACTGAATTTGTCGCTGGTGCTTCGATACATCCACAACGAAGCGCCGGTTTCCCGCGCGCAGATCGCCCACGTTACCGGCCTGAATAAATCCACTGCTTCCAGCCTGGTGGAAGAGCTGTTGAACCGCAAACTCATCCACGAAACGGGGACGAACTCGGTCGGCACCGGCCGCCCGGCAACGCTCTTGGAAATCAACCCGCAGGCGGGCGGGATCATTGGCGCCGAACTGGGGGTTGATTTCGTTGCGATCGCCCTGACAGACTTTACCGGCAATATTTTATGGCGACAGTTAACGGAAGTCGACCCGAGCGATGCGCAAGAGACGATCCTCGCAAAAACGCTAAAACTGGCAGATGCGGCCATTGCGGAGTGCGAAACGCACAACCTGTGTTGTTTGGGGTTTGGGCTTTCCGTGCCGGGCACGGTGGATCTGGAGCGCGGCGTGCTAGTTTTTGCTCCAAACCTGCAGTGGCATCATGTGCCGCTCCAAAAAATTTTCGCTGAACACACCAGCCTGAAGGTTTACGTTGAAAATGACGCCAATGCAGCCGCACTCGCGGAACACCTGTTTGGCGTAGCGCGGAATTGCGACGATTTCATTTTTGTGGTCGTGGGAATCGGGATTGGGGGCGGGTTGTTCTTGAACGGGAACCTGTATCGGGGCAAGGACGGCCTGGCCGGGGAGATTGGTCATACGCCCATCGTCGCGGAGCCTTACCAGATCCTTTGTCACTGCGGGAAACTTGGTTGTTGGGAGACCTACGCCAACCAGCATTCGATTATACAGCGGGTCAAGACCCGCTTAGAAAACAACGCGCCAAGCCTGGTCTCCGGCCTTTTGGAAGAGCAAAACGCGCCACTTTCCATTACGATCATCAAACAAGCAGCCGACGCAGGCGACCGCGAGGCGCTCAACTCTCTGGCCGAAACCGGAGTAGCCCTGGGGCACGGCTTTGCCAGCTTATTCGACATCTTTAATCCGGAAAAAATCATCTTAGGGGGACCCTTAAGCATTGTTGGAAATTATCTGCTCCCGCCTTTGATCGAAACAGCAACAAGCCATTCTCTTTCAGATACCAGCCCAAGCGTGGAGATCCTGCTTTCGAGCTTTGGGACAGACGCAGTCCTGCTTGGGGCCGTCAGTGTTGTCGTAGATGACATCCTATCCCATCCAACCCATGTTGAAAGGAGGTGATCGAGGAAATCCATATATTGCCATCCCCAATCAAGACGACCTATTCAAACTTGTAAAAGGAGAAGAAACATGTCTAAGAAACTCTGGTACAGCCTGATCGCTGTACTGATCCTATCTGCCACAATTCTTTCAGCTTGCGGTGGCGCTGCAACCGAGGCGCCTGCAACGACGGTAGCCCCCGCACCTACAGAAGCGCCAGCAATGACCGAAGCCCCGGCAGCAACGGAAGCCCCAGCAATGACCGAGGCCCCGGCGACAGAGGCGTCATCAGCCTCAGGCCAGGTTGAAGTCTTCTCGTGGTGGGTTGGTCCTGGTGAAGCAGACGGCCTGGACGCAATGATCAAAATCTTCCAAGACCAGTATCCAGATGTTGAGTTTGTCAACGCAGCCGTCGCTGGCGGCGCTGGTACGAACGCAAAGGCTGTTCTGGCAACCCGTCTTTCCGCTGGAGACCCGCCTGATTCCTGGCAAGCCCACGCTGGTGAAGCCACCTTCGCTTATGTAGATGCGAATCAGATTTAACCGTTGGATGATTTCTTCAGTTCTAGCGGCTTTGGCGCGGCATTGCCGTCCGCTCTGCTCCCCCTGATTTCCCAAGACGGCCATCCGTACAGCGTACCCGTGAATATCCACCGCTCGAACGTCATGTGGTACAACCCCGCTGTGCTACAGGAAGCGGGCGTAACGATGCCCGATGGCGGCTTCGCAAACTACGATGATTTCTTTGCTGCTTGCGACAAAATCGTAGCGGCCGGCAAAACCTGCTTGGCCCTCGGTCCCGCCTGGACTGCTGAGCACCTGTTCGAGAACGTCATGATTGGCACACTTGGCGCGGATGGTTGGGCTGGCTTGTGGGACGGCACAACAGATTGGGCCAGCGCCGATGTCACGACGGCATTAAACAACTATGCCAAGGCATTGACCTACACCAACAGCGATGCAGCGACCCTGTCCGACTGGCAGCCTGCCGCCCAGCTCATGACCAATGGCGATGCGGCCTTCAACATTATGGGCGACTGGGCATATGGCTACTTTGCCAATCCCGCCCCCAATGGCCTTGCCCTCACTCCGCACACTGACTTCGATTGGGCTCCGCCTCCCGGAACGGACGGCGTATTCGTGTTCCTGGCCGACAGTTTCGTTATGCCGGTTGATAACAAAAATCCTGAGGGCACATTGGATTGGTTGACCGTTGCGGCATCAAAAGAAGGTCAAGAGGCCTTTAACCCGCTCAAAGGTTCGATCTGCGCCCGCACGGATTGCGACCAGAGTTTATTCAGCGAGTATTCGCAAAACGCGGCTGAAGATTGGGCCAGCAACCAGGTTGTTGGTAGCTTGACGCACGAAGTTGTTGGTAACCCTTCCTGGAACAGCAAAATCGCCACAGCCTTGGGCGTGTTTGTAGCTGATCCGACAAAGGTAGCCGACTTCCAGACAGCGCTTGTCGATGCCTGTAAATCGGACGGCGCCTGCAAGTAGCAAGTGAGTTCGCGATAAGGAAGAAAATGGGCGGCTCTCGTCGAGCCGTCCATTTTGAACATAGAATTTGTTGTTGCGCAAGGATTATTTTCGTTTCGCTATTCATATGCAATAGATCACGAAAGAACCGAAGAAACCCGAAAACAGGGGTGCGGGCGTACGCCCGCACCCCTGTTTTCGGGTATCCTCTCAACTTTCGTGAAGTACTGATATTATTAGACAGGACAGGTACAATCTGGGTTGCTACGATTGATTTGGCTGAACACAAGTCCCAGTTGAAAGCGAGGTAGCCAATGTTGCGAAGATTTAAGCTTAATCCCTCCAGGCTTGTTCTGGCAATTTTGATGATGCTCTTCGGCCTCATTGCCATTAATTTTCTCTCCCGTACACAATTGGTTATTGCGAAATCAAACTTTACTTCCATAGGCCTTCTGGTCAGTGGCTTGATTTTTTATGCTGGCGTGTTGAATATTGTGGCAATGTTTGAAAACGAAACAATCCTCTCCATTGCGCTGCTCACGCCATCGATCGTTGCAATTGCGATTTTTGTTTATGGTTTTATCGCCTGGTCAATCCGTGTTTCCCTTAGCGAATGGAAAGGCTTATTACCAGATTATACGTGGGCAGGTTTAAGCCAATATACTTACCTCTTCCATGATGCGCGCTTCATGATTGATGTTCGCAACACGGGGTTATTTACGATCTTGTTTATTGTAGGTTGTCTGGTAATTGGTCTGGGGTTAGCTATTCTGCTGGACCAGAAGCTCAAAGGTGAAGCGATCTTCCGCAGTATTTTTCTGTTTCCAATGTCGATTTCATTTATTGCTTCAGGCGTGGTCTGGGGCTGGCTGATGAATCCAGCGACCGGCAGTCGGATCACTGGTATCAACTTGATCTTTCAAGTCCCTTGGCCTCGACTTTTTAATCAGCCTATGGCATTCCACGCCCATGCCGTGGGGAATGGCATATACAGCAATTCCTGCCGTTTGGCAACTCTCCGGTTTCACGATGGCACTCTATCTGGGTGGCATACGGAGCATCTCAGAAGATATCCGCGAAGCAGCTCGAGTAGATGGAGCATCTGAATTCCAGATCTATCGTTATGTGATCCTGCCGATGCTTCAGCCTGTCACGCTCAGTGCGGTCATCATTCTGGGTCATATGTCCCTCAAAATTTTTGATTTGATCGTGGCGCTCGGTCATAAAGACCTTCGCCTGGATGTGCCGGGCATTTATATGTGGACGACAACTTTCGATGGTACCAATTATGCGCAAGGCGCGGCGATCGGTATCCTCATGCTTGTCAGCGTGGCGGTGCTGGTCGTTCCCTACCTGGTCCAAAATATGCGCACGGAGACCGAGCTATGAATCGTCGGGTTGCGCCTAGGTTTCTTTTCTATTTTATTTTCGTCGCGCTTGCGTTGGTATATTTGTTGCCGGTTTATCTGCTGTTGCTGACCGGTCTGAAACCTCTCAATCAAGTTGATCTCCAAACAATGTGGGCTTTGCCCAAAGGGGGTTTGCACTTTGATAACTTTATCGCTGGCTATCAACAGCTGGCCCCTAATATAAAAAATAGTTTGCTGATGGTCATTCCAGAGGCATTGCTTTCCGCATTGCTAGGCTCTTTCAATGGCTATCTGCTTTCTAAATGGAAGTTCCGCGGCGCGAACCTTATTTTTTCCTTAATTCTGTTCGGGATGTTTATTCCCTACCAAAGCATTTTGATTCCCCTGGTAAAGTTTATGCAATTTATCAATTTGTATGGCGATCTTCCCGGTCTGGTACTTGTCCATATCATCTATGGGATCCCGATCACTACTTTGATATTTCGCAATTACTATGCCGGGATCGGGACAGAAATCATTGAAGCGAGCCGGATCGACGGCGCCAGTTTGATGGGCATCTATCGCCAAATCATGTTACCACTCTCTGCCCCAAGCTTTGCTGTGGTGATCATCTGGCAATTTACCCAGGCCTGGAATGAATTC
Source organism: uncultured Chloroflexia bacterium (assembly GCA_963823985.1). Lineage (GTDB taxonomy): Bacteria > Chloroflexota > Anaerolineae > Anaerolineales > Villigracilaceae > JAABUE01. The sequence goes on from CAWGNR010000030.1 coordinate 39,134, forward strand.
TTGTTTGCAGTGATCCTGACCAATCAAACACACTGGCCTGTCACTGTGGCCCTTAATAACCTGGCGGGCAGCCAGCTTGTGCAGTGGAATGTCCTGATGGCAGCCACGTTGTTGGCCGCGTTGCCAACGCTCCTGGTATACATCTTTTTAGGACGTTACTTCCTGCGAGGTTTGATGGCAGGCGCCCTTAAAGGCTAGTGCCGCACCATCCTCAAGCTGTAGGGTATCTAGTACATGCTGGCATAAAAGTGTCTTTAGTGGTATAGCATAGGGTATTCCCGAGTAGGAGAAGCCTGATGCCCATACCGAAAGCGCAAGAAGTGAAATTATCGGATGCGGAACGACGAGGATTAGAAAAACTGGTCAAGCGGCATCAAGTTGGACAGCAAATAGCCTTGCGAGCCAGGATCATTCTGGCGGCAGCGGAAGGACTAAAGAACAAAGAGATTGTTGCGAGGTATGCAGTCACAGCAGATACAGCCAGGCTATGGCGTAATCGTTGGGTCAAACTGCAAGACATATCGCTGAGCGATTTGAGCCTCGAAGACCGGTTGCAAGATGCGCCTCGTCCGGGAGCGCCAGCAAAAATCACAGCCGACCAACGCTGCCAGATAGAAGCCCTGGCTTGTGAAAAACCAGAAAACTCAGCGCGACCAATCACCCAGTGGAGTGCGCGAGAAACCGCTGATGAAGTAATCAAGCGCAAGATCGTAGCAGAAATTTCACCGCGTCATGCAGCCAGGCTTTTAAAAAGAGGCTGATATCAAGCCACACTTGAGCCGCTACTGGTTGACACCAGCATATGAAGAAGACTTTGACGAAAAAGTCACAGACATCAACGCTGTCTACAAACAAGCGCCTGAGAGAGCAAAACAGGGACAACGCACGGAGAGCTTGGATGAAATGACCGGTGTGCAGGCTTTGGAGCGCAAACATCCAGACTTGCCGATGTGTCCAGGCAAAGTCGAGCGGCGCGAGTTTGAATACATCCGGCACGGTACGCTGTCTTTCATCTGCAATTTTGATGTTGCGAGTGGCGAACTGGTCGCTTGCACTACCAGCAAGACCCGCAACGAAAAAGATTTCGTAGAACACATCCAGCGCCGGGTTGCTTCAGACCCATTGGCAACCCAATGGCATTTTGTCAGCGACAATCTCAACATTCACCTGTCCGCATCCTTGGTGCGCTATGTTGCAGAAGAATCCGATATAGACATCGATCTGGGTGTGAAAGGAAAATCGGGCATCCTAAAATCCAAAGCATCAAGGGCTGCCTTTTTGAGCGACCCAACACATCGTATCGTTTTTTACTACACACCCAAGCATGCTTCCTGGATGAACCAGATCGAGATCTGGTTTAGTATTTTGGTTCGCAAAGTCTTGAAACGAGGCAACTTCACCTCGGTTGACGACTTGAAACGCAAGGTCCTGGCCTTCATCGAGTATTACAACCGCACGATGGCTAAACCGTTCAAATGGACCTATCAGGGCAGAGCGCTTTCTGCATAGCTATTTATGCCAAGATGTACTAGTGGGTCGTTTGGCACGGGCATATCCATAAATGCCAAATGGCGATAAAATGCATAGATAACCGATCGAAACAGGCAAACGCATGAGCAGACGAAAGAAAGACCCACTACGCACATTGAGTGAAGAGGAACGGGACTGGCTAGAACGCATCAGTCGTTCCCAGGCGGAGCCCGCCAGCCATGTGGCGAGAGCCAAACAGATTCTGGCGGTAGCAGATGGATACAATTATAGCGAAGCTGCCCAGCAATCCGGGCGAAAATCTGGGGATGCTGTTTCGTATCTGGTAAACCGCTTCAACCAGGAAGGTTTGAACGCCATCATGCCACGACATGGAGGCGGGCCAGCCATCAAATATGGTGTTGAAGAACGCGAACGTATTTTGCAGGAAGCGCGGCGCAAACCGACCCCGGAAGCGGATGGGACAGCAACTTGGTCTTTGAGCCTCTTGTGTCAGGTTTTGCGCAAAGCGCCGGATGGTTTGCCGGAAATCAGTGAAGACACGATCCGCACGGTACTGCTGGAAGCGGGTTTCAGTTGGCAAAACACGCGTAGTTGGTGCGAGACCGGTCAGGCGGTGCGCAAGCGTAAGCGAGGCAAGGTGATTGTAACGGATCCGGATGCGACTGCGAAAAAAACTTGATCGAGCAAGCGCATCAAGTGGGTGAAAAGTTGGAATTGGCGGTGTGGAACCAAGATGAAGCCGGACCTTACCAGACCAAACCCTATCCAGGCGCAAGTTGGCAACCGGAAGGAGAACCAGACCGCCAGCCTCATGAATATATTCGTAATGGAACGGCCAAATTGCTGACACTTTTTCATCCTGCCAATGGAGAAGTCCGGGTCAAAGGCGTGACCAGCAGCGCCAATGCGATCTTGCATCCCTGGCTCAAGGAAGAACTGAGCGCGATTTTGCAAACCTTGCCACCTCCCAAAGAGTTGGATGCCGAAACCAACCGCAAGCTTTGGGAAATGTGGCAGGAGGGGTTATCTTTGCCCATCACCTTACCTCAGACCCTCCCGGCTTTGCGGATGCTCTTGATCTGGGACAACTTGCGCGGTCACTATACAACAGATATGGTCCTTTGGTTGTTCGAACATGGCATCATGCCTTTGTATACGCCATTGGGAGGCTCCTGGTTGAATATGGCTGAGTCCATGCAGCGCATCTTGTTTCAACGTGGACTGGCAGGCCAGTATCCAGAGTCATCACCTGAGATTATCTCTTCATTAGAAGCGGTTGCTCGCGCATGGAACCAGGGTCCAACACCTTTTGAGTGGGGTGGGAAGCGCGCGGCTCGCCGTCAACGCAGCAGACAACGTAGACATGCCCTTGGTGGTTCCGGCGCCTACACCCGCCGCCCAATACATCGAAGAACAACCTTGATCCATGAATGGCAACGCTCACGCCAAACGACCCACTAGTAAACAAATTACAATACATTAATGGCTTCCACTTCTCCCCCAACGCAACTTCCCGAACATGGCCCCTGTTTCATCTGCGGCTCCGAGAACCCATACAACCTCGGCATCCGCTGGTATGTAAACGAAAAAGGCGAGGTCTCCGCGGAGTTCACGCTGACGCTGGCCCAGCAGGGACCGCCCGGGTACGCCCACGGCGGTCTCTCGGCGGCCGTCCTGGACGAGGTGATGGGCGCGGCGGTCTGGCAAGCCGGGTATTCGGCAGCGGCGGCCAAGATCGAGGTCAACTACCGCAAACCCGTGCCACTTGGGCAACCGGTCAAGGCCAGGGGATACGTCACGCGGCGGAACGGGCGCAAGATCTACGCCCGGGGGGAAATCTATCTCCCGGACGGCATGCTGCTGGTGGCCGGCAAAGGGTTGTTCATCGAAGCGCCGCACTTGTTCGAGGGAAGCAACATGTTCCGGCAGGGGTGAAAACGTTTATTGAACCGCAAAGGCCGCTAAGTTCGCAAAGAAAAAAATATTTAGCGCGCTTTGCGCTCTTAGCGGTTCAAATTGATGGAGTGACAAGATGGGTTTTGAAGAAATCCCCCACACCGCGGACTGGTCGATCCGCGTATGGGCACAAGATTTGCCCGGGCTGCTGGCGGAGAGCGCGCGGGGGATGTACTGGCTGGCCGGCGCACAACTTGCAGATGAGCCCCGCGAGAAAAGAACCTTTGAGGGTGCAGGGCCGGACGGCGAAAGCCTGCTGGTCTCGTTCCTGTCGGAACTGGTGTACTACGCCGAGCAGGAAAACCTGGGGTTCGACGATTTTGACATCCATTTAAAGAATGGTAGACTGAAAGTAGATATGGGGGGCGCGCCGTTGAAGCAATTCGACAAGGCCATCAAAGCAGTCACCTGGCACAATTTAGATATCAAACCAACGGCGAGGGGGCTGGAAGTTGAGATCGTGTTTGATGTGTGAAGAGCAGAGATTAGAGACTGGAGACCGGTCTGAAATCTCCAATCTCTAGTCTCTGTTTGAAAGGCATGTATGAATATTCAAGAACTTAACCAGATTAATGAGAATGAATGGGAAATCCCCCAGACCTACCGCTACGACATGCGGGTGCCCGTTCGCATCTTCGCCAGCCGCGCGCTGCTCGAACAGGTGATGGACGACAAGTCGCTCGAGCAGGCGGTCAACGCGGCCACCCTGCCCGGGCTGGTCGGCGCGGTGGTGGTCATGCCCGATATGCACCAGGGCTACGGCTTCCCTATTGGCGGCGTGGCAGCCACCGAATACCCGAGCGGTGTGATCTCGCCCGGCGCGATTGGCTACGATATAAACTGCGGCGTGCGCCTGCTGGCCTCGAACATCGAGTATGAAGTCCGCCAGGCCGGACCTGAACCGGCTGGCGACCCTGCTGGACCAGCACTGCCCGTCCGGGGTGGGCAAGGCCGGCGTGATCAAGGTCAGCCTGAAAGAACTGGACGAAGTGCTACGAGACGGCTCACACTGGGCGCGCAAAAATGGATATGCGACGGAAGCGGATCTGGCGCGGACCGAGGAAACGGGTTCCATGAAAGGGGCCGATCCCGGTTCCGTGTCCGAGCGCGCCAAGCAGCGGGGACGGGAGCAGATCGGTTCGGTGGGCGCAGGCAATCACTTCGTGGAAGTGGAAGTCGTCGAGCAGATCTTCGACGAGCGAGCGGCAGCCGTGATGGGGCTGCGGCGAGGGCATGCTGACCCTGCAAATCCACTGCGGCTCGCGCGGCCTGGGGCACCAGGTCTGCACGGATTACGTCAAAGACTTCCAGAGCGCCGTGCACAGGTACGGCATCGTCCTGCCCGACCGCGAGCTGGTCTGCGCGCCCATGGACTCTCCTGAAGGCGAAGCGTATCTGGGCGCCATGCGCGCCGCGGCCAATTTTGCCTTCGCCAACCGGCAACTGCTGGCGCACTCCGCCCGGCGCGCCTTCGAAGAGACGTTCGCCGGCAAAACCAAGGACTGGCACCTGCACCAGGTATACGACATCGCCCACAACATGGGCAAAATCGAAACGCACGAAGTGAACGGCCGCCAGATGAAAGTCTGTGTGCACCGTAAGGGCGCCACGCGCGCCTTTGGCCCCGGCGCGCCCGGCTTGCCGCCGGAATACAAAGCCATTGGGCAGCCGGTGATCATCCCGGGCAGCATGGGGACGGCCTCCTGGGTGCTGGCCGGCACGGAGACCAGCATGCAGCGCTCGTTCGGGTCCTCCTGTCACGGGGCGGGCAGGGTCATGTCGAGAACGCAGGCCAAGAAGAACGTACGAGGCGACGAACTGCGCCGGGAACTGGAGCGCGAGGGCATCGAAGTGAGAGCCGGGTCGATGCCGGGGTTGGCCGAGGAAGCCCCCTCCGCCTACAAGGATGTCGACATGGTGGTAGAAACCGTCTCGGAAGCCGGCATCGCCAAAAAGGTGGCCCGGCTGCGCCCGGTGGCCGTGATCAAGGGGTGACGGGAACCATTTTGCATCCGGTGGCGTCTCAGGGGCATGGAGACCAACATGATACACAAACTTTTAATCGTAACTTTAGTAGCAACTGTCCTATCCGCTTGTGGCGGTCTTCTCCCGCCGAACGAGCCAACCATGAGCGCAACGCCCCCGCTCATGGTGGAACCAAGCCAACGACCCTTGCCGCATCCCATCAACAACGAGTACCTGCCCGAACCGGCTGACGAAAACTTCTCGCGCGAGGAGATAACCATCGACAGCGCCGATCTGCTCATCATGGAGAGCGATCCAATCCAGGTCGCGCTGGCATTGCAGGGAACCACGTCCACGGCCTGCAACCACCTGCGCGTGGTCGCCAGTCCGCCGGATGAGGAAAACCGCATCCAGGTCGAGGCCTATTCCGTCATCAATCCTGCCGAGACCTGCCTGGCCGCCATCGAACCGTTCGAGATCAACGTCGGGCTGGGAAGTTTCCCAAGCGGGCACTATTCGGTGTTCGTGAACGACCAGTTGGTCGGCGAGTTCGACGCTTAGGAGGGATACTAAAAAAGGATTGCGTGCTGCGCACGCAATCCTTTTTTTTCGGCCTACTCTTTATTTTGGCTCTACCGTTTTTAACGGGAAAGAGCAAAGTTCACCACGGATAAACCCAGATGAAAGGGATTTTTCAGGATCATTCATCAAAAATCAGTGTTCATCCGCGTTCATCTGTGGTGAATTCCCGCCGGAAACGGGAGAGCCTCTATTTTTTTAATGCTGCAGGATCTGCGACAGGAACAACTTGGTGCGGTCTTCTTTCGGGTTGCTGAAAACCTCTTGCGGCGTGCCGCTCTCCACGATATTGCCATAATCGAAAAAGAACATCCGGTCGGCGACGGCGCGGGCAAAGCCCATTTCGTGGGTGACCACCAGCATGGTCATGCCCGACTTCGCCAGTTCGACCATCACGTCCAGCACTTCCTTGATCATTTCGGGGTCGAGCGCGGAGGTGGGCTCATCGAAGAGCATGATCTTGGGCTGCATCGCCAGGGCGCGCGCAATCGCAACCCGCTGCTGCTGTCCGCCCGAGAGCTGGCCGGGGAACTTTCTCGCCTGTTCCGGTATCCCCACCCGTTCCAACAACTCCATCGCAATGTCTTCCGCTTTTTCCTTCTTCCACTTGCGCACCTGGATGGGGGCAAGCGTGATGTTTTGCATCACGGTCAGGTGCGGGAACAAATTGAATTGCTGGAAGACCATCCCGGTTTCCATGCGGATCTTTTCGATGTTGCGCACATCGTGGCTGAGCTCGATATCATCGACGATGATCTCGCCCTTTTGGTGCTCTTCCAGTCGATTCAAAGTACGGATAAAAGTGGACTTCCCCGAGCCGGAAGGCCCGAAGATGACGATCACCTCGCCTTTCTTGACTTCCATGTTGACGCCCCGCAGGGCATGGAACTGTCCGTACCATTTATGGACATCTCGGGCAATGATGATCGTGTCGCGTTTTTCATTCATCGTGATTTCTCCTGGAACCTAGCGTTCCCCTACACCCAGAGCAACTTCCAGCCGCTGGCTGACATAGGACATGGCGTAACTGAGCACCCAATATAACAAGGAAATAAAGGCATAGACCTCGCGCTGCAACCCCAGGAACTCCGGCTGGGCCAGCACCGTCCGGGCAATCCCAACCAGGTCGAGCAAACCTACGATCGAAACCAGCGCGGTATCTTTGAAAAGAGCGATGAACTGGCCGACCAAAATCGGGATGATCAGGCGCAACGCCTGCGGCATAATAATGAAGACCATTGTTTTGAAGCCGTTTAAGCCCAAGGCGTGGGCGGCCTCGAACTGTCCTTTGGGGATGGCTTGTAAGCCGCCGCGTACATTTTCGGCCAGGTAGGCAGCGCTGAACAGAACGATCCCCGCCATCGCCCGCAGCACGCGGTCGGGCGTGATGCCCAGGAACAGCGGCAGCATCAACTGCGCCATGAACAGGATGGTGATCAACGGCACGCCGCGCACCAGCTCGATATAGCCAATGCTGAACCAGCGTACGATGGGCAACTCAGAGCGCCTGCCTAATGCCAGCAGAACGCCCAAGGGGAAGGAGAAGACAATGCCAACGATGGTCAACAGCAGGGTGAGCAATAAGCCGCCCCACAGGTTGGTGGTGACGACCGGCAACCAGCCGCTCGCCGGTGTGTAACCGCGCAAGAGCAGGAACAAGATAGGCAACCAGAGCAGCCACCCAATCACGACGGAACGGCGAACTGCAGTACCTCCCCCCTTCGCGAGGAACCAACCCAACACGCCTACACCTGCCAGGCCGACCAGCCACAGGCGCTGCTGCATACCGAAAGGCAGCAATGCCAGCGCAAGCGGTATGGCTGCCAGGAAAAGGCCGATGCGCCAGGCGCCTGGTCCCCAGATCGCAAAGGAATTCCCGATCAGGAAGGATAGCAGGGATAACAAGATCCAGATGCGCCAGACCTGGTTTATCGGGTACTGTCCAAGCAAAATCAGGCGTAAGTTGGCCGCAATGACCTTCCACTCTGCGACATTGAATACCCACACCAGCAGCCCGCGGACAGCCCAAAAAATAAGCAGGCCGGCGACGATGGTCAGGATGCTGTTCCACCACGAATTGAACAAGTTCTTGCGCATCCAGCCAAACACATTGGAACGCTCGGTGAGCGGAGGCAGGGCTTCGGTCAGGCTACTCATCTTATCGCTCCACCAGACGGATGCGCTGGTTATACCAGTTCATGAATATCGAAGTTATCAGGCTGAGGCTCAGGTAGGTCGCCATGACCAGGGCGATCATCTCTACCGCCCGGCCGCTCTGATTGATGATAGTGTTGGAGACGTAAAAAAGATCGGAATATCCGACCGCAATGGCCAGGGATGAGTTCTTGGTCAGGTTGAGATACTGGCTGGTCAAAGGGGGCACGATGACCCGCATCGCCTGGGGGAAAACGACCAGCCTCAGGGTCTGGAAGCCATTCAACCCGAGCGCGCGCGCCGCTTCCACCTGCCCCCTGGAAACGGACTGGATCCCCGCCCTGACCACCTCCCCGATAAACGCCGCCGTATACAGCACAAGCCCGGACGTCAGCGCCATGAACTCCGGGCTCATGATTTTGCCACCGGACAGATTCAATCCTTTCACAAAGGGCACATCCAAACTCAGAGGAGGTTCCGGCAGAATCAGCCAGCCTACGACGGCTACCAGCAGAAAAGTTGCAACCGCCCAGGCCAAGGTCAAAGGCGGCCGGCCGGTCCGCTTGCCTCGTTGGTGCAGGAAGTAGCCAACCCCTATCGCCAGGATCAAACCAATGAGCAGGGTCCAACGATAAGTCCCGAACGTTCCGGTCGGAAGCCCCCAGGGGATTCCGACACCGCGATTGGTTAAAAAATCGACCCGGGCCAGATCACGGCCTCGTTCACCCGCGGCATCTTCAAAAACACGCCCAGATACCAGAAGATCAAAAATACAAGCAGGGATAAGTTCCGAATGAGTTCCAGGTAAAAAGCGGCCAGACGATTGATCAGGAAGTTACTGGATAAGCGCGCTACCCCCAGAATGATTCCGAAGAGCGTGGAAAAGACAATGCCTACAGCACTTACAAGCAGAGTATTCAACAGGCCAACAAGGAATGCCCGCAAATATGTCGCACCGCGTGCATACTCGATGAGTTTTTCGCCGATGTCAAAGCCCGCCGTACCCTGAATGAAATCAAAACCAAGAGTCATGCCCTGACGGCGCAGTCCGGCAACCATGTTTTGGGAAATAATATAACCTACCAGCAACACGACGGCGATAAAAACAACCTGTCCTAAAATCTGCAGGTATCGCTCGTCACGCCAGAATGGGATAGCGGTCGTCGGGGATTCGGTTTTCGCCATAGAGCCCGTCTCCATGAAAAAATGCAGGGGGCGGGCAAAGACCCACCCCCTGCACAAGAAAGGTTTGGTTTAGCGGAAAGGCGGAGCGTAAAGCAGACCGCCGTCGGTGTATTGCTGGTTCAAACCGCGCGGGATATAAGTTGGGGTATCAGGACCGAGGTTGCGGTTGTAAACTTCCTCGTAGTTGCCAACTTGCTCGAGGATATTGACAGCCCACTCGTTGTCCAGGCCGAGCTTTGCACCCAGCTCGCCTTCGTTGCCAAGCAGGCGGGCGATTTCGGGGTTGGTGGTGCTGGATTTCACATCTTGAACGTTGGTGGAATCAATACCATATTCTTCACCGGCGAACAGTACGAAGACCGTCCAGTTCGCGATATCGTACCACTGGTCATCGCCGTGGCGCACCATCGGGCCGAGCGGCTCCTTGGACATGGTGACATCCATGATGACGTGTTCATCCGGATTCGACAACACAGAGCGACGAGAAACCAGGCCGGATTTATCGGTGGTGACAGCGTCACAGCGACCTTCTCCGTAAGCAGCGAAAGTGGAGTCTGCATCTTCGAAGACCGCCGGGGTGTAGGAAATACCGCGGGCAGCCATCACATCGGCCAGGTTGAGTTCGGTGGTGGTCCCGGTCTGGACGCAGATCGTGCCGCCGTCCAGGTCTTCCAGGGTGGTGAAGCCGGTCGATACGGGAACCATCATACCTTGCCCATCGTAGAACGTGGTGGCGGTGAAGTTGCCGCCCAGTTCCGTATCGCGGACCAGGCTCCAGGTCGTATTGCGGCTCAGGATGTCGATCTCACCCGATTGCAGGGCGGTGAAACGCTCGGAAGCGGTCACGGGACGGAACTCGACCTTGGTGGAGTCGCCGAAAATGGCAGCCGCCAGGGCGCGGCAGTAATCCACGTCAAAGCCGGAGAAGTTGCCAGCAGAATCGACAAATCCGAAGCCGGGAACCTGGGCGTTCACGCCGCAGATCAGGTTGCCGCGAGATTGGACGGTCTGCAGGGTTTCACCAAAGCCGCCTTGCTGGGCTGCAGGAGCCGGGCCTTCTGTCGTGCCTGGCGCGGCTGTGGCGGGTTCAGCAGGCGCAGCGGCGGTATCCGCGGGCGCAGCGGGCGCCGATGTTTCAGCGGGAGCGGCAGTGGGTGGTGCGCCGCCACAGGCTGCGAGTAACAGGCTGCTCAGCATGAGAACCGAGAGCAAAGTAAGTAACCTACGCATTTTCTCCTCCTTTAGAGAAAGTCTGGGTAATCGAGTTAATACTATTCAGTTAGAGAAAGGGTATGGATGGATTTGCAACTTGCTTTTTGTTCACCTCCTGACGAGATTTACCGCAACAGATCGATTGGGCTGCTTTCCAAGATGCTCTTTGATTTCTATGTAGGACCCTGCTTCGGGAAGGTTGCAGCAGTGGAACGGCAGATGCCGTTCTAATCAGATATATTCAGGTATTATAGTGAATTTTTATGAGAAAGTAAAACAGAATTCAAATGGATTTACAGTTTTTTTATACATGCCCTCATGTGACTGCTCAACCGAACCTTGTTAGAAGAGCACCGAAAAATGGTGTACGTGGGGGCGTACGCCCCCACGCACACCATTTTTCGGGAATTCTTTACCAGGCTCTGAGCGGATACACCTTCATTAATAACCCGTCTTTTCCGGCTGGCTAACCGGCGCCAGGCGCGCATTCGTCAGGCGCAGGAATGCCTCCACCGGCATACGGAGGTTAAGCCCGCGCTGGCCGCCGGAGATGTGGATTTCCGCCAGCTCCTGCGCCGCACTGTCCAACAGGACCTGGAATCCTTTGTTCAGCAGCGCCAGCGGAGAGATTCCTCCGGCCTGTAAACCGGTCAAAGCCTCGGCCTCCCGCTCGGTCGGGAGATATACCTTCTTCTCTCCCAGGAAAGCCGCCAGCGCTTTCAGGTCCACCTGGTTTGGCCCGGGGATGACGGCCAGCAGCGGCTTTTTGGGCTTTTCCCGGGTGACCACAATTGTCTTGTAAACGGAAGCAGGCGCCACGTCCAGCAGGCGGGCCGTTTCGAGCGCGCCCAGTTTTTCGGGCGGAAGTTCAAAGGCCGTGTAGGCGATTTTGCGCGAGTCCAGCAGGCGGGTCACATTGTTGACAAGGGGCATCTTCTAATCCATGCTATACTAATCGTAGCTATTCTACCTTATTGCACTCATTGCCCGGAGACAAACCATGCCGACCAGCGCCTCCCTTGCTGAATTTCCACTCTTCCGGAATCTGCCGGAGCCTTTGCTCGATCAAATCGCCAGATCGGGGGAAGATCTGGCTTTTTCCCAGGGGGACACCATCTTTAAAGAAGGTGAGCAGGCAGACCAACTTCATTTCTTGCTCAAAGGAGCAGTCGTGCTCAAAGTAAAACTCACCTCACGGCCGGAGAGCATCACGGTTTCGGCGGTCAGCCAGCGGTTCGAGAGCTTTGGCTGGTCTGGCATCGTTCCCCCTTACCATTACACAGCCTCCGCCATCTGTGAAACGGATTGTAAAATTTTGACGATTCCAGGCGTCAAATTAATGGAAGTGCTGGAAGAAAATCCGGCGGCTGGCTTTACCGTGATGCAACGAATCACCGAACTGGTTTCCAACCGTTTGCGCAATAGCCGCCAGGCGCTCCTCAAGACGCTTTAAGGTGTAGAAGACCTGATCGCGATATGGAAAGCCTGTCCGCAGACAGGCTTTTATCGAATACAATAGGAGAGCGTAACTACTCAACCTATATTATAGAAGAGAACCGGAAAATGGTGTGCGTGGGGGCGTACGCCTCCACGCACACCATTTTCCGGGATTTCCTCAGCAGGCCTGAGTAGATACAAGAGAGCAATGAAGACTTTAGCTGTAGCAATCCCGCTTGAAAACCTGTTAGAGCGCCTCCCGGAAACCTATAACCTGGCGGACCGGGAGTTGATCCAACGCGCCTACCGGGTGGCGGAAGAGGCCCATCGCGAACAAAAGCGCAATTCGGGAGAGCCGTACATCAATCATTGCCTGGCAGTCGCCCACATCCTGGCAGATCTGCGCGTGCCGCCGGAGGTGGTTGCCGCCGGGTTGTTGCACGATACCGTGGAAGACACCCCCATCACCCTGGAAGATATCCGCCGCGATTTCGGGGACGTAGTTGCCAGCCTGGTAGATGGGGTAACCAAACTCTCGAACTTGCCGCGCGTCAGCCATAACGGGCACGCCGGTAAGGGCCAGCCAGAGTCAACCATCGACGAGGTGGAGCTGCTCAAAACCCAAACGCCGCTGGGGCGCCGTCCGGATGTGGTTTCCGAAACGCTGCGCAAAACCTTCCTGGCGATGGGCGATGACGTCCGGGTGGTGCTGATCAAACTGGCTGACCGCCTGCACAACATGCGCACGCTCGGGTATATGCCCGAGGAAAAGCGCCGCCGCATCGGCAAGCAAACACTTGAAATCTATGCGCCGCTTGCCAACCGCCTGGGCATCTGGCAGATCAAGTGGGAACTGGAAGACCTGGCGTTCCGCTACGTGGAACCGGATAAGTACAAGGAAATCGCAGACCAGCTCAGCGAACGCCGTCCCGTCCGCGAGGCCCAGGTCGGCCAGATCGTGGAGGAACTGAAAAAGATCCTGGTGCAGAATAGCATCAACACGGAGATCAGCGGGCGCCCGAAACACATCTATTCCATCTATCGTAAGATGCAGAAAAAGGGCAAATCGTTCGACCTGGTGCGAGACCTGCGGGCCGTGCGACTGATCGTTCCAGACGTTCCATCCTGTTATGCCACGCTGGGCCTGATCCACACCCACTGGCGACCGATCCCGGGCGAGTTCGACGACTATATCGCCGCGCCGAAGGACAACTTCTACCAGTCCCTGCACACCGCGGTGATTTACGATGACGGCAAGCCGCTCGAAGTGCAGATCCGCACGGCGGAGATGCACCAGAACGCCGAGTACGGTATCGCCGCACACTGGAAGTATAAGGAAGGCACGCCGCGCGATAAGTCTTACGAGCAGCGCATCACCTGGTTGCGCCGCATGATGGAATGGCGCGGCGACGTGGACGACGCGCAGGAATTCGTTGAGAGCATGAAAACCGACGTGTTCCAGGACCGGGTCTACATCTTCACCCCGCGCGGCGATATCATCGACCTGCCGGGCGGCTCGACGCCGATCGATTTCGCCTACCACATCCACACCGACATTGGCCACCGCTGCCGGGGAGCGCGCGTCAACAACAAGCTTGTCCCGCTGGACTATGAGTTGAAAACCGGCGACCAGGTCGAGGTCCTGACCGCCAAGCGCGGCGGTCCCAGCCGGGACTGGCTGAACGCCAACCTGGGCCTGGTCAAAACCCAACGGGCGCGCGCCAAGATCAAAGTCTGGTTCAAGAAGCAGGATTTCGAACAGAATCTGTCCTCCGGGCGGAGCATCCTCGAACGCGAGTTGGGGCGGCTGGGAATCGGCGAGAAAACCAATTTCGAAAAACTGGCGCGTGAACTCGAGTTCCGCACGCCGGAAGACCTGTACGTTGCGCTGGGAACCGGCGACCTCTCGGCCAGCAAGATCGTCAAGAAACTGTCGGAAGACGAAGAAAACGTCGACATCCTGACCGCCGGCACACCTACCGGCGAAATGGCCTCGGCCGATGCCGTGGACGTGGTCGGGCTGAAAGGGCTGCTCACCAACATCGCCAAATGCTGCACCCCCACGCCAGGCGATCAGATCGTCGGCTACATCACCCGCGGGCGCGGCGCCACCGTCCACCGCCAGGATTGTCCCAACATTTTGCGGATGCGCGAACGGGAACGGCTGGTTGCCGTCTCCTGGGGTTCGCGCGTGCGCACCTATTCCGTCCCTGTTCGCATCCAGGCGTATGACCGCCAGGGGTTGATGGGCGATATCTCCAACCTGCTTAACAATGAAGGCATCAACATTGCCGATGTAGCGGTGAAGACCAACCAGAATCTGGCGGATATCAAGCTGGTCATCGACGTGCGCGATATCGAGCAACTCAGCCGCACCCTGACCCGCATCGAAAACCTGCCCAATGTAATGGAAGCGCACCGGACGAAGCCGGGGTAACCCTCACCGGCCTCTCCCGAGACATGTCCCTCTCCCCCTGTGGGGGAGGGGCTGGGGGTGAGGGAAAATGGTATAATCTCGCCGCCTTCGTAAGGCGGTTTTATGTCTTTATTAAGCGTAAACGAAGCCCGCTCACGCATCCTCTCCCGTTTCGAACCTGTCGGCACGGAAACCCTGCCCCTGGCAGAATGCGCGCGCCGCGTGCTGGCGGCTGACGTTGCCGCCCAGAACAACCTCCCCTCTTTTGACAATTCCTCCATGGACGGGTTTGCCGTCATTGCCTCCGATCTGGAAGGCGCCGACCCCGCCTCTCCCCGGACCCTGGACGTGGTCGCCGATATCCCGGCCGGCACCAGCCCGGATGTGACCCTCGTCCCCGGGCAGGCCGCGCGCATCATGACCGGCGCGCCCATGCCAAAAGGCGCGGATGCGGTCATCCCGGTCGAGGAAACCGACTTTGATCAGCGCGCTCCCGGCACGCCTGCCCCCGAGACTGTGAGCGTGTACAAGTCCTTAAAAGCAGGCGACTTTGTCCGCGCGCAGGGCACCGACGTGCGCACCGGCCAGCCCGTGTTGACATCCGGCCACAAGTTGCGCCCCCAGGATTTGGGACTGCTAGCCATGCTGGGCGTCGCTGAAGTGCCGGTCTTTGCCAGGCCGCGCGTGGCGCTGCTCTCCAGCGGAGACGAGCTCATCCCGGTAGACGCACCGCTCCGGCCGGGCAAGATCCGCGATTCGAACACCTACACCCTGGCAGCCCTAATCGATACAGCCGGCGCGGAGGTCATCCGCCTGGGAATCGCTTCCGACCGGCGCGAATCGGTGGAAGGGCTGCTCGCCAACGCCGCCGCCCAAAAGGTGGACCTGATCCTTTCTTCGGCCGGCGTCAGCGTGGGCGCGTTCGACTTCATTAAAGACGTGGTCGAAGCGCAGGGCGAGCTCACTTTCTGGCGGGTGAACATGCGGCCCGGCAAGCCGCTGGCCTTTGGCAGGTACAAGGCCATTCCCTTCATCGGGTTGCCAGGAAACCCGGTCTCGGCCTTCGTCGGTTTTGAAGTGTTCGTGCGGCCGGCACTCGAGCGATTGAGCGGCCTGGAAGCCGGGGTCAGGCCCCGGGTCCGCGTGCGGCTGGCCGAGCAGATTTCCTCCGACGGGCGAGAAAGTTATCTGCGCGCCAACGTTCACGAGGAAGGTGGTATACTGTCCGCGCAATTGGCCGGTCATCAGGGCTCTGGAAATCTGCTCTCAATCGTACAGGCAAATGCTTTACTTATTATCCCCGCTGGGGTAAAATCGCTCGCTGCTGGCATGGAAGTCGATGCCTGGCTGCTGTGACAAAGGAACCGAATGGAAAAATGGCTGTACCGCGTTTCCGTGACAATGGTCGTGATCGGACTGCTGGTTTCGGTTTATATGACCATCTACAAAGTAACTTCCAACGATGCGCTGTGCCTGGGCAGCGGAGATTGCTCCACGGTGAACGCCAGCCGCTATGCAGAAGTGTACGGCATCCCGGTAGCGACCTTTGGCATCGCTGGCTACTTCGCTATCTTGCTGGTGCACTGGTACGAGCGCCGTGACAAATTCTTTGAAAAGAATGGCCCCTTGTTGATTTTCGGCCTGGCGCTGGCCGGTTTCCTGTTTACCGTGTATCTGATCTATGTTGAATTTGCTCTGCTACACGCGTTTTGCCCGTTCTGCCTGACATCCCAGGCTGCAATGACCATTATCTTTATCATCTCTATCATCCGGCTCATACGCCAACCCTCATAAGGAGGAAATCATGCCTCGAATTCGTTGTCACTATCTGGATTGCATCTTCCTGGACGAAGGATATTGCAGCGCCGCTGCCGTTGAAATCGACCCAGATACCGGCTGCGCCACCTACTCCCCCTCTGAAGACGCGGTCGAGGAGGAGGACTGGGAAGAGGAAGAATTGGAAGAGTGGGAAGACGAGTCTGGGGAAGATGAGGATGATATCTGGGTGGATGATGAAGACGAAATCTGACGAATTTCACGTTCAGGTTACTCTGATCAGGGGCGAAGCAATCCCGCCCGGGGTTTGTGCTTCGGCCTTATTTGTTTAAAGCGTACAATAGTATCCCCGTTGCCACCGATAAATTTAAAGAACTGGCCTTCCCCCGCATTGGCATAGAGACGGTTACCTCACACGCAGCAATTTGCTCTTCGGAAAGCCCCTTTTGTTCGTTACCAAGCAATAGCACCCAAGGGGAGTCACCAGGGTTGATTTCACGGTAATCCACCTGCGCGTGCGCAGACGTGCCGATTAAGCGAATTTCGTTCTTCCTGACCCAACCAACAAACTCGTCAAAACCAGTCCGGACAGCCGGCTTCCAGAATAAGGTCCCCATGCTGGCCCGCACACAGGTGGGGTGGTACAGGTCAACGCCGCCATCCAATAAAAAGAGCGCGTCTGCGCCGGCGGCGTCGATCGTGCGCAGGATCGTCCCCACGTTGCCGGGGTCCTGCGGGGAGACCAACGCTACCCCCAACCTGATTGCGCCTATATCGGACAGGTGCAAATCTTTTTGTTTCACCACAGCCAGGATGCCCTGCGGGTTTTCCTTGCCGGTCAAGGAATCCATCACTTTAGCGGAAACAGGCTGGGTCACCAGACCGTTGCGCTGCGCTTCTTCCAACAAACCGTTAGCATAATCACCGCTCAATAGCTCCGGCGCATACAGAAAGGCATCCACATCCCAGCCAGCTTCGATGGCAGATCCTACATGGTGGAGCCCTTCCACCAAAAAGGATTCGCTTTCAACCCTTTCCTTATGCCGTTTAAGCGCGCGCACCTGCTTGACAAGCGGGTTGGAAAGACTGGTGAGCAGCGGACGTTCTTCCATGCCTTGATTGTACACTTAATGAACACAACTCATGGAATTCCCCTCTGGCTGCCGGTAATAAAAGGCTGTGACCGCCGCTTCGTGAGCGGCGGTCAACTGAGCACCAAAGTCCAGTTACTCCGCAACGACGATCAATTTGGCTACCATCCCAGCCAGGTAGTGCCCCGGGATCCCGCAAATGACCTGGTACTCGCCCGGCTCGCTGGGGGCAGTAAAGGTAAAGACATTGGATTCCCCCGGCTGCAGCTCGGCCTCCCAATAAATGTTGGCTTCGTCCTCATCCCCGAAATCATTGCCTACTTCTGTGCCCTGCTTCATGATCACAAACTCGTGTTCCACCGACCCGTTATTGGAAAGCTGCAACGTAATCTGCTGTCCAGCAGGGACGGAGTAGTCCGTAGGGTTGAACATAAACTCCGTCATATCCACGCTCAGGTTTGTGGAAGCGCCGCTACCACCACCACAGGCAGTCAGAGCCAGCAACAGGCCGATTGCCAGCGCAAATACGATCAAATGCTTCTTCATCTTGTTACTCCTATCGTCTAACAGATGTGGGGCGGGATGGTATCCCGCCATCTCAAGAGTGCTTGCGGGATGACATCCCGCCCCACGGGGAAACATATTTATCCCTGAAAATTGGCCATTTTAGTGATGCCGCCCCTTAGTTTACCTGCAAAGAGCTCCGCTTTACAAGTATCCAATCGAATGATTTTTTCGTCACCCCTTTTTCAACCCCCAATTGATAATTTTCTGATAGACTAATATTACAACGCAAAGTTCCAATAAGATCCCGAAAAAATGGGTGTGAACGCGCATCAGAAAGATAAGCTTGCGCTGTAATACGAACGATATCAAAACAATGGGAGATCCTCATGACCGATATGCGCTTTTCAGAGCTACACCCGCACGCTCGCATCCTGCTCGGACCCGGGCCTGGGATGGCCGCCCCACGCGTGGTCCGGGCGATGGCCACGCCCCCGGTTGGACACCTGGACCCCGATCTCCTGGCCATCTATGCCGAAGAGCAGGAACTGCTGCGCTACGTGTTCCAGACCCAGAATGAGTGGACCTTCGCCTTGTCCGGCACCGGCACCTCCGGCATGGAAGCGGCTTTGAGCAACCTGATCGAACCCGGTGACAACGTCTTGGTGGCCGTGATCGGTTATTTTGGGGATCGGCTGGTGGAGATTGCCGGTCGTCAGGGCGCCAACGTGGACAAAATCAGCAAGCCCCTGGGCGAGATCTTCTCGCTCGAGGAAGTCGAACCGGCGCTCAACCAGAAAGACTACAAAGTCTTTGCCTTCGTGCACGCGGAAACTTCCACAGGCGCCGAGCAGTTGCACGTCAAAGAGATCGTCGAAGCAGCCCACAAGCGGGGCGCGCTGGTGGTGATGGATACGGTCACCTCGCTGGGCAGCATCCCGCTCAAAGTGGACGAGTGGGGCGTGGACGTGGCCTACTCCGCCAGCCAAAAGGGGTTGGGCGCGCCCAGCGGGTTGGCGCCCATCACGGTCAACGACCGCGCCAGGGAAGCGATCCGAGAATCGCACCAAGCCGGTCTCCTCGTTCTATCTGGACTTGCAGTTGTATGCAAACTACTGGGAAGGCGCGCACGGGTACCATCACACCGCCTCGGCCAGCCTGCATTACGCCCTGCACGAGGCCCTGCGCATGCTCTATGAAGAAGGGCTGGATAACGTCCACGCGCGCATGCGGGAAAACGCCGAGCAGCTCTGGCAGGGATTGGAGGCCATTGACGTGGTCCCGTTCATCCCGCTGGAGTACAGGCTTCCGCCTCTGACCACCGCGCAGGTCCCGGCCGGGGTCGACCCGCACCGGGTGCGGGCGCAGCTCTTGAGCGAATACAACATCGAGATCGCCGCCGGGTTTGGCTCCATCAAGGACCAGGTCTGGCGGATTGGGCTGATGGGCAACTCCAGCCGCAAGGAAAACGTCACCCTGTTCCTGGCGGCGTTGGAAGAATTACTTGTATAAATAGAAACAAAACGCCAAGAAGCCAAGATGATCATCTTGGCGATCTGAAATCTGGCGTTAACGAGCTTGGCAGTTCAAAAACGAGTTTATGCATTAAAGGTAAGGAACAAAAATGGCAACCCTGACCGAAAAATCCACCCTTGATCGTTACTGGAATTACGCCCTGTGGCTGGCGGTCTTTACCATCGTCTACAACCTGGCCGAGGGCTTGATCTCCATCTTCTTCGGCCTTTCCGACGAAACGCTGACCCTGTTCGGCTTCGGCGTGGACAGTTTCATCGAGGTCATGTCCGGGCTCGGCATCTTTGCGATGGTGCTGCGCATCCGTCACAACCCGGAGACCGACCGTTCCACCTTCGAAAGAACCGCTCTGCGCATTACCGGCACGAGCTTCTACATCCTGGCAGCCGGCCTGGCTTTGAGCGCCGTGTACAACATTGTCATCGGCCACAAACCCGTCACTACCTTGCCAGGGCTGGTCATCTCGCTTGTTTCCATCGCTGTGATGTGGGCGCTGGTGGCAGCCAAACGCAAGGTCGGGGGCGCGCTCAACTCCTCGCCCATCCTGGCGGACGCCAACTGCACCCTGGTCTGTGTTTATATGTCGCTGGTCTTGCTGGCTTCCAGTTTGGTGTATGAACTGACCGGCTTCGGCTTCGTGGACAGCCTGGGGGCGATCGGCTTGATCTATTTCTCGTACAACGAAGGGAAAGAGGCCTTTGAAAAGGCGGCCGGGTTGGATGATTGTTGCGATGATTAAACCAAAGCGTCTCGAAGGTTGGCGCTTGCTCGCCTTGCTCTGTTCACAGAAGGCCTTCGGGACGCAGACAGTTTTTTAGAGGTGATATATGACCTGCACGCAATGCCAGGGGATCGAAGATTTGTTCAGCGCAGAATACGTAGCGAAAGAGCTCAAACGGTACCGCAAACGCGGCCCGGATAAGACCACCCGAATCCTCATTGAAGCGCTTAAACAAGAAGGCGTCGAAGGTCTGTCGTTATTGGATATCGGCGGAGGCCTGGGCGCCATCCAACATGCGCTATTGCAAGCTGGGGTAGAGAACGCGGTCGATATCGAGGCCTCCAGCGCGTACCTGAACGCCGTCAAAGCGGAAACCGCCCGGCGCGGCTTCGCGGAGCGGGTCGACTACCGGCACGGCAATTTCGTGGAATTGGCCCAAGAGGTCCCGCCCGCCGATATCGTGACGCTCAACCGCGTCATCTGCTGCTATCCCGATATGCACAAAATGGTCGGCCTTTCGCTGGCCCGGGCCGGTAAAGTATATGGCCTGGTCTATCCCCGCACGGACTGGTGGATGAAGGTCTGGCAGGCCCTGCAAAGTTTCTTCTTACGCCTGAGCCGCAGCCGCTTCCGCACCTACCTGCATTCTCCGCAGGCAGTGGAAGCGCTGGTCAGAGGACAGGGGTTCAAGAGACGCTTTTTTCGAAAAACACTCACCTGGCAGATCGCGGTCTACAGCCGCTGATCCGGCTTCATCACTACCTTCACGCAACCATCCAGCTTGTGTTTGAAAATTTCATACGCCTCCGGCGCCTGCTCCAGGGGGAAGACGTGGGTCACGACAAACGAAGGATCGATCTGGCCGCTTTCGATCATCTCGAACAACGGTTGTAAATAGCGGTGGACGTGCGCCTGGCCCATTTTCAAGGTCAATCCCTTGTTGAAGGCCGCCCCCATCGGAATTGTATCCAGGAACCCGCCGTAGACGCCTGCCAGGGAGACCGTCCCGCCCTTGCGACAGGCCTGGATCGCCTCCCGCAGCACGTATGGCCTGCCCGTTTCGATGCGGACGGACTGCTTGGCGCGGTCATACAAACCCTCCAGGCCAAACGTATGCGCTTCCATCCCGACCGCGTCAATGCACACGTCGGGGCCCATCCCGCCCGTCATTTGCTTTAATGCTTCGACGACATCTACCCCTTCATAATTGATGGTCTCTGCGCGCCCGTATCGTTCTGCCATGTCCAACCGTTCGGGGAAACGGTCGATGGCGATCACGCGGGCGGGGTCGAACGTCCAGGCGCTCTGGATGGCGAACTGGCCCACCGGCCCGCAGCCCCACACCGCGACCGTATCGCCGGGCTGGATGTGCCCGTTTTCGGCCGCCATATATCCGGTCGGGAAAATGTCCGTGAGAAAGAGAACCTGTTCGTCTCGAAACCCGTTTTCGATCTTGAACGGGCCCACGTCTGCAAACGGCACGCGGACGTACTCGGCCTGCCCGCCTGCATATCCACCCAGCAGGTGGGAATAGCCAAAGATGCCGGCGGGGGAATGCCCGTAAACGGCTTCCGCCAGGGCTGCGTTCGGATTCGAATTGTCGCACAACGACCACAGTCCATGCCGGCAGAAATAACAGTTCCCGCAGGCGATCGGGAACGGGACCACCACCCGGTCACCGGGTTTCAGGTTCTTGACCCCGTCCGCCACTTCCACCACCTCGCCCATGAACTCGTGGCCGAGGATATCGCCCTTTTCCATAGTCGGGATGTACCCATCATATAAATGGAGATCAGATCCGCAAATCGCGGTAGAAGTGACTTTGATGATCGCATCGCGCGGGTTGATCAACTTGGGGTCCGGGACTTTTTCTACGCTCACATCCGTGATTCCATTCCAACACACTGCTTTCATACCAGCCTCCTTTACACCCCTTTGCTTGCCGTCCAGGACGGGGCGTCGCTGGCCGGGAACGACTCCATCGAAGCCTCGGTGACGACATCCCTTTCCTGTTGTCTCTCCGCGATCGATCTGCCGAAATTCTCGTTTCTGCCCGAGGTCTGTCCTTCGACGGAGGCCATTTCGCCGGTCTCCATCATCTCTTTAAAATGATGCAAATCGTCGTGGATCTGCTGCGACGGCTCTTTGCCAAACAGTTTGGCAAACGCAGCGCCCATCGAACCCGCCGGCGGCGTGTATTGCATGTTTACCTTCACGATCGTTCCCCGGTCGCCGGGAGCGTCGTTGAAATGCACGCTACCCGTGGTTTTTACCAGGGAACCGGGGGACGAACGCCAGGCGATCATTTCGTTCTGCCTCTCTTCGGTCACCTCCGCATCCCACTCGATCTCCTTCCCCAGGGGCGCGGTAGCGATCCAGTGGGAATGGGTCCTGCCATCCGATTCGTGGGTGCGCACCGACCGCAGGTGAGTCATGAAACGCGGCAGGTTTTCGAACTTACGCCATATCCGGTAGAGTTCGTCCCGGGGCTTATTGATGGTGATTGCGCGCTCCACCTGGATGCCCTTATTTCCCTCTTCGGAACGCGTGATTTCCAATTTGTCATACAAAAGACAGTGCCCGGTTGCCCCGCGGTACACCAGGTAGCCGGCCCCCAATCCAAGCGGCAGGCTTAGCGCTAACTTCGGCCTGTGCGCCACGATATGACCAATGATTGCCAACCCGGTCGCCAGGGAGGCCTGACGTTCCGTATCGCCCACGTTTACGCGATTCGCTTCCAGTCGATTTAACTGTAAATCCATCTCGATCTCCTATCTCTGGTCATCTCAAACTATAAAGGGTCATCCCTCACTTATCAATACGGGAAATGCCTAAAAACCATCAGGGAGTTGCCTACTAAAACCGGCGGTAACTGCTCAGCCTATCCAATACAAATGAGAACCGAAAAATGGTGTGCGTGGGGGCGTACGCCCCCACGCACACCATTTTTCGGGAATTCCTCGCTAGCCTGAGTAGATACAACCGGTGTATAATCTGCCTGTTCAAACAAACCGGAGCGTAACGAATGACAGACAACCTGTAACCCATACGAATTTTCAGGGCACCAACCCGCTGTGATCGTTTGATTCCAGCCGAGGGCTTGCCCTCGGTTTTTGTTTTTAAACGTAGACCCATCAGGTCTGATTACAGGATCGATCATGCTTAGCGCTCACCACCTCTCCAAAACATACGGCATTCAGCCCATCTTACAAGACGTCTCTCTCAACATCAGCGCCGGCGACCGCATCGGTCTCATTGGCCCGAACGGCAGCGGCAAGACCACCCTGCTGCGCATACTGGTCGGCGAGGAACAACCGGACGGTGGGACGGTCGTGCACACGCGTCCCAATTTACGGATCGGGTACCTGGCCCAGGGCATGGACTTCGACCCGGGCAGACGCTGCGCGCCGCGCTCGGGCTTGCCACCGTTTCCGAAAGCGACCTCGCCTCTGAAATCGAATCCCTGGCGGCAGCCCTGGTCGCCAACCCCAACGATCCGGAACTCCAGGAAAAATTCGATCACACCGTGCGCCAATTCTCCAATCTCCAATCTCCTCTTTCAGCGACCCTCGGCCCCCTCGGCCTGGGCAACTTCGACCTCGACACCCCCATCTCCCACCTCTCCGGCGGCCAGAAGACCCGCCTGATGCTGGCGCGCATCCTGTTGGAAGAGCCGCACCTGCTGCTGCTCGACGAACCCACCAACCACCTCGACATCGCCATGCTCGAATGGCTGGAAGACTGGCTGAACCGCTTCAACGGGGCAGCGCTGATCGTCTCGCACGACCGCGCCTTCCTGGATAACACCGTCACCTCCATTCTCGAACTGGACCCGGCGACGCACGCCCTCAAGTCCTACCCCGGCAATTACACGGACTATGCCCGAACAGAAGCTGGACGAGTTGGAGAAACAACAACAGGCTTATCGCGACCAACAAGACGAGCTGGCGCAACTGCGGAGCGCCGCCGCGCGCATCCGTGGCCTGACGCGCATGAAAAAAGGCGGCAAGGCCGATAGCGGCGATAAATTTGCCAAAGGCTTTTTCGGCAACCGCGCCACCAAGAACGTGGCCGGGCGGGCCAAGCACCTCGAAGCGCGCATCGAGAAGATACTGGAGCGAGGATCGGATCGAAAAACCGCGTTCTTCCTGGCAGATGAAGCTGGACTTCGGCCAGACCTGCCGACCAATCTAAAGATGTGCTGAGCACTGAAAACCTGGACTATCGGCTATCCGGGGCACGGTCCGCTGTTGCAGAACCTGAACCTGTACATCCGCGCCGGGCAGCGCATTGCCTTGACAGGCGAAAACGGGACCGGCAAGACCACCCTGCTGCGCACCATCGCCGGGAAGCTCGAACCGCTGGCGGGGACGGTCCGGCTCGGGGCATCGGTCAAGCTGGGGTACATGGCGCAGGAACAGGAGCTGTTGGACCCGTCGCTCTCCGCGCTGCAAGCGGTCCAACGCGCCGCCCCCTTCAACGAGACCCAGGCGCGTCACTTCCTGCACTTCTTCCTGTTCAGCGGCGACGACCCGTTGCGTCCCAGCGGGGAGCTGTCCTTCGGCGAACGCGCCCGCCTGCAACTGGCGCTGCTGGTGGCGCAAGGCTGCACCTTCCTGTTGCTGGATGAACCCATCAATCACCTGGACATCCCCTCCCGGGCCCGCTTCGAGGAGGCGCTAACCCAGTTTAACGGCAGCATCCTGGCCGTCGTGCACGACCGTTACTTCATCGAACGCTTCGCCTCCGACGTGTGGACGGTCGAACAGGGAAAGGTCGAAACATGGTAGCCCGGCATCCCACCCCTTATCCGGATGTCAACGAGATGTTTACGAATGTCCTGCTCGCCGGGGTACGAGAGATTTTAGGAACCAATTTGCCGGCATGTTCCTGTATGGCTCGCTCTCCAGCGGTGACTTCGACCTGAAGGCCAGCGATATCGACTTCCTGGTCGTCACAACGGACCTGCTCTCGCCCGAAACGATTGCCGAGTTGGAGGCCATGCACAATCGCATCTGGAGCACGGGCTTGAAGTGGGCAAGCAAGCTGGAAGGCTCCTACATCCCCAAAGACCACTTGCGCCGTTACGAGAAAACGAATATTGCCTATCCCACCGTCAACGAAGGCCGGTTTTACAGCGGCGCCCCACGGCAGCGACTGGATCATCCAGCGCCAGGTCATCCGGGAAGGGGGCGTGGTGCTGGCCGGACCAGACCCAAAAACCTGGATCGATCCGGTCAGCCCGGATGATATCCGCCGGGCCGTAACAGGAATTTTGCAAGAGTGGTGGTTCCCGATGCTCGAAGACCCGTCCTGGTTGAGGGATCACGACAGCCCGTACCACGCCTTCGCGATCCTGACCATGTGCCGCTCGCTGTACGCGTTGGAATATGGGAAAATCATCTCGAAAACGGCAGCCGCCCGCTGGGCGCAAGCGCAACTGGGCGGACCATGGCCGCAGGCAATCGAACAGGCCCTGGCAGTTCGCCTTGGCCAGGGAAGTTTTGACCTTTATGAACGCTCTCTCGCATTAATTGAACACACAATGGAGCGGATAAAGTCCAAGGAAAAGAATCCATGATCACATACCGAGACTATCAAGAATCCGATTGGAAAGCGATTTGCCAGGTTCATGACCGCGCCCGTCCCGACGAGTTGAAAGGTTCCTGTGACCCGCGCGCCTTTATCCCGATCGAGCAAGATCCGGAGGTGGAAGATTGAAAACGAAGCCGGAAATTCGTCGCCTGCGAGGGAGATAGCGTGGTCGGCTTCGTCGCCGTGGATGAAACCTATGTCTCGTTCCTGTATGTGGACCCGGATCATTACGGCCTGGGCATTGGGCGAAAATTGCTCCAACGAGCGACTGCCGCGATCGGGCAAGGCGCCTGGACCATTGTCCTGGACGGCAATTCCAGAGCAATTGCTTTGTACGAAAGCGAGGGCTTTCGCCAGGTCAGCCGGTTTGAGGGCGATAATGCCGGCTATCCGTGTACCTGTTTGCGGATGGAGGTTCTTTGAGAATTTCCGCGCTAAATTCCCGCATCCTTCGGCAGGCTCAGGACAGGTTTGGGGTGCGAGCGTGCGCCGTAGGGACATGCTCGCACCCCAAATCCATCACCTTTTCGCGGGAAATCGGAACATTACAACCCAAAGTCCAAAGAAAATCCCGAAAAAATGGGTGCGCATCAGGAATACAACCTGGCGCTGTAATACTAATGAACACGGATGGAACGCGCATAAATTCCAATAGAGGAATGCTATAATATTTTCTGATTTTTGGTTTATTGGTACAAGTCCAAGTGAGACGCTTTATGCCTTTCCGCGATCATTTCTCTGAACACGCCGATGAATATGCTCAACACCGGCCTACCTACCCACAGGCTATGTTCGACTATCTCGCGTCCTTAGCCCCCTCCAAGGAACTTGCCTGGGACTGCGGCACCGGCAACGGGCAAGCCGCGCTGGCCCTGGCCGAAAATTTTCAGCGCGTCATCGCGACCGACGCCAGCGCGGCGCAGATCGAAAAAGCCTTTCCGCACGAGCGAGTCGAATACCGGGTGGAACCGTCGGAAAACACCACCATCCCCGCCGGAACCGTTGACCTGATTACCGTCGGCACCGCTGTCCACTGGTTCAACTTTGACGCCTTCTACGCAGAAGTCCGCCGGGTAGCCAAACGGGAAGCGATCCTGGCCGTCTGGACCTATTATTTTCCGGTGATCGACCCCGCCGTTGATCAATGGCTGGACCGGTTTTATTGGGGGACCCTCAAGGGGTTCTGGCCGGAGCGTATTCGCTACCTCGAAGAGCGTTACCAAACCCTGCCCTTCCCCTTCGACGAAATCCATCCCCCTGCCTTCGAAATGGAAGCCGTTTGGACGGTAAACCATTTTATTGGCTTTATCTCCAGCTGGTCTGGGGTCAGAAAACTGGTCGCATCGCAGGGAGAAGCGCCCTTTGAAATCGCAAGTCAAAGAGTTGAAACAGGTGTGGGGGCCGGAAACGGCGAAAAAGAAGATCCGCTGGCCATTGCACTTCCGGGTCGGCAGGATCGTGTGACTTTAACAAACCCCGCTATCGCGCAGCTGCGTTTGCTCAACCAGCGCATTTCCGCGCCCACCTTTACAGATCCCGGAGAGGTGGTGGACTGGCTGGGCGCTGTCCAGGCCCAGGACTATTTTGGGGCAAAATGGGCGCTCGGCCTGCGCATGCGGGATGCAACTGATAATGCTATCGATCAGGCCTTCAATGCAGGCTCGATCCTGCGCACCCACCTGTTGCGGCCCACCTGGCACTTCGTCCGCCCGGCCGATATCCGCTGGATGCTCATGTTGACCGCTCCACGGGTGCATGCGGCGAGCGCCTCCATGTACCGCAAGATGGGGTTAGACAATGCTACTTTCAAACGCAGTGATGCGGTGCTGGCAAAGGCGCTCACAGGCGGTAAACATCTCACACGCGATGAATTGCGAGGGATTCTCGAGAATGCTGATATTGCTACCGAAAATGGCGTCCGCATGAGCTACCTCATGATGCATGCCGAACTCGAAGGCATCCTGTGCAGCGGCCCGCGACGTGGGAAGCAGTTCACGTATGCGTTATTAGACGAACGTGCTCCACATGCAAGAAAATTGGAACGCGAAGAGGCCCTGGCCGAACTGGCACGCCGCTTTTTTACCAGCCGCGGACCGGCCAGCGCCCAGGATTTCGCCAAATGGTCCGGGTTGACGGTGGCGGATGCCAGGGAAGGTTTGGATGCGATCAAGGCCAATTTTGAGCAGGACACGCAAGACACGCAGACCTATTGGTTTCTCAAGCCACGAGCTCCTGCGATGGGATCTTCCCCAACCGCCTCCCTGTTGTCCGTTTACGATGAATACATTTCCAGCTACAAGGACCGCAGCGCGATTGATGCAGGTAATCTCGCCGAATTGTTCAGAACGATGGGGAATGCGCTACAGTACATTATCCTCCTCGACGGCCAGTTCGCCGGCACCTGGAAACGGACGATCAAGAAAGATGCTGTTTTCATCGAGGCAAACCTCTTCACCGAGCTGACAGAAGCAGACAACCAGGCCGTCAGCGCGGCGGCGCAACACTATGCCGACTTCCTGGGGAAGGAATTGGAACTTCATTTATAAGTCACTACCGTATTCCGTCTAGGCAACATACCGAAACACTTAGGAGAACCAGTTAAAATTATTCGCATGAACTTAATCGAAACCAAGCGCGCAGAATATTGAACTTTGGGAGGGACTGAATCAATGAAGATCGACGATCAGGTCATCAGCCTGGCTCCTGGAGGGAGATGTATCCATCCAATACCAGGTGCAGCGCGACCTGCTTGGCTCGCAGCTGCCAGCCCTTAAAGAGCGGATCGCCAGCGAGGGATGGGGTGCGCAATTCCTGGCAGCCCGCCGGGAGAACGGGCACTGGGGGCGCGACTTTTACCAGCCCAAGTGGACTTCCACGCACTATTCCCTCCTGGATATCAAGAACCTCGGTTTTCCTTCAGACCACCTGCAAATGGCCGAATCGGTTGCCATGATCCTGCGCGATCGAAAAGGAACGGATGGCGGAATCAATCCCTCCGCCACGATTCCCCAGAGCGACGTGTGCATCAACGGGATGTTCTTGAACTACGCCTGTTATTTCGGCGCTCACGAAACGGATCTGCGCTCGATCGTGGATTTCGTGATCACCCAGCACATGCCGGACGGCGGCTTCAACTGCCGCTTCAACCGCCAGGGCGCGGTCCACAGTTCGATGCACTCCACCATCTCCCTGTTAGAAGGCATCTTGGAATATGCAATCACCGGCTACCAATACCGCCTGGCAGAATTAGAAGAAATCGCGGCACAAGCGCGTGAATTTCTGCTACTCCACCAGTTATTCCGCTCCCACCGGACGGGAGAAACCATCGACGTGCGCATGACCATGTTGTCCTACCCTTCCCGCTGGTACTACGATATTCTGCGCGCGTTGGATTACTTCCGGGCGGCCGGCACCGCATACGATCCGCGCATGGGGCCAGCCCTCGATATTTTGAAATCCAAGCAACGCAAGGATGGAAAATGGCCGCTGCAGGCAAGGCACCCCGGGCAGGTTCACTTCGATATGGAAAAACCCGGCGGACCCAGCCGCTGGAATACCCTGCGCGCCCTGAGGGTTTTGAAACAGTACGACCGTTGAAAAGCCTCTCTTCTGTAATGTATGATTGACTTTCCGTACAATACTTTTATAATATTGACCAACATTCACCATTTTTCGGTTACTCTTCTATAAGCATAGGCTGAGTAGTTTGACAATGTCACATTCGAAAAAGAAAGCAGGGTACCATGGGACAGGTCTTCATCAGTTATTCCCGCCGCGACGCAGACGTCGTTGAGAACATCGTCTCTGAATTGGAGGCTGCCGGGATCGAGGTCTGGTTAGACCGCGAGGACATTAAACCCGGGAAACAATGGCGCAAACAAATCGTGGAGGCCATCGACACGGCGGACGCCTTTGTTCTCAATTTATCTCCAAACTCGGCCGCCTCCGACAATGTTTTGAAAGAACTGAACCTGGCGGAGGAAGCCCTGGACCCGTTCATCCTGCCGGTCATGCTCAGCGATATGAAAATCCCAAATGAGATGCGCTACCAGTTGGCCGGCACGCAATTCGTTTCTTACTTCCTTGATTCGAAGCGGGGAGTGCGAGATTTGATTGCGGAAATCAAGAAACGCAAAAGCGCCGCTGAGGGCCGCCCCGCGATCCAGCCACCTGCGTTTCGCGAAGTGGAAGTGATCCTTGAAAACGAAACGCTCGAGAGTTTCAGCAAAAACGCCCAGCAGAAATTTCTCCAGATCCTGGGCGAGATCCTTCAGGGTTCTATCACAGATATTGGCAAGACCTTTGTCATAACGAAGATCGAAGAAATCAATTCCTGATGGCCCGCTTACGGCTCTTGATCAAAATGGAAAGCGCCGATGCTTTCGAGTTGAAAGCTCAGGCGCTCAACAAAGATCCCCGGCTCTCGTCCGCCGGACTCTCCGCCTTGAGATTCGTGGGGGACAAGTATTTTATTGCGGACGGAGAATTCTCACCTGACCTGCCGCCTGAAACCGCGCCTGAGAAAACACCTACCACACCGAAATCCGCTGCGAAGACCGGCAAAAGTTTGCGCGTCGTTGTACAGATGTCCAACGGAGATGCCTATGAGATGAAGGCGCGGGCGCTCAATGAAGACCCTGCTCTCAAGGACGCAGGAATCGCCGCCCTGAAGTTCGTCGGCGACGGGCAGTACATCAGCGGCGGGGAATTCACGCCCGAGCCGGTCGATCCGGGTTCCCAACCGGACGTCGCATCGGGCAAAAAGCTGCGCATCCAGCTGCGCGCTCCTCGAGCGGATGCGTACGAGCTCATTGCCAGGCACCTGAACCATGACCCGCAGTTGAGACAGCTGGGCATTGCAGGCGTTGACCTGGCCAAAGGCGCCGGTTTGATGCCAGTCGTAAAAGAAAGTCCGGCCCCTCCACCAAAAAAGAAACCGGGCTTTGTTCGATATGTCGTGATCGCCTTGATCGTTGGTCTCATCGGAGTGACGGGTGCTGGCGCGCTGTTCTTCTCGGGCCGGCCGTCATCCCCTCCGGCGCCCACCGCCACGGAAGCTATCGCCATTCCGGTGGTGGAGAACGCGACAGCCACGGCCACACCGGCGCCCTCAACAGCTACGGCCACGCAGGCTACCAGCACAAAAACCCCTTCCCCCACTCCCACGGACACGCCGGCACCCAGCCCAACCGTCTTGAGCTGCCTGCCTCCCGGCGAGGCGCTGGTGGCCGTGGAGAACCTGTCCTGCCGCTATGGTCCCGGCGCCGTCTATTTGTATCGCGCCGGGTTAACCCAGACCACGCTGGTGGATGTCCAGGGCAAGGCGGATACTGCTTATGGCACCTGGATCCGGGTGCAAACGAGGTGGGCGACGCCCGTCCCGTGCTGGGTCAACTCCAACCCGCGCTTCGTCGAAATCCCTCAGGGAGACGTCTCCTGCCTCGAACCGTATTATCCCGAGAAGGCGCCGCTGATCAACTACCCCACCGATCTTTTCCCGCGGCCGGCCGACGTAGAGGCAAGCCGCAGCGGAAACCTGGTCTTTATCTCCTGGACAGGCTATGACCTGCAGCCCGGCGACAAGCCGGATGCCAGCAACCGTTACCTGGTCGAGACGTGGACCTGCCAGGACGGGAAAATCGTGTTCACCCCACAGGGGACCGATGAAACCTTTGCCCAGGTGCGGGATGACGGCGGCTGTGACGAAGCCTCCCACGGGCGGGTCTATCTGGCCCACGTAGATGGCTATATCGGGCCATCCGTGATTCCCTGGCCGCCTTAGACCACTCCCGGCTGCCACCGTGTAAATCGGTTACAATCCTTCTATGCAACGGATTTTCCGGCTGGCAATCCTCAGTCTGTTGTTGATCTCCTGCCAACCGCAACCTCTCCCTTCCGTCTCCATCCTGGAAGATGGGCAAGTCCATACGATTGTTACAAACGAACGCACCCCTGCAAACCTGCTGGCCCAGGCGGGCATCCCGCTCGCGCCCACGGATCAACTGCTGGTCAATGGCCTGCCTTTTCCCCTGCAGCAGGCCCTCCCGGCCGGGATGAACGCCTTGCAAGTGCGCCGGGCTATGTCGGTCATCCTGGTCACGCCGGGAGGTGAACAGACCCTGACTACCACAGCAAAAACCGTCGGGAGTGCATTGAAGGAGGCCGGCATTCAACTATACGCAGCCGATTTCATCGATCCGCCCGCAGATACGCCCGTGCGCGCCGAGATGACAATTACCTACCGCCCGTCCCTGGAGTTGACAGTGACAACCAGCAAAGGCAACCAGACCATCCGTTCTTCGGCCGCGACGGTAGGCGCAGCGCTGGCTGGGGCCGGGATCCCGCTCATCGGGCTGGACACCAGCCAACCGGCGGAGTCCGGTGCGCTTCCCGCTGACGGCCAGGTGCGCGTGGTGCGGGTCAGCGAGGCCGTCAAGCTGGTCCAGAAGTCCATCCCGTTTGACACGGAAACCGTCCCTTCTCCTGACGTCCAGCTGGGCCAGCAGGAAATTGCCCAACCCGGGCAAGAGGGACTGGCTGTGGCCCGCACGCGCATCCGCTACGAAGACGGGCAGGAGGTCAGTCGCACGACCGAGGACGAAAGCGTAGTCCGCCCGCCGCAGGCCCGCATCGTCCACACCGGCACCGACATCGTCATGAAAACCGAAACGATCGCCGGCGAGAAGATCGAGTACTGGCTGGCGTATCAAATGTACGCAACCATATACTCGCCCTGCGACACCGGCAAAAACGGATGCTCTTACAGCACGGCCAGCGGCCTGCGCGCCGGGCGAGGCGTGGTGGCGCTCGACCGGTCCATGTATAACTACCTACAGGGAGCGCATGTTTATATCCCCGGCTATGGATACGGCGTGGTGGG
This sequence comes from uncultured Chloroflexia bacterium, assembly GCA_963823985.1. Classification (GTDB taxonomy): domain Bacteria; phylum Chloroflexota; class Anaerolineae; order Anaerolineales; family Villigracilaceae; genus JAABUE01. Next base: position 71,629 of record CAWGNR010000030.1, read on the forward strand.
AGATATTGGCGGAGGGTTTCTGATCGAGGAAAATCTTGGCATCTCCAGGTACCGCTGGATCGATCTCGGTTTCAACGAAAACAACGTGGCCGATCTGTCCGGCTGGCACACCGTCTATTTCCTGGCCCCCGCGCCGGCCTCTGTGCCGCCCGTGATGAAATAACATGACCCAGGCCCAGAAATCCATCCTGACGGTTCTCTCGATCACTGCTGCCTGCTTGCTGGGGGTGGTCGGGTTTCTGGGCTACCGGACCTACGCAACGCTCTGGCAGGCTCCCCTTGGGCCAGCCATGGCGCTGCCGACCTCCACCTGGAGCCTGCCGGCCACCTGGACCCCCGAGCCTATCAATTCCACATATAACCTGGTTCCCACCTTTACGCTCGCTGCACCGGGCACGCCCGTGCAAGCGATTTCCTGCGGCGGCCCGCCCGTGATGACTTTGCTGGCGATCGGCACAGACGCGCGCGGGAACTCGTACAAGTACGGCCTGGCAGACGTCATCCGCATCGTGCGGGTGGACTTTGTCACCAGGCGGGTGACCATCCTGGAATTTCCCCGCGACCTGTGGGTGGAAATCCCCGAAATCGCGGACAACATCAACGGCCAGGATCACGAGAAGCTGAACCAGGCCTACCTGTACGGCAACCCCGGCTTCGGCTATTACGACGGCCCCGGCCAGGGGCCCGGCTTGCTGGCCCGCACCCTGGCGCTGAACTTTGGTGTGCAGTCCGATCGTTATATCGCGGTCAACATGCGCACCTTCGAAAAGATCGTCGACGCCGTCGGCGGCATCCGCGTCAACCTGCCGGATGGCGTGGATGGCCGAACCAGCGAAGACCGCAGCAAGCGGCTCATCTTCCCGCCGGGCGTGCAAATCCTGAACGGCGAACAGGCCCTCACCCTGGCGCGCATCCGCAACGAGGGCGTTTTCGAGCGCGCAACGCATCAAAACACCGTCATGTGCGCTCTTAAGGAGCAACTCACCAGCCCGAGCGTGGCCGTTCGCATTCCCGCCATCCTCAAATCCTTCCAGGGGGCGGTCCAGACCGACCTGACCCCGGAACAGCTGGCCCAACTGGCCTGCCTGGGCACGAAACTCAGCGGCGCGGACGTCACCTTTGCCAGCTTCCCCACCCAACTTTTCCAACAGGCCCGGGTGTACGACCCCGTTTTCGACGGCCGCTTGTTCGTGTGGGACGTGGACTACAACATCCTGCGCGATTACGTCGCCCGCTTCAACGCCGGGACCTGGCCTGGTCCCGCGATTGCGAGCGACCCTCAAGCCCAAGATGAGACCGCCTCCACCTGCCCATGAGCTCGACCCGTTTCCCGCCCCCTATCCCGCCGCTGAACGTCTCTCAGCTCCTCAGGCAGCACGGCCTGCGCGCCGATAAACGCCTCGGCCAAAACTTCCTGCAAGACCCATACGCGCTGGAAAAGATTGTCCAGGCGGCCGAGATCCACCCCAGCGACACCGTGCTGGAGGTCGGCCCCGGCCTGGGCAGTCTGACTCGCTACTTAGCTGCGGCGGCTCAAAAAGTGGTTGCGGTCGAGTTGGATGAGAACCTGTTCCCAGCGCTGGAAGCGGTGATCGCCCCTTACCAAAACATCGAGCTCCTGCAAGGCGATATTTTGGGGATGGAGCCAAAAGAGATCATCGACCAGGGAGACTACCTGGTCGTTGCCAATATCCCCTACTACATCACCTCGGCGCTGATCCGTCATTTGCTCGAGTCCGCGCCCAAGCCGCGCCGGGTTGTGTTGACCATCCAGAAAGAAGTTGCGGAACGGATTTGCGCTGGCCCCGGGGAGATGAGCCTGCTATCTTTGAGCGTACAGGTCTACGGGGAGCCGCGCATTGCGGCCCACGTCCCGGCGGGAGCGTTTTTCCCGGTCCCCAAAGTAGATTCTTCCGTATTGGTAGTGGACGTATTCCCACAACCTCGTATCGAAGAACAAAACCTGGATCTTTTCTTCCAGCTCATCAAGGCCGGCTTCAGCCAGAAACGCAAGAAACTGCGCAACTCGATCTCCGCCGGGATGCGCCAGTCCCCTGCAGATGCAGAAAAAATGCTCTTGGCGGCGAATATCGATCCGCAGCGCAGGGCAGAGACATTGAGTTTGGAAGAATGGGAGAGACTGAGTGAGCAGTATCGACAGGAAACAGGGAATTAACCGCCAAGGCGCAGAGTGCGCCAAGATTTTAATACGACGCCAAGGATAAACCTTGGCGTCTTTAAAAATTCTTGGCGTTCTTAGCGACCTTGGCGGTTCCAAAAAGTACAATACTAGGGGGCGACAACCACTCGCGCGTTTCTCCCAGCCCGGCGCACATCGCGGTAATTCCACCATACCTGCCAGACTCGCAAAGCCGCTTCGGACTGGATCCGGAAGGACATCTTCGACTTGCCCCAGCGCCGGTCCGCGAAATGGATGGGAACTTCTGCGATCTTGTATTCCAGGCAGTATGCCAGATACGCCATTTCCACCAAAAAAACATAGCCGTTCGAGCGGATCCGTTCCAGCGGCATGCTGCGCAGGGTTTCTCCCCGCCACATGCGGTAGCCGGTCGTGACATCCCTTAAAGGAAGGCCCAAAATCGAACGGGCGTAGAAATTCCCAAAGGCAGACAGATTTTTTCGCCATTTCGGCCAGCGCCTCGCAACCGAACCGCCCTCCACATAACGGGAGCCAATGACAACGTCGCAGGAACCGATGCGTTCAGCCATATCCGGTAGAACGGCCGGGTCGTGGGAGAAGTCCGCGTCCATTTGCACGATGACATCCGGTTCCTCCAGCATCACCTGCTGGAACGCGTTGAGGTAGGCTGAGCGCAGACCAAGTTTACCCGGCCGGTGCATCACCTGCAGGCGTTCATCTTGCCTGGCCAGCTCATCAGCAAGCGTTCCGGTCCCATCAGGGCTGTTGTCATCCACAACAAGCAACTTCAAATTGAGCGGAAGCGAAAATAAAGCGGAGACAAGCCTGGGCAAGTTCTCCGCTTCGTTATACGTGGGAGTTACAATCATTACCTTCAAATCTGTTACCGGATCAGACGCAAGAGTTCCTTTTTGAGCGCCTCTACTTCACTCAGCTTGGCGCTATCAGCAGGCACTTCGATCACCTTGATGATCAGGCGGTCTTTGCGTTGGGAAACCTGGTCCCGATCTTTGATCGGATAAAAATAGTCCAGGGATTGCTCCAGGCGAGTTCGAACCCGGTCTTGCAAGGCAGACAGCTTTCCCGGATACACCGCCAGCACGAAATCCGTTGGGGTCAGGTGCCCTACAAAATCTTCGGCATCGCCCACCTCGCGCATCGCGTTATGGATCATCAGGCTGATGGCGCGCAAGACGTCATCCGAAGCCACAAAACCATAAGCGTCGCGAAAAACGTCCAGGTTGAGGATCGATACCAGAAACAGGGACCACTTCCCCAACTGGATGACTTCATTGAGTTTTTCGTCTACCAGGGCGCCATCCGGCAACCCGCTGACCGGGTTGCTCAAGGAGCCCTGGCTGGCGCGCCGCAAGGCATTGCGCACACGCAAACGCAATTCCTGCACATCGAAGGGCTTGGTGACATAGTCATCGCCGCCCAACTCGAGACCGTGCAACCGGTCCGCGCGGTCTCGTTTTTCAGTCAGGAAAATAATAGGGACGTCCTGCGTCCGCCGGTCTGTGCGCAGGCGGCGAGCGACTTCGTACCCGTCGATATCCGGCAAGCGGATGTCCAGGATGACCAGGTCCGGATCAATCGTCTGGCAGGCGCGGACGCCGTCTTCCCCCCAATTAACGGTAAAGACCTCGTAGCCTTGAACGCGAAAATACGCGTTCAACATTTCGGCGACGTCGAGGTCGTCTTCTACGACCAGGATTTTCGATTTGACGTCTGCCATGCTGGTCTCCTATGAGTGCTAACCGATTGGGTCCTTTTGGATGACGAACTCGCAGACATCATCACCTACGGCAACGCATTTTGACTCATTGACGCGGAATTCATTCCCCCCGGATACCCACTTCAACGATTCTTGCAGTAGACCCGTTGAGATGAAGCAAACGGGTTTATCGGCGTTGGACCTTCCCCAACAAACGGGACATTTGTGGATCGTCCAGATGAACTCATTATCTTTTTCTTCGACGGTGGTATGTTGGTCTGTGAGTTGGGTGAAAATCTTCGCAAAGGCTGGCAAACCGATGCGCAGCTTTGACTGCAGCGGCAAAACCACAAAGGCCAGGTCGGCAACGCCTGCCAACGCGCCGAAATTCTTCAAAGCGTCTGAAAACGTGGCGCGACCGGCGCGCAGCGCCAGGCCTCGCCCGCCGCGCGGACCATACATATCTTCCAGAGCTACGCCAATGGCCGATAATTCGGTGAAATCAAAGCCTTTATCGAGGTTATCCGGCGGATAATTGTCTATATAATGATTGAGTCCGGCCAGATTGAGAATTGCATTCAACCCATTTTTCCCCATGACCTCTTCCAGGGACTTAATGGTAATGAGACCAAATTTGTTTGGGTAGTAAAGACCGCTTTTTTCAACGGGACTCATACGCACTCCACCAGTACCGCAACAGCACAATGTTGCAGGATAATTTGTCGTTTTTCAAAGAATTCATTTCCATTGGGCTCTGTACTTTCTGATGTTGTTGCGACACTAGATTAACTTCTCCAGATCTTCGGTTGCCCGGCGCATATCCAGGAATATCAGCCCCAATTTGGCCTGTTCACGAGCCAACCCGGTCAATACTGCCTCTTCCCCCACTGACATCAGGATAACATACCCTTTTTCGCCCCTGATATAAACCTGTTCGAGGGAACCGCGCCCCAATTCGGACGCAATCCGCTCCCCGAGCGATAACATGGCTGCCGACATTGCCGAAACCCGGTCTTCTTCCACTCCCTGCGGAAGCGCTGAAGCAATGCTCAACCCGTCCACGCTGACGATCGCAGATGCTTCAATGTCTGGCGAGGAGGCTTGAAGCTCACGTAAACGATCCACCATTTGTTGGGTGCGAGACTTGGACAAGAGAGCCCTCCTAAACAAAAGGATACACGCCCTTTTTGGCGCAATCGCCAAGCGGACGTGAAGATGATGAAACAAATTTAGCACAGGGCGTATATTGTGTCAAGCAAGCCAGGAAATCGAGCTTAAATGCAGTTAACAAAAACGTAAGCAGTGGCATGCTATAATCGTCCTTTGCTTGTACCGCCATTGCGGCACGTGTACTGCCATTGCGGCACGCGAGGTGTATTTTAATGAAAAGAATGTTTTTCCTACTACTCAGTATGAGTTTGCTGGCAACCATCGCCCCTGTTCGAATTCGTTTCGGCGCAGGAAAATCCTCCTCCCAATGAACCGGAGAGCGGAGCAGTCGTTTGTGAGCCGGATGCCTATCCTGCCCCAGCGCAGGACTGCGTCTCGCTCGGGCCTTCCCGTTACTTAAGTGAATTGATCAAACTTGGCATCACTGTCCCGCCGCGTCCGCTACCGGCTTATCAGCCTGACCCGAGTCTGAGCGACCTACCGTACCGGTATTACGATCTAAACGATGACGAATACGTGCCCATCTACAGTTCCCCCGGCGAAAAAGGCGCAGGCGTGAACCAGTTTCCCCCGGGCTTTGTGTATGTATCTTATGTGGACGTCTGGGATCAGGCTGGAACGTATTTCCTGCTGCAAAACGGCGGCTGGATCCCCGGCAAAGGATCGCGCGTGGGTGAAATCCCGCACTTCCAGGGGCTGCAGTTCTCCGCCACGCCCCGCAATTCTTTTGGATGGTCGTATGACCTGATCCCGATCCGGGTGGCCCCGGGCTATAATGCTCCCGAAACTGGCAATTTTGTCAATATTTACGAAGCCGTTCAAATTTATGATACCCAAAATGTTGACAATGCCGATTGGAACATGATCGGTCCCAACCAATGGGTGGAGGCGCGCAAGATCGTGCAGGTGGACATCAACACCACGCCCCCGGAAGGCGTGACCAACAATCGCTGGATCGATGTCAACCTGGCCGAGCAAAGCCTGGCGGTCTATGACAACGGCCAGCTGGTTTTTGCTACCATCATGGCCAGCGGTCTGGAGCCGTACTGGACGAAGCCCGGCTTATTCCAGATCTTCCAGAAAAAAGAGACCGAGACCATGCGCAACAACAACCCGGCCGAGTATTACTACCTGGACAACGTCCCCTGGACCATGTACTACGACGGCGCCCGCGCCTTGCACGGCGCCTACTGGCGGACCCGGCTCGGATACCCCCAATCGCACGGCTGTGTTAATCTCTCGGTCGGCGATGCGCACTGGCTGTACAACTGGGCCGTCGAAGGCGACTGGGTCTACGTGCACGATCCAACGGGCCAGACGCCCACGGATCCCAATCTGTATCCCAACTACGCCTATTAAGAAACAACCTACTCCTGATGCGCAAAAAGGAGACGCAAACCAGGGTACGGCGTGCGTACGCACGCCGTACTCTGGTCTTACGGAGAATTGTTTAAGGAAATTTCCATAGAATCATATTGACACGGGCAGGGGTGTATGATAAACTACTGCCCGCTCAACCAATGGTCCCGTGGTGTAGTGGCTTAACATGCGGCCCTGTCAAGGCCGAGATCGCGGGTTCGAATCCCGTCGGGGCCGCCAAAGTTGAAAGAAAAACCAACCAAAAAGGTTGGTTTTTTGTTATTTTATGCCTGTGTTCGTCCCAAAAAATTGGTTTGTTTCTTCGTTACGCTCCGCGGGTTCGTAAAACTGTTGTATTTTATCGGGACCGCGATCCAGCGCATGTAAACGCGCCTAAGGAGAAATACCGATAATTTCGTTAACTCTTGTTTTTGGGGGTGATGATGTAAGGACCTTTATACCCATAATCCGGTTTCTACCATGATGCGATAATTGTACTGACACTTTCATAAATTCCCTTGAATTTATACTTGACAAAATTGCTAATATATACAAAAATAGTAGTAATCGATTGCCAATGCTGGGGGAAGTGATTTATGCCTAAGCACTAGACTTTTTCAAAGATTGTGGGGGCCGGTCGAACCTTTTGCCGGGTTCCGGGCGACTTCACTGAATTTTGTTTTTTTAGTAGTGCCCTGTTTAATGGGGGCAAAGGAGTGGGTTACAAATGGCAGATACTCTTGAAACGCCTTTTATCCAGACCATTAAGGGTAGTGATACACTGATCAGCATCTCCCAGCAGTATTATGGTACTTCCTTGCTATGGGAGCTCATCAGGGATAGAAACAGCACACCCGAAAATCCCATCGATCCGAATAAACTCCGCCCCGGTGATACCTTGGTCATTCCCGGGGCTTCTCAATTCTTCTGGCAGCGCCAGATAGAATTGATCCTGAGCAACCGCAATACATTCCACGTATATTTTCCATTCCATGGTAGGGATGAAAAATTCGCATCGTCTCCGGTGCTCGTACCGCTGATTTCCATCCGGTTCGATATTTGCTACTGAATTGCCCCTTTCCATTGAAGGCCTCTGCCAGAAAAAGGAAGGGGTAGCCCAGAAGGGCTTCGAAAATGACGATTTTAATTTCGAGTGGAATCCGGACCCTGCAAACGCCAAGAAAAGCAGTGACATCGACGCGAAAATAACGATCAAGGCAAACAATGCCTGGAAGATGGAAAAAGCTGCGCGGGATACTCTGCGAGCCAATTTCGTCGATTTCCGCTCTGCGGTCGAGGCACTGGAATGGGAAGGGACCATCATCCCTGGCGGGACCGCCATCCTTGCCCAGCTCGTCGCGGAGGCGCTCCCCGCCACATTGGACGAAACTCTCTTCTTTCGTTATGGGTTCAATTCTGGCTTCGGCTCCGACAGCTCACCCTATGTCGATCTGCACCCCGGGATGCGCCTACGCCTCGAATACAGCGCACACCAGTATATCGCACCCGGCTCATCTCTGAACGGTTCCGTCGGTTCCGGGCAATTTTTCTATACAATTGGGCGCAACCGGGACCAGCAAATAACCTTCGATGCGTTTTTGGGCGCGATTTCTGCCCCGGACATTTCATTTGCTCCTGCCAGCCAGAACGTGGCCGCCAGCCTTATAGATTTGCACGCCGCAGGGAATGCCCGCCGGCATTATCGCCTCTTTTACCCTGCTCAGATAAAATCCGTGGATTTGAGCCTGAGCAACAATGTAACGCTGATCGGCGCAGACACCCTGACAGACCTGAAAACTGCTACCCAAGCCTACACAACCAGCGGGGATACCGGTGAGGCCAGCTCGGAGAACCAACCGATCATCGCATTCACGCTGCGTGGCAGGTCCATTGTCATTCCTGAAATTGAGATATCCTTTACTCGAAAAATAGGGCGGCAGGTGGAGCAGGTGGCCCGCTACGTTCCGCTGGGAATGACGCTGCGCCAATTGATGGATGAGCTGGTTCCGACATGGCATACGGACATTTTCCTCACTGGCGGCGCCAAACCGGTGACCCTCAGCCGCCTGTTTTCATTGACGAATGGCCTGCCGGTCTACCGGCAGATCCAGTTCCACCGTTTCCCCACACTTGACCTGGACCGGAGCGTCTTAGAGGGAATTCGATCTCGACCGGAGCGTGTTAGAC